>NZ_BMKD01000026.1 GCF_014643835.1 Mucilaginibacter rubeus | reverse complement strand
TAGAGTTTCAGAGACTCGAACTGTGTTATCATTCCATTCAAATCCTCCGATGAGGATCTCAATTGCATTTTTGACATCCTTGTCAGTATGTCCTGGAAGAGAAGGTAATGGTGAGATTTCGCCTACAATTGCTCCTTCTTCCGTAAAAGCTCTAAGTAGTATCAGGGCTTCAAGCCGATTGAAAATCACACTGAAATTTGCTTTCAATGTGATGTTTTTGTCCACTATTGCTTGGTCCATTCTAATGCATAGGGACCCTGTTATTTTCTGTTTGGGAATGAGCATTAACCAATCTCTTGACATTTCTTCAAGAGTCATGTCAGTTAGATAGCGTGGAGCTGGCACTGAAGCAACACTCATTTTAAATGCTTCATCTGACTCTTCCTCTAAAATCCGCTCCACTATATGCTTTCCTTCACGCGTGGCGGTTCTGATGTCCAGACCAAGAGTGCTGCTTCTTCCTCTCAGGGACTTCTGATCTCGGCGGAGCCGGTCTAGAAATGGGGCATCACCCATTTCTTGGTCTGCAAATCGTTTGCGGACATGCCAAAGAAAGCAGTCTACCTGGAAGCTTGACACAGTATT
>NZ_BMKD01000025.1 GCF_014643835.1 Mucilaginibacter rubeus | reverse complement strand
TTTTCGCCTATGGCTAAGAAAACCTTCACCGATTTTCAATTACGTTAATGCACCGATAAATACCAATCAATCTCCTATAAGCAGACACCATTACGGGCCGCAGCATCGCGTTTAAATTATTTGATAAAATGATAACCGTAGTCTTATACAAAGCAGACACCTCAAAAGGGGCTGCGGATTTCTCATTCCGGTTTATCATCTGATAACAAAACAGATTGTTTTATCCTGCACTTTTGTTGTTTATTATTTCACAACCGCTATTACATACGGGCATTCGTTTTTCATTACATACCGAATCCGGTTAAGCATTTTTTTAGCTATCCTGATGATGGCATTGTTCTTTTTCATCCTTTTACAGTAATTATTATAAGGCATCGTCAAGGCGGGATCTGTACGTACGGCTGTCCAACTGGCTTCAATGAGTTTTTCCCTGAGCTGATGATTGGCCCGCCTGGTCAGACCTGATACTTTTTCTTTATCACCAGTGCTGTGAGTATTGGGCACAAGGCCAACGTAATCGCATAAAGCATCGAACGATTTAAACCTGTTCACATCGCCCACTTCTGTTACAAATAACAAAGCGGTAATCTCGCCCACGCCGGGAATTGTC
>NZ_BMKD01000024.1 GCF_014643835.1 Mucilaginibacter rubeus | reverse complement strand
TGTCTCGTCCTAAAAAAAGTTTACAGTTTAACTGCTAAATCCTGTTATACGTTTACAATATTAATTAATCCTAAAATAGGTTTACAAAATCACATTTTGAGGTTTATAATAACTTTTCCATGTTCGCTCCACTTCTATGTTATTTTGATGCACAAACTCAGGGGTGAGCATATTACAGCTCATGTGTGGCCTTTGGTTATTATAGCTTTTTACAGACTTGGTTAATAGTTCCATTACCTCTTCTTTGGTACTCGGGCTCTGATGTTCCAGGTATTCCTGTTTCATAATTCCATTAATCCTTTCGGCAATAGCATTTTCTAAAGGATCACCATTCTCGGTCATGCTAATGATTATGTTGTTGTCCTGTAATAGCTTTACATAATCATAACTGCAATATTGAACACCTCTGTCTGAATGATGTATTAAGCCGGTTATTGGTTGCCTATTTTCTTTGAGGGCCATTTGTAAAGCGCTTAATGTATGAACACCTTCTAATGTATCTGCAGCATGATAACCAACAATTTTCCTGCTATATGCATCTGTGATAAAGCTTATATATACAAAGCCCTGAGTTGTTCTGTAATAGGTTATATCTGATACCCATATCTCATTTACTTTATTAGGGATTATTTCTTTTATACAGTTGGGATACTTTTTTAACCAGTGAAAAGATTGGGTGGTATAAACCCTTCGCCTTTTCTTCCGTACCA
>NZ_BMKD01000023.1 GCF_014643835.1 Mucilaginibacter rubeus | reverse complement strand
TGTCTTGTCCTGAAATAGGTTTACACATCAGTAAACAAAAATGGAAAGATATTCAAAAGTGTATGGGGGTAAATGGCAGAGCCAGTACAGTGAGGAGTTTAAGCGAAAAATTTGCCAGGAATATTTAACGGGAGATGAAGGCCTGAGCTTTCTTGAGCGGAAATATAATTTAGGGAATAGCCGGATTTCAGCCTGGTTAAAATCGTTTGGCCTGGAGAAAAAAAGGCCGGTTTATGTATCTTCGTGTATCATGCCAGCAAAGAGAGATCCGGATATCCAGCCTGAAGATAGTGCATCAGTTAAGTTGCTGAAAAAGCAACTGGAAGATGCACTTCTGGAAAAGGAGCTTTATCGTAAAATGATAGAGGTTGCTGAAAGAGACCTGAAGATCAATATCCGAAAAAAGTCCGTTACCAAGTAATCCGTGAGACTAAAAACAGCTATCCCAGGGTAAGCCTTGGAAAGTGCTGTTGTTTACTTGGTATTACCCGACAAGCTTATTATCAACACTTTTGGCAGGCAGAAGCAATTAGTTTCGAACAGGAGATTATATTAAATGAGGTAAGGTATTTAAGGGCTATACATCCCGCTATGGGAGGCAGGAAGCTCTATGTCTTATTACAGGCGTTTTTGCTTGAGCATCAAATAAAGATGGGCAGGGATGCTCTTTTTGATCTTCTTGCTGCACATCAGTTATTGGTACGGAAGAAAAGGCGAAGGGTTTATACCACCCAATCTTTTCACTGGTTAAAAAAGTATCCCAACTGTATAAAAGAAATAATCCCTAATAAAGTAAATGAGATATGGGTATCAGATATAACCT
>NZ_BMKD01000022.1 GCF_014643835.1 Mucilaginibacter rubeus | reverse complement strand
CATGATTATTATATAGCTACAGATCAGGGCATAGCCGTTACTCAAAATTTAGGGAACACCGCCCTGCCTAAACCGGTGTTGATTAATGATGGGATACCCGGAACTCAAAACAGCTTTACTTACGGCCGGCCTGTTGTATTTAACTGCGTTGCCCTATCCTACAAAAGCATGGGCAAAATACAATACCGCTTCAGGCTTAAGGGGGTTGATAAAAATTGGAGCGTCGCGCCTTCCGGCGAAAAACGGTTCGACCTGCTGCCCCCCGGAAACTATGAGTTAGAAGCCCTGGCTGCCGACCGTTTTAACCAGTTAAGCCAGCCGCTCATTTTTAAATTTGACGTTATGCCTTTATGGTACCAACAGCTATGGCTGCAGGTGGTGGCTGTATTAAGTGCCATAATCATCGCTTTCCTGTTGGTACGGAAATATTATCAATCCATCATCGGCTTACAAAAAAAGGACTATGAAAATGCCCTTGCCCTGCAGCGCGAACGACAGCGCATCAGCAGTGAGGTGCATGATGATTTAGGGGCAAGCATCTCCGGTATTAAGCTCAGGACCGAATTGCTCAGCCGCAAAACAGCCGATCAGCCTGCTTTTAAGGAGATTGACGCTATTCATGAAGCCATTACCGATATATCTACCCAGGTAAGGTTAATTATCTGGAGCCTTGATGCTGAAAACGACGAAGTAAGCAACCTGGCCGGCTTTATTCATAAACAAGCCATTAAAATATTTGAATACAGCAATATTGACCTCCATGTAAATGCCTCCGTCAGCGAAACCCCGGTTACCATCAGCGGCGAAAAAAGGCGCCAGGTATACCTCCTTGTTAAGGAAGTATTAAACAATATTGTTAAACATTCGGAGGCACAAAACGCGTTTCTGGAAATCAATCTTTACAAAAACCGACTGCAGATCAGCATCCGTGATGACGGGCGCGGATTTGACCCTGATGTGCGCAAGCACGAAACCATGGGCATCCGGAATATT
>NZ_BMKD01000021.1 GCF_014643835.1 Mucilaginibacter rubeus | reverse complement strand
ATCAGGGTTAGTCGGGGCCTAAGGTGAAGCCGACAGGCGTAGCCGATGGACAACTGGTTAATATTCCAGTACTTTTTATTACTGCGATGCGGTGACGGAGTAGTGACACTGACGCGAACTGACGGAATAGTTCGTTAAAGGCTGTAGGTATAGAGTTTGTAGTTAAGTACGCAGACTTTGCTGAAAGCTGATAGTACACCGAATCTTCGGACAAGGTGATAGTTCAGGTAATCAGACTTCCAAGAAAACCCGCTAAGCTTCAGGTAATAAAAACCCGTACCGTAAACCGACACAGGTAGTCGAGGAGAGAATCCTAAGGTGCTCGAGTGAATCATGGCTAAGGAACTCGGCAAAATGGCCCTGTAACTTCGGGAGAAGGGGCGCTGGCAGCAATGTCAGCCGCAGTGAAAAGGCCCAGGCGACTGTTTAACAAAAACACATGGCTATGCAAAATCGCAAGATGACGTATATGGCCTGACACCTGCCCGGTGCTGGAAGGTTAAGAGGGGATGTTAGTCGCAAGGCGAAGCATTGAATCGAAGCCCCAGTAAACGGCGGCCGTAACTATAACGGTCCTAAGGTAGCGAAATTCCTTGTCGGGTAAGTTCCGACCTGCACGAATGGTGTAACGATCTGGGCGCTGTCTCAGCCATGAGCTCGGTGAAATTGTGGTATCGGTGAAGACGCCGGTTACCCGCAACGGGACGGAAAGACCCCATGCACCTTCACTATAGCTTAACATTGATATCGGATACAGGATGTGTAGGATAGGTGGGAGACTGTGATCCAGCTTCGCTAGGAGTTGGTTAGTCAACGTTGAAATACCACCCTTTCTGTATTTGGTGTCTAACTCTGCAATGTGGAGAACATTGTTTGGCGGGTAGTTTGACTGGGGTGGTCGCCTCCAAAAAGGTAACGGAGGCTTTCAAAGGTAAGCTCAGTACGCTTGGTAACCGTACGCGGAGTGCAATAGCAAAAGCTTGCTTGACAGTGAGACAGACAAGTCGAGCTGGGTCGAAAGACGGATATAGTGATCCGGTGGTTCTGCATGGAAGGGCCATCGCTCAAAGGATAAAAGGTACGCTGGGGATAACAGGCTGATCTCCCCCAAGAGCTCATATCGACGGGGAGGTTTGGCACCTCGATGTCGGCTCGTCACATCCTGGGGCTGGAGAAGGTCCCAAGGGTTGAGCTGTTCGCTCATTAAAGTGGCACGCGAGCTGGGTTCAGAACGTCGCGAGACAGTTCGGTCCCTATCTGTTGTGGGCGTAGGAAGTTTGAGTGGGGCTGACCTTAGTACGAGAGGACCGGGTTGGACTAACCTCTGGTGAATCTGTTATGCCGCCAGGTGTACTGCAGAGTAGCTACGTTGGGAATAGATAAGCGCTGAAAGCATCTAAGTGCGAAACTAGCCACAAGATGAGACTTCCATTGAGGGTCGTAGGAGACTACTACGTTGATAGGTTACAGGTATAAAGGTGGTGACATCATAGCCGAGTAATACTAATTGCCCGAAGCTTTCTTCA
>NZ_BMKD01000020.1 GCF_014643835.1 Mucilaginibacter rubeus | reverse complement strand
GTGGCCGTTGCGCAACAGGGCTTAAAATGGCTGAATAATTAAATTGCAAAGCAAAAGATTATTCGGCCATTTGCTTTTACAGGCAATGCTGAAAGCAGTTAATATGTTTGCTATCTTCAATAAACAGGCCGATAATGTATTGATTAAGGCATCAGAATGGTTTCCCGGTAGCTTTCTTTTTCTTCTTCTGATTTTTGCAGGTATACCATTGACAAGTTTTTTAAGGTTATATGCAATGGCGGCCATGATCATACATTTATTGGCCAATTCGAGCCCTTTTGTGTTTACCTGTTTCATGCCTGTAAAATTGATCAGGGTGCCCAGTACCGGTTCTACCGTACTTTGTCTTACTTTCCTGGCCTTGCTCCCTTGTCGGGTTTGCATGCGTTCATGCATTTCTATATAAAGGTCTTTAGCTACGGAATCCTTAAACACTTTAAAGCCTTGCAGATTAGTGCAGGTGCTTTTAAGCGGACAGTCCCTGCAATCTTTAACACTGGTACGATATATCTTATGGGTATTATCGTTCTCTGCTTTTTTGAAGTTGTGAAAAGTAAGGTATTTGCCTTCAGGACAAACATACCGGTCTTGCTCCCCGTCATAACTGAAGCCCTGCCGGCTTTCCCTGCTTTGACATCCTGGCCTGTTAGGTATGAAGCCTTTAATACGATTACCAGCTAAAAACAGAAGCGCCGCTTCACCGCTATAACCTGTATCGGCAAGCACATCTTCTATTTCCATGCCATTATCTTTAAGGTTTCCGGCGACATGGGTAAGGATCTCAGGTAGGCATGGTGCATCTCCTTTATCTGCATGGAAGGCCTGGATGTGTGTAATAACGTGGTTTTGTGTATCTACGCTTACATGAGCCGAATAGTTCAGCCGCGTCGTTTTTCCGGGTTTCACCGATAACCGGGCATCAGGGTCTGATGGGCTGTAACGCTTGCTGTTCGCTTTCTTATCAACTTTAGCGTTCTTTCTCGGCTTAGGCTTGGTGTTTTCATCCGGTATGTCCCCAGCCGGGGCTTCATCATTATGATCGTCCAATTGCTTGCCATAAGTTGCTGCATCATTCATGATCTCGCGTTCGACCAAACTTGACATAGCTGCATTGGCTTTGACAAATGCGCTATCGATAGCCTGTCTTTTACCTGCTACCAAACCTGCATCAATACACTTTTTAAGAACCTGTTTAAAGACAGCTGTAAACTCCTCTTCTCCATAAAGCTGGCGTGTGCGGCTTAATGTCGAATGCCAGGGAAGTTCTTCATCCAGATCATATCCTATAAAATAGAGGATATCCATGCGCATACGTGAGGTAGCAATAATGCGCCTATCGCTATTCAGGTTCTCTAAATAACCAACAAGCATTAGTCTGAAAAACACAACCGGGTCAATGCTCTTTTGACCCTCTGTACCATAATATTTGCTGGTCGTATCATAAACAAAGTTCAGATCGAGTATACTTTTCAAACGCCTGTAGAAGTTATCTGCTGGAATGTAGTCTGAAAGCTGAAACCGGATAAAGAGCTTTTCCTGATAATCTTTTTTGCCTTGCATGTCCTTAATATACAAAACAAATACCTGATTGTCAAATGTTTATAAAAAAAATAACCCAATCGAACTTTATTCGACTGGGTTATTTGAAAACCTCAGTTTAGTTGCGCAACGGCCAC
>NZ_BMKD01000019.1 GCF_014643835.1 Mucilaginibacter rubeus | reverse complement strand
CTTCCTGCGATGTAAGTGTATTTTCCATATCAATTGATTTGCTGGGTGGCCCCGAACGGGTTATTTATTAGAATGCCCTGTGTTAACTTTATTTGTATGGCCGGGAAAGATGATCAGGTCAGGTCTGCTGTCCATCAATAGATATTGATATTTCAGGCTATCTTCCGTTTTCGTTTTCCAGGGTGTACAGTCCGGCATGCCCTCTTTCAATGCCTGGTGGGAACACGATAACTTATCACATACCGGCAAATATTTGCATGAACTACAGATCTCGTTCAACTGCGAACGGTCATAATCCATATACGGCTGATGAGATTCTATTTTAAAACCCTGCGATACATGACTGATCGCTTCCTTTCCCTCATGGATCGTTTCCCAGCATTTATGGATATTACCATCCGGATCTACAACAAGGCTGTACGGTGATACCCACGTAGCACACTCATCCTGTATTTCCGGAAGTACCCATTTCAAACGCGCTTGCTCCCGCTGGTTTTGAGAGGCCCAGCGGTTATAACGGTTTACCAGGTTAAGCCTGAATGACTGCTGAAAATCAAAAAAGTCGCCTACGCTAAACCTTGCGCTCAGATCCGACTCATTAGCCTCTTCATACGTCCGTAACCAGGCCGTACTGAAAGAGATCTGGTTTGAACGCATTGGCCACAATCCAAATACATGAAAATCCTGGAATAGTTCATCTATCGAGTCCGCTATCTCACGGTCTGTATTGATCCGTACCGTAACATGCATCCCCGAAGGCATCAAACATAAGTTTTCCAGGATCTGGAAATAGTTCTTCTTCTCATTGTTCCGACCCTTTAGCGGACGGCTTTTATCATGTGTTTTTTGAGGGCCATCTATCGTGATCTGCACATTTTTTACATCACACTTCTTTAACAGTTCCCAATTATCAGAGGTAAGCAGGATACCATTCGTGATAATATTCGCCGAATAGCTCATACCGTGTTTTGCGCAAAGCTCCTGCAGCATTGGCGTTAGCCTGGATATCGCATTCTTATTGATCAGCGGTTCTCCCCCGTACCACGTAACATTCAGGGAATGCCATCTTTTTACAGGTGACTGCTCTACCATATCATTAATATAAGTAATGATCGCCCGAAGGTTCTCGATATCATTTAATGACTTATTCGGCTTCACAAACTCAAAACAATAAGGGCAACCCATATTGCACATAATGGTTGTTCCAACCGTCAGGTTGATACTCCCGTCATCCTTATCATACAACAGCTCCTTCTTCTTCGAATAAAACTTATTGTACTCTTCCCGTTCATTTAAATCGCTCCTTACAAAAAAGCCTTTGTCGTAAAGGTACCCCAACAGCTCCTCCTGACCACTTAACTCACTATCCCCAGGGCGTAATGACGTTTGACCGACACTTTCAAGATAGGCCCCCTGCTCCCAGGTTAAAACCTCAAGGCCTCCGCTGATCAAATTATAGATCAGGTACTCAGACTTCTCTGCTACCGGGACTATAACATTGTAAAAACTATATTTGATATCCTTCATCTTCTGTAACGTCTATATTTAAACCAACCATCTAAAGAGCCGGTCGAAACACTAATGCCGACCGGCCTTTGAATTACAAATTAGAACAGCAAGCTGTCTTCGTCTGATTCGATCGCAGCGTTTACCCCCCTGCAATCTGTTCCGCTTCCGAATTCCCTGCAGAAAGCTTCAACTGCCTGGGTGTTCGAATACACGTCTTCAACTTTACGAGGTTTGATCAATTCTTTGATCTGCTCGTTTGACACTGATTGTTGATTGTTCATCCTTTTTTTGATTTAAATTATTGATTAATAAACTGTTAAAAAAAGCAAACTAAAACCCCTCCTGAGTGGTGAAGCGGTTTAGATGGTACACCTATAGCTCCTTAAGCAAAGATTCGCTTCCCT
>NZ_BMKD01000018.1 GCF_014643835.1 Mucilaginibacter rubeus | reverse complement strand
AAACTTTAAAAATAAAAAATAAAAAAGTTTTGGAAATAAGAAAAGGTTTTCTACCTTTGCAGACCCAAACGGAAGGGTGCTTGAGAGAGCGAAAGAAGTTGAGGCTGAGCGAGTTCAGTCAATAAAAGAAGGAAGAAAGTTAACGATGGTTAATGAGTAAAACAAAAGAGCCGGAAGCGATTTTCGGGGAAACAAACTGACAAGTTAAGCAATGCGAATTGCGACGACATAATAGCTGATTCGGATGATGAAGCGAGCAAGTTCTTTTAAGAAATGGAAATCATGTAGCGTAACGGGAGGCGAAGTCTAACCAAGGTTAAACAAAGCTGAAGAGTTACAAAAAGAAGAGAGACTGTATAAAGATATATAATACAGATTCTATTAATTAATAATAGGGTCAGTGGTTAAACAAAACATTTTACAATGGAGAGTTTGATCCTGGCTCAGGATGAACGCTAGCGGCAGGCCTAATACATGCAAGTCGGACGGGATTTGGGAGCTTGCTCCTAATGAGAGTGGCGCACGGGTGCGTAACACGTATGTAACCTACCTTGATCAGGGGGATAGCCTCTCGAAAGAGAGATTAAGACCGCATAACATTATGATATGGCATCGTATTATAATCAAATATTTATAGGATCAAGATGGGCATGCGCAACATTAGCTAGTTGGTGTGGTAACGGCATACCAAGGCGACGATGTTTAGGGGATCTGAGAGGATGACCCCCCACACTGGTACTGAGACACGGACCAGACTCCTACGGGAGGCAGCAGTAAGGAATATTGGTCAATGGACGGAAGTCTGAACCAGCCATGCCGCGTGCAGGAAGACGGCCCTACGGGTTGTAAACTGCTTTTGCAGGGGAATAAACCCCGGTTCGTGAACCGGGTTGAATGTACCTTGAGAATAAGGATCGGCTAACTCCGTGCCAGCAGCCGCGGTAATACGGAGGATCCAAGCGTTATCCGGATTTATTGGGTTTAAAGGGTGCGTAGGCGGCTTTTTAAGTCAGGGGTGAAAGACGGTAGCTCAACTATCGCAGTGCCCTTGATACTGAAGAGCTTGAATGTACTTGAGGTAGGCGGAATGTGACAAGTAGCGGTGAAATGCATAGATATGTCACAGAACACCAATTGCGAAGGCAGCTTACTAAAGTATGATTGACGCTGAGGCACGAAAGCGTGGGGATCAAACAGGATTAGATACCCTGGTAGTCCACGCCCTAAACGATGAACACTCGATGTTGGCGATATACGGTCAGCGTCTAAGCGAAAGCGTTAAGTGTTCCACCTGGGGAGTACGCCCGCAAGGGTGAAACTCAAAGGAATTGACGGGGGCCCGCACAAGCGGAGGAGCATGTGGTTTAATTCGATGATACGCGAGGAACCTTACCCGGGCTTGAAAGTTAGTGAATGTGACAGAGACGTCACAGTTCTTCGGAACACGAAACTAGGTGCTGCATGGCTGTCGTCAGCTCGTGCCGTGAGGTGTTGGGTTAAGTCCCGCAACGAGCGCAACCCCTATGTTTAGTTGCCAGCATTTAAGGTGGGGACTCTAAACAGACTGCCTATGCAAATAGAGAGGAAGGAGGGGACGACGTCAAGTCATCATGGCCCTTACGTCCGGGGCTACACACGTGCTACAATGGATGGTACAGAGGGCAGCTACCTGGCAACAGGATGCCAATCTCATAAAGCCATTCACAGTTCGGATCGGGGTCTGCAACTCGACCCCGTGAAGTTGGATTCGCTAGTAATCGCGTATCAGCAATGACGCGGTGAATACGTTCCCGGGCCTTGTACACACCGCCCGTCAAGCCATGGAAGCTGGAAGTGCCTGAAGTGCGTAACCGCAAGGAGCGTCCTAGGGTAAAGTCGGTAACTGGGGCTAAGTCGTAACAAGGTAGCCGTACCGGAAGGTGTGGCTGGAATACCTCCTTTCTGGAGCAGTATCTCTGAGTAATTCGGAACTGTTACCTACATGATATTTCTTAAAACACAAAAAAAAGACAAAAGGAAACCCAGAAGATGAAGCCATCTGTGGAATGTGTAAACGAAAGTAAGCACAGGACAAGTGGCAGTAAGCAGTGGCAGCAGCAGTAGGCAGAAAAGTCCTGCAAACTGCAACTGATAACTGCAACTAAAAACAAATAGTCCTGTAGCTCAGCTTGGTTAGAGCACTACACTGATAATGTAGGGGTCAGCAGTTCAAATCTGCTCGGGACTACAACAAGGCAATTAGCGAGTTAAGGAATTAGTGAGTTAGTGAATTGAAAAGCAATCACTAATTCAATAAATCACCAAATCACTAATTAATTTATCCTTCGGGGGATTAGCTCAGCTGGCTAGAGCACCTGCCTTGCACGCAGGGGGTCAACGGTTCGAATCCGTTATTCTCCACCAAGTATTCTACAGTAACTATAATATAGGTTACGCTACAGATGAAAACTAACGTTCTTTGACATATTGGAAGAAGTAATTGAAAACAAGAGAAAACAACAGATAGGAAGTTGTTTGATTGAGAACCAAGATTACAAGAATAAAGAAACAAGAGTAATCTTGCTTCCTGACTCCTGAACTCTTGACTCTGTCGAACGACGGACTAAAATAAAGACATACCTTGCGGCGCAAAAGGCGCAAGAGTAGAAGAAAGTAAGAAAGGGTACACGGGGGATGCCTTGGCTCTCAGAGGCGAAGAAGGACGTGATAAGCTGCGATAAGCTGCGGGGATTAGCAAATATGAATTGATCCGCAGATTTCCGAATGGGGAAACCTAGTTATTTGAAGAATAACTGCATAAATGCGCTAACCTGCCGAACTGAAACATCTAAGTAAGCAGAGGAAGAGAAAACAATAGTGATTTCCAGAGTAGTGGCGAGCGAAATGGAAGAAGCCCAAACCTGTTATGTTACGGCATAGCAGGGGTTGTAGGACCACAACATGAATATTAAATAGAACCGGAAGGGGGTGGGAAACCCTGCCATAGAGCATGAGAGCTGCGTACGGGTAATAGATAATAGGATAGTGGTATCCTGAGTACCGCGAGGTCGGAGACGCCTTGTGGGAATTTGCCGGCACCATCCGGTAAGGCTAAATACTCCTGAGAGACCGATAGTGAACCAGTACCGTGAGGGAAAGGTGAAAAGAACCCCGAACAGGGGAGTGAAATAGAACCTGAAACCGTGTACTTACAAGCGGTCGGAGCGGTTAACACCGTGACGGCGTGCCTTTTGCATAATGAGCCTACGAGTTACTCTTCCCTGGCAAGGTTAAGTGTTTAAGACACGGATCCGAAGCGAAAGCGAGTCTGAAAAGGGCGTATAGTCAGGGGAGGTAGACGCGAAACCTTGTGATCTACCCATGGGCAGGTTGAAGGTGCCGTAACAGGTACTGGAGGACCGAACCGATAAACGTTGAAAAGTTTCCGGATGACTTGTGGGTAGGGGTGAAAGGCTAATCAAACTGGGAAATAGCTCGTACTCCCCGAAATGTTTTTAGGAACAGCCTGGCGGTTGAGTTATAAAGAGGTAGAGCTACTAATTGGGTGCGGGGGAGTCAAATCCTACCAAATCCAGATAAACTCCGAATGCTTTATAATATACGCTGGAGTGAGGCTATGGGTGCTAAGGTCCATGGCCGAGAGGGAAAGAACCCAGACCATCAGCTAAGGTCCCTAAATTATTGCTAAGTTGAACTAACGAGGTCCGATTGCACAGACAGCTAGGATGTTGGCTTGGAAGCAGCCATTCATTTAAAGAGTGCGTAACAGCTCACTAGTCGAGCGATCGGGCATGGATAATAAACGGGCATCAAGCAGTATACCGAAGCTATGGATTCACAGTAATGTGACTGGTAGGGGAGCATTCTATTATCCGGCGAAGCAGGAAGGTAACTGACTGTGGAGGGAATAGAAAAGCAAATGTAGGCATAAGTAACGATAAGGCGGGAGAGAAACCCGCCCACCGAAAGACTAAGGTTTCCTGATCAACGCTAATCG
>NZ_BMKD01000017.1 GCF_014643835.1 Mucilaginibacter rubeus | reverse complement strand
CATCCTTTTTTTGATTTAAATTATTGATTAATAAACTGTTAAAAAAAGCAAACTAAAACCCCTCCTGAGTGGTGAAGCGGTTTAGATGGTACACCTATAGCTCCTTAAGCAAAGATTCGCTTCCCTGCTGTATTGTTGTTATATTCCCGGGCCTTTCAAAAGGTGATCTACTCACTTATGGCAGTTCTTAATACCTTATCCCGGTATGGCTTTAAGTCTGTGATTTGATCGATACTTACCAACGACGTTGGAGCAATGCCTTTTGTCTCGATGCAATTAAATTTATTCAGGTATAATTTTCCGATGAGCGCATCGGTGTAGAAAACTACTTTCGAAGGAAAATTCAGATCATACCTGTCTGCAAGGACACCGCCTGTGCTTTCGCTGCCAATAAGAACTGTATTGGCCCTGTTCGCTAAAATACCGGCGATAAAGATCTCCGATGCGCAGGCCGTATTTTTATCGCATAAAACAACAAGCTTTGCTGTCGGATTCAGGTGATAATACTGATTGGACTTGATAATGAGGGGATCTGAATAATTACCTTCAAAATCTTTTATCTTATATATGGTAGCCGGCTTATCAAAAAAAACAGACAGCAACCGGAACACTGACAAACCGATCCCGCCACCGTTGCCCCTAAGATCGATGATGACTTTGCGGGCATTCTTCACATTATCCCAATTATTTAAAAACCTTCTATAAACATCTAATGTCCAGCTTGATATCTGGTAATAAGCCACATCTTTATCCAGCATTTTAAAATAACATTGCTTTGGTTTAAAGTTTTCATCAACCGTTAAGGTGCCATTATACTTCATGCACACCTTTTGTTGCATGCCATCAATTCCCTTAACAGTCAGGACAGTACTGTCCGCTTTGTGCTTTCCAAGGCCATCCAAAAACTCGCCATTGAGATTCTTTGCATCTTCCGGATCGTTTTTCCTCAAACTATCCATAATATCGGTAACCAACCGCTGGTCGATTTTTATAATTTCTTCGCCCAATGGCAGCACCGTTTTATAGCGTTCATCGAAAACTGCCGCGACATAAAGTTTATTACTTATGCTATAGGCTCTCAGCGGCCTGATTACTTTTTGTACTGGCTGGGCCTTAATTGCGCCGCCTGACTGTATATTGATACCTAAGTGCGGATCATGAAATTCATCTTTTAAAAAACGTGATAATATCCCCACATAGTTATAAAAACCTGCGGTATCCGTATTTAACCGCATTATTTTCTGAAGCTTCCGCAGCGCCGAATCTTTATTGATATTTCTTTCGGCGTAAAAAGGGTAATTTTTAACGGAGCTGAGTACAGCATTATTGATCAAATCCCGCTCAGCCAGCTTATCATCCAGATCGGACAGATAAATACTTGAGCCAAGGACACCTCTTTTTTCCTGATCTGTCGATGAAGAAATGTATTCGCTCATAAAGTCGGAGGACGTCGACGGCTGTTTCCTGTTTTTCTTGGCAACTTGCGGCAAATAAAAATCCGGGGGAAGGCTGACATATTTTACCGAACCGTGTACAACCGCTAAATCAGCTGCATAAACTTTTAACTTCAATTCCGGGTTGACCGGCACTGCCAGCACCGCGAGCTTAAATTTATCACTTAAAGGAAAAAGGCCCTTATCTTTAAATATTGCTGGCAGTTCCTTGCTACTGTCCCATTCGCCCAGGTTATCTGATAGCTGGTTTTGGTATCCCTGATAAGTTACTTTTATAGTTTTTGAATAAAAAGTCCGGCTGTAAGGATTGTACATCAAAAATAAAAGGCTCCCCACATTTTCGAGATATAAGTCAGTCTGGAGAAAATGCTCGGAAGAATCCAGTTTGGCCTGGTAATAGAAATCGGTTTTCCATATATAACCCTTTCCCATACCTTCGCCAGCATCTATAAGCGGGTAAACTTTTGTACTTAACCTATCATAGAACTCGTATTCTGGGAATAGAAAATTGAGCGTTTTTTGGTTCTTGTCCTGCACGATGCTATACACTGTTTTGTCGTTAACAAAATCACGTGTTTGGGCTTTCCACTGGCAAAATCCCGAAGAGGGGAAAAACGAAATAAAAAGCAATAATATCTTTATATTTTTCATCTCTGATTTTGATTAGGCTACTTCGAGTCCGGCAGTTAAATGAACATCCAATTCGTATAATGATCCAAGCTCTTTCAGCAGTGAACTTTCGATAAATTCCCACTGGTCATCCGGTGTGAAGCCGCTAAAGCGGGAACGGCAAATGGTTATAACTTTCGGTACAACCTTGCTCTGCTTTAGTTTCCGGGTTACTTCGGCAATCCGTTCGCTGATCAGCTCCCGGTCTACTTTTAAGGTAAAAGGGTAAAGGTCCGGATAGGTATGCTTGTAATCATTAAGTATAAGGTGATACTTACCATCTGATTCATAAACGTTTGATTTAAAACCCAGAAATTTACTTTGGTGGTAAGGTGTACTATGAAATTTTTCATATTCAGCTTTTGTTATTTCAATGCTTATTTCATACAGCTCTACGGGGTTTCCGGAGCAGGAAAAATAATCGAGATCGATATCCAAGGCTATGGAAAGCTCCGTTTCAGGCATTTCGTTGATATTATTTAAATGAAAATCAAAGATTTTCAGATCATGATCTATTTCTGAAGCCTTCTTTATTTCTTCGGTAACAGGCCCTGAAAGCAGCTTCAACCCGTCCGCATTATAAGTCCTGACATACATGAGATGATCTCGCTTGGTAGCTTTATGTTGCACTTTAAACCAATAGATACTGCTGAAAATGCCTTTGTACATAGCCGGCATTATAAATGAGCCTATCCCGATTTCCTCATGCGTGAACGCCCTAACTTCACGCTGTTCGGCCGCGTTCACGCAATTAATGGACTTATTGAACCTGGGGACCCCCATATCTCCATGTTCATCTATATGGTACAAAACATTATTGGCTGCAGGTAACATACCCTTCTGTACACATTCAGTCCACACATAATAAGCTTCATTATGCTCTTCCAGAATAAAAACTGGTATCTTTTGTGATCTCATATAACTTTAAAATATAGGGATGTGGTTTATAGCTTCAGTGCGTATTTCATAAATTTAGACCATCAGCTTTAGCTGAAAATATTTATTACACAAGCACCGCTGATGTTTACACCAACGTTAGGTTTGATGTAGTTATCTGCTCCGGAGAACGGACTGATCACTGTTTAAGGGGCTTTTCAGAGATTGGTTAGTGCCCGAAATACTTTAAATGCTGGCTTCACGATGGTAAAAAACATAAGGTGGAACCATGTCTTTGTTCCTGTTAAAATGTGCTTTTATTGTTTTATAATTTAAAACGCAGTACATCACCGCTTTCCACCAGGAAAGAAAAGAAACCAGTAACCAAAATAAAGGATAGAGCAGAATACTGAGCATGGAAGGGTTTTGCACAAACCTCTTTTCTTTAGGAGCGTATGTTAACAGTAATAAATAATAGCATTCACTTAAACAATAGCTTATCGATAAAACGGCGATAAGGCTTTTGAAGCCTGTGGCGGCTACTATCATCACCAGTATTGGAAACAGTAATAACAGCAAAACAGATACAAAATCCTGTAAGGTACGTAAACCGATGACACTGCCTGATTTAATTTGGGCGAAATAAAACGCATGCTCTTTGATAACAGTTTCAATGTACCCCGTGTACCAACGGGTACGCTGACTTATCAATTGGGGAAGACGGCTGGGCGGACGGGTCAAAGCTTCTACATTTTCAAGATAAAACACCTTCAAATTAAGCTTGGCGCCAATAGTAGCAGCTTCCCGGTCCTCCCCACTCCTTAAACCGGAATGCATTTTGTAAATATCAAGCAACATGGTTCTGCGGTAACAAGATCCGGCACCAGGCATAACAGGGACAGACCGCTCTTTCTGGTGAAACTTATAATATGTCCTGGCAAAGCAATATTCCAATTGTTGCATTTTGAACGTAAGGCCGCTTTCCCCAAATGGATACATTCTCAAATAACAACCCATAAATTCTTGCGAATAATCCAGACGCATGACTGCCATTCTCAAATTTTCAAGATGGCCGAGGTCTGTATCAAAATCTGACAGTATTAGATAATCATAAGAGGTATTTATGGCCGTCAAATTCAATGCGCCAACTTTTTGTGTATTGCTGGCTATGGCTGCCGAATAAAACCCGCTGTCAACCCGCTGCTGAAAACGTGCTAATATTTCCCTGCTCTCATCATTTGAACCGTCGTCGATTAATATAACATCCAGCTCATCGGAATACTTGTGAGCCAAAGTTGAAAAATACTCCAGGCGACCATAATAATATGCTATGTCTTTACACTCATTGAATTGAGGAATAAGCACGGCCATTCTTTTCGCAGAAAAAGCTGGCTGTTTTATCCACGAAAAGAGATCTAATTGTTGATGTTTCGGTTTCATGATATTTGATTTCGATCTGATAATCCTTGCTCCGGGGCTTCATCATCAGATTATAAGACGTTAATGCAGGCGTATGCGCACGGTTAATACTTAACAACTGCAGACATTGTATGGGAGGCAGATGGAGTGGAAAACCTCTATCTTATTACCAGAACAAGCTGTTAATTATCCGGATATTGTTCGATGGGCAGCTGATAACTTATCATTTTTCAATAACTGTAATAAATCTTTAACCTGACGATCGGGATGGGCGACGATATAGCTCATTACAATTCTATGAACGAATGCAAGTGTTTCTAAAAATCCGGGATCAAAGAACCGTAAATTGCAGCTCCAACGAAATGCAAAGGCGTCCAGGTATTGAGATACCGCGCATTCTAATGGATAATATGTGCTTTGATGGTCTTGGTAACCAATTGGGCTGTCGTTTCCTATCAATGACGCGGAACCTAATTTACTCAATTCCAGGTTAGCATACAGATCACAATTCCCGCGCAAGTAGCTTTCATCCAGGCCAAGATAACCATGGTCAAAAATTATATGCCGGCATGCATTTACAAGGTTTAGGCGGAAACCTGCCGCAATATCCGAAATAGTAGCCTCATGGTTTAAAGTATGAGTCAAGTAAATGCCTCCTGTGAGGCATCCGATGGTTTCATTAAATTTGCTTAAAAACCTGTTAGCCACAGGCGATGCAAAAATGATGTTGTTTGCTTTGTTCAGATGGTTCAAACTGAGCAGGAAACCCGCATAGAAAACGGGAGCCAACCCAAATTTCAATGTTAATGGAGATGAAAGGATTTCAGTATATGCATCATCGGTAAAATTTGTCACATAGGCAGTTGCCTTCTGCGGAAGATGCGATCCGCTATATTTAAGATCGCTGTCAACATATCCTTGATAGCCTAAAGCTGATGGTTCACCGGATAAAACCCGCCTCCAGTATGCAATATCCCTATCTTTATTTTTTGAGCATTGGAAGTTCTGGTGTTCGGTGAATTCTTTTAACTGAACTGGTGGTGATTGAAAGAACGGATACTTTCCGAGTTTATGTTTTGAGTAAACATCCGTTATTTCATCTTTCAGTATCTTAACGGACCATGCATCTGAAATAATGTGATGGAGTACAACACTTACGTTGTACAGTTGCCCGCTGATTTTAAAGAGCAGAAATTTACTCAGCGGCCCATTATTTAACTCATGAAAACTGATCATTTTCTTTTGCACCATAAAATGGTGCTGTTCGTGGCCCGGCAAAGTGCTGATATCATAATATTGGAGATCAAAGCACTCCAATGCTTCGGGCAAAATAACCTGTCTGACCTCGCCAGCTATCAAGGGGAAAATTGTACGTAGACTCTCATGCCTTTCATACAAGACACCTACTGTTTTTTTTAAAACTTCAGCATCAACTTTTTCAGGATAAAAGTCTAAGATCAGCGCATCCTGATATCCTGATTTATCTGGATGGGTATTTGCCAGCCACCACTTTTTTTGTGAAACGGAAGGCGCAATTATTTCTGCCGGCATGTGATCCATGTTTAACTTATTGAAATGTCAAATTGAAATATCAAAGCTTAGATTTTTTCGGTGCTGCCTCCCAACCCCGTTTTTTTTACCAGGGGGCTTCCTTTATAATATACTGTACTGCTACTTATCAGTGGTATGTGTACATTCAACCGATCCCGGCAATTGACCCAGGCGTTGCAGCTTCCGTTTAAGCGCAGGTTTGCCTCATTCGCGGATAATTCTTGCGCATGAATGTCTCCGCTTCCAGACAGATCAATAGCCGCGTGTTGTGTTTTTCCTGACAGGTCAAAATCTGCAGATCCTTTGCCGGTCACCTTTAAATCAATGCAATCTAAAGCCGCTTTTACTTTTCCCGAGCCAATGTTCAAAATTCGGACAGAAGGTCCGGTTAATTTAACATTGAGCGTGTTGATATCGGCAGAGCCTACATTTTTTATAGTTCTTACTTTTTCGGCGGGAATTGATACTTTGATAGCGGTTTTAGGATTGAACCAGATACCAGGATCATTTTTGATAACGAGCGTACCTTTTTCTGCTTTCAATTGTATGTGGGGTATGATATTGCTGTCTGCTTCAATAACGATGGCGCCAGTATCGGCTGTGAGATAAACATTTAGTTGCGAATAGATTTCAACCGATAAATAACTATTTACATGATAAGCTTTCCGCAGGCTTTTGCCATCGCCGTTAATAGCCTGCGCACTGGCACAGGAAAAAACAAGCAAAAACAGCAGTGAAGCCAAAACATTCCTTGCTATGAACCGTTCAATATATCCTTCCTGCGATGTAAGTGTATTTTCCATATCAATTGATTTGCTGGGTGGCCCCGAACGGGTTATTTATTAGAATGCCCTGTGTTAACTTTATTTGTATGGCCGGGAAAGATGATCAGGTCAGGTCT
>NZ_BMKD01000016.1 GCF_014643835.1 Mucilaginibacter rubeus | reverse complement strand
GTAGGAGACTACTACGTTGATAGGTTACAGGTATAAAGGTGGTGACATCATAGCCGAGTAATACTAATTGCCCGAAGCTTTCTTCAAAGCAGAGATTAGAGGTTAGAGATTAAGAGATTAGTCGCTACCTCTAATCCGAGACAAACAGATAATGAACAACAAAGCTGTTGTTTTCTCTACATTCAATTCCTTCTTTCAATAATATGTCATTTATGAGGCTGAAAGGCCAAAGGATAAAGGCGAAAGGTAAAAAACCTTTAACTTTTACCTTTAAGCTTTCACCTTAATAAAAAGAAATTCAGGTGCCTATATCGGCGGTGTCTACCTCTTCCCATTCCGAACAGAGAAGTCAAGCCCGCCAGAGCCGATGGTACTGCGGTAAAACGTGGGAGAGTAGGTCGGTGCCACCCTTTATCACTTTCAATAGTGCTACATCGCAAAAGCCTTAGCTAATTACTAAGGCTTTTTTGCGTTATTAGACTTTGGGGATTCTCCTATCCCAAGCCATGCCAACTGTAGCCAATCTCTGCTTTCCACTGACCCTCAAACCACGTTAGGGATAGGAGCGGATACCGGCCTGTGGCTAATGCCCGTGCAGTATGAGCGCATAGCCCGGCCACAGGCAACGCCCAAAGAAATCATTGTTGTATTTAACTTTACGTTGGCCCGCTTAGTTGCCGCGGGTTGGCTTTGTTCTTTTTCTTAACAAAATGAACAAAGTCCGATCGATAGCAAGATAACGAACACCATCACCAATAAACATTTCATTACCATATTATTTTGCTATTTTTAAAGTATATACCTAAACATATGCTTACAGCAGAACAAGCCGCGCTTTGGCAAAAGATCCTGGATTTTCAATTGGATGATCCTGAAGCTGCTTTCAAATTTTCCGAACGCCTGGCGCGCGAGAATGGGTGGGACTTAGTTTATACCCGTAGAGTGATTGCTGAATACAAACGTTTTATTTTTCTTTGTTGTATCTCCGAACATGGTGTAACACCTTCCGATGCTATTGATCAGGCCTGGCACCTGCATTTAACTTTTACCCGGTCATATTGGATAGATCTTTGCCGTGACACACTCGGAAGGGAGATCCATCATAATCCTACTAAAGGTGGAAATAGCGAAGCAGTAAAGTATGACACGTTTTATACTGATACCGGCCAATTATATTTTAACTGTTTTAACGAACAGTCGCCTGCTGATATCTGGCCTGGAAACGAAGTCCGCTTTAAAGAGATTAATTTTCAACGAGTGAACCTGGATAAATACTGGCTTATCCGTAAACCTCGACGAATTAAAGTATTGTTGTTGATGGGGATGTTGATCCTTGTTTCATGGATATGCATACAGGCCTCAGATAATGATATTTTTATATTAATTTTCCTGGTACTGTTTGTTGGTGTTACCATATTAAGTTATCATAGTGAAGGGCGCAATGATGATAAACGGGACCGTGACGGTAATGGTGGTGGGACTGGTTGTAGTACCGTCGGCTGCGGAGCTGATAGTAGTTTCGATTCGGGCCATCACGGACATTCTGGTCATGGGTGTCATAGCGGCGGGGGCAGTGGATGTGGAAGCGGTTGCTCAGGGTGCTCTGCTTCAGGATGTAGTGGTTGCAGCAGCCATTAAGTTAATCAGCTACCTAATGCCTCAAAAATCTCAGCCGAGAGCAGTCCACTCCCTCCGCCAAAATGCTGAACTATTTTAATGCTGGGTTTTTCGGCACAAAAATATTCATTCAATTTATATTCCGATATCTCATCAACACCACCACCTAATAGCACGAGTTTAAAATCCCGCGTACTGAATGCCGCAATGGCCTCCTCATCGCTGAGGCAGCCTGTTGCGTTCCAATTAGGATTATTGTTTACCAGCCGTACCACGGTAGCCAGTATTTCGGGGTGACGGCCAACTACCAGTATCTGCGTCTTTTCCATGATCTTAAAATTTCATTGGTACATCAATTAACAAAAACTCTGAATCTGTACCTGCTTCAACGGTAAATTTGTCGGTATCCCAAATACCCAAAGCATCGCGACTATTTAAAGTTTCGCCATTAATAATCACTTCGCCGCTTAACACAAACGTATAAACGCCGTTGCCCTCTTTCTTGATGCTGTATTCGGTGCTTACTCCTTTGTCAAACTTGCCTAAATGAAACCATGCGTCCTGATGGATCCACACACCTGCATCGTCGGGACTGGGGGATAATACCTGTTGCAGTTTGTTATGACGGTCTTCAAGATTTAATGAAATCTGATCGTAACGAGGTTCTACATTTCTTTTATTAGGGTAGATCCAGATCTGCAAAAATTTCACTTCGCTGGTACGGTCAAAATTATATTCGCTGTGAAAAATTCCGGTACCGGCACTCATCGCCTGGATATCTCCGTTTTTGATAACAGCTACATTGTTCATGCTGTCCTTATGCTCGAGGTCGCCTTCCAGCGGAATTGAAATGATCTCCATGTTATCATGCGGGTGTTTGCCGAAACCCATACCCGGATCAACGGTATCATCGTTCAACACCCTCAACGCGCCAAAGTTCATCCGTTGAGGATTGTAATAACCAGCAAAACTAAATGATTGGTAGCTGTGTAACCATCCGTGGTCTGCATGTCCGCGGGTGTTGGCTTTATGTAAAATGGTCTGTGCCATGGTGTGTTTCCTTTAAATTGTAATACAAATTTAAAGGGACATTGGTTGGCGGCACTTGATGTAGGTTAAGAAAATTGGAGAGTAGTTGATTAGGTGGGTGGAGAGTAGTTGTTTATTGCGTATAAAACCACTCTCTAATCAACCCAATCAACCATTCATCTATCTTTTCCTCACCATTTCGCTTTTCATCCGGCTAAAAAACTCGGGGGTTACACCTATATAGGAGGCTATTTGTTTTTGTGGGAGATGATCTATCAGTGTAGGGTAGCGTTTGCAAAAATTATAATAACGGTCTTCGGCGGTAAGGCTCAGACTATCGATAAGACGCTGCTGACTGGCTACCAGTGAGTTTTCGGTCAGGATCCTGAAAAAGTGCTCAAACTTAGGTATCTGTATATATAATTTTTCCTGGTTGGCTTTTGATAGCAGCAGCACATCGGTATCTTCCAATGCTTCGATATTCTGGATACCGGTTTTTTGCGAAATTAGACTATACATATCGGCAATCCACCAGTCGGCAGGGGCAAAGTTTAACACATGTTCGATACCACTTTTATCTACGGTATAACCTCGCAAACAACCGGCCGTTACAAAAGCCGAATACTTGCATATCTCACCATAAGTAAGCAAAAACTGTTTTCGTTTTATTTTTTTAGGCTGTAAATAAGCCGTGAAAATTTCCTGTTCTTCGCGGGTTAAGTGGATGTGTTTTTCGAGATTGTTAAGTATCAGATCAAACGGCATATGCAAAAATGTGGTTTATTTAGCTTATTTATCGAAGAATGGACAATTAATCTATCCTGTTTTTTACAGGCGCAGGCATTTATTTAATAAATTTTAAATTAGCTTTATCAACCGCAGGTAAGCCATGCCAAAATATGCGCATGTTATGCTTATAAAGCGGTATGGATAGCAAAAAATTATCAATATGATTGTGAATGGCTTTTTTAACCAAGGCCTGAAGCATAAACAAATAAACCTGGAACGCATTACCAATTACTGCGTTAAATGATTTTAAAGATAAGTTTTATGGTGAAAAATTATTTTTTAACGATCTGCCTGTGTGTTATTGTTGCTTCGTTTGTTGATGCGCAGCAAAAATTTAACGGTCTTGATGTTGGGCTCGGCAACCTTTATCGTACATCTGATGCCAAAACAAGATCTATCAGCCCGGAAAATTTTACGGGCGAGAAAGGTAAAGGTGGCATGGCCACAAACGGCACCGGCGCCAACGCTTCGCGCGATCTGGGCCAGACCTGGAAAGTAAGCCCAAGCGTTGTCATCAAAAAACATACAACTTTTACCGTTGCCGAAATTAACGGATCGGGCGCCATCCAGCATATCTGGATGACACCTACCGGTAACTGGCGCTATTCCATAATCCGTTTTTATTGGGACGATGAAACTACCCCATCCGTGGAGGTGCCGGTGGGCGACTTTTTTTGTATGGGATGGGGTAAATATGCACCGGTAAATTCCCTCGCAGTGGCGGTTAATCCTGGCAGTGCATTTAATTGCTACTGGCCAATGCCGTTCCGCAAAAAATGCCGCATCACTATGGAAAATATCGACGATGCGGATATGGTGCTCTATTACCAGGTTGATTATACCCTGACCGATGTACCCGAGGATGCGGGCTATTTTCACGCGCAGTTTCGCAGGGTAAACCCATTACCTTATAAAAAAGATTTTGTTTTGGTAGATAGCATTAAAGGCAAAGGGCAATACGTAGGTACTTACATAGCTTATGGCTCAAACAAAAATGGCTGGTGGGGTGAAGGCGAGATCAAATTTTTTATGGATGGCGATACCAAGTTTCCTACTATAAATGGAACAGGGACAGAAGATTATTTTTGCGGATCGTATGATTTTGATACCCGCCATAAAGATGCCAACGGGAAAGAAAAACCGGGAACGGAGTACACCGAATTTTGCAGCCCCTACAGCGGCTTGCCGCAGGTAATCCGCGGCGATGGGCACTATGAAATTGCACAGCGTTTTGGCATGTACCGCTGGCATATCGTTGATCCAATCCGCTTTGAAAAAAGTTTGAAAGTTACCATACAGGCATTAGGCTGGCGGCATGATGGTCGTTACATGCCCTTGCAGGACGATATCGCTTCAACCGTGTTCTGGTATCAAACCGGCGAACATGGCCCTTTCCCTAAATTCCCCTCAAAAGACGAACTGGAAGTAAACTAATGAAACTATATAAACTTGCCAAAGGCAGCCTATTGCAACATAACGGCTCATCATATATTATTGATGATGAATGGGATAAACTGATCAACAGGGATGCTTTAGCCGCTTATCTGGAAATGATCACTGCCGATACTACAGCTCTGAGCGCCGAGGTGGAGAATGAATATCTAAACAGCAAAATATTGCCGCCGATTGGTACCCAGGAAGTATGGGCCGCTGGCGTGACTTATTTACGCAGCCGTGACGCTCGCATGGAGGAATCAGAAACCGGCGCAAGCCTGTATGATAAGGTTTATGATGCACCGCGCCCTGAGCTTTTTTTCAAAGCACTTGCTCACCGGGTATCCGGGCATAACGGTGAAGTTTACATCCGCAAAGATTCGGAGTGGGATGTGCCGGAGCCTGAACTTACACTATTTGTGAATAGCGATGGTAATATCCAGGGATACACCATTGGCAATGATATGAGCTCGCGGAGTATTGAGGGAGAAAATGCGTTGTACCTTCCGCAGGCTAAAGTTTATGAAAAAAGCGCCGCGCTTGGGCCATGCTTATATGTTACCTCATCGCCAATTCCGGGTGAAACAATCATCAGCATGAACATTAAGCGAAATGGTACCATCCTTTTTGAAGACGAAACAACGGTATCGCGCATTAAACGCTCTTTTACCGAGCTTACCGGCTATTTATACAGTGAATGTGATTTTCCTAACGGATGCTTTTTAATGACGGGCACCTGCCTGGTGCCGCCGCCAAGTTTTACTTTGCAAGCCGGCGACGTTGTGGAGATCAGTATTGACTATATCGGCACAATGGTGAATGTGATCGGCTTAAATCCTAAACATAAATAACCGGCATATGCAGCTTTTTAAAAAGTCATCATTAGTTTTGCTGCTTGCCGCTTCGGTGTCGTGTACCATGCGCAACCCTCAACTACCCATGAAAGGAACTTTTGGATCTGATCTTGATTTTTTAAAAGCAAAGGATAGTGTTATCGTTTTAAAAGATGACAGCGGTTTGGGGCAGGTGATCGTATCGCCCAAATATCAGGCAAAGGTTTTTACATCTACCGCTGATGGTTTAAATGGTAAAAGTTTCGGATGGATCAAGTATGAAACATTCGATTTGAAACAGCCAGACCCGCATATGAATGCCTTTGGCGGTGAAGATCGCCTGTGGCTTGGGCCGGAAGGCGGGCAATTCTCGCTTTTCTTTAAGCCGGGCACCAAAATGGAGTTTGCCAATTGGCATACGCCGGCTGCTGTTGATAATGAAAGCTGGGAACTCATTTCAACTTCGGATAAAAAGGTATCGATGAGCAAAAGCACGCGTCTGCAAAATTATGCCGGCACCGAATTATCAATAAAGCTGGAGCGTGATGTGGAGATCATGGAGCCAAATGTAATTCAGCAAGTATTAAGTATTGATGCGGATACAGCTGTAAAAACAGTTGGTTTTAATACTGTAAATTCCCTCATTAATGCAGGAGATAAAGCTTGGGATAAAGCTACAGGCGCACCTTGTTTATGGAATTTAGATATGTTTACCCCTTCGCCCAAAGTGGTGATTGTAGTTCCCTATAATGAAAATGCGAAAGGGAAAGTAGCCACTACCAATTATTTCGGCGAGATTCCGAAGGATAGGATCACTTATAAAAGCGGCATTCTGCTGTTTAAGGCCGATGGCAAAAGTCGCGGTAAACTGGGCATCCCGCCAAACCGGGCAAAAAATATGGCTGGCAGTTACGATGCCGAGAACGATGTTTTAACCATAACCATGTTTGATGTGGATAGTACAGCATCCTACCTAAACCAGGAATGGAAAACAGATACCGCGCCTTACAGCGGCGACGCGGTGAATGCTTATAACGATGGCCCACTGGCCGATGGTAAGCAAATGGGGCCTTTTTATGAGATAGAAAGCGTATCACCCGCCGCGTTCCTGAAGCCGGGCGAAAAGCTTACACATAAACATAGTGTATTCCATTTCACCGGTAATAAAGCCGCATTAAACAAAATAGCATTAAAAACACTGGGGATTTCACTGGATGATATTTCAGCAGCATTTAAATAACAGATCAATATATAACAACCATAAACACTAATGTCAAAAAACAACGCCCTGTTCGCAGTAGCATTAATTACTTCCCTGTTCTTTATCTGGGGATTCGCGCTCAATCTTAACCCGATCTTAATTCCACATTTAAAAAAGGCTTGCCAGCTTAATGACCTTCAATCCTCACTTATCGATTCGGCATCCTATATAGCCTATTTCATATTACCTATTCCGGCCGCACAGTTCATGAAAAAATATGGCTACAAGGGCGGGATCATCTTAGGTTTGATACTTTTTTCAACAGGTGCGTTCCTGTTTTTCCCGGCAGCGGCGGTACGTAACTATGCGTTCTTTTTAGCGGCCCTGTTCATCGTATTTTCGGGCGCAGCCTTTTTGGAAACGGCAGCTAATCCTTATATAACGGTATTAGGTGATCCGGCTGGTGCTGAAAGAAGGATCAACTTTTCACAATCATTTAACGGCTTGGCTGCTACCTTAGCTCCGCTTATCGGTGGTAATTATATTTTATCGGGCAAAGTGTTAACAGATGCGGAATCAAGCAAAATGTCGCCCGAGCAGCTGAATGAATATCTTAATCATGAAGCATCGTCTGTACAAATTCCTTTTGTGGTAATTGGCGCAGTGGTGCTTGTAGTTGCATTCTTAATTTATCGCACGCACTTCCCGCCAATTGTTGAAGAAACCAGTGAAGAGGCAGTTAACGACAACCGTTCGCTTGGTGTAAGGATAAGCGAGCTGTTGCACGTGAAAAGTTTAAGGGCCGGTATCTTTGCAGAGTTTTTATATGTAGGGGCGCAAGCTGGTATAAGCAGTTTCTTTATCCGCTATTCAGAAAAAGTAGCCGGATTTGCCGAAAAACCAGCTTCTTTTTATCTCACTATAGCTTCTGCGGGTTTCATGGCAGGCAGGTTTATTGGTACATTGCTCATGCGTTATTTTAACCCGGTTAAACTGCTTATCACTTATGCGATTATTAACATTTTCCTGATAGCTATGGCGGTAACACTAAAAGGCGAAGTAGCGGTTTACGCGTTAATGTGTACCTGGTTTTTTATGTCGATCATGTTCCCGACTATTTTCTCGTTAAGTATCCGTGGCCTGGGCGCTAAAACTAAACTTGGTTCATCATTGGTAATCATGGGCATTGTAGGCGGTGCCATTTTCCCGGTAATCATGGGGCGGGTTTCTGACGCAACACACAGCATTCAATGGGCTTACGTTGTGCCTGGCATTTGCTTTTTTGGCATCCTGATCTTTGCTATCAACAACCATAAAGTTAAAAAGCTAACCTTATCAGGTTCGCATTAATATTTGATCTATCTATTATAAAAAAATGAATTTACAACTTACAGATAAGGTAATTATAGTTACCGGCGGCGCCAAGGGCATAGGCGAAGGCATAGTGAAAGTGTTAGCTGCCGAGGGTGCTATCCCGGTTATAATAGGCCGCGGTGAGGCTGATAACCTGAAAACGGTTGAAGCTATAGCAACAGCAGGGCATAAGGCGTACCAGGTAGTGGCCGAACTTACTGACCCTAAAGCATGCGAAAATGCGGTTAATGAAGTAATAATAAAATTTGGCCGTATCGATGGCTTAGTGAATAATGCCGGAGTAAATGATGGTGTTGGCCTGGAAAGCGGCGACTACGAAGGGTTCATGGCCTCGCTGCATAAAAACGTGGTGCATTATTACCTGATGGCGCATCATGCCCTGCCTGAACTGAAAAAATCAAAAGGGGCTATCCTCAACATTACTTCAAAAACTGCGGATACCGGCCAGGGAAATACCTCGGGTTACGCGGCATCAAACGGTGGCCGTAACGCGCTTACCCGCGAATGGGCGGTTGAGCTTTTGAAATACGGCATCCGTGTAAACGCGCTGGTAGTGGCCGAATGCTGGACACCGCTTTACGCTAATTGGATCAAAACCCTGCCCGATCCTCAGGGGAAATTGAAAGAGATCGAATCAAAGATCCCATTGGGCAACCGGATGACCACTGCCGAGGAAATTGCCAATACCGTAGCGTTTTTATTGTCGCCGGTATCAAGCCATACTACCGGTCAGCTAATTTATGTTGATGGCGGCTATGTGCATTTGGACAGGGCGCTGGCTAACGCGTAAAGGTATATAAGAAAAAAGCGCCCGTGAAGACACTGGCGCTTGGATATGATCTGAGAAAGCTTGCCTTTAGAAGACTTACGAAGTTTCAAAAACTTCGTAAGTCTGGTTTTCGCATTAACGTTCTCCTCCTACAACGAAAATCCTTTTAAATACTGCTTTGCATAAGTTTCGCCCCAATCTTTCATGGCGTTTTGCAGTACAGTAAGGAAGCTTTTGTTATTACCTGCTTTCCCTTTTTTAGGTGCTGAGAGGGATTTTTCATCTACCGGTTGTTCGGTGACCTTGGTGGCAAACCAGGTTATGTTTTCATGGGGCAATGCAACTCCTAATATCATACCCGGCAAACCATTAAATGATTCGGGGCCACCGGAAACAGGGATCTCATCGGTATAAAAAGCTACTACATAGATAGAATCAAGTATGAGGCCGTTTGCTCTGCGGCAGTTATAACCGGCAATCTCCCTGTTTTCGCCGGTTAGTTTCCATTTAATGTGCCTTGTGGTATCCTTTACCAGGAAGGTTTCTTCAAATACCTTCTTTTGGCTGGTGCTTAAACCCGTATTATAATCGGTGTAAATGGTATTATTCTGTACAGCCATCGGCAGTTCGTCGCCAAAATTGTTGGGGGTGTATTCCGGTTCAATAGGAGTAAACAAGGTTTGATTATTGCCAAATTTTAATGAGCTTTTCAAAACCTTAAACTGTGGCTTATTTTTCTTGTACTGATCATACATAGGCTGGTACCAGCTTTCATTATCCTTGTTGATCAGTTTTTGCAGCATAGCCCATACATTTGAGGTTTTGTTATACTCAATGGTACCGTGAAAAGTAAAATGCTTATTGCCCTGCGCAAGCAAAACGTTCGCGATTAATAGCAATACGGTTGTTAAGGTTAAAATCTTTTTCATGATAGGTTATTTTTTAGGTGTACCGCCTCCAACTTTGTTAAAATCCCAGGTGAGGGTGAACATGAAGTACCTCCTTATTGTGGTGTAACGTTCTTGCGTAATGATGTTTGATGCACCGGTACGGTTATAACCGATATTTTGATTTAACAAATCATTGCCCGAAATGGTTGCTTTCAGCGCGTCTTTAAAAAATGTGCGCGCTATATTGGCATTTAACAGGAAGCGCTTGAAATCCTGATCAGGGAAAGATTTTGTCGGAGCGTTATAGGTGTAGTTTCCATCCGATCCGATCTGGAATTTTCCCGGAAGGTAAATGTTGAAGCCTCCGTTGGCGTTAAATCCGCGTCCGTTATTATTTAGTGCGGAATTTAACGACGATGAGTTGATCGTGTAGGTAGGGCCCGCCGAAATCCAGGCATCGTACTTTTTCTCTTTATATTTAGAAAGCCGGATACTTCCCGAATAGTTATATGATTTGGTTTTGTTTAGCGTATCATTCTGGAAATTATAGTAGCCACTACCGTTAGCTGATAACTCGAAACCAGCGTTAATACCTATTCCCGGTATTTTTCTTTCAAAATAGCTATTTGCCCAAAAAGTGCTGGTTGAGTGGTTTTTTAAATTTGATGGCTTATAGGTAATAACACCAGAGGTATCGCGTACAGCATTGGTTACAATGGGGTTACTGGTTGTTGAGTACGAACCGCTGATCCAGATATATTGATTGCTGATAACTTTATACGAGTTATAGCTGATGTTGTAACGGTTGGTGAATGACGGTTTCAGGTCTGCGTTACCTGTTTGTATGTTCAATTGGTCGTTATTTATCCTAACCGGTTGGATCTGATCAATGCTGGGTTGCGAAGTATTGCCATTGTAGCTTAAACGAATGCTTGATTGCTTGGTAAATTTGTACTGGAAGCTGGCTTGCGGGTACCAGTTGGTGAAATTACGTGTTAAATCAGGTGTACGACCAAATTCATCAACCTGCTTAAACTTAACTCCGGCTATTTTGGTGCCAAAGTTAAATGTGAATTTTTGTTTCTGAATGTTAAATACCGCGCCTCCCTGGTTTGATAATTGGTTTAGTTTATAATCGCTGCTATAAATGCTATCTAAAACCGAATAAACACCAGCTGTGGCAGATGGTTTATTGAAGCTGCGCCTATCGTTGTTAGCATTATTTACTGCTATCATATAACTCAAAGCCAGCGTAAAATCTTTAGCGAGGGGTTCGGTATAAGTTATGTTAGTGCTGATATTTGTGCTTTGAGTTTTATTAGCTTTATACTGATCGGTAACTGTATCCCTTAAATGTTCGCCGTTTGCCGGATTGTAGTAACCAAGAGTTGATTTCAGGAAGCCTTTCGAATCACTTTCATTAAGGCTTGTTCTGAAGTTTACTGATAACGTGCGGCTTTTCTTTTTGAATTTTTTGGTATAGAACGCACTGGCATTAAATACCTTGCCGTCAACATTGGCGCTATTATCCTGATCGTTGGTGTTGGTAAGGTTACCATTTAGAAGACGGTTTTGTGTTTGGAACGAGCTTTTGGTATCGCTGTGTCTTAAAGTTCCGTCGGCCGTAACTTTTAGGTTCTGCATCGAATCGATCTTTAACTGGTAATTCAGGTCGAGTTTTTGGCGAAACAGGTAATTGTGATTTGTTTGATCGGTGTTAACAGTTGTAATATTACCAGGAAAGTTATTTAGTGTTTGGGTGTTCTTTGTCCCATCAACCGTAAGTGACCCTATTTTATAATTGGTATTTAGAGATTCCTTATCGCCGTTCCATTTGGTATCGTAATGTACGCCACCAGTACGCGCTATCGGTTTACCTTCGCCATCATATCGGCCACTAAAACTATCAAGATCATCACCTCCGCCGCTATAGAAGTAAAAACCACCATCGTCGCTCATTTCCATGCCGCTACCGCCGCCATATTTATTATTATCTTCCCAGCCTAAACCTGTTTTACCGTTATTGCCCAGCGTACCATAAACTGAAAACTTCTGCTTTCCCTTAAAGCGGTTAAATAAAGCCTGCCCCTGGTAATAGCCATCGGTGCCTATGCCACCATCAAGCTTGCCGAAGTAGCCGTTCTTTTTATCTTCCTTAAGTTTAATATTGATGGTTTTGTCTTTCACGCCATCATCAATACCTGTAAACGCAGCCTGATCGCTCTTCTTGTCGTAAAGCTGTACCTTATCCACCATATCGGCACGAAGATTTTTGGTAACCAGGGTAGGGTCATCTCCAAAAAATTCCTCACCGTCAACCAATACTTTTTTTACGGTTTGGCCTTGCGCCGTGATCTTGCCGTCTTTATCTACTTCAATGCCAGGTAGTTGTTTCAGCAGGTCTTCAACTTTTGAGTTGGGCTGGATATTGTAGGCTGCAGGATTAAACTCGGTGGTATCGCCCTTAATTTTGATGGCAGCCGCTTTTCCTTTTACAATCACTTCCTGTAAAAGACGCTCTTTAAGCAGCATGCTGATTCGGCCGAAGTTGTGTGTGGTATGCGCCGAATCCAACGTAAAACGTTCTACAAAATCAGCATAACCGGGGTAAGTGGCCAGTACAATGAACTTGCCCTTACTTAAATTGTTAATGGCAAATGTACCATCCTCTTTAACACGGGTAAATTTTTGAAGGATGGAATCTTTAGCGGTTATAACGCTGATGCTGGCGTTTGCTAATTTAGAATTAGAAACGGTATCGGCTATAATTCCTTTAATGCTGTAATTGGTTTGGGCTGACAAGCTTACTGTGCCCACAAGAAATAGCAGTACTCCAATAATTGTGATTTTCATAAGGTCGATTATGAAAGCCAAAATATAACTAAATAGTTAGTTGTGCAAGCGATTTAACATTTTATACTGTAGATTTAACATTTCATCGCCAAAATTTAACATTTGGTCGTGGCTGGATGGGTTAAATATGGGAGGCTGTGTCTGGGCGTGGACTAACCGGGCCAATAATGACGCCGGTAATACTAATCGGGATGGCCTCCAATAAAATTATTGCGGGTTCGATCTAATTGCACATTCATCGGCAAACAGACGGCCGAAATGATGAAAATCCGCCACCTGCGGTACCCAAAAAATGTATAATTTAGCATATTATTCTAACCTGAATGCTGTCCTGATCAGCAAGTTTAAACATGTATTATAAATGGTGGAAAAAAGTAAGGTTTTAATGCTTTCAAAAAGGGCATGTAAGCTTGTATTGCTTTTTATTATACTGCTGTCTGCAATGGAGAGCAGGGGACAGGGGTTGCAGTTTGGTTCAAATGACAGCCTGATGAGCAAGCGCACCTCTTATCAGGTTTTTAAGGATGATCTGCCAACTTTTCATGATCACCTGGCCATTGGTTTCGACCTTTCATTGTGGGACAACCAGCACCTTGGCTATATTTTAAACTTAACTGATGATAAGGGTAACTCCTACAGTCTGAGTGCGATTTATAATCATGGTTCGTTCCTCAATTTCAATATTGATAGCCGGAGTAATAAACTCAGCATCCCCCTTGCCGATACTATGCTGAAACGGCGTAAATGGTTTAAGGTGATTGTTGATCTTGATCTCAAAGGCGATAAAGTAGGCATATCCATAAACGGAAAATGGTACCGGGCAGCAGGATTAGGTTTTAACGGTAAAATAACCGCGAAGATCACCTTTGGCAAAAACGAACATTATTCGGATGTGCCGAATATGGCCATTAAAAATCTGGTTGTCAGCAACGATGATAAATCCTATACCTTCCTGCTTAGCGAATGGACCGGGAATGATGTTTTTACGGTTGACGGAGATAATCTGGGGCACGTTGATAACCCGGCATGGCTTATCAACGAATCGTACTTTTGGAAAGAGAAATTCGTGCACACTTTTAACGAGGTTGCAGGGATCAACTTTAATGAAAAAAATGAGCAGTTCTTTATCTTTAAAAGTGATTCCCTGATGTTTTATGATGCCGGGCGGGATGCAGTAGAAACAAAACCCTTCAAAAATAAACTGGCAGTACCCTTGCACCTGGGCAAAAGTATTGTAAACCTTAAGGAGAATGAATGCTATTTGTATGAAGTACTTAGGGCCCCGCAGCCTTCTCCAAGTATCGCTTCTTTTAACCTGGACAGCCTTAGCTGGGATTTTTATGGTAAGGCGACCATAACGGAGCAAAGGCATCATCATAATATTTTTTACGATAAATACTTTAACAACTTTTACCTTTTTGGCGGGTACGGCTCTTTTAAATACTATAATAACTTTTTTAAGTACGATAAAGCCGCAGATAACTGGCAGCAACAAAGTTTTACCGGCGATGTGATCAACCCCCGGTTCTTTTCGGCTGCAAGTACGGCCGATCAAAACAACGATGTTTACATTTTTGGTGGCTACGGCAACCAGTCGGGCAACCAGGTAGTAGGCGGGATGCACTATTATGACCTGTACCGGGTTAACCTGGGTAAGCATAGCATAAAAAAACTCTGGGAGATCAAACCGGATGAAGAAGCATTTGTACCGGCCAATAATCTTATTGTATCAAAAGATAAGCAGTTTCTTTATGTGCTATGCTATCCGCACGAACGGCCTAAAACGAGTTTACGTCTGTACAAATTTTCGATAAAAGATGGGTCGTACCAGGTAGTAAGCGGTACCATTCCGGTTGTGTCCGAACGGATAGAAACTGACCATAACCTGTTTTACAATGCTAAGCAGGATGTATTTTATTGTACTACACAGGAGTTTGAAACTCCGTCGCGATCAACCATAAAAATCTTTGCACTTACCGCGCCGCCCGTGAGCCAGGAGGCATTTGTGGCTGCCCACCAGCCCAAAAGCAAATCTTTTACTTTATACAGGATATTGGGTGGCGCGTCTGCATTTGTATTGTTATGCGGAATTGTCATGTTTTTCTTAAGGCGGAGAAAGGATAACGATGAACCCGTTACTGTTAAGGAGGAGCGTATTGCCGAACAAAAAATTGAAACTGAAATGGGTAACAAAGCCAACGCTGTTTACCTCTTGGGCGAGTTTACTGTTTATGATAAAAATAAACGGGATATTACTTACCTGTTCAGTCCCAAGATCAAGCAGCTGTTTATTCTTATTTTGTTGAACAGTCGCGAAAAGAACGGTGTGATATCAAAAAAGATCTCCACTACGCTATGGCCTGATAAGGATGTGGTTAAAACTAAGAATATTCGCGGTGTAACCATCAATCACCTCCGTAACATACTTTCGGATATAGATGGACTGGAACTTGCCTTTTTAAATGATACCTATAGTTTTATCAGCACCGAAGATTTTTATTGCGATTATTTTGTGGTGAGGGAAGCACTTAAACAAACTAATGTTGGTGAACCCTCTGCGTTCAATTATCTCGACTTAGTTGCCCGTGGCGGGCTATTGCAGCATATTCCTGAAATTTGGCTTGATGATTTTAAGCAAGAGTACGAAGAAGCGCTGATGCCGGCTATTTTGCCGGTAATAAAAAAGGCTTATGATGCTTTTGATTATAAAAAAGCGCTGGAGATAGCCCGCATTGTGTTGAATATCGATCCTTTTAATGATATCGGTATTAAGTTTAAGCTCAAAGCCCTGAGGCGTACTAAAGGCATTGAACATGCCCGGAAAGTTTATGCGGAGTTTAGCGCTGAATATGAAAAGTCATTAGGCGAAGAATACCCAGTCCCTTTCGAAAAGATCTGTTCTAATAAGTCTGATCCGCGCTAATAATGATGTTGTAATGAAGACTTTTGGATACGAAAGCCTGAAAGCAGAATGCTCAAATATTAATTATAATATCTTGATTATCAATGCGTTTAATTTATTTAATGGACTCGTTTCATAAAGAAAATGAATGTTTTGTGAATATATTCTACTAAATATATAGATTTAATAGAATATTTATATATTTGCGACAGATTAGTTTGCAAATGGGGTTCATTTTTAAACTAAATGGCAGGTGCTGGCCGGCAGCAAACGGATGGTTCGATTCCACCCCTGCATCTCTTCTCATCTCATGATTTATGTTTTATAATTGGTTAGCAAAAAGAGTATTCCTGCCCATCAGGAACTCTTTTGCCTTTTTGGGGAGGGTCTAAGTGGCATGTTAAATTATATGACTCTAACGGAAAAATAAATTAATCAAAGAAGGCCTGTCACCCTGAACCCGTCGAAGGGTTGTGCGCAGAGGCCTTGCCCGCCATGCTTCGACGAGCTACCCATGACAAGATAAAAAATGTGGTTTTTCGCAGCAGATCAGCTTCGGGTGAAAACGAGCAGAACGATGCTGGGCGGTGCGACTGCAGGGGCATAGCAAGTTTTTGCAGAAGCGGAGGCATTGCGTGCAAATGGGGGCAAAATAATTGCAGCCCGTGGTTCTGTTCGTTTTGCAGGGTGAAGGCCGCGCCGATGGCTATGGGCCAGGTTGTGCGCAAAGAAGCCTCTCTGCTGCAAGCCTTTTTGGTTACTTTTGTGGCGACAAAAGTAACTGGCCCCGCGCGGCCAAGAGCGCGACGAAGCAAGTTCAATACCACTAAGCACCTTGTCTGCCTATAAGAGATTGCTTCGTAACTCAGCAATGACGTGGTGGATTTGTCATTTCTCCTTCAGAATCCAACGGATTTAAATCACTCAGCATGACGCCCGATTTTGATTGAGCCAGGGGAATGATGATTTTCGTAAGTCACGATGCGAAAGAAAAGAGGATTCTTACTATTACTTAGGATAAGCTTCACTAATATGGGTGAATTTTAGCCAAAATGAACCCCATCCTATCCTTTCCAGGATAAAATACTTATTAAAAAAATTTAAAAAGTTCTTTTAATTCAAATTTTGTTTTAGTAAGTTTGTATTGATAATGCACAGCATATTATTATACGCACTTTACTTTACCCTCATGTCGGTGAGGATAAACATTTTTGTTAATTGGTTTGATAAAAATCCTCGCCCTTGGCGGGGGTTTTTTGTATAGCGACTTTTTAAACTTTAACATATAATATATAGGTTCTGAGAAAATTATGGCACGATTAAATTTATTGGAAGAGACACGTTACGAGAAGTTACCGGTAAGCGTTTACAACAACCAGCAAGAAGCCTCGGTGGCGGTAGCGAACCGGATAGCAGATCTGATCCGCGCAAAACAAGCCAAAGGTGAAAAAGCGGTATTAGGACTTGCCACCGGTGTAACCCCGATAGGGGTATATGCCGAACTGGTAAGGCAGCACAAAGAAGCAGGCTTGAGCTTTAAGAATGTGATCACTTTCAACCTGGATGAGTACTATCCCATGAAGCCCACAGCAGCACAAAGCTATGTAACCTTCATGTACGAAAACCTGTTCAGCCATATTGATATAGATAAAGCCAATGTGCACATCCCGGATGGTACTTTGGATAAAGACGAAGTTGTAGCGTTCTGTTTAGCCTATGAAAAGCAGATAGAAGAATTGGGCGGCTTAGACCTTCAGATCCTGGGTATCGGTCGTACAGGCCACATCGGTTTCAACGAACCGGGCTCGGCTCCTAACTCAGGCACCAGGATGGTAACGCTTGATGACCTGACCAGGCGTGACGCTGCCCGCGATTTTGGTGGTAAAGCTGATGTGCCAACCAAAGCCATTACGATGGGTATCGGTACTATTTTCAAGGCCAGGGAAATCATCTTGATGGCCTGGAACAAGAAGAAAGCGCCGATCATCAAGAAAGCGGTAGAAGGAGAGATCTCGGGCGAAGTACCTGCAACCTACCTGCAACTATCACAACATGTAGAGTTTGTACTGGATGCAGATGCAGCATCAGAACTAACCCGGTTTGATACCCCATGGTTAGTTAAAGACTGCGTGTGGGATAACCAGTTAAAGAAAAAGGCTGTGATCTGGTTGGCGAATGAGGTTAACAAACCGGTACTGAAACTAACGGAAGAAGATTACAATAACCACGGCATGGCGCAGCTTGCGGTAGAGCAGGGCCCTGTATACAATATCAACATTGATATTTTTAACCAGATTCAGCATACCATCACCGGCTGGCCGGGCGGCAAACCGGATGCGGATGATTCGCAAAGGCCGGAAAGGGCACTGCCTGCTAAAAAACGCTCTATTATCTTTTCACCGCACCCTGATGATGACGTGATCTCGATGGGCGGTACATTTATCCGTTTGGTAGACCAGGGACATGATGTGCACGTAGCTTACCAAACCTCAGGAAATACCGCGGTATGGGATGATGACGTTTTGAGATACATGGAATTTGCCATCGACTTTACAAAAAGCATCGGCGAAGACACCGCTCATCTACAGAAATCCTATGAAGACATGCGTGCCTTCTTCCCAACCAAACAGCCAAACGAAATTGATACCCAGGAGATCAGGAATGTAAAAGGCTTCATCAGGAAAACAGAAGCGATTTCAGGTGCAAGGTACGCAGGCTTACAGGATGATCATATCCACTTTATGGCACTGCCGTTTTACGAAACCGGCAAAACCAAAAAGAACTCGGTAGGTGAGGAAGATATTCAATTAACCATCGACCTGCTTCAAAAAGTAAAACCACAACAAATTTTTGCGGCAGGTGACTTTGCAGATCCTAACGGAACCCACCTGGTATGCTTCAAAATCATCTTAGCTGCACTGGACAGGTTAAAAGGTAAAGAAGCCTGGGTAGAAGACTGCTGGCTGTGGATGTACCGTGGTGCATGGCATGAGTTTGAAACTCATGAAATAGAGATGGCAGTACCATTGTCGCCACAGGAAGTGATCCGCAAACGTAACGCGATCTTCAAACACCAGTCACAGAAGGATACTCCGGTATTCCCTGGTGATGATGCAAGGGAGTTTTGGGTAAGGGCGGAAGACCGCACCCGCGACACGGCCCAACGCTACGACCGCCTTGGTTTAGCTGAATATGAGGCTATGGAGGCGTTTGTTAGGTATAAATTTTAAAAATTAGTTCATGGATCATGGTTGATGGTTCATGGATTTTAAGATACATTTCCCCGGCGCCCGTGTCCTCACGAGCGCTTTTTTATTGAATATAATTGGCCTTGGGGATACGTCAACTGATGAGAGAAACTCAATTCATAAATACCGTATGATGAGAACGTATAATATTATTACAGAGAAATTTTATACATTTATTTACAATGAGGGCACGATTAACTAAAGTCAGATCAATAGATCTAAAAAAAGATGCGGCTCAAAAAATGATGACAGAGGAAATAAAGACAAACCGACAGGCGGACAGAATAGTTACGTTAATTTTCGTTTTGCTTGGTGTAATTGTAGTTGTTTTGGGTCTGATATTTGGGTTTCATCGAAGGTGGCCGCCTTCCCAATAAAATTAGATGATAGCGCATAGCAGTTCTCGCTTGCAATCCTTGGTAGCAGTTGGGGTATTACAAAGCGCTTTTTATGATGCAGAAGTTGGTCGTAAGAACGCGGCCAACACCTTGGTTTGGCTGAATACGAAGCTATGGAGGCGTTTGTAAGATATAAATTCTAAAAAATTTGTTATTATAACTAATTATATGTTTTTAAACGCTATTGTAATATTTTATTTTCAGATGTTTATTTTTATTTAGCAAATAAGATCAATCAATTGATCTTATTTGCTAAATAAATCGGGTACTGGTTGAAGTTTAGCGATAGCGTAACTTCGACTCCAAAATGTGTTAAGCTTTCAGCTTAACTTTATAAATTTCATCTAAATATTAATCAAATGTACCCGGCACCCGGAGGCAGAATGCTTCCATTATTTTAGGTCGAAGTTACGCTATCGCTAAACTTCAACCAGTTAAATAACCTCCAACAAAAAAGCCTCCCCAAAATGGGAAGGCCTTCAATATTAAATCCGAAATCAAAATTCCGATATCCGAAATTAAGACGCCATTTGCTTGCGGATGATGTTCAATGCACCACCTGCTTTAAACCACTCAATTTGCTGGGCATTGTAAGTGTGGTTTACAGGGAATGATTCGGTTGAACCATCTTTATGGTGTAATACCACGGTCAACTGCTGGCCAGGGGCAAAAGTAGTTAAGCCGGTGATATCGATAGTATCATCTTCCTGGATCTTTTCGTAATCGTTAGGATCAGCGAAGGTGATACCCAGCATACCTTGTTTTTTAAGGTTGGTTTCGTGGATACGGGCAAATGATTTTACCAATATAGCACGTACACCCAAGTGACGTGGTTCCATAGCTGCGTGCTCACGTGATGAGCCTTCGCCATAGTTTTCGTCGCCTACTACAATCGAACCGATACCTGCTGCTTTGTAAGCACGCTGAGTAGCCGGAACAGGACCATACTCGCCGGTTAATTCGTTTTTAACGCTATCGGCAGTAAGGTTAAAGTAGTTGATAGCACCGATCAGCATGTTGTTTGAAATGTTATCCAGGTGACCGCGGAATTTCAACCATGGGCCAGCCATAGAAATGTGGTCGGTAGTACATTTACCTTTAGCTTTGATCAGCAATTTAAGGCCTGTAATATCGGTACCTTCCCAGGCTTTGAACGGCTCAAGTAATTGTAAACGTGATGAAGTTGGAGAAACGATAACTTCAACTTTGCTGCCGTCCTCTGCTGGTGCCTGGTAGCCTGCATCTTCAACCGCGAAACCTTTTACAGGTAGTTCGATACCTTGAGGCTCATCGAATTTAACCTGCTCACCGGCTTCGTTAGTTAACGTGTCAGTAAGTGGGTTAAAAGTTAAATCACCCGCGATAGCGAAAGCGGTAACAATTTCAGGAGACGCTACGAAAGCGTGGGTGTTAGGGTTACCATCCTGACGTTTAGCGAAGTTACGGTTAAACGAAGTGATGATAGAGTTTTTACGGGTAGGGTCATCAGTATGACGGGCCCACTGGCCAATACATGGTCCGCAGGCGTTAGCCAATACCACACCGCCCATTTGAGCAAAAGTATCAAGATAGCCGTCGCGGTCAACAGTGTAACGAACCTGCTCAGAACCCGGAGTGATGGTGAACTCGGCCTGAGTTTTTAATTTTTTATCGATAGCCTGTTTAGCGATAGAAGCCGAACGGGTGATGTCTTCGTAAGATGAGTTGGTACATGAACCAATCAAACCAACCTCTAATTTGGTAGGCCAGCCGTTTTCTTTAACAGCTGTAGCAAATTTAGAGATAGGCCATGCCAGATCCGGAGTGAACGGACCGTTTACGTGTGGTTCAAGTTCTGATAAGTTAATTTCAATAACCTGGTCGAAATATTGCTCAGGGTTAGCGTAAACTTCTTCGTCGCCGGTTAAGTGCTCAGCAATAGCATCGGCAAGTTCAGCGATATCGGCACGTTTTGTACCTTTTAAGTAAGCAGCAGCTTTTTCGTCGTAACCGAAGATAGAAGTAGTAGCACCAATTTCTGCACCCATGTTACAAATAGTGCCTTTACCGGTTGCAGACATTGAGCGTGCGCCTTCGCCAAAGTATTCAACAATAGCACCGGTACCACCTTTTACAGTAAGGATACCAGCAACACGCAGGATTACGTCTTTAGCTGAAGTCCAGCCAGAAAGTTTACCGGTTAATTTTACACCAATCAGTTTAGGGAATTTAAGCTCCCAGGGTAAGCCGGCCATTACGTCGCAGGCATCAGCGCCACCAACACCAATAGCAATCATACCCAAACCACCTGCATTAGGTGTATGTGAGTCAGTACCGATCATCATACCACCCGGGAAAGCGTAGTTTTCCAACACTACCTGGTGAATGATACCTGCACCGGCTTTCCAGAAACCAATGCCATATTTATCAGATACTGAAGCCAGGAAGTCATAAACTTCGCGGTTAACGTCAACAGCAGTACTTAAATCTTCAACAGCGCCGATTTTTGCCTGAATTAAGTGATCGCAATGTACGGTAGATGGAACAGCAACCTGCGGGCGACCGGCTTGCATAAACTGCAAAAGGGCCATTTGCGCAGTAGCATCCTGCATAGCTACACGATCTGGTGCAAAGTCAACATAATCTACCCCGCGACCGAATGCTTTTTGAGCATCGCCTTCGCTAAGGTGGGCATATAAAATCTTTTCGGTTAAAGTTAGGGGTTTACCGGTCGCTTTACGGGCAGCATCAACGCGAGTGCTGTAGCGGTCGTAAACCTTTTTGATCATATCTAAATCAAAAGCCATTTGTATTTGATTTTTAGGTGAAAAGTAAAAGAAATTGACGTTAAGCCCGTTATCCGGCCTTAGAGCGGCGAATTTACAAAAAATAACATTTGAAAGCTGTTAGTGCTTTATACAAATGTTATTTGGATATGTTCTAAATAAGTGATTGGGGCAATATCTCTTTGATGGTTTTTTTTTGGTAATTGGTAGATGCCCTACAAGGCAGACAAATCTCCGAAATGTATTTTGGATCCAACAGTGAAATGCCTTTTAATGTGTGATAAATTTTGGGGCGGTTGCGAGCTTTAAAGAATAAGGAATGGGTAAAAAAAGGGTATGCTCTTTTGTCATCGGAGCATATTAATTTACATTTGGAGACTAAAAGCAATCCAATTAAATGCTGGTCATCAAAATCTGGGTGAGCGATGGCTTTTGAAGCTTCTATCGTCATTAAATCGACTTTTTCGTTGTCAATTGATATAGCTTTGTTTATATCCTTTAGTACTTTAAATATCCTTCGATATTTTGAAATTTCTTCAAGATATTTAGTTCCCCCATAGACCACTTTGCCTTGTCCTTCAATTATCCAGTTATAAACTGGCTTGAACGTGGAATGATTAACATTTTCACAATTAAACACAGGCCCTAACGTATTTGTATCAATTATTATGCACATTTAAATTTGTAATAAGGACAACTCTTCTTTGATGAAAAATTCTTTAAATTCCTTTGGTTGGGTTTCTGAATAACTGCCGTTAGGATATATTGGGATTATGCTCAACGAATTTCCCTCATTGTTTCTACAAAAGAAAACTACCTGACTTTTAGGTTTTTTTGACTCATTATCTACAATGGTCTTCTTTAACTTAAGACGAAATCGATCTATAGTATAATCGGAATGTGTTTCAACAATAAAATGCTTTTTATCCAATAAAGCGGATTTATAAAGTAGATCTCCAAAGGCAGCTTGACCCTTTGGGTGAAGGTGTATCTCTGGTTGCTGTAATGCGAACCAAGTGCCTTTGGTTCTCGCCACTATTTCGACAATTAAAGGTAGAATTTGGGAAACACCATACCCAACATTAATTATCTTTTGTGTTTTCTGATTAAGAACGATATTGATTTCAAAGGGAGAGGTTGTAGAATCCCCCAATTTTATTACTTCTATTTTTTCATACAAACCACTGTCTTCTCCAAATCGATTTAAAATTCTTTTAAAATCTTTACTATGTTTATTGGGTTTTTGGACTGTTAATTCTTTTTTTAATATATAAGGAATATGATTGCCTTCAGGAGAGAAATTTAATTCATAATCATCGTAAGTTCTTTTGGGTTCTGTTCTTATAGGAGCTAACCATGCTAATGACTCAAGGAGCATTGGGAATGGTAACCCACTTAAGCTTTTTTTTTCTTTGATTCGTTGGGATATTAAAAACTGTATATGGAGGAAAAATGGAGCATTAAACCTTCTATCGACCTTGGCAATTTTGAATTCTAAATCATCGAGACCTGAATTGTTAATCCAAGATTCAAAGTTGGCGTAAAAATTTTCTTTGAAAAAATGGCTGTAATTTCCTCCTTTATATTTGTAACTAATCTTTTGAGGAGTTTTAACTACATGGATATTTAAATATGAATCAACTTGGTTTACCTCTTGTAGCTCTGGTAGGCCTTGATAGTCAATAAATCGCATTTTGACGAACTTTGAAAATTCATCACTTATTAGTCCAATTTCAAAATAATCGTTATTACTAATCTCTGAATAGTATCCAAATTCTGTCCTTAGGTTTTTCAGATTACTTTTGAACCAGAAATCTGTATCAGAAAGAAGTTTGATAATTTTTAAGACAGATGTCTTTCCTGTGCTGTTTTCACCGACAAAAAAATTTACATCTTCCAATTGTAGGAAGGTGTTGGTAAAACCTCTAAAATAATTTAGATAAAGTACAGGTTTCATGAATCTTAAATAAAGGATAAGTAATTGGTTTGGTAATAATACTAATTATTATATTCAATTATATGCAATTTTTATATTTCCTTAAAATGAATAATTTATTATAATTTCCCGTCAAGGTATCTTGGACAGGACCTCGACGAGAAAGGGCAGCTTATAAAAATTCCCGCTACTGCAACTAAAAACTGCCACTGATTACTTCAACTGTTTCAAGATCTCCTCAACAGCCCTGTCTAACTGCGGATCTTTATTTTCTATTCTGTCGGCAAAATCTGTTTTTACATAAATGTCTGGTGTTACACCTGTTTTTTCAATATCCTTGCCGTCAAGCGTATAGCAGCCCCAGGCCGGAATGCGGTAGAATGATCCGTCAACCAAACCTTTGCCACTGGTAAAAATGATCCAGCGGTAAGTTTCGGTGCCGATGATCTTGCCAAGGCCCAATTGTTTAAAGCCTTGTGAGGTCATTTCGCCATCGCTTAGGGTTTGCTCATTCATGAGCAGGATGATCGGTTTGGCCGCCGGTGCAAAGTTTGATTGCTGTGTTTTTTTACCGTCGCGGTAAGCCCATTGCAAATAGGGTTTTTGCGACAAGAATTTTAAAACATTATCATGTACGTTACCGCCTGTGTTATATCTCAGGTCGAGGATGAGCGCGTCTTTATTATAAGCATCATCAACCATATCTTCCAGGAAATCTTCCAGGGCGCCATCGCCCATGTTTTTCATATAGGAGTAAGCAATGCGGTTTTTGCTTTTTTCGGCAACCGTTTTAGCATTTGATTTGATCCAATCGTCGTAAAGATTGCCAGACAGGTCACCGGTTGACTCTGGGTGAAGCTTTACTTTAATATCTTTGCCGCCGCGGCTAAAGGTTAGCTCAATTTCCTTATCAAGCGACGGTTTGCTGAAGTAATAATTACGGTCCTGCTTTTCATCAACCGTAACGCCGTTCACTGCTTTCAGGATATCGCCCGGTTTTACGTCAATGCCTGCTTTATCCGCATTACTATGGATGACTATACTGCTAACTTTGTATGGTGAATCATTGTCAAAAATAATTCCGGTTTCCATGGTACGGTAGCTGAGGGTTTTCTTTTCCTCGCTGCCATTTGAGTAAAAACCCTGGTGCGATGAGTTAAGCTCGCCAAGCATGTCATTCAACAACAGGCGCAGGTCGGCCCGGTTATTAATATAAGGGACAAATGTTTTATAGCTGTCATGAACCTTTTTCCAGTCGGCCCCGTGGAAATTGCCGTCGTAATAGTTTTCATCCAGTCCGGCCCAGGTTTCATCAAACATCTGTGTAAATTCCCCGGCCATGTTACGGGTAAAGCTGTAATTGATATCTAACTTATCCACTTTGTTAGCATCGATGTTTAGGGTGTAGATATTGCCTCCGGCCAGTACAAAATATTTATCACCGTTGCCAAAAATGTTGTAATTGCCGAAGTCGCCGCCGCCAACTTTTTCAGTTTTAGGGTTTTCAAAAGCTTCAAGGGTGGTACGGTAAAGCGCCCCCTTACCTTCGCTATGGTTTGAGGCATAGTATACCAATGTTTTATCTCCTTTTTGAATTACATAGGGGCCCTGCGCCTGGCCAAACTCCGGGCTGATGCGTTCCAGTCTTTTCATCGGTTCTTCGGTGTCTATCACAATATCGGCAGGCGGTTTAGGCGTTGGCTGCTCAGATAAAGGTTTCTTTTTGTTAGACGCTTTTTTGTCCTTATCCTTTTTGTTTTTATCGTCGTCTTTTTTCTCCTCTTTAAACAGGGCCGTAAACTTATCCATTTTAAAAGGATCATCATATTTTTGCAAAGGCATCCGGTAAACGTGGGCATCTTTTGAGCCGTAAGGATACTCGGGCTGCGTACGGGATGACGCAAAATAAATATACTTACCATCCGGCGACCAGAATGGCGCCGATTCTGTAACACCGCTATTGGTAAGGTTCAGTATTTTCCCGGTTTTTATCTCATAAACAAAAACGTCCATCTCAAAATTGCGGTAAGCGTTGTATACCACGTACTCGCCATTTGGCGAAAAGCGCGGAGGAGGGTTGTAGAATCCCCAAAACTCATCGGTAACAATAGTTTTTGATGTGAGTGTTTTCAGATCCAAAAGTTTCAGTTCATTACGGCCACTCAGATAAATGGCCTGTGTGCGGTCTTTATTCATGCTCAGCAGGCGATTGCTGCCTTTATCTGTGGTAAGCTGTTTTTCGGCACCGCTGCCGTCGGCTGTTATGGTGTACCAATTAGGATAGCCACCCAGGGTTTGACCAAAAATGAGGGTTTTGTTATCGCTCATCCAGCTTACTTCGGTAATGCGTTCGCTGGTATTACGCTCTAGTTTTTTGCCGAATTTACCTTCGGCATCGCTTACAAATAATTCGCCGCGGGATACAAAAGCCAGCTTTTTGCCATCGGGTGATAATGCTGCCCCTTCAATTTTACCGCCTGTTTCAAACGATTGGTCTTTAGGCAGTACATTATTGCGGAACAGGTTTAAGCTTAGCTTCTGCGTTTGTTTGGATGCCACATCGTAAACAAAAATCTGGTAATCTTTTTCAAACACTACCTTGCCGCCATCGGCACTTACCTGCGGGCGTTTGAGAGAGGTGGGGAACTGGGTTAACGCGGTTTTTTTACCATCGATAAAGGTATACAGGTTATATTCTTCGTTGCCCTCGTCGGATACAAAATAGATATTGCCTTTTTGATCAATGGTGGTCCAGAAATCCTTGCCCTGCCAGTCGGTATATTTTTTATAGGCTTTGGTTTTAGGATTGTATGATTGAATATCGGGATTGTAAGCGCCTTTATAATGCTTACGGGTGGGGAAATAAATGCTCTCCCAGGTATTGCTGAAAAATAGCTCGCCGGTTTGCGGATGCTCAACAACACCGTGTATGGTATTAAAATAATGACCAAACAGCCTAACGGGTGTTCCGCCGGTAGCTGCTACTTTGTATTCGCTGAAGCCATTGTAACGGCTTGAGTTAAAGTAAATGGATTTCGAATCCCAGCTCCAGGAATCCACATTATCGCCGGCATCGTTATAGGTAAGCTGTTTGATATCGCCGCCGGCGAGGGGCATTACGTATACATCGTTATTGCCAAACTGGTTTGATGAAAAGGCCAGCCATTGCCCGTCGGGCGATACCCGCGGACTGGTTTCTTCACCCTGCATGGCGGTCAATCGCGTGGCGGCTGTGCTGTTGATATCGGCTTTCCAAAGATCGCCTTCGTAACTGAAAATTACAGTTTTGCCATCGGGTGTTAGGGTTGGGTTAGATGTAAAATAGCTCCCGGTTGTTTGGGCTTTAAGGCTGGTTTGGCACAGTGCTGCCAAAAACAATACGATGTATAGTTTCTTCATATGGTTTAAGTTTTATGAATAAATGTATTTTTGAGCCATGTTAAAAGTGGTGCACCTCAATACGTATGACGGTAACGGCGGCGCGGGCAGGGCCTGCATGCGCCTTAACCGGGCATTACTTAGCCAAAATATCGATTCTAAAATTATAGTACATTATAAATTTGGAAATAATCCTGATATCAAGACTTTTAACGGTAATATCATTCAAAAATCATACGCCGCCGCTACTATTATCCTGGAACGGATATTGGCCAAACGCTTTTTAAAACCCGATAGCCGTACCCCGTTTTCTTTCACCTGGTTTGGCCGTTCGGTAGTTAATCATCCCGATGTGAAAAAAGCCGATATCATTCACCTGCATTGGATTAATCACGGTTTTCTGGACCCTAAACATATAGCCGAAATTAGAAAGCTGGGCAAGCCTGTGGTGTGGACCTTTCACGATAGCAATGCTTTTACCGGCGGTTGCCATGTACGCTATACCTGCGATCATTACCAGCAACAATGCGGTAACTGCCCGCTGCTGATCAACTCTGCCGATGATGATATTTCGCACCGCATTTGGCAGCAAAAAAATAAGGCTTATCAGCAACTCGACTTCAACATTATCGCCCCAAGTTTATGGATGCAAGATTCTGTAAAGAAAAGCAGTTTGATGCGGAGCAAAGCCACAAGCAATATTCCAAATACGCTGGAAACGGATGTTTTTAAGCCGATAAACAAAAAGGAGGCGAAAGCCAAAGCAGGCTTGCCGACGGATAAATTTATCTTTTTAAGTGGCTTTATGCCATCGCGTAAAGATCTGCATAAAGGTACCCAATATCTGTTGGAAAGTATGGAATTACTAAGACAGCGTTTAGGTGCAGAAACCGATCAGATAGAATTGGTGGTGTTCGGCAACCGGGGTACGGAAAACCTGCCTGACTTTCCTTTTAAAACCAGCTTTTTAGGAACCATCAATAACGATGAGAAACTGGCCCTGCACTACGCCGCGGCCGATGCTTTTTTAATCCCTTCGCTTGAGGATAATTTACCTTACACCGTAATGGAAAGCCTGAGTTGCGGTACACCCGTAATCGCTTTTACTACAGGTGGCATCCCGGATATGGTGCGGCACCAGTATAGTGGTTTCCTTGCCACCTATCGTTCATCCGAAAGTTTTACTGATGGGATGGAATGGATCATTAAACATCCTGAAAAGGACAAGTTGAACCACCAGGCCCGGCAAACCATTATGGATAGGTTTTCGGAAGAAGTAATAGCCAGAAAACATATCGAAGTTTATCGACAATTACTGAGTAAGGGAGGGAATAATGTTTAATCCAAGACTAAGCGTTATCATTATTGTTTATAATAATGTTAGAGATATTGAGCGTACTATCCGCTCGGTGATTAATCAGACATATACTAATATTGAATATATTATCGTCGATGGTTTATCTAATGATGGTACCCTACAGGTAATTGACAAGTATAAAAGTCAAATAACCAAATTCATCAGCGAAAAAGATGAGGGCATTTATGATGCCATGAATAAAGGGCTTGCTTTAGCTACCGGCGATTATGTGATCTTCATGAACTCGGGAGATGAGTTTTATGATAACGAAACCGTTGCTGCGGTTTTTGCTGCTGCAGAGGATGCCGACATTTATTATGGTGAGACAGAAATGATAGCCGATGAGGGGAGTAGTTTAGGGCAGCGCCGTCACAAAGCACCCGCAAAGTTTACCTGGCGTGGTTTTAAATATGGCATGAGCATTAGCCACCAGGCTATCTATATCAGGCGGTCGCTGGCAGAACCCTATGACCGAAGATATCAATTGAGTTCAGATATCGACTGGATAATCCGCGCGGCAAAAAAAGCTAAAAAGATCGTTAACGTTAACCGTTACGTGGCCAAATACCTGGTAGGGGGCATGTCGAAGAAAAGGCACCGTCAAAGTTTGATGGAGCGTTTCGAGATCATGAGGCGGAATTATGGCTTGATCCCGACTGTTTTAAACCATTTTGTTATCGCCTTTAATTTAGGCTGGTATTGGTTGAAGAATAGAAGGACGAATGATTAATCAAATGCAATAATATGCTCTTCTCTGGCGCCCTTCTCTGGCGCAAGTGTTGTACGGTTGATTGAGCAAGGCTCACTTGTGCCTGTGTGTAATGTAAACCTATAGCAGGATTTATCAATTAATCTGTAAACTTATTTTAGGACGATACAAGGTTATATCTGATACCCATATCTCATTTACTTTATTAGGGATTATTTCTTTTATACAGTTGGGATACTTTTTTAACCAGTGAAAAGATTGGGTGGTATAAACCCTTCGCCTTTTCTTCCGTACCA
>NZ_BMKD01000015.1 GCF_014643835.1 Mucilaginibacter rubeus | reverse complement strand
AAATATTCCTGGCAAATTTTTCGCTTAAACTCCTCACTGTACTGGCTCTGCCATTTACCCCCATACACTTTTGAATATCTTTCCATTTTTGTTTACTGATGTGTAAACCTATTTCAGGACAAGACAATTTTTATAGTCACAAGTGATCCGCCCTTCTAACAGCCGCACAACACTTGCGCCATGGGGGAAACGAATTTGAAGAATTCATGGAATGTGTATCGCATTTTCTGCTCGTTCCCTAAATTCAATAAATTCGGGTTCAGACAACATCCTATTTCCCAATAAAATGTTATGATAACAGTTATCAATTCCCTATTTTGGCCTTCATAACCTCATCAATTGTAACATTACCTTATGAACGCCTATCTCAAAGCAAAAGCCCTGTTTTTGGCCGCTGTATTATACGGATGCGCCGCCTTTGCCCAGGAAGCCAAACTGCCAACTCAATGGACAAACACTGCCATGCAGGCCGAAATACCTTTATCGGAATATCCCCGTCCCCAGCTACAGCGTAATGACTGGTTGTGCTTAAATGGTAAATGGGATTACCAGGGTGGTAAAAACGCGCCTAATGCCCTGAACCCTCAAACGCCCGTATCTTTTAATGACAAGTCGGATAAAATACTGGTGCCTTATTGCCCTGAATCGGTATTGTCCGGCGTGCAGCGTAAACAGGAGATTAATATGTGGTACCGCCGAAGTTTTGAAGTACCCGAAAAATGGCAAAACAAACACGTCATTATTCATTTCGGAGCAGTTGATCATGATGCCACTATTTTTGTGAATGGTAAAAAAGTAGGTTCGCACTCGGGCGGGTACGATTCTTTCGGCTTTGACATTACCTCATATCTTAAAAAAGGCAGCAATACCCTTATTGTTGCTGCTCATGACCCCAATGACGGTAAAACACCATCGGGCAAGAACGGCCCTCGTGGCGATTATACCTTTTCGTCGGGTATATGGCAAACCGTTTGGCTGGAGCCTGTCAACAGCTCCTATATCAAAAATATCCGGCTCCTGCCTGATCCGGAAGGTAAACGCTTAAAAGTATTTGTTAACGCTGCAGGCGCGGGCAAGATCAAAGCAGTTGCCTTAAACAACGGCAAAGAGGTGTCGCAGGTTAATGCGGCCGCCGGATCATATTTCTATCTGCCAATAGATAACCCGGTTTTATGGACACCAAATTTTCCGTTTTTGTATGATCTGAAGCTTACCCTATACAATACTGATGGTAGCGAAGCCGACGAGGTTAAAAGTTATTTCGGCATGCGTGATATTAAATTGGGCAAGCTTAACGGCATGATCCGTCCGCTTATTAACGGTAAATTCATCATGCAGCTTGGCCTGCTTGACCAGGGGTACTGGCCCGACGGGGTTTTAACCGCACCTACGGAAGAAGCACTTAAATTTGATATAGAATACACCAAAAAAGCGGGCTACAACCTCATCCGTAAGCACATGAAAACCGAGCCCCAGCGTTTTTATTATTGGGCCGATAAAATGGGCTTATTGGTTTGGCAGGATATGCCCGCTATATGGTATCAGAATGAAGATACTACTAAGAACAGGCGCGTTTATAGGCAGGAGTTAAAAGCTATAATCGACGATCATTATAACTCGCCTTCCATTATTACATGGGTGCCTTTCAATGAAAACTGGGGCGCATTTGATGTAAAAAACATAACCAATTGGGTTAAACAATATGACCCCTCGCGATTAGTTAACGGCAATTCGGGCTTTAACAATAATCCCAGCTATCAAAAACCTTACGGCGATCCGGGCAATGGCGATTACGTGGACACACATATTTATATTGGCCCGTATGGTGCTTCTGTTCCTGATAGCCGCCGGGCTGCCTCACTGGGCGAATTTGGCGGTGTTGGCCTCTTTGTGCGTGGCCATATGTGGCCGGTACAAAACGATGCTTATGACTACGAACCAACCAAAGCCAGGCTTACCGATCGTTATGTTTTTTTGCTGGATGAGGTAGAGCAATTAATGAAATATAAAGGACTAAGCGTTGCCATATATACCCAAACCACCGACGTTGAACACGAAGTAAACGGCGTTTTAACCTACGACAGGGCCGTTGAAAAAATGGAGATCGAAAGAGTAAGGGAAATAAACCAGGCGGTGATTAAGGAGGGGGATAAGTTGAATAAATAGGCCATTAGGTGAGCGCTGGCCGTTGTTGGTGTTGTCACCAACAACTCTACTCCACGCAGTTATAGCATTAAATAAGCAACCGGGAGCTTAACTGGTCATATGAAATAACGTGATTAAAAGAGGATTGGGAATTGTTGGTGACAACACCAACAATGGCGTAAAAGAGCATTAGGAATTGTTGGTGACAACACCAACAATGGCATAGCCCTCCCTTCCGGGGAGGGTTTGGGTGGGGCTCACCCCACCCTGTTCAATGTATAATTATTAAGCTTCTCCAGCAGTTCATCCGGTTTAAATGGCTTGGATACATAATCATTCATGCCGGCTTCGTATACCTGTTCTTTGATATCAAAAAGTGCGGAAGCTGTAAGCGCGATGATCGGTATGCCTGATTTTTTAGGATCGGCCATTTTACGGATCTCTTTAGCTGCGTCAAAGCCGTTCATCACCGGCATCTGGAGGTCCATTAATATAATATCAAAATTGCCGTACTGCATAAACTCAACTGCCCGTTCCCCGTTTTCGGCAATGGTTGGGTTAATGCTCCACTTGCTCAGCAGCTTCTTCATCAGCATCACATTAACCATATTATCTTCGGCAATAAGTACACGTAAACAGGCCAGCGGGTTTTCTGAAAATTGTTTAGCTTCGGGAGCAGTGGTTACTGCAACAGGCAATGCTTCTGTAGATACAGGAAATTCCATATGGAATGAAAACTCTGATCCGCGCCCCATTGTACTGTTAACGGTCATTTGCACTTCCTGCAGCTCAAGCAAACGCTTAACTATGGCCAGGCCAAGCCCTGTGCCGCCATACTCGCGGGTAGTAGCTAATGATTCCTGCGTAAATGGTTCAAATATACTTTCAAGGTTTTCTTTTTCGATACCGATGCCGGTGTCCCTTACCGAAAAGTTAACGGTAACGGTATTATGCCGGTCTTCCACACAAGTAACCCTTACCCATATGTTTCCCTGCGGTGTAAATTTTATAGCATTACTAACCAGGTTAAAAATGATCTGGGTTATGCGGGTAGGATCGCCAAAAAGCACCTTATCCCTCAATGAGCTGTCAACATCAAGCTTAAAAAGCAAGCCTTTCTCTTCGGCCTTCAGTATCTGCCCGCCGCAAATATTGTTCATCAGCTCAACAAGGTTGAAGCGGATATTTTCAAATACTACCTTCCCCGATTCAATTTTGCTAAAATCAAGCACGTCATTAACAATGGCTAACAGGTTATTGGCCGAAAATTTAAGGATTTCGATGTTCTCCCGCTGGTCGGGCCGCGGATTGCTCATCATCAGCAAATTACTCATCCCGATCACCGCGTTTAACGGCGTACGGATTTCATGCGACATGGTTGACAGGAACTCTGATTTGGCCTGGGCTGATTTCTCTGCCTTTTCAATAGCTGTTTCCATCTTATTGTAAAGCTGGGCCTGCTCCCTGCTGCTATCTTTAAGGTGCCTGATGTTTTTTAAGAAAGCAGTATAAAAATGGCTATGGATAAAAATAAGCAATATAAAATTGGCAAACAGGCTGATGATAATGGTAGACTGATCAACTTTGTTAGGCTTTATACTAATAATGTACCCGCTGTTGTATTCAATGATCATAAATACCAAAACCGGTACTGTATTAAGCAATGAGTACATGAGCCCCCATTGCTGGCCGAGCATATAATAGCTGAATACGATCACGATTATAATAACCTGCACGGTAATGATATTTACCGTTTGCATAGAGGCATAAACCAGGCTGGTATTAACAAGTGTACCCACAATAAGCAGGGCATGTGCTGCGCTGCGCCAGTCGGGCCGCCAGGTTAAATACTTAAATAACACCACTACCGCTCCCATCAAAAACAGGGCGGTATCAGCAAGCATTTTTTGGTTTTGGAAATAAACGTTCAGGTAAAGTGCCCCAAGGGCAACAAAAATAAGGAAGAACCCATAATACAATAAACGAATCCGGGCCTGGTCAAGGAACGATTGCTCCTTCGACAAAATCTTATAAATTGATAAGTTAAAAAAACTTACTTTATTACTCATATTCAGAACTTAACATTGGCCCTGCAATTGAACAGGCCACCGTACAGCAATCAAAATACTGTACGGTAGCTTGTTACGCAAAGCCGGTAAGTTCTGCAATTAGCAAGCCAAAGCAGCTAAGTTTTCTTCAATGATGGTTAATTTAGCTTCGGCATCGGCCTTTTTCTTTTGCTCCACCTCAATAATCTCGGGTTTTGCATTAGCCATAAACCGTTCGTTACCCAATTTTGCATTAACCGATTTCAGGAAACCTAACAGGTATTCCTGCTCTTTTTTCAGTTTCACACATTCGGCAACCGGGTCAATTTCTTCGCTGAAAGGAATATAAAACTCATCTGTTGAGGCCAAGAAATTAATAGCCCCTTCAATTTTATCGGCTACTGATTCAAATTTGCTGATGTTGGCAAGCCTTGTAATGATAGCTTCGAACTGGCCGTAATTGATCCCTGAATTTGATTTAACAAATAACTCAAGCGGCTCTTTGTCAGAAATTTGTTTTGTTTTGCGGGTGTTTCTGATGTTGGTTACCACATCTTTAACAAGCTCTGTTTCATTTAATAGACGTGAATTAATTTCCCCAATAGCGGGCAATTGCGCTACAATACAGCAGTCAGTTTCAGAACGTTCGCCAAACAGTTCATCATGCCATAATTCTTCGGTAAGGAACGGCATAAAAGGGTGCAATACCTTCAAAATATTTTCAAAGAATTGAATAGTAGCTGCATAAGTAGCCTTATCAATAGGATGCTGATAAGCCGGTTTGATCATCTCCAGGTACCATGCGCAAAAATCGTCCCATACCAGTTTATAGGTATCCATTAAGGCCTCTGATAAACGATATTGGGCAAAGTTAGCTTCAATTTCGGTTAGCGCCTGGTTAAACCTGTTGGCAAACCATTCAATGGCTACGCCGTTAGGGTTGGAAAGGCTTTCATCAACCTCCCAGCCTTTTACCAGTTTAAAGGCGTTCCATATTTTGTTGGCAAAGCCGCTGCCTTGTTTACAGTAGCTTTCGTCAAACATCAAATCGTTACCTGCAGGCGAGCATAACAGCATACCTACGCGCACGCCATCTGCACCATATTGAGCTATCAGGTCAAGCGGGTCGGGAGAGTTGCCCAATTGCTTTGACATTTTACGACCCTGCTTATCCCTTACTATACCGGTAAGGTATACGTTTCTGAATGGTACTTCGCCTCTGAACTCATGACCGGCCATGATCATCCTGGCTACCCAGAAAAATAAAATTTCGGGCGCGGTAACCAAATCATTGGTTGGGTAATAATAATTAATATCGGCATTATCAGGATCTTTAAAACCATCAAATACCGAGATAGGCCACAACCATGATGAAAACCAGGTATCAACTACGTCTTCGTCCTGGGTAAGGTTGGCAGCGGTATATTCCGGATTTTTAAGCTGTGCTTCTTTCAGCGCCTCTTCGGCGTTTTTGGCAATTACAAACTCGCCTGTAGGTAAATACCATGCCGGAATCTGTTGTCCCCACCACAATTGGCGGCTGATGTTCCAGTCCCTTACATTCTCCATCCAGTGGCGGTAGGTGTTTACAAACTTTTCGGGGATCAATTTGATCTCTCCGTTCAGTACGTAATCCAAAGCAGGTTTGGCCATTTCGCCCATTTTGCAAAACCATTGCATGGATAGTTTTGGCTCAATAACCGCGTTGGTACGTTCACTGAAACCAACCTGCGATTTATATTCTTCAACTTTTTCCAGTACGCCGGCTTCTTCCAGCAGCACAGCTATTTTTTTACGGGCGGCAAAACGGTCTTCACCAACCAGTATCTGCGCTTTCTCGTTCAGCGTGCCATCGTCATTCAGGATATCAATAACTGGCAGGTTATGACGCTGGCCCAGTTCGTAGTCATTTAAATCGTGTGCCGGGGTAACCTTCAAACAGCCGGTACCAAAATCCATAGTTACGTAATCATCCAGTATCACCGGGATCTCGCGGTTAATAAGCGGGATGTAAACCTTTTTACCGTGCAGGTGCAGGTAACGCTCGTCATTAGGATTGATACAGATAGCCGCATCGGCCATAATGGTTTCCGGGCGGGTGGTAGCGATGGTTAGGAAGCCAGGAGAGTCCGGAAGTCCGGAAGTCCGGAAGTCCGAAGAAGCTTCACCACTTTCCGACTTTCCGACTTCTGGACTTTCGGACTGCACAAAATAGCGGATATAATAAAGCTTCTGATTAACCTCTTTACGGATTACTTCCTCATCACTCACCGCGGTTTTGCCCTGCGGATCCCAGTTGATCATGCGGATACCGCGATAGATCAAACCTTTTTTATACAGGTGGATAAACGTATCAATAACCGCTTCCGATAGGCTCTCGTCCATGGTAAATTTGGTACGGTCCCAATCGCAGGAGGCACCTAATTTTTTAAGCTGCTCCAGGATAATGCCGCCGTATTTTTCCTTCCACTCCCAGGCGTAAGTTAAAAACTCTTCGCGGGTAAGGTCTTTTTTGCTGATGCCGCGCTCTTTAAGCATAGCGACAACTTTGGCCTCGGTAGCAATACTGGCGTGGTCGGTACCGGGAACCCAGCAGGCATTTTTGCCTTTCATCCGGGCGCGGCGAACCAGCACATCCTGTATGGTATTGTTAAGCATGTGGCCCATGTGTAAAACCCCGGTAACGTTTGGCGGCGGAATGACTATGGTATAAGGCTCACGCTCATCAGGCACCGACTTAAAAAAGCCGTGCTGCAACCAGTAACTGTACCATTTTTCTTCGGTTTCCTTTGGGATATATGTTTTAGCAATACTCATAACGCGCAAAAATACGATAGTTAACGGTTCATAGCCAAAGGTTGGGGGATTTTTTTGGGAATATAGTTCATGGTTCATAGATGATGGTTTTAAACCGATAGTTTTTGATCGGTCAAGAGCGGAGGCCGCATTAGGGATGGGAGCGGATACCGGCCAACGAGCGTAATGCCTGCAGGCGTATGAGCGTACAGCCCGGGCCGCAGGTAATGCCATTGTCTGAACTCGAATTAAACGAATTTTAAGAATTTATTGAATTTACTTAGCATTCTGTTATTTCTTTAATTCAAAAAATTCGAGTTCAGACAACAACATAAAAGAAAATCCCATTAATCCCAAAAATCCACCCAAATCCCGGTTCAGAATAATGGCGTTGCCTGCGGCCCGGGCTGTACGCTCATACAGCACAAGGCCTTAGCCACTTGGCCGGTATCCGCTACCATCCCTAACGCAAACCAGTACATTGTAAAATGATTATCACTACAACATGTAATCATGATCAATCATCTATAAACCATGAACCATGATCTATCAACCATGAACAACCCCACTCCCACAATATTTTTACAATTAACAAGTTATTATATATGTAACATTCAAATTGTCATGAAAACATTACCCTTACACCGTTTCTGGCTTGATATTTTGAAAAAAACAAAACTCGAAGCCATCATTAACTGGTTCAATCACTAAAGGCCTGCCACCGGCCACTTGTGTTTAATACCCGCTATTTATTAACTTTAATTTTTAAGTATTGACATGAAATTAAAGTTTAACTGTTTATTACTGGCTGCCTGCCTTGGCATGTCGGTAAATGTGTTTGCTGCAGATGGCCCCAAACCCGCAAAATCCAGGCACAAAACCTCTGCCCCTCCTAAAAAATTTATCGATCCCGCCAACATGGACCTGAGCGTAAAGCCCGGCGATGATTTTTTTGAATATGCCAATGGCGGCTGGCTAAAACAAAACGGCATCCCTGCTAAAGAAACCCGCTGGGGTAGTTTCCATATTTTGCGCCAGGAAAATACAGATAGGCTCATTGGCTTGCTGAATGAAGTAAGCCAGACATCAGCGTCGCAACCCAAAGGCAGCCTGAAACAACTTGTAGGAGATTTGTACGCCAGTGGTATGGATAGCCTGACCATCGAAAAAAACGGTTATGCCCCCATCAAACCCGACCTGGAGCGCATTAACCGGTTAAAAACCCTTGACGACTTTATTAACGAACTGATTTACGAGCGTGTTAACGGAATAAGTGCGCCGATTTTCAGGTTTGGGGTTGAACAGGATGAAAAGAATGTAAACAAATATGTGATAAGCCTTGGTCAGGGAGGCACTACCCTGCCCGACAGGGATTATTACCTCAAAAACGATCCGCGTTCAAAAAAAGCACAGGACGCCTTAAAAAAGCTGATCACAACTTTGTTCACCCTTAGCGGAAGCAGTGCTGATGAAGCAGCCAAAAACACTGCTATAGTTTACGGCCTTGAATATACCTGGGCTAAGGCGCAATTGAGCCGTGTAGCCATGCGCGATCCGCATGTAACCTACAACAAGTTCCTGATTGCAGATTTTGAAAAACAAACCCCACATTTAAAATGGTCAAAGATACTTCCTGCGCTTAATGCAGGCGGACAGGACAGCATTCTTGTTGGCCAGCCTTCGTTTTTCAGGGCTACCGACTCGCTGTTTGCAGCTACCCCGATCGCTAACTGGAGAATATACCTGCGATGGAATATTTTAAGAGGAACAGCCAGTTATTTAAGCTCCGACTTTGCTAACGCAAGCTTTGCTTACAACAGCGCGCTGACCGGTCAAAAAGTACAGACACCGCGCGTTGAGCGCATGAGCGCCCTTGTTGATAGCTACCTTGGCGAATTACTGGGCCAGCTTTTTGTTGAAAAATACTTTACCCCGGCCGCCAAACAATATATGGTTGATTTAGTAAACAACCTTAAAGAAACTCTTGGCGACAGGATTAAGCGCCTTGACTGGATGAGCCCCGCAACCAAAGAACGCGCGCTTAAAAAACTTAATGCTTTCACCGTAAAAATCGGCTATCCGGACAACTGGGAAAAATACGATGGCATGGTGATTAACCGTAACGATTACTTCAGTAACCTGCATGCAATAGTCAAATGGCGCTACAATTTTAATGTAAGCCGATTAGGTAAACCGGTTGATAAAACCCGATGGGGAATGACACCGCCAACCGTTAATGCTTATTACAACCCAACTAATAACGAAATTGTGTTCCCTGCCGGGATCCTTCAATTCCCGTTCTTTGATTTTAACGCCGATGACGCCGTTAACTACGGAGGTATTGGAGCGGTAATTGGCCATGAAATGACCCACGGCTTTGACGACCAGGGCCGCCAGTACGATGCCGACGGCACACTGCGCGATTGGTGGACCAAAGAAGATGCCGATAAATTTAAATCGCGCGCCGACCAGGTGGTGAAACAATACAATGCCTTTACCGTTCTTGATACCCTGCACGTAAACGGCAAACTTACCCTTGGCGAAAACCTGGCCGACCTTGGTGGTTTGAACATTGCTTACGAGGCATTCAGCAAAACCAAACAAGGCCAGTCGGCCAATACCATTGATGGCTTTACACCCGATCAGCGGTTCTTTTTGTCGTGGGCACAGGTATGGCGTTCATCACAAACTCCGGAATCGGCAGCGCAAAGGATCCTGACCGACCCGCACTCGCCCGAGCAGTTCCGCACCAATGCGCCTATAACCAATATCAACGCATGGTACAAAGCATTTGACGTAAAACCCGGCGATAAAATGTATAAAAAACCAGAAGACAGGACAAAGATCTGGTAAGCAATAGTTTTGTTTTTTATAACAGGCCCGGTTATAAAACGGGCCTGTTTGGTTTACAAGTTATTCTACTGGCGTAAATCCTCCCCGTTTATGGCTCAAAAACCCCTGTGCTTGTTTTGTAATTCGCAGTAGCTTTATGACCGTAAACGCTTTAAAACAATGAAAACAATATTTGATAAAGAAACCCGCGATGGCCTCATAACCCGTATCAATTTAATTAACGAAAACAGCCAGCCACAATGGGGAAAAATGAATGTTTATCAAATGCTAAAACATTGCACCCTTTCGGACGAAATGTACCTGGGCAAAAAAACATATAAACGAGCGTTTATCGGTCGATTGTTTGGCAAAGTGGCGCTGAAAGGTATGCTGAAGGATGATGCTCCACTGGCAAAGAATAATCCTACAGTTCCCCAATGTAAAGTAACAGAAGCCGGAGGCGACATAGAGGCTCAGAAAAAACAATGGATTGAACTGGTTGAGGAATATGGCAAAACTTCAAAAACCGACTTTGAGCATACTTTTTTTGGCAAAATGACCAGGGAACAAATGGGTCAGTTAGCTTATAAACATGTTGACCATCATTTAAGGCAGTTTAGTAATTGACGTCAAAGCATACTGAAAAATTCCCACACGAATTTCTTTAAACTCATCACAATTAATCGAATTACACGAATGTCAATTAACCAAATTCAAAATTCGTGTAATTCGATTAATACGTAAAAATTCGTGTAAAAATTCTTTTTCAATAATTTTCTGATCTATGCAGACAACCGGCTTCACAGGTTTACACAAAAAGGATCAATATTTACACCACTCAAACATTGCACAAATAAAACATTCCGCCTAAGCATTATCTTTGCAGGCAAAATATGATCATTCAACAATTTTACGATAAAGGCCTGGCGCATGGTTCATATGCCGTGATCCGTACGGGCAAAATGATAGTTATTGACCCGGCCCGTAACCCGCAGCCTTATTATGATTTCGCGGCCCAGCACGACGCCGATATTGTGGGTGTTATTGAAACCCACCCGCATGCGGATTTTGTAAGTTCGCACCTCGAAATTCATGAAACCACACGCGCTGTAATTTATTGCAGCAAGTTAACCGGCGCAACATATCCGCACGAAACTTTTGATGACGGCGACGTTATCCAGCTTAACGATATTAAACTAAAAGCCATCAATACTCCCGGTCACTCGCCCGATTCTATCTGTATTTTACTGGTAGATGAAGAAGGCCGCGAAACCGCCGTCTTTACCGGCGATACATTATTTGTTGGGGATGTAGGCCGACCCGACCTCCGGGAAAATGTGGGTAACATTACCGCAAAAAAAGAGGAACTTGCCCGCCAGATGTTTCAAAGCACCCGGCAAAAACTCATGACCCTGCCCAAAAACGTAGTGGTTTACCCGGCGCACGGCCCGGGTTCGTTATGCGGTAAAAACATGAGCCCCGAGCTGGAAAGCACCATTGGCCGCGAACTGCGTGAAAATTATGCCTTACAACTGATGGATGAACTGGAATTTGTTAAAACGCTTACCACCGATCAGCCTTTTATGCCCAAATACTTTGGCCGTGATGTGCTGTTGAATAAAAATGGTGTACCAGGTTTTGAGGACAGCATTACTGCTGTACCCCGTATGGAGGAAGGCAGCGCTTTGGAAGCTGACATTTTAGTAGTTGATGGCCGTCCCAAAGCACAGTTCAGGAGCGGTCACCTGCATGGCGCTATTAACCTCCAGGATGGTGAAAAATTTGAAACATGGCTGGGTTCCATTATCGGCCCTGATGAGCAGTTTTACCTCATTGCCGAAAATGATGATAAGCTTGACACCCTGATTAAAAAAGCAGCCAAAATAGGCTACGAACAAAATATCAAAGGCGCATTGTTAGTTCCTGTAAACGCCAATGAAGTATCCCCCGATCTTGATTTAGACACCTTCAGGGCAAATGAAAATGATTACACGATAGTTGATGTACGTAATCAGGCAGAAGTTGCGGCAGGCAGGGTTTTTAAAAATGCCATTAGTATACCTTTGCCCGAACTGCGCGAACGCGTTAGTGAGATCCCTGCCGATAAACCTGTCGTAGTGCATTGCGCTGCAGGCTATCGTTCGGCTGCCGGTGTGAGCATTGTTTCGGCTGCAATAAATGCCGTACCGGTTTATGACCTGGGTGAGGTGGTGACTGAGATGATGAAAGAGGTTCATGGCTAATGGTCATGGATGATAGTTCATGGTTCATGGCCAATAAGGTCTTGGAAACTATGAACCATCATCCATAAACCATGAACTAAGTATGCCACCCAAAACTATGAACTATCATCCATGAACCATGAACTAACCATAGTCCCCACAGCCGACGGCTCCAATACCATTTACAATGCCGAAGTTGGTGAGCATTACCACTCGCGCCACGGGGCTTTGCAGGAGAGCTTACATGTATTTGTTAAATCAGGCTTACAATATTTCCTGGAGCGGAATAACACCAGCGGGGTTAGTATCCTCGAAGTTGGTTTCGGCACCGGGCTCAACTTTCTGTTAACAGCCGATGCATGTACCGGCGCGCAAATAAAACTTAACTACACCGGTATCGAAGCTTACCCCTTAAGCGCCGAAATGATGGCGCAAACCGGCTACCAGCAATATATCCAGGAACTGTTATGGGAACAATTCAACAGCAGTTATCCCGCTGCGTTAACGGCCAAAGTTCAAATCAATAACACAACACAGTTACATATCGCTCACAGCAAGCTGCTGGATTTTAACACAGACGAGCAGTTTGATATTATCTATTTCGACGCCTTTGCCGCAGCCCATCAACCCGAAATGTGGGATGAAGAAGCCATCGGTCACACCGTTAGCTTTTTAAAACCGGGTGGTGTGTTTGTTACCTATGCCATTACCGGCAACCTGAAACGCATGCTCAAAAGCCAGGGCTTTAAAATAGAGAAAGCACCCGGAGCACCCGGCAAACGCGAAATGCTCAGGGCAGTAAAACTTTAATCTTCCTGCTATAAAAACCGGAAGCCTACATTGAATTTCAGTGTAAAACCATTGGTAGTTGGCAATTCGCGATAAGCAAACTGGCCTTGCGTTGCTGCACTGCGGGTTGCATAAATGATGGGGCCGCCGCAAAGTGAAAATGCCAGGCGTGAATTAACCGGAGCGTAATTAAGCGATGGGCCAATCAATAAACGGGCACCGCCTTCGGCCTCGTGGGCTTCCCAAAAACCTTCCAGGTCCTGCCCTACTGCTTCAAAGCCGCCGAATAACTGTCCTGAAATATGACGATGCACGCCAACACTGGTTATCAAATCCAAACCATCGCGGTGGGTTGAAAACGCTTTTTCAAAGCGAAGATTAGCGCCAAGCTTCCATTTTGATACCTCATACGCCGCAGTTATACGACTGAATGCCACGGCATCGCTGTTAAACTCCCTCCTGAAACCAAGGCTTGCCCCTGCCCTGAAACCCATCGGCTGGTTACCACCAACAAAATCTCGAAGCACTTCGGCCTGCTGTAATGTACGTACACCACCATTATTACTAAAACCTGTACCCAGCATGGCCATCAACGTAAACTTATTACCTAAGTATCCTTTGGCCGAAAAGTTTTGATCTACGCCATCAAACCCAAGTGGTGTAACAGTGCGCTCACCATATCCGCCCGAGTAATTTAGGCTCCAGTTGCGGCCTTGCGGATTAAGTGTGCTGACTGTAAACAGGAATGGTTGAGGCTGGCTAAAAGTACTGTTGGCCACATCGCCGGCAGGCTGCTGTTGAGCATAACCAGCTTTAATTATCGAAACGAAAAGGAGGATAAACAGGTAAGTTTTTTTCATGATAAAATGTGCTTATAGGTAGCATTAACAATTGGCTAATAAAATTAATTAATGTTAGTTTAAAATTAATGATACAGTAAGTTTTCATTAAAGATGTTATCATACCTTTGCAGCATAAGTATTCATTATAAATAATTTATGCCTTTAAAAGCCCCTGAAACCGCCCCTACTGCCTCAATAGCGTTCGATAGATTGCTCATTATTATGGACGACCTGCGGGCCAATTGCCCATGGGATAAAAAGCAAACGCTCGAAAGCCTGCGCCATCTTACCATTGAAGAAACCTATGAGCTAAGTGATGCCATACTGGGCGGCGATATGCCCGAAATAAAAAAGGAACTCGGTGATATCATGTTACACCTGGTATTCTACGCTAAAATAGCTTCCGAAACCAACGACTTTACCATTACCGATGTTTTGAACAGCGTTTGCGATAAGCTCATCAACCGCCACCCGCATATTTATGGCGACATAGAAGTGCAGAACGAGGAAGATGTAAAACGTAACTGGGAGCAGATCAAGCTTAAAGAGGGTAACAAATCTGTTTTGGGTGGCGTACCGGCTTCCTTACCGGCATTGGTAAAAGCATCGCGCATACAGGAAAAGGCGCGCGGCGTTGGGTTTGACTGGGAGGAGAAAAGCCAGGTTTGGGCAAAAGTTGAGGAAGAGATGCAGGAGTTTAAAAACGAATTTAATGCCGAAGATGAAAGCACTATCGACCATGAAAGGGCCGAAGCCGAATTTGGCGACCTGCTGTTTTCGCTGATCAATTACGCCCGTTTTATTAATATTAACCCGGAAAACGCTCTCGAAAAAACCAATAAAAAATTCATTAAGCGCTTTCAATACCTGGAGCTTAAAGCACAGGAAAATGGCAAACAGCTGCATGACATGAGCCTTGCTGAGATGGATATTTTTTGGGACGAGGCAAAAAAACTGTAAATAATGCATCCCGGCTGTAGCGTTTAGTTAAAAACGTGCGTAATGGTTAAAAATTGATAACGAGATAAGATTATATGAAACGTAATTTATTTTACCTGCTTCCATTATTGTTAACATTAGGCGTAGCCTGCTCTCCTAAAAATGAGGTTGTTCCGGTTGCTCAACCCCAGGGCAATTTTACCGGTACATTTGGTGCGCTGGTTAAAAAAACAAGCGGTACCGGTTATGATACCGTTCGTGATACGATAGCTTTAAAACTTACCGCGGCATCATTATTTAAAGTAGCTACCGACACCAGGAAACACGTGGCGAGCTACGGAGCATTTGTGTACAACGGTTACTACATCCAGTTTAATGATTCATTGGCGGTAGTACCAGGTGTCAAAAAATTTCATCTTAAAGGTGTTTACCAATATTATTATGATGGTAACGTATTTCAACTGCAGCGCAACAGCAACGGCGATACGTTAACTGTTCAATACAATTTAAAAAAAACGAATTAACTACTTTTTATTGTTTTATTACGTTGCCGGTGCCCGCATTGAGGGTACCGGCTTTTTTTGATTACTACAGCAAATAATCCGGGCAGAATTTTTTTTATTTTGTATCATTTAACTGTTTTGCTGCGTAAAGGCTTTAAAACAACATTTAGCGGAACTAAGTACATTTAATGCATCCACCCCCTCGCATTACCGAAGAAGAGATCGTAAGGCAATGCAAAAAAGGCAGTTTAAAACATCAGGAATTGCTGTATAAGCAGTTCTATGGCTATGCTATGGGTATAAGTTTGCGTTACAGTTTAAACCGCGATGATGCCCTTGAAGCAGTAAATGACGCTTTTATAAAAGTATTTAACGCTATTGGCGGCTACAATATCGATAAGCCGTTTAAAGCCTGGCTCCGCACCATTTTGGTTAACACGGCCATTGACCGCCGGCGCAAAGACCTTAAATTCCAGCTTAATGTTGAATTGGAAAATGCCGCCCCCATCAGGAGTAATATGGGGCCGGTTGATAATTTAAACGTACAGGATATTTTAAAATTGATGGTTGAACTCCCGGCTATACAACGAACTATTTTTAACATGTATGAGATAGACGGCTATGACCATGATGAAATAGCCACAACGCTCGGCATCCCGGTAAGCTCATCGCGCGTTTACCTAAGCAGGGCGAAAGAAAGATTAAGAAGTATATTAAGAAAAGAAGCACAAAACCATGGATGACCAGTTGGATAACGACTTAAGAGACCGCATCAGGGAAGTGTTTGATAATTACGAAGACACTACCGCTGATGAAGGCTGGCTGCTGCTCAGGGAGAGATTCCCTGTTCAGGAAAAACAGCGCCGCCCGGTTTACCTATGGTGGGCAAGCGCCGCTGCTGTCCTGTTATTGTTTTTGAGTATAGGCTTATGGATAGCATCGAACAAAAATAATGTTAATAATGATGGCCAAACATTTTCGGCTAAACCGGTAAAACCTGCGCTGCCGCATAGCAACACGGCAGATAGCAATGTTCAAAACGCTACCCCGGAACGATCTCCTGTAACAACTAAGCAATCACCTGCAACAAACCTTGCGGGCAACAATAGCACCCAATCTTCAGCAACAAAACCGAATCCGGCAGGCAACACCCCGGCAAATAAATCAAACGTACTTGCAAACAATAGCGCTTTAAATAAACCGGCGGGCAACGCAATCGTAAATCAACCGGCTGCAACCGTACCAGCGTTTACACCTGTGCCGGCAAATCCTGTAACTGCAAACCCAGTTAACGGTATTGCCAAAACCAACGTGCCCCCTACAGTTCAACCGGCGAATAACAGTGTAATCAACGTAACTCCGGCTAAAAAAGCTGATAGTGTAAAATATGTATTGCAGCAAACCAACGCGCAGCAATATGCTAATAACCCTGCTGTACAGTCTCCGGCAAATACCAAACCTGTTACTGCAAACCCGCCTGCTGTTCCATCAGTAGTAAAAGTAAAACCAAAGATCAACTCTATGGAATCTTTACTTGCCAGCGATCAGGACCAGCCTAAAAAACCTGATATGGACATGAACGAACGCAGGGTAAAATTCAGTGTTTACGCGGCTACATTCTTTAACTATGCCAAGGGCAGCCAAAACCAGGTAAATGCCGGCGCCGGCTTTACATCTGATATTAAGCTAAGCAAAAACCTCAAACTTTCTACCGGTTTAGCTTTGGCCCAAAACACGCTTAATTACAATAAAAACCAACCCTCAAATGTTGCGGCTGCTGTATCGTTTTCGCCATCATTAAGCACAGCCTATAACACGCTGGCCGATTTTAGTAAAGTATCGTCTACACCTTCATTTAAAAACTACAGTGCTAACCTGATCGGTCTGGATATTCCTGTTAACCTTAAATATGAATTTAACCCGCAGAAAAATGACACTTATATTTCTGCAGGTTTAAGTTCGGGCACGTTTATAAATGAAGCCTACACGGCAAGTTACAGTTACCCCGGGCTGGCACAGGCTGCAGGTGTACAACCGCAAACATCCGATGAAACAACGCACAAAAGCTTCAATAGCTTTTATTTTGCCAAAACCCTGAACGTGGCATTTGGTGTTGGCTACCCGCTTGGCAAAAGCAACAGGATAATTATTGAACCATTTTTGAAATACCCGCTTGACGGCCTTGGTTCGCAGCAAATAAAATTTGGGGCAGGCGGCTTAAACCTGAAACTGAACTTTACAACACATAAAAAATGAAAAAGTACATTCTTATCCTTGCCCCACTGTTGATTAGTGGGTTGCAGCTTCGCGCTCAAAAGTTAGAAGTTACTGTACAGGCCAACACCGGTTTATTTCATTTTGCGGGTAAATCATCGTCGGCTACCACCCAGGTATTACAAGGCTCAATCACCGGCGATCCGATGAACCGTGCCAATAACCCATACGGCAGCAAAAATGGCTTTAGCTATGGTGGCAATATCCAGGTTCAAACGGTATCAAAAGGCGGGTTTATAGTAGGGCTACAGGGTGGTTATGAATTATTAAGGAGCAAAGCCGAAGTTAATAAATATACCCCTATCATTCTTAATCCAACGGAATACGACATAGTAGCAAATGACGCAAGTTTTGCTGTAACCGGCCATGTTGCTTTACAAAGTCAAAGTATTAACCTTAATCCATATATCGGATACCGGTTTGCCCTCAATAAAGTTAAGCTTGATATTTTACCGGGGATGGATATTGGCCTGATACTGGATACCAGGGATAAAGGCGAAGTAAAGGATAAAGAAGGCAAGATTTATAAAGTTAACTACAAAAGAAGCAAGGCCCCAACCGATGTTCGGTTGCGCCTTGGCGCCGCCGCCAGTTACGGCCGCTATGGCTTAAATGCAAGCTTTGTCCACGGCCTGACCAACTATATGAAAGATATGGTAGGCGATGCTTCCTTTAACGCGCATAGCGAATATTTTAGGTTGGGATTAAGTTACCGGTTGCTTTAAAACTTACTTAAACTGGATAGCCTTCACCGGTGAGATCCGGCTTACCAGCGTTGATGGTATAATAAGCACCAGCAGGCAAATGATCAGCGTACCAATATTGAGGGCAACAATATCAAAAATATTAAACTCAACCGGCACAAAGGTCATATAATAGGAAGCCTGGTCCAGTTGGAAAAAATGAGTGTACATCTGGAAATAGCCGAGGCCTATCCCCAGTAAATTGCCCAATAGCAGCCCAAATCCTATCAGGTAACTGGCATTGATCAGGAATATTTTGCGGATGGCCCAGTTAGATGCCCCCATGGCTTTGAGCATCCCGATCATAGCGGTTCGTTCAAGGATCATGATCAGCAGAGCCGATATCATATTGATTACAGCAACCGCTACCATCAATACCAGCATCACTACCGAATTTACATCCAAAAGGTTAAGCCATTCAAATATGGTAGGATAATCTTCTTCAATGGTATACTCTTTCAATTTTACCGGCAAAACAGTCTCGAGCGCATAGGCGGCTTCATTAATGTGATCAAAGTCGGCTACGCGTAGTTCGTATTGGCCTATCTCATTCAGCTTCCAGTTATTAAGGCGGTTAATGAGCGATAAGGCACCGATCACAAAGGTTTTATCAACCTCTTCAACACCGATATTGAAAATACCTTTGATCTTAAACTGGCGCTTACGCAGATCATCTTCCACAAAATACATCAGCAGCTTATCCCCGACCTTTAGTTTAAGCCTGTCGGCCGTTGTTTGCGAGATCATGATCTCCTTTTGCGCCTCAACAGAATCGGCAAAGCTGATCACCTCGCCGGCAACCATCATTTTTTTAAAGTAGCTCCAGTCGTAATTTTTGTCAACACCTTTAAGTACCACTCCTTCAATTTCATTATTAGCCTTAACAATGCCCGGTTTGGTGGCCACCGGCATTACATGGGTAATAAACGGGCTTTTAAGCGCGCGCTTAACAAATTCACTGTCAGCAGGAAATGAGGAACTTTGGTAAGAGTTATTCAGGTCGAACTTAACCACACGGATGTCGCCGGCAAAGCCCCGAACTTTATTGCGGATTTCGTGTTTAAACCCTTTAACGATAGCAAGTGACAGTATCATTACACCAAGGCCCAGCATAATGCCTATTATTGCAATACGCACTATCAGTTTTGAAAATGTGCGTTTTGATTTAAATGTTATACGAGCTGATATAAAGGAGGCGAAACTCAATGGCAGACTGATTTTTTGTACCTTCGCAAATATGCGGTTTTGCTGTTAAACCTGCTACTTTTAAAATTGTTTCAACTCAATATTTTATGAATAAGATTTGTGCTTTTTTACGATTTGCCCTGATAACAGTTTTACTTGCAAACACGGCCTGCAGCCAGGCAACCAATTATAAAAGCTGCAAGACGGCATCCATCTCAAAAAACAAAAAAAACAGCCCTATTATTCCCGGCGCTGATCAAATTCCGCTGTATATTAACTATCTTAAGGGAAAAAATATAGGGATGGTGATTAATCAAACTTCGGTTATTGGTAAAAATTTAACTGCCAGTGTAGATAGTTTGGTGCATTTAGGCGTAAGCGTAAAAAAAATCTTTGGCCCCGAGCATGGTTTCAGGGGCAATGCCAGTAACGGCGCTACCGTTGGCGACGCTAAAGACCCTAAAACCGGCTTGCCTGTAATATCGCTGTACGGTAACAAGCATTACAAACCAACCCCTGCCGATTTAAAGGGTATCGACCTCATGATATTTGATATACAGGATGTTGGCGTACGCTTTTACACTTATATTTCAACCCTGCATTACTTAATGGAGGCCTGTGCCGAAAACAATGTAGAGCTCATGATATTTGACCGTCCAAACCCTAACGGTTATTTGATTGATGGCCCTGTTCTGGATACGGTTAACCGTTCATTTGTGGGCATGCACCCCATCCCCATCGCCCACGGTATGACTATTGGCGAATATGCCCAAATGATAAATGGCGAAGGCTGGTTAAAAAATGGGGTTAAATGTAAACTGAAGATTATTAAAGTGGCTAATTACAAGCATAATTTGCCTTATACCTTACCCGTAAACCCTTCGCCCAACTTAAATACGCCTATATCGATTTTATTATATCCGAGTACCTGCTTATTTGAAGGTACAACATTTAGTTTGGGCAGGGGTACGCTCTTCCCATTTGCCGTACTGGGACACCCGGCGTTGAAAGGTAAATACAGTTTTTCGTTTACACCCAAAAGTATCCCGGGTATGAGCGAGAACCCGCCACAGAAAGACCAGGAATGTTTTGGCATTAATCTGCAAAATATTCCGCCAACTGACATCACGGGTACGGGTGTTATTAATTTGAAATGGCTCCTGGAGTTATATAACGCCTTCCCCTACAAAGACCATTTCTTTAATGCCTATTTTACAAAGCTTACAGGTACAGCCGAACTAAGGAAACAAATTGAAACCGGTAAAACCGAAGAAGAGATCCGTGTCGGCTGGCAACCCGGACTAACTAAGTTTAAAGCCACACGCAAAAAATACTTACTATACGAATAACAGAATAAAGCACATCTAATACCTAAACATACTATGAGAATTATATTTATGGGTACCCCCCAGTTTGCCGTTGCCTCGTTAGACGCTTTAATTAAAGCCGGTAGTGACATCGTTGCTGTTGTTACAGCGCCTGATAAACCAGCCGGAAGGGGACAAAAAGTTAGTGAGTCGGCTGTTAAACAATATGCCGTAGCTAACGGCTTAAAAGTGCTGCAACCCGAAAAACTTAAGAATGAAGATTTTATTGCCGAATTGAAAGCATTGAAAGCCGATCTGCAGGTTGTTGTAGCCTTCAGGATGCTGCCCGAAGCTGTTTGGAACATGCCTGCCAAAGGTACCATAAATTTACACGCCTCATTATTACCTCAATACCGCGGCGCCGCGCCAATTAACTGGGCGCTGATTAACGGCGAAAAAGAAAGCGGCGTAACCACCTTTTTTTTAAAACATGATATTGATACCGGTAACATCCTGTTCACCGAAAAAATAACCCTTACCGGCCATGAAGATGCCGGCGAATTACATGACCGCCTCATGAACAAAGGCGCAGGGCTGCTGGTTAAAACAGTTAAAGCGGTTGAGAGCGGACGTTACAACGAACACCCGCAATCGCAATTGGCCGAGGGGACAGAATTAAAACACGCACCAAAGATTTTTAAGGATGATTGCCGGATAGATTGGACACAGCCTGCCCTGTCAATCTATAACAAAATTCGCGGCCTAAGCCCTGTACCCACCGCATACACCGAGCTTAACGGCAAAAGCCTAAAAGTTTATGCATCTGAATATCAATTATCAGAACCGGCCATACAACCCGGCGGCTTTTTAACCGACAATAAAACCTATTTAAAATTTGCAGCCAAAGATGGCTTTGTATTGTTAAAAGACATCCAGTTAGAGGGTAAGAAACGCATGGGTATTGAGGACTTTTTAAGGGGCGTGAAGTTGTAAGAACGTCCCCGCAGAACACCAGGGTCCTCTTCGAGAGACCCTGATGGGACGGGTTATTAAAAGATATTCAGTTAGAAGGCAAGAAACGGATGGGTATTGAGGATTTTTTGAGGGGAGTGAAGTTATAAGAACGTCCCCGCGGAACATCAGGTTCCTCTGCAAGTGATTCTGATGGGACGGGAAGTTAATATCTACGAGTGTCATTTCGACGAACAGTGAAAGGGTATTGCAGGGCGTGAGGAGAAATCTTATAAACCCTGTAACAAAGCAGGGCGTATAAGATTTCTCTTTCGCTCCTGCGTTTATTCCCCCGCTTGCTCTATCGAAATGACATTTTTGTTTATACGAGTTGATTTTTAATTTTTTACTTCATAACTATTATTCCCCCTATCCGCATCAGGATAAATTTTTTCAGGGTCGATAACCACTTTGGCAACCGCAACCTTTTTATCGCCTGTAAAGGAATAACTACTGCTGTACTCCCAAATCTCAACCGAGAATTCACGATGCTCCTTTGAGCCATCAGCATAAGTTATTTCAACAACCAAAGGCATCGCTGCTTTGTCCATATTTTCGACTGTAATAATAGGTTGGGAACCAGCCTTACTTTCTACTTTAACAATTTTTTGATCGAGGCGATAGTTTTCGAGGAACATCGATTTCCAAAACCAGGTTAGGTCTTCGCCGGCCGAACTATCCATACTCCTAAAAAAGTCCCATGGGGTTGGGTGTTTATAAGCCCAATCACGGATATATTTTCTGAAAGCACGGTCAAAACGTTCAGAGCCTAATATCTGATTACGCAAAAGTGCTAAAGAATAAGCTACTTTTTGGTACTGCAGCGGATACACCTGGTTGCCGGGCAAGGCGTCGGGGCGGGTAACAATAGGCAGCAGCTTCTCCGAAAACAGGGAATCAAGCGGACTATCGATCTCAACATAACCTATAAACTCGCCCTTGTTAAAAGCTTTTGTAGCTATTTTATCAATAAACATATTGAACCCTTCATCCATCCAGGCATATTTACGCTCGTTACTCCCCACCACCATCGGGAACCAGGTATGCCCTAATTCGTGGTTTACTACTGCAAAATACATATTGCCGGTGTCCTTTGCCGAACAAAAAACCATGCCGGGATATTCCATTCCATCCAAATTCGAAGCTACGTTAACCGCTTTGTTATAAGGATACGGGAACCATTTTTCGGAAAAGTGCTGTAAGGTAAATTTAATATACTCTGACGAACGCTTCCAGCTGCCCTGCTTCTCCGATTCTACCGGGTACACCGAACTGCCCATTACCCGCCTGCCATCGGCAAGTTTAAAACTTAAGCCTTCCCAAATAAACGAACGGGAAGCCGTCCACGCGAAATCCCTTGCATTATCCAATTTAAATTTCCATGTACAGGTAGATTTTGCAGGCCTTGATGAAGGGTCAGTTACTTCTTTTGCTGTACGGATCTGCACCGGCACATCACTTTGTTTAGCTGCCTGCCAGCGTTTGAGTGCAGTTGGCGTTAGCACTTCTTCCGGATTAAGTAAATCGCCCGAGCCTTCAACGATAAGTCCTGATGGCACTGTAATGTTTACCCTGAAATTGCCATATTCCAGGTAAAACTCGCCATTGCCCAAATACGGCAGTGTGTTCCATCCTTCTACATCATCTAACACACACATCCTGGGGTACCATTGCGCTACGGCATAAATATTACCATTTTTTGTTGGGAGGATATCGGTACGGTTAACCAGGAAATCGGCATTTTTATAATTTACCGGGAAGTTATAACGGTAACGAATACTAAAACTGATGGCCTGCCCGCTTAACAGCGGCTGTGCCAGCTCAAGTTGCATCCGGGTATCATAAATATGATATTTGACGCTTCCTGCCTTATCGCCTGCAAGCTGCACAGCTTCTACCTGGTATCCCCCATCAGGAGTAGTTTTTTCCGGATCCTGGTAAAGAAACAGCTTGGATTGAATCCCCCGCGAATCTTTTTTAAACACGTTTTGTTCCAGCTGCAACCACAAGGCGGAAAGTGACTTTGGGCTATTATTGGTGTAGGTAATGGTTGCTGTACCGGTTATGATATTGGTTTTATCGTCAAGTGCTACATCAATTACATAATCAGCCTTGTTTTGCCAATAGGCAGGCCCGGGTTCACCGGTAGCGGTACGATAGGGGTTCCCCGGAGGTAATAAGGGTTGTGCCGGGAATAAATCTGAAGGACGATACTTAGTTTGGGCTGAAGAAATATCGGTTGCTAATAAACACAGGGAAACGATAATTAGCTTTATGTTTTGTAGGGGTCTTAACATATTAATAATTTAATAAACGGAGATTTGAAATTTTTACAGCTCAATATAATAAAAGTTGATGATCTGTAAAACGTGTTTTGGAGGCACATCACATGCGGCTCCCATAGGACAAACAGTATCAGGACAAGTCACGGAGAAAACTGCTACTACTCTACAGGCACAAGTGAGCATGTACACTGGCCATCGCTCAACACTTGCGCCAATAATGAACTACTTATTTTCATTTTTCTGGATTTTTCAATTCCCTCCCAAAACTTCCATAACCGCCTGCGCCTTCAACAAACATTCTTCATATTCATTTTCGGCAATGGCGTGATAAGTTATAGCTCCACCTGCGTGAAACGAAAGGTATTTATTGGAGGAATTATAAAGCAATGAGCGGATCACTACGTTAAAATCAAAATCATCATCCGGACTAAAATAGCCTATTGCACCTGAGTATACGCCACGCTTACTGCGCTCATATTGCTCCATCAGCTGCATACAGCTCACTTTCGGGGCACCGGTCATGCTGCCCATAGGAAAAGTGTTTTTGATGGCTTGCACATTTGATAAGCCCTCCTGTATTTCACAAACCACGGTCGAGATCATCTGGTGCACCTGCTTAAAGCTGTAGATACCAAAAAGTTCTTCGGTTTTAACCGTGCCGGGTTTAGCCGAGCGGGTTAAATCATTTCTTACCAGGTCAACAACCATTACGTTTTCCTGCAGTTCTTTGGGATGGCTGCGCAGGCGCTGTTTAGCCTGTTCATCGGCTTCAATATCATCCATCCTTTTAGCCGTACCTTTTATGGGTTGCGAGATGAGTTTACTTCCCCGTTTAGCCAAAAATCGTTCGGGCGAGGCGCCGAGAATATAATTACCATTCCATTTAAAAAAAGTAGAGAACGGATTGGGCGAAACTTCGTTCAGTCTCGTAAAAATCTCCAGCGGATCAAGAAGTATATCCTCTGCAAAAAATTCCTGACAAAAGTTAGTGACATAAATATCGCCGCGGGTAATGTGCTCTTTTATTTTGTTTACCGTGTCAATGTATTCCTGCCTGCTGAAGCGTGGGGATAGGTTGATATTAGCCTGCTGTACAGGTTCGATTAAACCCTGTTCAATGATTGATCTTATAACAAATTCGGGATTATCTGAAATAATTTCAGCCCCTTCCCCCCTTATCAAAATCAGATGCTGAGGAACAAAGAAATACAAATCTGGAAATTTTAAGCCATCGTGATTAGTTGATGTAAGCGCTTCAATTTCATTTTTAAGGTCATATCCCAGGAAACCCGTCATCCAGCCGGGATTATTTTTCCTGAACTCATCAAGCTGATCAAAAGCGTTACCTGCATCTGCAGTAAGTTCGGCACGGGCGCCAACCGCTATCAGCGTATCAAATTTGGAGTAGGGATCATTAAATCCATTCGAATCAAGGTAACACAGCGTATCAAAAGTTGTGGCCCATTGTAACGCCTTCTTTCTGAATCCCGGCAGATCATTAACCTGTACTATCACCCCGCAAAAATAACCAAGTAAATGAAAAAAGGCCGGAACGTCCGGCCTTTTTATTCTTATTTATAGCTATGTCATCCTGAACTCGTTTCAGTATCCTACAAGAAGGTTACACACGAAGTACACCCTGCTGGTGGGGTGCCGAAATAAATTCGGCGTGACGCTTTTTTATTCTTAGTGCAATGTTAAAGTCTGCTTCCTGTCTGGGCCTACTGATAAATACTTAACCGGTACGCCAAGTTCAGCTTCAAGATAATCAATGTATGATTGCAGTTTAGCCGGGATTTGAGACAGCTCGGTAATGCCGGTCAGGTCTTCGTTCCAGCCATCAATTTCCTTATATACCGGTTCTGGTTTAACTGAGCAAATATCGTAAGGCATATAATCAATCTGCTCACCTAAATAGTTATAATGAGTAGCAGCATAGATCTTTTCAAAACCACTTAAAACATCAGCCTTGGTCATTACCAGTTGGGTAACGCCATTAAGCATAATAGCATATTTTAAAGCCGGCAGGTCGATCCAGCCGGTGCGGCGTGGCCTGCCGGTAGTTGCGCCAAACTCATGGCCTACCTTACGTAATTCTTCGCCGGTTTCATTTTCCAGCTCGGTTGGGAACGGACCACCACCTACACGGGTGCAATAAGCTTTGAAAATACCTATTACTTCGCCAATTTGCTGAGGGGCAATACCTAAACCTGTGCAAGCGCCGGCAGCGGTAGTATTTGATGAAGTTACAAACGGATATGAGCCAAAGTCGATATCAAGCATAGCGCCCTGTGCACCTTCGGCCAAAACTTTCTTTCCTTCTTTGATGTAGTTATTAACCAAATGCTCGGAATCAACCAGCGGGAACTGGCGTAAAACGTCAAGCGCCTCGAAGAATAGTGTTTCGCGTTCTGAAAAATCTGCTACCTCGCCATAAAGCTGCTGCAGCATTGATACGTGTTTATCAACCAGTTTCTGGTAACGCTCCTTAAAATCGGGCAGGGTAATATCGCCAATCCGTAAACCGTTACGACCGGTTTTATCCATATACGTTGGACCGATACCTTTTAAAGTCGAACCAATTTTGCCTTCGCCCATCTTTTTTTCATTGGCAGCATCAAGCAACTGGTGGGTAGGTAATATCAGGTGTGCTTTTTTAGCAATTAAAAGATTCTTTTTAGCCAGCAGGTCATGTCCGGCATCTTTTAACTTATCCAGTTCTTTTTTCAGGGTGATAGGATCAATCACCACACCATTACCGATAAGGTTCATGGTGTTTTCAAAAAATATACCTGAAGGAATGGTGTTTAAAACAAACTTTTTACCGTCAAACTCTAAAGTATGACCTGCATTTGGTCCGCCCTGGAAACGTGCAATCAGGTCGTAACCTGCGCTAAGCACATCAACAATTTTTCCTTTTCCTTCATCGCCCCACTGGAGGCCTAATAATACGTCAACAGCCATTAATTTATCGTAAGTTCAAGAATATGTGTTATGAAAGGGGGCAAAGTTAAATTTTTCTGTCACAAAAACCCTCTCTTAATTTGGTACAATTACCATAAAGATTTAATGAGTGGTGTTTGATGTCAAATTTCAATATATCGCCCATCATACTCTGGATCTGCTGGATGCGCGGATCGCAAAACTCAACCACTTTACCACAGTCGATGCAGATGATGTGGTCATGCTGTTTGTAGCCGTATGATTTTTCGAACTGGGCCATGTTTTTGCCAAACTGATGTTTAGTAACCAGATCGCACGAAACCAACAGCTCAAGCGTATTGTAAACCGTTGCACGGCTTACACGATATTTTTTATTTTTCATGTGGATGTACAACGACTCCACATCAAAATGATCTGTACGGGAATATATCTCTTCGAGTATAGCAAAACGTTCAGGGGTTTTCCTGAGGTTTTTATTTTCGAGGTAGGCCTCAAAAATTTTTTTAACCATTGGTATGGTATCCTGCTGTGACATAATGATGTATTAACGGGGCAAAGTTATTAATAAATTATGGATTAGAGAGACAAGAGGTCAAGAGTCAAGAATCAAGATTGGTGAATTCTGTCTTGCCTCATAATTCTTAATTTCCTGCTTCTTTCTTGCTTCTTGACTCTTGACTTCCTGCTTCTCTCCTAAGACGCTTTTTCTATCGCCGAATCAAAACGGTTAACTGCGGTTACGCCTTTTACTTGTTTTAGGTTTTTAATCAGGGTATCAAGGTGGCTGGTGTCGTTCACATACAACATCAGCGACCCTTCAAATATACCATTATCACTATCAACTGTAATAGACCTGATATTTATTTTAAAATCATTTGATATTACGGTAGTGAGCTTGTTGATTAACCCAACCTCATCAATACCGGTAATGCGCAGGCCGGTAAGGAAGGCAAGCTCCTGCTGATTTGTCCAGCGGGCTTTTACTATCCTGTAGCCGTAGTTGGCCATAAGCTTGGCCGCATTAGGGCAATTGGTACGGTGGATCTTGATCCCGTCGCTCACGGTAACAAAACCAAAAACATCATCGCCGGGGATAGGGTTACAGCAATTGGCAAGCTTGTAATCAATCTTTTGCATATCCTCGCCAATGAGCAGGATATCACTGTCTTTGGCCTTGATATTTTTGATGAGGTTTTGAACCTGCTCCTGGTCAATTTTATCCTGCGGCTTATTGTCAATCACTTTTTCGGACGCCTGGTACTCTTTCAGGTCTTTCATATCAATAATGCCTTTGGCAACATTGTAAAAAAGATCCTGAGTGGCCTGCAGCTTAAAAAAGTAGCTGATCTTTTGCAGGTTTTCGGAGTTATAGGTGATCTTGAGCGATTTCATTTTACGCTCCAGGATCTCTTTACCGTCCTCGGCAATTTTGCGTTTCTCCTCTTTTAAAGCCGATTTGATTTTAGCCTTAGCTTTTGCGGTAACTACAAAATTAAGCCAGTCTTCCTTAGGGGTTTGCTTGCCTGAGGTAATGATCTCTACCTGGTCGCCGTTTTGGAGCTTGTAGCTTAGCGGCACCAGTTTATGATTTACTTTAGCACCGATACAGCTTGCACCTACATCGGTATGGATCTCGAAGGCAAAGTCGAGCGCCGTAGCATTCAATGGCAACTGGATCAGCGCTCCTTTTGGCGTAAAAATGAAGATCTCATCGCTGAAGAGGTTCATCTTAAAATCATCGATGAAGTCGAGCGCGTTGGTATCCGGGTTTTTGAGCATTTCGCGCACTTTGTGTACCCATTGGTCGAGCCCGCTGTCGGTGCTGGCTTCCTTGTATTTCCAATGCGCGGCAAAACCTTTTTCGGCAATCTCGTTCATGCGCTTGGTGCGGATCTGCACTTCAACCCACTGCCCCCGCGGGCCCATTACCGTGGTATGCAATGACTCATAACCGTTGGCCTTGGGCGATGAAATCCAGTCGCGCAACCTGTCCGGGTTTGGGCGGTATTGATCGGTTACTATAGAATAGGCTTTCCAGCAGTCGGCCTTTTCATGTTCAGGGGCGCTATCCAATATAATCCGGATGGCGAAAAGATCATATACCTCTTCAAAAGGTATCGATTTCTTTTTCATCTTATTCCAGATGGAGTGGATAGATTTCGGTCGCCCGAATATATCGGCCTCAAGCCCCTGGCTTTGTAATGATTTATTTATTGGCTCGATAAAATCACGGATAAAACGCTCGCGTTCGGCCTTTTTCTCGTTCAGTTTATTTTTGATGAACTGGTAGGTTTCACGCTCCATGTATTTCATGGAAAGGTCTTCCAGCTCAGATTTTATGGCATACAAGCCCAGGCGGTGTGCCAGGGGCGCGTACAGGTAAACCGTTTCTGACGATAACTTAAGCTGCTTATCCCTGGGCATAAACTCCATGGTACGCATGTTATGCAGCCTGTCGGCAAGCTTAATCAATATCACCCTCACGTCATCGGCAAGGGTAAGCAGCATTTTACGGAAGTTTTCGGCCTGCAATGAGCTGTTGGTATCAAATACACCTGATATTTTGGTAAGGCCGTCAATAATTTTGGCTACCTTTTTACCAAATTCCATCTCAATTTCATCAAGCGTCATGTTGGTATCTTCAACCACATCATGTAGCAGGGCGCACACTATTGAGGTGGTACCCAGGCCAATTTCTTCGGCGGCTATCTGGGCAACGGCAATAGGGTGGTATATATAAGGTTCGCCGCTTTTACGGCGCATGTCCTTATGGCTTTCCAGGGCCATATCAAATGCCTTGCGTATCATGCGTTTATCGCCCTTTTGCAGGGTTGATTTACAGGCACGCAACAAAGCACGGTATCTTTTTAGTATCTCGTTCTTCTCGGCTTCCAGGTCTATCACTAAGTCTTTCATGTACGGGGTATTAGCGGTATTCAATCATAAACATGCAGCAAATAAATATTATTGCAGGTATTAGTAAAATACCAAAAAAAATTACATTATTTTTGTATTAAGTAAAAATATGAAATTTATTGGTTTTACGCTGCTGTTATGTTGCTTAATGGGTGCTGCAAAGGCCCAAACAGCTACGCCTGCACCCGTAACTCTTGGCAAAAATGATACCATCAAAACAGCGATGACCAACCTTGATGGTGAGCTTGTACCATGGATAGTTGAGCCGGAGGTTAGAATTGTAGATACCCGTATTTTTGCGAGCGAGGCCGACAGGCTAAACTACCGCCGTTTGCGTTATAATGTAATGAAAGTACTGCCCTACGCACGTTTTGCAGGGCAAAGGTACCGCCAGTTACAGCGCGACCTTGCCGTTACTGCCGACAGGAAAAAACAAAAAGAACTGGTAAGCACCTGCGAGGGTGAAATAAAAAACCTGTTCAATAAAGAAATAAAAAACCTGACAATTAGTCAGGGAGAGGTTTTAATTAAGCTTATTGACCGCGAAACCGGGCAAACCAGCTTTGCTATGGTTAAAGAATTAAAAGGCGGCTTTAAGGCTTTCATGTTCCAGTCGGTAGCCAGCATATTTGGTCATAATCTCAAAGAAACCTACGACCCTGAAGAACAGAAGGATATCGAGGCCATATTAAACCAGGCCGGATATAATTCATACAGCAATTAGTTTAATGGATAACAAAAGCATTTACCAGTTTAACGTTAAAAAGTTAAACGGTGAAGAGATCAGTCTTTCCGAATATAAAAACAAAGTTCTTTTAATTGTAAACACGGCATCGCAATGCGGCTTTACACCTCAACTAAAAGAATTGGCAGCTTTAAAAACTCAGCTTGCCGGCAAGGACTTTGAAATCCTCGCATTCCCTTCAAATGATTTTGGCGGCCAGGAACCTTTAGATGGCGAAGCTATTGCTGTTTTTTGTGAAGCCAATGGAGCAAATTATCCCATATTTGAAAAAATAAGGGTACGTGGCCCATATGCCGACCCATTGTATCAATTTTTTGCCGATAAAAAGGAGAATGGTAATGTACGGTCGGTTCCGCGCTGGAATTTTCATAAATTCTTGATTGATAAGAATGGGTATGTAGTTGATTTTTACTACCCTTTCACCAAACCTAACTCCTCAAAAATCAGGCGAAAGATTGACCGCCTGCTGACAGCGGCATTTAACCAATGAATTACTTTTGCGCATGCTTAAATTAGATATATTAGTTTTATCGGTACATCCTGATGATGCTGAATTAGGTTGCTCAGGTACAATTTTAAAACATATTGCCCTTGGCTATAAAGTTGGTATTGTTGACCTTACCCGCGGAGAACTGGGCACCCGCGGCTCGGCAGAAATCCGTAAACAGGAAGCTGCGGCAGCCGCCGAAATATTAGGTTTAGCCGTACGTGAAAACCTTGGCCTGCCCGATGCCTTTTTTGAAAATACCCGCGAACACCAGGTAAAGGTTATTGAAGCCATCCGCAAATTTCGTCCTTCCATTGTAATAACCAATGCTTACCATGACCGCCACCCCGATCATGGCCGGGCAAATGAACTTGTTGAAGCCTCGGCATTTTTAGCTGGCCTTCGCAAAATAGAAACATTTGATATTGATGGCACACCACAAGAGGCCTGGCGGCCAGATATGGTGCTGCATTTTATACAGGATAATTATATTACCCCTGATATATTAATTGATGTAACCGAACATTGGGATAAAAAGATAGAGAGTATTAATGCTTACGGATCGCAGTTTTATAACCCAAGCTGGGAAGATGAACCTCAAACCTATATTTCAACATCCAATTTTATTGAAATAGTAACCGGCCGCGCACGCGAGTTTGGCAAAAGTATCCAGGTAAAATACGCCGAGGGCTTTACAAGCAGAAAAATTTTAGGGGTAGATAATTTATTTAACCTTAAATAATATTTATATTTAACTATAAGTTATATATAATAAATTTCACCCTAAAATAAACAGGGAGCCTGAAAATCAGGCTCCCTGTTTATTTTAGCAAGTATGATGATACTTATGCTTTAATATATTCAAAGCGATTGTTTTCATTACTCCGCTCCCTCCTGAGCTTATTTTCATTAGCTAATTTTAACAGAATCCCTGAAAGTTCAGATGTTTTAAAATCAGAATCATACTGTTCTTTACAGTAATTGGCAATTGATGAAATAGACCGCTGACTATCAAAGAAATCTGTATTTAGCAATTGATTAAGTATTTTGGTAGCGCCGGGCTTTTTACGTCCTGAAACACCTCCGCCTTCATCTTCAACGCGTAATTTCCTTACTTTTTTACCAAACATTTCAACACCCTCGGCATCTACTTTCTCCGATTCGATCATAACTTCCAGTAAACGGTCAATTATTCGAACCTGCACAGCTTCAGATTTGAATGAGTTTACAACCTCGGCAACTTCAACCAGTTGTTTCTTTAATTTCTCTATGTGTTTGCTCATGGTGCTTGAAATAGAACTACGTTACTTTAATAGGGTTGCAACAAATCTAATCGGAATAATAACAAAAAATATAGCGTATTTTGGAAAAAAAGTAGCGTATATTAATATCTTTCCATTTTTGCAAATAATAGATGTCGATTTTACCTTATTAAATATTAGTTAATTTCATCCGTTTCATGAGCGGATTTAGCTGTAGCCGGGATTAATTTTCTTTATTTACTGTATTATAAAGTGACCGAAAGCTGTTCAAGCATATCAAGGCCTATATCAATGTGGCTTTTTTCAATGATCAGCGCGGGGCGGAAACGCACACTCCTTTCGCCGCAGCCAAGGTACATAATATTATTTTCAAAACCTTTTTTAATAAAGCTGTCCCTTATTGCTTTGTCCGGAAAATCAAAAGCTGTAAGCAATCCTTTTCCCCTTACATTACTTACAACCGGATGTCTTTCGGCAATTTCGCTCAAGCCGTTTTGCAGGTACTCTCCCATCAGTGCTGCATTATCACAAAGGTTATCCTCCTCAATAATCTCCATTATTTTCGACGAGCGTACCATATCAACCAAGCTGCCCCCCCAGGTTGAGTTGATACGCGATGATACTTTAAATACATTATCTTCAACCTCGTCAATGCGCCTGCCAGCCAATATGCCGCAAACCTGCATCTTCTTGCCAAAAGCTATGATATCCGGGCGCGCCTTTTCACCAAAATGCTCATGACACCAGAATTTTCCGGTTAAACCAACACCTGTTTGCACCTCATCATATACCAGCAATGCCTCGTACTCATCGGCAAGCTCACGCAGTTTTTCCAAAAACTCCTTGCGTACATGGTTATCGCCTCCTTCTGATTGTACAGGCTCAATAATTATGGCGCATATATCATCCTTATTATCTTCAAATGCTTTTCTGATTTGTGCCACCGATAATTGCTCCCTCCTTAGCAGGTCCTCATGATTGGCATCGCTGTACGGGAAATTCATATAAGGTACAGATACCCGCGGCCAGTCAAACTTGGCAAACCACTTGGTTTTATTTGGCAGCGTATTGGTAAGGCTCAGTGTATAGCCCGAGCGGCCATGAAAAGCATGCTCAAAGTGTAATACTTTAAAACCTTTTTCCTTAGTATAACCCCTGGCAAAGTTTTTCTGCACTTTCCAGTCCATAGCTACTTTCAGCGCGTTTTCGATGGCCAGCGCACCACCGGCAATGAAAAAAGCGTGTGGCAAATATTCAGGAATTCCTATCCTGTCAAATGTTTCAACAAACTGGGCGTATTGCGTAGTGTAGATATCTGAATTTGACGGATTGGTTAATGCCGCAAGCATGAGGTTTTTCTTAAACTCTTCATCATTCAGCATTTTGGGATGGTTATAGCCCAAAGGTACCGAAGCAAAGCAGGTAAAAAAATCAAGCAGCGTACGGTTATATTTTGCGTCATAAATGTAAACACCCTTACTTTTTTCCATATCAAAAGTGAGGTCGAATCCATCGGCCAGTACATGCTTTTGAAGCGATGCCTGGACATCCTGCGGAGAAACAAGTAGGTTGTACATATTAATTTGGTTTATTACAAATTTAGTAAAAACCGCCTAAAATCAAAATTTAAGCGGTTTTTGAACCGATTGACAAAAAAGTAACTTTAAATTGTTTAAAGTTACTTTTTGTACCAAACTCAAAACCGGTACACCTGCTTCAACCACCGTATTCATAAAAAAACGCAGCCGAAATTTGCATTTTCCGCCCGGTTAACAATCAAATTCCTCCATCTGCGAACCTGAATTGTAACGGGATAGTTTAATAAAATTTTCTTTTTAATTAATTTAACATAGATTGATTATTTTAATATTAAATTAGTACCAGATACAACCAAAGGGGATATTTATAACCATGGGAGAAGAACCATTATCTGCCAGCCACTCAAAACCGGTCCCAAAAGTAACATTTAACGATAGTGCCGACTGGGATTTACTTGAAGACCTGCCCGTTGCAGTTTATACCTGCGATAAAGAGGGCTATATAACCTCTTTTAACAAGGCGGCAATAAAGCTTTGGGGAAAAACGCCTGAAACCAATAAAGACAAGTGGTATGTAAACTGGGAGATATTTACCTCCGACGGTATACTATTAACTCCCGATGAAACACCAACGGGTAAAGTATTAAAATATGGCAAGGCTGTAAAGCAGCAGGAAATACTTATTAAACGTCCCGATGGAAGTGTAAGCTATATATTATCCAACCCTAAGCCCCGTTTTAATGAAAATGGCGAACTGGCAGGCGCCGCCAATACACTGATAGATATTACCGAACAAAAAAATGCCGAATCGAAGCAAGGAATGCTGGCCTCTATCATCGAATCATCAGAAGATGCCATTGTAAGTAAAAACCTTGATGGTGTAATTACCAGCTGGAACGGCGCGGCCCAACGTTTATTTGGTTATACCGAAGATGAGATCATAGGCAAACATATCACGGTTTTGATACCGGAAGACCGTTATGATGAGGAAGAAATGATTATTAATAAAATACGGGCTAACGAACGGATAGAACATTTTGAAACCATACGTAAAACAAAAAGCGGCGAGGAAATACAAATTTCGCTTACCATATCTCCCATAAGAAACAACAACAATAAGGTAATAGGGGCTTCAAAAATAATCCGCGATATAGGCAGGCAAAAAAAATCAGAAGAAAGATTACAACAGTATGCCGAACGCCTGGAGATTTTAAACTCCATAGGACAGGTTATTTCGGCCGAGTTGGATATTCAAAATATCCTGCAAAAAGTTACCGATGCCACCACCCAGTTGTGCGGCGCACAGTTTGGCGCTTTTTTTCACAACCAGGTTAACGAGCAGGGCGAATCATATATGCTATTCACGCTTTCGGGCGCGCCGCGTGAGGCATTTGAAAAATTTGGCATGCCACGTAATACGGCAGTCTTTCACCCTACTTTCAGTGGTGAGGGAACGGTAAGGGTTGATGATATAACCAAAGACCCACGCTACGGAAAAAATGCACCACATTTTGGCCAGCCTAAAGGGCACCTGCCGGTGGTAAGCTACCTCGCTGTTCCGGTAAGGGGCAAATCGGGCGAGGTGATTGGCGGGTTATTTTTTGGACACGAACAACCGGCCAGGTTTACCAGGGAACATGAGCAGCTTGTTTTGGCTGTTGCCGCCCAGGCCGCGGTAGCACTTGATAACGCCAAGCTTTATGAAAATATTAAAGAGCTTAATGAAAAAAAGGACGAGTTTATAGGGCTTGCAAGCCATGAGCTAAAAACACCGGTCACCAGTTTAAAGGGCTACCTCCAAATCATAGCCCGTAACCTCCCTCCGGATGATAAAAGCAAAGTACTGGCCAACAGGGCATTGGAACAGGTGGGCAAATTAACCATCCTGATATCAGACTTGCTTGATGTTACCAAAATCCAGACCGGTAAACTGCCTTTTACTTATGCCGATTTTGATGTGATCAAACTGCTTACCGAATTGAGGGAGATCCTGCAACAAACCGGCCCCTCCCATCAGCTCCTTTTAAATTTACCTGCCGGGGAATTAATTATCCATGCCGATAGCCAGCGTATTGAGCAGGTTGTCATTAACCTGGTAACCAACGCCGTTAAATATTCGCCAAAGGCAGATAAAGTGATCATCGAGGCCCTTGTTATCAACAATAAATTCAGGGTATCGGTACAGGATTTTGGTATCGGCATCCAGCCCGATCAACTGGAACGGGTGTTTTCACGTTTTTACCGCGTTGAGAACCTCGCCTCTCACATGTCGGGGTTAGGAATTGGCCTGTACATTTGCCAGGAAATTGTTAACCGTCACCAGGGCAGGCTTTGGGTTGAAAGCACTTACGGCGAAGGGTCAACCTTCCATTTTGAGATCCCGATAAACACGAATTGAAATTTATGCACGAATGCTTAGCGTATTATTGAGCAATTAGAACGAATTACACGAATTAGTTGGTTCGTGTAAATTCGGACGCATTTGTGAAATTAGTGCTATTTAATTCCAATTCGCGAAAATTCGACCTCACTCGTGTAATTAGTGTTGATTAAACTTTTCTTTCATCCCCAATAATCCCCAAATACCCCCGCTATGAATAGCCAGGATTTTACTGCCGGGTTTAAAGTGCCCTTTGCTTATTAAATCATATAGGGCATACATCATTTTGCCGGTATATACAGGTTCTATCAATATCCCTGTTGCAGCAACAAATTGTTTAATGAAACTGATGAGCTCGTCATTCGTTTTGCCATAACCGCCAAAGTGGTAATCGGTATGTATGTTATATTCTGCCGGGGTCGTTAAAAACCGGTCTATCTCCTCCTTAATAAAACCACCGTTCTTAAAAACCGGCACCGCGTTGAATTTTGTTTTAAGCTGATGACCATTTAATCCGTTAATGATACCCGCCGCTGTTGTACCGGTACCGCAGGCACAAAAAATATGGTCGTAGGTTTCGGTTAGTTCGTTAACCAGTTCGCTGCAGCCTTTGGCCCCTTCGGCAGATGCGCCGCCTTCATCAATAAAAAAAGCCTGTTCATCATTACCAAAATACCGATTAAACAGGGCAAGTTTATCACGATAGCTTTCGCGATCGGTAAACTGCAGTTCCATACCATGCAGGCGGCATAAAAACAAGGTATCGTTATCAACCTTCTCGCCGCGAACTATGCCGGTAGCTTTAAAACCAAACTTTGCGGCAGCCGCGGCTGTGGCCATCAGGTGGTTGGAGTAAGCGCCGCCAAAAGTTACGAGGTGTGTTTTTTGTGCAGTTTGCGCCTGTTTCAGTAAATATTTAAGCTTACGCCATTTATTGCCCGATATCATGGGGTGGATCAGGTCATCGCGCTTAATGAAAACTTTAACGCCGTAGTCATCAAACAGGGGGTTACTGATTTGCTGTACCGGGCTAAAAATTTCAAGCTCAATGTTCATAAAATAATACGGCGTTAATGCTATTGCAATATTACGTTTAACCTACCATAAAAAACGATTACTTTTGCGCCTCAAATGGCACACGAACCCGAACTTATTGAGCAGGAAGAACAGGACTTGTACGAACACTTACGCGTAGTGGTTGACAAGGGCCAGTCGCTTTTGCGGATTGATAAATTTTTGATGCACCGCGTGGAGAATGCTTCGCGCAACCGCATTCAAAATGCCATTGAGCTTGGCAATGTGCTGGTGAACGATAAAACCATCAAATCGAGCTATAAGGTAAAGCCGCTTGATATAATTTCGGTAGTGCTGCCGCACCCGCCGCGCGATACGGAAGTATATCCCGAAAACATCCCCATCAATATTATTTATGAAGATGATGATGTATTGGTGGTTGATAAGGAAGCCGGTATGGTGGTTCACCCCGGCTATAACAATTACACGGGCACGTTGGTGAATGCGCTGGTTTACCATTTTCAGCAATTGCCAACCCTGCCGGGCAACGACGGCAGGCCGGGGCTGGTGCATCGCATTGACAAGGATACTTCAGGCCTGCTGCTTATCAGCAAAAATGAACGTGCCATGAACTGGCTGGCTAAGCAGTTTTTTGAGCATACCATCACCCGTAAATATATAGCGCTTGCCTGGGGCGATTTACCTGAAGATGGCACCGTTACCGGCTATATTGGCCGCAGTGTGGCCGACAGGCGGGTAATGTCGATATATGATGATCCTGAAAAAGGAAAATGGTCTGTAACGCATTATAAAGTTTTAGAGCGAATGGGTTACGTTACTCTGATTGAGTGCCAGCTGGAAACCGGCCGTACCCATCAGATCAGGGCGCATATGAAGCATATCGGTCACCCCCTGTTTAGCGACGCCACTTACGGCGGTGATAAAATTTTAAAGGGCACCATGTTCAGCAAGTACAAACAGTTTGTTGAAAATTGTTTTGAGCTGATGCCGCGGCAAGCCCTGCATGCACAAACACTGGGCTTTTTACATCCTACATTAAAAAAGCAGGTGCATTTTGAATCGCCGCTGCCGGCTGATTTTGAGGCCGTACTTGCAAAATGGCGAAAGTACAGCGATACAGATACGAAATAACAGACGTTAGATAGAAGAGCAACAATACCCGGTAATTATTAACAACACGATCAAATTATAACATCTATCCGTCCTATGATGCCCGTATTCATCAATTTTAACGGCGAATATCTCCCCCAAAACACACCATTGCTTACCATTGGTAACAGGGGCTTTAAATATGGCGACGGCCTGTTTGAAAGCATGCGACTAATGAAAGGGAAACTGAAATTTGCCGAACTGCATGCCGACCGGCTACAGCGGGGCATGAAAGCCCTTAAAATTGATGGTTATTCGCAAATGGATACCTGGTTTCTGAACGAAATAGTTAATGAGCTTGCCCGCAGAAATAAAGTTAAACACGGCAGGCTGCGCCTGACAGTTTACCGCGATGCCGAAGGCTTGTATACCCCTACTCAAAATAAAATGGGTTATTGCCTGGAGCTAACCCCATCCGAAGAGCCCAGGTATTTTTTGAATGAGAAGGGCCTGATCATGGATGTGTTTACGGAACTGCCTAAACCGTCCAACTATCTATCAAACATTAAAACCTGCAACTCGCTTATTTATGTAATGGCGGGTTTGTACAAAACTCAAAACAAGCTGGATGATGTTTTTTTGTTGAACCAAAGCGGTAACCTGTGCGAAGCCAGCAGTTCCAATATTTTCATCAATTACCAAAACCATTTATATACCCCGGCGCTAAGCGAGGGCTGCGTTGAAGGTGTAATGCGCCAGGTAGTGATCAAACTGGCAAAAGAAAACAACATTGATATCACCGAAGCCCAGATCAATCCTGATATTTTATACGAGGCCGATGAAGTATTTTTAACCAACGCCACCCGCGGCATTCAAACCGTTATGGGTTTTGGGGTAAGGCGCTATTTTAATCAGTACAGCAAGGTATTGATGGATGAGTTGAATAAATTGTAATTTTTAATAAGAGCGTCGTTTCAACGAACAGCGAGGGGCAAAGCGCCGGATTGAGGAGAAAATCCTATAGCCCATGTAACGGAAGGTTGGGCTTTCAGCTTTAGGCATTTAGCTTCTTTATGCCCCTATTGCCTTCCTGTAATTTCGAAGTGCCCTGATGATCGTCATTACAATTTCGTGCTGCCCTTCGTCCGAGTTAAGGTACTCCTCCTCTTCGGGGTTATTAATGAAACCGGTTTCAATCAATACCGCAGGCATAGCGCTATGGGCCAGCACCAATACTCCCTGTTCTTTCACACCATTACTTTCGCGGCCATCTACGCCGGTAAACTCATCGTCAAGCAGGTCGCCAAAACGGATACTTTGCTTGCGGTATTTCTGAATATAAGCATTCAGTACGATCAGGTTTGAAGGATCGCTTTCATCATAGCTCTCGTAGTTCTGTTTGTAATCCTTTTCCTGGAAAATAGAAGCATTCTCTCGTACGGCCTCTTCCTGCTCCTTAAGGCGATGGAAACCGTATACCAACATCAGTACCCCTTTTTGCTTGTGTGCACGTGCGGCAGTGCCCTCGGGCGATGAATTGCAGTGAATGGAAATAAACAGGTTGCCATGGTTTTGATTAGCAATAGCCGAGCGCTGGTTTAGCGGGATAAAGGTATCATCGGTACGGGTAAGGATAGCGTTAACATCAGTAATGGCCGTATCAAGAGCTGCCTTGAGCTTCAGGGCTATTGACAGTGTTACATTTTTCTCAAACGAATGTGAACCACGCGCCCCGGCATCCTTGCCGCCATGCCCGGCATCAATAACAACCGTTTTAAACCTAAAAGTTGTAACAGCAGGTATAGTATCTTTTTGCTGCGCGAATGAATTTTGAAACAGGAATAACAGGATGATCATCCCGGGCAAAGCGATGTATTTCATTTTTTCACCGCCTTTTTACTGCACCTGGGGCATAAGCCATGAGCATACAGGGTAAAGCCATGCGACTCAAAACCCGCTGGAAGATCTATTGCGGGCAGGTTCATATCATTAAGGCAATATACATTTTTGCACTGGGTGCAATTAAAATGCAGGTGCTCGTCATGGTGGTCATGCTCATTACAGCTCGACGAGCAAAGGGCATAATTAGCCGTACCGTTTAAATCAAATATCTTATGGATGATCCCTTTTTCTTCAAAAGCATTAAGGATCCGGTAAAGGGTAACCCTGTCGATATCATGCATCAGGTTCTCCAGGTCGGGCTGCGAGGTAGCCGAATGCCTTGACGACATCATGGATAAAACCCGCAGCCTGGGCGCGGTTTTTTTCAGGTGATGCTTATCAAGCAGGTGCTCAAAATGATGTATATCGCGGGTTTGTGTCATGTATTAATTGGGTAATAATTATAAGGCCGCTAATTTAGTAATGGTACGTATAATATGCGCCATTAGTTGCCGGCTTTTATAACGGTATTTTTTATCGGCTTAGTATGATGGTTTGATACAGCCCGGGCACTATGCTTTTCATGGTTACAAGCCGGACTCAAAAAGCAGTTGAATAGCAAAAACGTATAAAAGAATTTCCTGTGGCGCTTGTCCATTATTCAACCTTTTTAAGTTTATATGTTTTATGATCATGGTTGCAGGCGCCGGTATACCTATAATTTACATAATGCGCGGCGGCTATCAACAAGCCTCCAACAGGAACTATCATAGCCTCGGATTTTCCTGTTGTTGTAAACGCGTGCCCTCCCATTATGATAACAAAACCTGATACAAGCATAAATAGTGGAACTGAACGGCGATGCGTACGCCAGTAGGATAAGCCTATAGAATAAACCCCTATAACCAGGGCGAAAATGATCATCCCCCACTCTACCCAGGCGTTAGCCAAAAACCCAAGGCCCACCAGGGGCAAACTCGTAAACAGCAAAGGCACTACTGCACAATGGATAGCACAAAGCGTTGAAGCGGTGATACCAATATTATCCAGCCGGGGCGAAAGCTTTTGAAAATCCATGCCGCAAATATAAACAAGTTAATGCAACACAATTGCATTTGTTTTCACTATCCATATTTTCGTTATTAAATTAACAAATACCTGACAATTACTTAATATTAATCAGCAAACTGTATTTTTGCAGGCTTTATAAAAAAACACAGATTGAATTTAGCCTCCATTTATCATATAAAACAGCTTTGGCAGAGCGCCTACAATACCCGGGCCAGCAGGCTCAAGTTACTGGGCGCCACTATAGTCATAGTCATCATCATTAACCTGTTACCGTCTTTTTTTAAGTATGTTGAAAAAAGGCAAGACGGCGTTGTACTTAATGATTGGGTATTGGCCCATTTACCCTCTTACGATTTCTCAGTCCCGATTTTTATACTCATCTGGAGCATGGGCCTGCTCATGATGTGGCGGGCGCTTTATAACCCGAGGGTATGTATCACTTATATCTGGACACTGAATTTTGTATGTATTGCCCGGTTTATTACTATCGGCCTGGTCAAGCTCAATCCGCCAGTGGGCCTTGTCCCGCTTATTGACCCAAGCACAAGCGTGTTTTACGGGCATACGTTTATCACCAAAGACCTGTTTTTTTCGGGCCACACGGCAACCATGGTACTTGTGTACCTCCACCTGCAAAAGCGAACAGACAAACTGATCGCATTAATTTGCGCAATAGTATTGGTAGTATTACTGTTGATACAGCATATTCATTACACTATTGATGTAGTGGCCGCGCCGTTTTTTGTATATGGTTGCTGGAGATTGGTTAAGTGGCTGGGGCTGGAATGATAACTTTTTTAATCCGTCTTCACTCCCATCCATCCACCAAATGCATGCTGTCCTTTAAATCACCATACAGCTTTTTAAACACCGGGAACATTTTGCTGTATACTTCATGATTTTTAGTATTTGGTTCGATAAAATCCTGTTGTTCAACACGGGTAAGCATGCCATAACTTTCAGGATATAATACCCGTGCAGCGAGATAAATAGCGCCGAGCGCTGATGAATCTTCAGACTGAAGCACTGCGAGCCTTTTCCCGGTGATATCTGCCAGGACCTGTGTCCACACTGCCGAGCTGGTAAAACCACCACTGATATTAACTTGTGTAATCCCGCCCGATGCATCTTCCAATGTTTTAAGCACATCATTCAGCGCAAAGCAAATGCCTTCAAGCCCCGCACGTAAAAAGTGCGACCGGGTATGTGCCGGCTTGATATTAAAAAATGTGCCGCAGGCTTTGGTATCCCAGAGCGGAGCACGTTCACCGTACAGGTAAGGTAAAAATATAAGTCCGTTGCTGCCGGCGGGTATGGTTGCTATCTCATTAAACAAAGCGTCATAATCAGCAGCGGTAAGGTTATCCTTTTGCAAAAAGTTTTTGAGCAGCCAGTTTACCCCTATACCTCCGTTATTTACTGCTCCGCCGCATACATAAGTGTGTTCATCAAGCAGGTAATTAAAAACCATGGCTTCGTAATTGTAAACCGGCTTCGGGCTGGTAATGCGCACCGCGCCGCTGGTACCTATAGTAAGCGCCGCTACATCCGGGCCGGTAGTGTGGCTGCCTAAATTAGCACATGCCCCATCACTTGCCCCTATAACAAAAGGGGTACCGGCATTTATCCCGGTTAATGCAGCTACTTCGGGCCTGATATTGTTACGGTAATAAGTGGTATTAACCGGGATGGATAATTTTGAAGCAGTAATACCGGTGAGTGTAAGAGCCTCATCATTCCAATCTTTGGTTACAATATTAAACAATCCTGCAGCCGACGCAATGGAATAATCAACCTCAAAAACACCAAAAAGCCTGAACCAGATAAACTCCTTTATCGAAATGAATTTATGGGCGGCTTCAAAGATCTTACTTTGATTATCACGCAGCCACAGCAACTTATTTAAGGGCGACATGGCATGGATCGCAGTGCCGCAGTTATGATAAAGGCGTTCACCTTTTTCCGTTGCACGCAATGCCTGCGCGATGCTCTCGCTCCGCGCATCTGCCCAGGTCATCATAGGCAGCAGCGCTTCGCCATGCTCATCAACCGGAATAATACTATGCATGGCGCTACTCAGGCTCACGGCCTGCGGGGCGGCGCCCAATTTGGCAGTAATACCCGCAAGGCATTTTACAAAAGCATCCCAAATCAACAGCGGGTCCTGTTCGCTGTAACCGGGCTCAGGGTTATCGATGGGGTAATGATTGGATACTGTACCTAATGGTTCGCCCGTTAAACTTACCGCTACGGCCTTTGTACTGCCGGTGCCAATATCAATACCTAAAATATATGCCTGCATGGTGATGTATTTAACGCCAAAATAATAAACAGAACCGGGATTGTCTGAACTGAATTAAACGAATTAAAGAATTATTGAATTGATTAGCATTCTGTTCATTCGTTAATTCCCCCAAATTCGAGTTCAGACAGCTACCGGTCACACCCATGACAGCAAAGGACAGTTCCGGCATTTATATTATCTACATTAGCCTTACCAATATAAACCAATCAGAGAATATGCAAGTAATTTTAGGGGTCATCTTCCATTTTATCGGTGGCTTTGCTTCGGGGAGTTTTTACATCCCCTACAAAAAAATAAAAGGTTGGGCCTGGGAAAGCTACTGGATAGTAGGCGGCATTTTTTCATGGCTCATTGTACCGCCGCTGGCGGCATGGCTTACTATTCCCGGCTTTGCCGATATTATAAGCCATACGGATACTGCTACCCTTGGCTGGACGTACCTTATGGGACTGCTGTGGGGCATTGGCGGTTTAACATATGGATTAGGGGTACGTTACTTGGGAGTATCGCTGGGTAGCACCATTATACTGGGCTTATGCTCGGTTTTTGGGTCGATAATTCCGTCGGTGTATTATGACCTTTTCCCGAAAGAGGGAAAAGATACTTTTACGCTGATGCTGCACAGCGAATGGGGGCAGATGGTTTTATTGGGCATTGTGCTTTGTGTAGTGGGCATTATTATATGCGGTAAAGCAGGTATGATGAAAGAGAAAGAACTCTCGGCCGATAAAACCATAGCCCAGGAAAATAAGGATTACCGCTTTGGTTTAGGTATACTGGTGGCGGTAGTTTCGGGGATCCTGAGCGCTTGTTTCAACTTCGGTATTGAAGCCGGAAAACCAATGGCCGATACCGCTAACCAGATCTGGCAGGCGGCACATCCGGGACAAGGTAATTTCCTGTTTTCAAACAATGTAACCTATATTATTATACTATGGGGTGGCTTAACCACTAACTTTATATGGTGTATGGTGCTAAATGCCCGCAACAAAACGTTTGATAATTATACCGATAAAAAAACACCGCTGCTTAAAAACTACCTGTTTGCGGCACTGGCCGGAACAACCTGGTTTTTACAGTTCTTTTTTTACGGTATGGGCGAAAGCAAAATGGGTAATGGCGCCAGCTCCTGGATCCTGCACATGGCTTTCATTATCCTGATTGCTAATACGTGGGGCCTGGTACTTAAAGAGTGGAAAGGCGTAAGTAAAAAAGCATTCGCAACGGTAATAGCCGGTATAGCGGTAATTGTAATATCGGTACTGGTTGTGGGATATGGAAATAAGATAAAACCCGAAAAACCGACAGTAAAAGCCGAGCTAAATAAGCCAACGATAAAAACAAATCAATAATTCATTAACTCAATAATTCAACAATTAAAATATATGTCGTCGAAAACAACTGAATTTAAACACGTAAGCTATTTGTGGGATGAAGCAAAAGCCGCCGAACTGGCGGGCGATGAAGTAGCCCTGCTCATATACCGCTCCAACCTTTTGGGTGCCGATTTGCGCCTTACCAACTATGGTGGCGGCAACACCTCATGCAAGTTGATGAGTAAAGACCCGCTTACCGGCAATGATGTTGAGGTAATGTGGATCAAAGGCTCGGGCGGTGACATTGGTACGCTGAAAAAGAGCGGCTTGGCTGCCCTGTATGTTGATCGCCTTCGTAGCCTGAAAAACATTTATCGCGGGGTTGAATTTGAAGATGAAATGGTTGAGTTGTTTAATCACTGCATCTACGATCTTAACTCAAAAGCGCCATCTATTGATACGCCGCTTCACGGCTTCCTGCCATTCAAACACATCGATCACCTGCACCCTGATGCTGCCATCGCCATCGCGGCAGCAAAAGATGGTAAAAAAATAACCCGGGAGCTTTTTAACGGTACCATCGGCTGGGTTGAATGGAAAAAACCAGGCTTTGAGCTCGGCCTGCAATTAAAACAATGCCTTGACGAAAATCCCGGCATCCGTGGTATAATGCTGGGCTCGCATGGTTTATTTACCTGGGGCGATACAGCTTACGAAAGCTACATGAACACACTTGAGGTTATTGAGCGCTGTGCTGAATACCTTGAAGAAAACTACGGAAAAAAAGGCCCTGTTTTCGGTGGTCAAAAAGTTGAAAGCCTAGACGAGACCAACCGTAAAAAACAGGCGGCTGCCCTTGCACCTATATTACGTGGTTTTTGCTCAAGCTACAGGCACATGGTTGGCCATTTTACTGATGATGCCCGTGTATTGGAATTTATCAACTCAAATGATCTTGACCGCCTGGCTCCATTGGGTACCAGTTGCCCTGATCACTTCCTGCGTACAAAGATCAGTCCGCTGGTGCTTGACCTTGCACCAGGTGAAGATCTGAGCGATGTTACCGCTTTAAAAGCACGTTTGGCTCCTGCCTTTGAGGCCTACCGCCAGATGTATACTGATTATTACAATACCTGCAAACATGATAACAGCCCGGCTATCAGGGATACCAACCCGGTGATCATCCTGTATCCGGGTGTAGGCTTGTTCTCTTTTTCAAAAGATAAACAAACCGCCCGTGTTGCTGCCGAGTTTTATACCAACGCCATCAACGTAATGAAAGGTGCTGAAGCAATTTCAGAATATACTTCCCTCCCACGCCAGGAAGCGTTTGATATTGAGTACTGGTTATTGGAAGAAGCCAAACTACAGCGTATGCCTAAGCCAAAAGCCTTATCAGGTAAAATTGCCCTGATCACCGGTAGCGCAGGCGGCATAGGTAAAGCTATCGCCAAAAAATTTGTTGATGAAGGCGCTGTAGTTATTCTGAATGACATGAACGCCGAGCGTTTGGAAGGTGCAGGTGAAGAGTTCAAAAAACAATACGGCAAAGATTCATACACCACAGCCGTACTGGATGTAACCAAAGCCGATCAGATCAACGAAGCGCTTGAAATTGCTGCTTTAGCTTTTGGCGGCGTTGATATTGTGGTGAACAACGCCGGCTTATCCATCTCTAAATCAATTGCCGACCATACTGAAAAAGACTGGGACTTATTGTACGATGTATTGGTTAAAGGCCAGTTCTTTATTACCCAGGCGGCAGTTGCTGTGATGAAAAAACAAGACATTGGCGGCGACATTATCAACATTGTAAGCAAAAACGCCTTAGTGAGCGGACCGAACAACGCCGGTTACGGCTCGGCAAAATCTGCCCAGTTACACCTGAGCAGACTGAACGCGGCCGAGCTTGGCACCGATAAAATCCGTGTGAACGTTGTTAACCCGGATGCCGTAATCAGCGACAGCAACATTTGGGCCGGCGGATGGGCCGAAGGCCGTGCTAAAGCTTACGGCGTTACCGTAGATGAACTGCCAGCGTACTACGCAAAACGTACTTTATTAAACGAGGTGATTTTACCTGCCGATATAGCTAATGCCTGCTTTGCCTTTACCGGCGGTTTGCTTAACAAATCAACCGGTAACGTGTTGAATGTTGATGGCGGTGTGGCGATGGCGTTTGTGAGATAGTTAGTTCATGGTTGATAGATTATGGTTCATGGTCATCGCTTAAGATAAATTAAGAAGCGTTGGGTTGCGCGATTCCCTCCCTTGGGAGGGTGTAGGGAGGGGTTTCTTCGATAAGCTTATTAATTAAGCAAGGCGTATAACCCCTCCCTGCCAATGCACAGCCCTACGCGCCCCTCCCGAAGGAGGTAACAAAATAAACTTAGCAAGTTTAAGCGTCCACGCTTGAACTTGCTTTAAACCAATACCAATTATGCAGTTAGAAAAATATAAAATTGATGAAGCCAATCATCAGCAGCTGAATGATCATCAGCGCAAATTTGATTTTGTTGCCGGCGATGTGAAAAATCTGGATACCATCCTGCAAAAATTAATTGATTTTAATATTGCTATACCAAGCTGGGCTTTAGGTACCGGCGGTACACGTTTCGGCAGGTTTTCGGGCGGTGGTGAGCCGCGTAGCCTGGAAGAAAAAATTGAAGATGTAGGTTTGATCCACACGATTAACCGTAGCAGCAACTCTATTTCGCTGCATATTCCCTGGGATATCCCATCCAACGCCTCAGCTATCAAAGCCCATGCAGCACAATTGGGCTTGCATTTTGACGCGGTTAATTCCAACACCTTCCAGGATCAGCCTAATCAGGAATTGAGCTACAAATTTGGCTCATTGCACCATGTAGATAAAGCGGTCCGCAAACAGGCTGTTGCCCACAATATTGAGGTGATCAAATACGGCGTTGAGCTTGATTCCAAAGCATTATCTGTTTGGCTGTCGGACGGATCAAACTTCCCCGGGCAGTTAAACATGCGCGGCGCGTTTGAACGCACTTTAGAAAGCTTACAGGAAATTTATGAGGCCTTGCCTGATGACTGGAAAGTTTGGGTAGAGTACAAACCTTATGAGCCTAACTTCTATTCAACCACTATCGGCGATTGGGGGCAATCATACCTGTTATCATCAAAACTGGGACAAAAAGCACAAACATTAGTTGATCTTGGTCACCACTTACAGGGGGTAAACATTGAGCAGATAGTTTCATTACTGCTGATGGAAGGCAAGCTGGCCGGTTTCCACTTTAACGATTCAAAATATGGTGATGATGACCTTACCGTTGGCAGCATCAACCCATATCAGTTGTTCCTGATCTTTAACGAACTGGTTGAAGGTATGGATGCCCGCGGCATGGCACACGCTACATCCATTGGCTGGATGATCGATGCTTCACACAATGTAAAAGACCCGATTGAAGACCTGTTACAATCAGTAGAAGCCATTAAGATAGCCTATGCACAGGCATTGTTAGTAGATACTCCAGCATTGGTACAGGCACAACAGGATAATGATGTAGTACTTGCCCAGGAAATATTGCAGCAGGCTTACCGCACTGACGTCCGTTCGTTACTGGCCGAAGCCCGCTTAAGGGCAGGCGGTGCGCTGAACCCGCTGGCAGTTTACAGGCAGCAAACTATCAGGCAGCAACTGATAAACGAACGAGGAGCAAAAGCAGTATCAACCGGATTGTAAGCCTATGGAGCCGATACCTGTTATAGCCGTTTTTGATGTGGGTAAAACCAACAAGAAGCTGTTCCTGTTCGATGAGAACTACAAAATAGTTTTTGAACGGACAGCCCGTTTTTTGGAAACCCACGATGAAGATGGCGACGCATGTGAAAACCTCGACAGCCTCAGGTTATCGGTGTTTGACTCATTGCGCGAAATTTTTAAGCATAAGGAGTTTGATCTTAAAGCGGTCAACTTTTCAACTTACGGGGCCAGCTTTGTGTATGTTGATGAATATGGCAAGCCGCTTACCCCACTGTATAATTACCTCAAACCATATTCGCCTGAACTGGGCAGGCAGTTTTATGAAAACTATGGGGATGAAGCCAGGTTTGCTTTAGAAACCGCCTCGCCGGTTTTGGGCAACCTTAATTCGGGATTGCAGTTATACAGGCTTAAATATCAACAGCCCGAAGTGTTTAAGCGGATAAAGTATGCCTTACACCTACCCCAGTATATGAGCTATCTTATTAGCGGGCAAATGGTGAGCGACTTAACCAGTATCGGCTGCCACACTGCCCTTTGGGATTTTGCTAAGAACACCTATCACAACTGGCTTAATGATGAAGGGATCCTGCCCAAAATGGCTCCGCTGCATCCCGCGGATAGTGTGCTTCCGGCCGAATTTCCGGGCAGCACTTATAAGGTTGGTATTGGGTTGCATGATAGTTCGGCAGCGCTCATCCCTTACCTCGTGAGCTTTAATATGCCCTTTGTATTGATCTCAACGGGTACCTGGTCAATCAGTCTTAACCCTTTTAACCAAACACCGCTTACGGCTGATGAACTGAAGCATGATTGCCTTAACTACCTGCAATATAAGGGCAGTCCGGTAAAAGCATCACGCCTGTTTACAGGATATGAATATGAGCATCAGGTAAAACGGATTGCCGCCCATTTTAACCAGGACGAGATCAGGTACCGTACCATAAATTATGATCCGGTCATCGCGGCCCGGTTAAATAATCAGCCGTCATTACAGGCAAATGAAAATGAAGGCCAGTTACAGAAATCGGCATTTGAGCAGCGCGACTTAAACAGCTTTGCTGATGATGTTGAAGCTTACCACCAACTCATGATTGATATTGTTGCCCAGCAAACCATATCAACCAATTATGTTTTAAACGGCTGTACAGTAAAGCGCATTTTTGTAGATGGCGGCTTTAGTAAAAATAGCGTTTTCATGCACCTGCTGGCGCTGGCCTTCCCCCATTTGGAAGTATACGCCGCGTCGATGGCACAGGCAACTGCCGTAGGTACGGCATTGGCTATCCATCATGCATGGAATACCAAAACGTTGCCGCATGACCTGATCGAGCTGAAATATTATTCGGGGGTGCAGAGCGAGGTAGTATAGCTCTATTTCGGTAAAAACCGATGTCATTTCGAACGAATGGCGGGGGGCTAAAGGTTGGGGTGAGGAGAAATCTCCTATGATGAAAATCTGCTACAGAAAGGCAAAAAGTCCTAAAAAGCGTGGTAATAGATTATATAAAGTTATAATATATAAATGACTAAGCAAACCGTGACCATGTTTTCTTAATTTTCCTTTGCAGATCAGAAGAGGAAACAGGCTCTGCTGGGGAGCAACCTGCCAGCAATATGATCTGCCGAATCAGATAAAAGAAGTCTCTATAACAGGAGACTTTTTTATTTTATCTTTTCGCCTATGGCTAAGAAAACCTTCACCGATTTTCAATTACGTTAATGCACCGATAAATACCAATCAATCTCCTATAAGCAGACACCATTACGGGCCGCAGCATCGCGTTTAAATTATTTGATA
>NZ_BMKD01000014.1 GCF_014643835.1 Mucilaginibacter rubeus | reverse complement strand
GTGCGAAACTAGCCACAAGATGAGACTTCCATTGAGGGTCGTAGGAGACTACTACGTTGATAGGTTACAGGTATAAAGGTGGTGACATCATAGCCGAGTAATACTAATTGCCCGAAGCTTTCTTCAGATAGAAAAAAGGGTTGATAGTAATTGGATTATAGTTCATAGTAATATGCAGCGATGAACCATGAACTATCAACCACAAACAAACAACAAAGCTGTTGTTTTCTCTACATTCAATTCCTTCTTTCAATAATATGTCATTTATGAGGCTGAAAGGCCAAAGGATAAAGGCGAAAGGTAAGAACCTTTAACCTTTTACCTTTAAGCTTTCACCTTAATAAAAAGAAATTCAGGTGCCTATATCGGCGGTGTCTACCTCTTCCCATTCCGAACAGAGAAGTCAAGCCCGCCAGAGCCGATGGTACTGCGGTAAAACGTGGGAGAGTAGGTCGGTGCCACCCTTTATCACTTTCAATAGTGCTACATCGCAAAAGCCTTAGCTAATTACTAAGGCTTTTTGCGTTATTAGACTTTTTCATAAGCCTATCGTACTTTCCATAGCGCGCTTCAGCGGCAACAAAAAATACAAGTTAACACGCATACTTTTTATTGCGGTAATAATAACTTACAATGATTTTTTTATGTTTGCGCTTCCAAAAATAGCCCCATGGAATTTGAAAAATTAGCAGCCCAAATTAAAGCAGAAATAGCAAAACTGGATACCACGCCCGAGCTTGATAAAATCAACAGGGCTTTTGACGAGAAGATCCGCAAGGTGGAGGAAGCCCGCCGCGAGAAGCTGGCTACCGTGCCCGACAATGCCGTAGAACGCAAAAAACTCATCGCCGCCCTTGAAGCCCTTGGCGAAAAGTATGTTGAACCTGCTAAGAAGAAGAGCAAGGAATAAGGGATTGGTTTTGTAGAGGAATTTAAAAGGTCTGCCAGGGTTTGGCGGGCCTTTTTTGTTTGTTGGGGTGTTTGGCCGTGGGGGCAATGGTGGTTTCGGAGCATTGGCACTTACCTGTATTGTACTGTTCAATTTTTGAAAGTGTAAACACCTGGTGTTTTGTTGTAAAATTGAACGACTGATAATCAGTGTTTTATAAATTGATAAATTTGTTCAAAATCGCGATTTGAACAAATTGTATTTGATAATCAGTTGTTTATGTAAATTGGTTTTTGAACGTTGAACACCCGGTTTTTAAAAATTGAACACTGACAAAATGCTGTCACCATTGGGGGGCTTTTTAGAGGGTAAATTTGAGTGCCTTTCATGATTGCCGCCAGGTTGGCGGCAAATAACGATGGATGTTTCGGGCTTTTGAGCTGCCGGACAGGGGGCGCGACAAATTATGGACCACACTGCAGAAAAACCCCTGGTTATTCAAATGATTCAAAATGAGGTGCGGGAAGCGGCGGCTAAGCTTGGGCGAAAGGGAGAGGTTATGATCTCCGACCCGGATGCTGTGATTGAGTTGTTTGATATTTACCCGGCCAATGAGTGGATGGCCATGGAAACCGAACACGAAACGCCGCAAATGTTGTTTGGCAACTTTTGGCTGGAGGGCGAGCTGTGCATCCTGTTTGCCGATACCAATATGGGCAAAAGCCTGCTGGCCGTGCAGCTGGCCGACAGCATTACCCGGGGCGAACCCATTGCTCCCTTCACGCTTGGGGCCGAGGCCTCGTCGGTGTTGTATATTGATTTTGAACTTACCGGCAAGCAGTTTGAACAACGCTATACCGACGGCCAGAACCGTTACCAGTTTGCTACCGAGTTTTACCGCGGCGAATACAACCAGTTTAACCGTGCAAGCTCGCATTATCAAAAGCTGGACAGGTATGTGATTGAAGCTTTAACGCGGGGCATTAAGCGTACCGACGCCCGGGTGCTCATCATTGATAATATTACCTGCCTGCGCAACGGAACCGAGAGCGCTGGCGCTGCCCTGCTGCTGATGAAGGAACTGAAAAAGCTTAAAACCCGTCACGGGGTAAGTATCCTGGTATTGGCCCATACGCCTAAGCGTAACCCGCGGTTGCCGCTTAGCCGCAATGATTTGCAGGGGAGTAAGATGCTCATCAATTTCTGCGACAGTGCCTTTGCCATGGGCGAAAGCCACTCCATACCCGGCCAGCGGTATTTAAAGCAAATTAAGCAGCGCAGCACTGCCGAAATGTATGGGGCCGATAACATATGCCTTGCCCAACTGGAACGGCATCAAGGCTTTTTAAAGTTTGTTTTTACGGGCCATGATTGCGAGAAAAACCACCTGCGCGACGCCTCCAGGCAAGAACGCGAACGCATGCACTGGGAAGCTAAAAGATTAAGCGATGAAGGTTTAAGCCAGCGGCAGATAGCTGAGCGGCTCGGGCTGAGCGTGGGGAGTGTGAATAGGATGCTGAATCACCCCCTCTAAATCTCCCCGGCAGGGGAAGACTTTAAGGCTTTAGGCTGGCGCACGCGTATTGCGTGTACCTTATCGATATTGCCTTTTTTCTCTATAGCAGAATGATTACCGGAATAAGAGATTTTGAGTTTTGCGATGATGTAAGCTTAGCATACGTGCACACGCGGCACGCGTGCGCCAGCGGAGAGAGGAGGCCCGTCGTGAAAAGCTGGCTACTGTTCCTGATAATAGCGTTGAAAAGAAAAAGCTTATCGCCGCGCTTGAAGCCCTCGGCGAAAAATGGGTTGAACCAGCCAAGAAGAGAGCAAAAGAATAAACTTAATTTTTAAAAGAGGAAATTAAAAAGGTCTGCCCCATATTGGCGCAGACCTTTTTGTTGTCGCTATACCGAATAAAAAGCTGTTTAGGCGTTATTGCAGCAACATGGCTATATTATCGCAAAATAATTTTCCTCACCTTAAAGTTATCAGTAAAATAAAGCGTGCTTTCATCTTTAGATAAAGCCAGATTGCGGGCATAAACATCGGCACTTGACCCTACGCCATCGCGACCATCGTGATAGTGTGGGTTGGGGCCGGCTATGTATTGCAGCTTCCCATTAAAAAGGGCTTTTATTGCGCCATGCTGAACGAGATATATGGTACGGCTATCTTTGGTAGCTACTAAAGTACCCACTCCTGAAAGGTTAAGGTCGCGGTAAATTTCGGTGAAAAGACCCGATGGTGTGAGCTTATATAGATGATTTCCTATTATCATATACTTTATGCCATTGTTTGCGCATACTAAAGCCCAAATTTTGGTGCCAAAGGGCCTGTCGGCTATATTAAGCGAATCGGGGTTGGGAGACCAGGCATTGGCACCTATTCGTCCATTGGCATTAAGTACAAATTTTTTCAGGGTACGTTCCTGCGTAAAAAACAAGGTGCCAAATGGATCTCTTTCCAGGCAGTTATATACGCCCGAATTTGGTTCGGCAATATAGGTACTGACAGAGCCATCGGTGTTCAAAATCCACATCGGGTGTTTATTGAAGGCCTGCCGACCATCGGTGCCGACTATAATGTTTAACGTGCCATTGGCCGAACGCCTTATATTTTGGGGATTATATATTTTTTCTCCATCGGCGCGGTTTGGGATAGGTATGGTGCTTACAATGTTGGGCGGTGTAATTTTACGTACGGCGCTATTCCCAAAATCGGCAATGTACATGGTTCCATCGTCGGCCAGATCAATGCCGGCGGGGAAGAAGAAGCGGGCTGCCGACCCAACTCCATCTGCCAGTTCGGGCCCGGTGTTGGATGTTTGGTTACTCCCTGCAATGGTGATAACTGAGCCCACCATTGTTGCTGATGCAGCAAGTTTTGCAGATGCATCTGGCATGTCGGGCTTTTCAACTGCCAGGCTGTTCTCTTTTCGGCAGGAATAAAACAACGCCTGCGAAGCCGCCATAGCGACTAAAAGTAAATGTTTGCTTTTCATTATATTGATTATTTAGGTTTAGTGTGATTTTTAAAGTGCAATTAGATGTAGGTTTATTTCCTGAGGGGGATAGAAATATTTAACTAAGTAAATTAATTAGTTATATACATGGCTGTTAACTACGGCTGTTGTAGAGCATAATGTGTAGCGTATAGCTAAATCAGTTAAACAGGTACACGCTATTGGATCATATTTATTAATTACAGGGGCGTCCGTCCGCTAAGGGAGCTGCTACTTCCGGCCAAAGTTTACCACCCTACCAGGTCTCCTATATCGACGCCTGCTTTACGATCTTCTTCGGTAGCCGTGTTTTCCAGTACGTTCGATACCAGGAACATCGTTCCGGGGATGGTCATTTTGAGATGCAGGGCTTTTATTTTCCATTTATCGTATGCATTAACATCCGGAAAAAGCATCTTAAGCTGGCGCACGCGTGTCGCGTGTGCTTAATGTGCTAAGTATGCGACGGAAATTAATCGTTTTCCTTTATTGTTGAATTATTACGGGGAATAAGAAATTGCGAGTTTGGGGATGTGTAGACTTAACACTCGAGACACACGCGACACGCGTGCGCCAGCGAAGGGCCCTACTAAATCTCCCCGGCAGGGGACTTTAAGGCCTTAGGCTGGCGCACGCGTGTCGCGTGTGCCTTATCGGATTTATAAAAATGGTTCTGGGTAATCTCGTCTATGTTTATAAACGTTATAAAAGTATATCACTGCTAAAATAAACCATATAGTTTGAAGGAATGCGATTTCATAAATAACTGATGACAAAATGTGAAAAACTCGATAATCTATATCAGCGAATTCCTTTATCGGCACTATATCTTTCTTTCCTAAGTGTATAGCCAGATATTTAAATAACGATCCAAGCATAAAACATACGGCTGCTATTATACCATTTATCGCCTTGTCATTAATCCTTTCTATTAAGTCCTTATATTTTGGATCATCTAAAGATCGAGCCCAGGAAAAACAAGAATTTGACAGTGCTAATAGCACAACAAACCCAACATTAGAAATTGATATTGTATCATATTCGCTATTCATTAGTACCCCGACCATTAAAGTTGCAAGTCCAATGAATGATAAAGCCCCAACTATAATTTGTAATACAACTCTTAAAGCAAATGCTCTTCTTCGTGAATTTTCAGACATTCTTATTTCACCAAATAAAATATTGCAATTTACGCTAATTCCGATTCGATTTTGCATAAGGGGCACATGCGACAAGCGTGCGCCAGCGGAGGGTTATGTTTAAGTTTACTTCTTAATAATCATACTGCAAATTAGAATAACTTATTTATCTCTATGAACATTTTCTCGAAATTATCAAGCGTATTAGCCGAGAAATAGGATTTATCTACGCCAAGTTGATTTAGTTTGTTTGCCGGTTTGTAGTGGTTGAATCTATCCTTTCCGATAACTTTGTTAATTTGTTTTAGTATTGTATCTATTGATGAATCAAGGTCAGTTATTTTCACTGTTGGAAACTCTTTATCAAAAGCTAAATTGAACAACTTAATATATTCTTCTTTACTAAATAAGTCTTCAATATCTGCTGTTGACTTGCCATTGTTAGCAAATTCATTGAAAAATCTAATATGCTTATCCTTGATTATTCGCTGTTGAATTAAATCTGAAACTCTTTGTTTGCCTTTTTGGTCGGTGAAGGTGTCGAGAAGGCTGGCTACAGCTAATTTAGAGCCCCGTAAGAGAGATATAAATGTGGTTACTTTATCCAGTCCACCAACTGGAACTATAGTTATAGTATCCTTTAAACCTGTCCTGTTCTCCGTTTCAAGAATGTTGGATAACACGGTTAGGTAAAGTAAATCTGCAGGGCCTTCAACCAATAGATTGTTTTTAGAAACAAATAAATTTTGCGCAATATCATATCCCAATGCAGCCTGTAACGGAAATAATGTATTTGGATCTTTTTCTTGAATGCTATCAGAAATAATCGTCCCTTCGTCAGTTTCCAAAACTGTTCTAACTCGATTTAATTTATCTGATTCAACCATGAAAGGCGAATGCGTAGTATAAATTACTTGATATTTTTTAGATAGGTCTTCAAAAAATCTTAATAAATCCGCCTGTGCAGAAGCGTGTAAGTTAAGTCCAGGTTCATCCAATAGTAAAATATAATCGGATTTTTTGTCAGCTTGAATTTTACTAAACCATATAATAAACGAAAAAAACCAATTAAAGCCCTTGCTACGTCTGTCCAGCGGTAGCGTGATTTTGTGCCTTTGACTTTTAACTCGAATGTCAAGGTATTTTAAGCCATCCTTATCTTGAATCCTAAATTCTATGTCTAAATTTTTATTAGTTGACCAATATTTAAAAATCTCGCTTGTTATTTTATTGGATGATGCTTCGAGTAATGCTATATATCGCTCATAGTCGGAAGAACTTAAAATATCCTTTATATCAATCCGCGCCAATTCTAATAAAGCCTTAGCTGTTTTGTGTCTTTCTTCGTTCGCTCCGTTATTTAATTCGTTAATATTAATTTTTCCACCTAAATGATAATAATCATCGAAATACCAAAATTTTGGCATATGAGGTTTTATGTAAGTGGAGAAGATATGATATCCTAAAAAACTATTTCCCCAGCCTGATGGACAAGCATCCATTATTTTTTTTATCTCCGCTTTAAATGCTGGAAAATCGGTATCACTTTCTAACGGCACAATGGCAGCAACATCTTTTAATGAATTTACAGCATTAATCGCTTTTTTTGTATCAGATGCAAGCGCTAAAGTTTTTAATTTGTCTTCTAAATATTTTTTTTCATTACCTGCAATACCGCTGACGGTGCTACTTCCTTTATAATGATAAGTGAAGCTGAAAATTTTAGTTGTAAAAACCCCTTTTCCCAAATCATTACTAATAGTATTTAATAATTCGTCAGATAAAAGATAAGTACAGCTTAATATTTCCTCATCCTCACCGCTGCTTTCAAAATCAACTAATTTGTTTCGCGGATAATCTTGTGTAATATCAAACTTGAAGTCTTTATCAGAGTTAAAATAATTGGTTTTTGCAATTGCTTGTAAAAAGCTTGTTTTACCTGATTCGTTCATCCCTACAATTGTAGTAATGTCGGGCTCTATTTCAACACTTTGGCTTTTTAGAATGCTTTTGTATTTATTAACAGTGACATTAGTTAATTTCATTAACATAGTTTAGGATTTGGTTTTTTGAAATTTAATATTCAAATATATAATAATTAATTCCTTTTAATCATCTTATACGTCGTCAATAATTTATCAATGACGATGAATTGAATACCGAATTTTACTGCGATTTGGCGCTTATTCCCGCCTTCTATTTAGCAATGGCTAATTATCTTTTTTAATACAGAATTTCCACGCTTTTGCCAGCGCTGCATCCTCGTGCCGGTTGGGGGGAGATCACATCAAGCACAATACCTTTTGTTTATATTTCTTTTATTTGAATGTAGTGTAGACTCCGCCCCACAAATCAGTTTGGGTAATTGGTTTTGGCTTTAGTGCTTCGATGTCGTTTAGGCTTTGAAATGGTATGCCTTTTAAAAAATTGTCGACATTGGCGTAGTCATATTCAAAAATATATTGTTCTGAATGCAAAAATAATTCAGGGTATGCTAAAATACATTCAGTATTTTCAAAGTTAGAACATACTGGGTAAAATGTTTTTTTATCTAACGTTAAAATGGCATCTACTTTTTTGGTAAAGCCAGTCATGGCAATCATATAATCTTTGGAAATCCATTGCCTTGCCATTCCGTAGTCTTTCGGCTCAAAGCCCAGTTCTTTAGCCTTTTCGTGTAAGGCTGATTTTTCTAAGTATGGTTGCATTTTAATATTGAATTGCAAAGAAGTCTCAATATCGAAACTTAAAAATTCCACGTTACTGCTATCTAATACTTTTAAAATCCTATTTACTTGTGCTTGCTCCGTTTCTTTGGTTAATATTTCGCCCACTGTAATTGTTGAGATATAAATCTTTCGGTCGTTTTTTTCTGCACTTTGAGACGTACATAGATATGTAAGTAGCTTTTTAACAAATAATATATAAGGGTCTTGAGAACCATTTTTAGCACGAAATAGTGCTAAAATTAGACCTGTGTCTATTAATATGGTTTCCCAATCTCTAACATTCTTTTTATCTACTTGCATATATACTATTCAGAATATCTTCTATCGTATGGGTGTTTTTTAATATTTTAAGTTCAATCGCATCACTATCGTTTAAATTATCTATTAGATTGCCTTTACTTACTGCAGTAAAAGAAAGTAACTCCGAATTAACTATATGTCCATCTGTAGACGAACGTTTTTGTCTTAGCTCTATTCTTAATTTATGTGTTCCATAAAATGGTTTTAACTCTAAATCTTGATCTCGGGATATAAAAATTTTATATCCTATTCCGTCAATATATATATGTTTTTTAGCACTTGTTAAGGTTGAACTTCCCAATTCAGATAAAATACCATAAACCGTATCGGTAGAATAGTAAAAACTTGCTATTTGCTTTTTGCCGATTTCATTTATTGCGGCTACCTCTTGATCGTTTTTATCATACGCGGTTAAAAAATACTTACCACCTAAAATAGCTTTTAGAGAGGCCGCATATCTCTTTTGTTCAATTGGAAGTGAATCGACATCCAATTGTTCTATGTTTTTATGAACAGTTAAAAAGTTCTCGTAAAGCGCATTGTCTCTTGTGTAAAAATCAAGTGCATAGCAGTTGCCTCTAACATTCCCTAATGTTACTTTATGCTCTGTGCCGTTATCGATAGCACAGTAAAGATTTTTAAGAAAATCGCCAATTTTGTCCAGTCCGATACCGTCTTCTTCATTCAAAGAATGGGCTTCATCATCTATCTTAATCGAAAACTTTATCATGGCTTAACAAATATATATATAACGTTTAATTATCTACGCTAAATATATTAAATAGTAAAACTAACTAATAATCAAATGGTTAAATGTATTTTGTGGCAAATTTGGAAGATAGGTGCTTTTCATAAAGTATAAACCAAACATTTACATCGTTATTGCCACGAGTTCAGGTACAAATACAATATACGTAAGGCATTAGATACAGTTCGCTTTATTGAAAGCCCAAAAAATGTTAATGGCAAACGCTTGTGCTCACTTAATTAAGTAAATTTGTGTATGACAAAAAGGCGACGAACTTAAAAAGAAACGTTTAGAGAAGTACGAAAAAAGCGAGTTTAAAATACATGGTACTTTTGAAGAGGTTATAAAGGCTTCGTTTCTTGGTAAAGCTTAACCAAAACCGGGCGACAAACTGAAGTCTTTAAAGGCTAAAAAAGAAGCAGCATTAACAAAAACAAGTAGTTGACATCAATTGTGACTTATTTTATGCATAGTTATATTCAATTGTCACCGTGTATTGTTTCAAAAGTTAAACATGCACTCGGGCTACCCAATAGACATAAAGGGAATAATAAACGATGCTCTCAAAAATATTGGATAGATGTATGTAACGAAGTTGGCGCGAATCATAAGTGTTCTCAATCAAAAATTGAAAATGCAATCAATTTATTTACTCAATACATTATAATATAATCTTTGTCCCAACCTTTGCTACCGCAAGCAAATTCAATGATAACGAACCACACGCGAGGACGGTTGCGGTAGCAAATCGCTGCCGCAAGCCTCCCGGCTTGGCCCGTATGCAAGGTTAAACGGTGAGCAAAGTCGCTTACCCTGGCCTCATAAGAAGAAACTTAAAAAGCCGTCCTCAACTACCCCTTCCCCAAAACTGACGGACAAACCATTTTTCATCCCCTTTCGGGCCCCGCGCCCGAGCCACGTTAGGGATTGCAGCGGAAAACCCACAGCCTTGTGCAGGCCTGCGCGCGAGGCCAAGGCGAGGATTTGCAGCGTAAAGCCCGGGCCGCAGGCAACGCCATTATTTTGATTTCGGAATTGGGATTTTCGATTTCGGATTTAAGGTATGGAGAAACGGGTGTTATGCTGAGTGTTTAAATCCGGGGCTTCTGAAGGTAAAATGACAAATCCACCACGTCATTGCTGTAAGGAATGAAGCAATCCCCGACAGACTGGTAACGGGCTTCATTAGTATTGAACTTACATCGTCGCGCTCCTGGCCGCGCGGGGCCAGTTACGTTTTTCGCTATTGTTCATTTTTTAAGCTGCTCAAGAAGGCTCCGCCGTTTGTCTTGACACAAAAGTAACCAAAAAGGCTTGCAGCAGAGAGGCTTCTTTGCGCACAACCTGACCCCATAGCCCTCGGCGCGGCCTTCACCCTGCAAAACGAACAGAACCACGGGCTGCAATCATTTTGCCCGATTCGCACGCAATGCCTCCGCTTCTGCAAAAACGTGCTATGCCCCTGCAGCCGCACCGCCCAGCATCGTTCTACTCGTTTTCTCACCCGAAGCTGATCTGCTGCGAAAAAACACATTTTTTATCTTGTCATGGGTAGCTTGTCGAAGGGCCTCTGCGCGCGACCCTTCGACAAGCTCAGGCTGACAGGCCTTTGCACTCAGGTTGACAACATTAAAACGGGTGTCATGCTGAGGTTCTCGAAGCATGGTGGGTGAGGCCTCTGCGCGCGACCCTTCGACAGGCTCAGGGTGACAGGCCTTTGCACTCAGGTTGACAACATTAAAACGGTTGTCATGCTGAGGTTCTCGAAGCATGGTGGGTTAGGCCTCTGCACGCGACCCTTCGACAAGCTCAGGGTGACAGGCCTTTGCACTCAGGTTGACAATATTAAAACGGGTGTCACGCTGAGGTTCTCGAAGCATGGTGGGTTAGGCCTCAGCGCGCGACCCTTCGACAAGCTCAGGGTGACAGGCCTTTGCACTCAGGTTGACAACATTAAAACGGGTGTCATGCTGAGGTTCTCGAAGCATGGTGGGTTAGGCCTCTGCGCGCGACCCTTCGACAGGCTCAGGGTGACAGGCCACTATCACTGCAACTGCTACTGCCACTAAAAAAACTAACTGCAAACTGCCCACCCAAAACTGCCAACTGATTATTGCAACGTCACCACCTTGTACAAAATCCATCCATCCGTTTCATACGCCCGTTTGTAGTTTACGCCGCTGTTGAGGCGGCGGATTTCGGGGATGTACCTGTCGCTGAGCTGGGTGTAGCCGGTAAAGGGGTTTTTAGGGGTGGCTATCAGGATATAGTCGTCGTATTTGTATGGGGTTTCAATGGCCGACAGGAACGAGTTGAGCTGGTAGGGCAGGGTTAGCTTTTTGATGTTATCGGTAAAGGCCACAATGGGGTATGATACGGCATCGTCCATGAGGATGTGCGTACCGTCGGGCAGGCTGTTGATGTAGGCTGCTATTTCTTTGCTTTCGCTTTGATCGGTATTGGGCTGCAGGTGGCTAAGGGTGGTGATGAAGCGGCGCTCGTCGGTAATGAGCGAGTGGGTTAAAAAGGTGTAGCCGGTATACAGCTGCAGTACAATCACAAAGGCCAGGCCCAGTTTAACGGCCAGTTTATTTTTGATGGTATGTACCTTAAATATGATACACAGCAGCGCCACAAATAAAAATATAAGGTAGTACTGGTAGGTGAGAAACAGTTTATCGTACTTAATGTGCAAAAACTCCACAAAGGCAAACAGGGTGAGTACGGTTAGCACATGATAAGTGCTTTCGCGCAGCAGGTACAGGCCAAACAGTATCAGCGGACAAAAATAAACGACCCTCAATGACACCAGGATGCTGAGTTCGGGCAGCTGGTAGTTTACGGCAGTGGCGGCGGTGTCATAATTCAGCTTGTCGACCAGTACGTTCCAGGTGGCCAGGGGGCTTTCCATAAAGTAGTTATAGTCGCTGGCGTGGGTTTGGTTAAGCAGCTGGTAGCAAACCAGCGATACCACGGGTAGGATAAACAGGATCACGTAAATGGCAAAAGTTTTATTGATAAGCTTGCGCCGTAACGACGGACTGTTAAAGCTCATGAACAGCCTGAAAATGGATTCCTTTTCGCCCAGGTTTAGGCTGGCCAGCGTTATGGACAGTACCAGCGGAATAAAGAACAGCGTAAGCCAGATGAAGCGGTAATCGCAAAAAATGAGCATCACCAAACAGATACTGGCTATGGATACGTGGAACGTGGTGTTTGAGCGGTAAAACTTAAGCAGGTTAAGGAAAAACAGGTACACGAAGATCACTACCAGGTAAATGGCTTTGCCCGAGCAGGCCATGTAAATGATACCGGGGTGCAGCAGGAACAGGATGGCTACCATGATGAGGTAAAAATCGTCCTTCACCCTGATTACAAACGAGCGCGAAATAAGATAGAAGAAGCCTGCCGTACCCAGTGCCGATGCTATGACCGGCGCGAGGTAACCGTTTACCCACGAAAATATAAGCGAGGAGTAAAAGGGCAGCAGCGGGGCGGTTAAGCCCATTACCTTGAGGCGGTTGCCCAGCCCCTCAAACACGATCTTTGTTTTTTCGATATAAAAAAGGCTTTCCTGGTTATAATAGCCTAAGTGGTTAAGGTATATGCCGATAACCAGGTACCAGGCTGCCAGCACCAGGGTAAATATAAACAGGTATGTACTTTTGGCAATTTTCATTTAATAACGTTTGTGGGGTTATTAACCTTACTTAAACCGTGGTTGGTTTTTTCCCAGTAAAACGGATTGGTGATGAGCTGGTACAGGCCCATATAGGCTGCTACCGAGTGCATGAGCCAGTAAACCGGGTTGGCTATGGCAAACAAAATGAGCTCGAAATAGCGGCGTTTAAATACGGCCATCATGTTGATATAGATCATGAGGATATTACCCACCATGAGGTTAAATATCGACATGAACAACACCCAGTCCGGAAACAAATTACGGATGGTTGAAAAATCAAATATGAGGTAACAGATAAAGATGATGAGCAACACCGGGTAAATTAAAAAGGTGGCTGATGTGGCGCCGATGAAAAAGTTAAAACCCAGGAAACCGCGAAAGCCTATTTTACGGATGAGGGCCGGCGGGTTGCGCATGTGCACCAGGTAGGTTTGCATGTAGCCCTTGATCCAGCGCGAGCGCTGGCGGATCCAGTTCCAGAAGTTATTATTGGCTTCTTCATACGTGGTGGAGTTTACTATGGCCACCTTATAGCCTTTGGCATAGGCGCGTACGCCAAGGTCGGCATCTTCGGTTACGTTAAAGGGGTCCCAGGCGCCAAGCTCAATCAGCGCGTCCATTTTAAAGTGATTGCTGGTGCCGCCAAGCGGGATGGGGATATCCAGCGTATCCAAACCGGGCAGCATATAATCAAACCAGTACGAATATTCGAGGGTGAACATCCGGGTAAGGAAGTTTTCGTTGCGGTTAAAGTAGTTTAAGGCGCTTTGAATGCAGATATAGTTTTCGGGCAGCTTATGAAACAGGGCCACCACTTTTTTAAGCTGATCGGTATCGGGGATATCCTCGGCATCGTAAATGGTGAGGTATTCGCCCCTCGAAAAATGAAGACCGTAATTACAGGCCTTGGGCTTGGTTTTAGGCATGTGGAAAGGCACCACAATAACTTCAAACACAGCGGGGAAATCGAGGTTTTTTACGGCGTTTAATGTTTTATCATCATCTTCTTCAATAAGCAGTTTGATATCCAGCTGCTCGCGCGGATAGTCGAGGCTTTGCAGGTTCCAGATGAGTTTTTTGATCAGCTTATCCTCCTTGTAAACAGGCAGCAGGATGGTGTATACAGGTAGCTCCTCGTTTACGATAGTGCGCAGATCATTTTTGGTGACGGCCTGGTGCAGCTCAAACCGGGAGCCTACCAGCGCCAAAAACAGTTTGAAGATGATAGCTATCAGGAAAAACGAACTGATGATTAAGTTAATGGTGATGGATACGTTTTTAAAGTTGAGGAACAGGCCGATGGCGGTAATGCCCCACAAGGCAAAAATGAAAACAAGTTGTGATGTGGTGAACGTTGTTGAGGCCGAGCTTTTAGGGTCGCGCTTAAGGAGCTCAAAAACGGATGCCTTCACATATTTTTGCCCGGTAAGCTTGTGGCTTAGCCAGGTGATCTCCAAATCGGATGCTACGATGATTTCGGGTTCCAGGTCATAGGTAAACCTTACAAAATCAAGGAAAAGTTCATTGCCGGGGTCGGCCATAACGGTAACCACCTTATTGTTTTCGATGCGGAGGGGAAGGCCCAGCTGGTCGTTGGCAAATTTAAGGTCAACCTGGTCGAGGATCTTTTGGTCGAAGGCTTCCTGGCGGATTTCGGCAAAGTGGTAGCCTGCGTTGCCCAAGGCGCGTTCATAGTTTTTGCGGGAAACATAGCCGAAGTTAAGGGCTATTTTGAGGTATGACATACCCGATCTTTCCGAAAAAGCATGGATCTTTTCCTGGTCGGCCGGCGAAATAAATCCGTGGGCAACCAAAATTTCAGGAACAGAAATACTCAATGTATCCATATTAGGTGTTTTATAACCTCACCCCCCGCCCTCTCCAAAGGAGAGGGAGCTCTTTTTTTTTAAGCCTTCTCCTTTGGAGAGGGAGCCGGTTTGTTACTGTATTTATGATGACGCCTTAGCGTCACTTTCTTAAAACCCTCTCCTTTGGAGAGGGCAGGGTGAGGTACTAATCGTTAAACAGATCCTGCGATTTTTGAACTTTTGACCGCACATACAGGAACGAAAGCAGGATCAGGATCAGGATGCCCAACAAAATGTACAGGTTATAGCTGTCCCAGAAACGGGTAAGGCCGCTCTTGGTATCGATGTACTCCAGGTTTTCGCTGGATTTGTTGATGTTGAACAGGTATTTGTTGGAGTTAACATCCGAGATACAAACATTGCTCGACAGGGTTGAAAGCTGCTCGGTAATGGATTTGGATACCGCCAAAAAAGCTTCAGAAACATGCGTGCCGGTAGCGGTAAGCACCAGGGTAGCATTGTTGCTTACGCCGTAAAAGATTTGCGCCAGGCCGTTTGATACCGTATCCGAAAGCGCGTAAACCGGGGTATTATTATCGGTGTTGTACAGCCTGAAGTTCCTGTCGAACTGGATAGGGGCATCGCGAAACTCCTTAAGTACTTTATCATCTTTTGATAGCAGGGCTATGATATTGTATTGCTTCAGATCAGTTGGCTTCAAATCTTTCGAGTAAACAAACTCGGGGAAGTTATTGGCGTTGATGTTATTGTTAAGCTCGTAAATGATCTCGCCCATAGCACCGGCGGCATATTTGGCGTATTCCTCGCTTACTACAATTTTGGTTGTGCCGTTGTTAAAGGCCTCGGGATACTGGTAAAAGCTCAGGTCGCTGGTGATGAAGGGGTTCTTTGATTCGAGGTATGATTTGTCAACGTCAACCTCGGCAAAAAAGTTGGTAAAGCTGTTGCGGCAGTTGCCGTTGGTAGGATAAAACCTGAATTCGGCCTCCAGTGTGTTGTATTTATGGTGCTGATAACGGTTAATGGTGATAGAGCTGTTCAGCTTGCCCGATGCATCTAGTTTTTCGCTGCTGATGAGCAAACCGTTAAGGTATATGTTGAAGAAACCACGGTCGCCGGGGGCAAGGCCGCTGTAATTGGCAACAAAACGGATCTCCACTTCTTTAGGGGTGAAGCTGAAATCACTGTTTTTAAAGCTGTAAGCGCTCTTTAATGAGCCAATGCCCGACAGGAAGTCGCTCACGCCGCCAATTTGCTTTAAGGATAGCTTTGAGCGGTTTTCGTCGATAGTTTTAAAGAAGGTGTTCTCGGCCTTGTTGATCAGCAGGTAATCGCCATAGGTTGAGTTCAAGATGTTCATGTTGCCCAGGGCGGTGATGGCCTTTTCATAACCTGTATCATCGCCGCCGGTAACAAACAGCACCTCTTTGGGCGATTGCTCCTGCGTTACGGTTTTAACCGGCACAAACCGGCCTTTTACATCAACCATGTGCACAATGGTATCAGTGAGCAGGCTTACCGATTTATGCAGGTAGAATAAACCCTGCGTATTTTGCGGGGTAACTTTTACCAATGCACGCGCATCGGCAGGTAATTTATCAATGGCGCCTACCCTGATGTAGTTACGAACGCTGTCGGGCAGTTTGCTTTCTTCGTAAACGGCAATTTCACGTGTTTGGGTCTTTTTTAACCTTGAATAGGCCCAGGCTACAGCCTTAAGGTCATGCAGGCTTGGGTTTGACGGGTAAACGATAGCTTTTTTGGAGTCGAAGCAGTTGCTGATATTTACGTTATCAAAAAAGTTTTTATTGCTTTTAACCAGCGACAGGTATGAGTAGTTCTTGATCCTTAACCACATCGCCGGGTTATCCAGGTCCTTACACTGGTCGTCGGTGATGGTGAGCAGGGTTTTGATCTGGATCTTGAGGAACTTATCGGGGCTCAGGTCGGCACGGCTCAGGTTAAGGGTGATCTTCTGGATAGAATCGGGACCCAGGCGGCTGCTGTATGCCGGTTTGTTATTAATAACCAGGTTGATGTACGAATGCGATTTTATCAATGCCTGCGACGGTTCAAAAAATAAAACCAGTTTACTGCCATTCATTTCAATCAAAGGGGTAACCTTGAAATAAAATGAAATAGCGCCGCTCATGCCGTATACCACCTCATCGTCATGGCCGTAGGCTTTAAAGGATGCAATGCTGTTGCCCTGGGCCTGCGAAGCCGTGTTGAATAATAGGATAAAGGCTAATAAGGTAAAAAACTTATTCATTGATATCAATATTAATTTATTACGTAAAATTCTACTCTGAAATAATTACCGTTGTCATCACTGCGGTAGCTGAGCTCGCCGCCCATTTCCTGGGTCATCAGCTTGGCAATTGATAAGCCCAAACCCAGGCGGCTTTCGGTAACGCCGTGCGTATCGTTAAGGGTTTTAAGCTTGTTGAACATCATGTCCAGCTCCTGCTGGCCTATGGCTATACCTTCGTCAATGATCTCGAAAACAAAACGCTGGCGCTGCAGGCTGGTTACTACCTTAATACTGTTATTGGTTTGCGAAAATTTGATGGCGTTTGATAACAGGTTTTGAAATACCTGGCCTGCAAATACTTTGTCGAGCCGCACGTTGAGAGGCAGCTTCAGGATATTATCAACCAGGTGGATGTTTTTCATGAGGGCAGTTTCGTACAGGCCTTTAAAAACATGCATCACTTCAACGTTGATATCAAAGATCTCCATGTTGAATTTCATATCCGGCGATTCGATCTCCTTAACATCCATCAGCTTGTTAAGCATATACTGCATCTTATCGGCCGATTCGGCGATGTAGCCTACAAATTCTTTCTGGTCGGTGCTGAGCCTGAAATCTTCTTCCCTGATCATGTTGTTGCTCATTATGATAGAGCCGATGAGGTTTTTAAGGTCGTGCCCGGCAATATTGATAAAGCTGTTCTTCTGGCTGTCGAGCTTGCGGAGCTGCTCATACTGATGATCGATGAGGTTATTTTTTTCGTTGATATCCTTGTTTTGCTGTTTAAGCTGTTCGTTTGATTTTTCGATCATGATCTGCGCGCGTACTTCACGCTGGATCACCTTATAACGCGCCCCGGGTATTAAGCAGGAGATGCCCGAGATGATAAAAAAGATCTGCCCGCCGTTACTTAAAACCAGGTCGAGGTTGTATTCGCTTAGCAGGTTAAAGAAAATGGCCAGTAACAATAGTGCCATTAAGGTTTGGATGATGGAGTTTAAAGGCTCCCAAAAAACCTGCAGGTTAAAAAATAGCAGGGTGGTAGCAAACAGCATAAAATAAATGGTCAGGAACTGAATGTTTACCAGGTTGCATAATATAGCTGCCGTTACCGAAAGCATAAAGAAACTGATATGCAATAATATGCGGTAACTAAATTGTTTATGCTGAAAATAGCTGAACAGGCCGTATATAATAAGGATAGTTATAATGCGGATAATAAAAAACTGCAGCCAATAGTTTGTAGCGTAAATAAAATCAACAATACTAAAAAGAGGGTACAGGAATATAATTGTCCAGATTATATTATTGGTTTGGTACCATGCTTTTTTGGAGGTCTCTCTAATTAATTCTTCGTTGGTAATTTGAACAAACATTATTTGTTATCTTGAATTGTAATTAAAAATTAAGGCCGCTGTTTAAATTAACTCCGTTTAATATTGATAGACAAAAATATTCGTTATACGATAATTTAAACAGGTTTGTTGTTACTGTTGCCAACAGTAATAAACGCCGTTGCAAAAAGCCGTCCAATTCCCCGGTAAGTTCGGAAGGTCGCTTTTAAACCGGGCCAAAGTTTAAGCAAGGGCATCAGTATTTTATGGCTTGCGCAAATCCGGAACGAAAGCTCAGCGGCCCAAACGCCATTAAAAAAATCCGATTTTCTGCTGTTCAAAAAGCTGGGCTTTAAAAGTATTAAGCTGCCCGTGGCTTTCACTTCTTTTGGCCTTAAAACAACAGCGCGACTATTTACCTAATATGGATAAAGTTGCTAAGCGATGCAATGCTTATGGATTGAAGCAGGTGACAGATTATCATTATGGCAGGTTAGGCGACAATAATTATCTCACAGAAACACCGCAAACAATTGATTTGTGGCTAAAATTAACTAAAAGGTATAAAAACGCAGATTATAATAACCTGTTTTTTGAGAATTATAATGAACTGCCCCATATTAACCCCAAACTGTGGAAAGTTGCCGCGTATAATATTGTTACGCTTATCCGTAGATTGATAAACAACAAACCCTGATCGTAAGTGCATCAAATTATATCAGCATCTATGAGCTAAGCAGGTTGGTAAAGGCTGGCCGATAACCATATCATCTGCAATTTTCACTTTTACGGGCCTTTCTTTTTTATTCACCGGGGCGCAAGCCGGATAGGTGACCAGGTTTCAATCACCGGGGTATCATTTCCATACAATGCGGAAAATTTTCCTGCACTTAATCCAAAAGCAAAAAATACCCGCGGCCAAAGCAATTACCGGACGTACCCGCGAGATGGTAACGAACAATCTATAAATGATAAATAGCAAATTATAAAAAACGCGCCCTGAAATATGATGTGCCCATTATTGTGGTACGTAAAGCGTCTATAACAAATATGCCGCTGCCGATAGCCGCCGCCGTTATATTAAATCTGTACGCAAGGCTTTAAAAGAGCTTGATATTTTTGGCATGCTTTGGGATTATAACAGTAGTTTTTCACTGGTTAACGGCAGGCCGGTTATAAGAAATTTGCCCTTGTGTATGAAAGACGCAATTAGCGCCGTACAGTGAAATTTTAAACATTAATGTTACAATTTTATTACCTTTGCTCACTAATATACAGTTATGAGATTTTTTGAAGAAAAGCGCAGAGAAGTAATGGTGCATATCGAAAAGTTCATGTTAGAAAAGATACATGAATACCTGAAACCGATTGATACCATCTGGCAGCCGTCTGATTTTTTGCCCGATTCTTCAAGGGACTCGTTCTTTACTGAAATTAAGGAATTGCAGGAAAGCGCCGCAGGTCTTTCGTATGATCTGATCGCCGTTTTAATTGGCGATACCATTACCGAAGAAGCGTTGCCTACTTACGAATCATGGCTTACCATGGTTGAAGGGGTATCTGACAATGAAGAGGGCGGCTGGATGAAATGGACCCGCCACTGGACCGGTGAAGAAAACCGCCATGGCGACCTGCTTAACAAATACTTGTACCTGTCTGGTCGTGTGGATATGCGCATGATGGAGATCTCCACCCAATACCTCATCTCCGATGGTTTTGACATCGGTACCGGTCATGATCCGTACCGTAACTTTATATATACCTCTTTCCAGGAGCTGGCAACCAATGTATCGCACCGTCGTGTAGCATCACAGGCTAAAAAATACGGCGATCCGCTGCTTTCAAAAATGTGCGGTGTTATTGCATCCGACGAAGCCCGCCATGCTAAAGCTTATAAGTACTTTATCGAAAAAATATTTGAGGTAGATCCAAGTGAGGCTATGGTAGCTTTTGAGGATATGATGCGTAAAAAGATTGTAATGCCTGCCCACTTCCTGCGTGAGGTTGGTTTAAAGGTTGGTCAAACTTTTGGTCACTTTACCGATGCTGCCCAGCGTTTGGGGATCTATACAGCTATCGACTATGTGGATATCCTGAAAGAGCTTTTGACCGACTGGCACATCGAAAGTATCACAGGTTTGGACGAAGCCGGCGAAAAGGCCCGCGATTACGTGGTAAACCTTCCGGCCCGCTTACTGCGTGTAGCCGAGCGCATGAAAAACCCAATGCTGGAGTATAAGTTTACCTGGATTAACGGTTGATTTTAGCTTAAAGCTTTGCTTTGCAATCGGTTTGATAAGCTTCTTTTTCACTTTTCTGGCGCAAGTCTTGTGTGGCTGGCATGAGGGTGAATGACTTGTGCCCTATCCGATAAAGCGCTTCTTTTTCATAGCTTTGTGCTTTAAGCTTTTTGCTTTTAGCTTCTTTCCTATAGCCTTCGGCTTTCGGCTTATTAATGGCTTTTAGCTTTCTTCCCGTTCTATCTTATACCCCGGTTTTTTATATCCATCGGCAACGTAGTTTTCGGGGATCTGGATGTGGCTTCCATCGCGTACAGCTGTAAAATGCGGCGACATGATCTCCATGCCTGCTTCGTTAAACTTATCCTGTATGTTTTGATACAATACCGAATAGATCATGGCCATTTTGCCGGGCTGATCGGTATAAGCATTTATCTGGTAGCTTACATTAAAATCATTCAAAGCGGTTTGCAGTACAAACGGTTTTGGGTTGGCAAGAATGCCTTCTGTTGCTTCGGCCGCGCTGATGAGCAGATTGTGGATGGTTTCCCAGGGGGCATCGTAGCCTATAGTAACACTGGTATTCAGTATCAACCCCAAAGTTTTTGACGATGAAGTATAGTTAACCGTAGCACCGCTTAAAATGGTAGCATTGGGCACGGTTACGTCTTCGTTTTTAATGGTGCGTACGCGGGTAACCAGCAGGTTTTTCTCAATTACATCGCCCATAATTTCGCCAACTTTGATGCGGTCGCCAATTTTAAAGGGGCGCATATAGGTAAGTACAATGCCCGATACCATATTGGCAATGGCCGAGGAGGAACCTAAAGAAAACAGTACGCCTATAAACACCGTAACCCCCTGGAACACTTTAGACTGCGACCCCGGCAAATATGGAAATATCACCACAAACATAAACGCGTACATGAGTACCCGGATGATATTGTAAGTTGGGATAGCCCATTCCGGGTAAAAACCCTGTAAAGCGATGGCCCCGTTTGCTATTTCGGTAGCTATAAATTTTACCAGTTTTACAATGTAGCGGGTGACCAGGTAAATAACCGTTATAGTAAGCAGGTTGGGTATAAAACGGACAATGGCCAGCAGGATACTTTTCAAGGGGTTAACCACAAAGCCGATTAACTGTGTGGCGATAGGCTGCGAGGAAGGGAAGATATAAAACAATACGGGTAAAGCCAGGTAAACCAGCAGCAGGATAATGAGCAGCCGGCCAATATTTACCAGTCCACTGATAAACGGAAGAAGCCGCGAGGCATAGGCTATTGGAGCTCCTTTTTCTGCCAGCTTTTTAACACGGTTTTCCCATCCCCGTATAATTTTAAGTTTTATCCACCTAAAACCTTTATTAACAATCCAGATCAGCACAATAAGCAGTATAATAACCGCCACGGCCTCAAGCAAGTTTGTAATTAGTTGTTTAGGGCTGTTGCTTTCAAAAACGTTGCCGAGCTTATTTTTTAATATAGACAGATAGCTTGCTGCAAGCTGCGGCCGGTTCAGTTCGGAGTAAGAGGCATCGGTATTATTAACGCCCATGATCATCTGGCCGTTGTAGGTTATTATCGATATGGACGTATCGTTTTTAAGTGTTAACGAATCCGGGTTAAAATCTATCCGGTTCATCAGGTCCTTAATGCGTTGGGTAACAATCCCGGCGCGCTCTTTAGGATCAAACAATCCCTGCGGGGCATAAAATTTAAACAGGGTATCCCGGTTAATGATCACCGGTTCGCCGTTTTTTTCAGGGAGTTTTTGTGCCCGTATGGTAAATGTAGCAAACAGAAAAAGGATGAGCAGGCTATAAATTTTAGGCATAGGGATGTTTTTCTGTTAAAGCTAAAAATTATTTGGCTCATTTCAATTTGCTTAGCGTTATGCCCACTATCCCTCCTGTACCAGATCCGTCCCCAAATTACCGGCAATTTTGCTGAACAGATCGTTCAGGATCGATTCGACGGTGAGCGAATTTACATCATCAACATAATGTTCATTCCGGGTAATCCAAAGTTCGTTACCGTTAATCGCGATGCTGAACAGGGCGCCTTCGTAAACAGCAGGCAACGAAATTTCAACCGCCCCGCCTTTGCGCTCAACGGTGAAATTTAATTCGCTTTTTCGTTGCTCCTGAAACAGCGGGTTAAGTTTTTCGTGCAGTAACTGGTATAACTGGTTGATGTCGGTATTGGTATGGAGGGTGATGATTTTCATAATTTGGTATATTAGCGATGTATTAAATAGTACAAAGTTGAAGGAGGGATTGTTTGTACTCGACTTTCCTCTGATTATAAAAAAATATGTCATTGCGAGCGAAGCGCGGCAATCTCGTAGCTATGCTCCGCGACTTTGCATATCACAGAGGCATAACGAAGAGATTGCCACGTCGCCCGAATGCTCTTTAGCCCGTGCTGCTCCTCGCAATGACATAACTTTTAATGGTTGGATTATATATGTGCCAATCCAATATGTCATTGCGAGCGAAGCGCGGCAATCTCGTAGCTATGCTCAGCGGCTTTGCATATCGTAGAGGCATAACGACGAGATTGCCACGTCGCCCGGACGCTCTTTTGCCCGTGCTGCTCCTCGCAATGACATAACTTTTAATGGTTGGATTATGCATGTGCCAATCTGCCTCCCCGCAATGAGGTGGATGTTTAAAAATGGTGTAGTTTAATATTAATTCTTTTAGATTAGCGCCAAACCTTATCTAATGAAAGTACACCAATACTTCGTTTATATTTTAACAAACAAAGCTAACACAGTGTTGTACGTAGGAGTATCGAGTGATTTACATAACAGGATATTAGAGCATAAGAAAAAGATCTATAAAGGTTATACGGCAAAATATGCGTGCGATAAATTGGTATACTTTGAACAATTTCAATGGATAGACGATGCCATAGCCAGAGAAAAACAATTGAAAGCAGGATCAAGGCAAAAGAAAATTGATTTGATAGTGGCAGCTAATCCATCGTGGGGAGATTTAAGTGTAGACTGGTATGATTGATCTGCATAGCCGCAATGCATTGGTTACAAGATTGCCACGCTTCGCCAATTACATATTTTAAAAACGTTACACAAAACATCACCATATATGAACTACAAATTATTAGGCCGCTCGGGCCTTAAAGTTTCTGAATTATGCCTGGGCACTATGGGCTTCGGTACCGAAGGCGGCTGGGGCGCCGAAAAAGATACCAGCTTTGCCATTATGGATGCCTTTGCCAATGCAGGCGGCAATTTTATTGATACTGCCAATGTGTACAAACTGGGTACCAGCGAGAAGATCATTGGCGAATACCTGGGTAATCATGACCGCGATTATTTTGTGCTGGCTACCAAATACACGCTGAAAGATAATACTACCAATCCTAATGCATCGGGCAATAACCGCAAAAACATGATGCGGAGCGTGGAAGAAAGCCTTAAACGCCTCAAAACTGATTTTATTGATGTGCTGTACCTGCATATATGGGATAATATTACACCTATTGATGAGGTGCTGCGCGGGTTGGACGACCTGATAAAACAGGGCAAAGTAACCTATGCCGCTATCAGTGATACGCCCGCGTGGGTGGTGTCAAAAGGGAATACCCTTGCCGGGCTGATGGGCTGGAGCCAGTTCATTGCCTTACAAGTGGAGTACAGCCTGCTGGCCCGGACTGCCGAGCGGGAGCTGATACCGATGGCAAAACATTACGGCATGACGGTTACCCCCTGGGCCCCGTTGGCAGGTGGTGCATTAACCGGCAAATACCTGCGCGGCGAACCGGGACGTGTAAAACCGGAAAGTAACCGCCGTAACGACAGGGCTAAAACTATTACTGAAGCGGTTGTTGACATCGCCGCTGAATTAGGGGTATCCGAAAGCCATGTTGCCCTGCAATGGATGATGGACAGGGATTTTAGCTGTATCCCCATTGTGGGCGCTACCAAAATTGACCAGCTAAACGATAACCTCAAAGCCATCGACACCAAATTAACCCCCGAACATTTCAAAAAGCTGAATGAAGTAAGCGCTATTGAATTAGGTTTCCCCGGCGACTTTTTCAATGAGGATGCCGTGAAAATGAACAGTTTCGGTGGGTTTTATGACAGGGTGCAGAAGAGGTAGCCTGCCTCTACCAATCCACTGCAACGTCATTGCGAGGAACGAAGCAATCCCAAACTATGCAGAGCGGACCTGCTAATAGGGGATTGCTTCGTTCCTCGCAATGACGCTCTTTTATACACTTCATCTAAAACCGCTTCAGATAGTTTTTACTGATCAGCTCGCCATACATGATCCCGCTGTGCTGGTCCATAGCAAACCAGGGTGAATCATATTTTAGCACCTGGATATTTTGGGCCGGCATAAAACTCTGCGCCAGTAAAAATTGCTTTTGATGAGCGGCATTTTCTACAACATCGAGCACAATAAAACAATGCCCGGGCGAGCCCCCACGGATGAACACATCACCTGGTTTTACATCCTTGGGGTTAGTTACAGGTTTTAATTCTTTTTGCAGGGACAGGGTGCCCGCATAACTGAACACCAGGTTCATGTAATTTAAAAATGCCGGGTACGAATAATCGGGTTTGGCTTTCAATACCCAATGGTCGTTTTTGTAGCGATAGCCCTTGGCATAATGAGCATAGTCGCATTTAAAACCACTGGTAAAGTTGAAAGAAATTTCGTCGTATTTTTTTTGCTGATAAAGGTATTCGGCACGGAGGCGCATCACTGCGTCGGCGCATTGCTGTAAGTCCTGGTTGCCTATGCTCATGTCAATAACCGCAGCGGTGTAAACATCGGTACGGGCAATATCGCCTTTATAAGTTTTGGTTGGTGTGCCCGCCGGCTTTAAAGGTAAAGCCTGCAGCCATGCCCCGAAACTGCCGGGCGACGCTGTTATACGCTGATAGCCTGCCGGTACCGCGAATCTTTTAATCACGTTATCCGGAGGAGCAATGTTAATATTAAAAAATAAGAGCAGGCAGGTGATCAGGATTTTCATAACGTTTTGGCTTTTTTTAGCTGTTCATAAGGGTTATAAGGTACGGGGATGCCGTCTGCCAGTTTAAATGCCGAAAAATGCAGGTGGGTAGGCGAACGTTTTTTATAAGCGTTATAACCCGTGCGGCCAACTTCGGCTATTTTTTGTCCCTGCGTAACGTAGTCACCCGGTTTTACGAAAATCTGGTTATTGTGCGCATAGTACGTAAAAATATGAGTTGCCGGATGATAGATCCAGATAAATTTGCCTCCCCGCATATTGCTGTTCGGTTCCCATTGATTGGTACAGGCTATTACCCAGCCATCATCTACACTAACTACCTCAACAGGCTTACTGGTACGGTCATCGATACAATCCTGGTTTTTATCATTAATAAAAATATCGTGAGCAGGATGGGCGCCATGTTTGTTGCCGTCAAGGTAACGGTAACCCTTATCAAAGTAACCATTACCATGGGTACCACCAATGGCGCTGCTTTTATAGCCCTTTAAGGGGAATACCCATTGCGTTTTTGGAATAATCCGCTCAGCACGGATCATTTCCAGGATGTTAATTCGTTTTAACAGGGTTTCAAATTGCTTTTGAGCTTCCGGTTTTTTGACACCACCGTTTAAAACTATGTTATTAAAATCATTGAATTTGGTAAACGCAGAAGTATCGGCCTGGGCTAAAGCCCCGGTGCTTATCAACAGAAAAGAAAAAAACAGGACAAGTTTTTGCATAAGGTTTGTGGTCAGTAAGTAGTTTCAAGATTTCAAACGCGTCATTGCGAGGAACGAAGCAATCCCCGATTAGCAGATCCGCTCTGTATAGTTCGCGATTATTAATATCTATAATTTGTTTTTTATAGGTATTAATGAGCTCCCTTCGCTCGGTTGTCTTCGTTTCTTATAATGACGTAATTGTAAGTTGTTGATTATTAAGTATATTTTTTTGATGAATTTTATAACACGGGCGTTGCCTGCGGCCCGGGCTTTCCGTTGCAAGTCCTCGCCTTTCCTGCCCGCAACTTCTCTACACGCTGCGGGCTTTACACTGCAATCCCTAACGCGGCCCACGCGCAACACCGCTAAAATATGTTTTACATGTCATTACGTTTTTTTTCAGGGCTTCCCTGATGGGTACTCGCAATGACGATTCTTAATTTTATGCTTTTGATATTAACTAATAAGTCGCCAAAATATTATCCTATCCGGATATCATATTTGGCAAGCAATCCTGGTAAACCATGAAGCGAGAACTTTGCTTTTTTGATGATGTTATCATCCGGATCGATGATGAAGTTATAGGATGTGCTTAGGTCGGCGTTTTTAAGGATGGTACGACTGAAGAAAGCGTTTTTAAGATTACAGTTAATGAATTTACAATCGCTCAGGTCAGCCTCGGTCAAGTCGGTTTCCATCATGGAACAATCGGCGTAGGTAGCCTTCTTGTTCTTCTTTTTATAAAACACGGCATTATCTAAAATACAATCCTCAAAATGTACCTCGAACAAAAAGTCGTTAGCCTTGCCAAAGTTTACGCCGCTTATTTTGCAGTGCTTAAAGCGGATGTTCTGCAAACCGGTATTGCCTAATTCGGCAAGGAGCAGGTTGCAGGTATCAAACAGGCAATCAACAAAAGTAATGCCCGTGAGATGGGCATGGGCGAGGTCGCAGTTGACGAATTTACAGTTTTCGTAAGTGGCGCCTTTGAGCTGGCCGGCGGTTATTTTGGTAAAAGTTTGATCTTCGAAGAGTAGGGATTGCATAGGGGCAAATGTAAAAGGTTAGAGGGAATGGGATGGTTTCCGGTCTCTTTAAATTAAATAAAGATGATCAACCGCCATGCTTACCGGATTTGCATGGCGTACAAGATTCTCTTTCGCATCTACGCTCGGCGCTTCCCGCTCAGTCGATGACAACGGTTTATATCAATGTCTCTTATACAACTCCACCTTTCTGTCGTCCGGATCAACAACTACTGCCATAAAACCAAAATCAGTTTGTGCAGGTTCAGATGCGAACCGCAACTGGCTTTCTTTTAATAATTTAATTACCTTATCAAAATCTTCTAATTCAAAACCTAAGCGCAGGTTTCCATCCGCTTCAGTTTGATTTTTTGTAAGCGGATATATTTCAATCACCGTTCCATCAACAGTAGCTGAATAATGATATGGGGAATTACCATGCTTATGATAATCAAAGCTAACTCCAAGTAGCTGATAAAAATCAACCAGCTTTTGCATATTGGCAGTTCTTATAACCAGTAATTTTAGTTTCATTGCTTCAACTCTTCCTCTTCGGCAATTTAATCAATCCTGATCTGTACAGATCAATCGCCGCATTTAAAATGAACCGGATAGTATCAACAGGTAAATCCTCTTCCGGATTAAAAATCATGATCTTGATGCGAGCTCTATCTTCAAATGTTAAATAGGGATGGTGCAGGTGCTTACCCTCAACCATGCCTAAGAATGGCCATTGCCTTTTTGTGTGTATCCACAAGTAGCAAAACATTTTGCCTTTATAGCAAAAGAAAGGCATGTTGTATTTCCATTCGGCGGTGATATCGGGATCCTGCGCAAGGATAATATCACGCAGGGCTAACAGGCAGCTTCGGTTGGGTTCATCTTTGGTGAGGTAGAAGTGGTCGTCGATTGGAGTGAGTTGCATAACCTTATCATTCAGCCATATTGTTCAGCACTTCCAAAAACTTTTCCGATGGATAAATCTCGATATTATTATTTTCCATTTTATACCGTAGTTGTTCAAAAACACCATCCTTATACCAGATCAGATTATTGCTAACCCCTCCGGGCCCCTGTTTACTCATATTATCAACGACGGGGATAATCGAAGTAACAGCATTGACAACCGCTAATGTTTCAAGCGGATATATAATTGCAGCATGCCTGTGAGGTACCCCGATAATCGCTCCCCAATTGCCAACGAGACTTTGTTTCTCCAGATCAAATACAATATTCGGTGCGAAAAAATGATCGCCCTGGGCAAGTAAGACTTCAAATTCGCCTATTTTCTCCCTCGAAATACTGCACGGATATTTCTGCCTTACATTTTCAACGCCTTTTTCAAACAGCTCATCGTAGGTTTTATTCCATTTTTCCGCTTGCTCAGGTGTTATTGTCTGAATTGCATCCGGCAAATCAAATACTAACACCTTAGCTATTTCGCCTGCAATCATGCTATAGATCTTATTTTCTTCGCCTCCGTATTCCAGGTAGCCTAAAGGATAAAGGCGGGTGGCAAGATATTTCTCTACTGCTTCGTAATCGTCAACGATCGCGTTAAAATCCTTATCGAACAGATAAGTCCTTATCAGTGCATCAAAATGGCCGGAAATTAATTCATAGTAGTTTCGCCTCTCGTCTTGCTTGCATAATTGTGCAACATTTGTTAAACCTAAAATATTCAATCCAAAATCATTAGGCCCAACCTTTATCGAAGCATCATCTTCTATCTTGTAACTGATGTTCTTCTTGTAAAAAAACTTATCAATTGCCTTAATAAAATCCCGGTATTCAGCGTCACTAAAAAAAGAAGCCCATTGGGGTGCTACAACATTATTACGAGGGCGTTTAAAAAAGGAAAACATATTTAGGATTTTATGTTAAAGATGCCGAACTTTTTTCCATCCACAAATAAATTAACTACAACTACGGGTTTCCTCCACCATTATTTTGACATTCGCCTACCCAACCTTCCCCTGCAAAATCCCTATCTTTGCGGCAACATAAATTATCATCTATGCTTAAAGGATTTTTTAATGTTCCGGCACCGGTAAATGAGCCCGTTTTAAATTACGGTCCGCGGAGTTTGGAGCGTGTGGCGCTTAAGGCAGCTTTAGAAGCCGGTCGTGCCCAACAATTAGATATACCTATGTACATTGGCGGCAAAGAAGTACGTACCAACACTAAGTTGGAAATCCGTCCGCCGCATGATCATAAACATTTGCTGGCTACCTTCAGCGAAGGTGATGCAAGCCACGTTACCGCCGCTATTGATGCAGCCCTGGCAGCCAAAGCCGGCTGGGAAAACCTGGCCTGGGAACAACGTGCTGCCATATTCCTGAAAGCTGCCGAACTGATAGCCGGCCCATACCGTGCTGAAATCAATGCAGCCACCATGCTTGGTCAGTCAAAGAACGCTTACCAGGCCGAAATCGATTCGGCTTGCGAGCTGATCGACTTCCTGCGTTTCAATGTGGAGTACATGACCGAGATCTACAAACAACAGCCGCCGGTATCGGGCAAAGGTGTTTGGAACCGTGTAGAACAACGCCCGCTTGAAGGATTTGTGTTCGCGCTTACACCATTCAACTTCACGGCTATTGCCGGGAACCTGCCTGCATCTGCAGCCATGATGGGCAACGTAGTGGTTTGGAAACCTGCTTATACGCAGATCTACGCTGCTAACGTGATCATGAAGATTTTTAAAGAAGCCGGCGTACCCGATGGCGTTATCAACCTGATCTACGTTGATGGCCCGGTTGCAGGCGAGGTGATCTTTAACCACCCTGATTTTGCAGGGATCCACTTCACCGGTTCAACCAAAGTGTTCCAGAACATCTGGCAAACTATTGGCACCAACATCCACAAATACAAAACATATCCACGTATTGTAGGCGAGACCGGTGGTAAAGACTTCGTACTTGCCCACCCAAGCGCCAACGCCGATGTGGTAAGCACTGCCCTTGTTCGCGGCGCTTTTGAATACCAGGGACAAAAATGTTCGGCTGCTTCAAGGGCTTATATCCCGGCTTCATTGTGGCCTGCGGTAAAAGCAAACATGCAGCGCGACATTACTTCGTTTAAAATTGGCCCGGTAGAGGATTTTGAAAACTTCATCAATGCCGTGATCACCGAAGTATCGTTTGATAAACTGGCCAAATATATCGACGCTGCCAAAACCGACGAGGGTGTTGAAATTGTTGCCGGTGGTAACTACGATAAAAGCAAAGGCTGGTTCATTGAGCCAACTGTGCTAAAAGTTGAAGACCCGTATTACGTAACCATGTGCGAGGAGCTTTTTGGCCCGGTACTAACCGTATATGTTTACGAAGATGATAAATTTGATGAGATCCTTGACATTGTAGACAAAACTTCTATCTACGCGCTTACAGGCTCAATCATCTCGCAGGATAGGTATGCTATTGAAAAAGCTACCACCCGTTTACGCAACGCGGCAGGTAACTTCTACATTAATGATAAACCTACAGGCGCGGTAGTTGGTCAGCAGCCATTTGGCGGCGCAAGAGGGTCGGGCACTAATGATAAAGCCGGTTCAATGATTAACTTGCTTCGCTGGGTATCGCCACGCACCATCAAAGAAACCTTTGATCCACCGAAGGATTACAGGTACCCGTTTTTGGCTAAAGAGGTTTAACCCCCCGGCCCCCTAAAGGGGGAGGTTAAAGAAAGACTTTATATTAAAAAGCCTGTTTCTCAATTGGAAACAGGCTTTTTCTTTTGCACCATTCCTCCCCCTTCAGGGGGCCGGGGGGTTACTTGAATTTAAACACAGCATCCATATTTTCGTTGCTGGATGTGCTTACTTTCATATCGTTGATAAGGCCGGTGCTGAGGCTGTAAACCCAGCCGTGTACAGCAAGTGCCTGCCCATTTTTCCAGGCATTTTGCACGATGGATGTTTTGCAAAGGTTGTTTACATTTTCTATCACATTCAGTTCAACCAGGCGGTTACTGCGCTCAGTTTCATCGGTAATAGCATCAAGCTCATCGGCATGTAAACGGTAAACGTCTTTAATGTGGCGCAGCCAGTTATCAATCAGGCCGAATTGGTTGTTACTCATAGCGGCATTAACTCCACCACAACCGTAATGACCGGTCACTATTACGTGTTTTACTTTCAATACGTTCACGGCATAGTCAAGTACGCTCAGCATATTCATATCCGAGTGTATAACCATGTTGGCGATGTTGCGGTGCACAAAGATCTCGCCCGGGGCGGTATTGGTGATCTGGTTGGCAGGTACGCGGCTGTCCGCGCAGCCTATCCAAAGGATAGGGGGCTTTTGCCCGTTAGCCAGCTTATCAAAATATTGAGGGTCTTCGGCTAAAGCACCTTCAATAAATTTTTTGTTCCCTTCCAGTAAGCCTTCATAGGTGATATGACTGGTATCATGAATTTGAGCGCACATATATTTTTGAGATTGATGTTTTAAGATGCGGTTTGACGTTTTCTGCCCGATGCAAACATACGGCTAAGTTTATGCAAAGCAAGCGGCGAAACGTCATAATACATAATGGTGAGCAAAATAACAGGGATAAAATAAAATATGGCAAACTCATACAGGTTAAAAAAGTATCCGCCTGCCAGTGCACCAAACAGGTAAAAGCCAAGCACTGTAAACCTGATCAATATTTTATTACCTGCCGTTTCGGTATTTTCTGTGCGGGGATGAAACCATTCGGCCACCTCACTGCCCAGATCGGTAAATAAACCGGTTAAATGACTCGATTTGATCAGGCCGCCCGAGATATTGGAAACCAGGCTATTCTGCAATCCCATCGAAAACAAAATAGCGCTGATCACAATTTCGCGCTCCATCTGTGTTTCCTGGTAAAAATTATGCCCGTAAATGGCAACTCCCAGTAAAATCATAGCTTCAATTACCATTGGGGTGGAGTTTGCCCGCCACCTGCTTTTATCATCAAATGAGCGTACAATGAAACTGGATACAAAAGCCCCTGCAAAGAACATCAGCAGCCAAACTAAAAAGATGATCATCTGGCGGTAGTTTTGTTCAATAATGTGTTTGGCAAGGTTAGCCACATGCCCGGTAATATTTGAGGTAAAAGCCAAAAAAGCCAGCATGCCGGCCACATTGGTAACGCCTGCTACAAATGCCGTTGATGAGGCCAGCATCAGGTTTTCTTTAAGGGTACGTTGTTCTTTTACAGCTTTAAGCATAGATATTTCACGGCAGGGGTTCAGTTACAATTTACAAAACCTTAACCAAGTTTACATAAGCTTGTTTGATGCAAGGGGTAATATTTTAATAAGCCCCCTCTAAATCTCCCCCGGAAGGGGGATTTTTAATTTTAAGCCCTCCCTTCCGGGGAGGGTTTGGGTTGGGGCTAAAAAAAATCCCGGCCACTTCCTAAGAGCCGGGATCAACTTAACAATCAAACCTCCCTACGCCCCTTACAGCGTCGGAAGCACTGATCAAATTATATTTTAGTGTGCAGCTACAGCTTCAACGTCAAGCTCGTATACGTAGCCTAAATTATGCGGGCTGCTGCTGCTAACTTTCAGATCTTTAACCAGGCCGCTGCCCAGGTCAATTACCCAACCGTGTACTTCAAGGTCATGACGTTCTTTCCACGCGTTTTGGATAATGGTGGTTTTACACAGGTTATATACCTGCTCGGTAACGTTAAGCTCAACCAGGCGGTTAACTTTGGTAGTCTCGTCGGTTATACGGTCAAGTTCATGACTATGCAAACGGTAAACGTCTTTAATGTGGCGCAGCCAGTTATCAATTAAGCCAAATTGTTTGCTGCTCATAGCAGCGGCAACACCGCCGCAACCATAATGTCCGGCAACAATAACGTGTTTTACTTTTAGTACGTTAACGGCATAGTCAAGTACGCTCAGCATGTTCATGTCCGAGTGTACGCATACGTTGGCAATATTGCGGTGCACAAATACTTCGCCGGGTTTGGTTCCGGTTACTTCGTTAGCCGGTACACGACTGTCTGAGCAGCCTATCCACAGCACTTCAGGACTCTGACCTTTGGCCAGGTTCTTAAAGTACTCACCATCCTCGGCAAGTTTACGCTCAACCCAGGCGGCGTTGTTTTTAATTAAAGTACTGTAACTGCTTGACTGGGCCAGTTTAATATTGTTTGTATCTATTACGGCTTTGCCGTTTGTTTTTTCTTGTGTTGACATTGTTTTTCGATTTTTTAGTTAGGGTTATAAACCAGTTCTTTTAAAGGAGGTACATCGTACTTGTCCTTTACTTCGTTCAGTTGCACAATAATGCCCTTGGTATAGGCATTGTGCTTGTAATTGTGGATGATCTCCAGTACATCCGGATCGATGTACCTTGAGTTCGATCCGTCGATCACCACTTCGGCGCCTTGTGGTAAGCTGGTAAGCGTTACCTGTATGGCAGCCTTGTTCAGGAAGGATACTTCCTCGGCCAGCTTAATCTTAATAACTTTTTTGCTGCCATTTTTTTCAATGTGATAGAAATAAGGATTACGCAGGTTGGTACGCAGAATATAAAAGATCCCCACCAGCATGCCTATGCCCACACCAATAAGCAGATCGGTCATAACAACGGCTACAATGGTAACTACGAAAGGGATAAACTGGCTCAAGCCCTGGTGCCACATGTGCTTGAAAAGGCTTATCCGGGCCAGTTTATACCCAGTCATAAGCAGGATCGCCGCCAAACACGACAGCGGGATATGGTTAATTAAAGACGGTATCGCCAGTAAAGCAACCAATAACAATATACCATGCAGTATGGCGCTCACTTTAGTGCGGGCACCGGCATTTACGTTTGCCGACGAACGAACGATAACTGCCGTCATGGGTAAGCCGCCAAGCATACCGCTAACTATATTGGCCGTTCCCTGTGCAAGCAGTTCGCGGTTAGTGGGCGAGATACGTTTGATAGGATCTATTTTATCTACAGCTTCAAGGCTCAGCAGTGTTTCTAAACTGGCAACCACCGCAATGGTGAAGGCCGTTATCCAAACCTGCTTGTTGCCTATCTGGCTAAAATCTGCCGATTTAAACAGCGCAAAAAATTCGGCACTGCTGTTCACCAGCGGTATGCGTACAAACTGCTTATCAAGCAAGGCAAGGCCTGTTCCGGAAAACGCAAGGCTTAGCCCGATACCAGCCAGTACCACCAATAACGGAGCAGGAACTATAGCCAGCTTTTTAAACTTAGGCCAGTAGATCATGAATGCCAGGGATACCACGCTGATGATCACCGCGCCATAGTTTATCCTGGCGAAAGCCCGTGTTATACCCGAAAAAGTGTTATGTTCATCAATTTGTCTGAAGCCCTCATCGCCCTCAAAATCGGCATCATAGCCAACCGCGTGCGGAAACTGCTTCATGATCAAAATAATACCTATCGCTGCCAGCATCCCCTCAATAACCGATGACGGGAAGTAATTGGCAATGGTGCCGGCTTTAACAATTCCAAGTATGATCTGGAAAACACCCGCCAGTACCAGGGCCATTAAAAAGGTTTCGTAAGCGCCAAGTGTAGTAATGGCATTAAGTACAATTACCGTTAAACCGGCTGCAGGACCGGCCACACTTAATTGTGAGCCGCTGAGCGTGCCTACTACTATACCGCCAATAATGCCTGTTAATACGCCCGCGAAGAGCGGCGCTCCTGATGCCAGCGCTATACCTAAACACAGCGGCAAAGCCACCAGGAACACAACGACACTTGAAGGAATATCCCTTTTTAAATTTTTGGGCAGAAAATATTTTTTTAGGTTGAGATTGCCCATAGCAGCCTCACCTTGCTTGATTTGCATAAGAATGAAAGATTGAGTAAAACTTTAAAATGAATTAAATAGCATTGCTATCCGGATAGGGAAGTATCCGGTTAATCATTTTAAACGTTTGGCGGCGGCGTGGGGACCACAGGGTGATATACCTGCTTATATAAGGCGTTTTCCTGGTTATGGAGAACCTTGGTTTCTGTAATAAATGTGATGAAGTTTATGGTATGAATATCATACTCATCGAAGATTTTTTTCTCCTTCACAAGGTCTTTCTCGGGGCTGTCTTTTTCAGTTTTGCTTTCCTGCTCCAGCTGAAGGATCACCGCACTTACCGTTTTATTATCAAGATATAAAAAAACAGGTGCAAGCGAAATGCCCATCTTTATTACAAAGACGGTCATGAACAGCGCCACTACCCATATTTTATTATTCCTGATCTTCATCAACACAAATATATAAAAATCCGTTATTAAACCACCAGAATAAGTAAGCAAAAGCTATTCTTACAATATAATTACTATTTTTAGACAATTACTAACAACCTGAATTGTGGATAAAAAGCTTGATCTGTTAAGGCTAAAACGTCATGAAGCCATGCAGGGCGGAGGCCCGGTACGTATTGAAAGTCAGCATAAAAAAGGAAAATTAACGGCACGTGAACGTTTGCATTTTTTATTGGATGAAGGCTCGTTCCAGGAGATAGGTATGCTGGTTACCCACCGCTCCATTGATTTTGGTATGGAAAAAGAAAAATATCCCGGCGATGGTGTTGTTACAGGTTATGGCACCATAAACGGGCGGCTCACCTACGTATTTTCCCAGGATTTTACGGTTTTCGGTGGCTCGCTTTCCGAAACCCATGCCGAAAAGATCTGCAAGATCATGGATCTCGCCCTAAAGAATGGCGCTCCCCTTATCGGCCTTAATGACTCGGGCGGTGCGCGCATCCAGGAGGGTGTGGTATCCCTTGGCGGTTATGCCGATATTTTTTACCGCAATACCATGGCATCCGGCGTTATCCCGCAAATCTCGGCCATTATGGGGCCATGTGCAGGCGGCGCTGTTTACTCGCCAGCCATTACCGATTTTATTTTAATGGTTGAGCATACCTCATACATGTTTGTTACCGGGCCCAACGTAGTAAAAACGGTTACGCATGAAGTGGTAACCTCCGAAGAACTGGGCGGCGCTAACACCCACGCCAGCAAATCGGGTGTTACGCACTTTGCCTGTGCCAATGAAATAGCCGCCATTCAGCACATCAAAAGCCTGCTGAGCTATATGCCTCAAAATTGTGAGGATAAAGCTCCTGCTGCTCCCTACGAAAACGGCGACGAGCTTAGGCCCGAGCTTAATACCATCCTGCCATCCATTGCGTCACAACCTTATGATATCCGTGAGGTTATTGATCATATTATCGATAAAGCTTCGTTTTTGGAAGTGCATAAAGATTTTGCCGAAAACATTGTAGTGGGTTTCGCGCGCCTGGCTGGCCGCAGTATTGGCATAGTCGCCAATCAGCCCGCTTTTTTGGCCGGGGTTCTGGATATCCATTCATCAACCAAGGCCGCCCGCTTTGTGCGCTTTTGCGATTCTTTCAACATCCCGCTGCTGGTGTTTGAAGATGTTCCCGGTTTTTTGCCCGGTACCGACCAGGAATGGAATGCCATTATCACCAATGGCGCTAAACTATTATATGCTTTTTGTGAAGCTACCGTTCCGCGTGTTACTGTAATTACGCGTAAGGCTTATGGCGGCGCTTATGATGTGATGAACTCCAAACACATTGGTGCCGATATGAATTTCGCCTGGCCATCGGCCGAAATTGCGGTGATGGGCGCCAAAGGGGCCGCCGAAATCATTTTTAAACGGGAGATCACGAAGGCCGAAGACCATGAAGCCAAATGGCTGGAGATGGAACAATTATATTCCGATACCTTTGCCAATCCCTACCGCGCTGCCGAGCGCGGCTTTATAGATGAAGTAATTGAACCCGCCGAAACGCGCATTAAATTGATCCAGGCTTTTAAAATGCTGGAAAATAAAGTAGTAAACAACCCAAGGAAGAAACACGGGAATATTCCTTTGTAGGTTAAAGGCGAAAGGTAAAAGGCCAAAGGTTTGCACGTCCGTTTTTTCCGGCGCAAGTATTGTAGAGCTGCCAGTGCAGGGATTACTTGTGCCTTTTAGCCTATCCGGTGTCATTAAAAGCTTTGCGTTTGGCGAATTTGAAAAAAACCTTTTACCTTTCGCCTTTTACCTTTCGCCTCAAAAAAAAATGAAAAACATCTCTATCGAACAAATCCGTCCGGAGCTTACCTGGCGGTTAAGGCAACGTATCTTATATCCCGAAAGCAAACTTTATGAAATGGAGATGGAAGAGGATAACCACGGCTATCACTTTGCTGCTTTTAAAGATAATCATATCATAGCGGTAGTATCCCTTTTTAATAAAGGCACCGAATGGCAGTTTCGCAAATTTGCTGTTGATGAAACAGTTCAAAAAATGGGCATCGGTAAAGCAATGCTGGAGCATATAACCGATTTTGCCCTTACTAATGGAGGCGCGTTATTATGGTGCAATGCCAGGGTATCGGCCATTGGTTTCTATTTAAAACATGGCTTCACACATACCGGCAAGCTTTTTTCAAAAAACGGCTTCGACTACGAGATCCTCGAAAAACAACTTATTCCTTCCCCAGGCCAGCAATAACAAGAGTGGTAAGCTATCGAGCGCACAACTGTTTTAGGCTTTGTGCATTTTGCTTTCCGCTTTATAATTACTCTTTCATCAAATCAACAATAATAGCTTTGGCAAAATCATTGGGCTGTTTCTGGTTCGAGGTCTTAGCCACCTCAAGTGCGGCCTCGATATCGCCCTGCGCCTCATAAACCACCGCAAGGTTGTAAGCTGCACGGCTGGCAAGCTTCAGGTCGGGCCCGTCAATAAGCGGGTTTAGTACCTTGAAAGCCTGATCAAATTTTCCGGCTTTGATCAGTTCTACCGAGCTGCTTAGCTGGTCGCCATTAGTATACAGGGGCCTGTCATGATAATCGGTGTACGGCAGGTAATCCTTTAGGGCATCCAATGCCGAATTACGGATAGCATCAAATAAAGGCCCGCCATGGGCAAGTAAGCTGGATGCATTACCATAAGGATTATTGTCATTTATTTCAGCCTCGCCGTTTAGCCTTTTAAAGTAGATGCCATTGGCTTCATAAAGAGTAAAGCTGGTTTTAACCACCGATACCCGGTAAACCGACGGTACGCCGTTATAATAATCCTGCTGCAATTTGGTTTCGCCTTTAAAATCCTCAAACGCGAGCACATAAGAAGCGTTGTATTTTTTTGCCAGAAATTTCACCGAATCGGTATTGGCGGTAAAATTAACCGAATCAACCAGTTGTACAACTTTTACACCGGGCAGCGCATGCAGCTGTACCGCCGCGTTGTTTATAGCGGTATAAGCGGCGGCTTTAAATGTAGTTAATACGCGTTTATTGCGGTTACGGGTCGAATCGGGCATGTAGTGGTTAATAACCACGATAGTTGTTTTTGCCCTGTTAAAATTCAGCTTCGGCGCGTAATCAACCGGAACATTTACATATTGAGGTACGCTGCATGCTGCTAAAAAACATGCTGCAAATAAGATACAAGTTAGCCTGAATAGTTTCACCTTATTAAAAATTAAATATCGCGGAAAGGTATAACATAAGCATGAATGCTTTATGAAATAGCCGGTCATTTTTGTATCAAAACAAACCAACGCCTTCATTGTGACTAAATATTTTCAAAAACGTTTAATATTGATTTTATATAATTGATTTACTGCTTATATGCGGCTTAATTTTAGTGCAATGTCATGAGCTTTATTATATTTGCTGTATTACTACATTTAGATTGAAAACATTAATTCAATATGGCCAAAAAGAAATCTGACGCCCCACAGCATACGTCTGTTGTAAACGAAACTTCACTCGCTTTTTTTGAAAAATATATCAACAACCCCTCACCTACAGGTTTTGAATGGAAAGGCCAGGAGCTTTGGCTCGAATACCTGAAGCCCTATATTGACACCCATTATGTTGATAATTACGGCACCGCGGTTGGCATCATCAATCCTAAAGCCGATTACAAAGTAGTTATTGAAGCTCATGCAGATGAGATTTCATGGTTTGTGAATTACATCACTAACGATGGTTTAATATATGTTATCCGCAATGGCGGCTCCGATCATCAGATAGCACCTTCAAAACGTGTAAATATCCATACCGATAATGGCGTGGTTAAAGCTGTTTTCGGCTGGCCTGCTATCCACACCCGCCTGGGCGGTGATAAAGAAGAAGCGCCTACCCTTAAAAATATCTTTTTAGATTGCGGTTGCACCTCAAAAGAAGAAGTTGAAAAACTGGGTATCCACGTAGGTTGTGTTATCACTTACGAAGATGAATTTATGGTGCTTAACGATCGCTATTATGTTGGCCGTGCGCTTGATAACCGTGCAGGCGGGTTCATGATTGCCGAGGTTGCCCGTTTACTTAAAGAAAACAATGTAAAACTTCCTTTCGGTTTATATATAGTTAACGCGGTACAGGAGGAGATAGGTTTACGCGGTGCCGAAATGATAGCGCATAAAATTAAACCCAATGTGGCTATTGTTACCGATGTTACGCATGATACCCAAACACCAATGATCAACAAAATTACCCAGGGCGACTTAGCCTGCGGTAAAGGCCCTGTTGTATCATATGCTCCGGCAGTACAAAACAACCTGAATAAGCTGCTTATTGAAAGTGCTCAAAAAGCGGGCATACCGTTCCAGCGTCAGGCATCATCACGGTCAACAGGGACCGATACCGATGCTTTTGCTTACTCAAATGACGGCGTGCCATCGGCATTAATCTCATTACCTTTACGGTATATGCATACCACGGTCGAGATGATCCACAAAGAAGATGTTGATAACGTAATCCGTTTGATATACGAGTCGCTGCTGAATATCCAGGCCGGCCAGGACTTTAGGTACATCAAATAACAAAAAGTACAATTTGTAAAACAATAAGGGCAAAAATCCATTCCTTATTAACATTAATTATAAAATAGCTTTTAACAAATACCCCCGATACTATCTATGAAACCAACCTTACTGATATTGGCCGCAGGGATGGCCAGCCGTTATGGCAGTATGAAACAAGTTGACGGCTTTGGCCCCAACGGCGAAACAATTATTGATTACTCAATATATGATGCTATAAAAGCGGGCTTTGGCAAGGTGAGTTTTATTATACGCGAAGAGTTTGCCGAAAACTTCAAGGCGATTTTTGAGCCTAAGCTTGCCGGCCGCATTGAAACAGACTATGTATATCAAAGCTTTGATCTTAAGCCATTTGGTATTGATAAAGAGATTGAACGTGCCAAGCCATGGGGAACAGCCCATGCCGTGTTAGCGGCCCGCAACCAGATCAACGAGCCTTTTTGTGTGATCAATGCTGATGACTTTTACGGCTATGATTCATTTGAAAAAATGGCTAAATTTTTAACCACCGACGTTAAAGACGACCAGTATTCAATAATCGGATACCAGATTGACCGTACATTATCTGACTATGGCTCGGTATCGCGTGGTGTTTGCAGCGTTGATGATAATGGTAACATGGTTGAAATTAACGAACGTACTGAAGTTTATTTTAAAGAGGACGGCAGCGTAGCTTATAAAGACGCAACCGGCGAACATCCGCTTGATAATGAAACACGTGTATCGATGAATTTCTGGGGATTTACACCGGCTATTTTCAAGCAAAGTGAAGATATGTTCAGGGAGTTTGTTGCTGCTAACGAAAACAACCCGAAATCGGAGTTCTTTATTCCCCTGGTTGCCGATAAGCTGATCAAAAATGGTACAGCCTCTTTTAAGGTGATCCCAACCGGTGCAAAATGGTTTGGAGTTACTTACAAGGAAGATAAACCAATAGTGCAAAAATGTATCTCAGACCTGGTTACAGGCGGCGTTTACCCCGAAAAACTTTGGGACTAATTAATATTTGCTCCTTCAAACAAAAAGCTCCCGTTCCAACCGAACGGGAGCTTTTTGTTTGATATGGCTTCCTAAATTAGTCCTGGTAAATAAAGAATGTTTTTTGATCGCCGTCTTCATAAACGTGCAGGGTTTTCTTAACCACCTGGTTATTGGTTTTAACTTCCATAATGTAATCACCATCTTCAAGGTTGGTTAAAACATAACCCCTTTCAACATCGGTTTTGGTTGATACAACGTCTTTCAGCAAAAGTTCATTTTGTTTGCTGTAAACGCGTACGAATGAACGGCCGTTTTCTGATTTTGCGAGCGTTAGCTTAACACCGCGGTCGTGGTCAAGGGCTTTAAAGGTAACAACCTCTTTAGCTTTAGGAGTTACATCGGCGGCTTTAGCTGCTGTAGTAGCAAATACACCTGCGCTTAATAAGAAGAATAGTGCTGATAATTTTATTGAAGTTTTCATGATTTTGAGCTTTTAAGTATGTTAAATATTTTGTGTTTGTTATTTTCAATGATCAAATGAACAACATTAATTTTAAGTGCTAAAAAGTGTTATACCAGCACCGAAAAGATATAGACCAATACCCAAAAGCATTCGGCAAACACCAAAAACGCACTAATTATCAGTATTTTACAAGTTGGTCGAAAATTAAAGGGTGTTGATCGGGCAGGAAAGCGGGTTGGTCGTTTTCGGGGATGAAATAGAAAAATCCATGCAACGTTTTCAAAATCTACATTTAACAAAACCAACCTAACCAAACAACGTTGCCTTTAAGTACCTTTATCTATTCTGGGTACCCCACAGGCATGAATTTAGAAATTGCAGGTAACGTACAGGGCTTTAAACAACAGGATGGTATTTTAACAATTAAAACCGCCGAAGCCGAAGCAAGGGTTTATATCTATAGCCCTACAATTATCAGGGTAAGCATCAGTAAAAATTTCAACCCGGATGATCCTTCCTTTGCGGTAATCAGGCAGCCACTGGCCGATTTCGATTTTGATGAGTCATCGGCCAATATTGATATTACTACACCAGCCTTGAAGCTCAGTATTCAGAAATCGCCTTTAAGGTTCAACTTTTTCACGGCTGCAGGTAGCTCGCTGAGTGAAGATGACGCCCGCTTTGGTACAAACTGGCAGGGCGAACGGGTGACCTGTTATCGCCGGTTGTTTGAGGGTGAACGGTTTATTGGCCTGGGCGAAAAAACCGGTAACCTCGACAGGCGTAGCGCGGCCTACGTAAACTGGAATACCGATGCGCCAAACCACACGCCCGAATCCGATCCGCTGTATAAAACCTTTCCGTTTTTTATAGGATTACACAGCGGGTTAACTTACGGTTTGTTTCTTGACAATACCCATAAAAGCTACTTCGACTTTGGTGCATCCACAGATGAGGAAACAAGCTGGTTCGGGGCAGATGGCGGCGATTTGAATTACTACTTTTTCGGGGCACAAGGTGTTGCGAAAATAATTGAAGATTATACCTGGCTTACCGGCAGGATGGAAATGCCGCCGCTCTGGAGCCTGGGCTATCAGCAATGCCGATGGAGCTATATGAGCGCCGATGAAGTATTGAACATCGCCCAAACCTTCCGCAAAAAACAGATCCCTGCCGATGTAATGTACTGCGATATCGACTATATGGACGATTTCAAGATCTTCACCTGGAACAAAAAAACTTTCCCTAAACCCAAGCAAATGCTCGATAAACTAAAGGCGATGGACTTTAGGCTGGTTACCATTGTTGATCCGGGAATTAAGGTAGAAGAAGGTTATAAGGAATACGATGAGGGTATTGAGCAGGATTATTTTGCCAAATATCCCGACGGCGAAAATTATACCGGCTATGTGTGGCCGGGCCGCTGTCACTTTCCGGATTTTTTCAGGGGAGAGGTACGCGAATGGTGGGGAGCAGCCTTCACCGCTCTTACCCAACCCGGCGTTGAAGGTTTCTGGAATGATATGAACGAGCCTGCCGCCTGGGGGCAAAATATCCCCTGGATAGTAAAATTTGGAGATAAGTTTATGCCGGAAGTGCGTAATGCCTATGGCATGCAAATGGCCCGCGCCACTTATGATGGCACAAGAAAGATCATGGGAAACAAACGACCGTTTGTACTTACCCGGGCAGCCTATTCGGGCACGCAGCGCTATTCGGCCGTGTGGACGGGCGACAACACCGGCACCGATGCCCATATGCTTTTAGGACAACGACTGGTAAATAGTTTGGGCATTACAGGTATGAGTTTTATCGGGGTGGATATCGGCGGCTTCAGCGGCAATCCTACGCCTGAGCTCATGGTACGTTGGAACTCCCTGGGTGCATATACCCCAATGTTCCGCAATCATGCCATACAAGGTAGTAAAATGCGCGAACCATGGGAATGGGGTAAAAATAATGAACAGACCATTAAGAAGGACATTGAACAACGGTACAAACTCCTGCCCTACCTGTACAGCAGCTTTTATCAATCAACCCAAACCGGCCTGCCGGTAAGCCGTACATTAGCTATTGAGCACAGTTTTGACGGGAATGTTTTTGATGAGCGCTTTCAAAATGAATTTATGTTTGGCGACGCGATGCTGGTTGCTCCTGTTGAAAGCACTAAACTAACCGAAGATGTTTACCTGCCCCGAGGCTCGTGGTATAGGTTAAGCAGCGATAAGTTTTATGAGGGAGAACAGATTGTTAATGTTCAGGCGCCATTAACCGATCTGCCGGTATTTGTAAAGGCAGGCGGCATTATCCCTATGCAAAGTGTTGTACAAAGCACCAATGAAAAAGGCGACGGTATATTGCAGGTACACGTATGGAACGGCAGGGAAGCAAATAGTTTTATTTATTACGAAGATGATGGCGTATCATATGATTATGAGCAGGGTATTTATTATAAACGTGTTATCAGTTTCAATCCCATAGAAAAGAGCCTCAGTTTATCATCAGTTGAAGGCTCATCTAAATCGAGGTTTATGCAGCTGAAATTTGTTTTGCATGGTTTTGATGGGGTTAAGCTTCAGGAAGAAATAATAGAGAATAAAAGCGGAGAGATTGAAGTGAAATTATAATTGTTGTTTCATTTCTTGGGTAGTGATCGAACCAGTCTCATGGTTTGTAATACGCGGCGGGAGGGGGGACTCAGGCGCTCTAAACAGGCCGGCCTGCCATTCGGCCTCAGAGAGCTCTGATAAGTTATAGAAACTTTAAAGAATGGCAGGCTCCAACCGAGTCTCCTAACCGTGGGCGACACATTGGCTAACCTTTTGCCCTTACTCATCGTTCAAAATGGGTATGAACAATATTATAGCATTCTGCTCCTAAATATTTTCAAAATTTCTTTAATTAATTGATAATAAGTTAACTTTGCGCGGAATTAAAATCCTAAACATGAAACACAAGTACAAAATTATAGTATTGCTGCTTGCCGGTATTACTGCCATTTACACTTCGTGCCATAAGCTTAACATGGCGCCTAACAATCAAAGTACAGTAAGTAAAAAAGAAGCGAGTGTGCAAATTGCGCAAAGCCTTGTTGGCATTTTTAACCCCGAAAACGGCGGGTTTGATTTTAAGAGCGGTTTAAGTATGCCAACCGATCTATCCCTGAACAAAAAAGGTAAGATCAAAGTACAATCTGTTGACCCTCAGCCACAGTGCGGCGCCAAAATGGATACTACGATAGCATTTAATTTAGATCAAAGCGATACCTCAAAAATAGATATCTGGGCTAAGGTTAAATATGAGCTTACCTGTACCAATGGAGTACCTTCAGGGGTTACCGCTAATGATAGTTTAAATATGACTATGGCAGGCAGCGGTTTTACAATGGTTTTAAAAATGGGTGAAAACCTGATACTCAGAAGCCTTAATCCGGGTGTTGAACACGCGCAATACTCTTTTGATGGCCCTGTGAATTATTATGCCAGGGTTAACTACACCAAACCTACAACAGACCAGCCAAATGTTGAAGGCACGTTTAACTACAATTTTAAATCAATTGTTGTTGATCCAACAAAAGACCCCGATTTTATTTTAAGCGGAAGTGCTGCCTTTTCGAGTAAAGGAAGTATCGGAAAAAATGTCTGGAACTATAAAGGGACGATAACGTTTTTGGGTGGTCACAAAGCAAAGATCACTATCGACGGCACTGTTTATACTGCCGATCTGATGACAGGCGAAGTTAATTAAATTCGTTTTTAAATATATGTAGAGCCCTGCCCCCTAACCGGAGGCAGGGCTTTTTGTATGCTATGGTTTTTCAAAACGGCATGCTTTTTATCACCTGTGTATTTGATAAAAAACGGGGAATATTTTCCACGTATTTTTCCCCGAAGCGGGGAAAGCAGGTAGTGGGTGTGTTTTGTGTTCCGTTGCTATCAGCAGTATAAATCTTTAACTGTTTTATAAAAAAGGAAAATGAGCCTAAAAACACATATCCCGGCCGTTTTTTTTGCGAATTTTTTACCTGGTGGTATGCTTATTGCCAATTGAGGCAAAGAGATCTAAACTTTATCTTATACGTTTATGAAACTAAATCTACGCAGTGTATTACCTTTATTAACAGGTGTGGCTATTCTTTATTCGGCCTGTACAAAAACAGGAATTAATGTAAAATCCGATCCATCAACTGTAAAAGCCAGCGATAATGTAGCCAGTTCGGCAATTGCAGATAACCTGGCAAAATCATTGGCCGGTTCATTTGGAGGGGCCAGCCTTAACGACGGTGTTACCCCCTCAACCAATGCCTCATCAAAGCTTAAAGTACAGAGTACATATAGTTGCGGTTTTTATATTGATACCAGCCTGAACCGTGTATTTAATCAAGGTGATACTTTAAAAGCAACCAAAACAGGCGGTACCAAATATTATTTTATTTGTGACGGCAACAAAACTGTTGGTTACGATTCGGTTGATTCATTAAACACGGTAGGCAGTGGCCCGGGTTATTCATTCGTTTACAATATTGTGCAGAAATATAAGGTTAGGGGCCTTAACACCAATAACTCAAACTTCTCGCTTGATGGCCCTATGAAAGCCTATGTTGACAACGAATACACCAAATACAAAACGTTTAGCAGGGTGCATAATACCTACGTGTTTACTAACCTGTATGTACATGGCAACGATAAGTTTGATATCACCAGCGGCACAGCTACTTTCCGTTCGGAAGGAAAAACAAACGGCGGGGGCTGGGATTACAGCGGCACTATCGTTTTCCTGGGCAACCACAAGGCAAAGCTGACTTTCCTTAATAAAATTTTCTTAATTGATTTACTAACCGGTAAATCAACGCCTGCATAATCACGATCTTTCAATCAATCAATTATGCCCTGTGCCGTTTTTCGGTACGGGGCTTTTTTGTGCCTGAAACAATAACTTATTATATTGCCGTCCCATTCTGTTGCTCCCCCTTTAGGGCGCCGGGGGATCAATCATGAAACGCCTCTTATCAAACCTAACTTTCCAGGTACTTATTGCCATTGCCCTTGGGGTAGTGGCCGGCTTATACGTTAAAGGCTTTGCCCCAACTGCCGAACTGATTAGCAAGAAGTTCATCAGTCTCATCACCATGCTGATTGCGCCTATCATCTTTTTAACCATTGTGCTGGGCATTGCCGGCATGAACGATATGAAAAAAGTGGGCAGGGTAGGCGGTAAAGCTTTGTTGTATTTCGAGATCGTAACCACGTTCGCGCTTGTCATCGGCGTTACCGTAGCCAATATTATTAAACCCGGTGCCGGTTTTGAAAACCATGCTGCAAAAATGGATACCGGCAAATTAGCCGTATACGAAAAAGCCGCCGCCGAAATGCACTGGGGCGACTTCCTGGCCCACATAGTACCTTCAAACATCTTCAAAGCTTTTGTTGAAGGCGATATTTTGCAGATCCTGTTTTTTGCGATACTGTTTGGTTTTGGGTTAAGCCGGATGGGTAAAAGTGGCGAAGCGGTTATTCAGCTATTTGATAAGCTTTCGAAAGTGTTTTTTAATATCATGAAAATAGTGATGAAGGTGGCGCCGATAGGGGCTTTTGCGGGTATGGCTTTTACGGTGAGCAAATATGGTATTCAAACCCTTAAACCGCTGGCTTTGTTGATGGGCTCGGTTTATCTGACCATGTTCCTGTTCATATTTGTGGTATTGAATATCATTTGCAGGTTGTTTAAATTCAGCCTTTGGGAATATCTGAAATACATCAGGCAGGAGATCCTGATAGTGCTTGGTACATCCTCGTCCGAATCGGCTTTACCTGCTATGATGGAGAAGATGGAAAAGTTTGGCTGTTCCAAATCGGTGGTGGGTTTGGTGATCCCCACGGGGTATTCTTTTAATTTGGATGGCACTACCATTTATCTTTCCATGTGCGTGATATTTTTGGCGCAGGTGTTTAATATCCCGCTTTCGTTGGGGCAGGAGCTAACCATAATCGGGATCCTGATGATCACCTCCAAAGGTGCGGCGGGCGTAACCGGCAGCGGTTTTATTGTATTGACCAGTACGCTTACAGCCATCAAAATAATACCGGTAGAAGGTTTGGCGATATTAATAGGGGTTGACAGGTTTATGTCGGAAGCACGGGCCATTACCAATGTGATAGGGAACGGTGTTGCTACTATTGTGATTGCGAAGAGTGAGGGGGAGTTTGTTGAACAGCCGGCTGAAAGGGGAGTTAATGAATAAATCGGATATATATATATATATTATTAACAATTTTCAAAGCACTGGTATTGTTAACTGGTTTGACATTTACTGCGATCAATTTTATCCCGGGTATTTCTGGCGATAAAGTGAAACTTAAAAAAGCCGGGATTATATTTCTTGCTACGTTTTTGGTGTTCGTTTTAATTACAGCGGTTGAATTTGCAATTGCATTCAATTAGTAATTGGCCACGTTATGGATGGCAGTGTAATGATTTCGGATTTTGTCTGAACCGGGATTTATAGGATTTTTTTGATTTACGGTTTTTTTGTCTGAACCCGAATCTACCAGAATGAAAAGCAAATTCAATAAATTGCTAAAATTCGTTTAATTCGAGTTCAGACAAATAGCCTGGGCCGCAGGCAACGCCCTAATTTAGTTGGCAGTAGATAGTTTTCAGTTAGGAGTTTTATTCAACGGGAACTTTATAATCATAAAAAATTTAAAACACATAAACACCCTATAACCACATCCAATCCCCTTAAAAGTCACTTTTATGTTAACATATAAATTTAGATTACAATAGGGTTTGACATTCGGGCAAAAACTTTAGCTTTGCCGTACTAAAACGAAAAAACCAATGAGTGTACTCGTAAATAAAGATTCAAAAGTTATTGTACAAGGTTTCACCGGTAAAGAAGGGTCATACCATGCCGAGCAAATGATTGCTTATGGTACTCAGTTAGTTGGTGGTGTTACACCAGGTAAAGGTGGTCAAACCCATTTAGACAGGCCGGTTTTTAACACGGTTAAAGATGCCGTTGTTGCAACCGGTGCCGATGTATCCATCATTTTTGTGCCTCCTGCTTTTGGTGCAGATGCTATTATGGAAGCTGCTGAAGCCGGCATTAAGGTTATTGTTTGTATTACCGAAGGGATCCCTACAAAGGATATGATCGCAGTAAAAGAATATCTTACAGATAAGGATGCACGCCTGATTGGTCCTAACTGCCCTGGTATCATCACTGCCGATGAAAGCAAAATTGGTATCATGCCTGGCTTTATCTTCAAAAAAGGTAACGTTGGCGTGGTTTCAAAATCAGGTACTTTAACTTATGAAGCGGTTGACCAGGTGGTTAAAGCCGGTTTGGGTATCACTACAGCTATCGGTATCGGTGGCGACCCAATTATTGGTACACCAACCAAAGAAGCTGTTGAATTATTAATGAACGATCCTGAAACTCATGGTATAATCATGATTGGTGAAATTGGCGGAAATATGGAAGCCGATGCTGCCCGCTGGATCAAAGCGAACGGTACTAAACCGGTTGTTGGTTTCATTGCTGGCCAAACAGCGCCTCCGGGCCGCCGTATGGGCCACGCAGGTGCTATTGTTGGCGGTGCTGACGATACTGCTGCTGCTAAAATGAAGATCATGGCCGAGTGCGGGATCCGTGTGGTTGAATCACCAGCCGAAATTGGCGCTGCCATGGCTGAAGAACTGGCTAAGTTAGCGTAAAGCTTAAGGCGTAAAGCCGAAAGCGAAAAGCTTTTTAATATTGAAGATCCCGGTCATGATTTGGCCGGGATTTTTTAGTTTTAAAAATAATTTGGAGTACTTTTTCCGTATCTATGTATATGGTCAAAAATCTGCTTAAATCCGCTTTTGCCCTCTTGTTGGCTACGGTAAGTTACACCTCCACTGCTCAACCCTACAAGCCCGCAACGTTTACTGATCCCGACAGGTTAAAAAAAATCCGGGCTACTTTCCCGGTAATCGATCAGCTTTATAAAAAATATGCTGAAGATAATCACTGGCCGGGATTGGTGTATGGCATTGTGGTTGATGGTAAGCTGGTACATACCGGTGGCTTAGGATATACCGATATTGATGCCAGGATCAAGGCTGATTCATCGTCGGATTTTCGGATCGCCTCCATGACCAAAAGCCTTACCGCTATGGCTATCCTAAAACTCAGGGATGAGGGCAAGCTAAAACTGGATGATCCGGCTTATATTTATATCCCCGAGATGAAGGGGTTGAAATATTTGACCAAAGATGCTGTCCCGGTAACCGTAAGACACCTGCTTACGCATACAGCAGGTTACCCGGAAGATAACCCATGGGGCGACAGGCAACTTGCAGTTAGCGATGAAGAACTCCTGGCGTTATACAAAAAAGGTGTTTCATTTTCCAATGATCCCGGTCAGGGCTATGAGTACAGCAACCTTGGTTTTGCTACGCTGGGATATATCATCAAAAAAGTATCGGGCAAAACTTACGAGCAATACATCACAGAAAATATCCTTAAACCGTTAGGTATGATACATACCTATTGGGAATATGCCAAAGTGCCCAAAGATAAACTGGCGCATGGCTATCGCTGGCTTGATGGTAAATGGGTTGAACAGCCTCTGCTGCATGACGGGGCTTACGGTGCTATGGGCGGCCTGATCACCACTATTGAGGATTTTAGCAAATACATAGCTGTACACATGGATGCCTGGCCCCCGCGCGATGATGCCGAAGCCCTGCCTGTAAAACGTAGTTCTATCCGGGAAATGCAGTACCCCTGGGATGTGAATTATTTAACTGTAAATGCCAAAACAACCACGGGCAGACCATGCCCCAATGTCAGTGCCTATGCCTACGGTTTACGTTGGGCAAAGGATTGTGATAACCGCGTATACATTGGTCATACAGGGGGCTTACCGGGTTTCGGCAGTCAGTGGAATATCTTGCCGGAGTACGGTGTGGGCGTTGTCTCATTTGCCAACCTGACCTATGCCCGTGCTGGTTATCCCAATAACCAGGCTCTGGATACTTTACTGGCTCTTTCGGGTATAAAACCACGGCAATTGCCGGCATCAGCCATATTAGAGCAACGTAAAAATGATCTGCTTAAAGTTATTGCTGATTGGAGCAAGGCTAAAGAAAGCGGCATTTTTGCTGATAACTTTTTTATGGATTATTTCCCCGATAAACTTCAAGCAGCCGCAACTGAAGCTTTTGCAAAAACAGGCAGAATAATAAGCGCCGGTGATATTGTTGCCGAGAACCAGTTGCGCGGTTATTTTATAATCAAATGTGAAACTGGAAATATCAAAGTGAGTTTTACACTTACACCCGAAAACCCGCCATTGGTACAGGAGTTTCATTTTGATGTGGTGCAATAAGCAATTGTTAAAATCACGTTTTCTGCTTCTTTAACCTTGCGCTCGTTTGCAACGAGCACTTAATATGATTTGGCGATTGCATCGCTCGTGCGTTATAAACGCGAGCCCAGGTTACACACTCGTTGCAAACGAGCGAGATCAGGATAAAATTTTGATACCGGTCAGTTACTTATCAAAAAGGGCAATTTTCGATTTGAAAATTGCCCTTTTTTCATTCCATTTTGAGGCCGACCTACGTCTTAGCGAAATTGATTTATGATACAGCCTCTTTTTTGTTTAAGGTCGTTATGGTATATTTATGGATAAATGAAGCAACCCAAGGTATACACTTTTAAAAATAATAAGCTTACAGCTGAGGTGATTATTATGGCCGTTAATGTTGCTTTAATTATTTTCATTGTTATCAAAGTTTACCAGCATCCATTAATTGCGCTGTTTTTAGCACTTTTGCCGGCAACGTTTCTTTACTTCCAGGTTTATGTTGTTAGGGTGATAAATCAGTTTAATGAATATGATCGAGGGAAACAGTTAATTATAAGTGACGGCAGAGAAGTGGCCACTTTAATATATCAGGATCAAACCCTTGTATTAAACAGGGCTGATCTTGTTAGGGTTGAGCTGTATGAGCAAAAGGATATGGGTAAGTTTGGGAAGTATGATTATATGGTGATTTATACCATTGATGATAAAAAGATACTCATTACCAAATTTACAGTGCCTTCGCTATTATATGATAAGATAATAGAAACGTTTTTAAGCAAAGTACCCCGGGTTTATTTTAAGAAGCAGTTTAATTATATAGACCAGCAAAAATTCCCGCAGGCAGGTCTTTTTTGAACTTGCATCTGTTTATAACGTGAGTTTATTATGAATACCAGTTAAAAAAACATGTCATTGCGAGGAGGAACGACGAAGCAATCGCATGCTATACAGAGCGGCTATGCCTCCGTGCGGTTGCCACGCTTCGCTCGCAATGACATTTTTATTATACATCTTTTAAAAGCAATCACGTTTTCTGCTTTTTCTTCTTAGCAGCTGGGAACAGCACATTGTTTAGGATCAGTCTGTAGCCGGGAGAATTGGGGTGTAGTTTCAAATCTGTCGGCGGATCATTTACAGCATGCTGGTAATCTTCAGGGTCGTGGCCGCCGTAAAAGGTCCATTGGCCTTTGCCGTATTCGCCGTGAATGTAACGGGCTTCATTGGCGGTTTTCATTTCGCCCATGATGGTAACGCCCGGTTTGAGCATACTTTTGTTGTAGGCCGTGGTAAGGCCCATAAAGCCTTTTATTACTTTGTCATGATCCTGCGTAAGCATGCTCGGCACAACATCCCATTTGGCCGAAAAATCAAACAACGTAAAGAAATCCCGGGTACGATCAACCTGGCGGGTGGTGGTAACGTCGATATTGCTGAAGGAATGCGAAATGGGGTTCATATCCAGCGTAAAATTCTGAAAGGCGAACGTTTGACTAAAATCGAGTTTGGATTGCGCGTCCTGGTCGGCAGCATCACCGTCGAACATACGTTCGCAGATATCTGTATTAGCAGCCGATAGTGCAATGTCAAAAGTATCGGTACCTGAGCACATGGCAAACAGGAAGCCGCCGCCTGCGCAAAAATCTCGGATGTTTTGGGCTACGGCCAGCTTCATTTTTGATACCTTGCTAAAGCCCAGTTTATGGGCCATGGTCTCCTGGATTTTGATATCATCGGTATACCATTGCGCGTAACGGAAGGCGCCATAAAACTTGCTGTATTGCCCTGTAAAATCCTCGTGGTGCAGGTGCAGCCAATCATACTTAGGCAGTTCGCCGTGGATCACCTCTTCGTCGTAAACTACGTCGTACGGAATTTCGGCATATTTTAAAACCAAGGTAACTGCATCATCCCAGGGCAGCTTGTTTTTGGGGGAGTAAACCGCCATGCGGGGGGCTTTCTCCAGTTTAACCAGGTCCATATTTACCGATGGATCGCTTACTTCGGTAATAATTTCGGTGGCTTTGGCATCGGCAATAACTTCGTAGCTTACCCCGCGGATCTTGCACTCTTCCTCAACTTTTTGCCCGTACTTCATCATGAAACTGCCACCACGATAGTTGAGCAGCCAGTCGACTTCTTCGCCGTTTTTGAGCACCCAGAAAGCTATCCCGTACGATTTCAGATGGTCCTTTTGCTCATCATCCATAGGGATTAAGATAGATGCAGCCCGCGACGTTAAAGGTAAAAGGTAAAAGGCGAAAGGTAAAAGGAACTTTAGCTTTATAAGTAATAGACGAAATGTAAGAGGTGAAAAGTTATTGCCTGATGAATTATTCACGATCCTTGTTAATTTGTTTACTGCCGGGTTATCAAATGTAACGAATAAAGGGCTAATGTATTTTAACCATTTTTAACACATAAGGGCTTCTGGCTATATGCATGTTGTTTTAGCTTTATGGCGTTGTTAAATCTGGTCCTTAAATGAGTTTATCTGTTATTGTCAGAAATATTTTCCTTGTCGGTGTTTTATTAATATCCTGTTTGGCCGCGCACGCGCAGAACGGAAGTTCGGGTATGCGCCTCAATCGTGATGCGTTGATTAAAAAGCTTACAGAAGCCGACAGCAGTCTTGTTTTTAAGCAGGACACAGATATCAGCCTGTTGCCAAATTTTGTCGCCACAGATGCCAATGGAAGCCGGGCCCAACTAATTGGCAAGCCCGATGAGCTGGCAATAGTTAAATGGACTTACGTTTTTACCGCCGACGAAAAAGTGAACCTCGCCGAACTGCAAAAACTGGCCTGGTTTGCCAATACTTTGGGTGATCAGGAAGGACTCGACTGGTTTTTTGCCCAACTGGCCGAATTGGGTAAAGATTATAAAAAGCCGCTTTCGGAAATTAAAATGTTTGATTCAAAAAGAAAAGGCGAGATTAGTTATTCGCCAAAACAAAGATTACTTACCATGACTTTTACACCCTGGTAATTAATAAATATTCAAACCTTTCACCTTTAACCTTTCGCCTTTAACCTTTTTCTTTAATCCTCAATTTTATTACCTTTGCCAACTGTTTTCTAAAAAACAAAAACATGAGCAAAGCAATAATCAAAACCGAAAAAGGCGACATGACCGTAGAGTTTTACGATCAGGATGCCCCTAATACCGTTGCTAACTTTAAAAAATTAGCAAAATCAAACTTTTATGATAACGTGATATTTCACCGTGTTATCCCTAATTTTATGATTCAGGGCGGCGATCCAACCGGTACCGGTGCTGGTGGCCCAGGCTACAAAATTGATTGCGAGCTTACCGGCAACAACCAATACCATGACCGTGGTGTGCTTTCAATGGCACATGCAGGCCGCAACACTGGTGGCTCACAGTTTTTCATTTGCCACAACCGCACAAACACTGCCCACCTTGACCGTAACCATACCGTTTTTGGTAAAGTGATTGAAAATGTTGACGTTGTTGACGCTATTCGCCAGGGAGATAAAATTTTAGGAATCGAAGTTATAGAGGATTAAGTGAATAGTTGATAGGGCGGGTGATTTACCTGTTATTACGTAAATCATTCGCCTCATCAATCCTACTAACAAAAAATATATGAATTTACAGGGAATTGTATCGGTATCAGGAAAACCGGGTTTATGGAAAGCTTTGGCACAAAATAAAACCGGCTATGTGCTGGAAAGTTTAGATGCACAGAAAACAAAACTGATAGCCAACCTTTCTACAGCCAAATTAGCTGCTTTAAGTGAGATCACCATTTTTGGTGTTGAGGATGATATCAGGTTAACTGATGTGCTTGAGCGCATGAAGTCAGCATCAAACATACCTGACGTTAAAGCCGACGGTAAAGCGTTGCGTACCTTCTTTTATGAAGTAGCGCCAGATCATGATGAAGAAAAAGTTTACTCATCAGACATTAAAAAGGTAATATCCTGGTTCCAGATATTAAAGCCCCTTCCAATTTTTGAAGAGGCCGATCCAACCCAGGCACCCGCCCCGGTTGCAGAAGAACCGGTTGCCGAAGCAGTAACTGCTGAACCGGAAGCTGAGCCAGCAGCACCAAAAGCAAAAGCTAAAAAAGCCACAAAAAAAGCCGAATAATCGGCTTTTTTTAGTTATAGCGATTCCCATCGTCCTGCGTGCTTTAAATGATGTCATTTCGAAGCCTGGAAGGATGGAAATTGTGAAGGCAAGGCCGAGAAATCTTATACGCCCTGTAAAACGTTGATTTTATGTCGTAGAAGATTTCTCCTCACCCATCCCGTTTGTTCCCCGGCCGGTTCGTCGAAATGACATCTTCTTTATGATATTATAAGAACATACGGGTATTTAAGAGCATTACTCGGTATCAGTATAAGCATCGCCCCCAATAAAGATCATTGTATTTGTTGCGTGTGCAGGTGAACCCGAAGCACCTAAGGCAAATGATTTTTTGATCACCTTGCTGCCATAATTCAGTTCGATGGTGTTGCCGTAAATTTTGTAGGTGCCGCCTTTGCCTCCGGTTTTTTTCCAGGCGCTGGCAGCAGGTGTCATGATTCCGCCGTTTGATCCTTCAGTAAAATGAGTATCATCAATAAAATTGATCTTTTTGATTACCAGGGCATTTGTGCCGTTGCCATAATCGCCGCCGCTTACTTTTTCATATCCTTTTTTTAGCTTAATACTGCCTGTATACGGATAGGCCGGGAACCAATTGCCTTCACCCAACTTATAATCATAGGTTTTTCCTTCGTTATTAGTAAGATAAAAGGTTGCGCCCGTTTTTTTCCAGGTTCCCCAGGCTTTAGGGCGGCTGCTTTTAGCGGCTGTTACATCCAGCGTTTCAATTGGCTCATCACCAACGTCAAAGTATTCGCCGTTTTTAAATAATACTACGGGTTCAAAGGCAATGGCAGCAGGATAGCCACTTACAGCCCTGAAATACCATCCTTCAACGGCAGGAGCAGCCTTTGCTGGTTTGTGATAGGCGCCTCCGCTTTTTGCATTAGCGGTGGCGCTTAAATGTAATGTGAAGCTTGAAATAGCAAGGCAAATAGCCAGGTGTTTAACTTTCATATCATTTAGTGTTTTGGTTAACTTGTATTAATTAACTCAAACATAAATGATTGGTTTGCAGGAATCTGATTAAGCTTTTGTTAAAAGCTATACATCCATCGCATCATAAACAATAACCTTTTCCCAAAGATGGCTGCAGTTTTTAATAAACTCCAGGTGGATAGGATGGGTTTGATAAGTGGCTTGTCCGGCCAGATCGCTGAAAAACATCAGTTCGGACACCGCCCAGGAGTTATCTACTACGTCGCGTTTTTCGGTACTGGCTACGATACCTACGCGAAGTTTGCGTATGGTTTCAATTTTGGCAAGGGTTTTAACTCCGGCTACCAATTTATCACGGTCTTCTGTTGATCCCGGATTTTTAAGCCAGAAAAACACATGGTGAACTATTGGCCATTCTTCTTTTTGCTCTTTCAGCGATATTGCCGATGCTGTAACTGTACCTGCAGCCAGTGCCGCTGTTGTGGTTATGAATTTTCTTCGGGTTGATTTCATGACAGGTTAAATAATCGCTTTCAAGGTAGTAAGAATTATTTAAAACGTTTATAAGTTGTTTCAATCAAAACACATCCAAAACATAAAGCAGCACAATAACAGGCAGCACATTTAAAAATATCACAAGCCCGATGTTCTGATCCTGCACATCTCTCTGCGCATAGCGGGACAGGAATATGATAAAAACCACATAGTAGATAAGCGGAAAAACGAATATTACGGAAAGCAGCAGTCCCGCCGAGCTCATAAGCTGCCCCCAGCCTAATATAACCGGCCATGCCATCATTCCGACGATTTCAAGAAAAGTGATAACGGATAGTACTTTTAAGGTTTGGGCTTTGCTCATGTTAAGGTAATTGTTTACCTCAAAAATAAGAAAACTGAGGGGTTTTATGAAATATGAAGAAGCAGCCTACAAACACTCCGGCTGCTTGCACCCTTCTTCCGAAAATTCGGGTTCAAAAGTGCTGTGGCTGATATCAAGATGTTCCAGTCGGTGGCGAAGGTCATGCTTGATATTATCAAAATCGGCCATGGCTTCAGGCTTGATCACCAGGTGGGCAGTAAGTGCGTTTTCGGTGGTGCTGAGTGCCCAAACGTGCATGTGGTGAACATCAACCACACCTTTGGCTTTTTTAAGTTCGGCTTTGATCTTGTCAAGGTCCATTTCGGCAGGTACGCCGTCCATTTCCAAACGCAGGCTGGCTGTAAGCAAGCTCCAGGTGCCGCGTAATATCACAAAACCTATTATCAGGCTCACTGTGCTGTCAATCCAGTACAGTTTGGTAAAGTATATGATAATACCAGATATCACCACACCAAAGGATACTATGGCATCAACAGCCATGTGCAGGTAAGCGCCTTTAATATTGAGGTCGGTATCTTTATCTTTAACAAACAGCCACGCTGTAAAAGCGTTAATGCCAATGCCTATAAAAGCAACCCAGGCCATGGTGCCGCCCGATACTATTTCGGGGTTCATGAAGCGCGTAATAGCCTCATAAATAATAAAACCAACGGCCGCAAATAATATTACCGCGTTAAAAAAAGATACGATGATGGTCGACCGCTTATAGCCGTAGGTATACTTACTGTTAGCGCTTACTTTGGTGAGTTTAAAAGCAAGCAAGGCTAACGCGAGGGAGGCCACATCGCTCAGGTTATGGCCGGCGTCGGTTAACAGGGACAACGAGTGTGTAATAAAACCTGTAATAGCCTCAACCACCACAAACACCGAGTTAAGCACTATGCCCCAAATAAAAGCCGAATTTAAATGATCAAGCTTAGGGGCATGGTCGTGATGATGGTGCCCGTGCGAATGTGAGTGTGAATGATCGTGACCTGCTGACATTTAACAAAGGTAGGTAAAAACCTTGATTCGCATGATTTTAGGATTTCCTGAAATAAGCATTTGCTGTAACATCGTTGTGGTCATAATCCCGCTCCGTATCTGTTTATTTGATCAATCATCAGGGCAATCCTTAAATCCTAAAAATCATGGTTCGGATTATTCATGATGATAAGGCTCTCCCTTCATAATGGTATATGCCCTGTACAGTTGCTCCACAAAAAACAGGCGTACCATCTGGTGCGAAAATGTCATGCGCGAAAGAGAGATCTTGTCGTTAGCCCGCTGGTAAACGGAGGTATCAAAGCCATAAGGCCCGCCTATGATGAATATTAAATTGGCAGATGTGGTAACTTCTTTTTTATTGATATAAGCTGCAAACTGGGTTGAGGTAAATTCAGAACCTTTCTCATCCATCAGGATCACAAAATCAAGCGGGGTGATTTTCTTGAGGATCAACTCGGCTTCTTTGGCCTTTTGCTGCTCGGGGCTCAGCGCTTTGGTGTTCTTCAACTCGGGGATTTCGGCAAGCTCCAGTTTGGTATAGTGTTTTAGCCGTTTTACATATTTATCAATGCCTTCCTTTAAATAGGCATCCTCTGTTTTTCCAACGGTAAGGAACGTGATCTTCATATCTGCAACAAATAAACGTTTATTTAAAATATATGTGTTTATTTTGGTTGAATTTATCTGCAAATGGAACAAACAATTATAAACGATTATACTCAAAGAGCAAGCCTCGCCGCTGCAGAAGCGGCCAAATATAAAAAGCTTGCCAATACCTATTCACTGCTGAGGCTCGGCATTTTTGCCATGGTGGCTGTAACTATAGCCTTTGCCATTCACTTCGATAATTTTAGTATTATCGCCATAGCCTTTGTATTGCTGGTTTTTGCCTTTGCCTGGCTGGTAGCGCGACAAAGTGCGTTTGAAAAGCAGAAACAGTATTATGACGATCTGCAGCAGGTAAATGAAAACGAGATAGTTAGTATCCAAACCCACGGAACTATCTACAACGATGGCGCGCGCTACGCTAACGACAAACACTTCTACACTTCCGACCTGGATATTTACGGTAATGCATCGTTATACCAGCTCATCAACCGTGCAGCTACTACCCCGGGAAATAATAAACTGGCAGGTTGGCTCAATGCCCCGGCAAGCAAGCAAACCGTATTACAGCGGCAGGAAGCCGTTAAAGAAATAGCCGCTAAGCACAGCTGGAAGCTCGATCTGCAAACACGGCTCATTTTCGCCATAAAGCAGGACGTGAACCAGCTTAAAAACCTTTTCAAATACCTGCACATTCCGCTCGATATGCCAGGCGAAAAATGGCTTGCCGCTTATACCAAAATAGCGCCTTACTTGTTTACGGCGTTGTTGGTTGTCGCTTATTTTTATTCGCCGGTGAAGCTTGCGGCCATCGTGGTTGGCTTGTTTAATATGGGGGTGGTGTTTTCAAAAGCAGCCTACATCAGCAAAGCCGATCTTATTGCCGGTAAAATAGGTGATACTTTATCCAACTATGCAAATGTATTTAAGTGCATTGAAGACCAGCAATGGCAGGCCGGTTATAGCAACACCCTGGCGCAACAGCTAAAAACAGACAAGACATCGGCCAAAATAAAAGAACTGGGGGAGTTGATCAATAAGCTTAATTATCATCTTAACCTGTTAATCGGCTTTGTGCTCAACCTGTTTTTCTTATGGGATATCCGCCAGATCATCGCCATTGAAAACTGGAAACGTCAAAACCAGGACAGCCTTGAAGCCGCTTTTGATGTCATTGCTGAATTTGAATCGCTGTTAAGCCTGGCCGGTTTGGCCGTAAACTATCCGGATTGGAGTTTTCCTGTTATTGACGACAGGCCGGGCTATACCCTTACAGCTAAAGCCATTGCCCACCCGCTTATTGACGCCACCAAACGTATAGAAAATGATTACGAACTGGATAACACCTTTAAGGTTGATATCATCACCGGATCAAACATGGCCGGTAAGAGCACCTTTTTGCGTACCGTGGGCATTAATACCGTGCTGGCCTTAAGCGGTGCCCCTGTTTGCGCCCAAAGTATGCAGGTATCGGTGATCACCATGATCAGTTATATGCGCATCAAAGATTCGCTCAATGAAAGCACCTCAACCTTTAAGGCCGAGCTTGACCGCCTGCAGATGCTGCTGGCCGCGGTTGAAAATGAGCCTAAAGTGTTTTTCCTGATTGATGAAATGCTGCGCGGTACCAATTCGGTTGATAAATACCTCGGCTCAAAAGCGGTTATCGAGCAGCTCATCCACAAAAATGCGGTGGGTATGGTAGCCACTCACGATTTACAGATAGCCCATCTCGAAACCAAATATCCTGATTACGTACGTAATTTTTATTTTGATATCCAGGTAGTGAACGGCGAAATGCTGTTTGATTACAAGATCAAGCACGGTGAATGCAAAACTTTTAACGCCTCGCTATTGCTTAAACAGATAGGGATTGAGGTGGACGCAGAATAGAACCGGGATTTTGTCTGAACTCGAATTAAACGAATTTTAAGAATTTATCGAATTTTAAAATTCTGTCAATTCAATGAATTCAACAAATTCGAGTTCAGACAATCCTGGTTCAGAAAAAGAGCCGGAAGCATTTACGCTCCCGGCTCTTTAATTTTTTCTTATATCCTGACTCTAACAGTCTTGACTCTTAAAGATTATCGGCCTCCTGTAGGTGAACCGCCGGCACCCTGGTCGCCTTGTTTCATGTCATCATTGTTGATGCCTTTTTTCTGCTGTTGCGGGTTGCTGAAGCTTAATTTACCGAAGCTGTAGCTAAACGTTACACCAAACGAACGGAATGGGAACGCAAATTTGCTGCTTTGCGTAAATGTTGGTGTTTTTATGTCGGTATTAAAGTTTTTGTAAGTATTGAATGGCTCAATGGCATTAATACCCAATGCAAGTTTCTTTTGCATAAACTGTTTTTTAAAGCCAAAGCCCATAATGCTGAACGATGGATTTGAGCCCTGAATGGTGCGGCGTGCCGAATTTTCAACAGCAAATGCCTCAGCTATAAAGTTGTTTGGCAGTGTAAGCTGAGCACTTAAAAATGCGTTGTACTGCACATAAGTATTGGTTTGTGTTTGTTGATGCGTAAACTGGTCGATAGCGGTTGGTTTGTAAGTGTAAGCGTTGATTTGTCCGCGTATGGTCAGGATCTTGAATGGGGTTACCGAACCAAAAAAGCTTGCGCCATATGAGTTATTTACACCAATGTTTTGATAGGTAGTTAAAGTAGCGTTCTGATCACCATTAGGTGGCAGGTTTTCAACTATACCTTCAATTAGGCCTGATGTATGCTTATAATAAGCCGACAGGTTGATCACAGACGATTTTATGAATGTGTTATAACCCAATTCAACTGTTTGCGATATTTCGGGCGCTAAGTCGGGGTTACCAACTGTTTGCGCTGTAATATTGCTCCTGTTAACAAAGGGGTTCAAAAACTGTAAGCTTGGGCGTGTTATACGCTTGCTATATGATAATTTGATAGTTTGAGTAGGTGTAAGCGCCTTTTGAAAAGTTAAGCTTGGTATAAACGTATTATAGTTTTGATCAAAAGGGCTAAGATTTTGAGCACTATTGATTGGCTCGCCGTGAATATCCGTATTTTCAAGCCTCGCACCTGTCATGATGGAGTAGCCTTTAGGCAGAGAGAAAGTTAATACGGTATAACCGGCCCAAACTGTCTGATTATAATTATACCTGTTTGAGTTTGGATCGCTGAATACAAAACCGCCGTTTCCGTCCGGTACAAAATAATCCGAAATACTTTTTATCCTCCTGATGATGTTTTTGCCGCCGGCTTCCAGCTTAAGCAGTTTGCTTACAGGTAAAGTATAGTCGGCTTGTATGGTATACTCGTTGTTTTTACCGTTAATATTGTTTTGAAGGGAATCAAACACCGCCGAATACAAGTTAGTATAATCGGTAACAATTTTGCTATGGCTCCATTGTGCAGACAGGTCCAATTCATGACCTTCTTTTTTAAATTTGTGCGTGTAATCAATGTTCCAGTCAAAGCCACCAAAACTATTGTGACCGCGACCATCAGAAGTGTAAGACTGATCTTTGGTGTGATCAAAATAATAGGTTTGATTTGTGGTTGACAGCGAATGCGGATCAAAACCACCCTGATTTAAACGGATAGAAGTACGTAAGTTGTTGTACGCGTTAAAATCATAGCCAGCCGAAACAGAACCTATTACGCCGTGACGTTTAACGCGGCTGGTTCCGGTAGATGTTTGCTCATAGTGTTTGGTAGGGTCGTTATAATTAAAGTTCTGATCGCTTGAGGTAAGCGAGGTTTGAGGCCACGTTGCGTTACCACCGGCGTTTGCCGATAAGCTAAACCTGTTGTGGTTATAGTTGATATTGGCGTTGCCGTTGTTTTGACGTGTACCAACACCACCGCTGATTGAACCGCTGATACCCGAAACATTTTTTTGCTTGGTAATGATGTTCAAGATACCGGCCGAACCTTCTGCATCATATTTGGCAGATGGTGAAGTTACCACCTCGATACTCTTGATCTGGTCGGCGGGGATGGTTTTCAATACATCCGATAAGCTGGCAGATGTAGCACCGGATGGCTTGCCATTGATCAATACGCGTACGTTTTGGTCACCACGAATAGATACGTTACCGTTAAGGTCGACAGCAACCAAAGGCACTTTCTGTAACACATCGGTAGCGTTACCGCCTACCGATGTAAGATCCTTTTCGGCGTTATAAACTATCTTATCGATCTTGTTTTCGATTAATGCGGCCTGGCCAACTACGGAAACTTCTTTAAGCGCGTGTGAGCTTGGGGCCAACAGTACCTGACCAAGCTTGGCATCTGGTTTTGATGGGGTAGTGGTTACCTGGTCAATATATTTAGTTGGGTAACCTATAAAGGAGATAGCCAGCTTATATACGCCCGGCTTTATATTGTCCAATTTAAAGTTACCTTTTTCATCGGTTACAACACCGGTAATTGGCGATTTGCCCCCGCTGCGATATAAACCAACCGAGGCGTAGTCCATTGGTTTTTTGGTTAGCGAATCAATGATAGTGCCTGATATTCTGCCTGTTGTTGTAGGTCCGCCGCCGCCCACACCAAACTGGGCCTGAGCCGATAACGCGAAGCAGAATAATGCAATAAGTATGTAAAAACGTTTCATTTAGTATTATTTTGGTAATTGGAGGCGAAAATACTTTAAATGTTACATGCTGAATTTTTATTTTTTTACAAATAGTGCATTTGTAATGTATAAGTTACACTATTATGATGTAACCGGGGATTTTACAATGGGGGATTAAAAGGGGGATTTGCGACGAGGCGACAATATATAAACCATGTCAATTACGAGTGATAAAACTTAGGGGAGATAAATGACAACAGCAGGGAAGATTTACGAAGTTTTGAAACTTCGTAAATCTGGATTCAACGCGGTTTTTAAGAGAAGCGCAAGTCAGCCCGGACCGGGGGCAACTACACAAGACTTGCACCAGCTGATGACTCAATGCCAGTTATCAGATTTTACTCTGTTGTTACCCTCAAATTCAAGGTATCGGCCTGCATTGCGGTAAAAATACCAAGCCCGTTAACAACATTGGTTGGGGTATTTACCAGGTTTTGTGAGCTGCCGCGTGTATTGCTGGTTAATATATTAATGTATTCGTAGTTTACCCTTAGCAATATTACTTTATAAGCCCCATAGTATTTGAAAGTGGTTTGCGTTATGCTGTATGTAGAGGCGCGTTCGGTATTGATCTCGAAGCTTGGGTTCCTGTTGTTCCTTACCGCTATGATCTCAAAAGGGTTACTATCGGTGTTTTTGAAAAGCAACATATGCTGTAACGAATCGGGGTTGGTCCAGGTAATGGTAGCGCGCACCTTATCGTTATAAGCCTGATCGAGCGTATTAGGCTCATGGAATACACTGTCGGTTAATTTAAATCCAACTGGTTTGCCCGGCATCACTGTTGATGCGCTCACAACCACATTGTTATAGGTAAACTGCATGGAATAAGTTTTACCGGCAGTTACGAACGAGGCATCGCTGTAAGTGTAAGTTCCGTTTGTTCCTTCGGTGAGTTTTACAGTCTGTGTACCATTGCTTACATTAATTGTCAGCCCGGTAATGGCCGATCCATAAGTAGCAGTATCCGTCAGGTCTTTTTGCTGATAAACTTTTACTGAAAGCGGTTGGCCGGCAATCAGGTATGCTTCAACAACAGGTTTGTTTACCGCATCAGTATCAGAAGAGTTTTTTTTGCAGGCCGATGCCATCATCAGGCAGCCGGCTATCAGTGCAAAAAATGTATATCGTATGTATGTTTTTATTTCCATCTTAAGCTTAATGTAACGTTAGGGGTAAAGCCGAGGTAGTTAACGTCGGTGGTAATAACCTGGTTGTTCTGCATCTGGTATTCGCGGTACCAGGTGTTGGTATGATTGTAAACGTTAAACAGCGACAAGCCTATGGAGCCTATTTTATGCCCGTCTATCTTCAGCAGGTCATATGACACAGACATGTCCAGCCGGTGATAAGCCGGCAAACGTTCGGCGTTTTTATCGCTGATGTTGAGGTAAGTGATGCTGTTGCCGTCAACCGTTTTAATGGTGTAGCTGGATAGAGGAGCCGTATAAGGATGCCCGGTGCTGAACAGGAAAGTAGCAGCAAAATTCCAGCGCTGGTAATGGTACATGTTAATGGATTTAAACTCATGGCGCACATCCTGGTCGGCAGCGTAATAATCATTGCCAAAAGCCGAGAATTTATTCTGGGCCTGGGCAAGGGTATAGCTAATCCAGCCGGTATAACGCCCCATTTTTTTCTGCACCAAAAATTCAACGCCTTTGGCACGACCAGTTCCCTCATAAAAGTTTTCGGTAACGGTTTGCGTTTGATTTTGGTTAGCCTCTATCCTGAAACCGCCGCCGTCAGGCTGTGTTTGCCTTACAGTGTACTGGGTTAAGCCGCTAAGTGTTTTGTAGTATCCCTCAACGCTGAACAAAAGCTCGTCCGTTTCGTAGCTGGTGCCTAAAATGTAATGCCTTGACATACCCACCGGGATATTACTGTTATTGGATAACACCCAGAAATTGCGGTTACCGGCTAAAATATCTTCGCGAATCACCTGGTTTTCAAACTGGTAAAACTGCCCGGTAGCGCCTTTTATGGTAAATTTATCGGTAAGGCTATAACTTGCCGACAGCCGCGGCTCAAAATAAGGCTTGGATGTAGGGCCAAAATAACTGGCCCGCAAACCAGGCTGAATATGAAATTTATTGTTTGGGTCGATAGCCAGCTCGGTGTAGAAACCCGCTAACATGGCATTGTTATGCTGGTTGATAAGCTTGCTGGTATCGTTCTGGGTATACTCGTAGTCTATTTTTTTGTAGGATGCAAAACCGCCGAAGAGCAGCTTATACTTGTTACTAACTGTCCATTCCCACTCTGATTTATAGCTTACATCCTTCAGGTTGTTGGTCTCCAAAGTTCCGTTGCTCAGCGTGTGCGAAATGCCATTGGTATCAATCTGTGCAAAGCCCGAAGTGCTCCTGTTCCTGTCATTAAAATAGGATGAATAGGTAATATAGTTGTTTGAATATAGCTTTTTATTCCATTGCCTGAACCATTTGATACTGCTGCCCAGGTTTCCGTATTTGGTATAATCGGTTATGTTGATACCGCTGCTGCCCGACGACAGGAACGATGGCAGGCCAAGCTCTCTGCTGTTATCTGTTTTATCTGTACCTGTGTACAAAGTCCATGATACCTTATCTTTTTGACTGATGCTGTACGTGTATTTGGCATCAAAATCATAAAAGTAGGAGCTTGGTGTAATCTGGTTGGCGAAACCGCCACCACCAAATCCGCCCCGGCCACCACCACCCGGACCGCCGCCCTGCGTGGTTGATGTTTGATTAAACTGGTTAAAGATCTTGTTATAAAACGGCCCCTGGTATGAGCGCCTTACCGCTAACAGCAAGGTCGATTTATCAGAAAGCGGCGTTTCCAGGTAACCGCTTGCGCTCAGCAAACTCAAATCGGTACCAATATTAGTTTCATTCTTGTTACCCTCCTTGCCGTTGAGTTCGGTAACGCTCGAAAGCCTGCCGCCATATTTGGCCGTAAAGCCGCCTTTGTATAATTGCACATCCTTAATGGCACTGGCATTGAAAGCACTGAAAAAGCCATACAGGTGATCAACCTGGTAAATGGTAAAGCCGTCAAGCACAACCAAATTCTGGTCGGGGGTACCGCCACGTACATAAGCACCTGATGACGATTCGTTGGTACCGCTTACACCGGGCATCAGCTGAAATGCACGCAGTACGTCCTTATCGCCCATGGTTGGCAGCTTATCTAAATTGGCCGGCGAAAGCTGTAACACGCCAACCTGCCTGCTATCGGTATTCATAACGCCGCTTTTTTTACCGGTAATAGTAACCTCGTTTAAGCTGTTGAGCGATGAATACAACCCACAGATCAGCGGCGAATTCAGCTTTTCGCTGCTTAGCCTAAAATAATCGGTTTGATAACCTGTATAGGAGACCTCCACTACCGATGTATCTGAAGGTACCCTGAACATGGTAAAATAACCATCAGCATTGGTCATTACGTTAAGATCGGTACCCCTGATCTTAACGGTAGCCGATGGCAGCGACTCGCCTGTTTGCTGATCAATTACCCGCCCGTTAATACTCACCAAAAAATGTTTGGGTTTGGCTTTGGGCGCCTCAATCTCTTTAGCCTTTACCGCATTGGCTGCCTGCAGTGAGAGTTTGTTGAGTTTTTGCAGCCGCGCCAGATCGTCGGTGTTTTGGAGGATGTAGATAGTGCCGGTTGATTCTATCCAGTAATGCAGGTTGTTTTCATTACAAACCTTGGCAATTACATTTTTAAGCGGTTCTTCAAAAAAGTGCTCCACAACGTCCATCTCATGTAAAGGCTCCCGTTCAAATACTATGCGGACTTTATAGTTCATGGCCAGTGTATCAAAGAGCTCATCAAGCGGGCACGAAAAAAAATGGTTAACTACAATCTTTTTTAGCTTTTGTTGGGTTTGCTGACTATGGGCCACCGTACCGCACAAAATCAGGGAGCTTATTAACATTAGGGAAAATTTCTTCATGTAGGGGTATATTTTCTTCGATGCCGAAAATGCACCATGTTTTGAAGCGCCTCAAATAAAATCGACCATGGGAGGTTTTCTGTAGACCAGATGCCCGGATGTGTGGTAGGGTATTGGTAGAGTAGCCTATTATTTTACTATGAAAAGCGTGGCCTCGTGCGATTCCCCTCTTGAGAGCATAGCCGTCAACTTAAGGAATAGAAAGCGGGGGAACGTGCGATTCCCCTCTTGAGAGGGGCGGAAGGGGGGGCTCTGCTTTGATAAGCCTACAGCAGAAACACACCCCTGCTAACCGCTCGTCCCTCCGCGCCCCCTCTCAAGAGGGGATTTTGAAAGTGTCGTTGATCGCAGCCTCTGGCTACAAGGTATACTATTACGAGCGCTGCGTGGCAATGGTATGTTTTTTTATGTGTTAAAGCTTTACACCTTCCCAATCATCCTGTTGATCACATCGCGATATCCGTCGCTTAAAGGTATCTCGGTATTGATGAGTTTGATACGGGCACGGCGCATTTGGGATACATGGTCGAGGTTAACGAGGTATGATTTATGTACCCGGAAAAACTGGTCGGGCGGTAATTGCAGCTCAATAGCTTTGAGGCTGATACGGGACAATACCGGTTTTTGCTGATTGATGAGGTGTACTTTAATATAATCTTTAAGCCCCTCAATGTATTCAACCTGGTCAAAGCTGATCTTAACGAGGTTATAATCAGCATGCAAAAAGAAATAGTTTTTAGTGGTTGGCTGCGGCACATAACTGCGGCGAAGCTCATATAAGTCGAGCGCTTTGTGGCAGGCCTTCAAAAAGCGGTCTAAGGGTACGGGCTTAACCAGGTAGTCAACCACATCAAGTTCAAAGCCTTCCAACGCAAATTTTTCATAAGCGGTTACAAATATCACCATGGGCTTTTGCGTCAAACTCCTGATGAGTTGTAAACCATTGATGCCGGGCATGTATATATCGCTGAAGATAAGGTCTATCTGTTCTTTTTGCATGGCAATGATCGCCTCGCCCGCGTTGCGGCAACGCGCCACTACCTGTATGGTGTTTACATGCTTCAGGTTATCTTCCAGCAAGTCGAGCGCAAGTGGCTCATCGTCAATTATTAAACATCGCATCATTTAAGTTCCAGTTGTAGCATAACTATATAAGCCTGCTCGTTTTTGTTGATATATAGATTGTGTTTGCCGGGGTATAACAGCTCAAGCCGGCGTTTAACATTAGCCAGACCAATACCCGAGGCATTATCTTTACTTTCTTCGGTTGGGTTGTACACGTTTTGTACACTGAAACGCAGGTTTTTTTCATCGGTAAAAAGTGTGATGGCTATAGCCGGCGACTCAATATCGCCCGTGCCATGCTTAAAAGCATTTTCCACAAAGGGGATCAGCAGCATAGGCTCAATACTTTTTTCGGGAGCTTTGATATCCGAGCTGAAACTGACCTTTACCTGGTCACGGAACCGGAGCTGCTGAAGTTCGATATAGCTGCGTAGGTAGTCTTCCTTTTGGCAAAGCGTAACCTTTTCCGCATCGGTTACATAAAGCATATAACGAAGCAATTTAGAAAGCTGGATGAGTGTAGGTTCAACTGCCGAAGGGTTTAAACGCGAAAGCGCCACCGCACTGTTAATAACATTAAAAATAAAATGCGGACTGATTTGTGAGCGTAAAAAAGCCAGTTCAGAGATCAGTGATGCATTATCAATATCCTTTTTTTTGTTGATAGCCTTAAACTGATCGGCCAGGTAATGATAGGCAAAGCTGCCGGCGGTAACAGATAATAAGGGGAAAATAACCAGGAACGGCCCCGGGGGGCGACGATGATGCCCCATCCAGGGAAAATGAGGCACAGGGAAATAATGCCGTACTTCCATTAGTATTGCATTGAACACCACAAAGGAGGCAAGCAAGGCAAAAAAGTAAAGCCAGAAATTATTTTTTAAGATCCTGGGAATAAGGAAAAACGCATTCAGGTAGAATTCGGCCGCGAGCACCAGGTTAAAACTGATAATGTGCCCCAGCGAAAAAGCAGGCTGCGGAAAGCCGCGCATATCCGGCCTGGAAATGATGGGCGTAAAAATGATCAATGCCCAAAATAACAGGTGGATACAAATTTCGATAATCAACGCCGGCTTTATCCGTTTAAACATATCATGCTAAGGTAGCCTCATTTTAAACCCGCATTCAATGTAATAGACGATGGGGCAAAATGTGCCGACGAAAGTACGGTATCTGTTGTATGGAAACCTAATTTCAGGTGCTGCACAAGGCATATTTAACATCTATTAACATTTGAAGGCAGCTAATTGAAAACAAGCGGTTTCGCTGTATAAAAAAGGTGGCATTTTCCGTTAAATTTGTTTAATAACTAATTACCTATGTCAATAACAAAACCCATCCTCCGAATTTTTGATTATGATAAAGCCAGTGAATTTTATATCAACTGGCTTGGCTTTAAAACCGATTGGGAACACAAACCCGAAGGGGTGCCGGTATACATCCAAATTTCCATGCGCGATGTAGTGCTTTACCTTTCCGAACATCATGGCGATGCCAGTCCGGGCAGCCACATAGCGATCGATGACTTTAGTGAGCTAAGGGATTACCACGCCCACCTCATCGCCAAAAAATATAAATATAACCGTCCTGGTTTGGAGGTGCCCGAATGGAATGACCGGGCTATCACCATGACTGTTCATGACCCTTTTGGCAACAGGTTAACCTTTAGCGAGGAATTGAAGGGGTAGATTATTCATACATCCTATGAAAATCATTGCCGTTGAACCTTTTTTAGCGCAAGTGTTGTGCGGTTGGCTGGAGGGGCGCTCACTTGTGCTTTCTTTATACATTTATAATTGTATTTAACTATTTTCAGTGCGTGAGTACTAAATATAAATTCGCTAATCCGGAGGGGATATACTTCGTGACTTTCGCCGTTGTTCATTGGGTCGATGTTTTTACAAGAAACATTTATCGTGATATCTTACTTGATAGCTTTCGTTATTGTATAAAGGAAAAAGGTTTAATTATTTATGGGTTTGTTATTATGAGCAATCATGTTCATTTGCTTATAGGCAAAAAAGCGGATCAAAGTCTATCAGCCATCATGCGGGATATGAAAAAGTTTTCATCTGTTAAGATTATCAGGGAGATCATAGAAAATCCGGTAGAAAGCCGAAAACTCTGGATGCTTAAACTCTTTGCTGACACAGGAAAAGCAAATACGAATAATACCCATTATCAGTTATGGCAACAAGAAAACCACCCAATAGAAATTGAGCCACACTCAAATATGTTTGATCAAAAGTTGAATTATATTCACCAAAATCCTGTTAAAGCAGGATGGGTTAACGAATCTTCAGCATATGTTTATAGTAGCGCCTCTAATTATGAAGAAAAGGGCGGCATTTTGTGGGAAGTTGAAGTAGCATATTAATTTACATTTTTTTTGAGTTTTAGCGCAAGTCTTGAGCCCCCGGGGATGCGTAGCTGGAGACTTGTGCTTCGACAATATGTCTTGTCCTGAAATAGGTTTACACATCAGTAAACAAAAATGGAAAGATATTCAAAAGTGTATGGGGGTAAATGGCAGAGCCAGTACAGTGAGGAGTTTAAGCGAAAAATTTGCCAGGAATATTT
>NZ_BMKD01000013.1 GCF_014643835.1 Mucilaginibacter rubeus | reverse complement strand
CTTGCATGTCCTTAATATACAAAACAAATACCTGATTGTCAAATGTTTATAAAAAAAATAACCCAATCGAACTTTATTCGACTGGGTTATTTGAAAACCTCAGTTTAGTTGCGCAACGGCCACAAATTGACCGGGGCTTTAAATCATATGGTAAATTCAATTAGTTAAAGAGATACCTTAAACCAATTTGAGCTTGCCAGCGTGATACCTGCGAAATACCGTTACCAAAAGTTGATGTAAGCGGGATTTGGTTTTTATCATCAAAGTAAGGGAACGAGAATGTTGGCTTACCGATGTTAGGATCATTAGGATTAGCATTGTTGGCGTAAACACCTTTAAATGATAATGGGCTTGTACGGTTAACAAACTTAAAGTTACCCCAGTTCCTGTTCAGGAAGTTGCCAAGGTTGATGATGTTAAATTCAAACTGTAAAGTATTTTTAAACTTACCGGTTGAAGCATACAGGTCCTGGGTAAAGTTAAAGTTAACCAGGTGAAAGTATGGCAATACCAAAGCATTACGCTTAGCATATTGACCGCGGTGTTTGCTCAGGTATGGGTCCTGGTTAATAAACGCGTTCAACTGCTGGTAAGTTTGGTCTGTGGTACGTTTATCATTCAAGTTATCAGCTACCAGTACGATGTCACTTGCATCTTTAGGAATGTACATCAAATCGTTAGTAGTTTGACCGTCACCATTCAAGTCGCCATTATAAGTGTATGAAGCAACACCATTGTTAGCACTTTCGTAAGTTAAACCAACCGAAGTAGTAAGGTGTTTGATATAATCCTTACGGAATGATACCGAAGCGATGATACGGTTTGGCTGGTAAAAGTTAGCATATGAAGTAACATCAGCGTTTGGATCGCCGGATACAACACGGTCTCTCCAGGTTGACTGGGCGATAGAACCACCGTCATTAACCGAGCGTGAATCAGAGTGAGTGTAAGCTATGTTAAAGTAAAGCTCTTTAAACGTTCTTTGTAACTGGCCGGTAACGCTGTAAGTATAACCTTTGCTGGTGTTTTTCATCAGGATAGCGTCGGTAATATTAGGTACCGCCGCTGTGTTACCACCCTGGGCAGCAGGGATTGAAGGATAAACAGTAGTACTGCTGTAACGGATCCGGTTATCATTACCCTTTAAAGCCTGACCTGATGTAGGCAACGCAAGGTTAACAAAATATACCGAGTTGATATCTTTTGAATAGATACCTTCTAAAGTACCGATAATACCTAATGGCAATTTTTGGTCAACAGCTAAGTTTAACCTGAAGTTTGAAGGGAACTTGAAGTTCTTATCGGTAACAACTAGGTTGTATGATGTATTGGCTGCAGCGCCTTGCGGCCTGTTTTTGTTAACATCCGGGCTGAAGATCAAACGAGGGTCGGTTGTTGATACACCACCTGCACCAGGCACAATGCTATATGAACCAAACTGAACACCATTGTTGCTGGCCTGGTTTGATATATATACATAAGGAACCGGACCGGTAAAGATACCTGCACCACCACGCACTTGTGTGCTGGCATCGCCGTTAACATCCCAGTTAAAGCCTACCCTTGGTGAAATTTGAATATTTGTTTTAGGGAACTGCGCAGTATTGATCTTGTAACCATCCCTGAAACCTGTTAAAGCTGCAGCATTGGTATTGTACTGGCTGTCAGTATTGTAAACCGGTAAATCAAAACGAACACCGTAAGTTAATTTGAAGTTATCGTTAACTGTCCATTTGTCCTGAGCGTATGCACCAATAGTATATGATTTTACGATAGCAAAGGGGAACGAACCATCAGGCAGCGCTGAATAGCGGAAATCATAACGGGTAGCAAGTGCTCTTTGTGCATCTGTAAGACCGTTGTTAGGGTCTGCCGATGCATAAAAATCAGCTAAACTTTTAAAACGGTAACCGCCATAATAGTTAGGGGCAAAACCATTTTTAAACTTGTTCGATTCGTATGATAAACCGAAGTTAAACTCGTGTTTACCTTTGTAAAGGGTTAAGTTATCAGATGCCTGCCAGGTATCGGTATTCAATACGTTGTTGGCAGTAAACGGCTCATAACCAAATGAGGTTAAAGTAGTACCATTAGGGTTTTGGATATCAACCAATGGGAATGAACCACCGCCCGGAGACTCGCGGAAATCGCGCAGGGCCTGGTAACCTACAGTTAATTTATTGGCAAGGTTTGAGCTAATACGGGTGTTCAACTCGGCAATACCAATATTGAAGTTGTTGTTGATGGTATAGTAAGATGAAAAGAACGGCAACGAAGTGCTGCTTGGCGCACGGCCGCCGGTAGGCGCACCTGAACTGCTTGGAGGCACATCACGGAATGATTTCAAATAGAAATATTTCAATGATAAGGTATTATTTTTGTCGATATTCCAATCCAATTTGGCAGCGATCTTATCTGATTGCGTACGTAACTGGTAGTTTTCAAATGCTCCGGGATTGTATCCATAATTTTTTTGAAGGAATGAAGACAATGCGGTTAAATCAGCATAAGAAGCCTGGGAGATACTACCACCTGCTGTCTGACCATCACGTAAAGCTGTATAAGAAGTAGCCGGATCTTTAATCCTTTCCTGCTCGCCAGATACGAAGAAGAATAATTTGTTTTTGATGATCGGGCCACCTAAGCTGATACCACGTTGATTGTAGTCAATAGTTGGTTTTTGAACATCAGTAGTAAGCGTATGCAAACCTAATAAACCAGCCGAACGTTTGTAGTAGTAAACGCTGCCTTTAAATTCATTGGTACCTGATTTAGTTACGGTATTGATACCGGTACCGGCAAAACGGCCCTGGCTTACGTCGAAAGGAGATACAGAAACCTGGATCTGCTCAATCGCGTCTAATGAAATTGGCTGTGAGTTTGCCTGGCCACCTAAGGTGTTTGATAAACCAAATGAGTTATTGAACAAGGCACCGTCAACAGTTAAGTTGTTACCATTACCGTTACGGCCGCCAAATGAAGTACCATTTGCAGTTGGAGTTAATTTAGTGTAATCATAAATTGACCTGCTGATAGTTGGTAAACGATCAATTTGTGCACGGTTAATAATCTCCTGCGAACCTGTTCTTGAAGTATTGATAACCTTGTTCTGTACACCCGAAACCACAACTTCCTTAAGTTCGGTATTGGTAGGTGCAAGTTTAGCGTTGATCTTAAAGTCCTGACCTAAAGATAGCGTGATGTTATCCTGGCTAAAGGTATTAAAACCAATAAATTTAAAACTGATAGTGTACGGACCACCAACACGGATGTTTGGTAAGTTGTAACGGCCGTCGGCGCGGCTAACAGTTGAATAATTAGTACCTGTGGGTGTGTGTAACGCGGTAATGGTTACACCAGGGAGTGGTAATCCCTTTTCATCAACCACTGTACCAGACATGCTACTTGTAGTAACGTTTTGCGCGAACGCAAAGTTTAGTGTGAGCAGCGAAAAAATGAATAAAAGAAGGTAATGCTTCCTCATAAATTGCTTTTTTAATTATACGTTTAATTAATTGGCGCAAAGATAATTAATGAACTAATTACCAATGTTAAGTTAACGTTAACAATTATTATATATTTATCAACATTTTACATTATAAGTATAAAAACCATAAAACAATCGTCAAAAACAATGAAAATATTACAAATAATATGGTTTAAATCATACCCGGGCTTAACGGTTGCTTTATGCCCTTTGCTTTTATGACACAGCGCAGATATAAATAACGCGTGGCAGGTGATATATACCGGCAGTACATTTTTTGGTTTCAGCCCTTTTCCTTAGCTTTGGCATTCAAAAAATAGGGGGCTGCGGAAAAACCACAAAAATCCGCGCAGCTTATTTACCTTTGAAACGAAATTAAAGTATATCAATAATAATATGGATTACGATGTAATTGTTATTGGGTCTGGTCCGGGTGGCTATGTTGCTGCTATCCGCGCTTCCCAGCTTGGTTTAAAAACCGCCATTGTCGAAAAAGAATCATTAGGCGGTATCTGTTTGAACTGGGGTTGTATCCCAACCAAGGCTTTGTTAAAAAGCGCCCAGGTTTTTGAATACCTTAACCATAGTGCCGATTACGGTATTAAAATTAACGGCGCCGGAGAAGTTGACTTTGCCGCGGTTGTTAAAAGAAGCCGTAACGTTGCCGATGGCATGAGCAAAGGCGTTCAGTTTTTGATGAAGAAAAACAAGATAGATGTTCTTGTTGGCTTTGGTAAATTAAAAAGCAAAGGCGCTGTTGAAGTTAAAGCCGCCGACGGTACAGCTAAAACCTACAGTGCAAAACACATTATATTAGCAACAGGCGGCCGCTCGCGCGAGTTACCTAACCTGAAACAGGATGGTAAAAAAGTTATCGGTTACCGCCAGGCCATGGTATTGCCGCAGCAACCTAAATCAATGGTTGTAGTTGGTTCGGGTGCTATCGGTATTGAGTTTGCTTATTTTTACAACTCAATAGGTACAAAAGTTACCGTAGTTGAGTTTTTAGATAATATTGTTCCGTTAGAGGATGAGGATGTCTCAAAAGGATTAAACCGCATTCTTAAAAAACAGGGTATCAACATCATGACCAGCTCCAATGTGGAGTCGGTTGATACCAGCGGCGACCTGTGCAAGGTAACCGTAAAAACAGCTACCGGCACTGAAGTGCTTGAAGCCGAGATCGTTCTTTCTGCAGTAGGTATCGCCACCAATCTTGAAGGCATCGGCCTTGAAGAAAACGGAGTTAAAACCGAGCGCGGCAAAGTATTGGTTGATGATTTTTACCGTACCAATGTGGAAGGTGTTTACGCCATTGGCGATATTGTTAAAGGCCAGGCTCTTGCACACGTAGCATCTGCCGAAGGTATTATCTGCGTTGAAAAAATTGCCGGTCAAAACCCTCACCCGCTCGATTATAACAACATTCCGGGCTGTACCTATTGCTCACCAGAAGTTGCTTCTGTTGGTTATACCGAAAAAGCGGCTAAAGAGGCTGGGTATGAAGTTAAAGTTGGTAAATTCCCATTCTCAGCCTCAGGTAAGGCAAGTGCTGCCGGCGCCAAAGATGGCTTTGTAAAAGTGATATTTGATGCCAAATACGGCGAGTTCTTAGGCGCTCACATGCTTGGCTACAACGTTACCGAAATGATTGCCGAAGTAGTTACCGCCCGCAAACTGGAAGCTACCGGTCATGAGATCATCAAATCGGTACACCCTCACCCAACCATGAGTGAAGCTGTAATGGAAGCCGCTGCCGAAGCTTACGGCGAGTGTATCCATTTGTAGTATTCTGGCCCATGGTCGATAGACCATAGACCATGGTTGATAGTTATAGCTACAATAAATATTTAAAGGCTCAAATTAAATGCATTGCATTTGGTTTGAGCCTTTTTAGTTTCATACTTTATAACCACAACTTATCTTTAAAATATTATTCTAATTTAGCCCTATCAGCACATTATAAGTCACGCCCATTATCTATGGACCATCGACTATGGACTATGGACTATAAACCATGAACTAAATGAAACTACACACCATCGATACCGGCTTTTTCAAATTAGATGGCGGGGCTATGTTTGGCGTTGTTCCTAAAACCATCTGGAACAAAACCAACCCTGCCGATGAAAACAACCTTTGCACCTGGGCCATGCGCTGCCTGCTGGTTGAACATGAAAACAGGTTGATATTAGTTGATACCGGCATAGGCAACAAGCAAAGCGAAAAGTTTTTCAGCCACTATTATCTTCACGGCAATGCAAGCCTGGATAGTTCATTGGCTTCGCTCGGTTTTCATCGCGGTGATATTACCGACGTATTTTTAACCCACCTGCACTTTGACCATGTGGGCGGTGCGGTTGTACGCGAGGGCGAAAACCTGCTCCCTGCCTTTAAAAACGCCACCTACTGGAGTAATCCCAAACACTGGGATTGGGCCGTTAACCCCAACGAACGGGAAAAAGCTTCCTTTTTCAAAGAAAACATCATCCCTATACAGGAAAGCGGCCAGCTAAAATTTGTTGATACTGAAGACGGCATCAACTTTATGAAAGATTTTGAGATCCGCTTTGTATCCGGCCATACCGAATCAATGATGCTGCCGTTCATTAATTATAAAGGCAAACAGATCCTGTACATGGCCGATCTGCTGCCATCAATCGGGCACCTGCCTATCCCTTACATAATGGCTTATGATATGTTCCCGCTTCAAACGCTTACTGAGAAAAAACTTTTTTTAAACGAGGCCCTTGAAAAAGAATACGTACTATATTTTGAGCACGACCCGATTAATGAATGCTGCACTTTACAGCAAACAGAAAAAGGCATCAGGGTTAAGGATGCATTTAAACTAAGCGACCTATGACCGTTGATTAGTTTTGATTTCGATGATTCCGTTGATTCTTTAACTCATAAAACACAAAAGGCATCCCCTCGCGGGATGCCTTTGTTCATTGATCGGTTTAGGTTAAAAGCCTCGTCAATTAAATCAGTGCGGTTGAATCATAAAGCCGGATACTATCACAGCAACTTACCTCTAATCTCCAACCCCTGATCACTTAAAAAAAGGTTTAGGTATAAAGAACGTATTATCTTTTGCCGGAGGGAGCGACTAACCACCAACCTCTAACCGTTGATCTCTTCAACAAAAGGTTTAGGATTTGAGTTATCTGTACTCTCCCTCAAAAATCTCTAATCACAAACCTTTGTCATGATGCATAATTTGAAGGGATTACATAATCAACCTTTAATTTTTATGCATTTATTTTAATTATTCGCCTTTAGTGGTGGCACCGCCCTTGCCTTGGTTTTCGATCTGCAGTTTTTTGAGCATTTCGGTGCCTATCAGGGCATCAATCATGCCACCGCTGCCGCCCTCTTTACCGCTTACCAATATCTCCGGTACTAACCTGATACCTGCGGCGGCCAAAGCTTCGGCCACACGCACTATAGCGTATTGCTCGGTACCCATGGCTTCGGTTTTTTGTTTGGTAACCTCGGCTTCTGATAAACCTATGGCCTTGATCTTGGCACCTTCGGCCATACCGTTCACCTCTGTGGCGTTTGCATCGGCTTTTGCGTTTACCGTCTTGGCTTCGGCATCGGCCTTAGCTATCGTAATCCTTACCTCGGCATCGGCTTTGGCATTGATGGTCTTAGCTTCTGCCTCACCTTTTGAAGCGGCAACTCTTGAAGCAGCCATCTGGGTGTTAATCTCAACCTGGCGGGTTGATTTTACTACTTCAGGCTGCATATCGGCACCGGCCCGTGCGCTTTCAAATTCCTTACGTTCAATTTGCGCGTGGCGCTGAATTTCATAAGTAACTTTTTCCTCTTCGGCCAGTTTACGGTCGGTAAGGGTTTTCATCAGGGCTGCCGGAGGCACGATGTCGCCTATCAGGGTATCCACACCAATTACGTTATAAGTTTCCAATACCCTTCCTATGTGTTCGCGGGCATCAGTTTGCCTTTGGATACGGTTGGCCAGGAAGCCGATCACATCACTTTTTTGGGCCGAGTTACGGAAGTAGTTGGCAATGGTTGGCTCCAGCACCTGTGATACCAGGTTTTTCATTTTACCAAACCTTGCTATCACTTTCGGTGCTTCGTTGCGCGGCACGTGGATGATCTGTGACACATCCAGGTTAAAAGTAAAACCATCGCTTGACCTTACCGTAATGGTACAAAGGTTCTTATCCAGTTCGTGCGATTCGGTGCGGCTATCGGCCCAGTTAAGCACGATGTTGGTTGTGGGTACAATTTCAACGGCGTGGGTATAGATGTTTACCGGGTGCTTACCGGGATCGAGCGGTTCATCCCAAACACCTTTTTCATTTCGTTTCACGATGTTACCATGTTTGAAATTATCGCCACTGGTATCCTTGCCTTCCGGACCTACGAATGAGTTCACAACACCTACATAACCAATAGGAATATAGATCATATCCACCTGCTCAACGCTCACAAACCAGGGGTTAAGATAGTAGGTACCCGCCAGGATCACGTCCTCCTGCAAACCCTTACGGCCGCCTGCGGTGATAAAAGCAATTGGGTCCTGGTAGTTTTTATGCCCTGCAACCGATTCGCCGGCTATCTCGCCTTTGTTCAGCGGCTCGCCATCCAAAGTGGTAATAATACCTACCTTGTTTTCGTGGATCTGGGTGATAGGCACCATCTCAATATCAAACAAAAAGGTGTTGATACGATAGCTACCCGGTGTAAGGAAAGCTGCCTGAGGGCCTTTTTGACCATTATTATCCAAAAATGCTACCGCATCCTGAAACTTATCACAATCAACCGGTTTACCCAGCACACGGCCGGTATCAAACGAGGACCCGTCTTTTGCTTTTACCAGGCCAAGCTTGTTTTGCTCAATAATGGTAAAGGGCTGCATGATAATAGTATACTGCCATGGCCACATTTTCCAATATAAGCCCGGCGCAAGGCCACGGCCCTGCATACCAGCCTCGCCTTTGGTGGCTATGATCCGACCATCGGGCAGGCGGCTGTTACCCGTAAGGGCAAATTTCTTGATCACCAACCCGATACGGTCGTCCGGAACGATAACCATGCCGCAAAACACGCGCAAAACAAATTTGTACATCAGCAATAACACTATGACGGGTATAACCCACCACAGACTAACAATTAGATTGTCCATTTTTTTTAAGATTGTTTTTGATTTTTTTAACGGAACCCTTAAGGTGCGGGCCCTCACAATACTTATAGCTTACCTGGAAGAGTACCTTGGCTATATAGTGTCATTAAGACAGTTGCAGTTATGCTTTGTTACGAAAAATCATAAAAATATTTTAGGAGCGTCGTCAAATTCATGTAATTAATTGATACACAGAAAGTAAATTTTTAAATAATTTTCAGGAAACATTTTACAACAGGTGTAGTTAAATAAGTATCCTATTGTTTAATGAATACTTAACATTACCGCTATGAGTATCCCCAAAGACATCAAAAAAGAAGGTACCAGGATAAGTCCGGTAAAAGCGGGTGGACAGAAAGCCAAAGAGATCAAAACCGAGGGCCCGCTAAGTGAAAAAGACGAAGTGAAGCAAGCCGAAGAGCGTACTAATAAAGGTTTGAAGAAGAGATAGTGTAAAGTCAATAGTCTTAAGTCGGATGTCAAAAGATCTCTTTTTCCTCACCGCATTTCAGACTTATGACTTTAGACTAAAGACTAACCCTTCGCTTTCAATTTTAAAAGCAATTGTATAGTTTTATCCAAACATTTTTCTGTTATGATAAAACAAGGCTTTTTATTGTTTGCTGTAGTGGTGCTTTTTATAGCATCATGTAAACCTGAAGTTTCGGTTAGGACGCTTACCGGCAAATGGAAATATATAAAAATTGAGCATCCAAATGCAAGCCCGCCCGATACCGTAAAACAAGCCGAGTTGGATGCCAACGTACCTTATATTCAGTTTACGCCCGAAATGAAATTCCTGATTGTATGGGGCGGCAAATTCCTGTCGCACGGCTCTTTTACGCTGAATGGAAGCAACATGAATGTAACCGAGAAACTCCCTGATGGCAAAACCCGCAATTTCGTTTTTTACGTTTCGGAACTAACCGAAAATAAGATAGTTTTTGAAAGTACCGGCCCCGAAGGCTCAAAGGTTACAGCTTTGCGGGCAAGCAAATTTTAAATCAGTTAATTCTTTGCTTGCAGGCCACAAGGTACTGTCTTGTGGCCTGCACTTACAAGTAATTTAAAATCAAGCTAATCCTGTAATCCTTCGCCGTTGTTGGTGTTGTCACCAACAACTCTGCGCTATGCAATTGCAATGCTGAATTAGCTTGTAATTAATAAAAGCAACGAATAGGAAGTTGTTGGTGACAACACCAACAACGGCGCGAGTAATTTAAAATCAAGCTATCCTGTAATCCTAAAATCAAGGCTCAATGTGCCGCAACAACCTCTCCACTGGCTTCAACCTTGTTTTTTATAAACCGCTTGCCAATAAAAACAATCAGAAGTGCCAAAATTGATGACGCCGCCATAACCGCCGCCATGGGCAGCGAACTATGTTGTTTTATTACCGAAATACCGATGGATGACAAGGCCCCCACGGCCATTTGCGATGCGCCTAATATTGCAGAAGCCGAACCCGCATTTTTAGAGAAGGGAGCAAGGGATAATGCCGATGTATTGGGCGCGCAAATGCCAACGCAGCACAAAACTCCAAATATCATAGCTATAGTACCACCTATCCCGAACCAATGATTTAATGAACCCGCCAAAAACACTGTGGAAATAATCACCATTAAAATAAGTGATGCGCCTATCATTTGTTCGCTTTTGTATTTTTTTATCAGCACACTGTTTAGCTGACTTGAACCAATAAACCCGACCGAAAGCCCGGCAAAGATCCAGCCGAACTGCTTTTCGCTTACTTTAAAGCCCTCAATAAACACGATAGGCGAAGACGAAACATAGGCAAACAAACCCGCGAAAGCGAACGCGCCGCCTATGGCATAGGTTACAAACTGCGCATCCTTTAAAACTGTTATAAAATGCCCTATAATCGGCCCTGGTTTTAAAGAATAAGCAGGATCGGGCTGATAGCTTTCGGGGAGCCAGAATATTACGGACAGCAATATGAGCACCGCTATAATAGTTAATACCAGGAAAATGACCTGCCATTCAAAAGCCGCGGTAATGTAACTACCTGCGGTTGGAGCCAGCATTGGCGAAGCACCCAGTACCAGGATCAGCAACGAAAATACTTTGGCATTATCCTCAACCGGGAACAAGTCGCGCACCATGGCCATAGCGGCTACGCTTGCAGCGCAGCTGCCCACCGCCTGAAAAAAACGCAGTGCAATAAGCATTTCGAGCGATGAAGAGAAAAAACAGCCCATTGATGATACGATATAAAGCCCAAGCCCCCAGTATAATGGGTTTTTACGGCCAAACCTGTCGAGCAAAGGTCCATAAAGTAATTGCCCGGCGGCGATGCCAATAAAATAGCTCGATAATGACAGCGCTACCTCATCGGTACTGGTATGCAAGTACTTAGCTATGGCTTTAAAGCCTGGCAGGTACATATCTATAGAAAAAGGGCCAAGTGCTGTAAGCGAACCCAATATGAGGATCAGTACTGTATATTTTTGTTTGGTCATACGTGTGTTAGTTAGTTGATGGTTCATGGTTGATAGTTCATAGCTGTGAATGGGCACACAATATATAATGGTCATGCTAAAATTCTATGAACCATGATCCATAACCTATGAACCGAAGCATCAAAACGCCTCGCCTAAATTAAGACTTATTGATGAAAAGTTTTTGCTCACGCCATAATCGAGGCTGATATTGGTTCCCGTTTTTTTATTGAACTTAAAACGCAGGCCTGTGCCGGCGGCCGGGTGCCAATATACAAAGGCATGGTTCTCGGGCTCGGTAACGGAATTTACATTGGCAAATACCACAAAACCCAATAAGCCATTGCGGGTGATATCGCGGCGGTATTCAGTTTCAAAATATACCAGCCTGTCGCCCCGGTAACGGCTTTGCGGAAATCCCCTGCCCGATCGCTGATAAGGCTCCCAGCCAAGACTTGGCAGGTTAAGATAAGGTGTGCGGGGCGTAAGTGTTGTCCAGTAATAGGCCCAGAAAGCCAGCACATTTTTAGGCCCCGAGTTGGTTAACTGCACATATTTACGCATATCGATATATAATGACCTCCAGTCCGTATGGCTTCCAAAAGCCTTGGCATTAACCCGGTAAACTATGTTGGCATAAGCTCCGGGCAGCGGATTGATAGAGTTTTTGCGCGAATCGTATAATAAATTGACTGTTACGCCCGATGAAAACGCATCCCGATCGGTCGCAGTACCATATTTATAACCGGTAAACTTACGCAGGTTTTGATCGCCATTGCTTTCAATATCTATATAATAGTCAAGATTATAGCCTAACCCGGCATAAAAGTATGGCTTAATCTGCTTTAACACACTTTGATAAAAGCGGAGGTAATTATAATTTACCAGGAACTTATCTTCGGGACCCTGGTTACCTCCCAGGCCCCATGTATATTGAGGATAAACCATCAGCCTGGTGTCGCCCTGTATATTCCACTCGTTATTATTAAGCCAGATATTTGACCGGATAGGCAAGCCATACCTCCCCTTTAAATTAAAATAAGGGGTAAAAGTAAAGCTTGATAAATTAGTAGTAGCTTCATCCCCCAGGTAAAACCCAGCCGTTGTTGAAGTAAACAATGCTTTTCCGCCGCTCCGCCCGTCGGTTGTTGAGGTGGGAAAAACAGAAAAGTAGATCTTCTTTCGCTGCGTTGCCTGCTGCCGGGGCTTAATTTTAAAAAGCGAACGTACAATGTCAATAACATCCCGTTGCGGTACTGTATCTTTTTTTACGCTGATGGTATCTGCAACCGGCTCCTGTGCCAGCATCATTGCCGGAATCAAACATAAAACTATTACAGATAACCCTTTTACCATCGTACTTTAAACGAAAAATATTACCGTGCTGTTTGGCTGTTAGTAAGTTTAATAACGGATAAAACAGGGCAATCGCTTCAATTTAGCTAAATTTTAATTTAAATAAAAAAGGCCTGTAAGTATTGAAACCTACAGGCCTTTATAACAACCATTTAAATTAATGGTAAGTTGTTTGTTTAGTTACGGTTGTTTTGGTTGTGGTATAATGGTGATGCGGATGTGCCCTGCGCCAGGCAATGCGGGCAGCACGCTGCCTTTTCTCTTCGCGTCGGCGGGCTTCATTACCGATAATATAACCGCCACCGGCACCAAGCGCACCGCCAACTAAAGCGCCGCCTGCACTATGCGTAATAAGGCCACCCGCAATTGCACCGCCTGCTCCACCTATGATTGCGCCTTTGCCTTGTTTACTTATTCCCTTTTTCTGTGTGGTTTGTGCATTGGCAGTGATACTGATGGATAGCATCAGGCCAATTAAAAAGCACATATATATCATTAGCTTTTTCATAATGGTATGTATTTATAAGTGTTAACATATACACTCATGCAAATAACAGACCATTATCGAAAATAACGGCACAAAATTCAACAACTGAACATTAACCGACAATGTTTATTTCAGGAAAGCCATTACAGCTTTTGAAAATTCGGAAGTGCGGCTGGCGCTGTTATGATCGCCCGGAACGTGAACCAGCTTTGAGCCGGGAATGAGTTTATGAAGAGCAACCTCGTCGCCGTTATCATGATCTTCGCTCCCATCTATGAGCAGTACCGGGATTTTTACCTTAGCTAATTCCTGTTTGCTGGTTGATGGCTGCCACTTTTGCTGATAGGCTAAAGCAAGTTCATCAAAAGGGTTACTGTGGATATAATTGATCATCCCATCAACATCATGAAAGCTGGTATCGCCCATTAAAGCCTTATAAGCATGAATCCTCCGCGGCCATTCGGGGTTAGTGTAAGCATCGCCCATACCACCCATTACCGCCTTTTGAATCCGCTTATCCAGCACAAACACGCGCGAAGTAATGATCGATCCGCGCGAATATCCAACAATATCATATCGTTTCAGCCCAAGGCTTGTAGCCAGGCCCATAATGTCTTTAGCTTCGGCATCGTTAGCATAACCCGCGTCATCGTGGGGCTTGTCCGACAGTCCGTTGCCCCGCTGATCCAGTATGATCACTTTATAACCAGCCGTTAACAGATCATTATAAAGCTTTCCTTTTTTCCAGCCTTCGCCTGTGCCCGAAAAACCATGTACCAGTATCACCGGGAAGCCATCACCTTTCGCTTCATAATGGATTTTAACACCATCAAACGAAGTATAATAGCTACCCGGAGCAGTAACCGGCTGCGCTAATGCACCATTGCTGGTGATCAGCATAAAAATTAACAGGGCTAAACTTGCTGATAGTTTTTTGATAACAAACATATTTTTATTTAATAAACAGGTTAATAATACTTACTCCCGCAAGCCCTATAACAGAAACAAGCGTTTCCATTAACGACCATGATTTTATAGTATCTTTAATACTTAAATTAAAATACTCTTTATACAGCCAAAAACCCGAATCGTTTACGTGCGAAAATGCCAGGCTACCGGCCCCAATGGATAATACCATTAAATTGGGATTAATATGATTTTGCAAAACCAGCGGCGCGACAATGCCTGCAGCTGTTAGTCCGGCAACTGTTGCCGAGCCCAAACTAACGCGGATAATAGCAGCTATCACCCAGCCTAATAACAGTGGCGGCAAATTGAACGATTGCAGTTGCGCTGCTATCTGGCCGCTTACACCGCTGGCGGTTAAAACTTCCTTAAAGGCGCCCGATCCCGCTATGATCAATAATATCAAGGCCACATCCTTCACCGCATCAGTAAAATTGCCCGCAAGCTGGCCCATGCTTTTACCTTGCTTTACACCTAAAGTATAGGTGGCAACCATAAGCGCTATCAGCATAACAATTGATGGATCGCCAAGAAATGTGATGAACTTTGCTACACCCGGATCCTGTATGTTAAGGTATGGAAAAAACGCGGTAAGCATTAAAAGCAAAACCGGCAATAAAGCTGTAAAAAAGCTATTGAACGCGCCGGGCAGCTTTTCGGCAGGTAATTCTTCAGCCCTGAAAGTAGCCAGTGGCTCCGATGGGATTTTTTTAAGAAATTGTGCAAACACTGGCCCCGCCAGTATAATAGCCGGAATAGCTATCATAAGCCCGTAAATAAAGGTGGTTGCCATATTAGCATGAAACAAGGCCACTAACGCCGATGGCGATGGATGCGGGGGCAAAAAACCATGCGTTACCGACAGCGAAGCCAACATAGGTAAGCCTATATACACAGCCGGCAGTTTATACTTGTAAACTACAGAGAATATAAGTGGGACCATCAGCACGAAGCCAATACCATAAAACAGCGGAATACCTATAATAAACCCGGCTGCCACCAGCGCCCATTGAATATATTTTTCGCCTACGGCGGCAACAAGTACACCTGCTATTTTTTGCGCAGCCCCGCTTACAGCAACCAGCTTGCCCAGCATAGCGCCCAGGCAAATAATGATGAGCAGCTGACCTAAAATATCCCCCATGCCTTTTTGAACGGAAGCGGTTACCTTATTAATGGGTATGCCCAATAACAAACCTGCAATTATCGAAACAATGAGAAAGGCAATAAAAGGGTTTATTTTTACCAGGCTCACCAGCAAAACCAGTAAAACAATACAAAAAAAGACAGTTAACAGTACCATTAAGTTATAGGTTATGTGTGGCCAGCGGGTGTGCAACCTCAGTATAGGGCGCCTGCTGATGCCAACTAAAGTAATAACAAAATTTGAGTTTAGGGTTTTTATATGGTAAAAGCTTTGATAACCCGGTCTCAATCATCAATCAGCCTTGTAATTTTATCATCTGCACTCAAAAACAAGCGGTTTGTGTAACTAACATACAACATGTTGCTATTTATAACATTGTTTTATTAATTTTATAAAAAATAGTTTTAATTTTGCATTAAAGTTTTATCCGATAAGATTAAACCCAAACCACTACTTTACAGGATACTGTAATTTTAACGCATACTTTAATACCTTTTCGGCATTTATTTCTTTAACTTTTATTATGGTAAAGCGTATTTTAGTATTGGACGACAATCAAGACATACTTGATATTGTTCATGAAACCCTTACTTATGAACAATTTGAAGTCAAAAGCACATCAATAAGCAATGATGTACTTCCGCTGATTGAGAGCTTTGAACCGGATCTTGTTATACTTGATTACCGGGTGGCTGGTACTAATGGCGGCGAAATTTGCCGAAACATAAAAGTACATCCTAAATTTGGCAATACTCCTGTTATTATATTCTCGGCCTATGTGAACAATGAAAATGAGCTCATCAGCTACGGGTGCGACGCAATAATCAACAAACCATTTGATTTGACCGAACTTGTTGAAAAGGTTAATAACCTGCTTTAAAAACGTAATCCCTGCCTCAACGGTCAATTTACCTCCCCTTGCACTATCCATTTAACCTTTATTTCATTCCTTTATTCTGCCAAACCGGGATAATAATTATAAAAAAAGCAAAGAAAGCGCTTTAAAGCTTCCTGCATTATAAATACAGCACATTTTTAACGCATAAATTGATTAATTATCAATACTTAAACAGCACGGTTGAAATATTGGTAATTATTTTAACTTTGTTTTATAGGTTAAAGCAAAATAATTAGTTAAATACAATAAGCCCCTGATTGTATTATGGTACTATCAATAAACGAACACGAGAAAACAGAAGTAAAAAAGGCGCCGGTATGCCCAAGGTGTAAATCAGAGCTTGATAACCGTGTGCCCAGAGGCTTTTTTGTGAAAAAAGTTTTGTTTTTTCTCCCGCTAAAGAGGTACATGTGCTACAAATGCCAGCGCAAGAGATACATATTACGATAATTAATTTCATAAAAAGAAATTAACACTTACTTAAAAGTACTTTTCCTTTTTTTCTTCTTCGCCAATAATATAGATATTGTATTTTGGCTGCCTGTTATTTTAAGTTTGTGGAAGAAAACGAAGCCAAGTCAAAGAAAAGATATTATTGTTCAAAATGCGGAGCCCCTTACCATTTCCAGATGCGAAGGAGTTGGTTTTTGAAAAACATCCTGTTTTTTATACCGGTCAGGAAATATTTTTGCGCAAAGTGCAAAAAGCCGGCTCACGTTTTCATCAAATAATTTTCCATTAATCAATTTTCTTTGGTGTTTTGATACCCTGTTACTTCAGAAAATGCAGGTAATCTGCGTTTATAACCTTCTTGTACTGTCATTTTAAAGCCCCGACCTTATTTGTATACAACAATATACCCGTTGTATATCATTATAAGTACAGAATTACAGAGCATTCCCTTATAAAGCCTCATAAAATCCAAATTTGAACTAAGATAGTTACGCCTAATACTTGGTATAAAAATTGCATAGTGTTTCTCGATATTGTATAAAGCCATATCGCCATTGACTTTTTTTGCTGATACATCTTTTTAACAACTTACCTATGCGACGGATTTTAGCGGTGGACGACGACAAAGATATTTTAGAAATCATAAAATATATACTGGAAGATTCAGGCTATGAGGTTGATACCTTAACTGAAGGCAGAAACTTGTTTGACCGGATAAAGCAACACGAGCCTGATTTAATTTTGCTTGACATTATGCTCGGCAATTTAGATGGCCGTGAACTTTGCAAAACCCTTAAAAATCAGCAGGAAACTAAAAACATACCTGTAATATTAATTTCGGCAAGCCATAATCCGGGTATGCTAAGCCAAGCCGGTTCGCCCGATGATTTTATAGCCAAACCTTTTGACATTGATGTTTTGCTGGATAGTATAAACAGGCAGTTAAGAAGTGCCGCCTGATATACAGGATATATTCCCGAAAAAAACGGAGCAGGCAAATACTCGCCTACCCCGTCAAATCAAAACAAAACTAAACATTTATAGTAAATGCATTTTCCCGTTTAGCGCGGTTACGCAGCTTAAAGAAAATGACAAGGTTTAGGAAATGCATACCGCCCAATATTAAAATTATCCAGCCCACTTTATAACTCAGTACCTCAACCACTACCTGCATACTGGCAATATTGCCATACTCCTTTAAGGCCAGGCTCATATAGCCTATATTTACCAGGTAAAAGCCTACTACAAGCAGCTTGTTCACAGAATCTGCCAGTTCACTGTTGCCGTGAAAAATATCCACTAAAAATATACGCCCGTTTTTAAACAGCACTTTGGCCACCCATACTGTTAATGCTACACTTGCCAATAGGTAAATAACATAGGTTAAAATAAAGTAGTTCATGATGTTAAAGATTTAGTTATTATTAATTATTTAGAATTTTCAGTAAAAATTGAAATTTATTTATAAAAAAATTTATTTAAACACTTTCAGTATCGAACCAAAAAACCAGTTCTCTTCGGCCTTGAGCATGGTATCGAGTGTTTTGTTCACGTTGTTAGCCAGCTTGTTTATATCGGTAACCGTGGTTTTAAATGTTTTATAAGCCGGATCTTTTGCATCGCCATCCACTCCGGCCAGTTGATCAAGTATTTTAATGATAGGTGTAAGCTCGCGCTTTTTACGTTCTTCGGCAACGCGTCGGGCAATAGTCCACACATCTTTCTCTGCGTAAAAAAACTCCTTACGCTCACCTGTTTTATGCTGCTTTTCAACCAAGCCCCAGTCAATGAGGTCGCGCAGGGTCATATTGGCATTACCGCGTGATATGCTTAATTCGGCCATCACTTCTTCGGTAGTTAAAGCCTCCGGCGAGATCATCAGCAAAGCATGTACCTGGGCCATGGTGCGGTTAATCCCCCACTCCGACCCTAGCTTACCCCAGGCCTCAATGAACTTTAACTTTGCCTCTGCCAATTCCATGCACAAATATAAACAAGTTTTTAAACTTTCAAAAAAAAATGAAAATTTAGGTTAAAGGTTAAAGGTTAAAGGTTAAAGGTTAAAGGGCAATGCACTTTCACTTGCTTTGTTTAAAAAGGTAAAATAAATATCCACCAGTTTTATTAACCTGTTTACTGAAAACACCTTGCCTCTTGCCACGCTCAATTGGAATTTTTATACTGTAAATTTTACACGGGTTAACCGGTAGGCTCCTGGTCAGCATCGCCAGGCCGGTGTTATCAGTTAATAATTACCGAATGTTGATTGTATAATTTAGATTGCTGATATTGCCTGAGTGGAAAATGTTAAAATTGTCACCATAAATACATGGAAATGTGATGGTGAGTATCGGGTGCGCATGGGCATACTTGCCAAACAACTTAAACAATTAAAACCTCATGTTATAGCTTGCCAGGAATGTTTTTACAGCGAAGAAGCAAATGCCGATACCCTGAAATTTTTGGCTGCCGAATTAAATATGAACTACTGTTTTTTACCCGGCCGATCGAAAAAACGCCTGTTTGAAGGCAGGGTGGTCAACAGTACATCGGGCCTGGGTATATTATCAGTTTACCCGGTTACCGAAACCGGGACTTTTGATTTACCCGTAGTAGCCGAAGATAACGACCGTAAAGCTTTCCGGGCAAACGTAAACCTGCCATCGGGAAAAATAGTTACTGTTACCACTACCCATCTTACACACCTGGGCCAGCATAAAGGCCTAAGAAAAGCCCAGGCCGAAGCCCTCGCGGGTTTTGTTACTGAGGAAAGCCCAAAGCCATACCACATTATTTGCGGCGACTTTAATGCTACACCCGATTCGGAAGCAGTTATGGCTTTCCGGGAATTATCTAAAGCCGCTGATTGTTATACCGAAGGTAATGGTGCAGAACCGAGATACAGCCTTACGGACGCCTATTACAAAGCCAACAAACAGGTATGTGTTGACCAGATCTTTACTTTGCCCTTCCCTGGTACGGATAATTATCCGCGGTTTATTGATTCGGCAGTGGTATTAAACGTGCCTGATGAAGAAACCGGCTTGTACCCGAGCGATCATTTCGGCATCACCACAACACTTGTAATAAATTGACTATACACAACCTGCCGTCAATCGGTAATTTTGCCATTCAAAATATAGCGGTTCAAACAATCCGCCCTTTTCATCCATAAAAAACCACCATGGGCAAGCTATTTTATGTTATCGGCGCATCCGGAGCAGGCAAAGACACCTTGATGAATTACGCCCGCAAGCAAATTAACGGATCGGAAAATGTGGTATTTGCGCACCGGTATATCACCCGGCCCCCATTTTCTGGCAATGAGAACCACGTTAGCTTAACCAATGAGGAATTTGCATTGAGGAGCAAAGCCGGGATGTTTGCTTTAAGCTGGGGCAGCCACGATAAATACTATGGCATAGGCCAGGAAATAAACAACTGGCTTAATAAAGGCTTTAATGTGGTGGTTAACGGATCGTGCGAGTACCTGCCTGTTGCGCAGCGGCTCTACCCCGATCTGATAGTGATATTAGTAACGGCGAGCCCCGAAGCTATTGCAAGTCGCCTGGTTGGGCGCGGCCGGGAAAACACTGAAGAAATAGCCAATCGTATAGCCCGCACTGCCGAACTCAATACCAATCTCGAAAACTGCATCGAAATACAAAATGACGGTGCTATTGAACTTGCCGGGAACGAACTGGTAAACCTGATCTCGGTAACAGAAAAACAACTGGCTTAAACCTGCTTTCAATATGTGATGAAAACTATTGATGGTTCAATACGCCCGAAAGATTACTGCGTTGATAATTGAGTAGATATTTTGGTTTTTTTTAAACGCAACCCATAAAATAACGAAATATACTGAAAAAGGGGTATTTCAAGGTGATAATATTAACGCTATTTTTAAAAAATATTTAGAAAAGTATTTAAATATCGAACCTAAACCCTATCAATATAAATTAGCCATCTGCCCTGAACAGCAAATGGCTTTTTTGTTTATATACAAATCTCAAATAATTGTTGCCAGCTATCGCAAGGTAGCATAATTATAAAACTGCAACCTGCCATTCCCCTGGATGGTAATGGTTTTGGTTTCAGTTGCGCCCTGGGCATTTTTGAGGGTAATACGTACCTGGTTATCTCCTTTTTGCAAAGGGATCCGTGCATAAGAAATATAAGCCGGCAGACTTTGCCAGTTACGGGTATCTGCTTTTTCGGATAGTAAGCTGTAAAGCTGAATCCCGTAACCAAGTCCTTCCAATAACCCGTTGGTTTTGCCATCACTTTTGGCAGCTGCACGTATCGAATATTCGGCTATCTTCTTCACCGCAAGGCGCGACAGGATCCCGCTCATCTCTTTTAATGCACGCTGCTGCAAAGTTTTAAATGCCAGCTCATTAATATCTTCAGCTTTTATCAATGACGCATCCTGGTTATTAACCGAGATACTTGCACTTGAATAATATGGCGTTTGCGCAACATATTTAGGAAATGCGACCCGTAGGCTTTCAACCGACTTGGTGTTTACCCTGTTCCTGTCACCGTCGTAATTAAAGGGAATTACCAGGCCTCCGGCAGCATCGGTAAAAAACAAGTCGCCGTTGCTGTTACGGATCAGGCTAAAAAACAGGTCGACCTGTGTTTTTACCGGGGCAAGGCCGTTCTCCCAAAAAAATATCAGTTCACCGCCTTCCGATGGTTTTACAGGTTCATATTTAATGCCAAAGGTTGTTTCAAACTGGTCAGCTTCAGTTGTAAAGCCGTTCAGCTTTGCCGTGCGGATCACATCTTCTTCTAGTTCAACGGGCATTGGGGTACCGTAATAAGTTTTATCAGGACTTTTAAGATAGATCTCCGCCGCGTTCCTATATGATATAAATGCATTGTTTACATCGTTGTTACTTTCATACAACATCCCCTGCAACGTCAGCGAAAATGCGTCGTTTGAGTAACGGCTGTCTTTATTATTATACTTATCGCCCTGTTCCTGAGCCTGTAGAGTAATGCGGCGGGCTTCAACAATAGCATCCTCTGTTTTATTCAGGTACAAATAATTGAGCGCCTTATAATAATGGATCATGAACTTTTCAAAATCCTCCCCTTTATACCTTTGCGATGCTGAATTAAGCAAAACGCCAACAGCGGCGTCAGATGCGCTGGTCAAACCTTCATCAAGCAACTGATCTGCCTGGTTAAAGTAGTTGTTACTATTTTCGTACTCGCCTTTTAAATGGCAGATCCTCCCCTTCTCCATCAGGTACAGGAGCTTATTTCGGGGCTTTTGAATCAGGCTGTTATTATCAAGCTCCTTCTCGGCCTGTGGATAGTTACCGGCCGATACATTTTTGTAATAAGGAGCAACACTTTGATTATAGGTTGAACACGCCGATAAAAAAAGCATCAGCCCGATAAAAGAAAATACCCGGAGAATATGCGTACGTAAGTTGATCATTATTAAATGCAAACTGCCCCAAACACAGGCGTACCATGTTCAGGGCAATGATGTTTACCAGCTTTAGTTTTTAACGTATTTGGCAATTTTCTTTTCGCCTATCCAAACCACTTCATTTGTCTGAATGTTGGTAAGCTCCAGATTTACCTGGTAGTAAACAACTTTTTGGCGTTTGTGCGAATCAACTATTGAATTGATTGAGCCCTGCAGTATATAATCGGCACCGTTTTCCAGGCCAAATTTTTTCATGCTTGATACCGTAGCGTTTGTTTGCTGATCGGCCTTTTCGGCACGTAACTCATCACGTTTTTTACCGCCCTGCACCAAACGTACTTTTTGCGATTGGATGAATGAGCTCTCAATATCGGTTAAGAATGTTTCGGCATCAATATGTTCGTGGCTTTTGTTTTGGACAAAGCCAACTATAACTACCGGGCGTTTACCCTGGTGCTCGTTAAGGTGAGTATCTATCCAGTTAGCACCTAAAATTTTGCCGGTAAGCTCATCGGCTGCCATTCGTGCATCACTGTTATTCCAGTTGCCGCTAACATCAATAGTTTGGTCGGTGCTAACGCGTGTAACCTGCCTTGAACATGAGGCTATAAAAATCCCTGAAACTGCTATTGCAGCAACTGTTAAAATCCTGTTAAATTTCATTTGTAGTATATTATAAATTATGATGTGTTAGATTGAATGCTGCTTAATTTTTACCAGCCAAAACCGATACCGATGCTTGTACGGCCGCCCCAGCGACCACCATAATAGCCGCCCCAGCGGTTGCCCCATCCATAGTTTAAAAATGGCGAATAAGAGTAGCCGCCATATAAGCCCCATGACGGTGAATAATCATAATATCCGTTCATGCGTTCCTCATGCCGCCACGCGCGGTTTTGACGGCGGCGTTCCAGTTTGGCTTCATACCAATCGTAAGCTTTGTAAGTATTTTGTATGGTTACCCCGTGCAGGCTGTTCAGGGTATCGGCAACCCTGATATATTTTGCCTGGCTTTCCATGTAGCGTGGATTTTGATCGGCAACCAGCGATGCAGTTTCCTGGGCCTTTACGGTGCCGCTAAACAAACCGCCTAAAAGCATCAAGCCTATCATAAAGATATTCCTTTTCATTGCGCTTAATTTTATAAGTAAAGTTACGTAAAATGCAGTCTAAATATTACACCGGCGCCGGGCATAAACCGTTAAATTATGTTAATCGGGAGCATTTTTACTTAATTATGAATTGCAGTAGCATTATACAGTTTTTTTCACCATGAAAATGGTCGGTACAACTGTCACTATCGGTCATGGTGGCGCGTCATAATGATATATTTAATACATTTATATAAAGCTAAAAACTGAACGCACAAAGCCAAAAACTTAACATTCTGTTTATTAACATTATATAATTATTTTATGTAAATTAATTATTAGACGCTCTATCATATCATGAAAAAATCAACCTATACCCTGTTTATTATTGGCTTTGCCGCAATACTGTCTGCCTCCGTTGCCAAAGCGCAAACCAAGGCCTTTAAACCCAAAGACCAGCAGTTATTTAACACCATCGCACACATGGACAGTGTAATGTTCAACGCCTTTAACAGCCGTAATTTAGAAGTGATGAAAACGCTGTTTGCGCCCGATGTTGAATTTTATAACGATGGTAAGGGCTTAACCGGTTATGAAGGCACCATGGCCGGCTTTAAAGGAATTTTTGAAAACAAACAAGCCGCCGACCTGCGCCGCGACCTGCTTAAAGAAACGCTTGAGGTTTACCCCATGCCCGGCTTTGGCGCTATTGAAATGGGTACGCATCGTTTCACACATACCGAAAACGGCCAACCGGTAATCGGTCTGATGAAATTTGTACACATTTGGCAGTATAAGGACGGGCAATGGAAAGTGACGAGGGTGGTAAGTGTAGGACATTAATTATGCTAACAGATCTGTTAAATGTTTTCAATCCCTATTTAAGCGCGGGGCTTTCGCAATATAACCCGCCGGTTCAGGCATTCGTGCTTGAGCCGGCAATCGCCCCATTTTTAATTAATATCTAATCACCAAGCCTCAAATTTCTTCAATACGAACTCACATTGCTATAGTCAACATTTGTAATCCCGCTATAATCAGGCACAAACGTATTTTCGCTGCTGATGGCCATATCAAACTCAAACGATGCCGGATAAGGTGTGTTTAACAAACTGCCTTTGGGGATGTAAGGGAACAGCTCACCATAAGTCAGGATCTGGCTGTGGTTAACACGGCGGTAAATATACATGCGGTGCAGGTCGCACGGTTTGCTTAAACCGGCGGCACCTATCATTTGAATGGCGCTGCCCACGGTTTGCCGGTGGAAATTAGCCACACGTACTTTTTTATCATCCACTACGAGGCCTTTCATCAGGCTTTTATCCTGTGTAGCCACACCGGTTGGACAGGTGTTCGTGTTGCATTCCAGCGCCTGGATGCAGCCAAGGGCGAACATCATGCCACGGGCACTGTTGCACATATCGGCGCCGAGGGCAAAATTTTTGACCAGGTCAAAACCCGTGGCTACTTTTCCTGATGCTATAAGCTTGATATGTTTTTTAAGATCGAACCCGGTCAGCGCATCATAAACAAAAGCCAAAGCCTCGCGCAGCGGCATCCCTACCGAGTTACTGAACTCAAGCGGGGCAGCGCCGGTGCCGCCTTCTCCCCCATCAACAGTAATAAAATCAGGAGTAATGCCTGTTTTGACCATGGCCTTGCAAATAGCTAAAAACTCGCTTTTATGACCAACACACAATTTAAACCCGATTGGCTTGCCGCCTGAAAGATCCCGAAGCTTTTGAATAAATACCATCAGCTCCAATGGATTGGTGAATGCGGTATGGTATGGCGGTGAAACCACATCCTCCCCCATCTCTACCAGCCTGATCCGCGCAATTTCAGGAGTGACCTTGGCAGCAGGCAATATCCCCCCATGACCAGGCTTTGCCCCTTGCGACAGCTTAATCTCGATCATTTTCACTTGTGGCAGCACCGCGCGTTCGGCAAAGGCATCGTAGTTCATAGTACCATCCTTATGGCGGCAACTGAAATAGCCGGTGCCTATTTGCCAAATGATATCGCCGCCTGGTTGTAAGTGGTAATCACTCAATCCACCTTCGCCGGTGTTATGGGCAAAGTTATCCAGTTTTGCACCGCCGTTAAGGGCCAGGATAGCGTTCATACTCAACGAACCAAAACTCATAGCCGAAATATTGAATACGCTGGCCATATAAGGCTGCGTACAGGCAGCCCCGCCAACCTTTACACGGGGATCCATATTTAATTGATGGTGATCAATAGCGGCGATGCTGTGGTTAAGCCATTCGTAGCCGTTATCATATACATCAAGCTCGGTACCAAAGGGACGGGTGTCATCAACCTTTTTGGCTCGCTGGTAAATTACACTCCTGTTTTGACGGTTAAAGGGTGTACCGTTGGTATCGCTTTCAATAAAGTACTGGTATATTTTAGGCCTAAGTTCTTCCATCAAATACCTCAGATGACCGAACACCGGGTAATTGCGCACAATACTGTGTTTGGGCTGTATCATATCATAAAAGCCAATAAGATATACCGGCCCCATGAACAGGAACGACCATACAGCCGGTGGCCAGATGACGGTCCACAAGGCAAGCATACTGAATATGATAAAGAACGAAACAACGAAGAGCTTTCTCATGGATAGTTAATTTTATATGAAGCGGCTATTAAGTTTGATAAAAATAGATTTATAATTTAAACAATAGGGCAAATTTGTGGTTAAGAAACTTACTCAATGTCGTTTTAAAGTCACAAAGTAAAGATAGATGTTTAAACATCTATCTTTGTGCTTATCTTTGTATCAACAAAAAAGAAATAAAAATCATGGCAACAGAAACAGCAACAAAATGGGTTATTGACCCTATGCACTCAGAAGTACAATTTAAAGTTAAACACCTGGTTATTTCAACCGTGAGTGGTTTTTTCAAAAGTTTTAACGGTGAGTTATTAACTGATAATGATGATTTTGAAAATGCTGAAATTGATTTCTCTTTAGATATCAACAGCATTGATACCAATCAGACACAACGCGACGAGCACTTAAAATCAGCCGAATTTTTCGACGCTGAAAAATATCCTCAGATCACTTTCAAATCAACTTCATTCACCAAAACTGATGATGAAGAATATGAATTGAAAGGCAACCTGACCATTAAAGATCAAACCAAACCGGTAACCCTCGACGTAGAATTTGGTGGCTCGGCTGCTGACTTTTATGGCAACACCAAAGCTGGTTTCGAGATCAGCGGCAAAATTAACCGTAAAGATTTCGGTTTAACCTGGGATGGTGTAACCGAAGCCGGTTCAATTGTAGTTGGCGAAGACATCAAATTGTTGATCAACATCCAGTTTACTAAACAAGCTTAATTGTTTTAATACTGTTGCTGTGTTTTAACTTTTAAAATGCCGCTGTTGTTAATGGATCCAAACAACACGGCATTATTGAAACAGCAAAACAGGTTAAAATTTAAATAGCAAAGCCATTCTGATTTAATCGGGATGGCTTTGTTTGTTTTAGGAAGATTTTTATTTTATAATTGGTTAGTTTTAGGGTGAAACCAAAACCCATGAGATACCTTCTGATTCCGTTTATTCTTTCACTAATGCTGGGGTGTAGCCAGCGAGCCCCTAAAAGTCAAACAATTCAAAATGCGGGTCAACATCCCAAAAAAAACAGCATATTGGCTGGTGGCGCAGACACAATAAACATCAGTACTGTTAAAACGGATACGTTTAAATATTCAAAAGCTGATTTAAGAAAGATCTTAAAGCATAACCCTGAACTCAACGATAGTACGCCTGTTCATCCGGATATTACATATGGCAAACGAGGGATATGGGGAGATTCAACCATCGATAAATCTGACCCGGTTGATATTTTTAACAGTGAAATTGGACAAGACGAGTATTACCTGTTATATGCCTACTTTTTAAAGAAGAAAAATAGAGGGGAGAAATATCAAACAGAACGGGAAACGTTAACTAAAATTTATCGTGATATAAATTCCATTTTTGATGCCTTAGCCCAAGGCGGCACGTATTTCGGACATCAATATAACAGAATTTTAGGCGAAGCCGAATACAGTATTTATCAGGGAAAAGATAACTACTATTACGATAAATCATACGATATAACTAAACAAAAAATGCTATATATTAATGCATTAAAACAGCAAATAACAGATGAATTAAACAATGGCGATTTTCTCGAAAGCGAAAAATCAGATAAAAAAAAGAGCTATTTGAAACCGTAAAAGAACTGGATGGTTTAATAACTGATTACTTCTATCTTAAAAGTGCCCGGACATTCCAGTACTCAAATTATTAATATAGTTCATACCAACCTTACTAAGTTCTCAGTATCATAAGATAAATCACTGCAAACACGTGATTTAAAGCCAGTTTTACAGCCATTTTTAAACTAAGTAGCGTTATATTTGTTCTTATACTTATGCTAATTAAAATATATCCCGAAAACCCTAATCCAAAGGCTATTGAGCAGGTGGTTGAGGTGTTAAAAAAAGGCGGCCTCATCATATACCCTACCGATACCATTTATGGTTTGGGTTGTGACATTACCAACCACCGCGCTATTGAGGCCATTTGTAAGATCAGGAACATTAAACCCGAAAAAGCAAACTTCTCATTTATTTGCTATGATCTGAGCCATATTTCTGATTACATCAAACCGATTGACAATACTACTTTTCGCGTGCTCAAGAAAGCGTTGCCGGGGCCATTTACATTCATATTCAATGCCAGTCATATGGTGCCCAAAATGCTCAGCTCCAACAAAAAAACGGTTGGTATCAGGGTACCGGATAATAATATAGCGCGTGAAATTGTGCGTGTGTTAGGGAACCCTATCCTATCAACCTCAATAAGGGATGACGATGATATTATAGAATACTCTACCGATCCGGAACTAATCCACGAGAAATATGAAGACCTTGTTGATATTGTAATTGATGGCGGCTACGGCGATAACATCCCATCAACGATAGTTGATTGCACTACCGGCGACTTTGATATTGTGCGTGAAGGTAAAGGTGATTTGGAGTTGTATTTGTAGAAAAGCCTTAAATATTACAGGGCATTGCACTACTATGTGAACACATCTGTAACTAAAAGAAAATGTCATTTCGATTGAGCAGCTGGGCATCGGCGCTGGGGCGAAAGAGAAATCTTATATGCCCTGTAGAGTCATACACACGTTTTAGAACAAGGCGTATAAGATTTCTCCTACCCCCTTCACACATTTTCCAGAACCGGTTCGTCGAAATGACATTCGGTTTTATTCATTAATATTCATCGACCGGTGTATATTTTTCACGGCCTTATTCCCTTCACAAACCCATCAATCTTATCCATATAACCTTCCTCGCCTAAAAGCTTCACAAATTTGCTGCCTATAATTGCCCCATTGGCATAATTACATGCTTTGGCAAAGCTGCGGCTATCAGTAATCCCAAAACCAATAATTGTCGGATTCTTTAGCTTCATCGCAGTAATGCGTTTGTAATATTCTTCTACACTATCACTCAGTTTCAGGTTATAGCCGGTTATTGTCGATGACGACAGCAGGTAAATAAAGCTGTTGCTCAGTTCATCAATTTTGCGGATGCGCTCTTCGGATGTTTGCGGGGTTACCAGGAATATGTTGCTCAGGCCGTTATCGATAAAATATGACGAGTACATTTTTTCATATTCATAGATCGGCAGATCGGGTACAATAATACCATCAACACCTACCTCGGCAGCCTTTTTACAAAACCGTTCAACACCATATTGTGCAATGGGATTAAAATAGCCCATAAGCAAAATAGGGATACTTACCCTGCTGCGCAGTTCGGCAAGCTCTTCAAACAAAACTTTAAGGCTCATGCCGTTTTCCAATGCGACCTCTGAGCTATGCTGAATAGTCGGGCCATCAGCTACGGGATCAGAATAAGGGAAACCAATCTCCAGGAAATCGGCACCTGATTTTTCAAGGGCTTCGGCAATATCAATTGTAGTGTTCAGCGCTGGATAACCGGCGGTAAAGTATATAGATAACAGGTTATTGTTTTTTGATGCAAAAAGTTTGTTTAAACGGTTCATTGTATTTTATTTGTCTATGGACGATAGACCATAGTCCATGGTTTTGTTTTTTACTGTTGATTTTTTTCACGGATCAGCTATGGTCTATGGACCATCAACTATGAACCAATTAATAGCCGAAATAATTAATGTATGTATCCAGGTCCTTATCTCCCCTGCCCGAAATACAGATCACCACATTATCGTTGGCTTCAAACTTCATTTTTTCTAACTGCGCCAAAGCGTGGGCTGTTTCAATAGCTGGGATAATCCCTTCAAGCTGGCAGCAAAGTAAGCCTGCCTGCAAAGCCTCCTCATCGGTAATACTTACATATTGCCCGCGGCCGGTTTTAAACAAATGTGCGTGCTGCGGCCCTATACCCGGATAATCCAGTCCCGCCGAAATTGAATAAGGCTCAACCACCTGTCCGTCTTCGGTTTGCATTAATATGGTACGGCTGCCGTGCAGCACTCCCTCATCACCCAAAGCTGTTGTAGCGGCAGATTCACCACTATTTACGCCTTTACCTGCCGCTTCAACAGCAACCAGTTTCACAGCCTCATCATCTATAAAATGATAAAACATCCCCATAGCGTTGCTGCCCCCGCCTACACAAGCCATCACATATTGCGGTAACTCCTTGCCGGTTTGCTCAAGCAACTGGGCCTTTGTTTCCTGCGATATGATAGATTGAAAACGGGCTACAATATCCGGATAAGGATACGGGCCAACTACAGAGCCGATGATATAATGTGTATCAACCGGGTTGCCTATCCAATCGCGCAGGGCCTCGTTGGTAGCGTCTTTAAGTGTTTTACTGCCAGATGTGGCGGGTACAACCTTAGCGCCAAGCATTTTCATACGGGCAACGTTCGGCGCCTGCCTTACCATGTCAATTTCGCCCATGTAAACAACACATTCAATATTCATGAGTGCGCATACGGTAGCGGTAGCCACGCCATGCTGACCCGCGCCGGTTTCGGCAATGATACGCTTTTTACCCAGGCGTTTTGCTAACAGGATCTGCCCAATGGCATTGTTAATTTTATGCGAGCCGGTATGGTTCAGGTCTTCGCGTTTAAAGAAGATGTTAGCGCCATATTTTTCCGAATATCTTTTGGCATGATATAACGGAGAAGGCCGGCCGACGTAGTTTTTAAGCAGATCATCAAACTCGGCTTTAAAATCATCGTCATTTATGATATTGAGGTATTGCTCCCTTAATTCCTCTACGTTAGGGTACAACATTTCGGGGATATATGCTCCCCCAAAATCGCCATAATAACCTTGTTCGTTAACTCCGTATTTCATCTGTTGTGTTTTATTTTTGATGATTTTAAATGCCTCTTTTAATTTTTCGATATTCTTCAAGCCGGGCTCATTTTCAAACCTGCTGTTAAGGTCAACCCCATAAAATTGGGAATGTGTGATGTTTTTAACCTCTTTTATATTTTCAAGCCCCACCCCTCCTGATAAAAAGAAGGGAATGTCCAGTTTATATTGATCAAGAATAGCCCAGTCAAAAGTTTTGCCTGAGCCTCCATATTCTTTTGTTTTGGTATCGAACAGGAAAAGATCGACATTGTTGGCATAATCTTTTAACTGTTCAAAATCAAAATCTTCGTTAATACCAAAAGCTTTGATCACGGTTACCCTACCTTTAAAAGCAGCGCAAAATTCCGGACTTTCATCACCATGCAACTGAACCGCGTTAAAGCCATATTCAGTGACCAGGCGATCAATATTTTCAGAGCTTTCATTTACGAAAACACCCGTTTTTTGGATAGAGGCGGGTATAGTTTGCAACGCATCTGTCGCCAGGTTTGCCATATAGCGTGGCGATTTGCCATATAAAATAAAGCCTATATAGTCGGGCTGTAAAGCAGCAACCGCATTAATATTTTCAGGATGTTTTAAACCGCAAACCTTTATTTTCATGGTTTAGTTTTGTAATAAAGTATTAAAACTCCTCAGCGCTTTTTTGCTTAACAATGCTTCTTCGGCTTCATAAAAACAATCACCAAAAGTTTTTTCAGGGCCGATGGTTTTAATGGCCAGCGCGGCGTTAGCCAGTACCACGTTATTTTGGGCTGGGGTACCTTCGCCTTTAAGCACCGAACTAAATATGGCTGCCGAAGCTGTCACAGTATCGCCGCCGATGATTTCTTTAGGATCAAGCTTTTCAAATCCAAGGTCTTCGACACTGTTGATCTTTTCACCATCTGCCGAAAAGGTCTTAAAATCGCAGGTTAATGAGATTTCGTCATAGCCTTCCAGGGCGTTTATGATAGTATATTTTGTAGTTGATTTTTGGTAAAGGTAAGCGTATACCCGGGCAAGCTCCAGGTTAAACACCCCTACCAATTGATTATCGGGCTTCGCCGGGTTAACCAGAGGCCCCAGCATGTTGAAGAAGGTTTTAACACCCAGTTCCCTGCGGATAGGCGCAACGGTTTTCATAGCCGGGTGAAACAAAGGCGCGTGCAGAAAACAGATATTAGCTTCCTCGGCACTCCGTTTCAGCTTGTCAATATCATTGGTAAACTGGTAACCCAGGTACTCCATCACATTTGATGAACCGCAGCCCGATGATACCCCATAGTTACCATGCTTGGCCACCTTATACCCCGCACCCGCAACAACAAATGAAGCAAGCGTTGAAATGTTAAAAGTATCCTTACCATCGCCTCCGGTACCGCAAAGGTCAATGAGGCCATCGGTTTCCAGGTTAACGGGCAGACAAAGTTCCAGCATGGCATCGCGAAAGCCTTCCAGTTCTTCAACGGTAATGCTTCGCATACAATAGGCTGTCATGAAAGCTGCCATTTGCGCGTTGTTGTACTTACCCTGCGCAATATTGATCAAAATGCCTTTTGATTGTTCCCTGCTAAAGGTTTTGTGTTCAAAAAGATGATTTAATATCTGTTTCATATGCCCCCCAACCCCCTAAAGGGGTAGTTTATTGTTAAAGTTTTTACCCCCTTTTGCCGTTACTCCCCCTTTAGGGGGCCGGAGGGCGAAGCATAAAAAAAGGGTTGCCGTATGGCAACCCTTTTTGAATATATCTTTTAAACAAACATGGAATTGCCTTACGATTACTCGTTAAGCCACCACCAATTGTTGTTTAATTTTGTCATTGTTACTTGTTGGCACAAATATGTAAATAGTTTTTATAAAAACAAACAGAACAGTACATTTATTGAATTATTGATTTACTGAATTATTGATTTAGCTACTAAATTAGTAGAAGATCAGAGTAAACTGTAAACATTTTCTAAAAATCGATAATTCAATAACTCATAATTCAGTAATTAGCTCCATGGCTATACATAAAGAGAAAATTAATCCCGAAGATGATCTTGGTTTTGGTACCCAGCCGGTTATTAAAAGCCAGCCGGTTATAAATAAGGATGGTACTATCAATGTAAAACGTACCGGCCTTCCGTTTTTTACTACATCAAACAACTACCACTCGCTCATTACCATGAGCTGGCGCAAGTTTTGGTTCATTGTTTTTAGCTGCTATTTTATAGTAAACATTATTTTCGCGTTTATTTATTTTTCCTTAGGTCCTGATGTGCTTGACGGCAAAAGCGGCAATACCGATTTCGACCGCTTTATGGACGCCTTCTTTTTTTCGGCACAAACCATATCAACCGTAGGCTATGGGCATATCAGTCCCAGGGGCATGATTCCCAATACCATCGCCGCGCTCGAATCAATGATGGGCCTGCTGGCTTTTGCTTTGGCAACCGGTTTACTTTACGGTCGTTTTTCGCGCCCCTCGGCCAAGATCATGTATAGCCGCAATGTGCTTATCGCGCCCTATCGCGACGGTGGTAAAGGTTTGATGTTTCGCCTGGCCAACGAACGCAGAAATATCCTCATCGACCTGGAAATGGAAGTAGTTTTCAGCTATAACGACGAGGAAAACGGCAAAACCGTACGTAAATTTTTCCAGCTCGAACTGGAACGAACCCGCGTTAGTATCTTAACCCTGAACTGGACAGTAGTTCACCCGCTTGATGAAAACAGCCCAATTAAAGATATCACACCCGAGGAGCTTGAACGCAGGCAAGCCGGCCTTTCGGTAATCCTGAAAACTTTCGACGATACCTTTTCGCAAACCGTCCATTCGCGCACCTCTTATCAGTATGATGATTTTGTATGGGACGCTAAATTTAAACCAGCCTTTGAGCGCGACGAAACAGGCCGCGTTGTATTGGATTTGAGCAGGATAAGCGCATATGATATCATTCATTAGGTCATTGCGTCATTAAGTCATTTTTTTTTGCAGCGTAAGTGCAATGACTCAATGACCCGATGAAAGAATGACTAACGAAGAAGCGGGTCCCGTTCTTTGGTAAAATGCTTATAAACCATTTTATCTAAAAATGCCGGTATAAATTTACTCAGGGCTACAGTAAGTTTGCCCTGGCCGGTGAGGGTTAATGTGCGGACCCGGTTTTCAATGCCATCAACAATATGTTTGGCTACCTCATCGCTGCTCATCATTTTTTGTTCTTCAAGGGTGCTCTCGCCTTGCTGTTTACCTTCGCTGTTCAAAGCGGTGTTGCGTATGTTTGATGCCGTAAAGCCAGGGCAGGCTGTTAATACATGTACCCCTGTTTTAAGGTTTTCGATCCTTAATGAATCTAAAAAGCCGTTCATGGCAAATTTTGATGCCGAGTAACCTGAACGACCGGGCAAACCTTTATACCCCGCTATAGATGATACACCTACTATACTGCCTTTGGTTTTAGTAATTTCGGGCAGTGCATATTTGATGCAGTTAACCATTCCCCAAAAATTAACGTCCATCACCTGTTTCAGCACATCCACTTTTACATCCTTAAACAGGGCGCGCATAGTGATGCCTGCGTTGTTGATCAATACGTCAATTTTACCAAAAGTAATAAGGGTTTGTTTAATAAGCTGAGCGCAATCATCTTCATTGGTTACATCACACTGTATAGCTAATGCTTTGATTTTATACTCCCGCTCCAACTGTTCGGTAAGCTGGCAAAGGGTAACATATTGCCTTGCCGCCAGTACCACATTGGCGCCGCGTTTAGCACATTCATAAGCAAGTGATTTCCCGATGCCCGACGAAGCACCAGTGATGATTACAATCTTATCATTTAACTTCATACGAAGGAGGAATTAGCTGGGGGATGCCTTCCACCTTAAGTTCGGGCACCTTAAATAAATATTTGGACGCGAAGATAATCATCGCCCCATAATATTCTTTAATGTGTGCCCAGCTAAATTTAACCTTGTTTTGTATGTTAAAATTGATGATATATGTTTTGGGGAAATAGTAGTTCTTAAACCCGGCAAGCCTGATCCGATATGAATAATCGATATCATAACCATAGGTATGAAAACGCTCATCCATTATTCCTACCTGGTTAAGCGCCTCTTTCCGCAGCAGCATAAACGCACCGTTGATGATATCCGATTCGGAGGTTTGAAACTCTTCAACCCAGTCTTTACTTTGCGGGCTGGTAAGCCTTGATTTTGAAAAGTGTTTTGCCAGGCCGGTTAGCTTGAAAAAGGTTTCCCAGGGCTTGTTGAACCCGCGTTTTGATTCTTTTAAAAATTTACCTTCAGGAGTTATCATACGTACCCCCAAACCACCGGCGTCGGTATGCAGATCCATAAACTCAAGAGCCTTTTCTATGGTCTTCTTGCCTGTAATAGTATCCGCATTGACCAGTAAAACATACTCGCCTGTAGCCAGTTTAAGTGCATGGTTATATGCCCGGGCCATACCCTCGTTTTTATCGTTGGCTATTATCTTTACATCCGGAAATTCAGTATTTAACATGGCTATCGACTTATCAGCCGAAGCATTGTCGACCACAAAAACCTCGTGACTAACGTCCTGGGCAGCCCTGACCGCTGCATTCAGGGCAATTCTGAGCAGGTTGCAGGTATTATGGCTTACAACAACTATAGATAGTTTCATGCTATTTAGATAGTGAATTTTCGTACGGAACGCGGGTAGCTATGGAACGGCCCAAAGTTATCTCATCTACGTACTCTAATTCACCACCAAAAGCTATGCCACGAGCTATAGTTGTGATGGTAATATTGAAATTTTTTAATTTTTTATGAAGATAGAACAAGGTTGTGTCACCTTCCATAGTGGCGCTGAGGGCAAAAACCACTTCTTTAACCTCGTTATCGGTGGTTGGCTTAAGACGCTCAACCAGGGTATCCACCTGCAGATCCGACGGCCCAACGCCATCCATTGGCGATATTAAGCCACCAAGCACATGGTAAACGCCATTAAACTGATTAGTATTTTCAATGGCCATCACATCGCGCGTATCCTCTACTACGCAAATCAGGCTATGGTCGCGGCGGTGCGATGAGCAGATCTCGCAAACCGGCTGATCAGAGATATTATGACAAACCCGACAAAACTGTATTTCGTTGCGGAGCCTGGTAACCGCCGTACTAAAACGCTCAACATCCTGCTTATCCTGGTTAAGTAAATGCAGTACCAAACGCAAGGCGGTTTTTTGACCCACTCCCGGTAATTTGGCAAATTCGGCTACAGCATTTTCCAGCAATTTGGACGAAAAATTCATTGTGCGAAGGTAGGGAATTTAAGTCGGAAGTCCGAAAGTCGGGAAAGTCCGGAAGTTGGATGTTTGTATATTTAGAAAATTTAAAGCAGAGAAGTTATGATTGGCAAATCTTACAATGTATTTGTATTTTGCAAAAAATCCTCCGGACTTTCGGACTTACCCGGCTTCCGGACTAAATAAAAAATCTTTCGGACTTCCGGACTTGCCGACTCTCGGACTTACCCCGACTTTCGGACTTACCGATTTCCGGACTAAAACAACACCTATGTCGCCAGGAGTATTATTGTCATTCATCATCGGTTATTTTTTGGTATTGCTAATCATCTCGTGGCTTACATCAAAAAAATCTTCGGATAACGACACCTTCTTTGTAGCCAACCGAAATTCTAAATGGTATTTAGTTGCCTTCGGGATGATTGGTACGGCGTTGAGCGGGGTTACTTTTATCTCCGTTCCCGGTAAGGTTGGCACCGATGATTTTGCCTATTTCCAGTTTGTGCTGGGCAACGCCGCGGGCTTTTTCATCATAGCCACTGTATTACTTCCCTTATATTACCGGCTTAAACTCACATCCATTTACAGCTACATTGAAGGCGCTTTAGGCGTTTGGAGCTATAAAACAGCTGCTGCTATATTCCTGGTAAGCCGGGTTATCGGCTCAGCATTCAGGTTATACCTGGTGGTTATCGTACTGCAGAAGTTTATTTTCGACAGCTACCATATTCCCTTTGCGGTTACGGTGCTTATTTGTTTGCTGCTCATTTGGTCGTACACCTTTAAGGGAGGATTGAAAACCATTATCATTACCGACAGCTTGCAAACATTTTTCCTGGTAACATCTGTTTTCCTGTCGATATATTTTATTTGCCAGAGCCTGCATATGAACATTTTTGAAGCTGCCGAAACCATCAAAAACAGCAGCTATTCCAAAATATTCTTCTTTAACGATTTTATGAGCAGCAAGCTGCATTTAGGCAAACAGTTTTTAGGCGCCATGTTTATCACTATCGGCATGACCGGGCTCGACCAGGACCTGATGCAAAAAAACCTCAGCCTTAAAAATATCAAAGAAGCGCAAAAAAACATGTTCAGCTTTGTTGGTGTTTTCGTAATTATTAACATATTTTTCCTGAGCGTAGGCGCTTTGCTTTACATGTACGCCGCTAAAAACGGTATCAACGTTACCAAAACCGATTACCTGTATCCTACTATCGCCCTGCAATATTTAGGGTTGGTACCGGCCATGATATTTATGCTTGGCTTAACGGCCGCCACCTTTGCCACTACCGATTCGGCACTTACAGCGCTCACCACCTCTTTTTGTGTAGACTTTTTAGGTTTTAACAAGCGCAAGGATGTGAACAGCAAAAAAATGGTGGCCGTGCGCCATTGGGTACACATTGCCTTTTCGGGGCTAATGTTTTTAACCATCATCATATTTAACGCTATTAATAATGATGCTGTAGTTAGCGCCATATTCACCGTGGCATCGTATACCTATGGGCCGCTGCTTGGCCTTTATTCATTTGGCCTGTTTGTAGGCAACAGGCAGGTAATGGATAAACTGGTGCCCTTCATTTGCATACTCTCTCCTGCTATATGTTATTTTTTAAATGCCGAATCAAAATCAATTTTAGGCGGATATGTTTTTGGTAACGAACTCATCATTGTAAACGGATTAATTACATTTATTGGGCTGTGGGTTACTTCGAGTCCGAAAGTTGGGGAAGTCCGTAAGTCGGAAAGTTAAAAACTATTCGAGTCGGAAAGTCGGAAATGTCCGAAAGTCCGAAAGTTAAAAACTTAACAATTACCTATTCGAAATTCATTTTCTTTGTACTTTGCATTAATTAAAACAAAAACATCCGGACTTACAGACAGCGGACTTCCCGGACTTACGGACTAAAAAAGCTATGACAGGAGAAGATAAAATAAGACAAGCATTCGAGAACAAAAACTGGCAGGAAATTAAGGTTACCGACTCCTGGCAGATCTTTAAAATAATGGCCGAATTTGTTGACGGCTTTGAAAAACTGGCCAAAATTGGCCCATGCGTATCCATCTTCGGGTCGGCACGTACACATAACGATAACAAGTACTACAAACTGGCCGAAGAAACAGCACGCCTGCTTACCGAGCATGGTTATGGTGTAATATCAGGCGGCGGACCAGGCATTATGGAAGCGGCCAACAAAGGGGCTTATGAAAACGGCGGTAAATCGGTTGGCCTCAACATTGAACTGCCTTTTGAACAATTCCACAATAAATATATCGACAGGGATAAAATCATGGAGTTTGATTACTTCTTTATCCGTAAGGTTATGTTTATGAAATATTCGCAGGGTTTTATCATTTTGCCCGGCGGCTTTGGCACTATGGATGAATCGTTTGAAGCCATTACACTTATCCAAACCGGTAAAATTGCCCGTTTCCCAATCATTTTTGTTGGAGTTGAATACTGGAAAGGCCTGTTTAAATGGGTTGAAGAAAAAATGCTGAACGACCAGCACAATATCAATCCCGACGACCTGAACCTTTACCGCGTGGTTGATACCGCCGAAGAGGCTGTTGAGCACATCACCCGTTTCTATAACAAATACGTGCTTAAGCCAAACTTTTAACAGGCAATACAATAAAAAATGCCGCTCCAACAGGGCGGCATTTTTGTTTTGATATAGTTTTAGGTTTGCAATCAGCTATTTCATGTTTTGTTTTGGCGTAGCAGCAACCTCCGCGGCAACCGGCGCTTTTGCCATGTCAATCATTGTGCTCACTTCATCTACCAGCCCATCAGCCGAGCCATCAAACCCCACAACCTTAAAGCGGACATTGCCATTTTTATCGATGATGAACTTGGTTGGAATACCGGTTACTCCAAATTGTGAAACCACTTTTGATTGCCTGCCATCGCTGCCTTTTTCATCTACCAGCACGTTAAAAGTGTAATTATTATCGGCAATGAATTTTTTTACGCCATCAATATAATTATCGCCGTTTTCCCAGGTATCAATAAACAGGAATTTCACATCCTCATCATCCTTATATTTATTTACAGCCATTTGCATTCCCGGAAAAGATGCTTTACAAGGGCCGCACCAGGTAGCCCAAAAATCAACTATGACAATTTTGCCTTTTAAGTCAGCCAGCGAAACGGTTTTTCCCGCAAAATCTTTAAGGGCAAATTTGGCAGCAGGCTCGTTGATCATTTGTTTAGCCACCTCCTCTTTCTTTTTGTTTTTTGCAATAGCCGATAAACCGGCCAGGTATTGATCATAACCTGCTTCATTGCCTTTTAAGCCCACATAGGCTTTTTTTAACTCGGTTGTTAAAGCCGGGGAAACTTTAGCTGCCTTAAATGCGCCTTCAATCACGTCTTTTGATTCAGCATATTTGCCAAGGGCATTTAAAATGAGTACGTAATGCTCGTTGGTAATAGGGTCGTTATCCTTGTTGTCTGTATAAACCTCTTTTTGATATTTAAGGGCCTCATCATATTTTTTCTCTTTATATAAAATGAACGCGTAACTATCAGCATACATGTTGTATACATCCTTGTTTTGCTTTTGCATGCTCTTTACCGACATAAACGGCGAAGCCTCGGGATGCTTCATTTTTTCAGTAACGATGTCCAATGATTGTTTTGATAGCTTTTCAGCCTCATCAAGTCGCTCATCTTGTTGAGCCCAGCCATAAGCTATGTTGTTATAGCTGTTTGCAATGCTTGATTTGTTTTGAACTTGTGCTGCATAAGCATTAAAAGCAGCAGTATTACCATCAGTCAAAAAGCCGGTAGCCAGCTGCCCTCGTATATAATCTATTCGAGAACCTTTATCAGTAGCCATAGCCGGGAATTTGGCTATATATGCTTTATAAAGCGAATCTTTTTTGTGTACGTCCTTCTCGCGCATCATGGCAAACTCCGCCTCGTTTTTTACGGATTCGCCGTTAGGGTACTTAGCTTTGATGATCTCTCCCAATGAATCGGCAGAGTTTTTTTTGTTACGCCAGTTCAGTATGTTAGCGGCCAGGATCAGATCTTTTTCTACCGCGCTTTTTTCAAGCGCTTTAACTTTGGCTTCTAACAAGGCAGAAGTAGCCGGATCTTTTTTCTTGGCCAATATATAGTAGTAATTAAACTGATATGGTTTTTCGGCCTGCGGGTAGGCATCATATTCTTTTTTATATAAAGTCAGGCCTTCTTCGGAGTCTATCTTTATTTTGGCAAAATTACTGCCAACCCCACTGGCCAATATGTAAGCTTTTGCTTCATAAGCACCCTGAACAGGTTTTTTATCTTTATAAACTAAGTATATGTACCCTTTGTCGTTATTATTATCAATATCACCGTTACTAAAAATCTTTACAAAAAAAGCTTTCGCTGTGGCAGGAATAGTGAAATCGCCGGAAAGTAAAGAGCCATTAGGTTTTAGTTCGATGTCGGCTGCCGGGTTATCTTTCCCATCAATGTAATATACCTCTGCGCTGATATCCTTTTTACCGGCAACAGGCGTACCCTCCGGGTCATATGTAATTTTAACTTTTTCAGTTGCCGATGGATAACTATCAGATAATGTAAGATGGCTACTTTGTGCAAAAAAACTTTGCACAGCCAGCAGCGCCGGCAACAGTAGCATTGATTTGTGTGGTTTCATAGGTTTAACTAATTATATAGTTCAAGTTAAATACAAATTATTATAAATACAATTATTTTAACAATTATTAACGTTAATAATTTATTTTGCGCCATGGATAAGTCCGCCAAGAATAAACCCCAGGGAGCTTTAGGCTTTATATTTGTTACTTTACTGATTGATGTGGTAGGCTTAGGGATCATCATACCTGTACTGCCCAAACTGATTGAAAAATTGATCCACGCCGGGTTGAGCGAAGCTTCTTTGTATGCCGGCTTTTTAACGCTGGCCTATTCGGTAATGCAGTTCCTTTTTTCGCCAATGATAGGCAACCTGAGTGATAAGTATGGCCGCCGCCCGGTTTTGCTTTGTTCCTTACTGGGTTTTGGCATTGATTATTTGTTCCTTGCCTTTGCACCATCCATATGGTGGCTATTTTTAGGCCGGGCAATTGCAGGCATTACCGGCGCCAGCTTCACCACAGCATCGGCCTATATAGCTGATGTGAGTACTCCCGAAAGGCGCGCCCAAAACTTTGGTATGATTGGCGTTGCCTTTGGTCTCGGCTTTATCATTGGCCCGGCAATTGGCGGTGTGTTAGGTAAAATGGATGTTCAATATCCCTTTTTCGCTGCCGCAGGTTTAGCCTTTTTGAACGCCCTTTATGGTTTCTTCATCCTGCCCGAATCGCTGGATGAGGCCCATCGCCGCCCCTTCGATATCAAAAGGGCAAACCCGCTTGGCTCATTGCTGCAGCTTAAAAAATATCCGTCGGTTATTGGTTTGGCCCTATCGCTGTTCCTGGTATATTTTGCCGGGCAGGCCGTACAAAACGTTTGGACCTATTTTACTTTCGAAAAATTTAAATGGGGCGAGGATACGGTTGGTTATTCTCTTGCCTTTATAGGCCTGATGATAGCACTTGTACAGGGCGGCCTGATGCGCCTGATCCTGCCCAAACTGGGCATGGAACGTTGCATTTGGGTTGGCTTACTGCTATATAGCATCGGCCTTATCCTGTTTGCTATGGCAACCCAGGGTTGGATGATGTTTGCCTTTATGGTGCCTTATGCCCTTGGCGGTATTGCAGGCCCGGCGTTGCAGGGCATCATGACCAACCAGGTACCCGCCAATGAACAGGGTGAACTGCAGGGTGGCCTAACCAGCCTCATGAGCCTGAGCGCCATTTTTGGCCCCTGGGTAATGACCACTTTATTTTATTATTTCACCAATGATAAAAGGCCCTTCTTTTTTCCGGGAGCCCCCTTTATTTTAGGTGCAATACTGATGTTGATAAGTGCTTTGCTTGCTATCCGTAATTTCAAAAACGTGAAGAAAACCTCAGCAAAGGATATGGATGCCCTGGCAACCTTGCATTAAAAGCCAAAAGCAGAATGCACAAAGCTTAAAGCTTTGCTGTTGTTGGTATTATTGTCATACGTGTTTGGAAGATGAAATTATTGGGAGATTAAACAGAAACCATGTCATTGCAAGTAGCCATCAGGGAAAATCCTGTAAAAACCGTGATGCTGTTTAAAATATATTTTAGGGGACAATGAGCGGGAGCCGCGTTAGGGATTGCAGTGAAAAGCCCGGAGCGTGGATTGGGCTTGCGCGGGAAAAGCGAGGACTTGTAACGGAAAGCCCGGGCCGCAGGCAACGCCCATATTGTAAAATTGATAGATAAACACCCTCAACCTGCCGTTGTTGGTGCTGTCGCAAACAATCATTTCGATCCTCATGTCTTAATATCATGAATGCACTATTGCCGGTCACAAAGTTGGTGATAACAACAGCGAAGAATAGCAAAAGCGCAAGTATAAATTAAATATCAAACTGTAAAACAGCCCATAATAAAACTTTTAATCAGCTTAAACCTTTATCATTATTAATGAGCGCCAAACCTAAAAAACATACCGCCGCCTTAGGATTTATTTTCGTAACGCTTTTTATTGATGTACTTGGTTTAGGCATCATTATACCGGTAATGCCCTCGCTGCTCGAAAAGCTGGGCAACATGGATGTAAGTACCGCTGCGCAATATAATGGCTATTTAACGTTCACGTACGCCTCCATGCAGTTCCTGTTTTCATCGCTACTGGGTAACCTGAGCGACAGGTACGGGCGCCGGCCTGTATTATTAGGTTCGCTTATTGGCTTTGGGATAGATTATATTTTTATGGCCTTTGCTCCTACTGTGGCCTGGTTATTTATCGGCCGTGCCATAGCGGGCTTTGCGGGCGCCAGTAATACCACAGCAACCGCTTACATTGCCGATATCAGTACAGGTAAAAACCGGGCAGCGAACTTCGGTTTAGTTGGGGCAGCATCCGGTCTTGGATTTATTATTGGCATAGGCACCGGGAGCTTTTTGGGTGCATTAAATGTGCGGTTCCCTTTTATGCTGGCGGCCGGTCTGGCCCTCCTGAATGCGGCATATGGCTATTTTGTATTACCCGAATCATTAAATATCAAAAACCGCAGGCGTTTTGAATGGAAGAAGGCTAATCCCGTTAGCTCCTTACGCAACCTTTCGCGCTATAAATCCCTAATCGGGTTGATAGGCGCATTTTCTTTGGTGTACATTGCTCAAAAAGCTGTTGAATATGTATTATCGTTTTACGTAACTGAAAAATTCGACTGGTCGCTGAAAAGCATTGGTTTTTTAGGCTTTTTTATTGGAATAGTACTGGTAGCCATACAGGGCGGCTTGATCAGGTTTACGATCCCCAAATTCGGGCAGGAGAAAAATATCGTAGCCGGCTTACTATTCTATACCATCGGTTTAAGCCTCATAGCATTTGCCAACCAGGGTTGGATGATGTATGTGTTCATGGTACCTTATTGCCTTGGCGGTATTTCGGGTCCTTCACTTCAGGGTATGATTACCAGTACGGTATCAGCTAAAGAGCAGGGCGAATTGCAGGGCTCATTGACCAGTATCAGTAGTTTAGCTGTGATCATCGGCCCCCTGTTAATGAGTTCGGTGTTTCATTTGTTCACCCATCGCAATACTTCAACCTATTTTCCGGGCGCGCCTTATATATTGGGGGCTGTATTGATGCTGATAGCTGTTTTTTTGGCAGTAAGGAGTTTTAAGAAAGCCGGGGTGACAGATTCAAAACAGGTGGAGGTGTTGCCATAGGAACGCGCAAGCCCCACCCAAACCCTCCCCGGAAGGGAGGACTTTGAAAATTCAAAAAAGTCTCCCCTACCGGGGGAGATTTAGAGGGGGCCGGGCTGGGCTAATCCAACCCACTCACCCCGCCAGATATCACAAACTTCATCACATCGGCTGCACTCTTATCCATCGGTTTTACCTTATCGGCAGCAATGATGATTACCTGCCCCGCAAACGAGTAGGAATATGGGAAGTATACGGCTACCTCGCCGGGCAAGCCAATCTTTGCCAAGTCTTTCTGAACCAGGAAACCTATCTTTTTTAAACCGAACTCATTAACTTCAACCAGTACCGGTTCGTTGAACTTTTTCTCTTCGCCAACAAAGGCTTCTGTCAAATCTTTTATTGACGAATACAGGAACGCGAAGATGGGCAAACGTGCAAACCAGCGTTTAAACCAGGCTTTAATTGGCTCGGTGATTACATTAGTAACCAGTACCCCCATGATCATGATAACCACTACCACATTCAGGATCCCCAAGCCCGGGATATACATGTGCTTCCCGGTTTTATCAACCCAAAGATCACTCAGGTTAAGCGCTTTATCAATGCTGGCCACCGCCCAGTACATCAGGAAAATAGCTGCGCCTACCGGTACAACCACCAACATCCCTTTTACAAAATACCTGAATAATGCCCGCGCTAACCTGTTCATTTTAAGCCCCTGATTTCTACTCGTAAAAGTACACTCTTTTTACCCTTTGCGAAATATTGGTTAATATTTCATAAGGGATGGTGCCTATCTGCTTTGCAAGTTCTTCAATGCGCTGGTGCTCATCAAAGATGATCACCTCATCGCCTTCATGCACGTCAAGGCCGCTCACATCCAGCATACACATATCCATTGTGATGTTGCCCACTGTAGGCACAAGTGTGCCTTTCACCAGCATTTTACCCACGCCTTTACCAAAGGCACGCAGGTAACCATCGGCATAGCCAATACGAACGGTAGCTATTTTCCCGTCTTTAATAAGGCTCCCGCTTCGCCCGTAGCTGATTGTGTCTCCTTTTCCAATCTTTTTAACCTGGGCAACGCTGGTTTTTAAACTGGCTATAGGCTGCAAGCCCGCATCAGCCCCTGATACCGACGAATCGATTCCATACAATCCTATCCCCAATCGAACCATATCATAGTGTGCCGAAGGCCAGCGGATAATGCCGGCAGTATTGCAGATGTGCTTGATCACCTTATAACCCAGTGTACGCTCTATCTCCTTAAAAGCCTTTTCAAAGCGCCTGATCTGCTTTTTAGTAAACTCGTCGTGTTCCGGACTTTCGCTTGCTACCAGGTGTGAAAATACCGATTGCACCCGTACGTAACGGTTGACCTCCAGCATATCGCACAGGGTTTCTATCTCGTAATTTTCAAAACCCAGGCGATGCATACCGGTGTCAATTTTAAGGTGTACCGGGTAACCGGCAATGCCTTGTGCCGAAGCATAGCCCACAAAATCATCTAATAAACCAAAACTGTAAATTACCGGCTCAAGCTTATATTCGGTGAGCTTATCAAATGCCGAAGCCTCGGGGTTAAGCACTTTGATGGGCAGGTTAATCCCCGCCTGCCGTAAAGCTACCCCCTCATCAATATAGGCAACCGCCAAATAATCAACCTTATTATATTGCAGCATATTGGCAACCTCAAAAGTGCCGCTGCCATAGCTAAAAGCCTTTACCATAGCCATCACTTTTACACCCGGCTTAAGCTTTGATTTATAAAAGTTGAGGTTGTTTAGTAAGGAGTTCAGGTTGATCTCCATTACGGTTTCATGCGCTTTTTGGGCCAACGCGCGGCTCACCTGCTCAAACTCAAAACTGCGCGAACCTTTGATCAGGATGGTTTCATCTTTAAAATTGAGTGCTTTTAACTGTTGCAGCAGAGTGGCTGTATCTGCATAAAAATGTTGTTGGGCTATGTCAAAATATTGCTGATGGCCGAGCAGCGCCTCCCCTACGCCAACAAATTTATCAATCTTTTTGGCCCGGATCAATTCGGCCACCTGTTTGTACAGCACATCCTGCTGCAGGCCAGATTGATAAATATCTGACAGGATCAGCGTCTTTTTTTGATGCTGATTTTGCTGCGATAAAAAGTTAAGCGCTATCTCCAGCGATTGCAGATCCGAATTGTATGAATCATCAATAACAGAGCAGTTGTTTACGCCGTTTTTTAACTCCAACCGCATACTTACCGGCGCGAGGCGCTCTATGCGCTTGTCGGCCTCTACAGCACTGTAGCCTAAAGCCAACATAGTAGCCCAGCAGGTTATGGCATTTTCTACCGAGGCCTGGTCGGTAAAAGGCACGAGGCATTCTATCTCTTTACCCTGGTACCGGGCACGGAAGTAATAATTTTTGGAGATCACCGTCTCGCTGAAAACATACAGATCAGCTTCACGAAACTTACGGCTCCAGGTAAAGGTCTCTTTAGCCGCGATGTCTTTTTCATAACCGAGCAACTGATCGTAATTATGGATCAGCAGCCTGCTGTTTTTGAATAGCCCCAGTTTTTCCAGGAGCTTTTGCCTGGGCGATTCAAAACCCTCGTCATGCGCAGGGCCTATGTGGGTGAGTACCCCTATTTCGGGCTTAATGATAGCTTCCAGCTTATTCATCTCATTTATGGTAGAGATGCCCGCTTCAAAAATCCCCAGTTCGTTTCGGTCGTTGATTTGCCATACGGACAATGGCACACCGATTTGCGAATTATAACTTTTAGGGTTTCGTACAATATTTTTATCGGCCGAAAGCAGCTGGTAAAGCCATTCCTTAACTATAGTTTTGCCGTTACTGCCCGTAATGCCAATTACCTCCAGCTTAAAACGGCTGCGGTGATAGGCTGCCAGCATTTGCAGGGCCGCCAGCGGATCTGGCACAATCAAAAAGTTTGCGCCGGGCAGGTTAAACTCCGGGCCATGTTCTACCACAAAATTGCGCACACCGCCTGCATAAGCTTCGGCAACAAACTCATGGCCATTGCGTCTGCCGCTCAGGGCAAAAAATAAGCCTTCGGCAGGGTTGTTGATCCGGCGGCTATCGGTAAAAAGCGCACTGATCGTATATTCTTCAACGATGTTGCCATCTGCCTTGATGATCTTTTTTATAGCGCTTATGGTGTACGTGTTATTGGGCATGCTGCTAATTTGGAGATATTAAAACAAATAGAATAATTTTTAACGAATTTTGGTTTTTAAATGGATCAACCCAAATCAATTAAAATTACCGACGAGAAAGTTGCCCTTGCAAAAGCCGAGCACTTTTGCGCCTACCAGGAGCGCGCCCAGCAGGAAGTACGCGACAAACTTTACGAGTGGGGACTATGGCCTGACGCTGTTGAACGCATTATAAGCCAATTGATAGAGGGCAATTTCCTTAACGAGGAACGCTTTGCACGGATCTATGCTAAAAGTAAATTTAACCAAAAAGTGTGGGGACGTATTAAAATTAAACAAGGGCTTAAACTTAAACGAGTGCCCGATGTATTGATCAAAAAAGCTCTCCTTATTATTGACCCTGACGATTATTTGACTGCTTTGACCCACTTATTACAAAAAAAAGAAGCTACCCTAAACGAGAAGAACCAGCTGAAGCGCCGGTACAAGCTGCAGCAGTACGCCATGGGCCGCGGATTCGAAGCTGAGCTGATAGCTGATATTTTGAAAAACAGCAAGTTATAAACTATTTTAAAAAAAGTTAAAATTTCCCTTGCAGAGTATCCAATTCTACCTATATTTGCACTCCCGCAAACGAGATAAGCAGCCGGTTAAACGAAAGCTTACTTCAAGCGAGAAAATACCAATGCGAAAGTAGCTCAGTTGGTAGAGCACGACCTTGCCAAGGTCGGGGTCGCGAGTTCGAATCTCGTCTTTCGCTCAAAGCCCTTCCTGATTGAAAGAAGGGTTTTATTTTTAAAAGGTTAGACACCTGCTCAGATGGTGGAACTGGTAGACACGCAGGACTTAAAATCCTGTTCCCGTAAACGGAGTGCGGGTTCGATTCCCGCTCTGAGTACAAAAGCAGCGTAAAATCGCTTCGAAAGCCCTTAAATCAAATGATTTAGGGGCTTTTTTTGTTATAAACCCACTCAAAATCCGCAAATAAACAGGGTCATGAGGGGATCAAGCAGAAAAATTGTGGGGGAATAAAAAAAGTGTTTGCTTTGTGGATATAAAACTCAACAGGCATCCACTTGTCATCAGCATACGAAACCCTCGTCCGTTTAATCCTACCAGAAGGCCTTTTAGACTATTTTGAACTTACAGATGTTCATTCCTCCGAGAAGGGTCAATTGAATATCTATCTTGAAGAAAAGAACCTGGTGCCATCAGGTTATGATAAATCACAATTGGAGTCGAAAGGCTTCTTGCCGGAGACAGCAATTCAGGATTTTCCGATTCGTGGCCATAAAGTAGCCTTATGGCTTATGTTTGAATTCTTAGTTTAGTTATTCATCAACAACACATAGAATTCGATACCCGCTTAGTTGCAGGCAATCAGGAATCAAAATCATTTAGCAGTTTAATCTCGTTGCGATATAATAGGATCTTGCCATTATTCTCCAGTATCTTAAGCAGGCGTGAGATCACGACTCTCGATGTAGCCAGTTCGTCAGCGATCTGGTAATGGGATGCTTTAACAACGCTTGAACCCGACAGCCTTTTCTTTTCTTTAAGATAAGCGATCAACCTGTCGTCCAGTTTATGAAATGCAATACTTTCTATAGACTTCAGCATTTCTGAGAAGCGCTCGTTAAAACTCCGCATGATATAATTCTTCCAGCTCGGATAGTTACACAACCACTCATCCAGCTTGTTATGGGGGATGGCGATGATTTGCAGGTCACCTTCGGCAATGGCTTTTACTTCACTTTTCTTCTCTTCCAGGCAACAGCTATAAGCCATCGAACAGCTCTCGCTGCTGGATAGATAATACAATAAAATCTCATTGCCATTATCATCCTTTTTAAGAACTTTTAAGGTGCCTTTAACTACGAGCGGCATCATACGGATATATTTCCCGTAATCCATCACCAGTTCACCGTCTTTGAATGATCGTAACTCGCCAAACTCCTCGATCTCTTTGATCAGGGCCGGTTCAAACTGAAAAACAAAATTAATGGGTTCGTCCATGCTGCTAAGTTAACAGTATTGGGCTACATTATTCCAACTTCCGCCATTGGTCACATTGGTAAACCCGCTTTTTTCAAGTATGAGTTTCGCATGCCCGCTTCTGCCCCCGCTTTGACAACAAACAATAATGTTCTTTTTGCCCCTGAACATGGCCTGCTGGGAAGCTACCTTATCCAGTGGGATATTGACGGAACCTTTTGCGTGTCCACAGGCAAACTCGGCGGGTGTGCGTACATCTATGATCAAAGCACCTTCTTTGATCAGTTCTTTTAGGTCAACTGCGGGTGAACCACCGAATAATTGCTTAAATAAATTCATGTCCTTATCGTTTAAATTTCAAATAATTCAATTTTTTACGCCGGCTGCTTTCAGGATCAACTCCAACGGGCAGAATCTGGTAAATGCGGATTGCAGAAGGTTTACGCCGACAAATACGCCTAACCAAAGCCAGTTAATATTTACAGTGTAAGCCAGTATTATACTGGTTAAAACTATTGTGCCGGCAACGGCACGAACGATTCTTTCTTTCATGGTTTTTGAATTTTAGGGTTAAGTTTTGTTTTACGCATCATTTTAAAGTAGAGCAAAGGCACCACGATCAATGTCAGGAAAGTGGAGGTGATGGTACCGCCCATCAGTGAGATGGCCAAGCCCTGGAAGATCGGGTCGAATAGAATGATCACCGCGCCTAAAGCCACCGCACCTGCGGTCAATAAGATCGGTGTGGTGCGTACCGCGCCGGCTTCAATGATGGCTTGTTTAAGCGGGATGCCTTCATCCAGCCTGATATTGATAAAGTCGATCAGTAAAATGGAGTTACGTACCATTACACCGGCCAGGGCGATGAAACCGATCATCGAGGTCGCTGTAAAATAAGCGTGCAGCATCCAGTGGCCCAAAACGATCCCGATCAGCGATAGTGGTATTGCGGCCAGCATTATCAGCGGCACCGTAAAGTTCTGGAACCAGCCTACGATCAGGATATAGATCATGATGATCACCACGGCGAAAGCGATACCCAGGTCCCGAAATACTTCGAACGTGATCTGCCATTCCCCGTCCCATTTCAGGCTGTAATTGTCTTCCAAATCGGGTTGATGGGTATATTCCTCTTTCAGCGAGAAGCCTTTAGGAACTTTCACGCTTTTTAAATGATCGGAAACATCGGAGATTGCATATGAGGGACTTTCCAGGGCACCTGCCATATCGCCCAGCACGTAAACCACTTCTTTCTGGTTTTTACGGTAAATGCTTTTCGGCTTGATCTGCCGGATTACAGTAACCAGATCTTTTATGGGCACAGCATTCCCCTGCATACCCATCACTTTTAAATTTAGTACATCGTCTATACTGCTTTTATCGGCATCGCTCAATTGCAGCTTGATGGCGGTTTGGTTATAAGCTGCGGGCTGGGCGACATTACCTACCGGCATACCGGATAAGCCGGCGTTAACCGTCGCAGCCATCTGTGCGGTGGCTATACCATAACGCATGGCTTTTTCTTTATTCACTTCAATATGGTATTCGGGCTGGTCGTCTTCAACCATCCAGTCCACATCCACCACATTGGCGGTTTTGTTCATCAGGTCTTTTACCTGCCGGGCAACTTTGATCTGTTCCTTATAGTCGGGCCCGTAAATTTCGGCCACTAAAGTAGAAAGCACCGGAGGGCCTGGCGGCACTTCTACGATCTTCACATTCGCATGGTATTTCGCAGCGATGGCTTGTATCGGGCCGCGCATTTCCTTGGCTATACCGTGACTTTGGCTACTCCGATCTTTCTTATCCATGAGGTTCACCTGTATGTCGGCCACGTTGTCGCCTCTTCTTAAATCGTAATGGCGCACCAAACCGTTAAAGCTGATCGGTGCTGAGGTACCGATATAGGTCTCATAATTTCTGACCAGTGCTTGCCCGGAAATGTAGGAGCCGATGTCCTTTGCTACTGCCTGTGTTTTCTCCAGCGTAGTGCCTTCCGGCATATCGATCACCACTTGGAACTCATTCTTATTATCAAAGGGCAGCATTTTCACGGCAACTGCTTTGGTGTAAAACATGGACAGCGAGGCAAACAGGATCACCACAGTGCCCAGGATAAATGTCCAGCGTTTCCACCGGGTTTCCAGTAGTGGCTGGATAGAAGAGCGGTATATTTTATAGACCCGGGTTTCTTCCATTAGCTTGGGTTTGTTCTCTTCGTGTGCGATGCCGTGCTTTTCTTTCCCGCGCAAAAAGATGTAACCGAGGTATGGGGTCAAGGTTAAAGCGACGATCAGCGATAAGATCATGGCGATAGAGGCACCAATCGGCATCGGGCTCATATAAGGCCCCATCATGCCCGATACGAACGCCATCGGCAATACCGCAGCAATAACGGTAAAAGTTGCAAGGATAGTTGGGTTACCTACTTCGTTAATGGCATAGATCGCGGCCTGCAATGGCGGCAGCTTCTTCATCTTAAAGTGCCGGTGCATGTTCTCCGCGATGATAATGGAATCATCCACCACTATACCCGTGATAAATACCAGCGCGAATAGTGTTATACGGTTAAGCGTATAGTGCATAAAGTAATAAGCGAACAGCGTAAGGGCGAAGGTTACCGGTACTGACAGAAATACCACCAGGCCACCGCGCCAGCCCATGGCTAGCATCACAAACACCGTTACGACTATGATGGCGATAAACAGGTGAAGCAATAATTCACCTACTTTATCCGACGCGCTTTCGCCGTAATTTCGGGTAACGGTTAAGTGCACATCGTTTGGCAACAATCCGCTTTTTAAATGCTCAACTTTATTTAAGATCTGCTCCGATAACTTCATCGCATCCGCGCCTTTCTTTTTGGCTACCGAAAGGGTGATGGCCGGGTAATTGGATTTAAAGGCTTGTAAATTTTTAATATCCGCTTTTCCATAACCAAATAGCACGTACTGATTTGGTGTTTCAGCGCCTTCTTCAACTTTGGCGATAGATTTCAGGTAAACCGGTTGTTGCTGGTTAATGCCCACCACTAAATTGCCTACATCATCCGAAGAGGCCAGAAAATTTCCGGTCTCAACGGAAAAGGCCGTATCTTTTTGAAGCAGGGTGCCGCCTGGCAATTGCATATTGCTGCCCTGTATCTGTTTGCTGAGAGATAAAAAGTCCACATGGTTCTCCGCCATCTTGTTTTTATCAAGCAATACTTTTACCTCCCTGTTGCGGCCACCAATAATGTTAACATCCGATACATCATTGATCTTTTTGATCTCGTTTGCCAGTTCCTGGCCCATTTGTTTCAGCTGGTAATCATCATATTTATCGCTCCAGAGGGTTAAACCCAATACCGGCACATCGTCAATGGCCCTGGTTTTGATCAATGGCAGTGTAACGCCCTGCGGCATTTTGTCCATGTTCTTCATCAGTTCGCTGTACAGCTTCACTAACGAGCGTTCCATGTCTTCGCCGACATTGAACTGCACAATCACCATCGCTTGTCCTTGCATGGAGGTAGAATATACGTATTCCACCCCTTTGATATTCGAGATCATTTTCTCCATCGGAGCGGCAACTTTCGTTTCTACATCTTTTGGTGACGCGCCGGGATACCCGATAAATATATCGGCCATCGGCACCTGTATCTGGGGTTCTTCCTCGCGCGGAATTAAGAACGTACTGTAACCGCCGATGAGTAAAAAGGCGATCATTAACAGTATGGTTAATTTCGATTGTATGAATGCCTTCGCTATATTTCCTGCAAATCCGTCTTTCATATCCTTATTTTATTTTAACGGCTACGCCGTTGTATAATCTACCTTCCGCGCTCACGATGAATGGTTCATTCGCAGCCAGTCCGCTTAATACTTCTACCTGGTTACCCTGCGTTCTTCCAAGCCTTACCCAGCGCAGCAAAGCGGTGTGGTTGCTGCCAATGGTATACAATCCGGTTAATTGGTCTTTATACTGAACGGCAGCTAACGGCACCATGACCTGATCACTTACATTGGTTTTTACTGGCTGTGTAACCGGGATAGTCACATTGGCGTACATACCGGCGAACAAACCTTTCTTTTCGTTATCCGGAATAGTTGCTTTGATCAGGTACTGGCCGCCGCTGTTCTCTGAAGACTGACTGATCTGTGCTATTGTTCCTTTGATTGATTTATGAATAGCGTCGATATTTATTGTTACCGGTGTATTTTCCTCTATCAAACTAATCTCACTTTCCGGCACGGAGGCCCTTACCTGGTAACTGCGGCTTTGTTCAATGGTCAATAGCGGCATCCCAGGGCTGGCCATGCTGCCGGCGTCCACCATTTTCTGAGTAACTGTGCCGGCAAAAGGAGCGGTCAGGTTAGTATAGCTCAGCATGGCGTTTACTTCCCGGCGTTGTTGTTTCGCCGCTTCTAATCTCGCTTTGGCCGAATGGTACTGCAGTGTAATATTGTCCAGTTCTTTGGCTGAGGCGCTTTGTTGTTTATACAATGCGGTAAAGCGGTCATAATCTTTTTGCGCGTTTTGGTATCCGGCGTTAGCTTCGGCAATCATTGCATCAATTTGTGCTCTTTTGGCCAGAATGTCGTCATTGCTGATTGTAGCCAATGGCTGGTCTTTACTAACGCGGTCGCCAACCTTGACATCAATCTTTGTAATATAGCCCATTACCCTGGTGCTGATATTAGCTGTTTGACCAGCTTCTATCTGCCCGCTTACAGTCAGTCCTTGTTTTGCATCGGCCAAAGGTTGGCTCACCGTAACCAGTATTGCCGTATCTGCACTGGTGGCTGTGTCTTTTTTTTCATTGAAAGAACAGGAACTAATGACCATTAAACCGATACCGATTAGTAATTGCAAAGCCCTGTTTTTATGGATAGGTAAGTTCATATCTGATGGTTATTTGGTGGTGGTAGTTGTTAATAATTGTATGTAAGCGCGGGTAACGTTGACAGTAAACTGCGCTTGAGCTAATGAAAACTTTAATTGGGATAACTGGGTGTCGGCAATCAGCACATCGGTGGTGTTGACCAGTCCTTGCTGGTAACGGTTCTGCAATATTCGCAGGGCCTCGGTAGCTTGTTCTATGGCAGCCTTATCCTGATCCGCTTCAAAGCTGGCATCAGAAAGGTCGCGGTAAGTTTTATCCAGCTCCGTTCGGCTCTGGTCTTTTTGCTGGGCTAACTGCACCGAAAGCTTATCTCGTTTTAGTTTTTGGGAAGCGATGACATGTTTGGTTTTATTCCCGTTAAAAATATTCCACGATAACTGAATTCCAACCAAATACGCATTTGCGCCGAAACCGGCTAAGCGACTGTCGCTATATTGAAAACTACCAAACGCATTCAGTTTAGGCAGGTAATTCATCTGGCTGGATTTGATCATCAGTCCGGATGCTTCAATGGCTCTTTGCATGGCCATAAAATCAGAACGGGTAGCAAAAACCTTTTGCGTACTATCTATAGCCGGCAAGTTTGTTTCCGGTTGATCAACAAGGCTATAAGCTTTTCCGGTAGGCTGCCCCATTAACAAGCTGAGGTAATCAGACGCGTTAAGGATGCTGCTTTTGGCTTTTGCCAAGCTACTTTCAACTGCCGTTACATGAACCTGGGCATTCAATAAGTCTGACTTTTGGATCAATCCCTGCTTGAAGTGATTGTCGGTGAAAGTATATACCGACTTTGCAGTCTGGCTTGCTTCCGCCAAAACTTTCTCTGCCTGGTAAGCCAGCTGCAGTTGCAAAAATGCTTTAGTGGTTTCGAAAGTAATATATTCCTTAATGCGCTGGGTTTTATATTGGTAAACTTGGGTTTGCTTTTTGGCTCCCTTCCGCATGTACAGCATATCGATATTAAGCAATGGCTGCTTAACCTCCAGTTGTGCCATATAATCCGGCGTTGCAGAAGGATGGTTTAAAAGGGCAGGATTAAAATCATTTTGGGTAATACTGCGTTGCTGTAGTTTAAAACCGAAAGCATTAAGCGGATTGTTGGTGCTCATGGCCGCATAGGTGACATCAGCCTGTGGCAGGTAGACCGCCTGGGTCTGGTTGTAATCCGACTCCGCAATACGCTCGTCTAAACCGGCCAGGCGGATAGTTTTGTTGTTGGCTAAAGCTGCTGAAATGGCCTCATTCAGGCTCAACTTTTCGTGAAGGTCCTGGGCTTGCGCTACTGAAAGGAAGCCGGAGAAACCTATAAAGAGGAACAAGCCCGCTTTGATTAAACGCCTTATCGTTTTCATTAATTTATTTTTTTAACAAAAGTAGGTTCGGCTAAAAAGCTAAACGGTAACATTTGTTACCTACGTCGGCAAGTGAATAATCACGCCCCGTAAATTCAGTTTTGTTTAGCAGCAGCACTGATTAAAAGGTGTTAGTTGTTGTATGATCCAACCGTTTTTAGGCATGTCTACCACCAACTCCTTATACGAACTTTCAAAACCACCAAAGAGCAGCGCAGGTAGTTGCGAGCAAAGGTCAAATCAGCGCAAGGGTAGCTTTAGCGATTGGGCTGTACGTTTACGCAAGCATAGCGCATTTTGACCGCTGGCCGAGGCAACGTTGTCGTTCAAGCTTATCTTATATTTGTTGGCCAGCAATCTCCTTTTTAATTCTCCGCATACCTTAGCGTCTTCGTCCTACCGCTGATGCCGTTATGCGCGAAACATTCAACAGGAACAGTTATCTAACCTACTTCGATAAAGCCGTTTGTCCCGATACCGGTTACATGATACATGAGTACCGCGATAGAAAAGAGCAGGTACAAATAGATGACAAAGGCACAGCACACCTGATTAAAATCCTTTAGTTATGACCTTGAATAACCCGCAACTACTGATCGTAGCGGGGCCGAACGGTGCAGGTAAATCTGCTTTTTCAAAAGATTTATCCGCTGCCGGTGCATCTATCTTTGACCCGGATAAAGAAGCTGTAAAGATTGAAGCACTTTACCCCGGCCTCCCAGGCGAAAGCGTTTCTTACGCAGTTGAGCAATATTTCCAGGATTGCGTAACACAAGCACTGAAAAATAAAACGGACTTTACGGTAGAAACAAATTTAAGAGATGCTGGACTAATGAATATTGTAACCCGGTTTAAGGAAAACGACTATGTTGCCAGCGTAATTTATATTGGCCTGGCTGACGTTAAACAATCCATGGACCGTGTGACTGCGCGAGTAAAAAGAGGCTGTCATTTTGTCGACACAGGTAGCATCTATTATAATTATATCGAAGGGTTAAAAAACTTTTAACACCTCGCAAACCGTTTCGACAACCTTGAATTCATCGATGCCAGTGGGAATTTATACGAACTAAAATCATTGCTAAGAATACAGAACCGCGAAGGTATTTTTGTGAGTAAAGATTTGCCTGAGTGGGCTAACCCAGCTATCTCATCAATTGTAAAGCGATTCAGTCGTAGTTCACCGAAACGAGAAGACGATAATGAATCTCGCCGTGGCACCAAGCGTTAGAATCAAAGCTTGATTCATAGTTTATTTTATGCAATGAGAGCCCAGATGTGCTTCAACGACCAAATCACTCAGTGAAAGTTTTCTACTTCAAGATTGTTGGGTCGAGAGTTCGAATTTCTCCGGGGCACTTTTAGGCAAGTTGTCGATTTTATTGGCAACTTTTTATTATTGAAATTCCGATGATGCTAAAATCATCGTTTTTAAGGCAAACTATATGAAAATGATGCGTATCGAATAATCGAGTTAGATATTCAATCTCACTTAATCAAAAAATTTATCAAAATCATGCTTTTGGGCAAGTTGTTAATTTTAATTTGACAAGCTCGTAATAGAACACGTGTTTAAAATCCGCGATTCTATATCGATATTTAAAATAGTTTGATCAAATAATAGCGAAAATACCTGATCAAACTTGTGGGAATACCTGGTTAGTGTAACCTGCCGCTTTCATCTTCTGCACCTTTCGACCTGTTCCTTGCGGCTTTTATCTGCGACCGGCCGAATTTATAGGAGAACCCGATCTTAAATACCTGGGATTCGGGCTGTTGTGTGGATACCAGACTTAAGCCCGAATAATAACTCCGGCTCGTTAATTTGAGCATATGAAACAGATCGCTGAATGAAAGCCGGAGACTTGCCCTGTCATTGAACAGGGATTTCTTCGCGCCGAGATCTATTTCCCCAACGCTGGAGTTTTTGAGTACGCCATAAACCTCCGGGGTACGGTAGAAAAATGACAGCTCTGTAGAAAACGAAGGTGTGATTTTAAAAGTAGATGAACCGTTTGCGCTAAACGTGGTTACACTGTTGTTCACCGTTCCGTTTGGCAAACTTCCTTTATAATTCTGATAATATAGATTGGTGTTGACAAATAAGCTCCACCACCTGTTAATATCAAGAGAAGAAGATAGGCTGAACGTCACACTTTGGTTGTCCCCGATGTTCTGATAGCTGGAAATGATTCTGTTATTGCTCGTACTATCTGTCAGCGGAGAAACTACGTTTGTCGTTTTCATATAGCCAACCGAAGCAATCAGATACTGTTGCCAGGCGTAAGCCAATTGAAAGCTGTTTGAATACTCAGGTTTCAGGAAGGGGTTTCCCTGAAAAAAAGTCAACTCATCCATACGGATTTGAAAAGGGTTGAGGTTTTGGTAATTGGGACGCTGGATCCTCCTGCTGTAGCTCAGACTAAAGCTATGGTGATCATTTTGTTTGAAAGCAATGGATGCCGTCGGAAACAGGTTAAAATAGCTGCGCTTGACCACCTCATTACCATTGCTGGTCAATGTAGTAAGCCTTCCGTCTGACGATGTCTGCTCCCCTCTCAGCCCTGCCTGATAGGTCCATTTCTTTAAAGTTATATTGTAATTGAGATAAGCGGCACTAACCTTTTCATTATAATCGAAGAAGTTGGTGAGTTCCGGATTGATCACATTTTCCCCGTTAATTACGTTATAGCTGTTGAAATCATTTTTAGAGTCAACGGCGCTAAACTTTGCGCCTGTTCCGAATGTCCCTTTAAACAGTTTTTGCTCATAATCTATATTGGCGGCATAGACATTGATTTTAGTTGGCGCGTTGATGAAATATATCAAAGGGTCGGACAGGGGATTACCGGCAGCATCCGTGTATTGGTTAGGCTGGGAACTGAGTTCTTTTCTATCAAGCAAAATATAGTTAAAGTTGCTGGTCAAGGTTCTACCGCTTGTATCGGTGTATTGATAATTGAGGTTATAGTTGTAGTTATTCCTTTTGATCAGCCTGTTGTTTTTAGCGGTTAATATGGAATCAATGTTTCCCGGACCGTCAGAAATAATCGTGTTGCCAGAAATATTATCATTATTACGGCCATTGGAACCATTAAAAAGGAAACCTAACGTATTTTTGTTATCGATAAAATAATCCACTCCTGCTTTATAAGAATGGTTTTTGTTTCCGTCGAATTCATCAGAGCGCTGATTAAATGTTGCCTGGGTGCCGTTTACTTCCTGGCTTCTAAGGATAGAGGTCTTGGTTTTATATACGCCGTCGTCATAGCCATAACTTCCATAAACATTGAACTTCTCAGATCGGTAATTCCCGTCTATCCCTCCATTAAATTTAGAGGTGTAGCCTTGGGTCCCGTTCAGGTTTAAAGAGCCATTAAAGCCAAAGTTCTTGTTCTTTTTCAATTTGATATTAATGATCCCGGCAGTTCCGGCGGCGTCAAACTTAGCGGAAGGATTACTTATGATTTCAATTTGATCGATATTAGCTGCGGGGATATTTTTCAAGACACTGGCCAGGTCCCCTCCTCCCAGGTACGTCGGCCGGCCGTTGATCATGATCTGCACACCTGAATTTCCTTTTAAGGATACGATATCGTTGTTAGATACTGCAACGCCCGGAGCCCGCTTGAGGACTTGCAGCGCATCTTCTCCGACCCCATTGATACTATTACCTACATTGAAGACCAAACGGTCGCTTCTCAATTCAATAATTGGTTTTTTAGCGACAACGCTAACTTCCTGTAAAACCTTGGTAGCGGCAGTAAGCGTTATTTCCGGGAGCTGGATAGCCGTTTTATCACCGACAATGACAGCTATCGATACACTGTCAAGTCCCATTGATTTAATATCGGCAATATACTCGCCCTTATTTTCAACCGAAAGCCTGAAGCTTCCGTCAGCCGCCGAAACCGCTGATTGAATTATTTTGGTGTCGTCGCGTTTTCTTATACTGATGGTCGCGAACTCAACCGGATTATTCTTGACATCCACCAGGCGCCCGGAAATTTCATATGAAGCCTGCATATCCTTTGGCTCCAATAAAATATTCTTATCCATCAAACGGAAAGACAATGCGGTATTTTCAAGCAACACATTTAATAGTTTCTCTACAGTCGTTGTAACTTGGACCATATTAAGGTTGGTAAATTGATCAACGTACGACTTCCTGTAAAAAAATCTAAACGGGGTCTGACTTTCAATTTTCTTGAAAGCACCTTCCATACTCTCGTGATTGAGCGCTATGGTAACCTTCGTATCAGAAATATTATCTTCCCTTGCAGACATCGCGTGGAGGGGCTGTACATCTGCAAAAACCAGCATTACAATAACAGTAAAGGCCATCAATAGCCATTTCGCGAAATCTCCTGAAGATTCACTTCCGGGTGCCACACTATTTTGTTGTTGTTTTCGCATTAATTGTTTTTTATATAGGATAGATAGCATAACGTTTGGAGGATTGATCAAAAATCTGTTTCTAAATTGAGTAATAAATATTATTACCCCTGCACTTATTTAATATTTTTAATTTTTAATATTGTTTTCAAAGATCAGGATGCTTCCATCTGCTTCTTTTTTGTAACAAGCATGGTTGAAAGCACACAAAACTTTAAGGATATCTTCTAAATCATTTCCCCGTAGGGCAGTACCCGAAAAAACGGAACTTTTTATTTTGTCATTTTGAAAGCGAATGATGACCCTGAACCTTTCCTGTAGCTTTATTGCCGCCTGGCCAAATGTTACATCGTTAAAATTCAGATCGTTTTCCAGCCACTTTATGACTTCCGCAGCATTAATAGCGGATTGGCTGTATTGATGATTGGCCGTGTTAAAAATGACTTGCTCGTTAGTGTTCAGAAAACCGATGAGTTTGTTCCCTTCGCTCACCTTGACCCTTCCCCTGGCAACTGTTACTATTACTTTATTTGAACCACCGCCTGATTTTATATTGAATGCAGTTCCCAAAACAGTAACGTCAACCTTACCGGTGTGTACCAAAAATGGTTTTGATGGTTGATGCTGAACATCAAAGTATGCTTCTCCTGTTAAAAAAACCTCCCGGGTTTTCACGTTGAAGTTTTCGAGGTACCGCAAAGTTGCACCTGAATTAGCCCAAACTTTGCTTCCGTCATGGAGAACGACTTTGTGATTTCCTGTCAGGGGGATTTTAAGCCCTTCTGATGTTTGTTCTACCGGTCCGTTTTTTATCGAAACCATTTTAGCGGTTAAAACGAGAAAAGCAAGAAACACGGCTGCAATAGCCGCCCATCTTACAACAGGGCTGGCGCCCGGTCTTTTAATGTTTCTTTCGGGGGCTAAAATATGGCTTTCAACATCCCTGAATAAAGAGTTCAACCATTCTTTCCGGGAAGCTTCATCCAGACGCTTCCAATAATTATTGAGGTTATAATGCTCCAGCCAATACTCCAACATTTCGTTTTCAGTCGGCGTAGTTTGCCCTTCTAGGTAGCGTGTTAATAATTCGGCGATATCGTTCCGGCTCATACTGATGCATTTTCACAGTAGTCGGATGAAACGTGTGATAGTACTATAACAATTTTTGTTTTTTTTGCAGAATTATTCTAGCTAGAGGAGAAAATAGGGTAACAACAATATCAGGCTGATATATTTGATTGATTGACGGAGGTATTTTAGTGCGCTGCCTAATTGATTTTTCACAGTTTGCTGGCTTAAATTCAACATCGTCGCAATTTCGCTGATCGTATGGTTCTGGTGTCTGCTCAGCTTATAAATCAAGCCAACTCTGGGGGATAAATTGTCGACCAGCTTAACGAGCGCCAGCGACAATTCTTCGGCCTCTATCTGCGATTCAACAGAGGGTTCATACATATCCGCCAATGACTGCAACAATGATTCATAGGACCTTTTTGAAATATTCCGCCTGATAATATCTACTATTTTGTAACGTACAGCGCGAAATAAATAAGACTTTAAATTATCGTGTACATCAAGCGATCGCCGATTTTCCCAAAACTTGATAAAAAAATCGTGTAAAAGATCCCTGGCTTCATCCATATCATGGAGTTTCGACATCGCAAAACCGGTTAAACTATCACCATAGCGCCTGTAAATTTCTGTAAATGCCTCTTTACTGTCCTTTTTAAGGAGAGTGATCAGATCTTCGTCAGTGATTGCTTTTATATAGGCCATATGTGCGGTTTGTTCGATTATCACAAATGCGATGAGGAGCTTGTCTACAACCGCTTCAGTGCGATTCGGCAATGGGGTGCGCCACATTACATCAGGACTTTTGCTCATGCAGTAAAAACACGCCCGCTGCGCAAGTCATCGTTTATTTCCAAGATTAATAATTAGTATATTGGTTATAAAAGACTTTACACCAACAGCGTTTCTGGCGTTACCAACAACAGGATGGGGCATGCAGGAAAAACGATAAGGCAGATCTTCAACATTTCTTTGGCATTACCGAAAAAAGGACAAAATATATGCGGTAATATGATCAGGGGACGTTATTCTTTTAACCGTTCATTCAGATAATCACAGAGACGTAAGAACAACCTGTTTTTTACAAGTTCGAGGCGCTGCATAAAACTTTGTTTCAGTGGCTTATTCTTCCAGTTTAAATATTGCTGATACTGGGTATCATCATTACAGCAGTTTACAAGATGCAGCGCGAGTTCCTTTACAGATGAAAAGGAACTGACATTTACATAACAATGATCGCCAGGAGCGAAATCATCGATATTGGGCGCCCCGAGATATACCGGGACAGACCCGGCAATTAGTGGTTCAAAAAATTTTTCGGTAACATAGTCTTCGGCAATTGCATTTTCAAATGCGATCGTAAACTTATATTGGGATATTATTTGCGCTTTCGTTGACGGGCCCTGGTCTCCCTCAAGGGACTTATTATTTAACTGCTTGCCATATGAATCGATTTCGATGAAACCCATCAGCTCGCTGAGTATCCTCAACCTATCGCTTTTATCAAATCCACTTGATATAAATGCGTTAACATTATGATGTTTTGAAACAGGTGCGTTCAAAACCTGCTTCGCATATCCCGGGTACAAATAAGGTACAGGGATGTCTGATTTATTACTATATGTCATTGTGATCTCGAAAAGATCCCTTATTGCTTTCTCCGAGTGCCATTCATAGTGTAAGTTGCATTCCATAGAAAAGAACACCCATAATTGGGTTTCTCTTTTTTGGGATTTTAGCGCCTCCAGTTCAGCTTTATCCATATTGGGCATATGAAAAACAACTACATCGGCCTCATTAAAATGAGCTCTTTGATTAATTAACTCGAATCCATCACGAACTAAAATGGAAGGAAGGTTCCATTCCATTTCCCAAAAGTTGTTGTACAAAAGGATCTTGGTTTTCATTTTTTGATCGAAATAAAACACGTTTGTATTTTACTGTAAATTCAAGTTTGCGCCTGAATCAATTATCAAGAGGTGCTTTCCGGATATTAATTTCTGTGACCAGGTATTTCATGATCACGAAATAAACCATGAATTCCTGTTCACGCTGACTGGAAACAAAGAGCCGGTTGAGGTGCATATGGATAATATCGGCAGCAAACTTGCTCTTTCTTGCTTCTGTTTTTTCGCCTGAAGACAAATATTCATTGATCTCACTGTCCATCAGATTTTTAAACCTGATAAGCTTTAGCTCCCCCAAAAAAGTTTCTTTTCGTAATAAATCATATACTTCCCCTTTGATTTCCCTGAACTTCAAATCCATTTCATATTTCAATAGCTTAGGATCATCATATTCCGTGTAAAAATTATTGATAACAGTGCATGCGAAAACATACTGCGTTTGAATGTCAGGGAAAAACTGCCGGATGATCTGCAGTGTGGAAATCAGCCCTAAATTATAATATGGGTACCTGAAACCAGGCAATTGGGTCTTCCTGATATAGTGCAATATAAATAATGAGCTTGCGTGAAAAATACGCTCGGCCACCTGTATAGTATCTGCACCATATCGTTCTATTTCCCTTTTGTACATATCGGCCTTGTAATCCCTTACTACATTAAAATTTAAACTCTCCGATAGCCGGGACCTGAGCCTGACCAGCAGATCGGAAATAAATTTTTTGTCTTTTACCAATAAACGCAGGCGAATATGAAAATCAGGATCAGTATAGCGGATGAAGAACCAGGTTTCTGCTTCTTTATTTATTATATCTTTTAAAAATGGCAACAGATATTTAGTAAGCAAGAGGTTACTTGTAGAGGGCTGGCAGTATATTTTTAAAAAAAGCCACTGACTACCCAGTACAAAATCTCTTTCAGGGATGCTTTTGGGGAACGGTGTCAGATCCTGCTTCTTGTAAACGGAATTACTATTGATCAAAGCTGCTACAAACTGATGGGCAAGGGCCTTTTTATCTGGGTTTATCACAACTGGCATCGCAGACAAATACTCCTGGATGATCACCGGAAAGTTTCCCTTTATGGATCTTAAAAAAAATAAAGATTCATCCCTATGGCCTAAATCAAATGTCAACAACTGGTCCGAACGTTTGATGGATAGCTTCTCCGGAATTTTCTTGGTTTTCAGAAACCGCGCAAGTTCATCAAGATTATCATCATCATTTTTATCTGTAAGGCTTACAATTTCTTCTACAGATAACTTCCACATGGCCAGACTAATAATTACATCCTTGTAACGTATCCTCGGATAATAACTCAAATCCGGTAAAACCCTTTCAAAGTCCAGTTTGAGCGAAGTTTGTAAACCTTGATACTGCAGATCTCCCAAAAGCCGGCAGATCCCCAACTGGTTGCTTTGATAATTATAAGCCGAACTTATCCTCGGAATGATCCTTTTTTTCAGTTTTTTTGATTCCAGGATCAACTCATCATTGATAACGGATAAATACATATCCGACAATAACAGCTGATTTGCTGTTTCAAGGTTAGAAACGGTGTTGACGGGTATTTCATAAATGTATACAGGCTCCCGCCTGTTTATATTGTCAATATGCGAGTTAACAATGCAATTGACTTCGGCAAAAACAACTTCCGGGTTGTTATCCTGTTCGGCCCGGGCTATTTGTTTATTAACTTCGAGCAGATCGGCATTGCAAATAGTGAACCGCCCGGTAATAGCGGTAGCTGAAACTCCCCCTATCGCTTCAAGGATCAAATTGCAGGGTGTTAACGAAAACATTACTGAGATTGACGGTGGCAAGGGCAGGTTATTTCCCTGATCATCAATACTCAGGTCTTCGTCGGCAATTAAAATCTCCTGGCCGGGATAAAGGTTCAGACATTTGCCCGACAAAAGCTTGTGGACAGGTGTCCAATTGATCAAAGCTTCTTCGACTGCCTTACGTTTAAAAAAAATGTTTTCCGTAAGGCTATCTTCATTCAAGGAAAATGCCCGTCCATCGTAGTCAATACCAATGTCCGGATCCAAAGCCTGGAGCAACGGAATTTTCCGGCCTTCAAATTTGGTTTTGAATTTCCCGATAAAAGTATTCAATGCAGGTGGCTTGCTGCCGGTAGTCAAACGCTGGAGCAGAGGAAGGACATCCATGATCTGTTGCTGATAGCGGACGTCCAGGCCTCCGCTTGCGGTCCGTTCCAGCACCGAATAAAAGAACCGTTTTCCTATCTTCATTTCTTTGCCGGGAAATATTTTTTCAATACCATCTGTGAGACTTTGTAAAGTAAGGGGATCAGGGAATGAAACACTACTCATTTCTGCCAGTATTTCCCGGCTTTGCTTTATAGTTGAGGGGTTCCCCTCATTTACACAATCCAATAACTGCAAAAAATAATCTTTCCCTAATACGCTACCTTCCATTGCTGAAAGAATTAGCTTAGATTCACTGAGCATATGAATGTAGGCCGCCGCGTCCAGACGGCTAAAACTAAATTCATCTATCAAATAAAGGATCAACTCATCGAATGATTGCCGTTTTGATCTTAGCAATTTGATGATTGCGCTGATCACCCTGTTATTTTCAACAGCACTTAAATGAGACGAGGTCCTGCTATTGCCGTCGGCAGGCATTGTCCTGATATATCTTAATTCCTTATTGAGGCGGTAAACGGTGGGGTTAACCGCCCAGGCTCCGAAATAACCAGTTCCCTGCCGCAGTTTTTCCGTTAGTTTCAACGTTAGCTCGTGATCGACGAAAAGATGTAATTTCGAAGTCGTTTTATCCTGGAGCGTAATTTGATCAGCATGGTCCTGCCAGTTAAGTATACTGAACGAAGCAAATGCGCCAAAGGGTGTTGAACGAAAACTCATCCTGTTATAGTAACTCCAAATCGTTTTTTTTTCCTTATCTGAAAGCAAGGCGTAAGAAAAATCCTTTTTTTTCAGGTGTTCATAGAATTCATAATTCGCTAAAAAAATACTGCTTTGAAAAAAACTTATTTTCAGTAATTCCACTAAACGCGTTTCATTATAATTTTCGGAACTTAAAAGAGGGGCACGTAAAAAAACTTTCGGGTGAAACGTAAACATAAGATCAGATCTATTCTTGGTTATATATCACTCAAAATAACCAGAGTCTGAATAAATATCAAATAATATTTACGATAGCACTTTAAATAGTATTTTATGCGGGCTTTTGCGCCCCATATAGCACAGGGTTTAAATCCGGATTGTTGTACATTTTCATTTGCCGGTAGATCTTCATAACCTTGAGCCCTTTTTGTATATCGGCCAGTAGTTTATCCACGCTTTTGGACAAATCTGCAATTTGTTCATTTAAAATGATCAGCTTATTCTTACAGGTGTTAATATGTAAAGTATCAACGTCCTCTCTGAACAATTGCTCGTTCATATGAAAAGCTTTAATACAAAGAATGCAAAGCCTGTCAACAGCCCAGGCAGGGCTTTCGGTATTCATTTCAGCAAAATTTACAGGCACAATGCCGTCAAATTGCTTTCCGAAGGTCTCGTCAATACACTCAACTATGTCATTTCTGACTTGATTGAGCTGATCTATCTGCCTTTTTAATTCCAATGCATGTTGGGGCTCTATTTCAGGGAGCCTGATATCGTCTTCCTTATGCCATTGCACCAAATCTGTCCAACATTTATCGTAAAGTAATTGTTCCAAGTTTGTGTGCCTGTACCGGTCACTCAGGTTTATTTTTTGAGGGTTTGTTTCGCTATGATAATCGTTTATCGCAGCAGAAAAAATACGGATTGCCGATGATGCAAAATTAGGATTCATAGTATTACTTGATTAGTTTAATATTATTTGCGCAATAAGATCAAATACCCTGGTTGCTGGATCCTGCCGGGGTTAGTGGCTGGCGGGATACTTTCTTTTTAAAATATGCTGTAAAAACGCCCGGCGTTATTTGTTGAAGCGGCAGGCTCTGTTCACAGTAAGATTCGATCCCGTCATCAAACAATGCCAAGTCCCTGAACTCACCCTCCGCTACATCCTTTGATTTTGAGTAAACAATGCACCTGATCAATGTCCCGGTCCACCAATGCTTGGGATGGTAGTACCGCTGCAACTCTTTCCAGTTTCCTGTATAAACGATCAGGTCTGGTAATAGAGACTTTTTGATCTCCTTTTGATTAAGCTTATGTTGATAAACACCATTGGCAAGGTGCATAACGCCTGTGCAGGGGCCCATGACCAATTTCACCTGGGGATGTGCGATCATACTCATGGCCTGTCTTAAGCCACGGCCTTCGAAAACAATAACTTTTTTCCAAATATTTTCCTGAAGTTCTGACCTTAATTTTTGTGACAGGTTTTGTTTATCCTCATCAAATAACAATACTTTATTATTTTCCTGGGAAGCAACGATGCGGATCAGTTCGGTTGCCATGGCTTCTGTGAGCATCTTTGTCCCGGCCGAGGAATTGAAAACCAGTACATTCAGGCATTCGCCGGTTCTCAGGCCTTTTTCAGCAAGCCAGGCGGCCGCCCAATTTTTTTCAACCTCCCTGAGCATTATTTCAGCATCTCGCTTATTTTGAAGCATCAGGGCAATAGGGTCCACTCCGGCAATACGTTTATCGTATAAATATTTATAGTTCAGCGCAGAAAACTCGCTAACTTGTTTGATAAACGTGTTAACGTAACTGTATAAACTTACCTGATTGAAAAAATGGTTCTTATGGGAAACGATATAGAATAATAAATAGATGACTGAATCGTTTTCACACAACACCAGGTCAAAATCATGAAAAGGTAATTCCTCGAATGAACTGTTGATTATATTTATCCTTGCATCGAAATCATCGCTGAAAATATTCGTGATCTTTTCTATTTTTTCCTGACTGCGGCAGTTCACGGTTATCGTGGCATCCGGATAAGCGCTGAGTATATTTTTTCTGATATTTTGAAGCCAGAAGTAGGTATCACCAATGTAAAACTTGCGCTTTTGATCGTCGATCAGGAGGATACGTTTAAAATTTCCGCCGGAGCGCGCCGTATTTAAATCAACGATCGTTTGAATTAAGTTCTGGTACAGCGCTTCCTGTTGTAAAGTGTTAAACCCTAAATAGTTTGAAAAAAGAGTTTCTTTAAATTTCTTTATTCTCTCTTTTTCCGCCGCGTCAAACCCTATGGTGTTTATAAAAGTGTTCAGGTCTGTAAATACGCTTTGCCGGTTCTTTTCGTTTGTATCTTTCATAGATGCAAATACCGGGAGCTCATCATCTCTGAGCCGGCTCTTTACGTCAAGCTCGGCAGCCAGTTTCAATAGTAGCTGATGCTCGTATTTATGGTAAAAAATGATCAGATCATAACTCAGAAGATCAATATTTTCTAAAGTATTTTTAGAGAGGTACGGATTAATAAAACTGATAGGTTCACTATTGCTTTTCCATAAGGTATCATAATCAGTCATTATTTCATCCAATACGGTTACCTTAGTGACATTTGTTTTAACCTGGGAGAATATATAGATAGGGATGTACAATTGTGTGATCATCTGGATATCCACATTACATTGTGTGATCAGATCACAAAGGCCGCAAACAACTAAAACTTTTTTTATCTGATCATGGGTACCAAGCGCGCTCTTGCGGCTTGCCAGCTGCTTGAGCATATCCATGTCCCGCTTATCGTGTAAATTCTCCATAAAGTGTTAATTATTGGTAAATAAAACCGGTAAACCTTCCTTAGCAAACGTTCCTTTTTCGATGGCATAAACGAAGTCAAAGGACTGGAGGGACGAAACCCGGTGCGTGATGATGATGACGATCGAATCCGTGTAATGCTTTTTTAAATTGTTAATGATCGAACGCTCGAGGCTTGGGTCAAGCGAAGCGGTGGCTTCATCGAAAATAATGATCTGTGGAGCCTTGACTAAAGCTCTGGCGATAGAAATACGCTGTTTTTGACCGTCTGATAATGTTGAGCCGGTGTCGGTGATCACAGAATCATAATTAACGATGCGGTGATCAAGAACCTCTTTAAACATGGCATGCTCAACCGCCTTGACCACATCCGCTTCACTGGCATCATCACTGCCGTATTTCAGGTTGGAAATAATAGTATCGCTAAACAACTGGTTTTCCTTTTCGATTAATCCGAGATTGGATGTCCAATTCTTTATCTGGCTGATACATACAGAATCATCGACTTTTATCATTCCCTCAGAGGGGGACAGGAAACCACAGATCAAATTAATTATTGTACTTTTCCCTGAACCGCTTGGGCCAATTATCCCGTAGATATGCCCCTTTTTGAATTCGGCATTTAGGCCTGACACGATTTCTTCTTCATCAATGCGGTAGGATACGTTCTCGAAAATCAATTTATCAAAAGCTATTCTGTCTTCAGCAAGAACTGCTTTATGGAGAACCGCAGCTTCTGTTTGATCAATCGGAAGATAAGGCAACACCCTTTCCATTGAAATAATTGCCTTATTGATCTGGTTATAGGTTCTCATGATATTTATTGCCGGCGAATAAAGCCTGTTGATATACTGGATAAAAGCAATTAATGCGCCCAGTGTCAATGCTCCGGCAAAAACACTTTTCCCGCCAATTATCAAAACCAGGATAGGTCCTATGGCGATAAAAAAAGTGACTATACTACCATTTATTGAACTGAAAAAAGTGCTGCTTTTATTACTGCTGTATATCTGCGAATTAATATTGAACAGCTTCTTGTTTTCGAAACTGAAAGCTTCATAGCTCTTTATGACCCTTATGTTTCTAAAGCATTGCAGAAAAAAATTATTCAATAAACCTTCCGATTCCTGAACCTCCTTAAAATGTTTTTGGATCAAAGGTGCAAATCTCCTGATGCTATACAGGATCATCGGGATGATGACCAAACTGATCAGCGTGAGTTTGAAGTTCAGAACCGAAAGCATGACGATGATACCGATAACTACGAACACATCGTTCAACAAACTCAATATTAAAGAAGATAATGTTGTTTGTATATTTCTTACATCGTCAATTATGGTAAAAAGCACGTCACCCGTATTGACATTTTTAAAGAAACCAATATCCTTTAAAAACAAGGAATTTAACATATCGATCCTGATCTTGCCTACTACATTCTGACTGATCTTGTTATCCAGGATATCAGTCCATAGATTGCATACGATCCTTAATATGTAAACCAGTACCAGTACCAGGAGTATCGTAATTAGCTGGGTAAAATCGCCTTGGGGGAAGATTTGGTCAATGATGATTTTCAGGACGTACGGTGTAGCCAGTGAACCCGCGCTTGAAATAATCATCAACACTATCAATAAGAAAATATCAAAAATATACGGCCTGAAATATTTAAGGTATCTGTTTATAAGCTTTAAAGACTTCCTGCTCTTCATTTTCATTCCTGTTTATATCCAATCCGCGGCCTGCCGGGGGCTCCAATTAATTAAGACTTTTTCTCCTGACCGTTTTCATTGTCTTTCTTTATACTTAAAGGCAAAGGTGAACCTGGAACTGACACACTCGCGGGTAGGTACAGCGCCTTTATGTTCAATAAAACCTGGAAATATTAAAAACCTCCCGGGTTTTGGCATTACTATATTTTCCGACTCATGGTTTTCGTAAAAAATTGTTTCCCCGCCCCAGCGATAGTCCCAGTCTTTATTGGCATAGTATAATACCGTAACATCCTTAGCACTTAAAGCGCAATCTCTATGCGGGTAAGCCATATCTCCGTAATGGCTCATATTAATATAGGAGCGTTGTAACAGGTACTCGCTGTCCGGGAAGAACTTTTGGAGCAGCTGCCTTGCAACAACTCCTACCCTAAGCGAGGTTTCAACCTTCTCTGGAATGAATTCGGCATTAAAGATACAATGTGCATCTCCGCGGTTATCCCTTTCCGTTCGTGTAAATGACAGATTAGTAACAAGGTTATAAAAATCATGAACCTCTTCTTCCGTAACAGCGTTATCAATCACATACATTGGCCGCTGTTCAATAGTGATGGTTTTAAATTCCATATATCAGGTCAATTTTTTATCGGTCATACCGGGCTTTAGCCCGGCCCATTTAAAGCTTTGGTAAGGAGTGCATTGATGATTTAATGTCCATGCACAGCACTCCGTTATCTATATCTAAAACAAATTATCACAGTATTTTAGGCCTGCATAAACACCTCAGCGTTTCCGGCTCCCTAAACTGAAGCCCTTGGAAAAACACTTTTCAACGGTTATCATTTCAGTAAGGAAGCGGCCGTATCTGCTGCGATACCGGTTATCATTTCCTGATAAAATATTGCGAAGGCCACGGCATATTCCTGGTTATGAGATAAGGATATATCATGATTGTTGAAACCTGATTCATCCAAAATATCTTTTATCTTCCCAGAAAAACTCAATGCCGGCGCCCCGTCCCTGTTTTTTACTATTTCAATATTTTTCCATTGTACACCATTGTTCCAACCTGTTTTGACGGCCTTCATGACAGCCTCCTTTGCCGCGATCCTAACTGCATAATGTTGGTACCTGTTAGGTTTAGAATCGCAATAAGCTATTTCTCGCGGGCTAAAAGCCCGTTTTAAATAACGCTCACCATGCTTTTCGATATTGCCTTTGATTTCAGCTATATGAACAATATCAACCCCCGATGTAATTTTTAGCATATTTTAATTTCACTGATCCTGTAAATTCCGTTTTATCCTGGCCGTCATGACATTTACATCTGTAAAAAACTCCAGATCGATGTCGTCATCATCCAGTTCAACATCAAATTCATCTTCAATTGTTGTAATGAATACAAGGGCCTGGCTGGATTCGCTGATTAACACATTAAGCTTATCATCGATCAGCATTGTATCTGAATTATGCAATTCAGGTTGAGCGTTGATCAGCTGATCAACGATGACCAGTAGTTTATTTTTGATTTCGGTATCGGTTAAATGGATTTGATCATTCATATGATGCGGTAGTTTTATTTAGGTTGATCAATTCTAAGAGGCTCTGATAGCTTTTAGGGCTTTTTTCCTTAAAGTATTCGAGCACCTCAGTGTAGTTTGAATCATTTATAAAGTTTTCGGTTAGCGACAAGCCTTTTTCAAGATTATAGACCGCGTGCCACCAATTACTTGGCGTGTAAATAATTTCACCTGGACGCTGCAGGGCCACAAGTGGTCGGGCATTTGCAAAGCCCGGAAATTTGTCCAGGTCGGGAAAAAAGGGGTTTACCGCCCCGTTATATAAATATTGCCGGTTGTCGGGCGGGTAAAAAAGCCATAGCTTGGCCCCGGAGATCACAGCGTTCCAAGCACTTGTATTCCAGATATCGAGGTGCAGCCGGGAAAAAGTACCTTTCGCTCCGATATACAACCAGGACAAAGTCGTTTTTCGCTGATTTGCAGGAATCATTTTATACCAACAATTAAAAATATCGGGGGCAGTATAGTGCGATTCCATTTTCGTTCCGAGATGAAATTTACAGTCCTTTAAATAATAGGGGTTGGCAGCCCGTGTCTTATTCATATACTGCAAATAATCTTCTAACAAGAAGGTACGGGAAATGGAGTCCTTATTGGAGTGTTTGCTTGCGTTCAACACCACCTGGCCAAATTCCTTTTTCAAAAATGAGCTGTCCCATAATTTAAAAGCTGGCCACTTTTCCATATAACCTTTCAGTTTAAATGGTGCTGATAGGTCCGCAGTATGAACATCGGCCTCTCCAACATGCTCATGACGGACGAAGTTTTGATACATCTTCATATTGCTTTATCTGATTATGTTTTATTTTTCATGAGAAAAAGTTTGTTATACATTTCAATATCTTTTCATCATTCTCCAAATCCATGATATCAAAAACAGGGGTCCCTAATTTGACAGAAAAATCATCCATGATAGCCCTCATCTCATCTTTTTCCAACACACGCGAATTCTTTACCCACATGTTATTGATATTCTTGAGCTCATTGTATACCGGGCTCATCGTACAAAACAAGCAAGTGCTGTTACAATAGTTTTTCACGGTTTGAATGGTTTGCTGTACCAGTTCAACAGTATCTGTAGGGTGGATAGTGCAAATAATAGCGTCGGGGCGCACCCCCAATAAATATTGTATCGGTGTTAGGATCGAACCCGCTTTAGAGGTATCCATATTGAAAGCCCTGGGCAAAATCCCCCCCTGGATACCCGTGATGATCAGGTCGGGCTTATTATAGTGCTGGATCCCTCTCAATATCGTTTCTATGTTACTTGTCCAGTCTCTGAACTTGATTTCAACGTTCGCGTTATGCCCGAATGGAAAGGTAAAGGCCGAACCGACTACTGCGCCCTGGGGTTCAGTAGAAAGCTGGGAAACACGATACCCCTGCGCTGATAATATTTCCTTTACCCTCATTTGGTTAGTGAACTTACCCTGTTTACTCCCCGTACCCACACAAGCCAATACTGAAGTCTGGATCTTAGGCAAGTGACGGAAATTTTTTATATCATCAACTACTGCTTTCCTGACGGAGGTAAAGTGAATTTTGCCGGCATATTCTGGATATATTTCTTTTACAAGCCGGTTCAGGTGATCGAATACATCATTATCAAAAACGATGAAGTTTTTGTTACTCAGTATGCAGCTTTTCAATAACCTGTTCCCGAAAATAATATTTGACTCTACCGGAATATCAAGGAAATAGCCGATCACGATAGTATCGAACAAATCGAGTTCCTCTTTTCCCGGCTCCCTATTAATAGCCAAAAAAACCGATGCTGAAGCGCTGGTTTTGCCAGTGGTTGATGAGATACTTCTGGGATAATCGATAGACAAGACCAATTCTCCGCGGATCTGGTTCCTAAACTCGATTATCGTTCTGATCTCCTTTTCAGAAGAGGGGAATACAGCTATTTTTTCAGCAAAATCAATCTTAGCGGGTGTAAACAAATTCCTGCCCAAAACATCCTGCTCTGCCTGGTTCAGCTGTCTTGTTCCTGAACTGATGATATCATAATTTTTAGAGATATAAATAAATTCCGCGAGATCTTTTGAACTGTTACTAATGATCAGCGCCTTTAATTCTTGCTCGTTTTTTGGGCCATTGTCTATAATCAAACGAGATAGGATTCCGGTAAAATGAGCTGTAGCGTAACTGGTTCCCGACGATATCTTGTAGCCGTTATCAGCCCAGGCAATCCTTTGCAGGCCACCTTTCGCTAACACCTTGGTTTTTTTGTTCTCATTATAACTGTACTCATTTTTGTTTTTGACAAGTCCGCAGCCTACCGAATACACAAAAGGAAAATGGGCAGGAAAGCACTCCACGTGCGGAAAATTATGAGATGAAGCAACGATAAGAACCCCTGATTCAGAAAGCGTTCTGCAGGCATTGAATAAAGCGGAGGACGGAGTGCTTACGGCTATTCCCATGCTGATATTGACCACCCTTAGCCCCTCAATGTTAAGACAATGCTTGATACCTTCTGTTAAAAGCTGTTCGCTGATCTTTCCTCCGGCAGCAAATAGCCTGACACTATGAAGTTCGGCTTCAGGCACTATCTTATGAATGATCGACGCTATAGCAGTTCCATGGCCCGTCGCATCCATATGCGGATCTGTACCCAGGCTATATAAATTCCCGTCGCTCTCTTTGATAGTATAGCCAATAACTTTACTATCGAGCAAACGTGTATGGCCAGCATCAACGCCTTCGTCTATTATCGCGATTTTAATCATTGGATTTCTTATTGAGCGTTAACGAAAAAGCATAATTGTCTGACCCGTCATACACATGATCCAGTTCGTCTATTAATTTCAAGTACTTTTTATAGTTTTTGAACCCCTGGGACAATGTCAGCCCCTCCCCTACATTTTTTGAATACGGGTATTCGGTGGTAAGGCCGGATCCTAAATGCTGAGTTTTTTGATTATAAAGTGCGATGAAATGCTTGATTATGCCATCGTCGGGGCCCGGTACTTTGTTATAGTCAAAAATTATACTAAAGATTGGAAACGGTTCACCGTTATCGATGCTCAGTGGAAAGTCTTTTTTAGCTACCTCTATCCTCTCGACCGCTGCGTAAATCGAAATGTTGTTCTCCAGAATATTTAGCGCGATAGAGAATGCCTCTTCGAAAAAAAACGGCTGTAAAAAACAGCTTACCCTGACGAAATATTTGAACTTTCCAGATATCGCTGTAAATGCGGCAGGAATATGCTCAAATTCAGCCGATTGAAGTTTTTCGAGAAAAGGATATCCGAATGTTTTAATGGATCGGGTTATTTCCGCTGCGTAATCGTAGGTAGCAAATGAATTCCCCCCCTCGATCAGGTACTTCCAGTTTTTTAGTACTGTGTTGATCTCAACAGCCCGTGCCCCTGAAAGCATTCCGGATGCCTTGATTGCTGAGAGGCATTTGATACAAAAATCACACAAATTATAGCTGGCATTATTGAGCAGCTCCAGGCCATCTATCCGTTGTTTTTTAAGCTGCGGCAAATCTATCAACGCACTTACAAGTTCGATGCTGTAATTATTGGTATATCCTTTATGAAATAGTGTATTCCCTGCGATAAACCGCTCAATATATTCTTCCTGCGATGTAAGTGTATTTTCCATATCAATTGATTTGCTGGGTGGCCCCGAACGGGTTATTTATTAGAATGCCCTGTGTTAACTTTATTTGTATGGCCGGGAAAGATGATCAGGTCAGGTCT
>NZ_BMKD01000012.1 GCF_014643835.1 Mucilaginibacter rubeus | reverse complement strand
CCGGCAATCAACGGTGTCTGATTTACGCTGTTTTTCCTTACCTGTCGTGGGTACATCGGCCGGGTTTACAACGATGCAGTTAATCCCTGCATTACTAAATTCCCGCTGATGACTGAAACCGCAAAACCGGCTTCATAAACTACGTGGTAGTCCGCTGATGGGTAATTACGCTTAAGATAAGTACTTAATTCTCCCGCCGATGGGTTCTGCGAAAACGTCCTGAGTTCCATTTGTTCACTACGGATGCTTACCTTCCAGGATTTCTTATGGACATCTATCCCCGCAAAAATCTTTTGCCCGCTAAAATCTAATTGTATAACTTGTTGCATGAGTTCTTGATTTAAAGTGTTTGTTCTTAGTTGTTTACTTTAATCTACAACCTTTTTTTCAAGAACTCTTCTTTAACTGTTTCATGCATACGATCTTATACGCTGTGAAAGTTCGCTATAAAAGTTTGCAAGCAGGGTGTATAGGATTTCTCCTCTCTCCCTTCACACATTTTCCACAACCGGTTCGTCGAAATGACATTTTCTTTTGAAGCTTACGTTGTTGGTTATTTAAACCACAACTTCGCCTGCTTTTCATCTACCTGCAATCCCACTTCTCGCCCTAATACCAAACTGTTATTATCGGGGATATGCCCTGCCGGGAAATCGAAACATACTGGGTAGTTATATTCTTTAACAATCTCCATCACTATTTGGGACACAGTTTGGCCAAACGGTATGTCATTATCTTTAATATCAGTAAAGCCGCCTACTACCAGGCCGGCAAGATTTTTTAGTTTACCCGCCCTGTCCAACATGCGCAGCATTCTATCTACCGAATAAAGATATTCCCCAACGTCTTCAATAAACAGAATTTTCCCTGTATAATCTAAATCGGATACCGAACCTGCAGAAGCCACCAACAGCGACAAGTTGCCGCCTACAATAATACCTGTAGCTTCGCCTGGCTTGTTGGAATCGTGAGTTATAAACTCATAGCTTAAGTCTTCGCCAAATAGTGCCCGCCTTAAAGTATCTATCGAATGTTTTGATGCGTCGGGAATATTAACCGGCATTTGTCCGTGTATGGTTTGTGCGCCATAATTGGTAAACAGGTGAGTGTGTAACAGGGTTATATCGCTAAAGCCAATAAGCCATTTAGGATTTTGTGCAAAACGGCTAAAGTCAACCTTGTCAATCATCCTCACGGTTCCATAGCCCCCACGGGCGGCAATGATGGCTTTGATACCGTCATCATCAATAAACCGCTGCATATCGGCAGCCCTAAAATCGTCATTGCCGGCAAACTGGTGAAATGAGGCTTCTACTGTATCGCCTAAAACAACTTCCAGCCCCCAGCTTTGTAAAAGTGTAATGGCATCTGTCATGGGGTTGGGCAGTTTTTTGGCAGGGCAGGTGATGGCTATTTTGTCGCCTTTTTTGAGGTATGGAATTAGTCCGGAAGTCCGCAAGTCCGCAAGTCCGGAAGATTTTATATTATTCATTTGTAAATTATAATAAAACTATGTGTTCGGTCTTCAGACTTTTCCGACTTTCGGACTTCCGACTTCCTCACTCCCACTTAAATCAATTATCTTTGCACACTATTTACCAAGGCGATATTTAATGTCACAACTCAACAAATATAAACGATTCACCATTACATCGGCCCTGCCTTATGCCAACGGCCCCTTACATATCGGTCACCTTGCCGGTGCTTACCTGCCGGCAGATATTTTTGTGCGGTATTTAAGGTTGAAAAAGAAGGACGTGGTGTACATATGCGGCTCGGATGAGCACGGTGCTGCTATTACCATCAAAGCCAAAAAAGAAGATACTACCCCGCAAGCCATTATCGATAAATACCACAAACAGATAAAAGATAGTTTTGAAGAGTTCGGTATCGCATTTGATATTTATCACCGTACCTCGTCGCCTATTCATCATGAGCTAAGCCAGGAGTTTTTCCTGAACCTATATGAAAAGGACGAGTTTATTGAAAAATTCTCCGATCAGTATTTTGACGAAGATTATCAGCAGTTTCTGGCCGACCGTTATATCATCGGAACCTGCCCTAATTGCGGTAACGAAAATGCCTACGGCGACCAGTGCGAGCGCTGCGGCACCTCCCTTAGCCCTACCGACCTCATCAACCCAATCTCGACCCTAAGTGGCAAAACGCCCGTGCTTAAATCAACCAAACACTGGTACCTCCCTTTGGATAAATACCAGCCATGGCTGGAGCAATGGATAGATGCCAAAGAAGGCAGCTGGAAAGTGAATGTTTTTGGCCAGTGCAAATCATGGCTAAAATCGGGCCTGCAGCCGCGCTCCATGACCCGCGACCTTGACTGGGGCATTGACGTACCGCTGGCCGAGGCTAAAGGCAAAAAGCTTTATGTGTGGATGGATGCGCCTATCGGTTATATTTCGGCCACCAAGCAATGGGCTATTGATAACAAAAAAGACTGGAAGCTATACTGGAAAAAACAGGCCGATGAGCAGGATGATGCTTGCTTATTGCATTTTATCGGTAAGGATAATATCGTATTCCATTGTATTATTTTTCCATCTATACTGCACGCGCACGGCGAATATATTTTGCCGCAAAACGTACCAGCCAACGAGTTTCTGAATTTAGAAGGCGATAAACTTTCCACTTCGCGTAACCACGCGGTTTGGCTGCATGAGTACCTGGAAGAGTTCCCGGGCAAACAGGACGAATTACGCTATGTGCTAACCTCCATCCTACCCGAAACCAGCGACAGCGAGTTTACCTGGAAAGATTACCAGGCCCGGGTAAATAACGAGCTGGTAGCCATATTAGGTAACTTTGTGAACCGCGTAATGATTTTGATGCACAAATTTTACGATGGTAAAATTGAGGCTGATACTGAAAAGATAGAATTTACCGACGCAACCCTGAGCACCGGTATCGGCGAATATTATGATGAGATAGAGAAAAACCTTGAGGCTTACCGCTACCGCCAGGCTTTGCAGGCTGTAATGGATATGGCCCGCTTAGGTAACCGTTACCTAACCGAAAAAGAGCCGTGGAAAACAATTAAAACAGAGCCTGCCGCTGCTAAAGAAGCGCTGCACAATTGTTTAGTGCTGATTGGTCACCTGGCTACCGTGGCGCAGGCCTTTTTACCCGCTACAGCTAAAAAGATCATCACCATGCTTAACCTGCCTAATGAGCCGATAGCTTATGACCATGAAATGTATTTTAACAACGGTCACCAGTTGAACCCGGCTGCGCTGTTGTTTGAAAAGGTAGAGGACGATGTGATAGAAGCCCAGCTTAAAAAACTTGCAGATAAAAAGGTTGTAGCTCCACCAAAATCAGCAGATGTGCTGCCTGCAAAGGAAAACGTTAATTACGAAACCTTTGCCACCATGGATATTCGCACCGGTACCATTTTAGCTGCCGAAAAGGTTGCCAAAACCAAAAAGCTGCTGAAGCTGACTATTGACACAGGCATCGACGAACGCACGGTAGTATCAGGCATTGCCGAATATTATGAGCCGGAGAACATCATCGGTCAAAAAGTAAGTATCCTGGTAAACCTGGAACCAAGGGAGATCAAAGGCATCGTATCGCAAGGCATGATCCTGATGGCCGAAAACAGCGAAGGGAAGCTGAGCTTTGTTGCCCCTACTGAAGATTTCCACAATGGCGCAGTAATCCGTTAAATATGCAGACTTCAGATGCGAAGATGCGCAAATGAACAGTTGTTAAATTTTGAATTTTAGGGTGTGATTTTTCATTGAAAAATTGCACCTTTGCAAACTAAATAAAAAGATCGACCTTTTTGAGGCTGATTTTTAAACGGTCCCGTAGTTCAACGGATAGAATAGGAGTTTCCTAAACTCTAGATATGAGTTCGATTCTCGTCGGGACCACATCCTAAGACAAAAGCCTTTAGACGGAAGTCTGAAGGCTTTTGTGTATAAAGAGGTTTATTTATCCTAAGTTTAATTAATCTTAAAAATACATGAATAATCATAACAAAGGACGAATTCTGGAAGACTATGTTGAATATGTATATAGATTCCTTTTAGATTTAGAATCAAAAGAAGATGATGAGCCTATCATAATCTCGAGAAATGTAAGAATGGAAAAAAATGGATATTCAAATGAATTTGATATCTATTATGAATTCTCTAAAGCAGGAATAAGGCACAAAGTGGCCATTGAATGTAAGAATCATAGCACTCCAATAGATATAAGTCATGTTAGAAACTTTCATGATAAATTAAGAGACTTTAATGTTACGGGCGTTTTTGTTTCCGGATCTGGATTTCAAACAGGCGCAATAACTTACGCTCGTGATAAGGATATATTGTTACTTACAACACAAGACCTACCTAACTTTTTCAAGCTATTAGCATTAAAGCTGAAACAAGTTTATCTACCGACCAAATTCATTAAGGGTGAACCATTTTATATTTTAATGGAACATAAATCAGGACACCTAACAGGGTCATATCACGTTGTAGATTTCCCGTTCCGCAAGAATAAAATCCTTTTATTCCTATCAAAAAAGTTAGCACTTGATTACTTACAAGGTACTGGCAAGCGTGACTTACTAATAAGAGGGCTTAAACAAGAAGTTTTTGATTTTCCGATATTATTTGCTAAAAGATCTGGTATATCATTTACTATAATTTGTCATAAAGCGGCTATACAAAACGAGCATATTGCTTTTGATATTGAACCTCAAGTATTAAAGGAGCAATATTATGATCTATTAGTTGACAATAACTAAAATATTATAGCTATCGTGAAGTTACAATTTTTGACCAAAATTGTAACTTCACGAATATCAAAGCACCATGTTACTCCAACCGCGCTGCAAAATATAAATCAACCATAAAGAGTTCGAGTTCGTAGTTTAAGGAGATCTGAAAATAGTGAAATAGAAAGCGCTCAGATACATTGATCCCTTACCCCTGCTCAATCTGCTTCAAACTATCCATCTTCTTATACGCTAAAAACCCTTTAATATCCTCAAAATGTTCGCGGACGCGTTTATTGCCGAACTCAAATACCTTTTTCACCAGCCCGTCAAGGAAATCCCTGTCGTGAGATACGAGGATCAGCGTTCCGTCAAAATCTCTTAGGGCATCTTTGATGATATCTTTGGTTTTCATATCCAGGTGGTTGGTTGGCTCATCCAGGATCAGTACGTTTACAGGTTCCAGCAGTAGCTTGATCATGGCCAAACGCGTCTTCTCTCCGCCCGAAAGTACCTTTACCTTTTTGGTGGTGTCATCACCGCTAAACATAAATGCACCCAAAAGGTCTTTAATCTTTACCGTGCCATCACTTAACGGAATCTGGTCGATGGTTTCAAATACCGTTAAATTCTCATCTAACAAAGCTGCCTGGTTTTGGGCAAAGTACCCGATCTTGGCGTTGTGACCTACTTTTAAACTACCTTCAAAATCAATCTCGCCCATAATAGCTTTGATCATGGTCGATTTGCCTTCACCGTTTTTACCAACAAAAGCTACTTTTTCGCCCCGCTCAATCACCATGGCTGCCTTCTGGAACACCACATGATCGCCATAGGTTTTTGTCAGGTCTTCAACCATTACCGGGTACTGACCAGAACGTGGCGACGGCGGAAATTTCAAGCGCAATGCCGAAGTATCCACTTCGTCGATCTCGATAACCTCAAGCTTTTCGAGCATTTTCACGCGGGATTGTACCTGTAAAGTTTTAGAATATGTACCTCTGAACCGATCTATAAATTCCTGGTTATCGGCAATAAAACGCTGTTGTTCTTCGTAGGCTTTCAATTGATGTACCCGGCGGTCAGCCCGCAGCTGAAGATAATGGGTGTATTTGGCTTTATAATCGTAGATTCTGCCCATTGTAACCTCAATGGTACGGTTGGTGATGTTATCAACAAAGGTACGGTCGTGGGAGATAACCATCACTGCCTTTGCCGAGTTTACCAGGAAATCTTCCAGCCATTGTATACTCTCAATATCCATGTGGTTGGTAGGCTCATCCAGCAAGATCAGGTCTGGTTTCTTTAACAGAATTTTGGCCAGCTCGATCCGCATGCGCCATCCGCCCGAAAACTCGGAAGTTTGGCGGGTGAAATCCTTGCGCTCAAAACCCAAGCCCTTCAATACCTTTTCAACCTCTGCATCATAATTCACCTCCTCCTGCGAATAAACTTTCTCGCTCAGCTCCGATACCCGCTCAATCAGCTTCATGTAGTCGTCACTGTCGTAATCGATACGAATATTAAGTTGCTCATTCACTTCGTCCAGCTCTTTCTGCATCTGATTAGCCTCGTCAAAAGCTTTCATCGTTTCCTCAAAAACGGTAACGTTATCCTGGGTAAGCAAGTGCTGCGGCAAATACGCTATTACCGCGTCCTTTGGTCCGGTTACGTTGCCTGTAGTAGGTTTGGCTGCGCCGGCGATGATCTTGAGGATGGTCGACTTGCCTGCGCCATTCTTGCCCATCAGGGCTATCTTATCATTCTCGTTGATGGAGAAGGTTACGTCGCTAAATAAGGTGGTTCCGCCAAATGAAACGGAGATGTTATTGACATTAATCACAGTATGCTAATATTGAATTTTGCGCAAAGATAAGTGAAAGACATAGAATTATGGCAGGAACTATGAAGAGGCTATCGAACCGCGGTTGACTATACCGATGTTAAGATTTGCAGTTCACCTATATCAAAAAAATGAATAGCAAATAGCCTAATTCAGGAAACAATGCAAGCTATGAGCTTAGAAATATCCTCGCTGAGGCCGAATTATCAGTAAAAAGCCTTTAATCTTCAGATTAAAGGCTTTTTACTGATATAGGTTAACGGTGCGGAGATCATCTAACCATCCGCTGAATCTCCGCTGTTTCCTTTTAATGATAGAGCAGGGTTACTGTGTAATGTTCACCGTTCCCATATCAGTGACGGTGCCGTTTGTTACCGAAATGTTGGTTACTGTTTTGATGGCATAGGGGCTAACCGGCACAAATTTCACCTGGTAACTGCCCGCTGCCAGGCCAGGGAAATAATATTTACCGGTGGCATCTGTAGTTGAGCCAATGGTGTCGGCACCCGTAATAGCATATACCTTCGGTGAGGATGCGGCAGGACTAACTACACCGGTCAGTGCACCCGAAGCGGCAGTGGCAATTGCGCGGATCACTGGTTTGAGGATGTACTTGCCGTTACCGGTAAGTACTACGGATTGCGCGGCGTCAAAGTCCAAACGCATAGTATAGGCAATACCGGCGGTAAGCTTATCATGAACGTTCAGCTTCACACCTGAGGTCTGACCGCTTGGCGTGGTCAGGTCATATGACACACCGGCTACAATCACGCGGTTACCACTGTCGTTCAACACCAGGCGCACCTGCTGGATGGTCCCTGCGGGAATATCCTGGTCGGCCAGCACAGTATCACGGCCCGAACGGAACCGCAGGATATCAACAGCGCCTCCATCCACATTGAGCGTTTGTTCACCTTTGTCGGTTACTATGATCACACTTTTGATATTCAGGATTACGGCATCAAAAGCGCCGGGTGCATCAGTCATTTTCACGGTCACGTGGGCGGTACCCCCGTTATTGGTGCTATCCTTTTTACAGGAAAAGAGCATAAGGCTTAGGGCTGCGGTAAATAAAAATAGCTTTTTCATAATTTAAAAAGTTTGTTTATTGAGGGAACAAATCCGCGTATTTTTTGTGCCAATGTGACGATGAATGATGTGATTGTGTCGACGAATAGCCTCATAGCAGTTTGCAGCAATGCTTTATCACCTTTTGCCGGAAGCACAACTCATTCTCTTCGCAAGAAAATATCATGCCATCTCCCCATTCGGCCCGAACAGAAAAAGGTATAATCAATTAACATAAATACATTCTTCACAATTATCAATCCCCCTTTTCTTTTTAAATTAAATACCTGTATTTTAGATAATTAATTTCTCCCGCCCGGGTAGAATTCGCCGAAAGGCATTACCAGTTTTAAACCGATATTTAATAATAACAAAAATGGAACAGCAACCTAACCAGCCATCACCCGAAAACATTATGAAAATTGGCACAGGATTTTGGGCCTCAAAAATCCTTTTAACCGCCGTCAGTTTTCAATTGTTCACCCGGCTTGCCGAAAAGAAAACCATGAAAGCCAACGATATCAAAAACATTTTAGGGCTTAAATGTACCGACAGGAATGTTTATGATTTTTTAGATGCTTTAACCGTGTTTGGTTTTTTAAAGCGTGAAGGCATCTTAGATACCGCTATTTATTCAAATACGCCGGACACTGATACATTTTTAGATAAAAATAAGCCATCATACATTGGCGGCATCCTTGAAATGATGAACAATCGCTTATATACATTTTGGGGTAGCCTGGGTGAAGGGCTGCTTACCGGGCTTCCGCAAAACGAAATAAAAAAAAGCGAGGATTTTTTTGGCCTAATATATTCAGATCCTGAAAAATTGAAAGGGTTTATTAATGCAATGAGTGGCATTCAAATGGGGAATTTTATGGCCTTTGCTCAAAAATTTGATTTTACCCAATATAAAACACTGATTGATGTAGGCGGTTCGGCCGGGCTACTTTCATTGATGGTTGCCAGGCATAATGCCCATATGCGTTGCACCAGTTTTGACCTCCCGCCGGTTGAACCCGTTGCAAACGCAACTATACAGCAATTCGGGCTATCCGAACAGGTAAAAACAGCAAGCGGCGACTTCTTCACTATGCCGATACCCGATGCGGATATTGTTGTAATGGGAAATATCCTGCATGATTGGGACGAGGAAAATAAAATATCATTAATGAAAAAAGCTTATGACGCGCTCCCCGCCGACGGAGCATTTGTAGCTATCGAAAACATAATAGATAGCGAGCGGAAGCAAAATATTTTTGGAATGATGATGAGTTTGAATATGCTTATTGAAACAGGCACCGGGTTTGATTACACATTTGCCGACTTTAACAGATGGGCAAATATTGCCGGGTTTAAATCAACTTCAATTATTCCATTAACCGGGCCATCAAGCGCGGCAATTGCATACAAGTAGATGAGTGGTTCGATATTACAAATACATGCAATAAGTTCGAGCTTTATTAAAAAATAGCACGGCTGGCACCTCCGTCTACCTGTATGGTTGTCCCGCTGATGTATGCCGCCTGGGCAGATGAAAGGAATGCTACCAGGGCTGCAAATTCTTCCGGCTTGCCAATGCGTTTGAGCGGAATACTTTCGGCTTTTTCCTTAATTGCCTCTTCGGGGTCCACGTCCAGGGGCAGCGTGTGCCTGATCCGATCTGTCAGAATAAGGCCCGGTGCGATATTATTGACGGTAATTCCATAAACGCCTAATTCGTCGGCAAGCATTTTGGCCGTACCAACTACGCCCATACGCATCGCGGTAGACAGCACCGAGTTGGTCAATACAGACTTGACCGAGCCACTAACGATATTGATAATACGGCCGCTGCCTGCCGTTTTCATAAAAGGTAATACCAACCGGGATGTCCGAACGAAACTGAGCATGTTTTGTTCATAGGCCTGCTGCCATTGCGTGTCGTCAAAGCTCTCAAATTTTCCGAAAGGTGGCCCGCCGGCATTATTAACCAATATATCTATCCGTCCGTATATGCTGCCCGCCCGATTTATAAACGAAGCCAATTGCCCGCTATCGCTGACGTCTACCGGAAAACATGACACTTCATTGCCCGTTTTTGAGCTGATGTCTTCTGCGGCCTCGTTAAGTTCTGCCGAGTTCCGCGAACCGATGATGACTTTCGCGCCTTCTGCTGATAAAGCCATTGCCGAGGCTTTTCCTAATCCTTTACTCGCAGCCAATACAACAGCTACCTTTTGATCTAATCCGAGGTTCATAAGGCAAATCTTTTAAAATGCAAATCTCCTGAATTTTTAGGAATGAGGACTGTTGTTCCGAAAAAATGATCAAAACATCATTACTTAGTTTTGATCTTTTAATGGTGGAGGCTCATGAAGTGCAAGTTCCCAATCTTCAAACGGAGGCTCTACAACAAAAGAGGGATCACAATATGCCCGAAGATAATCCGTTGCCCTTTTTTCTGCGTATTTGGCGTTCAGTACCTTTCCGGTATCATCCAGTTCAATCACATTGGCATAAATTGCAAATACCTGTTCAATGGCACCTGGCTCATTACCATATAACGTAAGATAATCAATTCCTTCAAGTGTGTACTGACTACCGCTTGCCATGAAATAGGTAAAACGTTCTTAATGCGCCGCTAAATGAATTGCTTAGTTTCATGCCATAAATTTAGCGTGTTTCTTTATAAGAATTGAAAGTCCGCTAAATGAGAAATAAAACAATGCGATAACCGGCCGATTAAATTCTAACGGATAATAGCTACCCTTTCACCTGTTTGCCCTGCTCAGTTTCCTTCTAAACCTTGAAGCCAGGGATTCCAAATCACGTTTCTCAATGTCTTCGGGCCTATGAAACTGGGATAAAACAAGGGCTCTTGAAAGTTGAATAGTGCCATTACTTGTTTTAACAACTACCTGATCTCCGCGTTCCGCATGGTTTTTATAATTCCCAATTTGTGGATTAATGCCGGTAACGCGCATCAATAGTTCAACTATAGCATAAAGTGGCAGTTTGTTCTTCGACATACATTTTGCTTATGTTGTTTAATACTAAGTTAAGCATATTTTAACAATTAGTAAACATCACCCCCACCTCTGAGTTATCAAGCCTGGTATGATCCGGGCCGATCGAGCAAAAGTTTATAAACTAAAACGACCTTCATTCTTTATTATCATAAATTTACCTCCATGAAAAAACTAACCTTTTTTTTCTTATTTGCCCTGCTCAGCAAATTTGGTTTCGCACAAAATTTAAACAGTATGCAATGGTACAGTAAACCTCAAAAATCATTAATAGAAGGCAGTACGCTGCACATGACCGTTGACCCCGCAACCGACTACTGGCGGGTAACACATTATGGCTTTATCAGGGATAACGGTCCATTTTATTTTACCGAACAGGAAGGCGATTTTGAAGCCAGCGTAAAAATTACCGGGGCCTATAAAGAACTGTTTCACCAGGCCGGGTTAATGGTAAGGATAGATAACAAAAACTGGATAAAAACCGGAATTGAATATGTTGACGGCGTACAAAACGTAAGTGCTGTAGTTACCCGCGAAGTTTCGGACTGGTCGGTAGTGCCAAGGCATGACAGTCCCAAATCGGTTTGGCTGAAACTGCTGCGCAAAGGCGATTTTGTAGAGATCAAATATTCGTTCGATGGTGAAAAATATGATATGCTCCGCCTGGCTTATTTTCCGCCCAATGTAAAAGCGATGATAGGAATGGTGGCGGCAGCACCGGGCAAACAAAGCTTTGATGTAAAGTTTGAAGATTTCAAAGTACAGAAGATCAGCAAGTAACTTTGCCGGAAGATGGATAGAGCTAAGCCTTTGAACTGGAGTTTGAAGGCTTTTTTATTTTAAAAGTATTATGGTGGAAAGAGGAATGGATATCGCTTTCATTACATTTCAATCATTTTTGTTATTTTTGCCCCGGTAAACTACCATTCCCTCTATGTGATAAATAATTTCTTTCAGGACAAATAAACAGCGCCGTTACCACAACGCATGCTGTACTTATTCACCTTTTTCAAGAAAGAAATTATGCTTATTCTGCACGATATCACTTATATACACCCTAACCGTGATCTTTTATTTGCGGGTATAGATCTCGTAGTTAATAAAAACGATAAAATAGCCCTCATAGGCAACAACGGCACGGGGAAATCAACCCTGCTTAAAATATTGGCCGGAAACTTACAGCCCGCAAGCGGCGTGGTAAAAACCGGTTCGAAACCATATTATGTGCCCCAGATTTTTGGACAGTACAATGCATTTAGCGTTGCCGAAGCCCTGCAAATAGACGATAAACTAAACGCCTTAAAGCAGATTCTTGAAGGCAATGTTACCGACGAAAATATGACCCTGCTCAATGACGACTGGGCTATTGAGGAACGCTGCCAGGAAGCGTTTATACATTGGCAGCTTAAGGATATTGATTTGTCGCAAAAAATGGACACGCTTAGCGGCGGGCAAAAAACAAAAGTATTTTTAGCAGGCATCGCCATTCATCGCCCCGAAATAGTTTTGCTGGATGAGCCGAGCAACCATTTGGATAATTCAAGCAGGGAACTATTGTATAATTATATCCAATCAACCAATAATACGCTGGTGGTGGTTAGTCACGACCGTACCTTACTCAACTTACTTACTACGGTTTGCGAACTTAGCAAGCGGGGCATAACCGTTTACGGCGGAGATTACGATTTTTATGCCGAACAAAAAATGATGGAGAGCGATGCCCTGAACCAGGATGTAAGAAGCAGGGAGAAAGCGCTCCGCAAGGCTAAGGAAACAGAAAGGGAATCAGTTGAACGACAGCAAAAGCTGGATGCCCGCGGTAAAAAGAAACAGGAAAAAGCCGGTGTGCCCACTATCATGATGAAAACGCTTAAAAACACCGCCGAAAAAAGCACCTCGAAGATGAAGGGTGTCCATGCCGAAAAAACTGATGCTATCGCACAGGAACTAAGCCAGCTGCGTACACGGTTGCCGGATATTGATAAAATGAAGATGGGTTTTGACAATTCGGCACTTCATAAAGGGAAGGTACTGATTACCGCTAAGGACCTCAACTTTGGATACAGAGATCAAGAGCTTTGGACCTCGCCGTTAAGTTTTCAAATCACCAGCGGCGAAAGGCTGGCGATCAAAGGGGCAAACGGCTCAGGCAAAACAACGCTGATAAAGATGCTGCTGGGCTCACTAAAACCACAATCCGGCACAATAGAACGCGCGGCGGTTAAAGCCATTTATATCGACCAGGATTATTCACTCATCAATAACAAGCTCAGTGTTTATGAACAGGCGGAAGAATATAATTCGGGCGTATTGCAGGAACATGACATCAAAATTCGCCTCAACAGGTTTTTGTTTACTAAGGAGTATTGGGCTAAGTCATGCAGCGCCCTAAGCGGCGGCGAAAAAATGCGGCTGATGCTCTGTTCGTTAACCATCAGCAACCAGGCACCAGATATGATCATCCTGGATGAGCCCACCAATAACCTCGATATTCAAAACATCGAAATTTTAACAGCAGCTATTAACGATTACCAGGGAACGCTCATCGTTGTATCGCACGATGAATATTTTTTAAAGGAGATAAACGTAGAACAGGAGATTTTGATAAGGTAAAAAGATAGAAAAAAAAGGGGGCCACCGTTTGCTTCGCATACAGCTGGCCTCTTTTGTTTTTCATTTATTTAAAACCCCTTCTTCCTTGTGATCCCCGGCTTTCTGCTTTTCCGCTCTGCAGGTTCAGGAACACCTTCTGCTCCGTAGCTGCGGGCCATTTTGGCTATGCGCTCTTCCATGGTCTCGGTAGTCAGTCTTTCCCGGCCAAGACTGTCAACCATGATCGGGAAGGCGAAAGGTGTTGGTCGCTCAATCACTTTCAAAATGATATTTTGTGTTTGGATCCGTTGCAAAGCAGCCCTTAGCCTGAACTCTTCTAATTGAAAGGCTAAAGCCTCATTATAGGCCTGGCGTACCAGTAAGTTATCCGGCTCATACTCGCTGAAAACTTCAAACAGCAATGAGGTTGATGCCTGCAAATGCTTGTTCTTTACCTGCTGACCGGGATAACCCGTAAACACTAAACCTCCAATATGTGCTATATCCCTGAAACGGCGGCGGGCCATTTCATTAGCATTTAAGCTGTGCTGGATATCATCTATCAGGTTATCTATCGAAAAAAAACCGGCATCTTCCAGGGCTTCTTCAATAGGGATATCGTCGTCGGTAAGCAATTCAAAGCCGTAATCATTCATAGCGATAGAAAAACTTGCAGGCCTTATTTTACTGATGCGATAAGCCAGCAGCGATGCCATGCCTTCGTGAACCAACCGCCCCTCAAAAGGATAAAACAACAAATGGTGCCCTTCTCTCGATTTAAATGACTCGATCAAAAATTCATGGCTTTGCGGTAAGTGCGATAATTGCTGCTGCAAATCAAAAAGCGGTTTCAAAGCCTTAACCTCTACATCTTTTTCGATGCCATGCGCCACCTCATCCAGCTTAAGCCTGAATACAGCCGCCAGTTGTGATGACAGCGGCATCCGCCCCCCGTTCCAGCTTGGGATTATCCCTTTGGTTGAGTTGGATTTTTTAACGTAGGCTGTCATTTCCTTCACACGTACAAACTCCAAACTCCGGCCTGCAAACCAAAAGGTATTCCCGGGTTTTAACTTCGATACAAAGGACTCTTCAATAGTACCCAGACTACCGCCGCTGAGCCATTTTACGCGGATGCTTAATTCACTGGTAATGGTACCGATACTCAGCCGGTGGCGCATGGCTACTCTGCGGCTATTTACTTTATACAATCCGTTTTCAACCTCAACTTTTAAAAATTCATCATACTGGGCAAGTGTTTTACCGCCGCTGGTAATAAAATCAAGTAATTGTCCAAATTCGTTCCTGCTCAGATCAGCAAAGGCATAAGTGGTTTTAACCTCCTTAAAAAGTTCGTCGGCGTAAAAACCATCAGACACGGCCAGTGTCACCATGTACTGAATCAGCACATCCATGGTGAGCAGCATCGGATCGCGGCTTTCAAAAATCTTATCCTTAATAGCTTCCTTCAGCGCCGCGCCCTCCAATAACTCGAGCGAGTGCGTGGGTACAAAATAGGCCAGAGATGTCGCTCCCGGATGGTGCCCGCTTCGCCCCGCACGCTGCATAAAACGGGCAACACCTTTGGGACTGCCAACCTGTACAACGGTATCTACAGGGCGAAAATCAACCCCCAGGTCCAAACTTGAGGTGCACACCACCAGTTTTAGGGCTTCGGCATGCAGAGCGGCTTCTACCCAGTTGCGCAGCTCGTTATCCAATGAGCCATGGTGCATAGCCATGATGCCCGCATACTCGGGGTAATTATCCAAAATGGCATGGTACCAGATCTCCGATTGAGAGCGCGTATTAGTAAATATCAGTGTGGTTTTACTTTTGGCAACTATCTCCATCACCTCGGGCAGCAGCTTTAAACCGATATGCCCCGCCCAGGAGTAATTCTCAATATTCTGTGGAATAATAGACCGGATATCCAGCTTTTTCTCCAGGTTAGCGCGTACCATTTTAACCTGTTCCGGCGGAAAATCATTTCCTAATAAAACTTCGGCAGCCTGTTCAAGATTGCCAATAGTTGCGGAGATACCCCAGATTTTCACCCCACCCCAACCCTCCCCGAGGGGGAGGGAGCTTTTTTCTAAATATTGCTTAATGGAATCAATTACCTTTTCAGGATTTTGCAACACTTCATCATTAGTATATCTCAGCACGGTATATCCCTGTGAATTTAAATATGCTGTCCTTTCTTCGTCTAAATGTTGTTGTTCTATGCTGATATGATATCCTCCATCAACCTCAACAATCAATTTCTTCTCAAGGCAGATAAAATCTGGTATATAATTCAACACAAGATGTTGCCGCCTGAATTTATATCCCGTCCTTTTACCTCTCAATAATTGCCACAAAATATTTTCAGCTTCGGTAGGTTGATGACGCATAAACTTTGCATTATCAATATTTGCCTGCCAGCTCAAAGCATCGGTTGTATGATAGCCGGGATATTTTTCTTTTACTTTAGTATCTAACTTTTCGGCTCCTTCTCCTTTGGAGAGGGTTGGGGTGAGGTGCTTTAATCTGGACAAACCCAGCTCCACCTGCACTCCCCTCTTCGTACCCAACAACTCGTGCCATTCATCAATTACAACCACCTGCAGCTGACTGAACAGTTTAGGATATTCCTTTTGGGCAAGCATGAGGTGCAAGCTTTCCGGCGTGGTAAGCAGTACTTCGGGCAGCTTTTTTTTGAGGGCTTGCTTTTCGGCAGCAGGGGTATCCCCTGTGCGGGTAGCTATGCGCCATGGTAAGCCGATCTCATCGCAGGCTTCCTGCATGGCTTTACGGATATCGTTGGTAAGCGCCCGCAATGGGGTTATCCAAAGCATCAGCAAGCCATTATTTTGTTTGGTTTTATAGGTATCGGGATGTGTGTTGATAAACCCTGCCAGAAAAGGCAGGAACAGGGCAAAAGTTTTACCGCTGCCCGTGGGAGCATTCAACAAGCCTGAATAGCCGCCAAGGTACGCCTCCATCATTTCGGCCTGGAAAGGGAACTGCTCCCAGTTTTTTTCCATGTACCATTGCTGTATAACCTGTTGGCCTTTGCTTGTCATTATTCTGTTAACAAAATTTTTGTTGTTTGGTTATTGCACGAATAATCGAGCCAACAAAATAACTATTAAATTGGTTATGGTAATATGACGATCAGAAATAGCTTAATAATCATTTCGATAGCCATCTGCCTTTTGGCCTGCGGCAACAATTCAAAAAAAGAAACAACTTTGGCCGATACCAATCACGTACCCAGGGATACCACAGGCCAATATCCTTTCGATAAAAACGATACAACTACCCACCATATCATGGCATCGGATGCTAATACGGCCAACACCGTTCAGTCCGACTGGCTGATAACTCCCGGCAAAAGCATCGGGCATATTATTTTAAATGATGATGTGCAAAATGTGATAAAGCGATTGGGCAAGCCTGATAGCTCCGACGCGGCCATGGGCAGTTCATTGATGGTCTGGTTTGCCAAACATGATATTACCCGTTACCGTACCGCGATTTTTTCGCACCGCAACATGGGCAGTAAGGATGAATCAATAAGTCATATACAAAAGATCCTCGTAACATCGCCGCGGTTTAGAACCGGTGAGGGCGTAGGTGTAGGTTCAACCAAACAGGATATTCAAAAATATTATTCATTAAAGCCAACCTCTACCTATACCAACAATGGCGGCAAGGTGCAGATTTACACCGATCCGGGTAAAGGGATTTCTTTTGAAATAGATAGCAGCGGCCGTTGCGTTGGCGTGGTAGTACATAAAGCCAATGATACTGCAGTGGCTTATTTGAATATGCATTGATTGTTTTCGACATAGAAACACATAATGGCGTCCTGGGCATACAAATCACGATAATTAAGCAAAGCCGCTTGTCCTGCCGAAGACGCATGTGATGGGTCTTTACAAATAAAGAAGGCCTTCCCGAAACGGAAAGACCTTCTTTATTATGATATCTACTATCCTTATTTCTTTTCGGGCATCAATATCAATTTAATCAAATTTTTACCGCTTAGGTATTTATTAGCTGCATCTTTAGTGCTTTGAGGGGTTATTTGTTCAAGGCTGCTTACATGCCCCAGGATTTGGTCCGGGTTTTCGCCGTTTTGCGATGTAGAGGCAAGATATCCTGCCCAGAAAACATTTTGCTTTAGCTGCTGCTGGGTTGAACGGGCTTCTTCGGCAACAAATTTCTGGATATCTGCCGGTAAGGCGCCGTTCTGTTTAATTTTGGCTATCTCCTCCATGGTAGCGTTGATCAGCTTATCCACATTTTCGGGTGCGCAACCAAAAGATATGGTAAAAGTGTAACGCCCCCCCGGAATTTTATGGTAGCCGGCCCTTACCCCGGGAGCATATACACCGCTTTCCTGCTCACGTAACCGTTCAATCAGTTTAATGTTCAGTACTTCTTCCAGCGCATCTACCTGTATATTGTTAGCTTCATTGTAATCATAATCGCCGCTAAAAACCAATTGTACTGTGCTTTTTTCACCTACCCCTTTATTCACCGTTTTGGTGATCAAACCTGCAGGCGGCTCAATATTCATGTTTTTATAAGTTTCCTTGCTATTGGTTGAGGGCAGGCCGCCAAGGTAATGTTCCAGGTATGGCTTAATTGTTTCCACGTTAAAATTACCCACCAGGGTAAAGGTAAAACCACTGGCGTCGGCAAAGCGTTTTTTGTAAAAATCGTAAGCTTTATCAAGTGTTGCCGCATTTAACCTTGGTAAGGTAGTTACCATACCACGGAAATTATAGTTACTTAATACAGCCGATACCGTATCCTGGTAAACACTTCCGGGATCAAGCCCGCGGGTACTCAATATCGACCTGGTTTGATCGATGTTGGCATCCCAGATGTCTTTGTCTTTACGCGGCTGGGTAAAGTATAGGTAAATCAACTGAAGGGCTGTTTCAAAATCGGCTGGTGAGGTATTTCCCGAAATACCCTGTGCAAACTCACTGATATACGGCGAAATACTCAAGTTTTTGCCAGCCAGCTTTTTATCAAGCATGCCCTGGTTAAACTGCGCTATACCGCTACCGCTGATAATAGATGAGGCCAGGTTTGCCGACGTAAATTCATCGTCACTTGCCAGTGATGTACCGCCAAAAGCGTAACCGTTTATCAGGATCTGATCGTTACGATATTCAGTAGGTTTTAAGATCACTTTTAAACCGTTGCCTAAAGTAAGCGTGGTTGTTCCAAGAGCCTCATCTGTTTCTTCTTTGGTAACTTTAGTACCTTCAGGAACTTTGGCTAGCAGCGGGTCGCTTGATACATTATCAATATAGGCAGTTACATTTTGGCCGCCCGTGGCAATCCAGTTCAGTAAGGTTTTTTCATCGGGCAAATTGGCTTTTTCTTTATCCGGGGCTTGTACTACCACCACACGGTTTTGATCGCTGATAAATTTACCGGCCATGGCATTCATATCGGCCAGGCTTACTTTATAGATATTGCCTATATAAAAATTATACTCATAGCTGATGCCGGGGATAGCCTCGCCGGTTAAAAAGTTGGCCTGGTATTCACGTACAAAATTTGCCGAAGGGGTTTTATCCCTCTCCCGGTAAGCATTCCCAATACCAACCAGTGCATCCTGCTTAGCACGTTCCAGCTCGGTAAGGGTAAAACCAAATTTGCGGGCGCGTTCAGATTCGGCCACTACGGCTTTAACCGATTTTTCAAGTTCGCCGGGTTTGGCGACAACCAGTGAAGTATAAGCATCCTGGTCGCCGATAAAATTACCATAGCTGGTACGGCCATATAAAAACGGTGGATTAGGTTTTTGCAGCAACTCGTTTATGCGCGAATTAAGCATCTGGTTAAACAACTGTATCCTTACCTGCTGCATGTAATCGCCGGTAGTTTTAGTAACCGTGCCGGGATGTTTTACAATGATCTGTGCAACAGTGTATGGATACTCGGGATCCGTAACAATTTTTACCGCGGTACCCGGTGTTGCAGGTACGGAATATTTTGTCCTCGGCTTTTCGGCGGCCGGGTTTTTAAGCTGTGAAAAGTTTTGTTTAATGAGCGCCTCAACACGTTTTGGGTCAAAATCGCCCACGGCAACAACAGCCTGCAAATCGGGGCGATACCAATCCTGGTAAAAAGCTTTGATAGTTTCGGGCTTAAAGTTTTTCAGGATGTCTTCTTTACCTATAGGCAAGCGCAATGCGTACCTTGAGTTATTAAGCAGCACGGGCAATGTTTGCTGTTGCAGGCGTTCCTGGGCATTTTTGCCGCGAAGGCGCTCTTCTTCCAAAACAACGCCGCGTTCTTTATCAATTTCGGCAGGATCAAAACTTACATACCCGGCCCAGTTAGCCAGTATATTAAAGCCTTTTTCAAACACACTGACGGTATCGGTTGGCAGAGGTAATTGATATACGGTTTCGTTAAATGAAGTGTAAGCGTTTAAATCTGCACCGAATTTTACGCCTGCTTTTTGCAGGTAGTCAACCATCTGATTTTTTGGAAAATCGCGTGTGCCGTTAAAAGCCATGTGCTCGGTAAAATGGGCCAGGCCCTGCTGATCGTCATTTTCCAAAACCGAACCGGCTTTATTAACCAGGTAAAGTTCGGCCCTGCTTTTAGGCTCAACATTGGCACGGATATAATAAGTTAAGCCATTGGGTAATTTACCAATGATCACATCCTTGTCAACCGGTAATATATCGCTCTTGGCAGCAATGGCCTGGGTGCCGGGTTTATTTTTAGGCGACGGAACAGGTTTCTTTTTTACTTGTGCAAAAGCACTTCCGCCCGAAAGTGTTAAAGCCAATAGGGCCAGCGGAACGTATTTGTTCAGGTTCATTATAAAGTTTAAATAGTCAGGGTACTAAGATGCAAAACGAAAATCTTAGTTACAAAGTATTGTTATGAAAATTAATGTTTTGTAGCTGATTTTGAGGCTGGCTTTTTAGCGGGAGGCTGATTAGCCGGAGCCTGGTTAGAAGAACCAAAAGCATCCTGCATCATTTGCGTCAGTTCGTCTTTATGTTCTGCAACCGCATTCTGGCCAACCATCATCCCCCTTTGCATTAACGCAGGCAATTTTGAGCTTACTTTTTGCCCTATCGGTGAGCTATAAAACACAGAAATCTGATTAAGTTCATCTTCAGTAAATTCTTCAGCATAAATAGCTGCCATCTTATCTTTAAGCAAATCCCAGGTAAAGTATTTGCTCATAAAGGTTTTCATCACATCAATGAATTTGGCACGCTGCTCTGCAGGCATTTGACTACTTGTGGAGTTAATGATATTATCCATCATTCCGCCAAACTGTTTATCTATGCCAATAGAAACTAACAATTGCTCAGCGGCCTTTAAATGTGATTGGGTAATAGTTTGAGTGGTTGTTTGCGCTTTTAAGCTTGAAAAAGAAAACAGGGTGATTCCTGTTAATGCGATAAGTTTAAGTTTTAGGTTCATATTAAATTTTGATAAAGATCTTTTTGATGTAGAACACCCACATCACCACCCATAAAATGAGCACTGTAAATATAGCACTTATCAATGAAGCATTTACAGGTGAAAAATAAGGAGCAAAAAATGTTTGATAGATGGATGAACCGTTTATTTTAATCATCCCCATATAATGCGGTATAAAGCCCGACAGCACATATGCTGTTATAGCATTAGTACCAAATACCACAAAGGGATAAGTAAAGCGTTTGTACCCTTGTATGTCAATAAGCCAGTAGCATAAAGCCAGCCCAATGGTTGCCAGGCCGCCGGTATAAAGCACAAAGGAACTTGTCCACAAGGCTTTGTTAATAGGAAAAAACAAATCCCAGAACAAGCCTGCTATAACCGCGATTATTCCGTAAACAAACATCCAGTTAGTTTTGATATTGTCATCGCGGTCTTTACGTTTTAGCCAGCTGCCCACCCTAATGCCAAACAAGGCTGTGGCAACGGCGGGAATAGTCCCCAGCAAACCTTCCGGGTCCCAGGTATGCGATTCGCGCCAGAGGTGATCGGGCGTAAATACCAGCCTGTCTATCCATGCCCCCATATTGGTTTCAGGCTCAAGATTGGCATAGCCTACACCCGGTACAGGGATAAAGGTCATGATGATAAAATAACCTATAAGCGCTCCGGCAAAAATCCAGTCGCGCGTTTTTTGTGATGTTTTGAGATAAAGTACTGTGCTGATGAAATACACCAGGGCTATGCGCGGCAACACACCCGGCAAACGTAAATGAGCCAGCCCTGTATCGGGGTGCAAGGTCAGTTGAGTTATCCAGGGGATCAGCAGCAGGATCATGGTACGGCGCAGCGCCTTCAGGATTAGTTTACTGTGCGATACCGTAGCCTTTTTACTTTCCATGGCATATATAACCGATACGCCAACCATAAACAAAAAGAAAGGAAAAACCAGGTCGGTAGGTGTACAACCGTTCCATTTAGAATGTTCAAGCGGTGCATAGATATGCCCCCAATCGCCAGGGTCATTGACGAGGATCATCATGGCGATGGTAATGCCCCGGAATACATCAAGGGAAAGAAGGCGTTTTGGTTTTTCGGTTATGGTTGAGGTCATAGGCTACATTAAAGAAATTCCCTCCTTGGGAGGGGTGCGTTTGGAATGTGCATTGGCAGGGAGGGGTTTATACACCCTGTCAAAAACAAGGCTAATCGATGAAACCCCTCCCTACACCCTCCCAAGGGAGGGAATCGCACATGGCCTTCAATTATTACCCCATTGCCTGCTTCCACAAGACAATGAGGTTCTATAAATCCTTAAAACATATATCGTTTAAACGCCTCCATAGCCTCATATTCCGCAAGGCCAAGGCGGTCGTAGCGATGGGCCGTGTCACGGGTGCGGTCTTCTGCCCTTACCCAAAACTCCCTTGCATCATCACCCGGGAATACAGGCCTGTCTTTTTGCGACTGGTGTTTGAAGATCGCATTACGTTTCCTGATCACCTCCTGCGGCGACAATGGTACCGCCATCTCTATCTCATGTGTTTCAAACTCGTGCCATGCACCACGGTACATCCACAGCCAGCAGTCTTCTACCCAGGCTTCTTTACCTTTCAATCTTTCCAGTGCAGCTAAGATGATTTTGAAGCATACTAAGTGCGTACCATTAGGATCGGCAAAATCACCGGCAGCAAAGATCTGCTGTGGTTTTACTTTTTGAAGCAGGTCGATGGTTAATTGAATATCTTCCTCACCTACCGAGTTCTTCTTCGTTTTACCGGTTTCGTAAAACGGCAGTGCCATGAAGTGGATATGATCATCCTGTAAGCCTGCGTATCTTGCGCCTGAAATCGCTTCCGTTTTCCGGATGAAGCCTTTTACGTTTCTGATTTCCTGGGTATCAATTTCGTTTGGTTGTTTGGCTGGGAAGAAGGCACGCATATCTTCATATGACTTTTGAAGATGAGCGGTGTCTTCGCCGATGCTCTTTGTGAAATCGATAGCAAACTCCATGTACCTTAGCACGTCATCATCCCAAACGGCGGTATTGCCTGATGTTTGGTAAGCTACGTGTACATCATGCCCCTGGTCTACCAAACGGATAAATGTACCGCCCATCGAGATCACGTCATCATCAGGGTGCGGTGAAAAGATAATAGAGCGTTTTTTAGCAGGCAATGCCCTTTCCGGCCTTTGCGAATCATCCGCATCAGGTTTACCGCCCGGCCAGCCGGTAATGGTATGCTGAATCTGGTTAAAGATATCAATGTTGATATTATATACAGGGCCCTGCTCTACTGCCAGCTGCGCCATGCCGTGGTTATTGTAATCTTCTTCGGTTAGTTTCAGTACCGGTTTGTTAACCTCATTCGCCAACCAGATCACAGCCTTTTTCTTTAACTGGTTATCCCACACACAATCTTTTACCAGCCACGGGGTATCAAACCGGGTCAGTTCTGATGCGGCATCTGCATCCAGTACAAACTCCACATGTTGTGATAATTGCAGGTAAGTTGCAGGTACTTCGCCCGAAATCTCCCCTTCTACCGCTTTCTTGATGATTGGCGCTTTCTTCTTGTTCCAGGCCATCAGGATGATTTCCCTGGCCTTGAAGATGGTACCGATCCCCATCGTGATCGCCTTGGTTGGCACATTCGCCTTACCACCAAAATCTCTTGAAGCATCACTCCTGGTCAGGTCGTCAAGCGTTACCATCCTTGTGCCTGAGTTTGGCGCAGATCCCGGCTCGTTGAAGCCGATGTGGCCTGTACGACCGATACCCAGGATCTGAAGGTCTAAGCCACCCAATCCTTCTATCTGCTTTTCATAAGCCAGGCAGTAGCCTGCTACGGCTTCTTTATCCAGCGTGCCATCCGGGATGTGCACATTGGCTTTATCTATATCAATATGGCTGAACAGGTTTTCATACATAAAAGTCACATAGCTTTGCGCTGCTGTGGGCTTCATCGGGTAGTACTCATCCAGGTTGAAAGTGATCACATTCTTAAAGCTCAAGCCTGCTTCTTTGTGCTGCCTTACCAGTTCGGCATATACTCCTATCGGGGTTACACCGGTGGCAAGTCCCAATACCGCTTTTTCGCCTTTAGCTTGTTTTGTGCGGATCAGATCTGCTATCCGGTTCGCTACCGCTACCGAGGCTTCCTGCTGGTTGTTGTATACGCTTACCGGTAACTTCTCGTAACGTGTCTCTTCCAATAAATTTAATCGTGCCATGAATCTTAGGAAATGAAAATGAGGTTAGTTGTTCAAAACAAATATATCAGATATTTACATAGTGCCATTATTATTTTAACTTTTGCGGTAGTGTAAACCCATCCTAATGGGGTTAACACGGGTTAACACATTTCAAATATTTAAAATACAAATCATTAATAGTCAATAATTTAAACACAACTATGGGTTACACTAAACTGATAATTTCGAGCAATTAACACATCCAAACGTTTACCCCTGTTATTGACAAAAGCAAGTGCTAATGAAACCTGGCCCGTTTAACCGGCATCAGGCCATAAAACAAGTATCATTTGATACTGATAGTTTGCCAATATCATTATCTTATTTCGTTGCTATATTAACAACAAATCATCGCCACTAAAATATTAAATGCATTTGCCCAACTTTTGCGGGTTGCCGTACAAATAGTAAATTAAGCCCATGATAGCATTGAACCATAACCTTCAGCACCTGTTTAGCATCGCTCAAAAACCATCAAAAACGGGCATCGGCCTAATGTCTGGTACCTCATTGGATGGGCTTGACATTGCCCTGTGCAAATTTACCGGTAATGGTTTAAGCACTCATTTTGAGCTGGTACAATTTATCACAATCCCCTATCCGGATGACTTTAAGCTGGAAGTTCAGCAGGTATTTGCCCGGCGTAATGCGGATCTGGAAAAGATAACTTTACTTAACGCTTATATCGGCAGCTATCACGCCGAACTGATATTGCAGGCACTTGGTCAATGGAAAGCCGACCCGCAAGAGGTTGATTTTATCGCCAGTCATGGTCAAACTATTTACCATGCCCCCCAGCGATTACATCAGCATAAAAACTACCCTAACGCCACTCTGCAAATTGGCGACGGCGACCATATCGCCGTAAAAACCGGCATACTAACCATCAGCGATTTCAGGCAGAAGCATATTGCTGCCGGAGGAGAAGGCGCTCCGCTGGCTTTATATGGTGATGTATTATTGGGCAATAAAACCGGCCAAAACCGGGTGCTGTTAAACATAGGAGGCATTGCTAATTTAACCTGGCTTCCTGGCGACGGTGATTTTAACCGCGTGCTCTGCACAGATATTGGCCCCGGCAATACACTCATCGATGCTGCCTGCCGAAAATATTTTGATAAGCCTTTTGATGAGGATTCGGTCATCGCTTACAAGGGGCGGGTAAATAAAGATCTATTAACGGCGCTCCTCTCCCATTCGTTTTTTGATGAAAAAGGCCCTAAAACCACCGGACCAGAACTGTTCAACCTTGCCATGGTTGCTGAAGCACAGCAACGGTCAGGTACCGTGAAGATTAGTGGTGAAGATCTTATTTGTACCCTAAGTGCCTTCACAGCGGCATCTATAGCCGGTTTTGTTAAGGAAAATATCGCAGGGGATCATGTTAAAATTTTTACCAGCGGCGGCGGGGCGCGAAATCCATTTGTTATTGGGGAATTAAAAAAACTATTGCCCCAAGCTGCGATAGAGGATAGCAGTTTACTGGGGATTAACCCCGATGCCAAAGAAGCTATATTATTTGCTTTATTAGGTAATGAAGCTTTATGCGGTGCGCCGATCAGGATCGGAACAAACCCGGCTGTGTTGATGGGAAAATTCTGCTTTCCGGTTTAAGCGAAGAATTCAAATTGATTATTTCCACGCAGAGAGGCATCACATACATCTATACATTTGCGCTGTAAACGCCTTAAATAGCTTATCGTCCCATCTGCTGCTTCACGAACCTTCTGATCCGCTGCAGCAAGGTGCCCTTTCTGTTTGCCAGGAAATTTTTGATGGCTTTATAAGCCTCTTCATTCTCCTCTATGGTGTCGGGAAATTGCATTACCTGTTTGCGTGCCATTTGCACATGGTACATATCTTCTTTATTGGAGTGTACGCCAGTACCATCATGACCTATGTTTTGAATAAGCGACTGTGAAGGGTTCAGTGTCAATCCGTTCTTCAAAAAGATAGAGGCATACCAGCGAATGGCCCATGAATTATTTTTACCGGCCTTAAACTGCTCTATCTGCTTCCAAAAATTCATTTTGCCTTCTATCGAAAACCGGGCTATTTTCAGCGTATCAAACTGAGCAATCAGCTTATCAACATCGGGTTCAAAGTTTTTCCAGGCACGGGCCCAGGTTGCCCAGCCCCAGCTGGTGGCTGCCCGATAAAAGAATGTTTCGGGCAGTTTTTTGTCATGCAAATTGTACATATAGGCGCCGATATGCATTACCTGTTCCTGGTTTGCATATTTTGTTAATGCGTCATTAAAATACTGCAGGGTATATGGGGAAGATAACAGATCGTCTTCAAAAACAATCACTTTACCATATTCATACACCAACTGTGTTACCCCGCTGATGATGGATTCGGCCAGACCTAGATTATGATTACGCAAAATAATTTTCACCGATTTAAAAACGCTTACATCTTTTACCAGTTGCCTCACCTGCTCAACCTTTGGCTTATCGGCGTCGGTTTTGGCTGCATCGCAAAAAATGTACAGGCGCGACTCATCGGCCAGCAAATTTTGCTGCAAATAACTGATGGTACGGCGGGTATGGTCGGGCCGGTTATAAACAAAAAGAGCTATCGGGGCAAGATTTTGCATGGTATGATTTCAGCAGATCAGGTATTGAAATTAAATACCTTGCATCAAGTGGGGCATTTAATTTGCAAGGCAAAATTATACCATAACCTTCCGATTGCAAACAAATAAAATAATTTGTTTTTATTCTGCCGATTTTACCGTAAATGTAGTACGACGGTTAAGCTGTCTGCCTGCAGGGTTATCCTTGCCATTTGGTAATTTGTTTGGGGCAACGGGCATTCTTTTGCCATAGCCGCGCGCAGTAATACGCGCGGATTTAATGCCTTGCAGTAACAGGTAATCAACACAAGCCTCCGCACGGGCCTGCGACAACTTCATATTCGCGGCGTCGGTGCCTATCCCATCGGTATGCGAACCAAGTTCGATCTTAATTTTAGGGTTATCATTCATGATGGCAACCAGCTTATCCAGCGTATCAAATGATTCGGACCGGAGATGGGCGTTACCAAAATCAAAATAAATATTCTCGATGGTTATCTGAACATTGATCTTATAATTCTGCAAGCAAATTTCGGGGTTAATGAGCGTGTCAATACCCGGCTTTACTATCGGTGCAGGAATAACTTTGGTAAAGTATCCCTTTTGCGAAATCTCCAGTTTATACCTTGGCAGTTTTTCCTTTACCTGGAAAACATAATCGCCTTTGGCATCGGTTACTTTAACAGCCAAACCCATTTTCACGTCCGGATCTTTAAGGATCACCCTTGCCCCTGCCATACCACCATTAGTGCGGCAATCAATTACACGGCCACTGATATATAAAAACTTATACTGCCCGGTAAACAGGCTTAAGCAGCAGTCAGAGCCGCGTGCCGAACTCAGGTAGAATTTATTTGGATTGGTTGGATCAAGGCTGTAGTACAAGTCGTCTTTAGATGAGTTAACCGGGTAACCTAAATTAACCGGGGCCGACCAACGACCAAAATCTCCTTCGCTGCGGTAAACATCAAAGCCGCCCATACCGGTAAAACCATTCGAGCTAAAAAACAACACTTTATCGGCCTGGTCATAATATGGCGACTGTTCATCATATGCTGTGTTTACCGCATCGCCCAGGTTACTTACAGTTTTCGGCTGCCCGGCATCATCAAGGTTACTTTCCCAAATGTCGTCGCCGCCTTCACCGCCGGGCCTGTCGGATGAGAAAAACAATCGCCGGCCATCAGCGCTAACAAAAGGGTGTTTGGAATTATAGCCTTCGGCATTAACAGTATTATTCAGCCTTACCGGCTGCTGCCATATGCTGTTTACCAGTTGACTAAAATAAATGGCAGATACTGTTTTCCCGTTCTTTTTATACCAGCGGGTAAGGTACATCCTGGTGCCGGTACCATCAAGCGCAGGTGTAGCATATTCAATTTGCCCCTCTTTATCAAACGCGTTAAAGTTTGTGGCAAGCGCTTTAGTTGAATCGAGGATGGCCGAACTATAAACCCTGTTGGTATAAAACTTATCCTTATCAACCAGGCGTGATGAGGTAAACCAATACCTGCCCAGGTTAACGGTAAGGGCGTAGTCGCCCTGGTCTTTATTTAAGAACACTAAAGCCGATACATCAACGGCGCGCGGGTGTCCCAATTGCTTCAAGGCATATTCGCACGAGATTATTTCTTTTTTAGCGAGAGCGGCATACTGCGGATCGGGAGCGTTGTCTGCAAACTGCTTTAACTGGACCAAAGCTTCATTATACTTCCCGTTTGCCTGCAGGCAGATGCCGTACCAAAGCGGTACTAACGGATATTGGGCAGTTGGTGCTTCCTTAGCCAATTGGGCATACCAAATGGTAGCATCAGTATAATCTTTATACAGGCGGTATGATTCGGCCAGGCGATAAATGATGTATTGATTAGACTCAGCCTTTTTTGAATTGATTTTTTTTACTGCTGATGAACGCGGCAGATTGCTTTTTGGCTCATCGGTTGTACCATCGGCAATATGCTTGTAATAATAGGCGGCAGTATAGTACTCATGCCTGTTAAAGGCAGTGTCGGCCAGTGCCCTGTAGTTTTTCGCCTGTCCAAATGAAACCAACGGAAAAAACAATAGTAAGAAATAGGGTAATAGTTTTTTCATATTATATCCTTGGGCAAATTGGGGCCGGGGAATCAGTGTAGCGACTAAATATATAGCTTATTGATAGTTCAAAACCGCCGCGGCCTGATGTAACCGCGCGAAGCCCTGAAGTATTAAAATCATAACTGGCACCAATCACCATCCTGCGGATATGGTAACCAACGTTGGCAATTGCAGCATCCTGTACCCGGACCATACCACCGAGTACCAGGCCGTTATCATCGGCAAACTTAAGTTCAGAATATAGTCCGAAAGCTTTGATCTCGCCTTTGCCTTGTTTAACGTAAACTGCGTTCGGGATCAGGTCAAAAAAATCAGACGCTTTTATACGGACACCGCCATGCGCAGTAAACCGCATAGGCAATTTGCTGGCTATACCACCCGCGGCAAATGGATCTGTTACATCATTGATATGGTTAATACTAAGTCCGCCAAACAAATTGGCTTTATTCATTGGGGCGGCGTTATAGTAATAGATACCTGCGCCTGCATCAAATACCGTTTTTGATGAATAACCAAAATTTTCGAAATTGGGCAATGTAGGGTCGAAGCCGCTGTTCGGGTCGTACTGGTTATCAGACTGGAGCTTACCCGGATCAAAACTACGGCTGATAACACCCGCCTGCAAACCGAAATGCAGCCGCTGATTACCATCACCTGACAGCGTTATGCCATAACCGAATGAACCATAAGCTGTAAAGTAATTGTACCCGGCAGTGCCTGCTTTTTGATCAAGGATATTAAGGCCGATGCCCACTTTATCGGTTGGCTTGAAATCGGCCGATACACCTGCTGTGCGGTAGCCATTGTTGATGTTTGCCCACTGGTCCCTGTAGTTGGCAGATAAGCGCGTATCGCCGTCAAAAACGCCCGTAAGCGCAGGGTTGAGCCAAAGCGGGTAAGCGTAATACTGTGAAAAATGCGGATCAACCTGCGCCTTCACCGTTCCCGCAACTGCAAACTGCAGCGCTATTGTAATAATGAGTAGTAGTTTCTTCATCTTAATAGCGTAATTGTTCCTTTTTTATTCAATTCCGCCCCGTTATTCATTGCCGCTTTTAAATAGTATACGTATACACCCACGGGCATCAATGAGCCTTTATAATAACCATCCCATCCTTTGTTAACATCGGTTGATGTAAAAACCAATTGTCCCCATTGGTCATACACATTAAAGGAAAGTGTTTTTATATTTTTTCCATGTGCATAAATAATATCGTTATTTCCGTCGCCATTGGGGGTAAAGTTGTTGGCTACATATATTACATTGTTATTATCGATGGTGGCGGCGGTAACCGCGACCGAAGCCCCGCTAAGCGTACATGACGATGCTCCCAAAGCCTTCACTGTGATGGTCACTGATTTGTTTAAGCCAAGGCCGCTCACTTTATGCGTTAAACCGTTACTGCCCGAACTTGGCGCGGTATAGGTTAAACCATTGTTGGTACTTACCAGGTAACTGGTAGCGCCACTTACCGCGCTCCACTCAAAAGCTACGCTCGATGAGGTAACTTCGCCAACCGTTACCACCGGCGCATCAAGCGGCTTGGTCATCTGTACCTGCACTGTAACTCTTCCGCTGCTGTTGCACCCGGTGTTGTTGGTCGCTTCCAGATAATAATTTTTTGCCGATGTTAAGTTAGCCGTAACATATGTATTGCCCTGAGCAAGCAGGTTTCCACCGGTCGGTGCATCATACCAGGAAATAACTGCCCCGCCTGATGCGGACGCGGTTAATGTGGCACTGGTGCCCGGGCAAACAGAAGTGCCCGAACTGCTTACTGTAACCACCGGCAACGGAATGATAGCTACGCTAACCGTCCCCCGGGCCGAAGAACCGCACCCTGCAGCGTTAACAGCCTGTACATAATAGGCTGTTGCCGCTGTTACGTTGCTAATTGTATAACTGGTTCCGGTATGTAAAATGTTAGCATCGGTGGCGCTGCCGTACCAGTTATAAACAATACCGCTTTGCGCGTTTTGTATGGTAATTGTTGTTGCGGAGCCGGAGCAAACGCTAACGGTGCTTTGTGTAAATTGCGGCACCGCCGGCAATGGCGAAACAGTTACCTGTATTGTTGTTAAAGGACTGCTGCAGGCGCTGTTAGATGCCTCAACATAATAACTTTTGCCTGCGTTTAAAACGGGTGTTTTGTAGGTAGTACCCGTGGCAAGTATTGTAGTTTTAGCAGGCGAATCATACCAGTTGTAAGTTAACCCGGCCTGCGGCGAACTAATCGTTAACGTGGCTGCGGTTCCCTGGCAAATGGTTAGGCCCGATGCTACGGGCGACGGTGCAGGCGGAGGTGTTAAAACCTGAACACTGATCACATTACTTACCATTGGGGTTGTACAGGTACCTGATGATACTATACGGCGGTAGTAAGCGCCCTTGCTTAATACCGGCGGGTCATAGCTTTTTGATGTGGCCCCGGCAATATTAGCAAAGGTTATATTATCGGCAGATGACTGCCATTGGTATGAAAAAGTACCGTCACCACCGGCAGGCGTGCTGCCCGTAATTGCCGAAGGGTTACCGGTTACACAAAAATCAGTAACTGTGGGGGCTGTGATCTGATTATTGGTTACCGCTATCACGGGCTTAACAGTTAAACTTATCTTTCCGCGTGATGTAGAACTGCAACCTGTTGAACTAAGTCCCTCTACATAATAAGTTATCGCTGATGTTACATTTTGCAATACGAAAGTACTGCCGGTATGCAAAATATTGGCATCAGTTGCAGTACTATACCAGTTATAAATAACACCGCTTTGCGAATTTTGTACACTGAGTGTCACTGTTGAGCCCATACAGGCTGTAACCGTTGTTTGAGAAAACTGAGGCACAGCAGGCGCCAGGGTAACCTTTACCTGTATTGTTGCTAACTGGCTGCCGCAAGTGCCGTTTGATGCTTCGACATAATAATTTTTTCCTGCGTTTAAAACAGGAGTAGTGTATGAGGTACCTGTAGCAAGCACCGTGATTTTAGTCGACGAATCATACCAGTTATACGTAAACCCGGCCTGCGGCGAGGCAACTGTCAATGTAGCCGGGGTTCCCTGGCAAATGGTTATTGTTGACGCTGCAGGCGATGGAGGAGGTGGGGGTGTTGAAACCTTAAGGAGCACCACATTACTAAGCGCCGGAGTTGTACATGCCCCGGAAGAAACCATACGGCGATAATAAGTATCATTTTTTAAGACCGGCGGGTCATAGTTTTTTGATACAGCACCCGGAATATCATTAAATGTTGCGTTATCTGTGGATGACTGCCATTGATATGAAAAAGTACCATCGCCCCCCCCGGGCACACTACCCGTAATAGCCCCCGGATTGCCAGTTGAACAAAATTGGGTAACAGCTGGCGCTACTATCGTATTGTTGTTTACCGCTGCTATCGGCCTTACGGTAACATCATAATAAGAATCATAATCTACTACGCCGGCGGTAGAGATCCTGCGGCGAAGGCTGTATACAATACTCGAAGCAGATGTATTTGTTAACGAAGATGTGATATAATCTTTTTGAGTATTTGCCGACGGTGCATTTACCCAGTTCCCGTTGTTATTTATTTGCCATAGATAACTGTCGGGCACGGGGTTTTTTATATCGCCGTTAAGTACAGCAGCAGCAGCGGAGCAAATGGTAATTGCCTGCAGCGGGGCAACCGTAATATGGTATGTAGTAAACCGTGGTTCAACAGACCGCGGCTCCGTGTTAACAGGCAATGGGGTTTCAAATGCCCGGCTAAAACCAGCGGACGGGAGAAAAAACAGGCAAAATATTGCCCATAATACTATTTTATATAGAAGTGCAGGTTTAGGGTGCATAGCTTAAATTAACGGATAATGATAATAATTATCTTTCATATTACTAAACTTTCAAAATATTTAATCACTAATCAAACGGTTTCAACGCCAACCAGCGTTAAGTTGACCCAATCAGTTATGTTAATTAATTATTTTATTGTTAATCCAGGTTTATTAATAACGTTATATTACAACGGTATCCTAAGCCCTTCTACGATATAATTAATTATAATGTTCACATTATCAAAAAATTTCAAACTAAGCTTTACTGCAATTGAAGCTGTTACAAATTTTACCTTTTAAAGGTGAGTGCAAACCCGTATCAGTTTAGTGTATGATGTGAAAAACTATGAATTATTAATAGCCCCAATTTACAGGAAACACATTGGATAAGGGCCTGATGAAGGGCAACCTGCGCCGGTAGCGGTTTTATTTAATTAAGCATAAACGGTAAATGCAGCCCGGCTAATAACATAAACGGCAATATTATTGTGAACGCGGCGGCAATAAAACTATATAAAGGCCTGGAATACTATAGCAATTAATATAACTTAACTCATACCTTTTTCAGGATGCGATCAAATACTATATTAATATCTTCTGAAATTTTTAAAATATATGCCAAAAACACGTACACCACGCCCACGATAACCGATCTGTAAATCATATCTGCAAATACATTCTTTAATGACGGAAGATAAAGCCCGATAAGCAGGCAAACCGTAAAGATCAATAATATATATACGTGTGCCATTGCAAGAGGCTGCAGGTTAAACTTAATTTTAACAAACAGCCAATAAGCAAAGTTTAGTACAAACATGGTGATCAGGTATGATAAGGCAGCACCCATCATGCCTAACATAGGTATCAGGACCAAATTTGACAGCACACAAAAAACCACCCCCGAAACAATAAAAACAGTGGTAAGCTTGTAATATTTAGACACATTCATGATGTAGCCATTTAACCCTCCTGTCATATCAACCAGAAAGGCCACGCCCACTATAATAAATACATTGAAATAATTGGCGTACTCAGGTTTATGTAACAACATTATAATAAACGACCTGTTAATAACCAAGCCTATGAAAAGCAGGCAGCCGATAAGCATTTGTACTACTGATGTTTTGTAATAAATTTTACCAATCTTGGCCAGATCATTAGTAACCCATGACTGGGCTATGATCTGCAGTGAGGTGCGGCTCAATGCCTTGGCCGGTAAACTTATCACTACCGCAATGGCGAAAAACGTACCATAAATACCTACATAACTAAATGACTCTTTGGTAAGCATGCTCAGCATCAGGGTATCAAGGTTCTGGATCATTACAAAGGAGCTGCCACTTAATACCGTAAAAATGCCATAGCTCAAAAACGTTTTTCTTTCGCTTAGCAGCTGAGCACCAACAGTCGAAAACTTAAAGTGCCGGCCTTTGCTAATATAGGCAAGCAACACCAATACAGCCACCAGGTTAGCTGTTATATATATCATCAAAAAAACATGATAATCAACCAGCTTAATGGCTATGAGCAAAACGCCCGCAGTTGTGAACAAACGTAACCCTACTTCGCGCAAAAAGGAAGAAAGTACATTTTTAAATACCGTAAGCGCCAGGTTTTCCAGAACAGAAAATACCAGCGTAAAAAATGACAAAGGAATAAGGTAATAGAAATACCTGATCAGTAGCGGAGCTCCATTCTTATTCTTATAGTAACTAATAATAAAATCCTTAAAAACTACAAAAAGCACCGTGAAGATCGCAAAACCTATCAGGCTCCAAACAGTAACAAAAGATGCGAAACCGCCATGTTTTTTATCGTCGCTGCGATAGTAAGGGAAATATTTAAGAATGATATTACCAATACCTAATCCTGCAAACTGTGCATAAAGCAGCGATATAGTCCCCATTAAAATAAAAAAACCGATCTCTTCTGTGGTAAGGATCCGCTGAAAAAGAATGATAAGGTTAAAGAAACCTAAAGCAACTCCCGCATACAATATGAGGCTGTTAAAAAATCCCTGTTTTTGTAATAGGTTCATTTAATTTTGTTATTGCTGATGCTGCTTTGGATAATATGATCAAGCAAAGCGATGCGCATGTGAATATCATAATTATTAATCATGTGGTTCCGCGCCGCTTTACCCATTTGCACGGATAATTCAACCGATTCCGCAAGGATGCTCATTCTTTCGGCCATTCCGGCTATATTGTATTCATCAACCAAAAAGCCTGTCTCGCCATCAATAACAGCTTCCTTGATTCCCGAATGGCGGGTTGAAACTACCGGCAAACCTGATGACGATGCTTCGAGCACGGTAACCGGGGTACCTTCTTTGTCGCCATTGGCCGCTGTAACCGAGTGTTGTACAAATGCCCGCATGGTTTTCATTAACGTGCGTATTTCTTCAGGCTTTAATACCCCGGTAAGCGTAACCTGCTCATTAAGCCCAAGATCGGCAATCAGCTCCCGGGTTTCATCAAACAGCGGTCCGCCCCCAACCATCCACAGCCCGGCATCGGGGTGTTTTTCCTGTAAAATTTTAAAAGCCTTAATTAAGGATTGAGGAGATTTCTTTTCAACAAAACGCCCTACGAATAAAAAATCTTTAGTGGAGGCTGATGTATCAAGTAAAGGGAAAGCAGCAGTATCCACTCCGCATGAAGCGGTAAACACTTTATCGGCAGGAGCCCCCATTTCTTTCAAAGTAGCAGCCATATCTACCGATACAGCAATAAAGGCACTCGCGTACTTAAATGCATCCTGGTAAAGTTCGGCATACTCAGCAACTGTATCGCGATGATAAACATCGGCTCCATGAAAATGAATAATCAGGGGAACTCCGGCTAATTTACAAGCTTCAGTAACAGATGCGCCAACCATGCCATATTCAGCAAATACAGCATCTATTTTATGCTCTTTTAAATATTTATACAAGGCGCAGGTACGTACCTTGATATTTTTCCTCTTAAAGATTCTTTTTTGGATGAGATAACTCAGCAAGCCCAGTTTTGAGCGGATCAGGGTTTTACCTTCATGATCATAAACAGGAAAGGCGCCGCCGTATAAAACTTTTTTATTACCAGCCAGGCCATCAATATGCGCTTGTATAAAGGTCTCGGAAAAAGCAGACTTATTGGGCTTTATGATGCATAAATTATACGCCTGGCTCATTTCAACCTAACTTTTTACGGACATAATACCGGCGGAAGAAACTGCCCATTTTATACATCGCCTTATTAAAGATCCTTCGGCTGCGTTGTGACGCGGTTACCGGTTTTGGATGAAAGAACGCGGCTTCGAAATCGTCATTTTTTTCCAATACGATGTGTGCATAATCGCCTACGTTCCACACGTTTTTGAGTTCGTACAGGATTACCTCGGTACCGGTATCTGCAGCCAATTTACCAATAACCTCAAAAGATATATGCTCATCAACAGGCTGCATGGTTTCGGGCTTATTAACTAACGACCATTTTAAGTTAGCCGGTGTAGGGACCGTTAAAACAATGCGGCCTTTATTGCGTAATATTTTTGCAAGCGCGGCATGAACAGCAGGCCTGTCTGTAACAGCTATATGTTCATACACATCCATAAAAACAATCAGATCAAACTGTTCATTAAAGGTATCGGGGGTAAGGATGCTTTCCTTAAAATTGAGCTTGCTGTCGCCAAAAAGCTTTTGAGCAATCTGAATAGACATTGTGCTGATATCAATTCCAGTAATAACGGCATCGGGCCAGTATTTACGCATCCGCGAACAGATATTGCCCATACCACAACCTACTTCCAAAATGCGGGCCGGTGTTGACGGCGTAAAACGTTTAATGGTTTCCCAACCAAACTCAATACGGGGGTTAACTACAATATAATCATTAAGCTTGTTTTTAACGTGCTCGTCATAATAAGACACAACATTTTCGCGGTTCGGATTTTCAGTCATTACAGATTACAGAGAATATAAGGCTATGCTTTGCAGGCACAAAGTTAATAAATAATATCAAAGGAGATTTTGGGCAATAATAACATAGATAACACCATCGCGGCCAGCCGGTACCTGAATATATATATTATTGAATAAATACTTATCTGTGTGACAATCAACTCGCAGTTAAGGATAACGCAGTGGTTAAAATCGATACCTGGTACTTGCTAATACCGATCCTTAAACTGTTTTTATCATTTCAATAGTTTTATCCTCCAATTTCAAAGGGAAGATATCCGCGTGCAAAAAAAGAAGGGGACGGTAATTAGTGGTTACATTTCATGCGACTAATTTAACAGTTTTACGTAGCTTTTCATCTTTCGGTTTAAAGCAGAACAGGTTTCCCCGCATGAGAAAACCTGTTCTGCCTTAGGCGATCATAATCAATATGCTGTTCACATCAATTGCTCTTTATTACAGATCCTTTGATAGTCCCTTCAGTGGCTTTCCTTTTTGCTTCTGCCTTGGTAGTGATCAGTATAACACCGTTTGCGCCCCGCTCACCATAAATGGCAGTTGCGTTTTTATCTTTCAAAACAGATATGCTGGCGATATAATCCGGATTAAGTTGATGCATAATCTCATCTGTTGTCTGAGCTTTGCCATCAACTATCAATAATGGCTGATTAGAGTATTTGAGCCCATCGCGAAGAATTATATTTGACTTTTTTGCAGTATCAATAACCAACCGACCGGCATATATTAGCCGATTAGTGTTAGATGGATTTACAACATCCCCGGTTTTATTTTCGCCTGGCTTTGCAGATTTATCATCGGCCAGTGTAAAGCTTATCGGCACAGAATACTGTACTTTCACCGGCTTGCCATTCTGAATTCCAGGTTTCCAGGCCGGCGATATACTAAGCACTCTTAAAGCTTCTTCGTCGCAACCTGAGCCTATCCCTCTTACAACCTTCATGTTTGATAACGACCCATCTTTTTCAACAACAAAAGTTATGACCACCCTGCCCTGAACATTATTATCACGGGCGGCTTTGGGATACCTCAGGTTAGTCATCAGGAACTTTCCAAATGCTTCCAACCCACCCTTAAACTCAGGCACCTGCTCAACTGATGTAAATACCGGATCAGAACCTGATTGAGCCGAAGCTATTGAGAATGTTACAGGTGCAGTAGTCTTTGTCGTATCATCGCTGGGAGCAAGTGTAAAACTGATAGGCACTGAATATTGAGTCCTTACCGTACGATTTCCCTGCATACCGGGCTTCCAGTTAGGCGATAGTTTTATCACCCTTAATGCTTCGTTATTCAGATCATCCGTAATACCCTTTACAATCCTTTCATTTGAAAGCGTGCCATCCTTTTCAACAACAAAGGTTATGATCACCCTTCCCTGGATCTTTTGTTCTCGGGCTGTTGCAGGGTATTTTATATTGGTAGATAAAAATTTACCAAAAGCCCCCAGCCCGCCCGGAAACTCGGGCAAACGGGCAACCGCAGTATATACCGGTGAGGTATCAGCTGCTACAACCGGCCTTTCAAGTTTAAGAGGCTCATCAATAGTAATCTCCGCCACTTTACTGGCCGGCGTCGAGAAAACTTTATCGGCCTTAGTGTTGATGACCGCAATGGTATCACTATTATTAATTGTAGCTGATGACAGTACCATCATCAAAATAAACAGAGGGGCCGACAGTCCGTATTTAATAAGCGTTATGCGGTGCGATTTATTTTTTTGCAACATGATAATACGTTCTTTCAACAAACTTTTGTTAAAAAATGAATTAACCAAGTTGTGTGAAGGCGTATTGAATGTTTGGCTTAAAAGCAGCATGGCATAATCGGCCTTATCAGTACCGGCTTCAACAGCATGCCTGTCGGCTATAAATTCGTGAATATGCTTGATCGCCCGACGATAGAAATAAACAATCGGGTTAAACCAGTTAATGATCATCACCAGTTCAACCAGCAACACATCGGCCGAATGCCATTGTTTGGCATGTACATCCTCATGCGTGGCAATAGCTTCATTGGCCTCCCCATCGGCATTTAATTTCACGGTTTTGAAAAAGGAATAGGATACCTGTGATTGCGGCTGACTAATCACCTTTTTTAGCTTAAACAACTGCCAGATCAATCTGAGCGATAAAAAAACGATACCCGCCGCATATATAATAAACAACACCTCCCCTATACTAATAGGCGATTCTTCAATAGGTTTAAAGTGATAAACCAATACCGGGCTACTGTACAGGGTATACTTTACCTGCTGGGTAATAAATAGATTTTGCACCCAATTGGCCTGGATAACGGGTATCATAAATGATAGTAAAGCGGCACTTACCAGGTAAAGCCTGTTAAGCTGAAAAAAGGTTTCTTTACGAAGCAACAGCACATAAAACCCGTAAAACAGCAACAGGTATATGTTTACCAGTAATAAATATTGCCACCAGCTCATAACTATTTTTCTTTTAATTTTTCAATCAGTTTCATGATCTCATCGGCCTCTTTCAGGTCGATCTTTTCTTTCTTTACAAAAAATGAAAACATACGGTTAACAGAGTTGTCAAAATAACCGCTCAGTAATTTGTCGGCAGCAAAATTCTGGTATTGCTCCTTGCTGATTACCGGGTGATACTCATGACTTTTACCAAACGCTTCATGCCCAACAAAACCTTTTGTTTCCAGGATCCGGATAATTGTCGATACCGTATTGTAAGCTGGCTTGGGCTCAGGTAACTGTTCGATAACGTCTTTAACATACCCTTTTTTTAATTGCCAGAGCACTTGCATAATCTGCTCTTCGGCGCGGGTTAACTCTTTAATTTCCATGTGCGTACTTTAAATATTAATACCTCGTGTATTAATGTGTTTAATTGGTCAAACTAAGGTAAGGGATGTATTTTATATTTGCAACTAAATTTTTAGTTATTAATTTATTAAACTTTTAATCACCATCTTCGTTAAGTTGATCACATCTAATTATACATGAACATAACCTTCCATGGTGCTGCCCGTAACGTAACCGGCAGCAAGCATTTACTCCGCTTAAACGATGGTACCAGCATATTATTAGACTGCGGCATGTTCCAGGGACTGGGCGAGCAAACCGAAGAAATGAACGAACATTTTGGCTTTAATCCCAAAGGTGTAACGCACATGATCCTTTCGCACGCGCATATTGACCATTGTGGTTTAATTCCGCGGCTGGTTGCCGAAGGATTTGAGGGAAACATTTATTGCACCCCGGCCACAATGGACCTTACACGCATCCTGCTGCTCGATTCGGCAAAGATCCAGGTACAGGACACCGAGTATAGTAACAAACACCGCATCCGCAAAGGCTTGCCGCTGCTTAATCCTTTGTACACCGAAGAAGATGTGATGGAGGCCCTTCGCCTGTTCAAAATTGTTGAATATGGCGAAGAGTTTGAAATTACCCCATCCGTAAAATTTAATTTTACGGATGCCGGGCATATTCTGGGCAGCGCGGCAGTGCATATTACCGTTACAGAAAACGGCAGGGATACCCACATTACTTTTAGCGGCGATGTTGGCCGTTATGACGATCTGCTGTTGAAAAACCCGCAAACATTTGAGCAGGCTGATTATATTTTACTGGAATCAACCTATGGCGATTCGCTGCATAAAGAACTGGGGCCTATTGAAGAGTCACTACTGGAGATCATTAAACAAACCTGCGAAGTAAAAAATGGCAAGGTGATTATCCCGGCATTCAGCGTTGGCCGTACGCAGGAATTACTGTACGCCTTAAACGGCCTGGAACTGAAAGGCATCCTGCCGGATGTTCCTTATTATGTAGATAGCCCGCTATCAGAAAAAGCAACCGAAGTATTGATGAACCACACCGAGGTTTATAATAAAAACGTGCAGGAAGTTTTAAAAACCGATGCCAATCCTTTTGGATTTAAGGGTTTGCGCTTTATTGAAAGTGTAGAGGAATCAAAGGCGCTGAATAACGATCCGCGCCCCTGTGTCATCATTTCCTCATCGGGCATGGCCGAGGCCGGACGGGTAAAGCACCACATTAAAAACAATATCAATAATCAAAAGAACACTATTTTAATGGTAGGCTATGCTGAGCCAAATTCGTTGGGCGGCCGGTTATTGAGAGGTGATCATGAGGTACATATTTTTGGCGAAATTTATGAGGTAAAAGCCGAAGTCCGCTCAATCAAATCCATGAGCGCCCACGGCGATTATGACGACCTCCTCCATTTCCTGGCCTGCCAGGATCCAGCACTGGTAAAAACCGTATTTCTGGTTCACGGCGAGTACGAAGTGCAGCAGCATTTTGCCGGGAAAATAAAAGCGCACGGTTTCCATCATGTTGAGATCCCGTATCAGCACCAGAAAATTAATTTGGAGTAAATCATTACTAACAAGTGCTTTATCTTAACCGTCATCCTGAACTTGTTTCAGGACCCCACAGGACAGGTCGTCCACACGCATGGCTTACACCTTGCATGTGAGGTGCCGAAATAAATTCGGCATGACGCGTAGTAGGTTTTTACTACTTTCCCACCTGCTTTATCACCGCGATAATATCCTCTTCGCCAAAAGCAGCTTCGGCGGCCTGGTAGGTTTGATAAGCAGTTTCGCCAAGCGGGGTAGCTAAACCGAGGTCTTTAGCCAGGCGCAGATCTTTGGCGATATGTTTTAATGCAAAAGCTGCGCTATAATTATTATTAACAATGGCATCGCCTTTTATTTTGATGAACGGGCTGCCCAGGGCACTGTTACCGATCAGCGTAGTTAGTGCTTCGGCTTCAATGCCATTTTGTTGTGCCAGCGTTATTGTTTCGGCAAGGCCTTGTGCAACAATGCCAAGCAAAGTATTAATGGCCAGCTTAGCCGCGTTACCTGCGCCGGTGCCACCAACCAGCATAACCAGTTTACCCATTTTTTCGAGGATAGGTTTAGCCTGCTCAAATGCACCCGCCTCGCCTCCCGCCATGATAACCAGCATGGCATCCTCCGCCTGTTTGACACTGCCTGATACCGGGGCGTCCAGGTAATAATTACCTTGAGCCTTGCATGCGGCTGCCATCTCCTTACTGATAGCAGGCGAAACTGTGCTCATGTTAATGATTATTTTGCCGCTTACTTTTGCGGCAAGTAAACCTTCATCACCATGAAAAATATCATTAATGGCCTTATCGTCTGATACCATGATAAAAAGAACATCAGCAGCATTCAACAATAAGGCAGGCGAAGCAGCTATACCAATGCCCTGTGCCTTAAACGCCTCTTCCTTATCCTTGCTTCGGTTATAAACACTGAGCGGATATCCGGCTTTAATTAATTGCTGCGACATTGGAACGCCCATTTTACCTAATCCTATCCATCCTGTTTTAACTGTATTCATAATAGCTATTTTGTTTTTGTTTTATATAGATTTTATTGATGTCAATTTCTCTCTTCTAGTCATCTAAACAGACGACAAAAAACCTAATTACCGAATATTTTTGCGGATGCGGCTCAACGATTGAGGCGTTACGCCAAGGTACGACGCGATATCGGTAAGTGACACTCTCCTGGCAACCTCGGGCTGCCGCTCCAAAAACAACCGGTACCTTTCCGACGAGTCGTAACCAAGATAGGTGTTGCGCGTTTTTATCTTCTCCATAAGCGTATGCTGCGAAATCTGATCGATCATTCCTTTGAGATAAGGCAGCTTTTCATATAAAGCCAGCAGGTTGCTTTTGCTAACAACCAATAGTTCTGTATCGCAGGCGGCCTGAATACTTTCATCAGCGATCACGTTGTTATTAAAGCTATACAGAATGGTGCAAAACTGATTGTCCTTTAAAAAGAAATAAGTAACCTCATTCCCCTTCTCATTTCGCGCCATAATACGCAGTATGCCGTTGGTAATAAAAAAGAGCTGTCTTGCTACATGCCCCAGCTGCAAAAGCGTATCCCCTTCTTTAAATTTCATTGGCTCAAAGGCTTTTAGTATGAGCTCCTGATCATCAACCGGGATAGGTTTTAACTGCTGTAACCTGGCTATAAGTTGCTGTTGCATGATACAAAGATCAGGTAAAATTGAAGTAAAAGCATCAATAAAAAAAGTCCTTGCGAGGAACGAAGCAACAAGCCTCCTCTAAATCTCCCCGGAGGGAGATTTTTATTTATCTCATTTTAAAGCCCTTCCTTCCGGGGAGGGTTTGGGTGGGGTTAACCCGCCTGCCCTATTTCCAATTTACTGATCTTATTGCCGGCACCAATCGTAAACTTAAAATAGGTTTTAAAACCGCCCCACTGGTCACTGTGAAATTTGCCGTATAGGTGCAGGCCGTTTTGTTCCACCTTATCGATACTGGTAAATCGTTCATGGCCTAAAGCTTTTTCAAAAAAAGTTTTAAAGTCCATTTTATTACCATCATCAAAAAGCTGGGCATCATTGGTGAACAAGCTAAACCAAGCCTGCTTATCTCCGCTTTGCAGGGCGTCGATGGCTTGTTTTACTATCGGGTTACTTAACTTTTCGGTGTCCATGGTATTGATGTTTTGGATAGTTGCAGCAGGTGTTTTTGCTGCCTGAGCGTTTACTGCAGAAGTAATTAATGTGCCGTATATGATATAATGATTAAGCGTTTTCATGACATGGTAGATGTATAATCAAATAATGCTGCTTTTTGAATTAAATACAGGTAGCAGCTTATAGCTAAGACTATAAGCTGCTACCCTATGTTACTAAACTGACCATTAATTTGTTGCACCGCCGTTTACCAACAGGTGCTGTCCGTTCACAAATGATGAAAGATCGCTGGCGAAAAACTCGGCCACATTGGCCACATCTTCAACTTCGGCCAGGCGGCCCATCGGACAACTGTCAAGCAATTGTTTTCTTAACGCGGGGTAACTATCAGCTTCGGCAAAGATACCTGAATGATCAACAGCAAATGGGATGATAGAGTTAACTGTTACACCACGGTGACCAATCTCTTTCGAAAGAATATCAACCAAATACCTTGGCGTAGTTTTGCTGCCGCCATACACTGCCATTCCGGGTACCGGGAACGAGGTGGTGCTTGAGGCTATGTAAATAATGCGGCCGTTATCCTCAACATTTTTGGCAGCCTGCTGCATAGTAAAGTAAGTGCCTTTTGTATTAATGCCAAACACACGGTCGAACTGTTCTTCGGTAAAATCAGTTACCGGGGTTTCCACCAGTTCGATACCGGCGTTAGCTACTACGATATCTATTTTACCAAACGCTTCTTTAGCTTCTTTAAAAAGCCTTTCAATATCAGCTACCTTACTTACATCAGCCTGCACAGCAATTACGTTCGCCCCCATCGCTTTGATGTTGCTGACTACTTCATCGGCCGATGCTTTATCGCGCGAATAGTTGATCACGATATCGGCACCTAATGCTGCATAACGTTCTGCAATTGCTTTACCTAAACCACGGGCCGAGCCGGTTATTACCGCTACTTTATTATTTAGTGAGTTCATGATTGTTTTTTTGATTACACCGATGAAGTTTGATTTCACCGATGAAGTTTGATTTCACCGATTGCGTTAATGATTCTATGATTATTATTCCTGTCTCTCGCTGTCTTGCTTCTTGACTCTTGCCGTCTTGCTTCTATCATTCCCCCTTCAGGGGTTATGGGGCTTACGCCATTGCACCATTTGCCCCGATATTTTGCGCAGAGATCCATTTGGCGTCGTCGTTTGCCAGGAAGGTTACTATTTTGGCGATATCTTCAGGTTCGCCGATGCGGTTAAAGGCTGATAATGATGCCAGGCGGTCAATGATTTCCTGTGGCTTGCCTTTGGTAAACAGTTCGGTATTTGTTGGACCGGGAGATACTGTGTTTACATTAATGCCCCTTGCGCCCACTTCTTTGGCAAATACGCGGGTTAATTGCTCCACCGCACCTTTGGTGGCTACATAGGTAGCATAAGTTGGCATCATAACGCGGGTAGTGGTTGATGAAAAATTGATGATACTGCCGCCATTGGCCAGTTTAGTTGCGGCTTCGCGCATGGTATTAAATGTTCCGCGAACGTTGATCTCAAACTGGCGGGTAAAATCCTCGTCGGTAGTGTCTTTAATTAATTTGGTGATCATGATGCCCGCGTTGTTTACCAGTACATCAATTTTGCTGTAATGAGCTATCGCTGCGTCAAACATGGCTGCAACTTCATCGGCCTTGCTAACGTCGGCCTGCAGCGCAATGGCGTCGCCGCCTTGTTGTTTGATGGAGTTTACGGTTTGGTCGGCAGCTTCTTTACCGCCTGCGTAATTGATAATTACTTTAGCGCCTTCGGCTGCTAATTTGTGGGCTACTGCTGCACCGATACCTCTTGAGGCGCCGGTTACTAATACTACTTTTGATGCTAATGTGTTCATGGTTTCCTTTGTTATTTTATTTGTGTTTTGTTGTCGTTGATTGACAATACAAAGGTGGCAAGGGCGAGGCCTCTGAATGATACACATATCAAAGCATTACATACGAATATCTAAGAAGCTATTTAAAAACGATAATTTCCAAATGTAGAGACGCATCACATGCGTCTCCCGCATGCAATTTTCGCATGCCTTGCCTATGGAACGCGGCTTATCCTACGGAAGACGCATGTAATGCGTCTCTACAAAAACCAACCTGTCCTGATGAGATTATAAAAACAGGGATTCCCGGCGATATTAGCTATATCCCCGCATGCGCCTTCCTGAACAGCACCGGCGACATATCCGTATGCTTTTTAAAATAATTACTGAAATGGGTAGCTTCAGAAAAACCCAGGCGATATGCAATTTCTTTAATGGAAAGTTTCGAGTTCTGCAACAGGGCCTTGGCCTCAGCTATAGTTTTTTCGGCAATCCAGGTGCTGATGGTTTTGCCCGTTTTTATTTTGATAACGTTACTCAGGTAGTTGGGATGAAGGCTTTGCGCGTCGGCGTAGTCCTGCACCCGGAAAGCCTGTTCAGCTGTACCATTGCTCAGGTCGCGGTAATGTTTTTCAAGCAGGCGTTTAAAGTTTTTTACAATTTCCGAGCTCCGGTTGCCTTCATATATCGGGTTATAATCTTTCCAGAAATATTCTTTGAATTTTAACAGCACCACCACAAACAGGTTACCGATGATCCGGTAACGATATGGGCTATCTGAATTATACTCTTTCAGAATTTGATGGTATAAAATATCAAACTCTTCAAAAACTTCGGGCGTAAGCACGCGGGCCGGAAATGTTTCGGCCAGCAGAAAAGGAAACTCATCAAAAATATTGGCGTGTACGTTTTCCTTCAAAAACGATTCGCTCAGCGTAAACAGGTATACATCGCCAATACGCTCCCAGTTAAACGAACGGAAATGGCCCGGATTGGTAAAGTAAATAGCTCGCGGCTGCAGCTTATGATTTTGCTCATCAATGGTATAATCACCACTCCCATCTTTAATGAAGGCAAAAACAAAAAAGTTAAGCCTGCTCAAGGGCGATTTAAACGGCATCGGCTGATTAATATCTTTCAGGTTAAAAACCGTAAAATCGGTATGTTTTATCAGCTCAAGTGGTAAGCCCAGGTGCTTGTATTGATCATAAAGGGTATTAAAGATCTGTTTTTCACTATCCTGGTACATGGGTGAGATGTTTACTCCAAAGCTATGAGGGATACGGGAGATTTGCAAGACGCAGGCGAATCAATAAAAAAACGGCGCATCAGTTACGATACGCCGTTTTCTATTGTACATCTAATACATTTTTAATCAAAACTTACGCTGCCGTAACTGGTACTGATTGTAATGGTTTTATCACTACCACCTTTACCTAAATGACCTTTGTAGGTTTTTGTCGGACTATAGCCACGTTCACCGTCGGCAGGGGTTTTACTGGTGATGTTAACATCATGGCCGCTATAGTTAAAGCTACCGTAGTGAACAGTGATATCAAAATCAGCATTCTGGCCGTCGCTCACTCCCAGTTTTACACTTGAATATGATGAATTAACCGAAAGATTTTTCACATTTTTATCAACCTCTTCAATCTTTAACGCCCCACTGAATTTAACGTTGATATTACCCGAAGTAGTAATACGGCCAATTTTAGCCGAACCGTAGCTTACATCAGCATTGAGTTTATCACAATCACCAAGATTAAGGCTGCCATAGGCTACATCCAAATCGCTGCCGGTAAGGTTGCCGATAGTTGCACTGCCATATTTAACCCTGATCTGGCAAGCTGGGTTGCTTAAGGATTTGGCGCTAAGGCTGCCATATGAGTTATTGATATTGAGTTTACCGCTCAGGTCGGGCAACTCGGTACTGCCATATTTGTTGTTAATGGTAAGCGGATTTTTGGCGGGCATGTAAACGGTATAATTGATCTCCATTTTACGCACAGAGTTTTTCTTACCAAACAGGTTGCTCCAGCTGCCGTTATCATCATCGTTTTGATTGATGTAAGTTTTGAACGATACACCCGAGCCGTCTTTGCTGTCCCTGATAGTTACGTTATCAAGCAGTTTTTGTGCTTTATCTTCATCATTGGCCCCAACCTTAATCTGTACATCAACCTTAACCTCACTTTTAGCCCAGGTAATTACCGTGATCTTGCCAAATTTGTTATCAATGTTAATCACATCGTTGCCATCAATATTATAGCTTTTGCTGTAGCTTTTGGTTTTCTCAACTATGTCCCCGTTTTGCAACCGTTTTTCATAACTCTCATCACCATCATAACTATAGCTAAAGTTCTGGTCGAAGTTTTTAAAGCCGAAGTTTATATTAGGACTAAGCATCTCAAATTTATCGGCAAACTTCAAGCTGTCAAATCCTTTAAACTTCATTTTAAATTTTAGCGTGTCGAGCTTTTTAAGTTTAAGGCTATCCTTAAACTTAAAAGCAAGCTGTTTGTTCAGCTTCAGCATATTTTGCATTCTAAAATGCAATTGCTTTTGCTGCTGCACGCGCAGGTTGCTCATTTCCTTTTGCAGTTCGCGCATTTTGGCGTTCAGCTCCTTCATTTTTTGCTGATATTCCTTGCTGTCGGTTACCGAAGTCCAGCCATCCCCGTTCAATTCAGCGGCGGGAGGCGGTGTAGGAGGCAATTTTGGCATTGCCGGCGCAGGCGGGGCTGCAGGACTTACCTGTGCAAAGTTTGCTGTACTTATGGCTAATAAGCCGATAAGCATAAGCAGGGCCGGACTAAATATTTTTGGTTTCATTGTTTTGTTCCTTTTTCATCTGGTTAAACTGTTCAATTACATTTAATTGCTGAGTTAGCACCTCGGTTTGTATTTGCAGGTTCCGGATCATTGCACGTAAAACACGTTCCTGGTTAGGGCTGGTGGCTAAATCACTGTTTAGTTTTTTATAGGTGGAATCCATCTTGGCTATCTCGGCGCTGAACTCCTTGTATAGCTGAGGATCATTTTTAGATGCTGATTTAAGTTCGGTAAGCTTGGTTTCAACAAGCGATGCATAGCGCACCTGCTGTTGTGCGTACTCGGGGTTAATAGCGGCAAGGTCAACGCCTTTTGTGCCTTTTTGGCTTTGTATATATATGCCGAAGCCTATGCCCATTATGATGATCACCGATGCGGCCACTTTTAGCACGAAGCCCAGCGAAAAAGTCTTTGCTTCCCGCTTTTTTGGTTGTTCCTGCTCCTGGTCCAAAAAATTGAGCTGTGCCTCAATTTTACCCCACAAATCTGCCGATGGTTCTATTTCGTTAAATTCCTCGTTATTGTCGTGCATGAAATCTTCAAATCGCTTGCTCATGATACTTGTCCTTTCCTGTTTAAAATTTCAATTAACTTTCTTTTAGCTCTCAAAAACTGGGTTCTTGATGTGTTTTCTGATATATTCAATATTTGACCTATTTCTTCGTGGTCATACCCTTCAAGCAGATATAATGATATCACCACGCGATAGCCATCGGGCAACTGTTTCATGCCTTCTTTTACCCTGGCAACCTGGTACTGCAGGTCTTCATCGTCCCAGCTCTCGTCATCGGCAATATTTTCAAGATGGCCATCTTCCAGCTCAACCAGTTCCAGCTTTCGTTTGCGCAGCAGGTTGATCGACCGGTTTACAACGATCTGCTTAAGCCAGAGGCCAAATGTGGTATCCTGCCTAAAATCCTTCAGCTTGGCAAAGGCATCCACAAAAGCTTCCTGCAGCACATCTTCTGCTTCGGCAATATCGCCCACTATCCGAAAGGCTACGTTCAGCATAGCTTTCGAATACAAACGGTAAAGCTCATAACAGGCTTTTTTGCTCCCCTGTTTGCACTCAATTACCAGGTTGTAATGTTTATCAATATATATTGCTTCCAAATTCGCGACCGGCTTCAGGTTAATAGACGCAAGGCATTTTGCAACGTTGCACGTATGTGAAAAATATTTTTTTAATAAGGAATAATTTTTTTGACAGTTTTAAGTTAAGATGGATTTAGATAAGCAAATCGCCTGAAAAATGCCTGACAAAATAGTTTGATAAAACAGCATAATCAAGACGTGTCATTGCTTCGCTCCTAATGATACACTCATAAGTTATTGATTATTAAATATATTTTAAAAATCAACTCTATAAATATTGGGCGTTGCCTGCGGCCCGTGCTATGCGCTCATACTGCACAGGCATTAGCCACAAGGCCGGTATCCGCTCCTATCACTAACGCGGCCACCGCATAACATCACTAAAATATATATTGTACACGTTATCACTTTTTTTAGGATTTCACATGGTGGTTCCTCCAATGAGGCTTTTTTAAACATCATCTGCACATCATCCAGCAACATCTTTTAATCCTAAAAATCAGGGTTCAGATATTCATCCACCGCTTTCACCGCATTATCATACCTATCCTGCCCAAGGCCTGATATTACTACATACCGGGCGTTGAGCGCCTGGAGTTCGCGGTGCCAAACGTTCATGAAATATGCGCGCTTGGTTGGGAAATTGCGCAAGGGATCATCCTGCCAGGGCAGATCGATATCTAAGAGTAAATAAAAATCATAAGGATGGTGGGGCAATTCGTCAAGCACCTCCTGCGGGGCGCTGCCAAACATTTCCTCGCTCCAGATCTTTACTGTTAAAAAAGTGGTATCACAAATCAGGATCCCGTTAGCCTGCGGCAGCAGTTTTTTTTCGAGCGCCAGCTGCCCGTGAAACATGTTCACCTCATCCTGCCAGGTACAATCGCCCTTAAGGTTTGCACAATACTCGCGCGAATACTCGGGTACAGCCAGAGTATTGTAATGCGCCGCCAAATATTCAGACATGGTAGATTTACCTGTTGATTCGGGGCCTACAACTGCTATTTTGAGTATTTTGTTCATGAGGTAAAATTACATTAAATAAAAATCTCCTCATGGGAGGGGGCGCGGTGGATGGTGCGGCCGCAGGGGTGTGTTCTTCGCGCGAAGAGAAACACACCCCTCCACCCCTCTCAAGAGGGGAATCGCACAAGGCCTTCGCGTTTAGCGATGGCTTAGTTATTTTATCGAAACCAGACTACCTCTAATCTCTCCTCTACTCCGTTTTCTTCGGAACCCTTGTTGGTGTATCCTGGCCCGAAACTATAGTGCGCGAGCTTAGGGCTATCGCGCGGATGGTCGAAGTGATATTATTCACATCCAGCGAACTAAATTCATCGCCAACAGTATGGTATAATTTGTCAATATCGATCTGGTCGGTTGAGATGGTGTGGGCCGGTACGCCAACTTCGGCCAGCGACGCGTTATCACTTCTGTAAAACAGGTCCTGGTCCGGGTAAGGGTCCGGGTAAAACTTAAAGGCTGTGCCTTTCAGGTTCTTCTGCAGGATCTTGCCAAAATCAGATCTTTCAAACCCGGTAATAAATGCCGAGTTAGTGCCAAATTTAGATGCCTTACCAATCATTTCGATGTTGAACATGGCAACTACCTTATCTGCATCTATTTGTTTGGCAAAATACTGCGACCCGTATTCGCCAATTTCTTCGGCAGTAAAGGCTACGAAAATAAGCGTACGGGCATTATTGTTGAGCTTTTTATAGTATTTAGCCAGGCTCAATACAGCGGTTGTGCCCGAAGCGTCATCATCCGCGCCATTGGCAATGCTGTCTGTTACGCCGGGTTTATCAGGTTTGATAATCCCTAAGTGGTCATAGTGTCCCGAAAATACCACATATTCATTCGGTTTGGTTTTCCCGGGGAGGATACCGGCAACATTAAACAGCGGCAATTCTTCATTTTTGATATCACAGTTAACATCAAACAATGCTGTGTTATCGAACTTGCCCAATACAAATACCAGGGGCTGCTTTACTGTGCCTTTAAAATTTGTGCTGCCTGTCCCCAGGTACGACTTAACCCGGCTAAACAAGTCTTTAAATTTAGGGTCGATCAACAAAAGTGTTTTTTTGCCGCTTTGTGAAGCTGCCCGGTACTCGGTCCTGAAATTTTTATCCGCACCAACGGTAACTACCTGTACATCTTTATCGCTTGCCCATTTAAACGAATCCGTACTGCTTGCAAACGCGCTGTCGGCAGCAATAGTCTTACCATCGATGCTTACAGTCAAGCTAACAGGGGTCGACCGTACCATCGTAAAGTTTTGACGGTAACCGGTATTGCCTGCCATAGGTTTAAGACCGGCCTTTTTATATTCGCCCTCAATAAATGTAGCGGCCTTTTCAATGCCCGGCGTAAAAGTGGCCCTGCCCTGCATATCATCGGCCGACAGGGTTTTGATAATCCGGGTTACATCATCTTTACTAATGAGTTTATTAACATCTTGCGCAAAACCATAAGCCGAAACGCTTAACAATGCCGCTGTTATTATCGAGATCTTTTTCATAGTTATTTGACTTTTGATTGCAGCCAGTTGTTACGGAAAGTTTCCTGCTCTTTGCTCAATTGTTTGCCTGCCTTTTCAAAGGTTGCCACTTCAAAGTTGGGGTTTTCCTCAAGCGTTATCGTAGTTTCATGGGCACCGGTCCGGTTTTTATAGTTTACCATGATCTTATCGCCCGGCTTTTTATCGGCAATGGCATCACTAAACCCTTTCTGATCTTTAATATCTTTTCCATCAACTTTCAGGATCACATCACCCGCATCGATGCCTGCTTTGTAAACCGGGGTGCCTATAGTCGTGCTCGACAATATTGGCAAACCTTCGGCATCCGCGGCGCGTACCTGCCCGGCGCGGCCACGGCCCGGCGTAACTGCCAGCGGACCGGCCCAACCTTTGCCCGGCTGTACTTTACGCAGTACCAGGCCTGCTTTAGCCAATAGTTCTTCGTAATTGTTTTTATCGGTCCCGTTAATGTAACGCTTAAAGAAATCAGCAGCAAATTTGGGGTTGTTGGTTACTTTGCCCAAATCGGTTTGGAGATCGGGAATGGTATACGGTTTCATTACCTTACCGCGTGTAAGCCAAACAGCACGCATGTAATCATCAAGCGTCATGTTAAAATCGCTGCGGAGGCGAAGGTCGAGCGCCAAAGCGATGGCGCCGCCATAAGTGTAATAACTGGTAAAATCGTTAACGTTGTTGTTAGGATCTATAGATACACCAGCATCGGCAAAAACCGAATAGCGGCTCATTTGGGCGGCCGAATATTTGGCAGCGGCAGGTGTGTTTAAGATCTGGTTTACCAAACCGGCAATGGTTTTGGTATAATCATCAACCGTTACAAAGCCGGCGCGGGTAAGTAATAATTCGCCGTAATATTGCGTAAAACCTTCGGCAAACCAAAGCTCACTGCTCATGTTGGCGTGTTCAAAGTTAAAAGGCTCCAATGATTTTGGGCGGATGCGTTTTACATTCCAGCTATGGAAGTATTCATGAGCATAAACACCCATGAGGTTATTTTCAAATCCTTCAACCTTGGGTGCCGGAATAGTTATAGAAGTGGAGTTACGATGTTCCATACCGTCGCCTGATACAGCAGGATTTACATCGCTAACAAAAGTGTACTCGCCAAAATCATAAGTGGGCAGTTCGCCAAATACGGCTTTTTCTTCCAACACCAGCTTCTGGATCATCTTGCCGAAGTTATCAATCACACCCTGGCTATCGTCTGAGTGCATGGTCAGGTTTATTTTTTCTTTCTTACCATCGGTATTTACTACTTCCCAACTGCTAACGTTGTAATTGGACAGTTCGGTAGGGCTATCCATCATATATTGCAGATTGGGTGCGCTGTACACATTTGAGCCTTCATGTTTAAGTTGTGAAGCTACTTTCCAGTCGTATTTATCAATGTCGTTAAACTCAAAGGTAAGGGGACGTTTATCCTGCCCTACCACCCACATAAACGTGGCGGGCATATTCAGGTGGGCATGGCTCGGATCGATAGAAGCATAAGTACCATCGGTCCAGTTGCCAAAAAGTGTATAGCTCACTTTCACCGCTGCCGGGTGTTCTCCCACTTCGTAAACATCGCCTTCAATTTGGGTTAAAGGCAGCTCCTTACCTTCAACATCGGTAGCTTTAACGTTATAAATATTTTTACCAAACTCATGGGTTGCATACCGGCCGGCAGATGAGCGGCTCATCCGTACCCTGAAAGCCCCTGATGGTGCCTGCGGAATGGTCATGCTTATCTCAGCCTCATGATGGGCGGCGTTTGGGAATGATATGGAATAGTAAATTGCTTTTTGTGGTTCCTGCTGTGCCATAGCACTGCACGCAAGTACCGAGGCGGCGGTAAAGAGTAGTAATTTTTTCATCAACTTAAATTATCTGCGCTGAAATTACTATTAAATCACGAAAAAATAATATCAATATTATTATGCAGAAAATCGTTCTTAAAATAGGTAATGCAATCAGCAGGCGGATAAAATGATTTTTTTTTCGCTCACTTCTACATGTTAATTGTGGCAGGTTTAAAAAGCGTTAGCGTAAAGAACCCCTAAACCCCATTTAAAAAGGCTTAATCCGGTCGCATTCATTTTATTATATGTACATTTAAAGAAATTTGCCGGCTTATGATCCTTTTTTCAAAAAGAAATCTATACTACACCGATTACCAATGGACTACTTACATCCCGAATGATCCACGTGTAAATGGCAGGCCCGATCATACTGCGTTCAATAAAAATGAAGGGAACGAAATGGTATACCTGATCAACAAGTTAATGATGATATGGGATTATCGTTTTGCCAACACCGGCAATAAAATGGAAAAACTGATCCACGATAAGCTACCGGCCGAAATCTCCAGCCAGGAAGATGTGCAGAACTGGCTTAAATTAAACCTGAAATTTTAGGCAAAAAAAGCTAAAAACGGAATGCTTAAAGCTTAAAGCAGGAATAGCAGGAAGCAAGTTAATCGCTTTTCGCTTTGGGCGTTCGGCTTTAAGCTTCCGGCCCTATCCAAACAATAAGCTAAAAACCTCTTCAATACTGCTCACAATCTTAATGTCGATATCATAGCGTGACAGATCCATCCGCTTTTTATCCTGACCGCTGGCAGGGAGGTTGTATTTAGAGATAAAGATCTGGTTAAAGCCAAGTTTCTGCGCTTCGGCAATACGCTGCTCAACACGGTTCACCGCCCTAATCTCACCCGAGAGACCGAGCTCCCCAGCAAAGCAGGTTTTGAACGGAATGGGCATATCCTCATGCGATGATATGATGGCCGCCGCCAAACCAAGGTCAATAGCCGGGTCCTCAACCCTGATACCGCCGGTAATATTCAGGAACACATCCTTTGCACCCAACCTAAAACCGCAGCGTTTTTCCAATACAGCCAACAACATACTCATACGTTTGGTATCGAAGCCTGTAGCAGTACGTTGTGGCGTTCCATAGGCCGACGCACTAACCAAGGCCTGGGTCTCAATCAGCATCGGCCTCATACCTTCTAAGGTAGCCGAAATAGTGATGCCGCTCAATGGTGTTTCCCGGTGCGAAAGCAGGATCTCCGACGGATTGGACACCTCCCGTAATCCTTCCCCCATCATTTCGTAAATACCCAATTCGGATGCCGAGCCGAAACGGTTTTTGATGGTGCGCAATATGCGGTAAACGTGGTGCCTGTCGCCCTCAAACTGCAGCACGGTATCAACCATGTGCTCCAATATCTTCGGCCCGGCAATCATACCGTCTTTGGTAATATGACCAATTAAAAATACCGGCGTCGAAGTCTCTTTGGCGAAGCGAAGCAATTCGGCAGTACACTCCCTCACCTGTGATACACTACCCGGCGTCGACTCGATATGTGCCGAATGCAGAGTTTGGATAGAGTCGATCACTACCATATCAGGTTCTAATGATTCTATCTGTTTAAATATGTTTTGGGTGGATGTTTCCGTCAGTATATATGCCCCCTCGCCTATGACTCCCCCTTCGGGCGAAGCTAACCTTTCGGCCCGCATTTTTATCTGTCTTTCACTTTCCTCGCCCGATACATACAAAACTTTTTGGTTTGGCATATTGAGCGCAAGCTGCAGCATCAGGGTTGATTTGCCTATGCCCGGCTCTCCACCTATCAATACCAGTGAACCGGGCACTATCCCTCCTCCCAAAACGCGGTTAAACTCTTTATCGGGAGTTGGCATACGATGCTCTTCGGTATAAGTGATCTCCGTTACGGGCACGGGTTTATTGGCCCGCTGCTGACTGGTTGATGCAGGCTTCCAGGCAGGTACCGCTGCATTGCCTTTTTCAATCACCTCCTCAACAAAAGTGTTCCATTGCTGGCATGACGGGCATTTACCCAGCCACTTGGGCGATTCAAAGCCACAGCTTTGACAAAAATACGCGATCTTGGATTTGGCCATTATTAATCAGATGTGCAGATTACAGATGTGCAAATATGCAGATTATTTTGATTTTTACTAAATTAATTAGCAAAACACATTGACAAATACTACTCAATTACCTTTACTTCTTATCTGCATAGATCCTGAAATAGCCACACTCCTTCAGCACTTCTTTATAGTAGGCCGTTTTATTATATTTTTCTTTCAGCTCGGCAAAATAATTGTAATACGCGCCGGTAACAGGCTGACTGGCTTTTATATCGGCAAACTTGTCGGCACCTTTAAAGTTTGGGTCATTGTAGATTTCATTCAGCGCGCATTTGCTCAGCATAAATGTACAAAGGGCACGTTGCTCGTCAGTCGCGGCGTTTTTCCGTGCCAGTTCATAATACCTGATAGCTGTACGCATGGAGGTTAGCTTATCATCCATCCTTTCTTCTCCCTCATAATAATAACGACCGGTAGGGCCCGATGCAACTACATCCCCCTCATAAAACAGCCTCGCGTTACCATAATAGGTAATGTTATAATAGGCATTAGCAACAGAAAAAGCATTACGATAAATATTTTTCCCGTTTTTAATATCGGTATCCATTGTATATAACGTTTCTAAAAAGGCTAATGGTGTAAACTTTTTCATCTTCATAGCCGCATGGTCACAATCATGACAATCAACTAACCTGCCGGCAAAAGGGTTGCCGGCAAGCACAAAATCTTCGGGCTTCATTTTTTTAAGCCGGGCAATAGCTTCCGGTAATTTTTGCTGATAAGCCAGCACAATAGCCTTATGATAATATAAATTATTAAGTGTTATAGGATAATACCGCAGCATGGCTTGCTCAAATGGTGTTTTGTCAGACTTATTCAACAGATCGATCATATGCTGGACCCTGACGCTATCCGCATAAAAACCCTGTGCATTGTTGTTAAAGCATACCTCCCTGATTGGGTTGCCTTGCTTTTTATAAAGCTGCGATATGGCAAGGTTACAAACCGAAATGGCATTATCAAACCGCAGGTCTTTGATCTTAATCTTACTATCGCGTAGGTTGGCAAGCCAGTTAAGAGGCTCCGTTAATTTTGCCTCCGCAGCGGCATCCATTTTTTTAAGGTTTTTGATATATAACATCAGGTCGAGCAACTTGCCCTGTGCTACAATCATTTTGTCACCGGCAGGGAACTGGCTTTTTGCTGTAGCGTAAAACTTACCGGCTGCGGTGTAGTTGCTATCCAAAAAGTTAAGGTACCCTGCCGCGAGGTTCCAATAGTAAGGCTTGGCTGTATTATTTGTAAGGGCGATGCTCTCCACGAGGCGTTTGCCGTTGTCATCGGATTTTATTACCGAATCGGCAGGTTTACCATCTCCTGATGAGGCCTCCCTGATATTAATCAGACGGCTTAGCAGCAGGTCCAGCTTTTCGGATTTTGGGTTGATAGTCGCGATAGTTTTTATAGCCCTTGCGGCATCATATTGTACCCCCATCATATGCCACAGGGTTATTTTCTCTTCCGGCGTTTTGGCAAGCCTGAGTGTGGCATTCCAATCACTTTCATTTTGCGGGTGGAAGCTCCAGAAGCTCGGGATCTTTAATTTATAAGTGTAATCATAACAAAGGCTGTACAGGTAGTTTGATAGGGCGTAGTTTTTTTGCCTGTAATAATATCCGGCTACATAGCCCATTGTACGGTAGTAAATGAGGTTTTTAGGAAAATGATCTTTGAACTGATTAAACAAGCTAACAGTTATTGCCGACGACGAATTATCCAGGAAGTAATAATAACGAACGGCTTGAAACCATAAACGCTCCTTGATAAAAGGATCTGTTTCGGCATCGAAGGCACTAATCAGCGTTGAAGCCAGCTTTACCGGCGAATGATTGGGCTTTACCTTATCCCACGAATAATATTGATCGTTTACCGAATAAACCTCACTTATTTTGGCCAGCTTAAGGTAGCTATAAAAAGCTTTGAGCATTTTTGCCGATACAGTACCAGTACTCATAACGGGGTATTTAGCGGGCAATACTTTGAGCGCGCCAGCTGATTTACGGGAAATGGAATCAACAGCGCCGGCACTGGCTTTAATAAGCAGGTACTGAAGTGACGCTTTGCTGAATTGATGGTTAAAATGATCGTACCATTCGTCAACAATAATATCGTTATACCAGGTATTGCTCCCATCAGTATAGCCTAAGCCATAGTAAACTTCGTTACCCGTGTAAAAGAAGGGGGAGTATTGCTTGTTGACAAAATATTCGGGGGAAAAAACTGAATATTCTTCCTCATACGAGTCGGCACAGGCCCAGATTACGCCCGCTATCGTTAGCGTACAAAAACTAAAAACGAGCAGAAATTTGCGTAAGGGTTTCCTGGTTAAATTTTGAAAGGTCGATATTGGCCAGTTCATAGTAGATGATGGTTGTATGTTTTTGTTTAGGCAGATGCTGTGTTAATTGTATGGCGGCAGCATTCAATGTATTGCTGTCCGTTTCTTCAAGTTTAAAAATATCATTTTGTTTGATATAAATTCCATCAAGAAAAAAGCTTGTTGTGGCCCGGTAGTTTGCCGGCCCTTCAATTGGTTCAAAATGAGCCCGATCAGTAAGTTGCCTTCGCCCTATTTTTCCATATACCTGGATCACCCGGCCCTCCCTGATATGAATAGCCCAGGAAAATAAAGGCAAGGCGATATCCAGCTTCAGGGGATAGCTGCCCAAGTAAACGATATACTTACCGGCATCATCTTCATTGTAAATTGAATTAGGCTGCTGCAGATCGGCGTTGAGCTTGCCCATGTTGTAAAACATCAGCACGCCTGCATCAACGGGTGGTATACCTGTACGCTCTTTAAATTTAACCTGGTGCAGCCTGATGGTAGCCTCCAGCCGTTTTTGGTTAAGCTTTTTAAATGCTTTAAGGAAGCTGAAGTATTTGTCCCGGGTACTTAATGACCAGTCGCAGTCGACCTGTACTTTGGTATAGCTGATCTTCTTTTCTGCGGACAGCTCATTTATTAGTTTATTGCAATGGCCGGCAAGGGCAGCAACAGCGGTATCGGCAGTGTTTTCAAAGGTTTTGTTGGTGATGTAGATAACCGGGGTAATATTTAAGCCCGCCGGGAGCTCATTGAGTTGCACAACGGCATTCGGGTATGAACGTTGTTCCTGATCATTCCAGCTTACATCAAAAAAACGGATATAGACATTATTGCCGGTTTGTTTTAATAAGCCGGCTTGTTGTTCGTTGAGCTTGAAGCCGGTTTTCCAGTAATAGAATGCAGTTGAGGCATTGCCGGGTTTTTTACAGGAGGTTAATGTAGATAGCAAAACTATAACTGTAAGCCAACCAAGAGATTTAAACATATTGAAACAGCAGACTATTTTATCGGAGTAAAGTACGGGATTTTTCGATAGATTGCTGAGGTGATACATGACTTATACTTTGCATGCGAACCACACAGCGCGGCCTTGCTACAGCGGAAAGCATAGGTTTAAGATAACGATCTACGATATGAAAAACATTCTTTTTATAAATGAACCTGGTCTATACTTTGATAAAGATGAATTCATAGCCTGCCTTCCTGAAATTGACGGAGAAGATGAACTGTTAAAAGAGCTGAGTGCGGTGCTTAAATTTCCCGGTTATTTTGGACATAACTGGAATGCCGTTTACGATTGCCTGTGTGATTTTCATTGGATAGAAAAGAAAGGAGTTGTACTGGTGCATAATATTATGCCCATGCTTACCGAAGAAAAACTAAAAGCATATATAGAGGTACTTCATGATGCAACTAAAAGCTGGGGCATTGATGAAGCACATTATTTTAAAGTGATTTTTTCTGTAAAATCAATGCCATTTTTAGAGTATATTTTAATGAATCTCAAATAAAAGCCCAGAACTTGTCTTGTACTGGTCGAAGTACGCTGTCGCTGAACTTCGACCAGTACAAGACCACCAATTAATACCTTACTTATTCAATTTCTTTTCAACCGCACTACGTTGGTTGGAGCCCGCTGATTTTTTTGCCGCTTCCACCTTTTTTGCGGTGGTTCCTTCTTTGCGCGCTTCATAGTTCAATTCGTGTGGTTGCTCTGATACAGAGTTCCTTTCCACTTTTACGCCTCTTTTTGACATAGCTTTTCTTATTAGATGTAACAGATTAACAACGCCACATTTCAATAGTTTTAACCACCGAGCAAATAATTGTTTTTTTAAATTAATTACAACTAAATGAAATGTGGCTTGTTCAGCTATAAAGAAAAAGCTATGAAATACCTATTTGCACAAAAAAACAATACCGGATTATGGATCACAGCCGGCATAACAGGAGTTTTGGCAGCAGGCGCGGGGATCTGGTTTTACTTCCGTGGCAAAAAATCAGATGAAACAGCCGGCCCACAAAAAGAACACGTCCAGGACTATCTTGAAGCCAAGCACCCCAAAAAGAAAAAACATAAAACCGATGTGGACGAGTTGGCAGACCTGGTACATCATCAGGCAGCCTGAAAAGACTGTATGCCCCTACTGGTCGGAGTTAAGCAGCCAGCACACCTTCGACCAGGAGGGTTGCCGGCACGAACCAAGCCGGAAGCAATACGACAACTATTATTAATTAAACGTTATCTGTGTGAAGGAAACGTACCGGTATTTAAACAAGTATTTACTCTTCTGATGTTAGCATTACAGCGCACAGCGCTCTTATGGTTTCAGCTAACTTGCCTTCGGCGTTTAACGCTATAAGTTCTGTCTCCCTAAAAGCACGTTTATGTGATTTCCCCTCGTGCTTCGCCTCTATAGTAATAAAGGCTTCAGCGTTTAAGCTATCAGGGCCTGATCTCGTTACCTTTAAAACTTCGAAGTTAGGCTCGAAAATCTCTTTTATTTTATCAATTATCTCCATATCTCAAAAATAAATGTATTGGTTTTAAAAAACATCAGATCAAATCGGGCTATTTTTCACATTTACTTATGTCTTGCTTTTAATAACCAACATTTGATTACCTCCTTTTTGAAATTCGTAATCCACTTTTTGTATATCAATATTAAAATCGCCGCCAAGCACCTCAAGTAATTCGTCAAAAAACAGGGGAGCCCCGGCATTGAGGTTCAATATTGGGAAGATCCGCAATTCGGGGCATATGCGCATGATCTCCTGTATCGCTTCCGTATGAAACTTTAACCCCAGATTATCATACAGCAATAAAAAATGAGAGCTTAGGCCCAACTCAAATGCATTATCAGCGAAAGAGGTTTTAGCGGGCATGGCATGTTTAATATATCTTTGCCGAAAGCAGTCCTGGTCAAAATCCCGCAGAAAATGGTTCATTGCGGTCATTCTTATTTCCTGCAGTTCTTCCACATCTTTAATGTTGTTCCAAACAAACTTATCGGCGTTAGCCCTCACCTGGCCTATCACTTCTACACAGGTTTCATCAATCCGTTTTCTGATATCATCAGTCGAAAATTGATATAAAGGATCGATGGAGGTAACCTGCTTACCCATTGCGTGCATCTCCGCATTAAAACTTGCCGGACCATCACCTATACTGACAATCTTTTTGGTAACATCATTGGCGCTGAGGTTAAACATTTGCTGATATTCGGTAAACGTGCGGCCCCAGGGCACAACGTTATTTAGTTCAAAAGCCATTATTATAATTTTTGTTACAGATAAAAAAGACGGACCTATATAATGATACTGCCAGACGGATACTGAAAAAAGGACTAATACCTGATAGTCGTTATGATACCGGCTGCACAAAGCTGTGACGCCACCAATTGAGTTTGGTTATGTGATAATTGATCATTGATGGGCAAGATATGATTAAAGACTGGCAATAGCAAGGTTTGTTATTTATTCTAAATGCTAACCAACATAACGCTGACGTCATCTCTGCTGCCATAAGGCTATTGCACCTGATACATATGCCGAACACAGCAACAGCCACGACAGGTAACACTGTTTTGAATTGGATTTAAGGTACCCTAAAAACCAAAAAGAGCAGATGCTCATCCAACACCTGCTCTTTTTAAAGATCTTTAATTTTGTGCCATTTTCAAACAGTTGCACTTCTGAATTTTTACAGTTTAATTTCTTCGTCTTTTGATGAGAAGAAATGGAATTCCGTGATCTGGTACGATGGGTTACTTTTAACCTTTATCCATTGGCCATATTTGATAAACCACTTCATTTGGCGGTTATAGATACCTTTTTTAATAAAGGCTTCAATATATGGGTGCACACACAGAGTTATTCCTTTTTCGTTTTGCTCGGTAAGGATGTAATTGAAATTGTTTTCAATATCGTCCATCAGCAAAATGGTTGGCCTTATCGTTCCGGTTCCGTTACAGGTAGGGCAAACCTCGCTGGTAACGATGTTCATTTCGGGCCTTACACGCTGACGGGTGATCTGCACCAATCCAAATTTGCTCGGAGGCAAAATGGTGTGCTTGGCACGGTCGTACTGCATTTCGGCACGCAGAAAATCAAAAAGCTCCTTACGGTTCTGCGGTTTGTGCATATCGATAAAATCGATCACCACAATGCCACCCATATCGCGAAGGCGTAACTGCCTTGCAATTTCTTTGGCAGCTTCTTTGTTTACCTGGTAAGCGTTCTCTTCCTGGTTTTCTTTGCTGGCTGTGCGGTTACCGCTGTTTACGTCAATGACGTGCAGGGCTTCGGTATGCTCAATTACCAGGTAAGCGCCACCGGCAAGGTTAACTGTTTTACCAAATGCGCCTTTAATCTGCTTTTCGATACCGAAATGGTCAAATATAGGCTCCTTATGCTTGTGCATGCGGACTATGCTCTCCATATCGGGCGAGATTTCATGAATGTATGACCGAATTTCTTCGAACATACTATTGTCATTGGTATAAATGTGCTGAAAATCGGGGTTCAAAATATCCCTGAGGATAGTTGATGTACGCCCAATTTCGCCCAATACCTTTTTTGAAGGCTCAACAGATGGCAGCTTGGTAATAAACTGTTCCCATTTCGAGATCAGGTCAAGCAGATCTTTCTGTAGTTCATCAACCCCTTTACCTTCGGAAACTGTACGGATGATAACGCCAAAATGCTTTGGCTTAATGCTTTCAACTACTTTACGGAGGCGTGTACGTTCAGTATTGCTTTTTATCTTTTTCGAAATAGAAATTGCTTCCGAAAAGGGTACTAAAACAACATACCGGCCCGCTATCGACAGGTCGGAACTTAAACGCGGCCCCTTAGTTGATATGGGTTCTTTAGCTATCTGTACCGGGATAAGCTGGTTTTTGGTCAATATCTCGGAGATTTTGCCTCCTTTATTGATATCTGCCTCAAGCTTAAACCCATCCAGTAGCTTTGACTGATATCCCCCGCTACGTACCTGCTTGGTTAGTTTAAGCAGGCTCTGCACCTGCGGACCAAGATCAAGATAATGCAAAAAGGCATCCTTCTCATAGCCAACGTCAACAAAGGCGGCATTTAAACTGGGCATGATCTTTTTGATGCGGCCCAGGTAAATATCGCCAACTGTATAGTTGTTGCTTACCTGTTCTTTGTGAAGCTCTACGAGTTGTTTATCCTGTAATAATGCAATGGTAGCCCCGTTGGGGGATGAATCGATAATTAATTCCTTTATCAATTGCTACTCCATTTCTTATAACGGTAAAAACCGTGTGTTAATAAGTGGGTAAAAAACACTAATAAATAAAAAGTACCCACCCCGGTTTGGGGCAGGTAAAATCACTAATGTTTAGTCTTAAGTCGTTGGTCGAAAGTTTAAAGTCAGAAAAAAAGACTTTGTACTTAAGACTAAGAACTATCGACTTAACATAAATGCTTATTTCTTTTTATGTCTGTTTTTTCTTAAACGTTTTTTACGTTTGTGGGTAGCCATTTTGTGTCTTTTACGTTTTTTACCGCTCGGCATAATAATAATTTTAAAATGTGTGTTAGTTATTTAATTCCTTAATATATCCATCAATGCGCTGACTGAAAACAGGGTCAGGCATCATTTCTTTGCATTTCTGGTAAGCGTCAATAGCTTCCTTTTTCATGCCTAATTGCTTATAGCTTTCGGCTAAATAGAAAGTAGGTTCCAGTTCCTGCTTTTGCGCAAGCAGTGTTTTAAACCTGCTTACCGCTTTTTCATACTGACCCGATTTCATGGCGAACATACCTAAGTTAAGGTTAGCGTTCCAATTTTTCGGGTCTTTTTTAACAACCTCAAGCAACAGCGCTATACCCTGCATAGGGCCTGCTGCGCCATTAACGTAAGCTATGCCCAACCCGGTTTTACCTTCAAGGCTTTCGGGTTGTAATTTCAAAGCATTTTGAAATGCTTCGGCAGCATCATTCACAAACGCAGGTTGAAATAAAGTATCCTGTGTAAGTTTATATGCATCATTAAAACGGTTACCTGCATTTATCCAGTCTTGTACCTTGTTTTCTTTACGGGCTAATGCCTGGTAATAAAACGCCGCAGGTGCGGGCTGGTTAACATCGTCCCAGTGCTTGGCAAGCTGTACTTGCAAAGCCGGTGCATCTGCGTCTGATGCTTTTTTTAGCTGGGCTTCAAGGTCATTGATCTTAGCCGCCAATGCATCCCCAATAGCTGCTTTGGCAGGGGCCGACACCATATCAACGGTAACATTAGCTGCCGGTTTAACAGCGCCTGCTGAGGCGGCCATGGCCGGTTTGCCGTTTTTATCGTCTTTTGGTTTTACCAAACCTTTTACGGGCAACCAATACAAATAGCCCATAATAACAACTACGGCTGCACTAACGACTATTTGTTTTTTATTCATGATGGCTTATAATTATTTTTTGCTGGTTTTGTTACCTGACTTTACTTTCTCAACAAAAGTTTTGGCCGGTTTAAAGCTTGGCACAAAGTGCTCAGGGATAATGATGGCAGTATTTTTTGAAATGTTACGTGCTGTTTTCTTAGCTCTTTTTTTAACCACAAAGCTACCGAACCCTCTTACATATACGTTTTCGCCGCCAACCATTGAGCTTTTAACAACTTTGAAAAACGCCTCAACAGTTTCCTGCACGTCTACTTTCTCTATACCTGTTTTTGATGAGATTTCAGTTATAATTTCTGCCTTAGTCATATCTTATTTACTTAATTTAATTTTATAAATACTTAACTGTTTTGGGGTTGCAAAAGTATTGCTTTATCCGTTAACAGCGAAATATTTATCCGTTTTTTTTTGCCAGGGCCGTAAAACCTACATTTTCGTTACAATTTTGAGTATGAGAGGCTTATAAATTACTGGTTAAACATCAATTTGCCGGTGTAAAGAAGTGTGAAAAAAAGTATGAAAATCTATCAATCCAACTGGTAGTAAAGGGCTTGTACTTTCACAGGTTAGTTGCCAATATTTATCTCTGATTTTTAAATATCAACTCCCCGGCCTCCTGGCTTTCTTCCTGGTTCCTGAATCTTAATTTCATATCTCCCAACCCTCCCTCCTCTTGTTGGTTCTTGATTGTCTGCCTCATGACCCTCCCTCTATGCCTCCTGCCCTCCTCTCTTGATTCCTGATTCTTGCCTTCTTGTTTCTTGCCTTCTTGTTTCTTAATTACTTTTACAACAATGAATTTTACCGACGAAGTGGTACAATGGTACTTAAACAACAAACGAAACCTGCCCTGGCGTAATACTACCGATTCTTATGTGATCTGGCTATCTGAAATCATACTGCAGCAAACCCGGGTAGAACAGGGTATGCCATATTTTTATCGCTTCCTGGAAAAATATCCTGATGTAAGCAGTTTTGCCGCTGCTCATGAAGATGAAATCCTGAAGCTGTGGCAGGGACTGGGTTACTACTCCAGGGGGCGCAACATGCTTAAAACAGCCCGGCTGGTACAGGAACTCCATAACGGCCGTTTCCCGGATAGCTATAATGAACTGATAAAACTAAAAGGTATTGGCGAATATACGGCTGCCGCCATCGCTTCGTTTGCGGCTAATGAAGCCAAAGCCGTGGTAGACGGTAACGTTTATCGTGTACTGGCGCGATACCTGGGTATCTATGAACCAATCAACTCAACCGGGGGTAAAAAAACATTTCAACAGACTGCCAATGATTTTCTTAATAAGAAAATGCCGGGACTGCACAATCAGGCCATGATGGAGTTTGGCGCCATGCTGTGCAAACCTAAAAATCCGGCCTGTGGTATTTGCCCTGTCCGCCTGGGCTGCGTGGCCTTCAACACCAATGCTGTAGCCGCACTTCCGGTGAAATTAAAAACGGTAAAAGTACGTGAGCGCTTTTTTAATTATTTCCTGGTAACCAACGGCGATACCGTTTTGATGAACAAAAGGGGCGATAAAGACATCTGGGCCAATATGTTTGACTTACCTATGGTAGAAACAAGCTCACTTTTAACCCTGACAGCGCTATTGAAACACCCCGAAGTTTTAGCTGTTTTTGGTGATGATATTGAAGCTACTGAAATCTCGCCGGTGCATAAACACATCCTTACCCATCAGCGGCTTTTTGTAAGGCTGATAAAAATTGAAAACCAGCCCCTCAAAACGCACGAAAACTGGGTTAAAATCAACGTTCAGAACCTGCCGGAGTTAGCTTTACCAAAAATCATTTTTATATTATTAAAAAATATTTTTAATTTGTAAAATAATTTTGCGTTAATTTATGGCATGTCTGGAATAAACAAAGTAATACTCGTTGGCCACTTAGGCAAAGACCCTGAAGTGCGGAATTTAGAAGGTGGCGTATCTGTTACGAGTTTCCCTTTAGCTACTTCCGAAACTTTTAACAAAGATGGCCGCAAGGTTGAACAAACCGAATGGCATAATATTGTAATGTGGCGCGGACTGGCAGAAGTAGCGGCCAGGTTTCTTTCAAAAGGAAAGCTGGTTTATATTGAGGGCAAACTCCGCACCCGCTCATTTGAGGATAAGGAAGGCATAAAAAAATACACTACCGAAATTGTGGCCGAAAACTTCACTATGCTTGGCCGCAAGAGTGATTTTGATACCGAGCCGTTAAAATCACCCTCAAAAAATGGGGACTCGTTTATAGATCATTTAAATGCCGAAGACTATTAAATTACCGATACTTACTAAAACATCTCCAAAAAAATGCCGGTAACACTTGTCACTGGCATTTTTCATATCCCGCAGAATTATAAATCGGTTATTGCTTAAAATAGTTCACACCCTGCGGCGCGGTACAATCGTCGGCCGGTCCGCATATATATGTCAACGTAAGTACATTCCCTCCGGCATTTAAAACCATAGTGTAGTTCGCCGTTACCGCAATGACGTTGCTAACCGCCGCCAGTTCGGAAACCGGACCAAAAACATTGTTTTTGTTTTGATAATCGGTTATATCATACAAGGTTAATACCGAATTCTGGATCTTATACTTTCCAACCCTTTTTGACGCTGTTCCGATAAGCTTTTTGGAAACCGAGTCGATACTGGTCACCGTACCTTCAAATGTGTGATCGGTTTTAAAATCGTATTCATATTGTGTCCATTGTTTTGAAAAAGCAGCAGGAACAATCCATTTTCCGGATATGTTTAGCTCGCTGTTTGTTGCCCTCTCTTTATGGCAGCCCCAAAAAGCGGTTACTAAAACAATGGCTAACAAGCCTAACACTTTGGCAGGATTCGTAATTTGTTTCATATCAATGATTACGCTCAAAAAAAGCGTAATGATACAGCAGCATATTCTTTTTCCCGGCAAACGCAAAAGCCCTCATATAATGGACTATATGAGGGCTTTGCCTGTTAATATGTTATCTTCCTCCCGGAGGGCATTTAGCTTTCAGATACTGTGTAAATAACGTGCGCAAATGCTGTGTTGTACCTTCGCCTTCCGATATCGAGTGCGTACGGTTAGGGTACGACATTAGCTGAAACTGCCTGTTGTATTTCACCAGTTCATCAATCAGCAGCTCGGCATTTTTGTAATGCACATTATCATCGCCCGTACCGTGAATGTAAAGCAGGTTGCCTTTCAAATTCTTAGCATAAGTAACCGGCGAACCTTTGATAAACACTGCACGGCCGGCATCATCTGTTGGTACGCCCATGTAACGCTCCTGGTAAATGTTATCATAAGTAAGCTGGTTGCCTACCGCCGCTACCGCTATACCTGTTTTATAAATATCTCCATACTGGAACATCAGGTTAAGGGTTGATGAACCGCCGCCGCTCCAGCCGTGCACTGCTATACGGGCTGAATCGACAAATGGCCATTTCATGATCTCTTTGGCAGCCATAGCCTGATCGCGGATGTTGATGATACCTATGTTCTTGTAAATAGCCTTGCGCCAGGCTGTGCCTTTAGGGGCTGGAGCGCCACGACCTTCAACCGACATGTAAATATACCCGTCATCGGCCATACTGCCTTCATACAGCCTGTTACGGCCTGTCCCCCAGGTATCCGTTACGGTTTGTCCGGCCGGTTCGCCATAAACGGTAAACAGTACCGGGTATTTTTTATTGGGGTCGAAATTGGTTGGCTTTACCATCCAGCCGTCCATTTCAATGCCATCAACAGTTTTTACTTTGAAAAACTCGGGTTTATTTTTAGCGTTTTTATCAGTGGCTATTACGGTACCGCCGATATGCTTGTGAGCTGGCAAACTGATCACCTCGCTTTGCGGGTGGGTATAGCTGTTGCTGAAATTATGCAGCGCAACCTTGCCATTCGGCGAAATATCATAGCTATGCGTGCCCGGTTCATCAGCAGGCGAAACACGCTCGGCCGTGCCGCCGCTTAATTTTATTTTGTAAAGATATTTCTGTGTAGCATTATCCGGCGAAGCAATAAAGTATACATAACCCAGAGCTTCGTCGATCATGTCGATGCCAATCACATCATAGTTACCTTTGGTGATCAGGCTTTCTTTGCCTTCGCGGGTTATTTTATACAAATGGCGCCAGCCGTCCTTTTCGCTCAGCCATAAAAAACTTTTACCTTTTTCAATCCAGCCCCAGCCTACCGGGTCGCCGCCGGCTACACGTGCTTTAACGTCAATCCATGAATCGTTGTGTTCTTCGCGGATTACGCGGGTGGTACCGTTTGACACGTTGCCTATAAACACGCGGCTTTCATTTTGCGCACGGTTTAGTTGTTCAAGAATAACTTCGTTTGAGTTATCGGCCCATTCCATATTAGGGATGTAATGCTGCACAGCATCGCCGGGTACATTGATCCAGGTAGTTGTACCGGTAGCGGTGTTAACAACGCCCACTTTACATGAGCTTGGATCTTCGCCCGCAACAGGGTACTCAACCGGCACAACATAGGGATAAACCGAATCGGTAGTGTTCAGCATTAAATAGGTTTTGATCTTGCTGGCGTCTAATTGCCAGTACGCAATTGATTTGCTATCCGGCGACCAGCGGAAACCATCGCGGCAGCCAAACTCTTCCTCATAAGCCCAGTCAAAAGTACCGTTGATAAGCGTTTGGGTACCATCGGTAGTTAATTGTTTTACCGAGCCATCGGCCAAATCTTCCATGTAAATGTTATGCCCGCTTACGTAAGCAGCTTTACTGCCATCGGGCGAAAATTTGGCGAACATCAGTGATGATGCCGGCAGGTTTTTACCCAACTGCCAAAGTTTTTTGGTGTTTGAATCATAAACCCAGTAATCGCCGCGGGTATCATAACGCCATACTTTTTTGGTATTGGTGTTGATGAGCACTTTTTTGTTATCATCGCTCACCGTAAACCTTTTAACACTGATAGGCGCTTTGCCTGCAGGCGTCAATTCTTCTTTGGTGATAAAAACAGTTTTTTTGGAGGTATCGCGGGCATCGATCATGATGATCTGCCCGCCGGTTATGCGGTAATACTGATAGCCGTCTTTTGTCCAGTTAACGGCGGCCCGTTGCGCCAGGGCCGTATTTTGCAGTAAGATTAACAATAGCGCAGTAAGGAAAAATAATCCCGAACGGTAAAATTTCATATACATTTAGTTTGAATTAATAGAGCGGCGTTATTTTTATTTATTAAATAACGTCACTGTAAATTTTGCGTTAAATTAGCACAATAAAGAACTCTAAAGCCCTCTGTAATGAAAAAAATACCTCTATTGCTCGCTGCCTGCATGTTATTTTTCGCATCGGTAAACGCCCAGCGGGCCGACAGGAGCAAGTTCATTAAAGACAGTTTAGACCTCTATATCAGCAAGGCCTTAACCAACTGGCGCGTGCCAGGCATAGCTGTTTGTATTGTGAAAGATAACAAGGTTGTGCTAATGAAAGGTTATGGTATTAAAGAGCTTGGCCTCATGAACAAAGTTGATGAAAATACCCTGTTCATGATAGGCAGCAATACCAAGGCTTTCACGGCAACAGCGCTTGCCATGCTGGAGGCAAACAAAAAACTTTCATTAGATGACAAGGTAACCAAATACATACCTGAATTTAAGCTGGAAGACAAAAACGCAAGCGACCAGGTAATAGTGCGCGACCTCCTTTGCCACCGCCTCGGCTTCCGGACATTTCAGGGCGATTTTACTTTTTACAATACCAACCTTACACGTCAGGAGGTAATTCAGCGTTTGGGCAAGCTTAAAGCTACTTATCCGTTCCGTACACGCTGGGGATATACCAACGCGGCATTTTTAACGGCCGGCGAGATCATTCCGAAGGTTACCAACGGGCACTCATGGGAAGCTTACTTAAAGGAAGCCATTTTTGCACCACTGGGCATGGGCAATACTTTGGCCCTAAGTAAGGATTTGCCAACATCTTTAAACCGCACTGTGCCGCATACTATTGTCGACGGCAGGCTTACGCCAATCCCTTATTGCCAGATAGATGGGATCGCACCTGCGGGATCTATCAGCTCATCGGTAAATGACATGAGCAAATGGGCACTTGCTTTACTGAACGACGGTAAGGTTGGGCAGCGCCAGGTGATCCCTTCCGCAGCTATCCAGGCAACACGTGTGCCACAGGATATTGTGAGCAGTGTTCATCATATGAACGGCGAAAATAACTTTGAGCTTTATGGCTTAGGCTGGTTTATCCAGGATTACTCGGGCCACAGGCTGGTGATGCATGATGGCGGGGTTAACGGCTATTTGTCGTCAGTAACGCTTTCGCCTCAGGATAACCTGGGCATCATCATATTAACCAATACCGATCAGAACCAGTTGTTTGAGGCCTTGCGCTGGGATATTTTAGATGCTTACTTCAAACAACCTTTCCGCAATTACAGCGAGGGTTATTTAAAACAATACAAAGCCAATATCGCAACCGAACAGGCCGAAGATAAAAAGTTGAGGGATTCTGTCCTGTTAAACCCCAAACCAATGTTGCTGCCAAACAAATATATTGGCAAGTACAGCAACGATTTTTATGGCAGCATGGAGGTTACCCAGGGCGAGGGCAACAACCTCGAAATGCGCTTTGAGCATCACCCTAAAATGTATGCCTTGCTAAAACCACTGGGCGGTAACCGCTTTTATGTGACTTTTTCTGACCCTACACTGGGGAAAGCTGTATTTCCGTTCATGGTACAAAACGGCGAGGTTACGGGAGTACGCGTAAAAGTGGCTGATTTTGTAGAGCGGGGTGCATATGATTTTAAAAAGAATTAGGGGGGGTAGGGAAGTTTACATGAAGGTGAATGAACTACACTGCACGTCATGCCGAGTGTTTAAATCCATGGACTCTGAAGGTTAGATGACAAAGAGGGCTTGTCAGTCTGAGCCCGTCGAAGGGTCGCGCACAGAGGCCCAGCCCGCTATGCTTCGACAGGCTACCCATGACATAATAAATAAAGAATGTTCCCGTCAGCAGGTAAGCTTCGGATGAAAGCGGGCAGAACAATGGTGGCCTTGAGCGCAGGAAGGGGCATAGTAAGTTTTTGCAGAAGCATTGGGAAAGCGCGAGCGCAGCGGGGCAAAATAATTGCAGCCCGTGGTTCTGACCACTTTTCAGGGCAAAGGCCGGCGGGGCTGTGGAGTTGGTGAGCGCAAAGAAGCCTATCTGCTGACTTGACTTTTTGGATACTTTTGTGTCAAGACAAAAGTATCTGGCCCCGCGCGGCCAAGAGCGCGACGATGCAAGTTCAATACCACTAAGCACCTTGTCTGCCTATAAGAGATTGCTTCGTAACTCAGCAATGACGTGGAGGAGATGTCATCGCTCCTTCAGAATTCAACGGATTTAAACACTCAGTATGACACCCCTTTTTTTAAGTTATCATGGGTAACTTACCTTAATTTAATTTAAGTCATGGTAAGGACGAAACTGTCCTATGGTAAAAATAAAGCTTGTTACTTCCTGAATAACCCTTCAAAAAACAGCGCCATAACATAAAATGCCATGGCGCTGAAAAAATATCTAAACAATTAAATCTTATTGCAGCACAATCTTACGGATACGGTTGTTATAATAGTCGGCTACGTAAACATTGTTGCCGGCATCAACTGCAATACCCTGCGGCGAGTTAAAGATCCCTGCAGTGCCAACACCTTCCGCAAAACCGCTTGTTCCGTTACCGGCAATTACTTTTAATACTTTATCCTTGGTAATCTCCAGAATCCTGCCATTCTGATCGGCTATGAAGAGATTCCAGCTTTTATCAAACGCAATGGCCGACGGGTTGCCAACAACTCCGGTCCGTTTATTACCGCCAACAAAAGTAGCAACAACGCCCGCCGGGGTTATTTTACGAATGGCATGATTAAGCGTTTCGGCTACATATATATTATTATTGGCATCAATAGCTATGCCGTTAGGCTTATTGAAAGTAGCGCTGGTTGCGGTTGCATTATCCAGGTAACTTGCGCCCCTGCTGCCTGCAAATGTGGTAACAACACCTGCCGGGGTTATTTTGCGGATCAGGTTATTACCCAAATCGGCCACAAAAATATTTCCGGAGCCATCAATTGCTAACCCGCGCGGACTGTTAAACGTTGCTTTGGTGCCCGTACCATCGGCATATCCGGCATCGCCGCTGCCTGCAAAAGTGCTTACCACACCTGCCGGGGTAATTTTACGGATATTATTATTGCCATAATCGGCTACATACATATTGCCTGTTGCATCGGTAACCAAACTTTGCGGAGCATAAAACTGTGCGGTGGCTATAGGGCCGTCAACATAGCCAATGCTACCGTTGCCGGAAAGTGTAGCGACATCTCCTGCTGCAGTAACTTTGCGTATGGCACTGTTAAATGAATCGGCTACATAAATATTGCCGTCGGCACCCACGGTTATCCCCTGTGGGCTGTTGAAAAGAGCGGCGCCGCCCAAACCGTCAACAAAGTCGGCGGCCGTATTACCGGCCAATGTGCTAACTGTGCCACCAGTTGATGTTGTACCATCGCCGGTGGTAAACTGTACCACTTTACCGTAGCCAGTACCCGCGCTGTTTACAGCATATGCGCGTGCATAATAAGTTGTTTTAGGGCTTAAACCGGTAAGTTTTGTAGTATAAGCGTACAGAATTACCGTATCGGTGGTTTTCTTATCGGCAGTGGTAGGAGTTTGATTGGTGGCGCTGTAACAAATACCGTAGCTGCTCAGGCTTACATCGGTTGATCCATTAAATAAACCGCCTGTATAGGCTATGGTTCCACTTTCGGTAGTAACCACATCCATTGTGGTTAAATCAGGCACGGTTACGGGTGTAACGTTTCCTTTTTTACCACAGCTTGTGCCGGCCAAAGCAACGGCAAATAAAAACGCGGCAAATAAAATTGTTTTGGTAAAGCTCTTTTTCACGAGTTAGTTTAAAAGTTATATGTAGTAAGTAAGCAAAATTAACTTATCAATACGTAGCAAATTACTTTAAAGTAACATTTTAACAAATATTAACATACTTATTACTCACCAAAAGGCTCCGCCGCCCTGCAAACACAAATAAAACCGGTCAACTGCTTCCACACGGGGGCAAAACCATCAAAATCCGGCAACATTTTTGGTGTATACCTGTTATTAATTTACTATGAAACTCATAACGCTGTTCATATCCATTTTGATAGCCAATACAGCTATTGCGCAAAAACATGTACCACTGCCCCACGGAATGATATTTGGCGAAAAGCCCGACACAATAGCCTTAATGCCCGCCTCCAAACTGGAAGCTTTTATGGGGAAAAAAACGCGGATCACTACGGCCGTTAGCGGCAGGGTTATTAAAGTAACCAAAGAAAAAGGTGGCTGGTTTGAAATGGATGCGGGTAACAACCGGGTTATAACAGCCCATTTTACCAATGCAGGGATAAACCTCCCCAGGCAATTGGCGGGCCGTACGGTAATCATTTCGGGGATAGCAGCCAAACTATTTATTGCCGACGACCTGCAGCACATGGCCGGCGATACGGTTAGCGGCAAAAAACAGCATAAGGTAAATACCAACCCCGGCCGAAGGGTCAGCTTTGAAGTAAAAGGATTAATGGTAGATAAATAAAGCTATTCAAGCGGGATAAACACCTACCCGTTTGTTACAATGAGCTGCCTTAATTTTTCAGAAACCTCGTTTTTGTTTACTGCAGATGCTTCGCGTTTGCATTTCATATAATGTTCACGGGCAATTTTTTCGGCCAGGTCGCCGATGGTTTTTACATGCATCTCTTTGCCAAAACGTCCGGCCAGCCTTAAACCTATCCCGGCTATTACCATACCGGCAATACCTATGGCCAGGTAATAAAAGGCCAAAACAAAGCTAACCACCAATATCATGGAAAACAGGTTAACTATCCATTGCTTGGGCTGAAGCAACCGGATCTGGAAACCCATCTCTTCTTCAATAGCGGCCACAGCCTCAATACGGCTATCGCGCGGAAAAAGATCAGCGAGTTTGGTTTGGGGCTTTATGATATCCTTATCATACCCCGATGATGCATTGATGGCATTACGGAGTTTGTAAAACGCCTGCTGTGTGGTACAGCCATCATTTGTTTTTTTTACTTTTTCAACAACAACGTCGCAAAGTTTACCAAAGTTTTGCACATCGTTTACCGATGTATCGTTTAAACTGATGTTAAATGATTTTTCAATTTTCATTAAAACACCATCCATATCTTCAGGATCAACACTCTTCAGGTTGATTTCCTGACCATTAGCCGTATTAACTTTCAATCTATAGCAACTAAATACAACAATAGTGAACCTGCAATTAGGGTTGCAGGTTCACGTTATTAGCAATTAAACTACAAAGGCTGCAATTTAATGTTTTAATTATTTACTCAAATACATTGATTTCTCTTTGTACAGGTGTCTGAAGTATGGGTCCTGCAGGTTAGGGATAAAGCGGATAGCCTCACCTGTTGATTTCATCTCAGGTCCAAGCTCCTTGGTAACTTCAGGGAACTTATCAAACGAGAACACCGGTTCTTTGATGGCATAACCCCAAAGCTTGCGTTCGATGGTAAAGTCGCTCAGCTTATTGGCCTCAAGCATAACTTTTGTGGCTATGTTGATGTATGGCACATCATAAGCTTTGGCGATGAAAGGCACGGTACGTGAAGCACGCGGGTTGGCCTCAATCACATATACCTTATCATCCTTAACCGCGAATTGTATGTTAAGCAAACCGCGTACGTTAAGCGCTTTAGCTATCTTTTTGGTATATTCTTCTATCTGGTGGATTACATTGTCCGATAGATCAAACGGAGGCAATACAGCGAATGAATCGCCGGAATGGATCCCCGCAGGCTCAATGTGTTCCATGATCCCAACAATGTGTACATCCTCACCATCGCTGATCGAGTCAGATTCGGCCTCGGCGGCACGGTCAAGGAAGTGGTCGATCAGCACGCGGTTGCCCGGCAGGTTGCGCAGCAGGCTTACCACTGCTTTCTCCAGGTCTTCGTCATTGATCACGATACTCATACCTTGCCCGCCTAATACGTAGCTTGGGCGTACAAGTACCGGGTAACCAACCTTGTGGGCAACTTCAAGCGCTTCTTCCGCACTTTCGGCTACACCGTATTTAGGGTAGGGGATGTCAAGATCTTTCAGCAGGTCGGAGAAACGGCCGCGGTCTTCCGCAATGTCCATGTCATTGAATGATGTACCGATGATCCGGATGCCGTGCTCGTGCATTTTCTCGGCCATTTTAAGCGCAGTTTGGCCACCCAGCTGAACAATTACCCCATAAGGTTTTTCAAGCTCGATGATTTCGCGTACATGCTCCCAGTAAACCGGCTCAAAGTACAGCTTATCGGCCATGTTAAAGTCGGTTGATACTGTTTCAGGGTTACAGTTAACCATGATGGCTTCAAAGCCTGCTTCTTTAGCAGCAAGTAAACCGTGCACACAACTGTAGTCGAACTCGATACCCTGGCCTATACGGTTAGGGCCTGAGCCTAATACGATGATCTTTTTCCTGTCAGATGCTACCGACTCGTTTTCGCCTTCATAGCTTGAATAGTAGTATGGAGTTTTAGCAGGAAACTCGGCAGCGCAGGTATCCACCATTTTGTAAACGCGGTGCATGCCTAAAGCCTTACGGCGCTGGTACACATCTTCCTCGGTAACGTTGCCTAAAATGTGGGCTATCTGCACGTCAGAGAAACCTTTTTGTTTTAGCGTGTACAGGAATTCTTCGGGAACGTTGTTCAATGAATAACGGCGAAGCTCTGTTTCCAGGTTAACCAGCTCCTGGATCTGGTTCAGAAACCAGCGGTCGATCTTGGTTACTTTACGTACCGACTCGATTGGCACACCAAGGCTCAGGGCGTCATAGATGTGGAATAGCCTGTCCCAGCTTGGATGCTCAAGACTGGCCATGATCTCTTCGAGGTTGCGGCTCTGACGACCATCGGCACCTAAACCGGCACGACCGATCTCCAGGCTTTGGCAGGCTTTCTGCAAGGCTTCTGTAAAGCTGCGGCCAATGCCCATCACCTCACCTACCGATTTCATCTGCAGGCCAAGTTCTTTATTAGCGCCTTTGAATTTATCAAAGTTCCAGCGAGGTATTTTAACGATCACATAATCCAAAGTAGGCTCAAAATAAGCCGAGGTTGTTTTGGTGATCTGGTTTTCAATTTCATCAAGATTATAACCTATGGCCAGCTTGGCAGCAATTTTAGCAATTGGATAACCGGTAGCTTTTGATGCAAGGGCTGAAGAGCGTGACACACGTGGGTTGATCTCGATAGCGATGATCGCTTCATCTGCAGGGTTTACCGAAAACTGCACGTTACAACCGCCGGCAAAGTTACCGATGGCGCGCATCATTTTGATAGCCTGGTTACGCATTTCCTGGTAGCAGCGGTCGCTCAGGGTCATGGCCGGGGCTACAGTGATCGAGTCGCCGGTGTGGATACCCATCGGATCAAAGTTCTCGATAGAGCAGATAATGATTACGTTATCGTTGCTATCGCGCAGCAACTCCAATTCGTACTCTTTCCAGCCTAATACTGCCTGTTCAACCAATACCTCGTGGGTTGGTGAAGCCTGTAAGCCACGGTTAAGGGCAGCGTCGAAATCTTCTTTTTTGTGAACGAAACCCGCGCCTTTACCACCCAGTGTATAGCTTGGGCGAATAACCAGCGGGAAGCCAATTTCCTGCGCGCCTTCTTTACCTTCAAGGAAAGAGTTGGCGATCTTTGATTTGGCAACCCCTACGCCGATGTCAACCATCAGCTGGCGGAAAGCCTCGCGGTTTTCGGTTTTTTCAATGGCGGCAATATCTACACCGATAACTTTAACGCCATATTTTTCCCATATGCCGCGTTCAGACGCTTCGATACAAAGGTTCAACGCGGTTTGACCGCCCATGGTAGGCAGCACAGCGTCTATCTGCTGTTCGGTTAAAATTTTCTCAATGCTTTCGCAGGTGAGCGGCAGAAGGTAAACATGATCGCTGATAACTTTATCCGTCATGATAGTTGCCGGATTGCTGTTAATAATAGAAACGGAGATGCCTTCTTCTTTTAACGAGAGAGCGGCTTGTGAGCCGGAATAATCAAATTCGCAAGCCTGGCCGATAATGATTGGGCCGGAGCCAATGATCAGAACGGATTTGATGGAGGTGTCTTTGGGCATAGGGCTTTTTTTAAGTCAAAAGTTCTAAGTCAAAAGTCAAAGGCTGTTAAGCCTTTAAACGGTTTTTCCTATGCGCTGAAAGCCAAGAAATCCCGACTTCAGCGTCGGGGTGCAAAGATAGAGTTTTAACAAACACCATTCATGTTTTTTTTCAGATTTAATATTGTCGCCATAACACCGGGCCTTTTTTAAGTTTCGGAGCACATTTTCTTAAAACAATAGGCTTACTATTTCCGTAAAATCTCACTATATTTACTTACAGCCCGGCCTGTAATTTCCAATTGAACCTGTAATTGCGCCAGGGCGCAAATACGTTATATTTAAGGACTATGATAAAGAAGTCTGTTTTTCCGTTGCTTGCGGCTATTTTATTTTGGGGCAGCTGTGCTATGCTGCAATCAGTTGTTAAATCAACATTCCCGTATACCGCTACTATGGTTATCCCGGCGTCGGCCAAAGTTGATAAACCTGAAACCGCAATAAGCACGGGTAACAGCTTTGACCAGGATTTTACTAAAGATGGCAACAATGCCAGCAGGATAAGCGAGGTACGCATCATATCAGCCAAACTGCAGTCGAGCGACCCATCAGATTATAACATTGGCAATATAGCGTCATTAAGGGTATACATGGCTAAAAATGATGGCAGTGAAGAGGTGATGGTGGCTATACGTAAAGATATCCAACCCAACGCCGGCAACAGCATAGTACTTGACATTGACAACTCACACTTTTTAGACGAACTGGTGCGGCAGCCAAGCGTACGCATCCGGATGGTTTATCGCCTGCGTAAAGCTACGGCAACTGATGCGAGCCTGAAAGTATCGTTGGGAATTGGATCGTACCCGGCTAATTAAGCTTACCTGCCTATCGCAAAAGAAACCGGAACGCTGTATCTAACTTTAACCGGAACGCCAAATTGTGTTCCCGGAACCCATTTTGGCGAGTTATTGAGCACCCGCACAGCTTCATCATCAATAATGGGAGCAACAGATTTACTCACTTTAATATCTGTTAATGTTCCATCCTTTTCCACAACGAAAGAAAGCACCACAGTACCTTCAATACCCTTACGCAGGGCATCATCGGGATATTTGATATTATTTGATAAAAACCTGCCGAACCGCTCAAGTCCGCCTTTAAATTGCGGAGGCAACCCACGAGATTTCAGGTAAGTATTAACTTTTCCCTCTTTAGTTGTAGCTGTGCCTGATATTAACACCCCGTTATCATAAATTTCGGTAAAAGTAGTTTTGAAGTCTTGAAAATCACCTTTCCACTGTCCATCGCGTTTACTGCCTTTTACAGGGCCTTCTTCTTCAACATAACCAAATTTGTTATCGTAACCTTTAAAGTAGCCATTACCCTCAGAAACCTGGTCGTTTCCCAATGAATCTTTATTGGCTATGATGAGGTAATTGCCAGACCTGTCGGCTGTACGGTCTTTATTACCTTCGGGATACGAAAACTGTGCGTATAACCTGCCATTGGGATAAAATTCCATATCCTCACCTGCCTTTACCCCGTTTTTATAGCTAATAACCGATTGCCTTTTGCCATTAGCATAGTAGGTAACACATTGCCCTTCAAATTGCGGCGGATCGATCTTTACAGATTTTCCGATGAGTTTTTGAGAGCCGCTGGGATAAAATTCAAAAACATTATATAACGTTGAAGCCGAGTCTGGCTCACGCACCACACGGATATAGTCGGCACTATCACGTATACCAACATACTTACCGTTATTTTTTATAAAGTAAACGTTTTGGCGCTGGGCAGAGGCCCCGGTTGCAATAAGAAGAAAAAGGGCGATTGTAAAAAGCGGTTTCATAAATTGCGGCTTAGGCGCCGCTAATTTACTTAATCAATTTATTATCTGAATCGGGAAATATCAAAATTGGCTCATAATTCCGGGCTTCTTCAACCTCCATGTAGGCGTATGACATAATGATCACAATGTCGCCAACCTGTGCCAGGCGGGCGGTAGCGCCGTTAAGGCATACGGTGCCTGTTCCGCGTTCGCCTTTGATGACGTAAGTTTCAAAGCGTGCGCCGTTATTATTGTTCACTATCTGAACCTTTTCATTGGGGATGATATTTGCAGCCTCAATCAGGTCTTCATCAATAGTGATACTGCCCACATAGTTCAACTCGGCCTGCGTTACCTTAACCCGGTGAATTTTGGACTTTAATATTTCAATTATCATGGCGCAAAGTTAGGAATATTTAGTTCATGGTTCATAGTTGATAGTTCATAGTAATTGTTAGCTGATTGTAAATAGTTTATGGTTATTCTAAACCAACCCACTACCAGCAATTTTGCTAAAAACCATGAACCATGATCTATGAACCACACGCTACCCAATCAACACATTATCAATCAATCTTGTTTTACCTACACGTGCTGCAACAAGGGCAACAATAGTTTCGGATGCAGGGGTGGCATGATGCAGTGTTTTGCCATCGACTATTTCAAAATACTCCAGCTCAACGCCGGGTTCGTTGCTGATCATTTGGGCTGCCTGCTGCTGCAGGGTGTCAATTTTGTTGATATCGAAGTTTTCCTTAACCCAGTTAAGTGCTTTGGAGAGAATGAGCGAGTGTTCCCTGTCATACGGGGTCAGGTGGATATTCCTTGAGCTCATGGCCAGGCCATCGGGCTCACGCTCAATCGGGCACATCACCAGCTTAACGGGCATCTCCAGCACCTCAACCATTTTACTAATCACCATAAACTGCTGATAATCCTTCTGCCCAAAAAAAGCGATATCTGGCTTCACAATATTGAACAGCTTATTTACTACCTGAGTAACTCCCTGATAATGCCCGGGCCTGAATTTTCCTTCCAGCAGGTATTCCAGATCGCCCATGTCAAAATGCCATTTTTCATTATCAGCATACATCTCGGTAACCTGCGGATTAAACAAAATATCGCAGTTAACTTCCTCAAGGCGGCGGATATCGTCAGTAATAGGGCGGGGGTATTTTTCAAGGTCCTTAGGGTCGTTAAACTGGGTGGGGTTTACAAAAATGCTGCAAACAACCTGCGTGCTTTGCTGCTTTGCCAGTTCAATTAAACCCAGGTGCCCTTTATGCAATGCGCCCATGGTTGGTACAAAGCCAATTACTTTTACCGGCTTACGGTTAAAATAATCGGTTATCTCATTTTTAGTGCTGAATATTTTCAACGTAATAGGTGTTACAAAATTTGGCAAAGGTGTACAATTGATTAAAAATAACCAAAAGTTACTTGCATAATTCGTTGGCAGTTTATATAATAATAGTTATATTTGCAAACTCAAATTTTTTGACTTCTTTACATTTTAAATACTGATTTAGTGATGGGTAAATCTAAGCTTTTGTTTATAACTCATGAAATGTCCCCTTTCCTTGAACTCACAAAAATTGCTGAAATAACACGCCAACTTCCGCAGGCCATGCAGGAGAAAGGTTACGAGATCCGTATCCTTATGCCGCGTTTCGGCAATATCAATGAGCGCAGGAACAGGCTTCATGAAGTGATCAGGTTGTCGGGTATGAATATTATTATCGACGATAATGATAACCCGCTGATCATCAAAGTAGCATCTATCCCGGCGGCGCGTATGCAGGTGTATTTTTTGGATAATGAAGAATATTTTCAGCGTAAGCATGTATTTGCAGACAAAGACGGTAAGTTTTATGCCGACAATGACGAGCGTATGATTTTCTTTTGCAAAGGTGCATTGGAAACTGTTAAGAAATTAGGCTGGGCACCGGATGTGATCCATTGCCACGGCTGGATGAGCGCGCTTGTGCCTGCTTATCTGAAAACAACCTACAAAGACGATCCTACATTTAAGCACTCAAAAATCATTTACTCTATTTATGAAAATGATTTTAAAGAGCAATTGCACAATGATTTTGCTACAAAAGCCATCATGAGCAATATGAACGAGCAGCATGTGGAGCCGTACAAAGGCGGCACCAATTCGGCCTTGTATGCCGGTGCAATCCACTACTCAGACGGTATTGTTTTGGGCAGCCCTGATATTGATGCAGATGTGTTAAATAATGTTAAAAACAGCAATAAATCGGTTTTAGAATTTGATTCTACCGCAGATTTCGAAAATTATTACAATTTTTACGACGAAATTACCAACGACGAATTGGTGGATGTTGCATAAGACTTAATATTATATATGAAATTTTTCCGATTAGACTTATTGACCCTGTTAATAAGTCTTTTTATTTTGAACAGTTGTAAACGCCAGGATGGTATTGGTTTGGGCGTCAATGATCAAAACGAGATCAATGGCAACCTGATAGTTGATACTAACATCGTTATTAACACTGTTGTGGATGATACTGTGGCTACCTCGGGTCAAACCCGGACACCACTTGCCAACTTTACCGATCCTGTATTCGGCACAACAAAAAGTATTGTTGCTTTAGGTGTTAACCTGCCTAACGGCGCCGCTTACACTGTTCCTGCAGGCACTCTGACAATTGACTCGGCTGTACTTGTGCTTAGATATTCTGACGGTTTTTATGGCGATTCGCTGGCTTCACGCTATAAAATAAACGTGTATCAGCTTCAACAAAAGGTAGAAAGCAAAACCTACTACAGTAATAACCACTGGGATGCCGATCTGGGCACTTTGCTTGGCTCTAAGACCTTCACAGCCCGTACGCACGATAGTATCACCATAGCCCGCATCCGTACCGATACATTAGATACCGTTCAGCGCGTAGCACCTCAGTTACGTGTGCCGCTTAGTAAAGCCTTTATCTATAACAACCTGTTTAATGCAAGCGGTGCTGTACTTGCATCACCAACAACCTTTCAAAGTACTGTAAAAGGTCTTTACCTTTCGTTAGATAAGGCACAGGCCAGTGATGCCGGCGGTATTATCCAGCTTAATCTGGCCTCATCGCAAATTGATGTATTTTATAAAGTTGTTACTGCTGCTACCAGTACTACAAGCAGTACTATTGATACTGCATCGGTAACCCTGCCGTTCTTTAACCGTGCTGCCGAAATTACGCATACCTACAGTACTACTATCCAGGCAGCACTAAATAATACAACAACATCGCAAAATACGGTTTACCTCCAGGGGCTTGCAGGCTTAAGGGCTAAGCTTAGTTTCCCGGGCCTCGACAAGCTTGTTGACTCATCGATAGTATTAAACCGTGCCGAAATTGTAATAACACCACGTGCCGGTTCAGGTGTACCTTATGCGCCTTTACCTAAGCTTACCATGTACAAGCTGGATATAGCCAAACAACGGGCACTGATACAGGATGCCTCGGCAAGTGACCCGCGTTCGCAAACAAGTTTATTTGGCGGCAGGTATGACCGTACCAAAAAAGAATACCACTTCCTGGTTACGGCTTTTGTTCAGGACCTGATCCGTAAAAAAACAGTTGATTACGGTACCTACATTGCCCCGGTTGATACTACACTTATTAACACCACAACTGGTATTGACGTGGCACCGTCAACACAAACGGCAGCCCGTACGGTGATAGTAGGGAGTGATAAGTCAACCCCGGGTTACAGCATCCGCATGAACATCATTTATACCAAGGTTCGCAAGTAAGATATCTCTCAATAAACAAAAGAATCCCCGCTTAGGGGATTTTTTTGTTTAAGGCAAATACACTTTTTAAAATACTTTTTTAAGTATTTTAAAACTTCCTCATTTTCGAAAAAAATCAAAATAATTATTGCAGATATGTGTTATATAGCTGTTTATTTTGCGGCGTTTAACATTTATACTTGATTATTTTATGTGCGGAATTGTTGGTTATATAGGATTCAGGGATGCTTATCCCATCGTTATAAAAGGGCTTCACAGGCTCGAATACCGGGGCTATGACAGTGCCGGTGTTGCCCTGCTTGATCATGACCTTAAAGTTTATAAAAAGGCCGGCAAGGTTGAGGACCTTGAAAATTTTGTGAAGGGGATTGACCTGAAGGGGACAATTGGAATGGGCCATACCCGCTGGGCCACCCACGGCGAACCGAGCGACCGTAACTCGCACCCCCATTCATCGGGCGACAGGAGGCTTACTATTATCCACAACGGTATTATTGAAAACTATGGCGTGATCAAGGAAACCCTTGTGGCAAAAGGCCATGTTTTTAAAAGCGATACGGATACCGAGGTTTTAATACACCTTATTGAGGATATCCAAAAAGCAACCGGCCTTGATTTGAAAGACGCCGTGCGCGTGGCATTAAACAAAGTAATAGGCGCATATGCCATCGTTATTATGAGTGCCGATGAGCCCGATCTGCTTATTGCAGCCCGTAAAGGCAGCCCGATGGTAATTGGCGTAGGCAAAGGCGAATACTTCATAGCTTCGGACGCTACACCTATTGTGGAGTACACTAAAAATGTGATCTACCTGAATGATAACGAAATTGCCTATGTACACCGTGAAAACCTGCTGGTAAAAAACATCGACAATTCGGTACAAACCCCCTATATCCAGGAACTGGACTTAAAGCTGGAAATGCTGGAGAAAGGCGGCTACGACCATTTCATGATGAAAGAGATCTATGAGCAGCCCCGTTCCATCCGCGACTGCCTGCGCGGCCGTATTTACCCTCAGCAGGGCAAAGTCCAGCTGGGCGGCATTAAGGAATACACCGAGAAGCTTAAAAATGTTGACAGGATCATTATCGTAGCCTGCGGTACCTCCTGGCATGCCGGGTTGGTAGGCGAATACCTGATTGAGGAATACGCGCGTGTGCCGGTAGAAGTTGAATATGCCTCCGAGTTCAGGTACCGCAACCCAATCATTACCGAAAAAGACCTGGTGATAGCTATTTCCCAATCGGGAGAGACAGCAGATACCATGGCCGCCATTGAACTGGCTAAGGAAAAAGGCGCTACCATTTTCGGCATTTGCAATGTGGTCGGCGCATCTATTCCGCGTTTAACGCATGCGGGCGTTTATACCCATGCCGGGCCCGAAATTGGCGTAGCATCCACCAAAGCCTTCACCGCCCAGGTAAGCGTATTAACACTAATAGCTTTTTATATAGCCCAGCAGCGGGGTAAAATCACCCAAAGCAAAATGGTTGAATATTTAACCGGCTTAAACGAGATCCCGAACCTGGTACAGGAGGCGCTGAAATCAAACGAACATATCCGGCAAATCGCGGCCCGGTTTAAAGATTCGACCAATTGCCTGTTCCTGGGCAGGGGCAGTTCATTCCCTGTAGCCCTGGAAGGCGCTTTAAAGCTCAAGGAGATCTCCTACATCCATGCCGAAGGTTATCCCGCCGCCGAGATGAAACATGGCCCTATCGCTTTAATTGACGACGAAATGCCTGTAGTATTCATCGCCACTAAACATTCATCGTACGAAAAGGTGATCAGTAACATACAGGAAGTAAAAGCCCGCAAAGGCCACGTAATTGCTATTGTATCCGAAGGCGATACCGAAGTAAAAGGCATGGCCGATTATGTGATAGAAATTCCGCAAACCAATGAGGCGTTTGTACCGTTAGTTGCAACCATCCCGCTGCAGTTACTGGCTTATCACATAGCTGTAATGCGCGGCTGTAACGTTGATCAGCCCCGTAACCTGGCCAAGTCGGTTACCGTTGAATAAGGGATAAAATCAGATTTTTACCAGCCCCTGCCAGTAACGGCAGGGGTTTTGTTATTTTTGGGGAGAAACAAATACCTGCTACCTATGAGTTTTGAAATGTTTGCCCAGGCCGAGTCCTGGATCTCCCTGATCACACTTACGCTTTTGGAGATCGTTTTAGGGATCGACAACGTGATATTTATCTCCATCCTGTCTGATAAATTGCCTGCCGCCCAGCAAAGCAAGGGCAGGCGGATTGGCTTGGGCATGGCCATGATCACCCGTATCCTGCTGCTATTATCCATTAGCTGGGTAATGACGCTTACCGCCCCCTTGTTTAACCTAAGTTCGGTTTTGAGTATTACCAGCCCGGAATGGGTTGAAAAATTGGCTATCTCCGGCCGCGACCTGATCCTGATCATTGGCGGCCTGTTCCTGATCTATAAAAGTACTGCCGAGATCCACCATAAAATTGAAGGTGAAGAAGAAAACGAAGGCGCAGTAAAAAAGCATTCGTTCTGGGGCACAATCATCCAGATCATGCTGCTGGACATCGTCTTCTCGCTCGATTCGGTGATCACCGCCGTAGGAATGGCCAGCCACGTGGAGATCATGATCTTAGCCGTTGTTATAGCCGTAGGCATTATGATGTGGGCATCAAACGGGGTAGCCTCATTTGTAAATAAGCACCCTACTGTAAAAATGCTGGCCCTGTCATTCCTGCTGCTGATTGGCGTTTCGCTTTTGGCCGAAGCTTTCGAACAGCATATCCCTAAAGGCTACATCTATTTCGCCATGGCGTTCTCTGTTTTGGTAGAGATGCTGAATTTAAAAATGAAAGCGAATAAGGGAAAGAAAGTGGTGAAGAAAGGATAATAAAAAACATCTCAATGTGAGTATTTAAATCCGGTTACCTCTGAAGGAGAAATGACAAAAGGGGCCTGTCAGTCTGAGCCCGTCGAAGACTCGCGCGCAGAGGCCTGCCCAACATGCTTCGAGAACCTCAGCATGACACCTCTTCTTTTATTATGTCATGGATAGATAACGCGTTAGCCCCTTTAAGTCTCCCCAAAAAAGGGAGACTTAAAAAGCGGCATTTTTTAAAGTCCTCTCCTTTGGAGAGGGTTTGGGTGAGGCTAACTCGATCAATGACTTAATGACCCAATGACGCGCTATAGCGCTACTACCATCGCTTTACCTGCATATTTAACAACCTTATCAGCCTTGGCAGTTAAAGCTACATCCGAGCCATGAGCGCCTTTAACCATCACAATATTAAACGTGCGGCTTTTCAGCTGGCCCGGAAAATGACCTTTAGTATCGGATATGCTAAGTTTACGTGTTTTATCGTTCCAGCTTAATGTAAACGTAGCTGACTGTCCTTTTTCGTAATTGTAGTTATCGTTTTCATCCTCATAAAACTTAAATGAGGCATTAGCGCCGGGGTAAATCCGAAGCTCGATATTGCTGTTTGGTTTTTCGGTAGCATATTCAACATCCGGGCCCATTGGTATAATTGAGCCTGCTTTTACATATAATGGCAAAATCCCGATAGGTGCCGCGGCGCTGATGGTTTGGCCGCCGTCAAGCAGTTCGCCTGTCCAGAAGTTATACCATTTGCTGGCGGCAGGCAGGTAAACCTGGCGGGCCTTGGCTTTTTTATCTGCATCACTTGAAGTATATAGTTGCTCGGTTACCGGGTTAACCATAAAGGCCGGCCCAAACATATACTGGTCAGGAATGCCGTAAACCTTGCTGTCGCCGCGGTAATCAAATGCTAGCGAACGCATAATGGTATAGTTATCGTTAGTTACACGGCCTGCCAGTGAGTAAATGTATGGCATCAAACGGTAACGGAGTTTATCAAAGTTAAGCAGGATCGATCTTGTATTTTCATCCCAGTTTTTGCTGAAGATAGCGCGCTCACCTTTACCGTGGATGCGGAAAATAGGGCAAAACGTACCGAACTGGAACCAGCGGATAAATAACTCGCGCTTATCCGGCTGCGACCAATCGGCAGGTTTCCAGTGATAGTGATAACCGCCGATGTCTGACGTCCAGTAAGGGATGCCAGAGGTACAGGCATTAATACCTTGTGGTACCTGGTCTTTAAAATCATGAAAAGTACATTCAATATCGCTCGACCATAATGTAGACGCGTTGCGCTGCTCGCCGGCAAAGGACTGCCTTACCAAAAAGAAAGCACGCTTACCCGGAATATCCCTGCGCCAGCCTTCGTATACGCCTTTAGTATGCTGTAATGAATAAGTGTTAAAATAGTCGATGCCTTTGCCAATGGCAAAATTACTTTGACGGCGGGCGTCAAGCAACGCCCCATTATCCGGCTCGCATTGATCAATCCACCAGGCATCCCAGCCGTAACGTTTAATGAGGCTGTCGCGGGCCTGGTCCCAGTAAAGCTCACGGGCTTTAGGGTTATGGGCATCGTAATAAGTATCAAAAGTATGGGTAACCACGTTATCCCAGGTGATATCGGTTAAACCTCCCATTTTGTTCAGCGCATCATAATTAGGGGTGCCTTTACCAAACACCGGCCAAATAGAGATCATGGCGTGGATATTGGCCGCGTGCAAAGCATCAATCAATTTTTGCGGATGCGGGTAACGTTCCGGTTTCATTACATGTGAACCTATCGGCAATGGGTCCCAATAGTACCAATCCTGCACAATCACGTCAACAGGGATGTGATTATTGCGGTAATTATCCTTTACAGTAAGGATCTCGTCCTCGCTCAGGTACCTGTCTTGCGATTGAAACAAGCCATAAGCCCATTTACCAAACATCGGCGCTTTGCCGGTAGCGGTACGATAAAGATCGATGATATGGTCAAAGCCCGGCCCGTAAAAAAAGAAATAATCAACCTGCTTACCGCTTTCGGATACATATTTAAATTTAGTGTTGTCCGCTTCGGCACCATAAAAATTACTGGCCGAATAGTTATCCCACATTAAGCCATAGCCTTTTGTTGATAACAGCACCGGGATAGCACCTGTAAGATATTTAATAGCCAGGTCCTGGTTACGGCCTTTGTAATTGATCGACATAGAATCTAAGGGATGGCAGCCTAAACCAAACAAGGCCTCATCCTTCGGCGATGCAAACTGTGTAGTAACGTTATAAGTGCTGATCCCCGCAATGGTTGCCGGAGTAATGGATTTATTGTCGCTGTCCTCGGCAGTGATCACGTTACCCTTCAAATCGGTATAGGTGATGGCATTGGTGGCCTTATTGATCTTTACTTTCAGCTTTGCCGTAGTAATAACCACCTCGGTTTTCCCATCAGTAACCTGGTACGCTGAATGCTGAACCCATTTATTATTCACAACCAATGATGGCTTGGTCTCAAAAGCATCAAAGATGGTATATTTTATTTCGATGATATCGTCCCTGCGGATAAGCACTTTCATCAAACCTTTGTCGAGCGTGAAAGTAACGCCATCAGCCGATTTTTTGAAAGATTTAATAACTGCCATAGCCGGCATGGCGGACAAGCCAACCAAAAGAAAAATGAACCACGCAATCGATTGCCTAACTTTTGCGCCTTTATGAAATACCTGTTTAAACATCATGATTATCACTGATTTGGTTTATACTGAGTGTGAGATTAACACTTAATTTGACACCGTGAATATAACTTACTTTTTTTAATTGGAGTAATTTTTTTATTGTCGAATTATCAGTTAGCTACTATAAGCCCCGAATATTGAGTATATCTTAAAGGTGATACAATTACCACGCCTTTTAATCAAAGTGGTGATACTATATTGTCAGTGTTCCAATGTTAAAAACAGGGTGTTCTACTAATGGAATGATGTTTTATAACTTACTGATTACCAATAGCAATCTGTTCATGTCGACCGAAAGGAGGTTTTGGCCCGTTCGTAACAATCTGCTTATAAATATCATTATTGCGCGAAATTTAACAAGTGTTCAGCCTTATAAAATGGGACAGTTTTTTTACCGGTGACGATGCCTTCGCCGGGCCACCGGGTAAATACTTTTTTAATTCCCCCATAATTTTTCTGCTTGATCCGTAAATAGTTGATTGGCGGGATTGAGGCAGAATTATGAAAAAGCTTGTAAACGCAAAAAGCCTTAGTAATTAGCTAAGGCTTTTGCGATGTAGCACTATTGAAAGTGATAAAGGGTGGCACCGACCTACTCTCCCACGTTTTACCGCAGTACCATCGGCTCTGGCGGGCTTGACTTCTCTGTTCGGAATGGGAAGAGGTAGACACCGCCGATATAGGCACCTGAATTTCTTTTTATTAAGGTGAAAGCTTAAAGGTAAAAGGTTAAAGGTTTCTTACCTTTCGCCTTTATCCTTTGGCCTTTCAGCCTCATAAATGACATATTATTGAAAGAAGTGATTGAATGTAAGAGAAAACAACAGCTTTGTTGTTCATTATCTGTTTGTCTCGGATTAGAGGCAGCGACTAATCTCTTAATCTCTAACCTCTAATCTCTGCTTTGAAGAAAGCTTCGGGCAATTAGTATTACTCGGCTATGATGTCACCACCTTTATACCTGTAACCTATCAACGTAGTAGTCTCCTAC
>NZ_BMKD01000011.1 GCF_014643835.1 Mucilaginibacter rubeus | reverse complement strand
AAAATTAAGAAAACATGGTCACGGTTTGCTTAGTCATTTATATATTATAACTTTATATAATCTATTACCACGCTTTTTAGGACTTTTTGCCTTTCTGTAGCAGATTTTCATCATAGGAGATTTCTCACTCGCCCCGGTGCTCAAGTCTGCCCTTGCTCTATCGAAATGACATTTTTTTTGTTTTTGGGATGCTCCCCCTTTAGGGGGCCGGGGGGCAAACCAATTTGCTTATCAGTAGTTTATATAACATGGCTAAAAAACCGCTGCTTGAATTTACAGATAGAGGGATTTACTGCGCGCAGGGCAAATTTTATATCGATCCATGGAAGCCGGTTGATGATGCTGTAATAACCCACGCCCATGCTGATCATGCTTATTGGGGGCATAAACATTACCTTGCCCATCATCTTTCGCGCGAGGTTTTGTTGTACCGTTTAGGCGAAATCAACCTGCAAACGGTTGAGTATGGTGAAATAGTACACAAGAATGGTGTTACTGTGTCTCTCTTCCCGGCAGGCCACGTGATCGGCTCAGCGCAGATCCGGGTTGAATACAAAAGCGAGGTTTGGGTAGTATCCGGCGATTACAAGGTAGAAGATGATGGGATTTCTACTCCGTTTGAGCCGGTTAAATGCCATCACTTTATTTCAGAGTGTACTTTTGGGATGCCGGTTTACCAATGGAAGCCGCAGGTACAAACTTTCAATGAGATCAATAGCTGGTGGCGTCATAATCTCGATAACGGACTGGCAACAGTAATTGTAGGTTACTCCTTAGGTAAAGCACAACGAATCTTGCAAAACCTCGATTTGTTTAATGGCATAGTTTACACTCATGGTGTTATCGAAAATACCAACGAAGCCTTGCGCCGTAATGGCGTATTGTTAAACCCAACTGAGCGGATAACCCCCGAAAGTTCAAAAGAAGAGGTGCGCAAAGGCATCATCATAGCGCCGCCCTCATCAGTAGGTACGCCCTGGATGCGGAAGTTTCAGCCTTATAGTTTTGGTTATTGCTCTGGCTGGATGGCCATCCGTGGCGCCAAACGCCGCCGCGCTGCCGACAGGGGTTTTGTGCTTTCTGACCATGCCGATTGGGATGGCCTTATTAGTGCTATTGATGCTACGGGGTGTGAATGCGTTTACCTTACCCATGGATACACAGCCACGTTTTCGAGATATTTAAATGAGATTGGTTTTAATGCCCGGGAGGTGCATACTTTGTATGGAGGCGAAGAAGACCCCTCCAACCTCCCCGAAGGGGAGGCTCCAAGCGCCGGAGAACCAGAAAAGGAAGTCCTCTCCTTTGGAGAGGATTTAGGTGAGGTTGGAGGGGCCGATTCATGAAAGCCTTCGCCCAACTCTTTCTTTCGCTTGACGAAACCAATAAAACCAACGAAAAGGTTAAAGTATTAAAAGACTATTTTAACACGGTGCCCGATACCGATAAAATGCACATGCTTGCTTTGTTTACCGGTCGCCGGCCAAAACGGCAGATCAACTCAACCTTGGTACGTAACTGGGCTATCGAGGCATCACACATCCCGGCCTGGCTTTTTGAGGAAAGCTATCATGTAGTAGGTGACCTCGCCGAAACTATGGCGCTACTTATGCCTCAAAGTGACGCAAGCAGCAGCAAAACGCTTACCGAATGGATAGCCGAGATTAATGCCCTTAACGATAAAACTGAAGAGCAAAAAAAAGAATGGCTGATGGATTCATGGGCCATGCTGGATAGCCAGGAACGCTTTGTGTTTAATAAACTGCTAACCGGCAGTTTCAGGGTTGGCGTATCACAAAATTTGGTAATCAAGGCGCTGGCGGATATTTCCGGACTCGAACCCGCAGTACTTACCCATCGCATTATGGGGAGCTGGCTGCCCGAAACTTATCAGTTTTCGCAATTGATGGCAGAGCAGGATGCCGAAGCTAATATCTCCCGGCCTTATCCTTTTTTCCTGGCTTATCCTATCCAGGAAACGTCCGAAAAACAAAAAACTCCCGCTGAAGTAGGGATCGCCCTCGGTGATGCATTCGATTGGCAGGCTGAGTGGAAGTGGGATGGGATCCGTGCGCAAATGATAAAGCGCGGCGGCGAGATTTTTATCTGGAGCCGTGGAGAAGATTTGGCTACTGAAAAGTTTCCTGAGCTGCATCTCTTTTTAAATGCCCTGCCCGATGGTACGGTGATTGACGGTGAGATCCTCAGTTTCCAAAATGGCTTGCCTATGCCGTTTAACGTGCTGCAAACGCGTATCGGCAGAAAAAATCTCAGCAAAAAAATTCTGGAAGAAAGCCCGGTAGCCGTTATTGCTTATGATTGCCTGGAACATAAAGGCGAAGATATCCGCTATAAATCCCAAACTGAAAGACGGGAAATTTTGGAACAGTTACAAACAGAGACACGGTATTCCGAAGTGTTCCGTATTTCATCGCTGATTCAGTTTGAAAGCTGGGAGCAGCTTGGAAGTATCAGGGAACAGTCGCGCGCTATGATAGCCGAGGGGATCATGCTGAAACGCAAAAGCGCGGCCTACCAGGTAGGCCGCCGCCGGGGCGATTGGTGGAAATGGAAGATCGATCCGTTATCGGTTGATGCTGTAATGATTTACGCACAAAAAGGTCATGGCCGCCGGGCCGACCTATACACCGATTACACTTTCGCCGTTTGGGATGGCGACAAGCTGGTACCTTTTGCCAAGGCTTATTCGGGGCTTACCGATGCGGAGATCAATAAGGTAGACTATTTTGTAAAACGCAATACCATCGAAAAATTCGGCCCCGTACGTACCGTAAAGCCCGAGCTGGTGTTTGAGATAGGTTTTGAGGGCATCAATAAATCAACCAGGCATAAATCGGGTATAGCATTGCGTTTCCCGCGGATCCTGAGGTGGCGGCATGATAAGCCCAAAGAAGAAGCTGATACACTGGAAAGCTTAAAGGCATTACTAGGCGAATAAACACTATAATTTAATACCTTTGCGGCTTCAATATTAAAAAAACCTAACTATCAATAACTCAATATGATTGTAATCAGCAGTTTTCAGGAGTTTGAACAGCAGGTTGGCAACGACCTTGGCGTATCATCATGGCACACCATTACGCAGGAGCAGATCAACAAATTTGCCGATGCAACCCTCGATCATCAATGGATCCATACCGACCCGGAAAGGGCAAAAACTGAAAGCCCATTTAAGTCAACCATTGCACATGGCTACCTTACACTTTCACTTATCCCTCACCTATGGAAAGAGATCGTAAAGATCGAAAACCTGAAAATGGAAATTAATTACGGTATCGAAAACCTTCGTTTTGCACAACCGGTGCTGGTTGATAATGAAGTACGGTTAAAGGTAAAGCTGACCAGCTTGCTTAACCTTCGTGGCACAACGAAATCCACCATGGCCATCGAACTTGAAATAAAAGACCAACGCAAACCGGCTTTCACCGGCGAAGTAGTGTTTTTATATCATTTTATTGGGTAAACCCACACTTAATAATCGCCCGTTATTGCTGTGAGGTACGAAGCGATGACGGGCGATTTAGATTTACAGAGTTACCTGTACAAGCTTTTGCTCTCAATAAATTTCAATACCGGATCTGGTACAAAAAACTGCACGTTCTTTTTTTCGGCTATTGATTTGCGGATAAACGTAGCCGAAAGTTCCATAAGCGGCGTCATGGTGATGGTAACCGAAGGATGATCGGCCAGTTCGGCGTTTTCATACCCGGGGCGCGGGTACACGTAAATGCGGTAATCGCGCAGGATAAGCTTATAGTTTTTCCACTTATGCAGGGAGCCAAGGTTATCCGAACCCATGATGAGGGCAAACTCATGCTCGGGATATTTTTCCTTTAAATGAGTAAGGGTATCAATGGTATACGATGGCTGGGGCAACTTCAGCTCAACATCGCTCACACTAATATTGGTTGCATTATCAGTAGCCAGGCGGGCCATCTCCAATCTGTCATAAGTGTTGATCAGATCGCCATACTTTTTTAACGGATTCTGGGGCGATACAACCAGCCACACCTTATCAAGCGAGGTATGGTTTGCCATATAATTGGCAATAATCAAATGCCCTATATGTATAGGATTAAATGAACCAAACAGTAAGCCTATCTTCATGTTGTGCCCCTAACCCCTAAAGGGGAAATTAAAAGTTTTGTAGATTAAATGCTCCCGGTGTACAAAATGAGTTTTTTGCACTCCCCCTTTAGGGGGCCGGGGGGCTAATAAAGTTACTCACCAATTCCTCAGCCTCTGCGCAAGCAGTTTCAAGATCGTAATTTTTGAGTATAATATCAAATTGCGGAGCGTATTTAAGCTCTTTTTCTGCTTTAGCAAAGCGTTCTTTCAGTTTTTCTTCGCTATCTGTGCCACGGCCGGTCAACCTTTCAATTAAAACCTCAAGCGATGGCGGTTGTACAAATATAGCCAAAGCCTGGGGACCGTATTTGCGTTTAAGGTGAAGGCCACCCTCAACGTCAATATCAAATATTACTGTTTTGCCTTTTGCCCAGATGCGCTCAATTTCAGTACGGAGCGTGCCATAAAAAGTACCGGTATAAACCTCCTCAAATTCAACAAATTGCTTTTTGGCTATGCGGTGCAAAAACTCTTCTTTGCTTATAAAGTAGTAATCTTTTTCATGCACCTCATCGCCGCGGCGCTCACGCGTGGTGGCCGAAATAGAAAATTCAAGATCAGGAATTTTTCCCAGCAAATGATGTACTATTGTGGTTTTACCAGCACCCGACGGAGCCGAAAATATGATGAGTTTACCTTCTTTGGACATTGATCAATGCGTCATTAAGTCATTAAGTCATTGTGTCATTTTTCAAAAACCGCCGGCAAAGCAATCAATGACTTAATGACAAGATGACTCAATGACTATACTATAATACGTTTAACAGTTGTTCTTTAATTTTTTCAAGCTCTTCTTTCATGCCTACTACCAGTTTCTGGATGTTGGCATCATTGGCTTTTGATCCTAATGTATTGATCTCGCGGCCAATCTCTTGCGAAATGAAGCCCAGCTTTTTGCCGTTTGCATCGGCGTTTTTTAATGTTTCGATAAAGTATTCGCAATGCGCTTTTAGCCTTACCTTTTCTTCGGTAATATCAAGCTTATCAATATAATAGATCAGTTCCTGTTCAAACCGGTTTTGATCTATAGCTTCGCGGCTTGCGGCTTCTGCTAAGAATGTATTAAGTCGCTCCCTAATCAAAGGAACACGTTTTGGATCTTCCAGTTCAACAAGCTCCAGGTTTTTTAATATGGTATTGATACGACCTTTGATTTCCTGTTCAATAACATTACCTTCCTGAGCCCTGAAGTCCTGGAAAGCGGCCATCGCCTGCTGAAAAGTTTTTTCAACGGCTTTCCACTCATCTTCGGATATGGTATCTTCTTCGTATTTAACAACTTCGGGTAAGCCCAATGCCAGCTGAAGCAGGTTGCCGGTTGGCTCGCCGAGCTCTTCGCTTACTGATTTTAGCTGGTTGTAATAATGTTTGAGCAGATCTTTATCAATGCCTGCCGCTTTTACTGATTGACTTACCTGCTCGGTATTGATAGATAAATTAACTTTACCGCGTTCGATAAGTTTGCTGCAGTCATTACGCAGCTGAAACTCTTTTTCGGCAAAAATCTTCGGCAAACGAAGTGATAATTCTAAAAATTTGCTGTTCAGGGATTTAACCTCTACGGTGTATTTTGTACTGCCCGAATCAAAACTGGCAATTCCATACCCTGTCATGGATTTTATCATGCGCAAAGATAGCAAATTTAGTTAGAGGTTAGAGATCGGAGATTAGAGGTTAGGTCACTGTTAAATTTCGGATTTGAAATAAATTCAATAGAGAGAATTTATCATTAAAAAAAAGTAAAACTAACCTCCATTCTCTAACCTCCAACCACCAAAGCGAAGCGCTTTAACACTTTTTCACATTTCAAATAAAATACACTTCCTATATTTACGTTCAATTATCACTGATGCGTAACTATTTATACCTGCTTGTAACAGGCGTTCTATGCCTTATAACCGTTCATGTTTCGGCCCAGGAGTTTACGGTAAAAGGGGTTATCTCAAAAAAGGTGACTAATGAGCGTGTAGGACAGGTTTTTGTTAAAGATCTGAATACCAAAACATTGATACTTAGTGATGATGTTGGCTGGTTTAGCATAAAGACCCGTGTTGGCGATACCCTGCTTTTTTCCCGCGATGACTATACCCCTCAAAAAGTAGTGGTACTGAACAATAGCGACATGCCCGTTTACATGCAGCCCATTATAAAACTTGACGAGGTAAAAGTTGTTGGCCAAACCAAACGGCAGGAAATAAACCAGGTATTGAACGATTATAAGAAACAGGGAACTTATTATAATGGCAAGCCGCCGGCGTTATCTTTTTTAAGTAACCCGGTAACCGGTCTTTATGAGCTTTTGGGCACAACCCCCAATCGCGCACGTCGCTTTGCTCAAAACGCCCAAAGCGAATTGGAGCAGGCCGAAATTCACAAACATTACAACATCCCATTTGTGAAACAATATACCGGTCTGGCTACCGATAGCCTTGCCCGTAAATTCATGAATTATTATACGCCTACCTACAAAGATATTAAAGCCTGGACTGATTATGACCTGATAAAGCACACCATACGGGCATATGAATATTATAAAAATAGCAGTGATAAAGAAAAGCTCGAAAAGCTAAACAGTCCAACATTCATCGTGCCCGATTCAACTGTTAAATTGGGTGAAGGGCCGGTAGAACTTAAAAAGGAAAAGAAACTGCCGCTTTAATCGTTAAAATACTTTGAATCAGATGCCCAATGCTTCGCATGCTTTTTCGGCGGCAAGCTTTTCGGCGTTCTTTTTACTGAACTCTTTGCCCGAGCCCATTACTTCACCATCTATATTGGCCTGTACAGTGAAAAGCTTGGTGCTTTCGCCATCCTGATTGGTTACCAGTTCAAAAATAATATCGCGGCCATGTCGCTGGCACCATTCAATAAGCTTGCTTTTGAAGTTAGTTTCCGTTTGCTCAAGCGTATGAATATCAATATGAGGTTTTATGATATGATTGATCAGGAAATTTTTGGTAAAGTCATAGCCTTTATCCAGATAAACTGCGCCAATCAGGGCTTCAAATGCATCGCCAAGCAATGACCCCTGCCTGCTCGAGTTAAGCATACGGTTGTCATACTCAATCAATTTATCAAAGCCAAGTTTTTTTCCGAGTGCGTTAAGGTTTACCCGGCTTACTATTTTTGAGCGTAATTCGGTCAAAAAACCCTCATCTTCATAAGGGTATAATTTAAAAAGTACTTCAGCAACAACACTGCCCAGTACGGCATCGCCCAAAAACTCCAGGCGTTCGTTACTGTTTTTTACCCCCTTCTTGATGTTTTGGGCTACCGATTTATGACGGAAAGCCATGCGGTATAAAGACAAATTGCCCGGCACAAAACCGAGCAAATTCTTTAAAATTTTAACATACTTTCTGTTGGGTGATATATAAAGCTTGTAGAACCGACTTATAGGCATCAAACCACAATTAATCTTCGTACTTTTTAAATATTACAGAAGCGTTGTGTCCGCCAAAACCAAATCCATTGCTTTGCACTATATTAATATCGCGTTTTTGAGCGGTATTGAAAGTGAAATTGATCTTAGGATCAAAAGCCGGATCATCAGTAAAGTGATTAATGGTTGGAGGGATGATACCATTTTTTAATGCCAGTATCGATGCAATAGCTTCAACCGCGCCGGCAGCACCAAGTAAATGGCCTGTCATTGATTTGGTTGAGCTAATGTTGATACGGTAAATATCATCGCCAAACACATCCTGTATTGCTTTAATTTCCTGCGGATCACCGATTGGGGTTGATGTGCCGTGAACGTTCACATAATCAATATCGGCAGGGCTAAGGTTAGCATCTTCGAGGGCTGCGCGCATTACAAATGCGGCACCTAAGCCATCGGGATGAGGTGCTGTCATGTGATAGGCATCGGCGCTCATGCCGCCACCCACCATTTCGGCGTATATTTTAGCGCCGCGGGCTTTTGCATGCTCTAACTCCTCTAAAATAATAGTACCTGCTCCTTCACCGGCCACAAAACCATCCCTATCCAGATCAAACGGACGTGATGCCGTTGCCGGATCATCGTTTCGGGTTGATAATGCGTGCATGGCGTTAAAACCACCTATGCCGGCTTCGTTGATAATGGCTTCAGAACCACCGCTGATGAACATGTTAGCTTTACCCAAACGGATGTAGTTAAATGAGTCTATCAGGGAATTATTTGATGAAGCACATGCCGAAACAGTAGTGAAGTTGGGGCCGCGCAAACCATATTTAATAGATATATGGCCGGGGGCTATATCAGCAATCATTTTAGGGATGAAGAACGGGTTAAAACGCGGAGAGCCATCACCTTTGGCAAAGGCCGTCACCTCGTCGAGGAAAGTTTTTAAACCTCCAATACCCGAGCCCCAGATAACGCCAATACGGCTGGTATCCAGTTTTGAAAAATCTAATCCTGCGTCTTTTACGGCTTCTTCGGTTGAAAATAAGGCGTATTGTACAAAAGGATCCAATTTGCGGGCGTCTTTACGGCCCAAAAAACCATCTGCGTCAAAGTCTTTTACTTCGCACGCGAACTTAGTTTTGAATTTTTCGGTATCAAAACTTTTGATCAAGGCAGCGCCACTTACTCCATTGATCAGTCCGTTCCAATAATCTGAAACAGTGTTACCAATAGGAGTAAGTGCTCCAAGCCCGGTTACTACAACTCTTTTAAACTCCATTTAATCCAGTTAAGGAGTTTTATTTAACGTTTTTTTCAAGGTAAGCAACTGCCTGGCCAACAGTACCAATAGTTTCAGCCTGATCGTCAGGAATAGCCACGTTAAATTCTTTTTCAAACTCCATGATTAATTCCACGGTGTCTAACGAGTCGGCACCAAGATCGTTGGTGAAACTCGCTTCTGGCGTAACTTCACTTTCGTCAACACCCAGTTTTTCTACGATAATAGCTTTTACTCTTGAAGCGATATCAGACATAGTCTTTATAGTTTAATGATTAATAAAAATTCAGTGCAAAGAAAAATAAATTCTGTCAATAAACAAATCTAAAACTTTTACAATATAAATCTCTAAACAAAATTTTATTGAAACGGTTTGTATTAGTAATTTTGACGGCGTAAAAGTAATGATTTTGAACAGGAAATTTTTAAAGTTTGAGATCGATTTTGATTTTGTGCTCATTGCAGTAACAAGCTCACTTAAAGATTACCGGGTTTGTTTTCTTATAAACAAGTACTTGAATTTTAATTTCGTAAAAACCGATGACCTGGAAGTAGATATTTACCCCGGGAGCGAACCTGTTTTGTTTTCATTATACCGTTACAGCTGGGAAACCACCGAAACAGACTTCTTCTTTATAGGCAATAAAGGTTCAGATGGCTACCTGGTGCCTGAAATAAAAAGTGCCGACTATTTTTTAATGATCCGTAACTATATAGATGATAATGAGCTTGATACGATCATTTCATCGCTTAATAAAATACCAGAGATAGTTGCAGCTGTAAAGATTGACCCAAAAAAAATAAAATCACGGGAAAATCTTTTATTTTAGCGCCGAATTTAAAAAGATGTTGGTTTTACAATCATTAAATACCCTCCAGTTTTAACCCGAATAATATGGAACTATACTATAATCGTACAAAAATTGTTGCCACCATGGGGCCGGCATCAGCTAAAAAGGATGTTTTATTAGCGATGATCAAGGCAGGTGTCAACGTTTGCCGTCTTAATTTTTCGCACGGTAAGCCTGAAGATCATAAGGTAGTGATCGATCTTATCCGTGAAATTAACGAGCAATACAAAACCAACGTAGGTATCCTGGCCGATTTACAGGGCCCAAAGATCCGCATCGGACTGGTAAAGGACGGCGGTATTCATTTAGTTAACGGAACGCACATTAAAATTACCACTCACGAGTGCATTGGTAACGATGAGCAGATCTATATTACTTATGATACCTTCCCACAGGACGTGCAGGCAAACGAAATTATTTTGCTTGATGACGGCAAACTGCAGTTAAGGGTTATTGAAACCAACAAAATTGATACAGTTATATGTGAGGTTGTTCACGGCGGTATCTTAACGTCACGCAAGGGGGTTAACCTGCCTAACACCAAAGTGTCTATCCCAAGCTTAACAGAAGAAGATTTGATCAACCTTGAATTTGCCCTTAAACAGGATGTTGAATGGATCGGTCTTTCTTTTGTTCGCACAGGTGAGGATATCATTGACCTGAAACGTATTATAGCACGCAACGGTTCGGCGGCTAAGGTAATTGCCAAAGTTGAAAAGCCGGAAGCTATTGAAAATATTGATGCCATTATTGCTGCTACAGATGGTGTAATGGTTGCCCGTGGTGATCTTGGTGTTGAAATGCCGCTTGAAGAAGTACCGTTACTGCAAAAAATGATTGCCCGTAAATGCCGCGCTGCTTCAAAACCGGTTATCGTAGCTACCCAGATGCTGGAATCAATGATCACCACACCTCGCCCTACCCGTGCCGAAGTGAATGACGTTGCCAACTCTGTACTTGATGGTGCCGATGCGGTTATGTTAAGCGGCGAAACATCAGTTGGTGAGTTCCCGGTTATTGTTATTGAAACTATGGCCAAAATTGTACGCAATGTTGAAGAATTAGGCTATCCGTTTAACGCCCCAAAGCAAGCGACAGTTAAAGACCCTTCTTCTCCGGATTTCCTGATCAATGCACTTTGCGAATCTGCCGTACATATTGCTGAGCAAAGCAATGCGGTAGGTATCGTTTCCATGACTACTTCAGGTTATACTGCATTTGAAATATCAAGCCACAGGCCTAAAGCCAGTACATATATCTTTACATCAAACAAGCAGCTATTGAATGCACTTAGTCTTGTTTGGGGTGTGAGGGCGTATTATTATGATCAGCTGGAAAGCACAGATCAAACCATTGCTGATGTTAATGACACTCTTAAAGCCGAAGGTCTGATTAAAACGGGCGACGTAGTTGTTAACACTGCTTCTACCCCTATAATTAAACAGGGTAAAACCAATACGCTTAAATTAAGCGTTGTGGAATAAGGTTATTTAAAATCTTACTTTTAATGAAGAAGGCTCGCCGGGATAACTGGCGGGCTTTTTTGTTGGCGGTATATGCAGGTATCAATGGAATAGCGAGTTCCGCCCTATGGGATATAAGATGAGGTCCCTTCATAAAAAACAATGCCGGCTACCCGAGGGTAAACCGGCAAAGCACAATTAAAATCAGGCATAATTCAGGTTTAAGTTGAAAGGCTGATTTCTCTTGCTATCCTAAAAAATAAAAGGTAGATGCTTAAATAAATTTATCCGCGTTTATAAAACCTGTTTGAGCACCTGCTGCAGCGATAGCGTTTTACTGCAAGCCGGGGAAGCAACAGTTTAACAATAGCACCTCTTTTTATCCGATCGCAAAATTTGTTTTTGCATCTCGGGCATATTGCATCAGGCGCTTTGCCGATAGTTGGTATTGTATCGGTTTGGCTGTTAAGGGTACGGAGGTTATCCTCATTAAAAGTCACGGTCATTATATTAGGGGGTGATTGTATCTCACAAAGCTGCCTAAAAGCGATATAATAAAACTGCCATTTAGCTTTATAAAACCGCCATTTGCTTAAAAAAAGCCTCCTGTCAGTTAAACATTTCTGAAAATTAAAAAGACAATGATAGCCGGCCGGATTGTTTAAAGTAGCTCGTTAACGTCGCGGCCATAATGTTCCTTAAACAATTTGCCAAAGTATGCAGGTGTATCAAACCCCGCGGCATATGATATTTCGGCAATGGTGCGGTACTTCCCGCTTTCGATAGCTTCACGTGCTATTTGTAATTTAATGGCGCGGATGTATTTATTAGGCGTAAGTCCGGTAATTGATTTTATGCGGCGAAACAATTGCCGCTCACTGATTGCCAGTTCATAGCTCAGTGCGGCAAGGGTAAGATCGGTTTTGCCGGTATGTTTTCGTACCTGGGCTTCCAATTCCTCAAGCCAGGATAAATCGGCAGGCGAAAGTTTCAAGCCCGGATTTTCTGCCGGTTGTTCAATCTGCTGACCATTGGTTCCTGTAATCAGCTCATCATCATCAGGAATGGTAGCCCCGGAGCGGGCGGCGGCGTTATTAATAAGATTAACAGTGCGTGCAAGCAATTCGCTGCTTAGAAATGGTTTGGTGAGATAATCATCAACACCAATGTGAAGCGCTTTAAGCTTATGCCGTGTATTGGCCAATGCGGTGAGCATGATCACTGGGATGTTGCAGTAAGCCGGGCTTTGCTTCAGGGTTTCAAGCAGGGTAAAGCCATCCATTTCGGGCATCATCACATCTGATATGATCAGGCTGGGCATTACCGGCATATCCTGCAGTTTTTGCAGTGCTGCGCGGCCATTGCCGGCAGTGATGAGTCGATATTGTGGCCGTAAAATATCTGCAATATAAGCAGCCATTTCATGATGGTCTTCAACCAGCATAATAAGTTCCCCGTTAGTGTCTTTCCCCACGGTTTTACTATTCGAAACAATTACGGCTTCTGTTCCGGACATTTCAGTTGCCGGCTTTTCAGTTGCCTTAAGCGGGATAACTATCTTAAAAAACACACCCTTTCCCCAATTATTATCAACCGCAATATGCCCGCCCATCAGTTCTGTAAGTTCACGCGCTATAGCAAGGCCTATGCCTGTGCCGCCTTCTAAGAGCGCGTTATTACCCCTGCCCTGGTAATAACGGTCAAAAATATTGGGCAGATCATCCGGATGAATCCCCACACCGGTATTGGCTACTCCAAACTCAATCATTTCCTGCCTTATATCAGCAGTAATGGTTATAGTACCTGCATAAGGCGTAAACTTAATGGCATTACTGATGAGGTTATTGGCTATTTTTTCAAACTTTTCCTGATCGAGCAAAACAAAAAGCGCCGGATCAATAGAGTTGAGCAATCTGTAATCGATTTGTTTATATTCAGCGGCCGATACAAAACCCTGGTATAGTATCTTCACAAATGATAATAATGCAACGGGCTTGGGTTGTAATGCTAATTTCCCTGCTTCCAACTTGCCAAGATCAAGCAATTCGTTGGTCATATTGAGTAGCTTTTTGCTATTGCGTAATATCGAATGCAGCATGTTACGCTGTTCATCTTCATAATTAGTAAAAGCCAGGAGCTGAACCGCCGGCCCCATGATGAGCGTTAATGGAGTGCGTAATTCATGACTTATGTTTGCAAAAAAGCGTGTTTTCATAGCATCCATTTTTTCCAGCTGACTATGTTCTTCGGCCAGTAAGGCCGTCTCTCTTTTCTTTTTAAGAATAAACCAACGATAACTGATAATGGAGGCCATTATTATAAACAGCGCAAGCACAATTAAAAAATTCCGTTGTACCTCCACCAGCTTAGTTTCACCGGCGGCGATTAATAATCGTTTATCGGCCTGGTATTTTTTATCCAGTTCGGAAGCATCCCTTGCTTTATCGAGCTGGTTGATGCTGTCATTAAGCCGCCGGTACAGATAACTATACTTAAAAGCGTTTTTATAATCACCAATACCTTCATATGCATCGGTTAAATGATTATAGATGTTTTTTTGTACGGTGATGTTACTTTGTGATTCGGGTTGGAGGCTAACGGCCATTTCACCGAATCGTGCGGCCTTTTTAAACTCCTTATGATCAACATACATGGTCATAAGTTCATTAAGGTTATGCTTTTCGAGCGTTTTGAAATCGCCTTTGCGGGATAATTCCAGTGATTTCATCAGGATCTCCTCTGCCTTTTTATCCTGGTTGGTCATGAGGTAAAGCCGGCCCAGATTGCCCTGGTAACGTGCTATGCTAAAATCTGAAAGAAAATGAGCATACTTTTTATCAAGTACCTGTTCCATTAGCAGGGTAGCTTTTACCAGGTTACCCGGCGACGATATACTCCGTTCGGAAAGGATGTTGGATAGGTTACTCAGCGCAAAAATATAAGAAGCTGTATCTTTTATGATCAATGCATCTTTTGAAGCTTGCTCAGCATAAGGCAGGGCTTGTTTAGGGTTACCTATAGATCGATAAATATCGGCAATACAAGCTCGACAGTCTATACTCAAGCTTTTCCATCCCCGATTATCGCACTCTTTTAGTATTTTAAAGGCAACATTTAAGGCTTCAACCGTTTTGGCCTCGCGACTGAGCATGTAGGCTACCGTTATTGGTGCTTTTTCATAAGTAAGTGAATCGGCCGGGGTTGTCAATTTGGTAGCTTCACGGCCAAACGTTAAAGCATCATGTTCATTACCTATGCCATAAGCCTGGTAAGCCCGGGCCAGCAATACCCGCGCTTCAAATGGTTTATTGTTGTTTTTCCTGGCCGAATCGATCAGCTTTTTTGTAAGCACAGCTGCCGAATCCGGACTTTTCATGCTGCGGAGCATTTTTAATACAGGTTCTTTAGCGGGCCGGGATTGACTTTGAGCCAGTGCAGCAAAGCTGCATAAAATGATAACACAAAAAGGGATGATCCTTCGGAAAAGATGAATAGGGTAAATTGTAATAGGGACCATGATATTGAAGCCCAAATTACAATTTTATCAGCGGCCGGAATTACCCTAATTTGAAATAAATCTCCTTATAAACAATTTTTATTCAAGGTTTTTTCAGCTTACCCGTTTTAAATCAATAGTTAAAACTGCCAATTTTGCTGTTAATATTACACCATTAAAGCTATGCCAGCTTAAGCTATAATTGATTACTTTAGCAGCTGATATCGTTATAAAATTGACCATGAAACACTACGGGCTAATTGGTTTTCCGCTTTCTCATTCATTTTCAAAAAAGTTTTTTACCGAAAAATTCAAAAACGAAGGGATTACAGATGCACGCTATGATCTTTACCCTATTGAGCATATCAAGGACCTGCAGGACCTGCTTGATGAGCATCCGGATATTTGCGGTCTTAATGTAACCATTCCTCATAAAATAAACGTGCTGCCTTTTTTAGATTGGATAGAGCATGACGCCCGTACAGCCGGCGCCGTAAACTGTATCAGGGTGACTGCCGAAAGCCCGATTGAAGCCGCATTTTCGGGCGAGATAGGGGTTAAAGACCATGATTTCAGACTGGAAGGCTATAATACCGATATTTATGGGTTTGAGGAATCATTAAAGCCTTTAATTGGCGATGGCAATGATGACGCCCTGGTTTTGGGCGATGGAGGTGCTGCAAAAGCAGTAAAATGTGTACTGGAAAATTTAGGTATCACCTATAAAGTTGTTACCCGCAAGCCAACACACCATGCGGATAATATTCTGTTTAAAGATCTTCAGCCACACCATATCTTACAGCACAAACTTATCATCAATACAACTCCTTTGGGTACCCATCCTAATATTGATGAATGCCCGCCTATACCTTATGATTTTATTGGCGAAAATCATATTTTGTACGACCTGATCTATAATCCCGAAGAAACCCTGTTTTTAAAACACGGCCGCGAGCGCGGTGCTGTTACCAAAAATGGTTACGAAATGCTGGTTTTACAGGCCGAAAAATCATGGGAGATCTGGAACTCAAAGGAGAAACATCCATGAAGTATGTAAGTTTACTGGCAGCAGTGCTATTGTTTTTGTCCGCATGCAGCGGCAATCATGATTACGCGCCCAAGCCCCGCGGCTACTATCACATTGCGTTCCCTAAAAAAGAATACCAGGATTATGCTGCCGGTTGTCCGTATGCTTTTACATATCCCAGGTACGCCTTTATTGAACCAGATAAAAAGCGGGGTGCCAAACCTTGCTGGATAAACATGCAGTTCCCGCGGTTTAATGCCACGCTGCATTTAAGCTATCAGCCCATCACCTCAAAAAAAGAGTTTAACCAACTGGTGGAGGATGCCCGCACCTTCGCCTTTAAGCATACCGTAAAAGCCACATCCATTGACGAAGGCATTATCCATTATGCTGATAAAAAGGTTTATGGCATTTACTATACTATAGACGGCAATGCCGCTTCATCAGCGCAGTTTTTCCTTACGGATAGTGTGCATAATTATATACGGGGAGCGCTATATTTTAACACCGAACCCCGGCTCGACTCCATACAACCTGTGCTTAGTTTTATAAAGCAGGACATGGCGGTGATGATTAAAAGTTTTAAGTGGAAGTAGAGAAGTTAGAAGCAAGACAACAAGATAATAGAAGCAAGACTTTAAGAGCTGGATATTTTAACCATGCAAAATTGCTATATAGGTATTGAAATAGGCGGAACCAAACTGCAAATAGTTTTGGCCGATGATAGTTTTGTTATCAACAGGACATTTCGTTTTGCGGTAGACAGAGTGTTGGCTGCCGCAGGGATCAGGGAGCATATTGCCCAAACCATCACCAATATTTCAAAAGAGTATATCATTAAAGGTATAAGCATCGGTTTTGGCGGACCGGTTGACCGGCAGGCGGGCTGTATTGCTAAGTCGCACCAGTTAAGCGGGTGGGACGGATTTAACATTTCGGGCTGGTTGAAGCAGCAGGTTAATGTACCGGTTATTTTGGAGAATGATGCTAATGCAGCGGCCCTTGGCGAGGCATTAAAAGGGGCCGGGCGTAACTATGAACATGTATTTTATGTAACTCTTGGCAGTGGTGCAGGTGCCGGAATGGTCATTAACGGCCAAATTTATCACGGGACCAAACCTGGAGAAGCTGAGATAGGGCACATCCGCCTTAACCGCGAAGGCCTTACGCTCGAAGATAGCTGCTCGGGCTGGGCGGTTGACAAAAAGATCCGTACAGTAATCGCTCAAAAGCCTGATGGTAAACTGGCCCAACTTTGTGCGGATGTAAATGGAGGCGAGGCCAAAATGTTACTAACTGCTTTGGAACAGGGAGATGCAGATGCACTGAAAATATTGAATGATACCGCTGCCGACCTGGGCTTCGGCCTATCACATGCTGTTCATCTCTTTCATCCGGATATTATAGTGTTAGGCGGAGGCTTATCCTTATTGGGTGAGCCTTTGCGCGTTCGGGTACAAAACGCCATCCGGGCTAATACCATGATCCTGTTTTTGCCCGGGCCAGGGGTAGTAATAGCCGAATTAGGCGAATTGGCAGTGCCCGTTGGGGCAATTGAAAACCTGAGGAGGCATATAGGTTAATTAACCCTTCAAGGTCAGTTTCTCACAATTTCAGAAAATCATTCCACCTGAATAAGCTTGCCTCTATAGTAACCATCCCGACCAGGATGGAAATATGGTTTAGCTATTCCTTAAAACTTATTGTTCTGTTTCCGCCAAATTTACAAACACGCAGATGGATCTGTTGTTAATAACACAGCGGCTTAATAACTGCCATTAATTAATAAACAATGAAACTCATCAAATTCAATAAAATAGGTAATGATATCCGGTTGCATACCGAAAGCCTTGCCCATATGGGGTTTAGGAAGATATTTGAAGGTATCGATCAGCTTAAAATAAAAAACGGCGTTGATAAACTCGGCCTCGAAGGTTTTATTAACCAGTGCGCTTGTCTTGCAGCAGGTTCGGGGGCTATGGCAGGCAGCGGGGGGATGTTTACCCTCGTAGCGGGGATCCCATTTGATTTCATCAATTTGATCACCCAGCAGTTTAGGGCTATTATGGGCATTATGTATTATTACCGGGGCACGTATGATAATGGGTTCGACGATTTTATGTCGTTAGTAGCAACATCGGTAAGGGTGGAAGCCGGCGTGGCTATCACCAAATCCATGATGGAGGGCATTGCCGAAAGGATGCTCATGATATTAGGTACCCGCACTGCCGAACGCCTGGTTCCGGTTGTAGGCGCGGTTATTGGCGGTACGGCAAATTACCTGTTTATTAAACGCATGGCCGAGCAGGTGAAACGGATGCAAAAGGATTTTGTGGTTATTGAAGTAGGATAGGGTACCTAAGCGCAGAGCGGGCATATGGCGTTTAACTATAAGCTTTCGAATTACAATGCCATTAAGCAATTCCAAATTGAACTACGGTTTGATGATATACCTGAGTTGAATAAGTCCGCTTGAAAATTGCTCGGCACCAAGCAATACCAGGTTAATGCGTTCTTTTATATTTGTAAAAAGGGGTTTTCCACTACCTAAAATTACCGGGTGTACGGATAGTAATAATTCGGAGATTAGATTGTTTTTGATAAACGCTTCAACAAGTTCTGCCCCGCCAAACAACCAGATATCGCGTCCTTCCTGGCTCCTGATTTCTTCGACCCTGTTTTTAAAATCAGCAGACCTCAGTATTTCAACATTATCAGCTTGCGGATCATGAAGTGTATCTGAAAACACATAAATTTTCATGGCGGCAAACATTTTTGGATCGGTACGCATGATCAGCTCATAACTTTTGCGCCCGATGAAGATGGCATCACAGGCTTTAAAAAAGTCGGTAAGGCCATAATCCTGGTCGTCAAAGCACCAGTCGTACTCCCCATTAGGGCCCTCAATATAGCTGTCGAGACTAACAGCTACGTTTAAAATTATTTTACGCATAGCATTATTCTTCGGGTGTGTTGTTCATTTCCTGCCATTGCTTGCTAAATGATTTATCAGCTACATGCGGCATCTCGCGTAAATGGCCCCAGGTACGTTTAAAGAAGGTTTTAAGCAGGAAGTTTTTCATGCCTCCACCAAAAAAATCGGTGAGTTTGCGTTTAAGCATTCCTTTTTTCCAGATAGCCCAGCCCCAGCGTTCTTTATTGGTAACCAGGTTTTCGTTCACCGCATCGCGGCGGTTGAGGAGCAACATTTTATGGATGTCGATCTTAACCGGGCAAACCTCGGTACATTTACCGCACAGGCTTGAAGCATAGCTCAGGTGTTTAAAATTTTCCATCCCCTGGGTATGCGGAGTAATAATAGAGCCTATCGGGCCACTGTAAGTGGTGGCATAAGTGTGGCCTCCAATGTTTTTATAAATGGGGCAACCGTTAAGGCAAGCCCCGCAACGGATGCAGTAAAGGCCCTGGCGCTGGTCTTTTTTTGCCAGCAGATTGGTGCGGCCATTATCCAGCAGTACTACGTACATTTCCTCAGGTCCGTCGGTTTCATCCGGCCGGCGCGGACCACTTAATATAGTATTGTAAACGGTAAGATTTTGCCCGGTGCCATGAGTAGATAGCATTGGCCAAAACAAGTCCAGATCGGTAATGGAAGGGATGATCTTCTCGATCCCCACAATGGCAATATGGATTTTAGGGAATGTAGTACAAAGGCGCGCGTTGCCTTCATTTTCGCTGATGGCGATGCTGCCGGTATCTGCTAATAAGAAATTAGCACCGGTGATACCTACATCGGCCTGTACATATTTTTCACGAAGCAACTCACGGGCTTTCAGGGTAATTTGTTCGGGCGTGGCATCAATGGGGGTGCCAAATTTTTCGTGGAAAAGTTTCGCGATATCCTCCTTGCTGAGGTGCATAGCCGGGGTAACAATATGATATGGCTTTTGGCCCAGCAGCTGCACTATATATTCACCCAGGTCGGTTTCAAGCGATTCTATTTGATTGCTCTCTAAAAACTCGTTCAGGTGAATTTCTTCCGTAACCATCGATTTGGATTTCACCACAGTTTTGGCGTTGGCTTTTTTGATGATGTTCAGGATCTCACGCTGGGCCTCTTCTACGTCGTTAGCCCAAATCACCTTGCCGCCTCGTTTCTGAAAATTGGCCTCAAATTCGGGTAGGAACTTATCCAGGTTTTCCATCACCTTCCATTTAAGCACATGACCTTTCTTTTTGGCATTATCTAAATTGATAATGCGCGAAAGGCCCCGTGATACCGCTGTATTGTACCGGTCAATATTGAAGTTGATGATGCGACGGTGATCGGCATCAAAAGCCTTCTCCTCCGATTTTACCAAAAATTCTTCAGCGGTTGCTCCCATATATGCGAAAGTAGGATTTTTGTTTTATTTTTTTGGTGAGTGGTTGATTAAGTTGACTATGTGAGTGGTTGTTTTTGAACAGATAACATGTTAGAAGGTTTTAAAAGCTTCTCATTGCCGCGGGTTTAGCGCAGCGTAACCCGTGGTTCTAAATAATTGAAGCTTTCAGCTTCAGTGGTTAAGTTGAAAACTTAACCGATACAACCCATGGGTTACGCTGCGCTAAACCCGCGGCAGTTATTTATAAAACACAAAAGGCGCATATTGTGCGCCTTTTGTGTTTTATTTTGATGAGAGAACCACTCTCCCCATCAACCACTCACTATTTCCCTCCGGCAGCCGCTGCATCCACTACAGGGCGTTTATCGCGGTTGGCAAGCTCCCATCCGGTGTAAAATACCAGTTGAGCACGTTTGGCCAGCAGCGGGAAATTGATCTTGCTTACTTCGTCGCCCGGCTGGTGGTAATCAGCGTGTACACCGTTGAAGTAGAAAATGATTGGTACGCCATGTTTTGCAAAATTATAATGATCGCTGCGGTAGTAAAACCTGTTTGGATCATTTGGATCGTCATACTTGTAATCAAGCTTTAACTTGGTGTAAGTGTTATTGGCATTTTCACCAATTTCATGCAGTTCCTTGCTCAGCATGGCCGAGCCGATGGGGTATACATAATTTGCAGAATCGGGTTTGCCGATGTATTCTTCACCAACGCGACCAATCATGTCAATATTTAAATCGGTAATGGTGTTAGCCAATGGAAATACAGGATGGTCTGAATAATACTCTGAGCCCAATAAACCTTTTTCTTCGCCAACGTTACCTAAAAATAGGATGCTGCGACGGGGGCCGTGACCGTCTTTTTTAGCTTTAGCAAAAGCGCGGGCAATTTCCAAAATGCCGGTAGTACCCGAGCCATCATCGTCGGCGCCGTTGTTCACTTTATCTTTTGCTTTTTCATCTGGGTTTAAACCGATATGGTCATAGTGTGCTGAAAAGATCAATACTTCATCTTTCAGGTCGGTACCAGGCATGTAACCTAATACGTCAACTGCTTTTACATCTTTTTTAGTAGTTGCGTAGTTTATAACTACATTATCTTTTATAACAGTAGCAGGGGTAACTGCTGCTGCAGAAGCAGATTTAAGATCAGCATAAGTTTTACCGGTTGGTTTTACCAGTTCGTCAGCTAATGCAGACGTGATGTTAAATACAGGGGCATTGGTGTTTGCCGGTTTAGCTGCGTCATCTTTAATAGTTAACCGCGGACTTGTTACGCTTTTTCCAAAGCGGGCCAGTGCAGCTGCAATACCCGGGTTAGCAGCTAATATGATAGCGGGATTTTTGCTTTGTAAGTTTTTTACAACCTTCATACGCGCATTGCTCATGCGATAGCTGGTATTTGGTGTTGCTCCTGCTTCGGGCTTATCTTCGTTGATCCAAAGTATAATTTTACCCGCCAGATCAGTGCTGCCTATTTCGGCATCGGTACCGTAGCCAACAAAAACGATATCACTTACAGATGTACTTTTATCAGGGAACGCACCTCCTAAATAAAAATCGGTACCATACTCAAATGATTTGCCGTTAACGGTGAATGCTGTTACTTTTAACGCATTTTCGGTAAGAGGAACATCAAAAAAGTACGATCCGTTAACAGGAGCCTGAAGCCCTAATTTTTTAAACTCGCCGGCTATATAGTTAGCGGCTTTTTCGGCGCCGGGTTTACCTGTTTCCCGGCCTTCAAAGGCATCCGAAGCCAGGATGCTCAGGTGCTTTTTCGCATCTTCAGCAGTTATCAGCCCGGCATATTTCATTGCCGTGGCATTCTGCTGGGCACAGGCTGTCGTTGCCGAAGCCAGCGCGATGAGCAATAGTGGTAATTTATTCATTCTTTTAGTTAATAGTTCTTTTTCTGAGGTTAAAAGGGCAAAGGTGAAAGGCAAAAGGCAGCTGCATTTTGCAAAATAAACGAAGAGATAAAAAACCTTTAACCTTTCGCCTTTTCCCTTTAACCTAATTACATGCAGGCTATCTTTTCTACACGGTTAGCATGCCTGCCGCCTTCAAATTCAGTATTTAAAAATGTAGTTACTATAGCCTTCGCTTCTTCGGGGGTAACAAAGCGGGCAGGTACGCAAACTATGTTGGCGTTGTTATGGCTACGGGCCAGCACTGCTATTTCTTCTTTCCAGCAAATAGCTGCACGAATGCCCTGGTGTTTGTTGGCAGTAATGGCGACGCCATTGGCGGCGCCGCAAATCAAGATCCCCAGGTCGCATTCACCGTTTTCAACGGCATTGGCTACGGGATGTGCAAAATCAGGATAATCAACCGATTCGGATGAATAGGTGCCGAAATCTTTTACTTCGACAGAAGACAGTGCCGCTGTTAAAATTTGTTTGTAATCATACCCGGCGTGGTCCGAACCGATAGCTATTTTTAGTCCTTGCTTCATTTATCAAAAGTATAACGTTTTATCGCTTTTTAAAGGTAAGTTTTTTGTTATAAACCGGCCAGTGCGTATTTACCAAAAAAGGGGATTATTACAGTCAAAAATATGCAGATCCCACTTTTTCGATACAGTCCAATAAAAACTACTTGTTAACTGTAGAATAAAGTGATTTTACTATTCGCCTTTTTCGAAATCAAGTTCCTTTTTGATCTTACGTTTTTCAACAAGGCCTGCTACAACTATACTAACCTCGTACAAAACAAACAGCGGGATACTAACTACGGTCATCGTAAGCATATCAGGAGTAGGGGTAACCACGGCGGCTATGATCAGGATCACTACAATAGCGTAACGGCGGGTTTCTTTCATGAACTTAGGTGTCATGACACCCAGGTTGGCCAATATATACACGATGATAGGCAATTGGAAAACAACGCCTGTAGCCAGGGTAAGGGTAGCTACCGACGAGATATAAGAATCGATATCAAATAAATTTTGGATAGCCGCACTCACCGTATAACTCGACAGGAAATTAATAGACATCGGTGTAATCACGAAGTAACCAAAAGTGATCCCTAAAAAGAAAAGCACACAGGCATAAAACACAAAGCCGGTAGCGGCTTTACGCTCGGCGTCATGCAGGGCCGGCTTGATAAACCGCCAGATTTCCCATATCAGATATGGGACGCCCAATGTGATACCGATAATTAATGCCGAGTTGATTTGCAGGGTAAACTGGCCCGCCATTTCGGTATTAATGAGCTTGATGTTTACTTTGTCAATACAAAAACCATCACGGTGCAGGGCGGCGCCAATTTTGCAAAGCATCCTGTAAGTCCAGAAGGTTGACTTGCTGGGCCCCATGATAATGGTATCAAAGATCCAGTCGTAGTAGTAAAAAACAACAGCGGTAAATATTACAATTGCTACCGAAGCTCTTACGAGGTGCCATCTCAAGGCTTCGAGGTGATCAAAGAACGACATTTCTGCCTCTAACGTTTTACCTTTATCCTTTATGGCCTTGATGATCTTGTTCTCGCTCATTGTAATATATACCGCTGTATCAACGCTATAGTGCTAAATACGTTTTATAGTATGAAGATAGTTTGAATTTATTTTTATAATTCAAATGTATCCATAAACTTGGTGGTAAAATTACCAGCACGGAAGTTAGGATCCTTCAATAATTTTAAATGGAATGGAATTGTAGTTTTCACGCCTTCTATCACAAATTCGCTCAACGCACGCTCCATGGTGCTCAAAGCCTCATCGCGTGTTTGGGCCACGCAAATTACCTTGGCAATCATCGAGTCGTAGTTTGGCGGGATAACATAGCCTGTATACACGTGTGTATCAATACGTACACCATGGCCACCAGGAGAGTGGAAGTTGGTTATTTTACCCGGTGACGGACGGAAACCGTTAAACGGATCTTCGGCATTGATACGGCATTCAATGGCATGCATTGTTGGCTCGTAGTTTTTACCAGAGATAGGGATTCCTGCAGCTACTTTAATTTGCTCTTTGATCAGGTCGAAGTTGATCACCTCTTCGGTAACCGGGTGTTCTACCTGGATGCGGGTGTTCATCTCCATAAAGTAGAAGTTGCGGTCTTTATCAACCAAAAACTCTACAGTGCCGGCACCTTCATATTTAACAGCTTTGGCGCCTTTAATAGCTGCCTCACCCATCTTTTTACGGAGTTTTTCGGTCATGAAAGGGGAAGGTGATTCCTCAACCAGTTTCTGGTGACGGCGCTGGATAGAGCAGTCACGTTCAGAAAGGTGGCATACTTTGCCAAACTGATCGCCCACAACCTGAATTTCGATGTGGCGCGGGTCCTGAACATACTTTTCAAGGTATAAGCCATCGTTACCAAAGGCTGCACCTGATTCGGCACGGGCCGAGTCCCAGGCGTTCTCAAACTCTTCGTCTTTCCAAACAATACGCATACCACGGCCACCACCGCCGGCAGTTGCTTTTAATATAACAGGGTAACCTATTTTATTGGCGATAGCAATACCCGATTTTACATCGGCAAGCAGACCATCAGATCCGGGAACAATAGGCACACCGGCTTTTTTCATGGTATCTTTGGCCGAAGCTTTATCACCCATCTGGTTGATCTGCTCGGCAGTAGCACCGATAAATTTGATACCATACTCAGCGCAAATGGCCGAAAATTTAGCATTTTCAGACAGGAAACCGTAACCTGGATGGATCGCATCTGCATTGGTTAGTTCGGCAGCCGAAATGATGTTAGGAATATTTAAATAAGAATCGCGGCTTGACGGCGGGCCGATACAAACAGCCTCGTCGGCAAAGCGAACATGAAGACTATCGCGATCTGCAGTTGAATATACAGCTACCGTTTTAATACCCATTTCTTTACAAGTACGGATAATACGAAGGGCGATTTCGCCACGGTTAGCTATTAATATTTTTTTAAACATTGTTTTTCTTGAATATGCAAATTACAGATGTGCAAATATGCAGATGAAAAATATTAATGAATGATTGAAGGGCAAATATGTAAATTATAAATGTGCAAACGAATTAAATATCATCTGCACATCTGTAATTTGCACATACGCGCATCAATTAAACTGGTTCTACTAAAAACAGGGGTTGATCGTACTCAACAGGTGAGGCGTTATCAACAAGGATTTTTACCACGCGGCCCGAAACTTCTGATTCAATTTCATTGAACAGTTTCATAGCTTCAATGATACATACTACAGAACCAGGTTTGATCTCATCGCCAACATTAACAAACATAGGTTTATCCGGGCTTGATGAGCGGTAAAAAGTCCCGATCATAGGTGATTTAACGGTAATGTATTTCGATGTATCCGGAGCAGCCGGTGCAGCAGGCTCAACAGGCGCAGGAGCCGGAGCAGATGGCAATGCCTGTGTAACAGGTTGCGTAACTGCCGGAATAGTGGCATGAACCACTGTAGGTTGCACCTCGTTGGTTTTTATGGTGATCTTAAAATCTTTTTGCTCGATTGATACTTCGTTCACGCCCGATTTGGAAACAAAGCGAATAAGGTCCTGAATTTGTTTAATATCCATGTTGAAGGATTAATTGGTTTTGGACAAAGTTTATATCTAAGTTATAGTCAAATGTGCAGATATGCAAATGCGCAGATATGCAAGTTATGTGTTGATTAATTAGCTTTTAAAATGACCGGCTATCGTAATTAAGCGGTCTGTTTTCTATTCCCTTAAGCAGATAACATGTACTTTTTACAGATGTTTTAAATTTCTGATGTGATGAATATACTTCCTTTATGTAAATTGGCACATCCGCACATCTGGAATCAGCACATCAATAAGCCCATTTTAAATAAACTGAACCCCAGGTAAAGCCACCGCCAAAGGCTGCTAAAATGAGGTTATCCCCTTTTTTAAACTTGCTTTCCCATTCCCACAGGCAAAGCGGGATGGTGCCGTTGGTGGTATTGCCATAGCGCTCGATGTTAACGATCACTTTATCTGAGCTTATACCTGTACGGTTTGCAGTAGCATCGATAATACGCTTGTTGGCCTGGTGTGGTACCAGCCAGGCAATATCATCACCGGTAAGGTGGTTGCGTTCCATTACCTCGTGCGCAACATCGGCCATATTGGTTACCGCAAATTTAAACACGGCCTGGCCTTCCTGGTAGGCGAAGTGTTCTTTAGCATCAACCGTTTCATGGCTCGCCGGTTTCAATGAACCGCCGGCTTTCAGGTTTAAGTACTGACTGCCCGAACCATCGCTCTTTAAAATAGAATCGATAACTCCGTTGCCTTCTTCATTAGGCTCAAGCAATACCGCGCCGCAGCCGTCGCCAAAAATGATGCAGGTAGCACGGTCTTGGTAGTTAATAATGGCCGACATTTTATCGCCGCCAACAACCAGCACCTTTTTATGTTTGCCGCTTTCAATAAATTGAGCGCCTGTGGTTAAACCGTATACGAAGCCTGAACAGGCTGCCTGCAAATCAAATCCCCATGCGTTTTTAGCACCAATTTTATGCGCTAAAAGGTTTGCTGTAGCCGGGAAGATCATATCTGGGGTAGTAGTACAAAAGATGATAAGATCGATCTCCTCGGCACCGATGCCGCGTTTTCTGAGCAGCTCGGTAACGGCAGGGACCGCCATATCAGATGTAGCAAGGCCTTCGCCTTTTAATATGCGCCGCTCTTTGATACCGGTACGGCTGGTTATCCATTCGTCATTTGTATCAACCATCGTTTCCAGTTCCTGGTTGGTTAATACATAGTCGGGAACGTAACCATGTACTGCGGTAATAGCGGCATGAACTTTACTCATCTTTATAAAATTACTGGAATGCTTGTTTTATTTTATCAACGAGGTTACTCTCCACCATGTTCCTTGATAAAAGGACCATGTTTTTTATTGCCTCGGGGCTCGAGATGCCGTGACCAACAACAACGGGGGCATTTACACCCAGTATAGGGCTGCCACCGTATTGTTCATAATTAAACCTGTCAAAAAACTCGTCCTTTAGCTGTTTCTTCCGCGTTATAACATAGAACGATTCGGCAAGCTTTAATATTACATTGCCGGTAAAACCGTCGCATACATAAACGTCGGCGCTTTCACTGAAAAGATCGCGTCCTTCAACATTACCTACAAAGTTAAACAACGATGTAGCCTTCATTAATGGGTAGGTGGCCTGGCTAAGGATATTACCTTTTTCTTCTTCTTCGCCAATGTTCATGAGAGCAACACGCGGGTTGCTGATATCATAAACTGCCTGTGCAAATAAACTGCCGAGTACACCGAACTGAACAAGCACATCAGGCTTACAATCAGCATTGGCACCTACATCCAACAAAATACCCAAACCGCCTTTAAGTTTGGGTACAATAGTAGTCATTGCCGGGCGTACAACACCCGGAATAGTTTTTACGCTGAACATGGCACCAACAAGCATGGCGCCGGTATTGCCAGCCGATGAGAAGGCCTGGATTTCGCCGCTTTTTAACAGCTGGAAACCAACTGATATGCTCGAATCAGGCTTCTGAACAATAGCTTTGGTAGGATGCTCACCCATGCCAATAACTTCGGTTGTATGTACAAACTCGAAGTTATCAGGGCTTACACCATTTTCCTGAAGAATACTTACTGTAACTTCCTTATCGCCAATAAGTACCAGTTTCTGGTCGGCAGATAAAGTTTTATACGCTTCGATAGCTCCTAAAACAGCTGCTTTGGGAGCGTAATCACCGCCCATAATATCTAAGCCAATCTTCATTTTCAGAAAATTAAACTTATGCTACTGCTGCTTTCTCAATAAGAACTTTACCGTTGTAGTAAACATTACCATCAACAGTATATGCCCTGTGCGGCAAATGCACAGCGCCTGTAGTTTGGCAGGTAGTTAAAGTTGGAGCTTCCGCTTTGTAATGCGTTCTGCGTTTATCTCTCCTTGATTTCGAAAATTTCCGCTTTGGATGTGGCATAATATCCTAATATTAATTATTTATTCATTTTCCTGAGCGCATCCCACCGTGGGTCTGTTTGCTCACTTTGTTCACCATTTGCCGAAAAACTATTTAGTTTTTCAAGCATTTCTTTATCACAATAAGGGGTTTCACCCTCGTTGTCGCAAACCGATATAAACGGCACTGCAACGTTAATGTATTCGTAAATCAGCCCGGCTATATCAATCTCATGATCGTTTTTGCCAAGGGTAATGATCTCCTCGTCTTCATCTATCAGTTCATCGCTGAACTTAGCTATTTGCTGTTCAGTAATATCAACCTGCTGCGGCAGTTGCGATAAACACCTGTCGCAGGTAGTATCAATTGTGCCGTCTATCTTAAAATGCAGGATCAGCATAGTTTCCTGCTTATCCAGTTCAACCTCACAGTGCAGGGTTGCTTTTTTTACGAGCGAATATTCAAACTCATCAAAAAAGTCATCCTGTATGTCATACTCAAACTGGTGTTTCCCAAGTTTAAGCCCCGTAAAGGGAATCGAATATTTTTTAAGCGATTTCAATGAGCAACAATTAGCCCGCAAATGTAGAGAAAAATACCATAACTGGAAAGTGTTTTTTTATTTTGCCCTTTTGAGGAGGTTAAAGGTAAAAGGAGAAAGGTAAAAGGCTGGAGTACAGTGATTTTTGCGCAATGCAAAAATCACTGTTCTATCTTTATGGAATTAGTTTGATAAAACCTCGCCCTTCATTTTTGAGGCAATTTGCAGCGCTTTGTATGCATTGACTATGCCCCCGGTTTTGGATAGCGTTGTAAAATCAACCTTTTCGGTTTTGCTGCCGGGTTTTAATACCATGGTGCCCCTTAGCGGTGTTGCCGAGCCTAAAATAGCTTCCTTTACCTGCTTAGCACTCAGGCTTGGATAGTATTCTAATATCAAAGCCGCAATGCCTGCCGTTATTGGCGACGAAAAGCTGGTGCCGTCTTCTGTATCAACCTCAGCATCGGTAGTAATTGAGGTAACTTTTACCCCTGGCGCAAATATATCAACGCTCTTTTTGCCGTAATTGGAAAAATCACCGGCAAGGTTTTGCCCCATTCTGGGCCCCGATGCACCAACGCTAATCACGTTATCAGCATCGCTTGATGAGCCATCTAAAAAAATATCATTTGGAAATTCGGGCTGAAGATCCATATCCTGGTTATCGTTACCGGCAGCCATCACTAATAAAACATCCTTTGAGGCAGCATATTTGAAAGCGGCATCTACCCATTCCTTGTGCGGCGAGATCTTTTTTCCGAAACTCATGTTAACCACCCTGGCACCGTTATCAACCGCGTAGCGTATAGCATTGGCTACGTCTTTATCATATTCATCGCCATTAGGGATGGCCTTAATGATCATCAGTTTTACATTATCGGCCACGCCATTGATACCATAATTGTTGTTACGCACCGCGCCAATGAGCCCGGCCACACCGGTGCCATGTGCCGCATCTGCAAATTTTACCAGGTTATTGCCATATGGTTTGCCATCCATTGTATCCGGATCATCGCCTACAATGCGTTTGCGCGATGTAAGGTCGGGCGATACATCATTGTTAAGTTTCGCCAGGTATTCGCTCAGGTCCTTAATGATTTTGGCATTGGTAGAACCCGCGCCCTCCTGCGAAAACACCGATTCCCAAACATATTTGCTTTGGCTTAGGGTGTCATTAGTGGCTTTAACCTTTACAAGGTCGGCCTGGGTAAAAGTGCCGTTTGCCGGTAAGTTCAGACCGCGCTTAATATACCCGCTGGTAACCATCAACGCGTTCATCACCGGCGAAAGCTGGCCGATTTCGGTATTGGCCTTGTTTACTGTTGAATCATAAACCGTTTTAACACGCAGCCAGTAAGCATATTCTTTTTTATTGGTAGCGGTCGAATCCGTAACCGAAGCATATTTACCTTTTAATTTATTGTATTCACGTACCTCTTCTGTGGTTTCGGTAAAGTCGGCTTTGCCGCCGGGGCCGCCTAAAAAGTTCCATCCATGTATATCGTCAACGTAGCCATTATGGTCGTCATCAATGCCGTTTCCCGGGATCTCCTTTTTATTCACCCATAGCACCGTTTTTAGGTCCGTTTGCAGGGTGTCGGCACCGCTGTCGATAGTTGCGACGAGAACAGGTTTGCTTTTTTTGCCTTGTACAAACAGGTATGCTTGCTTTAAACTGATGCCGTAAAAGCCGCTTTCCTTTAAATCAAGCAGGTGCCAGGCTTTTGGCGGGGCGGGGTCGGCAACAGGTGCCTGTTGTGCCGATACCGGTAAATTAACTAATAATGCTGCTGATAAAGTGGTTGCGCTTACGTACTTGCAAAATTTGAACATGAACTTGGGTTATAGTATGTCTTATCTAAGACTTAATAAATTGTTTTAGTTTAATCTTCCGGCTTTTTACGTGCCGACTTTCATTTAGGTTAATTTTTATTTTCCGGGGCGTTAGTGAAACTATCCGAACCGGGATTTGGGTGGATTATGTGGATGGCCAGGATTTTATTTCTTATCCTGTTTATAAATCGGGATTTTATTCCCGTCCTACTTATAAATAGGACAAGCAAATCCCATAAATCTTAAAAATCGCCCCCAATCCTGGTTCAGACTTTACAAATCAAACTTTATCCCCTGAGCTAAAGGCAGCGTTTTTGAATAGTTTATAGTATTGGTTTGCCGCCTCATATAAACTTTCCATGCATCCGAGCCTGACTCCCTGCCGCCGCCTGTTTCCTTTTCACCGCCGAAAGCGCCGCCTATTTCGGCGCCCGATGTACCGATGTTAACATTGGCAATTCCGCAATCAGAACCTGCGTAGGATAAAAATTGTTCTGCCTCGCGCAAATTATTGGTCATAATAGCCGATGACAATCCCTGCGGAACACCATTTTGCAGATCGATAGCCTCCTCAATAGTATTGTATTTGATGAGGTAAAGGATAGGGGCAAAGGTTTCATGCTGCACTATCTTAAAGTGATTTTCAACTTCGGCAATGCACGGTTTAACATAGCAACCAGATTCATAACCAACGCCTTCCAGCTTACCGCCCTCAACCACAAAATTGCCGCCTTCGGCCTTGCATTTTTCAATCGACTCAAGATACAAGGCAACAGCATCGGTGTCAATCAACGGGCCCATATGGTTGTGTTCATCCAATGGATTTCCAATCCTGATCTGCTTATAAGCGTTAACCAGCTTTTGCTTAAATGCCTCGTAAACGCTTTCATGAATAATAAGCCTGCGGGTACTGGTACAACGCTGGCCGGCAGTACCCACGGCGCCAAACACCGCGCCGATGAGCGACATGTCTAAATCGGCATTTTCACTGATGATGATGGCATTATTACCGCCAAGTTCCAACAGGCTTTTGCCCAGCCTTGCGCCAACCGCGGCACTTACAGCTTTACCCATACGGGTTGAGCCGGTGGCAGATACTAACGGAACGCGTGTATCAGCAGCCATAAGTTCGCCTATGTTACGGTCGCCAATAACCAGGCATGAAACACCTTCTTCAATATTATTCTTTTTAAACACCTCCTGCGCTATATGCTGGCAGGCAATAGCCGTTAAAGGCGTTTTTTCGGATGGTTTCCAGATGCATACATCGCCGCAAACCCAGGCAAGTAAGGAGTTCCAGCTCCAAACCGCCACGGGGAAGTTAAATGCCGAAATAATACCTACAATGCCCAGCGGGTGATATTGCTCATACATGCGGTGCTCTGGCCTTTCGCTGTGCATGGTTAAACCGTAAAGCTGGCGGCTTAAGCCAACTGCAAAATCGGCAATATCTATCATCTCCTGCACCTCGCCCAGGCCTTCCTGCAGGCTTTTGCCCATTTCGTAGGACACCAGGGTGCCCAGGTCTTGTTTGGCTGCGCGTAAAGCCTCACCAATCTGGCGCACTATTTCGCCCCGTTTAGGTGCCGGGGTTTTGCGCCAGGTTTTAAATGCTTTGGCTGCCTGCTCAACCGCCTGGTTATAATCTGCTTCGGTTGCCAGCCTTACTGATGCTATTTTTTTGCCGTCGACCGGCGATGTTATATCTTTTACTGCGGCACCGTCGCTGCTGCCCCAGGTACTGCCTGTACTAAAGGCGTCATTAATATCGTTTATATGTAAACGTTTTAGGATATCTGAAATATTAGGCTCCATAATTGTTACTTTTGCCAAAGGTAGAAATCTTTAGGGCAATTTTTCAGAATCACTCATCGCTTGCCTGTTGTATCCATTGTCATTAATTATCAATGCTTTGTATTGAACAGTTGTTAAGAATGTTTGAATGTTGAAAACTAAATTGCATTTTGGATGCTTACTTATTGTAATTTGAACTCAATAAGTCTTTACAAGGCAATTTGTCAACCTAAAGCGGATGTTCTGCAAACAAAATTGAATGGAAGAAGAATTTGAATTTGGTTTTACCGAAGACCCAAAATTCTCGGTAGAACGGTACGAGGAAATGATCAGAAATCAGGACTTGTACTTTTTTGATGCCCAGGCGTTTGAGAACATTATCGACTACTACATCGAAAAAAATGATCCGGCCAGGGCATTACAGGTAGCAGAGTACGCGCGGAGCCAGCACCCTTTTGCGGCAATTTTCCTGATTAAACAGGCCCAACTGCTTGTGGTAAGCAACAAGGTTCCGGAGGCTTTTGCCGCACTGGATAAAGCTGCTATGCTCGAAGCATCTGACGCGGATATCTATATCATCCGTGGTAATCTGTACGAAAGCCTGGAGCGTTACTCCGAGGCGCTGGAAAATTACGAAAAAGCGCTTGACCTTGCCGAAGAGACCGACGAGATCCTGCTGCACATAGCCTACGTTTATCAAAACATGGGCGATTATGATACTGCTATAACCTATCTTAAGCTTTGCCTTAAGCAAAATATGGAAAACCAGGATGCCCTTTACGAGCTGGCTTTTTGCTACGACGTGATGGACAACCAGCAGGAAAGCGTACAGTTTTATCAGCAATATATCGATAACGAACCGTACAGCTACGCGGCCTGGTATAACTTGGGCAACGCTTATACCAAGCTAAGCCTGTTTGAAAAAGCCATCGATGCTTATGACTATGCTATATTAATTAAGGACAGCTTTGCTTCGGCCTATTTTAACAAAGGCAACGCACTGGTTAACCTTGAAAAATATGCAGAAGCTATAGAAGTATACCGTCATACTTTTGAGTATGAACAGCCTAATGCCGATACGTATTGTGCCATTGGCGAATGCTACGAAAAGCTGGAGCAAATGGACGACGCCCGGGCTTTCTACAAAAAATCGGTTAAAATGGATCCAAAGCTGGCCGATGCCTGGTTTGGGATAGGTGTAACCCTTGATTTTGAGGAGCGCTATTTTGAGGCCCTGCACTTTTATAAAAAGGCACTTGACCTTGACATCGCCAATGCCGATTACTGGTTTGCTATTGCCGATGCCGAATATAAGCTCGGGCATTTGGATGAAGCAGAAAAGGCTTACGAAAAGGTGGTTGAGCTAAATCCGCTTGATATTGATGCCTGGCTTGATTATTCGTCGATACTTTACGAGCAGCAAAAGCTTAATGAAGCTATTGAAATTATAGCCCAGGCTATCAAAAATAACCCCGAAGCGGCCGAGCTATACTACCGTATGGTGGCTTACCTGTTTGCCAAAGGCGAATACAATGAAGCCCTTAACAACCTGGAGTATGCTTTAGCAGCCGATCCGGAAAAACATTACATCCTGTTTGATTACCTGCCGCAATTGCAAAAGAATAAAGTGATTGTGGATATTATCAACAGGTATACTAAGTAGGGAGAATGGTTGATTGGGTTGATTAGGTGAATTATCTCACTAATAAAAATTAAAACATAAAAGGCGCGTATTATGCGTCTTTTGTGTTTTAGGGGTATTTAAACTACTCTCCTAATCAACCCAATCAACCACTCACCATAAAAATCACAATAATGAATTTACCATGAGCTTTAAAATCATTTAACATTTGAAATTTGCACATCTGCATATTTGTTGCGACCTTTGCTTCGTTAGAACTTTTAGTTATAGGCTATAACAAATACTTACAATGAACTACACTATTAATCATCTTCCTGACCGTACAACTAAACCACGTGATAAAGGTATTACCATGGTTATGGATAAAGGCCTTAGCTTGCGCCAGGTTGAAGATTTTATTGAAGTTGGCGGGCAGTATACCGATATTGTAAAGCTGGGTTGGGCTACATCATATGTAACCCCTAACCTTGAACAAAAGCTAAAGCTCTACCGGGAGGCGGGGATCCCTGTTTATTTTGGGGGAACCTTGTTTGAGGCCTTTATTGTACGTAACCAGTTTGACGATTACCGCCGTTTATTGGATAAGTACCAACTGGAACATTGCGAAGTATCCGATGGTTCCATCACCATTGAGCATGATGTTAAATGTAACTATATCAGCGAGCTGGCCAAACAGGTTACGGTAATATCCGAAGTTGGCTCAAAAGATGTTCAAAAGATTTTTGCCCCTTATAAATGGATCAAACTGATGAATGCCGAAATTGAGGCCGGCTCATGGAAAGTAATTGCTGAAGCACGTGAAAGCGGAAATGTGGGTATTTATCGTGATTCGGGAGAGGTACGCCAGGGATTGATTGATGAGATCCTAACCCAGATTCCTGAAGGGACTATTATTTGGGAAGCGCCTCAAAAAGCGCAGCAAGTTTGGTTCATTAAATTGATAGGCGCAAATGTAAGCCTGGGTAATATCGCCCCAACGGATATCATCCCGCTTGAAACCCTAAGGTTAGGTATCCGCAGCGATACTTTCGACCATTTTTTAGAGATGTAATTGTTGACTGATCTTAATATAACAATTTACCCAGCCTCCGGAGCAATCCGGAGGCTTTTTGTTTTAGAAAGCAAGAGTCAACCTTACACACATGCAACCTCACAAGACTGGCGCCGGCAGGCTAAAACACAGTGACTGAGCATTGTTAAAACTATATGCCTTTTTTAAAAAAAACACATGAATTCTTAATTATCAACACTGCAAGTATTTAAAAATCAATTAATTTCTCTTGCATAAGAACAAGGGATGCATGTTATTCCAGGCATGTGGAAAACTCCGGCTATTATGCTGTTCAGCATACTAATAGATTTGATTTAAAACCCCTGAACCTTTTTAACGTTGCACGTACTCAGTTAATTTTATCATAATCTGTAAAAGCTATGGCTAAAAACATTACCAGGAAGGCGCCCGCAGCAAGCGGGGAAAAGGGGCTCAAAGCCGAACGCTATTTCACCAAAGAAGGTACCAGTGTTTACGACCTGTTTAAATATGAAAAGCGATCGTCGGTGATCCGCAACCCCTCAGGCGATGCTGTATTTGAAATGAACGATGTCGAGGTACCGGCGGGCTGGTCGCAGGTGGCTACTGATATCCTGGCTCAAAAATATTTCCGTAAGGCAGGCGTACCTCAACCCGACGGCTCAACCGGATCTGAAAAAAGCATTAAACAAGTTGCCCATCGTATGGCCAACTGCTGGAAAGATTGGGGCATGCGATATGGTTATTTTGCTTCACCAAAAGATGCTGAGATCTTTTATGATGAAATAGTTTATACTATTGTTGGCCAACTGGCTGCTCCAAACTCGCCGCAATGGTTCAATACCGGTCTGCATACCTCATACGGCATTACCGGCAAACCACAGGGGCATTATTATGTAGACCCGGTAACAGAACAGTTAAGTAAATCAACTTCAGCATATGAACGCCCGCAGCCGCACGCCTGCTTCATCCTTTCTGTTGATGACGATTTGGTGAACGAGGGCGGCATTATGGACCTTTGGGTTCGTGAAGCCCGCATTTTCAAATACGGATCGGGCGTAGGCACAAACTTTTCTAAGATCCGCGGCGAGAGTGAAAAGCTATCGGGCGGTGGTTATTCATCAGGACTGATGTCATTCCTGAAAATCGGCGACAGGGCAGCGGGAGCCATCAAATCGGGCGGGACAACCCGCAGGGCAGCCAAAATGGTTTGCCTTGATCTGGATCACCCCGAAATTGAGGGTTTTGTGAACTGGAAAGTAGAAGAAGAAAAGAAAGTAGCGGCCCTGATAGCCGCAGGTTATTCGTCTGATTATGAAGGTGAGGCCTATCGCACGGTATCGGGTCAAAATTCCAATAATTCGGTACGCATTCCCAATAGCTTTTTCACAGCACTTAAAACCGGCTCGGCTTGGAACCTAACCAGTCGGATGACCGGCAAAACCGTTAAATCCATATCCTCACAAAAACTGTGGGATGATATCGCATTTGCCGCCTGGGCCTGTGCCGATCCGGGTGTTCAGTTTGATAGCACTATTAATGAGTGGCATACATGCCCCCAAGGTGGCAGGATCAATGCATCTAACCCCTGTTCGGAGTATATGTTTTTGGATAATACGGCCTGTAACCTGGCATCCATCAACCTTGCCCATTTCTTTAATCCGCAAACGCGCGTGTTTGATGTAAAGGGTTTTGAACATGCCTGCCGCATGTGGACCATTGTACTGGAAATCTCCGTATTGATGGCACAATTCCCATCAAAAGAGGTGGCACAATTATCCTATGATTACCGTACGCTTGGCCTTGGTTATGCCAACCTGGGTTCGGCCCTGATGGTGAACGGCATTCCTTATGACAGCGATGAGGCCCGTGCTATTGGCGGAGCCATTACCGCCATCATGACCGGTACTGCCTATGGAACCTCGGCCGAAATGGCCCGTGAGCTCGGTACATTCAGCCGCTATAATGATAACAAAGAGCACATGATGCGGGTGATGCGCAACCATCGCTATGCTGCGTATAACTCTACCGAAAACTATGAGGGCCTGGAAATTACCCCTCCGGGCATCAACCCAAAGCACTGCCCCGATTACCTGCTTGCAGCGGCCTGCAATGCCTGGGACAGGGCCGTTGAAATGGGCGAAAAATACGGTTACCGCAATGCGCAAACTACCGTTATTGCGCCTACGGGAACTATCGGTTTAGTGATGGATTGCGATACTACCGGTATCGAACCGGATTTTGCGTTGGTGAAATTCAAAAAGTTATCTGGTGGGGGCTACTTCAAAATTATTAACCAGGCCGTGCCCGAGGCTTTGCGCAATTTAGGTTACCAGGATCATGAGGTTACCGCCATAGTTAATTATGCTAAAGGTGCAGCAACCCTAAAAGGTGCTCCGCATATCAATATAGATGCGCTTAAAGCCAAAGGTTTTAATGATGATGAACTGGAAAAACTGGACAAGGGCCTGGTATCTGCCTTTGAGATCAGCTTTGCTTTCAATATCTGGTCGCTGGGTGAAGAATGTTTGAAACGTTTGGGCATCACGGCCGAGCAGTATAATGCGCCCGATTTTAATGTGCTGCGCGCACTTGGTTTCAGCAAAAAACAAATTGCAGAAGCTAACGAGTATATCTGCGGTACTATGACCATCGAGGGAGCGCCGTACCTGAAACAACATCATTATCCTATTTTTGATTGCGCCAACAAATGCGGCGCAAAAGGCGAGCGCTATATCCATGCCCATGGGCACATCAAAATGATGGCAGCAGCGCAGCCATTTCTTTCGGGTGCCATTTCAAAAACCATCAACCTGCCAAACGAAGCCAAAGTTGATGAAATCAAAGATTGCTACGAACTTTCGTGGAAGCTGGGCCTGAAAGCCAACGCACTTTATCGTGATGGCTGTAAGCTATCACAACCGCTCTCAACCAAATCAGATGTTAAGGAAGAAGCTGATGACAAGCTGGATACAATTGAAGAAGTATTAGGCGAAGCTGCCAACGTAAAACTGAGCGATCTGACACCCGAGCAGGTTATTGAAGCAGCCATGGCCATCATGGAAAAATCAAAGGATACCAATTTTATGCGCCAGCTTTCGCGCGTGGTGCAAAAGAAACACCTGCCATACAAACGCCGCGGCTTTACGCAAAAGGCCAGTATTGACGGGCAAACCGTATTTGTGCGTACTGGAGAATATGAAGACGGCACCCTGGGCGAGATTTTTGTAGATATGCATAAAGAAGGTGCAACTTTCCGCTCATTGATGAACTGTTTTGCCATCGCGGTTTCTATCGGTCTGCAATATGGTGTACCGCTGGAGGAATACGTAGAAAAATTTACCTTCACCCGTTTTGAACCGGCGGGAATGGTGGTAGGGCATACCAATATTAAAAGTGCAACCTCCATTATTGATTATATTTTCAGGATGCTGGGCTATGAATACCAGGACCGCACCGACCTGGTACACATCATAACCGATAAAAACGGCGTATTGGGAAACCCGCAAATGGGTGATGAGGATTTTAATGCCGATGAAACCAATGCGTACCAGCCATCTACGCAATCTTCAGATAATTCTATTAATGCTCAAAGAAAAGGCTTATCTTTCGATGTTAGTATGGGCGTTCAAAGTGATGCGCCGAGTTGTAACGTTTGCGGGCATACCACGGTTCGTTCGGGTACCTGTTACAAATGCTTAAACTGCGGCAACTCAATGGGATGCTCGTAATCAATACGGATTTTTTCAAATCAATTATAAATAGTTAATTATGTTTAGCCCCGCTCCCCAGGCGGGGCTTATTTATTACCAGGCGTAAAATTGATGCAGCAGTAATGGTAATTGCAATGCCATAAAAGCCCGGACATAAACCCCACCTGCAACCCGATGCTTATTTTTGTGTTCAGAATATATATGAGCACAAATAAGATCAAATTGAGCGTGCTTGACCAGTCGCCGATAAGAAAAGGCGCTACTGCCGAGCAGGCCATACAGGAAACCATACAACTGGCAAAATATACCGATACCCTTGGCTATACCCGTTTCTGGATTTCGGAACATCATAATATGGGTATCATAGCAGGTTCAACACCCGAGGTATTGTTAGCCCATTTAGCAGGTGAAACTAAAAACATGCGCATGGGGTCGGGAGGTATTATGATGCCGAACCACAGTACACTAAAAGTTGCCGAAAACTTTCGGATGCTGGAAGCGCTGTTCCCCGGCCGGATTGACCTTGGAATGGGCCGCGCGCCGGGTACCGACAGGATCACCGCAGCCGCGCTTAACCCTTCAAACCAGTTTAGGGAGCAGGACTTTGTTGAGCAACTGGCCGATCTGCAGAATTACTTTCATGATACTTACGAACCGGGAACCATACAGGCGCGTATCAGGGCTATCCCGCAGATTAAAACCGTGCCTAACATGTGGTTGCTAAGCTCAAGCGGGCAAAGTGGTTTATTTGCAGCACACTTTGGTATGGGTTTTTCGTTTGCACATTTTATTAACCCCAACGGCGGCCCCGAAAGTGTTAAAATATACAAGGAGCGATTTCAGCCATCTGATGACCTGCAACAGCCAGAGGCCAATGTAGCTGTATTTATCTTCTGTTCTGAAGATGAGGAAAAAGTGAGGCAGCACCAGGCCGTTATGGACCACCGTTTTTTACAGTTTGAAAAAGGGGGCCCAATAATTCCGTTGAGTTATGATGATGTAAAAGATGTTGAGTATACCCCGGCTGAGCAGGAACGCATCCGTTATAACCGGTACCGCGTAATTGCCGGCTCGCCAACTGAGCTTGAGCTGAAGTTAAAATGGCTTGCCAATGATTACGAAGTGGATGAAATTATGGCTGTTACCATTACCGAAAATTTTGAAGACAGGCTGGAATCGTACCGCTTATTGGCCGAACAGTTTGAATTATTATAATCCTCGTAAAACAACTTTTTTTAGCAAATGCCGTTTCTATGCCAGGAACGGCATTTTTTATTGAGGCTGATACGATTATTCACATATTAAAAACTTTATAAGGCTTTAAATTGTATCTTTGGAAAGATTATAAATAAGTCTATTTTCTACAATTCAATGGTTATTATCATATTTTTCATAGCGCACTGGTTTCTGTCGCTATTTTTTCAAACGTTCTTTCTGCACAGGTACGCGTCTCACAAAATGTTCACAACCAATAAGTTTTACGAGGGGACTTTTTACCTGCTTACCTATATTTGCCAGGGATCATCGTTCCTGAACCCAAGAGCTTATGCCATTATGCACCGCGAACACCATGCATATAGCGATACCGAAAAAGACCCGCATTCGCCTCATTTTTTTAAGGATGTTTTCCAGATGATGGTATATACGGCTAAAAGCTACAGGCTGCATGTAAGGAAGCTGAAGGAGCCTGAAGAGCGCTTTAAGGGTAATATCCCTGAATGGCGTTTTGTTGATTTTATTGGTTCATCAATGGTGTCACGCATCTCATTTGGTGTTTTATACATTTTATTTTACGTGGAGTTTGCTACCGCATGGTGGATGTTCCTGCTGATCCCTATCCACTTTTTAATGGGGCCAATTCATGGTGCTATTGTAAACTGGTGCGGTCATAAATATGGTTATCAAAATTTTGATAATGGCGATAAATCAAAAAATACTACCCCGTTTGATTTTTTAATGCTGGGCGAACTGTTTCAGAATAATCATCACAAACACCCCAACAAAGCCAATTTTGGCGCCAAATGGTTTGAGATAGACCCGGTTTACCCCGTAATGAAACTCATGCACTGGATGCGGATCATTAAACTGCGCAAAGCATATTTATAAGCTTTTAAGGTTAAAGGCAAAAGGTCAAAGGCAAAAGGTTTTATTTTCTGCTTTTGACCTTTTCTTTTTAGGTTAAAGGCAAAAGGTCAAAGGCAAAAGGTCAAAGGCAAAAGGTTTTCTTTTAGCCATACAGCTTTTTGTAATCCCTCAAATAAACCTTTCACCTTTTGCCTTTATCCTTTTACCTTCCTATACCCTTTCGCCTTTCACCTCAATCGGCTATCTTTGCCGCTCATAAATACATAAATCCATGAGTGTTTCCTTATTAGCTCAAAATTTGCATGGCTCGGAGATCATCAAGATTGCGGGCGAGATCAACGAATTAAAACGACAAGGCCAGAATATCGCCAACCTTACCATCGGCGATTTCGATTCCAATATTTATCCTATTCCAACTCCTCTAAAGGAAAAGATTATTGACGCCTATAATCATAATCAAACCAACTACCCGGCTGCTGATGGCATGCTTGATCTGCGCCAGAGTGTAAGTGGCTTTTTGAAAAGAAGTTTAGGTCTTGACTATGCACCCAACCAAATCCTGATTTCGGGTGGTTCGCGCCCGCTGATCTATTCTATATTTTTGGCGGTAGTTAACCCCGGCGAAAAAGTGGTTTTCCCTGCACCGTCATGGAACAATAACCATTACAGCGATCTGCTGAATGCTGATGCAGTGATAATCCCTACCGCTCCTGAAAATAATTTTATGCCTACTGCAGATGATATTCGCCCGCATTTAAAAGGAGCGGCTTTGCTGGCGTTGTGTTCGCCTTTAAATCCTACCGGTACTATGTTCAGCAAAAAGGACCTGGAAGAGATCTGCGACCTTGTAATTGCCGAAAACAAGAGCCGTGCAGCGGGTGAGAAACCACTGTATTTATTATACGATCAAATCTACTCGCAGTTAACTTTTGGCGAGCATAAGCATTACGATCCGGTAACCCTTCGCCCTGAATTAAAAGATTACACGATTTTTGTTGATGGCGGTTCAAAATGTTTTGCAGCAACTGGTGTACGTGTAGGCTGGGGTTTCGGGCCGGAGCTGGTTATCGAAAATATGAAAGCCATTGTAGGCCACATGGGTGCCTGGTCGCCAAAGCCTGAACAGATGGCTATGGCCAAATTTTTAACTGACGAGGCTGATGTAAACAGTTATCTTGATGACTTAAAAGGAAAGATCCAGGCAAGCCTTACTGCCCTGCATGAAGGTTTCCAGGAGATGAAAACCAGCGGGTTAAACGTAGATTCTATTGAACCTATGGGCGCTATTTACCTTACCCTGAAAATAGATTACAGTGGCAAAACCACTCCGGACGGCAAAGTATTGAAAGATTCGGCAGATATTAACTTTTATTTAATTAAAGAGGCCGGAGCCGCATTTGTTCCATTCTCGGCCTTTGGTACAGGTGATGAGGTGAACTGGTTCCGTGCCTCTGTAGGTGCTACCCCGCTGAGCGAAATTCAAGCCCTGATACCGAGGGTTAAAGCGGCGTTGAGCAAGTTAAAATAAGCCCCCTCTAAATCTCCCCCTGAAGGGTGAGACTTTAAAAACAGCGTGTTATTAGAACGAAAAAAGCGATGAGTATTAATTATTCATCGCTTTTTCGTTTAAAGCACTCTCTCTTCAGGGGACAGGTTTGGGAGGGGGCGGTTACCCCAATATTTCCTTAATATCCTCAGCTGTAAGCGATTTAATGAAGCTTTCTTCGGTAGTGATCAATGCTCTTGACAGACTGAGCTTACGCTGTTGCAGGGCCAGGATCTTTTCTTCAACCGAATCTTTGGTGATGAATTTATAGATGAAAACGTTTTTGGTTTGCCCGATACGATGTGTGCGGTCAATGGCTTGCTGCTCAACAGCCGGGTTCCACCATGGGTCGAGGATGAACACATAATCGGCTTCGGTAAGGTTAAGACCTACGCCCCCCGCTTTTATCGAGATCAGGAACACACGCGTTTTTTCATCCTCCTGGAATTGTTTAACCACGTCGCCCCGGTTTTGCGTAGCGCCGTCCAGGTAGACGTAAGGAATACCAATGCGCTCAAAATGCTCGCGGTAAATGCTCAGCTGTTTTACAAACTGCGAAAATATGAGCACTTTATGCCCACCGTCAAGCACGTTGCCTAAGGTATGAACCACATCTTCAAATTTACCGCTGTCGCCTTCATAATCCTTATCGATCATGATCGGATGGTTGGCAATTTGTCTTAGCTTGATCAAGCCCTGTAGTACCTGGATCTGTGTTTTAGCAAACGTGCCATCTTCCAGGCTTTTCAGCAACTCATTCCGGTATTCGGATTTTACCTCTTCATAAACCGACGACTGCTCTTCTGTCATCTGGCAGTAGAAAAGATTTTCAGTTTTGGGTGGTAATTCTGTTGCTACCTGCTCTTTGGTGCGGCGTAACACAAAAGGCTTAATCAGGGCCTGAAGTTTGCGGGCCTTATCTTCATCCTTTTTCTTTTCTATCGGCGCCACAAACTCGTTTTGGAAAAACTGTTGCGCGCCCAATAAACCAGGATTAATGAACGACATTTGCGTCCACAAATCGTTAACCGAATTTTCGACCGGGGTACCGCTCAAGATCAATTTAAAGCGAGACTTGAGCTGTTTAACCGCCTGGTATGATTTCGACGACGGATTTTTGATATTCTGGCTTTCGTCCAGGATCACATAATCAAAAAAGAAGCCTTTAAACATTTCGATATCAATGCGGCTGATACCATAGGTAGTGATCACCACATCGTAATTGGCAAAAACTTCGGCACTGCGGTAGCGCATAGTGCCCGTATGTACCATAAGTTTCAATTGTGGCGCGAATTTGCGGGCCTCATTAAGCCAGTTATATATCAGCGAGGTTGGCATGATCACCAGCGAAGTGGCTTTGCCTCCAGCCTCTTCCGTATCTTCCTTGTGCTTTTGCAGCAGTGATAAAGTTTGGATGGTTTTACCCAAACCCATATCATCGGCAAGGCAGCCGCCAAAGTGGTATTGCTTTAAAAAGTGGAACCAGTTATAGCCTGCTTTTTGGTACGGCCTCAAATGACCTTCAAAATTAACAGGCATCGGCGCATCCTCCAGCTCATCAAAATTAGTTAGCTTTTGCAGTTTACGGGTCATGGTAACGCTGGCCATTTCGCCTTCGGCCAAATCGGTAACGAGGCCTATATGATGACGGCGTAATTTTAACTCATTGCTGCCTTCGGTAAAGTGCAGCAGGTTACCGTATTGTGAAAACCATTTTTCGGGAATCACGGCTATCTCGCCCGATGGTAATGTAAATTCCTTTTTATGATTGAGGATATGGTTTTTTAACTGGATAAAAGGGATTCGGTAGGGGCCGAAGCTCACCATGGCGTTGATATCAAACCAGTCGTTATTTTCTGTTACTTCAAGCTCAATTTTACTGCTGCCAAATACGTAGCGTTTTTGCCCTTCAGGCTGTTCCAGTTCAAAGCCCTGTTCAATAAGCTGATCATGATGCTGATTGAGCCATTCAAAAACAGAGAACGAGCGGTCGTCATCTTCATCGCGTCCGGCAACTTCAAGGTTTTGGAACAATGATGAAGCTATTTTAAGCCCCATTTGCTCCAATTGGTGCATTTTGCCTTTTTCCCAGGTAGTTGAACGCTTGATACGGTGAAACAGGTAATCATCACCGGTTTTTTCCATCCGCACAGAAATGTGCCTGCCATCGCCATAAGGAAATATATAGCCCGCATACTTAAAGGAAAGTTGCAACTGCGAAGTGCCGCCTTCAATATAAATGGGCTTAAGCACGGGGCGTGCATCATACTTTTCGGTATTGATGGTAAAACCTTCGGCATAAACATTATGCTTTTCGATAAGCGGGGCCACAAATTTTTCAAAGTATGATTGCTCCGACGATTTTGGTATAGCGATGAAACGCTTATTCAGGAAGGGCTGTAGTTTTTTACCTTCAATTTCCTTATCAAAATAATACAAGGTATCGTCGAGCAGCATCCAGGCCGGGTGATTGCAAATTATCTCGGCATTTTTAAACATGAACTCGATGCGCATACCCTGGTATTTGATGGTAGGAAAATACCTGATCTCTTCTTCACTGCGCCTGAAATGAAATAACACCGATGCCGCCTCGGCAGCCAGCTGAAGTTTGCGTTCGCCCGGATAACCTTCTTTACTCATCTGGTATACCTGCTTGCCGCAAAGTAATGACAACGCTTCAGCTATCCGTTTCTCCAGTTTTGGGCGGATCATATCGAACATCTGCTCATTGAAGATCTTGGAGAAAAACTCGAACGGGCGGATTGGTTTTTTGTAATACCTTTTGATCACATTTCCCTGCTCCATCTCCTCCAACAATTTGATCAACCTAATATCAGTTTCGTCCAAAAACTCGCAAAATTCTTTGGCGGTATTGGAAAATAAACGCTGATGGGTTAACGAAAATTCACCGTTGGGGTTAAGCTGAACAATGTGAGGCTCAATAACATACGACAGGTAGTCATGCTTGGCAATGGCATAAATAATTTGGCATGGTTTGGAACTGTCAACGCGTAACATGTGCTTCAGGGTAAAAAATTATTTGAAGCTACATCAAGAAAAAATTCAAACGTAAATAGAATTTACTGTAATTGAAAGAGTTTTATATTAAAAAATTGTTAACGCGCTGAAATTGACACGGTTTTGATAACATAAAGTGTTTTTTGCCGGATAGTCGCGTTCAATAAAGGAAAAGATAAAGATAGCCTTAATAGCGAGGTACGAAGCAATCTCCACTTAGAAGAGCAGTTCTGTGTGGCTGCTTGTACAGTTTGGGATTATTAATAATTATATAGGTATTAATGAGTTCCCTCCGGTCGGGTTGTCTTCGTTATTGTAAGTTGTTGATTTTTAAATGTGTTTTTTTGATCAATATCAGAAATATGGGCGTTGCCTGCGGCCGCGCTATCCGCTCATACTGCACAGGCATTAGCCACAAGGCCGGTATCCGCTACTATCACTAACGCGGCCCAGGCACTATCGCTAAACTATTTTTATACGTCATCATGATTTTTTAACGTTCCATCAGGGTCTCTCACAGAGGATCCTGATATCTTCGCCTGGCAATGCGCATTTATTCGCTTACTTTGGCTTGCTCAACAAGTTAATGAACAACCTGTAAGCTCCGGGCACACCGGCAGGTAATTCCCTGAAAAATGCGAGTGACGTGTATATAAACCTGCCTTTGCCATAATCACCAACAATTAATGATCCGTTAAGAGGCTCCTCGGCTTTATCATGCATTTGCAAAATGGGTTTGTACTGCGGGTCGATATTGCTTACAAAATACAATCCGCGCTCCTGGATCCAGCCGCTGAAATCATCATTGGTTATTTTGTTAGGATAGTTTAACACCGGGTTTTGAGGATCTAAAACAGTTACCTCGGCATTTTCGTCGGTGACCCTCCTGTTCACTACAGTGAACGGATACGGGCCTATTTGTTTTACAACAATACCATTGTTATTGTTGTATTGCACTACCAGGTTGCCGCCATTTTTTACATAAGCCATTAGTTTTGCCTGCTGATAAGCAAGGCGCTCATTCACATTGTAAGCCCGTACCCCGGTTACTATGGCGTCATAACCCGAAAGATCGCCATTCATCACCTCATTTTCACTTAGCAAATGTACATCATAACCTACCTGGCGCAAAGCTTCGGGCATTTGGTCGCCGGCACCGGCAATGTAGCCTATTTTTCTGCCGTTATGTTTAAGATCGAGGTAAACAAGCTTTGTTTGTGCCGGCGGAAATAGGGTAATAGCTGGTACGTGATCATACCTGATACGGCGAAGGCTAAGTGAAAATGGTTGGCCGTTAGCGTTAACCACTGCTTCCAGATCGGTAGTCTTAGTTTTAGTATCAGTTGGGGTAACCGTAAATGCTACTGACCATTCCTCATTTTTATCCTTATCGGTGAAGTCAATTTTTTCGGGGCTTATTTTCCAACCGGCAACAGGTTTCAGGCTGATGGTTCCATTTGCTTTGGTAAAACTTTTCAGGTTTACCAATACCGTTTGTACCTGCTGTGTGCTGAAGATATAATCCTTGCCTTCGATATTGGCGGTTACCGGCGGCGTTATTTCAATAGGCTGATAAACCTCGCCCCTAACCGGGTCAACGTATTTATATATTATGCGGCGGTCAATATTAATAGGCTTCCCCTCAATGATAAACTGGAAGGTAATTTTGGGTAGATCTGGGTTTTCGGGATTGCCGGCCAAGGTGTTATCGGGCAAAGTGTAAACACCAATGGGGTGCGAGGCTGCAAGCCAGTACGGCTGCGTTAACATAGATGCGGCGGCAGTAGTTTCAAAAGTTTGCAGTTGATTAAATGGTATCTCCTTGCTTTGCAATGCTAATGCGCTATCGTTAGCATCAATGCTGTTTATCTTAACACGATAGTTAAACCTGTTGATCACCTGTGCACGTATGCTCATTTTATCGCCCAAAGCATATGTTGGCTCGGCTGCGTAAGCTTCAAACCAAAGACCGGCACAAGCTGTAATCAGGTTGTTCAGCTCTTTGGTTTTTTGTTCGCGCCAGTAGTTATCCGATATTTTCTCCACTTTCGTCAGCAATTGTACCAATGCCGGTACTGATTTTTCGGGCGCGTCACTAATAAAATTCCGGCTGATAACACCTGTTAACGTTGAGATAGCATCGCCATCTTTAACGCGCTTCCAGGTGGTATTAACGCCATCCATGAGGTCGTTTTGCGGGGCATCGCCCAAAATAGTTTTAAAAAATTCGTATGATTCGCCGCGTTGTTTGGCCGAACCAAAACCCTGCGTTTTGTGATTGCTACGGCTTTCGGCAGCTATTTCACCATAACCTTTACCCAGGATGGTATTATAAACCCCAACATTGATCTTAAACTGATCGGCCGAGGTAGTATTAATGTTGCCAAAACTAAAAGTGTTCCACATCAGGCGTTTGGCCTGCCATGGTTTTACATATTTTAACTGCTCCGGATAACGGTTTGGATCGGCGGCGGCTGTAAAAGCTTCCTGCGCTAATATAGCGGAAGAGGTATGATGCCCATGGCCCCCCTCGCCGGTTGTTGGGAAGCGGCAAATGATCACATCCGGCCTGAATTTGCGGATCACCCAAACTACATCGCCCAATACTTTTTCCTTATCCCAGATCTTTAGCGTTTCTTCCGGTCCTTTTGAAAAGCCGAAATCATTGGCGCGGGTAAAAAACTGTTCGGCGCCATCAATCCGGCGGGCAGCCAGCAATTCCTGCGTACGGATCAAACCAAGCAGCTCACTTTGCTCATTGCCTATCAGGTTTTGTCCGCCATCGCCACGGGTGAGCGACAGGTAACCGGTGCGATAATGTTTTTCCTGCGCCAGGTAAGCCAGCAGGCGGGTGTTTTCATCATCGGGATGGGCGGCAACATATAATACACTACCAAGCACATCAAGTTTTTTAAGGTTTTGCTGAATAGTGCCGAGATCGGTAGGTGGGTTGGTTTGGGCCTTTGAAAAAACAGTTGCAAACAGGAATACTGCAATGAGGTGGATACGCTTCATAGCAACAAATATATTGAAAGATAGATATTCTGTATTTCCTGTATCAATAATATAACAAAACCATTACGGTGACCATCAATCTGTTAAAGTTTTTAATGATAAATATTAAATGTTTCAACAAACACTTTTGATTTTTACAATTTTTTCAAGCATTGTCAAACAAATCTGTCATTTGATGGTAATCTTAATCAACTGATTAACTTTTTCTGCTTCAATCCGATACACTTAATCAATCGTTTGATTAATTTTGTGCCGTTAAAACAATGGAAAAAGATAAAATAGATAAAAAGGAACATATCCTCGACGTGGCCGAAAAGGTATTCGCGGACCTGGGTTATGACGGAGCCTCCACCCGTACCATATCGGGCGAAGCCGGTGTAAACATGGCTATGCTCAATTACTATTTTGGATCAAAAGAAGGACTTTTCCTGGCTGTTTTTGAACGCAAGATCAATTCGTTCCGTACGCTGCTGCAAAATATTAACAGCGATGGCAGCATGAATGCCTGGGATAAACTGAATAAATGTATCGACAATTACGTTGAACGCATCATAGCCAACAACTGTTTTCAAAAACTCATTAACAGGGAAGTGTCCATGAATAAACGTGGCGACCTTACCGATAAGATCATCGAAATACTGATGGTAAATGTATATGAGGTAAAAAGGATTATGGAAGAAGGCGTAAACAGCGGCTTGTTTCATACAGATGCCGATATAGCACTGGTAATAGCTACCCTTTTTGGCACAAAAAATTACATAGTTAACATGCCGCAGCTATCATCATTAATACTGGGACATGATATTCGTGATGAAAAGTTTATGGAGAATGAACTGAAACCACGTGTTAAAACATACATGAAAAGACTTTTAAAAGCTTATTTAGTTAAAGAACATGACAACTCAAAATAACAAAACCAACCACCTTAAGCTATTAAAGCAGGTGTTACGGCCCATTTTACGCGGTAGTATCGCCCTCATAGTTTTGAACCTGCCTTTTGCTGCCAGCGCACAAGACAGGACAATTACACTTGACGAAGCCATTAAACTCGGCCTTGAAAACAGCAAAACTTTAAAACTATCAAATTCGAAAGTTGAGCAAGCTGTTTCTCAATATAATCAGGCAAAAGACGAAGCATTGCCAACAGGTAAAGTAAGTTATGGCTACAATCGTGCCCAGATCCCGGCCAACAGGCTGGCCTTGGGTTCTGAAAGCATTAACCTGCCATCACATGCCGATGCGTATTTAGGGATCCTGAGCTTAAACCAAACCATATTTGGCGGTAATAAATTGAAATATGCCCGCCAATCTACCGATCTGCTCACCCAGGTTTCCCGCCTTGATGTTGAAAATGATAAAGACGAGGTAGTTTATGATATCATCAGTTCGTACTATAACCTTTACAAAGTGCTGCAAAGCAAAAAGGTGGTAGCTCAAAACCTTGCTACTGTTGATGTACAAATTAAACAGGCACAGCGTTTTTTTGAACAGGGTTTGGTAACCAAAAACGATGTGCTGCGCTTTCAATTACAACGCTCAAATATCGAGGTTAACGGTGTCGACCTGGAAACTAACCGTCGTATCATCAACTATAATCTTAATGTGTTGTTAGGTTTACCGGAAGGGACACAGCTAAACATCGACCAGATCACCGAAGCCGACAGGCAGGTATCTCCGTTAACTGCTTACCTTGATACAGCAATGGCCGCCCGCCCTGAGTTTAAACAATTTGCTTTACGCAGTCGCGTTGCTGAAACCAATACTAAAAGCGTTAAAGCTAATAACCTGCCAACGGTAGGCGCATCGGCTGCTGCTTATTATGTTGATGTAAGCGCCAACCCGATACCTAAAAGCGGTAATTTTATCACCCCTATATCTGTAGGATTAACCGTATCATGGAACTTCAGCTCCCTTTGGACCAACAAGAACAAAGTTACCGAGGCTAAGATCCAGGAGCAGCAGGTTGAGATCAACAAAGGCATCACTACCGACAGGATAAAAAATGAAGTGAACCAAAGCTACCAAAGCTATACCCAGGCGCTTGAAAAGGTTAAACTTTTACAAACCTCTATTGATCAGGCCGGTGAAAACAACAAGATCCTCGAATCAAAATACAAAAGCAATATAGCATCTGCAACCGATAGGGCCGATGCCGAAACCTTGCTTTACCAGGCACAGATCAATTTAGAATTGGCTAAAGCCGATGCGGGTCTGGCTTACTATACACTATTAAAATCAACAGGAAAAATCAACAAATAACAATACCAAACCTTTAAATAAAATGGCAAAGGAACAAGAAACACCGGAACAACCGAAAAAGAAAAACAAAGTTATCCCCATCATATTAGGCATTGTACTTATTGGCGGCGTAATTTTCGGTATAAAAGAATACATCTACTTTAGCAAACACATTGATACTGATGATGCCCAGATCGACGGTGATATCAGCCCTGTAGTTGCCCGCGTTGGCGGATATGTTGATTCAATTTATTTTGAAGAAAACACTCATGTAAACGTTGGTCAGCCGCTGGTTAAAATTGATGACCGCGACTATAAAGTAAAATTAGAGCAGGCTCAGGCGGCACAAGTTGGCGCAAGCGCAGGCATTAATGTAAATCAATCACAAATTTTCGCCAACGAAGCAAACTCTGCAAGTGCAAAAGCCCAGGTTTCATCAAATCTGGCCCATTTAGAAAAAGTACAGAAAGATTACGACCGTTACGCTAATCTGGTAAAAGACGGGTCGGTAACCCAGCAACAATTTGACCAGGCTAAGGCCGATTTGGATGTTGCAAAAGCTAATTACAAGGCATCGCAGGATCAGTACAAAGCGGCTGTGCAGCAAATTGGCACAACCCGCAGCCAGTTAGCTGTTACCCACACGGGTGTATCGCAAAGGCAGGTTGATATTGATTATGCAAAACTGCAATTAAGTTACACGCTGGTAAAATCACCTGCCAGTGGTTTAGCGTCTAAAAAGAATGTACAGTTGGGTCAGTTGGTACAAGCTGGTCAAACTTTGTTCTCAATTGTGAATGACAACAGCTTATACATTACTGCCAACTACAAAGAAACCCAGCTTACCAATATCAAAAATGGTTTAAAAGTTGAAATTGAAGTTGACGCTTATCCAGATATGAAGCTGGAAGGCCAGGTTTACAATTTTTCGCCTGCCACAGGTGCTAAATTCTCTCTGTTGCCTCCGGATAATGCTACCGGTAACTTCGTAAAAGTTGTACAGCGTGTGCCTGTAAAAATTAAAATCAACGGCACTAAAGAGGAGCTTGCAAAATTACGCCCTGGTATGAGCGTAAACGTATCTGTAATTAAAGAATAACATTATGGCTGAAACTGGCTTTAAAAAGTGGATCATCACCATTACGGTGATCACAGCTTCATTACTGGAGCTGATAGATACCACTATCGTTAACGTAGCGTTGCCTCACATACAAGGTAACCTTGGCGCAACCCTTGAGGATGTGGCCTGGGTAGTTACCGGGTATGCGGTAGCAAACGTGATCATATTGCCCATGTCGGGTTGGCTGGGCGGCCGTTTTGGGCGTAAAAACTATTTCATGGCATCTATCATCGTGTTTACCATTGTATCATTTTTATGCGGTAACGCGCACAGTATGGATGAGCTGGTATTGTTCAGGATTATTCAGGGCATTGCCGGCGGTGGTTTAATTTCAACAGCCCAGGCCATATTGCTTGAAACCTGGCCCCGTGAACAGATAGGCACTGCAACCGCGCTATTTGGTTTGGGAGCGGTTGTAGGCCCAACTGTAGGCCCAACTATTGGCGGCTGGATAGTTGAAAACTATTCATGGCCTTGGATCTTTTATGTAAACATCCCGGTAGGGGCACTGGCGGCTTTTTGTACCTACACCTTCGTGCGGGAAACACCCAAGGATGCCAAAGGCAAACCTGTTGACTGGTGGGGTATTATCCTGCTGGCTATTGCAGTAGGCAGCTTACAAACCGTACTTGAAAAAGGTGAAAGTGAAGACTGGTTTGCTAAGCCATACATCCTGGTTTTAACTATATCGGCTGTATTAGGTACCATATTATTCATTTGGCGTGAGATGAGTACCGAGCACCCGATTGTAAACTTCAGCATTCTGCGGCACCGAAGTTTTGCTGTGGGCATGTTCACATCCTTTATACTTGGGTTTGGTTTGTATGGATCGGTGTTCGTGTTCCCGGTGTTTTGTCAAAATCTGCTTGGCTTTAACGCCCAGCAAACCGGTGAGCTGTTGTTCCCCGGTGGTTTATGTACCATTGTGATGATGCCATTTATAGGCAAAATGCTAAATAAGGGCATACCAGCCCAGTTTATGGCTACTGCGGGCATGTTCCTTTTTTATGTATTTACACATATGTTAAGCAATTCGACACTGGCTACGGGCGAAAAGGATGTGTTAATACCGTTATTAATCCGTGGTGTGGGTATGGCTTTATTATTTGTGCCGCTTACTACGTTGGCCATGGCAGATTTGAAGGGCCCTGAGTTAGGTCAGGGATCGGGCTTGAACAATATGATGCGCCAGTTGGGTGGTTCTTTCGGGATAGCTACATTAACCACCCTCATCCATATACGCCAGGGTGTGCACCGTAACAACCTGCTGGTGAACATCAACCCATACAACAATCCTTTCAATGACCGTTTGCATATGCTTACCCAGGGATTTATGGCCAAAGGCAAATCAATGATTGATGCCACCCATATGGCATATCAGGCTATCGAAGGTATGGTTACCAGGCAAACATTGTTGTTAACGTATGACGATGCTTATTGGATATCGGGATTAGTGATGTTATTTTCGATACCGTTGCTTTACCTGCAGCCGTTCAAAAAGCTGAAAGCTGTTGCGGATTCGCACTAAAACAATAAAAGCCGTTCCACTATTACCGGAACGGCTTTCCCCAAAAAAAATTAACAATTAAAATTTAAGTAACTCCTCCCGCATAAACAACATATTTGAATATTGCGACCGGGGTTTGTTTAATCTTAAGGTATAAATTTACTGGATTTTAATTAATAAACGCAAATTTTATTGGGCAATAAAATACTATTTATGAAAAAGGCATGAAATTTTATTGTTTCATGCCTTTTTCATTGTTAAAATAAGTTAAGCTTGTTAAAATATAACTTTACCTGTAGCTGTAGTTAATGATGCTATACGTACGGCATCAAAAATACGCTCCTCGGTAGTGCCCAATTTTATAAGCGAATCCTCATGTGCGTTCACACACATCTCGCAACCATTAATGGCTGATACTGCTAAACTGGCCAGTTCAAAAAACTCTTTACCGGTTACCGGTTTCATCATTAACTGCATACGGATCCGTGCTGGGATTTGGGTGTACTTTTCCTTTTGGGTAAAATGCCTGAAACGGTAAAATACGTTGTTTGATGCCAGCAATGAGGCGCAACCTACAGCTTCGGCAATTTCGGCATCAGTAGCCTCCTGTTCTTTAGCGTATTTGGTAAAGAAGTTGGTAAGCGGAACGTTGTTATTGTTTACAGCAGTAGCCAAACCCAGCAAGGCGCATTCTTTATTAGTTAAATGTGCTGAGGTAAGGGTGCTGGTAAAGTTCAGCTTAAGGTCGCGCAGGTAACGTGATTCGCCTGTTTCTAAAAGGCTCAGGCTGGCTGTGCGATAATTTTTATCTAATCCGATACTTTCAAGTATCTCCTGGATCACTTCGGTACTTTCGTTCATTTTTTTTGGGTTAATTTTTATTGTAGAGACGCATCACATGCGTCTCCCACATGAAAATCGATATCGCTAAGCAGGTTGCGTGTCCTGGAGGGAGACGCATGTGATGCGTCTCTACTAAAACAACTTCAGCTTTAGGCTTTTAGCCTTTCGTTTTCGATCTTTCTTCAGCTTAAAAAAGGGTGTAAAAAATCCCCGCACCGGATACAGTACGGGGACGTTTATCTATTGTACAATTATACAGTTAAAGTTTCCTGACCTTTTTCCCAGTTGCAAGGGCAAAGCTCGTCGGTTTGTAAACCGTCAAGTACGCGTAATACTTCTTTCACGTTACGGCCAACGCTCAGGTCGTTAACTGATACCCAGCGGATGATACCTTGTGGGTCGATGATGAAAGTAGCACGGTAAGCAATTTTTTCAGTTGGCTCTAAAATGCCCAGGTCTTCGGCTAATGATTTTGAAGTATCAGCAAGCATAGGGAATTTCAAATCACGCAAATCGTCGTGATCTCTTCTCCATGCAGCGTGAACAAACTCAGAGTCGGTAGACGCACCGATCAAACGGGTTTCACGGTCACGGAATTCGCCAAAGTTTTTGTTGAATTCGGCAATTTCAGTAGGGCAAACAAAAGTGAAGTCTTTTGGCCACCAGAACATTACAGTCCAAACGTTATCATCGTTGGTTAAATACTCAGAATTAAGGGTTTCAAACTCTTTACCTTTTTCAAGGCTTACTACTGCTGTTTTAGAAAATTCGGGGAATTTTTGTCCTATGGTTAACATATTTTGATATTTCTTTTAATGTTTATGCAAATATAGAAATTTAAAACCGCCCCCTGAATACTTATAATTGATGTTATATAGATTTTAACTATATAGTTATTATGTAATATAAGTAATATTTATTGGCCTAATTTTAAGGATTTTGGCTCGTTTTTACTATTTCAAAAAATAGCTTACCTTGGTTGTATGAAAACCAAACCTGTTATAATCATTACGGTAACTGTAGTTATTTTAGCTATAAGCGGATACTTCTTATTGAAAGGGAAGGGTGCTTCCTCTCCAAAACAGGGCGATATAACCCAGTTCCTGAAAAATTTCAATCAACAATTAATTAAGGGTAATCGTGACTCCTTACTCGCATATTTCCAGGATAAGCAAAACAGTGAACCTATCAGCCGTTTAATTGCGGCATTGATCAACAAAGCTGATGACCCTGAAACCTCGTTTAAGCTTGAGTTGAATGTTGATCAAAGCACGATCACCTTTACGAACCCCGAACTTGCGGTTGCAGTGGTACCGGTAACATTTAGTGGTGATCATCTCAGCAGCAGACTAAGTAGTTTGACGTTCACTATTGAAAAAGAAGAGAATAACAAATACAAAATTTACCAGGTTGATGGCACCAGTTTCATGACTGATTATATAGCTTATAAAAGCAGTGCCTGGCAAAAAAATTACAGTGATAAAGAGATTTACAGCCCGGTAACTTTAAAGGCTTTCGCCGATGTTAATAACCTAAAGACCAAATACGATAGCATAATCTGGTTTAGCCACATTAAAGATCAAACCTATTTTTATGTGGTAAAAGGCAAATGGGATTTTTCAGAACAATTTCAGCAGGAAAAAGATACCGCTAAAACCTATAAAATGGGATTGGTAAGTCCTGATTACAAAGAGATAATTCCGGCCGAATACGATCTTGTATATACCATAGGCGGCACTTTTCCTAACCTTGTTGAAGTAGAAAAAGGCCACAAACGCGGCTTCTATGACCTTAGCGGCAAAGTAGTATTACCTGTGGAATATGACCAGATATTCCCTCTGAACGATGCTGAAAACGTTGCAGCTATTAGGAAGGGCGATGATTATTTTTGGCTGAAAAGCGATTATACGGTTTCGGAAAAGGCGGATATTCACGTGAAGGATATTTTCGGTAAACTTAAGCAACCGGCTTCATTCACCTTAAATCAGAGTCCGGCAGGCGGGATTACCGAGTTTAATTCAAGGGAGCAGCATGGAGCTATTTACATTCCTCCTTCATACCTTGATGATCTGCATTTAATTTCAGGAATTAAACAATTTAAAAATCCGCTGCGAAACCATGTTTATTTTGAAGAGTCAAGCAGTCGGTACATTGTAAAAGCCAAAGCTTTGCCTGTAAACAGCTCAGCAACAGGTAGCGATAATTGGATCCAAAGTGCTTATTACTCCATCCGCGATTACTTTATAGGCGGCCGGGCGGAATTTTATGACAGCAACAATATGGTGCTTATTGATAACAAGAATAATAAGCTGTATGGTTACCGGATCAATACCGATATTAATACTGAAGAAGGTGGCGGCGAATTCAGCGGCCGTTGCAATGAGTTTAACATCAATGCGCTGAGCGATTCGTTACTGGAGGTTAAAGTAACATCTGTTGGAAGTATTGAATTATATAACAACACATATCTAAATGAACTGCCAGTATTTCATCTGCTAAAGATACAAAACGGCAAGGTGGAGGAAACGATGAACACCAAAAGGGTTTTCGCATTTACTAAATTCCGTAAAATGGACAATCATTTTATTGATGGCTGTTACATTTGTTATAAGATGATCGATGGCCGATATGAAATGACCAGCAGCGGGGCAATTTCGCCAGAAGTGCTGCGATATATGAAAAACGAAATTTATGCCGATTATAATTATAAGTTTAAAGACAAACGCTGGACGGAGATGTTCGAACAACAATTTTACGGACATTATAAATCAGAAAACGTCAGCGTTCAGGATTCGCTTACCGAAATTGACAAATATAATATCCAGTGGATTGATCAGAAGCTTAAAGGATTGCCGGCAATAAAGCCTAATGTACTTGCAGCTAAATGAGCATTACCGCCCGCATATTAAGATATTTTGCGTTTTTCTGGGTATTTATACTCTGTGCGGGCACATTTATTCAATACTGGGATTTTAATCATGACTCCTACTTTTTGCACATCAAACAAAAGGCGGTTGAAACCGGGTGGTACCTGCCTGCTTTTTATTGTCATATTATAGGCAGCAGTGTGATCCTACTGGCCGGATTCTTTCAGTTTTCAAAAAAGGTATATAATAATAAAGCGCTGCACAGGGCATTGGGAAAATTGTATGTGTTTGGTGTGCTTTTTTTTGCTGCGCCGGGAGCCTATGTCATGACGCTTTTTATAAACCGGGGAACGGGTGTATTCATATCTTTTTTATTGCAAAACACATTGTGGGCTGCTTTTACACTGGCTGCGTTTCTGCTGATAAAAAAAGGAAGGATTGACGATCACATCAAAATGATGAACCGGAGTTATGCCCTCGCCTTCGGCGCGGTTACCCTGCGCTTTTATATCTGGCTGTTTACTGTTTTAGGTAATGGCGTAAATTTTCATAATAACTACCTCATCATTGCCTTTTTAAGCTGGGTACCTAATTTGATTTTGGCTGAAGTTATTAATAGGTATGGTAAAAGGCCGGTTGAGGTAGAGCGAGAACCGGTGTAAAACAAAAGCGTCATTGCTGTAAAGGAACAAAGCAATGCCGCTAATGCGCATTAATGCCCCCCTCTTGAGAGCATAGTCGTCAATTTAAGGAATAGTATGAAAATTTTAAGAGCAAGAATCGGCCAACCAAACCTGACAGGGTTATTTAAACGCATAAAAGCGGAATTATTTGACCCTGGATTTCTTGATAGCCTTGCTAAAAACACGGGAGTGATCAAACGTTTAAGGAAGACAAGCGGAGCAGATCTTCTGGATACGCTGCTATTTGACAGCAATCAATCATTTAATGGCATGAGTATGCAGCTGATGTTAAGGCAGTCACTTAATATATCGAAACAGGCTTTGCATCAAAAGTATAATGAAGGGCTGACGGAGTTTATCAAAGGAGCCCTGGAGCTACTTTTAGCAATAGAATTGCCTTGTAGAGAGATACAAGGTCTTGAGATCAACATCAAGGACCTCCACCGGTCTGCCTTTCAAAAAAATAGAAATAAAACTATGAGAGCAAAAATACATAAAGTTTGCCTTTACGGGCAAACTACGTTCTGCCCTCAATCTCAAAAAAACAAACTCATTTTTATTGCTTTCGCTTAAATTGACGGCTATGCCCGGAAGGGAATCGCACAATCCCTCGCTTTTACTCCTTAGGCAAAGGATGTTTGAGCATGCAAAAAAAAACTAACTCTCCGTATCCCCTGGCAAAAACTTAAGCTTCTGCTGAAAATACACGTCCCAGCTATGCTGTTGCTTGCGATCTGTCATGTGAGCCGTATCCTCATCATAATCGGCATTGAGCTGTTTGTACTTGGCGTCGATACGGTTAAAAATGGCCATGGCTTCGTAGTTGTAATTATTGCTGAAACGGGTATTGCTTACTATGCGTAGCAGCTCCTGCTGCTCTAAAAAGGCAATGGTGTAATGGCCCTGCTCATGTTTCAGTATTTCGCTGAGTTGCTGCGGCGTATTAACCCTGCTTTTATCAAGCCATGATTTATTGTTGTTAAGGATGAGCCTGATGTTAAAATTCAGCCGGTAACCCCTGCCTTCGCGCCGGGCCTGGTACCGGTAATCGATGGTGCAGTTGGTATAAGCTACAACGCCGCCGGCATTAGCCCGCGGCGTTCCCCAAAAATCATTGGCAGTTAGCTGGTGAAATGACTGTGCCGAAGCAGGCGCAATCATCATTAAAAAACACATGGCCGCAGGGCCTATCACTTTCACTATATTTCTTTTCATTTAAAAAAACTGGCGGTTTCAAACTTTTACTTTTTGACGTTGTCAGTATGTAAAAGGTTTAAGGCCATCATTTCTTTTAACGTATGTTGCATCTGATCGGTTGAGCCATCCAGGAAAATAACATTCCCTTTTGAGTTTTCGGAAAAGTGTTTGATGGATTCTGTCCACATGGTGAACAAAATCACCGAGGTATCCATGTTGGCTTCGGCCATTTCTTTAGCGGCTACAGTCATACCGCGGGCAACTTCCTCGCGGAACAGCGCAATGCCCTGGCCACGTAATTGAGCTGCCTCACGCTCGGCCTGGGCCGAAATTTTGATAGCGTTACCCTCGGCCTCGGCAGCTTTGGTTTTGGTGATGAGCAGGGCCTGGCCTTCGTTTTCGGCAGCGGCCTTCAGGTTGTTTGATGCCACCACCTGGCTCATTGATTTCATGATCACGTCATCAAAAGTAATATCGTTTAACTGGAGGTCCTGCAGGTGGTAGCCCCAGCCTTCCAGTATCACATCCAGTTGCTCTTTTACGTGTTCCACAATATCGCGGCGTAATATCAGTACCTCGCTCTGGCGTTTGGTAGCTACAAAAGCACGGATGGAGCCTTCAACCGTACGGATCAGGGCCTGCATCAGGTTACGCTCATCAACAAATTTAAAAGCTACGTTTTTGATGGTTTCTTCCTGCTGGTCAAGTACCGAGTACAGCAGCATGGCCTTAAAATACACATTGGCCTGGTCGTAAGTTACCGCCTGGAACTCCAGCTCAACCGAGCGGTTTTGGATAGAGATTTTGGAGTAAATGTTTTCGATAAAAGGGATCTTGAAATTAAGCCCCGGGGTTAGGATGCGGCGGTATTTGCCAAATACGGTGATAACTACTATAGTGCCCTGTTTTACAGACACAAACGAGGTGAAAATAGTAATAAGGATAACAACAAAAATGATGATTGTTATCAATGATCCAAATGATTCGGGCATGGTTTGGTTTATTATGTTTAAAATAAAAGTAGCATTAATTATTGGTGTGTTATTTGTTTTTTAAAAAATGCTTATAAAAAACAACACACCTGTTATGAACTTAAAACGAACTTTTGGAGCTATATTGAGCGTGCTTGGTATAGTTGGCCTTATTTATACCGGTGTAGCTATCATAAACCATAGCGCGCAAATAACCACCATGGTGGTAATAGGTATTATCTCATTAATATTTTTTACAACGGGTATCAGCCTGGTGCGGAATACTAAGGATGAAGCGGCTTAAATAGCGTGTTAGCCTGTATGGTAAATCGCATAATTTACTCACCCGGCCTGCGCTTTGCTGTACGACCACTCTTTTCCTTCGGGAAAAGAGTGTAGAAAAATAAAAATCCCTTCTTGAGAGGGGGGCGGAGAAGCGAGCGGGAGCGGGGGTATGTTTCTGCTACAAGTTTACCAAAGTAGCAACACACCCCTCCGCCCATCTCAAGAGGGGAATCGCACAATCCCGCGCTTTTTCTCTTAAGTTTAACAGCTATGTAGATACCGGAGTCAATTCCTGCCCTGGTATCTATTTATAAATTCTCGCTCTGAATAGCCGGGTTAAGGCTGATCTCGCCCGTGTCGGATATAAGTAATCCCGCATTCGGGAAGTCGGCTTCTGTAAGTTCCCTGATCCGGATAGCAGCACGGTTAAGCGAATCAAGTTCAAGCCCTTTATCATGCGCTTGCCTTAGGGATATGATGCGCCCTTTCAAAAACTCTCCCTTTTTATTCAGGTTTACTTTTAGTAATGGCGCCAGACCGCAAACCCCCGCTACACTTACTGATTTATAAGTACAAAAGTTACCGAGACTGTAAGCGATCAGCCGGTTTTTATAAACCTCCATTGCCCGGCTCACGTGCGGGCCATTGCCCAATATAATATCCGCACCGGCATCAATAGCATTATGGGCAAAGGCATTTACATCGCCACGCTTTTCGCTGATGAATGATTCCATTGCAAAAGGAATATGTTCATAAGCTACGCCCTCGCCACCACCATGAAACGATACAATGAGAATATCACACTGCTGTTTCAGTTGGCTTATGATACGGGCTGCGTTCTTTAGGTCGAGAATAGGCAGGGTATTGGCATTGGGGGCAAAAGCGCAAAAGCCATATTTAACGCCGTTACGTTCGAACACCGTGGAGGGGTGGCTAAGCAATCCGCCATAATTAATCCCTATGCTATCAAGCACGTGAGTGGTACTCATCCGGCCCGTATCGCCAAAATCGCCTATATGGTTATTGGCCAGGCTCAGCAAGTTAAAACCGGCGTTTTTAAAAACGCCTGCATAGGCTGTAGGCATCCTGAACAAGTAAGCTTTACTTCGTTGATGCAGTTTATAATGGGCGGGGTTCCCTCCGTCAAGCAAGCTGCCTTCAAGATTGCCAAAAGTTACGTCGGCGTTTCTTAGTTCGTTAGCTATTACATTAAAACTGTTTTTCGCACTGTCGGGTGGGAGGGTATAATTATTAGGGTACGATGTTCCGAGCATCATATCGCCAACAGCGGCAATGGATATGGATGAATCAGGCTGAACAACTGATGTAGTTGTTGTAGTGGCAGTATCGGGTTTAGGTGCAGGGGCCAGGATTTGTTTTTTATTTGGCGGATGGTTACACGCCTGTAAAAACAGCGCCAGGCAGGCTGCCGTAAGCAATAAAAATTTCATTATAAAAAAAATCCCCTCACCGGGATGAAGGGACCAAATTAGTTTATTTATTTCAAAATCGTTTAGTTCTTGCTTTCGTCTACGTCGTCGCCCATATCGTTGTTACCCGTCGATGCCGAACCTTTAAACTCATCCTTAAATGAAGCTAACAACCTGCCGCCTTTATAAAAGAAACGGCTGTAGTAAGCATCGTCAAGGCTACTGATGGCTACACCCCTTGACGAGGCATGAGCAAATTTATTATTACCCAGGTAAATACCTACATGCGAAATGCTGCGGCTGTGGATCTTAAAGAAAACCAAATCGCCTTCTTTTAACTCATCCTTACCAACAGGGTTAACCATGCTGAAAATATCGCGTGAGTTACGCTTAATATCGAGGTTAAAAACTTCGCTGTACAATTCTTTGGTGAAGGCTGAGCAGTCAATGCCTCTTCTTGAGCTTCCGCCAAAATGGTAAGGGGTACCAATCCAATCGTAAACAAAGTGAAAGAGTTTCATGTTTGAGGTAGCAGATAAAGCAACTCCCATAATTTGGGAAAAGTATGCTTTACCTAAACTTTCCTGGTCGTCTTTGTTATCATCACTGGTGCTTTGAGCACTTTTGGTTTGAGCTTGTGAAGCTACGACGCTGAAAAGTAAGGCAATAGCCAGGGCAAATTTCTTCATTTAATCAGTTTGTTTGTTGAGTTAGGACAACAAATTGTTTATTAAATCAGACACTATGTCTATCGTGCTCTACAAAACTATTTATATTTTTTAAAATTGCAAATAAATGCAGCTTATTTTTCAAAAAATATAAAAAAGTGCTTTTTATTACACATCCTTTTAATAAACAGGCTTTTGTACGTGTATTAATGTAATTTGGTTGTAATTATTTAAAGGCTTTTTTTAGTCTTTTGCGAAAAACAACCCTTCTAAAACTTCGTAAAACGATAATTTATTGCGCCGTGGTGTGTTTTTTTAAGTTCTATTTTAACCTGCCGGACTATGCCAAACTCATAAACAGCCAGTTTGTTGTGTTTAAACACACCTTAAGGCCACCAAATAAAATTTTGCAACAATTTGCTTGAGGTTTCGATATTTTGCAGGATATAATTAGATTTGCGCTTTACTCCAAAAAGGTTGTTTAATACATGAGTTCAATCGAAATAAACAAGGACACCTACCTGATGTGGTACGAACAGATGCTATTGATGCGCAGGTTCGAAGAAAAAACAGGACAGTTATACGGACAACAAAAGATCAGGGGCTTTTGCCACTTATATATTGGGCAGGAGGCTGTTTTGGCCGGAGCCATGTCTGTAATTAAACCTGAAGACAGTATGATCACCGCATATCGTGATCATGCTCATGCACTTGCTAAAGGTGTAACTCCAAACGCCATTATGGCCGAAATGTATGGTAAAGCTACCGGATGCTCAAAAGGCAAAGGTGGTTCTATGCACATGTTTGATAAAGAAAAACATTTTTATGGTGGTCACGGCATTGTGGGCGGCCAGGTACCACTGGGTGCCGGGATTGCTTTTGCCGAAAAATATAAAGGTACCGAGTTTGTGAACATTGCCTATATGGGTGATGGTGCCGTACGCCAGGGCGCACTTACCGAAACCTTTAATATGGCTGCGCTTTGGAAACTGCCTGTAATTTTTGTTTGCGAAAACAATGGTTACGCCATGGGTACTTCTGTTGAGCGTACAACCGCGCAGACTGATATTTATAAATTAGGCCTGCCTTATGGAATCCCTTCATCGCCGGTTGATGGTATGGACCCTGCTGCTGTACACGTAGCAATGGACGAAGCTGTTCAGCGCGCGCGCGCAGGCGAAGGTCCAACCTTCCTTGAAATGCGTACTTACCGCTATAAAGGGCACTCCATGTCCGATCCGCAAAAGTATCGTACTAAAGAGGAGTTGGAAAGCTATAAAGCGAAAGACCCTCTTGAGGCTACCAAACAAACTATCCTTGCCGAAAAATATGCTGATGAAGCATGGTTTGACGAAATGGACGCTAAGATCAAAGCTATTGTTGACGAAGCTGTGAAGTTTGCTGAAGAATCACCATGGCCGGATGCATCTGAATTATATACAGATGTTTACGTTCAAGAAGATTACCCTTACATAAGGGACTAAGTTTTAGGTCGAAAGTACTAAGTCGAAAGCCTATAGTCTTTGCGGTCAAAAAAAAAGACTTCAGGCTAAAAACTTCAGACTTTAAACTTCACGATAAGAACTAACTATATTTATACTGAATTTATAATACTATTAATATATGGCCGAAGTAGTAAAAATGCCTAAAATGAGCGATACCATGACCGAAGGGGTATTGGCGAAATGGCATAAAAAAGTTGGCGACAAGGTTAAATCGGGCGATGTACTGGCCGAGATTGAAACTGATAAAGCTACCATGGATTTTGAATCGTACCAGGATGGTACATTGCTGTATATCGGTATACAGGAAGGTGCTGCCGCCCCGGTTGATTCTGTAATTGCCATTTTAGGTAAAGAAGGTGAAGATTACAAGTCTTTACTTGACCAGGCTGGCAGTGGCGCTGCCGCAGAGCCTGCTAAGGAAGCGGCACCAGCTGCCGACAAAGCACCTGGCGCTACTCCGGCACCAGCCGCACCTAAGGTTGATTTATCAAGCATTCCGGCTACGGTGATTCGCATGCCATTGCTAAGCGATACCATGACCGAAGGTACCATCGAAAAATGGAACTTTAAAGTTGGCGATAAAGTAAAAGCTGATGATTCACTGGCTGATGTGGCAACCGATAAGGCTACCATGGAAGTTGTGGGTTACGAAGCCGGTACCTTGTTATATATAGGTGTTAAAGAAGGTGAAGCCGCTAAAGTAAATGATATCATTGCCATAGTAGGTAAAGAAGGTACCGACATCACTCCGTTATTACAGGATGGTGGTTCGGCCCCTGCCGCCGCTGAAGCTGCACCTGCTGAAACTAAAGCGAAGGCGACTGCAACTGCTACTGCCACTGAAGCTTCTAACACTGATGACAGCCGCGTAAAAGCATCTCCGCTTGCGCGTAAAATAGCTAAAGATAAAGGTATCAACCTTAATGATGTAAGAGGCAGCGCTGAAGGCGGCCGTATCATCAAAAAGGATGTGGAAGAATATACACCGTCGGCTAAACCGGCTGCGGCTCCTGTTACTGAAGCTGCACCTGCTGCCGCTCCGGCTGCTGCTGCAAAAGCACCTATCGTATTGCCAACCTTTACAGGCGAAGAGAAATTCAGCGAAAGGCCGGTTACTCAAATGCGTAAAGCTATCAGCCGCCGCTTAAGCGAAAGCTTGTTTACTGCTCCGCATTTCTACGTAACCATGAGCATTGATATGGATCAGGCTATTGTGGCCCGTACCCGTATGAACGAGATCGCTCCGGTTAAAATTTCATTTAATGATTTTGTTGTTAAAGCCTGCGCTGTTGCCTTAAGGCAGCACCCTGCTATCAACTCGTCATTCCTGGGTGATAAGATCCGCACTAATGAGCACGTTCACGTTGGCGTTGCCGTTGCTGTTGACGAAGGTTTATTGGTACCGGTTATCAAATTTGCCGATGGTAAATCATTAAGCCACATTTCGGTTGAAGTGAAAGAGTTTGCAGGCAAAGCAAAATCTAAAAAACTACAGCCAAACGAAATGGAAGGTTCTACTTTCACTATTTCAAACCTTGGTATGTTTGGCGTTGACGAGTTTACGGCCATCATTAACACACCAAACGCATGTATCCTTGCTGTAAGCGGTATTCAGGCTGTTCCGGTTGTTAAAAATGGTGCCGTAGTACCTGGCAACATCATGAAGGTTACCCTGAGCGCCGACCACCGCGTGGTTGACGGTGCTACAGCTGCTGCTTTCCTGCAAACATTAAAGCAATTATTAGAAGAGCCGGTAAGGCTGCTGATATAATTTATTGATTTCGAATATCGGATTTTCGATTTCGGATTTTGAAAAGCGATGGGTTTAGGCTCATCGCTTTTTTTGTTTATATAAGAATAAACTGCCGAGGGTTTTCAGCCCGTGGTTGCGCATAGTTTCAGCTTTCAGCTGAAGAAATGTAAGCTGAAAGCTTACATAGTGATTCACCACGGGCTGAAAGCCCGCGGCAGTTTATGTCTGCAAAAAATGACACGATGACCTAATGACTTCAATGACCTTTATATCGTATATTCACGGCAAATTTTGATGTATGACACTTTATAGCTTTTTTAAGGAATTCCATTCCGGTTTCAGGTACATTGTTATTGTATTGGTATTACTGGCCCTTGTACGTGCCTTTATGGGCTGGTTGGGTAAAAGACCATATGGCGAGGGCAACCGTAAGCTTAACCTGTTTGCCATGATCTCGGTACATACACAATTTTTGCTGGGCATCATCCTGTTTTTTATCAGTCCGATGGTGCAGTTTAGCAAAGAGACCATGAAAAACCCTGTCACCCGTTATTTTACGGTTGAGCATTGGGTTATCATGCTTATTGCCATAGCATTAATCACTATCGGTCACAGCAAATCGAAGAAAGCTGCCCTGCCAGAGGCTAAGCATAAAGCCATCGCTATCTTTTATTTGATCGGGATTGTACTTATTTCGGTAGGTATTATGCTTATTCCACAGTAATTCTACGTAGCTAATAGGATTTAGCAAATAAATAATTTCACAAAAAATTTGACAATTCAAATTTCTTTATAAATTTGTGACCGCGATGATTAAAAACACACATAAAAACAGCTGGTGGCACCAATTAAATTGGCAGCCGGCTTGCGCTTTTTGATCAGAGACAACCTAATCAATTGTGAACCTAAATAGGAAACCCGGCGACCCCAATTCGCCGGGTTTTTTTGTTTTAAGATATTTGAAAAATAAACATGAGCACATTTAAAATCACTACCACCTATAAAAAGCTGCTGGCCGACACCACCACACCGGTGAGTATTTACCTTCGCCTGCGCGATGTATTCCCTAACTCGCTGCTGCTGGAAAGCTCGGATTATCACAGCCGCGAAAACAGCACCAGCTACATTTGCTGCGAACCGCTCAGCGGCATCGTGCTCAATAACGGGATCCTAAAAAAACAATATCCCGATGGCAGCCAGGAAGTACATGAGGCTGGTACGTTTGATTTGATTGAACAGCTTAACAATTTTACCGGTAGCTTTGAAACCGACTCGCTGCCGCTAAAAATGATCACCAATGGCTTGTTTGGTTACTTTACCCACGAGGCTGTTGAACATTATGAAACCATTAAACTAAAGCAAAGCGATGATGCTACACGCCAGATCCCGGTGATGCAGTACCATATTTACAGGTACATCATCGCTATCGATCACTTTAAAAATGAACTTTACATATTTCATAATCAGCCCGAAGGTGCACCAACCAATGGCGGTATCGAAAAACTGGAATACCTCATCAAAAACAAAAACTTCCCCGAGTATAGCTTTAAAAGCAATGGCGATGAAAAATCGAACCTTACCGGCGATGAGTTCATTGCCATAGTGGAGAAAATGAAGCAGCACATTTATCGGGGCGATGTTTTCCAGATAGTGCCTTCAAGGGCTTTCTCCCGTACTTTCCTGGGCGATGAGTTTAACGTTTACCGCGCCCTGCGTTCTATCAACCCATCACCATACCTCTTCTATTTTGATTTTGGCGATTTCAGGATCTTTGGCTCATCGCCCGAAGCGCAGATCACCATAAAAAATAATGTGGCCAACATATTCCCGATAGCCGGAACATTTAAACGCAGCGGTGATGATGAGCGCGATGCCGAGCTGGCCCGCAACCTCGAGAATGACCCCAAAGAATCGGCAGAACACGTGATGCTGGTTGACCTGGCCCGTAACGACCTGAGCCGTCACTGCGAAAATGTAACCGTGAAGGCATTTAAAGAGGTTCAGTACTACTCGCACCTGATCCATTTGGTATCACACGTAAGCGGAAAACTGAAGCCCGGTGTATCGGCCTTTAAAGTTGTAGCTGATACTTACCCGGCGGGCACGCTGAGCGGCGCTCCAAAATACCGTGCCATGGAGATCATCGATGAAAACGAAAACATTAAACGCAGCTTTTACAGTGGTGCGATAGGTTTTCTGGGTTTTAACGGAGATTTTAACCATGCCATCATGATCCGTTCGTTTTTAAGCAAAAATAACACCCTGCATTATCAGGCAGGTGCCGGCATCGTGGCTGGTTCGATCCCCGAAAGTGAATTACGGGAGGTTGATACCAAGATCTCGGCTTTGAGAAGGGCTTTTGAACTGGCGGAGGAGCTGTAAGTAACGCCCCCTAACCCCCTAAAGGGGGAATTATAGCGGATAATTTAAATTTGATAGTTTTTAAGACATATAATACAATGAATGAAAATATAAATACTCCTTCAAGCACCCCCTTTAGGGGGCGGGGGGGGCGCATCCTGATAATCGATAATTACGATTCCTTTACCTATAACCTGGTGCATTTGGTTAACGAGCTTGGTCTGGAATGTGAGGTTTGGAGAAATGATCAGTTTGCCATTGAGGATGTGGAGGCTTTTGATAAGATCATCCTATCGCCGGGGCCGGGCATCCCTTCGGAGGCTGGTTTGCTGCTGGATGTAATAGCAAAGTATGCACCCACCAAAAGCATATTTGGGGTATGTCTTGGTCAGCAGGCTATTGCCGAAGCATTTGGCGGGAGCCTGTACAATCTTAACCAGCCTATGCATGGTATCGCGACGCCGATAAAGGTGACAGATGGCGATGAAAAACTATTTGCCGGTTTGCCCGAAAGCTTTAAAGTTGGGCGTTACCACTCATGGGTAGTGAGCGGGAATGACCTGCCCGATTCATTGCAGGTTACCGCTATTGATGAAGCCGATAATTCTATCATGGCGCTTAAGCATAAACAATACGATGTAAGGGGCGTACAATTTCACCCCGAATCAATCCTCACCGATTATGGTAAGGAAATGATGCAAAACTGGCTTAAGGCTTAGTTTTATGAAATAATGATAACTTTGAAAAATTGATATAACGTCCCCGCAGGGTCTCTCGCGGAGAGCAGGACACTTAGCGGTGCGCGGTGGCCGCGTTAGGGATTGCAGTGAAAAGCCCACAGCGCGGGTTGGGATTGGGGGCAGGAAAAGCGAGGACTTGTAACAAAAAGCCCGGGCCGCAGGCAACGCACATGTTATAAAATTGATTGAAAAATACACTTATTAACCAATAGCTTACAACTATGTCATTATAAGGAAGAGAGCAATTAGCCCCTCTAAATCTCCTACGGAAAGGAAGATTTAAAAAGCACTTAAAATCCTCTCCTCTGGACGGGGTTGGGTAAGACTAATTGCTTCGCGCCTCGCAATGACATAAATATTAGTGCTTCGATACTATGACGATACTTGATAAAATAGTTGCCAACAAAAAAAGAGAAGTTGCTTCGGCAAAAAAACGTACATCATATACCGTACTTGAAGAATCGGATCATTTTCACCGTGAAACCTATTCATTCAAAGAATTTCTGCTCGATCCGTCACGTACCGGTATCATAGCCGAGTTTAAGCGTAAATCGCCTTCAAAAGGTATTATTAACGACAAGGTGCGGGTTAGCGCCGTTACAACAGATTATGCCGCTGCCGGCGCTTCGGCACTTTCGGTTTTAACCGACCGTAACTTCTTCATGGGCCGGAAAGCCGATCTGGTGAAAGCGCGTTCGGTAAATAGCATCCCTGTATTGCGCAAGGATTTTATGATAGATGAGTACCAGGTGATAGAGGCCAAGTCATTAGGCGCCGATATTATCCTGCTCATAGCCGCTATACTTACACCTGCCGAAATTGATACCCTGGCCAAACTTGCCAAAAGTATAGGCCTTAACGTATTGCTTGAGGTACATAACCTCGAAGAACTGGAACGCAGCATTAACCCTAACCTGGATGCCATTGGCGTAAATAACCGCAACCTGGCCGATTTTACCGTGTCGGTTGAAACATCTTACAAATTGGCTAAACATATCCCCGCCGAGTTTATGAAGATTTCGGAAAGCGCCATCAGCGATCCCGAAACCATCAGGCACCTTAAACTGGAAGGTTTCAATGGTTTTCTAATTGGCGAAACTTTCATGAAACAACAGGATCCTGGACAGGCAATGCGTGATTTTGTGGCTTTGTTATAAGTCAATCCGGATCTTTAAAATACTATTATATCGCTGCCGGGGGGTGAATGATTACCGGCAGATCCTGTAATTGTACGAGGTACACTATCGTGCCTCTTTTATACCTGGTTATTTTCCTAGCCGGGTATTTTTTTAATCTATAAAAGAAATAATTTCATCAGGGTTTCATTGTGCATTTTGTTGACGTTTTATCAAACCTATTTTTAGTATTTTACGTAAAAAGGCGCACATCATTGCCGGATTGGTATAGCATAACAGTATTGTTTGCCAATCTTAAAACTGTGCTCAATAAGGGGAGTTGTTAAAATGAGCCGCTTGCAGCCACATTTATTGAGTATAAAGAGACTTATGAAGAACATTAATAAGCCGTTGCTTGTACTATTCCTGTTGGTTATTTGGTCGTTAGCAGGGTATAGTCAAGTTTGTACATTGAATGTAACCATATCCTCAACAGCTAATACGATATGTTCGGGAAAGAATGTAACGTTAACCGCTAACCTATCGGGCGGTACAGGCCCATTTACCTACATCTGGAACACCGGTGAAAATACGCCATCTATTGATGTAAACAAAGCCGGAACGTATACGGTAACGGTTAGTGATAAAACCCCGGGCTGCCAGCCAAAGGTTGCCAATATTCCGATTACCGCTGTAGCTTCTCCAAATCCGCCTACGGTAGCCAATCCGGTTGTTTGCCCCAATACTTCGGCAACTTTAACAGCAACGGCTCCCGGAGGAACTTACCAGTGGTACGATGCTGATGGCAATTTCCTGTTTACTGGTAACCCATATAAGACAGACCCGATTACCCAGCGTACCATTTTTTATGTGGAAACAACAGTAGGCAGCTGTACCAGTACACGGAGCTCGGTTGTTGTTAATGTAACAGGCCGGCCAGGCATCCAGGCAGATCCGGTGTGTTATGGTACCCCTGCAACGTTAATAGCGTCGGGTGCCGACAGTTATGCCTGGTATTCAAATTCCTCGGGAACAGGAACACCATTGAGCAACGATGCAACCTATACAACGCCCCCATTATTTGCAAATACCACTTATTATCTTTTTACAGTAATTAAAGATTGTGCCAGCTCTGGTATCCCTGTAGTTGCCCGGATTAATGCGCCGCCAGCCGTTCCTGTACTTCCTGCAGGTGGCTACAGCACTTGTTCCGGATCGGCTATTACGCTGCATGCTGATGCCTCGGGGGTAGCCGAGTGGTTTGATGTACCTTCAGGAGGCACGCCGTTAATTTCAAGCCCGGATTATACAACCCCGGTGCTTACCTCTGCGGTTACTTATTATGTGCAAACACGGGTAGGCGATTGCACAAGCGACCGTATCGCGGTGCCGGTATCTGTAACGCCAATACCGGCCGCGCCACCTTCGCAATCACCGTCTGCCTGCTATGGCACCGGTATTACCTTAACTGCCGATCCATCGCCCACCGGCACGTATAACTGGTATACAGCAGCCACAGGTGGCAGTTCGGTTGGTACTGGCAATACTTTTCAAACCCCGGCTTTAACCAGTAATAAAACTTATTATGTTGAGCATACCACCGGCGGTTGCACAAGCGAGCGTACCCCGATAACAATTACTGTTACCCCTGCCCCGGATGCACCGGTGGTGCCCGACGGGCCGGTAATTTGCAATGGGGAAACAGCCTCTTTAACAGCAACGTCGGCACAAGGCGGAAGTTTTCAATGGTTTACCGCGGCCACCGGAGGTACCTCTATATTTTCGGGCGATACGTTTATAACTCCCGCTTTAACAGCCACTACAACTTATTATGTTCAAACAACGGTAGGGACATGTATCAGCGACAGATCGGCAATTACCGTAACCGTACTTGATCCGATCCCGGCCCCCGCTGTGCAACCAGTCCCGGCAATATGTGCCGGTACAGCGGCTACACTTACAGCAACAGGCTCGCCCGATGACTATGAATGGTATGACCAGGCCACCGGCGGCAACCTGTTAATAACCGGCAACACCTATGTTACGCCCGAGCTAACTGCAAATACCACTTATTATGTACAAAGTACAGCCAACCGCTGTAGCAGCCAGCGTACCCCGGTAACCATACAGGTTACCCCACTGCCTGCCGCTCCAACGGTTAACGGTACTGCAACGGTATGCCCCGGCGACCCTGCCAATTTAAGCGTTCCGGCTTCGGGCGCAACCATCCAATGGTATACTGGTGCTACAGGCGGTACACCGGTGCACACCGGCAACACTTATACTACCGACCCTTTGTTTGCACAAACAACTTTTTATGCCGAGGCCGTTAATGGCACATGTGTTAGTCCGCGTACCGCTTTCACGGTATCAATAACATCTATTATTGACCCCCAGTTTCGGTATCCTTCGGGCACGATATGTACATCGGGAAGTAATGTAAAGCCTGCTATTCTTAATCCGGCCGGAGGTACTTTTTCGTCAACACCCGGGCTGGTTTTTGTGAGTAACACCACAGGCGAGATCAATGTGGCGGCAAGTATTCCCGGAAAATACACCATTACTTTTACCTATGGGGGCTCATGCCCGGGAACGGCCAGCCAAAGCATCTCCATAGTAACAACACCGGATGCTACTTTTACATATAATACTCCCATCTGTAACGATGTAAAAAACCCGCTGCCGGTTTTCCAGCCGGGGGCAAGTGCCGGCGTTTTCAGCGAACCGACCGGTAATATCGTATTTAAGAATCCCGGCACCGGCGAGATTGACCTGGTGAGAAGCCGCGCCGGCGGGCCGTACACCATAACCAATACTATAGCGGCGAGCAGCGGCTGTCCGCAAAGTATTGCTACCAACCAGATAACTATTTACAATAGGGTTATCGTTGATGCAGGCCCGGACCAGGTTAAAAAGCAGGGCGACCTTGTACAGTTGGCCGGAAGTTTTGGAGGGGGGGCTACATCAGTAAAATGGACAGGCGGCGCGGGGACGTTCTCCGACCCAACAAGTAAGGATGCTGTTTATACGCCGGCTACGGGAGAAAAAGTAGCGACACTAACTTTAACATCTAATGATCCTGCGGGACCTTGCGGTTCAAAATCAAGCACGGTTACCATAACTATAAACCCGGTGCCTGCCGCGCCAACGGCCCCTGGTAAATCTGTTTGTACAGGCAGTACAACCACCCTCGTAGCCACAGCGCCGGGCGGAACATACCGCTGGTATAGCGATGCTACCGGTGGAACACCTCTTAAGGTTGGCCCGATATTTACTACCCCGCCAATACTAAACGATATTACTTATTATGTTGCGACAACAGTGGGCGGTATTACCAGTGCGCGTACCCCTGTTTTGGTTAAGGCGATACCCCCTCCGGCAGCACCTACGGTTGGCACCGATAACACAGCAACGGTTTGTGAAGGCCAATCTGCTATACTTACCGCAAGCGGCTCAACGGGCACCTACACTTGGTACAATGTGCCCGTCGGAGGCACCCCTGTACACCAGGGAAACCCTTTTCCTACAGCTCCGTTAACCATCAACAGAACTTATTATGTGGAGACTAAGGTTAATAACTGTATTAGTGAACGCACTAAAGTTGATGTAAAAGTTACGCCCGCCCCACAGGTAATAAGCAGCGCCACAGGCGATCCGATATGCAGCGGTACCGCGCTAAATTACGCGATCACCGCCGACCAGCCCGGTACCACTTTCTCATGGGACCGCCCCGCGGTTGCCGGCATCAGTAACCCCCCGGTAACGGGCCAAACATCAAGCTCAATTACCGAAACACTGTTAAATAACGATGCAAACGGTGCAGCTGTTGACGTGGCATATAAAATAACACCATATTTAAACGGTTGCCCCGGGCCTGTGTTTACATACACAGTAAAGGTAAATGCCACCCCTGTGGTTAAAAGTGCTCCCCCCGGCCCGGTTTGTAATGGTACAAGCACCAATTATGAAGTTAAATTTAACACCCAGGTTACAAGCTTTACATGGGGCAGGGAGGCCGTTCCGGGTATCAGTAATGCTGCTGTAGCGGGCCAGGCGTCACCTACCATAAAAGAGGTGCTTTATAATACCACCACTGATCCTATTGATGTTATTTACGTGTTTAATTTTAAAACAAATGATTGTCCGGGAATCCCGTATCCGCTTAAGGTAAGGGTTAATCCGGGAGCGGTAATTACCAATCCACCACCTTCAGAGCCGAAATGTAACAACACACCACTGGGGCTTACTTTAACATCCAATATATCTACGGCTACTTTTTTATGGAGCAGGCCGGCTGTCACCGGCATCAGCAATGCCCCGGTTACCGATCAAACCGCCAATCCTATTAATGAAGCCCTGGTTAATACTACAACAAACCCTATCCAGGTTTCTTATACCATAACGCCTGTAGCATTTGGCTGTCCGGGCACTCCAGTTAAATATACGGTAACTGTAAGGCCCCAGACATTAAAAATAGATGGGCACAGCAACAGCCCCGTTTGCGAAGGCAACGATATTATACTGCAAACCCAGCCTATAGCAGGTGCAACATATTTGTGGACCGGTCCCAACAATTTTAGATTGGAAACTCAAAGCCCGAGCACAACCATTCCAAACGCCACAGCTGCTAACGCGGGTCCTTATAATTTGTATTTGATAATTAATAACTGCCCGGGCGAACCAAGTGATCCAGTAGACGTTAAAGTTAACCCGCTCCCAATTGTTGTTGCCGGCCCTTCTCATAACGTATGTGTTAATGATCCATTTATACAACTTGCCGGCGAGGTGATTAGCGTATATAGAACCGGTATCTGGAGTACCAGCGGCAGCGGCACTTTCTCTAAACAGGATGACCCGATAGGTAAATATTTTCCATCAACTGCAGATAAGAATGCTGGTTCCGTCACTTTAACCCTTACGTCAACAAGTCCTGATGGGTGTTCGGCCGTATCAAAAGATGTAACATTTAAGTTTGCACCGGATCCTGGTGCCGATGCAGGACCGCCAAGCATTGATAATGTTTGTAACCAAACCCCTATGGTGCCATTAAATGGTCGGCCGCTTTCAGGCACTACCGTTAAGTGGACGTCAGCATCGGGCTTAGGTAAATTTATCCCTTCGGATGATGTATACGCTCCAACCTTTCAGCCCGACCCAATAGATATTGCAAAAGGCTCGGTTAAATTGATACTTACCGCAACCCAGGCTGATAATTGTCATACGCCTACTGATGATATCACCATCAATTTTGTTCCGCCGCCAACAGTGCAGGCAGATGCAGCCGGCGATACAAGATATGTATTAAAAGGGCATACCATTACTTTAAACCCGGTAGTAGGCAGCGAAAACGTAACCTATGAATGGACACCGGCCACCGGTCTGGATAACCCCACAGCTAAAAACCCGGTAGTAACGGGCGATCAGGATATAATTTACAAACTTAAAATCACTGATAAATCAAACGGCTGTGTGAACGAAAGCCAGGTTGCAGTTAAGGTTTCGCCGGTAATAAACGTTAGCAACACCTTTACACCAAATGGTGATGGGGTAAATGACTATTGGGAAATTAAAGGCTTAGTAGCGTATGAAAACAGCACAGTTGATGTTTATAATCGTTACGGACAGTCTTTATTCCATTCTGTAGGATATCCTAAGCCCTGGGATGGCACTTACCAGGGAAAACCGCTGCCGTCCGGTACTTACTACTATATAGTAAATACAAAGATGAATAACATTGTTATTTCGGGCTATGTGGTGATTTTAAGGTGATTAGTGTGCCAGTAGGCTTATATAGCGCCTATTATTTAATTTACAGGAAGTAACTTAATGGTATTGAAAATCAATATGTTATTTCGGTTTTGCACATTCTGCTTTAGCTTTCATTTAAAAGATGCAAAGCAATAACTAATTTATTTAAAATAATGCTTTATTATTTTATTGATAGCCATCCCCCAAAAATGCCCTAAAGCTTCGGCCCCCTTTTTATTGGGGTGAAGATAAAAAGTACCTTGTTTACCATTCTCGGGGATGAGATCAGTTAAATGATTTTTTTCGAAGTAGGCGAATGCTTTGGTATCGCCCACAAAAACCTGTTTGGGGTTTGTTGAAGCGTATGCTTTTACAAGCGCATCTATCATCGGCACATAGCTTTGCAGCCTGTTTAACCCTTCCTGCAAATATTTTGCGCCGTTGTATGTATTGGGGCTGTACCATAACGGATGCTGGAAAATGATAACCGCTTTCGGAAAATCGGCTAAAAGTTTATCAGCTATGGTCTTTAAATTTTTTTGATAATCTTCAGGCGATACGGGAGCACCATGCGGCCCGTGTATAGCACTGTCATTTGTGCCAAGTTTTACCGAAAATATGAGTAATGCGTCCTTATTGGTAAAAGCGTTAGCCGCTTCTTCAACTTTGGCAAAAGTACCTGTGCCTGGCAAAAAATCGAGCGTGGTGTAGCCGCTATGGCCCTGGTTACTGAAACTTACTGTGTCCAGGTTCTTTTGTTTTTGCAGATAAGCCACTGCCGTGGCTGGCGGCGCTTCAGTTGCCGGATTGGCCAGCTGCACGCCCTGGGTTATGCTGTTGCCTATAAATACAATGTTTAAATTTGGTTTTTTATGCTGCGCGAATGTTATTGCCGAGGCAACGAATAACAGAACAACAGCTAACAGGTATTTTTTCATTTATAAATTGAGTATTGAAATTAAAAAATCGTTACCACTTTATCCCCATATTCCAGAACATGAAAGCCCATTTATCAACCTGGCCATTGATGAGCTGGGCTGTACTTTGTCCTGCTCCGTGACCGGCATTGGTTTCAATGCGGATAAGTGTTGGCGCAGTACCCTGCTGGTATTCCTGCAGGCGTGCCGCAAATTTAAAGGAATGGGCGGGTACTACACGGTCGTCATGATCGGCGGTAGTAACCATGGTAGCAGGGTAAATGCCCGGTTTAAGGGCATGGTACGGTGAATAGTTATACAGGTATTTAAACATTTGTTCCGAATCTTCGGCGGTGCCGTAATCATAGCTCCAGCCGGCCCCGGCAGTAAATTTATTATACCTCAGCATGTCCAGCACACCTACGGCAGGGAAGGCTACTTTAAACAGGTCGGGACGCTGGGTTAGCATAGCGCCGATAAGCAGGCCACCGTTTGAGCCGCCCGAAACGGCAAGGTAATCTTTGGAGGTATATTTGTTTTTGATAAGGTATTCGGCCGCGGCAATAAAATCATCAAACACATTTTGTTTTTTTAGCTTGATGCCTTTGCGGTGCCAGGTTTCGCCGTACTCGCCGCCGCCCCGCAGGTTAGGCACAGCATAAATACCTCCATGCTCAAGCAATATGATGTTTGATGTACTGAAAGCAGGGGTTAAGCTAACGCCAAAACCACCGTAAGCATACAGCAAAGTTGGGTTTTGCCCGTTAAGTACCGTCCCTTTTTTATAGGTGATGATCATTGGGATCTTTGTTTTATCCTTCGAGGTATAAAACACCTGTTTTGATTCATACTGTTCAGGATCAAACTTTGCCCCCGATTTTTTATAGACAGAGGAGGCGCCGGTTTCAATATCCAGCTTAAAAATAGTTGGCGGGTATATGTAATTGGTAAAAGTGTAATAGGTAACCTTCTCTTCTTTTTTTGTGCCGAAACCCGACGCAGAGCCTATTGACGGCAACTGGATAGTACGTTCAAGTTTGCCATCCATATTATATTGCTGGATCAGCGAGGTGGCATCCTGCAGGTATTCAGCAAAAATTTTACCTCCGCCGGTGGTGGCGCTTAATACGTTTTTAGTTTCGGGGATCAGGTTTTTCCAATGGGTAATGCCGGGTTCGGCAGCATCAACAGTAACTATTTTAAAATTGGGCGAGTAGATATTGGTGAGGATATAAAGCTTGCTCCCCACATTATCCAAAACGCTGTGCTGGTTATCAAAATTGTTCACAACGTTAATGATCTGGCTACCGGGTTTACTTAAATCCTGGATATAAAGCTCGTTGCCGGTTGTTGAAGTGGCGGCTGTGATCACCAAAAAGCGTTCATCCTCGGTAAGGTAAGCGCCTATGTAACGGCGAGGGGTTTTATCACCGCCGAAGATCAGCTTGTCGGTGCTTTGAGGTGTGCCCAGCTTATGGTAATAAAGTTTATGAAACTGTGTCATACCCGAAAGCTGGCTGCCTTCTGTCGGCTTATCATAGCTGCTATAATAAAAGCCATCGGTACCATGCCATGCCAGTCCGCTGAATTTTACATCTTTCAGGGTATCACCCACAACGCTTTTATCTTCGGTGTTAATAACGATGACCTTGCGCCAGTCCGAGCCTCCCTCAGAGATCTGGTAGGCTGCCAGCTCCCCGTTTTTGCTAAACTGGATGCCTTGTAAAGAGGTAGTACCATCGGCAGAGAATTTATTGGGATCAAGAAAAACTTCGGGGGCGCCGTTATCGCCTAATTGGCGGTACAATACATTTTGGCTTTGCAGCCCGTCGTTTTTATAAAAGTAAATGTATTTGCCTTCCTTAAAGGGAGCGCTATATTTTTCGTAATTCCATAAAAACTCCAGGCGCTTATGAATGTCGGCCCGGTAGGGGATCTGATCGAGATAGTTGAACGTTACCTTATTTTCTTCCTGTACCCAGGCTTTAGTGTCGTCGGCATGATCATGTTCAAGCCAGCGGTATGGATCGGGCACCTGTGTGCCAAAATAGGTGTCAACAACATCAACTTTTTTTGTTTTAGGGTATGGAAGTGTTTTTATAGTCATTTGTGCATGTGTATAGCTGCAAAGTAAAACAGCTAATGCAAATAAACAGAACGTTTTTGTCATGGTTGTTTAAATTACAGGCAACTAAAGATAGCCATTCAGGGTACATTACCGCAAGGCAATAACGGTTCAAAAGGTTAAAAGTTGTTAATTTTACACATGGTTGCTGTTTAATTGCCCGTGGCAGGCTATATTAGCGGCGTGAAAAAACTGTTGTAAAATATGGGCAAATTATTAAAAATTACCCCCTTTAACTTTTTGCAGTTGATAACCCGTGTGATTTTTAACCCGGAAGCGGAGCTTGTTATCACCGAAGTATCAATAATAATGCGTTTTTTTACACGTTTGCTTTGCGGTTAAGGATGCAGCGGCAACTAACGGTAATACAGTTACATAATAACAAACATGAAACAAACCCTTACTTTTTTTACAGCAGGCCTTTTAATGCTGCTTGCATTTACTTCAAAAGCTCAGGATACCAACGATAAAGATGACGAAACCAAAGTAAAACTTAAACCTTATGTAGGCTTAGGTATGGGTATTTCTTATCCGTTAAGCGATTTCCAAAAGGTGGATTATAAGAATAATAAATCGGGCTTTGCAAACAAGGGCGTCACCTTCCAGCTTGACGGAGCATATTACATCTACAGAAATTTTGGTATCGGTTACACTTTTTCATACCAGGACCAAAGCAATTTTTCATATGATGACGACCTGATATTATCGCAGGGCTATACAACCGATTTTAAAGCCGACCAGGGAACTGTTACCGCTGATAAACGTTACCGTAGCTTTAACCTGTTAGTAGGCCCGCAATATACCTTTGTATGGCGCAGCTTATCATTTGATGTAAGGGCATCGGCAGGTGCAATCAAAAGCCAAACATCACCACAGTTAACTATTAGTGTTACCGGTGTTGACGCGCAAACCGGCAGCATTACCCAGCAAAGCGCCAAAGGTTATGCCTTTGCTTATGGCGGCAGCGCGGCAATCAGGTTTGATATGGGTGCAGGTTGGGGATTATCGCTTAAAGGAAATTATGTTAAATCACAGGGATACGATGTAACCACAACCGGTCGTACGCTTAATGTGGGCCGTTTGGTAACCAAGCAGCCAATTACCGAAGGGCAGATTGTATTTGGTTTGTACAAAGCTTTTTAATTGAAGCTAAAGGCGGAATGCATAAAGATTAAGGCTAAAAAACCTTAATAAGATTATTCTCTTTTAAACAGGAAAAGCAGATCAACGATCTGCTTTTCCTGTTTAAAAGGCGCTGGTAGCTTGTTAGTTAACCGTGATCTGCTCTGGTTTGTCGGCTACGATTTCGGGCTGGCCTTTAAAAAACTCAAATGTGCCGGTTGCGCATACGTGTTTTCCTTTTATCGTAGACAGGTCGAGCTTTATTTTATTGCCCTTTACCGCTATGGTGTATTTTTGCCTTGGGTAAGCCGCGCCCAAGTTTAACAGGGTAAGCGTATCGCTCACCGCTTTGTACGAGTAAACAGTATCGCACAAAGTGCCTGTTTTGCCTATATTGGCCTTGAAATCAGTCATCGTGAAGCCTTTTGACTGTGCAGATGCCTTACCGGCAAAAACAACCATGATTAATGCCGGCAGTAATATTTTTTTCATTGCTTAATATATCAGTGCTTTGGCGATTGCTGGTCTTCGTCATTTTTATCCGGAGCAGGGGCATACCCATCTTCAAAATTTAAAGTAAATGCCGATTCGGATGCGCGACTGGCTGCATTTAACCCGGCAACATCCGGCTCGCTTTTATCAATTATTTCGTTACCGGTATCCTGGCCTTCGTTCTGTTCAAATTCGTTGCCGGGGTCTTTATCTTCCTGCGCATCGTCAAGATTTGGGTTTTCGGGGATTGCCATAATTTTAATGTTTAATGTATGCTGAATAACCACTAAGATACGGCGTTGTTTGCTGGTTATTGTGTAACAATCTTTATCTTTTCTGTTTGGCTGTTAAAACGTACTTTTGCCGATATGCCGGTTCGCGACAAACTCTATTTTGCTTCTGATGTTCATTTAGGCACAGGCACATATGCCTCAAGCCGCCAACGCGAAGATAAGATAACGCGCTGGCTCGACAGTATTAAGCATGATGCCGCCGAACTATTCCTGGTTGGCGATGTTTTCGACTTCTGGTTTGAATACAAAACCGTAGTGCCCAAAGGCTATATCCGTTTCCTGGGCAAACTTGCCGAACTTGCCGATGCCGGTGTAAAGCTTTACCTGTTTAAAGGCAACCATGATATGTGGATGTTTGATTATTTTGTAAATGAACTGGGCGCAACTATCATCAGCAATGAATTAAAAATTGAGCGCGGCGGAAAGAAATTTTTCATTCATCATGGCGATGGGCTTGGTCCGGGGGATAACTTTTATAAGTTTTTAAAAGGCTTTTTCAGGAGCCGGTTTTGTCAGTGGCTGTTTGCCCGAATTCACCCAAACCTTGGCGTGGGAATAGCCAATAAATGGAGCCGCCACAGCCGGGATACCAATGCAAAAAAAGAAAACCCAAAGCCAGGCGAACAGGAATGGTTGGTAAATTTTTGCCGTGAAGAATTAAAGATCAATTTTTACGACTACCTTGTTTTTGGCCATCGCCATATACCGCTTGATATTCAAATAACCCCTCAAAGCCGTTATATTAACCTTGGCGAATGGATTTCATATTTTTCTTATGCCGTTTTTGATGGCAAGGAACTGAAACTGGAATATTTTGTTTAGTTCATGGTTCATAGTTCATGGTTCATGGTTTTTGATTGGACTAATTGATATTGATAGGGTGGCTTTGCTATGATCCATGAACTATGATCTATAAGCCGAGCTACCTATGTTCATAAACTATTATCCATAGGCAGCAGCGCTCTATGATCCATGAACCATTATCTATGAACTAAGAAAAACAACTTACAATCCACTGAATTAAAATATGCAGTAAAATGCGTACTTTTGTGCACTTTTTTGCAGCAAGCCTGTAAGCCGCCCGAAACGTTAAATATTTCATAAGCCGGTTCAATATCAAACAGTTTTAGCTGCATCATTATTTATAAAATATGTTAGATAAATTAGAGCTGATATACGAGCGCTGGAAAAATGTTGAAGGTGAATTGAGCAATCCTGAAGTAATGCAGGATATGAAGCGTTTTGCCCAGTTGAATAAAGAATATAAAGACCTTGCCAAAATTGTTGACGAGTATCATATATACCGCAACATTATGAGCAATATCGAAACCAATAAAGAGATCCTGGCTACCGAAAAAGATGAGGAGTTTCGTGAGATGGCCAAAATGGAACTTGACGAACTGCTTGCTCAACAGGAAGTAAAGGAAGAAGAAATTCGCCTGATGCTGATCCCTAAAGATCCTGAAGATTCGAAAAATGCTATTGTGGAGATCCGTGGCGGCACCGGTGGTGATGAGGCAGCCCTTTTTGCAGGTGACCTTTACCGCATGTATATGCGCTATTGCGAAAAACGCGGCTGGCGTACCGAACTGGTGGATTATACCGAAGGCACCAGCGGCGGCTATAAAGAGATTGTATTTAATGTAAACGCCGAAGACGCTTACGGAACCCTGAAATATGAATCGGGTGTACACCGTGTGCAACGTGTGCCTGATACCGAAACACAAGGCCGTGTACATACTTCAGCAGCTTCTGTAGTAGTACTGCCCGAGGTTGATGAGTTTGATATCGACCTGCAGGTTAGTGATATCCGTAAAGATTTGTTCTGCGCTTCAGGGCCGGGCGGTCAGTCGGTAAATACTACCTATTCGGCTGTGAGGTTAACCCACATCCCTACAGGTATTGTTGCCCAGTGCCAGGATCAGAAATCGCAATTGAAAAACTACGATAAGGCTTTACAGGTATTGCGTTCGAGGGTGTACGAAATGGAACTGCAAAAACACCTGGAAGAAACATCAAAAAAACGTAAAACTATGGTATCAACCGGCGATCGGTCGGCCAAGGTGCGTACCTATAACTATCCTCAGGGACGTTTAACTGAGCACCGTATCGGTCTGACTATTTACAACCTGCCGGGCGTACTTAATGGAGATTTGCAGGAGATCCTTGAATCGCTTCAGTTTGCTGAGAACGCTGAGAAGTTGAAAGAAGGGACAGTAGCGTAAATTCGGTTAGATAATATTGAAAAGGTCCCCAATCGGTAGGTTGGGGACCTTTTTGTTTACCAGAATTAAAAATTATATCGAACAAAAAGAAGCGTCATTGCGAGGATAGCTTACAACTTAAACTTACCCTTCAACGCCGCCAGTTTCAAAGCCATATCTGTCTCCGGCTCTTTTTCAACCCTTTTATTGAAGTTGGGCTTGTTATTACCCTGCGGACGGCGGTCATCGTTTCTGCGCTGATTGGGCTCGCTTTTATCGTTCTCTTTCATGGATAGCGCAATACGCTTGCGGTTCACATCAACCTCGGTAACAGTTACCTCAACCTTTTGATGTACTTTCAGTACCTCGTTAGGGTCTTTGATGTAACGGTTGGTGATCTGGCTCAGGTGAACAAGGCCATCCTGGTGAACGCCGATATCGACAAAAGCACCAAAGGCTGTAATGTTGGTGACGATGCCCGGCAGCTTCATGCCAACTTTCAGATCGCCGATAGCATTTACACCTTCTGTAAAGCTGAAAGCTTCAAACTGCTCGCGCGGGTCGCGGCCCGGTTTGGCAAGTTCGGCCATGATATCATTCAGGGTTGGCAAACCAACGGTTTCGGAAACATATTTTTGCAGCGGAATGCTTTTGCGCAGGGTTGGGTTGCTCATCAGGTCTTTCACCGTACACTTCATATCAGTAGCCATTTGTTCAAGCAAACCATAACGCTCCGGGTGAACTGCACTGGTGTCTAACGGGTTTTCGGCATTGTGGATCCGGAGGAAGCCTGCTGCCTGCTCAAATGCCTTATCGCCCAAACGCGGAACTTTTTTCAGTTGCTCGCGGCGTTTAAAGGCGCCGTTCTGGTTGCGGTATTCTACAATGTTCTGTGCCAGTTGCGGACCAAGGCCTGATACATAAGCCAGGATTTGTTTTGAGGCAGTGTTTAACTCAACCCCCACCGCGTTCACGGCGCTGATCACCGTGTCATCTAATGAGGTTTGCAGCTTGTTTTGGTCAACATCGTGCTGGTACTGGCCTACACCAATTGATTTTGGGTCGATCTTTACCAGCTCGGCCAATGGGTCCATCAAACGGCGACCAATAGATACGGCACCTCTTACGGTGACATCATAATCCGGAAATTCTTCCCTCGCCACTTCAGACGCTGAATAGATAGAAGCACCGCTTTCATTAACCATTACAATAGTCACGCCCGGTAAATTCAGGTTGCGAGCAAATACTTCTGTTTCGCGGCCCGCAGTGCCGTTGCCAATAGCAATAGCCTCGATATTATATTTCTGAAACAGGTGTTGTACCGTTTTCTCAGCTTCGCGGGCCTGGCCCGCACCCGTGTGTGGATAAACAGTGGTGTTTTCAAGCAGTTTGCCCTGCTCATTCAAACAAACCAGTTTACAACCGGTACGGAAACCCGGATCAAGCGCCATTACGCGTTTTTGACCAAGCGGCGCGCTCAGCAATAGCTGGCGGGCATTTTCGGCAAATACGCGGATCGCTTCCTCATCGGCTTTCTTTTTGGTAAGCAGGCGCACCTCTGTTTCCATCGATGGTTTTAACAGGCGTTTGTAGCCATCGGTGATAGCCAGGCGGATTTGTCCGGCAGCCGGGTTGTTTGCCTTGATAACTGAATTTTCCAGTATCTCCAGTGCTTCATCTTCTTCAGGTTTCAGGTCGAGCCATAGGATCTCTTCCTTTTCGCCGCGTCGCATGGCTAATACGCGGTGCGATGGCGCTGTTTTAACAGGCTCAGTCCATTCAAAATAGTCTTTATATTTAATCCCTGCCTCCTCTTTGCCTTCAACCACTCTTGATGCGAAAGTGCCTTTTTCAACAAACAGTTCACGGATTTTGGTACGTATTTCAGCATTTTCGGCTATGGTTTCGGCAATGATATCCCTTGCGCCAGCTAAAGCTTCTTCAACGCTGGCTACGCCTTTTTCATCGCTGATGTATTCGGCAGCTATCAGTTCGGGGTCGATATTTTTTTGTTCCAATAAAACATCGGCCAATGGCTGCAGGCCTTTTTCGCGGGCTGTAGTAGCACGGGTTTTGCGTTTTGGGCGGTACGGAAGATAAAGGTCCTCCAAAGTAACCATTGTTTCTGCTTCGTTGATCTGTTTTTCAAGCTCGGGCGTTAGTTTGCCCATATCTGTAAGCGATTTCAGGATAGCCTCACGGCGTTTGTCCAGCTCGCGCAGTTGCTGTACACGATCACGAATAGTGGCAACCTGTACCTCATCCAAACTGCCGGTAAGTTCTTTACGGTAACGGGAAATAAACGGAACGGTAGCTCCTTCATCAAGCAAGCCTACCGTAGCGGTAACCTGTTTCTCAGCTACAGAAAGCTCTGCAGCTATTATTTTATAATGAATACTCATAATCAAAATTCGGACTGCGAAGTTGAGGGAATAGGCTTACAATTCAAAAAAAGATTGCTAACAAAAAGTTGAAAGTTTTGATTGGGCTATTGTTGGCAATGTAAATATAGGGTACATTTTGTTAACCGGCAGTTTTAAATTGTCTTTGCGCGGACTAAATTGCCTGATGTTAAAAATTATCCCGATAAGTAATATTGGCGCAATGGGTAATTGCGTAATGGCAATTCGGGAGATGTATGGTCATCTATATCTTTTGCTTCGCCTTTATTTCCAGGTAGCGGTTTACTGTGTTTATGGTAAGGTTTTGGGGGGATGTCAGTATCGACTGGATGCCGTGGCTGGCCAGCTCTTTAACCATCAGCTTTTTATCGTAAGCAAACTTTTCGGCAATGGTTTTTATGTAGATGCCTTCGACATCTTTGGCAGGCTGTTCGCTCAGGGTTTTTAATTCCGTATTTTCAAAGAAAACGACCAACAGCAAATGAAATTTAGCTATCCTGCGTAAAAATGGTAATTGCCGTTGTAATGCCGAAAGGCTTTCATAATTGGTAAAGAACACCACCAAACTGCGCTGTTTTAATACCCTGCGTGTTGTAACATAAAGGGCCTCCATATTGGTTTCCAGATACCGGGTTTTTTCCTTGTATAAAACCTCCATTATCTTATTAAGCTGCGCGTAATTCTTATCGGCAGGCACTATAGAACCTATTTTTTCGCCTACAGTTATTAAACCCGCTTTATCTTCTTTAAGCAGGGCTACGTTTGATAGCACAAGGCTTGCGTTGATGGCATAGTCCAATAAACTTAGCCCTTCAAAAGGCATCCGCATAGCCCGCGATTTATCAATGATGCAATAAACGTGCTGCGATTTTTCGTCAGTATAGGAGTTTACCATCAGGTCGCCCCGCCGGGCTGTGGCCTTCCAGTTTATGGTGCGATAGTCATCGCCCGGAACATAGGATTTTACCTGTTCAAACTCCATGCTGTGGCCAATCCTCCTGATTTTCTTAATGCCTATCTCGGTGAGCCGGTTTGATATCGCCATCAGTTCATACTTACGCATTTGTAAAAAAGAAGGATAAACGGGCAAAGTCTCAGCCTGCTCAAAATTGTAACGTTTAGATACCAGACCAATAGCCGATCGCACAAAAACCCGGATAAAGCCAAACTCATATTCGCCCCGGCGGGTTGGCCTCAGTCTGTAATTAATCTGCTTACGTTCGCCGGGGGCAAGGGTTGTAGCAAACCAAATATCACGTTTCTGAAACTGTGCGGGGATCTCATCTATAATTCCGGTGTTAATCCTGAAACTATACCGGTTTTCGATATAAATACTAAGTTCGTTTTCGTCGCTGTTGCTTAAGCGTTCAGGGGCAAGGCGTTTGGCAAATACACCATCGCTTAAACGATATAAGATGAACAGATCGGCAATTAACAAGGCCAGCAAAGCGTAGAAAGCTATATCAGGCACAATGCCCAGCCAGGGGAAGAAAAACGAAAGTAAATACAATACCACACAGGCAGCAACCGCGCCGAATAAACGGTTAGTTAAAAACAAGTTGGTATAAAATAGTCGGAATAGTTTTTTCACGCGCTTTTACTATCGTGGCACTTCAATTTTTTGTATTACTTGGGTTATCACCTCGTCGGGCGTTACGCCTTCCATCTCCTTATCAGGCGTTAACATAATCCGATGGCGCAGCACAGGGGCGGCAACATAAATAATATCATCGGGGGTAACAAAATCACGCCCCCTGGTAGCAGCAAGCGCTTTGGCTCCATTAACAATAGCCAGCGACGCACGCGGCGAACCGCCCAACTGCAGGGATTTGCTATTACGTGTTTCGTGGATAATTTTAGCTGTAAACTCCAGGATCTTATCTTCTACATGCAGGGCCCTCACCTGGTTGCGCAACTGGTTGATATCAGCAGCGGCGAGTAAAGGTTGCACCTGGCTTAGCTGATCGGTTGTTTTTTGCTGATGCTGACGACTAAGGATAGTTATTTCCTCTTCAAGCGTTGGATATTTCACTTCTATCTTAAACAAAAACCTATCCAGCTGGGCTTCAGGCAGGCGGTAGGTACCTTCCTGCTCAACCGGGTTCTGTGTTGCAAAAACGGTGAATGGCTCTTCCATTTTATAGCGGTGCCCGTCAATGGTAAGCTGCCGTTCTTCCATTACCTCAAACAAAGCCGATTGTGTTTTTGCCGGTGCACGGTTGATCTCATCTATCAGGATGATATTACCGAAAATAGGCCCTTGTTTAAATTCAAACTCGGTTGTTTTAGGGTTAAAAACAGAGGTTCCCAGGATATCCGATGGCATCAGATCTGGTGTGAACTGAATACGGGAGTACCGGGCATCTATAGTTTTGGCAATAAGCTTTGCGGTAAGTGTTTTGGCAACGCCCGGCACACCTTCAATCAGGATATGCCCATCGGCCAGGATCCCCGCAATAAGCAGATCGATTGAATCATGCTGACCTACGATGATGGTTGCCAGCGTGGCTTTTATTTGCTCAACAGCAGTGCTTAATTTAGATAGATCGGTACGTTGTTCAAAAAATTCGTTTTCCATATTTACCTGGATTGGATATAAAATTGTTCAATAAGTTGGTTGAGCCTGATGAGCTCTTGATCTGTTACAATGTCATGAGTACTGATGAAGATAAATGCACCGGACAATTCACGGGCAAGGTCTTCGGTTGCACCGGTACGGTTAACCAGTTCTTCTACAAATTCGGGACCTGGCCGGTTTGCTTTTATCCGGTAAGTTTCGCGTATAAAAGCCCAGAAATACTGCATTTTTTTCCGGGCGATGTTAATGTTGTCCCTTCGTTCATAGTATACCTGCCCTACTACGTTCACGAAATCAAGAGTTGAGTTTTCGAGCGGATTAATAATTGGGATAATGCGCTGACGTCTTTTCGCCTCATATAGCACAAATATCAGCAAGGTAAACAATGCCAGATAGTAAGCCGCTTTTAACTGCGTATTCCCAAGGAATACCCTCATCGGCGAGTCATTCTCACCGGTACCCTGAGTATAATATTCGTCCCAAACTATCTCCGGTGTTTTCTTTACCATGGATAAAGCAGTAGAAGCCCATTCGGCCCCCTGAGGCTTCAACAAGCTGTAGTTAGTGAACATACCCGGATTGGGCGTTAAATACAGGTTGCCTTTCCCCATCGGATACTTCAGTAAGTTGGCCTTATGGTCGTCCGTTTCACCTATAACTACTGCATGTGCGGTATCAAATTTATCGTAATAGCCTGCTGTTAAACCCTTATCAACAAAATAATTCACCTCGGGCGACAGGGCCGGGTTTACAAAATGCATTAACGTATGAGTATTTCCATTAACCGCAAATTTATTAGTGATGCTTATTTTAAGTTCCTTTTCAAAATCGGCCCCTAAAAATCCGGCGGCGATAAAGACGTCGTTACCGGCAGTAATATATTGTTTAAGCTGTTTAAAATCGGGCTTGGTAATATTGAGCCCCCCGGCTATGATAATGTATGATGAGCCTTTGATGGAATCTTCGGCAATAGTATTGTAAATGGCCTGGCGTTTAGGTTTGATCACAGCACCGGGAAAAATATCCCGGGCACGCTCATAAAGTACCCGCGTGCCATAAGGGATTTTATCGGTATTGCTGAACGTAGGCGTCCAGTTAATATCCCTGGGCTTATTCATGTTTGCCACTATGTAAACGGCAAACAATACTGTGGCTATTATAAAGTAAATCTTAAGGTCCTTCATAACAGCTGTTTTTTAAAGTTTTGAAACAACTGGTTTATATTACCAAAAGCAGCACCATCGATATTAAAACCGCCATACCATACGTATTCAAACTGCCTGGTTAGCGATACAAAAGATTGCCGTACAGATGGATTGTTAAGCTCATATACGTAAGCCGAATTGGTTTTTTCGGGTTGCCACTGGATAAGGCCGCCATCGCTAAGCTGCTTCAGGCTTCGCAGGTAAAGCAGGCGAACGGCTAAGCGGTAATTGTGGTTTAAAATTGCCCTGTCAATTTCCTCATCAAAATTGATCTCGTGGATATTCTCAGTCGATTCGGTATAGGCCAGTGGTGTTTTGCGCGACTTACCCAGCAGCAGGTTGCCCATATCCATACCCAGCAACTTCATTACAAAAAAGATGAGTGCACCAACGGCCAGTATCAAAAAGAAGTATTTAAGAAAACCAGCAAAGCCGGAGCTTATGCTTAAGCTGCCAAATAAGGTACGCCAAAACCACATCCAAAACCTATCCCAGAACGACAACTCATTACCTATACTTTTGTCGTTATACTGATATTCCTTGTCAGCCCGGTATTTATCAAGTGCATTTTCATTAAAACGGCGTACATTCACCTTCGAGCTATCCATACGCACAACCGCGGCCTTCTTTTTAAAAACGCTGTCTGTTTTTAAGGGAATAGCCTTTCCGCCAACTTTAGCCACCGACGGATTGAGGGTAAAGCACAACAGTATGAAAAGGATTAGTATCGGTTTAGGCATAACTCAATTAGTATTGTTCGGCAGGCAGATCGTCGGCTTTATCGGCATGTGTGCCAAATGCTTCTATACGCTCTAAGATCCCGGTTCCATCTTTTCTTTCCTGGAGGCTAAAATAACACAAGGCAATGGCTATGGTTGGAATAGCATAAGTAAGTAGTAAAATATTTTGAAGCATACTGAAAAATATCACTGCTGCTATTGAAAGATATTTAAAAGAAACGAGGATCCGCAATGAGGCAACAAGCATTAAAGGTATACTGGCAATTGAATTACTTACACTTACTATCAGCGAGCAAACAAATATGATCCCAAAAACCATCCACCAGTGATCTTTTATAAGCCGGAAGCCTTTATTGAATGAGTATCCAAATGAGGCATTCTCCATGATCATGGTAGGCAAAATAAGGTAAAATATCGGCGTAAGATATATGCCTGGTATTATACAAAATAAAAAACCGAAAATGAGCAGGATGAATAATAAAAGACCACTCCCTAACGAACGGAAAAAGTAATATTTAAAATAACCCCAAACGTCTTGTGCCGTTGGTTTATCTCCTTTTTTTTCAAGATAAACTGCGACAAAACACAGGGTGGTAAGGTATATAAAAAATTGCGCCAGCATCATCACAAAACCGTTTGCTGCAGCACTTATACCCACTTTGAGGGTGCTGTTATAGTCGCCTTTAGCGCCTGGATCAAGACTGTCATAAACAGATAATTGTGAAAATGCAGTGGCAACAGTACCAACCAGCACAAAAAAGCCGCAGATAACGAGTAATGACGAAAAAAGCGGTTTGAAATTCTGTTTCAGGAAGGTGAAGGTGTCATTTATTATTTCGCCAAAATCACGGATCCTCCTCAGTTCAATAATATATTTCATTTAATGATCGGTATTAATATAGTTTAGGTTTTTATTCAATTTTGCGGGGTAAAGGATCACATACCATATCATGAACAGTAATGATGAAGCTAATATAATAATACTTAACCAAACAGGCATTTCGGTATGGCGCGTTACAAAGCTTTCAAAAAAAGCGGCTAACAATATGATGGGAATAAGGCCTACTGTAATTTTCAAGCCCTCAAGCGCCCCTTTTTTTAATGATTGCAGCCGGGTATACGTTTTGGGAAACAACAAACTGTTACCAAGTACTAAACCGGCACCACCGGCCACAATAAACGACGACATTTCAAGCGTACCATGGATCCAGATCACCAGTATGGATTGGATTCCAAGTCCCTTGCTGAAAAAATAATACTGAAATGAGCCAAGCATAACGCCGTTCATTAAACTGGCGTATAATGAACCAACAGAAAAAAATAAGCCCATCACAAAAAAGCGCAGTTCGACATAAACATTATTGATGGCTATCTGGAAAAACATCAGGCCCGAAGAACTGCTTTTATATACACCGAAAGGATCACCTTTCGCGATGTTATCATTGGTCATGTTCACATAATCATCGCCAAGGATAAGCCGTACAAAATGATTATCGTATTTGGCCGAAAGCACTCCCATACAGGTAAAAACCGCAAAGAAGATAAGCGAATACAATAACTGCCTGCGATGCTGAAAAAAAAGCAGCGGCAGTTCGTATCGCCAGAAAGCTGCAAACCTGTTACTTTTTTCCTTTTGATTTTTGTAAATGTCCTGGTGAAACGTTGATGCAAGACCGTTAAGGTACTTTGTTGTATTTGATTGTGGGAAGAAAGTTTTGGAATAGGCCAGGTCGTCGGTAATGGCTATAAATGCGGCAGCAAGCTCATCCGGGTCCGTTGGCTTATTGGTTTCATAGGCCTTCCATTTTTCGGTATTTTGTTTGATAAACAGCGCCTCACGCATTTTAAAAAGCAGGTTTTATTTTTTGTTAAAATACTCACAAATCTTTAATATGCAATCATATTTTACACTAACAAATTTATCTTTGTTAAGATGCAAACCATAACCGTACACACAACACAAAATATTGATATAGACTATGAAATAGCCGGCCTCGGCGAACGGATAGTTGCCCGGATAATTGATTACGCCATTTTCATTGCTTTCTATTTCATCTTTATTTTTCTGATCATCGGAAAAATGCCCGAAAGCGTGCTGGTAACGTGCGCAATTATCATGGCGGCGATATTTGTATTTTACGATTTGATTTGCGAAACGCTGCTTAATGGCCAAAGCGTTGGCAAGCGGATAATGAAGATACGGGTGATCAGCCTCAATGGTAACCGTCCCCGCTTTGGACAGTACCTGTTAAGATGGCTGATGCGCATGGTTGATTTTGGCATTACCCTTAACCTTGGCGCACTGCTTTGTGCCCTGGTGACTGAAAACGGCCAGCGTATAGGTGATGTGGTTGCCGGAACAGCTATGGTAAAAACACATCCGCGTACCAAAATAGACAGCTTAACATTCAGGCCATCGGGTGACGATTATGAACCTACTTTTAAAGAAGTAGCTGAGCTAAACGATAACGATGTAAGGCTGATAGCCGACGTGATACATAATTACATGAAAACACATAATGCCGTTGTGGTTTACAATATGGCAACAAAACTAAAAGAGCATTTGAAAATAGCCACACTGCCTCCCGATATGAACGACCTGCAGTTTTTACAGGCTATTATTAAAGATTACAGCCATGTAAGCGCCATGTCTGAGCCTTATCAATAAGCAACGTGATTATAAAGATGCCACATCTTTATAACATAGCTGATAAGCACGATACTACCATTGATCATAAAAATGGTTTTCTTTACAACGGCTTTATCAGTATCGAGTTTAAAAATAACATCGGCTATGCCGTAGATAAAAAAAAGGATTAGCGGAATAGCCGCGGGATATAGGAAGAAGCTTTTTTGGAAATCGCCCTGGATGAGTGCTACTACCGAGCGCTGAAAGCCGCAGCCGGGGCAATCAATACCTGTAAGATATTTAAAGGGACAGGGTATTAAATGCCCCTGCAGCCAGTGGATAAACCCTAACCGGCTGCAGGAAGCATATATCATGATATTATTTACCCACATTAATAGTTTTGTGGAGGTGGGTTTTGATTATTGAACGGATCGCGGTAATCATTTGGGTTAAATGGTGCAGCGCCCTGTGCTTCTTTGGCAGATGGACCCAAATAGGTTGCGCTTCCAAATCCAAGAATCGGATAAAAAATAAACGGGAAGATAATCAGACCAATTGTAAAACCTTCACTTTTACCAAAGCTTTTACTTAACAGGTTAATCATCCAAATACCAAAAATTATATTAGCGCAAGGGATCAGAAGCATGATAATCCACCATATAGGTTTTCCAATTATCTCAAGTAGTACAATGATGTTGTAAATTGGAATGATTGACGCCCAACCAGGTTTTCCTGCTTTGGTGTACACTTTCCAACTACTAATCACCACGATAACCCAGATTATAAGGCACGGGATGAAAAATGCACCAAAAATAGCACCAGCCATGCCCGCAGACATGTCGGAAGAAGAAGTGTAAGAATCCATAATTTTGTTTAGTGTTTAAGTTTAAGTGTATTATTTGTTTAAGTTCAACGCAAATTATAAATTATTTTTATCAAAAGCACTAGCATAACGTATTTATTATAGAACCTGTAATTATAATTTATCCTTAATTTTGACTTGATGCAAAGAGAACAGATTTCGGTTTTTGATATGTTTAAGATAGGCATTGGCCCGTCGAGCTCGCATACGCTTGGCCCCTGGCGTGCCGCGCAGCAGTTTGTGCAGTCGCTTGAGCAACAGGGGGTACTGCCGATGGTGCAGCAGGTTAAGATCTTATTATATGGCTCATTAGCCAAAACAGGTCATGGGCACGGTACGGATATAGCTATATTATTAGGTTTAAGCGGCGATGACCCGGTTACTTTCGAGGTGGACCAGGTAATACCTAAAATTGAGCAGATCAAAAGCTCGCATGAACTGATCATCGGTGGTATTTTACCATTGAGTTTTTATGCTGAGGATGACCTGCTGTTCCTGTTTAACGAAAGCTTACCTTATCATCCAAACGCGGTAACTTTTCAGGCATTTTTAAGTACCGGAAAGGCAATTTCTGAAACATACTACTCGATAGGAGGTGGTTTTGTGGTGAAGGAAGGTGCTTCAGGGCAATCAAAAGCGGAGGTTGACCTTCCCTTCCCGATTGATACCGCAGCCGATCTGCTGCACTGGTGTATCAAAACAGGTCTTCGGATTTCGGAAGTTGTGGCCGAAAACGAGCTGGCCTGGCGCAGCGAACAGGAAACCCGTACCGGGGCATTGAATATCTTCAAGGCATTAAAAGAGTGTATTTACCGGGGATGTCACACTACCGGCCAATTGCCTGGCGGGTTAAATGTGGCAAGGCGCGCCGCAAAATTAAACGCAAAGCTCATCGGCAACAATAAATATAGCAATTATGAGGAATGGGTTGCAGCTATCAGGAATACCGGCGATAGCTTTAAAAATACTTTAGATTGGGTAAGCTGTTTTGCATTAGCCGTTAATGAGGAGAATGCTTCATTTGGCCGTGTGGTAACTGCGCCAACAAATGGCGCCGCAGGTGTTATTCCTGCAGTGCTCCAATATTATATTGCTTTTTGCGATGGCAATACCGAACAAAAGATCATCAATTTTTTATTTACTGCCAGCGAGATCGGAAGCATCTTTAAAAAAGGCGCTACCATATCGGCAGCCATGGGCGGCTGCCAGGCCGAAATTGGCGTATCATCTGCCATGGCTGCGGCAGCATTAACCGAATGTATGGGCGGTACCCAACGCCAGGTACTTATGGCTGCCGAAATAGCCATGGAACATCACCTCGGCCTCACTTGCGACCCGATTGGTGGGTTGGTACAGGTCCCCTGCATTGAACGTAATACCATGGGTGCTATCAAAGCTATCACTGCCTCACAACTGGCGTTGCAAAGCAATCCCGAAAAAGCGAAGGTAAGCCTTGATGCAGTGGTAAAAACGATGTGGCAAACCGCGCTTGATATGAACTCAAAGTATAAGGAAACAAGTGATGGCGGATTGGCAATTAATATCCCTATCAGTTTGCCGGAGTGCTAATTACTCACTTCTTAAACAGCCGTGAATCAAATTCAAAAAATTCATTTTTCTTGAGTGCAAAATCTAATGTCCATTATCTAACCTACAATCTTTTGATTATCTACCTCACCGGCTTCGGAAACACCGGCAAACTTTCGTGCCCTTCAGCATCAACAGACTGTACCGCGAAGAAGTAATTATCCTTTGAGTAATTCAACGTAGCTATAGTATCGGTTACATAGAATTTCTTTTCCCAATAGGGGCTGATGGTTTCACGCATCAATACATAATAACCGGCGGGCTTTTTACCGGTGCCGGGAGCTTCCCATTTTAGTTTGGTTTTATTGGTCAAATCGCTGGTAATAACGCCTACATTCTGCGGTTCGGCAGGGGCCGAAGCAAGATTAGCCAATACTGAAAGGTTCATACGGGCTACCTTTTGCACGTAATTAAAATCTACAAAATCGGGCAGGTCGCCATATTCAATGCCGTTTTCCGTGCGGATGTTCTGGTGCTGGCGGTTAAAGTTTTCGTTCATTTCGGTAAACCTTACAGCTGTAAAGCCTTGTTCCAAAAATGGCAGGTGATCACCGCCGCGCAGGTAGCGGTCGCGCCTATAAATAAGCTTCACATCGAGTTGGTCAACATAACGCTCTCCAATTTCTTTAGTGTAACGCGCCAGTTGTCTGGACGGACTATCATTTTCCCCTCCCAATGATTTCAAAGCTGCCACTTGTTTATCGGTGGCTGCCGTAGGTACACCATCGCTAAAAACACGTACGCTGCGGTTATCTTTCAGGTCGGTTTCCATGCCGTAAGTATTGCCAACGATATCATTATTCAGCATGGCATCCACATTCCAGTTTTCTGCTTTAGCCCGTTTGGCTACGTTGGCAGATCCGTACAAACCCTGCTCTTCACCAACCACTGTCATGAAAATAATAGTAGCCGGGAATGATCTTTTAGCCATTACCCTGGCTAACTCCATAGAAAGGGCGGTACCCGAAGCATCATCATTGGCGCCGGGTTCAACACCGTTGGCGTCCATCACATCGTTAATGCGTGAATCATAATGTCCTGATACCAGGTACACCCGTGTATCATTAGAATCGGTACCTTTCAGTGTGGCCAGTACGTTTTTGAGCTTGATGGGTTTATCGATACGTGTACCTTTAGGCTGTGTGAACGTATCAAACTGTACGGTCATCCTCCCGTTTGATTCCGAAGCATATTTCTCCATTTCGGCCTTGATCCAGTTGCGCGCTGCACCGCTGCCCGTGGTTTTACTGGTTGTATCGCTCAGCGTGTGCCTGCTTTTAAAGCTAACCAGTTTGCGGATGGTAGCCTCAATGTTTTTGGCTGATACCTCATCAACCATTTGCTTAATGCCAGCGTCCTGTTTTATGATGGTTTGGGCAGTGGCAGGCAAGGTTAGGATGAGGAGGAGGAATGGGAGGATGTGTTTCATATGATGTATGTCTGAAACCCGAATTTATGGAATTAATGAATTTGCAGAATGAAACATATTGTAATAATCACGTGATGCGATTTCTCCTATGGCGAGTTTAAATTTGTACGTTTAAGGTGGTAACACCGATCACAGGGCATTTTTAGTGTAACTCTGTACCTTTTATAAATAGCTGATTGTTAGATTAATATTAAGAAATATTCGAATTTGTGTTAACCCTGTTAACCCCTGTCGTTTCTTTTTGTGGTCAATGTGATCACACCGCCAAAGGCAAAACGGGAGGATGTGTTTCATATGGTATGGTAGTAATTTTTTAAGAAAAAACTATTCCCCTTCCTCCTCCGCAACAATCCCCAAAATCTCATCGGCTTGTTTAAAATTACTTTTTACAAAATGGCACCAATCGCATTCTTTTTTGCCGCAGCCTGTGCTGAAATTGTGGACCATGATTTGCTCATAAGTGTCCTTAATCTGCCCGGTTACTGTCTCTATGTCTTCCGGTGTTATCACAAATTTTTCGCGGTAATATTCACCATCGCTTATGGGTTCAACAAAATCAAAAATGGTGCTGATCACCTGCCAGTCGGTAGTGCGGTCATGATCTATCAGTATTTTATAGAAAACAGCCTGTCGCCAGTAATCGCCTCCGTTTGGCGCATCATTGGTTGGGCGCAGTAGTTTATCTTTTGCATTTTTAGGCTTGCCGGTTTTGTAATCGACAACCGTAGCCTGCTTGCCGTCAAATTCAATTTTATCCAGGTTACCTTTAATAGGAACACCCGCTACTTCAATATTTTTTATAGATCGTTCTGTTACCGCTATTTTATTCCAGTGTGGCACATTTTGTTCGTAGTAGGGGGGGAGGATCTTTTCACCATATGCTGAGCGCAGCTTAAACTCATCTTTAGTAAATGAATCGCGATTGCGGGCCATATACCATCTAAACTCGCGCATGAAATTTTCCGTACTCAAAAACTCGTTATCATTATCCTTCAACTGCCTGTAAGTTTTGTTGAGTGCCCAGTGTACCGCCTGTCCAAAAGTAGCCGCTGGACTTTTACCCGATGGCACCCTGATCAAACACTGAAAATAAAACCGCAGCGGGCAGTCCAGGTAACTGCTCAGGTGGGTTACTGATAGGGTGTAATTCTGCAGCAGCTGATTGATGTAGTTTTTATCCAGTAATTCAACTTTTGGTTTTTCGGCTTCGCTGAATTGGGTTGCCTGGAACTCGATCATATCCATGGCATCCACTTTAGGATAGTGTACCTGCATATTGGTGCTGGCTAATATCTCGCCTATAAATTGGCTTGCCTCCTGGTCTTTGTCTTTCCTGTCCTTGGCAGCGTATGAGATCATAAGGTGCTGCTTGGCACGCGTTACCGCCACATAAAACAGACGGCGTGCTTCCTCTTTCTGTGCAATTTCATCAGCGGCGGAGCGGGTAAGTGTGTCGGGATAGCTGAAACCGCTGTTCCGGCCTTTACTGTCCCAGGTACGTTTGTCGCAGCTAATAAAAAACACATATTCAAACTCAAGGCCTTTTGAGCCGTGTGCCGTGAGGAAGTTGACACCATTCTCCGAAAAGATGCTTTGGTTAAGCTCCAGGCGGATCTGATGTTTCTTCATCATTTCGATGGTCGAGATCAAATCAGGCAGGTTGATGTCTGGCCTTTTGCGGCTTTCATCTTTCAGGAAATCGAAAAAACTGGTAAGCATTTGCATGTAGCTGCCCTTATCCTGTTGCTGCATGATATATTTCAGGATGCCCATTTTGGCTATCACACTTTGAAAAAGCTGTTGCAGCGTAACGCTAACCGACTCTTTGAGCAGGTAATCAATATTGCTTACCAGGTACCGCATCTCCTGTTGCTGGTCGGGGTGAAAAAGGTCTGCTTGTTTGGGTGGCCTCATCTCGCTTACGTAACGGCGGATAGAAGTTTTAGGCTGATTGTAAGCCAGGGTACCAAAGTTTTCTTTAAACACAGCAACGCTTGCCTTGGCAATTTCAATAGGGGGGATGTTAAAGAAATCATAATGCATGATCTCAAACAACAATTCATCCCCGCTGTATGGCGAATCGAGCTCCATGGCCAGGTAACGCAGTATGTTGATGATTTTTTCGCCAAAGGGTTGGGTAAGCACATCTATCTTGCGTTTGGTATTTACCTGGATCTTTTGCACATCCAGGAATTTGATCATTTCCTCAACCTGGTTGTGATTACGATAGATAACTGCTATCTCGCCGGGGGGCACGCCATCAGCCACCAGTTGTTTTATCTGTAGCGATACATCAACCAGTTCTTTATCAGGGTTTTCGTACTCCCGGATCACCGGCTCAACCAACAGGTTATTAAAACGCGGGTGCGACGATTTTAAAGCTTTATCTAAATTAAGCTGACTGGTTAATCGTTCAAAATTGTTGTCGATAAGCGCTTTTGAAATATCGAGGATCTGCTGACTGGAGCGATAGTTATGTTTTAGCACTACGGTGTATAATGTATCTACATAGTCATTGGCAAAATCAAGGATGTTTTTCATGTTGGCTCCCTGAAATTTAAAGATCGACTGATCATCATCGCCTACCACAAAAACATTCGGGGTATCCCAATAATTAAGCAAAAAGCGCAGCAACTCGTTTTGCGATCCGCTGGTATCCTGGAACTCATCTACCAGAATATACTGATAACGTTCCTGGTATTTACGAAGGATTTCTTCATTATCGCGGAACGCGCGCAACACCCAAATGATCATGTCGTCATAATCATAGCGGCCGCGGCTTTTCATTTTTTCTGTATAGTTTTGGTACTCTCCAACAGCAGCCAGCAGTTTTTTCATCACATCATGCGCGGCGTCAATATCTTTTTGTTTGGGATCACCAATCTTGATGCCTGCTTTGGCATTAGCCCGTTTATAAATAAATTCCTCGCGGTTAGGCAAATCTTCAAGATAGTCATTTACCGCCTGCTCAATCATTTCGGCGTTCCAGTTTTCCCGCTTCATAGTGCTGAACAGGCTTTTAAGCCGGGGAACATCATAATAAATATCGCCCGTAAAACGCTTCAGCAGGTGATCGTTCGGGAACTCATCAACCAGTTCCCGGAATAGCATAGCTGATTCCAGGTCGGAAAGCGACTCCAAATTCAGCTTGCCGAAATACTCGAGGTTCTCCTGGATGATCTCATTACAAAAAGCATGGAATGTATATATATTAATACGATAAGCATCGGGGCCGATAAATTCGAACAGACGTTTGCGCATGGCCACTGCGCCGGCATCGGTGTACGTTAAGCACAGGATTTCGCTGGGTAAAGCGTCTGTATCAGTCAGGATTTTGCCTATCCGCGCTGCCAGGATCTGCGTTTTGCCTGTACCGGGGCCGGCTACTACAAGTACAGGGCCATCCATTTTGTTAACCGCGGCCAATTGCTCGGGATTTAAACCGGCTAAGGCTTCCTGAAATTTAGCGTTATATTTATTGAATGTAGATTGCATAATATTTAGTAAAGATAAAAAAGGATGCTGCTGCATTTGCAAACAGGATAATAAATATGATATTTAGGCCATAATATTAACCATGGAAAAACCTTATCAGGGGCGGGCGATAGTTGAGGATAATTTCGAGTATCTCAAAATTACTATTCCTGTAAAACGAAATTATATCTCCATTATATGGATTTGTTGCTGGATAACTTTTTGGGGATATTTTGGAGCATCTGCATTTGGTGAACTTTTCAATTCCCCTAACGAATTTGGCCGCGTATTCATGTTGCTATGGATAGGCGGTTGGGCCCTTGGCGGAGTTATGGCAGTAAAAACGATAATTTGGTTGTTTTGGGGCAAGGAGATCATCGAAATTGGAATGGGCACCTTCAGCATCAACCGAAAAAATGATCTTTTTACCCGCGAAAAAGTTTACGATCTTAATGAATGCAGGGAGTTTAGGATCAGGGAAATAGATTCGGAATCTGACAGGAAATTTTGGTTCGTATTTTATTACCGGAATAAAGAAAAGGGAACTATAGCATTTGACTATGGCATGCGAAACTTCTGCTTTGGAGAAGATCTTTATGAGCCAGAGGCACAATACCTGTTGAATGTTATGAAAAATAAAAAAGTATTAACTGAAAGCCAGTTTAAATAACAGTTATGGGCTGTTAGATTATTTATAACTGCGCGCACCTAACCTCTAATCGCCAGTCTCTAATCTCTTTTCTACAACCCCATCCCCGTTGTAAAAAATGCATTTACACTTACAGGCAGCTTACCGGTAGGCTTTAACCGACCGCTAAGCACTTTCGCTGCCGACTGTTGCAACTCGGGCGACATCTGGTAACAAACCAATAAACTGCCAGCTTTTTCAAGTCCCGGCAAACCCGCTATAGTATAAGCATTGGCAAACACACTGAATGCCGTGTTTTTGCGTGATGCCAGGTCGGCAATCATCAGTTTTACATCGCTGCTGTAGTCAAGCTTGCTTTGCGGGCGCAGGCGGGCATCATGTATGCCCACAATTACTTGCTGGTATTGTTTAAGCCAGTTCAGGATATTGGCAACTTCAATCGCCGGTGCATCTTTATTAACTATAAATATGCGGCTGTTCGGGAAACTTTTTACAACCTCCATCTGGAAAGGCGTTGGCGAGCTTACCCCTATACTCACGATGGCTGTTTTTAAAAATGGATTAAGCTTTACATTATTGTTCTTCAATTGGGTTACCGCGGCGTCGCTTAGTTGTTGTACCAGTGTTTTGGCGGCATCGCTGTTAATGTCCTGGCTTAAATTGGTTAAAGCAGTTGGCTTGTATTGATTAAGCCCTGCCCAGTATTTGGCAACTAAGATCTTTTTGATCCGCGCTTCAAACTCAACAGCACTAACGCTGCCATGCCTCACAGCCTTACGGATCAGGCCGATAGCCCGGTCGGAGTTTTCAGATAGTTCAATAATATCATTGCCGGCAATAAATGCCCTTACATCGGCTTCGCCCTTGGGGAAATATTTGGTTACCCCTTTCATTTCCATCGCATCGGATATCACCAGGCCTTTAAAGTTTAACGAATCTTTCAGGATTCCGGTAATAATAGGGCGCGAAAGGGTTGAGGGCAGTTTGGGCGTATTATCTAAGGAAGGGATCGCCATATGAGCGATCATTACCCCGCTAATACCTGCATTGATAGCTTCCCGGAAGGGATACATCTCCAATGAATCTAATCGGCTACGACTATAAGGAAGCAGCGGCAAATCAAAATGCGAATCGACATTGGTATCGCCATGTCCCGGAAAATGCTTGGCCGAAGTAAGCAAGCCTGCATCCTGCATGCCTTTAAAATAAGCAATCCCTTTTTTGGCCACGTTATACATGTTATCGCCAAAAGAGCGGTAATTGATAACGGGGTTATTAGGATTGTTGTTCACATCCATATCCGGCCCCAGGTTCATTTGCATGCCCAGGCGTTTAAAATCATAAGCTATCTGTTGGCCCATTTTGTAAATCAGGTTATTATCCTGTATGGCACCGAGGGTCATTTGGTATGGATATGATATGGTAGAATCCAGGCGCATGCCCAGGCCCCATTCGCCGTCCATAGTTATAATTAAAGGTACTTTGGCCAGTTTTTGATACTTATTGATTAGGTTGGCCTGGCGCACCGGCCCACCCTGAAAAAATACAACGCCCCCCAATTGCTGCTCTTTAATCACCTGCCCAACCGAATCTTCATAGGCTTTCCCTTTATTGGTATGCGCCCTTACAAATAATAATTGTGCAACCCGCTGCTTGCGGCTCATTTTATGATACACCGAGTCGACCCAGCGGTTTTGTTTGCCTAACAATTGGATATAACTTTCTTTTTGTGCAAAAACATCGGCGGTGAAAAATGTGAAGATGATAATCAGCGGGTAGAAAATGCGGGTTTTAGAAGCTTGCATAGGCCAAATGTAGCGTTATTCTGAATTTTTGATGAAAATGATGTTACAACTATTACAAAAATCAAACCGCTAATAAACCTTTGTGTTTTTTATTAATCTATCACGTTATTAACATACATAGAAGGAAAAGCCGGCAGTAACCGATAAACTAACGGGCTAAAGACTTTTCCGCCACTTATTTAAAACAGACAAATACGATGAAAAAATTACTTTTCTTGGCAATGTGCCTTTTTACCGTAGGGACAGTTAGCGCGCAGGGGTATTACTATGGACCGCGTCATCGCCGACCACCCCGCAGGGTTGTTGAAAGATCCCAGCCCCAACGCCGCTATGATGATTTTTACACCCCCAAAGTTGGTTTAGCAGTAGGTTTAAACGTTTCAAATACGGTTGATGCTTATAACAGCAATTACAGTTCCAGTTCACTTGCCGGCTGGCACGCGGGTTTAACCTTTGATGTGCCTATTATCTACCCACTATCATTTGCGCCCGAAGTATTGTTTTCGCAAAAAGGATATGAGGTGAATGACCGGGACGGGAAATTTACACAGCGCACTAATTATATTGATGTGCCTTTACTGGCTAAATTTAGGGTGGTACGGGGCTTTAACCTGCTGGTTGGTCCGCAGCTTACCTTTTTAACATCAACCAAAAATACTTACGAAAGCGGTTTAGGTACCAGTGTTGATCATATTGACAATGATGCCAATCATAGTTACGTTGCCGGTGTAGTAGGCGTAAGTTTTGACATTAACCGCAATGTGGAGATCCGCGGTCGTTATAATATCGACCTTGGTGAAAATCGTCCTTATGCTGATCAAAACCTGCCCGATTACCGTAACCAGGTTTGGCAAATTGGTTTAGGGTTTAAATTTCAATAATAAATAATGGAGCACGGTAATTGATCACAGTAACTTTAATGTAGCATTTACTTTTATGCAAATACGCTAAGCCGCAAAGGGGGAAGAGATTCCAAAACTTTGCGGCTTAGCTTTTTTTGTGAGTTTAAGTTCGATCTTTATTTATTAGGGCATTGCCTTCGGCCGGGCTTTCCGCTCATACTGCGCAGGGCCTTAGCCACATTGGCTGGTATCCGCTTCAATCCCTAACGTAAAGGCATAATATTACCATTCCCTCGGAGGATGCGTCGAGAGGATCCTTATTTCTTTAGGATAATAATTATTGATCCGATTTGGCAATAATTTGGCCCAGCCAAGCGGATGCCCTTCATAGGTCATGAGCGTCCAGCCTTTATCTGTTGTGGATAGTTCTATGTTGTCCCGGCGCAGGTATTGGATAGCCTGATCTTTATTAAGGGGCGTTTCCAAAACTGCATCTTTATTAATTATAAGGCTTAGGGCCAGTTCGTGATCGGGGATCAGGTCCTTACCGGCAAGTTTACCAATAATTACCCCCGATTTTTTAATATAGAGGTGTCGCTGTAGTATATTGAGGCTTTCTTTATGGGCGCGGTTAATAGCCATCCAGTCGTCATTTACCTTAAAATAATAAAGGTCGTCGGGGTTATTAATATATGAGCGCACCTGGTCGAGCTCCTTGCCCGGCAGTTTTTGCTGCGTGTTGTTTTTAAAGGAGGCCAGATCGCCGCTGTTTTCTTTTTTTTGCAGGCAGGCGGCAAATAAGCCTTCGCCTTTTACCTTACCCGGGTAAAAGCGGTAGCCCCAGGCTTTTTTCTCCGGCGACTGGGTTTCAACAATGCCCCATTCCTTATTAATAGGTATGCGGATGCTTTCCAGCTCAAACTCGGTGCAAAGCCAGTCCAGGATATCTTCATTTTCCTGGTGTGAGTAGGAGCAAGTACTATATATAAGGTAACCATCTTCTTTTAAGGCTGGGTAAATATCAGCAAGTATGCGTTCCTGCCGCTGATGACAAAGGTTCACGTTCCCTTCCGACCATTCGCTCATCGCGTCCGGATCTTTTCGGAACATGCCCGAGCCCGAGCAGGGGGCATCAGCGAGTATGATATCAAAAAAGCTTTTCAGCCTGCTGAAATCTTTAGGGTCATTATTGGTAACAATGGTATTGGCTGTACCCCACCGGTTCAAATTATCTGTTAATATAGGTACACGTGTTTTAATGATCTCGTTTGCCACTAATAAATCGGCAGGTTGCAGGGCCGAATTAAGCAAGGTGCTTTTACCTCCGGGTGCCGCGCAAAGGTCAAGTACTTTTACCGCATCATCATTATTTTGGTTGATGGTTTTAAAAATATGATCAATAAACATTGATGATGCTTCCTGTACATAATAGCAGCCGGCATGAAAAAGAGGATCGAATGTGAACGACGGGCGGCTTTCAAGATAATATCCGTTGGCGCACCAGGGTACATTTTGTGTAATTTTTAAGGCAGATGGTTTAAAAGGATTAACCCTTATAGAGGTTGGAGCCTCCTCAAACCGGTGCGCTTTTACAAAATTTTCTTCATCGAAACCGTTTTCCGCGCTCAATGATGCGATGAAATGCGGAGGGAAATTATGCTCATTCATATACATTTCAAATATACACATTAGCTAAATGCCCGTCTTTACTTAATTATGAGGGTGTTTGGGGATGTATTTTACCTTAATTTACAGGTAGTTGTAAAATAGGTTTAATTATTTGAAAATATATCTTGGTTGGTAGCTGGTTTTCTGTGTACATTTGTGACCGCTTTAGAAAAAGAGGCGTTGTTTTTTGAAAATTAAAAGCGAATAAAAAGATTAAAAAAAAAGTGAAATTTTCACTTGCTAAATCAAAATGAAATTCGCACCTTTGCAGCCGCTTCAAACAGGAGCGGTAGTTCATACAAAGGGTAAAAGAATCGGTGTTGAAGAGGGAAAGAGAAGAAAGATAAACACTGCAAAACTTTAAAAATAAAAAATAAAAAAGTTTTGGAAATAAGAAAAGGTTTTCTACCTTTGCAGACCCAAACGGAAGGGTGCTTGAGAGAGCGAAAGAAGTTGAGGCTGAGCGAGTTCAGTCAATAAA
>NZ_BMKD01000010.1 GCF_014643835.1 Mucilaginibacter rubeus | reverse complement strand
GAACATGGAAAAGTTATTATAAACCTCAAAATGTGATTTTGTAAACCTATTTTAGGATTAATTAATATTGTAAACGTATAACAGGATTTAGCAGTTAAACTGTAAACTTTTTTTAGGACGAGACAATATGTCTTGCTGTCCCAAAGGCACAAGTCATCCACCCTCATGCCAGCCACACAAGACTTGCGCCAGAAAAGGCGCCAGAAAATGCTTTTTAGTATCCGATGATCCTATTAATTATAAAATGTCCATGAAACGCCGAATTTCAGGATGGCATCCTGTTGTGGGTAACGGTTAACCGTGTAATAGCCTTTACTCCAGGCACGCTGGTTGATGTAATCATAAGCAACAAACAGGTTGGTACGCTGCAAGGTTGCTTTGAAAAATACGCCAAATATAGGGTATGATGAAAACGTTACGTTCGCGCCGTTATAAAACTGGCCCAATCCCGTGGCATATGAAGGGGCAACATATTCTGTATTATACCTTCCATTTATACCCATACTGGCATGCAGTACATTAAGCAAAACCCTGTTAATATATAAGCTGCTGTAAGCATATACTTCCGGGGTACGAAGCGTATTCTGATAGTCGGTTTTTTGATATACTACATAGTTATCAAAATGCAGGCTCCGGTAAGTGAAGTTTTTACCCAAACTTACTTTTAACAGGTTGATAGAGTTGTTAAGCTGAGCCGGGCGCACATCGGTACCGCCATCCTGCGCTGAAAAATACAGGTAATTGCTGATCAAAAAGTATTCGGCTTTTAAATCAATTTGCAGGGCGTTGTTAATGTAATTAAACGATGCGCTGGTTGTTTTTTGATTGCTGAAATCATTATGAAAAATATAATGATTGGAGATCCAGTTATTATAAACCAGCGGGGGCGAGCTGTTTTGTGAATAGGCTTCTAAAATGATCTTGCCGGTTTTTTTGCCGCCTGCCAGGGTAAGTTTGGCATCATATAAATAATTGCCAAAGTCGCGGCCCTGGGCAATTTGCCTGAAATCGGCATCAAGGGCTATACGATCGCTGAAACGGTAGCCCAATTTAGCTTTCAGCGTAATGTCCTGGAAAGTATTGTGCTGTACTTTATCCTGATGAATATATTTTGCACCATACTGGTTAAGGGTGGTATCGCTAACATACTGGTTGTACGAATAAAAATCATGCACAAGGCCGAGGTCAAGCTTAAGCTCGTTCTTTACAAATTTTACCGATTTACTTCGCAGATAAAAGCTATACGAAAACTCATTTTGAATATGCGTGACGACTGTTGAATCCCTTGACCGGTTATTGCTGTAATAATAGTCAGGGAATACATTATAGGTATCAACACCGCTTTGCTTGTACAGGTACCTGCTGTTTGATACATGAAGGGTATGTGACACGCGTTGGGTAGGCAGGATCTTTGAATTGTCCTTCCCCTTATTCAAACTATCTATCCGGCCTAAATAATAAAACTGCTTAATGTAAAGGCCCTTATCGTTCCAGTTTTCATAACTATACGGTAAACGTACCGCTGCCCTGTCTTTTGAAAAGGCGTTGTTTACATTGGTACTGGTAAATACCGAATCGTTGAGAATGCTGCCGGTTTCGGGGGCCTTAAGATTGTTGAACAAAAGGTTGGCCAGCAGGTTATACCGTTTGCTTTTTGATTCGTACCACGTAAAAATAGAAGCATTCAAATCGCTCACGTTTTGGCCAAGCACATTGTTAAAATTGTAGAAACCCCTTGATCCGTTGAAATTAAGGTTAAAACCAATATTCCAGTTGGGTTTTATATTTTGCGTATGAACGATATTGAACAACTGAATGGCCGAGCCGCCAAAGGCATTATATAATGTAAGCTTGGTATAAGGTACACGCGTGTTATAATAATTAATATCCTGAGGCTTTAAAGCGTAAATATCAAGCGCATGCAAGCCCAGGTCAAAGCCTATGGTCCTGCTGGGCTCAAAAAGCAGAGGCCGTTGTGACAAACCAATATTACCTAAATGAATTCGGGGACTGCGCGGATCAATAAGCGGGCTATAGATCTCGAAATTCGTAATGCCCGTATCAATCGGAAACAGTTGTGTACTATCATTCAGCAAACGCTCGTTGGTAACGCGGATAAATTTGGAGCTAAAAACTACCGAATCTTTTTTGTTTTCTTCCTTTCGCCTTAAACTGTCCAGCAGCTGATCGTCGGTCATTTGTTTTTCCTGCCGGCGCGCGGTATCACGGGTAGGCAGGTTACGCGGGTTAGTGCGGTTGCCATACTGTGCGAAAGCGGCCTGTACCGACAGGCACATCAGCAATAAAAAAATATATTTGAGCTTTTGGCGCATTAATTACCGGCTATCAGTTCTTTAAGTATCAGGGTCATTTTGGGCTCGGCTTCCTGCGCAATAGCAATAATCTCCTCCAATGTTATGGGCTTAAGCACTTCCGGGAAGCCTTCATCTGTTAATACCGAAATAGCAAACGTCGGGATCCCCATGTGATTAGCAACAATAACCTCGGGCACGGTGCTCATGCCAACGGCATCGCCGCCAATGATACGCAGGTATTTGTATTCGGCACGGGTTTCCAGGTTAGGGCCGGTTACGGCTACATATACCCCTTTATGGCAGGTGATGTTATTTTTCTGAGCGATGGCTAAACCCTTTTCGATCATATCATGACGGTAAGGTTCGCTCATATCAGGGAACCGTGGTCCAAGCTCTTCATAATTGCGGCCAACCAGCGGGTTTTGAGGCTGTAGGTTAATATGATCTTCAATGATCATCAGGTCACCCTTTTTAAAATCGGGGTTAAGCGAGCCGCTGGCGTTTGATACATACAGCGTTTTGATGCCCAGGTATTTCATCACCCTAACCGGGAAGGTGATCTGCTGCATATTGTAGCCTTCGTAATAATGCAAACGGCCCTGCATGGCCACCACTTTAACACCTGCAAGGGTACCAAAAATCAGCTTGCCCGAATGGAACTCTAATGTTGAGATAGGGAAATCAGGAATGTTGGAATACATGAGTTGTTTTTCAACTTCAATTTCTTTTACCAGGCCACCAAGGCCGGTACCTAAAATTATACCCACTTCGGGTTCAAAATCGCCTATCCGGTTTTTGATATACCGGGCGGTGCCTTCAATATTGTCTAACATATGTTTGTACTAATTCGTCAAATTGTTGTTGCCCGTTATTTAAAAAACTAATGCCTATGGGCAGCACCAAAATGGGCAGTTTTTTAACCATCGCAAGCAGGTCCTGTTCCCCTAAACGCTGTGCATCCTTTTCTGTTGTGATGATCACTTTTTTTTGTGATGCACAGGCCGAAAATTCATCGGCAAGTTTACTGATATTTTTTAAGCTAAAACGGTGATGGTCGGGATAATTATGATGAACAACCAGGGGTGTTTGCTTTTTCAGATGCGACAATAACGGTTTTGGATTAGCTATTCCCGTAAGCAGGAAAACCGTGGTTTGATCGTCGATGGCATTTGTAACCGGGGCCCCATAGATAGTTTGGGCCGGCAGATAGTTTATGGTGGTAAAAAATAGCGACTGGTGCGGATATGGTTTGACCCGTTTAATCACACGGCCTTGTTCCAAGTCGCTAAGTGAAGCCGGACATTTACTGATGATGATGACATCCGCCCTTTTACGCCCGCCGAATGGTTCGCGCAGGTTACCCGCCGGGAGCAGGAAATGAGGTTCGTTAACACGGCTGTAATCAAAAAGCAAAATGCTCATGCCCGGTTCAAGCGCGCGGTGCTGGTACGCATCATCCAAAATAATAAGATCATGATCGTCTTTTAACTGCTCAACGCCATCAACCCGCTTTTCGCAAACGGCAACATCAAGATCCGGGAATTTATGTTTGAACTGCGCAGGTTCGTCACCGATATCTGAGGCTTTGCTTTCGCCAGATGCCAGCAAAAAACCTTTGGTAATACGACCGTAGCCCCGGCTAAGCGTGGCAATTTTATAATTATCCTTCAACAGCCTGATCAAATATTCGGTCATAGGGCTTTTGCCAGCACCGCCAACATCCAGATTGCCGACTACGATCAGCGGCATGTCAAAACCAGTGCTTTTGAAAATTCCCCGGTCATAACACCAGTTGCGAATAGCCGTAACCAGGCCATAGATCAGCGAAAACGGGATTAAAAGCCAGCGGAGGAATTTCATAAATGATTTTGCGGGCCGTCATTGCGAGGTACGAGGCAATCCCCGATGTGCAGGTCAGCAGTGCAAGCCCCTCTGTATAGTTTGGGATTGCTTCGTACCTCGCAATGACGTCTTTCTTCTTTTAAATTTCTGAAGAACAACAAAGTTAATATTTGATGCCGATTTACTATCAGTCTATCACCCCAAACTGCTTCAAATGATGCGTAAAATGCTTTCCGTGCCATATGATCCACTCATAATAATCCATAGGGCCGAAGGCACCGTGGATCACTTTAACATCGGGGGTATTGAAATACCTGTCGAAAGTGTCAAGTTCTTTCATGAGCTGATTAATAGCAGTTTCCAAATTAGGGTAGATTAAGGTATCAGCCAATTCTTCCAAAAAGATATTACGGGGTATTTCGGCATCGGTATAAACGGCGGAGTGTTTACGTGCCGCTGTATTATCATCCGGGCCATCCCAGGCTGGTATTTTTACACCGTTAGTATACTGAACCTGGTCAATAAGGTGTTCGATCATTTGCTGCGGTTTCATTTTGCCCCAAAGTGGCGCTGCTTCGGGCCGCAGGTTGAGCATTAAGCGGTATAACACTTTGCGGTTGGTAATATCAACAAATTGGTTCATGGGCTAACGGATGTTTTAGCAAATATAAAGGAGTGATTGCCTGTTATATTAAAATTTGTATTTTCATTTTTTAGATCGCCATTACATGAAACATAAACTTACCTTACTGTTGTTGACATTGTTAGCAGCACCGGCATTTGCACAAACCGACAGTAAACTCAGCGCTAAATTAAATGAAGCTATCAAAGGTTTTCAGGGCCAGGTTGGCATCTATGTACATAATTTGAAAAACGGCAAAACGGCGGAGATCAATGCAGATACGCTGTTCCCTACAGCCAGTATGATCAAAGTGAGCATTCAATGCGGGGTGATGGATAAGATAGAAAAAGGTGAGCTGAAGTATAATCAAAAATTAGTTTACCGCGATTCATTGCTTTATGCAGGTGAGGATTTGCTGGGCTCGTTCAAAGATAAAGACACTGTACAATTGAGTAAAGTGGCTATGCTCATGATCACCATGAGCGATAATACCGCAAGTTTGTGGCTGCAAAAGCTGGTGGGCGGCGAGTATATCAACAACTGGCTCAATCAAAATGACTTTAAGGTAATGCGGGTAAATTCGCGTGTGCCGGGCAGGGAAGCTATCCGCAGGATCTATGGTTGGGGAGTAAGTACCCCGCGCGAAATGTGCCGCCTGTTCGCCATGATCCGCGAAGGGAAGGCGGTAAGCCCGGCAGCCAGCGAGCGGATGTACCGTAACATGGGCCGCATTTACTGGGATGAGCACGCGTTGTCGCAAATTCCACCTTATGTACATACCATTTCCAAACAGGGGGCGGTTGATGAATCAAGGTCGGAAACTGTGCTGGTAAATGCCCCGCATGGAGATTATGTGTTTTCGATCATTACTAATCATAACAAGGATACCAGTTGGACACCCGACAATGAAGCCGGATTGCTGATCAAAAAAGTATCGGCCCTGCTTTGGCATTATTTTGAACCTGGAGATAAGTGGCAACCGGCATACGGGATTGACAAGTTTATGTTGAATGAGTAGATAATTAAAAGGTCATTGCTGCTTCTTATAGCGTAAATCTTGAGAGAAAGCTCATAGATAGATGCAGGCCTCTATTGTGAATATACTGTTAAATTAAGGTGAAAAAAATATGAGATTTATATAAATGGATGTTATATGGTGCAAAAGAATTAAATTGTAACAAAGCCCATGAAATTATTAAAAATCATGTTTATATTTACAATTCAATTACGGGTATCCAAACCCGGATTTGTGATAAGGTTTAGGTTTAAAGCCCCATGCAGCGAGTGCTATGGGGCTTTTATTTTAGGGTATCATACTCAAAAAACTTAAAAACTAAACTTGGTAAGTCTGCGCATTTGCACTGCTAACTGCCACTGCGCACTGCCGGCTTCCCTCATGGCGCTTCACTAAACTCTTCATCCACACTTTCGCGTAAATCATACAGTAACCATTGCTTTCCGGCAATTGATCGTGTTTTTGACTGCAATAGTTTAATGAAATCGTTAACGCCCACAGGTTCATTGCCGTTTCCGTGTATGAGCACAATACTGCCATTTTGGGGTTGTTGGCCTTTAGCCAGCCATGCATCGGTACCAACCGGGATCAAGCCGAAACCGGTAATCCGGTATACCAGTTGCTGATCAGATACCAGGCCGGGAAACCTGAAAAATACGGATGGTAATAGCCCATTACGCAGCATGGCCTGTTCTGTTTCCAGTACTTCATAACTAATATCTGTTCCTGGTTCAAGTAAAAAGTTTTCTTTAAGCGGAGCTTTCAGGCTAACCCGGTGATTGAAGGAATGATTGATCCAGGTGATGTAGATCTCACGGTTGGCCTGCATTTGTTTTAGCCAGTCCAGGTCCTGCGGGTGCTGGCGCATCCAGATGCCGGTTATGGAAAGCGCTATTGGTACAGGGCGCTCTACCTTTTTAAATTCAGTGAAAATATCAGTGAAAATGCGTTTATCCAGCGGGCGGTGCGATGGGCAAAGGTCGGCGGTAAGGCTGATGCCTGTTTGTTTGGGGATGCCGCTTTCGATGCCTGCGTCCTGAATGTTGACAGATTGTTTTTCGGCTTTACTGAGCGCCTTTTGATAAGGCGTACTTTTAAAAAACTCACGCGCCTGCTCCATCGTCATGGGTTTGATCTGGTAAAAGCTGCTTTCGTTTATTTTGGTTTCCAGTGTTTGCGGGTTCACCATCAACAGGTAATTGCGCCCCTCATTATCAAAGCGGCGAAGGATCATCCAGTCTTGCGGATAGTTGTGCGCCCAGCCATAGTAAGCCTTGTAATTCCCGATTTTACGGTAGATGGTTTGCGCTGATGCTTCGCGGCAAAGAAGCAGTAGAATAAAAAGTGATAGCGTTATTTTAAGAATGTGTTTGTTCATGAGTATTTGTTTGCCAGCTTTTACCGGTAATTATACTACTTACAACTAATATCAACATAAAAATGGTTATAGGATAAACATATAACTACCAAAATGCGGATGTTCTACTTTTGGTGCCGGCATGCTATTTAATCCCGAAAGCGGGGGTGCCACCCCGGCGACTTTGCATTCATGGGTTGTTCCAAAATCAAAATCATACGGTAAACCTTTATCAATGTAATGCTTAACAGAAAGTTGCTGCCAATTAAGATGGCATTCACAATATTGTTTTTATAACCTCGGATAATGGCCCTGCTAAAATAAACTAATGTACTTATGGATGAAAAAGTCCATATTACTAAATAATCCCACGGTGAGGCTGACATTACAAAGTAGGTACCGTGCAATTGAAATCATAGATTACGCTTCTTTTTACTATTTCAAAAAAGGCAGGCCAACAAAAAAAGGCCAGCGCATATATGGCAAACAGTACGCCCAGTTCGATAATGACTTGTTTAGGCTTCATGGTTTAAAGTTAAATATATCTGCCAACTTATCTAAATGATCTATAACTTTGAAGTATGACCCGTCTATCTGTCAACATCAACAAAATAGCCACCCTTCGTAATTCGCGGGGGGGCAATAATCCCGACCTGATCCAGGTTGCTAAAGACTGCGAACGTTTTGGCGCGCAGGGAATAACGGTGCACCCCCGACCCGATGAGCGCCACATTCGTTATAACGATGTGTTTGAACTTAAGAAAATTGTTACTACCGAGTTTAATATTGAAGGAAATTGCCAGGAACAAAAATTTATCGACCTTGTGCTTGCCAATAAACCCGAGCAGGTTACCCTGGTACCTGATGTTTTAGGGCAGATCACCTCTAATCATGGCTGGGATACTATCACTAACTATCATTATTTAAAAGATATGATATCGGTATTTAAAGAAGCCGGCATCCGGGTATCTATTTTTGTTGATCCAATACCTGCAATGGTTGAGGGCGCCGCCAAAACCGGTACCGACCGTGTAGAACTTTATACCGAAGGCTATGCTACTCATTTTCCGCAGGGGAAAGAGCTTGCTATTGCTCCATATATCGAGGCTGCAAAAGTTGCGCAACAGGCGGGATTAGGCCTTAACGCCGGGCACGATTTGGATTTACATAACCTGAAATATTTTGCAGAAAATATACCCGGTCTGCTCGAAGTAAGCATTGGTCATGCCCTGGTAAGCGATGCCTTGTATTATGGTTTGGAAAATACTATCCAAATGTACCTGAGGCAATTATCGCTAACGGATAATGCTTAAACTGCCCGATAATAAGCCACAGCCCGAGCTGAGGTTAATAATATAATAATAGCTGCCCGCAGGTAATGGTTTGCCATTATAGGTACCGTTAAACGGGTGGCTATATCCTATTGAGTTAAAAACGTTTTTGCCATACCGGTTAAATATTTTTACGGTGGCCGCCGGATAGTTCTCCATACCGGCTATCTGCCAGTAATCATTGATACCGTCGTTATTTGGGGTAATTACATTGGCAATATTAAGGTTTGAAAGGCCCACGCTTACATCAACCTTTGTGCGGGTGCTTTCACAAGCGTTGCTAAAACGGCTTATATAATAGCTTCGGTTGGCGGTAACGTTTACTTTAAATTTGCCATTAGGCTCTTCATCAAGCGGAGTAGTGCTGGTTTCACTATCATAAAGCCTGTAGGTTGACGTTGCTATTGGGTTTTTTACTGGTATTATTGTTTCGCCCGGGCCGCACAATTGAAAGCTGCTTATCACAGGTGGATCGATGACAAGCTCCTGGTTAAGCAGGGTAATGTGATAGGGCACAGCGCAGCCGTCCGGATCTATGGTTAGCGTATATGTTCCGCCGGGAAGCCCGTCGATATCCAGTGTGTTGCGTATTACATCTCCGGCTTCATTTGTCCACCTTAATGGTGGTGTACCGCCGTTTGTATTGATAAGCTTTAAATTACTGATGCTGCCATTTGCCGCATCGCAGGAAGCATTCACTTTTTGAAGCCCTGAATCATCAATGCCTGGATTTGAACTGGTTAAGGTGATGAGAATAGATTTGGCAAAACAATTTCCGTTATAGCATTTGGCGTAATAGGTGCCAACGCCAACGCCATCCAGTTTAGGGCCGCCGGACTGTACTAATTGATCCTGGTCATTATACCAGTCAACCCCGATAACGTTCTTTAAGTTTTGCAGGGTAATAGATCCGTTGTTTTTAAAACAAGTAGGATTAACTTTCACATAATCGGCGGCCGATGTCGAAATGACCGGTTGGGTATATTCAGACGAACTGTTATTAAATGTAGCATTTGCCACCAGTTTTTTATTGTGAAAATCGCCGGTAAACTTCCAGTTACCCGCTGCATCTGCAACAACCGTAACCAGGTACTGTACCGGGTTGCAAACAGAACAATCTGTATTGTCATTATAAATATAAATAGCGGCTCCGGGCGATGCCGTTCCTGAAAATTCGGCGGCACTGTTTACAACTATATTAATGTCGGGAATGGCTGTGCCACTTGATATCAGGTATGGTGTTGTATTACATGAGATACTGTTTTTGGCTATAGTAATATTGGTTGACTCGACCGCATAGAAAGCGCCGCCGTCGTTACTAAAGATATTGATATCGTCATCATTATCATCGCCAATAAAAGCATTATTGCATTTAAATAAGTACATACCCGAATTACCCGGTATACTGCTTTGCTTATTACGCATAAAAGTGAAGCTGTTTACAGATATAAACTGAAATTGTGTAGAACAAAAATCATTGTCGGCTACCTGTGTATTGCTTCCCTGAAACCGTACAAGTATGGATGCCCCGTTTACGCGGTTATCCTGACCGTTCACATCAAGTGAAAGTGAGTTGTTGATAAACTTATTATCAGTTCCGTTTAAGGCTATCGCGGTAGCAAAATAGTTTCTTTCTTTGGAGGTAGGGCCACCCACTAATGAGTTATCGGCGGTTATATCAAGTGCATACCCTAATTCAACAACATTTGTTCCCGATTCGTCATAACCAATAAAATTTGATTGGATATTGATATTATCATTATTCTTTGAGTCGGTTAGTGAGTTGGTGCCGCAATACACACCGTAGATGTTATCGCAAAAAACATTTCCTTTATCCGGTGCGCCTATGGTAATATTGGTACAATCGTAAGCCGATATAGCGGTGAAAAGCAGGTTGCCGTTAAAGTTTGTGAGTTTGCTGCTGTAACCTTTTATGCATAAGCCATATATTTCCACATTGGTAACTTCGGTCATCAACAGGGCTGCTGCCTTAGTCCCCGGAAAAGTATAGCTTATATCGGGTATGATATAAACCCTGGCGTCACTTCTGCTGAGTTTGGGTGTCGGCTGCGTGCTGCCGTCGATAATTAAATTGGAGGTAACCTCGGGGAGCTGCGTAAAAAGTGTGATGGTCACGCTGCCCGGCAGGTTAAAATTAATAATATCCTGCTGAATTGTGCCGTTGGCTGCTGCATTAGTAAGGGCCTCACGCAGTGTGCCTGTTCCTGCATCGGCATTACTCGTAACGGTAAATACCGTGGCCTCTGCATTTAAACAGGTCAGCAATAAAAATAGCGTAAACAGAAACAACTTGTGTTTCATGGCGGCAACACAATCTGGAATGTTAGTTTATAAATTGATTTGGGCAATAAACTGGTTCGTTAATATTGGTTGATATTGCCTGCCAGTAAGTTACGATTTTTGTTTAATATCCTTTATAATATAATATGCCCGCCGCAAAACGGAGCGGCAGGTTATTCATGATATTGTTAAAAAATTACCTGATCAATGTAAGGTTGCCCGATAGCAGCTTACAAGGAGTATTTAGGTTAATGATATAGTAATACACTCCCGAAGGCAGCAGCCAGCCATTAAACTGCCCTGAAAATGGTGTGGCGTATTCTTTTGACTCGAACACCCTTTTTCCGTAACGGTTAAAGATCTGAACTAAAGTGCCGGGGAATTTTTCAAGGCCTTCTATCTTCCAGTAATCGTTTATACCATCGCCGTTGGGGGTTATGGTATTGGAGAATTTTACATCGACCAATACAACTTCGATATGTGTTTTGGTGCGCGGGCTTTCGCATGATCCTATGCTGTATGAGATATAATAATCACTGGTTTCGGTTATTAATACTTCAAAATTGCCGGTATTACTGGTTTGAAGCGGCGTTGTTGATGTAGCATCGGCATATAAATTATACATGCCTGTAGTTTTGTTTAAAACAGACAGGCCTACTTTTCCGGGCAGACAGATCCTTTGGTCGTTTAATACCGGTGCATCAGGAATGAATTTTTGGTTGCCAACCTCCTTGCTGAATGGTAACGGAATTGCACAGGTAGTGTTATCAGTAACTGTCAATGAATAAGTGCCTTTGCCCACATTTGTTAAATCTTTATCGTTCCCCACGGTATTGCCGGTGGCGTCGGTCCAGATAAATTTATATGGAGGCACACCGCCGGAAACATCGATGCCTGTAATGCTGCCCAATAGCTGGTCGCACTCATCTGTTTTGGCTACCGGGGCATTATTTGCCGAAAATTGTAACAAAGGGGTTGCCTGTATTACCCAGGTGCCCAATACAGAAGCACATCCGTTTTTATCGGTTACATGAAGCGTATATGAACCGGGGGCGGCGTTTGGAACATCGGTACCGTAACTTACTGTTGTACCGGCTGCATCAACCCATTGATAAGAACTTGGCTTTATACTTCCCTCAAAATCAATATGCAGGCTGCCATTGTTGAGCCCGCAGGTAGTAGGTGTGTTAATAAGGTTTTTAATGGTAAATACCTCGGGTGCCAAACGGTTAACCGTAAAATAGGCATCGTTGCTGCATTGCGTTTGAGTATTTAACGCGTTCAGCCGGTATGTGCCGTCGGCGAGGGGAGAAATATCCAGGTTTGCAGGGTTAGTAGGTATTGGGTTACCTTGTGGATCGTACCATTGAAATTTATCGGCATTTGGTGCTGAAACCCCGGTTATAGCACCATTATTTTCACCGCATTTCGCGGGGGTTACAACACCACCATAAAAAATTACCGAATTTGTTTCTGAAATAGTTATCGGCGGGGTAGAATAAGGACTGCACTCGCTTTGATCTGTGAGTACGAGGGTATAGGTACCGCCTTTGACTCCTACCAGATCTTTTGAAGTCCTAACGGTTTTGCCCGCGGCATCCAGCCATTTGTAGGTAAGTGTACCTATCCCTGAGGGGATGGGTGTAATGTTTTTTATGCTGCCGTCGGCTACCCCGCATTGAGCAGATTTTACCGTCATGGTTGAAAGGTCATAATCAGGACCTGGTTTGGCTTTAATGTTTACAGCCGGGCTTGAGGTTACAGCGCAGCCGGCCTCGTCATAAATGGTTACCGTGTAAGTGCCTTGGGGTAAAGAGGCCGACTTGCTTGTTGCCGCGATATTACCATTCTTATCTTTCCACGCAAAAGTGATATTACCTGTACCTCCTGTAAAGTTCACATCAAACGGAAATTGTTTCTGACGGCATTCCGGTACCGGCACAATTACATTCTGTATTTTGATCCGCGAATCTTTTACCTCAAAAAGCTGCGTAACTTTCTGGCAGCCGCCTGGGTATTGTGCTGTTAACTGGTAAGTGCCTGGTAAAAGGTTTTTTATACTCTGACCATCGCCAACGGATGCAAGACTGCCATTTTGTTCCTTTTTATCCCAATGGTATAACAGGCCGCTCCGGTTTTGCTGTATGGTAATACTACCCTGGTATGCACAAGTGTAATTTTTTATTACAATATCACTTTCCCTGATCACCAATGATGAAAAAGGCGAGGTGTTTTTATTAGCATCAGTTGCCGTGGCTATTACAGCCTTACTGATAGCTCCTGAGTAAGACCATTTACCGCTCCCGTCAGACTGTACGGTAGTAATATAGGTTTTACCCTGGCATATCGTTCCGCAATCGTCCGAAAAGAAAAGCTCGATAGCCGAGTTTGGTGTAGCTATCCCAGATACTGCTGTGCTGCCGAAATTAAGCACCTGCACATAGGGGACTGTATAATAATTACTGATGGCGCTTATGCCATAGTCACTGTTGCAAAAAATGCTGTTTCGGGTTATCAATGTATGGGCGCTGTTAAGAGCTTCGATGCCGTACTGATTGTAACCAATGTAATTTTTATCGGTAGCAAGCGGGCCGCCAATGGTACCCGATGAGCTCTCGCCGGCCCTGATGCCTTCGCCATTCCCGAGGTTGGCGGTACCGGTGATATCAGTACCAATTTTGTTGCCCGTGATATTGAATGTGGCCCGTTCAATATAAATGCCGCAATAACGCTGACCCGATATGATATTGGCATTAATGTTCACGGTGGTATAATCGGTAGTTACGTTAATGCCGTATGCTTTGATAAAGGCGCTCTGCTGAAACAGCAGGATGTTTTTAAAATCTTTTTTCCCGGTATAATCCGTACCTATTTTATTGTTTTGAATGTCAACAACGCTTGGGGTAACATTGAAATTATATCCGCGTATGATATTAATATTAGTAACATTGGCCGATATAACATTGCCCATGTTAGCAGCTGTACCACCTATGGTGGCTGTTTTGCTCAGTACCAGGTTAACACCGTTAATATTGCTTGCCGCGGTATAGCCATCATCCAATAAACCTATGATATTGCTTTGAATAAGAATATCGGCAAGCCCGTTATTATAGTAATAAGAGTTGTTAACAATGCCGTTGATGTTGCCGCATATGACGTTGCCTTTACCCGGCGCGCCTATAATAATAGCCGAAGCATCGCCCTGGATCACAATGCCCGAACCCTGTCCGAGGTCAGGATTGGCAAAGCTGGTAATGCGGGCAAAATTGCGGATATATAACCCATAAATCCCGATGCTTTTTGCCGTTGCCCCGCCGCTGTTAATATCACCGTTAATGAAAAGGCAGTTAAAGTAGGCCGGCGAAGTTTCAGGTTCGATGATAACCCTTGCATCAGACACGCCAAAGGCTATACCGGGCTGACTTGTACCATCAATTACTAAATTTGAAGTTACCGCGGGCAATTGGCTTTTTAACCTGATGGTGCGGTCAGATACAAGCGTTCCCGGTAATTTAAACTGGATGATATCAGGCGTTGCAGTGCCATTAGCCGCGGCGTTGGTTAAAGCCTCGCGCAGCGTTCCCGGACCGGTATCGGCATTGCTGGTTACTATAAATGTAGCGCCTGAGGCTACATTGCAAAACAAGATCGATATTAGTAGTACTAAAAGTGATAATTTCTTAACAAACATTGATTTAGGTAATCAGCTGCAAAATACACTTTTTTGCTGTAAGTACACTGTGAATATTATATTGATCAGGTGGTGGTTATACAATAAACAACATCAAAATAGTGAAATGCTGTATGGTTACCTGATGATTGACAAACTGCCTGAGAGCAAATTGCAGCTTTTACCGAGATTTAAAATATAATAGTACACTCCCGAAGGAAGTTTGGTGCCATTATAAGTTCCGTCAAACGGTACGCTATACCCTTTTGATTCAAATACTTTTTGCCCGTACCTGGTAAATATCTGGACTATTGCCTGCGGATAATTTTGAGCATTGTTTATTTTCCAGTAGTCATTTTTACCGTCGCCATTAGGTGTGAACGCGTTTGGGATATCAATAGCAGATAAGCTGATGGTTATTTGCGCCTGGGTTCGTTCGCTTTCGCACTGGCCGCTAACCTTGCTTATATAATAAGTGCTATTGGGATTTGCTTTGATTTTGAAGATGCCATTGGTTTGTTCATCCTGGTATTGAGTGCTTGTTTGCGAATCATAAAGACGATAGGTATTCCCGGCAGATGGAGAACTGACGGATAGCAAAGCTTCGCCCGGAGCGCATAATTGCAAGGGGGCAATTACCGGCGCATCTATGCTGCTGTTTTCATTTAAAACAGTATAAATGCGACTTGCCATAACGCCGCAACCACCGGCGTCCTGAACCTGCAGCGTGTAATCCCCGGCACCGACGTCTGTAAGATCTTGCGATGTAACTAAATGCTCACCGGCTACATTAAGCCATAAATAGGTGTAGGGCTGTGTGCCGCCTTTAACCTGAATGTTTTTTATACCCCCCGTATTTAATCCGCATTGATCATCGGTACGGGTTTCTGAGTTTGCCACTATTTGCAAGGGATCAATTTCGTTAACGGTAAAATCATGCGGATAAAGTGTTTCGCAGCCGCTGGCATCGGTAAAGTAAACTTTATAAGTGCCGGGTTTAAGGTTTGGGACATTTAACCCCGTACCTGCAGGTTGCCCTTCGGCGTCAATCCAGCGTGCTGTTTTAACAAGGTTATCTGTAGGTATTACGGTAATTGAGCCGTTGTTTTCACCTGTGCAACTGTTGTTAATATTAGTGTTATAATTTGGATAGACGGTTGCAGGAGTAGCATCAATAGTGTATTCCGGACTTTTCTCGCTACAGCTAAAATCATTGCTTGCAATCAGCTGATAAGTACCAGGTCCAACATCCCTAAGATCGCTTGAATTACTTGCAATTTGGTTGTTGATTTTATTTATCCATTGATAATGGGTTGCGTTTGGCGCGGTTATGCCGGTAATTGAACCGGTTGGTCCATTACAGCCTGCATTTGATTTATGGATGTTTGTTAAATCAATCGTTATTGTTTTTGACTTTAGCGTTATAGGGGCAGTTGTTATCGTGCCGCAGCCGGGGCCGGTAATTTTTAAGGTATACGTTTCTTCTGGTACCTCGTTGAGGTCTAGATTATGACCAACGACCTGATTTTGGCTATTTGTCCATGTGTAGGTATAAATATCAGTTGGCTGGGTAAAGGAGGTGACCCTGATATTAGTTATTGAACCGTTACTTCCATTGCAATCGGGTGTGTGCTTATTTATTTGACTGTCATCTACATTGGCCGACAAAGAGGGTTGCGTATATTCGGACGTGGTTCCGTTTATGGTTGCGGTAGCTAAAACCGAGCCGGTTAAATGGGTGTTGTAAACCCATTTTCCGTTATTATCGGCAATCGTTGATGCAAAATATGTTTTGGGAGAACAAGTGCCACAGTCATCTGCATAAAATAATTCGATAGATGAGTGTGGAGTTGCGGTACCGCCAATGCTGTTATTGGTAACATTAGTGATGCTTGCCTGCGGCAGCGGACTGTACAGGCTATAGCTGTAAATGGGGTAAAAATCTTTGGCGCAAAAAAAACTGTTTTTGTTAAAAGACACCTTAAGAGTTTCTGTTAATTGTAATGGTTTACAATATCCAACTACATTGGCATCTTTAGGGTCGGTAGTGCCTATTTGCACATCACCCTGATAGTAAAAAACAGCTATTCCTGCACCCGGTATATTTAGCTTATGAGTGAGCGTTTTATCTATACCAATATAGTTTCTTAATATGGTGAGTTTACCGATACAATTAGAGGCAAATAAAGGTCCCTGGAAACCCGCTAGCTCGTTATCCGCTATAGTAATAGTGTTTTTTCCGGCAGGACTTCCACTTCCTATGTTAAGCCCAATACATGAGGGTATAATATCGTTAACCAGGTAATTTACACCGACCTTGTTATTCCTGATCAGAAAATTAGCAGGCGGTGAATCATCGTAGGAGTTCCACTGATAAATGGTCAAACCATTGGCAAATAAATTACCTTCGCCAGTCGTGCCACCAATGTCTATTTGTCCGGCAAGAAAGAAAAAATAAGCGCCTTGGTTATATTGTAAATTGGGTGATGTGGTAATTCCGTCAATTTCAATGTCGCAGATATTATCTTTTAAAGAGATGTTTTCACAGGTTTGACTTTTATGGTCAAAGTTAGTAGCTATCGGGAAATAAAATCCAACGATAATATTACCTTTTCCTGCCTGGCCAATTTGTATATTTTTACTGTTTTCTATATTGATACCTTGCCAGAAATAGTTGGTTTGCGTAATTGTATAGGTTGCGCACTTAATATATAAGCCAAGTACGGCTACATCAGTTTGATCATGAATGAACAAGCCCGAGACCTCCTGTGTATAATCGGCCGTTTGAAAAAGTGCAACTTTAGCGTCACTTATGCCAAATTTATCACCCGGTTGCGTGCTGCCGTCAATAATTAGGTTTGATGAAACATCCGGCAATTGGGTTAACATTGTTATCGTCCTTCCCGCTTCACTCAAATCCGGTAAATTAAAATAAATATAATCTTTGGTAGCGCTGCCATTGGCCGCGGCAAGCGTTAATGCTTCGCGCAAGGTACCCGGCCCCGAATCAGCATTACTGGTTACCGTGAAAACAGCTGAAAAGCTTTTAAAGCTGATAAAAAGAAAAATCGTGATAAAAAGTAAAACTCGCCTGCCCGTCATGTTTAGGTATTCAAGAGCCAAATTACATTTTTTTCCTGTAAATGCATTGTCAATATCATATTAGCTAATTGTTACTCATGTTGCAAAATCGTACCTTTGCGGTAAATTTAAGAGGGACGATTAATTCATGAAGTTGAATACAACCTATCAGGAGCAGTTTCAGTCGAGGCACATTGCTCCAAGCGCGGCCGACACGGCCAAAATGTTAAAAACCATCGGTGTAAGTACGCTTGATGAATTAATAGAGCAAACCATACCGCAAAAGATCAGGCTTGCCAAACCGCTTAACCTGCCCGCGGCAAAAAGCGAGTTCGATTACCTGAACACCTTAAAGCAAACGGCTTCAAAAAACAAAGTTTTCAAGTCATTCATCGGCAAAGGTTACTATGATGTGATTGTACCGGGCGTTATTCAGCGCAATATTCTTGAAAACCCTGGATGGTACACGCAGTACACCCCATACCAGGCCGAAATTGCACAGGGCCGCCTGCAGGCTTTGTTAAACTTCCAAACCATGGTTATCGACCTTACCGGTATGGAAATTGCCAATGCTTCATTGCTTGATGAAGGTACTGCCGCTGCCGAGGCTATGTTTATGCAATATACCTTGCGTAAAAACAACAGCGCCAACGTTTTCTTCGTTTCCGAAGAAGTGTTCCCGCAAACTATTGATATCTTAAAAACCCGTTCAGAGCCTTATGGCATTGAACTGAGAATAGGCGACCACCGTACCGTTGAATTAACCGACGATATGTTTGGCGCTATTGTACAATATCCTGCCAGCAATGGCGCGGTTTATAACTACGCCGATTTTGCTGCAAAAGGTCATGAAAAAGGTATTAAGCTTACCGTTGTTGCCGATATCATGAGTCTTGCGCTATTAACCCCTCCGGGCGAGTGGGGTGCCGATATCGTTGTTGGTTCATCGCAACGTTTTGGTGTACCGATGGGTTTTGGCGGCCCGCATGCTGCTTTCTTCGCTACTAAAGAAGAGTATAAACGTTCTATCCCGGGCCGCATCATCGGCGTTACTATCGACAGCGCCAATAATTATGCCCTGCGCATGGCCCTGCAAACCCGCGAGCAGCACATTCGCCGCGATAAAGCTACATCAAATATCTGCACCGCACAGGCACTGTTAGCTATTATGGCTGGTATGTATGCCGTATATCATGGTCCGGATGGTATTAAGCTTATAGCAGAGCGCATTCACGGCTTAGCAATATTATTAGCCAAAACCTTAGGGCAGCTTGGCTATGAGCAATTGAACGATGCTTACTTTGATACTGTTAAGTTTGATGTGGGGAACCTTGTTGGTCCTATCCATTCGGAAGCATTAAATAACGAAATGAACCTTAACTACGAAGGTTCAATAGTAACTATAGCAATTGATGAAACCACTTCGGTTGAGGATATCAAAACCATGGTAAGGTTCTTTGCCAAAGTTAAGGGTAAAACATTTAACGATGTTGATTTCGATGGCGTTAATGCAAGCCTTGAAACTGTTATTCCTACAGAACTTCAGCGTACTTCTGCATATTTAACGCACAGTCTGTTCAATACCCACCGGTCTGAACATGAAATGTTGCGTTATATCAAATCATTGGAGGCGAAAGATCTTTCGCTTTGCCACTCTATGATAGCTTTAGGCTCTTGTACCATGAAACTGAACGCTACCACCGAAATGGTACCTGTTACCTGGGCCGAGTTCAGTAAAATTCATCCATTTGCCCCAACCGACCAGGTTGGCGGTTATATGCAGCTGTTTGATGAGATCAACAATTGGCTAAGCGAAATCACCGGTTTTGCAGCCATGAGCCTGCAGCCAAATGCCGGTGCGCAAGGCGAATACGCCGGTTTAATGGTAATCCGCGCTTATCACAATGACAGGGGCGATAGCCACCGTAATATTGCTCTGATCCCTTCATCGGCACACGGTACCAACCCTGCATCTGCAGCTATGGCCGGCATGAAGATAGTGGTGGTTAAGTGCGATGATAACGGAAACATTGATGTTGCCGACATGCGCGCCAAAGCTGAGCAATACAAAAACGAGCTTTCATGCCTGATGGTTACTTACCCATCAACTCACGGCGTATTTGAAGAAAGCATCATTGAAATTTGCGAAATTATTCATGAAAACGGCGGCCAGGTTTATATGGACGGTGCTAACATGAACGCGCAGGTAGGTTTAACAAGTCCGGCCAATATCGGTGCCGACGTTTGTCACCTCAACCTGCATAAAACATTCTGTATCCCTCACGGTGGCGGTGGCCCCGGCATGGGCCCGATCGGTGTTGCAAAACATTTGGTTCCTTATTTGCCGGGTCATGCTGTGGTTGATATCGACAGAGGTAAATCAATCCATGCTGTTTCTGCAGCGCCATGGGGTTCTGCATCTATCCTCATCATATCACATGCTTACATTGCCATGATGGGTGCCGAAGGCTTGACTAACGCTACCCGTTATGCTATCCTGAATGCCAACTACATTAAAGCCAGGTTACAGGAACATTACCCTGTACTATATGCTGGTGCTAATGGCCGTTGCGCGCATGAAATGATCCTGGATTGCCGCTCATTTAAATCGGCAGGTATCGAGGTTACGGATATTGCTAAACGTTTAATGGATTATGGTTTCCATGCACCAACCGTATCATTCCCGGTTGCGGGTACGGTAATGGTTGAGCCGACTGAATCAGAGCCTAAGCATGAGCTCGACCGTTTTTGCGATGCCATGATCTCTATCCGTCATGAAATTGCCGATGTGGTTGATGGTTTATCTGATAAAACAAACAATCCGTTAAAAAATGCGCCACATACTGTAGCTGTAATTACCGGCAACGAGTGGGAGCATCCTTATACCCGTCAAAAAGCGGCATTCCCGCTGCCTTACGTGGCTGCCAATAAATTCTGGCCTTCGGTGGGCAGGGTTAATGACACTTATGGCGACAGAACGCTGATCTGCTCATGCCCCCCGCTGGAAGAGTATGAGTTTGAAGAAAGCGTGATTGAATAGCTTTTAAATCAACCCTCCCCTAAACAAGGAGGGTTTTTATTTTTCACACAAATATATATTATGAGTTCAGCTAATCCTGAAGGTAATTCAAAAGTCTCTCCCTTTAGGGGAGATTTAGAAGAGCTTATCGCTCAAACACCACAGCCCCCTTATTATGCGGTAATATTTACATCCCTACGTACCGGTGTAGAGCAAGGCTATAGCGATATGGCTGTTGAAATGGTTGAACTGGCCCGGCAGCAGGAAGGTTTTCTGGGCGTTGAATCGGCGCGTAACAATGTTGGAATAACGGTGTCTTATTGGCAGTCGGTAGAAGCTATTAAGAACTGGAAAGCTAATGCCCGGCACCTGTTTGCCCAGCAGCAGGGGCGCGATAAATGGTACCTGAATTATAAAGTACGCATTTGCCGGGTGGAGCATGACTACGCCTTTTAAATTCAATGGCTAATTCCTGTTCCGTGTTTTTTTGAACTTTATTTAATTGGCCAGATTAAATAAAATATTCACGTTGCGGAGCCGTTTTAATGTATTGTTTTTTATAATTTACAACTATAAGGAATATAACCTTTTGAATTGTGGTCTCGTATAAAACAACGCGCTTAAATTTTAGATATGAATGTTAACAATAAAGCCATAAGTGTATTGCTGGTTGATGATGATGAGATAAATAACTTTATCTCCATAAAACTGATAAAGAAAGCTTTACTTAATACAGAAATTATGGCCTGCCTGAACGGAAAATATGCGATTGAGCAACTTTCTGATATCCAGAGAAAAGACCCTAATAAACTACCCGATTATATTTTGCTTGATATTAATATGCCCATTATGAATGGCTGGGAATTTTTGGATGAGTATAAGCGCCTCAACCTCGATCCCCTGGGCAAAAGCAAGATCTATATTATTTCATCATCTGTTTTCAGCAACGATATTAACAAAGCGCGTTCATATCCGTTGGTTAAAGATTTTATCTCCAAGCCGCTCAACGTTGAAAAGATAAAAGAACTTTTTGAGGTAGCTGCCGAAAATTAAGCCGGTTTAACCTTAAAATGGTCTCCTTCTGTTTCAACGGTTCCGATAGTGAATGATTTAGCATGGTAAAACAGGCATTTCCATCCTTCGGCGGCAGCCTTTTTACCATATTCTTCGCGCAGCATCATAGCCTTGCGGCCGTCCATATCGTATTTGGCTATGAATTTCCTCAACAGTTGCTCTGGTTCGGGAAGCTCATCACCGCCAAAAAATACTTTTTCGCTTTCTATATCAAACCAAAATACCTGATGCGCCGGGCAATGACCACCCGAATGTTCATACCTGATCCCTGGTTTAAACTCACCGCTGCCTTCAACGAAAGTTATCTTAGCTCCGGCCTGTAATGCTTCAAATATTTCAACATGGTATGATGAGCCTTTCCCGCTGATCCCAAACTCCCATTCCTGTTTATTGATCACATGTTCGGCCTGCGGGAAGCTGGGTACTAATTTACCGTTCCGCTCAACTACCAAACCGCCAGAGTGGTCATAATGCAGGTGCGACATCATCACCAGGGTTACGTCATCCGGATCGAAACCCGCATTACGGATGTTTTGGTGCAGCATGAGCTCGTCGCGGGTATCTTTAAAGCCCAGACCGGTATCCAATACAATCAGATCGGTTTTTGTTTTGATGAGGAAGGGGTTAACGTGAATAAACAACGAAGCCGGGCGATCTTTGGGGTTATCGGTTTCGGGATTGAACGGGATAAATTTCTTGGTTGCATCAACCGAATATGAGCCCTCACCTAAAGCAAAAAATTCCATAGTAAACGTAGTATCAGATTTTGAATGTACCTTTGGCTCTTTAACAGAGCATAAGTATATTTACTGTTTCAAGCTGCAAAGATATGAATAAACGTTGGGCGCTAAAGGATAATACAAACCATGATGATGTAATAAAATTAGCCGCCCAACTCAACATTGATACCGTACTAAGCGCTATGCTTGTGCAGCGTGGTATTACCACCTTTGAAGATGCCCGCTATTTTTTTAGGCCCGATCACCGGCACCTGCATGACCCATTCCTGATGAAGGATATGGAAAAGGCCATCCTCCGTATTGAGCAGGCTATGACAACAGGCGAAAAGATCATGATCTACGGTGATTACGATGTGGATGGCACCACAGCTGTCGCGCTAACCTACAGTTTCTTCAGAAAGTTGTATACCAATATTGAATATTATATCCCCGACCGTTATAAAGAAGGATATGGGATATCTACCCAGGGAATTGACTATGCTGCTGAGCACGGTATTACCCTGATCATAGCGCTGGACTGCGGCATTAAATCAGTTGATAAAATTGACTATGCCAATGAAAAAGGCATTGATTTTATCATCTGTGATCACCATTTACCCGGAGCATCTATCCCGAACGCGGTAGCGGTGCTTGACCCCAAACGCGAAGATTGCGAATATCCATATAAGGAATTATCCGGCTGCGGCATTGGCTTCAAGCTGATCCAGGCCTATGCCGAAAAGAATGATATCCCGGTTGAAGAAGTAAACTGCTATCTCGACCTGGTGGTGATCAGCATCTCATGTGATATAGTTCATATCACCGGCGAGAACAGGGTGCTGGCTCACTTCGGCCTGCAAAAAATAAATACCGATCCGTGTATAGGCGTTAAAGCTTTAATGGAGATAGCAGGCAAGACAGGGACATATACTATATCAGATGTAGTATTTTCGCTGGGTCCGCGCATTAATGCAGCCGGCAGGATAGACGACGCCAAACATGCGGTTGAATTACTGATAGCTACCGATAAAGACGTTGCCAAAGAAAAAAGCGCCATGATCAATGTGCGTAACACCGAGCGAAAAGGACACGATCTTAACATTACCGACGAAGCGCTTGGCATGATAGAAAGCGATGAGGTATTGATTGCCCGTAAATCAACCGTTGTGTTTAATGAAGACTGGCATAAAGGGGTAATAGGTATTGTGGCGTCGCGCCTTACCGAAAAATATTACCGCCCTACCATTGTGCTTACCCGCTCAAACGGGCATGTAGCCGGATCGGCACGTTCGGTTTTAGGATATGATCTGTATGAAGCGCTTTGTGGCTGCAAGGACCTGCTGATCCAGTTTGGAGGGCATAAGTATGCGGCCGGCCTTACCATGGCCCCCGAAAACCTTGAAGCTTTTATTGAAAGGTTTGAAGAGGTGGTAAGCTCTACCATAAAACCCGAACAATTGATACAGCAAATACAAATTGACGCCGAATTACGTTTAAGCCAGATAGAACCAAAATTTTTCAGGATCCTGAGCCAATTTGCTCCTTTCGGACCCGAAAATATGGCGCCGGTTTTCATAAGTAAAAATGTGTATGTTAGTGGTAACGCGGGTTTGGTTGGCGGCTCGCACATTAAAATGAGCGTAATGCAGGAAGGATCGGCAGCATTTGATTGCATAGCCTTTAACCACGGCCAGTACCTGGAACAATTAAGGCCGGGTGTTCCGTTCGAAATGTGCTATTCGATAGAAGAAAATGTTTGGCGCGAAAGAAGAACCATACAGTTGAATGTGAAGGGGATACGATTTGGAGATTAGAGGTTGGTGATTGGAGATTAGTTGGCTTGGTTCATGGTTGATAGATCATGGTTCATAGTCTGAAATTTTAATCAACAGAATCAGCAAAATCAAAATCATCAACGGTTAAATATCAGGGTAATCCATGAGTCCCATAAATCATGGTTCAGACAAAAAATGATACTAAGAGCAGATAATTTAGTTAAGAAATACAAGCAGCGTACCGTTGTTAACGACGTGTCTTTTGATGTGGCACAGGGCGAAATTGTTGGTTTACTTGGGCCTAACGGCGCGGGTAAAACCACATCATTTTATATGATAGTAGGTTTGATAAAACCTAACGAAGGCACTATTCACCTGGATAATGAAAACATAACCCAGGACCCCATGTACCGCCGTGCCCAAAAGGGCATAGGCTACCTGGCGCAGGAAGCGTCGGTATTCAGGAAGCTTTCGGTTGAGGATAACATCAAGGCCGTGCTGGAAATGGGCGATATGTCTAAAGAAAAGCAAAAAGATAAGCTGGAAGAACTGATCGATGAGTTTAGCTTGCACAAAGTGCGTAAAAACCGGGGCGACCTGCTATCGGGTGGTGAGCGCCGCCGTACAGAAATAGCCCGCGCGCTTGCTGCCGAGCCAAACTTTATCCTGTTGGATGAGCCTTTTGCCGGGGTTGACCCGATCGCGGTAGAGGAGATCCAGGCGATGGTGGCCAAACTGCGTACCCGCAACATCGGTATATTAATAACCGACCACAACGTGCAGGAAACGCTGTCGATTACCGACCGCGCATACCTGCTTTTTGAAGGTAAAATATTAGAATCAGGCGTGCCCGAGGTATTGGCTGAGAATGAAATGGTGAGGAAAGTGTATCTTGGGGCAAACTTTGTGCTTAAACGAAAGGTTTTTCCTCAATAATAACCCTATGACCCTCTTTAACTCCGTATTTACCTGGTTCATGAAAAAGCGTATCCACCAGATAGAGCTTTTTATGAAGTACCCTAATGAAGTGCAGGAAGAATGGTTTGAGCAACTGGTATCGGTTGCCGAAAATACAGAGTGGGGAAAAAAATACCAATATAAAAGTATCGAAAACCTGAACCAGTTCAAGGAACGGGTGCCTATACAAAATTACGATACGTTAAAGCCTTACATTGAGCGGATGCTTAAAGGTGAAAAAAATGTGCTGTGGCCTTCAGAGATCCGTTGGTTTGCCAAATCATCAGGTACTACCAGCGACAGGAGCAAATTTATCCCGGTAAGTGAAGAAGCGTTGGAAGAATGCCACTTTAAAGGCGGTAAGGACCTACTTACCATTTATTTCAATAATCAGCCTAACGCCCGTATGTTTACGGGGAAGATCCTAACACTTGGGGGCAGTCACCAGATCAGTCAGTTAAGTCCGGATACTTCCTTTGGAGATCTTTCGGCGGTGATCATGAAAAACCTGCCCATGTGGGCCGAATTTCACCGTACACCGCATTTAGACATCGCCCTGCTCGAAAACTTTGAGGAAAAAATTGAGAAGATAGCCCATGCTACCAAGGATGTTAATGTTACCAGTATCAGCGGCGTACCCACCTGGAACCTGGTGTTATTTAAACGCATCCTGGAGATCACCGGCAAAAATAACCTGCTTGAAATTTGGCCCAACCTGGAAATGTATTTCCATGGCGCGGTGAATTTTACACCTTACCGCGAGCAGTTTAAAAAGCTGATCCCTCACGAGGATATGTATTACCTCGAAAATTATAACGCTTCCGAAGGCTTCTTCGGCATACAAGATACCAAAGAGCCCGGCGATATGCTGCTGATGCTTGATTACGGTGTTTTTTACGAGTTTTTACCGATCGAAAACCTTCACGATGAAAACCCTGAAACGCTTACCCTTGATGAGGTGGAACTGAACAAAAACTACGCGCTCATCATATCAACCAATGCGGGCCTGTGGCGCTACATGATAGGGGATACCATTAAGTTTTCGTCGCTTTCGCCGTTCAGGATCCAGATCACAGGTCGTACCAAACATTTTATCAATGCCTTTGGCGAGGAGGTAATCATTGACAATGCCGAACGTGCATTGGACGAAGCCTGTTCACAAACCGGTGCCGTTATCAGGGAATACACGGCAGCTCCTGTTTATTTTAACGGCAATGAATGCGGTGCCCATGAGTGGATTATTGAATTTGAAAAGAAACCGGCCGAGTTTGAGCGTTTTGTTGACCTGTTGGATGAAACCCTGCGCCGTATCAATTCTGACTACGACGCCAAACGTTTTAAAGACCTGGCCCTTCGCCGCCCGATGGTACGCCGCGCACCTGATGGTACTTTCTTTAACTGGATGAGAGAAAAAGGAAAATTAGGCGGTCAGCATAAGGTACCACGCCTGGCTAATGACAGGGAATATGTGGACGCTATTTTGAAAATGATGGAGGGGGCTTTTCAGAATCAGGACTTTAAGAATTAAGAAGCAAGAAAAATATAAAGTTGTTATAGTGAGTAGCAGGCCGGAGGCCTGGGGATAGTTACCACTCGGCTGGAGCCGAGCGGTGGCGGAATAATAAAAAAATATATAAAAAAAACACGCTGATGCTCGGCTCCAGCCGAGTATCGACTATCAAGCGGCCTCTGGCGGCCGTAGTCAAAGCCTAAAATCAAACCTAAATCATATCAGAATTCAGAAAAGCCAATACAGATCGCCCGTTTTTCGTAACCCTCACGATAGTTGGCTGGATAGATATTTTCACCCGGTCTGAATATTGCGAAGAGTTTTTAAATAACCTGGAATTTTGCAGAAAAAACAAGGGCTTAAAGGTGTATGCTTATTGTATAATGAGTAGCCATATTCATTTGATTATTGAATGGGAGGAAGCAAAACTTCCGCAAATTATAAGAGACCTCAAAAGTTATACAGCTAAGCGTATTATAGCATTGATAACTAATAGCTATACGGAAAGCAGAAAAGAATGGCTGCTTTACATGTTCAGGTACTTCGCGAACAGCACTCAACAAAACAGCGAATATCAATTTTGGCAAAAGACCATGCATCCTACTGAACTAATAACTGCCAAAGTATTTGACCAGAAGGCAGAGTATATCCATAATAACCCGGTTGAAGCGATGATCGTTAATGATCCGATAGCATATGTGTATAGTAGCGCTAATCCTGACTCTGTGTTTAAGGTTGATGAGTGACCTTTTGTTTTGGTTACTGCGGCCGGGAGGCCGCGAAATAGTCGACACTCGGCAAGAGCCGAGCGTCAGCGTGGTGTATGTTGGGGAATAAACAAAAGGCGCCGGCGCTCGACTCCTGCCGAGTGCCAAACTATCAAGCGGCCTCCCGGCCGCCGTAGCTCAAATCTGGCAAGCCTCCCAAATCTTCACCGCCTCCACGGCCTCTTTCACATCATGTACCCTCAAAATATTGGTACCTTTCGTCAATGCAATAGTATTTAAAGCTGTAGTACCATTCAACGCCTCTTCCGCCGTATTCCCCAGTAAACCGTAGATCATCCTTTTACGGGAGATACCAGTAAGCACCGGTAAACCCAACATATTAAATTCATTCATCCGGCTCATCAGTTCATAGCTATGCTCCGCTTTTTTGGCAAAGCCAAAGCCCGGGTCGAGGATCACGTCATGTACGCCAAGCCGTTTTAATTCGCTGTATTTCGAGAGAAAATAATCAAACACTTCGCGAAATACATCATCATATTCGGTCAGTTGGTTCATGGTTTGCGGTGTGCCTTTCATGTGCATCAAAATATATGGCACTTGCAGGCGGGCAACAGTAGCAAACATGTCACCATCAAGCATGCCGCCTGATATATCATTGATAATATGCGCGCCGCCTTTTATTGCCGCTTCGGCAACCTTTGCCCGAAAAGTATCTATCGACATGATAGCTTCCGGGAATTGGGCAGCAATAGCTTCAACAACAGGCAATAACCTGTCTGTTTCTTCCTGTGTTGAAATATCAACCGCTCCGGGGCGTGATGAATACGCGCCGACGTCCAAAAATGTTGCACCATCAGTCAGCATTTTTTCTGCTTGTTTTAAGGCTTCATCAACGCCGGGTTTGCGGCTATCGGCAAAAAACGAATCGGGGGTTATATTGATAATGCCCATTACTTTTGGTGATGAAAGATCAATCAATCGGCCCCCGGCATTAAGTGTAACTTTTTTACGGAAAAATGTATTTTTAGTCACGGTTAGTTAAGTGTTGCAAAGTTATAATATGGTAAAGTTAACTAACTTTACAGGCGCAGGCTTCAAAACCTCCCAACATTTAAGCTTTACAACGTTACAACAAACAAAACATAGCATCTTTTGACTAATACAGCAGCAGAATACGAAGGCGTAATTAATATATGTAAAGGCCTTTTCATGAAAAAGACCCGCGATTACGGCACCGCATGGCGCATCCTCCGTCCGCAATCCATTACCGATCAGATTTTTATCAAGGCCCAGCGAATCCGCACTTTAGAAGAGAAAAAAATTTCAAAAGTGGGCGATGATATCACCGGCGAATACATCGGCATTGTTAACTATTGTGTGATAGCCATGATGCAGCTGGAATGCGGCCCCGAAATGTCGACCGAGCTTAACCCTGATCATGTGAGCCAGATGTTTGACGAGAAGGTGAATGAAACCAAAGAGCTGATGTTTGCCAAAAATCATGATTACGGCGAAGCATGGCGCGATATGCGCATAAGTTCATTGACAGATCTGATACTGATGAAACTGCTCCGCGTAAAACAGATAGAAGATAATCAGGGCCTTACAGAAGCTTCAGAAGGTGTAAAAGCCAATTACCAGGATATGCTGAACTATGCCGTTTTCGCGCTGATCAAGCTTAATATACATCTGGGCAAATAAAGCTTATGAAAAATACATCATCAAATAGCGCTGTAATATGGATCCCACGCTTATTGGTGGGCTTATTGTTTATATTTTCGGGAGCGATCAAAGCCAATGATCCGCTGGGCTTTTCGTATAAGCTGGTTGAGTATTTTGAGGTTTTTCATATGACTTTCCTCAATGGGCTTGCGCTTACGATGGCTATTGTGTTATGCGCGCTTGAAATGTTGCTGGGTTTCGCCTTGCTCATTGGTGCCCGCGCTGTTAAGGTTGCCTGGGGATTGTTATTGCTGATCATCTTTTTTGGCTTCCTTACATTTTATTCGGCTTTTTTTAAAGTGGTGCAAACCTGCGGCTGCTTTGGCGATGCCATTCCCTTAACACCATGGCAGTCCTTTAGTAAGGATATGGTTTTGCTTGCTTTGGTGTTGGTATTGTTTGTAAAGCGCAAAGAAATTAAGCCATTATTTAGCGCGAAGGTTGGCGATAAGTGGTTGATCTGCGCTGCCGTAGTTTCGGTTGGCATCGGCGTATACACCTACAACTTTTCGCCGGTCATTGATTTTTTGCCATATAAAATAGGTGCTAACCTACCCGATGAAATGAAGATCCCGCCTGGTGCGCCTCTTGACGAGTTTGAACTTACCTATCACCTCAAAAACAAAAAGACTGGCGCTACCAGGGTAATGAACGATAAGGAATATCTTAAAAGTAATATCTGGAAGGACGCCAGTTGGGAAGTTGTTGGTGACCCGGAAAACCGCCTGGTGAAAAAGGGATATGAGCCTAAAATTCGTGACCTGGCTATCCAGGATGAACAGCGGAACGACTATACCAAAGAATTACTTTCGAGCCCTTTTTATAGCCTGTTCATTGTAGCCTATGATTTGAGCGAAACAGATAAAGATGCGATCAACCGTCTCAACGCATTGGCAATCAATTTAACCGATAATTATAATATCCGTACCGTGCTACTCACCTCAAATTCCGCAGCCGATGCCAAAGCGTTTGCCAAAGAGCATAAGCTGATCAGCGAGATCTTTTATGCAGACGGTGTTCCGCTGAAATCAATGGTGCGTTCCAATCCGGGCGTTTTGTTAATTAAGAATGGCACCGTTATTAATAAGTGGCATTATCATTCGGTGCCTAAATACGAAGACATAGTAAAGGAATACTTACAGAAATAGCAAAATGATCCCTTACCTGCTCCGCAAATTACTATATGGGCTGGCAGTAATGCTGGGGGTAGTGTTTGTTGTTTTTTTCCTGTTCAATATTTTACCTGTCGACCCTGCCCGTATGACCCAGGGGCAGCGCGCCGACGTACAATCGCTTCAGGCCGTACGCAAAGAGTTTGGGCTGGATAAACCAGTACCGGTGCAATTTGCCTATTATCTGAATGATCTTTCCCCATTAGGTATCCATCTTAATACGGCTGACGAGCAACAGCGCTACGGCTATGTAAAACTGTTCCCGGTAAGCAAGAGTAAAGTACTTGCACTGAAATGGCCTTACCTGAGACGTTCGTACCAAACCCGTAAGGATGTAGCTTCGTTATTGATGGAAGTGATCCCGAATACATTGGTGCTTGCAGCTGCCGCTATGATCTTCGCTGTCATTATCGGTGTTTTTTTGGGCGTGGCAAGCGCGGTGAACAAAGATACCTGGATTGATAAGCTGGCTATTAGTTTTTCAACACTGGGCATTTCTGCGCCCTCTTTTTTTGCAGGGATCATTATTGCCTGGATCTTTGGTTTTGTGCTGAGTAATTACACGCATTTAAACATGTCGGGCAGTTTGTATAGCTATGATCCGTTTAAAGGCGAAGTGATTACACTTAAAAACCTAATATTACCGGTTATCACTTTAGGCTTAAGGCCATTGGCTATCATTGTGCAGCTTACCCGTAACGCCATGCTCGATGTTTTGGGGCAGGATTACATCCGAACTGCCAAAGCGAAAGGATTAAGTAACCGGACGATTATTTATCGTCACGCGCTTAAAAATGCCATGAATCCGGTAATTACCGCCATTGCCAACTGGTTTGCGTCGCTTTTGGCAGGTTCGTTTTTTGTGGAATACATTTTTGGTTATAACGGATTAGGCAAAGCTACTGTTGATGCTTTGGAAATGTCGGATTTTCCGGTGGTGATGGGCTCTATATTGTTTATCGCGTTTATATTTGTGGTGATCAGTATCCTAGTGGATGTTATCTATGTTTGGATTGACCCTCGGGTAAAATTAAGCTGAAGAAATTTTTATGAAATATTTTATTGTGGGCTTTATGGGGTGTGGCAAAACAACCTGGAGCCGCAAACTTGCCGCCAAATGGGGCTACGAATTTATTGATCTTGATCATGTGCTCGAAGCCAAAGCAGGCATGAGCATAGCCGAATATTTTTCCTCATTTGGCGAGGATGCATTCCGTAAACTGGAATCGCAGGTATTGAAAGAAACTGAATATGCCGAAAATACCGTGGTATCAACCGGCGGAGGATTGCCTTGTTTTTTTGATAACATGGATTGGATGAATGCCAACGGTAAAACCCTCTACATAAAACTATCTCCCAAAACCCTGGCCGACAGGTTGGAGAACAGCAAAACCATTCGTCCGGTATTGCAAGGGAAAAAAGGCGATGAACTGGTAGAATTTATCACCGGCAAACTGGCCGAGCGTGAAGGTTTCTACCTGCAGGCAACAAATATTGTTGAAGGGATTGATATGTCGGTTGAGAAGCTCGAAGAGGCGTTGGGGGCGAGTATTTAAAGAGCCTTCTTTTTGCGTTAGGGATTGAAACGGGTACCGGCCAAGTGGCTAATGCCTGTGCAGTATAAGTGCAAAGCCCGGCCGAAGGAACGCCCAAAATTAAGAATATAAATCTTCATTTTGTCCTTTTAATTTATCCCAGAACTCTTCTGCAGAAACAGTTCTGCCATTTTCGGCATCGGCTATACCTGCATCAATATGCCGTTTTTCAGCTTCAGATAAATTTTCCCACCAGTCTCTTGTATAATTAATCTTTTCTGCCATTTTTTAATTATAAAAACCAAGAAGAGGAAAGTGTCATAACCTTTGTGTTGCTGCTCTGCTTATGCCGGATTGCTTCGTACTTCTTACAGTAATGACGATCTCTATAAAATGATTTATTGAATAAAAACCAGTTGAATAAGACAGAATTCATCCTACCTTAAATAAACCGCATCCTCTTCACCGTCTTCTTCGTCAAGCACTACATCAACATGCTCTTTGATAACGGTTGAAAGGGCTACACCGGCAAAATCCGTAGTGATAGGGAAACTTTTATGATTGCGGTCAACCAATACCGCGGTACGGAGCTTTTTCAGCGGAACATCCAAAAATACACCAAAGCCGTAAGCAAGGGTTTTACCGCTGTTCAGCACATCATCAACCAGTATCACCACTTTATTACTGCATTCTTCTACCTCAAAATCAATATTGGCGCTTAAGCTGCTGCTTTGTTTTTCAAGTTCGATAGTAAGCAGGCGGCTTTTGAAAGGCGCAATGCCATCGAGGATGGTTTTCAGGCGCTCGGCAATGTGGTTGCCACGCGGCAGGATACCGGCTATCAATATTTCATCCTCGTCAAAGTTGTCCTCCAGTATCTGGTAGGCCATCCTGTCGAGCTTTTGCTGGATCTGTTGCTTATTTAATATGAGAAGCTTTTTTTCAGGCATTTTTATCAGCATTATTTGTTGCTCTTTTTAAAAGAGCTTTTATGCGGAATGGTGATAAAACTACATTAGGTTTATTTCCCGCACGTCTCAAATTTATATAAATAAAACTTACTTAGCGTAAGGGAAAAACACAAAGTTTGCGCCTTCGGGAACCACTACAAATACGCACATAAATTGGTACGGATCTTTGTAGCTGTTAACAAAGCGTTCTTTCAGTACAGGCTTTATAACGTCTCGTTCTACAAATTCTTCCAATGTAGAAGCATGAATACTCCATTCCGAGTTTAAATCATGACGATCAAGGATTAATTCGCCTAAACTAAGTTCGTGCTGATGAGCTATGAAAATAGGGTAGGAAGAGAGTCCTTCGTTAATGATCTCTTCGGCTATTTCTTTAATTGAGTCGTTAAAATATTTCAGGTCACGCTCCAAACTTATCAGCGGACTATCAGCCGCCGGTTTGTTGCGTTCATTTCCTTCGTTAAGCAGTTCTTCAGGGTTCATGACCGTTGATTTTTTTGATTACGCTGATTTCGTTGATTTTTTTGGGATTACACCGATTTGTTTTTGTGATCGTACCGATTCTTAAACATCATAGCTATGAACTATCAACAATGAACCATACGCTAAGAAAAACTAATCTCTAACCTCTAACCTCTAATCTCTCAAAACAAGCAACACCACATTCTCCACGTGCTGGGTATGCGGAAACATATCTACCGGCTGAATTTTAACCGTATCATATTTTTCTTTTAGCACCAGCAGGTCACGGGCCTGGGTGGCGGCATTGCAGCTTACATAAACAATTTTAGGAGCTTCAATTTCCATTAAGCGGGCTACTACATCAGGGTGCATGCCTGCACGTGGTGGGTCGGTAATGATCACATCCGGCTTGCCATGCTCAGCTACGAAATCGGCCACCAATACATCTTTCATATCACCCGCATAAAACTTGGTGTTGGTGATATTGTTAATGGCCGAATTTACCTTAGCATCTTCAATAGCAGTTGGTACATACTCAACACCAACAACTTCACGCACGTGACCGGCAACAAAGTTGGCAATGGTGCCGGCGCCGGTGTAAAGGTCATAAACCAATTCATCGCCTTTAAAGCCCGCAAAATCGCGGGTTATTTCATACAGACGAAGTGCCTGTACAGAGTTGGTCTGGTAAAATGACTTAGGCCCTATACGGAACTTGATGCCGTTCATTTCTTCGTGGATGTATTCGGGCCCTTTAAAGGCGATCACATCCTGGTCGAATATGGTATCATTTTTTTTCTGGTTTACGATGTAGAGTAAGGAAGTGATCTCCGGGAAACGGGCGTCAATGTGGCTCATCAGGTTATCAATCTCGCTTTGTTCTGCGTAAGCGAAAACTACAATCACCATGATCTCGCCGGTTGATGAGGTACGTACAACCAAATTGCGGAGCATACCGCTGTGATTACGCAGATCGTAATACGTATAACCCTGTTGAATGGTAAAATCACGGATCTCATTGCGTAAGCCGTTGGATGGTTCGGCCTGCAGATAGCAATGGTTTACGTCCAGGATCTTATCAAACCTGCCCGGAATATGAAAACCCAGAGCATTCATGTTCAGTGTACCATCTTCTTTGTTTTCACCATCGTAAAGCCAGCGTTTGTTGGAGAAGGTAAATTCAAGCTTGTTGCGGTAATATCTATCGGCCGGCGAAGGCACGATAGGCATGATACCTTCAACGTTGATCTTGGCCAAACGGCTTAAAGCATCGACAACCGATTTTTGTTTGAATTTAAGCTGGGCCTCGTAGGTCATGTGCTGCCATTTGCAGCCACCACAGGTGCCGAAATGCTCGCAAAAAGCTTGCGTTCGGTATTCAGAAGCTTGTTTTAATTCGGTGATCTTGCCTTCGCCGAAGTTTTTCTTACTACGGTATACCTGTACATCTGCCACATCGCCGGGTACGGCCTTATCTACAAAAAGCACAAAGTCATCGGCTTTGCCTACGCCTTTGCCTTCTTCGGCAATGTCAATGATCTGTACGTTCTCAAAAAACTTTGGTTTGTTAGCTTTACTCATCAGGCTGCAAAGTTAACCCTATTTATTTAATCCTGAAAATGGGAGAGGAGGGACAAAAGAAAGCCGGTCGCCTTTAAAAGACGTTACGATCTTAAGCAGGATCTCTAAGCAAATAAACTTAGCAGATAGTTAACCATATTATCGTCAACGGTAATATCTTCTATCTCAAATTGCTCATCAATCAGGTCGGAAAGTTCTGTTAGTTCGCGGCTCATAAAACAAAAAATTACTATGCTAACATAGTAATTTTTAAACTAAAAACCAAATCGGTATAAGGTTTAATTACCAATCAGTAAAGATTTATGAAAACTTTGCTGATTGGTATATGCAATGCTTAATTTTTATCCCAATTTATCTTGCGCGAAAAGTACATCAACACGGCTATAATGATAAACAGCGCGATACTGCCAACCATTAAGGCAAGATCTTCCAGTTGAATGATGACAAAAATAAAGGCATAAAACACCGCTAAAATAAAAGCGAACAGTAACGCCGCCTTCCCGTTTTTTAGCAGGGATGATATAAATACGGATATAAGTGCTATGGTTGACATAGAGGCAATAAGATAAGCTATGTTGTAGCCAACCTGCTCAGAAAACGACAACAGCAGCGTATAGTAAATAACCATAGCCGCGCCAATCAATATGTAGTTGAACATATGTATCGGTTGTTTGCGGATAACCTCAGTTAAAAAGAGAGATATAAAGGTAAGGAGGATAATGAATATAGCATACTTACTGGTACGCATGGTTTTCTGGTACTGATCAACCGGGAGGCGAAGTTTTACACCAAAAGTGGCCTCTTCCAGTTTTTTGTCGTTATCCAACGTTTTTTGCTGACCGGTCCACTGTTGCGGGAATGGCCGGTTGTAATACATCATCCGCCAGCTGGCGCTAAAGCCGCTGGTATCAACTTTAGAATCATCGGGGAGGAAATTGCCATCAAAGCTCGGGCTGCTCCAGTTGCCATTTACCCGCACATCGGTAGTTTTACCCATTTGTAAAAAGCTTAATCCTTCACTGCCTTTCAGATCAAGCGTGTAATCAAATGGAATTTCGTTATTGTTTATTGCTGAAAGGTCAACACCGGCTTGCAAACCATTGCCAAATACGGATTCAAATGAAGGCTCGGCGCCAAGTATGGGTTGAGTGGTTTTTATAACCGGGTTGCTTTTCAAACCTTTCAGGTCGCTCACACTAAATTCAAACCTGGCTTTATTTAAAAGGAGCTGGTTTATATTTATACCGAGTGAGGAGAGATCAAGTTTGGCAAAATTGCCGCTTATTTTTACCTGCGTATTATATACAGCTACATCAAAAATGCCCCGGTGCCTAAGCTGTGTTGTAAGGCCTGCCTTAATGTGAAGGTTGTCGGGGAGTATATACAGGTTTTCTATAAGCGCCTGCTTAGTGGTGTCGGTCATATTTATTCCTTTTTTATAAGGGATAACCAATATCGGGCCTTTGATAATCTGGCTGGCCGACCAGCTTTCTGATACCTCTTTGGCCGTTTCACCCTGTCTGACTGCACGTTCGGTCACCAGGTTTTGGACGAAGGCTGATGGAATTAAGAGTAAAAGCGCCAATAGCCCGATAAAGATCAATTTAAATGTTGCCGACTCCCTGAGCCAGCCCAATGTTGTTTGTTTTGGTGATTGTTCCTCTATCATGATTGCTTGGATATAAAGTACTTTGTATTTCAAAGTTTATAATTAAAAAGAAAGGCTTTGCTTAAGCCTGTGACAAATATAATGTAAAGTACTTTGCATTTCAAAGTAATAATTGAAATTTTTCTTCAATTTGAAATCTGACTTTTCTACATCATAATTCAGGCCATTATTTTTGATAGTTTTATCTCTTATGAAAAAGACCGATGAATATATATTGGGTAGAATAAAATGGAGGTTCGATAAATATGAAGTTTCGAACGACTACACATTTTTTTTCGATGAGCTTTCTGAATCAATAAAAGCGTACTTGAAATCTAATTTAAAAGAAGATTTAAGCGGAATTCCGGTGCTTTTCTTTACGAAACCTTCAAAACAATGGACATTACTTTGTACCAGACAGGTGGTAGGTTATAGTGGGGAAAAGATCTTCAGGATCGATTTTAAGGATATTAAAAAAATAGAAGCTTTTCAAACCAATAGAAACAAGATCAAAACAGAATGGGATAAGTTATCCATTTTTGATAAAGAGGGTAACTGCCATATTTTACATACCGGTAACGGATATGCTCATACTGCCTTGCATAATATTCTGTTAATGGTTGAGCCTTGGGCTGATTAAACCGAAACCGCAGCCTTAACTAAATAAGGCAAAATCTCTTTCTGAAAAGAAACAAAATTCTTGCGCACGTCCGAATCACTTACCGAAGTAAATGCAAAGCTAAACACGATGCTTTTACTGCACTTGATCAGGAAGCGTAAGCGCTGTTGGTAAGTTTCGTGCTTGCGGATGCCGGGCAATTGGATAAACGATGCCATGAGCAGTTCTTCCAGTTCGTTAGATAGGTTCTTTAAAAAATCCTGTGAGTTAGTTGACTCGCGGATGAAATCCCAGCCGATAAATTCATTACAAACGGTGTAGGAGAGGCGGCAGGTTTTCATAATGAGGTTATTGAGATAAACCTCTTCATCAATATCATTCCAATTGCTTTGTACCAGGTCGTCAACACTGGCTTTGATGTAGTCCATCAGCAGTACGTGTAATACGGCCTCCTTGCTATCGAAGTATTTATAGATGGTTGCCTTGGCAATTTTTGCCTTTTTGGCAATCTCGTTAACACTGGTTTTATGGTACCCGAATTTGCGGAAAAGTTCCTGTGCTGCCCGCTTAATGCTGTCTTTTATTTTATCGGCTTCCATTAATTAGTTACTTGAATTTCAAACTGGGTAACAGCTACCCTATAGGTTCTTAATGCCTTTGTGGCCGGGGCTTTTACCGGTGTGCCATCTTCAAGGCTAAACTTTGAACCGCTGCAGGGATCGGTTACCGTAAAGCCTGTATTGTCAATTGTTACGGCGCATTTTTTTTCGGGCTGATAGCTGCTACACCGGTCGTAGGCCGCATAAGTGCCGTTCACTTTACGGTAAATGATCAATCCGGACACACCATAACCATTAACGGCCACCGCGCCGCCCGCAACGTTAAGGGGGCTCAATGCCGGTGTGCCCAATGCGGCCTGGAAATTAACAGGTACACTCGGTACATTATCGGTTGCTTTTCCGCACGAAAAGCAACCGATAACTACCAATAATATTATAGTGAGTTTCCTCATAACATTTCAGTTTGGAACTGTTTAAGGAAACGTACATCGTTTTCTGAAAACAGGCGCAGGTCGCGGATTACATATTTTAAGTTGGCGATACGCTCCATACCCATACCAAAGGCAAAGCCTGTATATTTTTTACTGTCGATACCGCAGTTTTCCAAAACGTTAGGATCAACCATACCGCAGCCTAAAATTTCCACCCAGCCACTGTGTTTACACATGTTACAACCGGCACCGCCGCAAATGGTACACGAAATATCCATCTCGGCTGATGGCTCGGTGAACGGGAAGTATGACGGACGGAAACGTACCCTTGTACCTTCGCCATAAAGCTCCTGCACAAAGTGGTAAAGGGTTTGTTTCAGATCAGAGAAAGATACATTCTCATCAACATACAAACCTTCAACCTGGTGGAAAAAGCAATGCGCGCGGGCCGAAATAGCCTCGTTACGATAAACCCTGCCCGGCATAATTGCACGGAACGGTGGTTTGCCGGCTTCCATCATCCGTACCTGTACCGATGAGGTGTGGGTACGCAGCGCAATATCATCTTTACCATTATTCTTTTTAATAAAGAAGGTATCCTGCATGTCACGTGCCGGGTGCTCTTCGGGGAAGTTCAGGGCCGAGAAATTATGCCAGTCATCTTCAATTTCCGGACCTTCGGCAACAACGAAGCCTAAGCGCTTAAAGATATCGATGATCTCGTTACGCACCAATGACAACGGATGGCGTGAGCCAACAGTAAAGCCATCGCCGGGTAAAGTAAGGTCAAGATCATTGCCTATGCTTTGCGTGCCTGTGCCAATGTTTTCCTTCAGCTCGTTATACTTAGCCTCGGCCAGTTGTTTAAACTCGTTAAGTACCTTTCCGAAAGTGCGTTTCTCTTCCGGACTAACGCTTTTAAACTGCTCAAAAAGGTCTTTAATAATACCCTTGGTGCCTAAAAATTTAATACGGAACGCCTCCAGTTCATCAGCATTAGCTGGCGAAAAAGCATTGATCTCGGCGGTATATTGGTCTATCTGAGCTTGCATTATAATGTATTGTTTGTAATTCTTTTTGTTGTTATCTCTGCTCCCTGATTATTGGTGGCTAAGGAGATAGCTGTTATAGATTGATATTTGTGCGCAGGGCAGCAAATATACGACTATTTAAGCACTCCCAGTTCCTTACCCACCTTAGTAAACGCTGCAATAGCTTTATCCAAATGGTGCATATCATGCGCTGCCGAGATCTGTACCCTGATCCTTGCTTTACCTTGCGGTACTACCGGATAGTAAAAGCCTATTACATAAATACCTTCGTCAAGCATTTTTGCAGCAAACTCCTGGGCCAGCTTGGCATCATATAACATAACCGGGACTATAGGATGCACGCCGGGTTTAATGTCAAAACCAGCTTCGGTCATTTTTTGACGGAAGTATTGCGTATTGCTTTCCAGTTTGTCGCGAAGCTCTGTGGTTTCGTTTAACATATCCAGTACCGCAATTGAAGCACCGGTAATTGCTGGTGCCAAAGTATTTGAGAACAAATACGGGCGTGAGCGCTGGCGTAGCATATCAATAATTTCTTTACGACCAGATGTAAAACCACCCGATGCGCCACCCAAAGCTTTACCTAATGTACCGGTGATGATATCAATCCTTCCCATCACATTATGATGTTCATGCGTACCGCGGCCATTTTTGCCCATAAAGCCCGAACAATGGCTCTCATCGATCATGATCAGCGCGTTGTATTTATCGGCCAGGTCGCAGATCTTATCTAACTGGGCAATGGTGCCGTCCATGCTGAAAGCGCCATCGGTAACGATGATTCGATGACGCAGTTCCTGCGTAGCTTTTAATTTTTCTTCCAGGTCGGCCATATCATCGTGCCTGTAACGGTAGCGCTGGGCCTTGCAAAGGCGCACACCGTCAATGATCGAAGCATGGTTCAGTTCGTCAGATATAATAGCGTCCTGATCGTTAAATAAAGGTTCAAACACGCCGCCGTTGGCATCAAAAGCCGCAGCGTAAAGTATGGTATCTTCAGTGCCCAAAAATTCAGCTATCTTTTTTTCAAGCTCTTTGTGTATGTCCTGTGTACCACATATAAACCGTACAGACGATAAACCGTAACCATGCGTATCCATGGCATCTTTGGCGGCCTGTACCACTTTGGCATTACCCGATAGGCCGAGGTAGTTATTGGCGCAAAAGTTAATTACTTCGGCACCGCCCTGAACAGTAATATCTGCGCCCTGGGGCGAAGTGATGATCCGTTCCTTTTTGTATAACCCGGCATTTTCAATTTCGGTTAACTCCTGTTGCAAAACCGGCTTTAGTGTGTTGTACATAGCATGCGTGTTTTAAAGAGGGCAAAATTAAGCATTCGCGGGCATTTGATAAGGTTTATTAAACCTTAAATAATTATTAAGTAGATAATAAAACATTTTTAAGCTCTAAAGTATTACGCATAAGTAACATATGAGAAAATATATACTACTATTGGCCATTGCTTTAAGCGTAATAACGGCCTCCGCGCAGCAATCGCTTTTGACAGGAAAAATAACCGATAAGGATGGACAGGCCATTCCTTTTGTTTCTATTTATATCCGTAATTCCACCTATGGTACTACCGCCAACGAAAACGGAATTTACCAGTTTAAACTTGCTCCCGGTACCTATAATGTCATATATCGCTATGTTGGATATACTGAAAAGATAGAGCAGGTCACCATAACAGATCAGGATCAGGAACATAATGTACAAATGGCCGATGAAGTATTTGCCACCAACAGGGTAGCCGAAACCTATCGTAAAAACCGGGATGCTGCCGATACCATCATGAAGCAAGTGCTGAAAAAGCGCAAATACTATATTGAGGAGGCCACTTCATACTCCTGTGCTGTTTATATCAAAGGTGTACAAAAATTACTGAGCGTACCTAAATCATTGTTGGGCCAGGAGGTAAGGAAAACGCTCGATTTGGATACAAACGGTAGGGGGATACTCTACCAGTCCGAATCAATATCTGAATACAATTTTCAAAAACCAAACAAGGTACGGGAGATTACTATCGCCAACCGGATGGCTGGCCAGAATACAGCATTTGGCTACAAAAAGGCATCTGATCTACAGGCTAATTTTTACCAGAATGTATTTACTATAAACGGGTTAGCTACCCGTGGCTTTGTTTCTCCGGTTGCTTCATATGGTCCCAGGTTTTATAATTACAAATTGCTTGGAACCTCAGTTGAAAATGGCCATACCATCCACAAAATCCAGGTGATTCCGAAACGCGGGCATGGTCAGTATTTTCAGGGCGATATTTATATTGTTGACGGCGACTGGCGCATTTACAGCGTTGACCTGTTTGTTGAAAATAAAACGAGCAACCTCAATCTGGTTGATACATTAAAGATCAGGCAGCAATACGTAGCCATAACCGATAGCGTATGGATGCCTGCATCAACCCAATACAGTTTTAAAGGGGCCGTCTTCGGATTTAAATTTGGCGGATATTATGCGGCTGTTTATAATAACTATAAAATCAACCCGACATTTCCTGATAACTTTTTTACCGGTGAGATCCTGAAAATTGATACGGTAGCTAATAGTAAAAAGCCGGGCTACTGGGCCGATGCGAGGCCCATACCCTTAACTGCTTTTGAGGATCGTGATTACAAAAAAAAGGATGCCTTTGAAGAATATAAAAAGACGGATACTTATCTGGATTCGCTTCAGCATCATAAAAATCATATCAACTATCCTGGCTACCTGATTTTTGGTTATGCTGCCAGCAATAAAAGCAACAGGGATTCATTGTATATTTTTCCGTTTATACAAACCTTTTATTACAACACGGTTGAGGGCTTTGGCATTAATGCAAAGGTAAGCTATATCCGTACCATTGATGATTTTCATTCATTGACAATTACACCCGCCTTGCGTTATGGTTTCTCTAACAAAATCTTCAGCGCCAACATAGGTTTTGAGTATAAGAACGATCCTTTCCATAACGCTAAGTTTTATGCTGATTTTGGCAGCGATGTGCTTGATCTTAACAATGTAGGCACGCGTTCGTTATATTTCAACACGCTGAGTACGCTTCTGAGCGAAAATAACTATGTTAAATATTACCGAAGCCATTATGGCGATTTCGGCTATCAGCGCGAAGTGTTAAACGGCGTGTTTTTAAAAGGAGGTTTGTCGTATTCAAGTCGTTCGCAGCTTTACAATACGTCTTTTAGCAAGATAAAGGATATTAAAGATCGCCAGTTTACATCAAATAATCCATTAGCTCCGCCGGGTACTCCGGCTGATGACCATTCCTTTTTGTTTCCTGACAATCAGGCGCTTGTATTTAACGCGTCGGCTACTTTTACTTTTGATCAGCGGTACGAAACCCGGCCCACCGGCAAGTTTAACCTGCCGTCAAAATATCCAACCTTAACGGTAAACTACCGTAAAGGGTTTAAAAATATCATCGGCTCGGATGTAGATTACGATTTTGCCTCTGTCGATCTTTCGCAGGACCATATCCGTGTCGGTCTTTCGGGCTATTCATCATTTAAAGTATCGGGCGGAGGCTTTTTCAATAACAACAACCTGTACTACATGGATTATAACCACTTTTTAGGTAATCAGGGTACCACTTTTGATCCTACCTATGTAGGTAGTTTCCACTTCCTGCCTTTTTATACCTATAGTACCAACGGTGCGTTTTTAGAGGCGCATTACCAACATAACTTTGCAGGTTCACTATTTAATCATATCCCGCTGTTAAGAAAGTGGAAGCTTGAAGAAATTATCGGTGCCAACTACCTCACCACGAAAAATAACCGCAATTACCGCGAGTTTTACGTAGGCGTACAGCGCCTAATTTTCCGTGTTGACTATGGTATCTCCTACGCCGGCGATAAAAAATACATCCAGGGCTTCAGGATCTTTTACGGGATAAGGTAGGGGAGTCCGGAAGTCGGAAAGTCCGCTTAAGTCCGAAAGTTTTTGCTCTTGATTTAATGGTTGACTTCTTACTTACGGACTTTCTGACTTCAGACTTTCGGACTACGAACAAAGTTCGTATCTTTGCGCCGCTCATTTAACACTGTTTGCAGCAGTATCAATGATTTTATGAAAATGTATAATACCCTACTATACTATTGTTATTCGACAATAGCTAATGCGGAGCAATTTGCTGCCGATCATTTAAAATTTTGCAAAAGCTTAGGTTTAACCGGGCGCATTATTGTGGCCGATGAAGGGCTTAACGGTACTGTTTCGGGTACTGTTGAGGCATGTAAAACTTATATGGATACTGTACACGCCGACGAGCGTTTTGCCGGTATCGACTTTAAAATTGATGAAGTAGATACGCCTTCCTTTGTAAAAATGCATGTGCGTTATAAGTCAGAAATTGTACACTCAGGTCTCCGTGACCCTAATGTCATCGACCCTAAACAAAAAACCGGCAAACACCTGGAGCCAAAAGAGTTTTTGGCTATGAAAGACAGGGACGATGTTGTTGTTTTGGATGTGCGCTCAAACTATGAACACTCGTTAGGCAAGTTCAAAAATGCGGTAACCCTTGATATTGAAAACTTCCGTGATTTTCCGGCAATGATCAATGAGCTGGCGCAATATAAGGATAAAAAGATCCTGACTTATTGCACCGGCGGCATCAAATGCGAAAAAGCATCGGCCTTATTGTTGCACGAAGGTTTCCCCGAAGTGTACCAGTTGCATGGCGGCATCATTAAATATGGTAAAGAAGCCGGCGGCGAGGATTTTGAGGGCAAATGCTATGTATTTGATAACCGCCTTTCGGTTGATGTAAACACCGTGAACCCGGTTGTTATTTCAACCTGTTTAAATTGCGGCAAAACCACACCAAAAATGATCAATTGCGCCAATCCCGAGTGCAACGAGCATTTTACCCAGTGCGATGAATGCGGAACCGCTATGGACGGCTGCTGCAGCGATGCTTGTAAAGAGCATCCGCGTAAACGGGTTTATGATGGTACCGGGTATTATGTAAAAGTACCTCAACCGGTAAATGTGAGTAAAAACAAACTGCAGCCAATAGCATAACAGCTGTGGCACAATTAATTATATAAGGCTTATCCTCAAGGGTAGGCTTTTTTATTTTGTCGGGTACAAACACTACTTTAGCAAATTGAGCCGCTACATCCTATGCGTAAAACCTTGTGTATTATTATCGTTCTTGCTTTTATATCGGTTTGGCCGGCCTGGTCGGTAGATATTAAGAGCGTAGGTGTTCCGTATGTGCAAAATTATACCAAGGCGCTTTACCAGTTTGGTAACCAAAACTGGTCGGTAACGCGCGATGAGCACGATATCATGTACTTTGGTAATGCCGAAGGCCTGCTCACCTTTGATGGTAAATACTGGCAGCAGTACCACATGCCTAATGGTTTAATTGTACGCTCAGTTAGTGCTGATGGCAAGGGCAGGGTGTATGCCGGCGGATACGGTGAGTTTGGCTACTGGCATAACGATGGTAAGGGCATTTTAAAATACACCTCACTCGTTAACCTGGTACCGAAAAACTTTTTACCGGTAACCGAAGAGATCTGGAAAATATATTGCGATAACAACAGGGTGCTTTTCCAATCATTCGGGGCTATCTATATTTATTCGGCTGGTAAAATTGAAGTGGTAAAAACACATGAGCCGTATTTGTTCCTTTTTAAATGTGGTAGCCGCTTTTTTGTAGAGCAATTAACAAAAGGGCTTTTTGAGCTTAAAGGTTTAAAGCTTGAATATATTGAAGGCAGCAGTATTTTAGGCGCAAGTGGTGTGTTATCTATTTTGCCATTTCAACAGGGTAAATATCTCATTGGTACGGCAAAAAATGGTTTATTTATCTACGATGGTAAAACAGTTAAGCCATGGGTGAGCCAGGCAAATGATTTTTTAAAAACCTACCAGCTGAATAACGGCGCGGCCATCGCCGATAAGTATTTCGCCTATGGTACCATTCTTAATGGTATTGTGATAGTTGATACTGCCGGTCGTGTAGTGCAGCATATCAATAAAGCCAGCGGTATGCAAAACAATACCGTATTAAGCCTTTATACCGATGCCAGCCAAAACCTTTGGGCAGGACTTGATAATGGTATCGATAGAATTGAGGTTAACTCGCCTTTGTATTTTTATTTCGACAAAACGGGCAAATTCGGTACGGTCTATTCCAGCATCATTTTTGATAAAAAGATCTATCTCGGCACTAACCAGGGCTTGTTTTACAGCGATTGGCTGCCTGATAGCCATAACAGCCCATTTCAAACCTTTGATTTTAAGCTGATCCCCGGCTCGCAGGGGCAGGTGTGGGATTTGTCCTTACAGGATAACAGGTTGCTTTGCGGCCATAACGACGGAACTTACCAGGTAAACGGAGCTTCCATAAAAAAGATCTCGGATGTGACGGGCGGATGGACTATTAAGAAAATGGCCCCCGATATGCTCATGCAGGGCACTTATACCGGCTTGGTGATCTACCGGAAAGATGCCGCGGGCAATTGGCAATTCAGCTATAAATTAGCCGGTTTCAGTGAACCTTCACGCTATGTTGAACGTGATGCCAAAGGTCAAATTTGGGTAAGCCACGCTTATAAGGGTATTTATAAACTCACTTTAAGCGCCGATCAGCGCACTGTGGTATCGCACGTTTATTACGACCAAAAACATGGTTTGCCGGGTAGTTACAACATTAATGTATTTGATCTCGATAGCCGCACGGTTTTCTCGTCAGATTTGGGTTTTTATATGTATGACGATATTACCGACAGGTTTTATAAATATCAGCAGCTTAACAGCAAACTGGGCACATTTGCCACCTCAAGTAAGATCATTAAGGCTATAGGTAAAAAATACTGGTTCATTAACCAGGGCAGGGTTGGTTTGGCCGATATGTCTGTTACCGGGAAGCTAACCATCGATACCAACAGGTTTTCTATCCTGAACGGACAGATGGTACAGCATTATGAAACCATTAACCGTATCAACAACTCAACCTATTTGATAAGTGTTGATGACGGGTTTGTGATATTAAACGATGCAGATGCCCAACTGCCCAATAGGATCAAAATACCTGATGTTTTGATCAGGAGGATAGAGAATGTTACCGATAAGGTATCGTTGATAACTGAAGCAGCAGAACAGAGTAACAATATTGAGGTTCCTTACGCCGAAAACAACATCCGCATAAGCTATTCTTTGCCTTACTATACGCAAGCCAAAATAAGGTTTCAGTATTATCTGGAAGGTTATTCGCATCAATGGAGCGAATGGACGCCGCAAAGCCAAAAAGAGTTTACCAACCTTAACCAGGGTACCTATAGTTTTAAGGTGAGGGCTAAGGTGAATGATCAGTACCAATCTGCTGTTTCAACAATAACTTTTACGGTATTGCCGCCATGGTATGCCGGAAAAATAGCGCTGGTGTTTTATGTGTTGCTGGCTGTATTGCTATTTTATGTGATCAGGTATTACTACGGGCTTAAATTGAAAAAACATCAGCAGCAGATTCAACAAAAGCTGCAGAAAGAGAAGGAAGAATTTTTGAAGCAGGAAGCTATAGCCAATGAGCAGCACATCATCAATATAAAGAACGAGCAGCTGCAAGCCGACCTGGCCAGTAAAAGCCGTGAACTCGCAAATTCGGCCATGAACATAGTTTACAAAAACGAGCTGCTGCAAAAGATAAGCGACGAGCTAACTCACCTCAAAGGAGAAGATGGTAAAAAGCTGGCCGACGAACAATTGCGCCGCATCCAGAAAGTGATTGATGAAGGTATGAGCGATGAGCGTGACTGGAACATATTTGAAACCAGTTTTAATGAAGCGCACGAAAATTTCTTTAAAAAATTAAAAGCCGGTCATCCGGACCTTGTACCCAATGACCTTAAATTATGCGCTTACCTGCGCATGAATATGAGCAGTAAGGAGATGGCATCGCTGCTCAATATTTCATTGCGGGGTGTCGAAATTCGTCGTTACCGGCTGCGTAAAAAGCTAAATCTGGAGCATGACAAGAATCTCACCGAGTTTCTCATCGAGCTTTAACACTACATCATTACCTCTCATTGTGTCAATTTGAGGTATTAACTGCTTTGCACATTGTGTAGTAGTATTGATGCTCTTAACTCGTTGTTAAATAGTTTGTTACGCTTGGTAAAAACATTTCTTGAGAAAGTATTCTTATACAGATGTATTAATGTTGAGTTACAATATTTGTTAAAGGCTGATTATCTGTACAGCTTTGCAAATCAATAAACCAATTATTTTTTCAATCCGTATTATTTATTAACCACTATGAAAAGAATATTTACTATTTCAGGGTTGATGTTGTTACTGTTGTTTTGCTATGACGCGGCGTTTGCACAAAACGTTACATTAAAAGGTAAAATAACTGACGGAAAAACAGGCGAAGCTTTAATAGGTGTGTCTGTTTCAGTTAAAGGAACAACTATAGGTACCCAAACAGATGTAAGCGGAGCTTTTACGCTCAAGGTCCCTGGCAATGCAACTTTATCAATTGCTTATATAGGTTATGCCACCCAAGAGGTTGCTGTTAACGGGCAAACAACCATAAACGTAGCCTTGCAGCCGCAAACCAACGAATTGCAACAGGTAGTTGTTATCGGTTATGGTACGCAGCGAAAGCTTGACGTAACCGGTTCGATAGCTACTGTTAAAGGCGCCGATGTTGCCAAACAAGCTTCACCTAACGCATTGAGCGGTTTACAGGGGAAAGTATCAGGTGTACAAATTACCAATAATGGTACGCCGGGTAAATCGCCGGATATTACTATTCGTGGTTTAGGTACTATTTATGGTAATACCAAACCGCTGTTTGTTGTTGACGGCGTTTGGTATGATGATATCAGCTTCCTTAACCCGCAGGATATCGAGAGCTTCAGCATTTTGAAAGACGCGTCAAGTACAGCTATCTACGGTATCCGTGCAGCTAACGGTGTAGTTTTGATAGGTACTAAACGTGGTACAAAAGGTAAACCGGTTATTAATTATAATGGCTATGTAGGTTTGCAGGCTGTTACCAACCAGGTAAAAATGGCAAATGCCAATGAATATGCCACTGCGGTAAATGAGCTTTCGGCATTAAATGGTGGCGATCCGATATTCAGCAATCCTTCATCATACGGTAAAGGAACTGACTGGTATAAACAAATATTGCGCAAGGCATTTACTACAAACCATGAGGCTTCAATAAGCGGTGGTACCGATAAGTATACTTACAACTATTCGTTTGGTTACCTTAACCAGGATGGATTAGCCAAAACCAACAATTATCAGCGTTACACCGTTCACTTGTCAAATGATTTTAAGCCAACTAAAAACTTAAAATTCGGTTACACTGCAAGTGGCCTGTCTGATGTATCGCGCGATGTGAATGGCGATATCTTTCACCAGTTATTTGGCGCGGCCCCTACACTACCCGTACGCAAAGCCGATGGCAGTTATGGCGATCCTAACGACTATGGAACCGGCGATGGTAATAACTATAACCCGCAGGCTACTATTGATTTCTTTAATCAGCGCACAAAAAACAAGCGTTTTACTTATAACGCTTATGGCGAAGTTACCTTCCTTAAAAACTTCAAATTTAAGTCGAGCTTTGGCGGCGATATCAGCCAGAATGAAGTACGGGGATATTCTCCTCAATACTTTGCTACCTTAAAACAACAAAGTAATAAAACCAATCTGGACATCAACCATACTGATGTACGTAACTGGATCTGGGAAAATACATTAACCTATGATGTTAAAATAAAGGATCATAAAATTACAGCCCTGGTGGGTTACAGTGCTCAAAATTACCGAACTAAACAAATAGATGGTAAGGCCGATAATGTTCCGTATGTAAAAAACGGCAGTATCAGGAGTTCATTTCCGGATACCGCCAATATAAATTTCTTTCCAACTCCCGGCAGTCAGGCTCACAACCGCGCATTATCACAATTTGCACGTGTCAATTACTCGTTTAAAGACAGATATTTGTTGAACGCCTCCATTCGTCATGATGGTGCCTCGCAGTTTTATGGCCAGCATACTTATGGTAATTTCCCGTCAATTGGTGCCGGTTGGGTAATTACCAACGAGGATTTTATGAAAAATCAGAAGGTATTCAGTTCATTAAAGGTTCGTGGAAGCTGGGGAAAGATAGGCAACTCTGGTGTGCCTATTAACCCGACAGTACAAGTTATTGCCACCGACCCTTACCTTACTGGCTTATTTGGTAACCCGCTTAAAACTTATCCGGGTGCAAGTATTAACTCCATAGTACCTCCATCTATCGTTTGGGAAAACACTGCGTCGTCAGATTTTGGTATCGAGGGCGGCTTGTTTGATGGCAAACTTACTTTCGAAGGTGATTATTACGATCGTAAAACTGAACATGCTATTTTCGCAATTCCAGTGGCTGGTTCATTAGGTACAAGTAACAGTTCATTGATAGGTAACCAGGCAACTATCCAGAATAAAGGTTGGGAGTTTTCATTAGGATGGAGAGATAATCCGTCAAAGGATTTCACTTATAGTATCAGCGGTAACCTCGGTATTAATACTAATAAGGTCCTTAATGTAATAACCGGCCAAAACCCGATTTATGATGGTGGCGAAGGTATTGCCAACGGCGCATTGGCTACCCGCACCGTGGTTGGCCAGCCGATAGGCCAGTTTTATGGCTACAAAGTAACAGGCATTTTCCAAACAGCACAGCAGGTTGCCGCCTCAAAACAACCAGGTGCTGCCCCTGGCGATTTCATTTACCAGGATACCAATAACGATGGCATATTGGATAGCCGCGATCGCGTTGCACTGGGTAGCCCGCTGCCAAAATACAACTATGGTATAAACACCTCTTTCACCTATAAAAACTTCGACCTTGCATTAGATTTTCAGGGCGTTGCCGGTGTAAGTGTTTATAATGCCAATATCGCTTACCGTTTCGGTAATGAAAACTTCACGCAAGACTTTTACGAACACCGCTGGCATGGAGCAGGTACTTCAAATACCTACCCTTCAGTAAACGTCGGTAAAAACAGCAATGCCGCCCCTAACTCTTTCTATGTTGAAAGCGGTGCATACTTCAGGATGAGAAATGCACAGCTGGGCTATACCATCCCTGGGAACTTCCTGAAGAAACTGAATATTTCAAAAGTCAGGATCTATGCAAACGCACAGAACGCCATCAACCTGTTTGGTTACAAAGGCTTCTCGCCGGAGATTGGTGGTGATGTAGGCAGCCGTGGTATTGATGCAAGTGTGTATCCGTTGTTTGCTACCTATAATTTTGGTGTTAACGTTACTTTTTAATCAATATAAAGATGAAAAATAGTACAAAATATTCGCGTAAGGTCGTTGCTTTAGGTCTTATCGCTTCAATTATATCGTTTCAAAGCTGTAAAAAAAGCTTCTTAAATGTCGATCCGGCTCAAAATACTGCGGCCACCCAGTTTTTCAAAACCCAGGATGATGCCACAAAAGCGGTTAGCGCCATGTATGCTAACCTGCGCGAGTGGAACAACATCGCCTTTGCACCTATTGCTGTAGAGAGCATGGGTTCTGACGATGTAGAAAAAGGCAGTACCGCCAGTGATGCCACTTTCTTTAATGACTATCACAAATTTACCATTACTGCGGGGGATGCCCAACTGGGTGGTTTCTGGAAAGGTCAGTACCAGAACATCAACTTTGCTAACCAGATCTTGACCAACGTGCCTGGTATCACCATGGATGAAACTTTAAAGGCAAGGTATCTGGCCGAAGCTAAGTTTATCAGGGCATATTCATATTTTAGGTTGGTTAGGGCTTTTGGTGATGTGCCATTGCGCTTAACCTTACCTAAAGATGCATCTGAATATAATTTGCCGCGTACAGCAAAAGCACAGGTTTGGGCTGCTATTGAAACAGATTTAACCGATGCCGCTAATGTATTGCCGCAAACTTACAGCTCTGCCGATATCGGTCACGCTACAAAAGGTGCCGCTATTGCGTTGCATGCAAAAGTTGCTATGTACCTGAAAAAGTGGAGCGATGTATTGAATTACACCAACCAGGTAATGGGCATGGGCTATTCGTTGTTTCCAAATTACGAACAAATGTTCCGCACCAATCATAAAAACAATCAGGAATCGATATTTGAAATCCAGTGCGCATTGATCCCTAATAATCCGGATGCGTCAAACTCACAATATTCGCAGGTACAGGGTGTACGTGGCGTTACCGGTGGTGGCTGGGGCTTTAATGTGCCAAGTCCGGAGCTGGCGGCAGCTTATGAAACCGGCGATCCGCGACGTGACGCTACCATCATTTTCAGGGGCGAAACGACGCCTGAAGGTGATAAGATCCCGGCAACAGGCGATAACCCGATGTATAATCAGAAATCGTATGTGCCTTTCAGCCTGTATGTATCAGGCTTTAATGAAGGTTGTCAGCAAAATAAAATTGTTTTACGCTATGCGGATGTATTGCTGATGAACGCCGAAGCTAATAACGAGCTTGGAAATTCTGCTGCTGCGTTAATTCCGTTGGAGCAGGTTCGCGCCCGTGCCCGTGCAGGAAACAATGCTATTTTGCCAAAAGTAATTACAACCGATCAGGCAACCCTTCGTAAAGCTATATACCAGGAAAGAAGGGTTGAACTGGCTATGGAATTTGAACGTTATTTCGACGTGATCCGTCAGGGTAGGGGTACCGAAGTTTTTGGCTCACGCGGTTGGAAAGCCGGCAAAAACGAAGTTTGGCCGGTGCCACAAAATGAAATTGACCTGAGCGGTGGCGCATTAACACAAAACCCTGGTTATTAATTAGCCAATAAAATACACACAGTTGATTGATGATGAGGTTGCCTTGTTGGGTTTAACGGGCAACCTCTCTTTTTTTAATGAAAACCCTGTTTTTCATATCCAAATGCAAATAGCTTTATGAAAAAACTATTTATTACTCCGGTATTTATATTGGCTGCCATTTGCGCCTTTGCCCAAAAGCAAACAAAAAAATCAGAAGACGGCATTAAGCCCGTTGGTATTATAAAAAACCTTACCGATAGCGCTTTGCTGGATGTGGTGCAGCGCCAAACGTTTCGTTATTTCTGGGACTTTGGTCACCCGGTGAGCGGTCTGGCCCGTGAGCGCAGCAACACTTCTTTTGATTACGGTAACGAGGTGGTGACTACCGGCGGTTCGGGATTTGGCATCATGTCGCTCATTGTGGCCGATAGCCGCAAATGGATCACCCATGAGCAGGCGGTTGACCGTATGGTTAAGATCGTTAACTTTTTATACAAGGCCGATGCTTTTCACGGCGCTTTCCCGCACTGGTTAAACGGCGAAACCGGTAAAGTGATCCGTTTTGGCCGTAAGGATGATGGTGGTGATATTGTTGAATCAGCTTATCTTTTCCAGGGTTTATTGTGTGCGAGGCAATATTTCAACGGCGATGCGCCCAAAGAACGTCGCATCCGTGATGTGATTAGCTGGATGTGGGGTGAAATGGAATGGAACTGGTACACCCGCGATGGCCGCGACTACCTTTATTGGCACTGGAGCCCCAACAATGGCTGGGCCATGAATTTCCCGATCCACGGTTTTAACGAATGTTTGATCACTTACGTGCTTGCCGCATCTGCCGAACGTTACCCCGTTAGTGCCAATGTTTACCATAATGGTTGGGCGCAAAGCGATTTCTTTAAAAACGGAAAAACTTTTTACGGTTTTAAATTGCCGCTTGGTTTTGATTACGGCGGTCCGCTATTCTTCTCGCAATATTCTTTCCTCGGCCTTAATCCTAAGGGATTAAAGGACGAGTATGCCGACTACTGGGAACAAAATAAAAATCATACTTTGATCAATCATGCTTACTGCGTTGATAATCCTAAAAAATTTAAAGGCTATGGTGAAAATTGCTGGGGCTTAACTGCCAGTGATAACTTTGAGGGGTACAATGCACATTCGCCAACTAACGACCTCGGCGTAATTACGCCTACGGCCGCGTTATCCGCATTCCCATATACCCCGGAATATTCGATGAAAGCCTTGCGTCATTTTTATTATGACCTAGGCGATAAGATCTGGGGCGAGTATGGCTTTACCGATGCCTTCAGCGAGTCGCATAACTGGTACGCCAACTCCTATTTAGCCATCGATCAGGGCCCGATCATTGTGATGATTGAAAACTACCGGACCGGTTTGCTCTGGAAACTTTTCATGAGCTGCCCCGAGGTTCAGGGTGGTTTGAAAAAACTGGGTTTTGAAAGCCCTGCTATCGTGAAAAATTAATTCGGCATAAAAAATAAACAAAAGGCCGTTAAAGAGGTTAAATTTGTTTTAAAGCAACGGCGGTAATTACGTCGGTTGCAAAACAAAGAAGCATTTTAACCCATGATCAAAACAATACGAATTACAGGAATGCTAAGCTTACTCTTAGCATTCTCTTTTTTAGCCAAGTCCCAAAATTTGACCTCGTTTGACAGGGGCAGCTTTATTTTTAAAGTAGACACACTACCATACCGAATTTTATTTCCAAAGCATTTTAATCCGGGTCAAAAGTACCCTTTATTGTTTGTATTACACGGTTCGGGCGAACGGGGAAACAATAATGAGTCGCAACTGGCTTATGGGGCACAACGGTTCTTACAGGACAGCTGCAGGGAGTTATACGAGTCTATCGTTGTTTTTCCGCAATGCCCGGCAAAAAGTTACTGGAGCAATGTAAAGCAGGTTACGGATTCGGCAACCAATAAGCGCAAATTTATTTTCCAGGAAAATGCGCCGCCAACAATGGCGATGATCATGTTGATGGGACTGGTTGACCAGTTTTTAGATAAGCCATTTGTTGATAAGCACAAAGTTTATGTGGGAGGCCTTAGCATGGGTGGTATGGGGACATTTGAAATCATTGGCCGCGAACCTAATGTATTTGCAGCAGCCTTTGCCATTTGCGGCGGCGATAATACGCTGAACGCAAAGAAATACGCTAAAAAAGTTCCGCTCTGGATCTTTCACGGTAATAATGACCCGGTAGTACCTGCCGATCACTCGCAGGTAATGGTTGATGCTATTAAAGAGGCGGGAGGCAAGCCGCGGTTTACGCTATATCCAGGTGTAGGACACAACAGCTGGGATAATGCGTTCAACGAGCCTGATCTGTTGCATTGGTTGTTTTCGCATAGTAAGTAGAGGCGGATAACATAAAAATCATATCATTGAGAAGGGAAGACGAAGCAATCGCATATTATACAGGGCGGTCACGCTAAACAAAATGAAAATTGCTTTAAATAAAAAATGTCCTTTCGATTGAGCAGAGGTGGGCAATAGCGTTGGGGCGAAAGAGCTTATACACCACGCAAGTCCGATAAGCATGTCGGCTATGCAAGGTGTATAATTTCTCACTCGTTCCTCTATCGAAATGACAATAAATTTGTTGAAAGTTATTAACCTATTCTTCTCCCTCTGATTTTTTAGGAAGATTTTTGGCGTTAAAACGTGGCTTGAATCCCAATTTAGGTGCGGGAGTTTCTTTAGCCGGCGACTGAGGTTCTTTAGTTGGAGTATCCTCTTTTTTATCTTCTGCGGATGCTTCGGCTTCAGGAACTGTCGGCTTCATTGCAGCTGCATTAAAGCGTGGTTTAAAGCCAAGCTTTGGTGCGGGAGGTTCAGAACCCGGTTTTACTTCTTCAATCGTTGGTTGCGGAATCTCGGCTGATGGTTTTGCCTCTTCAACTGGTTGTTCCGATTCAGCCTGTTTAGGTTTCATCAGGGCCGCGTTAAAACGAGGTTTGAACCCCATTTTAGGAGCAGGTGCTTCGGTTACCGGCGTTTGAGGCTCTTCAGGCGGAGCATCCTCTTTTGTCTCTTCAGCAGGCGCTTCATTTTCTACCGGTTTGGGTTTTACCATACCGGCATTAAAGCGTGGTTTAAATCCCATTTTAGCTGCTGGTGCATCCGCAGGTGGAGTTGTCGGAGTTTCTTCCTTTTTGTTTTCTGCCTGTGTTTCTGTTTCAGCTGGTTTGGGTTTTACCATGGCAGCGTTGAAACGTGGTTTAAAGCCAGGTTTGGCAGTTGGTGCAGGTGTTTCTGTAGCAGGAGCCCCAGCTTGTTGTTCCTTTTCGTTTTCAGGTGATGCTTCGCTCACTGCTGGTTTAGCTTTTGCCATAGCCGGGTTAAAGCGAGGTTTGAACGCTGGTTTGGAGGCAATTTCAGGGGATGAAGGTTCTGACGTTGGGGGTGCAACTGCCCGTTGTATAGATTCTTCGGCTGGAGCCGTAGGTTTTGGTGCAGCCGGACGGAACTTCGGCGTAAAGCCAACTTTGGCCGGCGTAGCGGGTTCTGTTAAACTTTCGGTTATGGTTTGTTCGGCCAGCGGGTTTTTGATATGTGCTTTTTCGGTTTTAACTTCAAGCGGAACCGGGAACCGCCGCCTTAGTTTATTAAACCAGTATTTTTTGGTATGGTCGAAGCTTTTTTCGCCCATCTGTTCAAAGTGATCTTTAAATTCAGAAAACAAAGCAGGTTCGCCCTGTTGCAGGGCGGCAAGGTCAATTCTTTTCTTCTTTAAAAATTCTTCAAAAACCATTTTGTTTAGATAGGAGATTTGAGATAGGAGATTTGAGATAATTGAAGGTTTAGAGCCTTGTCTCATATCTCACGTCTCATATCTCAAATCTTATAATGTTACATCTACACCCAGCTTGTTAAAACGGATGCCTTTTTCGGTTTGGCCCCAGTCTTCACGTTCCTCATCGGTAGCGTTTAATAACTGTGGAAACCATTCCAGCGGAAAAGCCTGCGGCTTGCCACCATCAGTTTCCACAAAAAGAAGGCCGTTAGCAAAGGTAACCTTTACTTTTTTTTCTCCTTTACGTGTGTTGAATAGTGGCATATCGACCCCCTCTAAATCTCCCCCGGAAGGGGAGACTTTTATTTTTAATGTATGTATTCAAAGCCCTCCCTTCCGGGGAGGGTTGTGTGGGGCTCTTATTCCGCCATATTATGGTAAACCGCCTGCACGTCGTCGTCTTCTTCCAAACGGTCAATCAGTTTCATAATTTCAGGAACCTGATCTTCGCTAACAGCGTGGAATGATTGCGGGATACGCTCCAGCTTGGCCGATTTTACTTCGATACCCATCTCTTCTAACGCTTTTTGCATTTTGCCGAAATCTTCAAAAGCTGTGTGGATTACTGCAATATCGTTGCCATTTTCGTCGGCTTCAACAAATATTTCTTCCAAACCTGCGTCTATCAGTTCAAATTCAAGCTCTTCCAGGTCGCGGTCGCCCGGCTCAAAGGTGAAAACCGATTTGCGGGTGAAGATAAAATCAAGCGAGCCGGTTTTTCCTAATGAGCCACCGTATTTGGTAAAATAGCTGCGTACGTTGGCAACGGTACGGTTAGTGTTATCGGTAGCGGTTTCAACCAACACTGCAACACCGTAAGGTGCGTAACCTTCGTAAACAAGCTCTTCATAATCTTTTTCGTCGCGGCTGCTGGCGCGTTTAATGGCGGCTTCAACACGGTCTTTAGGCATGTTTACAGCCTTGGCGTTTTGTACCGCGGTACGTAAGCGTGAGTTGGTGTTAACATCGCCGCCGCCGGCTTTTACAGCCATTACAATTTCCTTACCTAAACGGGTAAACTGCACTGCCATTTTGGCCCAGCGCTTAAACTTTCTTTCTTTGCGGAATTCAAATGCTCTTCCCATGTTTTTTTAGTTCATTGTTCATGGTTGATAGTGATAGATCAACCTTGTTGTATTACAAAGCTTTGCCTTATAAAGACAAGGCGGTAAATATAATATTTGTTTATATAACGACGGATAAAAACCTTTAACCTTTATCCTTTCGCCTTTAACCTTAAATTATCGTTTTCAAATTGGTCAACATGTCGGCCACCATTTTTGGTAAGTCATATTCCAGTTTCCAGCCCCAGTCGTTTTGCGCGTAGCTGTCGTCTATTGACTTTGGCCAGCTATCGGCGATGGCTTGTCGCGGGTCGTTATTACTGTAACTGATCTCAAATTTAGGGATCAGTTTTTTGATCTCTACTGCCAGTTGTTCGGGCGTGAAGCTAATGCCAGCCAGGTTATATGATGAGCGGATGCTGATCTGTTCGGCAGGTGCATCCATCAAACTGATGGTAGCCCTGATGGCATCATCCATATACATCATGGGCAGGGCGGTACCTTCGGCCAGAAAGCTTTCATAGCTGCCGGTTTTTAACGCCTGGTGAAATATATGTACTGCATAATCGGTAGTGCCGCCGCCTGGGTTTGCTTTCCAGCCTATCAGGCCCGGGTAACGGATACTGCGTACATCAAGGCCGTATTTATTAAAATAATATTCGCACCAGCGCTCGCCGGCCAATTTACTAAAACCATAAACCGTGTTAGGATCCATTACACAATACTGCGGAGTATTATGCTGCGGCGAATGCGGACCGAAAACCGCTATTGAGCTTGGCCAAAAAACTTTACTTACCTTAAACTCAACTGCAAAATCAAGCACATGCAGCAAACCGGTCATATTCAGGTCCCAGGCCATTTTGGGTTTTTGCTCGCCTACTGCCGAAAGAATGGCAGCTAACAGGTAAACTTGTGTGGGGCGGTGCTTATCAAATATATGGTGCAGGTTGTCTTTATCAAGTACATTGATCAATTCAAATGGTCCGCTGCTTCCGCGCATGGCATAGGTAGGGCTGTTAATATCCGAAGCTATAACCGTTTCGGCCCCATGTATATTTCTCAAAGCCATTACCAGTTCGGTACCGATCTGGCCGTTGGCGCCTATCACTAAGATCTTTTCGCTCATGCAATATTGAGTTTACCGCGCAAAGGTAGGAAATTGGTTTATTAAGTGAGTGGAAGTGAGTCCGAAAGTCAGATGTCCGTAAGTCTGGAAGTCCAAGCCAATTTTAATCTTTCGGACTTACGGACAATTGGAGAAGTTACAAGTCAGCCATAGCGCTACCCTACACTCAAGACTTGCGCCAGTGAGGGCAGAAAATGCTATACACATTCCATAAATTCTTCAAATTCGTTTAATTCGAGTTCAGACAGCTTCAGCCCTTCACATACCCCGGCAACTCTTCAATAAACCGGTAAGTACATTTTTCATGATCTATAGTACAATAATAGTGTTGCAGGCCATTGCTCACCGCCAGCAGGGATACTTTATGAACCATATTATACCGGGCAATCTGATCGAATGTTTTTTGATCGATAGTTACAGATGGGGCTTTACATTCAACCATTAAAATGCGTTGCCCGTCGGGATTAAACACCACTATGTCGGTGCGCTTTTGCAGGGTGTTAAGTTTAAGGCCGCCTTCCAGTTTAATCAGCGAGCGGGGATAGTTTTTTTGTTTGATGAGGTATTGTACAAAATGCTGGCGTACCCATTCTTCAGGTGTAATGATGATGGTTTTCTTACGGATCTCGTCAAAAAGGGTCAGTATGCCGTTATCGTCGCTTATTTTAAAAGGGTAGGGTGGCAGGTTAAGCGGTTGGAGCATTTTTGCGAAGTCTTAAGTCGAAAGTTATGAGTCTTGAGTCGGGCTTCAAAATTAATAAATATATTATCAGGGAAATCGCCTTTGAGGTAATTCGATGCATTGAAAAAATAGCAATAAAATTTCCACACGAATTATCTTCATTCTTACCACAATTAATCGAATTACACCAATTTTTCAATTACATAAATTTAAAATTCGTGTAATTCGATTAATTTGAAAAAAATAGTGTAAAAATTTCTTATCCATTCGCCTCATGTCAACATAGATTTTAAAAGCAATTTTCCTGTTTATATCATTGCATCGCCCTAATTAAAAATACATTCCACTTTTGACTTTCGACTTAGTACTTTTGACTGCGAAATATGACTGCTGCCGAGATATTAAAGGACCTTAAGAACCGTAAGTTTAAACCGCTGTACCTGCTGCATGGGGAAGAACCTTATTTTATCGACCTGGTAAGCAATTACATTGAGCATCACTTGTTGCCCGAGCATGAGCGTGGCTTCAATCAAACCGTGGTTTACGGCAAGGATACCGACATCATGACCGTGCTCAATGCCGCCAAGCGTTACCCCATGATGGCCGATTACCAGGTGGTACTGGTAAAAGAGGCACAGGACATGAAATGGGGGAAGGACGATGATAACAAGAAAAGCATCGACCCTGTATTGAGCTATCTTGAAAATCCGCTGCCAAGTACTATTCTTGTTTTTTGTTACAAATACGGCAAGTTTGATAAGCGCAAGAAAACATACAAAGCCATAGAAAAGAACGGGCTTATTTTTGAATCGGCTACTTTATATGATAATAAGGTGCCGGCCTGGGTTGAAGGTTATGTAAGCGAGAAGGGCTACAAAATGAACCAGCAGGGATCGGCCATGATTGCCGAGTACCTGGGCAACGACCTGGCTAAAATTGCCAACGAGCTCGAAAAACTGATGCTGAATGTTAGCGCCGGGCAGGAGATTACCCTGAAGCATATCCAGGATAATATTGGTATCAGTAAGGAGTACAATGTATTTGAGCTGCAAACAGCCCTCACCAAAAAAGATGCTTACAAGGTAAACCAGATCATCAATTACTTTGAAGCCAATCCCAAATCAAATCCCATTGTTTTGGTGCTCGGCAACCTGAATAACTTTTTCAGCAAGGTGCTGGTGTACCATTACGTAAAAGATAAAACCCCGCAAAACCTTGCCCGCGAAATGGGCGTTAACCCATACTTTATTAAAGATTATGAGCAGGCCGCCCGTAACTACCCGCTTGGTAAAATTTTCCAGGTGATCAGCTATCTGCGCGAATATGATTTGAAAAGTAAAGGCGTTGAATCAAACGCGCCGCACGGTGAGTTGATGAAGGAGCTGATGTTTAAGATACTGCATTAGTTCACAACTAATTGTTGCTGAATAGTTTTGTGGATATGGAAGTGGTTTCCCCTTTATTTATCCGTATGTTTGGGATTGTTTTGCGTACGGATAACTGTAAGCCCGAATAACCCTCTATTTTTAGTGTGACAGGAGTTTGGGTGTTTAGTACTTTACATGAAAGACTGTAGTTTGATTCACCCGAGTAGTTTTTCGTAACGTATGAGGTCAAATTATTTCTTGTTCCTTCGGCATGGGCTTTATCCATACTAAAGTCGTACAGTTCATTATCGATATAGATTCGGTAGTAGCTTGCCTTTTGTGGGGTATGGTCTTCAATGTTTATTGACAATTGTCCAATTATGCGTTCAGGAACTATAGTTTGTTCTATATTGTTTTTTGATACTTTTAATACAGATTTATAAAAGAAAGCATCTTCCATAAGGTTGTAATTAACGTTATGATCATCGGAGGGAAAAAATTTCGCATCGGAAAGTGGAGTCTCGGGAAATAAACCGTTGGGCGAAGGTATTTGCCAAATTTTCCCAGCTTATTTAAGCTACCTTTTTGGGTGCCGGCGGTGATAATTAAAGTGTAATCGCCAGCTTTTAGCGAATCTTTTATGGTTCCGAAAGGTGTTGAGTTGTTTATTTCTCTTCTGAAGTTTTTATTAATCCTGAATAATTTACCATTATCTTCTGGCGATAAGTTTTCTTCCAGGCGGCTTACCTGCGTACCTGTGCTGTCATAAACAATATACATGATCTTAGCATAATATTTATCATCCGATGGTAAGACAACCACGTTTGGTATTATCGCATTGGTTTGTAAAGCTGATATGATAGGAGTTGCTTCTTTAGTAAAACCGGCCACCGTAAACAATACCTGATATTTTTTATTTACATCGGTCAGTGTACTACCACCGGGGGTGTTCCCATTATCTGGATGTTTACTTGTGTCGGTTGGTTTAATAGTATTCGGTAAGGCTTCTTGTTTTTTACAAGAACAAATGAATGCTAATAAAGACAAAAACAGCAGGATACGTTGCATGACAGATTTAAGTTATCTATCAAAAATACAAAATAATTATATACTGTATCGGCAGTTAATGATGATCTTTGGCAAGATTTATTCTGATTAAAATGACCCTATCCTCGCAATCAAAAGTTAATATAGCATCCGGCATGATCCGCGTATCGGCGGTTTTGTACCTGGTTTATTATTATTTGAACGGCGGAAGGTCGGCTTCTTTTCAAATCGCTTTAGCAACGTGCATAGCGCTGGGCATTTTACTTTTACTGGCTTTATTTATCAGGCGGGGTTATAAATGGGCAAAATGGCTGCTATTAGGCTTATTAATCTTAACTATAACGCCTGACGCTATAAATCTGCCCGCAACTTTTAAGGCAAACTTTTATGCAGGCTGCATCGCTGTTATAATTGACCTGTTACAAATAGGGGCGCTTGTTTTACTTTTTATGCCGGATAAAGAAGAGCCGGTTGCCGAGGATGCTGAATAGTTTTTTAATGATTATTTGTTAAAAGGTACCCGGCTTATGATAGCATACATGAGGCCGCCAATTGTAACAATAAACCATAAGAAATATAAAGACTTTTTCAGGTCATTTATTTCTCTATCCTCTTTCAATACTAATGCCCTGAAAGCCGGTGAAAAAAGTGTCAGTGCGATCATAAAAAAACGAACAGGAGTGAAACGAGCGAATAATTTGCAGCACGGCCAACCCCTTCTTTTATAGAACCGGCAATAAGAGGGATATTCCAGCCCGCTAAAAACACAATTAATGCTGCAGTTTTAAATGGTATTCTGCCCTGCCCCTGCATTTTCTTAACCTGGTAATATTGTACCTGGTTATTGGCGGTTTTATTAAAGAATCCTGTTGCTTTTATGTTTTCAATTATGTCATTGTAAGGCATGTTTGCTGTAAACATAACTTTTTTAGGGTATGACGATACGTTGTGTATTATCTTGATGCCGCTGCCGGCAATTGAGGATGCATATTCGATTTGAACAATATCATCAGCGTTGAAAAATAACTGACCTAACAAACCAAGGTTAATCTTGAGTACAGAAGTATCAGCTTTCAAAGCTGCAAAAGGTTTGGAGACTTTGGTATTGCCAACATAGGCACCCCCGTTAAGTAAAAATTCGTTCATGTTTATTGTGATAGGTTCTTTAGCCCACAGTAAATATATCATAAAAACGAGTCCTCAAATAATCTCCAAAATCATTTCTGATAAATTAAATAGCGTAACATTTTTGTTAAGTGTAGCGTTGGTTAGTGTTTGACCGTATACATCCATTTATTCATTAAATCTTCATTTTTAGCCGGTATTGGTTACTTTTTTCTCCTGACTTTCCGTTGTTCAGTGTTGCATGTAATTGATTATTTACAATGTAACAAAATTCATCAGCCAATTAATTTCCTAAGTTCACTTATCCTAAGCAATATGTTAAGCTGATCAATAAGGCATACTAAATAAAAAAATTAAGGCATGATACTTTTATTTTGCGGATTATCAGGTGCGGGAAAAACTACTTTGGCAAAAAGTGTGGCCGCCGAATTAACAAGCCTGGGTATTAAAATTGAAATTATTGATGGTGATGAATACCGTGCGGCACTGTGCCGTGATCTGTGCTTTAGTAAGGAAGACCGGAACGAGAACATCCGCCGCCTGGGCTTTGTAGCCAGTCGTTTCAGCGCTCAGGGTATTGTTACCATAGTGAGTGCTATAAATCCATATGACGATGTCAGGCAGGAGCTTGCCGAAAAATATGATCATGTAAGCATTGTTCACATTGATTGCCCCGTAAACAAGTTGATAAGCCGCGATACTAAAGGCCTGTACAAAAGGGCGTTGCTGCCGGATGGGCATCCTGATAAACTACCCAACCTGACAGGTATTAACGATAGGTTTGATATACCCGTTAAGCCCGACCTATACATTGATACCTGCAATTATACCATACAACAAAGTACCTCTTCACTGCTTTATTATATTATAAACAATCTGCATCCTGTTAAGCAGACTATTAAGATACCAAGCTATACCTGACAAAAAAGGACGCTTATAAGATTTTATGCAAAAAAGAGTACTGATTATTACCGGGATGCACCGCTCCGGAACCTCGCTTATTACCCAGTGGTTGAGCAAATGCGGCCTGCAAACAGGCGAAAAACTGGTACCCGGTGGCCATGGCAATGTGGAAGGGCATTTTGAAGATATTGAATTTTTAAAAATGCACGAAGAGATCCTGGCCGACCATAACCTGCCCAAAACCGGGCTTACGGTTGAGCATGTGGCCCAGTTTACCTTGTACGAAAGGGAAAAGCTCAAAAGCATTATTAAAGTTAAACAACAGTTATACGACCAATGGGGTTGGAAAGACCCGCGGACCTGTCTGTTTCTGGATGTATATAAAGAACTGCTGCCCGATGCCTGTTACCTGGTTATCCTGCGCGATTATCAGTCGGTAGTGAGTTCACTTTTACGGCGTGAATTTAAGTGGGTGGAAAACAGGTACATGGCGCGTAAATATTTTTCAAGACTGGTATGGACAAAATTTCGCCGCGGCCGCCGCATGGTGCAGTTTTATAATGATCATGCTACCGAATACCTGAAAGTTTGGATAGCCTACAACCAGGACATTTTGAAATGTATTGAAACACTGCCCCGGGATGCATTTGTAGTTGTTAATTATTCGATGCTGAAAGACGAGGATGAACAGGTTTTTGAGTATCTGAAAGACAAGTGGAACCTGGTATTAAAATACTCCAGATTTAAGGACATTTTTAAGGAAAACCTGATCGGCCCCGATGTCGCTTTTGAACAATATATCAACGATAAAACCCTCATTACGCAGGCCATAAAACTACAGGCCAAGCTTAAAGAATATATGCTGACTGATTAGTATCAAAAGTTTTTTGCGGTTTATTATACATTGTTGCGAAAGAAGTAAACAAGTATCTGTGCAATAAAGTGTAAAGGCAGTCCAATTTGTGATACAATCGTTATTATGGTTTGATAATCAGTTAATTATTTCTCCAAATTCGTTTTACTCAATGGCTTAAGTACCCCTTGTTACGGTGCTGATTTAGCCGTTGTAAAACGAAGGAGGAGGATATGAAAGCTAAGTTTTTTTGCTACTTGCCCTACAGAGTAGTTACGGGGCTTTTGATCATCATGTGTTTACATTCGCCGGGTTTTTCGCAGGCGGCGAAAATCGGGTCGCTGGCATATTTAAGGGCGCGCAACGGAATTGGCGGGTTTAACCTGGGCGGCTTGTTAACCGGCGAGCAGGAACAGGCTTTAACTTACATTGATGGAGAAGGCAGCAAGCCCGATGCGGATAGCTGTGTTACCTATGAATATCATCCGGATAAGCAGCTGGAACTGGAAGACGGGCTAACCGCAACTCATATTTGTGTACGTACATGGCAAAATAAAATAGTAAATATTTATGTTTTCTTTAACCGTAACCAGGGCTATAAAATGCTCAGTAAATTTTTGCACTGGTACGGTACCTTCACTGCAAAGCCAAATGATTACCAGGACGTTTATCTGTGGGATTCGCGCACGGTAAAACTATTGTTGAGCTATCACCCCGATGATGACCAGGGAATTGCTGTTTACACTTCTGTTCCTTTAACAAACACTATCAACGCACAAAATGCTAAAAGGCTAACCCAGTTGTTAACCAGTAATGAATAAGTGAAGACTTTATTAACCCCTACTTCACCACTCCACCCCGTAATTTCATTGTAACAATACCCTGTATTGCCTGTAGCGCATTTTAGTTTACGCTCCCTTTTTTACATTTTTACGTTACAAAAATTTATACCGTACAAATGCAACATTGGTTAGTTAAGAGTGAGCCCTTTAAATACAGCTGGGAAAAATTCAATAAGGATGGTCGTACCTTTTGGGATGGTGTGCGCAATTACCAGGCACGCAATAACCTGAGGGAAATGAAGGAGGGCGACCTGGTGTTATTTTATCACAGTAACGAGGGTAAAGAGATTGTAGGCATAGCCAAAGTTGTTAAGGAAGCTTACCAGGACCCCACAACCGATGATACCAATTGGGTGGTGGTTGACCTGGCCCCGGTTGAAGCCCTGAAAACCCCGGTAACCCTTGAGCAGATCAAAGCCGACCCTAAATTACAGGATATTGGCCTGGTAAGGCAGGGGCGTTTATCGGTAATGGGGGTAAAGCGCGAAGAGTTTGATTACATCTTAGCGCTGGGCAGTAAATGAAACTGAGCAACATCTTTGACAGTTGTTTTATTAAGCCGGGCCTTGTCGCCGTTTTATTGGTATTGCCGGGACTTGCAAAAGCGCAGGATGCTTTCAGCGCCTTTCCCGATCTGTTTTCCACCCCTTACGGCTATGTTGCGAAACATGTAAAGCAAGCGCCGGTAATTGATGGCGATCTGGAAGATGCTGTATGGCAGCAGGCCAAATGGACCCGGGATTTCCAGGATATTGAAGGCCGCCTCAAACCGCAGCCACCACTGCAAACCAACGTTAAAATGCTTTGGGACGATAGCTGCCTGTATGTAGCAGCCCGCATCAGAGATCCGCATGTTTGGGCTACGCTTAGCCATCATGATGATATTGTATACAAAGACAATGATTTTGAGCTGTTTATCGATCCTGCCAACAGCACGCATAGTTATTTTGAAATTGAGGTGAATGCCCTCAATACCATTTTCGATTTGTTTTTGACCAAACCCTACCGTAACAACGGCTCCGCGGTAACCGGTTGGGATGCGCACGGCTTACGGTCGGCGGTAAAAGTTGAGGGCACACTGAATGATCCTACGGATACGGATAAAGGCTGGACGGTTGAAATGGCTATCCCATTTAAAGCCATAGCCAGTGGCTTTAACCACGCTGTGATAAAGGATGGTACTTTGTGGCGTATCAATTTTTCGCGGGTGCAGTATGATACCAAAGTGCAGAACGGAAAATATGTAAAGCTGCAGGATAATACCGGGCATAACTTGCCCGAGTATAACTGGGTTTGGAGCAACCAGGGGCTTATCAATATGCATTACCCCGAACGCTGGGGCTACCTCCTCTTCAGAGATCATGAGGCCGATGACGCGACGTTTAAAATGCCTTATGCCGAAGAGCAAAAAAAATACCTATGGCTGGTTTATTACAAGCAAAAGCAGTGGTTTAAAGATCATCACCAATACTGCACCTCGTTAAACAACCTGGGTGTTGAAAATAAGGTAACAATAACAGGCTATACTAACGAACTTAAGCTGGAAGCAACTGCCCATCAGTTTATAGCTTATATTGCCGATAGTAAAACCAAAGCGACCTATAAAATTGACCAGGAGGGCCTGGTGCAGCAGCAGATAATCCCTAAAACTCCATGAATAAGCGCGAATTTTTAAAGGCTGGTTTACTGGCCGGCGTGGCTGCCCAGTTGCCCTTAGTAAGCAATGCCGCTGTTGAAGCTGCCAAGAGCGGCAAGAAAAAAGCCATGAAAAACTGGGTATGGATCAACCCTAACCAAAAAGATACTGATGATGAGCTGGCCACCCGTTACGCTTCCTACAAAGCATCGGGCATCACCGGCATATTTTTCGAGAACGACAGCGAACGCCATTTTCGTGCCGCTAAAGCTAAAGACCTGGAGGCCCACCGCTGGATCTGGACTTTTAACCGTGCCGAACTGGTAAACGAAAAGCCCGAATGGTACAGCAAAAACCGCAAAGGCGAATCATGTGCCGATCATCCGCCTTATGTGCAGTATTACCGCTGGCTGTGCCCGTCGCGCCCCGAAGTTCAGGAGTATTTAACCAAAACTGTCGATGATATTTTAGCTAAAGATTATATCGATGGCATCCACCTGGATTACGTGCGTTACTGCGATGTTGTGTTACCGGTAAACCTTTGGGATAAATATAAAATTGAGCAAACCAAAGAGCTGCCCGAATATGATTTTTGCTACTGCGATGTTTGCAAAGCCAAATTCAAAGAAGAATATAACCAGGACCTCGATCAGATCCAATATCCTGAAGCAAGCCTTTCATGGCGCTTGTTCAGGTATAATAATATTACCCGCGTAGTGAACGGTATTTCGACTGTTGCCCACCAGCATAAAAAACAAATAACTGCAGCCGTATTCCCAACACCCGAAGTAGCCCGCCGCAACGTAAGGCAGGACTGGACAAACTGGAACATGGACGGCATTTGCCCCATGATATACCATGGTTTTTACAAGGAAGGCGTGAGCTGGATAGGCAATGCCGTAGCCGAAGGCGTTCATTTCCTGGCCGGAAGGTTCCCGCTGTATGCAGGTCTGTATTTATCCGATTTTAAAAGTGATGATGAAATTCGCACCGGTATACAGGTGGCGCTTAAAAACGGCGCGATGGGCGTGTCTTTCTTCGGTAATGTAAGGCCGGAAGTGCTGGCAATACTGAAGGATGAAGTTGCGGCGTTTAAGGCTTCGTAACCAATTAAAGTTTATACATGATATGTCATTGCGAGGAGGAACGACGAAGCAATCTCGTAGCCGATGCAGATCGTACATGCATTGGCTACGAGATTGCCTCGCTACGCCCGCAATGACATGTTTTTATTTTGAATTTAAGGGTAATAACCTTTCGCCTTTAGCCTTTTCCCTTTCACCTAAAAAATCATCCCCGCATTTTGTCCAATAGATCGCTTAGGGTCGCGGCTTCATCTTCGGTGAGGTTATTGCTCAGAATTTCTTTGGTTTTGTATACGTCATGCAGATCCGATGTTTTAAATATCTGTTAGATGTGTCTTTGAATGAGGAGAACCTCAGGGTCTCCCGCAGAGGACCCTGAGGGAACAAAATAAATACATATGATCAATAATAGTAATTATCACGTTGCGTGGTGCCCATTTTGCAATCAGGGTTGGGTTGATATTATAAAAGACTCTTTAACCAGTAAACTGTTTTTACTTTGTGCCGAATGTGATACTCTTTGGGATGATCCTATTGATGTTGAGTTAGGCAATCCTATAGTATCGAAGATGGAAATTAATATGGAAGAACCAATATTGAAAGAAATTAAAGACAACGGTTGAGATAAGTTTCTGATTTCTATCAACGATTTTTGACTTTAAGGCCGGAAGTGCTTGCTATACTTAAGGACGAGGCGGCTGTGTTTAAGGGGTACCATTGTATTGTAAGAAAGTGTCGTTTCGACGAACCCGCTGGGAAAAGTGCAGGAGGGTGAGGAGAAATCTCCCATACGCCATGCTTCCCAACATGCATAGCCACTGGCAGGGTGTACAAGATTTCTCTTTCGCTCCGGGCGTTCATTCCCTTCCCTGCTCTGTCGAAATGACATTTTTTTAATAAAAAGATGTCTATTTTTAGGCCATGCATCACCCTGAAGATAACCCCTGGAAAATAACGTCCCAAAAAAATATCTACGATAACCCCTGGATCAACCTAACCGAATACCAGGTTATTAACCCTTCCGGTAATCCCGGTATTTATGGTAAAATACATTTTAAAAATGTGGCGATTGGTGTTTTACCCTTAGACGCTGAACTAAATACTTATCTTGTAGGGCAATTTCGCTTCGCATTAAATCAGTACAGCTGGGAAATGCCAGAAGGTGGTGGCCCTGAAGGTACGGATCCGCTCGAATCGGCCAAACGTGAATTGCTTGAAGAAACCGGGTTAAAAGCCTCTCAATGGACGGAGATCCAGCGCCTGCACCTCAGCAATTCAGTAAGCGATGAGTTGAGCATATTGTACCTGGCCCGGGGCCTTGAGCAGTTTGAAGCCGAACCCGAAGAAACCGAACAGCTGATTATCAGAAAAGTGCCTTTTGCTGAAATTTACCGTATGGTTTGCGATGGCGAGATTACTGATTCCATGACTGTGGCCGCGGTACTTAAAGTGCGACTGTTGCTAACAGAAAACCGTTTGTAAATTATTGCATTACTGAAAAAAATATAACTTTGCCCATTGATGAAGAAGTTATTAGGTTATATCCTGTCGCCCTTTGCCATAATTGCATTTTTTTTAGCCCTGGTTATTTTTCAGCCCATCCAGTGGATCTGCTTTCGTTTTTTTGGCTATGCCGCGCACAAACGTTCGGTTGATATCCTGAACTTATGCCTGTTCCGCACTTTTTATATCATTGGCGATACGGTAACTTTTATCAATAAGCAAAATTTGCCGATGGGTAGGCCAATTATATTTGTGGCCAATCATCAAAGCCTGCTCGATATCCCCCCGCTTATTTATTACCTGCGCAAGTATCACGCCAAGTTTGTTTCTAAAATAGAGCTTACCAAAGGGATCCCCTCTATCAGTTACAATCTGAAACACGGCGGCGGTGCTAATATCGACAGGAAAGACTCCCGCCAATCCATGACCGAAATGATAAGTTTAGGTGAGCGCATGAAAGCCAATAACTGGTCGGCAGTGATCTTTCCGGAAGGTACCCGCTCTAAGGATGGTGTAGTACGGTCTTTTCAGCCGGGAGGTGTTGCCATGCTGCTAAAAAAATGCCCTGAAGCATTGCTGGTGCCCATCGCCATAAAAAATAGCTGGAAGGTTGTACAATATGGCTTTTATCCGCTTAATACTTTTATATCCATGACCTGGACGGTACTTGAACCGATTGAGCCCGGTAAAACCCCGATTGGCGACCTGGTATTGGAAGCCGAGAACAGGATCAAGGCTGCGTTGTCCTGATTTCGGATCTGGGAATTTCGATTTTGGTTTTTTTTATTTTTGGCTCGCGCGGATAAAAAGCGCGGGATTGAGCGATTCCCTCCCTTGGGAGGGTGTAGGGAGGGGTTTCATAGACTTGTTTACATCGTCAAAATAGCGGATAAACCCCTCCCTGCCACTACACTTCTCCAACGCACCCCTCCCCAAGGAGGGAATTCGAACCTCTTCCGAACATCCCAACTGGTCGAAGTTTAGCGATAGCGTAACTTCGTCCTAAAATGCCTTAAGCTTTCAGCTTAACTATACAATCAATTTACTTTTCCGCTTCCGCAAGCAGAATTCTTGCCCTGTTTTGGGACGAAGTTACGCTATCGCTAAACTTCGACCAGTAAAAAAACTCTTTCCTCTTTAATTTCGAAATCCCAAATCCGATATTCGAAATGCAACCAACCTGTTAATAATCAGGTAAATGTTAACAAATAAATCACACGTTATTTACGTTAATATGAAACGTTATCGCTTATTTTTATAGACCCATAAAAGAGGTCGCCTAAAATTTACCTAAAATAATTTTTATGACCTGGAGAAAATTCAGCGGCGAAGTAATCCAATCGCCCATTATGGAAGAGGTTGAAAAGGCAATTGAACGCGAAGCCCTCCTTGGCAACAAGCTAAAAGTATGTATCGGCACCGACTCGCAAGTTAAAGGATCCGTAACGGATTTTGCAACGGTGATTGTGTTTCTGCGCGAAAAACGCGGCGCTTTTATGTTCATACACCAGGAGCGTACTTCGCAAAAAATGAGCATTAAAGAAAGAATGCTGAGCGAGGTGCAGAAGTCTATCGACATTGCTTACAAGCTTTGCGATTTGCTCGACCTGTATGATGTGGAGCTTGAGGTACATGCCGACATTAACACCAACCCGATGTTTAAAAGTAACGCGGCCCTGCACGAGGCTATGGGTTACATCCTGAGCATGGGTTTTGTGTTTAAGGCCAAGCCCGAGGCTTTTGCAAGCTCATACTGCGCCAATAAAATAGTGCAGTAAATTTGCCGAAACCCAAAGCGTGTATCTATATTTGATATTAAAACATATCAGATATACCTATGTCGCCACTTATTGAAATCAACGACCCGGCTTTAGCCGCACAGGATACTATTCTTATTGATGCCCGCGGAGGGCAGGACTCTTACCAGCGTTACCTGGCAGGCCATTTAAACCACGCCATCTACGCCGACCTTGATCAGCACCTTACCACTAAACCCGATGACCCTGCCTTTGGCGGCAGACATCCGTTGCCTAATATACAGGAGTTTGCTGTATTGTTAGGTAACTGGGGCATTACACCCGACAGTCACGTAGTGGTTTATGACGATAAATCAGGCGCGTTCAGCGCATCACGTTTGTGGTGGATGCTGCGGGCAATTGGTCATGAAAATGTACAGGTACTAAATGGCGGCTTACAGGCTGCTAAGGATGCAGGTATAACATTGAGCGCAGAAGCTTATACGCCGGTTGCGGTTGATCCGTATCCGGTAACACACGAATATGCAAATACTGTTGAGATAGCGGAGGCCGGAGAAGCTGCACAGGATCCCTCACGACTGGTAATTGACGTACGCGAAACGCCACGCTACCTGGGCCAGACAGAGCCTTTGGATTTGATAGCCGGTCATATCCCCGGGGCGTTAAACCTGCCTTATATCAACAACCTCGGTGCCGACGGTAAGTATTTACCCGCTGATGAGTTGCGCAAGGCTTATGATGCTGCAATTGGCGATGTAGCGCATAGCGAAGTAATAGTTCACTGCGGTTCGGGTGTTACAGCCTGCCATACCTTACTGGGTATGGATTACGCAGGCATCAACGGCCCAAAGCTTTACGTTGGCTCCTGGAGCGAATGGTCAAGAAGGGATTTGCCAATAGGGAAGGAAGATCGGTAGGGTCAGAAAAAAATGTCATTGCGAGGAACGAAGCAATCGCACGGACGCAGAGCGGTTCTGTATGGTATGCGATTGCCGCGCTACGCTCGCAATGACATCATTTTATAGCCCATTGGGCGAGTCGACCAAAACACTTATCCGTCCCTTCTTGTTACGTCATCGTGAAAACATACGTTTTAAAAAAAGAACAATCCATTCCTGTCAGCCTTGATCAGGCCTGGGATTTTTTTTCGTCGCCATTAAATTTGGCTAAGATCACACCCAGTGACATGAGCTTCGTAGTAACATCTGATTATACCGCCGAGACAAAAATGTACCCCGGAATGATCATCACTTATAAGATCTCGCCGTTATTAGGTATTAAAATGAACTGGATGACAGAGATCACTCATGTTGATGATAAAAAGTATTTTGTTGATGAGCAGCGTTTCGGGCCATACGCTTTATGGCACCACCAACACCATTTTAAAGAAATTGACGGTGGAGTGCACATGACCGACCTCTTACATTACGCTATCCCTTATGGTGCAATAGGGAGATTTGCTAATGCCGTTTTCGTTAAAAGCAAGGTTGAACAGATTTTTGATTATCGTACTAAGGTTATTGAGGAAATGTTTGGGAAGTACAAGTATTAAACCACGGGTTGAAAGCCAGCGGTAGTGTTATATTAAAAGATATTAATGCCTGCTTCCCTGTATGCCGAAAGTTCTTCATTGTCGGGAGAAACATCGGTAATGATGGTATCCAGTTCTGTTACCGGGCCTATGTAATAAGAATCGGCTTTGTTTATTTTTTCTAAGGTGGATAAGGCGATGGTTTCTTTAGATACTTCGATCATTGTTTTCTTGATCTCGGCCTCTTCATAATCCCTTGTTGTGATACCAATGGCAGGGTGCACACTGCAAATCCCGAAAATACAAAGATCGGCCCGGATATTCCTGAAGGCATTGATGGTTTCATGGCCGATGGTAGTAAAGGACGATTTATACAGACGCCCACCGGCAAATATGACCTCAACCGTTGGATGATCTTCAAGCGCGCTTGCAACAGGAAAGCTGTTGGTAACCACGGTGATCCTCAAATCATCCGGCAGGCTTTCAGCCACAGCTAAGGTTGATGTACCGCCGTCAAAAAGTACAACCTGTCCGTCTTTTAAAAAGCTCAACACTTTTGATGCGATGACTTTCTTAGAGGCAATATCATGCTTTTCCCTCGCGCGGTAATGGTGCGGAATGGGAGAGTGGGCAACCGCGCCGCCCCTTACTGCTGTTAGCAACTTCTGGTCGGCCAATACTTTAATATCCCGGCGTACAGTATCTTCCGAAACATTGAGTTTTTCGCTCAGTTCGGCAAGCATAACTTTGTTATCTTTTGATACGTGATCTAAAATGATCTGGAGTCTTTCTTCTCTTACCATGTTTGCAATATAATGCAAAATTATAATTTATTTGCAAAATATTGCAATAATGTTTTGCTTTGTTGCATGAAAACGCAAACCAAGAAAACTATCGCCATTGATATGGATGGTGTTATTGCCGATGTTGAGCCGCAACTGATCAAATATTATGAACAGTTGTATGGCATCACTACAACCCTCGAAGCTATTGATGGCTTATCCCATGCAGAAGCTTTCCCCTTAGATGCCGTAACGAAGGCCTCTCTCATTTTACCCGGGTTTTTCCGTACGTTACCGGTTATGCCCGGCGCTATCGAGGCTGTTAAAAAGCTGATGGAAGATTACGAGGTATACATCGTATCGGCCGCTACGGAATTTCCGCTGTCGTTATTCGAAAAGTTGGAATGGCTTCAGGAGCATTTCCCGTTTATCAGCTGGCGTAACATTGTGCTGTGTGGCGATAAAAGTATCATCCATACCGATTACATGATAGATGACCATTGTAAAAACCTCGACTATTGCAGCGGCAAGGCCATCATGTTTAATGCGCATCACAATAAACACGAACACCAGCATGTGCGCGTTTACAATTGGGATGAAATATTGAACCTGTTTGAAATGGAAAAAACTTCTGCAGATTTAGCATAGCAGAATCTAAACAAGTTTTTTGATAACTACACTACTATTGCTTTAAGCTTTATGCCTTCCGCTTTTAGCTTTATAAGCTATTTCGTATCTATCCGGTAATTAAGTGATGCCGAAAAGCTGGTGCCTGCGCCGGTATTTCGCCCGGTAACAAAGGTGCCGCCGGTTAAAAACAGCGACAGGTTTTTGGCAAATGCATGGCCGTAGCTTAGCGATACCTGATTAAAGGCAAAGTTTTTACTGGCGCTTGGGTTTACGTTAAAATCTTTATTGATACTGGTGGCATAAAAGCCGCCTACACTTAAGGAAATCTGCTCGCGGAACTTTTTATCAAGTGTTAAGCCGTATGTGGCGTTGTACCTGTCCTGAAAAACGCTTTCATAGCCAAAATATTCGCGCACGCCGTTTTCAAGGATAAAGAATGAGTTTTTGCCGAATAAATGCCCGCTGCCTGCAAAGGCCAGTTTAAGTTCGGCCCCTTTTTGGTTATAGCCCAGCGCGGTGTTGGTATACATGGGTAAAATAGCCGTACCCTGTAAGCTGAAGTAATATTTATAATTGATATTGGCCAGGTAATACCTGATACCCACTTCCAGATCCTGGAAACCTGAGCTTTTGCTTGTGCCCAGATCTGTACTAAAGGTGTTCATCACATACGGTGCCAGCACCGACAGGGTAAACCTGCGACTTAAACCAACTTCCGAATATAAGGAATAGCTCCATGAACTGAACTTGCCGTTATTGGCAAATGCGCCTTTATGGCTGTCGGCATCCCAGGCTTTATTGGCAAAAAAGTAAGTTGCCGAGGGCGACAGCGAGATCCTGCCCGGCCTTACCGGGAAACCTCCTGCATAACTTTTACCTGTGGCTAAGGCAAATATTACTATCCCCGTAAGTAAATATTTTGATAAAGTATTTTTCAAGGTCATGTGTGTAGATTTTAATCGTTTTAAAATAAACCAAAGGTGTCGCGCATCCAACGGCCTTCATAATCCTTATATACCTGGCTTACCTCGTGCCCAAGGTTTTTAAATACCATTAAGTGCTTATCGCCATGCATCGAATTGAACACCGCGTAACCATTGCCTGGTGGTACATATGGGTCCAAAAGGCCTAAGCCCAAAATAGTAGGACATTTTATGGTTGTTACAAAGTTTTTGGTATCGTAATAGTCAAGGTTGTTGAGTACCTGGTTAAATGTTACGCCAGGCTTACTTAAAACATATTTTTTAATGTCGTTAATGGGCCATTCAACGGTGCCAACCAGGTTCCGGATATCGCTCATGATAGGGTTTTGTGCCGAGCAAAGTGTAACCCTATGATCAAGGCCGGCAAGCGCCAGGGATAAGTAACCGCCCATACTGCCACCGGTAGCCAGGATCTGATCGTGTCTTAAATTAGGCTGCGCATAAATAAAATCAACCGCGCGTACGCAATCCATAATCACGCCGCGCATTACGTACTTGTTTTTATCCTCAACGCGATAGGAGATAAAAGCATCGCGCTCGGTATGGATCACATCGCGGCTGGTACCTTGCCCACGGGTATTAAGCGTGATGATTACCAGGTCGGGATCGAGGCCTACTATGGGGTATAGCTTTACCTGGTAGCCGGGTAAGCCAAGCAATACCGAAAACTTCTTGTTTTTATTTTTGCTGATGGGCACCGTCATGTAACCGCGGATGGTAAGGTTATCCAGCGATTTCATTTCTATTTCGTAAACCTTGCGGTTTTCGGTGTTCATGGATGGCACTTCGGTGATTTTGTAATTGGGTTTCACTTTGGCCAGCTCATCTTTGGCGGTTTGCCAAAACTGGTCAAAGTCGGCCGGCCTGGCATATTGCGACCGGATTTCCTCCGGCCTGATCCCAAAAGCGCGGCGAGTGGTATCGTCATAATCGCTCACATTGATCATCATGTTAACCTTGTAAAAACCTGTTTTTAGGTTGGGTACCTCAAAATCATATTTGGAAGTGCTTTTTTTGCCCAGGTTTACCGGCTTTGACAGGGTTTTAACAATTTGCCCATTTTCGGTAGTGATATTGTATGATATGCTGCCTTCCTGGTTAGTATCATAAGTGTTTTTAATTTCAAAGCTGAACGAGGCTGTTGAACTGAATATACCATCCTTATTATTGATAGTTAATACCGTTGATACTTCATCATCACCACCGCTTTTGCCGGTATTCTCCGCCGGGTCTTTTTCGGTTTCCTGTGCCATGGCCGGTAGGGCGGCACACCAGGTCAGTAAAACGAAAGCAATGATCAGTAGTTTGTTAGCGTTTTTTAGCATGTTGTAATTAGGCTTTAATCTTAGCTGATTCATTTTCGGGATTACGTGCTTTGTTTTTAATCAGGAAATCAGACTTACGGATATAATGATTAAGTGGTTCTTCAATTAATTTAAACAACGTTATGGAAACGATATTTAAAACGATAAAGGCATACAAAAGGTTTAAGCTATCATACTCAAAAGGCGAATGCCAGTCGACACCCCATTTATCATAAAGCTCAAAAACATAATCGTTAAGACTGTTCATACCGTGGTGTATAAAGTTGTACATATAACCCAAGTGGATCAGGTAAAATATGTACGAGCTTTTGCCCAGCAGTTCAATAAAGGGGTGTGATAAAAACTTTTTGAGGAAGGTAGTTTCGGTGAGCAGGCCGTAAAAGAAAATCGTTATGGATATGGCCAGCAAATAGTTATTGGTTACAATGCCCCAGGGATTATGCAAACCGGCTTCATATCCTTTTGGGATAGTTAAGGCAGACATGATCCACACGCAAAAAAAGATCATGAAAAAACCCAGGTAGGTAAACTTCTTTTTACTGGTACCATCAAGCTTTTGTTTGCGTACTATGAGCGCCAGCTGAATGCCCGCATAAAACTCAAAACATCGGCCTAAAAAGGTGTACAGCATCATGAACGTAAAGTTGCCGAAGAAACCGAACCAGTTTACATGACTAAAGATGAATACAAGCAAAGCCCCTAAACCGGTAACCGCGATAGGCTGTATATAAAACTTTTTGTATTTAGTGGCGATAAGGAAAATAAATGGCGCCGAAAAGTAAAAACATTCTTCAACCGTGAGCGACCAGCCCTGTGCAATGCCTGTAAACTTAAACTGATCAAAAAAGCCGCGCACAAAAACGATATTCATGAAAAACATAACCACCGGGTTTTGCCCTGCCGTTACTGTTGGACTTTGCGTAAAATGATAAGCTATGAACGCCCCAATGGTAAGCAATGCATACATGGGATAGATGCGCGCCACCCGGTTTTTAAGGTATTGCAGAAACCAGGCTTTTGTTAATTTAAAACTATCAAAATAACGAAATGCGATCAAAAAGCCCGAAAGCACAAAGAAAATGGTAACCCCGATATGGAACTCGTTAAAGAAACGTTGCACAGAGTGGGGAAATTTCTCATCAAACACATAGGCAAAATGCGAAATGAAAACCAGGTAGGCCGCCATGGCCCTTACACCAGTTAATGCCGGGATATAATTGGATTGTGCTCTTTGTGACAAAATAGACGATTTTAACTTTCAGATCAATTTAATTATACGTAAATGTTTGCAAAAGGGATACCAATGTTTAGGAAGTAACAGCTAACAAGTGTGATATTTTAAGTTGCAGTGGCAGCTTTTAGTTGCAGGGAGAAGAGCATTGATTTGCTTATTCGTTAAACCAGAACCGGGATTTGGGGGGATTGGCCGGATTGATGGATTTTGTTGACTCGTAAGTTTCCAAAGCTTTTTTATAACATCGTCATCGCGAGTACCCATCAGGGAAATCCTGAAAAAAACCGTGATGACGTATAAAGTATATCTTAGCGATGGTGCGCTGGGCGCGTTAGTGATAGTAGCGGATACCGGCCTTGTGGCTAATGCCCGTGCAGTATGAGCGGATAGCACGGGCCGCAGGCAACGCCCATATCACAAAACAGATCCAAAAATACCTTTGATAATCAATACTGCGCTATTGTTGGTGTTGTCACCAACAACTTCTATTTGTTCAATACACCATTATTCTTAATTGCTTTACCATTAATAGCCGAGGGGTAAATGTTGTTGGTGACAACACCAACAACGGCAGAGTAATCCGGCAAATCCTATAAATCAAGGTTCAGGCGGCTTCCCTGCACCACACCTCTGCTTAAAATTCTCTGATCAATGTAATACTGGATCTCTGATTTTTTCAATCCCCAGTTGGGGGCGATGAGCAGTTCGCGGTCGCTGAGGCCGAAGAGGCGCTGGATCACGATATCCGGGCGAACAAGGGGCAGTAACTCGCACAGAAAATCGGCATATTCATCAATGCCAAACAGGTGAAATGGCTCGCGTTTGTATTTTACGCCCATTACCGAGCCTTCAACAATATGCAGGTGATGGAATTTTACAAACTTGATCTGTTTAAAACGGTTGATCTCGTCGGCATATTTCAGCATCATTTCTTTAGTTTCCCAGGGGAAACCGAAAATAGTATGCACGCAGATATCCAGTTTCGAGTTTTCGACCAGGCTCAGGGCTTTCACCAGTTCTTCGTGGCTGCAGCCCCGGTTGATCTGGTTTAGGGTTTCGTTATAGATGCTTTCCATACCCATCTCCAAATCAACATCAAAACGGTCGGTGTAGCTTTCCAACAGGGCAATCTTTTCGGCGTCAATACAATCGGGCCGGGTACCTACCGAGAGGCCTACAATATCTTCGGTACCGTAGCTTAGGGCTTCATCGTACAGCATTTTCAAATAATGCGCCGGGGCGTAGGTATTGGTATTGGGCTGAAAGTAAATAATAAACTTATCGGCCTTATTGCCTTTACGGGCGCGTTCCATGCCCTCCTCAACCTGTTGGCGTACCGTGGGGGCGTTGCGGCTTACAGAAGGGGTAAAGGAATCAACATTACAATAAGTGCAACCGCCGTAACCTTTTGAGCCATCCCGGTTGGGGCAGGTAAAACCACCATCAACAATTACTTTAAACACGCGATGGCCTTTGTATTTTTCCTTAAGCCATGGTCCGTAATTGTTATAGCCTTTTTCCCAGGTTGTTATTGTTTGCATTTATGATTTCACCGATTTTTGGATGAAGGCACCAATTAACAGCTGCTTTCATCGATCAGGGGGCAAAGATAATGAATTTTGATGAGGGAGAGTTTATTGTTAGGAAGGCTTATATAGTACGTTATATACTTTATATTTAATTGACTGCCCGGCGATACACAATATTAATTATTATTGTATTATAAATAATCTAAATTCCAAAGTGTGTTACACATAGGCTCAACGCTCGAAACAATTGGTTTACTTGGTGTATACCTGTGTAATATTCCGCTATATATTTATAAAATACTGTGTGCAGTGTTTACAGGGCAACACCTTCCCAGCTATCGGTATCTCTTTTATGTACCTCAATGGCTTAACGATTATGTGAAGTTTTTTGGTGGAGGAATGCTGGTATTGTTTTTTGTGCTGATCGCAATTTACAAATAGGATCTCCCACCTCTTCTTACAATTTAGCGTTTACCCAGCGCTAAACATCTAATTCACCTTTAAATAAGTCTTTTTATAAGTACTCAAAATCTCAGTTATTTTGGATGGGTCCCGTTTTTCAAACAGGTGAATGATCCATACGGTAATACGCAGCATCCCAACCGGGTTAACAATGCCAAGTCCCAGTTTATTGATATCACTATCCCTGCTGGCAATTTGCTTAGGATAAGCATCCCCGTTACGGGTAAACAGATCTTCGGCAAAGCACCAGGCGCCATCGCGGGCGTTGCTAAGGGCAAACTGGATGAGGATGGAATTATTTTGCGCATGCAGGCCCGCCAGTGACAGCAGCGGCGAGATCCGGTTCAGCTCGCTGATCACCTCGTAAGTAAGTGCCGAAAGTATAGTATTGATGGAATTAAAATCATTATGGACCTCGGTTAGCGGTTGGTTAAGATTTCGCGCTACTTCAACAACAGCAACACCCAAATCAAGGTTGATATGCGCGTTCATTCCAATGAGCAGGTGCTGCAGTACCAGTCTGGATGATTTATCAAAAATACTGAAAGCCAACTCCCACGACTGTGAGCAGGGCTGTTTTTGCTGCCAGCAATAGTAAGCCATAATGTACCTGTTGGCGAAGATCACGTCCAGTTGTTCCATGCGGGCAGGGTTTTCAAACTCACCGTTTTGGATGCCTTCCCTTACCTTGCAGGTAACCTTATGGTACAGGGCCGCGAAATACCCCGCCCTGCTGTCGGTTTTTATAGCGTCGGCAATAATAGCCTCTAACTGTTCAATAATCTGGTTAATAGTTTGGGCTGGTGCAATAGGTTCCATAGCAGGCAGATAAGTCCAGGTAAATTATTTATTTTAAAGATAGGTTTTTTGTTGATGGCTTGTACATCAGGTTTTTATGTTGAACAGGCAAAATACAATTAAAAATAGCCCGATAAGCAGTAAACCCCAATATACATACCTGAAAAATGAAGCGCTATTTAGCTTGTGATTAAGATATCGTCCTAAAAAAATCGCGGGGAAAACAGCCGGTAGCGACATGATAAAATATTTCAATACTTCCCCGGTAATTAGCCCTTTAAAAATATAGCCTGCTACACCAATTAAGCTTACCGGTAAAAAGTATCCCTGAAGTGTTGCCCTGAAATTTTGAGCGCTCCATTTGCGCATGTTACCATAAACAACCAGCGGTGGCCCGTTAACGCCATAGGCCCCTCCCAAAACTCCTGATAGAAACCCACAGATAAACAACCATAATTTACTATCATGATTAAGCTTAAAGCTGTTTTTGCCAAACATGGCATATAACGAGTAAAGGATGATGAGGGCACCCAGCCCTGTTTTTACCCAAAACTCGTTGCCATATATTAAAATCAGCAAGCCGATGGGGATGCCTGGTATAGCAAAAATGATAAGCCATTTCGCGCTGTTAAACTGGATGCTGCTATGATCCTGTATCACCACTACCAGCGCAATCAAAACAGAAATGAGTACCGAAAGCGGAACGGCAACGCCAAGAGGGATAAATATGCTTAGTAGTGGTACAGCAACCAGCGACTCGCCAAAACCAAAGGTCGATCGCACCAGTGTAGCAATAAAACTTATAATAAAAATGTAAAGAAAAACAGTGTACATATCAATGTGTATTAAACCTATTGATCATTTGCCGGGGAGGCTTAATGATCAATAGGCTGTTATTATTTTTTATTATGACTTAGTTGTGCCTCGTTTAGACGACAGAATGGAATCGACAGAAAATATGCCGCCTCCCGAGATCAGCAGCGAGATTAGTCCGGCGATATACAATAAATTGATCTCATATCCCGGTGGACCGAAAATTGGTCCGTTGGGAGTTAAACCAATGGTTTTTACCGAACTGAAACCATAATCAATTTGAATACCGAACATGGCTACAAGCATAATGCCGATAAGTGGCAAGGCGGTTAAGCTTACCATAAACCCGGCAAACATGGCCAGGCCGCCAACCAGTTCTGTTACGGTTGACATCCATGCCATAGCATGCGGGAAAGGGACATGTATCTGGGCCAGCAGGTTTCCGAAGGCTTCGGGACCTTTAATTAATTTTGCCCAGCCATGTGCCATAAAGCCGAAGCCGATAGTCAGACGCAGAAACAGGGGAGCTGATTGCCGGTAATTTTTACCGGTTATTGAAAAAATATGTTTGATCATGATTTAAAAAAAATTGATATGCAGTGATCATTTAGGCCGTGTATACAGATGCCGCTGCAGATAGCAACATCAATAACAGAAAAGCCGGGGATCATTAAAAAATTGAATACAAAGAGCCGTAAGGCGTTAGTGGACAATGCTTAAATTAAACGCACAACTTAATTGTTGCATGGCGAGAAGCATAAAATGGGGCAGGAAAGGTTCAGATCAATAACGACCTGTTTGCCAAATAAAGCGGGATGGTATTTAAACCCCGGGCAGCGGGGTAGGGGTATAAAACAACAAGCCTTTTTAACGGGGCTATGCTCCCAAAAAATGCTGCCGCAACAACAATTGCCAGGAGCAAGGGGATTGTTGTTTTTGATACAACTTCCTGGTATGGTATAATTTTATCGCCGCTATTGTATGCGTTACATACGTCATCAACAATAGCTTTGATATCGCGCGGGGCCTTTTGCTCTTTATTTTGAGACGAATGGCTGGCGAGCGAACACAAAGTATTCCTTACCGGGCAGTAGCCAAGCACCAGGAAAATCACCATCATCATCAAACTTAGTGATGAACGTATGGGCTTAATGTTTTTTCCGCGTATCATGCTTTGGCCTTTAACAATGTTTTTGGCGTAATGGTTAAACAGGTATCGCAAAGATAATATGTTTTAAAGAACGGTATTGTAACAAGATAATGCACAACAGGAGGAGATTAAATTAAAACCAGGCCGCGTGAGATATGCGTGGCTGCGTTTTGAAAGCTAACAAAGGTAAAATTCAGGACTTTTTGCCAAAAGCGATGAGCTTGATAACATGCATAACACGGCAGCAAACGCTAAAGATTTATATAAAGCGCCGAATACGCTGTAATTTACGGCACAAATAAGTGTAAAGTTATTTTGATTTTGTTGCGTGTTGGAGGTTTATTGCTAATAATATCCTAATTTTTTAACCTGAAAGAAATAATAATTGTAAAAGTGCCTTTCGTATATCAAAAAACGACTGTTTAATAAAACTATAGCCAGTTTTATACGTACTAATTATTGTATTAATTAATTATTCACCTAAAATTAAACACTATGATTACGTTATTATTGGCATTAAGCGCAAGTGCATTATGCGGTTTTTTTGTTGCGCACAGTACAAAGGAAAATGAATGTTAAATGTAATAGACTAAACGGGGTAATTATGTGAAAAGGCTGATCAGAGATGATTAGCCTTTTTTGTTGGATACTTCTTTCGGTACGAACGTTGGCTTTCGCTACCGCAAGGCCAATGTCATTAAGTTAAGGAATCCCCCAGAGGGGGTACAGGTTTGTAGCAATATAATAACACCAAAATAACCGTGCCAGAGGTACGGAACACCGGAGTTGTGTACCTCTGGCACACCGGAAATTCATTCCTATCCATCTCTACAAACCTTTTGCACCTCTGGTGCAGCCTGTCAATTTCTTAACTTAATGACATTGCGCGTGCGCCAGCGAAAGGGCAGGGTTTTTTAAAGCTTTTCGATATTTATATAGTTGATTACACTTTCGGTCAAATAATCAAACAAAGCGAGATCTGATTTTGGGAAATAAGGGGTGATAGGATAGAATCCTTTATCGTCTGCCGAACCTTTAACGATTTTTGGAGGAGCTTCAGTAATATGGTACCAATAAGTGCTCAGGTCGCGCATGAAAAATTCGTAAGCAGCCCCTATTATCCCAATTCCTGGTTCAAAAACAAATCGGTCCATACCGCGATAGTAACTTACGCCGTCCTGTATCCAACTGTCAAGCAACCAAAATTTGTATGCCTTTTTGCCTTTATCCGAAATTATATAAGACAAATTGAGCATCGGGCCGCCTTCTACGCCCAGGCTGGTTTCAGAATCATACTTGTTGTAGTTTGAAGAAAAAGCACCATTCGCCCGGTAATATGCAGATTCATATTCGGCCGTACTTCGCATTTTTGCATTCAAATTAAGTCGAAATCCGGCAGGCTGTTTATTAGCACTATCGCCAACTGTTAAAAACTCTGTAAAACAATCGGTAGCATTACAATAATAGCCGTCGTTTTTTTTAAGTATCAACTCGTAATTAAAATATTTCAATCTATCCAAGCCATCTTTTCCCTCGTTCTGGTATCTTGAAAATTTGTTTTTCATTATATCATATAACTCATTCAAGTTAATTACTGGTGCTTTCAAAGTATCAATGTCTATTTTCTGCCATTTCGGGTCTTTGCTAAAAAGAGAAGGCATCACAGAAAATACAGCTAAGTCCTTTTGGTTAAACAAAATGTTAAATATTTCAATTGTCAGGTCGGTTTGTGGTTGTGTAAATAGGCTACTTTTAAGGGTCACTCTGTGAGCCGAGGTGCCTTTTGGTAAAGCAGCAGCGTCGAGCAAAACATATCCGGCAGGCGGAATTTGAAAATTTCGGAACATCATCCCATTATTATTAAACCCTTTCGGCGGTTGTTGAGCCGTCGCGATTTTAATTGTACCGAAAAGCAGTAGTATTAAAGCTTTTTTTTTCATATTTATAGTGTAGATATAATACCAACGTAGCAATTGCCTCAATAATCTTAGTGAACATGCGTACTTCAGCGGAGAATTTCCAAAGTAATTAACAACCCCGTTATATGTTTACAATTAGCCATTTCATAGTTACATACCCTGGTAAATTCTAATTCATCGCGAGAGGCATCACTATCGACTTAAGTAAAATACAATCAATAAAATTCAGTTTCTCATTATCGCCGAAATTGATGAGGTTTTGTATTGAATTTCCAAGCTGATCATACCGTTCCTGCCGTTTTTCATACATCAATTTTGTTTTTTCATCCAGTTTGCTTTGATAATCGTTATTTTCCCAGCCCGTCATAAATCCGCAACCAGCATTATTTGTAATCATCAGCGGTAAAATATAAGTTCGACCACGTAGGTTCTTTACCTGGTCTATATTTACGCCTTGCTGATTTATTATTGTAATAACTTTCGCAATCCCATCTTTTATAAAAATGGGGGTGGTTGTGGTATAAGTAACATTGGTAAGTTGATGCTGATTGTTAATATTAAAACGTATAAATACACAGCCTTTCCAACAGGTACTTTTTGCTGAATCAATGTCAGGTTTGTAATTATTTATAAAAGCATACTTTATTCCATCAAAACCCCTGATCACATTATCCTTAGAATGGATTTGCGCCATAGATAATTGGGACAATAACGGAAACAAAAAAAACAAGAACAACTTTTTCATAATGTTTGATTAATTGCAGCTTTTTCCAGTTAAACCTTCTCTTTGAAACTCGGTATAACACCAACCAAGAATAGTAGTATCGCCACCGCTTCATAGTATTTCTCTTCATTATGACGCCCCATGGCTCCACCAAAGCCCTTTTACAGCATTACCTATTACCTTTGGTGAGCACCGGTATGAAGATCGGAGACAACATAACGGCTTTTCCGGTAAAGTCTTTGTTATTGAACTTCAAGTACGATTCCAAATACCCATTGGTGTAATACTTATTGGAATTAGGTAATTGGGGCTCATAACTCACCGGGATCAACAAAGAAACGTCTTTATAGGATTTTATCCTGGCATACTTTTCAAGCGTCGCCTTGTCATCATGCCATTTTTTCTTTTTCCTGTTATCGAACGCCCTAACAAACGTAGAATCTGCACTGTCCGAGAACCGCATGTCTACCACCTTTCCATTCTTGTCAATGTCAATTTTCAACACCGCAAACGTCGGTGTTGTGGTAGACATATACGACGGATTATAAAAGGAGTTGTACACGGTACCGGAGAATTCAGTTAAAAGACTATCAGACAGGGTATGTTTATATTTGCCTTCACCCAGCATTTTGTCTTGCGCCTTCACTGTATTTATCCCAACACAAAAGGAAATTAAAACAGCAATACTTTTTAACGGATTTTTCATATCAAATTTATTTACATCTTGTACCTAATGAGCCAATTGAATAGGCAGATTGAGTAGCTGCAAAACTGCCCGATAATCCCATATCTTTTGCGACTGTGTATAGGAAAGTAGTTGTCTGATCGAGTCCACCCAAAGATAAATTCTTTGCATCATTAGGAGGTATTCCAGGAAACATCGTCGTTAACGACGCGCTCATTTTGTTAACGTAATCAATAATTATATTCTCATGTTGATTCTTAGGATCGACTCCTTCCGCTTCCAGATAGGCATGTAATGCCTCATGTATGATAACCGTTAAAATTTATTAAAATATACTGCAAATATTTTTTTATAAATGCCCCGTCAGTATTGATATATATATATAAACGATATTGAGAGTATACATTTGTGACTATAAAGCCTCTTAATAATAGTTAATATATGCCGTTATAGGTGGTTTATTCTGAGCGTAATGCATTTAAGGGTTTGATATTCAATATTGCCCTATAATTTTTAACCGGCAGGAGTATGTAGCGCTTGATGCTGTGGCCCGAGTATTCACTCCTTTCCGGTATTGAGCTTATGATGTTACAGAAGTCATAACAATAAAAAATAGTATTGCTATAAACTTTTTTCATAGTCGTCTTATGCCGTATGGCTTGTTCAATGTCGACTGTCCCTTTTCTTATCCGTTACAGGGAGTATATTTTCTTTATCTATAGTGGTTACTTGTTGACGAGTGGGTAACAGTCTTATTTTATGGCTTACATACTCATTCGCATCACTTTTTTCGACGATGTAAAAGACATATAATGTCTGTGCGGTTAAGTCACTGGTCTTCTTGGCTCGCTCTATGAGGCTGGAAAGGCTGACAAAGTTGAAAGCGGTTATTTGATCACCACTTATCTTCCGTCCCGGGTCTTTTACATTGAATACGAAGGTGGGATAATTGTTAAATTTTAGACAAGGACATTGGATTGCATAATATTTATACTGCGACTCTACGCCAATATCCCACATCCGATCTTTTACCGGGGTATTAGCCGTATCGAGAAGATAGTAAATCGTATCTATATTACTCACAGCCTTTTGAGCCGATGCCGAAAGAGCGACACAGAATAAAATTAGTGTTGTTAAAAGATTTTTCATCATACTTTAATCGTTACAGTTTCCAGGCAATTTATCTGTTGAGTTAAGGGAAGATAAATAAAAACCATTTATTTGAGTATCAGTAAGCGAATATTTGGTTTTAATGGCATTGTATGCTTGCTGTAAATTGGCTGTTTGAGCTGCGGTTGTGGTAGGATCAGAGGTGTTCAGTCCATATAGCATTGCCATGGCATATTCTCCATCGCTGTGAGCCCTGTTGTCCCACGATTTTAACGAACTAACCGCCTGATCGAAGTATGAAGTCAACATCACCGAATGATTGCTGAAGTTAGAAGGGAGCCCGTCTATCGTGCACCATTGGTCTATAGAAAGCAGCCAGTTATTTTTGCTAAAATCTGTGTATCCTTGCGATGCATTATCTTGCGCAGTGGCAAGTCCATAATTTATATAGGCATGCATTGTTTCATGAATTATTGTAGCCGCAATTAATAACCGCGAGCTATGCAATAACATTTGTGTATTTAATGTAACAGTGGCACTTTGACCAATGCCTGTCGGCTGTGACCTTGTTTCTCCTAACTGATATGTTAATTGCGTGCTACCAGGTTGCGTAGCTGCCCAGGGCAGTGCCGCATCCCGTAATCGGTGAAGGGCTCCAAATTGAATTCGGCGTTTCGTTGTCACAGTTCATGCATCCTAAAAATTGGTCGTGATTTTTGCCTCCGTAAATATTTAGCTTGCTTTGCGCTTTTGCAGTACAAGCAATAATGATAATTAGAAGGTATGACTATTTCCAGTTTTTTCATGTTATTTATATACTGAAATTGTCGTTCAATTACGAAAGTCGTGAAAATTGTCGTTATAATATTTAGGTATATCCTTAACTATTTGCTGCCGTTCTTCGCTCACCGCATTTACAAACGGTTCCCATGATCGTTTCGGATTCTTTCTATTTACGGTCATATATCCTTTAGACTTACCATTTTCGTCAAGTATAATCGGCGGACATTTTGCTTTTTTATTGAAAGGGGAATAATCACTCTTAGTACTTCCGTACACGCCATTCGGATTCCATATTGAGTTAGTCTCGTGGGTAGACCCATATCTCCCCAGTGTGTTCCAGATGGAATTAGGATCATCATTTGTACACGTGACACACCCTAAAAATTGATCGTGATTTTTGCCTCCGTAAATATTTAATTTAGACTGGGCTTTTATTGACAATGCGGACGATAAAAAGAACGCAAGCGAGATGATAATTTGTTTCATAATCAATTATATTAAGGACATTTTGTTCCAACTGAGTTGCCTTTTCTGACATCTCGTTCCGAGTCGTTGGCATATTTAATACTGCTATCATCCACGATTCCTCCTTTTGCAAGCGCCAGCGCCTTATCAGCAGGAAAGGAAGGATTATATGCTAATATCGCATCTTTAAGCTGTCCAATGAAGTATTCAGCCATAGTTATGTGCCCGCCTGTTACGACCTTGGTTTCGTATCCGGCTCCCGGGTCGATCCAATAATCGTATGGGTCAGCGCCGACCACGCTGGTAAAATTGGAGTGAGCAACAACTTTTACCATCGGATACTTGGCACTGAAACCAGCATCACCAAGCGTTTTGTGTTCTAAGTTTAAATAAGCGTGAATGGCTTCATGATAAAGCGTTACGAGCCGGTATTCGTTCGATGAATTGGCAAGCACAAAGGGGTTGAGATATACCTTGTAGCCGATCGTATGTCCGTCTTCTGTTGCATTATTGCCGGTAAAATCAGCCGCAGGGCCATCAACAAACGTAATGCTTTTACTGCTTGTTGTGCCGAAGGCTTGATACAGTATCCTTGCAATATTAGTGTTGAGAGTGGTCAACTGCGCCACCAATGCCCGGGCGCATTGGTAGTTCGTACTGATACTATCTCGTATGTCTGTGTTGGGAATGGTAACCTGAGTTGATGTTACAACGGTTGCACATGGCACGTTTCCATTTGGTGGAGGAAAGCCATCTCCAGGAGGATCGGTCGGAAGCGGTTGTAGCTGGTTCACCGTCACACTGTTAACACTGATCTTGCCAAGGTTATCAATCGCGTTTGTTGGCACACATGGTGCAGGAGAAGGAGGAGTTGTCGTCCCTCCGCCGCCCCCTCCACCGCCGCCAGTTCCGGGAATAGACCCGCCACCACCGCCACCGCCTGAATCCCATGTGCCCGAATAGGTGGTGACACAATAGCTGTCAAGCACGACGGTTCCCGTGCTTTGCCCATTATAGGAGCTTGTTTGTGTCCAGGTGTAGCAGGTTGTAATCTCCGTTAAGTTGGCTTTTATCGCATCAGTCTGGGTTTTGCCGGTAGTAGCAGAAGTAGCCGAAGCACTGTCAGGCGATATCTGCCCACTGATCGTACCGTTTTTGTACGTCCATGCATTCACAAACTTACCTTTTGGAGTGGAATAGAGCACTACGCCGGTAAAGGCGCTGTCCCGCTTGTTGTATTTGTTGCGATCAAGTTTCCTGAGATCACCTTTGAGATATGACGGGTCGCCGATAATAGTCATAATGTAGGCTTGATAGACGCCAAGCGACTTTATCAAGAGGAATGAGCTTTTACTGTTCGCTGCTTTGTATTCCGTCCCGGTGGTTTGTTCTTTTATGCCAAGGGCAAGCTTTCCCGAGGTCACTGCGTCTATCGGCATTTCGAGCACCTCGTCATCGAAGCGTGTATATGTTGTACCGTTGTTCCAATCAGGCTTTACACCTTGGCTCCAATCTTGGCCGACTGATGCTGCCTGCACAGAGAGTTTGGTGCTGGCAGGATACGATTTTTCGTACCAACTTTTTGCTTCGTTGACAGCGGCAGGATTTGCAGCAGGCGGCGTAGTCACATGGTTATCTTTTTTACAACTGCCGATGATTACGGCGATGAGCGTGATAGGCGCACATAGAAGTAGTAGCTTTTTAAAAGCCGGTTTAGGTTGTTTCATTATTTTAGTAGATTGTCTTTAGGCAAGATAATAACTAAATAATAAATTAAAGAATATTTAATATTTTTATTTATGCACATGGAGCCTATTAGGGAAAGGCATTAAAATGGTATTACCTATGCGCTACCATGATTTTGCTAAAATATTGTAGTTTTATAGTAAGTATTTGCTAATGATATCGATTAACGTGAATACCTTTGCTGCAATATCCCAAACCACTTTATCCCCCCGCCACCCCCAACACCCTGTTTACCGCCGATAAGCTCATTTCCAACCTGCCGGCAATCTGCCTTTGGCTCAAACCCTGCTTATGAAGCGCGAGTACATCTGCGGCCCGGCGTTGCCGTTCTACCTGGCTGTAGCGGCGCAGGTGTTTTACCTCGTTATCGGTATGGGAGAATACAAACTGCAAAAAGCCATTTTGCCTTTCCAGCCGGCCAAGGCATACGTTATGGCTGCCGTACATTTCGGCGGTGCTGCGTTGTTTTACCTGTTTTAGGTAGCGGTAGCCGGGCAGGGTTTGGCTTTCGGCCATGGCGAAAGCGCTGTCGGCAAAGTTGATGAGCATTTTGCTGCCCTGCAGGTCGTTGCGGGTAATGAGCAGTGAAGGGTTGCGCTTGGGGGTGTGGGCCAGCACCAGGATACTGAGGCCATGGCGGGTTTTAAGCAGCTTGAGTTGTTTCATGAGCGAGAGGGCCTGGCTGCTGCGTTCGGTGCCGTTGCGCAGGCAGGTGATATTATCAATAATGAGCACCCTGGCATCGGTACGTTTAATAGCTCGACTAAGCGCGTGGGTTATAAACTCATCAAAAGTTTTAAAATCTTGCGGCAGGCCGGTCATCTGGTCAAACTCGCCGCGGTAAAAATTTTCGTGAAAGGTGTGGGTGGTGCTGCCATCGGTATAGCGCTGTTTAAATTGTTTGCCGGTTAGTTCAAAATCAATGTAGAGGACCGGGCAGGGTTCGGCATCCATTTTAAAAGGCGTAATGGCCTGTCCGCGGGTAATGCTGTCGCCCAGTTGTACGGCCAGCAAACTTTTGCCCATGTTGGTATCGGCAAACAGAATGCACAGCTCACCCTCAAGCCAAAACTCGCCGAACAGCATCCGGGGCGTTTGGCGTTCGCGTTCCATCTCCATCCATGTACTGGCCTGGTGAATAATAAAAGCATCGGGAGGGATAGCGTCAGGGTCATAAACCCTCGGGCGGATCCCTCTTTTAGCGTCTCTTCGCGCCGCCTCGCGCACATCGGCGCGGATCATTTCCACAACCAGTGGTCGTCCATTTTTTTCAACATAGTGTTATGTCGTTGATAAATTAATGCTTGGTGTTTAGGGCAAAGTCGTAAGTCCCGGGTAAAGCGGCATAAGGGTTCAGAAGAAATAAAAAAAGCGAAGGATTGCGCGATTCCCCTCTTGAGAGGGGTGGAGGGGTGTGTTACTCTACGCGCGACTTATCGCTTGTATAACACACCCCTGCTCCCGCTTTTTCCAACGCGCCCCCCCCTCTCGAGAGGGGAGTTTGATGTGTTTAAGCTGAATTAACCTCATAAGGTAACGGCTATGCTCCCAGCGGAGGGAATTAAAAACCTTCCGAACACTTACGGCATAACCCCGACTTATGGCTTCCGGCTCAGAACTATTGACTTAATGCGCCCGGGGAAATTTTCATAACCCCTCTCCAAAGGAGAGGGGTGTGTGAGGGGCAAATTTAGCTGTAGGTTTTTGCAATATTGGTGGCGCTGTTTTGTCAGTACCTTTCGATAAAATGGAGGGTTCAAATAAAAAACTCAAAAAAACAGCAAAAAATACATGAAAAATACAAGGCAAAAAACGCGTTGAACCGCTGCTTTAATGAGCGGTTAAATTTACTGGTGAAAAGCTTTAATTGTTGATAATCAAATATTTAACTATGTTTCACCAAAAATGCTAAATAGTTGATTTTTAAGATGTTTCATTAAACGCTTGTTTCGCGTTTCGGCTCTCAAAAAATGGAACACTTGTGATTTTTAAAAAAAGCAGGATCAGGAAATTTCACTTTTTTTTCGGGAATCAAAAAAATGGGACACCTCATTTGTTACAATTCCGGGGTGCAGGCTAAACACCACTTTAACTTGCAGTACCATACTTATAACAAGGCAAACCAACCATGCCGCAAACCATTTAAGTGATAGCCTGGTGTTTATAACGGCCTTAAAAAAGAATACGGTCATTACCAGCAAGGCTAAAGCTATAGCATACGTAAACTGCTCCCAACTGCTCACCGGTATATACCTGAACACATACACAGAAAACATGGCGCAGCTGCCCGCCAGGCTGGCAAAGCTCACACGCCTGATGAAGACCCATTTATTGGTTTCGAGCAGGATGATAGCCGCTATAACCATGACTACCCATTTACTGCATGCAACAACGTTGGATAACAATATGGCCTCGGGCGTAACCACATAGCCAAACTTTTGTTCAATGAACCATGCGGTTATCATGACTGATGCGGCAAAGTTTATGATGGCGGTTATGGCGTTTCGGGTGTTAGCAGGCATTTAAATTGGGCTCGGGGATTTTGGGTGATAAATGTATGTATTTATAATTTAATTAGGAAAGCGGGAGTTTGGTTCGAATGGTGTTGTTTTTGTCAGCAGGAAAGCTTTGGGCGAAACCGGGCAGAACAATGCGGGGGTTGCGGGTACGGAAGGGCATAGCAAGTTTTTGCAGAAGCAATGGCTGGAGGGAGCGAAGCAGGGCAAAATAATTGCAGCCCGTGGTTCTGGCTGGTTTGCAGGGTAAAGGCCCGTGCGGCAAAAAAGCCTCCCTGCTGACTTGATGTTTGGTTACTTTGCATCTAAGGTAAAGTAACAGCCCCCGCGGCAACTGAGCGGGCCAATGATTTTTGTTATTACTAAAGTACTTTCCTGCCTTATAAACAGGATGGCCCCAAAACAACAATAGCGACAGGTAAGCCCGTCGCTATTGCGTATATTATATAGGTGTAACTCATTACAACCCGAAGGCTGCTTTAACCTGGTCAACATGATCAAGCTTTTCCCAGGTGAACAGTTCAACTTCGCGTTCGAGCTTGCTGCCGTCGTGGCCAACAAAAGTTTTGGTAACTATTTCGTTAGGCCTGCCGAAATGGCCGTAAGCCGCGGTTTCGCTGTAAATAGGGTTACGCAGTTTAAAGCGGGTTTCAATGGCGTATGGGGTCATATTGAAAATGCCTTCTACTTTTTTGGCAATGTCACCGTCGTGCAGGTCGACCTTAGCGGTGCCGTAAGTATTTACGTAAATACCCATTGGCTGTGCAACGCCGATAGCGTATGATACCTGCACAAGCACTTCATCGCACAAACCGGCGGCAACCAGGTTTTTAGCGATGTGTCGGGTAGCGTAAGCGGCCGAGCGGTCGACCTTTGAAGGGTCTTTACCAGAGAAAGCGCCGCCACCATGTGCACCTTTACCACCGTAGGTATCCACAATAATTTTGCGACCGGTTAAGCCGGTGTCGCCATGCGGCCCGCCTATAACAAATTTACCGGTTGGGTTAATGTGGTATTTAATATCATCGTTAAAGAAGTGGGCGTATTTAGGGTATTTAGCTTTAACACGTGGAATCAGGATACTGATGATGTCGGCGCTGATTTTGGCAAGCATGGTTGGCTCGTCGTCAAAGTCATCGTGCTGGGTTGATATAACGATAGCATCAATACGCTGCGGTTTGTTGTCGTCGCTATACTCAAGCGTAACCTGCGATTTTGCATCCGGGCGAAGGTATTTGATCTCATTGTTTTCGCGGCGGATGGCTGCAAGCTCAATTAATAAAGCGTGGGCTATATCAAGGGCAAGCGGCATATAGTTGTCGGTTTCAACAGTGGCATAGCCAAACATCATACCCTGGTCGCCGGCACCTTGTTCTTCTTTGGCGGTGCGGTCGACCCCCTGGTTAATATCGGGCGATTGTTCGTGGATAGCCGATAGCACACCGCATGAACTGCCGTCAAACATATATTCGCCTTTGGTGTACCCGATCCTGTTGATCACCTCGCGGGCAATCTTCTGTACGTCGAGATAGGCTTTTGATTTTACTTCGCCGGCTAAAAAAACCTGGCCTGTGGTTACCAGCGTTTCGCAGGCAACTTTCGATTCGGCATCAAATGCTAAAAAATGATCAATCAGCGCGTCCGAGATCTGATCGGCCACTTTATCCGGGTGACCTTCTGATACAGACTCTGAAGTAAATAAATATGACATAAAATTTAAATAAGTAAAGTAAAAATCGACTGGGAAGGTTTTAAGACGGATCGGGCGGTAAAAAGAAGCATGGTTTTAGCACTTTTTTACGTGGTTGCAATCCGGCTCCGGTGTAAAAAGGAGCATTAAATCAGTCCACATTCGGGCGGTAAAAATAAAACAAATTTCACAAAGCCGAAAATACATTTACTTTTGAAGATTGAAATAATATATATAGTTGAAACGGAAAGCGTTATTTATAATAAACCCAATTTCGGGGGGGAAGAAGAAGGACGGGGTGCCTGAACTGATTAAAGATACTATTGATGCCGGTGTAATGGAGCCGGTTATCGCTTTTAGTGACGGCGTGGCACATGCAAGGGTTATCGCATCCGAAGCCATTGGCAAATTTGATATAGTGGTTGCAGTTGGGGGTGATGGTACAGTTAATGAAGTAGCATCGGCCATTGTGGATACAGATACATCGCTTGGTATAGTTCCATTTGGCTCGGGTAACGGGCTTTCGAGGTTTTTAGGAATCCCAATGGATACAAGGGATGCTATTAAGAACCTTGCCTCGGGCCGTACCGAAATTATTGATTCGGCCAGGATTAACGGGCAACCGTTTTTTAATATGGCAGGCATGGGATTTGACGCTCACATCAGCGAGATCTTTTCGCATGGTAAAAAGCGCGGTTTTATCAGTTATATAAAATCGTCGATAAAGGAAGTAGTTGGCTACCAGCCGCAAAACTATCACCTTGATATCGACGGAAAGAAATATGATTATAAGGCATTTATGCTCAGTATAGCCAATTCTTCGCAATATGGCAATAACGTGCATATATCGCCCAAAGCAAGCCTGCAGGATGGTTTGCTGGATGTTTGCGTGATAAAGCCTTTTCCGTTGTGGAGGTTTCCGGAGATGAGCATGCGCATGCTGATTAAAGCAACCGAAAGCTCAAAATACGTAGAAATTATCCGCGGTAAGCAAATCCTGATAAAAAGGGAGCATACCGGCCCTATTCACCTGGATGGCGAACCCCAGGTGGCGGGTACGGGCATAGATATTACTATATTGCCAAAATCATTAAAAGTTATAGCTGGCCCGTCATTTAAAAATTGATCAATATGGCTAAGAAAAATTTTACAGGCGTAGTTTACTCAACCGACCCCGATTTTCAATACCAGGAAACCAGTGGGGGAGGGGCCGAAACATTGCCGCCACAGCAGCAAAATCTTAAAATATATCTTGACCGTAAAGGAGGCAGCAAACTGGTTACCCGCATTGCCGGGTTTATTGGTGCCGATGCTGACCTGGAAGCTTTGGGAAAAAAGCTAAAATCAAAATGCGGGGTTGGAGGTTCGGTTAAAGATGGCGAAATACTGATCCAGGGCGATTTCAGGGATAAAATAATGGTATTATTACAAACCGACGGGTATAAAGCTAAAAAAGCCGGCGGGTGATCTGAAAAAAATAAACAATTATAAACCGGTAGTTTAACAAACTTATTTGAAAGAAGGATTTTTAAACAAAGTGCACAACTATCTGTTACAAAGCTTGCATCATAGTTAAAAGGTACAGAAACGTTTATAAACTTAAAAAAAACGGGCCATTTTTAGCTTGGTAACACAAATTTTATGTGTTATCACTTGCTATTTTTAAAAAAAATGGTTTTCATTGCATATAATTGTGTTGGTAACACACAATAAAATTGTAATGTTGCGTTTATATTCACCAACAATACACAGAATGATATTCTGTATTAAAAAATTGTAAAGAATAACATAAATGGTTTTTTTAATTCAATAAAATTCTATTTTTGTTATTCCCAACAAACAGCGCATTTTAACTAACTTATAAAATAAACAAAAACAAAAACTAAAAATTCAAAAGTAATGGCAAACGCACCAACAAAACCAACTACTCCTGTTAAGAAAGAAAGCTCAAGTGCATCTGGCATGTTTGCTTCTTTAACCATTCCAATCTGTCTTATTGTTACAACTTGTATCTTTATATTCATTTTAGGTGATCCAAGCCACTTTAAAGGTGGTGATGTTAACGCTTACCCAACAGACATTTTCGGCACAGTTCACAGTGGTGGTGTTATCGTACCGGTGATCATGGGTTTCTTATTAATGGTTATCGTTTTCTCTATCGAGCGTTTCATTGTTATCAGCAAAGCTTCAGGTACTGGTAGTGTTGATAGCTTCGTAAGGAAAATCCAATCTCTTTTAAATGCCGGTAACATTGCAGGTGCTTCTGCAGAGTGCGACAAACAAAAAGGTTCTGTTGCTAACGTTATCAAATCAGCACTGAAAAAATACGGCGAAATGGAAGCTGAACCAAACCTTGACGTTGATCAAAAAACTTTAGCTATCCAAAAAGATATCGAAGAAGCTACTGCTTTAGAAATGCCAATGCTTGAGCAAAACTTAACTATCATCGCTACTTTGGTATCTATCGGTACGTTAACCGGTCTGTTAGGTACGGTTGTGGGTATGATCAAAGCGTTCTCTTCATTAGCAACTGCCGGTGTACCTAACCAGGTTGAACTATCGGCTCACATTTCTGAAGCCTTGATCAACACTGCATTTGGTATCAGTACTTCAGCTATTTCAATTGTTATGTACAACGTATTTACGTCAAAAATTGATAAGTTGACTTACGCTATTGACGAAACAGGATTTAGCATTGTACAAACATTTGCTTCATCTCACAAAAACAAATAAGAATATATTAGTGCTATGCCTCATGCACAATAAGTTAGGGGCAAGATAGTTAATACTGAAACACTATATATTTTTAAGAAATTTAACATGGCAAGGATAAAAGTTCCAAGAAAGAGCACCGCAATTGACATGACCGCTATGTGCGACGTGGCGTTTCTGCTGCTTACTTTCTTCATCATGACCGCAAAAGTAAAAACCGAGGATCCGGTACCTATTGATATACCAAAGTCTTCAATCCAGCAGCCAGTGCCTGAGTCTGATTTTGCTACAGTATCTGTAGGTAATCAAAAAGCTTTCTTTGGTGTTGAAGGTGTTGATATCCGCAAGGAAATGTTGAATCAGATGGGTTCAATATATCATATGACCTTTACACCTGAAGAACAAACAAGGTTTTCTTCTATCAATTCATTTGGCGTGCCAATGAACCAGTTGAAACAGTTTATCGCTTTGTCTGCTGATCAGCAAAAGAAATATGCACAGCCGGGTATCCCGAGAGACTCTGTTTCGGCAGAGCTTACCAACTGGATTCGCCAGGCCCGTATAGCTACCAAAGCCTTACATAACAAGGAACTTCGTTTAGCTATTAAAGGTGATAGCAAAGAGGAATATCCGGTTATAAAGGATGTTATCGGTATTTTGCAAAAGCAAAAAGTTAACAAGTTTAGTTTAATTACGGATTTGGGCAGCGCCGGTGGTGCTCCAAAAAAATAAAAGACCATGGCAGAATTAGATACCTCCGGGGGAGGCAAACATAAAGGCGGTAAGGTTCGCAGTAAGAAGCAATCAACCCGTGTAGATTTAACCGCGATGGTTGACCTGGCTTTCTTGTTGATTACCTTCTTCATCATGACCACTACACTCGCTAAACCAAAAGCGATGGACTTGGCCATGCCTGATAAGGATGAAAAAACAAAAGATCAGATGGATATTGCCGCTTCTCGTTCGATGACTATTTTATTGGGAAGCGACGATAAATTGGAGTGGTACATCGGCGAGCCGGGAAAATCAGCGCCCACAATTGACAATTTTGGCCCTACTGGGTTACGTAAAACGTTAATTGAAAAAAGCAAAGAAGTACAGCAAAAAACAGGCAAATACATGTTTGTTGTGATTAAACCAAGCGATAAATCAAAATATAAAAATATGGTTAGCACGCTTGATGAGATCAATATCGCCAATATCCAGAGCTATGGTATCGTTGATATTTCAGCACCGGAGATTGAGTTGCTTAAAAAAGACGGCTTGTACAACGATAATAAATAGTATTAAATAACGTTATAAACTTCCATTAAAGCCTTAACAGATGTTAGGATCAAAATTAGACATACTAAAGCAGGAATGGATCGACGTTGTTTTTAGTAATCGTAATAAAGCCTATGGCGCTTACGAGTTAAGGAAAGAGAATTCAAAAAACACCAGCAAGTCGTTAATCATTGCTATTGTGGTTTTTGTATTTATAGTTTCTTTGCCAACTATCATCAACAAGATCAAAGGTCTTATCCCAGCGAAAGACGAAAAGGTGAAGATAACAGACGTGGTTCTGTTGCCTCCGCCACCGGTTGACCAAACCAAAAAACCACCTCCGCCGCCACCTGAACCACCAAAACCAAAGGTAGACCAGGTGCGTTTCCCTCCTCCGGTTGTAAAACCAGATAACGAGGTTAAGGAGAAAGATCCACCAACAGTAAAAGAACTTGCTGTTGCTGATCCGGGTCAAAAAGACCAAAAAGGTGATCCTAACGCCGACATTAGAATTGATGAGCCGGTAGGTAACTCAGACGTTAAACAAGTTGTTGAAGCCGATCCTAACCAGATTTTTACTTCAGTTGAGCAGGTTCCTGAATTTGCCGGCGGTTTGGAGAAATTTGGTCAGTACCTGAGCAAAAACATCAGGTATCCGGCTGTAGCACGTGAAAACAATACGCAAGGTCGTGTAATTTGTACATTCGTTGTGGAAAAAGATGGTTCTTTAACTGACATCAAAGTTGTTAGGGGAATCGGCAGCGGTTGCGACGAAGAAGCGGTTCGTGTATTGAAAAATTCACCAAAATGGAAACCAGGTATACAAAACGGTCGTCCGGTTCGTGTACAATACAGTGTTCCAATCAGCTTTACTTTAGCATCTGAAGAATAAGTAATGCCATTTAATTACAATAAAGAGCAAAAATCGCCCAAAAGGCGGTTTTTGCTTATTTTAGGAACTGCTGCATTTATTTGCTTTGTGGTTTTAGGTCTCATGATCATGTTTTGGGACGCGCTCCCGCTACAACTGCAACATTATCAACGTTTACTTTTCGGTGCGTTTATTATAGGATATGCGATTTTGAGGTTTTCGAGATTGTTTAAGAAGGATCAGTATGAAGATTAAATTAGAGGTTGTATATGTATTGGTTTTAATTGTTTTAATAGCCGGTTTACAGGCTTGTAAGCAAAAACAAGTAAAATCCGTACCAACCGACAGCTTCAACGCCGGAAGAGCAACTTTCGTAGCCGATGAATCTTTTTCGCCTATAGTAGCACAGGAAGAATATGTTTACAGAAGCCGGTACCCCAACGCCGACCCGGTATTTATTTATAAAACAGAAAACCAGGCTGTAAATATGTTGTTAAACGACAGTGTTAGGCTTGCGGTGTTATCGCGCAGGCTTGATACCGCGGAGCGTAATATAATAACCCGTCGTACGTTGAGTGTTGAGGAAGTACCTTTTGCGGTTGATGCAATTACATTAATAGTTAATAAGTCGTCAAATGATACCGCTATTACTGTCGCTCAATTAAAAAAGGAGCTTAAAGGCCAGGGGAACGGAAATAAAACTATAGTTTTTGATAATCCGAACTCAAGTTTGGTAAGGTATTTGAAGGACTTCTCTGGTAATAAGGAGTTTAAGCAAAAGAATATATACGCGCTTAAATCAAATATCGAAGTTATTAAGTATGTAAGCGAACATCCTGACGCATTAGGCATTATAGGCTTTAGCTGGATTAATAACCCGGAAAAAGAGTATGCGGATTATGTTGAAAAAGTGAAAGTTGTAGGGGTTAGAGATGAAGGAAACAAACAGTATCCTAATGAATATTTTAAACCTTCGCAAGAATCACTTGTCTTAAAACAGTATCCCTTGAGCAGGAGTTTATATTTGATCAATTGCTCGAGTAAGAATGGTTTGGCAGCGGGATTTGTTACGTTCCTGGCCAGTGATGTGGGGCAACGGATAATACTGAAATCGGGTTTACTGCCTGATTCAATTCCCCCGAGAGAGATAATTTTAAAAAAGTAAACTATAACTAAATAAAGATGAAAATGATCAGTAAAATAGCTAAGGCTTCATTAGGACTGGTATTTTTAGGTTCATCATCAGTTTTTGCGCAAAGTCTTGCCGACGCCAAAAAAGCTATTGACGCCGAACAATATCAGAAAGCAGAGTCGATGCTCAAAACGCTTACTACTACTCAGCCAACCAAAGATGAGAATTTCTTTTATCTGGGTTGGGTGTACATTAAACAGGACTATGCTGATTCGGCGAAAGTCGTTTTCAATAAAGGTATTGCTGCAAATCCAAAATCAGCATTAAATTATGCCGGTTTAGGTGCTGTTGCCCGTTTGGATAAGGATAATTCCGGAGCAACAACCAACTTTAATCAGGCTGTAGCTTTGGCAGGTAAGGACGCAAAACCTTACACGTATGTAGGTTTATCATATTTGCTGCCTACTACAACCGATAAAAAAGTTGCGCCCGCTGATGCAGATGCTGCTATTGCAGTACTGACTAAAGGAAAAGCTATTAATGCGAAAGATGTTGATTTGCTTATCGCTTTAGGTGATGCTTACCGCTCTGTGTTAAAAAGTAACGAAGCGTACTCAAACTATTCTGACGCTTCTACGCTTGATCCTAAAAACCCGGCTGCTAAGGTTGCAACCGGTGTATTGTATAAATTTGCTAATAACTTTGATGGCTCTGAGCAGCAATTTAAAGACGCATTGGCTATCAACGCCAACTATGGCCCTGCTTACCGCGAGTGGGCTGAAACCGACCTGCGCTGGTCATTAACTGACCCCAAAATGGCATCAGCTAAAATTAAAGAAGCTGTTGATCATTACAAACAATACCTGAGCTTAACTGATCAGTCGGTAGAATCTCAAATGCGTTATGCCGACTTCCTGATCCTTGCAGGTGATTATAAAACTTTACAGCAGGTGGCTACTGATCTGTCAAAATCAGCAAGCACTAATGCAAGGGTTTATCGTTATCTGGCATATGCCGCTTACGAAAATAAGGATTACCAAAACGGTTTAACCGCCATCAATACCTGGTTCCAGAAAGCTGATCCGAAACGTATCATCCCTCGCGATTATTTATACCAGGGCCGTTTGCAGGTTGCCCTTAACCAGGATTCGGTAGGTATACTTACTCTTAAGAAAGCTTTAACACTTGATAGCACCCAAACTGATGTGTATGCTGAGATAGCTAAATCATATTTCCGCCAAAAGAAATATGCTCAAGCTGGTGATGCTTACAGGGAAGTTACTCTTAAAGGTGGTCACAGCGTTAAGTTAACCGACTATTTTTACGAAGGTATCAGCTATTATTATGGGTACGATACAAAAGCTCCTAACGATTCACTGCTTACACGTGCCGACAGTGCATTTAGCTATGTAATTGCCAAAACAGCTACCAGTCCGTTTCCGGATGCATTTTTATATCGTGCACGTGTTAACGACCTAAAAGAAAAAGACCGTAATAACATTTCAGGATACGCGAAGCCATACTACGAAAAGTATATCGAAGTAGTTAACGCAAAGGGCGCCCCTGACGAAAAAACCAAGAAAAGTTTAGCGGAAGCCTATGCTTATCTGGGTACTATTTACCAGTATAAAGAGAAAGACGACGCTAAAGCATCCGAAAACTTTGCTAAAGCGCGCGAGCTGGATCCTGCTAACAAAAGTGCCGCAGCTTACTTTCAACACAAAGGTGGCGCTGGAAAAGGCAAATAACATTATAAATTAACAGATATGAAGGGTCTCCTAAAAAGAGGCCCTTTTTTTATTCCGGTTTGAGAAATTGATTAATGACGGCGATTTGTAATCAATATTAATAACGAATTGCAGAAATGATTAACAACCTTATAAATCACACTTTTTTATTATTAAGGCATTAGTATATTTGCAGCATGGAAGCACAAAGTTTACCGGTTAATTATTTACCCATCATATTTCAAATGGTGGTTGCTTTAGGGTTTGTAGTAACAACAATGTTTGTAACGCATAAAATAGGGCCCAAAAGAAAAACAAAAGATAAGCTGACCCCTTTTGAGTCGGGTATTGAGGTGGTGGGTAATGCCCGTACTCCAATCTCCATTAAATATTTCCTGGTAGCCATTTTGTTTGTGCTGTTTGATGTGGAGGTTATTTTTATGTACCCCTGGGCGGTAAATTTCAAGGCTTTAGGTACTACAGGTCTTATTGAAATGTTTATTTTCATGGCGACACTTCTGCTGGGTTTTATCTACGTAATAAAAAAGGGAGCTTTAGACTGGGATTAAGTTTAGATTGATTCTAAATATACCCCCTCTATACCCGTAGTGTACTTTTTACATCGTTATTATTGTAAATTTGCTGCTATTATCCACATTTAGTGGTGATGGTTTTTCTATCAATTTAGTTCAATGAGTGATATTCAATTAGTTGATGCCCCTGCCGGAGTTGAAGGCGCCGGGTTTTTTGCTACCTCGCTTGATAAAGTAATAGGCATAGCACGCTCAAATTCATTATGGCCTTTGCCGTTTGCCACTTCATGTTGCGGTATTGAGTTTATGGCCACCATGGCATCTCATTATGATCTTTCGCGTTTTGGTGCCGAGCGTTTAAGCTTTTCACCCCGCCAGGCCGATTTATTAATGGTTATGGGTACTATAGCCAAGAAAATGGCTCCTGTACTGCGCCAGGTATACCTGCAAATGGCCGAGCCACGTTGGGTAATGGCTGTTGGCGCCTGCGCTTCAAGCGGTGGTATATTTGATACTTACTCCGTTTTGCAAGGTATTGACGAGGTTATCCCGGTTGACGTTTACGTACCTGGTTGCCCGCCGAGGCCAGAGGCTATTATAGATGGTTTTATGAATATTCAGGAGCTGGTAAAAACGGAATCCCTGCGCCGCAGGAGCGAGCCTAAATACCAGGAGTTATTAGCTAAATACGGAATTCAATAATGGCTAAGATACCTAACGAAGAGCTTATTAAAGCTATAGCCGATAAATTTGATACTTCAGTAACGGTTGTTGGTGAGCCGTATGAACTGCTTACCGTTGAAACTGGCCGTGAAACAATCATCGATCTGCTTACTTTCCTGAAAACGGATCCGGCCCTTAAATTCATTTTCCTGACAGATATTACAGGTATTCATTACCCTGAACAGGAAAAGCCGATAGGCGTTATTTATCACCTGCATAGCCTCACTACTAATACCCGTATCAGGATCAAGGTATTTTTGGCTGATGCTGATGTGCATATCCCAACTGCTACGGCGCTTTGGGATGGTGCAAACTGGATGGAACGCGAAACTTATGACCTTTTCGGGGTGCTATTTGACGGTCACCCGGATTTGCGCAGGATTTTGAACGTAGATGATATGACCGCTTTTCCAATGCGTAAGGAGTTTCCGCTGGAAGATCCTAACCGTGTTGACAAGAAGGATTTCTATTTTGGAAGATAATACATAGATGGAAACAAGAAATTGAGACATAAGAAACAAGAAATAGGAAAGTAAGAAAGGGGGAGGAAGTTTCCCGTCTTGACTCTTTATTTCTTGATTCTTGACTCTAAAGATTCCTGACTCTAATTAATAATACTGATGCAAAATCATCCTGTATATACAGATAACGATCCGCAAAGCGAGCTATCAACCCTTAACCTGGGGCCAACTCACCCTGCTACCCACGGGGTGTTTCAAAATGTGCTCCAGCTTGATGGCGAACGCATCGTTAGCGGTGTATCAACCATTGGTTATATACACCGCGCATTTGAAAAAATTGCCGAGCACAGGCCTTTTTACCAGATAACCCCGCTTACCGACCGTTTAAACTATTGCTCATCGCCTATCAATAACATGGGCTGGCATATGACAGTTGAAAAGTTGTTAAATATCCAAACTCCAAAGCGCGTTGATTACCTGCGCGTAATTGTGATGGAGCTTGCCCGTATAGCCGATCATATCATTTGTAACGGTGTATTGGGTGTGGATACCGGCGCGTTTACAGGCTTCCTGTACATGATGGAGCACCGTGAGGCTATTTATGAAATATATGAAGAAGTTTGCGGATCGCGCCTTACAACAAATATTGGCCGTATCGGTGGTTTTGAGCGTAACTTCAACAGCCGTGCGTTCGATAAGCTGCGCGCATTTTTAAAGAACTTCCCTAAAACCCTTAAAGAGTTTGAAAGCCTGTTTAACCGTAACAGGATCTTTGTTGACCGTACCAGGGACGTAGCTGCTGTTAGCGCGGAAACTGCTTTGAGCTACAGCTGGACCGGGCCGCTTTTACGTGCTGCCGGTGTTGATTACGACGTAAGGGCTATGAACCCATATTCATCGTACGAAGACTTTGAATTTGAAGTTCCGGTAGGCGACAATGGTGATGTTTACAGCCGTTTTTTGGTTCGCAACGAAGAAATGTGGCAAAGCTTAAGGATCATTGAACAGGCTTTAGCCAAACTTGATAAAGAACCAAGCGATATTTTCCACGCTGATGTACCTGAATTTTACCTGCCTCCAAAAGAGGAAGTATATAATAACATGGAAGCTTTGATCTATCACTTTAAAATTGTGATGGGCGAAATTCCAACCCCCAAAACTGAAGTTTATCATTCGGTTGAGGGAGCTAACGGCGAGCTGGGATTTTACCTGGTTAATGATGGTGGCCGTTCACCGTACCGTTTGCATTTCCGCAGGCCAAGCTTCATCAATTACCAGATGTATGCGCCAATGAGCCGCGGTATGTTATTATCAGATGCTATTATTAACATGAGTAGTTTAAACGTTATAGCCGGAGAGTTAGATGCTTAGAGTTGACGAAGCTCAGGAACCGGTTGAATTTTCGCCGGCACTGATCAGCAAATTTGATGAAATAGTTAGCCGTTATCCGCAGGGGAAGCAAAAATCGGGCTTACTGCCGATCCTTCACCTGGTACAGGCCGAATTTGGCTGGGTTAGCGCGCCCGCGATGGATAAGGTTGCCGAATATTTAAGCATCCTGCCTATTGAGGTATACGAGGTTGCTACATTTTATACCATGTACTTTTTACGCCCACAAGGCAAGTACGTGCTGGAAGTTTGCCGCACAAGCGGTTGCTGCCTGGTAGGTGCCGAAAAGATCATGGATCATATAGAGGAAACCCTTGGTGTAAAAGAAGGTGAAGTTACTCCCGACGGCTTATTCAGCTGGAGAGGGGTAGAGTGCCTTGCCGCCTGTGGTTTTGGCCCCGTATTGCAAATTGGCCCTGAATATACTTTTTATGAAAACCTGACCAACGAGTCGGTAGATAAATTGATCAGTGATTTAAAAGCGAAAGCTAAGAATTAAGTTATGGGACGGAAATTACTTTTAGAACATATAAACGTACCCGGCATCAACACATTTGATGTTTACCGTTCAAAAGGTGGCTATGCTTCTGTGGAGAAAGCATTGAAAACCATGTCGCCTGAGGCGATTGTTGAAGAGGTTAAAAAATCGGGCTTACGCGGTCGTGGCGGTGCGGGTTTCCCTACCGGTATGAAATGGAGCTTTTTGGCTAAGCCCGAAGGCGTTGCGCGTTACCTGGTTTGTAATGGTGACGAATCGGAACCTGGTACTTTTAAAGACCGCTACCTGATGACTTATATCCCTCACTTGCTGATTGAGGGCATGATTGTATCAAGTTTTGCGCTTGGTGCTAATACATCATACATCTACCTGCGCGGCGAAATGATGCCGCAGGTAAGGATCCTGGAAAGAGCTATCGCTGAAGCAAAAGCAAAAGGTTTCTTAGGAAAAAACATCTTAGGTACCGGTTACGATCTTGAGCTTTACGTTCAGCCAGGCGGTGGCGCTTATATCTGCGGTGAAGAAACCGCTTTATTGGAATCATTGGAAGGTAAACGTGGTAACCCGCGCATCAAACCTCCGTTCCCGGCTATTGCAGGTCTATACGGTTGCCCTACAGTGGTAAACAACGTTGAATCTATAGCGGCAGTTGTACCTATCATTAACGAAGGAGGCGACGAATATGCTAAAATAGGTATCGGTCGTAGTACAGGTACCAAATTGATCTCTGCAGGTGGTAACCTGAAAAAACCAGGGGTTTATGAAATTGAACTCGGTGTACCTGTTGAAGAATTTATTTATTCTGATGAGTATTGCGGTGGTATCGCCAACGGCAAACGCTTGAAAGCAGTTGTTGCAGGTGGTTCATCAGTGCCGATTTTACCGGCTAACCTGATCCTGAAAACTATCAATAACGAAGCCCGTTTGATGAGCTATGAGTCATTGTCAGATGGTGGCTTCGTAAGTGGTACTATGTTGGGTTCGGGTGGTTTCATCGCTTATGATGAGGATGCCTGTATTGTACGTAATACCTGGAACTTTGCCCGTTTTTATCATCACGAAAGCTGCGGACAATGTTCGCCTTGCCGTGAAGGTACCGGCTGGATGGAAAAAGTATTACATCGCCTCGAGTATGGTCATGGCAAAATGAGCGACATGGACCTGCTGGTAGATGTATCTAAAAAAATAGAAGGAAATACCATTTGTCCGCTGGGTGACGCGGCAGCATGGCCTGTGGCCAGTGCTATTCGCCATTTCAGGGATGAGTTTGAATGGCACGTAACTAATGCGAGCGAAGCAACTTCAACAAACTATGGTTTAGCGCATTATGCTGATCCGCTGAAGGTTGTAGAGACTGCGTAACCCCTCTAAATCTCCCCGATGGGGAGACTTAAAAAAGAATGAAACCCTATTAAGCCCTCCCCAAAGGGGAGGGTTGGGTGGGGTGATTTATAAACGACGTTATTATTAAATGTCAATGAAAGTAACAATAGACGGAATAACCGTTGATGTAGAACCCGGAACAAGCATCCTGAACGCCGCAAGGCAAATAGGAGGTGATATTGTTCCGCCTGCAATGTGCTATTACTCTAAGCTACAGGGTAGCGGCGGTAAATGCCGTACCTGTTTGGTTAAGGTTACCAAAGGATCAGAAAAAGATCCGCGCCCTATGCCTAAACTGGTGGCTTCATGCCGTACCGGTGTTATGGATGGGATGGAGGTACAAAATATTACTTCGCCGGAGGTTATTGAAGCCCGTAAAGGCGTGGTAGAAATGCTGCTGATCAATCACCCGCTTGATTGCCCTGTTTGCGACCAGGCCGGCGAATGCCACTTGCAGGATCTGGGCTTTGAGCATGGAGCAGCTAAAACGCGCTATGAATTTGACCGCCGTACATTTGAAAAGATAGACATAGGTGACAAAATTCAGCTGCACATGACCCGTTGCATCCTTTGCTACCGTTGTGTGTTTACTGCCGATCAGATCACCAATACCCGTTTACATGGCATCCTGAACAGGGGCGATCATTCTGAAATTTCCACTTACATCAGCAAGGCTGTTGATAACGATTTTTCGGGTAACATGATTGACGTATGTCCGGTAGGTGCTTTAACTGATAAAACTTTCCGCTTTAAAAACCGTGTTTGGTTTACCAAGCCTGTTGAAGCACACCGCGATTGCGATAAATGCTGCGGTAAAGTAACGCTTTGGTACAAAGGCGAAGATGTGATCAGGGTAACCGGTCGTAAGGACGTTTATGGTGAGGTTGAAGAGTTTATCTGCAATACCTGCCGATTCGATAAAAAGAAAACTGCCGATTGGGTTATTGAAGGCCCACGTAAAGTATCTCACCACTCTGTGATCAGCGCTAACCATTACGAGTTTACACCGCTGCCGGTTGTTAAAACCAACCCGGTACTGATGGAAGCTAATAAAGAACAATTTGAAAGGGAGACCCGCTTATAATGGAAACTACCGATTTAATATTCAGGATCGTACTGATCGTTGTGATTTTCGCTATCAGCCTGGTTGTGGCTATGTATTCAACCTATGCCGAACGTAAAGTTGCTGCATTTTTCCAGGACAGGATAGGCCCTAACCGTGCAGGTCCATGGGGTATTTTACAGCCCCTTGCCGATGGCGGTAAGATGTTTTTGAAAGAAGAGATCATCCCTACCAATGCAACTGGTTTTCTGTTCATTGTTGGCCCTTCGCTGGCTATTTTAACTGCTTGTATTGGTTCGGCTGTTATTCCATGGGGATCAGCTATTCAAATTGGCGGTCGTACTTTTGATTTACAGGTTACCGATATCAACGTAGGTGTACTTTACATTTTTGGCGTAGTATCATTAGGTGTTTATGGCATCATGATTGGTGGCTGGGCATCAAACAATAAATATTCGTTATTAGGTGCCATCCGCGCTGCATCTCAAAATATCAGCTATGAAATTTCAATGGGTTTATCCATCATAGCGTTGCTGATGCTTACCGGTACATTAAGCCTTAAAGAAATTGCCGAACAACAACATGGTTTTGCCTGGAACGTTTGGAGACAACCACTTGGTTTTATCCTTTTCCTGGTTTGTGCTTTTGCCGAAACCAACCGCTCACCATTCGATTTACCTGAGTGCGAAACCGAGCTTGTAGGTGGTTATCATACCGAATACTCATCAATGAAATTAGGTTTTTACCTGTTTGCTGAGTATATCAACATGTTCATATCATCGGCGGTAATGGCTACTTTATATTGGGGTGGTTATAACTATCCAGGTATGGATTGGGTTGCCGCTCATGCCGGCCCTACTATAGCGCCTATTATTGGTGTTGTTGTATTATTTGGTAAGATCTTCTTCTCTATCTTCTTCTTCATGTGGGTACGGTGGACAATCCCGCGTTTCCGTTATGATCAGTTGATGGACCTTGGCTGGAAAATATTAATACCATTGGCTATTGCCAACATTGTGCTTACAGGCGTAGGCAGTACATTACTTACACACTTTGGATATTAATCAAATGGAATCATTAAGCAATAAACGAAAAGTACTGGAAGTTAAGCCACTCAATTTTTTAGAGCGTGCTTATCTGCCGGCCATTGTGGGCGGTTTATCCACTACAATGAAACACTTTTTCAAAAAGCCGGTAACCATCAGCTATCCTGAAGAAAAGCGTGAGTTTTCAGAGAATTTCCGCGGCATGCATTCGCTTAAACGTGATGAGGATGGCAGGGAACGTTGCACAGCCTGCGGCCTTTGCGCATTATCGTGCCCGGCAGAAGCTATTACCATGACAGCAGCCGAACGTCAGAAAGGCGAGGAGCACCTGTACCGCGAAGAGAAATACGCTGCTGTTTATGAAATCAACATGCTGCGCTGCATTTTTTGCGGTTTATGTGAAGAGGCCTGCCCTAAGGAAGCTATTTATCTTGACGGTGATATTGTACCTGCCGACTATTTAAGGAAGGATTTTATTTACGGTAAAGACAAATTAGTAGAAGCACCCTTAAATCAATAAAGAAGTTTTATACCTTTGCCCTGCCTAAAAGGGTAAAGGTATTTTGTAAATAAAAACATGAGTACATTTTACTTCATCGCATTTTTGTCCATATTCTTTTCGATATTGGTAATCTCGGCCAAAAATCCGGTACATAGTATCCTTTATCTGATCCTTACTTTTTTTACTTTCACCATTCACTACATTTTGCTTAACGCTCAATTTTTGGCGATAGTAAACTTCATCGTGTACATGGGCGCTATATTGGTATTGTTCCTGTATACGCTGATGCTCATCAACCTTAACAAGGAGTCGGAACCTGTAAAGCCTTTCATGGTTAAAATAGCCGGTGTTTTTGGCGGCGGCATCTTGGCTGTAGCTGTTGCATCTTCACTTAAACTGATGGGCGCATCAAACCCGGTATTGTTACAAAACCCTGATCTGGGCCTTGTAAAAAACTTAGGTAAAGTATTGTTCAACGAATTTTTATTGCCATTTGAAGTATCATCCGTATTGCTTTTATCAGCGATGGTAGGCGCGGTATTATTGGCCACTAAAGAAAAAGAACCTAAAGCAGCATAATGGAAAGTTTAACAAATACTATGCACGCCGTGCCGCTTAATCATTACATACTGTTAAGCACAATCATTTTTGCTATAGGCGTAATGGGCGTATTGATCCGCCGTAATGCAATCGTGATCTTCATGTCGGTTGAGTTGATGCTTAATTCGGTTAACCTGCTGCTTACCGCGTTTTCGGTATACAGGGGTGATGCAACCGGGCAGGTGTTCGTGTTTTTTATCATGGCGTTGGCCGCTGCCGAAGTTGCAGTTGGTTTGGCTATTATCGTGATGATCTATCGTAACACAAACTCAATTGATATCAACGTACTGAACAGGTTGAAGTGGTAATAGTTATTTCGGATTTCGAAGTTTCGATTTCGGAATTGTAATAGCTGATTAGTAATAAAACAAACGTTGTTGCCTCTTTCCCGCAATAGCGATTAGATAATTAAAAACGTATAACGTAACGCGTAAAACGTACAACATCGAACATGGATAAATATATCTGGCTTATTCCAATACTACCGTTAGCCGGTTTTGTTATAAACGGACTTGGCCGTAATTCATTATCAAAAAGTGTAATTGGCTTTATTGGCAGTTTGCTTGTACTGGTATCATTTGGTTTAAGCATTGCAGCTTTTTTCCAGGTAAAATCAACCGGAGTTCCTATTAATGTCAACTACTTTACCTGGTTTGCGGTTGGGTCATTAAAATTTCCTTTCGCATTCCTTATAGATCAGTTAAGCGCTATCATGCTGCTGATCATTACAGGCGTTGGCTTCCTGATCCACCTGTATTCTATTGGCTACATGCATGACGACGAAGGTTTCGGGAAATTTTTCGCTTATCTCAACCTGTTCGTTTTCTTCATGCTGCTGCTGGTTTTAGGTTCAAACTACCTCATCATGTTTATTGGATGGGAGGGCGTAGGCTTGTGCTCATACCTGCTGATCGGTTTCTGGTTTACCAATCCTGATTATGCAGATGCAGCGAAGAAAGCGTTTGTAATGAACCGTATCGGTGACCTTGGTTTCTTATTAGGCATCTTCACCATTATTTATGTTTTCGGTAGCATCCAGTTTGCAGAGATCTTTCCGAAGGCAGCTGTTATGAAATCAGGCGCTGGTCCACTGTTTATCATTACCATTTTACTATTTATTGGTGCCTGCGGTAAATCTGCGCAGTTGCCGTTGTTTACCTGGTTGCCAGATGCGATGGCCGGCCCAACTCCAGTTTCGGCTTTGATCCACGCTGCTACCATGGTTACAGCCGGTATCTATATGATTGCCCGCTCAAACATATTCTATACTTTATCTCCGGATACAATGGAGATTATTGCTTATGTAGGTTTGGCCACGGCTCTTATTGCAGCACTTATTGCGTTAACGCAAACAGATATTAAAAAGGTATTGGCTTATTCAACAGTATCTCAATTGGGGTATATGTTTTTAGGCCTGGGTGTTGGTGCTTATACAGGTGCTTTCTTCCACGTGTTAACACACGCTTTCTTTAAAGCTTTATTATTCCTTGGTGCAGGGTCAGTGATCCACGCCATGAGTGGTGAGCAGGATATGCGTAAAATGGGCGGCTTGAAAGGCAAGATCAAAACTACGTTCACCACCATGATGATCGGTACTGTAGCTATCGCCGGTATCCCTCCTTTGGCAGGTTTCTTTTCAAAAGATGAGATCCTGGCACATGCTTACGCCTATAGCCCTATATTCTGGGCTGTAGGTGTATTAACTGCTATGCTAACCTCATTCTACATGTTCAGGATGATGTACCTTACATTTTACGGAAAATTCCGTGGTACCCATGAGCAGGAGCATCATTTACATGAATCGCCTCCAACCATGACTATTCCGCTTATTGTGTTGGCTATACTTTCATTTTTTGGTGGTTTTATAGGTGTGCCGGAAGTATTACACGGGCATCACGAACTGGCACATTTCCTTGAACCAGTTTTCAAAAAATCAAATGAGATTTTGGGCGAACATCATTTGTCCGAATCACTTGAGTATGCTTTAATGGGTACTTCGGTAGTATTGGCTTTAGCTGCTATGGCATATGCTTATGTTAAATATGCTAAAAATGGTAGTGTACCTGTTGCCGATACTGAAGAGCGTCCGGCGTTGACCAGCTTATCATACCACAAGTTTTACCTTGATGAACTTTATGACCTGATTGTTCGCAAACCACTCGACTGGCTTTCAACCTTCTTCTATAACATCATAGAGCGTTTAGGTATCGATGGTTTGGTGAACGGGATTGGCAGAGGAACAATTGAAACCAGTAAAGGCTTGCGCCTGCTGCAAACAGGTAATGTAGGTTTCTACATATTTATAATGGTACTGGGAATTATCGCGGTATTACTGTATAGCGTATTTGGATTAACTAAAATATAAACGATAAGCGTTTAGCAACATAAAAATGACCGTTAGTATATTACTTTTTTTGCCAATAGTTGCCGCTGTTATAACTGCCCTGCTTAAAAACGGGATAGCTAAACATGCTGCATTATTTTTCTCTGTTGCCCAACTGGTAATAGCGCTTATATTTTTAAGCAAATTTGTTCCGGATGCATCAACCCAGTTTGTAATTGATGTGCCATGGATCAGCAGTTTTGGAATTTACTTCAGTGCCGGTATTGACGGGATCAGTATGATCCTGGTTTTGTTGACCACCGTGCTTGTACCATTAATTATTTTAACAACCTATCAGCATCAATATAAAAACGAAGGTGCCTTTTATGGTCTTATCCTGTTTATGCAGGCTGGTATGCTGGTTGTATTTACCGCCCTCGACGGATTTTTGTTTTACGTTGGATGGGAAGCGGCATTGATCCCGATCTACTTCATTTGTGCCCTTTGGGGAGGTGAAAACCGCATCCGTATTACCATTAAATTTTTCATCTACACCTTTGCCGGTTCGTTGTTCATGCTGGTAGGCATTATCTACCTGTACCTCCAATCTCCCGACAAAACTTTTGATATCCACAATTTCTATAAAATGACTTTGGATGTTAAACATCAGAGCTGGATCTTCTGGGCGTTTTTTCTGGCCTTTGCCATCAAGATGCCTTTGTTCCCTTTCCATACCTGGCAGCCTGATACTTATACCGAAGCTCCATCTGGCGGGACCATGATGTTATCAGGTATCATGCTTAAAATGGGTATTTACGGTGCTATCCGCTGGATGATCCCTAATGCCCCGCTTGGCTTTTATCATTTCCAGGCGTTGGCCATGATCCTTGGGGTTATAGGTGTAGTTTATGCTTCTATTATCGCCTTTAAACAAAAAGACGGAAAACGCCTGGTGGCTTATTCATCAATAGCACACGTTGGCTTGATTGCTGCGGGTATTTTTGCCTGGAATATTGCCGGTGTTCAGGGCGCCATGATTCAGATGCTTAACCACGGTATTAACGTTGTTGGCATGTTCTTTATCTGGGACATCATCAGCCGCAGGCTAAACACCCGTGAGATAGATCAGCTTGGCGGTATCGCGAAGGTAGCCCCTAAATTTGCAATAGGTTTCCTGATCCTATTATTAGGTACAGTGGGATTACCGCTTACCAATGGTTTTATCGGCGAGTTCCTGTTGCTGAAAGGTGTATTTGATTTTAGCGTACAGCATTATGTAAACCTGGTACTGGCTGCAGTTGCAGGTCTTACCATCATTTTTGGTGCGGTTTACATGTTACGCCTTTATAAAAACGTAATGCAGGGTGAAACCAACCCGCTTACAGCTACTTTTGCTGATGTTAGCGGTACTGAAAAGTTAACGTTGTGTATCATTTGTGCCCTGGTTATTGTATTGGGCATTTATCCTCAGCCTATTCTGCATATATCTGAAGCTGCGGTAACGCAACTGGTAAATCAGATAGGTTCAAAGTTTACAATGTAGGTTTAAGATTTTAAAGAAAAGAATGAATACTATAATCATCATATCTGTTTTACCTATAGTGCTGCTGTATTTAGGGCTATATAAAGCGCAAAAGGCTTTGCTGCCCGTTACTGTTATAGGATTGCTGGCTGCCTTGGGTTTTGCAATTTGCCAATGGACTTCAAAAGATACAGCTGAGCCGCTTTATACCGGCATGCTGTTGTTCAATAATTTCTCGGTTGTATTTTCAAGCGTTACCATTATATCTACTATCCTGATCCTGTTGCTGTCAAAAGGTTACTTTGAGCGTATCAGCAGGCACACGGCGGAATATTATGCTATTATCCTGTTTTCACTGACAGGCATAATCGTAATGGTATCGTTTAATAACCTTGTGATGCTGTTTATCGGCATCGAGATCATGTCGGTGAGCTTATACATCCTGGCGGGTATTAAAAAGAGCGATTTCGCTTCAAATGAAGCAGCTTTGAAATACTTTTTGATGGGTGCTTTTTCAACCGGTTTCCTGCTGTTTGGTATGGCGCTGTTGTACGGATCGTCAGGTTCATTCAATATCGATACTATCAGGGAGTATGTAATTAACCATCCACATATCGATCCTATGTTTTATACAGGCATAGCCCTGATCATTGTAGGTTTATGTTTTAAAGTAGGTGCAGCCCCCTTTCATTTCTGGACACCGGATGTATACGAAGGTGCGCCTACGCTGATCACGGCTTTCATGTCTACAGTAGTTAAAACGGCGGGGTTTGCAGCTTTCCTGCGTTTATTTTCAGCCTGTTTCCAGCCATTGTCTGACTTCTGGACACCAATAATACTTGTAATCACTATTATTACCTTATTTATAGGCAATATCACCGCGTTGTATCAGCAAAGCTTTAAGAGGATGCTTGCATTTTCAAGTATCTCTCACGCCGGCTACCTGTTATTTGCAATCGTGTCATTAGGCGCTGCCTCAGGTAATTCGGTATTTGTATATGCGACAGCATACTCGATAGCTTCAATCATCGCGTTTGGCGGTTTAATATTAGTACAGCAACAAGGTGGAAGTGATAACTTTGAAAGTTTTAATGGTTTGGGTAAGAAGAACCCGTTCCTTGCCTTTGTATTAACTGTAGCCATGCTTTCATTGGCGGGGATTCCGCTTACTGCAGGCTTCATCGGTAAATTCTTCATGTTTTCGGGAGCGGTAGGCCGTTATCATATCGGTTTAGTTATTATAGCTGTGATTAACGCTATCATTAGTATCTTTTACTATTTCAGGGTCATCATCGCCATGTACTTCCGTACCGACGAACGCGCAGAGCTTGCTGTGCCGGTTTATTATAAAGTAGTATTCGCACTTTCAGCTCTCGCTACAATCCTTATTGGTGTTTATCCCGATCTTATAGCCCGTTTCATATAATCGGTATTGATAACTGCAAATTGATATAATATTTGTAGTTTTACAGATATAGTGAATGGAAAGTTTCTGGGAATACCTTCAAAATTTAACTGACGCACAATCCATAATAAGCAGGGGTGGTTTTTATCTCTTGCTTATTGTTGTTTTTGCTGAAACCGGTTTATTCTTTGGTTTCTTTCTGCCCGGCGATTACCTGCTGTTTATGGCTGGTTTATTGTGTGCCGCTGGTAAAGTTGATGTTTCTATAACTACGCTGGTATTGTCATTGATAGGCGCCGGAGTATTAGGCAATTTTACCGGGTATTGGTTTGGTTACCGAACGGGGCCGGTATTATTCAATAAAAACGACTCACTATTTTTTAAGCGGCGCTACGTAGTACTGGCCAGTGAGTTTTACAACAAACATGGAGGGATGGCGCTTATTTTAGGGAGATTTTTCCCTATTGTTAGAACATTTGCTCCTATATTTGCAGGTGTTGTTAAGGTTGATATTAAAAGATTTTCGGTTTATAACCTTATTGGCAGCGTGGCCTGGGTATGTGTATTTACGCTGGGCGGTTTTTTTTTAGGGCGAAGGTTCCCTCAACTGCAGGATTATCTGCAATACATTGTACTGGGATTGATAGTAATTACAACAATTCCGCTGGTTATTGCTTATGTTAAAAAGAAACTTCGTGAAAAAAACGAAAAAATAGATTAGTTAATAATTTTATATACTATATAATAAAGATAAATGAGTACTCTGCATCCATGGCACCAGGTTTCACCAGGTGATAATATCCCTGAAATAGTAAACGCTATTATTGAAATTCCAAAAGGATCAAAAGCGAAATATGAAATTGATAAAGAATCAGGCTTGCTGAAGCTCGATCGTGTGTTATTTTCATCTGTAATGTACCCGGCTAACTACGGCTTTATCCCTCAAACCTATTGCGATGATAAAGATCCTTTGGATATCCTTGTACTTTGCTCAATTGATGTTTTCCCAATGTCTATCATTGAGGCTAAGGTAGTAGGTGTAATGCACATGGTTGATAACGGAGAGCAGGATGATAAGATCATTGCAGTGGCTAAAAATGACATGTCGGTAAATTATATTAACGACTTAAACGAATTGCCTCCACATGCCATGACCGAAATTGTTCGCTTTTTTAAAGACTACAAAAAATTAGAAGGCAAAAACGTAACCATCGAACATTTGTTAGGTGTGCGTTACGCACATAAAGTGATAAACGAGAGTTTGGAGCTGTACAAGTCTACGTTCCCTGTGTATCAATCTTAAATAAATGGACCCCGCACATTACGAGATTAGTTTATTTTACATTTTCGCTACCATATTTTTGGTTTTACTCAATGGCTTTTTCGTAGCTGCGGAGTTTGCCATGGTAAGGGTTCGGGGTTCGCAAATCGAAATTAGGGCTAAAGGCGGCAGCGGCGTAGCCAAAGTTGCCCGGGGCATACTGCATAATTTGGATGGTTACCTGGCTGCTACACAGCTGGGTATTACCATTGCTTCACTGGCCCTTGGTGTTGTGGGCGAGGAGGTTGCGACCAACCTTGTGATCCGCGCTTTCCTGAGCGTAGGCATAACTCTTTCTCCCGGTTATATTACGGCCAGTCATATCCTGGCTTTCAGCTTTATTACCATCATGCACATAGTTTTTGGTGAGCTTGCGCCTAAATCGTTAGCTATCCAGAAATCGGTACGTACAGTGATGGCTGTTTCATTGCCGCTCAGGTTCTTCTTTGTGGTTTTCAGGCCATTTATTTGGGTGCTTAATAATTTCGCAAATTTCATCCTGAAATTGTTGGGTATAAGCACCGTTGAAGGCAGTGAAACCCATCATAGTTCGGAAGAACTGCAATACCTGTTGGAGCAAGGTAAAGAGACTGGTGCACTTGATTCAAATGAGCACGAACTTATCCAGAACGTGTTTGATTTTAACGAGCGGGTGGTAAAAAACATCATGGTACCACGTACCAAAATTTCGGGAGTAGATATTGCTTCAACCAAAGAAGAGCTGCTGGATATGATCATCAACGAAGGTTATTCGCGGATGCCGGTTTATGACGATGTGATAGATAAGATCATAGGTATAGTACACGCAAAGGATATTTTGCCACTACTGGCCCGGAACGAGGAGATTGTACTGAAAGATATTATCCGCAAACCATATTTCATCCCGGAAACCAAAAAGATCAACGATCTGATGGCCGAATTGCAGCAAAAGCGTATCCAGATAGCTATTGTACTTGACGAGTTTGGCGGCACCGCCGGTATGGTTACGCTGGAGGATATTGTAGAAGAATTGGTTGGCGAAATTCAGGATGAGTATGATGAAGAAAAGCCGATTGTCGAAAAAGTAAATGAGCGTGAGTTTATAGTTAATGCCCTTGCATCTATTTACGATGTGAACGAGCATTTACCGCATGATTTACCTGAAGATGGCGACTTTGATACCGTATCGGGCTGGCTTGGAGATATCTTCGGAAAGATCCCCGATGTAGGCGAGCAGAAAGAATCGAACGGGTACAATATCACTGTACTGAAAAAATCCGACCAAAATATTGAATCAGTTAAACTCGAATTACTGATAAATGAAGAAGATGCAGTAGATTTACATTAATCTGCTTTTCCAAAATGCAACTTTTTTATACGCCTGATATTAACGCCTCGCATCCCCAATACTTTCTAAGCGAAGAGGAAAGCAAACATGCTATACGTGTGCTGCGCCTTGAAGCAGGCAACGAGGTACAATTGATTGACGGCAGGGGCGGTTTATACACAGCCCTGATCCATGACGCGCACCCCAAGCGTACCATTCTTAAAATTACATCCGTATCTACCGAATTTGAAAAACGCAACCATTACCTGCACCTCGCGGTAGCTCCGACCAAAAATATCGAACGCCTGGAGTGGTTTTTAGAGAAAGCTACAGAAATAGGTATTGATGAGGTGTCATTAATTATCACACAGCGCTCGGAACGTAAGGAAGCCAAGACAGAGCGTTTAAATAAAATTATTACGGCGGCTATCAAGCAATCCCTTAAGGCTTATCACCCTATATTAAATGAGCCGGTAACGCTAAATCAGCTACTTGATAAACCTTTTGAGGGGCAAAAATTTATTGCGCATTGCGAGCCTGGGGAAAAATTCAATCTGAAAGACGAAATAACCCCGCAAGGCCGTTATTTAATATTGATAGGCCCCGAAGGGGATTTTGCTCCGGCTGAGATTGATAAGGCTTTGCACAACGGGTTTAAACCAATATCTTTAGGTACAAGTCGCCTGCGTACGGAAACTGCCGCGCTGGAGGCTTGTTTTGAGGTGAATTTTTTAAACAGGGGATGAAAAGAATAAGGTTAGCATTGGTTGTTTTATTTGCGGCTATAGCAATGAGCAGCTTTAATGCCCCTGCCTATAAAATTGCCCGCCTTAAATACAGCGGTGGCGGCGATTGGTATGGCGACCGCACAGCGTTACCTAACCTGATCAAATTCTGTAATGAAAACCTCAAAACCAATTTTGATGATGACGATGAAGTAGTTGAGGCAGGTAGTGCTTCTTTATTTAATTATCCTTTCACTTTTATGACAGGGCATGGCAACGTGATCTTTTCCGACCAGGAAGCCCGGAACCTGCGTAAATACCTCACCGGCGGGGGCTTTTTGCATATTGATGATAATTACGGGCTCGACCAATACATTCGTCCGCAAATGAAGAAGGTGTTTCCTGAGCTTGATTTTGTTGAGCTGCCGGTTAATCACCCTATTTACCATCAAAAGTATGACTTCCCGAACGGCTTGCCCAAAATTCATGAGCATGACGGCAAGCGTGCCCAGGGTTTTGGTTTGATATACAAAGGCAGACTGGTTTGCTTTTATACCTATGAGTGCGATTTAGGCAATGGCTGGGAGGATTATGGCACCTATGCCGGCGACACCCAGGAAGCCCGCCAAAAAGCTCTTAAAATGGGCGCGAATTTAATTCAGTATATTTTTACTCAATAGTAGCCACTATTATCCGCAGCTTTTATACGACAATTTTTTTTAGCACTATCGGAGGGATTTACTTATTGCTGCATTGTAAGTGAAATTATATAGTGTTTATTATTGGTTTTATATAAAGCAATTAAATAATTATAAGCTATAAGCTTTTTGCATTTTGCTTTCAGCTTTTATATAATATGTTTAGCTTTATACCAATCCCTAACAAATAATATATAAACCACTTATTCTCAAATCCAAATCCTATGTATAAACTGAGTATTAATGACCGCTACAGTATTGAAGCTGAAAGAACCGTTGCGGCAGGCTTACTTATTAACGGGGTTAAAAGTGAAGCCGATATTAAACAGTTAAGACCGGGAATCTATCATGTTATTGAAAACAACCGTTCATACAATGTCGAGATAGTTAATTTTAACGGTGACGAAAAAACTGCTGAAATAAAAGTTAATAATCATCTATATAGCATTAGCGCTAAGGATCAATTTGATATACTGCTTGATAAGCTTGGATTTAGTGATTTAAACAGTGCCAGGATTAGTGAAATAAAAGCCCCCATGCCGGGTTTGGTTTTGAAAGTATTTGTAAATAAAGGAGATATCATAAAAAAAGGTGATAATCTATTTGTGCTTGAAGCCATGAAAATGGAAAATATTATCAAATCGCCGGCCGATGTTGTTGTAGAAAAGATATTAATAAAATCAGGAGATAAAGTTGAAAAAGGACAAATCTTAATGTCGTTTTAACTAAGCGTTATAGCTTAAATATGCGATAATTACATTTTTGCAATGAACTGAACGTAATTTTAAGGCTTTTGTTGTTTCTGCACATTTTTTTTACGAACTTACTTTCTTAATTAACAATATTAACTTTTATGAAGAAACATCTACTAACAGTCATGTTACTGTTTTCTTGTATGGCTATGGTTTTTGCTCAAAACCGGGTTATTACAGGTAAAGTAACCGACCAGAAAGACGGCTCGCCCTTACCGGGAGTAAGCGTAACCGTAAAAGGCGTAACTGGGTTGGGCACCCAAACCGACATTAATGGCAGTTACAAATTAAGTGTACCTACTACCGCCAAAGTTTTGGCTTTTAACTTTTTGGGATACAAACTTGCCGAACAATCAATTAATGGTAGCATTGTTGATGTTCAGTTAACAAGTGATTCGAAACAGCTGACGGAAGTTGTAGTAGTGGGTTATGGTACGCAGAAGAAGGCCAATATTACAGGTTCAATATCTTCAGTATCTGCAAAGGAAATTGAAGGCACCCCAACCACTTCTATTGAGCAGGCTATACAGGGTAAAACAGCTGGTGTATATATTCAGTCAGGAAATGGTAAACTTGGGCAAGGGATCCAGGTTAGGGTACGCGGCTCATCTTCAATATCTGCCGGTTCGGAGCCATTATATATTTTGGATGGTATGCCAATTACCACCGATAACTTATCAAGCACCGATGCGCCAACCAATCCGCTGGCGGACATTAACTTCAATGATATCGAATCTGTACAGATTTTAAAAGATGCATCGGCAGCTGCAATTTACGGTGCTCGGGCTTCTAATGGTGTAGTTGTAATTACTACCAAAAAAGGCAAGGCAGGTACTCCTAAAGTTAATTTTTCAGCATCATATGGTAAAAGTACACCGTCAAGGCACCGCGAGTTCCTGAACGCCAAACAATTTGTACAGATAATGGAACGTGCAGGTGAGGGTGCAGCCAAGCAGGACTTTGCTGCCGGGGCTTACGATACACTGGACGACGCACTTGCCGATTATAAATCATATGTTGAAGATAATTTTACCTCCCTTTCGGCTGGTACTGATGATTGGAAAACAGGCAAGATCAATACAAACTGGGAAAGGGCTGCATATCAAAGTGCTCCACAACAGCAATATGATTTAAACATATCTGGAGGTAACGACAAAACTACCTATTATATGGGGGGGCAATATCTTGATCAAACGGGTATATTGATTGGTAACAGCTTTAAAAGGTACTCGGGGCGTTTAAATTTGGATAGCAAGGTAGATAAAAACTTGAGTATCGGTATGAACCTAAGTTTTGCTAATACCATTAATAACAGGGTTTCAAACGATAATGCTTTCAGTACACCTTTGCAATCAGTGGCTTTATCGCCAATAACACCATTAATTGACCCTCGCAGCGGTTTAATAAGCGGTACCCCTCCGGGCGAATCAGAAGATTTTCCATTGTATTATAACCCGCTGATCAGCAAGAACAATGCGTTTTATCAAGCGACAGTTTACCGCACTATCGGTAATGTATATGCCAATTGGGAAATTGTAAAAGGCCTAACCTTCCGGTCGGAATTTGGTATTGATCAATTAAACCAGGCTGAAGATAGTTACTATGGAAGTGCTACTTTCCGTAATACAGGTACTAACAATGGTTTTGGTCAAAATACAACCACACAAGTATTGAACTATAATACCAATAACTATTTTAGTTATAAAACTATTTTTGGTCAGGATCATTCACTGGATTTAACGTTGGGAACAACCTATCAAAAATCCCGTACTGTTGGTAACGATGTACAGGGGCAGGAGTTTGCCTCTGATGCTTATAAAAAACTAACCGCGGCAGCAGTAATTGTTTCAGGTGCATCGTATGATAGCCCGTACAGCTTTTTAGCCTATTTCTTCAGGGCGAATTATGCCTATAAAGGAAAATACCTGTTTTCGGGAAGTATCCGTAGAGATGGATCGTCAAGGTTTGGTGTGAACAATCGGTATGGATTTTATCCATCAGGCTCGGTAGGCTGGATACTAACAGAAGAGGACTTTTTGAAAAACAATAATCTGCTAAGTAATTTAAAAGTTAGGGCAAGTTATGGTTTAACGGGTAACGCCAATATTGGAAATTTTTCGTCATTGGGTTTATTTTCCGCAGCAAATTATAATGGTGTAGGCGGTCAGCGCTTTTCACAAATAGTTAATCCAAACTTAAAGTGGGAAACAACCGCAGCACTTGATTTAGCTGTTGATTTTGGTTTCTTTAACAACAGGTTATCGGGTAGTTTTGATTATTATAAGAAAAACACCCGCGATCTGTTATTAAACGTGAACCTTCCTGGCACGTTAGGCATATCAAGGCAATTGCAAAATCTTGGTAAACTATCTAATAAAGGGTTTGAGTTGGAGCTATCATCAGATAATTTTGTGGGTAAGTTCAAATGGTCAACAAGTTTGAATGCCTCATACCAAAAAAATTTAATTACCGATATAAAAGGCCAGGTTATAACTGATAATAATATCAATTATGTAATGGCCGGTCAGCCAATAGGGGTATTCTACATGCCCGAATATGCAGGAGTAGATCCTGCCAATGGAGATGCTTTATATTACAAAAACGCAAAGGGAACCGACGGAAAGATGGATCGTACTAAAACAAACGATCCTACCCAGGCACAAAATGTTGTAGTAGGCTCGCCAACACCTAAATACTACGGAGGTATTACAAATACATTTGGTTATAACGGAATTGAATTGGCGGTAACCTTCCAGGGTGCATTTGGCTACAAAGTGTATAACAATGGAGGCCAATATATGAGCACAAGTGCAGGCAATGGCTTCGATAACCAAACTATCGACCAGTTAAAATACTGGAATAAGCCCGGTGACATAACCGATATACCTGAGCCTCGTTTATTTTATGGAAATGGCATCAGTACTTCAAGCAGGTACCTTTCAGGAGCCAGCTACGTTCGTTGTAAAACAGTAACGTTAGGTTATACATTGCCAAAAGCTGTGGTTAGCAAATTGAGGCTGCAAAAAATAAGGGTATATGCTAGCGCCTATAACCTGTTTTTAATTACCAAGTACAAAGGATGGGATCCTGAAGTAAATTCAGACGAGTTGCCAAGTAATGTTGATCTGAGTAATGACTTTTACTCGGCCCCGCAGCCCCGTACTATAATATTTGGTATTAATATAGGCTTATAATATTAAAAAATTACAAAAATGAAAAAGATAAAGTTTATATATATATCGGCAACAGCATTGACACTTTTCTTAAGTGCATGTAATAAACAACTTAATATAAAGCCGGTTGAATCTGTTGATCAAAACCAGGCTATTAAAACAGCCAAAGATGTTCAGGGCGTTTTGGTAGGCACTTATAACCGGTTGGGGCAGGTTGACCTTTATGGCGGCCGTATATTTATGGAGCCCGATTTGTTAGCTGCACAGGCTGAAATTACCTGGACTGGCACTTATACAGGTTTAACGCAAATTACTGTACAGGCTATAACGAGAGATAATAGTTTTGTTGAAAACACATGGTTGGATGCCTACCAGGTAATAAATCAGGCCAATACTGTGCTTGCCAATTTAGATAAAGCTGATAACGCGGATGATAAAGCAAGATGGGAGGGGGAAGCTAAATTTATAAGGGGGTTGATGTATTTTGACTTAGCCCGCTTGTTTGGAAAGCCATGGAATGATGGCGATCCGTCAACTAACTTAGCAGCCGCTATCGTATCAAGTCCAACTACTTCTGCTGATAGCGAAGGGGCTAAAGTTGGCCGGTCTACAGTAAAGCAGGTTTATGATCAGGCTATCAGCGATTTGACGGCTGCCAAAAGCAAGCTGCCGGAGGATAATGATTTCTATGCCAATAAATATTCCGCCTCGGCAATCCTTGCAAGGCTTTATCTGCAAAAAGGCGATTATACCAATGCCTTAAAGGAGGCCAATACTGTTATTACATCCGGCGCGTTTTCTCTTGTGCCTGATTACACCAAGGAGTTTTTACTGTCAAGCAAACCATCGCATCAGGAAAATACTACTGAAGATATCTTTGCTATACAGGTTACTCAACAGCAAGGTATAAATAGCTTGAATGAATTTTATGCCTCATCTGCAAACGGAGGGCGCGGAGATATTAAAATAACAGATGATTTTTTGGCAGAATTTGAAGCCAACGACGTAAGAGGCCAGTTTTATACTGTTACATCGGTTAACAGAACTAAAAAGTTTGATAATCAATATGGAAACATACATGTCGTGCGCCTTGCAGAGATGTATCTTATCCGTGCCGAAGCTAACCTGCGTGGTGGAACATCCACAGGTGCAACGCCGGCAAATGACGTTAACACCATCAGGCAGAGGGCTGGCCTTGACCCTTTAGTAACTGTAAATCTTGCTACAATATTAGCAGAACGCAGGCATGAGTTATGTTTTGAAGGAGGGTTTTTTCTGCATGATGCGAAAAGGCTTAAACAAAATGCAGGCGGGCTTCCTTACAATTCTCCGAGACTGGTGTATCCAATCCCTCAACGCGAAATTTTGGCTAATTCAAAGTTGGTGCAAAATGAAGGTTATTAATTGTCAATAGCTTTAATAATAGGGATCCCGGATAACAGTATTGTTTTCCGGGATTTTTATTTAGGATATAGATCCTATTTTTACCCGAGTGATGGCCATCCGCTATCTAAATGTGATTAGATTATTATTGATGTATCAATCGATAAATAAAATAACCTAAATTATACAAACCATGAATGATCAACAAATACTTGCCGCCCTGAATGCTCATTGGCAGGCATCGGCAGCCGGTGATATCAACGCGGAACATGACATTTACGATGACGATGTTATTTGTGATTATCCCCAGTCGGGCGAACGAATTTTTGGGCGCATTAATTTGCTGGCCTTGCGCGGGCATCATCCCGGTAAACCATCAGGTTTTCGTGTCAGGAGGATTTTGGGAAAAAGCGATACCTGGGTCACGGAATATACCATTAACTATCAGGAGCAGCTGGCTTACACGGTAAGTATTATGGAGTTTCGTGAGGATAAGGTAATACATGAAACACAGTATTTCGCAGATCCCTTCGAAGCCCCGGCCTGGCGGAGCCAATGGGTTGAGCCGATCGATGGATAACGCATTGTTGAAGAAGATCTATGCTGATTGGTGATAATCTATTTTGATTACTTTAAAACAAATAAGGCCTCTCATTACTGAAAGGCCTCATTTCAAATATCTGTTATAAAAATTATCTTGTTTTAAACGGTTTAGCTTTTTTAACCGGGTAATGTGGTTTGCCATTAGGGTTAATTTCAGGAGCGCCTACTAAGGTCATTGCACAGCGGAAACCAACTTCGGCACTTGCCTCGTCCTGATCCATAAAACGACGGGTAGCAGGGTTTAGCCAAAACGCCATGTCGTTCCATGATCCACCTTTGTAAACTTTAGAGTGATCATTAACCAGGGTGGTTGTTCCGTAAAGAGCTTTATTAACTTCGTCTTTTTCACCCCTCGCATCCGGGTTGTAAGCTTTCCCCGAGTTTTTAGGCAGCAATGAATCAATTGGTAATGAACCTGTTTGAGGAGTTGTAAGCGGCGCGTTTGGATTGGCGCTTTGCGCGACTGTATTCTGTTGCTGTAAAGCTAAAAGTTCACTGTATTTTAGCTTCTTATTAGCATGTGCGGGATCTTTGATTGGCTTGCCATATTTGTCTTTTGCATAAAGTCCTTTGCTTGGATCTGCAAGGCGTTTGTTTGAAAACTCATTACCGCGGAAAGGGTTAAAATCTTCAAACTCCTCAAATGATGTTTGGCGGTAGGTATCAGCAACCCATTCGTTAACATTACCCGCCATGTTATACAAGCCAAAATCATTAGGTGCATATGAACGTACAGGGGCGGTAATGTCTGCCTTATCGTTCAGGTAACCGCCAACACCGGCGTTGTCACCGTTGCCGCGTTTAAAGTTTGCCATGATCAAGCCGCGTGTTTTCTTTTTTGCCGAACGTACACCCATACCGTTCCATGTATATATTTTGCCATCATCGATGTTTTCAAACTGGGTATTTCCTGCAAGGGCTAATGCTGCATATTCCCATTCGGCTTCTGATGGTAAGCGATATGCTTGCTTAAGGATCCCGTCTTCCATACGTACAGGCCTAACGGCTTTGCCGCCTTTTCCTGTACCTGCCTGGGCATTAGGGCTCAGGTTAGGCATCATTTTTTTACCATCGATGCCTGCTCCGGTCATCTGGCCGTTGAGGTAAATATCAGTATTAAAAGGTTGTCCGTTCGCTGCAATGCCAGCATCACCGCCGCCACCTTTTTTGCCCATATCTTTCCATGCTACCATTTTTCCGGTTTCTCGTAAAATGTTTTCGTTGGTACGGTCGGTGCGCCATGAGCAATAATCCTGTGCCTGGTCCCAGGTTACGCCTACAACAGGATAATCCTGAAAAGCAGGGTGACGCAGGTAGTTATCTACGTATGGTTCATTATAAGATAAGGGATGACGCCAAACCAATGTATCAGGCACCGCATTGTAATATAACTCGCGATCCTGCGGGAAAGTAATGTTTATCCAATGCAGGTAATCAAGCCAATCCTGATTTGATACCTCGGTTTCGTCCATGTAAAAAGAGGGTACGGTAACCCTGCGGCGTACATTATTATAATCGTAAGTTATGTCCTGATCGGCGCTGCCTCCCATAACAAAAGTACCACCCTCAATAGGCACCAGTCCGGGCCCTGGAGATGGATGGCTTTGCCTGAAACGCTCATAACCGCCGTTGTTTTTATCGTTATAAGTTATACCCGTTTTTTGCGATTGCTCACGTTTACTGCAGCTACTCATCACGGCACCTAAAGCCAACAATCCCAGAGCAGTTTTAGTAAAAAGTATTTTCATATTTTTACAATTATATTAAGTGGTAAATTTATAAAAAAATGGATACAGTGCTTATGCTAATGAACCATTATTTAGAAATAAATACTACAATTATCAGGGGTTTTAACGAAAATTTAATGAAATTAGTTGCGTTGATTTAAATTTTTGATTTAACTTTCAGCAAAAGCGCGGACTTGAAAATGTGAAGCAAGTCATGGTCCTATGTTTATAAAATACAAATTGTTAAAACCTAACTCCTACAAATGAAGTTTTTTACATTTCGAGGCCTTGCTATCATTACCCCATTTTTATTGCCACTTGCTGCTGCTGCGCAAACAAATCCTAACGGAAGTAATATCAATGCAATTCCCACCGAAGTTCCTTTTTTAAATATTTCACCTGATTCGCGTTCGGGGGCTATGGGGGATGCTGGCGTGGCTTTGTCGCCGGATGTAAATGCGAATTTTTGGAATCCGTCAAAGCTTGCATTTTTAGAAAGTAATGATGCGTTGTCTGTATCATATAGCCCCTGGTTAAGGCATCTTGTGCCTGATATCAGCTTATCATACCTGAGCTATGCCCATAAAATTGATGAGCGGAATACAATAGGTGCTTCGCTCAGGTATTTTAATTATGGTTCCATTCAGCTTACCGACGATAATACAAACGACCAGGGTACTTACACGCCAAACGAGTATTCGTTAGATGTTTCATTTGCCCGTAAGTTTGGCGATAATTTTTCACTGGGCCTTACTGCCCGGTATATTCATTCCAATATATCAAGTATTTCGTTTGCCACCGGCTCAAGCCAGGCGGCAAAAGCCGGCAATGCTTTTGCTGCAGATGTTTCACTATACTACACGGCGCCTTATGGTGATGGCAATACTTTTGCTTTTGGAACCCACATTTCAAACATTGGTACAAAAATCAGCTATAGCGATGTGGGCAACAAGTATTTTTTGCCGGCCAATTTGAAATTAGGGGTGGCTAACACCTGGCAGTTAGATGATGTTAATGAGTTTACAGCAACCTTTGACATCAACAAACTGATGGTACCAACCCCGCCCCTCCGCGACAAAGATGGTAAGATCATTAAAGGTAAGGATGATAATGTATCGGTGCCGGCGGGTCTTTTTCAGTCGTTTGGCGATGCACCGGGTGGTTTCAGTGAAGAGTTGAAAGAGATCAGCTTTTCGCCGGGTGTTGAATATTGGTATAACAAACAGTTTGCTGTACGGGCAGGCTATTTTTATGAAAACCCCAACAAAGGCGACAGGCATTATGTTACCATGGGTATTGGGTTTAAGTACAGTGTTTTTGATTTTGATTTTTCGTACCTGGCAGCCAGCCAGCAAAATAGTGCCCTGGCCAATACTTTGCGCTTCACCTTGTCGGCAAATTTTGGCGGTACAACAAATGCTTCTAAAAGATAATGGGTAAAATTAAGGTAGGTTTTGGGTTTGATGTACACCAGTTAAAAGAAAATCACCCCTTCGTTTTGGGCGGAGTTAAACTTGAGCACCATGCCGGTGCTTATGGCCATTCAGATGCCGATGTATTGTTACACGCAATTTGTGATGCCCTGCTGGGGGCGGCAAACCTGCGCGATATAGGCTTTCACTTTTCAAATAAGGATGACAGATGGAAAGGTATCAGCAGCCTGGTCCTTTTGCAGCATGTAGTTGCCCTGATCAAAGAAAAGGGTTTCACAATCGGCAATATTGATGCTATGGTATGCCTTGAGGCTCCGAAGATCAACCCGCATATCCCGGCAATGAAAACCTACATAGCCGAAGCTGCGGCTATTAGCGAAGAAGATATTTCCATTAAAGCTACTACCAACGAGCAAATGGGTTTTATCGGTAGGGAGGAGGGCGTTGTGGCTTATGCGGTTTGTTTGATTGAAAGGGAGTAAGGAAGCAATCTGTAGTTACAAACTAAGGGCATAGTCGTCCGAAGTCTCCGACTTCGGACAGCGGAATTGAAAAGAAAATGCTATTCGAAGTCTCTGACGTCGAATCTGTTGTAGTTTGTAACTACAGGCTCTTTTAATTCTAACTATAATGTTTATACAACAAATACACAATTGCCGCAACTATCGCCACGCCAATTATCATATATATCGGCTGCGCTTTTTTGCTTCCCGAACCATCAACTTTCACATTACCCGTACGCTTAAGCACTCCCCATCCGCTCAATTCGCCTTTCAATGCTTTTCGTAGCGATTTAAACAGCACGTAATACATTAACTGCCGCCACATAAAACGCTGCGGAATGATATAGATGAGTTTCTTGTAGTCTTCCTTTTCCATCCGGAAAGCGATGATACCTACTATAAAATCAACCACCACAAATGCTACGTAATAAAGCAGCATCTTTTCGGGTTTTTCACCGAACAGGGCGAATAGCATCATCAAATCTGCCAGAGGGGAAAACAGCGGCAATATGATCTGGAAGATAAGGATGTTTGGCATCCCCACCATCCCGAAGAACTTGTACTTTTTGTTAAACAGCGCGTCGCGGTTTTTCCAGAAACTTTGCATCACACCAAAACTCCAACGAAAACGCTGTTTAAGCAACATGTTTATCGTCTCCGGCGCTTCGGTATAAGCAATGGCTTCGGCGCAGTTACGCACTACGTAGCCTTGTTTCAGGATACGCATGGTAAGATCACAATCCTCGGCAAGAGTATCATAGGTAAACCCGCCTGCACGGAAAATAGCCGATTTACGGAACGCACCAATAGCCCCCGGTACAACCGTAATACTATTGATGAGATCAAACGCGCGGCGGTCCATATTTTGCGCAGTAATATACTCTATCGACTGCCAGCGGGTGATGATATTGGTTTCGTTGCCAACTTTAACCGTTCCGGCCACAGCACCTATTTCCTCATCGGTAAAGTAGGTCATGAGCTGATAAACAGCATCAGTTTTGAGTTGGGTATCAGCATCAATACAAACCACAAAATCATTTTGGGCATGGGTGATACCAAAGTTTAATGCTGATGCCTTACCTCCGTTTGGTTTGGTTAGGATCTTGATGAGCGGATTACCTTTGTAAGCAGCCTCTACAACTTCAAATGTTTTATCTTTTGATCCGTCATCAACAAAAATGATCTCGAACGATGGATAATCGGTTTTGAGCAGACTTTGTATAGTCGCTACGGCGTTAACTTCCTCGTTGTAAGCAGGAACTATGATACTCACGGCCGGCATCACATCGGCATCGCGATCAAGCTTTTTGGATTTTTTATCCACGCTTCGCTGCCTTACAGCCAAAATGCCAATAAGTACAATGCGGCCAATCGCCAGGAATATAGCCGATAGGAATATATAGATCAGCGCCCAGTTTATATAGTAATAACCATGAATAAAAACATCATAAGCGGGCCCGAAAATACCTGTGCTTGGATCCGGTTTAATCGGCGGCATCAGATCATCCTTAGTTTTGCCCAGCACATCGGCAATAGTGGTAAACTGGTATCCGTGCGATTTAAAGTAATGAATGATTGCAGGAAGGGCTTTAACTGTTTCTTCGCGGGTATCACCTCCTGCATCGTGCAGTAATATCATCGATCCGTTATCTTTTTGCCTTATGGTGCGGGCAATAATACTATCGGCAGTTACGCCGGGCTGCCAATCCCAGGGATCGATAGATTCGCCGATGGTGATATAACTTTGACGACGGCTTTCTGCAACCGGAATAACCTCGGCAAGGGTTTGCGGCTCGGCATCGGCATTAAATGGTGGGCGGAACAGGATAGTGCTTCGGCCGGTTACCGATTCAATAAGTTTGCGCGTGGAGTTAAGCTCCAGGATCACCCTCTTTAAGCTGATGGTTGAAATATCGGGGTGGAAGAACGTGTGATTGCCTATTTCGTAACCTTCTTCGTATTCGCGCCGTAATAACTGTATGTTTTTTTCGGCCATGGAACCCACAACAAAGAATGCTGCCGGTACCTTTTCGGCTTTAAGGATATCTAAAATACGTGGGGTAAAATCGGGGTCGGGGCCATCATCAAAAGTTAAAACCACTTTCTTAGGGGCATAACCATACCTGCGGATCACATATTTAGTAGGAAGTTTTATATAATGCTGATCGAGGATGGTAAACGTAGATGTATCCATTTTTACATCAATTACTCCGGTGGTAGGAGTAGTAATGAGGTCAAGCACCTCGCCATCACCATCATAGTCAACATTTACACGGTTGTTCAAACCTACAGATGTAAGTCTCCGCATATCCACACCTGTTTTTTTCAATGAGTCTATCGACAGGTTTTTCTGGAAAAATGTCCACAAACGCGGATCTTCGGCACCTAAACGCCATAAAGCCACGCCGCCGGTGGCCCAGTCGTCGGCCATGCGGATTACATTAAAGTTTGTTGCCGCGTCTGTAAAGTATATGGAATGGTCAAGACTGTCCTTGTCCATATAAGTGAAGTGTAAATTTGCCGAATTTGGATCAAAGGTGATCTTGCTTTTTTGCTCTTCGGCGGTACTGATAGCCTGCTGATAACCTATAGTTTTACCTACACTGCCTTCGGGCCAGTCATAGGCGCCGCCCGCGAATGTTAAAATTATTTTTTCTGACGGAACTTTCGAACATACATCATCGAGGATTTGCTCAACCCAGCGCTGATTTGAAAGATCGCCGGCATTAGTTGCTTCATAATGTTCATCAATAGCCATGATGAACAGGAAATCGTTTACATGCTGGAGCTTTGTGATATCAAAGCTTTCATCCTCCGGCACTACGTTTTGAGTAACCAGGAAACCTTTGGCATGCAAGGTTGCATAGAGCTCATTTTGAAAAGCTATGTAATTTTTGCTGTTGCGGTCCCTCACCTCATCAAAATCAACATTGACACCCTTCAACTTGTTTTTGGTAAGCGAGTTAGCTATGCTGTTAATAAAATTACTACGAAGTGTTTTGTTGTTAACAATACGGTCTACATCTTTAGTATCATAGCCGCCATGTGTGTTGTTGTAGTTTACGTAGTTTGACAGCGACACAATAATCGGCTTGTTGTATTTTTTATTGAGGTTCATCAGCCCGGTATCGAGCTTGGTTACAACGGTATCAGTTTTAGGTAATATAGAAAAGCCTTCGCTCACTACCATATCCAGGTGGCCAATATTCACCACCAGCGAGTTATAAGCCTGAGGTTCCCACGCACGATAAAAAGCGGCGTTTATACGGTCTTTATTGTTAGGTTGTTTAAGCTGATGTAATTTCTTAGCTCTCTCAAGTGCTTCTATTTCAGATTTTTGTATTTTGAATGATTTGAACTTCGTTGATTTTTTTAATTGTTCAAGTTCCTCCCTGGTCATTTTTTTGGGAGCAGGGTTAAGGTTGGGAAGCTCGGGGTAATAGGTTGAGCGGATAGTAACAATAACGGCTATTATACCAATAATCAATGCAGCCAGTAGTACACGGCTCAACCATTTAAAACGGTTCCACCTACCGGGATTATCAGCCTGAAAAACTTGCTTGCTTGATGACATTAAGAAAAATTACTTTATTAAAAGTATGGGTTACTTATGAAGATTGTATGAAATAAGAATTGGGCATTATTTGGTGGTTTTTCCGGGTTCGATACCTGAAAAATCAATACCGCATTTGCAATTGCCGCCGCAGCTTTTTTTAGTAGTAAGCGCCCTGTACATCATACGGCCAATGTAAAAAACAGCGCCTGCAAAAAGTATCGCGATAATGATGATCTGCATATTCATAAAGACAAAATTAAGCATTATTTAATATATACGTACAGACAGGGTAATTAGTACAAAGTTTAACGGGGCATAAAAGCAACCGTGCCGCCAACCCAGTTGTAATCTTTATTATAACGTACGCCTATCATTTTTCCACGGCTTAACCGCGCAAGGTTTATGGCAAGTGTGGGTTTTTTATCCCCATCGGGCCAGAGATAAAGCAACCTGATCTCGGCCTTTACGCCGCCTTCCGGCGATTGTACAACAGGTTCGTAATTTACCTTTTCCTGTAAAATCCAGTTTTCAGGATCTGTAATAGTTGTTATGTCTTCCTTACTAATATCGATAATTACACCCTGACCCGCAAAGGAGAACAACGGTTTAAGCACATAGTTTTCCAAATTGGCAGGGATTTGTTCTAACTGGTGCAAAAACTGAGTTTTGGGAATGTAATTGCCTGTTAAAAAAGGCATGGTGAATTTACTGACCCGATAAAACCAGTTGGGATGAGTGATCCATTCAACCTCAAGGGGCTGCCTGATATCGGCCACTTTGGTAAAGATCTCCGGATCGCCCGCTATCTCATCAAATATTAAACGATTATAAATGCGTTTAATTTGTTTCTTTTGGTCGCCCACCATGTAGTAAAGCTTTTTGCCATCCTGGATCAGGTCGGACAATGACACAACCGGCGTGCCGATGTACTTTTGGGTAAGGTAAAAATCAACCGATGTTTTTTGCTCAGGGGCGTTTACATCCATTAGCACAACTTCATCAGGATGGTAAGTACCTACGATTGTCTTTTTGAGCAGATCGAGATAGTTTTCCCTGTCCAACCCTCCGAAAAAGATAGTTTCGTCGGCAGGGATATCATAAATTTCCCGGTAGGTATTGCCCAAATGTACCTGGAAGCCATAAAGTGAAGGAAAGCCCTGTAATTCGATGAGTTTGGGTACGATATTGCCCTGCTCATCCTTACAGATGCCAAAATCCAGGGCGATAAAATGCGGGTGATCATTTTCATTGGCCACCCGCCAAAAATCAGGAATAGCCCGTTCGGTCAGTTCTTTGAAATTGGGCTTGAGGATAGTATCAACAATATCATTACCGGCGGCGATGAGCTTATTACGAAAATCGGCAGTCAAAAACACCGGTGTTTCCGCAACACGGAACGGAACAGGTTTACGTAGCCCTTCATTAAGAAGATTCAGAAATTGACTGTACTTTTCCTCGCTGAATGTGTTGTTAAATGTTTTTCTGGCTGATGGATTCATCGATAATTATTTTTAAATCAAAGTCATATTGAGTTTTAAATCCGTGACCTCTAAAGCTGAAATGACATCTCCACGCCGTCATGCTGAACTTGTTTCAGCACCCCACAAGAAAGGTAGGCGATTTGCTTAGCATGTGGCTTAGCAAGTGGGGTGTTGAAACAAGTTCAACATGACGATAATTTATTAATCGGGTCATGCTGAGCCTGTCGAAGCATAGTGGACAGGGCCTCTGCGCGCGTCCTTCGACAGGCTCAGGATGACAGTCCCGCTACACAAAAAATGAAATTACAGTTTATATCACACCCAACGCACTTTCTACCGCCATATCCAAAAAATTAGGAATAAGCGTATGCTGGGTATGTGTTATTTTATCCGGATCGTCGAGGCGTTCAAGCATCTCGCGGTATTTAACTTCTCCATGCTCGCTGATCACTTCGTCCTTTTTTTCTTCGCGAAGCAACATGCCTTTCATGCCCCCGGCATCGGCCTCGGGGTGAAATTGGGTGGCAAAGAAATAATCGTTATACCTGATGGCCATCATTGCCCTTGGTAAATCAACATGCGGACGTTCTTTTTCTATCGCCACCAGTTGCATACCCAGCTCTTTAAAGCGTTTTTCATCCGGGTTGATCACCTGCCAACTACGCGAATCAACAGCGTAAAATGGTTCGGCTAAACCTTCAAATAATGGCTCATTTAACCCAAGCCCGGTTTTATTTACCGGCAGTACGCCAAACGACGGCGAGCGCCGCATATTAATATCGCCGAGCTTGTAATAACGGCACATTAACTGAAACGAGTGGCACACAAAAAACACATGCTTTTTATTGCTGTTGTTAGATAAGTTGTGATCTTCCAGTTTATTAACCAGGTTAAAGTATTTCTTTTCCCACTCGGTACCCTCGGTTTCCAATGGATTGCCGGGTCCTCCGCTTGATATATAAATATCAAAATTGAGATCGGCCATTTCGCATTTGCGGCGTACATCAAAGATCTGGTAAGTTAAATTCAGATCGTGTTCGGTTCGGTATCGCTTTAAAATATCCTGGAAACCGCGCATACCCTCGTTCGCTATCCCATCATACAGATCAAGTATGGCCACTTTTATTTCCGGTTTCATATGCCCCCTCTAAATCTCCCCTGATAGGGGAGACTTTTTGTTTTAATGTTTAAAAAATAATCTCCCCTTTTATATCCCAAACTGTTTAAAGCCCTCCCTTCCGGGGAGGGTTTGGGTGGGGTGAGTGGGTCACTACAACCCCTTCAAAGTTTGTGAGGTGATATAATCCACCACATCGGCAAAGTTATTGTTTTGCTGGTAAATGGCCAGTTGCCTGTCGGCACCGGTGCCGTGCTCCAGGATATTGTGTACGTATTGCAGGTCATCGCGTGAGCCAAGCTCATCAACTACATCGTCTACAAAATCAAGTAGTTCCAATATTAACGATCGGGTATTTACCTCCATTTCCTTACCAAAATCTATCATTTTGCCGTCGATACCGTACCGGGCTGCACGCCATTTATTTTCGTTAATGAGCGCGCGCGAATAGTTAATAAACTTCATGTTTTGCGCCCTGAGCTTGTACAACTTGGCACATAAAGCCTGGAATAAAGCGGTAAACGCAATGGTTTCATCAACCAGCATAGGGCAGTCGCAAATGCGGAACTCAATAGTCTCAAAGAAAGGATGTACCCGGATATCCCACCAGATTTTTTTGGCGTTATCAATGCAATTGGTTTTTACGAGCAGCTTTATGTAGCGGTCGTACTCCTCAATGCTGCTGAAATAATCGGGGATACCGGTGCGCGGAAACTTATCAAAAACCTTGGTACGGAATGATTTGAAGCCCGTGTTCCGCCCTTCCCAAAACGGCGAATTGGTTGAAAGGGCATACACATGCGGCAAAAAATAGCGCACCTGGTTGGCAATATGAATAGCCATATCGCGCGACTGGATGCCAACATGCACATGCAAACCAAAAATGAGGTTGGAGCGGGCCGCCTCCTGCATCTCATCCACAATTTCAAAATACCTGGGGTTATCGGTAATTAATTGATGCTGCCAGTGCGAAAACGGGTGTGTACCCGCGGCGCCAATCCGCAGACCAATATCACCTGCCAGTTGCGCTACCGTGGTACGAAGCTTACTTACCTCTTTGCGGGCTTCCTGGGTATTGCGGCAAATATGTGTACCCACCTCAACTACAGCCTGGTGCATTTCGGCTTTCACCTGGTCTTCATGGATTTTTTGGGCTGCATCCACAATTTTTTGCTCATGCGATTTTAGCTCCCGCGATACCGGGTCAATCACCATAAATTCTTCTTCAACACCTAAGGTAAATTCGTTCATAATTGGTTAGGGTTATTACTTAAAAAACGGTTGTCATTTCGACCGTAGGGAGAAATCTTATACGAATAGCTTATCGCGCGTACAGGATTTCTCCTCGTTCCTCGTTCGAAATGACAACCTTTTATTTATTTCTTAGCTGCCTTTTTAGGCTTAGGCGCTGCTTTTTCTTTTACGGCTGTAGCTTTGGCAACAGGCTCTTTTACCACAGCGGTTTTTACTGCCGCTTCTTTCACTGCGGCAGCTTTTACCGCCGGTTCTTTTGCTACTGCCGGTTCTTTTGCCACAGCTGCTTTTGCTGCGGGTGCTTTGGTTTTCTTCGGTTTGCCCTCGTCTTCAATAGCATGGTCAACCACAGCCACGGAAACATCTGCTTTAACAGCCTTTTTTTTTGCAACTGCTACCAACGGCATTTTTGCTGCCGAAGTTTTTACAAATTCGCCCCAGGTAAGGTTGTCAAAGCCGTCTTTTTGTTTTTTTGCGCGTTCAATGGCATAATCGGCGGCTGTTTCAACCACCCATTCAAAGTTTTCCTGGCCTACGCTGGTAACTTCGGCGTCGGGGGCGGGGTTACAAAAATCAATAGCGTAAGGTATGCCATCGCGAACGGCAAACTCCACTGTATTAAAATCGTAACCTAAATATTGGTTTAGTTTTATCACATAATCTTTAATGGTGTCCAATAGCTTTTTAGATGCAGGTGCTTTACCATGCTCATAGCGCAGGTGGTGCGGGTTACGCGGCTCATACTGCATAATGCGCACATGCTTGCCGCCAATGCAATAGCAGCGAAAGTAATCGTCAAAAATAACCTCTTCCTGCAGCATCATTACATACTGTTTGGTTTTATCGTATTTGCTGAAAAAATCTTTCTCATTTTCCAGCTTATAAACTTCTTTCCAACCGCCGCCGTCAAAAGGTTTCATATAGGCAGGGAAACCTACATAGTTGAAAATGCCATTCCAATCAAGCGGGTAAGCCAGGTTACGGAATGATTTGCTGGTGGTATCATCCGGCAATTCTTTTGATGGCAGAATTACAGTTTTAGGTACCGGAACTCCGATTTTTACAGCAAGGGCGTTGTTAAAAAACTTTTCGTCAGCACTCCACCAAAAAGGGTTGTTGATTACCGCTGTACCACAAATAGCCGCGTTTTTTAGGGCCGCGCGATAGTAAGGCACATCCTGCGAAATGCGGTCGATGATCACAGCATAGTCAAGCGGTTCGGCCTGCATTACCTTATCAAGGCGTACAAACTCGGCACTGATGCCTTTTTCTGCTTTTTGGTTCACGCGGTCAACAAATGCCTGCGGAAACGAATCTTCCTGTCCGAATAAGATACCGATTTTTTTCATGGTAGTAGGTGTTTTTATGTTTGTTTTTCTTTGGGTTTCAGGTTGATGTAAATCTTGCTCTTTATTTTTTCATTTTTTTCCTGTCTCTTAAACTCTTGCTTTTTATTTTCTTGTTTCTTGAATCCTGATCTCTTGTTTCTATTTAATCGTTGATAAATAATGCGGGAACATTTCGCGCCAGATGGGCCAGTCGTGATTGGCAAAAGGGCGGATATCCAGCCAGTGTTTAATGTTTTTTTGTTTTAAAATATTTGAGAGCTGGATATTATACCCTTTACATATGTCATACTCGGATGTACCAAGTACAATGTTCATTTGCCAAAGGTCATGATGGTTACTGCCCGGCAAAAAATCGACCGGGTTATTATAAAAAATGTTATCATCATAATAACCATCGGTAAACATTTTAATATCAAAGGCCCCGCCCATGGTAAACAAATGCCTCACCTTTTCAGGATGTTTGAACGCGAAATTGGCGGCATGATAGCCCCCAAAACTACAGCCGGCGAGAGCTACCTTGCCAACGCCTGTTTCATGCATGACCCAGGGGATGAGCTCGTTTATCAACATGCGATCGTATCCTGCATAGGTTTTGGCCCTGTCGGCCGGGTGGATGCCTTTATTGTACCAGCTGCGGTCGTCGATAGTATCGGGGCAGTAGATTTTCACCAGTCCATTATCAATAAACCATTTTACACTCTCGATCAGGCCGAAATCTTTGTTTTGATAATAGCGGCCTTTGGTAGTAGGGAAAACGATCACAGGATAACCGCGGTCGCCGAATACCAGCATTTCGAGGTCGGTGTTGGTGTTGGGTGAGTGCCAGCGGTGAAATTTTTCGGTCAAAGCTTGTAGTTTTTATAATGATTGTAAGTTAGGAGGTTTGTTTGAAAAAGGCAACAGCCTGATAATATTAATCCTTAGCCGCCAAAAAGTAAAAAGTATAGCTTATTTTTGCGCCCTTAATTTTAATTTAGAAAGAGATGTACCCGGGCTGGCTTGATACTGAAATGACAATAACCGAACAAGAAATAAATATAACCTCGGCACTGCTGGAGCGGGAAGTGACCTTAACCATCCTGAAGCCGGAAGACAGTGATATCGCCGAACCGCTAAACCTGCTGCTGCTTAATGACGGACAGGAGCTTGAGAACCTCGGATTAAAAACCACGCTCGAAACATTATATAATACCAATCGCCTTAAGCCGCTGCTGATCGTAGCTATCCATGCCGGAGATAGCCGCCTGGATGAATATGGCATTGCTGGTAAACCCGATTTTAAAGGCCGGGGTGCCAAAGCAGGTGTATATACACAATTTATAAAGGAAGAACTATTGCCTCAATTACTACAATTAACCAGCTTTACTGAATTTGATGCAACGGCCTTTGCAGGCTTTTCGCTCGGCGGTTTATCCGCATTTGATATTGTTTGGAATAATCCGGCATTGTTCAATAAAACAGGCGTTTTTTCCGGTTCGTTTTGGTGGCGGGGAAAAGACCTGTCCAAAGGCTATACCGACGCCGACAGGCTGATGCACCAGGTGATCAGGGAAACTAAAACCAAACCGGCTATCAATGCCTGGCTGCAAACCGGCACTAAAGATGAAACCAGCGATCGAAACAAAAACGGCATTATTGATGCCATTGACGATACTATCGACCTGATCAAAGAAATGGAGATGAAGGGCTTTAAACGCCCTGAAGAAATTCAATATGTTGAAATAGTAGGAGGCACCCATAATCCCGCTACATGGGGCAAGGCGATGGCCAAGTTTTTGGTTTGGGCTTTTGGGAGATAAGGTATTAACTGCCTTTTGATACTTTGATTACATTAATTATTACCTATAACTTCTGAACGCTTTATAATCTCATATATTAAGCGTACCTTTGCGCCAAATTTTAGGGAGCATTTTCATGCAAAAAATAAGAAATATCGCGATTATAGCGCACGTTGACCACGGTAAAACTACTTTGGTTGATAAAATTCTGCACAGCTGTGCCATTTTCAGGGACAATGAGCAAACCGGAGAGTTAATCCTTGACAACAATGACCTTGAACGTGAGCGTGGTATCACCATCGTTTCAAAAAACGTATCTGTAAGGTATAAGGATGTTAAGATCAACATTATTGATACCCCTGGTCACGCCGATTTTGGTGGCGAGGTTGAGCGTGTATTGAAAATGGCCGATGGTGTATTATTACTTTGCGACGCTTTTGAAGGCGCTATGCCTCAAACTCGTTTCGTAACTCAAAAAGCTTTGGCTTTAGGCCTTAAGCCAATTGTAGTTGTAAATAAAGTTGATAAAGAGAACTGCCGCCCCGAAGAAGTTTACGAACAAATTTTTGAATTATTCTTCAACCTTGAAGCTACTGAAGAGCAACTGGATTTCCCGGTTATCTACGGTTCATCAAAACAAGGCTGGATGAGCACCGATTATAAAAAACCAACAACGGATATTTTCCCGTTAATGGATGCTATTTTGGAAAACATTCCTCCGGCGCCTATTGCTGAAGGTACTTTACAAATGCAGATCACCTCTTTAGATTATTCATCTTTCGTAGGTCGTATCGCTATCGGTCGTGTGGCACGTGGTACCATTAAGGAAAACCAACCGGTATCTTTGGTAAAACGCGACGGCACCATCCAAAAATCAAGAATAAAAGAGCTTTATACATTTGAAGGCTTGGGTAAAGTACGTGCTACTGAAGTTAGCTCGGGCGATATCTGTGCCGTAGTTGGTATTGAAGGTTTTGATATTGGCGACACCATTGCCGATTTTGAAAACCCGGAACAACTGGAAGTAATTAAAATTGATGAGCCAACAATGAACATGTTGTTCACCATCAATACTTCACCTTTCTTTGGTAAAGAAGGTAAATTTGTTACTTCACGCCACCTGCGCGATCGTTTGTACAAAGAGATGGAAAAAAACCTGGCGCTTAAGGTTGTTGAAACCGAATCGCCTGATTCATACCTGGTTTATGGTCGTGGTATCCTTCACTTATCAGTATTGATCGAAACTATGCGCCGTGAAGGTTATGAATTGCAGGTTGGTCAGCCGCAGGTTATTATTAAAGAGATCAACGGTGTTAAATGTGAGCCGGTTGAAACCCTGATTGTTGACGTACCGGGTGATGTTGCAGGTAAAGTAATTGAACTTGTAACTCAACGTAAAGGCGATTTGTTGATCATGGAGCCTAAAGGCGATTTGCAACACCTTGAATTTGATATCCCTGCACGCGGCATCATCGGTTTACGTAACAACGTGTTAACTGCAACAGGCGGCGAGGCTATCATGGCACACCGTTTCAAAGCATACGAACCATGGAAAGGTCAGATCCCGGGCCGTTTAAATGGTGTATTGGTATCAATGGATACCGGTAAAACTACTGCTTTCGCAATTGATAAATTACAGGATCGTGGCAGGTTTCACGTTGATCCCGGAGTTGATATTTATGAGGGCCAGATTTTAGGTGAACACATTCGCGATAACGATTTGGTTATCAACCTAACCAAAGGCAAGCAGTTAACCAACATGCGTGCATCAGGTAGTGATACCAACGTACGGATTGCTCCGGCTATCAAATTCTCGTTGGAGGAATCAATGGAATATATCCAGGCCGATGAGTATATTGAGGTTACGCCGCAAAGCATCCGCTTGCGTAAGATCTATCTTAACGAAAACGAACGTAAGATCAACGCTAAGAAATTTGTTAGTCAATAATTTTCAATAAACAAGTATATGAAGCCCTTCGGTTAACCGGAGGGCTTTTTTGTTATCAGTTTACCATTGTAAACTACTTTGCCATTTAGTTCGATGGTATAAACATATATGCCTGCCACGAGGTTTACGGGGATGGTGTTTTGTAATTCATTGATGCTTTTAACCAGAGTTAACTTACCATCGATGCTGTATAGTTTAAATTCGTAATTATTGATATCGCCGCTGATGATATTGATCTGTCCGGCAACAGGGTTGGGGTATATAACAAATTGGTGGGGCTGTAAATAAACAGCATCGGCTATGTTGGAGTATATGATATCGCCGTTGATTGTGGTGAGTTTTGCCCGGTAATATTGTTTGCCCCGCCGGGGATTATTGTCGGCGTATATATAATCTACCGCTGTACTAACCGGGATGGTATTTAAAGTATCGTATTGGCCGGCAGCTGTTGTTTTTTCCCAGGTGATGGATTTAAGATTATAAACACTGCCCAACTGCAGGTTGAGCACAACGGTATTGTTAACTACATTTGCCAATAATGTTTTTACATAGCAGCCAACCCCCTGTGTGGTAGCATTAATGGTATAACTTTTTATGCCCTCAAAACCACCGCCTGTAGCGCTCACCGCAAAATAAGTTGAAGTTTGTTGTTGCGCGGGTATGATGATGCTGGTATCAGCAGTTGATACAAGTTTTTGAAGCAGGTTATCTTTAATAGTATAAACGCTGTAGCCTATGCTGCCTGGCTGGGGTTTCCATTGCAGGAGTGTGCCGCTGGCGCAATTATACCCTATATCAAGTGTTAAAGGTTTTGAAATGCTGAATTCCGCACTGGTAAAAGTTTGACCCCCGATATCCATTTTAAGCATGGTTTTGGTAAAAACATCGGGCGTTGTCCAGGTATAATAGCGGTTTTTAAGGGTGGCATTATTAATGGCCTGCCAGGTTTGGCCATGATCATAGCTAACGCTTATTGTACCCGATGCGGTATTGAATGAGCTTTGCCATCTCAGGTAATTATCCTCGGCGGCAAAAAGCTGGTCGCCGGCCGAGGGGTAGATCCATTCGAACCGGTTTGAAATAATCTCCTGGTGGGCAACATGAAATTTTTGAGCACCGGCAGTAACCCTCCTGCCCTTAACATGCACCATATATATGCCAGCCACGGGGTTTTGTAAACTTATTTGTTCTGTATTGTTTAATGTATCCACTCGTCTTTTTGCCGGGGCAGATAACGAATCGGCAGAAGGGAAGCTGCTAAGCACCCATGGTAAAATTTGCTGCCCGGATGGTGTTGTGACGGTAAGATCAAGATCATTTACCAATGCCCATGGTGCGTTAACGGCCGCCGCGGGGTCATTCCAGGCCAACGAAACTTTAAGCTCACTGCAATTCGCGGGGACCGTTATGGAATAGTCTGTTTGTGTAGCATTGCTGACAGAGCCGGTAAAAGTGCGTTTTTCATTGATGGTACGCAATGCTTCCAATGCATTCAATAAACCATAGCCTGTTTTATGGCTGGGACCTGATGAGCCTGTTTCATTGGCCGAGTTAATGAGTACACTTTTTATAAGCGCGGCAGATGGCATCTGTTTATATTGTGTTTTATAAGCTTGCTGCATCAAAGCTACCGTGCCTGATGTCAGGGCTGCCGCGCCAGACGTACCATCTTCACCATCCGCGATTAATTCGGGCTTGATGCGGCCATCATATGCCGGTCCTGCCGAGCTTAAGGGTTCGGGGACACCCGTCCTGCCGGTGCCGCCAACCACCAATACATTTTTAGCCTGCTTAAAGTCGCCCGAGAGGTTGGCTACCCCGCTTATGCCGCTGTAAACCCCGCTTTCGGGTGCAGAAGTGCCGATATTGCCCGATGAAAATACATGCACCAGCGAATCATTTTCAAAGATCTGCTGATCATAAGCGGCACTTTCGGCCCCATAATAATTTTCAATGCCAGTACCATACGAGTGGTTTTGCACCGAAATCCTGAATGATTTAAAAACGGTAGTGCTATCGGGCATTAATTGTACAAAAGATGATGACGTGAAATTTACTTTGGGTGCAACTCCCAGGCCTTTGATATATGAGTTGCCGTTGCCGCCTATGAGGGTTGCCATGGTGGTAGCATGCCCCGATGTGATATCAGAGGTTTTAAAGGATGTGAAGCTGCGGCCTAACAGATCGAGATCATTATCGTAGCGGTCTTCTTTTACCGAAACGTTAACGCCGGATCCGGTTATACCCGGAAAATTAGCCCCTATAGCCGATATGGTATTTAAGCCGAGATCTATATCGCTAATGGCAAGTTCTTCATGAGGTTGGCGCACCTCATTGGCAAATAATATATAGTCCTGCTGAAGTAAGGCAGGTAGGTTTTCTAATTTGATTTTAAGACGTACTAAGTTGCCGGTTTGGCCGGTAATGGCTCCGGATTGTTGAATGTGCTTAATAACGGTGTCATTAACAGCTGTAACTGTAACCTCAATGGCTTGTGTGTGTGCCGGGTGCTGCTTCCAGTTTTTTGCAAGGTTATCCGAAGCTTTCCAGATGGGGGAAGCGGCGCTGTTATTTATAATATTAGCATCGCTTTTGATAGCCGAGGCTGATGATACTACATAATAGTTATAGGAAACCCGTTTGATGATATTGTATTTCCGGTTATCGATATGTGCCGGATCTTTAAATTTTACAAGGTGATACTGGTTGGGATTTTTTTGCGGAGATAAAGATGTTGCCTTATAAAGTGAGACAATTGCCTCGTCGCTCATGTGTTTTTGTGACCATGACACTTTAAAGCTTAAAAAAAGGAGCAATATGGTAACAGGTAGTCTTTTTGTCATAGGCGGTAATGTGATCAAACCAATAAAGGGGAGCTGCAGCATCCCCTTTATTGATAAAGCTATTTAGTTGAAATGTAAAAAACAACTATAGGCGCTATTAGTATAAATAGTTTAACGCTATCTGATCGTTGGCATTAAACGTACGGTCGGTACCGCTTGAGCAGGCTAACATCCAAGAGCCGGCATCTGCCTTGGTTGGTGTGCCCGGAATGTTGATAGCGCCTATGCCTGCCGAACCTTCGTTTACATGTCGGCCGCCGCAGCTGAACGCGCGGTTCATATAGTCGGTATGACGGAAACCGATACAATGGCCCAACTCGTGCTGAATAACTGATGTTACATAACCCAGATCAGGGTTAGTGCCATAAGCCTGTTCGTTGGTGTTCATCTGGATTTGGCTATACGGGTCGCCCGATGAAGTAGGGAAGCCTGATGAACCTAAAGTGATATAACCGCCGCTTGGGCCCTCGTTAAAGCCGATGATATCGATTGTGCCGCCACTGCTAACCATTTGAAATTTAAGCGTGAGGTTTAAAGCATTGTAACGTGCAACCGCCGCGGTAGCCGCGTTAAGGTAAACAGTAGGCAGGTTTGTAACTGATACGGTTACTGTCCTGGGCAGATTTTTAACCAGGTTTGTGGTACGGTACTGCTCAACATCGGCAATTCTTAAGGTAGGGCTGGTGCTTGCTTCGGCTAAATTAGCTTTAGTGAGCAGGATATCTCCTTCAACAAGATAGCCATCGCCCTGCCTGCGCACTTCATCGGTGCTGAAGCCTAAGTTTGTAATACTTTTCAGTACATCATCCGGAATAGCGGTTGGGCTGGTGGTTGTAGTTTTTGCAGCCTTGTCTTTTGAACAGGAGAATAGTACAGAGACTCCGACAAGCACGCTTAGTCCGATCCCTAATAATAGTTTTCTTTTCATTGTTTTCGTTACGTTTTAGATGTAAAAGAAGAATTAATTTCAGCAGCCGGCCAGCGCTATTAACTTATACGCAATATATAAATAAAATGTTATGAATTTATTAATAGAAAATAACAAAAAAATATTCTTTTTAGGAATTATTGTCTTTTTATTCGATTGATATCGAAATTATAATTGTCATTTTGACTATTATGCCAATTATAGCTTTGTTATAACCCAATGGGTATTTTTGGAGCAGACCCTTGTTGATTAATTAAAATTACCTTCGAATATATAAGGCCCCGCGTAAGCTTGACAAAGGCTTTTTTAGTTTCAGTACCCGTTTCCCATAGTCAATAACGGCTTTATATTTCATTAAAATATCTCCGCCCAAAACACCCAATACCTGCGGGTACCCCATTTGGCCGTAGGCGACATTAATAGTGGAAAGATCAAGCACAGCTACTTCAAATTCGGAGATAGGCAAGTCGCCGATGTGCAGGTCGCTGACTGTTGCTGTAAAAGATTCCATGGTATTAGTGCCGAGGCCAGTGGAGAGTTTATCGCTGGCTAAGATGTTCATGGTTTCATTGGCTTCGGAAAGCACCGTTTGATCAAAAGCGGTTTTTGACGCGCCGGTATCCAGCACCATAATAAAAGTTTTTTCAAACAGCATAACTTCAACCAGCGGGTGGAAACCATCGTCATGCAGGTCGATAATACGGAGCGGGACAGATATAATCATTGCAGGCATGCCAATTACAGATGTGCAAATGTGCAGATTAAAGCAGTGATTATTATTGATCCTGTTAGAAAAAAAATCCGGCAGTAGTTTTAGGATTTAATTAGATGGCATCTTTCACGGTGTGATCTTTCAATTGTGATAAGGTTTAGGCTTTAAAGATCACCAACAGGGAGTTAATTTTAACAACGCCTTTTAGTTTCTTTATAACGCTAAATTAGCGTTAACCATTAAGCCCTGCAATACTGAAAAAGTGGTATATCAGAATGCGCGGAATTTATTAATAGCTTCTACTTTATTTTGTACCTGCAGTTTGATGTAGGTATTGCGGATGTGTTTTTTAACGGTTCCGGTAGAGATATCGAGGCGATCGGCGATTTCTTTGTACTGGAGGCCGCGGGCCAGGTGGTTAAGTACTTCAACCTCGCGTTCGGTGAGGCTTTCGGCAGCAGGGGCAGGCAGTTTATCGGTGTCGGCATTGAATGATGCGATGACCCTTCGCGAGATATAGGCGCTCATGGGGGAACCGCCTGCAGCAATTTCGGTAATGGCGTTCCTAATCTCATCGGCCGAAGATTCTTTGAGCATATAGCCGGTTGCGCCGCTTTTTAAAGATTCAAAAATATTGGTGTTGTCATCGTTGATGGTGCACATCAAAAATTCGGCATGCGGGACAAAGGGCTTGGCCCGCCGTATAAATTCAATGCCCGACATGCCTTCGAGGTTTATATCCACGATAAAGATATCCGGTTTAAGCTGGTCAATTTTTTTTAATACGGCTTCGGCATTGGAATAAGAACCAATTAAAGTTACACCGCTCATATCATGAATAATCTGTTCCAGCCCGCGCCGGTAATGTAAATTATCCTCTAACAAAACTATCTGGAGCATGCTTTTCGGTAAATATAAAATGCTAATTTCCTAAATTATCCCGGCTTTCTTTATACCTATTATGGGGTATACGCTAAAGGTTTAGTTTAAGGCCGATGGATGTGCCTTTACCGTGGGCGGTATCAATTTTCAGTTCGGCGTTCAATCTTTTTGCCCGCGTGTGAATATTCCGGATGCCCATGGTTTCGTGCTTGCGCACATCAGGGTCAAATCCGCGCCCGTCATCACGGATGCTGATCTGCAGTCGGTTTTTGTAAAGATTGATTTCCAGAAACGCGTTTTGTGCCTC
>NZ_BMKD01000009.1 GCF_014643835.1 Mucilaginibacter rubeus | reverse complement strand
AAAATTAAGAAAACATGGTCACGGTTTGCTTAGTCATTTATATATTATAACTTTATATAATCTATTACCACGCTTTTTAGGACTTTTTGCCTTTCTGTAGCAGATTTTCATCATAGGAGATTTCTCCTCACTCCCACGCGTATTCCCTCACTTGTTCGTCGAAATGACAATCAGTTTTTATTGGTCGGGAGCGATTAAGAAAGAATGTTGTATCTGAACGAGTCTTACGCCGTTTTCCTCGCCGCTGATAACTTCTTCAATTCATCCTTAGCCTTCGCAAACCACACTTTATTGCTTTTGCGCTCAACAGGGCTTAATTGTGATTGCTCATTGAGCATATCGGTAAAAATTTGCCAGGCATCATCATCGCGGCCGGCACGGGTAAGGAACATGCCATATTCATAGCGGGGTTCAAAATAGGAGTAACGCCCTTTCATCAGTTTAAATTCATTTTCGGCCAACTCTTCCTGGTAAGTAAGCTCAAGCGATTTGGCATACAGGATGTGCGCTTTTGAGCGGGCAAATTGTGGTAGCTTATAAAGCTTTTTAGCAATCGGGATAACCTCATTGTACCGGCCTTTTTCAAAATAAGCTACAATGAGCTGTGCCATCACATGTTCATTTTCGGCAAAGGCGCCCGTGAGGCTGTTTTGATATATTTCGAGTGCTTTATCGGTAAGCCCGGCTTCCAGATAGGCATCTGCCAATTTAACACGGTTGGCAAAGGTATCAGTAAACCTTACTTCATCTTCAAGGCGTTTGATTTTGGCCCCGGGGTTTATAACAGCCTCAACATTTATTTTAGGTGCACGGATGCTGCGATTGGACAGAATTTCACTGTATATATAATACAAACATCCGAATAATGGTATTACTATAAGAATCCAAAGCCACTTTTGCTGGGTGCCGCGCCGCAGGCTATGAATGATACAAAATGCCTCTAATATCAATATAATATAATAATAATTGCCACCGCCGAAGTACATGCCTGTTTATGATATAAGATTTAGTAATAATCAAAAATAATGAAAATGTACCTGTAAACAAGGGTATTTATAGCTGTAAAATGATTTTTTGCTAATTGTTTGAGTATTCATTAAACGGGATTGATCGGCAGGTAAATAAAAAAGCCACCGGTTATTGTTGCCGGTGGCTGTATGTTAAAATAGCCCTAATTGCCCCTGGTCATCCATGTCGATATCGTCGGGGTTAGTGATCTCAAAATCGATTTTTTTAGGTGGCTTTGGCGACTCTTCAGATTGATTGGCTGGTGTTGCCGGCCCGTCTTCCTGAGAAACAACAGGCTCATCTTCATTTGTATCTTTTGATGCAAGAGTAGCTACTTCGTTAATGTCGGTTTCGGTAGTTTCAGTTGCCTGGTTAATGCCATCACTTATCAGCTCAACTGATTTTACCGGATGTTGTGAAAGGCGGTTGCCCATGGCTTTCATTCCTTTTACATCAATAACATCTGCTAAATTCAGTTCGAGGGTTTCAGGTGTTTGATCTTTGCCTTTCAGGTGCGTCATGCTGATTACCGGCGCGGTGTGACCGATCAATACCATTTTTGATCCGGCTTCTTCACTGATCAGGCTTACCTGCTTACCAACGGCTATGTTTTCAAAAGAGAAACGCTTAACGAGATAGTTTTTGGATTTACCCTCGATGTGCACGATCGAGAATACCGCCTGCGGCTCGTACTTTTCGATAAGGATCATCTTATCATCAAAGTGGTTGTTAAGATCAAAGCTGCTTAATTCATAAACGCCATTGCTAAGCACGGTGAGAATGCGGTCGTCACCATCAAATTCGCCCAGGTATTTGCCGCGGCCATCTGCGTTCAGGCGCTTCAGGATATCATCATACCAGATCTTACGTCCGGCCAGCGTTGACACACCCTTGCTTTTCAGTATGATTTTTTTAACCGGGTATTTGGTAATGATATTACCCATCGAACCGCGGCCTTTGATAGCTATAGATGCGAAATCTTCATCAAACTGTAGTTTTTTAAGTTTAGAATGAGGTTTAAGCTGTACGTTCACCACCTCGGCCTCGCCGTTAGGGTTAGCGGTAAAGTATAATACTTTTGAACCTTTGGTACCTTTGGTAAGGTCATATTCCTTATCGCGGGTTACACCCACTACCGAGAATCGTTTGATATAACTGATGCCACTCTCGCCGTCTTTATATATCATATTATAAACGGTGCGTTCGTCATTCTTTTTAAATACGGCAACGTGAATGATGTCCTTACCCACAAAAACCTTGTCCTGCACTTTGGTAATCATACAGCGTCCATCGCCCCTAAAAACAATGATCTCGTCAATGTCTGAGCAATCGCCAACGTATTCAACCGAGTCATCTTTCTTCAGGCCAGATCCAATAAAGCCGTCGGCCCTGTTAACATATAGCTTGATATTAGCCAATGCTACCTGTGCAGCTTCAACCTTATCAAAGGTGCGCAGTTCGGTTTTGCGCTCTCTGTCCTTACCATATTTATCCTTCAGTTTTTCGAACCAGGCAATGGTATACTCGGTAAGGTGTTTCAGGTGATGTTTTACCTGTTTTATCTCATTTTCGAGCGCCTTCATTTGCTCATCCGCTTTTTTAACATCAAAGCGGGTGATGCTGCTCATAGGTTTATCTATCAGCTTTTTATAATCTTCGGGCTGTATGGTGCGGTAAAACTGCGGAAAGAAAGGCTCAAACAAGCGGTTCAACACTTCCAATACCACTTCAAAATTGCCCGAGTTTTCGTACTCAGGATTTTTATACATCCCTTCCTGGATAAAGATCTTAAGTAATGAACTGAAGAAGATCTTCTCCATTAAATCTTTCAGCCTGATCTCCAACTCCTGTTTTAGCAGGTCTTTGGTGAAGAATGTGCTTTCGGTAAGCATATCGTTCACGCTCATGAAGCGCGGCTTATCATCCTGTATTACGCAGGTGTTTGGCGATATGGATACCTCGCAATCGGTAAAAGCGTAAAGGGCGTCGATGGTTACATCGGGCGAGATGCCTGGTGCCAGATGAATGATGATCTCTACATCCTTAGCGGTATTATCCTCAATTTTTTTGATCTTGATCTTACCCTTGTCATTGGCCGAGATCACACTATCTATCAGGCTGCCGGTAGTGGTGGTAAAAGGTATTTCGGTAATGGCGAGTGTTTTTTTATCGCGCTCGATAATTTTTGCCCTTACCCGTACTTTACCGCCGCGCTGACCTTCGTTGTATAAAGAAGTATCGGCCATGCCTCCTGTCGGAAAATCAGGCATGAGGTTAGGGCGCTCACCTTTTAACACAGCGATAGACGCATCGATCAATTCTATAAAGTTATGCGGCAATATTTTGGTAGCCAAGCCCACTGCAATACCTTCGGCTCCCTGTGCAAGCAGCAAGGGGAACTTTACCGGCAGAGTAATAGGCTCTTTGTTACGGCCGTCATAGCTGGCCTGCCAAACGGTTGTATCCGGGTTAAAAACAACATCAAGCGCAAATTTTGATAAGCGCGCTTCAATATAACGGGGGGCCGCAGCCGAGTCGCCGGTTACCGGGTCGCCCCAGTTTCCCTGGCAATCAATCAGCAGGTTTTTTTGACCAATCTGCACCATGGCATCACCAATAGAAGCATCACCATGGGGGTGATATTTCATAGTGTTACCTATAACATTGGCGGCTTTGTTAAAACGCCCGTCGTCCATTTCCTTCAACGAATGCAGGATGCGGCGTTGTACGGGTTTCAAACCATCGTTAATATGCGGAACAGCCCGGTCGAGAATTACATAGGATGCATAATCAAGAAACCAATTTTCATATAACCCATCGAGTGAGGCAACGGTGTGGAGTTTTTCTTCATTAGGGTTTGGTGTATCGTTTTGATGCAGATCTTCACTCATTATTCAATAAAAACTTTTGGATTGGTAAAGATACGGATTATGTGTTGATGTGCAGATGAAGTGAACTACATTTTAATGTCTTGTTAATATTGGTTTATAACAAAATTGTTACGTTTAGGTGGGTTTGCAACAATTACCAATCACGCCCGTATTAATTATTAATGTAACAAATAATTGATTGATATTGTCGTTAAAGCATAGCGGTTATTTGAATGCGTGAGGGTGTTGATTAATTAATTTGTTTATATATTTACCTATGGTGCTTTACTTAGGTTTTTTTCCTGGTTGCCCCTTAAATGAAAACTATTTTGAAGTTAACCCGGCCCTTATTGCTTATGGCTTTGTCGTTGTTGTGCTTTACAAAAAGCATAGCTCAGATAAGTCCAAGGCCGTTATATGCCCAAAATAACAAGAAACATACAACAGCGAAGGTTAAGCCTGGCTACTCAAAGCTCAAAACAGCAGGTACAGATCAGTTTAAAGAATTTACCAAGCTTTTGGCCCAGGCCAATGTAATTTATACCCCACCCAGGGGGTTTAAAGAGATTCCCGCTCCCAATGATGAGGATTTTTCATTTGATTATGCGTTGCAGTTGCCGGGGCAGGATTTTGAAGTATGGTTCCAGGTAAAATCCCAGAAACAGAATTATACCAGTTATGAGCAGGGGCAATATGATATTGACCGGGAAACCGAAAATCCCGATTCGATATATATAAACATGAGCAGGGCGCACGCCATAGCCTTTACCGGCGAAAGAGATAACTTTATGCGGAGCATACCGGTTAACGTTTTAAAGAGATATAAAGCTGATGCCGGTAAGTCATACTTGTTAAACCTGCTCGATTTACCCGCTACCAAGCATTATAAATACGCACTGCTTATCGCATTACAGCGTAACCATACCGGCACCATTATGGCTGTTTGTTTTACTAATGATAAAGGCCCCGAGTTTTTTAAAAATGTGGACAGGGCAAGTAATTGTTTGAAGTTTAAGCCGTAGTCCTCAGTGTCATACTAAGCAAAGTTCCCCTCTTGAGAAGGGGCGCGATGGAAACGAGTAATGGCAGGGGTGTGTATTCGATTAGTTTATCAAAATAGAAACACACCCCTCCGCCCCTCTCAAGAGGGGATTCGCACAGCCCTCCCTTTTCTAAGGGTTCCCAATCCCGCAATGTTAATAAGTTGATATTTGCTCTCCGTTAATTCAGGCGGGAAGTTTTATTTTTGCAGTTAGGCGTATTTTACGCTGTTTAATTTTCTACTTTATATACATGGCAGAACCAGTTAATTATAGTGAAGATAGTATCCGCTCCCTCGATTGGAAGGAGCACATCCGTTTACGCCCGGGTATGTATATTGGTAAACTGGGCGATGGCTCTGCTTATGACGATGGTGTATACGTACTGCTTAAAGAGATCATTGATAACTCGATAGACGAGTTTGTAATGGGATCGGGCCGTACCATTGAAGTGAACATGAGCGACCATAAGGTATCGGTGCGCGATTATGGCCGCGGTATCCCTTTGGGTAAAGTGATCGACTGTGTATCCAAAATAAATACAGGCGGTAAATACGATAGCAAGGCCTTTCAAAAATCGGTAGGTTTAAATGGGGTGGGTACCAAAGCGGTTAACGCGCTTTCCAACTCATTTACAGTGCAATCATACCGCGATGGCCGTACTAAACTGGCCGAGTTTGCCAAAGGCGAATTGATTCGTGATGAGAGCGAAAAAGATACTACCCAGCGTAATGGTACCGCTATCAATTTTATACCCGACGACACCATTTTCAGGCATTACCGGTTTATCCCGGAGTTTGTAGAAAGTATGATCTGGAACTACGTGTTCCTGAATGCAGGTCTTACCATCAACTTTAACAATCAAAAGTATTTTTCGGAGCGCGGCCTTTATGACCTGCTCACCCGCAATACCGATGCTGAAACTTTACGCTATCCGATTATCCATCTTAAAGGCGAAGACATTGAGATAGCCATGACCCACGGCCAGCAATACGGAGAAGAATATTACTCATTTGTGAACGGTCAAAATACTACCCAGGGCGGTACGCACCAGGCCGCCTTCCGCGAGGCGGTAGTAAAAACCGTGCGCGAGTTTTATAAAAAAGAGTTTGATGCATCAGACATCAGAGCTTCAATTGTTGCCGCTATCGCCATAAAGGTGCAGGAGCCGGTGTTTGAATCGCAAACCAAAACTAAGTTGGGCTCGCAAAATATTGGTCCGGAAGGCCCGTCTGTGCGCGGCTTTATTAACGATTTTGTTAAAAAGGAACTTGATAATTATCTGCATAAAAACACAGAAGCGGCTGATGGCTTGCTAAAAAGGATCCTGCAATCAGAAAGGGAGCGTAAGGATATTGCAGGGATAAAAAAACTGGCCAACGAGCGTGCAAAAAAAGCATCATTGCATAACCGCAAACTGCGCGATTGCAAAGTACATTTTGACGATACGCACGAACGTAAACAGGATACCACCTTGTTCATTACCGAGGGTGATTCGGCCAGTGGATCGATCACCAAATCGCGCGATGTGATGACCCAGGCTGTGTTTAGCCTGAAAGGTAAGCCGCTCAACTGTTTTGGTTTAACCAAAAAAGTGGTGTACGAAAACGAAGAATTTAACCTGCTGCAACACGCTTTAAATATCGAAGACGGCCTTGATGCTTTACGTTACAATAATATTGTGATAGCTACAGATGCCGATGTGGATGGAATGCACATTCGCCTGTTGTTAATGACCTTTTTCCTGCAGTTTTTTCCCGACCTGGTGAAGGCCGGTCACGTTTCGATTCTGCAAACGCCGTTATTCCGTGTGCGTAATAAAAAGGAAACCATTTATTGCTACAGCGATGAGGAACGCCGCAACGCGATTGCCAAATTGGGCAACAAACCCGAGATCACCCGGTTTAAAGGTTTAGGTGAAATTTCGCCCGAAGAATTTGGTTTATTTATTGGTAAAGACATGCGGCTTGACCCTGTAATATTAAGAGATGCCAATGTAAAGGCACTTCTTGAATATTTTATGGGCAAAAATACTCCAGCCCGCCAAATGCATATCGTTAATAACCTGCGGGTTGAAAAGGATGATGAAACCATCAACCCAACAATAGCTAAAGAAACTGAAGCTGAGGAAGAGTTGCCAGTGGCTGTATAAACCTTGATTTGCCTGATTAGGGGATTTTCCTGAGTTGTGTAACTTAAGAAAATTCCCTAATTTGTTTCAAGCCAGTGGTCAGTGTTTTCACCATACCGCACGATGTGGGATACGATTGCAATAATTGAAATAGCCGTAAAAGTGGTGCGGTGATAACATATACCACTAGCTCAATTTTTGTAATGCCCTAATTTTTTGTTTTGATTATGTGCTTTTATTTAAAGAAGCCGTCGGAGTTGATATTATAGGCGAGGATTTTAATCGAACCATCTTTTTCTTTTACAAGCCTGATCGATTCAACCGCTTTATATTTGCTGTGTTTGGTGTTGTATGCAAAAACATATTCTGCAGATGGGTTAGTCCCCACAACCCTGCGTGTTTCCCATTTGTTTACCGTTGTTGAGTCAAGGTCGCCAAGTTTGTTTTCTGTTGCGGTGTATAACTCAAGTAATTTATCCTTGGTTGTAACCGCCCAAAACTGATTACTGTAAAGCTTAAAGGTGTCGTTGTACTTTTTAGCTTTTATAAGCTCAAAAAGTTTATTCGTTACTTTTTCACCGTCCTTTTTATCCTCTTCCCTGTTTATATAAGTATTGTTAAAGCTGCATCCATTTAAAGTAATGACAGTTGTAAATAAAATTAAGCAGCGAAATTTAAGTGATTTAATAAATTGCATGAGCGTGAGTGAGTTTAGATAATGGAATAAATGTAAATAAATCTTTTCAAAATTTTAATCCTGTTAAAATTTCCTTATCTTGTTTCCCCCGATTTTTTAACAAGGGTTAATAATATATGATAAGTCACGAAATTAAAATAGCCTTTGACGAATATGAGTCGCTGGCCGATCTTGATAAAGCCGACAGGCAGCTGTGCCTTGAAGCACAGAAAGCATTAAAAAACTCACATTCTCCATATTCCAAATTCCGTGTTGGGGCTGCACTTCGTTTGCAAAGCGGTAAAATTATTTATGGCAGTAACCAGGAAAATGTAGCCTATCCATCGGGTTTATGTGCCGAGCGGGTGGCATTGTTTAACTGGGGAGCCAATCACCCTGATGATCCTATCGAGGCTATGGCGGTAACTGCACACTCAGATGATTTTCCTATTGTAAAACCAATTACCTCATGCGGATCATGTTTACAGGTATTGGCCGAATGCGAAAAGCAGCAAAATCAATCAATAAAAATTATATTGCATGCCGAAGATGGACCGGTTTGGATCATCAAAGGCATTGAAAACCAATTGCCGTTTTTATTTTTTGAAGAACGCATAGCTACTCCATAATGAAACTGAAGTTTTTTTTTCTCTTCATAGGTCTTGCATTTAGCATTGATGTATTGGCCCAACAGGGTTTCCCGTTTGATAATGAGATCAGGGCATTTAAACATCAGGATAGCCTGAGCTTTCCAAAACCAAGTGGTATTTTATTTATCGGCAGTTCATCTATCCGTAAGTGGACAGATCTTGAGCAGCGGTATGCCGGTATGCCTATTATAAGGAGGGGAGTAGGCGGTTGCGAATTATGGCAGATAGCAGATTATTACACGCCTTACATCCTGTTCCCATACAAGCCACGCAAAATTTTTGTTTATGCCGGCGAAAACGATATAGCGGCAGGTAAATCGGCCCAGGCGGTTGCCGCTTCATTTGCAAAGCTGTGGGAACTAATTCATCAGAAATTGCCGGATGCCGAAGTGTATTTCATGTCGATTAAACCGAGCCCGGTGCGCGCTAAATATTATGATGTGGTTTATGCCGCAAATGAGCTGGTGAAAAGCTATCTGAAAGGTAAACCAAAAAGTTATTATGTCGACCTGGTTCCGGCTATTTACAAGCCGGGTACTACAGCCCCTGATTCAAGTTTGTTTAATAACGATTACCTGCACCTTAATAGCAAAGGTTATGATAAATGGCAAAAGGTACTTGATCCGCTGGTGAAATAAAATAAAAAAGGCCCCGCACCAACGGGGCCTTTACCTACTTACATATTAAACACTAAACTAAAACTTACTTATTTAAAAACGCTGTACACGTTTGTGATTTTCCAGCCGCTGCCGGTGTTGGTAACGGTTACATAGTTGCTACGGGTAAAAGTGCTGTATTTCATATCAACTTTTACTACAGCAAGGTCATTATTGCTTTCAACAATTGAAGTGCTGGTAATGCAATCCTGCTCGGTATTTTTATTGGCTTTTAACAAGTCAACTACTTCAGTTTTGGTAAAACTTAATACTTTAGTACCGCGTAACATGCTGAATTTTGCCGATTGATCTACCACTTCGTTAAAGCCCTGTATTTTGCCGCGGGTCATGGCATCTATATAAGTGTTGATGGCGTAGTTTTTGGTTAAATTGTCGCCTTCTATTTTATCTGTTGCTTTTGCAGCAGTGCCTATTACTAATAAGGCTAAGCCAAGCATGATTGATTTTAAAGTTTTCATATTGTTGTTGTTTTTTAGGTTTTTAACTTTTAAATTGTTTTTATACTCATAAGACATCGCTACCATGCATTACGTTACAGCCGATACAACTAAATATGACGATTTAACAAACATTTAACATTTTCGCATATTCTTTAGGCATGATGGTAACAATATGCCGTTGAATAATACTTATGGTTGATTTTAATACTATTATATTACAGTTTGCCGAACAGGGTGAAAAAACAGGGTGGACATACATTGAGATTCCGGCCGATATAGCGCAGGAAATGAAACCCGGCAATAAAAAGTCATTTCGTGTAAAAGGTAAACTGGATGAGTTTGAGGTGCGCGGTATGGCCCTGATGCCTATGGGCGAAGGGAATTTTATCATGGCTTTGCGAAAAGAGATCTGTAAAGCTATCCATAAACATCGCGGGGCCACGCTCCGGGTACGCCTTGAACCCGATGATGATTTTAAATACATTGTTCCGGATGATCTGCTGGAGTGTTTTGAATATGAACCTGAAGGCGGCGAGTTTTTCAATAGCCTGGCCGGAAGCCACCGGGGATATTTTATAAAATGGATTGAGAGCGCTAAAACGGAAGTTACCCGAGCTAACCGTATAGCACAAACCGTTAACGCCATGGTGCGCCGCATGGATTATGGCCAAATGCTACGCGCTCAAAAAAAAGCAAGGGAGTAACATGAGTTATGTGCCAACATTGATAAATTTGGTGATTAACAATTATTTAATGGAAATCCCTTCATTTAAACTTAACGGCCGCATCTGGATAGAAATAGCCGAGGAAAAAGTACTTGGCCATGGCCGGGTCGAGTTACTTGAGCGCATCCATGCATCCGGCTCTATCAGGCAGGCCGCGTTACAAATGAAAATGTCATACAAGCAGGCCTGGGATTTGGTGAACCACATGAACGATGGTTTTAAGCAGCCGCTGGTAATTTCAAAAAGAGGAGGAAAGGGTGGTGGAGTAGCCTTGCTTACACCATTTGGGCTGGAAATTATCGGGGAGTTTAAAGATCTGCAGAAAAAATTCTCTCAATTTTTAGAAAGGAATAGCAAAAAGTAAAAGTTTTTTCTGGGTTTCGTATTGAAAATTAAAAAACGGTATTCGTGGTGGATTGATTTGTCGATCCTATTCTGCATTTTTGCGTTGTGTTTTTTAAAATATAACGAAATCGCTATATGATATAAGCGTTTTGCAGATCTACAGCAATCAACAAATAACTAACATCAGCCATGAAAAAATATACCCTTGTATTGTTTTTACTGATTGCCGGTTTAGCAACCCATGCCCAAACCGAAACTAAAGAGTCAGTAGTAAAAGTAACCGGAGAAGTAACAAATCCACTAACCATTGGCCCTGCCGAGTTGCAGCAATACAAGCAAACCACAGTTACCCGTAAGGACAGGGACGGAAAAGTCCACATCTATTCGGGCGTAATTGTATCCGAAATACTGACTAAAGCAGGTGTTACCCTGGGCGCCGACTTACATGGTAAAAACCTGGCTAAATATCTTTTAGTTGAAGCCAGTGACGGTTACCAGGTACTTTTTGCTCTTGCCGAGCTGGATAAAGCTTTTACCGATCGCATGATCATTCTTGCTGATAAAGTTGATGGACAGCCCTTGGCCCCGGCCGATGGGCCATTCCGAATCATTGTTCAGGATGAAAAGAAACCTGCGCGTTGCATAAAGCAGGTAACGGCGATGAAGGTTATGTTTGCGAAGTAAATCTTGCTTTGTTAATTCATTCTGTTTAGATGGAACATAGGCAGCGTTCAAGTATCGTGAACAAAAATGAATTGGCGCAAATTGTATTCAATCGCAAAACTAAACAGCTTGCAATAGCTAACGGTGAAAGTATTGAAATAGCCTATAATAATTATGCAGGAATGTTACAGATAAATTGCTGCTGAATGCTATCTTAGTTCGTTAATTAATTTAAACCTTTCATGATTCCATATAGCCAGGCTGTAGAGCAACTCGAAGAAGAGAAACCTAAAATATATACCCTTAACTCAATCAGGGTAGCAACATTTATATTCGGGCCATTAGCCGCGGGGTATTTGGTATCTCAGAACTACAAAGCGTTTAACCAGAAAGATAAATCAACCACAACCTGGATAATTGCCGTTGTCGCATTGATCGCAATTATTGGCCTGGCTGTTATTACTTCAAATACAGAGCGGTTTCCAAGATTTATATTTCCATTGGCTTATGCCTGGGGGACTTTCCTGCTTGTACAAAAGTTTCAGGGCGAACAAATGAAGGAACATTTTGCCACTGGAGGTAAAACCTTTACTATTTGGCGTGCTTTGCTTGCCGGGCTAATTTGTTTAGTTGTTACACTGGTAGTAATATTTTTGATCCTTTTAATGATACCCGGCGCTCTTGACGAATAGGAGCATGAGAGTTTCTTAATAGATCATGAACTATCAAACTATATCATAGGATATATATAATCTCTGAACAGCGAGCCAGCACCAGAGGTGCTAAGGGTTTGTAGAAAATGAAATGAACAGATTTTCAGCGTGCCAGAGATACGCGACCTCAACGCCACGCATCGCTGGCACAATTAGTTTATTCCACCTCTTCCATCAGGGTATTGAACATCACAAATTTTTCGTTAAATTTTTCCTGGTGGGTAGCCTGGAATTTATGCAGGTGGTTCATGTAAAACTGCTGAAAATGCTCAATGCTATCAGCATTGTATTGAATACAGTAGGTAACCCCTTCGTTTGGCGAATCAATAACAGTCAGGATGCGGTACGAGCTGAAATGTCCGGTAGCCATGATAGCCGGGATATGGATGGTTTTGATATAGTTAAGCCATTCGTCATGAATGGTTTCGTCAATTATTATGGTATCGTTGTATACAATCATTTTCAAAAATAATCATTTTTGATTAGTCACTAAGTCATTTGGTCATTATGTCATTGGTCAGGCATAAAAGTAAAGTCCGTTTGCTAAGTAATAACCTAATGACGCAATGAAACAATGACCTATCAGGACGCATCCGGTTTATCGCCCCTTAATACTCTGAAACGTTTGCGGGCTTCGTTGATCCAGAGGCTGCCGGGATAATCAGTTATGATTTTTTGGTAGTAGTTCCTGGCAGTGGTTTTATCGTTCAACCTGTTTTCATAAATGTCGCCTAACATAAATACGGCATCATCGGCCCAAAGATCGGCGGGGTGCTCTTCAACAATTTTCTTTAATAAAGGTACCGCTCCGGCATAATCCTTCTGCTGGATCAGAATGCGAGATTTTGACATCATGATATCATCATCTAAAGCATTATTCGGGAACTTTTTGCCAATACTGTCTAATATCATTACTGCCTTTTCGGGATTTTGGGCAAAAATCTGCAAATCGGCTCGGGCGTACACTTTAAGCGCCGACCCGCTGCTATCGGCAGCAAGATTATCTTGGATCAGCAGCAATAGGTTAAGTGCATCATTTGCTATTAATTGCGATGTAGCAACTTTCAGCACATCCAACTGTCCCTTTGCCCAGGTGAAATCTCCGGTATAATAAGCCATTTTCGCGTTTCTGAATAAAGCATCCTGCCCAATGGCAGTAGCCGGGAAATCTTTCTCAACCTGGCTGTAAAGCAGCGTGGCTTCCCAGGGTTGGTTGTTAAGCAGGTAAATATCGCCTAAATCAAGCTTGCAATCGGCTAACAGGTTTGGCCTGATATCATTTAGCCTGGTAGCTTCTTCCAGCAGTTTTTGGGCGTCCTTAAGTTTGTGAAGCTTAAAGGCTTGCAGGTTGGCCAGTTTTTGCATGGCAAAAGCGGTGCTGCTGTTACGTCCAAACTCGGTGAGCAGGTCGTTATAATCCTTTTCAAGTCCAAGCAAATCTTCGGGCAGGTATTTGCCCGATGTTACTTTCAGGTTTTTGGTGTTGATCAGTTCAATTTTTGAGGGGATGTACAATGGCGTTGTTTTCCCTTTGCTGATGATGTATTCATATCCCCGGATAGCTTCGTCATAAGCCTCATTGGCAATGAAGGTACGGCAGAGATCATAGATGCTGTTACCATCGTCATTTTGCCGGCGACTTAAGGCAAGTGCCTGGTTAAGGGCCAGATCAAATTCTTTTTGCTGCAGGTATTGCCAGGTAAGCAGATCAGCATAAATGGTTTGCTGCGGATCTTTTTGGATGCGCCTCAGCAAAGCTGTTTTAAGCATATCATAATCGGCGCTACCTTCGTATACATTTGAAAAAGCATTTTCGGCCTGGTTTATAAAATTGGGGTTTTGAGGTAAAAAGTTCAGGTATTCGTCGGTGAGGGATATTTTGTCGCGTTTAAAACGGTAAAGGTTAATAAGCTCATAAGTAAACATGTTATCATTTTTAAGCAGTTTCCGTCCTTGCTGAAAAATTTTGATTGCATAATCAATATTAGCGCTTTGGTAAAATTGGGATGCCAGGGCGGCTATTTCACCCTGGTCGGCCGGGAGGCTTTTGATCAGGTCGTCATAAATAGCGTCAGCTTTGGCCATATTGCCTTCCTGCGTGTAAATGTTACCCAGCATTATAGCATACTGGTGATCATCAGGATGGCGGCGGATCAGTTTTTTGGTGATGCTTTCGGCTTCATCAAATTTTTTAAGGTTGAGCAGTGTATTTACGTATACGCTATAGTAATTCTCGTTGTTTTGCTTGTATAACTTTTGATAAATTTCGAGTGCTTTTTGCGGTTCGCCGTTAGCATTGTATTGCCTGGCCAGCAGCAGTTCATTGTTCTGTGCAAGCAGCCTGCCGCTAAAGCAAAAAGCAAGAATAATAACAATATATAAAGCCCTCATCTGTTCAAAAATAATCAATTAATAGGATTGCTTAAGCCGGTTTGCCATATTATTTATATAACGGTATATAAGGGTAAAATTGTAGTGACATCTTGATAACATCGAACTTATTTATCTAATTTGAGTACGTGAATAAAATGGGGTATTTGTAGCTATGTTGAGCCGGGTCAGATTTTTTCTTATTGTGAGTTGCATTGTCGTCTTCTTTTCCTGCAACAGGAGTAAAGTAAGGCAAATACCTATTATTGACTTTTTTAAAACACCCGAAAGGAGCTTTTACCGAATTTCGCCCGATGGTAAATATGTATCATACCTTAAGCCATTTAAAGATAAGCAAAACATATTTATACAGTCATTAGCCGATGGTAAGGAACGAATGGTTACTCAATTTGAGGACTATTCAATCAGAGGTGATTATTTCTGGACATACAATAACCAGCTTGTTTTTTCGCAGGATCTTATCGCTACCGATTCGGTTAAGATGTATGCTTTTGATGTGGCTACCAATAAAAGCCGGATTATATTATCGTTCGGTAATGTGAGGATTGGCCTGGTTAACCGTAACCGGCAGCAGCCAGATATCATCACTATTAAAACTAATGAGCGTGATCCGGGTAACTTTGATGTTTACCGCCTCAACGTAAAAACCGGCGAAATGAAGACTTACCTGCTTAACCCGGGTAATATTACTGAGTGGTTTGCAGATGCCGACGGCAGGATCAGGCTTGAAAGGGCATCAGACGGGGTTAACGAAACCATCTTATTCCGCCCCGATGAGGATAAGCCATTTAAGCCTATAATCGAAAATAATTTTAAGAATGCAGTAAGGCCTATAGCTTTTACAGGTATAAAAAATTATTTCTATGCGCTATCAAACGTAAACCGCGATAAGACGGCCCTGGTTGAGATCAATGCGGAGAATGGCAAGGAAGAAAGGACAATTTTTAGCTGCAGCAAAGCGGATATCACCAGTTTTGAATATTCAAAAAATAAACACCGGATAGAGTTTACCGGCTGGGACGAATCAATGCCGCGTAAGCATTTTCTGGCACCTGATGTTGAGCAGATGTATCAAACCATTCAGCAACAGCTTAAGGGTAATGAGATCAGGGTGGTTGACCGCGACAGCTCTGAGAATAAATTTATCCTCAACACTTACACCGACCGTAATCCCGGTTCATACTATCTTTTTGAAAAAAACAATGGCAGGTTAACCAAGCTAAGCGATATTAACTCAAGCCTTGTACCTGCCGAATTATGCGCCATGAAACCTATATCATACCATGCGCGCGATGGCTTGCTGATTAATGGTTATTTAACCCTGCCAAGGGGCGATAAAAATGAAAACTACCCTGTAGTAGTTATGCCGCACGATGGCCCATGGGGACGCGATACCTGGGGATATGATGACCAGGTGCAGTTTTTAGCCAATCGTGGGTATGCCGTGTTCCAGGTTAATTACCGTGGATCAACAGGCTATGGCAAGGCCTTCCGAAGTGCGGGATATAAACAGGTAGGCGGCAAAATTCAGGATGATATTACCGATGGGGTACACTGGCTTATTGATACTAAAGTTGCAAACCCTAAAAAGATTGCCATTTTTGGCGGGCGTTTTGGCGGCTTTTCAGCGCTTTATGGTGTGTCTTTTCATCCCGAGTTATATAGTTGTGCGGTGGTACAATACGGCCTTATTAACTTTTTTACCTATATCAAGGATGCACCGCCGTTTGTTAAGCCTTATTTAAAAATGACTTACGAAATGGTTGGCAACCCCGAAACTGACGCAGATCAGTTGAGGGCGATATCGCCGGTTTTTCATACCGATAAAATTAAGGTTCCTCTAATTATATTCCAGGGTGCCAAAGATCAGCGGGCTAATATCAGCGAGCTTAACCAGTTTGTACGCGAGCTGCGTAAACGTAACGTTGATGTGAAATATTTTTTAAAACCCAATGAACGTGCATATTTCAGGAGCGAACATAACCGTATGGAAATGTATGCCGAAATAGAGAAGTTTTTGGATAAGAATATGCGGGTTAAACCATAAGCCGACATGGCATTACAGAAAAACGCTTACCGGCAAAACTTTACGCTGATCACCATTTTCCTGGTGTTCATTTCCATAACTTTTGTGGTAGCCCTGTTTATATCTTATAATCTCACCGCCAAGTATGTTGAAAATGAGTTTTCCTCAAAAAAGGTTGAGGTACTGGAACAAACCATTAAGCCGTATTATGAGTTTTTTCAGAATAAGATCCCTGAAATAACCTCCTACCAGGGTTTTCTTGATTCGGCATCGGCAGGTAAATATGCGGCCTCTGTTTTTCATGATTATAATTTTGTGCGCCGGGTTATCTTTTATGATGCCCTCATTGGCGGCAAAACTACGATGACCGTACGCAAAAATAATTTGAACATAGCTGCTAAGGCGGTTTATCAGTATTGGCACGTTAATGACAAGGTGTACGGGGCTGAGCAGCGGAGAACAGTCAATGAAGATGATTTCAGAGAGATGGCTATTAAATTAAGTAATTATATAGCCTTTTCAGATACATCACGCGTATCAAGTCAGGATGAACTTTTTAAAGCTTTTTGGGATGTGAAACCCGACAAGATCAGTTATACCAATGTTCTCAGGCGCGAGGATGTACGTATCTATCGTGACATGCAAATGTTGGGTAACAGCAAAGGGGCTTCATACAAGCAAAACATGATGACCTTTTACCTCGACCCGTACCTGATCAAGGTGAAAAATACGCATCCCGAGCTGTACGAAAATGTATCTATTCAACCCGTAGTATATGACCCTATTGACAGCGAGGGAGATAAACTGATAACCGAGGTGTCATTACCAGTGGCTTTTTCTGATTATAAGCTCTTCTTTAGTTCGGCACAGGGTTATTTAACTGCCGAAATTAACCGCCGCTTTATGCCTATCGGAGCTATCGTATTATTAATGACCCTGTTTTTAATGCTAATAGGCTGGCTTATATACCGTAACCTGAACGTGAATATGAAACTGTTCAAACTTCAGTATGATTTTATCAACAACTTTACCCACGAGTTTAAAACACCGGTAAGTGTAATTAAAATAGCAGGGTCAAATTTACGTGGCGATGGCGAACTTACCGAAAGGCAACGCCGCCATTACGGTAAGATACTGGACGAGGAAGCCGATAAGCTGAATGAGTTGATGAACAAGCTGCTTTCCTTTACGCAGATTGAAAATAAATCCATTACGCTAAAAGAGGAAGAAATTGATATAGAGAACTTTATTAGCCGGTATATTGATACCTTTAAAATAAAGTACGCTGATTTTAATATTAAATTTAAAATCAACAGGGTTGAAACTTTTTATACTGATCCTGTATTATTAGGGAGTGTTTTTCAAAACCTTATTGAAAATGCATACAAGTATTCGCACCCTCAGCAAAAGGAGCTGTTCATCAATATTTCACAGGAAAAACGGAATATTGTGTTTTCGTTTGCTGATAAGGGGATAGGGATACCGAAAAATGAACTGAATAACGTTTTTAAGAAGTTTTACAGAATAGAAAACCAATACAATCAAAACGGGAGCGTTGGCCTGGGTTTGGCATTTTGTAAAGAACTGGTTAATTTTATGAACGGTGATATAACTGTTTACAGTAAGGTTAACGAAGGTTCGGAATTTATAGTTACGCTTCCATACGAAAATTAAGATATGAACAAAGAAATTAAAATTGCGCTGGTTGAAGATGACGAGAACCTGCGTTTCCTGGTTTCAGAACGTTTGCAATCAGAGGGGTACAAGGTACTGGAAGCCGGTAATGGCAATGAAGCTGAAACCATGATATTGGCCGAGCAGCCTGATATTGTATTGTTAGACTGGATGCTCCCCGGCAAACCGGGCTCGGAAGTTTGCGGCAATATCCGCGAAAAAGGATTCGATAAACTCATCATCATGATGACCGCTAAGGCGCAGGATGTTGACAAGATAGAAGCCTATAACTTTGGGGTATCTGACTATATCACCAAACCCTATAATATGGATGTATTGGTGGCGTTGATTGAAAACAAAATCAAGTTTTCTCTTAACAGCGAAAAGCCCGAATCGTACCGTTTTGCCAACATGGAGCACCTGCCTAACACGCACCTGCTTATCCGGGATGGCCGTAAGATAGAGCTAACTATCCTCGAAAACAGGATCCTGCTTTATTTTCTCAAAAACAAAAACAAGGTTATCAACCGCGAGGAGCTGATGATGGAAGTTTGGGGCTACAACGCTGATGTAAATACCCGTACCCTTGATATGCACATCGTTCGCTTGCGTAAAAAAATAGAAACCAATGCCGATTCGCCGCAATACCTGCAAACTGTAAGGGGGATAGGATATAAGTTTGTTTATAATCAGTAGTTTTCAGTTTGCGGTTTCAAGTAAGCTGTTTGCAGTTTTGTAAATAGGCTTTTTTGAAAATATGTCATTGCCAGCGAAGCGCGGCAATCTCGTATCTAATGCATGTCCGACCTGCATAGCTACGAGATTGCCGCGTCTCCCTTGACACTTTAGCCCATGCTGCTCCTCGCAATAACATATTCAAGATAATTGCCGATATACCCTTGCTACAATAAAATTACCAAAAAAGGTTTTATCCTCAATAACGCCATATTCAGCATTATTAAAGCGCTTTTCAATGGCTGGCAACCTGCTGGCTTCTATCCCGCAAAGCAGCCTGAAAAAAACAAACATGCTTTTGAGCAGCACGTTTTGCCACCAGCGGCCGGTAAGCTGAAAATCGGCGTTGAGCCAGAGGCCACCGGGTTTGAGCAGGTTGTGCAAATGGTTAAAAACATTGTCAACCGTTTCTTCCACAAAATTATCGAACAAAAAAGGGGTGATTACGATATCGAAGTCGGCGGCGAGTTTCACATGTTCAACTGCATCATTAATAAAGATCACCTCGTTTTGCCCGGTTTGTCTTTTTTGCGAGAGTGCAATCATATTGGCCGAAATTTCAACGTAAGTGATGTTTAACCCTGCCGGGTATATTTTGGCAAGTTCTTCAAGGATCCAGCCGGTGCCGCCGCCTGCTATCAGTATTTTACTTTTTGGTGGAATAAAGCCTAATAAATAAACCTGCGCGTTTATCAAAGCTTTGCCGTAAACTATTCTTGAAAGCCGATCATAAAACCATGCCGAGTTGTTATAATTGGCAGCCATGTTTTAATGGAGAAAATATTTAACAGCATTGAATACTACTACAATTACGTACTGTAAGATCAGTACCCCATCCATATAAAAAAAGTAATAATACTCGTTTTTTTCCCAGGCCGATCTGAAGATGAGCCAGCCGGTAAGGAACATAGTAAATGTGAGTGCAAAGAAATCAAGGCTAAAGCCATTTTGCCTGAACAGGAACATGAGTACAATGTAGCCGGTGAGCAATACCTGGCAAAACAGATAAGCATTTTTTTCGCCCCAAACTACCGGGATGGTCTTAAGGCCTACTTTACGGTCGTCGAAAAGGTCCCGGATATCAAAAGGTATTGTCAGCGCTCCTATAAATAAAAAGCGTTTGGCTATGAGTATAGTGGTATCGCGCATGCTGATATCGGTTAGATGATTATGCATTGATTCCAATACCGGGAACAGTACACAGCTCATTGTCCATACCAGGGTTATTAAAAACGGTTTTAAACCGGGGATATTTCTTAAACCAAATTTATGATCGCCTACACTGAACAATGGTAAACCATAACCAAACGATAAAACGCTCAGAAATATGAGCAGGATCTTTGATTCGGTAGTGATGATAAAGAACAGCGGGATCAGAGACAGCAGCGAAACTATAGTAAAGGTCACCATCAGCCTATAGTGTGCAAAAAACCATCGCACCCTTTTGTAAGGCGACCGTTGTGGTTTAGTTGGACGGGTGATGAGGATACAAAAATTATAGATACCCAGTGTTGAAGTAAATAACAAGCCCAAAACAGGGAACACTGGTTTTGATCCTATTAAGTGAAAGGTTAACAAGGCCTGTGCTACAGCACAAAGCGACATGAAAATATTACTGAAGAGCAGAAAATCTAATACAGACTGTAGTAATTTCTTCATCGGTAAAAGGATAGCAGCTTCTGCCTGGATCTTTTAGGAAATTGGTAATGAGGGATCGCGGCCTGCTTTTAATGTAAATATCGTAATCTCCGGCAATATTCCAACCCTGCCGGTTAAACCAACAAAACCAAAACCTACATTTACATATAATTGTTGTTTGTTTTCCTGGTAATGACCGGCCCATTCATTATAAACATATTTTATAGGGCTATATTGAAAATGCGGGGTACGTACGCCAAATTGCATGCCATGGGTATGCCCGGCAAACATGGCATCAATTTGCGGGTATTTAGGTAAAACCTCGGCCCGCCAATGCGATGGATCATGCGAGAGCAGGAGCTTTACCGGCAGGTCATCGGTGTTTTTTACTGCAAGGTCCATGCGCCCGTATTTGGGGAAGCGGCTGTATTCGCTCCAGTTTTCAATACCTAAGATCCCTATTTCTTCTCCGTTGATTTTTAGACGGCGATTTTCGTTCCTGAGCAGGTTCCAGCCCATGTTTTTATGGGTGGTTATCAGGTCATCATGATTTTTCTTTTTATCCGCCGGGGAGTTCCAGTCGCCATAGTCGCCATAATCATGGTTACCCAGGGTTGAAAAAACACCAAGGGGGGCTTTTACTTTAGTGAAAATGTCCTGGTAGCTGGTCATTTCCGATGCTTCATCGTTAACCAGATCGCCGGTAAAAAATATCAGGTCGGGTTTTTCATTCAACAGCATTTCAACACCACCGAGCACCGCTTTTTTATTATAAAAGCTGCCTGAATGAATATCTGAGATCTGCCCGATCCTTAAGCCATCAAAGGCCTTTGGCAGATTAGGCAGATACATAGTTTGATACAGTACATGATAATCATACGAACCTTTAGGCATGGCCTTTTTTATAGCGGCCAGGGGAACGGTTGCGGCAAGCAAGCCTGCTTTTAAAAGAAACTCGGAACGGGGAATGGCATCATCAATATTAGTAGTAGAGGCAGGAGCAGTAGGGAGAGGAATTGAGGTGTCATTTTTTTTCCTTTTCAGCGCAATTTTTTGCCTGATATCATCGGCAAAAATGAATGGTATAAAAGTAAATTTACAGATGAGCAGGATAAATGTTACCAGTAAACAGGCTGCGCGTACACCCGTACCTGCTATGGTAATATAACCTGCAGTTAAAAGCGCGGCCACACACAAGGCCGAAAAGCCCCAATAAAAAATGGCGAATGCTTTTGATTGAAGCAATCGCCATTTTTTGAACGCGCCTCGGATACCGTATAAAACATACCGGTCGGCCAGCAGCTCAATTATGATCCAGAACAATATGCTTAGCGCCTTAAAAATCATAGAGCGCCATATATTTTAGTACCGGTCGTCGTCAATATCAAGGTCATCGTCATCGGGCTGCAAGTTAAATAAACTGTTAAACATATCCGAAAACGCGAAGCCATTATCCAGGAAACCTTTGTTCAATTGTGAAAATTCCGACAGGCCGTGAAGTACAAATTCCATCAGCAGCAATTGCTGGCTTTCGCCCAAACGCGGGTGGATCTTTTTTACAAGGTCTTTCAACCCCACAACTTCTTCCAGCGATTTTTTGTATTCCTGCATGGGCATATCATCAACGAAAGCTACATTGTTGCCATCGCCAAACCAGTTAATGATAGCTGCATATGGGTTAGGGGCTTTGGCTTTCTTAGCCTTTTCCGGGTCAGGGAAAAACGATAGCAGTAAGCTTTTGATGGCTTTACCTATCAGGATATTGGCCACTTTGCCTGGTCCCTCCAGTTCACCCTCATAAACCAGCTCAATTTTACCGGTGATGGCAGGTATCACACCTAAAAAGTCGGTAATACGTACAAAGGTAGTTTTTTCGTGGTTGATGATCATCCGGCGTTCGGCATTACTGATCAGGTTTTCATAGGCCGAAATGGTTAAACGCGCCGATACACCCGATTTTTTGTCGATATACTCAGAGTTACGGGCTTCAAAAGCAATCTGTTCCACCAGGTTTTTAACCAAACCATCAGCCTCAATAGCGATACGCTGATCATCGGTAAGGGACGCTTCCTGTTGCGTGATCTTGCGTGAAATCTCAACCGAACGCGGGTAATGTGTTAAAATCTGGCTCTCAATGCGGTCTTTAAGCGGTGTTACTATCGAACCACGGTTGGTATAATCTTCGGGGTTGGCGGTAAACACAAACTGGATATCCAGTGGTAAGCGTAATTTAAAACCACGGATCTGGATATCTTTTTCCTGCAGGATGTTAAAAAGGGATACCTGGATGCGGGCCTGCAGGTCGGGCAGCTCATTGATCACGAAAATGCCGCGGTGTGCACGTGGGATCAAGCCGAAGTGGATTACACGCTCGTCCGAATAGGTTAATTTTAAAGTAGCGGCCTTGATTGGGTCAACGTCACCAATTAAATCGGCTACGGTAACGTCAGGGGTGGCCAACTTTTCGGTATAACGCTCAGAGCGGTGGATCCAGCCTATAGGTGTGTCGTCACCTTTTTGGGTGATGATGCTATGACCATACCAAGATATGGGGTTGTAAGGATCATCAAACAATTCTGATCCCTCGATGTATGGGATATACTCATCAAGCAGGTTAACCAATAAACGGGCAATACGGGTTTTAGCCTGGCCGCGTAAACCCAATAGTAAAATGTTATGGCGCGACAGGATAGCAGTTTGCAGATCAGGGATCACAGTATCTTCAAAACCGATGATGCCCTCAAAGCCGCCTTCGCGTTTTTTAAGCTGTTCAATAAGGTTAGCACGTAATTCGTCTTTAACCGAACGGCTTTTATAGCCTGTTTGCTTTAACTGGCCGAGGGTTTTTATATCTAATAATTTACTCATTCTGTTTTTGTAGTCCGGAAGTCGGAAAGTCCGCAAGTCCGAATGTTTATTTTTAATTTAAAGGACAGTTGTTATTCGTATTTCAGACTTCCAGACGTCGGACTTCCGACTAAAGACTTACCTCACAGTCCTTCTTCTGTTTCTGATATAATCCTCAAAAATGTACTCACCAAGACCGTTCAGGGAACTGTAAAAGGCTTTGCCTCCGTTTGTTTCTGTGAATTTACGAACAAACTGCTGCAAATAAGGGTCTTTAGCTATCATAAATGTAGTAATAGGTATTTTTAACCGCTTACATTGGGCAGCCATGTTAAGGGTTTTGTTAACCACTTTCCTGTCCAAACCAATGCTGTTTTTATAATACCTGGTGCCTTCCTTTAAGCAGGTTGGCTTACCATCCGTAATCATGAAAATCTGCTTATTGTGCGTTTTACGGCGTCGGAGCAGATCGGTAGCCAGCTCCAAACCTGCATAGGTATTGGTATGGTAGGGGCCAACCTGCAAGTAAGGTAAATCCTGCAAGGTTATTGGCCATGCATCGTTCCCAAAAACAACAATATCCAGCGTGTCCTTAGGATATTTGGTGCGGATCAGTTCGGCAAGGGCCATAGCTACTTTTTTGGCCGGAGTGATCCTGTCTTCGCCATAAAGGATCATGGAGTGCGAAATATCGATCATGAGCACAGTTGAAGTAAGGGTTTTGTAGTCCATTTCCTCTACCTCAAGATCGCGTTCGGTCATCATGAAATCGCCTATACCGTGATTAACCTGGGCGTTGTGGATAGACTGGGTCATGTCTATCTGATCAAGGCTGTCGCCAAACTCAAACTCGCGGCGTTCGGCATTTTTTTCATCGCCCTGGCCTGATTGCGGCGAGCGGTGGTTGCCTTTGCCTGATTTTTTTAGCTTGCCGAAGATCTCCTCCAGAGCAGATTGCCTGATGCTTTGCTCAGTTTTTGCCGTAATCCGGAACTCGCCATTCTCATTATTTTCGTCGAGATAACCCTTTTGCTTTAGTTCATCGATGAAATCGCCCATGCCATAATCATCGTTAGTAAGGTTATATTGTTTATCGAGTTCGTTAAGCCAGGCTAAAGCTTCGCCTGCATCGCCCGATGTATAGTTGAGCAACTCGAGGAATAATTTTAACAATTCGTCAAATCCGCCTTTAGGGATTTGGTTGGGCTTAAATTTGGAAAATCCAAAACCACGCATATTTTGTCCTTTCTGTACATAAAGGAACGGAATATTTTTAGGAAAAGTTTCGCTGCGGAAGTGATAAAATAAATTGTTAGTTAAGTATGACAATTAGATTTTTGATTTCGGAATTGGGATTTCGGATTAAAAAGTCATTTTCTATCTCCAAAAATAAATCCGAAATCGAACATTCGAAATCCGAATTCCTAAATGTAAGCCAAGCTATTCAGGAGCTCAGGCGGGTACACCGGGTTGGCGCCTCGCTGGCTGGCTACGTATGAGCCAACGGAGCACGCTTTATCTACCACCTGCTGCATGGGTTTTCCCGAAAGGAGGCCGGATACAAATGTTGCCAGGAAGGCATCGCCGGCGCCTACCGTGTCTGCAACTTTTACCGGACACCCGGGACTGTCATAAAATTCATGGTCGTGCCATACCAGTGCGCCATGCTCGCCGCGGGTTACGCAAATGGTTTGGCTATGGTATTTGGAACGGAACTCGCCAATTTGATCGCGCAGGGAAGCACTACTTCCACCGATGAGCAGGTTGGCTTCTTCCTCGTTCATTTTTACTACGTCGGCCCGGGCTACCAATGTTTCAATAGTTGACAGGGTGTAATGCGGCGGGCGAAGATTTACATCAAATATTTTTAGCGTCGGGGTTTCATCAAGCAGGTTTAATAAGGTTTCGCGGGTAGTAGCGGTACGGCAAGCCAAACTGCCAAACACAATGGCCCTGGCTGCCTGGGCTGCTTTAGTGAGTGCAGCCGATGGTTGTATGTTATCCCATGAAACGGGTTGGGGAATAATATAAGTAGCGGTGTTGGTTTCATCAAGCTGTACTGTAACTTCACAGGTTGGAAATTCATCGTCCTGCTGAATCAGGTCCGAATACAGGTCATTGCTTTTTAAAAAGCCTATCAGTGCATCGCCCGAGTTATCCATACCCACAGAGCTCGCAAACGCTGTTTTTACGCCTTGTTGTACCAAATGCCTGGCTACATTCATAGGGGCGCCGCCCGCTTTTTTTCCATCACCAAAAGCATCCCATAAAACTTCGCCAAAACTTAATACCTGATTTCCCATAGTTAAGTTGTTTTTAGTGTCGATGAAATCCAAATATACTGTATTGTCTGAACCGGAATTAATCGAATTGAAGAATTAATTGAATTTTCTCTTTTTAATTCTGTTAATTCGGGCAATTCTTAAAATTCAGGTTCAGACAAAAACAAAAAGCTATCTTTATTATATGAGAAAAATATTACTGAGTTTAGCGTTGATGCTTGTGGCCGTGTATTGCTTTGCACAGGACAGGCAGGCCATCCTGAAAGTAATGCATACACAGGAAGAAGCCTGGAACCGCGGCGATATTGAAAGCTTTATGACGACCTACTGGAAATCAGATTCGTTGGTTTTTGTGGGGAAAACAGCCCCCGCCTATGGCTGGCAAACAACACTTGAACATTACAAACAAACTTATCCTGATAAGGCTGCCATGGGGCAGCTTAGCTTTGAGATCATACAGCTAAAGGTATTGGATGCAACCAATGCTTTTGTTTTGGGAGGATGGAAACTAACCCGTGAAAAAGATACACCAGGCGGCTATTTTACGCTATGGTTTAGGAAAATTAAGGGTGAGTGGAAGATAGTTTGTGACCACACCTCGTAAGGAGATTAGGGGTGGAGATAAAAGGTTAAGTGGATAAATACGGGGATTTGGAAGCGTGGGAATTAGCGATTCCTCTCTTAAGAGCGGAATTTATAAAGATACCGGATCGCAAAAATACTACTGCATGAAAAGAGGTTTAGTAATTGGGAAGTTTTTGCCGCTCCATATTGGGCATATGGCTTTGATTGGTTACGCGCTTGACCATTGTGATGAGCTTGTAGTGGTTATTGGTGCCAGTGATGATGAGCCCATTGATGGAAATATCAGGCTTGACTGGCTCGAAAAAACTTACGCAGGTAATGACAAGGTTAAACCTGTATTATTAAGCTATGATGAAGCTATGCTGCCGGGTGCGGGCGACTCGATAGAAAATATGTCGAGACTTTGGGCCAGCTATCTTAAAAAGAAGCTGCCGCCTATTGATGTGATATTTGCTTCAGAGGCCTATGGCGCTTATATGGGGCGGTTCCTGGATTGTGAAAGCGTTATTTATGAAGAACCCTGTAAAATTGTACCGGTGCCAGCGGCAAACATCAGGGAAGAGCCTGACTTATACCTGCATCTTTTACCCGATGTGGTTAAGGATTACTATAAAAAATCAGGCTGAATAATTCTGGCGGCAATATTTTACAGGCGTTATTCCCGATCAATCCTTAGCAAACCAGTTCCGCTTAAAATCGGAGGGATTCTTTCCAACTATCTTATTAAAGAGTTTATTAAAATATGATAAGCTTTCAAATCCCACGGCGTAACAGGTTTCAGTAACGTTTTTATCCTGCATGAGCAGGTTTTTGGCTACATCAACACGGTATTGGTTCACGAAATCGGTGAAGGTCATTTTAGTTTGTTTTTTAAAATAGCGGCAAAAAGCCGCTGTAGTAAAGTTCACTTTAGCCGCCACTACATTTACATCGGGTTTAAGATTGTAATTACTGCCGATATATTCATAAATAGCCCCCATCCTGATCTTATCTTTTAAAAAAAACTGCAGGTTCGGCTCGTCGTTGTTTAAAATCGTAAATTCTTTTGAACCAGCCAGTATGTTAAAGATCTCCATTAACCCCATTAACTGCTGAAAAGAATCCATCCCCGGTAAAAGTTTCAGTTTTCGCACTGCTGTAGTCCTGGTATCTCCATAAAAAGCAATACCGTTGGCGGCTTTTTTGAAAAGCTGCCCGATGGTCGAAAATTCGGGAGTGATGCCTATTGCCGTTCCCATGAAATCTTCTTTTAGCTGCACCACTATCTGATGGTATTCGCTCCGCAGCCGGTAATCAAAGTTGAGGTGGGGGAGGTTACTGCCAATAAGCACCAGGTCATGCTGGGTGTAGCCGGAAATGTGTGAACCTACGTGCCTTATCCCTGCATCTGCCTCAACATAAACCAATTCGTATTCGGGGTGATAATGCCACAGAAAAGTGTTGCGAAGCCGGGGTGAAAAGAGTTTGAACGATTTGCCAGGTTCAAAATTAATCTTCTCTAACTGGATCTTATCCATGCTATATTGAGCATTAAGTTTTAGTAAAGGTAAACAAATGATCAATATAGAGCAAATTTTGGTCATTGTACAGGATAATCCATCTTCCATGCCAACCTAAATTTGAGTTATAAATCAAAAAAAAATGATGAAGACCGAAAACGCAACCATGACCATGGCAACCACGCCGGCGAATGCACATAAAGAGATCCCTGGTAATCCGTCAACCGCTAAATCAAGCCAGATCCGCCTGAATGAACGTAAAAACAATGCACCGCTGAAAGTGCTTAGCGAGGCCGATTGGCAATTTTGGATAGAGAATGGTTATGTGATCATCAAAAATGCAGTACCTAAAGAGCAGGTGAAAAAGCTGGCTGATTATCTGTGGCAATATGAAGATAAGGATGCCAATGATATCACTACCTGGTATAAAAAGCCCAATGCCCAAATGCAAATGAGCGAGTTGAACAATACGGGCATGGTTGAAATTTATAATCAGCAGTTTATGTGGGATAACCGGCAATATCCTAAAGTACATGCGGCTTTTACAGATATCTGGGGTACCGAAAAGCTATGGGTAACTATTGACCGGGCCAATCTGAATTTTCCGCTAAGGCCTGGCTTTGAATATAAAGGTTTTATTCATTGGGATTATGACCCGGAAACCAAACCTCAAAATGTGCAGGGCGTACTGGCCCTTGCCGATCAGACTGATGAAAACATGGGTGGTTTTCAATGTATCCCGGAACTATATCGTACATACGATACCTGGAAATTAACCCAACCCGAAGATAGGGATCATTATAAACCTGATACCACCGGTTTTGAGACTGTGAAAGTGAAACTGGAAGCAGGTGATCTGCTGATATTTAACAGTTTGCAGCCGCATGGCATAAGACCTAATACCAGTGCAGATAAAGTGCGTATAGCGCAGTATATATCCATGATGCCCGCCCAGGAAGACAATGAAGAGCTAAGACAATGGCGCATTAACAGTTGGCAAAGCCGCGAAGCCATGCAGGGCTACGCTTTTCCGGGCGATCCGCTGGAACGGGAAAAGCAAAATCCGGTAGCTGAGCTTAGCGATCTGGGTAAAAAACTTTTGGGCTTGGAGCGTTGGTAGATTGTATCTCATATACACGTTTTCGGGAGCATTTGATAAACAAGCTAGTTGTGAAGACACGGTCGTGGGTATAAAACAAAATAGCGATGGACAAATCCATCGCTACTCAATATCATGCCTTAAGACTAAAAACGTAAGACTTTCGACTTTAAAAAGGTTTCCCTGCGGCAAGCTCTCTATTAGCCCATTTAACGGCCAGTCCTTCGCGGTATTTAGCATATTTGCCTTTGAACATCATTTTTAGAGCGCTATCAACACCACCTTTAACGGCCAGGTTGTATAGGCTTGCCGCTTTACGGCTTATGCTGGCATCCCATGCGCGAAGGCTGAGTGAGTATGAACCATCCACATATTTCATCCAGTGCCAGTAGCCGGTTGGCATAAACAGGGTATCGCCATGTTCAAGGAAAACTTCAATACCTTCTACACCGTCAAGTGCCGGGAATTTTTTGACATCAGGATTTAGTACATCATAGTCCTCCAGTGCATACGTGGCATTGGGGATACAGTACAGGCGGCGCTTCCACTTGTTTTCAAATAGGATCACATGCTTACGCCCTCCAAAATGGGTATGGAAAATATGCGGAAGATCAATATCGTAGTGTAAAAAAGTAACCGAGTTTGAACCTCCGAAAAACATGGCGGGCATGCTTTCCAAAAAGCCCCCCATCAGGTCCTTAGGTAATACAATATCATCCAAAAGTTGTGGCGCTTGCTTAAATATGTTAAAGAAAAAAATCCTTAACTCGGTTGGTTTACTGCGGATAAGGTCGATATATTCATCAAAGGGCATTTCAGTTGCCGACGAATTGATGGGTTTTGACGGATCGGCCTTTGAATTATCGTACAATGGCACTACTTTATTGCCAACAACCTGCTTTAAATATTCGGGTGTCCATTTTTCGCGGGCAGGCCAGCTTTTGGTAAGCCCTTTGATAACCAGCGGGCGACGAGGGTCTAAATAATTCTTCTTGAAGTCTTCGGGAGAAATATTTTCAACCGTATCGATCGGGTTAAGAATGAAGCACATAATAGTTTATTACTTTAGGGGGATTACGCTTATTTTAAAATAAAGTTACAATATTGTTTCTTACTCGTTTAAAAGCATTCAAAATAACGAAATAAACCCCAAAGTAGTATAAATATATCTTAATATTATGGCCTGCCTGATACAAGGGCGTTGTTAGCGCGTTTGATAGCCAGGCTCTCCTTCCAGTCCATATAATCCTTTTTAAAGCGAGCTTTCATCAGGTTGTCAAACTTGCGCTGCACTGTTAAGTTATACAAGCTTTTGGCTTTAATGGCCCATGATTTATCCCAGGCGCGTAACGATATCGAAAATGAACCGGTGAGGTATTTCATCCAGTGCCAGTAACCGGTTGGCATAAACAGGGTATCGCCATGCTCTAAAATGGCCTCTTGTCCTTCAATGCCGTCAAGGGCCGGAAATTTGGTAAAATCGGGGTTTTCGATATCATAATCTTCCAGGGCGTAGGTAGCAAAGGGGATGCAGTACAGACGTTCGGTCCATTTCTGATCGAACAGCATTACATGTTTGCGGCCATTAAAATGTGTATGGAAAATGTGCGCAAGATCGATGTCGTAATGTAAAAATGTTACAGAACCGGCGCCGCCGAAAAACATATTGGGGTATTTATCCAGGAAACCACCCATTAAATCAGATGGCGAACGATAATCTTCCAGCAGTTTTGGGGCATGTTTAATTGGGTCGAAGAGGAAAATTCTTAAATCAGTAGGCTGTTTTTGAATAAGATCGATATAATCGCCAAACTTCATTTCAGTTGCAGATGCATTGATAGCTTTGGAAGGATCGGCCTTTGAGCTGTTATAAAGCGGAACGGTTTTATCTCCAACTACCTCTTTCAGGTATTCAAAAGTCCATTTTTGCAGTGCGGGCCAGCTTTCAGTGGCTTTGCGGATAATAAGCGGTTTACGCGGATTTAAGTAATTGTTAACAAAATCCTCCTTGCTTATATTGTCTACACTATCAATAGGTGTAAGCGTTATACTCATTTTCACAAATTAATTAACGAGCAAAATTAATTCTTTGTAAATAATATGTAAACGATTTGAGCCGATTTTGAAATTGTGCTGACAGTTGTATTTTAGTTGCAGTATAAAGTTGCAGTGGCAATACGTAACTGCAGGCAGTATAAAGTTGCCGGTGCAGTTTCATGGAGTGTAATAAAAAGAGTATATTTTGCCTATCTTCCTCTAATCAGTGTACCGCTTGTACAACTACCGCTGCCAACTGCTTCTGCCATTACAAACTGCAACTGGCTTAATTAGGTTTCAAAACTGAATTAACTACCTGAATAACACCGTTGCTTTGGGCAACATCGGCTATGGTGATGAATGATTTGCCCCCTTTTTCGTCAACAAGGTAAAGTTTTGCCCCCTGCGACATCACTATAAGTGTACCGCCGCTCAATGTATTAAGCTCCAACTTGCCTTTGCCCTCTTTTACTTTGGTTAACAGATCGGCCGAGGTTAATTTGCCGGGCACCACATGATAAGTAAGCAGTTTAATAAGATTGGCCTTGCTTGCAGGTTTCATCAGGTTGTCAACCGTGCCTGCAGGAAGCTGGGCAAAAGCTTCATTAGTAGGTGCAAAAACAGTATACGGACCGGTCGCTGATAGGGTAGGCGCCAAGCCGGCAGATTTAATAGCGTTTACGAGCGTAGTATGGTCTTTTGAGCCGGATGCGTTTTGTACAATATTTTTAGCAGGCGACATAACAGTCCCGCCCACAGTTTTTTGGGCGAAAGCTTTTGGGGCTATAATAGCTATAAACGATAAAGCGATAATGAGTACTTTTTTCATAATTGCAGGTATATAACACAATACGATTTGATAAATATAAACAGTTTTTAAAACCATTTTGCTTTGTAACAAAGTACTGACTGTAAAAAACCTCAAAGGTTTAGAAAAATAATCCGGCTGCAATATGATCAGCATACAGTTTACCTGTTGCGCTAAGATAAATAACATTATCTTTTTGTATGATCCATTCCCTATCGAAATATTCGGCGGCAGCTTTGAGTAATTCGGCTGATGCTCCTTTGGCTATCTGGTTGAGCCTGGCTAAATCAAGCCCCCAGATTGTGCGTAACGAGGTCATGATATATTCGTTCAGGCGGTTCTCTTCGGTTAGCTCCTCGGTTTCGGCCTGTAGTTTTCCGGTTTCAAGCGCCTGCATATATTTTGCGTTGTTAGCTATGTTCCATTGGCGGGTCTCTCCATTGTAAGAATGCGCCGAGGGGCCAATTCCTAAATATTTTACCCCTTTCCAGTAATTCGAATTATGACGGGAGTATTGGCCGGGCTTACAAAAGTTGGAGATTTCGTAATGTTCAAACCCATGTGCCTGCATGGCATCCATCAGCACTATAAATTGCTCTGCGCTTTGTTGCTCATTCATGGGGGGCTGTTTTTTTTTGCTGATAAAGGCTGCCAGTGCAGTTTGCGGTTCAACCGTCATCGAATAAGTAGACACATGCGGAACATTAAGCTCAAATACCTTATCGAGATTTTGCTTCCATTTGGTATCGCTAAGCATAGGATAGCCGTAAATCAGGTCGACAGTAATGTTTTCAAAACCGGCATCCTGTGCCCGTTTTACTGATGATTCGGCTTCCTGCCCGCGGTGTACGCGGTTCATCCAAACCAAATCCTCGTCAAAAAACGATTGAATCCCTATACTGAGGCGATTTACCGGTGTTTGCCTCAATGCTTTGAGCTTATCAGGTTTCAAATCATCGGGGTTAGCCTCCAAAGTAATTTCGGCTGTAGATGATACCGTGTGTAGTTCAGTAATTGCATTAATGATCTTGCTGATTTCATCGCCGCTTAAAACAGAAGGAGTGCCTCCTCCAAAATAAATGGTTTCGATGGTTTCGCCGTTAAGATAGCCTTTTTGCAGTTTGACTTCACTGATTAACGCATGCAGTATTTCATCTTTGTACTTTAATGATGTACTGAAATGGAAGTCGCAATAATGGCAAGCCTGCTTGCAAAAGGGAATATGTATATAGATGCCTGCCATGCGGCAAAGGTAATGTAATTATTTTTTTGACTAAAGCCGGTATTTGTGCAATAAGGGTTAAGGGACATTTAAGCTTTGTTTATCTTTAGTTCCCAATTATAACAACCATGACCTTTAAATACTTTGTTTTCTTATCTGTGTGTTTGCTGGCCGGCAGAGCTGCCAATAGCCAGCACAGCAATAACACCATTCAAATAAATATCCAAAAGCTGTTAAATGCCCGCCCTGTAACTACAGTTACCGATGGTAAGTTGCAAACCTGGGTAACCGGTATTGATGGCGGGGGCAAAGAGGATGGTTATCTTACCGCAAATGCAGCAAAACTTAATGGCAATCATGATGCGCACACTTTGCCGGATAATCCATTGATCCCCGCTAATTCGTTTCACCCAACCATCTTGCTTCATTATAAAAACGGTGACAACGGTAACCAAAGCCTAAATGTTGCCGGCATTGATAGTTTTAGCTTCGATGTTCCTCACAAAAAATATTCTGGTTTGTATCTGAGCCTTACCAGTTCCGAAGGGCCTTCGCAACTATATATTACACTAACTTATAGCGATGGTAGCGAGTTTAAAGATTTTAAATTGCCCGATTATTATGATGATATACCTGAAGGTAACTCAAACCTGAGCTACTTAGTACATGATCTGGCTAAATGGGGGCAGGGAAATAAGATAACAGAAAATGATCATCATAATATCGATGTATTGAATATTCATCCTGATCCCGGGCGCATTCTAAAAAAAGTTACTGTAAGTAAAGATAAAGCCGGATACCTTGTTTTTTGGGCTGCTACAGGCGTTACGGAATAACGTATTTACTAAATTGAACATGTCTTTTGTTTTGTGTCGATTCTGCATTCTTATACAAAACAAGCGTTTAACATGGCCTGGCATGTGCTCATGCGCTATGCACGCCACATGCCATATAACGCCTTGCTTTTAATGTAGCATAGCTACAAAGCCACCACCCGGCGATAATTTTATAGTAAGCGTGTCTTTGGGATTGACTAATCTTTCTTCACGGTGGATAGATGCATTGGTATCTTCTCCATCATATATCAGTACCCCTTTTGTTGCGTGCTGTAGAAAGTTTAAAGGAATTTTAATTTCACGTGCATCGGCACCATTCATTACGCCAACCCACCAGGTGTTTCCTTTTCGGCGTGCATAAGCAACAATTTCACCCATTTGGGTACAGCTTAAAACTTTTGTCTCGTCCCAGGTTGTAGGTACCTGTTGAAATAAATCAAACATCGGGCTCTCCAGGTAAAATTTATATTCGTCCGCGAAATGCGTAATAGGAGAAAGATATACGATGGATTGAGCAAACTCATGGGCCCAGGTGAATTTTTGCGATGTAAGTTGCTCCGGGTTCAGTATTACAGGAGTAAAATCTGCAGCACCGGCGGTAAAACGCGTAAACGGTACAGATACGTCATGGTCTAACGGTGCCACTCTTTTATACCGGGTCATATGATATTCATTCCCCCTAACTGCCTCCCTCGTAATATCCATGGGATAGGTTCTTGTCAATCCCGTTGGTTTTACGCTTCCATGAAAATTAAGCATTAGTTTGAGGTCTGCACAATCTTGCATGGTACCCATGTACCATTGCATAATAGATGACGTTGCAGGGGGGATGAAATCTATTTTAATGCCCGCTGCTCCCAGATCTTTGATTCGCTTCAGATACGAATAACGGGCTGCTGCCGATCGCATTTCTTTAGAGTCAACCCAAACAATTGATTTTACGCCAATACTTTTTCCGTATGCTATCACATCTCCCAAAAGCTGCCACTGATCTTTACCCGGCTCGCTCCAATTTCGCCATCCATCATCTACTAAATAATATTCCCATTTTAATTTAGCTGCCGCATCATACCAACTTCTTTGTTCGGCAAACCGGGGAGCCCCAACGCTCCACCATTGCCATAAACAACGGCCTGGCATTACCCAACTAAAGTCATTGCCTTTTTGTGGTGCCGGGCACAGATTCGTGAGCAGGTCTGAGTTTACTAATTCAGTTAAATTTTTGGCTATGATAATTGTTCGCCAGGGAGATACTTTTTGGTTTTCATAAGCACCTTTAAGTACAGCATGTCCAGCATTGCTATCCGGTTGTACATCCCAGCCGTTAGGGGCAAAGGGGAAATTTGCTTTAAAAGAATTTTCATGGTGTATAAAAGACATGTCTGAAAAGTCTTCGCAATCAGCTTCTGAAACCGAGGCAAAAATCCCGTTTACATTAAAAGTTAAGGGCCCCATTATTGGTGTATTTTGTGGAACTGATGGTAATGGAGTTACATGGCTTAGGCCCTCATAACCTTCATTATAATCCGACCAGGCAACCTGCGTTACTTTTCCGGAGAATTCCCAGGAGGTTGAGTCGGCATTGATGTGTTTTGTATTATAAGGTAATGTGTAACGTACAGCTATACCATCATTGTAAGCGCGCACAATTAAGTTGAATTTCTTCTCTGCTGTTAGCAAAGGAATTGTAGTTTCATTCGCTTCGTTACGTGCCGTTTTGTGAGCGCCGTTGATAGTATAGGTTTCTTTTATCTTTTTATTTGAAGGGGCACCTGCAAATTTGGTTTCAACTCCAAGATCGATACCATCAACAGTTAAACCCAGGCGCGATGGTGCTATCAACATCGTATTGTTAACTGCCGCGTTGTATGATAATTTGCCTTTGGCAATGAATACGTTGACATTAATTTGCCCATTTGGACTATTAACAGCAATGGTTTTTTGTTGGGCATATCCTTTGTAGGATAAACATAGGATCAATAATAATAACCGAATATTTATTCTCATAATTTATACTATTCCCATTTAAATTTAGCTTATACAGTTTAAATGTTCGATATTGGGTATTTAGGTTAACTGTTTAATTGGCCTCGATCTCAACACTGATTATTTGACCATTAGGCTGTTAATAATCTTTAAGTTTAGCTTAAATTTCCTATCAGCCGTTTGGACGTTAGTTATCGCAGCTTATCTCACAACAAATATATTTTGTCAATTTGTACTCTGATTGTATTAATTAGACTTTTCTTAATAAGAATCCGACTTTTTAATGAATAGCAAGCGATTAAGGTCCAAATAAATTCAAAAAAATATTAATTGATAAAATTCTGGTTCAGATAATTACCCTACTTTTGCAAAAAATAATAAGCCCTTTTTAAGCTTTGAGGATCTGTTTGGTTATTTGGTGCTGCCTGCTGTTTTTATTGAATTGTACTGCTGCTTTTGCGCAACAGGATTCAATAGTGGCTGATACGCCTTTAAAATCACCAACACGCGCTTTTCGTCCCGGTAATTCGGTGCTTGATTCGGTAGCTTATGCCATGCAAAACAGAGATAAATTTATTGCAGACTCTATTGCTATGCGTTACCTCAGGGTGCCTGACGCGGCCATGCGTGCCCAATATGCCGATAGCGTTTTTGCCCACGAATTATATCATGGTTACGGCTTTCTTGATCTCCATTCCAGGTCAAAGAGCAGGGTAATGGAGGGGCATAACCGCCCTTCGCGTGATCCCTGGGTTATTGTGCTCATTATTGCCATGCTGTTGTATACAGCTATTCTTAACCTTGCCCTGGGCAAAGATGTAAGCAATGTATTTGCCTCTTTTTACAGCAAACGCGTACTTTCGATAGCCGGTAAAGAAGAGAGTCCGGTTAGTTCGTGGGCTTTCCTGGGTTTGTTTTTGTTATTTTGTGCTACGTTCGGTTTGTTTTTATATCAACTGGCTGCGTACAAAGGCGTTTATTATAAAATAGCGGGAAGCGGCCTGTTTACTTTTCTTACCATAGTCATTATTGTATTATTTTCGCTCAAGTTTCTAATACTCAAGTTTTTAGGGTTTGTGTTTGATATTAATAAGCTGGTGAGCGAATACCTTAATATTCTGCATCTTACCTATTTTAATATCGCGTTTGTTTTTTTGCCGGTGGTTATTTGTTTTAGCCTTCTTGGTGCACAATACATTCCTGTACTACTTACAGTTACGCTCATTATCATCATTATAATTTTTATATGGCAATACATCAGGAGCAGCGTAAATATAATTTCTACCTTTCGATTTCATAAGTTTTATTTATTTACGTATCTTTGTGCCCTCGAAATTTGCCCTGTTTTGATTTTAATAAAGGCATTGAATATTAAAATTTAGGTTATTAAAAGCACTGAATTGGAAGATAGAAAGAAAAAGGTTAAAAGCATACTGGTTACTTTGCCTAAGCCCGAAAATGATAAAAATCCTTATGCCGAGCTGGCTAAAAAGCTTAACCTGAAAATTGATTTCAGATCATTTATTCATGTTGAGGGTGTGCCCGCAAAGGATTTCAGAAAAGAGAAGATCAACTTAGCTGATTTTAGCGCTGTGATCTTTACCAGTCGTAATTCGGCCGATCATTTTTTTCGCATATGCGAGGAGATGCGCTTTGAGGTGCCTGTTGAAATGAAATACTTTTGCCTTTCGGAAACCATAGCGCTTTACCTTCAAAAGTACATTCAGTACCGTAAACGTAAGATCTTTTTTGGCAAGCAAACCGCTGCTGACCTGGCAGAAGTTTTGAAAAAGCATTCGTCGGAAAAATTCCTTTACCCATGCTCGGATGTTGCTGCCGAAGAAACGCAGCGTTTTTTGCTGGAAAACGGTTATAACTTTACTCCTGCAGTGCTTTTCCGTACTGTTTGCAGTGATCTTTCCGATCTGGCCGATGTGTTTTACGATGTTATAGCATTTTTTAGCCCGTCGAGTATACAATCGCTGTATAAAAACTTTCCCGATTTTAAGCAAAACAATACACGCATCGCCGCTTTTGGGGCGACTACTCATAAGGCAGTGCTTGAGGCTGGCTTAATTTTGGATATACCAGCTCCAACCCCCGGCGCGCCGTCAATGACAATGGCTATTGAGCAGTATGTTAAGCTTGTAAATAAATAAATTAGAAATTTATTTAACCAGACTGCAACTTTTTACCATATTTACCCGTATAACCGCTAACTAATTGTCATGTTAACAATTGGTTAGCGGTTTGTTAATTATATAGCGTTTTGTGCGGTATTGGGAAGATAAGTACACAGTTTATCGGTTCAAGAAGCCAAATTATCGTTTTTTATAGCTTACATTGCGTAAAATGTAATATATTCGGACGTTGCATTGTGTTATAGTTATATAACTGATTTTGATTGTAAAATGAAGCAGATCTACTTTTTAATAATTGTTTTAGCAGGTGGTGTATTAAGTGGTTGTGGCCGCGGAGGCGGTGACCGGGGGGAAGTTGTAGGGGTTCCTGCAAGATCATTCAGGGCCGAGGTGCCTTACGGAATGGTTTATATTCCGGGTGGTAGTTTCCTTATGGGGCAAACTGATCAGGATGTAACCTTTGCCCAGATAGCCCAAACTAAACAGGTTACTGTTTCTCCGTTTTTTATGGATCAAACCGAAACCAGCAACAGTCAATACAAAATGTTTGTGAACTGGGTGCGCGATTCAATAGCCATTACCAATTATATCAACGATAATAAGTATTTCATTCAGCCCAAAGCTGGCGCCGGTAATAATAATGGCGGTAAAAAATTCATCAACTGGGAGTTTGTAAAGAAAAACCCTATCTGGAGCAGTAAAGGCAACCAGGCAAACAATGCTCAAAAATTGCAGGGTATGTACTACCAGGGTGATGACCGTGTGTTTGACCGTAATGAGGTTGACGTGCGCTTACTTAAATATAACTACGCTTTGTTTACCCTGCGCGATGCTGCAGATCATCATAACGATAAAACAAAACACCGTTCCGACTTCATTGTTCGTGATACCGTAGCGGTATACCCTGATACGCTTGTTTGGTTAAGCGATTTTTCATATGCCGCCAACGAGCCTATGGTTGAAAGTTATTTTTCACATCCTGCATTCCGTAATTACCCTGTTGTAGGGGTAACCTGGAGGCAGGCCAGAGCTTACAGTGTATGGCGTACGCGCTATAATGACGCTTATAAAGATAAGCGCCATTTACCGCACCGTGCACCTTATAGTTTGCCTACGGAAGCCGAGTTTGAGTACGCGGCACGTGGCGGCAGGATAGGTACCGATTATCCATGGGGAGGGCCTTACATTAAAAATGCAAAAGGTTGTTTATTGGCTAACTTTAAGCCGGGGCGTGGTAATTATACCGATGACGGCGGCGCGTATACTGTGCCGGTACGTTCATATTTCCCTAATGATTATGGTTTATACAATATGGCGGGTAACGTAGCCGAATGGACATTATCTGCTTTTGACGAATCAGCGTCAACATTTGTACATGATCTTGCACCAACATTCAATTACGAAGCTAAGTCTACCGACCCCGAAATATTGAAGCGTAAAGTTGTACGCGGGGGCTCATGGAAAGATATTGGATATTTTCTTCAAAACTCAACCCGGACCTACGAATACCAGGACACCGCTAAATCGTATATCGGTTTCCGCTGCGTCACCAAATACTTAGGGCGCGACATTACAGATAAACGCTAATCAAGAGTTAGTTAAACGCAAGCAAATCAAATTAAAAAATAAAAGTTTACTTCTGAATTATTATGGCTGGAAAAAAAAAACCTTACGGAATAGGCAACATCGTATCATGGGGTGCTACTGTGGTGATTATAGGGTTAATGTTTAAGATTTTGCATTGGCCTGGTGCCACTTACTGGATAGCAGGGGGACTTATAACTGAGGCTATACTGTTTTTTATATTAGGATTTCAGAGAGAAGATAAAGAAATTAACTGGGCACGTGTGTATCCTGAATTAAATGAAGACTTTCAGGGAGAGCTTCCAAAAGCAACTGTAAGGAGCGTCGGTAATACAGGCCCCTCAACAACTGCTGCGCTGGATAAAATGATGGAAGATGCAAAAATTGGCCCTGAGCTGGTGCGCAGTCTTGGTGATGGTTTACGTACATTTGGCGATAAGGTAGCCGCTATATCACGTGTTACCGATGCGGGAGAAGCTACTATTGCTTTTACAAGCAAAGTTAAAGATGCAACCGCAAGTTATGAAAAACTAAGTGTTTCTTTTGAAAAGGCGTCGGCTAATTTAACTGAAATGGCTAACTCAAATGTTGATTCAAAAGCTTACCATGACCAGGTTACCCAATTAGCTAAAAATCTGTCGGCACTTAATGCGGTTTACGAGCTGGAATTACAGGATTCAAGCGCGCACTTAAAATCAATGAATAAATTTTACCAGAACCTTTCGCTTACCATGAACAACTTTAATGAATCAATGGATGATTCAAAACAGTTTAAGGAAGAGGTAGGTCGATTGGCTAAGAACCTGGCATCATTAAACGCCATTTATGGTAACATGCTTACAGCTATGAACCAGCCGCGTGTTTAATATAATTAATTAATTGATTGATTACCAGAAAAGATTTATAATAGATGGCCGGAGGTAAGGAAACCCCAAGACAGCGAATGATAGGTATACTATACCTGGTACTATTGGGCCTCATTGCCCTTAACGTACCGGATAGCCTGTTGGACGCGTTTAAGAATATTACGAATAGTTTGGATGCATCAACCAGGAATGTTAATACTGGTTTGCAAAACACATACAGCGCTTTTGAGGCTACAAAATTGAAAGAACAGGCTGAACGGGCGAAACCAATTTATGATAAGGCTAAACAGGCAAGTGCTATAGCTGCAGAATTAAATACCTACGTTGAACAGCTGAAAGCAAAGCTGATTCAGGAAGGCGGCGGCATTAACCCGGAGATTGATGACGTTGACGCACGGGATAACCTGGATATATCGCCCCGTATCATGATCAATCAAAAAAATGGGGAGAAACTGAAAGCTAAAATTGATGAAACCCGCCAAAGGTTAATGGTAGCTTTAGGTAAGGACAGTGTAGGCGTACAGTTTTCACTAAATACCGTAGCGCCTAAACCGCATGGGGATGTTAGAAAATCATGGCAGGAAGCTAACTTTGGGGATGGCATACCTTTAGGCGCGGCCCTCACTACTTTAGCCAAAATTGAAGCTGATAGCAAAAACGCCGAAAACGAAGTAGTTAAGAAATTATTAGGTAAAATTGACCAGGCTCAGGTTACGCTCGATAAGTTTAGCGCAGTAGTGGTAGCTCCAAGCAGCTATGTGATAGCAGGACAGCCATATACTGCCCAGATCTTTTTGACAGCATATGATTCAAAATCAAACCCTGATATCACTGTTAACGGTAGCAGGGTATCTGTTACAGACGGTAAGGGTAATTATACCATTACCGCGAGCGGCGAAGGAAAACATACCGTAGAAGGTTTTATCACGGTTAAAAACAATACAACCGGTAAAAATGACTCTTATCCTTTCAAGCAGGAATATACAGTTGCAAGGCCTTCGGCAGTTATTTCTCCTGATAAAATGAATGTACTTTATATCGGTGTACCGAATCCTATTTCGGTATCTGCGCCTGGCGTAGCAGCCAGCGACTTAAACGTGCATTTTAGTGGTGCCGGTTCTCTTAGTGGTTCGGGCGGGCATTACACAGCAATTGTAAACAGCATAGGCAAAGCTACAATTTCTGTTAGTGGTGCAAAAGGAGCGGTATTGGGTTCAACACAGTTCCGTATCAAAAGGATCCCTGACCCTAAGCCACAGTTTGCAGGTAAAAGTGGAGGTAACACCAGTTCGGCTAATATCAGAGCACAGGACAGGCTTTTTGCTCAGCTGGATAACTTTGACTTTGATGCTAAATTTAACGTAACGCACTTTACTATGCTGGTTGTAAAACCGCGCCAGGATGCCATTATTTTATCAGGCTCAGGCGGGGAATTAACCGGCACTATGCGTAGTGCTTTAAATACAGTTACACCAGGAACTACTGTTATATTTAAGGATATCGTTGCGGTAGGTCCTGACCATTCACCGAGGTCACTTGACCCGATTGTATTATCCGCAAATTAAACGCGTATGAAAAAGAGAATTTTAGTTGTTATCCTGTGCCTGGCTTGTGTAAGCGCTTATGCGCAAAAAAAGCGCACCAAGAGGCCGCCGGCAAAAAAGACCACCACCGCCAGGCAAACAACTCAGAAACCTGTACAGGTTCAGCCGGATAATGTTACCAGCCAGCAGCCCCTTGATACTGCGAGTAAAATTGCTGCAAAACCTTTTGACAGACCGCTTGATGGCTATTACAAAAAGAACAATATTTTAAACGCCAAGGTTACACCGTATCCTAATTTGCGTGAAAATGATGTGGCATTTGCCAAACGCGTTTGGCGCGAAATTGATGTACGCGAAAAGATGAACCAGTACCTGGCTTCACCCAAGGGCCGTTTAATTGATGTATTGCTTGATGCCATAGCCAAAGGCGAGCTTACCGCATATGACCCTACCCCGGGTAAAAAGGATGACCCCAATGGCGATGGTTTTACTACTCCTTTAACAGGTGCACAGGCCCGTGGCCGGTTAGCATCTGACAGCAGCGTGGTTGAAAAGCGCGATAAGGATAATAACGTTATATCATCTACGCTTGTTGCAGGTGAGTTTAACCCTGATAGCGTGCTTAAATTCCGCATTAAAGAAGATTGGATCTTTGATAAACAGCGCTCGGTATTTGAGCCCCGGATTATAGGTATTGCTCCTTTGGTTAAACCTAAAGGTACAGGTACACTCGACATCGATTTTCAGCCCGCTTTTTGGATTTATTTTCCTGAAGCACGCGCGGTACTTGCAACCAAAGAAGTGGTTAGCCGTAACAGTGATGCCACCGGCTTAAGCTTTGACGACGTGTTTATAAAACGCATCTTTACCAGTTATATCGTAAAAGAAAGTAACGACAAAGATGAGCGTATAAAAGATTATGCTCAGGGTATTGATAAGCTTTACGAATCAGAAAGGGTTAAAAAGTCCCTTCTTGACTGGGAGCTTAATCTTTGGCAGTACTAATACATTAAGATTAACAAGATTATAAAACAGGCGATGAATTTTCATCGCCTGTTTTGTTTTAAGATCTGTTTTATCGGGAAGGCGGCTAAGATTTTTCATCGCACCTGCTGCCGTGCTTATTTAGCCGGTAAACATTTAACAGGATAACAATTGCTTATCTCTTTTCATATGCGATTTTCACCCCACGCATGACCAATCGCTTACTCCTTTCTACCAACTCCCCCAAAATTCCGACCAACGCCTGAAATAATAGTAAACAAGGGCTTTTTAGGGTTTGCCGAGTGTTTTTGAGGCTTTGTCTATTTATATCTACAGCTGGTATAACACTTTTTAGCGATCAAAATATATATTGTTCATTTGATCATTGAAAACAACAACACAACATATTTAAAACATTAAAACCTTACGATCATGAAAACCTCAATAAAATTATCAGCCTTATTTGTATTATTAACTGCAGGTGTATTTGCTACTACAGCAGCCAAAGCCGACGAAGACAAAATCGATGTTACCCCTAAAGCCAAAGAAGTTGTAAGCTTTAAAGCCCTTGATCATGATCGCGGTCTGAAAGTGAACTTTGCAAAAACTGAAAATGGAAAGTCAGTAGTAAAAGTTTACAATAAAGAAAATGAGCTTTTATTGAAAGACATTGTGCCAAGCAAAACCGATGTAAGCAAAGGTTATGTGTTAACCGGTTTAGAAGATGGTGAATACACTATGGAGATCACTACCGACAAACAGGTAGTTAAAAAATCAATCCATGTTTATCAGGATGGCGATCAAAAATCATTTTACATCGCCCAGTAATAAAAATCACAAACATCAATATATAAAGAAGGCCTGGTTGATTGAACCAGGCCTTTGTTATTTTAGGCGTAGTAATCTGGGAGCTATCCTTGCTTAATTTCTGCTCCTGTATTAAAATACGTCAATATGGCTTTGGCCTGTTTAAGATTTACTACTTCGAGTAGCATTTCCTCGTTAGCTTCGCGAATCTTCTTTACCGATTTAAAGTATTTAAGCAGCTTTTCGGCTGTGGTTTTGCCTATGCCCTCTATCAGCTCAAGTTCTGTTACCAATGTGCCCTTATCGCGCTTTTTACGGTGGAAGGTGATCCCAAAACGGTGTGCCTCATCACGCAGGTGCTGGATCACTTTAAGTGTTTCCGATTTTTTGTCGAGATACATGGGGTACTGATCGTTGGGATAATAAAGCTCCTCCAGGCGTTTGGCAATGCCTATCACGGTTACCTTTTTATCTATACCCAATAACTTAAGGCTATGCATGGCCGATGATAACTGGCCCTTACCTCCATCAATCACGATCAGCTGCGGTAATTCTGTTCCTTCATCCAGCATGCGGCGGTAACGGCGGTGTACAGCTTCTTCCATAGTGGCAAAGTCGTTAGGACCTTCAACGGTTTTTACGTTAAAATGCCGGTAATCTTTTTTGGAGGGCTTTCCATCCTTGAACACTACAATGGCCGATACCGGGTATTTGCCCTGGAAGTTAGAGTTATCGAAACATTCAATATGGCGTGGCAGCTGGTTCATGCGCAGATCTTTCATCATCTGCGTGAGCAACCGTTCGGTGCGGATCTCGGGGTTCAGTTTCTCGTACTGGTCAATCTTTTCCTTCTTAAAGAACTGTACATTCTTTTGCGAAAGGTCAAGCAATTTGCGTTTTTCGCCCAGTTTTGGTACCGTGAATTTGATGTTTGGATGGTCCTCAAGATCGATATCAAACGGTACGATGATTTCCTTGCTGTCGCTGTTATAACGGCTCCTGAACTCGGATATGGCCAGTGTAAGCAACTCTTCGTCACTTTCATCCAGTCGCTTTTTTAGTTCGATGGTTTGTGTTTGGATGATGGTACCATTCATCACCTTCAGGAAGTTTACGAATGCCAGTTTTTCCTCTGACGCAATGCTGAACACATCCACGTCGGTTATAGATGAGTTAACAACGGTTGATTTGCTTTGGTAGTTTTCAAGGAGTTCAAACTTACGTTTAAGCCGGTGGGCCAGCTCAAAATTCATTTCCATAGCAGCCGCTTCCATCTCATTTTTTAAGCGACGAAGAACTGCACCAATCTTCCCGTTCAGAATATCCTTAATTTCTTCGATGCTGTTATCATAGTCTTCTTCGGTTTGATAGTTTTGGCAGGGGCCTTTGCAATTACCCAATTGGTATTCCAAACAAACTTTAAACTTGCCCTTATCAATATTTTCGCGGGTAAGCTGCAGGTTGCAGGTACGTAGAGGATAAGTTTCCTTAATAAGCCCTAAAATGTTATGCATCATGCTTATCGATGCATAAGGGCCAAGGTATTTGGAGCCGTCTTTGATTATACGGCGGGTCCAGAAGATGCGTGGGTAATTTTCGTTTTTAATGATGATCCATGGATAGGTTTTATCATCCTTAAGCATGACGTTGTAGCGAGGCTGATGCTTCTTGATCATGCTGTTTTCCAGCAGCCAGGCATCAACCTCGGTGTCAACGATAGTAAAAGTTATAGCACGGATTTTGGATACCAGTACCCGTGTTTTGGCATTGATATGAATATCCTGGTTAAAGTACGACCCAACCCGATTGCGCAGGTCCTTGGCCTTACCAATATATATCAGTTCCTGCTCACTATCCCAGTATTGGTAAACCCCGGGTTTGTGAGGAATGTTTTTTAAAGCTGCCCTATAATCAAATTTCTCACTCACTGAATTATTGGTTTTAATGAAAATGTCATTACTAATCTAAAATATGTCATTGCGAGGAGGAACGACGAAGCAATCGCATGCTATACAGGGCCGACCTGCTTAGTTCGCGATTGCCACGCTATCGCTCGCAATGACATATTTTAAATTGACAATGACGATGGGGATTACCCGAACAAAAATAATTAAAATCCCAATTTCTTATCCACCTCAGTAGTTCCCTGCTGCTGCTGGTTATAGGCTCCGCAATCCAATATGATGCTTACACCGTTTGCAGGAGCATCAAAATCAACATTCTTTTTAATACCTAAGGCTGCATTGGCGTATACCTTTTTCATATACATGGCAAATATCGGCAGGGCACTGTTGGCACCTTCGCCCAAACGGGTGCTCTGGAAGGCGATGTCACGATCTTCACAACCTGTCCATAAGCCGGTAACCAACTGTGGAGTTATACCTATAAACCAACCGTCTGAATTGTTTTGGGTTGTACCGGTTTTACCACCTATTGGGTTGCGTAACCCGTATTTATAGGTTAACCTTGAACCGGTACCATCTTCAATAACACCTTTAAGCATATAGGTCATCACATAAGCCGTTTGCGGGTTCATGGCTTGCACCACGCGCGGAGTATGGGTATACAATACGTTGCCGTTTTTATCTTCAATGCGTAAAATATAAGTAGGCTCTGTCCACAGGCCGTGGTTGGCAAAAGCGGAGTAAGCGGCGGTCATCTCAAACACAGAAGCATCAAACGTACCCAGGCAAATTGAAGGATAAGGCGGAACATTGGTTGTAATACCCATCTTTTTGATCAGATCAACAACAGGTTCTGGTTTAACCTCGCCCATAACGTGGGCCGTAACCCAGTTTTGTGAGTGCGCCAGTGCCTGCCTTAAAGTAATAAAGCCCGGCAAAGTTTCGGATGGCGACGAGCGCGGGCACCACGGCGCGCCATAACCACGGATAGTATCAGGCACGTTATTGATTTTCATACATGGAGAGTAGCCGTTGTCGATAGCCACAGCATAAGTAAATGGTTTGGCTGTTGAACCTACCTGGCGGGTGCCATTCTTTACCTGGTCGTATTTAAAATGTTCAAAGTTGGTGCCGCCAACCCATGCCTTAACATAGCCGGTTGTGGGATCCATACTCATGAGAGCATTACGCAAAAGCATTTTACAGTAGATAATACTGTCAATTGGCCGCATCATGGTATCGATATTGCCGTGCCAGGTAAACAGGTTAAGCATGGTTTTGGTCTTGAAGTTTTCTTCAATTTCCTCGTCAGATTTTTCCTGTTGTTTCAGTTGTTTGTACCTGTCAGATTTTTGCATGCCCTGGTCAAGCAAAAATTTGAAGTTGTGGATGCTTTTGTAAAGGTTACGGCCGCGCCAGTGGTCATTGAACTGTGCCTGCAAATCTTTCATATAATCACGCTGCGCATCCTCCGCATATTGCTGCATGGTGGCATCAATGGTGGTATATATTTTTAAGCCGTCGCGGTCAAGATCGTAAGGGGTGCCATCAGGGCGGTTAATATTCTGTTCTTTAAAGATCTTTTGAAGCTCTTTCTTCAATACCGAACGGAAGTATGGAGCCAGTCCGTCAAAATGATTGTTTTGGTGAAAATCAAGGCCAAGTGGCTTGCGTTTATATTCTTCAACCTGGCCTTCACTCAGGTAATTTTGTTCGGCCATACGGTTTAGTACCAGGTTGCGCCTTTTAAGTGCATTATCCGGGTGACGGATAGGCGAATAAATGCCCGGGCCGTTAACCATGCCTATTAACAGGGCAGCCTGATCGGGTGTTAGTTTATCTGGCGTAGTGTTAAAATAAGTGCGCGCGGCCGATTTGATGCCATAAGTGTTATAAGCACCAAAGTCGACCGTGTTGAGGTACATGGTGAGGATCTCTTCTTTGGTGTAATGACGTTCAAGCTTAACAGCTGTAACCCACTCCTGTAGTTTTTGAATAATCCGCTTAAATGGATTGGCAGATCGTTCTGAAAAAAGGTTAAGCGCCAGCTGTTGTGTTATGGTACTGCCGCCCTGCTTTTGCCCAATGAGCAAATGCGCGAAAATGGTAAAGCTTCGGCCAAAATCAATACCTGAATGGTCATAAAATCGTTTATCTTCGGTAGCAACCAAAGCGTTAATTACGTTTGGTGACAGTTCGCGGTAAGTAACGTTGGAACGGTTTTGAATATAGTAAGTCCCCAATATCTGTTTGTCGGACGAAATGATCTCTGTAGCCTGGTTGCTCTTGGGGTTTTCCAGGTCGCGGAACGAAGGCAGCTGACCAAACACATCAAAAATAGTGAGTGTTATCATCATAACAACAAAAGCAAAAAGGCCAAGCACAATTCGCCATATGTACCAGTTGTATCTTCTTATATCTGCAGGCTGGAGTTGATTTTTCGAGTTAAACCTTGTGTTAGTGGTTCTCATTTTCTAATAAAATTTCTGATAGTAGTCAAAATAACTATCCAATATACTTTGGGTTGCTAATTTATCCAGATTTTCTTTGGTAATGATAAAAATGCTGTATTTATCCTTTGGAACCTTCATAATATCGGGTAGCAGAGGTACAATGGTACGTGCATAATCTTTAGCATCGGCAAGGCTGTAAAAACGGCCAACGTATATCAGCTGGTTATTTTCGCCAACGCTTTTAACGTGGTGGATTACTTCGCTACGGGTGTATCGTGTACGGTTAAACTGCCCTACTCCAAAACGTGTAGAAGCCAGATTAGTTGTACCACTGGATACATTTATCACAAAGTAATAGTTGCTGCTGTCGCGCTTGCTGAATATGTAGTTTACCGCTGGTGTATTGTTAATGGCGGCCGGGTGAACCGTAGCCACAGTATCTTTTTGTTTAGGTGCCGGCTGCGTGGCTATATCCCTTGAAGTATCCGGCATTTGGTGTTGCGGTAAAGGGATCTGGCCTACGGCAAGTTGTTTTGGTTGTTGAATTGCAGCCTGCTGAATTTGTGGTGCCGATGTTTTAGCCCCGGCTATTATATGCGTGTCCCGTTCGGGCAGGCGCTCCTGGGGAGTTACATTTTGTGCCGATGGGGTATATGGCGGACGGTATTCTGTTTGTTTTTGATATGCTACCGGTGGGGTAAAAGGGACCTCGTTAGGATCATCATTAAATAATACCACCGGACGCGCAGCTATTTCGACCTTGTTCGAATCGATATAGGCCAGGTGTTGGTTTACCAGTGGGGCGATGAGCTTATCCTGCGGATATGTTGCGGCGATTAACTGCAGATCGGCCTGAAATGGCGGCAACTTTTCCATATGCCCGGCAGCAATAGCTTTCAGATAGTATAACTGCGCTGCATACCGGTTGTCAGGATATTTGTTAAGCAAATCATTTGCTTTCTCAATCACTTTTGCGTATTGCTTTTGAGCATACTGATCGTACACTTCGTTATAAAAGCCGTTAAATACAGCATCTACATCTGCCAGCTTGCGTGCATAATCCGGATCGAGAATTACTTTAGCAAATACACTTTCCGGATACTCTTTAAGCAGCCTGTTCTTGTAATCGTTTGATTTTGTCGCATCGATATCGGCATAAAGTCTGTAAAGGTTATAATAGATAGAAGGTTTATCGCTGCTTTGAGGAAAGCGGCTAAGCAAAGTTTCGTAAGTGGCAATGGCTTCCTTTTTATCTTCCAATACATCACGATAAAAATTGGCCATTTCAAAATAAGCGTTGTAGATCTTGAAATTGGATTGCTGCAAAAGGGCAGGGGTGAGAGGCAGGTTTTTAACCAAGTCCTGCCTGAAAGTACCGGCCGATACATTTGTGCTATTGTACGCTACGCTACCAACCGGAGCATCCGGATCATTAACCTGTGAGCCAATGCCGGTATTGGCTGTAGGAATACCAGTATTTGAACGCCGGCTGCGGCGCCAGTTATCTTCAAGCTTTCGGTTGCCCCATAAACGCTTAAAGTCGTTATAGCCCTGGCTTACGGCGCTGTTGTTGTAAAAGTAAAATGTACTACCGCTGTTTTTATTGGAGGAAGGTGAATTACTGTTCCTGTCGAAGGTATTTGGCATAGTGCCGTTATTGACATTGGCAGCGGCACCGGTGGCTTCCAAAGCGGCCTGTTGCTGCTGACGTGTTTTGCGGGCTACCATTTCATCTATACGGGCATCGCGGGTTTTATCATCCAAAGCAGCAAGCATTTGCAGGGTATCCTCGCGCGAGATGGTTTCAAGCAGGCGGGTAAGGATCTGCAGGTTATCGGCCTTTTTGCGGATGATCCGGTATCCCGGGTAATTTATCGACAGGTTATTGAGCGTACTGTCATAATAAAGCCTGGCACTTACGTAATCGGCCTTGTTTTTAAAGTTGATATCGGCAATACGTAAATACGAAAGCCCTTTTTGGTTTTGATTTTTGGTGCTAACCCGCACCGATTTCTTGTAACTTTTCAGGGCGTTGTCGATTTCGCCGGCTTTGAACTGTTGTTCACCAATCTGGTAATAGATCTGGTCGTAAAAATCGGTATTGTCTTCATTCTTAAGCAGGGCACGTAGCAGATCGATCTTACTGGCTTTAACACCGTTTTGATTGTCGCGGATGCGGATCCTGTTAAGGTTAGCATTAAATGCCATTTCAAAACTGGCGTTGCTTTTAACTATGCGGGTATAGCTTTCATAGGCATCGGCCGGCTTGAGGTTGAGTTCCTGTAATTGGCCCAGGATAAATATCCAGCGGAGTTTGAGATTGCTGACATAACTGTATTTAATGGCCAGTTTAGCCATCTCTTCGGCTTCGGCATAGTTTTGGGTTAAGATATCATATTGCAGCTTGGTGGCGTAAACATCAGCAGTAATATTTTTTTTAGGGTTGATATCCTGTATGGCCGAATCAATTACCAGTTTAGCTAAAGGTAACTGGTTAAGGTACATAAGCCCGCGGGCTTTCCATACCAAAGCCTCCTGTTTTAAATTAGCTTGCTTGCCGAACGAACGGGTTACGTAGTTGAAGTATTCTACCGCATCAAAATAATTAGCTTCTAAATATCTTGCTTTTCCCAACACCAAATAGGCATCACCTAAATAATGGCTCTGCTCTTTAATGCTGATGATCTTGTTGGCTTTTACAATAGCTTCTTCCAGGTCCTTATCAGGTGTACCTGTTTGTACGGTGGTATCGGGATATACATTTAATAGCTCGCTATAAGCATCGGGAAAGGATGCTGCATAGCTTTCCTGCTTGAGCCTTAAAATTTCGTTAGCATTAAATAATATGTTGTAGTGGGCAGTGAGGTTTTGCACGGTGCGGTTAAACCCGCTTTGTTTTTCAAGCGAGCAACCGGCCGCTATCAATACAACTGCAAACAGAAAAAAAATGCTGGTGTTTGGTTTATAGGATGATGATAATCGCTTCAATGCTATATGGTAGTTAAAAAAGCATTGCTAAAATACTAAAGATTATGCAATAGGTTTAATAAATTTGCGCATGTCCGAAAATGAACAAAATAACGAAGATGAGGTAGGCAAGCCTTTAAGCGCTTATGCTAAATACAGCAGCATCGGTTTTCAGATGGTGGTTATCATCGGCATTTTTACATTTGCCGGTTATAAAATTGATGAAGCCGGCAAACATCATGTAAAATGGGCGACTGCCATACTTGCCCTTATCGGGGTATTCATTGCTTTGTTTATCGTTATCAGATCTGTTAAAAATTGAAACTGCGCACTGTTATTTTATCATTCCTGCTGTTTGCGGTTATCATGGCTGTGCCGCCATTACTGTTAAGCAAATCAACCCATGCCGCCTGGCTCGATCCTCATTTCTGGATGATATATGCTTTTGTAACCGGGCTCACATTTATCACCATTGTTTCCATATTGATGGTAACCAAAATTAACAAGGAAATATATGCTCAAACCTTCCTTGGGGCAACCATGATCAAGCTTTTGACCTGCATGTTTTTTTGCCTGTTTTTTTTAGTTAAAATCAAAGTAAATGGGGTGATATTTGTTGCTAATTTTTTTTACGTATATTTCTTTAACCTCGCCTTTGAAATTTACGGTTTGTTACGTACCTTGCGCAACCAAAAATTAAAGTAAAAATCTCTCTGCTAATGGATTTTAGCCATATTTTGAACTCAAAAAAAATTACCTTAAGCATCATTTTAGGCGTTTTTTCGCTATTTGTAACGTTAAATGCTAACGCTGTACAAGAAAAAAATGAGTCATCAACAACTGTTGAAAGTAAAGAAAAGGAAAAATTTGACCCTAATGAAGCCATTCTTGAACACATTGCCGATTCGCACTATTTTCACATAGGTGGTAAGGTTGCTATTGGTTTGCCTGTTATACTTTATACAGACGGCGGACTGGAAGTATTTTCGGCTTCTGAATTCGAGCATGGTGAGAAAGCCCACCAGGGTAAATACCACAATTATGCTTTAATTAAAGACAAAATTAAAGTTGTTGGCGCCGATGGTACAACCGTTGATGAAACCGCAAAGATTTTTGATTTGTCAATTACCCGCAACGTGTTTTCCATGTGGATGTCGGTAATATTGCTGATCATCATATTTGTTAGCGTTGCCGCTTCATATAAAAAGCGTGTAGGTAAAGCACCTAAAGGTTTACAGTCATTGCTGGAGCCGCTTATCCTGTTTATCCGCGATGAGGTTGCGTTGCCAAACATTGGTTACAAATACGCCAAGTTTATGCCGTTGCTGTTAACCATGTTCTTCTTTATCCTGATCAATAACCTGATTGGTATGGTGCCGTTTTTTCCCGGAGGTTCAAACCTTACCGGTAATATAGCGGTAACCATGGTGCTTGCTGTTATTACCCTTATCGTAGTTAATTTTAATGGTAACAAATACTATTGGAAACACATTTTTGCACCTGACGTTCCGTTTTGGCTTTACCCTATCATGTGGATAGTTGAGCTTGCCGGTATCATTTCAAAGCCTTTTGCGTTAATGGTGCGTTTGTTCGCAAACATCATGGCGGGCCACGTTATCGTATTGGCATTGATTTCATTAATCTTTATATTCCAGACACTTTGGGTATCGCCGGTATCAATAGCTTTCGCTTTGTTTATCGATGTGCTTGAGTTGCTGGTAGCTTTCTTACAGGCCTTCATCTTTACAATGCTTACCGCGTTGTTTATTGGCAGCGCTGTTGAAGAGCATCATCATTAATAATTTGTAATTAATAATAACACTATATTCATTTAAATTTAAAAACAATGGTTGGAAGTATTGCTGCATTAGGTGCAGGTTTAGCAGTTATCGGTGCTGGTATTGGTATCGGTCAAATCGGTGGTAAAGCGATGGAAGGTATTTCTCGTCAGCCGGAAGCTGCTTCAAAAATTCAGACTGCCATGATCATCGCTGCGGCACTTGTTGAAGGTGTTGCTCTTTTCGGTGTGATCGTTGCACTTTTGGGTAACCACTAATTATTACCCGCAAAAAATAAGAACCGGGCCGTGTAACGGTTGGTTGCACACCGGTTTTTAATTGAATGAATGAGTTAATTTGGAACTATAGTCACACAGTTATATATAAAAAATGGAATTAGTAATGCCTGATTGGGGTTTGGTTGTATGGACATCCGTAACCTTTTTATTCTTACTTATTTTACTGAGGGCATTTGCCTGGAAACCGATCATGGCCGCCATTGGCGATCGTGAGCGTTCAATTGAAGATGCATTATTGAAAGCAGAAGCTGCCAAAGAGGAAATGAGCCGTTTAACCAATGAAAACGAATCATTGATTAAACAAGCCCGTGCCGAGCGCGACCTGATCCTGTCTGAAGCGCGCAAAGCTAAAGAGCAAATCGTATCTGATGCTAAAGAAGCTGCACATAAAGAAGGTGCACGTATGATTGAGCTTGCCCGTGTTGAAATCAACAACCAAAAAGCTATTGCTTTGGCCGATGTAAAAAACCAGGTAGCTACTTTATCTTTAGAGATTGCTGAGAAGATCCTTCGCAAGCAATTTGAAGATCAGCAGCAACAAGACGAATTGGTTAGCCAATTATTGAAAGAAGTGAAGTTATAAAATTTCGGATTTGGGACGTGGGATTTCGGATTTATTCCCGTACTCGCTGACCAATTAAAAACCGAAATTCAAATTGAAAATTCCGAAATCGAAAATTCGAAATCCGAAATAAAAAAACATGTCAGAAATCACGGTAGCAACCAGGTACGCCAAATCGATCATTGATCTTGCACAGGAACAAGGAATTGTTGCAGAGGTCAAAGCCGATATGGACCTTTTCTTAAAAACCCTGAAGGGCAGCCCCGAACTGGTGGCAGTATTGGCTAATCCTATTATATCTCACTCAAAAAAGATCAAGATCCTTGACGAGATATTTTTAAATAAGGTTAGCAAAACTACTATCGCTTTCTTTAAGCTGATGGTTAACAAAGGCCGCGGCGAAGTATTATATTTTACCGCCGGCGAGTACATTAACCTGTACAATGTTAAAAACCATATCACCAAAGCTAAGGTAACATCAGCTACTGCGCTTTCTGAAGCTAATAAGAAAACATTGGTTGCCGAATTGCAACAATCAGTTGGCGGTACAGTAGTGCTGGAAACTAAAGTTGACCCGGCTTTGATAGGCGGTTTTGTGTTAACTATAGGTGACAGGCAGGTTGATACCAGTATTGCCGCAAGCCTGAGGAAAATGAAAAAAGAATTTGCTGTAAAGGCATAATAAGTAAGTATTAAAAGTAAAACTCTAAATAAATTTTAAACAATGGTAGAGGTAAGACCAGACGAAGTATCAGCAATTTTGCGTCAGCAGTTGGCCGGCTTCAAGTCAGAATCTGAATTAGAAGAAGTGGGTACTGTACTCCAGGTGGGTGACGGTATCGCACGCGTTTATGGATTAACTAAAGTACAGTCGGGCGAGTTGGTTGAATTTGGCACTGGATTGCAAGGCATCGTACTTAACCTTGAAGAAGATAACGTAGGTGTGGTATTGTTAGGCAAATCTGATGATATCAAGGAAGGTGATACCGTTAAACGTACCAACAGGATCGCGTCAATTAACGTAGGCGAAGGCATGCTTGGCCGTGTTGTTGATACCTTGGGTGCTCCTATTGATGGTAAAGGCCCAATCACCGGCGAAACTTACGAAATGCCGCTTGAGCGTAAAGCGCCAGGTGTAATCTATCGTCAGCCGGTAACCGAGCCATTACAAACCGGTATCAAAGCTATCGATGCGATGATCCCTATCGGTCGTGGCCAGCGTGAGTTGGTTATCGGTGACCGTCAAACAGGTAAAACTGCGGTTTGTATAGATACCATCATCAACCAAAAAGAATTTTATGATGCAGGTAAACCTGTAATCTGTATATATGTAGCTTGCGGACAAAAAGCATCAACTGTTGCTAATATCGTTCGTACGCTTGAAGAGAACGGCGCTATGCCTTACTCAATCGTAGTTGCTGCTAACGCTTCAGACTCTGCTACCATGCAGTTCTTTGCTCCGTTTGCAGGTGCAGCTATCGGCGAGTACTTCCGTGATACAGGCCGTCCGGCTTTGATCATCTATGATGACTTGTCAAAACAAGCTGTTGCTTACCGTGAGGTTTCATTGTTGTTACGTCGTCCACCGGGCCGTGAGGCTTATCCGGGTGACGTATTTTACCTGCACAGCCGTTTATTAGAGCGTGCCGCTAAAATCAACTCAAATGATTCTATCGCTCAGCAAATGAACGACCTTCCTGAGTCTATCAAAGGCATCGTTAAAGGTGGTGGTTCATTAACAGCTCTTCCAATCATTGAAACACAAGCTGGTGACGTATCTGCATACATCCCAACCAACGTAATCTCTATCACCGACGGTCAGATCTTCCTTGAATCTAACTTGTTCAACGCAGGTGTTCGTCCGGCTATCAACGTAGGTATCTCTGTATCACGTGTAGGTGGTAACGCGCAGATCAAATCAATGAAGAAAGTTGCCGGTACTTTGAAACTTGACCAGGCTCAGTTCCGTGAGCTTGAGGCTTTCTCAAAATTCGGATCTGACCTTGATGCTTCAACCAAAAACGTGTTGGATAAAGGTATCCGTAACGTAGAGATACTGAAACAAGGTCAGTACTCTCCGGTAACTGTAGAAAAACAAGTTGCTATCATTTACCTTGGTACTAAAAACTTAATGCGTAACGTACCGGTAAATAAAGTAAGGGAGTTCGAAACCGAATTTACCGATCAGTTAGAAGTTCGTCACCCTGAAGTTTTAGCGGCCCTTAAAGCAGGTAAATTTGACGACCAGCTTACCGGCGTACTGGAAACAGTAGCTAAAGAACTCTCAGCAAGGTATTAATTTTTAGATTGGAGATGTTAGATGTGAGATATGAGACTGGTCTCTTCCACATCTGCCATCTTTATATAAATTAGATAAACAGATTGAAAGTGCAGATGTGAGGCTATCTCAAATCTCATATCTCAAATCTCACATCTCAATAAAGAATGGCTAATTTAAAAGAAGTAAGAAACAGGATCAAATCTGTATCATCAACCCAGCAGATCACCAAGGCTATGAAAATGGTTTCGGCTGCTAAGTTGAAACGTGCTACCAACGCTATTATTCAGCTGCGCCCTTACGCAAGTAAGTTGAAGGACCTGCTGGCTAACCTGTCTGCAAGTTTGGAGGATAACACTTCTCCTTATCTTCAGGAGCGTGAGCCGGTACGTGTATTGGTAGTTGTGGTATCATCAAACCGTGGTTTGGCTGGTGCTTTTAACGCCAACGTTATTAAAACAGCCAATAACCTTATAGCCGAAAAATATTCTAAACAGCTTTCTGCCGGTAACGTATCTATCGTAGCTATCGGTAAAAAAGCCCAGGAGTTTTACCAAAGGCGTAAGTACAACGTAATTGGTAATAATAATGACCTGTACTCGGACCTTAACTTCGAGAATGCTTCAAAAATTACCGAAGCTATCATGAAAGGCTTTGTTAACGGCGATTATGACCGCGTGGAGCTGGTGTACAACCACTTCCGTAATGCGGCTGTTCAGTACCTTGTTACAGAACAATTGCTGCCGGTGCCAAAAGCAGAGAAAAAGGAAGAAGTAAAAGCTGCTAATGTTGATTACATCCTTGAGCCATCACAACAGGAAATTGTTGAGCAATTGATCCCTAAAAATATCAAAATCCAACTTTACCGTGCGGTATTGGATTCAAACGCATCTGAACACGGTGCCCGTATGACAGCGATGGATAAAGCAACCGAAAATGCCGGTGAGCTTTTGAAATCATTGAAACTTTCGTACAACCAGGCACGTCAGGCAGCCATCACTACCGAGCTTACCGAGATCGTAAGTGGTGCTGCAGCCCTTTCAGGCGGTAACTAAGTTTAAAATACTTTTATATAGAAAAGGCTTTCCGGAAGGAGAGCCTTTTTTGTTGGATGTGGATTACTATTTTATTACTAAATTTTGACCTTTATTAAGGCCACAAATGAATAAAGAAAATGAGGATAAAATATTTAAAGCTATTGAATAGAAATCCTATTGTAAGAGCGCAGGGTTCTGAATACTTCTTGAGAAACGAACCTCTTTCGAATGCTGAAATTAAGAGTCTTGAAAGTTCATACAATAACGGGCGGGATTTTCCAGCTTCATTAAAGGAGTTATTATCGATAGCTGGTGAAAGCTGTTATGTTTTGGAATACGGTGCATTTGATTCTTTAGAAGATATGCAGCAAGAAGCGCGTAGTTGGTTGATCGATGATGATCGAAATCTTAGCATAACCCGGCCCTTCTTTATAATTGATGTGTATAATTATGGAGAGAAGTTTCTATTTGTTTATTTGGATGAAGATGGCGATCCATTTGTATATCAAGCTTTATTGGATAAAGATCCTTGGATTCACGAGCTTGGTTCGACACTTTCAGAATATATAGAATCGAGTGTTAAGATTGTGCTTAAGGGGTACAATCCATTTTAGAAAGGATGTCTCGAAAGCTGGTCGAAGTTTAGCGACAGCGTAACTTCGTCCTAAAATCAAGCAAGCATTCTGCTTGCGAAACCAAACCGCAAAATCTATATTCGTATCAATGGGCCGTAAATATATCTTTCACGAACATGATCAACTTTATTTTGTAAGCTTTGCCACCGTAAATTGGATTGATGTTTTTGTAAGACGAATTTATTGTGATATTATAATTGATAGTCTTAAATATTGTATAGAAAATAAGGGATTGGAGTTGTATGCATGGTGTATTATGTCGAGTCATGTGCATTTGATCATCAGTACAGAAAAAGGTAACTTATCAGATATTTTGCGTGATTTAAAAAGACATACATCTAAAGCAATTTTAAGAGCCATTGCCGAAAATATTCAGGAGAGTAGGCGTGAATGGCTGTTATGGATGTTTGAGCGTGCAGGAAAACGGAATGTCAACAATGAGCAATATCAGTTTTGGCAGCAAAATAACCATCCTATTGAATTATCAACACATCAGATGCTTATACAGAGATTGGATTATCTGCATAGTAACCCGGTTGAATCCGGTGCTGTGGATTATCCGCCAAACTATTTATACAGCAGTGCAAAGGATTATTATTTGGATGAAGATGGATTGTTACCCATTATTAAGTTAAGCTGAAAGCTTAACACATTTTAGGACGAAGTTACGCTATCGCTAAACTTCGACCAGTACTTGGCTTTTACCAAAGCAATTTTATCAACCAGGAAATGATAGCCAACGACGATCCTTCTGCCTATCAGTTGCCATTTTTTAACAGGCTGATGATAGCTTTGAGCAATGGCTGGCACTTGTTTGTTGAATTGCTGTTAGGCCTGGCAAACATTTGGGTATTTGTCGTGCTGTCGGTAGTTTTATGGGTGCTGTACCGCTATTACAAGCGTAAACACCCAACCTGGTTTGCCAGCAGCATAAAATCATAAAAACTTTGTCGCTTTTTCGGTAAACATTTCTATTTTTGCGCAAACATTAAAAATAGGTACCATGGAATCAATGGAAAATGCTAACGCAGAAGGTCATTACAAATTATTAACTGTAGCTATTGTTATCGGTATAGTAGGCGTGTTCCTGCGTTTTGCCGGCGATGCCAACACAGGCTTCATGTTTACTTCTATATCAAATATTATTTTGATCATTGGTATCCTGATCGCTTTGAAATGCGTTTTCGCAATTATGAAGTAATAAACCTGTAAAAGGGAAATGATATAAAAAAAGCGCCTTCATTTTGAAGACGCTTTTTTTGTGCCTTTTATTTGGGGTGATACCCCGATTCGTTCAGGAGCTTTTGGGCATCTTTATCGGCCATCAGCTGGGGTAGCGTTACATCAGGGTGCTTATCCATATATTTCCTTACTATCTGCCAGCCCGTCCACACAGCAAGTTTCGGTGCCGATTCATTCTTTTCGCCAAGGCCGGGAGTGAAGGGGGCTTCTGTAAGATATTTTTGGATTTTTTGATAATCAGTTTCGTACAGCAGGTTTTGTTCTAAAAAGTATCCCCAGATTTTACTTTCAAATTCATGGCACCATTTTAGTTGTTCGGTAGTGTACCGGATCTTGGTGCTATCAGCCACATCGGGCAGTATCTTGTCCATAAAGTACATGATCTTGCCGTTATAGATCATTTTATTCAAGAGTGCTTTGTCATTGTCATCTTCTGGAAACATGTCCTCACGTGCTATACCTTCAACAACGCGGGGCGTAATATTATCAGGCGTAAACCACCTGGAAAGATAATGCGGAAAAGCATTGGTAAGCGAAGGATAAAAACGTGAATCCGTACCCAGAAACAAATCTATTCCGACGCCGAAGTAGCCATCGCCAATGGTAGTTTGTGCCTGGAAACCGGAAATATAAGCATATACCCGCGGGAGCGGTTTTTGAGGGTAATAATATTTAATGTATTTAAAAGCCTCGGTAAGGCTGGCGTTCTGCCGGTCCATATTAGGGAAGGCGGCATCGGCGTCGTGCTTGAGGTCGTTATAGGCTTTGCCCGCGAATACCTGCCGAAGTGGTTTAAAATAGGTGGTATCCTTGGTACTGCCAACCTGTAAAATGCGTTCGATAAAATCAGGGTAAAAACTGCCGTATTGTTTTTGCAGGTAAGCAGCCTGTAAGGCCATGGGTTTGCTGCGCATGGCATCAAAATCGTGGTCAAACCGTTCAATTTTGAAATTAACGTTGATATTGCTTACATCAATTTTTTTGTTGCGGGTACAGCTGCTTAATATCAGGCCGATGGAAAAAATTAAGTAAATTTGCTTTGCTATATGCCGGGTAGGGTTCATCTTTATCCTTTAAGGCAAAAGTAAATTTATTTGCATTAATGTTGCTACTATTGTTAAGTCAATAGTCGGTAGTCCTAAATCGAAAGTCTTATTTTTTGACTTTGTACTAAAGACTTGCGACTTAAGACTAAAATATACATATACTATGAAAATCGCGTTAGCCCAGCTCAACTATCACGTAGGTAATTTTGAATCGAATACCAATAAAATCATTGATCATATTATCAAGGCGAAAAATAACGGGGCCGACCTGGTTGTATTTGCCGAGCTATGTGTTTGCGGTTATCCTTCGCGCGATTTTTTAGAGTTTGACGAATTTATAGGCCTGTGCGATGAAGCTGCTAAAAAGATAGCTGAAGTATGTGTTGATATAGCCTGCATCATAGGCTTACCAACACCCAACCATAAAACAGAGGGTAAAGATCTGAGCAATTCTGCTTATTTTATTGAGAATGGCGAGGTGAAAGCAGTGGTAAACAAAGCCTTGCTGCCTAATTACGATGTATTTGACGAATACCGTTACTTTGAGCCCTCAACCGAGTTTAATTGTATTGAGTTTAAAGGCAAGCGAATAGCGCTTACTATTTGCGAGGATCTGTGGAATACCATCGAAAACCCGCTATACGTTACCCGACCGATGGATACCCTCATTCATCAAAACCCGCACCTAATGATCAATATAGCTGCGTCACCGTTCGCTTATAATCACGATGAGGAGCGTATTGAGATATTGAGTGATAACGCCAGCCGGTATAAGTTGCCATTGTTGTATGTTAATCACGTTGGCGCCCAAACGGAACTGATATTTGACGGAGGTTCGTTGGTGTTTGATAATACAGGTAAGCTAATTGATGAGATGCCTTATTTTGAGGAAAGCATGGCTTATTATACCTTAACTGAAGATAACACGCTAAGCTTTGATCATCCAACAACGATAAAAACCGAGCGTCCGGGCGATATTGAGCAGATCCATCAGGCCGTTATACTTGGCATCCGCGATTATTTTTATAAATCGGGCTTTAAACAAGCAATTTTAGGTTTGTCGGGCGGTATTGATTCGGCCGTGGTATGCGCTTTGGCGGCAGAGGCGCTGGGGCCTCAAAATGTGATGGCTGTATTACTGCCTTCACGCTTTTCAACGGACCATTCATTGAAAGATGCTCAGGATTTGGTTGATAACCTTGGTTGCAAGCACGAAATAGTGCCCATTAAAAACATTACAGAAGCGTTTGAAACAGCGTTAAATCCGCAGTTCGATGGCTTGCCTTTTAATATCGCGGAGGAAAATATCCAATCGCGCAGTAGGGCTGTTTTATTAATGGCGATGTGCAATAAATTCGGGTACATTTTGTTGAACACCAGTAACAAGAGCGAGGCCGCTGTAGGCTATGGCACTTTATATGGTGATATGTGCGGCGGTATCTCTGTTATTGGCGATGTTTACAAAACCCAGGTGTTTGAGCTTGCCCGATACATTAATCGCGATAAGAAGATCATACCGATCAATTCCATCGTTAAACCGCCATCGGCCGAGTTAAGGCCAGACCAAAAAGATACCGATTCGCTGCCCGAATACGATGTGCTTGACAAGATTCTGGCCGAGTATATCGAAAATCGCTGCTCATCGGCCGAGATCATCAGGATGGGATATGACGAGGCAACCGTTCGCCGGGTTATCAAACTTACTAATTCGGCCGAGCATAAGCGTTATCAAACACCACCTATTTTAAGGGTATCACCAAAAGCATTTGGTATGGGCCGCAGGATGCCTATTGTGGGTAAATACCTGTCGTAACAGCTAAAATTTCACTCTTTAATTGTCAAGTTTACGAATATTGTAAAGCGTTGGTTGTTTTGTTTTAGTTGAGGTTGATTTTTCTTAAAATTGCCTATCTTTCAAACCAATGATCAAACTTTACACAATTATTTCTTTTTGCTTTTTGCTGTTGTTTGCAGTAAGCGACGCTATGGCCCAACAGCCTTTGATCAGCGAAAAGAACAGGCTTCAGCTTAACGATATTTCACAGCAATCGCTCACAAACTATAAAGCATCTCACGACAAGGCAGTGTCATTAGCGTCCACGCATGGATGGACATTATCCCGCCGTACAAAAAACGGCAACCTGGTTACCTTACAGGGAGTTAATAAATTAGGGTTCCCTATATATCTTATTACGCATAACAATACAACCGCGGCAGCCACCACAGGTACTAATACCCTGCAGCCCGGCGGTTCGTTGGGCTTAAATTTATCCGGCTCATCAGACTTTTTAACCAATAAACTGGCCATATGGGATGGCGGCGCGGTTTACAAAGCCCACCAGGAATTTGCAGGCAAAACCATCACACTAAAAACAACCGAACCGGTAAATGACCATTCATCACACGTGGCAGGTACCATGATTGCCAAAGGTATTTATGCACCGGCTAAGGGCATGTCGTTTGGAGCAACTACGCTTCAGTCATACGATTTTAATAATGATGAAACCACCATGAGTGCCGCTGCTGCCAATCTTCTACTTTCCAATCACTCATACGGGGTAGTAACGGGATGGGATTATAATGATTCGGCCGGCCGCTGGGAATGGAATGGTTTACCAGGCGACACGGTAGATTATAACTTTGGCTTCTACGACTCAAAAACAGCCAACTGGGATAAGATAGCTTATACTGCCCCATATTACCTCATTGTTGAATCGGCAGGTAACGAGCGCACAAGTAACGGCCCCGCGGTAGGCGAAACCTACTATGGTTACAAAAGTAAAACCGATCAAACTTTTGTGAACAAAGGCGCCCGCCCTGCCGGGATCAGCAATAATGATAGTTATGATATTATCAGCACCAGCGGCAATGCCAAAAACATACTTACTGTAGGTGCAGTTTACCCGCTGTTGTATGGGCCAAAAAACCGGAGCGATGTAGCCATCGCACCTTTTAGCAGCTGGGGGCCAACGGATGATGGCCGTATCAAACCCGATATTGTGGGCGATGGTGTTAACGTACTTTCGGTAGGGGTTGATAACACTACCTCATACGCTACTTTATCAGGTACCTCAATGGCTGCCCCTAATGTTACGGGCTCGCTTTATTTGTTGCAGGAATACTATGCTAAACAAAATGGAGGAACATTTATGCGGTCGGCCACATTGAAAGGGTTGGTTTGCCATACTGCCTTTGATGCCGGTAATGTGGGGCCTGATTATATTTATGGCTGGGGATTGCTTAACATGACCGAGGCTGCACAAGCCATAACCAATAATGGTGGTAAAAGCATAGTAAGCGAAAAAACGCTTAAACAGGGACAAACACAAACCTATAACGTAATAGCATCCGGTAACCGCTTACTGGCCGCAACCATATCATGGACCGATCTGCAAGGTACGCCAACCACCGAAGGCGTAATCAACAGCCGAACTCCTAAATTGGTGAATGACCTCGATATCAGGGTGAGCGACGGTACAACAACTTTTACCCCCTGGGTGCTTGACCCTAATAAGCCTGGATTTGCTGCAACTAAAGGGGACAATATCAGGGATAATATTGAACAGGTATATATCCCTAACTCGGTTCCCGGCAGGGCTTATACTATTACGGTATCGCATAAAGGAAGCTTGTCATCCGGGTCGCAGGCATACTCGCTTATTGTTACCGGGGTTGGGGGAACTGCTTACTGCGCTTCGGCTCCGCTCTCAAATGCCGACTCAAAGGTTGATAATTTAAAACTCGCTAATATTGATAATACCGCGGCTGCAGGCTGCACAGGCTATTCGGACTATACCAACCTTACCGTACAGCTTGAGCAGGCTAAAACGTATCCTTTGAGCATCACCCTTGGTACTTGCGGCAACAATTTTAATAAAGCTGCAAAAGTGTTTATAGACTGGAATGCTAACGGTGTGTTTGAAGATAATGAACTGGCAGCAACAACCGGGATCATTAATGGAACCGGTACCTATAATACCAACATTACCGTGCCGGGAACAGTAACTGCCGGGGCTTATAGCCTGATGCGGGTTGTGCTTACTGAAACCGGCGATGCATCAAGCATTAAAGCTTGCGGCAGCTATACCAAAGGCGAAACCCAGGATTACCGGGTGCAATTTCTGCAAACCAGTATTGACGCGGGCGTTATTTCCATTGTTAGCCCTGGTAGCAGTGGTTCGTGCTCGGCGAGTACACCTGTTACGGTGAGGCTTAAAAATTTTGGCAACGCGGCCATAAACAATATCCCGGTAACAGTTACCATTACCAATGCCAATAATGTTACAACTACTTACAACGAGATCTACAAGGCATCATTGCCCGCATTGGCCGAGGATAACTTTACCTTTAGCCAGGAGTTTAATGCGGTTGCAGGGGCATCCTATACTATTACCGCTACCAGTAAACTCACCGGCGATCCGGTTAGTAGCAATAATTCGGTTACAGCCAATATCACCATTAATTCGCCGGCAACTATTGGCGATCTGAGTGCTTATTATTGTACCACTACCAATCAATACGAGTTATTTGGCACCGGTGACGGTACTGTACTATGGTATCAGAATGCAACTGATGAATTGCCCATAGCCGCCGGAAGCGAAGCGTTAACAACTCAGGCACCGGTTAATAATACTTACTATGCAGGCGTTAATGATTTTAGCGGAACAATCGGTCCGGCTACTAAAAGTGTGTTTACGGCTGGTGGTTATAATCAGTTTACCCCTTATATAACCGTAAACACTAAGGTGCCGGTATTAATTAAGAGCGCGCGTCTTTACATCGGTAATTCGGGTAAAATAACATTTAATGTATCTAATGCTAACGGGCAAATTGTATCGTCGGTTACCATAAATGCTGTTGCAACCCGTACCACCCCCCTGGCAGGCGCACAGCCCGATGACCCTAACGATCAGGGACAGGTATATGATTTAAACCTGTCGTTACCAGGTGCCGGCAATTACCAGATTTCGGTTGATTTTGCTGATCAAGCTACCATATATCGTAATAACGGAGGGGTAACAGGTTATCCGTTTAAGATTGGTAATATATTTAGCATTACCGGTAACAGCGCCACTGCAACCAATGGCGATACTACCGCCTACAAAGGGTACTACTATTATTTTTACGATATGAAGGTGCAAAGCCTGGGCTGCGCATCGGCCGCACGTAAGGCGGTAACGTTGAGCAAGCCGCTTATTAGCCAAACCAATAACACGCTTAACTCAAACTTTACCGATGGTAACCAGTGGCTGTTAAATGGCAATGTAATAAGCGGGGCCACCGCTGCAACTTACAACCCTGTACAAAGTGGAAAATACCAGGTGCAGGTTACACTGGCCAATGGCTGCCTGGCTCAATCAGATAATTATGTTTACGCACACGAAGGCAAGGCCGGAAATAAAAATGAAATTGGGTTGAGCGTGTTCCCGGTACCGGTAAGTACTGATTTAAACGTGGTATTTGCGGCCAAAGAAGCCACCACCATGAAATTATCCCTCATTAATGCTTTAGGTGAAGCGGTTTACCAGGGTGGGCAGCAAAACATTGATCAGGGTAATTACAGCACTATTTTGAATGTGAGCAGGCAAACGCCGGGGGTATATGTGCTTAGGGTATTGCTTGGACAGAAGGTCTATTCGCAAAAAGTTATCATCACCCGTTAGGCAGGTGATGATAATCTCTTTTATTTTTTAGAAGGTATACTTCAATCCCAGTCCGGGTGCGATATCAAAAAATGGTCCTCTTGCCAGTTCAAGTCGCGGATTAAGGTCAAGGCTGATCGCAATTGGCGCATTAGGGATAACATATTCCAAACCGATAACAGCATCGGCACCTATCAGGATGTGTTTGCCGTTGTAGTATTCGTCGTCGCCGCCAAAACGTTTGTAGTAGCCATTGCCTACCGAACCAAGGTGGCCGCCGAAGCCATAATAAAAGCTCAGTTTATCAACATTAAAAGCTTGCTGGTTTAATTCATACAAGCCGGTTAATACCACGCCGTGATCGCGGATACCCAGGATGCCTTCAAGCGCGGTGCCTTTATCCATAAAGTATTTAACAGAGGGGCCAACCTCGTATGCGCCAAATTTTAAACCTACTGCTGTTTTATAGTCTTGGGCCTGTGAGTTTTTGCTGATCAATAAAAAGGATACGGAAAATAATAAAAGGTACGTTAGTTTTTTCATGCAGATGAATTTAATGATTGACAATAATGTAGCTGTAACAAAAAAGTGACCAGCTTGTTTAGCTCAATTTTGAGCTTTTTTATTTCATGCAAATAAACGTCAGAATTGCTTTTTTATGCTATTGGTGCTTAAAAAACATCGTGCTTTGATTGGTATTGAATTGGTTTTCAATAGAAAAGAATGGCTCCGAATTGTTAAATTAAGTATCCAAATGAGTTATTTTAGTGAAAATTAAATTGCTGTAATGACTATAAATCGCCTTAAAATAAATAATCCGAAATGCCAGATCCTGTTTTTATCTGTAATATTTTTTGTTTTGTCGGGATGTGCACCGGGGCAGCTCGGGCTCAATAACAGCGGTCAGTACCGTAACGGAATGGTAGTTTGCGCATATCCCGATGCCGCACAGGTGGGGCTTGATATATTGAAGCGAGGAGGTAATGCAGTTGATGCCGCGGTAGCGGTGCAATTTGCTTTGGCAGTCACTTTGCCCGAAGCCGGGAACATAGGTGGTGGCGGTTTCATGGTTTACCGTGCAGGTAACGGTAAAACAAGCACACTCGATTTTAGGGAAAAGGGCCCGGGTGCAGCTAATGTTAATATGTATCTTGATTCGGCCGGTAATGTAATCCCCAATATGAGTTTGTACACTCACAAAGCATCGGGCGTGCCGGGATCAGTTGATGGAATGATTGAGGCTCATCATAAGTACGGCAAACTGAAATGGGCCGATTTGATTGAACCGGCCATTAAACTTGCCCGCAATGGTTTTAAAATAACCAAACATTTGGCCAGCGACCTTAACCGTACCGCCCAACAATTTAAAAAATTAAATCCAGGTAAAAATTATTTGGTAAAGGAAGGGGAATGGAAGGAAGGCGATTTATTGATACAGGAAGATCTGGCCAAAACATTTGAACAGATCCGGGATAAAGGCCGTGACGGTTTTTATGACGGGCCTGTTGCGGATTTGATTGTTGATGAAATGAAACTTGGTAATGGCCTAATCACAAAAGCCGATCTCAAAAACTATCATGCTGTTTGGCGTGATGCACTTGTTGGTAAATACAAGGATTACAAGATTATTACCATGCCGCCGCCTTCAAGCGGGGGGATTGCTTTGTTGCAATTGCTGAAATCGGTTGAGCCTTATCCGCTGAAAAGATGGGGCTACAATCAGGATTCTACCATCAGGCTTATTGTGGAAGCCGAGCGCCGGGTATACGCAGACCGTTCCAAATATCTTGGCGACCCGGACTTTTATAAAGTACCGGTTGATAGCCTGCTCCAGGCGGCTTATATTACATCGCGCATGAAAAGCTTTAACTGGGGCGCTGCTACGCCAAGTGCCAGTATTCAACCAGGCTCATTTGTTGGTTATGAAAGCGACCAAACCACGCATTATTCCATTGTGGACAGAGAGGGCAACGCGGTATCTGTTACCACCACATTGAATGATAGTTTTGGCTCAAAGATCTTTGTTGGAGGGGCAGGCTTTTTGCTGAATAATGAAATGGATGATTTTAGTTCCAAGCCCGGTGTGCCAAACATGTACGGGTTGGTTGGCGGCAAGGCTAACAGCATCCAGCCTGGCAAGCGGATGTTATCATCCATGACACCCACCATTGTTGAAAAGGGCGGTAAACTGTTTATGGTAGTAGGAACCCCCGGCGGTTCAACTATTATTACTTCTGTTTTCCAAACCATACTCAATGTAATTGAATTTAATCAGAGCATGCAGCAGGCCGTTGCTTCAAAACGTTTCCACAGCCAGTGGCTGCCCGACGAAGTAACTATTGAAAAGGACGGTGTTGACAGTACTACAGTTGGTAAGCTACAAAGCAAAGGATATAAGATTGTAACCGCCAAATCCATTGGCCGTGTTGATGCTATCCTCAAAACCAAATGGGGCTACTACGAAGGCGGGGCCGACCCGAGAGGGGATGATACCAAGATGGGTTTTTAGTAGCAATAGCAGTTTTTAGTGGCAGGTATAATAGGCGGCAGCAGCAATTTTTAGTTGAAGGATAAATATCCAAAAGCATAATCGAAGCCTATAGTAAGAAGTCTCAACTATTACTGTCACTGCAACTATTAGTGACGCTGCAACTATCGCTGCTACTGCCAGTGCTACTGCAACTAAATTTGCGTAATCAATAAGCATTTCTTACGTTTGGTATGCATGCATAATAATGTAAAACACCAGGAAACTATTGACTATTTTATAAAGATAGTGTGGCAAACCATGGCTAACCGTTATAACCAGTTGGTTACGGAGTTTGGCTTTACACAATCAATAGGTTACCTGCTCATTAATATCGACGAAAAGGAAGGTACTACCGTATCGCAGGCTGCTGCCTTGCTGGGGCTTAAATCAACCAGCTTGTCGCGCATGCTTAGTCAGCTGGAAACCACCGGGCTGATATATCGAGAAAGCAACGAGGGCGATAAGCGTTCGGTTAAAATTTACCTTACTGCATTAGGTAAAGAAAAACGACATCAGGCCCGTGTAATAGTACGCCAGTTCAATAATTATCTTGATGCTAACATCAGCGAAGCCGATAAACAACACCTCATCGAAACGCTTAAAAAGCTGAACAAGCTTACTGTTAACTATAAACCCTGATTGGTAATTTTGCTCCGTGTCATTGCGCTGCGCTGTCATTTACTCCGTGTCATTGCACTGTGTAGTCATTAAGTCATTTACTTCGCGTTATTGGGGGATTTGCCTTATGTTATGGGGCGAGCAACAATGACTTAATGACATTAAATAAATGACTGTGCAGCAAAATGACATTAATACACTTTTACTTAAAATTGAACGTTTTACCTTCGAAATATCCTTTATGGGGTGTTTTAAACGGCGCCTGCTTTTTATTAATTGTTAAAAAGTGTTAAGCTGCCGTTTTTCTCTTTTAAAAGAATAAATTTGCCTTTTGAATTGATGAACAGGATACTGATAGTTTTATTGCTTTTAGGCGTTATTGCAGGTGGTTGCGTAAAATCATCCGTCAGTCCCTTAGTTCAATACAACAAGCAAAAGGAAATTGACGATAAGATCATAAGCGACTACCTGGCTGCCAATACATCGTTAAATGCGAAGCGGGTGGATACAACAGGCGTTTATTACATAGTAAACGATGGAGAAGGGGGAACAGGTAATGTGCTTTATACCAGTTCGACACAGGTTACAGTTGGTTATACCGGCAAAATACTAACATCGGGCGTTGTATTTGCCCAAACGGATAAGTTTCATCCCACCTATGTATTGGGGAGTGTAATAAAAGGCTGGCAATTAGGCATCCCGCAGATCAAACCGGGAGGTAAAGTTCGGTTGCTGATCCCATCGCGTTATGCCTATGGGCCATATGCGCAGGATTCGATACATTTGCCGGCTAATTCAGTGCTTGATTTTCAAATTCAGCTGTATAATGTAACCAATTAATAAAGCCAGATAAAAGGACAATATAGGCCGGCGAGCAAAAGCTTAGGCGGTTAAAAAAGACAAATTATAATAAATGAAACAAACTATTTTTACGCTCTTAGTACTTATCTCTATAGGCCTTATATCATGCCGGAAAGACAGGAACGATCCGGACATTAAGCAATATGACGAAACCCAGATCAAGAATTATATAGCGGCAAACAGCATCACAGGCATGTTACGTGATACCACCGACGGCGATACAACCGGTATTTACTACAAGATCCTTTCACAAGGCCGCGGTGCACCGATGGATTATTCAGATCAGATCTCATTTGTATTCACCGTCCGCACGCTCGATGGTAAGTTTGTATCCGTTGACTCGCTTAATACAAACCATTTTTATGGTTACCTGGGACATGTTAGCAACTCACTGCCCAAAGGTTTACAGACAGCTATCCACAACCTGATAAAATATAAAGGTACGGCTGCAAGGGTGATCATCCCATCGCATTTGGCTTATGGCGTTAATGGTTACGGATCGGGCAGCTCAAGTAATGCAAATACTCATATCGGTGGTAACCAAAGTTTGGATTATTATATTAATGTGGTTTCAAACCAGGAGCTGTATGATGATGCTATCATTAAAAATTATATCAAAACTAAAGGGCTTACCGGGTTTACCAAAACGGCTGACGGAGTATATATAAAAGTAGCTACACCTGGTACCGGTTCTGATTTAATAGACCTCGATTCATACATAACTTGCACCTATTCGGGCAAATATTTAAATGATACAGTGTTTGACAGTACCTCCCTGCAAGGGACAACCTCTTCATCTTTTACAGTTAGCGGTTTGGTTAAAGGTGCCCAGGAGGGTTTAACCGGGCAAACAGCCGGGTCTGCAGTATCTATTATAATACCTTCGAGATTTGGTTACGGCAACACTGGCAGTGGTTCATCAATAGCTGCAAATGTGGTGTTGTATTTTGACTTTACGGTAGCCACGGTTACTAATTGATGTAATTATTTAGCCAGCGCCTTTTTAAACGCTGCTAAACAACGGTCACGGGCTTTGCCGTGATCAACAATGGGTTTTGGATATTTGCTGAAGTCGGCATATTCCGGAACCCATTTTTTTATGTATTTAAGTTCCGGGTCAAACTTTTTGGTCTGGGCATCGGGGTTAAAGATCCTGAAGTACGGCGCCGCGTCGGTACCTGAGCCAGCAGCCCATTGCCAGCCGCCTACATTGCTGGCCATTTCGTAATCCAGCAGCTTACGGGCAAAATAGCGTTCACCCCAGCGCCAGTCAATCAGCAGGTCTTTGCTTAAAAAGCTGGCCACTATCATGCGTACGCGGTTATGTATAAAGCCGGTTGTATTCAGTTCGCGCATCCCTGCATCAATGATTGGGAAACCGGTTTCGCCTTTGCACCAGGCATCAAACTGTTTTTCATCGTTTAGCCAATGGATGCGATCATATTCCGGCCTGAAAGCATGATCCATCGTATCAGGAAAATGATGTAATATCATCATATAAAATTCGCGCCAGATAAGCTCATTAAGCCAGGTTTTATCATCATGACTGTAGGCCGTACCTGCCAGTTCACGGATGCTTACGGTACCAAAGCGTAAATGCATGCCAATATGTGAGGTGCCTTTAATGGCCGGGAAATTGCGCTGGTCTTTATAATCTTTAATTACATCTTCATAACTTTTGTCAGGCAGGGGCATACCGCTTTTTTCAAAGCCCATTTCTTTTAACGATGGGATAGGAAATGCTTCGGTTTGATAAAGATTTTTAAGATATTTTTTTGTTGGATAGGCCTTTAAATAAAATGGCTTTAGAATACTGTACCATTTACGCTGATATGGAGTGTAAACGGTGTAAGGCTTGCCATCGTCTTTTATAACTTCATCCTTTTCAAAAATTACCTGGTCTTTATAGGTTTTAAGGGGGATGCCACGTTCTTTAAGTTTTGCGTGTACCTCATCATCGCGTTTAGTGGCGTAAGGCTCGTAGTCATGGTTGGTATAAACCCCGGCAATATTATATGTTTTGATGAGCTTGTCCCAGGCATCTGCGGCTTTATGGTGCAATACCATCAGGCTGCTGCCGTGTTTATGCAGTTCGGCACTTAAGCTTGCTATGGTTTGATGAATGAACGTAACACGTGCGTCGTCTTTGTCTTCAAGTTTTTCTAATATTTCTTTATCGAAAATAAAAACGGGCAAAACCGGGTTCCCGCTTTTGAGGGCATGATAAAATCCCGCATTATCATCAAGCCGCAAATCGCGGCGGAACCAAAATAAAGTTACCGGTATTTTATGACCCATATATCGCGCTTAAAGCAGCCTCCAGGTTAGCAAATTTAAATTTGAACCCGGCGTCCTCAATTTTTTGTGCCGATACTTTGGTGCTTCCTAATACAATACTGCTCATCTCGCCCAATAAAAGTTTGAGCACAAAGCCCGGCACATTTGGCGCCCACAATGGTTTATGTAATTGTTTGGCAACGGCCTGGGTTAATTGCTTATTGGTGACAGGATTTGGTGCAACCATATTGTAAACGCCGCTAAGGTTCTTATTTTCGATCCCTAAAAGGTACATATTCACAACATCCTGCCAATGGATCCAGGGCACCCATTGTTTACCGCTGCCAATTGGCGAGCCAATATATAGTTTTATAGGTTTTGCAAGGGTTGGTAGTGCACCGCCATCTTTATCCAGTACTACACCGGTACGGAATTTCAAAATTCGAACCCCAAACTTTTGGCCCTCATCAACGGCAGCTTCCCATAGTACACAACATTGGGATATAAAATCCCTGGCCGGAGCGCTTGTTTCATACATCAGTTCATCCCCACGGTCACTGTAATAACCAATGCCTGATGCGGAGATAACTGAAGTAACCTGATGCTGTTTGCGTTTTAGCAGATCATACACCAGCTCAATTGATTTTACGCGACTATCGATCAGGTCTTTTTTACGGGCATCGGTCCAGTGCTTTTCAGCAATGCCCGAGCCGGCCAGATGCACGATGGTATCGATCCCGTCGATACAATGCTCATCAATGATACCTTTGTTGATATCCCATACAAATGTCTTTACCTGCGGATTGTTATCGGCGTTTCTGCTTAAATGACTTACGGTATACCCCTTAGTCAATAATGCTTTGGTGAGATGTGTTCCCAGTAATCCCGATCCGCCGGTTAGTAGTATACTTTTGTCCATAATCTTGCCTATAGTGTTTTTACCTGATACGCTATTGCTATGGACTATGGTCTATCGACTATGGTCCCGGCTTTTTCTTTATAATTAACAATCTCCCTTGCCATACCGTTAAATATAAACAGGTGAAAAGGCCACATGGCATACCAGTACAAGCGGCCCCACAAGCCGCTGGGCCTAAAGGTAGCTACCTGGCTTAAACTTTGCTTACCGTGGCGTTCAATTATTTTAAATTCAAGCCAGGCTTCGCCTGGTAGTTTCATTTCGGCGTATAACAGCAGACGCTTATTTTCGCGATCTGCTAATAAAACCCGCCAAAAATCAATGACATCACCGGGGCTTATATCAATATTGCTGGTGCGCCCCCTGCGTAAGCCAACACCACCGAAAATCTTATCCAGGAACCCGCGGATGTCCCAGATCCAGTCCCAATAATACCAGCCACGGTTACCCCCTATGGAGAGCACGTTGGCAAATACTTCAGCAGCCGGGCGTTCAAAAGGCATTTTTACTTTATACTCCTGCGTGCCGTTTTGGGGTACTTTGATCTGGTCCATAAATCCCGGATTAAGGTAGCCCTGGTTAAAAGCATCTTTCCAGCTGGAAACAATAGAGTTTTGCTCTATCTTCACAAAAGCGAGCTCCAGGCATTCTTCATAAGTCAGGCATTTTCGTGGCACTATATCATCAATGCTATGATCGTGCATTATCGTTTCGTTCTTCATGCTGTTCACCAGGTTTTGGGCAAGGGTATAGCTTGTTGAAGTAACAAAATAAAGCCAGTATGATGATAGTTTGGGCGACAGGAAAGGTATGGTGATCATGTACCTTTTCAACTTACGTACTTTGGCATAGGTAAGCATCATTTGTTTAAAAGAAAGAATATCAGGCCCGCCAATATCGAAAGTGCGGTTAAGCGATTTTTCGTTCAGCATTACCCCTTCCAGGTAACCCAGTACATCGCGGATGCCAATCGGCTGGCATTTGGTGTTCACCCAGCGCGGAACGGTCATAACAGGAAGCTTTTCGGTAAGATCACGAATGATCTCGAATGAGGCGCTGCCCGAACCGATGATAATTGCAGCTCGCAAAACAGTTAATGCAGCTTTGCCTTCTTTCAGCACATCCTCTACGTGCCGCCGGGATTCAAGATGGAGCGAAAGATTTTCGTCGTTGGTAATCCCGCTTAAAAAAATAACCTGCTTACAATTGGTTTTATCGAGTGCCTGTACGAAGTTATGCGCCGAGAGGGCCTCGAGCGCTGCAAAATCCTGTGTTTGCGCCATGGAATGCACCAGGTAATAAGCTGCGTCGAGATCTTCAGGAAATGCTTCGATATTTGGTTCTTTAAGCAGATCACCGGAAATGAGGGTAACCTGCCCGCTGAAATCGCTGTGCTCATGAAAACGACGTTTATCACGTACCAGGCAAACTACGTCATGACCGTTCTCCAGTAAAACCGGGATAAGCCGTGTACCTATATAGCCATTAGCACCAGCGAGTAAAACCTTCATGCATAGTGAAACAACAAAAAAGGCAGGCGGTTTTAAACAACAGTGCCTGCCTTATAATATGTTACCAATTAGTTAGAGCCTATATGTTTACGCTGTCGACAACCACTACTTTGCTGCATAGCGGTTTTGCATATTCTTCGGCAAAGATGATATGGGTAGGGTCAACCTGGTAAGCTTCCTGGGCTTCGGGCGAATCAAATAAGATCAATAGTGATAAATCATATGAACGGTCGATCACATCGCGGTTGGTATTGGCCGGTACGCCAATATGTATATCGCGGATGTGCGGAATAGGAAGGAGGATGTTAAGCCCTTCAATCAGTTTATCTTTATCGGCTTTGTTGTTAAGCCAAAAATGTACGTGGTGGACGAATGTGTTTTGGAGTAGAGGCATGAGGATATTATGGATTTAATCAAATATAGATGAATAATTTGCTTGTAATGTTCACTGTAAACTGTTTTAATATTCCAATACAACATGCGGTTTAAAAGTATCCGTTTTAACTTTTGCCTTTAGCTCATGTAAAATATTATACAACCCAAAATTGGTGCGGTTTACGTAGATAAAATGTTTAACGCCCCGGGCTTGTTTAAATTCCGACATTTTTGATATGCGCTCGCCAAAACCGTATAACTGATCAAAAAATTCGGTCTGGCCAAAATCAAATGTATCGGTAATATATGGTTGGGCAAACAGGCTTATCATCTCCTTATACTGGGTATAATAAAACTCGATCTGTGCCGGGGTATCTCCTTTATGGATCATATCCAGCTGGCGGAATGCCTTGATGGTTTCTTCCTTGTTATCCAGTAAATTGGCTGATGTAAGGGAAAAGAAGGGATAATAAAAATCCTCGGGCATTTCCTTAATGCAGCCAAAGTCAATGACCCCAAGTTTGCCTTCTGGCGTGATCATAAAATTACCGGGATGCGGGTCGGCATGTACGGCGCGGAGCTCATGTTGCTGGAAGTTATAAAAATCCCACAAAGCCTGACCTATCTGGTTGCGAAGATCCTGCGATGGATTGGTGGCCAAAAACTCTTTCAGGTGTTTGCCTTCCAGCCAGTCCATAGTAATGATACGCTTGCTGCTTAGCTCCGGGTAATATTTAGGGAAAACAACATTATTAAGATTGGCACAGGCATTGGAAAACTCAACAGACCGGCGAACTTCAAGCTCGTAATCGGTTTCTTCCAGCAGGCGTTCTTCAACCTCTTTCATGTAAACATCCAGTTCCTTTTCGCTCATGCCCAGCATCCTGAAGGCAAAAGGCTTAACAAGTTTCAGGTCAGACGAGATAGAATCGCCTACACCAGGGTACTGGATCTTAACTGCAAGCTTTTTGCCATTTAGCTCTGCCTGGTGAACCTGGCCTATTGATGCCGCATTGGTTGATCGGATATTGAACTTATCAAAAATCTGATCGGGGTTTTTACCGAAATATTTCCTGAATGTTTGCACAATAAGCGGCCCCGAAAGCGGCGGCGCATTGTATTGCGATTGAGTAAACTTATCAACATACGCCTGCGGCAGCAGGTTTTTATCCATGCTGAGCATTTGCGCTACCTTGAGCGCGCTGCCTTTAAGCTCACTTAATGATTGATAGATATCAGCGGCATTATCCTCGTTCAACTCCGATTTATCCAGGTCAGGGTTGAATAGCTTTTTGGAGTAATGCTTAATATAATTGCCGCCAATTTTAATGCCTGTTTTTACAAATTTGGCCGACCGCTGTACTTTGGTAGTGGGTATGCTATTTTGTTCGGGAGCCCCCTCTAAATCTTCCCCTGAAGGGGAGACTTTCTCTTTATCTTCCATATTATTTTAAAATCCCATCTTATCCTTTATCCCACCATTTTGCACCAAAAACTTACCATATTCAAAAAGGTTGTCGATAGGCGAGCGTTGAAAAAGATCAAACGTTACATTAATGCCTTTTTCAATGGCCTCATCGGTTTTCTCAAAGCCGGCCGAGTTATCGTTGATCCAGAAGTTAAGTACGAAGACAAACTGGATCCATAACGCGTCTTTATACTTTTTGGAGAAGTATTTACGATCGCTTAGTTCGGTGCTTTCAATTCCTTCCTTCAAAATCTCATCTGCAAAGCTCTCAAAAAGGTCTTTCAGCGGGCTGAATATCCTGGGTGTTGTAAAACCTTTAGGCTGCTTTTTTATGCTGTAAACCGCGAAGCTGCGGCTGCTTTTCAACAATTCAAAAAAGCCGTAAAAAAATGATAAAGCTTTTTCACGTGCTGTATAGCCTTCCCAAACTTCCTGTGCACGGATCTCGGCCAGTGTTTTGGTGGCAAAACCAGCCCAAATGCCCTGCTCAACCGCTTCAAACGAACCGTAGAACTGGTAAAATTCGGCTTCGCTCATTTCATTTTGTTTAGCGAAGATATAAACCGACTTAGGTTGCTCACCTTCGGTTAATGCATAATCGATATACGCGGCCTGGATGCTTTCGATAGTTGCCATGTTGATTGGGATTTAAGCCTCACCTAAATCCTCTCCACAGGAGGGGACTTTTGAGCTGATATGTTAAAATTGTAAAACCTCATAAATTATATAACTCCCTCTCCATTTGAAGAGGGCTGGGGTGAAGTTATAAAAACTGCTCCACCACCTGTTGCAGCTGCCTGGCCTGCACCACACCGCTTTGGCGCCATTTGCTTTGCCCTTTTTGAAAGATCATAAGGGTAGGCACACTTTGAATACGGTACGCGCTGGCTGCCGCAGGATTTTTGTCGATATCTATTTTGATGATCTTTACCTTATCACCTAACGCTGTTTTAACATCGTGCAGTATAGGTGGCATCATTTTACAAGGCCCGCACCACTCGGCCGAAAAATCGACCAGTACCGGTGTTTCTGATGCTATTATTTCCTGGAAATTTGCCATAAGTATTTTATTAGTTCATGGGTCATGGTTCATAGATCATAGAACGAATCGCTTTATAGATGACAGGATATCAAATTATTACCTGTCAATCCATGAACTATTATCTATGAACCATGAACTATTCAAATTTAACCATTAACCCGCGTAAAAGTTTAGTGTTTTAATATCAAAGCATCGGCTATGAAGTATATTTACTTTATGCAAACAAAACTAAGCACTTACCTATTCCTGGCGATCCTTGTATTGCCTTTTTCGGGTGTGGCCCAGGGCACTGTTATACCGCTTTGGCCAAATGGAGCGCCGGGCTTTGAAAACCGCCGCAACGAGTCAGAGCAGGCTAAGGACTATTGGGTTAAAAATATTCACAATCCATCACTTACTGTTTTTGTGCCGCCGAAGGATAAAGCTAATGGCGCCGCGGTGGTGATATGCCCGGGCGGTGGCCATCGTTTGCTGGTATACACTGCCGAAGGCGTTGATCCTGCAAAATACCTTAGTACTTTGGGTGTTACCGTTTTTGTACTGAAATATCGTTTGGGCAGGGATACACTATCGCCATACAAAATTGATGTACATGCCAAACAGGACGGCTACCGGGCGATGCGGCTGGTACGCAGCAAAGCAGCTGAATATGGTTTGGATACAAACCGCATCGGGATGATGGGTTTTTCGGCAGGAGGCGAGGTAGTTGATATGGTTGCTTATGGCGAGAGTAAAGGTGACCCTGGAGCTGCTGATCCGGTCGACAGGTTAAATGCCCGTCCCTCGTTTTTGATCCAGATCTATCCGGGACCCCTTTATATTCCCGATAAACTACCTTATGACGCTCCGCCGGCGTTTTTGTTAGCCGCCAATGATGATGTTTGCTGCTCTCCATCGGTAGTAAAATTACTGCAACGTTACCGGGAAGCGAAAATACCGGTTGAAGTACATATTTATACCCAGGGCGATCATGGCTTTAATATGGGGTACCGGTCAAAGCTGCAAAGCATCAGCACCTGGCCCCAACGCATGGCCGACTGGCTGAGTGATAATAATTACCTGCACCCGGCAACAGCCAAAAGGATGAAACTTCATTAAGTACGGTAAAAAAATAGGATTATAAAAGAGAGGCATATGCATGACTGAACAGCATAGCCTCTTCTTTTAACAATAGCCCTATTGTACCCCTACGTTCGGGACTAATGTATCTTGTAACAGCTTTAGGTAAAGCTGTGCGTTTTGTAATGAATCTCCCCGGTTCGTATTAATTCATTTTTATACAATTTTCCACTACTTCGGTACGCCGGACAAATGAATAAGTGACGTCATTAACAAATTTGTAACTCAGCGTAGCTGTTTTTACTGAAGAAACCAATATCACGTCTGAAGCGTTATCAACCACAAGTACACCATTTGTATTACTGTTTTGTTCAGGTGCTGATGATGTACTGGTAAGCATCAGGTTAGTATACTTGTCAGGCTGTGTTGATTGGCTTACTGTATAAGTAGTATTTATCCTCTCATTACCCGAAGATATATCGCTCACCCAGCTTGCACCCGTTTTTAATGCTTCCGAGTTATCGGCAACCAGGTTTAAGCGTGTGCCGGTTATAAACTGATCCTGTTTAAAACCTGCGAATAATAACAGCGTATCGGTGGCGTATCGCTCATCAGGATCATTTACATCGGTTATGATCCCATTTTTATCAATGCTGAGCGTTACCGATTTGCCTATAAGACTTTGCAATGCCATCTGGATGTATGAGCTGGTATCGGCAGGCCTGTCTGAGCTGTATTCCATTTTTTTACCAAAGGCATCCATTGTATCGTTGATGTGACTTGTGGTAACGGTTAAAACAAACCCGCTACGGGTAATACCGGTAACCTTATAGGTTTTTGATATTGATGATGTTGTATTGATATTGAATGTTTGCTTCCCCCGCTGCAATATACTTGCCGCACTTATATAGGTTGTTTTATTGTACTCATCGCCTTGCTTAAACGTAAGTTCGCGGCGTTGGGCTTTGCTGACGCAGGCTGTGAACAGCAATAAAGCCATTAATGCCATTTTTATATTGAAGAGGTGTGTTTTCATTTTTTTAATCGATTTGTATTATCCCCTGTCGCTTTGAAAAACTAAATCTAAATCACTGTTTATTAATGGTTTGGCATATGGGTCGGTGGCGGCATGTGCGTAGGCGGTGGCATATGCGTTGGGGGTGGCATATGAGTAGGCGGCGGCATATGAGTTGGTGGTGGCATATGGGTTGGCGGTGGCATATGTGGCCCCGGTCCCGGTGGCGGCGGAGTGGGCGGAATGTTAGGTGGTTTAATCGGTGGCACTGGTATTACCGGTTTATACGGCGGTGGAGGCAGTGGCGGCACTGTGGGTGGCGGAATTACCGGTGGCGGTGGCGTATAAGGAGGTATCGGTGGTGGTACATTCCAATCCGATTGATTGTTTCTGCTTTGGGCAGAAGTCCGCTTAGTGCTTATAATTAAAGTTGCGGACACGACTAATGCTGCTATGATTATCTTTTTCATAGATTTTATATGTTTTAATGAAATAATTAATTTTTTGCTGAGAAAGAATTATCGTCGGCTTAGGGAGAGCGGATAACCAATAGAGAACACCATATTGGCCTTATCATTGGTATACCGGGTAAGGTTTGCAACCCCCACAGCTAAACTCAAAGGCACGGGGAATGGCCTGATGCCTGCCGAAATACCAAAGTTCATGCCGGTCCATTCGGCATTTACGTTTACATGCTGGATAAGCTCATAGGATATACTGCCAAATACAGCGGTGCCGTGTTTCCCTCTTCCTGCAGCTATATCTTTCGGGCTTTTTTCATAAAACCTGCCGCTGCCAATACCAATTGTATAACTGAGCCTTGAGCAGCCTGGCGTTAATGATTTAATAGTTTGTACAGCGTGGCTTACAGCCACATAAAAGGTCGAACCTGATGCGTCTGATTGTCTTACATCGGCAAACATTTGCAATGCGCCGGCCGATATACTTGTTCCGGTAAATAATTTGCGGCTTACAATGAAGTTGCCTGAGAAATCCCTGAACCGGTGCACATCAGTTATATTTAAACTGGCGGCAAAGTTTATTGCTTTTACAGGGTTGCCAACACATGCACCCACCGAGGCAATCAGATCGGCTTTGTTGTCCCTGTACACTTCAGGGTAGGTAGCGCCAAGGCCTCCAAACAGATAGGTGCCATATCCCCCAAAGCCCGATGGAATTAATATGCCGCCGGGGGCATCGCTTGGGTAAAGCTCATTTTGTGTTGACATTGTTTGCTGGTTGGTTTGAGGGACAGGTGCCAGAAAGTTGTCTATTTTTTGCGTGAGTTCTTTTTCAAACTGGTTTTGGCTATAAGCAGCTTGTGTACTCAAACAAAATGCACCGGTAACACAGCAAATAATTGCCCATATTTTGGTTTTACAGATCATTTTAGTAAACGGATTAGGTGTGTTTTGATGATTGTGATGAACAGATCAACGCCAACAGGCAATGATCTAATGTATGCAATTTACCTGCAAAAAAACAACTGGTAATTTTTTGTTTTTGGGATAGAACGGCTGGTTTATTAACGGAGCTGCGGGGCTTGTCATAATAAAATTTAACATGCTGCTGGCAGCAGGCGTTACACCAGAGGTACATGATTGTGGCTTTTTCATTGTGATTTGGATTGTTTTTATATCACAAGTTTACGGAGCCCTGGGAGGGTACACAATACAAAGTAGTTTGTATTTTGAGCTGATTGGGATGGGAAAGCTTAACCGCGATGTTTTTACAAGAGATACAAAGCAATAACGCCTCCTTGCAGTTAGTGCAGGGAGGCGTTATGAAAATTTCTAAATAATGAGCCAGGTTACTTCTTTTCATCAAGTACAACCCATCTGTTCGCTGTATTATTCAATCCTTCAATAACAACCTTATAAAATTTAGAGGGCATATTTTTAACATCAACCAGCACATGCTCATTAGTAACCGGTACAGTAGCTAACAGCTTATAATCATCGGCCTTACCTTCTTTAAAGGTATTATCGGCTGCTACCCACACCTTAACACTGCCTTTGGGGTCAAGTGCTTTCCAGGTGATATCCAATGAGCCCTGCACATAATTAGCGGCAGGCTCTGCCACTGATAGCGGACCGATAAGCGAGGTCCCATCCATCTCACGTTGTTGTGCTTCGGGTACTTTTACATTTAAAAAACTATTGATAGAGGGTGTTATATCAACAATACCCGGGGTATAGAATTTAGCATAGTTATTAAGCGGGCGGTAGCTGGTAACCATCCAGGTTGAGCGCTGGCGGGTGCTTTGACCACCGTGATTTTTACCGGTTGCTTCGTCGCGGCCATGATCTGTTGTGATAAAAATCAGCCAGTCTTCTTTAAAATGTTGCTTCCTGTATTGTATTGCAGTCCAGATCTTGCCTACCTGTGCATCCATTTTTTCAATAGCATCATAATATTGCGGGCTATCGCCGTATTTATGCCCCATATCGTCGGTATATTCCAGGTATATCCATGAAAGGTCAGGAGCTTTATCTTTAATACAATCCGCTGCCGCTGCTGCTACCTGCTCATCTATCAGGTGCATATAGTTCCCGGCTTTATCATGCGGAAACTTTACTGTGTCCAGCTCATAACCGTCATAGGCATAATCAGGGTGGATGTTACCAGCTGCGGATAGCCGATCTCCAATTAGCTTGGTGCGGTTATCTGTCCAGCTGCTAAATACAGCTGTCTTTTTGTTGGGATAAGCGTTTTTAAACATCCGGAATATATTCCAGTAATTATAGTTTGGTGCTTTGATGTCGTTGCCCCAAACGTTGTGTTTGTTAACCCAGGTGGCGGTAAGTAAGCTGTTGTAGCCATTTGCCGATATGGTTGGCGTTTGCGAATAACCACCTTTTTCGCCGCCAACATGCGCACGAAGGTAGGTGCCCTGCTTAGCTATCAGTTTCAGGTTAGGGGTATTCAATTTTTCAATAACATCTGCTGGGATGCCGTCAGCAATAATAAAGACTGCTTTGCGGGTTTGGGCGGTGGTATTTAGCCCGGCCGATATCAGGAGGAAAAAAGCTGCGGTTTTAAGTAGATTTCGCATCGATATAAGTAAGTGTTTTTAAAGGGCTAAATTACGGTGTTTTAAAAGTGCAGGCGTTAAAAAATTGTTATGCTTTTTGAGCTGTTATATTTTTAACATGCTGTAGCGTAAATGATTTACAAGGCGTAATATAATTATAAACCTATCAGCCATGACGCGCAAACTAACCTTACTTTGTTTTGGGATTTTAGCTATAGCAGCCTGTAAAAAGGGAGGTATCAGCCCAGTTAATAAGGATCCGGGTAAAGACCTGGTGCTTTCCGCAACCGAACAGCAACAAATTGGGCCTGGTAATGCTTTTACCTTAAAGCTTTTCAGCGCTAATGTTAATAGCCTTGACGCTGATAAAAACCTCATCATTTCGCCATTAAGCGTAAGCTTTGCTATAGGTATGACCAGTAATGGCGCCAGCGGGCAAACCCTTACAGCTATCCGCAAAACCATGGAGTTTAGCAGTTTTACCGAAGAACAGGTTAACAATTACTATCATAACCTCATCACAAACCTTCCCGATCTCGATCCAAATACTACGCTTAAAATAGCCAATTCCATTTGGTACGCTAATAATTTTACGGTGCTGCCGGCATTCCTGAAAACCAATACCGATTTTTATAATGCCGAAGTGAAAGCCCTCGATTTTAGCAATGAATCAGCATCTCTGACTACTATTAATGGTTGGGTAAGCCAGCAAACTAACAGCAAGATTCCAAAGATCATCGATAAAATTTCGGATGGGGCCCGTATGTACCTCATCAATGCCATTTATTTTAAAAGCATATGGAAAACCCGTTTTGATACAAAGGCAACCTTCAAGGCGCCATTTAATTTGTTAAATGGCGGCACTGTACAAGCTGATTTTATGACCAATAGCCATGCCGAACTTAAAAGCGCGTATTATAACGGTACAAATGTGGTTGAACTGCCTTATAGCAACAGTAAATACAGCATGATATTGATGATGCCTGATGGAGATATAAAAAGCTTTGCACAGGGCCTCGATTCAAGTAAATGGAATTTACTGATGGGTAAACTCACCGCCGGCAAATCGGACATTACCATGCCCAGGTTTAAATTTAGCTATGATATTACGCTGAATGATATTTTAAAATCATTAGGGATGAGCATTGCCTTTAGCGATATGGCTGATTTTAGTCGAATTAACGGGGTTGGTGGCCTTAGTATATCCGAGGTGAAACACAAAGTTTATATTGATGTGAATGAAGACGGTACCGAAGCCGCGGCAGTAACATCTGTTGGCATAGTGACCACGGCAGCCCCACCAACTCATGTTTTTAATAAACCTTTCATTTTTGCAATACGGGAAATGAAAACCGGGCTGATACTATTTGCCGGAATAGTGAGGAACCCGGCGTTGAGTGAGTAAAATGCTCGCAGGGTTTACCCAAAATAGTTTTAATCGCTTCAACATACTCATGATACCAGTTTTAAATATCCGGTGTTATTTTTAAGCATAGTAATGCCTTGCTTATAAGTCATGTAATTAATGCTTTTTTGTTGTTGTTTATCGGGCGTTTTTTGCTGACCTGGGCTAATGTTAATTTTGAAGTTTATCTATTTTGCCTTGAATAATGGCGTTATCAGCAGGTGTTTTTATCAGCGTTAGTGCTTTCTCAAAGTTTAGTTTTGCCTGTTCATTGTCAATGCCGGTGTATAATTCGCCAAGCAAGGTATAGTAAAACTGGTTTCCGGTGAGTTTCAATTTTTCAGCCTCAATAATGGCTTCTTCGGGGCTGTTGGCTTTGGCAAGCGCAAAGGTGCGGTTGAGCGCCGCTATAGGGGAGTATGCTATTTGCAGCAGGCGATTATAAAGCTGCAATATGTTTTCCCATTTTTGTTTGGAATCGTTTTTTTGAGTATGCCAGTAGGCTATACTGGCTTCAATGTGATATTTTGATAATTGAGTACCGGTAGTGGCAAGGTTTAAATAAGAGGCACCTTTGGCTACCAGGTCATAGTTCCAGAGGTTGGTGTCCTGATCTTCATATAAAATTAGTCGGCCGTTTTGATCTGTGCGGGCTTCAAACCTCGAGGCATGAAAATACATGAGCGAAAGCAATGCGTTAACCGGCGGTTTGTTGGTGCCTTCGTTTTCAATAAGCATATGGCAAAGGCGCATGGCCTCAAAGCAAAGATCTTTACGCAAAACCTGGTTATCACTAACAGAATAATAACCCTCGCTAAACAACAGATAAATAGTAGTGAGCACGTTTTCGAGCCGGTTATCAATTTCAGCCGGACCAGGCATTTCGATTCCTATTTTTTCATTGCGGATCTTTTCCTTAGCCCTGAACAGGCGTTTGTTAATGGTTTCTTTATTGGTTAGGAAAGCTTCAGCCACTTCATCAATTCCGAAACCGCAAAGGATGCGTAACGAAAGCCCGATCTGTGCCTCGGGAGGGATGGCAGGGTGACAGATTGCAAACATCATTTGCAACTGGCTGTCGGTGATGTTTTGGAGCGAAAGATCGATTTCAGGGTCATAGGTCTTCAAGGTTTGGATTTCCGGGGATACTTTGTTTTCAAAAATGCTATTACGTTGCAAATGATTTTTCGCCTTGTTTTTGGCTACGCTATAAAGCCAGGCGGTTGGGTTAGGCGGGATGCCTTTATAACTCCAGGCCTGGGCTGCGGTAAGGAAGGTATCGCTGGCGATGTCCTCGGCAGTTGCCATCTGATCGAATCCAAAGCGGCGGCACAGCACCGATATTATTTTGCGATACTCGGTGCGGAATAGATGGGGAATGATTTTGGGGTTTTGCACGGTGCAAATGGAAAAATGTCATTGCGAGCGATAGCGCGGCAATCTCGTAGCTGTGCTTTGCCGCTTTGTATATCTCGCAGGCATAACGACGGGATTGCAACGTCGCGCTGGATACTCTTTTGCCCGGGCTGCTCCTCGCAATGACATGATTTATAAAATTATTTTAATGCACCCCATCATTCTTGGCAACCTTCCGCACTTCAACGGTATTACCATCGCCCTGCAAAACAGGACAGCCTTTGGCAAATTCCACAGCTTCTTCAACCGATTCGGCTTTTACAGTGATGAAACCGCCTATCGTTTCTTTGATCTCGCCGAAAGGGCCATTGGTAACTACGCCGCCGTGCCTTACAATTTTGGCGTCGGCAAAAGGCAAGCCGGTGCCACTCACAAATTTGTTTTGAGCAGCTATGCCGCCAATCCAGTCCATAGTTTGTTTCATCCAGATTTGGATCTGTTCGGGAGAAGCCACTTTGGTGCCATCCTCGTGCCTGAAAATTAAAACGAATTCGTCCATCTTTTTAAATTTTAAAGGTTAATAAATATATGAATTACACCTCTATATCAAGTGGAAATGGCTAAATAGGACAGGGCGGGTAATATTTATTTTGAATTTGAGACGTTCAATTTCGGAATTTTTCTGAACCGAGGTAATTTCAAAAATCAGAAAGTTTATGTGATAGATAATCGTTTTTTAAATTCCAGGAAACTAACAGTTCGCCCTTCGGCAATGTCTGTCTGACTTTTAGCAATCCTTTCCAAAACCCACAATGGTAAAATCTCATCTGATTTATAGTCAAGCTGTTTGGCATCAGGAGACAATGCCCGGGCTTTATTTTCTTTACCTATTATATTTGTTGTGTTAGCTTTCATCGCTTTATTATTTGATTTTAGCAATTATCCCATAACATGTTTTCTTGATTGTACAATCGTATTTGAGATCGCCAATTGCTCCTGTTACTCCATCGGTTTCATAGGGACTCACAAGTACAGAATCGGAAGGGACAGTATTTTCAGTATAACACGGACCGTCTATGCGGATTGTATCGGTTTTATTAACAATGATTATGGTGTTGGCATGTATATGAAAATATCCGCAATATCCCTTTGTATGTAATATAACTACTCCTTTTATAGGTTGGGTTAATTTGAAGTATTGCCACTTTGCTTTACATTTACCAAAAGTTTCTGCCATTTTGTGTATTTTACGCTGTGTTGAACAGCTAAAACTTAATAGCATAATTGCCAATAAAAAAAGGAAACTTCGCATAACTAAATGTAAAATTTATAAACCAAAAAAGACCATCCGCTTAAGCAGATGGTCTTTTTTATTTTTTGATCGCACACCTTTCAGTGGGCCGGTCGTCTATCAAACTTTGATCTCAACCTCAACACCGCTTGGCAATTCAAGCTTCATCAGGGCATCTACAGTTTTTGAGTTAGAGCTGTAAATGTCTAATAAGCGCTTGTATGAGCAAAGTTGGAATTGCTCACGTGCTTTTTTGTTTACGTGTGGTGAACGTAATACGGTGAAAATTTTCTTTTCGGTTGGTAACGGAAGTGGTCCGCTAACTACAGCGCCTGTTGGCTTTACTGTTTTTACGATTTTCTCGGCAGATTTGTCTACCAGGTTGTAATCGTAAGATTTCAATTTGATCCTGATTCTTTGGCTCATTGTTATTTTACTTTTTGGGATTTCACCGATTTACTGGCGATTTCACCGATTTTTAATTGACCAACCTAAGAGCTATTTATTAGGTACGATCATTGGGTTATTTATTAATTACACCGATGAATCTGTGAAATCACAAACCAATCGGTGTAATCATATCAAGTTTAGTCGATAGCAACTTGTTTGCGGCCTTTTGATTTGGCAACAACTTCGTCCTGTACGTTACGAGGTGCATCAGCGTAGTGGTCAAACTCCATAGTTGAAGTTGCACGGCCCGAAGTGATAGTACGTAATTGAGTTACGTAACCAAACATTTCAGAAAGTGGTACCATAGCTTTGATAACCTGTGAGCCGTTACGAGTGTCCATACCTTGCAGCTGGCCACGACGACGGTTCATGTCACCGATAACATCACCCATGTTTTCTTCAGGGGTTAGAATCTCGATTTTCATGATTGGCTCAAGCAATACCGGTTTACATTTTGGCAATGCTTCGCGGTAAGCAGAACGTGCAGCGATCTCGAATGATAACGCGTCCGAATCGACTGCGTGGAATGAACCATCAATCAAACGAACTTTTAAGCTTGTAAGCGGGTAACCTGCAAGTACACCATTGTCCATAGCGGCTTTGAAACCTTTCTCAACAGATGGGATAAACTCACGAGGGATTGAACCACCAACAATTTCGTTAACAAACTGTAAGCCTTCTTTGTTATCGTCGGCTGGAGAGATAACAACCTGGATGTCCGCGAATTTACCACGACCACCAGTTTGTTTCTTGTAAGTTTCGCGGTGTTGGATAGTACCGGTGATAGCTTCTTTGTAAGCTACCTGAGGAGCACCCTGGTTAACTTCCACTTTAAACTCGCGTTTTAAACGATCCATCAAAATATCCAGGTGTAACTCACCCATACCAGAGATAACTGTTTGACCAGTATCTTGATCTGTTTGTACCCGGAAAGTTGGATCCTCTTCTGCCAGTTTACCTAAAGCGATACCTAGTTTATCAACATCGGCCTGAGTTTTAGGCTCAATTGCCAAACCGATAACCGGCTCAGGGAATACCATCGACTCAAGAACCAACTGATGTTTCTCGTCGCAAAGGGTATCACCTGTTTTGATATCTTTAAAGCCTACTACCGCAGCAATATCACCTGCACCCACGTTAGGGATAGGGTTTTGCTTGTTAGCATGCATCTGGAAGATACGGCTGATACGCTCTTTGCTTTCTGAACGCATGTTGTACACGTATGAACCAGCATCAAGGTTACCAGAGTAAACACGGATGAAGCATAAACGGCCTACAAACGGGTCGGTAGCAATTTTAAATGCTAATGCTGCAAATGGTTCTTTTACATCTGGTTTAACCAAAATTTCGGCACCGGTGTCAGGATTAGTACCAACAACACCTTTTGAATCAAGAGGTGAAGGCATTAACTCCATTACATAGTCGAGCATGGTTTGTACACCTTTGTTTTTGAAAGATGAACCGCAAGTCATCGGAACGATTTTACCGGCCAAAGTAGCCTGACGTAAAGCGTCTAATACTTCGCGCTCAGTGATGGTTGTAGGATCTTCAAAGAATTTCTCCATTAAAGAGTCATCAAACTCAGCAACTGCTTCCAATAATTTCTCTCTCCACTCAGTAGCTTCGTCAAGCATATCGGCAGGGATTGGAACTTCGGTAAAGGTCATGCCTTTATCATGTTCATTCCAAACAATACCACGGAAGTTGATCAAATCAACCACACCTTTAAACTGGTCTTCAGCACCGATAGGTAACTGCAATGGGATAGCAACGCTGCCCAACATTTCTTTAACCTGTTTTACCACATTAAGGAAATCGGCACCAGAGCGGTCCATTTTGTTAACGAAACCAATACGCGGAACGTTGTAGTTATTAGCCAAACGCCAGTTAGTTTCTGACTGAGGCTCAACACCATCAACCGCGCTGAATAAGAACACCAAACCATCAAGTACACGTAATGAACGGTTTACCTCCACGGTAAAGTCCACGTGACCTGGGGTATCAATAATGTTCATGTGATAGTTGTGGTTGCGATATTTCCAGTTTACGGTTGTTGCAGCCGAAGTGATGGTGATACCACGTTCCTGCTCCTGGGCCATCCAGTCCATGGTAGCGGCACCTTCGTGTACCTCACCAATTTTGTGGCTTACACCAGCATAGTAAAGGATACGCTCGGTAGTGGTAGTTTTACCAGCATCAATGTGAGCGGCAATACCAATGTTTCTTGTATATTTTAGATCTCTTGACATGTCAATTATTGATTTATTGAATTAGTGAATTAGCGATTGAATAAAAACATGCGGATCAGGTCCTATTGTATCTTCAATTATTAATTCAATCCTTTTATTTGTTTTTTATGGGATGAATTGCCGAAATAATGAATTATTGATTAGTAAAATGTTACCAAATCAATAATTCACTAATTCAGTCATTCACTAATTAGAATCTGAAGTGTGAGAACGCTTTGTTAGCCTCAGCCATTTTGTGCGTATCTTCTTTCTTCTTAACAGCGGCACCTTCGCCTTTTGCAGCAGAGATGATTTCGCCTGCTAATTTCTCCATCATGGTTTTTTCACCACGACGACGGGCATAGCTGATTAACCATTTCATACCTAAAGCTACTTTACGCTCAGGACGAACCTCTGTAGGTACCTGGAAGTTAGCACCACCTACACGGCGGCTTTTTACTTCAACAGCAGGCATTACATTGTTTAAAGCTTTTTTCCAGGTTTCTAAGCCGTTTTCGCTTGTTTTTTTCTCAACAATTTCAACAGCGTTGTAAAAAATAGAGTATGCGGTTGATTTTTTACCATCATACATCATGTTGTTTACAAACCTTGTTACCAAAGTATCATTGAACTTTGGATCAGGAAGGATAATTCTCTTTTTTGGTTTTGACTTTCTCATTGCTTTCTATCCTCCTTAATTATTTCTTTTTACCTTTTGTTGGCGCTGCTGCTACCTGACCTGGTTTAGGACGTTTGGTACCATATTTTGAACGACGTTGGTTACGGCCAGCTACACCTGATGTATCCAGTGCACCACGGATGATGTGGTAACGTACACCTGGTAAGTCTTTAACACGACCACCACGGATCAAAACGATAGAGTGCTCCTGTAAGTTGTGACCTTCACCAGGGATGTAAGCATTTACTTCTTTTCCGTTGGTTAAGCGCACACGGGCAACTTTACGCATTGCTGAGTTTGGTTTTTTAGGGGTAGTGGTATACACGCGTGTGCATACGCCTCTTCGCTGTGGACAGCTGTCCAACGCTGGTGACTTACTCTTGTCAACCAGAGCTACTCTACCTTTTCTAACTAATTGCTGAATAGTAGGCATTTCTTGCTTTTTTGTCTAATAATTTTATCCCGCATTTCGGGACTGCAAAAGTACGAACATTATTTTTGATTTTCAAGTAGTTGTGTGAAAGTTTTTTTGAGGGGAAGGAGGGAAGTTATATCAATGATCTGCTTGTGCTTTATAATGATGATCCAAACAGTACTCGAGCGCCGCCTGAATTGTAAATATTGAATATTCAACTGGTAATTCATGCCATCGTTCTCCTTTAGGATGGGCGGAGCGCAGCATAAAGGCACCGTATTTTTTTCCAACCTGCCCTATAAAGCAATGTGCGTTTTTGAAATACATATAATCTATTTCGTCGAATTTACATCTTGATATAGTGTCTCCCTTATTGTTTATTATGCCATATTTTTGATTTTTTGATATGATAAACCAATGTTGGTCACTAACGTCTCTTGTGATGGTTTCAGCAGTATAGAGCTGTCGTATGGTATCACGGTTTTTTAATTGATCTTTAATAACAATCTTTTTAATGGCTGTTTGTATCGGCAAGGTGTCTTGAGAAATGATTTTTTGTAGTGGGTTTTTTAACTTTCGATTTAATTTTGCCGCAATTTCATACTCTTTGAACGCTTCTGCATAATTTTTTGAGCTATTATATATAGCAGCAAGATTGTAGTGGAGATATGGATTTGATGCGTCAATTGATATCCCATTTTTGTAAGAGTTTAGCGCTCCCGAAATCTGTCCTTGGCATACGAAGCTGTTACCGATAAAAAGATGGCATATCGAAATAAACTGTTTATTCTTCGGATTGGTATTTAATTTTAAAGCTCCATACATAGCTTTATTTGCTGAGTCGTATGCTCCGGCATGATAAAATAGCAGCCCGTGTATAAATTCTGATATAACGTTAGCTTCTTCTTCAACCGTAAAATTTATGATATTAGGATTTTGAATATAGATTATCGTGCTATCTTTTGTTCTATTGAAGCCTTTAGATGTGAATTTTAAAAAGTTTAAGGAGTATATCCTGCAATTAAATTGTTTGTCTTTTCTGTTGCCATAAACAATTAAGCCAGAATTGCTACAATTTTCCTGAAATGTAGTCTTAATCGTATCTAAATAATTAGGGTTCGCTTCTAAGATGTATTTTCCCAATAATTTCAATTGTATCGTATCTATATTTTGTAAATCTGAGTTTAATTTGCCGTATAATGTGCTGGAAAAGCCATCATCTTCTTTGGGCTGAGCGAAATTTGTTATAAGTAGTCCTGTTTTTTTCAAATTTTCACGACATATTTGATCAATGGATATTTTACGAGTTTGATATTCGTAAACTCTATTTTTAATAAGAAAAGCGGGAATTAATAAAAGTAAAAGAATTAGATACTTACCAATTCTCGCTGTTTTAATTTCTAATGGTGTGTAGATATCTGTGTTGAGAAAGCCTTGTTCTTTTTTTACACAAACTTCCTTGAAAGTAGTATAGAAATAATATACGACGATAAGAATAAATATACTTATACTAATCTCCCTATAAATTGCATTTGAAAAGATGTTGATCATTTTATCAAAGACGCTGAATACCGCCGTGATAAACGCTATGAAATTAACTAAATAAGAAGAAATTTTGTTGTTGAATATCTTGTATTTAAAAAGTTTAAATAAGTTCATCTATTAAATAATAAGGGATTGGCCTTATAAAACTATATAAATTATTTAAACTATTATGGATACGAGTGTTTTTAATGATAATTAAACTTTAAGGGGCTTCGTAATAATTAATTAGTTTGTCATTAGTTGAGTTTAAAATTAAAAAAGGCCGGTTACCGATGTAACCAGGTTTAGGTGACAGCGGGCCGGCCCGTAATGCTTTATATATCGATTTAATCAGGAGCTCATTCTTTTACCTTATTCCAGGTATCGCGGTTAAAAGCCAACACTTTGGTTGGATTACCGCTCGCGTCTTTAGTGAATTTTAAGGGAAAGCCAAAGGCTTGATTTAAAAATAACACTTCAGACAATGGTTTAAAATTGATTTCTTTGCCATCCCATGATTGTTTGAGCGTTAATCCGTCGGGTATCGCGGTTATAGTCAGAAAAAGATCAGCCCTCTCATCCGACTGATATTTGCCCGCCAAAACTTTTATTTGGTCGGGTGTCAGTTGTACCTCTTTAGGTGGGGTATAGCTGTTTATCTTTGCCCATATTTGCCTGCCACCTAAGGTGATCTGGTTTATTTCTCCGGCTTCATTCTTTGAAAATACAACAGGGATCTTTTCATCGCCGTCATCATCTAAAAATTCAAATTCAAGATCTGATTTACGGGTTAAAGTTAGCTTTTGATCTCCGCCAAGTTGTTGGGCAATTAGTTTATCACCATCTGCTGTTATTTTATATACTCTATACTCGTTATCCTTTTGCTGATAAATGCCTTCAAAAGCTTTGAGATGGGTATCGGCAATAATTATTGTTGGTGACTTTGCAACTTTTGCGATAACCGGTGCAACGCCCGGGCCGGTTAAAGCAACTGCAGCTATAAATGCGAACCTGCATATATAGCCCGTTGTAGTTTTAATGCTGATCATTTTTGATAGGTTTATAATGTTGAACCAAATCTACAAAAAATGATTTGGTAAAATCAAATTTTACAGAATTAAATTTTGATAATATTTATTTTGACTGTTTTAAATTCTGATTTTTATCTGTTTTTCATTTAAAACCATGATAAAATTCTGTGCCGAATAAATCAGATGGGCATAAAAAGAGCGCCGGTAAAACCGGCGCCCTCTTTCATCACTCACTAAACTACTTATAGAAAACTTAAATTAACAATTCTTAATAACCGCGGTCGTGATAATGACCGTGATCGTCACCGTCATGGTAACCATTATTATACCCGTTGTTATAGCCGTTGCGGTACCTGTGATGGTGACCATAATCTTCACGAACAACGCAACCTGAGGTTACGGATACTACTGCTGATATTAATAGTGCCAAAGCAACAAATTTCCTTTTCATGGTGTAAAATCTTTAATCATCATCTATATTGAAGATGTACACATGTATGACTAATGGAAATGGAAAAGGATTAATCGGGAGAGATTAATTTGGAGAGAAGAGAACTATTTGTTGTCAACAATGCTGGTTTATAATCATCAAACCAACCCCATACTTTCCCGATACTCTTGCTGAATGATAAGCAAACAATTAGCACACAAACACCCGTCATATAGCTCGCTCACATATTGCACCTCGTTAATAGTGAGCTGCACAGTACTGCACTGGCACTTGCTGAATGAATTGGCTTTACATTCAAAAGCTGTTTGGCAGCGTTCGCAACGGATGATTTCGTGTTTGGGCATTTTGTTTGGTCGATGGTTAATAGTCCATAGTCCATGGAAAAAGTTTACTAAGTTACCTAACCGCGGGATAGCTTGTAAAATATGAATGTCATTAAAATAAAAAGTCCATGAACTATAGCTTTTTGGCTATGGTCCATGGACTATCGTCTATCGACTAAAAAAACTTACGCCGAGCAAGTCACGCAGCCTTCTTCCATTGAGCAGGTTGGGCCTGCAGGAATTTCGTCAGCCACGGCGTCAACAACGGCCGGGATAACCGGATCCATGTTTTTACCGCCCTGGTTTTCAACTGTAAATTTAACAGCTTGCGATGCTGCTTGTGTACGCAGGTAGTACATACCTGTTTTCAAGCCTTTTTTCCATGCGTAGAAGTGCATTGAAGTTAACTTCGAAGCATTTGGTGAGTTGATGAACAGGTTCAATGATTGCGACTGGCAAATGTACGCGCCCCTGTCGGCAGCCATATCAATAATGCTGCGCATTTTGATCTCCCAAACAGTTTTGTACAATGCTTTGATATCAGCAGGGATCTCAGGAATTTCCTGGATTGAACCGTTTGCGCTGATGATCTTATCTTTCATGCTGGTGCTCCACAAGCCAAGGTTAACCAAATCACGCAGCAGGTATTTGTTCACTACAATGAACTCACCGCTCAATACACGGCGGGTGTAAATGTTTGAAGTATAGGGTTCAAAGCATTCGTTGTTACCTAAAATCTGTGATGTTGAAGCAGTTGGCATCGGTGCAACTAATAATGAGTTGCGTACGCCGTGGTTCATTACATCTAAACGCAGGTTTTCCCAATCCCACCTGCCGCTTTCTGGTTTTACACCCCACAGATCGAACTGGAATTTACCTTGTGACAATGGTGAGCCTTTGAATGTTTCATAAGCGCCATCTTTTATAGCCATATCTTTTGAAGCTGTCATTGCTGCAAAGTAGATGGTTTCGAAGATCTCGATGTTTAGTTTTTTAGCTTCATCACTTTCAAACGGCATACGCAGTTGAATGAAAGTATCAGCCAAGCCCTGTACACCTAAACCAATAGGACGGTGACGCAGGTTTGAGTATTCAGCTTCTTTAACCGGGTAATAATTACCATCAATGATCCTGTTAAGATTGATAGTTGCCTGGTAAGTTACTTCGTACAGTTTATCATGATCAAAAGCGCCGTTGTTGATATAACGAGGCAGTGCCAATGACGCCAGGTTACAAACAGCCACTTCGTTCGCATCGGTATACTCGATGATCTCGGTGCAAAGGTTTGAGCTTTTAATGGTACCCAGGTTTTGCTGGTTTGATTTACCGTTGGCAGCATCTTTATATAATAAGTATGGCGTACCGGTTTCAACCTGTGCATCAAGCACTGCAAACCAAAGTTCCTGTGCTTTTACTGTACGACGCTGACGGCCTTCTTTTTCGTATTTAACGTACAGCTCTTCAAATTCTTTGCCCCAGCAATCGGCTAAGCCCGGTGCTTCGTGCGGGCAAAATAAGCTCCAATCCTCATTGGCTTCAACGCGTTGCATGAACAGGTCAGATACCCAAAGGGCATAGAACAAATCGCGGGCACGCATTTCTTCTTTACCGTGGTTTTTACGCAGGTCCAAAAATTCAAAAATATCAGCATGCCATGGCTCTAAGTACACAGCGAAAGCGCCTTTACGTTTACCACCGCCCTGATCTACGTAACGTGCGGTATCATTAAATACACGCAGCATTGGGATAATACCATTGCTGGTACCGTTAGTACCGCTAATGTACGAGCCTGTAGCCCTTACATTGTGGATGCTTAAACCAATACCACCTGCACTTTGTGAAATTTTGGCAGTTTGTTTTAACGTATCATAGATACCCTCAATGCTGTCATCTTTCATGGTTAACAGGAAACATGATGACATTTGAGGTTTTGGTGTACCTGCATTAAACAAAGTTGGCGTAGCATGTGTAAACCAACGCTCGCTCATTAAATGGTAGGTTTTGATGGCGCTTTCAATATCATCTTTGTGGATCCCTACCGATACACGCATAAACAGGTGTTGAGGGCGCTCGGCAATTTTACCGTCGATTTTTAGCAGGTATGATTTCTCCAGGGTTTTGAAACCGAAATAATCAAAGCCAAAGTCGCGGTCATAAATGATGGTGCTGTCAAGCAGTTCCGCGTTTTCTTTAATCACTTCATAAACGTCGTCAGCGATAAGCGAGGCATCTTTACCTGTTTTCTTGTCAACATACTCATGCAGGAGGCGCATGGTTTCTGAAAACGACTTAATGGTGTTTTTGTGCAGGTTTGATACCGCGATACGCGAAGCCAGCAAAGCATAATCAGGGTGCTTGGTGGTTAATGAAGCGGCGGTTTCGGCAGCCAGGTTATCCAGCTCGGAGGTGGTTACGCCATCAAATAAACCTTCAATTACCTTTTTAGCCACATCAATGGGGTCAACTAATTGAAACCCATAGCACAGTTTTTCAATACGTGCGGTGATCTTGTCAAATTTTACGGATTCTCTTCTTCCGTCTCTTTTTACTACGAACATTTTGCCCCTCCTTTTGCCCCGTTAAAAGCGAAGCTTTTTTAGTTAATATTATTGTGATTTGATTATTTTCTGAACCTTGATTTTTCTTGATTTTGGGATTGATTGGCCTGAGACTACCTAACCTCTAATCACCAATCTCTAACCTCTTCAATTAGAAATCATCATCAAGCGAAAAGCTTTTGCTTTCGGCCGACGCATTCAGTACACCACTTTTTTGATAATCGCCTACACGCTTTTCAAAAAAGTTGGTTTTGCCCTGTAACGAGATCATTTCCATGAAATCGAACGGATTGGTTGCGTTATAGAATTTATCGTAACCCAGTTCGCTTAGCCACCTGTCGGCCACAAACTCAATGTACTGGCTCATTAGCTTGGCATTCATTCCTATCAGGTTAACCGGTAACGCCTCGGTTATAAATTCTTTTTCTATCTCCACCGCATCGGTAATGATCTTGGTAACCTGTTCCTGCGGTAGTTTGTTTTCAAGCATGCCATATAATAAGCATGCAAATTCGCAGTGTGAACCTTCATCGCGCGAGATCAGCTCATTGCTGAAAGTTAAACCCGGCATCAGGCCGCGTTTTTTAAGCCAAAATATGGAGCAAAAGCTTCCTGAAAAGAAGATCCCTTCAACCGCCGCGAATGCAACCAAACGCTCGGCAAAGTTGCCGTTGTTGATCCATTTCAATGCCCACTCAGCTTTCTTACCAACACATGGTACGGTTTCAATAGCATGGAAAAGGCGATCTTTCTCGGCGGGATCTTTTACGTAGGTGTCTATCAGCAGGGCATAGGTTTCAGAGTGGATGTTTTCCATCATGATCTGGAAACCGTAAAAGCAGCGTGCTTCGGGCAATTGTACTTCGCTCATGAAGTTTACCGCCAGGTTCTCGTTCACGATACCATCGCTTGCGGCAAAAAAAGCGAGTACATGCGAGATAAAATGTTTCTCGCCCGAATTAAGACTTTCCCAATGTTTGATATCGTCCGACAGGTCGATTTCCTCGGCGGTCCAGAAGCTGGCTTCCGCTTTTTTATACATCTCCCAAATTGCGGGATACTTGATGGGAAGGATAACAAACCGGTCCTTGTTTTCCCGTAGTAATAATTCGTTTTCCAAACTCATTGGTGTCTACTTTATTAGTTTCTTTCTTCAATCAGGTATTCAGACACGAAAGCAAGCCCTACTTTTCAATAAAGCTTTAAATTTTGATGCCTTCGGATTTATTCCTTAGCAACTGTATTGTGTAACTTTCTGACAGTCAGTTATTTAATTAGAAGTTAACGAATGCTTCTGGCTGCCGGCTGAATGCCTTTTTTTATTACCTTGCTGAGCAAAGTTAATGTTTGAGTTGTGTAGTTGTGAATGATAGTTTTTCACAAACCCCCGAGTTATCCACACTTTATTGGCACTTGTTATATTGATGAAAAATTAATGGACTTGAAAACAGCCGATTAAAAATTTGATTGAAAATTGGAGGCCTTTATACTTGCGGATTACGATAATTTAACATTATAAATTACTTGACTTAACACCGACAATTATTGCCAATAATGAAATGCTTTTGCTTGCAGCAGGTATCAATATTTAAATGCGAAATTAAAAGGTCTCTGCAGGTCGGTATGTGGAAAACAATTACGCCCGTTAATCATGAACCAACGGGCGTATTCCTGAAAGTGTTACGAATTATTTTGCGTCCTCAACCGGAACAAATTTCATCGATACTGAATTTACACAATGGCGGGTGTTTTTAGCGGTCATGTACTCGCCCTCAAACACGTGGCCCAGGTGAGCGCCGCAATTTGCACACAGGATCTCTACCCTGCGGCCATCAGCGTCTACTTCGCGGCGAACAGCTCCTTCAATCTCATCGTCAAAACTCGGCCAGCCGCAAAACGACTCAAACTTATCTTCCGATCGATACAGCGGCGCATCACAGCGTTTGCAAACGTATAAACCTTGCGCCTTATTGTTCAGTAACGAGCCGGTGAACGGCCTTTCGGTACCTTTGTATAATATTACCCTTTCTTCTTCGGGCGTTAATTGATTGTACTCCATATATTTTGATTACTCCGATTTTTTTGATTTCACCGATCAAGAATCCTTTCCGGTTTTTCATCTATATAAAGATACGACAACTCGGGAGGATATAATGTTTTACCGGTTGATGTTTACACTGATTTGACGGGATTTTAGATGGGCAGATGTGCAAATTTCAAATGTGCAAATTACAAGCAACTGCCGCGGGTTTTCCCGCTTGTGGTTAAACATAGCTTTGGCTTTCAGCTGAACTTATTAACTTTAACTTGGTATTTATTAGTCTCTAACTATGCGCATTGCGATCTTATCCATATTCATTTTGCTGCAATCGGTTAACCCGCTTAGCAAACCAAACTCATTGTTTAAGTATCAGCACCTTCACGTTGTTGATATGTCGAAATACGCAGTCTTGCCTGTAAATCAGCAATTCATTGATTCATGGTTTGGAAAAGAGTATCGTACTACACAATTGGCTGACGCAGATTTTGTAGAAATAGACAACATTTTAATCAGGGCTGTTGAAGATCATAATAAAAGGAAAGAATATGGTGCGATATATAACCCCGATAAATACTATAAACAAGTATTAGCCATGATAAATGGAAAGGGAGAAAAAGAAGTGTATCTAAATTGTTTATGCGCAATACACTATCCTACAAACTGGAAGAAGCATTTGGTCAATGTTATGGACGGTGGCAACTGCTATTTTCAGGTAAGGATAAATCTTAAAACTAAACAAGTGATAAGTTTTTCAGTAAACGGCATTGCCTGATCTGCCGTCGTCGGCTTAATATCCCTCGTCCAGTTTTTTTAACAGATCGAGCCCTTTACCCCATTCGCCATAACCTGCTGATACATTGATATGGCCTGCATCACCTATATTAACTATCTCACTTCCCCAGCTTTTTGCAAATAACAGGGCTCGTTCCGGGCCTACGTAGAAATCATTGTTACTAACCACCGTTATTGATTTGAATGGCAGTCTGCCTAATGGCATCGGCGTAAAGCCACTTGTGCCGGTTGGATAGCTATCCGCTTCGGTATCGCTCGGTGCAACCAGTAATGCACCCTTTATTGCAATGTTATATTGTTTTGCCCACGAGGCTATGGCAGCACAAGCCAGGCTATGACCAACTAAGATTACGTTTTCCGGATCATAGCGGTTTACATAATCATTTATAGTTTTTATCCAATCGCTGCAAACCGGGGTTTCCCAATCCTGTTGTTCAATACGGGTAAAATTGAACTGCTTTTCCCAAATACTTTGCCAGTGTTGTGAACCTGAATTGCCCAATCCCGGGTGCATAAGAATATCAGCGTTGAAAACCATAGTTTCGGTAAGATGTTAAATAACCTAATAAATGAAAGCTCAATATAGGGATTTTAACCCTCGGTCATGAGTTTGAACTACCTTCAGCCACCTGTTTAATCACTTTATTCCTCTTTACCAACAATTGTGTCATGTAGTTTGAGAGGAACAGAAAGTTTACCGCTTCTCCCAATATTCCGCCCGGCGATTCGAACGTGAAAATATCCCGCATCATGGTTTGGTTAAGGATAGGATAAAAATAATGCTCATGCGTAAAGTTTTTGAAAGCACCCTCAACCTGGATATCGGTAAAGTAATTTGGATATTCCATTTCAGTGATCTTTGAGGTAAGGTTTTGCCATATGCCGAAATGCTTTGCCCGCCAGGTAACAGTTTCGCCGAGTTCAATCAAGCCGGTTGTACGCCCGGCAATAGCCCGTTCGCCAGTATGTTTTGTTGACTCTACATGTACATCAATGTTACGGGCAATGTCAAACACTTTTTCAACAGGCGCATTAATATGGGTAGCGAGTAAGATCTGTGAAGGCATATGGTAAATAAAAAATGTCATTGCGAGAAGGAACGACGAAGCAATCTCGTAGCCAGGCATATTCGCAACGCATTTGCTACGAGATTGCCGCGCTATCGCTCGCAATGACATAAATTTAAACAATTACATCAGCGTAATCATCAAAATCAAAAAACAATCAGCGGTTAAAACTCCGCGTTTTTAGGAAACCTTGGGAAGGGGATTACATCGCGGATGTTGCCCATGCCGGTAACAAACATCACCAACCGCTCAAAACCCAAACCAAAGCCGGCATGCGGACAAGAACCGAAACGGCGGGTATCCAAATACCACCAAAGTTCTTCGGTAGGGATGCCCATTTCGTTCATGCGCTGCTCAAGTTTGTCTAAACGTTCTTCACGTTGTGAACCACCTACAATTTCGCCAATGCCCGGGAACAGGATGTCCATGGCGCGCACAGTTTTGCCATCGTCGTTCTGACGCATGTAAAACGCTTTGATCTCCTTTGGATAATCGGTCAGGATCACCGGCTTTTTAAAGTGTTTTTCGACCAGGTAACGCTCATGCTCGCTCTGCAGGTCAGTACCCCAGCCTTCAACAGGATAAACAAATTTTTTCTTTTTGTTCGGGGTAGATTCTTTCAGGATGTCGATCGCTTCGGTATAAGTTAGGCGCTCGAAATCGTTATTTAAGCAAAACTGCAGTTTTTCGAGCAGCGTCATTTCTGAGCGCTCATTTTGCGGTTTGGTTTTTTCCTCTTCAGTTAGGCGTTGGGTTAAAAATTCGATGTCATCGGCATTTTTATCCAAAGCGTATTTGATCACATATTTCAGCATGTCCTCGGCGAGGTCCATGTTGTCAACCAGATCGTTAAACGCTACTTCCGGCTCAATCATCCAAAACTCGGCCAGGTGGCGTGTGGTGTTTGAATTTTCGGCACGGAAAGTTGGGCCGAATGTATAAATATCACTCAGGGCCATAGCACCAAGTTCACCTTCCAGCTGACCGGATACCGTTAAGTTAGTAGCACGACCAAAAAAGTCTTGTTTAAAGTCAATCTCGCCGGTATCTGTTTTTGGGATGTTATCCAAATCGAAGTTGGTAACGTGAAAAGTTTCGCCCGCGCCTTCAGCATCTGAAGCCGTAATTACAGGGGTATGCAGGTAAACAAAACCACGTTCCTGGAAAAACTGGTGCACCGCGAATGCCAGGCTGTTACGCACCCTGAAAATAGCGCCAAACGTACTGGTACGGAAACGCAGGTGGGCGTTTTCCCTCAAAAACTCAAGGCTATGCTTTTTAGGCTGGATAGGATATTTTTCAGGATCGCTATCGCCTAAAATCTCAATCTCAGTTGCAACAACCTCAACTATTTGGCCTTTACCTAAAGATGCTATCAATTTACCCTGAACACTAAGTGCTGCACCAACGGTGATGCGTTTAAGTAATGCCGGGTCGGTATTTTCAAAATCAACAACTACCTGGATGTTATTATTGGTTGAGCCATCATTCAAAGCAATAAAACGATTTGAACGGAATGCACGCACCCATCCTTTAACTGTTACATCAATTTCGGTTTGCTGGCTTTGCAGCAATGCTTTGATCTTAGTTCGCTGACTCATATCATGTATAATTTTTAGAGTCGCAAAAATACAATTAATTATGAAAGCGCACTTTGAAACATGAGCTAAAAAACATTAGCATGTTAACACGGAAAGATATATCAGGAGAAAAGGGGGGAAAGGAAACCAGCGACTAAAAATGTAGCCGGGAACATGAAGTATCCCGGCTATTTCTTTTTGACGCTTACTTGTTTGTAACCATGATTGTGTCACGGAGTAACGTGTTTGTCGTCGCGCCGCCTACCATAATAGTGTCTTTGCTTTTATTCAATGACTGGTTGGTAATGCTTTTTTTTGCACTAACACTGTCTTGTTTTGGGGCTACGCCATTTTTTTGGCAGCCAGCAAATAACAGAAGTGATACTGAGGCGGTTAATAATAGAGCTTTTTTCATAAAACAAATTTACAACTAATACGAATGATAATTAAGCTTAGTTACAATTAATATAAAAGTTAATATTTGAGCTTAGCTTTAAACTTGCCCTCGCTAAAAGTAACCTTGTCCGGATGACTTTCGGTTTGGCTATCAATTACTTTCAGAAAACGTAATTCGAACAATCCCTGCAGTATTTTATCGGCCTGGTTGTACGAAATTATAGTTACCGAACTAAGATGGGTAGGGTCAGGTTTGTATCCGGCTAACGGGGAGCCGTTTTTTGTAATGTGGTAATAGTTTTCGTTTGCTTTGAGGGTATAATACCCAACACCATCAAACACAATTTTAAAACCTACCTGCTCTTCTTCACCTCCAATGGTGCTTTTTGCTGATATGGTAATGGTATCACCCATTATATTCGAACCGGAAGGATTAGCCTCCCATTTGATGTTGTTTTTTTGCGCAAGCATAAAATCGGGTATGACCGGAAAATTACAACAGTCCTTTTTTTTGCAGGCTGAAAAAAGCAGGGCCACGGCTATGGCTAATATCAAACAGGGATATTTCATTGCTTACTGATGACAGGTTAATAAATTGTACAGGAAATATAAAGATATTTAAAAGTAAGGCATATTATACGTGGTTTCAGTAAGTTTGCCGCTCATTTTGTTTTATCGCCTATGAATCCTAAAGTGAGCCTTGTTATTGGTATTTTATGTATTTCCTTTTCGCCGATATTTGTAAAGCTTGCCGGGGTATCACCTATAGGATCGGCATTTTACCGGGTGTTTATAGCCTGGATTTGTCTTGCTCCATTTTGTGTATTTAGGCAAAAACTAAAAATAGATAAAAAGCAATTGCTTATTTCCATAGCTGCGGGCATGGTTTTCGCCCTTGATATTGCAGTATGGAATATTTCGCTGTTAAAGATCAGCGCCACTGTATCAACCCTTATTGCCAACCTGGCCCCGGTTTGGGTGGGCCTGATGAGCTTCCTGTTTTTAAGAAAAGGATCAGGTCGGCTATTCTGGATAGGCACGCTCATTGCCATCGCAGGTATGGTTGTTTTGGTAGGTTATGAACACATTTTGCACATGGAGCTTAATGCCGGCATACTGCTGGCTATACTTGCCAGTTTTTTTTATGCTACCTATATCATGATCACCAAAAATATTATGGCCGGTATTGATGTGTTTAGTTTTATGTTTTACAGTATGCTGAGCGCCAGTATTTTTTTGCTGATAATCAATGGATCTATGCATAACGATATTGTTCATCTTTCATTAAAGGCATGGCTTTGCTTTATAGGTATGGGGCTTATTTGCCAGTTAGCAGGCTGGCTAACCATCAATTACTCGCTACGTTATCTGGAACCAACCAGGGTTTCCATTGCTTTATTAAGCCAAACGGTTTTTGCCGGGCTGCTTGCCGCGTTTTTACTTCATGAACGTTTAGGTTTTAATGAGATTGTTGGCAGCATAATTGTATTGGCCGGGATAGCGGTGACATTTTTGAAACCCCGAAATCAAAAAGCTGATACCTTGTTTTGAAAGGGTTTAAGTGCAGTACAAATGAACCTATACCATATCATAATTTTAATATCATCGGTCCGCTTAAGTTGCAACGATCGAAGTACTATCGTATAGTTTTATCAGCTTTTCAATAATTTAGCAATACTTAATGTTAACCCCTTGTTTTGTTAAGTAGTTGATTTTAAGATTTGTATGTCAGTATTGTTGAATTTCTGTTAACCCTGTTAACCCCCTTCATCGCGGTGATGAAAGGGGCATATATTTCAGGATTTTACTTGAAGTATTAAACAGTGAACTTGCCTCTCAAGGAGATTGAATTTTAAACCGCTCGTTATCAAACAAAACCGTATTTTAACGTTTTCGAATTACGGGCAACGATCTATCTTCCCTACATTTGCATTTTAACACATGATCCAAAAATCCACTATCGACCGTATTATGGAAGCCACCGACATTGTGGAGGTGATAGGGGAATTTGTACAGTTAAAAAAACGCGGGGCTAACTACGTAGGCCTTTCGCCTTTCGCGAACGAGCGTACCCCGTCGTTCACAGTATCCCCGGCAAAAGGTATTTTTAAAGATTTCTCAACAGGAAAAGGTGGTTCAGCTGTTACGTTTTTAATGGAGCTGGAAAAGTTCAGTTATCCCGAGGCCTTGAAATGGCTCGCTAAAAAGTACGGCATCGAGGTTGAAGAAACTGTTGAAGCTCCCGAAAACCGTGAAGAGGAGCTACGCCGGGAAAGCCTTCTTATTGTTAGTGCTTTCGCTGCTAAGTTTTTCCATGAAACCTTGCTTGAGACAGAGGAGGGGCGTAGTATTGGTTTAAGTTATTTTAAGGAACGTGGGTTTTCAACTGAAATTATAAAAAAATTCGAGCTGGGTTACTCGCCAGATCAATGGGAAGCATTTACAGAGACCGCCATAAACATGGGTTATCAGCCACAATTTTTGGAAGAAAGTGGTTTGTCTGTGAGACGAGAGAACGGCTCTATGTATGACAGATATAGGGGACGCGTAATGTTTCCCATACACAGTTCTACGGGAAGAATAATTGCTTTTGGCGGCCGTACCCTAAAAAAAGATAAGAATGTTCCTAAATATGTAAATTCTCCTGAATCGGAAATTTACCATAAATCAGACGTCCTTTATGGCTTTTACTTCGCAAAAAAATCTATTCGCGAACAAGATAATTGTTATTTAGTTGAAGGATATGCTGACGTACTTTCGGTTTTTCAAGCAGGAATTGAAAATGTTGTCGCGTCGTCGGGAACTTCTCTTACAACAGAGCAAATTAAACTAATAGGCCGACAGACAAAGAATATAACAATTTTGTATGATGGTGATTCGGCTGGAATAAAGGCTGCTATTCGTGGTTTAAGCCTGTTGTATAAGGAAAGATTTAATGTTAAGATCGTATCTTTTCCAGATGGACACGATCCTGATTCTTATGTAAGAAATCAGGGGTCAGCTGGGTTTAAATATTATATTGAGAACAAAGCTAAAAGCTTAGTAGAATTTTATCTTACCACTGTAGACAAGGGGGATCTTATTGATCCTGTTAAAAAAATTAAAGTAGCAGATGATTTAGCGGAAATATTATCAAACAACTTAGAGCCAGAATTTAGAAAGGACTATATTAAGCAGGTAGCAGAAAACTTAAAAATAGGTGAAGCGGGATTTTTAAATGCTGTGAATAAACTGGTTCTTGCTAAACATAACAAAGCATTTGAGCAAAATCGACCTGTTTTACCTAATCCTGATTTTGAATCTGATAATTCCGATATTGAGGAGCATCGGGATGAAATAATATCAACGGATTTACTTTATTCTGATCAATCACAGGAAAAAGAAATTGTGCGTTTATTGCTGCATTATGGAAGCCGTATGATTGACTGGGACGGGATTGCCAATACCTATATAGGCCCTTTCATTATAGCCGAGTTGAGTGATGTTACTTTTGATCATCCGGTTTGTAAGCAGATTACCGAAATTTACCGTCGCGAAGTAGAAAACGGTGTACTGCCGGATGAGGCTTATTTTATTCACCATAAGGACAAAGCTATAGTTGATTTAACTATTAACATGTTAGCCAGTAAATATTCGCTTAGTGAAAACTGGTACGAAATGCATAGGATCACGGTGTACGATGAGCAGGTTAATATGAAAGCAACTATTCTCGGTGCTATATTTCACCTTAAAAAGCACAAGGTTGGCAAGATGCTGGAAGACCTGCGCACCCAGCTTCAAAAAGCCGATACTGAGGCCGACCAGGAAATACTGCTTAACCAGTACATGCGTATGAAAAAGGTAGAAAAATCAATATCTGACTTTTTGGGCTCCGTAATCATAAAATAATGGCCCAACACCTCGAACTTGGTCGTACCGGCGAAGCGTTAGCCAAAGCCCATCTCGAAAATGCAGGCTACGAGATCCTCGATGAAAACTGGACTTACGGAAAAGCTGAGATAGATATTATTGCTTATAAAGACAAGGTTATTATATTTACCGAAGTAAAAACCCGCACGGGCAATGGTTTCGGTGAACCGGAAGATTTTGTTGACAATCGTAAGCAGAAATTATTGGCCGAAGCTGCCGATGAATACATTTACCTCATGAACCACCAGGGCGAAGTGCGGTTTGATATCATCGCCATATTGTTTGACCGCAGTGGAAATTATATACTAAACCATATAGAAGATGCGTTTTGGCCTTCGGCCACATAACACTTATGAATAACAAAGTAAAACTATTTTTTGCCGCCTTTGCCTTAACGGCTTTGGGGTACTACGGCTGTAAACACAAACCTGATAGCTCGGCTACAGACTATACCATAACACCCGACGCCGGCGCAAACTACAAAGCCGGCGACAAGATCGACATTAAAGTAGGCTATCCCACAGGTAGTAAAGTTGATTCGGTAGTGTACCTGCTCGATTCCGTAAAGTTCGCATCCAGTAAGGATACTGCAGGTATCAGTCTTAAAACGGATACCATTGGCCTGGGCATCAGGATAATCACGGCTAAAGTTTACGAGGGCAGTAAAAGCAATGAGGTATCAACCAATGTCCTGTTATTAGCAGCAAAAGCCCCTGCCAGGTACACTTATAAAGTTGAAAAAGTTTTCCCTCATGATACCGCTGCATATACCGAAGGCCTACAGTATGTTGATGGTGTTTTATACGAAAGTACCGGAGACTATAAACACTCATCCATCCGCAAGGTTGATTTGAATACCGGAAAAATTTTGAATCAAACCAAGCTTGACGAGCAATATTTTGGTGAAGGCCTCTCGGTTATTGGTGATAAAGTAGTGCAGCTTACCTGGAAAGAAAAAGTAGGCTTTGTATATGATAAAAATACATTGAAGCTACTTAACAATTTTACCAATAATGTTGGCCCGGAAGGCTGGGGAATGTGTTTTGACGGAACCAAACTTTATATGGACGATAGCACCAACCGGATCTGGTTCCTGGATAAAAATGATTACCATCAGATAGGCCACATTGATGTGTGTGACGATAAACAACAGATAGATTCAATAAACGAACTGGAATACATCAACGGCAAGATATATGCTAATGTTTATCAAACCGATAACATATTGGTGATCAATCCTAAAACCGGTGCGGTGGAGCAGATAATTGATTTGAAAGAGATTTACCCGGTGGCAAGCCGTCCGCAGGACAGGGACTGGAATAACAATGTGTTAAACGGCATAGCCTGGGATGAAAAAGGTAAGCGCCTGTTTGTTGCGGGAAAAAAATGGCCGCATTTGTACCAGGTTAAGTTTGTGCCGGTTCCCTAAGCCTCGCCCCTAACCCCCTGAAGGGGGAACTATAGCTTGAAAGAATATTTTTATAAACACGAAATGCCCGGATTTTTCGGGCATTTTGCATTACAGTAGTATACTGCCGCGAGTTTAGCGGTAGCATAACTCGTGGTTGGCATGACTTCAGCTTTCAGCTTACATTCCATCAGCTGAAAGCTGAAGTCATGCTTAACCACGGGCTGCAAGCCCGCGGCAGTGATTATAAACTTCCCCCTTTGGGAGGCTGGGGAGATTACCTCCAGGCTTTATATTGATTGATTAGGCCATTAGTTGATGAATCATGGCTGCTGATCTCGGCATTATCTTTCAGTTCAGGAAGGATTTTGCCGGCAAGTTGTTTACCAAGCTCAACACCCCATTGGTCAAAGCTGTAAATGTTCCAGATGATGCCCTGGGTAAAGATCTTGTGCTCATACATGGCAATCAGCGCGCCTAAAGTGTATGGTGTGATCTTTTTAATCAGGAACGAGTTTGTTGGACGGTTGCCTTCAAATACCTTGAACGGAGCTATTTTAGCTATTTCCTCGTCAGATTTTCCGGCAGCTTTTAATTCTTCAATAACTACTTCTTCTGTTTTGCCGTTCATTAAGGCTTCAGTTTGAGCAAAGAAGTTTGAAAGCAGCATGTTGTGGTGCTCTCCCAGTGGATTGTGTGATTGTGCAGGAGCAATGAAATCGGCAGGGATCAATTTGGTACCCTGGTGAATCAATTGGTAAAAGGCGTGCTGACCGTTTGTACCAGGTTCGCCCCAAATGATCGGGCCGGTTGAGTAGTCAACATCTTTACCATTACGGTCAACATGTTTGCCATTACTTTCCATATCGCCTTGTTGGAAATAGGCAGAGAAACGGTGCAGGTACTGATCGTAAGGTAAAATAACGTTGGTTTCTGCTTCAAAGAAGTTGTTGTACCAGATGCCAATCAAACCCATAATAACTGGTATATTTTGGTCAAATTCGGCAGTTTTGAAATGGTTATCGGTAGCGTGGGCACCGGCAAGCAAATCGGCAAAGTTTTCAAAACCAATGCTCAGGGCAATTGACAAACCGATAGCGCTCCATAAAGAGTAACGGCCACCTACCCAATCCCAAAATTCAAACATGTTTTTGGTATCGATGCCAAATTTTTCAACGGCTGCTGCATTGGTTGAAAGAGCGGCGAAGTGTTTAGCCACATCAGCTTCAGTAGCACCGCTGGCCAGGAACCAGTCGCGGGCGCTGTGGGCGTTGCCCATAGTTTCCTGGGTAGTGAAAGTTTTTGAAGCCACCAGGAACAGCGTAGTTTCAGGATTAACTGCTTTCAGGGTTTCAACTATATGTGTGCCGTCTACGTTACTTACAAAGTGGAGGTTCAAATGATTTTTGTATGCTTTTAAAGCTTCAGTAACCATTACCGGGCCAAGGTCTGAGCCGCCGATACCGATATTAACTACATCGGTAATAGCTTTGCCGGTATAGCCTTTCCACTCGCCTAAAATGATGGCTTCACTGAAGGCTTTCATTTGGTCAAGCACTTTATTTACATCGGGCATAACATCTTTACCATCAACATAAATAGGAGTGTTGCTGCGGTTACGTAATGCGATGTGTAATACCGGACGGCCTTCTGTAACGTTAATTTTTTCGCCGGAATACATGGCGTCTATCGCCTCTTTTAATGAACATTCTTTGGCCAGCTGTATCAATAAAGCAATGGTTTCATCATCGATACGGTTCTTTGAATAATCAAGCAGGATATCCTCAAACTGGATAGAGAACTTATTAAAACGCTGGTCGTCAGCATCAAACATTTCCTTCAGGTTTTTTGATACAATATCAATGTAATGGTCTGTAAGATATTTGTAAGCCTGGGTTGTTGTAAAATCAGTAGTTGGCAGCATAATTGTGTTATTTTTCAACAAAAGTAAAAAGTTAATTGTTAGATAGTCATTAAATAAATTATTAGCCTGTCTTAGTGTTGTTTAAACACGGCTGGCATAGTGTTGATTTTACACTTGAAAATTATGAGAATTACAAAAGAATTACAAATATATTTTGAAGTTTAAAATTTTTATTTAATATATTTGTATCGATGGTAATCAAATCAAGTATTTATCATCAATTTGTAAATTTACTTTAAAAACACGTATTACTATGTTCGAAAAACTGTTTTTGCTTGTAAAAGATAATGCCGGGACGGCTGTTATCAACAACCCGGTGATCCCTGCTAAATATCATGAAGCGGTGATCAATGAAGCTTCAAGTTCAATCATTGAAGTTTTAAAAGGCCAGCTTGAAAGCGGCAAGGTGAAGGAACTTATAAAGTACTTCCAGTTCTCGGGTAGTTACAACAATTCATTAGTATCGAGCATAACCAACCGCTTTGCAAATAAGCTTAATACTTTTTACAGTATCGATCCGGAACATGCTTTGGCTACTGCAAAAGCTTTGATCCCGGCCGTAATGAATGAGCTGGTTAAGGAAACTAAAAGTGGTGAGGCCAAAGAATTTGCTTTGGGTACTATGTTAACTAAACTAAACGGTAACCGTACCGATCTGAACCCGCTTGTGAACAACCTGATGGTTGCCTAACATACTATTACATCTGCCTAATGAACGGGCCTGCCGATTGTTAAACAATTTGCAGGCCTTTTTATTTATGGCAATTTTTCAAATTATATATATTTGCCGCATGACTAAAGAACAAGTTCAGGATTTAAGGGATAGAGTAACTTCCCTGAGGAGGCATCTTTGACATTGATAAGAAGCTGGAACTATTAAAAGAGGAACAGGAAATAACCGTTGGTCCACATTTTTGGGATCACCCCAAAGAGGCCGAAAAGGTGCTGGCATCCATCAAAGTAAAAAAAGTATGGACGGATGCTTTTCAGAAGGTAGTATCGGTTGTTGATGACGCCGGCGTGCTTTTTGAATTTTACCAGGGCGGCGACGCCACCGAGGCTGAAATGCAGGAGCAATATAATGCAGCTATAAAAGCCGTTGAAGAGCTTGAGTTTAAAAACATGCTCTCGGCCGAAGAAGATCAGTTGAATGCCGTTCTTCAGATTACGGCGGGTGCCGGTGGCACCGAAAGCTGCGACTGGGCTGGCATGCTCATGCGTATGTATATTATGTGGGGCGAAAAGAACGGCTATAAAGTAACCGAGCAGGATTACCAGGAAGGCGATGTGGCCGGCGTAAAAACTGTTACCCTGCAGTTGGAAGGCGAGTTTGCTTATGGCTATCTGAAAGGTGAAAATGGGGTACACCGCCTGGTGCGCGTATCGCCTTTTGATGCTAACGCCAAACGCCATACTTCGTTTGCTTCGGTATATGTTTATCCCCTGGTTGATGATACTATTGAAATTGAGGTAAACCCTGCCGATATTGAATTTGAAACCTTTCGCTCGGGCGGTGCCGGCGGTCAGAACGTGAATAAGGTAGAAACGGCCGTACGTTTATACCACAAGCCATCGGGCATCATCATCAAAAACCAGGAATCGCGTTCGCAATTGCAAAATAAAGATAACGCCATCCGCTTGCTGAAATCACAGTTATACGAAATTGAGATGCGCAAACGTATGGAGCTGACCAATGCTATTGAGGGCAACAAAAAGAAGATAGAGTGGGGCTCACAGATCCGTAACTATGTTTTACACCCCTATAAACTGGTAAAAGACCTCCGTACCGATCACGAAACTTCCAACGCTGCGGCAGTGCTCGATGGTGATCTGAACGATTTCCTGAAAGCCTACCTGATGGAATTTGGCGGGCCAAAAAGTTAAAAATAAAAAAGTAAGGTCATGCCGAATTTATTTCGGCACCCCACATACCGGTATACCGTCTGTATGGCGTAGGCCAGGCAAGTGGGCCTCTGAAACAAGTTCAGGATGACGGATAGTTTAAAAAACGGAGTATCATTTCTGATGCTCCGTTTTTGTTTTCGGGAGATTAATTGTATTTTGGACACATCCAATTTTACATTTAATAAATATGAGATCCATTTTATCTGCCTTAGTTTTGACAGCTATAACATTTGCTTCCTTTGCACAGGAAAAACCGATGCCGCTTTATCCCAAAGGAGTGCCAAATTCTAAAAAGGCGCCTGCTACCTATACAGAAAAAACTAATAACGGAAGCTGGATCACCATGGTTACAGAACCAACGCTAACGCCGTATCTTCCCGAAAAAGGGAAAGCCAACGGTGCCGCGATAGTTGTTTGCCCCGGCGGTGCATATGCCGGACTTGCATCGGATCATGAAGGAAAGGCCGTAGCACAGGCTTTTGCCAATATTGGTGTTACTGCGTTTTTGCTAAAATACCGCTTGCCAAGCGATGATATTATGACAGATAAATCTATCGGTCCGTTACAGGATGCACAAATGGCCATATATACCGTACGCAAAAATGCTGCCGATTGGAATATTAACCCTTCAAAGATAGGAATTATCGGTTTTTCGGCAGGCGGGCACCTGGTTTCAACAGAAGGTACGCATTTTGATAAACCGGTTATTGAAGATAAAGAAAACATCAGCGTACGCCCTGATTTTATGATGCTGATCTATCCTGTAATTTCTTTTGGTGAATATGCCCATGTTGGTTCAAGGGAAAACCTGATAGGTAAGAGCCCATCGACAGAGCAGTTGGATCTGTATTCGAACGAAAAACAGGTTACTGCCAATACCCCGCCAACATTTTTAGTGCATGCTGAGGATGATAACGTAGTGCCTGTGCAAAACAGCCTGTTGTTTTACGATGCACTTTTAAAAAATAAAGTAAAGGCAGAGCTGCACCTGTTCCAGGAAGGTGGCCATGGCTTTGGAATGTATAACTCTAAAAATAAAGGCAAATGGTTCGAATGGGGTGCCGCGTGGCTGGAGGAGAATGGCTTTTTGAGCGGGAAGTGATCCGGGACAACTAATTTCTTCTTCTGTAAAACAGTAGGCTAATTTTATTGTTGAGGTAAACAGTCTTTTTTTGAAAGCTTGAAGTTCGACCTTAATGATGATTTTATGTTGAAAAGAATACTGTTAGCAGGGGTGTTTGTTGCCGGTGCCTGCTTTGATGTTATCGCCCAATCAATCAAATATAAAAGCGTATCTAATCAGGACCTTACTTACGTTTTAAACAATCTGCAAAAGCGCTATGTGTATACCGATCATAAAACGCTGAATATTGCGGTGTACCTTGTAGCCGATCAGCAGGGAGATGTTGATGCTCCGGCAGATTGTAAAACGCCCAGTTCTATCTACATAGCAGTATCTGAAGTTAAGCCTCAACCCCAACAATACGTTTACAAACTGAACCCGGTATGTGATCCTAAGTTCGTCAACTGGATCAAATCAAAAAAAATGTATAAGATAGCATTCAGCTACGGGGCGTCGGCTAAAAGGAAAACAGCTACTATTGGAATTACGTTAAAGAAGTTGGTGGTAGAGTAAAACGTTGATGTTTAAAAATGGGTGTCATCCTGAGTGATTTAAATCCGGTGGCCTCTGAAGGTAAAATGACATCTGCGTCACGTCATTGCTATAAGGAATGAAGCAACCCCCGACAGGCTGCTAACGGGCTTCATTAGTATTTGACTTACATCGTCGCGCTCTTGGCCGCGCGGGGCCAGTTACTTTTGTCGCCACAAAAGTAACCAAAAAGGCTTGCAGCAGAGAGGCTTCTTTGCGCACAACCTGGCCCCATAGCCATCGGTGCGGCCTTCACCCTGCAAAACGAACAGAACCACGGGCTGCAACTATTTTGCCCCGATTCGCACGCAATGCCTCCGCTTCTGCAAAAACTTGCCATGCCCCTGCAGCCGCACCGCCCAGCATCGTTCTGCTCGTTTTCACCCGAAGCTGATCTGCTGCGAAAAACCACATTTTTTATCTTGTCATGGGTAGCCCGTCGAAGCATAGTGGGTAGAGCCTCTGCGCTCAAGTCTTCGACAGGCTCAAACTGACAGGCTTCTTTTGTAGTCACATCTTCATGTCCGCCGGACTTTCAAACTTAGCATGAGTTTTGTCAACTAATATCCATTATCCCAACAATTTTATCTCCGTCAAAAGTGAAAATTGAATGCCCTTTCAGATTTAACTCATCACCTTTCTTTAATCCATTTGGCAGGTCGGCAGCTAAAATTGCGTTATAGTCAATAGCTATTTCGGTTTTGTTGCCGGTGTGTTTAAATGACCGGATAATTTGCTCGCGGCGTTCAAAAAGCTCGGTTGCCTGTTCGGTCTGGCTCCTGAATGCTGCTATACCATCAAGCTCCATATCCACATCACCGTTTGATATGTTTTGAAATTTAACGGATGGTGCGAGGTTTTTAAGCATGTCTTCAACATCAAAGTTGTTATAGGCCTTTACATAATTGCTGATGATAAGTTCGCGTTGCTGCATAAGCTAAAGATAATGATTATGCCAGCGTATAAACGATCTGTAAAGGATTATTTAATCATTCCCAAATTCGGCACATAAGCACCGCCTACAGGCAGCAAAAATCCATTTACTGTTACCTGATGGCGTTCTATCTTATCAATTTTATTTACAGCGACAATAAACGACCGATGGATCCTGATAAACTTCTCAGCTGGCAGTAGCGCCTCAACTTCAGTGATGGTCATGCGGGTAAGCACTTTGCTATCCTTTAATATAAAATTTACATAATTACCTGTGGCTTCTAAATGATAAATGTCATCGAAGTTAACGCGCACCTGCTCATAGCCGGTTTTCAGGAATATGTAATCCTTAACCTCGGCAGTGTTCCTAAAACTGTAAAGTTCATAAGCTTTGTTGCAGGCTTTTATGAACCGGGTAAGCGCAAAGGGTTTCAATAAATAGTCTACCGCGTCCAGTTCAAAGCTGGTAACAGCGTGTTCGGTGTAGGCGGTGGTAAATATTACCAGCGGTTTTTTATTGAGACATGTTAACAGATCGATGCCCGAAATATCGGGCATCTTAATATCCAGAAACAATAGGTCCACAGGTTCGCGCTGCAGATAGTCCATTGCTTTAAAAGCATCGGTAAATTCGGCTTTGAGGTCAACAAAAGGCACTTTTGCAGCATGCGAGCGGATCACATCAAGTGCTATAGGTTCGTCATCAATGGCTATGGCAGTAATCAAAGCTTATTGCAATTGTATGGTTAAATGTATGAAAAAATCTTTCGCACTTTCGCGGATCACCAATTCGTGTTTGTTAGGGTATAAAAGTGCCAGTCGCTGTTTAACGTTCTCGAGGCCGATGCCATTGTTGTATCTTTCGGTGTCGTTAACCACTTTAGGATGGATACTGTTATGCACATCAAAGTAAAGTGTGTTTTCTTTGGTTTGCAGGCTGATGTTGATGTGTGACGGCTCGCGCAGGCTGATGCCGTGTTTAAATGCGTTCTCAATAAAAGGGATCAGTAACATTGGGGCTATCTGCAGGGCATTAACATGCTCTTCAATTTGCAGCACGATGCTGATGTCCGGCGAGGTTTGAGTGCGCAATTTTTGCAGGGCGATATAGTTATTAAGATAATCGATCTCGCGTACCAGCAGTATTTTTTCCTGCATGTTTTCTTGTAGCATAAAACGCATCATATCGCCCAGGCGTTGCACACCTTCGGCGGTACGTTCGGCATCTTCCTGTAAAGCTGTTCCGTAAAGTGTATTTAATGCGTTAAACAGGAAATGCGGGTTAATTTGTGAGCGAAGAAAATCCAGATCGGCAGTAGAGCGGCCCAGGGCAGTTTTTAGGTAGGTGATCTCCTGATTACCCGCCAGTTTGCGTTTGTAAACTATCCAGGCAAAAGGGGCCGTAATCAGGATTTGTATCCCGCAATTAAAACCAAAAATAATGAATACAGGATCCTTTTGGTCAAAAATAAGTGCGGTTATAAAACCTATCGGAATTCCGATAATTATCATAATACCGGCAACTTTAAGCAGGTAATTAAAAATGCCGCGGTTTTTGGCAAGTGTTTGAGGTATTAAGCTATAAAATGATAAGGCATAAATACCAATGGCTGTTGGACCTATAATTACGCAAGTGGTGATCAACTCTATTGGGCCGTCAACAAGTGCCATTAAAAACACAATGATCATCAAAACAACGATAGCAATGATGCAATCATGAGTAAGCACCCGGTATTTTGCCTGGATCTTGTCGACATTTCCCAACAGGAAGCTTGCCGAATATTTGATCATGCTGTAAAAAGTAAGCATCATCATTACCCATAGCGCATACAATACATTTGTTTTGAAAACGATGTTGTATACATAATCGGCTGATCTGTGGTAAAACAGGTATCCTTTTAACCAGGTATCGGTAATGCCAAACAATCCCCAGAGGATGATAAGCAATGCTAACCCTAAAATGATATTCCACACCACCTGTTTTTTCCCGGCAAGTGCGGGTATAATCACAAAGTTCCAGAGTAAAAAAGCTCCGTAATAGCCGGTATACCTGAACACCTGTGGGAAGAAATAATATTTAGAGTAGGAGTAATGCAGGTGATAGTTATTAAACATATACCTGTATGGGGTCCATATTTCGTTGTCGGCACTGTTGGCTACTTTAGCCAATAGCAGCATAACAGCAAAAGCGTAAATGGTGCTTGCGGCCCAAAATTCAATTTTTCCAAGGCTAAGGTTTTTTTTCAGGAGATCGTTCATCGTATTTTGAATTATGCCCGCAAGGTATAATGCACAATACTACTGAATAAATAAATGGGATGAAACACAGTATCGGTGTGATGAAGGGCCCCCTAACCCCCTAAAGGGGGAACAAATAGCAGGTGAAAAGATGAAATCCTGCAAATCAAAAGCACCCCCTTTAGGGGGCGGGGGGGGCTTCCATGATATTTAGCAGCTCATTCAACTCCCTAACCTTTTCGGCCGAACCCAGATTTTCGTAGGCACTGATGAGGTTGCGAAGCACACGCTTAATAATATCTGTATTAGAGCATGGCTCGTAAAACTGTTTGTCAAATTTGAGGTTAAGTTGTTTCAGGAACATATCTACATCGCGCCTGCCAAACAGGAAGCCTTTATTAAAGGCGTTGATATAAAACAGGATCCCGCTTTCAAACTCGCTTTGCATACTCTCGTCAAGATAGGCGAGGATAAAATGCTGGGGAAGATTTACGCCGTAAACAGGGATATCCAGCTTTTGTGCAATGATAGAGTAGATAATCGCCAATGAGATCTGGTTGCCTTTTTTAGTTTCCAATACCTGGCTCAGATAGCTGTTTTGCGGATCGAGGTGATTGGCTGTATTGCCGCTGAAACCGTAGATATTGTAAAACACATGGTTAATGAGCTTGATCTGCTCTTTCGGGCTGGCCTCGTTCATCATCTGGATCCAGATATCTCGTTTAATAGCTTCTATCTGGTTAATTACCTTTTGCTCATCGAGGTCGGGATATTGGTATCGGTTAATGATGAGGATGCCCTGTAACAAGTCGAATGCGCCGCTTTGGTTCCAGAGTTTTAAATCATTTTTAAGATTACTGAACTGAATTTCATGTACCAGGTTGGCAATGCGTTCTTGTTGAATAGGGTCAAAAGCCTGTTCAAAGGCCGACTCGAGATAAGTAATAGCCTCTGCTCCATATGAAAACAATTTGTTATACACATGCTCAAAGATCTCGCTGTCCGGATCATCCAGCAGGCGGATCAATGAATTTACTTCAGTTGGATTTATCATACGCTGTAATGCTAAAATACTAAACCTTTTCTATTTTTACAGCAATGTATAATATAAGGTATGGGCTTAATTACCTGCGGCACCGTTTTAGGGCTAACAACAGGCACGGCATACACTCTCCATTTGTTTACAAGCTGATTGATACGGTTATCTACGATTATCGAGGCCAAAAAGTGTACCGCGATATTAAAAAAATCGCCCAAAAACAACATTCTGACAAGGGTGTGATAAATACACTGCCGTTAAAATTTTACCGTCTGCTTTATAGGTTTTGTGTTTACTTTAAGCCCCAAACGATATTGTTAGCTGATGCGGAGGATTACATTGCCGAATTTGTTATTAAACAATCTAACCCCGAGGTTCAAAGTGTTTCATCAACAACATCAGGCATTCGCCAGGTTGACATGATACTGGCAGATGCCTTAAAACAAAGGCCTGTCAGTTATCTTGAAAAGATTATTCCGTCTATCCATGATGACAGCGTTATCATATTTACAAACATCTATCGCAATGCATCCACCAGGCAATCATGGGAGCAGCTTAAACTAAACCAGCAGGTTAGGGTAACTATTGATCTCTTTTATATCGGCCTGATATTTTTTAAGCCAGGAATGAGTAAAGAAGATTTTAAGGTGAGGTATTAACCGTTGGTTAGTTCATGGTTAATAGATCATAGTTCATGGCCGAAGTGTGGTTGTATTAAACTACTCAATCCATTTACGATAATTTGCTATGAACCATCAACTATGAACTTAAAGATCAAAACGACTGTCCCAATGCAATATAAAAACCGGTTAATCTTTTCTCGTTAGGAATCTTCTGACCGACACCATAATCAACACGTACGGCAAGCCCTTTTTCCACATCGAAAAAGTAACGGATGCCGCCGCCATAGTTGGGTTTCAGTTCGGATGTGCTAAAGCTGCTTTTAAAAACTTCGCCTCCGCCAACAAAACCGGCAAATCCAATGCGGTCGCTTAGACGGTAACGTAGTTCGGCCTGGCCGGCAAGCATGTTACGATCGCGGAAACGGCCATTGTAATATCCCCGCATCAACTCATCGCTTCCCAGGTCGGGCAATAAATAAAATGGGGAAGTACTGCCGGTAAGGCTTTGCTCCTGTACATCAAGGCCAAGCACCCATTTAGGCGCCAATAAAAAAAACTGGGAATATTCGATGTTGAAGAAGCCTCCTTTGTAATCGTTATTACCAAACATACCATGTATAGCCTGGAAATAAGTGTTTACGATGAGTCCTTTGGTGGTATAAGTATTATTGTTCCGGTTATCGAATACAATGGTAGGACCTAAATAGACACTTGGTCCGCCGCCGCGGTTTTCCACGCGCGGATCGGTGTAAAATATGCCTGTTTTATCATCGTCTCTGAATTTGTAATCCCAGGCACCACCGATTATGCCGGCGTACAGGTTATTGGAGATCTTTTTTTCGGCAGTAAAATTTACCTTGAAACGTTTTTGACCAAGCCTATCAGAGTTAGCCTTTAAAGTATTGTTGCCAATACCGTAAAAGTCAAAAGGGAAATTAATGTAGCTGATGCCTGCGGTAAGATGGAAATTGTTTCCGGGAGTCCAATAACTGGTGGTAAGGCTTAAATGGCTTTGGCCTTTGGTAGTTATAGAAGCATAACCAAAAACGTTAGACACGCGCGTATTAAACTTGGACGTATCGGTATAAAAAGATAGTAAACCGGCGCCGCCAACTTCAAGGCCGGTTTCCGGGGCAGAGCTTAATACAGGCAAAATAACAAAACTACTTTTGCGGGTGGTATCTTTATCAAAATACATTCGCTTTACAATGCGGGAGATTTGTGAAAAGGCACTGGTTGAAAAAGCGCAGACCAGTATTAAGGTAACAAGTTTTTTCATGGATGTTTGTCGTGGCTAATATAACCCATTTTGTTTTATAAGGTTCGGCGAACGGGCATTTTTAAAATTAGGATGACAATACGCTGAGGGGGTAGGGGACAGGATGCTAATTTTAGGTATGAAATGGTTATAAAAAGATAAAGGTTCATTTAAAATTCAATTTAACTAAAATGTCTACTTTTGCGGCTGAAATTTTATTGAAATATTATGAGCACTACAAGAGGACCTATTTCGCAGTTTATTGAAAGAAATTATCTGCACTTTAACGCCGCGGCATTAATGGATGCAGCTAAAGGCTATGAAACACACCTTGAAGAAGGCGGTAAAATGATGGTAACCTTGGCCGGTGCCATGAGTACAGCCGAGCTGGGTATTTCACTGGCCGAAATGATCCGCCAGGATAAAATTGCTATTATATCATGTACCGGCGCTAACCTTGAAGAGGATATCATGAACCTTGTGGCACACTCACACTACAAAAGGGTGCCTAACTACCGTGACCTGAGCCCCCAGGAAGAGTGGGACCTGCTCGAAAATCACTATAACCGTGTTACTGATACCTGCATCCCGGAAGAAGAAGCTTTCCGCCGTTTGCAAAAACATATCCACAAAATCTGGAAAGATGCTGATGACAGCGGTGAGCGCTATTTTCCGCATGAGTACATGTACAAAATATTATTGAGTGGCGAGCTGGAGCAATACTATGAAATTGATCCTAAAAACTCATGGATGCTGGCTGCTGCCGAAAAGAACCTGCCTATCGTAGTACCAGGCTGGGAAGACTCAACCATGGGCAACATCTTTGCTTCATACGTAATTAAAGGTGAGCTTAAAGCTTCAACTATGAAAAGCGGTATCGAATACATGGCATGGCTGGCCGACTGGTATACTAAAAATTCATCTGGCAAAGGCATCGGCTTTTTCCAGATAGGCGGTGGTATAGCCGGCGACTTCCCGATATGTGTTGTGCCGATGCTTTACCAGGATATGGAAATGCATGACGTACCATTCTGGAGCTACTTCTGCCAGATTTCTGACTCGACCACTTCATACGGTTCGTATTCGGGCGCTGTGCCAAACGAGAAAATTACCTGGGGCAAGCTCGATATTCATACACCGAAGTTTATAGTAGAAAGTGACGCAACCATTGTTGCGCCGCTTATTTTTGCCTGGTTATTAAAACAATAGATAAAATTTTATAATTAAAGTTGGATAATAATTATTCCCCAAAAATGTCAAATGACATTAATATGCATTTAGCAGCGTTTAAACGCAGTTTTTTGTCTATTTAGAACGATTATAAATTATAGGTTGGTGTCATTTATGTGTCACCGATAGTGTATAAAATTATACTTTTGTGCCTGTAATTATCCGATGAAACATACATCTTACAACAGTTTCAATCATTAATATAAAAATTATTTAGCATAAATACACTGTATGAGAAGTTTCTCATTGATTCTTAAACAATTCTCAAGGTCGGTTTTACTGATTGCCGGGTTTGCTTTTTGGAGTTTATCAACTGCGTACGCGCAAACTGACGCTGCTAAAGGCGAGGCCATTTTCAAATCAAAATGTACTACCTGTCACAAAATCGACACCCGTTTAATTGGTCCGGCATTAGGCCCGCAGCTTACTCAAGAAACCGACGATAAATATCTTATCCAGTGGATTCAGAATAACCAGGCGCTGATTGCTGCTAAAAACCCTAAGGCACTCAAAATTTATAATGAGTATAACCAGTCGGGCATGACCGTATTCGCTGACCTTAGCGATGCCGATGTAGGCAATATCTTAACCTATGTACGTACTACATGGAAAGATATGAAAGTTGCGCCGGCTGCAGGTGCTGCTGCTCCGGGCACAAAAGTTGAAAGCGGTCCGAGCGATATGGTTGTTTACGGTTTGATCGGTATAATCGTTATCGCCTTCATTGTTATCCTGGTATTAAACAGGGTAGTAGGTTCTTTAGAGCGCATTTTGCTTAAAAACAAAGATCTTATTATTGAGGACGAGGTTGTTACTCCGGAAGGTGCTGTAGCGGTTGATGCTAAAAAGGAATTTATCACTAAGATCCTTAAAAACAAAAAACTGGTATTCTTTATATTGGTTGCCGGTACTGTTGCAATGTGCAGCTGGGGTTGGGTTACTTTATGGAACACCAACGTTCACCAGGGTTACCAGCCGGTGCAACCTATTAAATATTCGCACGAGTTACACGCCGGTATCATGAAAATTGATTGCCAGTACTGTCACTCAGGTGCATACAAGTCAAAAAATGCTTCTATCCCTTCATTAAACGTGTGTATGAACTGCCACAAGGTTGTTAAAACCGAATCGGAAGAGATTCACAAGATTTATGACGCTTTGGGTTACGATCCAAAAACACAGAAGTATGACAGCACCGCGGCTAAACCAATTCAGTGGGTACGTATCCACAACCTGCCCGACCTGGCTTACTTTAATCACTCACAACACGTAAAAGTTGGCGGTATTAAATGTCAGCAGTGCCACGGCCCGGTACAGGAAATGAAAGAGGTTTACCAATACTCTCCGCTTACCATGAAATGGTGTATCCAATGCCACAAACGTACCGAAGTTAACGGTAAAGGCAATGCTTACTATGACAGCATCCTGGCTGCACACGATAAGATCAAGAAAGGTGAGAAAGTTACAGCCGCCGTATTGGGTGGTATCGAGTGCGGTAAGTGTCACTATTAATAAAAAGAATTTAGCATTACAGTTTATACAGCTTAAATGGACAGCAATAAAAAATACTGGAAAGGTTTAGAAGAACTAAACAGAACACCAGAATTTGTTGAGAAAAATAAGAACGAATTTGCAGAGCCAATTCCTATCGAGGAAGTGCTTAGCGGATCTGGTTTATCAGCTAAAACTCCCCGCCGCGACTTTTTAAAAGCGCTTGGCTTTGGTGTTGGTGCGGTTACATTGGCAGCTTGTCAGAAAGTGCCGGTGCATAAATCAATTCCGTACCTGATCAAACCTGAAGAGGTTACCCCGGGTGTGGCTAACTATTACTCTTCAAGCTACGAAGGTCAGGCTATTTTGGTTAAAACCCGAGAAGGTCGCCCTATCAAAGTAGAAGGTAACCCTAACGACGTGTTTTCAAAAGGTGGTTTAAGCGCTCAGGCCCAGGCTTCAGTACTTGACCTGTATGATGTTAACCGTTTAAAAGACCCTAAGTTAAAAGGTGTCGAAGCAGGTTGGGCAGAGGTTGATGCTTATGTAATGAAAGAGCTTGCAGCTGTTGCTGCATCAGGCAAAGGTATCCGTTTGGTTACTTCAACTGTATACAGCCCTTCAACCTTAGCAGTTATTGCCGAGTTCATCGCTAAATACCCTACTACAAAACATATCAATTATGATGCGGTTTCCTACACCGGTATCATTCAGGCTAATCAAAACAGTTTTGGTAAAGCAGTATTGCCTCACTACAATTTTGATAAAGCCGATGTAATTGTAAGCTTTGGTGCTGATTTCTTAGGTACATGGATCTCTGGCGAAGAATTTACCCGCCAGTACGTTTCAAACCGTAACAGCAAATCGCTGGCCAACAAAAAAATGTCTCGTCACATTCAGTTTGAAACTGGTATGAGCATGACCGGTACTAACGCCGATGCCCGTATCACTACCAAACCATCTGAAATTGGCGTTGCATTAATAAATCTTTACAATGCAATCTCTGGTACTACTTTACCTGGTTCAAAAGCAACCGGCAACAAAAAGGTTGATACCGCTATCCAGTTAGCCGCTAAAGAATTAGTAGCCGCTAAAGGAAAAGCGTTGGTTGTTTCAGGTTCAAACGATGTTGCTACACAAGTATTGGTAAACGCTATCAACTCATTGTTAGGTAGCTACGGTACTACTATTGATTTGGATAACCCATCAAAACAATACGCTGGTAACGATGCTGCATTTGTTGAATTTGTAAGCGAAGTAAAACGTGGTGATGTTGGTGCAGTATTATTTTTGAATGCTAACCCTGCTTATGATTACTACAAAAATGATGAGTTTAAAGCAGCGTTGAAAAACGTTCGTTTAACAGTATCATTTGCTGATCATGACGACGAGACAGCTTTATTAGCTACCGTTAACGCTCCAAACCACCATTATTTAGAGACATGGGGCGATGCTAACGCTGTTGAAGGTTACTACACAGTAGTTCAGCCAACAATTAACCCGGTTTACAACACCCGTCAGGCAGAGCACAGTTTACTGGTTTGGATGGAAAACCCTATAAAAGATTACTACACTTACGTGCGCAAAACCTGGGATTCGGGTTTGTTGGCAAAAGGAGGCTTGTCTGGTCAAAAAGGATGGGAAACCCTGTTGCAAACAGGTATGATTATAGCTGCTCCAGTAACCGCAGGCGCTTACAGCTTTAGCCTTGACCTTGCCGGTGTAACCCAAAAAATATTAACCCAAAGCAAAGCTGTTGCCGCTGATGGTGACAAATTTGAATTACAGCTTTATGTAAGCCAGGCTATAGGTGATGGTAAACGTGCCAACAACCCATGGTTGCAGGAACTTCCTGATCCGGTTTCAAAAGTTACCTGGGATAACTTTGCTGCCATGTCAATTTCTGATATGAAGAAATTGAAACTGGAAGAAGGTGATGTGATCAAAATTGAAGCTAACGGTTATTCAGTTGAGTTACCGGTATTAGCCCAGCCTGGTCAAACTCAGGGAACTTTATCTGTTGCTGTAGGCTATGGCCGTACAAATGCTGGTCCGGTAGGTAACAACGTTGGTAAAAATGCTTTCCCATTCTTTAGCTTAAGTAATGGTACTTTCCAAACTGCTGCTGTAGCGTCATTTAAATCGGCTGGTTACAAATCGCCGCTTGCACAAACACAAACCCACCACTCGTACGAGGGCAGGAGCGTGATCCGCGAGGCTACTTTTGTTGAATACAAAAAGAACCCTGCTGCAGGAAGCGGTAATGAGCACGGTCGTAAAGATTACAACGCCGAATCGCTTTGGGATAACCATGATCGCCCTGTTTATGACTGGGTAATGGCTATCGACCTTAACGCTTGTACCGGTTGCGGTGCTTGTGTGGTTGCATGTTCTGCAGAAAATAACATCCCGGTTGTAGGTAAAGATGAGGTTTCACGTCGTCGTGAAATGCACTGGATTCGTATCGACCGCTACTATAGCTACAATGACCATGGCAACAGCGAAGAAGCAGTTACCAAAGAAAAGGAAATTGATAAGCTTGAGAACTTTGACAATGTATCGGTTGTTCACCAGCCAATGCTTTGTCAGCACTGTGACCACGCACCTTGCGAAACTGTGTGCCCGGTATTAGCTACCGTTCACTCGTCTGAAGGTTTAAACCACATGGCTTACAACCGTTGCGTAGGTACACGTTATTGCGCTAACAACTGTCCGTTCAAAGTACGTCGCTTTAACTGGTTCAACTACTGGAACGATGCACGTTTTGATAACTACCTGCAAGGTGAGCATACACAATTAGTACTTAACCCGGATGTGGTTACACGTTTCCGTGGTGTTATGGAAAAATGCTCAATGTGTATCCAACGTATCCAGGCTGGTAAACTGAAAGCTAAAATTGAAAAACGCCCGCTTAAAGATGGCGAAATCAAAATGGCTTGTCAGCAAACATGTTCTGCCAACGCTATCGTATTCGGTAACAGGAATGATCCTAACTCTGAAGTTTCAAAAGCACTTGCAAGCGAAAGAACTTACTACGTGCTTGAAGAACTTAACGTACAGCCAGGTATTGGTTACCAGACAAAAGTTAGAAATATAATAGAAACTGAAGCTCAGGCATAAATTTTTATATACAGAGATTAAGATATATGGCATCTCATAGTGAATCAATAATAAGGGAACCGTTAATTACGGGTAAGGACATCACGTATGCAAAAATTACGAATGATGTATTACGCCCTGTAGAAAATATGCCGGGTAAAGCCTGGTGGATCGGCTTTAGTGTAGCCTCGCTTGGCGCCTCGCTTTGGGTTTTCGCAATCAGCTGGACCTTCTGGTTCGGTTTGGGCGAATGGGGCCTGAACAAAACAGTAGGATGGGCCTGGGACATTACCGGTTTCGTATGGTGGGTAGGTATCGGTCACGCCGGTACGCTTATCTCGGCGGTATTGTTACTGTTCCGTCAAAACTGGCGTAACTCTATCAACCGCTCGGCCGAAGCGATGACAATCTTCGCGGTAATTTGTGCGGCTACCTATATCGCCGCTCACATGGGCCGCCCGTGGATGGCTGTTTATTCATTACCGTTGCCAAACCAATACGGCTCGTTATGGGTAAACTGGAACTCACCGCTTATCTGGGACGTATTTGCGATCTCAACATACTTCTCGGTTTCATTGGTATTTTGGTACACAGGTTTATTGCCTGATATCGCTACCATCCGTGACCGTGCTCAAGGCTTACGCCGCCGTATCTATTCGGTACTTTCATTCGGCTGGACAGGGTCAGTAAAAACCTGGCAGCGTTTTGAAACAGTATCGTTGATCCTGGCAGGTGTTTCAACCCCACTGGTACTTTCGGTACACACCATCGTATCAATGGACTTTGCAACTTCATTGGAACCGGGATGGCACACTACCATCTTCCCTCCATACTTCGTTGCGGGGGCGATCTTCTCGGGTTTTGCCATGGTACAAACCCTGTTGCTTATTGCACGTAAGGTTTTAGGTCTGGAAAACTACATCACCATGTTCCACATCGAATCAATGAACAAGATCATCATGTTAACCGGTTCGATAGTAGGTGTGGCTTACTTAACAGAGTTGTTCATCGCTTTCTACTCTCAAAACGAGTATGAGCAATATGCTTTCGCAAACCGTATCGCCGGTCCGTACTGGTGGGCTTACTGGAGCATGATGACCTGTAACGTAATTACCCCGCAGCTGTTCTGGTTCAAAAAGATCCGTACCAATATTCCGCTATCATGGGTATTATCAATCGTGGTTAACATCGGTATGTGGTTTGAGCGTTTCGTAATTATCGTTACCTCACTGCACCGCGACTTTATACCATCAAGCTGGGCTATGTTCTATCCAACCTGGGTTGACGTGAGCGTGTTCATCGGTTCAATTGGTGTATTCTTTACCATGTTCCTGTTGTTCATCAGGGTATTACCTTCTGTGGCTATGGCCGAGGTGAAATTACTGTTGAAAAGCTCAAGCGAGCAGGCTAAGAAGAAACTTATGGACGAAGGCCATGTTGTACCGGCCGAAGCAGAATTTTACATCGCTTCGCTGGAGAAATTTGATAGTGTTGAACAGTCTGAATACTTAAAAGCATAATACTAATGAGTAGCACTAAATATATATTAGGCGTTTTTGATGATCCCGATGAAATGATGCATGGGATTGATAAGCTGCAAAAGAACAGCGTACCTATTTATGACGTTTATACGCCTATGCCTATCCACGGTATTGAGGCTAAATTGAACATTAAGGATTCGCGTTTAGGTTATGCAGCATTTATGTTCGGTTGTTTGGGCGGTACCATTATGTTCAGCATGGTTTATTATATGCTTGTTCATGATTGGCCTATCAATATCGGTGGTAAAAACTTCTTTGCTATCCCGGATTTTATCCCGGTTACATTTGAGTGGACGGTATTATGGACCTCATTTGGTATGACCTTTACTTTCTTCTTCGCAAGTCACCTTTTCCCGGGCCGTGCGCCAAGGGTAATGGACCTACGTGCAACTGATGATAAGTTTGTAATAGCGATCAATGCTAAAGGAAACATTTCTCACGATGATATAACTAATTTACTAAAAGAAGCGGGCGCTACAGAAGTTAAGCATAACGACAGAAAATATGTTAGCTATGAATAAAATTAAAATATTAGGAACAATTGTTACTATTATCGCTGCTTCGATAGTTTTTACATCGTGCAAGGATAAAAGGAGTACCGGCTGGGAGTATGCACCTAATATGTACGAGCATTTGGCATACGATCCGGATCAGAAAAATAATAATTTTAAAGATGGTAAAACCGCTCAGTTACCACCTGCCGGAACTATCCCGGTTGGCTTTACCAAATTTGATTATCCAAATACCAAAGAAGGTTATGAATTAGCCAGTGTTGAGGTTAAATCTGTACTGGCACAAACTCAGGCTAATTACGCCGAAGGTAAGATTTTGTTTGAGCACTTTTGCTCACCTTGCCATGGTGTTAACGGTCAGGGTGACGGTTTAGTGGTACAGCACGGTTATCCGGCCCCTCCATCATATTCAAAAGGCCAGTCATCACGCGGTGGTAACATGAAAGACCTTACAGACGGTAAAATTTATCATACCATTACTTACGGTGTAAATGCTATGGGTTCATACGCTTCTCAGCTTGCTCCCGAAGAACGCTGGAAAGTGATCATGTATGTTCACCATTTACAAACCTTATAAGAAAAAGATATTAATGAAGACTCATAATAATTTTGACGGGCAATACGAATTTGTCGGCAAAGCCAAAACATGGAGCTTAATATGCATCGTGATTGGTTTGGTTGCCATACTTGGTGGCTTTGCGCTTGGCTATGCTGAGCGTACCTTTGCCAACCTGTTGCTAATGACCTATTACTTTGCAGCGGTTTGTATGTGCGGTATTTTCTTTTGCGCCGTGCAATATGCAGCACAAGCTGGTTGGTCTGCATCAATGATCAGGATTCCACAAGCTTTTGGTAAAGTTTTGCCGATAGCAGCAATTACTCTTATTGTGGTAGTTATCGCAGGGTTTTCATTAACACATACAGTAACCAACGAAGAAGGTAAGCAGGTTGTAGCTCCTTACCTGTACAAAATTTGGGCTGCTGCCGGTGTTACTGATCCTCATAACGAAAATTACAACGCCATTATAGCTGGTAAAGCCGGTTACATGAATAAAGTTGGATTTATAATCCGTTTAATTTGCTTCCTTGGTTCATATTGCATATTTGGTCGTTTATTGGCTAAATATTCAGAAGCGGAAGATGATTTGGGCGGCATGTTCTACTACAAAAAGAGCTTTAACATGTCATGCTTATTCCTGGTGATCTTTGGTTTTACTACACCAATATACGCTTTCGATACCATCATGTCATTAGAAGCAGAATGGTTCTCAACTATGTTTGGTTGGTATAACTTCGCAGCAATGTGGGTTAGCGGTTTATCTGTTATTACACTTACATTAATCAGGTTAAAACGTATTGGTTACTTTGAATGGGTTTCAGAAGATCATATGCATAGCTTAACCAAGTTTATCTTCGGTTTCTCTATCTTCTGGACTTACGTATGGTTTGCTCAGTTCTTGTTGATTTACTATGCTAACATGCCTGAGGAAACAGTTTACTTCTTTAAACGCTGGGAGCCTGAGTTTAAACCTTGGTTCTGGATCAACATCGTAGTAAATTTCCTTACTCCTTTATTAGTGTTGATGTCACGTGACTCTAAACGTATCTATCGTACTGTTGAGATTATGTGTATTATCCTGATTGTTGGTCACTGGTTAGATTACTTTATGATGATCATGCCTGGTACAGTTGGCCCAACTTCATCGTGGTTAACTGAGATTGGCCCGATTGAGATAGGCGTGTTCTTAGGTTTCGGAGGTTTATTTACCTTCACTGCGATGACAGCTTTAACCAAGTTCAAATCGTTAGTTCCTAAAAAACACCCGTTCTTACAGGAAAGCCTTCATCATCACATATAATAATTATTACATTTGCACCATATACAGAATACCAAACAGCTTACTAAAATGGGATTCAGAAAACTAATAAATTCTAAAAAACTACTATCGTTCTTCGCTGCGTTTATGCTCCTGGGCACAAACCTGCTGATGGCACAAACTGCGGCAGGTGCTGCTCCGGGCCAGGAAGAGGCTCCTAAGGTTGACTGGACCGGGATTGCGTATTATGTGCTTATATTTTTCCTGATCTGCTTAGGCGTTGCCATTGTTGGTAAAATCCTCAAGATCTACGATCTTACTTTAAAGATGCAGGGCAAAAAAGGCATTAAGTGGAATACCGTGATGGCTGTAATTTGTATTGTTTTCCTTTTTGTAGGTTTATACGGTGCTTACTGGTCATTTACCGAACAGGGCAGTATGACATTACCTGAAGCCGCTTCGGCTCATGGCGTTAAAATAGATGAGATGTTTACAGTCACTACTGTTTTAACAATGATAGTATTTTTTGTTACCCAGATCCTGCTGTTTACATTCCTGTTCCAATACCGTCATTCCGATAAACGTCGTGCACACTTCCTGCCTCACAATAATACCATTGAGAAAGTTTGGACAATTGCACCAGCCATCGTTCTGACTATCCTGGTTGTGTTTGGTTTTTTTACCTGGCAGAAGATCATGAACAGCGAAAATCTTAAAGATGATATCAATATCGATGTAACCGGTCACCAGTTTGCCTGGGAATTGCGTTACCCTGGTAAAGATGGTGTATTAGGCCCCAAAGATTTCCGTTTGGTTACAGGCGCTAACTTGTTAGGTGTTAACTTTAAAAAGAAAAGCAGTTTTGATGACTTGAAGGTTGATACTATGTATCTGCCGGTTAACAAATCAATCAGGCTGAATATCCTTGCACAGGACGTGATCCATAGCGTTTATATGCCCCACTTCAGGGTTCAGTTGAACGCGGTACCTGGTTTACCAACCTTCTTTAAATTTACCCCGACTATTACTACCGCAGAAATGCGTACCAAATTAGACGACCCTAAATTTGAATATACCCTTTACTGCAACAAAATATGCGGTGGGAGCCATTACAACATGCAAAAAGTTGTACGTGTTGTTTCTGAAGCCGAATATCAGTCATGGCTGTCAAGGCAAAAGCCTTACCTCAATGATGCTTTAAGAAAAGAGCTTCATTTTGCGGCAGCAAACAACGAGCAAAGCGGTGCTTCAACAAATAGGTTAGCGTTAAATAATTAATAAAGATAAGAAATAGAGATATGTCAACATTAGCAGTTCACGACCACGCAGGAGCCCACCACGACGAACACGGTCACGAACACCATCATGACCAATCATTCCTGTCTAAATATGTATTTAGCATGGACCACAAGATGATTGCCAAGCAATTCCTGATTACAGGTATTACGATGGCGGTTATCGCAATGATTTTGTCAATCCTGTTTAGGATCCAGCTTGCTTACCCTGATAAAACATTCCCGCTGTTAACAACTTTGTTGGGTCGTTTTGCACCTAACGGTCGTATCAGTCCCGATTTTTACCTTGCTTTGGTTACCATACACGGTACTATCATGGTATTCTTCGTACTAACTGCCGGGTTGAGCGGTACTTTTGCCAACTTATTAATTCCATTGCAGGTAGGTGCACGTGATATGGCTTCGCCTTTCATGAACATGCTTTCATACTGGTTCTTCTTTTTAGCCAGCGTTATCATGTTGTCATCTTTCTTTGTACAAAAAGGCCCTGCCAGCGGTGGCTGGACAATCTATCCGCCATTATCTGCATTGCCAAAAGCAATGCCGGGTTCAGGCGAGGGTATGACCCTTTGGCTGATCAGTATGGTACTGTTCGTTGCATCATCATTAATGGGTGGTATCAACTACGTAAGTACTGTATTAAACATGCGTACAAAAGGCATGGACCTTTGGAAAATGCCATTAACTATCTGGGCTTTATTCCTTACTGCTATATTAGGTATCCTTGCATTCCCGGTTTTAGTTGCTGGTGTAGTATTGTTGATATTTGACCGCAGTGTTGGTACAAGCTTCTATTTATCTGATATCGTATTAAACGGCGTACAGCAACCATTTGAAGGTGGTAGCCCGATCCTGTTCCAGCACTTGTTCTGGTTCCTTGGTCACCCGGAAGTATATATCGTTATTATGCCTGCGATGGGTATCTCATCTGAGGTAATGTCGGTAAACTCACGTAAACCAATCTTTGGTTACCACGCGATGGTTTACTCTCTAATCGGTATCACGGTATTATCGTTTATCGTATGGGGCCACCACATGTTTGTTACAGGTATGAATCCATTCCTGGGTGGTGTGTTCATGATCACTACTTTGATCATTGCGGTTCCATCAGCAGTAAAAACATTCAACTGGTTAGCTACACTTTGGCGCGGTAACATCAGGTTTACGCCTGCTATGTTGTTCGCTATCGGTATGGTGTCGTTCTTCATCTCTGGTGGTTTAACGGGTATCTTCCTGGGTAACGCTACTTTGGATATCAACTTACATGATACTTACTTTGTGGTTGCCCACTTCCACCTGGTAATGGGTTCGGCTGCTATATTTGGTATGCTTGCGGGTGTTTACCATTGGTTCCCTAAAATGTTCGGCCGTATGATGGACGAGAAATTAGGCTACCTGCACTTCTGGTTGACATTTATCTGTGCTTACCTGGTATTCTTCCCAATGCACTTTATGGGTCTTGACGGTGTGCCACGTAGGTATTATGCCTTCACCGAATTTGCTTCAATGCAAAAATGGTTAACCATCAATACATTTGTAACCTGGGCTGCTATTATCGCCGCACTTACCCAATTTGGTTTCCTTTATAACTTCTTTGTATCTATCTTCAAAGGACAAAAAGCAACTCAAAACCCATGGGAGTCAAATACACTTGAATGGACTACTCCTGTTGAGCACTTACACGGCAACTGGCCGGGCGAAATTCCAACCGTTTATCGTTGGCCATATGATTACAGCAAACCAGGTGCAGAAGAGGATTATATCCCTCAAACTGTTCCTTACTCGCAAACTATGAGCTCAAACCTTCCGCACGATTTTGAAGATAATCCTGCAGGTTTGGAAGAACTTAATAAGTTTACAAGTACGCTGAAAGCAAACGAACAAGTAAAATAAATTAATACTTATCTGATCTTTTAGGGTACCGGTTAAGTCTTAAGTCGGAAGTTTTGAGTCCTAAGTTAAGCAGCTTTGAACTTAAAACTTAGAACTTCCGACTTAACAAGGTACCCTAAATTTTTAGAACTATTTAGATGAGCACAGCCGGAAAAAATAGGTTTCAAAAGATCAATATTACAACCATTGTTCTGCTCTTTGTTTTGATTCTTGCCGGTGGTGTTGTGCGTAGCTCAGGTTCAGGCATGGGATGTCCAGACTGGCCAAAATGCTTCGGAAGGTATATTCCGCCTACTGATATTAGTGATCTGCCTAAAGATTATAAACAGAAATACGTAGCCAAACGGGTTGAAAAGAACCAGCGTTTTGCAAAAACACTTGATGTATTTGGTTACAGTGATCTGGCAAAACGAATCCGCGAAGATCGTTCTATCCTTGTGCCTGAGGAGTTTAATGCAGGCAAAACATGGACTGAGTATATCAACCGCCTTATTGGTGCTTTATCTGGCTTTTTTCTTTTGCTTTCGGTTGTTTTTTCATTCAGCTACTGGAAAACGGATAAGAGGATAGCCATCCTGAGTATTTTTAATCTGGTGCTTGTGGGGTTTCAGGCGTGGTTAGGCTCAATCGTGGTATCTACCAATTTGATTGCCTGGATTGTTACCGTACACATGCTTTTAGCGCTGGCTATCTTAGCTATTTGTATTTACACTTATCATGTAGCGCGGATTTCGGGTAAAAGTACTTCAGGGTCGTCACCTTTGGTTTACGTTATAACGCTTGCTGCACTGTTTGTAAGTATTCTGCAAATTGCTTTCGGAACCGAGGTACGTGAGAAAATAGATGCGGTTGCCAATCATTTTCAGGGAGGTTACCGTAAAGATTGGATCACTAATGCCGGCGAGATATTTCAACATCACAGGGATATAGCCATTTTGGTGTTGATATTGAACGTTGCTTTGTTTGCTTTGATCCGTAAAGGCTTTAACAGGCATTCTATTCAGCAGCAGCTGATGAGTTTTACATTTTTAATGATCACGTTGCAGATAGTTACCGGGATCTTGTTATCATATCTCGCATTGCCGCCTGTTGCCCAGGCTGCACATATTGTATTGGCGAGTTTAATATTTGGGGCACAGTTTTATTTGCTTTTGAATTTATTTCAGGGTGTTAAGGGTAGGGAGGTAAGCAGATGAAATGGGCTGATTTTTCAAAATTGATCAAAACAAGACTTACTACCTTGGTGGTATTTTCGGCGTCGATATCATTTTTAATCGGATGTCGCGCAAATGGCCATATTGTTTGGATTGATTGGGTAAAGCTTATTATAGGTGGTTTCCTGGTTACATCGGCAGCCAATGCCTTTAACGAAATCATCGAAAAAGATTTGGATAGGCTGATGAAGCGTACTATGGACAGGCCAATCCCTTCAGGCAAAATGACCACGGGGCAGGCATTAGTATTAGGTTTAGGCATGGGCATGGCCGGCACTTACTTGTTAGGCAGCTTAAACCTGTTAACCGGCTTACTATCTGTATTTTCGATTTTATTGTATGCATTTGCGTATACGCCTTTGAAACGCAAATCGGGTATTGCAGCAGTTTTTGTTGGCGCTATCCCCGGAGCATTGCCGCCGCTTATAGGCTATGTAGCTGCGCAGGTTCACGGTAGGATAGACGAAATAGCTTTAATCTTATTCTCTATCCAGTTTATCTGGCAGTTTGTTCATTTCTGGGCTATTGCCTGGGTTTTGGATGATGATTACAAGCTCGCAGGTTTTCGCTTGTTGCCGTCAGGTAAAAGAGATTTAACAAGTGCGGTAATTACGTTTATATTTGCCATCGTTTTAGTACCCGTAAGTTTATTGCCAATCTTTTACGGTTATGGTGGTTACTGGGTAGGCGGTGTATCGCTGATATGCAGCTTAATATTTTTATATCAGTCATTTATGCTGTTACGTACCCGGCAAATACCCGAGGCTCGTAAATTAATGTTCGGCTCGTTTTTTTACCTGCCGGTAGTTCAGATAATGTTTTTAGTAGATTTTATAGTTAAGTGAGATGATGGCAAGGATGGAACAAGATAACGACAGGCTGAACCTTGGTGCCAAAAAGTTTAATATGTGGATCTTCATATTCACATCATTTATGCTTTTTGCAGCTTTTACCAGCGGCTTTATCGTTTATTCGGGAGGCAGCGGGCACGGTTTAAATGTGATCATGCCGCAGTCGTTTTTGTATAGCACTATTGTTATAGTGTTAAGCAGCGGCTCGTTGTTTTTAGCGTCAAAGGCTGCCAAGGCGTTGCAGTTTGACAAACAGAAGCTGTATTTATGGATCACATTGGGCTTAGGGCTGGCTTTTTTTGCCTTACAGATCTATGCCTGCTATGTGTTAACCTTCAAAATGCAGATCTATTTTGTTGATCCTAATGCTTCACGCTCCTTTGTTTATGTTTTTGTTGGCGCGCATTTGGTACACATTTTTGCGGCGCTGTTATTGCTAATAAATACACTTATAGGTACATACCGTAATATCCCCCAGGTAAAGAATATGTTTAAGATGGAATTAACTTCCATTTTCTGGCATTTTCTCGATATTATATGGATTTATCTCTATGTTTTTTTACTTTTGAATCATAATTAATACACCCATAGATTAGTACAGATGAGTACAACAGTTTCACAAATTGACGAAGTAAAAACTTCGCCCTGGTCGGGAGGAAGATCCCCGTTCAACGTGGAGTACGGAAAAATAATGATGTGGTTTTTCCTCCTTTCGGATGCATTTACCTTTTCATCGTTATTGATAGCTTACGGTTCATTGCGTTTCAGCGCAAGCGTATGGCCAGGTGCGGATAAGGTTTTTCAATCAGTACCCGGATTAGTTGATCACGGTGCACCATTGGTGTTTGTGGGTTTAATGACCTTCATCCTCATTGCAAGTTCTGTTACTATGGTATTGGCTGTAGAGGCGGGCCATCGTAATGCTAAAAAAGAGGTAGTAGGTTGGATGATAGCTACAGTGATAGGCGGTTTCATGTTCCTTGGTTGCCAGGCTTTGGAATGGGGACATTTACACCATGAAGGTTTCTGGTGGGGAAGTGTTCCGCCTGCCGAAGAACTTAAAAAGTTATTTACCGGCGGCACCGAAGCTGTGCAACATATGACTTCGCAGGAGTTTGCTAACTTGTTCTTTACCATCACAGGTTTCCACGGTTTCCACGTATTTACAGGTGTTATTATCAACATTATTATTACAGTAAACGTGTTAATGGGCACATACGAAAAACGAGGCAGTTATTTAATGGTTGAAAAGGTTGGTTTGTACTGGCACTTTGTAGACCTTGTTTGGGTATTCGTATTTACATTCTTTTACTTAGTTTAAAAATATTTATCATATGTCAGCAGAATCGCACGAAATTCATCACGATGGTGATCATGAAACCATGAGCAGAAAGCGGATATGGCAGGTTGCAGGTATCTTAACTGTTATTACCTGTATCGAATTCTTTATCGCGCTTGTATGTGTGCCTAAAGGAATTCTTCCGATACAGTATGCCAATCCTGTATATATCGTTTTAACCTTGCTTAAAGCATTTTATATAGTTGCATATTTCATGCACTTGAAGTTTGAGAAAATGGGTCTCATATTGTCAATAGCAATTCCGGTAATATTTATAATCGGTTTAATCCTGGTACTTACAAACGAAAGCCACCACTGGGTTGACCTGAGGTAATGAACAAGGCTTCTATATTAAAAAAGATCCTGATCCTGGTACTCATATTAGCGGTACCGGGATTTTTATATTATTTACTTACCGCTAAAGGTAAAAACAGGTATAAGCCCCTCGCTGTTTTTGGGCCAAAGGTGGTTGCCAAAACAGGTCATAAATTTCACGGCAAGTACATTCCTGATACCATTTACCACACCATTCCTGATTTTAAACTTACCGATCAGGAAGGAAAGCCGGTTACACTGAACACACTGAAAGGAAAGATTTTTGTAGTTAATTTCTTTTACGCTAACTGCCCTACGGTTTGTCAAACCATCAACAAAAACATGAGCTGGCTGGTGGGTACGTATTACAAAAACAAGATGGTTTACTTTTTAACCATCACAGTTGATCCGGAACATGATACTCAGGAAGTATTAAACAAATACCTGCAAACATTTAAGCCCGAATCAAACCGCTGGCTGATGTGCGGTGGTGATACTTCATCTGTTTACAATTTTGCCCGTAATGGCCTCTATGTAAATGCTGCAAAAGCCGGTAACGACTTTGTTTACAGCGATGATTTTGTACTGGTTGATCAGGAACACCGGATTCGTGGATATTACAAAGCAGCGGTAACACCAGAGGTAAACCGCCTTAACGATGAGATAAAAGTGTTGATAGCCGAAGAGCTTCGTAAAGTTGATAAGCCGTTATATTAATTTGCCATGAGTGATAAATTTATAATCCGCTTTGTTGCGGGTGTTACCATATTTGTAATTGCAGTAGTTGTTTTGTTAAACAGGCACCTGATACCGGGTCCGGCTGTAGCTCCCGCTTTTACACCCTACCTGCCGATGCTTAATGCTGTACTTAACGGCACTTGTACCTTATTGCTTCTTTTGTCGTTATATCAAATTAAACAAGGAAATATAACACTACATAAACGACTTAACATTGTTACGTTCTGTTTATCGTCGTTATTCCTTGTATCGTATATCCTGTTTCATTACCTGATGCGTAACGAGATCATTTACGGCGATCTTAACGGCGACGGACAATTGTCAGAAGCGGAAAGAGCATCTGCCGGTTCTTTACGGACAATATATTTGGCCATTTTAACTCCTCATATTATACTCGCGGCCGCTGTTTTGCCGTTGATATTATTGAGCTTTTACCGTGGCCTGCAAATGCAGGTTGAAAAGCACCGCAAACTGGTGCGCTGGGCATTCCCGATCTGGCTTTACGTTACCGCAAGCGGTGTGGTGGTTTATTTAATGATCCGCCCATTTTATCATTTTTAATTTATAATTGGTTAAATTTGTATTTATGAAACAAGGTTTTAAAGTTATCCTTTTTGTACTGGCCCTTGGCCTTATGCTGATTGCTCGTGAACCCGTAAAAGCTCAGTGCGCGCAATGTGCCGCCACAGTTGAAACCAATGCCCAAAGTGGCAGCTCAAAAACGAGGGGTTTAAATAACGGCATCTTGTTTTTATTGGGCGCGCCGTATCTTGCTGTAGCATTAGGTGGTTACATCTGGTATAAAAAATACCGCCGTAAGGATGTAAAGCTTGAAATGCGCGGCGAAAAACTTAATTTGAATTAATAAGCAGCTGCGGTTATTTAATAGCCGCTTTTGTAACCTTATAAGATACTACCGTGTCTCAAACACCAAAGTCATGGGCTATGCTTAAATGTAAATGTCCGCGCTGCAGGCGCGGCGATATGTTTAAGGGTAGCCCTTACAGTTTCTCCAATAAAATAAATCTTAACTGCCCGCATTGTAACCTCTTTTTTGAGATAGAGCCGGGTTATTTTTATGCCGCCATGTACGTTAGTTACGCACTGAATGTTGGCGAGGCCCTCGGGATTGCGTGGCTTACTTATTTGATTACTCATAACCAGGATTCGCCATGGTTATATCTTGGTGCCATAATTTTTGGCTGCTTTGCACTTGCTCCTGTAAATTTCAGATATTCGCGTGTGTTTTTGTTGTATTGGCTATCACCCAAGATACATTACCAAAGCTATTTAGATACCGATGATATACCAGGAAAGTATTGAGTTTTTGAAAGATCTCGCCGAAAATAATAACCGCGAATGGTTTGCCGCCAATAAAGAGCGCTACGATAAGGCCCGCGAAAATGTAATTGATTTTACAACCACAGTGCTCGGCAGTGTTCGTAAAATTGAAGCAGGGATGGACGAGAACCTCGATGCCAAAAAATGTGTGATGCGTATTTACCGCGATATACGCTTCAGTAAAAATAAAGCGCCTTATAAAAATAACTTTGGGGTAAGCTTGCCAACCTCGGGCTTAAAAGGCGGCGGTGTTGAGTATTACCTGCATATCCAGCCAGGTAATTCATTTATCGGCGGCGGATATTGGATGCCGGAAGCACCGCATCTGAAAGCCATTCGCCAGGAAATTGATTACAATGCTGCCGATCTGAAAAAGATCATCGATGATAAGGCGTTTGTTAAGCTGTTCGGCGATTTCAGGAAGCAGGAGCAACTTAAGTCGGTACCCAAAGGATATGAACCCGACAATGAAAATATCGACCTGCTGAAGCTTAAAAGCTTTGTGGCCTGGCATAAGCTGGAAGATAGAGAACTTACAACGGCTGGTGCTGAAAAGCTGGTTACTGATGTGTGCGCTATGATCCACCCGCTTAATGTATTTTTGAAGAACGCCCTTTCTTAATTCGATATAAACCCCTTAATAACTATGAAAATTAGATATGCATTTTTAGCCGCTGCTGTATGTTTCACAATGTACTCGTGCAAGGTAATGTCTCCAAAAGCATACAAAACCCTTGTTGCTGAACGTGACTCTTTAGCTAACCGCACAACAAACCTTGAAGGAGAGCTTGCACAGCTGCAGGCAGATACAGCCCGCCTGCACAACCAGCTTGCCGATCTGCGCAAAAACAACAGTGTATTAAACAGCAACCTGGATGCAACATCATCAAAAGCTAACGAATTGGCCGCCCAAACCTCAAGACTGGCCGCTGATTTGAAAAAACGTGAAGCTCGTTTAAAGGAAGTAGAAGATATTTTAAAGAAACGTGATGAGGCTACCAACGCATTGAAAGATAAATTGCAAAAAGCATTATTAGGCTTTCAACAAAGCGGTTTAACGGTAGATATCAGAAATGGCAAGGTTTATGTATCATTAGCTGATAAGTTATTGTTCCCTTCGGGCAGTATTATTATTGACGAGAAGGGTAAGGCGGCATTGAAACAGCTTGCCGTAGTAGTTAACAAGGAAGCAGATATCAATATGGCGGTTGAAGGCCATACAGATGATAAGAAGGTAAAGAACCTTGGCCAGATCAAGGATAACTGGGATTTAAGCGTTCTACGTGCTACCTCGGTAACCCGCTACCTCACCGAAACTGAAGGTGTTGACCCGCACAGGCTTACTGCGACAGGTAAGAGCGAGTTCCAGCCGATAGATGCCTCTGGTACTGATGAAGCCCGCGCAAAGAACAGGCGAATAGAGATCGTGCTTACCCCTAAGCTCGATGAGTTATACAACCTGATCACTAAGTAATAAATGAAGCTCCCGGATAACCGCCGGGAGCTTTTTTGTTATGGACGTTTTTTCTTTCGGTTATTATGAGGCTGTTTAAATTTTATTTGAGAGGTATGTAGAGACACATCACAGGCGTCTCCTTTAGGACAAGGTGCTTTGTAAGGTAGTAACTCCGGGGATTTGCAAGGGTAGACGCATGTGATGCGTCTCTACATTCAAAAACATAATATTTAAACGACTCCAAAATAAATTTGCAATTATATAAGCACTTATATAAATTGCATCATGAATTTATATCAAAGTCTCGGTCATTTGGTTTTGGGTAGCCGTTTGAGGCGGTTGAGCGAAGCTTTTTTGGCCGAAATTAATCGTGCTTATCAAACTGCAGGTATCGATTTTGATGCCAGCTGGTTTCCCGTGTTTTATTTACTATCAAAGAATGATGCTTTATCTATCAAAGAATTAAGCGAACAAATAGAGATATCACATCCGGCTGCCAGTCAGCTGATCACTAATTTGAAAAAGCGGGGACTGGTAAGCACCGATACCTGTACCGACGATGGCAGACGGCAGCTGGTTACACTTACTGCCGACGGTCGTGAACTACTAAAGCAGGTAGTACCGGTGTGGGATGCTATCAGTCTATCGATGGCCGAACTCGTTGCTAAAGACGAAACTGCAAAACAATTACTGCCGGCCATAAGCGCGCTTGAAAATACTTTCAGGCAAACTAAGTTGGCCGATAATATTGTTGAAAAACTGAATACCAATTTAAAACCAGCCGGCAATGACTAATATATTTAATTACGGCACCGACCATCTTACAATAGGTATTTGTCTTGACATAGCAGCAGGCAAAACCAGGGGTATCATTAACAAAGAAGCCGCCGACATGATTAAATCTTCATGGCGTGAGGTAGAAAAGATTGTGCATAGCCACCATCCGGTTTATGGGATCAATACCGGTTTTGGCCCACTGTGCGATACCCGGATCTCGGAGGAGGATACCAGTTTGCTGCAAAGCAATATCCTTAAAAGTCATAGCGTAGGTGTGGGCACGCCTATCCCGCAGGAAATTGCCAAACTCATGATGATTACCAAAGTGCAGGCTTTGGCGCAGGGCTATTCAGGCATTGCGCTTACTACGCTCGAGCGGATTATCTGGCATATTGACAATGATATCATCCCGGTGGTTCCGGAAAAAGGCTCTGTCGGTGCTTCTGGCGACCTGGCTCCTTTGTCTCACCTGTTTTTACCATTAATTGGTTTGGGAGAGGTGTTTGAAAATGGAGAGCGACAACCTGCTTCGAAGTTATTAAATAAGCATGGTTTACAACCTTTATCACTTGGCCCCAAAGAAGGCCTCGCCCTGATCAACGGCACGCAGTTTATCCTGGCTTTTGCAGTTAAAGCTGTGCAGCGACTGGATGACGCCCTGAACCGTGCGGATCTGATTGGTGCTATGTCATTAGAGGGATTAATGGGTTCTATCCGCCCTTTTGATGAGCGGCTGCATAATATTCGTCCCTTTAAAGGGACGAGGATGGTAGCTCACCGCCTGTTTACTTTACTTGACGGATCGGAGATCAATTCATCGCATATTAATTGTGACAGGGTGCAGGACCCATATTCGTTGCGCTGTATGCCGCAGGTGCACGGTGCATCACGTAATGCATGGCTGCATTTGAAAGAACTTACCGAAATAGAGCTCAATTCGGTTACCGATAACCCGGTTATTTTTAACGCCGATGATACGATTAGCGGGGGCAATTTCCATGGGCAGCCCCTTGCTTTGCCGCTTGATTATGCAACCACAGCAGCGGCCGAAATTGGTAACATTGCCGACAGGCGTTGCTACCTGATGAGCGAAGGCCGTTACGGTTTGCCCAAACTGCTTACGCATGATGCCGGGCTTAATTCGGGCTTAATGATCCCACAGTATACTACTGCTGCCCTCGTTACCGAAAATAAAACCTTGTGTTTCCCCGCCAGTGCCGATAGCGTGCCTACCTCCTTAGGACAGGAAGATCATGTATCCATGGGTTCCATCAGCGGGCGTAAGCTGCATCAGGTAATAGATAACATTGAATACATTCAGGCTATTGAGCTGCTTTATGCCGCCCAGGCCATGGATTTCCGCAGGCCGTTAAAATCGACCCCTGTTATTGAAGCCTGCCATCAATTGGTAAGGCAGCATGTAGCTTTTATACAGGACGACCGTGTTTTTGCCGATGATATTAACAGCCTCCATAAACTGATTACAGATGGCTCCCTGCTGAAAACCGCAGGCGAAGCCGCTATTGCTCACCAAATTGATTTAAGTCATGACGAGTTCGGAATTTATTAAAACCTACGCTAACCACCCGGTGTATAAAGCGCCGCGTGGGATGCAGCTTCATGCTAAAAGCTGGCAAACCGAGGCCCCGCTCAGGATGCTGCTTAACAACCTTGACGGCCAGGTAGCCGAAAATCCTGATGAATTGGTTGTTTATGGCGGCATTGGCCAGGCCGCCCGCAATCCTGATGTACTTCGTAAAATTATTGAATTGCTGCTGGAACTTGACGAATATCACTCGCTGCTGATCCAGTCGGGCAAGCCGGTTGGGATTATCCGCAGCCACCCCGAAGCGCCAAGGGTTTTGATAGCCAACAGTAACCTGGTGCCTGCATGGGCCAATTGGGAGCATTTTAATGAACTGCGCGAAAAAGGGCTGATGATGTACGGGCAGATGACCGCCGGCAGCTGGATCTATATAGGTACGCAGGGCATTTTGCAAGGAACATATGAAACTTTTGTAGAATGCGGCAACCAACGTTTCAATGGTGACCTGGCCGGGAAACTCATTGTAAGCGCCGGTTTAGGAGGAATGGGTGGTGCTCAGCCATTGGCGGCAACCATGGCAGGCGCCGTGTTTTTAGGTGCCGATGTGGATGCGTCACGGATCCAAAAGCGGGTTGATACGAAATATATCGACAGGATGACGGATTCGTATCATGAAGCTATCGCCTGGGTAAAAGAAGCCATCGCCAAAAAGGAGCCGCTTTCGGTGGGATTAGTAAGCGATGCCGGTGATTTGCTCGAAAAACTATTGAAAGATAATATCATCCCTGATATGCTTACCGACCAAACTTCGGCACATGATCCATTGAATGGTTATATTCCAAATGATCTCTCATTAAATGAAGCTGCTGCTTTGAGAAAGAGCGATGCGGTTGAATATAAACGACTTTCGCTAAAAAGTATGGCAAGGCATGTGAGCTTAATGCTGGAACTACAAAAAAGAGGTGCCATAACATTTGATTATGGCAACAACTTGCGCGAGTTTGCGCGGCAGGGTGGCGAAGCTGATGCTTTTAATTTTCCGGGTTTTACGCCGGCTTATATCCGTCCGCTGTTTTGTGAAGGCAAAGGGCCATTCAGGTGGGTAGCGTTATCCGGCGATCCGGAGGATATTTATGCTACCGATCAGGCGCTGATCGAAGCTTTTCCCGAAAATAAGCCTTTGATCACCTGGCTTAAAAAAGCGCGGGAAAAAATTGCATTTCAGGGGCTGCCTGCCCGCATCTGCTGGCTGGGCATGGGCGAACGTGAAAAAGCCGGACTGATATTTAACGAACTGGTGGCATCAGGCAAAGTAAAAGGCCCGATAGTGATCGGTCGCGACCACCTGGACTGTGGTTCAGTAGCATCGCCCAACCGCGAAACTGAAGCCATGTTAGATGGCTCGGACGCGGTATCTGACTGGCCGCTGCTCAACCTCATGGCTAATGCCTCAGGCGGAGCAACCTGGATCTCGTTCCACCACGGCGGCGGGGTAGGTATGGGGTATTCTCAACACGCCGGCATGGTGGTACTCGCCGACGGCAGCCATCGCGCAGCAACCTGCCTGAAACGGGTACTGTACAATGACCCGGCTATGGGTATCTTTAGGCATACTGATGCGGGATATGATAAAGCTGCAGAATGGGCGGATAAGTTTGGGTTGAAAGTGTGGTAAAGTACAAAATATAAAAGCGTCATTGCGAGTAATTAAAATCCGCGACCTTTGAAGGAAGATGTCATACGCCTACCGTCATGCCGAATTTATTTCGGCATCCCATAGGACAGGTGGCCGCTTTGCTTAGCATGGCCGCTTAGCGAGTGGGGTGCTGAAACAAGTTCAGCATGACCTTGATTTTTATTATGTCATGGGATTGCTTCGCAATCTCGCAATGACGGTCTAATATAGAAAGATGAAAAAACTAACAGGTCCATTCACTCAAATACTGCCTTTAACAGGCTTGCCGCTTAAAGGTGCGCTGAAGGATGAGCAATTGCAGATTGTTGCCAACGGCGGAGTATTGGTTGAAGATGGGGTGATATTGGCCGTTGATAATTTTGAAAAGCTCCGCAAAAGTTATCCATCGGCACAAATAGAAGAAATAACCGGCGATCAGATCTTGCTGCCTGGCTTTGTGGATTGCCATACGCATATCTGTTTTGCAGGTAGCCGGGCTAAGGATTATGCCATGCGCAATGCCGGTAAAAGCTATCTGGAAATTGCAGCCTCGGGCGGCGGGATCTGGGATTCTGTTACGCAAACCCGTTCGGCAGCAGAAACTGAATTAAGCAATTTACTGACGAAACGGATAGCCCGTCATTTGGCAGAAGGCGTAACAACTGTTGAAGTTAAAAGCGGTTACGGTTTGTCTGTGGTGGAGGAGCTGAAACAACTTAAAGCTATTCATCAGGCTGCTAACAAAACTCGCGCTCATATTATATCAACCTGTCTCGCTGCGCACATTAAACCCAAAGATTTTGATGGTACTGAAAGTGAATATCTGAAGTATTTGTTAAATGATCTGTTGCCGAAGATAAAGCAGCAGGATCTGGCAAACCGCGTTGATATTTTTATTGAGCAAAGAGCTTTTAATACCAGCGATGCGCTGTTTTATTTAAGCAGGGCCAAGCAAATGGGATTTGAGGCTACTGTTCATGCAGATCAGTTTACAACAGGTGGGAGCGAAGTCGCAGTTAAGGCAAGGGCCGCTTCTGCCGATCATCTGGAGGCCAGCTGCGATTATGAGATAAAATTATTGGCCAATTCAGATACTGTTGCTGTAACTTTACCCGGTGCTTCTTTAGGCCTCGGAATGGGATACGCCCCTGCCCGGAAACTGCTTGATGCCGGAGCCTGCCTCGCCATTGCCAGCGACTGGAACCCCGGCTCGGCTCCAATGGGCGATCTGCTGATGCAGGCGTCGGTAATGGCAACGGCTGAGAAGTTAAACACTGCTGAAGTGTTTGCAGGTTTAACCTACCGCGCAGCACAGGCATTAAAACTAAATGACCGCGGTATATTAACCAAAGGTAAGCTTGCAGATATGCAGGCCTATTCATGTAATGATTACCGTGAGATCTTATACCAACAGGGAAAACTAAAACCAGCCCAAGTTTGGACGGCAGAGAATAACGATTAAGCAAGTTTTGCAACTTGCTTAGCTACCAATGAACCATTGAACTAATGAACCAATGACCAAATTAATAGAATGCGTACCCAATTTTAGCGAAGGTGTTAACCTCGATATCATTAAACAGATAACAGATGCAGTTGAATCTGTTGAGGGGGTAAGACTACTCAATGTTGATCCGGGAAAGGCCACTAACCGAACCGTGGTAACTTTTGTGGGCGAACCGGAAAAAGTGATTGAAGCCGCCTATCGTGCCATAAAAAAAGCAGGCGAACTGATTGATATGAGCAGGCAAAAAGGCGAACACCCAAGGATGGGTGCAACTGATGTTTGTCCGCTGATACCGATCAGTAATATTACGATGGAGGAAACTGCGGAATATGCTAAGCAATTGGCCAAACGCGTGGGTGAGGAATTGCAGATCCCGGTTTATTTGTATGAGGCTGCGCAGCCTAACAAAAGCCGGAGCAACCTTTCAGTGATCCGCGCAGGGGAGTATGAGGGTTTTTTCAAGAAGATCAAACAACCCGAGTGGGCACCCGATTTCGGTCCGGCGGAGAACGATGTTAAGCGCGGGGCAACTGTAATTGGGGCACGTGATTTTTTAGTGGCTTATAACGTTAACCTGAATACTACTTCTGTCCGCCGGGCAAATTCTATCGCCTTTGATGTACGTGAAGCCGGCCGTACCCTGCGCGAGGGGGATCCGATCAACGGTAAAATAGTATATGACGAACCTGGCAAAGCCAAAACCATTCCGGGTTCGCTAAAGGCAGTAAAAGCCATTGGCTGGTATATTGAGGAATATGGTGTTGCCCAGATCTCGATGAATTTGACCAATATCAATATTACTCCGGTACATAAAGCCTTTGATGAAGTGTGTGACAAAGCTGCCGCGCGCGGTATTAGGGTAACAGGCAGCGAGCTTGTAGGCCTGATCCCCTTGAAGGCGATGCTTGATGCGGGCAAATATTTTTTAGAGAAGCAGCAGCGTTCTGTAGGTGTAAGCGAAAAAGAACTGATCAGGATAGCTATTAAATCGATGGGGCTTGATGAGCTTTCACCCTTTAAACCCGAAGAACGGATCATTGAATATTTGCTGAAAGATAAAGCCGACAGTAAACTTATTAACATGAGCCTTACCGATCTGGCCGATGAAACCGCGAGCGAAAGCCCGGCGCCAGGTGGTGGTTCAATATCAGCAGCTGTTGGCGCTTTGGGAGCTTCGTTGGCTACTATGGTGGCTAACCTGAGCTCGCATAAAAAAGGATGGGACAACCGCTGGCAGGAGTTTAGCGACTGGGCGCAAAAAGGTCAGCAGTTTAAGAATGAACTGTTAGCATTGGTCGATCAGGATACTACAGCCTTTAATCAGATCATGGAGTCGTTTGCTCTTCCAAAATCAAACGACGAGGAAAGGGCAATCCGTGATAAAGCTATTCAGGATGCTACCCGCTATGCTATTGAAATTCCTTTTAAGGTTATGGAAGCCGCTTTGGACAGCATGGAAGTAATAAAAGCAATGACATTAACCGGTAACCCCAATTCAATAACCGATGCCGGAGTGGCCGCCCTTTGTGCCCGCACTGCGGTATTAGGCGCGTTCATGAATGTAAAGATCAACGCTTCGGGCTATAAGGATAAAAGCTATGTAATTGACGTTATTTACCGTGGCAATGAAATTGAGCGGAAAGCGATTGCGCTGGAAGCGGAGATCATTGAGTTGGTGAATGAGAAAATAGGGTTGGAGTAACCGAAGCTGCTTCCAAAACGTCATTTTAAGACAGACTTACGAAGTTTTTAAAACTTCGTAAGTCTTATAGAGAACTTAATGGTAGGTTTGAGATTTAGTGTATCACACCAAATACTCAAACAAAGTCTGGTCTTTATTCAGTTCAATAACATTGAAACGGTGAGCATGCATGCGTTGCAGCAGCGCAGGATAATCTTCGGCATTTTTTAGCTCGATACCAACCAGTGCAGGACCGTTTTCTTTCTCATTCTTTTTGATGAATTCGAAACGGGTAATATCATCACCGGGGCCTAATACACTGTTCACAAACAGTTTCAATGCACCGGGACGCTGCGGGAAACGTACAATAAAGTAATGTTTCAGGCCTTCGTACAGGAGTGATTTTTCTTTAATCTCCTGCATGCGGGCAATATCATTATTGCCGCCGCTGATAATACAAACTACCTTTTTACCTTTGATCTGCTCTTTGCAGGCGTCAAGTGCGGCTACCGATAGTGCACCTGCGGGTTCAACCACAATGGCGTCCTCGTTGTAAAGTTTCAGTATGGTGGTACAAATTTTACCTTCAGGTACCAGCAGCATATCATCCAGGATATCTTTGCAGATATCATAAGTTAATGCGCCAACGCGCTTAACAGCGGCGCCATCAACAAAGCGGTCTATCTCATCTAACGTAATGGGCTTACCATGGTTTATGGCACCCAGCATTGATGGGGCACCTTCAGGCTCAACGCCTATCAGATGGATGTTTGGAACATTATTTTTAAGATAAGTACCTGTTCCCGATGCAAAGCCTCCACCGCCGATAGGCATAATCGCTACTTCAATATCCGGAAGGTCCTGCAGTATTTCAACGCCTACGGTTCCCTGACCCTCAATAACGCGGTAGTCATCAAAGGGAGGGATGAAGGTCATCTGGTTTTTTTCGGTGTAAGCGAGGGCTTCAGCCAGGCAATCGTCAAAGGTATCGCCGGTGAGTATGATCTCTATATTGCCGTTTCCAAACATGGCGGTTTGCTTAACCTTTTGTTTGGGGGTAATTTCGGGCATAAAAATTACACCTTTGATATTCTTTTTATTGCACGAAAAGGCTACGCCCTGGGCATGGTTACCCGCGCTGGCGCAAACCACGCCGCGGCTCAACACATCATCATTTAACTGACTGATCATGTTGTATGCGCCGCGCAACTTATAGGAGCGAACAACCTGCAGGTCTTCGCGTTTTAAATAAACCTCACACTCGTATTTTGCCGAAAGACCGGCGTTATATTGCAGCGGGGTACGTTTCACAACGTCCTTTATCCGCTGGTATGCCGCTTCAAAATCAAGCTGGCTTTTTGTATCAGTTTCCATTGTTAATTTTTTACCAGTCGGTGCGCCATAAGGCCTTGCAAATCCTGGTCATTTATGTCAAGCTTACTATCAGCAAGCGTTAAAAAGTTATTGTAAACAAAAGCAAGTTCTTCCTTATCCAGCGTGTATCCTAAACGCTCCAGATGGAATTTCAGAGCATGCCTGCCGCTGCGCGCGGTTAGCACTATTGTGGCGCTCGGAAAGCCTACATCTTCAGGGCGAATGATCTCATAGTTTTCACGCATTTTCAGGAAACCGTCCTGGTGAATACCTGAGCTGTGTGCAAAGGCATTGGCACCTACAATAGCTTTATTAGGCTGTACCGGCATCCGCATTTGCGTGCGGATCATCTGGCTCAACTCATAGAATCGTTTAGAATCGATATTGGTATGCAGGCCCAGGGTATGATGCGTTTTTAGGATCATCACCACTTCTTCAATAGAAGTATTACCTGCACGTTCGCCGATACCGTTGATAGTACCTTCAATTTGGCGGGCGCCGTTTTGTAAACCGGCTATTGAGTTGGCAGTAGCCAAACCAAGATCATTATGGCAATGTACCGAGATAATAGCTTTATCAATATTTTTAACGTTCTCTTTCAAAAATTTGATCTTAGCACCGTATTGGTCTGGTAAGCAGTAACCGTTTGTATCCGGAATGTTTACTACAGTAGCACCGGCGGCAATAACAGCCTCAACCATTTGGGCCAGGTAAACCACATCGGCCCTGCCGGCATCTTCGGCATAAAACTCAATATCCTCGACAGATTTTTTGGCGTATTTAACAGCTTCAACGGCACGCTCCAGAATTTCTTCGCGGGTGCTGTTGAATTTATGTTTAATGTGCATATCAGACGAACCGATACCCGTATGGATACGCGGGCGTTTGGCATATTGCAGAGATGCTACAGCAGCGTCAATATCACCTTTGTTGGCTCGGGTAAGTGCGCAAACGGTAGGTTCTTTAACGGCCTTTGAAATTTCAACAACGCTTTGAAAATCCCCCGGACTTGAAACCGGGAAACCTGCTTCAATGATATCCACGCCCAGTAGTTCCAGTTCCTTAGCTATCTCAATCTTTTCGGGGGTTGTTAACTGGCAACCCGGTACCTGCTCGCCATCGCGGAGCGTGGTATCAAAAACATAAACGCGGTTGGGATCGTGTAACATATCTTTTATTTTGATTTGAGATGTTAGATATGAGATTTGAGACTCATTACCTTACATCAGTTTTTTAATTAGATTTGAGATGTTAGATATGAGATTTGAGACCCTTATCTTATCCATCTTTTATTTATATTTTTATTTCGCTTGAGATTTACAATCTGTTAGAGGAAACTAAAATTTAAGTTAAGCAAAAAGTCTCATATCTCAAATCTCACGTCCCACATCTGCTTTCAGATCTCACGTCTCATATCTAAGTCCTACTTTTTAATTGCAACAAATCTTAACCTTTTATAGTCGGCATACCATTGGCCGTTATCATTATAAAAAGGTTCAAGCTTTTTAGTGATCTCGGCCAGGATCTGTTCTTTCTCATCCTCGGGAATGCCTTCTAAAAACTGTGCACCAAACATAGTAATCCATTTGGTTACACCCTGGTCGCCATCCTGTAGCTCGGTTCTGCGATCATAATGAATCATGTAGGTCACTCTGAAACCATGCTCTTCCAGTTTGGTAGCATACTCGCCAACTGAAGGGAAATACCATATTTTAGCGTCGGCATTTTCATTGTAACCATGATTATGCAGCACCAGTTTGGTAGCCTCAATCAAACGTTCAACATTATCCTTGCCGCCCATTTCGGCAACAAACCTGCCTCCTTTTTTAAGGCTGTTGGCTACGCTGTGAATAGCACCGTTGGCATCAAGCACCCAATGTAAGGCCGCGTTCGAAAACACGGCGTCATACTTTTCTGTGGTGTGAAAATCAGCCGCGTTCTCTACCGCGAAGTCCACGTCAGGGTAAAGCTGTTTAGCCTGAGCTATCATTTCGGGCGAATAATCGGTGCCTTTTACGATAGCGCCTTTATCCTGTATTTGTTTAGTTAAATGGCCTGTACCACAACCCAGATCGAGGATGCGCTCACCGGGTTTCACATCCAGCAACTCAAGTACATCCTCTCCGTATTTAAATACGAAGGCATGCTTTTGGTCGTATAAATCAGCGTTCCATTTCATTGTTTTATATGATTACACCGATGTTTTTGATTACACCGATTTTGTTTTTTGGGATTTTACCGATTGATTAATGATTTCACCGGTTCCCTGCCTGATCTCTAATCTCAGCCTACAAATACTCCAGTACTTTTTGGCCCATTGCCGTAGTGCCTAAAATTTTGGCTTTATCGGTATTAGCATCAGCGATATCGCCGGTGCGGTAGCCGTCTTTCAGTGTTTTATCAATAGCGTCGGTTATCTTTTTAGCTTCTTCTTTTAAGCCGAAACTAATTTCAAGCATTAAAGCTACTGATAATATTGATGCCAGCGGATTTGCTTTATCCTGACCGGCAATATCATGTGCCGAACCATGGATAGGCTCAAAAAATCCTGTGCCATCACCTACTGAAGCCGAAGCCAGCATACCCATCGAACCTGCAATTTGCGATGCTTCGTCGGTAAGGATATCACCAAAAAGGTTGGCAGTTAATACCACATCAAACTTTTTAGGATTTTTTACCAGTTGCATAGCTGCGTTATCGATAAACATGTGCTCGGTTTCAACATCAGGGTATTGTTTGGCAATTTCCTGTACAACCTCGCGCCACAGGCGTGAAGCCTCCAGTACATTTGCTTTATCAACAGAGCATAACCTTTTACCACGTACTCGGGCTGCCTCATATGCTTTAATAGCAATGCGCTCAACTTCGTAACGTGAGTAAATCATCAGGTCGGAAGCTGTATTGCGGTCTTCACTACGTTTTTTCTCGCCGAAATAAACGTCGCCGGTTAATTCGCGGAAGAAAAGGATATCGGTACCTTTTAATATCTCGGGCTTAAGGCTTGATGCATCCAGAAGCTCATCAAACAGCATAATAGGACGCAGGTTGGCATATAAGCCAAGCTCCTTACGGATTTTTAATAATCCCTGCTCCGGACGCACTTTGGCCGACGGATCATTATCATATTTGATGTGACCGATAGCACCAAACAGGATAGCATCGCTTGCTTTAGCTTTAGCCAGTGTTTCATCAGGCAGTGGATTACCGGTTGCCTCGATACCCGCATGACCCATCAGGGCTTCGTCGAACGTAAATTCGTGGCCAAAATCCTGACCGATTTTTTCTAAAACTGCTTTACCCCAGGTGGTAACCTCCGGGCCTATCCCGTCGCCGGGTATTACTAATATATGTTTTTTAATTCCCATAACCCTAATCTCTGCCTGTGGCAGCGGTTTTTGTTTTTATAGATTTTATTTCATTCGGGTTTTACACCGCGTACTTCTTTTAGTTTCATCACCATTTGCTCGGCCTCGTTTTCTACCCAGTGGGTATACTCGTCAATGGCCTGCAAGCGCGATTCATCGTCGATGTAGCCTTCCTCAACCATTTGCTTTGATTGAGCTACTTTTGCCCAAATGCCTGCTTTGCCTTCAAAGTTATATTCGCCTTTTTGGTAAACCTCATCGGCATTAAATACTTCGATATTGGTAAACCCAGCTTCCTGCAAATATTCGGGCAGGTCTTCGGCAATATGATTGTTCATACCTGCATCGCCCCGCCACCTTAAAAAAGTAGCATAAAAACGCTGCATACTTGCCGGTGGCTGCGGCTGCCATTGCAAAGCCTCGTGGTTATAATCCAAAATGGATACTGTGCCACCAGGTTTTAACAACGAATACATTTTCCTCAAAGCCTCAACTGGGTTGTTCAACCATTGCAAAACACGAGCCGATACAATCAGGTCATACTTTTCTCCGGGTTCAAAACTGAACAGATCGGTATAAATGAGCTCCATATTTTGAACCGAAGCATAAGTTTCCTTACCGCTCTGGATAAAATATTCGGTATTATCAATGCCCGTAACATGACCGCTTTCACCAACCAACGCGGCAATATCCTTAGAAATAGCGCCGGTACCACAACCAACGTCCAGTACCTTCAGGCCAGGCCTAAGCAGGGGGGCAAGGGTTGCATAATCATTCGCTAAACTCCGTTCGTCGAATAATTTGGCGGTACCTTTACCTTCTCGCTGAATTACTTTATTGGTTGTTGTCATTGCGTTACTCTGTCATTTTGCTGCGCTTCATTAGGTCATTGAGCCATTTTTTCTGACCTTTTAGCTTTCGCCTTTAACCTTAACGGGCTACTTCAAATTCCTCAATCTTGCCTTTTTGGCTTAGGATGTAGTCGATATCATCGTAACCGTTTATTAAACAAGCTTTTTTGTAAGGGTTGATCTCGAAGCTTTCCTGTTCGCCGGTTGATGAGATTTTGATAGTCTGACTTTTAAGGTCGATCTCTACTTCAGCTTTGTGATCGGCATAAACGGCATCGAAGATCTTTTTCAGAAAATCGTCACTTACCTGTACCGGTAATAAGCCATTGTTAAGGGCATTGCCTTTAAAGATATCAGCAAAAAAGCTGCTCACTACTGCATCGAAACCATAATCAGATATGGCCCATGCAGCGTGCTCACGGCTACTGCCGCAACCAAAGTTTTTGCCTGCTACCAGCACTTTACCGCTAAAGTTTGGATCATTAAGCACGAAATCGGCTTTAGGAGCGCCGTCGCCTTCATAACGCCAGTCGCGGAATAAATTATTGCCAAAGCCATCGCGGGTAGTGGCTTTCAAAAACCTTGCAGGTATAATTTGATCAGTATCGATGTTCTCGATAGGCAAAGGAACTATAGTGGTTTGAATGTGTTTAAATATTTTAGTTGCCATCTTTTTCTTTTTTCTGAACCGGAATTTGTCGAATTTTTTGAATTACACGAATTTTAGAATTTTTTGAATCAAGTTTTAATTCTGATGGTTTCTTAATTCGCTTAATTTCGGTTCAGACATTATCCGGATTATACTTCTTATTCAATAATCGCTTAAACTGTAGGCTCTTACTTCCAAAATTAATAAGCAGCCCAGTTTTTATATTGTATGCTTCGAGGTAATTAATGCCTTGGGCGAGGTGAACATCTTCCAAAAATATGATCGCTTTCAGTTCAACCATTATTTCGCCCTCAACAAAGAAATCAACCCGGCGCGTCCCGATCTGCTCGTTTCTGTAAAAGATCGGCATCTCCATTTCCCTTACAAATCCTAATCCTTCATGGGCCATTTCAAGTTCTAATGCCCGTTGATAAATAGCTTCCTGAAAACCATTCCCTAAAACTGAATGAACCCTCATCGCGCAACCAATAATCTTGCTTGAGCAGTCTTTAAATTCTTCAGGCGTTTTCTTAAAAGTTTCCATTTATCGTTTTTCTCTGAATCTGTCAAATTACACGAATTTCAAAAGCCAATTTATAAATTCTAAAATTCGTGTAATTCAACAAATTCATTTAATTCCGGTTCAGACAACTTCTTCCTTCAAAAACTCGCGTATATCCGTAACCACACCCGTAATTGCACTCGCAGCCGCTGTTAACGGACTGGCAAGGAAAGTACGGCTGTTTGGCCCTTGTCTTCCTTCAAAGTTGCGGTTTGAGGTTGATACGCAATATTTACCTGCCGGGATTTTATCCTCGTTCATACCAAGGCATGCGCTGCAGCCTGGTTCGCGAAGTGGGAAACCGGCTTCGTTAAATATTTTATCGAGGCCTTCGGCTATGGCTTGCTGCTGTACTTGTTTTGAGCCGGGAACTACCCATACGGTAACATTATCAGCTTTGTGTTTGCCTTTTACAAACTCGGCAACCTGACGAAGGTCTTCAATGCGCGAGTTGGTGCAGCTGCCGATGAAGACGTAATCAATTGGTTTACCCAATAGTGTTTCATCATCGTGCAGGCCCATGTAATCAAGGGCTTTTTTATATGATCCCTGCTCTTTGGCTTCAAATGAAGCTGTTTCAGGAACGTGTTGTGTAACACCGATGCCCATACCCGGATTGGTTCCGTAGGTGATCATCGGCTCAATATCTTCGGCTTTAAAGGATAATACTTCGTCAAAAGATGCATCAGCATCCGAGTATAAAGTTTTCCAGTAAGCAACTGCTTTGTCCCACTCTTCGCCTTTAGGAGCAAATTCACGGCCTTTTACGTAGTTGATGGTGGTTTCGTCGGGAGCAATCAGTCCGCAACGTGCACCCATCTCAATACTCATGTTGCAGATGGTCATGCGGCCTTCCATGCTCAGTGAGCGGATGGTATCGCCTGCATACTCAACAGCATAACCGGTACCTCCGGCAGCCGAGATCTGCGATATGATGTAAAGGATAATATCTTTGGCACCAACGCCTTTTTGCAATTTTCCGTTCACTTCAATTTTCATGCGTTTTGGGCGCGATTGAAGTAAACATTGGGTAGCCAACACCTGCTCAACCTGAGATGTACCTATACCAAAGGCAATAGCACCAAAAGCGCCGTGGGTTGAAGTATGGCTGTCGCCACAAACATAAGTACCACCCGGACGGGTGATGCCCAGCTCGGGGCCTATAACGTGAACGATACCCTGGTACGGGTGGCCTAAGCCATATAGCTCAACACCAAACTCTTTACAGTTTTTGGTGAGCATATCTACCTGGTAGCGTGAAAGTTCTTCTTTAATGGGTAAGTGCTGATCAATGGTTGGAACGTTGTGATCTGCAGTGGCCACAGTTTGTTTTGGCCTGAAAACGGGCAAGCCTCTTTGACGCAAGCCATCAAATGCCTGCGGACTGGTTACCTCGTGAATGAAATGTGTATCGATATACAAAATATCCGGGAACCCCTCGCTGCTGCTGACGACGTGCGCATCCCAGATCTTATCAAATAATGTTTGTCCCATTTTATTATTTTTCTTTAGTAACGTCATTGCGAGGTACGGAGCAATCCCCGATTAGCAGATCCGATCTGTAAAGTTTGGGATTGCTTCGTGCCTCGCAATGACGTGTTGGTGAGTTTATTTTAAGGCTTTCGCCTTTTACCTTTCGGCTTTCACCTAATTTATTAAGCTTCTACAACCTGGTTTTCAGGACGTAAGCTGCGTACGGTTTTGCCTGCTTGCCATAATTCGCTTTCGCGTAATTCTTTCAGTTCGGCATCCAGTTTTTCACGGTAATCTGGCTGGCTGTTTGAGTCAATAGAACGTTGAGATTCTTTACCTGTAGCAACGCTTTCGTAAAGCTCTTCAAATACTGGTTTAGTAGCGTCACGGAATTTTTTCCACCAGTCAAGGGCACCACGTTGAGCAGTAGTTGAGCAGTTAGCATACATCCAGTCCATACCGTTTTCAGCAACAAGCGGCATTAATGATTGGGTAAGCTCTTCAACAGTTTCGTTAAATGCTTCAGATGGAGAGTGACCATGGCTACGCAATACATCGTACTGAGCAGCGAAGATACCTTGAACACAACCCATCAAAGTGCCACGCTCGCCGGTTAAATCGCTGTATACTTCTTTTTTGAAGTTAGTTTCGAATAAGTAACCGCTACCTACAGCGATACCTAAAGCGATAACACGATCAAATGCTTTACCGGTAGCATCCTGGAAGATAGCGTAGCTTGAGTTTAAGCCACGGCCTTGCAGGAACATACGGCGCAATGAAGTGCCTGAACCTTTAGGAGCAACCAGGAATACGTCAACATCAGCAGGAGGAACGATACCAGTTTGCTCGTTGAAAGTGATACCAAAGCCATGAGAGAAATATAAAGCTTTGCCTGGAGTTAAGTGTTTTTTAACAGTTGGCCATAACGCAATCTGGGCTGCATCGCTCAATAAGTAGCAAATCACAGTTCCCCTTTGCAAGGCTTCTTCAATTTCAAAAAGTGTTTCGCCGGGTACAAAACCATCGCTGATAGCTTTATCCCAAGTTTTAGTGCCTTTACGCTGACCAACAATTACGTTGATACCATTGTCTTTTTGGTTCAGGGCCTGGCCCGGACCTTGTACACCGTAGCCAATTACCGCTACTACTTCATCTTTTAATACTTCCTGAGCTTTTGATAAAGGGAACTCTTCGCGGGTTACTACGTTTTCTTCAGTGCCGCCGAAATTTAGTTTTGCCATTGTTTTTTTGATTTTTGTGATTTCACCGATTAGTGGTGATTTCACCGATTTTATTTGTATTGAGTAATTTATTTTCTTTTGGGATTTCACCGATTATTGGATGATTACACCGATTTTGACCGTTGATGGGTTTTGATTACGTTGATTTCACTGATTAAGACTTCCGGCTATGAACCATGATCTATCAACCATGAACCAACTCAACTAATCTCTATTCTCCAATCACTAATCTCTCCGCCTTCGGCGGGTTTACATCGTAAACACCTTCTCACCCTGGTTAAGGTATTCATTTTCGATTACCTCTTCACCTGGTTCAAGCCTTTCAAATTCGCGCAGTTTGCTGTTAAAGCCTTCACTGTCTTTAATGATAGCAACACGGGCGCTGCGTACAAACTCAATCAGGCCGTAAGGTTGTAATATGTTGATCAGGTTATCGGTTTCCTCGCGGTGACCGGTGGTTTCAAACACGGTGTAGTCCTTACGGATCACTACCGCGCGAGCACCGTTTTCGCGTAGTAAACGCTCAACGCTAACCTTTTCGGCAATTACATCGGTTGATACCTTATATAACGCTAATTCCTGCCAAATCACATCTTCGTTGGTGTGATAATATGCTTTTAACACCTCAACCTGTTTTTCTATCTGGCGGGTAAGTTTACGTACTACCTCTTCATATTCGTTAATTACAATATTGAAACGGTGAATACTTTCAATCTCCGACGGAGAAGTATTCAGGCTGTCGATATTGATTTTACGGCGTGTAAATATAATAGCTATCCTGCTTAATAAACCAATTTGGTTTTCGGTATATATGGTGATGTTAAATTCCTGTTTTTTTTCTGCTTCGCTCATGATTCTGTTTTTTAGAGGGCTTACTTTAACCTGATCTCGCTTACGCTGCATCCTTGTGGTACCATCGGGAATACGTTGTTCTCTTTGGTAACCATTATTTCTAAAAGGAATGATCCCGGTGCGCTTAGCATTTCATTTAATGCTGCAGTCAAATCTGCACGGTCATCAACTAATTTGCCCGGGATGCGGTATGCTGCGGCTAATGCCACAAAATCCGGACTTTGAATATCAACAAATGAGTAACGGCGCTGATTAAATAATTCCTGCCATTGTCTTACCATGCCCAGGAAGCGGTTATTAAGGATGATAATTTTTACATCGATACCGCTTTGCATAATAGTACCCAATTCCTGGCAGGTCATCTGGAAACCTCCATCGCCAATAATAGCTACTACAGTACGATCCTGAGCGCCAAATTTAGCACCTATAGCAGCAGGCAATGCAAAACCCATGGTTCCTAAACCACCGCTGGTTACGTTGCTGCGGGTATTGTTAAACTTAGCGTAGCGACATGCTACCATTTGGTGCTGACCTACGTCGGTAACGATAACTGCCTCGCCTTTGGTAATCTCGTTAAGCTGTTTGATTACCTCGCCCATAGTCATTTCAGGCGTAGTTGGATTAAGTTCGTTATGGATAACGGCCTCAACTTCCTGGCGGGTGTAATCATTGAATTTAGCTAACCATTCTGTATGTTCTTTCTTTTCGATGGCCTTGGTCAGCAATGGAAGTGTTTCCTTGCAATCGCCCCAAACCGGTACGGTTGATTTTACGTTTTTGTCGATCTCGGCAGGGTCAATATCTAAGTGAACAACTTTTGCTTGTTTAGCATATTTATCCAGGCGACCGGTTACACGGTCGTCAAAACGCATACCTATCGCGATCAATACATCGCACTCATTGGTTAACACGTTAGGGCCGTAGTTGCCGTGCATACCTAACATACCAACATTTAACGGGTGATCGGAAGGGATAGCACCGGCACCAAGCACTGTCCATGCTGCAGGGATACCGCTTTTTTCAACAAAGGCTTTAAACTCCTGCTCGGCACCGCCCAAAATAACACCCTGACCAAACAGGATGAAAGGTTTCTGAGCGCTGTTGATTAGGGCAGCAGCCTGCTCAATATATTGCGGACGAACGATTGGTTTCGGCCTGTAGCTACGGATATGATCGCATGGTTTGTAACCTGCGAAATCAAACAACTGGATCTGCGCGTTTTTGGTAATGTCTATCAATACCGGACCTGGCCTGCCGCTACGGGCAATGTAAAATGCCTTGGCAATAACTTCCGGGATTTCGGTGGCATCAGTTACCTGGTAGTTCCATTTGGTAACCGGGGTGGTGATGTTGATTACGTCAGTTTCCTGGAAGGCATCGGTACCTAAAAGGTGTGCGAAAACCTGGCCGGTGATACAAACTAATGGGGTACTGTCAATCTGGGCGTCGGCCAACCCTGTTACCAGGTTAGTAGCACCCGGACCGCTGGTAGCGAATACCACACCCACTTTGCCCGATGTACGCGCGTAACCCTGGCCGGCGTGAATGCCGCCCTGTTCATGGCGCACCAATATGTGGTTCAGTTTATCATTGTAATCAAACAAAGCATCATAAATGGGCATGATGGCGCCGCCCGGGTAACCAAAAATGGTATCGGTACCTTCGGCTATCAATGCTTCTAATAATGCTACCGATCCTGAAACGTTTACGGTTTCGGTGGCGGCTGGCGCGGTTAAGGTTTCTTGTGCAGTTTCCATACCTGTATTTTTTATATTCACAGCACTTTTTGGTGCTAAACTGATTTATTCTATCTGTCTCTAATTTGCTAAAATGAACGGGCTTAGTTTGTGTTCATTTTATTCATGGCTTTTTTATGAGCCATTTTGTTCATTAATTATTCGTCGGTAACGCAGCCTTCGGCAGCGGTAGTTACGTTTTTAGCGTAACGGTATAACACACCCTTGGTAACCTTCAGCGCCGGTTTTTGCCATGCGGCACGGCGTGCGGCTATTTCTTCTTGCGGTAGCGAAACGTTTATAGTATTGGCAACAGCATCAATATTAATGATATCATCGTCTTTTACCATCGCTATAAACCCGCCATCGTAAGCCTCGGGTGTGATGTGACCGACGACGAAGCCATGCGTACCGCCGCTAAAGCGTCCATCTGTAATTAATGCAACTGAACTACCCAAACCAGCACCGAATATGGCTGAGGTTGGTTTTAGCATTTCCGGCATGCCTGGCGCGCCTTTAGGGCCTACGTTGCGGATCACCACAACATCGCCCTTTTTAACACGGCCACTCTGGATACCGGCAATCAGTTCAAACTCGCCGTCAAATACACGGGCAGGGCCGGTGAAACGTTCACCTTCTTTACCGGTGATTTTGGCAACGCTACCACCTTCGGCAAGGTTTCCGTACAAAATTTGCAGGTGACCGGTAGCTTTAATAGGGTTTTCTTTCGGTTTGATGATCTTTTGAGTCTCAAACTCCAGGGCCGGGATCTCGGCAAGGTTTTCGGCAATGGTTTTACCGGTAACAGTAAGGCAATCACCATGTAACCAGCCCTGCTCTAAACAATATTTCATTACAGCCGGAACACCGCCAATGTTGTGCAGATCTTCCATCATGTATTTACCGCTTGGTTTCATATCGGCCAATACCGGGATCCGGTTACTTACAGCCTGGAAATCATCCTGGGTTAATTTAACGTCAACGCTTTTTGCCATCGCAATCAGGTGCAATACAGCGTTGGTTGAGCCGCCCAATACCATGATCACAACAATTGCATTTTCAAATGCCTCACGGGTCATGATATCTGATGGTTTAATATCCTTTTCTAACAATACCTTGATAGCTTTACCGGCGGCAAGGCATTCTGCTTTTTTCTCAGCGCTTAGGGCAGGGTTTGATGATGAATACGGTAAACTCATACCCAATGCTTCGATAGCGGCAGCCATGGTATTCGCTGTATAGATACCGCCACAGGCGCCGGCGCTTGGGCAGGCATTTTTAATAACGCCCATAAAATCAACATCATCTATCTGGCCGGCAATCTTTTTGCCCAAAGCCTCAAATGCAGATACAATGTTCAAGTCTTCACCTTTCCAGTGGCCTGGTTTGATAGTACCACCGTAAACCATGATTGAAGGACGATTTAAACGGCCCATAGCCATGATGGAACCTGGCATGTTTTTATCACAACCCGGTAGTGTAATTAAGCCATCATAATACTGAGCGCCGGTTACAGCCTCAATTGAGTCGGCAATGATATCGCGGCTCACCAATGAGTAACGCATACCTTCGGTACCATTGCTCATGCCATCACTTACACCTATAGTGTGGAAAATGAGGCCTACCATGTCTTCATCCCAGATACCTTGTTTAACCAGCTTAGCCAGGTCATTGAGGTGCATGTTGCAAGTGTTACCATCGTAACCCATGCTGGCCACGCCGACCTGTGCTTTGCGCATATCATCGTCGGTTAAGCCAATCCCGTAAAGCATGGCCTGTGCAGCAGGCTGGGTTGGGTCCTGGGTAAAGGTTTTGCTATACTTGTTCAATTCTATAGCGTTGGTGGTATCTGATGATGAACTCATTTTGTTAGATATGTAGACAGTTTTAGTATTTAATTTTGTTGATGATACTGGTTTACTTGGTATCGAAAATCAATATATGTAAGGTAGCCATAGCATCAGGCAATAGCAATAGTAGGCACTGATTTTTTGAAATAAGTAGTTTATTTTAATTTTTTTTATTTTATAAAATTTAATTCTGTTTTATTTTAAAATAAGGATATAAAATTTTTAATGAAATATACCAAAGTTCAAAACGGTATTCGGTATGTTTTTTATGCATGCATAGTAAGTTGTCGATTTTCTGCCTGAAATGGGAGGAATGGTAATTTAACTTTAGAAAAAAAGTATCCGGCTGTGCTAATGGAAGTTGATAAATGATTAGTTTCAGGCATTAATATCATATACTTACAATGAACAAAATCCTAATCCTGACATTACTGCTATTTAGCGTAACAAAAAGTTTCTCGCAAGATGCATTTACCGCCATCGAAAACAAAAATTACGATCAGCTTTCCGAATTATTGAAATCACCAAAGAATATAAACATAAGAGGTAAAAATGATATGACACCCTTGCTTAAAGCAGTAGGGCAAAACGATCTTAAAGCTGTAAAGATGTTGGTGGAAGCGGGAGCTGATTTAAGCTTTGTTCCAAAATCAAATTGGACACCCCTGATGGTGGCTTGCCAAAGCGGCAGTACCGAAATGGCCGCCTACCTGATTGAAAAAGGTGCAGATATTAATGCTAAAGACGAGCACAATTGGAACCCCATCATTATAGCATCAAGAAACGGACAGGCAACAACGGTTGCCTTGCTGTTAACCAAAGGAGTTGATGTAAATTGTAAAGCGGCAGATAAATCTACCCCGTTATTAATAGCCTCTTATAAGGGGCACTATGATGTGATAAAGTTACTGCTTGAAAAAGGTGCCGATCCAAACCCGGTAAATCGGGATAGCTAAACGGCTTTGTTTTTAGCTGCTAAACAGGGCCGGGCCGAAATAGTTAAATTATTGCTACAGCATCATGCCGATAAAACCTTTATTAATAAGGATGGGGTGAGTATTTGCGATGCTGCTAAAAGCAACGGTTACAAAGAAATCTGTGATTTGCTTTAGCGAGGCTTCGTCTGATTTGGTCGAACAAAAACTGGAGTCGCTTTTTAATGATATCGAGCTGTTATTGCAAGCTAAGTTGGCCGTTCCGGAAGCATTCTTTTCTGCCTCAATGATCCACTTGATGTTTGTGAAGATCCATCCTTTTGAAGATGGCAATGGACGTACTGCACGCCTGTTTGAAAAATGGTTCATATCCGAAAGCTCGGTCCTAAAGCCTGGTTCCTGCAAGCGGAAAAATATCACTATGACCATCAATAACATCAGGCTGCTGGGACTGGAATATGAGTTGCTGGATTATTCTGCGGCTCTGCCTTTTTTGCTGATGTTGCCTCAATCTCTTTAAATAGTTCAGTCCCCATTATTCTGCACATTTGCACCCCGTAAAATGGTAAGTATGAATCCTAAGTTGTAGAATTAAAAATAAGAGTTGATTTATTCGAATAGTTTATTTCTTTATATTTGACATAATCTAACCCTGTCACCCTGAATGAAAAACCTAACCTGTATAATTCTACTGCTCTTAGTAGCAACGGCAAATGCCCAGATAAAAAAGAAACCTGTTAAAGCTGTTGCTGAAAATAAGCCGCTAATTGTCTCAACTCCAAAAGCCACGGCTGTAATTAAAGGGAACGTCAAAAACTTTACTGATAAATATTGGGAGATGGCTGTAACCGGCGATTTAACTAACTACTCATTAACAATACCGGTTGATAAGGACGGCAATTTCAATACAGCTATAAATATTGACGGAGATACCGAAGATATCTATCTGTACCTCAATGATGATGCTATCACCGTTTGCGCCCAAAGGAACGATACCCTGGTACTTAGTTGGATAATAAGGACTTTAAAAGCACATTCCGCATCACCTCTCCTTTCCAGCATACAAACGAGCGGTTGCAAACCATGATGCTGATGTATAATCTCTACCGTAAAGAGTCGATGGATTTGGGACAATCCTTATATGATAATAAACTCACCGATTCCGCAAAGTTTGAGAAGATCAATAAGTTATATAATAAAGTGATGATGACAGCTGCGGTGCATCTTGATCATCCCGAAAGTCAGAAGTTAATTACCGATGTTTATTATCAGTATGTTGGTTTTTTGAATAGTCATCACTTGTTATCTAAATATGAGTTGCATATAAACGACACCTCTGCTACAGGAAAAGCGCTCAATCAGCAATTTCCTGCCGGAGCATATCACGCCCAATCAGAGTTTTCTTTTAAAAACAGCAATAGCTACAAAGAATTTATTTTTAACTACGTCCGATTTTATAAGGGATTGAATAATACAACGATAATAGGATCGGATTGGGATAAGAAAATGACGCCTTTTGCTCCTGCGTGGGATGAATATTATCTGGGCCTGGCCAATCTTCATTTAATTGAGCTTCGTGATTGGTTTGTAACGAAAGCCATAGAGATGGATTTTGGTTACTATTCGTTTGACGATGCTGAGAACATCTACAAGGATTTTAAAACTAAGGTTAAAACGCCAAGATATGCAGATACTCTTGCGCAATTTTATGCAACTGTACGGCAATTAAAACCCGGTAATCTGGCGCCTGAATTTAGTTTGAAGAATGATAAGGGTGAGGTGGTGTCCTTGAAAAGCTTCCGGGGAAAAGTAGTGTATATCGATTTTTGGGGCGTAGGATGCGGCCCTTGCGTTTACGAAATAAAGAACACGACTGCAGCTTTGCATGAGCGGTATAAAGATAAGAATGTAGTGTTCCTCAACATCTGTGTTGATTCGGACGAGAAAGCGTGGAAAAGTAGTTTGGCCTCATTAAATATAAGTGGTGTCAACCTCATTGCTGAGGGCTGGACAAGAAACCCGGTATGTCAAAAATATAACGTAACAGGTATCCCTCATTATATTACAATCGGAACCGATGGCAAGATTGTAAATAATAACAGCGAAAGGCCATCATCCGGGTATACACTTACAGCAGAGCTTGACAAGGCTTTGAAACAAGCGCATTAACGAGAAAGGTTATGATTGATAAAAATATAGGTCATTATTGATTGTAAGGTATGAAGCAATCCCCAGGGCAATTACAGGGTAGTTTGTTTGCATGGGCCGCTCTGCTAATAGGAGATTGCTTCGTACTTTACAAAAATGGCGTTTACGTATCCTCCCCAAAAAAGGGTACAAAAAAGCCCGGATAAAAGCTTATCCGGGCTTTATAAATTTATAAAGTAGCGCCTATTTGTGCTGAATGCCTTCGGCCAAAACAGTTACTTTATTGTTTAATGCTTCAACAACACCGCCTTTAATAAAAAACACTTCTTCTTTAGCTGCACCACCGCGTACGGTAAGTTTGCCATCCTGAAGGGTGGAAATGATTGGGGCGTGGTTGTTCAGTATTTCAAATAATCCCAAAGCACCAGGTAAGGTTACTGAGGTGGCCTCGCCTTCGTAAACTTTTTTATCGGGAGTAAGAATTTCTAATGTCATGCTTTTTGAGATTCAAGATTTAAGAATCAAGAGCCAGGCTTTTCCTGTTCTTGATTCTTGAGTCTTATTTTCTTGCTTCTTATTAAGAGTTAGCTTCAGCCAACAGCTTTTTGCCTTTTTCAATAGCATCTTCAATGCTGCCAACTAAGTTGAAAGCTGCTTCAGGATACTCGTCAACTTCACCGTCCATGATCATGTTGAAACCTTTGATGGTATCTTTAATGTCAACCAGTACACCTTTTAAGCCGGTGAACTGCTCAGCAACGTGGAATGGTTGTGACAAGAAACGTTGAACACGACGAGCGCGTGATACAACTAACTTATCTTCTTCAGAAAGCTCGTCCATACCAAGGATGGCGATGATATCCTGAAGCTCTTTGTAACGTTGTAAAGTTTCTTTAACACGTTGAGCTGTATTGTAGTGCTCATCACCTAAAACAGCTGGGCTAAGGATACGCGAGGTTGAATCCAATGGATCCACCGCAGGATAAATACCAAGCTCGGCAATTTTACGTGAAAGTACAGTAGTAGCATCTAAGTGGGCGAAGGTTGTAGCCGGCGCCGGGTCGGTCAAGTCATCCGCAGGTACGTAAACGGCCTGTACCGAAGTGATTGAACCGCGTTTGGTTGAAGTGATACGCTCCTGCATGGTACCCATCTCGGTTGCAAGTGTTGGCTGGTAACCTACTGCTGATGGCATACGACCTAATAGTGCTGATACTTCTGAACCTGCCTGTGTAAAGCGGAAGATGTTGTCGATAAAGAAAAGGATATCACGACCTTTACCATCTTCATCACCGTCACGGAAGTACTCGGCAATAGTTAAGCCTGAAAGGGCCACACGTGCACGTGCACCCGGCGGCTCGTTCATCTGGCCGAACACGAATGTTGCTTTTGAATCTTTCATGGCTTCGGTATCAACTTTAGTTAAGTCCCAACCGCCTTCTTCCATTGAATGCATGAAAGCGTCGCCATATTTTATAATGCCTGATTCAAGCATCTCACGTAAAAGGTCATTACCTTCACGTGTACGCTCACCAACACCGGCAAATACAGATAAACCTGCATAAGCTTTTGCGATGTTGTTGATCAGTTCCTGGATTAATACAGTTTTACCTACACCGGCACCACCAAACAAACCAATTTTACCACCTTTTGCATAAGGCTCTAAAAGGTCGATAACTTTAATACCTGTAAAAAGTACTTCAGTTTCGGTAGATAGGTCTTCAAACCTTGGAGGGGTTGCGTGAATAGGGCGACCATTTACTTTGTCAAGATTCGGGATACCGTCGATAGCATCACCTACCACGTTAAATACACGACCTTTGATATTATCACCTACCGGCATTTTGATAGCAGCTTCGGTATCCAATACCTTCATACCGCGTAACAAGCCGTCGGTCGAGTCCATCGCGATAGCACGTACACGGTCTTCGCCTAAGTGCTGCTGAACCTCTAAAATAACTTTTTGGCCATTGTCTTTCGTGATCTCTAATGCGTCATAAATTTTAGGAAGATGAGCGTCATCAGCGAAACTTACGTCGACTACCGGACCAATGATCCTTGAAATTTTTCCAATGTTTGGCATATATAACCTGGTGTTTTTTAAAAAATGCTTTTACTGAACAGCAACATACATCATTTGTAACAGGAATGTATAAGATGCTATTTCAGAGGCGCAAAGTTAAGATTTCTATCCAATTATTTACATAGTGTTTTAAGATTTTTGGAGGATAATTTCAACATTGCTAATTGTTTGCTTTTATTGCACGAAAGTCAATACAATTTTGCCTGTATGAGTACTGCTTTCCATAAGCTTATGAGCTTCGGCGGCCTCGCCGGCATCAAAAGTTTTGTACACTATAGGCCTGATTTTTCCTGACGATAACAATGGCCATATTTTTTGTTCAAGGTTTTGGGCGATGGCTGCTTTGAAAGCTGTGTTCCTACTGCGTAGCATCGAGCCGGTAATGATCAGTCTTTTTGCCATTACTTTGCCCAAATCAAGCTGTACTTCGCGGCCATTCATTGCGTTGATCATGACCAGCCGCCCCTCAACAGCCAGCGAATCAATATTGCCAGGCATGTAATCGCCGCCTATCATATCCAATATCACGTTAACACCAGCGCCATTGGTGAGTGCTTTGATCCCTTCTTTAAAATCAGCGGTTTTATAGTTAATGGCTTTATTAGCTCCAAGCTGCTCACAAAAGCTGCATTTATCGTCGGAACCAGCCGTTGTGTAAACGGTACTGCCTAAAGCTTTGGCCATTTGAATAGCTGCAACGCCAATGCCGCTTGAGCCACCGTGTACCAATAATGATTCGCCGGGTTGAAGGCTACCGCGATCAAAAACATTGCTCCAAACGGTAAAAAATGTTTCGGGGAGGGAAGCAGCTTCGGGGAAACTTAAACTGGCAGGAACAGGCAGGCACTGGCCATCGGGCGCTTTACAATATTCGGCATAACCACCGCTGGCAACCAAAGCGCAAACCCTGTCGCCGGGTTTCCAGCGGGTAACGGCTTTGCCAACTTCAATAACAGTACCGGCCACATCCAGGCCAGGGATATCCGCCGGTGCACCTGCCGGCGGCGGATAGTTTCCTTTGCGTTGAAAAACATCAGGTCGGTTAATACCCGCGGCCATTACTTTTATCAGCACTTCATCGTTGGCGATAACGGGTTTTGGCCTATCGGTTAGCTGCAAAACTTCGGGCCCGCCGGGTTGGGTGATCACTATTGCTTTCATAGATTGTAGTTGAAAGCTAAGTTAGCGCTAAAATGTTTGTCCGGAAAGTTTTCGTTCTTCGACGATACAAGCAGAAATGACACGAGTATCCATTGCCCTCTTCCAGCCCCTCATACTTGCGCCAGTCGATAGGCGGCGGACACGGAATAGGATCTGCCGGCGGCGGAAAACCGCCGTCATCAGGCGGGGATCCCCTGAATCACAATCTATACAACAACCCAAGAGTTGATCATGATTTTTCCACCATAAATGTTTAACTTAGCTGAGCTACTGCCGATAACAACGTAATCTCCCAAAAGCTAAAATAATCACGATCTGTTTCATTGTATAAAACACTACTTTATATTTCATTTAGTAATGGATTTAGGTCCACTTCCTTCAAGTTGAGTTTTCACTAAAGTATAACCACCAGAGTTTGGCTCGATAAAATATAAATAAAATGGCTTTTTAACATCGTATTTAGTTGCTTTATCCTCTTCCGCAAATTGTTTCAATTTATAGATTAATTCAGCCAATGAAAATATCTTAATTAATTTAAGTTTATCAGGGCTTAGTTTAGCAGGTTGTTGAAAATGGCTACTATAAGCAAAAGTTGGTTTATCCATCAATTCAGAGCATGAAGCATATATTTTCAACTCATAAAATTTAACAAGCCCTTCCCGGTATGTGTGCCATAATTTATCCGAAGCTAAAGTTTTAGTTGTGTCCAAAAGATAAAAGGCAGAATCAGCTTTGGGGGTGATTTGGGCGTTTACTGTGTACGTGGTAAAAAACATCGAAATCAAAAAAACTATCTTCATATTATTGACAATTATTTGGCAATTTATTTGCTGTTGCATAAAGTTGTGTTGGCCAAAAAGCATCTAACTTTGCCTGAGTAATACCATATCTTGTCATTAACTTATTATATTCATCTGTTAATGAGCCCCTGCATTGGCAAATAGTCGCTTCCATTATTTAATCCATATAATATTGTCATCGCATATTCTTGATCTGTGTGAGCGCCATTATCAAATGTCTTTAAAGACTTGACAGCCTTGTCGAAATATTCGTCAAGCATGCTCCAATGATCTCTGAAATTACTTGGTAACCCCAACATCCAGGCATACGCATCAACTGAATATAACCAGGGTTTATTCGAATCGTAGTATGGAGGAGCGGTAAACGTTGGGCCGCCAGTAATTATTTTATAGTTAATGTAAGCATGTAAAGTTTCATGTATAGCAATAGCCGCGATCATTAATTGAGAACTATTACGCAATATATTTGTGTTTAAAGAAACAGTCGCACTTCGGTTAACTGTACCTTGTGCTTTGTCCGTCGTTGTGAGGCCCAATTCGATCGTGCCTGAGTTTCCTTTAGGAGCCCATGGCAAGGAGGCATTATTCCAATTAAGGTCTGGCTTTTTTTCGGTAGTAAATGCAGCTATCAAGTCAGAATAAACGCCACAACCAGCCAAATTATCGATGATCAACTTAGTTGCACACGGGAAATTTTTAGATAAGCTATCTGTTTTAATCGTTAATGTTGTAGTTACCGGGGGCAAATTAACGACCGGCTGCGGGCAAGGAATAGGATCTGCCGGCGGCGGAAAACCGCCATCATCGGGTGGGGGGCCTGTTGGGTTTGCAAGCTATTAACCTTAACTGTTTTTACGGCATCGTTAATATAAGGAATATTGCATTGAGGGGTATTTGGCGAGCCGCCACTATTGCTATCGATGCACAGGTTATAAAATGGCTTTTTAACTATTTCCTTTGCTAAGTACTCGGATCGTTACAGGTTTTAAGAAAACGGTGTTCCCTGATACTCCTTTTTTATTAAATTTCAACATAAGTTCAATATGATTATAATCAACGGAAGGGTGTAATTCAAATTTAGGCTCGTAATAAATAGGGATCAGTATGGCAATATTTTTATAATCTTTAATTTTCACCAAATCAGTTAGAGCTGATTTGAAGTCTTGATTGTTAATATTTTTAACAAATGTATCTGTAAAAACACTGTCTGCGCTATCTGAAAATCGAATATCCACTATTTGACCAATTTTATTGATTTCTACTTTAAGAATGGTAAAAGTTGCCCTTTCACTCTTCTTCCAATAAACCGGATTATAATACGTATTGTAAATTGCGTTTGAGATTTTTCTTGTAATATTGTCAGTATCCGATTGAAGATCGGATTCTCTGCTGTTTGGCTTATTTGCCTTTAAATGGGCCAAAGCATTGCTCCTCATAAATAAGGAAAGGGCTAAAATGAGCATTAAATTATAAATAGCTGTTTTCATAATGGTGTTGTTTTTATTAATGACATCTTGTACCGAGTGAACCTACCGAATACGCTAAATTGATAGCTGTAAAATTTCCGGACAATTGAATATCATTTTCAATTTTAGTTTGAAATGTATTTGTTAATTGCAATCCACCTAACGAGAGGTTTTTGGCATCGGATTCACTTAAATTCGGGAACATAGTTCTAAGAGAAGAGGCCATTTGTGACACATAATTTATAACCATAGTTTCATGTTCCTCATCGGCAACAATTCCTTTCGAATCCATATAAGCATGTAATGCCTCATGCATGATTACCCGAGCTACATATTCTTGGGAATAATTTGGTAACAAATTCACGTTAAGCTGTATGTGGGCATCAAGAGATCCGTTAGCCACTCCGTTATTTGGTAGTGTCTTGCCATCAGCGTAATTTGGTAGAGTATTAACATCTTCAAAATCAAGATTTATGCTTGTAGATCCTCCAAATACATTCCTAATTAGACTGTTAATTTGAGTGCTCATTCCCGAAATTATTGTAGCATCTACCATCTTCTTCAAACAAGGATTCGTAACGTTATTGGTAATAATCGTTGTTACCGGGGGCAAATTAACCACTGGCGGCGGCGGGCAAGGAATAGGATCTGCCGGAGGCGGAAAGCCGCCATCATCGGGCGGGGCGGCCTGTTGGGTTTGCAGGCTGTTAACTTTAACCGTTTTTACGGCATCATTAATATAAGGTATATTACATTGCGGTGTATTTGGCGAGCCGCCGCTGCTCCCGCCACCACCTCCGCCTATGCTGCCGCCTCCTCCGCCGTTGCCGGTTCCATCATCAACAGTTGTAGTAGTGCAATAGGTGGCCAGCACCGTAGTGGCTACCAATTGGCCGTTGTAATAAGTTTTTTGTATAAAATCCTGGCAGGTTTTTACGGTGATCAGCGCGTTTGTTTTTATGTTTTGCACGGTTGCCCCGTTACCGGCTTCGGTGGTTTGGCCGGGGGGCAGATAGCCGGATATTGCGCCGTTTTTATAAAACCAGCCGTTTACATATTTACCCTGCGGCGTACTATATATCACAATACCTGTAAAGTTGGCATCGTGTTTATTATAACTGTTCAGCTTAAGCTTATCGGGATTGTTTTTTACATAGGCCGAGTCGGCTATAATGGTCATGACATAAGCACTGTATTTATCAAACTTATTCAGCAATAAAAACCAACTTCGGCTGTATTTATTATTGTAAATAAGGCCTGTGTTGTTTGATAAATCAAAATTAAGCTGAGCATCTTCGTTGATAGGTGCTTCTATTACATCATCGTCGTATCTGGTGTAGTTTTTTGATCGGCCCCAGTCCGGGCTTACCAACCGGCTTAAATCAGGATTGTTCGTTGTTGAAAGTACACTTGTTTTGGAAACCAGTGGATAAACACTTTCGTACCAGTTTTTTGCCCTTAATATAACTGGGCTGGCAAGATCGGCGTTTTTGTTGGTGTGGTTTTCCTTCTTACAGCTATAAACAACAATTATCGAACAGATGGCGAGAAATGAAAATAAAAGGCTTTTTGTTTTTAAATTATACCTGGTAATTAACCGTTTCATTTGTGTATTGGGTTTGGTTAATTAAATATCAAAATAATATTTCAAATAATTAAAATATAAGTTGTAAAAATTTAATACAGATACCCGCATATTTTTTTACTGTATATAGCAGCGCGGTAATCCTGATTAGTAAATGCTGTATAATTATCATTTATTTGCATTACAAAAACAAATACGTATGTCATTACAACCAGGCCAGCCGGCTCCCCAATTCATCTTAATTTCATCGGCCTTAAAAAGCGTTTCGTTAGCCGATTTTAAAGGCCGTAAAGTGGTTATTCACTTTTTTCCTTTAGCTTTTACAGGCGTTTGTACCACGCAGCTTTGCACCATGCGCGATAGCTTTGGATACTATGATGGTTTAAACGCTACTATATTGGGCATTTCTGTTGATTCGCCTTTTACTTTAGCTAAGTTTAAAGAAGAGAACAATTACCAGTTCGATCTTCTTTCTGATTTTAACAAAGAAGTATCTACGGCTTATGGTGCTATTTATGATCAGTTTGTGATGGGGCTTAAGGGTGTTTCAAAGCGTGCCGCCTTTGTAATTGACGAAGAGCAGAATATCATTTATGCGGAGGTGCTTGAAGATGCCGGCCAACTGCCAAATTTTGAGGCTATTGCCGAAATTGTAAAATAATTTGAATAAAAGTTTGCAGCGAAAGTTTAAAAATCTATCTTTGCATTCCATTTCGGAAAGCACTCGTAGCTCAATTGGATAGAGCATCTGACTACGGATCAGAAGGTTAGGGGTTCGACTCCCTTCGAGTGCACAACAAAGCACTGCAGCCCGGGATTTTTCCTTCGCAGTTGCAAATTAACTGTAAGCCTTTCTGTTGTATTACCGAAAGGCTTTTAATTTATCAAGAGCATGCTAAATCTGGTTTTGTTTGGCCCTCCCGGAGCCGGGAAAGGTACTCAGTCGAAAAAACTTATTGAGAAATACGATTTGATCCACCTTTCAACCGGAGATTTGTTACGTGGCGAGATTACACAAGGTACAGCGTTGGGCTTAGAAGCTAAAAAACTGATGGATGAAGGAAAGCTTGTTCCGGATGCCGTGGTTATTGGCATGATCAGCAATAAGCTTGATGCTAATAAAGACGCCAAAGGTTTTATTTTTGATGGTTTCCCGCGTACAGTTGCTCAGGCAGAAGCTTTGGATCAGTTACTGGAATCAAAGCAATCGGCAATTTCGGGTATGATTGCCCTTGAAGTTGGCGATGATGAGCTGGAGCGTCGCTTGTTAGAGCGTGGTAAGGAATCTGGAAGACCAGATGATGCCAATCCCGAGGTGATCCGCAAGCGTATTAAAGAGTATAATGATAAAACCGCTCCTGTAGCTGGTTTTTATCAAAATCAAAATAAATTTAAAAGCATTAACGGCGTAGGTTCGGTGGATGAAATCTTCGATGCTATTGTTAATGTAATTGAAGAGTATAAAAAATAGTCGTTCGGAAGTCTTTAGTCCGGAAGTCAGTAAAGTCCGCAGGTTAGGAAGATTAAAATTCTTAACTTTCGGACTTTATTGACTTTCGGACTTTCCGTCTAAATCAAAAATTATGTCGCAGGGTTCAAATTTTGTTGATTATGTGAAGATCTGTTGCCGCTCAGGCCACGGAGGTGCTGGTTCTGCCCATTTGCATCGTGATATATTAACATCAAAAGGTGGTCCTGATGGTGGCGACGGTGGCAGGGGAGGCCATGTTATTGTAAAAGGTAACGCTCAACTGTGGACAATGCTGCACCTTAAATACCGTAAACATGTAATTGCTGGTGATGGCGATTCGGGCGGCAGCTCATTGCGTACCGGTAAAACCGGTCGCGACGAAATATTGGAAGTGCCCCTTGGTACAACCGTGAAAAATGCTGAAACCGGCGAAGTACTTTTTGAAATAACCAAAGATGGTGAAACCAAGATCCTTACTCCCGGTGGTCGCGGTGGTTTGGGTAACTGGCATTTTAAAACATCAACCCAACAAACCCCCCGCTTTGCCCAACCCGGCGAAGATGGCCGTGAGGACTGGAATATCCTCGAACTAAAAGTGCTGGCTGATGTTGGTTTGGTAGGTTTCCCTAACGCAGGTAAATCCACCCTGCTTTCGGTGGTATCGGCTGCCAAGCCCGAAATTGCCGATTACGCTTTTACCACACTGGTGCCTAATTTAGGTATCGTATCATACCGTGGCGGCCGTTCATTTGTAATGGCCGATATTCCTGGCATTATTGAAGGCGCATCACAGGGCAAAGGTTTAGGATTTAGGTTTTTGAGGCATATTGAGCGCAATTCAGTATTGCTGTTTATGGTGCCTGCCGATACATCGCGCAGTATAAAAGAAGAATACAGCATCCTGCTGCATGAGCTGGAAGAATATAATCCAGAACTGATGCACAAGCCTCGTGTATTGGCCATAACCAAAACCGACATGCTCGACGATGAACTGCAGGCTGAAATGAAAAAGGAGATCCCTGATGGGATCCCCTCTATATTTATATCATCTGTAGCCCAGAAAAATATCGATCAGCTAAAAGACCTGCTTTGGAAAGAGATCAACTCCAGCGTTATTTAGCCTCCCACAAAATGTAGTCATTACTAAGCATCGTCATTTTAAAGCCGGTATAGCCAGGAAAACATTTGCGCATGATAGTTGACTTTGGACCGATGTAATCGGCGGGCAAAACTATGTACAGTGGTCCGGCGTGCCCATTATATACGTAGTCATCGTAATCGATAGCCACTTCAGCGCCAATGGTTTCAACGGTTATAGTGCGGTTGCGTTCAATTTCCAGGCTCAGATCAGGGCTGTTAAATACAAAAATGGCGTTGTTGTTTTGCTTATCCAGGTTGTGGATATAGTTTAGCGATGGCTGATCGATAAATAACTGTGCTATCCCCGAATATCCCCTTGCGCCGATATTTTTATTTTGAAAGTAGCTTGGCACAAAGTATTTGTAGCTGGAGTAAGCTATTACAAAACATATAAAATAAAACAGGTATTTATAACCAGTTTGCAATCTGCTTACCAGGTAAATGATGCCGGGTGCAGCAATGAGCCCGATGAGTCTCAAATGCCTTGCTTCATATGAAATATTGGCTTGTCTCAAAAATGATTGTCCGAAAAACAACACCGATACCACATAAAAAACCACCAGTAGCAGCGCATAATTTTTGTGAGGCGCCTTTTTTGCAATAAACCAAATTAATAAAATGCTTAATACTGCACAGATCAGCACGATGATCACCCCCCAAAAGTAAGTAAACATGGGAGGGTCATCATGAAACAAAAGGCCGTTTGTAAGGTCATCTACCGAAAAAGCGGTTAATATTGGCGAGGCCAAAGGAAAGCCAAAAGTTTCCCAAACCAGCTTTATGCCCCCGGTTATCGATGAGGGGTTAGCACCTTTTGAAAGATAAAAATGATAGATCATAAATAAGGATAATACCGCAGGGACTCCTATCCATATGCCATTTTTTATCCAGCGAATGATGTCTTTTGTTCCCATTGAAAACCTAAGCCATAAAAAAAGGCAAGTGGCAGCATACATCCATAAAAATGACGATTTGCAAATGAAGCCTAATATTCCACCTATAAAGAGGAATACGGCCAGTTTCCAGTTAGTTTTTTCAATGGCTATGCACCCGTATAAAAACCAGCCGGTGTAACCAAAAAGTAGTACTTCGCCTCCGTTATAAAATACATAGGGCGTAAAAAAGGATAACTGAATTACGATGAACAGTACGCTTAAAGCCGAGATCATTGGCGTAAAGCCCGCTTTTTTAAAGAAGTAATAAAAGCCGAAAATGCCCGATAACGAAAATAGCAGGGTTACTATTGAAGAAGCGCGACCGGTGTTGACGCTGAAAATAAGTTTAAAGAAATAGGGCACTAGGTATTGCCCCGGCGACCACCAGGCGAGGAATTCTGACGTGTTTTTGCTGATATCATTTTGATCTGGTTTAACCATGACATTAAATGCTGAACCCTGTTCCATTGAACGCATTACCTGGAAACCCTTGCTGGGGTCGGGGTAAATGGCGGCTGGGGCTATGATCAGCATAATACCCATAATGAAAACAATCCCGCTAATAACCAATAAAATGATTTGGTGGGTTTGTAGTTTCTGTTTCAGCATATAATTATTTTAAGCAGATGATGTTTAAGTTTTAACTGATTTCCCGTTCCCTGATCTTTACCGCCGGGTTGCCCTGATAGATGCCGTACGCGTCCATGTTTTTTGTAGCGATAGAACCACTGGTCAATACCGCGTGCGATGCTACCGTCACGCCCGGATTTACCATAGCCCCGGCGCAGATCCACACGCCGTCTTCCAAAATTATGCCTTTGGTTATCAAATCAAAGGATGTTTTTTGGTAATTGTGGCTGCCCGTTAACAGCACAGCCCCCTGCGACAGGCAAACATGCGCGCCGATATGGATGGGCACTAAACTATCTATCCATACATTTTCACCTATCCAGCTTTCATCGCCGATATGCAGATTCCATGGATATTTGATGTTTACACAGGGCTTAACAGTTACATTTTTACCGATCCTGGCACTAAATAGCTTCAGTAAAAATACTTTGAACGCGCTTGAGGGTATAATGCTTGTTTTAAAGAATATGGCATTACAGTAGTACCACAAAATGCGTTTTAAAACATTGCCGCCCGGATGATAAGGATAATTATTATAAGTTGAAAGGTCAGTTCTGAACATCAGCGCCGGTAAGCTTATCATTACGTTTAATCCAAATATACAGGCTAAACGCTATAATAATGTAAAGAAGTATATTAAAAATGGTATGGTGATCAACTATCCGGTTTGCCTTTTTCGACCAGAAGATGGCCAGTAAAACAAAACGAATCACGTTTAAAAATTCGATAACAAAGATCCCAGAAAACAGGAACACCAATTTTGAGCGCAACGGAGATGGATAGGCCAGTACAAAGGCGGAAAAAAAGCTGATCAATCCTAAACCCAGGCAGCTGTAAACTATGGCCAGTGTCCCTTTACCTGCAACCAGTAACTCGGAATTATTATCAATGGCAGCATAACCAAGCCACTTCAGGATCATGACACTACAATCCAATAAAACCTGTCTCAAAGCCGCAATATAATTCAGGTGTTCGGCTAAGAAAGCGTTATAATTCCCGCCGGAATTAGTAATACCGAAAAAGAAAATGTTAAAGCTATAAAATATGGCAAACAGCAATACAAACAGCAGCATGAACCGTATCGCCGGGTTATTTAAAAAAGCAGGTTGTTTCATTGTTTTTTGCTCTCCTTTCGTAACTCATAAATTTTAGCATCAATCAAAAACCTGAACCAAAAACCTTGTAAAAAATGAAATACCAGCCCGGTTTTTCCATCTAAAAAACCCAATTTTATAAAGTATCTTATAGTAAAGTAAATTACAGGCCTTACGAATAAAGGAAACGACTCATATCGTTTTTTCATATACCGGCGGCGCTCCATCGGGTTACCAAATAACCGTGGATGTACCAGCTTACCATTATCGTCAATAACCGGGACGTTTTGCTGCTCAACAAGGTATTGCGCCTCCAGCGTTGCCCAATGATTATGCCGGGCAATGAAACTTGTAAGCGAATCGGTTATTACATCGATGATATCAGTTTTAAGTACCTGCGTTTTACCGGTAACTTTAAAATGCTGATCATACAATTTTTCTTCGCAATGCCCGAAGCCGCGCCTGAACAGGTTGGCGTGGTATGTTGGATAGTGGCCGCCATGTTTGATCCATTTGCCCATAAATAGGGTACGCCTGCTGATCAGGAAGCCATTTGTTTCAGCATCTATGGACTTGGAGAAAATATCGTTAAGCTGGGCGGCAAGCTCTGGTGTTACCCGGTGATCAGCATCCAGGTTAAGTATCCAGGTACCTGTTAAAGGCAGGTTATTCAAAGCCCAGTTACGCTGGGTTGCATAATTTTCAAACGGATGGCTGAAGACGTTTTGCGTGTACCTTTGGCAAATAGCCAGTGTGGTATCCTTTGAACCTGAATCAACAATATAGATATTGGCTTTTAGCACCGCCGCGCTTCGCAGGCAGTCGCCAATGTTCTTTTCCTCGTTAAAAGTTAAGATAATAATATCCAGGCTCTCGCTCACTTAAGTTTGGCTTTAATGATCATGCTCATCCAAAAATAGGGAAACCTGCCGCAGCCCCTGAATGCTGTTACCTCAAACCCATGTTCGTTGAGGATTTGTGTCAGCGTTTTAACCGACCAAAATTTGATATGCCCGCCCTGCCACAAAGGGCTGATATGATTATCCCATTTATTTAAAATACTCAAAAACAGGTTTTTTAAATAACCATGATAAGGCGTTGAAATGATGAGCTCACCTTTTGATTCGCTTAAAACATCCCGGCAAAGGCGTATAAATGCGTAGGGGTCGTACAAGTGCTCAATAACCTCAGTTGATATAATGGTGTTAAACTGTATAGCTCTTAAGGGCTCCGGTAACCCTTCAACCGAAAGATCATGAACGAAAAACCTGCCGGGATTTATTTTATCGGCAATAGCAATGCCTGGTTTGGATGCATCGATACCATAAGCGTTAAATCCCCTTGCCAATAAATAATTTACCAGGTGACCGTTGCCGCAGCCAAGGTCGAGAATGCTGGTGTTGTTATCCTCATTTAATAACGACATAAGTGGTTTCTCGAGCTCCTTAAATACATGGCAGGGGCTTGCATCGGGATAATCGTAATCTTTATAAGCGCTCATGCGGTGGTTATTGTGGATCCATATTTTTATATTTTTTAATTAAGGCAGCTCTTTCAAAATCATATCGATCGTTTGCGTAATTCAAATCTCTTTTAAAATTTTAGAATTTAACAATGCCTTATGAATTAGCAGCATGCTGATATAGCTCCAGAAGATGGTATTGAACAAGAATTCAAAACTGATGCCGCGCCACATGATCTGAAACAGGCCCGAAAATATAAGTGCTGTGCCTAATATATATCCCCCAAAAAGTTTTTCGGCTTTAACGGCTATTAGTTGTGCAAGGGCGCCGTAAGCGAAAAGGAAAATAAAGATCCCCCAATCACCTCCTGAAAGATACGCATCAACGATGTAGGCAGGTTTGGCTGATACGGAAGAGTTACGGTTAACCACTCCGGCATCATAAACGCGCTGCATGATCATGGCTTCGGTAATTGGTTTAGAGGGCCAGAAAATCCGCGGCACCAACGCAATAGCCGATTGTTTAACAATATCCAATCCATAAAAATCCACATTTTTAGGTGTCGACTGCACAAAACGGGTAAACATATCGATTTCACTTAAGCGATATACTAAAAAATCCCAGTTAGTTTCGTCAACATCGCTGTTATCGCTATTTAGCGCTGCGTCAAGAGCCAGTTGTGAGGCTTCTCCGCTATCGGCATCTCCATTCCATGCATTGGCCCGGAAAATATGGTTATATGTTGGTAAAACCGTAAATAATAAAACAATGATAGGGACAAAGGCGATGGTTACTAATTTTTTATAGGTAGGATACAGGAAGATCCCTAAAACCAGCACGCTAATAATAATAGGCTCTTTAAATCCCGATGTAAGCGCCTGGTAAAAATTAAAGGCATATAGTAAAAGGCAGATGAGCGTATTGGCCCCTTTTTTTAGTGGTATGGCAAAGGCCAGCGCCAATGTACCGGCAATAAAGCTCAATGAGCTAAACTGGTAATAAAATTGGGAAAGGCCTGGTATCTTAAGAAATAACAGCGAAAGCGGAAAACTGATAATTGCCGACATCATGAGCAGATTTGCCAGCCTTTCGGTTTCGATATAGTATTTTTTAGTTACAGGATAGTTCATGAAAATAAGTATACCCATCACAAATGAAGCATGCCCAAGGCAGTAATAACGCTGGCATTGGGCAATTAAGCCCAGGGCATCTTTATCATTTAACGTATGAATAAATACGTGCTTGAAATTTTCATAGCCGAGGGTATTCATAAAATAAAAGATGGATGTACTGCACATGTACCCCGCAAAAATTATCTGGATGATAAATAAGGGCCTCATCAACTGTTCGGCCATAGGGCGGTCGTTGGGGATTGGACGTACCCAGCCGGTAAGTGTTATGATGAATATAAAAAATGAGCCACCCCATGCAATAAAATAGGATAACACACTATCACTTTTACATGCCAGTGCCAGCAGCCATGGTATAAACAACACAATATATCGTTCTATCGATTTGCTTTGCTGCATTTATTAATTATTTTATTGATAAAATGCCTTTTAGCCATTAGTCCGAAGTAATAAGTTATAAGTAAAAAAGGTCAGAAACCAAACTTGTGAGTTAAGATTTATTACTATTGACTTAACACTAATTGTTCTATCGCTTCAACCTGTTTGACAAAGCTCCAACCTTCAATAATTTCCCTGGACTGTTGCCCCATCGTAAATAAAGCGGTTTTATCATAGAGTAGCAATGTTTTTAGCTTGCTTTTTAGATCAATCCCGTCGGTCGCGTTAAAGATCAGTCCGTTTTCATAATCCTTGACCAAATCGGTGCCCGCGCCTACTTTGTTTGATATCAATATGGCCTTGCCACAGGCCATAGCCTCGTTTATGGCCAGCCCCCAGGTTTCACCGGGCCCTTTTGAAGGGAGGCAAAAAATGTCACATGCCTGATAAACCACTGGCATATAAAGCTGGTTTTGGAAATCAATAAAGTGGATGTTTTTATGCCAGCTTGCTTTATTTTTCAATTCTACCTCCAAAATACCATTTCCTGCAAACAGCAGATGGGTGCCCGGCTGTGTTATGTCGATAAATGCTTCAAGCAGCGACAGCGGGTTTTTCTTATGCTCAAACTTGCCTGCAAAAAGCAGGAGTTTTTCATCATCAGCTATTCCTAACTGTTTGCGAAGGGTAAGGGCTTCATTGGTCCTGTCTTCGGCAAAGCGATCATTATCTACAGTATGCGGTGCAAAAAATAACTGCGTCTCTTTTAAACCGCATTTTTTAAAATAAGCCTTATTGTTTGACCCGGCATATAGTGCATAATCAATATGGCGGTAAATCCGCTTTAAAAACTGGCTTCGCAATACGGATTTGATACCGCCTTTATCATCAAGTAAAGTTGAATCGCCCCGGAAAATAACAGGTACCCTGCCTTTAAAATATTTGAGGATTTTGAGATGGCTTTTGTAAAACCAGCCGTACACCATAATAACATCGGGCTGCCAGTTATTTATTTGACTGATAAGGTCAGGATTATCAATCCCTTTTGAATGGTGCGAGCCGGGATCGGCCGAAATGTTTTTTACCCACTCATAAGGATAACCCTCAAGGAGCGGAAGGTTCCAAGTGATAGTTTTACCAAAGCCTGGATCAAATTTTTGCAAACCGCCTTCGCCCCAGGTATAAAATACCATGACGTTTATTTTTTGCCTTTCATACAGGAGCTTAAATACCGGTGTATAATACTGTATGGGGTGAGTGATAACTATGGCCAAATTTTTCATTCAGATAGTCTCGCCCATTATATTAAAACTTTTTGCATTTTGAAGGCGATGGTTTATCAATTCAATGTCTCTGCAGTAAATAGTATTGTATGCACCAAAGGTATCTAACCCGGTTAAAACGCGTTTAAAAGGATCATAGGCAACAGCCCTAAAACCTTTTGACAGTAACAACTTGTGAATATCCTGATCGCTAAAACCGTACCTGCCGCCGCTGCCGTTAAGCTCAATGATAATGGCCTTCAGCAGGGGCGAATCAAGGGTAGATCTCATTCCTTTAAGCACTTCGGTCTCAAATCCTTCCACGTCTATCTTGATAAGAGCGGGTTTGTATGTTTCCAATAATGAATCAATAGTGATTATAGGTACGATAACAGTGTTTTTGCCTTTCTCATCTTTAGTAATAACATGGTTTCCGGTATCTTCATCAGCCGAAAATCTGATCTCGCCCGCTGTTGCGCCGGCGCCGGCATTAATGAGCTTTACTTCGTCCTGCAAATAATTAAGCTCGATATTGCTGTTTAAAATATCAAAAGTTGCTTTAACAGGTTCAAGTGTAACACTATTAGCTTTGGCTATGCCGGAAGCCAACAGTGTATATGAACCTACATTCGCGCCAATGTCAAAAAAGATATCGTCCCGCTTTAAAAAATGAAGCAGAAAGGCCATATCATTAAATTCATGTAACCCCGTGTATATATTACCGGTAATACCGCTCAATCCCCTGGTTGCATAAAACTTAACATCACCAACAAAAGGTTTTATAATGAACTTCGCCCTTGAAAGCCTTGACTGTACCTGCCACCAGGCAAACCGCCATAAGGCTTTTGCCGGATGTTTTTTTCCCAAAGGATGTTTTAAAATAAAGCCGACAGTTCGTTTAATGGCGTTCATAAATAATTCTATCAAATAACCGGCACTGCGCCAGTGTCATTTCATGTGCCGAATATTTTTCGATGGCTTCAGCATTATATTCAACAGTCTGGAAATTACCCTTAATTAATTGCTCAAAAAATATAAATAGGTTTTCGGAGGTAACGTCATCATAGTTGTAAACATGTTCTACACCATACTGCTGCATAATAGGTATAGCAGAGCTTGCGGCATTAAATACGGCCAAAACAGGCCTTTTTGTGAGCAGGTATGGAAATATTTTTGAAGCTGTGTATTTAGGATCATCTGACCCAGGGATAAAAAGCGCGTCGGCCTGCTGCAGTGTGAGCAAAGCTTGATAGTAGCTGATACGGTCGGTAATTTCAACAATACGTTCTTCCACATTATATTGTTTTGCCAGGGGAAGTATAGTGGTTATCCCCTGTCCGGCAGGGGCATAACTGGTACCTATGAAGTAGAGTTTGATTTTTTCAAACTGCTCTTTATTGGTATTCAAACCGGTCCTTAATGCATCGAACACCGGGCTAATGGCCTTGTGAAGATCCTTCCCGCCGCGGCCGATATATACCACATTGATAAAGCCATCGTCAAGCAACCCTGCAAAAAGCTTTTGGTTAGTTTTAGCTATTTGCAGGTCGGGTTCAAATGCTCCGAAGGTTATAATAGCGGCAGGAAGCTTTTGAATTACCGGATAACGTAATTTGAGCTCATCAATGTAACCGGCAGATACACTGATAAGCCCGTACGCATTTTTTATGGCGATGGGCTCCAGGTATTTATTTAAATGGTAAACGAACCAATATTTTGGCGGCCGCTCGCTTTTAGGTTTGTTGATATAATAATCGGAATGCCAGGGATCCTGCATATCAATGACGTAGGGAACCCCAAATCGCTTTTTCCAGTATGCACCCAACGTACAAACCGGGAACTGTGTGGTTGAGAAATAAATAAGATCAAATTTGTTGTCCTTCAGCAGGCGGTTAACCGTTTTGCAGTAATGCCATAACGAGCGGATGGCAATACTGCCCAAACCAACTTTTGAAGTGAGTGCCTTGCGGAATGCTTTCACTTTGTGAACTTTAATCTCCGGAGGGAGACTTTGCAACAACAATTCGTCTTTTGCCAGGTCGGCATACTGGGCATCAATGGTCACCACTTCGGCATCCCAGCCGCAGGTTGCAAAATAAGGAAGGCTCATCCTCACACGCTGCATATCCGCGGCATTTACCGGCGGGAAGTATGGCGAAATAATGAGCAGCTTTTTATTCACTTTTTATACTTTTTGAACAAGACTTAAAAAGGTACGGCTTTCGGTTTCCCAGTTTAATGCTGTTTGGCCAAGCTGGTAGTTTTGTAAACGGGTTTGGTATAAAATATCCGGGTTTTGGAGGTAAAAGCTAATGCAATCCGTTAGTGATTGCAGGTTGCTTTTTTGGTATAGTTTTCCTGTATCCGGATATTGCTCCATAAATAAGGCTTGCGCCTGCGTATCGCTCACTATCATTGCCAGTCCACATTGTATGTAGGTAAAGATCTTATTGGTAAGGCAGATGTCCCTGTTTAAAGGAATGCCTGTTTCGGTGGCTATGCCAATATCAAACTGGCTCGCGAAATCGAAAATCTCGCCCGCTCCAATGGGCTCATGAAACCAAAGTTGATCATCACTTATTTTAAATTCTTTGGCGAGGTTCAACAATGCAGATCTGTAAGTTTCATTGCTACTGCCTAACAAGTGTAACCGAACATGGCCATTTGTAGCAGCTATCGCTTTAATTACATCTTCCAGTCCTCGTTCGGGGCCTACCGTTTGCGAAAACCAAAACAGTTTTAATGGTTCGTGAGCTTTATAATTAGGGCTGATTTGCAGCGCTGTTTTAGGAAACACGTTGTTTATTACAACAGGTTTTAAATAGCGGTATTCGCGTTGATAAAATTCTGCAATGAGCGGGCTGGCGGCAGTAAAATAATCAACATGAGGAAAGTATTTTTCCTCAATGTATTTATTGAGCTTGTAACTTTCATTGTGAGTTGATGCAAACTGTCCCGAATGCAAATCTTCCGCATCGTAACCAACTTTTACGTTGTAATGTTTTGCTGCCTGTATGGCTGCGGGCAAGGCGCCGAGGTTATGGGCGATATAAAGATCTGTTTTTATTTTTTTAGCTATAGACAACGCTTCGGTATGTGTGCGGCTGATAGCGTTTTCAGGTATATCGAAATGCCGGGTATATTTAAACAGCAGCGTACTTAACTTTTGGCGAATACGGGTTTTAAGGTAAGTTGCTTTTTGTATCACCGGATCGCCTCCGCAATAAATGTACATACCGGGATATTTGCCTGTTAAAGCTTCATCGGTTTTTTGGGCCCATTGCTGGTAAAAACAGCAGATCACTTTAACATTATAACCAAGCTTGTGCAAAGTTTCGGCTTCCTTCACGAGGCGAGGGTTAGTAGTTGGCTGGCCGGTAGTTATAAAAGTAACGTTTTTCAATCTTTACGCGTTGCCAGCTGGTATAATTCCTCGTATTGTTTGGCCAGTACACCGGCGCTAAATTTTTGTTCCGCTATCTTCCGGCAGTTGGCCCTGCTGATTGAGTCAATGCTGTTAATCGCCGTTATCATGTCGGCTTCTGTGGCGCATACAAAGCCATTTGACCCGTTAATGACTATCTCCGGTATTGCGCCGCGATTAAAACCGATAACGGGTGTACCACAGGCCAGTGCTTCGGCCATTACAATACCAAAGGGCTCATCCCAGGTTACCGGCATCAGGAAAGCTTTTGAGTTACGAAGCAAGTCATTTTTCTGAAGGTTATTGACCGGGCCTATGTACTTGATCTGCTCGCCATCAATATAGGGTTTTACCTGTTCATTAAAATATTGCTGGTGTATTGGCTCATTGGGTACATTGCCTGCTATTACCAGTTTTTGATTTGTTTTTTTTGCCGTGTGTATAGCAATAGCTGTCCCTTTTTCATGCTGGATCCGGCCTAAAAAAGCGAGGGGGGCATCATTGGGAACACCTGCATTAAAATCGTAGTCGTTTAAATCCACCCCGTTATAAATAGTAGTTACATCAGCAAACGCATTGATTTGATTGGCTATGTAATTGCTGCAAGCGGTAAATTTCAATGTGTTTTTATGAGCGATACTTACTGCCTTTTTTACCTGCGATACGGTAGGGGGCAACTGATAGGATACGATTTTTGGGATTCGGCTTAACATTAGCAACGCAATATTGCTCATGCGACCGAAGGTATGTACAATATCAAAATGCTGAAAAGCAATTTTTGATGTAAGCCGGTTAATTTTCACCAGATCTTTAACGCCATAATTTGCCGATTCATGGTAGCTAATGAGTTTACAGCCCGGCTGCGAATGTTCATTGGCATACAGGGTAATATCGTGGCCTTTTTTTTTAAGTTCCTGGATCAGCATAAAAGCAATGCGTTCGATGCCGCCGTATTGCTCGGGAGGCACCGGGATCAGCGGGTTTACTATAATGGCTATTTTCAATTTTGTGCGTGTTGCTCAGCTTCCCGGTATCTTAACCCGGTTTGTCTGAGGAGGAACTGGTAAGTGTCCGAGTGCAATGCAATGTATTGTTTGATGTAATTTAATTGACGGCCGTTGCCAAGTAGCCATTTTCCAAACAGCAGCCAGTCGGCAATGGTAAAGTATTTGTATATTCGATTGTCCTTCAGGATAAAGATATTGGCAAGGAAAAATGTAGCCGTAGGGACTGGTCTTTGCAGCCGGTGGTATGCAAGACTTTCCTTCATGGTTTTCGTTTTGTCTGGAGATGCCGTAATGAAGCTTGCCAACAGCATGACCTGTGTAGCTATCCAGCTATACCGATCGTTATCGCGCGCCGTAGCCAGGGTAACAGCAAAATTGGCTAATGGTTTACCATGAAGGTAAATCGGATGCTCAAAAGAACGCTCCCTGATCAGTTCGACTGCATTAAATAGTATAGACTGCGGCACTAAGTATGCTGATGCATGCTCCCCGCGGTACAACATAGCTCCGTTCGAGTGTAAAGCACTTATGGCCTGCCTGTGTTGTGGCCACCAAAAGTATTGAGATTGCCCGTCAGGCCAGATAGTTTTATGTGTATTTGTCCAAAGGTTACCCGGTTCTTCATGCCAAAGTACCATGTTGCACCATGAAACTTTTATGTTAGCATCGTTATCCATAACCGCCGTCATCTCTTTCAAAAAGTCGGGCTCCCACCAGTTGTCGTCTTCCAGGATACTGACGTATGGCTCATCGCAACCGGCAAAAGCGAGGTTAAAGCTAGCGACAGCTCCAAGGTTCTTAGCGTGGTTTTTCATGATAAACCGATGGTCATTTAATGACGAAATAAACGCCGCAGGGAAAGGATCCTCGGGGCAATCATTGTGCACTTCGCAGACCCAACCGGTAACAGTTTGGTTAAGCAGGCTTTTTACAGCGCGCGTCAACAGGTGGTTCCTTTTATAAGTAAATAAGTAAATGCGGCAACGCGTCATTATTGGGGTGCGTCTGATAGCAGCAATTTTAATTTTTTCACGATTTTCCAGCCGATAATTTTTTGAAGTAAGCGGGTGTAACCGCCTGCCGGAAATGTTGAAGTTGTGCCGCCAAGGTCTTTTATCTTATGTTCCGCCCCTTTAATAAGTGTTTTATGGAAGGGGTAAAAAGAGTATATAAAGTTTTGAAAACAGGAAGCGCATGCCTTTTTAACGCGGGTGCTGGGTTCAAAAGCCAGCATGTGTGAAGTACCCATATTGATGGAATCATAGGCGGATTGGGCGCCTTTTGTCGATTTTAATGACGACAAGGAGCTTTGCAGCCCGCTTCTATAATAGAGCAGCGAATTTTCGGCGAAACGAATTTCGCTGGCATTGAGCAATACCCTGATGATAAATTCAAAATCATTGATCAGGCTCAGGCGCTCATCCCACAATCCTGATTTTTCAAGCACAGCTCTCGGAATTAACCACAGAGCGCATTGCATCATGGCCTGTTTGCCATCCATGGACGATACCAGCCAGTCAATGGGGTTACAATCCTCCCTGATGAGGTCTTCATTTACTTTAAAGGAACTAATATCATCGTGATAAAAACGGCCCCAGGCGGCTGAGGCTACTACATCATCGTTATCTCCAATCCGTTTAACCTGTTCGGCAATATAACCGGGCGAGATAACATCATCGGCATCCATAAATTTAATAAGCCGGCCGCTTGAAAGACCAAAGGCCTTGTTTGCTGCAACGCACTGCCCGCTGTTTTCCTGCTGATGAACGCTGATGCGTGGATCGGTAAACTGATCAAGTACAGCGGCTGTATCATCAGTAGAGCCATCGTTAACAATGATCAGCTCCCAGCTGGTATACGATTGGTTGAGCACCGAACCAACGGCTTCTGCAATATATTTGCCTGCATTATAGACGGGCATGCAAACGGAAACTATCGGATTACTTGTCTCCACTCGGTAGTAAAATAAGGCAGTTTAGCCTTGAAGATATAATGACGAACAATATCAGACGAATTTGTTTTTTCGTTTTTATCGGCGTAAAGTATCCGGTACGGCTGGTTTAAAGGCTTCCCCTCCAGCCAGGATATAATTATTGCGTTTAATGTTTGCTCAAACATGGGGGGGTGAACATTCTGTACATTTTTCATAAGGTATGCACAGGTACGTTCAACAAAATGCCAATCTATTTTTGATGAATTGTAGGCAAGAATGCCACTGTTGATCTTTTTGCACATGGAAATGTTCAGGTCCTTGCTGATAACATCCTCTGGTAAAACGTAATAAGAAGCAGGTATGGTATCCTGCATAAAGTAGTTTTCATTATTTCTGTAAGCGTCGATCAGTTCTTTCGGCTCATTAAAAAACAGCATATCGCTATCCAACTGTATGATATAACGATTGTTGATGCGCATATCTACCAGTTTCCTGAAAAATGCATTCTCTTCGCGTAAGGCCCTTAGCAGCGGAAAATCCTTTTCAGGCAATACTTCGTCAATTTGTGTGCTCAGGTCTTTAGTGCTAATGATATTGACATTAGGGAGCGCCTTGATGATAAATCCGCTTAGTTCCGGGCTTAAAGTGCCGTCTGAATAAACATTGATGCGTACATGGCCTTTCAATAACCTGGCAAGGGAATAGGCGCAAAAAATAGTTTGGTGCCAGTATTTAGCACCTGTAAGATAACTTACCTCCAATTTATAATCCGAAGATAATGTTACCGGGGATAACTTCAGCGCTGCTTTTTTCATTTGCCGCTCGCCCCGCCGCATGCTCAGCCAACCTTTCAGCCCGAAATGACTGATATGATACCTTATAGAAAAGGTTGGTTTAAAAAAATACTTGTATGCTATTTTACCTAATGACACGGGTTATAAAAAATGTTTCCAGGCTTGTTTAAAATAACCTTCTTTTGAAAGGTCGACATAGTGATGAAGAATGCCTGTTTTGTTTTTTATCTGATCCGGGCCGGGGTTAACAATATAATCTCCGGCTTTTAAAACAGCAGCATCAGTGTCGGCTATCATCATGGCCGATAACGCCTGCTCTAAATAATAAGAAGCTCCTTCCTGCTCCTCCAGTGTTTTAACCCAGTTTTCCAGCTTGTCCCAATCAATAGCTTCGCTTTTTAATCCGATAGCCCCCACATTAAGCAACGGTTTTACAGGTGCTCCGGTCAGTTGTTCCATTAATTGCTGAGAATATCCATAAGCTTCTGTACAATCAATCATGTGCAAAGGTTGTTGCGGGGCGTAAAGCCAGGTAATTATCTCCTTGGGTTCGTGCCAAAAAAGCATGTCCGAATCCAGTACCAGTTTCCAGTCATCGCCTGGGATGGTGTGCACATCTGTTAGTTTTTTAATGTGAGGATATACTGCTCTTTTTTTATGCAGGTACGGATAACATGTTTCGGGCAATGTGTTTTGCAGGTTTTCACTGATTTGCTTCACTGTAATTACCTGTGTGCCGGGCAGCTGTTTTGCTACCCTCTCCACCAGTGCAGCATTAAAGCTGCCGTCATCAACCAATATGAATTTAAATTGCGCAGCAGTTGACTTAATTAACGATTGGATGCAATAAAGCGTTTGGTACAGGTAGTTTTTACCTGTTAAAAAGTAAATCGGCAACCCATTAGTATGTGAAACTACCGGGGGCAACTCAAGCGAACGCTGTTCCATCTCCCTACGCCCGTTCATTATGTTTCGGTAATTGAAATAGCCACCAAAACGCCTGAATTTTTGTAATTGTGAACGCGGATTGCGGTATAAAAAATTAATGACTTGTTGTAACAAGGAAAGCTATAAATTAAACAACGAGTCGCGCCAGAATAAATGTCGGACGTTTGCAGTATAATGCCTGCCCACGATGCCTTTTTTTTTCATAGGCTTAATCTGTTGGCTGTCCTGGTGATCGTTTTTTATAATCTTTGTTGTCCAGGGTATTCCAATTGATGAACTTGCTATATGAGCAAAAATAGTTTGTTCGGTAAAATAATGCACATAGTTACTTACATGAAACAATAATTCCTCCAGCCGAAAGTCTTCGCAAATTCTGGGCCCATAAATAATTAATAAGCCCGAACTGAAGGTATAAGTATCATAGAGGTTATTACCGTAGAAATTCAAAACGCGGTCATCATAAGTTGAGTGTCCCTCCTGGCTTCCGCCGCAAACAAACCCGTTATGTTGGGGAATATATTTTTTAAAATCCTTGTAAAAAAGTATGTCACTGTCTATCCATATTACAGGTTGGATCTCGGCCTGGTGAAGTATCACAGCCAATTTTTTGCCAAGCACATGGCTCTCGGCATAGTTTAAAAGATTGATCCTGTTTTTGCCCTGATGATATACCGCGCTTTGTTGCCAGTGCTTAACAATAAGCTCACCCGGCCAAAACTTAAATTTACTTTTGATTTCTTCCGGAGATAACGATCCGTCGGATGCGATGATCAGTTTAGGAATCTCTTCCCAATATTTTGCAATAGAATATACGGCCAGGCGCGTCATATCTATGATGCTTTTGCCTGTCATCATAAGTACAGTATAAGCCGATGATGCTTTGGGCTGCCCTACAACAAGGGGCTTATATTTAAGTAAGCTCCTGTAAAGTACTGGTAAGCGATAAGCCAGTGAATTGCTTATTTTATTGAGCATGGTTGTTCTTTATAAGGCCGTCATACATACCACATGCGCCCTGCCATTTTATATATGCCGCAGCATTTTTCCATGCTTTGTAGGTAAACCAGGCTTTAGCTTTCCGTAATGTAGCCCCCGATTTTGTAATTTGTTGCCATGGGTTTATACCGTGGCTTTGCAGTAGCTGCACCCATGATTTATTGGTATTGTTAAGCAAACGTGCAAGGTAACCTGCGTGCATACGTTGAGCAGGAATAATATGTTGTAGTATGAGCTGAGGGAAATAACCAACCTGCCAGCCGCCTTTAAGGATCTCGAGCACAATATCGTTATCGCCGCCGGAGCTTAAGGAGTTACCCAACCTATCGCTGATGTTGTTTTTGCCCTGTGTTATTTTTTCCAAATAGGATGATAGCGCTTCGCGTTTTATAGCCATCCCTGCGCCTATGGGTGCAGCTGTTGGATATTGATTATTCCATGCCGCTGTTAAGGGGGTATCGCCAAGGTCGCGCAGGGCCAGGCTTCCGTAAAACTCCCACAGCCATTCGGGAGGGTTAGTTTCAAACAATGGGATTGATTTACCACCTATAGCGCCCATTTTGGGATTTTGGCCAAATATATTAAGGACTTTTTCAAGATAGCCGCCTTCAATCATATTATCATCATCAACCATTACTATAATATCGCCCGTTGATTCATTGAAACCCTTAAGCCGGGCATAGGTTAAACCTTGCTTTGTTTCATCTATAATTTGAACGGCAGGGTGCCAGCTTAAATTAAGCTGCTGCCGGAAATTGTTAGATGAATTATTGTCGATAATGATTAACTCCCATTGGTTGGCAGGCAGTGATTGGCTTTTTAAGGCCGAAAGCGTTTGCTGTAATCTTGCTGTATCCGGGTTATAAGTAGGGATGATTACGCTTAATTTAGCCATTATATAAGATATCGGCAGGTAAAGGTTCGTTAATTAAAGCCAACTGTTCTATTACAGCCGCCTCAACTGTGCCAGGTAAAATCATTTGCATGCATTTTTTATCGTAACGGCAGGTATTATGTAACCAGCATGGTGAGCATTCAACCGCAGAGTATACATTTTTAAAACTGATATACCCCGATTGGTCTGGCCTTTCGCGCCCACCATATATGATTACCGACCGGCAGTCGACTGCGCGTGCCAGATGCATCATAAACCCTACGTGTGATACCAAAAGGGCGGCATTACTTAATATGGCTGCTGTTTGCCGGATAGTAGTTTTCCCGCGCAGATCGATAACGTTTTTCAGCGGCGCATCTGTTTGAGAACCTAACTGGATGAATTTGTGGGTTTGGCAAAGCAGATCAACAACCTGTTGATATTTTTTAATGTCCCATTCTTTATTACCCATCGGGAACAATGCTGCTGAGCCGGATGTTGTTATTACGATATGGTTTTTTGCCCACTGCGCTGCTTCCAGCTCATTAGCAGTTAAAATTAAAACGGGCTTAAGATCTATTTTACCTTTAAGCTGTAAATCATCGGCCATTTTTAAAATGATATGCTTTTCGGGTATTTCGTCGCCGTCGGTTTCGGGGTGATAAACTGTGTATTTTGGAAAAACAGTTTTTACGTTGAAGGCTTTAAGAAGCATACCCGATAATAATGCCCCAAAAGGTAAAATAAGTTTGATATTCGGATTATGCTCAAAGAGTTGTTGTTGGTTACTTTTTACCCAGATATTTTTATTTCTGCGCCCGTAGAGCTCCCGGCTTAATACAGTGAGCAGCAGATTATCGCCCAGCGATTCGCCAAAAGCAATGATATAGGATGGTATACCGTATTTATAAAAGTAAAACAGCGTTGATTTTATAGTTTTAATTCGGTTTTTCAAAATATTGCTTTGAGGCTTCCAACAGCTAAGCGTATTATCATCTTACCTTTTCATACTCCAGTACATCATTCTTAAAAATGTTTTAAACCTGAATGGAATGCTCAGCCCGTTTAACCCAGTTATGTAGTATAAAATATTGAACCAGGCAAAAGTTATGCTTTGTTTTTCCTTCGCCAGCCACAGGCAGCAGTAAATTGATTGCTGCAAACATGTGGCTTTATCATTGATATTGCCGAGGGCTTTACGTGTTGACAGAAACTTATAATGATAACTGAAAAAACGATAGTCATAAGTTGATGAGCTTAAACCAGCCTCGCCAAAACGCGCGATATCCAGATTGATGTATTTGGTTTTAAATACGGGGTTACAAAATACTTTCAATGTTAAATGGTAGTCAGCAGCTACCTTAAACTTTATGTTGTATTTACCGGTGTAATTAAATATCCCGCGTTTATAAAAAATGCCCTGGTGATGGATGCCGCGTGATAATACTTTATCAATAGTATCATCCGTATATTTCGTCTTTGATGTAGCGCCTGTTACATTACCATATATAAGATCAGCAGGTTCATTTTGGATGGCCTGATAAACCTGATCCAACACTGCGGAGCTGTTGAAAATATCATCGCCACCCATAAAATAAAGCCATTGACCGCTCGCCATATCAATTCCTTTGTTCATAGCATCATAAATGCCCTTGTCGGGTTCAGAAATGAACTGGATACCAACCTTACCTGTTTTTTTTAAATTACTGATGATATACTGTGTATCATCATTTGAACCACCATCAACCAAAACCAGTTCGTAGTTTTTAAAAGCCTGGCAATTGATGCTATCTAATGTCTGCTGTAAGGTGCCCTCACAGTTATACAACGGCATGACGATGGAAAAAAATGGCTTCAATTGAGGTTTGATGTTAATACCTTGTCCGCTTCATTTACCCAGGTATCCAAGCCCTGCGGGTTCCAGTGTGTGTCACTGCGGTAGAATAGATTGCGCTTCTCGGCTTTGAAAGTTTTGTATAGTGGTATTACAGGAAGATCAGTTTTTTGTTCAACTCTTTCTAACAGATGATTATAAGGCATCCGTTTATCGTCATAGATTGAAACCGCATTTGGGATCACTGAAAGGAAAACCTTTTTAAAGCCAATAGCCCGATAATAATCGCGTGCAATATCCAGTTTGCGGACTATAGAATCTAAAGCGGCCCTGGTTTTAGGCCTAAATGCTGACTGTAAACTGGCGGTATCGACGGTAGTATTATAAAAAAGCCTTTTTTTATCAGTACTCTCCGTTACCTCTTTGGCTACGCGATTAAAAAGTTTATAGTTGAGTGATGCTTTGATCTCTTTGAAAGAGGTCGCCAGTTTATTATCAAAAAGAATTAGTTCGAGATTGCGGCTTAGATCCTTGTTAAAGATGACATTGCCTACCCGTTCAAAAATAGATGCTGCCGGCGGTTGGTTACCCAACCGGGGGGCATTACTAAAATTTAGGCCATTTTTAATTTCATTATTTGTCCACCTTGTTTCATCTGTTTTGCTGATATCATAGCTGACCAGGTTACGCTCGGCAAATTCCATTATGAGATAGTTTTGTTTGGTACTATCCAGTTTAATTGGACCGAAGGCAAAACGACGATCAAGGAAAATTACATTATCAAATGCATCAAAAGCGCCATAAAGTATTTTATCTGCCAAAAAGCTGTCGCCTATAATATATAATACCCTATTGGTGTTTTGCCTGCCGGGTTTGGGGTTGTAGTGTTTAAAAAGTTCGAGTTCAAATTTGTATTGAGGCAGATTTGACATGCCGTAAAGATCGCCATAGCGCCACTTGTCCGAATAGGAAAAAAAGGCTTTATACCAGTTGGTTTCCTTTGTTGTTTTGGAATAAATGTGGCTGAAATATTTGTCAAAATATAATTTATTGATGAATGACCGGTTCATGGAACTAAGCAGCAACGCAACACTAATGAGCAATATGAATAAACTGGTAACCTTACGCATTAAAACTGGAAATAAATAAACTGAGCTTCGTTAAAGATCCCTAAAAAGTAACAGGCAAGGATAAGCCCGCCTATAATGACCGCCTTTGTTGTGTTTGAATAATCTTTCGCTTTTCGCAAATAACGTTCGCCTAAAAGCAGGATAATGATAATAAAGGCACAATACCAAAGTTCAGGGACAGACATCAAATTACCGGCCGAATAGGTAAATCCTTTACCGGCCAATATTTTACTTAAAATATAAAAAGCATCGGATACTGTAGCTGCCCTGAAAAACACCCAGGCAAGAGAAACCAGGTTAAAAGTGAAAAGCCATTTCAGGAAGGTAAAGCCTTTGATCCCGATATCGTACTTGTTGAATAACTGGTAAGCAACGAGCAGCAAACCATGAATCAGGCCCCAAACAAGATATTTCCAGTTGGCGCCATGCCACAGGCCGCTTATCATAAATACGATAAGCAGGTTAATGCAGGTTACCCGGAAATTAATCTTGCTGCCCCCCAACGGGATATACAAATAATCACGAAACCAGGTGGAAAGTGAGATATGCCAGCGTTTCCAAAAATCAGAAACATTGGAGGCGAGATAGGGCAAGTTAAAATTCTGCATTAGCTCGATACCCAAAACGAGGGCCGTGCCAACCGCGATATCCGAATACCCGCTAAAGTCGCAATAGATCTGGAATGCAAAAAAATAGGTAGCTACGAGCAGTTCAAGTGCCGAATGACCATGCGGATTATTGAAAACAGGGTCGACGTAAAGGCCCAGTCTATCGGCAATCACCACTTTTTTAAACAGGCCCATCGCCATAAAAAATAAACCAGTTATCAAGTTACTGCTTCGGAAATTGTTCACCCGGTGTAACTGGGGCAAAATATGCTGGGGCCGTTCAATTGGGCCTGCTACCATTTGCGGGTAAAACATTACATACAAGGCATAAAGGCCAAAGTGACGCTCGGCGGGTTGATTACCCCGGTAAACCTCAATGGTGTAGCTCATAGCCTGGAATGTATGGAACGATAAGCCAATAGGCAATATAAAATCAAGCAATGGTAATTGCGGGCCATGGAATGTGTCAGATAGCAAATTCAGGTTCGCGGCCAAAAAGTTGAAATATTTATAAAAGGCCAGTACACCAATATTGGTGATCAGGCTTAAAATGAGATAAAACCTGCGGGTTTTGCCTGTGGCTTTTTCTATCAGGATGCCGGCACAATAATCAACAATAATGGTGAAAAGAATGATGAGGATGTATACCGGCTTAAAGTACATGTAAAAATAGCTGCTTGCGGCTAAAAGCCACATCCATCTTAATTTATGCGGCAGCAGGTAATATGTAATAGTTACAATTACAAAAAATATAAGGAACAACAGGGAGTTAAAAAGCATTTAAAAAAAGCAGATATATAATTTAGTTCACAATAATTTTGACGTCGGCACCTGGTTTAGCTTGCATTATTAAGAATTGATATTGCCTTATTACTGATTACAATAGGATCGACATTGTTGATATTCAGGTTGGAGCCGCGCTTGTATAAATCGTTCAGTAATGCATAGTTATGTTTATTGCTAAACTCTTCAGAAGGATAAAACGTGTATATATTGTTTGTTATGTTTAAGGGATAGGGAACAAAACGACCGAAATGGTTGCCATTGGAGATACAAATTGCGGTAGTTTGTGTACCTGCAGCAATATGTATAGCACTGGTATCATTTGAAATTAGTAAATCTGCATTGTTAATAAGTTCAATTAATTCAACAAGGTTAGTTTTACCGGTTTTATCTTCAATTTTTTCTTTGTTTATTGATTGTGATATTATTTCCGTAGCCAGGCATGAATCTGCAGATGAGCCCGCAATTGTAACGGTAACTTTAAATGTTGAATTTGCCATTATGGAATCAATTGCTGTTGCAAATAAATTTGTTCCCCATCTTCTATACTCCTGGCCCGCACCGGGAAATATTACCAATTGCAAAACCCTTTTTTTGGTTGACTTACTTTTGGTTGGCAAATTTAAGGAGGTGTCAATTTTTTGACCTGTAAGGGTTTCAATAAATTTGCGATTTCTCAAGTATTCAAAATAGTCAATTCCGGGCACATCTATAATACTATCATAAAATTTATAAGAGCGTTTTAATTCTTCTAATGATTCCATATTAGTATAATCGCCGCTGCTGCAAATCTTTTGTTTGGCTCCAAGTTGGGATATAAACTCGTCAGTGTGAAAAACTCTTGAATGAACCGGATTGATTAAGATATCAAATGCTTTTTTTTTAATGGCAAATGATAACCTTATTTTTTCATTTATATCATAAATTAATGAGGGCGTTATCCAGATAAATTCATCAATAACGTCTTTATCATATGCTTCGGCTATATCTTTAAATCCTATATTTCCAAGGAGCGTCAGTTTATAGCCTTTAAATTTTGGTGCGTGTTTGATACATCTTACATAGTTTCTGAAAAGAATGTAATCACCAATAGCATCAAGTCTTACAATTAAAATCCGGTTACTTTTAAAAGGAAGGGACGTTTGGTTAAAGAAATGGAATAAGATCCTCCGGATCTTGTTTGTACTTCTTTTTAGCAACATCATGAATAATATCCAAATACCTTATATAATTTGATCCTGATCCTGTTTAAAAAAATAATTTTCTTCCATTCATAAACAGTGCCGTGAGCATCTGCCGCCCATATTTTCTGATGATCGGCCTCCCATTGGGCCTTCATTTTTGGCGAATGAGTTTTGGCCTGGTCATGCACGTTGGCAACGGAAAGCGGCTCTTTGATCAATGCCCTGCTGTGTCCTTTTACCAGCCTGAGCCATAATTCAAAATCAAGGGAGCAATGAAGCTCCTCCCAGACGGGCTCATGAATGGAGGCACTCCAAAAAGTGGAGGGCTGTACGAGACTCGGAATCTTGATAAAATAATCAATAAAAGGCAATACCCGCGTTGTGGTTGTTTTGCCGGATACCACATTATAGTCGTTTCCGTAACCGTATATAAAATCGACTTTAGCACTTATAAACTTGCTCACCACTTTGTGGAAAATACCATTAAGGTAATAATCATCACTGTTGATCCATGCATGGTACCTGCCCGAAGAAAGGCTGAAGCCCATGTTGATGGCGTGGCTTTGCCCGCTATCTTTTTCACTTTGATAGTAACTGGTCCATGGGGCATACTTTTCAATAATCTGTTTGGATTGATCGGTACTGCCGCCGTCAATGATGATATACTCCAGGTTGGGATAATTTTGCAGAAGCACGGCCCTGATGGTTTGCTCCAGAAAATCGGCCTGGTTATATGATGGGGTTACGATGGTAAGCTTAGGCCAGTTTATTCTGTTATCATAAATAACTGGTGCAACTTCCTCATCCCAAGGCCATCCGGTTTTACCGGACGGAGGTAGGGGTAACTGGTGCAATAATCCGTTTTCGGTACCGGCTACTATGGGCAGGGGCAATTGAACGCCTTTATTAATAAAGTTTGAACGGTATAACTGAAGATCGGGAAGGGTCATGTTTTTTGTTCAGTCAATGATCTGCAGAAATGTTCGGCCAAATTTTTTAACGCTTTCATGATAAGTGTTACTTTCAAAGAGCGGGGGAGGGGTTTGATGTTCACTGAACTGCTGAAGCAGTTGCGCTAACTGGTTAACATTATGCGGATTAAAAAAGCATGCCGAGCTGTTAACCAGTTGCTCCCTATGGATCTCAATATCTGAAACCAGTAAAAATTTATTCATTAGCTTAGCATCCTCCACAACAGTGCTCCAGCCTTCAAACAACGAAGGCTGTATAATGGCAATGGCATTATTCATTAACTGAAGCTGATCACGTCTGTCAATAAAACCCAGGAACTTAATGTTGTTGCCGATGTTATTGTCTTCGACAAACGCTTTCATCTCCGTAAAATAATGAGGGTTCCGGTAGTCGTTGGTATTACCGGTAAAAGCTACGGTAATTTCAATGCCTTTCGTTTTTAGTTCTTTAACTGCTTTCAAAACTGCCAGCTGATTTTTGTGTTTCCAGAATTGGTTGGGGCAGATAAAATAACGGGCGAGCAACTGATATTTTTCAAGCAGTAATTTGATGTTGATATCCTGATACGGAGGATGCGCTACTGCGAAAGGCAGAACGTTTATCTTAACCGTATGCTGAGGGAAAATGGATTTGAAATGTCCGAGCGCAGTATTGCTGCTCACAATTAAATGCCCGGTAGAGGCTTGAATTTCCTGCTGGTTTTTCAGGCGCGAGGCAATATCGTCTTTACTGAAAAATTCAGGGGCAAAATGTTCCTGGAAATCAGCTACCCAATATATTTTCTTTTTAGCAGCCGATTGTTGCTCACTTTTATAATAAGGAAAAACAGCATCAAGGGCTTTAATTTTCTGGCTAAACAAACGAATGTTAAACAGCCGGTTTGTTATCCTGTTCAGCAATTGGAAACCCTTATTTGCTTCGCCCGAACCAAGCTGAAAGCTGATATAAGGATAGTTGAATTTTTGCTGCGCCGTCCTGAAGCTTTCGTAACTATCGGTAAGCAAAACAATATGCGGCTTTTCCTCATCATTAAGGGCGTTTAACGCATTTACCAGGTTTTCGATGTAGTAAGTGCCGCCGATCCAGTTTTCGTTGTAGGTGTAGCTTAGTCCTATTCTTTTCCTTTTAGCCATTTACAATAGATATTAATACCATCCTCAAAATTTACTTTTTGTTGGTAGCCCAGGCTAATTAGCCGGCTGTTATCGGCTTGCCAGTATAACGGATCGCCAACGCGGTTGGTGCCTGTAAATGATAAACCGCCGCTAAAGCCTATATATTTCAAAAAAGTTTTGGCTGCTGTTGTTATAGTGATGGTATTATTATTAGCAATATTTGTAATGCTGAACCCGGGCCTATCGGCATTGACAAATAGGTTCATGGCATTTACAATATCGGTAACATGAATAAATTCGCGTGTTTCGTTACCGGTACCGAACAATGTGATATTTGTTTGAGTCTGCGATTTTTTGTAAAGGTCCCAAAACAGCTGCTTTTTCAAACCGGCTCCATATGCCGAAAATACACGGAAGATATGAACATTTAAGCTAAAATGAGTATGATATAGCTGGCAGAGCTCTTCGGCTTGTTTTTTATGCACACCATAGGGTGAGAGCGGATTAAGCGTATGGGACTCTGTAATAGGTAGCATTTGCGGATTACCGTAAACTGCCGCGCTTGACAATTGGATGAGCCTGCAATTGGCATTACCTTCTTTTATGGCATTGAGGATGCTCACAAGGTGATAAACGTTTAGCAGGTAATCGCGCTCAGGGTTATTGAATGATTCGGGCACTGACGCAGCCCCTGCACAGTTAATACACCAATTGAACTGTTGTTTATGAAATACCTTCTTAAAATCGGCGTTGATAGCATCAATTAAAAAGTAGTTGGGATCGTCATATTCTACCACCACATCAGCGCCATAAACTTCATAGCCTGGCTGATTTTTAAAATAGCTGTAACAGGCCGAACCGATAAATCCTTTGGAGCCTATGACAAGTATTTTCATTGCTGTGGTAATGTTTTTATAAAACTTGCCGGGTTCCCGGCAACCATGGTAAACGGTTCAACATTTTTAGTAACCACTGCTCCTGCTGCTACGATAGCGCCTTTGCCAATGGTAACGCCTTTTAAAATTACAGCGTTCAGGCTGATCCAGGCATAGTCATCAATTATTATCGGTGCGGTGTGTACATTGCCTTTATCGGCCCAGTGCCCGTTGTGTACCAGGTCCATCCACCGTTCGGCCCTTTCAATGGCTTCAAGCTCATGCGCATTTGTGTCCATAATATTTACATTATGTGAGATTTGCACAAAATTGCCAATGGTTATGCTTTCGCCCGACCAGATCCTGGTGTGATCGCCAATGTAGCAGTTTTCGCCAATCACAATTCTACCGCCGTATTTAAATATATTGAGCATCCCCCGGATATGGGTTCCTTTGCCAACCACTATTCTTGATTTGTCGAGCGAGTTCGAAACCACCGCCTCCGGATAAAAAGTGGCCCCGAGATCGGTAATGCTTAACTGAATGTTGCGTTTTGCCTGTTTTTCATTAAGCAGGTAAATTAAATGGACAAGGTTTATTTTTTCAAAAAGGCCAAGCAATAACCGTTTTATGAATTGTTTCATTATGCTATCTTAAAAAATTGAAGCGCCCTGCGTATAACAGAACTTTTGTATTTTTTGTTAAGCCGGGCATAAACCTGTTTTAAATAAGCGATATCCAAAAGCATTTTTTTAGGATGTTTTAGCGGGAATGTCATTGTGCCCAATGGCAGATCGGCAATAGCATCATCTGCCGAATGCGTATGTGTCCCATTCCCATAGCCGATATTTTTTACAAGATTTACGCAAGGATTAATGGCCATGCCACCGTTGATCAGAATGCTATAGAACCATTGAATATCCCAGGTATTTAATGATTTGTTAAAGGATGATTCAAACATGCCGTAATAACTACGGAACCAGTCGGTAGTACCAAGTTGAGCTTCAACCTTATCCTTTATTTGCTGCTTGGGCCAGTCTTTCATTTCTATGTCATAAAGTTTCCATGCACGTTTCCAGGTGGCCCAACCCCAGATACCGCCATACCCCCAATGATATGATTGGGCATCTTTTTTCCAGCCATCGGTTAGTAAATTTGAACCTGATATTGACATTACCCTGTCGTCAAAACGGTATTTTGTCAACAGCTCCTCGCAAAAGGGGAAAAATGTTCTATCGGGCAGGCAGTCGTCTTCTAAAATGATGCCTTCGTTAACATTTTCAAAAAACCAGTTGATGGCTTCGCTAACTGCCGATTTGCAGCCGAGGTTTTTATCCCTTAATAGTGTTTTAACTTCACAATCCCAGTTTATGCGCTCAATTACCGAACGTGTTTTAGCGCATAGGTCGATGTCATCGGGTTTATCAGGTCTTGGTCCGTCGGCAGCTATATACAGGTATTTAGGTTTAATTTCAGCTATAGCTTCAAAAACCATTTCTGTAAAAGCCGGGCGGTTAAATATTAAAAAAAGTATCGGTACGGAATATCCCATAAGCTTAATAGCTTGTGAAAGCCTGGGCTGTTTTTACAATTTTTAATAATTGTTTTATATGCTGGTACTGATTTTTTATCAGTTGCCTGTTAGTTAACAGCGATTTGAGCTGGCCAGATTTTTTGTAGTATGAAATTTTTTGTTCGACGTTTACAGGCCGGGATCTATTAACCTTTTGATAAAACAAGTTAACCGTTAACTTGATTAAGGATTTTGCTGCGGAAAGCAGATCGTGATTTATGATCTGTTCGATAGGCCGTTTATTATCATTAACCAGTGCAAAATAGCCATTGAGCAAAACGCTGCTGTAATTTAACCAAAATGCAACCTTTAATATATAGTCGATATTTTGCCTTTGATGGGGAACAAAGTGTTTAAATTTTAGGTTATCATCGGCGAGGATCTTATAGCCCATCAAATAATTCATCAGGCAGATCTCAACATCTTCGCCCGAAAGCAGTTTTTTACCTATCCGCCCGGTTGTTACCTGCCTCCAATTGGCGTTCTTTAGTTCAAGCAGGATACTTTTCCGGTAAACAGCCCCGGCACCGTAAACCCAATGGCTATCCGCTGCCCATGTTTGAGGGCCCCAAACCGTGGTGAATTTCAGTAGATCTTCAGTAATCAGGGCTGGTTGTTCAGCTTCTATCACTCCACATCCCCCTAATACACCAATTTGGCTATCATCGTTCATAATCATGAAGCAACGTTCAACATAATCATCACAAAGCCAGTTATCATCATCGCAAAAAAGAAGGTATTCATACCGGGCATAGCTCAAGCCCATGTCTCGCGCATGGCTCAATCCTGCAATCGGTTGATTCAAAACACTGAACGGAACATTGGTTAGCTTGTATTTCTCCCATTCGGCCGCAGCTGTGGTAGCTGTCCCATCTGTTGAGGCGTTATCAACGATAATAACTTCCCAATTAACAGCTGCTTGTTGTAAGGCCAGGTGTTTAATGGTTAAGGGAAGCCGTTTGCTGCTATTGTAACAGCAAACTATGACGGATATACCGGGGCTCAAATTATTGATGGGGTAAAATATATAACTGCTCGTCTTTTTCCCGACTTGATTGTTTTATTGGAGCGATGTGATGTCTGCGAGCCAGCTTTCCAGTGTAATTATTTCCTTTTCGCAAACTATATTATTTTCTAACAATGCTTTATATGCATTCAGCAGATTAACCTCAACTGTATTATCCGCAGATATAACAGTAGTTACTAAATCCACTATTTTGTTACAATGCTGGTACATGGGTATCTCTGATGTGAAATCATCCATATAATTATGCAGGTTTCTTTTTTGCACAACCGTGGCATTGATAAAACCAAGCTGATAACCATAAAGCCACATAACTGGCTGTGCCACTAAACCACGAAGAATATCCGTAAAGCGGAATGTTACATATGTTGGAAGATAAAGCAATGCAAATAACTCTTTCCGTATTATGGTATTTTGAGTGTTAAACGGACAAACCGTTCCACGGTTTAAAACAATGGGTGGCTTGTCATCAAAATAGCATGGGGTATTATCTGTTAAGCGGTAAATCGCGTCTACATCAGGGTCTTCATCCGCTAAGCCCTGCCAGATCCCAACATTACAATTTTGTCTTGAAGTAAATTTTTCAATCTGAAAATCGGTATTGATAAGGTCGAGCGGGAGCCCGCGGGGCCATATTTTTTGTTTTGTATAGTATTGGTAAATATTAACAAATCCTGCAGGCCCGTCTATCATGTCAAATTCACTCTCAAATACCGGAAAGTCCCAATTCCCCTTTGGGTAATTGTCATCATCGGTATCAATTATATATGCTGCTTTTTGCCCAATGGCCGCCAGGTAACCGAGCATTTTACGGCAATAATGGTTAAAGGGCAGCACTTTTGATAATTGATATGGTAATGTTTCCTGCCGGTCGACAGAAAGATATTCAACATTATCACAGTGCCAATCTTTGGGCGACTTTTTGTCGCCAACTACTATCAGGTGATAATCGGACAGTTTTGAAAAAGAAACGACGGCCTCTGTTGGTTCAAATATTGATGTTATTACAATTGCTTTTTTTAGGCTTTCCATTTAGAAAGTTTAATGGGATGGATGTAAAGTAAATTTTCCGGGAAATTATTTACAAGATCGGTAAGGCTATTGTTGTATTTATCGAGTATGGTATAGTCTTGAGCTGTCCACAATGGGAAACCTTTTAAGTTAAGGTCTGTTTCGGTAACGATTTCATTTGCCGATAATACTAACGAGGTAGGCAAACCAACCTCCACAAACAATTTAGTTACGGCTGTTATGCCGCAATAATGACTAAATTGTTTGATGGTATCGGCACTTATAATAAACACATCTGAATAACCACCAACCACAGGATACCGAAGATGGTGTTGTTGTTTAGTGATCAGGTTTTTTAAATAGCGCAATACTTCCCGCAGTGGCATTGTAAACCAGTCTTTCAGTGTTTTTGGGGCGTCCCAAATTTGCCTGAAATTCAAAGGCCCTACCGATAAACCAAACTTATTGAATATAGCTAAAGCGGTGTTGTAATCGGGAAGAAAGCTTTTCGCTTCAACACCACTCAATTCTATGTTATAATTAAAGCCATCGGCCACCCTTTCCCAACGCTTGTTTAGGTCGGTTTCATGCAGGTTGATAAGCTCAGGGATGAAACATGTGCCGGCTTTTAGTTTAAAAAAGCCCGCATAGTTGTTCTCATTTATTGCGGGGTTCAACAGCAGATCATCTGCAACGAAAAAATAGTGATCATATTTATCGTCAAAAAAAGAACCCAAGCTCTGGGTAACATATCCCTGAAAGTAGAATGAGTTTTCATAAACAGAAATTACATTGGATAAATCGCCGGTATAAAAAGGAACCAAATGGTAGATGTTGGTAAATCTATTATGATAAATTTTTTCTAAAACAGGTATGTTTTTATTGTACTGGTGGTTGTAAATAATTATCAAGGCAACCTTACTCATTTGGGCTAATGTGTTTAATAATTAATGTTTTGGCAACATCATAGAAAGCAATTGCTGCTTCTTGGTACTGTTTAGTACAAACCTGTTAAGCATATCATGGTTACAAGCTGTAATTTCTTTGTTTATAAGAGCCTGCTCCCGGCTGATATTTATAATCAGGGCCGTTAGTTCATCAAGCGTGTGACAGTAGGTGATTAAGTCATTGTGATCATTTTTAAGCGACTTATCAATGTTATAAAAAATTGTCTTAAACCCGTTTTTGATACTTTCCAGACCTGAATAGCCGGTAAATTCACCAATAGTGAAGTTGATAAAATATCCGCTTTTTATTTCATCATTTAGTTCATTCATCGGGATAGACCTTTCTGTAAACGCGATGTTTGAAGAAACATTAAGCCGGCTGGCCGTATCAAGAATGTTTTGGTAAACTTTCGGGCTATATACGGTACCTATAAATAGTATATGAACATCAGTGATCCCGTTGTTTTTTAACAAGTACAATGTTTCTAACAGATCGGGAAAATAATTCTTATCATCAGAGATGCGTGATACGACGTTTAAATTAATCATTCAAAAAAAGCGGGAATAAAACCCTTTTGCATTTAAATACATCATTCCCGTAATGGCTGTCGAGTTCATTTTCCTGGTATTGATTGATGCAAACCAGCGTATCATTGGGATTATCGAAGTAGCTTTCAGGATAGTTGTAAGCACCCTGTGCTGCATTGGTTACATGCCAATAAAACCGGTTACTATGATTAATGAAATCTTTTGCCCTGTAAATGTTATGCAAACCGATGACATGGACACTATCATATACACTATTGGCAAAATATTTTAACCTAAGCGACCAGTACATTGACCTTAGCATTTTTAAAGGAGCCCTGAAGTTTCGTATGGTGCTGAGCCTGGTTCGCACTACTTTTATTTTCTTTTGTTTAAATATCGGATCGTAGTATTCCCTGATGTAGTTATCAATTATAAGAACGGTTGGGGCAATGTTATTTTTCTGGGCGAAAACAGCCAATTCATAGACGAGCTTTTCGGCACCGCCTATAACCAGATGGCCATTTACAATTAAAATTTTACGCATTGCAAAGGAGGGGAGTTGTTTTCTTCTATGAACGTTACCTCTGTCGTTTAACAATTTGGGCAATTGTATGATATGCGGGGCTTATATATGCTTTTATGCCTGGTAACTAACGTTAAAGTCAAGTTTAGGATGAATAACTCCCGGAGCTAAAGCACTGTTACTCCCCCTGCTTTCATTTTCAACCTCAAACCCGATAAAGTCATCAGCACCGAATAACAGGTAGCGCTGATTTTCACCGAAAATTAACTTGAATGAATAATTACCGGCATTCAACAGGTTAGGCGGGATAGTACACTTAATCGTATACAAGCCGGTTTTTGAATTGTTATTGGTTGATATAAGTACGCCATTATGAAATACCGGAATCTCATCGCTGTTTTTTAACTCAAATGTGGCATCGAGGTTAATACCTGCCTTTTGATTAAAAAAGATCATCTCAAAGCTAACACCTGTCGAAATGGAAATACTGTCGCCCGTAAGCGGGCGGATAATAAATTTAAGCACCCTTATATTTTCATTTCCCGGCGCTGAGCTTAGATCACCATGATGCTCAAATGTTGACCGGGTATTATTATTGGTTTGATAAAAGCTAACGGCTTCAAGCTGGCGGTTTTCATATATTAGCTGTCCGTTGGCAAGTACAATGCCCCGGTTACATAATGTTTTCACAGCGGCCATATTGTGGCTCACAAACAAAACCGTGCGCCCTTCGCTTTTGCTCACCTGTCCCATTTTACCGAGACATTTTTTCTGAAACTCGGCATCGCCAACTGCCAGTACTTCATCTACTATCAAAATTTCGCTTTCAAGGTGCGCAGCCACCGCAAAGGCCAACCGTACATACATTCCCGACGAGTAACGCTTAACCGGCGTATCGATGTATCTTTCAACCCCCGAAAAGCTCACGATCTCATCAAACTTTTGTTTGATCTCGGCCTTGCGCATCCCCAGTATGGCACCATTGAGATAAATATTTTCCCGCCCGCTCAGTTCCGGGTGGAAACCTGTGCCTACTTCAAGTAAACTGGCTATCCGGCCCTTTAGTTTTACCGAACCGGTAGTAGGAGAGGTAACACGGCTTAAAATTTTAAGCAGGGTGCTTTTACCTGCTCCGTTGCGGCCTATAATGCCAACAGCATCGCCCTGTTCAACTTCAAAATTAATATCGTTCAAGCTCCATACCACATCACTTTCGCCTTTGATGGTACGATCATTCACTTCGCCTATTTTTAAAAAAGGATCTTCCTTACCCCGCAGACGTGCCCAAAAGCGCTCCAGGTCGCGGGAGATAGTGCCCGTACCAAAATCGCCTAGTTGGTAGGCTTTTGATAAGTTTTCAACTTTTATTGCCTTACTCATTTATACAGTATCAACAAAAGTTTTTTCAACCTTATTAAATATTACTATGCCTGTAAGCAGTATTACAATAGTGCTAACGATACTGTAAGCTAACAGCTCCCAGTTAAAGCTTCCTTTGCCTAAAAAGCCATACCTGAACGTTTCAATTATGGCCGTAATGGGGTTAAACTTAATAAGCCAGCTGTATTTAGGATATTTAGCCTGTGCCACCGATAAAGGGTATATAACCGTTGTTGCATACATTAAAAGTGGTACGCCAAAGGCCACTATAAACGCTATATCCCTGTATTTTGTGGTAACAGCCGATATGATCATACCTAAGCCTAAACCCAATGATGCTATCATGATAATGAGTAATGGCAGCAGCAAGGCTGCTATATTGGGAATAATATGTTCGCCCTTTAAGATAAATATGATGTACAGGATTATGAAAAGTAGAAACTGAACCGCGAAACGGATCAAGTTTGAAAGCACAATACTTAAGGGCATAATAAGTCTTGGAAAATATACCTTGCCAAGTATACCGGCATTATCTTTAAAAACAGTTGACGTTTTGTTCAGGCAATCGGCAAAATAGTTCCAAATGATGGTGCCGGCCAGGTAAAAAAGTGGCTTGGGCAGGCCATCAACCGGGATGCCGGCCAAATTGCCAAATATCAGGGTATAAAACAGGATAGTAATAACCGGCTGAATAAAAAACCACACCGGGCCCAAAATGGTTTGCTTATAAAAGGAAATAAAATCGCGCCTAACGAGTAGCACAAGCAAGTCGCGGTAATGCCACACCTCTTTAAGCTTAAGGTCGAGCAAGCTGCCTTTCGCATTTATTTCGATGTCCCATTTTTCAGGATGCAAATCAGTCATTTATCAGCTGCTCAAGTTTGGTCATATAATCGCGCTCGTTAAAATGGCTTAAACATTTTTCCTGTAAGCTTTTGCGGGTATCAGCAGCTAAGTGTTTTTGCAAATGCTTTGTTATTGCTTTGTTAAGTTCGGTAAGGTTGTCCGGGTCAATGGCTTCTCCCAGTTCGCCGTTCCGGATGGCGTCAATACTACCATCGGCATTGCCACAAATAACGGGTAAGCCGCAGGCAAGGGCTTCAATAAATACAATGCCAAAGCCCTCCTTTTTGCTTGGTAAAACAAACAGGTCGGCCAGCAGGAAATAGTCGGTAAGTTCGGCTTCATCAATAAAGCCGGTTAAAATTACCTGTTCCCTTACATCATGCGCCGCTATTAATTCTTTTATACGGATGTGTTCCTGCTCATCATATTTGCCCGAAAGTATATATTTTATTTGCGGGAATTTTGACTTAAGGCTCCCCAGAGCATTAATTACCTGGTCATACCCTTTGTATAGCTCGGTAGATGCCATGCGTGTTAACGAAAATATGATAAAATCATCGTGGTTTAAACCATAACTGCGCAACAGTTTTTGTGGCTTCGTGAAGATATTGGGCAAACGCATAAAAGGGTCAATGGCATTATTCAGGACAATGCATTTATCTGCATTCAGGTTATGCCTTTTTATCATTTGCTGTTTGGTATAATTACTTACACAAATTACGCTGTCGCAGTGTTTAAGCATTAGGCGCTTTAAAAACGAAAGTGGACGCCAAACCTCAATACCGTGTACTACAAGCCATAGCCGGCATTTAGGGTTAATCAGTTTAATTAACAGGCCAATGATAGCCAGGTTAATATGACTTAATATAGCAACATGGGGCTTTGCGGAATGGCCAATGGTTTCTAAAACAAAACCTGCCCGGTTTATGCCAAACCCTTTGAAATTTGCAGAAGGTAAATATTGCGCCATCAGGTCATCCTGCTTATCATAAGCCGACCAAAGCTCAAAATTCCAATTGTTTTTTAAGGCAGCACGATGCAAGGAATGACCAAGTGTGCGTGTCATTTTCTGGATGCCGCCGGTAGTGCTAAATGTTTGTAAAGTAAAAAGAATTACATTTTTAGCCATCATTTTGAACCTGGTACAAGGCGAAAGCCTTTGACCAATGAATGCTGTCGTTTTTAAACTGTTTTATAGCATTTTGTGCCGCTTTCCCTTTGTAATTATCAGTATCGCTAATTAGCTGGTGCTCCTTCATCCATTTTTGTAAGGGGAATGTGAAACCCATTTTAGGCCTGTTCCAAACCTCGGGCGGAATAAGGTTGTCGAAACTTTCAATAAGAAGTTTTTTCGGCTGGCGTTTATTAAATCTGATGGCTGGTGCGATATTCCGGGCTGCACGATTAAAATCTTCATCCAAAAACGGAACTCTGACTTCAAGACCATGGTTCATGCTCATTATGTCGGTATCCCTAAGCAATTGGTTTTGCATGTAGAAATGCGTTTCAAACCATTCTGCATGCTCGTTATTATAACCGTGTGGTGCGGGCGACAAAGCTGCGCCGAACAATACATCATTAATATGATCAATGCTTGTATCCAGTAAAGCAGAAACATCAGCCAATGAAAATAATCCACGCAAAGCCAGGTAATCAGCTACGGGATGGTTAACAGCGAGGAATGCCAATCTCTTATAATGATCAGGCAAAAAATGACCGGATATTTTTAACATCCATGATGGCAGTTTACGCAGATAGCCAAGATATTTTATGCGGTTAAATGAGGGATAACCTCCAAAAAGTTCATCGGCGCCCACACCTGATAATACGGCCTTCAAACCATCGTCATGGGCATATTTACTAATAAACCAGCTGTTAATGCCATCAGTGGTAGGCATATCCATAGCACCAATAATTTGCGAAAAAACCGCTTCAAAATCTGATTGTTTTACCAGGTGTGAAAAGTTTTGGCCATTTATTTTATTGTTAATGATGTTTTGATAGCTGCGTTCATCATAACTTTTTTCATCAAAAAATATAGAAATGGTTTTAAGTTGCTCTTTTTTTTGCCGATTGGCCAGGAGTGTGAGCAGGCTTGAATCAATCCCCCCGCTTAAAAATACACCTATGGGTGCATCGGCAATTAATTGCCTTTTCACACCCAGACTAAGTGCATTGTAGATTATCCGATGCGCTTCATTTTTATCGGTTATTACACTTTGCAAACCATCAATATGATATCTGCTTAAAGTATACCCCGCGCTCCTGTGGTCCCAGCATAAAAAATGTCCTTTGGGCAAGCTGAATACATTTTTTAATGTGGTATAGGGTTCAGGAATATGGCCAAATGCCAGTAGCCTTACCGGCCAGTCCGGATCTTTTTCGATATTCAGTCCCGACTGTTTAAATGCCCGTACTTCAGATGCAAAACAAAGCTCGTTGTTTGCAGCCGAATAATATAGCGGTTTTATACCGGTGGTATCACGTACAAGGTAAGTCAGGGCTTTGCCAACATCATATAAGGCAAAAGCAAACATACCCCTGAACCTTGCAAAAGCCGCGGTGCCCCAATTAAGATAGGCCTGGAGTATAACTTCGGTATCGGTGCCTGACTTAAATTGTGCTCCTGATCTTAGCAATTCCTGTCTTAATTCGGGGTAATTGTAAATTTCGCCATTGAAGGTGATCCATGCATTTTGACCTACATCTGCCATGGGCTGATGCCCGTTGCTGCTGAGGTCAATAATTGATAACCTGCGGTGACCGAAAACAAGGCTGGCTTTTTCATCTTCAAATATGCCCTCATCATCCGGCCCCCCATGCTGTAACGCGCGGCACATTAATTTTACGCTATTCCTGATCTCGTTTTGGGATATTTTTTCAGAAACGATTCCTGCTATACGGCACATTGTTCATTAAATTTCATAGCTTCGCCCCGTAAGTTACATTGATATCTTGTAACTAATTAGTTATTAATTACTTGTGTTGCAGGGCACAAGCTGTCTATTTATTGAATTTTCGGCGCAAATAATGAAATATTATCTGTTGTCCAAAACAATTCCTTTTATTTTAAAACCGCTCAATGAGCGATGCAGCAACATTAACGATAATGGAGTAACCAATACTTTCCAGTCGTAATATCAGTTGTTTTTGCGATCTGCGTGATACAACTTCGCCTGTCATGCCCTTTAGTGCACCTGCTCTGATGATAATCTTCTCGCCCGGCTGCAGGTCTTCCTCTGTTACCTCCAGTTCATATGGACTTGCCATGAGTAATTTAAGTTCATGGATCTGCTTATCAGGCATAACTGCAGGCTTGCCCGAAAAATAAAGGAACCGCGCAATACCTTTGGTCATTAACACTTCGGCCTGCTCTTGTTCGGCAATATTTACAAACAGGTATGATTTTAACAATGGTTCCTCAACCCATTTTCTGCGGTCGCTCCATTGTTTAAGCTGACGGTGCAGTGGCAGGTAAACATTAATGCCTTTGCTCACTAATGCATCATATGCCTTTTTTTCGGCTCGTGGGTTGGTGTAAACCGGATACCATTTGTTTACTGCCATATTGATTTTAGTAACAATCTTTTTAAATAAACAAGCTTATTTAAACCATCGTTTTAAATTCCACCATTTTTTCTTTTCATCATCAAGATAATAGCCCGAACCTTCGTAGCCGCTGTAATCTGAATAATAGTAATATCGTGTGCCTGTATTTTCGCCGGTAAATTTGGTAGTGTAATATCTTGAATGCAGCAAATCTTCTTCGAATGCATTTAAAATTATCACGGTATTATCGAGGTGATATTCCTGCGCTATGCGCTGTGGCACAGTTGCGGCATAATATTTTGATTTGCCCGACCGGATCACAAAAACATTGATGTCACTTATCCTGATAAGCGGTATAGCATCTGATACCAGTCCGATCGGAGCGGTATCAATCATCACTATATCATACATCGTTTTAAGTGTTTCAATTAAAGCGTTCATCCTTTTGCTGTGTAGTAGCTCTGATGGGTTAGGCGGTACGGGCCCCGACACTATAAAATCAAGGTTTTCCTGTTCAGAGTGATGAATGATATCATCAATTTCAGTTTGGTGTGCAAGGTAATTGGTCAAGCCAATATCATTGGCCACATGAAAAGTTTTATGCAGCCTTGAACGACGTAAATCGGCTCCTATTAATATTACTTTTTTATCAATAAGTGAAAGTGTGCTTGACAAATTTACGGCAACAAATGATTTGCCTTCGCCGGCTACTTCCGAGGTTATACAAATAACTTTGCTTGCTTTTTCTGACGAAAGGAAGCTAAGATTAGTACGTACAGAACGGACCGATTCGGCAAAAATTGATTTGGGTTTGCTGATAGCAAGGATTTGTTCGCTGCTTTCGTCAAGGGCATACGGAAATTTTCGGATAACGCCCAGGATAGGTATGCTGGTTAGACTTTCAATGGTTTCCTTATCATAAATATAGGGGTTTAATATCCTGATGAGAATGATAAGCCCCAGGCCTATAGCCAGACCTAATATAGTAGCAGTACGGTGGATATTATGTTCATTGGGCGAAACTGGATTAAAGTTTGGCTGAGCCAGCTCAATAATAGTTGCACCAGGCAAAATCCCGGCACGGCTGATCTGCGCTTCCAGTTTTTTTTCGGACAGAAAAGAGTATACCTTATCATTAATATCAAAATCACGCTGCAGGCTCACCATATCACGCTGGGCGGCAGGCAATGCCGCTATAGTTGAGTTAACCTGGCCAAGTTGATTATCAAGATATTGAATGTTTTTTTCAATGCCAGCCCGGATCTGTTTTATATTGTTTAAAGCGGTGTTTTTAATTTGGATAATGCTTTGGTTAATGTTTTGAATAGGCTGCGAATCGGCATTATAGGTAGTTAATAAACTTGCCCGTTCTGTAATCAGGTTGTCCAGGCGGCTTACCATAACTTCTAACGATGGTAGATTAGCGCTGCCTACATTAAAGTTTAAAGTTACATTGTTTTTTTCCTTGGCTATTTCGCTGCTAAGCTGGTCGAGTGCTATTAATTGTATTTTTAGTAACGATTTGTTTGATTCAAGCTCGGTTGCCTTGGTTACAGAAGTAGTTGATGCGGATGTAACGTCAAGGATCTTGGATTTTTTCCTGTATTTTTCTATCGAGTTTTCAGAGCCTTTTACTTCAGCCGACAGATAATCCAGCTGACTGTCAATAAAATCGATCATTTGTGAAGCTGACTGCGCCTTTTGGTTCCGGTCAAAAATCACATAATTGTTCATGATCGCATTAAGTACATCCGCTGCAAACTGCGGATTGGAATCTGTTTGCTGAATGGCAATTATATTTGAGTTTTTTGCTGTTTCGCCAGCATATAAATTACCCTGTACCCGGCCGATAAAATCTTCGGGGATATTGAACTTAAATAAATAAATTGTTTTGGATGGAATTAACCCCGGGTATTTAATTCTGAAACTGGTATTGCCAATGGTTACAATATCGCCGTATTTGTAGTTGTTTTGAATCTCCTTACCGTTTATGCTATAGGTAAGATTGAAGTTTTGAGCACTGATCGGCTTAAAAGTTATCAGGCTATGGAAAAAATTAAGGCTATCAAACTTTACCAGAGTAATACCGAGAGGCTTTTGCGGATAGGTTTCGGAGGTACGTACCCTGCCCGAGATATAAAAGCTGATACGATAGTCGAGGTCTTTTATTGCTGTTAGGATGAGGGTACGGCTGGTTAATACTGAAGTTATACTCTGAATTTTTGACGGGCCGCGTTCGGGCGTGGTCATTACACTGATAATGTCAGAAATCTCTGATTTTTTTTCTTCTACCTTAAGCGTCCCCCCGGTAGCATATGTTTTAGGTGTATACCATAAATAAGTGTACGAGATAGCTGATGTAATAACAACGGATGCCAATATCCAGTACCAGCGGCTGAGTAGTATTTTGCCGATCTTAAAATAGTCAATTTCCTGGTTGGGCAGCTTTCTTTGTACTTTTTCTAACTCTTCCATTTACCGATGAGAAAGCGTAAAAATAATTAAGGCAGTATTAAGCAACAGTAAAACCGGCTGCGTTATTACCGAAAGGTTTTGCAATTTATCATTGCGTATGGTGCGCTTGTTTTGTGCTATATAAATAACATCTCCACTTTGAAGTATAGCACGGGGATCATTTATTGATTGGATATCCCGCAGGTTAATTTCAGTAACCTGGGGATTTTTTTGATCGCCTCTTATTATTTTTACATTTGCTTCATTAGCCTTATCTGTCAGGCCTCCTGCTTCTCCAATCATTTCAACTAAAGTGGTCCTGTCTTTTGTTAACGTATAATTTCCCTGCCCTTTTATTTCGCCAAGCATGGTAACCTTTAGGTTAATTATCTTTAGTTCAATGATGGGGTCTTTCAACAGGTTTGTACGGTAAAGCCCCTCAATTTGTTTTGCTGCTTCTGGCCTGGTAAGGCCTGCAACTTTTACATGGCCGATAACAGGCAGCGCAACAGTGCCGTCGTCTTCAACCTGGAACGTTTGTCCGGCAGTGCCTCCTCCTCCCCCTCCTCCCGCATTAGTGGAAGGCGCTTCATCTACTATATATTTTATGCTTTGCAGGTTCCTGATCTGTAATATATCCTGTGCTTTAATGCGGTACGGGCTTATTGCGACATCGCTTGCTTTTGATAAGGTATCAGTAACATTATTCTTTTGTTCAAAAAGATATTGATATTGTTTGCTTGAGCAGGAGGTTAACAAAAAAAGTATCCCAGTAATTAAGCAGATAAATGTATAGTTGCGCATGTTCAGCTATAAAGTTCCAAGTTATATTTAATATAATTAGGCTTCAAAGTCAAAATTACATAATTTCGAGGTATTAATACGTTGTATTTTTCCCAAAGTTGCAAGGTTGAAGATCTCGGTTATCACTGTTGTTTACAATGCCCAGGATACTATTAAAAGATGTATCGAATCTGTTATCGGCCAGAATTACAACAACATTGAGTATATTATAATTGATGGCGGCTCAACAGATAGTTCCCTGCAAATAATTAAGCAATATAAATCGCACATCAAAGTTTTGATATCTGAGCCTGACCAGGGCATTTATGATGCAGTCAATAAAGGGATCCGTTTAGCAACAGGCGAAATAGTTGGAACGCTTAATGCCGACGATTTTTTTGCTAATCAGGAAGTTATATCAGCAGTAGCGCAGGCTTTTTCAGACAGCGTAGCCGGAATCGTTTACGGAAACCTTGATTATATAAATTCTGCAGGGAAAATTACCCGTAAATGGAAAAGTCACGCTTGTGGAAAAAATTCCTTTAACCGTGGTTTTATGCCCCCACATCCTACCTTTTACTGTAAACGATATTTGTTTGAAAAGCACGGCTTTTACAGTCTTGAATACGGTTCTGCAGGCGATTATGAATTAATGGCGAGGTTTCTGCATAAATGGCAGGTAAGGAGCTTTTATCTTAACAAAGTTATGGTTAAAATGCAGGTAGGGGGTATAAGCAACAGCAATTTAATGAGCAGGTTTAAGGCGTGGTCATTTGATTTGAAAGCGATGCGTAAAAATAATGTGTTTTTACCCGTTTTGGCAATTGTGCTGAAGCCCCTTAGGAAAATTTCACAATTTCTTTAATCTTTAGTTAACCTTTTGTGTTTCCTGTCGTATAAGTATTTATAAATGAATAAGCCGGTCACTAACACATTTATAGCATATGCTTGAATTTCTACGCTCTTATCATTTTGTTTATAATGTGCTAATAGTTGTATTTTCAACACTTATTACATTATTATGTATCCCTTCAATATTACATGTTGCGCGTGCCCGCCATTTATATGATGATGTTGGCCATTTCAGGAAACAACATGATCATGGTATTCCCCGCTTAGGAGGTGTTGCTATTTTTGTAAGCTTTACTATTACAGTTTTGTTATTCAGTATTATCGACAAATCGTTGCCGATTAGTTACCTGCTTACCGCATGTATTATTTTGTTTGCAATGGGGCTGAAGGATGATCTTTCGGGGGTTAATTCAAGTACCAAATTCATGATCCAGTTTGTGGTTGCCGCCATACTTGTTATCCCCGGAGATATCCGGATCAGCAGCATGTATGGGGTGTTTGATATTGCATCGCTGCCATATATCCCCAGTGTAATATTGTCAATACTTGTTATTATGCTTATCATCAATTCTTTTAACCTTATTGACGGTATTGATGGGTTGGCTGCAACTACCGGGATTATTGCCAACAGCGCTTTTGCGGCGCTTTTTATTTATATGAACCAGTACGAGCTTGCAGCAATTTCACTTGCCATGGTTGGGGCGGTGGTTGGTTTTTTGCGTTTTAACGTAACTCCTGCTAAAATATTTATGGGCGATACCGGCGCCCTACTCATTGGCCTGGTATCGGCAGTAATGGCTATTAAATTTATTGAGTTAAGTAAAGTTTCGACGGTCAAACTGCCTTTCATATATACAGCACCGGCATTAATCGTAGCGATACTTATAGGTCCTGTTTTTGACACGCTAAGGGTTTTTACTATCCGGATCTTAAACAAAAAATCCCCTTTTGATGCAGACCGCAACCATATCCACCACCGTATGTTAAAAATGGGTTTAACGCATCTGCAAACTACTTTTGTTTTAGGATGCCTGAACCTTGTTTCGATAGTAATGGTGCTGGTATTTAATAATTTAAATAACTCCTGGCTTATTGTTCTTATATTTTTATTGTCGATATCCTTTAACGGGATGATCACTTATTTTATCCGTTCAAAAAAAGGCGAAGCCCTGGTAGTCCGGAATTTTAGCGACTAATAACCAATTGTAACCTGCAAGTAGTAATACCGTAAATAAGCAAATTAACCATCCATCTTCATTAACTTTGATGCTTTATTTATCAGCATACCATGAAGATAGCTATAAACGGGTTTGGTCGCATTGGCCGCATATTTTTAAGGAATATTTTATTACATCCCGAAATACGGGTGGTAGCTATAAATGATCTTACCGATACGCAAACCCTCGCGCATTTATTTAAGTATGACTCTGTTCATCGAGGGTTTAAGGGTACGGTGAGTTTTGATGATAACAATCTTGTTATTAACGGTAACTGTATACGGGTATTTGCCGAGCGCGACCCTTTTAACCTGCCCTGGAAGGCTCTGGATATTGATATCGTAATAGAGTCAACCGGTAAATTTACTTCCAAACAGGGTGCTGAGGCTCATTTAACCGCCGGGGCACGGCAGGTTATCATATCTGCACCATCAACCGATAAAAATGTACCAACTGTAGTGCTTGGCGTAAACGACCAGGAGGTTGACCTACAATCTCCTGTGCTGTCAAACGCATCATGTACAACTAATAATGTTGCCGCAATGGTAAAAATATTAGATGAAAACTGGGGCATCATTGATGGTTACATTACCACCGTTCACTCTATGACAGGCGATCAAAGCCTGCATGACGCACCTCATAAAGATCTTAGGCGGGCAAGGGCTGCATCGGCTTCTATTATACCCACCACTACGGGGGCTGCTAAAGCAATAACAGCTATATTCCCTCATTTGGACGGCCGTTTGGGCGGAGCAGGGATTCGTGTACCGGTACTTAACGGTTCATTAACTGATTTTACCTGCAGCCTCAAAAAGCAGCCAACCATAACTCAAATTAATGAAGCATTTAAACAAGCTGCCAACGGGCCAATGAAAAATGTACTTGAATACACTGAAGACCCCATTGTGTCAACTGATATATTGGATAATCCGCACAGCTGCATTTTTGATGCGCAGCTAACGTCAATAGTGGGTGGCCTTGTAAAAGTTGTTGGCTGGTATGATAATGAAATGGGATACAGCAGCCGGCTGGCCGATTTGGTAGTACGAATAGCCGAACTTAAAAAACAGCCTGCCTAAACAATAGTATAAGTTATTTTCTGTATAATTTTGAGTAGCGCCCGGTATACGCGAAATAAGCGTTGCTGCTTTAATTTAATGGAATTAAAATTTCCTGTTCCATGAATTTTTTCAATTTTGCTGCATGATCAGGTTTGTAAAAGTTGATGAGCTGCTGCATCTACGTAATGAGGTACTGCGCGAAGGCAGGCTCACTCTTGATGAATGCCGTTTCCCGTCAGATGATAATGAAGGCAATTTTCACCTTGGCTATTTTGTTAATGATGAACTGGCTTGTATTGCTTCGTTTCACCCGCAAAGTTATGGCGAATTTAACGGTACAGGATACCAGCTCAGGGGTATGGCCACTATCGAAAAATATAGAGGGCAGGGCTTCGGCAATCAGTTGGTTAACTTTGCTTTGGTATACCTGCGAGGGCATAAGGCCGATTATCTGTGGTGCAATGCCCGTAAAAAAGCAGTGCACTTTTATAACAACCTTGGTTTTGAGGTCGTTTTGCCCGAATTTGAGGTGCCGGGCATTGGTCCTCATTATGTAATGTATGTTAAAATAAGATGAAATTTTGGCCGATTAAAACAGCTTTTTTCGTTTTTCGTTCAGTATTTTGAATTAAAATGCCCAATTTGCGCCCGTTCATAACAAATGACCCTTTAATAGATATGAAAACAGTAGATCAAATTAGTTTTGCAGGTAAAAAAGCCCTCATCAGGGTTGATTTTAACGTGCCTCTTGACGAGAATTACAATATTACCGACGATAACCGTATGACGGCAGCTTTGCCAACCATAAAAAAAATATTGAAAGATGGTGGCAAAGTTATTCTGATGTCGCACTTAGGCAGACCGAAAGATGGTCCTACAGAAAAATATTCATTAAAACATATCGTATCTCATTTGTCTGATCTGCTTGGTCAGCAGGTACAGTTTGCTGATGATTGTATCGGCGAGCAGGCTGTTGAAAAAGCGAAAGCGCTTGGTAACGGCGAGGTTTTATTATTAGAAAACCTTCGTTTTTATAAAGAAGAAGAGAAAGGTGATGTTGCCTTTGCCGAAAAATTATCAAAATTAGGTGATGTATATGTGAACGATGCATTCGGTACCGCTCACCGAGCGCACGCTTCAACCGCTATCATCGCTCAGTTTTTCCCTGACGCCAAATACTTTGGCTACCTGATGGCAGCCGAATTAAACAATGCTGAAAAGATCCTGAACAACGCACCTAAGCCATTTACAGCTATTATGGGCGGTTCGAAGGTATCGGATAAAATAGAGCTTATTGAAAAATTGCTTGAAAAAGTGGATAACCTGATTATTGGTGGTGGCATGGCTTATACATTTGCTAAAGCTGATGGTGGTAACATTGGTACCTCACTGGTTGAGATGGACAAGCTTGATCTGGCAATCAGCCTAAGGCAAAAAGCTAAAGAAAAAGGTGTAAACCTGTTATTGCCTTTAGATAACATCATTGCCGATGCATTTTCAAATGATGCTAACACGGATGTTGCCAAAACCGGCGAAATAAAAGATAACTGGATGGGTCTTGATATCGGCCCGGAAACGGTTGCTTTATTTAGCAAGGTGGTTGAAGAATCAAAAACCATTTTATGGAACGGCCCGATGGGGGTTTTTGAAATGGAGAAATTTTTAGGCGGAACCAAAGCCATTGCCGAAGCTGTGGCCAAAGCTACTGAAAACGGTGCCTTCTCGCTGATAGGTGGTGGTGATTCTGCCGCTGCGGTAGCCAAATTTGGCATGACCGATGAAGTAAGCTACGTATCAACCGGCGGCGGTGCTTTGCTTGAATACATGGAAGGTAAAGAATTGCCAGGTGTAAAAGCAATCAACGACTAATAAGGATTAAAACAGACAAAAAAAGCTCCGGTAACGGGGCTTTTTTTGTTTAAATCCGTTGCTGATCAATTTATTCCCTGATAATTATCTTAACTTCAAATTGAGTTTTGCATTGTTGTTTAAGCCAATTATGAAATATGATCAACATTAATTCGGGAGGAGAGGCTCAACACACGTTTGACGCCATTGTGATTGGATCGGGTATCAGCGGCGGATGGGCTGCCAAAGAGCTGTGCGAAAAAGGGCTGAAAACATTGGTACTGGAACGTGGCCGGAATGTTACACATTTAAGGGATTATCCAACAGCTACTAAAAATCCCTGGGATTTCCCTCATCGCGGGCATTTACCTGAAGCTATAAAAAATGAAAATCCGATAGCTGAAAAGTGTTACGCATTTAGCGAGGCTACAACTCATTTTTTTGTTAAAGATAAAGAACACCCGTATGTTCAGGAAAAGCCGTTCGACTGGATTCGCGGGTACCAGGTGGGAGGGAAATCATTGCTGTGGGCCAGGCAAACCCAGCGCTGGAGCAAGTTTGATTTTGAGGGCCCGGCAAGAGATGGCTTTGCTACAGCATGGCCTATAAGTTACAACGATATTGCACCATGGTATAGTCATGTAGAGTTATTTGCCGGCATTGCCGGTAACAAGGATGGATTGGAAACGCTGCCGGATGGCGAGTTTTTACCGCCATGGGAAATGAATGTGGTTGAAAAGCAGATTCAAAAAAGAATAATGGATGCATACCATGACAGGCATGTTGTTATTGGCAGGTGCGCGCATTTAACCAAACCGCAACCAGTTCATTTACAACAGGGCCGGGGGCAATGCCAGGCCAGGAGTTTATGTGAGCGCGGTTGTCCGTTTGGGGGTTACTTTAGCTCTAATTCATCAACCTTGCCATGGGCGGCCAAAACGGGGAATCTTACCCTCCGGCCCGATGCCGTAGTACATTCAATTATTTACGATGAAAAAAAGGGAAAGGCAACAGGTGTCAGGGTAATAGATGCACACACTAAATCGGTTACCGAATATTATGCCCGTATTATTTTTGTAAACGCAGCTACGTTAAACTCTAACCTTATTTTACTCAATTCAAAATCAGGCAGGTTTCCAAACGGTTTAGGAAACGATAATGATTTGCTTGGCAGGTATATTGCATTTCATAATTATCGCGGATCGTTAACGGCAACCATTGATGGTTACCTGGATACCTATTATTATGGCCGGAGGCCTGCTGCGGTTATGATGCCAAATTTCAGAAATGTTTACAAGCAGGAAACCGACTTTTTAAGAGGGTATATGACGTTTTATAGCGCTACAAGGAGCAGTTGGGGGCATGCTGTTGATGGCGATCAGATTGGGGCTAACTATAAGGAAAATATCTCCGAACCGGGCAACTGGAATGTATATATGATGATGCAGGGCGAAACCATTCCCAAGGCCGAAAATAGGGTGAGCCTGAGTAAAGACCGAACAGATGAATGGGGAATACCGTTACTGTCAGTTTCGGTAGATTATGATGATAATGATGTAAAATCCCTAAATGATTTTTTGCAGCAGGGTGCTGAGATGCTTGATAAGGCTGGATGTAAAAATATCACCCCTAATGATAGCAAACAGGCGCCTGGTTTAGATATCCACGAAGTTGGAGGGGTAAGGATGGGAACCAATCCCAAAAACTCGTTGCTAAATAAATGGAACCAGCTGCATGAATGTCCTAATGTGTTTGTAACCGATGGAGCTTGTATGACATCTACCGGCACTCAAAATCCTTCTTTAACTTTCATGGCCCTTACTGTGAGGGCTGCAAATTATGCTGTTGATGAATTGCGGAAAAATAATATTTAGTGCTTGGCTTTCTGTTAAGCCTATTGACAGATTACTTATCTGGTTTTCAGATAGATTGGATGATTGATAAATAGTATTTTCGCAGATATTGAAATTGGTTAGTCTACATATCCGGAGTTTTGAAGAGAAAGACCGCCAAAAACTTAGTGAAATCTATCTGCTTTGCCGGATCCAGACTTTTTACTGGACAGACAGCTCCTTGTTTACGTTGAATGACTTTGACGCTCACACACGTGATGAAGATATATGGGTAGCCGAATATGATGATCAGATAGCAGGCTTTATGGCAGTATGGCCTCCCGATGCTTTTATTCATCATTTGTATATCGACGCCAGATACAGGGGAAAAGGTACTGGGAAAGCACTGCTTGCTTTAGCAGCTCAAACTTACCCAACTCCGCTTAGTTTAAAATGTCTCATTAAAAACGAGGCAGCGGTTCAATTTTATCGGGCTTTAAATTGGGAAGTGAGAGATAGCGGCACTGACAGCCTTGGAGATTATTACGTAATGCAGCAAAGTATATAATAAGTAATGAGCGTTCCCAATATGGAAACGCTCATTTTATTTAATTATTGAATTTTAACCGAAGTCACCACATCATTTGCATTTGGAAATAGGGTGGTAAAATTAGCTGTGTTTGATGTTCGTGTCCAGGATGTACCGGTAGAGTTATCGTTTGCATACATCGTCACTGTCCAACCGGTTGGGATCTTTACCGACGAAGCCCAGTTATCTACAAAGCCATAAGCCTGCAATTGTGCCAGGGTATAAGTGCCCTTAGGTATGGCACTCGTTACTGTACCGCCGTAATTGATGTCCTGGTAAAAAGTTATCCCTGTAGTACTGGTTCCCGTATATACAGTAGACTTGCCGTATAACGCGTTTGATACACTCGAAAGGTAAGTATGTACGTCGCTATTAGGCAAATTGTAATACAGATAGATGCCATAATTGTTATTTACAGTTTGGGTTGCCAGTGATGCTGCTGTTGATGAACTGGTACTTTGAATATCAATAGCGGCCGGGCCAAGGTTGGCTGCGGTTAATCCCGGAACATTTGGAACAGAATAAGTGCCATAAATAGCGTTCCAGCTATAGTTAACTTTTGAGCCTACCGTTACACCATTGTAGCTCAGCCGTGACGCAGCCGGGCCATAAAAGTAAAACGAAATTATTTTGGTAGGCATCAGGTTACGTAAGGCAGTAACAAGGTAAACAAATGAGCTGTCGTTTGGCTGACCGGTACCATTGGTGCCATAGTCGGCATATTCATCGTCAAAGTCAATACCGTCCAGGCCGTAAGTGGTAACGGCGTTGCTTAATTGCTGAGCAAAATCATTTGCGGCAGCCTGAGATGGAAAATTAGAGATCCCCGCGCCCTGGTGATTGCCCAAAATAGATAACAATACCTTAATACCTTTAGCCTGCAGGCTTTGAATATAAGTGGCTTTATTGTTGAGTACGTTGGTTACTTGCGGGTTAAAGTACAGCACTGCTTTTTGCGTGCCGGTGTCATAGTTGATGTTGGCCGCAAATATAATAGCAATATCAAAAAGCTGCTCCCCGGTTGAAAGGGTATAATTACCCACATTGCGGATATCATTATTATTTACCTCCACATAGCAAACACCCTTAGGCCCGGCCACGCCTATGGCATTGGTGCTTAACTTTGACGGAGTGTTGCCGGCATCAGTAGGCAGTGCCGCTTTTTCTTTTTTACAGGCGGATGTGAGGAGTACAACTGCGCCGAATAAGGCGGTTAGTGTTTTTGTAAGTGGTAGATTAAAGTTTGTTCTCATAATTGGTGTGTTTGTTAAATTGTTTATAAAAAGATAAATTGTTTTAGCATAACTGGTTTGCATAAAGCCGGCCCATGGCATAGCCAGGGGATAGTCACTATCTCAAAAAAAAACTGTTTAAATATTTTAGGTTGCCGGGCGCTTAGGTCCTCGCTCCGGTATTATTTGGTTCAAAGTAATAGACCATTAAACGTGTATAATCGCCTACAGGTTTTAATTATTATTTTATAAAAATATTACTATGGTTAATAAATGTGCTTATTACACTTAATTTTAACTATAACAAAAACCTTTGTTCTGTAACAAAAAAGAGGCTTTTTGTAAATTGCCGTATGGTTAGTTGTCCTTTTTATTTTATTCGGCTACATTTGATTGACTGACAAAAATTTTATGAAGAAAAATTTACTTTTCATTTTCTGCCTTTTGCTTTCGGCATCAGGCCTGTACGCGCAGCCCAAAGCGCCGGATGCTGATTACATTAAAGCCAATTACCAGAAATATGAATACCAGATCCCAATGAGGGATGGTAAAAAGCTGTTTACCTCGGTATATGTACCTAAGGACCAGTCAAAAAAATATCCTTTTATGATGGACAGGACCCCGTATAGCGTAGCGCCCTATGGTACAGAACTGTATAAAGGCAGCCTTGGGCCATCATCATTATTCGCTCACGATGGGTACATCTTTGTTTACCAGGATGTACGTGGCCGTTGGATGAGTGAAGGTATTTACGAAGAAATGACCCCCGAAAAGGAAGATCATAAAACCAATAAAGATGTTGATGAAGGCACGGATACTTACGATACTATCGACTGGTTACTGAAAAACATCCCCAATAACAATGGCAAGGTTGGTGTGTGGGGTATTTCGTATCCGGGCTTTTATACCACAACAGCTTTGTTAAGCCGTCACCCGGCCCTGGTAGCCGCATCGCCGCAGGCTCCAATTGCCGACCTGTATCGCGATGACGCATTTCATAACGGTGCCTTTATGCTGGTAGCAAACTTTGGTTTTTATCCGGGCTTTACCAACAGGCAGGACGATAAACCAACCCAGCGCCGTGGCAAAGGCTTTGACGCAGGCACCGAAGATGGGTATGACTTTTTCCTGAAGATGGGATCGGTAAAAAATTCAAACACTAAATACTATAAGGATACTATCCGTTTATGGAACGAAATGCTTGATCACCCTAACTACGATCAGCATTGGAAAGACCGTAATGTGCTTTATCATTTGCATGATATAAAAACAGCGGTACTGGTAACCGGCGGCTGGTACGATGCCGAAGATTTATACGGAGCTATCAATACCTATAAAACGCTGGTTAAAGAAAATCCTAAAACCCCGGTTTACTTTACCATGGGCCCTTGGGTGCACGGGGGCTGGGCACGAGGTGACGGGGATCACCTGGGCGATGTGGGGTTCGGCGGCCCTACAGGCCCTTTCTACCGTGAAAAAATTGAGTTCGCCTTTTTTAGCCACTATTTAAAAGGTACTGCTGACTTTGACCTGAAGCCGGTATCAACGTTTGAAACCGGTGTTAATCAGTGGAAAACCTATAACACCTGGCCTCCAAAAGAAGCTACAGAAAAAAATCTATACCTGCTTCCCGGTGGCAAGTTGTCTTTCGCAGCCCCTGTAGCAGTTGCAAATACTTTTGATGAGTTTATATCCGACCCTAACAAACCGGTGCCTTTCATCAATAGTATTGATATGGATATGAAGCGCGAATACATGACCGCCGATCAGCGTTTTGCATCGCAACGTCCGGATGTGCTTACTTACGAAACTGATATTTTAGATAAGGATGTAACCATCGCAGGTAATATCTGGACCAATCTTAAAGTATCAACTACTGGCACAGATGCTGATTGGGTGGTTAAAGTGATTGATGTTTATCCCGACTCTACCAAAAATACCAAATGGGCTGGCAAGGAGGTGTACCTGAGTGGCTACCAGCAAATGGTACGCAGCGAGGCCATGCGCGGCAAGTTCCGCAACGGTTTTGATAAGCCCGAACCTTTTGTGCCTGGAAAAGTAACGCCGGTAAATTTTGAATTACAGGATGTGCTGCACACCTTCAAAAAAGGGCACCGCATGATGGTTCAGATACAAAGTACCTGGTTCCCGCTTATTGATAGGAACACACAGCAGTTTCAGGATATTATGAAGGCAAAAGATACCGATTTTAAAAAGGCTACACATAAAGTTTATACATCCAAAACAAACCCAAGTTACTTAAAGGTTAGGGTTATGGAATAAAATACTTGCAATGCAAGTACGACAGCCTCATGTATTTACATGGGGCTGTCGCATTTTATACCATAATGTCGTAAAGGTTATTAATTAAACCTATAGCCATGTATAAATATATCATCCTTTTTATGATAGCTTCAGTCTTATTGGGCTGTAAAAAACATAATCAGCAAACCGGCTGTCCAAGCCAGGCCTGCACGCTGAACTTCGCATCGCTATATGTAAATTTTGTTGATAAGGATGGTCAAATGGCATTTGGAAAAGATGTAAAGGTTGTAAATCTACGTACCAAACAAACCGTAATAGCTAAAGGAAACCCGGGGCCTCCTTCAACAACTGTAGGCCCGCATTTGTATACCATCGCTACAGATAATAATAAAAATGAGTTCTCGACCGAAGGCGATGACGTGGAGCTTACTGTAACCAATATCCAAACAGGTGCCACCCAAACCGCGCTGTTTAAAATTTCGGGTGGATGTAATTGCCATATAGCTAAAGTATCCGGTCCGGCTACTATAGTGCTTAATTAATACATTTTTTTCCTACGATAAAAGGCTGCAAGTGAAAATTGCGGCCTTTATGCTTGCGCTTATTTAAACTAATTATAAATAAAACTTGCAGATAAAAAGTCTTTTTATACTTTTGCGCTTAATTAGACTTAATCTAAATAGAATGACGAATAATCTTTACTATTACCTGCGCACAATCCCCTTTTTAATTTTATTCCTGTTTGTAAATATCTTGATCCTTAAAGCTGATGACGAAGGCAATAACGGCAAAATAACCGGTGTTGTTAAAACCAGCGACGATAAGCCGGCTTCATTTGTAAATGTTGCCATTAAAGGATTAAATAAAAGTACCACCACAACCGATAACGGATCATTCGCTTTCAATAACGTTAAACCGGGCACCTACACCCTGGTTACTTCATATGTTGGTACAAAAACCGAAGAGCAAACTGTAAAAGTTTTCGCAAATAAAACAACCGAAGTATCCTTTAAACTTAATGAAAGCTCGGCCCAGTTAGATGAGGTGGTAGTTTCTTCAACAAAAACCATCAACCGTAAAAAGTTAAGCATCGGCAAAATGAACGTATCGCCAATGGACTTGCCGCAAAGCGTTACTGTAATAGGCCGCGATGTGCTTGATCAGCAGCAGTCATTGCGTTTAAGCGATGTTATCAAAAACGTAAATGGCGTGTACCTGTACAGTGGAAGGGGCAATACCCAGGAAACATTTGGCGCCCGTGGTTATAATTTTGGAAGCAATAACATTTTTAAAAACGGGTTCAGGGTTAACTCGGGCGTTGTGCCGGAAATCAGTTCACTGGAGCGTGTTGAAATATTGAAAGGCAGTGCTGCATTGTTATACGGTAACGTTGCGCCCGGCGGCATCCTGAATATGGTAACCAAAAAACCTTTATTTACGCAGGGCGGCCAGGTGTCGATGACCTACGGCAGCTATGATCTTTACCGCCCGTCGTTTGACGTTTACGGCCCTATATCTTCCAAATTAGCATATCGCGTAAATGGTACCTATGAAAATGCCAAAAGCTTTCGCGATAATGTAAAATCAGAAAAAGAATACGTCAATCCTTCATTCCTGTACAAAATAAGTGATAAAACGACTTTAATTGTTGAAGGTGATTATCTTAACTACGATTTTACCCCCGATTTCGGAACCGGGCAAATCAATAACGTTATTGCCAACGCTCCTCGTAATCGGTATTTGGGTGCATCATGGTCAACCGGTAATACCAAACAAACTACCGCAACGGCAACCATTAACCATCAGCTTAATAGCCTTTGGCAGTTAAGCGGCGGTTTTTCATACCAGCACTTTAACCGCCAATACCAAACCACCGAACGTGTATTGCCTAACCCCAATGGTGACTGGGGCCGCACACTGAACCGGGCTAAAACGCTTGAAGATTATTATACCGGCCAGTTCAATATTACCGGACAATTTAACACAGGTGCTATAAAACACAATATTTTGGTCGGTGTTGATGCCGATTGGTACCGCAATAATGCTTATACCTACGTTACCACCGTAGATGGGGTTTCGACTTATCTTGACCAAACAAATACTAAGCAAAAAGCGGTTTATGATACCATCAACATTTTTGACCTTAATAAGTATATCCTCCGTACCGATAAACCGCAGATGAACCCGTTTTATAGCATTTTAACGGCTACCAATCGTTTTGGCGCTTATGCTAACGATTTGATCAGTTTATCTGAAAAAGTTAAGGTGCTTGCGGGAATCCGTTGGTCATACCAGTATGTAGCGCCTACGACAGTTACCAATTACAGCCCTATTGCCCCAGCCAAACCAGCTGCCGGGAAAGAAGATAAAGCGTTTTCGCCGCGTGTTGGGATCGTTTATAAACCAATAGCAAATACTGCCTTGTTTGCAAGCTATTCCAATTCTTTCATTACGAATACGGGGTCTGATATTAATGGCGCTCCGCTTGATCCGTCGATAGTTGACCAGTATGAAGTTGGCGTTAAAAATGATTTCCTGAATGGCAACCTGTCGGTAAATGTAACAGCATACCGTATTAAAAATAATAACCTGGCCCAAACTGCACCTTTCGGTCCCGATGGGAAAGAGAACACCAATACCAACATCAAAGTGCTGAGCGGTGAAACCAAAAGCGATGGGGTGGAACTTGATATCGCCGGTCACCCGGTAAAGGGCTTGGATGTATTGGCGGGCTATAGCTATACCAATGCCAAATATACTAAAACAGGAACCGCGCTGGGCAGTAACATAGCCGGCCAGCCTTTGCTGAATACACCAAAACACACCGCCAATACAAGCATATTTTATACCTTTTACAATGGCGATTTAAAAGGATTCAAAGTAGGTGCGTCTGTTTATTACCTGGGCGATCGTGTTGCGGGTAATACCAATACAGTTGGTCAAGCCCAAACTATATCAAGATTAGTTAATGTGCCGGGCTTTACAACGGTTGATGCTTCGGTGGGTTATACTTATAAAAAGATTTCCATTATTGGTAAGATCTCTAATATTGGCAACGTGCTTAATTACAATGTGCACGAAAACTATAGCATTAACCCTATACCGCCAAGGCAGTTCCTGACCACATTGAGTTATAAATTTTAATTAATTAAACTAACCGGGCATGGCAACATGCCCGGTTTTTATGCTTATAACAACCGATGAAAGTTTTTTTTCGCACCATACACCTTTATTTAAGCCTTGCTGCCGGGGTGGTTATTTTCTGTTCGTGCTTAACAGGTACAATGCTGGTTTTTGAAAAGGAAATTCAGCAGGCACTTCATCCGCAGCGGTACTTCGTAAAGCCGCAGGAAAAGAGGTTGCTGCTGGCTGATTTAACAGCAGGGGTATTAAAACAAATCCATAAATCAAAGCTGGCAACGGTTATGGTTTATGATGATCCTGCGCGTGCGGTAGAGGTTGGGCTTATTGTGCCCGAAAAGAAAAATAATAAATCGGTTGCCGCCCCAAAAGCAAACAGGCATGCAGGAGCTCATGGAAAAAAAGATATCAAAGCAAAAGGTGCCGAACGCGCAAACCTTATAGCTTTTGTAAACCCCTATACCGGGCAAATAGTTGATCGGTTTAACCGCAGGCAAACATTCCTGTATTCGGTAGAAATGTTTCACCGTTATCTGTTAGGCGGAAAGAATAGTGTGGGCGATTGGGTGATCAGTATTTCAACCCTCTTTTTCCTGGGGATACTGATTACGGGCGTAATACTTTGGTGGCCTAAAACCAAGGCCATTATGAAGCAGCGGCTTAAGATAAAATGGGACGGCAGCGGCAAGCGCCTCACGCATGATCTGCATATTGTCACCGGTTTTTATACCTCTATATTTTTGATCATCATTTCTGCCTCGGGTTTGGTAATGACCTTTAAGTGGGCAAATAACACTTTGTTTTTCCTTACTAACTCAAAAATTGCTGGTAAAGAAGATATCAAGGCTCTGCTTTCTGTTCATCAACCCGGCGTTACCGCCATCTCGCCAGATGCGGCTGTTAGTGCCTTAGGCAACAAAATAGCTGATGCCGAAAATTACACCATCCGTTATCCGCGCGATACGGCAGCGGTTTATACTTTTAATGTGCTTAAAAAAGGTTCCGCTGAACTGGCCACTGATACTTATTATATCGATCAGTACAGCGGCAAGCTTGCCGGAGTTATTTTGTATGCTGACAAAAGTCTCGGGCAGCGTATCAGAGGGGTAATTAAACCAATCCATACAGGTTCCATTTATGGCTGGCCTACCCAGGTTTTAGCTTTTCTTATTACACTTATTTCGCTGATCTTCCCGGTAACCGGGGTTATGATGTGGTTAAACCGGATTCGTAAAAAGAAGGAAAAACCAGTTCGTGGCAGAATGAGAGTGGTATCTGCTGAGGCAACGGTATAATACAATATCATAAGGGATTTATCATTCGGGCTTATAAAGGAAATCTCGTTTTTACAATATTATTATAGGGTACGAAGCGGAAAGGGCCCTACAGGTTCGCCATTTAAGTCGATGATTGCTTCGTACCTTGCAATCACGGATGTGGTATCAATACTTACTATTCATCTCACCGGCTCCCCAACCCTGATCCAATAAGGCCGGTAAGGGCTCCCATACTTTCTTATATCTTACCAATATTTCCAGCTTTTCCGCTCGTTGTCGGTAATATTCCGTAATATTTCTATGCAAAAGGGACGGAATGAGTGCGTTGCATTATGCTAAGGCCGGGTCTTTGTACTTTATAGGTGTATATGCGATTTGTTATGTTCAATAGCTTAATATACAAAATATTAGTACCCCAAGGCAGGTCAGATAGCTGAGGTTATCAAAGTAATGCTTTCGCAATAAATGGGTTTTTCTCCCACTTTCTAATAATTCAATATTTATAACTGAAATGTGATTTAACTAATTGGTTATTAGTCTGTTTTGTTGCAGGTGAAATTTTGGAAAATCTTCAAAAAATATAAAACAGACCCGGCTAAAAATTGTTGAAAACTTTTAGTGGGGGAAAGTGGTAGAAAGTGGTAAAAGTATTTACTTTTACGTTACAAAATTGCCCAAGTCATACAATGTCGTTTTTAACCGGTGAATTTGAGTGTAAGCTTGATCCTAAATTTAGGATGATGATACCGGCTGGCCTTAAAAAAAAGCTTCCTGAACTGGAATCTGAAGGCCTGGTGGTCAATCGTGGGTTTGAAAAATACCTTGTCATATACACTAAAAAGGAATGGGATAAACGACTTGAAGAACTGAGCAAACTTAATGAATACGAAGAGGATAATATAGCCTTTATACGATATTTTACCCGTGGTGCCACCGAGCTTATGCCTGATGCTGCCGGCAGGGTATTATTGCCAAAGTTTCTGTTGGAATATGCGGGTATAAAAGGTGATGTAGTGTTGGCTTGCCAGCTGAATAAAATTGAAGTTTGGGATGCCGAAGCGCATCGCAAGCTGATGGATGATGAGCCAAAAAGTTTTGGAGCGCTGGCAAAAAGGGTGATGGGCAATAAAAGTAAGGAGCAGGAATGAGTGAGTACCATGTACCGGTAATGCTGAAGGAATGTATTGATGGGCTAAACATTGATCCGGACGGTACTTATGTGGATGTGACTTTTGGCGGTGGCGGGCATTCGCGCGAGATCTTAAAACACCTGGGGCCTAACGGCAGGCTGATCGCTTTTGATCAGGATGCCGATGCGCAGCGGAATTTAATTGATGATGAACGTTTTGTTTTTGTAGATCAGAATTTCAGGTATCTCAAAAACTTTTGCCGTTTACATGGGGCTATCCCGGTAAACGGGATTCTGGCCGATTTGGGCGTGTCATCGCACCAGTTTGATGAGGCGGATCGAGGGTTTTCCATTCGGTTTGATGCCGGGCTGGATATGCGCATGAACCAGTTGGGCGAGCTAACTGCAAAGGATGTGGTAAATAACTATTCGGTTGCCGACCTGCACCGGATTTTTGGCATTTACGGAGAAATTCAGAATGCGAAATCATTGGCCGAAACTATTGCTACCGCGAGGTTGAATATGCCAATAGTTACCATTGCTGATCTGAAAAATGTGATCAGCGCACGCATCCCGAAAGGAAAAGAAAATAAATACCTGGCACAAGTGTTTCAGGCATTAAGGATAGAGGTTAATCAGGAGCTGGAGGCTTTAAAAGATTTTTTAACGCAGTCGGCCGAGGTTTTAGGTGTTGGAGGCAGGTTGGTGGTAATGTCATACCATTCGCTTGAGGACAGGCTGGTAAAAAACTTCATAACCAAAGGCAAGTTCAGCGGCGAGGTGGAGAAAGACCTTTATGGAAACGATAATAAACCGCTTGACGCAGTGAGCCGCGGGGCTGTAACGGCATCGGCAGAAGAGATAACCAAAAATAACAGGGCACGGAGCGCTAAATTAAGGATAGCTGTAAAAAAATGACCAATCGTTTACGTACAGAAATTCAGGAGGAGGAAGAAGTTGAAGAGGTAATTGAGGAGAGGCCTGCGAGGGAGCTGCCTGATAACTTTTTTACGCAACTTTTTACCAAAGGCTTTCTTACAACCGAGAAGGCCACCAATGCTTTGCCCTTTATTTTGTTTTTAGCCTTTTTGGGGATGGTGTATATAGGAAATATGCACTATGCCGAAAAATCGGTGCGTGAAATTGATGCGCTTACCAAAGAGGTTAAGGAACTGGGCTGGGATTATAAATCGACAAAGGCCGATATGGCTTTTAAAAGTACGCTTACCGAAGTGGCCAAGCGGGCAGATACATTAGGCTTAAGTCAATCCGTTGATCCACCGGGAAAAATAACAGTGAAGGAGGTTGCAGATGGGAATTAGGACTAACATACTGGCCAGGGTTTATTTAGCCTTTGGTCTTGTTTTGCTTTTGGCCATTGCCGTTGTGGTACAGCTTTGCCGCCTGCAATATGTTCAGGGCGATAAGTGGAAAGCTATGGCTGCCGATCTTTCGGCGCAATACCAAACCGTTGAAGCGGCAAGGGGTAATATTTTTTCTGTTGATGGAAGCTTGCTGGCTACTTCGGTGCCGGAGTATGAGCTGCATATGGACATGCTGGCCAGTGGTATTGCATCGGATACGGCGTTTAACAACAATATCGATCTGTTAGCTGCAAAGCTATCGGGTATGTTTGGTGACAGATCGGCAAGGGAATACTCGCGTGTATTGCGCGAGGCCCGCCGGGATAGTTCACGCTATGTGTTGATCAGGCGTAAGGTATCTTACCAGGATTTGAAAAAGATCCGCCAGTTCCCGGTGTTTAACATGGGCAAATACAAAGGTGGGTTGATCGTTATTCAAAAAAATAAAAGGATCCTGCCATTTCAGTCGCTGGCGGCACGTACTATCGGTTATAAAAACGAAAACGTAAAGAACCCGGTTGGTTTGGAAGGTGCTTATTCATCATATATAAATGGTGAAAGCGGCAGGCGTTTAATGCAGCGGATACCTGGCGGTATCTGGATGCCGGTTGACGATGATGATGAAATAGCACCTAAGGATGGTGCTGACATTATTTCAACCATCAATGTGAATTTTCAGGATGTGGCTCAGGATGCGTTGAAAAAACAATTGGTTAAAAGCGCGGCCGATCATGGCTGCGTTGTGCTTATGGAAGTATCTACCGGCGAGATCAGGGCTATTGCTAATTACACGCGTACTAAGGACGGTGATTACAAAGAGCAAATGAACTATGCTATCAGTAACGCTATCGATCCGGGGTCGACCTTTAAACTGGCATCGTACATGACCATGCTCGATCAGCATAAGATTGACACCAGCACCATAGTTAATGCTGAGGGTGGTAAATATAAATTCCCGAAAGGGCCGACAATTACAGATACCGAGCATGATAACTATGAAATGTCGGTAAAACGTGCTTTTGAAGAATCATCAAACGTGGCTGCGGCAAAATTGGTCGATAAATTTTACCATAATAACCCGTGGCAGTATATCAATAAATTGTACAGCTATCATTTGAATGAAAAGCTTCAGTTACAAATTCCCGGCGAAGGCAGGCCGGTGATCAAAAATCCATCAAACCGCAGCTGGAACAAAAATTACAGTTTGCCTGAGATGGCTTATGGTTATGAAATGAATATTACGCCGCTGCAAATGCTGGCTTATTACAATTCAGTGGCCAATAATGGTAAAATGATAGCCCCGCTGCTGGTTCGTGAGATCAGGAGATTGGGTAACCCTATTGAGCAATTCCAGGCCCGGGTGATCAATGAGCAGGTATGTTCGGAAGCTACGCTGGGTAAGGTACGTGGTATGCTTGAAGGTGTAGTACTTAATGGTACCGGCAAAAATGTTATTAAAAATAAGCTTTACAGTGTGGCGGGTAAAACCGGTACAGCACAGGTGGCTAACGGAACAAAAGGTTATAAGGATAAAAAATACCAGGCCTCTTTTTGCGGTTATTTTCCGGCCGATCATCCTAAATATTCGATGATTGTGGTGATCAATAATCCAACCCAGGGCGACTACCTGGCTGCAAAGGTTGCCGGCCCGGTATTTAGGGAAGTGGCCGACAGGGTTTATGCCAACGATCTGGACATTAACCAAACCCCGCAGGCCCATTATGTAGGCAATACGGTAATGCCGCAGGTAAAACAGGGCAATATGAAGGCCCTGAAAAAGGTTTATTCAAAATTGGGTGTTAAACCGTTGTATGCTTCGGCTAACAGCACTGTTGATACAAGCAATGGTATCCCGTTTGAAGAGGTAAATTATAAAAATGGTACCGTGCCTTCGGTAACAGGCATGGGGCTTAGCGATGCGTTATATGTAATGGGTAACGCCGGCTATAAGGTTACTGTACGCGGTAGCGGTATAGTAACCAATCAATCGGTTACCGGAGGAAGTGCAATACCAAAAGGATCACGAATTTTAATAGAACTGCAATGAGGTATTTAAGCGATGTAATTGATGGACTGGCCTTCACTGAGTTGCAGGGAAGTGCTGATGTGGAGATCACGGCGATAGCTTTTGATTCGAGGGCAGTGATCCCCGGGGCCATGTTTGTTGCCGTAAAAGGCACCGTTGTTGACGGACACGACTATATTGACCAGGCCATAAAAAAAGGTGCTGTAGCAGTGGTTTGCGAAGACCTGCCTGCCCATACTACCGGCGAGGTTGACTTTTTGATGGTGGCCGATTCGGCTGTGGCGCTTGGCATTGTAGCTGCTAATTTTTATGATAATCCATCAGCCAAACTGAAACTGGTTGGGGTAACTGGTACTAATGGCAAAACAACTATCGCAACGTTGTTATATCAGCTGTTCCGCGATCTTGGGTATAAATGTGGCTTGCTTTCAACTGTCGAAAATCAGATCAATGGTAAAGTAATCCCATCAACCCATACCACGCCTGATCCGGTTGAGCTAAACAGTTTGCTTGCCGAAATGGTAGACAGCGGTTGTGACTATTGCTTTATGGAAGTAAGCTCACATGCCATTTCGCAAAAACGTATCGAGAGTTTGGTTTTTGCGGGTGGTGTGTTTACCAACTTAACGCACGATCATTTGGATTATCACAAAACCTTCCTGAGGTATTTGAATGCCAAAAAGGAATTTTTTGATGGTTTACCTAAAGATGCTTTTGCGCTTACCAACAGCGATGATAAAAATGGTAATGTAATGCTGCAAAATACAGCAGCACATAAAAAAAGCTATGGCCTTAAAACCATGGCCGATTATAAAGCCCGAATCCTCGAAAATCAGTTCAGCGGCTTATTACTGCAAATTGACGGCGAGGAAGTATGGTTTAAAATGGTGGGCACATTCAATGCTTACAACCTGTTAGGTGTTTACGCTACCGCGATGCTGCTTGAGCAGGATAAAGCGAAAGTGCTTACGAGCCTGAGCAAACTTACAGGTGCCGAAGGCCGCTTTGAATATATCACAGCACCGAACAAAGTTGTAGGTATAGTTGACTATGCCCATACGCCGGATGCTGTGCAGAATGTGTTGAGCACTATACATGATATCCGCAAGGGAAATGAAAAGGTGATTACGGTAATTGGCTGCGGCGGCGACAGGGATAAAACCAAGCGCCCCATCATGGCCAAAACCGCATGTGAGTGGAGTGATAAAGTGATCCTGACATCCGATAATCCGCGTACCGAAGATCCGGCGCAGATCATCAAGGAAATGGAAGAAGGTGTCGACCCGGCATTTAAGCGTCATACAGTAAGCATCATCGACAGGCATGAGGCGATTAAAACAGCCTGTATGCTGGCAAATCCGGGTGATATTATCCTGGTAGCGGGCAAAGGGCACGAAAAATATCAGGAAATAAACGGGGTGAAAAACCACTTCGATGATATGGAAGAACTGGAAAGGCAATTCCAGGATTTGGTATAACCATCAACTAATTGATAGAGAGTAAAAGGAATTAAAAACGCAAATCTGCAAGAACTAAGATGAGCAAGTCAATCATCTGCACATCTGAAATCTGCACATCTGCAAATTGAAAAAGCAATGTTGTATTACCTGTTTAACTATTTAAGCAAAAATTACAGTATCCCCGGGGTAGGTGTATTTCAATACATCACGTTCAGGATGGCGATGGCTGTAATTACTTCATTGCTGATCACTACTGTTTATGGCAGGCGGCTAATAGATTATCTACGCTTTAAACAGGTGGGCGAAACCGTAAGGAATTTAGGTTTGGAAGGCCAGATGCAAAAATCAGGTACGCCAACTATGGGTGGTATCATCATTTTGCTGGGTATTTTAATACCAACACTGCTGTTTGCCAAGCTGGAGAATGTGTATGTGATCCTGATGATCATTACCACCGTTTGGCTGGGTGCCATCGGCTTTCTGGACGATTATATTAAAGTATTTAAAAAGAATAAAGAGGGTTTAGCAGGCAGGTTTAAGATCATTGGTCAGGTAGGTTTATCACTCATTGTTGGGTGGACAATGTATTTCAACAGTAATATCATCATCCGGCAGGAGGTTGTATTACCCGTTAAGGACGATGCCCCGGTTGAGTTTCACATGAAGCGCAGCACCCCGGTTTATACCCAGGATGTGCACTCCACCAAAACAACCATGCCATTCTACAAAAATAACGAGTTTGATTATGCCAAGGTGTTGAAGTTTTTAGGGAAAGGTTACGAGCAATACGCGCTGGTGGTATTCCTGTTTTTCGTGATCCTCATTATCACGTTCATATCCAACGGGGCCAACATCACAGATGGCATTGATGGCCTGGCGACGGGCACCTCGGCTATCATCGGCATTACGCTGGCTATCCTGGCCTATGTATCGGGTAACACGGTTATTGCTGACTATCTGAACATCATGTATATCCCTAACTCGGGTGAGCTAGTAATTTTCGCCGGTGCCTTTGTCGGGGCTTGCGTAGGCTTTTTATGGTACAACTCGTACCCGGCACAGGTGTTTATGGGTGATACTGGTAGTTTGGCTATAGGTGGTATCATAGCGGTATTTGCTATCATGATCCGTAAGGAACTGATGCTGCCATTGCTGTGTGGTATTTTCCTGGTAGAGAATTTTTCGGTGATTATCCAGGTTTCATGGTTTAAATACACCAAAAAGAAATTCGGCGAAGGCAGGCGCGTGTTTTTAATGGCGCCGCTGCATCACCATTACCAGAAAAAGGGTTTCCATGAAGCAAAGATTGTTACCCGCTTCTGGATCATCTGTATCATACTGGCGATAGTGACGGTGATAACGTTGAAACTTCGTTAGAGGTTAGTGATTGAAGCTTAGAGGTTAGGGAAAGAAAAATATTAGAAAAGCGAATCGGTGATATCATTGAATCACCAAAAAGAAATCGGTGGAATCACCAAAAGATCGGTGTAATCCCAAAAGAAAAAAGAAATGAGTCAGGACAATAACATATCAACGCAGTCAATTCCTAAAGTGAGGATAGTAATCCTTGGTGCGGGAGAGAGCGGTGCTGGAGCAGCCTACTTAGCGCGGCAGCAAGGCTTTGATGTTTTTGTGTCGGATTTTGGCGGCATTGCCGATAACTACAAAAAGCAACTCGAAGATTGGAATATTCCTTTTGAAGAGAAACAGCATACTGAAGAACTGATCCTGAATGCGGTAGAAGTGATCAAAAGCCCCGGTATTCCGGATAAGGCCCCGATCATAAAAAAACTGCATGAAAATGGGACACCTGTGATATCGGAGATTGAGTTTGCCGGGAGGTACACTGATGCAAAGATCATTGGTATAACAGGTTCAAACGGTAAAACGACCACCACCAGCTTAACCTACCACATTTTAAAAGATGCGGGGATGAATGTTGGGTTGGCGGGCAACATCGGCAAAAGCTTTGCCTACCAGGTTGCTACCGAAAAGTTTGACTGGTATGTGCTGGAGCTAAGCAGTTTTATGCTTGATGATATGTTCAGGTTTAAAGTTGATATAGCGGTACTACTAAACATCACACCTGATCATTTGGATAGGTATGATTATAAACTGGAAAATTATGCGGCATCCAAATTCAGGATAACGCAGAACCAGACTGCAGCCGATTATTTCATTTATTGTGCCGATGATCCGGAAACAATAAAGGGAATGAAAGAGCGAACGTTCGGGGCACAGCTGTTGCCGTTTTCCATACAGCAAAAATTTGAACCGGGGGCATACCTGGATAACAACGACAATATTGTCATTAACACAACACAAGAACATTTTACAATGTCAATTCAAGATCTGGCCCTGCAAGGCAAACACAATATTTACAACTCCATGGCATCGGGTATTGTGGCAAAAGTGTTGGAGCTACGCAACGAAACGATGAGGGAGAGCATGGGCAACTTTAAAAGCATTGAGCACCGCCTGGAGTTTGTTGCCAATATATCCGGTATCCGCTTCATCAACGATTCAAAAGCTACCAATGTTAATTCAACATGGTACGCTTTGGAAAGTATGACCAGCGATGTAGTGCTGATTTTGGGTGGTGTTGACAAAGGAAATGATTATAGTATGCTTAATGATCTGGTTAAGCAAAAGGTAAAGGCCATTGTGTGTTTAGGCAAGGATAACAAACGCATCCACGAAGCCTTTGATGATATGGTTGAAATTATAGTAAACACGTCATCAGCCCAGGAAGCGGCAACCGTAGCTTATCACCTGGCAACTAAAGGCGATACGGTGCTATTATCACCGGCTTGCGCCAGCTTCGATCTGTTTAAAAACTACGAAGACCGCGGCAGGCAGTTTAAGGACGCTGTGAAGGAATTGTAAGTAAAACAGTCCATAGTCGATGGTCGATAGTCCATAGATTATGAAAATTAAATCATGGTCTATCGACTATGGGCTATGGACAAATAAAGAAAATAAAGTTGCAATGCATAGGATATTAAATAACACAAAAGGAGATCGCTGGATATGGCTTATAGTCATACTGCTTTCTGTTATATCCTTGTTGGCGGTATATAGTTCGGTTGGTACGCTGGCATTTAAGCAGGGTAAGGGGGTCGAGATCATCCTCATGAAACACGTGTTCATGATAGTAGGTGGGATTGCGCTGATGTATTTTTCGCACAAGCTTGATTACCGCTATTATGCAGGTATCTCTAAGGTAATGATGATCGTTACCATTCCGCTGTTGCTGTATACATTGGTTTTTGGTAGTCATATTAATAATGCAAGCCGCTGGATAGCTATCCCGGGAACAGGGTTAAGCTTTCAGACTTCGGATTTGGCCAAACTGGCATTGATCACTTATCTGGCCCGTACATTATCGCGCAAGCAGGAAAACATTAAGAATGTTAAAGAATCTTTTTTGCCTATCATGGGTTCGGTTTGTGTGGTGTTTATCCTGATTGCATTAGCTAACCTTTCAACAGCGTTAATGTTATTTGGGGTTAGCATATTACTGTTGATCATCGGCCGGATCAGTATCAGGCAAATAGCTATTACCTGTGCTGCAGGTTTTATATTGTTGCTGGGCGTAATATTCTTGGGGCCGAGGAGGCATACTTACGTATCCCGTATGAAGGTATTTATGCACCCCGAACTGGCAAAGGCCGATAAATCTTTCCAAAGCGATCACGCAAAAATTGCCATCGCAACAGGCGGGTTATTTGGCAAAGGCCCAGGGAACAGCACAGAAAGAAATTACCTGCCCGAGTCATACTCTGATGAGATCTACGCCATTATAGTTGAGGAGTATGGTTTGGTAGGCGGAGTGATAGTAGTAGGGATCTATGTATTCCTGCTGTATAGATGTATCAAGATCATAACGAAGGCTCCGAAAGCGTTTGGGGCACTACTGGCCTGTGGTTTAAGTTTTAGTTTAACAATACAGGCTTTTGCCAATATGGCTGTAGCTGTAGGCTTAGGGCCGGTAACCGGCGTGCCGCTACCGTTGGTAAGTATGGGTGGTACTTCGATATTGTTTACAAGCATCGCCTTTGGTATTATACTGTCGGTGAGTAAAGATATTGAAGAACCTAAAAAAGATAAGACTATTAAAGAGGACAATGCCGGGCCTAATAAGATTATAGTGGGAGAGATCAGGACGGCGTAACCCCCCTAAAGGAGGAACGATTGACAAGGTTATATAAAAATTAATAAGAAGTGGCAGATAAAAGCAATGATATGAAAGCAGCCAATCAAAAGCACCCCCTTCAGGGGGCGGGGGGGGCGTCGCCGCGTATCATCATAAGCGGTGGCGGAACAGGAGGACATATCTTCCCGGCTATCTCTATTGCCAATGCTTTAAAACATATTGATCCCAATACCGAAATCCTGTTTGTGGGCGCTAACGGCCGCATGGAAATGGATAAGGTGCCGGCGGCGGGTTACAAGATCATCGGTTTGGATATTCAGGGGATTCAGCGCGGTTCTATCGTAAAAAACCTGATGTTCCCTATCAAACTTGCCAATAGTGTACGCAAGGCTATCAAAATCATTAAAGATTTTAAGCCCGATGCTGCAGTAGGTGTAGGTGGATATGCATCGGGTCCGTTATTATATGCTGCATCACTGAAAGGGATCCCATACCTCATACAAGAGCAAAACTCGTATGCAGGTATTACCAATAAATGGTTAGGTAAACATGCCCAAAAAATATGCGTGGCCTTTGATGGTATGGAGAAGTTTTTCCCTGCCGATAAGATCATCAAAACTGGTAACCCTATCCGTAAGGATGCGGTGAACATTGCCGGTAAGCATATGCAGGCTTTGGAGTTGTACCATTTGTCGCACTTTAAAAAAACGATACTGATAACCGGCGGTAGTCTTGGCGCGCGTACGCTGAACAATAGTATCATGAACGGTATAGATAAACTGCTGGCTGCCGATGTACAGGTGATATGGCAAACCGGTAAGTTTTATTATAAAAGCATTATCGAAAAGTTGGGCGAAAATTATCACCCCGATCTGCAGATCAGGGAGTTTTTAACCCGGATGGATTTGGCTTACGCCGCCGCCGATATTATCATATCAAGGGCGGGTGCAGGCACTATTGCCGAGCTGTGTGCCATTAAAAAGCCGGTGATCCTGGTGCCTTCGCCAAATGTGGCCGAAGATCATCAAACAAAAAACGCGTTAGCGCTGGTGCATGAAAACGCAGCCGTTTTTGTTGCCGACAGAGATGCTGAGGCAAAACTGGTTGACCGGGCGCTTGAATTACTGGAAGACCGCGACCTGCAAAAAAAATTGAGCACAAACATTGGTAAAATGGCCATGCCAAATGCCGATGAAGTAATAGCAAAGGAACTTATCCAAATAATAAGTAACAATTAAAATGATGGTCCTCCTCTTCCAAAGGGAGGAGGGCCTTTTTAAAACAAATTGAAATGGAACTGCACGATATAAAAAGAGTTTATCTCATAGGCATAGGCGGCATCGGTATGAGCGGCCTGGCACGCTATTTCCATCATTTGGGTTGCATTGTTTGCGGATATGACAAAACGTCGACTGATTTAACAAACCAGTTGCACAACGAGGGGATCCAGGTTGTTTTTGAAGATCATGCGGATTATATCCCTATGAGTTTCCAAAAACCATGCAACGATACGCTGATTATTTATACACCGGCGGTACCGAAGGATTCGCACATTGTTAACTATTTTAAAAACCACGGCTTTGAGCTCTATAAACGCTCGCAGGTTTTAGGCTTGATCAGCAAGAGCTCATTTACTATTGCTGTGGCGGGTACACATGGCAAAACTACCACCTCAACCATGGTAGCGCATTTGCTTAAGGCATCGGGTAATGATTGCTCTGCTTTTTTGGGTGGTATTTCATCAAATTACCAAACCAATGTGCTGTATGGCAAAAACAACGTAATGGTGGTTGAGGCCGATGAATATGATCGCTCGTTCCTTACCCTATATCCGGATGTGGCTATCATCACCTCAATGGATGCCGATCATTTGGATATCTATGGTGATCACGCGCATCTAACCGAATCGTTTAAGCTGTTCGCTTCGCAGATAAAACCGGGTGGTACGCTGGTGCACAAAAATGGTTTGCCTTTGGATGGTGGTTACACCTATGCTTTCGAAGATGAAACTGCTGATGCACATGCTTCAAACGTGAGGATCATTGACGGCGATTTCTATTTCGATTATAACAGTAATGCGGTAAATATCACGGATATAAAAATGGGCATAGCCGGCACCCACAATGTGGAGAACGCCGTAGCAGCCATTGAAGCGGTACTGAAACTGGCTATATCACCGGAAAATATTAAAGAAGCGCTGGCATCCTTCAGAGGAGTTAAACGCAGGTTTGAATACATTGTTAAAACACCGGAGCATATCTACATTGATGATTACGCACATCACCCCGAGGAACTGAGGGCTTGTATATCATCAATAAAAAGATTATACCCGGCTAAGAAGTTAACGGCCATATTTCAGCCTCATTTATTTACCCGCACCCGCGACTTTGCCGATGGTTTTGCCGAGGTGCTGGATATGGTAGACGAGCTGATATTGCTGGAAATTTATCCGGCGCGCGAATTGCCGATAGAAGGGGTTAACTCGCAAATGCTGCTTAACCGCATGCAATTGCAAAATAAAAAGATACTGAGTAAAGAGGCCGCGGTAGCCGCTGTAGCTGCCGAAAAGCCCGAACTATTGTTAACGGTAGGTGCCGGTGATATTGACACGCTGGTACAACCTTTAAAACAAGTATTAAGCAATGAATAAAAAACTCATTTGGAAGCGTCTGTTAATAGGTTGTGCCTGGGTAATAAGCCTGGGTGGCCTTGTGGTGCTTATGAGTTTTATTGAAACAAAAAAAGCGGGTGTAAAGTGTACCGCGGTAAACGTAAGCATCCCCGGCGGGCAATATTTTATTGACAAGCAGGAGGTTGATCATATTATTGAAGTTACCAGTCACTCATTGGTAGGCAGGCCTATCGAAAATATCAATATCCAGGAACTGGAAGATAAATTGAAAGCGAACCCGTTTATTGAGTTTGCTAAAGTTTATACCGAAATGGACGGTGTACTGAGGGTTGAAGTAAGCCAGCGCCAGCCGATATTGCGCATCATGAACCATTATGATATGGATTTTTATGTAGATCAAAACGGCTTAAAGATTCCGCTATCATCAAACTTTACCGCGAGGGTATTGGTAGCTAATGGTTTTATCGAAGAGCTGTTTACCAACCGGGTTGATTCGTTACATACGCGCCTGGCTAAAGATTTGTTTAAAACGGCTGATTATATCCGTAAGGATTCGCTTTGGGATGCACAGATAGCGCAGATGTATGTGAACAGTGAGCGCGAGATAGAGCTGATTCCGAGAGTGGGCAACCAAAGGATCCTGATCGGTAATGCGGATTCGCTTAACGTAAAGTTGAACAACCTGCAGGCTTTTTACAAGCAGGTGCTGCCAAAGGTAGGCTGGGATACTTATAAAGTGATCAATGTAAAATATACCAACCAGGTTATTGGTATAAAAAATGAAAATATAAAAGCAGATTCAATTAAGGCAGCTAAAACTGCCAAACAGGATTCGCTTAGGACGAAAAGGGATACATCTCAAATTAAATTGTAATATGGACAAAAGCTCAACTCAGGAAAAAAGTTCGCCAATTGTAGTAGGATTGGATATCGGGACTACCAAGATATGTGCCATTGTTGGGCGCAGGAGCAAGAACGGGAAGATTGAGGTTTTAGGGATTGGCAAGGCCGAATCTGCGGGGGTGACGCGCGGCGTGGTGTCAAATATAGATAAAACAGTACAAGGCATTCATCAGGCGGTGGAGGTGGCGGGCTCGCAATCAAATGTAGAAATCAGGGTAGTGAACGTAGGCATTGCAGGTCAGCACATCAAAAGCTTGCAACACCGCGGTTTAATAACCCGTCGCGATCTGCAATCAGAGATCGGTCGTAAGGATATTGATAAGCTGATAGAGGATATGTATAACCTGGTGATGCCTCCGGGCGAGGAGATCATCCATGTGTTGCCACAGGAGTTTACTGTGGATAATGAACCTGGGATCAAAGATCCGATAGGTATGGCTGGCGTTAGGCTTGAGGCTAACTTCCATATTATATCTGGTCAGGTTACGGCCATTAAAAACATTGTAAAATGTGTTAACAAGGCCAGCCTGGAGAGCCAGGAACTGATCCTTGAGCCGCTGGCATCTTCAGAATCTGTTTTGAGCGAAGAGGAAAAAGAAGCCGGCGTGGTTTTGGTTGATATCGGTGGCGGTACTACCGACGTAGCTATTTTCCATGAAGGTATCATTCGCCATACAGCTGTTATCCCTTTTGGCGGCAATAGTGTAACTGAGGATATCCGCGAAGGCTGTTCAGTAATGCGCAACATTGCCGAGCAACTGAAAGTAAGGTTTGGATCTGCCCTGGCCGATGAGAACAAGGAAAATGAGATTGTATGTGTGCCAGGTTTGCGTGGCCGTGAGCCAAAAGAAATTTCGGTGAAAAACCTGGCTTATGTAATTCAAGCCCGTATGGAAGAGATCGTGGAGCATGTTTACTACGAGATCAAATCATCAGGCTACGAGAAAAAGCTGATTGCTGGTATCGTGATAACAGGTGGTGGTGCGCAGTTGAAACACTTGCGTCAACTGGTTGAGTTTGTTACCGGTTTGGATTGCCGCGTAGGTTACCCAACCGAGCACCTGGCTAAAAACGAAGTGCTGCCGAAAGGTACATACGAAGAATTGCAGAGCCCAACTTTTGCTACCGGTATTGGTTTGCTCATTAAAGGGATCCAGAAAATGGAATACATGAATGAAGCGATCCCTGCCGAAGTGAAAACGGCTAAGCCAAAGTACGATGCGAAAAGTAAAGAAGGGGGCTTGTTAGACAGGCTGCTGAAAAAAAGCATCACATTTATTAAGGATGACATTAAGGATGAGGACTTTCTGAAATAATATTTATTCACAAGGGTTAAACTTATTCACATTGCTCACAAATGTGGATAAATCTTGTTGAAAAAGTGTTATTATTACGATGGTAAAATCTAATGTTGGGTTGAATTACATATAGCTGAAAACGAAGATTATGCATTTTGAAATGTTAAAAGAAAAATCGTCAATCATCAAGGTAATTGGTGTTGGCGGTGGTGGTGGTAACGCGGTAAACCATATGTACAGGCAAGGAATTACCGGTGTTGATTTTATAATATGCAACACTGATGCCCAGGCATTGGAGCTGAGCCCTATACCTAACAAGGTGCAATTGGGTGCCAGTTTAACCGAGGGCATGGGTGCAGGCTCAATACCCGAAGTAGGCAAAAATTCGGCTATTGAAAATATCGACGATATTAAACAGATGTTGGGCGTTAATACCAAAATGCTGTTTATCACAGCTGGTATGGGCGGTGGTACAGGTACAGGCGCAAGCCCTATCATTGCCAAGGCTGCGCGCGAAATGGATATATTAACGGTGGGTATCATAACCACACCTTTCTCTTTTGAAGGTAAACGCCGTAAAATGCAGGCGGATGCTGGTTTGGAAGAACTGCGCAAGTATGTCGATTCGTTTCTGGTGATCTCGAACGACAGGCTTCGGCAGATCTTTGGTAACCTGACAATGAGCTCTGCATTTGCCCAGGCTGATAATATATTGACTACAGCAGCTAAAGGTATTGCCGAGATCATCACCTTGCCGGGCTATATCAACGTCGACTTTAAAGATGTGCGCACGGTAATGAAGGATAGCGGTGTATCTATCATGGGCAGCTTTAGCGCCGATGGTGAAAACCGTGCCCTTAAAGCTGTTGAAGGTGCATTGGCATCACCATTGTTGAAAGATAATGAGATTGAAGGTGCAAGGTATATATTGCTGAACATCAGCTCGGGCCTTAAAGAGGTTACCATGGATGAGATCAGCGTAATTACTGATTATATCCAGGAAGAAGCCGGCTTAGCTGCTGACCTGATCTGGGGTAACTGTATCGACGAAAACCTGGGTGAGCAATTATCGGTAACCATTATTGCTACCGGTTTCCAAACCAAAGATGAGCGCGAAAAGGAAAACAGCAACAAGAAAATAGTTTCAATGCTGGTTCCCGAAGAGCCTCAGCAGGCAAGGCCGGTTAACGAATTTATTAAACCAGTTAAGGTTGATGCTCCTGCCGAGCCTTATGCTAAAGCACCTAAAGAAGATGCAAAGCAAGCTGGGTTGTTTGATATGTTTGCCGGTAGTCGCCAGGAAGAACCTGCTGTTGTAAGGCATAGCCTAATGAATGAAGAGCCAGAGGTTGATAACGAGCCGGATACTGCTGGTTTCACTTTTAAAATGAGTGAGCCGGTGAGCTATGAGCAGCCTGTAAGGGAACAGCCACGTATGCCCGAGCCTGAACCAGAGCCAACTCCTGCACCGCAACCTGTTGGGGCTGATGATAACAAAACCAACGAATCTATAGAAGAGCAGTTAAAAAAATCGCGCGAGCGCATTATGAGACTGAAAGACCTGAGCATGAAACTGCGTACAGGTAATATTCAGGAATTGGAAAATGTTCCGGCTTATAAACGTAAAGAGATAGCCCTGCAGGATACCCCGGCATCTGACGAAAGCCAGATCTCACGTTTTTCCCTGATGCAGGATAGCGAAGGTAACGTGGAGATCAGGAATAATAACTCGTACCTGCACGGAAACGCTGATTAAGAGAGTCAGGACTTTTAGAGTCAAGAGACAAGAAAGAATAGAGAAACCACAATAATTGAATGGGAGATCAACAAAAGAATTATATCTGAGCGTTGGTCTCCTTTTTTTATTGGATACTAAGCCAGTATGTTATTGCGAGGAGCGAAGCAATCGCATACTGGCCGAGTAGCAGTGCAAGTCCGCCCTGTACAGTCCGCGATTGTTTCGTCCCTGGCAATGAAATGGCTCAAAGAGTTTTATACGGATGTAGTCTTGGCTCTTGATTCTAATAGTCTTGCTTCTTTCCTAAAGGTTATAACCTATTCTAAAAAGTTATAGCTATTGTTTAAAGGTGTTTTAACGGCTATATTTGCAACTAAATTTATAAAAACAATTCATTTTGGATTTATTTGATAAAATAACAAAAAGCTTGGGTGGGCCGATAGGTCAGCATCAAAAGTGGTCGCATGGTTATTTTTCTTTTCCTAAGCTGGAAGGTGAGATAGGCCCGCACATGGAGTTTAAAGGAAAAGAGCATTTAGTTTGGAGTCTTAACAATTACCTTGGCTTGGCTAATCATCCTGAAGTAAGGCAGGCTGATGCGCAAGCCGCTGCCGATTACGGTATGGCTTACCCTATGGGTGCAAGGATGATGTCGGGAAACTCCATTCACCACGAAGAGCTGGAGAACAACCTGGCTGCCTTTGTTGGCAAACAATCGGCCTTTTTGCTAAATTATGGTTACCAGGGAATGGTATCGATAATTGATGCATTGGTTGACAGGAATGACGTTATTGTTTACGATGCCGAATCGCACGCCTGTATCATTGATGGCGTACGTTTACATATGGGTAAGCGCTTTGTTTACCAGCACAACGATATTGAAAGCTGCGAAAAGCAGCTGGAACGGGCAACCCGTTTAACAGAGCAAACCGGCGGGGGTATCCTGTTGATTACCGAAGGTGTTTTTGGTATGTCGGGCGCTCAAGGCAAACTTAAAGCAGTTGCTGATCTTAAAAAGAAATTTAACTTCCGTTTACTGGTTGATGACGCACACGGTTTTGGTACCATGGGTAAAACCGGTGCGGGTACACATGAAGAGCAGGATTGTATGGACGAGGTGGATGTGTACTTTGCCACCTTTGCCAAATCAATGGCGGGTATTGGCGCTTTTGTAGCTGCTGATCAGGATATTATCCATTATCTGCGCTATAACATGCGTTCGCAAACATTTGCCAAGGCATTGCCAATGCCAATGGTATTAGGTTTGAAAAAACGCTTTGAAATGTTAAAGACCCAACCAGAACTTCGCGAGAAATTATGGTTGATTGCAAATACCTTGCAGGCAGGTTTAAAAGAACGTGGCTTTGATCTGGGTGCTTCAAACACTATGGTTACCCCGGTATTTCTAAAGGGTGATCTTTTTGAGGCTACAGCCCTAACCCGAGACTTACGCGAGAACTATGGTATCTTTTGCTCGATAGTAGTGTACCCGGTTATCCCTAAAGGCTTAATTGTACTAAGACTGATCCCAACAGCGGCTCATAGTTTGGAGGATGTACAACGTACCCTTGATGCGTACAGCGCTATCGGTGAAAAATTAAAGGCCGGTTATTACAAAGAGAATAAACTGGAAATTGCTTAAACGCATTTGATAATACTTAGAAGCCTCGGAGAGATCCGGGGCTTTTTTTGTTTTTTTTTGCATCTGATGTAGAGGCGCATCACATGCGTCTCTCGTTTGAAATGCCGCTATGGTGAATAAATTACGAGGGGCTTTTGCCCTTTTAGTAGACGTATGTGATGCGTCTCTACGTTGAAGATTACCACCCCTTGAAAATCCTTGATAAAACGTTCCTAAATTATTTTAGCAAGCTTTTTTGTTTAACAAAAACCCTTTTCTATTTTTACGCCTACCATATCAAAACCATGAAATTAACCAGACGACATTTTATAAAAATTAACAGCGTTGCGGCTGCCGGTATCGGTTTAGGTGTAACTCCTGTATTTGCTTCGGCTGTGGCTCCTGCCTTTGAAAGCCAGCGCCCAAAACTGGCCGACCGTAAGTTTACCAGTAAGGCGGTTGAGGCCATCATTAAAAAAGTTAAGGCCGATATTAAAGACCCTGAAGTTGCGTGGCTTTTCGAAAACTGCTATCCAAACACTTTAGATACTACCGTAAACTATTCTGAAAAAGATGGTAAGCCTGATACCTTCGTAATCACGGGCGATATTAATGCTATGTGGATGCGCGATTCGTCGGCACAGGTTTGGCCATATTTGCCACTCATTAAAAATGACCCAGCATTAAAAAAATTAATCCAGGGTGTATTGAGCCGCCAGGCTAAGTGCGTGATCATTGACCCATATGCAAATGCCTTTAACGAGGGCCCAACCGGCAGCGAGTGGGACAGCGACCGCACCACCATGAAACCCGAATTGCACGAGCGTAAATGGGAAATAGATTCACTTTGCTACCCTGTAAGGCTGGCTTATAATTACTGGAAAATAAGTGGCGACAGCAGCTTTTTCGACGAGAGCTGGCAAAAAGCAGGTAAGATCATCCTGGCTACTTTCAAAGAACAGCAACGTAAGGATGGTAAAGGCCCCTACTTTTTCCAGCGCAAAACCGAGACACAAAGTGATACCGCACCAAACAGAGGCTATGGGAATCCCGTTAAACCCGTTGGTTTGATCTGCTCTATCTTCCGTCCGTCGGATGATGCTACCATTTATCCATTTCTGATCCCGTCAAACTATTTCGCGGTAGCAAGCTTAAATCAGATGGCCGAAATGTACAGCACTATAGGCCATGATAGTGCGACCGCTGATGCCTGCAAAGCATTAGCAAATGAAGTTCAGGTAGCGCTTAAGCAATACGCTGTAGGTAATCACCCGCAATTTGGCCAGGTTATTCCGTTTGAAGTTGATGGTTATGGAAATCAACTTTTCATGGATGACTCGAACGTACCGAGTCTGTTGGCCCTGCCTTATCTTGATTCTGTAAAAGTTGATGATCCGTTGTACCAAAGTACCCGTAAATTTGTACTGAGCGATAGTAATCCTTACTACTTTAAAGGCACCGCTGCCGAAGGCATTGGAGGCCCGCACGTGGGTATAGGTTATATTTGGCCAATGGCAATCATTATGCGCGGTATTACATCAACCGATAAAGCAGAGATTGTACAGTGCATCAAATGGCTGAAAAGCACACATGCAGGCACCGGTTTCATGCACGAATCCTTTAATAAAGACGATGCAAAGGACTTTACCCGCAAATGGTTTGCCTGGGCTAACACTTTATTTGGCGAATTGATACTAAAAGTGCACGAACACTACCCTGACATACTACAACAGACTTTTTAAACCAGCTGAATATGTTAATACTTAATAGTATTTAAAATACTACGTTTAAGTTGTATGGTTTGCTGTAAATATTATTTATGCCGAATTATGGCTTGTATTTTAATTATTAATGAATCTTATTTTTAAATATAGGTTTGATTTAAACTTTTTAATAAAAAATAAGCAACGGTTAATAAATCAAAATGGGCAAAAATGTGGAAAAAAACCACTGTTAAGGCCGTATTTTTTGGCTTCAAAAGTTTTTAATTACCAAAAAACATTTTAGCTTAGCTTTAATTAAAACAATAAACCTCAAAATTTAAAAGGAGTAATTAAATGAAAAAATTTACTGAAGTAAAAGAGCTTGTAGCAGCTTTAGAGGCCGACGCCGACAAATTCTACAATAAAGGAAACAGCGCTGCCGGTACACGTGTACGTAAAGGTATGCAGGATCTTAAAAACCTGGCACAGGCAATCCGCCTTGAAGTTCAGGAGGCGAAGAATAAAGAGGCTTAGTAAGATTTTTATCATCTTATTCCAATAAAAAACCCGGTCCATGGACCGGGTTTTTTATTTTATGGAAAGCTTTCGACATGTGACTAAAAAAGCCCTCCAGGGAATATAAAAAACGTCATTGCTATGTACGAAGCAATCGCAAACTTTACAGGGTATACCTGCTAATAGGGAATTGCTTCGTACCTCGCCATGACGCCTGTAGAGGATGATTCTTGTATTTTATGCTTTTACTGCTACCGGAGCCAGCTTTTTAAGCTCTTCCACAATAGCACCGGCAGTTTTTTCGCTTACCTGTACCAATGGTAGCCGCACTGTATCGCCGCAGATGCCTAATTGTTTTAGGGCAGTTTTAACACCTGCAGGGCTACCTTCGGCAAACATTAATCGGGTAAACTCAATCAGATCAAAATGCGCGGCATGTGCTGCTTTGTAATCGCCGTTCAGCAAAAGCCTAACCATGTCAGATAATTGACGCGGCAAAGCATTACCAATAACAGATATCGCACCAACTCCGCCTAAAGCCATCATGGGCAAAGTAACCGGATCATCGCCTGATATAAACAGGAAATCCTCGGGCTTGTCGCGCATCAACTGGTTAAACAGGTCGAAATTGCCCGATGCTTCTTTGATACCGATTATGTTTTTAAACTCCTTTGCCAGGCGTACAGTTGTTTCAGCGCTGATGGTACTGCCTGTACGGCTTGGTACGTTATACAGGATTATAGGTAGTTTAGTATTTTGTGCTATAGCCCTGTAGTGCTGATAAATACCCTCCTGGGTAGGTTTGTTATAATGCGGACTTGCTGAAAGTATAGCATCATAGCCTTCTGTATCAAACGATTTTATTTGCTCAACAACTTCATGAGTATTATTACCGCCAATACCCGCCACCAGGCCAACGCGCTTATTTACCACTTCGGCTGTGAAAGCCCAAACCTGCTTTCGTTCAGCCTCGCTCAATGTGGCACTTTCGCCGGTTGTACCTAACGACACCAGGTATTCCACCCCGCCATCAATCAAATGTTCAATCAGGTTTCTCAACCCGTTGTAGTCAATTTGACCATCCGCATGAAAAGGGGTTACCATAGCTACCCCTGTTCCGTAAAATATATTCATGATTAAAATTAAAAGGATGCTAATATAGTGATTAGTGATTGTAGATTAAGAGTTTATTAGAGGTTTATTTTTTGAAAAAGTGCCTTGATTGCGTTTAAAGTTAGATTTTGGATAATTGGGATGTTTAATTTGAATGGATTGAAATACATCTTTAAATATTGGGCTAATGTAAAGGTTACCGTGGGGACACGGCAACGGGGATGTATGTATCTTCTTTTGGCGCAAGTGTTGTGCGGTTGATTGTGTGAGGGTTCACTTGTGACTTTTTAGTACAATAACATCTCAAATCCGAAATTAATAATGGCGTTGCCTGCGGCCGGGCTATCCGCTCATACGCCTGCAGGCATTCCGCTCATGGCCGGTATCCGCTACTATCCCTAAGCAAAAACCTTAAAAAAAATAAAACAAAGCATTTCAAAACGCATTGCCTTTAGCCTTTAGCCTTTAGCCTTTAGCCTTTAGCCTTTAGCCTTTAGCCTTTAGCCTTTCCTCAAATAATCCCAAACAACGATCCACCCTTTTCGCCCAGCTTATCAACCGTTTTCTCTACTTCCGGTACCCGCTCCAACACGGGGGCGTGATGTGGTTTTATCCGGGCATCAATAATCAGTGGACCTTTACAGCCCCAGTGTTTATGCTCGGTAATGCTGCCAACACCATAAATATCATGCGACGGGTTGCTGCGGGTAAAGGTTACCCAGACGAAATTGTTAATGGTTTGGGCGGCAAAACCGGCATCATCACAAAGCACTATTAAAGGCAAGCCGGTAAGGTCTTCATCCTGCAGGCTGTATTCTATAATGCTGATAATATTATCTATGTCCTTGTGATTTACATGTTTGGGCACTTCAACCATGAGCACACCAGGCATGGCCATTTTGTAAGCGCTGATAGGGCGGGGGAGACTAAACCAATCGGGCAGCTCAGCCCACAGTTCACGCTTGATTTCGCCGGCTACGGTAACAGCTATTTTACTACCCGAGTTTAAGCCTTCGCCGCTATAGTCAAGCGTATCGATAGTTGTATTGGTATAAAAATGCAGGTCGCGGGTAAGATCTATCCTTTGCAGAATGTGCTTCAGGAAACCGCCAATATCGTTTACATTAAGTTTTGGGTCATCTTCCTGCGCGGCAATGAATAGGTATTTAGCAAGACTTAGCTGGCCTTTGCCCAATATGTGATTGGCGATAGTAACTATCTCCTGCGGCTTACGCTCTTTGAGATAGGGGGTATAGCGCTCGCTGCCAATGGCAAAAAGCAGGGGATGCACACCTGCCGCGTCAACCGCATTCACAGCATGTAGGCCGGGGATTTCTTTAGGAATAGCCGAACCTGTAATTTCATGGATCAAAGCCCCAAAGCTGGTGTCCTCCTGCGGCGGGCGACCAACCACAGTGAACGACCATACAGCATCTTTACGGTGATAAACGTTATGTACTTTCATCAGCGGGAAAGGATGTACCAAACTGTAATAGCCCAAATGATCGCCAAAGGGCCCTTCAGGTTTATTTTCGTGCGGCATAACTGTGCCGGTGATCACAAAATCAGCATCAGCCGAAATACAGAAACCTTCGGCATCATAAAAATATCGGAAGCGACGGTTCCCTAATGCACCTGCAAAAGTCATTTCTGATAAACCTTCGGGCAGGGGCATTACGGCAGCTACGGGATGTGCCGGTGGCCCGCCTACAAAAATGCTGACTTTTAATGGTTGCCCTTTGGCATTGGCTTTGGTTTGATGCACGCCAATACCCCGGTGTATCTGGTAATGTAAACCGATCTCCTGGTTTTGTACATAGTCATTACCGGCAAGCTGGATGCGGTACATGCCCAGGTTGGCGTTCATGATGCCGGGTTTATCCACATCTTCGGTATACACCTGGGGCATGGTAACAAACGGGCCACCATCCATAGGCCAGTTTACAATTTGCGGGATATCGCTGATGTTACATTTGCCAAATTTAATGGGTGCGCCTGCGCCGCTTTTCATAGGCAACGCCGAGAGCGCCGTTAACCCAATGCCCGCATATTTAAAAGGATTTTTGATGGCCTTTATCGGATCGTTTTTAATATCGACGAGTACCTTGATCTTTTCAAGTGTGTCCCTGAAAATAAATTTCGACCTGTCGAGTGTACCAAACAGGTTGGATACTGCCGGAAAACGATTCCCTTTTACGTTTTCAAATAGTATGGCAGGCCCTTCGTTTTCAAATACACGCAGGTGTATGGCCGCCATTTGCAAGTAAGGATCCACCTGTTCCTTAATGCGTAATAAGCGGCCGTTTTTTTCGAGATCGGCAATGCAGGCTTGTAAACTTGAGTAACCCATAGGTGCGAAATTAAGAAATTAGTTCATTGGGTCATTCATTTCATTGTCATTGGGTCATTGACATTTCGGGTAAGTTTCACGCTCAATTAACATAGGCAACAACTCAATGACCTAATGATAAAATCCTTACTTTAGCCGGTAAATATCAATTACCCTATGTCGGTAACAGTACTAACGCTTATTATACTTGTTGGATCGTATTTAGCGGGTTTGCTGGGCTCGTTAACCGGGTTGGGCGGAGGGGTTGTTATTATTCCGCTGCTTACTATTTTACTTGGAGTGGATATTCAGTACGCCATCGGGGCTTCGCTGATCTCGGTTATTGCCACGTCATCAGGTTCGGCAGCAGCTTACGTTAAAGAAGGGATTACCAATATCAGGCTGGGGATGTTCCTGGAGATTGCCACAACGGCCGGCGCCATGGTTGGCGCACTGATAGCAGTTTATATCCCGACTAATTTTATAGCGGTATTATTTGGAGTGATCCTGATCCTCTCGGCTGTAATGTCGTTACGAAAAAAATCGCAGCAAATCCATCAGCAAAAAAGTGCATTGGCCGAAAGGCTGAAACTAAACGGCAGTTTCCCCGGCCCGGCAGGCGAAATTACTTATTCGGTAAGGAACGTAGGTGGCGGCTTTTTCATGATGCTTTTTGCGGGGGTAATATCAGGCTTGCTGGGCATAGGTTCGGGAGCGCTGAAAGTTTTGGCGATGGATGGTGTTATGCGCATCCCTTTTAAGGTATCAACTACTACCAGCAATTTTATGATAGGGGTTACCGCAGCAGCAAGCGCGGTAGTTTACCTGCAACGGGGGTACATTGATCCCGGGCTTTCGATGCCGGTAGCTATTGGGGTTTTATTAGGTGCCTTAAGCGGATCAAAAATATTGGTACATACTTCATCGTCGGGATGGCTACGTGTAGTTTTTGCCGTGGTGGTTACGTTTTTGGCATCGCAAATGATATATAAAGGAATTACAGGGACTATATAATTTGTCATTAGGTCATTGCGTTATTAAGTCATTTTTGTGTGAGGTTAAGTGACATGGCTGGTCGACCTGATAAGAAAAATGACTTAATAAAGCAATGGCGGGTAAGAATGACTTAATGACCAAATGACATAATGATATAAAATGAGCAAATTCAAAGATACCGATATGCAGGCCGTGATAGGCTGGATACTGCGCGCGGGAGTGCTGGTATCAATGAGCGTTATTTTTATTGGCGGGGTTATTTACTTGTACAGGCATGGGCAAACCCATGTTGATTACAGCAAGTTTGTTGGTGTGCCCGATTTTGTGAGTAATCCTGGTGGCATTATACACGGTATCTTTACTTTACGCGGCCGGGCAATTATACAGGCGGGGATAATTTTGCTGATAGCTACACCGGTTATCCGGGTGTTATTTTCGGCTATTGGTTTTATTATGGAAAAGGATTACCTGTACACGGCTATTACAGTACTTGTGCTGCTTATTATTTTAACCAGTATGATAAGCGGTCACGCGGGCTGATATTTTAAAAACTTTTTTGTATTTAATATAGTATATATAATAAATGCAACGACGTACAGTACAATCATCGGCTTTAAGCAGCGTTGGCTACGATCCGGACGCCCGCATTCTTGAACTTGAATTTCGGGAAAATGGCGGTGTGTGGCAGTACTTCGGTTTTCCTTTATCTGCCTATAATAAGTTTATTGGCTCCGATTCGCTTGGGCATTTCTTTGTTACCCGTATAAAGGGTAAATACCCCGAGTTAAAGGTTAGGTACGCACATCATTAATTTCCGGTGCGGCGGCGCTCATCATCATTACCCGTATTGCGTTTGTTAGCCGATTTAATGGTGCTTTTGCCAAAACGATAGGTAAAATTGAGCCTTACGATGCGCGTATCGCGTTTATTTACCTCCGAAAGATCAATGTTTTGATAATTGGCATGGTTGCGCCCCCTGTCGGTATTAAATACATCGTTTAGTGCTAATTTAATAGTGGCCCGCTTATCCAATATTTGCTTGCTGATACCCGCGTTTACCGAATAGCTTGCTTTTAATTCATTGATGCCGTAAATGGTTGGGGTTTCATACCTGCCCGATATTTCACCAAGTAATGTACCGGTGATGGTGAAGTTTTGTGTACTGCCAAAAATAATATCCTGCTTACCCCTGTCAAAATCCCCGTTTTGTGCGTAAGCTTTGTAACGCACATAAATAGCATCAAGATTAAAACTGCCCGACCACCACCTGGTAAATTGTACAGGCGCGTAGAATGAAGCCCCGTAAACAAAGATCTGCCCGAAGTTTTTACGGAGAGTTATGTTAACCTTAGTCGAATCGTTTTGTTGATATACCGGGAAATCATAAGCATTATTGGTAACTGTATAATACAGTTCGGTTGAAAAGGTTTGATTATAGGTATGGGAGATTTGTATGGTGTTGGTATATTCCGGCTTTAGCTGTGGGTTGCCGGCCCGATAATCATATAGGTCGGTGTAGTACAAAAATGGATTGATATCTTCGTAAAGTGGCCTGTGAATACCTCGGTTATAACCAATACCGATAATGTTTTTTTTATCGGCCTCATAACTTATCTGTACCTGCGGAAAAAGGTTAAAATAATTATTGGTATTTATCGCCGGTACCTGCTCATTTAATCCCCATGATTTACCTGTTGCATGAGTGTTTTCGGCACGTACACCTGCCGTAATATCCCACTTACCTATTTTATTTACATAATTGATGTACCCCGCGTTCACTGCTTCGGTATAAAGGAACCTGTTGCTGAAGTTGGGGTCGGCCTCATATATGTTGTTTATTTTGGGGCCAAAAATGAGATTATTATTGCTGCGGGTGTTGTTATATTTAATGCCTGTCTCCAATCGTGAGGTTTTGTTTAATGGGTTAACAAAATCAACTTTTGATGTCCAGATGTGAATATCTGACGGCGAAAGGTTTTCCAACTCAAGATCATCGCGGTAAGTATTGCCCGCCGGGGTAAAAAAGCTATTGGTAATAAATTCATTAGAGTGGCGGGTGTAGGTTGAATAGTTACCATCTACCGAGATACTGCGGCCGCTTTTATCCAACACCGCGTTATAATTGATATTGTAGTTTAAATAGTTGCTGCCCCTGTCAAGGTTTGAACGGGCCCTGATTATTGAATCGAGCTGATGCTGATTGCCGATGTACAGGTCGTTGTGCTTTGTAAAATCATCACTCCTGATAATTCCGCTTACTAAAAAGCCTATAGTTTGCTTTGGGTTGATGGTATAATCGGCCCCTATTTTAAAGTTGTGGTTAGTGGTTTTTTGAATATTGTTATAATCAACATCGTAATTACTTAGGGTTTCGTTATAAGTAATGTTACGGTTGGTTGTAATAGTGCGTGTGCCTTTATTATTATCGTAAGTGTAATTTCCAAAAATATTGAGCTTACTGGTGCGGTTGTTGAAAACAATGCCTGCTGTACTTTTGTAATACTTTCCATAACCCGCCATGGCAGTAACCGTACCGTTGGTGCCCAGGTTTTTACCCTTTTTTAAAATGATGTTGATGATACCTCCGCCCGAGGCGTCATATTTGGCCGACGGGCTGCTGATCATTTCAACCTGGTCGATAGTGCTGCTTTGCATACTGCGGAGCAAACTGGTAAGATCATCGCCGGTAAGGTTGGTAGGTTTACCGTCGATGGTTATTAATGCTGCTTGTCTGCCGTTAATACTTAAAGTTTCGTTACTGTTAACCCTTACCCCAGGCGATTGCCTTAGTATATCAAAGGCCGAATTTCCCTCGGCCAGGATGCTGTTTTGTACACTTAATACAATTTTGCCGGGCTTTACCTCTATGTAAGGCTTCCGGGCAACTACTTTAACTTCCTGCAGTTGGTTGTTTGAAAGTTTTAAAACAATATCATTGGCAGTTATTATTTGACCAGCGTTAACCTTATATGGCCCCGTATAAACTTTTACGTATCCTATTTTACTGATAAGTATTAAATAGCTGTCGGGCTGCAGGCCGGTAAATTCAAACTGCCCGTTTTTATTTACCAGGTTTGATTTTAATATAGATGAGTCGGCAGCCGCAAGGAGAATGGCTGTAGCTGCATCGGCGGGCTGGTTGTTTTCTGTTAAAACTTTACCCTGTATTATTGAAGATTTTGTTTGGGCGAACGAAATACAATACCCTCCCGCCAGGAATGCAAAAAATAAGCCTGCTATTAAAACCCTCATTAATCAGTAATGTAGAAATTTGCTATAGTTTAAAAGATTATAAAAATGTACCGCAATATAATACAATATATATAAAATTATATGTATTGTATTGGTATTTTAATTATATAATATAAAAGAATGTTGCAACATTAGTATGGATTATGCCGGGTAAAAGGTTTTTACAGGGCAGCATCAAATATTGTTTACAAAAAAGCATGCAATAGTATAAATAAACAAAACAACCTGATTTTTTCTTTATTTTCGGCCTCAATACATCATCGTACTGTATATTGACCATTATAACATGAAAACACTTTGTCTGTTTATATTAGTTGCCTGTTTTGCAGGGAATTTATTTGCACAAACACCTCCGGACAATTATGCTACAGCTTTAAATAAATTTAAACAGCTATACAATAACAATCAGCCGGATAGCATATACAGCTTGTTTGGGCCAGAAATGAAGAAGGCACTTTCACAAGCCGATTTCAAAAGTACAACTGTGCAGTTAAAAACACAATTAGGTCCATTGTTACAGGCCGATCTTGAAAGCTATGAAACCCCGATAGCGCATTATAAAGCTACATTTCAGAAAAGTGTTTTTTTATTAAATCTGTCGTTAAACGCCGATAATAAATTTACGGGCCTGTCATTGACACCGTACAAAGCGCCGGCTACAACTGCTGCGGCAAGTACCGCGGCGGGTACAACCATAGCTACCGATCCTTCTCTGGTCGAGTCGCCTGTAACGGTTAAAACTTTATTGGGTTCAATATCCGGAACATTAGCTATACCAAAGGACGCTAGCGGAAAGGTGCCGTTGGTATTGATCATTGCAGGCTCTGGTCCTACCGACAGGGATGGTAACAGTCCAAAACTGGGCCTCCATGCCAATGTTTATAAGATGATAGCTAACGAGTTGGGAAAAAAAGACATAGCATCCTTGCGTTATGATAAACGTTTGGTAGGGCAAAGCACTACATCCATTAAGGAAAACGAGATCAGGTTTGAGGATTATGTAGAAGATGCCGCCGCCTTGCTTAACATGCTTTCGTCAGATGAGCGTTTTTCACGGATAATTATTCTGGGACACAGCGAAGGTTCGTTGGTTGGCATGATGGCTTCGCTTGATGAGCCGATAAAAGGCTTCATATCAGTGGCCGGTGCCGGTGATTCGGCAGATAAGATCCTTACCGAGCAAATGAAATCGCAGCCTGCTTTTATATCAGATGGCTTTAACCGTATGCTGGATAGCCTGAAGCGGGGAAAAACAACCGATAATATCGATCCTGCATTATACTTTATAGCCAGGCCAAGTATTCAAAAATACCTGATGTCGTGGTTTAGGTATAACCCGCAACGCGAGATCAGGAAGGTAAAAGCCCCGGTATTGATCATCCAGGGAACCACCGATTTACAGGTAACTGTTGGTGACGCCGAAAAGCTGAAAAAAGCAAAGTCAGATGCTATACTTGATATTATCCCCAACATGAATCATGTGTTGAAAGAAGCCCCGGCCGATAAGGAAAAGAACAAGGCAACTTATAATGAGCCTGATTTACCGCTTAAACCGGAGTTTGTAACGGCGATAACAAACTTTGTGCTGAAGACAACGAGGTAACCTTATTAGACATACGTCATTGCGAGGAACGAAGCAATCCCAAACTGTACAAAGAAACTTTACATAGCCGCTCTGCTAATTGGGGATTGCTTCGTTCCTCGCAATGACGGTTGTATATGGTTATCTTACATATCACCAAGCCCCCAATAACCTCCTGATCACGATGATCTCGGCAACGTGGTAAGCATTGTGATCGGCAGCTTGTAACGCTTCCCGAAGTATAGTTTGCCCGTCGCCATGCGGAATTTTTTTATAGATATCCCCGCTTTTCACCAGTTCTATTAGCTCTTCCAAATCGCTGTCAATCTGTTCAAGGCTATTATCCCAGGCTGCATCATCTTTGGGTGCAAGCTCTTTTGGCCAGTAATCATCGGGCCAGTTTGGTGATTCGTGGCTGCCGTCTTTGCTAAATTCAAGCATATCCCACTGGGCTATCCGGATATGTTCAACCAGTTGCCATATAGTATAAGGGAGTTTATCAACTTTAACCCCACGAAGATTGGGCGGTAAACCATCGAGCGCTTTTTTCAGATCGGCATGGGCGTTGCCGCCTTGCAGCAAATGCATAATTTCATTTACTAAAACTTTATGTTCATTATTCATAGGTAATCCAAATTATAACGACTAATTCTCGCCCCCCCTTAGGAGGCCGGGGGCTTAAAGTAACAAATTCGTCGCCGGTTTGATTTATTTGGCTTAAAAGTTTTAAGTTTATGCTTCATTGTAAAACTCATCAGTTGTGGTCAGAAACATATTCTTAAAATTAGCACTCGCCGTTGTTTTATTCATGGTTGCCTTTACAGGCTGTAAAAAAGATGGGAGCAGCGGCACCGGCCCGTTGTTAGGGAAGGATGATGAAGCTTTTATTAAATACGAGAACACATTTCTGGATAACTTCTGGAAACTGAATCCTGATTGGGCCACCTCGGCAGGATATCATAAATACGATAGTCTGATGGTGTTGCCTAATGAGCAAAGCCGCGATAAGCTGGTAACCTTTGCCAAATACCAGGTTGATTCGTTAAGCCGCTTTGAGGTAAACACTCTCTCTGAAGCCAATAAGATAGATTACAAGATTCTGCAAAATCAGCTTGAATACCTGCAATGGCAGGTGCGCCAGTTAAAACAATATGAGTGGGACCCATCGTCATATAACGTTATCGGCACCTTTGCTTACATCCTGAACGAGCACTATGAGCCTTTGCCTAAACGTCTGCGTCATTTTTATCAGCGTATGTCGTTTATTCCGCAGTATTACAAAGACGCCCAAAAACAGATTAAAAACCCGGTGGCCGAACTTACCAGCCTGGCTATTGAGCAAAACCTGGGTGGGCTTGATGTAATAGGAAAAGACTTTGCCGATTCGCTTAAGAAAACCAATATCCCCAAAGCTGAGCAAAAGCTAATGGCCGACAGGGCTGCGCAGAGCGTGGTTGCCATTAAAGCCTATGCCGATTGGCTTAAAGCACTTAAAAATGATCACCCAAGAAGTTTCAGGCTGGGTAAGGATTTATATGAGGATAAGTTTAAATACGAAATTGTAGCTACCAACACTGCCGAGAAAATCTACAATGCTGCCGTTGAACGTAAAAAATACATTCACCGTGAGATGACTAAGATCAGCAAGCAACTTTGGCCAAAATACTTTGGTAAACAGGCTGCACCAGCCGATAGCCTGCTGATGATAAGCCAGCTGATAGATACCCTATCATCAAAGCATGTAAAGCCTGAAGATTTTCAGTCATCAATTGAACAAATCATACCAAAGCTTAATGCCTTTGTTAAAGCTAAAGACCTGTTAACGCTCGATCCGTCAAAACCATTGATCATTCGTAAAGAGCCTGGTTATATGGCGGGTGTGGCAGGCGCATCTATGAGCGGCCCTGGCCCGTACGATAAAAATGGTAATTCGTACTATAACGTAGGCAGCCTGGCCGGCTGGAGCAAGGAAAAGGCCGAAAGCTACCTGCGCGAGTACAACAATTATATTTTACAGATCCTGAGCATTCATGAAGCTGTGCCGGGGCATTATGTACAGGGCGTATACTCCAATAAAGCCCCAAGTATCATCAAAGCTGTATTTGGCAATGGTGCCATGGCCGAAGGCTGGGCCGTATACACCGAGCAAATGATGCTGGAGAACGGCTTTGGCAATAACGAGCCCGAAATGATGCTAATGTGGTATAAATGGAACCTGCGTTCGGTATGTAACACCATTTTGGATTATAGTGTTCATAGCGGCAGTATGACCAAAGATGAAGCAATTAAGTTATTAACCCGCGAAGCTTTCCAACAACAGGCCGAAGCTGATGGCAAATGGAAGCGCGTTAGCGTAACCAGTGTTCAGCTTACCAGTTATTATACTGGCTATAAAGAAATCATAGATTTGAGGGATGCCTATAAACAAAAAATGGTTGATAAATATAAACTGAAAGAGTTTAACGAAAAGTTCCTGAGTTACGGCAGTGCACCGGTTAAATTTATCAGAGAAGCCATGCTGGCTAAAACCAGCGGAAATTAATTGATAGTCCACGGGTATAAACTCATGGACTATGAACCATGGGTTTATCTCCCATGAACTATCAAATTCTTTTTTATTAACAGCTTACGCGTAATGATTTTTTATCTGGTGCTCAAGCTGGGCCATGACGTTTTTCTTTAGCTTACCCTTATAGCAGGTACAGCCGTCCTTATCCAGGTTAAGTTCGGCAATTGTCTTACCCTGGTAAATCACGCGGAAATTTCCTGCTTCGTTGGGTAAAATTGCCAAAATACGTTCATCTTCTCCCGAAAAATTGATCAGCACATGAAACTGGTGCTGTGGTATAAATGCTATCTGCTGTAACATAAAAACCTCTCTTTCCGCTAAATTAGGTGTGTGAAAAATTAAAGAGCCGAGCGCAGTATAAAGTTAACGAATTTGTTTTTAATTAATTGTTAGGAATTTTAAGTTTTTTGTAAGAGATATTATAATATATTTAGCGCTTACATATTACCAATCATGAAGAAAGTTTTGATGGCCGGTTTACTGGTTATAGGAGCGGTAACCGGTTATGCGCAGAAGGTAAAACCGGCTTTAAAACTAATTAAAGGCAATAGTTATTACTTATCTACTACGGCACACTCTGTTGTAAAGCAAACTATAAATGGGCAGGTTAATAATATCGATATGACGATTGACGGCAAAATGTCATTCAAAGTATTAAATGCTAATGATTCTCTTTATTATATGGAGGTTAACTATACCAAAGTGGGTATGAAAATGCAGCTGCCTACGGGTAATGTAACTTTTGATTCTGATAATAAGGATACCACAAATATTATGGCCAGAATCATGTCGGGCATAACCAATAAACCATTTACGGCAACGCTAACCAAAAGCGGCCGGATTAGGTCGATAGAGAACGCCGAGAATATGATCACATCTATGATAGATGGCTTTAAGGAGGTGCCGGCCGAAAAGAAAGAGCAATTGAAAACGCAGCTAACCCAATCTTTTGGATCAGGGGCGCTTAAAAGCAACCTGGAAATGGCCATGTCGGTGCTGCCCGAAACGGCGGTGGCAAAAAATGATAAATGGACAATTAAAAATAACCTGGAAGGTGCTATGAGCGCGAAGGTCATATCTGTTTATCAACTGGTTGATATCACTCCGCAGAGCTACCTGATACACGGAAATGCCACACTTGAAACAGATAATACTGCCGGTTATAAAACCGTTAGTAATATGCCCATGAAATACAATATGAAAGGTACTATGGTAGCTGATGTTGTTGTTGACAAGGCTACCGGCTGGATCTCCAGTTCAAAATTAAAGCAAAACATTGACGGTACTGTCGAAATAAAAGATAACCCGCAAGTTCCGGGCGGTTTAACATTCCCTATGAGTGTTACCAGCGAAACATCAAGTACCGACCATTAATTAAAACAGATAGTAATAAAAAAACCTGCCGGTTACGGCAGGTTTTTTTATTGTATAAACAGTGGTATTACAATATCCAAAAGCCTTCAAAATAAAGTTTATACCTTGTTGGCTGAAACTCGCCATATGCGAAAACAGCAATAGAGTTCCCCTTTTTAGTATAATATAGCCTGAGCCTTTCGCTGCCCTTGTATAAATTAAGAAAGTCGGCATTAAAGCCGCCTGTTTTTACAATGGTTTTAAAGTCGTCGGGTGTAATTACCTTATGCAGATCTTCAAAATTATTATTGGCAAAATCACCGAACTTTATATCACCGGCAGGCAGTTTAAATGTTTTATGTATTACCTCGGCTTCGTCTCCATCAAACAACAATGATTTTGTTACTTCATATTTTGTGATCATATTTTAATATATCGCGTTTTTATTGTTTTACCTCTTCAATGTAACCGCCTGCTTTCAGGTCGTTAACAGTGGCTGGTACTTCATACTGGATACCCAAGCCCGGTTTGCCAAACCATGGAATAATTTTACCCTCCCTAACTTTGGCTATAGGCTTCAGGATCTTGTAAATTTTGTACGGCTTGCTAAGAGTATTGTCCGGCAAAGCACGCATTGGGAAAGGTACGCCTTTTGGCGATACAAAAGTGCCTTTATCCTGAAAAGTGCCGGTAGAATCGCTATAACCGCCATAGCGGTCAATCAACACACCCTTTTTTAGAGTAATGATGATAAGATTTACTGCGCCACGATTTGGAGGCCAGCCGCCATTAAGGTTGTTGGCGGTAAAGAATTTTTCAAGCGCGTCCCATTTTTCGGTTTTCCAGAGCAGCCAGGCCGAATCGGCAAGGGCTTTTTTACTGCTGGTGTCGGCAAAATCAGCAACCGAGCTTTTAAAGTCATCATAAGTAATGCCCCGTACCGGCAGTTTGTGATGGTTTGCAGCAGGGTTGTGGGCATGTTTTAGTGGTTTTGTTTGCGCGGTTGCCAAAAAAGGCATCAACCATACTGACAGGATCAGGATTTTTAGTGTTTTCATTCGATGTAGTTTTTTGTTTGATAAATCTACTATGTGCTCCGCGTTTATGAAAGAGATTTATCATATTTATTTTATTGGTATTATATGCAATATCATATGCTAATTATTGTTATTGCATGCCAAAAAAACATTATTGCCAAAAGCCGGTATTTACCGTGGTGAAAAGGATGAAATAAAGGAAATTATTACCTTCGTACCTATGTCATCAGCTGAAACAAAAAAACAAATAGAGGTATTAACCGCCGAACTTAAACAGCACAATTACAACTACTATGTGCTGGCTATGCCAACCATTTCTGATTTTGATTTTGATAAAAAACTGGAGTTGCTTAATAAACTCGAAAAAGAATACCCGGAGTTTGCTGACCCTGATTCGCCAACACAAAAGGTAGGCGGTGATATAACCAAGGAATTTGTAACCGTTAGGCACCGCTGGCCGATGTTATCGTTGGGCAATACCTATAATGAACAGGAGCTATTTGATTTTGATCAGCGGATCCGCAAAGCCATTGGTGATAACTTTGAGTACGTATGTGAGCTTAAGTTTGATGGTTTGAGCATGAGCCTCACTTATGAAGACGGCAAACTGGTGCGGGCCGTTACCCGCGGTGATGGTGTACAGGGTGACGAGGTTACCACCAATATTAAAACCATTCATACCATACCTAAGCGCCTGCATGGCGAAGGCTATCCCGGCTATTTTGACATCCGCGGTGAAGTGTTCATGCACCGCAAAGCTTTTGACAGGTTGAATAATGAACGTATCGAAAGTGGGGAGGTTCCTTATGCTAATCCCCGTAACTTTGCCTCAGGCACAGTAAAAATGCAGGATTCGGCCGAAGTAGCCAAACGCCCGCTTGATTGCTTCCTGTACTTTTTGTACACCGAAAAAACAGTATTTAAAACCCATTGGGAAAGCCTACAGGCTGTTAAAACCTGGGGGTTTCATACCAATGAGCATAGTGAGCTTTGCGGGGATATTAATTGCGTTTTGGCATTTATTAATAAATGGGATAAGGAACGTTTTAACCTGAGCTATGATATTGACGGCATTGTTATTAAAGTAAATAATTACTCGCAGCAGCAGGAGCTTGGCTTTACCGCCAAATCGCCGCGCTGGGCTATATCTTACAAGTTTAAGGCCGAAAGGGTGGAGACCGAGCTCCTTGAAGTGACTTACCAGGTAGGCCGTACAGGTGCTGTAACCCCGGTGGCCAATTTAAAGCCTGTACTGCTTGCAGGCACTACGGTAAAACGCGCGACGCTGCATAACGCCAATGAGATCATCCGGCTTGACCTGCATGAGGGTGATACCGTTTTTGTTGAAAAGGGCGGTGAAATCATCCCAAAGATCATTAGTGTAAACCCTGAAAAACGTAAGGCCAACGCTGTGCCTGTTGTTTACCGCGTTACCTGCCCGGCCTGCGATACTCCGCTTGAGCGCAAGGAGGGCGAGGCTGCGTTTTATTGCCCCAATGATGAAGGCTGCCCGCCGCAGATTATTGGAAAGATGCAGCATTTCATTGGCCGTAAAGCAATGAATATTGATGGGCTGGGTGATGAAACTATCGAAACCTTATACAGCAAGGGCTTTATAAGCCACATCAGCGATATCTATGAGCTGCATACTCATGCTGCCGAATTGAAACAGTTGGGCCGCTTTGGCGAAAAATCGATCAATAATATGCTTGATGGTATTGAGGCATCCAAAAAAATGCCTTTCGAAAAAGTGCTGTTTGGTTTGGGCATCCGTTATGTGGGCGAAACAGTTGCCCGCAAGCTGGCTTTCCATTTTAAATCGATAGATAGATTAATGGGAGCGTCGGTTGAAGAACTTACGGCTGCCGAAGAGATAGGCGAACGGATAGCCCAAAGCATAACCGAATATTTTGCAAGCGAAGTCCACCGGCAGGAGATCCAAAAACTAAGGGAGCAGGGTCTGCAATTTATTGCCGAAGAAAAAGAAGTTGTACTGGCCAGTGAAAAGCTTGCCGGGATGAACTTTATTATATCGGGAACATTTGGCAACTTTTCGCGTGATGAGCTGAAAGATATCATTGAACAAAACGGTGGCAAGATCCTGAGCAGTATATCGGCTAAACTCAATTACCTGGTCGCAGGCGAAAATATGGGCCCTGCAAAATTGGAAAAAGCTAATAAACTTAATATACCCATTATCAGCGATGACGATTTACTTGCACTGATAAAATAAGCACTCCTGTATTGGTTGTTCACTTATGCTGAATTTTTATTTTTTTAACCTCAGAAATTACGTTATTTGTACCGCCGAATGGGCTCCCATAATTAATTTAAACGTACTAATGTTCGAGTAATTTACTATGGAAAAATTTATACCTATACAAGAAAATATTTTTTGTGAGCCCTGTAAGGAATGCGGCGAAAGGCCGGTTATAGAGCAGGTTAAAGGTAAATTTATTGTGAGGTGCCCCAAAAGCAAATCGCATTATCAAACAAAGCCAGGCCTGGTTGATATTAAGGATTGGAACATCAAAAATAAGCCACATCCGCCTCTTGGCAACAAAGATATATCAAAGAAAAAGGCATCCTAACCGGGTGCCTTTTCACATTATTTAACAATTTGGCGCTGTAACAATCAATTAATAAGTTTCATCTTAGCATAAACATCTGCTTAATGAAGCCAGCCTTAGTTGCGTTATTTTTAATATTCAATTTTTCTTCATATGCCCAGCAATTCAGCATTAGCGGTAAAATAACCAACCAGGAAGGTAAGCCCGTCCCCTTTGCATCCGTTTTTATAAAAAATACTACTATAGGAGTATCTGCCAACAGCGAAGGAACCTACCTGCTGCGTTTAAATGGCGGCATGCGGGAAATTCAATATAAAGCAGTTGGCTATGCCCAGCAAAGCAAAATTGTTGACCTTGCGGCTAACCAGGTTATTAACATCAGCCTGCAAACAGAAACTTACCAGCTTAAGGATGTTACTGTGCATGCAGGAGCTGAAGATCCAGCCTATGCTATTATGCGTAAGGCCATTAAAAAACGCAAAACCTATCTTAACGAAGTTAAAGCCTATACCTGCGATATCTACATCAAAGGCTTACAAAAACTATTGGCCGCTCCAAAAACTTTCATGGGTTTTGATGTGCAAAAAGCTACCAGTGAAGCCGGCCTTGATTCAAACCGCCGCGGGATAGTTTACCTTTCTGAGTCGGAATCAAAATACAGCTTTATCAGGCCCGATAAGGTGCATGAGGAACAGGTGTCGTCAAAAGTGTCGGGCCGTAACAGGGCGTTCAGCTTTAACCGGGCATCGGATATGGCGGTTAATTTTTACCAGAACTATGAAACCTGGCAGGGCATGAGTAACCGCCCTCTGGTATCGCCGGTGGCTGATAACGCCATGTTTTATTATAACTATAGGTACATAGGTACTTCAGTTGAGAATGGCGAAACTATTAACAAGATCCAGGTGAGCCCTAAACGGGCACATGACCCATGTTTTGAGGGGTATATTTATATTTTGGATGATAGCTGGCGCATTTACGGGTTGCAGCTTTACATCACCAAAAAGGCTAACATCAATTTTGTTGATACCCTTAAAATTAACCAGCAGTTTTTCCCTGTTAGCGAAAAGGTATGGATGACGTCCTCTGTTAAATTTGAATTTACAGGAGGTTTGTTCGGATTTAAATTAGGAGGTTACTTTATTTCGATCTATAAAAACTACAACCTCGACCCTGCATTAAACAAAGCCGATTTTAACGAAGTGCTCCGGATCACCAAGGGTATCAGCAAAGATTCAATCTATTGGAACCAGGCCCGGCCTATTCCGCTTACCGGCGAAGAGGTTACCGACTACACCAACAAGGATAAGCTGGCCAAAAAGCGGGAATCAAAAGAGTACCTCGACTCACTGGATAAAGCCAACAATAAATTTAAACCGGTAAACCTGCTTTTCACCGGCATTGACACCCGTAACCGCTATAAAAAAGAATATTTTCATTACGATCCAATCATCGGCTCCCTGCTTTATAACACAGTAGAAGGTTTGGCTTTTGATTACGGCGCATCGTACAGCAAGCTGATTGATACCGTAAACAACCGCTATTTTATGCTGAATGGCAAAGTTCGGTATGGCTTCTCCAACCATTTGTTCAATGCTTCGGCAGGTGCGACTATCCCGGTAATGCAACGGTTTACGCTGGGTTTAAGCGGTGGTTCGGATATAGCTGACCTGAATAACCAGGCTCCCATGTCTACCTTTGTGAATACAGTTCACAGCCTGTTGGCACAACAGAATTTTAAGAAATTGTATCAGAAGCAGTTTGCTTTGGCTTCACTTTCGGGCAGGGTGACCGGCGGTTTGCGCGGCAGCGCATCGGTTGAGTGGGCTAACCGTAAATCGTTGTTAAACACGGCTTCATTCAGTGTTTTTGATCCGCACGCCCATCAGTTTACGTCCAATAACCCGTTGGATCCTGATCATAATACGCAGTTGTTCGCCGAAAATCAGTCGATCACCGTAAACCTGCAGGCCAGTTATGATTTCAGCAATAAATACGAAACCTATCCTTCAGGTAGGCGCTATCTGCCATCCAAATATCCAACCATCAGTTTAAACTACACTAAAGGCATCAGCAATGTATTGGGTTCAGATGTTAATTATGATAAAATCAGCGCGGAGATTTCAAGGGCAGATATTAGCATGGGTTTTTATGGCAGTAGCTCATTTTTTATAGGAGCCGGTAAATTCCTGAATGCTAAGAGCGTATTCTTCCCCGATTATTTCCACTTTGCAGGCAACGAGGTGCTTTCATACAAGCCGAGGTTAAACCGATTTCTCTTACTGGATTACTACGATTTCAGTACGCCTGATAAATATCTTGAAGGGCATTTTGAACACAACTTTTCTGGTTTCATCACCAATAAGATCCCGCTGATCCGCAAGTTTAAACTGCAGGAGATCGTGGACGTAAATTACCTGTACACTCCCACGCTTAAAAACTATACCGAACTGGGTTTTGGATTGCAATATCTTAATATCCGTTTGATGTATGGCGTATCATACAATGGAGGTACTGAGGCAAAATCGGCAATAAGGCTTGGGATAAGCTTGTAATATGCTAATTATTAATTGCACTTAATATGGTGTAGATATTAGTAATACTGTATATTTGGCTCAAACTATTGTGCCTGAACATATCATCAACTTGAACCTTTTACTAAAAAGAGCTGCATTGCTGTTTGGTGTTATACTTTTAACTTTTGTTAAAGTGTATGGACAGCAGTTTTATGCCGCTACTCAAGAGGGAATTTTACAACAGGTAACCATTACCCCTAACGGCCCGGTTTCAAAAAATGTTAACGGTTGTGGGTCGGGGTATCTTTCCATTGCACTTTGGGGTAATAAAATTTATTATACCCAGGCTTCTGGTGAATTGAGTGTAGCTGATATAACCGGAGGTAATACCCCCCAGGTAACTAATTGCCAGTATTTAACATCGGTATCCTTCGTGAATTCAATGACGGTTGATAAAAATGGCATTCTGTACATGGCCAACTTCAATTCGCTGTACAAACTCGATCCTAAAAATCCCGTGCTTGTTAACCTGGGAATCATGCCGTACGGAGCTTCAGGCGATCTTGTGTTCTATAACGATAAGCTATATATGGCAAGTTATAGTGGCATTGTCGAAGTCTCCCTCGATGATCTCTCCCAAAGTAAATTAGTTATACCTATTACAGATGGGTTTGTATATGGTTTAACATCGGTAGCTTCCAGGGGGGCTGTAACGGTATATGCTATTGATGTAAACAATAGCAAGTCGGAGCTTATAGAGCTCGACCTGAAAAATATGCATATAAAAGGTATTGCCGGTTCACTGCCCTATATAGTTTATGATGCCGGCAGTACTGTTGAAACAGGTGAAATACCGGTAATTAAGCTTCAAAGCATTAATGTGACCCGGGAGTGCAATGTGGTGAATAAAGGGCGGGCCGAAATTATTTGCGCCCCACACGGAAATCAATACACTTACAAACTTAATACCGGAGAAAGTAACACAACGGGTATTTTTGATAACCTGCCTCCTGGTAATTACCAGGTTACTATTACCTCATTTGGTGGTGAAGAGCCTAAAATATTTCCATTCACTATTCCTGATTTTTCACTACAAGACCCCGTTGTTACTTTTAATAAAACGGATCCGGTTTGTGATATCGCGGGTTCGATTAAATTGGAAACAAACGCCGATAAAGCGTTATACCGGGTACAATATAACAACGCGGTTTACCCCATTGACCATGTTTTTGCAAATTTAATCCCGGGTTTTTATCACTTTTCAATTATAACACCAAATGGCTGTTTGCTGTACGAAAAAGATTGCACCCTCGTACAGGAAGTATGCCCGCCAATTGTTGTAAATGATATTGTCATCAAGCCCGAATGCGACTTTTACGGCGAAGCAAGTGTTACAGTGCTCACAGCAGTTCATCCGGATAATTATACATATAGCTTAAACGGTATAAGCAATACTACCGGCGTTTTTAACAGGATGCTACCGGGTACCTATCAATTAGTAATCACTTCATCTGGCGGGTCCCCGGTTGAAAAACAAGTTACTGTACCTGATTTTACCTTGACCAAACCCTACGTATCATATACCGCTAAAAACGCGATTTGTACATTAGCGGGACAGGTAAAGTTTAACACCTATGTAGAAGGGGTAGCTATCGGCACTATTAAGCATGGCGACCAAAATTATACACCCGATGAAACAATAAGGGGCCTCAGCGCCGGCACCAACCACTTTGTCCTGCTGGACAAGCAAGGTTGTATCATTACCGAATTGGATATAACGATAACGCAGGATTCATGTGAGCCGGTTACGTTTTTCAATACTTTTACACCCAACGGCGATGGCGTAAACGACTTATTCAGGCCCAATCAAAGCAGTAATCCCATAGCGTATAAACTTACGGTTTTTAACCGCCTGGGTCAGCGGCTATTTGAGTCGGAAAGTATATATGATGGTTGGAATGGCAATTATAATGGGAAACCTGTGCCTACGGGTGTTTACTACTGGTTATGCAACTATACCATGGGCGATGGACAGGTTGAGGTTCAAAAGGGACATGTAACCTTGCTGAGGTAGCTTAAATGTGTTTGTTTACAATAGGCGAGCTAAATGACAGGCTTAGTCTGTTTTTCCATGATCAGTGTTGCTGCAAATGGATATTATAACCGCGGCAAAAAAATCAGCGAAATCAACGTCATCAAATTCAAACCAACGGTTTAACTTTGCCACATGATCAAGAATATCTTCGCTTGCTTAATAATCATGCTTGTAGCTTTTGGCTGCACTAAAAAAAATGTGCCGCATTACACCATATCAAGGGTTACCAAATCAGATACAGCCACCCAGTTAACCGTTAAAATAGATGGCAGGCTTAAATGGGCCGAACTGCTAAGCATCACCTCGCAAATTAAAGCCGACAGCGCTAAGTTGAGCAACCTGCAGCTTAACTTTTTGCTTCCCGGTCATAGTGATAAAAGTACCGGTGCTAATACCTTTTATGCCGTAGCCCGCTATCCGCAAGGGGATAAAGTTACCATACAGGATACCACTAAGGATGCTGATGGCAATACCGTTAGATTAAACATACTGGGACTGTCGCCCGAAAAAGCAAAATACCTGCTTGGTTTAAACCCTGCCGACCTCGACGGGAAAAATATCATAGGCAGGTTTATTGACGATAATAACCATACTGTTATTGTTCCGTTTACTGATATGGCAGGGGGTAAAAAAGAAACTTATATTATTGAGCTTGATACCACGGGTACAGTAGTATCCCGTACCATTCCCCTCATGGATAACCGCGATGGCATTGAAAAACTCCATGTCAGTCAGGCCGGCGATTATATTATTATAAAAGACAGTGTGCTTACCCAATATGCTGCTCATGACATGGGTTTGCCTTATAATAGTATTAAAGCCGGTATTTAATTGCTGCTTTGTAAATATGCCAAAATCACCACAGGCTTAATTTCGTCTTGAAAAATCAGGGATAAGCGGTTAAATCATTTCACTTGTTTAAGATTATACCGATATATTTATAGTGTTAAAAATATTGTAAATATATGAACCGAAATTTTATCAAAATTTTTGCATTAGGCATGGCCGCGGTTTTTAGCGCCGGCATTGCTAATGCCCAGGTGAGGTTGCCGGAAGGCTACTTCCTTAAAACATTGCCAAACGGCCTGGATGTGCTGGTGATTGAAAACAGCAAAGTACCTTTAACTACCATTGAAATAGCTGTAAAAAACGGTGCTTACACAGAGGGGCCGGAGTTCAGCGGCCTGTCGCACCTGTTTGAGCACATGTTTTTCAAAGCCAATAAAGATTATCCAACCCAGGAGAAGTTTTTAAAACGTACGCAGGAGCTCGGCGCTATCTGGAACGGTACCACTAATACTGAGCGCGTAAATTACTACTTCACTTTTGACAGGGACAGTCTTAAAGCAGGGTTAAAGTTCATGAACGCGGCTATCCGTTTCCCAATTTACCGCGAGGAGGATATGAAAAAAGAGCGCCCGGTGGTTGACGGCGAATTTCAGCGAGCCGAAAGCGATCCTGGTTTCCAGCTTTGGTATGGCATGCAGCAAAAGCTTTGGGGTGATCTCATTACCCGCAAAAACCCTATCGGAGTGCACGAAGTGATCAACACGGCTACTCCCGAAAAAATGATGATCATTAAGGATAAATATTATTTTCCTAACAATAGCTTGCTGACTATTTGCGGCGATGTTAAGCATGATAACGCTTTTGCCCTTGCCGAAAGCATTTTTGGCGACTGGGCCAACAGTGGTTTCGACCCGCAAACCAAATTCCCTATACCCGCATTTAAGCCTTTAACCAAACCTGAGTATTTTGTAAAGGAAGCCACCATTGCCCAAACACCTTATATGGAGTTTACCTGGCAGGGGCCTTCATATCCAACGGATTCAGCTTCAACTGTTGCTGCCGATGTGTTTTCGACCATTGTGGGCTTAAACTCATCAAAACTGCAGCAGGCATTGGTTGATAAAGGTTTGGCCAGCGGTGTCTATGTAAACTACACTACCAGCCGTTATGTAGGCCCTATCGATATTTTCGTGGTGCCTAACCCTAACAAGCTTAAAGAATGCTATACCGAGTTAATGAACCAGGTAAATATGTGGAACAAGGACGACTATTTTACCGACGAGCAAATGGCTACTGCTAAAGCTATCCTGCACCGTAATGACATTAAAGCTAAAGAAAAACCTTCATCATTGCCAAGCCAGATCAGCTACCAGTGGTGCAGCACCTCGTTTAATTTTTATACCGACCTTGATGCCAACTATCAGAAAGTTACCCGTGCCGATATTAAAAAGTACCTGGAGACTTACGTAATTGGCAAGCCATATGCTGCCGGTATGATCATAGCGCCCGAGTTAAATAAAACAGTAAACGCGGCTTCATTTTTTGCAGCCAAGTAATTTAAAACTACCTCATCATGATGAAAAAATATATAATTGCCCTGCTGGTAGCAGCGGCTATAGGGAATACAGCCAAGGCGCAAAAACAGGCCTATGAAACCACGGTAGATGGCGTAAAGGTTATTGTACAGCCAAGCGGCAACGATATTGTTGAAGTACAAACCATCATAAAAGGCGGCGTGCAAAACTACCCGGCTACCAAAGCGGGTATTGAGTCGCTGGCAATGAGCGCCCTTACCGAATGCGGTACTTTAAAGCACGATAAAAACAGCTTTAAAGATGAGCTGGATAAAGTAAGCGCCACCGTTTACGGCAGCAGCAACAAAAACTATTCGGTAGTGCGCATGAACTGTATTAAAGGCGACTTTGACGTGGTTTGGCCTTTATATGTGGAGGCTATAACCCAGCCGAAGTTTGACGAAAAGGAGTTTGCGCGCATTAAGCAGGATGCCATCAATAACATTAAGCAAGAAGATTCACAGCCCGATAATGCCATTGATAAGTATGCCGATAAGGTAGCCTTTGCTGGCACCAACTACGCTAAAGACCCAAGCGGGACCGTAGCTATTGTTACAGCCTTAACCCCTGCCGAAACAAAGGCTTATTATCAGTCGATACTGACCAAATCTCGCATGGTAATTGTTGTGGTTGCCGATCTTGACCAGGCTGCTATTGAAGCTAAAGTAAAGGGTATGCTGAGCGGTATTAAACAAGGCCCGGCTTTCGCGTTTAAAAAATCGACTTTCAGGGCCGACAAAAACAGCATCAATGTTGAAAAACGTGATTTGGCTACCAATTATGTAGAAGGTATCGCCAGTGGTCCTGCCGCCGGTACGCCCGATTTTAACGCTTTTAATGTAGCCATGCGCATCTTCTCGAACATGCACTTTTTAGAGGTACGTACTAATAACGGTTTGTCATATGCCCCACAGGCATGGTTTAGCGCGGGTCAAACCTCAACTGCCAAGTTCTCTGTTTCAACAACCGAGCCTGATAAATACATAGCTGTGTTTGATAAGCTGGTTGATAAAATTAAACGCGAAGGTTTTAAACCTGAAGATGTAGCCGATATGAAGGTTACTTACCTTACCGGTTTTTACTATAAAAACGAAACCAACAGCGCCCAGGCATCATCAATAGCAGCAAATGAAGTATTGCATGATAACTGGAAACGTTCATTAACCCTGGTTGATGATGTAAAGAAACTCACTCCCGATGATGTGAGCAATGCATTCCGTAAGTATATCAACAATATTGTATGGGTATACCAGGGCGATCCTAAAAAGGTAAATCAATTGCTGTATATTAACGGTACACTGCATAATGGAGATAATCCGGTGATGCACTAATTTAGGTAAAAGGTTAAAGGCGAAAGGTTAAAGGTAGCTGTATCTGTGCTCATCTTTAACCTTTCGCCTTTTGTTTTTGGCCTTTCGCCTTTCAGCTTTTGCCTTTCACCTCATCCTCCGGCAGCACCGCTTTTTTCCTGGTTTTAGTCCAGCCGGCCCCTTTAGGTCTGGTGGGTACAGTATCGCCGAGGAGTTTGCCCCAGGGTTTCAGGGTGTCAATCCTGTCGAAGATGATTTTGAGGACTGCTACAAATGGAATGGAAAGAAACATGCCCGATAAGCCCCAAAGTAAATTGCCTAACAACACAACCACAATGGAGATAAGCGCGTTGATCTGCACTTTTGATGACACAATGCGCGGTACCAGGATATTATTATCAATAAACTGGATAACAAGATAAGCTATGATCACTCCTAACTGCGTTGTGTAACCGTCTTTGGTAACCGTTGCCATCAGCACGGGAAGTGAGATGGCTATAATGCCGCCCAGGTAGGGCAGCAGGTTAAGGATAGCGCCTATTACACCTATCAGGATGCCATACTTAACACCCAGTAATATCAGGGCCAGCGAATTCATGACAGCAACTATCACCATCTCAATCAATAAACCCTGGATATAGCTTTGGATGGCCGATTTGGTTTCTTTCAAAACATCGGCAACCTGTTTGGAGTTTTCTTCAGAAAATACTTCGTAAATAAAATTCAGGAGCAGGGTTTTGTAAAACAATACCAGGAAAACATATACGGGTACCACAAATATCAACCCAAACGTGCTTAACACATTGCCAAGTGTGCGGCCTACCAGCGCCTGGCTGTTATCCATAGCGTCTTTGATAAGCTTATCCTGCTTTTGAACTGAGTAGTTAAATGTGGTAGCTACCCAGTCTTTAAAGGTGATGAACATTTCACCAAACTTCTTTTTAAGCGTGGGCAGCGAATCTCCAAACTGGATGATCTGGGTAGAAAGAAAATAGAACAACCCTGTCAGTAAAATAGCGCCAAGCAGCATAGCCAGGCATATAGACAAAATTTTGGGCACTTTATGTTCCTGCAGCCAGTTGCTAACAGGGTTAAGCAAAATAGCAATAAAAGCCGAAAAGGCAAGCGGGATCATCACATCTGCCAGTTGGGCAAACACGTAAACCAATAATATCAATCCAAAAAGTATAACAGTACTTTTAAGGTAAAAGGGGTATTCTTTAACAGCAGGCATAGACGCAGGATTTTACACTGAAAGGAACAAGACAAACAATTGTTTGCTTCGCCGATAATTAGCCCGGAGGGATGCAGATTGGGTTGGTATGGTGTCCGTCCGTTTTGTGAACGAAACAGCTTGTCGGGAATTGCAAAAAAGCCTGCACGGTTAATGCAGGCTTTGGACATATTATGATTACTTGTTAATCTATTAACTCTACTAACTCAACACATTCCGCCAGCTAACCAAATCGCCGATGATCTTATCCAACTGATCGGCAGGAACGCGTTCCTGGGCCATGCTGTCGCGGTGGCGGATAGTTACGGTGTTATCTTCTAAGGTTTGATGATCTACCGTGATGCAGAAAGGCGTGCCGATAGCATCCTGCCTGCGATAGCGTTTACCGATAGCGTCTTTTTCTTCGTACTGGATATTGAAGTCGAGTTTTAGTTTATCCATGATCTCGCGTGCTTTTTCGGGCAGGCCATCTTTTTTAGTAAGCGGGAAAATAGCGGCTTTAACCGGTGCCAGGCAAGGGTGCAGGCGTAACACAGTGCGGCTGTCCTGTTTATCTTCGGTGCTTAGGTCTTCCTCTTCGTAAGCATTGATCATGGTAAGCAGGAACATCCTGTCTAAACCTATCGATGTTTCAATTACGTAAGGTACATAGTTGCCAAAAGGCTTACCTGTTTCAGGATCAACCTCGGGGTCAAAGTATTGAAGTTTTTTGCCCGAAAATTTTTCGTGCTGGCTTAAATCGAAATTGGTACGACTGTGGATCCCTTCAACCTCTTTAAAACCAAACGGAAACTCAAACTCAATATCATAAGCGGCATCAGCGTAGTGGGCCAGTTTGGTGTGCTCATGGTAACGGTATTTGGCAGCATCGGTACCCAGTGCAAGGTGCCATTTTAAGCGGGCTTCTTTCCACCGGTCAAACCACTCTTTTTGTGTGCCGGGGCGAACAAAGAACTGCATCTCCATTTGTTCAAACTCGCGCATGCGGATAATGAACTGGCGGGCAATAACCTCGTTACGGAAAGCTTTACCTATTTGCGCAATACCGAAAGGGATTTTCATCCTGCCCGATTTTTGCACGTTAAGGTAGTTTACAAAGATCCCCTGCGCGGTTTCAGGACGAAGGTAAATGGTATCGGCATCATCAGCCACAGCGCCCATCTGGGTGCTGAACATCAGGTTAAACTGGCGCACTTCTGTCCAGTTGCGGGTGCCGCTTACCGGGCAGGCAATTTCATGCTCAATGATCAGATCGCGCAGGCGGGTCAGGTCTTCGGCTTTCAGGGCCTCATCCATGTCATGCTGCAGTTGTTCAGCTTTATCGGTTTTGCCTTCGCTGTCGTATTTAGCTATCTTGTCTTCCAGCAATTGGTCGGCGCGGTAGCGTTTTTTGGAGTCTTTGTTGTCGATCATCGGGTCGCTGAAGCCATCAACGTGACCGCTTGCTTTCCAGATCTTAGGGTGCATAAATATGGCCGAATCAATGCCTACAATGTTATCATTCATTTGCACCATGGCTTTCCACCAGTAGGTTTTGATGTTGTTTTTGAGTTCGGCGCCATTTTGGCCATAATCATAAACTGCGCTTAAGCCATCATAAATCTCGCTGGAAGGGAAAACAAAGCCATATTCCTTGGCGTGCGATATAACATTTTTAAAAAGTTCGTCGGTTGATTTGCTCATAATAGCTGCAAAGATAATTTTTGATTTCGGATTTGGGAATTTCGATTTCGGATTTACTTTGAGATAAGTGTTACCTAAAAATATCGTTTTCTTAAAAGCTGCTTCTAATAAAACCTTATTTCCAGGTATCTTTTTTTCTGAACGCGTATGGAGAGAGCATTCATAACTATACAAACCAGTCCAGTAAATAGGATTGCATTCATTGTTTGTTATCAAACGATGCTTTAAGGGGTGTTAACTTTTGAGAAACCTTACCTTCATATATTCCGCATATTCAGTCAGCCATTTCTCATAATTTGTAAACCATCTACAATTATTGTCAATAGTTATAAACTATTGGCTGTTTTGCATTATTATTGTATTAAGCCTGCGATACCGATCACAAATGGAACAAATCGTAAAAATACTTTCCGCAAAATATGTTACCCACAATGTGAGGCAATTCAGGCTTGAAAAACCTGCCGGTTACAGCTTTATTCCGGGTCAGGCTACCGAATTATCAATCAATATGGAGGGCTGGCGTAATGAAACACGTCCCTTTACTTTTACTTGCCTTAACGATGATAATTATCTTGAGTTTACCATAAAAACTTATACCGACCATGATGGTGTTACCAATAGGCTAAGCAAGGTTAATGAAGGTGATGAGCTTATTATTCGCGACGTTTGGGGGGCTATTGAATATAAAGGACCCGGTTACTTTATTGCAGGTGGTGCAGGTATTACCCCTTTTTTGGCTATACTAAGGCAATTAAATAGAGATGGTTCAATTGCCGATAACAAGCTTTTCTTTTCCAATAAAACTGATAAGGATATCATTTTGAGGGATGAACTGAAAAGCATCCTTGGTGCAAACGCGCATTTTACTATTACCGGCCAAAAGGACAGTATGTATGATCAACGGCGCATAGATGCCAAATTTCTGAAAGCTGAAATAAAAGATTTCTCAAAGCATTTTTATATATGCGGCCCTGACGCGATGGTTACTGAGCTCAGTGACATATTAGGGCAACTCGGAGCTGATAGTGACTCCGTGGTATTTGAAAGGTAGTTTATGCGGAGACGCATCACGTGAGGTCTTCTATGCTTTGTCTTGCATGTTATCCCTGCATATTACAGACACATGTGGTGCGCCTCTGCAAAACACCTTTATTATTGGTTGGCATTTATAAAGCTGTACTGTTGTCCGTCCGCCCCGGGGATCATACTCCGAAGGACAAAAGCAGACAAGCTTTATAAACTATTGAATTGTAATACGTTTTTTACAAAGTATATGTTGCCTTATCGCCTCAAAAGGTTTTCAGAATGACATTCACATGAACTTTTTAACCTTTGAGGTACATAACAATCTTCTGATTTTTAGGCTGTAAACTACCATCCGGAATGGTTTGCAGCGAACCGGCTCCTCTAGACGGACGGACACCACAAAAGAACTCTCCGCTTTGCATGAATCTCAAATCTCCCGTCTCAAATCTCATATCTAAAGCATATTTTTACAGCCATGAGTATCAGTGTTGAGGCATTAACCAAGGTTTATGGTGTACAAAAGGCTGTTGATGGCATCAGTTTTACTGCCCAGCCGGGTGTATTAGGTTTTTTAGGGCCTAATGGTGCAGGTAAATCAACCACCATGAAAATCCTTACCGGCTTTATCCCGCAAACATCGGGTATGGCATCTGTGTGTGGGTTTGATGTGGCTAAGCAGCCACTTGAGGTTAAACGCCGTATCGGTTACCTGCCTGAAAGTAACCCGCTGTATACGGATATGTATGTTAAAGAATCGCTGGGCTTTGTTGCGGGCATCCATAAAATTCATGAACCTGCCAAACGTATGGCCGATATTATTGAACAAACAGGCCTCGGCCCCGAGCAGCATAAAAAGATAGGGCAGCTATCCAAAGGCTATCGTCAAAGGGTAGGGCTGGCACAGGCCATGCTGCATGACCCGGAAGTACTGATACTGGATGAGCCAACTTCCGGCCTCGATCCAAACCAACTGATAGGGATCCGCCAGCTGATCCTCGATTTGGGTAAAAGCAAAACCATTGTACTATCAACCCACATTATGCAGGAGGTTGAAGCCGTTTGCAGCCAGGTGATTATCATTAATAAAGGAATTATCGTAGCCAATGATACGCTGCAGCAACTCCGGAAAAACAACGGCGGCAAATCGTTGGAGGAGGTGTTTATCAGCCTTACCAATAATTAAAAAACAAATCATCGCTCCGTATCCGAAAGGACGTAGTGGAGTAATTATTATCTATAACTATTACCCATTTAATATTTTTTTAACATTTTTTGTAACGAATTGCTGGTTTGTAACATCTATATAGGCGAACCGGCAAGGCGGAGGTACCCCGCCATGCCAAACTTTATTACATTATTGTTATATGAAAAAACTATTATTATCATTAGCCTTTTTAGGCTTTACCGCTATCGCGGCCCACGCTCAATCAGCAAATTCAGACGGCGGAAAATTCAGTATTGGTGTTGATGCAGGTTTGCCTGTTGGTGACGCCCACAAGATTTCAAACTTCGCTATTGGCGGCTCATTGAAGTATGATCATCCAATTGCCGATCAGTTATTTTTAACAGGTTCGGCAGGTTATACACGTTTCCTATATAAAAAAGAGATCAAAGATTTTTTTGGTAAATCAGGAGCGGGTTTTATCCCGGTTAAAGCAGGCGTTAAATATTATTTTGACGATGCCTTTTTTGCCGAAGGTCAGTTGGGTGCGGTATTCGGTACAGAAAGTGGTGCCGGCACCGCGTTTGCTTACTCACCTGGTGTAGGCTATAGCTTTGCAGGTGGACTGGAAGCTGGTGTACGTTACGAAGCCTGGTCAAAAAACGGCACTACAAGCCAGGTTGCATTGCGCGTAGCTTTTAGGTTTTAATTAAACTACTGTCAACCTTTAGAATAAGCCCGGGAAATGTTTTCCGGGCTTATTGTTTTTCTTCATAATTATTAGCCGGGCAATATTGTATTTTCGGCCCGATATGAAAAAACTGTTATTGCTGTTCCTTATCCTCCCTGCTTTTAAAACCTATGCCCAGGATGTACCGAAACCTTCTACCGCTTTTAGTGCCGGGGTTGAATTTGGTATTCCATCGCGCAGTTTGTACAATGTAGGTGTTGGTGCATCGCTAAAGTTAGAGCAACCTGTTGTAAGCCCGGTAAGCCTAACGCTCACAGCGGGGTTCAGCAGTTTCTTTCGCAAAGATTCGCCTTTTAACTACGGCCATTCGGGCGGTGATGTCTTTGTACCGATAAAAGCAGGTGTACGGTATAATGTAGGTTCGGGCGTGTTTTTTGAGGCCGAAGCAGGTAGCGCCATCGAACTTAATTATGACGAGCGTAAATTGTTCGCCTTTTCCATTGGCCCGGCAATCATGATCCCTACCGGTACCGATAGCCGCAATTTTGAATTGGGCTTGAGGTATGAAAGCTGGTCGGCCCATACCTTGCAGCAAACAGCTATCAGATTTGCTTACAGATTTGGCAGGTAAATATTTTATTTTTAGCCGATATATTGCAGAAGGGCGTATTTTCGTTAAATAGCACCTGTAATCTTACATAACATGACTTATAAACCTATCCACATCACATTCATTTTATTGTTTACTGTATTTTCATTTGTAGCCAAAGCGCAGCGTGGCGAACAAACATCGTTAAGTGCAGGGTCTGGAATAATAGCTCCGCTTAACATGAATTACCGCAATGATAACGGTACCGATTTTAATGTAGATGCCGGCTTTAGCGTTAACCTGAAGCTGGAAAAGCCGATCACCGAAACCCTGCATTTTACAGTCGGCACCGGCTTTGTTTTTACCGCATCAACCCCGCAGTATTTATTTTCAAGCAACTCGTCAAACGTTTTCTACGATGACCACTATCATGATCTGTATGCTTACCTGCCGCTAACCGCGGGTTTGAAATATTACTTTACAAAATACCTTTATGTAAATGCCGAAACAGGCAGCGCTTTCAGCATCAATAGTAGAGCACGTACCTCATTTATTTACGCAGGAGGGGCAGGAGCTGTTGCGCCTATTGGCCCTCATCACGGGCTCGATTTTGGTTTGCAATTTGAAAGGGGATACAAGAATACCGATTACGACCATGCTATTAATCAGTTGGTGTTAAATGTGGCTTATAAGTATAGGTTTTAGGATTGGGTAGTTGTCCGGCTTTTGGCCACAGGTGGTTGGGTCCTGGAAACGGACGGACAGAGGTTTTAGTAGCAGATATTAAAGTGGCAGTTGCAGTAGTGTTGCCCCACAAGCTCAAAAGTCCCCCGGCAAGTTCAAGCGTCCTTCGCTTGAACTACGCTTTAAAAGGAGCGTCCACGCTTAAACCCGCAAAGGGGTTTTAAAATAATTAAATCCGATATCTCTCCCCGATATCCGAGCACACTTTGCTTTGGCGCATTATTGTTGTAATTTCGGCGCTTAATACAATATAATATAACGTGCTGAGTATCCTTAAAAAAGAAATAGTATCCTACCTCAGTTCGCTGGTGGCCTATGTTACCATCGGTGTATTTTTACTGGTGCTTGGCCTGTTTTTGTGGGTATTCCCTGATTCAAGTATACTGGAGTACGGGTATGCCGGGCTCGAAAGCTTGTTCAGCACTGCGCCGTACCTGTTCATGTTCCTGATCCCGGCCATTACCATGCGCTCCCTTGCCGAAGAGCGTAAGGAAGGCACTTTTGAACTGCTGTTTACCCGCCCTTTAAAAGATTGGGAAATAGTACTGGGCAAATACCTTGCCTGTTTGTTAATAGTACTTTTTGCTTTACTGCCCACATTGGTTTACTATTATTCGGTAAGTGCATTGGGCATGCCGCAGGGCAATATTGATACCGGCGCAGTGATAGGCTCATACATCGGTTTGTTTTTATTGGGAGCAGTATTTGTGGGGATAGGTTTGTTTACCTCATCCATCACTAAAAATCAGATCATTGCCTTTACGATATCCGTTTTTCTGTGTTTCTTTTTTTACAGTGGGTTTGATTCAATTAGTCAGTTGCTCTCATTGCAGGACCTGGGATTGCAGAATTTAGGTATCACCCAGCACTATGATTCGGTAAGCCGTGGTGTGCTGGATACCCGCGACCTGGTTTATTTCATCATCACCACCGGTATATTTATATGGCTTACCCTGTTTGTGCTGGCAAAGCAGCGCCAAAAGGGGGTAGGCGGTACTGTGATGATCGGCGTTTTAGGAGTTTTGTTTTTTCTGGGGATCCTGTCATCATTTACTTTTACCCGTTTTGATTTTACTGCCGAAAAGCGTTATACCATATCGTCCATCAGTAGGCAAATCATGGATAAGCTGCCTAAAAAAGTAAAAGTGGTGGTGTATTTACAGGGCGATAACCTGCCGGGCGGCTTTAAACGCCTGCAAAGCGCTACACGCGATATGCTGAGCGATTTGCAAGCTTACAGTAAAGGTAAAATTCAGTTCGAGTTTCGTGACCCATTGAAAGGTTTAAACAACGATCAGCAGAACGAAGTGATCCAAAACATGGCTGCCGAAGGTGTTGAGCCAACCAACCTGAGCGTTAAAACTGATAATGGCGTAAGCCAAAAGCTTATATTTCCGTCGGCGTTGGTATCGGCAGATGGTAAGGATATCCCGGTAAAGCTATTGCTGAGCAGGATAGGCCTCTCGCCCGATGAAGTACTGAATAACTCTATCCAAAACCTGGAATATGCATTTTCATCGGCCATAAAAAAAGCGGTTAACGGGGGCAGGCCGCAAATCGGCTTTACCGAAGGCCATCATGAACTAACCGATTTACAACTGAACGATGCCATGAAAACCCTTGCCGATGGTTTCCAGGTAGGCCGGGTTGATTTGAATGCAATTTCCTTTGCCGATCTGCAAAAGATCAAATTGCTGGTGATAGCTAAACCAGATCAAAAGTTTTCGGAAATAGAGAAATTTAAGCTTGATCAGTATATCATGCACGGAGGCCGGGTATTGTGGACTATTGACCAGGTTAGCGCCGAATTGGATAGCCTTCGCGGGCATGGCGGCGAGCAGCTTGCTTTCCCAAAACAGCTTAACCTGGATGATCAGCTTTTCCGTTACGGCATCCGTATCAATTATGATCTGATTGCTGATATGAACTGCTCGCAAATTCCCATCAGCACCGGCAATGTTGGCGGGCAGGCGCAGATCCAGATGCTGCCATGGCTGTATTACCCGGTATTTATTCCGCTAAGCAAACACCCGGTGGTGAAAAATTTGGACGGCATCGGCAGCGAGTTTGCAAGCACTATTGATATCCTCGATACCAAAAATGTAAATAAAACGGTGTTGCTAACCTCATCGCCCTATAATAAAAAGTTAACAGCTCCGCACATATTATCATTGCAGGCTTTGGAGCAGGAGCCAAACCCTAAAGAATTTCAAAGTACACCTAAAATAACGGGTGTATTATTGGAAGGCAGTTTTGTAAGCGACTGGCAAAACCGTCCGCTGCCCGAAGGGCTTAAAGAGCAAGTTGCCATAAAGCAACAAAGCGAGCCTACCAAAATGATAGTGATTAGCGATGGTGATATTTTAAAGAATCAGGTAGGCAGCGATGGTTCGCCTTATCCGCTGGGTTATGATCATTATACCCATCAAACCTACGGTAATAAAAACCTGCTGCTTAACATAGCCGATTACATGACCGACGACTCGGGGCTGATAGCCCTGCGTACCAAGGAAATTAAGATCCGCCTGCTGGACAGGGCACGTATCCGCGGCGAAAAATTGTACTGGCAGCTGGTTAATACTGTTGCACCGCTGATTTTAGTGTTAATATGTGCTATTTTTCAACATTATTTACGCAGGCAAAAGTATGCCCGTTAAATTTTCTATTTTTGATAGATTAATTACAACCATATGAGATTTATTGTTTCTACCTCAACATTACTCAAACAACTGCAATCGGTAAGTGGCGCGTTAAGCAGCAGTACTGTGCTGCCGATACTGGAAAACTTTTTGTTCGAGATAAAGGATGGGAACTTGACCATTTCTGCTACCGACCTGCAAACCAGCATGACCACCTCTTTGCCTGTTGAGGCTAAAGAGAACGGCAGGATTGCTATCCCGTCGCGTATATTGTTAGAGACCCTGAAATCATTACCGGAGCAACCTGTTGCTTTTTCGGTTGATGATAAAACCTTCGCCATTGAAATTAACGCCGGCGACGGTAAATACAAACTGAGCGGCGAAAACGGTGAGGATTTTCCAAAGATCCCGGTTGTTGAAAACGCTTCATCAGTAAATCTGCCTGCTTCAGTTTTAGCCGAAGCTATCAACAAAACCATTTTCGCGGTAAGTAATGACGAGTTGCGCCCGGCTATGACAGGCGTTTACTGCCAGCTAACAACATCGGCCCTTACTTTTGTTGCTACAGACGCACATAAACTGGTTCGTTACCGCCGTAAAGATGCAAAGGCTGCAAGCACTACATCATTCATCCTGCCTAAAAAGGCGTTAACCCTGCTTAAATCATCATTACCAAGCGATGATGTAAATGTATCTGTTGAGTATAATTCCACCAGTGCTTTCTTCAAGTTTGGCAATATCAACCTGGTGTGTCGTTTAATTGACGAGCGTTACCCTGATTACGAGGCGGTTATCCCTCAAAATAACCCTAATAAATTAAATATCGACAGGCTTACCTTCCTGGGTTCGTTAAACCGTGTGGCTATTTATGCTAACAAGACCACGCACCAGGTAAGGCTTAAAATAAATGGCAGCGAGTTAAATATCTCTTCAGAAGATATTGATTTTGCTAACGAGGCACACGAGCGTTTAAGCTGCCAATATGAGGGCGAAGACATGGAAATTGGCTTCAATGCAAGATTTTTAATAGAAATGTTGAAGAATTTAAGCTGTGAAGAAGTATCTTTGGAGATGTCAACTCCAAACCGTGCCGGTTTATTACTGCCGCAGGGAGGTGATGAGAATGAAGATGTGCTGATGCTGGTTATGCCGGTGATGCTCAATAGTTATGCTTAAGTGTAAACTTAAATTATAAATCCAAAACTAAGTCCGGTATCATAAACCGGACTTTTTTTGTTCAGCACCCGATACCAAAAATTACAGTAAGCAGTTATAGCTTATAATTGTATATGAATATTAAGGTTAAAGCTTTATTGATCATTATAGCCATAACGGGCTACCTTACGTCTTGCAAAAAAAATAATGATAAGCCCGATGCCGTGGATTCGTCAACGTCATCGCTAAACGTTATTAATGCCAGTTTTAATAATGTTAATATTTATGTTAATGGTACAAGAATAAACAATACAACAACATTTTATCCGGGAGGCACGCTCGGGTATATTTCGGTAAAAGCGGGTACACAAAGCTATTCGGTTAAATTAGATGGGCCAAATAATCCCAATCCGCTGTTTAGCCTGCCTTTAACTTTAAGTAAGGATTCTGTATATTCATTTTACGTAGCTGGTAATACGGTCGATCAGGTTTTTAAAACTACAGATGTATTGGTTGCCGATACAAATAAACAGGCAAAGATCAGGTTTGTAAATGCTTCGCCAGATGCCGGAAATATAAGCGTGCACTTTGAAGGTACAACAGCTGCCTTAGATACCCCAAAAATGAAAGATTTGGGTTTTAAAAGTACTTCAACTTTTTATTTGGTAGCGCCCGGGGAGCATAATATGGCGTTGCATTCGGCGGCCTTTCCGGGTACCATTGTAAGGGATACGGTATCACTAAGCGCCGGTAAGATATACACTTATTACGGTTACGGCAATAAAAGTACAGGCCTGGCAACCGGTTTGTTCATCAATCAATGATTACATTAATGGTTAATAAAAATAAAAGCAAGGTACTGGTTTCATTTTTTATAGCTATGCTATGCGGACTTTTCATCTGTGCTGTTTCTTCGTGCGGTAAGGGGGGCAATGCATCATCAATAGGCCTCAATACCCAGTTTCAAATCGTTAATTTAAGCCCCGATATCCAGCCGGTATACCTTTATCAGCATTTTATCAGGTATAATACCACTACCTATACTTATCCAAACAGTTCGGGATATTTTTACCTTTCAACACTTGAACCGCCGTTACAGTTACGTACAGCTACTGCGGCGCCGGTTATTTTGCTGCAATTTGATACTACGCTTAAAGCCAACAGGAAATACACGATGTTTATAACCGGCTTCAGAAAGGATAGTTCGTTTGTCAGTTCATTTATACTATCTGATAGTACCGGTTTGCCAGCCATAGGGAAAGGAAAGGTGAGGTTTGTACATACTTCACCCAATACATCAGCCCTGGATCTGCGGGCTAATGACACCCTTGTGGTTAGAGGTACTACCTTTAACAAGGTATCTAAATACGTTGAACTTACTGCCGGTAATTATAACTTTACCATTACCACTACCCGAACGCCCACGACAATTGAAACAACCCTGCAAAATGTAACTATACAGGACGGCCGCGCCTATACTATTTATACTAAAGGTATTGTTGGCAGCGCCGACTCATTGGCCTTTGGCGCGGGGGTACTTACTAATAATCTGCTTAGTAAGACACTTCAGTAGCTGCGTTTTGTTTAATATTTATATTTTTGGGCAAAATTTTAGCCTGTGGAAGTAATAAAAAGCATAATCGACTTTATACTGCATATTGATAAGCACCTGGTACAAATAACCAGCGCTTACCAGGGATGGACCTACCTGATCCTTTTCCTGATCATATTTGCCGAAACAGGTTTTGTAGTAACCCCTTTTTTACCAGGCGATTCACTGTTGTTTGCGGCTGGCGCGTTAATAGCCAGTGGTAGTTCGGGTTTGGATATCTGGCTGCTGGGCATCATATTAATTGCCGCTGCCTTTATCGGCAATACCGTCAATTATCTTTTAGGCAACTATTTAGGCCCTAAAGTTTTTAAAGAGGAAAATAAGATCCTAAAGCTCGAATACTATCTTAAAACCAAAGCTTTTTTTGATAAACACGGCGGCAAGGCGGTGATTTTTAGCCGTTTTATGCCTATTATCCGCACTATCGCACCTTTTGTGGCCGGTGTTGGCAGGATGCCTTTTTTAAAGTATAGCCTTTATAACATCGTCGGCGGTGCATCATGGATCATTGTGTTCCTGTTTGCGGGTTACAAATTAGGGCAGGTACCGGTGATAGCTAAAAACTTTTCGCTGGTAGGAGTGATCATCATTCTCATCTCGATATTGCCACCCATTTTTGCCGCTATAAAAGGCCGTAGCGCCAAAGTTTCTGAGGGGCAATAAAAGCCTGTTCAGCATTTTCAAATATCAAAAGCCTGTGCAGGATATAATTCCGACACAGGCTTTTTGTTTATTAAACAGGATGGTGGTTTATTCAATCGCCATCGGTAACCACTACATTAAAGCGACGACTTCTGGAAAACGGCGTTTTGGATTTGTCTGAAAATCCGGTTACTTCAAGTTCGATGGTGTAACTTCCGGCCTCGTGCGTTTCATGTATAGTACCGGCGTACCCACCTTGCTTTGCCGCTGACAGGATACTCCCGCCCTTTATGTGCGGCAAAAGGTCCTCCTCCGTCAACCGCTGCCTGTAAAGCAGATCGAGCTTCGCCAAATCGGGATGTTGTATAGTGTCCATTGTTTCTTCAGGCAGCTTTATGTTTTTAAGGTCTGATGCATAAGCTTTAATTGCGCTATTCTGACTTAGTTTGGGACGGGTAACCAAAGCACGTATTTGTTGTCCGGTTATCGGCTTTCCATCATCCGTTAAATGTGCATGATAAGTAATAGGCTGTCCTTTGCGTACAACAGCAGGGGCATCAACTGTAAGCTGAAGCGGAGCGGCATTGCCTGAAGGTGCGTATTCAAAGGCACCGCCTGTCAGGCCCTGCGGGGTTGTACCGCCATACATGATCTGGATATACCATAGGCCTACCGCCGGGTTAGGAATGTTAAATACCACATAGGCCCCTCCCTGTAAGGTAGGCATTGGTGTAATTACCACGCCGGCCGGCGTTACAAGTGTTACACTTAATTGATTAAGTCCGGGCTGGCCGTTTGTGAACGTATAATTAGGATCACTCCATACAACCGAAAACTGCCCGAGGTCGTTGCCTGCAGATACGGTGGCCGGAATCAGCAGGTAGTCATAGGCCTGGGCTACTTTGTATCCGTTTGCAAGTAATTGTGCATCAGGAGTTTGCGCCCTGATCTGGTTGTAAATTTGCATCATATTGAAAACATAGGGGGCATAATAATACTGGCCGCCGCTCTGGGTTGCAATTTGCTGCATTAAGTTTTGGTCAGACGCCGGCCCCATTGCACATGAATATACGGGAGGGGTGCCGGCAGGTAATGGCAGGGGATTGGTGCCGCAGTTTTGATAACCGTCAGAAAGCAGCACCAGGCCTTTATTTACACCGGCAGGAGCACTTGAAAGCATATTTACAGCGGTTTGAAGCCCTCCTCCCATATTGGTGCAGCTTCCGGTGAAACTTAGGTTTTGTACAGCTGCAGCTGCTGTAACCGGTACGGTAAGGTTTTGATCAACCTGTGCCAGGTTATAGGTTACTCTTCCGTTGGTGTCGTAGGATGCCACGCCAATATAATCGCCAGGGAGCGCATTGTTCAGGAAAGCTTTGGTATCGATGACTGTGATTGCGACATAATTTGAAGTTGTCATGCTATATGAAGTGTCTACCACAGGTATAGCGACAACAGGTGTTGAAGTTGGCATGGCTTTATGAATTAAAAGAAGGTGAAACATTAGTTGATTGGAGAAGCTGACCGCATGCGGTATTGTATTTAAGTGAAAGTATGGTAAGCTGAGTAGCCCATACAATAAAACCGGCAAGTATGGCGGCTGCTTCCAGGCCTGTTACTATGGCTATTACTTTACGAAGGATCCAGAATAAGGCATACCATCCTGCGGATGTCAGCACAAACTTGATAATGGTCCACATGAGTCCCTGCTGATATATTACACCTACAAAACCAATAGCGGCTGTGGCGCTGATTGCTTTTCCGGCCATTGAGCTCATGGCATTCATTACCGTTTGATTTGCACGGAGCAGATTATAAATACGCGTGGCGATATTGCCGGTGGTAGGTGCCAGCCCCACAGCCTGAAGGAAACCTACAGTAAGCGCAAAGATGAATTGGATCCACCAGAGCGTACAGTCTGATTCGGCGCCTATAGCCCCTTCGTAAACGAGCATGTCTGCCTTTACACCATGGTAAATAATACGGGTTATGCCATTGGTATCGGTGCGGGTAAAAACGCGGGACAGGTTGGCATTTTCGTCGAACATTTGCCGGGCTTTTTCATAAGCGTTATCAAACTGCTGGCGAAAGCCTTCTGTTGCCGGGCCTCCGTTTTTACTGCCGAACCAATCTTCGAATTGTGCCCAGCTTTCCTCTTTATGATCTTCGGTAAAAACTTTGGGCTGACTGGCAAATAGGATATCAGTAGGCGGCGGTACAGGCGTTTCTACGTTTTGATTTAGGTAAATAGCGTTGATGGATTGTGGGATGCCCAAAAGCGCAATCTGCTCGGTGGTTAAAACGTTTACGGTTTGGAGTTGCTGCACAGCACCGTTATCCAGTTCAAGGGTTGATTTGTCGGTTGTATCTATCGGCGGGTTAACGGTGAAATCAAAATTTGAAATTAAACGGTTATCGGTTATCACGTCATTGTACATCCATTGAACAATTTCTGATTGTTCCAAACATACATTCCAGATGCGCAGGTTTTGGATAGAACCGCCGAAGTTGTCGATGATATTTCCGTTCGAATCATATTGGGCGCCTACGAGTACATGCCCGTTTGGAACCGCGGTAACCGGCGAAGGAAAATAATCGATAGCCTGAAGGTTACCGTTTACGTACAAGCTAAGGGCTTTAACATCGCTATCATAACTTAGTGCAAAATGATAATAGCTTAGCGGCAAAACCGAGGCTGCTGATGCTAAAGAAATACTGTCGCTGTTACGCTGGCCTATAACCTGGTTGTTTTGATAGCTTACTTTGTATTCCCATGCGCCGTCCAGGCCATAACTTAACAGGATACCGTTGCTGCTGCTGCCCGGGAAGAACCAGCCTTCAATGGTATAAGGGGCGTTTCCGGGAATGCTGTATTCGGGAAAGGAGCCGCAATCAACATAACCATCCGCTCCCAGTACAACAGATGGAACATTGAACGCGTATTGTACATTGTTTTTGAAATTAAGGGCTATATTATTTCCGGAACTGTCTACCCCCGGCATTTCCGAAAAGTCGCTGTAAAATATAAGGTTGGGATTTTGGACAGCGCTATAATTATTTACTTGTACCGAATCATTAAGGATATCTTCAGCGTCGCGCACGCTATTCCAGATCATAATCCTTCCAAGCTGGCCCTGTAGGTACCAGATCGGGCTACTCTGCTGCATTACAGCCCCCAGCAGCATATTGGTACCGCTTGCAGGCAGCGTTCCCGAAAAGGTGCTTTGCGCAACAGCCACGCCATCAACATAAAGCGATAAACTGGAAGTTGTACCATCAAATACAGAGGCCAGGTGGTGCCATTCGTCGACAGTGATGGGTAAAGTTGATTTGATCAGATACGGTGCGATGCCTACATAGGCGTAAACATAACCCGATTCAAGAAATAATTGGTATTGTCCGCCAACCGCATTGTCAACATTGCCAACTACGGATTGAAATCCGTTAAGGCTCGACACGTTTACCCAGGCCTCCAGGGTAAAGGAGGTTAAATTGTTTAGTACGGTTGGTGTACCGCAATCTACATAAGCGGTGTTTCCAAGTTGCAGCACACTTGATGCCCATCGTGGTGCTAAAGTTAAATTTGCCATAAGATGATAGTTTATAGATGTAAATATTCAGTGATATAAAATGCCAGTCACTCGATATGGCCTCCTGTTTATTTAATTCTCTATTAGGTTTAGGGCTTGTGGCTAAAAGGGGAGGTCAAATCAACTTCCTGATTGATTTAACTAAGTTAGGAGGGTTGTAAACCGGGTAATAGCGTATAAATACCTAATGGAAAAATTGCGTATAAATACCAATGATAACGGGAAATGAAGCAGATGAGGCAGCAATTTCTAATGATTGATTATGCTGCCATGTTACGATTGTTTCAGATAAGAAAGGTGATAACTGGTGTTAGCCCTTTCGCTGTTTTCGTGGAGCTGATACGGAGAATATAAAGAAGGCAGGGGAAGGCTGCCGGGTTTGATCGTTAACTATTTTATTATTAATGCTTTGCCTGATCGGTAAAGCATTTCTTCTTGCCGAAGCTTTGCCTTTTGTTCGATGCTTAAAGGCTGTGCGATAAGCTTGTTCAGGTCGGGCTGCCCTGCATCAACCCAGGCCGAGTACCAGAAACTACCCACGGAAAGAATAGATGCCCGCATTTGCCTTGCCACCATCCCCTTCAGCATTTTGTGATAAGTCAGGCTATAGGCCACGGAGTAATCGGTAATTTGCTTTTTGCCATGCTGTACCAACGCGTACTTTTTGTCCTGCGGGTAGGTTTTGTTCAGTATGCGCTCAAAGCGTAAAACCGTATCAACGGTTTTGTAAGTAGCCTTGCATATACGGAATGCTTCGTTCAACGGGTTTTCAATATACCGGGCCTTGCCAACGTAGTAATTATAATGATTGGCAAATAACTCGGGCAGGCGGCTTTCCCAAAGGGCATGGATGCCGGTTTGCCCCGTAAGCTGGCCGTTGTAGTTTTGGGTTAGGTGCAGCGGTACGTGTGCATCGGCAATATAATGCCCTAAATAGGCAGATGCATTAAGGATAGCCGTTGTATCATGGGCTTTCAAAGCCCGTACCAGCCTGTAATACTGGTACTGAATGGTCCAGGGAACAGTGCCGTATTTAATGATGGTATCTTTTGAGTATTTGGCAACGGCATCCTTCCATTTTTTAGGCATAGCCTCAAAGGGTTTTTTGCCGTAACGGTCGGCATCAAAGAAATGGCGTGGCGCTTCTGATGAGTCAACATAGCGGCGTTTGTCGGCGCTAACGGCATGTTCGGTTATATAATCGATATTGCATCTGTAAAAATCTGCCATGGCCTTAGGTAGCGTGAAAACCGCCAGCCGGTTAATACGATAATGTGCAAAGAATCCCCATGATGAGCATAACATGATTAAACAGGTACCAGTTATGCTTAAAATTATGCGGCGGTTCATGAGGCAAAGATGCAATTAAAGGGGGAGTTTTAAATTATACTTCTCCCTTAATTGGCTGCTTACCTTATTGGCTTCATCAATAATACTCTCCGGGAAGCCGACGCCTTTTAAAACAGCGATGCCATTTCGGTTTTTGAGCAATCCCTCTTTAATTTTATAATCAAATACCAAGCGGTCATCACCAATCACTTCCTCAAAAGAGAAAACTTTGTAATCGCTGCCCAGTAATTCGGCCAGTTCCAGATCGTGTGTAGATACAAAAACGAAGCTTTGATTGTGGATAAAGTAGCTTAGTACGGCTTTCGCGGCGGCTATCCGTTCAATGGTATTTGTACCCCTGAAAATTTCATCAATGATTACGAGGCTGTTTATGGGTTTGCTGGCAATGGTTTGTGCCACTATATTTTTAACAGCTAATGCCTCGGCCTGGAAATAGCTTTTATTATCGCCCAAATCGTCGGTCATATCAATGCTGGTAAATATTTTGAGCGGAGGAGCCTGGTATACTGTAGCAAAACTGGTGTTAATGGTTTGCGATAGCAAAGCGTTTATAGCAATAGCCCTGATAAAAGTGGTTTTACCCGACATGTTGGAACCAGTTACCAAAATGCCTTGTGTATTATCTATAGCGATAGAATTTGACACGCAGTTTTCAATAAGCGGGTGATAAAGATTTTTAATAATGATATGAGTATTGCCGGTTGTAAGTTGAGGTTTGCAATAATGAGCCGCGCCATCACGTACCGATTGGATGGAAATGGCAACATCAACCTCAGCCACCGCTTCATAAACAACTTTAATGTCACTAAGGTATTTGTTTACCTTGGTGATGGATTTTATAAATACCAGCGGCTCAATAAGCAGGAACATTTTCAGCCATTCGGTAACCAGGTAGTAAATATCGGTAGGGTCAATAGCGGCTTTATTTTGCAGGGTGATATAATTTAACGAATTTTTGAGTTTGCCCATATTAACCATACTGAGGCGGGTATTTTCATTATCCCTGAGCAGGTTGTGGTTCTTAAGCCAATTTGATACCTTGAATAAAACCAACAGCTGCGGTAGCGAATGTGTGTAGTTCAGCATTTGGGTCTTATTGCTGTAATGAATTACTACATTGGCTATCATTAATATCAGCAATAGCAAGAGCATAAACTGGTTAGGAACAATAAAAAGGCTAAATGCCACTCCAATGATCAAAAACGGCGCTATGCTGATATAAAAATTGCCAATTGCCGGAAACATGGAATGATGCGGTTTCTTAAAAAGCTCCGGTAAGTAGTAGGCATCATTGTTCCCTAACTCAGATAATTTAAGCTCGGCCGCCTCTCTCAATTCTTTATCGACGGTGACATTGCCGATCCGCTGTTCAAGCGTTTCAAAATACGCTTCTGAAATTTGCGGGGAGTTTAATTGCTTATATAGATATTGTTGCCCGGGTTTTGAATTGGTACGGTCAATAAATTCAAATACGCTGTCGATGTCAAGGTCGGTGGCCGTATCGGCAGAGATCCCGCTTGAGCCGCCATAAGCTGTAAGGTAGGTGCTGATCGGTTTGAAATTTCTGCTTGTAATTATGGGTTTGCCCCAGCGTTCTTTTATTTCGGTAAGTTTCTTTTTTTGTTGGGCTTTGCTTTTTAAATGGCTTATTAAAATAAATATAAAAGGCAGCAGTATTATAATAATGATCCAGTATATCATGTTTAAGTAGTATTAATAAGCCACTGTGTTTGCTAATTAGATAATACCCGCGTGCAATTGTTTCACCGATACGAAATAATGTTGATCTTACAGTTTCCCCGAATAAACCTTCGTATCGTAATTAATAACGATAACGCCATCCTGCTGAAATTTATCAAAAAGTGCATGCAAATCGTTAATCATTGGCCCGTACCCCTCATCGCCACGTGCAGGCATGTATGATGATGACAGCAGCCTGCCTTTTAATCCTTCAAAATCAAATACCTGTTTATTGGCGAATATTTCCAGTTGAATGGGTTGCGGCTTAAAGAAAGCAGCGATATGTTCGGTATCGATATTGCGATGATCAACCTTTACGTAATCGCGGGCATGTTTTACAATGAGTTCATCATATTCCTGTTCAAAGGCCGATGTTGTTTTTCTTTCATTCCAGATGAGGGCAACAATGCCATCCGGTTTCAGGACCCTTTTAAATTCAGCACAGGTTTTTACGGCCTCAAACCAATGAAAAGCCTGTCCGGCTATAATGGCATTAATGCTATTACTCTCGATGCCGGTATTTTCTGCAGTGCCGTTTTGAGGGATAAAACCGTTATATGAGCCGAGCAGTTCAATAGCTTTTTCGCGCATCTCCAAATTTGGTTCAATGGCAATTACCCGGTAGCCTTTTTTCAGGAACAATGCGGTAGAGATCCCTGTACCTGCACCAATATCGGCAATGAGCTTATCCTGTGTTAAGCCGTAAGCGTCATGTAAAAACTTAACAAGTTCGTCGGGATAGCCGGGACGGTATTTTACATAATCTTCAACCCGGTTGCTGAACCTGGTGGTGCTGTTGGTAACCATAAACGCAATAGTTTTAATTAATAGTAACGCAGCAAAAATCATTGTGTTGTATAAACACTTCGTGAATGCGGGGTTAACAGCTTGTTAATTTGAGAGGTCTTCACGTCTTAAGGGTTCAGGTAATCAATCACATTATCAACCTAATCATCCTGAAATATAAATCAAAAAACCACTTGCATATTAAATTTAATCGCTCTATATTTGCAGTCCTTAAAATAAGTAGAAAAGAATAACAAGCTATACGAGATGGCAAATCATAAATCATCATTAAAAAGAATCAGGGCAAACGCTGCGAAGCGTCTGCGCAACAGGTACCAGGCTAAAACAACCAGGAACGCTATTAAGAAATTAAGAAACACTACTACCAAAGCCGATGCTTCTGCACTGTTGGGTAAAGTGATTTCAATGCTTGACCGTTTAGCTAAAAAGAACGTTATTCACAAAAACAAAGCTTCGAACAATAAATCAAAGCTTACTAAATTTGTTAACGGCTTAAGCTAATCTCAGCTTTTAAAATATACCGAAGGGGATAGTGTACCAACGCTGTCCCTTTTTTTGTTTGGCGCTTTTTCATACTTTAATGCCGTGGAAAACTACGAAAGCAAGATCAGTATTAAATCATGGGCTGAGGAAGATCGCCCGCGTGAAAAACTAAGCGGACAAGGGCGCCGCGCCCTTACCGATGCCGAGCTGATCGCCATCCTTATCGGCTCGGGCAGCCGCACCGAAACCGCGGTTGAACTGAGTAAGCGCATCCTGCGCCATTATGATAACGACCTGAACAAGCTTGGTAAGGCTTCCATAGCCGAATTATCCAAGTTTAAAGGAATAGGGGAAGCCAAAGCTATATCTATTATTGCTGCGCTGGAGATCGGCCGCCGTCGTAATGAATTTGAATCAGGTGCCATTGAGGTGATCACGTCGAGCAGGGATGGGTACAATATTATGCGCCGCCATTTGATGGACCTGAACCACGAGGAATTCTGGATCATACTATTAGGCCGTTCCAACAAAGTATTAGGGAAGGAGCTGATCAGTAAAGGAGGTTTGTCGGCTACGGTATGCGATCCGAAGATCATCTTTTATTCAGCCCTGCAATACCAGGCCAGCGGGCTCATTCTGGTGCATAACCACCCATCGGGTAACCTGAAACCCAGTAACGAAGATATCCAGCTCACTAAAAAAATAAGCGCCGCCGGCCGGATGCTGGACATGGGCGTGTTTGATCATTTAATCATTACCGATGCCGGCTACTTAAGTTTGGCCGATGAAGGGTTGATGTAGTTTCGATTTTAAGATTTGAAAATGAGGCGATTTGAAATTGACCTAACATTTTCAAATCTTCAAATTAGATTAATTTTTAAATAAAATACCTTTTACCTTTCGCCTTTAACCTTTCAGCCTAAATCGTATCTTTGCCGATTATCATTTCGGAATAATGAAAATATCTTATAACTGGCTTAAAGAATTTATTGATACTGATAAAACGCCCCAGGAAATTTCCATCATCCTTACCGGTACCGGTTTGGAAGTTGAAAGCCTGGAAAAGGTACAGGCTGTTCCCGGCGGACTGGAAGGCCTGGTAATTGGCTATGTGAAAGAGTGTGTTGATCATGCCAATTCTGATCACCTGCATGTTACCAAAGTTGATATAGGCGGGGCAGAAGACCTGCAGATTGTTTGCGGTGCTGCTAACGTAGCCGCCGGGCAAAAAGTAGTAGTGGCGGTGGTTGGCTCTACAGTTTATCCAACCAGCGGAGAACCTTTTGCCATCAAAAAATCAAAGATCAGGGGCGAAGAATCTCACGGGATGATCTGTGCCGAGGATGAGATAGGTTTAGGAACCAGTCATGCCGGTATTATGCTATTGCCGGATGATGCTCCTGTAGGTACTCCTGCTAACGAATACTTTAAGCTGAACGACGATTACATGTACGAGATAGGCTTAACCCCTAACCGTGCCGATGCGGCTTCGCATTTAGGTACTGCAAGGGATATTGCCGCTTTCCTGAAAATTGGTATCAATAAGCCCGATGTAAGTGCGTTTAAAGTTGATAATACAAGCCGTACTATAAAGGTTGTAGTGGAGAACGAGCAAGCTTCACCGCGCTATTCTGGCTTAACCATCAGCGGTGTTGAGGTTAAAGAGTCGCCACAATGGTTAAAGGAGCGTTTGGCTGTTATTGGCATCCGTGCTATCAATAACATTGTGGATGTTACCAACTATGTACTGCATGAGCTTGGTCAGCCCTTACATGCTTTTGATGCCGATGAAATAACCGGCGGTAAAGTGTTGGTGAAAAACTATGCTGAAGGCACTATATTTAAAACTTTGGATGATGTTGACAGGAAACTATCTGCCGATGACCTGATGATTGGCAATGCCGAAGAGCCAATGTGCATAGCAGGTGTATTTGGCGGTGCTAAATCAGGTGTTAAAGAATCAACCAAAAATATCTTCCTGGAGAGTGCCTATTTCAATTCTGTATCTGTTCGTAAAACTTCAAAAAGGCATGGTTTAAAAACCGATGCTTCATTCAGGTTTGAGCGTGGTACCGATCCGGACATGACCGTTTTTGCATTGAAACGTGCTGCATTGTTGATTCAGCAGGTGGCAGGTGGTGAGATATCGTCAGAAATCTCCGATCATTACCCAGCACCGGTTGCTCCCTTTGCTGTGGAAATCACCTACAATACCATTGATAAGCTGATTGGTAAAAAGATTGGCCATGATGAGATCAAAGGTATTATCACGGCACTTGATATCAAGATAGTGAATGAAACTGCGGATTCATTATCGTTACAAGTGCCTCCATATCGTGTGGATGTTACCCGCGATGTGGATGTGGTTGAAGAGATCCTGAGGATCTATGGTTATAACAACATCGAGATCCCTACACAGATCAGGGCATCCCTAAATAACTCCATTCGTCCGGAGAAAGATACCGTTCAAAACCAGTTATCTGATTTGCTGAGCGCGAATGGTTTTAACGAGATCCTGGCTAACTCACTTACAAAATCTGCCTATTCGGATAACCTGGATACTGCCGTTAAGATTCTGAACCCACTGAGCAGCGATCTGGATGTAATGCGTCAAACCCTGCTGTATTCTGGTTTGGAAGCTATAGCCTATAATCAGAATCGCCGTAGCTCAGATTTGAAATTTTACGAGTTTGGAAAGGTGTACAGTGTTAAAGATGATAAGTACACCGAAACCCAGCGTTTCAGTATTTTGATCACCGGTGCTAATACTGCCGAGCAATGGAACCAGAAATCAAAACCGGTATCATTCTATAATATCAAGGCTGTGGTTGATGGTGTTTTGCAGCGCCTGGGCATCAGCAACTTTACAGTTGAGGATGCAACGTGTAAAAAAATGTCGTTTGGCATTCAATACATGTTAAATGGTAAGCAATTGGTGAAATTTGGGTCGGTAGCTGCAGCTTCTTTAAAAAAGGCGGATGTTGACAAAGAGGTATTTTATGCTGATTTTAATTTCGACCTTGTGCTGGCAGCTATCCGTAAAAATAAGATCGTTTACCAGGAGGTTTCAAAATTTCCGGCTGTTAGGCGCGATCTTTCTATGTTAATAGACCAAAGCGTATCATTTGGCCAGTTAAAGCAAATTGCCCAGCGTACCGAGCGTAAATTGCTGAAGGAAGTTGATGTGTTTGATGTTTACCAGGGTGATAAGCTGCCTGCAGGTAAAAAATCATATGCTTTGAGTTTTATCATCCAGGATCTGGAAAAAACGTTAACAGATAAGGCAATTGATTCTATTATGCAGAAATTAATTTATAATTTAGGAAAAGAAGCCGGAGCAGAAATTAGAAAATAGTGAATGGTTGATTGGGTGAGTGGTTGATCTGGTAGTTTAACCATTCACTCAATCAACTTAATCAACCAATAACCAAACATGGCCTCATTAGCAGAGCAGTTAAATAAAATTGTAGATAAAACCGAGCGCCTGATTGAACTGTGCGCTGCTTTGCAGGAGGAAAATGACCTTTTAAAACTGGAAAGTGAGGCACTTACGGTAGCTCTGAACGCCAGTAAGGCCAAGACAAAAGAACTGGAAGAAAAATTAAAAGTTGTTAAAGTTGCCAAGTCTTTTTCTGAAACAAATGAAAAAAGTGTTGACATTAAGCAAAAAATTAACGACTTTGTGCAAGAAATAGATAAGTGTATTGTATTATTGAAAAAATAGTACAAAAAGTGAAAAGCTCAAATGGGAGAAATCTCAATAAAAATAAATATTGCTGACCGTGTTTACCCCTTAAAGGTTAACATGGAGGAAGAAGAAATAATACGCAGGGCGGCTAAGCTGATCAACGACCGGATAAAAGAATATCAGGAAAATTATGCGGTTAGGGATAAGCAGGATTTACTTTCAATGTGTGTGCTGCATTACGCAACGTCATCATTGAAGGCAGAAAAGAAAGTTACCGTTGAGGATACAGAGGTGACTGAAAAAGTTTATCATTTAGATCATTTGTTGACCGAATTTTTTTCGAAGTAATAAACGTTCTTTACATAAATATACAAGAGCATATTAAGATTTAACCGCAGTTAAATTTTAGGTTTCACTATTAAAAACTTAACGCTTCAATATTAAGCGGATCAAGAGGCATGCGTTAGTTGCGATTAACGTTAACCAACCCATGGTCCCCAATATCCGGAATGAGGTTTTAAATACATGATACTTAAAAATTAGTTGCGGTTTTTTTATTTACATACATATATAACACCACCAAACCTAAAATGGACATATTACTATACGTCATCATCGGCCTGCTGGCAGGCGCCATCATTGGCGTGCTCATAGGTCGCTTCCTATTATTAAAGCTTTTTAAAGACCAGGAAACATCGGCTCAGAATAAAGTGAAAAAGATCTTAAAAGACGCTGAAAACAATGCCGAGATCCTGAAAAAAAACAAATTGCTTGAAGCTAAAGAGAAGTTTTTACAAATGAAAGCTGAGCATGAGCAGGAAGTAAATAATAAAAACAATGCGGTAAATCAGCGCGAAAATAGTGTTAAACAAAAAGAGCAATCATTAAATCAGCGCCTGGAAAATGTTAACCGCAAGGAGAGCGAACTTGATAACACCCGCAAAAATCTTGAAAAACAAACTGAAATAGTTGTTAAAAAGCAAGACGAGGTAGAGCACCTTAAAAACCAGCACATTCAACAGTTGGAAACCATTGCCGGCCTATCAGCCGAAGATGCCAAAAACCAATTGGTTGATACCCTGCGCGAGGAAGCCCGTACCAAAGCGATGATCCAGATCAAGGATATTGTTGACGAGGCTAAGCTTACTGCTACTAAAGAGGCTAAGAAAATAGTTATCCAAACCATTCAGCGTACTGCTACCGAAAGCGCTATCGAAAACACAGTGTCTATTTTCAATATTGAAAACGACGAGATCAAAGGCCGGATCATTGGCCGTGAAGGGCGTAATATCCGTGCACTGGAAGCCGCAACAGGTATCGAAATCATTGTTGATGATACCCCCGAGGCTATCATCCTTTCAGGTTTTGACCCTGTAAGGCGCGAAATTGCCCGTTTGGCTATGCATCGTTTGGTTACTGATGGTCGTATCCACCCGGCACGTATTGAAGAGGTAGTTGCCAAAACCAAAAAGCAGATAGAAGAAGAAATTGTTGAGATAGGTGAGCGTACTGTAATTGATTTGGGTATTCATGGTTTACACCCTGAACTGATCCGGATGGTTGGCCGTATGCGTTACCGGTCATCCTATGGGCAAAACCTGTTACAGCACTCACGTGAGGTTGCCAACTTCTGTGCTACCATGGCTGCCGAACTTGGCTTGAATGTTAAAATGGCAAAACGTGCCGGCTTGCTGCATGATATTGGTAAAGTACCTGATGATAACCCTGAACTGCCGCACGCTATTTTGGGTATGCAACTGGCCGAAAAATATAAGGAACACCCTGAAGTTTGCAATGCTATAGGTGCCCACCATGATGAAATTGAGATGACCTCAATGTTATCGCCGATAATCCAGGCTTGTGATGCTATATCAGGCGCACGTCCTGGTGCACGCCGCGAGGTTGTTGAAAGCTACATCAAACGTTTGAAAGAACTGGAAGAACTGGCATTGTCATATCCGGGTGTCGAAAAAACGTTCGCTATACAGGCCGGCCGTGAGTTACGTGTTGTGGTAGAGAGCGAAAAGATCAGCGACGCGCAATCAGAAGTTTTGGCTGCTGATATTTCAAACAGGATCCAGACAGAAATGACTTATCCTGGTCAAATCAAAGTTACCGTTATCAGGGAAACCCGTTCGGTAGCATTTGCCAAGTAATCATTATAAAAATTAAACGAAACCCTTTCGGCACAAAACCGAAGGGGTTTTTTATTTTTACAACGTGGCAGCAAAAGCAAATACCAAACAGAAGGCAGCAGTTAAAACTACTGCAAATATTGATGAACGCCCTGTTGATCGTTATTTCAGGGAATATGAAGAAGCTCACCAGGATAGGGTTAACAAAATCATACACTATGTCTGTATCCCAACATTGGCATTTAGTCTCTTTGGGTTGATCTGGGCTATTCCTTTTCCTCATTTAGGCTTTTTAGGAGTCTACAATGGCTATTTTAACTGGGCTTCCTTTGTTATAGCTATTGCCATCTACTTCTATTTAAAGCTATCGCCAATTATATCTTACTTCATCTTATTTATTTTATTAGGGTTTAGTTACGGTATAATGGAACTTGTAGCGTGGCAGCAAGCGGGAGGGCCCATTATGTGGCTATTATGTGTTTCTGCGTTTATTCCTTCTGCAAGCGCGTTACTTATCGGCAATAGCCGTGAGTCGCAGTTTGCAGCAAACGGACTCAACATTAAATCATTAGCCGTAGCGCCCGCATACTTGCTGAACCAATTGCTTAATAAATTGAGAATCAAAAGTTGATTTTAGTATTTACGTATTAAGTATTTGTTAAAATGCTCATTACCGTTGCCCTTTAAATACTATATAATAGGGACATTTTTTAGCTGTGACGAACATAATTGTGTAATTTATCTCCGATAGTGGATAAATAAAAACTTAATAATTCGGCGCATTTGATTTGGTATTTTGTTGATAATCAGTATTTTTCGATTGGCTTTCGGGTGTCTGTGTCAGGTAAAGAAGAAATCATTAAGTAGTTGTTAATATAATAATCTGATGTTAATGTAGAATTAACATTGGTAGGGCAATTTTGTGCAATAAAAATTCACAAATGAAAAAGCTCTACTTTATTATTTTAACACTAATAATTATTGGGGTTGGGGGCGTTGCAAACGCTCAGATCACCACCTCGGTACTTACCGGTAAAGTTACAGATCAAAAAGGTACCACTCTTCCGGGTGTAACCATTACTGTACTTAATACCAGCACAGGTACCAGGTATGGTGCACAAACCAACGGCGAGGGCCGTTTCTCGGTTAATAACATTAACCCGGGTGGCCCTTACACGGTAACCGCTACTTTTATCGGTTATAAAAAAGACGAAAAAAGCGATCTTACCCTTCAGTTAGGTAATGCTACTTTAAACTTTGTATTGCAGGATGCAACTACAACCCTGCAGGAAGTTAAAGTAAAAGCATCTGCTGGTCCGGCTAAAACAGGTGCAAGTACCCGCATTGGTCAAAACCAAATCCGTACTGCTCCCTCAATTAACCGCAGCTTGCAGGATTTAACCAGGAATACCCCTCAAAGTAACAATAACTCATTCCAGGGTACCAACTACCGTTATAACAACGTAACACTTGACGGTGCTATCAATAACGACGCGATCGGTTTCAGCCCATCATTAGGTGGTCAGAACAATGCGTCAGGCCAGGTAGGCAGCAGTACCCGTACAAGTCCTATTTCTCTTGATGCTATCCAGGACATCCAGGTGTATGTTGCCCCTTATGATATTAAAATCGGTAACGTATTAGGCGGTAGTATCAATGCTGTAACCCGCAGCGGTACAAATGATTTTAGCGGTGCTGTTTATGGTTATGGTCGTGGCTCATTCATGGTTGGCGCTAACAATGCCAAAGCTGCGTTAGGTGGCGACGGATCAAAGCTTAACGATTTTCATGATTACCAGGCCGGTATCCGTTTAGGTTTCCCTATCATTAAAAACAAATTATTCTTCTTCACTAACGAAGAAATTGCCCGCAGGCAGGATCCTGTTATCCGTGGTTTGGATAAAAACGGATCTCCAAATATTCTTAGCAAAGAGGATGGCGACAAGCTTACAGAAGCATTCATAAAATACACTACTGATGCCGCGCATCCAAAGGGTATTGATCCTGGTACTTATAACAACACTACGATCTTCTCAAATTCGAACAAATTCTTTAACCGTTTGGATTGGAATATCGATGATCACAACCAGTTAACTATCCGTAACAATACCATCAGCTCAAAAGCTACTAACTTAGAGCGTGATCAGCAAAACTTCCGCTTCAGTGGTATTGACTATACTTCACATAACAACTCAACTTCAACTGTTGCAGAGTTGAAATCAAGGTTTAACGGTGACTTGAGCAATAGTTTGGTTCTTGGTTATTCTGCAGTTCATGATTACCGAGATCCTAACAGAGATCCTTCATTACCACAGATCGAAATTACCGGCCGTACGCCAGGTACAACCATATTTATGGGTACAGATCGTGAAGCCGCTATTTTTGATATGCACCAAAAAACAGCTGAGTTTACTGATAACTTAACCTGGACAAAAGGCAAGCATACCTTTACTTTTGGTACGCACAACGAATTTTATAATATCACTTATAATTTTGTTAACGCCTGGAATGGTCGTGTTGCATATAAGAAAATTGACGATTTTATTGCCAACGCTCCATCGCGCGTACGTGTTAACTATAATTACACAGATAACACACGCGATTATATCTTAAACAATCCATCTGCTAAATTTAAAGTTAACCTGTTTAGCTTATATGGTCAGGATGAGATCCAGTTAACTGACAATTTCAAATTAACTGTAGCCTTACGTGCTGATTATGCTGACGTGCCAAATAAACAACCTTTGAGCAGTAAAACAACTAATGCTCCGGTTGATCCAAACTATGGTACCACATATACGTATACCAAACCTAAAGACATCAAACAAAATTACCTGGGTAATATAGAGTGGAACCCACGTGTATCATTTAACTATGACGCCAACGGCGATCAAAGCGTTATTTTGCGCGGTGGTAGCGGTTTCTTTACCGGTCGTGTCCCGTTTGCATGGTTTGGCTACGCGTTTTATAATAACGGTGCTACTTATGGTGCTTATGATAAATCAACCCAGGCACCTCTTACAAACCCTGTAAAATCTTCTCCAAACGGCGGTTTAGGTTATGTAAATCAAAATGCCGCTTTCCAGAATTTTGATCCGTCATCTGCTGGTGCTACACAGGTGGATATGATCGATAACAATTTCAAAATGCCGCAGGTATGGAGAAGCAGTTTAGCTGTTGATTATACTACTGATAACCAATGGAAATTTACTGCCGAAGGTATTTATACCAAAGTTATCCATGACTTGAAATTTCAGCAGACAAATACTAAGGATAGTGTAACTTATTATCCTTACGATACTCAGCATTTGCAACCGATATTTATCAATCAAAAAATAAATTCGAAATACACCAACGCTTATTTGTTATCAAACACCAGCGAAGGTTATCGTTACAGCGCAACTGCACAGGTTGCTAAATTTACCCAGTTTGATCCGCAAAATGCATTAAACTTCTCGGTTGCATATACTTATGGTCACTCGAAAGATGTTACCAATGGTATCCGTAACTCAATGGAATCAAACTGGCAATTAAACCAGGCTTTAAATCCTAATAGCCCAGGTTTAGCCAACTCAAACTTTGACATTCGTCATCGCATCGTATCAAACGTAAACTTTAAGCATGATTGGGATGCCGGTCATAATTATACAGCCAATTTCACTTTCTTCTTCAGTGCGCAAAGCGGTAACCCATACACCTGGGATACATATCCAAGCGCTATCGATGGAACAGGTCAGCAATTAAGCTTAGCTTACATTCCAAACAAAGGCGAAACAATTAAATTAATGGCCGATAAAGTTAGCTCAGGTCAGGTTGTCGAAACAGCTGCTCAACAAGCAGCCAATTTCGATGCGTACATCGATGCTGATAAATATTTAAGCTCACGTCGTGGTAAATTCACTGAACGTAACGCTGCCTTTACACCTTGGAATAATCAATTAGATTTCCGCTTTACTCAGGACTTTAAATTTGGTAATGGTAAACACAAACAGATGATCACATTTACTTATGACATCATCAATCTTACCAATTTATTGAATAAGAGCTGGGGACAATATTACTTCTCAGCAAACACATTCAACTCTTCAGCAAGTGTTGGTTTAACACCAGTAAGCAAACTGCCTGGAGCATCCGGCGGCCCTGCTTTTGTTAAAAACGGTAATGTTGCATCATACCCAACTTACAACTTCACTAACCCTGGTATACCATATTCTGTTGATTTGTTCGCTTCACGCTGGCAAATGCAGTTTGGTGTACGCTACAGCTGGTAATTGTAAAACAAAATACAGTTATAGCAAAAAATTACAAAGCGCCTTGTCGGTATCCGGCAGGGCGCTTTTTTTATTAAATATTATATTCATTTGCGGCAATGCAATTAGTTGCAAATGTTGTTTCTTTGCACCAAACTTTATCACAACGTAATGTATATTATTCTTAGCGGGGATTCCCGGCTTTCTATTACCGCGGCGGTATGTCGCGGTGTATTCATGTCTTTTATTTTTTTGTTAATTAGCTGCGGCGATGCAAAAGCACAGCGTTTTTTTAGGGATAACTATGATGATCCGACAAGTGGCATCGGTGTTAATATAGCCTATGATGCCCCGGTTGGTAATTTGCAGTACACTTATAAACCGGCAATTAATTATGGTTTAAACTATTACAAATTTGAAGATGATTTCACCATCACCGCTGGTATTGGTTACCGCATCTACAAGCCTAAGCAGGATGTTTTTTATTATGCTGTTGGGGATAACGATTATGGAACGATCACTTATTCTGATTTCAGGAGTTACATGGGGTACATTGGGGGAGCCTATAATATTGAAGTAGCCGAAGGTTTTAAATGTTTTGGAGGCTTTAACTTTGGTTTGTACATAACAAAATTCAGCTTGCATTCGGTTGATGCTTTGCGCGACGCCACAACGGTAATAGACGGCGAGCAGGAGATCTATATCGCTCCAAAGCTGGGCCTTGCAATTGATCTCAGCGATGATCTTCAATTGAATTTGCAGGGGGCCTATAACGTATTTGCCACTACCGGAAAAAAAAGATGGAATGATAGGGTGGGCACGATTTATTCATCATTCACAATTGGTTCGGGCATAATCTTTAAGTTTTAAGTATTAAAAAAAATATATTATATACTGGTTTTTTTTGCAATGTATGCAGTTAACAGCTGCCAAAAAGGTCCTTATCCCTACATTACTGTAGACCAAGCCAAGCAAATAGACAGCGTGAGGCACCCCGCGGTGCAAAACGTTGCGTTTATATACAATAATGAAGTTTATTTTGTAGCTGATTTTCCGGGTAAGGCGCTGCGCATAACAAATTCGGGCGGGGGCAAAAAATTTGTAAAAAGCTCACATGATCATACCAAATTCGCATACTTAAGCAGCGGAAGTGTAATAGAAATAATCGACCGGACAGGTAAGGTTATAACTGCACTGACGAATTATAAGGACGTGCGAAATTTTGATTGGAGTGTAGATGATAAAACATTATACATAGTAAATGGCGAAGATATAGTTTTTTATGGCCCGGCTTTAAAGGTGCCTTCCATAACCTACGAGGGTGGATACTATGATTTTATATCGGCAGCGATTTCTGATAAAGGTGATTTTGCTTATATATTGAAAAAGTACAACTTTTCGGCGCTTGACCAATATGAAGTTGTGATTAAGCCCGCCAACGGCGGTACAATGAAGATATTTAAAGACGATAATAACGATTTCCCGATGGCATATATCAATTTCGCCGCCAACGGTAATGATATGATGCTTGGTTTCAGAGAGCTTCATTCCGGAACTGATGATCTGGACAAAGTTTATTTGTTTGATGGGCTAAGTGCTTATTCTACTGTAAAAATGGGCGCTACCAGCTCACGGTATAGTACACCTGTTTATAATAGTAAGGTGCAGTATCTGCTTTGGGGTATTGATAACGATCAGGATAAGCATCAAATAGTGGCTACTTATCTGAAAGATGACGTACCTGATAACAATAAAATCCTTGCTGATTACGATGGGGTACAGTATCTCGATTGGAAATAAAGAAACGAGGATGCGGATTATTTTTGCGCCCTCGTTTTTCGTTACCTGAAGACATCTTTAGCCTGTAAACAGTAAACTGGGATGGCAGTTTGGTTGCCTCAGATAACTCGCATTACCACTGGAACACAAAAAATGCCGCTGCAAAATCTGAAACGGCATTAATAGGTTTGATGTAAATTTGGCTACTACAAGTTTTTACCAAGCTTATCCAGTATATCCTGCGGTACTTTTTCAAGATCGAGTACCAGGAAACCGTCAAGGCAGTCGGCAAATTTAGGGTCGATGTTGAAGCTGATGATCTTAGCGTTAAGGGCAATGTATTGACGGAGCAGTACAGGTACTTTCATATTGCGGGTTTCTACTTCCGATATCAGGTTGTCGAGACCTTTAAAGCTGTCTTCACCGGCCATAAGCAGGTCGGTATCAATTTTGGCAAAATCAACCTTGAATTTTTTGCGTGGTTTAACATACTGCGCCATTTCATGGTCAAAGTGGTTGCGGTTAATATAATCGACAATAAGCGATTTGGAAAACTTAGAAAAGGAGTTACTGATACTTACCGGGCCTATCAGGTAGCGGTACCTGGGGTTATCTATCAGGAATTTAAGGATGCCTTTCCAAAGTAAAAACAGCGGAAGCGGTTTAGTCTGGTATTCTTTGCGGATCCATGAGCGGCCCAGTTCAAGGCTGCGGCGTAACACTGGTATAAACTGGGTTTTAAGTTTAAACAGCTCATTTACGTAAAAGCCCTTTTTGCCTACGCTGTAAAATATCTCGTCGCCCAAACCAATGCGGTAAGCGCCTACAATCCGTTTGGCTTCAAAATCCCAGATGAACAGGTGATGATAATAAATATCATATTCATCAAGGTCGATAGCTTTGTTTGTACCTTCACCAACCTCGCGGAAAGTGATCTCGCGTAGCCTGCCTATTTCCCGTATCACATTAGGGATGGTTGACGTCGGAACGATGAACACCTCGTAGTTCTTCTCAGTCCAAACTTTATAGGTTTCGCGCAGCGGTTCAATTTCTTTCTCAAGAATGGCGCTATCTATTTCAGGAGAAACCTCTTCGGCTTCGCGTTTAATTTTAAACAGGTTTCGCGGGTTGAAGATCTTTTTTTCCTCTTCCAAACCTGTGCCTAAAGCATAGGTACGGGCGCGTAAAAAGTTGAGCAGTTTGGCACTGTTGGTATAGTCGGGGATATCGGTCACATTAATGGGTTTCCCAATGCGCAGCTTAATAGTATGCCCATGTTTGTTAAATAACTCTGACGGTAATTTTGCCGTACGCAGGGTAGGGTGCAGCAAGCTAAGAAAGTTAAATAACAGGCCATTATTGCCGTGGAAATAAATAGGCACCACCGGGACTTTGGCTTTGGCAATGATCTTACCTACAACCGGGTGCCACATACGGTCGGTCACCTGTTTTTGTTCTACCTTAAAGGTTGATACCTCGCCGGCCGGGAAAATACCTATCGGGGTGCCTTGGTTTAACAGCTCAAGGGTGTTTTTTAGGCCGCTTATGCTTGATGAATGTTCAACATTTTCAAAAGGGTTTACCGCTATAAAATAGTCGGCAAGGTTGGGGATTTTTTTAAGCAGGAAGTTGGCCATCAGCTTTGAATCGGGGCGGGCCATGCACAGGATTTTTAATAACACCATACCCTCAATACCTCCGTAAGGGTGATTGGCAATAGCTATAAAGGCTCCGTCTTTAGGTATGTTGCGGAGCTCACGCTCATCAAACTCAACATCAATACCACAACCTTCTAATATGGCATCAACAAAGTCGGGGCCTTGCTTGGGCTGTGCCTGGGCAAACAGGTCATTAACCTGGTTTATTTTCATTAGCTCCATCAATAAAGCGGCCAGGCCCGGCATTTTCAACTTATCCAGTTTGGTGGCTTTGGCAAACTCTTCGGTGGTTATAACTTTCATTGTTTTTTATAGCAGTATGTTTTAACAAATAAATATCCTAAATTTTTATTTAATTTAACGCCTGGAACATATCATAAATGAGGCCGCAAATTAAAAACTACCTGTCTGTCACAAAAAAAGAGTGGAACGGAATGGTAGTGTTGATTATTTTAATTGCAATAGTTTTGCTGGCCCCCTATATGTTTCAGGCAAACCACAAAGATAATATAATAAATTTTAAGGCTTTTAATAAAGCGATAACCGATTCCGATAAAACGGGCGATCTCCCGGCAAAGGATGAAGTTTTTGCGGGTAATCGCAATGTCCGTTCTGCTACACTCTTTCAATTTAATCCCAATAACTTACCCCTTGCAGGTTGGGTAAAACTTGGTCTTACTGAGCACCAGGCACAGGTAATTAAGCATTATGAAGAAAAGGGCGGGAGGTTTTTAACTAAAGGCGATGTAAAAAAAATGTACAGCATCAGCCCGGCGGCGTACAAACGCCTTGAGCCGTATATTAACCTGCCCGATGGCCCTGCTTATCACACAAATAAAGCCAAACCAGGCGAAGTGATAGAGATCAACACGGCTGATTCAGCGAGGCTTACCATGATCAGGGGAATAGGCCCCGCATTTGCCCGGCGTATTGTCCATTACCGGGAGCGGATAGGCGGGTTTTACAATAAAGAACAGTTGAAGGAGGTTTATGGCATTGATAAGGAAAAGTACGGCCAGATTGAAACCGGTATTGCGGTTGATGGCAAACATATCATTAAGGTGAACATCAATACGGCTACCTTTAATGAACTTAAGCGCTTCCCCTATCTCAGCTACAAACAAATGGATGCTATTGTAGCTTATCGCGATGAGCACGGTAACTATAGTGCCCTGAACGACCTGAAAAATATTGCAATACTTAATGACGGAATTTTGCGTAAAATTGGGCCTTATTTAGTTTTCAAATGATAGCCCAGCAAATTAAAGCAGCCATAAGGGATATTCCCGATTTCCCGAAACCGGGAATTGTTTTTAAAGATATCACGCCCATACTGAAAGACCCGGGATTATGCGAAAGCATCATCGATGCTTTTGTTGAACAATTGCAGGGAACCCGGATTGATGCGGTGGCCGGTATCGAAAGCAGGGGCTTCTTGTTTGGGCTTACGCTTGCAACCAAATTAGGGGTGCCGTTTGTACCCGTGCGCAAAGCAGGTAAGCTGCCTTTCACTATAAAACAAAAAGCTTATAAGCTGGAGTACGGCACCGCCACCATCGAGCTGCATACCGATGCCTTTGAACCCGGTCAACATATATTACTTCATGACGATTTGCTGGCTACCGGTGGTACAGTAACTGCGGCCAGCGAGCTTATCAGGGAAATGGGCGGTATAGTTGCCGGTTTTTCCTTTGTAGTGGGGCTTGGTTTTTTGAATGGTAAAGAAAGGATTACGCCTATTTGTGATAAGCTGATAGTGCTGGCGGATTATTAAGCCGTAACAAAATGGGGTATCCATTTTGTTGATTCTTTGTCGGAGGGCATGGACAACGATTGTCCTGCTTACAGTTGCGGGCCTGTGCGGGGGCGCGTTAGATTGCAGTGAAAAGCCCGCAGTGTGCGGAGGCTTTTGCAATGGGAACGGGAGGACTTGCAACGGAAAGCCCGGGCCGCAGGCAACGCCCATGTTATAAAGTTAATCGAAATAACACGCTCAATAATCAGCGACTTACAAATTGTAATTATCAATAAGCCAAACTAAAAAGCCTGCTCTTGTAAGTAGGGATTACTTTGCCGTTCCTCAACTTCTTATTTGTTTTCAAACTAACAGTAAGGATTATTTCTGCAACGTTTGATATTTATTCCCATTCGCAGGGTCGAGCTTTAAAAATAGGTTCATGGCGGTTAACCGTTCCTGGTTATCGGCCTTGCTATAAATGGAAACCAGTTCATCACTTTTTGCTGTGTAAAATATAAGCGGAAGCATCGCGCCCACACGTTGCCGGTCTATTTGCTGTAGTAAAGGTAGCAGGGCATCAATAGCTTTGCGACCTTTGCTCACATTATCGGCCATCAGATCGAGGCCGTTGCGGTGATAATCATACAAAAAGCTGCGCAGCGGATTATATAGTTTATTATTCAGGTTTTCGGATAACCAGTAGCGGTTTACATTGCCATCAAAGGCTTTCCAACCACCGTATGATGATGTTTGCGCATTGGTTACGATGGTCTGTGCAGCTAAAAAATATGGCGTGCCTCCAAACTTTGAAAACGTGTCATAATCAAGGCCGATAATAATGTTGGCGTAAAAAGCCATGATCGAACTTAAATTTCCCTGAAAATTTTGATCGGTATAGTCAATGGTCTGACCCTCGGTATAACTAAAGCTAATATCTTTATCATTAAGATTTAACAGGGTGGAGGTGTATGATGTGCCATAAACCGGCCGGGATGATTGTACCTGCAGTTCGCCGGTAAAATTACTGCTGCCATCCCAGTTGGTAATGTTCAGCACAAAATTGCAATCTATTCTCTCCTGCGGCAAAATTGGATCAGCACTCCATTTGCGGCCGTTCAGGAAATCCTTCATGGCAGTTTCCAACGTTTGAAAAACGCGCTTATTCGCAACCTGTATCTTGGGCGATAACACTTGTATACGTGCATTCAGGTCCTGGGCTACAGTTCGGCAGCAAAGAAACATCAGCAAAGTACAAAGCAGCAATTTTTTCATCCGTTTATCAGTTGGGCAACTCTATTGCAAATATCGCGGGCTACCGCTTCCTTGCTTTTCAGGTCGAAAGTAGTTTTCTTAAGCTCACGATCAATAATGGTTATTTTATTGGTATCGCCTGCAAAACCGGCACCCGCGTCATTGAGCGAATTTAGTACAATAAAGTCGAGATTTTTCTTTTGCAGCTTGGTTATCGCGTTCATTTCCTCATCGTTGGTTTCCAAAGCAAAACCAACCAATATTTGTCCTTCGCGCTTAGCCTCGCCAAGAGTTTTTAATATATCAGTGGTTTTCTTCAATTCTATGCGGAGATCGTCGTCTCTTTTCTTGATCTTTTGAGTGGCAACATCAGCCGGGGTATAATCGGCAACGGCAGCGCTCATAATGCAAGCCTTCGCATCGCCATAAGCGGTTAAGCAGGCCTCTAACATTTGTGCCGCCGAAATAACATTAACCCGTTTTATATTTTGCTGCTTGCTGATTTGCGCAGTAGGACCGGTCACTAAAGTAACTTCGGCCCCCATCAAGGCCAGTTCATCTGCGATAGCAAACCCCATTTTGCCCGACGAATGGTTGCCGATAAACCGTACAGGGTCTATAGCTTCATAAGTTGGCCCGGCGGTTACTAGTATTTTATGACCGGCTAAACGGAGTTTTTTTTTTGATTCAGCTTCCAGGAAAGCAACAATTTCTTCAGGTTCGGCCATCCGGCCTTCACCATGCAAACCGCTGGCAAGTTCGCCGTTACCGGGCGGAATCATGATGTTATCAAATGATTGCAGCCTGCTTACGTTTTGGCGGGTCGCCGGGTGCAGCCACATATCCAGGTCCATAGCCGGAGCAAAATAAACAGGGCACTTGGCCGAAAGATATACCGCGCTAAGCAGGTTATCGCAAAGGCCGTTAGCCATTTTAGCAAGGGTGTTGGCCGTGGCGGGGGCAATAACCATCATATCAGCCCAAAGCCCAAGTTCAACATGGTTGTTCCATTCGCCGGTATCAGCCTTAAAATAATCAACCAGCGCCGGGTTTTTTGAAAGCGTTGAGAGTGTAAGCGGTGTAATAAAGTTGGCGGCATCGGCAGTCATCACCACTTTAACGTTAGCGCCTGCTTTAACCAGCAGCCTAACCAGCAGTGCCGATTTGTAGGCTGCAATACTGCCGCAAACTCCTAAAACAATGTTTTTGTCTTTAAGCATAAGCTCAGATCCGCCAATAGGCGAAAGGATAAATATAGGCTAAAATAGAAAAAACTCCCGATAGGGGAGTTTTTCACGATATAAATAAATTTCCGAAGCTGCTTTTTTAGGAGCCGGGAGACTAAACTTCTTTAGTTGGGTTACGGTAGTATACTTTACCATCTAAAAATTCCTGAACGGCAACTAATGACGGTTTAGGCAATTTTTCGTAGTATTTTGAAATTTCAATTTGCTCACGGTTCTCAAACACTTCTTCAAGGTTATCATTTGATGATGCAAATTCAGAAAGTTTCTGGTGAAGCTCTTCTTTAATGTTGTTTGAGATCTGGTTTGCCCTTTTTGACATAATCACAAGCGACTCATAGATGTTCTCTGTTTTGGTATCCAGCTCGCGTAAATCGCGGGTTACAGTGCTGCTGGCTGCTGCTGGTTTATTACTGTTGTTAGCTGTCATATCTTAATTTAAACTCTTTAATATATCTTAATTAATATGGTATTTTTTGCGGCTGATTTTTTTCAGATGGCGATGTTGTTGTTACAGTATCTTTCTTTAAAAGTTTCTTAGCGGTTTTTTCATTGCTCATTGCTTCGGCAATTAAACGCTGCGCCTGTTTTATGCCCTGCTGGCTGTCTTTTACATATGCCTGAGTTTCGTGCAGGTATTTACTGTTCGGATATTTTTCGGCAAACTGGTCGGCATAAGCTATAGCCTGGTTAAAACGGTCTTCCTGTTTGGTTTCAAAGCTATGATAAGCATACTGATATTGCGCTTTAACAATAAGGTATTCCATTTCTTCGCCATATTTGGTATCAGGATAGTCGCGCAGTGCATTGTTGAACGCAATTACTGCCGATTGATAATCGCTGATGGTTAAATAAAGTTTGGCGTTGGCATAAGCTTTGGTTTCCAGTTTGTCACGCAGGTTCTGGATCAGCTTGCTGGCCTCGGCTACACGGTCGCTTTTGGGATAAAGGTTAATAAACAACTGCAAAGCGTCGATAGCTTTTAACGTATTGTCCTGGTCAAGCGAATATATCGGCGAATCAAGGTAGTAGCAATAAGCAGAGAAAAAGCGGCATTCCTCAGCCCTTGGGCTTGAAGGATAGGTATCGGCGAACGTTTTAAAATGATATCTTGCCGATGTATAATCTTTTTGTTTGTAATACGTAAACGCGTAGTAATAAAAGAGGTCTTCTGCCCCTTCACGGCCACGGTATCGCTCCACCAATACCTCAAATAAACCTAAAGCTTTGTTATAGTCCTTTTTATTATAGTACTTAATAGCTTCCTGGTATTTTTTAGCGTAATCGTTACTGGCTTTTAACTTTTCGTATTTGCTTTTACAACTGCCAAGCGTAATAATTACGATAGCTAAAACACTGGCTAATAACGTTAGTTGCTTTTTAAACATTCTGCAAAGATAGTTAATAATATAAATCAATCAATTTTTATTTAGCTGCTAATATATAACGACGCTTTGGCTCGATGCCTATATATAAAGCGTATTTAACATCTTTTAACTATTGCGGGTTTTGATGTGGTGTACTTGCTAAACTAATAGGATTAAAATGGTTGTTTCTTATATGATGAAGGTCGGTTTTTGAAAGTTTCATTAAGCGGAAAGCTATATGGTCTGGGCGATGTTAATGATGTATTCAGTGAGATTGATTGCGAATGCTTCGTGTTTCAATAATATTAAATGGCGACACCAAGCCATATACAGAACAAAAGGTTTTACTTATAAATCTCTCTAAGTAATTTGATAATGACATTGGATGGTGATACGGCCAGCTTTAGTAAATAACAGAAAATAAAAGTATATAAATTAAAGAATCGGCCGGCTGCACCAGAGGTGCAAAAGGTTTGCAGCGAAAAAAATATTTTGGTGCGCCGGCGGCACACAACTGCAGTTTGGTTAAGCATCATGCTGGTGGTAGTGAATGTTGCTTGATTTCAGCTTTACTATTAAATAAGATTTGGGCTTTGCCTTTGGCCGTGCTATCCGCTCATACACCTGCAGGCATTACGCTCACAGGCTGGTATCCGCTTCAATCCATAACGTGGATACTACGTTAGTAACGCGCTTTCGTTAATATTTACTTCCCGTCTAACCCAAACTAATAATGTATATATAGTAATGGAGCTCCAATGTCAGTGTATCCATAGTTTGAGCGTGTATTATTAGTATAAAAGCGTTGCACTATGTAATAATAGAAAGATAGGGTATACCTATTAGAGTTGTTTTTGGCTCGGAGTGGCTTATTATATATAGTATAAACAAATGGTAAACGATAGTTTGGAAGCGGGTAGGAGTAGAAATAAAGAGCGTAGGAAAGTTTTTAAACGAGAGTTTTAAACTTTTTCTTATTGAAAAATAGGGAGTTAGAGGAAGATAGGAGAAAATAGGTAGAAATAATTTGGAGAAGGCGTAAAAGTGGCTACCTTTGCAGCCCGCAAACGAGGAAGTGAGTTAGCGGGTTAGTACATTAAAAGGATAGAAAAGTAAAGGAAAAAAAGATTGAAAA
>NZ_BMKD01000008.1 GCF_014643835.1 Mucilaginibacter rubeus | reverse complement strand
CTTACCTTCCAGGATTTCTTATGGACATCTATCCCCGCAAAAATCTTTTGCCCGCTAAAATCTAATTGTGTAACTTGTTGCATGAGTTCTTGATTTAAAGTGTTTGTTCTTAGTTGTTTACTTTAACCTACAACCTTTTTTTCAAGAACTCTTCTTTAACTGTTTCATGCATACGATCTTATACGCCTTGTTCTAAAACGTGTGTACGACTCTACAGGGCGTATAAGATTTCTCTTTCGCCCCAGCGCCGATGCCCAGCTGCTCAATCGAAATGACATTTTTTTTAAAGCATCATCCCCCTACCGTCATCCCTAAGTCATACTGACAACCTGACACCATCGGGTTAAAAAATTGTTAAGCTGCAAAACGCAAATAACCTTTTGCTGACATTAAAACAGTTTAGCCTGTCAATACTTGCCATAATACCCGCTTGGCATAATTGATGTTGCACATCGGGCTGAAAAACTTAAATAAAATAAACAGTTATAACTATGTCATTAAACATTAAACCGATCGGCGATAGGGTTGTAGTGGAAGCTGCAGCAGCCGAAGAGAAAACCGCTTCAGGTATCTTCATTCCTGATACTGCCAAAGAAAAACCTCAACGTGGAACCATCGTTGCTGTTGGACAGGGAAAAGTTGATGAGCCTTTAACCGTACAAGTTGGTGACCAGGTTTTATATGGTAAATATGCAGGTACTGAAATTACCTATGAAGGTAAAGAGTACTTAATTATGCGTGAATCAGACATATACGCAGTACTGTAATAATAGACGTGAGACATTAGATATAAGATTTGAGATAAAATAACCTCAAATACTTATGTCAAAACCTAAAAAATTAAATTGATTTGAATTTGGACTGAGCTTATCTCATGTCTCAAATCTCAGATCTCAAATCTTAAAAACATCATGGCAAAACAAGTTAAATACAATGTTGAAGCACGCGACGCCCTGAAACGCGGTGTTGATATCCTTGCTAACGCAGTAAAAGTAACCTTAGGCCCTAAAGGCCGTAACGTAATCATCGACAAAAAATTTGGCTCACCGGCCATCACCAAAGACGGTGTTACTGTTGCTAAAGAAATTGAATTAAAAGACGCCCTTGAAAACATGGGCGCACAAATGGTAAAAGAAGTTGCTTCAAAAACTGCCGATATTGCAGGTGATGGTACTACTACCGCTACTGTATTAGCTCAGGCTATCGTAACTGCAGGTATTAAAAACGTAGCTGCCGGTGCAAACCCAATGGATTTGAAACGCGGTATCGACAAAGCTGTTGCCTCCGTTGTTGAAAATCTGAAATCACAGTCACAAACTGTTGGCGAAGACAATAACAAAATCAAACAAGTTGCTTCTATCTCTGCAAATAACGACGAGGTTATCGGTTCATTAATTGCTGAAGCAATGGAAAAAGTTGGTAAAGATGGTGTAATCACTGTTGAAGAAGCAAAAGGTACTGAAACTGAAGTTAAAACTGTAGAAGGTATGCAGTTTGACCGTGGTTACCTTTCTCCTTACTTCGTAACCAACGCTGACAAAATGGAAGCTGAATTAGAAAACCCTTTCATCCTGATCTACGACAAAAAGATCTCTTCAATGAAAGAATTGCTTCCCATCCTTGAAAAACAAGTACAAACTGGCAAACCATTACTGATCATTGCTGAAGATCTTGACGGCGAAGCTTTAGCTACTTTGGTAGTTAACAAAATTCGTGGTTCACTGAAAGTTGCTGCTGTTAAAGCTCCGGGCTTCGGCGACCGTCGTAAGGCTATGTTAGAGGATATCGCTATCCTTACCGGTGGTACTTTGATCTCTGAAGAAAGAGGTTACAAATTAGAAAACGCTGACCTTAGCTACTTAGGTACTGCTGAGAAAATCGTTATCGACAAAGATAATACTACTATCATCAATGGTTCAGGTTCTGCAGAAGAGATCAAAGGCCGCGTAAGCCAGATCAAATCTCAGATCGAATCAACAACTTCTGATTACGACCGTGAAAAATTACAAGAGCGCTTAGCTAAATTATCTGGCGGTGTTGCTGTACTTTACGTAGGTGCTGCTACCGAAGTTGAAATGAAAGAGAAAAAAGACCGTGTTGACGACGCTTTACACGCTACACGTGCCGCTGTTGAAGAAGGTATCGTAGCTGGTGGTGGTGTTGCTTTCATCCGTGCTGTTGCTGCTTTAGCCGATCTTAAAGGTGATAACGAAGATGAAAACACTGGTATCCAGATCATCCGTCGCGCTATCGAAGAGCCTTTACGTCAGATCTGCGAAAACGCTGGTATCGAAGGTTCAATCATTGTGCAAAAAGTTAAAGAAGGCACTGCCGACTTTGGTTACAACGCACGTACTGATAAATACGAAAACCTGATTGCTGCAGGCGTTATCGACCCAACTAAAGTAAGCCGCGTTGCTTTAGAAAATGCAGCTTCAATCGCTTCCATGTTATTAACTACCGAAGTTGTATTGGCTGATGATCCTGAAGATGAAAAAGCAGGCGCTCCACCAATGGGCGGCGGCATGGGCGGCATGATGTAAGAGTCGCCAAGCCCCTGAAGGGGTGTATAGAAACTTATATACTTTCAAAACCCTGTATGCAAAAGCATACAGGGTTTTGTGCTTTAAAAGAGGCTTTATAGTCATCCTAAGGTAATTCAATGGTCATTAATTAATCATTTGATTAATTTTCAACTTCGCGGGGCGTCGTAATACGTAGTTTTGCATAACAAATCTGATACAGCACTAATCAGGCACAGGATTTGAATAATGCAGGTCATGAAACGTCTATCTCAAAAAACAAAACAAATACAAAGCACACTGGTTGAGTGGGTGTTGTTTAAGGGCCCCGAGCTCTTCGTTTCCCTGTACAGTTAATAGATAATTATTAACTTTGCGCCCAGTTATGAAACTGGACGAATTTTACACTGAGTTCCACCATTGGCTTATTAACCGCGGCCCTAATTATGTAGGTGGACTAATCATATTTTTTATTGGTTTATGGTTTATTAAGTTTTTGCGTGCAAGGCTGCGCATGCGTATGATGAAGCGTGGCATTCATTCATCACTACAGCCATTTTTCTTAAGCCTAACCATTACAGCTTTATATGTTTTACTCATTATTTGGGTAATGAACATCATAGGGCTGGAGATGAGTATCTTCACTACCATCATCGGTGCATTTTCAGTAGCGGCCGGTTTGGCCCTATCGGGTACCTTTCAAAACTTTGCAGGTGGCGTACTGATACTATTGTTAAAACCTTTTGAAATAGACGACAGTATTGTTGCCCAGGGTCAGGATGGCAGGGTGGTATCTATACAGATGTTTTATACTGTACTTATTACTGCCGATAACAAAACCGTCATTATCCCTAACGGAAAGCTGTTTAATGAAGTTATTGTAAACATAACGCGCGAAGGCCGCCGCCGTCTTGATTTTGAATTGCGGGTAGGTTATAACAATGATATAGAAAAGGCGAAGGCCATCATGACAGGCGTAGTAAATGCCAATAAAGATATCCTTCATGACCCGGCCGCGCGGGTGGGCGTTATCAGCCTGGATAACGATTGTGTAAGGTTTACCATTAATGTTTGGGTTGATCCTGCCGATTTCCTCAATGCTAAAATAAACCTTCAGGAACAAATGCTTAAAGAGCTTGCCGCGGGTGGCGTTAACTTCCCTAAACCAGGATTTTGATAAGAAGCAGGAAACCGGGAATCAAAGGCGTTTCAAAAGGGTAATTCTTCCACGAAGGCGGATCGGATCATCAATAATGCCTTCGGCTATTAAAAATCAGTAAACATTATAACACATAAAGCTTGCTTGTTAAAGCAGGCTTTTTTTATCTTAGGGAAATCAAACCCTTGAAAAAATATGAGTTTTAAAACCCAGCTCAGTTCAATTTTTATTGATGAAAATAATATTCCCCCCGAATTTCAGATTGAAGAAGTACACCAGCGCGAATACCTGAGCGGTGGCGAAATGAAACTATGGAACGGCGAAGTAAGTGAAGTTTACTCACCTGTTGGTTTTTGGGCGGAAGACGGTACTTTTACCCGTAAGCTCATAGGTACCTACCCGGTTTGCACCGAAAAAGAAGCTTTTGAAGCTCTGGATGCCGCCCTTGAAGCCTATGACAATGGCCGCGGCGAATGGCCCACCATGAGCATTGCCGACCGTATTAAATGTATGGAGCGCTTTATTTACAAAATGAGCGAACAACGTACGCTGGTGGTAAAACTGCTGATGTGGGAAATAGGCAAATCATACGCTGATTCGGCTAAAGAATTTGACCGTACTATTGAATACATCAATGCCACCATCGACGCGTTAAAAGATATTGACCGCCAGTCGTCACGCTTTGAAATGGCCGAGGGGCTGGTGGCCCAGATCCGTCGTTCGCCCCTGGGAGTAGTGCTTTGCATGGGGCCGTTTAATTACCCGTTAAACGAAACTTTCACTACGTTGATCCCCGCGCTGATCATGGGGAACACCATTTTATTTAAACCGCCTAAACACGGTACACTGCTGCATTATCCATTGCTAAAAGCCTTCCAGGAATCATTCCCTAAAGGAGTGGTGAACACCATTTATGGCAGGGGCGCAGTGGTAACACCCGGGCTGATGTCATCGGGCAAGGTGAATGTGCTGGCTTTCATTGGCTCAAGCAAAGTAGCAAATGATTTGAAAAAGCGTCACCCTAAAATTAATCGCTTAAGAGCTGTTTTAAGTCTGGACGCCAAGAACGCAGCCATAGTCACCAAACATGCCGACCTGCAGCAGGCTGTAAGCGAGTGTATTTTAGGCTCGCTGTCATTTAATGGCCAGCGTTGTACCGCTATTAAAGTGATATTTGTACATAAAGCCGTTGCCGATGAGTTTTTAAAGCTATTAAGCGAAGCCGTTGCCAAACTTAAATTCGGACTGCCCTGGGAAAAGGATGTAAAACTTACCCCGCTCCCCGAACCTCATAAACCGGCTTACCTTACCGATATTGTAAATGACGCCGTAGCTAACGGCGCAAAAGTGATTAACGAAAACGGAGGTGAAACATCGGCTTCGTTCTTTTTCCCGGCCATAGTTTACCCGGTTAATGAAAACATGAAACTGTACCGCGAAGAACAATTTGGACCGGTGATCCCAGTGATTCCGTTTGAAGATATTGAGGAGCCGATCACTTACCAGATAGATTCGCCACATGGTATGCAGGTGAGTATTTTCAGTAATGATGCGAGGGAAATTTCGTCACTGATCGATCCCTTTGTGAATTTAGTAAGCCGTGTAAACATTAACAGTCAGTGCCAGCGCGGTCCGGATGTATTTCCGTTCACCGGGCGCAAGGACAGTGCCGAGGGTACACTTTCGGTACATGATGCCTTAAGGTCGTTCTCAATCCGCTCATTAGTTACCACTAAAATGACCGAAACCAACAAAAACATCATCAATGAAATTGTAAATGACAATGATTCCAATTTCCTGAGCACGAAGTTTATATTGTAGGGAACCGTTAGGACGTCATGAGGAGCAGCCCCAGGACAACCCTAAAAAAAGGGAGTTAATATGCTTATACTTGACAATTAACAACTTACAGTCATTGCAACTATAAGACACGAAGCAATCCCGATTTACAGTCGCCCTGTATGATTTGGATTTGCTTCGTGTCTGTTTTTAACACACTAAAAGGTGACCATATAACGGCCAACCACATCGTTACCGCGCTACCCTACCATATCTTCACCCGTTTATCCGGATCTATCCACATTTTATCACCTTTCTTAATATGAAAGGCTTCGTAAAATTCAGGCACATCGGTAAACGGCCCGTTAACACGCATAAAACCGGGCGCATGTTCATTGGTTAGGATCTGGCTCGAAAGTGATTCTTTCCTGTCTTGCGTAAGCCAGCCTAATGAGTATCCTAAAAAATAACGCTGTAAGGGTGTTAACCCGTTAATGAGTTTACCCTCTCTATATTGCTGTGTTTTTTTGAACGCGTCAAGACCTATTACTATTCCGCCGAGATCGGCAATATTTTCCCCCTGAGTGGCTTTGCCATTTACATGCAAACCATAAATGCTGTAACCATTAAACTGGTCGATAAGCATTTTGGCACGCTGACTAAATTTTACCGAATCCTGCGGTTTCCACCAGGCTTTAAGGTTTCCGGCAGCATCAAACTGCCTGCCCTGGTCATCAAAACCGTGGGTCATTTCATGGCCAATAGTTGAAGCGGCAGCATAACCGTAAATGACGGCATCATCAATATTCTCATCCTTGTAGCCGGGAATGGTAAAAATGCCGGCAGGCAATACAATCTCGTTGTTTGATGGGTTATAGTAAGCATTATAGGTTTGAGGCGTGATGTCCCATTCAGTACGGTCGACAGGTTTGCCTAATTTAGCCGCGCTGAAATTATGCCACCACTCGTTTGCCCGTAATACGTTGAGGGCGTAAGGGCCCCGGTTAATTTCCAGAGTTGAAAAATCCTTCCATTTATCCGGGTAACCAACTTTAGGGACAACTTTTGATAATTTGTAGTAAGCTTTCTCCTTGGTTTCGGGGCTCATCCAATCCAGCTTTTCAATATGCTCTTTAAAGCTGGCGCGCATTTCTTCAACCAATTTCACATAGCGCTCTTTTGTTTTCTCGGGGAAATATTCTTTTACGAAGATTTGTCCTAATACCTCGCCCATCAAACCGTTTTCAGTATCCAACACCCTTTTCCAGCGTGGAAGTTGGGCCGTACTGCCATAAATCACCTTATCATAAAACCGAAACACCTCCTGATCAAACGGTTTGCTCAGGTATGGCCCAAAAGCAGTGACCAGGTTCTTGCGCAGGTAATTCTTCCAGTCATCTATAGTAAAAGTTTTTAGTGCTTTATTAAGCGCCCTGTAATACTCAGGCTGTCCTACAATTACGGTATCCGCATTTTTGTAGTCCATCTTTTCAAAAGTGGGTTTCCAGTCAATATCCGGGGCCAGCTTGCTCAGCGCGGCAAGTGGCATTTTGTTATAGTTATGATAAGGATCGCGCAGGTCCTCCAGTTTCCGGCTGCTATCAGCCAGGAAAGTTTCCAGCGAATAAGTTTTCTTAGCGCCGGCAATTGCTTTATCGACAGGCAGGCCTGCCAGTTTGAATATGGCGGGCAGGTAATTATTTTGATAGTCGGTACGGATGGCTGCGCTATGCTCATCTTTATTAAAGTAGTAATCGCGGTTTGGCATACCAATGCCCGACTGGTATAAACCCAAAGCCATCTTTGCACTGTTCTTAGCATCTTGCCCAACATAAGCGCCGATAGGCTGCGTAACGCCAATCCGTTGTAAGTGTGCAAACTCCTCAACCAGGCTTTTGATATCCGTTATCCTGTCAATTTTATCCAGTTCATCTTTCAGAGGTGCAAGCCCCTGTTTTTCGATGTTAACGGTATCCATCCCGCTGAAATAAAAATCGCCTATTTTTTGGGTGTTGCTGCCCTTCGGAGCATTAGCCTTAAGCGCATCCTCGTTGATCTTTTTCATCTTGTCGCGCAACTCTTCCTGCACAACATTGCCGATGCCCCAGGCAGCGTACGCCGCCGGAATAGGATTTTTGCGAAGCCAGGTTCCGTTGGCATATTTAAAGAAGTCATCGCCCGGTTTTACGGTGGTATCCATATTATGGATCACTGGGTCGCCGGCTTCGTAAGCTTTTGTTTTGTCGGTTTGGCTACAGGCACTAAGTAAGGTGCCAAGCGCGGCGGCAACTATGGATAAGGATTGGGTTTTTCTGTTCATTTTTTAGGTGTGTGTATGAATTAAAATACAACAACTGTATGGTAAAATAGAATTTAGGACAGCTTATTTTTTAAAATATGATAATTTATTATATCTCCTGGAAAAAACCTGCTAAGGAAACGTTAAAATAATAACAAATTTTACGAAGTGTTTCCAACCTGATATCAATAATACCAGATTCGAGCCGGGCAATATTTATGTGCGTTTCGTTAAAAAACTTCTCCTGGGTAACCTGATTTTGCTTGCGTAAAGTTTTAATCTGTAAGGCAACTTTGCGTTTAAATGCGCTATTAGTGTCGTTAAGGTATTCAAAATCAGTTAAAAGCATGACTGGATCGGCTAATATGATACATTGTATTTTTTGTGCAAGCTAAATATAAAATAACACCATTACATTTTATATACAGATATTATTCTTTTATAAAAATGAGCAACTAACGTTTAAACATGAAATATTAATGCCACAATTTTATAATTATGGCAAAGGATTTGTATATAGATATTCGCCCTGTATCATCTGTGAAAAAATAAAAGATTTAGTAACATCTACCTGTGAAAAATTAAATTGAATTCTCAGACGCCCAAGTTGAGATTTTTTGTTCTTTGTTTTGGGTTTAATCAATAGTTTAAATTAATTAGGGGAAAGGGAGCTTCAAAAAAAGCTCTCTTTTTTTGTTTATAAAAATTACTATGCATGCATAGTAATTTTTATATATTTATGCTTTTAATTATACCATGTATTTTGAACTGACCGAAGAACAAAAAATGATTCGCCAGGCTGCGCGTGATTTTGCGCAAACAGAATTGAAGCCAGGTGTTATTGAACGCGACGAACAGCAAAAATTCCCTGCTGCCCAGGTTAAGAAACTTGGTGAACTGGGTTTCCTGGGCATGATGGTATCTCCGCAATATGGCGGCGCTGGCATGGATGCCATATCATATGTGCTGGTGATGGAGGAACTTTCAAAGATTGACGCATCCACATCAGTAATTGTTTCAGTGAATAATTCGCTGGTATGCTATGGATTGGAGAAATATGGCAGCGAAGAACAGAAGCAAAAATATCTGGTACCGCTGGCCAAAGGCGAATGCATTGGCGCGTTCTGTCTTTCGGAGCCGGAAGCCGGCTCTGATGCTACATCACAAACCACTACAGCAATTGATATGGGCGATCATTACCTGCTTAATGGTACTAAGAACTGGATCACCAACGGAGGCAGCGCATCTACCTATATTGTAATAGCACAAACCAATGCCGAAAAAAAACACCATGGTATCAACGCTTTTATTGTTGAAAAAGGAATGGCGGGCTTTACTGTTGGCCCTAAAGAGAACAAGATGGGCATCCGCGGCTCGGATACCCACTCGCTGATGTTTGCCGATGTTAAAGTGCCTAAAGAGAACCGCATTGGCGAAGACGGCTTTGGGTTTAAGTTTGCCATGAACGTACTGGATGGTGGCCGTATAGGTATTGCTTCGCAGGCTTTAGGTATTGCTTCAGGTGCTTACGAACTTGCAGTGCAATACGCTAAGGAGCGCAAAACTTTTGGTAAATCGCTTGCCGACCACCAGGCTATCCAATTTAAGCTGGCCGATATGGCTACTGAAATTGAGGCAGCCCGTTTGATGTGCCTTAAAGCAGCGTGGTTTAAAGATCATGGAAAACCCTATGCCCAGGCATCCTCAATGGCAAAACTGTATGCATCTGAAGTAGCTATGCGCACCACCACCGAAGCGGTGCAGATTCATGGCGGGTACGGTTATGTGAAAGAATATCACGTTGAACGCCTGATGCGGGATGCCAAAATAACTCAGATCTATGAAGGAACATCTGAAATTCAAAGAATTGTCATTTCGCGCGGATTGTTGAAATAACGGCGCTGTTTTTATACCTTTGAAAGTATATAGATTAAGTAGACTATATATTTAAGTATGACTTTCAAAAATATTATAGCTGGTATTTGCGGATTACTATTTCTGCAAACCGGCTTTGCTCAAACCAAACTAAAAACAGGTGTGTGGCGCGGTGCACTTAAAACTAAATCAGGCACCGAAATCCCTTTTAATTTCGAGGTCAACAATAGCGGGAGCAAACAACAATTAGCTATCATTAACGGTGCCGAGCATTTCAAGGTAACAGATGTTGCTACCAAAGGCGATTCTGTTTTTATCCATATGCCGCTGTTCAATTCAGAATTTAAGCTGAAACTTAACGGAGATAGCCTTAACGGCAACTGGGTAAGGCACCTGGCGGATAATGATCTCCTTGTTCCGTTCAGCGCCAGGCCTAATACTTCATGGCGCTTTTTTAAGAATACTGAACAACCGGCGTTTAATATCGGAGGCCGCTGGTCGGCAGTGTTTGGTGAGGGCGAGGGCCGCGATACCACCGTTGGCGAGTTTAAGCAGGACGGTAATAAACTTACAGGTACTTTCTTAACCACCACCGGTGATTACCGTTATTTAGAAGGCTCGGTAAGTGGTAATAAACTTTACCTCTCTACTTTCGACGGCGGTCATGCCTATACTTTTACTGCTACTATCGGCAATGATAAAGCCATTACCGACGGTAAATTTTACGCCGGATATTCGGCAGTTCAATCCTGGACCGCTGTAAAGGATGAAAACGCCAAACTTCCAGATGCATATTCACTCACTTCATTAAAACCGGGGTATAAAAAAATAGCTTTCAGCTTTAAGGACCTTGATGGCAAAACTGTTTCGCTTGAGGATGCCAGGTTCAGAAACAAAGTGGTAATTGTGCAGATATTGGGCTCATGGTGCCCAAACTGCATGGACGAAACTGCTTATATGGTCAACTACTATAACAAATATCACGATAAAGGTGTTGAGGTAATTGGCCTGGCTTATGAACGCACCACCGATTTTGAAAAATCAAAGAAAGCGCTGCAGCAAGTAAAAGACAGGTTTAAAGTACCTTACTCATTGTTGGTGACCGGCTATACCAGCGATAAAAAACAAACCGCTCAAAGCCTGCCTATGTTATCCAAAGTGGTTGGTTTCCCTACCACCATTATTATCGATAAAAACGGCGACGTACAAAAAATCCATACTGGTTTTAGTGGTCCGGGAACGGGGGAGCATTATACAGAGTTTATCAACGAGTTTGAGAAGCTGACTGATGATCTAATACAAGCTCCTCCAGCCCCCTAAAGGAAGTGCTTGTATGCACGCACGCTTTTCAAAAGAAGATTTTAAACAAAAAAAGCATTGCTGTCGGCAATGCTTTTTTTGTTTATGCTTAAAAAGGGGCTTGAAGGTAGTCACCCTTTTAATGGGCAGGAGGGGCGACCTCAACGCCAAAGTACGCTTCCAACTCATTTAACGTTGATGAGCTGGTTGCAATATCTTTAATGATCACGCCTTTTTCCATCAGCAGAATCCGGTCGCATACATCGGTAATGTGGTTAAGATCATGGCTGGATACTATGGTAGTTACACCTTTATTCCTGTTCAGATCTTTCAGCAGATTTTTAAGCCTAAACTGGGTGCTTGGGTCGATATTGGCAAAGGGCTCGTCCAGCATCAGCAATTGAGGTTCCTGCAACAGGCAGGCCGCTACACCAACTTTGCATTGGTTACCTTTTGACAGGTCGCGGATGTACTTCCCTTTCTTCAGGATCTCGCCATTAAAAAAATCGGTCAGGCCAACCAACACCTCGTCAACATATGTGCGGTTATGACTATGTAGCCCTCCTATAAAATAAAAATACTCTTCAGGTGTAAGGTAATCTATCAGGAAACCTTCGTCGAGATAAGCAGCGGTGTAATCTTTCCACTTCTCATGACCAGCTACAGTTTCATCGTTGGATAAAATCTCGCCGCTTTCGGCGCGAATGAGGTCGAGCACCATCCGGAATAGTGTGGTTTTACCAGCGCCGTTATTACCTACAAGGCCAACGCTTTCGCCTTTGTTAATTTGCAGGGCGGGTACATCCACAACGGTAATCCCGTTATAAACCTTTTTTAAATTTCTTACTTCAATCATAGAATTATTTATTTCTGAAGCCTTCGGCAACGGTGTAACGTTTTTGTATAAAATCCTCTTCCAGTTTTTTAACCCAAAAATCGCGGGTTAAGATGAATATGATCCCGGTACCAGCCAGCATGGCCAGGCCGACGTCGGCGTGTTTGAACAGTGAGAAGGGAAGATAAATGATATACGGCGTTATCATCAAGGGAAACGAAATAAGCATTTGCGTTGCCCCCACCCCTTCCCAATTAAACGACGCGCCTTTTGACAGATCTATCCGTTTGGCATTGCGGTTAGCAAAAAACAGCACAATGGTTGTGTTGACGCCGATGTTCCACAGGTACATTACAAAATGTACCAAAACAATGCGCCAGCCAAAATAAGCATAAGGCGTAGTCAATATAAAAGCCACGGTTGATACCATAGTAAATAGCAGGTATTTTGCCTTTAAAAAATCGCGGAAATTGATCTTGCTTACCAACAGGCCATCAAAATGAGCGCCTTGCCAGCTATACATGAACTGCCCATAACTGATAATAAAAATACCCGTCATGAACATGCCCACAAAAATGTACCAGGTTTGTCCGTAATGGCTGTTGGTATAAAATATGAGCCCGTAAAACATAAAGAACAACCCCATAACCAATGCCGATCGTGGCCGCTTATTACGGAAGATCAGTTTCAGCTCGTTTGCGGCAAGGTCGCCAACCTTACCAAACCTGTTTAACAGCGGAAACTCCGTACTGCTTTTATAAGCCGATGCCTTGCGCGAACTCAGCTCTTCGAGGTACAGGTTTTGTTTTAAGTAGGCAAAATTGATGTAGTACATGGTTGCAGCAAGCACAACAGGCAGTAATACCAATACCGGTTTAGTGAGCAAATGGCCGAAATACAGATAGGAAATATTACGCACCGAATACAGATGAAACCTGAAATCGCCGGTAATAATAAGGATGAGAGCCGCTGCGAAAACCAGGAAGACCCAGCCATTAAGATTGGCCTTACGTTTAATAAACAAGGCCATGTAATTATTGAAAAGCATGAAGCCGATAATAGCCAATATAAAAACGAGCGCAGGCAAAGCACCCGAATCGGTAAGGATCACTTTTAAAATAAAAGGTACAAAAAGTATAATGGGCCACAGGTTAAAAACCGAAAGCATGGCCGTAAAGGCCAGATAGCCGACCACCGTATTCCTTTTTATAGGTAAATGAAGATATGGTTGCACTCTTAACGTAGGCAGTTCCTGCAATTGCATGCGCATCATGAGGTCAAACAAAAAATAAAGCAGGATGATACCGCAAAAAGAAACCACTATGTCATCATGCGGAAAAACCTGCCCCAAAATTTCATTCAAAAACAAACCGGCAAGCAAGATACATCCAAAAAGATAAAGGATAAGTAAGGCCATTACCACACGGATAGCAATACTTTTACCTGTATTTTTTGACCGCCAGAAAGCTTTAAGTTCGTGCCCGAGAAAGGTAGTGATCATAAGTATAGACAGTTAAGAGTTAAGGTATAGGTTTTATATAAAAGCAAAATGCATAAAGCCTAAAGCTATAAATTAATTAATATTGGTCAAATCATTATATGATATTAATTAACAGGCTCTATAACGCGAAACTTAAGTTAGTATTTATACCTGTCGCCCCAAAGTTTTCTTAACTTTTCTTTTGATTCGTTTTCGCGCGCATTGTTACCGGGGTCGTAAATTTTTGTTCCGCGGATAGCATCCGGCAGAAAATCAAGATCGGTAAAATTACCTTCGTAGCTATGGGCATATTTGTAATCCTTGCCGTAGCCAATGTTTTTCATGAATTTGGTTGGGGCGTTACGTAAGTGCAGCGGCACCGGTAAATCGCCGGTTTGACGCACCAATGCTATGGCCGCACCAATAGCCGTAGTGGCCGAATTACTTTTGGGCGATGTTGCCAGGTAAATAGCCGTTTGCGATAATATCAGTTGCGATTCGGGCATCCCTATTTTATTTACAGCCTCAAAGCAGCTTTGCGCAAGTAGTAATGCGTTTGGGTTGGCGTTGCCAATATCTTCGGATGCCAGGATCAGCATGCGCCGGGCTATGAAAAGCGGGTCTTCGCCGCCAACTATCATGCGCGCCAGCCAGTAAACAGCACCGTTAGGATCAGAGCCCCGCATGGATTTGATAAAGGCCGAAATGATATCATAGTGCTGCTCGCCGGTTTTATCATATAGTGCCATGTTTTGCTGTACGTGCTCCAGCACAACTTCATCGGTCAGTACTATCTCAGGCGTGTCAAAAGCGTTTACCAGCAGCTCGAAAATATTGAGCAGCTTTCGGGCATCGCCTCCCGAAAGGCGCAGCAAAGCCTCATGATCTTTGATGGTGATGTTTTTACCCTGCAAAACCACATCCTCTTTCATCGCCTTGTTCAGGAGGTCGATGAGATCAGTCTCAGACAGCGGCTGTAAAATATAAACCTGGCAACGCGACAGCAAAGCCGAGATCACTTCGAAAGATGGGTTTTCGGTAGTAGCGCCTATTAACGTAACAATGCCCCGCTCTACAGCGCCTAACAATGAATCCTGTTGCGATTTGGAAAAACGATGAATTTCATCAATAAATAATATCGGCAGTACCTCGCCCTGTTTTTTTAACAGTGATGCCTTTTCTATCACCTCCCTTACATCTTTCACGCCCGAATTAATAGCACTCAAAGCGAAAAACGGACGAAACAATGATTGCGAAATAATATAAGCCAAAGTAGTTTTACCCACACCCGGCGGCCCCCAAAATATCATCGACGGCAATGAACCCGACTCGATAGCTTTACGCAGCACTGCTCCCGGCCCAACAAGGTGTTTTTGCCCAACATAATCATCAAGCGATTTGGGGCGCATACGTTCGGCTAATGGCGGGAGGTTATTCATAAAAGTAAAATTCAGAAAAGAAAACGCTAAATCCTAAAAAAATTAGTAAAATAGTGAGCGTTGCGGATAATAAAGAGATTTTTAAATCCCCTCTTGAGAGGGGCGTGAAGGACAGAGCGATGGCAGGGGTGTGTTTCTTCGACTAACTCTAACGCAGAGACACACCCCTCCCCCCTCTCGAGGGGGAATCGCACGACCCTCCCGCTTTTTGACGACTATTCTCAAACGGGAACTAAATGTAATTACCTCAATCCTGTGTAATTGGCTCGTGATGTGCGTGGCAGGCCTCCGCGCAATCAATACAGGCTTTGGCACATTCCTGGCAATGATCGTGCTGATGCTTACCGCACTCCGCAGCGCAAAGGCGACAGATCTCCTCGCATAAAACCAGGTATTGGTGGGCAATAACTGAATCTCTTTGCAATAAGCGGGCTCCCTGGATACATATGTCAGCGCAGTCCCGGTCAAGACTAATGCAGCCGGCCATCATTTTAACATCCTCTTCGTGCAGGCATGCAGTAGCACAATGTTCGCAAGCTAAAGCGCAATCCAATAATTTTTGAATTATAACGCGGTGATCATGATTTTGCATAATGGCAGATTTTAATTATTACTTAATATACTACCCTTTGTAATTAAAAAAAGTTTGAATTAATTTGAATTATTCGGTTCAGATTCCGCAAGAATCAAAAAAGGCCGCTTCCAAAATGGAAGCGGCCCTAATATATATATTGAATTTTTATTAATTACTGTTGGTTAGGGTTTTGATCGCTGTCGTTATTTTCAGGATCATCAGATGGGGTGCCTACAATTTTGTAAGCTTTATTGCCGTCATCCTGAGTTTCCTGGTAGTAATAACCATCAGGGGATACAAACAGCTTTTCACCATTGATCTTGATCTTGCGGCAATCCGGTGGCAATTGAGTTACAATGTCGCCAATTTGCGGGCCCTGGTCAACACTGCTGCCATCGCCGTTGCCCTGATCGGTATTTAATTGGCCATCTTTACCTGCAATAACGTAAACAGTTGAGCCGTCATCTTTGGTATATGGCTGGTAGTAAACACCGTTTAACTCATAGTACTGTTCGCCATTGATCATGATAGATTCGGCACCTGAAGGCAGGGTTTTAATCTCGGCCCCTATCGGTGGTTCAACAACGGTATACTGGTCATTGTATTGACGGTAGTACAAGCCATCGCTGTAAAAATATTGGTAATCGCCCCACCAGAAAGGATAGTAACCATATGGCAAGAAACCTATGCTAAAACCTAACCGCGGATAATAGAATGAATTATAGTAGTTACGGTATGGATAATAGTAGTGACTGCCAAAATACCCCCCGCGGCCACCGTAATGGTAAGTACCGGGATAAACCCTGCGACCACCGTATGCATATGAACCACCTCTGTAATAAGTACCGCGACCGCCATTATAAACGCGCCTGTCTACAGTAGTATAGCTGCGGTTACCATTGTATACGGTACGACCGGTGCTACCATAGCTACGCTGGGGTGCTACGGATGTGCCATTTGGCCTTATTGCGTAATCACGACCACCATAACTGCGTTGTTGAGGAGCACCTATGCTGCCGCGAGAGTCAGTTCCATAGCTCCGTTGTGGAGCCGCGATAGCGCCGCGTGTGCTACCATTAAATGAAGTTGAGGGGCGGGAAAAACTACCACCGGAAGGACGGGAAAAACTACCGCCTCCGCCACCACCGCCTGACGGTCTTGAACCACCGCCTCCTCCGCCACCGCCGCCACGAGAACCGCCGCCACGTTGTGCATCAGCATTGAATGCCAGGGATAAGCTCAATAAGCCCCCCAATGCAATTGTTAATAGATTTTTATATGTCCTTTTCATGATGAAAGATTTTTTAACAGATCAGCATGGTATTTTTTGCTGATATAAATATATAGACTATTAAATGTTTAAACGGTTTAACGCGTTTTTAATTATTTTTCACTCAAAAAGCGAACCAATACCAGCTATACGTACCGGTTATTGTTTTCGCTACGCTATATCCTCGGCAATAAACAAAAAAGGTTGCTCAAACTGCAGGGTAAAAAAACCATCGTGGGTGGTTTTATACCTATTAGTGCTTGTGGCTTCAAGCCCGCTTATTTGTAAGCCCGACGGATGCGAAAGTACTTCAATGAACTCACCTGCAGGTTTCCACTTACTGAAGCCCGAATTAACCGGGTAGATCTTTTGCCGTTCCCTAAAAATCACCAGGTTTATTTTATCAGCATAAAACAAAAAATCTTTCAGGTCCAGCACATCGGTAATTACATTAACCGCCGGGTAATTATGCGTTATCAGGTATTTTAAAGCTGCACCTGCCGCATTGTCACCTCCCGAAGGCATCACCTTCACGTCCGACTGTAAATCACCCGAATCACCATCACTTATTATCCAGTCGATTTTAATCCCTGATGCATCCAACTTTTCGGCGGTACCGGTAGAGCAGATCACGGTCGGGCTCCACTCCAGCAACTGCCCCAGCATTTCCTCATCAAAAGTATCCATGCTTAAAACTAATAAAGCTGGTTCCTGTTTTTCGCGAACTATATGATGTGATGACATTGCTAATGTAGATGGAACAGATGAATATTAAATGAAAATATAAAGATGGGGTTTTTATTGATTGCTGAAACCAAATCAAAGTTTTATGACGGTAGAATAATATTTTTAGAACTGATGTCATCCCGATAAAGCGGGAAGAACAGATAGCGTGCCGGGGCGAAAGAGAAATCTTCTGCGTCATGCACAACTGCACGCCAAGTCGTATAAGATCGTATGCATGAAACAGTTAAAGAAGAGTTCTTGAAAAAAAGGTTGTAGATTAAAGTAAACAACTAAGAACAAACACTTTAAATCAAGAACTCATGCAACAAGTTACACAATTAGATTTTAGCGGGCAAAAGATTTTTGCGGGGATAGATGTCCATAAGAAATCCTGGAAGGTAAGCATCCGTAGTGAACAAATGGAACTCAGGACGTTTTCGCAGAACCCATCGGCGGGAGAATTAAGTACTTATCTTAAGCGTAATTACCCATCAGCGGACTACCACGTAGTTTATGAAGCCGGATTTTGCGGTTTCAGTCATCAGCGGGAATTTAGTAATGCAGGGATTTAACTGCATCGTTGTAAACCCGGCCGATGTACCCACGACAGGTAAGGAAAAACAGCGTAAATCAGACACCGTTGATTGCCGGAAATTAAGTCAGTCACTAAGTAAAGGAGACCTTACCGGTATTTTTATTCCCTGTATTGAACAACAGGATGACCGGGATATTATTCGCACATACAATCAAACGGTAAAAGATCAGACGAGATATAAAAACAGGATCCAGGGTTGGCTTCACTTCCAGGGGATAACGTTCGGTGAATCAGAGGGCCGTTATTGGTCAAATAATTTTACCAACTGGCTTAAAAATCTGTCATTGAGTCCTTCGGCAAGGACAGCCCTTGACCTTAAACTTCAGGGTTACCTACAGGCCAGGAGCATGGTATTGGCCGCCACCAGGCAGGTGCGTATTTTGTCCAGGCAGGCGCGTTATAAGGAAAGAATAGCCCTGATCAGGACAATTCCCGGCGTGGGCGAGATTAGATCATATTGCTGGCAGGTTGCTCCCCAGCAGAGCCTGTTTCCTCTTCTGATCTGCAAAGGAAAATTAAGAAAACATGCTCACGGTTTGCTTAGTCATTTATATATTATAACTTTATATAATCTATTACCACGCTTTTTAGGACTTTTTGCCTTTCTGTAGCAGATTTTCATCATAGGAGATTTCTCCTCACTCCTCATTTAAAAATGACAAGGTTTATTTAGAACCAGTGATTATCAATATACCCTTTTATAAAACTCCTTAACCCTTTCAGCCGGGTCAGCTACAAGATTTATGGCCGATGATATCGCAATACCGTCGATGCCTGTTTGAAGCAAGGGCTCAACATCATCCGGCTGGATGCCACCTGCTGCTATCACCGGGATACTGATGCCCAGTTTCTCCAGTTGGCGATATCCGTTAAAACCAAGCGGGTGATGCCCAACAGGCTCCTCTGTATTAGTGGCTGCAAATGGCCCGTAAACATAATAATCAACCACTCCGGTACTTTGTATTTTCAATAATTCATCAGCACCTGCTGCTGATACCCCAAGAGTTTTATCCGGGCCGATAATCTTGCGGATACTAGCCAGATCGGCATCACTATCATCTATATGCACACCCTGCGCATCAACCCGGTCAAGCAAGTCGTAATGATTAGCGATGATAAGGGTCGCGCCCCATTCGTCGCAAATTTCGGCTATTTCGTTTATCTCATCAATCAGCTCATCTTCGGGTTTGGTAAGGCAACGGTATTGTATCCAGTTTGCACCCGCGCCGCAAGCTATCTGCACTTGTTGTACGTGGCTAAAATCAGGCAGGTCATGTGTAAGATAATGAAATTTAGAAATGTATTTTTTCATTTTATAAGTCCGAATTCGGTCAAGCCCTAAAATCGGAAAGTTTTTAATTATTAACCGAAAAGTCCGAAAGTTTTGTGTTGTAAACTTTCGGACTTTCCTGACTTCAGACTTAGTTTTTCAGTGCTTCGCCGATAGCTTTACCTACACAGCCATCAGGAGCCTGGATATGCAGTAGCGATGCTACAGTAGCCGAAATATCTGTCATATGTGTTTGACGGGTCAAACTGCCGTGCTTAATGCCCCAGCCCATAAATACCAATGGGATATGCGAATCGTAAGGGTTCCAGGTACCGTGTGTAGTACCGGTTGGGCCGCGATCATTAGTGCCATGACCGGTATACCATGCCGGTTTCAGTATGATCTGGATAACACCGCTATGCTCGGCATTATAACCGTTAATGATCATACTGCGCAGCTCATCGGGGATATTGGCTTCCTGTATTTTTTGCAGGTCAATTGCATAGGCAATGCCTGGTTGTTTCTTCAGGTATTCGATACAGTCTAACTTTATAGCCTCTTCGTTAATGCCTGCTTTTGCAAGGGCCGCGTTGTTAAAATTAACCTGATAATTATCCATACTGATGATCAGGTTATCCACTTTGTATTTATCGCTGATCATCGTGTTCATTTCTTTTGCAGCTTTTCCCTCATCCCAAACACCTGCCGGGATGTTATGATCTTTCAAGAAGTTAGGGTTGTGGGCAGCGCCATGGTCAGCACTCAGGAAAACCGAATAATTGCCTTTACCTACAGTTGCATCTAAATAACTAAAAAACGCGGCCAGGTCCTGGTCAAGCCTTAAATAAGTATCTTCAACCTCAACCGAGTTAGGGCCAAACTGGTGACCAACATAATCTGTTGATGAAAGGCTCACGGCTAAAAAGTCGGGTACGGTATTTTTGCCCAATTTTTCGCCCTCAATAGCAGCTTTAGCCAGGTCGAGCGTCATGGTGTTGCCGAACGGAGTAGAACGGATCATGCCGATACGGCCTTTATAAAGTTCGGATGTTTTAACCGGTAAGGTAGGTGTAGCGGCACCGGCAAATTTGCCTTCATAACGATCGCTGTTATCGGGTGCGCTTTGTACATACGTATTAATAGGATATAACGGGTTCCAGTCCTGCTTCAGGTATTTTTCAGCAATTTTTTGATTGTTGAAGGTTTTAACCCAGGCGGGCAGGTCATTCATGTAATAAGTACTGGTGATCCAGTTACCGCTGGCATCATCAAACCAGTAAGCAGCGTTAGCCGAGTGACCCGCTGGCAGGATCCCGCCGCGGTCTTTTAATGCTATGCCGATAACTTTTGAGCGAAAATTGGTTGCCAGCCTCAATTCATCGGTAATTGTGCTAACCAGCAAGTTGCGGGGCGACATTTGCCCTGCTTTTGAAGTGCTGCCAACAGCTACAACCGTGCTGTCGTCGGTACAATACATGGATTTGCCTGTGGCCTGGATAATAAAATCATTACCCACTATACCATGTATGGCGGGGATAGATCCGGTATAGATACAAGTATGGCCGGCAGCGGTTACCGTTGGGATATAGTCGATATTGGTGTTTTCGCAGGTGAAGCCTTCATTAAGCATGCGCTTAAAGCCACCGGTTTGATAACGGTCATAGTAGCGGTACAGGTAATCCCAGCGCATTTGGTCAACTACTAAACCCACAACCAGTTTTGGGCGAGGAATTGATGCAGACGCAGCGGGTGCTGTCGTAGTTTTCTTTTTTTGTGCCGATACCGAAACGGTAGCGAAGGAGAGGGAAATAAGCAGCAGATGTTTAAACTTCATCGCGAAAAAAGATTTTTGATTTCGCCAAATATCAACAAAGCATTTAAAATGCAATGTGATGCTTTTGTTAATTATAGGGGATTGTTACAGAAGCCCCCTCTAAATCTCCCCCGGAAGGGGAGACTTTAAAGCCCTCCCTTCCGGGGAGGGTTTGGGTGGGGCTGTGTTTACAAAATGCCCAAAACTTTGTAAGTTTAGCAAACCAATCATTAAACCTATAATCAATGAAACGCATCCTTTTATTGCCGCTTTTGCTGCTGTGCTGTTCTGTCATCGCTCAAAATAAAAATCTTGATGTTGTTGCTACTGATGCAGGTAAAGTATCAGGCTTAACCAACCAGGCGGGCGATGTGCGTATTTATAAAGGTATTCCCTTTGCAGCGCCACCGGTTGGTGATTTACGCTGGAAGGAACCGCAACCGGTAAAGCCCTGGGAGGATGTTAAAAAATGCACCGATTTTGCGGCCAGCCCAATGCAGAGTAAACCAGACCCCTTTGGTGTTTACACGCGCGAGTTCCTCATCCCTATGAGCCCATCAGCGAAGATTGCCTGTACCTTAATGTATGGACTGCCGCAAAAACACCGTCAGAAAAACGCCCTGTGCTGGTTTATATTTATGGCGGTGGATTTGTAAGTGGCGGAGCAGGCGTACCAATTTATGATGGCGAGGCGATGGCTAAAAAGGGGATCATATTTGTGGTTATTAATTACCGCGTCGGGATTTTTGGTTTCTTCGCGCATCCTGAATTAACCCGGGAGTCGCCGCATAATGCATCAGGAAATTATGGTTTGATGGATCAGCTGGCTGCATTAACATGGGTGAAAAAGAATATCGCGGCTTTTGGTGGAGACCCGGATAAGGTTACCATAGCGGGGCAATCGGCAGGTTCCATGAGTGTAAATTGTTTGGTGGCATCGCCATTAGGTAAAGGGCTGTTCAGGGGTGCAATTGCCGAAAGCGGGGCCAGTTTTATTAGTCAGCAAGGATCTGGTGGGTTGCGGGAAGCAGAGGCAGCCGGTGTAAAAACAGCGACTGCCTTGGGTGCAAGCACCATTGCCGAACTAAGGAGCAAACCCGCCGCCCAACTGCTTGGCAAAGGCCAAAGCCGCCCGGTTATTGACGGCTATGTTTTACCCGCAACCATCGCTGATATTTTTAATGAGCACAAACAAAACGATGTGCCTGTACTTACCGGTTGGAACGAAGACGACGCTTTTGTAGGTCCGCCAAAAACTGCTGAAGAGTATAAAAAGATGATAAAAAGCCAATATGGTGCCGATGCTGATGCATTTTCAAAACTATACCCGGCGGGTTCAGACCAGGAAGCCGCGACCTCCCAAACCCGGATAAACCGCGATCAGATCTTCGGGATGCAGAATTATACCTGGGCCAATGTGCAAAGTAAAAAGGCGAAGTCGAAAATCTATGTTTACCGTTTTACCCGCCGCCTGCCAGCCACTGCCGATTTTGTTAAATACGGCGCTTTCCATACCGGCGAGGTTGCTTATGCCTATGACAACCTCAAATTCCTGAACCGGCCATGGGAACCTGTCGATCAGCAACTGGCCAATACAATGAGCACTTACTGGGCTAATTTTGTTAAAACCGGTAACCCGAACGGGAAAGGCGTACCTGCATGGCCGGCTTATACAACAAGTGATCATAAAATAATGATATTGGGTGAGAAGCCGGGCGCAAAACCTTTGCCGGATAAAACCGCTTTGGATTTTATGGTGAAGAAGGCCAACGGAAAGTAATACATAGGTAAAGACCCAGATAATAAACGCTGCCAGATACATTTAGGTAGGGAAGTCTTAAACACCCGCTTAATAAACTGATGAGACAGCCAGGCTTGAAATGTTAGTGGATACCATAAAACAAAAAGGTATAAACCCGGAATAATGTAAAAAAATTCCCCTCTTAAAAATTTGGATAATAAAACTTAAATCACTTATCTTCGTTAATTACCAAAACGCAAGACTATGTAAGCAGAGGGCTTACATAGTCTTGTTTGCTTTTATAAGCATTGCGTCCTTTCTTAAAACAGGGAAGGGCGGTTTTTTTTGGTTGATTAACAGTAATAATATTAATTAATTTTTGCGTTATGGCAGAGGTATCATACTATACCAAAGATGGTTTAGAGAAATTAAAAGAAGAACTACAGAGATTAAAAACAACCGGCCGTGCCGATATATCAAAAGCTATTGCTGAGGCACGTGACAAAGGCGATCTGTCGGAAAATGCCGAATACGATGCAGCTAAAGAAGCGCAGGGCTTACATGAGGCCAAAATAGCCCAGATGCAGGAAACACTGGCCAATGCGCGCCTGCTTGATGAATCAAAACTTGACGTTTCGAAGGTGCTTGCATTGTCGATAGTAAAGATCAAGAATCTGAAAAATGGAGCTACCATGAGTTATCAGCTGGTATCAGAGAGTGAAGCCGATCTTAAAACCGGTAAAATCTCGGTAGCGTCGCCGATAGCTAAAGGCCTGCTTGGCAAAAAGGTTGGTGAAAAAACCGAGATCACCGTACCTGCAGGTAAAATTGAATTCGAGATCCTGGAAATAAGCAGGTAATTTATTGGGTGAGCAGTGAATAATTGATTAAGAGAATGGTTTTTCCGGATATCGTAATCAATTATTAACTACTCACCCTTTTAATTAATGCCATAACAAACTACTCACCCAATCAACATAATCAACCACTCACCAATAATGACCATCTTTTCAAAAATAGTTGCAGGCGAGATTCCCGCTTATAAAGTGGCCGAGAACGATGAATTTCTGGCTTTTTTGGATATTTTTCCGCTTACGGAAGGTCACCTGCTGGTGATCCCAAAGAAGGAGGTTGATTATCTTTTTGATTTGGACGATGATACTTATATAGGCTTGCAGGTATTTGCCAAAAAAGTAGCCCTCGGTTTAAAAAAGGCTGTTCCCTGCCCACGGGTTGGAGTAGCAGTTATGGGCCTTGATGTGCCTCATGCGCATATCCATCTTATACCCATGAATGATATGAGCAGCATTAACTTTTCGCTCCCCAAACAAAAATTCACCCCCGAACAATTTAACACTACCGCCGAGAAGATCAGACAGGCAATCGGTTAACAATTGGGATAACATTAATCAAGCTATTAGCTATAAGTTTTGCTCATGCTGCTTTTAGCTTGTGTATATAGACAAAAAGGCCTCATCATAATATAAGTGACGAGGCCTTTTTATGTTTAAAACTCCACATGCGCCCTTAGCGAAAAGACATTTACCGGTCCCCTGTCCTTATTGTAGGCGGGGTTTAGCAAAAACTGGTAACCGGGTGTAAGCCAGAACTTTTTTTGATATGCGTTTATTTTATAATCAAGTTCGGCAATAAATTCGGTGCCGTAATTAAGCTTGCCATCGCCTATGATGAAACCGTAGCCGCCGGTTGCAAGATAATCACGATGGGCATTTGAGATGCCGTTGGCTACAAAAGCCAGGCCCAGTTCGTCATCGCCGCGGTTCCATGAACTTCCTTTAAGTACACCGCCAAAACTCAATGAACGGTCAATCTCTGTAAAATACCATGTTTGGGTTTTACCATCATTATAACTCACTTTGGCAAATACCCCAAAATCTTTGGTCAGATATTGGTCGGCGCTGATGCCGAAACCATATTTGTGCCTGCCATAAGCTTGTGTGGTATCAACATTGGGGGCAACAGGGCTTTGCGCGATTGCCAGGCGATAATCTCCCATTTTGCCATTATTACGGAAACCTAAGATCCTGAAGGTACCTTTTTGGCCGTTAAGTGTATAGCGTTTTTCGTATTCTAAGGTCTGGGTGTTTGCTTTACCAATTTTTTGATCCCAAATGGCGCCGTTGGCGGTAGTGGTTGACATAGTAAAGGCGAAACGCAAAGTCCAGTTAGGTTGCCCTAATTCGGTATGGATCCCCATAACATACCCGCGGGTATTGGCGGGATAATCCCATGCACCGTTATCCATTAAGCTCCAGTTCATGAACTGCGTACGCGGATCATGGCTAAATTCATTGCCGTCATAAAAATCGGCCATACCAAATTTACCTACGGTAACCGAAAAGTAACGCTTGCTTTTTAAACCGGCTAACTGGTTGGCATCATCGCTAATGGTGTCTTTATCCTTGCCCCATTCAAAGTTTTGGGTAAAATATAAACGGGCGATGTAGATCTTCGGCTCTGCGCCGCCTACACGAAAAGTTTCGCCATTAGGGAAACCTGCCGCACCCAGCGTTTTGCTCAGGCCCGATCCACCCGAAAGCTCGGGGTTAAAATAGGCTTCGGCGCCTTTCCAGAGCCTTGCACCGCCAAAAAGCGTAGTGGTAATTGAGCTTTGTGTTTCTTCTTTGGTAAGTAAACTGTTATCGCCATTATAATCGGCATGAAACGATGGTTTGTATTGAGTAATTACCGTTTGCTGGAAATGGAAGTTGAACCGCTGACGTTTAACTGTATCCTGCGCCAAAGCGGCGGCGGTAATTAATACGGGTATTATAGTAAGTATAAGTTTTTTCATGGGCTGTCAATTTTGGCGCAAAAGTAAGCTTTCGCGTTAACTTGAACCACATTCATCAAAAAACTGTTTTAAATAATCTTCCATAAAAGCGTGCCTTTGCGCGGCGAGCGCTTTGCCGGCAGGCGTATTCATTTTATCCTTAAGTAATAATAGCTTTTCGTAAAAGTGATTAATAGTTGGTGCGGTAGTGTTTTTATATTCTTCCCTGGTCATGTTAAGGTTTGGCGGGATTTCGGGATTGTACAATTCGCGGCCTTTAAAGCCTCCATAGGTAAAAGCGCGCGCAATGCCGATGGCGCCAATAGCATCCAGCCTGTCGGCATCCTGTACTACAGCCAGTTCGGGCGAATGAAAGGAGGGTTTATCAAAGCTGGCCTTGAACGACATATGCCTGATGATCTGCTGCACGTGCTCAGTAACACCCGTATCAACATTCATGCTTTGCAGGTAATTGCCAGCAGTACGCGGGCCAATCTCTTCATCGCCGTTATGAAACTTACTATCGGCAATATCATGCAGCAGGGCAGCAAGTTCAACTATCAGCTGATCGGTTTTTTCTGTTTGGTTGATGAGTTTCGCGTTTGTCCAAACGCGGTGAATATGCCACCAGTCGTGACCACCTTCGGCATCCCTGAGGGTGTTGCGCACAAAATTTGCAGTGGCTTCAATGAGTTTATTGTGTTCCATCTTTTGCAAAGATACTAAGCAAAAGACAGAACAATGGGGTTGTGTATAAAACGTTAAGCAGCGGCTATTTTTTCTGTATCGATGAGTTCGACAACTTCAATCTCCAAAATAGCAGCGATCTGAAAAAGCCTTTCCACGGTTATTTTTGTATAGCCTAACTCTATTTTGCTATACGCGTTTTGCGATATACCCAGCTTGGCTGCAAGGTATTCCTGGGTGTAATTTAGTCCCTCCCTGGTATGCCTTATGTTAGCAGCTATGGCCTTGATCTTTAAATTTAGCATATCTTTCATCCATTTACATATTAATTCGTTTATAAATAACGAAAATAATGGGGTTATGGATTTCAAAATTTTTAATTTTTTTAATGGCTAACCAATTGAAAAGCTGATATTTTATACTTTTTTAATTAAAAATTAATAACCCTTTATAAAAGCCCGTATAAATACATAGGTTTTAACAACCATACTAATTAATAATAAAGACAAAAAAAAGCGACAGGCCGCAAAGTCTGTCGCTTTCAAATTCCTTTTTATTAAAAAAACTACTCGCTTAAATTGTAACTAACAATTACCGTGGGCAATAAAGTAGCCGTTTCAAGCGGTACCTGGTTATAAGATATGATTGGCTTGCGTTTGCTGTAATAATCAAATGCCGCCTTTATAGTAGCATTGCTTGTATTTGCCGGCGCATTAAAGTTAATGGAAAACGGCAAAATAAAATCATGCAGTTTTTCATGATCGGGGATGATCCATTTATGATTTGATTTTTTTAGCGCCTCAATGATGGGTACTACCAGTACGGCATCATCCGCATAGTAAACAATTATTTTTTTGATCAAACCTTTTTCATCAGCGGTAAATTTAAACACCGCTGTTCCGCTTGCTTTCTTTTTAATGATTTCGGGTGATACAACAAGACTGTCTTTAAAAAAGCGGTTCATAATAGGACTACCGCCCTGAAACGGAAATGCTAATTGCGCTTGTGCCTTAACCAGTACTGATGATAAAATAAGTGTTATAAATAACAGGATCTTTTTCATTTAATTTTCTTCTTTCGGTTCGCGTTTGCTGCCCTGGTATAATTCATACTCAAACAAGCGGCAATCAAGCTTACCATTATAAAATTCAATTTTTCGGGCTGCCTTCAGGCCTATCTTTTTGGCCAGGTCGGGATTGCCCGTAAAAACGTAACCATTATACCCAAGGCATTTCTTTTTCATAAAATCGCCCATACGTTTATAGGTGATCTCCAGCTTAGTGTGTACGCCCAAACGCTCACCGTATTCGGGATTAAACATTACAACACCAGTTTCTGCCGGAACCTCGGTATCTTCAAAATCACAAACGGCAAAATCGATCAAATGTTCTACGCCGGCTGTCCTGGCATTTTTGCGGGCGATGTCAACCGCGTCTTCAGAAATATCCGTAGCGATGATTTTAAAGCCGGTTTCTTTTTTGGATTTATCTTTCAATGCTCGCCGCTCTGCAAAAAATACCGTTTCGTCATATCCTAAAATATGCATAAAAGCATAATTCATCCTGAACAAACCCGGCGACTTATCTGTAGCCAGCAATGCTGCTTCAATAGCCAGGGTACCCGAGCCGCACATAGGGTTAATGAATGTGCTTTTCATATCCCATTTGGTAGCCATAATGGTTGATGCTGCCAAAGCTTCGAGCATTGGTGCTTTACCCGGTATTTTACGGTAACTGTGCTTGGCCAGTGTTTCGCCCGATGTATCCAGGAAAATTTCGGCGCGGTCATCCTGCCAGTAAAGATGTACCAGCGTTTTATTAACCTCCGGGCCAGAGTCGGGCCTGATACCTTTAATGGATTTGATCCTGTCGGCAATAGCATCCTTTACCTTTACGTTGGCAAACAGCGGTGTAAGGATGTGTTCGTTATTTACGTTTGATGATACCGAAAAGTAACCGGTAAAATCAATCAGCTTTTCCCACTCGATGGTTACCAGCTCTTCGTAAAGCTCTTTCGGGTCGCGGGCGGTAAAAGTTTTTAACGAATACAGTACCTGACTTGCGCAGCGCAGGTTCAAATTAAGCGGAATAGTATCTGTAACGGTACCTTTTAGTTCGACCCCGGTAGGGAAAACGCGGACCGGCTCATAGCCTAAAGCTTCAACTTCCCGTTGCAGGTAGGTTGAAAGCCTTTTGTTACATGTAATTATGATTTTACTTTCGGTGTGGAAAACTTGCATATTAATTCGGTAAAATTAAGAATTAAAAAGCCCCTATTTTAATTTCTTACTATTAACTTTACATTTTAAATTATTTGAAGACTAATTATGGAAGTTAAAGGTAAGGTACATGAAGTGTCGGCCACTCAGCAAGTAACCGATTCACTTAAAAAACGCGAACTTATACTTGAATATATTGAGAACCCTCAATACCCTGAATATTTAAAGTTTGAAGCTATACAGGATCGTTGCAATTTACTGGATAACGTGAAGGTTGGGGATGATGTAGAGGTTTCTTTTAATCTTAAAGGTCGCCCGTGGACAGATAAAATGGGTAAAAAAACCTATTTTAACTCATTGCAGTTATGGAGAATTACTCCGCTTGCAGCTGCTAACAATGCAACGGCTGCTCCGCAATACGCAGCACCTTCAGCTGATATCAGCTCATCGGCCGATGATGACGATCTGCCATTCTAATAAAATAGAGAAAAGCTTGAGTAAAATATTTCAAAAGGCCCTTTAACAGGGTCTTTTGTTGTTTATAGGTTTCCCGTTATAACCCGCAGCCTTAAACAGACATCTCACTAATTGATACAATAAAATATTAAGCAGCAGAGTTTTAAATTGAATGCACATTTGTTAAATTTTGTTAAATGCAATTTTTGTGTGCGGATTTAGGATAATTTTGTTTGTTAATAAATGAAGAAAAGGAGCATAGGTTTAATTATTGGCTTAATGAGCTTTGCGTTGCTGGGCGTTATGGCTATGCAATTTTATTTTCTGAGGCAATCTTACCAGATGCAGTCCGATTCGTTCGATCGCCAGGTGAGGGAGGCTATGAACAATGTGGTAGATAAGGTTACCCGCCAGGATGCGAATAACTTTTTGAAAACCAAAACCCAGCAAGCTACCATTAGCACCGATAATGAAGAACAGGACATCGGCACAATAAAAGTAGCGGGAATACCAAAAACAAAAAAACACTCATCTGCCCGCGAAAAACGGATTGCTTTACTGCGCGATAGTTTGCAGCGCATGATCCAGCGTAAAAAAATGGATGATGAGCTTAACGGCTTACTACAAACAGAAGGTACGGTTGATTTTAAAGTACGTGTTGAAGAATATACAGACGAGTTTGGTGTAGTACATGAGCAACTTACACCCGAAATAGTGCATACCCGTATTACCCGCAGGGTAGGTCATCCTAAAAAGCTTCATAAGTATGATACCCTGAGGTACGTCTACGTCGACCCTCAGTTTGGCAAACAAATGATCTCGGTACCGCGCATCAATCCGTTGTGGGTACAGGAACAAACCCGTAAGCAAAAGGAACGGCAGGTTCAACAAATAAAAAAAATGCTGGAGACCGATTCGCTTGAAAAGGCTAACAGTTTGAGCAATAAGCCCACCGTTATTGAGAACCTGGCCGAAGAATACCGTAAATCGGGCGAACCGTTGAATAAACGGATCAACCCTTTCTGGATAGATTCGTTACTGCGTTTTGAGCTTCATAACAAAGGCATTTTTCTGCCTTTCAGCTATGAAGTAACAACTGCCAACAGCGACTCGCTCATATTTTCAAATGCCAGCGACAGCCAGGGCGAAAAGTTGCCTGTGTTTGTAGCGGCAAATACTTATCAAACCCCTATTTTCACCAAAGAGGTGATCAACGACCCCGGAAAGATCAGGCTTTCGTTTCCGCAAAAAAACTCGCTGATCTTAAGCAATATGACGGCTACTATGGCTACAACCGGCGGCCTTACCATGGTGCTGATCCTTTGTTTCGGCTACACTATCTTTTCGATATTGAGGCAGAAAAAGATCTCGGAAATGAAGATCGATTTCATTAACAACATGACCCACGAGTTTAAAACCCCGGTGTCAACCATCATGATTGCCAGTGAAGCTTTAAGGGATAATGAAATTGCCGAAGATAAAAGCCGGGTAGCCCGTTTAGCGAACATCATTTTTGAAGAAAATGCCCGTTTAGGCAGCCATATCGAGCGCGTATTAAACATTGCCCGTATTGAACGCAATGACTTTAAACTGGAGAAAAAGCCGGTTGATGTGAACGAGATGGTGAGCATAGTGCTTGATAGCATGGCGCTCAAATTGCAAAAATGCAATGCTAAAACCACACTGCACCTTGATGCCGAAAAAGCCTATATCATTGCCGATGAGCTGCATTTTTCGAACGTATTATATAACCTGGTTGATAACGCCATTAAATACAGCAACGAAGCGCCTGATATAACTATAAGTACTTTTGTTAAAAACGGCCAAATTGTTATTAAAGTAGCTGATAAAGGTATAGGCATGAGCCGCGACCAGCAATCAAAAATATTTGAACAGTTTTATCGCATCCCTACCGGCAACGTGCACAACGTTAAAGGTTTTGGGCTGGGCTTAAGCTATGTTAATACCATAGTAAAACGCCTGAATGGCACCATAAGCGTGAAATCAGAAAAAGAGAAGGGCTCGGAGTTTGAGCTGAAGTTCGCAGTGGCGTAGATCTACGAGTCGGAAAGTCGGGATGCCCGAAAGTCCGTAAGATAAGCTCAGCCTATCTCCCGACATGATTAAAGAACTTCCGGACTTTCCGACCTCGGACTTCCGGACTAAAAAACATATGAAGAAAATACTACTGGTTGAGGATGATGCCAATTTGGGCCTGTTACTGCAAGACTACCTGCAATTGAAAGGTAAGTTTGACGTGGTTTTATGTAAGGATGGCGAAGAAGGCCTACGCGCCTTTACCAAACAAACATATGACTTGCTGATACTGGATGTGATGATGCCTAAAAAGGATGGCTTTACACTTGGTAAGGATATCCGTAAGATCAATGCCCAGGTGCCTATTATTTTTGCGACGGCCAAAGGCATGATTGAAGATAAAACCCAGGCCTTCAATTTGGGGGGAGATGATTATATCACCAAGCCTTTCCGTATTGAGGAGTTATTACTTCGTATAAATGCCCTGCTAAAACGTACGGATAATATCGGCAAAAAGGAAGAGGAGAAACAAACCTCCTTTAAAATTGGGAAATATACTTTTGATTATACCACTCAGATGATCATGACAGCAGACAACCAGCAAAAGCTATCTACCAAGGAGGCTGAATTACTGCGCTTGTTGTGTGTACATAAAAACGAAGTGCTTACCCGCGAAGAAGCCCTGCTGAACATCTGGCATGATGACAATTACTTTAACGGTCGCAGCATGGATGTATTTCTGAGCAAGATCCGTAAGTATCTGAAAGATGACCCTAACGTGGAGATCATCAACGTACACGGACGAGGGTATAAGCTGCTGATTAACTGAACTCAGGGTTAATTTTTGTTTTGAAAAAATTATTTGTGTGATATAAGCCTCAAGAGGGCTTAACCAAGTTAGCTATGTAACCACATATTTGATTTTATAGGTTAGGAAGATGAAATCCCACAAATCCGCTCCTTTCACTAATGTGCTCCAAATTTCATCCACACAAAATATCCAATCCAAAGCAGGATATTGGAGTAAACGCCAGCCAGCACATCATCCATCATTACACCCAAACCGCCGCCAAGATCTTCCATTTTGCGTACGCCAAGCGGTTTCACAATATCAAAAAAGCGGAACAATACCAATCCGGCTAAAAGGAAATATAAGTTGGCAGGGATAAAAAGCATAGCTATCAGCATTCCGGCAACCTCATCAATTACCACACGCGAGCTGTCTTCGCCCCAGTCGGGTTCAACCTTATTGCCTACAAATACGCCAAGCGCGGTGACAAATATGGTAATAGCCAACAGGTACCAGGGATTTTGCAAAGCCGGACTTTGCCACAGCAGCCAGATAAAGCCACAGGTAACTATAGCGGCGTAAGTACCCCCACCTTTTAAAAAGCCGATGCCGAAAATGGACGCTATTGTTTTATTTAAGAACATTTAATTTATATATCAAGTCATTAATGTTTTATTCCCTCCCCGGGGAGGGTGCGGCTGGCGGTATTGTGGCAGGGAGGGGTTTATCCGCTTTGCAAAATCATACAAAGTTCAGGAAACCCCTCCCTACACCCTCCCAAAGGCGTTTTTTACTGCTGCCTGCTGCTAACTGCCACTGCCAACTGAACTACTGTTTATCCAGCACATCCTCTGCCGCTTCCGCAACTTCTGGTTCAATAGTATGTCTTTTTGGGAAGTTGAACAGCAATGACGTAAGTACAGGGATAATAAATAAAGCCACAGTAAACACCGAAGTGAAAATATCGGCGCTTTCTCCTTCCATCATTTTTGAAAATCCGGCTTCAGGGTAAAAGTGGACGTATAATGATGAGGCCAGTTTAATGCCCAGCACACCAATCACTATAAATGCCACTGTTTCCAGGAAGGTAAATTTCTCCATCAGTTTCACGAAAGCCTGGGCAACAAATCGCATAGCCAGGATCCCGATAAACACGCCAATATAAATTAACATCTTATGGTCGGTAAAAGCAACAGCCGCAAAAACGTTATCAATAGAGAAGGCAAGGTCCATTAGCTCCACTAAAGCTATGGTTGCCCACAAATTACCTATCAAACCAACGGTTGAGCGGTAAAGCCAGTTTTTGTTTTTATCAACCGTTTCCTCTTCAGCATCGCCATCGGCCTTTTTCAGTTTGCCTTTAAAATAATTGAAGCTCAGGTATATCAAATAAAGGCCTCCAAGTGGTTTCAGCCACCAAACAGATACCAGCCATGCCGCTAAAAACAAACAAACACCCCGTAAAACATATGCACCTATAATACCATAACGTAGTGCTTTTTTACGCTGATGCGGAGGCAGGTCAAGTACCATAGTAGCCAGTACGGCAGCATTATCAACCGAGAGCAGGCTCTCAATAACAATCAGGTTTAGGACAATCAATAGGCCGGCCTTAAGGTCGGGGCCAAGCAGGTAATGTAAAAACTCCATAAATTATATAATATCGGTATTAAGCATTGCTTTTAAAATATTGGCCTGCACATCCACGTCGCTCAGGCTTTGTAAAAAGTTGATGTCGGCTATTTTTTTGTAGTTTTCGGCTAATAGGCTTTTTATTTCGGGCGGCATGTAAGCTTTCATGGTAACTACATCGCTTTGCAGCTTATCAATTTTGTCCTGCAGCTCATGCATCAGTTTTTCCCTTTTTGACAGATTGTTGTTATGCTCGATGCCCGAAAGCTTTGTAACATCGCAAAATAGGAATAAATTATTGGCAGGCGAAAATAAAAAGTGCCTGTCTTCATCCATAAATTTATACACTTCCAGTATCAGGTTACCGGCTTTTAACCCACAGTAAAACTCTGTACGGAACTCGCGTTTTAACAATACCCCCATCAGCTTACGCTGAATAGTAGCGTAGTTATTATGATAGGTATCATTATAGTTATGTTGCACAAGTTCATTATACAGCTCTGGAGTTATGTTATAAAAAAAATCGGAACCATAGCGCAGGCTGAAGGCATTGATATTTTTGGAGAAAGGATAATCGGTTGAGTTATCTGAAAGTACCTGGTAAAGCTTCCGCAACGAAAGGTTTACTTTCAGCGCCTGCCTTTGCCTGTCAATCTTGAAATCCTGCTCGGTGAGCACATTGTCGTCCATCTTATCAATCATCTCCCGGGTAAGCTGGATCTCGTCGAGCACAAGGCTTACATTGTTCTCGTTGTTCTTCTTGATCTTGCGGAGCAGGTCGACCAGACTGGTGGTAAATTGCACATGAAAAAGTTCCAGCTTGTTGATATCGATTTCGGGATTGGTTTCAAAAAGCTTGTGGATAACCTGTGTGCGCAGATAGATCTTGTAAATGAGCTCGTCTTCAAAAAATACCGACAGCAGTTGAAGCTTGCTGAGCATCCTGTTTGAGCTATTTAAAATATTTAGCCTGTTTTCATCCATCAACGTACAATATCCCTTTTATAAATGTAAAAATACAAAATTATGAGATTGAATGTTGGGGCGTATGTTACGAATCGGGTGTGTATTTGGATTATTGACCTTAGAGGGCACCGCTTTAATTGAACCCCAATTTGCGTTAGGGATTGAAGCGGATACAGGCCCGGAGCGTAATTCCTGCAGGCGTATGAGCGTAAAGCCCGGCCGCAGGCAACGCTATGATTGATTTCGGAGTTGGGATTTTCGAATTCGGATTTCTTTTAATATCATGCCTGAGCTAAATGAACTAAGGATTTTTTATTGGTTTAGCATTCGATCAATTATCAAATTCTGTAAATTCTGATTCAGACAATGGCGTTGCCTACGGACCGGGCTTTTCGTTGCAAGTCCTCACCTTTCCTGCCCGCAATCCTAATACGCGCTGCGGGCTTTCCACTGCAATCCCTAACGCGCCACACACACAATCCCTGATACCAATCTATTCCCATCAAAATAAATTATATTTACATAAAGGTGTAACCTGATCTGTAAAAGTATGGTCACAGGGGTTATATAATGCAGAGCAAGCTTTCAGATATCGAACTTATTGAGCAAACCCTGGCTGGTAACCAGTTCGCGTACGCTGATTTGGTTAAGCGGCACCAGCGTTTTGTTTTTACGCTGGCCCTGCGTTTTGCAAAGGGCCGGGAAGATGCTGAAGAGATTGCGCAGGATTGTTTTGTGAAAGCGTACCGCTCGCTGGCTTCGTTCCAGGGGCAGTCAAAATTCAGTACCTGGCTGTATAGTATAGTTTATACTACAGCCATGACATTTTTAAGAAAAAAACGGGTGGATACCCATTCGATTGATGATGAGGGTACGTTTGTACAGGTTGAGAACCATGAATCGGCATATGATACCAACAACGCAGAAAACAAATCGCGGTCATATTACCTGAACCAGGCAATTGAGCAATTACTGCCCGATGATGCCACTATTATTACCCTTTTTTATAAGGGGGAGCAATCGTTAGAAGAAATTGCCCAAACAATGGGTATTGAAACAAATACCGTTAAGGTTAAACTATTTAGGGCACGCCAGCGTTTGAAAGAGAAGCTGGAGCGCAATTTAAAACACGAGGTGAAAGAACTGATATGAACACCATCGAAGAAAAACTTTGGAACTATATTGATGGTACCTGCACACCGGCTGAGCAGGAAGCCATTTCCCGGCTTATTGAGGAAGACGAGTTGTACAAACAAAAGTACACAGAGCTGCTTGTGCTAAACCAGGAGTTTGCCGGCCTGGAACTTGATGAACCATCAATGGCCTTTACCTATAATGTAATGGAGGCTATCAGGGCAGATCAGGCACTGGCACCTCTAAAATCAACTATAAATAAAAAGATTATACTGGGTATTGCGGCCTTTTTTGTGCTAAGCATATTGGCCCTGCTGGCAATCACCCTTTCAAATGTCCAAATTTCAGGAAATCCGTTCAGTGTTGTAAACATTAAACTACCTGCAGATTTAAAATTGCCTGCAGCCAACGCCATTTTCAATAGCGCTTTCATGAAAAGTTTTTTCGTGTTTGATGTAATTTTGGCGCTATTTTTAACTGACAGTTATCTGCGTAGAAAAAAAGCTGCAAAAGAGGCATAAAGTGTTCACTTTTCTGTATGCCAATAAAAATCACGGTGTCTTTTTGACACTTAATTGCACACTTTTTGTAAAGTAAATTCCCTTTTAACCTATTGTTAATGTATCAACAAGGATACATTAACAAAAAATTTAAAAAGTTTCCAATTTTGGCACAGGGATTGTAATAACAAGTGCGAACTGGTAAACTTACCGGTTTAATTGTGATAAGGTTTAGGTTGAAAGTCTCCCGACGCAAGGTTGGGAGGCTTTTATTTTTTAAAGGCAATCTATTCCTCAAACTCAGGATTAAGCAATCAACTTAGGGGTGAATAATAAGAGTATTTGTTTACCCAATAAATAAACGCACAGAAGCCGCCGTAAAAGTATACGATGGCTTCTGTGCTTTGAGCAAACTAAAAGTTTAATCAATGTTATTCTTGAAATAACCAGCGGCTCCGATATCAGCAATTAAACCGGTAGCTTGGGGCTGCCAACCTAAAACTGCGCGTGTTTTTTCGCTGGATGAAGGGCAGCCCAATGATGCAAAGTGTAAAAACCAGCCAAAATGTGCCGCCGCTTCATCACCTGTTTTACTCAGTACAGGCAAATGCAGACCCAGACCAATTTCTTCGGCAATTTCACGAAATGCGATACCTTCTTCAGCTACGGCGTGAAACACACGAAGCTCAGGTTGCTTTTCTATGATCAGGCGATATAGAACCGCGGCATCTGAACGGTGAACGGCAGGCCAGCGATTGCTCCCTTCAGCTATAAAGGCCGATTCTCCTTTTTCCCGGGCCATATTAATGATCATCGGTACAAAACCATGGTCGCCCTCGCCATGCACACTCGGCGGCAGGCGCACCGTATAAACTTTTACACCTTTTGCCGCCGCGACCGCGGCGGCCTCCTCTGAAGCTACGCGCGGAATAACATCTGATCCTGCAGGCGGCGCGTCATCTTCGTTAACCAGCCGGCCATAATTCAAAAGCCCTACTCCGGAGGTAATAACTAAAGGTTTACTTGTTCCGGCCAGTGCATCGCCCAGAGCTTCAATTACCTTCCGGTCGGCCTCACAATTGGCCTTAAACTGTGAAAAATCATGATTAAAGGCCGTATGGATTACAGCATCACACGCCGCGGCGCCTTGCTGAATAAATTTCAGGTCGTTGATATCGCCACGGTATACTTCGGCACCGGTTGATGCCAATTGTTCAGCGCCTTTATCTGAACGGACAAGGCCAAGCACCTCATGGCCTGCCCCTAAAAGTTCTTTTACTATTGCTGAGCCTACAAATCCTGAGGCTCCGGTTACAAATACACGCATAAGTCAATGATTTTATTTGATCCAAAATTCTCCAATAAAATCCCGCTAAAGATGGTCAGCTGACCATAATTTCAATTAGCGCTGAAGCTGCGCGTGACGGATACGGGTAAGGGTTTTTATGGAGATGCCCAAATAAGCGGCAATCATACGCAGGGGCAAACGAGCCAGGTAGTCCGGAAAGGTTTGGATAAAATCTTCATACTTTTCTTCGGGCGTTGCGCTTAACGAAATCAGGATCCGCTTCCGGCTGTAGTGGATATTACGGGCAATAAGGCCTTCGGCAAATTTTTTTAGTTGCGGCACCTCTGCCAGCAACATATCGAAATCTTTTTTTTGCCAGCAAAGTATTGTGCTGGGTTCTACTGCTCCTATGCTTACTTGCGAGGGTATCTGCCGGTCATAACTTTCAACATCAAGCGTCCAGCTGTTTTCCGGCGCAAATTGCAGAATATGCTGAGTGCCCCCGGCAGAAATATTGAAGGTGTGCAACAGCCCGCTTACAACAAATACCTTGTGCCGGCAAATTTCGCCTGCGCTTAAAAGGAGCTCATTACGGCGCAATTTTCTTGCCACTGCCAGATCACTGATCTTGCGGACCGCCTCCTCAGATAGGTCGCTCCTTCGCAGATATGTTTCAAATTCCGGATGCATCATCCAAAAATAATAAACATTTCAACAGCAAGTTTTCAGATGTGTATAAAATGAGATTCGGATAGATCATTGGTATGTCAATACAAACAAAAAGGCCGTCTCAAAAGAGGCGACCTTATGCAATACAGTAATTGATGAAAAAATTATTCTTTAATAAAAGCTAAAAGATCTTTGTTGATGGTTGCAGCCTCGGTAGTAGGCATACCATGCGGGAAACCCGGATAGGAGATCAATTTGCCGTTTTTCAGGTGTTTGATAGACTTTAGTGCCGAGTTTGCAAACGGAACGATCTGGTCATCTTCCCCGTGTAAAATAAGTACGGGAATATCTACACTTTTAAGATCTTCTGTGAAATCTGTTTCCGAAAAAGCTTTAACACAGTCGTAATGTGCTTTTATACCGCCCATCATACCCTGGCGCCACCAGTTGTCCCTGATACCCTGTGAAACTTTAGCGCCTTCGCGATTGTAGCCGTAAAACGGAATAGTCAGGTCCTGGTAAAATTGGTTCCTTTGGGTTGCAGTATTTTCGCGGATCTCGTCAAATACTGCAATCGGAACACCATCAGGATTGCTTTCGCTTTGAACCATAACCGGAGGAACCGCGCTGATCAGCACAGCTTTGGCGATACGTCCTTTTCCATATTTTGCAGCGTAATGAATAACCTCTCCGCCACCTGTAGAGTGACCGATGTGGATTGCACCCTTCAGGTCAAGCGCCTCAACAAGCTCCGCAACGTCAGCTGCATAAGTATCCATTTCATTGCCTGTTGCGGTTTGGCTTGAACGTCCATGGCCGCGGCGGTCATGGGCTATCACCCTATAACCTTGTTCAAGGAAAAAGAACATCTGGGCATCCCAGTCGTCGGCAGATAGAGGCCAGCCGTGATGGAAAACTAATGGTTGCCCGGTTCCCCAGTCCTTGTAATAAATTTCGGTTCCGTCTTTTACTGTAATTTTACTCATTTTGTTTTTCAATTATGGTGATTAATAAAGCGCTGAAGATGCAGGGCGTTTTTAGCAAATGTAACACCTTTAGGTTTTACTTTGGATGTTTATTATATCCACAAGTAAAGCTGGCCGGCGCCCAAAAGTAGTGAATAAAGGGAGGGCCTTTCAAAACCGTATCGAAATTTACCTGGATGCGATAAATCGGCTGTTTTTTTTGACGGAAAGCTTGATGACGTTTATCGTCGCTGCAAATCATTTATAAAACCACGTTATTGCATTTAAACAGTAACAACTTATCTGTACATATATACAGTGAAGCTTGTAGTTACAAAAGTAATTACCCGTTGATTTCCAGCTTATATCCCTTGCCGTGTATATTCACCAGTTTAATAGCCGGATCATGCTCCAGTTTTTTTCGCAGTTTTGATATGAACATGTCAAGGCTCCGGCCAACAATTACGCCCTCATCCTCCCAAATCTCTTTTTGAAGCCTGCTCCTTTCAATGATCTCATTTGGCGACCGGGCAAAGATGAGCAGCAGTTTATTTTCTTTTAAGGTAAGCTCGGTAATCATTCCGGCACTTTGCAGTTGCCGCCTGGCCGGGTTAAATATAATATTACCCATTTTAAAACTATTATCCAGGATGGAGCTATTTTCAACTGTGTTTTTCCGGCCTTTACCCGACATTGAAATTACAAGCCCGATAAATGCCAATAAAGGTATCCCGCCAATTAGATAGCCTTTTGAGGGCATATTCAATCCCTGGCTTTTGAATTTGAGGTTGATCACGTAACAGCTTTTAGGCTGTTTTCGCCCGGAGCAGGGCATTATGTTATCTTTTTTATTTTTGAATATAGCATAGCCAAATATCACATCCTTCCCTGTACAATTCAAAACGCTCACAATATAGTCGTTAGCCAGGTTGTCCTTTGCCAGCGCGCTGCTGATTGCTTTTTCCAGCGAATCGGGCTGAAAAGAAAATTCATTCTCAAACCGTAACTGGTACTCATTTTCAGCAATCTTTTGTACCGGCATCACCCGCGATGTACTATCACCCGAATATAATAGCACCTCATGCCCAATTTTCCGGAGCAGAATTTCCTGCCGGGCCATATCAAAGTCATCCTTACCGGTAAAGCTGAAAGCAACACATAAAAGGGTCATGAGCAGCAGGCAACCAAGCCCCAGCAAGCGTTTGGTTGTCTTATTCATTGGTAGTTTGGAGCCGGCCATATTCCTGGAAATTTAATTTACAAAGTTTACAATTTTATTTACAATATCGGCAATAACAAACGCGCTGAAGCTGAGTAGGTTTGCCAAATAAATCACTTATGTATGTTAAGAAAACACGCAATTATCCTGTTGCTGTCCATGGCCCTGCTCCCGGCCTCTGCACAGCAAACCTACCATTTAGATATTAAAAAAAGTAAAGTTTTATGGGATACCCGCAAAACTATGGGCGGCCATTACGGCTATCTGCTTTTTAAATCGGGCAGCCTGGAGTATACGGCTGGCGGTGAACCAAAAAACGGCACCTTTAGCCTGAATATGAATACCATGCACAGTACCGATCATGCCGATGCGGCCAGGAATAAAAAGGTAGATGAAGAATTGAAAAAAGAGGGCTTTTTTTCAGTAGGCCGGTACCCGGAAGCAACCATGGTTGTTAAAGAAATTACACGCGTTGGCCAGTCAACCAACTTTAACGTGACCGGCATCCTTACCATAAAAGGGATCAGCAACCCCATTGAATTTATGGCAGCTATCATTAAAAAGAACGATATCATCAGCGCTAAGGCAAATACCACAATTGACCGTATCAAGTGGAAAATCGATATGCAGCCTAAGCGGGAAGCATGGGATTTCTTTTCGGCCGTAAAAAACACAGTTGTTACCGACGAGATAGCAGTTGGGCTGAATCTTATATTTACGGCCGATTAACGCACTGTTGTGGCAGATACCGTTGCGTAATCCTATTTCAGGCCCGGTTGTAATATTACCGGTTAGCATACCATCTTCAGATAGGGCATCACATGGTAGGCGATTGTTCGTAAATATTCCAATACTGATCTTTTGTGTTCGTCTTTTTAGCTAAAACTATCTGTGAGTTAACTACGCCCTTTTTATCAGATGGCGTAATGTATAAGTCTGTCCCTTTCAATTTGATCATGAAAGTATCATGACCTATCGCCTCAAACTCATATTGCTGAATGGCGCTGTTCGTGTTAAGCGGTTGTTCCTCTAAAGCTACGTTTACATCAGCATCGCCCTTAGGCTGGAATGTTTTATTGGTAAGCAAATTCTGAAGCTCATAGGTATTCCCTGCAACATGTTTAAAATTCCAGGTCATGCATTTCCAGTTTTCGGGATAGTAAGCCACCAGTGGGGTACCATTTTCTGAATGTGCGTCTTTAACCCGTAACAGCATCCCGGTTTTCTCATTTTTAATAGCATAGCTCCCCTTAATTTGTTGGGCCGAAACCGCGAGGCAAGGTAACAGGAAGCATAACAGCCAGACAAATTTTTTCATAGGTATATCGATTTAAACAAATTTAGATACAAACTATAAACAGCTGTTATCAAAATTGATTCAGTTTTTAGTCGATATGTATCAAAGCGGTAGATGTGTTGCATGCGAATTGATTGTAACAAACGTGGTGTCCCAAAATTTTAATTCCCCATAAAAAATTGGAAAAACACCCAGGCCTTTTTTTCTGAAACAACATCATGTTCCAAATTTTAAGAGTGAAACACGAAACGCATTAAAACACTATTATTACTGATAATCAATGCTTTAACATTTTCAATGAAACATCTTCAAATAACTGACAATCAATGATTAAAACTTTAGAGAATATAAAATTAATGTTTCAACAGTGCTTTTTCGAAGGCTTTTATGCTACTGATTTTTTGATATTTTTTGAGCAAAAATAAACCTGGAAGGTTTTGGAAAAAAGTACTGACAAAACAGCGCCACCATTTTTTATGGCTAAAAGCTGTTGCTTTCGCAGGCAAAGTGCCTGCCCGGTTTTAGGCCGATTTACGTTATCGCCCAACTTCGGCCAGTGAATGAGCTGAAGTTAGAAACTTCAGGGATATCCAATCACGGGTTAGGCTATTGCTAAAACCGCGGCAGCCTGCTTTTATCCCCTCATTACATTCACCCTATCCCCTTTCCAGTCAGGAAACAGTATATGATCATTATTTATCGCAAGATGCTTATCCGCTACTGAGCTGAACACGCTCCTGAAATCGGTAGTTACCGCAAGGTCGCGGCCATCTTCAAGGTTTTCAACGGCGAGCGGCTTTACATCGCCATACACTAAACCGCCGCTTACATCATTACCTAAAATAAAGTTACATGAAGCGCGACCATGATCGGTACCACCAGTCCCGTTTTGATGCACGGTACGGCCAAACTCGGTCATGGTCATTATGGTAACATCGTCCTGGTAGGTGCCCAGGTCGGTCCACAGGGCCATTATGCTGTTGCTTAGGTCGGCAACATTCCGGGCGAAGATGCCGTTTTCGGTTCCCTGGTTAAAGTGGGTATCCCAACCGTTTGATTCGGCAAAGGCAACTTCCAGTCCCACATCCATTTTAATGAGCTGGGCTATTTGTTTCAGCGAATTGCCCAATGCCGAGCTGGGGTAAACAGCGCCATTGGCAGGCGTATAATTTTTAATATCAGTTTTCTGCAGCATCTTCATAGCCTCAAAACTTTCCTTTCCGGTTTGCTTCAGTAAGCCGGATGCGGTTTGATCATACAGATCTTCAAAACTTTTGGCCGCGATATTGGCTCCGGCAGGGTTGCCACGCATTTGAATCGCAAAATCCTGGAGATTGCTGATGGCTACCGAGGGATTGTCGCCATAAAAAGAACGTGGCATGGCCGATGTCATGCTCACGGCTGTAAACGGAGTAAGCGCGTCATGTCCAAGCAAACCTACAGCCCGGTTAAGCCAGCCGCTTGAGGTACCTTTATTGAATGGAGTGCCCGATTCCATATAATCCTGCGCATCAAAATGCGAGCGGGTATTATTAGGCGAACCGATGCCGTGAACAATGCCCAAACGTTTTTCGCGGAACATAGGTTCAAAGGCCTTCATGGCAGGGTGCAAACCAAAACGCCCGTCCAGGTCTATCAGCGGATTACCTGTACCACTTTTGGCAGCCGACATAAACAGGTTTGGCCGGGCAGCTTTCAAATAATCGTCCGTAAAGGGGGTAACAGCCATCAGTCCATCCATAGCTCCGCGCTGAAAGATACATACCAGCGTTTTTTTCTTTTTATAGGGCGATAAGATTTTTTCGCTTGCGGCTGCCTCAGCTAAAAAACCGGGTATGCCGCCCAGTAATCCTACACCTAAAAGGGCCAGCCCGCCCGATTTTAAAAAGCCTCTTCTTGATACCATTTTTAAATCCTCCTGCAATTAACGCCTTTGATATTCGGGTGAACCAATGATAACGCCAACCACCTGTGCCAGCATAGAATTATTGCCCGAGGTGCTTTGCATCGCTATAAAATTATTTTTTCGTTTACCTTTCAAACCCGCCTGCTGATCCATCATCTCATCACTGGCAGTTACTGGTAGCGCGGTTGCTGCAAGAGTTTTAGCGCTGGCTTCGCCAACCTTTTCCATAAGTTTGGGATCGTTAAGCATAGGCGTAAGCCGTTTAATAGTTTCATCAAGCTTACGGCCCGGCATAATGATCTTGCAATAAGTCATAAGTGCGGCCTGTGCGCTTTCGGGTTCGTGGTGGTTATTGAGTGCTGCAAGATCAACCTTTACACCCGGGATCCGGCCCGATGCCAACGCCAAACCAAAATTCATACGGTTAAGCAGTGCGCCGGTATTGATCCAGTATTGGCCTTTATCGGGGAAGCCCGTTGGGGCCTGGTAATAGTACATTTTTTCGCCCATTTTATTGATCCAGTTAAACAACTGGTAAGGCTGGGTAATATCGGCATGCAATGAACGTACCGAGCCTATGGCCAGTTCAAAAGGCGATTTTGTTTTTTCCCTTAAGGCTGCCGCGCTCCAAAATTCAGGCGCATCAACCATGGTGATCAATACCTGTTTAATATCACCATCTTTATTCATAAAGGTATGGACCATTTTATCAATAAGGCTCTGCGGCGGGTTATCGCTCACAAAGCGCACAGCAATTTTCTTTGCTATAAACCTTGCCGTAGCTCGTTGGTGTGCCAGCATATCAAGCAGTTGCACCCCCTCCTCATACCCGCCTCCAGCAGCAAAATGATGGCCCAATACCGTCTTTTCGCCGCTATCATGTTTGTTAGGGTTAAACAGAAAATCGCCCTCATGTACAAAACCACGGCTTTGCAGTTTTTCATCCCCAATACGGTTCATAAGTTTTTGACCCGCCTGCCCGTAAGTGCCCATTGGATAAACCGACCAGCCGGTAAGTACTTTAGCCGCCTGGGTAACATCCTGCTGGGTATAGCCGCCGTCAACGCCAAGGGTATGCAGTTCCATTACCTCGCGGGCGTAATTTTCATTAAGCCCCTGTGCCTTTTTTGCTTTGTTTAGTTTGGGCATATTGGCAAACCGACCTGTATCCGCACCCTGCATTTGCTGCATCAGCCGGCGGCGGATCGGCCCCTGCTCCATGTTCTCCTTATTCCCCGAGCTGCTGAAATTATCCAGGTAATATAGCATGGCCGGCGATTTGGCAGTGGCCAATAACAAATCATTAAATTTGCCAAGGGCATTCGGACGGATGACGTCGCGCTCATAAGCGGGGATATATTGCGAACAGTCATTTTTTACTATAGATACATTGAAATGATTGAACCAGAAACTGGTCATTACTTCCTGTAATTGATTATTGCTGTAAGCGGCTCTTAATATTTTTTGGTTGATGAATTGACGTAACAGCTCCTGCTCGGGCTTTAATCCGTTTTGCTGCATGTAGTTTTGCAGCTGATCGCGATAAGCTTTGCGATCTGTTTTTACCGAATCTTTGTTAACTATACCATCCCTTACAGCCATTCGCAAAACCTGCGCGCCTTTGGGGTATTGGGCAACAACTTCTGTATTGCTCAGTTTTAAGGCATCATATTTATTTAACAGTTGATTAAGGGAATCATCCGGGAGTTGGGCATCCAACTGTTGGGCAAACCACTTTTCGGGGCCGATTTTGGATACTTCTTCTACTTCGCCCGGGGTTGCCCCATAAGTAAAACGGCTCAGTAAATGAGCCGCGGCTTGTTCGGGTGTTAAACCCGCCTGCTTATATGGAAATTTTAAACTTGCATTAGGATAGCCCGGCAAAAAGGCAGTAAATACGGTAAACAAACACAACAACATAACAAAGCCACACCAGTACTTAACAGCCTTTTTCATAGTATCCGGGTTATTAAATTAAAAATTTAACTTTTGCATTAGTACGACCATAAAAGAACCCTTTGGTTTAATTTAATTGTCAAAGAAACTTATACACATACCCATTTAAACCAAAACTCATCTATATTGTCAATAAATTAATTATCTGCAAAAAATAAAAAATATGAAAAAACTACTGATGCTACTGGCCCTTGCCTGCGGACTAAACTACGCAGCCAACGCACAAAAAAAGATTGAAAAAACGCCTGCTCAAAAAGCGGCCAACAAAACCGAGCACCTGCAAAAAAACTTAAAACTTACTGCCGACCAGGCAAAAAAAGTCAATGTTATCCTGCTTGCCCAGGCAACAAGTATCGATAGCCTGAAAAAACTGAAACAGGATAAAAAAACCAGTCACCTGGCCGATCAAAAGATTAAACAACGCACCGCCACCGGCTTAAACAAGATTTTCACCCCCGAACAACAAAAAGCCTATGCAAAATTAAAAGCCGATAAAAAAGCCAGGAAAGACGCGGCTAAAGCTGATGAATAAAAGGAACCAGGACTTTCAGAATTAAGGTATTAACTTGACAAATTATAAATTTAAGAGCGGGATGTTTTCCGCTTTTTTTGTTTGCGTGTCTTTCTGCTTTATCTTAAATAATCCTAATTTTAAGATAAATCGGTGCTCATAACATGGCTTCAAATTTATTGGCAAAAAACAAACATACCATACTGTACGCGGTAGCACTCGCTCTGCTGTTGTTGTTGCTGAAATGGCTTGAGCTTAAACTGATCATTGTTGATAATGCCTATGAAATTTACATGGGTGCCATAGCAGTATTTTTTACCGTATTAGGAATTTGGCTGGCACTTAAACTTACCAAACCCAAAACAGTTGTTGTAGAAAAACAGGTTTATGTAAATAACGGACCTGAATTTATCATTAACCAGACAGAGGTGGAAAAGCTTGGCCTCAGCAAACGCGAGCTTGACGTTTTGCAATTAATGGCCGAAGGATTAAGTAACCAGGAAATTTCAGAGCGCTTATTTGTATCGTTGAATACCATCAAAACACATTCGGCAAAGGTGTTTGAAAAAATGGAGGTTAAACGCCGCACCCAGGCTGTTGAAATGGGGAAGCGGCTCAGCATTATTCCTTAACCCGCTTCATACTTTAGTACTAATGGCAGCATATTTTTAAAAATCACCCTAAAGTATGAGCCCGAAAAGTTTCTGACAAGCCAAATTTGTTCTATCAAAATATAAACGATATGAAAAAGAATGTATTTGTTTTTGGATCAATCTCCGGCCTCATCATCGCCGCTACCGGGGGAATTTCGGGAGCCCTTTGCTATAACAACCCCAACTTTCAGGGCAACATGTGGGTGGGCTATGGCTCCATGTTGCTGGCGTTTTCGCTGATATTTGTAGCCATCAAAAATTACCGTGACAAATACAACGAAGGCATAATTAGTTTCGGCAAAGCTTTTATGATCGGTCTTTACATTGTGTTGATCACCTCAACAGTTTATGTGATTGTGTGGTTAATAGAGTTCTATAACTTTTACCCCGATTTTATGGCCAAATACGTCGCCCATGTTTTAAGGGAAGCCAAAGCCCATGGTGCTACGGCCGCCGAACTTAAGCAACAGGAAGCAAGCATGGCCGGTTATGTTAATATGTACAAAAGCCCCTTCGGCGTAATCGTGCTTACTTACATGGAGATACTGCCTGTTGGCCTGGTGATTGCGCTGATAGCAGCTTTGATCCTGAAACGCAAGGATGCCAGCCCACAATTGGCTACGAATTAAATAGATACATTGACATAAATTTATGTCATTGCTGTAAGCGAAGCGTTGCAATCTCGCAGCCAATGCATATTCGCACTGTATAGTATGCGGTTGCCACGCTTCGCTCGTAGCGACATGCTGAATAAAAAGTATTTATTCCTAAATTGGCCCAATGATATTTGATTTCAGGCTGAAGGTTTTTTATACGGTAGCACAGCGGTTAAGCTTTACCAAAGCTGCATCCGAACTATTTATTACCCAACCGGCGGTCACCAAACATATCAAGGAACTGGAGCAGCAGCTCAGTGTACAGCTGTTTAAACGAAACGGCAATAATATTTCCCTTACCACCGCCGGCAAGATCCTTGAAAAATATGCCGAAAAGATTTTCCAAACCTATACCGACCTGGAAACTGAACTGGCACAGCTTAACAACCTGGAAGCCGGTACACTGCACATAGGGGCCAGTACCACCGTGGCGCAAACTATTTTGCCCAAACTGTTGGCTATGTTTAAAAAAACATATCCCAAGGTTACTTTCAATTTTATCCAGGCCAATACCGATCAGATCTCGCAGCTGGTACTGGCCGAAAAAATAGATATTGCCATTGTAGAAGGGGCTGCCCATTCGCCGCAATTATCCTATACCGATTTTATTAAAGATGAAATTGTACTGGTAACCAGTGCTAACAATAAGTTATCCAAAAAGACCGAGATCACACCCAAACAATTGCCTGCCATTCCCTTGGTTTTAAGGGAAGCCGGATCGGGCACCCTGGATGTTATCTTCAATGCCCTGGCCGCCGTGCAAATCAACCCTAAAGACCTGAACATCGAGATCCAACTGGAGAGCAGCATCGCCATAAAACAATATCTTTTATACTCAGAAACAGCAACATTTCTCTCCATCCAATCGGTAGTAAGCGAGTTAAAATACAACGAGCTCACCATTATTGATGTTAAAGGATTAGAGATTTTCCGCACTTTTCAGTTCATACAATTGCATGGCAAACACAGCAAACTGATAGAGTTATTTAAGCGTTTTTGCCTTGCCAATTATAACTTAAAGTAATCTCATATTACTTTATATCATTTGATTGCCAATTAGTTTAGCGGCAAATTTGATTGCTGAATCAAAGGCGATCATACATGGAAAAAATTACTACCGATATCTGCATTATAGGCGCGGGACCTGTTGGTTTATTTGCTGTTTTTGAAGCCGGGCTGCTAAAAATGCGCTGCCACCTTATCGATGTGCTGCCACAGGTTGGCGGCCAGCTTTCCGAAATTTATCCGCATAAACCTATTTATGATATTCCCGGTTATCCTGATGTTACCGCACAGCAACTGGTGGATAATTTGATGCTGCAGATAGCCCCGTTTCACCCTACCTTTAGTTTGGGCGAGCGGGTAGAAAACCTGCAACGCAATGATGACGGATCTTATAATATCATAACTAACGACGGCACAACCGTTCATTGCCAGGTAGTAGTAATTGCCGGCGGCCTTGGCTGTTTTGAACCCCGCAAACCAGAAATTGACCGTCTTACGGATTTTGAGGGAAAAGGCGTAGCCTACATGGTGAAGAACCCCGAACATTTCCGGGATAAAAAAGTGGTGCTTGCAGGTGGCGGCGATTCCGCCCTGGACTGGGCTGTTTTTCTAAGCAATGTAGCCGAGCGGGTTACCCTGGTCCATCGGGGAGATACTTTTCGCGGAGCGCCCGATAGTGCCGAAAAAGTATTTGAGCTGGCCAGGGAAGGCAAGATCGACCTGATCCTTAAATCAAACGTAGTTGCTTTAACCGGCGATGACCGTTTGCAGGAGATCACCCTGCTTGACCGGGACCAGCAGGTAAGCCATATTGAAGCAGATCATCTCATTCCTTTATTTGGCCTTAGCCCCAAACTTGGCCCTATTGCCGATTGGGGGTTGAATATCGACAGATCAGCCATCGCGGTAAATACAGTTGATTACAGCACCAATATCGAACGCATTTATGCCATTGGTGATATCAATACCTACCCGGGTAAACTTAAGCTGATCTTATGCGGTTTTCATGAAAGTGCGTTAATGGCCCAAAGTGCTTTCAAATATGTTTACCCCGAGCAAAAACTGAGTTTTAAATACACCACCGTTTACGGTGTAAGCGCTTTTTAGCCATGATAAATTTAACCATAATTGACCGCGACGGAGGCAGCAGGGCCGTTGAAATTCCGGAAGGCATAAATCTGAGCCTGATGGAAGTACTGAAGGCATCTGAATACGATATACTGGCCACCTGCGGCGGCATGGCGCTTTGTGCTACCTGTCACGTACAGGTGATAGAAGGCCCCGAGGAATATTTTACTGCTACGGATACCGAGCTCGACGTATTGGATACGCTCCCCTACGCTCCACCTGCAAGTCGGTTGGCTTGCCAGATCAGAATCTCTGAAGACATGGATGGGATGGTATTTAAGCTGGTTGGAGAGGAGTAAGCCGGAAGTCTTAAGTTCTAAGTCTTAAGCCGGACCAAAAAAGATTTGTATGCTTATTTCCCAAAAAGGGAAGAGTGTTTTTATGATCTCATTTTATTTTTATCAAGCCGTTTGAAAACTTCTGAATAAAACATAAAACGGCCCGGACAAGCCGGGCCGTTTACTATATCCTAACAGAAAGATCAATTAATGACCTTGCTCATGTACTTCTTCTTCCCTGAACAGTTTCGCGCTAAAATAGTCGTTGTTCATACGGGCAATGTTAGTCAATTTAATTTCCTTAGGGCACTCGGCTTCGCAGGCACCGGTGTTGGTACAGCTGCCAAAACCTTCCTCGTCCATCTGGGCAACCATTGATTGCACGCGACGATAGCGCTCCGGCTGACCTTGCGGTAATAAGCCTAACTGGGTGATCTTAGCCGATACGAACAACATAGCCGAGGCATTTTTACAGGCAGCAACGCAGGCTCCGCAACCAATACAGGTAGCCGAGTTGAACGCTTCATCAGCAATAACTTTAGGGATTGGGATAGCGTTACCATCAGGTACACCACCGGTGTTTACCGAAACATAACCACCGGCTTGTTGGATCCTGTCGAAGGCAGAGCGGTCAACCGCCAAATCTTTAACAATTGGGAATGCCTGAGCGCGCCATGGTTCGATAGTGATGGTTTCACCGTCGTGGAAGGTACGCATGTGCAGCTGGCAGGTAGTGATACCGCGTTTTGGGCCGTGCGGGTGACCATTGATATATAATGAACACATACCGCAGATCCCTTCGCGGCAATCGTGGTCAAAGTTAATTGGCTCATCGCCTTTGTGGGTAAGGCTCTCGTTAACCACGTCGAGCATTTCAAGGAACGACATGTCGGGCGAAATATTTTCGGCTTTGTAGCTTACAAATTTACCCGCGGTTTGAGCATTTTTTTGACGCCATACTTTAAGCGTCAGGTTCATATTTCCGTTACTCATCTTTGTTTTAGATTTGAGTTATCGTTGTTTTGTTGATTGAGTGAATAGATGATTGGAGAAATGGGTTTAACTTAATCAACCATTCTCCTAATCAACCAATCACTATGCATAATTACGTTGTGATAAATGAACTGCTTCAAATGTCAGTTGCTCTTTATGTAACTCTTCTGGTTGGTTTTCACCTTTGAATTCCCACGCTGCTACAAACGCGAAGTTTTCGTCATCGCGAAGTGCTTCACCATCTGCAGTTTGCGATTCAACCCTGAAGTGGCCACCGCATGATTCTTTACGCATTAAAGCGTCATCTATCATCAGCTCGCCAAGTTCAATGAAATCAGCTACGCGACCAGCTCTTTCTAACGAAGCGTTCACTTCTTCGTTTTCGCCGGTTACGATAGCATTTTTCCAGAAATCAGCTTTCAAAGCCTGGATCAGGCCTTTGGCCTTTTTCAGGCCTTCTTCGGTGCGGGCCATGCCGCAATACTCCCACATAATATGGCCAAGTTCGCGGTGGTATTCGTTAGTGGTTTTAGTGCCTTTAAGAGCTAATAATTTACTTATGTGTGCGATAACATCCTGTTTGGTTTTTTCAAACGCCGGGTGGCTGGTATCAACTTTTTTAGGGCCAATTTTAGCCAGGTAATCGCCAAGGGTATAAGGGATCACGAAATATCCATCAGATAAACCCTGCATCAGTGCAGATGCACCAAGGCGGTTAGCACCGTGGTCTGAGAAGTTACACTCACCTAAAGCATATAAGCCGGGGATTGTAGTGCTCAGGTTATAATCAACCCAAAGGCCGCCCATGGTATAGTGAACCGCAGGGTAAATACGCATTGGTTGTTTATATGGGTTCTCGTCGGTGATCTGGATGTACATATCAAACAGGTTACCGTATTTGGCTTTAACAGTTTCTTCGCCTAAACGTTTAATAGCATCGGCAAAGTCAAGGAATACCGCGAAGCCAGAACCTCCTACACCCCTGCCTTCTTCAACCATTTCCTTGGCGTTACGTGATGCCACATCGCGCGGAACAAGGTTACCGAAAGCAGGATATTTACGTTCAAGGAAATAATCGCGGTCATCTTCTTTAACCTGGTCTGCTTTCAAAGTGCCTTTGCGCAGCTGCTCGGCAATTTCAACAGTTTTTGGAGCCCATACACGGCCGTCGTTACGCAATGACTCTGACATCAGCGTTAACTTAGACTGGTGATCGCCGGTTACAGGGATACAGGTTGGGTGAATTTGAGTATAGCAGGGGTTACCAAAGAAAGCACCACGTTTGTGTGCCCTCCAGGCTGCCGTTACGTTTGAACCTATAGCGTTTGTTGACAGGTAGAATACGTTGCTGTAACCACCGGTACATAATAATACCGCGTGACCTGCATGCGTATCAATAGCGCCTGTTAACATATTACGGGTAACAATACCTTTGGCATGGCCATCGATAGTTACCACGTCAAGCATTTCGTGGCGGGTGTACATTTTTACTTTACCGGCATGGATCTGGCGGTTAAGCGCAGAATAAGCGCCCAATAATAATTGTTGTCCTGTTTGTCCCCTCGCGTAAAATGTACGCGATACCTGCGAACCACCGAATGAACGGTTATCCAGCAAGCCGCCGTATTCGCGGGCAAAAGGTACACCTTGTGCAACGCACTGGTCAATGATGTTTACCGAAACCTCGGCCAAACGGTGAACGTTGGCTTCGCGGGCGCGGTAGTCACCACCTTTAATGGTATCGTAAAATAAACGGAAAACACTGTCGCCGTCGTTTTGGTAGTTCTTAGCGGCATTGATACCACCCTGTGCTGCGATAGAGTGCGCACGGCGGGGGCTGTCCTGGAAACAAAACGCCTTAACGTTGTAACCCAGCTCGCCTAAAGTGGCAGCTGCCGAAGCGCCTGCCAAACCGGTACCTACAATGATGATATCGTATTTACGCTTGTTGGCGGGGTTAACCAGCTTCAGATCAAATTTATGCTTGCTCCATTTTTCGGCTAATGGGCCTTGAGGAATTTTAGCATCTAATGTCATCTCTTCTTTGTATTTATGTTTGTGGCTTTTGGCCAGCTAAACTTAGTGAGCTCCCTGGGTTGATAAATAGTAATAATAAACCGGCATGGCGGCAAAAAGCAGCGGAATGATAACTGCAAACAGCCATGTACCAATAAAGTAAACTACCGGCGTATATTTACGGTGTACCCAGCCCAGCGTACGGAACGCGCTCTGGAAACCATGTAACAAGTGAAATGCTACAGCGCCCATGGCTATTACGTAAAATATAACGTAGATAATGTTGCTGAAACTGTAAGCAACACGCGCGTGCAGGTCTTTTACCCTTACAACTTCCACATTGTTTTCGGTTGATACAGAGTGACTGAATTCGGCATTGGCCGGTGTGTAATCGCTAACCTTTGTTTCGCCTGTTGCCAGGTCGGTACGGTACTCTTTAAAGCCCATGGTTTTGTCGTTATGGTAACGGAACCAGAAATCGCCCATGTGGATAACGATGAACAGGAACAGGACTGAACCCAGCAGGCCCATGTTTTTTGATGACCATGAGGCATCAGATTTTGCCGCTACCGCATAACGTACAGGGCGGGCTTTACGGTTCTTGACAGTCAGGATCAAACCGTATAGTGCATGCACTAAAATGGAAAGGTACAACAGGTATGCTATAACTTCAATAGGCGGAAAATGCGTAAGGAAGTTGGCATACACGTTAAAACTGAAACCGTTATCGTTGTTAAACAACAACAGGTTGCCGCCTACGTGCACAATTAAAAAGGTACACAGAAACAAGCCTGTTAAAGCCATGATCAGCTTTTTGCCCAGCGACGAGTTTAAGGTTTGTTTGAATTCGCTCATTATGAATTGGATTTATTAGGCAAAAGTATTTATTAAATAACAAAACATAGAAGAGGTTTTGGCTTATTGGAGACCAAAAAGCTATTTAGAATCAATCTAAAATAATGTCCTGGTATTCAACAGCCAAATACAATACTATGACAGGGAATTCGATGGATTTAGTGCATTTTGTAGATAAAAATCAGGCTATAGCCACAACTTTATCTTTCAAAACAGCAAAGATCTTGTCGTTTTGAAGGCTCCGGATAGCTACCCGTCCGGTAAATTTTCCGAAGGATGGTAAAATTCCCTGTTTATTGCCGAAGGCAAAGCAAGGCAATGTAATGCTTTGACGTGCCCGGCCGCTTAAGTTTACCCCAGGGTGGATATGCCCGCAAAAAACGTAACCCGCTTTTTCGTCCTGGTCATTGGCAAGCGGATGGTGCATCATGAGGAAGGGGCCGATCAACAGTTCATCGTGCAGTTCGATATTCAGGTTATGATAATGCTTATCTGCAATGATATCATGGTTGCCGCGGACCAGCATGATCTGTAACGCGGGGAACTGGCTGCGCCAAAGGATAAACCAATCCCAATCGTTATTCATATCGCTGTGGAACAGATCGCCCAAAAAAATTAACTTTTCCGGCTTGTGTTCATAAATAAGATCGGAAAGTACGGCCAGGTCACTTTGCTCCATATCCCGCGGTATTGCTATGCCGGCCTTACGGAAATGGCCCACTTTGCCCAAATGCACATCGGCAATTATCAGGGCGCTTTGCTGCTGCCAGTAAATAGCTTTTTGTGGTAATAATAAAAGATCCTGCCCCAGCAGGTTAAAAGGAGTAGCCGCACTTATCATTAAAGCAAAGTTAATAAATGCCATCCGCCCTCCTAAAAGGGAGTAATAATTTTTTTCAATCAGGGTGTAACCTGTTTAAAAAACATGTGGTCATAGCTTACAAATACACCGCAATGGCGTGTTTATAGAGAGAAAAAACAGTATTAACTTAATTAAAAAAACAAATATTATGGGCGCAGGTGAATTGGGCGTATTAGCAGGAATTATAATACCCCTCAGCTTATTCGCAATGATCTTCGGGATCGTTTACTTAAACAAACGGGAGAAATTAGCTATGATTGAACGAAACATGGATCCGAGGAGTTATAAACCGCAATCGGCTCCTTACCAAAATTTAAAATGGGGCTTACTGCTTATTGGTTCGGGTATCGGGCTATTTTTGGCCTACGTTTTAAACCGTGGCATATTCAATAGTTTTGACGATGATGTTTTCTTTTTATACGTAGCATTGATCGCTATTTTTGGAGGGGCCGGCTTGTTTTTATCATACCGCATCGAGAAAAGAGAAGTGCTGGATAAAGAAGAATTGTACAAAGAGAAATAAAAAATCGCCCCCCCCCCGGGGCAGGTTGGAGAGCCCAGACTTACGAAGTTTTAAAAACTTCGTAAGTCTTTATGTTTAATGGCCTTACGATGTGCGATATAAATACCTTACCCTATCCCGTACCGCTCTTTAAATAAATTTAAATGATGGCGCTCATGCCCGGCCAGCATAAATACAAATGCGGCAACGGTAAACAAATGGTTGCTGGCAATACCGTTACGATTTAGCTGCTCATTGCTGAATGCTTTAATCATATAAAGGTTTGCCTGGCGCAATGCACGGAACTCTTCGGCAAGGTCTTTTATATTTTGACGGTTGAAATCGGTATTGTTAACATAAATATCCTGGTCAAAACCCGGCAGTTCGATATGATTGCGCGAAAACACGAGGGCACGATAGGCAAAGGTACGTTCGGTGTCTATCATATGGCCCAATGCCTGCTTAACTGTCCATTTGCCGGGTGCATAAGCATATAGTCCCTGCTCATCGGTTAAATTACTGAATAGCTGGTAACTGTTATCCATTTGCTGTTCAAGCATGTTAATTACATCATTGTCGCCAACAAGGCCCACATATCCCGCTGCAAATGGCGAATAATCACCTGGTTTTGGTTTTGTTATCATTGCGCGTGTTTTTTAGTACTATCCTGAAGGTTGTTCCTTTACCTATTTCCGAATCTTTCACAAAGATCTGCCCGTTATGGTAATTCTCTATTATGCGTTTGGTGAGCGACAAGCCTAATCCCCAGCCGCGTTTACGGGTGGTATACCCAGGTTGGAAAACGGTATCAAATTTAGAACGGGAGATGCCTTTGCCGGTATCTGTAACATCAATAAAAATCTGGTTTTTAACTTTATTGCCACTAATCTCAACCTTAATGCTTCCCTTACCCTCAATGGCATTAACAGCATTCTTCAGCAAATTTTCCAATACCCAGTCAAATAGTGGAATATTGAGCCCGGCCTTGAGGTGCGGATTACCCGTCATTTCAAAGCTGATGTTTTTACTAACACGTACCTTGAAATAATCAACAAAATCTTTCACTACGGCATAAACTCCGTGCTCGTCCAATACCGGTTTGGAGCCAATCTTTGAAAAGCGATCGGCCACAATTTCAAGGCGCTTTACGTCATTCTCCATTTCGGCCACCAGCACATCGTCTTCGGCATTAAATTTCTCTTTCATCAGCTCAATCCATGCAATAAGCGATGATATAGGCGTACCCAACTGATGAGCAGTTTCTTTGGCTAAACCAACCCAAACCTGGTCCTGCTCTGATTTGCGCGATGAACTGAAGGCTGTATACGCCATCAATAAAAATATAGCAATTACCGTGAGCTGTACATAAGGGAATAAGCGCAGCTGTGTAAGCAACGCCGAATCTTTATAGTAAACAAGGTTTTCTTCTCCCAAAACCTGGAGTTTAATAGGAGGATGCTGACCCTTCATATAGGCGAGCTCTTCTTTAAAGTAAGCCGGATCGTATTTTTTCCTCTTGTTGTTTTCGGCTTCCAGCTTGATAAAAGTCTTTGTGGTGTCTAAGCCTCGCTGTAAAACTATTTCGCCTTTTCCATCTGTTACAATGGCGGGTACGGTAAGGCTATCGCGCACGGCTATTACATAGTTTAAAAAGTCATTATCATCTGAGGCAAGGATCTGGCGCATACTTATGGCCCAAACCTGGGCCCGGGTACGTTCCGAACGTTCAATGTTTTTTACCAGGTAACGGGTATAAAGCAATGAGCCAATTGCAATTACCACTGCAAAGGCAAGGAGCAAATATTTCCAACGTTTTTTCTGTTGATATGGGTTCATGCTGGGCACAGCCCAAATAACGTAAAATTGCTTTGTAAAATATAATTTTTGTTGGAGGTAGTCCGGAAGTCCGCTGTCCGAAAGTCCGTAAGTTGAAAAGTGAGGATTTGCATATGGTTAAACTTTCAAATTGTAGGTTTTTCAGCCTGTACCATCCTTCCGACTTTCGGACAGCGGACTTCCGGACTTTCCGACTTAAAGCATATCTTTGCCCCCATCATGACCGATAAAAAAGTAAGAGTCCGTTTTGCGCCAAGCCCTACCGGTGGTTTACACCTTGGCGGTGTGCGCACCGTGTTGTTTAACTATTTATACGCCAAAAAACATGGCGGTGATTTTGTTTTGCGAATTGAGGATACCGACCAAACCCGCTATGTGGAAGGTGCCGAAGAATATATTTTAGATTGCCTTAAATGGTGCGGCCTTCACCCCGACGAAAGCCCGGTTGCCGGCGGCCCTTACGCGCCATATCGCCAAAGCGAGCGTAAACCACTTTACCGCGAATATGCCGAACGCCTGGTTATGGAAGGGCATGCTTATTATGCCTTTGATACCGCCGAAGAGCTGGACAAAAACCGGAAGGAGATCCCCAATTTTCAGTACGGCCTGGCCTATCGCCATACCCTAAGAAACTCGCTTTCATTGCCTCAGCACGAGGTTGATGCCTTGCTTGATGCAGGTACGCCGCATGTGATCCGCATTAAAATGCCGGAGGGTGAAACAGTAAGTTTCAATGATATGATTCGCGGATATGTGAGCTTTGAAACCGGCCTGGTTGATGATAAAGTGTTATTAAAAGCCGATGGCATGCCTACTTATCACCTGGCCGTTGTGGTTGACGATTATCTGATGAAGATCACGCATGCTTTTCGTGGCGAAGAATGGCTGCCGTCGGCCCCGGTACATTTGCTGCTTTGGGAATATCTGGGCTGGAAGGCCGATATGCCACAATGGGCGCATTTACCGTTAATCCTGAAACCGGATGGTCACGGTAAACTGAGCAAACGTGATGGAGCCCGACTGGGTTTCCCGGTGTATGCCATGAACTGGTTTGATGCAAAAACAGGCGAGTTGACGCCGGGTTTCCGTGAATTAGGTTTTTTACCGGAAGCTTTCCTGAACCTGCTGGCAACTTTGGGCTGGAACGACGGTACCGAGCAGGAGATTTTTACGCTTGACGAATTGATAGAAAAATTCTCGATAGAGCGCGTTAACAAATCGGGCGCCAAGTTTGATTTTGAGAAAGCCAAATGGTTCAATGCCGAGTGGATTAAGAGGTCTGAAGTCGAAAGTCTGAAGTCAGATGTTATAAAAGTATTTGCTGATAAGGGTGTTAACGTTAATGATGATGAGTATTTGGCCAAGGTTATCGGTTTAATTAAAGACCGTTGCGTACTAATGCCTGATTTTTACCAGCAGGCGGGTTTCTTTTTTGAGCAGCCCAGGGAGTATGACCTTAACGCGGTAAAACCTAAATGGACTGATGCCAAAACAGCGTTTTATCATGCGTTTATCGCCTTGCTAAATAACGAAGCAGTTATTGAAGCGCATGACCTGGAAGCTAAATTCAAAGCCCTTGCCGAAGAAAAAGGTTTAAAAGTTGGCGATGTAATGCTGCCTTTCCGCATTATGCTGGTTGGCGGCAAGTTTGGTCCGCATGTGTTTGATATTGTCGCCCTGCTTGGTAAAGAAGAAACCATCAGCAGGATTGAAAAGGCGCTTGTGGAGTTTGCTGCCCCCCCCGCCCCCTAAAGGGGGTGCTTACTTACGCCGGCTCTTTCGAGGCATCAACGATTTCTATTTTTGCTGTAAGGCACGAAACAATCCCCTATTGGCAGGTCCGCCCTGTATCGTTTGGGATTGCTTCGTGCCTCGCAATGACGTTTTTTATTACACCGCCAACTTCACCAGTTTCTCCCCTTCCAAAACAGGAATGGCAGTTGTCAAATCAACCTGTAAACAAAACTCGATATCTTTTTCGATGCCTAATTTTTTAAGGCGTTCGCCGTGTGATGTTTTTTTGAGATATCCGTTGATATCGCTTTTACCAACCTGGAAAAGATCGTTAGCGGCTAAGGCGGCATCGTCCAGTACAAATCCTTTATCTTTTAACTGCTCAATTACGGCACCGGCAAACAGGGTATCCTCCAAATTGAAATTGTTTTTCCAGCCGGCACACACCAGCAGCACATTTTCGTTTTGGGTATTAATCCAGTTGCTTAAAGCGGAAAGGTTCAGGAACGAACCAATAACAATTCTTTTTGCGCTGCGCGATAAATGCAGTGCATGTGTGCCGTTGGTAGTGGTTAACACTATTGTTTTACCGGCTACCTTTTCTTTAGTATATGAAAATGGCGAGTTGCCAAAATCAAAACCATCAACTACCGATCCGTCGCGCTCGGCGGCAAGAAGGTAATCCAGCCCTTTCTCTCTATACGCGGCACACTCCTCAACTTGTGATACCGGTATAATAGCCTCAGCACCGTTTTCAATACCATAACATATAGATGATGTTGCCCTGAAAATATCAATAACCACTACAATATAATCCTCCACATTAAACAGTGGCAGTAATGCAGGGGTTAGGCAAACGTGTGCCCCCCAGCCCCCTGAAGGGGGAGTTTGAGTAGTTGTATTTTCAGACATTTGTGTTTAATTAATTTAGAAAACTTTGAAGGTAGTTCCCCCTTTAGGGGGTTAGGGGGCTTTATAAAACGGAGGTTTTACAATCTGCGCTTTAATTTTATTATCCCTGATGCTGATGTAGATCTCGGTGCCTTCTTTGGCGAAAGCGGTATCTACATAGCCCATACCAATAGCTTTTTGTAATGATGGTGATTGTGTGCCTGAAGTTACTTTACCTATGGTATTGCCATCAGCGTCAACAATTAAATAATCATGGCGTGGAATACCGCGATCAATCATTTCAAAACCTACCAGTTTGCGGTTTACACCAGCTTGTTTTTGTGCCTGTAATGCTTCAGCATTAGTGAATTCTTTATTGAATTTTGTTACCCAGCCTAACCCGGCTTCAAGCGGTGAGGTGTTATCATCAATGTCGTTACCATATAGGCAGAAACCCATTTCCAAACGTAAGGTATCACGTGCGCCTAAACCAATTGGCTTAATACCAAAAGGCTCGCCGGCTTTGAAAATTGCATCCCAGATCTGCTCCGCATATTGGTTTTCAAAATAGATCTCGAAGCCGCCCGCGCCGGTATAGCCTGTAGCTGATATCAATACATTGTCAACACCTGCAAAAGTTCCTTTTTTAAAGGTATAGTATTCCATCGATACCAAATCTACCTCGGTAAGGCTTTGTAAAGCTTCGGCAGCTTTGGGACCCTGGATAGCCAACAATGAAGTCCGGTCGGATATGTTTTTCATATCTACACCCTTGGTATTGTATTTGGAGATCCAGTCCCAGTCTTTTTCAATATTTGAAGCGTTAACCACCAGCATATAGGTTTTTTCGTCGATCCGGTAAACCAGCAGGTCGTCAACAATACCGCCGTTTTCATTCGGCAGGCATGAGTACTGCACTTTGCCATCGTATAGTTTTGAGGCATCGTTACTGGTTACCCGCTGAATCAGATCAAGCGCGTTCTCTCCTTTTAAAATGAATTCGCCCATGTGGCTTACATCAAAAACACCAACGGCTTTACGCACGGTTTCGTGCTCGGCGTTAATGCCTGTGTATTGAACGGGCATGTTGTAACCGGCAAATGGAACCATTTTGGCACCGGCTTTTACGTGGATATCGGTTAATGCGGTATTCTTCATCGTCAACTTAAATATTGGCCGCAAAGGTAACTATTATGAAGCGTAATCGGTACTGTTGATTGGCTTTGATTTTGTTGATTGCTTTATGATCTTCTTATGGCCGCTGCGAGTTTAAGTAAGTTGCCCCCTCTGGGGGATTTGTATATTTTATTAAACAACATTAATTGAAATATACTTAAAAGCAAGTGCACCAGAGGTGCAAAAGGTTTGTAGCATGAAAGTTATAAAAATATCCTTTGCCCCAGCGGGGCAAAACAACACACCTTGCTGATTAAACGACAAAAAAGTTTTGTAGGGTAACTCAGACTGCGAGAGATCCTGATGGGACATTAAACAAAAAAGCCGGTTAACGTTGCATTAACCGGCTTGAGCTATAAGTTAGCTACTTTATACTTTTTTAAGCGTTTCCATCAACACCGGAATTTTTGGCACTTTTGGGTACGACTGGAATAATTTACCATACTTATCATAAATAGCTATGTATGGGGTGGTTTGTACGCTGTAAAACTTTTGCACAACGTAGGTATAACCTTCGGTACCAATGGTGATGTTATGGTATTTGGCCAGGTCAAAATCGCGTTGGAAAGTTTGGATCCCTTTAAGCATCGGCATAAAAGTGATCATCACTATCTGTACATTTTTTAATTTGGGCAGCTCGGGTTTCAGATCATACATCAGGTGCTGGCAATGGCTGCAATCGGGCGAAAAATAGATCACCATTACCGGTTTGTTTTTTTTCAGGTTGGCAGGAGTAACGTAAACACTGTCTGTAGTGAGGATGTGATATGGCGGCAAGCCGGAATTAGCAGGTGGCGTTTGTGCCTGGCTGCACCCGGCGGCAATAATCAGACAAAGCAGTAAATACAGTTTCTTCATTATTTTAATTAGCATTTAATAAGCATAGTTACAACATTTTTAGCTTTCAAGCAATTCAATTTGCCAGGCAACATGCTCCTCGGTTACCGGGAATAACGCATTTTCGCGCACGGTATGATATACAGCATCAAATATGCCATTATAATTACCTTTGGGTGACTTTATCCATTCCACGGTCTTCTGCCCGTCGGCACCCATAAGCACCAGTTTACCGTCGCTGCCTTCGGGCTCGATGCCAAAACCTTCGTCAGTAGGCATCATGTCGGCATCAAGCTGTGCTTCCTGTACATCGGTACGCATTTTAACAAAGCTGCCTAACGTGCCATGTACCACAAAGCCATAAGTATGCTCGGCAATGAGCAATCCCGAGGTTAGGTATACATTAAGCTGATTAGGATATTTAAGGTGGATATTGAAATAATCATCAACCTGCGAGTTTGGCCTAAATGCAGCGGTAGTTTTTTCATAGCTCAACGGCCTGCCAAAGATACTAATGGCATTATCAACCAAATGCGCGCCAAGGTCATAGGTAAGGCCACCGCCCGGAACGCCTGCTGTTTCCTTGAATTGTTTTGCACCGATAGCCATGCGGTACCTGTCCAGCCTGAAATGAACCTCGATCAACTCACCTAACCTGCCACTTTCAATCACCTCCTTTACCGAAAGGAAACCGCTGTCATAACGGCGGTTTTGGTAGATCATCACTTTCAAATCAAGTTTTTTGCCCAAATCATACAGCGCTTTCACCTCGCTTGAAGTTACGGCTGCGGGTTTTTCAATCAGTACATGTTTACCTGCATTTAGAGCTTGTACAGCATAATCAAAGTGGGTGTTGTTAGGGGTATTAACAATGATGAGCTCTATTTCATCGTCGTTAAGCAGTTGGTCGATGCTATCATAGCTGATCGCATCAGGGTATTTTTTGCCGGCTTTTTTTTCATGGCGCTCAACCACGGCCTTAAAAGTAAAGCCCGGATTGGTAGTTAAAAACGGGGCATGAAAAATCCGTCCCGACATTCCATAGGCCATGAGGCCGGTTACTATTGGTTTCGACATATTAAAGTAGATTTTGCTGTGTTAAAAGTATCGTTTTAGCTACACCTGTACAAGGGAATTAAACAGAAAAAGGGAGATTGTTACATCTCCCTTTTTCTATCTTGAATTAATCAATAGCTGATTACTTCATGCCTTTTTGAATAGCTTCAATTTCGGCTAAATGGTGCTGGATAACAGGTAATGTTTTAGCTGCAAAAGCCTTAAGGTCGGCATCTTTGCAATTTTTTGAAGCATCTTCAAACAGTGATTCAACTTTTTTATGGCCTTTAACCATAGCATCAACATAGTCCTTGTCAAAATCAGCACCAGATTTGGCTGCCAGGTCGGCTTTCATTTTCTGATGCTCATCATCAGGTGCCGATGGCAGGGTAATGTTTTTGGTTTTGGCTATGGCCATTAGTTCGTCGTTTGCTTTGCTGTGGTCAGTAACCATCATTTTAGCAAAATCTTTTACTTTGGCATTGGTTGCCTTTTCGCTGGCCAACTGGCCAACAGCAACTTCGGCTAAGCCGGCATTTGCCGCTTCGGTTGCAAATTTTGCATCATCGGCAGTAACGGCAATGCCTGTAGCACCGGTAGTAGTTGTGTCTTTTACTTTGTTGGCACTGTCGGCAGTGTCAGTTGTTGCAGCTGCTGTGCTATCGCCGCTGCCGCTTTTTGCTCCGCCTTTACAGGCCTGGAATGATAATGCCGCCAGGGCCATCATTGCAATTAAACTTAACTTTTTCATAGTAGTGTTTATGTATTTGTTTTTACAGTTAACATTTTTTAGTTAATTAAGTTTGATTTTCTTATTTGTAAAATAAGAAACAACAGGTAATTGGGGTGCCGTTTGTTAATATTTAGTTTTTAATAAATATTTAACATTTGTTTAAAAGCACTTTTATAAGTTGTGGTTTATAATAACGCGACTAAATTATACCTGATATGTTAATAGGATCATTGTTTTTGGGCAAAGTGCATGAGGTTAACGGGCAGTGGATAGAGACCAAATTTGTGGTTATTGGCATTCCGCTGTTCCCAACCAGCTCCATGCTGGTAACCCGATCGGCCTGGCGAAGCCGTAACGGGTTTAATATTCCGCTCAACCATCAAAGCATCATTGCAGGCTACGCCCGCATGTTTTCGGTGATCATAGCCTTTATTGCTTTCATCTTCTTTTTTAGCGAAAGGGATTCAACCGCTTTGTTAATCGGGGCCATTGGCCTGGCCCTGTGGTTATATTTTTATTTTGTATTTGGCAGCGCCGATACGGCAGAAGCGGAGGAACGAAAAAAAATGGGCGACCTTACCGGTCTGTACATCAAACCGGAGTGGCTTAGCTATGATGATGCCTACCGGATCTATGATCGCCTCGAAAAAAAATACCGGGCAGAGTTTGACGGTGCCGACTGGCTCAACGATCTGCAGCAAAATGAAATAGCGCCGGCCAAGCTGCCGCTGCTGTATGCGCTTTCGCGGTTTAACTATTCGTTAGGGGCTACCGAATGCAACAAAAAGCTATTTGAAAAGGCGGATAGCTTATACTTGTAATACAGGTTTTTGCGTTTATTTGCTTAAACCTCATTGACCATGAAAAACCTGATCATCGTGTTGTTAATTATAACGGCAGGCATAGCATCTGCTCAACAAAAGTTTAACCCTGTTTTAAAGAGACAGCTTGACAGCGTATTGGCACTTGATCAGAAATATCGCGAGATCTTAACTTATCTGATGGATCCGAGCAAAAAGGATTCGGTGTTGAAAACATTACCGGTTAAACCGGAAGAAGCTACAGGCTATTACTGGAAGCTTCAGAGCCAGGCCGATTCGACCAATTTGATTTTTATCGAGAATGTATTTGCGAAATACGGCTATCCCGGTAAATCGCTTGTTGGAGAACCAACCAATGAGGCAGCTTGGTACGTAATCCAGCACTCACCTAAAATAAATCAATACATGCCCCTCATGAAAACCGCTGCCGAAAACAAAGAACTGCCTTTCAGGTTGTACGCCATGATGCTCGACAGGCAGCTGATGTATGAAGGTAAAGAGCAAATCTACGGTTCGCAGGCTACGTCAAAGCCATTGCGCAACGGCCAAAAAATTGGTTATTATGTTTGGCCGATAAAAGACGCGGCAGGTGTAAATGAACGCCGTAAGCAAGCCGGTTTTGATCAAACTGTTGAACAGAATGCCAAAAGGTTGGGCTTTGATTACAAGGTTGTGAAAATTGAGGATGTAAAGTGGTAGCCATGATTTAATAAATAGAACTGCTCAATTGAACCCCAATTTGCGTTAGGGATTGAAGCGGATACCGGTCCACGAGCGTAATGCCTGCAGGCGTATGAGCGTAAAGCCCGGCCGGAGGCAACGCCCATATCTGAACCATGATTTTTAGGATTTTGGGATTGTTAGGATTTTTATGTCAATTTTTAAACCGGCATAGTAAAAATCGCAATGCTCTTTATTACTAATCTCATGCTGAAAAATTTCAACACAATTGCTTTGCAAGCGCTCCACAATTAATCGAATTACACGAATCTTAAATTGATTCAATTCGTGTAATTCGATTAATACGTAAAAATTAGTGTGAAAAATTTTCATTTATTGTTTTTCAATTCGTATGTGGTTAAAAGCAGTTTCCCTGTGCTTGGCTTTATATATTTATCATATCAAAAAGTTTACACCCCGCATTCCCCCGCATCATATAAAAACATAACTTTGCCCCTGCAAAATTTAATACCATGAGTTTCAGAACCGAACACGATACCATGGGCGAGGTACAGGTACCTGCCGACAAATACTGGGGAGCGCAAACCGAACGCTCACGCAATAATTTTAAAATTGGTCCGGAAGCATCAATGCCAAAGGAAATTATCGACGCTTTTGCATACCTGAAAAAGGCAGCCGCTTTTACCAATACAGATTTAGGGGTATTACCGGCTGAAAAACGCGACCTGATAGCACAGGTTTGCGACGAGATCCTGGCCGGCGAACTGGCTTCGGAGTTTCCGCTGGTGATCTGGCAAACAGGCTCGGGCACGCAATCAAACATGAACGTGAACGAGGTTGTTGCTAACCGTGCACACGTATTACAAGGCAATAAACTGGGCGAAGGCAAAACCTTTATTCACCCGAATGATGACGTGAACAAATCACAATCATCAAACGATACCTACCCAACAGCTATGCACATTGCGGCATACAAGATCCTGATTGATGTAACCATTCCGGGTATCGAAAAACTGCGCGATACCTTGCAGGCTAAGGTCGAGGCTTTCAAATCCGTAGTTAAAATCGGGCGTACCCATTTGATGGATGCTACCCCGCTTACCTTAGGCCAGGAGTTTTCAGGTTATGTTTCACAGTTGAACCACGGCTTAAAAGCATTGCGTAATACGCTTGATCACCTTTCAGAACTGGCCCTTGGTGGTACGGCTGTAGGTACAGGGATCAACACGCCTAAAGGTTATGATGTAAAAGTTGCTGAGTACATTGCCCAGTTTACCGGCTTGCCGTTCATCACAGCAGAAAATAAATTTGAAGCTCTTGCCGCTCATGATGCCATTGTTGAAAGTCATGGCGCTTTGAAACAAATTGCGGTTTCATTAATGAAAATTGCTAACGATATCAGGATGCTGGCTTCTGGTCCGCGTTCGGGCATTGGCGAGATCCATATTCCGGATAACGAACCAGGCTCATCAATTATGCCGGGTAAAGTTAACCCTACCCAAAACGAAGCTGTTACGATGGTAGCTGCACAGGTTATGGGGAATGACGTGGCTATTTCTATCGGTGGCTCAAACGGCCATTACGAGCTGAATGTATTTAAACCGGTTATGGCGGCAAACTTCCTGCAATCGGCAAGGTTAATTGGTGATGCCTGCGTGTCATTCAATGATCATTGCGCTGTAGGCATTGAGCCAAATTACGAAGGTATTAAAAAGCACCTTGAAAACTCATTAATGCTGGTAACTGCGCTTAACCCGCATATTGGCTATGAAAACGCGGCAAAAATTGCTAAAACAGCCCTTAAAAACGGCAGTTCACTGCGCGAAGCTGCTATTGGTTTAGGCTTACTAACCAACGAGCAGTTTGACGAGTGGGTTCGCCCCGAAAATATGATAGGCAGTTTAAAATAAGCCTCACCCCAACCCCTCTCCAAAGGAGAGGGGCTTTTAATTTCTGCTTATGCAAAAACGCTATAGCTTTCTCTTTTCTTTTTTCGGTTTCAGGCCTTTTGCCTTCAGCTTTCAGCCTTCGGCTTTTAGCTTAAAAAACGCCTTTTGCCTCATAGCCTTTAGCTTTATGCTTTCAGCTTTTAGCTCTTGCAGCAGGAACCCTGATATGCAGGAACCGGGAGACAGCAAACTGCAGGGCGAGTGGAAACAAGATTCCGTACCTGCGCAAAAAAGCCTGGTAACATATTCGCTATATGATATTAAATTCAGCTGTGATTCATTTCTTTTGAAGATTAGTACCGTTAGCAAGGTTAATTACGGGGCTGATACGTGTATGAGCAAAGGCCATTGGGATGAATATGTACGCGGAACGTACTCGCAACGGCGGGACACTCTCCACATTAAGGGGCAGTTTTGCAATGCCGATGGCTCATATAAAAATGAACAGGGCTGTTTCAGGTTTGGTGATTATGAAGAATATTTTAAGGTTCATAAGCAAAGCGACTCGCTGATCCGGTTTGTAAGTACATCCAACGTAATACCTATTAACGCGCATTTAATAAAAAGAACAAGCTGCATTCCAAAACCATTGTAATGAAAACACGAACCTTAAAAAAACTTTTATTGCTGGTGGCGATATTTTATATCCCCCTGCAAAGCATGGCCTGGGGTACTAATGGGCACCGCATTTGCGGCCAGGTTGCGGATAGCTACCTAACCACCAAAGCCCGTAAAGCTATTCAAGCCATTTTGGGTAATGAGTCGATTGCCATTACCAGCAACTGGGCCGATTTTATTAAATCAGACCCGGCTTACAATTACCTGTATAACTGGCATTTTATCAACCTGGAAAAAGCTTACACTTATCCTGAGCTACAGGGCTATTTAAAGGCTGATACGATTACCGATGCCTATACCAAAATGAATTTCCTGGTGGCCGAACTTAAAAAGAAAACTACTACCAAAACCAATAGGCTGCTTTACCTGCGCATGCTGATCCATATTGTTGAGGATGTACACCAACCGCTGCACACCGGTCACCTGAGCGATAAGGGCGGTAACGATGTAAAGGTACAATGGTTTGGTAAAGACAGCAACCTGCACTCGGTTTGGGACAGCGAGCTGATTGACCTTCAGCAGTTAAGCTACACCGAATACACTGCGATGATAAACCACACAACAGCTGCTCAGCGTACTGAATTACAAAAAGCGCCAATGAGCCAGTGGATATACGAAAGCAACCAGATGGCAGATAAACTGTATTCCGAAACTAAAACCGGTGATAAACTTGGTTACAAATACAACTTTAGCCATATAGCAACCCTTAACCAGCAAATGGTTAAAGCCGGCGTACGTTTGGCCGGTTTACTGAACCAGATATTTGGATAGTTCTTTGAGGTGAAAGGTTAAAGCTGAAAGGTAAAAGGTAGATTTTCTGCCTAAACCTTTTGCCTTTATCCTTTCGCCTTTTACCTCAAAAAAATGAAAATACTAATGGTATGCCTGGGTAATATATGCCGTTCGCCGCTGGCGGAGGGGGTTATGCAGCACCTGGCAGATGAAAATGGACTTGGCTGGGATGTTGATTCGGCGGGTACCGGAAGATGGCATGTGGGCGAAGCCCCCGACAGACGTTCAATCCGCGTAGCACGGAACCACGGCATTGATATCAGCAAACAAATTTGCCGCCAGTTTAAACGAAGCGACTTTGACGAGTTCGACCATATTTTTGTGATGGACCGTAATAACCTGAGCGATGTGCTTGATATGGCCCGCAACGAAGCACAGGCTGCTAAAGTAAAGCTTCTGTTAGGTGATAAGGTTGTCCCCGATCCATACTACGACGATAACCAATTTGAACCGGTTTTTGAATTAATTGAAAACGGGTGTAGGGATATTATTAAAGAGTTACACCCCCTCTAAATCTCCCCCATTGGGGGAGACTTTTAATAAATGTCTTTAAGCCCTCCCTTCCGGGGAGGGTTGGGTGGGGTTTTTCACCCTAAAAAACGGCACATCTTCCCCATACCAAAACACAATCCCTTCCCGTACAAAACCGGCTTTAATCAGCACCCTTTGCGATGCTGCGTTTTGCGGATGAGTAACGGCACAAATCTCTTTTAGCCCTATATCATTGAACCCATAACTGATCAGTGCTTCGGCCAGTTCGGTAGCTATACCTTGTCCCCAGTATTTGAGGTGCAGCCGGTAGCCCAGCTCAATGCGGCTCTTGTCGTAATCGCTGGGTTTAAGGGCGCAAACACCTATAAAATCGTTATCGGCAATATTAAAAATCCCCCATCTGCCCAGGCCAGAACCGTTCTGGTATTCCTTCAGCGTATCTTTAAAAACCTGTTTACTCTCTTGCGGAGTACGTTTTTTCACATATTGTGTAAGCCGGTCATCGGCATCTATTGCGGTAACAAGCTCTTCATCTCCGGCTGTAAATTCACGGATCAGCAAGCGTGGTGTTTGAGTGATAATATTCATAGGTTTTCAAAAATATATTTTTGAATTGATTGTACAGGTAAGTTGAGTGTCATATAAAAGGTGACCAGATTTATTTTGATCTTTAAGGGAAGCTCAATTATGCTAAAACCCTCATTTACCGTTAAATTTTTATACCTTGCATAATTTACTTATAAGATATAGTGACTTTCCAGGATTTTAAATTTAACGAGCAATTATTTGAAGGTGTAGAGAGCATGGGTTTCGTAAACCCAACACCCATACAATCTATGGCTATCCCAGCCATTATGGAGGGGCGCGACCTGATTGCATGCGCTCAAACGGGTACCGGTAAAACCGGCGCTTACCTGCTGCCTGTTTTAAACAGCATCAGCAAAACAAATAAACACCATACCAGTGCCCTTATACTTGCCCCAACCCGCGAGCTTGCCCAACAAATAGATCAGCAGGTTGAAGGCCTTGCTTATTTTACCGGCATCAGCTCCATCGCTGTTTTTGGCGGCGGCGACGGCATTGTTTACGAACAACAGCGCCGAGGCATCCAGAATAATGTAAATATTATTGTAGCTACGCCGGGCAGGCTGATAGCCCACCTTACATCGGGCGTGCTGAAGCTTAATCACCTTACCCATTTGGTACTTGATGAGGCCGACCGAATGCTGGATATGGGCTTTTCGGACGATATCATGAAAATTATCAGCTACCTGCCAAAAGAGAGGCAAACGCTGTTGTTTTCGGCCACCATGCCAGGTCGTATCCGTTCATTGGCTAAAGCTATTTTGAAAGATCCGGAGCAGATCAATATCGCTATTTCGCAGCCAGCCGTTGGTATCGATCAGCAGGTTTACCGCGTGCATGATCAGCAAAAAACGCCGCTGGTACAGCATATTCTGAAAGATTCAGCATTTACAAGCATCATCATCTTTGCATCACGCAAGGAGATCGTTAAAGCGCTATACAAAGAACTTAAGGCTATCAAAATCAACGCCATGTCTTTCCACTCCGATCTGGAGCAGAAAGAGCGCGAAGAGATCCTCCTTAAATTCAAAAACAAGCAATTACCGGTTATCATCGGTACCGACGCCCTTTCGCGGGGGATTGATGTGGAGGGTATCGATCTGGTGATCAACTACGATGTTCCCGGCGATCCGGAAGATTATATTCACCGTATTGGTCGTACGGCCCGCGCCGCTACCACCGGTACCGCCATAACCTTCGTTAACCACCGCGATGAGCGCAAGCTTAAAAATATTGAGAAACTGATTGAAAAGCCGATAAAGCTGATGGCACTGCCGGATGAACTGGCCACGATACAACCCCTGAAGCCCGAACAGCCTCAAGGAGATGCCAAAAGGAAACCTAACCGCCGCTGGGGCAAAAAGAAGCCGAAACAGCAGAATACGGGTAACTAAAAAAGTTTTCACGAATATCATTTTGGGTTCGATTTAATTTGATCGAATTACACGAATTAATAGTTGGCAGTACAAAGCTCAATAATTAAAAATTCGTGTAATTCGAAGAAATTCGCGCCTCATCACTAAAACGTTTTATCTATTTTAATATCTTAGACCAAAAATCTATTTCCCAATGATCATTCCTAAAAAACTGGTTTTACTGGCAACGTTTGGTGCGGCAATTATCATATCTGAAAATAAGGCTTTAGCACAGGAGAAGAAAACATCAGGTAACCCTATTGTTGAAGGTTGGTATGCCGACCCGGAAGCCAAAATCTTCAATAAGCAATATTGGGTTTACCCTACCTACTCGGCTAAATATAATGACCAGGTATTTATGGATGCCTTTTCATCGCCCGATCTGGTTAACTGGACTAAGCATCCCCGCATTATCGATACTGCCGCTGTAAAGTGGGCTAAACGTGCCATGTGGGCTCCGGCAGTAACTGAAAAAGACGGTAAATACTATATCTTTTTTGGCGCTAACGATATTCAGAACAATAACGAAGTTGGCGGTATAGGTGTTGCCGTTGGCGATAAACCTGAAGGCCCGTTCAAAGACCTTTTGGGCAAACCACTCATTGGCCAGATCATCAATAAAGCGCAACCTATAGATCAATTTGTGTTTAAGGATTACGACGGCCAATACTACATGATTTACGGTGGCTGGGGCCAATGTAATATCGTAAAGCTAAAAAACGACTTTACAGGTATCGAACCATTTAAAGATGGTGAAACCTACAAACTGATCACCCCTAAAGATTATGTTGAAGGCCCGGTGATGTTTAAACGAAAAGGGAAATATTACTTTATGTGGAGCGAAGGCGGCTGGACTGGTCCGGATTACCGCGTGGCTTATGCTATTGGCGATTCTCCATTCGGTCCGTTTAACCGTATTGGTACCATATTGAAACAGGATGCCAGCATAGCCACAGGAGCAGGGCACCATTCGGTGATCCAGGTGCCGGGTAAGGACGAATGGTATATTGTTTATCACCGCCGCCCCTTAACCGAAACTGATGGCAACCACCGCGTTACCTGCATCGATAAAATGTACTTTGATAAGGATGGCAAGATCCTGCCGGTGAAAATCACCAATGAAGGTGTAACGGCAAGGAAGATTAAATAGATCGTTCAAATTTAATATGTCATTGCGAGCGATAGCGCGGCAATCTCATAGCTAATGCTATTCGCCATGCCGGTTTGCTGTCTATGCGACGAGATTGCCACGTCGCCCCAGGCACAAACCCGGGCCGCTCCTCGCAATGACATAGTTGGTTTTTTGTAGCCATTGTGGTTTCAGCGTTGATATTGTCGTTGATAATTTGCACATCTGAAATCTTTTCATTTGCACATCAATCTTTTCCCCCTAAAAGGGTGAGCATGATAATCCCTGATATTTAGTATCTTAAACCGTTTTTTTGACTGACATTATTCCTTTATCATTATGACGCGATCAATTTTTCGGGCATTAGTAATTTTACTTGCCCTGGGCGGCGGCAGCCGCTGTTTCGGACAAACCGCCGAAAACTTACCCACCGATTATTTAAGCAATGAATTTCATGCCGGAAGGCGACAGGCCCTGCGCAACCTGATGCCCGCCAATTCGGTGATGGTGATCTTCTCGTACCCTGAACAGGTGTTTTCGAACGATGTTAACTACGTTTATCATCCTAATCCCGACCTGTATTATTTTTCAGGATATAAAGAACCCAACTCGGTGTTGTTGGTATTTAAAGAGATGCAGGCTGTGGGCGACAGCAGCTATAATGAGGTGCTATTTGTACGTCACCGGGATGCCGGTCGTGAGCAGTGGACAGGCAGGCGTTTGGGTGTTGAAGGCGCTAAATCGCAGCTTGGTTTTAAGCGGGCTTACAACAGCGAGGATTTCGCGAAATTCCCCGTTGATTTTAAAAGGTTTGCCAATGTGTATTATGATGCACTGCCCGAAGATGTTACCGGCGATGGATCGACCGGCGAGCTAAAAAAACTGATCGCAGCTTTTAAAAATAAGGCTGGCATAACGGAAACAAACAGGCAGGTTATGAGTGATCTTAATTTGATAGCAAGAATGGTTACTCCTCAAAATTTAACCCGTTTCATGACTTATTTTAAAGATAAGTTTGCAGATGAGGATCACAAGAATAATCCGCTTATACAACAATTGGTGGCCAAACCCGATTCTGCAACGCTTGCCGATGTTAAGGCAAAGATTGGCACAACCTACGGCGGTAACACCGGATATGCTGAATTTACTTCAAAGCTGCGGGGCGTAAAAACACCCGAAGAAATAGCTGTGTTGAAAAAAGCGGTTGAGATCTCAAGCCTTGCCCATCTGGAAGTAATGAAATCGGTAAAACCCAATATGAGCGAGCGCGAGGTTGAAGGCATCATGACCTACGTGCATAAAAGATACGGAGCAGAAGACGAGGGATATCCACCAATTGTAGGTGCAGGCGCTAATGGCTGTATCCTGCATTATGAAGAAAACTCGGCCACAAAAATCAATAACCAGTTGCTGCTGATGGATGTTGGTGCGGAGTACCACGGTTATTCTGCCGACGTTACCCGCACCGTACCGGCTAACGGCAAATTTACCGAAGAGCAAAAGGCTATTTATCAATTGGTATACGACGCACAGGAAGAGATTTTTAAATTGTGTAAAGCCGGTGTGCCCTATGCCAGTCTTGAGCAAAAATCGGTAGAAGTATTATCGGCCGGACTGATTAAACTCGGTATTATCAAGGACGCATCAGAAGTGCGCAAATATTATCCGCATGGCTGTTCGCACCATTTGGGGCTTGATGTGCATGACAAAGGCGGCCGCGGTAATTTGGAAGAGAATTGGGTGATCACCGTTGAGCCGGGGATCTATATACCTGCCGGAAGCCCCTGCGATAAAAAATGGTGGAATATTGGCGTACGTATTGAAGATGACGTACAAATTGGTAAAGACAAGGGCACAATCCTATCGATAGATGCGCCGCGCAAATGGCAGGATGTTGAAAAAGCTGCGACTGAGAAAAGCATTTTTGAAGCAGCTAAATTTCCGGAGCTGAAATAAAAATAAAGCCAATAGAAAAAGCCCGCCGCCGCTCGGCTCCAGCCGAGTGGCAATTTTTAAGCGGCCTCTGGCCGAAGCGAAAATACCTTGCGCTCGTTTGTAATGCGATATCCGCGATACAATCGCCGAACCATATTAAGCGCTCGTTGCAAACGAGCGCAAGAAATAACAGAACTTCGGCGGCCAGAGGCCGTTTGATAGTAAACACTCGGCTGGAGCCGAGCGTTGGCGATAGTATAAGCGTACTTAAACACGAAAGCCCTCCGAAACTAAATCGGAGGGCTTTTCCATTTATAAATAACTCTTATTTCTTAATCCTGCTCTTCAACTCGGCCAATGGCATGGTAACCATACGGCCTATTGGCTTTTTACCACGATAAGTGATCACCCTTAATGTAGTAGCATCTTTAGGGGCATCTATCGGCGCAGTGTACTTAGGATAAAACCTGTCGGGGAACGAGTTGTCAAAGCTGTAATAAGTGTCCAGCCCGTTTACCTCGTTTGTCAGTGTAATTTTTAACGTGCTGTCAGGATTCAACACCGCATCAAATGAGGGGTCGTAAGCACTTGGGGCTATTTTGGTTTCGGCTTCATCAAAGCGCGGGAAATGTTTCTCTACCCTGCCGAAAAATCCATCCCAGTTTTTAGGGCCTTTTGGCGACCATACATCTTCGGCAATAGCCATACCGCGTGGCCAGGTCATATATTCGGCCTGCCGGATGTTGTATACCTGCTCGGTCCATAAGTTGGCCTGGCCGCCTTTAATAAGGCGCGCATCAACGCTATCCGGTACAGGCTCCCATGAATAGGTTTTGTTAAGGCGAAGTGTGGCATAAATCTTTGTTTCGTTCACACGGTCGCTTTGCATATAATCAAGGTAAGCGAATGTGGTTGGGCTCATGACCACCTCATGACCTGCTTTAGCGGCAGTGATGCCACCCTGGATACCGCGCCAGCTCATAACCGCGGCATTAGGGCCCAGACCGCCCTCAATGATCTCGTCCCAACCCATGAATTTTTTACCTTTCGACTCTACGATTTTTTCAAGTCGCTTTTCGAAATAAGCCTGTACTTCGCTCATCGTTTTCAGGTTTTCTTTAGCCATTAATGCTTTTATGGCATCGCTTTGCTCCCAGAAATTTTTGGCGCACTCATCGCCCCCTAAATGGATATAGCCAAAGGGGAACAACTGCGCAATTTCGGTAACTACCTTATCCATAAAAGTATAAACAGCTTCATTGGCCGGGCAAAGGGTATTGTCGACAATAGCGCGGTTATGCGGACCGCTCCAATCCATGAAAGGTTCGCCCGAGTTTACTACGTATTTATCGGCGCCTGGTGTGCATGAAAGCTCGGGATAGGCAACTATCGCAGCAAGGCTATGGCCGGGAACGTCAATTTCGGGCAGGATGTTCACAAACCTGTCCTTGGCGTACTGTACCAACTCTTTGATATCTTCCTGGGTATAAAAACCGCCATAGGTACGTGGCTCATCTGCCGCAGGTGGAGTAAACGTACCAAACTGCCCTACTTTTTTAACGTTGTGCGATCCTACTTCGGTTAATCTTGGCAGGCTTTTGATCTCCACTCGCCAGCCTTCATCATCGGTAAGGTGTAAATGCAGCAGGTTAAATTTATACTTAACCATGGCATCGATGTATTGCTTAACCTCGGCTTTGGTAAAAAAGTGACGGGATACATCAAACATCAGGCCTCTCCAGCCAAACCTTGGATAGTCGGTAATTTCAACCGCGGGTGCAGTCCATTTTACGCCTTTGGCTACTTCCAGTCCTTCAATTTCTTTAGGCAACAGCTGGAAAAACGTTTGTACGCCATAAAATAATCCCGCGGCATCATTAGCACGGATCACTACTTTTTTAGGAGTTACGGATAGTTTATAGCCTTCGGTTTTGAGTACGGTATCGGCTGTTTTATTTAGAATCAGCCTGATAGGCGCAGTTGGCGCAGTACTTTTTACGGTGATGAATACACCTGTAGCTGTAGATAGCTTTCTTTTAAGATAGGCGGTAACGTTTGCCACATCAGCCGAAGAACCGGCTTCTACAACAACCGTTTTGGGCAATACAAACTGGCCGGTAGTTTGGGTAACTTTTACCGGCTGCGGGATAAGCGCGAGCGCCGGTTTGGTTGTTTGGGCCGCAGAAAGCAGGTGTGCCATACAGCCGCAAAGCAATAAGGATAATCTCTTCATAAAGAATTGTTATTTAATTGGATGTACGCAAATTAAACTTTTTAAATAATATTAAGAAGTGTATTTTTTGACCCATGATTTTTAGGATTTGAGGATGACCAGGATATTGTCTGAACTCAAATTTTAAAGGAATTTTTAGATTCTTTTTTGAATTTGCAGAGCGTTCTGTAATTACTTAATTCCTTAAATTCCTGTTCAGACAAAATCGGTGAAATCAAAAATCAATCGATGAAACCCAAAAAATCCGAAATCAAACATCCGAAATCCGACATTCCAAATCACACTCTGATATAGATATTCCGCTTATCAAGGATATAGGCAACCAGCCAGCAAATCATCATAAAGCTGATGGCGAATAGCAATGATCCAATCGGGCCGGGCGCTATAGCCTGGTAAAAAGCGGTGTTGATCCAATCGACAGCGTTGGTTCCGCTTATCATGATCATACTTACCGGGATCAGCAGTATTTCGGATAGTACATAAATAGGCAGCGGATTTTTCCCCATGGTGGTGAAAAAACGGGCCCAGTTGCCTTTATTCCAATTATTGATTTCCAGGGCATAAATCAATGCCGACAAGATCACCAGGTCAAGCCCGGTAGTTACCAGTACAAATGAGCTTGTCCACAGTTTTTTATTGATCGGGAAAACCATGTTCCAGCATAAGGCCAGGAAGATGAACAGGCAGCCTGTTAACAGCAGTTTAGTAGTAGTATCATATCCCTTCCCTTTTTGCTGAATGAATTTACCTGCATAGTAACCAACCACCACATTTACAATGGCAGGCAGGGTGCTCAATACGCCTTCCGGATCGAAGGGAATGCCTTCGCCATGATATAAATGATCAGGGCCGAATAAAAATTTATCAAGATAAATGCCTGCATTGCCGGTCATGCTCAGCGGATCGGCAGGGTTACCATACACCAGCAGGATGATCCAGTAGATCACCAGAAATAACCCCGATAAAATGAAAACCGAACGTTTTGACAGAAAATGAATCATGAGCGAGGCAAAACAATAACACAGGGCAATGCGCTGCAAAACCCCCATAATGCGGGTATGAGTAATTGGTTTTAGATGAAACTGTCCGCCGCCTGTTGAAAAGAAAGGGAACCAGTACATGAGGTAACCTATTAAAAATATGAGCAGGGTACGCCTGAAAATTTTGCTTAGCACAGCCGAGTTGCCCATTTCCTGGTAGCGTTTCATTGAAAAGCTCATGGCGTTGCCTACTGCAAACAGAAAAGAAGGGAACACAAGATCGGTTGGGGTGAAGCCATGCCATGCGGCATGTTCAAGTGGCGAAAAAGGGGCTGCTCCGCTGCCCGGCGTATTTACAATGATCATGAAGCATAAAGTCATGCCACGAAATACATCCAGCGATAAAAACCGCGATGATGATTTGTCCATAAATGGGTTTAAAAATGTTTATAATCAGCTTTTCAGAAGCAGGGATGTTAAGGCAATATAATAAACTTACCGGGAATGCATATTGTCCCGGTAAGTTATAAGCCATTACAAAACCGAATGCCGCCAGTTTAATAGCTTTCGGCTTTGCGCGTTTTGCTTTTAGCTTTAATTAATGATAACCCGGATTTTGTTTCAATTGCGGTGTACCACCTTTGGCGCTTAAGTCAATCTCTACCAGCGGTATCGGGAAATATTCGCTTTTACCTTTAATGAATTTACCTCCTTTTACATCATTGGTCAACGTACTTTGATATGCTATGTAAGCATTAAGCTCAGTATCGGCAATGCCCCAGCGTACAAGGTCAAAAAAGCGGTGCCCTTCCATGGCAAGCTCAATTTTACGCTCAAAATAAATGGCTTTAAGCGCAAAATCCTTATTGGCAAATGCACCGCCGGGATAAGGGCTAACCTTATAGTTAGCAGCAGCCTGGGTGGTGAAACCTGCTGTAGGGTCATCGTTATCTTTGTATTTATGTACAAAACCTTCGGGGTTAGCTGCGCGGTTACGCACCATGTTTACATAGCTTTCGGCTTTATCCAGGCTCCCAACCTGTGCTTCGACCTCAGCGGCCATTAACAGTACATCGGCGTAACGAATAATGTTATAATTGATGCCTGAGCCTGGCGCCCACGAGGTGTTATCGCCGTTTACATCCTGCTCGGCCTGGCCGTAAACGTTTTTGATAGGCGAATAAGGGCCGCCGTACTGCTGATCGCGGATCCAGTCGGCTCCTGGATGTAAGCCCCAGTCAAGATAAGGGATCCCGCGGCGACCAGCAGTCCAGTCAAGGCGCGGATCAATTGTGCCGGCGTCAGGAGTATAATCGTCGGCCGATGCCAGGCCCATATCTGTTTTTATAGCGTGACTGTTATAATCGTCAAGATATGGTAAGCCGGTAGTTGAATTGGTGCGGAAATGATTTACAAGGTCAATTGATGGCTGGTAAAAACCACAGCAGCTAAACGGGCTGCTATTGCCGTACGGAAAGTTAAGCATATCGCCGTTGTTTGCCTGCGACGGGCCGTTAGGATCGGTATTGGCAGCAGCCTGAACAGCAAAAACAGATTCGGCGCTGTTGTTGGTAGCTGTTCTGAAATTGTCGTTGAATTTAGCGTTAAGTGCATACTTTTTACCATCGGAAGTTACACCCTGCGCAATAACCGCATCAAATACAACCTTTGCTTCAGCATATTTATGCTCGTACAGGTATGTTTTACCTAAGTATGCACCGGCAGCCCATTTATTGGCGCGACCAACTTCGGTTTGGGTATTAGGCAGATTGTCGTAAGCGAATTTGAAATCCGCTTCAATCTTTGGCCAAATATCTGTGTTGTTAGGTTGATTAATGTCGGTTGTTGTTTCATCAAGATAAGGCACATTATTGAACATCTTTTTCAGGTCGAAATAATAATGCGCTCTTAAGAAACGGGCCTGTGCCAGTATATTAGTTTTATTTGAGGCTGATATCGAAGTAACCTTATTGGTTATTTTGATGGTGTTGTTTGTGCGTGATACCCCCTCGTAATCGGCCCGCCATTTGCTGTCAAAAAAACCATTGCTGGCATCTGCGTTGTATTTCATCATCGGCTCTATCGGTTGCTGATCGCCGGCAATACTGCCTTTTGATGCATCACCGCCTACTACACCGCCATATACCCAGTTATCCGGCGAGGCTTCCCAGGCACCGCCGCCGCCTACAGCGGCATCGCCGCCCTGCTGACCATCCAACACCGCATATGCACCTACAAGCAGTTCATTAGCTCCTGATTCTGTTTCGAGAAATTGAGGCTCGAGGGCGCCGTTAATAGGCTTATCGAGATATGATTTTTTACACGCGCCAAGCGATAGTGTGCTTAAAAGCGCTATGGAAATAAGTTTTTTAGCTTTCATTGTAATCCGTTTAAATATTGCTGTTATAATGAAAAATTAACTCCGAATATGAAGGTGCGCGGGCTGGCGTAGCTACCCTCGTCAATACCAAAATCTTTGGTGTTGCCGCTTAGTTCAGGATCAACACCGCTGTAACCTGTTAAAGTAAACAGGTTGGTTGCCGATACATAGATCCTTAACTTTTGGATCCCTGCCTTTTTAAGCCCTGCAATGTTAAAGGTGTAGCCAACCTGTGCGTTACGCATGCGCACATAAGTGCCATTTTCAACAAAGTATGAGTTTGGTGTAGCGCCGCTGCTGGTTGATGCGTCGAGCTCCTGGATAGGTGCCTTTGCATTTTGATGAGTTGGTGTCCATGAATCGTTAAGCGCGGTATAGCTTTTTGCTGTGCCGAATGAAGCATAGAAGTCTCTCCAGTATTTAACGCTGTTCCATAGTTTATTGCCAAATGAGCCGTAAAGGAATATGCTGGCATCAAAGTTTTTATAGTTTACACCCAGGTTTAAACCGGCAGTAACTTTCGGGTTTGGATTACCGATAAAAGTACGATCGGCATCGGTAATGACACCATCACCGTTTACGTCTTTATACCTGAAACGGCCAACCTTTACATCTGATTGGTAGTAAGCATTCGGATCGCCGGTGCGGGTTTGTACAGCTTTGTCGGCTGCGTCAATTTCGGCCTGCGAATTCCAGAAGCCCATGATTTGGTAGCCATAAAACTCGCCTAAAGAATGACCTACCTGGCTGCGGGTAATCGGGTTATCAAACCTGCTTGTTGCCGAGCCGGGGAAGTAATCCCTGTCATCAGATACTTTTAATACTTTATTATTATAAGTGGTTAAAGTACCGGTAGCATTAAAGCTCAGATCGCTGCTGGCCCTGAAGTTGCCGGTAACAGAAAGGTCAAGACCATCGGTTTTCATTTTACCAACGTTTTGTGCCGGGAAAGCACCATTACCCGCAGTACCTAACTGGGTAGCGTTAAATAACAAGTCCTTAATGTCTTTGCGATAGTAATCGGCGGTTACGGCTATTTTGCCGCCAAATAAGGTTGCATCAAAACCAAAATTGGAGTTAATATCTTTTTCCCAAAGCGCGTGAGGGTTGGCTGTTTGATCCTGGTAAAAGCCAGGGGTCAGGTTAAGTGAACCATCGATAGGATAATACGACTGGCCAATATCATTGCTGAACGTAACGTAAGCATCTTTACTGCCCATATTGATCTGATTACCCATAATACCCCAGCCGCCTCTTAGCTTAAGGTCGGTAAGCCAGGTAATATTTTTCATGAAGTTTTCCTGCGAGATCCGCCAGCCTGCGCTGAATGCCGGGAAATAACCGTAACGTTGGTCGACCGGGAATTTTGATGAGCCATCACGACGGATAGTGGCGTTAAACAGGTAGCGGTCGTTATAAGTATAATCTAAACGGGCAAACTCCGAAAATAACGAGTTGTTAGATTTGCCGCTGTAGGTGTTTTTATTGGTAGTACCGGTAGACAGGTTTACATAATCAGGATCAAAAGTGTAAAAACCCTGGATGCTGCCGCCAACATAACGGTCGTGATCTTCAACGGCCTCGGTACCTACCACTATGTTAACATTGTGTTTGCCAAATACTTTTTGATAGCTAAGGGTGTTGGTCCAGTTGTAGGTATAGCTGTTGTCTGAGCCTTCGCTGTAAGTATTTGTTGAAGAGTTTTCAACGTTTTCATACGTAGGGAACGAAAACGAATGATTGTTGCTGTTGATGATATCGCCGCCAAAACTGGTGCGTAAGGTAAGGCCGGGAATAATGTCGGCTTCGGCAAATACGTTACCAAGCAAACGATAACTTGTTGACTGGTTGTTTTTTGTACGCTCCTGTATGGCAACCGGGTTGTTGGCATCGCCGAGGCCTGTGCCGTAACTGCCTGCGTAGTTACCTTTAATATCATAAACCGGAATGATAGGTTGCTCGCGCAGGGCATGTGCAATAACGCCGTCCGGGTCATTAGTGCTAACCTGCGAATGTGATGTTCCGTCATTTACCTGCGGCTGCCTGGTTATAGAATAAGCCAGGTTTTCGCCCACCCTGATGTGTTTAGTTACATTGTAGGTGGTATTTGAGCGCAGTGTGTACCGTTTAAGATAAGTATCAATCAGTGTACCTTGCTGGTTAAAATAATTTAAGGAAAATAAATAGCTGGCGTTATCAGTACTGCCGCTCAACGATATATTGTGACTATTCATCGGGGCCGATTTAAACAACTCGTGATACCAGTCGGTACCGGCTTTGTTGGCCCTTGTTATCCTGTAAAAATTGCCAAGGTCTGCAGCTGATGTATAAAAAGGATTTACGTAGTATTTTGATGGATCGACAGAGGGGTCACCTTCTTTAGCACCTGCCGGGGTAATATAATCAGGCAGTGTAAAAGCCGAGCCAGTACCGGTTGGGTTGTACAAGGCATCTTTAATGCTGTTATCGCCCGAATTTTTCTTAGCCGTAAGTTTCAGATCGGCCATTTGTTGCGGCGTAATGGTATTCCAGACATTGCCGCCTTTTGGTCTTTGCGTACCGTAGTAGGCATCATATTGAATATTTACTTTGCCCTTACCCCGTTTGGTAGTGATGATGATAACGCCGTTTGCCGCCCTTGCACCATATATTGATGCCGAACTTGCGTCTTTTAACACCTGGAAGGTCTCCACATCATTAGGGTTCAGCGTGCTTACATCATATGTTTCCACACCGTCAACTACGTATAAGGGAGTATTATTTCCGAAAGTATTAAAACCCCTGATGTGTACCTGCGGCTCTTCACCGGGTTGTCCTGATCCGGTAACGGTAACGCCCGATGCCTGGCCTTGCAATTGCGAGTTTACTGATGACGATGCCTGTTTGTTGAGATCTTTAACATTAACTACCGCAACGGCGCCGGTAAGGTCTTTCTTTTTCTGCGTGGTATAACCAACCACAACCACCTCGTTCAGCGCTTTTGACTCTTCAAGCAAAGTTACGTTAATGGTTGTTTGTCCGTTTACCGGAATAACCTGTGTGGTAAAGCCTAAAAAACCAAATTCAAGTGTGCCGCTACCATCGGGCAGGGTAAGGCTGTATTTACCATCAACATTGGTAACCGTACCTAAATTACTGCCTCTGAGTTTTACACTTACACCCGGTAAAGGCTGCCCGTTAATGTCTTTAACCACACCTGTTACAGTTACCGTGACAACAGGTTTTGCATCGGCAGGTTTTATAATGATGATATCATCAACCACCTGGAAGGTTAAAGGCTGTTTTTGCAGCACCTTCTGCATTACGGTTTCAATAGGCGCGTCCTGCACATCCACGTTTATTTTCTTGTCGACATCAACCTGGTCAAGCCTGTAAAAAACGGTGTATTTACTGTTTTTTTCAATTTGCTTAAACATTTGCTTAACAGAAATATTGTTTACACTAAAGTTGTAAACGTTTTGTGAATAAGCGGCAGCGTGTATTTGCATAATGCCCGTTAAGAGCAGAACGGTTACCAGCTTCATAATTTTGATCGTTTTTTGCCACGGGCCGGCGGCCAGAGCGGACTTTCTGTAAAAATTAATCATAAATTTGTTTGTTAATCAGTTAATACGATGCTTCCCCAAGCGTAGGGTATTAGCTTTGATTGCTTTAGGCCCGGGCGTGTTGGTAGCACATCCGGGTTTTTTATGTAAAAGAGAATGTTAGTTTTTGATCATAGTTTCCTTTTTGTTTTTTTAGTCGTTAATCATTATTGTTGTTTCGTGTAATGTTTACTGTATTGCCGTTTACCGAATAATTGATAGCGGTATTAGCTTTTATAATAGCCAGCACTTTTTCGATGCTTTGGATATTTTTAAAACTGCCCGAATAGCGGATACTGCTCAGTTCGGCATCGGTCATGTTGATGGTTACATTATATCTGCGTTCAAGCACTTTAGCTATTTCGCTAAGGGTAGCGCCGTCAAATACCAGCAGGTTTTCCTTCCAGCCATCATAACGGTCAAGCTTTGCCGAATCAATCTCCGATACCTGGATCTCATTCAGGCTTTTTGGATCTGGTGTGGTATAGCTATAGTTTTCTTTTTTGGGATGATAATAAATGCGGAGCACCTGCCGCGGCTTTACATAAATCCGGCTCATTTCATGCGCATTGTTATCTATATTTCCCTCTACAGATACCTCGCCTTTTACTACTGTGGTTTCAAAGAACGGGTCGGAGGCATAGGCCTTAAGATTAAACTTTGTACCTATGTCCCTTATGGTATAGTTTTTCGTATTTACAATAAAAGGGATTGTCTTTTTCCCGGGAGCGATATCAAAAAACGCTTCGCCTTCCAGGTAAACGGTACGCGTTGTTTTACCAAAATCGGCCGTATAATTAAGCTTACTGTCCGCATTAAGCCAAACCTGTGTGCCATCGCTCAAAACAATTTTTTTAATGGCGCCAGGGTTAGCGGCTATTTGCCTTACGCTTTCTGCATTTTTTGAATACCTGTTATATAAGGTAGCCGTAACCGCTGCCAGTAAAGCAATAGCCGCTGCCACTTTGCCCCAGGTGATCAGCCTTGCATAGCGCGACGGCTCCGCTGGTTCCATACCAGTCGAAAGTTTATTATAGGCGTTATCTTTATTTACAACCGCTGGCTGCAGGTAAAGCATGTTATGCCAGGTTTCATACAGTTGTACAAAATACTGCTCGTTTTCGGGGTGCGCACTTATCCATTGTTTAACCTGCTCAAGCTCCTGCAAGGTAGCTTCGCCGGTTATGTATTTTACCAACAGTAGTTTTACTTCTTCGTTATCCATTTGTAATATTATCGTTAAGACAATCAACAAAACAGATACCCTCAAAACGAAAAGAAATATTTTTCAATTTTATTCGGCGAGTAACCTGAACGTCCCCTTCATATTACGCGTAACTGTTTTTTTACAGAATGTTTGTGTTTAGCTTTTCATTATTTCCATATTAAATTTGATACAGAATGAAAAACTCTGTAACTTGTTAAAGTTTTTTAAAAAGTATTCGGATTAATTAAAGGCGGGATTAATGATCCAGGAAAACAAACTACCTATAACCTCATTTACACAGGGTGACGCGAAAACGTTTGAAACCCTGTTCAGGCTATACTATACCCGCTTAACCTTGTTCTCCAATCGTTTTGTAAACGATTTAACCGTTGCCGAAGAAATTACTGCCGATGTATTCACCCACCTGTGGGAGCGCGGGCATGAGGTCAATTTTTGCTCATCAGTAAGTTCCTATCTTTTTAAAATGGTGCAAAACCGAAGCCTCAACTACCTCAAACGCCAGAAGATAGAAAACCTTTACGTTAATTACCTCGAAAAAAACAACCTGTTTGATGAACTGCGCAATACGCTCGAAAACGGACTGGAGGAAAAAGAACTCGCCCTGCAGATAGAAGCTGCCATAGCCACCCTTCCCGAAAAATGCCGCGAGATTTTTGTATTGAGCCGTTTCAGCGATATGAAATATCGCGAAATTGCCATGCAGCTCAATATCTCCCCCAAAACAGTTGAACGCCAGATGAGCATCGCCCTCGAAAAATTACGCCAGGTGTTGAAGCATGTGAGTTATATGCTTTTTTAAATTGCCGGTAAGTTACTATATAATAGTTGCCGAAGGGTTGCACGCTGGCATTCTGTCCACGCTTCGAGGGCCCGACCTTGACAACTGTTCAACTTAAATTCGCGCTTTTTTACGAGTGTTTAAATCATCGGAAATTCCATTCACAAAAAAGCCCGGCGAAACCGGGCGTCTGAAAATCTAATTGATATGCACATTTGAATCCTGCACATATGCATATCAATTACTTAGTATTATCAGCGTTAAATAATTTTGACTTATCTACTTTCTGAACAGCTTGCCCATCGCTAAGCGTTTTTGAAATAGCCGAATATGGAGCTGATACAACTTCTTCGCCACCTTTAAGGCCGGATAAGATCTGGATGTAACTATCGTTCTGGATACCCGTAGTTACCTGTACCTGTTTAAGCTTACCTGCGTTTAGTACAAATACGTATTCTTTGGCTACCGGGCTGATTTGTGGTTTACTCTTATCCTCATCAGCTTTCGGCGGACCGTTATTTTCTTTCTTTTCCTCGCGGGTGGTTACCGATTGGATTGGTACCGACAGAGCTTTGGCCGAATTGGTGCTGATATCAACAGTGGCTGTTAACCCCGGACGGAAAGGTGATGGATTATCGGCTGTTTTCTTTAACAGGGCGGCATATGAATCGGCATTGATCCTCACTTTTACAGTAAAGTTTGTTACCTGGTCGGCAGATGTACCTACCACGTTTGCCGAACTGCCTATTTCAGTTACCACACCGGTAAATTTCTTGCCTAAAAACGCGTCAACTTCAATTTTTGATGAATCGCCAAGGGAGATGCGGTTGATGTCATTTTCATTCACGTCAACATTCACGTCCATTTTGCTCAGATCAGATATAGTCATGATTTCGGTACCGGCAAATTGCTGGGTACCCAAAACACGCTCACCTTTTTCAACAGATAGCTTTGAAACCACCCCGTCAACCGGCGAGTAAATAGTTGTTTTCGCGAGGTTATCCTGCGCTTCCTTAACTGATGCCTGTGATTGTGCCAGGCCATATTGCGAGCCTACCACATTTTGTTTGGCAGCTTCAAGCGATGCTTTAGCGCCTTCATAAGCAGCTTTGGCATTTTCAAATTCCGAAACCGTTAACACTTTTTTATCATAAAGCTCTTTACTGCGCTTGTAAATACCGGCCTGGTTAGCATAAGTAGCTTCGGCTTGTTTAAGCATCTGGCTTGAATTACCTACGCTTGCTTTTTGGGTATTGTACGATGCGATAGCCCGGTCATAACCTGACTTTAAAATGTCGGGCCTGATCTTACAAAGCAATTGGCCTTTTTTAACCACATCACCCTCTTTTATTGGCAGTTCAACCACCTCGCCCGATACTTCGGGGCTTATCTTAACCTCAACATGTGGTTTGATCTTTCCGCTGGCCGATACGGTTTCATTTATTTCGCGTGTTTCGGCCTTTTCGGTAGCTACCTGGGTTAGCGCGGGCTTGCCTATCAGGCCCGTAACCTTAGCAATGATCAGCAGGACAATCAGTGCGCCAAGACCTATCAGAATATATTTAGTAGTTTTTCCCATGACGGTGAATTTGGATATTTTACGGTTAAGATTTTATTAAAGTGTTATAGGGTTACCTAAATAATAGTCAATGACTTTGCTTCTGAAAATCACCTGGTATTGCGCCTCAATCATATCAAACTGCGATTTGTTAAGGTTGGTTAACGATGTATTATAATCAAGCGAGTTAACCAAACCTACTGTATAGCGTTGCTGGATAATATTAAACGCATCTTTATTGGCATTGTAGGTCTGTGTCGCCGATGCATAACGCTTATCGGCGGCCTGCAAATCCCATACTGCCTGGTAAATGATTTTACTCAGGTTATTCCGCGCCAGCTGCGCAGTTACTTCGGCATTTTGGTTTTGCAGTTTTGCTTTCCGTACCGCAGTGCGAGACAAGAACCTATTGAAAATAGGGACCTGCAAGCTTACTCCCACCGATTGGTTAAAGTTGTCACTCAGTTGCCTGAAAAAGGGGTTGCTCTTGAAGCCTACTTTGTAATTAGGTACTACAACCGCCTGCTGCGAGTTTTGAACAAAGCCAACAGTATCAAATTTACCGGTTGGTGTAGCGCCAAAAGGCGTATTCTTGGCATCAGAAAAATAAGAGCCGGCAGCACCAAACAAAACCACCGACGGATAATAATTTCCCTTTGCTATTTTAACACCCTGCGCCGCAGCTTTTTGGCGCTGTTCGGCCAGTAGTACATCGGGGTTTACTGCAAGAGCGGTTTTTACAACTTCCTGGGCATCATATACAGTTTTCACATTGTTTAACTTACTGATGTCGGGCCTTTCAACTCTAATATCAGTGCCGGGATCCATCTCCATATATTGCTTTAGGGTCAGGAGCGATTGCTCCAGTTGATTCTCGGCATTGGTATAGTTCAGATCGTTGGTCGAGAGCTGCGCTTTTGCCTGCGACAGATCGGCAAGAGTTTGATTACCTACATCAAATCCTTTCTGAGCGCGATCCAAAGCTATTTTGGATACATCAATCTGCTGCTGGGCGGCTGTTACCAGATCCTGGTTGGTCAACACCAGCAAGTATGTAGTAACCACGTTCAATATCAGGTCGTTTTTTACTTTGGCAACGTTGGTTTTATCGGCATCAAGCAAAATCTTATTCTGGATTACCGTATTACGCAATTGTCCGCCCTGAAAGAGGGTAACTTGTGAGGTGAAGTTACCGCTTACCGCCAAAATACGCTGGTTGCTGAACTGGTTGGTTGAAGGGTCGATATTACGGCCAAAGTTGAATGAGCCCTGTGGGCTTACTGCTAAATTTGGCAGTTGATTATATTTCGACTGTTTAAGATCTTCGTTGGTGATGGCAGCTGTGAACTCGGCTTGTTTAATAGTAAGATTACGTTCAAGGGCCAGGTCTACTGCCTTTTGCAAGCCTATTACTTCCTGCGCGCCGGCATTAAAGCTGCATACCGAAAATATAATTGTGCAAATGAGCGTTGCTTTAACTGATAGTAATAATTTTAGTTTCATAAGGTTTTTCTATACAATGGTAAGCAACTGTTCATTACATTGCAGTGTTTATTTTTGTTAAATGTTGTTAATAGGGATAAAACACAAACTACCTCATCTGTATGTACCTGGTTAAAACTCCCTGGCTGCTGAAAAAGCTTTATCCCCAACTTACCTGGGATATAAAATCAACTGACCGTTGCATTTATCTCACTTTTGACGACGGCCCTATACCAATTGTTACACCGGCTGTATTAAATATTTTAAAACAATACAATGCCAAAGCCACCTTTTTTTGCATTGGCGACAATGTACGCAAGCACCCCGATATTTTTGAACAGGTAAAAGCCGGCGGCCATGCCATAGGCAACCATACTTTTAACCACCTAAAAGGCTGGAAAACCGATACGCAAACCTATCTTGATAATTTTTTACAGGCCGATAAATTGCTGGATACGCCGTTGTTTCGTCCTCCGTACGGAAGGATCAAAAGGGAGCAGATCCGGGCGCTGAAAGCAGCGAGACCCAATCTAAATATTTTTATGTGGGATGTGCTCAGCGGCGATTTTGATGCGGCCCTTAAACCTGAAGATTGCCTAAAAGGAGTGCTTAAATATACTGAAGCAGGATCGATGGTAGTATTTCATGACAGCATCAAAGCTTTTGATCGATTGGAGTATGTACTGCCGCGGGCTTTGGAGGTTTGGAGTAAGGAAGGGTATAGTTTTAAGAGTTTACAGTAAGCAGTTGGCAGTGCTCTGTTGGCGACTGTAAGTTGTTAAACATTCCCATTTATTAAATACTGCTTACTGCACAATGAAAACTGCCAACTGAAAACCGCCAACCGGAAACTGCCTACTTTTTATACCTTTGCACCCATGAGCAACGAACTCACCGACAAGGCATTTTGGGCCGGTTACTGGGAATCAAAAAAAGACCTGGCTTTTAATGTGCCGGCTAATTATACTTTTCATAAGCTGCTAAAAAGCATTATCGATACCAACAAACCGGCGTCGGCTATTGAGCTTGGGGGTTTTCCGGGTTATTTTGCCATTTTTTTGAAGAAGTATTTCGGGTTAAAAACTACGCTGTTCGATTTTTATGTGCACCCAAAAGTTTTGAAGGAAGTACTGGATGCCAATCAGCTTAATGATCGGGACATCGCGGTTATTGAAGGCGACCTGTTCAAATACCAACCCGAAACCGAATATGACCTGGTACTTTCATGCGGATTGATAGAGCATTTTAATGATACCAAAGGCATTATTGAAAAACACCTCTCTTTCCTTAAACCGGGAGGCACACTGTTTATTACCCTGCCTAACTTTACCGGTGTTAACGGATGGGTACAACGCAACTACGACCTTAATAACTACGAAAAACACAACATCAATAGTATGAACCCTCCATTACTGGCCAGCTATTGCAAGGAACTTGGCTTAAAAAATGTTGAGGCATATTATTACGGCAAATTTTCGGTTTGGCTGGAAGATAAGGCTAACAAGCCTGCCATAGCTAAAGCCATCACCAAACTGGTGTGGGTAGCAGGCAAGGTTTTTACCAAAATCATCCCGGTAGAATCAAAGCTATTATCTCCTTACATTGTGGTTACCGCCACTAAATAATGCTTATTCCTTCGCTTTAAGGAAACTATATTTTGCCAGCTTATGATATAAATATCCGCGCCTTTTCATTGCTTCCGAAAGCGTTTTGTCATCGGCCGGTCCACCGGTTAACTTAGTAACTCCAATTCTTTGGGAGCCATATATACCCGTATGCCCGCTGAAAAGATAGGCTGTGAAACAGGCCACGGCAAACAACAGGGCGTGTTCGCCACCAAAAAGCTCTATACCCATAAAAGTACAGGCCAGCGGGGTATTAGTTGCGCCTGCAAAAACCGCTATAAAACCTAAAGCGGCAAAAAGGCTAACCGGCGCATCAAGTAAACCGGATAAAGTGTTACCCAAAGTAGCGCCAATATAAAACAGCGGTGTTACCTCTCCGCCCTTAAAACCTGTACCTAAGGTTACGGTAGTGTAAATGGTTTTCCAGAGCCAGCTCCAGGTATCGGCACCGCCGGCATGAAAAGCTGAAGGGATTGTAACAGCACCAGCATGTTCGGCATCTACCCCTAAACTTAGGTAATCGGGTTTGCCATTAACAAAAGTAAGCGCGATAATGATCAGCCCGCCAATAAACGGGATCAACCAGGGCGTTTTGATGTATTGTGTAAAAAAACTTTTGATGCCATGTACCATTTTGGCAAAAAGGTAACTGACCAGCCCGAAAGCGATAGAAGCTACTATAGTTTTGAAGATCATTAACAGGTCGGTTGAAACATAGCCTGAAAACCAATGCGGGATAACAGGGATAATATCAATATGATAAGGCGTATGATGAACACCCCAGGCGGCCACCGTAATATCGCCGGCAATGCCCGCAATAAGACATGGCAGCAGCGCATTATATTGCACCCGGCCTATCGTCAGCACCTCCATTGCAAAAACAGCACCAGTTAACGGCGTACCAAATACCGCACCGAAACCCGCCGCTATGCCCGCGGTAAGTACTGTTTGGGTATCAGCTTCATTAAGCATAAGCCATTTGCCTATCATTTGGGCTAAGCTGCCGCCCATTTGTACCGCCGTTCCCTCGCGCCCGGCCGAGCCGCCAAACAAATGAGTAATAATAGTAGTAATCAGCACCAGTGGGGCCATACGCTTAGGGACCCCGCCACCGGGGTTATGGATTTCATCAATAATTAAATTATTCCCCTTTTCGGCCGGACCACCAAAAAATTTATAAATGAAAAATATCGCGATACCTGCCAACGGCAGCAAATACAACAGCCAGTTATGTGCAAACCTAAAATGGATAGCCCAACTCAACAACCACAAGAATAAGGCAACCGCGCTGCCAATAACAACAGCTATGGGGATGATAATGACCGTCCACCGGAGGGCGTTTTTAAGAATTGCGAAATGTTGCGAAGAAAAAAGTTGGTTTTGATTTTGCATGTTGCTGATATTTATGTACCCACAAAAAATTAGCACAGGATAAAAGCCCGTGAGTTAATTGTCTGTAGGCGCCATCAGCTTTTTAGGGCGGTTAAGTAGGAAGACACCATTTCCTTTTGTGACGCTAATATAGGTTTCTTTTCGCTAAAAATAAAATAGCCTTACTTAGCACGTATGCATGAGTAAGGCTATTTTCCCTTGTCTTTTGAACAGACCGGCTCAAGTTATTTACTTAAGCAACGCTTAGTGTTTCCACATCCTTAAGTGCCAGAAGCATTAATTTACCCTGGTATTCCACCCAGATGTCGGCGAAACTATTCTCATCGTACCCCATAAATTTTAATGGATGACCAATGTGCAGGTTTTTCCATTTCTTTCCGATGTACTTAAGGAGTTGTCCGCTTTTTAGTGTGTGCTTTGCCATAAGTTTTAACTTTTAGGAGTGAAAAACTAAATTAATTAACGAAACCGATAAAATTTAACTTTTTAAGAATATTTTTTGAATTGTATCAGGTTTATTACAACTGTTGGTTAAACAGCTTAGCTTTATTTTGCTCAATTACCTCAAGATAAAAGTTTTCATATTTGGGCAAAATGGTAGATAATTCAAACTCTTTGGCGTGTGCCAGTGCATTTTCTTTAAATTTAGCTAAACGTTCTTCATCCTCCAAAATAAATATTGCTTTTTCTGCCATACCTTCTACATCTCCTGGCTCTTTCAAAAAGCCTGTTACACCATCAATATTTAATTCGGGCAAACCACCGGCATTACTGCTGATCACCGGCACTTTACAAGCCATAGCTTCAAGAGCCGCTAAGCCAAAACTTTCTGATTGCGATGGCATCAGGAATAAATCGGATACAGAAAGGATCTCTTCAACAGCATCCTGTTTACCTAAAAAGCGTACATTATCGGTAACGCCCAAATCACGGCAAAGCTGCTCGCACATGGAACGTTCGGGGCCGTCGCCTACCATCAGTAGTTTCGACGGGATCTTTTTAATCACTTTAGCAAAAATCTTCACTACGTCTTCGGTACGTTTAACCTTACGGAAGTTGGAGGTATGCACCAGGATTTTTTCGCCCGAAGGTGCAATCGCTTTCTTAAAATGATCTTTAGGTTTAAGGCTGAACCTGCTAAGGTCAATAAAGTTAGGGATCACGAGGATATCCTTCTTAATATCAAAAAACTTATAGGTATCCTCTTTAAGGTTTTGCGATACGGCTGTTACACCATCACTTTGGTTAATGGAAAAAGTAACAACCGGTTTAAAGGTACGGTCTTTACCAACCAACGTAATATCTGTGCCGTGCAGCGTAGTTACCACCGGGATGTAAATGCCATAGGTCATTAATATTTGCTTGGCCATAAACGCAGCCGAAGCATGGGGTATAGCATAGTGCACATGCAGTACATCCAATTGCTCATGACGCACCACATCAACCAGCCTGCTTGCCAGGGCCAGCTCGTACGGCGGAAAATCGAACAGCGGATAGTTGGAAACCGAAACTTCGTGATAAAACAGGTTTTCGGAAAAGAGATCCAACCGCGCCGGCTGGTTATAGGTCACAAAATGAACTTGGTGACCACGGTCTGCAAGGGCTTTACCAAGTTCAGTGGCAACAACCCCGCTTCCGCCAAAGGTTGGGTAACAAACAATTCCGATCTTCATTAATATGTTTTAATTGGTGCAAGTTTAACTGCAATTTACATCAAATGTGTTAAGCTTGTGTAAAATGATGGATGGATGATAATTACTGCATATTTATTTTGCCGGCGTTGCCAACCATATCTGTTACCGAGTGTTTAAACATACATTAAATCCATAATAAACAACTGATTATCAGCATGAGCAATCATATAAATTTAGCAATAAACGGAATACAACATATCGGCGTGCCGGTAACCAATATTGAAGCATCACAACAATTTTACGCCAGACTGGGCTTTCACAATGTAATGCAAGCCCCTTTTACCGATAACAGCGGTACCGGCACCTGCGTTATGATGCAGCGCGGCAATATGATCATGGAGCTTTACCAATTGCCTGAAGCTTCGCTGGCCGAGATCCGTTCAAGATCAAACGGGCACATTGATCACGTAGCCTTTGATGTTGATGATATCAACCTCGCCTTTAAAACTATTAAAGAAGCTGGCTTCAACGTGATCGAACCAGAGCCCGTGTTTTTACAATTCTGGAAAAATGGCTGCAAATATTTCAACATCACCGGGCCGGATGGCGAACGGTTGGAGTTTAACCAGGTACTTTGATTTGGGAATTCGGATCTTCTATTTTGGATTTAGTTATACATATAAAATAGGTAGTAAGCCAATGACAGCAAGTTGATTGGTAAGCCGCTTGCAAATGGGGTACTGAAACCAATATGACTATCCGTTTAGTTACTCAGCCACAATTCTTTCTAAGGCTATCTAAACATAATCCGCAATTTATTGTCGATATTTATACTATGCTTAAAGCGCTTTGTCTCCATATCGCGTTCATCATTTTTACAGCGGGTTATTTGCTTGCCCAGCAGCCTGCGTTTAAAGGCGGACAGCAGGCGTTTAACGATTTCCTGAAGACAAAGATCATTTATCCTGAATACTCGCGGCAAAATTGTATTTCGGGAACCATCAATGTTTCGTTTATGGTTGATAAAGATGGTATGGTACATGATGCAAAAATACAGGATGGCCCCGGTATCGACCTCGACGACGAAGCTTTGAGGGTTATTAAACTTACATCGGGCCAGTGGGTAGTCCCGGCGGGATATAATCTTAAAACCAATATCGTTCAACCCATCCGTTTTGACCCTGATCCCGCACGTTGTGGCCCAGCCAGCATCCGCGATATGCAAAGCGCTATTGCCAGCTATAAAGCTCAGCAGGAGCTGGAAAACGCGGTTACCAATTACTACAGCAACAAATACAAAGGCAAGGCCGATACCACCAAAGAGGCTATCATTATTAACCTCAAAAAACAACTTGGCTACGATGATGATTTTATAAATGATGTACTAAGCCAGGCCGGCGAAAAATTTAAACAAGGCGACACAGAAGGTGCCTGCCATGACTGGAATTTTATCCGCAACATAGGCAGCGATAAAGCCGATAATTTTATAAAAAAGTATTGCGCTCACTAACCCCTAAAGGGAGAATATGCCACCAAATTCCCTAACTTGCCCTTGTTATGAAAACCGAACCTGAACTTCGCAAAAAAATAAAAACCTGGGTAATTGTATTTATCATCGGTCTGGTACTAAGTGGTGTAACCGCTTTCCCTATCGAAACTGAGCTTGCCTGGCTTGCTAATCATGCCTCCGTATTTCCGGGATTTATGCAGAACTGGCTAACCAATGTTTATCTCGCTGTAAAAACAACCAATCAAAACTATCCTTACCTGGCGTATGGTACCGACTGGCTGGCTTTCGGTCACCTTGTTATTGCTATGGCATTTGTTGGCCCGCTGAAAGATCCGGTTAAAAACATTTGGATAATTGAGTTTGGCATGATCGCCTGTGTAATGGTGTTCCCGCTGGCCTTTATTGCCGGCCCAATCCGCGGTATCCCCGTTTACTGGCGGTTCATTGACTGCTGCTTCGGTATTTTTGGGATCATCCCTTTATATATCGTTTACCGGGATATTAAAAAGTTGGAAAAGATGATCAATCAGAACATTGCTCCTTTACATTAAAAAAACAAATATTAGCCGGTCAAATTCAATTTATTGTTCATCGGCTATTCCGTTTTTATTCTTTTAAAAATGCCCTCCTTTGCGCGTATGTTAAAACATTTGTACAAAATGTATGAACATATCATTTTTCATGCTATATTGCCCCCGCTAAATCAATTTGAGTACATAAATATGTATTTGCAAATTGTGCTATAAATTATATAACTTTAATTTCTGTTTAACCAATTTTAAACCCATGTACCGGAAGTTGTATTATGTGTGGCTTACAATAGCCATCTGCATGCTGTACACGCTTTATTCCTGCCATTCATCCGGCGGGATAGCCGAAGAACAGGTGCCCGATACCATCAGCTACAACTTTAATATCCGCCCAATACTTTCAGACAAGTGCTATAAATGCCACGGCCCTGATGCTTCTCATCGTGAAGCCGACCTTAGGCTTGATCTTCCGGAGAGCGCCTATAAGGCATTAAAAGATAACCCATCTTCGCACGCGCTTGTGCCCGGAGATCCTATGCAATCGGAGGTTTATCGCCGAATCTCTACCAAAGATACTACCGAGCAGATGCCGCCGGCATCATCCAATCTTAAGAGATTATCGCCCTATGAGGTTGAACTCATTCACAAATGGATAAAACAGGGCGCCAAATATGAAAAGCACTGGGCTTTTGTCGCTCCGCGAAATTACCCGGTTCCGCAGGTTAAAAACACGGCATGGCCTAAAAATGCTATCGATAATTTCGTACTGCAAAAAATGGAGCAGGCCAGCCTGGAGCCTAATCCCGAAGCGGATAAAGAACGCCTGCTGAAACGCATTTCACTCGATTTGACCGGTCTGCCGCCATCCCTTGCTTTAATGGATGAGTTTTTAGCCGATAAAAGCGCCAATGCTTACGAAAAAATGGTGGACAAGCTGATGGCAGCTCCGCAATACGGCGAAAAAATGGCGCTGCACTGGCTGGATGTTGCCCGCTATGCCGACTCGCACGGTTATCAGGATGATAATTACCGCACCCAATGGCCATGGCGCGACTGGGTGATCCATGCCTATAACGAAAACCTGCCATATGATAAATTCATTACCTGGCAGCTGGCGGGCGATCAACTACCAAACGCCACTAAGGAGCAGTTGCTGGCTACGGGCTTTAACCGCAACCACAAAATAACCGAAGAAGGCGGCGTAATTGATGAGGAATACCGGGTAAGTTATGTAACCGACCGAACCAATACCTTCGGCAAGGCCATGTTGGGCGTCACGCTTGAATGCGCGCATTGTCATGATCACAAATACGACCCTTTTTCGCAAAAAGAGTACTACCAGGTTTATGCCTTTTTTAATAATGTGAAAGAAGTGGGCTTGCAATCAACCGTGGGTGGGCCCGAAACCTACGCCAAAAATCCGATGATGCAGATCAGTAACGACGATGTTAAAAAGATCCTGACTTTTGTGAACAAGCGCGATACCGATAAGCTCATCGTATCCATCATGACGGATAGTGACAAGGTGCGGCCGACATACATCCTCAAACGAGGCAACTACGATGCCCATGGCGATGAGGTGCAGGCCGGTACGCCCAAATCCATTTTGCCATTTACCAATAACTACCCAAAAAACCGCCTGGGTTTGGCCGAATGGCTATTCAACAAAAATAACCCGCTTACCGCACGTGTATTTGTAAACCAAATGTGGCAGGAGTTTTTCGGCAAGGGCATCGTAAAAAGCTCTGGAGATTTCGGTATGCAGGGAGATCTGCCGTCGCATTCGGAATTGCTTGACTGGCTCGCGGTTGATTTCCGCGATCATGGCTGGAATATTAAACGGCTGGTAAAACAGATGGTAATGTCGGCCACTTATCGGCAATCGGCAGCGGCCACACCCGAAAAACTGAAGGGAGATCCGGATAATACTTTATTAGCCCGGGGCCCAAGGGGCCGTTTACCTGCCGAATTTGTTCGTGACCTGGTGCTGGCCAGCAGCGGGCTGCTTAATCCAACCATTGGCGGCCCGAGTGTTAACCCTTACCAGCCGCCAGGCCTTTGGGAAAATGCCACCTCGGGCAGGGGGATTTTGGCAAATTACAAACAGGTGCATGGGCCTAACCTGTACCGCAGGGGAATGTATACCCTAATTAAACGTACCGTTCCGCCAGCATCCTTAGGTATTTTTGATGCCAGCAACCGCGACCAGTGCGAGGTAAAACGCCTGCGTACCAATACACCATTACAGGCCCTGGTAATGCTCAATGACCCAACCGTATTGGAAAGTGCGAGGGTTTTAGCTGCAAAGCTTTTGCAGGATAAAAGCACGCCGACAGCAAAGATCACCAAAGCGTTCCGCTTGATCCTCTGCCGCCATCCGCAGGAAAAAGAACTGGCTATTTTAACTTCGTACTATACAGATGAACTAAAAACCATGAAAAAGGCCGATGCCGAAAAATTGCTAACCGTGGGCGAATACCCGGTACCGGCCAATTTGGATAAAATAACCCTCGCAGCTATGATGAAAGTGGTTGATACCATGTATAATCTGGAAGAAGCCATAACAAAAACCTGAGCACATGGAAAAATATTTTTTAGAAAACAGGCTTAACATCAACCGGCGCAGGTTTCTTTCCAGGCTCAGTCTGGGCATTGGCAGCGTGGCATTGGGTTCATTGCTCATTCCTGATCTGTTTAGCGGCAAGGGCGATGAAGCCGAGGCTGATTTTATCCCCGGCATCCCCAACTTTGCGCCAAAGGCCAAGCGGGTAATCTACCTTTTCCAGGATGGAGCGCCCTCACAACTGGAGTCGTTTGATTACAAGCCCAAGCTGCGTGAAATGATGGGGCAGGAACTGCCGGCATCGGTACGCGGCAACCAGATCCTTACCGGCATGACGGCCAAGCAGGCTTCATTTCCGCTGGTGGGTTCGTTTTATGATTTTAAGCAGTACGGCGAGTCGCGCGCCTGGATCAGCGATATGTTTCCGCACATAGGCAAAATTGCCGATGATATCTGCATTATTAAATCGCTTAATACCGATGCCATCAACCATGACCCGGCGCTAACTTTTTTCCAGACAGGGGCACAGCAGGGTAACCGCCCAAGCATGGGCTCGTGGGTAAGCTACGGCCTCGGCAGCGAAAACAAAAACCTGCCGGCTTTCACCGTATTGTTATCTAAAGGCAAGGGAAACGGGCAGGGTGTTTACTCCAAACTGTGGAGCAATGGCTTTTTAGATTCCATTCACCAGGGTGTACAGTTCAGCAGCGGCGAAGACCCAATCCTGTACCTGAATGATCCTGAAGGACTGAACCGTCACGAGCGCCGTAAAATGCTGGATAAACTGGCCGAGCTCAATGACATGAACTACAAAGAGTTCGGCGACCCGGAAATAAATACCAAGGTACAGCAATATGAAATGGCCTACCGCATGCAAACCGCCGTACCCGAAATTATGGACGTAAGTAAGGAGTCGGACGATATTGTGAAGATGTACGGGCCGGAGTGTCTTATTCCCGGCACTTATGCGGCTAACTGCCTACTGGCCCGCAAACTTTCTGAAAACGGCGTACGCTTTGTGCAGCTTTACCACCAGGGCTGGGACCAGCACAGCAACCTACCGCAGGAAATGGCCGGGCAAGCTAAAGATGTCGACCAGGCATCCGCAGCACTGGTTACTGATTTGAAACAACGTGGTCTGTTGGATGAAACACTGGTAATCTGGGGCGGGGAATTCGGACGAACCAATTACAGCCAGGGTAAACTGGAAAAAGCCAATTATGGTCGCGACCATCATCCCCGCTGTTTCAGCATCTGGATGGCCGGCGGTGGTATTAAGCCGGGCATCGTTTACGGCGAAACAGATGAGTTTGGCTACAACATCGTAAAAGATCCGGTGCACGTGCATGATTTCCATGCCACCATCCTAAATCAATTAGGTATCGACCATAAAAAACTAACTTATAAAAGCCAGGGCAGAAGATATAGGTTAACGGATGTAGCGGGGAATGTGGTGAAGGGGATCATAGCGTAAACCCCACCTAAACCCTCCCCATTCAACTATGTCATTGCGAGGTACGAAGCAATCGCACGGAGGCCGAGGGGCTATGCAAGTCCGCCCCTGTAAAGTTCGCGATTTCTTCGTTCCTCGCAATGACGGGATGAACAAGGATTCAAAAAATCGGTGTAATCAAAAGAAATAATCAGTGAAATCAACGCAATCATAAAAATCAACGGCATGGAAAGAAGAGAATTTATCAAGCACACTTCAGTTTTATCAGCAGGCTTTTTTATAGCTAAAGACATGTTAGCAAAAGATGACGGGCCAATTTACGGTCATGGTAATATGCGCTATCGCATGGATAAAAACTGGAGCAAAGCCGATTCGCAGAAGAACCCGGTGAATGATTGCCATGAGATGGTACAGGATTCAAAAGGCCGCATTTTACTGCTCACTAACGAGACTAAGAACAATGTACTCATTTATAATAAATCGGGCAAGCTGCTAAGTACCTGGGGGCATGATTTTCCCGGCGCACATGGCCTCACCCTGTTTAATGAAAACGGCACCGAAGTACTGTTCATAACCGATACCGTAAAACACCAGGTTTATAAAACCACGCTTGATGGTCGTATTTTAATGACCATTAATGTGCCGCTCGAAACCGGCGTTTACAAAAAATCCGAAGAATTTGTTCCCACCGAAACTACTATCGACAGCAATGGCGATATTTTTATTGCCGATGGCTACGGTGCGCAATACGTTACCCATTATGATAAAGATGGCAAACTGAAAGGCTTCTTCGGTGGTAAAGGCGAGGGGGACGAACACCTGGATAATGCGCACGGTATCGTGATTGACAGGCGATATGATACACCGACATTACTGGTCACCGATCGTACCCGTAACTGCTTTAAGCGCTTCAGCATGGATGGCAAACTACAGGAAGTGATCAAGCTTCCGGGAGCCTGCGTTTGCCGCCCGGTAATTAAGGGCGATCATTTGTATGCTGCCGTACTTCGCTCGCCCGACCTGAGCAAGGAGAATACCGGCTTTACTACCATATTAGATAAAAACAACAAAGTAGTATCCAACCTTGGCGGTACCGAACCAGTGTATACCGACGGCGTACTGCAACCAATGGCCCAGGCCGAAAAGATTTTCCTGAACCCACATGATGTTTGTGTGGATAACGACGAGAATTTGTACGTAGCCCAATGGGCATCAGGCAAAGTATATCCTTATAAATTCACAAGGGTTTAATTAATACACATATAGCCCGGCGTATATGAAAAGCAGCCACAAAGGTTTTGCGGAAGGGACATTATTTGCCCTTAATATTTTTATTGTAGTGCTGCTTATAGCCGGCGATAGCCTGGTTGTGCCCCGCTGGCTGCAACCGGTTGGCCGTATGCACCCACTCATTCTGCATTTCCCCATCGTGATACTGATGCTGGCCATGGTGATGGAGTTTTTCCGTTATCGGGCCGAGTTTATTAACGAAAAACTGTATCAAACCTTTACAAGTTACCTGCTGCTGCTGGGTGCATTACTGTCATCAATAACGGTGATCATGGGCTTGTTCCTTTCAAGAGAACCGGGATACGAAGGTGATACCTTACAATGGCATAAATGGTTTGGCGTAAGCGTGGCCTTTGCCGGCTATGGTGTATATCTCATTCGCCATACATCAAAATATACCGTAACGCTGGCTAAAGCCGGAGCCGTGATAACTGTTTTTTGTTTGATTGTTGCCGGGCACCTTGGCGGCAACCTTACCCACGGGCAGGATTTTGTTTTGGGCCCGGTGATGGATAAAAGCAAGAACGCTGTACCGATAGACCAGGCGCTGGTTTATAACGATGTGATCCGCCCCATATTTGAGGTAAAATGCCAAAGCTGCCATAATGCCGATAAAATGAAAGGCGGCTTAATGCTCACTGATTCGGCGGCAATCATGAAAGGCGGTAAAAACGGCAAACTATTCATCGCTGGCGACCCGGCCATGAGCTTGTTACTGCAGCGCGTGCACCTGCCCGAAACCGAAAAGAAACACATGCCACCTACCGGCAAAACGCAGCTTACCGATGATGAAAAAATGCTGCTTTACCTGTGGGTAAAAAGCAAGGCACGCTTCGGCAAAAAAGTGATCGACCTGCCAGCTAACGATTCATTACGGATGATAGCCGCCACCCACTTAAAACCCGCAGAAAGCGAAGAAGAGGTTTATGACTTTTCGGCAGCTAACGAAAAGGAAATTCAAAAGCTGAACAACAACTACCGGGTGGTTTATCCGCTGGCCAGCGAGTCGCCGGCGCTGGCGGTTAATATTTACAATAAAAGCACCTATAATGTAAAAGTGCTGGAGGAGTTAAGTTCTATAAAAAAACAGGTGGTATCGCTCGATCTGAACAAGATGCCCGTAAAGGACGCCGACCTGAAAACCATCGCCAAATTTGAAAACCTTCGCAGGCTAAACCTTAACTTCAGCGATGTTACGGGCAAAGGTTTAAAGGAATTAGCAGGTTTAAAATACCTCAAAAGTATTTCACTAACGGGTGTTAAACTTAATATAGCCGATGTAAAACAGCTCGTCGCTATAAAAAGCCTCAATGAACTGGCGGTATGGAATAGCGGCCTGAACCCGGCCGATCTGCAATCGCTTCAAAAACAAAACCCCAAACTGAGCCTGTTAACCGGCTTTAAGGATGATGGTAAGGCGCTTAAGCTCACCAGTCCGCAGTTAAAAAATACGGCAGTTATATTTAAGCAGAGTTATGCTTTACTACTTAGCAACCCTATAAAAGGTGCGGATATTCGGTACACTACTGATGGTTCGGTGCCTGATAGTATCAAGGCTGCATCTTACAAACCGGGAATTATACTTACCCGAAGTACTGCGATCAGGACAAGGGCGTTTAAAGCGGGATGGATTGGCAGCGATACCGTGCAATTCAATGTTTATAAATGTGCCTATACGCCTGATAGCATCAGCTTTGTCAAATATCCTGACGACAAATACAAAGGCGATGGCGCTAAAACAATTATCGATAAAGAATTAGGCGGCGACAATTTTGGCAACGGAAAATGGGTTGCATCGCAAAAGGATCTGACGGTGATCATGTGGTTTAATAAACCAATTGATCTGCATTCGGTTGGCCTCAATGTAATGCGCAATACAGGTTCCCAGATCTTTTTGCCCGCCGGAGTTGAGGTTTGGGGAGGCACCGATCAAAACCATCTCAAGCTGTTGAGCACACTTAAAACAGGGGCACCAAAAAAATCCGATCCGTTTGCTTTGATCCCATTGGAATGTAAGTTAAAATCCGAACAAAAGATATCCTGCATCAAACTGGTTGCCCAACCGCTTAAAAGCGTGCCGGCATGGCATCCGGCCAAAGGCAAACCGGGCTGGGTGTTTTTGGATGAGGTGTTTTTAAATTGATGCTTAACAACTAATAGCATCCTGCGCTCCTCTGTGATTCTTTAACCGACCATCCCGATAAAAGAAACCCGGGAGCATGCAAGCTATCTTAAACGCCTTAACTTAGAAAAGAAAAACGGTAGCATCGGCCCGGAGCCAGGTTATTGTCTTGCAAAAAAGGTTCAGAAAAGTAATTCGGCCCACTTTTTCTCTCATTCGCCAATCTGCATAATATTTCATTAATTTGCTTGGCCGATTAAAACCAGGCAGCGATATTTCTATTATTTATTGATGGATAAAAAATTAAACAAGATCACAGTTGTTGGCGGGGGGAGCTGGGCTACGGCTAATATCAAAATGCTTATCGACAACACCACCCCAAAAGAAATTTTTTGGTGGATGCGTAACGCCGAAGCTGTGGAACATTTGAAAAAGTTTGCGCGTAATCCGCATTACCTGAGTTCGGTGGAGATCAAACTTCCCGAACAAAATATATCTACCGATCTGAAACCACTCATAGCGGCTGCTGACATTGTGTTGCTTAATGTACCGGCTGCTTTTTTGAAAGACGCACTAAAAGACATTACCACTGCCGATCTGAAAGGTAAAAAGATAGTATCGGCTATAAAAGGTATCGTGCCCGATGAAAACCTGATAATTGCCGAATTCCTCCATCAAAAATACGATATATCGTTTGATGATTTTATGGTGATCAGCGGTCCGTGCCATGCCGAGGAAGTGGCGCTCGAAAAATTATCATATTTAACTATAGCTTCCGGAGATACAAGACTTGCCTCGCAGTTTGCGGGCATGATCAATACCCGGTATATCAAAACAAACATTTCTGATGATATCTATGGTACAGAATACGGGGCTGTTTTGAAGAATGTATACGCAATTGCCAGTGGTATTTGCCATGGTGTGGGCTATGGAGATAATTTCCAGGCGGTGCTGATATCAAACGCTATTCGCGAATTGGAGCGTTTTGTAGCCGCTGTACATCCTATCGACAGGGATATTAAAGAATCGGCTTACCTGGGCGATTTGCTGGTTACTGCTTATTCGCAATTTAGCCGTAACCGCACCTTTGGTAACATGATAGGCAAGGGATATACAGTAACATCGGCCCAACTGGAAATGAACATGATTGCCGAGGGGTACTATGCAGTAAATTGCCTACACGAGGTTAATAAGCAATACGGCGTGAGCATCCCTATATGCGAAGCTGTTTATGCTATTTTATATCAAAAACGCTCACCTGTAGTAGAAATGAGAAATTTGGCCGAGAAATTGAGTTGATTTTATTAAAGAAACTTAATTACTGTCAATATGAAAAATCTGTTTAAAATAGCCCTGTTTGCTGCCGGTACATTTATGGTTAGCCCGGGCTTTGCCCAAACGCATAAGGATTCAACCCTCGGTGGGAAGATCAGCAAAACCACAAAAAAAATAGGCCATAAAACATCCGAGATTGCGGCTAAAGGCGCAGCTACGGTAGCTGATAAGAAATATGCCGGCAAGGCTGGCCCTAATGGCGAAACCATTTACATTGATAAATATTCGCATTATTTTTATGTGAATAAAAAAGGTCACCGGGTTTATCTGAAAAAATCTGAACTGATTGATAAACCTACCCAATAATTAAATTCAACAAAGGCGTAAGCCGTTCTAAAAAATCCTGATCCGTCATGAAAAAGTTTGCTCCCATATTTGCTGCAGTTGCAGGCATGTTATTGATATACGCTTGTTCTGAGCCGCCGGCTGCCAATAAAAAGCTGGAAGGTAACTGGAAATCCAAGGATGGTGCTACCAAGCTTTCAATAACGGATAAAGATTTTATTATGGACGACGGGCAGGCAAGCAAAGAGGATTATTTTGTAAAAAATGATACCATTTACACCTCCTACCAGGGGAGCAGGCCTTATACCAAGTTTTTTATTAAGGAACTTACCGACAGTAAGCTAACGCTTTGTTATCCGGATTCGGATATTGTTGAATTTAGCCGTTAATGTAAGCGGAAAGCTGAATGCCTAAAGCTCATAAGTTTTATGGATAGGTTGAAGTTTGCTTATAACCAGAAAAGGCGGGCTTATATATAAAACAAAAGCCTTTGTTCCCGTATGCAGCGGTAAAAAGGCTTTGTTAACAAAACTAAACTAAAACTAATGCTTCTTACTAAAGGAAGCTCATGAAAACCACCACATGCTTTGCACATGGTGGTTTTTTTATGATGGATGATTAAAATCTCCTTCTGCGCTCAGGACGATCTTCACGGGGTTTGCCTGAAAAGTCGCGGAAACCACCACTGTGTTCGCGGCGTTCGTTACTACGGTATCCGCCTTCACGACGGTCACCACCACGGTAGCCACCTTCACGGCGATCTCCGCCACGGTATCCGCCTTCTCTGCGGTCACCACCACGATATCCGCCTTCACGACGTTCGCTGGTGCCTTCGCCTGAGATCTCGATCCTTACCGGACGACCTTTATATTCGGCTTCTTTAAAGCTGGCCATCACTTTATCAACATCTTCGTTTTGTACTTCAAAGAAAGAGTACACACCTTTAACATCGATTTTACCTACGGTACGGCCGCTTATTTTGGTAGTGTTACAGATGTAACCTAACAAATCGCCGCGGTTAAATTCATCAACCGAACCTAAGTTTATAAATAAACGGGTAAAGTTGCCACGTACACCATTGCCGCGTTCGCCGCGTTCTTCGAACCTGTTACGGCCTTCTTCAACGCTGGCATTCAGGTCAGGAGCGTTTTTGTAATAATCAAGGAAACGGTTAAATTCAATTGAAGCAAATCGTTTGATGAAATCTTCCTTGGTGAAATCTTTAAACTCGTCATAAATGCGCGGCAGGTATTGCTCAATCTGCTCTTCGTTAACAGTTACGTTATGTACTTTGTGAACGATAGAGAATAATTGTTTTTCGCAAACATCAAAACCTGTAGGGATCTCAGCTTTCACGAATTTTTTACCAATAACACGCTCAATCTGGCGAATTTTGCCTAATTCTTTGGCGTTAACGATAGAGATTGATACACCGGTTTTACCTGCACGGGCTGTACGGCCGCTACGGTGAGTGTAGTTTTCAATCTCGTCGGGTAATGAATAGTTAATAACGTGAGTTACGTCGTTAACGTCGATACCACGTGCGGCAACGTCAGTAGCAATTAATAATTGCAGGCTGCGCTCACGGTAGCGTTTCATCACTTTATCGCGTTGTTGCTGTGAAAGGTCACCGTGCAATGAATCGGCATTGTAGCCGTCTTTGATCAGCGATTCAGCAATTTCCTGGGTTTCAATTTTGGTACGGCAAAATACGATACCAAAAATATCAGGATTAAAGTCAACAATACGTTTAAACGCGGCATACTTGTCACGTGCACGTACTATATAGTACTCATGCTCGATGTTGGCATTGCCGGTGTTTTTTGCGCCCATGGTAAGCTCGAAAGGATCGGTCATGTATTTTTTCGCGATCCGCCTAACTTCGGCAGGCATGGTGGCCGAGAATAGCCAGGTTTTTTTCTCTTCGGGTGTGGTAGATAAGATACTATCAATGTCTTCCTGAAAGCCCATATTGAGCATTTCATCAGCCTCATCCAATACTACATACTTCACAGCCGAAAAATCAATAGCCTTACGGTTAATGATATCAAGCATACGCCCTGGTGTAGCAACTACGATCTGTACGCCGCGTTTGATCTGACGTAACTGATCCATAATGCTTGCTCCGCCATAAACAGCAACAACGTGTACGTTGCTCATTTTTTTGGAGTAGTTCTTAATGTCGTTCGCGATTTGTAAACAAAGTTCGCGTGTTGGGCATAAAACAAGTGCCTGTGGATGATTTTCTTCGAAATCAAGCAGTTCCAATAATGGTAGGCCAAAGGCAGCAGTTTTTCCGGTCCCGGTTTGGGCTAATCCGACAAAATCGTTGCTGCCTGTTAACAATACCGGGATTGACTGCTCCTGGATTGGTGTAGGATTCTCAAATCCTAACTCAGAGATGGCATTAACAATATCATGACGGATTCCCAGTTCAATAAATGGGTTGTTCATGAATTTAAATAACGAATTTGACAACATCGTCAAATCGGGCGCAAAGATAGTGTTAATGTTTTATAATTCCAATAGGCGGGTTGAGATAAAATGAAGTTTGGTAGTATTATTGAGAATAAGCCACTAATTGACTGAAAAAAAACCAGTTAATTAATAATTTCATAACAAGGATTACTTTTTTCTCCGGTTTTTAAAGCCCGATTTTTGATAATAAGGGGCTTTAGTAAGCATGAAAATCATCAATCCATTACCTGGTTTTTACACCAGTATTGCAAAAAAGGGACTTAAGGCTTCAGCCACAAGCTCCAGGTATGAAAAAGAAAAACCAGACTTTTAACTTCCGACTTAGTACTGTCGACTTAACGCTAACCGGGGTTACCTCAACCTGTCGGCCGATTTTACCAGCTTCTCATCTTTTTTTATGCTTTTTTGTGCGAAGATGATCAGTATGATGCTTAATGAAGTAAGGAACAGGCCAATACCCATCGTGCGTGTGTCAAGGGTAATGCTGCCTGCTGCGCCTTTAACAGTTTGTGCCATCCAGAAACTGTAGCCAATAAGTACCAGTATAGCGCTGTAGCAGAAGGCTATTTGCTGTTTTCGGTTTTTATATAGAAAAATGATGACCAGGGGAATGAGGGCAACAATAGCTGTTATAGCGGCGAGTGCCACAAATGTTTGGGTATGTTGCTGTACGCCGTTCACATCCTGGTAAATACCGGTAACCATAATGCTGGATGGTTTATCATTAACATAGACGTTGTGGGCAAGCGGAAAAAAGAAAAGGGCGAACAGCACAAGGCTGGCGAACAAAAGGTAAATGCTTTGGATGCGTTGCAGCATGATATTAAAAATTATAAAGGCAAATATAAATGTTTTGCTTATTGGAGAAGCACTAATTTAATAGCGATATCGCTTGCTTTGAATGATAATTATTTAATGTATATTTATTTGTATTTAAACAATTGTCAAATGCCCCGCATTAGTGAACAAAACCCCGAAGATGTTAAATTTGAGAACGTCCATTTAAAAAGGATTTTCCTTGAGCACCTGAACAGTATTTATTTTGGTAAAAAACATCTGATTGATTTTTTTGAAGAGATAAAAGAGCTTGCATCCTTAGCTTATTTAAAGGAGGCTGTACAGGAATGTTATGAAGCTACCCAAAAGCAGCTTACCCATCTCGATTCTATTTACAGCGCCATTAATGAAACGCCATCAAAAACGACGGTACTTGGCATAAAAGCCATGACGCTTGAAGCTTATATATCGGCAATTAAAACCGGGAAAACTGCCATGGAGCGTGATGTGTTCATTGTATTTTATGTGCAGATCATCGAAGGGATTGAAATAACCTATTTTGATGTTTTGCGTAACCTGGCAAAAACCATTGGCTATAGCAATTCCTTTATCAATAAGCCTTTTAATCTGGCTGTTAAAAATAAACTGGCGTTTGAGGCTATCTATAAGGCCTATATAACCGAACCCGCATAATACTATGACCAAATTATGAACCCGGCATAGGCGGCAGATTATTAACTTTGCCGTCGTGAGCAACAACCAGCGTTATTTTATTGAACTGGCCTACAACGGCACCGCCTATCACGGCTGGCAAATACAGCAAAATGCCGTAAGTGTTCAGGAATTGCTGAACAAGGCACTAAGCACAATTTTACGGCAGCCCATAGAAACAACCGGCTGCGGCCGCACAGATACAGGCGTACATGCAAAGGAGTTTTTTGCGCATTTTGATATTGAAGGTAATAGTTCATCGTTCATAGATCATGGCAAAGCTGACGGCCATGAACCATCAACTATTAACCATGAACAGGTGGTGAGGGGCCTCAACGCCCTGCTCCCACCTGATATCGCTATAAAAAATATTATCCCGGTACATGCCGATGCGCATGCCCGTTTTGATGCCACATCGCGCTCGTATCAGTATCATGTTCACTTTAATAAAGACCCTTTTTTGCAAGGGGCTTCCTGGCAATTGCGCGATGTGCCTGATATTAATTTGATGAACCAGGCCGCGGCTATTATGATGGAGTACATCGATTTTAGTTGTTTTAGCAAATCAAACACCCAGGTAAAAACCAATAACTGCAAAATTACCCGTGCCGAATGGGTGAAAACCGAAAACGGCATTGTTTTCCACATCACTGCCGACAGATTTTTGCGTAACATGGTACGGGCCATTGTGGGTACCTTGATGATGATTGGCCGGGAAGAAATGCAACCGGAAGGTATCCGTGAAATTATTGAAAGTAAAAACCGCTCCAATGCCGGCACCAGCGTACCGGCTTGCGGGTTGTATTTGACGGAAGTTAAATATCCTTACCAACTGGTCACTCCATTAGCCCCCTAACCCCCTGAAGGGGGAACAATGGTGGATAATGTGGATGAGATTTGACGATAGATAATTATACTTTAACTTTGATATAGTGGCTAAAGAAGAAAAAGATAATAAACAGGAAACTCTCTCCTCAGCAAATGAGGGAGCAACCAAGCAAGCAGCCCCCCCTTCAGGGGTCGTAACCGGAAAGGCCCTCGACTGGAAGCTACTGGGCCGGGTAATGCATTACGTTAAGCCGTATAATAAAACCTTTGTTATAGCTACTTTCCTCACCATTTTTATAGCAGCCAATGCTTTGCTGCAGCCAATCCTGATCCAACGTACATTGGATGTTAATATTTTGAACGATGATTATAATGGGTTGGTTTTTATGGTTGAGCTCATGATAGCACAGCTTCTCATTCAAACTATTGCGCAGTACTACCAAACTTATTTAACCAATGCGCTGGGCCAATATGTGATCCGCGATTTGAGGATCGATATTTTTAACCACATTACCAGTTTAAGATTAAAATACTTCGACCGTACGCCTATCGGTATGCTTATTACCCGTACGGTGTCCGACCTGGAAACTATTGCCGATATTTTTTCGGAAGGGTTGATCTCTATCATGGGTGATATGCTGTTGGTGGTTGCTGTGATAGGCTATATGCTTTGGCAAGACTGGAAACTGGCCCTGATTACGCTCATTCCGATGCCTTTCCTGTTTGCTTCAACCTATGTGTTTAAGGAGGCTATTAAGTCCTCATTCCAGGAGGTGCGTACGCAGGTGGCACGGCTCAATACTTTCTTGGCCGAACATATTTCAGGTATCAGCGTGATCCAGATCTTTGCCCGTGAAGACCAGGAGATGCGCAAGTTTAAAGCCGTGAATGAAAAGTACCGTGATGCTAACATCCGCTCAAATTGGTATTACTCGATATTTTTTCCGGTGGTTGAAATCCTGTTTGCCATATGTATGGGCTTGCTGGTTTGGTATGGCTGCAAAAGGATGCTGTCTGATAGTCAAATGTTAACTATCTCTGCTTCAGGTAAGGGTATTACTCCAGGATTGATCACCAGCTTTATTGTATTGCTGAATATGTTGTTCAGGCCTATCCGCCAGCTGGCCGATAAATTTAACACCCTACAAATGGGTATGGTAGGTGCCGACAGGATTTTTAAAGTATTGGATACCGACGAGGTGGCCGAAAATAAAGGCACACTTACAACAGGCAGGCTGCAGGGCGATATCAGCTTTGATAAAGTATGGTTTGCCTATAATGATGAAAACTGGGTGCTGAAAAACATCAGCTTCCATATCAAGCCCGGCGAAACCCTGGCTTTGGTAGGCGCAACCGGCGCAGGTAAATCATCAACCATTAATATCCTGAACCGTTTTTATGAAATTGGCAAAGGCTGTGTAAGGGTTGATGGGCACGATATCCATGATTATGACGTAAACTACCTGCGTTCGCAGATAGCAACTGTGATACAGGATGTGTTTTTGTTCAGCGATACCATTGCCAATAATGTCAGCCTCAATAATCCCAATATCACCCGCGAGCAGATCATAGCTGCAGCCAAAGATGTTGGCGCGCATGATTTTATCGAACGCCTGCCCGGTGGCTACGATTATAATGTGATGGAACGCGGCTCAACACTTTCGGCCGGGCAATCGCAACTAATCTCGTTTATCAGGGCACTGGTTTATAATCCCGCAATCCTGGTCTTGGACGAAGCTACGTCATCTGTTGATACAGAAACCGAGATCCTGATCCAGAATGCCATCAATAAATTAATGGAAGGCCGTACGGCCATAGTGATAGCCCACAGGCTTTCCACCATTCAAAATGCCGACAGGATCATTGTACTTGACCATGGCGAGATCATGGAAATGGGTACCCACCAGGAGTTGCTTAAAATTGAGAACGGTCACTACCGCAAATTGTATGATTTGCAGTTTAATTCGGCAGGGATTGCGAGATAACCCCACCCAACCCTCCCCAGCAGGGAGGGCTTAAAGATCTTAATTAAGTCTCCCCTTTCGGGGGAGATTTAGAAGGGGCTTATTTCGGTACACTCTTCACCGAATGAACCGGTTGTTCTTCTTTCTCATGCTTTTTGGCGATATCACCTCCATGCGGATTATCGGCATGATATTGTTTATCTTCCTTTCGCACCTTGCTTTTATGCCCGTTGTCATTTGGCCTGTGGGTCGGGGTATCTGATGGCGAAGGTTTATCTTTTTCGTTTGCTGGCTTTGTCATGTATTGATAACAATAGCGGTGGCGCTTTGTTTAACTCCAGGTTTAGATCAGAATTCGATGTTTAATTTGTCTGAATCAGAATTTTGTCAGAACTCGAATCTTTTGAATTAAGGAATTTATCGAATGCAAGGCAATTCATTAATTCGTTTAATTCGAGTTCTGACAAAATCCCGGTTCTGTTGTTAATAAATGTTAAATCTGTTAAGCTAAAGCGTTATTAAACATATTTATAAGCAATAAACTTTTACCTTTAGGGAGGGTTTCTTATTTTCGCAGAAATATGATATTAACTTGAGGGGGATAGTGATCTCAAATCTCATGTCTAATATCTCACATCTAACAAGAGTAAATGGAAGAATTTGAAGCAAGCGCATCCTCTAAAAAGACAAAAACCATCTACATTTCAACTGTATTTGGTATTGCCATGGTGCTGTTAATGGTAGGGCTGCTGGGTTTAATACTGGTATACGCTAAAAATATTTCGAGCTATGTTAAAGAAAACATCGTGCTTAATATTTTTGTTGATGATGCCGCCCACGAAAGCGACGTATTGCAACTTCAAAAGCAGTTGGATGGCAACGTAATGGTAAAACAAACCCAATACGTAAGTAAAGAGCTTGCCGCCCGCAACCTGCAAAAAGACCTTGGCGAAGACTTTGTAAAGTTTTTAGGCTATAACCCGCTATCGCAGTCAGTTGATGTTTATCTGAAAGCGGATTATGCCAACAACAAGGATATCGAAAAGTTTAAAGCCGAATTGCTGAAAAATCCATTGATAAAAGAGGTTAAATATCAGCAATCATTGGTTGACCAGATGAACCAGAATGTGACAACAATTAGTTTGATCATCCTTACATTTGCGGGCATTTTTGTAGTGCTTTCGGTAGCGTTGATTAATAATACCATCAGGTTGGCGATTTATTCGCAGCGTTTCCTGATCAAGTCAATGCAACTGGTTGGGGCTACAAAAGGGTTTATCCGCAAGCCTTTTTTACTGTACGGGATCTGGCATGGCTTATTAGGCGGGTTAATTGCCATTATCCTGCTGATAGGTACTTTATATGTTGCTTATGACAACGTACCGGACCTTGTATTTTTGCAAAACTACACCGAGTTTGGCATCGTGTTTTTAGTTGTAGTTGGGCTGGGTATTTTTATATCAGGCTTCAGTACCTTTTTAGCAGTTAACAAGTTTTTACGTTTAAAAATATACGATCTGTACAGATAGAGGTTAAAGGCCAAAGCTGAAAGGTTTTGATCCGGGCCTTAAATCACTAATTCATTAACTCAATAATTCAGTAATTAAAAGATATATGGCACAAAAATTTAAACCAGCGGCTCCTGTAAAAACAACTGCTGCAACATCGCCGGCAGCTACCGGTGCCGCAAAAGCTACTGCGCCGGTACAATTTATATTTGATAAAAGCAATTACCGTATGCTGATCATCAGCGTGGCGGTTGTTGCCTTCGGTTTTGTCCTGATGTCGGGCACAACTGACATTTACAGCACTACCAAAATAGTTATCGCCCCAATAGTAGTTTTGGGCGGTTTTGCTTTGGGTTTCTTCGCTATCCTTAAAAAGCCTTCGGCTAATTAATACAGTAACCATGCTGAATTTTACAGTAGATATGTTTTAGTGAAAGATATCTACTGTAATAACGTATATCTCTACCTCAACCCCTTAAAACCCCAATGAATTTAATCCATGTTATTATCCTTGCAATTATTGAAGGGATAACTGAATTTTTACCTGTATCATCAACCGGGCACATGATCATTGCTTCATCAGTAATGGGCATAGCAGCCGATCCTTTTGTTAAGCTTTTTACTATTGCCATACAACTGGGCGCCATCTTATCGGTAGTGTTCCTGTACTGGAGAAGGTTCTTGCAATCGGTTAATTTTTATTTAAAACTGTTTATCGCTTTTATACCTGCAGCGGTATTTGGCGTATTGTTTAGCAAAAAGATAGATGCTTTATTGGAGAGCGCGCTCACCGTTGGTATTACCCTGTTTGTTGGCGGCATTATTTTATTGTTTGTTGATAAATGGTTCAACAAGCCGGTGATTAAAGAAGAAAAGGATATCAGCAATTTAACGGCACTTAAAATAGGCTTTTTTCAGTGTTTAGCCATGATCCCCGGTACATCGCGTTCGGCTGCTACTATTGTTGGTGGCATGGCGCAAAAACTAAACCGTACTGCAGCTGCCGAGTTTTCATTCTTCCTGGCAGTGCCCACTATGTTTGCCGCAACTGCAAAAAAACTATATGACTTCCATAAAGAAGGGCACGTATTTACCGGCGAAGAAATTAAATTACTGGCCATAGGTAATATCATTGCTTTTATTGTTGCCATGCTGGCTATTAAAACATTCATTACTTTTCTTGAGCGCCGTGGTTTCCAGATTTTCGGCTGGTACCGTATTGTGATTGGAGCTGTTATTATAGGATTAATTTTGAGCGGGCACCAATTACAAACGATTTAAGCATTTAAGTATATCACATTAATTTTGCCGCGCCGGATCATTCTCATATCAAAAGAGATTGATCCGGCGCAGTAATTTATAGCTTGTCCGGCAATAGGGGCGAAAATCGTACCTTTGCGAAAAATCGGATAAATTGATCCGGTGTAAATAAAAGATTTGAAGAACACGTATACAAAAATAGAGGAATTTGCTGAGGGGCAGCTCCTGCTGGTTAATAAACCGTATCAATGGACAAGCTTTGATGTGGTTGGCAAACTCCGCAATTCATTTAAGCCGCTTAAGCTGAAGGTTGGCCATGCAGGCACACTCGATCCGTTGGCTACCGGCTTGCTGATCATCTGCACCGGTAAAATGACCAAGCAGATAGATACTTTCCAGGCCGAAGAAAAGGAATATACCGGGACCATGGTATTGGGCGCAACTACGCCTTCATATGATATGGAAACGGCACAGGACAAAAGTTTCGACATCAGCCAACTCACTGAAGAAATGCTGCGTAACAACTGCAGACAGTTCATTGGCGATATCCAGCAATATCCGCCGGCGCACTCGGCCATAAAAGTTGATGGTGAGCGTTTATATGAAAAGGCGCGCCGGGGCGAGGATGTGGAACTGAAGCTCCGTAACGTCACTATAACCGGGTTTGAACTAACCCGTATTGAGCTGCCCGAGGTTGATTTCAGAGTGGTGTGCAGTAAGGGCACTTACATCCGTTCGCTGGTGAATGATTTTGGCTCGGCTTTAGGAAACGGGGCTTATCTTTCAAAACTAAGACGTACACGGAGCGGTAACTTCAGAATTGAGGATGCCTGGGAAGTGATGGAACTGGTAAATACCGTGAGGGAATTAAAAGTATCAGATGTACGTACAGCGCGGTAAAGGAAATTTACAAAGCTCAAACACTCCGGTTTTTAATCCCATCAACTAAAAATTAACTTTGTGTTTTACTCATAAATGAGGGTTTACAATAATATCGACGAATTTACAGCGGTAAACAATGCAGTAGTCACCATCGGTACATTTGATGGGGTACACTTAGGGCACCGTAAAATTATCTCAGGCATTAAGGAGCTGGCCGAAAGTACAGGAGGCGAAACGGTGATCCTTACTTTTTTTCCGCACCCGCGTATGATCCTGCACCCGGAAGATGAAAGCCTGAAACTGATAACCACCATTGCCGAAAAGGCCGAACTACTGGAACGCATCGGGGTTGACCATCTCATTATAACCCCTTTTTCAAGAGATTTCTCCAATCAATCTGCCGAGAGCTATATCCGTGATGTGCTGGTTAATAAAATTGGTACAAAAAAAATAGTAATAGGCTATGACCATCGCTTCGGTAAAGACAGGCAGGGCGGCTTTGAAGATCTGCAGCGCCTTAGCCCTGTGTATGGTTTTGATGTGGTAGAAATTCCCGAACAGGACATCAACGAGGTGGCCATCAGCTCAACCCGCATCCGTAACGCCCTGTTAAGCGGCGATATTCATTTGGCTAACGCCTTTTTAGGCTATCCTTTCTTTATTACCGGAAAGGTTGTCCGCGGCGATCAGATCGGCCGTCAGCTTGGTTATCCGACAGCCAATATCGTGGTTGAAGAAAAATATAAGCTTATTCCATGCGATGGTATTTTTGCAGTAACAGTAATTATAGCTGATCAGAAATATAAAGGGATGGCCTACATCGGTAGCCGCCCAACGGTTAATGGCCTTACACGCAACATCGAGGTAAATATCTTTGACTTTGGCGAAGAGATCTATAATCAAACTATCCGGATGGAGTTTCACCACTACATACGGGGGGATGTTAAGTTTTCATCGCTTGATGAGTTGAAAGTTCAGTTGGCCCAGGATAAGGTAGATGTGCTGAAAGTCATGAATTGAACCATGATTTGCTTGATTTAAGGATTACCTTGAATTCAATATGGATTGGCAGCTTACGCACCGCATCAGGCAATCCCTAAATCAAGAAAATCAAGGTTTTAATGCTTAAAAAACGACAAGTAGATCTGTTTCACAATATGATACATCGCGAAAGCGAAAAATAATATAGCTATGCTGGTATTGATAAGCCTGGTGCTTAACGCAAATCTTTCCTGTATGTATTTAGCGAATTTGGCATAGATAAACAGGCATAAAAAAGCACCTGCCGCCGAGCCCAGGCTAAAAATAACAAGGGCTACCCTACCGTCAAGGATCCATTCATGCGTAATAAGGTATGTGCCGGTTACCATCCAGAAGGGCACCTGCATGGGGTTTAAAAAGCCTAATAAAATACCATATTTGATACTGGCATGTTCGGAGTAATTGGCTTTAGGCGGCTTGTTACGATGGATCCAGGTGATGTATCCCATAACGCCGAACAGCACTACCATTATCCAGTCGATAACTGTATTAAGTTGCAATTGCCCAGAAAGCCAGCGGGCAGCATGCATGATGAAATAAGTAAAGAAAAATTCAACAGCCGAAAAAGCGGTTATAAAGCGTACAGCTTCCTTAATGCCACGGTTTATAGTGATCTGTACTAAAGTTAGGTTTATGTTGCCGGGGGGAATATAGCCTATAAAGTTGGCTATGATCCCGATGAAAAATGTTAGAAATATCATCGCAGCAAAGATAGGTTGTTAATTGGAGTTGGCAAATAATGTCTGAACCATGATTTATAGGATTTGGGGATTACCCGGATATCTGCATTAGAATCCAATAATCTGACAAATCCGTTTAATCCCGGTTCAGAATCTTCCTTACATTTGCAAACTTTAAACGTGTTAACATGCCAACTGAAAAAATAGTTTCATTACTGCCGGCCGCTACCGAGATAATTTGTGCTTTAGGATTAGAGAAAAACCTGGTAGGCCGTTCGCATGAGTGCGATTTTCCGGCATCTGTTAAAGAATTACCCATATGTACTGAAGCTAATTTTCCGGATGGTTTAAGCAGCGCCGATATTGATATAAAAGTGAAAGAGATCCTGGCCGATGCACTATCGGTTTATACCGTAAAGCGCGAACAAATTAAAACCCTTGCACCGGACGTCGTGGTAACCCAGGCCCAGTGCGAGGTTTGCGCAGTATCGTTAAAAGATGTTGAAGAGGCGCTTGAAAACTACCTGGATAAACAGGCACAAATTATATCGCTGCAACCCAATAGCCTCGATGATATTTTTAATGACATTGCCAACGTTGCCAACGGGCTAAATGCACAGCAAGCCGGTGCCGAATTAATCGAGAGTTTGCAGGAACGCGTTGATATCATCAAGCACAAGCTGAAGTTTATCGACAGTAAACCTACGGTTGCCTGCATTGAGTGGCTTGAACCTTTAATGATTTCCGGCAACTGGGTACCAGGCCTGGTAGACATAGCAGGCGGAACGCCCGTTTTGGCACAGGAAGGTAAGCACTCGCCTTATATTGAGTGGGATGAGATCCTGCAGCAGGACCCGGAAATTATTGTGGTGATGCCTTGCGGGTTCAGCATTGAACGTACTATGCGGGAGATTAACCTCCTTTTGGACCGCCCGGGTTTTGCATCCCTCAAAGCGGTAAAAAACGACAGGTTTTATATTGCCGATGGCAACCAATATTTCAATCGTCCCGGCCCGAGGATTGTAGATTCTATTGAGATCCTGGCCGAAATCATCCGCCCTAAACAATTTATATTCGGATATGAGGGTGAGGGGTGGATTAAGTTTTCTTTATAAGTCTTAAGTCAGAAGTCTTAAGTCGAAATGAAATAAGAATAGTTAACAGAGCTATACTAAATCTAACTTAAGACTTAATACTTTAGACTAACGACTTCTTTAAAATACTTATTAAAATAATTTAAAAAGTAATATATTTACCTGTCTGCTATCTCCCAGGCACAGGATCAATTATGAACAAAATTTTTACGCTGGTGGTTATCGCCGCGGTTTTTGTATGCAGCGGTTTTAAAATTAGTGATGATAAAAAACCGAACGTAACCAACCTGCACCTCACCTGGCAGGTAATGGATAATAACTATCAAAATAAAAATGAAGCGCTCACTGCACTGGTGATAACCAATAAAAGTCATGAGGTTTTGCCTGCGGTGGGATGGAAGATCTACTTTAATTCCGGGCGCGGTTTTACCAAAACGGCCGTTAGCAATAACGCCCTGATTGAACAGGTTAACGGCGACTTATACAGCATAACCCCAACATCCGGCTTCAAAGACCTGAAACCCGGCGAAACCTCCCGCATTGAATTTGTGTGCGATGATCCTGTGGTAAACATTACCGATGCACCTGAAGGGCCATACCTTGTTTGGGATAACGCCCCTGAAAAAGGCTATTCTTTCGGCTCGTATGACATTACGCCGTACAAACCAACTTACCAGGGGTTGATAACACCCGAAATTGTTTTCGACAGGAACAAGACGGTTAGCGATATTCCTGCCGATCAATTGGTGAAAGTTTTCCCTACACCGGTAAGTTATAGCCTAAACAGCGGCAGTTTTTCGTTCACTGCAGGTGTTCAGGTTTCATCTGCCGATGCGCGGTTCAGCAAAGAAGCAGCTGTTTTACGTAATTACATTGGCGGCATCTTCGGAAAAAAGGAAACAGGAAAACCGGGTAAAGTTATTTCATTTGAATACAAAGCCGGTTTGGGCAATGAAGCTTACGAGCTAAGTGTAAAACCAACCACTGTGGTTATCCGCGCATCTGCAAATACCGGCATCTATTATGGTATTCAATCATTCAAAAGCCTGATCCCGGCGAGCGCTTTAGCTAAAACGCCATCATCGGTACAAATTCCATGCGTTGAAGTTACCGATGCCCCTCGTTTTGCGTATCGTGCCGTAATGCTTGATATAGCCCGTAACTTCCAGTCAAAACAGCAGGTATTGAAACTGCTCGAAGCGATGAGCCTGTACAAGCTTAATGTGTTGCACCTGCATTTAACGGATGATGAGGGATGGAGAATAGAGATTCCTGCGCTGCCTGAGCTTACTGCTGTCAGCTCGAAACGCGGGCATACCCTTGATAGCAAACGCCACCTGCCACCGTCGCACGGCTCTGGCCCGGAGGTTAATAACCCTTTTGGCACCGGCTATTATACGAAAGCAGATTATATCGAGATCCTGAAATACGCCAATGATCGCCATATCACCGTAGTCCCTGAAATTGAAACACCCGGTCATGCCCGTGGAGCTATCAAGGCAATGAACGCCCGCTATGACCGCCTGATAGCCGAAGGCAAAAAGGCAGAAGCAGAAAAGTATTTACTGTATGACCTGAATGATAAATCTGAGTATCGCTCGGTACAATACTGGAACGATAACGTGATTGATGTATCGCTCCCTTCAACCTATAACTTTGTGGAGACTGTTGTAAATGACCTCATCAGCACTTATAAAGAAGCCGAAGCGCCGTTATCAACAATTCATTTTGGTGGCGATGAGGTTCCGGCCAATGTATGGGAAAAATCGCCGGCTTATGCGGCGCTTAAAGCTGCACATCCCGAAATACAAAGCACCAATGATCTGTGGTATTACTTTTACGGTCGCGTTAATGAGATCCTTAAGGCGAAAGGCATTCGTCTTTCAGGTTGGGAAGAAATGGCGCTTCGTAAAACTACGCTCGACGGTCAGCCGGCTTACGTACCAAATCCGGATTTTACAAAAGAACACCTACAGGTTGATGTTTGGAACAACGTATTAGGCGGAGGGCAGGAAGATTTGGCTTACCGTTTGGCTAATGGTGGTTACAAGGTTGTGCTAACCTGCGTTACTAACCTGTATTTTGATATGGCCAACTACAAATCATTTGATGAGCCGGGCTATTACTGGGGCGCGTTTTTGGGCATTGATAAATTTTTCTCGTTTATCCCATACGACTATTTTAAAAATGCTGACGTTGATAAGCAAGGCAATCCAATTAACAGGAATATCTTCATCGGCAAGCAACGCCTTACCGATTATGGCAAAAGCAATATAGTAGGCTTGCAAGGTGCCTTATGGGCCGAAACAGTGAAAGGCCCCGAAAGAATGGATTACATGATTTTCCCTCGACTACTTGGCCTGGCCGAACGTGCCTGGGCGCAAGACCCGGCATGGGCCACCGAAAAAGACCCTGTAAAAAGTAAAGAGGCATACCAGGTAGCCTGGTCAAACTTTTTGAATGTGTTGGGCAAACGAGAACTGCCACGTTTATCCTATTACAACGGTGGCTACGATTATCGTGTGCCTAAGCCAGGGATCAGCCTGCAGGATGGTAAATACTTGAGCAATGTGGAGTTCCCGGGTTTAACTATCCGGTATACAACCAATGGTAAAGATCCTGACGCTGGCAGTAAGGTTTACACTGGCCCTGTTAACTACAATGGCGGCGTTATCAAATTCCGCGCTTTTGATCCGAAAGGCAGGGGAAGCAATATAGCTGAAGGAGGTAATAACAATTTGAATCCGTAATTCAGTTTGCAGTTTGCAAGCTTTAAAAAAGGCCGTGTTTTGCGAAGCAAAACCGGCCTTTTTTTAATAACAATCGCCGGGTTCATATTAAAATCATGTCATTGAGGAGGAACGACGAAGCAATCGCATACATTACAGAGCCGCTCTGCTTCCGTGCGATTGCTTCGTTCCTCGCAATGACATGGTTTTACCTTCCGGGTTTTTATTGATTAAGGCGAGCGTAGTCCGCGATTACTATGATCTATGAACCATCAACTATTAACCATCTAATACATAAAATTCATCCCAACCGAGTAATTCCTCAGCGGAGCCGCATTATAATATCGGTTACCTACAGCATTCAAATCATTACCAAGGCTATATTTCTGATTCAGTAAATTATCCGCGGCAGCAAATATTTCAAAACGATTTTTACGGCCAATGGTTGGCTGATAGCTAACGCGGGACTGCAACAGGTTATATTTTGGCGCATATACGTTGCTTGCATCGTTCAGCGGAATTTTTGAAGTAAAGGTATGCTGAACAAATAATGCAATACTTTCCGGAAACCTGATCTGTACGCTGCTTACAAATACGTTTTTAGGCACGCCCGTTAGCCTGTTACCCGAATAATTGGCATTGGTAACCATATAATCCCTAAACCGGAAATGACTGTACGTAAAAGATTCGTTGAGTTGTAGCCCACGGATGAAGTTATACCTGTTTGGGCGAATAATCCAATAGTATAATGACGCTTCGGTGCCTAACTGGTTAGTACCACCCGCGTTGACGTAATGCTCGGTTTCATTGGCATTAAGGCGACGTACTATGGCATTATTTAAACGATAATAATAAACTGATGCATCAAGCATAAAAGTTTCATCGCTGTTGCGCAGGCGGAACCCGGTTTCGTAGTTCCAGCCGTATTGGGCTTGCAGGCTGGTGTTTACAATGTTATCGGTTGGCCGCACCTCGGCAGTGGTAGGGCTCGAGTAACCGCGGCTTACGCTTGCCCGCCATGCAAAGGGATTAATGATCTGGTATGACAAAGCCAGCCGCGGCATTAGCTGTGCGCTAAAGTTGCGGTTAGTAAAGTTGTTTTGATTAAGCGGATACAGGTTTTTGAAGTCATAACCATAATCATTTAAGCTTACCGCGGCCTCTATATGCAGGCGTTTGTACACATCAGCAGCATAACGGGCAAATACAAAATGCTGGTTGGTGTGGATATCATCAATGGTTTGGGCGGTATCTTTTACCCCCTTCTTATTGCCATAGTTGGCAATGTGCGAGTTGGTTTGCTGCCATTCAAAACCGAGATCAACTTTCCAGTCTAAATTGGGTTTCTTATCGCCGGTTAGTTCAAAATAAGTACGGAAACCATAGGTATTTTCACTGCGTTGCTCATAATTAGTAATGAACGGATTGGCGAAATCAACGTGATTGCCAAACACAGCCAGTACATTGCGAATGTGGTCGTTAAAATGATATTCGTTGGTTAGGCCGCCTAAATACATCTTGGTAGTAATACCTATCCGTTGCTGAATAGCCCCCGGCAAAGTTGCCGTAGGCTGGCGGGCTAATCGCGGATTGGCGGTATACTGGGCCAGGTTTAAGCCACCCGGTGTTTGATAGGCAAGATCCGAATAAATCCCCAATGCTTTTAGTGTGTTTTTACCGCTGTAATTCCAGCTATCGGCCAGTTGCAGGTAGTTGCGATGGGTATCGCTGTTTTGCCTGTAGCCATGATAGGTTTGAAAACTTTGGTTAATGTCGAGCAGGTAATTGGTAGTTTTTAATTGCACTGCTGCCTTTTCATGAAACAACCCGTACGAACCACCGTTTACCCCCGCCGAAATATAGGTGCTGTCGTTATAACGGTTAAGCGGACTAAGAATCACGACACCGCCCGAGTTAGCCCCAAATAAGCTGCCATCCGGCCCTTTTAATATTTCAACCTTTTGTATCGAAGCAATATCAATAGTATTTAAATAACTGTTGCCGCCGGCGTCGGTAAGCGGGATATCGTCAAAATAGATCTTTACGTCCCTCACGCCAAAAGGCGAACGTAATAAACTGCCCCTGATGGATAAACGATAGCTGCCCGGCGAACGCTCCTCGGTACGTACTCCCGGAACCGTATTTAAGGCATTTACAAATGAATTATCAGGCTGGATCCTGAGCTGGGCTGCATTAAGCACACTTACCGACGCCGGTACACTTATCACAGGCTGGTCGCTCAGGTAACCTTTGATGATCACCGGTTTAAGTTCGGTGGTGTCTCTCTTAGGTTTGATCTTATTTTGTGCGTGAGTTGCAGTAAAAGCAGCAAGTATAAGAGTTATAAGAGTAAAGCGTTTTAGCATAGATTGACAATCAGGGATGACCCTCAAAAATAGTTTTTATACTTGTAAAAGGATATCGCCCACTTGTAAATATCTTGATGTTGCTAACTTTTTCTTTCCGGACATCTGATCATCACGCTGCAACTATATTACACATGTATTGCAGATTTGTCAGAATAGAGCGGAACAATACTGAAAAGGCCCTTTCTCTCAAAATTTATTAATCCCAATTATAGTTATTTTTTTAAATTCGTTCATTCATATCCCTTATAATGAGAAAGTTATTATTTTACCTTGCTATACTTGCATTGTGCTTTTGTGTAGTATCCTCGTGCCAAAAGAATGGCGAGCCTAACGCTCCTGAGGGAGAAATTGCCGTTAGTAAATTAAAGGTAAAAATAAACGAGCCGGACTCGATGCTGCTGGTGGGAGCAGATAACAAGGAGGTTACCTGGATGGTAGCCCCTTCAGGTTTTGATACCATTCGCACTGCAAAAAATGCTGCCCGGATAAAGTTCACCAAAGCCGGAAATTATACCATCAGCGCGAAAAATAGCGATATTACTTCGAAAAGCATAGTTATAACTGTTATCGATTCTGTATATGCGCCTCCTGTGTATTTTATTCCGTTCGATAAAAGTGATTCGATCACCTTTGTGCCGCAGTATGTAAAAAGCGCCAAGTCTGATTCGGCATACCTTGCATTTACCATAAGCACCAAAAAAAAATATTGCACCAACTTTATGTTTACCTATAGCCTTTTTGTACCATTTCCTTTACATGATAAGTATTATATAAATTTCACCGGTGCTGTTATAAAAAGTCTGGACAATACCGCTTGTACTGGTACAGCCATATTGACAGCACATAATAATTATGCATTTTATCAACCCGTATTAAAGGAAGGTGTTTATAAGTTTTATGCAGGCTTTGGCCAGGATATTAACACGGACTACGAGGGCAGTATGGAAGTGACCGCAACACAGATCATTTTTCACTGGGACGATTCAACAGGGATAACTATTTCACCAAAGGTGCTGGCGCGATAGGGAACATATAAAGTGCAAACCAAATCTCAACTGATTGGTGCAAAAATCAAAGGAAAGCGGCTATTAGCCTCTTTCCTTTGATCAATGATTTGGTATTATTAAATTTTCCCAAAGATCTCGGCAAGCTTGTTTTGCAGATCTTCGCCCCTTAGGTTTTTACCGATGATCTTTCCGTTAGGATCTAATAAAAAGTTTTGAGGGATTCCGCGTACCGCATACAGATCGGCAGCTTTACTGTCCCAGAATTTAAGGTCGGATACATGATTCCAGGTAAGACCATCTTTGTGGATAGCTGCCAGCCATTTATCTTTCGCATTCGGCCTGTCGAGCGACACGCCAAGTATGGTGAAGTTTTTGCCTTTATAAGCATTGTAAGCCTTTACCACATTAGGGTTTTCACGACGGCAAGGGCCGCACCATGATGCCCAGAAATCTATCAGTACATATTTACCACGAAATGATGACAGGCTAACCATTTTACCGGCAGTATCAGCTTCGGCAAATTCGGGTGCGGTTGCACCTAATGCCACAGCTTTTAATTTTGGCAGGCGTTCGGCAAATTTCTTGCCTGCTTCGGTTGCTTTAATAGCAGGACTGAAGCTGTTAAACAATGGGGCAATATCAACGTAATCGGCACTGTAGGCATATGATTCAAGCGCGTTAAGGCTTACATATGAATCGGGGTTTTCCTGAATAAACTTTTTATTTAGCTGCGCATCCTGGTCGTCGATCTTTTTTTCCTCAGCATTTAGTTCGGCAAGTTGGTCCGGCGTGGCGGTTTTACGTTTTGCCGAAAGCGCCTCATAGGCATCATTAATCGGTTTTTCGGCCAGGTTATATTTTTCGTTATCGTTATTGGTTTTGGTGCCTTCTATTTTGGCATCGGCAATTTTATCAGTTGCGCTTACGTTGATGGTACCTGGTTCAAGGTAAATGGAACGATAATCTTCTGAGCTATGCAGGCCGGTACCTTTGGGGTTAAACAAAATATAACCGCTTACAGGTGTTGTTGTGCTTGTTTTACCGGTAAATTTAAAGGCTCCTTCGTTCAATACTGCCGAATCGACAACCGTTTTTCCATCTTTACGATATTGCACATAGACTTTCGCCGGTGCGTTATAGGCGCCAATTTTACCTTGCACAGTATATTGGGCATCCTGGGCAAAAGCTAAAGCAGGGGCGCTTGCAATTGCTGTTAAAGCTATTTTTTTAATTGAGGTCAAGTTCATATCGCAATATAATAAAATTAGCCGGGTATTAAATATCCGGCTAATTCAACGGTGAATATGACATATTAATTAATATCGCCCAGGCAGGGCCTTAGTATCAATTAATTATATTTTCCAAATAACTGTTCCAGTTTGGCATCAAGATCTTCGCCACGGAGGTTTTTTGCAATGATTTTTCCCTGAGGATCGATCAGGAAGTTTTGAGGGATAGATGTTACCGAGTACAAAGCCGCAGCCTGGTTGTTCCAGAATTTAAGATCAGATAATTGCGTCCATTCCAATCCGTCGCTTTTAATGGCAGCAAGCCACGCCGATTTGCCGTCGGGCCTATCCAACGAAACCCCAACTACGGTAAAGTTTTTGTTTTTGAACCTTGCATAGTTACGTACCACGTTCGGGTTTTCCTGACGACAGGGACCGCACCATGATGCCCAAAAATCAAGTAATACATACTTGCCCCTGAACGACGATAGCTTTACAGGAGTTCCGTTAACGTCGTTTTGTATAAAATCAGGAGCTTCGGAGCCGATAGCCGTAACTTTTAGGGCGTCGAGCTGCACCTTCATCATTTTACCGGCTTCGGTATCTTTGATTTTTTGAGATAACGAATTGTATAATGGCTCAACCTCGCTAAGGTCAGGAGCAGGACCGCTTACCGAGGTTAGTGCAAGTAAACTTAAATAACTATCAGGGTTGGCTGCAATAAAGCTTTTTAAAGTTGTCTTTTGCTCTGTTTGCAGGGCTTTATACCTTGCCTGCATGGCACTCCTGAAAGCTGCCGATTTTTGCTGCTCCGGCGTTGCTGCCTTGGCGTCGGCCATTAGCTTTTCGCCTTTTTGATTGATGGCTTTTAACTGTGCCTGGAGTTTTACATTATCTGTATTAAGTTGCGAACCTGTGATCTGCGCTTTATCTATCGAATCTTTGCTGGTGATGGTGATGGTCCCTTTTTCCAGGAAAAAATCTATGTCGTCGGCCGTCTTTGAAATCAGGCTGCCGTTATCGGCATATTTATAGTTGCCGTCGATAAATTTTTCGAGGGGTAAGCCCTTGTAGTTAACGGCTAATGTGGCATTAACGGGGTTAAAGATAGTGCCGGTAAATGAAAATGCCCCGTTAACCACATTGGCCGAATCGGTAACATTATTAGCACCCAGTTGGTACGATAAATATACTTTGGCAGGTGTGGTGACATTGCCTAATTTACCATTAATAACAAAGGTGTCTGTAGCCTGTGCAAGCGCCGTTACCGGCAGCATGGCGGCTATGTAAAAAAATAATTTCTTCATTAGAATATATAAAACTCTACGCTGCTAACGTTTAAGCAAGTGTTAAAATTGTGAATATCAGTTTAATTTTTGATAGGTACGCCACCAAAGGTCCGGCAATTCGCCTGATGTTGCCGTTTTATAGTCGGCATAGCTGCAGGGTACCAAATGAAAACGCTCATTAGGCGAACCTGCCGACGGGTAGGGCACCTGCATCCACCAACGGTCGGATTTTTTACTTTTTACAAATATTACTTCCTGGTCGTCGTGGGTTAAGCTGGTTTTATAAATAAGGTATTGTGATTTAGGGTTAAGTGGAAAATCGCGCTTACGGTTATAAAAACCGTCAATAAAATACCAGATCATTTGCGCCAGTTGCCAGGCGGTTTGCCCGTTACTGTCATAAGCCGGATTAAATTCATAAAAACCTATCGAGGTAAGTTTATCATTAAAGCCCGCGTAACGACAGAGCTGGCAGGCTTCTTCGCCATAAAAACCATTTGGCGTGGCATTGGCATTCCCCATGGCATCGGCAGCGCGAATTGCGCCGATATCGAAACTTACCATGCTGGCATTGCGGATGGCAGGTTCGGTAACAGCAATATTGCCGCTCAGTTCGCCTAAGCGGTGTACATCAAAATAAAGCTTATCCATTACCCGGAGGCTGTCCTGGCTTACAAAATAGGTTTGATAGCCAAGGTTGCTGAAGTTAAACAGGTAATTTGGATCATGCAGGAATATTTTGTTGAGATAGGAAGCAGAAGTAGTTTCAATGCTTTCGCCGTGATTATCTTCATCCAAATCAAAATGCGAATCGATTACCACCAGGTCAACTTTCTGTTCAAGCTCCTCATAACCCAGGTACTGGGCGTAAGTAAGATCCTGTCCCCCGCCTAAAATAACCGGGATGATATCTTTTTTGATCAGTTCGGCCACTACAGTTTTAACGGCAAAGTAGGTGTCGGTAACTTTTTCGCCGGCACGGATATTTCCGAGATCGGCAATTTTTACACTATACCCCCCTTCATTTAGCTGGTAAAGTTTTTCACGGATATAATCGGGCGCAAGCGAGCAACCGGAGTTGCCAACCGCGTTACGATCATCCATAACACCGATAATGGCAATATCCGTTTTCTCCTGCAGATCAGGGAAATCGATAGAGTAATGCACAATTTTATCGCCAAGCTGGCTGGTATAATAGCCTTTTTTAGGAGCTATCTTTTTAAGATCAATCGGCGTAAAAAAATCAGCTAATGACATAATTATTTAATGTGCAGATTTCAGATGTGCAAATGTGCAGATTTTTTAGCCTAAAGCTTAAGGCTAAAAGCAGAAAGCTTTTCTTACCATTTTGCTTAAGTTTAAAAAAGAAAGCTTTAGGCCTTAGGCTTTCTGCTTTGAGATAAAAAATAATCACATTTGCATCATGATCTTAATAACAGGCGCAACTGGTTTTCTCGGGGCCGAACTGGCAAAACTATTGGTTACCACTACCGGGCAGCGAATCCGCTGCACCAAAAGGGAAAGTTCAGTTATTCCAAAGTTACTGTTGCCTTATCAGCAAAACATCGACTGGGTTGACGCTGATATGATGGATATTTTTGCGTTGGCCGACGCGCTCGACGGTATTACCCAAGTTTACCATTGTGCCGCCTGGGTATCATTAAAGCAGGCAGATAAAAAGCCGATGATCAATACCAATGTTACCGGGACTGCCAATTTGGTTAACCTTTGCAATGAGCGTGGCATAAGGATGGTACATGTAAGTTCAATAGCTGCTATTGGCGCCGCAAAACCAGGGGAGTTAATTACCGAAAACCACCACCTGGAGCAGTCAACAGAAAATGATGGCTATGCCATATCCAAATTGGAAAGCGAGATGGAGGTTTGGCGTGGTATTGCCGAGGGTTTGGACGCTGTTATTGTTAACCCCTCGTTGATAATTGGCGCGAGTGCCGGCACCCAGGGCAGCGGCGCTTTATTCAATACGGTACGTAAGGGGCTAAAATTTTACACTTCGGGCACTATAGGTTTTGTTGATGTAGAAGATGTTGCCAAATGCATGGTGGGTTTAATGAATAGCGATATTACGGCCGAGCGTTATATCATCAGCGCCGAAAACCGGGACTATAAAGGTATGGTTACCGAGATAGCAAATGGTTTTGGCATTAAACCACCTACTATTTACGCTAAACCATGGATGATGGAACTGGCCTGGCGCGGGGCTGCTTTTGTTTCGGCTATAACCGGCGGAGATCCGGCCATCGACAAAACATCAGCCCAGGCTGCTTCCTTAACCCGCGAGTTTGATAATTCAAAAATTAAAAAGGCCATTGGCTTTGAGTTTAAACCGATCAGCAAAACGATTACTGAGATATGTGAGGCATTAAAGTAATTAGAGGTTAAACCGATAACTCTTCTGCTCTGGCAATAAATAAATCATATTCCATTTGTAATCCTAACCAGTAATGGGAACTGATGCCCAAGAACTTTTCAAGCCTTACAGCAAGCTTTGCAGAAATATTTCTTTTGCCTGCAAATATCTCGCTTAAATGGTGCGGCAAAATATGGAGGGCCTTAGCTACATCCTTTTTAAGGATAGCCCTTTCTTCAATTTCTTCCTGCAAAAATTCGCCCGGATGAAATGCTTCTATTTCAATTTCCTTACCATTATGATCTAATACCTGATTATTCATAATAAGTATAAAGGGCTCCTGGCCCGGGTTTATGAGTAGTGGTTATTGATCTCTTCAATGCAAATGATCTCTAACCTGCTGATCTCGTTGTTTTCAATCCGAAATATTAAACGGTAAGATATATTCAATCGTATTGAATACTTTCCATCATATTTCTTTCCTTTTAGTTTTTCAAAATGTAAGCTTTTAATCATCCTCAAATCAGCAGTGCTTTTTGCCTGTTTGATTTGATACAGTCGTTTTCTAAAAGCTTTGATCACTTGGTCCGGAAAAGGTGATTTTCCGGTTACTTTATTGTAATTGGCCACTTCACCCAGAAAGTGATCTTCAATAATTACCTGCATTGCTAAGGTTTATTAAATGTTATTGATTTTTTCATTGTTTTTGCTTTAAAACTGTTTGAACGTTATCAAATATATCAATTAATGATGGAGTTACCAAAAAAAGGTTATTTTAATTAAACTACAAACTCCCTATACTTCCTCATCAAATTTTTTCGCACCTTTGCAGCCAAGATGGAACAGTACTTTATTATTGATTTCGATAGTACCTTTACACAGGTTGAGGCCCTTGATGAACTGGCCCGGATCTCTCTCAAAAATCGCCCCGACCGCGAAGATATCTACAAACAGATAGAAGATTTGACCAATGCCTCGATGGAAGGTAAGCTGTCGTTTACCGAAAGTTTAGAGCGCAGGGTGAAATTGCTAAATGCTAACCGCGATCATTTAAAGCAACTGATCAGCCATCTTAAAAAGAAAGTTTCTACTTCTTTTTCGCGGAATACTATCTTCTTTAAAAATCACCAGGACGAGGTGTTGATCGTATCCGGTGGGTTCAAAGAGTTCATTACACCGGTAGTAACCGAGTACCACATTAAAAAAGAAAATATCTACGCCAACACTTTCGTGTTTGACGAGGAAGGCAATATTATAGGTTACGATCGTGAAAACCCGCTTTCGCAGGAAGGTGGCAAGGTAAAGCTGCTGAAAGAGCTTCAGTTACCGGGCGATATCTATGGTATCGGTGATGGTTATTCTGATTTCCAGCTAAAGGAATCGGGTATGATCAAAAAGTTCTTCGCTTTTACCGAAAACATCGAACGTAAATCAGTAGCCGAAAAGGCCGACCATATTACCCCAAGCTTTGACGAGTTCCTCTATCTGAATAAACTGCCGCGTGCCATCTCCTACCCTAAAAACCGTATTAAATGTTTGGTTGTGGGCAATGTGGATGAGGATGCACTGGACCAGCTCAAAAAAGAGGGCTACAACATGCGCCACCGCGACGATGTTGAAGAAAAATATCTTGAGGAAGCCGGTGTGTTATTTTGTGACGAAGAACATCAGCCAAGCGCCGAACAAGTTCAAAATGCAGGCAGGTTAAAGGTGATTGGTATTTTTGGCAAATGTAGCCGCAAGCTGGCCGATGCCGCTGCCGAAAACGGGATCATTATATTTGACGACCCAAGGCATAATCCGCACAGTACCGACTTTTTGCCAAAAAGGGTAATGGCTTTCATGAATGAAGGCAAAACGCATACCAGCTGTAACTTTCCCGATCTGCAGCCGCCGCGTGTTAACAATGCCCACCGTTTAATTCACATCCATAAAAACGTACCGGGGATACTGGCTAAAATTAATGATGTATTTGCCCGTCATAATATTAACATTGTGGGTGAGTTCCTGGTTACCAACCCGCAAATAGGTTATGTAATCACCGATGTTAATACAGGCTATGATACTGAAGTATTGAACGAGTTAAAAGCGATTGAGCATACCATTAAGTTCAGGCTTTTATATTAATTTTTCTCTTCATTATAAGGCACAACCAATACAGGGATCAATGATTTGTTGACCACCTGCTCGGCAACGTTTCCTAAAAAGAATTTATCGATACCGGTACGGCGGTGGGTACCTAAAACTATCAGGTCGGCATTAAACTCCTGGCTGCATTCAATAATACCTTCAGCTGTAGAACCGTACTGGGTAAATTGAGCTATTTCCAGTCCCCCGCCCCATTCTTTTGCCGTCTGATCCAGCAATGCGGCAGAGCGCTCGGTTTGCAATGTTTCTAATTCTGTGCCTGGCAGATTTATATTAGGATCAAATGGCATCCCTCCTAATAAACCCTCCTGGGTATCGGTGGGCACAATAATAGGTTCAACTATGTGTACCAAACCAACTTCGGCATTATAGGTATGGGCTATATCAAAAGCGAACGCCGCTGCATAACGTGAAAATTCGCTTTCATCAATACCGATGAGTATCTTCCTGATCTTCATAATAATATTTATAAGGCTTGTATCCATTATAACAACCTAATACGGATATGTTTTAGCAGTATACTATTTTATTACCTTTGAAGTATGCATTTCTCTCCCGAAATTGAAGACCGGTTAAATCAGCTGCAGGAAAAGTACGAAGCTATGGGCCAGGATATGAACTCATACCTTGATGGCCTGCTTTATGCAGATTTTTTAACCTATTGGGATTATATCCACCTGGATACCCTGCTTAGTTTACAAAACCCTAAAACCCCATTTCCCGACGAGGAGATCTTTATCATTTATCACCAGATAACTGAATTGTATTTTAAGCTTGCCCTGCATGAGTGCAGGCAAATTGCTGAAGCAGCGCCGCTGACAGCCGAGTTTTTTACTGCGCGGTTAAAAAGGATCAACAGGTATTTTGGTGCCTTAACCCACTCGTTCGAGATCATGGTTGATGGTATGGAAAAAGAGCAGTTCCTGAAATTCAGGATGTCGTTGCTGCCGGCAAGCGGTTTCCAATCCGGGCAGTACCGGATGATCGAGATCTACGCTACGGATTTTATAAACCTGGTTGCTAAAGATAAACGTGAGGAACTGCTGCATGCAACTATTGAAGCGCAATTTGAATACCTGTACTGGAAGTTTGGCGCTACCGAACTTTCCACCGGTAAAAAGACTTTGACGCTTAAACAGTTCGAGAAAAAATATTCAAAAACATTTATTGAACTGGGCAAGGCCGCTGTTAAGCATAACTTTAATACGCTGGCTAAACAATTTGAGTCATCATCAGAACTGACTCCTGAATTGCGTAACGAATTGCGCCAGCTGGATATCAATGTCAACGTAAACTGGCCGCTTTCACATTATAAATCTGCGGTGCGTTACCTTAATCGTGAGCCGGAGGATATTAAGGCAACAGGCGGCACTAACTGGCAAAAGTACTTGCCGCCGCGTTTTCAAAAGCGAATCTTTTATCCCTGGGTATGGAGCGAAGAGGAAAAAGAGAACTGGGGTAAGGCCTGGGTTGATGATGTGCTGAGTAGTAATTGAGCCCGGCAATCATATTGTCAAAATGATATTTTTATATGTGATAATCACCATTTACACGCTTAATTTTTTGGCACAGGCCATAAAAATGCCTAACTTGCCATTTTCTATTATTTATTAATTTATAATGCCATGACCGAGACATTGGACATCAAGATCAGCAGGACAACTGCTTCCCGTTTGCAGCAAACGGACTTTGACAACTTACCTTTTGGAAAAACATTTTCTGACCACATGTTTGTGGCCGATTACGCGGACGGTGAATGGAAAAATCTCTCGGTCATTCCCTACGGCGAAATTGGTCTAAGCCCTGCAATTTCAGCACTTCATTACGGACAAGCGTTTTTTGAAGGACTGAAAGCCTATAAACATGCGGATGGAAAAATCACCGTTTTCCGCCCTGATAAGAATGCTATCCGTTTCAACAAATCGGCCGAACGCCTTTGTATGCCAACCCTGCCCGAAGAAATCTTTTTGCAAAGTATAGCTACTCTGGTTGACCTTGACCGCGATTGGGTACCTTCAAAGCCAAACCATGCTTTGTATATCCGCCCGTTCATGTTCGCTACCGATCCTTACCTGGGGGTAACACCATCTTCAACTTATAAATACATGGTATTGATTGGCCCCGTTGGCCCGTACTTTTCAAAACCATTGCGTGTTAAAATTGAAACACACTATACCCGCGCTGCCGAAGGCGGTATGGGTTATGCCAAAGCTGCCGGTAACTACGGAAGCTCCATGCTGCCGGCCCGTAAAGCAACCGAAGAAGGTTTTGATCAACTAATTTGGACTGATGCCAAAGAGCATAAGTTTATTGAAGAAATGGGCGCTGCTAACGCGATGTTCCTGTTAGATGGTAAACTGATCACGGCCGAAGCAAAAGACACGATATTAGATGGTGTAACCCGCGATACCGTTATAGCTTTAGCCAAAGAGTGGGGTATCACTGTTGAGGAACGCAAAGTTTCTGTAGCCGAGATTGTTGAAGGTGCTAAAAATGGCAAACTTACCGATGCCTTTGGTGCCGGTACTGCCGCAACTATAGCTCCTGTAGCTTCAATCAGCTACGAAGGCCAGGAGTATTTCCTGAGCGATCCGAAAACACGCGAGTTTTCGAACAAGGTATTTGATACACTGGATGCCATTAAGTATGGTAATGTTCCGGATACGCATAACTGGAATTACCTGGTTAGCGAATAATTATCAGTTAACATAAAACACAAAACGCCCCGGAAAATCCGGGGCGTTTTGTGTTTTATGTTATACTTTGCCGCCGCTCGGCTCAAGCCGAGTGGTTATTATTCCAAGGCCTCCGGCCTGCGTTATCCGGCGGTCGGGAGGCCGCTTAATAGTTGCCACTCGGCTGGAGCCGAGCGGCGGCGTAAACGATGAGGTGGATTAATTTAAAAACTACACCCCGAAGCCGGTGTAATCCCTTCTTTATCCATCGTTAACGACGGTTTGCCTTTTTTGAAAGTCACTATCCAGATGCTGTCGAAATCACTGTCGGGCCATTCCAGGTCTTTAACTTTCATACCTAAAGCTTTCAGTAAAGGTTTAATTTGATTATGTTCCCATACAATAAGGATGGTGCCTTTTTTTGAGGTAAGTTCTTTAGCGACGCCGTTATCATCCTCTTCTTCAAAATTACTATTGATAGAAAGATTATATTTTGCAGCAAACGGCGAGACGGTTTGGAACATGCGCACCCTCGCGGTTGATTTACCCTGGTGCATTGCCGGCACATAAATATGATCGGGCAAACCGAATTTGGCTTTTAAAACTTCGGGCAGTTTGAGCGAACGGTTAAACCCGGCGCACGAAAGGTTATCCCCAACATCGGGCTTTTCGGCATGACGGATAATTACCAGTTTCAGGTTTTTGCCCTGGCCGCAGGCGGTCAGGCTTGCCCAACCGACTAATAAAAAAAATAAAAATGATCTTTTTAACATGTCGGTTGTTTTTAGTGTTTTATTCTACTGAAACTGTTAACCCTTCCTGCTGAAGGATTTTTCGGTAGATCTCCATTTCGGTAAAGGAGCCTTCCAGTACGGCGCATTTGCCTTCGTTATGTACTTTCCATGCTATCTTTTCGGCTTGTGGTTCGGAGTAATCCAGGTATTTCATCATGCAGTGGATCACGTGGTCAAAAGTGTTAAAATCATCGTTCCAGAGTATTAAACGATGCATCTCTTTAAGTCCTGCAAGTAACTCTTCGAGGGTAAATGTTTCTTCCTGTACTTCAGTTGGCATACGTAACTACAAATTTACTCAAAAACAATAATAAAAGTATTAAAATCGTGTTCCATGGTCTTAAAAATCATGTTACATAAAACCCTTAAAAAACTTCACATGAAAAAAGCATCCCCGGCTTTTGTTTTAGCATTAACCGCACAACTTTTAACAGCTCACCATTCATCGGCCCAAAGTACTCAAAACAGCTTACAGGGCCCGCCCGCTAATATTAACATTGATGGTAGCCTGAAAGACTGGGGCGACAGCCTGCGTTACTATAATGAAGAGAAGAAGCTGAACTACGTGCTGGCCAATGATAAGGATTACCTGTATGCCGCTATCCGCATTAGCGACAGGCTTGATAAAATGAAAGTGTTGAATGCAGGGATTACAATAAGCATTGATCCTAAAGGGAAAAAGAAAGATAGTTTTATGCTTACTTTTCCACTGGCAGCCCCGGATGAAAAGCCGGAGTTTGCCAAGCCAAAAGATGATAACGGCGAAATTACCCAGGCCGACCGTGACGAGCTGATGCGCGAGCGGATAACTAAGCTGCGATATATTAAGGTTGTTGGGTTTAAGGATATTGATGGCGATATGATCACCACATCAAACACCTACGGCATTAAAACAGCCATAAATTACGATGCCAATGGCGATTTGGTTTATGAAGCGGCCATACCCTTAAGCTTTTTCCACGCCGGTAACGATGCTTTTAAAAATGAGTGGGCTTTTAATTTTAAGATCAACGGTTTCCAGCGACCGGCAGGCACAGGTGGGGGCGAGCAAGACGGTGGCAGCTTTGGCGGCGGCGGTGGTCGCGGCGGACGAGGTGGAATGGGCGGAGGCGGCATGGGTGGCGGCCGTGGTGGAAGAGGCGGTCGCGGTGGCATGGGAGGCGGCGCAGGCCGTGGTGCGGCGGGCGGTTCAGGCGAGATGTCAAAATCTGTTGATTTTTGGGAGAAGTATTATTTGAGCAGTAAATAAGTTTGCTCGCCAAAAATAAAGTCCGAAAGAGATAAACATTAGCATTGCTTAAATCTTTCGGACTTGCCGACTGCGGGCTTCCGGCTTAATATCATTCCACCTTATATCTGTAAACCTGCCTTCCTAAATTGCCATCAACATCAATACCTTCAATTATTACCCGGTACGTGCCCTTTGCATCGGCGTTAAAAAAATTCATCGATGTATTGCCGTCCTTATCTGTTAACAAGCCTGGTGCCCAGTAAATGGTGCTGCGAAGGTCCTGCATTTGGGCATTGGTTTTAGGATCATCATACTTAGGCGAATAAAATTCGCGCGCTTTATAATATCCCTTAGGGGCATAAGTAACAATGCCCGGAGCATATCTATTATAAACACTTTCGCCGCCGCGTTTGGTTGTGATAACCAACAGGCCGCCAGCTCCCCTTGATCCGTAAATCGCGGTATTGCCAATGCTGCGTAAAGATTCAATAGTGGCAATATCATTTACATTTAAATTATCAAGAAAGTCGGCCTCCACATAAGTTCCGTCAAGCACAATTTGCATTGGGCTACCCGGGCTGCGGGTTGAATAGGGAATCCCTCCACGAAATATCACTCCTGTTAACCGTCCCTGTAATATTTGTGAAAGCTGCCCTCCGCCATACATCAGGTCTTTACTGGTAAGTGTTTGATCAGCATTACCTGCCCCGTTAAGGTTGGACGAATTTTTAAAAGGGTTTTCCCGTTTCTCGCGGATCACTACTTCTTTTAATACAATAGTATGATTGCCGATACCATATTTTACCTGTTCATCATAAAGCTTTTTACTGTTCAACAGATAGGCCGATGCCCCATCATTGATGTTGACCTGGATATCGGGGGCATTTTTATTTAGCCCAACAGGTTGCGGGGCTACATTATCAAGCGTAATATCGAGGTTTTTGCGGTCTTTGGCTGTGCGCGCCTGGATCACAAATTTGATACTATCCCTAAAAACCAGGTCTTTAAAAGTAAACTTACCTTCGGCATCAGCCACGGTATCCATAATAAAAGTACCTCCCGACGTTGAAAACAGGGTAACCTTGCCGTTTGGTACCGGTTTGCCCCCAAAAGTTTTGAGATGGCCTGTTACCTCCAGTGATTTTTCGGGCTTAAAAACTATGGGGGTAAATTTATCAGCAAGCAGTTGTTTCCATTCAAAGCGATGGTAGCCCTGGGTAAGCATCAGTGCATCAAGGTTGGCTTTGGTTTCGTTACTTACATTAGTAAAGTAATAGTTCGGTTTTTCAATATATCCTTTCAGGTCGGAGGTAAGCAGCAACGTTGAAAATATAGAGCTTTCATTAGCTTCATCAGTAGTAACTTTTGATTCATCAATAACCGATGCTGAAAAACTACCGACGACGGGTTTATCCTCACTGTTTTTAGCGTTGAGGTTTATGGTCACTTTTTCGCGCGGCTTGTAGCTCTGTTTTTCTGTGGTGACAGCAAGCTTAAGCTGATCGGGGTTTTGAACAAAGATGAGGCGTTCATTCAATGGTTCGCCGGTTGCCGAAAACAAGGTGAATTGTACTATACCCGATGGGAATTTATTTTTAGGGATGGCAGCCGAAAAGGATGTTGCCCCATCCTTGCTTTTGCCTGCATAACAAAGCTCGCCACCAGATTGCGCTATCAGCGTTAAACCCGATAATGAGGCCGTGCCGTTACCGGTGTTTTTACCGGGGATGATGGATACAAACACCTTATCGTCGCGCATGCTGTTAACGCTTAATACATAGCCATTATCAACTGCTTTGGGCAAATCGAAAACACCTTCAGAGCCATCGGCATAAGTAATGTGCGCTTTATAGGTTTTACTACTTTCAGGCTCAAAGGTAATAGTACCCATGCCAAAATGGCTATCGCCTAATGGCGCAACCTGGTTGTTTTGGTCGTCGGCAATAAAGCCTTTAATATCAACCCCTAACCCATCGGCGCCAACAGCTTTAAAAGCTACTTTTTCAAAAACACCATTAATTAAATTTCCGCTCTCCGGGAAAAACTGAACATCAACCTTATTTGATAGCGTTTTTATAGGTACGGCTTTGGCTATAGTATGCTTTTCATCCAATTTAACCTCGGTATTGATATGGCCGGATGTTATTGAAACTACCTGACTGGTAGTGAAGCTGATTGTGAGGTTCCCTTTATCATCAGTTATACCTTTCCCCCGGGAGATTGATTTTCCGTTTATTTCAACTTCATAGCTTACTGGTTTATTAACGTAGGCTATCCCGTTGAGGTCTGTGTAGGTAGTAATAGCAGTTACTTTTTGTTTGCCGTTTAAGGTGCTGTAGGCATAGGTTGTTTTAGTGAAAACCTTGTTACTGATCCCGTTTACCACAGTGATGGTTTTATTGAAGAAATAGGCCTCCCCTTCGTTACGCATCCAATTGGTATAAGCGCGGATGCGGTAGTTTCCTTCGGCCATGCTATCGGCCAAAGCAAAATCTCCCGCGGCCAGGCCAGCTGTTAAGGGAAGTTTAAGGCTGCGTTTTATCGAATCGTTATCATCAATAAGGTCAACATTCAGGGTTTCGCTATAAGCCGAAAGCTTATGCTCACTGCCTATAGTAACATAGGCTTTAAACCAGATATCCTCGCCAATGGCATAATAGGGCTTATCAAAGTGCAGGTAAACTTTTTCCTGCGGATGCTCGGTACGCCATTTATCAAGCTGGGCAATGATTTTTGTTACCAGTTCATCATCGGGTTTTATAAAAGCTAAGGTAGCACCGGCAATTAAGGTGATCAGGATTCCAACCGATAGGCGTTTTAGGTTCATAGAAAGATAATCTTGAACTACCAAGATACGCAAAAAAAGTACCAAGTCGTATTAAGTCTGAAGTTCGAAGTCTTTAGTCGAAAGTTTGACTTATATTTTCTACTTGGTACTTAAGACTCCCGACTTAAGACTTGTGGCTTAAACCTACCACTTATTCTTCCACATCATGCTTTCAACGGGGCGTGTAGTAGGATTGTTGTATTTGGCGTTGGCTTTGCTGTTGTACAGCGTTTCGATCTCGCCTTCAACTACAAAATAAATAAGCTGGCCAATGGGCATGCCGGCGTAAATGCGCACCGGCTGGGCACATGAAATTTCAAGTGTCCAGGTATTGCAGAAACCAACATCACCTTTACCCGCTGTTGCGTGAATATCGATACCTAAACGCCCTGTGCTTGATTTGCCCTCTAAAAACGGAACATGCCGGTGTGTTTCGGTGTACTCCATCGTTACGCCCAGGTAAAGGGTATTGGGCTGAAGCACAAAGCCATCCTTCGGAATTTCAAAGCCATCTATCTCATTATGAACTTTGGCATCAAGCACCCGGCTACGGTAAGTAGCTAAATATTTGCCCAAATGAACGTCGTACGAGTTAGTGCCCAGGTATTCGCGGTTAAATGGTTCAATAATAATATGGCCTTGTTCAATTTCTTCGAGGATGCGCTTATCAGATAGTATCATACAGGCAGGTTATTGCTGGCGCTAAATTATGAAAATTAGCCTAATCGGCGCCGGCTTTTATAAACAATATTGGCCGGCGAAATGCGTTCAGATAGCGCAGAAACAATTCCTAAACCTGATATGGTTCAGCCGATTACGAATATGTAGCTGCGCTGATATTATTTAATTTTTTTTGACATATGTTTGCAACCTATTTTGCAATTTTACTTTTATGGCGATAGCATACAGGCAGCGTATTGATGATGACACCGAGTTTGCACTCTGGCGTATCGAGGAGGAGGCTACGGACCTGTACAGCCAATTGCAACTTGATCAGCAGGAAAAGGATTTTGTAGAAAGCCTGAGCAATGGCAAGCGCCACCTGCACTGGCTGGGTACCCGCGTGCTGCTGCGTAAAATGCTTCGTACCGATGAGTATATTGATTGTAAAGTTGATGAGCATGGCAAGCCTTACCTGGTAAACCTCCCTTACCACATCTCCTTAAGCCATTCGTTTGATTATGCCGCTGTGATGATCAGCAAAACACATAAGGTTGGGATTGATATTGAGCAGATTAAGCAAAAAGTTGAGCGCATTGCCAACAAGTTTATGCGTAAGGAAGAGTTGAAATTTATAAATGGCCCGCAAAAAATTGAACAACTATATGTTTGCTGGTGCGCCAAGGAGGCTGTTTATAAATGTAACGGGCAAAAAGAGGTTTCATTTGCCGATAACATTTTTTTGGAGCCTTTCCAGTTTGAGCATCATGGCGTGGTGAATGCGCAATTGAATAAAAAAGATACCACCATTGATTATACAGTAGGCTATCTGCAATATGAAGATTATATGATAGGGTACGTAAAGGGCGAGTAATGAAAAACAAGAAAGTATTTTTTCAGGATTGGGGCCTGGTTGATTATCAGCAGGCCTGGGATAAACAGGAAACCCTTTTTAGTGAAACGGTTAAAACTAAAATAGACAACCGTAATCGTGAAACGGCTTACGAAGCAGTTGCTAAAAACGCAGGGACTGCTGTAGCCTACGATACTATCGAAGCCGACGAAACTTTTAACTATCTGGTATTTTGCGAGCACCCGCACGTGTATACCCTGGGTAAAAGCGGCAAGCCCGAGCATCTATTGTTAGATGAGGCAGGCTTGAAAGAAAAGCAGGCTGTTTATTACCCGATAAACAGGGGCGGTGATATTACCTATCATGGGCCGGGGCAAATTGTTTCATACCCGATACTGGACCTTGATAATTTTTTTACTGATATACACCTGTACCTGCGTACGCTGGAAGAAGCAGTGATCCTTACCCTCACCGATTTTGGCCTGCACGCCGGTCGCTATGAAGGTTATACCGGCGTATGGTTTGATGCCGATAATGACAAAGCCCGTAAAATATGCGCCATGGGCGTACGCTGCAGTCGCTGGGTAACCATGCACGGCCTCGCGCTTAATGTAAACACCGATCTGAGCTATTTTAAAAACATAGTGCCCTGCGGTATTGACGATAAGGCTGTTACCTCCATGCAGCAGGAACTTGGGTATGAGGTTGATATTAATGAAGTAAAAAAAATCCTTAAACACCATATTTCCGTACTTTTTGGTATGGAGATATTATAATGAAGGGAATAATTTTCAGTTTACTCACAGCAATTACATTATCGGCCTGTGCAGGCAAAAACACACCGGCGCCGGTTAGCTATAATAATCCCCCGCCAAAACCAGTTACCGTGATACAGGATACCCTAACATACCTTGCCCTCGGCGATTCATATACCATAGGCCAGTCTGTGCCCCCTGAACAGGCATTTCCTAATCAACTGGCTAACCAGTTACAAGGCCTCAAAGTAAATACGCCGACTATCATAGCCCGCACCGGCTGGACAACCGATCAACTCATTGAAGCTATTGATCAAAGCAGCATCAAAAGCAATACTTATGATGTAGTCACACTGCTGATAGGTGTAAATGATCAATATGATGGCTTAAGCCAGGAAAATTACCGCGTTAAGTTTGAGCAGGTTTTAAATACGGCCATCAAATTTGCTGAGGGTATCAGCGAGCATGTGTTTGTGCTGTCTATCCCCGACTATGGTGTTACACCTTTTGCTCAAGGGCAGGATGCCGCTATCGGCCCTGAGATAGATCAGTTCAATGATATTAACCGTAAAATAAGTGCTAATGCAAAGGTTAATTATGTTGAAATAACAGGGATCTCCAAACTGGCCGCCAATGATCTTACCTTATTGGCTGATGATGGTTTGCATCCATCCGGTAAAATGTATGGAATGTGGGTTGATAAACTGAAGGCGGCAGTAAGGGCTATTTTTGCTAAAAAATAAGATTTGCTTTTCGACGACAATTGTCGTAAATCTATGGTCAATTTACAATAAAGGCCATGAGGACTCCAAAACCCTATAAATTTCTTAATGATGATGAGGTTAATTTAACCTTCATGGTAAGGGAGGGCATATCATTTCCTTATCTTACCAAATTATCAAATCATATCCATTTTAATATTGATGACTGGGCTTCGTACCTTCATCTTTCCGAGCGAACTATTCAACGTTATAAAAAGGAAAACAAAACCTTTGATCCCATATATTCTGAAAAGATAATCATGATTGAATTACTCTATAAAAGGGGTATTGAGGTTTTTGGCGATGAAAATAATTTTTACGCCTGGATGGATTATAAAAGCATCCCCCTGGGCGGAGTAAAGCCTAAAGAACTTTTGGATACAGCTTTTGGGATCAATATGATCCGCGATGAATTGGGCCGTATTGAACATGGCATACTTGCATGATCGTTTATCGCTTAAGTAAGCAGGCTTACATTCATGACTTGAGCGGCAGGGGGGCTGAACTAAAACGGCGGGCGCTGGAACAGTAAAGGAACTGCTGTAGTTTATACCTCATCATCACGTGCCCTGGCTGTACTTGAAGTTGCGGTACATACGCCGCTTGGATTTATGCCTGCTGATTATTTTATGGCGACTATTGAGCTGCCTGATAATGCAGATATTTTTAAGCCTGACATTGATCAGTTGCCCGAAAAGTGGAATAGTAACCCCCTGATCAAAGCAACACAGCAAATTGAGGAAAGCTTTGTGAAAGCCAACAAATATTTAGCGCTCCAGGTACCATCCGCCACTGTTACCGGCGATTTTAACTACCTGCTCAACCCTTTACACCCCGATTTTAAAGCAATAAAAATCATTAATATCGAGGATTAACTAACCTCCAGCCTCTAATCACTAACATCTACTTCACGCTCTTACGCTGCACAATAAAATATCCTGCCACAAATACTACAACTGCTATAGCCATACTTACAAATACATCTTTAGTGAAAACATCTATCTGTAACTGGTTAGCAGGATCACCATGATTATTTTTCAGCATGCTGCTGATGGCGGCCATGGGGTGTGCATATGGAAACAGGTAGCTATATTCCCAGCCTTTTGAAGCAGCTACAACGCCGGCTATAGTACATATAAAACCAATCCCCATCGGCTTTAAAAAATCGGCCCAAAATAAACTGAGTAAAAACTGAATGGAGAGGATCCCTAATGATGATAAAAACAATTTAAAATAGATCTGTGCCAGTTCTTTCTCCATGTGGAAATTATCGAACCGTAACTCTGGCTTTACGATGCTTAACAAATTGCCGAAACCAATGGTAAACAGCACAAACAATGCAAGACAAAGAAATACAAGGAAAACCGCATAAAAAAATTTAGCCGCATAAACCGACCAGCGGGGGATTGGCAGATTAAACAAGGTTTTCCAGGTATCGGCCCGGTGTTCGATACTGTTTACGGAGTATGCTATAAATATGATATACATTGGCAGCACCAATGAGCCCATGATACCCAAAATAGCACCAGCAAACTGTAGCCAAAGCATCATCGGCGGCATTGACACCAACTTTTCACTTTTGGTATAAAATCCCACGAACAGCAAAACCCCTATAAATAAAGGAAGCATTACAGAGGCCCAGAAACCAAGCGTTTTACGGCTTTTGTAAAACTCCGAACGGAATGACAGTATAAATCCTTTCATGGCTTAGGCGCTTTGGGTGATATCTAAAAATAGTTTTTCCAGGTCCTTTTGTTGTTTACTGATGCTGTAAACCGTTTGCCCGTTTTTATTGAGCAGTGCGTTGATCTCGCCCATTTGCTGTTTGGAGATGTAGGGTACCAGTAAATGCTCGTCGGTTACTTCGGTAACATTAATATGGTGGCGGGTTAAAAGGTTGGCGGCGTCAACGGTATTTTCGGCATCAACGCGCACCAGCGGTTTACTAATGGACTGCAGGTCGGCAACACTGCCCTGAAAAAGCATTGCGCCGTTATTTATAATGCCCACATGCGTGGCCATCCGTTCAATCTCACCAAGCAAATGGCTTGATATAAAAACAGTTTTGCCATGTTGGGCAACAAGCTTTTTCAAAAGCTCGCGGATCTCGATGATACCGTTTGGGTCGAGGCCGTTGGTGGGCTCATCCAAAATCAACAATTTAGGATCGGCCAGCAGGGCCAGCGCAATACCGAGGCGCTGCTTCATCCCTAATGAATATTGCCCGGCCTTTTTATTGGCGGCGGCGGTTAGCTGTACCAGGTCAAGCATATCTTCAACGCGCTGGGTAGGCACCTGCAATAATAAGGCCCTGTTCAATAAATTTTCCCTCCCGGTTAAATGCTGGTATAAAGCAGGCTGTTCAATAAGCGAGCCTATTTGCGAAAGTATGCTGATGCGGTTTGTTTTGATATCCTGCTCAAAAATGTGGATGTTACCTGCATCGGGTTTTAGCAGGTTAAGCAGGAGTTTGATGGTAGTGGTTTTCCCGGCGCCGTTGGGACCGAGAAAACCATATATACTTCCTTCCGGAACTTGCAGCGCCAGTGAATTAACTACCTGCTGCTTACCAAAGGTGAAGGAAAGGCCTTCGGTAGTAATTACCATATGTTATTGTTTTTTGCTATTGAGCAAACAGTTTTAACCATTACAAAACCTTTGTGAAACAATGAGGTAGCATGTACTGCTGTGCGGCCAATTATTGCTGTTTCCTTTTTTTGCTCGAACTGGTAGCTTACACCCAAAATAAGGGCAAACATTACCGGGATCAATAACATGATAAAAGGATTTGAATTTTTGATAAGCGTTTTCATTGTGAGTGGTGATTTTATACAACAAAGGAATATTAAAAAAATAACCTGCTAAAATCATTTAGACCAACACACTTTGTTTATAGATGAACGCTTTTCTGCATCTTTTAACCGGTTCATCGATAATAAAAGCCAGTTCATCGAAAAAATGGGCCGCTATATATAAATAACAGGCCGATATCATTATCAAAATATTAAATTAGATGCCACACCCCCAAACATAAAAGGGATTTAAAAACAGCGAATGGAGGCTTCATTACCATTACCTAAATCCAGAACCGGAATAAAAACCGCCTGGATAATTTTTTGGCACCTGTTTTTCTGGGCGGCCATTATATCCTTTTTTGTTTTTTTGGCGAGGCTTAACGATGCTATGCTCAGTACCAAGGAGTTACTAGTGATTTTTTTGCTTTATCCTACTATTAATATCAGCTTATTTTACCTTAACTACCTGGTTTTTATACCTAAATTTCTAAATAAAAAACGCTACTGGCAATACGCCACCTTTGTGCTTACAAGCATCATAGTTTACGGCGTAGCCAAATACGGCGTGGGGCTTTTATTTAAAGATATTGTACTGGTGCATCAAAAAGGTCATGTCACCAGTTTTGCTACTTATTTCTACAGCAGTATTTTTACCAGCCTCATATTTGTATTTTTGAGCACTGCACTAAAATTCAGTACAGACTGGTTCCTGAATGAACGCATCCAGCGCGACCTGGAAAATCAGCGCCTTATTGCCGAGCTGGCTTTTCTGAAATCGCAGATCAACCCGCATTTTTTATTTAACTCCTTAAACAGTATTTATTCACTGGCTTATCAGCGATCCGAAACTACCCCCGAAGCCATTTTAAAGCTTTCGGAAATTATGCGTTATATGCTGTATGAATGTAACGATAACAAGGTTGATCTGAGCAAAGAACTTCAATACCTTCAAAACTATATCGATCTGCAAAAGATCCGCTTTGGCAGTAAGGCCTTTATTGATTTTAAGGTAGATGGCAATATCACCGATCAAAAAATAGAACCTTTGCTACTGATCGCTTTTATCGAAAACGCTTTTAAGCATGGCGTTGCAAATGATATCAACTCACCTATAAAGCTACTTATTAACGTGGCGGATGGTAAACTGCATTTCTACATCCAAAATAAAAAACATAACAATAACCGTGATGCTGTAGGTGGAATTGGCTTGATAAATGTGCAGCGCCGGCTCAACCTGCTTTACCCCAACAGGTACTCTTTAAAAATAAGGGATGAAGAATATACTTACACCTGCGAATTATCAATAGATTTATAGTTATAACCCATTATAACCATGACCTGTTTGAAAAAATTGCTCCCAGCCCTGTTTCTTGCAGCATCGGCCATTACCGCATCTGCACAAACCGATCCTAAAGCAACCGAAGTTTGGGACCCTGAGCCTGAAGTAGTTTTACCGGGCGCCGGCAACAAGCCGCCATCTGATGCTATTATTTTGTTTGATGGCAAAAATTTGGACAAATGGACAGATCAGAAAGGTAACAAACCGGGCTGGATAGTAAAGGACGGTATTGTAACCGTTAAGCCGGGCAGCGGCTCCATCATCACCAAACAAAACTTTGCCGATTGCCAGCTGCATATAGAATGGCGCACACCAGCTGTTGTTAAAGGCGAAGGACAGGAGCGTGGCAACAGCGGTGTAATTATGCAAAGCCGCTACGAACTGCAGATCCTGGATAGTTATAAAAACCGCACTTACTCAAACGGACAGGCCGGTTCTGTTTATAAACAATACCTGCCGCAGGTAAATGCCTCGCTTAAACCAGGCCAGTGGCAAAAGTATGATATCATTTATACCGCTCCACGCTTTAATATCGATAGCTCGGTTAAATCACCGGCTTACATTACCGTATTACACAATGGCATACTGATACAAAACCATGTAGCTATAAAAGGAACAGTGGCGCATGTTGGTCAGCCCAAATATCAAAAACACGCCTTCGCCTTACCCTTGTTGCTGCAAGAACATGAGTTTCCGGTATCATTCCGCAATATCTGGATCAGGGAGATTGGGGTTCAAAAATTGTTAAACGGCAAGGATAAAAAGGGTTGGTATACCTACCTGGATACTTTAGGCAAGGATAATGATGTACATAACAACTTTGCCATTGAAAATGGCATGGTGCATGTAATGGGCAAGTATTTTGGTTATATGGCCACCAAAAAATCGTACGATAATTATTACCTGAAAGTAGTATTTAAATGGGGGAGCAAGCAATATCACCCACGCGAAAAGGGCGTACGCGATGCAGGTGTTTTATATCATTTTGGAGAGGGGGATAAAGATATCGTATGGCCAAGATCGATAGAATGCCAGATCCAGGAAGGTGATTGCGGCGATATTTGGTGCGTACAACATACTAATGTGGTTACGCCCAATAAATCGGCCATTGAGTGGGACCAGCAGCGTGTTTACCGCACCGCCAATTTTGAAAATCCGCGCGGCGAGTGGAACACCATCGAAATCATTTGCAATGGCAACCAGATTGAACATTATGTTAACGGACATTTGGTGAACTGGGGAATAGCTTCCTTATCGCACGGTCGCATCCTTTTACAATCGGAAGGCGCCGAAATCTGGTATAAATCTGTTGAATTGACGCCGTTATAACAAAACAGCACATTAAAAAATTTAGAATAACCATTATTACATTATTTTTACGCTATGATCAGATGTTTGGTAGTTGACGATGAGCCTTTGGCGCTGCATATTTTGGAAGATTATATTTCCAAGATGCCTTTTTTGCAATTGGTTAAAGCTACAACCAACCCCATCGAAGCGCTTACCATGGTGCAGGCCGCCGAAGCTGACCTTGTGTTTTTAGATGTTCAGATGCCCGAGCTTACCGGCATTCAATTTTTGAAGATCGCCAACGGCAAAGCCAAGGTTATTTTAACTACAGCCTACCCGCAGTACGCGCTTGAAGGCTATGAGCTTGATGTAGTTGATTACCTGTTAAAGCCTATCGCATTTGATCGCTTTTTTAAATCGGTACAAAAAGCACAAAGCATTATCCAGCCTGTTGCAGCCAAACCACAGGTGGTGATGCAGGCCGAACCCGTGCAGCAGGATGATTTTTCAACCGATTTTATCTTTGTAAAAACCGAGCATAAAATTCAGAAAGTATACCTGCACGATATTATGTTTATAGAGGGTTTAAAGGATTATATCAGCATCTTTACCTCTGCCGAGAGGATCATTACCCTGCAGGGCATGAAAAAGATGGAAGATGCCTTGCCCGAAAAACATTTTGTTCGGGTACACAAATCATACATTGTAGCCCTCAATAAAATAGACAGCATTGAACGGAGCCGCATCCAGATAGGCGACAAGATCATCCCTGTAGGCGATACCTATCGTGATGAGTTTTTCAGGATGATTGAGAATAAAAATATTTAAACTTGGGTATTTGGGATTGCTAATGCGGTTTTAAACTCAATAAATATTGAAGGAAAAATGACATTAGTATATAGAAGCTGTTACGGGCAAATAGCAAAAACGTAGAAGACTTACGAAGTTTTTGAAACTTCGTAAGTCTGGATTTCCTAATATCAATCTGCTTTTTGTGCTTTTAATCCAGTGCGTCTACCGTATCCTTTTCCCCTATCTGTTGCCTCCACATAGCATAATATAACCCTTTCTGGGAAATGAGATCGGCATGCTTGCCCGATTCAATAATACGGCCTTTCTCCAATACGTAAATACTATCAGCATGCATAATGGTTGATAGCCGGTGAGCGATGAGGATAGTAATATGGTTCTCTTTTTCAGATACGTTACGGATAGTTTCGGTGATCTCCTCCTCAGTGATAGAATCAAGGGATGACGTAGCTTCGTCAAATACCAGGATATCCGGCCGGCGTAATAAAGCACGGGCTATTGACAGGCGTTGTTTTTCACCGCCAGATACTTTTACACCACCTTCGCCAATTACAGTGCTTAAACCTTTATCGGCCCGGGCCAGCAGGGTTTGGCATGCGGCACGCTGCAGCACATCCATACATTCCTCATCGGTAGCATCCGGGCGTACAAACTGCAGGTTTTCACGGATGGTACCCGAAAATAGTTGCGTATCCTGGGTTACGAAGCCTATTTTTTCGCGCAGCTGATCAAGGTCGATTTCTTTACTTAATGTGCCGTTGTATAAAATATCGCCCTGCAAAGGCTGATATAAACCAACCAATAATTTAACGAGCGTAGTTTTGCCCGAACCGGAAGGACCAACAAAAGCGATCGTCTCGCCCGAATTGGTTTCAAAGCTGATATGGTTAAGCGCGTTACGATTTGCGGTTAAGTGTTTAAAGCTAACGTCATTAAATGTTAAGGTATTCACTTTTTCAAGCAATACAGGTTTTTCGGGCTTTTTATCAATAGGAATACTCAATATCCGGTTAAAGTTACCAAGGGAAACCTCAGCCTCACGCCAGGAAAGGATTACATTGCCTAACTCCTGCAATGGGTTAAATAAAAAGAATGAGTAAAATAAAAAACTGAAATATTGGCCCGGAGAGATAGTGCTTTTAAAAATGAGCATCAGCAGAACTACCACCATCACACTGCGCACAAAGTTTACGGTAGTACCCTGTACAAAGCTCATGCTGCGTACATACTTCACTTTTTTCAGTTCCAGGTCGAGAATTTTGTAGGTAGTATTATTCAACCGTGCTATTTCCTGTTTTGCCAGGCCCAAACTTTTTACAAGCTCGATATTCCTTAGCGATTCGGTTGTTGAACCTGCCAGCGCTGTTGTTTCGGCCACAATTGTCTTTTGGATTTTCTTAATTCTCCGGCTCATGGCCATACTCACAAAAGTGATGATGGGTATCGCGGCGAAATATACCAGGGTAACCTTATAGCTCACGCTCACCGAGTAAACGATAACAAATACCATCCCGATGAGCGACACAAAAAGGATCCCGATAAAGGAGGTAATAAACTTTTCGCAATCTAAACGTACCTTTTGCAATATGCCCAAAGTTTCGCCGCTTCGCTGGTCTTCAAATACCTGGTAGGGCAACTCAAGCGAGTGCTTTAAACCATCGGCATACATCTCAGCGCCTACCTTTTGGGTAATGATATTGGTAAAATAATCCTGGAAGTTTTTAGCTATACGCGATATCATGGCAACACCAATAGCAGCGCCAACCAGCATCAGCACCTGGTTAAGGTATGCGTCATATTGTAGCTTACTGCGTTGTTCAATAACACGGTCAACAATACGCCCGGTTATCCATGGGTCGAGCAGTGAGAAGCCTATATTCATCGCCGCCAGGAAAAGTGCAAATACAACTATCCAGCGGTGTTTTTTTAAGTAAGAGATTAATACATTCATGTTTCAACGGCAAACATAAAAAAAGGGAATGGCTAAGTAGCTCATTCCCTTTTAATTTGACACAAGGTTAATATTAAACCGTCATGATATCTTTTTCTTTAGCTTCTGAAAGCTGATCAACTTTAGCAATATAAGCATCAGTAAGTTTTTGAACTTCAGCTTCGCCTGTCTTTATTTCGTCTTCAGAAACACCTTCTGATTTTAATTTTTTGATCTTTTCGTTAGCATCTTTACGGATGTTACGAACAGCCACCTTACCGGTCTCAGCCTCGGCTTTAGCTTTTTTAACCAAATCACGGCGGCGCTCTTCGGTAAGCGGCGGTACATTAATACGGATAATGATACCATCGTTTTGAGGGTTAACACCTAAATTAGCTTCTTTAATGGCTTTTTCAATAGGGTTTAACAATGATTTTTCCCATGGCTGAACAACAATGGTACGGGCATCAGGGGTGTTAACACTACCTATCTGGCTTAGTGGTGTTGGGGTACCATAGTAATCAACCCTGATATCGTCAAGTAATGAAGGGCTTGCCTTACCTGCACGTATTTTATTTAATTCGCTATCTGCATGGTCAATGGCCTTTTCCATCAAGGCCTTTGCATCGTTCACTTGTTTTTTAATGAGTTCGCTCATCGGTTTTTAAATTTTCCACAAAAGTAATAAAATCTATCAGTTTATGGCTTTGGTATTTGGGTTCAATTCAAAAGCATTTAACATTTAATAACATTATTTAACATTTAAATATTATTGAATGATAGGTATATTAGTATAAAATAATATCACCATGAAAAAAACCTTAATCCTTGCTGCTATCATAGCCTGTGCAGGCCAGCTTAAAGCACAAAACCTCAATAAGGCACCTAAAAACAATAACGCTGCCGATAAGCTATTTAACTTGAAACTATTAAAGGCTGATACTAATCTGTCTAAACTTATCCCAACGCTTCCCCCAAACGTTTTTTTTAATCATAACAATACACTACTGAACACCCACGAACTTATTGCAGATGAGCCCGTTTACAGCCGGATGCCGATTGTTAAAACTTACCCAAACGACAACATGCCGATTGTTAAAACTGACGAACCCGGGATAAAATACCATATGCTCATTAAAAGAATAGATGTTGTTAATCCGGATACTGCCGGGGTAAAAAAGGAAAAAGTTACTCCGTAGCCAGTTCGTCTGACAATAGTCCCTGGTCTCCTTTACACTTCACTTTTTCGCGCTTTTCAACCACCTGTTCAAAGCTCTTTTCATAATCGGGGTGATTAGTGCCCATCAGCCTGTCCCATATATTGAAATATAAACCATAATTGCATTTAACTAATCGGTGGTGCATATTATGATGCGTTGAAGTATTGTGCCATTTAAACAGTTTATGCGTAGTAAACCCCTGGGGAAAAAGCTCATAGCCCAGATGACCGGTCACGTTTAATAGCAACGAATACAAAGAAAATATAGTAAGCGCTGTGCCGTGATAGGGAATAGTAAAGGCGATAAGCGGTACAATCCCAATCTCCACTACGGCTTCCAGCGGATGGAAAGCATAAGCGGCAAATGGTGTCGGATTAGTTGACAAATGATGCGTTTTGTGCATCAGCTTAAACAAAGGCTTCCAGTGCATAGCCCTGTGTGTCCAGTAAAAGTAGGTGTCGTGCATCAGGATCATCAGCCCTATACTCAAAAAATAATAAACATATCCTTTATCGCTGATGTTTGGATAGATCCTTGTTAAATGCTGCTTACTGGCGTAGATCACCAACAGGATCACCGCACCAAATATCAGTATAGTAAAAAACGAATAAACGATTTCGCGACGGATATGCTTGCTTTCGGGATAGCGTTGCTGAATTTTTGAATACCAATATGTTCGTCTTCTCCACACGTAAAAAAAGAAGTATAATGCCCCGGCAAATACCAGGTAACGCCCTGCTATCGAAAGCAGGACCCGGGAGATTTCTGTTATTTTATCGATGGAGGGTTGCAGTGGCATTGTTAATTTAACACTGATTATTTTGATTCACAATATAGCAATCCTTTATTAGCTTAGAGGGCACAAGTACGCCCCGCTCTTGCAACCACACGATACTTGCGCCAGTTAAAGGCGCATCCTGTCTTATTTTTATCCGATTAAAAATCCTTATTTAAAACTTTTTCCAGCTCTGCAAAACTGATATTCATTTTAATCCGGCCTTGTTTGGCATACGAGATCTCACCGGTTTCTTCAGATACAATGATCGCCGTGGCCTCATTGGCTTCTGTTACACCAATACCTGCCCTGTGGCGCAGGCCGAACTGTGCCGGCAGATCCGTTTTTTCGGTAAGCGGCAAAATACAACTTGCCGATTTTATCTTATTCTCCGAAATCACCACCGCACCATCATGCAGCGGACTGGTTTTCTGAAAAATACTTTCCAACAATCGCTTTGAAATTTTGGCCTCCACCACCTCGCAACTGTTTTGATAAAACTGTTCGTCATAATACTTGGCGAAAACAATGAGCGCCCCTGTGCGGGTTTGCTTCAGGCTTTTGCAGGCATCAATTATTGGCTTGATCCTGGCGTAATTATTTTTCTCAACTTCCGATTTTCCGAAGAAATATTGCCACCAGGCTTTATTGCGTTGGAGTGAAGCATTTTTACCTACCAATAATAAAAATCGCCTTACTTCCTGTTGAAAAACCACGATAATGGCAATGATCCCCACATCAACAAATTTGCCCAGAATAATGGTAAGCAGCTTCATATCCAAAGCCTTCACCACAAAATTGAGAGCAAAGATCACTGCAAACCCAATGAAGATATTAGCTGCAATGGTTCCCCTGATAAGGTTATACAACTGGTAAATGATCAAAGCCACCAGCAATACATCAAGAATAGAAAAGAAACCTATTTTAGGGAAGAGGGATTGTATGGACTGCATTTACGAAGTTAATAAGTTTACCCGAACATAAACGCCGGAAGAGCAGTAATTATGATGTGCTGCCTTTGAACACCGGTCATTTTACATACCTGTGTTATTATTTCAGGGGATGTATGGTCCGCCCGGCACGCCCCAGTCCCATTTCGGCATAGGCGTATCCGGGCTTTCTGTAGTATTATCTGTTTGGGAGTTCAGCACTGCTATCCGCGTACCCCACTCCAGGTAAGCCATAAAAGCTGAGCGAAATTCCGGATCATCGGGCAGTGACAGTTCATCGGCAGTTTGCAGCAACAGTTCAATCCAGCGCTTGCGGTGCGCTTCGGTTAAATGCTTTTGCAAATGTTTATTAATCATGGTATAATGACTGCCTTCAGTTTCGCTATAGGTTTTTGGGCCGCCAAAAACTTCACTTACAAAATGCGCCACATGAATCCGGTGCTGGGGCGACATATGCTTAAATACGGGTTCCAGCAGCTCATCGGCCAAAACCTTACCATAAAATTTATTGAAAAGTAGTTCAAAAGCAGGTGTACCACCCGCCCATTCAAACAATGTAGGGATTGTAGCTGTCATAAGTGTAAAAACCGGTTGTGATAAAGATAGGGAGTGCATCTTTAAAAAACCAGTTATTTATACGCAGCAATAAAATTGATTATTTGTCCCGTTCGGTAGTAAACCTAACCAGTTGCTCCAGCCCGCGGTGCGAATCACTGTCGGGAAAAGTGTTCAGGATTTCGAAAGCCTCCTCCTGGTACTTTTTCATCTGGGTTTCGGCGTATTGTAGGCCACCGGTATCCTTCACAAATTTGATGATCTCAGCAATCTTTTTAGGATCTTCATTATGGTTCTTCACCAGGTTGATCACCCTCTTTTTTTCTGAACTGCTGCAATTGGCCAGGGCGTAAATAAGCGGCAGGGTTACTTTTTTTTCTTTGATATCGATACCTAACGGCTTACCCACATCATCAGTGCCAAAATCAAACATATCATCCTTGATCTGGAACGCAATGCCTATTTTCTCGCCAAAGAGGCGCATTTTTTCAATCACCTCGTCACTGGCCCCTGCCGACGCAGCACCGCAGGCACAGCAGGATGCAATAAGCGAAGCGGTTTTCTGCCTAATCACTTCATAATAAACAGGTTCACCAATATCCATGCGGCGCACCTTTTCAATTTGCATCAGTTCACCCTCGCTCATTTGCTTAACAGCATCCGAAACAATACGCAGTAATTGAAAATCGTTGTTATCAATAGAAAGCAGCAAGCCTTTTGAAAGCAGGTAATCACCCACCAAAACAGCTATCTTATTTTTCCATAAAGCATTGATAGAGAAAAAGCCGCGGCGTTGGTAGGAGTTATCAACCACATCGTCATGCACAAGTGATGCCGTATGCAACAGCTCAACCAATGCCGCCCCGCGGTGCGTTGCCTCATTGATGCCCCCGCAAATGCTGGCCGAAAAGAACACGAACATTGGGCGGATCTGCTTGCCTTTACGCTTTACAATGTAATGTGTGATGCGGTCAAGCAGCGGAACGGAACTTTTCATTGAGTTCCTGAATTTCTCCTCAAACGCATCAATATCAGCAGCAATAGGTTTTTTAATGTCGTTGATGCTCAGCATTGCAACCAAAACAGTATTTTATGTTAACCACCGCCATGTGACAGTGCGGAGCAAACATAAGCTAAAATTATGTATCTGCATTGCAGCCTAATATTTTTTACTCAAATTAAACCAAAGCACGCCATAACTGTCAAACTTGTGCGAGTGCAATTTTTATAAGTAGAGTTAAGTTTTTGTGAAAGCGAAGCCGGTTAAAACGGGCTTCGCTTTTTTATTGATAGTAAGGGCAAATATTTTACCTTTGCAATCCGCATTTACACGGAGAGGTGTCTGAGTGGTCGAAAGAGCACGCCTGGAAAGTGTGTATACTCCAAAAGGGTATCGAGGGTTCGAATCCCTCCCTCTCCGCTGATTTTGATATCAAATTATGTAAAAGCCTGCAAATCATATGATTGCAGGCTTTTGTTTTTTTATCAATACTCAAAATATCCACCGAATCGCATATAAACAGTGCGTAATTAGGTGAGTAAATTTTGAGATATTTAAACTCACCGAATTAGTCATATCTTTTTGATTATCAAGATGTTCAATACTTAAACATCTTGATTATGATTAGCTGCAAGCTTAGTTTTGTTTCACTTTTAATGTTATTTAACATGAAAACTAATTTCAGCTTACTCTTCTATTTGAAGAAACCAAAAAACTACACAGACGGCCCCGTGCCGATCTATCTTCGTATTACCGTTGCCGGTAAACGGTCTGAAACTACAACAGCACGAAGCTGCGATCCTTTACAATGGAATAGCAAAGCAGGGCGGTTAAAAGGAACCAAGGAAGCTTCCAGAACCTTTAACGCATACCTTGACCAGTTACAAGCTATGGTGTATGACGCGCATCAAAGCCTTACGGAGCAAAAAGCAGCCATTACAGCCGAACGGCTAAAAAGTAAACTCACCGGTAAAACGGAATCCGTCAGGATGATCCTTGATATATTTAAGGACCACAATGCACAGGTGGCAGCTTTGGTCGGTGCCGATTTTGCAAAAGGGACATTAGAGCGTTATCAAACCTCTTTAAAGCATACTTCCGAATTCATCAAATGGAAATATAATACCGCTGACATCGATATCCGTGACATTGATCATGATTTTATTACAAGCTATGATTTCTACCTTCGCTCTGTAAGAAAATGCGGGAATAATTCAGCAGTTAAATACCTTAAAAACTTTAAAAAGATTGTTCGGATCTGTATTGCAAGCGGTTGGTTAAACAGTGATCCTTTTGTCAATTACAAAGCGAAAGTTAAAGTAGTGGACAGGGTATTTTTAAATAATGAAGAATTGCAGCGAATGGTTGTTAAGCAATTCGCAACCGAACGTTTAGGGCAGATCAGGGATATTTTTCTTTTCAGCTGCTACACTGGACTATCTTACGCTGATGTATTTAAGCTTAAAGCGTTTGAGGTCGTCACAGGTCCTGACTGTGAGAAATGGATCAATACCAAACGGCAGAAAACAGCTACACCCACACGTATTCCCCTTTTACCATCGGCAATTGCTATCCTGAATAAATATAGTGATTCTCCGATTTGCGAAAATTCAGGGAAAGCACTTCCAGTATCCACCAACCAAAAGATGAACGCTTACTTAAAAGAAATTGCCGACATCTGTGCCATTACTAAAAAGTTAACCTTCCATATTGCACGGCACACCTTTGCTACGACGGTTACACTTTCCAATGGTGTACCTATTGAAAGTGTAAGTAAGATGCTGGGTCACACCAACATCAAAACGACCCAGCATTATGCAAAGATCCTTGACCTTAAAGTCGGTCAGGATATGTCTAAATTAAGACAACTTTATTAATAGCCCCCTACCCAATACCCATGAAGGCTCAAGCGGCTTCATGGGTATTCATTATATTCTTAACCAACACAAAAGGGAAAAACGAGATCAATCGTGTTCCCTTGGCCGATAGCTTACAGAATTAAACACTTAACGAAAATGAGCAATCAAAACAATGATATAATCGATTCGCTGGAGGAAGTTACCGACAGGTCAACCGAACATAGCAAAACGTATAATGACCGCATAGCCAACATGGAGAAGAACATTAATAACTATCCAAAAGTTTATTTGCCGGATTATACTTCCCAATTTGAACAGATCAGCGTGAAACTGGATAAGCTGGTTAACCGTCAACCGGATAACAAATTAGAAATTGCTATAGACAATTTGGAGAAAAAACTTGATAAAGTGCTTAAATCCTCTCCTGAACAAATAAAACTGAAAATGCTACTTGTTTATTTCGGCTTGGTTATCACAGCCGCAATTTCTTTCGGATTTGCATTGGCTTTAAAAATACAGATCAATGCGTTGGCAGGGTTACTACAAGAACAACAAGGCAACATAAGTAAGCCAACGCCTGTCCAATCTCAATCCAATAATATGAGGTTTCCCCATGGGGCAATTCAGCACAAAAAAGCGCTTCAGCATCACGCTATTGTTAAACAATAATTTGTAAAATCATGTATAAAACACTAAATTTGAAAGAGTTCATCGGTCAGGATACATTTAATATTGTTTACGACGAACAACAAAAGGCAACCGCTGTTCTTATTCCTGTGAGCCATTGGCACCCAGCAAAGGCGGCGGAACTACAAATTCTAATGGAGCAACTAACTTACATACCAGTTTTTGAATGTTCTTTAAAAGAGCTGGAAGAACGGTTGTGTCCTGAAATCCAAAATGTAGAAGCCGAAAACACTCATTTGGGTCTCTATAACGTTTATGAGGCAGCGGGAAATCAAGAGTATAATAATCACGTTATTCGTGAATATGCCGATCATCGAGAGTTGGTTAAAGTAAATACCACCACAGGTGACAGCCAGATAGTCAGCAGGAGATTTTAATGGAACAGCCGGAACTATTTGTTTTTGCCGGGCCAAATGGCGCTGGTAAAAGCACGCTGTCGTCCTCCATGGTACCACCTGGTACTCCTATTTTTGATGGCGATAAAGAATTTATACTTCTAAAAAAGCAATTTCCAGGTTTAGACAGCGGTAATTTATATGACGCAGTTAACGGGCATGTATTTTCGGGCTGGAAAGAAACCATGCAAGCCAAAAATGCAACCTGTGCTTTCGAGACGAACTTTCGAACAGAAGATATCATGAAATCAGTCAATGAATTTAAGCTTAAGGGCTATAGTACCCGATTATTTTTCTTTGGCTTGGATGAAATTGCTATGTCTTTTGAGCGCGTACGTTTAAGGGTAGCTAAAGGAGGGCACGATGTATCGGCAGATAACATCAAAGCTAATTATGAGCAGTCATTAATTAACCTGCAAAAATATTACCATACTTTTGATCAAGTTATCTTAATGAAAGCCGCATCTAAGGAAAAGGGACAAAATATTTCGGTATATCTGAAATATGCTGATGGTAAACTTGTCGAACAGGCTCCTAATTTACCGCAATGGGTTAACCGCATCGTTCAAGACATGGGAACATCCATGGAGAAAACGCAAGAGCAACAACGTATAGTAAAACCCGAACAGGATCAGAGTCCTGGGCGTTCATTAGGTAGCGGCGGCATCAAACGTTAATTTGCGAGGGTAATTATATGTGCCGTGCACCTCTTCTTCAACTGCACGCACTCAGTCATATCACCGCTTAAACAACCGGGAGCTTAAAGCATGAAAAGTGTCAAGGGCCGGCGATAGCCGGTTTATATACCCTTGACACTTTTCATGCGTGAGCTAATTTTGTGACCGCGGTGCTGTGACTAACCGATAACCCGCGGGCGGGAAAGGCAGGTGTGTATGAGGAACGAATACACTCCTGCACGTGCGGCGGCGAGACTGGCGGCGTAATGAAACCCGGAGCGCAGCGCGTGGTGTAATGAAGCCGCCTGCCGCAGCTGCATGGCCACTTTTATATATCAAAAGGACAAATATCTTTTCTATAATAACTCACTGCTTCAATGCGAGATCTGCTGGCCCTGGTATTTTTTCTTTCGTTTTTTCTTTGCCTCGGCCTCGCTTTCAGGGACAATATTAGCACCTCCTGTATACATCGGTTCCAGCATCACTTCTAGGAAGCTTGCGGCTGTCTTACCCGCTGCCGATAGCATATTCGCTGTTGTCGTAAATAAGCCTTCCGCAACTCCCTGAGCGAGTTCATTAGCCACCGACCTGCTTTTGTAATTTTGCGAAGCTCCTTCGGCCAACACACCTAATTGTTCCCGCTGTGATAGCTCCCCGTTCTTTTGAACATTGGCATATGCCATCGTATCTTTTAACTGCCTGTCAAATCCAAACAGGCTGTCGAAAAGAGATTCTCCGCTCTGTTTGAATGCTACCCGGTCAAACTGCCCCATCTTTTTAGAATGCTCTCCATTTTTTCCTCTTGAGGTGTTCATTGGGCTAAGCTTGATCTTATTGGTTATATCCTTACGGCTGACAATAACCTGCACATGCATCTGCTCACCCTCTTTACGTTCGCCCCGTTGTTTTAAACCTTGTTTTACTTCCGGATCAGTATGGCTGTAGTAACGGTAGTTTTCCAACTTGGCGAACCATAACAAGTCTTGGTTACTGTTCACACCATCCCGGTTAAAGTTTTTTGCGTAGGCATCCATCACCCTGACCGCAAAGCCTTTCATATGTTCTTTAGCACTTTCTTCGCCATACTGTTCTTTCAGAAACCTGATCTCTTTCTGGCTCGGGCTGATATTGATTAAGAAAAACTTAGCATCGTCTTTACCCAGCTTGGCGACATTACCATCTATGGTGCGCATGACCTCATAAGGCTCGATTCTGATCTGCCTACCATTGAACCAGTATTCAGGTTCCTGCTTATGATCAATCCTGTTTTCTTTTTCCAGGTAATTTACTAGTCCCGCGCTGCTGCCTTTGTTCGCTGCTTCTTTGCTGTCCGTGATATTGATAAACATAAAGCCCCCTAACCCCCTAAAGGGGGAATTAAAATATATGATTAAAGTAAACTTACCTGCGATCTGGTAACAGCGATCAACTCATCTTTTTCCCTGGCCGATGTCATCATCCCGAAAGCCTCCCGTGATTTGATGTAACCATCAAAGATGAACAGGAATTGTTTTTTCAGGTGTTCCTTACTTTTTTGATTTTTCGAAATCGTTTCCATCAGCGCATCCATTCCGGTTAACTTTTGCGCCATCACGTGCTGATTATTTAGCAAATCCGTATTCGCCTTGAGGATTTGCGTATTAAAACGTTCGATGATCTTGGCTTGTGATACAGATACCCGATCCATTTCTGTTTTGATCGGAATGAGCAACATATTCTCCTGGCTTTTGATAAAACCGATATACTGCTGGTGATTCTTCATCAGCGCATTTTTTAATAACTCATCATTCAGGTCCAGCGGGTCTTTCTTGCTTTTATAAAAGTAATCGACCATCTGGATAAACACCTGCCGCTTTGTCCTGCCCAGTTTAAGGGCGATCTTTTCAAACTTCTGATCTACCGTAACCGGGTATCTCACTGATCTTACATTGATATCTTCCATGCTATCCTTTCATATTGACGGCATAGCTGTTTATACAGTCATGCCTTTATTCCTATATACAGGATACCGCCGAGTATCCTGTTTTCTTTTATTTCACAGGCGGAAACGCCCTAAAGTATCCCCGGAGGATACGTAAAACCCCCGTAGCGAAGCGTAGGGCAAGCAAAGTAGGGCTCTGCCCAACTTCCGCTTGCTCCCTTCGCTTTCGCAAAGCGACCGCCGCTTTCCCTTCCTCATTTGCGAAGCAAATCATTACCGGTGCAGCCAAGGGCTGCACCGGATTGATATAGCTGGATATCTGTCTATCCATATATCGGAATAACCAGTTATTCCGATATGCAGCTATTTGTATAGCCCGGTATACAGATATACCGATACAAAGTATCGGGCTACACTTCCCAACCGGCTGGCCAGTATACCTGGCTGCCGAGTTTGGGGTGGTATGATGGCTCATAGCGGATGTAACCATATTCATCGAGTTCTTTGATACACTTGTGATACGTTGCAATTGACGCGACCTTGGAAAACGCCATAAGCGTTTTCCGGGTCACACTGAACGGGCTTGTAAAACCGTTCCGCTGCCAACAGACAAACAAACCTGTAAACAGGCTAAGATGCGTTGGCAGCAGCCGGTCGTCTTTTTCCATGCGCCTGACCAGGCTGGCATAACCGGCCAATTCTTTAACAATTTCCTTCTGCAACTTCATTTGCCTTCACCCTCCAGGATCTCGTTGATGTCTTCCAGTTTGTAATACATAATACTACCTACTTTGGTAAAACGCAGTGTTCCATTAATTCGTAGGTTCTGAAGTGTGCCGGGCGAGATGCCCAACAGCTTCCGCACTTCGACGCTCCTCAGCCATTTCTTAGATTGCCCTTGTCCGGGCTGCATCAGCTGTTTGATCTCCTTCAATAACTCTCCTTTAAACTCCCTTAAATCCTCCTTAGTGATCAATTCAATTGCTGTCATAGTTGATATTTTTTTCGTGAATAATTCTTGTCCAAATTTGGGCAAGCGCTATTTTATTAATTGGGGACTTTAATAGGGTGACCCCAAATGTTTGTATATTAAATCTTGTTTAGTTTCGCACCGTGATAACCTCCTTTCTTTATTAAACCCGTTCAGCGGAACAATAAAATACCAGCCACTAAATACAATGGTTCAAAAATGAGGGCTAAAACAGCAAAATGAATGACCATTGGAGGCGTTTGGTCACGAATGAAAAGACAAAAGCCTATTTTTTAGGCTTTTGTATAATTTTGAAGAGTTTGTCTTTTTCGGCGATGATCGTGTATTTCGGAGGTGGGTTTTCCTTATCGGCCGGGAAATAATTCTGAGCGGTGCCTATAGCAATAGGTTTATCTCCGTTTAAAAAATTCTTGGCGATCAATTTATACCAGGGGCTTGCCGTTTGGCTGTTTACCAATTTATTATCGTTCGGCAACTTCAAATCCCTTATTTGATCAATCAGGTCAATGAACACCGGCAGGCCGTCCTTGCTGATGACTATCTTTTCACCGGCTTCATATTTAATGTAATCTTTAATCTGGTTCTCCAGTTCTTTGATTTTTGCTTCTAACTGGTCAATCTGTTTATTTTTATCAGCGATAACTGATTCCAAGGGCTGTGTTTTGTGCCACTGATCAATACTTTCCAGGTATGCCAGAAACGCTTCCAGTTTGGCGGTAAATTTCAATCCCTGGGCGGACGGCTTAAGCCCTTTGTAGAATTTAATCCTGGTATTTACAATATCATAAACATGATCGAAAAAAGCCTCTTCCTGTCCGGCGTTTCCCTCAAGGTAGTGATTTAACTGGTAATTGTAAAACGTAGCGTACTCATCTTTTTTGATCTTATAAATCTTATTGACAAGGAAATTTAAACCGAAAATCCTGTCTGTAAATATTAGCCAACCGATATCATACCGGTGAGGATTTAACTCAAAGCGACCGCGAAACTTGAAATAGGTATCCGATATCATAAGATTATTATACGTTTTTAATAAACAATATATTATAATTTGGTTTATCAGATTTCATAGCAAATATTAATTATCGAAAGGGTTCGATCCCCTTTGCGTTAAGACAATAGTTGTTTTCCGGATTTTGGTTCTGTCGAGAGGGTATGATTAACAGACAGAAATACGTCGACAAAACTTTGTAGAAGTATTGACGAATGTCAAAATTTGATTTCATTCATTACGCAATCGTGGTTTCTATAATGTAAATATTAAAGCCAAGACTTGGCCTTAATTTATACGGCAATGCATCGTTATCAATTGGCTATCGGTAAGGGGGATATTTTGGCAGATCGCGAAATGTTTGAGTATGGCCGAACGGGGTGGTTTTTTCTATAAAAATTTAACAATAATCGTTGTTTAAAGCACTTTGAAAGCTATTTTTTAGACTGTCTCAAAATAGCTTTTTATAAAGTAGATACTTTTCGATTTTTCAGAACTTTTTGATGTGTTCTTCGCTTAATAGGGTAAGAAGGCATAATCATTTTTCAGATAATTGGTCGCCATTTAATCATTTAAAAAGGGATAATCGATATAGACTTGTTCTCCGCCACCAAACATACTTCCCTACCGGACAGTTTTCGAATGCTTGTAAATCATTTTTAGATTTCATCTCATTGATATTCAATATTTCTAACGTTTCAGTAAGTACCTTACCATCAGGTAAGTACTTGTGTAAACGTAACTCACAGCATACATTTACACAACCACTTAAGAAAAGAGAAAATGAAAGTAAAACTAATAGCAGCAATACTGTTTTTTGCGGTAAATCTAACTTGTGTACAGGCACAAAAAGTAAATCATTCTCTAAAAAATAAAAATAGTGTTATGAAACAAGAAGAAGACAACAAGAAAATAGCTAGCACAGCTTACCAAAGAATTTTTGGGGATCTGGATACTTCTGCGGTTGATGAGTATATGAGTAAGAATTTCTTACAACATAACCCAACAATAGCTGACGGCCCGGAAGGAGTAAAGGCTCTTGTAAAAATGCTTATCTCTAAAGGCATATCCCACCAGAAAATTGAGTTTAAACATATTGTTGCAGATGGCGATATTGTTATCCTTCATTCACGGTATGAAATGGCAGGGAAAGAATCAAGGTTTATTGATATTTATCGTTTAGAAAATGGAAAATTAGCCGAGCATTGGGATGCTATGATGCAGATGCCAGACAGGCGTGCCAATAACAATCCGATGTTCTAAATTAAATTCGAATTTCTGTAACTTACGACAATAAGGGGATAAAAAGGTCCCCTTATTGTCGTTAATAAGATTAACTGCTTAATCAATCCTGAACACAACGGATGTCGAGAACGCCATGTTCGATGGGCAGGTGACAGACAGCCCTTCAGCTTCCTGTTTCCATTGCAGTTTACCGTTATAACCCAACAGGGTCACAGATTTAATTTCCTTGGTAAGATGCTTTGAATCTGTTCCTAATGATCTTATCATCAAGCGTGTTCCGGGTAAAGGTACTGTCATGCAAAAAGCATACAACGCTCCATTTTTACCCCTGGTAAAACGAAAGTCCTGAGGACCGAATTTAAATTCAGCCTGCCTGTGTGTCAATGCCCCTGGGGGCAGCATCTTCAACTTGCCATTCACTTGTTCTCCTTCACCAGGGATGGCCCACGCATAGCTTCCATAAACGGCCTCGCCGTTACGGCGCATCCAAACACCCACTTCCTTTAATAGCTGCTGGCTGCCCTTATTCAGTGATCCATCGGGCAAAATCGAGATACATACTGCCGCGTTTCCGTCGCGGGCTATGGCCTCTATAATATAACGGATTACCATGCCCGAGTCATATGTAAATCCAGGTTCGTAAAACCAGTCGCCTACCGGCGCTTCTGCTATCCAGGGTTGATCTGTTTTTATATTCGCCGGAATTCCGAATTCCTCGGTATTTACTGTGCCATTTGTTTTATCGCGGAATTTTACGATGCTAAATGTGTTTACCGCCCCGCGCTTTTTAAGCGTACGGTTATAATAATCAGCAATAACCGTTTGCATGGCATCGGCTTTTAACCCGGTGCCTGTTCCATTACCTGTAAATGGCCCTTGAACCGTGCCGTCGGTGTAAATAAAATCCGGGTCGTAATGTTCTACCACATCCATCATCCTTAATGCCCATCGAGTGGCATACCATTTGGCATAGTCCAAATGATTATTGAAAATGCCGGCTGGCGGTGGGTTCCATGGAGAAGCCGCTTCCTTTTCAACGCCTTTGTATTCGCGCAGGTCAATTCCGTAAAGTAAACGCGGATCATATCCTTGCCACCATTTGCCTTTACCATCGGCTAAGGTGAGGTTACCATCGTAAGGAATGCCTTTTTTTTCGCCAACTTTGTCGCTCCCAAACGCTGTTTGCCACCACCACCAGGTATATTCGTGATGGAAAGTTACTCCATAACGCATACCATTTGCCCGGCAAGCTTTAGCCCATTCGCCAATTATATCGCGCTTGGGGCCAATATTAACAGAATTCCATGGCTGATAACGCGAATTCCACATATCATAATTGTCATGATGTACGCCCTGAATCACCAGGAACCGGGCCCCAGCATCTTTATATATCTTAGTCAATTTAGCAGGGTCAAGTTTGATAGGGTTCCAATCACGAAGCACTTCTTTGTATCCAGCTTCGGAAGGGTGACCATATTTCTTGAGGTGATTATTATAGGCTTTCGTCCCCGGCGTATAAAGCCTGCGCGCGTACCAATCGCCGCTTTCACCTGCCGCTTGCGGTCCAAAGTGAACCCATATACCAAACTTCGCCTCACGAAGCCAATCGGGTTCGCCTGGATAATTCTTTTCAATCGATTCCCAGTTTGGCTCAAACGGCCCTTCAGCAATAGGAATATCCAATTTAAATTCAGGAAACGATTTCCAATCTCCCATGGGTACACTATCAATTGGCAATCGCGCCGGAATGGCCGGAAATGGGGGGAGCTGTGTTTTTGATGTAGTTTTTGTTTCCCACTTAACGTTTTGGGCGCTTAGTTTAAATGACGCTACCACGATAAATAAAACAACTCCTAAAATTCTGCTCATAATTAATTACTGATTATTGTTATTTAAAAGTGGATTTTCCACGAAATACAAAAGCTATTCATTTAAATTCTTTAATCTGAAAAAATGATTTTCTTGAAATTTAGACAATACCCGGACAACAATCCCGTGGCTAATCCTTTTATTAAAGTTCTTCTTTTCATACGATTTTTCCTAAAAAGCAACATCAGGAAGGTGGCCCTGAAAAGGCCACACTTCCATCCGCTGCCGCCCTCAGGGCTACCAATTAAACCAAATTTATTACCTAATAACCCGGATTCTGCTTTAAATTAGGGTTAATCTGAATTTCTGATTGAGGAATTGGCCATAACTCATTTTTCCCGATAATAAAGGCCCGTTTTTTGTACAGATAAAAGCCATTAGCATCTACCGGGAATTGCGTGTAAGTTGATGGTGAATTAGTCAGTTTCATACCTGTAAATTGACGGTTGTTTTCTGACCCGATTATCCCCCAGCGTAAGCAATCATAATATCTAAGGCCTTCAAACGCAAATTCTATATGGCGCTCTCTTCTTATAATCGTACGCAATGCATCTTTATCTGTAGTGGTTACGGCCGGCATTTTTACAGCGGCTCTTCCACGCACTTTATTAATAGTTTGATCTAATAACGACTGCGTGATTGGGGCACCTGACTCCAATTGCGATTCCAAATAGCCTAAAAGCACTTCAGCATATCTGATGATAGGGAAGTTATTGCCATCGTTACTTACGTTACCAAGGGTGGGATCATCCTCAAGGAACTTATAAATTGCATATCCGCTCCACACACCCGGGTATTCGTCAAGCCTATCGGGCTTATTGGTCCCCGGATCCGATGAGTAAGAAGCACCCCTGAATTTAGTACGATTGTTGATCATGACAGTAAAATCTAACCTTGGGTCGCGATTATTGTAAGGGTTATTTTTGTCATATAATGGAGATTTGTCAATCGTCGAGCCATCCATACATTCATAATCCTGTACAAGCTCATTGAAAGGAGAGTATTGGTGCCATCCTCCCCAAGTCTCAGGTGTTAGATATTGAAGTAAGGAATGACTATAAGTGTTTTGAATATACTGCATAGACATAATGACTTCATGGCTTAACTCACCTGCATTCAAAAATAATTCACGGTATCTTGGATCTATAACATAGTAACCAAAATTAATGATGGTTTGGTAACTTTGAGCAGCGTCCGTCCATTTTTTCTCTGCCATTTGTAAACGGCCAAGTATGGCCAAAGCCGAGGCAGCAGTCATGTGTCCCTGCTGCGAATCTGAAACACTGGGTGGCATAAGCACAGCGGCAGCCTTTAACTCGGTCTCGCAAAAGGCATATACGCCTGCCTGGTTAGTTTGCGTATTGCTGTTGGACTGCTCAACTGTTTGTACATGCTGTATCAACGGTATGTTGCCGAAATAGAGCGCGAGGTTGAAATAATTATAAGCCCTGATCGTACGCACTTCACCAATCATTACGTTTTTTGCGGTAGCGTCCATAGTCACACCGTCTATGTGATCCAGAAAATTATTACACTTGGTAATTTGATTATAGGCCCCAGAATAGTAGGAACCGACAAAACCATATGAAGCATTCAGGGTGCCGTCAGTAAAATGGTCTGGGATCGATTCTTTTTCCGAGCCATCACCTGCCATCAGATCGAGGTTTACCATTGAAGTACCTGCCCAGAAATTGTAACCGGTATATCCGGCTCCTGAATTATATACACCTGCAAGGGCCAGCTTTGCATCTGATGCTGATTTCCAAAAAGAAGCATCTGATAATGCGGATAAGGGCTGTTTATCTAAAAGATTTTTCTGACAGCTTGAAAATGAGCATGCAATAACTGCTGCTATAATTAACCATGTTTTGCTTCTGCCGAAGCAGAATTTAATATTTTTCATTTGTGTTGAATTAATGATTTAATAAAACAGCTTAAAATTTAAGGTTTAAACCAAAGGTGTATAATTTGGTAAGCGGGTAGTAGGAAGGCCCGTCATTATATCCTTGTGGCACTTCCGGATCAAATCCAGGGAAGAATTTTTTCCATGTATACAGGTTTTGCCCGCCTACAAATAGTCTTAAGCGTGCAACATGTAACTTTTGTAAAACGCCATTGCTGAATGAGTAACCTATTTGTGCATTCTTAAGTCTTACAAAGCTGGCGTCCCTGATAAAGAAAGTAGAAGACTGTACGTTTTCGCTTCCCTGGCTTAAATTGGTAATTTGCGGATATTTGGCATTTGAATTTGGATTGGCAGGAGTCCATGCATTATCAACCTGCCATTGCTGTATATTACCACCATTGTAATAAGCAAAAGTATTATAATAGCTTATTTGCCTTGAGAAACCGGCTAAGCCCTGAAACAGCGCCGATGCATCAAACCCTTTGTAAGAAGCATTTAATGTAAGGCCGAATGAGTATTTGGGATTAGTATTTGCAATGATTTTGCGATCGTTGGTGGCATCTACTTTACCATCGCCATCGAGGTCTTTAAAGCGGATTACTCCAGGTTTGCCGGCAATTGGCTGGGTTGGATAGCTGGCAACGTCGGCTGCATTGGTAAAGATACCATCAGCCACATAGCCGTAAATGGTATTAAGCGGTTGGCCAACAAATAAGCGGGCTCCTATATTTTGCTGTAAATCGCCGGCTATTTTAGTTACAATGCTTTTAGCATAGGAGAAATTAGGCGCTATGCTAAAATTAACCTGGCCAATATGGTCGCTGTATTTCAGATTGGCTTCAAAACCGGTATTGCGCATAGAGCCCGCGTTACTTGTCGGAGGATTTAAGCCCAGCGTAGCGGAAGCCGGTACCACATATAGGATCCCGGTTGTTACCTTATTGTAAAGTTCTATTGTTCCGCTAAGTTTGCCTTTAAATAAATCAAAATCCAAACCAATATCGCTGGTAGTAGTCGTTTCCCATTTGATATTTATATTAGAAAGATTTGTTAGCGCAGCCCCTGGAGCACTAACACCACCAAAAGTATAGTTTTGGCCAAGTGATATTAAGTTTTGGTAAGGATAATTTGGTACTGCCTGGTTACCTAAACTACCTGTTGAAGCACGGAATTTAAGCTGATCTATCCAGGTGAAATTGTCTTTAATAAATGATTCTTCAGATACTCTCCAACCTACTGAAACCGATGGAAAAAACGCGAACCGGTTAGATGTCGGAAACCGCGATGATCCGTCATTTCTAAAACTGGCTTCCACAAGGTATTTGCCTGCAAAATCATAATTAAACCTTCCAAAATAGGATTGCAAGGCATTTTGAGACCCCGAACCGCCATTTTGCTGATTTGTGGAAGCACCCACATCCAGTTGGTACAGTAAATTATTCGGGAAGTTATCCCGTGAGGCAGAGAAGCCCTGGTTAGCCTCATTTTCCTGCTGATAGCCGGCAAGAATAGAAAAATTGTGCTTTTTATAAGACCGGGCATATTTTAATATGGAGTTCAGGGTAACAATAGATCCGTCAGCGTTACTCTGGTTAAGGTTATTAGGCCCGATATAGGTATTTGCATCAAACTGAACTGTTGGATAGAAAGATTGAGATTGATTGTTATAGTATCGATAACCGGCCTGGCCACTCAAGGATAATCCTGGAACAATTGTCCAGGATAAACTAACGCTTCCTAAAAAGTTTTTGCTTGCAAATTTAGAGAAAGACGGGCTTGCCAACCAACCTTCGGGGCTAAAAGCGTCCTGGTGACCAAACGTACCGTCAGATTTTAAACCAGCGTAGGTATTTGGTTCACGGGCAGCATAACCAATAATACCGTTTATGCCGCCACCGGCACCAATTGGCTGTGTATTATTTTTAGAGAAGCCTGATAAATTAACCTTTAAAAGCAGGTTATCTTTCAGTTTACTATCAATATTCAGCAAAAAATTGTAGGTTTTGGCATTAGTTTCTGCCGTGATACCGTTCTGGTTACGGTAGGTTGTGGAGAACAAATAGGTGCTTTTCGCATCGCCGCCTGAAAAACTCAAATTGTGATCTGTTTGAAATCCGTTGCCAGAATTCAAAAGATTCTTTAAGTGATACACATTTGGAAAATTGTCGGGGTCTGCTCCACCCTGGTATTTTGCAACCGTTGCGTCTGACTGGCCGGTTAATTTCGCATAAGTTGCAGAACTAACAAATGTTGGCAGGTCGGTAGCGTTTTGCCATCCAAAATAATTATTGTAATTAATAGCCATTTTTCCACTCTGCCCACGTTTGGTTTCTACCAAAACAACGCCGTTAGATGCACGGCTACCATAAATAGCAGCGGCAGAGGCATCTTTTAAAATGGAAACGCTTTTGATATTATCAGGGTCAATATCATCTAACGAGCTAACAGCTAAACCATCCTGTAGGATAAGTGGCGCACTTCCGGCACCAAATGTACCGATACCGCGAATGGTAATACCGGCAGCATCGCCACCCGGACGGCCACCACCCTGTTGTATCTGAACACCGGTAACCAGGCCGCTGAGCACCTGCGATCCTGATGTGAATGGCCTGTTTTCGATATCTGCGGAGCTTGCGGTTGCTACGGAACCGGTGACGTTTACCTTCTTTTGTGTACCATAGCCCACAACAACAACGTCGTTTAAAGACTGATTCATCTCTTCAAGCACCACGTCAATATTCTTTTGATCATTTATAGGAACTTCTTTAGTAGCATAGCCTACTGATGTAAATACCAGTATGCCGCTATTTCCCAAAACCTTAATGGAATAGGCACCGTTGGAATTGGTTACAGCACCAGTAGACGTTCCTTTCAGTTTGACGGTAACTCCCGGTACCGGCTGCCCTTTTTTATCTGTTACCCTGCCCGTTATGACAATTTCATTTTTAGTTGTTGCCGGCGAGGGCTGCCTTTCTTTAATGATTATCGTATTCTTATCGAGAAATACATAAGTCACAGGCTGATCCTTAAAACAAGCATCTAAAACATCTTTTAAAGGCATGTCCTTAACAGAAAGTGAAACGGGCTTAGTTTCATTCAGCATGTCGCTGTCATACAAAAAATTATACCCGCTCTGCTTGCGCAGGTCCTTAAAAACGTTTTGTAATGAGGTGTTTTTTACATTTATACTGATTTGTTGTGCGTACGATGATGCGCTTACATGCAGACAGGTGGCTATCAATACGATGATGGTAAGTTTCATGACACACAGGAATTTATTTACCGCACAGGAATTCCACCTGTATGGAAATTCAATAGAATCTTTATACATTTGAATAGGGTTTATTAAAATTGGTTAGTCGATCAATTCATGATATATCCTTTAAATTGCCCGCAAAGGCATGCTGACCGGGAGCGCTACAACGCTTCCGGTTTTTATTTAGAAGATATAATGATTTTAATTGGAGATAAAAGTACAGTTATGGCATTACGGTAATCCTCCTTCCTTCAACATTAAAGTGAACAGATCCTGTTAATTCAAGTGCTTTCAGCACGGTTCCTACATTTTCGTAACGGGATACGGAACCGCCAAAATTTCTCCTCATCATCTTTTCGCTAAAAGCAACATCTACATCATACCATCTGGATATTTGCCTCATGATGGTTTCAATACTCTCATTGTTAAACGCAAAGAAGCCGTTTTTCCAGGCTGTTTCATCATCTACTTTTACATCCTTAACCTCAAACAATGAGCTTTGGTTATTTAAGACTCCCTGTTCGCCTGGTTTTAAAACTGCCTCGTGCCCATTCTTGAATAATCTTACCTTTCCTTCCAGCAGGGTGGTTTTGACCACTTTTTCGTTATCGTAAGCCATTACATTAAAATGTGTCCCCAGTACCTGCACTTCTAAGCCATTTACAACTACCTTAAAAGGTTTAGTTGCATTTTTTGCGACTTCGAAGTACGCTTCTCCTGATAACTCAACTTTTCGATCCTTTCCGGAAAAGCTAGTTGGATATTTCAGCGCAGTAGCAGCATTCAGCCATACCTTTGTTCCGTCGGATAACACGATTTGGTATTGCCCTCCGCGAGGTGTAGTAACTGTATTTTGATCCGGTTCATTAATGTCGGGTTTTTTATTGCCGGCAGTTCTATTGTCTTTGTACACCAGCAATCCTTCTTTGGTTTTACTGACCTGAACACCTGCTTGCGTGGCGATTTCCCCATTTTTTATATCGTTAAGCACAACAACAGATCCGCCGGCCATAGTTAGATAGGCTTTATTGCCGCCGGGGCGTATTATTGACTGGTTATGCCTGGCAATTAAAGGCGGATTATTTTTTGAATGGTATTGCAATTTCCATATTAACAATGCCGAAGAAACACAGACAAAGAGAACCGCGGCGATTTTCAACCAGAAAAAGACCGGAGCCCTTCCAATCTTTGTTTTTGATTGACTCCGTTTAAACTTGCTGTAAACATCAGCATATATAGCTTTCTCATTACCGAGATCTGGATCCCATTGGTCATCCGGAAGTATCATATTGTCCTGGTAGTTATCCAGCAATGCTTTTTCTTCTGCTGAACACGCTCCGGATAAATACTTTTCGTATAAAGACAGGTATTCCTCTTTGGTCATCGTGAAATGATAATTGTTGGGTGGCTTACAATCATTAAGTGTAGATTTAACAACCAATTTCACACACTTTTAATTTTATTTTTTTAGAGGTGAATGCTGCGGTTATAATTGATCGCATTATGCTATATTCTTACAACGTCCCGTACCATTAAGGTAACTAAAAATATGAGTGACGACTTTCAAATAGCAATTCCCTTTTAATGCATTTATCCGGCTTAAAAAGTTCAAGAGGAGATAAGAAATGTAAAGTTTTTATTAATTTTATCCAACCAATTATATGTCTAAAAAGCATCTTGAGGATTTTGAATTATGGGAGTTCATTCGTACAGGTAGCGAATCGGCTTTTGACGTGCTGTTTAAACGCTATTGGATAAGTATGTACAAATTAGCTTACAGCTATCTGAAGGATCCGGAGGTTAGCAAAGAAATTGTCCACGATGTTTTTATAAGCATTTGGAATAGAAAGGAAGACCTGGAGATCCACTCATTCCGTAACTTCCTGCTTACAGCTATCAGGTATGAAATATACAATCGTATGAGGTCTGCAAAATTGCAGGTCATTTACACTCCTGACTACGCAAATGCGGACTGTTTGTTTGATCAGAATTCTGGTGATGAGCGTATCCAGCAACAAGAATTGGAGCAAGATTTAAATCAATATCTGGAGCAACTACCCAAGCGGTGTAATCTCATTTTTCAGATGAGCAGGAATAAACATTTAACCAATGACGAAATCGCAACTATCCTGGGTGTATCTAAACGAACTGTAGATAATCAGCTTTCTTTAGCAGTAAAACATTTAAAAACCTGTTATAAAAGTCATTCAAAAACTGCTTTTATGGTCTTATTTGTATTGCTATCATCAGCAATATTTGAAGGGTTTAAATTTATCTTTGCATCTTAGAAATTATTTGATGATGCATTGTAAGCTCTTGTTTGCTAATGAGTTCATGCTGGAAGATTGTGGGGTAAATGACTGTACCATTATTATCTAATTACTGCGATATAGGTGTTGTTAGCTAAAATTGAGTATACAAAGCTAACTGCGAAACATTATTTATCGCCTAAGAATCTCGATGTCTTATGTATTGATTGAGATAACCTTTTTCTATGCCCATTTTTTTGCTTAACCGGTAGCCAATGGCTACATATGCCCTGTTTTGATCAAAAATTCGGCCGTTAACTTTGCTTTTATTCCGAGCATTAATAAAAACCTCATTTTGGAGGCTGATAAAAGGCCCTTGGGTAAAAAGGGTATCGTGCCTGAGGGAGATAACCGCACGTGCAAAATACCGGAAACGCTGCGCAAAATATTGATCGTTTCGCAAGGTAGTATTACCAACAAAACGCTGTTCCAGCCTCAAACGGTGTTGTAATATGGTTGCTTTACCCAGTTTTTGATTAACAATAAATTGCTCCCAGATCCTGCTCTCTGGCCGAAAAGTAGGCGCTCCGTCCGCATTTCTGCCATTGTTAGCAGCGTAGGCATATCCCAAAGCTGCTATTTTATTGTTTGCAAAGTAATAGTTAACAGATGGTCGCAGAAGGATGTTACGCAAATAGTCGTATTGATCGGCTGACCTGAATTGAGCATCAAATGATGCTCCCAGCGTTCGGAGAAACGCTGGGTTGAAATAATGCCCCCCAGCCCGAGACATGGCTCTCCTGCGCTGATAGTTTACAAGGCACCCAAAGAAAACTTAGCAATAAAAAGAATCTAAACTTCATTTTCATCGTCGGTAAGGCTTATTTAGATTTCTTTTCCGGAAGATCGTGCAGGGTTTCTTTTAAGAATTCTACTTTTCCGGTGTGAATATCATAAACGGCGCCTACGATCAGTATCTCGCCTTTTGAATATTTTTTATGCAAAATAGGATCTAAATTCCTGAGGGTATTTACCTGATCAATTACATTTTGTCTTACGGCATTATTCACTGGATCACCTGGCATGTGTGCAATCTTGGCTACAGCAGGTTTAATTTCATTTATTAAAGTAACTATGTGGCCGGGAACATCTTCTGGTCTTTGCACTGCAGCCGCCACAGCTCCACACTCAGTATGTCCTAAAACAACAATTAACCTGGTGTATAATTTTATTACCGCATACTCCATACTTCCATAAGAGGCTGCCGATGATACTTGCCCCGCCGTTCTGATAATAAATAAATCACCTACACCCTGGTCAAATACAATTTCATTTGGCACGCGTGAATCAGAACAGCTTACAATGGTTGCAAAAGGTTTTTGACCAAAGCCTAATTTTTTAATGGTTTCAGCATCCTGCCTCGGGCGGATGGATTTGTTTTCGACAAACCTTCTATTGCCTCCCATCAGCTTTTTTATAGCTACTCTTGGTTCAGTAAATGCCGAATCTCTATTTACAATATAGTGATCCGCCCGCCATTTTAAGGAGCCGGGAGCTGATTGATCATGCTTTTTGATGACGGCTGATGATTGTACGTTCTGTGCATCTGCAAAATAATGCAGCGTAAACAATGCAATGATTACAAGTAGTAATTTTTTCATTTAAATAGGTACTAAAAGAGATTTAATGTGTGTTTTTTGCTAGTTAGGCGAAGAAGTTTAAGGCTACACTTATACTATTGAATTGAGATAATTTAATCCTGAGTGTAGGTATCGATAATTGTAAGTACCGTAATTATTCAAATAGGAGAAAGTGTCTCGTGGACTGGAAAGAATGGTACTCAGCCTGCAATGAAATACCTGCGTAGTTTTTTTCAAAGATAAAGAGCATCCTTTTGAATGTTCTTTATCTTAAAAATCCATCATTATTGAATACATGGAAAAAATTATTTCCCCCAAAAGTTATCTTCCAGCTCCTGGTCATCAGAAAACAACCATACACCTGTTATCTTCCCTTTATTTACTTCAAAAAGGTCTATTCCTGTCATATCGATGTTCCGGTCCTCAATTGTACCGCTGAAGCGAACTGGCAGTGCGGCCATATTGCCGTTGACCATTAAATTGCCGTATGGCTTCAATTCAAAAGTTCCCTGGGTTGCTTCCATCATACCACCGAGCATTTTTCCGATCGCCTCGATTCCTGATTTTACTCCTGAAAATTTGTGGGATCCTGGTTGATGCCATTGTGCGTTGGGACTAAAGAATGAAAAGGCAAGGCCTACATCGCCTTTTCCTAAGGCCTCCAAATAAGCTGAAATTATTTCCTTTGGCATCATAATATTTGATTTTTTTTAATGTTTACTTTGCAAAGTAATGTGATATCTTACTTTTGCACAAGTACTTACTTACCGGTAAGGTACTTACCTATAGGTTAGATATATTGATAATCAAATGGAAGAAACTCCAAAAATAATCATGCAGTCGGATATAAACTGCCCGGTTAGAAAATCTTTAGTATTGTTGGGTGGCAAATGGACGTTGTTAATACTGTTCCAGATAAATGAAAGGACTATCAGGTACGGCGAGTTAAAAAGATGTATTCCTGGAATCAGTGAGAAGGTGCTAATTCACGAATTGAACGTCTTGGTGGCAAATGAATTTGTTGCTAAGAAGTCGTACGCGGAAGTTCCCCCAAGAGTTGAATACCGACTGACCGACAAAGGGTTGAATACTTTGCCAATCGTAGATCAACTTGCAGCTTTCGGACTGCATAACCTTTTCTGATATTTAATTTTTAATAGCTATATATCAATTTCATCGCTCCGCAAATCTCTTCTTATTTAACTTTGCCGATGTAAATTTACATGAGAAACACAGCGGGTACAGTTGGTTCCCCGATATAATTTTAACTAAATCACGCAAACTGAACGCGACAATTACTTTGAAACTAAGACTCGACACGGCTGACTGGTTTTTAAACGGCGTAATGATATTTAGGCACTAAAACTACGTTTGGCTTTTCTATATACAAGGCAGGTCTGTAAGTTACGGAAGTGCCCGGATCCGGAATGAAAAAACGGTGTCAAATTCAAATTCTATTTTAGGTGAATCTTGTGGAGTATACACGCCGAATGTGTTTGTTGGCGACGGGAGCAGACCTTATCAGAGAACTACAGAAATCCACGAAGCTCAAAGAGGATGTCAGTTATAGTTAAACCAAAACATATATTTTGCAAACAATTATAAATAACTATTTTCGTCGAGTCAATTGTAAACGAAACCAGTAAATTTCATTTTGGCGATTTTAATGATTCGTTTCAGTACACTTGTGATGTATTGAACGCAATTAAGATCGTAGTAATTATTGCCAAACCGGAAATAAAAGGCGACCTCTTTTATTCACTTTATGTTTAAAACTTTATAAGCCATGGCGTCCATTTACGGAGCTTTTGATGATCATCAACTTGCTGATCTTTTAACGTCAGATGATGAGGCTGCATTCGTTGAAATTTATGAACGCTATTGGAGTAAGCTTTATATAGTGGCACGAAACAGATTAAATGACTCCTGCGAAGCAGAAGAAGTCGTTCAAGATATATTTTACAGCCTTTGGCGGAATCGAAGGTCGTTCGAATTGATAAAGGGATTTGATAATTATTTTTTATCAGCAGTAAAGTTTGGCGTAATTAACCGGTTATCAAAAAAGGCCCGGCGAGTGACTTATTCTCAGGAGATTGCTGAAAGGGCATCAGAAATTGATGAAAGTACAACTCACCAGCTGGACTTACTTGACCTTCAACAACACATACAAGTATCTTTAAGCAGTTTACCTGACAAATGCAGGGAAATTTTCAACTTAAAGTACGTTCAGGGATATTCACAACGACAAATTGCCGAGGAACTGACAATTTCCGAAAAAACAGTAGAAGCTCATTTATCAAGGGCCCGTAAAAAGCTCAAGGGGACATTTTTTCATATCTCATTATTCCTTATCTCAATTTTTCTTTTGTTCTCGCAACAGTAATATTCAATACCTGCATGTAGGCAGCAATTTTTTTTTGCTGCATAGGGATTTGTGCCTTTGCTTTGTCTATATATAAAACGACATCTTTAATGGCTGCAAAGGAAAACCAGGAACGCATATGGGAACTTGCCAGGAAATGGCAGGATGATAGCATTACAGAAGACGAACGTAAGGAATTCAATGATTGGTATAAATCCTTTGATGACACCGGTATGCCCGATCTCCTGGGTGATAGCCCCGAGGCATTAAAGGAACGAATGCTTCGGTCTGTTATGAAAATGAAAAGCAATTCTGACGGGGCAGCTGCACAAACGACGTTTTTTTCTTATCGCGTTGCTGCCGCAGCAATTGTCCTTCTTTGCTTATCTGTCGGTGCATATTTATTTTTAAGGCCGTCAATAAAATACAGCGCTCACAAGATTGCTTTTATAAAAACCGATGCCAGTCCCGGGCGTAATAAAGCAATACTTACTTTATCAAACGGCGAAAAACTCGACCTTGATCAAGCGCAAAGCGGAATATTGGCCAGAGAAAAAAGCGCTATTGTCAAGAAGACAAAAGATGGGCGGTTAGCCTATAACAATACAGCTTTAGGAGCTGGCCTAAACAATGGCAAAATGTTATATAATACGGTAACTACGCCAAGGGCGGGACAATATCAAATTACACTGCCAGACGGATCGGATGTTTGGCTTAATGCCTGCTCGTCCATTAGTTTTCCGCTTGCTTTTGGGGAAAATGAGCGGCAAGTAAAAATAACGGGAGAGGCTTATTTCGAAGTTAAAAAAAATAAACATTTACCGTTCCGTGTAATCAGCAACAACCAAATAGTAGAAGTACTTGGTACACATTTCAACATTAACGCCTATGTAGATGAATCGGTTGTAACAACAACCTTACTCGAAGGATCGGTAAAGATATCTCAACTTAACCAGTCCGGCGCCAAGTTTCTTAAACCCGGGCAACAATCAACTATTCAACCCGGTAAAGCGGCTATTAATATACAACAAGTAGATACTGAAATTGCTGTTGCCTGGAAGAATGGTTATTTCCGCTTTGAACATGCTGACCTGCAATCATTGATGCGGCAGTTTTCCAGATGGTATGATGTTGATGTAAGTTATGAGGGCGCAATAAGTGATGATTTTTTTGAAGGGCAGATACCGCGAAGCTCCAAATTATCTGAAGCATTAAAAATATTGGAATTGGGAGATGTCCACTTTAAAATAAAAGACAAAAAATTAATAGTGCTGCCTTAAATGACCTTTTTAATCAAACAATTGTTAAACCAAAAGCTCAATGATATGAAGAAATAGCTATACAATTACCCACATGCCTAAAAAGAGCCGAAAGTGCTTCCAACACTTTCGGCTAATTACGTCGGGCCAGTCAAAAAACGAATCCATTACTAACCCAAGCTTAACAAAAGTATGAAATTTAAACTATGTGGCAAATTAGCTGCCATTGGGTGGATTTTTCCATCTAAAATCATTCTGGTGATGAAACTCACTACACTCCTTTTAATTATTGCCTGTGTGCAAGTATCCGCCAAAGGATACGCGCAAATGGTTACGCTCTCAGAAAAGAACATCCAAATAGCTGAAGTGTTTACCAAGCTGCATAAGCAAACCGGTTACAGTTTTTTTTACAAATACAAGTTTGTCAAAAATATAAGGGTATCTGTTGAATTACAGGATGTAAATATTGAACAAGCCCTAAACGCGATTTTAAAGGACCAGCCGCTCACCTATTCTATTGTCAATAAGACTGTGGTTTTAAAAAGAAAGGAAGGAACTGATGCTACAAAAGACATCGGTATTCCGCCTGTAACAATAAAAGGTAAAGTCCTCGATGAAAACGGAAAAACCTTGCCAGGCGTCACAATTAAAGTCAAGGGATCGAATACTGGGGTCGTCACCGATTCAGAGGGTTTATTTACGTTCACGGTTCCGGAACATGCTACCATTGTTGTATCCTTTATCGGGTATGAGTCGCAGGAAATTGCGTTAAACGGAGAACTAAACTTGACTGTCAAACTTACGCCTTCCCTTAAATCCCTCGATCAGGTTATCGTGATTGGCTATGGCGCTCAAAAGAAATCGGACATTACCGGCTCAGTTGCACGTGCCGATTTGGAGTCATTCAGACAATCGCCCAATACTAATTTAGTACAGTTGTTGCAAGGAACGGTGCCCGGTTTAAATATCGGACAGGTATCATCTGCGGGCCAGTCGCCTACGATTCAAATCAGAGGACAATCTACAATTTCCGGATCCCAAAATGTTTTGATTGTTCTGGACGGAATTGTTTATAGTGGCGATATATCAAGCATTAATCCAAATGACATCGCTTCCATCGATATCTTAAAGGATGCAAGCAGTAAAGCCATTTACGGTGCATCAGCAGCAAACGGCGTATTGTTGATCAGCACAAAAAAAGGGAAAGCAGGCAGCAAGCCGGTTATTAACTTTTCATCTTCCTATGCTACACAGAACCCAGCTAGCCAGTTACATCCTTTAGACAGGAATGAGTTTATACAAAAAGTAAAAGATATCAATTGGCGACAAGCTTATTTAGCGCCTGATTACCTTACACCAAATCCGGCCTTCGATCTCCGGTCAAAATTAGATGCTACGCAGGTATCGGGTTATGACAATGGAACCGATTACAATTGGTACAAAGCAGCCACTAATCCGGGCCTGTTGTATGACCAGCAGCTAAGTGTGAGTAACGCTACCGAAAAAACCAATTTTTTCATTTCCGGCGGCTATACCAAACAAAAAGGCTTTGTTATTAATGATCAGTTCAACAGGAAATCGGTAAGAATCAATCTGGAAACGAAAGTTTTCGATTGGCTTACTGTCGGAGCGCAGGCATTTACTTCACTAGCTGATTATTCCGGTAACCCACCAGATTTACGAAGCATCATGCTTTACAGTCCTTTGAACACTCCATACAGCCCTGCCGGAGCCATCAATTTGACACCCAATGCATCCATTAATAATCCCTTTTTAAGTACCTATGGAAGTGATTATAACCACAGAAATACACTGTCAGGTAATTTTTACGGGATTTTCAATATTCCTCAGGTTAAAGGACTTACCTATCGTTTGAACTATGGTAACGGATATTATTGGAATCAACATTACATGGCTAACCAATACTCCGCTAATTTTACAGGGGCGGTTTCAAAAGTTAATGATGCCACTTACGATTATACTTTGGACAACATTCTAAATTATAAACGAACTTTTGGTACTGATCATTCAATTGACTTAACCATGGTTTATGGCGCAAGAGAGCGTAAGTATGAAACCACATCTGCTTCAGGCGCGGGATACAACAATATATCGTTGGGTTATAATAGTTTACAACAAGGACTTATCCAGCAAATATCATCCAATGCTTATAGCGAGACTTATAATTATCAAACTGCCAGGCTGAGTTATGGCTATAAAAGCAAATACCTGTTAACATCTACGATCAGGAGGGATGGATTTTCCGGCTTTGCCAGTAATAAGAAATTTGGTGTTTTCCCATCAGTGGCAGCTGCATGGGTAGCCAGTAATGAGTCCTTTCTTAAAATCAACTGGCTTGATAATTTAAAGTTACGGGTGGGTTATGGCTCCAATGGCAATTTAACCAACCGTTATGCTTCTTTGGCTACTGTATCTCAGGGCGCTGCTTATGTTTTCGGCGATGCCGGCAGTACCTTATTTGGCCAACAGGTAGCTACATTAGCCAACAACAACCTATCATGGGAAACGACAACCGGTATTAACATTGGTGTAGATTTTTCGTTATTCAATGGACGGATAAGTGGGGCTGTGGATTACTACAATACCAATACCAATAATTTGCTTTTTAGTGTTAACATCCCTACAATTACAGGATTCTCGTCTATCAATACCAATGTTGGGGAAATAAATAATTCCGGTGCTGAATTTACATTAAATACAATAAACGTTAAAGTAAAGGATTTTCAATGGAGCACTGTACTAAATTATGCAACCAATAAAAACAAGATCAAAAAATTACTGGGCTCCGGTGACCTTGTATCCAGCAACCTGTTTATCGGACAACCTTTGGGTGCTATCTACAACTATAAAACCGATGGTTTATGGCAAATTGGAGAAACGCCCCCGGGCGGTTATTACACAGGCGGCAATAAGCTGGTGGATGTCAATGGCGATGGTAAAATAACATCAGATGACCGGGTAATTTTAGGGCATACCGAACCCGCTTACAGGTTTAGTATAGGCAATACGTTTTCTTATCAACAGTTTTCGTTATTTGTATTTATCAACTCTGTACAGGGTGGAAAAAATGGCTATTTGGGCTACAATAATCCATGGAGCGATGGTGGTATTCAGCAGGGAGATAATGCCATAAGAAATAACTGGTTTAAAGAAGTCAATTACTGGACACCTTCAAATCCAAATGCAACTTACCGCATCACGGGCAGTGTGCCTGCTATCGATCCAGGCATCTATCAGAATAGAAGCTTCGTAAGGCTCCAAGAGGTTTCACTCAGCTATAATTTCAGTAGCGCACTGATCAACAAAGTGGGAATAAAAAATCTGCGTGTTTTTCTGAGCGGTAAGAACCTTGCAACTTGGACGAAGTGGAAAGGATGGGACCCTGAAACCATCCAGGGCTTTGCTTATGGAGCATCCCCGGTTATTAAAGCGTATTCCGCAGGATTAAATGTTACCTTTTAATTATTAAAACATGAAAAATCTATATAAAATTTTGATGTGTACTGTGTTACTGAGTACAATATCATGTAAGAAGACATTCCTCGATGAAAAACCACTCGATTTTGCAAGTACGGTCAATTCATTTAGCACTTTAAAGGACTTTAACGCTTCTGTTTATAACTTATATAATTTAGTTCGTACCGAGTTTTATACTTACGATGAACAAAGTCCATTTGATTACATCTACGGATTGGACCTGGTATACGACGGCCAGCCAAGCGGCCCTCAGCGGTTTAGTGATTACGCGGTTTCAACCAATCCGAGTAATGGTTATTTAACAATCCATTGGACTAACCTCTATAAAATCATTTCAGAAGCGAACACCATTTTAAACAGGTTGCCATCCTCATCAGTAACTGGTGCGGATGCTAATATTGTTCAGGCGAATGCCAGGTTTTTTCGAGGTTTTGCCTATCGGACACTGGCCTATTTATACGGTGGGGTTCCGTTAGTGTTGAAGGAAGTGACTTCGCCTAAGACGGATTTCGTAAGGGCGAGTCAGGCTGATGTTTATAAACAAGTGATTGACGACCTGATGTTTGCCGCTGCCAACCTGCCGGCAATTTCGGCAGTGCAAGATGGCCAAATATCCAAAACGGCAGCTCAGCATTTGTTAGCTGAAGTTTATTTAGCCGCAGGGCAGTTTAATAATGCGGTTACAACGGCCAGTCTTGTAATCGATGATGGAAATATGGCTTTAATGAAAACAAGATTTGGGTCGCAAAGCGCAGACCCGGGAGATGTTTATTGGGATTTATTCAGGCCGAAGAACCAAAATCGTAGTTCGGGTAATAAAGAGGCTATCTGGGTAATTCAATTTGAAAACGATGTGCCGGGAGGCTCTTCATCCGCTACGTCTATTAACGGTAGCTACCGTTTGGAAAGACAGCACGCACCTTTAATCAGGGATCTTACATTAAGCGGTGGCGCAAAACCGTTTTTATGGCCGGTATCCGATTATACCGGTGGAAGGGGCATCGGCTGGGCCATTTCTACAAGATATTTTACCAATTCCATCTGGACCAGTGATTTTAGTAATGACATGAGAAACTCAAATTATAACTTTGTCCGGACTTTCACCTACAACGACCCGGCTAAACCCGCGTATTTTGGCCAGAACGTTTCGACAGAAAATCCGCCAGCGGGAGTTACCGTCCCAAGCAGGGCATTTTACGCCTATCAGTCCAAATGCACAACTCCGGGAAAACACCCGGATGGATTATTCATCAATAAGTCCACGTTTTTACTGAGTTCTGCAGCAGGCGGTACATATTGTAATCAATATATGTTTCGTCTGGCCGAGACCTATTTAATACGTGCCGAAGCATACCTCGGTGCCGGATCGTTGGAAAACGCTGCAAAAGATATAAATGTTGTCAGAGCGAGGGCAAATGCCTCACCCGTATTATCTTCTGCGGTCAATATTAATTACATATTAGATGAGCGGATGCGCGAATTAGGTGTTGAAGAAAAGCGACGGCTTACTCTGGCCCGGCTTAATCTGGTTTACGATAGGACCGTAAATGTAGCGCACAATCCGGTTGCTGCCAATATCAAACCAACCAACAATCTTTGGCCGATACCTCAAAGTGAAATAGAAAGAAACAAAGACGCCAAATTAATTCAAAATCCTGGCTATTAGTGTAATACTAAATAAAACAAAGCTTATTTTAAATGGATAATTTTAAGATAAAAATTAAGTATCTGACACTAATTGCATGCCTGTCCATAATGATTGGACAGGCATTTGCGCAGTCAGCTGTTCAGCCACTTCCATACATTCTGGACATGGTGCATAATAACCCCGGGGAAGTACCTTATGTAACAAAGTATAATGATCCGGTTTACATGAAATCGCAGGGTTTTAATGGAATGGTAACCCATTGGTTTGTCAATTGCGCCATTACTTATGATAATTACGAAAAAGGCATTGTTCCTGAAAATAGTAAAGAGCGGGAATGGATAATGGCGAAAGCTGCGGAAATCGATAAAAAGTTGAATGCCTGTAAAAAGGCCGGTATGTGTGTTTATCCATTTACCGACTTCATTGTTTTTCCAAAATCTTTGTGGACAAGATATGGCAGCGAAATAACGGGACAAGGTAAGGTAGCCGGGACTGGCGGCATGGACGAACGGTCGAGAAAGCCCGATATGCAAAGCAAAAGAACCCAGGATATGCTCCGTGCACAGATCGCCGGCATTTTTGAACGGTTTCCTCAACTGGACGGTTTGACACTTCGCTTTGGCGAAACATATTTACAGGATGCCCCTTACCATATGGGAGGCGGGCCTATACGTGATGGCAAGAGTGGTATAGAAGACCAGGTGACCTTGATAAACATTTTACGGGATGAGATTTGTGTAAAGCGCAATAAGAAGCTGTTTTATCGTACTTGGGATTTTGGATATAATTTCCATAATAACCCCGATTATTATCTGGCAGTTACCGATCTAATAAAACCGCATCCTAATTTAATTTTTGTCATTAAATATCAGCAGGACGATTTTCACCGCATGACACCATTTAATCCTACACTCGCCATCGGCAACCATGCACAAATAGTGGAGGCGCAATCAAGGATGGAAGCTTATGGGAAAGGTGCGCATCCGTATTATACGGCCAAAGGCGTAATAGACGGCTGGCCGGAGACGAAATATGAAATCGTTTTTGGGCGACACGAATTCAATGGAAAGCTTAACGATCCAGACAAACCGCGGGGAATAAAAGATATTTTGGGTAAAGGACTATTAAAAGGAGTAATGACATGGTCAAATGGAGGCGGATGGGACGGTCCGTATATCACTAATGAGTTATGGGCAGATTTGAATACATACGTGCTTTCGCAATGGGCGCAGCATCCCGAAAAGTCCGAAGAAGCCATCTTTTATGAGTTCGCTAAAAGGCTTGGGTTAACTGGTTATGAAGCCGATCTGTTCAGACAGTTAAATCTATTGACCATAGAAGGGGTGCGGAAAGGACAATTGAACAGTTATACGTCTAATGCCGTTTGGTGGAGTCGTGATCAATATTTTTCAGCGGCAGAAAACAAAAATATAGTCGATGAAATCATTAATAAAAAGAGAGAGAGAGAAATGTTGGCTGAAAAAGCAGAGGCTTCAGCCATATGGAGGCAGATTGAAGCGTTATCGAAACAAATCCATGTAAACAATGCAGCTGATCAGGAAGCTGTTGAAGTGTCCTGTACTTATGGCCGGATAAAATATGAACTGATCGAGCAGATGTGGATATTGATGATAGAAAACGGCATCGCAAAACGGAGCGGCAGTTTCAATATAGGGATAATTAAGCAGGCCATTAACCGTTACGACCATTTATGGTCGGAATGGAAGGCTCTAAAATCATCCAGTAAATATTGCGCTACTCTTTATACCGATTTGGCTTTTAGAAATCAGCAAAACGGAAGTATTGGAGAGCTGGTTGACAGTTTAAGAAAGGTTTTATGACGATCGTTATGTTTATGCTTATCGTATCAGCTTTAATATAGGGACACTGATACACGTTACACAGTTGATATTTAGTGAATTACTGAACTCCTTTATAAAACTCTGCCAAATAAACTTCTCGAGAAATTTATTTCAATTCAAAGAATATGGAATGGGTTTAATATCTGTTATTGCATTCCTCCGGTGTTAGTGACTTTAATGGTTTTTAAAAGACGATTTACTGATTTAAGGACGGGAGTCAATCTATCATTGGTTGCCTCCGACTATAGGGGGCTTTGAGTAATCCATTCAATTCGAACAGACATTTTCATAATTAAAAAGAATTGTTTTTCCCTTTTTTCGTATATTTGCATATAGCATTTGCAGCTATATACTTATAAATAAAATGTGGTGAGTAATTCGGTGAGTACGAAATTGAAAACAATTCAAGATATCAAATTAGCGCAGAAAATTAGGGTTAAAACAAATCCCTCCCTCTCCGCTTAACCAATTAAGGCCCGGCAATAGCTGGGCTTTGGTGTTTTATAACCTCGACAAAAAATCCGGATATGTTCTAAATCTCTTCGCCCATTTCAAAACACGTTGACAACAGCACATATAGACGTGAAAATCATTTAATATTAGCGGTTGCAGTCGGTGAGCTTTATGTTACACCGGTAAATGAAAAACATTTTCTTTTCCTACTTTAGCAGCAGCGCTTATTTTAGTGCATGTTATGGCGAAAATAAAAAATGCCCTTTCTTATTACACAGAAATCAACGATTTTCTGGCTTCTATTCCATGGCCCGCACGAACAACCGATCCAGACTTTTACTGTTTGAGGCTAAAACCCCTCGATCAGGATCTGCAGGTATACCGCCCGCCTTTTAAACGTTCATTTTACTTTTTCGCGCTGCTATCCAATTCCGGCAAGGTTGAGGTTAACTATGGCGATCAGACGGTTCATAACCCGGATTCCTATCTCGTTTTTCATTCTCCCAACCTTGTATATAGTTTTGCTCATAACAATGCCTTGAAGGGGTATATAATCTATTTTACGCAGGAGTGTTTCTCATTCTTCAAACCTGACTTCCATCAACAGTTCTCTTTATTCGACCCGCTGCATACTAACCTGTTCAAGTTTGACCACGCTGTATTTGACCACCTCGCACCACATTTTGAAGCTGTATTTACTTCTTATGAAAAATCGGCCAGGGAACAACATATTGAAGCAAAGATAAAGTTACTTGGCCTGCTCTATTACCTGGAAGACTTTGCGTTAGAAAACAAAAAGGATATTCCCCGGGCTACAGCGCAGCAAGTATTGTTGCGTAAATTTACTCAGTTGATTGATAACCACTACATCCATAAGCGCACCGTGCAGGAATACGCAGATCTGCTCTCTGTCACCGCTAACCATCTCTCCCGATCTGTAAAGCATGTTTCTGGCAAAAATGCGCTTACTTTTATTGCCGAACGCCTGGCCGGCGAAGCCAGATCGCTTATTCAATACACCGACTTTTCGGTCGCTGAAATTGCCTATCAACTCAACTTTTCAGACCCAACTAATTTTGGCAAATTCTTCAAAAAGCAGGCAGGTGTGTCGGCTTCAGAATTCCGGAAACGACGCAGGAATTAAATTGACCAGTTTATCCAAGTTTTCGACTAAATCGTCTGCATCAGTTTTAGTTTTTTTGTTCTCGCAATCGTTAACATTAAAAATTTAACTTTATGGACCATAATTCGGCTGTGGATGTTTACATAGCTAACTCAGAAGATTTTGCAAAACCGATCCTTGAGCATTTACGAAGGCTTATTCATGAAAATTGCCCGGGTGTTAAAGAAACAATAAAATGGAGCTTGCCTCATTTTGATTACAATGGTGACAATATGTGTGTAGCGGCTTCCTATAAAAATCATTGCTCTTTCACATTCCTGAAGGCGGAACTGATGACTGATCCGCGCCTAAAGGCGAATAAACACTTAAAGCCGGTCCAAAGATTTTTGGGTAAGATAACAAAGCTATCGGATCTGCCGCCTGATGATGAACTTATAGCTATGCTTAAAGAAGCCATACAGATAAACCAAAAAGGTATTAAAATAAAGAGAGAGAAGCCGGGATCTGATAAACCAAGGGTTTTGGAAATACCCGATTACCTGCTTGCCGCGTTAGCATCTAAGCCCGAAGCAAAAGAGATTTTTGAAAGTAAATCTAACTCTTTCCGCAAGGAGTATATTGTTTGGATTACCGATGCAAAAACCGACGAAACACGACAAAAAAGAATCAATGAAGCGTTAGAATGGATTGCTGAAGGAAAAGGCAGGTTTTGGAAACACCAAAAATAGACATTTAAGCGATTGCTCCTCAACGCCTGAGCGCCTCAATCATCCCTGCTGCGTTCTTATTTTCAGGATCGATTTCCAGTGCTTTTTTATAGTTAAGCAAAGCCTGTTCTTTATCATTCTTGCTTTGAAAAGCTTGCCCGATAAGTTCATATGCATAAGATTTATCTCCAGCCCTTGCAGGTAATTCGGCTGCCAGGCGGTAGATGCGGATGGCATCATCATAGTGCGCACGGCGGCCTACATATTTTCCGGTGCTAATGAGATCGCCTATCTCGAAGCTAAAATCATATTTGTCCTGATGATATGCTTTCAGTTCATGATAGTAAGCTAAACCGCTGTCAGCGCTGGTCAGCATCTTCTCCCTGATCTCCAGGTAAAAAGATTTCTTAGGCACGATTACCGGTTTGTTTTGCAGAACATTCATCAGTGCGGTTTTAAGTGGGAGCACTTTCATCTGCTGGTTATTTGTCATCATCACAATGGTGATGCTATCGGGCAGCCAGCTGTAAATAGTAGCCTCATAGTTGCTGTTGGAGCCCTGATGCTGATGCCAGATGAGTTTGCCATTCTCAAAACCGGTTGAACCCAGACTGCTTTCTCCGCCCGGAAAATTAACTGCCAGTTCGGCTAAAGATTTCTCTGACAAAATCCTGTAATGCTCCAGCGCTTGTGTCCATTTGTACAAATCGTCTATAGGCAGACGCACCCAACCGCTCATTACCTGGCCGTAAGGTGTATTTTGTCCGTTGTTGTCAAAAGCCTGCGCCATCCCCGGCGAACCTACAGGATAATCTACCACTGTATGGCTCATACCTGCCGGTTCAAAAATGTTTTTTGCCAGGAATTGGGCATAGCTATTTTTGCTAACCTTTTCAATAATGCGCATTTGCAGGTAAACATTGGCGTGATTGTAGATGTAACCGGTGCCCGGAGCAAGCGCAAGTTCTTTTACAGACCGGAGATAGTTATATAAGGCCGAATCTGTATCGCCTACTGTTGACTGCGGCAGCGGAATGCCGCTGGTATAATTAATAAGATGCCTGATCTTTACCTGCCTGGCCCAGCTCGGAAATTCGGGAAAATAGAGGGATAAGGGATCATCCAGCGAAAGCTTGCCCTTTTCTTTTAGTATCATGATACCCGCACCGTTAAACTCTTTGCTAACCGAACCGATATCAAACCGCAGGGAATCATGCAGCGGGGTAGTTTTGTTGCCGTTAGCAAAACCCAATGAATGGCGGTAAATGATATTGCCGCCCTTTGCAACCAGGATGTTGCCATTATAAATGCCTCGTTGATAGGCCAGCTGCATTACAGAATCTATACGTTGTGTTAAAGACTGGGCTTCGCTTAAAACAGCGTTCGTGCCGATAAGGAGCAGGATAATTAATCTCTTCATATGGTGAATTAAAGACGTTTCATTTTTCAAAACGTTACCGTTCTGCTCAACTTTCCGGATAAGTTTATATCAACATGTGTTGGGTTTTAAGTCATAAATATTTTGCGATTAAAGAGACAACTAAACTGCAAGCTATACCATCGCATCAGGCGGAGAGATACAAGCACAAAAAAAGCCGCCCACAAGCGTGGGCAGCTCCTCAATCAACTATTATCTGGTATCTCATTTTACATCCCAGAAGATCTTTGTTGTACGTGTATCTTTTGCTTTTACATCATTATAATGACTGTTAAGGCCAGTTTCGACACTTGGATATACTAAACGGGTTGGTGGCGTAGTGTAATTGGCCAACTTACCGGTGCTTGGGAAATTCAATACAGGATATTTTGTACGCCTGTATTCGCTCCAGGCCTGGGTGCCTTGCATAAAGCCAAAATGCGCCCATTTCTGTGTCCATATTTTGGCCAGCTTTTGGGCTTGCGTACCGGTATAAGCAACTGGGGCCGAACTTAGTAAAGTCGCAATATCAGCTGCGTTTAAAGTTGGTTTACTACCGGTACCTAAGCTGTTCAGATAAAAATAATAGTAAACAGACTGGCTAATCGCGGTTTCGTATGCTGCTTTAGCATCACCACCGCCCCAACGCTCAAAAGCCTCAGCTTTCAGGAAGTTAACTTCAGGCGCAGTTATTACGATACCCGGAAGTTTGTTATTGGTTAAGAAAGTGGTTGAATCAACTACTGAATATTTTGCAGCTTCGGTTGATGCCTGTTCGCTTGTAAAAGTTACAGGCATTGCCTGGTATGTTTTGTTGCCGTTTTTATCGTACAATACCGGGATTCTTGGATCATTAGCCGGTAACAATACGGTATTTAACAGGTAGTCCGGCGCATAGTTACTGCCACCTTCGGTAAGCGCGTTTTGTAACGACCCGGTGTAAGTAGTTAATGGTGTTAGTAAAACGTCAGTAGCCGCCGGGCTGTAAGCTGCAATGTTACCGCCATCAATCAATGGATACGATGTTGGATCAGCAAGCATTTTGGCTACTTCGGCTTTTGAACCAGCTTCATCATAAAAAGACATACGCATCAGCATACGTAAACGGATAGAGTTAGCATACCTTCTCCATTTATCAACACTTCCGCCTAACAAGATATCCTGTTGTGTAAATGCCTTGCTCGACTGGCCAGATAATGTAGCTGTTTTAAAATAGGTTGATGCAGCATCCAAACCTGCAATGAAACTTTTGTAAAGCGCTATCTGGTCATCAAATTTAGGATTTTTCACAGCAGCGCTTGTCTCAAGGCTTCCTGCCTCGCTGAATGGGATATCCCCCCAGCAATCAACCATTTCTGATGCCTGATCAAATAAAACCACCCGGGAAGCATTCATGAACACGTCATTAGCAGCCTTTTCAGCAGCCGCCATCTGGTTATAATTGACTTCCATGGTTCGATATAAAGCCATAACGCCGTTGGCCGAGCCATTTGGATGATAAAAATCCTCCCATCGGTTACCCATATAGCCATCATTAGGCTGATACACCGTATTTGTATTAGGCAGGAAACAGGTTTGTGAAAAATCCGCTGTTGCAGTTAATACAAATGTTCTGTAATGCCAGTATTCAGCCCTTACCCTGGTGTTGTTCAACATGCCAGTAAACATATAAGGAATAGTCACACGGGCTGTTTGTTCGGGGTTGTTAAATTTTTCGTCGATGCTTTTTTTGCAGCTACCCAATGATAATGCAAGCAAAAACGCGTATCCTATATTTTTAAAATTCTTTTTCATAATCAATGACTTATACTATTAAAAATTCGCGTTTAATGAGAATCCAAAACTCCTGGTAGCAGGTGATGAACCTTCATCAACACCTTGCCTATACCATGTGTCGCCAATAGGGGCTTCGGGATCAAGGTTTTTAAGCGTGCGGTATACGTACAGTAAGTTTCTTCCTACTAAAGAGATTCTTAAATTGTTCAGATGCAGCGCCTTGCTTACACTTACAGGCAACCTATATCCAAATACAAGTTCACGCAATTTTACGTAGTTGTTTTTAAACACCGCGTTTTCGTTTACAGAGTTTTCGCCCCAATCATAAGTATTCAGATAATATGAAGCGGCATCAACAATAGTGGTGTTTTTTTGTCCGTTTTCATTTACGCCTGGCAGTATAACACCATCATTATAGGTTTTACTGCCGCCTGGCGCAGTGCCTAAATGTTTATTGCCACTGCCATCAATGTAATACGCCAAACCACCATGGGCTGCATCACGATACTGTAAGGTACTTTCGTACATACCTGCAGCTGTACCGTATTTTAATGGGTTTGATACCATTTTACCGCCCCAACGATAATCAACCAACACATCAAGAGAGAAGCCTTTGTAGTTGAATGTGTTGGCAATACCACCTACAATTTTAGGTTGGATATTACCTACATTTACATATTTTGATTTGTCAATAGTATACAAACCATCGCCGTTTACAATCTTGTTGCCGTTAGCATCTTTAGCAACCGGGTAAACCAGGATATTACCTATAAGTTGGTTGGCCTCGGCTACTACTGCTAATGCAGACTGATCACCGTAGTAGAAGGTAAGCTTGTCAAATCCAGGAGCCAGGTTGTTTGTTTTAGAACGGTTTATAGCAAAGTTCAAACGAACATCCCAGTTAAACTTACCAGTAACAGGCTTACCGTTTAAAGCAACCTCAAAACCATTGCTATGTAAAGTAGCAGCATTTGCCAGTAAGTTGGCAGCCCCAGTAGATGGCGCAACATTTAACGCCATAATTACGTCTTTAACCTGATTACTGTAGTAAGTGAAATCAAAACCCAAACGGTCTCTCAGGAAACGGGTTTCCACGCCATATTCCTGCTCATATTTCATCTCAGGCTTTAATTGCAGGTTACCATAGGAAGACGCATAGGTTAGTTGTGTAACAGAACCGAGTTGCGTTTGCAATGATGATTGATTGTACAACACGTTTGCCACATACCTTGGCGCCCTGTTGCCAACCACACCATACGATGCCCTTAATTTTCCGTAGCTCATAAATTCAGGCATTTTAAACGCATCCGAAAATACAAAGCCCGCGTTTACTGATGGATAAAAATAGGTGTTGTTCTTTGTTGGAAGTGTTGAAGCCGACTCATTACGCGCAGTACCCTCTAAAAACAAATAATTTTTATAATTAAAGTTTAAGACACCAAAGAAAGCCTGACTTTTTAAAGCCCCACGGGTTGCGCTTGTATTTTGCACGCCGTATGAGTTTGATAAAGAAAAGAAGTTTTCGGTTACTAAACCGCCATTGGTCCCTGATGACTGATCACGGTAAGTTTCGCTGCGCGAGGTATAACCACCGCTAACAGACATACTCAGGTCTTTAGTCAATTTTGGCGAATAGGTTAATAATAAGTCGCCGTAAGTAATTGAATACTGAGCTTTGGAAACACCATAATAGCCCGTGCTTGAAGCACCATTAAATGCAGTTGGATACTCGTTATATTGTTGCGAGTCGGTGTTGCGACCGGTATAATCACTACCTATACGTCCACGGAACTTTACGTTTTTCAGCACATCCCAGTTTAAAGTAGCGCTGGTGATTAAACGGTTTTCAGTTTCATCCTCGCTGTTCTTTAACTGTGTCCAGAAAAAGTCCATAATATCCGCACCACTCATATTGTATTTGAAAGCCTCGGCCGGGTTCCTCGCTGCGTTGGCAAGGGTTACGTATTTATAACCTTCAGATGTTTGGTAGTTATCCAGCAATACATCTGCTTTTTCCGAACGGTTTAAGAAGCCACCAAAGTTGGCTAAAACGCGGCCCAACTGGTACGGGCGGTTATGAGTTAAAGTATTTACGTAGCTCGCAACGATATCTGCGCTGATCTTATTACTTAACTTAACAGTGGTATTTAAGTTAAACGAGTTTTTTTGTTGTTTTTGACCGCGCTGTATGCCTGTATAATCCAAACGGGTTGCAGATAAACGGTAGTTAATATTATCTGTTTGGTTTGAGATAGCGATGTTGGCGTTTGAGCTATAGCCTGTTTGGAACAGATCTTTGTAGTTATTAGGCTGTGGGCTGTAATCCCTGATCTCGCCATCCCACCATCTGATTTTCTGACCTTCCATTTTAGGGCCGAACTGCGCATATGAGCTAAAACGCGGCCTGTAACCGCTTGGCGAATTAGGATCAGCTAACCAACCATCTTCAGTAAAACCACCTGCAAGATTGGTAGCACGGTCATAGCCAGGGCCATAAACGTTTTGAAATTTTGGTGTAAAGGCTACCTGCTCGGCAGTACCTACATAGTTGAAATCAACACCAAGGCCTCTTGATCTTGAACCTTTTTTGGTAGTGATCACGATAGCGCCGCTCATAGCATCAGATCCGTAAAGCGCTGTAGCACTCGCGCCTTTTAACACGGTAAGGGTTTCGATATCCTGTGGGTTGATATCGAGGATACCGTTACCCCTGATCCGCTGATCAGACCAGTATCCACCATTATTTGAACCACCGGCACCTGCTTCGCTGTTGTTACGGATAATAACACCATCTACAACATACAGTGGTTGCGTGTTATAGTTAAGTGAGTTGATACCGCGGATCTGTACGTTTACCGCGCTGCTTGAACCACCCGGGGCCGTAGTGATCTTAACACCAGGAGCTTTACCGTACAATGCCGAAGCAAAGTTAGTATTACCGGCCTCAGTTAACTGCTTCGCTGTAATGGTGGTAGTAGCATAACCCAGGGATTTTTCCTGGCGTTTGATACCAAATGAGGTAACTACCACTTCATTTAATTCGCCTTTACCTGCAGCCAGTGTTACGTTGATCACAGCATTGTCGCCCACGGTAACTTCTTTTGGTGTATAGCCTACAGATGAAAATTTAAGCACTGCGCCTTTCGCCACTTTAATGCTGTATGCACCGTTTATGTTGGTTTGCACACCGGTTGTTGTGCCCACAACTAACACTGTTACACCCGGTAAAGGCCCTGCGTCATCGCGCACCACTCCCGTAACATTGGTTTGGGCAAATAAATTTGCCGAGATAAAAAGGGGCAGTAGCAGGACCACCCACCTTTTCAAGTTTAGATAAAATTGTTGCATGAAAATTGATTAATTGAGTTAAAAAAAGACCTTGAATATGTTTATGTAGGCTCAGAAATATTGGCCTGCGGATTAAGTTTATACAGATTTTCAATCACCGTGGTTACGCCTCCTAACAGTTGCGCGTTGTTGCCCAGGTTTGAAACCGCTAATTGGGTGTAGGTGGTTAAGTGGGGAATGCAGTGCTCGTTCATGGCCTGCTGAATGGGGCTGAGCCATAATTTACCGATAACGCTCCCCTTTCCGCTTAAAATAATACTTTCGGGATTCATTAAATGCAGCAATATGGCCAAGCCCTGACCAATAAAATAAGCTGCCTCGGCAATGATTTTTATTGCAAAGGCATCACCTTTAAGTGCTTCATCAATGATATTATCTGCCGATACGGTATCATATTTTAGGAGGCTGCTAACCTGCCCGTGTTTCAGGCCTTCAGCAGCTTTAGCTTCAATAGCCAGCAAAGAAGCTTCTGTTTCCAGGCAGCCCTGCTTACCGCATGAGCATAGCTTTCCGTTTTTATGAAGCGGCAAATGGCTAAACTCTCCCGCAAAACCACTGTGCCCTTTAAATATCTCTTTATTGATGATCATCCCCAAACCAACGCCCCAGCCCAGGTTGATGATCATGGAATTATTACGGGCAATAGGGAGCCCAAATTTTTGCTCGGCCAGGGCTATGGCCGTCGAGTCGTTTTCAATAAACACAGGTAGTCCGGCTTGTTTGGCAATGTAGGTTACCAATGTTTCTTCCGGAGCTTTAAGAAAGCTCAGGTTATTACCCAAAAACGCGTCAATAAACCCAGGCATGGTAATCCCTATAGCCAAAAATTTATCTTGTGGCAATCCTGAATTAACAACTACAGCTTTGATACAGGCTATCAATGAATGGATAGCATCCTTGTTATCGCCCAGTTTTAATTCAAACTCCTGCACCTCTCCCACAAACTCATTATTCATATTGACAATTACAATTCTTGTCAAAAACTGGTTCATAGCTACCGAAAGGATAAAACCGGTATCAGCTATCAATGAATAAGTTGCGGGCTTTCTGCCCCCGCTTGACGCCCTTATACCTACTTCCTTTACAATATCCAACTTCATCAAATCGGCTATCCCTTTGGTCACATAAGGAATGCTTCGGCCAGTATAAATACTCAGGTCGTTAAGGGAAGCTGTTTTACTGTAATACAGCCCTTTGATGAGGTCAATATGCTTAAGAAACATGCGGCAGGGGTTTATATCTGCATATTTAAATAAATTAATTTAATAAAGAAAGAAAACTTTTTATTTTTTTTAAAAAGTATCTTAATAGATTTATAAAAGCAATAATTACTTTTGAAAATGAGAAGAAATCTATCACGCCTTTTTATGGTATTTTTTACCATGTTATACAGTGGTTACGCGCAGGCGCAACACCGTGTAAATCCTGATGAGATCAAAGAAAAAATGCAATGGTTCGCCGATGGTAAGCTGGGCATATTTATTCATTACGGCATTTATTCTGTAAAAGGGATAGATGAAAGCTGGAGTTTTCATAACAAAAAGATCAGCTATCCTGATTATATGAACCAGCTAAAAGGCTTTACGGCAAATCAATATCATCCAGATGAGCTGGCGGAACTGATTAAAGAAAGCGGTGCGCGCTACGCAGTAATGACCACCAAACATCATGATGGTGTAGCTTTATGGAACAGCAAATACGGTCCGCTGAATGTAGTAAAAAAGACTCCCGCCAAAAAAGACCTGTTAAAACCGTTGTACGATGCCTTGCGTGCGCGTGGTGTAAAAGCAGGAGCTTACTTTTCGCTGATAGATTGGAGCCACGCCGATTATCCGGGCTTTTTGAAAGATAGCAGCAGGTACCAGGTTAATGCGCAGCCGGTGAAATGGGCAAAATATTTAACCTTTATGAACGGACAGCTGGATGAACTGGCCAAACAATATAACCCCGACCTTTGGTGGTTTGATGGCGATTGGGAACATAGTGCCCAAGAATGGAACGCACCAGCAGTGCGACAAAAACTGTTAAGCTACAATCCCAACGCGATCATAAACGGACGCTTGCAGGGTTTTGGCGATTATGATACCCCTGAGCAAAACTTCCCGGTATCAAGGCCTAATTACAAATGGTGGGAACTTTGCATGACTATCAATGACAACTGGGGCTATCAACCACAGGACACGAATTTTAAAACCCCTTATGAGATCATCAGCATTTTTACTGATGCCGTAAGCTGCGGTGGAAATTTACTACTGGATATTGGCCCTAAGGGCGATGGCAGTATCCCTCCGCAGGAAGTGAACATGCTTAAAGAACTGGGTGCATGGAACAAGAAAAACGGCGAAGGTGTTTTTAATACCATAGCAGGCATGCCACAAGGGCATTACTATGGTGCAAGTACCCTTTCAAAAGATTCGACCACTGTATACTTGTTTGTTCCGGCTAAAACAAGTGCGCCGGTATTGGTGAAAGGCTTAAAAAACAACATCAAAAAAATAACGGTTCTTGGGAGCGATACGCCGCTAACGTATAAAATCGTCGGCAAAATTTCATGGAGTGCGGTACCGGGCTTATTGTACATCCCAATTCCCGAAAGCCAGCAGGATAAATACATGTCGGTAATAAAAATTGAGCTTAACGGCAAGCTTGACCTTTATCATGGCAAAGGAGGATTTCTCACCAATGAGTAACAGGAAAGCGAAAGGCAGAAAGCCTAAAGCTTAAATATTCGTACGCCAGTTCTTTACTGATCCTGATATCAATTTATCAAAAGCCTGTAATCAATTGCAGGCTTTTGTTTTTTAATCTACTCTCAATCGGGCCCCAACCCACCATTCATTATGCGGATAAACCGTATCAGGAAAAAAAAATTAAATTTTTTTTTCCATTAAAACAGCTCCCCCAATCGCGAAGTGCCATTGCGGACAAAGCGTATCGACATCATCACATCTTGCTTTTAATCAATACTTTACAATAATTTTGTTTCATCAAACCAATTATCCGGCACCTTCTTAAAACAACGGTAAAACCTAATGCAAGGCAATAACACGCCTCGTAACCTTAAGCTTTTTGTTTTATAAGTTATGCCGGTGAAACCAATTGTAAATTAAAAACCAATTTATGAACAGCAAACCAAAAACTACCTTTGCAACCCTGCTGGGCCTGGCCTTTTTTGTGGCGTTATTTTTTTCTTATTGCACTAAAAAACAAGTCTCGCCGGCGGCGGCAAGCAACGATGCTACCTCACCGGCATTAAAAACCCAGGCTACCGGCTTTATCCATCCCGGCATTCTCAACACGCAGCAAACGCTTGATTATGTGGGGCAGCAAGCCAATTCAAATGATGCGAACCGGCTTGCGGCTTACCAGTTTGTACTCAACTATTGCAACAACCACAGCCCCAGCGGCGCCTACAAAGCCACTGTACAGGTTGCCGGCGGCGTTACCACGCCCGATGAAATTGCTTTTAAAGGCGATGCCTTGTTAAGCTATGCCCTGGCACTACGCTGGGCTAAAACCGGTAACGCTTCATATGCAACTACCGTAAAACAAATACTCGATGGCTGGGCCAATAGCTTTCAAAACTTCAGTGTAACCGGCTCACAGCCTAACCAGGCTTCGCTTGAAGCTTCATGGGCAGCGCCTACCTTTGCAGCAGCAGCCGAAATCATCAAATATTATATCCCGGCCAGTGGCGTTGGCGGCGGCTGGACTACAGCCGAAAATACCCAGTTTGTAAACTTTCTGAACAACATGAAAGATAATTACATCAATAACGTGCCCAACTTTAACAACAACTGGAACGTATCTGCCGGATATGCAAAAATGGCTATCGGTGTGTTTGAAGATAGCCAAACTGTATACCAAAACGGCATTACCGCTGTAAAAACTGTATTACCCAATGTAATTGCCTCAGATGGCTCGATGAACGGCGAGATCTGCGGATCGCACAATGATTATGTGCATTATCAGTACTCACTTACCGGATTGAGCTATGCCGCAAACATAGCAGGCATCCAGGGGGATTTGTCTATTTACTCGGCCAGCAGCAGTCGCCTGTTAACCGGGTTTAATTACCAATACAAGCTGATGCACGGGACAGTATCGCCGCCATGCTCACCTAACGGTAATGTAAACAACCCCATCTGGCCGGGAATTGAAGTGGCTAATCGTCATTACGGCACTACCGAAACCAGTTACATCGCCAGCAATTATGTATGCGACAGTAACGGCCTGCCTAATGGAGATATCGGTTTCCTATCCTGGACAAACTACACCCATAACAATGTGCCAACCACATTTTAATAAAGCATTCGCTTAATAAAAATTTTATCCCGGCCGCTCCGTTTATGACTGACCTCATTTAACGGAGCGGCTTTTTTTGCTTTATACAGATTGACTTCTGCATTAACGGTGAGGAGCATCCGCAAAATATATAACTGAAATTATTCCCGACATGCCGAAATTAACCCGGTCTGTTTTTGTATGGATCACTTATAATTATAAAGCTTAATCCGCTGGATCCCATATTCGCCCAACGGGATCCTTAAGTGCCTTCCCTGGTGATCTTCATCGCCATTTAAACGGCGTCCCGGCTGCCACTTTCCGTTAACAAATATCCCTTCGTCTACCTGTAAAATACCTGCACGTAGTCCATCTTTTACCGGCTTAAAACTGATGACCAAACCTGTGCCGGCTACATAAAACTCATCATTAGCCAAAGCTGTTATAATACCTCCGGTTAACGGCCAGTTTGCATCCTTTGCTTTGGGCGACCAGCCCAGGGCTAAATCATGCGAAACCGTGAGCATGTAATCGCCCATTTGCAGCCGTATGGTATCCGCATCCTTACTTAACAATACACCATCCATAGTTCCCTTGCGTTTAGCCTTACTAATCTCACCTGATAACTGATGAATGATATTATACGATTGGGAAAGTGGCTCTCCTGCCGTTATGCTATCGGTTTCGATAGAAAAAGGAGAAAAGCCCAGCGCTTTGTAATGGCCAATGGCATAAAAAGCTTTGGCATCCATTCCATCCTCAAAACGATGCTCGGGGATAAACAGGGCATTATCAGGCCGGGTATAACGGTCATTCCAGTACTTAAAGTTAGGGTTATAAAAATCGGGCGACAGCAAGTCAATATCCGGTGCTGCTGCTTTCCATACGTCAATCAAATGCGGCAAGGGGCCTGCAGAAGGGTACTGTCCCGGCTTTTTACCCGGAGCGTTAAGGGCTGCGTTCACATACATTGGCAGCGGGTAAACGGCCTTGCCTGCTTTAGCTACAGCGTTAGCGTATTCGGCAAAGTAACAGGCCATAAACAGCTCGTCGGTAGCCGGGCTTTTGCCAAAAACCGATTCCCAGTTACCAGAAGTTTTACTCCCTCCGGCCTGCCATATTTTTTGCATTTCGGGTACAAGCTTGTCTTTGTGCGAATTTAACCAGGAAATTAGCTTTGTCGGGACTTGCCGGTTAAAAGCTTCATCGGCCAGTTTCGAATGATCGCGGGCATCCGGCAGCATACCTATCTCATTTTCAACCTGCACCATCAGTACAGTGCGAAGCTTACTATCGGTTTGCTTAATATGCCGCATTAACACACTAAAAGCTTTAATATCTGCCTGCAAAGCATCTTTGGAGAACGGCGTAATAATCTCTTCAGCACCACCCACACTGTTGGCAACGCGCGGAAAACGGTTTTCATTGGTTTTAACCCAACCTGGCGCATAACAGCTCATGCTGTTTTTCCAGGTGCCAAACCAAAGCAGCACCAGTTTCATGTGGTACTGCCGGGCACTTTTAATCAAATCATCAACCAGTGTAAAATTAAATTTGCCCTCTTGTGGCTCCAATAGTTCCCAATAAACCGGCGCTATCACTGTGTTAAGGTGCATTTTTTGCAGTTTGGGCCAAATTGGGGTCATGTAGGCCGCGCTTGAGGCGCTCGAGTTTCCAAGTTCACCGCCTGTCATTAAGTACGGCGCTCCATCTACCAATAATTCAGCATTACCGCCATAATATTGTAAATGTGGTATTGCTTTTACGGTATTTTGTGCCTTAGGTTTAAAGGCTACCAAACAGCACAAAACAAATATCAATATGCGAGCCTTCATAACTCTTTTTGAATACGCGGATATAAAAAACAATCTTATCTGTTACTTACGTGCATACGCCCATGCCAAAGCCTTGAGCATGGTAACAGGTTTACCCGATAAATGAGTAACATCATCAATAATGATATGCTTAAAAACAAGATTTTCATAATGACGGCTTTCCAATAACGCCACCAATTGTTTGTTAGGCACAACCTGTCCCGGAGTTTCCAATCCGCCCACTTCCATAAATACATTTACGGGCAGGCTTTTATGTTTGGCTGCATATTGCTTTTCAGTTTCAAATACAGCTCCGTTACCATAACCCAATGCAGGACTGCCTATCAGGATATTTTTAAACAGCGTGGGCTTTTCAAACAAGGTGTAAGTAGCAAATAAGCCACCCATTGAATATCCATAAAGCGTACGGTTTGTAGGGTCTGCCTTTAAACCGGCATCTATCGCTGGGATCAATTCCTTCTCAATAAAAGCAAGGAATGCCGGCGCACCACCGCTTTCGGCCACATTGGGAAATGCAACCGGTGTGAAATCACGGTTACGTTTGTTGCCGGGCGTACCAATCAGGCCGCCATCGCCAATGGCCACCAATATAGGTTCAGGAATATGATATTCGGCCATCAATAGTCCCAAATACTCCAGCGACGGTGAAAAGTCGTTATCACCATCAACCACATACAATACCGGAAATTTTTGTTTGGCGGTATCATAGCCTGCCGGGTAATGAATATAAATATCATAATCATTACCGGCCAGTTCGGAGTGCATTTGCCGGTGTTCGGAGTTGGGGATAGTAACCGGCTTAACCTGCTGCGCAAAACCATGCGTCCCCAACAAATCAAGCAATAGCAGTAACAGGGTTAAAGCTTTAAGGATTTTCATATCGATGAGGTTACAAAAACGGATCGATCAGCTTGATAGAACCATCGGCATTATGCTGTAGTTCGGTTACCTTCACGTTGCGCAGGTGTGTTTTGCCCGATAGTTGGGTATCATGATAAAATATATACCATTTACCTTTTATCTCGATAATGGAGTGATGCGTTGTCCAGCCTTCCACCGGTTTCATAAATATGCCCTTATAAGTAAATGGCCCAAACGGACTATCACCTATCGCATAGCAAAGCAAATGCGTATCGCCGGTTGAATAAGTGAAGTAATATTTACCATTGTATTTATGCATCCATGAACCTTCAAAAAAGCGACGGTCGTGATCTTTGGTCAACAGCGGCTTGCCCAGGCTATCTAAAATAACCGCGTCTTTTACTGCACCATCAAAAGTTTTCATGTCGGGTTTTAACAGGGCTACTTTACAGCTTATCGCCGGGGCATCTTCCTGTTTTGAATCGGTTTTTGAGCCGTCTGCCTCATATTTCCCGGTAATCCAGCGCTGAAGTTGCCCGCCCCAGATGCCGCCGAAATACATATACGTTTTGCCGTCGGTATCGGTAAATACAGCGGGGTCAATACTGTAGCTGCCAGCTATTGGTTCAGGTTCGGCTTTGAACGGGCCAATCGGGCTTGCAGCAGTCGCCACGCCGATATGGAACACATCTTTTTTATCTTTTACCGGGAAGTACAGGTAATAGGTACCGTTTTTAAAAGCTACATCAGGCGCCCACAGCTGCCGACCAGCCCAGGGAATATCCTTGATATCAAGTGCCACACCATTATCTGTAACCTTGCCGCCAATACTATCCATCGACAGGATGTGATAATCTTTCATGGCAAAATGGTCGCCGTTATCATTTTCGGGAATACCCGCATCGATATCATGCGATGGATAGATATAAATTTTGCCGTTAAATACATGGGCCGATGGATCGGCCGTGTAAATGGAACTGATGAGCGGCTCGGAAAGATACTTTACTTTTTTGCCTGTATCTGCTTTTGTGCTATCGGCTGTATCAGCTGTTTTTTTTGTTGATGAATCACATGCGCTCAAAATGCACAGTGGTGCAAAAAGCGCGAGGATTAATTTTGCGGTGGTAAATTGCTTGTTCATCGGCATTTGGTTTATGGTGGTGATTAATTGGTCATGTAATTATTGCCCCCTATGCCCGGCACATAATAAAACTTCATTTTTTTATAATAGTCCAGCGGGTGCTGCGGCTTAGGGTAGATAGCCGGGACAGGCATTTTTGAAAATGTTTGGAAATATAAAACACAGGCATCGCGCCAGGTTATTGCCTCGCTTAACTGAACCTGCATCAGTTGTTTTACTTCCGTAAAACGTTCGGCATCTATCCTGCCCTGCATTTTATCCCAGGTAAGGCCCATTTGTTTAACAGAATCGGCCCCCATATAGTAATGATTAACCAGCTCATCCCACAATGACCTGCCCGAGCGCATTTTATAGGTCCAGTTTAAATGGTGAAACCATAGCAGGTATTCATCAGGGCAGGTTTGCAGGTTTTCCCAGTGTGCCTTAACTTCAGGTGCATATTGCGAGAGTGCATCGCTACCCGTGCCTGTACGGTCAAAGCCTATCCCTGCCGAATCGGCTTTATGGTAATAAGTGGCATTCCAATCAGGCCTGCCGGCATTATCAACCCAGGGACCGGGGCCATAATGAGTTGATACCCCCATAATATGGTGCAACCCGAGCGGCGTCATGTAATTAACTGTATTTTCCCTCGATTGCAGCATGAAGTTTTTTACTGGCGATACAAAGCTATCGTCATTAGTAAAAGTCATTTTGAGCCAGTCGCCGGCAATTACTGCCGGTGATTGACTGGGGTTCCAGGCCATACGGCCAAAGGCGTACCAGTTGGCCTGTGCAAATGGATGACCGCACCAGTTTAAATCAGTGCCAATATTAGCCACGCCCGCCATGCCGGTTATCAGTTTTTTGTTAAAATCACCCTTGATCACCCGCGCAACGGTTGTACCTTTTCCAGGCGTATATGTATCCGATTGCAGGCATTCAGCAAATAATGGCGCTTCATAAACCAGGTGCGTTGAAAAACCGAGATATTCCTGTGTTAACTGGAACTCCATCATCAGCGGGGTATTGGACATAGCACCAAACAATGGGTGAAATGGTTCTCTTGGCTGAAAATCTATCGGACCATTTTTTACCTGGATAATCACATTATCCCTAAACTTTCCATCAAAAGGTTTAAATTCATTATAGGCCTGCTTAAAGCGATCGTCGGGTACCTTATTATCATAAACAAAGGCACGCCACATCACTATGCCATGATGAGGAGCTAAAGCATCGGCGAGCATATTTGCTCCATCGGCATGGGTACGGCCATAGCTTTGCGGGCCGGGTTGTCCCTCCGAATTAGCCTTCACTAAAAACCCGCCGAAATCAGGGATGTAGCGATAAATTTCATCAGCCTTATCGGCCCACCATTTTTTTACCGCGGGATCAAGCGGATCGGCAGTTTTTAGGCCCCCCAGCTCAACCGGGCTGCTGAATTTTACCGACAGGTAAATCCTGATACCGTATATTCTGAATACCTTGGCCAGCGCCTGCACTTTTAACAAATATTGGGGCGAAAGGATCAGTGCATCGGCATTTACATTATTGACAACCGAGCCATTGATCCCTACCGAAGCATTGGCCCGCGCATAATCAATATAACGTTGGTCAACCACACCTGGCAGCTTGTGCCAGTTCCAAATGGATGAGCCCGCGTAGCCCCGCTCCACGGTACGGTTCAGGTTATCCCAGTGATCCAGTACCCGGTACATCATCCTCGGGTGATCTGAAAGATCAAGTTTATTAATAGATTGATTGGTTTGGATCAGCTTTAAAAAATTAAAAACACCGTACATAACCCCTGCATCGGTGTTAGCCGTTATGATGATACATTTCTTTTGATTGACAAGGGCAGTTTTGATAAGATACCCTTCGCTGCCGATGCTATCGTGGGCAGTTATCGAAAAAGCCTTTAGTGACCGCGGCGTACCTATTATAATAGTTTGCCCATTGGTTATGCTTTTAGTATCTCGTGGCTTTAGGGCCAGCATTCCATCAAGTCCAGTTAAGAGCTCGGTCCTTGCAGCTTTAAGCGGGTCAGACTGTGCCGGGAAGATCATGTTTTTCAACTGTTGCCTGTAAATGTTTGCCAGTTGCTTGTTGCTCACCTTATTATATTCAAGCCATAATTTATAGCCATTATCTGCATAAACTTTATTTATCGCCGCCATGAAAAGCAGCACCAGTAAACACACGTTCTTTAATGGATATTTGGCCATGGCGTTATTAATTCCAGCTTTATAAACCTGTAGGCGTTTATAAAAACACATAATTGATCTGTTGAAAAATTCATGAATGAAACGGGTAAATCCCGCTTCATTTAGTATGGTTTATAAAGTTTTAATTTTATGCAATCGATTGCAAGATAAAAACTTTTATGACTTTTAACAATAGGAATTTAATTATTGATTCCTTATTTAAGCTACCTTATTTATTGCAGCTATTGCTCGTCGTACAGTATGCGTTTAATCCCCATCTCCAATCCGCGTAACTCGGCCAGGCCCTTCAACCTGCCAATTACCGAATAACCGGGATAGGTATTATAATTAAAATCATCAAGTAGTTTATGCCCGTGATCAGGCCGCATGGGGATAGCTATATCGCTCCGGCCTGCATTTTTACGGGCTATCTGTTCATTGATAATGGCTTTCATCACGGCATACATATCAACGCTGCCTGTTAAATGATCGGCTTCATAAAAACTGCCATCCGACTGCCGGGCCACGTTGCGCAGGTGTAAAAAGTGGATCTTATCACCCAGGCGGCTTATAATTTCAGGAAGATCATTTTTGCCCGATGCACCTAACGAGCCGGTGCAAAGCGTGATACCATTGGCAACTGAAGGATAACTATTTACAATATCAGTAAGATCATTTAAGGACGATGCTACACGGGGCAGCCCCAGGATAGGAAACGGGGGATCATCAGGGTGGATACACATTTTAATGCCCAGTTTTTCGGCATATGGGATTATAGCCCGTAAAAAATAAAACAGGTTTTCCTTTAATGCTTGCGTGTTTACCTCACTGTATTTGTTAAGGTGTTCTTTAAACTCCGCAATGGTAAAAACCTCGTCTGTACCAGGTAAGCCGGCCAATATTGTATTGGTTAACAGCGTTCTGTCTTCGTCACTCAGCCCATCGAGGTAATGCTTTGCGGCTGCCTGTTGTTCGGTGGTAAATTCGTTAAAGGCATTCTCCCGTTCTAAAATATACAAGTCAAAGGCTGCTAAAGCCGAAGCGTTGTAAAGCAATGCAGAAGCACCGTTTGCTAACCGATAATCAAGATGCGTGCGGGTCCAGTCCAATACGGGCATAAAGTTGTAACACACCGTAAAGATTTCCTCCTGCGCTAAATTTTGCAGTGTTTGAATATAATTATCAATATACTGGTCACGTTCCGCACTACCAATTTTGATACTTTCATGAATATTCACACTCTCTACAACCGCCCAGTTAAAGCCCGCACTTTCAATTACCGCTTTCCGCTGCCTGATTGCTTCACTGTTCCAAACATCCCCGCAAGGTATATGATGAAGCGCGGTAACTATCCCGCTTGCTCCCGTTTGTTTTATTGCACTTAAAATTACCGGGTCGCCGGGGCCAAACCACCTGAAAGTTTGTTTTAAATCTGGTACCATATTATTTAAAAACGAATTGCTATCAACGCGATAAATTTATGCAATCGATTGCATAAATTTTAAATAATGTGTAATAATTTTATACTTTTATCCCTGAACAATCTGGCTGCGGTTATTACCGAACATGCAACATCGTTTATATATTTTAGATTAACTATATGCCGGACAGCGGAAAAGAGATAACCATATATGACATTGCCGAAAAATTAAAGGTTTCGGCAGCTACGGTTAGCCGTGCGCTTAAAGACCACCCGCGGGTTAATAAAAATACCAAAAAGAAGATTATCAAAGCAGCCGAAGAAATGGGTTACCGCTCCAATTCGTTCGCCAGCAATTTACGCCGTAAAAACAGCAACATCATCGGCGTTATTGTGCCGCGGCTCAACAGCAGTTTCATGTCGGATGTTATTGCAGGCATCGAAAAAGTGGTGAACGACAATAACTACAACCTCATCATCAGCCAGTCGTTAGAAACGATGAAGAAAGAGATCAGCAACGCCAGGGCCATGCTGAATAACCGGGTTGACGGCCTGTTGGTTTCATTAGCTTATGATACCACCAGCATTGAGCATTTTGAACCTTTTATCAAACGCAATATCCCGGTGCTTTTCTTCGACAGGATTTTTGAGCACGAGCAGTATCCGCAAATCTATATCGATAACTTCAAAGCCGCTTATGAGGTAACTAAGCACCTGCTTGAACAGGGCTGCAAACGGATAGTACATATTACCGGAAATCAGTTACGCAATGTTTACGCCGAACGCCTGCGCGGGTATAAAAAAGCTCTTGAAGAACACCAAATTGATTTTGATGGGCAATTGGTGATCATCAACGACCTGAGCGCTAAAGAAGCTGCGGTAGCGGCAGAAACCATTTTACAAATGGATCCGCTGCCCGATGGCATATTTACAGTTAATGATGTCAGTGCCGTTAGCTGTATACAAGTACTGAAAAAGGCAGGCATCAAAATTCCCGAACAGATAGCAGTTGCGGGCTTCAATAATGACCCGGCGGCCTGTGTGATTGAGCCCAATCTCACTACAGTAAATTATAAAGGCTATGAAATGGGTGAGGTTGCCGCCAATATGCTTATCAATCATTTGGCAAACAGGCAGGATCTGCAACAAACGCATAGCCTCATCCTCAGATCGGAATTGATAATACGTGAATCCTCCAGAAGAAAATAACTTAAAAAATCCATGAACTCAAAGACCAAACTTGCTATCGTAACCGGCGGTGCCTCGGGCCTTGGCCTTGCTACCACCAAAAAATTCACAGAGCAGGGCATCAAAACCATCATCATAGGCCGAGACGAGGCAAAACTTATTGCGGCAGTAACACAGCTTGGCGATCTTTGCAGTTACAGGCAATATGATCTGAGTGATACAACCGGTATACCGCAACTGGTAGCAGAAATAGAAGCTGAATTTGGCGCACCTGATATTTTGGTTAATAATGCCGGCATTAACCATAAAAAAGCTTTCGCCCAGGTAACCGATGAAGAGTTCGCCAGAGTGATCCAAACCAATCTTACTTCGGTATTTGCGATAAGCCGCGAGGTAGTAAAAATCATGTTGAAAGCTGGCAGTGGGAGCATAATTAACATCAGTTCGATGGCTGCACAATACGGCATACCGTATGTTATTGCCTATACCGCATCTAAAACCGCCATCGAAGGTATGACAAAAGCCATGGCTACCGAGCTTTCGCCGCAAGGCATCAGGGTTAACTGCGTTGCTCCGGGCTTTATAGCTACAGATATGTCGGCAAAGGCGCTGGATAATGATCCTGCCCGCAAGCAAAAAGTGATGGGCCGTACCCCAATGGGCAAATTAGGTGAACCTGCCGATGTGGCCGAAGCCGTTTATTATTTAGCGACAGATGCCGCCAAATATGTAACCGGGGTTGTTTTACAGGTTGATGGTGGTAATTCGATAGGGTTTTAATAAATTCGGCATGACGTGAAGGAGACGTCATTTCCCGCTTCCTGCTTTTCCATAATGCATCAATTTATTGGCCCAGGCGATAAAATATTTTACGTTTGGGGCATCGGTATGCCCACCATCATGCTGACGCCAGGCGAGCTCGCCGTTAAGCAAACCTGTATTAACCGGCGGCATTTTTTCGGTTTTATAATCGTTTGAAACGCCGAGGTCATTTGCACCAAGCAGTTTAAATACAGAACCCGCAGCCACAGTTGCCATGTAGCTCCCCTGCTGATCGAGCCATTTGGCGTCTCCTTGCCCGGGGATACCATAGCTTATAAAAGTATACCGCGGGGCACACAAGGCAATCAGCTCATGTGCATCTACTGGAAGGTCTTTCGCGGTTTTAGCACCGAATACAGCATCCGATGCGCCATATTTCATAAAGTTACCGGCCATCCAATAATATTCGCCACCGGTGAGGCTTTCAACCGCTTCCCCAAAGTTCCGGCGATGCAACTTGGCCCCTCCCTCACCCGACGAACCTATCAACCCCATGGCAAACCTTTGTTCAAAAGCAAGTGTTACCAGCGCTGCCTTTCCATAGCGGGAAACACCTTCAATACCTACATATTTGGCGTCAACCGCAGGTTCTGTTTCCAGGTAATCCAACGCGCGTGCCGCTCCCCACGACCAGGCACGTAAAGCTCCCCAATCCTCCGGCTTACGGGGCTGGCCTTTGTTCACCAAACCGATGATCCCTTTGGTTAAACCTTCCCCGTTATCCGCCTGGATAGACGACGGATCTATAAGTACATACCCCCATCCATTGGCAATTAGTTGCGTGGCAGTCGGTGGGTCGCCTTTCATCCCTGGAAAACCACCGGGACCAAAGGGAGATTGTTCGGCAATAGGATTATAAGCGGGATATTGCTCAAAAATAGTTTTAAACTCGGGATGTTCTTTTAAAAGAAGTTCTTTCAATGCAGCGTTGATTTTTTCCACATCAGCAGCGGGAGGCTGCGCCGGCGCCGGTAGCGCGCTTCGGCCAAACATCATCAATACCGGTACCGGTCCTTTGGTATTTGCGGGGAGCACTAAGGTCATTTCGATATTGACGTTGATAAGCGGATAAGCCGTATTATCAACATGGCCTATCAGTTGTTTGGCAATCACCGGATAAAAGCCAACCCGCTCTTTATCGGTTATTTTAACCGTCCAGGTTACCTTGGGTACATTAGCAGGGATGCGGCCATAAACCTCACGCTCCATATCCTCCACAATTTCGGGGCGGCGCTGTTTCCACCACATTTCGGCTGTAGTTACCTTTTTACCGTTCTTTAGGGCAAGGGCGTCAGGCAAATCAGGATAAGGGTTAGCCAGCGCTTCATCATAATTAGCATGATTAGGGGCCGATTCATCGCCGCTGGGTCCATTACGCAAGGTTTTAATTCCTAACTGCTTCATCATATACTGATGGTCCTGATCAGCAGTGAAGTTTACCGGGGCCGGGGTTTGCGCTTTCGCCGCAATGGCCCATGTGAGTAAGAAAAAGAAGGCAGTACTTTTCATCGCCCCTGGTTTCAAATTAGTTTATGGTTATTGCAGTTTACCGGTTTGGAAAGGTGATGCCGGCAAGCCTTCTTTATTATAAAGGTTCGCGCCATCCGGGTTATCGGCCCAGGCATACCTTACGTAAAGCGGTGCAGGGATTTTATCGCTCCAAACCAACACCTTACCTCCATTAATAATTGCCTTTGCCCAAACAAACTTTTTATCAGCCCCGGCGATGGCAAATTGTGACAGTTCCTCGCCATCAATAGCGACAAGCCCCGCACCTGTATTTTTAAAAGCAATCTCAATCTTATTCCCCTCAATTTTAGCCGATTGGTAAATCGGGCCGGATGGTACTACATTCACATCGCCATAAGCAACATTTTCGGCAGCGCGGGCAAGCCTCTCACCCACTGTTTTTTTATTAAGAGGGTGGATATCATTCCACTCGCCGGCATCAATGGTTACCGCCATACCAGTATTGGGCACTTCAAGGGCCTCAAGCTGACCGGCGCGTAATTGCGCCCAGTCGCTTTCTGTTGGCGAATACTGTACCTCGTTAAAGTTTGGAAGCTGGGCGTAAATAAAGGGAAGATTACCTTGTTGCCAGCGATTCCGCCAGTCGGCAATAAGAGCCTTTAACAAGGTTCCATATTCGGATGCGCGGCTGGAATTACTTTCGCCCTGATACCAAACTATACCTCTAATAGTATAATTGATAGCGGGCGCTACCATGGTGTTGTAAAGCCCGGTAGGTTCATTCTGGGCCGAAAATTCCGGTTTCATCCTAACGGGTTCAAACACCTGCCCAACTTTGTACTGCCAGTCGCCGCGAAGGTCGATGGTATCACCGGCTATTGCCAGGTAGTACCGTTTATCAGGCACAAAACCACCTTTGCCCGATGTATTGGTAATGCGAACCACAATAATATTTTTGCCCGGCTTTAATAAACCGGCGGGTACCGTGTAACGCCTTGGCGGATACTGATAGGTAATGTTCCCCACCTGTTTGCCGTTAACATAGGTTTGATCGGCATCTATTATCCTCCCTAAATACAGTTTGGACGCTTTACCCTGTACCGATGCGGGCAGTGTGATTTCTTTCCTGAACCATACCACGCCGTTCAGGCCTTTTACACCCTGATCGGCCCAGTAGCCTGGCAGCCAGAAACGGTGCCAGCTATGTGGCTTGTAGGTGGTATCATGCCATGGTTTAACCTCATTTAAGCCTTTATCTGCGTTAAGCGGTTCCACTGGTTCCGGGTGTTTTTTCAACACGCTGTCCATAAATGCCGTATTGCTGAACCGGGCAATCCTGTTATGATATGATTGAATGTTTTTTAAGCCCTCGCTGCTGACCCAGGCCTCAATAGGTGTACCGCCTACGCTTGAGTTGATGATGCCTATGGGCACATGATATTTTTGATAAAGCTGTTTAGCGAAAAACCATGATGCGGCACCAAAACCTAAAACAGTTACAGAATCTGCCTTAACCCATTTACCAGGTAACAGATCTGAGTGTTGCCTGGTTACGTCAGACTCCGTTTTAACGAAAAAATTCCTGATCTGCGGATAATTGGCTTTTGCTATTTCATCAGGATATTTTTCCTTAACCCGCTCCATAGGCAAAACCATATTCGATTGCCCCGAACAAAACCATACATCGCCAATTAAAATGTCCCGGATAGTAATACGATTATTACCGGTGATTTCCATAGTATACGGCCCCCCGGCTTTCATTGGCTGAAGGGCAATTTTCCAGGAACCGCTTTCGTCAGTAACGGTGCGGTATGTTTTATGCTGAAAATTAACGGTGATCTTTTCGCTTGCATCGGCCCATCCCCAGATCTTTACTTTGGCATCGCGCTGTAATACCATGCCATCGACAACCAGTTGCGGCAGGCGCACTATTCCATAACACGGTAATATTAAACAAGCGAACAGCGCGACAAGTAATAGCTTCACCGACCCCATAACTCCGAAATATTTATTGATGGTTTATTTGACTAAGTAACAAATAAAAAAAGATTTGCGCAATCGATTGCACAAATCTTTTTTATTTTAATTCCTGATTAGTCAGTAAATGATCATAAATGTGCTCATAGTCCTTCAATGCAGTAGCAATGAACATTTTTTTGTTTAAAATCGCATTTATCAAAACCGGCAGATGGCTAAAACAAGAAATATCAAACCAGAGCAAAAGATTTCGTTCAGAGAGCGCTTGTCGGCATTAAGCAATCTCCCGGATTTTTTCAGGCTGGTATGGCAAAGCAGTCCGGGTAAAACAACAGCAAGCTTTTTGTTACGCATTATGCGTTCGGCCATGCCGGTTGCCTTGTTGTACGTAGGTAAGCTGATCATAGACCAGGTGGTATTGCTCAACCACCACGGCGGAAGCCAGCATGAATTATGGAAACTGGTTATCATTGAATTTTTGCTGGCTGTGGCAACCGACGGCCTAAACCGGATGATCAGCCTGATGGACAACCTGCTGGGTGATCTTTTTGCTAACTATACCTCCATGCGCATTATGCGTCATGCGGCCACGCTGGACCTGGAACAGTTTGAAGATTCTGTTTTTTATGATAAGTTGGAGCGGGCCCGGCAGCAAACCGTTGGGCGTACCATACTTTTATCACAGGTAATGAGCCAGATCCAGGATTTTATATCCATAGCTTTCCTGCTTACTGGCTTACTGACTTTGAACCCATGGCTGATCCTCTTGCTGCTCATATCAATCATCCCTTCGTTTCTGGGCGAAAGCTATTTTAATAGCCAGAATTACGCACTTACGAGGAGCCAAACACCTGAAAGACGAGAGCTGGATTATGTACGCTACCTGGGCGCTAGCGATGAAACAGCTAAGGAAGTCAAGATCTTTGGCCTGTCTGATTTTATTATTAACCGCTTTAAAACGTTATCAGATAAATTTTATGCCGATAACAGCAAACTGGCCGTACGGCGTTCGGCCTGGGGTACCTTCTTTTCTGTCTTAGGCAGTGTTGGCTACTATGCCGCGTATGGTTTTATTATTTATCAAACTGTTACGGGCAAGTCTTCTGTAGGTACGCTTACTTTCCTGGCGGGCTCATTCCGGCAATTGAGCAGCCTGATGGAAAATTCGCTGAACCGGTTTACATCAGTTTCACAGGGTGCTATCTACCTCAACGATTTCCATGAGTTTTTTGAGATCAAACCAAAGATCAAAGTTGCTGCTTCTCCTTTACCATTTCCAAACCCAATAAAGCAAGGGTTTACTTTTGAGGATGTGGGATTTAAATATAACAATGCCGAATCATGGGCCAACAGGCACCTGAACTTCACCCTGCACCCCGGCGAAAAGATTGCGCTGGTAGGCGAGAACGGAGCAGGCAAGACTACGCTTGTAAAACTACTGGCCCGCTTATATGACCCAACAGAAGGGCGCATCCTGCTGGATGGTGCAGATTTGAGGGATTATGACCTCACGGACCTCCGGTTAAACCTGGGCATTATTTTCCAGGATTATATTCGTTACCAGATGAGCTTTTCGCAGAATATTGCGGCAGGAAACATTGATGAGCAGGACAATACCGAACTAATCCGTAAAGCTGCCCAGGAAAGCCTTGCAGACGCGCTTGCAGCCAAACTTCCGCTGGGATACGAGCAATGGCTGGGCAGGCGGTTTAACGAAGGTGTTGAATTATCGGGCGGCGAATGGCAGAAAGTTGCACTGGCAAGAGCCTATATGAAAGATGCACAGGTGCTCATCCTTGACGAGCCAACTGCAGCGCTCGATGCCCGGGCGGAATATGAGGTATTTCAGCGCTTTTCATCATTAACCCAGGGTAAATCGGCTGTGCTTATTTCACACCGGTTTTCAACAGCAAGGCTTGCTGACAGGATCATCGTGTTAGAAAAAGGCAAGATCCTTGAAGCAGGCACACATCAGGAACTCATGGCTAACAACGGCCGTTATGCCGAATTATTTAGCTTGCAGGCTGCGGGATATCAGTAAGGGATGATATTTAAGCAAACATCCTTTGGGCTTTGAAGAAGAAATGACAAAAGATGGCCCGTCACCCTGAGCTTGTCGAAGGGTCGCGCGCAGAGGCCAGCCCACCATGCTTCGAGGGCCTCAGCATGACACCCCTTTTTAAGTGTCATGAGAGAGATGAAAGCACCATCTTCGCCCTGTATAGCAACTCCACTTATCGAAAAACCCTTTCGCCACCGCTCATAACAACCATGCTTATATCTACAACTTCCTTTGCCCGCTCATTTTAGCAACAACCAGGTTGCCCACTTTATTTCCCTGAATAATACCATTATCAATAGCATCCATAAAATGAATACCACCCCAAAACCTGGATATAGCAGCTTCTTTAGCAGCCTGGGTAAACGAACTGAAATGCCTTGGCGGGATACCATAATTTACTTCCACATCATCGGTATATTTAAACTTATCGCCGAAATAATGCGTAAGAATAACTGCTGCAGTCGTTGAAACCACCGAATGCCCGCTGATATATTCCGGAAACGGAGGGGTTTGCAACAAGGGTTTCCAATGCGGGTCTATATACCTGCGGATGGCCGTTTCGGGCCTGATGCGGTTGGTGCGGTATTTATCTTCCCAGCAGCAAATAAAACCATCCAGCAGGCCTATGGCTACAGCGGTATTGATCTGCACCGTTTTAGAGAAACCGGTTTTGGCCTGCTTACAGGCAATAGCCGTTATCCCCATCCAGTGTGCTCCCGGCGAAATCTTTTTTAGACCGATAAGCATGTGCCCGTCATTTTGAACGGCAAAAGGGTTACAATCCCAAAAATTGGCAATATCTTTTTCTTCCTGCTTTAAAGCATTGCCACTTTTGGCGTAGCTCATCTGCAGGTATTTATAAAAAGCTGAGTTTTTATCCGTTGAAAATGGAATGGGCGCATCAGGCACAAATTGTGCGGCCGAATCAAGCGTCATAGGCCGGATAGTGTTAAAATAAGGCTCAACCGGCAACATGTAAGCAGGCGGGGTCAGGTCCCAGCTACCGGGTGTTTGCTTAAGCTTATAGCGTGGATAGTTACTTATTTTCCGGTAACCATCGGCCCTGGCATAAGCCAGGATCTGTTTACTGATTGTTTTGGCATAGCTTTTTGAACTGTCGATAACCTCGCTGCTGAAGCCAATATTTTTGCACGAATCAATAAAGGAAGACTCGTAGCCCAGCATCAACGTACCCGATGGTAACAGCTTGGCGGCTGTTTCAAACATGGCGAGCACCGCACTTAGCTGATAATTATAACTGGTATTTTGTTTGGGGTGTTTGATATCCGGATATTGATTCAATACACCGCGCATACTATGGATCTGTTTGTCGTTTTCGGCAACTACCTCATACCCGGCAAGGCAGGTATAAGCAAAAAAACGGGCGGCCAATGGCGGGTTAGTAACATCATGGATCATTACGCTGGTCATATGGCCAACAACTTTGCTCACGTCCTGGTTGGTTAGTTCGGGTTGCTTTTTCGGGCTGCAGCTTATCATCGCAAATAAGCCAGAGGCAGGTATTAGCATTAACAGTTTTTTCATTGCCTTTGTATTATTGCTTGTATGCCTTTAGTTTGCCCTTATCAAGGGCAAACAGTAAAACATTATTTAATGGAAGCACGCTCCTGACATCTCCCCTGATGTTAAAGCCCGATTGCTGCTGGTTTATGTATTGGTAATTACCCCTGCCATCCCCCTTAAGCAATACGCCATAGTTAGCATCATATTTACCGAAACGGATGCGGGCCTTGTTGATGTTGCCGCAAAGCAAAAGATCCTCCTTGCCATCATGATCGTAATCAAATGAAGTAATGGTAAAAACCGGCGAATACTGGGCCTGTAAGGGTAATACCGCCTGTTTTAATTTTCCTTGTGCATTACTGATAAAACATGCTGTAGCCAGTTCATTGGCTGTCAGTTTTTTTACATCTTTCATTTCTTCGGCAGTAAAGATCTTGTCTATTGTAGCATCGGCATAGCTTTTATAATCGGGGAACCGGCTGCGCATGACACTCATCTGGTCAAGCAATTCATCACGGCTTACAAAGGGGTAACTTTTATGCTGAATGTAAAAACAAAGCATCGGGTCAACGGAGCCGTTATCATCAAAATCTTTATAAAACATCTCCGCAGGCTCGGCATCGCTTGCTTTACATTGCGTATTTAAACCAATGTTTCCGGCTATAACATCCGGATGGCCGTCATGGTTGATGTCGCTTACCTGTAAACAGTTCCACCAGCCGGCATATTTTTTATCAAAGTATTTTGTTGTGGCATCGGTTAGCTTAGTGCCGCTATTTTCAAAAACCGTGATCGGCATCCATTCGCCGGCCAGCACCAGGTCGGGCTTTTTATCACCGTTCATGTCAACCCAGGCAGCATCGGTCACCATCCCTATATTTTTTAACGCCGGGTTATATTTTGCGGTTTCATTAGTAAAATGCCCCTTGCCATCATTGATCAAAATATAGCTTTCGGGCGCTTCGGGATATTGCCCCGGGATTACCCTGCCGCCAACAAACAGATCTGGAAAACCATCACCATTGATATCGGTTGCTTTTACACAGCTTTTACTGCTCATCATTTTGGGCAAAGCTCCATTAGCTTTGCTGAAGTTTCCTTTACCATCGTTAATGTATAACCTGTCCTGCAGCAGCGCGTCATCCGGTTTATAATCGGCATAGCCACCAGAGGCTGCATACAGGTCGGGCTTACCATCGCCATTGGCATCAAAAAATAAAGCTGCGGCATCGGTACTGTTTTTATCGGCTTCAAAGGCGGCAAGAGCTTTGCTGATAAATTTCCCATCCTTTTGCTGCAGGTGCAAAACACCGGCTTTGCCATCATGCGCGCCGGTGTAAATATCCTCAAGCCCATCGCCATTTGCATCGCCTTTGGTAAGGATGGAACCCGAAAATGATATCGAATTAACCATTAATGGCTGCCGTTTAAAATCATTGGTGGTATTATCGCTTTCGCTGCCTGCGATAGGGGCAGGTACCTCTTTAAATATTGGATTGATCTGTTTTTGTACAGGACTGCCATCTGTGGCGTCCTTTTCATTTAAAACAACCTGTTTGTCAGCTTTTACTTTTTGAAGCACCTGCGATTTGCCGCTTTGCCAGGTAATCCTTAATGAATCTACCTGCTTATCTTTTCCCAATCCAAAGTGCAGTACTGTTGACACGGTTGACTGGTAACCACGGTTTGGCATCTGCTCCAGGTATTGTGTTTTATTGCCCGAATAAATGCTCACCTTAGCACCTACTCCCTGCGTGTTTGCCCCATTGCCATTTAATTTTACAGCTAAATAATGGTTGTCATTTTGTTTAGCCGCCTGGTTTTCATAAACAAAAGCAGGCTGATTGATATTATTTACCACCAGGTCAAGGTCACCGTCATTATCCAGATCGGCATAAGCGGCGCCGTTACTGTTTGATGGCAGCGTTATGCCCCATTGCTCGCTTGTATTGGTAAATGTGGTATTGCCATTATTTTTAAACAGGTAACTTTTCATTTGCGATGATGGCATCTGGCTTACAATATCCAGGAGGTCCTGCCGCATTACGCGCCTGTCTTTAAGGTTATCGCCCATAAACTTTAAAAAGTCCATGTTGGTATAGTCGCGGGTATAACCGTTACTTACAAACAGGTCTTTCCAGCCATCATTATCATAATCGGCAAAAAGGGGCGACCAGCTCCAATCCGTATTGGAGATGCCTGCCAGCTGTCCTATCTCGCTAAACGAGTTATTGCCGTTATTGATCTGCAGCATATTACGCATATACTGATAATAAAAGCCTACCCTCAGGTTCAGGTCGAAGGCTTCATAATTATCAATACCGAACAGCAGTTTTTGCCGCTTGTTATCTTCGGGAAGCATATCCAGGGTGTAGATATCGGGTTTGCCGTCATTATTAATATCGGCTACATCATTCCCCATAGAGTAAAACGAGCTATGGCCTATTTGTTTCTGGAGCTCATCGGCAAAACTGCCCCTGCCATTATTAATGTACAACCTGTCGGGAATACTATAATCATTGGATACATAGATATCCGGCCATCCATCGCCGTTAATATCGGCGATACCTGCTGCAAGGCCGTATGATAGCGGTGTATTGATAATGCCTGCACCGACGGTAACGTCAGTAAAATGATTATTGTCATTCCGCAGCAGCCTGATCCCCGATTCGTTATCCCTTTTGGCCGACATCTCCTTAACAAAGGCATCATCCATAATACTGATCCGGCCTGGGTTGTGGTTAATTAACAACAGGTCGAGATCACCGTCCCGGTCATAATCAAAAAAGTATGCCTGTGTACTGAATGATGGGAAATCAAGGCCAAAATCAGCGGTCTGGTCTTTAAACATGGGAACTCCTGCGGCATTGTTCCCCTGGTTTATAAACAGTTGGTTAACCCGCTTCCCGGCCCGTACTTTACCCGAATAACATATGTATATATCCAGCTTACCGTCACCGTTAACATCGGCCATGGTTACACCTGTTTTCCAGGGACCGGGCCTGCCTGCTACTCCGGCATCAGCAGTGATATCCTTAAACTGCATATTGCCCTGGTTCAGGTACAATTTATTATCGGTCATATTGCCGGTAAAATAAAGGTCCTGCAGGCCATCGCCGTTTAAGTCTCCAACTGCCACGCCACCACCATTATAAAAATACTCGTACATCAGCACGTTGGTGTTCAATCCTTCGGTTAAGGTATTGGCAAAATCAACATGGGTTTGTTCCGGCTGCAACAGTTTAAACAAGGGTTGTTGTGAGTTGGCAGAGGGCTCATGACTGCACCCTGCAAATAACATCAGCGTACATACAGCAGGAAACATCAAAAACGATCGTTCTTTTCGCGTTTTAAGCGGGAGGGGGAACCGGAATATCTTCATTGTGGTTTATTGTGGCTGCGATAAATAGGCATCGCAAATTTGATGTCAATATAACAATTATTCTACATGCAAAGCATTTTTAGAAAAATCGCTTTAAGAAGCTATATATAGTGACTCTGCAAATTGGAATTGCCCTTATTTATCCTATGATAAAGCCAAAGCGTATCATGATCCTCCTATTCAAGGGGCAGCCGAATATGATATTGTTTACTAATGCTGTCATAAGTAGCCATATGCGCATTAGTATTCCCCTGTTTATCAACAAAGGTTTCGCCCCAGCTAAAGGGCTCCCAAATAAAAGTGCCTTTAACTTTATTACCAGGTAATGAAAAAGCTATATCATTTACCTCGCGTTTGCGCTGCGAATATTCCACCACTATCACATCCTGTTTATAACGGGCGGTGAGGTCGGTAAGGTTGTTGCGTAAACTATCCGGTGTGCCATGCCACTCGGGATAATATGATTGGCCAATGATATCGAAATTAACGCCGCGTTTGAGCATGTTATCTACAAAGTATCTTGATTCTGCATTTTGTCCGCCGCAGGCAATATGCAGCATTACCCTGATATTGCTGCTCACGCTTTTGACACAGTTAATGCCAGCCTTTAAAAAGCCAGCCAGGGTATCCAGGTTTTTGACACGGCCGTTGGGCCATAAAATGCCGTGGTTAATTTCGTTACCTACCTGCACCATATCGGGCAGCGTGCCCTGCTTTTTTAGGGCCAGCAAGGTAAGCCGGGTAAATGCCTTTATAGAATCCTGCAGTTGCTGGTTGTTGAGCCTTTTCCAGACGGCGGGTTTGTATTGCTTACCGGGATCAGCCCAGTTATCACTGTAATGAAAATCAAGTAAAAAGCCCATTCCGGCTTCTTTAATACGCAGGGCCATCTTTTTGGTATCTTCCAAACCACAATAGCCTTTTGCCGAGTACCCGCTATCGGCCTTAGGATTATTGAATATACGAAGCCGTACATAGTTAAAGCCATGATCTTTCAAAATGGTGAAAGGGTCCTTGTTTACGCCGTTATCATAAAACTTATGCCCCTCAGCTTCCAACTGCGGGATAAATGAAATATCGGCGCCCATGATCTGCTTAAACTTAAGCGGAACGTTTTTGGCCGGCGAATATTTGTAGGACGATAAAGCCCCGGTGCATACCAGGCTAATTGCTATTGATAGCAGTTTGTTTATTTTAATTTTCATGTACCCCGCTTTGATAATCAAAAATACATAGTATATTAATCATAGCCCGGTAAAGGTTATCGAAATTAACCTACATCAACAAAATTCACACGCACATTATTTAATTTCATATCGTAAAAGGAATTGCCATTAATGGCGCCAAATGCAATTATTATGGATTTCACAGCCTATCAGCAGCTATTTTTCGATATTTTGAACAGCCCTAATCCGCCGGCTCCGTACGACAATCCGGATTATTTAAATTATACAAAGCTCAATTGGTCGCGCCAGCAGCGCTGGCTAAAGGTTGGCGTACTGAACCCGGATCTGACAAATGCCATCGAAAAGATCAGTAAACCACAATTATGGACGGTTATTACCGAGGCCTGGTGCGGCGATGCTTCGCATACCATCCCGTTCCTGCATCGCCTTTCGGAACTAAACCCGCTTATTAAAGTTGATTATCAGCTAAGGGATTCGCCGCCATTTTTGATTGAAAGTTACCTTACCAATGGCACCCGGTCAATCCCCAAGATCATTATTGCAGATGAACGCAATCAAGACCTTGCGACATGGGGGCCACGACCGGCCGAATGCCAGCGATTATACCTGCAAATGGTGAAAGACTATATTGAAATGAGCGAAAAAAAGATAGCATTGCAGAAATGGTATAACGAGGATAAAGGTGAAAGTTTTCAGTTGGAGTTTTTAGATATTATTAACCAGATAATATGATTCTGGCAAAAAAGTATTCTTCAAATAACTAAGAATTACTTAGAGGCTGTTTAAAAATGAGAAATATTCATTGCCGTTGGTTTTAACCAACGGTAAAAAGCTGAAAAGTGGCTTGGCTTTAGCCCAATTGTGCAAAAGGATTTTGGCTGAAGCCCCTTTATTATTACTCATTATTCCGTTGGTTAAAACCAACGGCAATGATTTTAATATGATACATAAATAATTCGAATCAAATTTAAACAGCTTCTTAGAGATAAAAAGTCGTCATTGCGAGGTACGAAGCAATCCCCGATTTACAGAGTCGACCTGTATAGCTTGGGATTGCTTCGTACCTTATAATGACGTGATTGTAAGTTATTGATTATTAAATATATTTTTCTTGATGGATTTTATAACATGGGCGTTGCCTGCGGCCCGGGCTTTCCGTTGCAAGTCCTCGCCTTTCCAGCCCGCAACCCCTTTGCGCGCTCCGGGCTTTACACTGCAATCCCTAACGCGGCCCACGCGCAACACCGTTAAAATATATTTTACATGTCATTACTTTTTTTTCCAGGGTTTCCCTGATGGGTACTCGCAATTCTTTATATCATATTACTATTTTACTTTAAGTTCTTTGCCCGCTATATCTTCCCAGCGGTAATAGTGAAAAGTTTTATCGGTACTCATTACCACAAAAATGCCATGTTTAAAGGTATCATTTAAAGGAGTAGCAGTTACGTCACTGCCATCACTTTGTCTTGCGGCTACGTTTGCTATCTTCAGCAACTTGTGTTCAAAAGGGTTTGCTTTGGTACCTTCCCTGCTGAAAACCTGGAAACGGTTGGCACCCTGATCGGATACCAGAATGTAACCTGTTGTATCGCTCAACTTATAAATCGAGATCCCTTCATGATCGGCTTTAAAACCCGAAGTACCGAAGATCGCCAGTTCCTGGTCTCCTTTTTCAGGGTCGGCATAATACTGGCGAACGCCTACCTGTTCGTCTGAATAGTAGATGTATCCCAGCTCATTATCAACAGCAATTGATTCAATTTCTTTTTTGCCACTGTATTTGCCAAACTTACGTACCAAGGTAGCTTTTACATTACCAGTGCCATCATCCTCAAGCAGATACTGCCAGATATAGCCACCGGTTTGCGGGCCATTTTTGCGACCTGCGATGGCATACATTTTTCCATCTTTTGCAGTATAGATGGAGATACCCATTAAATCCCGGTATTCAAAGCCGGTTTCGCCAACAAAGGCATCGATACCGCCATTATCTACGGGTTTCATATCAGGCAATGAATAGATCCGCAGTTTATGGGTCATGCGTTCGGTGGTAATAGCAATATCGGTGGGCTTGCCGCCAAGCATTAAACCATAGGCCAGGTCAACGTTGTTTGGCCGCTTTAAGCCACGAACAACCTTATCCTTAATGATCTTGCCCTGTAGGTCGAATACATAAAGAGCACCTTCGCTGTTTTTATCAGTGCCGATGATCAGGCTTTTAGCCGGATCAGCCGGGTTGATCCATATTGCCGGATCGTCGGTATCATACAGTACAGGTTCGGTAACAACTACCGGTTTTATTTCGGGTGCTGTGCTGCCCGGGATGGTAAGCCCTTTGTTGCCTATCTGGCTTTGGCCGCAGGCGGTATTACCTATGGCAACAGCAAGTAGTACAAATGTTAATTTGCTCAGTTTATTCATCTTTTATTATTAATAAAAAAATGATCCTGCAGAAGTATGCAGGATCATTGCCATGAGTTAATTTATTTTGCTCCGAAAGCGCCGATGTAATTAGCCGGGGCAGGAGATACGTAATTTATCCCGTTTACGGTGATACCCGCAGCATGGTGACGGGTGAAGTTGGTTATACCATGATTTAAAGCAGGAGAACCGCTTTGCAAATGAAAATCCCAGTTTACATCATAAACTGCGTTCAGTACCGGGGTAGATTCAGGATAGTTCACAAATTTAGGATCGTTATCGCCTGCTTTTGTGCCTCTGACCTCATTAACACCACCAATAATATCTTTTGATGGCTGAAACTGGTTTACCGTAGTTTGATCGTAGCCGTAGTAAAGGTTATTGCTGATCACGGTACGTTTATCTTCAGTTGATTTGGTGTCGCGTTTGATACCAAAACGGGTGTTTGCAAACAGGTTGTTGTAAATATCGGCATGTACGTTGTTTTCCAGCCAGATAGAACCGCCCTTTGCCGATGGCCTGCGCCAGCCGGTATTTACCATGGTGTTATTATAACAGATGATGTAAGCCTGCGGCGTACGGTCGCCCGAGTTTGATAACTTCAGTGCATTGGTATTGGCGCTGTAAACCAGGTTAAAGCCAACATCAGCCAAACAGCCTGATTTAAAGTTCATGGCCTCGCCTCCAGTTATCCCTGTAGTATAAAAAGTATTGTTGGCAAAAATGATCTTACCACCCTCAATATAAGTACAATCTTCCTGAAAATTACGCACAGTTGAGTTTACTACAATCAGTTTACCATTCACATTTGAAAACCACAATGCAGGCAAATTTTCACCAGCGGCAGCTTTATAAAGACCTTGTTTTACCGAAGTTGAAGCATCAGATGTAGTGTTACCGCCATACTCTAAAATAGTATGATCGAGCACCAATTCGGCGCAGGTTTTAGCGGCAAGGATACCGCCCCACATTTTACCGAATTTTTTGGCCTCGGTACGATATGCCGGGTTTACGGTTATCCTAACCGGGTTTTCGGCGGTACCTAATGAGTACAGATTCCCTTTTACTATAAATTCAGGTTTAGCAATGGTATCCATCAATACGGTTACACCCTCTTCAATAGTAAGTGATTTACCTTCGGGAATAATAATATCACCCTTAATGATCTGCGTGCTGCCTTTAGCCCAAACGCCAGATACTTCACCGCTTGCCGATCCATCGTTTGAGCTGGTATCAACATCAAGGTTAGCTTTCCTGCAACTGCTAAAGGCTATGGCCGATAACAGCACTGCCGCGAATATTTGTTTTAGTTTCATTATAATGCCTTTTATTTATGGTTGATAAATTATTTTAAAGTTTGTATCGAACACCAATCAGGTAAGTTTGCTTATAGTAGTCGCTGCGGATTAAGGTTTGCCCGTTTGCTACGATGTTATCATCTTTCAGCGTAGCGTTTTCAGGGTTGGTACCTTTCAGGAACAACTTAGCCGGTGTGTTAAGCAGGTTGCCCGCTTTGATAAATACGCTCAGGTTGTTTTTAAAACGTTTTTCGGCTGATGCATCCATCTGGATAAAGCCGCGCTGCCAAAGGTCATTATTCACAAACTGCGATACAGTGTTGATGCGCGGACCGGTATAAGCTCCGGCAATTTGTGCATCCCAACCCTTCTTAGTGTCTTTATATAATAATGACAGGTTGGCGATATGCTCTGACTGACCATATAAAGGTCTGGTTTGATTTACCGTAGTCAGGTGGGTATCACCATTTACATCGGCGATATAAGTATCTTTGATGGTAGTGATGCGAGAATGGGTATAAGTATAATTGCCTTTTACGCCAAACTTGTTAAAAAACTTAACCAAATCAAGCTCTAATCCATAGTTTTTAGCTGTACCGAAATTGCCCGGAACATAATAAGTATCCTGGCCGCGTGTAGCATCCGCCTGGAAACTATACTCTATCGGGTCCTTAATCTGTTTGTAAAACGCGCCGGCTAAAAATTGCATGCTTGCGTCAGGGAAAAGTTCATATCTTAAATCGTAATTATCTGCAATAGCATGTTTCAGATCGGCATTACCACGTTCGTCATAATCCTCACCCGGCCTGGTTCCTGGTATAATCTCATAAAAACCAGGTCTGTTAATCGATTTGAAATAAGAGGCATGCAGTTGCTGTTTATCGGTTAAAAAGTATTTGAGCGTTAGGCTTGGCAATACATCAGTGTATGTTTGATTACCCGTAGGGCGTGGTTCACCCTGGGGGAAAAGCATGTGATAACCCTGATTAGTGTGCTCAACGCGTGCACCACCAACTACCTGAATAGTTTTTGTAGTAAATTTAAACATACCATAGCCGGCACCTATCTTTTCAGATGCATCATTAGTTAATGAATTGGCAACTGCACCCGCCTGATTTGTAACGTTAAAATTCAGTTGGGTGTAATTCGTAAAATCGGTACCATACAATGCGCCTGGATTGGCGGCAGCAAGGTTATAATTGTTATAGAAACTGCTGCGCTCTTTATCGCGGTATAAACCACCAGCAGAGAAATCGACATTAACACCGCCAATTGGTGCGGTATAGGTGAGGTCTAAATAACCTGCTTTATCTTCGTCTGTATTGCGTTCCCAGCGGTGGGTAAGCGAAGTACCGTTAGTGAGATATGTGCGCCTGTCGACAAAGTTTTCGCGTACACCATTAAGGCTGATGGTGGTATTATTAGGCACTTCGTTTTCGGCCGAAGAATAAACCGCCGACCATTGTACCTTAAGTTTATCGTTAAACAATTTATGATCCCCACGCAGCGTTCCGCTGTAAATTTGTTGCTCGGTAAAACGGCTGCGGGTTGAATACCCTAACTGAGCATTTCCTTTATCCGGGTCGTAATCAGTTGAAAAACTGGTGGATTTTTCGTCGCGGACCTGGATACTGGTTAAGTTAACATAGGTATTAAAAAAGCTCAGTTTATTGCGGCTATCTAACAGGTAATCAATTTTTGAAAATAAGCCGTAACGTTTTTGCTGTTCAGAATATTCCCTGTCATCCCGGCTTGTAACCGCGGCATACTCAGCCGTTGGATTTACTTTAGTGTTGTAGAATACACTGTTGCTACCCCGATAGGTATTTTGATAACTACCGGCTACCAACACACCCAATTTGTTATTAAAAAAGCGCTGACCTAATGATAAGCTACCAATAAGGTTTGGCGCAGGGTGTTTAAGCGAATAGTTTAAAGTTCCGGTACCAAAATCAGCCTGAGTTGCCTGGTAAGTTTTACCATTGAGTTCATAAGGCGATTTGTGGTTAATGCTTGAATAATCATAGCTCATAAACTTACGATCCAATAGCAGCTGACTGTAACCGCCCGCAATGTTAGCGTTAATTTCAAAACCCTCAGGGGCATCCTTCATCACCATGTTAACCACGCCCCCAACAGCGTCGCCTTCCAGGTTTGGGGTAAGGGTTTTATATACCTCTAACCTTGATAAAAGGTCTGAAGGGAAAATATCAAGCGGTACATAACGGTATTTGTTATCAGGGCTTGGTATTTTAACACCGTTTACCAGGGTATAATTATAGCGTTTATCCATACCACGTAAAATGGCATATTGGCCATCGCCGTTTGTGTTACGTTCAACCGATACACCTGATACGCGGGAGATCACATTAGCCACTGTTAAATCGGGAGATACTTCAATAGCCCTGCCCGATACGATGTTCATTACCTGTGTGGCCTGCTGCTCAATTCGGCGGGCAGTCCTTTCGGTTGATCCGTTCTTTTGAGATACAACACTGATTTCCTGTAATTGCTTATTCGACTCCTCGAGGTATATTTTCAGATGCGGGCTGTCTTCTTTAGTTATTTCAACCTGTTGCGTTGCTGTGGTATACAAGATGTAAGATACCCTAACAGTGTAAGAGCCTTTTGGTACGTCCTTTAATTCAAACGAGCCGTCCAGCCCGGTGGTAGTAGCAATCTTCGTTCGGTCGAGGCTCACGGTAGCACCTACCATAGGTTCGCCGGTTTTGCGGTCATAAACATGACCTTTTAACTTTGTTGCGTTAGCGGCGGTAACGCACAAAAGCATGAACAAGAATGTTTGTAAGTATTTTTTCATTTTGCGACGATTAATGCAATTGTGATTTGCTTTTTTGACGGCGCAAAAGTGTTTAAACCCACAATACATCTGCTAAAATATGCCGTTACAAAAAGGAAACAGCGTTACACGGGGCGTATACGCAACAGCAACTAAAAAATACAATTAATTGATTTTCAATAAAATAATTAAAACAAAAACCTCCATTATCATTCAGTTACCGTTACATTAAACTAATGTTAAGCCCCAAAAAATGAAGAAATTAACAATAACCAACTTATAGGGCCTGTATAAAAGTGGTAAGATTTTCGCCCTGGTCAATGTTGAGTTTCTTGCGTAAACGGTAACGGGCAACCCGTAAACTATCAATAGAGATGCCCAACAAACCGGCAATATCCTTCGAATCCATGTTGACTTTAAGCAGGGCTATCAAACGCAGATCTGTTGAGGTAAGATCTGTACTGCGTTGTTTCAGCTTTTCAAAAAAGCTTTGGTGAACTTGTTCAAAAGCTACCGTAAACTCTTTCCAGTGCTGCTCGTGATTAAAGCTTTGATTTATTTGCTGGATAATTTGCTGCATCTGCCGCTTCTGATCACGCTTATCTTCTTTCACCATATCCTGCAACGTATTGCGCATGCTCTCTAACAACTGGTTATTCTTGATCAGGTTTAAGGTGTGCGATGACAGCTCCTGCCCTTTAAGTTCCAGCTGTTGTTTAAGGCTTTCCTCTTCCAGTTGTTTATTCTTGAGCTCCAGCTCCATCAAATCGCGTTGGGCTTCAAAAATCGACCGGTTTTGCTCGGCCAGGACACGCTGGTCGCGTATTTTGAGGCGTTGCCTGCTGAAGGTTACAAAACCGAGAACGACAAGCAACAGGGAAATGGTAACGCCGGCAATGGTAACTATCTGGTTAGTTTTCCGGATGTTATTGAGCCGGGTAATTTCATCGCTCTTTTTATCCATATCATACAACACCTGCAAAAATGAAGTTTGCTTAATGCTCTCCCTCGAATACACCTCAAGCGAGTATTTACGGCTCAATTCAAGGTAATGATAGGCGCTATCCATCCGGTTAAGCAGTTGATACGACTTACCGAGGTCACGACAGGAAGCAGCTAACTGGTACAGGTTTCCTGTGTTTAATGACAGCGCATAAGCCTTGCGCGATTGCCGGATCCCTTCTTCATATTTACCGGTTTTCCGCAAAATATCGCCAATGTTATTGATCACCTCAATACTGGCAACTTCATTATTGTACTTGTTATAAATCTCTAATGATTTTCTGAAGCAGGAATATGATGAATCATAATTGGCCAGATCCTCATGGATACTGCCAAGGTTCTCGTATATTTTTGCTTGCCCATAATCATCTCCTATGCGCTGATAGCGGTTTAGCGCCAGGCGCTGGTAATAAAAGGAGCTGTCATACTTATGATGCTTTTCATACAAATGCCCTATCGCTCCAAAGATCTCGGCCTGGCCTTTTTTGTTGTTGGTTGCTTTGTAAAGATTGAGTGCCTTGTTATATAACTGAAATGACTTGTCAGGCTGCCTGTTGTAATAATACAAGATGCCCATCTTGCCCCAATTGTCGGCCAATAAATCCTTGTTGCCTACTTGCGCGAATACCTTATCGGCGTGTAAATAAAAATCAAGGGCTTGCGCGTAATGCCCCTGGTCAAAACAGATCTGCCCCATTTGCTGCAGACTCAAGCCGGCGGTAAGATTATCATTATCCTGAACAGCATCGGCGTGGAGTTTTTTCAGAATGATAAGCACCGAATCGGGATGTTGCTGTGAGAGCAATTGAAGCTGCTGAAACCGGTCGGTTTTGTTTGATTGTGCCTGTGCCGCTGTACCAGATATTAATACAAACAGGTAAAATGTTAATTGAATAAGCCTGGTGTAGAGTTTAATCATATCTGAAAACTAAGCGGATTGTCATTGCAAAGAAATCTTCTTCTGATACCTGCGTACGAAAAGACAAACAAAAGAAGCATTTCAATATGAACTTAATGTTAACTAACAATCGTGTGTTAACTATTTTACATTCATATAATCTGCAGCGGAAGTTTTTTCAATTCCTTCCTTCGGGAGGGGCGTGGTGGGAATGCGTAGTGGCAGGGAGGGGTTTATCCGCTATTTAAAAGGAGTAGGCAAGGCAATGAAACCCCTCCCTACACCCTCCCAGGGGAGGGAATCACACAACCCGACGCTTTTATTTCTTTCAAACAAATGAGACCAGCAAGCACTTTTACTCGTCGTCCTGAGTTTCTTTCAGCTCATCCTCTTTTTTGCCTTTGCCCAAATGGATAATAGGTTTATCCTGGGTACCGGTGATAGTCATCGGGATGCCGAAGATACCGAAGGGCGGCAGCCCCAGCCTGAATTTCAGGTTCAGTTTGCCATCCAAACCCACCTGTCCTTCAAATCTCGGCCTGAAACCTGCAATCCGCATTTTGGTACGTTCTATAGTCATGATGTTATTGGCTATAGTACTTTTGATATCAACCTTTTTTACATCGCCGTGGCCAACACTGTCATGACCGGTTTGCTTGCCAACCGCACTTAATAATTTCAATCCGTATACTTTTACTTGTTTTACAGAAAGTACGCCACCGCCTTTTAATGATGGGTAAACCGGTTTCATATCGCTGTTAAGCTTACCCGCAAGCTTATAATCTAAAGATACAATACCTTGTACATGCTCGGCCGAAGTTGCCATATCATGAAATAACTTAATTTCGCGGTAGGCCCTCTGAATATCAAACTCTTTCGCGTTGATGTGATAATCAAAAAATGCTTTTTGCGGATTGATGCTGCCATAAGTGGCGTCCATCACTACAGGGGCACCTATCAGGCTGAAACCAGTTTGCTTAAGTACGATCTGCCCGTTGGTAACATTCATTGCGCCTTTTGCGTCGCTGATATCCAGTCCGTTATATTTAACTTTTTTTACATCAGCAGCAAAATTAAGATCAAGATTGGAGGGCACCAATATCACACCCGATGATTTGGTTGGTTTGGCAGATGCAGGCACACCTGCAAAAGCCATAAAATCATCGGCAATGATCAAATCGCTCTTCAAATTAAACTCACCTTTTAACGGCGAATTTGGTTGCATGGCATAGCCTATTACATTGGATAAAGCACCGTCAAGCACTACTATTGATTTACCATAGTTAGCCTTAAACTGATCAAACTTCATTTTATCCTGGTTAAAGCTGAATACGCCGTTGGTGATAAAAAATGGTTTCGGGAACAGTTCGGTAGTAAGTTTGATATTTTTTACCTTCATACTGCCCGAATTATCCAGCTTATCATAACGACCGCTGGTTGCATCGCTTTGCTTTCCTTTCAGTTTAAAGTTGGTGCTTACAAAACCATTTACATCATATCCTTTTATGGCAAATACTTTATAAATTTTACCAAGGTCAAGGCTACCTCGAGAAGTTACGTTATAATCAAGGTCGTCAAAATTGCGGAGGTTGGCCCTCAGTAAAAATGGCTGGCCTTCAAAATTGAAGGATACCGGTTTAATATCCACCTTAAGCCCTTTTAGCGAGCCGGTGTTGTTAAAAATATTTACGCTAACCTGTACATTTTGCATAGGGTGCGGATAGTATTTGGTTTGGATATATCCGTTTTTCAGGTTGATCTCCGCATTGGTAACCGGGAAGATGCGCCGGGCCGGAATATACCTGCCTTTACTTTGCAGGTTAGCATCAAAATCACCGCGGAAATCAATACTATCAACCGGGTAAAACTGCCTGATATCATCTAAATGGAATTTAGCATTCAACCCGGCATCAATCAATGCACCAGCCTTATTGCTTAATTTTAGATAGCCTTTGATGTAATTATTAAGTGCATTAATGTTCAGGTTGCGCACATCCACAGTGGCATTGGCAATGTTATGATCCGGACAAGCGGCATCCAGGTCAAAACTGATATTGTTGATAGACTGCGGCAGCTTGCTGTATTTAAAATAGCCATTTCTGAAAGTTGACCTGAGTTTAAATTGGGGAATACTGGTTATCACGGTATCGACCTTTTGCCTTAGTCCAGTTTTCCTGATGCCGGTGGTGTACTTACCTTCGGCCAGTAAATGCAAACCATATCTTCCTTTTACCTGGAATGGTTTAATGCCAAAAACCTTGTACCATTGCTCCAGGTCAATTTCGGTATTCACTTTAGCATAAATGTATGGCGATTTGATTCCCTTTAATTTCAGTACCGAACCAAAGTAGTCCTTACCAATATTGAAATAAACTGAATCAATATTAATTTTTAAACTGTCGGGGTTGAGGCCAGGCAAACTGGCATCCATATTCAGGTACAGGTTTTTAACCGGCGCGGGGGTACTTTTGTTAACGATGGAACCGTCGCGCACTTTCATGCTGATACCCAGGTTAGGCATAATATTTTTTGAGGCGATGTACTTTCCGCTCAGATCAAGCTGGATGATGCCATTACCGCTGATATCCATGTTATCAACATACTTGGCATATTCATCCGGAATGGCGGTAAAAACATCGCCAAGATCATTTTGATCACTCCTGATCTTGAAATCCATATCATAGCCATCTTTCAAAAACTCAAACCTACCCTTAAATTTAACCGGGAGCTTGTTAATAAGCAGGTCGTTTTTTTGAAATGCGAAGGCCAATGATTTGGTATTGATACTGGTAACGAGGTCGGCATTTACTTTTTTCTTGAGCACGTAGGCCTTATTGCCGTAATAAAAATCTACCGAAGCAGCATCAACATGACTATAAAGGTCAAAGATGTCTTTGCTTAAATCGCCGCTGCCTTTATAGTTAAGTTCCCGCGCGTTGATCTGCATGGGCAGTGAGCGGTCGTCATAAACCAGGTGGCTTTTGTCTATCAAAATCTGTTCAATCCCTAATGATGCGCTTGCGGTATCCGCTTTATTATCCTGTTTAGGTGGAGATGATTTGTAAACATTGTAATTGGCTTTACCGGCACTGTCAACCTGGATGTTGATCAACGCATGATCAAGATAGATCTTATTTACATTGATTTTGCTTTTAAACACCGAAGAAAGATCTATAGCCAGCGAAATTTCCTTAGCCGAAATTAGTGTATCATCCTGAAAAGGTATGCTGCCATTCAATACAAAATCATTCAGTGTAAGCGTTAACGACGGGAACTTTTTAAAGAATGATAAGCGCGTACTCGAAAACGAAAGCTTGCTGTTTACGCTGCCGGCGGCCCATTGCTTTATTTTCTGAGTCACTGTTTCGGGAAAAAGATAAGGTAACAGGAACATCAACAGCAATAAACTAACAACGGTGATGGCGCTTATTTTAAGCGTTTTAACCAATATTTTTTTTAAGGGGAGCGGCATAGAAATTATTATAGCTAACGAAGCATGAAAGTAATCATAAAACCTAATTATTAAGTATCAAATTATGATGATTGTAATGTTAGGGAAAGATGAGGGAGGGGGGTAAAAAACCGATTAACAAGCTTGATTTATCTGTGATTGTCGATATATGGTTTAACAGCAATCCCTTCTTTTTCTTTTAATTTAACTAAGAAGCCTGTTTCAAAATCAGATACCATTTGTCTAACTCCGATGCCCTCTATTCCATACCCCCCTAATTTGTAATTATTTTTATCGTGGATCCCAATTAGTTTGACTATTGTACTTCGTATGCCTTCGTTGTCTTTTTCTCCACATTTTAAATTGTATTCTATATCTGAGTTCGAATTTCTTATCTCAAGATTCATATAAATTCCATAGCCGTTTTGCTTATTTCCAGTCGTATCTGTTATTTTAAAGAGTATTTCCGAATCAGCCGCCGCATATTTTTGCATTCCCAATAAAAAGCTATTGACATTACCAAAGAATACATACTTTTTTATCGGTGGGATGGTAGAGCTTACACCAGCAACGAAATAAATACAAGTGCCGATAAATCCCATTAGGGCTAATCCTAATATAACAATTATTACTCTCCGCATTAAAATTGATTTAGTCGTTTATCTTTTGTGGTGGAGTCAGATCTAAATGTATAAAAATATACCAGAACAAAAAAAGGAGCCTGCTATGCAGACTCCTTTTCCAATTATTAAAGTTGGTGGCTTTACTTAGCCGCCAACTTATCCCTTAAAGTTTTCATATAATAACCGCCAATCACACTACGCGCCTGGAAGCCTACCATTTTACCATTGGTAGTTTCATGCCAGTCGCTTAGTGGTACGCGCGATGAAGTTTCGGTAGCAAATTTGTAAACCGGAGCAACTAAAGCGTTGAAATCAGCTCTATTATCGGCCATAGATGCAGTCCAAAGGATCCAATCGCTTTTTGTGTAGGTTTTACGGCTATCAAGCGGCAAACCAAACTCTTTTTGGTGTGCTAAATAGTATTTAAGCTCGGTATCATACACTTTTTGAGGGAATAATTTCAAACCCAACACTTTATCCCAAACCATGTTGTATTTCTGGCTCCAGGTATCTTTGCTGTCAAACACCAGGCCGTAGTGGTCGCCGGCATTGGCTTTTTCTTCCCATTTTTTGGCCATATCTTTAGCCATCGCTTTGTACTTTTTAGCGGTTGCGGCATCACCTAACATACCTGCTAATTCGCCGTAGGCGTCAATGGCTACAATAGCTTTTACCGATAAGTTGGCATTATGCGCCAGGTGACCGGCAAAATCATCAGTACACAATTGGCTACCCGGATCAAAGCCTGATTTGGCAAGGTATTCAGTCCAGATGGTTAATGTTTTCCAGTGCTTTTTAGCGTAGTTGGCATTGCCTTCAACTTTCGCTAAAGCAGCGTTAAGGATGATCATGTTGCCGCTTTCTTCAACCGGCATATCTTCACCATAAGTTTGGCCGTTTGCCAATGGGTAGGTGCCCAAATCGTGCGATGAATAAGGTTTGTTCCATTTACCGCTTTCGCTGAAATAGAAGATGCCGTTCATCATGCCTTTCAACAAATCAGGATTGTATAGCAGGTACATTGGAGCCGAAGGGTAAGTAATGTCAACCGTGTTGATTGAGCCATTGCTAAAGTTCTCTTTAGATAAGAATAACAATTCGCCCTCCGGGCTTTTAACTACCTGGTGCGCGGCAATACTTTGACGATAAGCCATTACACATAACTTAGCATATTTTTCACCACCGGCTTTAACCGCGTCGGCCCAGATCTTAGCATCTGTTTTTACACAAGTGCCCATCACTTTAGCGTAGGCTTTGGTAGCATCGCTCAGTACGCCTTCAATAGTAGCACCCGGGGTATTCCTCCACCATGGTCTTAAATTGGTTTTGAAGTATTGGATAGCATAGATGTCATCATACCCAACCGAAATAAATTTAGATACCGGCGCAGCAGTCACTTTACCAAATGGTAATACTGTGCTTAACATGAATTGTTTACCAGTAACCGTAGCTTCACCTTTTTGGGCGCCCAGGAATGATGAAACAGCATCACCTTCGGGAGTGATGTATTGTTTAGCTCCGGCGGTTGACGAAGCAACATAAACATAGCCCCAGTCAATACGCAGGTTATCACCTTTTTTCTGTAATACCGGTTGTTCCACAGTGCCGGCTTTTAACAGCTTAAGGCCGTTCTGACTGTATTTTGATACCGTAACTTCCTGTGATGGTGTATTTACAGCCAGATTGCTTGATACCCCCTGATAGATCTGAACATCATGAGCTTTCCCATCGGTTGATTTCAATTGGTAAGTGATGTATGATACCGGGGTGGTAAGTAATTTCAAATCGCCCATAACCAATGGCGAAGTGAACGTAACTTTCAGGTTTACCTCACCTGCTTTAAAGTTATATACGGTTTGGGTAGCTGTAACTTTAACGCTGGTTTGCTCAGCCAGTTTAACGGCTTCGTCATCCTTGCTCAACACTTCTTCAGCAAGACCGGCATCAATAAACGAGCCGCCACCGGTGTTTTTACAATGGATAGCCAAAACGTTTTCGCCTGCTTTCAGATTCGATTTTGCACTGGCAGGCAATGCAACAGTTTCAAAATCGCCATTAGCACCACCTTCGGCAGCAATCCGCTGGCCGTTCAGGTATACTTCGGCTTCATCATCATGATAAATTTTCAGCATTAAACGGCCTTTCGGTAATTCGGCAATATTGAATTTGCGACGAACCCAAATGTCTTTACCTCTCCATTCGGTGCCTTTGCTTGCACGTTCATCGCCAAATGGCGCAGCGCTGCTTTTCCAGGCCTGATCATTAAAGCCCGGTTTTTCCCAACCTGCTGCCGGGGCAGTTTCGGCCAGGTATTGGCTGTTGTACGATTTTTCGTCGGTAGCTGCTAAAATGGTTTTATAATTAACGGCCGATGCGCCCATAAAACGGTAGTAATTGCCATCAACCTTAATGAGGCCCAGTAACGATTGGTCTTTCCCGGTCCAGTGTTTGGTGGTTGATTCATTTAACTTATCGGTGTTTGACCAGATGCTGAAATAAGTGTTGTGCGTGATCAGCGGATAAGACGGCATCTTATCTTGTGCCAGCGCTGTTTGTGCAACAAACGATGCTGCCAGTCCGGAAACAAGCAAGTACGTTTTTTTAAAAATGCGGTTCATAAACTACGTTTTACTTTTGGTTTTAATTTATTGTTGGTTTTTTTATTATTTACTCTTATTTCCAGGCTTTGGAAAAACCTGGTGCGTATTTGCCCAGATATGCCAAAGGCTATCCAGTTGGTGCACTTTTTCCGGGTATTTCGATTTCAGATCGGCAGTTTCGGTTTTATCCCGCGACAGATCGTACAAATGCCAGGTAGTATCATTACTCAGCGATACCAGCTTCCAGTTTCCTGAACGCGCATACCTCGCGCCGAAGTGCTCGTTAAACAAATCCTCATGACCCGGAGCATATTTTCCTTTAAAGCTTGGCACCAGGCTGATACCTGTAGTCGGTGGAATGTTGTACCCCTTATATGTTTTAGGATATTTGGCCCCGGCCAGCTCAACAAAAGTGCTCATGAAATCCATCACATGGCCCACATGGTCATTAAAGCCACCTCTATTAGCAGTAATTCCCTTTGGCCAAAAGGCGATCATCGGTGTATGGATACCACCTTCATATGATTCGGCTTTCCAATATTCATACGGCGTGTTGGCTACGTTTGCCCAATGCGGCCCGATTGACGAATAAGTAGTCTCCGGGCCCGGCAAAGCTTCTTTCTTTGTGGCATAAACAATTTTCCGTCCGTCGCGGGTTTCGTTAGGGCGGTCAAAACCCGGGCCATAAGCAGCGCAGTTTTCGGCACTTGCCCCATTGTCCGACAGGAAAACGATAAGCGTGTTATCCAGCTGACCCGTTTCTTTCAGCGTTTTAACAATGCGGCCAATACCCTGGTCCATCCTGTCGATCATAGCGGCATGAACAGCCATAGCCATGGCGTCCCATTCTTTATCAGGATTGTTTTCCCATTGCAGATCACCTTTCCAGCGATCTGACAGCTTTGTTTTTGCAGGGTCGATAAGGCCAAGCTGCACCATCTTTTTGTATCTCGCTTCGCGGATTGCCTGCCAGCCCGCTTTGTAGGTGTCTTTATATTTGGCAATATCCTCTGGCTTTGCCATCAGCGGCCAGTGCGGTGCATTTTCGGCAACGTACAAAAAGAACGGCTTTAACGATTTAGCGTAGCCTTTGATATAAGCTACCGCTGTATCGTTAATAGCATCTGTATGATAGTAGTTTTTGGGGACGGTTTTAATGGGCTTAGTACCGCTAACCAAACTAAAAGGATCGTAAAAATCGACCACGCCCCAAATGGTTCCAAAAAATTTCTCGAACCCGCGGCTGGTTGGGTACTGGCTAATGGGCGAAAAATCGCCAAAATCTTTATGATGGTTTAACCAGGCCATCTGGTCCTGCGCGTTAGGCTGCCCGTTGGTGTTGGACACATGCCACTTTCCCGACATGGCGGTATGGTAACCTGCGGATTTCAAGACTTCGGCAAGGGTTACTGCATTTTCTGTGATATGACCAAGGTAACCGGGTTCGTCTTCGGCGTCGGTCATTTTGCCTATGCCTGCCTGCTGATTGTATAAGCCGGTAAGTAAAGATGCTCTTGTTGGGCAGCAACGCGATGTGTTATAGAATTGCCTGTAGCGGATACCATTTTGAGCAAGGTAATTGATGTTGGGGGTATTCACCTCACCGCCATAACAGCCCAGATCAGAAAAACCCATATCATCGGCCAGGATCACGATAATATTCGGGCGTCTCCTTGCCTGCTCAGGTTGCTTCACGACTTTAGTTTGCCACGCAACTGAAACAAGCGCTATTGCACCGGCACCAACTAAACCGGCATATAGTTTATATTTATTCATAGGTGATCAAAATACCTGCGCCAGTTCGGTTAAATTTACGTTTTAATAAAGCAGGAAGGTTAAAAAATGACCGAGGCTTTTATGCCTGAACATATAGCACTACGGACAGTTTTACACATTCCAAATTAAAGCAATCATTTTACACAAAACGGCTCAATCATTGGTAAAATCGTATCATTTTTGTGATGAATTTTTAAATTAACCGTAAGGCATATGAGCTTATATACATCACTCTCCGAAAGACTAAAAACCCAGCATCTTACCATAGAACAATTGGTTGCCTATATAAGCAACGATAAATTAATTACGCCACCGGTACCCGGCAAATGGAGCGCTTTAGATAACATAGCCCACCTGGCCCGGTACCAGAAAATATTTACAGACCGTATACACCTGATATTGAATAAAGATACGCCTGTTTTTGATCGTTACACCGGAGATCTCGATCCTGAGTTTATACCTTTCAAATCAATGGGTTTAAGAGAACTGCTGGACATGATAAATACGGACAGGACAACAATTATCGATCTGTTGTCGGGGCTTAGCGACAGCGAATTATCGTGCATTGGCGTACATCCTAAATATGGCAGGCTAACCATCTTAAAATGGGCCGAGTTTTTTGTATTACATGAGGCCCATCATTTATTCACTATTTTTCAGTTGGTTAACGGTACCGAATAATTTTATCTAACAAAAAAGGCAGCCCAATGAGCTGCCTGTGGTTTCCATTGAAAATTTTTATTTACTGTGCCAGCTTAACCTCAACACGACGGTTAAGTACACGGCCATCTTCGGTAGTGTTATCAGCTATCGGTTTGCTTTCGCCCCAGCCTTTTACAGTAAGGTTATCGCCATTAACACCGCTGTTTACCAGGTACAATTTTACAGAGTTTGCTCTATCTACAGATAACGACATGTTATGCTCGGCAGTACCTTCGGCAGAAGCATTGCCATTTAAAACGAATTTCGCCGACGGGTCTTTTTTCAGTTCTTTAACAATATGATCTAAAGTTTGGTACGAAGCAGTTTTTAACACTGCTGAGTTAAACTCAAACTGGATATTGCTGAAATTATAATCTGGTTTCTCCGGTGCAGGAGCAGGTGCCGGCGGAGGGGTTGGCGCCGGTTTTGGTGCGGGCGGAGGGGTTGCAGCTTGTTGTGTTGGCTGGGCCGGTGGCGGTGTTTGCACAACCGCTTTTTTGGTTTTGCAGGCTTGGGTAGTGATAGCTAAAACAGCTATTGCAAGAGCTAATAAAGGTGTTTTTAGAGTTTTCATATCTAATGATTTGCGTAAACATAAAAAACGTTGGCATAATGTTTATAGTGCCTAACCATAATTTTATGGCTGGATAACGCTTTTTACATACTGATGTAGATTATTTAATCAATAGTTATGCCATTTGCCTGGAGAACCTGCAAATCCTAATGAAGAATAAATGCGCTAAGCGTTTTTTACTTCAACGTTGTCGTGAAAAAACGCCTCCACCAATCCCCTACACACCAAAAACAATTATCCACTATGCTTATCTTGTCGGCACCATTATAAACCATCGCCATGAAAAAATTATTTGCTGCAATTTTAATTGCTGTTACAACCTTAACGCAATTTGCTTTTACGCCCCTACAATCAAAACCAGATAAATCTCCGGTAGAAAAAGCTGCAGAACAAACTCTCAAAAAGCAAATAATGACCGAGGCCGCCTGGGCCATGCAACAGCAGCCGGTTACAGTTACAGCGTCATCTTCACCCAGGAGTGCGGGCGGTAAACACGACTTTTTTTCGGAAGCCGATTATTTCTGGCCTGATCCCAAAAATCCCGACGGGCCTTACATCAACCGCGATGGCATGACCAACCCGGATAACTTTGTAGAACACCGCAAAGCCATGATCCGCTTTAGTAAGATCATCGGCGCCCTGGCATCGGCCTATAAAATAACCGGAGATGTAAAATATGTTAAACAGGCTGTAATCCACCTTAAAGCCTGGTTTATTGGTTCCGAAACGTTGATGAACCCAAGTCTTTGGTTCGCCCAGGCAGTTAAGGGACAGTTCACCGGCCGTAATTATGGTATCATCGATACTATTCACCTGATGGAAGTTGCGCAAGGCATTATCGTTATGGAAAAAGCCATGGACGCCGAAACTACAGCCGCTGTTAAAAAATGGTTTACCGATTATACCAACTGGCTCATGACCAGTAAACCCGGCATCCAGGAAAGGGATGTTAAAAACAACCACGCCACCTGCTGGGCTATGCAGGTAGCCTCCTTTGCCAAACTTTGCAAAAATGAAGTAGTACTCGATTCGATTCGCGTGCGATACAAAACGATATTGCTCCCCCGCCAAATGGGTACCGACGGCAGCTTCCCCTTAGAGATGGCTCGTACCAAACCCTATGGCTACTCTATTTTTAACCTCGATGCCATGACCATGCTGTGCCAGATCCTTTCAAGCCCGCAGGATAATTTATGGAACTTTGAAACACCGGATGGCAAATCCATCAAAAAAGGAATAAGTTATCTATATCCTTTCGTGGCAGATAAAAGTAAATGGACTTTAAAACCCGACGTAATGTACTGGGACAACTGGCCAATTGCGCAGCCTTTCCTGCTGTTTGGCGCTAATGCCTACCATGAAAAAGTGTGGTTAACAACCTGGCAAAAACTGGATCATAATCCTCAGGTTGAAGAAGTTATCCGAAATTTACCCATCAGGCACCCGCTCATCTGGTTTTAATCGGGTAAGCGACTTCCCCCATCAGCGCTTTTTCCTGTCTATAATAATATATAAACTGTGAGTTAAGCGTATCATCAAAATATTTTTTTGTCGGGAAGGCAAGTTTTCTCCGTATATCATCACACTACAAAAGCACTACCACGCTTGTGATCGAATCGTATTGAGGTTATTATAAGGTATTTATAATAAGATGTTTATATAATTTTACCAATACAAACATCTATTATACCTATTAACGCGCCTTTCTTGGTATTAGTATATGATATTCATAAGTATCATGAATTTGGTTAACAGGTTTGTGTTTTATTGCCCGGCTTATTTATAAACCAAATAATACATCTAAAACCATTTAACAAATTAACTTATGAGATCGAAACTTAACTCTTACCTCCTTGGCCTGATCCTGGCTGCGCTCGCAGTGCTATCATCCTGTAAAAAGGATAACATGAACCAGTTTAAAACCGGCAGCGATTCAAACACCGATAATAGCAGCAAGCTGGTTACTGTTAACAATGCCGTACCTATTGCCTCATTTAAAGTAATAGGCTACCTGCCCAGCTGGCAGGGCGATGTGAATACGGTACAATACAGCAAACTAACCCATATTAATTACGCTTTTCTTACCCCCAACAACACCGGGGGGCTAAACCCGCTCGATAACCTTTCAAAGTTCACCACCCTGGTATCAAATGCGCACAGTCATAATGTTAAAGTAATGATATCTGTTGGCGGTGGTGGCGGCGGAGATGCCTTCCATCCTATTGTAGCCAATGCCGGTTACCGTACCACTTTTGTTAATAATATGGTTAACTTTTGTAACCAGTACAATGTTGATGGCGTGGATATCGACTGGGAGTTCCCATCGGCAGGTACCGAAACCAATAACTTTTATTTATTACTGCAGGAACTATCAACTGCCATGCATAACAGCGGCAGGTTATGTACCATCGCCTCCATCTCGGTTGGGGCTACTTACGTTACCAGCAATATGTTCTCTATCCTTGATTGGATCAACATCATGGATTATGACGACAACAACTTCCAGCACTCTACCTACCAATCGGCAGTTGATTGCTTAAGCTACTGGGCCGGCCGTGGCTTACCGGTTGCCAAAACCATACTGGGCGTTCCATTTTATGCAAGAGATAACCGGTACGATTATTCGACCATGAACTATGTTGATGTTTTATCTATAGGCGGTAGCCCCAACTCAGATACCTTTCAAACTTTTGGCTATAATGGCATCCCAACCATTAAAAGCAAAACCACCTTGGCACTTAACCAGGCAGGGGGCATGATGATCTGGGATTTGGGCGGCGACGCTTCAGGTGCCAACTCCCTGCTTTCGGCCATGAACACTATTATTACCGGCGGTACTACCAATCCTCCGCCAACTCCTCCAATAGGTACAGTAATATCGCTTAAAGGCTTCAACGGCAAATATGTAAGCGGCGAAAACGGCACGCAGGCTATGACCTGCACCCGCACCACTGCCGGCGACTGGGAACATTTCACTGTTCTTGACGCAGGCAACGGCAAAATCTACCTGCGCAGCATGGGTAAATATGTATCATCAGAAAACGGCACACAAGCCATCACCTGTAACCGCACCACGCCAAGCGACTGGGAAAAATTTGACTGGATAGTTACCACCGACGGAAAAATAACGTTACGCGGCAACAACGGCAAATTCATTTCCAGCGAAAACGGAACACAGGCCATGACCTGTAACCGGGCTACCGCATCGGGCTGGGAAGCATTTGGGTTGAATCAGTAAAACTATTAACTGCTTATACCAAAGGCCGGGGCTATGATTTTAGTATCATAGCCCCGGCTGTTTTCAGAGGATTGGTATATTCTTTTAATGTATTTTACTTCGCAAACCTCGGCAGCAGGTTAGTCGCGGCACCCATCATTTTTATTTTGTAGCGATAACCCCCTCCAAAAGAATCCTCCTCTTTTAAAAACTCATGATTTTTTTTACTGATCCAGTAGGTCTCGGTAAAATGGCGGCCATTGTAATCGCTTTCGTTATATAGCTTCCAGCAATCAACTTTGTTACCATCCAATGTAGTAATTAACTCGCTGCCTGTTACTTTGTATAAAACATAAAGCGGTGCAGGGATCCCGGCCTCATAAAAGGGGATAGCAAAACTTTTGCCTTCGGCAAGCGGTAACATCTCAAAGGTTTCAATGTCTAAATTCCAATTAAAGTTGGCGAAGGTAAAATCAAGCTTAAAATTCTTAGCCTCGTTATTGGCAACGGTGTCGGCACTTATTACTTTATCGGCAGCCCAGTTAAAGGCCTTTGTTTTTTTGCCGATGGTTTCTGAATGATAAATCGGCGCGAAATCAGGTACTTTATTAACGGAATAAATGGAACGGTATGATAAGCTATCGCTGCCATACCAGTGTTGGGTTATAGTAAATACCTTTTCACCGTTACGGGTTTCGAGGTTTATATCACGCAGCCAAAGCCAAAATTTCAGGCTCCGGTTGTCCTTTGTATTTTGAAAATACACAAGGTATTGCTTTAACCCGGGTTTAAGCGCCGATGTAAGCAGGCGTTTGTCTTTTACACGGATGGTATCAGTTTGAGCAAATACTTTAGGCGTATGCGATAGCAGCAGCAACAAGCTAAGGCTTACGGCTACTAATTTTTCGGCTAATTGTTCGGTTTTCATGATAATTTGATGGTTTGATAAGGATGCATTTCTGTTAACAATTCAAAACTGCCTTTTATCAACCATCCGATGAAACCGGTTAAACCATTGCCGCGTTCTTTTTAGCCTACTACTGTATTTATTCAATAATATACCTGAAGACCAACTTATTGAACATTTAGTGCCATTTATTGAATAAATGCCGGCAACTATTTAAAACCGGCATCCACAAACAAAAAGCTTAGTAATTTTAAAAATGCAACTATTTAAAACCCGCCCTTCCATTACACAACTCCAGCTCTTGATATGGTTAGCGGTGTCGCTGTTACTGTTTTTTTCTTATCTGCCGATGGATGGAGCAGGCCAATCGGCTGTTTATACCATTGTTAACACTACGTTTTACGCAGCTATCATATATGGTAACATCCTCTTCCTGTATCCTGTATTTTACCAAAAAGAAAAATATATTTGGTATGTATTACTTGTCATCATTTTTTTAGTGGCAACGGGTGTGCTCCGGGGTTATTCAACCCTGCTTATTTATAATACCTTTTTTGCAAAAACACCAGAGCATATCAGTCAAAAAGCCATCATTAATTACGTTTCGGGCGGAGTGCTCATTTTCATTATGAGCCTGATCTTTCGCATAGCAATAGCTTATTTTAAGCTGAAGCAGCAAACGGAAGAGATTATGATTCAAAAAAGCCAGGCCGAACTAAACCTGCTTAAATCACAAGTGCAACCGCACTTTTTGTTCAATACACTTAATAATATTTATTACGAAGCTTACCGTGAGGCTCCCCGTACCGCGGCATTAATTGAGCGGCTTTCGGACATTATGCGCTATTTTGTTGATGAAAGCCCCAAGGATGATGTAGCCATCGGCACCGAAGTACAGTTTATTGAAAACTATATCGCATTAGAAAAAATCAGGATCAGGCATGAGGTGGTTGTTTTTTTTGAAAAGAATTTCAATTCGGATCTGCGCATCCCGCCTATGCTGCTCATGACTTTTGTAGAGAATATTTTTAAGCACGGCATCGACAAATCGAGCGAACAAAACCTTATTGGTATATCTTTGGTTCAGCAGGGTGATTATCTCTTTTTTAAAACCAACAATGCTATCCATACCGAAGTAGCAAGCAAACGCGCTGCCGGTTTCGGCATTGTCAACTTAACCAAAAGGCTAACCATGCTGTACGGTTCAAATTTTGACCTGAAAATTGATAAAAGTAACAACACCTTTGCCGCGTTTTTAAAGATCCCGATAGCATGAATTTAAGCTGTATCATAATTGATGACGAACCTAACGCGGTTAACCTGCTGGAGATCCTGGTGCAGCAAAGTACGCAGTGGCAGCTTAAAGCCAAATGTTATAACGCGCTTGAGGCACTGGCTTTTTTAAAAACCAATAAGGTTGATTTTATTTTCTTGGATATCAACATGCCGCAATTAACGGGCATGGAGCTGGCAGGCTTGCTTCCACCGCAAACCAAAATTGTGTTTACTACTGCCTATTCAGAATATGCTGCCGAAAGCTATACCTATCAAACTATTGATTATCTGCTGAAACCAATCACACTGAAACGCTTCCTGGCAGCCATGCAAAAGATTGAAGCGTATTTTGGCAAGTCCGAACCGGTGATGCAACAAACCCCGGTTAATGAGGGCTATTTCTTTATAAAATCGGGCAAGGTGTTACGCAGGATCCTACTGGACGAGATCTTATACTTTGAAGGCGAAAAGGAATATGTACGGCTTGTTACCAGCCAGGAACAGCTATTAATTTACCGCAGGCTCAAGGATATTGAAGAGCAGCTTTCGGCCCCCTTTGTGCGGGTACACAACTCTTATATTGTAAATACCAAACAACTGGTAAAAATTCAGGACAACCATATTTATATTGCGGATAAACACATCCCTGTAAGCGAAAAATTTAAAGATAGTTTTATGAAGCTTATTAATAGAAGGATATTTTAAATCTTACATGAACATCCTTATTAACCAATCCAGACTTACGAAGTTTCAAAAACTTCGTAAGTCTTCAAAGGCCTCGCGTTAAAATCTGTCAAATTTTCATATTCAGTACAACAGTAATCGATGAATTTACGATACCGTAATCTCGCCTCTCAAATCCGTTTCCAGCCATTCTTTTACCTGCAAGGGATCATCGCTTTGGCCCAGCAGGTACATCATTTTGGTAACAGCCGATTCAAAAGTCATGTCATAGCCGTTGGCTACGCCGATATCTTTGAGGTGTTTGCTGGTTTCGTAACGGCCGAGTTCAACCGTACCTACCTTACATTGCGAAATATCAAGGATTACCTTACCGCTGTCGATAGCGTTTTTAAGCAAATCAATAAACCAACTGTCGGTTGTGGTATTACCGGCCCCAAAGGTTTCCATTACTATACCCCGCACATCGGCGCTTAAAATGTTCTCAACCACTTTAGGGCTTATGCCCGGGTATAACTTCAATACGCCCACATCATTCACCAGGTTATTGTGTACAATTAACGAGCTTTCGTCTTCAGGCAGCCTGATATCGTTCGCACTAAAGCGTAAATGAACGCCCGATTCGGCCAATATAGGATAGTTTGGCGAGCGGAAAGCCTCAAACTTTGATGAATTATATTTAAAAGCCCTGTTACCACGGAACAGTTTATAGTCAAAATAGATACAAACCTCGGGCACGCGGGCGCGGTCATTCTTTTTAGCTTTAGCTATTTCAATAGCCGTCATCAGGTTTTCCTTTGCATCAGTACGGATGGCGCTTATCGGCAATTGCGAGCCTGTGAAAATAATGGGCTTGCCTAAGTTTTCTAACATAAAACTTAATGCCGACGCGGTATATGCCATCGTATCCGAGCCGTGCAAAATCACAAAACCATCATTATCATGATAGTTTGACTGGATCAAACCGGCCAGCTCGCTCCAGATTTCAGGGTTCATGTTTGATGAATCAATGATCTCATCAAACGAGTGTACTTTGATACGGCAGTTAAGCTTTTCAAGCTCGGGCACGTTATCCATTATCTGCTCAAAGTTGATAGGCTTGAGCACCTTTGTAACCGGATCACTCATCATACCTATTGTCCCTCCAGTATAGATGATCAAAATTTGGCTCATTAATTAAGTTTATGCTGTATATAAATATTAAACAATTTTAAATTCCGAATACAAGCCTGGAATTTTCGGTAGTGACCTCTGCCACTTTTTCAAGGCTTGTTTGGTGAAGCTCTGCTACCTTTTGGGCTATATATACCAGGTACGAGCTTTCGTTAGGTTTACCCCTGAACGGAACAGGCGTAAGGTACGGAGAATCTGTTTCTAAAACGATATGTTTAAGGTCAATTTCCGGTATTACTTTATCAAGCCCCGAGTTTTTGTAGGTAACTACCCCACCTATGCCCAGGTAAAAATTAAGGTCGATCACTTTTTGGGCTTGCTCAACAGTACCTCCAAAACAATGAAAAATACCCCGTAACTTTTCATCCGCTTCCTGCTTCAGCACCTCATATACCTCATCAAATGCATCGCGACAGTGGATCACAATGGCCAGATCAAGGCTTTTGGCCCAGTTGATCTGTTTTACAAACGCATCTACCTGTTCCTTTAAATGCGTTTTATCCCAATACAGGTCAATACCTATCTCGCCGATGGCATAGATCTTATTTTGCTGATGGGCATTCATGATGGCCGAAAGTTCTTCTTCCCAATTCTCCTTTACATCACAAGGGTGTAAGCCCAGCATCGGGTAGCAATATTGAGGATACTCCTTCGCCAAACCATAAACCAACGGAACGGAAGCCGCATCAACATTGGGTAAAAATAAACGGGTAATGTTATTATCGATACAACGCTGCATTAACGCGGCGCGTTTTTCAGGAATGGTTTCGTAGTATTGATGGGTGTGCGTGTCGGTTAAAACCATGCTGCAAAAATAAACCTTGAATACTTAATAACGAATTTATAGCGGTAAAGTATCGATACTTCAATTAATTACCTGACGACTACCAACAAAAAACCTCCCGCTTTTGGCGAGAGGTTTCTTCTATCAGTTCTTTTTAGCGGCCGGTTTCTTTGTGCCGGCTTTTTTTAGTGGAGCTTTACCAGCAGCCGGTTTCGGGGTAACCGCGGCATGTTTGCCTGGTTTTACTTTTACCAGTTCGATATCGAATACCAATGTGCTGTATCCGGGGATTTCGGATCCGTAAGGACGTTCGCCGTAGGCAAGATTTGAAGGAATGATAAATGTTGCTTTTGAACCTTCATTTAATAAAAGCAAACCTTCATCCCAACCTGATATTACCCTGTGCTCGCCTAAAACAACGCTTATAGGCTCATACGGACGACCTGGTTGTTGTATACCCGCCGCTTTGGCGTTAGCTTCAATACTGGTATCAAACAGTTTACCGTTAAGCAACTTTCCGGTATAATTTACCAGCACGGTATCGCCGTTAAGTGGCTTTCTTTTGGTTGTTGGGCTGGTTATCACGTATTTTAAGCCTGAAGCTGTAGTAACAGGTTTAAGACCATGTGCCGTAATATAGCTTTCTCTGTCGGCTGTTTCAGCTTGTTTTAGTTTTTCAAGGCCTGCATTCCTTTCGGCAATGGCATCATTTAACGATTGAACCTTCTCTATCTTTAAAATAAAAGTAAGAAAGCTGCCTTTAGGTAAAAATGGCGGACGGGCTTCTTCATGACCAACAAATACCGAATCGGTTGGAATTTTAACCAGGGCACTGTCTTTTGCTGCAAGCAGCGGGAATATTTCCATCAGGTCGCCTACATTTTGCGAGGCCTGCACCTGGGCTTGTACGGGATGCCCTGCCTTATAACTACTGAACAGTACTGAATCTTTATCGGTTTTCTGGATAAAGTTAAAAGTAAGCACATCGTTGATCTTAGCTTTGTTGCCCGGGTTAGCAGTATAGATCTGGTAAAGCGCGCCTTTAGCGGTTTTCTGCAAACCAACCGTTTGCGCACCTGCATTTAAAGCAAGCGCGGAAAGCGCCGGCAATAAAAAAGAAAAAATATGTTTTTTCATAAGTTATAAATAAAAAAGCCTTTCCTGTTTTAAGCAGGAAAGGCTTTGTAAAACATGATAACTATTTAGTCGTCGGGGTTGGCATTTGCATTTGCGGTGCAACCGGTTTTGGTGCATTTGGATTTGGGTGGATGATATTTACCAGCTCAACTTCAAATACAAGCGGCGTATAAGGCTGCATTTGCTGGCTTCCCTGATCGCCATAACCTAATGATGATGGAATAACCAACATCGCTTTAGTCCCTTTATTAAACAATTGAAAAGCTTCGTCCCAGCCTTTGATCACTTTACCTTCACCTACCGGAATGCGAATAGGTTGATAAGGGTTCATTGGGTTGATCTGCATCTTTTCTTTTACAGCTACCGCTTTAACACTTGTTTCCAAAACTTTGCCAGTAACAAGCCTCAAAGTATAATTAATTACTGCTGTATCACCTACTGCTACGTTAGCACCACTGCCTGGTGTAGTAACTGCATAATTTAAGCCTGATGCAGTTTTTACAAATTTCAGGTCTTTATGTGCATCCAGGTAACCCTGGATCTTAGCAGGCTCTTTACCTTTAAGGGCGTCGGTTTGACCTTTCATGTATTGGGTAACGCGATCGCGGAAAACTTGCTCGGTAAGTGCGCCTTTAGCAACTACCTTTTCAATTTTAATAGTATAAACCAGGTATTTACCTTTAAAGCCCGGCGGGCGTTGCTGACCGCCTTTAAATACCGAATCAGCAGCAATTTTAAAGGTGGCGCTATCACCTTCGCCCAATAATGCTAAGCCAGAAACAATATCACCTTTGGTTTGAGGTTTAGGCATCAGCGTTGGTATAGGCTGGCCGTTATCATAAGAGTTATTGATAATTGAATCCTTATCGGTTTTGAGGATCATGTTCAGTGTCATAAAGTCACCTTCCTTAACTTTAGGATTGCCTTTTGAGGTGTGGATATTATAAAGCAAGCCACCTTCGCCTTGCTTAAACCCACCGTTGCAACTTGCAAATCCAATAGCCGCAAGTGACAGAAACATCAGTTTTCTTTTCATCATTACTTTTTTACTGTATTAATAGTTTTTTATATTCGGGTAAAATTTGTTTAAATTGTTGTATAACCTGTTCAAGGCTATCCTCAGAATGACCACCGGCCGCATTGCGGTGACCGCCGCCATTAAAGTATTTTTTGCAAATCTCGTTGGCCGGGAACTCGCCTTTTGAGCGTAATGAAAGTTTTACCCTGTCGCTTCGTTCAACTATGAAAGCAGCCAAACGGATGCTTGCCATCGATAATGCATAATTTACCACACCTTCTGTGTCGCCTGTTTCAACATCAAAACGTTCCAGGTCATGTTTGTTAACTGCAATTATAGCTGTATTAAATTCGGGCAACACCTCCAGGCAATTAGCCAGGCAATGGCCTAAAAAGCGCAGCCTGTTTTCAGATGCGCTATTATACACCAACTCATGAATGCGCCAGTTAACCGCACCGGCATCTATCAAATCGGCAACTATGCGATGAACTCCGGATGTAGTGTTGGGAAGCCTGAATGAAGCCGAATCGGTCATAATACCTGTATAAAGGCAGGTTGCCACATCCTTATTTACAAGTTCTTTGTGGTGAAGCTCGTTTACTATAAAATCATATACCAACTGCGCAGTAGCACAGGCATTGATATCCCAGTGCCTGTAATCGTCAAAATCGGCAGGCTCCAGGTGATGATCGACCATGATCTTATAGGCATTACTCTCGCCAACCAGCTCGCCCATGTCATTGATACGACTCAGCGCATTAAAGTCGAGGCAAAATATAAGTTTCGCATCTGCTATCAGGGCGGCAGCTTCTTCGCGGTGCTCGGTATAAATAATAACATTCTCGTTACCCGGCAGCCAGCTTAAAAAGTCAGGATAATCTGTAGGGGCAATAACCCTGGCATGATGGCCCTGCTGTATCAAATAATTATATAAGCCTAATGACGAACCCATAGCATCACCATCAGGTTTATGATGGGTAGTGATCACTATTTTTTGAGGTTTCGTTAAAAGGTCAGTAAGCGAAGCTAAATCTAACATCAATTCTTAAAAAAGAGTTGCAAAGCTAAATAAATAAATGAAATACAAACCATCTAATTTAATTCAAAAAGCTTTATCTTACAGTAACAAAAGCCTATTTTTGCCGCAAATTTTAAATGTTATCATAAGCATCAGTAAGCTTATATTTTAAAACTAACGTAACAAAGGCATTTAATCTATTAATAACCCAAAAAAGAAACAATTATTTCAATGAAAAACAACAGAACATTTACCATGATAAAGCCTGATGCCGTTGCAGACGGGCATATCGGTGCTATTTTAGACATTATTACCAAAAACGGCTTTAAAATCGTGGCGCTTAAATACACTAAATTATCTGCCGAAAAAGCGGGCCAGTTTTATGAAGTGCACAAAGAACGTCCTTTTTATAATGGATTGGTTGAATTTATGTCATCGGGCCCTATTGTAGCAGCTATTCTTGAAAAAGACAACGCTATTGCCGAATTCCGTAAACTGATCGGGGCCACTAACCCGGCCGATGCCGCTGAAGGTACCATCCGTAACCTGTATGCAAGATCAATTGGTGAAAATGCCGTTCATGGCTCAGACTCTGACGAGAATGCCGACATTGAAGGAAGCTTCTTTTTCTCGGCTTTTGAAAGGTTTTAAGTAACTTATTTCGGGTGTAATTACGTAAACTAAAAGTTACGCCCGAAATTTTTACGTTTTTTTTGTAATTATGGTTACATCTTTTGTAACTTTACAATATTCACCTAAACAATATTACATATTTTAATCAACCAATAATATCACAAAACATGAAACCATTATTCAAATACATATTTTACGTACTTATATTGGTAATGTTGGTTATTGGATCACTAATGCTTTACAGAACACACCCCGAAGCCCAGCTCGCGCTTATCATTCCCGGTCTGTTCATTCTTGCTTATTCAAAGCTTACGGATGATATCAAATTAAAGCATAACAGCTTACGCATGCTTAGAGGAAGATAATTTCCTCAACAAGCACACTTTTAGCTTCGTTATTTATCTTTTCAATTATCTGGCTGCGCATCAGCATCAATTCATTTTTTATTACTGACGATTCTATCCGCAGGAATAATTTCTTATCGCGCACAAATAACTCTTTGGTGCGATTGGCTACTGATTTGCCTACCAGGTCGGGCCAGGCAGTAATTACACCGGTTTCGTCAAAACGCCGCTTGATCTTATACACATTAAGCATTTGCTCAATAGCTTCCTTAAGTGTTTTGTCGTTGGTTTTACGCATCAATCGCTCCTCCCTTTACTTTAAATAGTTTAACAGGTACCCCTATTTTATTAAAAACGCTTCCAACACGTTCAACCCCTGTATCGGTTATAAAAACCTGGCCAAAATCGTTGTTGGATACCATTTGCATTAATTTGGTAACCCGGCCATCATCAAGTTTGTCAAAAATATCATCAAGCAAAAGCAGGGGTTTAAATCCTTTTTGCTGGTATAAAAAAGTATATTGAGCAAGTTTAAGGGCAATTAAAAATGACTTTTGCTGTCCCTGCGACCCAAACTTTTTCATGGCCATACCATGGATATTGAATTGCAGATCATCTTTGTGAATGCCCGCCGTGGTACGCTCCAACGCCCTGTCACGGTCAAAACTCTTTTTTAATAAATTATTTAAATCATCGGCAAGCAGTTGCGATTCATACACGAGGTCAACATGCTCGGCATTATCGCTCAAAAAACTGTAATGCTTATTAAATATAGTAACAAAACCCTCCATAAAGGCACGGCGCCTTTCAAAAATTCGATTGCCCGAAGCGTTCAGTTGCTCATCAATCACTTCAAACAAGCCGGCATCATATCGCCCTGTATCCGCTACCTGCTTTAAAAGCGCGTTACGATTGGTAAGAATTTTATTATAAACAATCAGTTCATCCAGATAATGATTATCTGTTTGCGATATCACATTATCGATAAACTTTCGGCGCTCTTCGCTACCTTCGGTTATGATACTGGTATCATTTGGTGATATCATTACCAGCGGTAACAGTCCGATATGATCAGCCAGGCGCTGATAATCTTTTTTATTGCGCTTAAACTGTTTCTTTTGATTACGCTTTACAGAACAGGCAACAGCTTCGGGCTGATTGTTTTTATTAAAGATGCCGGTGATGATAAAAAAATCGGTACCCTGTTTAATCTGCTGGCTGTCTATCGGGTTAAAATAGCTTTTACATAACGACAGGTAATGAATAGCATCAAGCAAATTGGTTTTGCCGGCGCCATTATTACCTGTAAAAGCGTTAACCCCCTCGCTGAAAACCAGTTCGGCTTCATCGTAATTTTTAAAGTTAATAACTGACAGCTGTTGCAGGTGCATGGGATGGCAAAGTTACGTTTTTTTGAGTTGTTCATGGTTCATGGTTAATAGTTCATAGTAATCTTTAAATCTATTAAGCATTAACATCCTTTTTAACGTGTAAAGAAGCTACCAGCGGCTATGAACCATGAACTATTAACCATGAACCACTCTCTTTAAAGATTTAATACAAAAGGTATTGCCAGTAAATTTGAAAACCGTATTTTTGCAAACTTAATTTTAGAACAACAATGTCAAAAACCCAGGCGAACACCAAAATTGCAGCACCAGAAAACAATTTTGGTCAGAGTGGCAAATTTGTACGCGAGAACCAGAAAAGCTTACTATTTATTGTAGGGGCTATTATTGCCCTTATTGCTATTTATTTCATTTACATTAAATTATACTTAGGTCCACGTGAAGTTACTGCCGCTAACCAAATGTACAAAGCGCAGGATTTTTGGCAGCAAAAAAACTGGGACAAAGCCATTAAAGGCGATGCCGGTTTCCCTGGTTTTGAAAAGATCATCAGCGATTACAGCAATACCAAAGCTGCTAACCTTGCTTATTTTTACTTAGGTACAGCTTATTTAAATAAAGGTGACTACCGCAAAGCAATTGATAACCTAACCAATTACCGCGGCGACGATAACATGGTAGCAGCCGAGGCTTTTGGCAGCACAGGCGACGCTTATGTTGAACTGAAAGATTACGAAAAAGCAGAAACTTATTTCAGCAAAGCTGCTGATAAAGCAAAGAATAAATTTTTATCGCCGCTTTACCTTAAGAAGTTAGGTTTAACTTATGAGGCTCAAAAAAACAATAAAGAAGCTGCTGAAGCTTATAAAAGAATAAAAACCGAATATCCTGAAAGCGCTGAGGCTCAAAATATCGACGAGTATATAGCCCGCGCCGAAGCAAAACAATAATTTTAATATCGGATTTGAGAATTTCGATTTCGGATTTATCAGGTTTTAAATACCTTTAAATTCGGAATCGATTTTTTTTATAAGCAGATTTTGATCGTCGATCACAAGGCTTAACAAATCCGAAATCGAACCTTCGAAATTCCCAAATCCGAAATCAAATGGCTACCCATCTTAAAAACCTTTCCGACTTTTCGAATACCGAAATACCATCAGCAGCACCGTACCGCTTCGGTATAGTTGTGGCCGAATGGAATGCCGAAATTACTAATGCGCTTTACCAGGGTGCATACAAAAGCCTGATAAGCAATGGCGCACTGGCCGAAAACATTTTTTCATACCAGGTACCGGGCAGCTTTGAACTTACATCGGGAGCAGAGCTGTTATTAAAAAAAGGCAACCTTGATGCTGTAATTTGCCTGGGATGTGTAATACAGGGCGAAACAAGGCATTTTGATTTTATTTGCAACGCGGTAGCAAACGGAGTAAGTAATGTTGCCGTAAAATACTCAAAACCTGTTATATTTGGTGTTTTAACTACTGATAATCAGCAACAGGCCATTGACAGGGCCGGCGGTAAACATGGTAATAAAGGCGACGAAGCGGCCATCACGGCCATTAAAATGGCAGCCCTTGCTGAAACATTAAACAGTTAAAATCCGTTAAAGCAATTAATTTTAGCTCAATATGAAAAAATTAGTTTATATAGCACTTATAGCCGCGGCAGTTGCAACAGCATCATCCTGCTCAAATAAATTATGCCCGGCTTACGGTTCATATCCTAAAACAGGCCGTTAACAGTTAATTGTCATTTTTAAACCTGTTTAAACACACTACACAGTTTTTGTGTTATAATTACGTTATAGCATTTTAACTATTAATAATATGAACTGGATTTCGTTGGAGACGGCCGATCAGCTAATGGCGATCAAACAACAAGAAGGCTATAGCCTTATATTTAAACATAGCACACGCTGCTCCATCAGCATGATGGCCAAAAGGCGTTTTGAGCTTGACTGGGATAATCTTCCCGAAAATATGCCCCTTTACTTTTTAGACCTGATCAAATACCGCGACCTGTCAAACCAGGTAGCGCAATTGTTCCAGGTACACCACGAATCGCCCCAACTGTTACTCATTAAAAATGGTGAATGCATTCTTGACCAGTCTCACAGCGGCATCTCCGTTGACGAAACTTTAGAAGTGCTGATTTAGATTTTGTTCATGGATCATAGTTCATGGTTCATGGGTTCATAAAGTATTTTTAGTATTAATTACGTTGCTGCAAATGCTGATGATCATTTTGCAGTCATTTGCTGCTACTATGAACTATGAACCATTCCCCATCAACTAAATATTTAACTACATTTGTACCATGATTGAATTGCCGGTAGTTCCTGCTGTTAGCCAGCCTGTACGTAAGCCTGATTGGCTTAGGGTTAAGCTTCCTACAGGAAAAGAATATGCTCACGTACGCAGCCTTGTTGATACTCATAAACTGCATACCATATGCGAAAGCGGTAACTGCCCTAATATGGGAGAGTGCTGGGGTGCCGGCACGGCCACTTTCATGATCCTTGGTAATATTTGCACCCGTTCGTGCTCGTTTTGTGCCGTTGCAACCGGCAGGCCTTTAGCTGTTGATGTTGATGAGCCAAACCGCGTAGCAACTTCTGTAAAACTAATGCAGGTAAAACATTGCGTTATTACGTCCGTCGATCGTGATGATTTGAAAGACGGCGGTTCCATTATCTGGGCCGAAACCATCAATGCCATTCGCCGTGAAAGCCCCGATACTACTTTAGAAACCCTGCTGCCCGATTTTAAAGGCAACTGGGATAACCTTGCCCGCGTTTTGGAAACCAGGCCCGAAGTTGTATCACACAACCTGGAAACTGTAAGGCGCCTTACCAAAGAGGTGCGGATCCAGGCAAAATATGACCGCAGTCTTGAAGCCCTGAAACATATTTCGGAAGCAGGCTTGCGTACAAAATCAGGCATTATGCTTGGCTTGGGCGAAACCGAGGAGGATGTTTTAGAAGCAATGGATGATTTGCTGGCTGCAGGTGTTCATATACTTACGCTGGGGCAGTATTTACAGCCTACACGTAACCATCATCCGGTGATTGACTGGATCCATCCCGATCAATTTGCACGTTATAAGGAATTTGGCCTTCAAAAAGGGTTCAGGTATGTTGAAAGCGGGCCGCTGGTGCGCTCATCTTACCATGCAGAAAAACACTTGTTTGAAATGTGATAATTCCTTTATATCTTCATCGGGTTGAGTAAGAAACGAAAAATATCGATGTCGGAAGAAGAACTGGTGTTATCATTGCGGCACCGGGAAAAAATTGCCGTCGAAGCTTTATATGATATGTATTCGGCCTCCTTATTCGGGGTAATATCACGCATTATAAATGACACCACTATAGCCGAAGATGTTTTACAGGAAACTTTTGTAAAAATCTGGCATTCCTTTTCAAGCTACAATATTGAAAAAGGCCGTTTATTTACCTGGATGGTTAATATCGCGCGCAACCTTGCAATAGATAAGACCAGATCGAAAGATTTTAAGAATCAGAATAAAAACCAGGATATTGAAAATAACGTAACTTTCATTGACGAGCAGAGAAACACGGTTTATAAACCTGAGTTAATGGGTGTTAAAAATTTAGTGCAAACACTAAAACCCGAGCAAAAACTGATCATCGAGCTGGTTTATTTTAAAGGCTATACCCATGTGGAAGCTGCCGAAGAATTGGGCATTCCGTTGGGTACCGTTAAAACCCGGTTAAGAATGGGTATCCAGGAACTCAGAAAACATTTTAATTGAAGTGGAAGATTTAAAAGCATATATTGAAACAGGGATACTGGAGCTTTACGTATTGGGGGATGTTACCCCTGCCGAAAAGCTACAGGTTGAAGAACTGGCTTCAAAGCATCCCGGTATTAGGGCTGAGCTTAACGAAATTGAACGCTCAATGGAACTGTATGCCGGAGAAAACGCGATTGAACCATCTGAACATTTACGCAGCCGTATATTAGGAAGCTTACTTACTAATTTTGGCGACGATAATGACTTTCCTACACAAACCCATACCGAACGGGAAAAAGTTGTGACTACACGGCCACCCGACAAACAAAAAGAAATTAATTTTTATAAATATGCATTTGCCGCATGCCTTGTTTTATTGTTAGCAAGCGCGGTGGCTTTGTATAATCTTTACAACCGCCTTAATGATACCAATACCCGTCTAAATGCTATGCAGTTGCAAAACCAGCATTTTAGCACTACCGTTAGCGCAAAGGACAACGAGCTGAGCCTTTTAAGAGATACCTCATATAAATTGATCCGCCTGAAAGGAACTAAAAAATCGCCTGAGTCGGTGATGACCGTAGCCTTTAGCCCATCCAAACAAAAAGTGGTGATTGACCTGGAAGGCCTTAAATTGCCTGCAAATGACCAGGCTCATCAATACCAGCTTTGGGCACTGGTAGGCGGTAAACCTGTTGATCTGGGTGTATTTGACGCCACGGCAGATTCAAGCGGATTCAAAAATATGAAAGCCATAGCCTCGGCCGATGCCTTCGCGGTAACGCTTGAGCCAAGAGGTGGTAGTCCAAGTCCTACACTATCACAAATGGTGGTAATGGGCAAATTTTAAAGCGAAAAAGGCCTCCCAAGGCTCAATAATGATTAAAAGCTTACATTTTTCGGGAATAAATCCGAAAAAATGTAAGCTTTTCGATTTTTATACGTTAATTACTTGTATTTTGTGTAAACCTAAACTACACTGGTTTAATAATTTAACATTTTTTTAACGAAAACCAAAACCAATTATTAGTTTTTTTGTAACTAATAGGAACGTGCAAACGTCTTATGATTAGTTAGGACATAAACGAGAACCAGTGAACCTGATAAACCTAACTCCCGGATTTGAGTATTTAGTTCTTTATAAGATCAGTTAATAGTTAATTAAAACGGCTGTATGATACTTGCAGCCGTTTTTTTATGCCCTTAACTTTGCCATAGTAACAGGCAATTGCGTAATGAGCTTACCGGGTAAAACAACATGCATCCGGTTTGGCAATGCGAGTTCATCGCCGGCCTTACCGTGAATGTAGGCACCAATGATGCAAGCCTGATCCGGCGGATACTTTTGCCCAAGCAACGCAGCTATTACGCCGGTAAGTACATCGCCCATACCTCCGCTTGCCATAGCAGCATTTCCTGATGAGTTAAAATAAGCTTTGCCATTGGGTGTAGCGACGATGGTGTAATCATTTTTCAGCAGGACACACAAGTTTAACTCCTTTGCCTTTTTTATAGCGGTTTGCAGCCGCTGCCACCAACTGGTATGTTCGCCAAAAAGCCTGTCAAACTCTTTCATGTGCGGGGTTAAGATGCTTCCCGCGGGTAGCTGAGTTAATAATGTCTTATTTTCTGCAATCAGGTTTAACGCGTCGGCATCAATAACCAACGGTTGTTTATAGTTTTTGATGATTGCTTTTAATAATGTTAAAGCCTCAGCATCTTTGCCTAAACCAGGTCCCACAGCTATCGAACTAAATTTATCCCATTCAATATCAGGCAGTTTATCACCGTTCCTGACTATGGCCATAATCTCGGGCTGATAACTGTTTAATGCGGTTAAACCACTTTCGGGGATGCAGGCGGTTGTCAGGCCGGCCCCTGCGTGTGCTGCAGCTGATGAACTTAATAGCGCCGCTCCCATGGTTTTTGCCTGCCCTGCAATAATCAGCACATGACCAAATGTGCCTTTATTGCTGAAACGATGACGTGGTTTTAGTATTTGTCTCACGTCCTTTTCTTCAACAAGCTGGTACGGTGAATTTAACGACTGGATAAATTTTTCATTAATGCCAATATTCACGGCCTCCCAGCAATTGATATAAGGTGCCGATTCCGGTAACAGGAAATTGATTTTAGGCTGCTGAAAAGTAATTACAAGGTCGGCTTTTATTGCAATGGTATCCCTGGCTACCTCCCCTTCCGAAAAAAAACCTGTGGGTACATCAACAGCAACAACTGTTCGGCCCAAATCATTAATGAACTTAACCAGCCGTTCATAATTGCCGGTGAGCGGTTTGTTCAAGCCGCTGCCAAGCAGGGCGTCAATAATTACCGGGCTGCTATCCGCCGGGATCTCTTCATCTTTGGCAAGTTCTTTTATAGATACGCAAGTTTGTTTTAGCCTTTCAAAATTGATGTTAAAATCCTCCGATGCCTTATCAGAAAACCGGGCTATTACAACGTTGAGCCTATTATAATGATGATCACATAAAATACGCGCAATGGCAAGCCCGTCGCCGCCATTATTCCCTGTACCACAGTAAAAAGTTATCGGCTCGTTTTTATCGGGGAAACGGTTAACGAACCAACCCACAAAAGCTTTTGAGGCACGTTCCATCAAATCAATAGAAGCAACAGGTTCATTAGCGATAGTATAAGCATCGCCCTCGCGAATTTGTTCGGCAATTAATAAAGGAAGCATATATCCTAAAGTAAGGATTTAATGGTTTTGTTTTAAGAGAAATTATTGGCAGAGATACCGAACTGCGGAACAAATAACAATATCCAAAAATCTGGCTGCAAAATTTATTTTAACAGAAGGACTGGCAAGCTGTTTTACAATATTTAAGTGCCCGTTTACGGGACTTTAGTTTATTAGAAATGTGGGTATTTAACATCTTTTTTGATTTCATATTAGTTGCATTTATAATCCAGCCTTGCGAAATATTTGAATAGATAAAATCAATATTTATTACCTTTACATAGCATTTATCTATATTACATGACTATCACACAACTGGAGTATATTGTGGCTGTTGATACTTATCGCAGCTTTGTTTTGGCAGCCGAAAAATGTTTTGTTACCCAACCAACATTAAGTATGCAGGTACAAAAACTGGAGGATACGCTTGGCGTTAAGATCTTTGACCGAAGCAAACAACCCGTTGTGCCTACCGAAATAGGGATTGAAATAATTACCCAGGCACGTGTAATGCTGTCTGAGAGCGAAAAGATCAAGGAAATTATATCCGACAGGCAAAAGGAACTATCGGGCGAATTACGGGTAGGCATTATCCCTACCGTTTCACCCTACATATTACCCAAAATCATCCATGGCTTTATTGAAAAATATCCGCAGGTAAAACTGATTGTATGGGAACAAACTACCGAAGAGATCATTCAACAGCTAAAACTTGGTATGCTTGACTGCGGCATCCTTTCTACCCCGCTTCATGAAAACAACCTTACCGAAATCCCTGTATTTTATGAAAATTTTGTAGCCTATGTATCCAAAAACAGCAAACTTTCTAAAAAGAAAAATATTGTGCCGGATGATATAGATATGGAGGAGATCTGGATCCTGAACGAAGGCCATTGTATGCGCGAGCAGGTTTTAAATATTTGCCAGCGACGGAAATCAACCCGTGGCTTTCAGCATTTTGAATACAATACCGGCAGCGTTGAAACCCTAAAACGCATGGTCGACCAAAATAACGGGGCTACCATCCTCCCCGAGTTGGCTCTGTCTGAGCTTACCGAAAAGCAACTGGACAAGGTGCGCTATTTTAAATCACCCGAACCTGCCCGTGAGGTAAGCATTGTGATACAGCGCAACTTTTTAAAACGCCGCATGATTGAAGCACTAAAAGCTGAAATCCTGGAATTTGTACCAAAGCGGATGAAAAGCAAAAAGAAAAAGGAAGTGATGGATATTTAGTAATTGCTTATCTATCTACCAGACTCACGAAGTTTCGGGGACTTCGCAAGTCTTCATTAGATGATGACAGCCTTCAGGATCATAGAAGGAACCCGTTTACATGATTCTTAAATTTAACTACTCTTTTTCTGAATAATTTCGGTGGTATTGCTTTGACAATCCCTTACCGGATTAGCAATTTTCCATTCTTATATCCGCAAGCATCTGAACAACAGGCACATTAAGTGTACTATTTAGATTTATTATAAATAATTTGCATTATAACACCTGCCTGACTACTTTTGCGCTATTATTTATATTTAGTCTAAATAAAATGGATCAACCCAAACCATCATTCTCAAAAATCTTTTCACTTTCATTTATAGTGCTACTTATAGGCACCATCCCGGCCCTTGCCCAGCAAGCCAGAGGCATCCTTAAAGGTAAAATTGTCACCATAAAAAATGGGCCTGCCGAAAACGTTTCGGCAGTACTTAAAGGCACCAGGTACGGTACCATAACCGATGAAAACGGCTTATTTGAAATTAAAGCCCCGCAAGGAGATTATACACTTGTAGTATCTGAAGTTGGCACAAAAGGACAGGAAAAACCAGTAACCGTAACAGCCGGGCAAACAACTGTGTTGCCTGTTATTACTGTTGATCATACTATTCATGGTTTGCAGGAAGTAAATATAAATGCTAATAAAACCAATAAATTTAAACGTTCACGAAGCGAGGATGTTGCCAAAATGCCTTTAAGCAACCTCGAAAACCCACAAGTTTATAATACCATAAGCAGCCAATTGATGCAGGAACAATTGATATTTTCTGTTGATGATGCTATAAAAAATGCCCCTGGGATCCAAAAAATGTGGGAAGCTACCGGTCGTGGCGGCGATGGCGGCGCTTATTATAATAGCAGGGGCTTTATTGTACAAAGTACCATGCGTAACGGCATTGCAGGGATTATAACTAATGGCATTGACGCGGCTAACATCGACAGGATTGAGATTATTAAAGGCCCCTCTGCTACTTTATTCGGAAGTTCTTTAACCTCATATGGCGGCCTGATCAACCGTGTTACCAAGAAACCTTATGATACATTTGGCGGAGAAGTAAGCTTATCTGGCGGCAATTTTGGTTTTTACCGGGGCAGCGCCGATATTAACACCCCGCTCGATAAAGATAAAAAGATACTCTTCCGTTTAAATACTGCTTTTAATCATGACGGTAGTTTCCAAAACAACGGCTTTTCGCGGAATGTGGTTATTGACCCAAGCATTGTTTATAAGGCTTCCGACAGGTTAACCATTAGTGCCGATGCTGAATTGTCATATGGCACCAATATCGGAAAATCTATTTTCTTTTTCCCTTACGGACAAACCATTGATGCCCTGGGCTACAGTCGTGCCGATCAGCTCAAGCTCGACTACAAACAAAGCTATCATGGAAATGACCTGACTCAAACGTCACAAAACAGGAATTTTTATGGCGAAGTAAAATACAAGATCTCCAACGCCTGGACAACACGTACCAACCTGAGCCTCACCCATAGCTATTCGAACGGCTTTGGCCCTTACTACTACCTGTTGCCAGGCGATTCTATTTCCCGTAACGATCAGTCAACCCGCAAAAGTAAAGATGACATGATCGAGATCCAGCAAAACTTTAACGGCGACTTCAAAATAGGTAAATTCCGTAACCGGTTTGTAGGCGGCCTGGACTTCTTCAGGGAAAACTCGCAGCAATATTTTTTTGGCAGTACGCTCGATACTATATCTGTAACCGGCAATCAAAACTACCGCAATTTCAACAAAGCGGCTATGGACGCCCTTTATGCTACCGGCATTTATGGTTTTACCTACCCTTCCATGTTTAAACGGAATACCTACAGCGCTTATATCTCTGATGTGTTTAATATTACGGATCAACTGATAGCATCGGCAGGTTTACGCGTAGACAGGTTTGACAACAAAGGCAACTATGACCCAACAACTCAAACCACATCCGGGGCATATAAGCAAACCGCCTTTTCGCCAAAATTTGGTTTGGTTTACCAACCCGTTAAAGACCACATATCGCTGTTTGCCAATTATCAAAACAGCTTTAACAACAAAACCGGTACTACCGAAAACAACCAACCGCTTAAGCCTGAGCAAGCCAATCAAATTGAAGGTGGCGTAAAACTTGATCTCTTCGATGGTAAATTGAGCGGCACGGTAAGTTACTATGATATCAAAGTGAAAAATATCGTACGTCCTTCCACCATAAATCCCATTCTTTCGGTACAGGACGGAACCCAATACAGCAAAGGTTTTGAAGCCGAAGTAATAGCCAACCCAATAATTGGCCTTAACATCGTAGCAGGTTTTTCATATAATGATTCAAAGCTTACCAAAAGCGCCGATGCAGGCGTTGAAGGTCTTCGGCCAGCAACCGCCTCATCGCCATATCTGGCAAATTTTTGGATAAGCTACAAATTTCATCAAGGTGCAGTGAAAGGTTTTGGTCTGGGTTTCGGCGGCAACTATGCCAGCGATAATAAGATCGTAAACAGCCGGGCCATTGGGGTATTTACCCTGCCGGCTTACACCGTATTAGGAGCATCAGCATTTTATGATACTAATAAATACCGGTTTGGCGCTAAGCTTGACAACCTTACCAATGAAAAATACTGGATAGGTTACACCACCATTAACCCTCAAAAACTAAGAAGTTTTGCATTAAGCGCAACCTATAAATTTTAAAACAGCCATTAAATAAAAAGCAGGAGTGTATTACAGTTCCTGCTTTAAGTTAACAACCCTATCATTCCTGTTAATCCTGAATAAAATGTCCAAATCCATACACTCTTTCTGTAAGCTTCCTCCTCTTTTATTATGTGCGGTTTTGCTGCTCTTCAACATACCCGCGCTGGCCGAGGTAAAACCCGGCACCATAACCGGCACAATCACGACTGCCGATGGCCAAACCGTTCCCGGTGTAACCGTAAGCCTTAAAGGTAATGGCATATCCGCAGGCACGGTTACCAGCGAAAGCGGAAGGTTTACCTTTAACAAGGTAAAACCGGGCAGCTACACCATTAAAGTAACGTTTGTGGGCCTGGCTTCTGAAGAAAAAGCAGTTGAACTGGCCGATGGACAACGCGTTACCGTAAACTTTATGCTGCGCGAAAACGCCAACCAAATTGGTGAGGTCTTAATTTCGGGCAGGAAACAAAAATATAAGATCGACGACCCCTCACCCAGCCTGAGGTTAAACGAGCCTTTACTTGAAGTGGCACAAAATATCCAGGTGGTATCTTCCGACCAGATCAAGGACCAGCAGATCTTTAACATGCTCGAAGGCGTATCGCGCAATGTGAGCGGCTTAACCATGCAGGAGCATTGGGGCAATTATGCCCGTGTAAATGCCCGTGGCGACAGGCTTGCACCTTTCCGCAACGGTATGAACATCGAAGCTACCTGGGGCCCGCTAACCGAGGATATGTCATTTGTTGACAGGATTGAATTTGTAAAAGGCCCTGCTGCATTCATGCTGGCCAACGGCAACCCCTCGGGTTTTTATAACGTAGTTACCAAAAAGCCTACCGGCACTACCAGCCAGGTATTCAGTTTTACTGCAGGCAGTTTTAACAGCTACCGTGCCACTGCCGATTTTGACGGCGTACTTACTAAAAACGGTAAACTGCAATACCGCCTCAACCTGATGGGCCAGCTTTCAAAATCATGGCGCCCGTATGATTTTACCAACCGTACGGCTATCGCTCCCGTATTACGCTACAAATTCGACAGCAAAAATACCCTCACTGCCGAGTATACCTACCAGTACCAGCGCATGAATGCCTTTGGTACCGCCTACCTGTTCTCCACTGATGGCTATGCAACACTGCCGCGCAACTTTACTAACGCGCCTTCAAATTCGCCATCATCGGGCATCCGGGACCAAAGTGCGTTTTTAACTTATGAGCATACCTTTAACAGCAAGTGGAAAGTTACCGCGCAGGGTGCTTATTTTTATTATAAGCAAACGGCATATAGCTATTGGATAAACAGCATCAGCAGCAACGGCGATGTTGACCGTAACCTTGGTTTATGGGATGCTGTTAACAAAAACAAATTTGCCCAGGCTTTTTTAAACGGCGAATTTAATACAGGCAAAGTTGTTCACCGCCTGTTAAGCGGCCTTGATATTGGCGACAAGTACTATATTCCGGATTATTTTCAATCAGGCTCACTTGATCCTGATCCCGCAAACCCTTTCAATATCCACAATCCAAATAATGGCCCTGTTACTTTACCTGTGTTTGATAGATCGGTGCCACTTAGCGAACGTGGTAAAAACGCTGTAAATACCGAAAAATATCAATCAATTTATGTACAGGATGAGTTGGGCTTTTTTGATCAGAAATTGCGTTTAACTGTAGCTGGTCGTTACACCCATGCCACTACAACCGATCCTTATGCCGGCGATACCAAAGGGCATAAATTTACGCCCCGTTTTGGGTTAAGTGTTAACATTGATCCTACTACAACTGCTTATGCGGTATATGATCAATCATTTGTGCCGCAAACAGGTAAAATATACGGCGGCCAAAAAGTTAAGCCTATTACAGGCAACAACATGGAGCTTGGTTTAAAACGCGACTGGTTTGATGGAAAGTGGAATACTACCTTATCTGCTTACCAGATCCTTAAAAACAACCAGTTGGTAACCGACCCCGACAAACATGGTGAATCTGCAGCAAATTACGTTTTGCAATTAGGTCAAACTAAAACAAAAGGTGTTGAATTTGATGCCCGCGGCGAAATCATAACCGGCCTCAGCCTGATGGTTAACTATGCTTATACCGATTCGAAGATTTCTAAAGATACCGACCCTGCAAATGTTGGCAATCCTGTTCCCGGCTTTGCAAAACATGTTACCAATGCCTGGTTAACATACCGTTTACAGCACGGCAGCTTAAAAGGTTTGGGCTTTTCAACCGGATATCAGTGGCAGCTTGACCGCCTGCCATGGAGCCTCGGCACAGGCACTTCTGATCTGCCAAACTACTTCCGTTTAGATGCAGGCGCATCCTACCAGATCAAGAAGATGAGTTTTGCGTTAAATGTAAATAACGTGCTTAACAAATACCTTTATTCAGGCGGTCATGAGGGGTTGAGCACCGACGGCAAAACTGTTTACAGCTGGCAGGCAGAAGCACCAACAAACGTACGTTTAAGTATCGGTTACAAATTTTAATGAATGACACCTTTTAAAAAAACACTGTTGTTTATACATCGCTGGCTTGGATTTATATCCGGGCTGGTGGTATTTATAGTAAGTATAACCGGCTGTATCTTTTGCTTTCAGGACGAGATCCAGGATGCGATACACAGTTACCGTAAGGTTGAGGTACAAGCTAAACCCTACATAGCACCATCAATACTTAAAGCCGAAGCACTGAAAGGCCGTAAAGGCGCTACGGCCAGTTATGTTTACTATTACGGTATCGGTCGCCCTGCGGGGGTGTTGGTAACGGACAAGAAAGAGGGCCTCCTTTTTGTATATCTGAATCCTTATACAGGTAAGATCACCCATACCGAAAGCCCCGCTTCAAACTTTTTTATTATTGTTGAATATATTCACCTATACCTGTTGCTCCCGGCTAATATCGGCACCCTGGTAGTAGGCATATCGGTGATAATTTTTGTGGTGCTGATGATCACCGGCATAATACTCTGGTGGCCCAAACGTAAAAGCGACCGTAAACGCAGCTTCACTATTAAGTGGGGTGGCCGCTGGCGCCGTGTTAATTACGACTTGCATAACGTTTTGGGCTTTTATGCCACCAGCGTGGCCATCATATTGGCCATAACAGGTCTGTCAATATCATTTGACTGGATGCGTGAAGCTATTTACACAGCCGCTAATTTGGGCAAAGCGCATCCCGAAGAAAAGGTAGTTTTCAAGTCCGATTCGTTGTTGAATGGTAAAATGGATACCACCCAGGTTATCAACAAAGCATATTTATCAGCCAAAGCCGCCTCGCCAAATGCCGAAATGTTTTTAATTTATGACGATGCTGCTAAAGCCGGTGCCATAGGCGTAACCGCATACGCACAGGCCCTGCACTACTATAAAAGTGATAGCTATTCTTTCGATAAATACACCGGCAAATTATTGAACCGTACCGCGCATGAACAAAAAAGTGCCGGCATGAAAATGAATAACATGAACTATGATGTTCACGTAGGGCAAATCTTAGGCCTTCCCGGTAAGACCATTGCTTTTTTGGCCAGTTTGATTTGTGCAAGCTTGCCAATCACCGGCTTTATCATCTGGCTCGGCAAACGCAAAAAATCCAAATCAAAAAAGGTAAAAACGGTGGTGCACAGAAGGACGGTAAGGCAGCATTTGCCAACCGACCGTTGATTTTTGATACACTGATTACGTTGATTATTCTTTCGCTTCCTGGTATAACTCCCCTTTTAGGGGGCTGGGGGGCCAATAACCACCTCATCATCCAGCGGATGCCCGGTGCAGGTCAAGATCCATCCTTGTGCAAGGTCCGCTTCAGTAAGTACATCATTCTTCACCATTTCAACTTTACCGCCGGTGCATTTAACCATGCAGGTAGAGCATATTCCTCCCCGGCAGCTATAAGGTAATGGGATATTGTTTTGCAGGGCGGCCTGCAGTATGGATTGGTTTTCGCCTACTACAATATCGTGCAGCTCGCCCCGGTATTTTATTTTGATGTTTTTAGGTGGAAAGTTAGTAAAGCTGCTTGTTACGGCAACTGTTTCGAGCACAAAATTTTCGCGGCGGATCTTTACCTGATCAATCCCCATATACACCAGGTCGAACCGGATCATTCGCATAAAAGCAAACGGGCCACAAAGGTAAAACTCAGCATTTGCCAGGTTGAAGTTGGCGTATTGCTTCACCAGCTTTTCTACCTTATCGGGGTTGAGTCGGTTACCTTCGCTGCTAAGCAGGTAAATGATTGTCAACCTTTCGGGGTATTCGGCTGCCAGTTTACCCAGCTCGTTTTTGAATAAAATGGAAGCAGCATTTTGATTACTATAGATGAGAACCAACCTGCTTTTACCCTCCCGGTTCAAAATATATTTCAGTTGCGAAAATATGGGGGTAATGCCGCTGCCGCCCGCAAATAAAAACAGATCCTTTCCCTGCTGATGGTCACTGATGATAAAACGGCCGGCGGGAGCTAATGCTGTTAACTCATCGCCCTCCTTTATTTTGGTGAGCATAAAACGGGAGATTTCACCATTGGTAATGCGCTTGATAGTTATTGAAAGGTATGGTTCATCGGGCGATGAGCTTAACGAATACGAGCGCCTGATCTCTTCCTGCCTATGGTTAAATATCAGTGTGATGAACTGCCCTGCTGTATAAGGGATAAGATTACCATCAATACTACTCAAATAAAATGTAGCCGTATCTGGGGTTTCCCATTTTATGCGTTCAACTTTTAGTTTTAAAATCTCTTCGGTCATCAATTGGTGGCGCTATTGTTTATCTGCAAGCATTTTGCGGATAACGCTGTTCTTTTTGCCGTAAGTATAGTAGATAACCAAACCAATTGCAAGCCAAATGACCAAACGCAACCAGGTATCGCCGGGTAGAAACGTCATCATGGCAAAACAGGTCAGGATACCCAACACCGGCACCAATGGCACAAGGGGTGTTTTAAACGGCCGGTGAATATCAGGCTGCTGCTTTCGTAAAATAAGCACACCGGCGCAAACCATAACAAATGCAAGCAGGGTACCAATGCTGGTCATTTCACCAACCACGCGTATCGGAACAAATGCGGCAAAGAGGGCTATAAAAGCGCAAAGCATAATATTCGATTTCCAGGGTGTGCGAAATTTGGGATGCACTTCCGAAAAAACCTTAGGCAGCAAACCATCTTTCGACATAGAGAAAAACACACGCGATTGGCCTAACAGGTCCACCAAAATCACCGAGGTATAACCTATTAAAATAGCCAGCACAATAGCTTTACTCAACCACTGGTAATGCGTTTTTTCAATGGCGATGGCAACCGGTGCGCCCGAGCCTATAAATTCCTTATAATTGGCCATGCCGGTCATTACGTGCGCAAATACAATAAAAAGTACCGTACAGATCAGCAGGGAGCCGATGATCCCGATAGGCATATTGCGCTGCGGGTTTTTGGCCTCCTGCGCCGCAGTTGATACAGCATCAAACCCAATAAATACAAAAAACACTAATCCCGCCCCTCTCAATATGCCCGACCAGCCATAATCACCCCAAACACCGGTATTTTGCGGAATATAGGGGTGATAGTTTTGCGGGTTAATAAATGACCACCCAACTGCGATAAACACCAACACCACGCCCACTTTCAAAGTTACAATAATGGCATTAACCAATGCCGAACCTTTTGTACCCCGGATAATGATACTGGTAACCAAAATTACAATGAGCGCAGCGGGCAAATTGATGATCCCGTTAATGATATCACCATTTGCTGCTTTTGCAGTTTCAAAAGGCGAAAGTGTAAGCTGTGGAGGCAAATACAGATCAAACCAGGATAAAAACTTAGTAAGGTATTGCGACCAGCTGATGGCCACTGTTGCTGCGCCAACGGCATATTCAAGCGCAAGGTCCCAGCCTATGATCCATGCAAAAAGCTCGCCCATGGTAGCATACGAATAGGTGTAAGCGCTCCCCGCAACAGGTATCATGGCCGAAAACTCGGCATAGCAAAGGGCAGCAAAAGCGCAGCCAACAGCAGCAATTAAAAAAGAAATAGTTACCGCAGGGCCCGAATGCTGGCCCGCCGCTATACCGGTTAAGGAAAATAAACCGGCCCCTATAATGATGCCTATCCCAATTAAAATAAGGTTAACGGGCCCAAGCGAGCGTTTTAATGAATGTTCCCCTTCCTCCTTCGATTCGCGGAGCAGGGTTTCTATGGGCTTTTTGATCATGATATAAAAAAGTCCACAAAGTTAGTAGATTATTGCAGGGATTAAGCGTGGGTGTATAATTGGGAGGTAAATAAATAAACTTCTCGGGCTCGTTACAAACGGGCGCAAAGGTTATGAAGTAAAACAGAAGCGGCAGGACCATCAGATCCTGCCGCTTTAAATTTAGAAGCTTAAATAATATTAAGCGGTTGCTTTTGCGTAAAGTTCGGCAACGTGGTTCCAGTTGATCACATTCCAGATAGCTGCTAAGTAATCCGGACGACGGTTTTGATATTTCAGGTAGTAAGCATGCTCCCAAACGTCGATACCTAAAATTGGGGTACCTTTAACTTCAGCGATGTCCATTAATGGGTTATCCTGGTTAGGAGTTGAAGTTATAGCTAATTTTTTATCAGCAGTAACAATTAACCATGCCCAGCCAGAACCAAAACGGGTTGCACCGGCTTCAGATACTTTAGTTTTGAAATCGGCAAATGAACCGAAAGTGCTTTTGATAGCATCAGCTAAAGCGCCTGTAGGCTCGCCGCCACCGTTTGGTGATAACAAGGTCCAGAACAAGGTATGGTTGTAGTGGCCACCGCCATTGTTACGCACAGCAGCGGGGAATTTAGAGATATTTTTAATGATATCGTCGATATTGCTTTCAGCCTCAGGCTTACCTTCCAAAGCTTTGTTTAAGTTGGTAACATAAGCCTGGTGGTGTTTGCCATGGTGAATTTCCATGGTCAGTTTATCAATGTGCGGTTCCAGAGCATCAGTAGCGTAGGATAACGCCGGTAGGGTAAATGCCATAATTTTAGTTGTTTATTTTAAAGTTTACTGTTTGTTGTGACGTAACAAATATAAGCGTTGACGGAACTATTTGTTCTAAATAATTGTCATGTTTTCTTTAGTTCATAGTTAATGGTTCATGGATCATAGCTTATATAGCTATTTTTATTACCATGAACTATGATCCATGAACCATCAACCCTACTTCCGCTTACTTTTAAAAAAATCTTTCACCAACTGGCTGCATTCAGCTTCGCGGATACCGCCGGTGATCACTGTTTTGGGATGGGTTATTTTTTGGTTGATGCGGCCGAACCCGAGTTTGTTATCATAGGCCCCAAAAACGATCTTACTTACCTGGAACCAGTATGAAGCCCCGGCACACATTACGCAGGGCTCCATAGTAACGTACAGCGTACAGCCTTGCAGGTATTTACCTCCAATTAAATTAGCGGCCGCAGTAAGGGCCTGCATTTCGGCATGGGCCGATACATCGTTAAGCCGTTCGGTAAGATTGTGCCCTTTTCCTATAATGCGGCCATTGTAAACCACAATTGCCCCAATCGGAATCTCATCCTCCTCCAATGCATAGCGGGCTTCTTTTAACGCTTCGCCCATAAAATATTCATCGGGCGATATAGAGGCCTCATCCTCGAAACTGATATATCTCATTTAAATAAGTTTGCTGCCGTTTGGCACAGGCTTTTCAACAGCGGTTAACACAATGTCTCCGTTCTCATCGGCAAAGCCGGTAACCAGGAACTCCGACATGAAATTGGCGATCTGCTTTTTAGGGAAATTTGTTACACCCACTATCTGCCGGCCAACCAATTCTTCCTTGGTGTAATGCTTCGTGATTTGTGCGCTCGACCACCGGATGCCGAAAGTGCCAAAATCAACCCTCACTTTAAAAGCCGGCTTACGGGCTTCGGGGAAATCAATTGCCTCCAATACAGTGCCTACACGCAGTTCTACTTTTTCAAAATCATGCCAGGTGATGGTTTCCATACGGGCAAAGGTAAAAAAATATGTCTCTCGCTCTTCTCCAAAAGCTGCCCTTGCCCCAATTTTAAGTAAAGGGTTTGATATCGGCATTGGTGAACAAAATTAATGCGTCATGTATCATGAACTGATGAGTTATAATAATGAAACGCGACAATTCTGCTCATGGGGCCGAATGTAAAAGCCCTGTTCCAAGCCGCTTAGGCTTAGCCATTGCCTCTAACACTCTCAATTAATATTCGTCCCGTCCTTCACCTCATCGCTGGCATTTTTAAGAATGATATCGTTGGCCTTCAGGTTTCCAAACACTTCGGTTGAGTCATGTCTGGATAATCCTTCCTTTATATCAATTAATGCTGCCTTGCCGTCTTTTACAGCTATTACATATTCCCTCTCGGTTGACCGGATGATGGCATTGTTGGGCACTAACAACGATTTGGCGCCCGAAAGCATCGGGATCTTTACTTCGGCATACATCCCCGGTTTTAGTATTCCATTTTGGTTTTGTACGTCTATTTCAATAGCTTCAGAACGCATACTCCCTAAAGCATTGGCCGAGCGACTGATTTTGGCTGTTTGTTCCTGCCCCGGCATAGCATTAAAAGTGAATTTTACCTGCTGCTTTAAGTCAACTTTGTCTACGAAATCTTCGGGGATGTAAACCTCTAAACGCAGCTTGCGGGTATCCTGCAAAATAAGCATAGGCAGGTCTGTACCTTTACCCGGGGCTACCAAAGCTCCCGGAGATACATTACGCTGAATGATCATGCCATCAAACGGTGCACGAATGTTCAGGTAATCCTGCATGGTGCGTACAGATGCCACGATCGAGCTTTCTGAGCGGGCCATTGCGTCATCAGCTTTCATTTTTGCTAAAGCGTTATCCAATTCAAGCGGCGACACCGAACCGGGCTCTTTCGCAGCCTCTTTTAAACGCTGATACTTTTCCTTACTTGCAACAGCATTTTCCTTAGCTTGCATATACCGCGAATCCGCAGCCTGCAGTTGCGATTCCATTTCCGGCGCTTCTAAGGTTACCAGTAATTGTCCCTTTTTAACCAAAGTACCACGGTCAACAAAAACGGTTTTTACAAACCCGTTTACTTTCGGAAACAGGTTTACCTCGTTATAGGGCTTTAACTGGCCCGGAAGGCGGGCTTCGCTTGACAGTGCTTTTTCCGACACTTTGCCGGTTTCATATCCGCTTGCTTTTTGGGTGGTTTTTTTGGTTTCTGTGAGGTCCACCGGCTTTTGATTGCCTGCACATGCGGCCATCAGGCTGATACTGCTTAACAGTACAATATATTTTAGTTTCATAATATTAGCTATTGGAGGTTTCAAGTTGTTGAGGTTCATTAACATTTACGTCCTTCATTAAGGACGGTGAATCATAAGTGGTTTTTTGCTGTACCCAGGCAAATACTTGCGGTAGTATAAACAGCGCGGCTAATGTTGAGGCAAATAAGCCGCCTATCACAGCGCGGCCCAAAGGTGCGGTTTGCTCGCCGGCTTCACCCATCCCTGATGCCATCGGGATCATACCTGCCATCATGGCCAAACTGGTCATGAGGATTGGTCTTAACCTGATGGACGCACTGGTAATGGCTGCCCTTGTAGAGTCTTTATAATCCAGTCTCAGGGCTTCAGCATTGGTTACGATCAGGATGGCGTTTGCCACCGATACCCCTGTAGACATGATCATGCCCATGTAACTTTGCAGGTTAAGTGTTGAACCGGTAAGCAGTAATGCTGTTAGCGATCCCAATATTACTGCCGGTACGGTAGATAGTACTGTAAGGGATAATTTAAACGATTGGTAGTTAGCGGCCAGCAATAAAAAGATCACCAAAATGGCAAACATCAAACCGTTCTGCAAGCTGTCGAGCGTTTCTGTCAATAAGCTCGACATACCCTTAACTTCAGCAATCAGGCCTTTAGGCGGTGCCCCGACAGATTTGATAACCTGCTGCACCGCGGCAGTAGCGGTGCCCAAATCCTTCTTGTAAATATTGGCGCTCACGGTTAAGAAGCGGCGCGGACCGGTACGGTCATATTCACCAGGAACGTAATTAACCTTAAAGCTGGCGATATCACCCAGTACAGGTGTACTTTGGCCTTTCACCAGTGGGATCTCTTTCAACTCATCCATTGTATTCATCACATACTCTGGAATTTGCACCTGTACCTGGTAGGTATAGGCCGATTTATCATCCAACCAAAGGTTTTTCTCGGTAAAACGGCTTGATGATGTACTTGCGGTGACCGAGCGGGCAACATCTTTAATATCCAGGCCCAATTGAGCAGCTTTCAACCTGTCGAGCGTTATTGCCACCACCGGAAACTTTAAAGGCTGACTGATCTGCACATCCCTCAGGTAGCTGATCTTTTTAAGTCCGGCCAAAACTTTGTTCGAGTAACCTTCTATCTGCGCCATATCCTTACCCGCCACCCTTATTTCGATAGGTGTGGATGCACCCTGGCTCATGATCTTTTCGGTCATGTCGATAGGTTCAAAAGTGATGCGGAGATCGGGCATGCGCGATGCTATGTTTTTACGGAGCGCATCTTTAAGCTCATCCATATTGATGTGGTAATCTTCATCAAGGTTAACCTGTAATACCGCTTCATGTGTACCGGTATTAAATACATAAAGATTGCTGGTACCATAGCTGCTTGGCACTATGCCCACATAGCCAGATGTAATTGCCACGTGATGATTAACCGTGTTGTCGATGATCTGCAAAACCTGTTTCAGCCCGTCTTCCGTACGTTCAAGTCTTGTGCCATCCGGCTCTTTGATCCTGATCTGAAACTGGCCGTTGTTGAGCTTCGGCATCATATCTTTTCCAATGGTAACAAAGCAAACACCGGCCAGTCCCAAAACAACCACGAGATAAACAGGCACAATTAGTTTTTTGTTATGCATCCAGCGTTCAATGATGTGTATAAAACGGATCTTTATCCGTTCAAACAGGTCATTCTTTTCGGGATGTTTTTGCTCCTGTTGCAGGTGATGGTTTACCTGCCCTTCTTCGGGCCGGTCTAAAGCTTCGCCGGCATGAGCATGCAATTTCCCATGTTCATAATGCTGATAGGTTTCGGCTTTGATAAGCCAGTTTGATAAAATAGGCACTAGTGTTTGCGCTATGATGTACGATACGATCATCGTTAAGCCAATAGATAGCGACAGGGGTAAAAACATCGCTTTAGGCACGCCGTTCATCATAAACGATGGCGCGAATACTGCAAGGATACACAGCAGGATGAGCAATAGGGGGAACGAGATTTCCTGGCACGCATCATAAATAGCCTGTGCTTTGCTTTTGCCCATCTCCAGGTGCTGGTGAATATTTTCGATGGTTACTGTAGCCTGGTCAACCAAAATGCCTATGGCGAGGGCAAGCCCGCTCAATGTCATGATATTGATGGTTTGGCCGAATAAGCCTAAAAGTAATACACCTAACAAAATAGATACCGGGATAGTAATTACCACGATCAAACTACTTCGCCAGTCGCGCAAAAACAATAATACCATCAGGCCGGTGAGCAATGCGCCCAGACCGCCTTCTGTCATAAGGCTCTTTACCGCGTTTATCACAAATATGGATTGATCAAACTCATACGAGATTTTAACGTCATCGGGTAAAAGGCCCTGAATTTCCGGAATCTTCTTTTTCAAAGCCTGTACCACGCTCCAGGTACTGGCATCGGCGGTTTTTACTACCGGCAAATAAACAGAGCGCTTGCCATTGATCAGCGCATAATCAACCGTAACGTCGGTAGCATCGGCAACACGGGCAACATCTTTTACCAAAATGGGTACGCCGTTTTTGGTAACTACGGGGATATTGCCAAATTCATCTGTTTGGCTGATCAGCGTATTAACCGTAGTTACAAACATCGTGTTGCCTAACCTTAAATTACCCGAAGGCGACATCACATTGAACTTAGCCAACGCGCTTACTACCTCATCGGGCGTCAAGCCGTAACTTCTTAATTTGTTTGGATCAACGTTTAAGGTGATGGACCTGGCGTTTGAACCAAACGGCGGCGGGGCCGATAAGCCGGGAACAGTAGCAAACATAGGCCTCACTTTAGTAGCAGCCATATCATAAATATCCTTCAGGCTGCGATTGGGGGCGGATAGTACCAATTGCCCAACGGGCAACGATGAAGCATCAAACCTTACAACCTGCGGCGGCAGTGCTCCCGGCGGGAAAAAGCTCATTACGCGGCTTACCTGCAAAGCCACCTGGGCCTGTGCTTCGGCCATGTCTGTACTCTCGTAAAAGCTCAGCTTAACCATAGTTAAACCCTGGATGTTTTTACTGGTAATACTTTTGATGCCGTTCACATACAGAAACTGGTCTTGCAAACGGGTTGAAAAGAAACCCTCCATTTGCTGCGGCGACATACCGCCATATGATTCAATAACATAAATGGTGGGCAGGTTTAATTTTGGGAAAATATCTATCGGTATTTTTATAGCACTAAGCACTGCAAAGATGAGCAGGCTCAAGGTAACCACCACCGTTGTGATGGGCCGTTTAAGTGCGGATGTGACCATTGACATAGCTAAATTATTTTAAAAGGTTTAATACAGTATTTACCTGGTTGCCGGTAACGGCCTGCTGGAACAGGGCATTTGAATAGGCATATTTGGCCTGTACATAGTCAGTTTCGGCGCGGTAAAGGATATTGAGCGCGGCGTTAAGCTCAATGATATCGGTTAGCCCATTTTTGTATAATGACAACTTTTGCCGGTACCCATCAGAAGCCGCTTTAAGCTGATGAGGGATCTCAACCAGGCGTTCGCGGGCGGTTTGCAGCTCTACGCCCGACCGGTTTGCATTGACCGCCAGCAATTGCTTTTGCTCTTCCAGCTTTTTCCGGGAGTAATCGGTATTGGCACGTTGTGTCCGTAATTTTAACTGGCGGCGACGGATATCAAACAGGTTATAGGAAACACCTATACCTACCAGGTAATTATTCCTGTCGAACCCCCATCCGCTGCTGAGGCTGTTAAAACGGTCGTTAGCATCAACACTTGATCCCCTGCCCCAAACGGCGCCTTCCAATAATATTTTAGGATTGTAGCTTTTTTTGACGAGTGTTTCCCGCTGCAAACTGTTTTGATATACCGATTTATAATAATTGATCAAAGGATGATCGGTGGTGTCGATCACCAAAGGGTCGAGGCCGGTTGCGGTATTGATAAGATTTGTTTCGGCAGCAGTATCGGGTACTATTGTCTGATAGGGTAAGCCGCTGACAGCCGAAAGCTGTAACTGTACCTGCTTCACCTGGTTGTTCAGTTCGATATAGTTCAAACGGGCTTTTGACAGTTCGGCCTCCGCAATGCTGGTATCAACGCCTGCCCTTACCCCACTTTTGGCGAGCGACTGTACCGACCGACGGATCTCCTGGTTGCGTTTTATGTTCCGCGCCTGGATGGTGAGAAAGTTTTCCAGTTCCGTTAGGAGCAGGTAATTGCCAATGGCGTAAGCCTGCAACTGATATTTGGAATCAGCAAACTGGTTTTGCTGTACCTGAATATCAGAGTTGGCTACTTTATTTTGAGCACCATAGGCACCAAAATTGTAGATCTCCCAGTCGAGCGCGGCTACCCCAACGTTGGCTGAAACGGTGGTGGTATTGCTTTCCGGCCGTACCCCCCTGGAGTTGGAAGGAATGATACCAAAGCCGAAGTATGGGCCTGCAACATTGTTATTGGTCCCATAATCTGCCTGGTAATTTAGTTTCAGGTTAGGGAGCCAGCTACTCCTGGTTTCAGCGGCCTGGGCTTGCCTAACCGCTATAGCTGCTGAATCGGTTAGCAATGTGGGTGCGTTTCGGTTTACGCTGTTGAGCAGCGTTTTTAAGCTTACCGGTGTGTTACCTTGTTGCTGCGCATAAGTACAGGCTGTTATTAGCAGGCCTATAAACAGGCAGCAGAACTTCTTTGAAATTCGCATATCTTGATGTACGGAATATGCTTACCGGGAAATGCCCGCACACTAATCGCTACAGATCAGTAAGTACTGCAAAAAATGCCGGTAAACGATGGATAATTAATTGAAAAAATGATCGATGATGTATCTAAAGGCAGAGCGCCTTTAATCATTCAAATCAAATGCGAAAAGTGCAAAGGGAAAGATAGGAGTATCGATACCCGGGTATAATCCTGAAGTTTCGGATTAATGGCTTCGGATTTAATTTCCATAGCTGCAATGCAAAAAACAACAGGATAAAACTGCCTATAACAGCGCTGATCAAATCGGTAACAGACTTTTTCTCCTCAAGGGTTGATTTGTCTGGTCTTTGAACGTAGCTTGATTCGCTGAAGCTGCTGTGCAGGTTCTCCATCTTTCGTTTAAAAACCGAATTGAATCCTGTTGAACGTGTAGGGCCTGGTTGCGTCAAGCGGGGAAGGAAAAAAACATGACTGCTCGCGATGACCAAATAAAAGGCCATTACCGATAATATCCGCAACGATCTCAAAAATTCAGTATTTCGCTTATTCAACATATTGCTTATGTTGTACAAAAATGAAAAAAATAACCTAATTGTTTTGCAAAAGTATTGTTGCATTTATATTCTGCATACCGGGATGAGGAAACTTCACTACTATTAAGTCAAGGTAGCCCCCCGCCAGGTAATTGTCTTGCCCTCCGGAGGTTCTAAGTAACGTTTTCTTTTATTAAACATGAGCGAACCAAGAACCAACTAACAACAGGAGTGCGGTTGCATCAACCCTGGCGAACTGCGGCTTTATTAACTAAAGTGTGCCATTTCGAAAGCTTATTCATCAGCTCATCCAGTTTTACAGGCTTACTCAGGTAATCATTCATACCGGCCTGCAAACAATCCTGTTCATCGCCGGCCATGGCGTTGGCTGTTAATGCAATGATAACAGGCTGCTTAATGTCGTCTTTGCGGATTACACGGGTTGCTTCAAGCCCATCCATAACAGGCATCTGCATATCCATTAAAATAAGCCCGTAATCGTTTTTGTACAGGGCCTCTATTGCTTCGAGCCCGTTTTGGGCCATACCCGGCTTATAGCCCATTTTGTTTAAAATGTGTTTAATAACGTGCTGGTTAACCTCATTATCTTCGGCAATAAGGATATTGAAGGGATATTTATCACTAAAATCAACCGAGAGCTTGCTCTTAGTTTGTTTATCATCGTTTTGGACCGATTTATTCCTGAGCGCCATAAAAACCTGTTTGCCCAGTACCTGTTGTTTTATCGGCTTGCTCATAACTGAGGTAAACAGCATTCGCTGATCTTTTATAAATTCTTCGCCAACCGAGCTTAGCAGTATAATAGGAATGTGGCTGTACCCTTCCCTGATGATGCGGGCCAGCATAACCCCATCCATAACGGGCATGTTCATGTCGGTTATAACCAGGTCAATGTCTTTGTTTCTCTGCAGGATCACTAAAGCCTCGGCGGCAGACTCTGCCGGTACCGATTTAAGGTTCCAGTTTTCAAACTGGCGGTTTAAAATAGACAGGTTGGTATGGTTGTCATCAACTATAAGGATCTTTTTGCCGCGCAGTTCCTCAAGATCAAAACTGGCAGGCTGCCGGTGGGAAATCTCGCCGGGATAGGCGTTTATGGTAAAGAAAAACCTGGTACCGGCACCGGGCTCACTTTCAACGCCTATACTGCCGCCCATTAGCGCAACAAGCTTTTGGCAAATAGCCAAGCCTAAACCGGTGCCCCCGTATTTGCGCGTAGTAGATGAATCGACCTGCGAAAATGCCTTGAACAGCCGGTGCAGCTTATCATGCGGAATGCCTATGCCTGTATCCCAAACATCAAATCTTAATTTCAGCAAGCCATCAGATTGTTTGTCAACACAGCTAACCTTAATACCAACCTCACCTTTCTCCGTAAATTTTATGGCGTTGCTTACCAGGTTTATAAGTACTTGTTTAAGCCGCAGCGGATCGCCGATGATACCCGGAGATATATCTTCGGCAATTTCATAAACCAGGTCGAGCCCCAATTGTCCGCCTTTAATGGCAAACATATCCATCACATCTTCAATACACTGTCGCAGGTTAAAATCATCCTGTTCAAGATCAAGACTCCCTGCTTCTATCTTTGAAAAATCAAGAATGTTATTGATCACATGGATGAGCGTTTCGCCGCAGCTGATGATGGTTTCGTTAAACATACGCTGCTCATCGTTAAGCTCAGTTTCATTCAATAAAGCCGACATCCCGATAACCCCGTTCATAGGCGTACGGATTTCGTGGCTCATGGTGGCCAGGAAAATACTTTTTTCCTGATTAGCCTGATCAGCCGCGAGGCGTGCCTTTTGAAGTTCCTGGTTTGAATAGTTTAGTTCCTGGTTTGCAGCTGCCAAAACCTCTTCATTATGTTTACGCTCGAGCGATAACTGAGCTTCCCGCTGCAGATCGGCCATTTGCAGGGTTTGTACTATTCTTAGTTCGTTATACTTGCGCAACTGATAGGCCCAAAGTCCGCATATGAACATGATAACCCCGGTAAGCAACACATGTATGGTAAACGTTTGAAGATCAAAGTAATTGAGCTGGGTAAAAAATATGCCGCCATAGCCAATATCCTGCATATAGCTGAAAACAGCATGGTGTACAATAACAACTAAAAGCAATGGCAATTGTAGCCTCCAGTTTTGGTAGGTGATCAGCAGCGCACTCGAAATAAAAGCAAAAAAGTGCATCTCAAACAAGCCGTGCATCTGGTAAATATACTGGGCCATAAAAATACCTAATACAGCTGCCAGCACATATTGGTATAAGGAAGAATTAGGCAGGGCTATTTTAGCAGTATAGTACGCCAACAGGCACAGGCCGCCAACGCCAAAGGCAATAAGCCATGTATCATAAAAATAGGCCAATGCTAAACCAACTACAAAATGCACAGGCAGGAAATAATCCATCAACCTGTCTGAGCGGTCTTTGATCTCGGTTTGAAAATTAATGTTTTGAACTATGTCTGCGGTCACAATGATTGATATTTAGGGGTAATATTAATTATGACAGTCGGGCAGTCGACAGCCGTATGAGGTTAATGCAAGTTTATTAAATGTTAGGCGTGTATTGTCGTTCAGTAAACCGTTGATCGCTACTTTGGCGAAGCTTGTTTTTTCATCGGTACAGTAACGGCTTATGTTATAATTGCCGCGGTAATACAGCTTGCTGCCTGTATCAATAAGGGCAGCCTGGGGTGTTGAGTAAACCCCGCAGGCCTCAGCAACCGAGGGATCAAATATAACGGGGAGTTTCATCCCAAACTTGTCCTGGATTTCGCTTTCGGTGAAGTGTTTACTGCTCATGATCACGATGGCAAAATTCACCTGTCTGTGATATTGCTGGGCAATAGCCTTAAACTGTTTGATATTAAATCTTGAACAGGGACAATCCGGATTAAAAAAATGCAGGAACAGCGGTTTACTGCGATCCTGGTAGTGCCTGGGGTTGATGGACACTATCGTACCCTGCTTTACTGCTTTATAGTTTTCGGGTACAGGAGTAGGCAACTGGTATTGCAGCTCATTATACCAAAACAAAGCGCCAACAGCGATTAAAAGTATCACGAGCCAACCAATAACTAACGTTTTTTTCATTGTACCAAAGGTTGGCATACTTCAACAGAACAACTGAAAATCAGCACAAAACCATTTGTAAAAATAATTATTTTTAGTGTATAAAAAACACTTTTCCGGCATTTTAAACATACAGGTTTTAATTTAACCGTTGGCTAACCCCCTCCTTAATCTTTAATTAAGCAAACGAATAGCCATTCAGTTATTTGACAGCCTGTTTTTTTCTTCTTTCGGTTAGGTAACGACGCAGGGGGATATCGTAACCTATCATAACCAGGTAAGCAAATGTAACTAATACAACTAATCCGGGTATAATGATATATGCCAGGTGAACAGCATCGGGTTTATTTGCCGCATAATAATTACCAAACATCCACATTCCTGCATAATGGGTCATGTATAAAGGATAAGAGATACTCCCCGAAAAAACACATATTTTACGTAAGCTGTTGTTAAGAACAGCGCCTGCTCCCAGCGAAACCATTAACGGGAAATAAATTATAACTATAAAAGGCTCGGTAAGCCAGTTCCATGTTGAGAACGGAGACAGGAAAGCCAGCATCAATAAAATAGAAAGACCGATAAAACCAAGCTTATTTTTGACGATAAGGTTATAACGGTAAACCAGCAAACCAGCAGTAAAAGAATAAGCTATACGTACACCTCCATCCCAGAAAGTTCCGCCGCTCCAGCCGCCCATTAAATTACCTGAGTGAGCTGCCACATAGCAAATACCTACAGCAGAAATTGCAGCAAGGACAATCAGGTAGCGCCGCTGAAGGCGACAAAGCACAAGTGCATAAACAATGTTAGCTACATATTCCCAAAACAATGACCAAGCAGGTGCATTAAACCCAAACAAGTTAAAATACCGTTCATTCATTGTCGGGTTAGGAATCATTAATATGGAGCTGAGAAATAATAGTAGTATACTGCCCGCACTACGGGCTATGGGTTGGGCATTAAATGGATCAAATATAAACCCTAACAAGCCCAATACCGAGCCAAAAACAACAAGCGGGTGCAGCCTGATCAACCTCGATTTGAAAAATTCCTTTATGCCCATTTTGCCGATCCTGTCGTCATAAGCATAACCAATTACGAAGCCCGACAGGCAAAAGAAAAAATCAACCGCTAAAAAGCCATGACCTATAAAATCCTTGCTGTAGTCGGAATAAGCAATCTCCATAAAATGGAAAGTAACAACTGCAATAGCTGCTATGCCCCGAAGGCCGTCAAGAATTTCAAAATGCTGTTTGGTTTTAAGGATGGCGGGGCTTAGTTTTTCCATGCACTATATCGATTTACCTATATGCCGGTAAAGAAAGGAAAATTTAACCGTATGTTCAAACTATGCGCTTAACAGCCAAACTGGGTGAGGTGATGGTCAATATGTTTATAGAACATATTGCTCCATTCGGTAATGGTTAAGGAGCCAAACGAATGCGACTCGCGGCCATCAAAAGCTTTTTCGCCCAGCTGCTGTGTTTTTTGGATGTAGGCTATCAACCGGGCTTTTTCGGTATTGAAATCCCTTTCGCCGGTAATAAGAAATGCAGGCGCTGTAGGGTTGTTGTGTTTATATGGAATTTCGCTCACCACCTTGTTTTTAACCAGCATTTTCAGGATGAGTTTCATGAACAAGCCGGGTTTGGGGTGCTTATCTTCATACACCATTTCGTACGTTACACAGCAGTGTGCCAACATTTGTGCTACGTTCATTTTACCCCACCTCGGTGAGGTTTACGGCGTGAGCTTGTTGATCCGGCTGATTACATCATCAGCTACCTCTGCAGTGAAAATATTGGGTAAGGCCATGAGGGAAAGATAGGTATTTTTATACAGAGACGTATTATATGTATATGTAGTTAAACCGGAAAATCTGCGAAGCGGGCGATGCATTAGATGCCGCCCAACAAAAATTCCCGATATGAATTCCGATCTTATAAAAAATAAAAAATATTTTTCATTTTGTCCAATCTGCTAAGCACGGTTGTCATTGGGTTTTAACAACATAAATTTAAAACAAAATGGAACAGAGAATCAGCATGTGGGAAAAAGGCCAAAATGCCTTAAAACCATTATTCGGTATTAATACTTATCTTAAAAAGTCGCCCCTTGAGTTATCCCTTCGTGAGTTGGTAAATTTCAGGGTATCACAGATCAATAAATGCGCTTATTGTCTTGACATGCACTATAAAGATGCACGTGCCAAAGGCGAAACTGAACAACGTTTATACGGCCTGAGCGCCTGGGAAGAATCGCCTTATTATACCGATCGTGAAAGGGCCGCCTTTGCCTGGGCCGAAGCCGTTACCGCCTGCCATGTAACCGACGAAGTGTACAACATAGCCAAGGCGCAGTTTAGTGATGAAGAACTGATAGACCTTACGCTGTCCGTTACCACCATTAACACCTGGAACCGCATCAACCTATCGTTCCCAAATACGCCCGGCACATACCAGGTTGGCCAGTTTGCATAAACAGCTTATATTAACGCCATTAAAACATAGCCTTATGAATGAATTTTTGTTAGTGATCCACAGGGATCTGAAAAGTAAAGATGCCAGTCCCTCGCCCGAACAAATGCAGGCAGCTATAAAACCTTTCCAGGATTGGATAGGCGGCATCGCGGCCCAAAACAAACTGGTTGGTGCTCCCAAACGCTGGGATGGCGATGGCCGTACAATTAAGCAAAATACCGTGATCAATGGTCCTTATGCCGAAATTAAGGAATCGATAGGCGGGTTGTTTATAATCAGGGCCGAAGATTACGATGAGGCCGTTGAAATTGCCAAAGGCTGCCCGATATTGCAATGGGGGGCCACCGTTGAAGTACGAATGGCTGTGCCTGCCGTATAAAATAAAATGCCTTTGTACTTTTGCAAAGGCATTTTTATTTTAACCTATGCAACCCCAAGAACTTTTACCTCACCTGTTCCGCACCGAGTACCGGAAAATTGCAGCAGTGCTTTGCCGCCTTTTTGGTATTGAACATATTGAAATTGCCGAAGATATTGTGAGCGACACCTTCCTTTCAGCCACTGAAAATTGGAGCCTGAAAGGTTTACCTGATAATCCGACGGCATGGCTTTATACCGTTGCAAAAAATAAAACCAAAAATTACCTGAAACGGGATACGATTTTTAAGCAAAAGCTTTTGCCCGAAATAAAATATACTACCGACAGCACAGGCGAAATAGAGATCGACCTGTCTGCCAAAAACATAGCTGATAGCCAGTTGGCCATGATCTTTACGGTTTGCAACCCGGTTATTTCGGCCGAGTCGCAGGTGGCGCTTGCCCTTAACCTGCTTTGTGGTTTTGGTATACAGGAAATTACCGATGCTTTTTTAGCAAACAAGGAGGTGATATACAAACGGATAAACCGCGCAAAGGAAAAACTGAAAGAGTCGGAGATCCGGATTCAGCAGCCAAGCCTGAGCGAGATCGGCAACCGGCTGGAAACTGTTTTAACAACCATTTACCTGCTGTTTTCTGAGGGATATTACTCAACCTCCCAAAACGTCACCCTTCGCCGTGATCTTTGTACTGAAGCTATGCGGCTTAATTACCTGCTTATTGAAAATCCGGCCACCAATATTCCTGCCGTAAATGCACTTTTTGCGCTGATGTGTTTCCACGCGTCGCGGTTTGAGGCCCGCGCCAATGATCATGGTGAAATGATCCTCTATGAGGATCAGGATGAATTACTTTGGGACAGGGACCTGATTAATAAAGGCATTTACTACCTGAACCAGGCCTCAACCGGAACTTCAATAACTAAATATCACCTTGAGGCCGGCATAGCTTACTGGCATACCATTAAGGAGGATGCTGCCGAAAAATGGGAAAATATATTACAACTGTACAATAGCCTCCTCATCTTGGAGTATTCGCCCATCGCCGCGCTGAACCGGACATTTGCCCTTGCCAAAGCCAATGGAAAACCGGCTGCAATAGCCGAAGCCGAAAAACTGAACCTGAGCAGTAACCACTTTTATTATTCGCTGCTGGGCAACCTGTATACCGGCATAGATAATCAAAAAGCCTTAGGGCATTACGAAACAGCTATGAACCTGGCTACTTCTGCAAATGATAAGGCAACTATGGCGGGAAATGTTGAGCGGTTAAAAAACTTGCAGGAATAGCCTCCTTACAATAGTTGAAAAGGTATTGGTTCATGCATACCGCAAAGCTGCTGGCATATTTACAACGATAGTGCATTTAAAACCAACCGGACACCGACTGAATAATTGGTGTCATTTATGAGCTTTTAAACCGCACAATCCTTTTACAAAACAAACTTTGGTAAAATTCAATTAATCACCTATTTTTGCTGCAATCATATACATAACATCATGGGACACCATAAAGAAGAAAAAGAAAACTTTGATTACATATACTATTTGGTAGGATTAATCTCTGGCTTATTTGTAGGCGGTATTATTGAAAAAGGCTTTACCTGGATTTTTGTAGGTGGTGTTTTAGGCTTGTTAACTGCTGCTGCATATATCGCCGTGTTAGTTCGTGGCCGTAATGAAGAGGCCTGATCCTGACCTCCCTTCATTTATAAAAAATTGGAACCAGTTTTACGGCATTGTTGCCGCATGGCTGGTTTTTTTAGTTTTAGTATTCTGGCTCATTACCAAATTCTTTGAATGAGTTTAACCGACTGGATTGTTTTAGGCCTTACCATATTTTCTATAGTGCTTTATGGCATATGGAAAAGCGGCAATAATAAAAATATCGACCAGTTTTTGATGGGCAGCCGTTCATTACCCTGGTACCATGTGGGCTTATCGGTAATGGCTACCCAGGCAAGTGCCATTACCTTTCTTTCGGCGCCGGGCCAGGCTTACTCAGACGGAATGCGTTTTGTGCAGTTCTACTTCGGGCTGCCCCTGGCCATGATCGTACTTTGTATCACCTTTGTCCCCATTTTCCATCGCCTTAAGGTTTATACTGCTTACGAATTTCTGGAACAGCGTTTTGACCTGAAAACCCGGGCGCTTACATCGTTCCTCTTCCTGGTTCAGCGCGGCCTTTCAACCGGCATTACCATTTATGCTCCGTCTATCATCCTCTCAACCATATTAAATATTAATACGGTTTACACTACACTGTTTATAGGCGGGCTGGTAATTGTTTATACTGTTTATGGCGGCAGTAAGGCTGTGTCATATACCCAGCTATTGCAAATGAGCATTATTTTTACGGGGATGTTTTTGGCAGGAGTACTGGTTGTTTACCTGTTGCCCGGCAATGTAAGTTTCATGAGCTCGCTCAAAATGGCCGGTAAAATGGGCCGTATGAACGTGATAGACTGGAAATTCGACCCCAATAACCGTTATACCGTTTGGAGCGGATTGATCGGGGGCTTCTTTTTACAGCTTTCCTATTTTGGTACAGATCAAAGCCAGGTTGGCCGTTATTTAACCGGCAGCTCGGTAGGGCAAAGCCGCCTCGGGCTAATCATGAATGGCCTGATCAAGATCCCGATGCAATTCCTGATCCTGCTGATAGGGGTGCTGGTTTTTGCGTTTTACCAGTTTAACCGCCCGCCCATGTTTTTTAACCAGTATGAGGTTAAACAAATTCAAAAAAGCGTTTACGCTACGGAATATGACCATCTCAATCAGCAATATGGCCAGGCTTTTGAGCAAAAAAAGATCAAGGCTAATGAGTTGATAAAAGCCATCGACAGTAAAAATGAAGATCGGATCAGTCATGCCAAAGATCAATTAAAGGTGGCCGACACTAAGGCCCGCCTCATCAGGCAAAACGCCATTGAACTGATGAAAAAGAACAACCCTAAGGCCGATGATAACGATACCAACTATGTATTCCTTACCTTTGTTACCCAGTATCTGCCCAAAGGCTTGATAGGATTACTGATAGCCATTATTTTTCTGGCCTCAATGGGCTCAACCGCAAGTGCTTTAAATTCATTAGCATCAACCAGTGTGGTTGATATTTACAAACGCATTGTTAATCCCAACGCTACAGATCAGAATTATTTAAATGCATCGCGCCTGGCAACCGTGTTCTGGGGCCTGGTTTGCATTGGGATGGCCCTTTACGCCAGCCGCATAGGTAATCTGTTAGAAGCCGTAAATCAATTGGGCTCTTATATTTACGGAACCATCCTTGGAGTGTTCATAGTGGCCTTCTATCTTAAAAAAATAGAAGGGACTGCGGTATTTATAGCGGCAGTTATAACGGAAGCAATTATTTGTATCCTGGGCTATTTTGATGTAATCGCTTATTTGTGGCTCAATGCTATCGGTGCTGTTTTATTGATTGTGATTGCGTGGTTAATTAGTGCAGGAGCCCCCTCTAAATCTCCCACGGTTGGGGAGACTTTCTGAATATTATCAATTCATAAAAGAAAATCGCCATTTCGTATAAAAAACAGCGATTTTCTTTTTAAAGCCCTCCCTTCCGGGGAGGGTTGGGTGGAGCTTAGGGCTATCGCTTAGCCTGATCCAGGGCTTCCTGGTTTAAGCGGGCGTATTCTTCATCTTTGTCGGCGTTGGCTAAAGCGATACCGGCTTCGGCAGCGGCAATTGCGCCAGCTTTATCGCCTTTACGCAGTAACAAACGCGATTCCCAAAGCTTATACCATGGGCCTTTAGGCTCAATTTTTTCAGCCTCATAAACCCAGCCAAGGGCTTTATCAACGTCTTTATGGTTTTCGTAGTAGTATTGTATGGCGTTGAAATAGTATGGTTTGCGGTCGCCTTTCATCAGCTCATCAATATTGGCTGTGATTTTGGCATCGTCATCAGTTTCCATGTGGATATAGGCCGCGGTTTTGTCCCAAACCAAAACAAGGTCGGTTGCTTTGGTAGTTGTATTAACAAAAGCCATAGTAAACGTTTCGCGTTTTTCGCTCACGCGGATTGGCTTGATATTAAAACGCAGAAAATCCTGGTCTTGCTTGTAACTATAAGCGCCCCATTGTTTTACCACTTTATTGAGGATGATGGTCCACTCGCCTTTATTAGGGATACTGAACAGGGAATAAGTACCCGCAGGCACGGGGTTACCTTCAATAACAACTTTTTCGGTAAAAGTGATGGTTGTTGCCGCGTTGGCGCCGGTACGCCAAACTTCGCCGTAAGGGATAATGCCCCCGAATATTTTGCGGTCTTTAACATTTGGACGGGAATAAGTGATGGTTATTTTCCCTAATCCGAAATCCTGGATAATGGTTTGAGTTGAGCTGGCCTCAGGTATGCGGGGAATCTGGGCGTATGACTTTGAGCTAAAACAACAGCACGCTATCAGCATACTGAACAGGAGTACGTAGGTTTTTTTCATGATTATAGTTTTCGAATCTAAGATACCAAATGTTTTAATGCGGATATTATTGTGTATGACCTAAAAATATTTTCAAGGTTTAGAAGCCTTAATACAAATACGTAATAAATGAAGGCCGCGTTGCTGTAAAGCTAAAATTGCCAGCGCTTTATTACCTTTGCACACATGATTGACGTTATATTAAAGAAAGGCAAAGAAAAAGCCGTTTTGCAAAGGCACCCCTGGGTGTTTTCAGGAGCGATTGAAAAAGTAAAAGGCAAGCCTGCCAATGGCGATGTAATAAAACTGCTGAATGCGCAAGGCGAATTCATGGCCTATGGCTTTTATAACGATCAGTCGAGAGTTACTTTACGTTTGCTGGAGTGGAACAAGGATGTACAGGTAAACGAAGCGTGGTTTCGTGAAAAAGTAGCAACCGCGGTTAAAAGCCGTGCTAACATATTGGCTAACGGTACCAATACCTGTCGTTTAATTTTTAGTGAATCGGATTATCTGCCGGGGCTAATTGTTGATAAATATGCCGGCCATTTGGCAGTGCAGGTACTTACCTCGGGTATTCAAAATGTAATGCCTGTTATTATTGATGAACTAAAAAAATTGCTCGATCCCGAAAGTATCTCGGATAAAAGCGATAATGCTTCACGTGCCCACGAAGGGCTGGCCGAAGCTGAGAATAAAGTACTTGCTGGCAGTCCGCCGCCTGAGCTGGTTGAGGTATTAGAAAACAACGTTATTTACGGTATCAATATCACCGAAGGCCAAAAATCCGGCTTTTATTGCGATCAGCGCGATAATCGTCATGTGTTGGCTGTACATACTAAAGATAAAAAGGTACTGGACTGCTTTTGTTATACCGGCGGCTTTACGCTGAACAGCCTTAAAGAAGGTGCCGCATCAGTAACCAGTGTAGACAGCTCGGCGTTAGCTATTGAAACGCTGGCCGAAAATATCAGGCTGAATAAACTGGATGCAACCAAACACACGGCTATTAAATCTGACGTGAATGTGCAGTTACGCAAATTCAGGGATGAGGGCGAGAAGTTCGATGTAATCGTACTCGATCCGCCTAAATATGCGCCATCACGCTCGGCGCTCACCCGTGCATCACGTGCTTATAAAGATTTGAACCGTTTGGGTATGCTGCTGCTTAATGAGGGCGGCTTGCTGGCAACCTATTCCTGCTCGGGTGCTATGGATATGGAAACCTTTAAACAGGTAATTGCCTGGGCCGCGCTTGATGCGGGTAAACAGGTTCAGTTTATCTACCAGTTCCATCAACCCGAAGACCATCCGGTACGTGCTTCCTTCCCCGAAGGCGAGTATCTGAAAGGTTTGCTTTGCCGGGTGTTTTAGTCGCCCTACCCCCCTAAAGGGGGAACTTTTGTGGAAGGCCTGTTTTGCTAAGCAAAGCAGGCCTTCGGCATTTATGCAATCTACAATCTACCTCGGGTTTTCAACCCGTGGTTACCATGATTTCAGCTTTCAGCTGAACCGCATTCCACGTAAGCTGGAAGCTTACCCGATAGAGCCCACAGGTTACGCTACCGCTAAACCTGCGGTAGTTTTCTTTAATTAACCCTTCTCCGCTTAAAAAAGCGGTTAATTTTTGAGCGGTTAATAAAATTTTAGTCCAATTAACCCCTTTTTTAACCCCCGTTTTAATACCACCCGCTATATCATTGCTGTGCCAAATGGAAAACATGATATGTATTAAGCGGGTTTAACCATCCCTGTTTAATGGTTTTTGCTTCCCTTTTTGGCAAGAGTTATAAACCCATTAACCAATTATTTATGTACGAAAATTTTACCAATTATGATGGATGCCATCGCATCCGTTATCGTGCTAAAATTAAAGGGATGCTTCAATGCTGCATAACCGCCCTTTTATTTTTAGCCATGTGTACTTCGGCTTTTGCTCAGGGCAGCAAAATAACCGGTGTAGTAAATGACGAGCATGGGCAGCCCCTGCCTGGCGTTAGCGTTAAGCTTAAAGGTACGCCCAATGGAACTACTACTAATATAGATGGTCAGTTCAGCATCAATGCCGAACCAAGCCAAACTTTAGTGTTTAGCTTTTTGGGTTATATACAGCAAGAAGTTGCTGTGGGTTCTCAAAAAAGTGTAACTGTTAAATTATTGCCAAATGCCACCAACATCAACGAGGTGGTTGTAGTAGGTTACGGTACGCAGAAAAAAGCATCGGTGACAGGTTCGGTGGCTTCGGTTACCAACTCTGAGATTGTGACCACCAAAAACGAGAACGCGCTCAATATGCTTGCCGGTAAAATAGCCGGTGTGCGAATCACTCAAAATACTTCTGAGCCGGGTTCATTCAGCAACTCATTTGATATCCGTGGTTTCGGTAACCCATTAGTGATTATCGACGGTGTTCCTCGCGATAATATTTCAAGGCTCGATCCTAACGATATCGAAAGTGTTTCGGTATTGAAAGACGCTTCGGCTGCTGTTTACGGGATTCGTGCTGCTAACGGTGTTGTATTGGTTACCACAAAAAAAGGTAAAAAAGGTGCTATCGATCTCAATTATTCGGGTTCGTATGGGTGGCAGGTTCCGGCTTATATGCCAAAACCGGTTGGTGCTATTGATTACATGACATTGGTAAACGAGCAATTATTGCACAATGTTAATGGAGGACAGGTAAAATACACAGACGCCGATTTTGAAGCTTTCAGAAATGGTTCAAGAAAAAGCACCGATTGGTATTCGCAGGTTTTTGCCAACAGTTCGCCGCAACAGCAGCATAACCTGAACGCGTCGGGAGGCAGTGAAAACACTAACTACTTTTTGAGTTTGGGTACTACCGATCAGAACGGCTTTTTCAAAAGCAATGATTTGAACTACAAAAAATACAATGTACGCTCAAACATCAGTTCTAAAGTAACCAAAGACCTTACTGTTGATCTGAACCTGGCTGCAACTATCGAGCAAACAAATCAGCTTTATAATGATGCATGGTGGATTATCCGTTCATTTTGGCGCCAGGTACCAACCCAAACTGTTTATACCAATAATAACCCGTCGTATTTAAATAATGGCGAGGTTGATGGTTCAAACCCTGTCGCTTTATCAGATGCAGGCATCAGCGGTTATAAAAAGATTGCGAATAAATGGTTTCAATCATCAATGTCGGCAACCTATACCGTGCCTTTTGTGCCGGGCTTAAGTGTAAAAGGCTTGTATAATTATGATTATTACATGTCAAACAACAAGCTGTATCAGCGTTCATACAACCAGTACACTTATGATGCAAATAAAGACACCTATTCTCCTATAGCCAATCAAACCCCAGGCTCAATTACCAGGCAGTTTTATGAAAAGCCTAATAGCTTAATGCAGTTGTCGCTAAATTATAACAAGGCATTAAAAGGTGGACACACTTTAACGGGCTTATTCCTGTATGAAGAAAGGTCACAGGGGGTTGATAACTTTAACGCTATGAAAGAGTTGTCATTACCGGTTGATCAGCTTGGGGCCGGAAACTCACTTAACCAAAAGGCATCTATCGATGACGGCTTGCCATCTGAGTTTATTTCAAAATCATATGTTGGCAGATTAAATTATGATTATAACGGCAAATACCTGGCCGAATTTAGTTTTAGGAATGATGCCAACTCAAAAAACTCGCCATTAAAAAGATGGGGCTTTTTCCCTGGAGCATCATTAGGCTGGAGAGTATCGCAGGAAAAATTCTGGAAAAACTCCTCAGCTCTTTCATTTGTTGATGATCTGAAGATCAGGTTATCATATGCCAAATTGGGTGATGACTCAAATCTTGATAATTTCAATTATCTGGCTGGTTACAATTATCCTGCTTCCGGCGACAATAATAGACTGCCACCGGGATCGGTGTTTGATGGCACGTTCATTAACGCTGCACAAAGCAGGGGTATTAATAACCCTTACATATTTTGGCTGGTTGCCAAAACTTATAACGCCGGTGTTGATTTACAGGCCTGGAATGGTTTATTGGGATTAACCGTAGATGTTTTCAGACGCGACAGGAGCGGTTTGCTTGATACCCGGATTGAGGCGTTGCCAGGCGTTGTAGGTGCTGGCCTGCCGCAGGAAAATTTAAATAGTGATCAAACTCAGGGTTTTGATATCGAATTAAACCACCGTAATCATATAGGCAATGTAAATTATATGGTTAAAGGTACATTCGGTTATACACGCAGCAAATGGGTAAGCAAAATTCATGGAGCTTATGGTAACTCACAGCTAAACTGGCATAACAATAATGACAACCGCTACAACAATATTTTTTGGGGTTATGGTGCGGATGGACAGTTCCAAAACTATCAGCAGATCTTGAATAGCCCTCAATTTGTATCCCGTAACGCCGTGGTTGGTGATTACATTTTGCAGGATTGGAACGGTGATGGTGTAATTAACGATCAGGACGTACACCCTATAGCTCAAAACGTGAGCAATAACAACTACAGTACGCCGGCTACAACTTTTGGCTTAACGTTGGGCGCATCATACAAAGGCTTTGATGTTAACGCGGTACTACAAGGCGCTGCTGGTATTAACGTATCATACATTGAGCAGTTAAATATCCCGTTATGGGGTGGCGGAAGTGCATTGGCCATGTTTATGGACAGGTACCACCCAACTGATCCTAAAGCCGACCCATATAACCCTAATACGGTATGGACACCAGGCACATTCGCTCTTACAGGTACAACTGCCAATACAAACTCGCTATCAAACATCCACAGTGCTGCTTATGTAAGGCTTAAATCAGCCGAGATAGGTTATACAATCCCGCAAAGTGCAGCAAAAGTGCTCGGAATAAAGGGTGCAAGGATTTTTGCCAACGGTTACAACATCCTTACCGTTACCGGCCTCAAATATCTCGATCCCGAACACCCATCCGCAAATTACGGTTACCTGTATCCGTTGGATAAAATATTCTCACTTGGCTTAAATGTTAAATTTTAATTAAGCATCAGATCATGAAAAAGTTCCCATATATCATACTCACTTTTTTACTTTGCTGGACAACAGCCTGTAAAAAGCTTGACACCCTGCCTCCAAGTATCATTAGCGATCAGGATGTATTTTCAAGCGCGGCCGGGGTAACTGCCTATATGGCCCGCATGTACAGCGAGCTCCCTATCGAGGATTTTAGATATTCACCTGAACGTGGCTTAAACATGTTTTGGATTATCAGCCCAACAAGCGCTACCACTGGCGAAGCACTTAGCCGCGACCAGAATGGTTCAATGCAGGAAAATACCGGGTTGTCAACCTGGAGCGATTGTTACCGCACCATTCGCGATGCTAACTATTTTTCCGAGAACATTGGCAAATACGCCGGCAACTTCACCAACGATCAGGTAAACAACTGGTTAGGTGAAGCCCGCTTTATTCGTGCTGCTACCTATTTTGCTTTAGTTAAACGCTACGGCGGCGTTCCGTTGGTTGATAAGGTGCTTAAATACCCGGAGCAAAGCATCGAGGAGTTAAAAATACCACGTAATTCTGAAGAAAAGATCTATGATTTTATTGGCACCGACCTGGATTATGCTTACGCTAATCTTCCTGAAACTAATCAGGTTGGCCGGGCCAATAAGTATGTGGCTGCCGGTTTCAAATCAAGGGCAATGCTTTACGCCGGTACAGTAGCTAAATATAACCAGATTTCATTGGTTGATGGCAGCGGCAACAGGCTTTGTGGTATCCCGGTTGCAAAGGCGGTTACTTATTTTAAAGCAGCTTATGATGCCGCGGCACTGCTTGACGGCAAATACAGCTTGTACAAAAAAGCATGGGCTGCGGGCGATAAAAACGCGCAGTACCTAAACTACGTGAATATGTTTTTTGATGCATCAAGCCCTGAAAACATATTTGTACGCCAGTATCACTACCCTGAATCGGTACATGGATATGATGCTTATAATGTGCCACGCCAGTTAATGGGCGCTAACGGTTACTCATCAGAAGTTAACCCGACATTGGATTTTGTGGAGCTGTTTGACGGTTTTCCTAAAAATGCAGATGGTACTATCAAAACTACAACCGGTGGCAAATACGATCTGTACACCAACACCATGGATATATTTGCCAATGCCGAACCAAGGCTAAGGGCAACCGTAGTTTTGCCGGGGGATGTGATGAAAGGTGTAAGCATCGAGATCCGCAGGGGCATTTATACCGGTTCTTCAGTTGGTGGAATCAATCCGCTGTTGCCTGCAGGTTCAACTGCTCATTATCCTACTGATAATATTGTGCAATCGGCCAACGCCAGCCAAACTCCATACAAATTGCCAAATGGTACAACTATGAACCCTGCCGGTTTAAGCGGTTATTTCACAGGCGATGGTACCAATTCTGTTTCGGGGTTCTCTATCCGTAAATATATCGTACCGGATAAACCTACATCTGAAGTATTGGAAAACCGTTCTGATCAAACCTGGATAGAATTGCGTTATGCTGAGGTATTACTTAACCGTGCCGAGGCTGCTGTAGAGTTAAACTCGTTAGGCCAGTCGGATAAAAGCTATTTACAGGATGCCTTTACCCAGATTAACGCTATCCGTGAACGTGGTGGTGCCGACCTGTTAACCGGTACAGCCAATTTAACTATCGACGTAGTTCGTAAAGAGCGTAAAAAAGAGCTTGGTTTTGAAAACAAACAGTACTGGGATATGCGCCGCTGGAGAGTTGCCGATAAAGAGCAAAACAGCACAATCTATCGTACGTTGATGCCTTTCTATTCGGCCAATGATGGTAAGTATTTCTTTGATGCCCGTTTAGACGAGCGTAATTCAAGATACACTTTTGATGTGCGCTGGTACTACGAGCAGATCCCGCAGGACGAGATCCAGAAAAGCCAGAATTTAATTCAAAATCCGGGTTATTAATTTTAAGAGAGAGATGAAAAAACTATTTTATAGCATAGCATTAAGTGTATTGGTTGCCGCAGGCAGCTCATGCAAAAAAGTTGATAATTATGCCGCTCCCAATGTTACCTTAAAAGGCACCGTAACGGATGCAGGTACAGGCAAAAGCCTGCAAACAGAACAAGGTTCAGGCACCCGCATCAAATTATTGGAGATAAGCTGGAGCTCAAACCCTACTCCGTTTTATGTATCCTCATTCCAGGATGGTACTTACCAAAACACCAAACTGTTTGCAGGCAAAAACGTAATTTCGGCAGAGGGCGCTTTTGTACCATTGGTACAGGTTGACGATGCCGGCAAAACCATTGTTGATAAAAGTCAGACAGTTGACGTAAAAGACGTAACTACCGTAAATTTTTCGGTTGAGCCATTTTTACGGATAGAGTGGGTTGGTGATCCGGTTTTGAATGCTGATGGCACCATAACTACCAGCTTTAAAGTTACCCGGGGTACTGCCGATCCTAATTTTCAGCAAAACGTGAGCGATGTGGCTGTATTTGTTAATTCAAACAACTACGTAGGCAATAATAACTACGATAACCGCTACACACCTAAGCTGAGCGGTAATGATGCAAATAACTCGGTTGGTAAAACTCTTAGTCTTACCACGCTTGGTGGCGCATTGCCGGGTAAAAGGAGCTATTTTATCCGCGTAGGTGCAAGGGTTTCCTATGGCCTTAATTATTATAATTATACCGACGTTAAAGAGGTAAAGGTTCCGTAAAAACAAATAATACCTGTGTGAGGGAGGGGCCGTAGGAGTGGTTCCTTCCAACACAGTTTTATAAAATATAACTATGAAGAATACGCTGCTTTTTTGTTGCGGACTTGCCCTCGCTGCCGGCGCCTATGCGCAGGATGCTAACCCCAAACCGGCTTCCCTGAAAGAGAAAACGGCTTTCCAAACCAGCAGTCCCTGGAGGCCCGAAATTGATGTGCGATCAGATATTGCCATTGTTTACGGCACTAATGATCATCCTAATATGACCTTTGAGCAACGCGTTAAATCATGGCGCGACCGTGGCTATGACGTAAATTTCATGACCGGTATTGCCTGGGGCGACTACAAAGATTACTTTTTGGGTAAATGGGATGGTAAAAACCACCTTGGCGTAGGGCAGGTAACCCAAAGAGGCGATACAATTTTCCACGGGAAGGATATGCCTTATGTTGTGCCCGATGATTCGTTTATCGAATACATGAAAACTGCCGTCGTCAAACGGGTAATAGACGTAGGGATCACCAACATTTTTTTAGAAGAACCTGAGTTTTGGGCCCGCGCAGGTTATAGCGCCGGCTTTAAAAACCAATGGCAAAAATATTACGGCTTCCCATGGAAACCACAGGATGCATCTCCTGAAAATACTTACTTATCCAACAAGCTAAAATATAACCTGTACTATGAAACCATCAAACAGGTATCATCATACGCCAAGGAGTATGGCAAAAGCAAAGGGATGAACATTAAGGTGTTTATTGCTACACACTCCTTGGTAAATTATTCGTCATGGCAAATCGTTAGTCCGGAGGCAAGTCTGGCATCACTACCGGGTATTGATGGTTACATCGCCCAGGTTTGGACGGGTACCTCACGCGAGCCTACTTACTTTAATGGCTTAGAAAAGGAGCGTGTATTTGAGAACGCGTTTTTGGAATATGGTTCGGTAGTATCCATGACAGCGCCGACAGGTCGTAAGGTGTTTTTCCTGACCGACCCGATTGAAGACCGTGTGCATGACTGGAGCGATTACAAACGCAACTACCAGGCTACTTTTACCGCCAAGCTGTTGTACCCGATGGTTGCCGATTACGAGGTAATGCCATGGCCAGAACGTATCTACACGCATCCATACCCGGTATTGGGCACTAATGAAAAAACGCTGATCCCGCAATTTTACTCCACCCAGATGCAGATCATGGTGAATGCGCTGAATGATATGCCTGTTTCAACCAACAAAGTATCTGGTGTTAATGGAATCGGCGTGCTGATGAGCAACACACTAATGTTCCAGCGTTTCCCAACACATAACGGCTTTGAAGATCCGCAGTTCTCTAACTTCTATGGTCAAACGCTGCCACTGGTAAAGCGCGGCGTTCCGGTACAAACCGTACACATGGAAAACCTGGGTTATGCGGCATCGCTTAAGGATATCAAAGTTTTGGTGATGAGCTACTCCAACATGAAACCGGTATCAGCAGAAGTTCATGAGCATTTGGCCGAATGGATTAAAAATGGCGGTGTACTGATCTACACCGGTCGCGATGATGATCCCTATCAATCGGTAATGGAATGGTGGGATACCAAAGGCAATAATTTTAAAGCGCCATCACAGCACCTGTTTAAACTGCTGGGTATAAACCCAACCGGGAATGATCAGCGTTTTGCTGTTGGCAAAGGTACGGTTTATGTGTTGAGGCAAAACCCCAAAGAGTATGTAATGCAGGCTAATAATGATGATAATTTCATCAAAACTGTAAAACATGCTTATGAAAAAGATGCCGATGGTGGTAAGCTAAAATTTAAAAATAGCATGTACCTGGAGCGCGGCCCGTATGATATTATTTCGGTAATGGACGAAAACACTGACAGCAAATCATACACTGTTAAAGGCCCCGTTATCGACCTTTTTGATCCGCAGTTACCTGTGTTGGATAAAAAAATCATTAATCCTAATGAGCAGGCCTTGTTATACGTAGTTAAACGTGTTGAAGATAAAAAGCAACCAAAAGTATTGGCTTCGGCCTCAAGGGTTTATAATGAAGTTATAACAGAAAACAGCTACAGTTTTGTAGCCAAAAGCCCGATTAATACATTAAACAGCGCCCGGATCTTATTGCCGGCGCAACCGAAAGAAACAGTAGTTACCGATAATACAGGAAAAACCATTGCTGATGTAAAATCCTCGTGGGATAAATCATCAAAAACCCTGTACCTGGGCTTTGCCAACAGTCCCGATGGTATTAAGGTGAGCATTAAATGGTAAAAAGAGTCTTTTTTGAGAGAGAGTTGATTTATGCTTCCGTACGCGAAATTTCACGTGCGGAAGTTTTTTTGAAAAGAGATTCCGTAATTCGCTCAAAAAATTTGTCCTTGTATTGATAACGGCTATTCGGAAGATTTTTTAATTCCCTCACTTGGGAGGGGTGCGGTGGAAAGTGTTGTGGCGGGGAGGGGTTTGTAGGCTTTGCTAATGAATATGCATGGTGATTAACCCCTCCCTACACCCTCCAGAGGGAGGGAATCGCGCAATCCCCGTTTTAAATTTCTTTGAGTACCGATAATACTGTATTGATTTGAAAATAAAGTCCCCCAATAATAAATGAAAAAATTACTTCTCCTGGCGTTTGCCTTTTTACCGGCAGCACTTTCGGCACAAGAAAAGGTGCCGTCACCTGTCGATCTCATCAACCCGCTTATGGGTACACAATCAAAGCCGTCGTTATCCAACGGTAATACTTACCCGGCAGTAGCCCTGCCATGGGGTATGAACTTCTGGACTCCGCAAACCGGTAAAATGGGCGATGGGTGGCAGTACACTTATGATGCCGATAAGATCCTCGGTTTTAAACAAACCCATCAGCCATCGCCCTGGATGAATGATTATGGTATGTTTTCTGTGTTCCCCGAAACAGGTAAGTTAAAACTGGATGAAAAAGATCGCGCCAGCTGGTTCTCGCATAAAGCTGAAACAGCGAAACCATACTATTACAGCGTTTACCTGGCCGACTATGACGTAACAACTGAAATAACGCCAACCGAACGCGCTGCCAGCTTCCAATTCACTTTCCCTAAAAGTGACAACTCTCATATCGTGATCGACGCTTTTGACAAAGGCTCATACGTAAAGATCATGCCCGGCGAGCAAAAGATTATTGGCTACAGCACTAAAAATAGCGGCGCTGTACCTGCCAACTTCAAAAACTATTTTGTTATTTATGTAGATAAACCATTCGCGCTGGCCTCTGCATGGCACGATTGGAAACAGGATGCCGGGCAACTGGAATACACCGGCGATCATGCTGGTGCGGTGATCACACTGAAAACCGCTAAAGGTGAAAAAGTTCATCTTAAAGTAGCCTCATCATTCATCAGCATTGAGCAGGCCGAACTTAACCTGAAACGCGAGTTGGGCAACGATGATTTTGCTGCTACCTGCCAAAAAGCAAAAGATACCTGGAACAAAACGTTAAGTCGTTTAAATGTTGAAGGTGGTACTATTGACCAAACCCGTACTTTTTACAGCAGCCTTTACCGTATGCTGTTTTTCCCAAACAAGATGTATGAGGTTGATGCCAATGGGCAAAATGTACATTACAGCCCTTTCAACGGTAAAGTTGCACCGGGATACCTTTTTGCCGGTACAGGTTTCTGGGATACCTTCAGGGCATTGTATCCTTTCCTGAATTTGGTTTACCCATCTATCAACAAAGAAATGCAGGAAGGCCTCATCAATGATTACAAAGAAGGTGGCTGGCTGCCAGAGTGGTCGAGCCCGGGCTACGCTGATTGTATGATCGGTAATAACTCTGCGTCGGTAGTTTCTGAAGCTTATCTGAAAGGTTTGCGTGGTTATGATATCGAAACTTTGTATCAAGCTCTTAAACACGGTGCTAATAATGAAGGCCCGAATGCTACCGGTCGCCGGGGTGTGCAGTATTATAACACTTTAGGCTATGTGCCATACAACGTAAAGATCAACGAAAACGCAGCACGTACGTTAGAGTATGCTTATGACGATTTTGCTATTTACCAGTTGGGTAAGGCTTTGGGCAAACCTAAAAAGGAAATAGAGATCTACAAAAAACGCAGCCAGAACTACCGTAATATTTTTGATCCGCAAACTAAACTGATGCGCGGTAAAAATCAGGATGGCACTTTTGAAACACCATTCAATCCGTTTAAATGGGGCGATGCCTTTACCGAAGGTAACAGCTGGCACTATAGCTGGGGCGTGTTCCATGATATTCAGGGTTTAATAAACCTGATGGGCGGCAAGCAGCAATTTGCAGCCAAACTGGATTCCGTATTTGAAATGCCGCCGGTATTTGATGACAGCTACTATGGTGGTGTGATCCACGAGATCCGCGAAATGCAGATTGCAGGTATGGGCCAATACGCGCACGGTAACCAGCCTATCCAGCACATGATCTATCTTTACAATCACGCAAATCAACCATGGAAAACCCAGTACTGGGTTCGTGAAGCAATGAACAGGCTTTACCGGGCAACTCCTGATGGTTACTGCGGCGACGAGGATAACGGTCAAACTTCTGCATGGTATATCTTCTCAGCAATGGGCTTTTACCCGGTAACCCCGGCCAGCGACCAGTATGTTTTAGGTGCCCCGCTGTTTAAAAAAGTAACTGTTAATTTAGAGAATGGCAAAACCATCACCATCAACGCGCCAAAAAACAGCGCAGATAACAAGTATGTAAACACACTTACAGTTGATGGCAAACCATACACTAATAACTGGTTAAGCCATAAAGGTTTACTAAATGGTGCAGTACTTGATTTTGATATGCAGGCCACTCCGAATAAAGACCGCGGTACCAAAGATGCCGATGTGCCTTATTCAATGAGTAACGAGAAATAAACACCCCTCCTTAAAAATTCCCTCTTGAGAGGGGCGCGGCGGGAATGAGCGAGAGCAGGGGTGTGTTTGTGCGATTTGATTATCAAAGCAGAAACACACCCCTCCGCCCCTCTCAAGAGGGGAATCGCACATTCCCGTCCTTTTTTTATTTTTTGCAGAGACGCATCACATGCCGTCTCCCGCTATGCAGATCAAACATGCATGATGGGAGATGCGGGTTATGCGTTTTTTGTTTTAGATATGCCATCTAAAAGTTTTGTTTTACCTACATTTAGCAATCAACGCTAAACCATGAAATATCTTTTACTTTTCGTACTTATCACAACTACCTGTATTGTTAAAGCGCAGGATTTTGCGGCTTTAAAGGCGGGACAATCAAAGGCCGAACAGATCATATTGAATGATGAAGACGGGAAGGTGATGATGGCATTTTATGATCCCAGCGCCAACAAAACTCAAAATAAACTTATTGCCTCTGTGCAGGCCAACGCCAATAAACATATCCCTCCGGTATTATTTACTATGGCTATAGTTTTATTTGGGCAGGAAAAATATAGCGATGCCTGTTTTTGGTTTTATGTAGCGCAATTAAGATCAAGATACGATGTAAACCGCAGTGTAGATAAAACGGTATCGGCAGCCAACTGGAACGGCCCAATCGGGATGTCGATAAACCAATATGCCTTTGAGCATCTGGATACCTTAGAAAAGGTTGTTCCCCAGGTTGTAGCTTATGTAACTGCAAATGACGAGTTATATGATCAGCGATGGATCAACGTTTTAACAGCACATGATAAGGTAAAAGACGAAGACATAGATAAGTTAAGCGTTGATAAAAGCCTTTGGCCAGGTATCAAAAAAGAAACAATAGATTCTTATTATGCCGATTTTAAAGAGGTTGTGAATAAAGCCAGGCAAAAGCAATAAGAATATGGTTTTTAAGCAGATATTCGGGGTTGTTTACGTTTAATTGGTAATTTACTTTTATCTTTTTTGTAACTTGCCTTATCAATGAAAAGCCAAAAAACAAACGTTTCGGTCTTACTCGTATGTCTTTTGGCGCTGCCTGCGATATTAGCTTTTTCCTTACACCCCTCCGGCAAATACAACCTCGATTTTTTCACTACCCATAACCAATTTTACCTCTGCGATTCGGCCTTTACCGGTACCACCGGTGATACTACCTTTTGGAACACCGACGCCCAAAATGCGCGCTTAGGGACTACCGAAGATATCATCGGCATAAAAATAGCCAGCTATGGCCACGTACGGGCCGAACTTAATGTGCTCAACACAGCCGACGCAGAAAAAGATTTCAGCAAATACGACCATGTTGTTGAGGGCAGCGTAAAACTAAGTTCGGGCATTATGGAGGTCCTGAATTTTCCGGATACTAAAATTATCTTAAAAGCCATTGTTACCCCGGCAAGATATCGCATACGCATTTATTCGTATGCTGTAAAAAACGTAAATCCCGATGAGGACGAAGGTACCGATCACTATAAGATTACCCTTTGGCCCGGGGAAGGCAGGGAAAGGAAAGTATTGAAAGCCTACAGGGCGGACTAATCCATTTATGCCCGCCCGAAACAAGGTACATTAATCACGCACTATTTATCGCTGATCATTATCGGGTTGCCTCCCTTTCCGCCGCCAATAATAATCACCTTGGCATTGGGCGAAAGCGCTATTTCCTTTTGTGCTTTTATGGCTTCGTATTGCAGTTGCTTATCCGATAACCCGGTTGAAAGGATACGCTGATAATCGGCAATACCCTGCGCTTCCACCCGCTTACGTTCGGCTTCCTGGCGCTCTTTTTGCAATATGAACTGCATTTTCTGGGCGTCCTGCTCGGCATTGATCTTTGATTCGATACTGGCGCGTACCGAGGCTGGCAGGGTAATGTTGCGCACAAGGATTTGTTGTAGTTCCAGTCCGCGTTTTTCAAAACTGGCGGTAATGTAACGGTTTATTTTATCCTGAAACTCCTGTCGTTTGGTCGAATACAGGTCGACAGCAGCATAGGCAACCGCGTTATCGCGGATGGCCGTGCGCGAAACCGGGCGAACGATCTTATCCACATAGTTTTCGCCTATGTTCTGCATAATGTAAGGGGCTTTGTCGGGCTTCACCTTATAAAGTACTGACAGGTCAATAGTAACCTCAAGCCCATCTGATGACAGCACCCGGATAGCATCATCGCCTTCCTTTTGGCCTTCATTATTAACCGCGCTCATAGTATAGGTTTGGGTCTGCACATCAAAAGTGGTGATCTCTACAACAGGGTTTATAATGTGTAAGCCACTTTCAAGCACCTGGTCCTGCACCTTGCCAAAAAGGGTTTGAACCCCTACCTTGCCCGGCTCAATAACTTTAAATATATTGAGTAATAAGCCAAGTACCACCATGGCTATACCTACCGCGGTTACCACGCCGTTAAAGCGGCCGGCCGGTTCGGGCGAACGTTTGAGCACTATACCCACAATGAGTACAATAACTCCTAATACTGCTATAAACATGCAATGAAGTTAAGCTTTTTTTGCATGCTGCAAGCTTATTATAAAAGAATGTTTTTTAGAGGATTAAGGCTGTTATTGCCGGGAATTAGATGGATGCGAAAGGGGCGTATTTTTTTTGCCGACTTAGCATAACGGCACAAGTTAGCCGGCGCTTGTTCCTTTACACAAAACTTGCGCTATTAGAAGTAGAGAAGACTTACGAAGTTTTAGAAACTTCGTAAGTCTTTAGACTAATTAATATCGGGTTACTTAGCCCCTTTGCCTTTTTTATTTTGCGGGGCTTGCTGGGTCTCTTTAACCTGTTTCAAAAGCCTCAGCTTCATGAAAATCACAACTACGCCAACAACCATGGCACCGGCCATGATCAGGTAGTTTTTTTCGGTAAACATTTTATAAGCTACAATAAAGCACAAAGCTACGCCCATGGTGTAAAGCACATTGAGCACCAGTTTAAAGCCCATTATTAGTATACGTTTAATTCAGGGTCAATTTCGGCCTGCCATGCAAGGATCCCTCCTCTTAGGTTTGACAGGTTGGTAAAACCCTGCTGCTCCAGTTGCATAATAGCAGCCGCGCTGCGTTTACCGCTGCGGCACATTACTACTACCGGCTTGTCTTTACTTATCTTTTCCGATTCTATCAGCACGCCGCCAAGCGGTATAAGCTGCCCGCCAAGGTTTGAAGTTTCGTATTCAAAATCTTCCCTAACATCAATCAGTTGAAAATCTTCGCCTTTGTCAATTTTCTCTTTTAGTTCCTGTACGGTTATCTCGTTCATGTTAAATGTAATTATAATCCAAAGGTAGTTTTTTTCTTAATCAAATATTTAGGCTTGTTATTTGTAACAATCAAAGTGTATGAGCGTTTCATATATGTTTACACAATAATTACTTAATGAAAAAAGTTACACGCTTTTTCTGGTTCTGTTCAGGAGCACATATCGATACCTTAAAAAAGTACCCAATTGAGCATAATAAGTATGTTGGTATTGGGGCAACTATATTTTTCACTGCACTGTTTGCCGCGTTATCCGGCGGTTATGCCATGTACTTTGTTTTTAATGGCGATGCCTTTGCTGTAGGCTTTGCTATACTATTCGGTTTACTATGGGGAACGGCCATTTTTAACATGGACCGCTACATTGTATCCAGTATCAACAAAGAAGGCACAACCAACCAGCAGATCCTGCAGGCATCGCCCCGTATTTTGCTGGCCATTATGATAGGTATTGTGATATCACGCCCGCTTGAACTCAAGATCTTCGATAAAGAAATTCGCCAGAAACTAAAAACTGCCTATTTAAAAGGGCAACGCAGTAAAATTGATACCCTCGAAAAAACCTACATGCAGAAGTATGCCATGGAACTGGGTAAAAACACCGATTTGAAAAAGGAAAAAGATTCATTGGAGCGGGATATTAACCGCTCACGTTATCAGCTTAACCAGGAAGTTTTCGGTGATAAAACCAACCAAACATCGGGCATTACCGGTTATGGCACTTATGCCAAGCAAAAGCAGGCCATACTGGAAGAAAAGGAAGCCCGGCTTAAATCCGTTACTGATAATTTAGGGCAGATGGACCAATACCTGAGTGCCCGTAAAGATTATGAGGGACTGAACAGCACCCGTTTGTTTACAGAGCATCAACTGGACAGCTTGGCCAGCATAGCCGGCTTCTCGGACCGTAACTGGGCATTAGGCCAGCTCACCTACACTGAAAATGGTAAGCGCGACCTCGATACCTATCTCGCTATTTCGTTTATCGGCTACCTATTCATTTTGTTTGAATGTTTGCCGGTATTTGTAAAGCTGATGTCGCCCAAAGGGCCTTATGATACGGCTATCGCCAAAACAGCCGAAGCCAATATCCACCTTGCCGAACGTGATAAAGAACGTGATATAGCGGTTACCGATAATATTTACGATCACAACCTGGATACGGATATCGAGCGGCGAAAAAAGATCATTACCTCGCAATCTGATTATGATTTTGAGCGGCATAGTTACGAGTAAATTTTCAACGTAGAGATGCATCACACGCGTCTTTCACATGCGTGTAAAGCCTGTTTAACAAAGACGCATGTGATGCGTCTCTACAAAAACCTCAATTTGCGATTTCCAACCTAATCCCTCATCTTGCGAAACAGATCATCAACCTATGTTTGAGCAATTTTCCCATTCAAACTTCCATACTATTTGCGATAAGCTCGCCGTGAGCGATCCGGATCTGGCCCTGATCATCCAAAATCATGGTTATCCGCCTTTATGGTCACGCCCAAATAGCTTTGAAACGCTGGTTCATATTATACTGGAACAGCAGGTATCGCTGGCTTCAGCATTATCTGCCTTAAATAAACTCCGGGAGCGGGTACAGCAGATTGCCCCGGCAGGGGTTTTACTGCTTACCGATGAAGAATTCAGGGCATGTTATGTAAGCCGCCAAAAAACCATCTATATAAAATACCTTGCAGAAGCCATTGTAAGCGGGCAGATCAACCTCGCCGAAATGGAACAAATGCCGGATGATGTTATCCGTACCAAACTAACCGCCCTCAAAGGCATTGGCAACTGGACAGTTGATGTTTACCTGATGTTTGTATTACAGCACACCGATGTTTTCCCTATCGGGGATCTGGCCGCAGTGAATGCCCTTAAACAGGTAAAAAATCTGCCAAAAGATATTACCAAAGAAGAGTTGTTAGCGGTGACCGAACAATGGGAACCATACCGTACGGTAGCTGCGATGATTTTGTGGCATTATTATCTGAGCCAAAGAGTACCGGCACTACCCAAACCCTCCAGGCAAGGCGTTAAAAAATAAAGATCTTCGGAGGCTCAAGTGATAACACCGAATACAAGCCGAATATTTTTATCAGATCCTTCGCGCAACCTCTCAATTTTATTAAAAAATTGATATTCAGATTATTACACTTGAAACATTCGAAATTGTGTTAACCCTGTTAACCCCCTGTTGGTGCTGTCCATGGTCGGTGTTATTACGCTTTAACCTGCAAAAGTATATAAACAAAAAATGCGCTGGCTTCGCCAACGCATTCAAAATATGCTCATCAAAAGCCCCACTTTAGGGCTGTCAAACATTAAATAGGCCATTCCTTTCCTGCTCCTGGTAATCCTGTACGGTTTCAATGGCATTATCAACCACATCACTCAGGGCCGTAATAAATGTTCCGGGGCGGGCCAGGCTCATGGCGTGTTTAATAGCGTCAACTTCCTTAGGCACTACTTCAACCTGCTTGTTAGGATCAACTGATTCAATTCCCTCCCTGAGTAAACCAATAATATTTTCGGCGGTGCGGCCGCGCAGGTGTTTTTCCTGGCGCAGGATGATATAATCAAACATTTCGGCCGATATTTTACCCAGTTCGCGGATATCGTCATCCCTCCTGTCTCCCGTGCCGGCTATGATGCCAATTTTAAGCGGCGAATCGATATGTCTTAAAAACTCCTTGATGCCAGTGTATCCATCCGGATTGTGGGCAAAATCAATCATGAAACGGAAATCCTTAAACTCAAAAATATTCATGCGGCCAGGCGTTTGTGAGGCCGATGGAATAAAAGTTTCGAGCGAGATTTTGATGTCTTCTGTTTTAAATCCCCATAAAAACGTAGCCAGTGTTGCGGCAAGCACATTCTCGATCATAAAGGGCACAGTACCGCCAAACGTAAGCGGGATCAGGATGGTACGCTGTACGCGGATCTTCCAGTCGCCTTTTAAAATGGTGATAAATCCATTTTCGCAAATAGCGGCGATGCCCCCTTTTTTGCAATGTGATTTAATGATGGGGTTATTTTCATTACGACTAAAGTAGGCGATGTTACATTCGGCCTTTTTGCCAATGCGTACGCAATACTCGTTATCGGCATTTAAAACGCCCCAGCCATCCTTCTTAACCGAGTTAAGCACTACGCTTTTCACGCGCGAAAGGTCTTCCAATGAATGAATGTCCGACAAACCCAGGTGATCTTCCTGGATATTAGTAACTACCCCTATATCGCAAAAGCCAAAACCGAGGCCCGAGCGCAGGATACCCCCGCGGGCTGTTTCCAATACCGCGAAATCAACTGTTGGGTCTTTCAGTATAAACTCCGAGCTTACCGGGCCGGTTGTATCGCCCTTCAGCATCATATTGTTTTGTACGTAAATCCCATCCGAGGTGGTGAAACCTACCCGGTGACCGTTATTTTTAACAATGTGTGCTATCAAACGGGTGGTAGTGGTTTTACCGTTAGTCCCGGTAATAGCTATGATAGGGATGCGGGCCGATTTACCGGCCGGGTAAAGCATATCAATCACATGTCCGGCTACGTTGCGGGGCAGGCCTTCGCTCGGCGCAATATGCATCCTGAAGCCCGGTGCGGCATTAACTTCCAGTATCACTCCACCTGTATCGGTAAGCGGCTCGGTAAGGTTTTGCGCCATGATGTCGATGCCGCAAATATCCAGGCCGATGATTTTAGAAATGCGCTCACAAATAAAAATATTTTGCGGGTGCACATGGTCGGTAACATCAACAGAGGTGCCGCCGGTGCTTAGGTTAGCAGTTGATTTTACATAAACCACCTCATCTTTTTCGGGCACGGTTTCAAGCGTGTAGTCTTTTTTTGCCAATAGATCGAGGGTATCACGGTCGACCGTTATCTCGGTAAGCACATTCTCATGCCCGTAGCCGCGGCGCGGATCGGCGTTTTCCAGGTCTATCAATTCCTGGATATTTAGCTTGCCATCGCCTGTAACATGGGCCGGTTTACGAAGGGCGGCAGCAACCATTTTATTATCAATCACCAACACCCTGAAATCAAAGCCTGTAACATAACGCTCTACAATTACCCGGCGCGATATTTTGGCGGCGTGCTCATAAGCTTCAATCGCCTCTTCTTCAGTTTTTATGTTGATAGAAATGCCGCGGCCGTGGTTGCCATCAAGCGGTTTAAACACCAGCGGGAAGCCCACTTTGCGGATGGCATCGGGCACAGCCGATGCCGATGAAATAGTTACGCCTTTAGCAACGGGGATGGCCTGCTCCTGTAAAAGTCGTTTGGTTTCTTCCTTGTTGCTGGCAATATCAACGGCAATGCTGCTGGTTTTTTCGGTCATGGTAGCGCGGAAACGTACCTGGTTTTTGCCGTAACCCAACTGCACCAATGATTGGTTGTTAAGCCTGATCCATGGGATATCCCTTGCGATCGCTTCTTCTACAATTGACCCGGTACTTGGCCCCAGGCGGGTATTTTCCCTGATCTCGCGCATTTGCTGAATATCAGCATCCAGGTTGTAATCCTCACCTTTTATCAGCGCTTCGGTTATGCGCACGGCCGATTCGGCTGCAAAAACGCCAACTTTTTCTTCCAGGTAGGCAAATACTACATTGTATACGCCTTTTGTTTTGGTTTCGCGGGTGCGGCCAAAGCCGGTATCCATACCTGCAAGGGTCTGGATCTCTAAGGCAATGTGCTCAACAACGTGTCCCATCCAGGTGCCGGCAATCACCCGCTGAAAAAAACCGCCGGGTACACCGGGCGAGCAGCGGTGGCTGTATAACGATGGCAGCAGCTTTTCAAGCCGTTCATAAAAGCCATCTATTTCGTTGGAGGGGCGGTGCTCCATCTCCTGCAGATCAAGCCGCATTTGTATTAATTTTTTGCGCCTGATGCTCCAAATGTTGGGTCCGCGTAGTACCTGGATATTCTCGATCTTCATTATGTAGAATGCTATTTTTTTGTCAGTCTGATTTTCCCCTTAAAACTATAAAACATAACACGGGAATAAAATTTTTGATGGCAAAAAGCCATTATTTATTATTAGTTCCTGTGTTTGTGCATGTTTTTATCGTAATTTGTATATAGTTGTATTAAGATAGTGTGAAATAATCATGATTGTCCCGAAAGGTAAGCTAATAATTATAGGCGGCGCGGTTGATATGGGGAGCAATGTTACCCTCCAGGAGCATATTTTGCAGCCCGATTATATCAAATTTTTTGAACAAGGCATATTAAGGCGCATAATTAACGAATCTGCTAAGCACGAAGGCTCACAAATTGAAGTGATCACCACCGCCTCTCAAATCCCCGAGCTTGTCGGCGCCGAGTATATCAAGGCGTTTGGCCAGCTCAACGTTACCAATGTTAACGTACTGCACATCAAAAGCCGCGAAGATGCGGGGAACAAGGCATACTTAGACAGGATCCGTAAAGCCGATGTAGTGATGTTCAGCGGCGGCGACCAGCTCAGGCTAACAGCCATTTTTGGCGGCACCGAATTTTTACAGATCCTTAAACAGCGTTACCAAAAAGAGAATTTCGTTATTGCCGGAACATCGGCAGGCGCTGCAGCGGCTTCAACACACATGATCTACCGCGGGCAAAGTAACGAAGCCCTGGTTAAAGGCGAAGTGCAGATAACCGCCGGCCTTGGCTTTATCGATTCGGTGATTGTTGATACTCACTTTGTACAGCGTGGCCGCATAGGCCGGTTAATGTATGCCGTGGCAACTAATCCTGGTATTTTAGGGATAGGTTTAGGCGAGGATACAGGTTTACTTATTACCGAAGGTTATATGATGGAAGCTATCGGCTCGGGCCTGATTATTTTGGTTGACGGACGCAACATCGTATCAACTAATATATACGATGTGGAGCTTGGTTCGCCAATATCTATCGAAAACCTGAGGGTACACGTCATGTCGATATTTGATAAGTACGATCTGGTGCAGCACCGTTTAATCATAAAAAAGAGCGTAAAAGTTGAAGAAGGTGTTTTTATAAATGCACCAGGCAGCAAACTTCTACAATAATTTAAACTGCATAAAGTTCTTATAAATAGCCTGGCCTTATTTATGCAGGGACATCTACTTTAATTTATAATTATGAAAATAATTATTCACGGCGGTTTTTTTAGCGAATCGCATACCAACCAGGAAGTAAAGCTGGCCAAACAGGAAGCCCTGAACGGCATAGTGCAGTTAGGATACAAACACCTGCAACATCACACTGCTGCCGAAACGGCCGTTTATACCGTAAGGCTGCTTGAAGATTGCGAACTTTTTAATGCCGGAACGGGATCACAGATCCAGAGCGATGGCAAGATCCGCCTCAGTGCCTCTTTGATGGATGGCAAAACCCAACGCTTTTCGGGCGTCATCAACATTGAAGATGTTAAAAACCCTATCTGTGTAGCCGAAAAACTTCAAGCCTATGATGATCGTGTATTGAGCGGCAAAGGAGCATGCGATTTTGCTATAGAAAACGGTCATAAATATTATAACCCCGAAATCCCGCAGCGACGTCACGAATACGAACAAAAACTAAGCGATTCTATAAGGCTTGGCACCGTGGGCTGCGTTGCATTGGATGTGCATGGAAACCTGGCAGCCGCAACGAGTACCGGGGGCAAAGGTTTTGAAATTCCCGGCCGTGTTAGTGATTCGGCCACTACTGCAGGAAATTATGCCAATGAGTTTGCCGGCGTTTCATGTACCGGCGTAGGTGAAGATATTGTAAGTGGCTCGGTAGCTGTTAAAATTGTTACGCGAGTAACCGATGGCATGCCCCTTATGGCCGCTACCGAAAAAACCCTCGATGAAATGAAACCTTACGATGGCTTTGCCGGTGTGATAGGCATTACTACTGATGGGCAGATTTATCACTCAGACACCCACCCTTACATGGTATGGGCCCTGCATGACGGAGATATTGAAGTTTTTAACTAAAACCTAAATTTATTTTTCCCGTAGAAAGGGTATAAGTTAAGCACCTGTAAAATAACGGTGGCATTTAGGCGTTTACGTATTTACTGCTTTTTACAGGTATTGTTTTCCCGTTAACAAATAATTACATTTGTTAAGCTGATTAATTTAAAATAAACAGTTTAAACCCAGGAAAAAGATTAAATGAGATATTTCCTACTTATTATTTTATGCGCTGTTGGGTTCGATGCATCAGCGCAATGGTATTACAAGCCGTTCAATAAGCGTACCCGGTCTCCGCAAATGGCTTATGCACAAAGCCACTCTATTAAAAGGCTGCCCGCTCCTGCATTGGCTAAAGTAAAGATCCGCCCGTTTACTATTGAACATACCCCATATGTGCTGGCCATGATCGAGGAATCGGTTATGAAAACCGCGCAGCACAACATGCGTTTTCACGTATATAATGCCGCCAGCTACAACTTTAGCGACCTGGCCCAGATGTATATGAAGCAAAACCGCCTGGCCGAGGCCAAATGGTTCCTGCTGCAAAGTATTTCTATATCGCGCCAGCAAAACGACGACAGGCATACCATAGCCAACCTGCTTGACCTGGCAACTGTAAAAGCCGATTACGGCGATTACGCACAAGCTAAACAAGATCTGGCCGAAGCCCGCCAACTGGCTGTTACCCGCGGTTTGACTTTTGACCTGGCTACTGTAGAGAAAAAAACGCGCTATTTACAGGACAATAAATTTAATACGCTGCACACCGAAACCCACTTTGCCGAAACCGCCGATGCAGGTACAATTACCAAACCGGTTAACAAATAGTATTTTTTTGTAACAAAAACGTAAAATGGTGCTGCCTGCATACTATTAGTAAAACATAATCGTATTATTGTTATTAGTAATTAAGAGACAGCATATTGACTGTCTCTTTTTTATTTTACATTAGCAAATTAATAATAGGCACAAGTATTGATGTTTTACACCAACCCCGATTTAACTACAGTAAAAGATATGTTTAAGAAAGTATATTTGTTATTGGTGCTGGGCGCAGCCCTCGCCTGTAAAGCATCACCATCCAAACCTGTTAAAGTAGCAGGTTCAAATGATTTACAGCCCGATGAACAGCAAAGCCTTGTTTGTAAGCAGGTAGCATCATTAATCTCTAACTACAACTATAAAAAAGTTCCGCTGAACGATTCAGTATCCGCCATCATTTACGACCGGTATATCAAATCGCTCGACGAGAACCACAGCTATTTTTTAGCATCAGATATCAAGGATTTTGAAAAATATAAAACTGTACTTGATGATGATATTAAAGCCGGCAACCTGGCCGATGCTTTTTATATCTTCAACGTTTTTCAAAAAAGGTATATCGAACACGTAAAATATTCAATTGAGCAGATCAATAAAAACTTCGATTTCAATAAAACCGAAACCTTTGTTTATGATCGTGATAAATTGCCATGGATTGCTTCGCAAAACGATATGGATGCCATGTGGACCAAGCGCGTAAAATACGATTTGCTAAACCTGAAACTGGCCAATGCAGATATGGCCAAAAACAAGGAAACACTTAAGAAACGTTACGAAAACCTGTTAACACAAACCAACAAGCTATCAAACCAGGACGTTTTTCAATACTTTATGGACGCCTTTACAGAGGCTATCGATCCGCATACTAATTACTTTAACCCGTCAAACGCAGCTAATTTCAATATCGAAATGTCGCGCCAGGTTGAGGGGATCGGTGCTTCACTACAGGTGGAAAACGAGTATGTAACCATTAAAACCATTGTACCGGGCGGCCCTGCAGATAAAAGCCACCAGATAAGCGTCGATGACCGTATTGTTGCAGTAGCACAGGGTAAAACCGGCGAATTCCAGAACGTGGTGGGATGGCGTGTTGATAATGCCATCGCTATCATCCGCGGTACTAAAGGCACAACGGTAAGGCTTGAAATATTGCCTGCCGGTGCAAATGCATCAAGCAAGCCCAAAGTGGTTGAAATGGTACGTGAGAAGATCATCCTGAAAGACCAATCGGCCAAAAAAGAGATCCGCACTTACAACAGCAATGGTAAAACGGTTAGGATAGGTGTAATATCTATCCCTGCCTTCTACATTGACTTTAACGACTATAAAGCAGGTAATCCTAACTATAAAAGTACCACCCACGATGTTAAGGCAATCCTTGACTCGTTAAAGAAAGAAAATGTAGATGGCCTGGTGATCGACCTGCGTGAAAACGGTGGTGGTTCATTGATGGAAGCTATTGAGCTTACCGGTCTGTTCATTAAAACCGGCCCTGTAGTACAGGTGCGTGACACTAAAGACCAGGTGGAAATTGATAAAGACGAAGATGCGGACATCACCTATAGCGGCCCTATGGCGGTACTGGTTGACCGTTTCAGCGCTTCGGCCTCTGAAATCTTCTCAGGCGCTATCCAGGATTACGGTCGCGGGTTAATATTGGGAACCCAAACTTATGGTAAAGGCTCGGTACAAAGCGCTATCGATCTTGACAGGGTGATTGGTTCTTCACTTCGTGAAAAAATTGCAGGCGTTGTTGGCGGCGGTAAAAAAACAACCTCAACGGGCAGCCAAAGCACTTACGGACAACTTAATCTTACCATAGCTAAATTCTATCGTATCAGCGGTAATTCAACCCAGCACAAAGGGGTAACACCTGATATTTCATTCCCATCGGTTATTCCATTGGATAAATATGGCGAAGATACCGAACCATCAGCAATGCCTTTTGACATCATTGCCAAAACAGATTATACCAAAACAGGCGATTTTACCGGCGTACTGCCACAGCTAAAAAAACTGCACGACCAACGCATGGCCGGCAGCGACAGCTATAAATACCTGCTTGAAGATATTGCTGATTTCAAAAAACATGATGCCGATGACAGCGTATCGTTAAAAGAATCTGATTTGAAGAAACAACGTGACGATGATGAAGCGAAATCATTTGAGCGTAACAACCTGCGTCGGATAGCATTAGGTTTGCCAGCCCTTAAAAAGGGTCAAACCAAACCTAAAAACGAAGACCTTGACTTTGTAAAACGCGAAGCCGGCCAAATCATGACCGATTATATCAGCCTTGATAATAAGTATACAAGCGTATCGCAACCGGCTAACTAAGCAAATTATTAATAATATTGAGCGCCCGGCATTGAAAGATGCCGGACGTTTTTATTTATACACAAATGCATTACTGGTTAAGAAGGATTTTATCGAATTTCACGAATTGATATACTTAGATGCCTTACATCAAAAAATAAAATTCGTGTAATTCGATTTAATTCGGGGAATTAGTGTCATATTCTTAAAAATCACCTCCCTGTTATAAAACCCTGCCGGCTAATACCCCGGCATTTTGTAAATTTGGCCTCTTATAAAAATCGATACAACGTTGAAAAATAATATTCTTATTGTTGATGATGTGCATGCCATTTTCATGGAGATGGCCGAGGCCAAGGGTTACACCTGCGATTACCGTCCGCTGATTAAGCCTGACGAAGCCATGCAAATCATAGGCGACTATGCAGGGTTGGTGATCCGCTCAAAATTCAGGGTGGATAAAGCCGTGCTTGATGCAGCTACCAACCTACAATTCATAGCCCGCGCCGGCGCTGGTATGGATAATATTGATGAAGATTATGCTACTCAAAAAGGTATAAAACTCATCAACGCACCCGAAGGCAACTCAGATGCCGTAGGCGAACATGCCATAGGTTTACTGCTGTCATTAATGAACAACCTAAACCGCGGCGACGCCGAAATTCGCGGGGGGAAGTGGCTGCGCGAGGCTAACCGGGGTTACGAGCTAAAAGGTAAAACAGTAGGTATTATCGGCTACGGCCATATGGGCAGCAGCTTTGCCAGGAAACTTTCGGGCTTCCAGGTAAATGTTATTGCTTACGATAAATACAAAACCGGCTTCAGTGATAAATATGCGCGCGAGGTAAGCATGGAAGAAATTGTAAAGCACAGCGATGTACTGAGCCTGCATATCCCCCTAACTGCAGAAACCGACGGGCTGGTGGATGATGAATACCTGTTCCATTTTAAAAAGCCTATCTTTTTCTTAAACACCTCACGCGGCAAAACTGCTAAAGTAAGTGCCGTGCTAAACGCCATACGCGAAGGCAAAATTTTAGGGGCAGGGTTGGATGTATTGGAGGTTGAAAAATTCCCGGCCCTTGCCGAGCAACAATGGTTTGAGGAATTAAAACGAAGCGGCAAAGTGCTGTTAAGCCCTCACGTTGCCGGCTGGACATTTGATTCATACCGGAAGATCAGCGAGGTAATGGCCGAAAAGCTGGCCGATTTGAAAGGATAGGCAGATTATCGGAACCACACATATCATTAATAATTGCGACAGTGTAAGGAATGCCCCTTGTAAGTCACATGAAAGAGAAATCTCCTGCACCATGCATACTTTATAAGGCATGGTGCAGGAGATTTCTGTTTAGATACATTTCCGGGCCGGGTTGGCAGAAATGATAACTGATTTAATATATTCGTTATGCCGTTTCCTTGTACAATACCATGCCGGCATGGTAAAACACCCCGTCCCTGAAATCGCCTTCGGCAGTAAAGCCGGTATCGTCAAGATATTCAACGTGGTTCCCTAATACACTGTAGTAACCTGTGTAGGCATTTTGTTTGTCGCCTCGGGCCTCAGTGTAGCGCCCGTTAGGCAAAAATTCGTGACGTATAAACCCATCGCGGGTAACCCATACACCTATATAATGATGAGCATTTATTGTTGTATTGCTGTTGAAAGCGTTAGTTCTTTCCATGTTGCTAATTCGTTTTGAACGAAGGCAAGCTTCTTTTCAACCAGACCGTAAGCATCCTCGCCCAAAAATAAATTTAGCGGTGGGTTAGCTTCGTTAGTTATGCTGATCATAGCCTCGGCTGCTTTTTCAGGGTCGCCGGCTTGTTGCTTGTCCATGTCGTTTTGGTGAAAATTTACTGTATCGCGAACGTTTTGATAGTCGGCTATCTGGTTTTGAGGGACCGCCAATGAACCGGCCGACAGGAAGTTGGTCCTGAAATAACCCGGCTGTACAATGGTAACCTTTATGCCAAACGGTGCAACTTCGGCTGATAATGTTTCGGAGAAACCATTAACGGCAAACTTGGTGGCGCAATAAATACCTCCGCCTGCAAACGCGCCGGTGAAACCACCTATCGACGATACATTTAAAATATGACCTGATTTTTGAGCACGCAAATAAGGCAACGCCTTACGGATCACATTCAATGATCCAAATACGTTAACCTCAAAGTTATCACGGGCCTCGCGGTCGGTAAGCTCTTCAATACCGCCTAATAAGCCGTAACCGGCGTTGTTGACAATAACGTCAATTTTTCCGAAAGTTTTTACAGTAAGCTCAACGGCTTCCTGCACACTGTCTTCGCTGGTCAAGTTAACGGAGAGGGGTAAAAACTGCTCGTTTTGCGTGTCAACTGCTTTGGTCAAATCGCTTAAATTGCGCGATGTAGCGGCTACTTTATAGCCTTCATTCAATAGTTTTTTTACTAAGGCAAGTCCCAGTCCTTTTGAGGCACCAGTTACAAACCATACTTTGTTGTTTTCCATATGTTGTATTTGATAGATTTTGATTTTACTTGTTACTATTTCAATGATTGTTTATGATTTTCACCTATTTTGCCTTTTGGGATTTCACCGATAGGCTATGACTCCACCGATTTATGATGAATTCAACCTGCTCTATCGTGTTTGTCCGAGCGGCCGTACCACCACCTCGTTAACGGAGATATTATCCGGCTGGCTTATAGCGTAAATCACCGCGTTGGCTATAGCCTCCTCATCAAGTTTTGGCATGTTGGCAAGGTTGCCGTACAAGCCCTTAATCTTAGGGCTGGTAATATCATGTCCTAATTCGGATTTAGTTGCGCCGGGGTAAATGGTGGTTACCTTAATGTTTTGGGCAACTTCCTCACGCAGGGTTTCCATAATAGCCTTAACCGCGAACTTGGTACCGCTGTAAACGCCAATGCCCGGCGACGTTTTTAAACCACCAACCGATGACGTGGAGAGGATATGCCCCTGGCCGCGTTCAAGCATGTGGGGCAGCACAGCATTAATCCCGTACAATACGCCCTTAATATTAATGTCGATCATTTTGTCCCATTCATCAACATGACCTTCTTCAAAAAAAGAGATGGGCATGATGCCGGCATTGTTCCACATTACGTCAACTCGGCCAAATTTGGCTATGGTCTGCAGAATGACGTTATCCAGATCAGTTCGCCTGGCAACATCGGTTACTACATAAATTGCATTTTCGCCAATTTCCTGTGCCAGGTTTTTCAATTGATCTTCCCGGCGGGCAGCCAAAACCACTTTAGCGCCAAGTTGTGCCAGTTTGCGGGCAGCAGATGCGCCGATGCCACTGCTGGCACCGGTTACTACAATCACTTTATCCTTGATACTTTCCATTTGGTGTTTATAGGTAGATATAGGGTAAACGGAATAAAATTTAGAAATCAGTTGAGCAGGTTACATCCTCCCACTGCCTGATTTCATTGTGTAAAGTATCAAGCTTTGCCAAAGCGCGATTGTATGCATCGCCACCTAATAAAAGGTACAATGGCGGGTTCTCTTCATAAACTGTGTTGATAATAGCAGTTGCAGCCTTTTCCGGGTCACCGGCTTGCTTGCCGTCCATTTTGAGGTATTTGTTATGAATGGCGCGCACTTCTGTATAATCATCAATTTGGTTGCCAGTAATTGAAAGCGATCCTGCAGTAAGAAAACTGGTGCGGAAAGCGCCGGGAGCGACCACGGTTACCTTAATGCCCAATTCCTTAACATCAGCAGCAAGCACTTCCGAAATACCGATCACCGCATATTTGGCCCCTGCATAAATTGCCCAGCCGGTATTAGCTGTAATACCTGCGATAGATGAAATATTGATGATATGGCCTGAGCGCTGTTTGCGCAGGTATGGCATTGCCGCACGGATCACGTTCAGCATACCAAATACGTTTACATCAAATGCCATACGGGTTTCGGCATCACTAAGTTCCTCAATAGCTCCACCAATGCCATAGCCGGCATTGTTGATCACTACATCGATACGGCCAAAAGCTTCATAGGTGTGTTGTAATGCAAGCGATACACTGCTATCGCTTACCAGATCGACTTGTAGGGGTAAAAAATTATTGCTTGTTGTATTAACCGCAGCGGTTAATTCCTGTAAATTTCTGGAAGTAGCGGCAACAAGCTGTCCTGCATCCAGTAGTTGTTTTACTAAGCTGAGGCCAAAACCTTTCGAAGCCCCGGTAATAAACCATACTTTGTTGTTGTCCATAAAAATTGTTTGCTTTGTTTATTTGAGATAAAACAAAGTTACAGCAGCAACAAAGGGGGCACATTACATTAATCAAACCAAAGGTTACAAAATTCAAACATTTCGGAACGAGCTTGGTGTTTGTTGGGTTTGTTTCTTGAAAAAGTTATTAAAATGTGTCGGCTCCTCAAAGCCCAGGCAATAACCAATTTCAGAAATGTTCCAGTCTGTATGCCTTAATAATGATTTGGCTTCGCTCAGCAGCCTGTCGGCAATATGATCGGTAGTGGTTTTGCCGGTAGTTTCGCGAATTGCCCTGTTCAGATGGTTTACATGCACCGAAAGCCGTTGTGCAAAATCATTGGCCGATCGCAATACAAACCGCTGTGAAGGGGTTTCAATAGGGAACTGCCTTTCAAGCAGCTCGGTAAATACTGATGTTATGCGCGATTTAGCGTCTACATGCTTATAAACATTTTCGGATGGTTCCGTTTTAAGCGCATAATAAATTACTTCCGTAACATAATTACGGAGCAGATCATATTTAAAAGCATACTCGGTATTAATCTCAGACAGCATTTTCTGAAAAAGAGCGGTTACATAAGCGTCCTGTTCATCATTTAAGGCATAAACCGGCTTGGCATTAAGCCCAAACATCGGAAACTCGCTTAAGCCTGTCCTGAATTTCTCCAGAAAAAACTCTTCGGTAAATATGCAGAAGAAACCAGTGCGGTCATCAGACATGTGCTCAAATGTATAAGGTACCATGGCACTGAAGAACATCAGCGTTGAACCCGAAAGCTTGATACTTTTATCGGCATAATGAATAATGTTATCGCCGCGCATCAGGCTGATCTTATAAAAAGTACGGCGGCTGTAGGTTACCTGCTTTGCATTAGGGCCAATACAATCCTCAATCCTGAACACATTAAAGTGACCGATGCTTTGCTGAAGGTTACCGGGCAGCCAGTTAACCTTTCTTTGATAAAAATCTTGAAGTGTTTCCGCTTTCGACATAAAGCAAAGTTACAAAAATCAAACCAAGGCATCAAAACAGGGATAATTTAATATTTTGAGGTAAACAAAAAGCCTTTAAATCGCATGATTTAAAGGCTTTTGAACATTTTTAAAATGCTTTTCTGCGGAATGGACGGGACATGAACTACGTTCACTACTCGCTCATTGTCAATATTTTACTAACTCTTATAAAAGCAACTCTCCTAAAACTCACTTTTATTTATAGGCTGTTTGATTTCAAATGATTAATGTAAAAGTAAGGAATGAGGAGGTTATTACAAAGAAACTACGTCACAATATTCTTCATATAAACATTATTTGTCAATCAACAGATAGATAATGTTCAGTTATTCTTTATTGATAGCGTGTATGGTTCGAGCATTCTTATAATCATCCACATTAGCATTAGCCGCAATGATCATTTCCTCAATTACGCCGGGTAAAACTGTCCCCATAGATTGATTTTTTGCCGGAGTTTTGAATCGCTTCCTTTGCCGTCATCCACGAAATTAGGCGAGCTCGGCCTGTTTTAGATCCTCTGAAATTCATTTTCGTAAATTTCGCTATGCACGTCCGCACGCGGGTACAACAAAATGGGGCGGAATTGCGTTCAACTAAATAAATTAGTAGGTTTAGGGCTTGTTATTGTATAAATTACGTATATTCCGGCAACAATCCTACTTTATCATTAACTTTGCGCGATGGCGGCTGCGGAACAAATAAAGAGTTTGATCAAATCATTCGGTGAGGGTGATGAGGATCGTTTTTTCTCTTCGGCTATACAAATAGCTGCCTCTGAAGCGCGCCAGGGCCACAATAACATCGCAGCCGAGCTAAGGGATCTCATTGATCTGGCCAAAAAGAAACGGTCACATCATGTACTGGACCGGAATAAAACCGTTCATCTTTCTCCGCAAAAACGCGAACTCGCGGAGCTCATCGATATTTTCCAACCGCAGGTCACGCTGAAGGACATGATCCTCGAGCCTGAGTTACGTACGACCCTTACCCGGGTGATCGATGAGCAGCGCAAGTCTGAAATATTAAGGAAACACAACCTTGCTCCACAGCGCAAACTGCTGTTGATGGGGCCTCCCGGATGCGGGAAGACCATGACCGCGGAAGCCATTGCGGGTGAACTGGGCATTCCTGTATTTATTGTAAGGCTGGATGGGATCATGTCGAAGTTCATGGGCGAATCCATTGTCAAGCTTCGAATGATTTTCGATTCCATGCCCTCACAACGTGCGGTGTACCTGTTCGATGAATTTGATTCTATCGGATCTCACCGTCACCTGAGCCAGGACGTTGGTGAAGTAAAACGAGTACTCAACAGCTTTTTGATCAACATTGAGAAGGATCAGAGCGAAAGCATCATTATTGCGGCGACCAATCTTCCGGATTCGCTGGATAAGGCTTTGTTCCGCCGTTTCGATGAAGTGATCAAATATCCGTTACCAACAATCGACGAAGCGGCACAGATCCTGCGCGACAAAACCGCATTCTTTGATTTTGACGAAACTCCCGACTTCGACCTTCTTGCTGAAGTCGCCAAAAACTTAAACTATTCTGATCTGGTTAAAGCCTGTGAAGAGGTCATTAAGTATATGATTTTGAACGATAGAAATTCGTTATCTTTATCTTTACTTAACCAGGCCCTTCACAAGAAACAGATCTGATGCCAATTATTCCGAATTTACCGCATATCAAACTCGAAGGATTTTCCTCCGACCAAGATTACCAATACCCACATACCGTTGTCGATCCCGCCAAAATTGCCAGTCAGAATCGCGCCATTCACGGTGGTCAAATTCTAAATCAGTTAAATCAGCTTCAGCAAGATTTTGAGCAACTTCAAAATGAAGTTTTGCCCTCCAATATCGTACAGGATGAATCCATTTACGTGGAGTTTGTTTCCGAATGGAATTTCCCGCTAAGTTTTTCAAGTCTTCATAGTGATACCGCGAAACCTAAATACCAGATTTTAAAGGTTACGAAAGAAGTCTCTGATGATGAAGTTCCTTCTGAGCGATTTAAAACGCTTGTTATGATGACCAAAGGTGGTATCAGCCACTTTATCAAGTATGTGGAGGATTATCTGGACCCCGCGAAAGATAACATCAAAACCAATAAAGACGGGCAATTAGTAAATAACGGACCTAAGAACAATAAGCTTTTTGCGAACCTTAGCCTGATCCAAATGGCAACCCTGCGTGAGTTTTGGAGTGACGAGTTCTTAATGCCGTTCCCTGATCCTGAGGAAAACCGATGGTGGGAAGTTTGGTTCAGGCGCACAGATAATGATGTGTTCAGAACAAGACGTGTTATGGATAACCTGCGCGAGATTGGCGCTCAGGTCGGTAGTTCAATATTGACTTTTCCGGAACACACGGTTAGGTTAGTCAAGGCTACGGCAAATCAGCTGTCATCCTCGTTATTGTTATTGGATAACCTGGCGGAATTACGCAATCCTCAGGAAACTGCTGATTGTTTCACCCGTGAGGGATACACCAGTAAGAAGGATTGGGTGAAGGATCTGGTTAACCGGACGAATGTCGAGCTCGACGACAATGCCGTATTGATTTGCTTACTTGATACCGGCGTTAATAATCTCCACCCATTAATTGAGCCTTTTTTACCCAATAACCGAATGTATTCCTATAATTCGGCCTGGGGAAATCATGACAGCTGGCATCAGGGAGGTCATGGTACAGGAATGGCCGGATTAGCGTTGTATGGCGACCTTACCGATGCCTTTACTACGCCATCAAGGATTACCATCAAATATGGATTGGAATCGTTTAAGGTCAAACAATTTGACGTTGTGAACGATCCAGAATTATATGGCGTAATCATGCAAAATGCCGTAAACCTACCCGCTAGTGTTGAACCGGACAACAGGCGCATTTTCTGCCTTAGTATCTGTGATCCTGATACCGCACAGCGTGGCCGTCCATCTTCCTGGTCGGCTATGATCGATAAATTGGCTTTCGGCAACGCTGAGAATTTCGAACAGGAACAATTGTTTATTATCAGCAGTGGCAATGTTTTTACGAACAACCACGACGACTACACCGATTTGAATGATACTTCGAGTATCCACGATCCCGGACAATCTTATAATGCCCTAACGGTAGGCACTTACACTATGAAAGATCGACTCGATCCGGACGAAGATCCCGGGTTCACTTTGCTCGCGCCGAGAGGAGGAATGTCGCCTTCCAATTCGACTTCGCTGATTTGGGACAACCAATGGCCAATCAAACCTGATATCGTCATGGAGGGCGGCAACCTGACTACCAATAAGAAAAATGTCTCAAATTCGGATTCTCTCCAGTTGATTAGTACCAGCAAAAGGCTTGACCAGGGATTTCAACTGTTCGGGGACACTAGTGGTGCTGCCGCCCTGGCGTCAAAAATGGCGGCAGAGATAGCGACTCAATATCCAGAATTGTGGCCGGAAACGATTCGTGCACTTATGGTTCATTCCGCGGATTACTCACCGCGAATGCTGGGAAACAAAAGGACCTTTCCTGCTTCGACCAACGAAAAGCGCTTGTTGTTAAGGAGATTTGGTTATGGGGTTCCAAATTTGGAAAGAGCGCTTTACTCTGCATCAAATAGTCTTAATCTTGTAATGGAAAGATCGATCAAGCCATTCGAACAGGAAGGAACCAAAGATCCTAAATACAACGATTATCATCTTTATCAGTTACCCTGGCCTGCGGAAATTCTGATGAACGAACTGGCAGCAGCAAATGTCCGACTGAAAATTACGCTCTCTTATTTTATCGAACCCAATCCGGGAGACCGCCGATGGGCGAATAATTTTCAATATCATTCGCATGGGCTTGACTTTATGTTGATAAAGGCTACTGAAGATTTGGATACCTTTAAAAAACGAGTTTCCAAAGCATCAGAAGAAGAATCTGAGGAAGCTGAGGCTGTTGACCGAAAAGGCGAGCAGTGGTCGCTTAAAACTTCAAGAAATCGGGGCAGCTTGAAAAAGGATTTCGTTACCACCTCCGGCGCGGACTTGGCGCTACAAAACGTCATCGCAGTTTATCCCAAAAATGGCTGGTATAAAACAAGGAAGTCTTTAAAGAGAGCAAATGATACGGTGCGATACAGCTTGATCGTGTCCATTGATACCGATGAGACAAACGTGAACATCTACAACAGTGTGCTCAATCAGATCACAGTACCGGTTCCTAGCAGTTAATGAACTAAGTCTTGCTGAGGAAAAAAAAGCAAGCTCTATTATATGCGACCGCTATGAGTTATGTGCGTCGGATGAGCTGAATAAATCACCTTTTTTGAAGCGCGGATCATCGGGACACGAAGATGTTTTAGAACGGGAATCGAACTTCGCTTGTAAGTCCTTAAATTATAATGTGTTATAAAATTTTAAAAGATCATTCAACGATTCCGTACAACCGTGATCGTTCCGTCCAACTGGCCAAAAAGGGGGTATTCAAAAAGTACATCCCATTTTTATTTTGGAAAAACCTTTTATTCTGCGGAGGAAGGATACTGACAACATTAGTCGCGAGAGATAATTACAACCAAGTAGCAAAGATTGCTGTCGCCCCTCATCCGTGTTCTGCGCTTTATTTGCTTTGCAGGATGCCGCTACTATCTCTGGCGGGAGGAAATCAAAAACGCCAATCTCTTCAATTTATTCGATTGCACAAGATTTGGCTATTTCTGGCTGAGGTAATAACTAGCGACAAATGCAGATAGTGCAACTAATACCACTACCCAAAGAATGGTGTAGATACTAATCTTTTTATTGATGAAAGCTTTATCCGCTTTGAACTCTTTATCACCGATCAAAATTCGGTCTATATCATCCGCATTCAAAAGATCGCTATAACGTAGTTTGAAGTTTTTGTAACTCTTTTTATAACGTTTTTTCTGTCCTATAGTATCGTTTCTGGAAATCATCATATAAACGAAAGATATAACTAGTATCAGAATGGCGAACCATGTGCTGTACATTGTAAACTTTGGTGAGATCGCTGAAGTACTCAGTATTTTTACAGCTACCATCGATGAGAATAAAGTTAAGACAGAGAGGGCGCTTTTTTGAAAAGTGCTCGCAAACCCCTCTACTATAGCATTTGCCCGCTTGTTGTAGTCAAGTAGTTGGTCCGACATCTTGTTTCGTATTTCTATGTATTGTTTGATATTCTGTTTTTCGTAAACCTTATAAGCGGACAAGATTGAACTGAACATGTTACCGCTAAAAGATAGATCATGTTGCGAATTTAAATGAAGGGAAACGATGTTTCTCGCGAGGCCAAGTTTGTCCGTAAGATTTCCGGACTCGTGGATCCAATTGTATATTTTTCGGTACTCCTCTACATAATTTTCAAACGGAAACGCCTCCAGGTTAACTGTCCCGTCGATGCTTTTATATCCATTTAACCGGAATGTAAGTTCGCTTTCCTTAATACTGCTGTTGTCGAAAATGGCTACAATCAACAGAGCGAACTCGATCTTACACAAAACATTCTTGATGATGCCTCTCGGCTCCGTATTGAATTGAAAATCCTCAGGGATGATTTGCTTATCCGATAAAGCGATTGCGTGTGTCGTAGACTGAATGTTTCGTAAGCGTTTTTGCCTCGTGGCGTCACCAAGAAAACCTATCTGTTCACAATTAGCAGATTCTGGCTGAAAAGCTATGGATGCAGAATTGAAGGAGCTTTTGATATCATTCGAAACAAGGACGATTGTCTCATGTGTCTTAATTAAGTCTGCAAAGAAGAGTACCGCCCCAGCAACATCAAAATCATTCAGATATATTTTTATATTATCTAAGGAATATAAAAACAGTCTTTTGTCAACGATAGCTTTTTCTATCACTACCTTGATAATGATCGATGAATCCTCATCAATACCTCCGATACCTACTTGTAATTCACTCTTGAATTGCTCAAAATCTCCTTTTAATGAATGCGTAATGACATCCGTCGCCTCATCAATGTTGACGTAAATTATGCACTTATCCGATCCGTAAACTTTCTTTAATTGTCCTTCTAATATTACAGCATCGGGTATATTGATTGACTTCAATTGATAAACAACTTCAGCTCGCTCAAAATCCTCTCTTGTCGAGGTGATTTTGAATTCATTGCTAAATAGTTTTAAAATGTTATCTGTAAAAATCATCTTATACCAATCCTCCTATTTCTTGAAGGCGTCATAACCCGCGTCACTTCGAATCTTTATATACTTTCTGTTGTTGTGTAGTTCCGGTGTTATCGTACTTTCAATATTAATCTCATCCTTAATGACCAAATCTATATTTTCTGTTAGATTAATCGAATATTTTATTTTTGCTGTTATTTCCGAAGGCTTTAAATTGAACCGCTCATCGAACGAATGTTTTTCCGGGAGCTTTCTAATTGACTCCTTTATTTTATCTATATCGACTTTTGTCGCATTCACAGCTTCGTAATTATCAAAACAGGCTTCAATGAGCTTCTCAATAGTAAATTCTTGGTTCGTACGAAAAAATCTGATGGTGGCATTTCTTAAATAGGTATGGTCGGCTGGCGACTCCTTTTTCAATTTTGAAAGCACTTTCGAGTCAATAATATTAAACGCTGTTTTGGTATTATAAATATCGTCCCAGAATTGATCTATTTCCAGAAAATCATCCCACCAGTAAGTCGCGCCCTTACTGTTTAAATCATGTACGACAATGTTTTCAACGAGGTCCACTTGGCTTAAATGAAACTGCGCCGATCTGAAGATTTTTCTTCTGATAGGATACCCACTATTTAGCTTCAAATCAACTTTATCGATATATTGAATGTCTTCTACTTTGCACAGCACAATTTTTTTAACGCCACGATCCTCAATCACGGAAATGATCAGTAAGCCTTCGTGAACTTCTATACCCATTCTGGCGACCCTATCCTGAACGGCGATCTCCTCCCTCAATAGGCGATTTGGAATAGTTTGTCCGAACGAAGTGCCGACTGGATTGATCGCGATCGGGAGCATGGTACTAACTACCTCTGTATTGGTACTGCGGAGCTTGAACTTTCGACCTCCCGGTGCCAACGAAACTTCATTGATTGAGCTTCTGATATATTTATAAAAATCTGTGTCTTCTGCTGTCAATGCTGTTTCGGAAACTGTGTTTCCCTTTAAATCTATCTTAAATATAGATGTATTGAGCAGTATAAGTTGTCTTTCTTCCATTTTAAGTCTAATTAATGCCGGTGCGCGACATTATCGATTATTGTTTATGTATGATTAAGGATTTAACTAAGATATACTTATTTTGATTAGGTGACTGACTATGATTATATAATAGATGGTTGAAGGAATCTTGATTGACAACCAAATTTCCTTCACTTAGATATCCCATTTTGCTTGACCATGCCGTTCCGCGCCCATTTCACCGGTGAGTTGTGTTTATGAGATCAAATTTTAAACGTCTGGTTCAGGTAGATATCGTGGTCAAAGTGTAATAGAACTCGATGTACACTTTTTCGGAACGTCTCGATCCACGACTACGGAATTTCCAAATTATCATTTTTCTCAGCAGTGGCTTGATATATTTACGCCCATATGGCGGAGAAAAAGCGTAATCAAAAGGAAAAAGATAAACTTGTACTATCGCTACTTCATCTACGTACTGACAAATCGATAGATCTCTCCAATGAGTTGCTTCGAAAAATACTTGATGAAGCACTGTTAATTGTCAATACCTGGAACCGCGTGGCCTCTTGCATTATAGGGTTAACGAATCACATTAAAACTTAACTAATGGCCATTCTGGCCTGTAAATCCCCGATCTGTCTGAGAAAGTCACTGAATGTATCCATCGCGCCTTTTTTTGAGGTCGTAATCACTTCATAGATCCCGGTGTCAGATCTCAGGGTATATTCTGAATAGGCACAGATGGGGATTTGGCGGTTGTTGTTGAAGCGACGGTCGGGGCCGCCGCTTCTGTTGACAAAGCGCCAGGTTCGATCGACGATCTGCGCGTCAGCCGGAACCATTTCGTCTTCAATAAAACGGGTGGTATAACCTGTAATATACAGGTTTTTGTAGAAAACTGCTGCAAAGGTGCCCCCTTGCTTTATAAGCATTCTTTCAGGTAAAAAATATAGTTCAAGGTTGCTGAGTTTGAGGTGTGGGATGGCAACATTGGTGATAAAGTACGGTAAAGGTAAACGGTTGCCGTAAATACCTCGGACCGGGGATCTTTTGATCAGTTTACCTGCACCACCGGTCCTTTTATAATCATTGGTCGGACTCGCGTTAAGGTACTGCCATATCCTTGCTGATCTTGAGAATGTACCGAAATGATTATTAAATTGCTGATAGATTTGCTTGAACTGTTCATCCATGTCGTAATGTAGTTCCATCTCAAATCTTTTTTTGTCCGATTTTTTTAATTTGATGATCAGCGGGATAAAGATCAGCAGTCCGGCACTAAGCTCATAAGCGGCATAGGGATTGGCGAGGAAAGTCTGTTCGGCGGATTCTTCGTCATGATGCACGTGTTCAGAATCCGCAAAACGGCGATTGATATAACCTATAGAATCGTTAAAGCCTACCTTTAACCATTTGGGATCCGAGGAATCCAATAAATTGAAAGTTTGCCTGTAAGAGGCGGCTTTTAAGACCGCCGACCGGGCGTCAGCTGTCGCCCGGATATTTACGCCTTCAAAGTTGGTTACTCTAACGAGTGTACTGTCCGTAGCTGGATGGGTAACCTGCGTCCTGCTCCCAAAAGATGTAAACAGGATGACTGAAAGGAAAGCGATCAGCGGGAAAATGCCAAACCAGTTCAGGTAAGATATTTGGCCTGCTTTTTTGGTCAGCTCAGCAATAAAGTCCCTGGAATCGGTGTCTGTTAGCTGCCCGATGGAGGCTGAAGCGATGTTATGTGTTTCTGCTGTGAAAGCGGGTGTAAGCTGCGGTTGAACCTGGGGGATAGAGGCTTGCGGGCCCGATATTTTACGACGATAGCTGATGCCATGAGAACTCAGGCTGACATAGGTTCCTTTGGGGCCAAAGTTAACGCGGGCACCTTTGACACCTACGGAATAACTGACGCCACTTTTTGAGAAATTGACCCTGAAGGGACCGGAACCGAATGATTTACGAAATGATAAGCCCATTATTGTGGTAAGGTTTAGGTGTATGTGTACTATCTTAAACTTCAGGAACCTGCATGGCCAAGAGTTTAAGTTTCCTTTTTTGCAGTTCCATATGGTGATGAATACAGACATCGTAATCTGTTTCGAGGTGTGATAGTTTGTTGACCATAATAAAGATCTCGATGCCAAGTAACAGAAGAAACCAAAGTGCCCAAACGAACAATGCCGGCCCGGAGTCGTGAAGGATACGGTACATCAATTGTAATTCGTATAGAAAGCCTTTGTCAGCTTTAACATCTTGTTCTACTTCATTCCTTAGCTTGATCAATCTGTTCTCTTGGTCGGTTTTGATTGTTCGCAGTTCTTTGATCTGCTGGTCTAACGACGGTACTATTGACATTTTAGGATTAGGTACAGAAGTCACAGTGACAGCTCTTGTTTTGACCAATACCGTATTTGTCTTGGATAATTTATTGGAATCAATAGTAGTCGAAGTTATCGGCACATTGTTTTTTTCCTTTGTCACCATTTGAATGGTCGGATGCTTTGATAGCTCGTCCAGTAACACTGCTCGTTCTGCCTCTTTTTTTGATATGCTTGAGTCAATTTCAGTAGTTTGCCTACGTAATTCCGCTTGTTTAGCTGGCAGCACTACATCCACTTCTGTATTCAGTTCGAGTTTTTGCTTGTGCGCAATATCTTGCTGAAAAATGATTTGGTCTATCACGATAGAGCCGATAATTGCCATAATAACCGCGATCAATCCTCTGATCCAATACTTGGCCTTGCCCTTTGCGTCCGCGAGAATGATCTGACGCTCGACCTGCAGAATAATCAATATGAACAGAATGGCACCGAAGATACTGATATACCATTCGCCTTTAAGGTATTTGCTTACGAAACAATAGCCAATAAAAGCCCATAACACACATATAATCAACAAGGCTGAAGTGTAGCGTTTCACGGCCCGCTGCGCAATTTCGCTGCAACCTGCTAAGATCTCATATTTGTAACCGGTCAAAAAACAACCGGATTTAATCCACCAGTTTTTCATTTCAAAACCTCCTTGTTAAAATATGATGATGTGAAATAGCTGCCAGCCCATTTTTAAACCCGCGTGTGTAGCTAATCAAAATGCCTTTACAATCACCATTTTCCTGCATCAAACTATCTTCAACGGCTTTTACTTTTTCAATATGACCCAATGCGATATTCTTTTTCATTTCAAGTTCTTCTACCATGTCGACCATACCGCTTCGTCCCCTGCTTGTGATATGATATTCCGTTTCCCTTATAAAATCCTCATAAAAGGTTTTTACTTTATTTATTGTCCGGCTAAGCTCATTTTTAAGTGCATCCAAGTTTTGATTCAAATGGCTGCTATCCGGGTTAAGTAAAGCGTCATCATATCCTTTTGCTTCGTGGTTACGGTCTAAAAATGAAAATAGTAATGCGATATTGTGGTCCACGGGCGATTGGCGGCTTTCAGTAAAATTGCTTGTCGCGGGGGCGGGTGATGCCGGTAACGTTTCAATAAATACCTTCTCGTCGATTTCCGGTAGGGGAACAGTCGCTGTCCCAGACCCGTTAAAGGAGGTGTGAGAACCGTTTTTTGCGGTGCTTTTGAAAAAGTTGAACATGATCTTTAAATAAATAAGGTTGGTACTTTGAATTTACTGTGGCCCCGCTGATGGCAATTTTGGCAGAGGGTGATGAGGAGATGCCCGGGATAATCCCAGGGCATTTTAAATGCCTGCTCCGCTTTAACAAAATGGTACTGGCGATGATGGACGAGCAGTTCATCTGCGCTCTTGCAAATGACACAACGAGCTTGGTCCCGGTTTATAATTTCCGCACGTTTGGATTTCCATTTTGGATCAAACAAGAGTGCCCCGTAGCTTCCGTGTCCAGGGGCTTTCTCTTGGGAGTTATCCATGCTTGCGGGATTCGTTAGCTGATCGTCGAATTCGTTACTAATGCGCTTGTTGCCGGACCTGGTAACGTCTGTGTAGCGGGGAGTTTGCATGTGCTTATTGATGCTTGGTACTTATTTGATTAATATGTCGAAAGACAAGAAAAAGAAATAAAGTGCTTTTCAGGTATTGGTTTTAGCTGTTGTGACAAGCAGGCGAACAAGTCTTGCAGCCGTCCGCTGTTGGATAAGTTTGTTTTGCCTTGGCGACAGCGGGGTAACAAGAGGAGAACTCACCTAGGTAAGATCTGCTTTGTATACTTGATAGATAAGGGCAGCTTTCGCTGTGAACTTCGTGGTCGCCGTTGTTTTGAGGGCGATTGTTTACATAATACTTTTTCATTGTTGTCAAACTAATAATGATGTTGTATCAAATGTAGGGAGGCTGAGGAGTGGATTTTTACGGGAAACCGTAAATGGTGATTCTTATAAAAAAGGGCACGTTTAATTTCGTGCCCTTTAAAGGATTTTACATGATATCCTTTTTTACTCTGTTATTTCGGATCATGATCCGCGTAGACGATCATCCTCCATCTGATTTTTCCTTGTGCTGGGCTGTGTTCGTGATGGTTCTGAGGAGGAAATTGACGACTTTCTTCTGCAACGATCTCCTTGCCGCAGCCCATGCATCGGTATATTCCCGAATGTGGCGGTTTTGCTCCCGGATTATGCTCTACTGTAAAAGCTTTGTCTGTGTTATGAGCTAAAAATTTGCTATCATTATAAAGAGCCATGATTCTTTATTTAATTTCGATTATCAATCTTTGGGTTTGTGGATGTGGGGTTTTAGATCCGGGTGCTTCGGTTTGGTAACCGGGTCGACCCTTCTTCTCCTGTCGTCAGAGCCGTCCTGTTTCTTTGGCTTTGGGCCCGGTTTGATTGCCTGAATTTTTTCCATAATGTGATATTTAATTTCTGTTGAACAAATATGACATTCTGTATATACTAATTTTTACGGTTTCCCGTACACCGGATTTAAATGATCTTGTTATCCTTACAATAGGCAATAAGTTGCTCGTTTTTGGTGAAGCCCAGTGCTTCCTTAATCTGGTTTAGCCGTTTTTCCACGCTGCTCAAGCTGGAAGCTTTCGCGCCGTTCTGCTGGAGGTAAGCGGGGATATCTTTCTGCCGTGTTCCTTCTGCGAGCTGCGTAACGATCATCAGGTCATAGGCACTGAAGTCATGTGCGTTTTTGGTTCTCAGGGCCATGCGGAATTCAGGGGATAGGTATTTTTTACCGTTCTGCAGGGCTTCAATCGCTTCCTTTAGTTCGATGGTATCGCGGCGCCCTTTGTAAACATATGCATGTATATCGAGTTCCTGGAATAGTTTGCTGACAACTGCGGGGCTGGATTCCGCGGAGAATACGATTAATTTTAAATCGGGCTGTAGTTTTTTCGCTGCTTCAATAAGTGCCGCGCCGTCACTGATCTTTTGTTCCCGCCCGTCTTCTGCGAAAGAAAGGTCAGTAATAAGCAGTTCGAATGCGTCGTTTTCCTGGATCGCTTTTTTTAACCTGAGCAGGGCGTCATCGCAATAGTAAGCGTATTGTGTACCGGAAATATCCAGTTCTTTAAGGGTGTGTTCGACAGAGATCTTGACACTTTGATGGTCTTCAGCTATAATTACTTTATTAAACATAATGAATCGTTTAGGCGATGGGGAAGGTGATCTTGATTTCAAGGCCACTACCTGCACTGCTTTCAAAAGTAATAGTGCCCTTAATCGAATTTATACGGTTTCCCGTATTTATCAGCCCATTTTGCCGGGCATGCCCGTCTGACAGGCCAATGCCATTGTCAAAATAGGTAATGAGGCAGAGATCGCCACGTTCTTCGAATTTGATAACGACATTATTAGCCCGGCTGTGTTTTTCCATGTTAACCATCAGTTCTTGCAGGATGTATTTTAGCTCAAACTTGTAAACAGTATTGATCTTTTGCCAAATCTCGGCGCTGTTGCCAACGATAACCACCTTGGTGTTTTCTGATCCGAATGATTGTAAAAGGCCTGATATGGTTTTATGAAAATCGATATCTGAACCGGGGATCATTTCGTGTGAGATATCACGTGCGCGCTGGTAAACGTCATCTATATCATCAATGAGCCAGTCCTGGTTCAATTCGGGAACGTGCTGTACTTTTTTCATGATGCTGTATATGTCGTTAGCCAGGGTATCATGCACTTTCTTTGATGCTTTTCGCTGGGTTTCAAGAATAGCCTCCTTTTTTTCATGCTCCTGCCTGTGTTTTTTATTCCTGTACCAGCGAATGGCAACTATTCCCAGAATTATAAAAACTGAAATCGTAATGTAAAAGCGGATGGTTTGTCTCGCGATCTGATATTGTTTTTCTGAGTTATCTTTTTGCAATTTGAGGTTTTCAGCTTTATTTTTTTCCACGTTGTAGCGGATCAGCGCGAATTGATTTTTAGCCGAATTACGAGCCGTCTGTATGCTGTCATTTAGTGCACGGTAGCGCGCAAAATAGTTTTTTGTCTGGGCAACCGGACTATTCCTGATCAGCTTTTCGAGCGCCTGGACCTGATCATCGGGGCTATTTAGCTGTCTGGCGACGGCGTACATCGCACGGGCGTAAAATAAAGCGGAATCCGGGTGAGAACGGTCATAGTAATCGGACAGATGGGCATAACTGGAATTTTGCCCCCATTGATCGTTCTTCTCCAGCCGAATGCGTAATGCTTTCAGCAAATCAGTTTTTGCGTTGAATGCCGTAGATTGAAGCCATCGGGTGAAAGCAAGGTTGGTCAGTACACGGGCATAAGCGACGCTGTCGTTACCTGACTGCCTGATTATAGTTGTGTAAAGTGCTATAGCCCGGCGATAGTTTTTAGTTTCCTGAAACGCGATCGCCTGATTATTTAAGGCCAGCGCTATGAGGTTACTGTCATTCGTAAAATGAAGGGTCTTATTGTAATATCCGATAGCGGCTTCATAGTTTTTGAGATTAGAACTATTCATTCCCAGTTCATTATAGTCACTGGCGAGATAAGGGTAGTGCTTGGGGTTATTTTCATTTAAAAACTTCAGGGATTGGGTAAGGCTCTCCTGTGCCCCATAATAATCACCTGCATCTGACTGGATCATCGCCATATTATTGTAGGCGAGTGCTATAGGTAGGCTATCCTTAGAATTTGAGGTTACTTTGTTAAAGTAGTAAAACGCCGAGTCCGTTTGTTGACTTAATAAACTATAGGCTTTTTTATAAGTGCCCCAATCCTCTTTAGGTGCTGGCTTCAGCGCTTGGCGACAGGAAAAAAACGATAAAAGGTAAAGGAAAAAAAGTAACTTTTTCAACAGGTTATATTTAACCTAAAAATAGAAAAGCATTTGGAAAGCAACAAGTTCAGCTAACAAAAAAGGCGGACCTAAGCCCGCCTTTTAGGAATAGATTAACTCCCCGGTGGCGGAGGCGGAGGAGGAAAGTGTCCTTTGTCGCCGCCGGTATCGTTGGTTGCTGTTGCGTTTACAGCAGTGGTATTGTGGTTCTGGTTGTTATGCTTAGGGCATGCGAATGCCATAAATATTGCAAGGAATAAATTAAACATTTCTCAAAAAATTAAATGGTTGAAGATTTCTGCAGGGCCACACGGGACTATCCCGTGAGCTTTCGCAGGTTAATTTTTGGGAAGTGAGCGTTTGGAAAACGGGAGCTTTTAGCTGCCTCCCAAGCCAGTTTATGGCCCCGCTTTCCTTTCGCTGTTTAAATCAGTTTCGTGCACTGTCCCGACCGGCCGACCGGGGTTGTTTTGATTTATGAAGCAAAGGTATAGTGGCTAATTCGCTTGACATCAGGTTGTTCCGTTAATTCCTTTTGTTCCGGAATTCTTCCGTTAATTCCTTGATATTTCCGGAAATAGCTTATTTTTAGAGGGATGTATACTGATAGATTTGCTGCTTATAAGAAGGAAGTTGTAGATGCTTTTCACCAGCGGCAATTGTTAGCCGATGAAGACTGGCTGATCAGGCCGACAAGGGGCAGGATCAGGCAACGGCTTTTAAAGCTGATGGAGGATGGGATTGGACGGCGTGACGTGCCTATGTTGGTTCGTTATCTCGAGATGAATGCCGGTGATAATGATTATTTAGCTGCAATAAAAGATACAGATGCGGATGATTTTCGAGGGTTTGAGAAATTCCTGTTAAATACTTCGATAAGTACCGCTGAAAAAAATGTGGAATTGCTGGCGTGGCTTATTGATTTCCCGGCCCGGCCGTTCCAGGAATATATCAAAAGTGGGGGAGTTGATCCTGACGTAATTGAAGAAAATGTCTCAAGTAGTCCAATAGAAGAGGTGCTTGATAACGTCATTGATAATAATGATGCGACAGGCAGTAAAACGGAAGGGAATGAGACGAATACAGAAATTATTGGGCAAGAAGAAATAATAAGTCAAAAGAAATCGGTTAGTAAAGACTGGCGCCTATATATAGGAATAGCAATGGTCATTTTACTGGTTGGGCTAATTTGGATGCTCGCCCCTGGCAATAAAGAATGTATGTATTGGAACGATGATCATTATGTGGCTACTTCCTGCAATATCCCTAAACCAGATACTTCGTTCATCCTTCTTGACGAGGCCCGCTTGAAAAGTTTTCGGAGGATCAAACGGGTGGATACGCTTACTGCCTATGCGGTAGGCAGATTTTGGTATGTCCGGGTCGCTGATAGCATTGAGGTATTTTCGGCAGGAGGGATCCATCCCTTATACCCTGATAAAAAGCTCAAGAAAGTGACCGATTACGTGGTGAATGTTTGCCGTAGCCATCATCATTAGTGAGTGGTAATAATGGATTACGGGAAACCTTAAAGAAAATGGGTTTGATCATTTAATTTTGAATAAAAAATAACCGGACCGATCATGAGACCTCTTTTTTTATTGTTTGCTTTATTACTGCATGTCCAGAAAACTCACAAGTCAGTGGTATATATCTGCGACAGCCCTAAGGCCAAAAAGTACCACCTTAGAAATGACTGCCGCGGGCTGAGCAACTGCACGCATAAGATCATAGAAATATCGCTTGAGGAAGCGAAGAAAAGAAAGCTTGAGCTTTGTAAACTCGATTGAATACGTTAATAAAAAAACCGGGCCTGCTGTTGGCAAGCCCGGTTTTACCTGTATTTGAGCACCTCCGTTTATTTATTGATGCTGACAGCGCTTGGCTCATTAACTACAATTTCCGGTTTTCCTTTAAAGTCAATCACTGTTCCTTTTACGGTAATGGTTTTGTCGCTTAACCGGGTGGCCAATTGTTTAGCCTCCCCTTTGAGCGCGATGGTCAGTAGTTGATGGGGGTAAGCGGCCCCCAAATTTACCAGTACCATGCTTCCGATGTCTTTACTGCTGTATACTTTGCCTGTGACGATGACCTCTTTTCCGACGCTGGCTGCGCTGTTTTCCAGTTTGACCTTTTGAGGTTGAACTGTATTGGCGGTTGCTGGCGGCGTCACTGCTTCTGGTTTGGGTAGGTTGACTTTGGTGTCATTAAATAATTTATTCAATTCACCGGCAAGCCTGATGCCCGCCTGGTCGATCCTTAAATGAATGGTCTGGATGTACTTTTTATAATATGCTTCATCTATATTCTGGCCGGGTTTCACATCCGCGTATAGTTCGCTGCTGATCTCGTAGCTTTCCCAAAGCCATTCTATCGGGCCTGAGGCCTGCCATTTTTTGATCTGGGTCTCGTTCGCCCAGTCGTATTGTTTCGCTATTTCTTCTTCGCTCAATCCTTCATGGTCGATTAGTTTGCTGTCCCAAAGGCTGTGCAGATTCGTTCCTTTGTTATCGAAGCGCAGCTGGATAGTATTTCCGCCTTTGTCTTCAGCACGGCTGATGTGCATGGGTTGATGGGCATCGCCAATAAGGTGTATAAGATACTTTAACGCGAGGGTTCTTTGTTCAGATGTTGATCCGTTGTCTTTCAGGATGGCCTCTTCTTTTAGGATGGCGCCATAAACGTTATCGTTGCTTTGATGGTTAACGAAGTCCACAAATTGCTGGTGGTTCAAACCTAACGGAAGATTCAGGAAATGCCATTTACCGGTGGTCGGGTTCCTGTGTTCGTCAGCCCAGGTGCTGACGTCGGCCATGCCTTCACCATTAAGATAGGCAGATACAGCATAAGCTGTATTGGCGGTGAGGTGTTTTTGCGCAATGGTAGCTACGGCCCTGTGTCCCTTATAGCCCCATGATATGAGAGCAATCGATATAGTTATTAACGCGGTGCTCAATACTGTTTTTCTCATGGGGCAAATGTAAACAAGTACATGAATAAATGCTAAAATTTTTAGTTTTTAGTAAGGCAATGAACAAATGCTCATATTCTCTTACTTCAACTTTCATTGTATTTTTTTATTTACCACAATGATACAGATACTTCGATATTCTCCGTTTTCGAAATGCGAATTTTATTTAAATTGTTAACTTTAGGTTAAAGTCTAACCTATGCGAGAACAATACTTTAAACACCGGGCACCTTTTGATTTTAACAAAAGCTCTAATGATATAGGCCGCCCATTGTTTTGGAATAAGAAGGTAGAGGACAATCACTTTCTTAACCTGCTTTATCGCAAGAGTGAACAAGAATTTGATCAACTATATAAATACTGTCTTGTCCTGAAATAGGTTTACACCTAACAAGGACAAAACATGGAAGAAAAAAGATTCAAATCGAAACAGCGACCCAGTAAGTTTTTCAGTGTAAAACAGAAGCATGAGATCATCAAAGCCTATTTGGAAGGCGGCAAATCAAAGCAGCAGGTATGGCAGGAGTTTACCGGTGACGAAGAAGAGAAAGGGCAGATCATAAAGTATATGAGGCAATTGGGCTACCTTTAAGCTACGGTTAAAAAGAAGCCGGCCACATTTTACATGAAAGATAAAACAGCCAGTAAGCCGGTGCCATTGCCACCAAAAAATGAAAAAGACGTTGAGATCGATAAGCTCAAAAATGAGTTACAGGATTGCCACATACGTGAACAATACTATTTGACCATGATAGAGATAGCAGAGAATGAACTTAAAATCAGCATTAGAAAAAAGTCATGTACCAAGTAATCTATAAAATGAAAGAAAGCAACAAGGATTTAAGCCTGGCCAGGATCTGCCGGTTGCTTGGTATCACCAGGCAAGCCTATTACCAGCACTGGCAGCACAATGAAATAGTGAACATCGAGCAGGAACTGGTGATCAAACAAGTCATACAACTTAGGAAAGATCATCGCCATATGGGCACCAGGAAGCTATATGAGCTGCTTCAGCCCTTTCTGTTGGAGCACCAGATCAAAATAGGCAGAGATGCTTTGTTTGATCTCTTAGCCTCCCACAAGCTACTGGTGAAAAGATATAAACGGCGTGTATCGACCACCGACTCTTTTCATATGTACCGAAAGTTCCCAAACCAGATAAAAGGTTTTGTGCCGCGCAGGCCAAACCAGCTTTGGGTGAGCGATATAACCTACTGGAGGATCAATGGCGGCTTCCTTTACATCAGCTTCATTACAGATGCTTATTCAAGGAAGATCGTTGGCTACAACCTGGCGGAGAACTTGTTAGCGGTACAAACGGTCAATGCGCTCAAAATGGCCCTGACAACGATAGATGATGCATCCTTTTTAACGCGCCATTCTGACCGGGGGCTGCAATATTGCTGTAAGGAATACCTGCAGATCCTGGAAGAGAACAATATCAGGATCAGTATGACCGAGAGCAGCGACCCCAGGGACAACGCGATTGCCGAACGGGTCAATGGTATCATTAAGAACGAGTATCTCAGCAGTTATAACGTACACAACATAGAGGAAGGTAAACAGGTGCTGGATTTCGTGATCGGCCTTTATAACGACGAGCGGCCTCATATGAGCTTGGGCAACCTGACGCCGAATACCATTCATGAAGAAAAAGCAAAGCCAGAGCAACTATGGAAGAATTACTATAACCGAAGCCAGGCCCATGATTTATCAACATAAAAAGGAGGTTTTGTAAAAAGAAAAAAAGAAGCAAAAAAAGAAAAACGCATTGATATGTGGACAACGCTACGCGTTCCCCACATATCAACACGACAAACAAACAACAATTAATCATTTAATAATGAGAAAAGAAAATCCCGAGGCAGTCTCATTGAGATGTCCTGAAAAAAACGGTACACTTGTAAATCCATTTCAGGATTACCGTACTGCTGTCAATCTATTGCAGGACGAATAAGAAAAAACTGTCAACGTATTTCAGGACGAGTCAAGGGAGCAAGGGAGCAAGGGAGCAAGCGGAAGTTGGGCAGAGCCCTACTTTGCTTGCCCTACGCTTCGCTACGGGGGATTTACGTATCCTCCAGGGATACTTTAGGGCGTTTACGCCAAAGAAATAAAAGAAAAGAGGATACTTCGGAGTATCCTGCATATAGAGGTAAAGGTATTGCTGCATAGACAGCCATTTAGTCGGTTTGAAAATATGAGTGTAGAAGATATCAATGTAAGATCAGTGAGGTATCCGGTCGCGGTAGACCAGAAGTTTGAAAAGATCGCCCTTAAACTGGGAAGGACGAAGCGGCAGGTTTTTATCCAGATGGTAGACTATTTTTATAAAAGCAAGAAAGATCCGCTGGACCTGAATGATGAATTATTAAAGAATGCTTTAATGAAGAATCATCAGCAATATATCGGTTTTATCAGAAACCAGGAGAATATGCTGCTCATTCCGATCAAAACGGAAATGGACAGGATATTTGTGTCGCAAGGCAAGATCATAGAAAGTTTCAATGCCCAAGTTCTCAAGGCAAATACGGATTTGTTGAATAATCAGCATGCTTTGGCGCAAAGGCTAACCGGCATAGATGCCCTGATGAATACGATCTCGAAAAGCCAAAAAAGTAAGGAACATTTAAAAAAGCAATTCCTGTTTATTCTTGACAGTTACATCAGATCCAGGGACGCTTTCGGTATGATGACCTCAGGCCGGGAAAAGGATGAGCTGATCGCGCTTACCAGATCACAGGTCAGTTTGCTTTAATCATCATTAATCTTAATTATTTTTTAGGGTATAAGGAGACTTATGTTTATCAATATCACAGACAACAAGGAAGCGGCAAACAAAGGTAGCAGCGCAGGGCTGGTAAATTATCTGGAAAAAGAAAATAGGATTGACCATAAACAGGAACCTGAATGCTGGTTCAATGGTCAGCGGATCAGGATCGAACCTTATGAGGTCATGCGCAGCATCGATGGTAATGTTGCCAAGCTGGGCAAAGACGACGCTAAGTTTTTCCTGGTCAATATCAGCCCGAGTCAGAAAGAGATAAGGTTCTTAAAAGAACAATTTGGCGACCAGGGTTCTATAGAACAGATGAAGGGATTTGCAGTCAGGGTGATGGATGCTTATGCCAGGAACTTTAACCGGAATGGTGTCAATGGTAACGAAGACCTGTTATGGTTCGCCAAGCTGGAAAACTATCGGTATTACAGCCATAATGATCCGGAAGTAAAACAGGGTTTGAAACAGCGGGGGGAACGTAAGGAGGGCGAGCAGATGCATGTGCAGGTTATCGTCAGCCGTAAGGACATAACCAATAAGATCAAGCTTAGCCCAATGAACACTTCGAGGGGCAAGAACGAAGCGCATTCCAAAAAGATGGGCCAATTTGATCGGGTAGCATTTAAACAAATCGGGGAGTCTCTTTTTGATAGTCTGTTTGGATTTGACAGGCAGCTTAAAGATACGATGGCATACGCCAATATACAGAAGAACGGCGAGATATCACAGCGGGAACAGCTGGGCGTATTGGTTGAAGGTGCTTCGCAGAATTATGAAAGCAGGTCGGTGGCGAATGAACTTGCGCAGGGGGTAGCTGATGGTTTGTTTACGACAACGGGCGAGATGCTGTCCGCAGCGGGGAATACAGCTGCAGGCTTCCTGGAAGTGATGCTGGAACCAATGTATATGGGAGGTGCTAACATCGTTGCAGAAAGTGAGATTGAGGAAAAGAGAAAACGAAAGAGAAAATCCAGGGGCAGGAACATTTCACGTTGAATTAGGAAGTTACTACAAACAAATATTTCATTTTGAAAGACGAAAATGGCCATGCGGCTGCGGCAGGAGGGTATTCGTTCCTCATACACACCTGCCTTTCCCACTCGCGGGTTTTCGATTAGTCAACAGCACCGCTGTCACAAAGATAGCTCCGCAGGCAAACCGTCAAGGGCATGTGAACCGGCTATCGCCGCCCATTGACAGTTTGCCTGCTAACAGCTCAGGTTGTTTAAGCGGTGATATGACAGGTGTGTAAATACTGGCAACAGCGATACTACACATTTCGACATAAAGTTTACCTTTCCTTTGCATTAAGCAGCATGGCAACAAATATCATAATTGTACAATAATCCATCTGTAGAGCTTCGCCCATCATTGGCACATTATCAAGCGACAGATCGATTAAAAAAGGTAGCGAAGCTTTTAGATATACGCCTCTTAGATCATTTAATAATAAAAAAAAAGGTTATTATTCATTAATGGATAACAAAAAGCCCCTTTCGTTTGTGGCCGTTGCGCAACTAAACTGAGGTTTTCAAATAACCCAGTCGAATAAAGTTCGATTGGGTTATTTTTTTTATAAACATTTGACAATCAGGTATTTGTTTTGTATATTAAGGACATGCAAG
>NZ_BMKD01000007.1 GCF_014643835.1 Mucilaginibacter rubeus | reverse complement strand
GCCGTAAGTAAAGCTGTTTTGAGTTCCGGGTATCCCATCATTAATCAACACCGGTTTAGGCAGGGCGGTGTTCCCTAAATTTTGAGTAACGGCTATGCCCTGATCTGTAGCTATATAATAATCATGACCGTTCTGTACCACATCGGCAACGTTATCCGAGGGGAGCCCGTTACTGGTATTGAGTAAACTTATCCGGTAATTTTGATAATGATTATAGAAGCTGATAATGCTTACACCGTTTGCGGTGCAGACCCATAGTGTATTGTCATCTGTCCATACCAGTTTACGGATATCGCCTGAAAAAATAGCAGGAGATCTAAATTGAACAATTTTTTTGCCGGCCAGCAAAAACACCCCCTGAGCTTCTGTGCCTATCGCACATACTTCATTATTTGATGCCAGGCTCTTAACAACATTTATTCCTTTATTGGCTAATATCCGCACATAGGTGATATCATTAGTAGTGGGCATTAACTGGTATAACCCATAAAGTGAACCTATCAGCAGCTTGTTTTTATACCAGGTAAGAGATGTCATGCGTATAGGCTTGAATCTATAACCTTTTAGACGTTTGAACTGATTTGATATTACAACAACGGCATTTTGTGAAATAAAATACACTGTATCATGTTGATGGGTGATTCCTTTTATAGGGCCATCAAATTTTACAGGGCCTTCAAAATAACTTTCGGGATGCCATAACGCCGGGTTCTTGTTCGAAATATCTAATCTGAATATGCCATTATCGGTACCAATCATGAGCCTGTTGCCCGGAATTGTAAGCAGATTGGTTATCCGGTTAAAGTCAGACCTGTCTTGATTTATAGTTATAGTACCAATCGGCGGCGTTTGATTTGCGCCAAGTTTCATATAACTCAGTGTGCTTAAAACATGCCCGGTAAAAAGGTAGCCTCCTGCAATGGCCAGTTTTAAAACATCTTCATTGGCCAGCCCGCTTTCTTTGTTAATGATTTTTACTTCGGGGTTAGTACTTAAAAAGAAGCCTTTGTCATAACTGCCAAACCATAAATTATTTTCCCGGTCAATAACCGTGGCGGTAGTGATGTTATTATTAAGGTAATTTTTCCGTTCGCCGGTAAGATAGTTAATAATGTAGGTGCCCTGTTTTACCGTTGTAACGGCAAACGTATTTTTGCCGGTAAGGTAAACCGAAGTCACATTGCCGGTAAAATAGATTTTATTGAGGGGGATGATCCCGGTTTTTTGATACCGATAAACATGTACCCAGTCTTTAGTTATCAATAACAAATAATTTTGCTGTAAAGCCAACCGGTAAGGTTTGGTATTGGTATTGGCGGTTTGAAAACTTAACTGGCCGGCCTTAAGCTCTTCTTCGAGGATATCAAGATCATTTTCAGATAGGACGATCTCTTCTCCGTCAGAACCATAAATGTACCCGTTCAAATGCCTTATGGCATGTCTTTCCGATTTTAACTCTTCAAAATGATATACTTTGGTACTAAGCCTGTAATTTACACAGAGCTCATTATAACGGTTAAAAAAGAAATTGGCGAAGGGTGAAACGATTACTTTTTGAGATGAATTAAGCTTATGTATAAGTCCGTTTTCATAGTAACATACCCGGTAGTTATTACAGTAAAAGAAAATCCGGTGATAATTATCCTCGGCAATCCGGAAACACTCATTGTTTTCCAGCCCATCGGCCGATGTGAAGTTTTTAAAATGCTGGCCGTCAAACCTGCTCACGCCTTTATCGGTGGCCAGCCAGATAAAACCCCTGCTGTCCTGCATTAAATAGTTAACCCTTGAACTGGGCAGGCCATCAGGGGCGCTATAATTTTTCAGGTAAACTAACTGATATGGAATGTCGGCATATACCCGGCCCGGGAATAGAAACAATGTTAATATTAAAAGTTTAAAAAAAGGGCTTTTTAGCGGCATTCTATAATTTGTATCAATTTAACATTGCTGCTTTTATCAATACGCAATGATACGGAGCGTAAGGCTTTTGTGTTGCTATATCACCGATAAATTTAAAAAGAAATGATACATAGTTATATCCATCTAAATATAGGCAGCTCGCCTGTAAATATTTATTATATAAGTGTCCCGGCTCATACACATAGGTTGTGTGCCCCGGCCGTTCGGCTTGTGGGGACGCACCGGTCTCTGCTCAAGTTATCTTCGGTAGAAGTTATCTCTGTGAACAAAATGGCCTTCAATTTAATGGTAATAGCCAAAGTGACAAGACAATCACAAATCTTTAGTTAAAACAAAACTTTTCCATATTTTTGGCTCGTCAACAAATGATAACAGCAAACATTAAATATGGCACAGTTGGGACATCAAAATCCCTTACTCGCAATATCCTTGCGTCGGAGCCATTTTTCAATGATTCACCACCAGCTCTTTTTTGCTAACAGATCATCGATTATTCTATCGGGTCTGAATTTTTTCAACACTATTTTCAAAACAATTTATTCAATGCGGGCAATTGCAGGTATTGTTATGCTTTGCCCAACCTATTCTTAATTTAGCAAAAAATGAAAAAGACATTTGTTCTATTGCACATAGCCGTAATACTTGCCGGCTTTACCGGGGTGTTTGGTAAACTTATTTCTTTAAATGAATACCTGCTTACCTGTTACCGTACCCTGTTCTCTTTTTTATTCCTGATGATTATGGTATGGATCAAAAAGCCACAATTTAAGTACTCATGGAATAACATAACGGAAATGGGTAAGGCTGGATTACTAATTGCCTTTCACTGGGTGTTCTTTTATGCCAGCATCAAATATTCCAACGTTTCTGTAGGCGTAGTTTGCTATTGCCTCACCAGTTTTTTTACTGCATTTCTGTCTCCGCTTATCAACAAAAAACCTTTCAATATTACTGAACTGCTGCTAAGCATGCTTACCCTTGCCGGTATCGGTTTGATATTTCATTTTGATACCTCATTCAGAACGGGGATCATACTCGGTGTAATATCATCTTTCCTGGCATCACTTTATACCATATTGAACGAGCGTCTGGTTAAAAAGTATGATTCAACCGTTATGAACTTGTATCAGATGCTGGTTGGATCTGCCGCGCTAATACTGGCCTCGCCGCTATATCTTTATTTCTTCCCTTCAAAAACGATAATACCAGGCACATTGGATATCATTTATTTGCTGCTTTTATCGCTTTTTTGCACGGTTGGCCTTTATGTTATGGTGGCCGAGGTTTTGAGGAAAATGTCTGCCTTTACGGTTAACCTAACCTTTAACCTGGAGCCTGTTTACAGTATTTTACTGGCAATGATTTTATTCAATGAATCCCGGCAGCTCAATTTATCCTTTTATGGAGGCCTGTTGATCATCATCATATCCGTAATCTTACAGGCGGGACTAAGCCGGAGAAAAAGGGCAGGGGCAGATTTGTAATGAGTTACATAATCCCAGATTTACGAAGTTTTCAAGACTTCGTAAATCTTCAAGGTCTTTTATTAACCCCGTTCAGATACCCGGGCGGCTGCCTGTACCGGTAAGTCCATATTACCATCCTGCTTAATGAGGTTAAGCTTATGTTTGGTGATGACCCATTTGCCATGAGTTTCAATAAGCTCGGTATCATAAGTGCCTTCAACAATCCATAGGTCGTCACCAATAAAATGATCGGCTTTGCCATAATAATGAACAAGCGCTGCCGATCCGTTTTGCATGACATAAAAATCGGCCAGTTGGTGATGGGTTTTGTCGAAGCCGGGCAAAAAGCCGCGCCACGCCGTAATAATACCTTCGGATGGTACAACACTTGCCGGATTGCCGGTCATCGAACTATAGTCAAGCTCGACATTTTCGGCAAATGTATTTTTAACTTTGCCCCAGTCGCGCTCGTCAGCTCCGGCAAACAGCCTTATTACCGTTTCAATTATCTGCTCTTTCATGGTTTTGCGTAGGTTAAATTCACTCAAATATCAATTATCCAGCTCATTTTACATATTAACAACAATCTTTTATATAAACTTGTACTGTTATTGGTTGTTTTCCCAAAACAGCCCCACCATAAAACATGAGTCAGGATTTTTATCAACATATTTTTGCTAAACAGCAAAAGCTGGAGGCTGTGCCTTCAAACAGGGAGATTACTGCCTGGGCACTAAAAGTGATCCATTTGCTGTACCCCGAACAAACCGGGCAACAGTATGCTTCAGTTGAGGAGCTGAAGGATGAGTTTTTAAGGCTTGAGAATGAACTTTGTGACATTATGCATGCCACCAAAGCCTGCAGTAACTGTGATACCTCAAAGCTGGCCAAAAAGTTTTTTGAGGGCCTTCCCGAGCTATTCCGCATTCTGAATACCGATATCCAGGCTATTTTTAACGGCGATCCGGCCGCTCGCAGCGAATTTGAAGTGATCCGTACTTATCCGGGCTTTTATGCCATTTCGCTTTACAGGGTGGCGCACAGCCTTTATATCGATGATATTCCTCTGTTGCCAAGGATCCTTACAGAATATGCGCATTCTAAAACAGGGATAGATATTCATCCTGCTGCCCAAATAGACGAGTATTTCTATATAGATCATGGTACCGGTATTGTTATTGGCGAAAGCTGTAAAATAGGTAAGCATGTAAAGCTGTACCAGGGCGTTACTTTAGGTGCTTTAAGTGTGGATAAAAGTATGGCCAATACCAAGCGGCACCCAACGGTGGAGGATAATGTGGTGATTTACTCGGGGGCCACCATTTTAGGCGGCGAAACCATCATCGGGCATAACAGTGTGGTAGGAGGAAACGTTTGGCTCACCAAGAGTTTGCCGCCAAATTCAAGGGTATACCACACACCTAACCACAGGGTACTGAAAAGATTGAGCATTAAATTGTTCGGCCACAAGAAATAGAACATTTACCATAAAAAATATATAATGGCTTCATTGATAGACCTGATAGGCAACACGCCTATGGTAGAAATTAAAAAGCTGAACCCAAATCCAAAAGTGCGGATCTTCGCCAAGCTGGAAGGCAATAATCCGGGCGGCAGCGTAAAAGACCGTGCGTCGCTCAACATGATCAGGAGTGCTATCGAGCGCGGCGATATTAAGCCCGGCACAAAGTTGATTGAAGCTACCAGCGGCAATACAGGGATAGCATTGGCTATGATTGCAAGGTTATTTGATCTGGAGATAGAACTGGTAATGCCATCCAACTCCACCCGCGAACGTACGCTTACCATGGAGGCCTTTGGTGCTAAAGTTACGTTGCTTGAAGGGATAGAGCTTTGTCGCGATTATGCTGAAGAAAAGGCCACTACCGGTGAGTACTTTCTGTTGAACCAGTTTGCCAACCCGGATAACTACATGGCACACGTAAAAACTACCGGTCCCGAAATCTGGCGGGATACCGAAGGCAAGATCACCCATTTTGTAAGTGCGATGGGTACTACCGGCACCATCATGGGCTGTTCAAGATATTTGAAAGAGCAAAACGCCACCGTACAGATAGTAGGTTGCCAACCGGTTGAAGGCTCATCTATCCCGGGCATCCGCAGGTGGCCGGAGGAATACCTGCCCAAGATCTTTGATGCTAAACGCGTTGACAGGGTGATGGATATCTCACAGGAAGAAGCTACCCAGATGGCGCGTCAGATGGCCAAAGTAGAAGGCGTATTTGCAGGCATGAGCAGCGGCGGCGCACTATCTGCTGCTGTAAGACTTGCGCAGGAACTGGAAGAGGGGCTAATCGTTTTTATTTGCTGTGACCGGGGCGACAGGTATTTGAGTAGCGAGTTATTTGGATAAATACCGAATGGAACCTACAGAGGATAGTAATAATTATAAATACGGCGTATTTTATTACAACAAAGATGATAGCCGGATCATTGTGCCCAAAAGAATTAAGTACATGGGCTGGACAGTGAATTTTGCCCACCCGTTAAGTTATTTGATTATAGGCGGGATACTGGCAATAGTGATCGGGGCGATGATATTTGTGCCGGCGAAATAACCTAACTGCCGGTCATAAACTTGCGCTCGTTTGTAACGAGTGCTTAACATGGCTTGGCGTTTGTAACGCCATTGACCACGCTTACGTTACAAACGTAAGCCCATTTTAAGCCCAACATCACAGATGTGCGCAAGACGGAAATGACATATATTTATTTTATACCCGGCAGCTGTGTCTTCGCAGCACGGCTGCAAAGATTTACAAAATCTCCAACCCCCTTAGTTCCGCCTCCAGGGCATCAGATGATGTAAAATGAATACATTTGATCCCCATTTTTTCGGCTGCTAAAATATTGCGGTAGTTATCGTCGATAAATAAAGCCTCGTCGGTTTTCACATTGTAGCGGTCGAGCAGGATCTGGTAAAAGGCAGGGGTGGGTTTACGCATTTTTTCGGCGCCGGATACTACAATGCCATCAAACCAGTTTAAAAAATCAAAGCGCTCCTGAGCCATCGGAAAAGTCTCAGCCGACCAGTTGGTTAATGCATAGATCTTGTATTTGTCTTTCTCTTTTAGTTGCTTAAAGATCTCTACAGTGCCATGAAACGGCTCACCAAGCATTTCTATCCAACGGGAATAAAACGCGCGGATATTGGCTTCATGCTCGGGAAATTGAGCGACAAGCAGATCTGTACCTTCCTGTAAGGGCCGGCCGGCATCCTGTTCTTCATTCCAGTCGGAAGTACAGATGTTGGCTAAAAAATCTTTCATTTCCTGTTCATCAGTAAACAGGGTACGGTACATATAATGCGGGTTCCAATCAATTAAAACGGCCCCCAGATCGAATATTATGGTGTTGATCATTTTTTCTTTGCGTGGGTTTCATGAACCTCGGCCTTTGTAACAACCGAATCTTTCAAAAAAACAACAAGCGTTTGAGTATAAATCAATTTGCCTTTGCTGTATTCCCGGTCAAGGTCGTATACCATGCTGTCTTTACTGCTTAATTGAGGGCGGTGGAGCAAATGGATCACCTGTTGATATTTAAGATTATTAAGCTGTTTACTTTCAATCAGGTCATTAACCATACCCGGGCGATAAGCGAACGTAAGGCCATCTCCATCATCCCATTTATCACGGTCGAACTTTTGTTTACGGCTGCAGGCGGTTAGGCAAACTGCCAGGAGGCAGATAAATATCAGGGTTTTGCTAAGCATTGTATGTTTCGGTATTGAAGCCGGCCATATTTCAACTGCCTGTTATTGCGTAGCTTTCCCACGACCAAAAAAGGGTGTCATGCTGAGCCTGTCGAAGTATGGTGGGCAGGCCTCTCCGCGCGAGTCTTCGACAGGCTCAGACTGACAGGCCTACCCAGCTTTCTGCAATAACGGGTAGTTGTTGGTTTTCCAGCAGCTAAAAATACTGAAATTAATTAACCCCTAAAAGATAGCCTTTAAAATCAGCAAAATCTTTGCTAATGGCTACTGCGAGCTTGGTTTTTGCTTCCAGTTCTTTTACCTGTTCCGGGACTTCAATTTTAGCAGCAACCTCATCGCTAAATACGTCAGGGAATTTACAAGGATGTGCGGTTGAAAGGAATACACCGGCGGTGTCAACAGCGGCATGGTCCTGCTTATAATCGGTTAAAGCCTGCCATGCGATAGCAGTGTGTGGGCAAACCACATAATTATAGTTATCAAATACCCAGTTGATGGCTTTTACAGTTTCCTCGTCATCGTACTTAAAGCCAACAACCAATTCTTTAAGCGCTTCGGTGTCGTTTTTAAACAGGTCGGCAATGCGTACCCAGTTACTTGGGTTACCTACGTCCATTGCGTTAGATAAAGTTGCTACAGATGGTTTAGGCTGATAAACACCGGTTTTTAAAAACTCAGGTACGGTATCATTAACATTGGTAGCCGCGATAAATTTTTCGACAGGTAACCCCATTTTCCAGGCCAACAAACCCGCGCCGATATTACCGAAGTTGCCGCTCGGTACCGAGAATACCACTTTTTTAATACCCTGCCTTAACAATTGTGCATAGGCATTGAAGTAGTAAAAAGTCTGCGGAACCAGGCGTGCTATGTTAATAGAATTGGCCGATGTAAGGCGGAATTTCTCGTTCAGTTCCTCATCAACAAAAGCCTGTTTCACCAGGGCTTGGCAATCATCGAAGGTACCATCGACTTCCAAAGCGCGGATGTTTTGGCCGTTTGTGGTGAGCTGCTGCTCCTGCACGCCGCTTACCTTGCCTTTAGGATAAAGGATGGTAACCCGGGTATTGGGGACACCTAAAAAGCCAAGAGCCACCGCACCGCCGGTATCGCCACTGGTGGCAACCAGTACGTCCAGTTGTTTTTCGCCGGGCTCAAGGAAATAGCTCATTACGCGGCTCATAAAGCGGGCGCCAAAATCTTTAAATGCCAGTGATGGTCCGTGGAAAAGCTCGAGGACATACACATTGTCTTCCAGCTTTACGATAGGAGCCGGAAAGTTAATAGCGTCATCGATCAGGGCTTTCAAATCTGCTTCCGGAATAGAGTCGCCAAGCAGGTTTTGGGCTACTTTAAAAGCAATTTCGGGAAGGGAGTATTTATCAAGGTTGTTGATAAAGTCGTCATCCAAACGGGGGATGCTGTAAGGCATATATAAGCCTTTATCCTGCGGCATGCTGTTAAAAACCGCGTCTTTGAACGATACTTCAGATAGGGTATTATTAGTACTGTAGAGTTTCATTTTTGATTTCGGATGTTCGATTTCGGATTTAATTAGGTTTATTAGAGCTCATCCTACCATGTCATTGCGAGGTACGAAGCAATCGCATGCTATACAGGGAGGACCTGCTTCCGTGCGATTGCTTCGTACCTCGCAATGACATAGTGATTTGTATTGCGATGGATTTAAGGCTATCCCAAAACCTTCGGCCCCGCGTCATTTATAGTTGATACATAACTGTTTGAACCGATCTTTAGGCCGGTTAAGTGCTGTTGCAGCTTTTGGGTGATGGCTCGTGCGGTGGCTTCGTCTTTGGTAAAAGCAAAAACAGACGGGCCTGATCCTGAGATGCCAAAGCTTACCGCACCAAGTTCCATAGCCATTTCACGCATTTTATAAAAGTCTGGGATCAGCATAGAGCGTACTGGCTCAACGAGCACATCTTTCATACTGCGGCCAATCAGGTCGATATCCTGCATAAATAAACCGCTTACTAAGCCGGCAATATTGCCCCACTGGGTAACGGCATCCTTCATCTGGATGTTTTTACGGATTATTTGGCGGGCCTCTCTTGTAGGTACATCAACATCAGGGAACACGATGGCACACCACAGGTTTTTAGGATGCGGCAACCTTACCACATCAAGGGGCTCATAACTGCGGATGAGCACAAAACCACCAAACAGGGCAGGAGCAACGTTGTCCGCATGGCCATGACCGCAGGCCATTTCCTCGCCTTTCATGGCAAACGGAAGTAGTTTTATCGGGTCGGAATCATCGCCTAATAATGTTTTAATAGCAAACAAACCGGCAACTGTACTGGCCGAGCTTGAACCTAAACCACTGCCAATAGGCATTTTTTTATGCAGCTCGATATCTAAACCAATATCGGTACGGCCAATACTTTGTAAATAATGCTGAACGCTCACGCTTACGGTATTCTTTGCCGGATCAAGCGGCAGCCTGCCGTCATCGCCGGTAATCTTGCTGAGGGTGATGCCAGGTTTGCCCGTCACACGCATGATTACCTCATCGCCAGGTTCATCAACCGCAAAGCCCAACACATCAAAACCGCAAACCACATTGGCTACAGTTGCCGGAGCAAAAACGTGGATACTGTCGCGCATCCCGCTCCTTAAAGGGGGAGCTAATTCTTGTAACTTATTATCTTCCATTATTCAAAATATCAAACTATCATATGTCGCTTTTAGGCGAGGGCTGTGCGATTCCCCTCTTGAGAGGGGTGTAGGGGTGTGTTATTCTGCATGCGACTTATCGATCCTCAACACACCCCTGCTAACGCGATTCCCGCCGGGCCCCCTCTCAAGAGGGGATTTTTAAACTAATTAGCGCCCACATTTATTAAATCAGCAAATACGCCTGCGGCGGTTACTTCGGCGCCTGCGCCGGGGCCTTTTACAACCAGCGGGCGTTCGCGGTACCTGTCGGTAGTAAAGGATATGATATTATCACTGCCCGACAGCATGTAGAACGGATGGTTTTCATCAACCATTTGCAGGGTTATAGTTACTTTACCTTCCTCTAACTTGCCAATGTAACGCAATACTTTGCCGTCTTTTTCGGCTGCATCTTTAAGTTTGGCAAAATGCGCGTCTTCGGTTTTTAATGTTGCATAAAAATCCTCAACAGTTTTAGCTTCAAGGCTCGCTTTTGGCAGCACGCTTTCTATTTCAACGTCGGCCTCTTCCATAGCATATCCGGCATCGCGGGCAAGGATGAGCATTTTGCGCATAAAATCCTTACCGCTAAGGTCATCACGCGGGTCTGGTTCGGTATAGCCTTTGTCCTGGGCTTCTTTTACCACATCGTGGAAATTGGCATCGCCTTTAAAGTTATTAAAGATGAACGATATAGTGCCCGAAAGTATTGCTTCGATACGCTGCACTCTGTCGCCGCTGTTCATCAGGTTTTTAAGGGTATTGATGATTGGCAAACCGGCACCAACGTTGGTTTCGTAGAAGAAATCAACGCCATGAGCGCGTGCGGTATCTTTAAACGTGCGGTACTGCTTATAACTGCCCGAGTTGCCTATTTTATTACAGGTGATCACCGAGATATTGGCTTTAAAGATCTCCTCGTAAAAACCGATAGGAACGGGACTTGCAGTGTTGTCAATAAATACACAGTTTGGCAGGTTCATTTCTTTCATCCGGTTGATGAACGATTGCAGATCGGCTTCATAAGGCGACGATTGCAGGTCATTTTGCCAGGTATCTAAAGAGATGCCATCACTATTGAACGTCATTTTGCGGGTATTGCTGATACCGGCTATTTTAACCTGGATGCCGTTGTTATCTTTCAGGTATTCGCTATGGGCGTTCAATTGATTAAACAATGTTTTGCCGATGTTGCCGGTACCCAGGCAAAACGCATGCAGGGTTTTGGTCAACTGTACAAAGAAGGCGTCGTGCACGGCGTTCAAGGCTTTTGACAGATCGTTCGCCGAGATGATCACCGAGATGTTATATTCTGATGAGCCTTGTGCTATAGCCCTTACGTTAACACCGTTACGGCCCAGCGCATGGAACAACTTGCCCGACATGCCCGGAGTTTGTTTCATGTTTTCGCCAACAATGGCCAGGATGGCCAGATTCTTTTCGATAACCAGATGTTCCAATTTTTTGGCGGCAAGCTCCAGTTCAAACTCCTGTTCGATAACCTGTTTTGCCCTGTCTGTATCTTGCGGCTGAACTGCAAAAGTAATGCTGTGCTCAGATGACGATTGGGTGATCAGGATTACGTTGATTTGCTCGCGGGCAAGCAAGGAGAACAAGCGGCCGCTAAAGCCCGATTTGCCTACCATGCCGCTACCCTCCAAATTGAGGATGCTGATATTATTGATAGATGAGATCCCTTTGATGGGCAGGGTAGAGGCCTTGCAATCATGACGGATCACCGTCCCTTCAAACTCAGGCTCAAAGGTATTTTTGATCACGATAGGGATCTTTTTTAGAAATGCCGGGATCATGGTTGGCGGATAGATCACTTTGGCGCCGAAGTAGGAAAGCTCCATGGCTTCGGTATAAGTAAGCTCGGTTAAAGAGAACGCTTTTTTAACCATGCGCGGATCAGCGGTCATCATACCGTTAACATCTGTCCAGATTTGAACCTCCTGAGCATTTAACGCTGCGCCGAATATGGCTGCAGTATAATCAGACCCACCGCGACCTAATGTTGTAGTTTGCCCTGCATCGTTTGAGGCGATGAAACCGGTAACGATCAATGTTTTGCCTTTGTTTTCGGTATACAGGCCTTGTACCAGCCTTTCGGTAAGCTCGGTGTTTACCTTAGCATTGCCGAAAGCGCTGTCGGTTTTAATTACATCAGCAGCATCAACAAAAAGTACATCGCCAAAATGCTGGGCTGCAATTTTGCTCACCATCAGTGTTGAGCAGCGCTCGCCGAAAGCCAGCACCTGGTCGCGGGTTTTAGGCGTAAGCTCACGGAGGGTAAGTACACCCTGCAGCAATTCTTCCAGTTGGTTGAAGTGAATTTTTAAACGGGTGAGGGCGGGATTCTGGTTCTGCACGTCGAGCAAAGCCTTTACCGCATCAAAGTGGCGCTTTTCCAGTTCGGCAAGCCCGGCGGTAAAATCAATACCGTTGGCTGCATCTTCGGCCATGGCCGAAAGCAGGTTGGTTACACCGCCCATGGCTGACAATACCACCACCGGCTTTTCTTCATTTTTTACTTCATCCTTCAGGATGCTTAACAGGGTTTGGATGCTGTTTACAGATCCAACGGAAGTACCTCCGAATTTTAAAACTTTCATTTATGGGTTAGTAATCGTTCTGTAACAAAAAAACCTTCCTCTTTGCGGAGGAAGGTTTTTCTTTTGGCTTTCATTTTATGTTTTACACCATACGATTATCTTCCTCCGAGGTTTATACCGGTGGTAATAATAATTGTAGAAATGGTGTTGTTAATTGTCATATATAATGTCTGTAAAGTAAGTAGATTATTTTCTGATTTGCAAGGATTATTTAACAAATTATGATTTTCGTAATAATTGTAAGGCGATTGAGGGGGTGATTGATGGATTTGATAATGAGGGGGATAGGTAAAAGGTTTTATCTGTCATTGCGGATTATTGTAAGCGTACAGGGAAACGACTGCGGATCCTATATGCAGTTAAATATTTTGATTATTTAGCACGAATGCTTGCAGGGCGTCAATAATTTATGCGAATTACGCGAATTATTTCAACCTAATGCTGAGCAAGGGGTATGATTCGATCGAATGACCCTAATTACGGCTCGGAAAGGCAGTTTGTGTAATTCGCTAATTCGAATAAATTCGTGGAGAGATTTTTACCACGAATGCTCAGCATGCCATTCACAATTAACCGAATTACACAAATTATGACGTAGAATGGCACTTCGTGTAATTCGCTCAAATTCGAAAAAATTAGTGTCAAAATTAATTTGCTACTTTTGAAGCTTGATTATATGCAGGGATTAATAACAAAATCAACCGGAAGCTGGTACCAGGTACACACCCCCGATGGGCAAAAGATAGATTGCCGCATCAAAGGTAAGTTCCGTATAAAAGGTATTACCACAACCAACCCTATTGCCGTTGGCGATGTGGTTGATTTTGAAATGGAGCCCGACAGGGAAGATGGCGTGATCACCAACCTGCATCAACGAAAAAACTACATCATCCGCAAAGCTATTAACCTGAGCAAACAGGCGCAGATCATTGCTGCCAATCTTGACCAGGCTATTTTGGTAGTTACGCTGGCTTCTCCGCGTACTTCCCTGGGTTTCATCGATCGCTTTTTGGTAAGTGCCGAGGCTTACGATATCCCTGCAAGATTGGTGTTCAATAAGCTCGATCTGTTTAGCGATGAAGGCCTGGAAGTTTTGGCCGATTATAAAGCCATTTATGAAGACATTGGCTATCCCTGTTTTGAAGTTTCGGCCATTGAGGGTACTAATATCAGCCAGGTGCAGGATTTGTTGAAGGATAAGGTCACCTTGTTTTCCGGCCACTCGGGCGTGGGTAAATCAAGCCTGATCAACGCGTTGCTACCCGAGTTGGACCTGCGCACACACATGGTATCCGACTGGAGCGATAAGGGGATGCACACCACTACCTTTGCCGAAATGTTTGAACTGCCGCAGGGTGGTTTTATTATTGATACCCCCGGCATCCGCGAACTGGGCGTTATCGACATAGAAAAACAAGAGCTTGGTCATTTCTTCCCCGAAATGCGCGAACGGATGAACCAATGCCGTTTTAACAATTGCCGCCACATCAATGAACCCGGCTGCGCCGTACTCGAAGCTTTGGAAGAAGGAGAGATAACCCTATCGCGCTACGAGAGTTACCTGAGTATTTATCATGGTAACGATACAAGAGCTTAGGGAAAGAATCAAGACAGCAAGAATAAAGAGTCAGGAGGAAAGAGCCAGGACTGTTAGAATCAGGAAACAAGAAAAACAAGCATAAAATATGTCATTGCGAGGAGCCCAACGGGAATAAGCCGGGGCGCGACGCGGCAATCGCATGCTATACAGGGCGGCTATGTTTCCGTGCGATTGCTTCGTGCAATGACATGGTTTATCAATGTTAAGACTGCACCTCGTCCAGGCCTATTTCCCCGCCGCTTCCTTCACCAGCACATCAACAATAGCCTGTTTATTGGGCAAATATTTATTAGTCAAAAACAAACCACCTTTACCTGTCGAGGAATTAAAGAACAAATAAGTACCAACACCGGGATCATCTCCGTCATGACCGATGGTGCCGGTGGTATATAAATTCCAGAATATGCCTTTGTTACGATAGGTTAAATTGATGTTTTTAGGCGGATGCTCTTTACTGAACTGCGGAGTGAACATAGCCTGGTATGATGCCTTAGTCAGCAGCTTTTTATCGTGCCTGGCAATTGCCATTAAATATTTGCTCAAATCTTCGGGCGAAGTTTTTAGCCCTCCATCCGGATACGTAACCAGGTCATATAACGGGAACCGGTTCTTTAGATCGAGATATAAATAGGCATGTTTCTTCAAATCCACATCCTGGATATGCCAGCCTGAGTGATCCATCTTTAACGGCTTCAGGATATACTTTTGGGTAAACTCTGCATAAGAAAGGCCCGATTTAAGTTCAATGAGATATGCCGCTAGTGCCGAGCCGATGTTAGAATACGAAGAAACGCTTCCTGCCGGGCCTTCACCAAAATTGGCCTTACTATAGTATTGGCCTTGCGGCGATAAATAATTGTAAAAGAACTGGGCTAAAGTTGTATCCTTTAATTTATCACCAAAACCCATTTGGTTCAGGGTTTTTATCGAAATACTGTCATAAGCCCTTAGTTTAGGATAAAAATGATAGCAGTAATGATATATTTCAGGGTTATCAACAATCCCTGATGTATGGTTGGTTAACTGCCTGATGGTTATTTTTCCGTTTGGGTCATTAGGATTGGTTACCTTAAAAGGTAGCACATCGTTGATATCTGTTTCCAGCGTAAAATACTTTAATTCGATAGCTTTCATCAACGCTACGGCAATAACAGTTTTACTCACCGAGCCAATGTTTTGAATTGTATTAGCTAAATAGGGTACTTGGTTGGCTTCATCTGCATAGCCAAAACTATGGGAGTAGCTAACTTTATTACCATCGGTCATGATCACATACATGCCGGGCAGACTTTCATGCGTAAAAGCCTGTTGTAATTTGATGGTTAAAGAGTCTGGTTGGGTTTGCGCCTGGATGCCGCTGGTTATAAGTGCAAGGGTTAGCACACGAAGAAGTGTTTTCAAGGTTTTATAGGTTTTCATACGTCTATATTACAACAAACAGCATATAAACCCCTATCGATCAATGAAAATTATTTTATGTTCTGCTATGATAGTCGCGAACAGGTATGGTATTCAACAAAAAAGGCCTTGTGTTATTCACAAGGCCCAATATTTATTCGCCTAAAGCGGTTTTGAAATCTTCGAGCAAATCGTCGAGGTCTTCAATACCTACCGAGAGGCGGATCATGCTTTCAGGAATGCCCATTTCTGCGCGGCGCTCGGCACCAAGCTCAAAGAAAATGGTTTGTGCAACCGGTATGGCTAGGGTACGGGTATCACCAAGGTTGCTTGATTTTACAACCAGTTTCAGTTTATTTAAAAATGCCAGGCAGTTGATACTTTCATCAAGCTCAATGCTCATCAAGCCGCCATAGCGTGTAAATAACTCACCGGCCAATTCATGCTGCGGGTGCGATTCAACGCCCGGGTAAAATACCTTTTTAACTTTTGGGTGATTATCGAAATATTTAGCCAGTGCCAAAGCGTTGCTGCAGGCACGGTCAAGGCGCAGGGCCAGGGTTTCGGCACCAACAGAAATGGTGTGCGCGGCCTCGGGCGATAAAGTGCCGCCGGCGTCACGTAACCCTTTCTTACGGATCTGGGTCATGCCCAGGTTCTCGGGTTTTACCACTGCCTTGAAGCCCGGGAAAATGTTTGGATAGTTTGCCCAGTCAAACAAACCGGTGTTGGTTACAGCACCGCCCAGAGCATTACCGTGACCGCCAATGTATTTGGTAAGTGAATTAATCACTAAACTTGCTTTAACATTAATTGGGTTAAACAGATATGGCGAGGTCATGGTGTTATCAACCACGTACATAATGCCTTTTTCCTCGCACAGGTCGCCAATGTTTTTTAGGTCGGCAATTTGAGTAGCCGGGTTGGCAATGGTTTCAACAAATACCATGCGGGTATTTGCTTTTATTGCCGCGCGTACATTATCAACCGAGGTAGCATCAACAAAATCAATGCTGATACCCATATCAATAAAGGTTTGAAAAATACTGCGGCTGTTCCCAAACAGGAACGAGCTGGCTACGATATGGTCAGTGCCTTTAATAAGGGCCATCACCGTCGCCGAAATTGCCGCCATACCGGTTGAGAAAGCGATACTTGATACCCCGTGTTCCATTTGGGTTACCTTTTGCTCCAGGGCGGTAATAGTAGGGTTACCCTGGCGCGAATAAGCGTAACCACTTTTTTTATTCTGGAAAATATCAACCAGGTCCTGCACATCCTCGTGCCCGTAGGTTACAGAGGTGTGGATGGGTTTATGTAACGAACCATGCTCGGGTTTACCAAGCCGGTCGGCATGTAATATGGTGGTAGTGAAGCCTTTTTTTGCACTCATTTTAAATCCTATTAATTAGATATACATAATAGCGGTTGCGAACTTAATTAATTACGCACTAATTACACGAATGGAATTAGCACTAATTGTACGAATGATATCTAATTGACACTAATATTAATAGCGCGCGAGTAAGTTTATAACGTTTATAATCTGATCTAATTACACGATTATCTTATCTATAGCAAGTAGGATCAGTGAAATTAGCCTAAATTGTGGGCAGCAATAAAAAAAGAAATTAGTGTAAAAATTATGAGGGCTGTACTGCAACGAGTTACCCAGGCAAGCTGCATGGTGGATGGAAAGATAACCGGCGAAATAGGTGCCGGATTTTTGGTATTATTAGGGATTGAAGATGCCGATACCCCAGAGGATATGCAGTGGCTTGCTAATAAAATTACAGGCATGCGTGTTTTTGGAGATGAGAACGGCCTCATGAACAAAGCCCTTGCAGATATTGACGGGAATATATTACTGATTTCCCAGTTTACTTTATTTGCTCAAACTAAAAAGGGAAACCGTCCGTCGTTTTTAAGGGCTGCTAAACCTGACAAGGCTATCCCGATGTATGAGCAAATGGTACAAACGCTTGAAACCTTGACAGGCAAAAAGATAGCAACCGGTATTTTTGGTGCTGATATGAAGATCAGCCTGTTAAATGATGGCCCGGTAACTATTATAATGGATACGAAGGATAGGGAGTTTTAACACGAATATTTTGCGTGTCGATTACAATTAGATCGAATTACACGAATCCATGTTTGACACGAATCCTTGCTCTCTGAAGAGAATTATTTTGAATTACACGAATTGTTTTTTATCGACTCCTCGCGAGAGTTAATTAAATTATTGATGAAATTAAAATCATTCTATATTTTGGTCACCAATTCTGTTAACCGTGGTTGAAATCTTATTTAAGGAAGAATCTTACAAAATTATCGGGGCATGTTTTGAGGTTCATAACATATTGGGGCACGGATTTAAAGAAGCAGTTTATAAGGATGCCCTCGAGTTTGAGTTTGCCAGGTTAAATATCCCATTTGTACGAGAAAGACCATTTACCATTACATATAAAGAACAAAAGCTCAAGCATTTCTTTGTTGCTGACTTTGTAGTTTATGACGGTATCATTCTCGAAGTAAAAATAGGCAATTACATCGGCGACCCATATATCAAACAAACGCTTAACTACTTAAAAGCCTCTGGCCTCAAATTAGGCCTTGTAATAAATTTCGGAAAACCTTCAATTGAATATCAACGAGTTGTTTTCTAAAAAAGGATCCGGCTATCTAATCACCCACGCCAATTCGTATAATTCGATCCTATTATCTACGCCAAGCAAAGATTCGTGTCAAACATGGATTCGTGTAATTCGCTCAAATTTTAGTCATAATGCAAATCCATTCGTGATAAAATCTTATTACGCCAAGCCCTCTTCAATCCTTGCCTGCAAATCTGCTTTAAAAGCATCATCAAGTTTCAGCTCATTTTTTAGCGAATCATGAAATAGCTGCTGCACCATATCATTGATAGCGCGGCTTTGTTTATTGTATAATACACACACGCCGCAACCGGCCAGGTGAATGCGCAGTTCCATTTCCTCGCGGAAGGTAAGTCGTTTAAGCTGCTTTTTTTCAATGAGAAAAGTGGCTTGTTTACAGTTATATATAATTTTTTTTAAATAGCTCATTTCAGTTTAATTCCAGTTTTTTTGAAGGCATGCCCTCAGGTTAACTTTTGCCCGGTGAATGATAACCCAGAAGTTGGCCTGGCTAACATGCAGTTCGGTACAAATGTTTTCGGTAGCCGCATCGTCTATGTGTTTCATGGTAAATACCGCGTTCCACAGGGCAGGTAATTTTTGAAGGCATTTTTGCAGGATGCCGTTCAATTCTTTTTTTAACAAAGGGTCCTGATCATCCATTGCCGCGATGGGCTGAGGAGCATATTCAGCTTTCCAGTGCCCATTGTCTTCCTCAAAAAAATCATCTTGCTCCTGAGCTGCTTTATTAGCCGAAGCTATAGCCAAACCTGATGATTTTTTGCGGTATACATCAATAATCTTATTTTTAAGGATAGCGGTAAGCCACGTTCGTTCGGTGCTTTTGCCCTCAAACCGGTCCACTTTTTCAAGGGCTGCCAAAAAAGTTTCCTGTACCAGGTCTTTGGCCGTGTCCTCATCGTTGATGCGCACAATGGCGTACATATACAGGTAATCGGCATAGGCGGCAACCCATTTATGTGGGTTTAATACATTAGTTTCGGTTAACATGAAATGCGGTAATGCTAATAAAATTACAGGCTTAGTCGGGCGCTGGGCTTAATCCTTACAAAATAAGTTCAAATTTATTTTATTTTAATCCAAGACATTCCTGATGATTGCTAAGTTACGCTACATGCCTTGATTTGAGCTTATTATGCCGATATTTATATCAGTCAAAAAAAGTTAAAAATTATTGTAAGGTTATCCCCATGAACCCGACAAAGCAGTAAAAAACGTATATCATTTAATCTAAGTGAAATGAGAAAGATCAGAATACTTGCGTTTGTGCCGTTTGTTATAGGTGCAGTAATCGTTTCTGTTGCATTTATAAATTGCAAAAGCGGGGCTAAAACCAGCCAAAACGATAATTTAAAGTTTGATGGTAAAGGTTTTGCCCTCGTTGAACTATTTACTTCCGAAGGCTGTTCAAGCTGCCCGCCTGCCGACGAATTGGTAGCCAAAGTTCAAAAAGAGATTGGCGATAAGCCCGTTTATATTTTAGCCTACCATGTTGATTACTGGAACCGTCTTGGCTGGAAAGACGTTTTCAGTAGTGCCGATTATTCAAAACGGCAAAATGAATATGCGCGTTGGTTAAACCTGTCGCAGGTTTACACGCCGCAAATTGTGGTTAATGGTAAAACGGAGTTTGTAGGTTCGCAGGAGGAGCGTTTACGCAGCACTATTAAAAGCGGCTTGCAGGGGAGCGGCAGTGTTCAATTAAACTTAGGTGTTACTCTTAATGCGAATAATACAGCTTCGGTACAATACAAAGTTGAAGGCAATACCGGGAGCGCACCTAATGTGATATCAGTGGCATTGGTACAAAAACAAGCTGTTGTAAAAGTTGAGCGTGGTGAAAACGGCGGCCGCACTTTGGCCCACGCTCAAATTGTACGAAACCTTCAAACTATGCCTTTAAACAAAAACAATGGCAGCGCAACTATTGCTTTGCCTGCCGGGGTTGAGGCCCGGGGATGGGAAGTAATAGGTTTTGTGCAAAATACAAGCAACGGTGCTGTTTTGGCAGCATCGAAAAGCCTGTTCAAAGTTTCGGCGGATGTGGAGCGACAAGATAAAAACATACAATAGTTGTGTTGAATAGCATTAAGAGCATTTAGATGAAAGTAATTAAAGAGAAACACACCCTGTTAATGCGTTGGACGCATTGGGTAAACTTCCCCATCCTCACCATCATGATCTGGAGTGGCTTACTCATTTACTGGGCCAACGATACTTACACGTTCACGCTCTTCGGTGTTACTTTTATTCGCTTTTTTCCGCAGGGTTTTTATGATGCGCTGCACATTCCCCGGCGGCTGGCCGAGGGCATGGCTTTCCACTTTTTGTTTATGTGGTTTTTTGCGCTGAACGGCTTTCTGTATGTTACATATACCATTATATCGGGCCGGTGGCGGGAGCTGTTGCCAAGCCGGCACTCGTTTAAAGAAGCCTGGCTGGTGGTTTTGCACGACCTGCATATCCGCAAAACGGCCCCACCTCAAAACAAATACAATGCGGCCCAGCGTATTGCCTATACGGCTATTATTGTTATGGGCTTTGGCTCGCTGATAACAGGGCTGGCTATTTACAAACCGGTACAGTTTAATTATTTGGCCTGGCTCTGCGGCGGGTACCACCTGGCCCGTATCTGGCATTTTGTGCTTACTATTGGCTATGTGCTGTTTTTCCTGGTGCATGTTGTACAGGTAATACTTGCCGGCTGGAATAATTTCAGGTCGGTTATTTCGGGGTTTGAGGTGATAGATGAAAAACCGCAGCCCGCTATTCAAATTCAAAACGATGAAACTAACAAAAAAACTGAATAAGGTTTTCAGCAAAAATAAAGGCCCCAAAAAGGAGCTTACCGTTGAGCAAAAGATCAGCCGTCGCAATTTTATCTCCTTCGGCAGCCTCCTGGTATTGGGAGGTGCCGCATATGGCGGCTGGCGCTGGTTGTATACTTCGCCCAATGAGGCGCCGGGTATCACCGGAGAGGCCCATAAGCCATTGCGTGCGGTGCTTAATGCTAACGAAAAGGTGGTTCGCCAGCTATACAGCAATAAAAACCTGGTTAAAACTTATCCTAAGGAAATGGCCGCCAAAGTAGTACGTCATAATAGCGATATAGGCTCGGATGGTTTGATTGATGTAGACAACTGGAAACTGTCGGTCAAAAAGCAGAACGGTGAGCTCTTGAATATCGGTATCGATGAAATAAAGAAACTTCCTAAAACCGAGATCATTTATGATTTTAAGTGCGTAGAGGGCTGGGACCAGATTTCGCACTGGGGCGGTGTAAAATTTAGCGATTTTATAGCTCACTTTAAGCTTGATGCCGAAACCCGGTTTGAGTATGTAGGCATGGAAACGCCTGACAAGGAGTATTACGTGGGCGTTGACATGCCAAGTGCTATGCACCCGCAAACCCTGCTGGCCTATGAGGTTAACGAAAAACCCTTGCCTCCAAAGCATGGCGCACCGCTAAGGCTCATTATCCCTGTAAAATATGGCATCAAAAACCTGAAACGGATAGGTAGCATTACTTTCAGTAATAACCGCCCCCGCGATTACTGGGCCGAACAGGGGTATGATTATTATGCAGGGTTGTAAAGAACGGGTCAGGGAAGTCGCGTTTAAAATAATTCCATCTGTTTTACTAATCTCATACTGGAAAATTTCTACACAAATGCTTTGCAAGCTCTCCACAATTAATCGAATCTTAAATTGATTCAATTCGTGTAATTCGATTAATACGTAAAAATTAGTGTGAAAATTTTTTATTTATTGTTTTTCAATCCGCATGGTAAACCGCCATTATATATTGATGTAATATTTGCATATTGCATTAAATGCCGGCCAATAAACTACCACTTTCCAAACAGCTTGCTTATGCCTGCGGAATGATAGGGTGGAGCATCATGACCAATATTATCATTGTGATGCTGCCTTACTTTTACCTGCCGCCAAACAATGCCGGGCTTACTACGCTGGTACCTCAATTGTTGCTTTTTGGCCTGTTCAATATCATGTCTGTGATTACAGCTTCCGGGCGGTTGGTGGATGCTTTTTTTGATCCTTTTATTGCCTCGCTAAGTGATAAAAGCGAAAACCGTCGTGGGCGGCGAATTCCTTTTATGCAATGGGCTGTTTTACCTGCCGCTTTATTTTGCGGATTAACCTTTTACCCCGTGGTAAAGGGCGAAAGTATTCATAACGCTTACTGGCTTACCTTTACGCTTATTTGCTTTTTTATGGGCGCTACGGCCTATATTATCCCGTACAACGCCCTGCTGCCGGAGCTCACCCGCACAGGCAGCGAACGGGTTAAGCTTTCATCATTACAGCAGGTGGGTTTTGTAATAGGGATTATCCTATCGGCGATGGTTAATAATTTTGCCGACTGGGTACAACGCTTTGCCGGTACCCCCAATCGGGATACCGCCGTGCAGTACACCATTTGGGGGCTGGCCATATTTGCCGGGCTGGTAATGCTCGTACCTGTATTCACCATAGACGAAAAACGGTATTCAAACGGTCACCCATCGCACTTGCCGCTATTGCCTGCTATTCAAAAAACCTTTGAAAACCGGAATTTCAAATATTACCTGATATCCGATTTTTCGTACTATATGGCATTAAGCATCATATCAAGCGGCTTACTGTTTTTTTTAAAATCGTTGTTAAATCTGCCCGAATCTATGGGCGGAGAACTTATGGCTACGATGGTATTGGTATCACTGCTGTTTTATCCGCTGGTTAATTACCTGTCGCAAAAGATTGGCAAAAAACCTATCGTGCTTTTTTCGTTCGGGCTACTGAGTTTGATTTTTGTAGCGATATTTTTCCTGGGCAAACTTCCATTTACACCGCAGGTGCAAATCTATACGCTGGTTATCAGCGCATCGTTTCCGCTGGCCTCGCTGGGTATTTTGCCCAATGCGATACTTGCCGAAATAGCACAGAACGAGGCTAAACGTACCGGCGAGAATCGCGAGGGGATGTTTTTTGCGGTTAAATACCTGTTTGTAAAACTGGGCCAAACACTGGGTATTGCATTGTTTGCGTTTTTAACCATTTACGGAAAAGACCCGGGCAACGATTATGGCCTGCGCCTGAATGGCATTTGCGGTTGTGTACTCTGTTTGCTGGCTTTTGTTTTCTTTAACCGGTTCAGGGAGCGTAGGAACAGGGGCAAAAAAAGAACCGCTCATCATTGAGCTTCAAATCCCGCCAGACCTTAAAGGCAGGTAACATGTTGCTGTGCGGCCTGAATCGGCTGTTTATCGGTTTGCGCTTCAGCAACACAGGCAAAAAGAAGCGAAGCCATCAAAATGACTATGAGGTATTTGATTATAGTTGCGCTCATTTTCCTTTGCCGTTAAATGTGTTATAAAACAATTTGCCCTTGTAGAATAAAAAAGGCCTGCCATTTGTTTTAAATGCAGGCCTTCAGGATATCGGTGTAAAAGCAATATTACACCAGGTTCTTTTTAATATAACTGATACTTTGTGCAATGCTTACAAACGGATCGCCCGGGCAAACATCCTGCTCAACAAAGAAATATTTGAGGCCTGATTTTTTAGCCTGGGTAAAGATCTTTTTAAAGTCGATAACCCCGTTGCCAACTTCAGTAAATTTCTTTTCAGGGGTTTTGTCCATATCCTTAACATGCCAAAGCGGGAAACGGCCCGGGTGTTTATCAATAAGGGCGATTGGGTCCTGGTTTGCTTTATTAACCCAATACAGGTCCATTTCCATTTTTACCAGGTCTTTATCGGTGTTCTCCAAAAGGATCTCATATGGGTATTTACCGTTTTCCTGTATAAATTCAAAGTCGTGGTTGTGATAGCAAAGCTGGATACCCGCGCCTTTACAGGTTTCGCCGGCTATATCAAGCATGTTGGCCACGTTTTTATAATGGTCAAGATTGCCGCGTTCAGATTGTGAAAGATATGCGCAAACCATGTATTGCACACCGGCTTCGGCGGCGTCATCAACGGCTTTTTTCCAGTCGTTCATGATGGTTCCTTTTTGTTGTTCGCCGTTAACCAGCTCCTCGCCTAAACGGTAATGCGCGCTGGGCATGATGAGGCCGTTCTGTTTTAAAACATTTGCAAAATCGCCGGGGCGCATGCCATAAAACAATTCGGTACCGGTATAAGTTGCACCTTCAACAGATGTGAAACCTGTTTTGGCAACCTTTGCCAATGCAGCAACAGGGTCGGCAGCCATTGCATCACGCACAGTATATAATTGTAAGCCTATATATTTTTTATCATATGCAAACAAATTAGGAGCTGCCAACAGGCCTGCTGAAAGTAGCGCCGAAGTTTTTAGAAAAGATCGTCTGGTAGTCATTGGTTTATGATTTTTATGATTGGTTGTGTAAATATAACGCATTAAAAATGCCAAAACAAAGACCGAAATTACGCCGATTGGTTTAATGCAGAGGTATAGTATTGTAATTTTTACAGGCTTAGCTGAATATTTATAAAAATATACAAAAAGAAAAAGCCGCTGTGTGGCGGCTCTTCATATGCTTTGGGTAAAGTATTATCTTCCTTTTTTAATGTTGGGAAACTTCATTTTATAATCCACATCAACCATGCCTTTTGATATATCGTTAAGCTTTTTTTCGATAAGCCGTTTACGTAACGGGCTTAGCTTATCGGTAAACAATTTGCCTTCAATGTGATCGTATTCGTGCTGGATAACACGTGCGGCCATGCCCTTAAAAGTTTCTTCATGGTGTTTCCAGTTCTCGTCATAGTATGACATGCGTACAACCGGCTTGCGGTATACATCTTCACGAATATCCGGAATGCTCAGGCAGCCTTCGTTAAAACTCCATTCCTCACCGGTTTCTTCCAGTATGGTAGCATTGATGAACGCTTTTTTGAAATCTTTCAGTTCCGGTTCGTCATCATCAAAAGGGGTGGCATCCACTACAAATAAACGCATTGACATGCCTACCTGCGGCGCTGCCAGGCCAACACCACGGGCCGTGTACATGGTTTCAAACATATTTTCAACCAGTTCTTTTATATGCGGATACTCGTCGGGCTCTATAGCTGTTGCTTTCTTTCTTAAAACAGGATCACCGTAGGCAATGATAGGATACTTCATCTTGCAAAAATAAAGGATTATTGCTTAGGCTCAAATAGCAAAGTGATCAGGCGGTTATTATCAAAAATTTCATTGCTGATGGTCAGCAATTGCTCGGCACTTACCAGGTTAATTTTTGCAAAGATCTCTTCGAGAGTGTCAACACGGTTAAAATCAATCATGCTTTTGGCCATGGCTATAATGAGGCTCATGCGGTTTTCTTCCGCTAATGCTATTTGCCCGATAAACTTTTGCCGGGCCTGGTGCAATTGCAAACTGCCCAGCTTTTGTTCACGCAGCTTTTTCAGTTCCTTATGAATCAGTTTTGAAGCTTTGTTCGCTTTTTCGGTATCGGTACCAAAGTAAATAGAGAAGATGCCGGTGTCAGTTAAAGGGGTGTAATTTGATTCGACAGTATAGGCTATACCATGTTTTTCCCTGATTTCGAGGTTGAGCCTGCTGCTCATGCCCACTCCGCCCAGGAGGTTGTTAAGCAATAATAAGCCCCATTTATGCTCATGCGACGATGAATAAGCCTGTGTGCCTATAATACAGTGCGTTTGTGAGATAGGTTTGTTAACGATATGGATACTACCCGTACTTTGTACGGGCTTTACCCGAGTTTTTTGAAGCTCATTTAAAGGCACATGGCCGAAATACTTTTCAGACATGGCCACCAGTTTCCTGAACTCATAATTGCCGTGTACAGCAAAGATCATTTCGGTTGTATTATAGTTTGCCGCTATAAACCCCCGGATGTCGTCCCCGTTAAGCCTGCCAACGGTTTCGGGCGTACCTAAAATGTTTTGGCCCATGGGGTGCTCCTTAAACAGCAGCTCTTCAAAATCATCCTGTATGGCTTCTTCCGGTTGGTCAAGATAGGAAGCTATTTCATCTAAAATGACACCGCGCTCTTTCTCCTGTTCATCATCCGGGAACGTGGAATGAAATAATATATCCTCAAAAAGATCCATAGTGCGGTCAAGGTGCTGGTTAAGCAACGACGCGTGGATGCAGGTATATTCTTTAGTGGTATAAGCGTTAAGATCGGCGCCAACAAGCTCGAGCCTGTTGAGGATCTGGCTGGTGTTACGGCGTTCGGTTTCTTTAAACAGCAGGTGCTCAATAAAATGGGCAAGGCCTTCCTGTCCCGGAGCTTCATCGCGCGATCCCGCGTTTACAATAAAGCAACAATGTGTAATTGCCGATGGCCAGTGCTTATACAGTATGCGGATACCATTAGGTAAAGTATAAAGTTGATAGTCAATCATTCGGCTGCAAAGATAAGCTTATATGTCACAATTATTTTTCACGCTATTGTAAGTGATTAATAGTATTTTAGGCGCTTAAAATCCAATTTCGCCGGGATTAATGTAAACGGCGGAATTATACTGCCTTTAAAAAACACAAACTAAACCCAATGACAAAACAAATAGCCGATCTGGAATTTGAGATACTACTAACTGCCGATAAGATTGAAGAACGTGTTAAAGCCATTGGCATACAATTAAATGAAGATTATAATAATAGCATACCCGTTTTTATAGGGGTACTCAGCGGCAGCTTTCTTTTTACAGCCGACCTGATCAAACAAGTGAGCATTCCATGCGAAATTAACTTCACCAAATTAGCATCATACTATGGCGGCACCTCCAGTAAGCTAAAAATACGGGAAGATATTGATTTAACGGTTGATATTAAGGGACGCGATGTAGTTATTATTGAAGATATTGTTGATACGGGCAATACAGCTCACTATCTAATCCAGAAACTGAAGGAAAGAGAGCCCGCCTCATTAAGGTTATGCTCATTATTATTAAAGCCGGCCGCTCTTCAAAAAAAAATAGAGGAGCTTAAGTATGTAGGCTTTGAAATAGGAAACGAATTTGTAGTAGGTTATGGCCTTGATTACAAGGAAATGGGGCGTAATTTAAAAGATATTTATAAAAAGGTAGGATAAGAATAAACAGATCTTAACAGAAAATGTAGCGGTTGCTATTGAGGGATAGCACATTACAGGTAATTTTTTTAACAACTGATTAAAACAATAGCTCCCTTGTTTCGTTTTAGGGTTTATGAAATATACATCTTTACTTTTATCAGGCTGCATAGCAGCATCGTTTTTGTTTTCTTCATGTGATAAAAAAGGGCCGGCTACTTCAACTGTTGCTATTACCATAACTGATGGCCAGACCGGCGCTGCATCGGCAGGTGCAACAGTAAAACTGTATGATGATGTAAATAAACCCAATACCGGGGAAGCGCCCTCATACACACTTACTACGGATGCGTCAGGAAAAGCGACCGCAGTAGTTGCCTATATAGGAGAGTATTACATTGTTGCTGAAAAAGGAACCCAAAAAAGCTATTACAATGGACTGATTCCGATAGGTATTTTTAAAACCCAGGCCGATATTGACAGCAGCCCTAAACAAACACCTGCAGCGATAATTGGCTCAGTGAAATTTAAAGATACCAATAACGATGGCGTTATCAACGACTCAGACAAAGCAAAAGCACCGAATTTGTTTTTGCAAGAAGGACAAACGCTTAATTACAGCTTAGCGGTTTATTAATTTTTACAAGGTTGCTGCAACTATACAGCAAATAATCACATTAAACAAAAGAGCTATCGGTTGCCACTGTAGCTCTTTTGTTTTAAACGGCTATGAGAAAGTAAAAAATAAAGTTTCTCTGTCGACCCCAGTTAGAATGCTCTTCCCTACGCCTTTACACCGATAGCGGAAAAGATTTGTCGCCGCGTATTATTATTTATTTTGTAATTTCGGCTATGTTAAAAAATAGCCTATACCTTATTTTCCTATTAGGTTGTTCTATCAATGTCAACGGGCAGCAAAAAGACACAGTTGTATATTACTTCAGGTACAATGTGATAAAAGGAGCCAAAGACCTTCTTTGGCCAACAATTGATAGTGCAGATTATTTCAGAACAATCCTCCCTGCAGATTCCGGCGACGATAAGCCAAACGTACAAGAGTATTATATTAATGGAAAGATAAAGTTTGTTGGGAAAGCCTATTCTAACAAACCAACCGACCTTCGAGCTTCCGAAATGCTTTTGGCTGGCGAGGGGATGTGCTTTTTTCCTGATGGCAAGCGGAAGCAGATATCTCATTACGAGAAAGGGTACAAAAGCGGAGAAGAATATTCATATTATCCATCTGGAAAACTTTTTTCAAGGGTTAAAAACTCACCCGGGAAACTTTACTTTAATGTAAAAACTGCGTTTATCGATTGTTATGATAAGTCGGGAAATATGATCTGCGAAAATGGCAAGGGGCATTGGATTATATATAATGATGATTTTACAAAAAATGTTTTTGAAGGACCTGTTGATAAGGGCTTGATGGATGGAGTATGGCATGGTGCAACGGGAAACAGCGATTCGATTAAGTACACAATGACTTATATTAAGGGCCGATTTATAGAGGGCAACGGCACTGACAAAGACGGTGTTTCTTACCCCTTTGTTACCGAAAGCACACCAGCCGGATACAAAAACAGTCCGATTACATTTGTAGAATCGTTAGATGACTATATTGGTAGAAAGTTGAGAGATCAAAACGGTGCAAAGATATCACTGAAGGATGATGCCGAAATCTCGTTTATCATAGAGAAAAATGGAACTTTATCAAATATTGAAATATCGGGGGATTTAGATTCTGGTTTGAAAGAAAAAATAAAGAATTCTCCGCTACTACAAGAAAAAGGATGGAGTCCTCAAACCCGTTTTGGGATTCCATTTAGAACAAAAATAGTTATGTCTTTAATAGTTAAAGGGCATGATACGCGGTATGGCATAGCAAAATACATCAACTTTAATCAAAATATAGCCGAGTAGCTGGTCGGGGTTCAGGCTAAAATTTTACCCAATCCCCGCCACTTCGCTCAGCATGCTCACCGCCTCGTCAACACTATCAATTCCCTCAATGCCCAATCGGAGCGTGTTTTTAACTTCTTTCAAATTGGTGCGCCTTGGGTTATTCTTCACAAAGTCGAGCACATTACGGAAGACCTCGGTTTCAAAGTAACTTGATTGCTGGTTAGTGATAAAATAACCACGCAAAACGTTTTTCTTGAGCGAGATTTTTTCAAAACCAATGGCCTTGCCCAGCCATTGCAGGCGTAGGGTATTGAGTAAACCGTCAACCTGGGCCGGCACCGGGCCAAAACGGTCGTTCAGTTTTTGTTGAAAGGCCTGTAATTCTACCTCGTTTTCCAGTTTGGAAAGCTCGGTATACAGGTTATATCGCTCGGAGAGATTGGTTACATACTCATCGGGGATGAGGATCTCCAGGTCGGTATCAATTTGGGTAAAAGAAATGTAGGGGCGGGGCTTATCCTCTGGGAATACGCCTTTAAACTCATCTTCCTTAAGTTCCTGTATGGCTTCGTCGAGGATCTTATGATACATTTCAAAGCCAATTTCGGCAATGAAGCCGCTTTGTTCGGCACCAAGCAGGTTACCGCTGCCGCGGATGTCCAAATCCCTCATAGCCACGTTGAAGCCGCTGCCCAGGTCGCTGAACTCTTCAATGGCACTCAGGCGTTTGCGGGCCTCGCTGGTTAACGTTGACAAAGGCGGACTTAGCAAATAACAATACGCCTTTTTATTACTCCTGCCCACACGGCCACGCATCTGGTGCAGGTCGCTCAAGCCAAACATGTGGGCGTAGTTGATGATGATGGTATTGGCATTGGGAATATCCAACCCGGCTTCGATAATGGTTGTGGCCACTAATACATCATACTCGTGGTTCACAAATTTGAGCATTACATCTTCCAGGTCGTCACCTTCCAATTGGCCGTGAGCTATGCCGATACGTGCTTTAGGAACGAGCTTACGGATCATGCCGCCCAATTGCGGCAGATCGGCCACGCGGTTGTGGATAAAGAACACCTGCCCGCCGCGGTCAATCTCAAATTCAACCGCTTCTTTAATGAGTTTATCATTAAACACATGCAGCTCGGTAACAACCGGCTGGCGGTTTGGCGGCGGAGTTGATATGATAGAAAGGTCGCGTGCACCCATTAACGAAAAATGAAGCGTTCGCGGAATGGGCGTTGCCGTTAAGGTAAGCGTATCCACATTAGCGCGCATCTGTTTCAGCTTCTCTTTGGTCGATACGCCAAACTTCTGCTCTTCGTCAATGATCATCAGGCCAAGGTCTTTAAATTTCACATCCTTGCTTACCAAACGATGTGTGCCTATGATGATATCTACTTTACCTTCTTTTAGTTTCTCCAGGGTATCCTTGATCTGCCGGGTTGATTTAAAGCGGTTAACATAATCAATATTGGCAGGAAAACCTTTGAGCCTGTCGGTAAAAGTTTTGTAGTGCTGCGCTGCCAGGATGGTTGTTGGTACCAGAATGGCCACCTGCTTGCTATCGGCAACGGCTTTGAAAGCAGCACGGACCGCAACTTCGGTTTTGCCAAAACCCACGTCGCCGCAAATAAGGCGGTCCATAGGGTGGGGCGATTCCATATCTTTTTTAAAATCGGCAGTGGCTTTTTCCTGGTCGGGAGTGTCCTCGTACAGGAATGATGCCTCCAGCTCGGTTTGCAGGTAGCTATCGGGCGAAAAGGCATTGCCATGCTGGGCTTTACGAAGGGCGTAAAGCTTGATCAGGTCGCGGGCTATGTCCTTAACTTTTTTTTTTGTTGTTTTCTTCAAACGTTCCCAGGTGTCGGTACCCAGTTTGTTCATTTTGGGAACGAAACCTTCTTTGCCGCTAAATTTGGAAATGCGGTTAAGTGAGTTGATATTCACATACAGCAGGTCGTTATCAGCATAAATCAGGCGGATCATTTCCTGTTGTTTGCCGTTCACGTCAACCTTTTCCAAACCTGCATATTTGCCTATACCGTGATCGATATGGGTAACATAATCGCCAGGTTTAAGGTCGCGGAGCTCTTTTAGTGTAATAGCTTGGGAACGCTGGTAGCCCTTGCGGGTTTTGTATTTATAGTAACGGTCAAAGATCTGGTGATCGGTATAGCAGGCTATCTTTTGCTCGTGATCAATGAAGCCTTCGCGTATGGAGATGCTTACCGGCGTAAATTTTACCGTTTTGTCCAGGTCGTCCAAAATGGCGTATAAACGCTCAACCTGTTTGGCCGAATCGGTAAAGATGAAGTTCTCTATCTTATCAGTCTCGTTGTTTTTGAAATTGTGAATGAGCAGCGTAAAGTCCTTATTAAATGATGGCTGCGGGCGCATATCAAAATTGATAGCGGTAGCATCATGGTAAAAGAACTGCTTTCCAAACTCTACCACAGGGAAATCATGCAATTGATCACCAATCAGTTTTTCGTCGGTAAAACCAAATTTGGGATCTATCCAATCAGGGTTTTGTGCTTTTTCATCTGCAGAGAGGGCTTTCCAAAGATTTACAGCCTTTTTATAACCGGTTTGGATAATGTCCAGCGTAAACTGAACGTCTTTGATCCACACCTGTGTACCTGCTTCAACATATTCAAGCAGGGAGATATTATTCTCCGTTAGAAATTTAGATTGTACGTTGGGAACAATGGTAATGCTTTTAACATGCTCAACCGACAGCTGGCTCTCGATTTCAAACGTACGGATCGACTCAATGAAATCACCAAAAAACTCAACCCGGTAGGGGAGCATATGCGAAAAAGAGAAGATATCAACAATACCGCCACGGATAGAAAATTGCCCCGGCTCATATACAAAATCAACCCGTTCAAAATCATACTCTATCAAAAACTCGTTGATGAAATCAATACTGAGCTTGTTGCTAACGGCTATTTCAAGGGTGTTTTTTTCAAGCGAAGAGCGATCAATTACTTTTTCGGCCAGGGCCTCCGGGTAGGTAACAATGAGCTGGCCGTATTCTGTACTATGGTTAAGCTCATTCAATACCTCGGCACGGGCCAGTACATTACTGCTATCGGGCTGGGTAAATTCAAAAGGCTTGCGGTATGATGAAGGGAACAGCAGGGCTTCTTTACCGGTAAGGTTTTCCAGGTCGGCCTGGAAATAACCTGCTTCTTCGCGGTCGGGCAGTACAAATACCATGTGTTTGTGCTGCAAAAAATACAATGCTACCGCCATGGCCGAATCACTTGATCCCACCAAACCACGTAGCTGTACCCTTGGATTTTTTGATGCGTTAAGCGCAGTAGCCAACGTTTTTATCCGGTCATCAGCCTTATATCTGTCTAATATATCACGGATGTTCAAACCGCGGCAAAGATAAACAAAAAAGGAAAGCCAAAATAAAAAAGCGTTGGGCTAAAAATTAATGCAAACAATATGAGGGCTTATTTACTTTTTAATGATAAATTTATGTATGTAAACGCGCATACCGATTTATAAATCAATCTTAATTATATAATTATGAAGAATGCAGTGTTATCAGGGGGTATCATCGGCGTATTAAGTATCATCTGGATCTTTGCTATGCCACGGCTTGGCGTTATGCCGCAAAAAGACGTTGTGGCCCCAGTCGAATACTTTTCATTTATTATACCGGCTATCGGGCTTTTTTTCGGGATTATGAGTTATCGAAAAAACGAGTGTAATGGCCAGATGGGCTTTTTGGAAGCTCTTTTTCAAAGTTTTAAAATATTAATTGTAGGCGGCATCATCGCCGTTTTCGGCTCAATACTTTATATCAGCTACGTATCGTCATCCGGTGCTAACATAAAGGATTTTTCTGAACGGATTTTTGGTGCGTTAATAGTTGGGGTACTGCTCGCCTTCGCGGTATCATTATTATTCACCAACAAAGCAAACAAACTTGATTAAGCGTTATTTTTCAAAATATTTTGAACTCTTGTTCTGGACAGCCGCGATGCTTTCATTGGCGATGGCCTCGCCAACGGAAGCGTCACACTTTACCTTGTGCCCTCTTAAGCTGATGGGCATAGGGTGGTGCCCGGGCTGCGGCTTAGGGCATAGTATTATTTATCTTTTTCATGGCGATATCAGCAATTCTTTCCGTGCCCACTGGCTTGGCATTCCTGCGGTGGCCGTGATCTTTAACCGGATTTATGTGCTTACCAAAGCAAGGCTGCCGGAGAGGAATCAGTTTAAGAGCCTTACCTAAATTTTATAAATCATGTCATTGCGAGGAGCAGGAGGGGTATGAGCAGGGCGCGGCGTGGCAATTGCATGTTATACAGGTTGGTTATGCTTCCGTGCGATTGCTTCGTTCTGTATAATGATGTGATTGTAAGTTTTTGATTATCAGGTGTGTTTTTGATCGATATTATAAATTGGGGCGTTGCCTGCGGCCCGTGCTATCCGCTCATACTGCGCAGGCATTAGCCACCGGCCGGTATCCGCTCCTATCACTAACGCGGCCCCAGCGCACTATCACCAAAATATACTTTATACGCCATCACGGTTTTTTTCCGGGATTTCTCAGGTCGTTTCTTACAGCAATGACATTTTATTGCTACTCTTATCCTCGGTAAAATTTCCACGCTACTTTTCACCGTTAAAACCTGTCATTTCACCGATTACTTATCTCCGCTAACCTATCTCCCTTAGGCGTTTTATGAGCACCACTGTACCTTTATATCATAAAACAATCGCAAACTTTAAAACTTACTGAAATGAACGCTTATCAAAATCCATATATGTCTTTCGACGGTATCACTCCCGAAGAATATACATTTCTGCAACAGGCTACTGCCTCATTAACAGAAAACCAGGCTCGCACTTTTATGTCATTTTATGCCAGCAAAAGACGCAACCCACAGGATATTATGTTCGCAACGCTTGCAGGTTTCCTTGGTGTATCAGGTGTACAGCGTTTCATGACTGATCAGATTGGGATGGGGATCCTGTACTTTTTCACAGCCGGTTTTTGTTTCATCGGTACCATTGTCGACCTGATCAACTACAAAACCATCGCCAACGATTACAACAGGCAAATGGCTTACGAAAGCTTCAACATAGCTAAAATGAGCAACTAAATCCCTTTAAGGGTATAGTTTCACTATATATCAAAAAAAAATCCACCTTCTGTTACGGGGTGGATTTTTTTGTTAACCTCACCCAAACCCTCTCCAAGGGAGGGGGCTTAAGAAGGCCATTTTCAAGTCTCCCCTAAGAGACTTTACTTCATCGATTTTTCCCTTATCGCCTTAAACTCCGAGCCATTTTTCCAGCCGGGGAAGGTTGTTTCGTTACCCAGCTTAGTGCCAACTTCATAAAGGATATTAGCTATCTGTGCCATGCCTGTGGCATCCATAGTATCGGTGTAATTATCGGCCTGTTGGTGATAGCGGTTGTCGCCATAATCTTTTTGTTTAGCTTCGCCGTAGCTGCCGTCGTGTACTGCGCTGATGCTGCCATTGTTAATGTCAAGGGCCGGTACACCAACCTTGGCAAAGTTAAAATGGTCCGACCGGTAGTAGCTGCCAGAGCCGGGGTGCCTGTCGCCAACAGTGCTAAGCCCTTGTGCTTTTACTATTTCGTCAACATAATCTTCCAAATCGTTTTGACCTTTCCCGGTTACAGCAATGTCTTTGGTTTCGCCGTAATCGCCCAGGGCATCCATGTTGAGATCGGCAACTGTTTTGTTAACCGGGTAAATGGGATGGGTGGCATAATATTCCGAACCCAGTAAACCCTGCTCTTCGGCTGTAACAGCTAAAAATACAATAGAGCGTTTGGGCTTTTCTTTGGCCTTGTTAAATGCTTTAGCCACACTGATAATAGCAGCCACACCATCGGCATTATCAACAGCGCCATTGTAAATGCTATCACCTTTGGCGTTAGGCTTGCCTATGCCCAGGTGGTCCCAATGGGCGGTGTATAATACATATTCGCCCGGCTGTGAACTGCCTTTAAGTGTGCCGATCACATTGTGCGATGTGGAATACTTTAACTGGTTGTTGATGGTTAAAGTAACTGATTGCTTAAGCGGAATGGCTTTAAAATCTTTTTTACGGGCCAGGGCGCGGAAATCGCCGGTTATGCCCACTTCAGCTAAAAGCTTTTTACCCATATCTTCGGTGATCCAGCCTTCAACCTTGCAGCGGTTCATGTGCTTGTCCTTTTGCTGCAGGTAAAGTTTGGCACCTGTGTTACTGTTGGATACCACTTCCCAGCCATAGCTTGCAGGCTCTTTTTGGTGGATGATAAGCACCCCTGCAGCGCCCTGACGCGCGGCTTCCTCATACTTGTAAGTCCACCGGCCGTAGTAGGTCATGGTATCGCCTTTGAAAAATGTAGGATCGCCGTTTTTAAAGCCCGGGTCGTTCACCAGCACCACAACAGTTTTACCTTTAACATCAAGTCCGGCATAATCATTCCTGTGATATTCGGGAGCAACAACACCATACCCGGCAAAAACCAGCGGGGAGTTTTTAAGCGTTACCGAATCAACCTCGCGGCGGCTGAAGGTTACGAAATCTGTAGTAGCATGCAGACTGAGCGGCGTTTTACCGCCGGTTATTTCCATGACAGGAGATGGCGTACTGGTGATCTGCACCATGGGCACATCCTGGAAATAGCTGCCATTGTTACCCGGTTCGAGCCCGGCCAGTTTAAACTGCTCCGAAATGTATTTGATCGCCTTGTCTTCGCCGGCGGTGAAAGGTTTGCGGCCCATCATGGAATCATTGGCTAAAGCCGAGATGTATTTTTTTATTTCGGCCGCAGTTATGGCCTTTTCGGCGGGCACGCTTTTATTATTTTGGCAGCCTGCAAAAATAGCAAGGCCACCAATAAGCATCAGGTATCGGTATTTGATTTTCATATGATATGAGTTTTCGGGAAAGGATCGAATTTACGCAAATCCCGGTCAATTATCCAATCATTGAAACGTTGAAGAAATTATCGCCACAAATTTTTCCGAATTAATCGAATTGCACGAATTTTTCTTTCCTCACTCAGGGAAATAGCCTTTAACCAGTTGTATATTGAAAAGCAATAAATGAAAATTTTCACACTAATTTTTACGTATTAATCGAGTTACACGAATTGAATTAATTTGAGATTCGTGTAATTCGATTAATTGTGGACAGCATGCAAAGCATTTGTGTGAAAATTTTTCAGTGTGAGATTTGTAAAACAGATCGAATTGTTTAAAAACGATTGCCCTGTTTCTGCACCACGATTTGCGAAGTTGGAATTAATTGTATTAGATGGCCAATTGATTCATGTATTATTATTGCTTCAGCTCAGGCTTGCTTAGTTTAATAATTTGCCAGGCCACTTCCGCACTTGATAATGCAACCAGTGCAAAAACAGCAGCCGAAAGGGCCTTCGGTGTTGAGCTTAATGCCCCGCCAAGTGCTACGCTGTAAACAATAAATGGCAACAGCATTATTAGGCATAGGCCGGTAACGCTAAGCGGGATGCGGAAAGGCCGCTCTTTCATCGGCTCCTTGACGCGGAGTTTTACGAGGGCGATGTATTCTAAAGAAAGCCCCGCGCCGTAAACAGTTACATCAATGATAAGCAAATCGGCAAAGGTCCACAGTACCATAAAGCTCACTACTATGGAGCAGATGATGATGGAAACAAAAGGTGTTTTAAAACGAGAGTGTAGTTTGTTAACTCCTTTTGGAAGTAAATTGTCTTCAGACATTACCTGCGGCACACGTGATACCGATAACAATACAGCGGTATAGATTCCGAGGGTACTGGCCATACCGCCTGCTGCAACTACTATACCCAGCCAATGCCCTCCAATCAATTCGCCTAATGCAGGAAACCCATTTTCGGTTAAGGTATCATGGTTAATGCCCGATTGCTGGGCAACCCAGATGGCAAAAAAGTACACCACCATTACCAACGCGAAAGCTGTAAAAATAGAAATAAGGTAGGAGCGTACCGGCTTTTCAACTTCTTCGGCATAGGTGGTTACATTATCCCAGCCGAGGCAATTCCACATTACCGTGTACAAAGCCATACCAAACGACGGAAAGCTGAGCCCTTTTAATGATGTTGAGGGGATGTGCATTGGCCCGCTATGGTGATAAATACCTAACGCTATCATTAATATGATCGGGGCGAGAACGGCCGCACTCAAAAATACAGATACCCTACCCACCGGCATAATGCCTAAAATATTTAACCCGGCTGATGCCCAGATGATCACCAAACAAACCGGAATCTGAAAATTTAGCAATTCGGGGAAAAAGAAACCGGCGTATTGTACAAACAACACAGGGTAAATGGCAAGGTCGACAAAAGTATAGAGCCAGGTCCACCAGCCCTCAATAAAACCCCAGTGGGTACCGAGGGCATATTTTACCCATTTGTAATAGCCGCCGGTAACAGGCATCATGCTGTTAAGCTCAAGCACGGTAAATATGGCCGGCACATCCCACATTAACGGGGTTATGAGCAGGATGATTAACGCGCCATGATCGCCTGCATAACTTAATAGCGGCTCAAGGCCGTAAGGGCCACCGGATACAGTAAAAAAAATAACAGCAACAAGCTGTATCGGGCGTATTTTTTTTAACGAGGTTGCAGCGGGCATAAGCTATAAAAATATAACTTATGCGTTAATATTTTATTTTTTTATTGAGCTGAAACAAGTTCGGAATGAGGATAGGGGGCCAAAAGAAAGGCCAGCTTTTCAGCCGACCTTATTGATGGGATCATTCATAATGCCCTCGTAAAGAGTAAATATTAATGGTTTCGTCAACAACGTCATATATAATTCTGTGCTCGGAGTTTATGCGCCTTGACCATTTTCCTGTTAATTTATATTTAAGAGGCTCCGGTTTCCCTATTCCCTCAAAGGGATGAGCTTTCATATCATTAAATATTTGTGAGATCTTTTTTTGAACAGACTTATTTCCAGATTTTTTCCAATACTCAAAATCCCGGATAGCTTTTTCGTATAAGTCTATTTCCATAGGTCGTCGGTGTTTACCCTAACGCCTTTTTTACCTGCTTTTCGTGCTGTTTCACCCGCTAATACCTGTTCAACAAATTCAGCATTGTATGAGCCTTGGTCATGCTTCTCAAAATTGATCTTAAGAGCTTTTAAAAAAGCTTTGACAGCAGCTGATTGTTCTTTGTTTTCAGGATGTACAATGAATGTTTCCATAAACAAATTTAATTAATAAATACCAATTGGCATTAACCTTAGATAAAGAAAGGCAAGCTTCTCAGCCAGCCTTTCCCTGTAAATAGTAGTTTTTATATGCTTAACCACTTCTTCCTAACAGCCAATTGCTGCTCGGTTGGGCTATCAAGGGTAACAATATTGTATTTAACGCGGTTGCTTTTCAGTAGGGTAACCGGTAGGGTTATAGCTTGCCCGTCGCGAGTCACGGTAACCTCAATTTTATCGCCGGGATTTTTACCATTGATCAGGGTTGCAGCATCAGTAACCGGCGTTCCGTCAATAGCAGTGATCTCGTCGTTTACGTTAATGCCATCAATATAAGCGGCAGTACCACGCTGCACGCTCGTAACAATAATTTTTTTAGCTGCGGTTGTTGTAGTAGTGATACCTAAAGCCGCATCGTTTTTATCGGCCAGTTCATCCTCTACCTTATAACCGGCATAACCTAAATATTTATTATAATCGATAGGGGTTAGACCATTGATGTATCTGGCATAAAAATCATCCAGTTTTTTACCTGCAAATTTTTCAAAGGCTGCTTTAAACTCAGCATCGGTATAACCGCGCTTTTTGATTTTATAATACTGGGTGTACATGTACTTCATGGCATCATCTAACGAGTATTTGCCTTTGCTGTCGTTGATGATCTCCAGATCAAGCATCATACCAATGATTGCCCCTTTGTTGTAGTATGAAATAGTAGTATTGTTAGAGTTTTCGTTAGGGCGGTAAGCTTTGATCCAGGCATCAAAGCTTGATTCGGCAACGGTTTGTACATTTTTTCCGGGTAGGTTTTCCAGAACATTGAACTCGCCCTCCAAAACATCAAAATAATTCTGAACCGGGAACAGTTGCGTACGGCGTACAATGATACCCTGGTAGTACTCGGTAAAACCTTCGGCTATCCACAAATTGGTAGTATAGTTTTCATTGTCATAATCAAAAGGGCCTAACACAATCGGGCGCAGGCGTTTCACGTTCCATAAGTGAAAATGCTCGTGGGCAACAAGGCCTAAAAAGCTTTGATATCCTTTATCGTTGGTGTAGTTATCGCGAGATGCTCCTAAAACTGTTGAGCTCAGGTGCTCCAAACCACCACCATTACGTTGGCGGTTATGTACAATAAATACATAGTGTTTATTGGGGTTTTCGCCAAAAACAGCTGCTTCCTGGTCAACAATTTTGTGGATATCGGCTTTTAATTTTTCCTTATCATAATTGCCGCCGCCGTACATGCAAATTTCATAATGAACACCAGATGCATCAAATCCAAAAACATCCTGGTTGCCTACTTCAATTGGCGAATCGAACAGGATATCGAAGCTTGGTGATAAACGGGTAAACGGATCATTATTCACCATATCGAGGCTTGTTGAAACTTTATCCCAGTTTTTATATGGTTTGATGTGGATGATAGCGGGCGAATGCAGCATGCTGGCCGGGTAAATAAAGATGCCCGTAGTGGAAAGGAAGCCATGCGAGGCATCTATAAAGCTGGTACGTACGGAGAGCTCAAAGGCATAAACCCTGTATTTTACCGTTACCGATGAAATTCCTTTTGTAACAATTTGCCAGGTATTCTTATTGATTTTGGGTGCTGCAACGGGTTTGCCGTTAGCTTCAGCAGTTAATGATTCGATGTTTTTTGCGAACTCGCGCACCAGGTATGAGCCCGGTGTCCATACCGGCATTTTGAGCTCAAGGGTGTTTTGCTGAAGGCCGGTAATATGCATTTCAATATCAGCATAATGGGCCTGGGCTTCAGGAAACGAAACATTGTAGGTAATCTGAGCGCTGGCGGCGGCTTTGCTGATAGTAGTACTCATAATAAAAATCGTTAGAAAAAATAACGTGCGTAGGTTGGTCAGTTTCATGGCCGCAATTTATAAAATATTATATAATCAGTTATGTATGTGGCGTTACAGCGCCCTAAACACCGTTGTAAAATGGTTGATACATGCAACTATTGTTGATATTATGCTATTAGTTTTACATCGATTTTTAAGTAAATGGAACTGATTGAACCTATTTCGCGCAAGCTGATACGCTTAGGTAAACTGTACCTTAATGTACTGGTAAAGCATACCGTTCACCTGGATGTTACCCGGTATCACTATATACTTTCGCTCATTTACTTTCATGACGGGCAACTTACCCAAAACGCGTTGGCACATCTGCTGGGCAAGGATAAATCGGCTATGGTAAGCATCATTAATCTGCTTACAGCAAAAGGTTTTGTTTACCGCGAAAACAACCCGAACGACAGGCGGCAGCAATTGCTTCGCGTTACCGATAAGGCAAAACTGGCCGTTCCTCAGATCATTGAAACATTTGAAGCCATCAACGCGGATATTACCGAAGGCATATCCGAAGCCGATATGCAGGTATTTGAAAGCGTACTTACCCGCATGCATAAAAATTTAAAACCATTGGTATCACCCGAAACAACCCTACAAGCTAAATCACACACGGATTAAACAAAGTATGAAAACGAAATATATTATTTACACGGCGCTGGCCCTGCTGGTTGCCTATTTAATTTACAATAAATTTTTTAGCGAAGGGGCAAAGAAATCGGCCGCGGCTATGGCTTCGGGTAAAGGTGATAAGAAAAAAGGCGGCGGCGCGGTAGGGGTTAAAGTAATGATAGTTAAAGATACCGCCGTAAACAACATTATTGATATTACCGGCACCATTGATGCCAATGAAAAGGTAAGCCTGATAAGCCAAACAGCAGGGAATATTACCGGGATCTATTTTAATGAAGGCACTAAAGTAACAAAGGGCCAGTTGCTGGTTAAAGTGTACAACCAGGACCTGGAAGCATCGTTGCAGCAAAACCAGTACCAGGTGGCATTGGCAAAACAACAGGAAAGCCGCAACCGTCAGTTGCTTCAAAAAGAAGCCATAAGCCAAGAGGAATATGATACTTCATTAACATCATTAAATTCGTTAAAAGCTGCTGCAAATGTAATTAAGGCGCAGATTGCCCGTACCGAGATCCGGGCGCCCTTTTCGGGGACTATCGGTTTAAGGAATGTGAGCCCGGGCAGTTACCTCTCTCCATCATCGCCTATTGCCGATCTGGTTAATATCGATCCGGCAAAAGTAACCTTTGCTGTGCCTGAAAGGTACCTTTCTATACTTGGCCCGGGCAGTAAGATCAGGTTCAAAACAGAAAGCTCGATGGAGAGTTTTGTGGGTACAGTGTATGCCATTGACCCTTCAATTGATGCAAGCTCGCGCACTATTACTGTGCGCGCTAAGGCACCCAATCCTAAAGGGATCCTTACCGCGGGCAGCTTTGCCAAGATCAATTTAACGCTTGATCAAATTCCTAAAACCATTTTGCTGCCAACAGAGGCGGTTATTCCCGATTTGAAAAGCAGCCTGGTTTGGATCTACCACAATGGTAAAGCCATGTCAAAACCTGTAAAAACAGATCTGCGTACCGATACAAAGATCCAGGTAATTGAAGGCTTAAAGCCTGGCGACAGTGTGGTAGTATCGGGCCTGATCCAAATGCGGCCAAAAGTGCCTTTGAAAATTTTAAAAGTTATTAAATAAACCGATATGAGTTTATCCTCAGTAAGTATTAAGCGGCCGGTATTGGCAACAGTAATGTCTGTGGTTATTGTTGTATTTGGTATTATCGGCTATAAGTTTTTGGGCGTGCGGGATTTTCCCTCGGTCGACCCGCCCATAATTTCGGTATCAACCAGTTACTCCGGGGCCAATGCCGATGTAATTGAATCGCAGATCACAGAGCCGCTTGAAAAATCTATCAACGGTGTGCCGGGCATCCGTAACATATCGTCAACCAGTTCGGTTGGGCAAAGCAATATCACTGTTGAGTTTGACCTTGATGCCGACCTGGAAACAGCAGCAAACGACGTGCGCGATAAAGTGGGCCAGGCCCAGCGCCAGCTACCGCAGGATATTAACGCCCCGCCGGTAGTAACCAAAGCCGATGCCAGCGCCGACCAAATCATTACCCTTACCGTGAGCAGTGACACCCGTAACATCAACCAGTTGGATGATTATGCAGAAAATGTGCTGCTGGAAGGCTTACAAACCATCCCCGGTGTAAGTACCATTAACGTACAGGGGCAGCGCCAGTATGCTATGCGCCTGTGGATAGACCCTACCAAGCTTTCGGCACTTGGCGTTACAGCTACCGACATTGGTGCGGCTTTAGCTAAAGAAAACGTAGAGTTGCCTGCAGGTAAAATTGAGGGTAATAATACCGAAGTTACCATCAGGGCTTTGGGCAAACTGGCAACGGAAAAAGATTTTAACAACCTCATTATCCGTGCCGATAGCAACAGGGTGATCAGGCTGAGCGATATTGGTTATGCTGTGTTGGGCTCGGCAAACGAGGAAACCATATTTAAAGAGTCGGGGGTGCCGATGGTTGGTCTGGCACTGGTACCACAGCCGGGTGCTAATTATGTACAGATAGCCAAGGATTTTTATACCCGTTTAGAACAGATTAAAAAAGATCTTCCGCCTGATATTTCGGTAAAAGTGGCTTTGGATAATACGAGGTTCATTAATCAGTCGATATCTGAGGTGCAGGAAACATTGATCGTGGCCTTTGTACTGGTGGTAATTATCATCTACCTTTTCTTTCGCGATTGGCTGATAGCTTTCCGCCCGCTGATTGATATCCCGGTATCATTGATCGGTGCTTTCTTTATTATGTACATCTTCGGTTTTTCTATTAATATCTTAACCCTTTTGGGGATAGTTCTGGCGACGGGCCTGGTGGTGGATGACGGTATTGTAGTAACAGAAAACATCTATAAGAAGGTAGAGGCGGGCATGGCGATCCGTAAAGCGGCTTTTGAAGGTTCGGCCGAGATTTTTTTCGCGGTAGTATCCACATCGGTTACACTGGCAGCTGTGTTTTTACCTATTGTGTTTTTACAGGGCTTTACCGGGCGTTTGTTCCGCGAGTTTGCGGTAGTAGTGGCCGGAGCGGTGTTGATATCGGCATTCGTGTCCCTGTCATTAACCCCGATGCTTAACGTAAAGCTGATTCGCAAAAACCAAAAGAAATCGAAGTTTTACGAAAGAACGGAGCCGTTCTTCATTAATATGACCACTTCATATACCGAATCGCTCATTAAGTTCATGAAGCGTAAATGGGTATCATTTGCCATTCTTGCTGCATCTTTGGTTATCATCGGCGTCCTGGTAAAAGTTATCCCATCCGAGCTTGCCCCGCTTGATGATCGTAGTTTGCTCCGTTACAGCGTTACCGGTTCGGAAGGCGCAACCTATGAGTACATGACCCGGTATATGGATAAGGTGTCTAACCTGGTTGCAGATTCAATTCCGGAGGCTAATGTTAACCTTGAAATTGTTTCGCCATCATTTGGCGGCGGCGGTGCTTCAAATACCGGCTTTGGAAGGGTAGGGCTGGTTGGTCCGGATGAACGAAAACGAACCCAGCAGGAACTTGCCGACTGGCTGAATGGTAAGCTACGCAAAATGCCCGATGCGCGTGCCATTGTGGTGCAGGAGCAAACTATCAGTGGCGGTGGTTCCGGATCAAAAACATCGTTGCCGGTGCAGTATGTTATCCAAAACCAGGATTTTGAAAAGATCCGTAAAGTGCTGCCGACCTTTTTTGCCGAGGTGTCAAAAAGCCCGGTTTTCCAGGGAACGGATGTTAATCTCAAATTTACTAAACCCGAGTTGCGCGTGGTTACCGACCGTGAGCGTGCCCGTGACTTAGGTGTTTCGGTTGATGATATTGCCCAAACGCTGCAATTATATTATAGCGCAGGCCGGCTCGACTACTTCCTGATAAACGGTAAGCAATACCAGGTAATAGCACAGGTTGACCGCGCTAACCGCGATCAGCCGCTTGATCTGAAATCAATTTATGTGCGCAGCTCAAAAGGGACGTTGGTTCAGCTGGATAACGTAGTTAAAACATCCGAAGGCGCCACGCCTCCGGCCATTTACCATTTTAACCGTTATAAATCGGCAACACTTTCGGCCGGTCTTGCTCCGGGTTATACTGTAGGCGATGGTATCAAGGAGATGGACAGGATCTCCAAAAGCTTACTTGACGATACATTTAGTACCGCGTTAAGCGGCCCCTCACGTGACTATGCCGAAGGTTCGTCAAACATTCTTTTTGCTTTTGGCTTTGCCTTGCTGCTGATCTACCTGGTACTGGCGGCCCAGTTTGAAAGCTTTATGGATCCGCTTATCGTGATGCTTACCGTTCCGCTGGCCATTTCGGGTGCGTTTTTATCACTGTGGTTGTTTAATCAAACCCTCAATATTTTCAGCGAGATTGGGATCATCACCCTTGTAGGGCTGGTAACTAAAAACGGTATTCTTATCGTGGAGTTTGCAAACCAACGGATGGAGCAGGGCGTAGCCAAATACGAGGCAGTTATTGAAGCGGCAACGGCGCGTTTACGCCCCATATTAATGACCAGCTTAGCCGTGGTGCTTGGTGCTGTGCCAATTGCGTTTGCATTGGGCGCCGGTGCAAAAAGCCGTGTTTCATTAGGGATTGTGATTATGGGGGGGATGCTGTTTTCATTGGTGTTAACCCTTTACATCATCCCGATGATGTACCTGCTGCTGGCTGCTAAAACCCGTAAAGACCATGACCACGATCCGGAGGACCTGGCTGCAGAGGCTGAAATAGCCGAAGCTGCCCGTCACCCGCACCATCAAGAACCTAAACTGATCGAAAACTTGTAACATAATATGATGATCAAGAAAATAGCCTGCCTGGTTTGTTGTTTCGCTATGATATCAACCATGGCTTTAGCCCAGCAGGATGCGCCCTTACTTACTTTAAAAGACGCGGTTGAAATAGCACTGAAAAACAACTATAATATCAAGTTGTCGCAAAACAACTCAACCATAGCATCAAATAATGTTACACTTGGTAATGCCGGGATCTTGCCGGTGGTTACCGGCGACTTTAATGACAATAACAGTCGCCAAACAACCAAGCAAACCCGTAATGATGGTACGGTTAACAATATCCGCAATGCCAAAAACTCCAATAATAATTATGGGGTAAACCTTAACTGGACAATTTTTGATGGCTTCGCCATGTTTGCAAACTATGATCAGCTAAAGCAGATGGATAAACTGGGTGTGCTGAGATTACAGGATACCGTACAAAGAACAGTGGCCAGCGTTATCGATACCTATTATAACTTGATCAGCCAGAACGAACAGATCAAGGCATTAAAAGGAGCTATTGATATTTCCCGCACGCAGTTGCGCATTGCCAATGATAAGTTTGCTGTAGGCAGGGCTTCGCGATTGGAAGTATTGAATGCCCAGGTAAACCTGAATACAGATACCGGCAACCTGGTGATCCAGTACCAGCAATTCAAGACAACCAAAATACAGCTTAACCAGTTACTGATCCGCGACCTGCAAACCGATTTTTCTGTTGCCGATACCATTGTAATTGATGAAAAGCTTGCGCTGGCCGATGTGCTTAACAACGCGCAACTGCAAAATCCGGCGATATTATCGGCACAAATAAACCAGCGCCTGGCCGAGATCAATCTTAAACAGGTGCGCGCTACACGGTATCCGCAGGTGGGGGTAACATCGGGATATACTTTTACCAACAGCAAAACACCGGCAGGGTTTACCTTGTCGCAAAATGTACATGGCTTTAATTACGGCCTCACCGCAAGCATTAACATTTTTAATGGCTTTAACCAAAACAGGCGCGAAAAGAATGCCAAGATCCAGATTGACAATGCCGGCATTGCCGCTAAACAAACCAAACTGGATATTGAAAGCCAGATCAACAGCTTGTTTGTGGCATACCTTTCGGGGCTTGACCTGGTAAAGCTGGAAGAAGCCAATGTAAACCTTAACAAAAAAAACCTGGATATTACGCTTGATAAGTATAAGTTAGGTAATATTACCCCGCTTGAGGTAAGGGAAGCACAGCGTAACTATCTTGACGCACAATCAAAATTCTTTGCTGCGCAATACCAAAGTAAACAGGCCGAGATCATGTTAAAACAGATAACAAACAGTATTAACATCAAATAAAAAATATTTTAATAGTAAGTTTAAAAACTTATTTTTGAATCATGACCGCGCCTTTCAAAACCTGTATGCTTATTGATGATAACTACATTGATAGCTTTATAACACGCCGGGTTTTGGAAAGCAGCAACTTTGCCGAAGATATCATTGTGCGTCACTCGCCAATGGAAGCTATTGAATCATTAAAAGATGGATCGGTGAACCCCGACGTTATTTTTTTAGATATCAGGATGCCAATAATGACGGGTTTTGAGTTTCTGCACGAATTTGCCGGTTTGGATATCGCTAAAAAAGGAATAAAAATATATATGTTATCGTCATCGCTTGATCCTACCGATATCAGGAACTCGGAAGATAATAAGCATATTACACAGTTTATTCATAAGCCACTTACTGTTAAAGCGCTCGAAGAAATTTGTCAATGATCTTAGTAGCAGATAGCGGATCATCAAAAACTGATTGGTTGCTGACCGTTTCAGACCAGGAAAGCCGCTCATTCCTTACTGCGGGATTAAACCCCTATTTTTTAACCGAAAAAGAGATAGCCCGCATTGTGCTGGAGCAGGCCCCTGAAATGGTGGCGTTTGCCGGCGAAATTTCTGAAATTTATTTTTTTGGTGCCGGATGCAGCAGTCCCGACAGGCACGAAATAGTATCAAATGCCCTGAGCACGCATTTTAGCAAAGCCTATATCAGTGTTGACAGCGATTTGCTGGGATGCGCTTATGCAACCTGTGGCCAGGAAAAAGGGATTTGTTGTGTGCTGGGCACCGGCAGTAATATCTCCTTTTTTGATGGCGAAGATATCTATGACGGGCAGCATGGCCTTGGTTTTGTTTTGGGCGATGAAGGTGCCGGCACATGGTTTGGCAAAAAGCTGGTTACCGATTTTTTATATGGCAATATGCCGTATGATATCAGCCAGCAATTTGATAAGGCCTACCACCTGAACAAGGAGATCGTGATCAAAAATGTGTATCAAAAGCCTAATGCCAATACCTACCTGGCATCGTTCAGTAAGTTTGTAAGCGAAATAAAGGCCACCGAATACGGACATTCCATGTTGGTTGACGGGTTGGTTGAATTTATTGAAACCAATATCAAATCATACCCCGAGTATCATAAATATAAATGCCACTTTGTTGGCTCCATAGCTTATTCATTTTCTGAGGAGCTTGTGTCTCTGTGCCACCTGCACGGCGTAAAAACAGGGAAGATCATCAAGCACCCCATCAATGACCTAATGGCCTTTATCCTGAAAAGGAATGAAATGGCAACAGAAGAGTAGGCAGAATTATACCCGCGACAAAATTAGAACCGGGTCATGCTGAGCTTGTCGAAGCATAGTGGGCAGGCCTCTGCGCGCGAGTCTTCGACAGGCTCAGACTGACCCGGCCCTCTTTTGTCATTTCGTCTTCTACAGCCCAGGATTTAAATAATTCAATATTTCACCATTCCTAACTCTTTGTGGAACGCAGTTTTGTAGGTTATCTGTCTTTAGCGCCGCCACCATATTAGCCAACTTCATTTGTCATCCCAGCCTAATAAAAATTAATTCGGGAATGAATGTTCCAAAATGAGTTTATATTTGTGGAACGATTGATCCAAAATTAAATTAATCTTCCAGAAAATGAAAAAATTAGAAAACAAGGTGGCAGTAGTAACAGGAGCTTCGAAAGGTATTGGCGCAGGTATAGCTAAAAGCCTGGCTTCGGCAGGTGCTGCAGTAGTAGTAAATTATGCATCAGATAAAAACGGTGCTGATAAAGTGGTTGCCGAAATTACCGCCGAAGGCGGGAAAGCTATCGCCGTACAAGGCAGCGTGGCAAAGAAGGCCGACGTTGACCATCTTTTTGCCGAAACCAAAGAAGCTTTTGGTGGTGTTGATGTTTTGGTGAACAACGCAGGCGTATACCAGTTTACACCGATAGAAGCTGTAACCGAAGAAGAATTCCACCGCCAGTTTGATATCAATGTACTCGGCTTATTACTTGCTACCCAGGGAGCGGTAAATAGCTTTGGAGATAAAGGCGGCAGCATAATCAACATAAGCTCAACTGTAACCCGTATTACTCCACCGCAAAGTGCTATTTATACAGGCACTAAAGGTGCGGTTGATTCTATTACACAGGTTTTGTCAAAAGAGCTTGGTCCTAAAAAGATCCGCGTAAACGCTATTAACCCGGGCATGGTTGAAACAGAGGGTACACATACTGCAGGGTTTATCGGCAGTGATTTTCAAACACAAATTGAAAGCACCACGCCGCTTGGCCGTATTGGACAGCCGGATGATATTGCGCCTGTTGCAGTATTCCTGGCATCTGATGATTCACGCTGGTTAACCGGCGAAATTATCCTGGCCAGTGGTGGTGTAAGATAATAATGCCTGTAAAGCCCGGTTAGCGTAAACAGGGAAGGGTATAACTAAACAATTAATTAAAAATGAATAGCTTTGCCCAAAACGGGTAAAGCTTTTCTGTTATGGCACGAAGTAAAGATTTTGATGAAGCCGAGGTACTGAGCAAGGCCGTTTGCATTTTTTGGCATAAGGGTTATAATGGTACGTCTATGCAGGATTTGGTTGACGGCTTAGGCATCAGCCGCTCAAGCCTGTATGATACTTTTGGTGATAAACACGCTTTATATATTAAAGCTTTGGATAGCTATCAAAAGGCGGGTGGAAACCAGATGTGTGATATTATCAATAATTCAGCATCGGCCAAAGAGGCTATACAAAAGCTTTTGGAGCTTACCATGCGCGATTTGCTAAACGATGAACAACGTAAAGGCTGTTTCATGGTAAATGCCGAAATTGAACTGGCATCGCTGGATGCTGAAGTTAAGAATGTGGTATGCCGAAATGAGCAGCAGTTCGAAGATGCCATTCTTCAGGCTATAAAAAAAGGGCAGGACAGTGGTGAGATCCGTAGCCCTCAGGATTCCCTGGCATTGGCCCGGTTCATCATGAATGCGGTAAGAGGCATGCAGGTATCAGCTAAAGCCACGGCCGATAAGGCTTTTTTTGATGATATTATAAAAACCACCCTTTCTGTACTTGATTGAAAGCCTTTAAGTTGGCCTCCTAAGCTGTTAACGTTTGTTTTTTCCTCAATCTCATCCCCAGTAAAAACACAATGCCAAGCCCTGCCAATACGCTGCCGGTTTGTGGGATATAATCGCCATGTTTAACGTAGAAAGTAAGTTCGCTGTTGAGGTTGATATCCTGTTTGATGGCGGTTTTAACCCACCATTCAGTATGTTTAACCACATCGCCGCGCTGGTTGATAAACCCGGAAATACCGGTATTGGCCGATTGACAAACCCAGCGGCGTGTTTCGATAGCCCGAAGTTTGGCATAATCTAAATGCTGATCTTTACCCGATGTGTTTTCCCACCAGCCATCGTTAGTAATAATAGCGATGAACTGGGCACCCTTTTTAACAGAGCGGGCAATGTAACCTCCCCATATCGATTCATAGCAAATAACCGGATCAACCCCTATGCCGCTTTGCGAATAAAGCACTTTTGCGTCTTTTTCGGGAGCATAGTTGCCGGTAGCGCCGCCTAAATGTTCAAATACGGGTTTCAGGAATGAAAGCGCATCGCCAAAAGGCAATGATTCGGCCCCGGGTACTAACCGTGATTTATGGTAAGTTTGAATCCTGTCGCCATTTTCAATATTGAGGGCTGTACTATAAAAGTCTGCGAACTGGTCGCCTCCCCATGGTGAGGGAACCGCCGTTGGGGTTGCCCTGTTGTTATATAGCCTGTATGTTTCGGCGCCGGTAACCAGGTTGCCATTAGGATATTTCCGTAAAAAAAGCTGGGCCTGCTTAATAAAATCATTTTGGCCTATCTGTTCCTCGTTAATATAAACAGGTGCGGGGATAGCTGTTTCGGGCCATATAAAAAACTCGGTATTGGGTTGGGCCACCTGTCTTGAAAGCTGGATCAGGATATCAAGTTGTGAAGCAGGGGGAATGGTACCATCTTTCTCGTACGGATCTATATTGGGCTGGGCAATAACGATGTTTGATGGGTTTACTTCTTCAACATAGTTATGATAAACCGATAATGAATAGCCAAGAGGCACTGTTACAACAATTGCAATCGCCATGATCAATGCCATTCTGTGGCGTTTGGTTTGAGCTTCGTGAAGACTTGTATAAATTAAAAAAGCCAGGATATTTACAACCCAGATCCATAAAGTGCCGCCGTATACGCCGGTATATTCATACCATTGAACCCATTGATGCGATACGGCAAAACCGTTGCCAAGCGTCATCCACGGAAAGTAGAGATCCCAGCTTTGATGCAGGTATTCATACCCGATCCAGAAGCAAACTAAGCCAATTAGTGCAACCCAGCGAGGGGCAACCAGTCTAAACCGGTAATACAGCCAGAAAGCCGTCGCCATCAACAACGGCCCAAGCGAATAGGGGATAAGGGTAATGGGTATGGCCACAACCTTGCCCACTATTTTTAACGCATTATAAACCCAATAAACAGATAATGAGTTCCAGATAAAAAAGCCGATGAAAGTTACATTAAATACCCGCCTGCCTTTTTTAGGTTTATCATCGTTAATAATGTTTTCAATGGCCAGCAGCATAGGCACAAAGCCAATGAAAAGTAAAAACGTAGTATAAGGGGTAGGTGGCCAGGCTATCCATAAAAGCAAGCCAGATAGCATGGCTAATGGTAGATTTTTTTTCATGTAGAGTGACAAGAATTATGCTGTTGTCGCTTATATTTAAAATTGTAAAATGTCATTGCGAGCGTAGCGTGGCAATCGCACGGAAGCAAAGCAATTCTGTATAGCATGCGATTGCCTCGTGCCTCGCAATGACATGCGGGAGAGTTGAAGTTTTACTCTTCTTCCTCATCCCTTTCATATTTCCCTTTTGCCGGTTTAGCCGCTGCGCCGGCCACGCACATCACAAACTCGCCTTTCATGGGGTGCGTTTCAAAGTATTGTTTTACCTCAACTACAGTGCCGCGCACGGTTTCTTCAAACATTTTGGTAAGCTCGCGGGATACCGAGATCTGCCTGTCGGCCCCAAAATAGGTGGCCATCTCATCCAGTGTTTTTAACAAACGGTGGGGCGACTCATATAGTATGATGGTCCGCTCTTCTTCGGCCAAAAACTTGTACCGGGTTTGACGGCCTTTTTTTAATGGCAAAAATCCCTCGAAACAAAACTTGTCGGTAGGAAAGCCCGAATTTACCAGGGCCGGCACAAATGCGGTAGCGCCTGGCAGACATTCCACAGCGATATTAAACTTCAAAGCCTCGCGTACCAGGAAAAAACCCGGATCGGAAATAGCGGGTGTGCCTGCATCCGAAATGAGCGCGATATTTTTCCCCTGCAGCAAAAACTTAATGATCTCGTTGCTTGATTGATGCTCATTATGCTGATGATGCGCAAATACTTTTTGATGGATCTCGAAGTGTTTCAACATCGGGGCGGAGGTGCGGGTATCCTCAGCCAATATCAGATCCACCTCCTTCAACACGCGGATAGCCCTGAAGGTCATATCCTCCAAATTACCTATCGGGGTGGGGACTAAATATAGTTTGCCTATTGGATTGTTCATGTTGTTTGAGTCGATAGTCGATAGTCGATGGTCCATGGCTCTTCATCGTTCCGGGCTTACACCGCTAACGTAAATTACTATGGACTATCGACTATGGACTATAGACTTATTTATATCTTTGCCTAAAAAATAAAATAATGCTGCAAGTTAGTTATATCCGTGATAACCGGGAACAGGTTTTGGAACGTTTGGCTGTAAAAAATTTTAAACAGCCCCAACTGGTTGATGAAATAATTGAGCTGGACGACAAACGCCGCTCCACTCAAACCAGTATGGATAATGTTTCGGCCGAGGCCAATGCAGCTGCAAAACAAATAGGCGAGCTGATGCGTGCCGGTAAAAAAGAAGAAGCGGAAGGTCTTAAGGGTAAAACCGGAGCCTGGAAAGAAGAGATCAAAAAGCTCGGCGACCTGCTTACCATTACCGAAGAGGAACTTTACCAGAAACTGGTATTGCTGCCCAACCTGCCACATAGTTCAGTACCCAAAGGCTTAACTCCTGAAGACAATGAGGTAGTATTGGAGGACGGTACCAAGCCTGAGTTACCTGCCGATGCGCTACCGCATTGGGAACTGGCCGCTAAATACAACCTGATTGATTTTGAACTGGGCGTTAAAATAACCGGAGCCGGTTTTCCAGTATATAAAAACAAGGGTGCTAAATTGCAACGCGCATTGATCAATTATTTTATCGACGAGGCCGAAAAAGCAGGCTATAGTGAGGTAAGTGTACCATTAATGGTGAATGAAGCATCCGGCTTTGGCACATCACAATTGCCGGATAAAGAGGGACAGATGTACCATGTAGGTGTAGATAACCTGTACCTGATCCCTACCGCCGAGGTGCCGATTACTAACCTGTACCGTGAAGTGATATTGAAAGAAGATCAGTTACCGGTGCGTAACTGCGGGCATACGCCATGTTTCCGTCGTGAGGCCGGTTCATATGGCGCACACGTTCGCGGACTGAACCGCTTGCATCAGTTTGATAAGGTAGAGATAGTAACCATTGCCCATCCCGATAAATCATACGAAATATTGGAGCTGATGAGCAGCCATGTACAGGGCCTGTTACAAAAATTAGGCTTACCATACCGTGTATTACGCCTTTGTGGCGGCGATATGGGTTTTGGTTCTGCCTTAACTTACGATATGGAAACCTGGAGCGCGGCACAACAACGCTGGCTGGAAGTTTCATCAGTATCAAACTTTGAAACTTTCCAGAGTAACAGGCTTAAGCTGCGTTTCCGGAATGCCGATGGTAAAACGCAGTTAGCACATACGCTAAACGGCAGCGCGCTGGCCCTGCCGCGGATTGTTGCTACTTTGTTAGAGAACAACCAGACTGAAAAAGGTATTAAAGTGCCTGAAGTGCTTGTGCCTTATACTAAGTTTGAGTGGATTGATTAGCCCCCGGCCTCCTAAAGGGGGAGGTCAAAAGCATAGCGCCCCGGTACATTTGTTGTGCCGGGGCATTTTTTTTCTTGCGATGGTTTAAACATGGGTTAGCGTTTATAACGCGACTGGCGATGCAATAGCCAAACCAGATTAACCGCTCATTACAAATGAGCGCAAGTTGTTAAGGCCTAAAGCCAAACCACTTTTTGAAAGCTTTCATGTTCACGGCCGATAATATTCCGGTATAGTTCGGGCTTCCTGGCCTGGATGTAACGATAGCCTCCCGCTTTGGTTAGTTTATCGGCGGTTAGCTCAGCCAAAACAAGCTCATTGTCTAATGATCGGCATTCGGCTATAATATCGCCGTAAGGATCGAGGATCATGGAGCAGCCATTTTTCAGCTGGTCATCATCCATGCCTATCGGATTGGCGAATACTGCATAAATTGCGTTATCATATGCCCGGGCAGGTAACCATTTCATTAACCATTGCCTGCCTTTAAGGCCGTCAAACTCCTGGCGAAGTAACACTGTATTTGCTTCTTTGTCTTTCCATAATTCTGGGTCAACAAAACCGGCGCCCGGTCGGGTTGATGGTGTGCACATGGTGACGTGCGGCATAAAAATAACCTGTGCACCGAGGAGGGTAGTTGCACGTACATTTTCAATTATATTATTATCATAACAAATCAATATGCCGCATTTCCATCCATACAAATCAAATACGGTATATGCTGTGCCGGGTAAAAGATGCGGGTTGATAAAAGGGTGCAGCTTACGATGTTTGGCAACGATCCCGGTTTTATCAACGCATATATAAGCCTTGTAAAGGTTGTCATCTTTGTCCTTTTCAAACAACCCGGCCAGTATGGCAATGTCGTATCGCCGGGCGTATTCGGTTAATGTGGCGATGCTTGGCCCGCCGGGGATTTCTTCGGCTAACTCAAGCATTTGTGCTTTATTAAGTTTCCGGGCAAAGGTATAGCCTGTTATCGAGCATTCATGAAAAGCTATTGCTTGGGCACCTTGTGCCGCGGCATCCGCTGTCATTTTTTCAATAACTGATAAATTATAGGCTTTATCACCGCTTCTGTTTTCAAATTGAGCAGTGGCGATTGTTAGGTTTTCCATACGCTGATCATCTTTTTTCAAAACTACCAGAGCTATACCGAAAAGCATTGTAAAAAACCGACAAACGCAATTTAAACGAGCGGCATAAAGTTTATAGCCAACAGATGATGATTGGCTTTGTATTGCAGGGGAGTAAGGCCTGTATGTTTCCGGAAAAAGTGATTAAGATGCGCCTGATCGTAATATCCGCAGGCATAACTCAATGAGCTTAGCTCTTTTATTGAAGATAGTTTTTGAAGTTGTTTAAGATAGGTTTGAAACTTAACGGCATCAATATACTTTTTAGGCGAAATACCTACCTCTTCGTCGAACTTACGCTCAAGCTGCCGTTCGGTTATGGGCATCACGTCCAGTAAGTTTTTAACATTGATGATACCCTTGCTTGTATGAATGATGCTTATAGCCTGATCTGTAATGCCGGCGTGTTTTCCTTTCGAAGCCGTTTTGTTCAATAAAAACTGTTCGGCAATTGCCGCAGCTGCCTGGAGGTTAGCTGTATTTGCGATCCGGTCTTCAAGTTCAAGGGCTTCCTGCCCGAAAAGGTCTTTTAACGGTACGGTATTGTTAGTTAACTCATAGGTCGCCACATCAAGTAAAGATAGTAAAGCATTAGGTTGTAAAACCACAATCAGCATAGCCAGTTCGCCAACCGAAGTAATATCATTATAATGAGTTATTTGTCCGTAAACAAAACTGCCCGGTTGCTTGCTGGCAAGGGTATGTTGTTGGTTATATTGGAGTAAAGGATCTTTCAAATGAAACACCATCCCCGGATTACCGTCCGAAAACAGGCGGTAATTCATGACAACCCGCTGATTATGCGCTATAATTAAATAGTGCTTAACAATACCCGAAAGCAAGGGATGTGGGGCTATTTGCATGGTGATGTTGAGCCAGATCCTAAAAATAAATAAAAATGTGGAACTGTAGGCGATAGCTTTCACCCATGACATGTTAAAAAAGATCATAATAAAGCCCTGGTGCATTGCGCCGAGGCTTTATATTATTGTTTAATTAAGAAAAAGTAAAATTCTTTTTCCTTAAAATAGAAATGGCATCTTCTGCAAGATCTTCCGTGAGCCCTACCGATGGGCTGGTTAAAACAAGGTTATGTTTTATATTTTCAGGTAATCCATTTAGCATTTTATCATCGTCGATAATCACAAACTCTTGACTCGGTTGATGTTTCTTTTTATACCATTCCAATATTTCTTCAGTACGTGTCTTTTTTAAACTATTTGTCGTCAGTCGGTGAACCTTTTTAGGGCTAATCCCTCTCGTCTTTAATAGATCTTTCCATTCGGCGACTTTATACTTCGATTTATGTGAAGTAGTTAATATTACAGAGGCATTAGTTTCCGCTATAATATGTTGAAGCGCCTTTACCGCCCTTGAATTAAATACGGGAAAGCCGTCGGGCATAAACTCAGGTTTCTTCCACGAGTTTGCTGGGACTAATACTCCATCTATATCTAATAAAATCAACATAATACAAAATTACTACTTATTCGTCATTAGATGTTATTCGTCTTAAAAATTCCAATTCTAATTTATTGTACTCCGCGTCTAATCTATTTAGGTGTTCAATTCCTGCAGCAGAATCCCAATCATTTTCATCAAACTCAATTTGGTTCCATGGGGTTTCTTTGGTTGCCGACGTTAAGTTAGTCGCCACTTGTCCCAGCTCAAAATTCATGATCAAAGAACTTAAGTATCTGTGATGCCCATCTATAATCAATTTGCCGCATATTTTTATCTCGCCAAATTTTACATGATGTTCCATCTTGCTACACATTCTTGAGATTATGGGTATAGATAATCTGGATTGCGTTGGAATAAAAGGAATATTATTAGTTGCAATAAATTCCACAATAAACTGCGGTGTGATTTTTTTCATTTTATGTGATAAAAGTTAGGTTGCTTCTAAAGCAATTTCCACTTCCTCCTTAGAGCCTGCGGGCTAATATTTCCTATAAATGTTATAAAGAATATTCAAATCCAGCTGTGTCATTACCGGTGTTTCATCCGTTTGTACAAAGTGCCGCTTAAAGGCAACAATGGCTACCGGGAGATTGCTGATATCATAGCCAATCACCTTAAGTGCTGTAGCATAATCAAAATTATCGGGCGGAAGTTCAAGCAGTTCTTCTCTCCAAAACCCAAAACCTTTTTGAGCTAATAGTTTCCAGGGAAATAATGGCCCCGGATCGGGTTTGCGCAATGGCGCTATATCCTGGTGCCCTATAAAATTTGCCTGCGGAATGTTGTAGGCTTTTTTGAGCTGAGCCAATAAAGCAAGCAGGCTTTTTACCTGTACATCATTAAAAGGCTCGTGCCCATTATTGTCAATCTCAATGCCGATGGAACAGCTGTTCATATCGGTAATACTGCCCCATTTGCTGATGCCGGCATGCCAGGCCCGCAGGTAATCATTTAGCATGTGGTAAACCTTGCCGTCTTTGCTTACTACATAGTGTGCGCTTACCTGCGGCTTTACCAGGGTAAAAGTATTGAGGGTTTGCTTAACCGAATCCTGAGCTGTATAGTGAATGATAACATAGTTGGGTTTGCGCAGGTTGAAATTCACGGTGCCAACCCACTCCGAAGGGATGGCGCCTCCCGCACTGTCAACCAGCATGGCCGGCTGCTCGCGGCTAATCACCTCTGTCAATGAATCGGTTTGGTTGTGGTATACTTTATTCGTGGCAGCGAAGGGTTGTACTTTAGGCGAACATGCGCTAATGGTGGCTACAACTGCCATAAATAATAAAAAGTATATATTTTTCAAACCTTGATTCTCCCCTGATTAAGAATTTCTCCCTGATGATTTAAACAAGTATACAAAAAACCTTGATCCGTTTGATTTAAAGACTTTCTGATTTTATCAGGTAATCCGCAAATCAATCGAATCAAGGTTCAGATAGCTCATCTCTTTGGAGATAGCCTATTAGTTTTATATTTTCAGCAGCATTATATAGCTGTTGACCGCCTGATTACGCCTAACAGAAGCGCGATAATAGCTATCACCAGCAAAATGTGGATCAGGCCGCCTACCGTTGTAAAAAATACGCCGATTGCCCATCCTATTATAAGGATGACTGCAATGATATACAGGAGTGAGTTCATAATACTTTGTTTTAATTAATGATTTTCATAGATATTAGTATAATAACTGTGACCACTGAAAAGTTTTAGATTTTGTATTTTTTAGGGGAGATACAGCTCATTTAACGTTGTGTTTTGGAAAGATTTATTCCCTGTGTATCTTTAGGCATCTTACCTCATAAAAACGATGAAATATTTTCTGCTGCTTATCTGCCTGCTGCCTGCCGGGCTTGTGTTTGGCCAGTCGAAACTGCCGGTAATCAAAGCCACTTCTGAAAAAGTAGCCATCAATGATGGCGGATTTTTGGATAAAAATGCATGGTCGCTTTCGCCAAAAACACGACCGGACATTTATACTGCCGATAGGACCCGGGAAACTAAATGGGTTACATTTTATACAGATATCGATTCGATAAGGATAAAGGTTAAGCCTGGCACAAGGTATAACTTCGTTATCCTGCTTAACGGTAAGGATTCATGTTATACGCAAATAGCAAGCGCTATACCGCCGGCGGATGAACAGCAAATCAATCCCAACAAAAGCGACACCATTCCCTTTAAACTTACAGCCTATAATGCCATTGCGGTAAAGGCAGTGATGAATGATACCGACACTTTATCTCTTCACTTTGATCTAAGCTCATTTGACTTTCATTTAACAAGGGATGCCATATTAAATAAAACGAAACTGCTGCCTAACCAGGCTGATGTTTTGGCCGGTAAAGCAAAGCCAAATTTTAATGACATGAGCAAAGCTTTGAAGCTGCAAATCGGCACATCAGTTTGGCACAATCTGGAAATGTTGCCCACAAACATAACCTCGACTGGAATGGATGGCCGTTTTGGCTGGAACCTGTTTGAGGGTAAACAGGTAGAGGTTGATTATGATAACAACCGTATCATCATCCGTAATAAAATGCCTAAAAACTTAAACGGTTATGAACGCTCGAAGATTGGGTTTATCCATTCGTTCCCATATGTTACCGGTACGTTTGAAATAGACGGCAAAAAATACACCGGCAATTTTTCTATGGATACGGGATCCGAGCAGTCATTGATACTGGATAGTGAATGGGCTGTTAAAAATAATTTCCCCAGGGATCTTAAACTCATCAAATCATCCACCATCAGCGATCCGCGCGGGGTAAAATACGAAATGAAGATTGTAGAAACACCACTATTCAGGCTCAATGGATTCCCTGTTAGTAATGTGCCGGCCATTATGCTGAGCAATAAAAACCCGATGGGTTTTGAAATCAACTATTTGGGGAACGGTCTTTTAAAACGGTTCAATATGATTCTCGATTTTAAAAATGATTACCTGTACCTGAAGCCCAATAAATTATCTACCTGAAATAGAATTTAGTTTCCGGTAGGTACTGCCCAGCTTTGCCCGTCTAAAACAGGGTTTACATCCATGCTCTCGTATTGAATATTGAGCTTTTGCTGGCCGCTTGTTGTAGCCTCACGATACGGAATGGTAATGCCCTGTACCGGACGAAGATCTGATAGCATAGCGAACAGGGTTTTGTCGCCTACCTTATAGCCGTAAGCCATTAGTTGGTTTTGATTATTTATAGCAAACACGTATTCGTTGCCATTTAACCTGCATTGAACCGTATACATATCATTATCGGGGATTTTTTGAGTATTGATGATCTGCATTTGATCAAGCGATGATCTGCGCAACCCAATAACCCCGGTGTATAAGGCGGTTTTTATCTCGGCAACGTTATTGGCCGGAAGATCGGATTTGTTGCCGCTGCTCCATTGCCATCCGTTACTGCCTTCGGTTTGTTGCACCGACACCGGTTTGCCGTTTTTCCATATTTCAACGCGTACCTTGCTGTTGGGAATATCAATCAGCTCAACTACTTTTAACCCCGAAACGGAACCTGTTAACCGGGCGGTTTTCAATGCATTCAGTTTGTCGCCTCCATGGGCGGCATTGGCTTTTAAAAGCAGAGTTTTTCCATTTGGCACGGTGGCATTACTTGTATTTGTGGCGGAGTTTTCGGAAGTTTTTTTAGCCGCGGCTGATGATTTGGTATTGTTAGCGGTGGTATTGTCATCATTGTCTACAAAAAATACCCGCCCATCAACTACAGCCATGCGGGTTTTACCGCCCATATCACAAAAAAAGCTGTGTAGTTCAGTGTGGCCATCGGTATAGGTAAGTGTAAGCACACCTTTGTTTATTTTATAGGTGCCGCTGCCGTCCCGGCTGCTTGAGCTGCCGCCGCCAACATTTTCGCCGGCTACCATTGAGCCCGAATAGCGCGAATTGCTAAAATGCCCCTTGCCGTCGAAATTCAATCCCTGTGTGCTTAAAGCGCCTACATAAGTTGTACCATAGGCCGCGCCGCCACCGCCCATAGCGCTGATGAACGAGTAATAGCCCGGAGGTATAATGTTCCCCTGAAGTTTAAACAGTTCATGTGCATAATTGGAAAGGCTTCCATATTTGGTTATGCCATAAACAGATGAGCTTTTAGTATATTTAAGTGTTACTTCCCCTCTAATTATGGTGTAATGCCCGCTTACGCTGGTTTGCCAGTCGGCACTGTTAAGCGAAGAATTGAAAGTACCATCAGGTCTGAATAATATAGCAACGTCAGTTCTGTTCATGCCCCCTCCAAATATCGGACTTGGCGAAAACTCGCATCCGGCATAAACGCCATCTAATTTATCCTGGGCAAAAACATTATCGTAAAAGCAAAATAAAAAGGCGAATAGTGCCAGGAGGAATTGTTTCATAGGGCGTCGGTTTTTTGTTGGTAAACCGTGTTTGCCGCTTATTGTTTGTGGAAATGCTTTAATTAATATGTAATTAACGGTTGGTGCTGCTTAATATAACGTGAAATGTCATCTCGACGAATAACGAGGAGAAATCTTGTGCGCTACGTTCATCGATTAGCGACAACACGCTCAAATAAAAAACGGCCGCGAGGAATAATTCCCCCACGACCGCTCTTAAAAAACTAATAAACGTTAAGCTTTTTCGGCTTTTGATGCCTGGTTGATACCGGCTTCGGCAATTTGAGTGAGCAGGCTATCGCAGGTTTTTTCTTCCTGCAAGGTTGAATCAAGCAGTTCGGCCGCATGGTCATAGCCCAGTACGCCAGCCAGCGTGCGGAGGGTGCCATATGATGCTATTTCGTAGTGCTCAATTTTTTGAGCAGCCGAAATAATACCGGCATCACGGGTAATACTGCCTTTTTCGGTTTCTGATATAATTTCTTCACCTTCTTTGATGAGGCCAGCCATCGCTTCACATTTTACAGCCACGGCTTTTTGGCCAATGGAAGCAAACGCATCTTCCAAACGAATCACCTGCCGCTCGGTTTCGGCCAGGTGGCTTTCGATAGCCGAGCGTAATTCATCGGATGTTGCGGCTTTAGCCATTTTAGGCAGTGCTTTTGTAAGATGTTTTTCGGCCCAGTAAATGTCTTTTAATTCGTCAATAAATAATTCATTCAGTGCCGATTCCTGCACATCATTAGTTTGTTCGGGTGTTTTTACTTTAGTAGTTGCCATGATAGATGTTTTAATGTTTTTGTGAGATAAACACTACAAACACAAAGCCAAAACTTATTCTTTTAAAAATAAAATTAATTATTAGGATAATTTGTTGGAGAATAAGTACGGGGTTTTATCTCTAAAAAAATAAATTTTGAAACAAGTACAATTGTGAGTGCTAAAAACAACGCATGGTGACCCTTTTAAGGAACATCCGCAGACCTAAAACTTTCAACCCGTACTTCCGGCTTCATTAAGCTCCTTTCTTGCTTTTTAAACTGGCCATCAGCTGGTCGTACAAATCGTCACTACCTGTTTTACGGGGTTTAAGCTTTTTAACTTTGGCGCGTTTGCCTTTTGATTTGGCCTCGATGATCCTGAGCAGCTCATCATTATACTCGTCTTTAAATTTAGATACATCAAAATCTTCTGCATACTGGTTGATCAGGGTGAGGCCCATATCCAGCTCCTTTTTACTTACATCGATCTTATCGGGCAGGTTAAGATCTTCCGTACCACGAATTTCCTGTCCAAAACGGATGCGGGTTACCACCAGTACATTTTTAAGCGGGTGAACGATGCAAAGGCTTTCGGTACTGCGCAGCACAAAACGGGCCAGCCCTGCTTTTTTTGATTGCGTAAGTGCCTGGATAAGCAGGGCATAGGCTTTGTTGTTTTTGGTATCGGGCTCGGTGTAGTATGATGTTTCGTAAAACATGGGGTTTACGTCGGCAATGTCCACAAAACTTTCAATTTCAATTACCTTGCTTTTTTCGGGCGCTGCATCTTCAAAGTCCTGTTCGTCCATGATCACGTAATCTTCATCAAGCTTATAGCCTTTTACAATTTTATCGTAGGGGACTTCCTTGTGGGTATTTTCGTTTACCCGCTGAAAACGGATGCGTGCATGATCACGGCTATCCAGCATGTCAAAATCAAGCGAGCTGGTTTGTACTGCCGAATATAATTTAACAGGGATGCTCACCAGCCCAAAACCTATCGAACCTTTCCATATCGATCTCATAACCAAATAAATTAGTGCGTTGTAGTATAACTATTAAAAAGGTAAAGGGTTTGAAGGGAGGGGCGATATATCAAAAGTGGGGGCTGCTTGATTCCTTCCCAGGGGAAGGTGTAGGAAGGGATTTCTTTAAACTGTTTTTATTAACGCAAAGCGAAGAAACCCTTCCCTGCAACCGCGCATTTCAACGTGCCCCCCAGGGAGGGAATTAACTTCACCCCTCAAACAAAACCACCCGCCGGTTTATTTACAAGCATACCAATGGCTTAGCAATTAATTGTAGCCTTACTGTTACACATTAAACTAAACATACGTTACCTTAGTCATAACATCAAATAAAATACACATGAAAAAGCTATTTATCCTTGCCGCACTATTAGCAACTACCATTGGCGCATTTGCCCAAAACGTTGACCTTAGGCGTAAAATTGAAGTTACCGGCATTGCCGAGCAGGAGGTTACTCCTGATATTATAAACGTAACCATATCACTACAGGAATACATGGATGGCAAAAAGCACATTGCCATTAACGATCTGGAAGACCAGCTGGAAAAAGCCGTTAAAGATGCCGGCATTCCATCGTCAGATTTTACGGTGAACAATGTATCTGCCTGGAACAATACCTATCAAAAGAAAAAAGCACCCGACTTTTTGGCCAGCAAACAATATGGCCTGCGTGTGCGCGACTTGAACAAGTTTAACCAGATCATGTCGAAAATTGATCCTAAAGGGATTCAGGCTACCAATATTGAAAGTTACGACTATTCAAAAATGGCCGATCTGAAGCGTGACCTTAAAATAAAAGCCCTGTTAGCCGCACGCGATAAAGCAACTTACCTGTTGGCTGCCCTTGGCGAAAAATTAGGCGGCGCCATCAACATCACTGAAAGCGATAACAGCAGCTTCCCGCAACCGCGTATGTATGCCGCCAATATGATGACATTCAAAGCTTCGGCAGATAGCAATGTTGGCGATTCGGATATCAGTTTCAAAAACATCAAACTAAGTTTCCAGATCCAGGCCGTATTTGAGATTGTGAAATAATCGGCTCGTACCCCCAAAGGGGGTGAAAAAATCTGAAGCCTCCGTTCAAACAAACGGAGGCTTTTTTTTATTATCATGTATAAAAAACTCCCCCTTTAGGGGGCCGGGGGGCAACATATGCAATGGTTTGGCAGACGCGAAAGCGACAATGTTGATGATGAACGCGGTGGTGGGGGCGGCAGATTAGCTATAGGTGGCGGTGTGCTTGGACTTATAGCGGCCGCTATTTATTTTTTTACCGGAGTCGATCCGTCGGCGCTGTTTAACCAGGTAGCAACCAACCAGCCGGCCCGGCAGGAGCAAACCGTTAATAACGGCCCCGAAGATGAAGGCAAGAAATTTGTGCGCGTGGTTTTGGCCGATACCGAAGATATCTGGACAAAACTGTTTAACGACATGGGCCGTACTTATGAAAAGCCGCGTTTAACCATATTTAGCGATTATGTACAGTCGGCCTGCGGTAATGCCAGCTCGGCAAGCGGCCCGTTTTATTGCCCGGGCGATTCGCGGGTATATATTGATCTTTCTTTTTACGATGAGTTGAAGAACCGTTTCGGTGCCGCCGGCGATTTTGCGCAGGCCTATGTGATAGCGCATGAGGTTGGCCATCATGTGCAAAACCTGTTGGGGATCTCCCAAAAAATGGATCAGGCACGGTCGCGATTGAGCGAACGCGCATACAACAAGCTTTCTGTAAAACTGGAGCTGCAGGCCGACTTTTATGCCGGCGTTTGGGCACATTACGAAAAAACCATGAAAAACGTGCTTGATAAAGGTGACATTGAAGAAGCCCTGAACGCGGCCAACGCCATAGGTGACGACCGATTACAAAAACAAGCACAGGGCCATGTAGAGCCCGATAGTTTTACCCATGGCACCAGCGCCCAACGGATGTACTGGTTTAAAAAAGGTTTCGACACCGGTGATATTAACCAGGGAGATACTTTTGGGAATGGGGATTTGGATTGATTGGTTCATTTGTTCAATAGTTCATTTGTTCATTGGTGGGAGGGCGTTGAGGTTAGGAAAGGGCTTTTGTGGTTTTATAACAAACATCGTCGCCCTCTTGGCCGGGCGGAGGCCAGTCACTTTTTCCTTGATGAAAAAGTAACCAAAAACCGAGCGGAGCGAGCTCATGAGCACCTACAAAGCAAAACAACCTTGCGAATAAATCAAGACAAAAAAATGCTTCTCCCCGCAGGCCATACTCCCAGGCCCGCTTTTTTGTCGGCCCAACGCACTTTTGTTTTGGGCTTGATAACAATATGTCACGGTTCTTATCTTACTTCTTGACTCTTACCGTCTTGCTTCTTTCCTTCAACTGTCTTGCTTCTTTTCCCCCTCCCGTCGGCAGGTAAGCTTCGGGCGAAAGCGGGCAGAACAATGGTGGGTGGTGCGGCTGCAGGGGCATAGCAAGTTTTTGCAGAAGCCAGGGAACGAGCGGGCGAAGCGGGGCAAAATAATTGCAGCCCGTGGTTCTGCCCGGTTTGCAGGGTAAAGGCAGGGAAAGGCAAGCGGGCGAAGGCTGTGCGGCAAAGAAGCCTTCCTGCCGACTTGACTTTTTGGTTACTTTTGTGTCAAGAAAAACGGCGAAGCCCTCTTGAGCTCCTAAAAAAATAAACAATCGCGAAAAACGTAACAGCCAACCCGCGGCGATTGAGCGCGGCCGATGTTAGTTAAATACAACTACGGTTTTTTAAAAGAGCAATAGCGGACTTGACGCCCGGCTCTGTACAGCAAGCGGTTGCCACGCTATCGCTACCCATGACATAATTAAAAAATGGGTGTCATGCTGAGCCTGTCGAAGCATAGTGGGGTGGGCCTCTGCGCGCGTCCTTCGACAAGCTCAGGATGACAAGCCCTCCACATCTATTGTCATTTCACCTTGAGAGGCCTCTGGATTTTACCTACTCGCAAGACATATTTTTATTTAAAACACCAATACCACCTTACCAACCGTCCTCCCGCTTTCCAGTTGCAAATGCGCATCGGCCATTTGCTCAAACGGAAACACTTTGGATACGTGCGATTTAATGATCCCTTTTTGCAGCAAACCGGCAATGGTGCTCATGTTTTCGGCATTGGGTTTTACCCTGGTGTTGTGGCCATTAATGCCCAGCGCGTTGGCTTTTGGGGTAACGGTTTCGTTCATGCCGGAAACGATGCTTATAATGGTGCCGCCTTTTTTCATCACCTGCAGTGAGCGGTCAATATATTCGCCGCCAATGGTGTCAAGCACAAAATCGATATTACCGGTAGCGGTTTCAAAGGGCTGCGCTTTATAGTCGATATGTTCATCGGCACCCAGGCCCAACACAAAATCACGGTTGGCAGCCGAAGAAGTGGCGATAACATAGGCGCCCAAATGTTTAGCTATCTGCACAGCATAATGACCAACCCCGCCTGATGCGGCGTGGATCAGTACCCGGTCGCCGGGTTTAACAGGTGCATTGGTGTGGAAAGCCTGCCAGGCAGTAAGCGCGGCAAGTGTAGCCGCCGCTGCCTCCTCATGACTGACGCCGGCAGGTTTCAGTGCAAGTTCATCGGCTTTAGCCTTAACATATTCGGCATAGGCTTTTCCGCTTTGAGGGAAAGCGATCATGGCGAAAACCTCGTCGCCGGGTTTAAAGCCGGTAACATCCGCGCCCACTTCGGTGATCTCGCCCGAAATGTCCCAGCCCAATATAATCGGCGACTCGTCCTTAATAAGCCCGGCAACGCCTTTCCCTGAGCGGGTTTTAACATCCACAGGGTTTATGCTGATGGCTTTCAGTTTTACCAGTACTTCATCGGCAGCTATGGTTGGTACAGGTATTTCGGCAGGTACCAGGTTTTCAACCCCGCCAAAGTCTTTTAAAATTATTGCTTTCATATTTCGATGTATTCATTTGATATACCAAAGTTATACCATGGTAAATAAAATATATGGTATAAACGGGGAATATAATTTAGTGTTTTGGGGCATACATCCTAAGCTCCATATTTTAGTTCTGGTTTTGTGGGGTGGAAAAGGACGTGGTAAATTGGTATACATCATTATGTTTAAACCTTGTTGTAACTAACAAACATCGTCGACCTCCTGGCTGGGCCATAGCCATTAACCTAAGAGATTAATTTAGCACATGCGCTTTAAAATCCCCTCTTGAGAGAGGGCGTAGTGGGAAAGAGCGGGAGCAGGGGTGTGTTATACAAGCGATAAGCTGCACGTAGAATAACACACCCCTCCGCCCCTCTCAAGAGGGGAGTCGCACATTCCCTCGCTTTTGAAGAGTTTTTTCCTTAAGTTAACGGCGATGTTGGCCGGACGGAGTACTTTACTTTACCTTAGATGCAATTAACCAAACATCAAGACAAAAAAATGCTTCCACCCGCAAGGCTATACTCCCAGGCCCGCTTTTTTGTCGGCCCAACGCGCTTTTGTTTTGGGCTTGATAACAATATGTCATGGTTCTTATCTTACTTCTTGACTCTTACCGTCTTGCTTCTTTCCTTCTATTGTCTTGCTTCTTCACATTGTCGTCTTGTTTCTTTCCCCAAACTCTTATCTTAGAAACGTGATCAAAGTAACATGCGCTATTATTGTTAATGCCGACGGACTTGTATTTGCCGCCCAGCGGAGCGCAACCATGAGTCTACCGTTAAAATGGGAGTTCCCCGGCGGTAAAATTGAACCCGGCGAAACCGCTGAAGCCTGCCTTATCCGCGAGATTAAGGAAGAGCTTCATGTGGATGTTGAAATAGTAGCCTCTTTGCCGGCCAATACACACCAATATCCTAATGTTACCATACAGCTAATTCCTTTTGTTTGTAGAATTACTTCGGGGCAGATTTTGTTAAAAGAGCATCTTGATTTTAAATGGCTGCCTAAAGATGAATTGTTAGCTTTGGATTGGGCGGAGGCGGATGTGCCTATTGTTAAACATTATATAGAAACCTAAATGCCAGCAATTGAATTGGGCTTGTACGAACAGCTTATCACTAAACTCATTTCCAATAAATTACAAACCGTTAACAATGATAAATTCTTTGTTAAGAGTACTTTACTCGATAAAGAAGAAGCGTCCAGATACCTCAGTATATATTTATCTGAGACTATAAAGTTTGCGCTCAATGAGATCAAGGGCGATGATAAAGTATTTAAACAGATTGAATTATCAAATAAGATAATCAACCTATTGATAAACGCATTGCCCGATATTAGTTTAACGGGTAATTTAATTGAAGATGAAGGTAAAATTCTTAATGCTGTATTTTCTACGTTAGATAATCCTCATAGTAAATTAGAGGAGCGTGTAAAGCTAATTACTCCATATACCCGATTAAGTCAGAGTGAACTTTTCACAGGTAACAATGTTGGCGTTTCATTAGAAAGCGAAATAAAAAAAGAAATTCTTTCATCTGACGAAATCTGTTGGTTAGTCTCTTTTATAAAATATTCTGGGATCAGGATATTTAAAGACGAATTGGAAGAATTTACTTATGGTGGCAAGAAGTTAAAGATTATAACCACATCATATATGGGAGCTACTGATGTGAAAGCAATTGAGTTCTTATCCAAATTGCCTAATACAGAAATAAAGGTATCCTATAACTCTGATCATGAGCGCCTACATGCTAAAGCATATTTATTTTTAAGAAAAACGGGGTTCAACACAGGATATATTGGTTCTTCAAACATCTCACGATCAGCACTTACTAACGGACTGGAATGGAACTTAAAAGTAACCTCTAAAGAAATCAGCCATATCATAGATAAGTTCAAAAAAACATTTGAGACTTATTGGGTTGACAAAGATTTTGAGACTTATATACCAGGCAAAGATGCCCTCAAACTCGAAACAGCGTTAAAACAACAAAAGTCATACGATAAGCAATCTATTACAACTTTCTTTGATTTAAAACCATTTCCTTATCAAGAAGAAATATTAGAAAAGCTACATGCCGAAAGATTTGTTCATAACAGATTTAAAAATCTTTTAGTGGCTGCAACAGGCACCGGCAAGACTGTAATCTCTGCTTTTGATTACAAACAATTTAAGAACTCTAATCCGAGGGCACGATTGCTTTTTGTAGCTCATAGGAAAGAAATTCTTCAACAAGCGCAAAACACTTTTCAGCATGTTTTAAAAGACTCCAATTTCGGCGATTTGTGGGTAGATGGTATTACACCAACCAATTATGAGTATGTATTTGCATCGGTACAAAGTCTAAATAACAAAATTCAAGACTTAACCTTATTACCCGACTTCTATGATTTTATAATTATTGATGAGGTACACCATGCTCCTGCATCAAGCTATCGTTCCATATTTGAAAAATTCACCCCACAAATCTTATTGGGCTTAACCGCAACCCCCGAACGAGGAGATGGCGAAAATGTGCTAAAAGACTTTTGTGATGAAATAGCTGCAGAAATAAGGCTACCTGAAGCGTTGAATAGAAAACTACTATCTCCGTTTCAATATTTTGCGCTTTCAGATAGCGTAGATCTGTCAAGAATATCGTGGAAAAATGGAAAATATGAGATAAATGAGCTTACAAAGCTATATACTGAAGATGATAGGCGAGTAAGCGAAATTTTAGCCAATTGCGAAAAATATTTAACCGATATTAACGATGTAATGGCGGTTGGGTTTTGTGTTAGTCAGGATCATGCTCGCTATATGGCTGAAAAGTTTACTTTGGCTGGGTTAAAGGCCGATTATCTAACATCTGAAACATCTAATAATAGGGATGAATTGCGAGCTCGGCTTAGACGTAAAGAAATTAATTACCTTTTTGTTAGAGATATCTTTAATGAGGGTGTTGATATTCCAGAAATCGATACCGTTTTATTTTTACGCCCAACAGAAAGTCTAACTATTTTCCTACAACAATTAGGACGGGGCTTACGCCTTGCTCCTAATAAAGATTGTTTAACAGTTCTTGATTTTGTTGGCAATTCAAGACCAGAATACGATTTTGAGCACAAATTCAGAGCGCTTGTTGGTAAAACGCATACGTCAATTATTACTGAGATAGAAGATGAATTTCCTCATTTACCTTTAGGCTGTTCAATAGTACTCGAAAAGAAAGCAAAAGAAATTATTCTAAAAAACATAACAGCTGCAATAGGATTTAATAGAACACAACTAATAAATAAAATCAGAAGCTTTCATTTGCAAATAGCCTTGCCATTAACGTTAAAAAACTTTATTAGAATTCAGAATATTGACCTCCCTTTAATTTATAAAAATAAAAAGCTTGGATGGAAAAGGCTATGCGCAGAGGCTGGAGCTATTAGTAACTTTGACGAGCCTAATGAATCGGTTTTAACTGGATCTATCGCCAGAAAACTATTGCAATGTAATTCCGTAAGTTACTTGCATTTTATTAAGTCGTTAATTGATAATAGATTTATTATCAATAGCTTGGATTCGGTGCAGCAGCAAATGCTTTTAATGTTCCATTACGATGTTTGGCAAAAAGCAGGGCCAGACGCTGGCTTTGATTCTATCGAAAAAAGTATACTACAAATTAGCAATAATCCAATCATGGTTGCTGAACTTCAAGAGATGATAGATATTCTAATAAGTAGGGTTGATTTTGTAGAAAAACCTATAGCTTTAGATTTCCCATTCCCTTTACAAGTACATAGTCGTTATAATCGCGACCAAATTTTAGTAGCCATGCAACTACATAGCTTTGATAAAGCATCGTCTAACAGGGAGGGGGTTGCATTAAATAAAGAATTAAATACGGAAGCGTTTTTTGTAACATTAAAAAAATCTGATAAAGAATATTCACCAACAACGCTTTATGATGATTATGCCATAAACGAATATCTTTTCCATTGGCAATCACAAAATGCAACATCTCCAGAATCGCCTAAAGGTTTATCTTATATAAACCATAAAGATGATGATAAGAAAATCTTGCTTTTTGTGAGAGAGCAAAACGACGATGAGTTTGGATTTACTATGTCGTACGTGTTTTTAGGAGAAGCTAACTTTATAAAATCAAGCGGATCAAAACCGATGAACATTGAGTGGCAATTGAACGAGCCTATGCCGGCTTATATTTGGAAAGAGAGCGGTAAGCTTGCTGTTGGATAACCCTAAAAGTTCACTTATCTCCGATTGACAAACCCAAGCATCCGGTATACCTTGCCGGATGCCAAACATCAAATTCAACTACTTCTACCGCGATGGCGGTAACTACAAAAATTTCAACAGCGCTGTATATCACAACCCGCAAAATATTGAGCTATCTGCATTGGAAGCATTAATCCATTCCAAACTAATATTCCACCACTGGTTTTATGCCGATCAATGGCATCTCCCAGATCTGTATTTCGATACCCGGGATAACGAACTTGACCATACCTTTCATGAGTTTGAAAGTGTGGAGTATACCGATGAGCCAGCCGACGACGGGGCAGATACAGCCTTGTTTATAAACATCCTTAAAAACTTACCATCCCTGTAGCCCTATAACTCCTAAACCTTACAAAAATGGTGGCGCTATATTGTCAGCACCCCAACCAACCTACACCGCCTAACCTCATTTTCGTTGAAAAAACATCAAAAAAACACCAAAAAAATCCCTCTGCCAGCGCTGTCTCAATTAAGGCCATATTTTACTCTTAAAAGTTTTACTAATTGACAGTCAATGTTTTATTATTGTTTCAGTTGAAATATTAATTATTTGATTATCAGTATGTTTCATAAAAAAGGTGTTCCGCGTTTTCACACTCAAAAATTGGAACACGCTCATTTTCGCAAAAACGGGCGGTGTGCTTTTTTCAATTTTTCGTGGGGAATCAAAAAATTGGGACACCCGTTTTTTTACTTATATTTGAAATTATATAATGCATATAGGCATAGTAGTAATTTAATTAATCGAACAAAATAATGCAAAGGCATAGGGGTAAAAGTTTACAGTGTTGTAATAAAGTAAACGCGTTAAAAGCTTTATTCAATCACTTTAATATGACAACCCATGATACCCGCTTTAATAATTTGGTTATTTAAAAAATATATCCGGCCTGCCCTCCAAAATAAAACTTTCCCAACCTTCAATATCTTCGGTCCGCTAAAATGGGCGGCTATGGTGGTGGCCTTGCTGTGCCTCGCTGTGGGTGCCCTGGCGCAGGAACAAACGGTTAAATACAATGTGCTGCACAGCGGCAAGTTGGTTGGCCACATGAACCTGTACCAAAAGCGCCAGGGAGATGAGCTGTACCTCAAAATGATCTCCGAGGTTAAAATGCGCTTCATTTTCAGCATCAAGGTGGAGATCCAGGAGGAGAGCACTTTTAACAATGGCAAGCTCATGAGTTCGCAGGTGTGCAGAAATGTTAATGGCTCAGAAAAATGCAACCGTCAAACCAAAGCCGTAGCCTCGGGCTATCAAACCATCGCCGAAGGCAAATGCGGCAAAACGGTTGATCAAAAACAAATTGCCGCCAACCTCATGCTGCTGTACTGCCATGAACCGGCCGACCAGTCGCAGGTGTACTCCGATAACTTTCAGCAGTTTTTGCAGGTTAAGCAGGTGAGCCCGCACGTATACCGTATTGATCTGCCCGATGGTAATTACAATTTTTACAGCTATACCAATGGTGTGTGCAGCAAGGTGGATATTCATCATTCGCTGTACACTATCCAGATTCAATTGGCCTGATTGATTTTTAACATTTGGGTACTATGAATTTAACGGCCAAACAAGCTATCTTTAGCGCTAACATCTACACCTTAAAAGTGGAATACAGCGATAGCACGGCCATTGGTTTAATTAAACAGGGAAGCCAGAAAGCTTTTGAGCGGCTTTTTAAAGATCACTTTAAAAGTCTGCACGCCTATGCCTTCACTTTTTTAAAGGATGATGAAATGGCCGAAGAGGTAGTACAAAACGTATTTTGCCGCATTTGGGAAAAACGCGATCTGCTTAAAACCGAGGGCAGTATCAAGGCCTACCTGTGCCGCTCTGTACATAACGAAAGCCTGAATTATTTGAAACATCAGAAGGTACGCGCCAATTTCGGCGTTTATTATGCCGATGAAATGGAACAGGTTGGCAGCGATGAACTGGCCTCAAAAAAACTGCTCACGGCCGAGCTGCAGAAGCACATTGAAAAAGCCCTGAGCGAACTGCCCGAGCAATGCCGCATCATTTTTCAGCTCAGCAGGTTTGAGCAGTTGAAATACCAGCAAATTGCGGATCAAATGGGTCTCTCGATCAAAACCATCGAAAACCAGATGGGCAAAGCGCTGCGGGTAATGCGCCAAAAACTGGCCGAGTTTTTACCCATTATTTTATTGTTATTTATTAATTGGTTTGTATGAGCTATACCGGTATGCCTATAGATGATGATTTGCTGGTGAAATACCTGGTTGGCGAAGCTACGCCCGCCGAGGTGGAGGCTATACAGAACTGGATTGCCGCTTCGCCGGCTAACAGGCAGGAGTATGATAATTTTAAACTGATCTGGGATGAAAGCCGGCAAATTGCTTCTACTAAAAATTTGGATGAGGATGCCGCCTATCTCCGGCTGCAGAAAAGGATCAGCAATACAGTCACAACGCCAACTCAACCCGCCCGGGAGCGCAAAATGAAAACCAGCTGGTGGATAGGTATAGCGGCATCGCTATTGCTGATTTGCACGGTGGCCTGGTTAACCATCAGCCACTATTATGATAACCGGAATATTGCTTTCGTCAGGATAAACAGTGAAGCTAAAACCCGCGCGCAAACCCTGCCCGATGGGTCGGTAGTTACGTTGAATAGCCACAGTACGCTTATTTACCCCGAAAAGTTTACCGGCAAGATCCGCCCGGTGACTATGCTGGGCGAGGCTTTTTTTAAAGTAACGCCCGATAAAACCAAACCTTTTATAATTAGGGTGAACGGTGTAACGGTTAGGGTGGTTGGCACGTCATTCAATATAAAGAGCCGCGACGGCAAAACGCAGGTTATTGTTGAAACGGGCATAGTTAACGTAAGCGAAAAGAAAAAAAGCGTAAACCTTAACCCCGGCGAAAAGGTGTTGGTTACCGGCAAAGATGGCCTGCAGGCTAAAGAAAGCATCAAAGGGCGTTTATATAACTACTATGCAACCCATGAACTGGTTTGCGATGAAACCCCGCTAAATGAGCTGGTAGGTTCATTAAACGAAGTGTACGGGGCGCACATTGTTATCGGCAATAAAGCCATTGCCAACCTGCCTATTACTACTGTGTTTAAAGATCAGTCGTTAGATCAGGTGCTGCTAGTGATCTCCGAAACGTTCAAGATCAAAGTGGAGCGCGGGAAAAAGGGGATTGTGTTGAGGTAAGGGATTGTATATGGTGCGCTGTCATGCTGAGTGATTTAAATCCGGGGCCTCTGAAGGTGAAATGACAAAGAGGGCCTGTCAGTCTGAGCCTGTCGAAGACTCGTGCGCAGAGGCCTGCCCGCCATACTTCGACAGGCTCAGCATGACAGCCCGTTTGGAAGCCGTCAAGGCAATGATGTGGTGGAATAATTGCTACGGGATTGCCACGCTTCACTCGCAATGACATAACTTAATATACACGTTAGATTTTTTATGTTGTATAAACTACATCGTTACCTAAACTATACCATCTGCCTGCTGCTCCTCACAGCCCTAACCGCTCGTGCCGATTCCATCCTTTCCAAAAACATATCCGTCCATGTAACCGAAATGCGACTGGGCACGGTGCTTAAAACCATCGAACAAAAAGGCAACTTCTACTTTTCGTACAACAGCAACATTGTAAAAACCGACAGTCTGGTTACGATCAATGCTGATAACTGGACGATTAAAGAAGTGCTTGACCACATGCTTCGCTATCGCTTTGAGTACCGCGAATCGAAGAATTTTATTATTCTGAGATATGCGCCCCTTCAACTCACTATAGTTACAGATAAAGCCGCTACCGATGGCGACAATTACAACATCAGCGGTATCGTAACCGACGAGCAAACCGGCCATAGCCTGCCCAATGCCAGTGTATACTCGCACGAGCAATTGCAATCGGTACTGACCGATAAGGAAGGTCATTTTGATATTAGCCTGCATAACGAAGGCCAGCCGATCACCCTCACCATCAGCCGGGAATTTTATAAGGATACTACGGTTACTTTTTTAACAGATGTTAACGTAAGAAGCACCGACACCACCCTGAAGAAAAAACGCAGCCTGCTGGGGTATATCCTTAGCGACGATTATTCGGGTGTCGAAAATACTTCGCTGGGCAGGTTGTTCCTTTCCACCAAACAGCAGGTCCAGGCGGCCAACCTCGGCGGTTTGATTGCACAAGCCCCCTTCCAGGCTTCGGCCATACCGGGCGTAAGCACTCACGGCAACTTCAGCGGACAGGTAGTGAATGTGGTTTCCCTCAATGCTGTGGGCGGCTATAATGCCGGGGTTGATGGCTTTGAAATGGGCATTATTTTCAATTTAGATAAAGGCGATGTTGGTGCGGTACAAATAGCCGGGATCTTTAATGTGGTGGGCGGCTCAGTAAATGGTATTCAGCTTGGCGGCATGTACAATAACGTGCTGGGTAACGTGCGGGGCATTCAGCTGGCCCTGCTCCATAACAGCGTAAAACAAAACATGAATGGTTTGCAGTTGTCAGCCCTTTACAACCATACCCGCGGATCAGTCAGGGGCATTCAGTTAGGGGCGATAGGCAATATTGCAGGCAAAAATTCAGACGCGTTACAACTGGGTGGGATTGGTAATATAGCACAGCAAAAGTTTGGCGGCTTGCAGGTGGCGGGATTGTTTAACTATGCCAAACATCTCACCGGTGTTCAACTGGCGCTGGTAAACATAGCCGATACTTCTTCGGGATTTAGTATCGGGCTGTTGAATATTATCAACAGCGGTTACCATAAGCTCGCTATCTCCACTAACGAAACTCAAAATATCAACCTCGCCTTTAAAAATGGCAACGGCAAACTGTACACCATTTGGCAGGGTGGTATGCGGGTTGATGACAACAGTAAATTATATTCATTTGGTTTGGGTTTCGGGCGGGAGTTTGGACTGGGGCAGCACCTGGCTATCAACACCGAAATTGGTTCAAGTTACCTGTACCAGGGTACCTGGTTAAAAACCAATCAGCTTAACAAGTTCAACCTTGATTTTACTTATAAAGTAAGCCGCAAGTTTTCCATTTTCGCAGGGCCATCGTTAAATTTCCTTTATTCCGACCAGCGCACCCCGGTAGATGGTTACGCCTATGCGCGGGACCTGCATTATTCTTTTATCCGTGATAACAGGAATTGGAGCGGTTGGGTTGGATGGAGCTTTGGGGTTAATTTGTTTTAAATAGTTTTAGGGCGAACAAAAGCCCTTCTAAGTCCCGAAAATTCTCCATAAAAAGAAAGCCCCAATCTCAAAAGAGACCGGAGCTTCCTTATGCAAAATCACTTAAAAAAAGCTTATTGAGCCGGGAACGCGCTGCTGAAGTGCGAACCATCGGGGTAGATCCCGGCAATAATGATATTGCCCTGGATAGGTTTTACAATTGCCTTGTCAATATCTTCGATACTGCTGATCGGCAGTTTGTTAATACTGGTGATCACAACGCCTTCAGGTATTTCGGCAGCGTCAAATAAACCACCTTCACGTACCTGGGTAACCAGTACACCTGCGTTAACATGCAGCCTGTTCTTTTCGGCAGGAGTTAAAGCGTGGAAGCTTGCGCCCAGTTTGTTAAACAGCTCTTCGGCCGATTTAGACGCTGCTATGCGGTTTGATGGCGCCACGGCATCGCCTTTGAGCGTTACCGCGAAATCTTTGTCCTTGCCATCACGCAGCACAGTAATATTGATCTTATCGCCGGGCTGTAAACGGCCTACACGTTCCTGCAGATCAGATGATTCATAAACCGGCTGACCTTCAACCTTAACAATGATGTCGCCTTTGCGTAAGCCTGCCTGCTCGGCACCGCCGCCCGGTACAAGGTCGTTCACGTATAAACCGTTGGTGGTTGTTACGTCGAGTTTTTGGGCTACGTCCGGGTTAAGTTCGGTGAAGGTTACACCCACAAAACCGCGTTTTACTGTACCGAATTTCTTGATATCGTTCAGTACTTTTTTAGCCAGGTTAACCGGGATGGCAAAGCCGTAGCCTTCGTATGAACCGGTGTGCGAAGCGATAGCGGCGTTAATACCAATCAGTTCGCCACGGGTGTTCACCAGGGCACCGCCGCTATTGCCAGGGTTAATAGCCGCATCGGTTTGGATGAACGACTCTATAGCTTTGTTCAGCTTAGGAGTCGACTGGTTGCGGGTACGGCCAAACGGGTTATCGTCATCATTGTTTTCGCTGCCAATAATACCAATGTTACGGCCTTTGGCGCTGATGATACCGGCTGTAACGGTTGATGTTAAGTTAAAAGGGTTGCCTACAGCTAAAACCCATTCGCCAACTTTAGCGTCGTCGCTGTTACCTAATTTTACAATTGGCAGGTTGTTAGCGCTAACTTTAATGAGGGCAAGATCTGTACTTGGGTCGGTGCCGATAACTTTGGCGCTGAAAGTACGGTGATCATTGGTAGCAACGGTAATTTTATCGGCCTTTTCAACCACGTGGTTGTTGGTTACAATGTAGCCATCGGGCGAAATGATAACACCAGAGCCTGATGCCATCTGTGGGCCTTGCGGACGAACCCGCTGACCAAACATATCACCAAACATTTGCTCCAGCTGGTCCTGTCCGCCGCTGCCTTTGTTAGTATAGGTTGTGCGGATGTAAACCACCGCCGGGGTTGCTGCAGCCGCTGCCTGGGTAAAATCAAGGTCACCGGTTGATGAAACCGGGGTGGACGGGTTGCTCGTAAAATATACCTTTTGCTTGTCTTCAAAGCTCAGGTTGTCGGAGTATTTGTTTTCGATAACCTTATATACTCCTAAGGCCATCGCACCTCCAACAAAAGCGGTTAATAGTGTTAAACCAATCTTTTTCATTTATTATTTGCCTTTCTTATTATTAAGTTTACTTATTTTACAGATCAAATTTAATACCATATAGACGAGATAATCAATGATTAGTTATCCCGTTTTTTGTTAAAATTTGTTAAATAGATAAACACCGGCTATTTTAATTGTTAGCACGGGTTTTGTTGAAGACTAAAGGGGCTGATATTAACAGGATAATTGTGAAGATACATTTTTATAAATACCAGGGCGCAGGCAATGATTTTATTTTGATTGATAACCGCGATAACAGCGTTGATCATCATAACCCTAAGCTGATTTCGGGACTGTGCGATCGTCGTTTCGGAATCGGGGGTGATGGTTTGATGCTATTGCAAAACAAAGACGGATACGATTTTGAGATGATTTATTACAATGCCGACGGCCAGCCGAGCAGCATGTGCGGCAACGGCGGGCGCTGTATTGTGGCCTTTGCCAAATTTTTAGGCGTTATTGAATCGGAAACCGAATTTTTGGCAGTAGACGGCCCCCATTATGCCAAAATTTCAGACGAAGGCGATTGGGTAAGCCTGCAAATGATTGATGTAAACGAAGTTAATACCGATGCCGATGCTTATGTGCTCAACACCGGCTCGCCACATTACGTAAAGCTGGTTGACGGGCTTGAACAACGCAATGTTTACCAGGAAGGCCACGCTATCCGCAATAATGCCACTTATCGCAAAAATGGCATTAATGTAAATTTTGTTGAACCAATGAAAGAGGGCTACTTTGTACGCACATTTGAGCGTGGGGTAGAGGATGAGACCTTTGCCTGCGGAACGGGCGTAACTGCCGTTGCGCTGGCCATGGCGCAGCACAAACAGCAAACCGGGCATATTACCACACCTATAAGAGTATTGGGGGGCAACCTCAATATCCGTTTTGATTATGATGGCAAAACTTTTACAGACATTTTTTTAGAAGGCCCTGCTGAAAGGGTTTTTGAGGGAGATGTGGTTGTTTAAGGGAGAGACAAAAGATCAAGGATCAGGAAACAAGAGATCAAGAGGCAGGACATTAAAAATCGGATGGCAAGAGCCATGATATAAGAATAAAAACATGTCATTACCATGCTGCGCTTGCAATGATATCTAAGAGAAACGGGCGATCAATGTACCGGCTTTAATAAATTAAAAAACGTCCCGTCCATTATAACGTTGCCAATGGCGTCAAATGCGCTTTTCCTGGTGACTTCGTCCTGCATATCTTCAGCATAAAAAATATGGTCAACGCCTAATGTTTTCAGGAAAGGATCAACCTTGGAGTGCCATTTATTTTTATAGCAGCAAATCCTGATGTTTTTGTATGCAATGTTTGCGCTTAAACGGCGAAGGATCTTTTCGATGTCCTGAACAAGATAGTCGTAATCAAGTATGAGCAGGTTGGGTTTGATATCGTGTATGGATGGAAAAATAGCCGGAATGGCTGAAATATGTTTAAAAACCTTGTTATTAGGCAATACCTCAAGGCCAACTACATGGGGGGCAACCAACAGTACAACTTTAGACCGTACACGGATCATAATCAATTAATTAGGTGCTTAAAATTAGGGGTTAAATTTCTACTTATCAAGCATTTATTAAATAATTTAGTAAAGTTTCTACCCTTTTAATTAAATCTTCATCAACTAATACCTTTTTGCATTAGCCTTTTTATAATTTAAACATTAAGTTAACTTTAACGATATTTTTTATGCCTCTGTTAACACATTTGCTCTCCTTCGTTTTTTCCAGCGGATGATTAACAGGTAAATAATTAACGCAACAAATATTAAAGGCCACAGGGATACTATTGAAAAAAACATGTTTTGCATGGTGTCCCAGCCGGTGCTCAGTGAGTTTTCAAACTTATAGCCAAAACCGTTGCCGTTGTTAACCAGGTTGGCCTGCCTGGTGTAAAAGCTGATATCCAGCGAGCTGTAACTAACCTGGCTGCTTAAATAGTTCAACTGCCCTTGTGCCGAATCAATTTCGGTACGGATAGCGGCAAGCTTATCTTCAATAGCCAGCAGGTCGGTCATTTTGGTGGCTTTAGCAGCCAACTGCAAATAACGCTGCTCTAACTGCTTGTTATTGTTGATTTGTGCCTTAACGTCGATGAATTGCGTTGTCACATCCCTGATGTGAATGTTTTTGGAGTCGATATGATCTGCACTGGAAGTTAAGCTACTTAAAAAAGCATCAAAGTTTTTTGAGGGAACCCTGATCTTGAGATTGTATTCCTTTTGATTGGTTTCGCCGCTGTTGGTCTCATTTTCTTCGGCAAGGTAACCGCCTAATTTTTTGAGCGACGAAACAATGTTTTGCCTAGCTGCCTTAGGATTACCGGTTTCAAAACGGATATCTCCTTCCTTGATGATTTTTTTGGCGGTGTCGGTAATTGTTGTATTGGCAGAAACGTGTTTATCGTCAACTACTGCCGGGGTTTTAAATGCTTCCATATCAGATTTTTCTGCAGGAGGAGCGGGCGTTAACGCCACTTCGGCAATTGTTGCTTTTTGTTCTTTTTGACGTTCGCAGGATGTCAGTACAAGTAAAAAACTTACCGACAGCATAAAATAGGTTTTCATAATAAGGTTGTTTAATTGTTTTAGATTAAACGGTTTTTGCCTTATTAAATTATATTAAATCAAAATTATACGGAATTAAATTTTTCTTAACCGAAAATTATAGAATTTAATTTTGATTATTTCAATTTTTCATTGTTTTTATGCCGTTCGGCATCTCGGATGCTTTTCTTTTCCATGTTCTTTTCCAGGGCGTCGGTTAGGTCGATGCCGGTTTGATTGGCCAGGCAAATAAGTACAAAAAGTACATCGGCCATTTCATCGGCCAGGTTAACTTCTGTATCTGATTTTTTGAATGATTGCTCGCCGTATTGCCTCGCCATGATCCGGGCTACTTCGCCAACCTCTTCCATTAAAATGGCGGTATTGGTAAGTTCGTTAAAATACCTGATGCCGGTTGTTTTTATCCAGTTATCTACAAGTTGCTGTGCCTGGCTGATCTCCATAAAGTAGCTTTAATGTGGTCGAATTGAGTGTGCACGAATTTCACGAATTTTTTTGATTGATAGCCTATCGGATGGCTTTCTAAATAAAATGAAAATATTTTGTAAGGTTTCATTTATCAACCCGACTAAGCGGCAAATACCAACTAAAAAATCAAACATGAAAATCACATCAATTATTTCGGGCGCCCTTATCGCCACCCTTGCTATTGCCGGCATTACAGCGAATGTACAAGCTAAAACATTAAATCCTGCGCATAATACCGTTATGCTAAGCGACACCGGTAAAATGAAAAAGGACAAGATGAGCAAAGACAAAATGAGCCACGATAAAATGGCTTCAGGCAAAATGAGTACTGATAAAATGAGCAAGGACAAAATGAGCCATGATAAAATGGCATCAGACAAAATGGGTTCGGATAAAATGAGCCACGATAAAATGTCAAAAAGTAAAATGGGTAAAGGCAAAATGGGCAAAGACAGCTCAGGCAAAATGTAACCTTGCTTTTGTTTCGTGATTGTTTAAAGGGAGTCCGCATGAGCTCCCTTTTGCTTTTAATGGATCCGGCCTTTCTCATCCTGGTTACCGGTATCCTGTTTTTCGGTTTTATTTTGGCTGTTGCCGAAACGGTAACTGATGCCAAGCAAAGTATATCTGTTAATCTGGAAGTTGGTATACTTTTGCCTTACCCCGTTAACGGTTGTGGTAACAGCTGACGCGCTGCTCCTGAAAATATCGTTCATCACAAATGAAACATCAACCTTCTTTTTTAAAACCGAAGCTTTAATGCCAAGATCGAGTTTGTAGTAAGCATCACTTCTGCCTATATGATCTACCTCCGGGAACTGGTACCAAAAATTAACTGCACCTGAAAATGATTTATCGGCATTAAAATAGATGTTGTTGTTGGTCGCAATATACGCCCCGAAGCCATTGATCCCATTTACTGCAGCCAATGCAGATTTTGCATCGGTATGATAAAAAGTGAACTGGTTATTATTATCAAGCCAGCTAAGCAATTGCATCGAATAATTTTCGGAAATACCTACCCGGTAAGTTTTAATAAAATTAAGGGGCGTGGTATAAATCAAATTAGTATCTGGCCGGGCAATGGTTACGTTGTTAAAACCATTGTTGGTAACGTTTAAAAATATAGCCGAAGTAAGCCTGTTTTTATAGGTGTGCGAAAGCTCAAAATTGGTATTATATTCTGGTTGAAGATAGGGGTTGCCTTCGCCATAGCTATAAGCTGTAAACAAGCTCTTGAATGGGTTAAGGTTCCAGAAAGTTGGCCGGTTAACCCGCCTGCCAAAGTTTAGTGATAGGCTGTGATTAACAGCTGCCTGGTAACTCACCGTTGCTGATGGAAACAACCTTGTGTAATTATTAATGGTAGTTTGGTTAAGCGTGTGCGAGTAGCCTTTGGTTTCGGTGTGCTCTGCCCGCAAGCCGGCCTGGTACTTCCATTTACCATCCTCGCGGTTTATGCTGCCGTAAACAGATTGGGTATTTTCGGTATAGGTAAATTCATTGCTTAAGTTCGGGTCATACTTTAGCGAATCGTTGGTTGCCTTTTTATAATAAAAAGCGTTGCTGTAATTATTGATAAAGCTCAGTTTGCCGCCAAAAGCAAAGCGGGCATATTTGGTTGGCAAAAGCGCATCGGCCTTGAATGTATAAATGTTGATGTCCTGCTTATTGGTATCATGGTAGCGATTACGACTGGCTGCATTCAATGATCCGTCAGCGAGGTAAGTGTTGCTCTCAAAGTCCGATCTGTCGGTGCGGTAATAGTTAAAATAGTCGGCATTAAGTACCAATTTAGCACCTGATGTATCCAGGCTGATGGTGCTATGCAGGTTAACCGCATTACTGATAGCCACCGGGTGATAGGTGGCATAGGTTCTTAATGTTGAATCGATAGCACCGGTAGTGTTGTTAATGATGGGGTTATTCACATGGTCGGATCCGTCATAGGTATTCTTACCTCCCTGGTAATTTACCCCGGCAGTTACTTTTGAACTAAACCTATAATCGGCCCCGGCAATGAAGTTTAAATTGTGGTAACGATAGTTGCCGGTATCTGTTTGCAGCCAGGTTTGCTTAGGATAGTAAATATCGGTTTCAAAGCCCTCCAGTTCGTGGTCATGGTCAACATTAACACTGGCATATGCGGAGAGTTTGGCCGAATTGTAGTTAATATCGCCGCTGGCATTTAACCACCAGTAATTGCTGGTACCATAAACCGAGGCCGGGCTATGCATCCATTGCTTATCATTAATTTGTACGCTGCCGGTATAGCCATGTTTTTTGCTATGTTTGAGCGTGATGTTGATCAATCCGGCGTTGCCCTCAGCATCATAAGCAGCTCCCGGATTTTTAATTACCTCAATACTGCCTACCTGGCTTGCAGATAATGAGCGCAGGTAACGGAGCAGGTCGGTTCCAGCCAGTTGAACCAATCTTTCGTTCACCATAACTTTAACGCTGCCTTTGCCAACAATGCTCAGGTCATTATCACCAACTTTTATACCCGGCACGCGACCAATAACCGTAAGTACATCAGCTCCTGCCGATGTGGCACTGGTGGATACATTGTAAACCAGCTTATCGCCCTTGTTTTCAACAGAGGCTTTGCCTGCTGTTACGGTTACTTCGTTCAACTGTGTGGTATTATCAGCGAGGGTAATAGATACCGAGGTATCTTGTTGCAAGTTTAATTTAAGTTTGGTTTTTTGATAGCCGGTGAAGGTGATAGTTAAATGATAGGTGCCTTTATCAACGTCAGTAAAACTAAATAGCCCGATGGAATCGGTTTGCACTACCCTTGTTTGCTCTGAATTTTGCTGTTGCAGGTTAACCACAGCAAAGGCCACAGGAACTTTAGAATTGTCGACAATTTTACCGCTAACTTTTATCTGTGCAAACAGGCTGCTATAAATTAAACTAAAAAATAAAAAGCTGCAGATATGTTTCAAGCCGGGACGGGGATGAGGTTTATAATTCCGTAAATTAAATAAAAAACCGCCGCTAATTGTTTAGCGACGGTTCTATTTTATTTTCATTATGTTTCTGAAGGTAGGTTTGGTATTAGATTTCACTTTTTACGTGTTCTAATCCCCCGTTTTCGGTAATGTGGTATTCGGAACGCAGAAGGGCATCCGTGTTGATGTTATTGTCTTTCTTTTTTCTTTTCCGGGGACCTGAAACGGCCAATATAATAACCGTCAGGAACAGGGTGATCTCTATCAAACTCACTAACATGGGGAGATGTATTTATATGCTTCATTGTGTTGATTGATTTAATGATTGTTTTTTATTCAATTTAGTTTGATTGTAAAATAAGAAAATAAAATCAGTTGTTTTTAACCCAGGTGAAAATTAGTATGATTTTTTGTGCCGATATTTAACCTTATTGCACTTTGTTAGTTATGGCCGATAAGCAACAGGTATTAAACGAACTTCTTGGCAATTTTGCCGGTATGTCTGAAAACGATGTGGCGGTTAGCTTGCCGTATTGGCGCACCCGTAAAATTGAGAAAGGCGATTTTTTTAACATGCAGAACATTGTATGTACCGATCTTGCGCTTATTAACAAAGGTCTATTCCGGATCTACTACGTACACCCCGAAACGCAGGAAGAAAAGAACATCTACTTTTTTTCGGAAAGGCAGTTCCTGGTATCATTCCGCAGTTTTATCAATCAATACCCTTGCGCATATTATATCCAGGCGATGGAGGATGCCGAGATCATCTCCATCAACTATAATGATCTTCAATATCTTTACTCCACGCCAACCGGCTGGCAACGCTTCGGTCGCCTGGTTGCCGAATTATTCTTTAACCAATCGCAAGCCCGTACCGAAGAGTTTTTATTTAATACAGCCGAAGAGCGTTATTTGAAAATGATAACGCAGCATCCCAATATCGTAAGCCGCATTCCCGCATATCATATTTCATCTTATTTGGGCATTAAAAACCCATCTCTTACCCGCATCAAGAAGCGACTATCACAGCAAAAGCCTTAAAAACGAAACTCTGCTGACAAATGCCCCTCCCGATTTTCACCTAAGTGAAAATTGCCGCCACGTTTTGTGCCCAACTTTGCTTCATCAAACAAAACGAAATAAAAATTTAAAGTCATGTCAGCAAATAAAACATTGATCATAGAAACTTCAGCCGCGGCTAATACAGCCCGCGAGTTGCGTAAGCTTTATTTTACAAGGGTAGCATTTTCAGTTACCTGGGTAATATTGGTATCGTTATTGGCTAAAACTTCATTTACCGCAGCAACCATACTGCTTGTGATCTATCCGTTATGGGATGTTGTAGGTACATTCCTTGATATCCGTGCTAATCAAGGCAACGGAACATCGGTAACACCGCAATATGTAAACGCTGCTATTAGCATCGTTACAACCCTGTCGGTAGGTTTTGCTATAACCAAAGGAGTGCCTGCCGCGTTAATTGTATTTGGCGGATGGGCTTTGTTAACAGGATTAATCCAATTGGTATTGGGCTTAAAAAGACGTAAAGAGTTTGGCGGCCAATGGCCAATGATATTAAGTGGGGGGCAATCTATGCTTGCCGGTGTGTCATTTATAGCAATGGCGCACTCGCCTAATATGGGGATTGCGAATTTGGCAGGATATTCGGCTTTTGGTGCTTTTTACTATTTATTGGCAGCCATTAGGTTAGGAAAAAGCGCGAAGACTGTTGCGCAGAATTGATATAAAATCTAAAAAAAATGTCATTTCGATAGAGCTGTGGGGATGGTGCGCCGGGGCGAAAGAGAAATCTTGTACACCATGCATGGCCGGACTGGTCATTCGCTAAACAAGGCGTATAAGATTTCTCACTCGTTCCTCGTTTCGAAATGACAATTTTATTTTTAAGAGAATACTCCCTTAAACTTCAAAAACACAATCCCCTCATTTACCAGTTGCGCATCTGCCTTAACCTGCTCATCAACGGTACTCATCTTTATCTCCAACCCAACCTGGGGGTGTTCATTAGGGTTGATGAACGACAGAAACTTGATACTATCAGCCTTAACAAGTCTTAACTTTTTGCCGAGCTGATTTTCCAGAATCTCTTTGACCATCTGCATCATGCACACACCCGGCACAATGGGATTGCCTGGGAAATGCCCTTTAAAAATATCATGCGCAGGGTTAAGGCTGATGGTTGTTTTGAGCAAATCGCCATCAGTTGTGGGAGTGGTAAAACTGAAAAAAGTATTGTTGAGCATCTATCTTTCCAAACGTTTAAGACCGATATTAAATTTAAAGTTTTTATGGCTGATGCCAATGGTATCAGGGATGCCATTGTGAAAGCCATGCATAATGGCCTGCACCACGGGTTTCCTGTCGGATGAGCGTTCCATGCGGATTAGCTCTGTTCCGGTTTTATTGGTGATGTAATAGTTGGCGCCTTTTTCCTGCGGGAAAACATAATACAGATAGTTATCATCTTTGCGCATATAACCTGTTTCGGGGTTTTGCTTACGCATCATCACCAGTTCAAAGTCTTTTTGCAGGGTGATGATCACCGGGCGTTTATCCATTTGCTTTATGATATAATACACCTTGAAGCCGCCGTCGGGTTTAAATTCAAAATCAAAGAATTTAAAACCCATCTCATTGCTGAATACCATACGTACGCTTTTATCGGGTAGGGTTTTAATCAGCAACAGGCCGCTTAAATGATGCCCGCCAATTACATCTACCCCGGTTTTATAAAGCACATTGGTAAAATCGGGCGCGAATTTTTTGATCTCGCGTACATTGCCTTCGGTCGGCTTCAGGTTTTTGTAAACCGATGAGCAGCCAGCCAGCATTAGCAGGCAGCTACTTAATAGCAAAAAACGCATCCGGGATATTGGCATTGATCTCTTTATTGGTGAAATGCAGGGTAGTGCTATCGCCCGTACCTTCCAGCATTTCGATGGTGTTTACCGAATAATCTTTTTTATCAACAGTGATCTCGATGGTTTTGAAAAAGTCACTCAGTTGTTTATTGACAGGGGATAGAGAAACTAAATAGGTGCCCTTGTTTTCGTATACCGCCGATTTAAAATCGCCGCTATTGAGTGCCGTTCCCTGTATACAATCGACAACGATTTTGTTGATCTGCTTAAATACTTTGTTGGAGCGGGTGGATACCTTGTTTTCTTTTTGTCCATCTTTAATGTACACATTGTCCTTGTTCAGGATCATGAGATAGCTGAATGGCTGGGTATACTCCATCCGCAGCATATTGGGCTTGCGGTACCAGAATTTGCCTTTAGAGGTGATCTTTTCTGAAAGCATGCTCAGATTTTTATCCTGGGTAAAATCGCTTTTAATGCTGTTTGTTTTTGCAGCAACTTCGGCAAACTGCTGTTTGAATTTGGTAAGATCAGATAGTTGGGTATAACCTGCGTGCTGGGCTTGGGCAGAGATGGCCGCGCAGGTGATTATCAAAAGAATCAACAGAGACTTAGTACATGATAAAAGTGTGGCGGCCCGCGCGATTCCTTCCTTGGGGAAGGAGGAGGTAGGGGTTAAACGCTGATGAAACCCCTCCCTAAACCCTCCCGAGGGAGGGAATCGCACAGCCCCTGCTTCAGCTTTTAATATTTTATTTTCAATCAATCTACGCATAAGCCTGCAAATTTAGCATTTTATCCAGTCGTACTATTTCGTATCCCTGTGCTTTGGCATGTTCAATAAACAGGGGCAATACCGAAATTGTTGCAGCTCCCGTATCATGAAACAGGAAAATAGCGCCGGGGTTTAAACAGCGGGTTATCTTATTTAATAGTTTTTTAGGATCGTTAATAATGGTATCCATGGACCGCACGCTCCAGCCTATGGGCACCATCCTACTTTTTAAAATGGCTTTTTTGAGGTTGGGGTTGATCACCCCGTAAGGGGGGCGGAACAACAGTGGACTTAAGTTAATCGTCTGCCTTACTGATTGATTGGTCTGAAGCATATCATCCAGCATTTTGGCGGAAGAAAACAGATCGAACCAGAAATGGTGCGAAAAACTATGGTTCCCGATGATATGGCTCTCTTCGTGAATTTGTTTCAGGATGGTTTCATTTCCGGATATTCTATTACCAATACAAAAGAATGCTGCCGGGGTGTTATGTTGCCTTAAAATCTCCAAAATCTGTGGAGTGGCTGTAGTGTCAGGTCCATCATCAAAAGTAATGGCAATGATCTTTTTGTTGGTTTTGAGTGAGCACATCACCCGCATAAAAAAGTTAGAGCCGATGTAATAGCACCCGTAAAATAATATCAGCGAGTAAATAAAAATCAACACTGGATAACTCCACCAGGATACCCCTTCTGTAATATCCTGCCAGATTATCAACCCCAGCAGCCCGGCAAAAAGGATATTGGTATTCCTGAAATTTAACATGCCGAAAGCAGGATTAACGAGTGGTGGATATTTTGGTAATGATTATAGATCAATACCTTTTTTAACGAAGTTTGGTCGCTTTCAGGTACAAATGAACAGCCCCCAGCTTTGATTTCATGCGCCGCCAGCCACGTTGCAAATGCCGATGAGGTTGGATATTCGCCGCAGAGGGCTTTGTAATTGATAACAGGCGCATTAGCAAAATCATATTTTAGCAATTGCTCATAAACGGCATCATTTTTTAAATCACCGTTATTACCGGTTATTACCAGGTCAATCTCATGGATATTGGCGTTTTGGCTTTGCAAAAAAATGCTGATCTGTTGTTTTATTTCGGCGGTGTTGCGCGGTTTATAAAAGCTGGATACGCCATCAATTTTAGCCCAGTCATTATCCGAGGCTTCCCTGCTCAACATGAAAAACGCGGATCCTTCGCCAGCCATTGTCCCCTTGCCGGGAGTATTAAGCAGATCAAAGTTTGATACCTGTTCCCGGCGATATAAGCCCATGCGCTTTAAAATAGCATGACTATTAGTGGTGATTTCATCGATACCGCCAACCAGTACATTGGCCGCTTCGCCCTCATACAAAAGCATCATAGCATCAAGCAGGGCGTTTTCAAACGAAGCGCCGCCATTTACAAAGGTGTTGTTGTATTGATGACATTGCAGCAGTAAGGCTATCTGCGCGCTGATGGTATTATGGGTGGATTGGATAAACGCGGTAGGGGATAGCGCTTCCTCGTTTTGCTGCACCATTTTAGTAAGGAAGGTATTGGTATCTTCCAGGCAGCCGTAAGCCGTTCCGGTGATGATAGCATCCGGCGCGTTGACTCCGGCTTGTTGCAGGCAATCCATCCCGGCAGCAACACCCATTTTAATGATTCGGCTCATGCGGCGGATGATTTTTGGATCGATCAGGGCTTTATAATCCGGTTCAATACAGGTGAGCCCGTCGCCGGTATATCCTGCCAGTTCTGAAAGGAACCGCTGATTACCGAAGGTATTTTGTGGCGATATATTGCTTGCTGCCCTGATGTACATCGCCTATAGTTTTGAAAATATTAATGATGAACAATTTCCGCCAAACCCAAAAGAGTTAGATAATACGTGTTTGACGTCCGGCTGCGTTGAAAAATGGGTCTCCGGTGTAAAAGGAAAGCCGTCCATTTGCGTTTCAAACCTCAGATTAGGGTATATCAAACCGCGCCGCACCGCCAATGCTGAAAACACGGCTTCAATGCCGCCGCTTGCTCCGAGCGTGTGCCCCGTGAATGCTTTAGTAGAGCTCATTTTTGGAGAATGTCCTGCAAATAGCTTGCTGATGGCTGTGCCTTCTGAACTATCATTATTTTGTGTGCCTGTACCATGCAGGTTAATATAACTGATATCGGCAGGCTGTAAGCCACTTTTTTTAAGCGCGCCTTCCATGGCCAACAATGATCCGGTTCCTTCGGGCGATGAAGCCGTTTGATGATAGGCATCATTGGCGTTATGATAGCTGCCGAAGGTGCAATATATCTCTTTTTTAAGCGATGATGCTATTCGCGCAGATACCAGCACCACATACCCTGCACCCTCACCAAGATTAAGGCCACGGCGGTTGGCATCAAAAGGCTGGCAGGGCTGTTTATCCAATATCATGAGGGTGTTAAAACCGTTGAGGGTAAAGCGGGTAAGTGCATCGGTACCGCCGGCAATAACCACATCCAGTATGTTGTTTTTAATAAGCCTTGCGCCGTATATAATGGCATTAGCCGATGAAGAACAAGCCGTGCTAATAGTGCTTACATAATGCCTTATACCCAGCTGATCGGCAACTAAATTGGTAATGGCCCCGCACTCGTGATTAATGACATTGCGTAATCTGCCTTTGGTGTTATCGTCTAAAAAGTCCCTGAAAAAATCTTCTGTTTTATCCATGCCGCCGACGGTATTGGCTGAGACAAAACCTGTTCTTAGTCCTGCAAGGTTAGCAAGTTCGGTGTCGGCTAAAGCTTCTTTAGCGGCAATTAAGCTTAGCATAGCCGTGCGACTGATACCATGTTTAAATCCCGATAATTCCGCAAGTTCAGCATTGCTCAGTTTAACCTCACCAACCGGAAACTCATCCCGGTGGTCAGTATCAAGGTATTGGATAGGGGCAATGCCCGTTTTTTCCTGCTCAAGCGACAGCAGGTTTTGAGCCACAGTATTACCTATGGCCGAAATTACCCCAAGGCCGGCTATAAAAACAGGTTGCTCCATTGTTTAGGCGTTCGGGATCCTGGTGCTTTCAATAAATTCGGCGATGGTACGCACTGAGCGGAAGATTTTAGGGCCGTCTTCAGCGTTAGAAAGTTTTACTTTATACTTTTGCTGCAGCAGTACAATAAGTTCCAGGGCATCTATCGAATCCAGACCAAGGCCATCACCAAAAAGCGGCTGGTCATCACCGATATCTTCCGGCTTTACATCCTGTAAGTTCAACTGCTCAATGATCTGCTCTTTCAGATCGGCCATTAATTTATCCATATTGTAAGTTTTATAATTACCCCCTCTAAATCTCCCCCGGTAGGGGAGACTTAAAAAAACACATTTTTAAAAGCCCTCCTTTTCGGAGAGGGTTTGGGTGGGGTTGTAAATTTTATTAATATTTTCTGTTTTGAAGGGCATTACACCGTCCTTTTCTATCAAAAACAAAACTGCTTTATATTCATCGCCAAGCAGCTCCACCCATCCGCAAATACAAACATTCAATTGCCTGATATCGAGCAAGTTGTAAACGTAACTTGCTATGAAATCTGCATTAAACCGGTCAAAAATATAAAAAGCGTTTTCGCCTTTAAAATGATGACGGATGCAGATCTCGCCGATAACAATGTTGGGTAGCGTATAAACAAATAATGCAGGGCTTGCTATCTCCTGCATCGAATCATAATACCGCTTATCAGCATCAAGACTGGAGTTTGCGTTGGTTAACACCACGCCGATGTCAGTCGGCTGATATTTCGCCTTGTCGAAATCTTTCAGCAAAACTTCAGCAGTAAGCCAACCCAGTTTTGCCAGGTTATCCATCTTATAAAACTTAGGGTATTTTACCCCAAGATGCTGGTAAACCGACAGAAAAAAACCGGGAATATCATTCTCTGTACCCGCAAATACGACTTCGTTATTATAACGAACAATGTTATCGCTGATACTGCAGTGAGCTGATATGTAATATTGGTTCTTCAATTTATAGTTTTACTAATCTCATACTGAAAAATTTCTACACAAATGCTTTGCAAGCGCTCCACAATTAATCGAATTACACGAATCTTAAATTGATTCAATTCGTGTAATTCGATTAATACGTAAAAATTAGTGTGAAAAATTTTCATTTATTGTTTTTCAATTCGTACATGGTTAAATGATCCTGCCTTTAGCTTTTATCGGCTGCTACTAAATCTCTTAGGGTAATAGTACGTGCCAGTTTATGCAAAGCTGTTTCGTGATTTTTAACATACGGATTATCGAGGTCCCAAACATAACCGGCCAATACCGAGCAGATCTGACTTTTAACAAGCGGGTCCTGGTTATTGGCAAAAAATATCGTGTCGAGCACGCCCTCATACCATGCGGTAACGTAGGAGCGGAAGGTATTTACACCCTGCATCATGTGCTGCATGTATTCTTTATCCCAATCCACAGTTTCGCCGTTAAGCTTGCGGATCACCAGTTTGGCTGCTGTTTGGCTCGATACCGTAGCCAGCGTTACGCCCGATGAAAATATCGGATCAAGGAACTCTGTTACGTTACCGGTAAGTACAAAGCCATTACCATAAAACTTATCTGTAGTGGCCGACCATGATTCCAAAACTCTCGGTGCGAAAGTAAATTCCACATCCTCAAAACGCTCGCTGAAATATGGTTGCGACGCTATCAATCCACGCAAAATCTCTTCGTCGGAGCCTTCATGTTGCTTAAAAAACTCAGGATTGCCCACAAAACCTAAGGAGGTAATACCGTTGGCGAAAGGAATGATCCAGATCCAAACGCCAGGCTGATGCACTACGATGGTAATGCGGTTTGGCTCATCGGCCATAGAGCGTTTTTTATCCACCGTATGCACAAAAAGCGCCTTACGCGGAACTTGGGTCGATGGCCTGTCGAGGTTAAATAGTTTGGGGATCACCCTGCCATAACCGCTGCCATCGATGATAAAACGAGCCGAAATCTCTGTTTGATTTCCATCTTTATCCTCCAAAGTAGTTACCGAGTTTTGGCCGTTGAAAACAATATTAGTAACGGTAGTTTCGTAATGAACAGGAACGCCCATTTTCTCAACAGTATCGGCTAAGGTTTTATCAAAATCGGCACGGGGTACCTGCCAGGTCCGGTTCCAGCCGGGAGTGAATTGGTCGGCAAATTGATAATCGCAGATCTTGCCATCTTTCACAAATTTAGCCCCATTTTTTTGCTGAAAGCCTTTTTCGCTTATGGCATCTACAAAGCCGGCTTCGGTTAGCGCTTCCATGCATCGTGGCAGCAAGCTTTCGCCAATCACAAACCGCGGGAAAAGCTGTTTCTCTACAATTTTTACCTTAAAGCCTGCCTGGTGTACGATAGAAGCGGCCACCGTGCCCGCCGGACCGGCGCCTATTACCAATACATCTACCTGTTCTGTGTTCATATTATCAAATATCCTGTTGTGATTTGGTTAAAATTATGGCTGCATTACATCCCCCAAAGCCAGAGGCTATTTTGAGGCAACGGTTAAGTGGCGTTGATATCAATTGGCTGCAAACGTTTACCGGGTTAGCACCGCCCTGTTTGCTAAAGCCTTTGGTAGGAATGATGGTATTTTGCTTTAATGATTGAGCAGAAACGATGGCCTCTATCAATCCCGAAGCGCCCAAAGTATGCCCGTAAAAACCTTTCAGGCTATTGAGTGGAACATGCTGCAAACCGGCCAGCGTTACAGCTTTTGCTTCCATTTCGTCGTTATAAACGGTCGCTGTACCATGGGCAGATATAAAATCAATATCCTCAGGCTTTAAACCGGCAGCATCCATCGCTTTATTGATGGCGTAATATAATTCTTCGCCGGTGCGTGAAGGGCCTGAAATATGGTTGGCATCATTGCTTATTGCACCCGAAACTAATTCAATAGCTTCTCCGGTTGGTTTGTCTGCCGATAGAATAACCGTAGCCGCGCCCTCGCCCAAATTGATACCGTCACGATCTGCATCAAATGGCTTGCATAATCCCTGACTAACGGCCTGAAAAGATTGGAAGCCCGAAAGCACAAATTTTGAAATCACATCTGCCCCGGCTATAACCGCATGGTCGTACTGCCCTGATTGGATCAATCGCATCCCGGTGATCATAGCAACAAGTCCGGAAATACAGGCATGTGAAACTATTATTGGCTCGTTTACAAAACCAAAATGTCGGGCTATTTTTTTTGCTGATGAATGCAGGGCAATGCGCTCATCCAGTTCAGGGCCCGCTTGTTCCGTTTCCAGCAGACTGATGTTGCCTTTGGTACTGGAAATAATCAGAACAGTTTTTTTATCGGATATATTTTTATCGACTCCATGTAAGGTTTCGGTTAACGAAGCGATGAGAAGGTGCTCGAATTTGGTGCAGTATTCATCGGTTTGAAAATATACTTTTTCAAATAGCGATGCGAAAAAAAGATCGTCAGACAGGGCTTTGTCGTCGTGTTGCCTCACGCCTGAAACGCCGTTAACCAGGTGCTCAAAGTTTTGAGTGGTGGTAGCCCCTAACGGCGAGTAAACATTATCGGCAACAAGGTAAACCTTCTTCATCACGGCGTTCTGTTATATCAAACCTTGTTGTTGTTTCCAATCCAGAAAAAAATCCGGGTTGGTAAGTTGCAGTTCAAAATTATCACGGCGAACAAAAACCTGTGTTGTCGATCCTTTAACGATAAGTTCGCCGGTTTGGGCGTTGAGTAACCTGTAAGTAAAATTGATCTTTGCCGACTCGGTAGGGGTGTAGGTGGTTTCGACGATCACCTTATCCTCGTACCGCAAAAAGCGCTTATAATCACAATTTACGTTAACTATAGGCACAACGTAGCCCGCGTTATATACATCCATATAACCCAGGCCATATTGCTTGCCAAACGCCTCGCGGCCATCTTCAAAATATCGAATATAGTTGCCATGCCAAACCACGCCCAGCATATCCACGTCACTGAATTTGACTTCAATCTCAATAGTATTTATTAGCGATTGCTGCAAAACCTTAAGGGCTTAGTATTTTTTGAAAAGATCGAAATCAGCGCCAAAATCGTCCAGGATTACCGGCCATGGGTGTGCCCAGTAATTTCTGAAACCAAATCCACGGCTGTTGCCGGTGCGGAAAACGGTATATAAAACCGTTTTCTTATCCATATCAACAAAAGTTACCCAGGCGCCCCCTTGCGCCCGCCCTTTATCCATGCCTTCAACAATCAGCAACATACCGATGCCTTTATTACCTAAAAAATCATAGTTTTTAATCAATGCATCAATATCTTTTTCGGTCAGCGTTTTGAAATGACCGGGATCAGTATCAAAGAAGTTTTTGGTAAGCGCGTTGTTAACTTTTTCGGTAACATTCATTGCAAAATGAACGGTATCGCGGTGAACCGCCCTGGCTGGGTTATATTTTTTAGGTTCTTTTAGAAAGAAATTTTCCCATAGGGGGATGTATTTGCCAACAAATTCGGCATTGATCACCTCCCGTCTGTAAGCTTCTTCCGAACCAATGAATTTCATTTGTGAAAAATCCATACCTAACCAGGTTATCGGGGTTTTTTTATCGAATACCTCTGCTTTGGTTTGGGCAGATGCCGGTTTTAAGAACGCGGTTAATAAAAGTATCAGTAAACTCAGTTTAATTGCGTTTTTTTTCATGGTTGATATTATTGTGGTTGAATAAATATTTTCATTTCGCATTGGGCTATCGTTATGCCTTTGCAAGTAATTTTTCCTTTGATGATGGTAACATCGAAAACCTGGTTTTCAATTTTTACTTCGGTTTCTATGGTATCGCCAACTTTTGGTAAAGCAAATACTTCCAGGTTTTTTACCGCACCGATAAAGCCCGGCTGTACAGGTTTGCCTAATTGCTGAGCGGCATATCCGGCACCAGCGGCGGCGGTTTGGGCTATGTTTTCGGTCAGTCCGGCTTCGCTTAATTCGCCATCGCTTACCAAAACGTTATCAGCCTTTACCTGAAGCGAGGTTACCGTGTTGTCATCAGTTGATGACAACAGCTTGTCAATCATTACAAATGGCGACCGCTGTGGTATCAACGGTAAAATATCCTGTGTTGGTAAGATCATTGCCAAAAATTATAATAGTTGTACCACTGCTCAGGGTACGTTTTTACCTTGTTTTCAAAGCTGGTTATAAAATCATTTGCCAGTTGTTCCATGCCTTTGCCTCTGCCCCAATCCGAATAATCCTTTACCGGACTGGCGAAAAAGTGGTAATGCAACGCGCTTTCTTTTAGTGCGTAAACAAACGTTACCGGCGCTTTAAATTTTTCGGCCATTACAAACGGCCCTGCCGGGAATTTCGCATCCTCACCTAAAAACTCCCTTGTTATGGTTTTATTGCCCTCGATATACCTGTCGGCATGCATGCAAACCAGCTCATTGTTCTGAAATGCCGCGTTTATTTTAAATATGTGCGACAGGTCGTTTTTGATGACAATGATGTTTATTTTCCGCTCGCCGGTTACCGAATCCATGTATTGCTTGATCTGCCTGTCTTCGCCATCAAACATTACAATGTTAATGCGGGTGTTTATATGATCAAGCAGTTCGCCTGCTATTTCCCAGCTGCCAATGTGCGAGCTAAGCAGTAATCCGCCCTTGTTCATGGCGGCAATCTGCCGTAGGTTGTCGATCCCGTCAAAGTTGAAAGTGAATTTGTTGGGAATACCCGACATGATCACCACTTTGTCAATAATGCTTTGCCCAAACAGGTAATAGTTGCGGTAAAGCTTGAATATTGATTTTACTTTGCCGAAACCGAGCCGCTTGTGGAAATAGTAATATGTTCCTTTTGATGTTTGCCACGAAAACAGGAAGTAATAAAGCGCCACAAACCTCAGCATAAAATAGGCCGGCATTACACCGGCTGTTTTTAAAACGCTTACAAAAATGCGATAGCCAAGGGTATTGCCTTTTGATTTTCCCTGCCAGGCGGGCATTATGCAAGCTCCTCAGGTTGTACGCGCGATAGTACGTAATCGTAAAAATCCTGGAAGGTAACAATGCCCGTAAAATCTTCGGGTTTTACTTTGAACCCAAAGTTGCTTTCAATTACTACAACAAGGTCGATATAATCAAGACTGTCAAGGTCGAGGGTTTCTTTCAGATTTGCTGTGGGCACCATTTTATCTGCATCAACCTCAAATTCTTCGGCAAGGAAGCTGTTGATTTTTTCTATGATCTCTTCAATTTGCATAATGGCTTAGTTTAAATATATTTTTTAATAATCAGGGACGAATTGGTGCCGCCAAACCCAAACGAGTTTGACAGGAATGTATCTATATTTTTATCGACGGTTTCGGTAGCGATGTTAAGTTTCGCCGAATCCTCGTCGGGGTTTTCAAAGTTAATGTTAGGCGCCACGAACGAGTTTTGCATCATCAGCATCGAATAAACGATCTCACTTGCACCCGCCATCCAGCACTCATGACCGGTCATGGATTTGGTTGAACTTACCAGGGGCTTATAATCGCCAAAAACCTCATCAATGGCTTTAGCCTCGCTGGCATCACCGGCAGGGGTAGAGGTGGCATGAGCATTGATATAGTCAATTTCAGAAGCCTGTATACCGGCATCTTTTAATGCCATATTCAACGAGCGTACCGGCCCTTCAACCGTTGGGTTTGAAATATGCCCCCCATTTGATGAAAAACCATAACCAACAATCTCGCCAAAAATAGTAGCGCCTCGTTTTAGGGCCGATTCCAGGCTTTCCAAAATCACAGTAGCTGCTCCGCCGCTTGGAACCAATCCGTCGCGGTCACGATCGAACGGGCGGGAGGCTTTAGCAGGGTCGGCCTCGTGTACAGAAAATGCCGAAAGCGCATCAAAACTGCCCATTGAATAATGACTGAGTTCCTGTGCGCCGCCGCAAATAATGCAGTCCTGCATACCGCTTTTGATAAGATGGTAACCCATACCTATAGAATGCGAACCACTGGCGCAAGCCGCGCTGATGGTAAAATTGACACCGCGCAGCTTGAATATGGTAGCCAGGTTCATGGTAACAGTAGAGTTCATGGTTTGAAAAACCGCACCAGAACCAATGAGCATGGTGTCTTTTTTCTCGCGGATGATATCTGTGGTTTCGATAACAGCTTTGGCAGTACTGTCGTTACCGTATAAAATGCCTACATCGGTTTGGGCGATGTAATCGGCATCGATACCTGCCTGCTGTAATGCTTCGGTGGTGGCTATATATGCATATTCGCCTTGCTCGGGCAACATGATACGCGCCCGGCGATCAAGCGTACCTTTAAGGTTGGGCTTTTCAACCGCGCCGGTAAGCCCTGAGCGGTAGCCAAAATCTTTACGGATAGCATCATATACAATGCCCGACCTGCCGGTATAAAGGGATTCCTTAACTTCATCAAGATTTTTCCCAATACACGAATAGATACCCATCCCTGTTATCACAACCCTATTCATATTTGAGCAAAAACTGATAGTACATAGTCAACAAAATGTGATAAAAATACAAAAAAATAGAACTTAATCTGGTTTTTGTATGTATAGCGCTCGTTTAATGTTTCAAATTTCGGCTATTAAAATACCTGTATCTTAATAGCTTATGATTAAATTTATATTAAGAGTTAATTACTCTTGTGTTTGTTACCCGCAAATAAAATTTGCCACCGCCTTTCTTTTCTTGCGCACGTTTGCAACGTGTGCTTCATATGGTTTGGCGATTGCATCGCCTTTAGCGCGTTACAAACGCTATCCCAGTTTAAGCGCTCGTTGCAAACAAGCGCGAGCTTATATTTTAGTTTCGGCGGCCAGAGGCCGCTCGATAGTTGCCACTCGGCTGGAGCCGAGCGGCGGCGGTAGCTTTGTTTTCGTTTTCTTTACGAATACAACCCTCCATTTATCGAAAGCACCTCCGCCGTAATATAAGCCGCTTCCGGCGAAGCCAGAAAGCCTACCGCATGAGCAACCTCCTCCGGTGTGCCAAATCTTTTTAATGGCACCATCGCTTTCAGTTCCTTTTCATCAAGCCCGGCAGTCATATCGGTAGCAATGAACCCCGGTGCTACAGCATTTACCGTAATCCCCCTGCGACCAACCTCCTGCGCCAATGCCTTAGTTGCACCGATAACACCTGCTTTGGCTGCCGAATAATTCACCTGTCCCGGCAAGCCTTTTAACCCTGAAAGCGAAACCACGTTCACAATCCGGCCGTATTTTTTAACCAGCATTCCGTTAAGGACTAAACGCGTAACGTAAAAGAAGCCACTTAGGCTCGTATTTATTACCCCATCCCATTGCTGGTCCGTCATCCACATCATCAGGCCATCGTCTTTAACGCCGGCGTTGTTTATTAAAACTTCAATGTACTTTTCGGTATTGGTTTCTATCCAGCTGCCTAATTTTTGTTGGATATCGTTCTTATCGGCAACATTAAATTGCAACAGCTCGCCATCGCCGCCATTCTTCCTGATCTGGGCGAGGGTATTGTTGGCTTCGTCGATGTTGCCTTTATAGTTAACCAGTACATAATAACCCATAGCGGCCATTTTGTAGCAAATGGCCCTGCCAATTCCTCTTGAGCCGCCGGTTACTAATGCACATTTCATATGATATTTTTGGTGTTAAAAGGTTTAATAAATTCAGGAAATATTTCGGCCGTTTCAAAATAAGCTTTTACTTGCTGCAGATCCTGGTATTTGGGTTTGTCCTCAATAAATGTAGGGAATATAGCCCTCAAGCCGGTATAAACTTTGTTGGTTTGGGTAGATAGCTTGTTTGCGCAATCAAGGTAATCGACAGCCTGCAGCAGCGTCATAGCCTGGATAGCCAGTACCTCGAAACTGTTATCGATCACTTTTTTTGTTAACAATGCCGCATTACAACCCATGCTTACAATATCCTGGTTATCATTATTGTTTGGGATACTGTGTACGTACATGGGGTACGAAAGGGTTTGGTTTTCGGCAACGGTTGAGGTAGCCGTGAACTGCATTCCCTGCATTCCGAAGTTGAAGCCTAATACACCTAAATTCAAAAACGGCGGAAACTTCTGGTTCAGCTTATCATTCAGTAAATAATTCAACTGCCTTTCTGATAGCATCGATAAACGGGTAACAGCTATCTTGAGTTTGTCCATTTCCAGCGATACATAATCACCATGAAAATTACCGCCGTGGAAAATATTGTGACTTTCATGATCGATAACCGGGTTGTCGTTTACCGAGTTAAGCTCATCAACAACCACATGCTCTGCCTGGGCAATGGTATCATACACCGGACCGAGAATTTGCGTTACACAACGAAGCGAGTAGTATTCCTGAACTTTATCCTCAAAAACCTCCTGATCGATATTTTCGGGATTATATAAGTGCTCAGAGCGGCTACGGGTCATTTGGCTATCCTTCAGGATTTCCCTCAATTGCGTGGCAATAGCATTTTGCCCTTTGTGATGTTTAACCCTGTTTAGCTCGTGCGAGTAATGGTCATCAAAAGCGCCCACAACCTCGTTGATCATTGCTGAAAGCATTACCGACCAGCCCAACAATTTTTTTGCGCGGATGATGTTCAGCAGACCAATCCCCGTCATAGCCGAAGTGCCGTTGATAATAGCCAGTCCCTCACGGATATGGATTTGGAGAGGTTTGATATTTAGCTGTTCAAAAACAGAAGCTGTTGGTTGTACTTTTTCGTTGTAAATCACCTCGCCTTCGCCAATAAGTACTAATGCCAGGTGTGCTAATTGTACCAGGTCGCCGCTGGCACCTACGCCGCCATGTTCAAATATACAGGGAGTAACGTTTTTATTAATGAGTTCGGCAAGCAGGTTCACCAGTTCGGGGTGTACACCGGAATGGGCTTGCATAAAACTGTTAAGCCGGGCAAGCATCAGGGCTTTTACCAACTGGGGCTGCATCAAACTGCCACCGCCCGAAGCATGGCTGCGGATGAGATTATACTGTAATTGCAAACGGTTTTCATCGCTCACCTTGTATTGCGCCATTGGGCCAAAGCCGGTGTTAATGCCGTAAATAAGCTTGTTGGATGAAAAATTGCCAAGAAAATTAAAGCTGGCTTCTACCTTTTGCAGTGCCTGTTCGTCAGGAGCAATCGTAGCACTATTAAAAATTACCTGGTAAAAATCATCCAGCGTAAGGGTTTTTCCTCCAACCTGTAGTATGGGCACAGCAGTTTTATTTAATAAGGTTTGATTACTCTTTTTCACAAAATCAGGGCGAAAATAAGGTAAATGTTCGGATTTAGGAACGGTTATTAAACGGTTTAGGGAAGGGAGGTATTGTGTGGAACGATATACCAAAATCATATCATTGATAGCGCAGCAATCGCACGGAAGCAGGGCCGCCGTGTATCGCATGCGATCGTTTCGTCGTTCCTCCTGGCAATGATATACGTGGTGTGAATAAGAGGAGAAAATTAATAACTTTGATCTCTTACCTTATTACAAAATGAGAAAAGCCAAAGTGCAAAAAACATTCATTCATTATGAACCACTAAAGCCTTGGGAAATAGTTTTAATAATAATTTACGCGGCAATAACTTTGGGTATTGCGTTGTCCCGATTCATTTTAAGCACAGAAGGCAGGCAAGTAGCAATAATTTTCTACGCCATGTTAACACAGCTATTTTCATATATTTTTCTGTATGTATCACTAAGAAATTTCCAAGTGTATCTAATCTGGCTATTGTTTGGCGTAATACATTTTATACTGTATCTATATCTTAAAGGGGATGCCGAATTGCAAATGGTACGAGGATATCCTTCCAGATTACTTATCAATACGATTCCTTTGCTGTTGCTCTTTCAATTTCTGAGGTATTTGAGTATGAAAGCTCAGAGACGGGAATTTGTTGTACCTGCAAAAGGTGGTGGTCCCGATTTGATTGAAAATAAGAGAGTAAGCGGCGCTGACTATCTTATCATGTTAATTTATATAGGAACATGGTTAGGACTTACAATGCTTTTTTTGTTCTAATTAATAGACTGTATTTTCGCTGTTGAATACTCTGCAAAGTTGCCTTAAGCGGGAGTTAAGGTAACGATATGATTTTTAGTATACTCCCAACAAAAATTTAACGTTTAATTTAACCTGAAACAATACTTTTGTAAAGTATTAAACGTAAACCCACAAAACCCATTGATAAAAACCTGGACTGAAGCCGGTGCGTGCGATTGAATGATATATGACGGATAATTTAGAACTTATACAGGCAAAGTTTAAACAATTACAGGTATGCGTTATTATACCCACCTATAATAACCAGGGTACGCTGCCCGCTGTTATTACCGATGTGTTAGCTTATACCGATCAGGTTATTGTGGTAAATGATGGCTCTACTGATAGTACTCCTGCCATTATCCAGTCGTTCCCGCAAATACAATTAGTTAGTTATACCCAAAATGTGGGAAAAGGCTGGGCCCTGCGCAAAGCTTTTGAATTTGCTGCCGAGCAGGGTTACCAACACGCTATCACCATTGATTCGGATGGGCAGCATTTTGCCGCTGATTTGCCTGCTTTTATCGAAAAGCTGGAACAGGAACCTGATTCGCTCATCATTGGTTCGCGTAATATGGAGCAATCGTCGGTGCCGGGTAAAAGCAGTTTCGGGCATAAGTTTTCTAACTTTTGGTTTTGGGTAGAGACAGGCATTAAATGTCCGGATACGCAATCGGGTTATCGTTTGTACCCGATTCACCTGCTAAAAAACAGCAAATTCATCACCCGGAAATACGAATTTGAAATAGAGGTAATAGTTCGTGCCGCCTGGAAAGGTATCAAGATAGATTGGGTTCCGGTAAAGGTTTATTATGCCCCGAAAGAAATACGGGTATCGCATTTTCGCCCTTTTCAGGATTTTTCGCGCATTAGTGTACTCAACACTGTACTGGTTATCATAACTTTCGCATACATCAAACCCCGCGATTTTTTCAGGACGCTTTTTGATAAAAAAAAAGCTAAGCTAATGCTCAAAAACCTGTTTTTTAACCCTGAACACTCGCATCAGTTAAAAGCTAAATCTGTAGCTTTTGGCGTTTTTATGGGGATTGTGCCTATCTGGGGTTTCCAGTTGTTGGTGGCTATTTCGCTGGCCTTCCTGTTCAGGCTCAACAAGGCCATCGTGGTTACGGCTGCCCACATCAGCGTTGCGCCCATGATCCCGGTTATTATTTTTCTGAGTTATAAAACCGGGAGCCTATGGATGGGCGGCAAGGATGTGGATATCCCTTTGGATAAAATTTCGCTTAAATCCATTGGCGAACATTTGGAACAATATCTTTACGGCAGCATTTCGCTGGCAATTTTTGCAGGTATTATAGCTGGATTGCTCACTTTTGCGTTACTAAAGCTGTTTAAGCGGAGGCCAGTCCCCGCCCTGTAATTCATGGAAAAAATCCTGGTAGGCATCTATAATTATTTCAATATCCGCAAACCACTGTTTTATACTGTGTTTGCGTTAAGCTTTGTGCTTATCGGTTTTTTCGCTTCGAGGATAAGGTTTGAGGAGGATATTTCCAAAATACTGCCGAAGGATAAAAAGATAGAGAAACTCAACTATATTTTTCAAAACTCCAAGTTTGTTGATAAGCTGGTGGTGATGGTATCGTTAAAAGATTCCACACAACAGCAGCCCGATAGCCTTATAGCCTTTGCCGATAATTTTACCGAAACCGTTCAGCAAAAACTTTCACGGTATGTAAGTAAGATCAATGCAAAGGTTGATGAGGGGTTGGTGCTGGCGCTTTTCGGCACTATTAATAAAAACCTGCCTATTTATCTTACCGAGCGTGACTATTTAAATATTGACACACTTATCCGCCCCAATCAGGTAAAAGAAACCCTTGCCCGCGATTTGCGTACGCTGACCTCGCCCGCAGGATTAGCGCTGAAAAGCATGATCAGCAGCGATCCGGTTGGGATCTCATACCTAGGCCTTAAAAAATTGCAACAGCTGCAATACGACGAAAATTTTGAACTGTACGATAGCTATGTGATGACCAAAGATCACAAAAACCTGCTGCTGTTCATCACCCCCAAATACTCGCCCAATAATACTGGTGAGAATGCCGTAATGCTTAAAGGCATCGACCAGGTTATCGATAGTTTACAAACTAAAAACTTTCAAACAGTTGATTGCAGCTATTTCGGTACCACAGCCGTATCGGTAGGCAATGCCCTGCAATTACGCAAGGACTCCATGTTCACCCAGGGGATTACGGTGGTGTTCCTGATTGTTTTCCTGGGTTTTTACTTCAGAAAAAAGCGCGCACCAGTTGTGATTTTAGTGCCGGTTTTGTTTGGCGCATTGTTTTCGCTTGCGGTGGTTTATTTTGTAAAAGGCAGTATTTCTGTAATAGCCTTGGGCACGGGTTCGGTGGTGTTAGGAATAGCGGTTAATTATTCGCTGCACGTGTTTAATCATTACCGCCATACCCGCAGTATTGAACAGGTGATCCGCGATTTGGCTATGCCGCTTACTGTGGGCAGTTTTACAACCATTGGCGGTTTCTTGTGCCTTGAGTTTGTAAAGTCGGAAATGCTGAAAGATCTTGGTCTGTTTGCGGCTTTTAGCTTGATAGGTGCTTCGTTTTGCTCACTGGTGTTCCTGCCGCATTTTATCGCCTCAAAAAAAGAACAGGATCAACATACAGCCCAGCTTTCGTGGATTGATAGGCTATCGGCCTATAACCCCGAGTATAATAAGTTTATTATTTCCGCTATCATAATCCTTACGGCAGTATTCAGCCATACAGCCCGGAACGTGAGTTTTGAAACGGACATGAACCGCATGAATTTCATGGCCGATAAACTCAAAGCATCCGAAGCTAAACTGAACGCTATTAATAAATACGCCCTGCAATCGGTATATTTTCTCGCCGAAGGCAAAACATTGGATGATGCTCTCCGGACTAACGAAAAGCTCTCGGCACAGATAGAATTACTGAAAGAAAAAAACATCGTCAAAAAATACTCCGGCGTATCATCGCTCATTATTTCCGATTCCCTGCAAAAAGCCCGCATTGCCCGTTGGAATAACTACTGGACACCTGCAAAAAAACAGCAGTTAATGGCTGTATTGGTTAATGAAGGCGCTGCCTTAGGTTTTAAACTATCTGCTTTTGATCATTTTTACGAACTCATCAATAAAAACTTTAAACCAGTTGGCCAGGATGAAATGGCCGGCATCCGCAAAAGTTTGTTGGATGATTACATAACCGAGCGACCGGGCAGGGCCGGTGTAATTACATTGGTTAAGATCTCACAAGCTGATAAAGCCAAATTGTACAACCTGTTCGAAAATTCGCCAAATGTTACTGTTGTTGATAAGCAATACTTAACAAACCGTTTTGTTGGTATCATTAATAATGATTTTACCAGTATCGCTGTCATGTCATCTTTACTGGTGTTTTCGGTGTTGCTGCTTACTTACGGGCGTATCGAACTTACGTTGGTTTCTTTTATTCCGATGTTTATTTCCTGGATCTGGATTTTGGGCTTGATGGGGTTGCTGGGCATTCAGTTTAACATCGTCAACATTATTATATCGGCACTGATATTTGGTTTGGGAGATGACTATAGCCTGTTTATTATGGATGGGTTGCTGCAGGAATATAAAACGGGCAAAAAGAATTTATCGTCATACAAGTCATCCATCTTTCTATCGGCCATTACAACAGTTGTGGGTTTGGGCGTGCTGATCTTTGCCAAACACCCAGCCTTGCGATCCATCGCGTTGATCTCCATCATTGGGATAGTTTGCGTGGGGGTGATGGCGCAGATTTTAATCCCATTTTTATTCAATTTGCTGATCAGAAACAGGGTGCAGAAAAAACACTTTCCATGGACATTAAGCGGCTTTGTGATCTCCGTTTTTGCCTTCACTTACTTTGTGAGCGGCTGCCTGTTATCAAGCCTGATTGGTTTGTTTTTGATTAAGCTCAACCCGTTTAAAGGCCCAAGAAGCAAATATGTTTATCATGCTATCCTGTCGAAGTTTTGCTGGTCGATGATGTACATTATGCCTAACCTGCGTAAGCGTGTAGTGGATAAAGACAGTTTTGAGAAACCTGCCGTGGTGATCAGTAATCACCAATCGTTTTTAGATATTTTGGTGCTGATCATGCAGCATCCTAAACTGATCTTGTTTACCAATCACTGGGTTTGGAACTCGCCGGTGTTTGGTGCGGTGGTGAGGATGGCTGGTTATTTCCCGGTGGCCGAAGGCGTAGAGCAGAACGTTGATGAACTGGCCGAAAAGGTTAAACAAGGATACTCGATGGTGATTTTTCCTGAAGGCAGCCGCTCGCCCGATGGCAAAATGAAACGTTTCCATAAAGGCGCTTTCTTTTTGGCCGAGCAACTGGGTATGGACATATTGCCCATTATACTGCACGGAACAGGCTACAATATGACCAAAGGTGATTTCCTGCTGAAGAATGGCACAATAACCATAAAATACCTGCCTCGTATTGCTGCCGGTGATGCTTCATTCGGTACAGGCTATGCGGAGCGTACCAAAAACATCAGCCGTTATTTTAAGGATGAATACCAAAATCTAAGTGCTGAAATTGAACAGCCTGCCTATCATAAAGAACAACTGTTTTATAACTACCTGTATAAAGGCCCGGTGCTGGAATGGTATATGCGCATTAAAGTACGGTTGGAAAAAAATTACCAGGTATTTCATGAGCTGCTGCCTAACCAGGGAAAAATGCTTGACTTGGGTTGCGGTTATGGCTTTATGCCCTACATGCTGCATTTTGCAGCGCCGGGGCGCAAGTTTACCGGGGTTGATTATGATGAGGAAAAGATAGAGGTGGCAGCCAATTGCTTTGGAAAAACGGAGAATATCAATTTTGTTTATGCCGATGCCCTGCAATTTGAAATGCAGCGGTATGATGCCATTATCATGGCCGATATGCTGCACTATTTGCCGCCCGGGGAGCAAAAGCAATTGATTGAAAAATGTATTGCCAATTTAAATCCCAGCGGCAAGCTCATCATCAGGGATGGCAATAAGGATATGGAGGAAAGGCATAAGGGAACGGAGCTCACCGAAACTTTTTCGACCAAGTTGCTTGGTTTTAATAAAACAGGAGCAAATGGTCTTTCGTTCCTTTCGGGGAAAATGCTGCGGGATATAGCGGCAGTGAATGATCTTTCAGTCGCCGAGATTGACAACACGAAATACACTTCAAATATTATTTTTGTGCTTAAAAAAGAAGGGCAGCCGGTTTAAATGAACGATAAATTTGATGTACTGATCATTGGCAGCGGTATGGGCGGTTTGGTTTGCGCCGATATGCTCGGTCGTGAAGGTTACCGGGTTTGTGTTGTTGAAAAAAACAAGCAGCTTGGCGGCTCGCTGCAAACCTACGTACGCGATAGGGTGATCTTTGACTCAGGTGTTCATTATCTTGGTGGGCTCGATAAGGGCCAAAATCTATACCAGATCTTTAAGTATATAGATATTATCGATAACCTGAAACTGGAAAAACAAAGCCTCGATGCCTTTGATAAGATCATGATTGATAACGATCCGGTTGAATATCCCCAGGCTCAGGGCTATGATAATTTCATCAAACAGCTGTTGGTTTATTTCCCGGATGAAGAACCAGCGTTACGGGCCTATTGCGATAAACTGAAAGAGGTTTGCGATAAGTTTCCGTTGTATAATTTGCGTTCGTCGGATGATTTTTATGAAAAGGCCGATGTGTTGGAGGTGGACACGGAGGCTTTTCTGGCATCTATCACCAACAATAAAAAATTGCAGCAGGTACTGGCCGGTAACAATTCTTTATATGCCGGGCAGGCCGATAAAACACCGCTCTACGTTCATGCGTTAATCCTTAACAGTTATATTGAAAGCTCCTGGAAATGTGTTGACGGCGGTTCGCAGATTGCTAAACTCATTGCCCGCAATATCCGCGACAGGGGCGGCGTTATCATCCGGAATAAAGCCGTAAAAAAGCTGGTGGAGCACGAGGGTAAAATAACGCATGTTGAACTGCAGCACGGCGAAAAGCTGTATGCCGATCATTTCATCTCCAATATCCACCCGGTAAAAACACTGGAAATGACGGATTCGTCCGTGATTAAAAACGTGTACCGTAACCGGTTAAAAAGCCTCGAAAATTCGGTGTCGTCGTTTACTATCAATATTGTTTTTAAGAAAGATACGTTCAAATATTTTAGCCATAATGTTTATAGTTTTAAGGACGGACAGGTATGGCACATGGCTGATTACACGGAGCAAAACTGGCCGCTGGGCTATGCCGTGTTCATGACGCCATCATCAAAAAATAAGGAATACGCCGATGGCATGACCATCCTGGCTTATATGCGTTATGAGGAAGTGAAGCCTTGGGAGGATACCTTTAATACGGTATCTGACGAAACTTACCGCGGGGAAACCTATGAACAATTCAAAAAGCGAAAAGCTGAAGTTTTGCTGGATGATGTGGAACTGAAATTTCCCGGTTTACGGGAAAAGATCTATTCATACTATACCGCCACGCCACTCTCATACCGCGATTATATTGGTAATGATGATGGCTCGCTTTATGGCATTGCCAAGGATTATAAACACCCGATGAAAACGTTCATTTCGCCTCGTACAAAATTGCCTAATTTGTACTTCACCGGGCAAAACCTTAATTTACATGGAATTTTAGGCGCCGCCATGAGCGGGATTGTAACCTGTTGCGCTTTGTTGGGCAATGATGATCTGATAGATAAAATAAGAAATGCGTAACAGGAAATTTAGCTGGAAGCGGTTTGGGAAAAGGGTGTTGTATACAGGCCTTGCGTTTGTGGGCTTGCTGCTGATCGGCTTTATTTACCTGTACTGCGTAGCTATCGATTACCCGCCCAAACCCGCCGATCTGGGCAGCCTGCAATTACAACGCAAACAGCCATCGCCGGGATTTTATACAATCAATAACAACTGGTTCCGGAAAAGTAAGAGTGGTTTGTTTGAGATGTATGTAGAGGGTAAGCCTTTTGAGCGCGGGGTAATTAATGGCAAACTGAGCAAAGAGCTGGTGGTAAACCAGGAGGTTTATTTTACCGATCAGATCAATAAGATCATCCCCTCACAGTCCTACCTGTCATTCCTGAAATATTTTATAGCCTGGTTTAACCGCGATTTGGCTAAGAACGTAAGCGAAGAATATAAAGAGGAGATTTACGGCATCTCCAAATCAGCATCAGATAAATACCAGTATATCGGCTCCAATTATCAGCGCATCCTGAATTACCACGCCGCGCATGATATCGGTCACGCGCTGCAAAGCATGGCGCTGGTGGGCTGTACTTCGTTCGGTACCTGGAATGATCGCTCGGCCGATGGTACCATGATCGTAGGTCGGAACTTTGATTTTTATGTAGGCGATAATTTTGCGCATGATAAAATAGTGGCATTCTTCAATCCATCTGAAGGGCATAAATTCATGACCATAACCTGGGGCGGCTTCGTAGGCGCGGTATCCGGCATGAACGAAAAAGGACTGAGCGTTACCATCAATGCCGACAAGACCAATATCCCATCAGGCTCGGCAACGCCTGTATCTTTAGTAGCCCGTGAGATCTTGCAATACGCCCAAAACATTAAAGAGGCCATCGCGATAGCCAAAAAACGCAAAATGTTTGTGTCCGAATCTTTCCTGGTAGCTTCGGCCGAAGATAACAAGGCCGTAGTGATCGAGAAAACACCCGATACGCTGGATGTGTATGATCCTCGCCAAAACTATATTGTTTGCGCCAACCACTTTCAAAGCAAAGGGCTGGCACACTCTAAAGAAAACTTGGTGCAGTTGAGTAATAGCGCCTCACGATATCGCTACCAACGTTTAATGGAACTGCTGAATGCCGAAGGTAAAAACACGGTGCAAAAAACGGTTGATATATTGCGCGACCGCCAGGGCCTGCATGGTGAAAATATCGGCATGGGCAATGAGAAAGCATTGAACCAGTTAATTGCCCATCACTCTGTAGTTTTTGAACCGCAAAAGCTGCTGGTTTGGGTATCAACCTCGCCATGGCAACTGGGGGAGTTTGTGGCTTATGATTTGAGAAAGATCTTCGCCATGAAAGGCATGCAAACCGATCATGAAATTATGGATACCGCGCTTACCATTAAGCCCGATGCGTTTTTGAACACGCGGGCTTATCGTAATTTTATAACCTATCGTACGCTGAAACAAAAAGCTTTTGACGGTGAAGAGATTAACCCCGATAGCGTGGTGGCCAGCAATCCGCAATTTTACCACGCGTATGTGATTGCCGGTGATTATTCGTTTAAACATAACGAGTATAAAAAAGCCCTCGGGTATTACAAAACGGCTTTAACCAAAGTAATTGCCACCGTAAACGAGGAAAACTATATCAAAAAGCAGGTTGAAAAATGTACTAAAAAGTTAAGCTCATGACAGTTTTAGGTGTAGGTATTGATATGATAGAGGTGGAGCGTGTGCAAAGCAGTATTGCTAAAGAACAAGGTTTTCGTGAGCTGGTTTTTTCGGCAAAGGAGATAGCCTATTGTGAGAGCAAGACCAATAAGTATCAGCATTATGCCGCCCGCTTCGCCGCTAAAGAGGCTTTTTTTAAAGCATTAGGTACGGGCTGGCTAAAAGATACCGCTTTTAGCGAAATTGAGATCAGCAATGATGAAAACGGCAAGCCCATTTTAGAACCTACTGGCGAAAGCGCGGGAGTGATTAACCGTAACGGGCCGTTAAAAATTTCCGTATCATTAACCCATTTAAAAACAATGGCATCGGCCGTGGTAATTATTGAACAGTGATAACACAACACCTTGAACCATTAGCACTCCAACCCAAACATGAGGTTGTAAAATACCAGGAGCAAAAGCTGCAAGAGTTGCTGACTTACCTCAGCCAAAATTCGCCTTTTTATAAAGACCTGTTTGCACAGCATCATATTGATATCAACCAGGTCAAAACGCTCGATGACCTGCGTTTGATCCCGACCACCACCAAAGAAGACCTGCAAAAACGCAACGACGATTTTTTATGTGTGGATAGGGGCAAGATCATTGAGTACAGTTCCACCTCCGGCACTTTAGGCAGCCCGGTAACTATTGCCCTTACTGAAAATGATCTTGAGCGTTTAGCTTATAACGAGTACAATTCTTTTACCTGTGCCGATGGCTCGGCGGCTGACCTGTACCAACTCATGCTCACGCTCGACAGGCAGTTTATGGCCGGAATGGCCTATTATTCGGGCATCCGCAAAATAGGGGCGGGCATTATCCGTTTAGGACCGGGTGTGCCATCGTTACAATGGGAAACTATTTTGAGGTTAAAACCTACAGCAATCGTAGCCGTACCATCGTTCATTTTAAAGCTGATCCAGTTTGCACAGGAGCATCACATCGATATCAATGCATCGTCAGTTAAAAAGGCGGTTTGTATTGGTGAGAATATCCGCAATACTGATTTCAGCCTGAATATTTTAGGTCAAAAGATCACCGAAGCCTGGGATATCAAACTGTATTCAACCTATGCCTCTACGGAAATGCAAACTGCCTTTACAGAATGCGGCGAGGGCAGGGGCGGCCATCATCAACCGGAGCTATTGATTGTTGAGGTATTGGATGAGCACAACAACCCCGTTGCTCCGGGTGAATCGGGGGAGGTGACCATTACCACGCTTGGCGTTGAAGGGATGCCGCTGCTGCGCTATAAAACAGGAGATATCTGCCATTATTTTGATGAGCTCTGTGCCTGCGGGCGTACCAGTATCAGGCTGTCATCTATCGTTGGCCGTAAAAAGCAGATGATCAAGTTTAAAGGTACTACACTTTACCCTCCGGCGTTGTTTGATTTGCTGAATGGCATGGAAGAGATCAAAGATTTTGTAGCCGAAGTGTACTCGAATGAGATAGGTATGGACGAAGTGCTGCTGCATCTGCTACCCGTCAATTACACTGATGAATGTGACCGTAAGATCCGCGCTAATTTGCAGGCCCGCTTAAGGGTAAGCCCGCATATCACTTATCTTAAAGCCGACGAAATGCAGAAACTACAATTCCCTGAAGCGGTACGCAAGCCGGTTAAATTTATCGACCGAAGAAAATAAGCTATTATGTGTTAAATTTGCGGCATGCATAATGCCGATATCCTGGGCCGGTTAACACAACAGCTTGAGCTGCCGTTTAGTAACCCGGTACTTGTTTTTTCGCTGATATTGTTGATCATATTACTTGCTCCAATCATCATGGGCAAGTTCAAAATTCCGGGTATTGTGGGTTTTATTATGGCTGGCATAGCGGTTGGTCCGCATGGGTTAAACCTGCTCACCAAAAACTCGGCGGTTGAGCTGTTCTCTACCATCGGGCTGCTCTATATTATGTTCATTGCCGGCATCGAGCTTGATCTGAACGAGTTTAAGCAGAAGAAACATAAAAGCTTTGTGTTTGGCTTCTTTACTTTCTGCATCCCAATACTGATCGGTTTTCCTATTTGTTATTATGCGCTCGGTTATTCGTTAATAACATCGGCCTTAACGGCCAGTATGTTTGCCACGCATACACTGGTGGCCTATCCCATAGTGAGCAAATATGGCGTCGCAAAAAATGAGGCCGTCGCCATAAGTGTAGGGGGCACTATATTGACCGATACCGCCGTACTGATTTTGCTGCCTGTAATTATGGGCGCTAAGGATGGGGGACTGGGGTTCGGCTTCTGGCTGCAGCTGATGATTTCGCTTTCGATATTCGCGTTCATCATGTTTGTGCTGATCCCGCCGCTGGCAAACTGGTTTTTTAACCGCTATCGCGATAGTAAAACACTGCCATATGTGTTTGTGCTTTTTATTGTGTTTGTGTCGGCCTTTTTATCCCAGCTGGCTGGGGTTGAACCCATTATTGGGGCCTTTGTGGCGGGGCTTGCTTTAAATAAAGCGGTACAGCAGTCATCAACCTTAATGAGCAGGATCGATTTTGTGGGTAATGCCATATTTATTCCATTCTTCCTGATTAGTGTAGGTATGCTGGTTGATTTGCGTGTGCTGGGCCGCGGACCGCAGGCTACCATTGTGGCAGTAAGCTTAACGCTTGGAGCCTTGCTGGGTAAATGGCTGGCGGCATTATCTACCCAAAAAATATTCAAATATTCGGGTATACAGCGTAACCTCATTTTTGGTTTAAGCAGTGCACATGCCGCGGCTACCCTTGCCATTATTTTAGTGGGATACAAGGCGCAGATTATTGACGACAATATCCTGAACGGCACCATTATATTGATACTGGTTACCTGCGTGGTTGCATCATTTGCTACAGAGCGCGCCGCTAAAAAGGTGGTTGCATCAATTGAAGAACCCGAAATTTTATCAGAACCCCAAATTACCGGCCACGAGCGGGAATGATACCAGTAATTGCTTATAAATTTGTTTTTACGCCCGGCTGTAAAATCCTGAGCTGACCGCCAATGCCCAGCGCGTTAAATGATTGCTGCAGCATCTCGCCCGTTTCGGTATAATGCGACCAGCCCTCAAAATGCACCGGAATGATTGTAGCATCAGGAAAGGCAAAGGCGGTATCAATAGCATCATTAGTACCCATAGTTACGTTGAACGGGCCGCGGGGTTTGGCTGCCCCGGCAAAAATGAATACATATTGAGGTTTAAATTTTTCTGCAACCTCCTTTACGCCATCATAAAACACGGTATCCCCGGTAATATAGATCTGGAGCCCGGCAATAGTTATAATAAAACCCGTTACATCACCGGTAAGTTTTTCGCTGCCTGCCGGGCCGTGTCTTGCAGGGGTGCCGGTTATAACTACTTCATCGTTAAGCGCAATACTTTCCCATGGAGCCAGGCCAAGGGCATTGCCGCCTAATCTTTCGGCTCCTATTTGGGTGGTTAATGTTTTATCAACCTGTTTCAGCAGTTCCCGGCCGGCATGGTCAAGATTATCGCCGTGCTGGTCATGGCTTAGTAAAACCACATCTATTTTACCGATGTCGGTAGTAGCCGGGCCTTCGGTTTTATGGTAAGCAGGCTTATCGTTGATCATGAACTGCTCACCCGCGGGGTCAAGCGTAGGGTCGGTCATAAGCCTTAAGCCGCCGATCTCCAAAATGATGGTTGGTCCACCCAGGTAGGTTACATTAACTTCGCTTTTCATGGGTTCATAATTTTAGTAGTGTCTTCAATTAATGATTGCATCAACGCGGCTGCTTTGGTGTGTTTTAATATTGGCGCTATCTGTCCGCCCCAAAACAAAATCATATCCCATTTTTGCTGCTCAAGCGCGGCTTTCCTTAACGGCGACATAAAAGTTGTTTGGAGGGGGAAGGGTAAAAATCCGGCTTCCTTTCCGGCCAGGTCTTTAGCAATCCTGCTGGTAATACCCCGGCCAAGCCTGCCTGTAAACGCGCGGGACAAGGTAGTATATTTCGCTGCATCTGAGAACAGCATTTGCCTGTGGACGGGAAGTGCACCCGATTCATCAACGGCCAAAAAAGCAGTCCCTATCTGTGCAGCATCGGCACCTAATGTTAAAGCTGCTGCTACTCCTCTGCCGCTGGCAATGCCACCGGCGGCAATAACAGGTGTTTTAACTTTATCTTTTATCAGCTGAAGTAACACAAAAGTGCCTGTAGTTGAAGCTTCGGCAGGGGCGAGAAATGATGGTCTGTGGCCGCCCGCCTCAAAGCCCGACGCAATTATCATATCTACCCCGGTGGCTTCTAAAGCTATAGCTTCATCCAATGTGGTAGCAGCACCAACAGTAACAATACCCAGTCTGCGGCATTGCTCCAAAACATCCGCAGGTAGGGTGCCAAACATAAAGCTGAATACTTTTGGTCGCAGATCAAAGATCACCTGCAACTGGTTTTCAAATCGTAATTTAAACGGAGCCGGTTTAGCGGGCAACGGGATCCCGGCTTCGTCAAAATAAGGTTTAAACAATTGTGCTGCCTGTTCAAACTGCTCATCAGTAGCTTCACCGTTCGGCGCGTCTGTTTCCGAAACCCACAGGTTGATATTATATGGCTTGTTGGTTGCGGCCCTGATCTGTTTATCAACCGCCGCGATTTCGGGGGCATTTAGGGTATAAGCCCCATAACCGCCCAGTCCGCCTGCATTTGATACCGCGGCTACCAATTCAACCGACGATAAATTACCGCCAAAAGGCCCTTGTAAAATCGGGTAATCAATACCCAGCATTTCCGATGCTTTTGTGTTATACCACATGATTTTAGTATTAAGTGGATAGTACTAAGTCTGAAGTCACAAGTCTGATTTTCTTTTTCTGCACTTAGAGCTTACAACTTCTGACGGAAGACTATAGGTCAATTTATCACTGAAACGAAATTAATTCGTATCGCTGATCATTTTATTTACAATGAGCCACTTGCCGCCGAGTTTATGGAATGACAAAAACTCATGGTAATTAAAATCATACATTTTTACCTGTACTTCGGCAACGGCAATTGAATTTACCACTTTAACAGAAATGATTTTCCCGTTAAATGGTTTGCCCGAATCCTTAGGGCTTACCCTGTTTTTTACCCCATCCAAATAAACATCCAATGTTTTGGCATAAGGCTGTCCTTTTGCATCGCCAAAAAGCAAGGTGCCGGTATTCATTACCTGGTTTAACAAATCTAAATTACCTTCATAAATCCCTTTGAAGTAGTAATTTTCAAGCGCCTGTTCAATGGCAGCTTTGCTTTGATCGTTAGTTTCCATTTTTATTGATAAATTAAACATTATGCCTGCCGCTAAGCAAGGCATAATGCAATTGCTAAAAGAATTTTACACTCAATTTAAATTATGGCCTGCCGCCATGCCTCCATCAACATTGATAATGGCCCCGCTGATGAAATTGTTTTTGGCAACGGCGTACACCATTTGGGCTACGTCCTCAACTTCGCCCACCCGGTTCAGCAGGTGTAATCCTGCGCTTTGGTCGGCATCATCACCGTGCATTGGGGTACGGATAGTACCGGGCGCAATAGTATTTACCCGGATATTATCTTTACCAAACTCACCGGCCAGTTGTATAGTAAGCGCGTGTATAGCGCCTTTTGATGCCATTTGTGCTGTAATGGGCACACCTCCAAGGGCATGGTTAACCAATGGCGTACCTATATTGATCACCACACCATCATGCTGTTTAAGCATTTGTGGAATCGCGGCCTGGGTGGTGAAGTAAGTACCTTTAAGGTTGGTGTTTAAAAAACGGTCGAGGTAGGCTTCATCAACTTCAAGGAACGGCCTGGTTTCAAAAATACCGGCGTTGTTAATCAGCACATCTACGCTTCCAAATTTATCAAGAGCTGTTTGGGCCAGCTTTTCGCCTGTGGCTTTATCGCTTACGTTTCCGACAACCATGGCCAGGTTATCGCCAGCCCCCAACTCCTGGTAAACAGCTTCCAGTTTATCGGCAGTTGTTGAGTTAATGACTACGTTATCGCCCTTTTCTAAAAAATAACGGGCTATTTCTTTACCGATACCGGATGATGCTCCGGTAACGATTATTGTTTGCTTTTTCATTGTTTTACTTCTTGTCGGCAGTGATGCCTCTTTCTCTTAATACTGATGTCTGTTCGCCGGCATATCCCCAATCATCCAGCTCAATTTCGCTGATCACTACATGGGTTAAATGCGGGTCTTTGTTCAGGGTATCGGTAATTAAATCGGTTACACCCTTTATCAGGATTTGTTTCTGCTCGCGGGTAACACCTTCGCGGGTCAGTTCAATTTTTACGTATGGCATGGCTTTAGTTTTTAAGCAAAAGCTGTTTTAAACAGCTTTTGCGGTTATGTTTACATTCAGGTCAAAATCATTGTAGATAAGTGTATCGCCCAGGTCTTTAAAAAAGTTTCCGGAACGAAACCTCATACCATATTTGGTACGGTCGACCACAACTTTACCGGTTGCGCTTACCGTATCGGCTGCGGTAGCAACCTGCGCGTCAAAACTTACGGAATGAGTGATGCCTTTTATGGTCAGGTCGCCGGTGATCCGATAAGTGCCGTTGCTACCTTTGTTGATCGCAGTAACCACAAATTGGGCTTCGGGATAATTTTCTGAATTAAAGAAGTCGTCGGAAGCAAGGTGGCCAGCAAACTGGGCGTTGGTAGCCGGGTCAGTTATGTCAAGAATTTTAATAGAGGTGGTGTCGATATCGAATTTACCGCCGGTTAATTGTCCATCTGCAAAAGTTAAAGAACCTTCTTTTATAGCGATGGTACCATTGTGTGCGCCTGTAACCTTACGACCAATCCAGTCGATGTTACTTTTTGCGCTGATGATTTCAAATTTTTGAGTTTCCATTTTGTTATGTCTTTAATGACGATACAAAGTTGGGGACTAATGGCCTGGAAACTATGTGACCTACATCACAATTGAAACACCGCTTTATTTATGTGATGTACGTCACATTTTAAGAATGGTATAAACGGCTCAATGTTTCCCTTGAAACGCCTAAGTATGAGGCTATTAATTGTTTAGGAACCACATTGTACAAGGTAGGGTACTGCGCCAGCAGCTCTTCATAACGATGCCTGGCGTTGTTATTCATAAATGACAGCAGCCTTTTTTGAGCAGCTACATAGCCCCTGTTGGTACGCCAGCGAAAAAAGTGCTCGCTTGCGTGAATTTCATTACAAAGCTTTTCGCGATCGTGACCGGTGAGGCAAAGTACTTCGGCATCCGTAATACAATCCAGGCTAATTGTAGCGCGCTCGCCGCTGTAAAGCGCGTTATAATCTGAAGCCCACCAGGTAGGCATAGCAAACTGCAGGATGAACATTTTCATGTCGTCGTTAATAAAAAACGACTTCAGATAGCCCGAAAGTACGAAATACTCACAGTCTACTTTATCACCCTCCCCGATTATAGTTTGCCCTTTTTTGAATGTTTTGTAGGTAAAATGCGAAAAGAAATAATCGAACTGCTCGTCGGTTAGGGAGGCGGTTTTGCTTACGTGCTCTTTTAAAATTTCTTTTGGCTGCATGTGATAAAAATAACTACAAAAAAACTTTATTTGGATAAGAAAGTCAATGTTTAGCTTTCCCGCATTTTCGCTTATTTTGGTCTTAGTATAAAGTTAAAGCAATTCATGAGGGATTAATGTGATTCCGTAAGTGATAAATTTACGTTTTACTATGGAATGAAAAAATTGAACGATATTTTGCTGCTTGGCGATGAGCGTCTTTACCAGGTTTGCCCGCCGGTATTACGAAACGAATTGCCGCTGGTAAGCGGTTGGGTTGAAGATATGCACCATGTAATGCAGGAGATCAGGCAAAAATACAACTTTGGCCGGGCTATCGCTGCTCCCCAACTGAGCATTATGAAACGCCTCGTTTACATGAATATTGACAAGCCTGTAGTTTTCATTAACCCCGAAATACAGGACGCCAGCGATGAACTTTTTGAACTTTGGGACGATTGCATGAGCTTTCCTAACCTGCTGGTAAAAGTTAAAAGGCATAAAACCATCACGGTAAATTACCTTGACGAAAACTGGCAGCAACAACAGTGGGTAATGACGGATGCCCTATCTGAACTGATGCAGCATGAGCATGATCATTTGAACGGGATTTTATGTACGATGCGGGCTATCGACAGCATGGCGTTTAAATGGCGGTTATAATCTGATTCATGAAACAATTTATAGCACATATTACTGTAGTTGTAGATAACTACGATGAAGCAATTCAATTTTACACGGAGAAATTGAATTTCGACTTAATTGAAGATACCCTGATCAACGAAAATAAAAGATGGGTGTTGGTAAGACCCAGGGGGGCATTTGAGTGTAGCTTGCTGTTAGCAAAGGCCGTAGGTGATGAACAAAAAAGTCGTATAGGACAGCAAACGGGTGGCCGCGTATTTCTTTTTTTAAGGACCGATGATTTTTGGCGCGATTACCGTGCGATGCAGGACAAAAACATCATCTTCGTTCGTGAACCCCAGGCGGAACCATACGGCACGGTTGCCGTTTTTAAAGACCCCTTTGGTAATTTATGGGATTTGCTGGGTTGAACTGCCTAAATAAAAATTAAAACACCTGTAACGTATGGGGGTGAAGTGTGGTCATAGTTGTATCACGATTAAAACCCCTTTTATGAAAAATTATATTTTACTTCTTCTGCTTGCCGGGCAAACCGCAGTGGCGGCAGCGCAAGATGGCGACAGCCGTTCGTTATATCTTACCAAATCATTGGCTAACGATGCTATTACCAGCGCCGTGGTACGTACATCGGCCGGAGGTATCGTAGTTAGCGGGCAGGCCGGGCAAGCTCCGCGGGTGGAAGTTTATATTAAAGGCAACAACGGGAATGATCTTTCAAAGGAAGAGATCAAAAAACGCCTTGATAAGGATTATACACTCGACATATCGGTTAGCGGGCATGAAGTTAGGGCCATTGCAAAAAGCAAGCGTCAAAACTTTTTTAACTGGAGAAGCTCATTGAGCATCTCATTCCGCATTTATGTACCGCAGCAATGCGCAACCGACCTGGAAACCAGCGGCGGCGGTATTGGTCTTGATAACTTAAAAGGCAACGAAAAATTTAGCACCAGCGGCGGTGGTTTAACTATCGACAGGCTTTACGGTACCATCCGCGGTAACACCTCGGGCGGCGGCATTCATGTTTCCAATTCGGGCGATGATATTTCGCTTGAAACCAGCGGAGGCGGTATTGAGGCCAAAAACTGTAACGGCAGGATCAGGCTTGAAACCAGTGGCGGCGGTATAACTTTAGAAAACCTAAAGGGCACCATTAACGCCGAGACCAGCGGTGGCGGCGTTAACGGCAATAACATCAGCGGCGAACTCATCACCAGTACTTCCGGCGGGAGCATTGATCTTAAACGCATGGCAGGGAGTATTAGCGCGCAAACCAGCGGCGGTGGTCTGTACGCTCAAATGCTAAAAGTTGGCAAATATCTTAAACTGGAATCAAGCGCCGGTAACGTTGATATCGAACTTCCGCAAAACCAGGGCTACGACCTCGACCTGCGAGGTGAAGGCGTGTCGCCATCATCTGTTGCTAAATTTAACGGACAATGGGAAAAGGAACGGGTTAACGGTAAATACAATGGCGGCGGCATCCCGGTTAAAGCCGAAGCATCGGGCGGAAGTGTTAATATTAAATTCAGGTAAGCATTTAATAATTAAGCAATAAAGAGAAAAGCTCCGGGTTTATGATCCGGAGCCTTTCTCTTTTCTATCCTTGGTGAGTGTTTCGCCCTGTTATCAGTGCCATTAATCCCCAAACCGGCCCTATGGCCAGTAGCATGTAAATATATCGCGCGTTTTCGGCCGTTCGTAAAGCCGCGATCAGTTGAATACTTACAATGGTAACAGCAAAACCGAAGCAATTGACAATGGTTAGCGCGGTTCCTCTTGATTGCTGATAGGCATTTTGCGCAACCAATGTTGAAAACAACGGCGAATCGGCAATGACTGCAATAGCCCATATCAATAAAAATGAAATCAATATCCATGTCGAGCCGGTAAATAAAAATAGCGGCGATACCAGGCAACAGGTGCAAGAAATTGTCAACGCGATGGTAGCTGCTTTTTTCACACCCAGATATTTCGATATGATACCGCTGGCTGCACAGGCCAAAGCGCCCATCCCAATAATGAGAAAAGACAATAAGGGGACATTCAAAACTGCATTTGAGAACCGATTATGGTAGGCGGTTAGCATCATGGGGACAAAAGCCCAAAAAGCATAAAGCTCCCACATGTGGCCAAAATAACCAAAGGCTGCTGCCCTGAATTGCCTGTTTCGAAAACTTTGTAAAAACGCAGCCGGATTAAGCGCCACTCCCTGCTTCCTTTCCGGACCGTCGGGTACCAATAATATCATCGTACATCCGCCCAAAGCGGCTAATATCGATGTCGACAAGATAACGTACCGCCATGGCAACGTGGCCATCAGGTTTTTAAGCAGGTGCGGCAACGCTGTGCCCAAAACCAATGCTCCAACCAAAAAACCGAGAGATTTTCCCAATCCCTGCGGATAATGGTCTGAGGCTATTTTCATGCCCACCGGGTAAATCCCTGCCAGGAAAAAACCTATGGTAAACCTTAGCATTAATATTATCGCAGCATCTGTTCCGGGTAAACATGCCAACGCATTGACAGCTGCGGCAATAAGCGCACAGGTAAAAAACACCCTTACTGGCGAAAACCTGTCGGCAATACCAAGGATAGCAAAAACAAGGGTGCCGGTAATAAAGCCAAGCTGAACCGCGCTTGTTAAGTAAGCCAGATAAGATGGTTCAAGCTGTAATTGTTTGGCTATATCGCCCATAACCGCGTTGCCTGCAAACCACAGTGAAGTGCAAAAAAACTGGGAGAGTACGATTACCGGGAGGATACGTTTCATTTGGTTTTGAAGAACTATAGCGGTGCAATAATAATTATAAACTGTACGCTAAAAAAATAGTACCGCTTTTACCTTGCGTATCCCGTTCAGGAAACGCCACCTGCATTTTTAATTCCCGTTATGTTGCCTTTATAAAAATATGTATCTTGAGTTTCAAAACTAAACCTAACCCTGTCATCATTACCAATGGATAAACAACAAATTACCGAACAGATAAAGTGGATGATTGCCGACGGCAATTCAGATCATGAGATTGAGGCCCTGTTGGTTGCAGAAGGCCTTGCCCGGGCCGAAGCAAAATATACACTCTCGGTAATTAAAAATGAACTGTTCCCGCACGAATATCCGATAATCCCCGAACCTCCCCAAAGCCGAAATTATCTTTGGATCGGCCTTCTAACGGCTACGTTATTGATATTACTACTTGTTTTTCATCCATGGAGCAAATCAAAGACAGCCGAAAGAGAAATAACCCCAGCCGATATGATCCGGCTTATGAAAGCAGGGCCGGGCGTTTATACTACCGAACTCAATAAAATCAACAGCGGATGGGTTTTTGACCAGGATAAAGACAGATGGGAAAATAAGAAACGAAAAACAGCCCTTGCCATCAGGATGGAACAACTTCTGTACATGTGTCCTGTGTTGCACGATCATTCATTCCAGGACTATCTTGAAAGTCATGACTTCAGAGACATAATTTATGGAAAACCCGGAAGCAAGATTTACCAAAACAGCGAATTTATGTTTACCATTCAAACCAATGGAGCCTACACAATGATTTCGCTGGCCAACCGGTAAATTAGGCCAATGCTTCTAAACGTATCTTTTCCATCGATCGTAAAAAAGTCAAATTTTTTAGCCGGCGCTTCATAACACCCTTTTTACAAAACGCCAAAATTTAAACATTGTTAATCCCGGGTTAACAAAGCCTCCTTGTTTATCAATAGCAAAAAGCTGAAAACCAGCTGAAAGCAACACAAATAAGAAAAGCAATATTGATTTTAATTAATAGATAAGTTAACCCTATATTTATTTCCTGATAATAAAACAACCGTTGCTTTGCACCAATTATCGCCCTACTATCTCAACTCGGGCATCTATTAAAACAGGGTTTGTCATTAATTAAAACTATGAAAAAAAACTACAGATTTATTTTAAGGCTCTTTTTTGAAAAAAGTAAAACGATTTGTCTTTTCCTGCTGATGTTTATAGCCTCGTCAGCGGTTTTTGCACAGGACGGCACCATAAAAGGTACCGTTACCGATGAAAGTAATCTTCCTTTACCCGGCGTAGTGGTAACCGTAAAAAGTTCGGGACGATCAACCTCAACCAACGCTAACGGTGCCTATACTGTAAAAACAAGCGGCGCAGGCGATGTACTTAAATTTACCTTTTTAGGCTCGGTACCAAAGGAGGTTACTGTTGGCGAAAAGAACACGGTGAATGTTACGATGGTTACCGATACCAAACAACTTAAAGATGTTGTAGTTATCGGTTATGGTACCGCGAGCCGCAAGGACGTAACAGGCGCTATCACTTCGGTTAAAGCCGAAGATTTTAATGCTGGTGTATTAACCACTCCTGCCGAACTATTGCAGGGTAAGGTAGCCGGTTTAAATATTACCAAAAGCGGCGACCCTAACAAACAGCCTGCCACCATTTTAAGGGGCCCCTCAACTTTGCGTGAAGGTGCTGCACAGCAGCCTTTTTATGTAATTGACGGTGTACCGGGTGCATCTATCGATCTCTTGGCCCCCGCCGATATCGAAAGCATCGACGTGCTGAAAGACGCCTCTTCAACCGCTATTTACGGTTCACGTGCTGCCAACGGTGTAATCATTGTTACTACCCGCAGGGCCAAAGCCGGTCAAACAAGGTTAACTTACAGTGCTTATGGCGCCGTTGAGAACGTGTCAAAAAACATTGATGTACTTACCGGCGACGAGCTGCGTAAATATTTAACAGACAACGGTGTGCCTAAATTAAGCGCTGCTGATGACGATGGTTCAAATACCAATTGGCAAAAACTGGCCGAGAGGACCGGTTATTCACAAAACCATAATCTTTCATACGGCGGAGCCGGTACCAATTCGGAGTATGGTGCAAGTGTAAACTACATGAAAAACAATGGTATATTAAGAAATACCAGCCTGGAACGTACTATTTATAAAGGTTACATTAACCAACGGTTTTTTAATGATCGTTTAAAATTGGGTATCACGCTTACCAACAGTGCTACCAAAAACAACGATATCTTCCAAAGCCAGGTGTTATCGGGTATTTTATTCTACCTGCCAACGGTTAGTCCTTTTAACCCGGATGGTACCTATAAAGAAAACTATACCCGCACAGGTAGCGGTCCTTTGAACCCGTTATCATTAATAAATAACAACTTTACCAGAACAGAGAACAACAAAACATTGATCAATGGTTTTGCCTCTGTTGACATCCTGAAAGGTTTAAAATTTACCGTATCAGGGTCAACCCAAAAAGAACAGAATAACGTTAACACCTATTCTACCAGCCAATCTGGTATTTATGTTAATCAAAATGGAGTAGCCGTACGCAGTGCTTACACCAATACCAGCAACGTAGTTGAGGCCTATTTTAACTACGATCGCGTATTCGGTAAGCATTCATTGAAATTGTTAGGTGGTTACTCTTATCAGCAGGATCGTAATAACGATGGCTTTGGTGTGCAAACACAAAACTTTTCAAATGATGCTTTAACATACAACTACCTGGCACTGTCAAACCCAACGCAGCTTTCGCAAATTGTGTTCAACCCTAACTATATATCTACGTTGAGGTTTGTATCGTTCTATGCCCGTGGCCAGTATGAGTTTTCGGATAAATACCTGTTACAGGCTTCATTAAGGGAAGATGGTTCATCGGCATTTGGTATTAACCAGCGGCATGGTTACTTCCCGGCGGCTTCTGCGGGTTGGAAAATCATTAACGAAGATTTCATGAAATCGGTTCCCGTTATCAGCGATTTGAAATTAAGGGCTGGTTACGGTGTATCTGGCAACAGCTTAGGTTTTGATGCCTTTACTGCAAGGTTAATTTACGGTGTGCCACCGGGCGGCGGTAAATTTTTGAGCAATGGTAACATTGTTAATCCTATTGGCCCGGTACGTAATGATAACCCTGATTTGAAATGGGAAAGTACTGCTACCACCAACATCGGTTTGGACTTTGGTTTGTTTAACAACCGCTTAACCGGTTCGGTAGATTACTATATCAAGAAAACATCCGACCTGATCTATACCTACCCGGTATCAACCACACTTTACTTCTATCCGTTTTACACTGCCAACGTAGGTAAAATCAAAAACAGCGGTATCGAGGTTGTTTTAAACGCGGTACCTGTAAAATCACAGGCGTTTACCTGGCGTACTTCATTCAACGTTTCGCATAATAAAAACGTTGTACAAAGCTTATCAAACAGCCAGTTTGGTCTTAACTTTATACAAACCGCGCAGTTAGGCGGTAAAGGCCAGTCGGGCAATTACAGCCAGATCATTCAGCCCGGCTATGCAATTGGCACATTTGACCTGTGGCACTATATGGGTAAAAACGCCAACGGTGTAAGTACCTATCAAAAAGCCGACGGATCGGTAATAGCAACCCAGCCTTTAACTTCTGATCAGTTTATTAAATATGATGCGCAGCCTAAACTGGTTTACGGTTGGAGCAACAGTTTTTTCTATAAAGGCTTCGACTTAAACTTCCTGGTGCGTGGTGTTTATGGTAACAAGATACTTAACGCCACCCTTGCTTCATTGAATAACCCTGCCGATTCAAAACTGCAGAACATCCCAAGGTTTACCTTAGGCGAATCATTTAAGGATGTTAATGCCTACCTGATCTCTGACCGTTTCCTTGAAAGCGGCTCATACCTGCGTTTGGATAATGCTACTTTGGGTTATACCGTTAAACCACACATCCAGGCCATAAAAAGCCTGCGTTTTTATGCTTCGGGCAACAACATTTTCATTATCACCAAATACCGGGGTATTGATCCCGAAGTTAATATCGGCGGTTTAACCCCGGGTATCGATAATCGCGATTTCTATCCTAAAACACGCACGTTCAGCTTAGGTATAACCGCATCATTCTAAAAAACCTCAGAAAGACAAAAGATGAAAAAGATATTTTTTATATGTGCCGCTATTGCTGTGATCATGAGCACATATTCATGTACAAAATTAGATGTACCTGTTGAATCACAATACGTAAAATCAAACTTCCCAACCACCGATGCCGATTATACCGCATTGCTTGGTACCATATACTCTAACCTGTCATCAAGCTATGCGGTACCTTACTGGCGCATGCAGGATATGTCTACCGATGAAGCTATCCTACCGGCCCGCGACGGTAACTTTGACGATGGTGGCCAGTACCGCCAGTTACACTACCACACCTGGACCTTTGACCATCCTAACGTCATAGGCGTATGGCAGTGGGGTTTCGGCGGCATTAACACTTGTAACCGTATTATCACTGTTATCAATGCCTCTTCATCGTCAGCAACAAAAAAAGCGTCATCAATTGCCGAGGTTAAAGCAATGCGCGCCTTATATCTTTACTTCATGATGGACCTGTATGGAAACGTTCCTATCATCACCGACTTTCCGGTAACTACGCAACCTACCAATCAGCCACGCGCAAAAGTGTATGAGTTTATTGAAAGCGAGCTTAAAAGCGTTTTGCCGTTATTGCCCGCTAAAACCAGCAACGCAGCAACAAACGTAGGCCAGTACGGCCGCCCAACAAAGGGTATGGTGTTTGCCCTGCTTGCAAAAATGTACCTGAACTCTGGTATATATACAGGCACCACCCGTTACCAGGAAACCGTTACCATGTGTGATAGCGTACAGGCTAACACCAATTATTTCCTGGATGCCAAATACCGCGACATATTTTTGCCAACCAACGGTCCGCAGATTAATGAAACTATTTTTGCCGTTCCTTACGACCAGCAAATTCCGGGTAACCAGTTTACCCGTTTCGGTTTCTTTTATTACCTGGCCCAGGCCTATGGCTTCAACGTAGGCTTAAGTATTGCCATGAGCACCACACCTGAGTTTTATAACCGCTTTAACATTCCTGGCGATGACCGTAGCAAAACATGGCTTGCGGGACCGCAATATTATCCTGATGGCAATGGCGGCTTCACTAACCAACCTGTTTATTACCCGGCCCCGAACGCAACCAAGCAAATTAACATCATCCCAACCCTAACCCTTACCGGTTTAAAACCAATGGATTTGGGTAATGATGTGACAACCTCACAATCGGAAGGTGTACGTTCGATTAAATACTATCCCGATGTTAACATCATCCAGGCTACCCGTTTAAACAGTAACGATGTACCGGTATTCCGTTTGGCCGATATTTACCTGATGAAAGCAGAAGCTATATTACGCGGCGCTACTCCAACTACCATAAACGGTGACGCACAAACTCCGCTTACTTTGGTAAACAAACTACGCAGCCGTGCCCACGCGGAGCTTGCTACATCAATTGACCTGGATGCTTTGCTGGATGAGCGCGCACGTGAGCTTTCATGGGAAGCATGGCGCCGTAATGACCTGATCCGCTATGGTTTGTTTGAGAAAGAATATCCACTACCGGTTATGGGCGGCAAAACGGACGACCTGAAAATGAACACCGATCCAACCCGCAGGTTATATCCGATTCCATCAACCGAATTAAAAACCAACCCTAACCTGAAACAAAACCCGGGTTATTAATTAGTAACAACTTTTATACAAGCGCAAAAGGCAGGCCTTTTGCGCTTGTTTTGTTAAACCAATAATATATTTACCAAAATGAAACTTACAGGCGGATTAATCGGGGGCATTATTCTTTCAGCATCTGCGCTATTGAGCAATCCAGGCGACCAGAAAATGAACCATTTCCAGGTAATAGGCTCGCACAACAGCTATAAGCAGGCAATTGATCCCAAACTATTCCGTTTTTTGCAAAAGCGCGATTCGGTTGGTATGAGTAAGATAGATTATGAGCACATCAGTCTTACCGACCAGCTTAATTTAGGATTAAACGCTTTGGAAATTGACGTTTATGCTGATACCAAAGGTGGCAGATATGCCCACCCCAAAGGGTTGGACTGGGTGCCGGGACAGCCGGCGTTTGATACCCGGGGCGTAATGAAAGAACCTGGTTTTAAGGTTTTTCATATTGAAGATATCGACTACCGCAGCAACTGCGCAACTTTTAAGCTTTGCCTGCAGGAGTTGAAGAAATGGAGTGATGAACATCCTGATCATAATCCCATTTACATTACCATGAATGCTAAAGACGAGCCGTCAAAAAAACCAGGGTTCACTGTTCCGGAAAAATTTACAGCTAAAACCTTTGACAATCTGGATAAAGAAATTTTAAACAACCTGGGCAAACAATATTTAATTACCCCGGATGATGTGCGCGGCACATACAAAACCCTTGAAGCTGCCGTATTGCATAACAACTGGCCGACGTTGAAAGCGGCCAAAGGGAAGTTCATTTTTATTCTTGATGAAAAAGGCGAAAAAAGAGCTGCCTATATCGCCGGTCACCCATCGTTAAAAGGCCGTGTATTGTTTGCCGATGCATTGCCGGGCACACCTGAAGCCGCCATTCACATTATGAATGATGCTAAAAAGGACCTGGCAGCCATTCAAAAACTGGTTAAGAAAGGTTACATTATCCGTACCCGTGCCGACTCGGATACAGAAGAAGCCCGCGCAAATGATATGAGCTCGTTTATAGCAGCGCAAAAATCAGGTGCACAGATCATCAGCACCGATTATTATAAAAAAAGTACGCATTTCAAATCTGATTATGTGATTAGTTTTAACGGTGGTGCTTATTTTAAAGAAGATCCGTTGTTTAAAACCGGCTCACAGGGTTCGGTCGGGAATTAACCAATACCAAATTAAAAAGAAGAAAGGCCTGTAATAAAATTATGGGCCTTTCTTCTTTTAACAACAATCATATTAAACTGTCGCGGTGCTTGTTGTTGGGTCAATGATGGCCTTAACTTCGGCAATACTGCTTACCGGGAAGCCGCCTTTCATGGCATGTTCGCGAATAACATCTTCACTTTCGGCAATGTGGATGCAATAGATCTTATCGGCAGTAACAAACGATTGGATCCAATGGTAGGGCTTACCCAATTCATTCACAACCGAACACGATGCCTGTGAAATCGCCTGTAATTCTTCGGGCGACAGGTTACCGGCGCCGGGCAGCTCCCTTTCAATTACAAATTTTTTCATAAAATATGATTTAATGGTTAAATATTACTTTCAACAGCAACGTTAAATCAAACAGGTGTAATTGGCAGAAATGGAGGATAAAACGTTGCTAAACAAGCGGCAACATTTTATAAATCAAAGCTATAGAATAAATAAGCAATAACCCAGTTTCGGCGTATTTAATTTTTTACGAGACAGGAACGTTCAGAAAAAAAGAAACCCCGCGTGACGTAAGATCACGCGGGGTTTCTTTTTTAATTCAAACGCCTTTTGTTTTTAAGATTTAGCCCTGCTGCGGCCACGGGCGGCAATTTTAAGTCTACGTCGTTTAAGGGAGATCTGCGTGTTTTGCTTCCGGTTTTCGGCAACATACTGATAGTAGGTGTTTAAGATCTCTTTATAGGAGATTTGCCCGGCTATGGTATTTCCGGCGGCAATAACGGGAAGCACCTCTGCCGATTCTTCAGCCATGATCTCCACAACACGTTTCAGGGGATCATTACTCCTCACGGCCTGTTTACTTGCCTTGGTTATATTACTTATGGTGAGTTCGGCAGAAATACTATGGTTATAAATGTCGGTCAGGCTAACCATGCCTGCATAGCTGCCATCATTTTTAATCACTATAAAAAAACTTTGGGTAATATTATTTCCGGTAAGCCAGGCCCTTGTTTCGGCTATGGTACTATTGCTTTTTAAGGTTTCACCAACTTCATTATTAACGTCGGCAACAGTCAATACCTGCAACAGATCAGGTTCGTATGAATCAGGGGTGTATACCCCACGGCGGGCAATTTTTTCGGTCATGATGGTATTTTCCATCAGGAAGAATGAAACCAGGTACGATGCTGTGCAGGCACCAAGCAAAGGCAGTAATGCATGCGATTGCATGGTAGCCTCCAGCGCGAAGGTGATACTGGTTAAATAAGCCCTTGAAGCGCCTGCAAACATAGCGGCCATACCAATAAGCGCAGCTATTGAAACACTTATGCCCGCATCAGGAAATACCAGGTGTACCAATGCGCCAAAAGCCGCACCAGCCGCGCCGCCAATGGTTAACAAGGGAGCAAGCGTACCACCCGACGTGCCGCTGCCCAGGGCTATAGCCCATGAAAGAAATTTGAATAAACACAAACGCACAATTAGCATCAATGATAATGTGCCCGAAAGAATAGTAATGATATTATCATATCCTACGCCGAGGGTGTGCGGTGCAAAATAACCTATCAGGCCTACCGCCAGGCCACCAATTGCAGGCCACCACATCCAGTGGATGGGCAGTTTTTCAAAGCTATCTTCAATAAAATAAACTATTTTGGTAAGCCCCAATGATATAAAGCCAATGACCAGGCCAATGATGCTATAAATAGCCAGGGCGGTATTTGAAGGTGTATCTACATCAGGCATCGGGAATACAGGTCCGGCTTCAAATAACAGATGGTGCCCGGCTGCTCCGGTGATACAAGCTAATGCCACCGGTAATATGGCCCGGGGCGAAAACTCGAACAGCAACAGCTCAATAGCTAAAAACACCGCTGCTATGGGTGTGCCAAATATGGCCGACATGCCCGCTGTTGCTCCTGCTGCCAAAATAATTTTACGCTCGTTGGGCGATATTTTGAATAACTGGCCAAAGGTTGAACCAAGTGCCCCGCCGGTTGCAATAATAGGTCCCTCGGCGCCAAATGGCCCGCCGGTACCTATGGCTATAGCCGATGATACGGGTTTCAGAAAAGTTATAATCGGTTTTATTTTGCTTTTATTTACCAGGATCTGCTCCATTGCTTCTGGTATGCCATGCCCCCTGATCGCCTTGGAGCCATACAGGGCCATAATGCCTACTATAATGCCGCCTATAGCCGGTATAACAATTACCCATAAACCCAAATGGTTATTGGCCGGGCTGTGAAAGCCGGCATCCAGCGTTCCGTAAAATGAGATATTGGTAACAATATTAATAAGATAGATAAGGCCTTTGGCTATTACGCTGATAAGGCCGGCAATAAGAATACACAGTGCCGATATAAAGATCAGCCTTGTTTTCATTTGCCTGGTGCCTTTTAAACCGGATTTAAAATTGTAAAGATCATTTAATGAGGGCGAAACCGGGATGGCGTTCTGTTTTGTTTCCATGTTTTGATTAGTCCCGTTCCGTTTTTAGGGGACTGTGCTATTTTTCTTGCAAAGGTAATACTTAAAGCAGCATAAATAAATTTATTTTCAATTTTATATTGCACATGCAATATTTTTATTCAACATTTGCTTAGTTTTTAATAAAAATCATTGCACAAACAATAATTATGAAAATTACCAGCGTTATTCTTTCTGTTTTAGGTGCCGCAAGCATCATTGCCGGATTGTTGCTATTCAGGAACCTGAATACCGTTAATCCTTTCGATTCCCATCCGTGGAGCATTAACATTAATGGCATCCGCTCATTTCCATGGCCTGTTTTTGGCGGTGCGGTATTGTTAAGTTTGGGAGTTATTTTTAACATGGCTACCTGGGAACAGCCAAAAGGCCGCCGCTTTTAATAAATTAGCATGTTTTTATAACAGCACCGGCTTAAATACACATCAATAAATGGCGAAAAACAAAGATAAATGCGATTTGGGGACTTGCTTTTTATGTACACACTGCCTGCCCGACTGGATCCCGGCAATCAGTGCCGCCAGGAAAAATATCATTGTAAAAAAGGGGCAGCAGATCTTTAAAGAAGGTGATCCCGTTACCGGCATTTACTTTGTTTATTCGGGAACGGTAAAGGTTCATAAAAAGTGGGATAAGGAAAAAGAGCTCATTCTCCGTTTTGCCTGCGAAGGCGATATTGTTGGGCATCTTGGTTTAGGCAGTACTGAGTTTTACCCGGTTTCGGCCACAGCCATTGAGGCAGGTATAATTTGCTACATCGAAATGCCCTTTTTTGAAAGCACCCTACAGGTTAACAATAACTTTGTTATTAAGCTCATGCGTTTTTTTGCCAACGAATTGCAGGAATCCGAAAAACGGATGCGCAACCTGGCACACATGCCGGTTAAAGGCCGCGTGGCACAGGCTTTCATTTCGCTCAAAAACAAATTCGGGCTAAATGAACAGGGCTTTATCAATATTGAACTTACCCGGCAGGATTTGGCCTCATTTACGGGCGCAGCGTATGAGTCGCTGTTTCGCACCATAAATGATTTTATCGACGAGGGGCTCATCGAAATATCGGGCAAAAGCATCCGCATAAAAAATGAAGCCACATTGCTGAAACTGACGGAAGAGGAGCAGCAGGCCGGATAGGCTGTCTGAAAAAACCTGACACCACTCAAATATGAAACATTATTTTGAGCAATATAATCCTTCCCGGCAAGGTGTACGAACTGGCAGTTAATGTATTGGCTGATAAGTAAAGCGTGTTGTAAGTTTTTACGTTCAGAAAATTAGCGGCGCTCAGCTCCAGGTCGGCCTTCCATTTTTCGACCCTGAATTTTGCCGAAACATCTGCAAAAAAGTATTTGAGATCAGGATTGCCTTGCTGGCGGGTGAAGTAATGCTCGCCTGATAATTTGAACTGCAAATAGGTTACAGGGTTATAGTTTACCGATGCTTGCTGAAGCAACTGGTTAATATGATAAGCCGATGCCTCCGCTGCAGAATGACTTTGGATTTGGGTAAATATAACTTTATAGCTAAAGTTTACCTGCTCATTCACTTTGGTATCCGCGCCGGCATTGATGGTTCTGGAAATGGTATTGAAAGGCAACAGCACATTATTCTGGATCTGCACCGACTTATTACTTTGCCATTGTACCCCTCCGCTGAAAGTGGTTTTTAATGCAAAGGAATATTTGCTGACAGTGCCGTTCACCGTCCACGAATCGGTACTGTTGGAATATGGCAGTACTACACGCTGCCGCAGGGTGTTGGTAATTACTTCTGAAGCGATATTATTGGAAGCGATATGGTTATAAACAATGTTCAGGCTGGCGAACAAAAGGGTTAGCGCTTTGCGGTAGTTAAATCCAAGGGCGGCCAACTGGTTCTGCCGTTCGGTAAGGCCGGCATTATTGGCATAAAGTGTCCGGTAATCCTTCAGGATATAGCCCTGGTACATATCTTCTACGGTACCCGCCTCATTGCGGTAGCTGTAAAACAAATTCAGGTAGTTCTCCATCCCGGTTTGATATTTTACTTTTAGCTGCGGATTGAAATATAACCTGGTTAAACCCTTACGCAGGGCATACAGGCTATCCGAATAATTGATCTGCTGCAGGCTTAACGGCAAGGTGAGGTTCACTTTGAGGATACTGCCTGGCAGATCATAAGCTGCTTCGGCATACAGTTTTTTCCTGGTCCAGTTTAAATGGTTGATGGAACTGTCTGATTCAAGGTTAACCGTGTTATCTGCCTGTACAACTTTTAGATCTGAGTTTAACTTTTGTGATTGAACGCTGAACCCTGTTCTGAAACTTTGCGTGATAAGGTTCGACGGTATTTTGAAAGAGATATAGTTATTGGTATACCACGCAGGTACATTTACATTTTGCACCAACTGCGCATAAGGGACATTATTGTTAAATATTGAATTGTTATAGTTAGGCCCAATTGTCCTGCTCTCGGGCTCAGTCGAATGACTGATATAGGAGTAAGCCTGGATAATGTTGTTTGATCTTAAGGATTTGATCAGGTTAAATTCATTAGAAAAATTCAGCGCGTTATCTTTAAATACCTGGTTTACCATGCCGCCGTTTGTATTCAGGTTTGAGTAATTGGTGGACTGGTTGTTATCCATCAGCAACACATCGTTCAGGTAATATTTATCCTGGTTAATGTTCAGCGTAAACTGAGTATGCAATATGTCGGGGCGGAAGCGGTTACGTTGAGTTTCATTATAGCGTACCGTATCGCCGGGTAAAAAGATGGTGGTGTGCTGGCTGTAGTCCTGCCGCCGGGCATCGCGCAAATAGTAAGCATTGATCTTCATCTGCACATTCTTTTTAAAATTGACCAGGTTATTGAGATTGAGGATCCCCGAGCGATTGAATAAATACCGGTTACGTGATAAAGCCGGGTCATTCACCGAACCAAGCGATAACATGGTGGCCGGCACATCGTTATCGATCCGCTGCATATAATCGGCAAAATTGTGCGATACCAGGTCCTGTTGCAGGTCGTTACCTGTGTTATTGCCTTTAAGGTAATTAATGGCCTTGTACTTATCCTTAAACATCATGGCGTTCAAATCTACATCATAATTGCCCGGTAAGCCCGCGCCGATGCTCTCTTGCCCCACCATCTGCAATTTAGCGCCTTTTTTGAAGCTGAGGTTGAGCGCCACATCGTCGCTCACTACTTTATTTTGGAGCACTTTAACGGGCTGGTGGTTCTGGATCACCTGCACCTGGTCTACCACCCCTTGGGGAATGGTAGTGGTAGCGATATTATATTTATCGTCCAGCAGGTTATCACCACCGATGTACAGGTTGGAGATCGGCTTATTGTTATAGCTGATCCTGCCATCAGCGGCAACCGTTATACCCGGCAGTTTTTTGATCACATCGCCAATAACCCTGTCCTGCACACTGCTGAAATCAGATACTTTATAGCTTAGGGTATCACCGTTTGTCCGCAACACCGGCCGGCTGCTTTTAATCACTACGGCCTGTAACTGGTTGATGGAAACAGACAAAGTGAAATCAACGGGAGCTTGCAAATCCGTAATGCCCCTGCTCTGATTTTTATAGCCTATACAACGCACCTCGACCAGCAGGCCGCTCACGGGTGTATCTGCCGGGACCGGCAAAATGTAAGCGCCTTTCGTATCGGTAATGGTATAGTTTATAATGTTATTAGTGGCCGCGTTTTTGAGGTTAATGGTGGCATAAGGCACCGGTTTCCCGCTGCTGTCTTTCACTGTGCCCTTAATACTTTGACCAAAGCCGGGAGCCGAAAATAGTAACCCTATAACCAGCAACCATACTGACTTTATAATCCGGCTCATTTCTTTTCAGGCAATTCTATCGGGTTATTGATCACCGGCTGCGGTCCGATCCTGATATCGATTTTTGGGGCTGGCCTGCCCTGACTTGCCGCCTGTGCAGCCACCATTGACCGGGCAAAGGCATTCGGGTCTTTTCGCATGGCCTCCTGCAATTTAGAAAACTCCTTTTCGGTAGTTTTAATGGCATTGGTGGGGAGCTGGATGATATTTGGATTGCCAATCTGATCGTCCATGCCTATCATCACGGCCATCCGTCCCTGGTTATCAGGAGCCGGGCTGGCCGGCTGATCACTTTTTTGCGGAGAAATGACCGCTTTTTCAATCCCGTCAAACGTAAAATAAACTTCTTTTTTGGTATCATAAGCCTCTACAATCACCCCCGGTAGTCCATTGAGTTTCCAGGGGCCTATATGCAGCGGCAGATCAGGACTGAACCAGGCCGTATAATCCCTTCCCTTGAAATAGCCTGTTGCTTTTTGGCAATGTAAGCCTCCAAACGTTGCTGTATCTCCGCTTATTTTCCATTCGATGGCGGGCAGGGCATCTGTTATGAGATAGCTATTGAACAGGAGCGGTTCTTTCCTTGCCAGTTTTTTACTGTTCGGGAACTGGTAATAATCCGTACCCGAGCCCGATGATCTCCGCTGGATGTTTACATGTCCGTCGGGTGAGTTGGCTATCTGTTCCTGCACCTGCTTTTTAAATAGCGCATCCTGCAGCTGCTTGTCATAACTTTTATAAACCCCGGCATTTTTTCCTACAATCAAAACCATGTTCTCGGTGTAGGGGTGTTCCCGGTTGGTGGTATCCCTGATGTAGGAAAACTTGTAGTGTACCAGCACTTGTGCGGTATCCGGTTTTTGTGCCCGGGCCATAATGGTGCATGATAAAAGGGCTGTGCACAATAAAAATCGCTTTTTCATAATTTGGATATTTTTAAACAATAGTACCTTGCCCTTTAAATCCACCAAAAGCTTTGGTATGAACAGCGTCTTCATTTCGGCGTAAAATGGATATTTGTTATTTGAGCTTCTGCCGAAAACAAATAGCCGGTGGGCTTAAGCCCGGATTTCAAAAATTGCCCGTTTAGCCGGCAAATCGCTATATTAACATCAATAATTTATGAATAAGCAGAGCTTAATATACTTTTGAAGAATGCACCGTATCAAGGTTAAACATATCATCGAGATACTGATCCACCTGGCGTTCTGGATAGGGGTGTATTACACCCTGAATTCACTAACCAGCTCAACAGTCAAGATCCGGGTAAACCACAACGGGAAAATCATGGAAAGGAGTGAGGTAGACACCATTTTTCCGTATTCCCGCTTTACACTCGCTTTTCTGGCCCTGCTGTTTTACGGCAATATATTTTGGATCTTTAAAAAAGCGCTTCGGTATAAAAGCTTATTTGCGGGCATCGCTACCGCGGCAGGCTGGTTTATATTGGTCTTTCTGGCCAATTATATTTTGGTTGGTTCTAAATTGAACAGTAGCCTGCCCATTGGGCCTCCGCCCCCTGGTTTTGCAGCAGGCAAGGACGGCCTTAATCACCTGATACCAAATCATAGCGCATTTTTTGCAATAGGGAACTGGGTGCACATGCAGCTCACCATGCTGCTTATTTTTTTAACTGCGGCCGGGCTTTCAATAGCCTATTTCTTTTTGAAAGAATGGGCCCGAACTGAACTGGTACGCAATCAGCTGGAGGCCTATCAACTGAGTACTGAGATCAAATTCCTTAAATCGCAGATCAATCCGCATTTCCTGTTTAATACACTCAATAACCTGTTTTCGATGGCACAGGAAAAGGGGAATGATGAGCTTGCCGACGGCATCTCCAAGCTTTCGGGCATGATGCGTTACATGATCTATGACAGCAATGCCGGTGGCGTGCCGCTAAACAAAGAAATAGCATACCTGGAAGACTGTATTACCCTGAATAAGCTGCGTTATGCAGATGATGAGGTAAAAGTGATATTTGATCACCCTGCGCAGACGGGAACTGTCGTCGTCGCTCCGATGCTATTTATCCCTTTTGTTGAAAATGCCTTTAAGCACGGCGTTTCTATTGGGCAAACATCCGGGATAGATATTGCCATTGTGCTTGAAGACCATAAGCTGATCTTTACCTGTGTCAATACCAAATATAGCGCCATCAAAAAAATGGAGGATGAAAAAAGCGGCATCGGGCTCGAGAATGTAAAGCGACGGCTGGATCTTTTGTACCCCGGCAAACATGACCTGCAGATCAATGAAGACCGGGGGAAATATATTGTTAAACTCGAAATTGACCTGGAATGATAACCTGCATTGCCATTGATGATGAGCCTAAGGCGCTTGAAGTGATAGAGCGCTATTGTCTTAAAACCAGCCTGGTTGATTTGAAAGCCACCTTTCGCGAACCGGTGAAGGCCATCGAATTCCTGAACCGCGAAAAGGTAGACCTTATTTTTCTGGATATTAATATGCCTGATATCAGCGGAATGCAGTTGGTGCAAACCTTGTCGCCCAGGCCAATGGTCATTTTTACTACCGCTTATAGTCACTATGCGGTAGAAAGCTACGACCTGAACGCCCTCGATTACCTGTTGAAACCTATCACTTTTGAGCGCTTTCTTGCAGCCATAAATAAAGCCGCCGCAGCGCTATCTTCAAAAAATGGGGTAAGCAAAGAGGATGAGCCCACCGTTTTTATCAAAAGCGGTCCGCAAACTTACCAGGTTAAAGTAGATGAGATCTTGTACCTGGAAAAAGACGGTAATTATATCACCATTCACCTTAAAGACAGAAATATCCTGGTGCGTGAAAATATGGGGGATATTTTTGACCTCGTGCCCGCAGCGGATTTTTTACGGGTGCATAAATCATACGTGGTAGCTATTAAACATATTACCATGATCGAAGTACATCAGCTTATTATTAACGGCGAAAAAATCCCGATAGGAAGCACTTACCGGGATCTTCTGCGCAGCAGGCTGGGGTTAAAATAATGTCCCCCATGTAAAATACGACGGCATTTACTTCAGGGGATATAAGGTTTAATGCTTAGAAATTTCTGACTTTAGTGGTGGCTTGACACCACTAAATAAAAACTGGTTTTTTGAAAGAATAATAAAGAATGTTTTTACAAAAGGCATTTTAATCGTTTCTTAAACTTTTTACCGGATTTGAGGAAGCCGCCCTGATTGTTTGAAAAGCTGATGTTAAAAATGCGGCAAACAACATTCCAATTCCACTAAGAACAAATATCCACCAGTTTATTGGCGTACGGTCCGCATAGCTTTGTAACCATTTATTCATTGCGAACCAGGCAAATGGCATAACCAATATAAAAGATAAAATAATTAATCCGGCTATCTCTGACGACAATAACTTTACTATTTGTGTTACCGACGCGCCAAGTACCTTTCGGATACCAATTTCCCGTGTGCGCCTGTTGGTATTAAAAATGGTTAGGCCGAGTAAGCCCAAACAACTGATTAATATAGAAAGTCCTGTTGCCCAGCCAAGTAATTTCGATGTGCGCTGTTCGCCATCATAAAAACGGGCTACCTCTTCATCAAAAAAATGATAATCAAATTCAATATCTGGATAAACCTCTGTCCAGGCTTTTCTCATTCTGCCGATGGCATTGCTCCAATCATTATTTCCGGTAGTTTGAGGCTTTAGCAAGATATGGAAAAACCGATCATTAAACCGGTAATGCGGGGTTTGTATAGACATGGGCATGATTGGGTTCCGGAGTGATTTCTGATAAAAATCAGCAACTACGCCAACTATCATCCTCTTATTGCCTTCATAATCAAAAGATGCCCCAACAGCATCTGCGGGGTTCTGAAAACCTATCATATGGGTATACTTTTCATTTACCAGTACGGCAGTCAGTGAATCTGCCGGTTGCAGGTTACGGCCGGCTAATAATTTTATACGGTAAACTTTAAGGTAATTCTCGTCGCCGTTTCGTTGTTGCAGGGTTGCTTTAACTTCTTTTTTTCCGTCGTTATAAGTTACTTCCCATACTCCGATCTTTTCATCAGCAGGCGGCTCGCTTCCGATACTCATTAAATCGATCTGGGGGATCTGACTTATTTTGTCTTTAAATAACTGTTGTTTGTTAGTATTTATCGTATTAAGAGGAGTACTTATGTTGATGATCCCATCTTTACTGAAGCCCATATCTTTATGCAGCGCATAAAAAACCTGTTTATTAACCAACAGCGTTGTCATGATGAAAAATTGGGCGATTATAAACTGCGTAACTGACAGCGATTTTCTAAGCAACGTTCCGCCGCTGTTGCCTGTATCTTTGTTCGGCAGGTTATGTAATACAGATACCGGCCGGTACCCGGAAAGGATAATTGCGGGGTACAATCCGGCCAGTAGGGTTACTGTTATTAGGAGTGTGAATAAAAACAGCAACAGGTTGCTATCAAAATAATTAACAGATACGCCCGGGGGGATAAAATCTGCAAAGAATTTCAGTATCACCGGTGTCAGTACCATGGCTATGCAGATGGCAACAAGTGTGATAACCAAAGTTTCGCTCAAAAACTGTACAATTAGCTGCCATCTGCTGCTGCCCATAGTTTTACGGATCCCAATTTCCCGGGCCCGCTGTGCAGCCTGCGCTGTTGAAAGATTAATAAAATTGATGGATCCGAGCAATAACAGAAATCCGGCAACAATGAGTAAACTATATAGCGTAGTCTTGCTCGCCCGCCTCCCTTTTTCAAGATTGGGATATACCAGGTCGAAATGCAGGTCGCGGAATGATTGTAAATGTTCAGTCTGGCCGTCTCCGGGCCTTAGTTCCTTATTGTATTTTTTCAGCAACCCGTTGATCCGCTCTTCTATGTCAGCGGCATTCGCATGTTTATCAATCTTAATGAATAATTGCCACACCACACCCGGCCACTCGGTTAAACGGGTCATGTTTTTCAAATTGGCATTATGCAGGCAGGTTGGATAGGATATAAAATCCTTAAAATAAAAATCGGTATTTTGAGCGGGAGTTTGAACTATACCCGAAACGGTTGTTTTGATGCTGTCATATATAACCGTTTTGCCCAATAATTGGTTGTAAGGGGCATTGGGGAAATATTTCCTGGCCTGATCAGAGGTAAGTACCACCTGGTATGGCTCTCGAAGTGCTGTAGCTGGCGAACCTGCCAGCCATTTATAATTAAACAGATTAAAATATTCATCATCAGCCAGCACAATACTACTTTCACCTCTGAATTTAACCGGACTTGATGTTTCATCGGGGACCTGTACATCAGTGTTTTTCATTTCTAAAAAGCGGGTGGCAGTTTTTATACCAGTTGCTTCTGCTTTTACTATTGCGGGAAGCGGGCCATTTACCATGCCCAATTTGGCTACTACCTTATCCATGTATGAAAAGTCTGTTACGACCCTGTAAATCCTGTCACTATCGTTATGAAACCTATCGAAACTGAGATCAAAACTTACGATAACATAAATAGCCAGGGCCGCACTGACACCAATAGCCAATCCCACTATATTTACGAAAGTAAAAAAACGGTGCGCCCGGAAATTGCGAAGCGCTGCTTTAAAATAGTTTTTGATCATGGCTGTATTGATATGTGAGGTTGATGTTAAGGTTTAGCGGCTGCGTTTCGCATAGGGTTTAATTAGATTCTTTATGCGATCAATTTAAAGAATTCAATTTGTTAAAAGTAAATAATTCAACATATTGTATTGAACCAAATCCATTTAATATCTTTGTTTGCCTGAACCACTTAATCATTCACTCCTCAAACTCTTCACCGGATTAGCTTTCGCCGCTTTTATTGCCTGGAAACTTATGGTTGCAAGTGCAATAACAATTGCTGCCATTCCACCCGCCGCAAATAGCCACCAACTGATATTAATGCGGTAAACATAAGCTTGCAGCCACTGGTGCATGTAATACCATGCAATGGGGGTGGCGATGGCAAAGGCGATAGCAATGAGTATAATAAACTCTTTCGAAAACAAATAAACGATGCTGCCTGACGTAGCGCCAAGTACTTTGCGAATGCCGACTTCTTTTATCCGTTGTACAGCCATGAACGAGGCTAAGCCATACAAACCCAGGCAGCTTAGAAGTATCGCGATAGCTGCAAAAATTTTATACAACTGGGCTAACTGATTTTCCTGTTTGTAAAAACTTGCAATCTTATCATCTAAAAACCGGTATTCATAAACAAAATTGGGAAATGTTTTTTCAAATACTTGTTTAACGGATTGCATCGTCGAAAAAACATTCGTGGTTTTAAGCTTTATGCCGGCCTGATTATACATGGTGATGTTTGTGGCGATAAGTAATGGTGCAAGGCCGTGCCGGAAAGACCTGTCATTAAAATCTTTTAATACGCCAACAACCGGGCATTTTATTACACCATCCCATATGCTGATTTCCTTGTTCAATATATCCCCGGGGTTTTTAATCCCTAAGCTTTTTACAAGCGATTCGTTTACCAAAAACTCCCTGGTAAAGGGGGATGGCTGAAGGTTTCGTCCGGCTATCAACTTTAACTTGTAGGTCGGTACATAGCCTTCGTCGGCAAATTTGGTAATCGCCTTGAAACCTGTTTCTTTTGTTGCGTGGTCAAACCTGACTGCGCTCCACGTATCATTACCGTTTTCAATCGGGGTGTTCGAACTATAGCATACCGCTTGTACTCCGTTTATGGATAATAGCTGGTTGCGCAGATAGTTCAGCCTGCTCATTCGAAGACTATCTACCCGGAACGGAATATTAACAATTGTTTCTTTATCAAAGCCTAAAGGCTGATCCATAAAATAGTCCATTTGCTTTACAATGACGAGCGTTCCGATGATCAATGCCTGCGCAATGATGAATTGAAACACCACCAGGCCCCTTCTTAATGAAATTCCCTTTGCGGGATCTGTTGTGAGTTTACTTTTTAAAGCATTAACAGGATTGAAACGCGATAAAACAATAGAAGGATACAAACCCGCTAATGCGGTTACAACAACTGCTACAGCCAGAAGGAATAAAATAATTGAAGGATTGCTTAATATGTTAAATGAAAGCGACAACTCTAAAAGCCGGCTTATATAAGGTAATGCAAGCATGGTAATAGCAACTGCAAGTAATACAGCGCTTGCTACGATCAAAAATGTTTCGACAATGAACTGGAGTTGTAATTGCGATTTATTGCTCCCCAAAACCTTTCTGACACCAACCTCTTTTGCCCGGTTAACAGCCTGCGCGGTAGAGAGGTTGATAAAGTTTACACAGGCAATGAGCAGGATGAACGCGGCAATTAACCACAATACATTGAGCAACTGATGGCTGGCTGTTTGGTTGCTGTAGTTGCCTGTTTGGGAATCATAATGAACGGCATTTAGTGCTTGTATAATATGACTGTCCTTGTTATCAGAAGATTGTACCTTTTGTGAATAAGCCCTCAGTTGCTGATTAAAATTGTCGGCAGTAAGGTTCTTGGGTAACAAAATATAGCAGCCAAAATCAGTTACCGTTCTGTTCCAATCTGTAGATTTTGCTAAATAGTCTCCGGTAAACCCAGTCCCAAAGCTAACAACAAGTTTGAGCTGAAAGTCAGAATTTGGAGGAATGGTAGCCAGGACCCCCGACACTCTTAATACGTCCGTGCCATGCTCAAACATAAAGCCGCCCATTTGCAATTTAATGGTTTTACCTATTGCCGATTTCCAGTCGCCAAAATACTTTTCAGCAACCTCTTTGGTAAGCAGTACGTTGTCAGGGTCTTTTAATGAAGCGTACGAGCCGGCAAGCAGCGGGAAGTTGAAAATTTTAAAGAATGATGGATTGGTGTAAAACAGGCCCCTTTGTTCCTTAAACATTTTTATCGTGGCCCCATTTTCGTCAGGAATAATCAACTGGTCATTCTGGCTTGCAAAAATTGGGGCAACCTGTTCTATTTGGGGGAAAGCCGTTTTTAATCCTAAAGGCAACGGAAAGGGGATATCTTTGCCATAGGTAATATCACCGGTTTCTGCGTGATGGTATTCGGTTAGCACACGATAGGCACGGTCTTTCTTTGGGTGAAAACTATCAAAGCTTGTTTGAAACTGTATAATGATAAAGATTACCATACAAACAGCAATGCCTACGGCCAGGCCGGTAATGTTAATAGCGGCATAGCTTTTATTGCGTGTTAAATTACGCCAGGCGATTTTGAAATAATTTTTAAACATAAAGTTGCGGTTTGTTTTATCATGAGACCATTTAGGAGCGGTTTCATGATTCAAAACTACCGGCGCAAATTGGGTATCGCTTCTCAACTTATAAGATGGGTACTCTTTTTTTAAGTTGTTTTTATATTCCTGCGGGCTTTTCCCGGTCACCTGCTTGAAAATGCGGCTAAAGGTACTTTGGGAGTTAAATCCCGATTCAAACGCTATCCCTAAAAGGGTGATATGATCATTAGCGGGATCCTGCATTTTCCGCGCAGCTGCCTGTACCCGGTATTCGTTAATAAAATCATTGAAGCTTTTTTTGAGTACCGTATTGATGATTCGTGATAACTCATGGGGATGCATACCGAGCTTTTCGGCGAGGGAGCTTAAACTCAATTCAGGATCTTGGTAGTAATTATTTTCTTTAACAACCCGCTTTAACCAGGCGCCTTTTTGCTTCAGCTCCGCTGGTAGTAATGGTTTTAAAACCGGTAAGTTATCTGCCTGTACGGTAACTTCCGGCCTTAAAAATGCTCTTGCCGCCATCCAGATAAGCGTAGACATTAGCAGGAGATACAAAGGGTAGTAGGCCTGTATGCCTAATTGGTAATCATAATATAAATAGTCAGCAGCTATAAAAGGGATCCACAACAGCCATAACAACCCGAAGACTGTTAGTAGGTTATGTATCCATTTCAACTCGTGCCGGTACCGGTCGCCTCCGTTAAATTTTAGCTCCTGGTAAAAGTTTTCGATCAGCGTGCGGCACAGGTATAGATAAATAATGACCGAGATAAATGCTAATAGCTGTAATACAGGGTTTAATTGCTGAAAGATCAGCGTATCGTAAGTTTCCCGGCCTGTTTTTATACTTTCCAGCACCTCTAAAGCCTGGGCGCTTAGTTCGACTAACAAGGGGCTGAAATGCAGCAGGTCCCTGCGGGTGAATTTATATTCCGGCCGGGTTATTTTAAGTACATAAAAGAAAATGAGCGGGCCAATTGCCAGCGAAAACTGCAGCGGCAGCCGGCCCCAGTTATGAATATAGGTTGACAGCCCGATATCGGTGCCCAGGATCCGGACTATCCACAAAACGGCAATTGCCAATGCCATCGCCAAAAACCGGTTTGCCGACTGGTTTGTTTTCCTGGCGAACCATAAAAGCAAGATAAAAGTGAGGCCGATAAACAGCATCCCAAAAAACGCAGCGTCATAAAGGGTAATATGGAATGTATACGGCTTCAAGTGAATGAATGAGGTTAATAACTACTCCAAATTAATAAAATACTAATGGATAACAGGTTAACGGATAAATTAAATCCAAAATACGCGGTTCTGCCTTATGGGGTTTTTAAATGGATATGTATGCCTTCGGCTTGTTATTGCACGCACAAAAAAGCCGCTCGGTTTCGTAAAGCGGCTTAGTAGCTATCTAATATAAATACTTCAGGGGTGTTGCCTGATCTGTCCCCAAAAGAATTAATCCCAAATACCGTTCTGCGCTGTAAATATTACCGGCTCACCGCCGGTTACCATAATGGTGTGCTCGTGCTGTGCAACAAAACCTCCTTTATTGCCAATTAATGTCCAGCCATCGGCTTGAGTATCGGCAATTGTCGACCGTGTTGAAATGAATGTCTCTATCGCCACCACCGAATTCTTTTTAAAACGCGCAGTGTTATACCTGTCGCAGTAGTTGGCAACTTCATGCGGCTCTTCATGCAAGCTGCGGCCAACACCATGCCCGGTCAGATTTTTTATTACCGTGTAGCCGGCTTTTTTAGCTTCAGTTTCAATTAACCTGCCGATCTCCGAGATCCTGACACCTCCTTTAATGTTTTTGATCGCTTTTTTTAAGATCTCTTTCGAGGCCTCCACCAGTTTGCCATAGCCATGGATATCCTGCCCTAAAACGAAGGAGCCGCCGTTATCAGCCCAGTAACCATTCAGCTCCCCCGATACATCAATATTTACCAGGTCGCCTTCCTTAAGGATCTTATCGGCCGAAGGTATACCGTGCGCTGCTTCCTCATTCACGCTTATACAAGTATGTCCCGGGAAATTGTAGGTTAACAAAGGCGCAGATCTTGCTCCCAGCTGTGCCAGCAATTCGCCGCCGTATTCGTCAAGTTCTTTTGTAGAGATACCCGGTTTGGCGTACTCCCGCATCCTCCTGAGCGTAATGGCTACAGCATCACTTGCCTGCTGCATTCCAATTTTTTCATCTTCGGTAGTTATCGACATTCTTAAACTTTTATTTGTTGCAAAATTAACAATTAATGCGGTTGGCAGGGTTTACCAAATGTCAGTTTGTAAGGGTAGGTGCTGTGTTCCCGGTAGTAATTAAAAAAGCCGCTCTACTTTTGTAAAGTGGCTTTGTAGTGTGTTTGGGAAATTCTTCCCTCCAAGGGCGAAAAGTTATTTTTTCAACGGGCCGACGTGCCGGTAAGTGTTGATGAGCAAACCTGTGGGCGTACTCTTCGAGTCGACAAAAGCAAGTTCACGGGCGTCAATAGTGTCCGACAATAAGCGTTTACCCCGGCCAAGCAACACCGGGTAGGTGATGAGCACAACCTCGTCAGCCAGTCCCTGGTCAAGCAACACAGAAGTTAGCGTTGAACTTCCAACGACGATCAGGTCGGGGCCATCGGTTGATTTGAGATCGCGAATAGACGCGATAATATCCTCGCCCAAACCCTTTACTGGTCCCCATTCCAGGCTGTCGGGCCTGTGGGTTACTATGTATTTTGTTGCGGCATTTATAGCATTTGCCATTGGGAAATCTCCGGCAGTAGGCCAAAAGCCGCTAAATATATCGTAAGTGTGGCGGGCCAGCAGCAGGTCGAAGTTTGGTCCGTATGCCTCCAGCAGGGTTGCCGCCCCGGCAGGACTGCGATAGGGTGTTGTCCAAGCGCCATAGGTATAGTCTCCGTCATGTTCTATCACGCCATCCAGCGAGATATGTTCAAAAATTCTGATTTTTCTCATTTGTTTATAAATAGTTTATAGGTAAATAAAATTTCTTTTTCCTGCGGTGGTATCTTCAGATTGCATTATTGCCACTTTATTATTGTAAAAAGCCATTCAGAAGATCTGATATCGTTTTTGTTTGCTGCATTAAGCTTACATGTCCCTGTGCAGGAACAATGGCCAAATGTGATTTTGGCATTGGTGCCAAATCGGCAGATACGCCACCGCCCAGTAATTGGTATGTTTTTGCCAACTCCACTTTGTCCAGCCCGTCATTATCGCCAGAAATAAGCAGCACCGGCGAGGTGATTTTTGCAATATTGGCATCACCCACGTCAAAGGGTACCCCGGCAAAAACAATCATTTGTTCAACAAACTTTCTCCATTTCGTTTTGTCGGGTGCTACTGCATCATATGCAGTTTTTAACGGAGTATTGTCAAAAAATTCAGGCTTAAAACCTTTAAAACCACCATTTACCACAGGCAGCCAGCCGTTAGTTTTGTACGTAGATGAAATGATCACTAATTTTCTTACCCGTTTAGGGCTTTTTACTGCAAACTGGTAAGCTATGGAACCTCCCATGCTATATCCTGCAACATCGGCACTATCAATTTTTAAGTAATTCATTACTCCTTCCACATCACTTGCCAGGGTAGCAATGTCTAATTTTCTGTCCGAATATGGCGTGTGCCCATGCCCCTGCATTTCAAGGGCAATTACCTTTCTTGTTTTTGACAGTTCAGGGATTAACTGCGCCCAGTTCAGCTCAATGGTATAAAAAGCGCCATGCAGCAAAACGATAGGTTTTCCCTCGCCGTAAACTTCGTAATAAACTTTGATGCCATTAACCGGTGCATAGCCACTGGCGGCAGGCTTAAGCTGTTGCCCTTTACATTGAAATATTGTAAAAAGAAGCATAGCTATTATTAATACCGGTTGGATGACATTAGATCCTTTGAATACTCTTTTCATGGAATGTTAGTTTAATTGTTTCGATTTTGATTGACAATACAAAGATGGCAGTTATTTTAGGCTTGTGTGCTGTGTGAAAACGACAAATTGCGGGGTGGATCGCGACACAAAGATATTGCCGGTGAGTTTTCTTTATATTTAAGCCGATAGCGACCGAATGCCGCGGCGCTAAGATCCAATTAAAACCACTTTACTTTTCACTTTCGTAAAGTCTTTTCCTGGTTGTAGGGAACTATCTCGAACCTATTGTGTGGCAGTGAGTATGCGGCGCAGGGATGCGAAGTAAAATACTCGTGACTTCTCAGGTAGTTTCCTTTATTTAGTAACTTGTAATCGAAATAGTAGCCTGCAATTTCAACTACTAAAATTTAACCGTTAACAGATATCACATCAATGAAACAAAAAGAATTAGCCGAATTAACAAACGACGAATTATTACAGGAAGCAAGGAAGATCAAGTCTGGTAAGCTTATGGATGCCGTGATCTTTGGTTTTTTAATTGGAGTGTCCGTTTATAGCGTTGCCAGAAATGGGTTTGGATTGTTGACCTTTCTTCCATTGGTTTATATTCCGATAGCGGCGCGGAATAGGGTCAGGAATAAGGAAATAGAGAGATTGGTGACCGAGAGGGGCTTGAAATAGATCCTATCCGGCCTGAGTATGCAGCGCTGGGATGCAGCGTAGAGTGCCCGTGGCTTCTTAGTTTTGATAAGTCACGGGTACGCCCACTCGCTTTTGTGTCGCATCCCCATGCCAGCGAGAAGAAGGAGCTTTAAGCTGTTTATAATATCTTGAATATTAAATTGTTGTTCAACATTCGACGATCCCCGGTAAAATCAATCCCCTTGTTTCAGTGATGAAACCTTCTTGCCTTAACTAATATCCAAACCTTTAAGCTTTCGTCCCCACCCAAAAGATAATCGCAAATAAATTTGCGCAACTCAAAAGTTGCATATATATTTACGCAACTTAAAAGTTGCGCGTTTTAAAATGAAACAAGATCTATTCCAGGCCATAGCCGATCCGACACGCAGAGCGATTTTAACCTTAATTGCTATTAAGGCGTTAACGCCTAATGCAATGGCCGAAAAATTTGATATGACCCGGCAGGCAGTATCGAAACATATTAAAGTACTGCATGAATGCGAACTCATTAAACCAGAGCATTCGGGCAGGGAAATTTATTATCACTTTAATGCAAAGAAAATGCAGGAGTTTGATAATTGGTTGGCCCAATTCAGGCAAAGCTGGGAAACACAGTTTAATCAGCTCGACAAAGTATTATCAACAATTAAACAACAGAAAATATGAACAACGATTTGCTATTTGATTTTACCGTTGATAAAGCAGCGCAAAAGGTATTTATAACCCGCGAGTTTGATGCCGGGCTTGACCTGGTATGGGATGCTTTTACCAAACAGGAAATACTTGACCGGTGGGCTGCACCCGCGCCAATGCGCTCTAAAACCAAATACATGAATTTTGAAGTTGGGGGACGAAGATTTTACGCCATGATAAGCCCCGACGGGCAAGAACGCTGGCTGCTGCAGAAATATACTTCTATTACCCCCAAAACCAATTTCAAGCTATATAATTCTTTTGCTGATAAAGACGAAAACCCCGAATTACCGGGCTCCGAATGGGATTACAATTTCAGCGAACAAGATGGCATAACAACCGTGAATATTTCCATTTATAATGAATCGCTTGAACGCATGGAGCGCTTAACCGACGGTTTCACCAAAGGAATGATGCTGATGTTGAAAAACCTGGACGATCTGTTTTCAACCTTATCGCAAAAATCATAAGGTGAAATGAATATTAATAACCGAAGAGAAACAAAAAACATAACAATTTAAAAACTAAAAATTATGAGAGCAATTAATCCCTGGATCAACTTCAATGGCAACGCCCAGGAAGCATTCGATTTTTACAAATCAGTTTTTGGCGGAGAGTTCACCAGGATCATTCGTTTTAAAGATTTGGCCGGCCCTGAGTTTCAGGTGGCGGAAAGTGAAGAAAACAAAATAATGTACATTGGCTTACCCCTTGGCAAAAACAACGTATTGATAGCTAATGATGTGCCTGAATTTATGGGACGGGTAAGCGAAAACGAAAACAGGTCTAAAATATATGCGAGCGCCGAAAGTCGTGAAGAAGCCGACAAAATATTTAACGGACTATCAGCCGGAGGAGAGGTCGAAGGGCCAATCGGCGATAGTCCGTGGGGTACATACGCCGGTATGTTCCGAGATAAATATGGTATTGAATGGATTGTGGAATTTGATCCGGGTTATGAAGGGTAAAATTAAGGGAAAGGAAAGTGTGCGCGTTCCGAACTCAAGCAAAAGGCCGATTAACGAACGTTTTAATCGGCCTTTTCGTTGGATATAGTTGCTGGTTTGATGATGTAGGCTTATAGTTGTAGCTTAGCCACTATGAGCTATCACATCATCATAAATAAGAATCAGAATATTACATATGGGCAGTTGCTTAAGAATAGCTTTGTTCCAAATAATGTTTGCATTAAAGGAAAAGTTGAAACTGATGAAGTTATTGTTGGTTACAGTAAGTTTTACTTAGAGAATGAATCGGCTCGCGGGGTGGCACTTACTGTTGGTGAAGCTGCATATGATGTGGAACTGAATATTTGCGCAAGTACAGCTGATTATATACTTGCAGCTAAACTTGCTTTGGCAATTGCCCAAATCAATAACTCAATAATTTCGCCTGAATTTGATGACGAACTTTCTTTAGATCAATTTGAAGTCCAATACAATTCGGCTTGGGCGCATTTATCTCGTTTAAATGGTGTTGATACATTAAGGTTTCTTTTGGAAAAGAGCGACGAAGTTATGCTGCCAGGTTGTATACGGCCGTTTTATTTCGGGAACTACGTTCTTAATAAACTTTCACAAGACCAGCCCGATGAAGGGCAATTTGCCGACCGTGTAATAGATGAAATTAGAAAAATACAATTTATTGATCAAGCTACTGAAGATTTAGAAGTGCCAACCCTTATGGACGCAAATTTTCCAGAAGGCGTGCAAACGGTTCAGATTATATTGCCGGAGTATAAATTACTACTTCAAAAATCGGATCTGATTATCTTAAGAATGGGTAGCGAAATATTAAAAATAGATAGGCAACGATTTATTCAACACCCATCCCTGGTGCTGGAAAGGCTTGACGAAGTGCAGTATATACTTCAACCGATTGAGAAAGACACTTATTTAAAAATTATGAGATACTTTTCTTCAATTGATGTTCAACCAGAGCAGGTTAAGAGAGTTGAACCGGCGCCTTTAGAGACAGAAGCACCAACAAAAGTTATTGAGGGTAAATGGTGGCAATTTTGGAGGTAATAAGCTCAAAACATAATAAACAAAAAAGCCGCCTTCGTTTCCTAAAGCGGCTTTCCATGTAGCCCGTAGGGGAATCGAACCCCTGTTTGAAGAATGAAAATCTCCTGTCCTAACCCCTAGACGAACGGGCCATTTTATTTTGTTTCCCTTGATTTGCATTACACAATCCCGGAAAACGCTGGATTGATAACGTATTAAAAAACCCCAGATCTTTCGATTTGAGGTTTCGTGTCTTGTGGTAGCCCGTAGGGGAATCGAACCCCTGTTTGAAGAATGAAAATCTCCTGTCCTAACCCCTAGACGAACGGGCCTTTTTTATTGTTTCCCTTGATTTGGGATTGCAAAGATAGAGTTTAAATAATAAAATTAAAACAAACAATAAAAAAAATCCAAATTGTTGATGAAAGTTATTGTATATCAATTAAATAAAATAAAAAATTAAGATGGGACTTGCAAACTTTGCCGGGTTAAAGCTATCTTTATTCCATAAATCAATCATCTTTTTATGAAAGCTATCTGGAATAACCAGGTCATTGCCGAAAGCAATGACACTATTGTTGTTGAAAATAATCATTATTTCCCTAAAGAAAGTGTTAAGGCCGAGTACCTTAAACCGTCCGACGTGCATACAACCTGCCCGTGGAAGGGGCTGGCATCATACTATTCCCTTGAAGTTGACGGCAAAGAAAACCAGGATGCCGCGTGGTATTATCCCGAACCAAAAGATGCTGCAAAAAACATTACCAACTATGTGGCGTTTTGGAAGGGCGTGAAAATTACCGAATAAAGCTATGAAAACATACGATGCCATTGTTATAGGCGCCGGTCAGGCCGGCGCCCCATTAGCCAAAAAATTGGCTAATGCCGGAAAAAAGACCGTTATAATTGAGAAACGATTTTATGGCGGTACTTGCGTTAACGATGGCTGTACGCCTACTAAAACCATGGTTGCTTCGGCAAAGGCGGCTTACATGGCCGGTAAAAGTTATGAATTGGGCGTGCCTGTAAAAAAGTTTTCGGTTGATCTTGCCGCCATAAAAAAACGTAAGGATGATATCGTATTACGCTCGCGTAATGGCGGACTAAAATCTGCCGAAAAAACACAGAACCTCGATGTGGTGTTGGGCGAGGCGACTTTTACCGGCGAAAAAACGGTTGAGGTTAAGCTTAACAGCGGCAAAAAGCAAACGATTACTGCCGATCTTATCTTTTTAAACCCCGGCGCGCTGCCTTTGATTCCCGAAATTGAAGGATTGAATGAGATAAAATATCTCAACTCAACCACCATACTTGATTTGGAAGAAGTACCGGAGCATCTGCTTGTGCTTGGCGGAAATTACATTGGACTGGAGTTTGGGCAAATGTTTCGGCGGTTTGGCAGTAAAGTTACCATTTTAGAAAAATCGGAGCGGATAGTTTCGCACGAGGATGAGGATATTTCGGCAGAGATGCAAAAGATCCTCGAACTGGAAAAAATCGAGATCTTAAATAATGCCCAGGCCCTTAAGTTTAAACAAAAAGCCGGCGGCAAAATAACAGCGACGATAGCTCAAAAAGGGGAGGAGCGCAAAATCAAATGCACCCATGTATTGGTGGCCATCGGCCGTAAACCGCAAACGGAGGCTTTGAATTTGCCCTTCGCCGGGATTGAAACGGATGAGCATGGTAATATCAAAGTAAATGACAAGCTGGAAACTACTGCCACCGGTGTTTACGCACTTGGCGATGCAAAGGGCGGCCCGGCGTTTACACATATTTCCTACAACGATTATACTATTGTTTACCGTAACCTTTTTGAAAAAACGGATTATAACATCCAGGACCGTCCGGTGCCTTATTGCATGTTTACCGATCCGCAACTGGGCAGGATCGGCTTGGATGAAACGGGAGCAAAAAAGCTGGGGATTAAACATAAAGTAGCAAAGCTGCCCATGGCCCATGTGGCGCGTGCTATTGAAACCGGCGATACGCGTGGCTTTATGAAAGCCATTGTTGATCCCGATACAAAAAGGATCTTAGGCGCTACGGTACTTGGCCCCGAAGGCGGGGAAATCATGACTGTGCTGCAAATGGCCATGGAAGGCGGTATTACTTACGATAGGATCCGCTATTGTGTTTTTGCCCACCCGTTGTATTCCGAATCACTGAACAACCTTTTCATGACCCTTGGGGATTAAACCGGCGCGCATGATCAAGGTTGATAAGGTAAGCAAATATTTTGGCGGGGTTAAAGCGGTTGATGGGGTATCTTTCGAGGTAGAGGAGCAGGAGAACCTCATTTTGTTAGGCACCAGCGGCTGCGGTAAAACCACCACGCTAAAAATGATCAACCGCCTTATTGAGCCAACCCAGGGCTGTATTTACATTCATGGTAAAAATATCATGGAGCAGCAGCCTGAAATCCTGCGCCGCGGAATTGGCTATGTATTGCAAAATAATGGCTTGTTTCCGCATTATACGGTTGCTCAAAATATCGCTGTTGTGCCTAATCTGTTAAAATGGGATAAACAGAAAACTGAAAAGCGCACGGCCGAACTAATGGAAAAACTCCATCTCGATGCTTCGTATCTGAATATTTACCCTAACGAACTGAGCGGTGGCCAGCAGCAGCGCATTGGCCTGGCCAGAGCATTGGTGTCGGATCCGCCGGTGTTGCTGATGGACGAGCCTTTCGGTGCGCTGGATAATGTTACCCGCTCGAAGATCCACGCCGAATTTAAAGCCCTCGATGAGCTGAAGCGCAAAACCATCATCATGGTTACACACGATGTACAGGAAGCTTTTGAACTGGGCGACAGGATCTGCCTGATGGATAAAGGGAAAATTGTACAGTCGGGCACACCTGCTCAATTGCTTTTTAATCCTGTCAATGATTTTGTAAAGGATTTTCTGAAACATCAGCGCCTGCAACTGGAATTTAAGGCCATTAAGCTGATCGATCTTTGGGAATTATTGCCTGAATTAAATAAAGAAGCGAAAGCCTCATCTTTTGATGCCGGTACTAACCTGTGGGAGGCCCTGGAGAGTTTTAAATTTAATAACGGCGAAACCATTAATATCAGCAAAGATCAAAACCAGGTTAAAACTGTAAGCTTTGAACAACTGATGACGGCCTTTTATCAATATAAAAACCATCAGGCCCATGAATGAGCAACAGCAAACTTTATGGCAGTTTATGCAGCAGCAGGCCGGCAAGTTGCAGGAGCAAACTTTGCAGCATATCGGGCTTACTTTTATTTCGTTGTGCATAGCTGTATTGGTTGGCTTGCCGCTGGGCATTCTTATTGTTCGTAAAAAACAATTATCAGGCATAGTTTTAGGGATTGCAGGAGTACTGCAAACAATTCCCAGTATAGCGTTGCTTGGTTTCATGATCCCGCTTTTAGGGATTGGTCCTAAGCCAGCCATTGTTGCATTATTGCTATATGCACTTTTACCCATTATCCGCAACACCTACACGGGCATTTTAGGGGTTGATGCGGCTGTTAAAGAAGCTGCTGTTGCTATGGGGATGAGCAAATGGCAAATACTGTTTAAGGTAGAATTGCCCCTGGCTATGCCGGTAATATTTGCGGGCATCCGTACCGCTACGGTGATCAACGTAGGTGTGGCAACGCTGGCTTCGCTCATTGCAGCCGGTGGTTTGGGCGAGTTTATTTTCGGTGGGATCTCACTTAATAATACCAATATGATCCTGGCGGGGGCGATTCCTTCGGCCTTGCTTGCTGTTATTTTTGATTTATTACTGTCGATGGTGCAGAAGGTCAGCTTTAAAAAGCTTAAACGGGTGGTATATGCTTTTCCGGTATTGCTGATTGTTTTATGCCTGTTCTATATCATCCCGGCAAAATCAGAAGGAAAGCTTACCGCGGGTTTTACGCCCGAGTTTATGGGCAGGCAGGACGGCGACCTCGGCCTTAGGAGCAAATATGGCTTAAAGATCCATACTATCGTAATCAGTGATGCTGTAATGTATAAAGCTGCGTTTGAGAAACATCTCGACGTGATCAGCGGATACTCAACTGATGGCAGGTTAAAAGCTTACGATTTGGTTGTACTGGATGATGATAAGCACATTTTTCCGCCATACTATGCGGCGCCAATTGTGCGCGATGATGTCCTGAAAAAATTTCCTGACCTTGAGCCGACATTAAACCTGCTTTCGGGCAAAATAAATGATTCAGTCATGACGGTTTTAAATTACCGTACCGACTATCTTCACCAAAGCCCCGAACGTGTTGCAAAGGATTTTTTGGTTGCCAATAAATTATGGCGACCGGAACGGGGCGGGAACGATGGTATAGTGCGGATAGGTTCAAAGATATTTGGTGAACAATACATCCTGGCTAATATGTACAGCATGCTGATAAAGGGTTATACAGATCATGAGGTATCAACCAAAACAGGCCTTGGCGGCACCAAAATTTGCTTTGACGCGCTAACCAATAACCAGATAGATTTTTACCCGGAATATACGGGGACGGGCTTGCTGGCCATTTTACAGGCATCGCCAGAAATAATTAATGAAGTAACGGTAAACAAGGATAGCACATATAATTACGTACAGCGACAGTTTGAAAGTAAATATCAAATTAAATGGCTTAAACCCATTGGTTTTAACAATGCTTACGCTTTAATGATGAGGCAGCAGCAGGCCAGGAAATTGGGGATTAAAACAATTTCAAACTTAAAACAGTTTTTGGATAAGAAATAACATCGATGGATTTAATAGCCCGGTACAAAGAGGTACGCCAACGTACAGAAAAAATTTGCTCGTATTTGCAAACCGAAGACTATGTGGTACAGCCTGTGGTGGACGTTAGTCCGCCTAAATGGCATATCGGGCACGTTACCTGGTTTTTTGAAACGTTTATCCTTAAGCCCTACTTCATGGGTTACAAGGAATATAATCCTGATTATAACTTCGTTTTTAATAGCTACTACGAAACTGTAGGCACACGCGTGATCCGTACCGACCGCGGCAATCTGAGCCGCCCAACGGTTATTGAAATTTACAGTTACCGTAAATATGTTGACGAGGCCATGGAGGGCTTTTTATGCGGCGAAGTAAGCGACGATGTTAAAGAACTCCTTATTCTCGGTTTTAACCACGAAGAGCAGCACCAGGAACTTTTAATGACGGATATTAAATACATCCTGGGGCATAACCCGCTGTTTCCTGCCTATAATAAAAATTACACTGCCCCTCATATTGATGAAGGTGGGAATGATGCTTTTATCAGCATGGATGAAGGGATTTATGAAATAGGCTTTACCGGCGATGGCTTTTGTTTTGATAATGAGCTTAATCGCCATAAAGTATATCTCAATGCATATCAAATAAGCCCTAAACTGGTAACCAATGCCGAATACCAGGAGTTTATTAACAGCGGCGGTTATCATGATTTCCGGCACTGGCATGCCGAAGGCTGGGATTGGGTAAAAACCAATAAGGTTGAAGCGCCTTTATATTGGCATTTGATAGATAATGAATGGCACAACTATACCTATCACGGTTTAGAGCCACTTCATTTGAAAGATCCGGTTACCCATATCAGCTATTTTGAAGCCTATGCTTACGCTTCGTGGAAGGGCTTGAGATTGCCAACCGAATTTGAATGGGAAGCGGTATCCTCGAAATTTAACTGGGGTCGCCGCTGGGAGTGGACAGAAAGTTCCTACCTTCCTTATCCGGGTTTTGCCAAAGCACCGGGTGCCATAGGCGAATACAATGGCAAGTTTATGGTTAACCAGAAAGTTTTGCGCGGCGCGTCAGAAGTTACACCTCCGGGTCATAGTCGTGCAACATATCGCAATTTTTTTCAGACAAATTTACGATGGCAATTTACTGGCATAAGACTTGCGAGGTAAATTGACACAAAACATCACCACATCTATGAACCAAGCCTTTACACCCACAGCCGTAAATTGTGACATAAGTGCCGAAAACAGGCAGTTTTATGCCGACGTTGTAGCAGGGCTGCAGGCGGAGCCAAAGCACCTCAATTCAAAGTATTTTTATGATGCAAATGGCGATAAGCTGTTCCAGGAGCTCATGAACTGCCCTGAATACTATCCGACTAACTGCGAACTGGAGATATTTTCAGAAAAAACCGCTGAAATCTGCGATGCGCTGATTGCCGATGGAGATGCTTTTGACCTGATAGAACTTGGTGCTGGTGATGCCACAAAATCCTCTTACCTGCTTAAATATCTGCTGGATAAAAAAGCTGATTTTACTTATTTGCCTATTGATATCTCAGATAATGTAATATCATATCTCAATATAACCCTGCCCGTAACTTTGCCCGGCTTAAAGATCACCGGACTAAATGGCGAATATTTTGAGATGCTGAAAAAGGCCGCCGCTATTTCGCCAAGGCGTAAAGTGGTGCTGTTTTTAGGTTCAAACATTGGCAATATGCCACTTGATGGGGCCATAGAGTTTTGCGGTGAGCTAAGGAATAACCTATCAGAAGGGGATATGGTGTTAATTGGCATGGACCTGAAGAAGGACCCGCGAGTTATCCTTGCTGCTTATAATGACAAAGATGGTATTACCCGCGAGTTTAATCTCAACCTGTTACGCCGCATTAACCGCGAGCTGCATGCTAATTTTGATATAAGCAAGTTTGAACATTATCCAACCTACGATCCTGAAACCGGGGCGTGCAAAAGCTACCTCATCAGTTTGCAAGATCAGCAGGTAAGCATCGGCAACGAAAAAATAGATTTCAAGAAGGATGAATACATCTACATGGAGATCTCCCAAAAGTTCACCCTTATGCAAACCGATCAGATAGCCATAAACACAGGCTTTCAACCGATAGGTCAGTTTTTTGATACCAAAAAATGGTTTATCGATGCGGTTTGGGTAGCGGCGTGACCTCACCCAACCCTCTCCAAAGGAGAGGGCTTTTAACAGCTATTTTAAAGTCTCCCCCTTTGGGGAGATTTAGAGGGGGTCAGAGCACTTTCGGGTTCAACTCCGAATCAATCAGATCCCCGATTGGTTTACCCATCAGCCATTTATGGTGATCATTTTTTTGCCATTCGTTTTTGTAAGGGGTAACGCGTGCACCATCGGCTACATAAATGATGGTCATGATCTCGCGCATTTTGTCTGAGTTATTGCCGGGAGCATTGTGAATAGTGAAGCCCCGGTGCCAGGTTGCATCGCCGGCCTTCATGGTTTGGGCGCGGGTTATTTCAAATCCTTTCTCTTTCACATAATTGTCAAACGCCGATTCCGATTCGTCAGAAATTTCATGGTTAAATACAGCGCCATTAACGTATGAACCCGAGGCAAAAGTCAGCATACCCATGTTTACATCAATATCAACCAGGGGCATCCAAAGGGTTACCGTATTGTTGGTATCGATGGGCCAGTAATACTGGTCCTGGTGCCATGGGGTAGGGCCGCCGCCGGGTTCTTTAAAGAGTGCCTGGTCGTGATAGATACGTACATTTTCAACCCCCATGAGGTCGGCGGCAATTTTGGCCAGGCGTTTGGCCATTACAAAGGTTTTAACATCTTCATCAACCTGCCAAAGGTTCATGATCTGCAAAAAGGCTTTACCATAAGTGTCGCGCTCTTCCAGTTTGCGCTTTTCGGTGTTGTACCTGTCGGCCGCGCCAACAATTACGGGGCGATAGGCAGCAATTTCATCTTTTGTAAGCACTTCGTGTACAAGGGTATGGCCTTTTTCACGAAATTCATTAATATTGTGGTTGGATAGTTTTATAAAATTATCAAGTGACGGTAAATGAGCGATCTGTGTATCCATAGTTTTTAGGTTTATATTTCAAAGTAAGGTTAACTTTAGTTGAAAAAAAATGAAATGAATGGTACATTTATGGATGATTTTATCCGTAATTTGAATTAGAATTTTATTTACGTTAAAATATGCAATGATAAAAGCGTCGTACGAAGTTCTTCAACCTACAAATACGCAGTCATTTCTGGTACGGAAATTTGATAAGCTGGCATTTGATGCCCCTTATCATTTTCATGAAGAATATGAATTAACGTGTATCATCAGCGGCACCGGCAAACGCTATGTTGGCAGCCACATGGAAGATTTTGCGTCCGGCGATCTGGTGTTGCTTGGTTCTAACCTGCCGCATTGTTGGAAACTTGAACCCAATGAAACAGTGCTTCGCGAGGCAAGCGCGGTGGTGATCCAGTTTAATGATGCTTTTTTGGGCGAGGAGTTTTTTAACAAATTTGAGCTTCAGCTCATCAAAAAACTTTTTCAGCAAAGCGGTTGCGGAGTGTCATTTTATGGCGAAACGCGTGCCGAGGTTAACAAACTGCTGCTTAGCCTGGTTGAAGAGAAAAGCAATTTCAGGATGCTGATAGGTTTGCTCGAGATCCTGCACCGTATGGCTTCATCAGAAGAGTACGTGCTGCTCGATCAGAACCGCATTATTGGCGAGCGCTCAAATACCGAGCGTGAGCGTATTAACCCGGTATTTGCTTACCTGGTTGAAAATTTCAGAAAACATGTATCATTAGATAAAGCGGCCGGTATTGCCAATATGACCCCGAACGCTTTTTGCAAATACTTTAAAAAAGTTACCCGCAAAACATTCATGGAAACTATAATTGAGTATCGCCTTAATTATGCCATACAGCAACTGGTGCAAACAGATAAGCCTATTTCAGAGATCTCCTATGAGAGCGGCTTTGGCGATGTATCGCACTTTTATAAAATGTTTAAAGCCAAAATGAACCTGAGTCCGCTTAACTACCGCAAAAGATTTATGCGCAACCTGGCCGGCGATAAAAAGTTATCAGCGTAGTTGTTACTAAGTCCAACGTCGGAAGTCCGAAAGTCGGAAAGTTCCCTTTTCTATAGCTTCGTACCAATGGTTACGTGACGTTAATAATACCACGCTTAATAGCGTAAATAACCAACCCTACTAAATTTTTCGACCCGGTTTTTTCGAACAGCCTTGCGCGGTAACCTTCAACTGTGCGCACACTCAGGAAAATTTTATCAGCTATTTCCTGATTGGAGCATTCCTGGCAAACCAGTTTAAGCACTTCAATTTCGCGCTCGTTAAGGTCGGTTTTGTTATTGGGAATATTATCGGCATGATCGTTGCCTACTAGCTGCTTGATGAGCGTTATAGAGAGATGTTCATTAAAATAAAAACCTTTGTTATAAACGGTTGATACAGCTTCGATGATCTCTTCCGGTTCGGCATTTTTAAGCAGGTAGCCCGATGCTCCGGCCTTCATCATATCCACAATGTATTTGTCTTCATTAAACATGGATAACGCAAGGATCTTAATATCCTTAAAATGCTGATGGACATAGGTGGCGGTTTGGATGCCGTCCATTTCGGGCATTTTAATATCCATCAATATAACATCGGGGGTTTTGTCGGTCAATAAGCCTATCAGCTCTTTGCCGTTCGAAGCCTCGAGTACCAGCTCAAAACCTCCGCAATCTTCAAGGGTAGCTTTTAAACCATTTCTGAAAATTTTATGGTCGTCTACTATACCTAATTTAATTGGCCCCATAGGTTGTTAACAAGATTGAAATTATCAATAAATATAAACTATTGATTTTAACTATGCTACTTTTAATTTAATGATAGTGATTGCCCCGCTAAGCGGTTTGCTGTACGTATTTATTTCGCCATTAATGAGTTGCACGCGGCTTTGTAAATTTTTAAGACCAAAGCCCTGCTTAACATCGCCCATATTAAAGCCTTTGCCGTTATCCTTAAACTCCATAATGAGGTAACCGGCTTGTAAGGCCATATTAAGGTTTATCACCGTAGCTTCCGAGTGTTTGATAGCATTACCAAACAACTCCTGGGCTATGCGGTACAATGCCAGTTCAATTTCATTAGAGAAGCGCTTATCGGCAAAATTTTTAGTGAAATTAACTTTGATATGGGTGTTGTTTTCCACCTTGGTACACAGCGCCTCGACGGCAATCAGTAGTCCATAGTCGGTAAGTATAGGGGGCAGCACATTTTGTATAATGTTCCTGATCTCCTGGATGCACTCATCGGCCAGTTTACGGGTGTCTATTAGCAGGGGCTGGCTTACCTCGCTCACGCAATTTTTGTCCAGCCGGTGCAGGTTAAGCTTGATTGCCGAAAGCACCTGGCCTACGCTGTCGTGCAGGTCTTCGGCCAGCCGCCTGCGTTCACTTTCCTGGGTTTCAAAAACAGCGTTCATTAAATCTGTTTGCCGTGCATCATGCATGGCGCGTAGCTCCGCCTGGTTTTTTAGCATCCTTCGCTGGTAAATAATTACGAAGAAAAATAAAAAAATAATCAGCACAACAACCACGAGTGTCCCGATGATAAGCACTGGAATTAACCCGTTTTGGGATATTTGTAAAATAGGGCTGTCGTACATGCTTATTATATATACCAACCTAAATTTATAATGTTTTTTGTGGTTTACAAAGTAAACCTATCGAATATAATACGTTGGCGATGATATTAGAAATACTATTGATTATATAATAATTATGTTGATCTTCAGGAGGAATTTGGGTGAATATCATAAAAAGGAATATGTTAACTGCTGAATAAAACAATACGCCTGCATTTATCCAAAAAAGGCTTTGCTTTTCAATATTTATAAATGTCAGAGGGTTTAGTAACTGATAAAAATAAATCAATGAAAGTATAATAAGCAAAATGCTTAGAGCAGTATTTGATTCTGAGGGGTATTCGTAAAAGTTCCTATCATAAACCATCATTATTGTAAATGTTATAATGGAAAATATTATTGTGATTCGCTTTAGGATGAGTGTTAAAAAAAGTCTACAATAAATTATAGTAAAAAAAAACAAAGTAACTACAACATTGACATGGATAACCGGCATATTGTTCTTTGATCCCGTTTGTGTTAATATCCACATTATCGGGTCAAAAACTGATGAGATGATGAAGAATACAAATACAATTTTTAAGATATGATCTAATAATTTATAGTTATATAAGCCGGCAAATACAGGAAAAAAACCTGATGCACCTGAAATCAATACAAATATTAGATCAATTGGCATGTCCAAATAAACTTACATTATTAGTCGCTTGTTAATACGTTTTTGGGGCAACCCGTTGAGCCAGGGCATGGATAAGATTGATCACCGATAAAGTTGCTTTGATCTCCGTTTGATGTAGTTAATGAATAGCTTTTGAATGTAGTATTGACTTCTTGGGAAAGAAGATTAAGATTTGTATCTGGAAGAAGATCATCTCCAAGTTCATTAACTGCACTAATGATAAGGTGTTTCTCTCCATTTATGTTTCCGAATACTTTTAATATGAAGTTACTTAACGAAACACAAAGCTTTTGCCATCCGTTTAACCGGGTATCATTTGCATAATATATTCTAATGCCTTTGCTTCCTTCTAAGGTCAATAAATTATTAAGAATTTCCCTGCCAAAAAAATGTGATATTGTATCATTAGGATGCCGTTGGCGATAATTTTGGGTCCAGTTTGCTGCTTTGTTGAGTTCAATTGGTGCGCCTTCCTGGCCGGTAATGGGTGATAATGGTCTTTTTTCTCGTGTTTCCATAAAAATAATAGCGTGTAGGTTTTTTTTTGTATAAAACTAATACTAATAAGTATCTCTTTCAATGAGATGCCCCGCCATATAGGTTATGATAGGTTTTTGATTTGGTTTTATATTGTTGGTTGTTAGTTGATTACAAATTAGATGCGTTTTATTACCCGCGTATTATACGTATTTTTACGTATCAGAAACTGTAATCTTACGTGGCATGAAATTGCTGGTTATATAGGTCTTTTGCGCTTAAATAATCCTGTTTCTCAGGATGCAAAAAAGTTTTTAATATAATATCTAAATATGGATATTGTTTATTAAATTGCTTTTGATAATAATATCACAAAAACCTTAACCTCAATTTTATGAAACAAGAAATGCTAATTACACAGATCAGCCCTGATCAGGTAGGCGAGTTCATCAGCGAAAGCTTCTACTTAGAATTAACCGAAAATTTTCATCAGAAGTTCCCTACAGAAGTTAAGTCGGTAATGCTTAGCCGCTCAGCTGTTGAAACTGTTTTAAGCGGCGAAAACGTATCCGGTATCAAGTTTATGAACGGCCTTGAAGATGCCAATGATCCATCATCAAGAATGCTGGTACTGATCCCCTGTAATTACACAATAACAGCCAGCTTGCCTAACTCTATTATCAACCAGCATGGTTTTATGACTAACACTGGTGAAGTTATTTCATTAGAAAGGACATGGCAGGTATTATTTAATCATGTATTAAATTATAAGAAACTTGATCCTGTCATGGCTTATACCCAGATTAATCGCGGATCGTTTCTTGGCCGGGTACGTCTGATTGAAACGCTTGATGCTGTTGATTGTGATCAATTTATATATCACTTTGGCTATCTTATAGAAGAGAATTTGCTGTATAAGCCTGTTATACAGCCAGCCAACGGTGTCAAAATGTACACAGAGCAGGCTATGCCATGTCCAGGTACATCCGGTTGTCCGGCAGTCACCACATCAAATGATCCATGCGCCCTTACCCGTATTACAACTGCCATGTTAGGCACAGAAGCAGAAGGCCAGTTAAATACACTGCGCGCGTTCCGCGATAAAATACTAACCGATAAGTTTAGTGGTGTGGAAGTTGAGAAATATTACACCATTTCTGCATCGCTGCTGGAAGCTATTGACAAAACACCAAACCAAGGAGCAATATTTAAAGGCCTGTACGATAAATATATTGCTACTTCGCTTAACGCGATAACCCAAAATGATGAGGAAACTGCTTTTGTTCTGTTTCAGGAAGCTATGCAGCACCTTACTGAAACGTATCTGTATCAATAACAACCTAAAATGTGATTGCAAAGCGTCTTTCCTGCCCGGAAAGGCGCTTTCTTTTTTATACCGAAATTTCCCTTAAAACGTAATTCTACGTTTAGTTCATGTTGATGATACGTTTTAATATCGCGTACCACTACAGGCTACAATAGCGTACTGGCAACGTTGATTGCGCACCCGTTTTGCCCAAACTTTGACACAGCAAATGAGCTGGACATCAGCCTGCTTGCGGTGGAGTATGCTGAAAATCCAGTTTAAAGAGTAAGCCGGTACAAATACTAATCAAAAACTTATGAACTACATTATTAAAGGGAACCTTCGCGGTTTATTATGTTCAGACTGCGAACTGCCCGTTGCGGGTACATCGGTAAAAGTTTATCGCCCGTCCGATCAGCAAAATGAAACCCGGCTTGCTGTAGCCGATCCCAAACAAACATTTCACCAGGTAAATGATGATGAACTGAAAGCAAAAGAGCGGCTGTTCATTACCCAGGCCGATGTGCAGGAGAATGGCGATTTTACTATCGAAATTGACGGAGGTAAATCCGGCTATGAAGGCGGCAGCATTGATGTAGACTGGTATTGCGGCAATGTGCCTTTCAAAATTCCCCTGCCTAAAAAAGGCCCGGTGTTGCAATTCCATATTACCACACTGCAACCCTTGTATAAAAGCAGCCAGGAGAATGCTCAATATGCAAGATTTGATTATAAAATAGATTCTAAATGGTTTTGCCGGATCCTTACCCTGTTAGACATATGGGTAGTTTGCGGTTATGTAAACGATTGTGAAACCCAAAAGCCTATCCCCGGCGTTAAGGTTTTTGCCTATGATGTAGACCTGCTGCAGGACGACTATTTGGGCAACGCATATACCGATAACAGCGGTAAATTCACTATTGTATACCCCGGCGACAATTTTAGAAAAACCTTATTACCATGGCTCAATGTAGAATGGCCTGCCGGTCCGGACTATTATTTCAGGGTTGAAAGTTCATCTGGCACTGTACTGCTGGCCGAAGACCGTACCCGGGGCCGCCAGAACGACAGGCATAATGCCAACAACTGTTTCTGCGTAAAACTGTGCATTAAAGGCGGCGGCATCATTACCAGCGATATACCATGGTTTACCGCGGTTGGGAATTTCAGCATTACATCTGATATTGATGGCAGCGGTAAAACCCTTATGAGCAAATTTGGAGCGGGCGGCACAGGATACGGTTTCTTTGGTTCGGTTAAGCTGGGGGGCTACGCCACCAAGAAAGTGCCCACCGCGCCGGCCAGCCCACTTTATTACCGCTTTTTGTTTTCTACCGATAACTTGAACTTCAGCCCGGTAACTACCGCCCAGATGGAAGCTACAGCCTTAAAAGTTGCCACCCGGCAAATCACCTGGAATGGTACAACTGCCTTTCAGGATGTAGTGATCGATATCAATAAACCTGCTTCTGTGCCCGATAGCGTTCCTGCAGATAATTATCCTAATCCGATCCCGGATCATGTGCTGCACCCTGACGCCAATGGCTGGGTACGTGTTGATCAGCCTGCATTGGATAATGGTTTTTATGGATCGCTGTTTTATTTAAACACTACTACCATTATTGGAGGCGGCGATGCCAGCGCCGGGTTAACGCCTGGTTTAGCTGTGCCTGTGGCAGATCAGAAAAATGGCAGAATGTTATACATCCAATTTCAAACTACTGACGATCCGGCTAATGCCGCTTCGCCAAATCTCAACACCCAATCGCTTATTGGCAAAATCTATGTGAATAACTGGAACGAAGTAAGCTTGCTTAAACTGGAAGAGCTTTTTGCCGGCGGAGGCAGCGGCTGCACTCCGGTAAGCGGAACCGCCCATGCCGATTACACAGTTGATCATGAACTGATTGCCAGCTGGTCGCTGGGTGTATGGTCAAACGCTACGGGTACGGTCAGCGGTCTGCCCAGTGGCACAACTCCGCGCGGAGACGCTAAGAAATTTGACATGGCCTCGCCGTCACCATTTGTTTTAACTCCTCCTTTTAGCGCATGGCCCTCTTGCGCCTATAGCCTAACCCTGACAACCTATCGCAAATTAACCACCGGCGAAAGTAACGACTGGGGAAAAACGAACCAGGTTATCTTTTGCAAGTAACCTGCATGTGAACGGGGGAAGAGGGTGCCGTTGCATGTCGGCGCCCTCTCATTTTAACCGTTAAAATAATCTCAGGATGTACGAGGCCTCGTACAAAAGGAACACGATCACCAATGCCGCGTGAAAGTTGCGGTTCTCTACTTTAATGGCTATCATACATAATATAAAATGACTGATATTGCGGATTGGGTACTCGATGTTATAGTGATGTACATAGCTTGGCCCCTTTATTTCGGTATCTATGATATCAAGCAGATAGCTGGCCCCCAAAATGCTGAAGATCCATTTCCGGCGTGAGTAAAAGTAGTCTTTGTAGTCCTGATAGTCTTTTAAATCATCAGGATAGAGCAATGCACAGACGCTGTAATAAGTAACAATGTAGATAATGATGAAAAAGTACTCGGCAAAAAGCCAGTGCTTTATTTCGTGCAGGCTAATCTCCCACCACCAAAAGTGCAGCAGCAATATAAACACGTAAAGCGCCCACAGGTTATGCACCCAATAAGGTTTATCCCGGCCGGGGTGCTGAATTTGCTTGGCCGCCCCTTTAAGCAGGTGGGTAATGCTAAGCCCCAATGTAATGCTGATAACAGCCTTGATGTGACTAAAGGTATCCATAGGCAGTTTATTACTAAAATAAAAATAGCGTTTTATTTTTAGTAATACTGCTTTTATAAATATCAGTTACCCAATCATTCTCGTCATTGCGAGGTACGAAGCAATCCCCAATATACAGAGTAGCGATACAAGTTCGCCCTGTACAGTCGGGGGTTGCTTCGTGCCTCGCAATGACGCTTTGAGAAGGTTGTGTGCGACCTTAACGGCGATTAAAATATCGCTTCAGCAATACGTTTAGTAGGCCCGGCGTTGCTCATGGTATAAAAATGCAGCACTGGCGCGCCAAAGGCAATCAACTCTTTACATTGATTGATCATCCATTCAATACCTACTTCTTTAACATCCTTTTCGGTGGCGCAGGCATGGATGGCATCACTCAAATCTTCCGGGATATCAATATGGAATGTCTTTGACAGCGTAACCAATTGTTTTGATGATGTGATCGGTTTCAGCCCCGGAATAATAGGCACATTGATACCATTGGCCCGGCAGCCGTTTACAAACTCCTTGTATTTACCAATATCAAAAAACATCTGGGTTACAATGAACTGTGCACCCATTTCTACCTTTTGCTTCAGGTATTTAAAGTCGGTTTTAAGGTTCGGGGCTTCAAAATGCTTTTCGGGATAACCGGCTACGCCAATACAAAAGTTTGTTTTGGCTGTATTGCCATGGTCCTCATGCAAATAAATACCGTTGTTAAGGTTTACTACCTGCTGCAGCAAATCGGTAGCATAACAATGGCCATTAGGCGTAGGTACAAATGATGAATCGCCAAGGCGCGCATCGCCACGCAATACCAGTACGTTTTCGATACCTAAAAACTCTAATTCTATAAGGGCGTTCTCGGTTTCGTCTTTGGTAAAGCCGCCACAAAGCAGGTGGGGCACGGTATCAACCTTATACCTGTTCATGATAGCCGCGCAGATGGCAATAGTGCCCGGGCGTTTGCGGTACGATAATTTTTCGAGCAGGCCACTTGGGTGCTGCTTGTAAATAAAGTCCTCGCGCAGGGTAGTAACATCAATAAACGGAGGTTTAAACTCCATCAGCGGATCAATAGCATTATAAATGCCCTGGATGCTCTGCCCCTTTAAAGGCGGGATCAGTTCAAAAGAAAAAAGTGTTTTGCCGTTGGCGTTTGCTATATGTTCAGGTATTTTCATTTGACCCCTAACCCCCCTAAAGGGGGAATTTTTATTTAAGTTTTATAATTACAATTCAAGTTCCCCTCTCGAGAGGGGGCGCGGTGGATTTGTGTGTTGGCAGGGGTGTGTTATGCGGCGTTTATTATCGCTTTGTTAACACACCCTCCACCCCTCTCAAGAGGGGAACCGCACAAGCCCTCGCTTTGTCGTTTCTTCCCTTACTCCCCCTTTAGGGGGCAGGGGGGCTAATAATTAATATTCGGCCCTAGCCATCTTTCCACATCCTCCAATGGCATTTGTTTACGGATAGCATAATCCTCAACCTGATCCTTACTGATTTTACCCAAGCCGAAATATCTTGCCTGCGGATGTGCGAAGTAGAAACCGCTTACCGATGCGGCCGGCAGCATGGCCAGGCTTTCGGTTAGGTGCATGTTTGCGTTGTCTTCTGCTTTTAGTAATTCAAACAAGGTGGTTTTTTCGGTATGGTCCGGGCAGGCCGGATAACCCGGTGCCGGACGGATGCCCTGGTATTCTTCCTTAATAAGGTCGGCATTGCTTAGCTGTTCGCCTTTGGCATAGCCCCAGTATTCCTTACGTACCAACTCGTGCATTTTTTCGGCGAAGGCTTCGGCAAGGCGGTCGGCAAGGGCTTTGGCCATGATGCTGTTATAGTCGTCATGATCGGCCTCAAACTCAGCAACCAATTCATCACAACCCAAACCGGTTGTTACCGCAAAGCCGCCGAAGTAATCAGGCACACCGCTTTCTTTTGGCGCGATAAAATCCGACAATGCATAGTACGGATCGTTCTTTACCTTTTCGGCCTGCTGGCGTAAGGTATGGATGCGATTTAAAACTGTTGTGCGACTTTCATCGGTATATAATTCAATATCATCACCTACGGCATTGGCCGGCCAGAAACCTATCACGCCTTTCGCAGTGAACAGTTTCTCGTCAACAATACGTTTCATCAATACCTGCGCATCGTTAAATAGTTTTTTGGCTTCAACGCCTACAAACTTATCATCAAAGATCTTCGGATAGCTGCCGCGAAGTTCCCAGGTATGGAAAAATGGCGTCCAGTCGATATAAGGCAGCAACTCTTCCAGCGGGAAATTCTCAAATACTTTGGTGCCTGTAAATGCGGGTTTCGGCGCCACATCGCCATCCAGGCTAATCTGGAATTTACCAGCACGGGCTTCTTCGATAGTTACAAAACGCTTGTCCGATTTTTTGTTGGCATGTGCCTCACGGGCTTTGGCATATTCATCCTTAATGCCCTGGATATAGGCATCCCGGTTGTCCTTGCTCATTAGATTGCTGCAAACGGTAACGCTGCGCGAAGCGTCCAAAACGTGAATGGCAGCCCCGGAGTATTGCGGCGCCACTTTTACGGCTGCGTGAATGCGCGACGTTGTAGCACCACCAATGATTAGCGGGATGGTAAATCCTTCGCGCTCCATTTCTTTGGCAAAATGCACCATTTCATCAAGCGATGGGGTGATCAATCCGCTTAAGCCAATGATATCAACGTTTTGCTTTTTAGCCTCTTCAATAATGCGTTGCGCGGGCACCATCACCCCAAGGTCAATCACCTCAAAGTTGTTACAAGCCAGCACCACGCCAACTATATTTTTGCCGATATCATGTACATCGCCTTTTACGGTGGCCATTAACACCTTGCCGGCGTTGGCGCGCTGATCAGCATTTACGTTGTTCTTTTTTTCTTCCTCAATAAAAGGCAGCAGGTAAGCCACCGCCTTTTTCATCACACGGGCTGATTTTACCACTTGTGGTAAAAACATCTTGCCGGCACCGAACAAGTCGCCTACGATGTTCATACCATCCATCAACGGACCTTCAATAACCTCAAGTGGTTTGCTGTAGGCCTGGCGGGCTTCCTCCACATCGTCGTCAAGGTATTCAACAATGCCTTTTACCAGCGAGTGGGAGAGGCGCTCCTGAACGGTGCCTTTGCGCCATTCTTCGTCGCGTACAACTTCTTTTCCTTTGCTTTTGATGGTGTCGGCAAATTCCACCAGGCGCTCGGTAGCATCCGGGCGGCGGTTAAGGAGTACATCTTCTACAAGTTCCAAAAGGTTTTTCGGAATCTCCTCGTAAACCTCCAGCATGCCGGCGTTTACAATCCCCATATCCATACCGGCTTTAATGGCATGGTACAGGAATGCCGAGTGCATGGCCTCGCGCACGGTATTATTACCCCTGAACGAGAACGAAATGTTACTTACACCGCCGCTCACTTTAGCGTGCGGCAGGTTTTGCTTGATCCAGCGGGTGGCCTCAATAAAATCTACCGCGTAGTTATTATGTTCTTCCAGGCCGGTAGCAACTGTTAGGATGTTCGGATCGAAAATGATATCCTGCGGCGGAAAACCTACTTCGTTCACCAGGATCTCATATGATCGTTTGCAGATCTCGATACGACGTTCCAATGAATCAGCCTGACCGGTTTCGTCAAAGGCCATTACTACGGTGGCAGCACCATAGCTTAAGATTTTCCGGGCATGCTCTTTAAACTTTTCTTCACCCTCTTTCAGGGAGATGGAGTTCACGATACCTTTACCCTGTACGCATTTCAAACCGGCCTCGATCACTGTCCATTTGGATGAGTCGATCATAATAGGCAGTTTGGCTATATCCGGTTCAGAAGCAACCAGGTTCAGGAATTTTACCATCACAGCCTCCGAATCAATCATGCCCTCATCCATGTTAATATCGATGACCTGCGCGCCGCCTTCCACCTGTTGCAAGGCAACACTTAGAGCTGCCTCATAATCTTCGGCAAGGATCAATTTGGAAAACTTAGGGGAACCGGTAATGTTGGTGCGTTCGCCCACGTTTACAAAAATGCTTTCGGGTTTAATGGTGACCGCTTCCAGGCCGCTCAGGCGCATATCCGGCTCAATTTGAGGGATAGGGCGGGGCGGATATTTGGCAGCCTTATCGGCAATGCACTTAATATGCTCGGGTGTGGTACCGCAGCAGCCACCAACAATATTAACCAGGCCGGCTTTGATAAAATCATCAACCTGGTGAGCGGTTTCATGCGGAGTTTCGTCGTACTGGCCAAACTCGTTGGGTAAGCCGGCGTTTGGATAGGCCGAAATAAATACGCCTGCTTTTTCAGAAAGTTCGGCAAGGTGCGGGCGCATTTCCCGGGCACCCAAAGCGCAGTTTAGGCCTACCGATAGCAGGTTGGCATGGCTTATCGAGTTCCAGAAAGCTTCGACAGTTTGCCCGGAAAGGGTACGGCCTGAAGCATCGGTAATAGTACCTGAGATCATGATACCGCCCGAATCCCTGAAAGCAGGAAAATCCTTACCTGCAGCTTTACATTCCAGCTCATAACGTTTTATGGCGAAGAGGGCTGCTTTTGCATTCAGTGTATCAAAGATAGTTTCGACCAACAACAGGTGCGATCCTCCGTCAACCAAACCGCGTACCTGGTCATAGTAGGCCTCGGCCAGGTCATCAAAGGTAACGGCGCGATATCCGGGGTCGTTAACGTCTGGCGATAAGGAAGCAGTACGGTTGGTTGGGCCGATGGCACCGGCAACAAAACGCGGCTTTGCAGGGTTGCGCCGGGTATATTCGTCGGCTACCTCGCGGGCAATGCGTGCACCTTCGTAGCTTAGTTCATAGGCCAGTTCTTCCAGGTGATAATCGGCAAGGGAAATTACCTGTGTGCTGAAAGTGTTAGTTTCAATGATATCCGCACCGGCATCAAGATATTCGGCATGGATGGCTTTGATAATATCAGGGCGCGTGATATTGAGCAGGTCGTTATTGCCCTGCAGGTCGCTATGATGATCGCGAAAACGCTCGCCACGAAAATCCTTCTCGGTAAGCTGGTACCTTTGAATCATGGTACCCATTGCTCCGTCAATCACCAGGATGCGTTTCTGTAATTCTTTTCTAATGTCCATTTTTTGAGATGTGAGATATGAGATTTGAGACGTGAGATTTTAGCGGAGAGAACCTTGCTAAAACATCATGTCTTTCACCTCATATATCTGATAAAAAGACATTAAACAGGCGATTGAAAGAGCCGAAGCTATCTCAAATCTCACGTCTAATATCTCAAATCTAAATACAGCTTATCTCGAAAAGTCGGGTGTTGTTATGACTTTCGCTTATCTGTCCGGGCGCGTAATTGCTGCCTGGTAGAATGTAGCACCTTGTGAAGCACAGGTTGCTAAGACATCGCAGGGTCTAATCCCTCCGTCTTTCTCCATAAGCAGTGCAAAGTTGCGCAATAAAGTTATCATTTGCAAGTATATAACATACGCTAAATATCATGCCTAAGCCACATTGTTAAACAAAAAAAGCCGCCTTTTGCGGAGGCAGCTTTATGATTGAATTTCTTAATGAGATTATCTTCTTCTGCCGAATAAACGGAGGAGCATAAAAAACAGGTTGATCAGTGTGATGTACAATGTTAGCGCACCCATCAGGGCCAGTTTTTTCGAGCTTGCATCACCGTATTCAATACCTGCTCCAATGCGTTTTAACATTTGCATATAGTAGGCAGTTAAACCAGTAAATACAGCTATGCCTATGTAGCTGATGATGTAACTCATTTGTTCGCTGTGCATAAAGAAGTTAGCTAATGAAGCTACAAAAATCCCAATGAACAGGATGTACATGATTGAACCAAACTTTGTTAAATCCATCTGGGTAGTATAACCGGCAATGCCCATAATACCGAAAGTTACTGATGCGGTAATGAAAACACCCAATATTGATGCAGATGTGTAGATCAGAAATATCAAACTTAAGCTGATGCCAATAAGTGTTGCATAAGCTACGAAAAGCAGCACCAATACCGGATAAGAGATTCGGTTATAGCCAAATTGCATTACCAATGAAAACGCCAGTGGCGAAAACAGCGCAAAATAGCCAAAACCCGTAAGGCCGCCTGTTGGTGCAACGATCAGACTGATCAGGCCCATATTTAAAAATAGATAAACTGTTATTGCTGATACGCCAAGCGCAACGAACATCCAGCTGAAAACGCCGGCCATAAACCTGCGTGAAGCAACTTCTGATTGATCCCTAACTTCGATTACATTATCGAAGTTGTATTTAGATTCTTTAAATTCCATTTTGTGTTAAAAATTATAGTACGAATATATAAATAAAAGGTGAATACAGCATGAAGAAGCAAGACTGCAAGAATCAAGAGTCAAGAAACAGGAAAGTTTTCCGAAATGTCTTGTCTCTTGACTCTTGATTCTTGCAGTCTTGATTTCTGTTCTTCCTGCTTCTTGACTCTGTAACCCTCAATTCAAACGGCGCATCAACTGCTCTTCAACCTTTTTGAAAACCTGTATGGGTTTCAGGGTGCGCCAGCCAAGGCTATCGAGTTCGCCGCCAAAATTGATGTAATAGTCGATATTGCTGTGTTTAAATTCGTCTATCACGTGTTCGCGGAAGTTGATGCCTGCTATCCAGCCGTCTTCCACGTCCTGGAACCACTCTTCGTAATAGCAATCATCGCTTGAATGAAAGTTGAGTACGTTTTCGCCGATCAGGATAAAATGGCTGATGCCATTATCTATCATCAGGTCGAGCAGCTCACGCTTCAGCATCATAATGTCGTTGTTTATGGCGTCATTCCATTCACCTATCAGCTCAATAATAGTGTAGCCTTTATCATAATCGGCAAAAAGCACTTTTAAATAAAGGGTATTGGAGCCGAATGAGTCCCATTGCGGGTGCAGCAGGTAATTGTATACCTGCTTGTCAAATTCAAACTCGCTGTATTCTGTCGCGTAGAAAGGCGAAAACTCATCTTCTGATGCCACGTAATCGTCTCTCCAGCGGTAATATGGTTCAATATCGTGCATGTTTTTGATTTCAAATTGTCTGAACCCGAATTTTTTGAATTTGAGAATTTATCGAATACAAGCATCTTCAAATTTCCAAATCAACACATCTTCAAATTCAGTTTATTTTTTTAAATAATGATCAACAGCGCCTCGTACGCTGCCGTATTGTTTCAGTAACCCGGCTGCTTCTTCTTCGTTCAGCCCGGTTTCGTCCATTACCATGCGGGTGCCCCTGTTCACCAATTTGTGGTTGCTCAATTGCATATCAACCATCCTGTTCCCTTTTACGCGGCCAAGCTGGATCATTACGCTTGTGCTCAGCATATTTAAAACTAATTTTTGCGCCGTGCCTGCTTTCATGCGGGTTGACCCTGTTAAAAACTCAGGGCCTGTTACTACTTCAACCGGGTACTGTGCCACAGCCGCTACCGGACTGCCGCTGTTACAAACAATACAGCCGGTAACTAAATTATGCTCATTAGCTGTTTTTAAGCCGCCGATCACATACGGTGTAGTGCCCGAAGCGGCTATGCCAATAACCACGTCTTTATCATTAATGTCGAAAGCTTCCAGATCTTTCCAGGCCTGTACAGCATCGTCTTCAGCAAATTCTACCGCTTTGCGGATCGCGCCATCGCCGCCTGCTATCAAGCCCACCACCATATCAAACGGAACGCCGAATGTTGGCGGGCATTCCGAAGCATCAACCACGCCTAAACGGCCACTGGTACCGGCGCCTATGTAAAATAAACGTCCGCCGTTTTTCATCCTTTCTGCGGTGATAGTTGCCAGGGCTTCTATCTGTGGCAATGCCTTTTCCACAGCCAGCGGAACCGTTTTATCCTCGTTATTAATGTTTTCTAAAATTTCCCTTACGGTCTGTTTTTCGAGGTTTTTATAGTGCGATTCCCTTTCGGTGGTGGTTTCCATAGCCTATTTTCAAATAATTTATAACAAAATTCGGTAAAAATCATCAAATGCAAGGGTGCGGGTAAAAATTATTGACCCTGCAATTATTAACTTTGTGTGTAATAAGTTATGAAGAGGACCGCGGGTGTAATTTTCCGGACAATAATCCTGCTGCTGGTAGGGGTGATGATAGGCCAGGTGCTTAACAAGGATTTTGCCGCGCATAACCTTGGCTTCTCCTTTGTGAGCAATAGTAAAATAGCAAAGGTGTTGCAACTGGTTGACCGCAACTATGTTGACAGCGTTAATATCGATAGTATTGAAGGCGTGTCGGTAAATAACCTGCTTCAAAACCTTGATCCGCATTCGCTTTATTTACCGCAGCAGCAGGCGCAATCCATCAATGAACGGTTAGACGGTGGTTTTAACGGTATCGGTATCGAATACCAGTTACTTCGTGATACACTGATCATTACGCAGGTTTATGCCGGCGGTCCGGCCGAAAAAGCGGGCTTACTGGTGGGCAGTAAGGTGATCAATGTCGACGATAAAAAGTTTTCGGGCAGCAAGCTAACAGCCACCCGTATAAATAGTGTTTTCAGGGGCGAAAAGGATGCTGAAATAAAACTGAGTGTTGTGCCTCCGCTGAGCAAAGATTTAAAAATACTTACGGTTAAACGGGGGCATGTTGACCTGAGCAGTGTTGATGCTGCCTATATGGCCGATGCTAACACCGGCTATATCAAGATCAGCAAGTTTTCGGCCACTACCGACCTCGATTTCAGAAAGGCTTTAACGGCGCTAAAAGTTGACGGTATGAATAAATTGCTGCTCGACCTGAGAGGCAATGGCGGTGGGTACCTTAATGCTGCTACTTCATTAGCCGATGAGTTTTTAACTGATGGAAAGCTGATAGTTTATACCAAAGGGATTCACGAGCCCCGGACTGATTACTTTGCCACCGATTCGGGCATGTTTCAGAAAGGGAAACTTACCGTGCTTATTGATGAATATTCGGCCTCGGCCAGTGAGATTTTAGCAGGGGCCCTGCAGGACCTTGACAGGGCTACTATTGTTGGTCGACGATCATTTGGTAAAGGCCTGGTACAGCAGCAGTTTGCTTTTGACGATGGTTCGGCAGTTAATTTAACAGTGGCCAGGTACTATACCCCTTCGGGCCGCTCTATCCAGAAATCATACAAAAACGGGGTTGACAGTTATCGCAATGAACTTGCCCAGCGCATGCAAAAAGGTGAACTTTTTTCAGAACAAAGCAACCTTAACGATAGTGTTTTTAAAGGCACCCCATCATTCCATACTTCAAGCGGGCGTAAAGTTTTTAGCGGCGGAGGCATTATGCCCGATGTTTTTGTACCGGCGGATACCAGCAAATTCACCCCGCTTATCCAGGACCTGAGCCAGCAGCAATTATTTACCGCTTACGTTGTTGACCGCCAGCAGCAATTGCTTAAAAAATACCCGACTGAAGCTGAGTTTTTAACTCAATATGCTGTTAGTAATGACGAGGTCGATAAATTTATACTGTATGCCTCGCAAACCATTAAAGAAATGGATTCGCACGAAGTACAGATCTCCAGGGAGCCGATAAAAACAATCCTGAAAGCCCAGGCGGCCCGCTTTAAATGGGGTGATAACGCCTACTTTAAAGTGATCAACACCGATGATGTAACCTTTAAAAAAGGGTTGGAGCAGTAGATGATTTAAGCTCAAATAAAAAACATTTCAATAGGGTAGGGAATAAGTAGGGTGAGGATAAAAAGAAATCGTCCATACCTTGCAAAGAAACCAACTATCTTCAAGGCTTGATTTATGAAAAATTTAAACTCGAAAGATGATTTTGTACAATTCATGTCTTCATTGATCAATGACTTGAAAGATAACCCTGATAAATGGGAAAACAAGTCTTTGTTAGATTACCTTGAGGGAATCCAAAGTTGGACCGATGACATGGAAGGCTATTATCTGAATAACAACCTCCCAGTTCCCGAAAATGTAAATTGGGGCGTTTTTGCCGACATCCTCACTGCCGCGAGAGTTTACGAATAAGTATTTATTGGGTTGAAGTGCCCTGAAACTGGTGCTGGAAATTTTTTGTTGCGACCAATATACAGCGCTTTGCTTATTCATGGGAATGACAATCGCTTTTAATTTTATTCTTTTCCCACCAGAAAACCTCATTAATCAATTCCAAATTTGCCATAACGCCTGCCATGCCGCCGCTGTTAACCGCGTTGGCTATGGAGCGAATGCCTGAAGCACTGTCACCGGCGGCATAAACGCCGGGTACCGTTGTTTTTTGCTGTGCATCAACCTGGATATGGCCCTGATCGGTAAATGAGCAGCCTAATTGTAATGCAATATCACTGTGTTGCACAAATGGGAGCCTCGCATATAATGCCTTAAGTTTTATTTCGGAGCCGTTTTGCAAATGGATGGTAGTTATCTGGCCGTCATGATGATCAAACGCTGCTATTTCCCCCTCAATAATTTGTATATTATTATGACTGATAATGGATTGCTGATCTCCTGTCAAAGTTGATTTTCCGTTAGTGAACAGAATGAGATCTTTTGTCCAGTTTGAAATAAGTTTGGTCAGCTCAAAAGCCATTTCGCCGTTAGCAAATATGCCTGTAGGCTGATAACCGTATTCATAACCATGGCAATAGGGGCAATGAATAATCGATATTCCCCAGCATTCGGCGAAGCCGGGAATATCGGGCATTTGGTCTTTAATACCGGCAGCAAGGATAATTTTCTTTGCGCTGAATGTTTCACCGGATATTGTACTAACCTCAAAGCCCTTAGTTATTGGTGTACATTGAGTGGCCTCACTATGGAGCAGCGTGATAGTTGGGTATTTTAAAGTTTGTTCGCGGGCAATAGTCAAAATCTCGTGTGGAGTTTGACCATCGCGAGTAAAAAAATTGTGTGAGTGTGGCGTTTGGCGGTTGCAGGGCAAGCCACTATCAATAATTAATACTTTACGCATGGCACGGCCCAAAGCCATGCCTGCAGATAAACCGGCGCTGCTGCCGCCGATAATGATCACATCAAAATCCTTCATATGATATTGCGGTTAATTATGGATAAAGGTAAATGACAAAAACACAAAATGCAACCATGTTGCATTTTGTGTTTTTAAACTGACAAAGTAGAATGGCCGGCTGGCTAAAGAAATGCCAATTGCGCCGGTATTTTATTTTTTATTGGTTTTGTTCAGTGTTAATAATCCGTTGAAATAGGATAATAGTTTTCGGTTATCATCCTGAATGTAGGCCACCGGATAATCGTAATTCATAAAAGTAACCTTCCAAACTTTGGCAAAATGAGGCTGGTCAGGCGTATCCGGCGTTAGGTTGTAATACCCGAACTCCGCATTAAGGCATGATGATTCATTAACGCGGTTATCAATGGTATAGCCATCTTTTTTAAAAGCATCAATAAAAATTTTACGTATTTGGGGCAGCGGAGCCGTTGCCGTAGTATTCAGGCTAAGTGTGCCATAGCGCCGACCAATGGTAGTTGCGAAAACTTCGTTCCTGAAATGATAGCCTATTCCCGAATTAAAGATGGGCAAACCTTTGCTTTCTTCATAAGCTATAACATGCTGGTAGATATTAAGCGGGCCATTATTGCTTATGCTATCGTTTAAAATAACTCTATATATCACCAGGCCGTTAACCGGGATATTATTTTTTTGCAGGAGCGTAATAGCCGCTGCCAGTTCAACTTTATTGCTGTCGCTGTAATCACGTTTAACGCGATTGATGCAGCCATTATCTTCTCCGCCGGCAGCTGATAGCTCACCTTTTTTGCATGCCGTAAAAGCAGCCAGTACTATTAGTACTAAACAGTAAAACTTTTTCATGAAGTGTAAAGTATTGAGGTTTAGTGGTATTACGGAGCGGGAGATGGAAACGTAACAACGAGGGGGTAAAAAACGTCATTGCGAGGAACGAAGCAATCGCGGACTAAGCAGGGCGTACCTTCAAATAGGAGATTGCTTCGTGCCTCGCAATGACGCGGTGGTGAAACTTTGTAAGTCTGGATTTGATAGATCAAATTCAAGGTAATCCTCAAATCCTAAAAATCAAGGTTCTTACTTCTGCCTGAACCATACCTGCACCGGGGCGCCCGAAAAATCAAAATTTTCGCGGAGCTTATTTTCGATAAACCTATAATAAGGCTCCTTTACGTATTGCGGCAAATTGCAGAAAAAGGCAAACATTGGCGAAGTGCCGGCAATTTGGGTAATGTATTTTATTTTAACGTATTTACCTTTTATTGATGGCGGAGGATAGTTTTCGATGATAGGCAGCATCACCTCGTTCAGTTTGGAAGTCGGGATTTTACGTGCGCGGTTTTGGTAAACCTGGTTGGCTACGTCTAACACCTTTAGTACCCTTTGCTTTTCGGTAACAGAAGTAAATACAATAGGCACATCGCTAAAGGGAGCAATTTTATCGCGGATCTGCTCTTCAAATACTTTGACGGTTTTATTGTTCTTCTCAATCAAATCCCATTTGTTTACCACAATCATCACGCCTTTTTTGTTCTTTTCGGCCAGGTGGAAGATATTGATGTCCTGCGATTCAAAGCCTTCAACAGCATCAATCATCAGGATAATTACATCGGCTTCTTCCAGCGCTTTGATGGTGCGCATTACCGAGTAAAACTCAATGTTTTCTTTAACCTTGGTTTTTTTACGCATCCCGGCAGTATCTATCAGCATAAAATCATGACCATACTGGTTATAATGGATATGGATAGAGTCGCGGGTGGTACCGGCAATAGGGGTAACAATGTTACGGTCCTTACCGATAAGTGCGTTAATGATAGATGATTTACCCACATTAGGGCGACCGACAATGGCATATCTAGGGCGGGTGTTTTCTTCAAGTACTTCGTCTTCAAAGTGTTTTACCACTTCGTCGAGCAGTTCGCCGGTACCTGAGCCGGTCATTGATGAAATGCTGTAGATTTCGCCAAGGCCGAAGCTGTAAAACACCATGGCATCGGCAACCTGGTTGTTATTGTCCAGCTTGTTCACTACCACAAAAACAGGTTTGTTGCTTTTGCGCAGGCGGTTGGCAATCTCATCGTCCAGATCGGTGATGCCGGTTGTAACATCAACAACAAAAAGGATCACTGAAGCTTCCTCAATGGCAATATCAACCTGTTCGCGAATGGCGGTTTCAAAAACATCGTCGGAATTGGCTACATAGCCGCCTGTATCAATAACGGTAAAATTGTGGTTAAGCCACTCGGCAACGCCGTAATGCCTGTCGCGCGTGACACCGCTAAAGTCATCAACAATGGCCTTGCGGCTTTCGGTTAAACGGTTATATAATGTTGATTTGCCTACGTTGGGCCTGCCCACAATGGCTACTATGTTACTCATGCTTTTTTATTAAGAGTCAGGATGCAAGAAATCAAGATTCAGGAATACAAATCTATCTAACTTAACAAATGCTTCTACGAAATTTTTAATTTTTATTAATGATAAATCAAGATGTTGGATTATCCTGCATCTTGATTCTAAAAGTCTTGATTCTGTTCTTTCTATTCGTACCCGAATTGTTTGAGGTAATTCTTTTTGGTACGCCAGTCGGGGATCACTTTTACAAACATTTCCAAGAAAACCTTTTGCTGAAAAAAGTCTTCCATGGCGCGGCGGGCATAGGTGCCGGTAATTTTTAACATTTCGCCGCCCTTGCCTATGATGATGTTCTTTTGCGATTCGCGTTCCACAATAATCTCGGCGCTGATGCGGTAAAGCTTTTCGCCCTCAATAAAGGCGGTTACAATAACCTCGGTGCTGTACGGAATTTCTTTCTTGTATTGCTTAAACACCTGTTCGCGGATCATTTCTGAAGCGAAGAAGCGGTCGTTACGGTCAGTTAACGCATCTTTTTCGTAATAAGCGGCATGCTCCGGCAGGTTTTCGATCACGAAATCCATAATGGCCTTGATGTTGTGGCCATGCAGTGCCGATATGGCGAAGATGGCTTTAGGGTTTAATTTTTCCTGCCAAAATTCAACTTTCTTTTTTACGGTTTCTTCATCGCTTTGGTCAATTTTGTTGATGAGTACGGCAAGAGGCGCTGATGAACGCTCCAATTTTTTAAGAACGTCTGCTTCATCATATTCCTCATAAATGTCGGTAACCAGCAAAATAAGGTCGGCATCAACAATAGAGCCGTCAACCTGGTGCATCATGCTTTCGTGCAGGGCGTAGTGCGGTTTGATAACACCAGGGGTGTCCGAAAACACGATCTGGTAGTTTTCGTCATTCACAATACCCAAAATGCGGTGGCGTGTAGTCTGCGCTTTAGGGGTGATGATGGACATTTTTTCGCCCACTAGCGCGTTCATAAGGGTTGATTTCCCTGCGTTGGGTTTACCTATTATACTTACAAAACCTGCCTGATGAGCCATAAAAAAATAATTAAAAATATATTTGGACTGCAAAGAAACGAATTATATCTTTGCAGTCCAATTAAAACGGAGTGCAAATTTGCATTTTGATAATTGGAAGCACCTTTCCGGGGTTATGGCCGGATCTCAAATATATAGCACAAATACAGTGCGGGATGGAGCAGTTGGTAGCTCGTCGGGCTCATAACCCGAAGGTCGTAGGTTCGAGTCCTGCTCCCGCTACGAAGAAAATGAAAAGCCTTGAATCGAAAGATTTGAGGCTTTTTATTTGAAAAACAAGTTTACGCGCTGACCTGCCTTTTTTCAAGGGTTGTTAATAATTTTACCACAGATTATTTTATTTAACGATTAATTTAGGAGATAAAAGGATTCTGGTTGCGTTAATTACAATCCCTGTTTAACGAAAAACTCTCCGGTTAATTTTAAACGACCAATTGATATTGACGGGGAATTTGGAATAGAAAATTGCACTCAGTTTTTATAATTTTAAGGCATGAAAAAAAATGTGGTTTTGATATTTATAATATTTCTTTCTCAATCTATTTGGGCGCAGTCTTATAAATTACCGGCCATCACAACAGCATTCGCAGATTCCTTAAAGAATCAGATCACCAAAATTATTCCGAAAGGCTATACAATCAGGCTTTCATACCGAAGCGAAGTTTCAACTGAGGGAAAACTATTGAAACCATTGATAACAAGGCAATTTTCGGAGGAATCATTTGACAACAATGCTATAATCCAAAAATTGAGGTCCTTAATAAAGGAAGCACCCGCATGGAATCCAGCCAGGGATGCATCAAATAATGCCATTCCTTCTATGGCGTTATTTGATGTAGAGATAAATAAAAGCAATATATCTATAATTAATAAGACCCAATAATGTTGGAATGTATCCCTTGAGCAATAGCATTCATTTCCAAAATTCGTCACCGGGTTAGCCATTGCCGCCTTTATTGCCCGGAAACCCATTGTTGCCATTGCAATAATTATTGCAGTTATTCCGCCGGCAGCAAATAGTAGTCAGCTAATGTTGATGCGATAAACATAAGATTGCAGCCATTGATGCATTTTTTTGAACAAATAAACGATGCTGGCGGCAGTGGCACCAAGCACTTTTGTGATGCTGACCTCTTTTATCCTTTGTACGGTCATGAACGAGGCTACGCCATATAATCTAAACAAGTAATGGAATACCGGTTTTAAAATGTTGTCGTTTTTGGGCTTTAGTTAAGGGCTTTACTGCTCAATTAGCATACAGGCGAGTTGAACTTAGTCTCACGGGGATTGTAAATGATGTTTTTAACATCTGTTATTTAACACCCATTTTACGTTTTGATGAAGTAAATGAAATAATAGTATTAGCCCCCTGCCGTCTTTTTTACATTTTGATTACTATCCGTGGAAATTTTTACTTATCATTACAACATGCATGTTGTAATTGGTTCCAAACTCCTCCTTGTAGCTTGTTTATCACTTATGAAGCCGGCAAAGCCTGCCGTACTTCACGCATCAAAAAAACATAAAGCAAATAAAACGGTAAAATTGCATAGCCATGCGAGGTTGAGGCATCATTATGCCGAAGTTGAGGCCAATTATGAAACTGGCGAAACCACACCCGACGAGCTGGTTGAATTTGCCCAAACCCTGAAAGGCATCAGGTATCGGTATGGTTCAAGCAACCCGGAAAAAGGTTTTGATTGCTCGGGTTTTGTTAATTATGTTTTTACTCATTTCGGCATCTCTATTCCCCGCAGTTCATCGGATTTTGCGCCGGTTAAGGGGATTGATATTAAAGACGCCAAATTTGGCGATCTGATTTTGTTTACCGGAACCCGCAGTCACAATTACCACAGTGCAGGGCATATTGGTATTGTGATATCACAACCTGGTGAACCATTGGTGTTTATCCATTCTACATCGGGTGATGAAAATGGCGTTACTGAAACCGCCATGAATGATCGTTACCAGCGCAGGTATATTAAAACCATCCGTGTGTTTAAGGAAGAGCCTCAACCACAGGAAGAGGACGAAGATGCTGTTCCTGATACGTTAGAAGAAGCCCGTTAATCTTAATGTAGAGACGCATCACATGCGTCTCCCGTTTGCAGGTTGCAAAACATGTAAGCCCGCTCTGCGCATTGTGAGATGTGTAACCCCTGTTGTGTTTTATTTAATTGATTATCAGTTACTTGATAGTTTGTTTCTGAATTTGTGTTAACCCTGTTAACCCCCATCCGCAATGATGATCTCTACGTTTCCCAGTTCTTAATAACTCCTGTTTACCAATCTCTGATCAATAAAAAGATAGCCCACAAATCCTGCAACCAGTGTTAATAACAGCCATTTAAAGCTGATCGTAGCATTTAGAAACATATCGCCACTTTCGGGACTGATAGCAGAAAGCAGGCCGTAAGCCAGCGTTAATCCCGCAGCAAAGATACCCAACGCCAGCAGGTTAAAGCGCAGATCGTTTTTACGGTTGATTTGCTCCTGCAGTTTTCTCCTAACGTTAGCGGCAAAACTCATAGGCAGGCCTTCTTTTGGCTCGGTACCCAGTGCGGTAAATAAGTTTTGATAAGCGAGCAGGTCGTTCTTATCTTCTTCCGAAAGTGTTTTGTTATCCGGAACCAAGCCGCTGTTCAATAGTTCCTGTAATTCGTCGTCATCCAGCTCTTTCATATATTTTCTTTCTTAAGGTCTTTTTCAATTTTCTCTTTCAATAATTTCCGCGCCCTGAAAAGATGGCTTTTCACTGTTCCTTCCGGGATACCCGTGATCTCTTCGATCTCAGCACATGAAAACTCATTTAGGTGGTATAGCGTTAACACTGTTTTATATTGATGCGGCATTTGCTCAATAAGCAGGTTAACATAAGCTGCGGTATTTTTTTTTATCAGTTCCTGTTCGGGGTTTTCATCTGTAAAATGATAATTATCAATATTTTCTGGATATTCGGCAGGGGGATTGTTCTTGTTCTTTTTTAAATAGTTTACAGCGGTTAAGTAGGCTATACGTGCTATCCAGGTTGATAGTTTCGACTGAAACTCAAACCGGTGCAGGTTTTGGTGGATCTTAATGAAAACTTCCTGGCATATATCCTCCTTGTTTTGCTGGTCTTGCACCAACCGGTTTATCACAAAGAAAACCAGCTTTTCGTATTGCTTTACCAGCAGTTCAAAAGCCCGGAGATCTTTATTTAATATTCTGGATACAACCTCGTGTTCATTAAACATATTACAGTAGTCAATATATAAGGTTTAGCGGTTGCAAAAAAGGATTAAAAAAATATTTAAAATAATTGCAACCGCGGTACCGCATGTGTTGACTACTGTAGCAAATACTTAAACAAACAAGATCATGAAACAGTTAATGCCATTCATCGTAATCATAATATTCTTTATACTGATTGCTATATTCATACTTGCCCTTTATAATTACATGCTGAAAAAACGCATTATTAAATCGGGGCCGCTGGATGAGAACAGCGTGAAATTTCTCGCCCAGTTAAACTCAGGCAACGAAGCCTTAAAATGGGGGCTCATCCTCCTTTGCGCCGGTATAGGTTTTATAGTAATGCAATTCATCCCCTACAGTGCCGAAGATTCGCCCGTTCCTTACGGAGTTGAAATGATCTTTATCTCAGCCGGCTTTCTAATCTATTACCTGCTGCTTCGCCGCCGTAAGGATTAAATAATCAGCCTGATTTATTGTACTAAGCGGGTGGTTTAATCGCCTGTACCATCAAATTTTACAGAGAGAAATTCTCTCCGGGAATCCTTTTGCCTAAAAAATCAACCAAAATCTAACACACTCACAAATATGAAAACTAAACAAATAGCAATACGGTTAATCATGATGATAGCTGTGTTAATCATTTATAACCTCAATAGCTATAGCCAAACCCCGGTGCAGGTAAAAGGGGATATTGCTGATTCGGTAACCAAAGCGCCTTTGCCATTGATAACCGTACGGCTAAAGAATGCTGCCAATGAAACCATTATGGTTGCTGTTACTAAAGACGATGGCTCTTTCAGTTTTGCTTCGGTACAACCGTCAAACTATTCACTGTCGATTAACGCTATTGGCTATAGCTCAAAAACAATAGCCCTCGATCTTACACATCAACAGCAAACACTGATGCTAAAACCGGTTTATTTGAGTGATGTAATGACCAACCTGAAAGAGGTTGCCATAACCGCCGAAAGACCGGTTATCAGGCAAAAGGCCGACAGGATAATTTACGACCTGAAGGCGGATCCTGAAAGTAAGGGAAATAATGTACTAAGCATGATGAGGAAAATTCCTTACCTGTCATTAGATGGGGATGATAATTTACTGCTTAAAGGAAATTCAAGCTTTAAAGTGCTTATTAACGGTAAGCCCTCCGGCAGCTTGGAAAGCAACCTTAAAGCCGTTTTAAAAAGCATCCCGGCATCAACCATTGAGCGGATTGAGGTGATCACCACACCGCCATCAAAATATGATGCCGAAGGTTTGGCGGGCATCATTAACATCATCACCAGCAAAAAAATCAACGATGGTATCAATGGTTCTGTAAATATCAATGAAAGCTTGCCTGCAGGTGGCCCCGGCATCGGAGGTTCTGTTACGGCTAAAAAAGGCAAGTTTGGTGTTTCTGCTTTTGGCGGTGGCAGCATCAACAATTCGCCGCAAACCTATAATACCAACAAACGTGTTGATGCTGCCGGTACAACACTGGCGCAAAACGGTTATCAGCGTTCAAATAATAAAACCGCTTATTTCGGCACCGAATTAAGTCTGCAGATAGATACACTGAATTTGTTATCCGCCCAGTTCAATTATAATGGCAGCCGTGTAACCGATCATAACGGGCAGTCGTCCCTGCTAACCGGCGATAGTCAGCCTGAACAATACCGTTTTCAAAACAATAATAAAGCCGCCAGCCATGGCATTGATGCCGGGATCAATTATGAATTGGGCTTTAAGGGAGTTAAAAACAGGCTGCTTACATTTTCATACATGTACAGCAGCAACACAAATAACAAAAATGGCGACGTTCAATTTTTTGACCGGGTAAATTTCCCAGGCCCCAATTTTCAACAAAGCGATAAACAAAAATTTAAAGAACACACTGTACAGGTTGATTTTGTTACCCCGGTAAATAAAATGACCATTGATGCCGGTGTTAAAGCTATATTCAGAAATAACAGCAGCGATTTTAGCTATAGCTCATTAAATGAAACAACCGGTTTATATGAGCATGACGCAGCGCAGTCAAACGCGTTTACCAATACCCAAAATGTGTTTAGCGCTTATAACTCCTACCAACTGGCTTTAAACAGTTGGAACATCAATGCCGGTGTGCGGGTTGAGGAAACCGTGATCCGGGCTGATTTTATGAGCACGGCATCTGTGGCCGATCAAAATTATTTTAACGTTGTTCCTTCTGTTTCGGTAAGTAAAAGATTTAAAGACGAAAGCAGTATCAACTTCGGTTTTTCGCAAAGGATCAGGCGGCCGGGCATCAACAGGCTTAACCCTTACGTTGACCGCTCAAACCCAAATTATGAAGTTACCGGTAACCCAAACCTGAGACCTGTTTTATTGAACGATATCCAGCTTGGGTATGGCAGCAATAAAAAAATATCAATAAACATCGGGCTCGACTATTCGTTCATGAACAACCTCGATTTGCAGGTAGTTAATTTTGACCGCACCACCCAGGTTACACAAGTTACCTATGCTAATACCGGCAAGGCCAGCAGTGCGGGCGTTAATTTTAACCTTAGTTATCCTGTAACTAAAATTTACAACGTAAGCCTCAATGGTAACATGATGTACTTGTGGCTGCAGGGCCAGGCCGGTGGAAAAGTAGTGAACAATAACCTGCTGATGTATGGGGCTACGCTATCAAACGTAGTACGCCTGAACCATGGCTGGGCCCTGAATGCCGATTTGGGTATAAATAGTCACAACCCTACAGGTTTACAGGGGTACACCAACGGCTTTTTTTACAGCGCGTTCAATTTCAACAAGGATATTGTAAAAAATAAGTTCAGTATCTCTGGGGGGATCAAAAATCCGTTTACCAAATACCGCAACAGTGTAAGCAAAACATTTGGTCCTCAATTTAATCAAACCTACCAAAGCATGAACTATTACAGGTCATTCAGCATCAGCTTAAACTACAATTTTGGAGGCTTAAAAGACAGGATCAATAAAAACAGAACAAGGATTGAAAATAATGATGTGGCTAATTGATGAGTGTTTTTAATATTTTTTGTCATACTGAGTAAATTAAATCCGGCGGCCTCTGAAGGTAAAATGACATCTGCGTCACGTCATTGCTGTAAGAAATGAAGCAATCCCCGACAGGCTGGTAACGGGCTTCATTAGTATTAGACTTACATCGTCGCGCTCTTGGCCGCGCGGGGCCAGTTACTTTTGTCGCCACAAAAGTAACCAAAAAGGCTTGCAGCAGAGAGGCTTCTTTGTGCACAACCTGGCCCCCATAGCCCTCGGCGCGACCTTCACCCTGCAAAACGAACAGAACCACGGGCTGCAATTATTTTGCCCCGATTCGCACGCAATGCCTCCGCTTCTGCAAAAACTTGCTATGCCCCTGCAACCGCACCGCCCAGCATCGTTCTGCTCGTTTTCACCCGAAGCTGATCTGCTGCGAAAAAACACATTTTTTATCTTGTCATGGGTAGCGATAAGCTAAGGATCTTCTTGAATCGCCTCTACTGCTATGCAAAGCAAAGAGGATCCTTCGTTCCTACCCATGACAACTTAAAACGGGTGTCATGCAGAGCCCGTCGAAGCATAGTGGGCAGGCCTCTGCGCGCGAGTCTTCGACAGGCTCAGACTGACAGGCCCTCTTTTGTCATTTCACCTTCAGAGGCTTGCGGATTTAAACACTCAGGATGACAATAAGAGTTAGTGTCATTTAACCTTCGGGGGGCTCTGATTTAAACACACAGGATGACAGTTGTTTATAATGGTATAACTTGCTTAAGCTAAGTGTGCCAGCCCGTCAGGAAACATTCCTTTGGCCACTACAACCATATCAAGCGCTTCGCGGATCAGTTTGATCTTACCATTTTCGGCAACCACGCGCCCCATGTAGGTTTGCGGATAAACCCGACCTGTCGAATTGACTATAGCGTTCACATCATATTCGCCAAAGGCCTGATCAGGTGTATCAATATGGATCCTGATGTTTTGAAATTTAAAATTGCCGAATGTTTTGGGTAAGTTTTTAAGGAAATTATATATTACGTCCCGGCCTTTCCATTGCCAGGGTAAACCTAAACTTGCAAGGTAGGGAAGCTCGAACACTGCGTCGTCGGCAAAAAGTTCAATAGCTGTATCGGGGTTATTGACATGCTCAAGATAGCTGAGCAATAATTCTTTAGCGGTTTTCATTTCTTTGAAATTTTATCATCCTGTCCGTTCATCGGTCGGGGTATCACAAAGGTGCAAAGTACCCAAACGCTACACATTGACTTATAGTAAGAAAGAAATTGACTTATGTCAACGAAATTAATAAGTTAGGTGATAGCATGTTAAGTAACTATTAACAGTATACTACCATTTGTGACAAACAGATGTGATAACTTATTGTACATTTGCACTATCAAAACAGTGCGGGATGGAGCAGTTGGTAGCTCGTCGGGCTCATAACCCGAAGGTCATAGGTTCGAGTCCTGTTCCCGCTACCTCAGAAAAAAAAAGTCAAAAGCCTTGAGTCGAGAGATTTGAGGCTTTTGTTTTTGCATGAAGGCGCAACTTTCCAACTTAGTTAAACTTAAAAACGGCCATTAGTACCACAATAAAGAAGATGCAAAGCTGTATAAAATGAAACCTGATCATAGTACGGATAGCATCTTCAACCTGCCGGGCTTTCACATTGTTGCCTGTTGTCAAACTTTGTTTAAGCCGGTTGCCGCTCTTTTGCCCCATTAGCATGCCGTTAAGCACAAGCCCGAGTACAAATATCATCTTAATTTTAAACCATAGCTGATTGCCGAAGGCATTATGCGTAATAATCAGGAAACCTATTCCTGAAAGTACTAATAATATACCGCCGATAAGTAGTAAAACGGAAAATCTGGATAGTATACCAATTTGGTGTACTGCGGCATCTTTATTAGTTTGATAGGTTTTTAAAATGCTTCTGAACGCAACAAACTCAACAATATCGGTTCCCGCCATTAGCGTGAGACCGGTAAGGTGCATAAAGAGGCATATTTGTAAAAGCGTGTAGGAATTCATAAAATTAATTAGGATTTAAATAACAAAAAACTGGTGATAGCCATATAGGCTGCGGTTAACCCATGGATCATTAAATGAGAGATATCCAACGGTCCGTTGGTTGAAAGCACAATGAGGAAGTCGGCTGCCGGAACAGTTATTGCTGATGTAAATACCCAGGCTGTTGCCCTGCGCATACGCAACAATAAAAGGGGTAGCAGGACCACTCCCGAAAAAATGTCGCGGATGCCTTTTATTCTTCCAAATGGTAAATCATCGTTATTAATGATGGGAATACCGTAGCCTATAGCGCCGGCGGCAGGGTTTATTATAAAGCGGACACCAATAAAAATGATGCCCACTGCAATGAACAGGGTCATCCAAAAGGATGCCGACCGGATGCCCCATTGCTGTGTTTCGTGTATTGTTTTCATGTACTGTTATTTTTAACAGTACAAAATTGGGCAATGGAAATCTTCCATCGATTCACCCAGGTTAATTAATGCTTATCCCAGATCCGTTTACGGATACGGCTTAACGATTGTGGTTTAATACCTACATAGGAGGCTATATAGTATTGAGGAATACGCTGTGCAATATCGGCATACTCACTTAAGAACTTCGCATACCTTGTTTCGGGCGAATCGGTATATAAAGAACCTATCTGGCTGATTACACTTACAAATACCTGTTCTATTGCCAGGCGGCCAAATCTTTCGCCTGCTTTTACCTCATTATAAAATTGCTGCATACCAACGTAACTGATCACCCAGATAGTGGTATCCTCCAGTGCCTGTATATTAACGTACGAGGGAGTTTGGGGCAGGAAACTTATATAGTCGCACACAAACTCGTTTTCTTTGTTAAAGTAATTGGTTTGTTCTACTCCATCATTGTTAATATAATATCTCACAAGCCCGGTTTCGATAAAAACAACGTAGCGGCAAATATCGCCTGCTTTAAGCAGATGCTCGCCCTTTTTAAGAGTTTTCTTGTGAAATAAAGTGCGCGCTATACCTTCGTCATCGAAAGAGAGCGGGACATAACTTTTAATTTTTTCTATTAACAACTCCATTGAGCTAAATTAAATTACAGTATCGTTAAACTCAAACTTCAAGAACAAAGTTTGTTATGCTCTTCCTCGTTTCTGCGTTTGCCTTTCAATTGATCACTAATGCTCTTTCTTTATCGGAAGTGAGGCTCTTTCCCGGGAATGGCGAGTCTTTCCTGGGAACGGGATCAGAAACAGGCTGGAGGAATGTGATCTCCACAGTTTTGTTACCTGTTAAAGTTATTTTGATAGGCCCCTTGATACCTTTTATTAACTTTTTAAGGCAAGAGCCGGATACGCCGCCCCCGTTTTTTCTTATCGGGTTCGCATTCTACTGGACTATGCTTGCCCTGGCTCTTTATTATCTTTTTGGTAAAATAAAACGCTCTGCAAATAAGCATGATTTTTAACAGGATCAGAATATGCTGCGCTTGTTAATTTCCGGGCAATATTGAAACTAATGCGCCCTGTTTTGTTCACTATCCGCACCGCCGGTATCACGCTTTTTAGGGACGTTTGTTAATTTGCCGAAGCTATAGTTAAAGGCAAGGGTTACCACCCGGGTATCTAAAAAATTATGGAAGGTTGCATGTGCTCCTTCAATATTGGTAATGGTACCGCTTGGGCGAAACGAGTGAAAGATATCCCGTGCATTTAATTTGATTGAACCTTTGTTATTCAATATTTTTTTCTGAATAGCGGCATTGAGCATGCCTTTGGGTATCGTAACAAACTGGCCGTAAGTGCCGCCGCTATCATAAAAGCCGCTTAATTCGGCACTCCAGGTTTTTGATAAGGTGAATTGGTTATTGCCATTGCCGCTAAATGTGCTTTGAGATTGATGGAGGTAGCCAGAGTAAAACATGCCCTGGTAGGTGTTATTATATACCTCGGCATATAAATTAACCGACCACCATTTGGTTGGCTGAAGATTGGTATTGACAGAAAAATCCAGTGTTTTCCGTTGCCCTATGTTACCGGTGGTGCTGATGAATACGTTGCCATTTTTGTGAATGGTTTCATTTTGAACATCGGTGGTATAATTGTATGCAACCGCAACGGTAAACAGGCTTTTGAAACTATAGGCCAGCTTATAATTGTCGGTAAACTGTGGTTTCAGGAAAGGGTTGCCTGAAAAGTAGGTAAACTTGTCTACAAAAAAGGTAAAGGGGTTTAAACTCCCATAATTCGGCCGGCCTATCCGGCGACCGTAAGAAATAACTAATACTTTATGCCCTGCTGTATCGAGGTTGTAGGAAAAATACGCGGTTGGAAACAGGTTTGTATAATGATTAGCAAAAGACGAGTCGGCCCTTTGAACATTACCTAATTGATGCCCCTTGCCATTGGTGTTCTCTAACCGCAAGCCAGTTTGTAATGCGAAGCGGCCTAATTTTTTATTGAAATTAACATAGGCGGCATTTATATTCTCTTTATATAAAAAACGGTTAGTGTTGTTATAATCAATAGTGCTTACGTTATTAATTACATTAAAGTAATTGGCGGCATTATCCGTATTTACATAGCTGCTCTTAACGCCGGCCTCCAGCTTTGCCTTGCCTTTGAGTGGATGGGAATAATCAGCTTTTGCAGAGTAGATATTGATAGTAGCTGGTAAATTATCACTTAGCGTGGTTGAGTTTGTTAAAGTGCCATCGGGCAAAAAGGCATTATTTACAAACAATTGATTACTGCCCGATACATCGCGGATATAATCCAGATCGAATGTGAGCGCCCTGCCGGCACTATCAAATTTATGGGTGTAATTTAAGTTGACGCCTCCGCTTTTAAAGCTGTTTCTGGAAGTATTGAGGGTATTAATGGTTGAATCTAATTCACTATTTTTGCCATATAATAAACTGTTTACAGGGCTGCTGTCATGGTCGTGCGATAAGGTGCCGGTAAATACCACCCCCCAGGTTGTTTTCGGCGATGCATAATAATCCATCCCGGTTTTAATATTGGTATTGTTGCTTGTCGGCCTGAAATAGGAAATATCTTTTAGCGAGGAGATTTGGTCTCCGTTCATATCAAAATAATCGCGGTCAATTTCAAGCCTTCGGTAGGTTCTTTGTTTATTATAAGCAAGGTTAGCAAACAGGTTAACTTTGTCGAAACGGTAATTAAGGTTGATACTTTCATTATTGCGGTAATAAAAACCCAACGCGTAATCGGCAGACACTACCGCATTAAATCCCCTGGTGGTGTTTTTCTTAGTTTTGATATTGATTACGCCCGCGTTACCTGCCGCATCATACTTAGCCGGCGGATTATCCATCAGCTCTATCTGGTCCAAAGATGAAGATGGTAAAGAACGCAGGTACGTGGCCAGGTTTGCAGCCGAAAGATAAGTTGGTTTATCATCAATCATTACCAGCACCCCGCTTTTCCCCTTAAAGGTAATATTGCCATCGGCATCTATTTGCACGCCGGGCGTTTTTGACAACACTTCCAAAGCATTGGCGCCGGTATTGGATATCAATGCGCCTACATTAACTATTGTGCGGTCGATTTTTTGCTGAACATAAGATTTTTTACCGGTTATAGCTACTTCATTCAACGTTTTGCCCGCTAAGGGTAAAATGAATGCCGGTAAATTAACCGGTTGTTGCTGGTTGAGAACTACAGGGGCGCTTCGGTAATTTTTATAGCCCATATAGGTTGCCTTAACCAGATAAGTATCATCTTTTAAATTTTGAAAGGCAAAACTGCCGTCCGGATGGGTAAGCAGCGTACTTACAACCGTAGAATCTTTTGCGATAAGCAAGGTTACGGTTGCACCATCGAGCGGTTTTTTAGCATCATCTAAAACTATCCCCGAAATTTTACCACCTCCGGTTTGCGCATCGGAAACGGCGGGTAGCAACAATGTGAATAAGGTCAAAAAGAATGCCTGGAGTAGTTTCATAACTACAAGACATCATTTTAGTTAAAATAGTTACATAAAAATGGTAACTGGAAAGATGCATCATGTATCGGAAAATGGATTGTGCTCTTAATGTCAATGTCAAGAAATACGCATTCGTTAAAATCTATCTATATAAATAGTAACTTCATCATAAAAAACCTGAATGAGCGCAATTATAAAAAACCGGATAACCTCTATTGACTTTCTCCGTGGTACTATCATGATTATTATGGCCCTTGATCATGTGAGAGACTATTTATACTCCGGATCATTTTTTTATGATCCGCTTGACCTTACAAAAACAAGCGGCATATTGTTTTTCACCCGGTGGATCACTCATTTTTGCGCTCCAATATTTATGCTGCTTGCCGGAACATCGGCATACCTCATCGGGCAAAAGAAAACTAAAAGAGAGTTATCCATATTCCTGGTAAAACGGGGATTGTGGCTTATATTTCTCGAAATGTTCGTGGTTAACTTCGGCTGGAACTTCAATATCACATTTCCCATGTTTTTCTTTATTACTATATGGGCGCTGGGCTTAAGCATGATCATACTGGCGGCATTGATCCATCTGCCTAAAAAATTGATCCTGGGCATTAGCGTTATAATCATATTGGGGCATAATCTTTTAGACGGCGTTCATGTGCCGGGCAGCACTTTGCCGGCTTTTGGCTGGTCACTGCTTCATGATCAGCAGTTTTTTACCTGGCATAAGGAAATTTTATTGGTAGGGTATCCCATTGTACCCCTAATGGCGGTCATGTCATTAGGTTATTGTTTAGGCGGATGGTATACGGCGGGCTATGAGGTTGGCAAAAGGCAACGAAACTTATGGATAGCCGGTGCCACTTGTATTGCTTTGTTTATTGTATTACGTTATACCAATCTATATGGAGATCCGGTGAAATGGAGCGTACAGAAAAATACATTATTTACCATCTTGTCATTTATTAAGGTAAATAAATATCCGCCATCGTTGTTGTACCTGCTGTTGACGCTGGGTGCGGCCTTTCTGTTCCTGTCATTCACCGAAAAATCAAAAGGAGCTGTTGTAAAAGTAGTTTCGGTATATGGTAGGGTGCCCATGTTTTATTACCTTATTCATATTTATATAATCCACCTGATAGCAATTATCGCATCAGCGCTTACGCCCGGGCAGGACTGGACGATCTGGTTCCTGAAACAACCTATCTGGTTTACAACAAACCTGAAGGGCTACGGGTTTTCATTGCCGGTTGCGTATCTTGTTTGGATTGGAATAGTAATGGCCTTATATCCTTTATGCAAGCGCTATGATGATTACAAACAGGCCAACAAAGGAAAATGGTGGTTGAGTTATTTATAAAAAGTAAAAAATGGAAGCTATAAATGAAATTTCAGAACCAACAGGAAAACATACCCGCACAACATGGATACCGGCTTTTGGCAGCGGGTTGCTATCAGTTTTAATAATTTTTATGTTGTCGATATTTTCGCCACATAGTGCCGCCGCCCAGGATAAAAACAATGTGGTACGCATAGCCAAACTTGTAATTGATTCTGCTCAATTGCAGAATTATATGGCTGCGCTTAAAGAGCATGCTGAAACCGCTGTGCGCGTTGAACCCGGCGTTTTAACCCTATACGCAGTAGCCGAAAAAAATAACCCCACCCACATAACAGTTTTTGAAATTTATGCCGATGCCGCCGCATACCAGGCCCACCTGCAAACACCTCATTTTAAAAAATACAAAAGCACCACAAAAGATATGGTTAAATCGCTTGAGCTTGTGGAAACGACGCCGATAGTACTGGCTGCTAAGCCGCGATTGTAACGTTAATATGCTCTTTATTCTTCCGGTTTTGACTTGCCAATAAATTAAAGCATATTTATAGCCAGGGTGCTATGTTCTGTTTGCAGCGCATGCTATCAATCCCGAATTAACCAATTTGTCATACTTGTTTTTTCCTGCTAAATGAGTAAAAGCACTACGTACCTTGAAACAAAAGGACATTATCAAATTCTTGACGGCTTACGCGGTGTAGCATCGCTGTTTGTAGTGGCCTTCCACATTTTTGAAACCTATGCCGGCGATCGTTTTCATCAAATTATAAATCACGGCTACCTGGCGGTCGATTTCTTTTTTCTGCTCTCGGGCTTTGTAGTCGCTTACGCCTATGACGACCGCTGGGGCAAAATGACCCCATGGGATTTTTATAAGCGCCGTCTCATTCGCCTGCAGCCCATGGTTATTGCCGGATCAATTATTGGCGCCTTGTTTTTTTACTCGCAAAGCGGTGCAGTGTTTCCGCTTATTCATGACACGCCGGTTTGGAAAATGTTGTTGGTAATGCTGGTTGGTTGTACGCTGATACCGATACTGCCTTCTATGGATATCCGCGGCTGGCAGGAAATGCACCCGTTGGATGGCCCGGCCTGGTCGCTGTTTTTTGAATATATCGCTAATATTCTTTACGCGCTGGTGATCCGCAAGTTCTCCAAAACGCTGCTGGCCATATTGGTGTTTGCATCGGCCTGTTTGCTGATCCATTATACAGTAATGGGACCGCAGGGTGATGTAATTGGCGGATGGTCGGTTAATAAAACACAACTCTATATTGGCTTCACGCGGTTGCTTTATCCCTTTTTTGCGGGGATGTTGCTGTGCCGCATGGGTAAGCTCATTCATGTTAAAAGCGCATTTACGGTTTGCAGTGCTCTAATCATTGCCGTTTTATGCGTGCCGCGGATAGGAGGGCCCGAACATTTATGGATGAATGGTTTGTATGAGTCGTTTTGTATTATTATCGTTTTTCCGTTAATTGTGGCTATCGGCGCCGGTGGAACGTTAAAGAGTAAAAGTTCAGTAAGGGTTTGCAAATTTATAGGTGATCTGTCGTACCCGCTTTATATCACCCATTATCCTCTCATTTATTTTCATACAGCCTGGGTAACAAATAATAAGATCCCTATGACAGAAGGGCTGCTTGTAGGTTTGGGCCTTTTTGTAGCGAGTATCGCCATCGCCTACGCCTGCCTCAAGCTCTATGATGAACCTGTTAGGGAGTGGTTAAAGAATCGTTTTCTGCTGAAAAGGCCTAAATAATATTAGGGTAGGATGGGTATTAACTCAACCCGGGATTGCTATGCTCGTCGCCCCTCTCTACGCAAGCGCAAAGAGGGGATTCTTTTTCCTTCTCACCCGAAGGGTAAAGCGGCTGGTCCGGCGAAGCGCCGACCGTGTAAGTCGATTTATGCATTGATATTATATGATTTTAATAATAAATTAAATGGGCATAAATAAGTCTTGAAAATATCGTTTATAAATCTCATCTTTAGATAATTGTAAACCTTTGAAAAAGACCATCGCTTTAATATTGCTCAATATTTACCTGCTTAACATTGGCGGACAGCTGGCTTTGCACCAATACCTGGTTTATAAATCGGACCGGTTTTTTAATGAACAGGTTGGGAAAGGCTTGTATAATGTAAATGACCTTACCGAAGTAACTATCCCGGTTAACTTACCTGCTATTCATGATTGGCGAGCTTTTGAAAATATATCGGGGCATATTACATTTGGAAACGCCACCTACAATTACGTAAAAATGCGATTGACGAGGAGTGCCCTTCACCTGATGTGCATTCCTAATTATAAAACTACCCGCTTTGCCGATAGCAATGTGCTTGATGCAAAAGGAATAAAGGGGGCTCCTGTTTCTCCCAAAGAGCATGTGCCCTTTGGCAAAATGGTTTTAAAGGATAATGTAAGCCTTTCATTTGCGCAATTTGAATTTTACTGCCCTGTAGTGCCATTGCCTGAAAACGTTGTACAACCTGTGCAATCGTTAGTAAGTTCTCATCAGGATATTCCCGAACAACCACCCAAAGCAACCTGCTGATTTTCTCCATTTAGTCTATTTACCGACCTGCATTTGTTTAATGCCCATGGTCGTGTTGTCCGAAATTTCTATTGACAATTTAATACCACATCTCGCGGGTAAAAGCCCTGGCATTTTATCCGCGAGGGTATATAAAAATCCTATGATAAAGAAAAAAGTTACCGCCGCGCTTGTGCTGCTGTGCGGCTTTACCATAATAGCATCATGCCAGAACTCATCTAATGAGGAGATGGCCCAGGTGCTGAAGCAGATAAATAAAAAGAATAATACCATTTCAAACCCGTTTAACCCCGAAATGAAGCTGGCTTATTGCGATTCGTTGCTTAAAACCAAAAAGCTTGGCAAAAGCCCCGAGGTGTTATTTTCAAAGGCCTCACTGCTATTAAAAGCAGGACAAGAGCAGCAATCAGTTGATATTTATAAGTACCTGATGGATAACATCGATTTCATGTCGACTGATGAAACGTTGCCTGAACAGGCCATAGCTTACATGCGTTTGGGTGAACGGAGCAATTGTATGCTTAACCATACCGGCTCGTCGTGCATCTTCCCAATTAAAGATGATGGGGTACACAAGATCCAAACCGGCTCAAGAAAAGCAATTGAAGTGTATAAAGCATTGTTAAAGCTTCGTCCTGATGATTATGAGTCGCGCTGGTTAATCAACATAGCCTATATGACGCTTGGCGAGTATCCGCAAAAAGTGCCTAGGAATGCCTTAATCCCCGGCCTTAATGCCGACCCGGATACTGCAGCACAGGTTAAACCCTTTGTTGATGTGGCCGGTAGCCTTGGCCTTAACATCAACGGCCGGGCAGGCGGGGTCATTGTTGATGATTTTAATAACGACGGCTATCTTGATATCATGACATCGGGCTGGGACCTGAGCGATCCGATGCATTACTTTCAAAATAACCAGGACGGCACGTTTAGTGACCGAACCGAAGCCGCCGGTTTAAAAGGGATTACCGGGGGGCTTAATATCCAGCAAACGGATTATAACAATGATGGTAAACTGGATGTTTTTGTTTTGCGTGGCGCATGGCTCACCAAGGGCTTCGGCAACCAACCAAGTTCCTTATTGCGCAACAATGGCGATGGGACTTTTACTGATGTAACCGCCATAAGTGGTTTGTTTATGCTTCACCCTACTCAAACCGCAACCTGGGCCGATTTTAATAACGATGGCTGGCTGGATGTGTTTGTGGGTAATGAGAATTCGGAGTCGATGTACTACGCCGATGAATCAACCTGCCAGCTGTACATGAATAACCGTAACGGTACATTCACTAATATAACTACTGCTGCCCATTGCGGTATTAAGGCATTTGTTAAAGGTGTAACATCTGCCGATTATGATAACGACGGTTTTACGGATGTATTTATTTCAACTATGGACGGGCATAAATACCTGCTTAAAAATAAAGGTAAAACCAGTGTGGGTGTGGATTTTGAAGATGTTACCGCGCAATCGGGCCTCGATCAAATTAAACAACGCACCTTTACCACCTGGTTTTATGATTATAATAACGATGGCTGGCCCGATTTGATGGTCGCTAACTATAACTTTGAACGTACTTTAGGTTATTACAGTGCCGCCGCCGCCCTGGGCAAAGCTATACCGGAAGCTGGCAACATTTATCTATACAAAAACAATCATAACGGGACATTTACCAATGTAACCAAAGAAGCCGGCCTCGATAAAGTAGTTTACAGTATGGGGGCCAATTTTGGCGATATTGATAACGATGGCTATCCTGATATGTATTTTGGTACAGGTAACCCCGATTTTAAATCGCTTGTGCCTAACAAATTTTTCAGAAATATAGGGGGTAAACGTTTTGCTGATATCACTTCTTCATCGCGTACGGGTAATTTGCAAAAGGGGCACGGCATCGCATTTGCCGATTTGAGGAATAACGGCCATCAGGATATTTTTGCCGAAATGGGAGGGGCTTACATTGGCGACTCGTATACCAGTTCATTATACATGAACCCCGGTATAAGCAATAATAATTGGATCAGTCTGAAATTGAATGGCACAAAAGCCAATAATGCAGCCATCGGAAGCCATATCAAACTCACTTTTACCGAAAATGGGGTTAAACGTTCTGTTTATAAAGACGTTAATTCGGGCGGGAGTTTTGGGTCGTCGCCTTTGCGGCAGGAGATAGGAATTGGCCAGGCAAAGATGATTGATGAGATTGAGATAAAATGGGCAGGCAGCAGCGCTGTGCAATACTTTAAAAATGTGGCGCCCAATCAGTTCTTAAATATCATCGAGGGTAATGCACAATACAAAACTACCCAGTTAACAAAACTGATTTTCCGCAGCAAAAACATGCCTGGTTGTATGCCGATGCAAATGGCAGCCAAAATAAATTAAATCATGTTTCTGTAATAGAAAATATTAGCTCTGGTTTTATACCAAAATAGTTACATTTATATCAACAACAATTAAAATAAATCTTAACCATGAGAAAACTCTTATTACTATGCTGCATGTTCATTGGATTGGCTGTAGCAGGCAACGCGCAAACCAAGCCCGGTGCCAAACCTGTTGAAAAATCAAAAGACCTGCAAAAGCAATTAAAGCTCACTGATAAACAAACCGAAAAAATTGCGGTGATATACCAGGAATCATCCGATAAGTTTGAAAAGATCAAAGCTGCTGATAAAGGTGATAACACGAAAATGATGGTTGATATTAAGCCATTACGGGAAGCTACCATCTCAAAGATCAAAGCTGTTTTAACTAAAGAACAAACAGTAAAATACGATAAGCTTTTGAAAGGCAGCAAAGCAGCAGGTGGCAGTGGGTGGGGTGATGGCTGGAGCGCCACAAGCGGACAATAACCAGTAGTAACAAAATAACAGGCCGCTTTTCTTGTGATTAGAGCGGCCTGTTTATTTATAAAATTTGTTTAACCGGCATACAGTGCCATGGCAGATAGTTCATATCGTACTTCAACTGTTTCTTAATCCAGTATCTCTATCGGCCGGTTAAGTACTTCTTGCAGCGGGATCTTTTGAATACGCTTATCTTTTTTGATATAATTTAAACTAACCGGGAGAAGTATTGGCCCGGCGGTAACAGACCATCCCGGCGGATCGCCGCCTTCTGTTAATCTCAAGAAGCCGTCGCTGATGTAAAGGGGCATAAGCCATGCGTCTCCGGTATCCATTGCGCCAAGATCTATTTGCAGGGAAGTAGAATGGAAAGATTTAGCTGTACGTTCCGGATCTGTAAATTTATTGATATCGGTAGGGTCAAACATTTCACTTACTTCATCAAGCTTTAAACGGTTGATGTCGAGCTTTACAGATTCTGCTTTGCCTTTTCCAACTTGTTTAATAATTAAGCAGGCAACTGCCGTACCCATTGGCTTCAGCTTTTTTTTCTTGTATAAGGATGTAAATTCCTCCAGGTAAGTGGAAGAGATTCCATAGTCGGGGTGATAGCTTCCGGCAGCGATAAGATCATCTATTTCGTTCTTCATTACCGGATAAACTAAAGGGCTGTGATCCTTTTGGCCGGCAGCATCTTTCATCTTATTGTATGAGGCTATGCTCATTTCGCCATAGCCAATTTCAAATTTTGCATTGGCGGTATCCAATTGTTTGGCAAGGCTGTCTAATTGTTGCCTTTTTATAGTATTGCGCTTTTGCCGGGCAACATAAAAATACAGGTTGCCGATGATCAGGACACTGCCAGCCACTATCAGGATAAGGGCGAGGCTGTTTTTAGGTTGTTTGGCCGGTACTGGGTTTTCGTTATTTTCCATTCTTATGAATATCTGATCATTGTCGAACTATCCGCGCCCCTGCACCCCTTCGGCCAGCCTAACCGGGCTCAGCATTTTTCGTATTACTAATGATTTACGGGCGGTATCCGCCGGTTCTGTATAGTGGATATTATCCGGCAGAAAAATGGTTTTCGATTCAATTTTCCATTGTCTGTTTTTATTAACAGCGTTTGGTTTATCATAGGTCACGAATAAGGGGATTAAAATTCCTTGCCCGGTTGAAAGCCTTGAAGGTAGTTTTATAATTTGTTTCACAGCGTTGCCTTTGGCCCTGATCTGGCTGTCATAATCATTTTTGCTTTGAGGGGCTTCAGTTATGGTAAGCGGCTGGCTAATATTGAGCTTGCTCACGTCAAGTTCAATGTCTGATGCATCGCCTTTGCCTTTGTTCTGGATCATGAGGCAGGTGATAAACAGGTCATAATCAACAGCCGTGGTGTCGTTAAAAAGCTGGTCGGTTTTCTGGAGGTTTTTATCTGAAATTTCATTAGTGAGTATGGGATAATCAAGATAAAAGGCATCCTTTTTCCTTACAGCACTATCACCCCCCGCCAGGGCATAAATATCATTGACCATGCTGATATACGAAATTTCGAGGCTGGCCTTCAGATCAGGGTTAACCGGCGGTGGCGGATCTTTCTTAATCAGATTATACCCGGTAGTTATTAAACCTAAAATAACAGTAATTACGCCCAGCTTCAATTGCAGGCTTTTCCATATGCTGTCTTTATCGGCTGTTTTCTTTTTGGCCATGCTTCCCGGTTATTGATATGGTTAGGAATATCATGTAGTTGTATTACATGATTGTTTTACAGGTGCTTGCAGTATAAAATTAAGAATAATAATTAACAGCACAGATATTTTATGTTGTATTTTTTTTCTTTAGTTAAACTCCTATCTTCACCTAAACTTAAATACTGTCATGAATAAATTTTTAATAACAAAGTTGTCTTTTGTTGCGATACTTCTGTTTTTCATCCCGGCTCTGCTATTGGCCAACACATATAACAGAATGACAAGAAATATAGACATCGCCGGTCTCGTTGTTGATTCAAAAACCTTATTGCCAATTGAAGGAGCTGGTATTTTCGGGGCTGATGAAAAACTGCTTGGAAAAACGGATGTGCGGGGCTATTTTAAGATCTCACTTAGTTTTATGGCCGATGGGGAGATGAGGTTTAAGTTAAAGATCATTAAAAAAGGCTATAATAACATTATGCAAAGCGAGCATTGGGGCAGTTTGCCGGGCAATACAAAAGCGCTAATGTATTTTGGGTTAGATAAAGGATCAGGATCAAACTCTTTTTCAAAACTGGTAAACAAGGCGATTGGCGATCTGGATTATCACAGTACGCTGGAACATTTTGATCAGATAAAAATCGCCCGAACATTTGATAATAAACTATCTGCAGCAAAAGCTGGCAATCAGGATGTGTTGGTTAAGGTTGATAATAAGTTTTATATGGTGGATGAAACAGGATGGATCGTGATATCTTCCGATAAGGACTCGATATTGATAAATAAAAAACAATTGGTAATTGCAGATCAACTAAACGGCACGATCAAAAGAAAAGATATTAAATGGATGACACCGCTCAATGCTAAAAATACAAAGTTCGCTGTTTATACTAAGTAAGCTATATAGAACTATCGTAGTCGATTTAACGAAACGGCCTTCGTGATTAACATAGAGGCCGTTTTAAAATGCTTCATTCAAGCCCAAAAAGAACCCCTTTGAACCATACCGACCAAAGGCATAGTCAAGACAAAGATTGGTACGGGTTGCTTTATTAAATAGTACCCGCAAACCGCCGCCATAACCCGGTTGCCATACCTGGAATATTTTGGTGCCCGATTCATCATTGGTTGTTTGCAGGTTGGCAAATGCCACGCCGCTTAAAAATTTATTCCGCAGTATCGGGAAACGGTATTCTACTTCCGAGTAGTTGTATTGCGTACCCTTAAAATATTGTACTACATAACCCCTGCCGCTCCGGAAGCCCGGATCTTTGCCGGTGCCTGGCAGCTCGAGATAGGGGATGTTACCGCTGATAAGGTATGAGCCCCAGTTCCAGAAGGCAACAACATGTTCGGGGTTAGTTTCTGACAGGCTGAAATACTTTCTGAAATCGGTAGTGAACTGTACCGCATTTTTGGAGCTCCCCATCCAGCTTTGATTAATGCGGAAGCCGGCATCGACGTAAATCCCTCTGTAGGCCCGGTTTTGATTGTCGCGGGTAGTGTATTGTAAGTTAAAAAGCAAGCCGTTAGCAGCATAATGGTCGCGGGCAAATCCATGACGGTCGCTATAGATATTGTATGGGGTAAGATCAGTTGTTGATTTGGTATCCTCAATTTTTCGCCTGATATCAAAAGAAGCGCCCGCGCCTAAAAATAATCCCTTATCTATCTCTTTGTATACCTTCTCGCGGATATTATAAAATTGCGAATGCAATGCCCTGCCTTTACGCCCGGGATTGGCCAACACCTGGTCGGCTTCGCTGCCGCTTGATGCCTGGCCAATTCCCAAGCCGTAATCGGGCGAAACTGTTTTGGCTGCAACCAAACTGCCCTGAAAATTCCATTTATTACCCGGTGTATATATGTTATGGTTGATATAAAAATAGATGATCCCCTTGGTAGTAATAGAAGCCGATGTGGCAGCAACCGAAAGCAGGGTATTTGGATCGTTCCCTAATTTTTTTCCGGCTACAGCCTTGATCCCAATTTGTGAGCCGATAGTGGGATTGGATGCCACATTGGGTATGATGGTAATTCCCGATGCCTTTTTATTAGGAGGTGCAGCCGGTCGGCCGGGGTGAAGTATGTTACGCACCAGATCGCCAAAGTCATATTGTTTATATAAAGTATCGGTCGGTTTGGCCGGTTTTACTACTTTTTCTTTAATGCGCAATGAATCGGCTTTTACCGAATCGGCAGGTACAGGTACCTGGCCGAAAGCATGTACCGATATGCCTGTAAATAGTATGAATAAAACTGTTTTTAAAAGCAGGGTAGAAATTTTATGTGGTGGTTTGTGATGCACGCTAACGGATATAAATATTAAAAATTCAATTTACTGACTGTTTAATTGTGATTGGTGTTAGCTCATTTCTAAACCCCGAAATGTGCATAATGTTTGAACTTCAAATTTGTACGGGCGCTAAGCCGACGGATTTAGTTGCATTATTTTTTGTTTCGCTTAAATATTGCTATCTTAATATTCTATTGTTATAAACCACAGAAAGTCTGTTTCGTCCTGCTAAAGCTTAACCAATTATAATCATGAACGTACCTTACATTCGTTTTGTGGCCTTCATTGTTTTTATGTTTGTTGCCATTTCAGGGGCCGCGCAAAACAATCAAGGCAGAGCAGACACTATTGACCGCAAATGGTGGAAGGAAGCCGTAGTTTACCAGGTTTATCCCCGAAGCTTTAAGGACAACGATGGAGACGGTATTGGTGACCTGAAAGGCATTATCTCCAAACTTGATTATATCAAAAGCCTCGGTGTTGATGTTGTTTGGCTTAACCCAATTTACAGCTCGCCTAATGACGATAATGGCTATGATGTAAGCGATTACCGCAACATCATGAAGGATTTTGGAACCATGGATGATTTTGATGTTTTGCTGAAAGGCATGCATTCCCGCGGCATAAAACTGGTGATGGACCTGGTAGTAAATCACAGCAGCGATGAGCACGAATGGTTTAAACAAAGCAGGAGCTCGCGCAAAAATCCGTACCGGGAATATTATCACTGGTGGAACGCCGAAAAGGGCAAACCCGCTTATCGCTACAGTTTATTTGACGTAAACCACGATGCCTGGCGTTATGATTCGCTTACCAATGCCTATTACCTGCATTATTTTTCGCGCAAGCAGCCCGACCTTAACTGGGAAAATCCAAAACTGAGGAATGAAGTATACGGCATAATGAAGTTTTGGGCTGATAAGGGGATTGACGGTTTCCGGCTGGATGCCTTCCAATTTGCTGCAAAGGATACTACCTTTCCGGCCTTTCCGAAAGGGTTTGAAAAAAACTTTACCCAATATTACGGCGTACAGGGCAATTTGCACGGATACCTGCAGGAAATGAACAGAGAAGTGCTCAGTAAATATAACGTAATGAGTGTAGCCGAAGGTGCAGGCAATACTTTTGAAGACGGCCATAATTTAGTTGATGCCGACAGAAATGAATTGAACATGGCTTACGCATTTGAAGGTGTGGATATTGCCAAACCCGAAGGCTATAGCGTAGTTCACTTAAAACAGGTATTTACCAAATGGGATAGTGCCTTTGCATCAAAGGGGTGGTTATCAATATTCTTAGCCAATCATGACCAGGCCCGGCTGGTAAGCAGGTTCGGCAATGATAGTCCGGAGTTCAGGGCTGTATCATCAAAAATGCTCACTACATTTTTGATGACTATGCGCGGTACGCCATACTATTATAATGGCGACGAACTGGGCATGACCAATGCTGGCTTTAGCACAATTGATGACTATCGTGACGTGCAAACGTTAAACGAATATCAGCGGCAAAAAAATATTGGTGCCGATTTGCCTACATATTTAAAACGAATAGCCTTTGAAAGCCGTGATAACGGGCGCACTCCATTTCAATGGAACAGCACGGCCAATGCCGGTTTTACAACGGGTACACCCTGGATAAAGGTAAATCCCAATTATAAAAGTGTCAACGCTGCTGCGCAGGAAAAAGATGCCAATAGCACGTTGAATTATTTCAGGCGGATAGTAAAGCTGCGGAAGGATAACCCGGTACTGGTATACGGAAAATATACATTGCTCGATGCACAAAACCCCGATACTTATGCCTACACCCGGGAGTTGAACGGCAGGAAGCTGCTGGTATTCCTGAATTTTACAAGTAAAACAGCTCCGGCTCAAACAGGTATGAATTTGGGTAATGCAACGGTTTTAATCGGCAATTATCAAAAGCCATCAAAAAATGGCACGCTGATGCCGTATGAGGCGGTGGTTTATGAGGTGAAATAGGAGGGTTTAACGTGTAGAGACGCATAATTGCGTCTCTAATGTACTGAGCCTCATTTAATTGAAAATTGCATGCGTGACCTGCCTGCGAGAGACGCAATTATGCGTCTCTACATTAATTAATTTTACCTCACCACCAACGAGATCTGCAACACCCTCGGCTTATCGCCAATTGCAGGCCCTCCCCAGTCTGTTTCATCACCATTAAGGATGCGAAGCGATTTAAATACGCCTTGATCATACCAGCCTTCTTCAACCTTAAGGTATTGCCATGCCTTACCGGTGTTGCTGCCGGCCGGGCGGAAGGTGATGCGACAGTTTGTTCCAGTCGCGATAAATTTATTTTCATTAAGGCTAACAATCATGGCTTTACCGTTATGGTCTTTATTAGGTTTAAGTTCACCACCCCGGCCGCTGCCAAATTTTACAATGGCATCCCAGGCACCAAGTTTAATGCTTTGCTCCGCGCCATCTTCATGTTCAACAACGGCTTTGATCTTATTTTCAAATGCCCATTGTGCCAGTTCACGCATCATTGGTGCTGCCATGGCATATTCATCCGCAAAAGGGGAAAGTAGCTCGGCCAAATGATCATCGTTTGAACTATCGCCATTGTCATCTATCCCGAAAGGTGAAAAGCCAATACCACCGTGGGCCAACACATCATAAAAATATTTGGCATTATCAGCCATTAAGCCAGCTTCGGGTACAAACAGGGGATTATCTGCGCGGGTATACAGGTCAATTACTTTCAACACCCTTTCGCTGCCCGACAGGTAAATATCAGGAGCAAGCAGGTTAATTGATGGGGCGGCTACTTTCCAGATCGGGATTACGTTATCTGTCGCGCCCCCGCTTTCATAATGGGTTGCCGGCGGATTGGTAAGCGGATCACGGAGCGCCACGTTTACGTATAATGGCAGCGGATACTCAGCTTTACCGGCTGCGGCCACCTGTTCGATGAACCGGGCTATTGACCAGGCCTGGAAATATTCGTCAGCCCTGTCGCCAAAAACTTTGGTCCACGAGCCTTTTGAGTGTTCCGATACATTCAGGGCTTTTAGTACAGCTGGTTTTAACAGTTGGGCGGGGACATCGCCTTCAAACAGTTTTTGCGCCTTGGCTGAATAGTCGCGAACGGTGTCCCATGAGCCTGGTTCGTTTTCAACCTGCACCATGATTACGGTATGTTGCTCATCAGCCTGCTTTAAGTAACGCATAACTGCCGAAAACGCTTTGATATCAGCATCTAAAGTGGCTTTTGAATGAGGTGAAGGCGAGTCAATGGGCTTGCCTGTTTTACCAGTAATGTTTGGATATTTCTCCGCATCGCGTTTCATCCATTCGGGCATGTAATGGTTGCTGCCGTTTTTCCAGGTGCCAAACCATAATAATACCAAATGCACGTTATGCTGCCGGGCTTGGGTAAGCAGGGTATCCACTAATGAAAAGTTAAACCTCCCGGGCTGTGGCTCTACCTGCTCCCAGTAAATGGGTACTTCGAGCGTGTTAAGGTGCATTGCTCCGGCCGATTTCCATACGCCTGGCGTTAAAGCGGGCCATGCACTTGAGTTGTGCGCCTGTCCGCCCAGCATTAAAAATGGTTTGCCGTCAACTAAAAACGCGTGCCTGCCATTTTTTTCGATAAGCTTAGGTAACGATGTATCATTGGTTTGAGCAAGAGTTTTACCCCCCGCAAATAATAGTAATGTAAGCAGAAGCGTATTTTGAGTTTTTTTGCCAATTATTTTAAGCATGATAACAAAGGTTTATGACCATGCAAAATAATTACAAAACAGCACTTTTGGTAATACTAAATAAACCGTTTATGGTTAAAAATGTGCCAAATGCAGCATTTATTTAGCCAACTCCAGCTTGGCAAAAAAATCATTAAACATGAGGTTGATATCTAACCTGCGATAAACACGGATATTTCGGCCATGGGCATTGTAATCATATCCGCCTTGTGCGTTAATAAGCGGGCAGGGCTTTAACACATATTCACTTGATGATGGATCGGCTTCAAAGGATGATTGCAGCGCGGTAAGCAACACCAGCGGACTATCACCTATGATATAGGTTTCACCCAAATTAAGACGATATTGCTGGATGAGCTTCATGACGTTTTCAAGTGCGCCAGCCAGATATTTCCCTGTTTCGCCTTGCGGCTTTACTTTAAGCAGTAATTCTGAGTAGGAAAGTATGGCCTGGCGATATCCATCCCTCGGAATCTGCCATAATTTTAGCTGAGAATGGTTAAACACAGCTCTCGCCGCATTGATATCGATATTGAGGTTATATTCGGGGCTGCTGTAATTGGGTGGGGGTAGTGCAAGATCGCTGTACTCCGGGCCGCCAATCCACACCAGTGTGAGTTTGTCGGCAATTTTTGGATCGGTTAATACAGCCGATGCAATTTCGGTAAGTCCGGCGCCACAAAGGATGTAAAGAGGTAAGGAGGTGTCTGTACGGGATGCTTCTTTAATGATCAGATCGACAGCTTTACTTTTTACCGGGGTACTGTCGTTTACCATCGCGGTGTTAGAGCCTGCTATTACCGGGAATTGATCTTTAATCTTTAAAACAGCTAACAGGTCTGCAGCCTTTTTTGCCGCGTTCTCCGCCTGGGTTTTAGATCTGTCGAACCCATCATTGGCATTCAGGTGCGAACCAATGATCCCTCTAACGTCAACCGATGGTGATAATACCAAATGTGTAAGCGCAAACAAACCATCCGGGTCACCGCTAAAATCGTTGTCCATGATCACCCTGATGCGGGGCGAGATGAGTTTATTGTTTGCAGCTGATTGCCCTTTTGAAACAAAAGGAAAAACAAAAAGCACCAGCAGGAATGCTAAAAACTTGCTTTGGGTCATAGCTTAAAGGTTAATTGGTTGCAGCACACAATATAAGCGTTTTAGCCTGAAACAAGAGGATGTTTATTGCATAGTTAATATAAGGGACAAATGGTGCGGGATTGAGCGATTCCCCTCTTGAGAGGGGCGGAGGGGTGTGTTTCTGCTTGATAAGTCTACCGCAGAAACACACCCCTGCTACCGCGCTTTCGTTCGCGCCCCCTCTCAAGAGGGGAATTGATAAGTTTTGTTTAATAGGCGATAACTTATCCCGCAATACTTTCAAAAGCAGCAAGGTATTTATCAATATAAAATTGCTTGCTTGCCGTTTTATACTGCATGATGAAACGCGGATGTTCCAGTGCAATGATCTCGCCAAAGAAATGGTATTCATCGTTTAGCTTGCGCAGGAATGTTTCATTTTTTCCCGTACCAAAACAAAAGCATTTTTCGGTATTAATGCCCAGGTCAATCTGCTTGCGGATATTTTCGATCATAAACTGATAAACGGCTTTGGTTAGTTCCTTACTGTCGTAATAGTTATAGTTCTTTTCCTTGCCGTTTGCATCAACACTTGTAAAACCAAGCGGACAGGGCGAATTAATATAGATTTGTTTATAAAAAGCTTCCGGGCCGCCAAAGGCGTTGATCACCTCATAAACAAACACAGAAGAAGGCTCATGCGACATTTTGCCTTCGTAATTGATGTGGCACTCAGAGATCAGTCGTTTAGGATCCGTAAAAGGGATGCCTGTTAAGCCACCGCCAAACCTGCCGGGGTTAATGCCCAAAATGATATGCCGCTGTTGATTATCATTATAATATTTATGGTAAAACTCATCGACAATACGCATGGTTTGCGGATGTTCCTTAAAAGGGTTCATAATGCGGATGTCTTCAGGTAAAGGATCGCCGGTGTAGGTTAGCTGCTCATTGAATTGGATAATCCGGTCTGCGAGTGTCATAACTCAAATTTAGCATTTTATAAATTCTGAAGGCTAATCGCTTTTTACCAAATGGTAAGTGGAACCGGTTTTTTACGGCGGAAATTTGTGGTGTCTAAAAAAGAATAAACATCATGAGTAATCAAATTGAAAACAAATCGTCATTAAAAGGCAAAAGGGTAATTATATTGGGTGGCAGTACAGGTATAGGCTTCGCGACAGCAAAAGCTGCTGCTGCGGAAGGGGCTAAAGTGGTAATAGTTTCAGGTAATCAAAGTAAGATCAATAATGCTTTAAGCCAGCTGCCTGAAGATGCAGAGGGCTACGCCATAGATCTATCGCACGAGGAAAACATACAATCATTTTTTGAGCAGGCCGGGAAGTTCGATCACCTGGTTTATACCGCTGCCGAAAATCTTAATTTGAATAATATCGACCAAACAGATATCGGGGCCGCACGTAAGTTCTTTAATCTCCGCTATTGGGGGGCTTATGCTGCTGTTAAGTATGGTGCCCCGTTCATTAATGAGGGCGGCTCGGTAAACCTAACTGGGGGCACGGCAGGGGCAAGACCGGCAGCTGGTTGGTCGATAGCCAGCAGTATTTGCGGCGCCATGGAAGGCCTGGTGAGGGCACTTGCCGTTGAGCTTGCTCCAATACGTGTAAACGCGGTGGTACCCGGGGTAATTGACACCAACCTGTGGGATAGTATGCCTGCCGAAGATAAAGAAGGCCTTTACAATTGGGCAAAAGATACGTTATTGCTTGGTCGCGTTGGTCACGCGGATGACGTTGCCCTTGCTTTTGTTTATCTTATGAAGCAAAGCTTTGGCACCGGGTTGAATTTAGTGGTTGATGGAGGTACGTTGCTGGCATAATGGTTTATAGGAGGCGCTCCATTTTCAATTCCCTCCCCCCGGGAGGGGTGTGGTTGGAATGAGTAGTGGCAGGGAGGGGTTTGTGCGTCATTAAAGCGCATAGGTATGTCGACGAAACCCCTCCCTACACCCTCCCAGGGGAGGGAATCGCACAACCCATCGCTCAAAAGGAATCCGTCACACTATTTGCTATAGCCGCCCGCTTTTGTATCTTAGCATTCATCAATCCTAAAAGCTATTGACAAGTGCCCCGATACATTTTAATAAAACCCGCATTGCTCCAACACCAAGCGGGTTTTTGCATGTGGGCAATGTGCTGTCTTTTTCTATCACCGCGACATTGGCGCGTAAGCATGGCGCTAAAGTTTTATTGAGGATTGATGACCTCGACCGGGCAAGGGTTAATCGGGAATACCTGACTGATATTTTTGATACGCTACGATTTTTGGAGATCCCCTGGGATGAAGGACCGCAGGATGCCGACGATTTTGAAGCCAGGTTTTCACAAATTCACCGGATGCATCTGTATAACGAAGCCCTCGAGCAATTAGCCGCAGGTGGTTTTGTATTTGCCTGTGCCTGCTCGCGCAAGCAAATGAGTGAAATTGGAAGCTGTACCTGCTCAGATAAGCAGATTCCTTTAAATACCCTTGGAGCGAGTTGGCGCTTACGTACAGATAACGTTGCTACATTGCTCGTGAAAAGTTATACCGGCAAAATTATCCAAACTCAGCTACTTGCCGAAATGGAAAATTTTGTGGTCAAAAAAAAAGACGGTTTCCCGGCTTATCAACTTACTTCTGTTATTGACGATCTGTTTTATGGCATTGACCTGATTGTGAGGGGTGAAGATCTGTGGGCGTCAACATTGGCTCAGATCCAGTTGGCGGCTGTGTTGGATAAGCAGGATTTTAATGATATCGTATTTTATCATCATCCGCTGTTGCTTGAAAAAGACGGTAAAAAGCTATCCAAATCGGCCGGCTCAACGTCGATTAGATATCTAAGGCAGGAAGGCAAAAGTGCGGAAGATGTATTTATGCTTATCTCAGATCTTTGTTCACTTCCCGAAAAAGCTGGTAACTGGCAGGAGCTCGGTGCATCAATTCTTCGCCATTTGTCATAGCATATTAACACTTCTTTATAAAATGCGTATTTAATGTGACTCCAGCTTAATCGAACGGTGTCAATTTGTATATTTTAATGTGATGAAAACGTTAAGTCATTTACAATAAATTAAAGCATTTGGTGCTTTTACTTTACCATGACATAACTGCCTGTACATATCTGAAGGATAAATTTGTAGCAACAAATACAAATTACGATGCAAGCAGCATTTTGCCACAAGCACCTGAAATTTCTGTTTTTTGTTATCCTTACCTTCAAAGTCATTACCTGCCAGGCTCAAAATAACCCGCTCTCTAAAGGTTTCGCGCATAATGACTACTGGCACAACCGACCGCTGTACGATGCTTTGGATAACGGTTTTCAAAACATAGAAGCTGATATTTACCTGCGTGATGACGAATTGCTGGTGGCACATATGTTGCCCGCTTTTCAAAAAAAACGCACCCTGGAGCAGCTTTATTTAAAACCATTGTTTAACTGTTATGAAGGGAAAAACAGGGAGGTGGTATACCCGCTTGCTCCTGTTACGTTGATGATCGATATTAAATCAGACGCCGAGAAAACCTACGCAAAACTGTCGGAAGTTTTAAAGCGCTACGCGCCGATGTTGTCGAGCTATAACAACGGCGAAATAACAGAAGGCAGTGTAACCATCGTTATAACCGGCAATAAGCCATATAAGATGCTTCAGGCACAAAGGCAACGCTATGCTTTTATTGATGAGGACCTGATGCAGGTGCATACCGATACACTTTCAAATACCGTTTATAAAACTGCCAGCTGCAAATATTCGCGCCTGATCAGCTGGACAGGTAAAGGCCCGATGCCCGAAGATCAGAAACAATTACTTCGTGATTACGTAGCCGCAGCGCATCACCATAAAAAACGGGTACGCCTGTGGGCTTCCCCGGAAAACAAGGAAGTATGGAAAGCCTTGCTTGAATGTGAGGTTGACCTGATCAACACCGATAAATTAGCCGAATTAAGAGAGTTCCTGATGATGGGGCCGGAACCTGTAAGATATGCGAAGGTGAACACAAAGTAATAACCGCTAATCAGTCAATAAGATGAAAAAGATCAGAGTAGCATTTTTTGCCGAGATACTTATTGAAGATTTTGACGGTGCAGTACGCACCATGTATCAGCTCATTAAACGGATTGACCGTAATATTTTTGAGTTTCTGTTTGTTTACGGTGCCGGGCCGGATAGCATAGCCGGTTTTGAATCATTAAAAGTGCCGGCTTTGACCTTGCCGATCAATACCGGTTACACTATGGCGATACCTGCCCTGGTGATGGGCGAATTAAAGCAAGAGATTGATAATTTTTCGCCAGATGTTGTACACATCGCCACGCCATCGCTTTTGGGCAATTTTGCGTTAAAATATGCTACCCAGCAAGGCTTGCCTGTTATGAGCATATACCATACTCATTTTATTTCCTACATCGATTATTACCTGAAACATACCCCTTTCCTCATCAATAAGGTTAAGCAGATGATGGCCGAGAGTCATAAGGTTTTCTATAATCAATGTGATCAGGTATACGTGCCTTCAATTACTATGAAGGATGAGCTGATTGATATGGGAGTTGATACCTATCGCATGAAACTATGGCAAAGGGGAATAGATACCCGGCTGTTTTCGCCAAGGCATAAAAAAAGTTTGCACTCGATAACAGGAAATGATAATCCAACTATTTTATTTGCGAGCCGCCTGGTTTGGGAGAAAAACCTGGAGACCCTGTTTGAGATCTATACCATAATGCAGGACCGCCATCCCGAAGTTAACTTCATCATTGCAGGCGATGGCATTGCACGCAAAGCCTGTGAAGCGAAGATGCCCAAGGCCGTATTTACCGGTAAGGTAGATCATAAAACGCTCTCGGTTTTATACGCGTCATCAACCCTGTTCCTGTTTCCATCGGTATCTGAAGCTTATGGTAACGTAGTACTTGAGGCTATGGCATCGGGCGTACCGTGCGTTATTGCCGACGGCGGCGGCTCAAAAGATTTTATTGAGCAAGGCATTAATGGCTTTAAATGTGAGCCATACAATGCCGGCTGCTATGTTGAGCGGATTGAATTATTGCTGAAGAATAAAAGCCTGCGGGAACAGTTTATTGAAGGGGCCCTCCAATACAGCAGCCGCTTAAGCTGGGAGCATCTCGCATCGGTATATTTTGATGACCTGGCCGAAATGGCAGGTGTAGATGTGTTTAGCGGGGTAGTATAAAAGCTTGTTATTATATTCGCGACTGAGTTGATTGTTTAAAGAATAGATTTTATTATCTAATTTTATAATCATACAGCTAATAAATAACCTATGGCCGACACACAACCGGATGAAAGTTTTAACAAGTTTAAATCACAGATAAAAACAGAGCTTGACTTTGAAGTTTTTAAGTACTACCAGGAAGAGCAGTCGAAAAGGAGTGAAAATAAGTGGCTTAAATCACAGTATGCACCGATAATCCTCTCAGCGATATTTGCCTTACTCGGTACCGGAGTAGGCGCATGGATACAGGGTGTTGCAAATCGAAACCTGGAAAAACAAAAATTTGAAGCAGACCTGGTTTTAAAAATGATAGAAACCAACGGCGATCAACAGGCAGCTGCGCAAAACCTGAACTTTTTAGTGCAAACCGGCCTCGTTAATGATGATAGCTTAAGAGTTAAGCTTTCCAAAATAATTAAACACCCGGGAGAAGTACCCTCGCTGGGCGATCTGTCTGCTGATCGAAAGATTGATTTATTAACCGAAACGCAAAAGCAGTTAAAATCACTTGGATATTATGCCGGACCGATAGACGGGCAAGAATCTGATATATTCAGAAAAGCGGTGATGGCTTTTCAGGCACATTGTAAGCTTATTCCGGATGGTATGCTGGGTGCTAAAACACTTCAACAACTTTCAACAGCGAGTAAATGATTATAACGGGGATGTTATAATATGCCACAATTCTTGTACTCCCTTTCCTATTTCTTTACATTTGCCGTTTGTTTTAATAATAGGGGTTGAGTATCAAATCATAATAGGGAAATTTCATGTACGATATTTGTTGTGTAGGGCATATTACGTTAGATAAAGTGGTAACACCGCAAGCGGTTAAACACATGGCTGGCGGTACTTCTTTTTACTTTTCAAACGCCATCCGTAACATGGATGTGAATTATACCCTGGTTACCTCGCTTGCTTTGAGCGAAATGCCGGTTGTTGAAAAACTCCGTAACAAAGGTATCGAAGTACATGCTACTACAGGCGGCGAAACGGTTTACTTTGAAAATATTTACTCTGTTAACCAGGATCACCGTACCCAGCGCGTGTTACAAAAAGCGGATCCCTTCACTATTGAACAGCTTGACGAGATCCAGGCCGACGTTTATCATTTAGGCCCTTTACTGGCCGATGATATCTCCGTAGAATTTATAAAGAACTTGGCTCAACGGGGCAAGCTTTCTCTTGACGCACAGGGCTACCTGCGTAAGGTAGAAGATAAAAACGTAATAGCCATCGACTGGCCCGAAAAGCGTGACGCTCTGCAACATATCCATATCCTGAAGGTGAACGAACATGAAATGGAAGTACTTACTGGTATAACTGACATTCATGAAGGTGCCAAAGTTTTGAATGACTGGGGCGTTAAAGAGGTAGTGGTTACATTAGGCAGTATGGGCTCGGTGATTTATACAGATGGTGTTTATTATCAGATCCCGGCCTACAAACCGGTTGAAGTAGTTGATGCTACAGGTTGCGGTGATACTTACATGGCAGGCTATTTATACCAACGCGCCAAAGGGAAGGGTTTCCAGGAGGCCGGCGAGTTTGCTGCTGCTATGGCCAGTTTTAAAATAGAATCATCAGGCCCTTTTACCGGTACCGAAGAAGATGTACTGGAGCTGTTAGCGAAACACAGCATAAAGCCGAAAGCTTAAGGCTTTAAGCCCAAAGCAAATACACAAATACTGGTTCAAGTTTAGCGATAGCGTAACTTGGACCTAAAATAGGTTAAGCTTTCAGCTTAACTGAATACCTGCAATTGACACAGTCCGTGAAAATAGGATATTGCAACTATTTTAGGCAACACCGAGCTTACTAATAGACCACCCATATTCTACTAACATTAATTATATTAAATTATGAATGTAGGAAGCTATCGTGTAGACCAAAAGAAGATAATTTTTGAAACAGGAAAATTCATAGAGTTTGATTTTTCGATACAGGATACGTTGGTATTCGACAGCAAAATTGTTGTTCTTTTAGATATTTCGGGGGATACTAAATTTAATCAGAATGTGTATGCCATAGATTTTAACGGTGAGATTTTATGGCAAATTGAAAGAAGCGAAAATCTTGACATTATCGGATATTGCCCTTTTATAAGTATTGAAATCCAAAATCTGAAATTGGTTTCATTTAATTGGTGCGGATTTAGATTTACAATTGACCCCGGTACAGGAAAAGTAAACGAATCGATATTCACCAAATAAATCTTTGGCTAAAGTTAGCGATAGTGTGAACTTCAACCCATTGATGGCTTGTAGTTGCAAACTACAGGCATTATGAATCCGTAGACAGATCTACGGACAGCCATAGAATAGTCATCCTTAGACGCAGCGGACGGCGGGTTTTATGTGTTGCTTCCTTTAGACAATTATTTAAATTTTTTAGTATAAGGTTTGAAAACATGTTCAAATGGAGCTATTCTCGCACATGTTTAATACCTTTAAAGATGATTTTATAGCAAAAAAAATTGGCTAAAGCATGATAACCATTTTTAATAAATATGATAGCTTTATTTTTGAACAGATAGATAGCATTTTCAATCTTCCGGAAACAGACCGGGGGTACGTAGGCTCCTATCAGGACTTGTTTAAAGAAAATCAATTACCTGAATTAAGCCATTGGTTTGCTTACTTTTTAAACAAAGTCGATATATATCGTCCAGATGTTAGAAATTTTTCAAGAGAAGAAATCGACTTTTGGGACAAGTGGGTTTCTGAAATAAAAACTTATCAAGCTCTGGATGACACTTTTGGAGACGCCTTTATCGGCGATCTTTATCCTGATTTTGATTATTCGCAGGAAAATAGTCAAGCGGCTCTTAATAATTTAAAGTATAATTATAAACTAAAGAATGGCTCATTAAGTTACTATCGTGAAGTTGAAAAAACATTAGTGCTATATGGCAAATATCGTTTCGAAGACATTCAAGACGGAAAACGTGAAGCTCTTAGTTATGATTATAACGACTTAAGCAATGATGAATCATGGTCGCATTATAATGATGACTTGGATATGGATCAACAAAGTCCTGACTTTTGGGATCAATTTTGATTTAATATTAAAATTCTTTTGGATTTTCCTTGATGTCCGTAGTTTAATTGCTGCCCAAGCCACACCTGGTTTAAGTTTAGCGATAGCGAACCTTGGACCCAAAATGGGTAACCATTCAGCTTAACTGAACATCTGCAATAGATAATCCGCGGAAGCAGAATGCTTCCACAGTTTTAGGACGAAGTTGCGATATCACTAAACTTCGACCAGTGAAAGAAAGAATTGAGTTTAAAAAGCAACCTTTCGCCTTTTACCTTTATCCTTTCACCTCCTCAAAAACTATATTTCCTTAGCGTCCGAAGCATTGATCCAGCCCTCGTTGCCGCTGGCCAGCCTGATCTTCATCCAGTCGTTGTTGTTTTCCAGTATCTCAACCTTTGTACCGTCATGGATCAGGAACAGATTTTTAGCGTTGGGCGTTGGCGCGCTTTTTACATTAACAGACGTGCTGAATATGATAGCGCCGTGATGGGCATCAAAGTATTGATCCTGGCGACTTGCAACAAACATGCTCGCGAAACCGAAAAGTAAGATTACCAAAGCCGAATAAAACGACCATTTTTTAATGCTTACCGAATTAGTAAACCTGTACACGATCAGCAATGCACATCCCGCTATAAAGAACAGAATCGTCATCACCGCCAAAGTTGTTAATGAAAAGCGGAGAATAAACGAGTGCCACCATTTGGTAATGAAAAACTCGGTACCGGCCTCTACCTTATCGGTTGTTTTTTGATTGGCAAACTGGATATTGAAATTGATATCCTCATCGCCCGGCGAAAGTTTATGGGCCTTTTCATAGTAAAGCAACGCCGATGGCACATCCTCATTTTTAAAATAAGCATTGCCCAAATTATAGTAAACCAATGCCGACTGGTGCCCATCGTCCACAATTTTCTGGTAGGTGGTTATGGCTTCCTTATACTGACCTTTGGCGTATTGGTTGTTCCCTTTTTTTAACAGGATGTTAGCTTCATCGTTAGCTAATGCAGATATCGGCATAACGATGATGAGCAGTAAGTATATAATGCGCTTCATCATGTTATATTTTATTTTCAATGTTATTGATCATGTTCTGGGCCTTATCAAATACCTGTTGCTCGGTAATGCCTGATACAGGGGCATAGCGGGCCATTTCGCAAAGATCGAGTGTGCCCAACATCTCGTTAATGAGGCTTTCATCAAGCGAGCGGGCTTTTAGTTCCGAAGCTATCTTTTCACGGTTAAGATCTGCGTAAGGAATATTAAGTTTATCACTCAAATAGCCATATAAACCGCGGAAGAGGTTTTCATAAAAAGCCTTTTTATCGTTTAGTTGCTGTTTGGCGCTGGCCAGGTGTTTGGCTGCCACTTTACCTGCTTTGCGACTTTTTAAACCAACCACGTCGGCATTATTTTTATCTCGCCATTTACCGTAAACCAAAGCGCCTAAGAAACCTGCCGGACCCAAGATCAGCAGGAAATAATATAATCCAGAGCCATAAAAATCGCTGCCGACTTCGTTTAATTCAGTGCCGGTTTTTATATAGCGGATATCATTGCTCAGCACCTTAACATCCTGTTTGCCGGCGTTTGAAAAGGCGGTAACGTTACTGCCATCGCTGCTGCCTTTGGCAACCTTAACATGAAATGCCGGGGTGCTTAATGAAACGTACCGGCCGGTGGCTGGGTTAAAATAAGCGAATTTAACCGGGTCGATAGTAAAATCGCCCTGGTGCCTCGGGATCAGCAGATAAGTGTATTTTCTGCTACCTGATGCCCCGCTGGCATTTATGGTAATGGTATCGGTGATCTTGGGCTCATACTTCTCAAAGTCGGCTGGGAAAGTTGGCGTTATCGGTTTCAACAACTTCAGGTTGCCTGCGCCGCTTACCTTTATGGTGTAATTAATGGCATCATTAGCTTTAACATCATTTTTATCAAGCGAAGCCTCAATATTAAACTTGCCCACAGCGCCTGTAAATTCGGCAGGCTTGCCTGCTAATGGCAGTGGTTTCACGTGAATGACAACGGGCGCACTTTTAATCTTGTACTTCACATCCTCATATCCGCCAAAGAATGCATCGAAGGGGTCGCCTGATGATGAAGCGGCCTGCTGCCGTACTATAAAGTTCATGACAGAAGGCTCAATAGTGATATTGCCCTCATGCTCGGGAAACAGAACGGTTTGTTTAATATCGGTTACGTTGTACCGTACACCATTTAAAATTTCGGTGCGCCATTGGGCGTTAGGATTGGTGTTTTTGATCTCCTGGCTGTAAAAACCATTAAGATCGGGGATTTTTTCCGGTTCGCCGTTGGCGATGTTAACCCGGGTGTATAGGCGCAGGTTCATCATGATCTGCTGACCCATGTAGGCGGTTGTTTTATCAACCTCGGCACGTAAAAACAATGATTTGGATATATCGCTTACACGCCCTTTTTGAATGTTGCGGCTATCGGGCCCGTTGCTGCTTTGCTGCTGGGCCTGCTGATTGGCCTGCCCGCCCTGGCCTTTTACTACTTTAATTTTAATCGGGGCAGTGCTGTAAGGCCTTCCGCCTGCTACAATAGTAGCGGGGCCAATGGTTATTTCACCTTCTTTTGTTGGTACAAGATCATACCCATATGCTATGCTTGCCGAAGTAACCCCATTGATCATGGATATGCTGTTGGATACATTGGGGCCGCCAACTACCTGGAAGCCGCCAAAAGCAGGCGGCGCAAAACGCTCGCCATTGGCGTTGATGGAGAAGGTGACCTCGAGGACCTCGCCTGTGCCTATAGTGGTTTTATTTACCGACGCAGTGAATTTTACCTGTGCAAAAACCAGGCTTGAGCAACACAGCAGCAGCGTTAATATGGAAAGTTTAATTTTCATTAGTATTTACAAAACAACAAAGATTTACCAATCTTTTGAAATAGGCACCTTAGCACCTTTTAATTTTTTATTCTTCAGCTTATCCTGGGTTTGCTTTTCATCATTGTTGAGGGCATCAAGCATCCGCTGCGCATCATCTTTTGACAGTTGGTTTGGCTGCTGTCCCTGCTGATCTTTCTGATCCTGGTTTTGCTTATCCTGATCCTTCTTGTCTTGGTCCTGCTTATTTTTATCCTGGTCTTTTTTGTCTTTATCCTTGTCCTTATTGTCTTTGTTATCTTTATTCTTATCCTTGTTTTTGTCCTTGTCCTTATTATTATTGTTGCCCCCGCCGCCTTTATTTTTATTCTGCTGGTTTTTCAGCATTTTTTGGGCATAGGCAAGGTTATACCGGGTTTCCTCATCTTTAGGGTTATTAACCAGCGCTTTTTTATAGGCGTCGATACTTTCCTGGTATTTTTTTTGTGTTAAAAAGGAGTTGCCAATGTTGTGATAGGCGCCTGCTTTTACATTTTTATCAATAGATGCAGTTGCCAGTTTATTGAACTGTGCGGCGGCATCATCATATTTTTTTTGCTTAAACATGGCGTCGCCAAGGTTAAAATTACCCTCCAGGGTTTTGGCCTTTTTGCTCATGGCCTGGCGGTACGCGGCTTCGGCTTCTTTATACTTTTTTTGCTGATAGAGTTGGTCACCCTGCCTCAGGTATTTTCTTTCCTGCTGGGCAAAAAGAAATGAAGCCTGCAGCACTAATAAAATGGCTATGATATATTGCTTCATGTGTTTTTTACTTCAAATAATTTGATCTTGCTCAAGCGCATGTTTTTGCGAATGGAGATGAAGAACTCAACCAGTAACAGCACAAAGGCAATGCCCAGGAAAAACTGGAACCTGTCTTCAAAATCCTTAAACTGTTTGGTATCCGTCATTTTGCGTTGCACCTTGGCAATCTGGTCCATCACAATGTTAAGGCCGCTGTTGGCATTGTTGGCACGTACATAAACGCCGTTACCGGCTTCGGCAATCTCCTTGCCCATAGCCTCATCAAGTTTACTAACTACAGGGTGTCCGGTGCTGTCATTGTGAAACCCAACTTGTTTACCACCCTGGTAAATTGGAACCGGCGCACCCTCTTCCGAACCTACACCAACCACATTCACAGTAACATTTCTGGCTAAAGCGGCTTTGGCTGCCGATACGGCATCATCCTCATGATTTTCACCATCGGTAATAATGATCATGGATTTACCGGTGCCGTTCTTAAAATCAAACGACTGCATCCCCAGGTTAATTGCCGCACCAATGGCAGTACCCTGCGTTGGCACCATTTCGGTGTTAATGGTATTGAGGAACAGTTTGGCCGCTGCGTAATCGGTAGTTACCGGGAGTTGTACATAGGCTTGGCCCGCAAATACAACGATGCCGATACGGTCGTCGTGCAGTTTATCAATCAGTTGAGATAGTGCACGTTTGGCATTTTCCAGCCGGTTAGGGGCCAAATCCTGCGCCAGCATACTGTTTGAAACGTCGAGCAGGATCATCAGGTCAGCGCCTTTGCGTTTTACCTCTTCGGTTTTTGAACCAAGCTGAGGGTCAGCTATGCCGATAACAACAAGCGCATAGGCTAAAATAAAAAAGATGAACTTGATCCAGGGGCGTGAAAAGGATACCTGTGGCATCAGCTGCATCACCACCTCCTTATTACCCAGCGAGGCAATTGCTTTACGTTTCCACCAGTTTACCCTCAAAAAAATAAAGAGCAGCAGCGGAATAGCAAGCAATCCCCATAAAAATTCTGTATTTGCAAAACGTAGCATGCTGTTATGTTATAGCTCCCTTAAGCAGGGTGTGTCTTGTTAAAAATTCCAACGATAAAAGCGCCAGTGCGATAATTGCGAACGGTAAAAAGCGCTCTGTTTTTTTGCGGTACTGGGTAACATCAATCTTGGCTTTTTCCAGTTTGTCAATCTGTTCGTAAATATCCTTCAATGCGCTGTTGTTGGTAGCCCTGAAGTATTTGCCGCCGGTAATGGTGGCAATTTTGTTCAGCGTACCTTCGTCAATATCAACCTTCATGCGCTGGTATTGTACACCCATTGGCGTTTGAACAGGATAGGGGGCATAGCCGTTGGTACCTATACCAACTGTATAAACCCTTACACCAAACTGTTTGGCAATTTCGGCAGCGGTAACCGGAGGGATAGAGCCCGAATTGTTTGAACCATCCGTAAGCAGGATCACTACTTTACTTTTGGCCTCGCTATCCTTTAAACGGTTTACGGCTGTTGCCAAACCCATGCCAATGGCGGTTCCATCTTCAATCATCCCGTTTTTGATGTCGGCATAAAGATTTACCAATACCGAGTGATCGATGGTGAGCGGACATTGCGTAAAGCTTTCACCACTGAAAACTACCAGGCCGATCCTGTCATTAGGGCGGTTCTGGATAAAATCGATGGCGATGTTTTTGCCGGCCTCAAGCCTGTTGGGCTTAAAATCTTCGGCAAGCATACTGCCCGAGATATCTGATGCAATAACGATATCAATACCTTCGGTCGTAGTATCCTGCCAGCTTAACGACGATTGCGGCCTTGCCAGCGCAACAATAAGCGCCGCCATAGCCAGCGAACGTAATATGATGCTCAAATGCCTGAAACGGGGCAGCATGCTTTTGGTGATCATGGCAAAGCCCCTGATAGTTGGCATAGCCAGGTTACCCTGCAGCTGCTTTTGTTTCCAGATGTACCAGCCCACCATAAGCGGAATGCTGATGAACAGCCAGAAAAAGCTTGGATGAGCGAATTCTATTCCTTTAAACCAAATCATTTTGCCTCATCTCCCTTCACATTTACATCGGTTGGCTGGGCATGAGGCTGTGTGTCCTTAATAAAGGTGACAGCGTTTTCCATGCTCTTTTCATTTTCATGGGCCGCAGGTTTCTCTTTGGCAAATTTCACCATGTCCGATAGCACAAGCAATTGCCTTAGCAGGTTCCTGTCTTCGCTGGCGATGTCCATATGCCTTAAGCTGGCAAAAATTTCTTCGGATGTTTGCTCGAGGGCCTGTATCGTGTACCTTTTTTCGAGGTACTCGCGCACCACGTCGCTCAGTTCAATATAATATTGCTTAACCTGATCGTGCTGCCAGAGCTGCTTGCTTTTGATCTCCTCAAGCTTTTGAAGTGCCTGGATATGCAGCGGAATGTCGGGTTTAACCTCTTCAACAACAACTTCTTTTTTAGGCTTTTTGAGCAGATAAAATATCGAACCTCCGCCAACAATCAAACCTGCCAGTATACCTGCAATCAGCTTCCAGTTATCACGCAGCCAATCCCAAAAAGTATATTTAATGGTAAGCGGCTGTTTAATATCATAAAATGCTTTAGTTGTATCAACCGCAACTGTTTTAACATCAAGGTTTAATGTATCCGTTGGTAAATCACCTACCGGCGATTTGAACACGTATGACGGTATAACATAAGTACCGCTGTCAAAAGCAGTAATAGTATAATGCCGGGTTACAGTTTTGATGGATTTATCGCCCGGGTCAAAAGCAGTATCAGCTTTAAATTTTACCACCTGGATTTTGCCTATACTGTCGGCCAGTTTAGGAAAGCCGATGCTGTCTTTAGCGTGAAAACGGATGCTTAAGTTGAGCTGTGTTTGCTCGCCTATCAGGATAGATTTTTTATCCAGTGTAGCTTTAGCCCCAAAGTTTTGCGCCCTGCCTGTTTGATAAAAGCCTGCAAGCAATACCAACATAGCCAGGGTGTATTTAATGTACCTGTTCATATATTTTACCGCCGGCCTTCCCGCTTTTTAAATAATGTCATTAATGGTTTAACGTATGATTCATGTGTGCCAATGGTAGTATAATCAACCCCCGAGCGACGAAAAGCGTCCTGCAGGGCGGCGTTGCGTTTCACAGCATCCCATTTAAAGGCATCGCGAACGGCCTTATCACCGGTATTTACCCACATGATATGGCCGCTTTCTTCGTCCTTAACCGGAATGAGGCCCAGGTTAGGGAACTCTTCCTCGTGTTTATCGTACAGTTTTAAAGCGATGATATCGTGTTTTTTATTGGCGATCTTGAGCTCACTTTCAAATTCGGGCGTAATAAAATCAGATATCACGAAAGCAGTACATTTCTTTTTGATAACGCTTGTGAAGTATTTTAAAGCCTCGGCTACATTGGTACCTTTATTTTCGGGCTGAAAAGCTATCAGCTCACGGATGATCATCAGGATATGGCTGCGGCCTTTTTTGGGCGGGATAAACTTCTCGATCTTATCGCTGAAAAATATCACGCCCACCTTATCATTGTTCTGTATGGCCGAAAATGCCAGTACCGCGCAGAGTTCAGTTGCCAGGTCCTGCTTTTGCTGGTTTTGTGTGCCGAAGTTTTCAGAACCGCTCACATCCATCAATAACATCACGGTAAGCTCGCGCTCCTCTTCAAATACTTTTACGTATGGCGCATTGAAGCGGGCGGTTACGTTCCAGTCGATAGTACGGATCTCGTCGCCGATCTGGTATTCGCGCACCTCGCTAAAGGCCATACCACGCCCCTTAAAAGCCGAGTGATACTCGCCCGAAAATAAGTGGTTACTTAAGCCACGGGTCTTGATCTCTATCTTCCTTACCTTTTTTAGCAGATCCTTGGTTTCCATAGGCCCCCTCTAAATCTCCCCCGGTAGGGGAGACTTTTGAATGTTTTAGTTAATTAATAATACCCTGCTTCTAAAGCCCTCCCTTCCGGGGAGGGTTTGGGTGGGGTTACGGTACCTCAACCACGTTCAGGATGCCGGTAATGATATCCTCACTGGTGATGTTTTCGGCCTCTGCCTCGTAGCTTAAGCCAACACGGTGCCTTAACACATCATGACAAACTGCGCGTACATCCTCGGGGATCACATAACCGCGACGTTTAATAAAGGCATATGCTTTTGCTGCCAGCGCCAAACTGATACTTGCCCTTGGCGATGCGCCAAAGGTGATCAGTGTTTTGTATTTGGCAAGCTTAAACTGATCGGGGAAACGGGTAGCGAAAACAATATCGATGATGTATTGCTCTATTTTTTCGTCCATATAAACCTCGCGCACAATTTTGCGAGCCTTGATGATTTCATCTGGCTTGATGATGGCGTTTGGCTTATTCATGCCCGAAGGCGAGATATTGGCGCGCATGATCTTTTTCTCATCCTCTTTGTTAGGATATTTGATCACTACTTTTAGCATAAAACGGTCAACCTGTGCCTCGGGCAGGGGATAAGTGCCTTCCTGCTCAATAGGGTTTTGGGTTGCCAGTACCAGGAACGGATCGGGCAGTTTATAGGTGGTATCGCCGATAGTTACCTGGCGTTCCTGCATGGCCTCAAGCAGCGCGCTTTGCACTTTGGCAGGCGCACGGTTAATCTCATCGGCCAAAACAAAGTTGGAGAAGATTGGTCCTTTGCGCACAATGAACTCTTCTTTCTTTTGGTTGTAGATCATGGTACCCAATACGTCGGCAGGGAGCAAATCCGGAGTAAACTGGATCCGGCTAAAATCAGCCTGAATAGCTCTTGACAGGGTATTGATGGCCAGGGTTTTTGCCAGTCCCGGTACACCTTCCAATAGAATGTGCCCATTAGCCAGTAAACCGATCAGCAAACGCTCAACCATATAACGCTGACCAACGATCACTTTATCCATCTCCATAAGCAGCAGGTCGATAAACGCGCTTTCCCTTTGTATCATTTCATTCAGTGCCCTGATATCGGTTGAATACGATGTTGGAGCTGCCGGAGCTGCTGATGAAACATTTCCTGTGTAACTATTTTGTTCTTCCATTAATTTTTTTTGTTTCGGTAGGCAAACTTAAACACCCGCTCAATTTTTCGCCAACTAAAATCCATGCTTAAATGTTAAAAAGTGTTAAATCGTTATATATCGCGGCGGATATATCTGTTTAACACTCACAATGTTTGGTAATAATTGTTAAATCCGGCCGTGTTAAGTCCCAATATACACTATTTAGTTGCTTGTGGTGATATATAACGTGTTAAAGTGGGTTTTATTGATTGGCATAGGTTAAAGTTTTCCGGACTTTATTATCTATTTTTAATCAACATAATCCGGGCGACATGAAAAAGAGAAGATTGTTATTTATGCTGGTTATAACCGTCCTTTCGGCAATGGCTGCGAGGGCGCAAAATAGGTATAAAAATATCCCTCTGCCAAAAGCCATCAACGGTGTAAACGAAGAATTTTCGGGTATGACCATTTATGGCGGTCGCCTTTACCTCGAACCGCAATACGGCGATCATAAAGAAACAAAATTGGATGGCACATTTAACCTGTATAGTATCCTTGCAGATAGTATTAACAGGGTTATTGACGGACAGGATACAGCATTATCAGCCTTTAAAACCATCAGCGTAAAAAATTTGAACTTGCTCCCCGATTCTGTAAAAGCAAACTATGAAGGCTTTGAAGCTATCAGCATCGCTAATAATACGGTTTTCCTTTCTATCGAAACGGACGATAAATACCCATACTGTTTTGTGCTGAAGGGCAAATTAGATACCTTTAAAGGAGCAGTGATAATTGACCCGGAGCATTTTATTTCCCTGCGAAGATATCCATCCATCAGCAATGCCGGGTTTGAAAGTGTTACCTATCTCCCTAAAGAAAACAAATTGCTGGCTTATTATGAGTTTAATGCAATGTCTAAAGGTGGCTGCGGCTACTTGATAGATACTTCGTTTAGTAAGATGCCTCAGCAAATTACAACACCATTCCTGTATTTCAGGATCACGGACATAGCAGCAGCCGGTGATGGGAAGATCTATGGTGTCAACTATTTTTGGAATGGTGATTATGATGCCTATTTAAATAACAGTTGGGTTAAGAAGCCCGAGGCAGCTATGGGTAAACTGATTCCTGAACTTGGGAATAAACTGAGTACTGATCCTAACTACTTGCATAATAACCCTTACGCAGCGATTGTGATGTTGGACACCCGTAAAAGTAAGCAGTGGAAATATGTACGTTCATTTGATGGTGTCAAAAATAACTGGGAAGGTATAGCCCTGTTTAAGAAGGGGGCATTGATTGTTACCGATGCCAACAGGAGTAGTAAGCAGGTTTGCAGGTTGGTTTACGTGGATTTTTGAGGAACGAACACCTACCGTCATCCCGAACTTGTTTCGGGACCCCATGTAATTAGTCGACGTTAAGCATGCTGGTGCTTAGCGAGTGGGGTGCTGAAACAAGTCCAGCATGACTTCTGATTATTGGGTTAAAGCAAAAAAGCCGCTTATCGCGGCTTTAATATATTAAGTATTTAATAATTTTATTCTTCAACCATTTCGCTGTTGGGGCTGGCTACTTCTGGTTTTTCGTGTTTAAAATAGCGCTTCTGGTACAGGAGAATCATAATTACGCCTACACAGATAGAGGCATCGGCCAGGTTAAAAACCGGCCTGAAAAACTCGAACGACTCGCCTGCCCAAAACGGGAACCAAGACGGATAGGTGCCACGCAATAGCGGAAAGTAAAACATATCAACCACACGGCCATGAAATAAAGGGGCATATTTATACATTATACCATAAAAGGTTGAATCGATAATATTGCCCATGGCACCGGCTAAAATGAGCGCTACGTTCATGATGAGCCCGCGGTGGTATTTGTGTTTAATTAAATAAATAAGGGTGTAAATTATACCGCAAACCGCAACTATGCGGAACAGCGTTAAAGCCAGTTTGCCTGCATCGCCGCCCCACTCCATACCAAATGCCATACCGTTGTTTTCGGTATAGTGCAGCATCCCCCTGCTTCCCAGGAAACGAATTTCGTCCTGGAGTTGCATGTGCGCGCGGACCCAGGTCTTGATGATCTGGTCGGCAAGGATAATAAAGGCAGCAGTTAAAAAAGGTTTGGTATAAGCAGCCTTCATTTATTGCTTTAATTTAGCTTCCATAGAGAGGGTTGTGTGCGGAACAGCACGTAAACGCTCTTTCGGGATCAGCTTGCCTGTTTCGCGGCAAACACCGTAAGTTTTATTTTCAATACGTACAAGCGCGGCTTCAAGCTGCTCAATAAATTTTTTCTGACGTGCAGCCAACTGGTTTATCTGCTCTTTTTCAAGCGTGGCCGAGCCATCTTCTAATGTTTTGTAAGTACCGGCGGTATCATCGGTGCCGTTGGCATTAGGCGAACTCAATGACGTAGCCAATGAATTTAATTCTTCGCGGGCTATGCGCATTTTATCCAGGATAATCCCTTTAAATTCCTGCAGGTCAGCTTCAGAATATCTGGTTTTTTCTTGTTCTTGTTTCATTATACTTTACTAATAGCAATCAATATTTCTTGTTCGTCAATTGTAACAGGTTCGCCCCCGGTAAGGTTATCCACAAACGTAATGCTGTCGGCCAAAATTTCGGCGCAAATGTAGGATAGATTGTTTTCCACGGCCTCTCTGATCGCCGGGGTGCTACTTACCTGCACGTTTATCCTGTCAGTTACTTCAAATCCTTTGGTCTTACGTATATTCTGCACACGGTTGATAAACTCGCGCGAGATACCCTCCTGTTTTAATTCGTTGGTTATGGTAACATCTAAAGCCACGGTTAGTTTTCCCAAATTTGCCACCTGCCATCCGGGAACATCTTCGGCTATGATCTCAACGTCGGTAGCTAATACTTCGTATTTGCCATCAAGAACCGGGATGTTACCGTTAGTTTCTAAAGCGGCAATATCTTCCTGGCTGAAATTTGTGATGGCTTCGGCTACAACTTTCATATCCTTACCTACTTTTTGGCCTAAGGCCTTAAAGTTTGGCTTTATTTTCTTTTTGATGAACCCTGCGGTATCGGTAATATACTCGATATCCTTGATGTTAGTTTCAGACAAAATGAGGTCTTTTACCTGCTCAACGTGTAATTTAAAGCTTTTATCCAGTATTGGCAATAAAATTTTGCTCAATGGCTGGCGCACATTGATATTCACCTTTTTACGAAGTGACAAGGTTAATGACGAAACATCCTGTGCCAGCTGCATGCGCTCTTCAAGCTCGGCATCAACCAAAGCGCTGTCATACTCAGGAAAGTAAGCCAGGTGTACCGATTCAAACTCCTCTTTACCCGTAACAGCATTCAGATCGCAATATAATCTATCGGCAAAGAATGGTGCAATTGGGGACATTAGTTTGCTGATAGCGATGAGACAGGTATATAATGTTTGGTAAGCGGAAAGTTTATCTTCTGTATTATCAGATTTCCAGAAGCGGCGGCGGCTTAAACGGATAAACCAGTTGCTGAAATGCACATCAACAAATTCCTGGATAGCACGGGCCGCCTTGGTTGGCTCAAAATCGGCATAGTAACCGTCAACCTCTTTGCTCAGGGTGTTTAACAGTGATATGATCCAGCGGTCAATTTCAGGGCGTTTGCTGATTTCAATTTCGGCTTCGCTGTAAGTGAACTTATCAATGTTAGCGTACAGGGTGAAGAATGAATAGGTGTTATACAGTGTACCAAAAAACTTACGCCTAACTTCATCTATACCCTCTTCGTTAAATTTAAGGTTATCCCATGGCGATGCATTGCTGATCATGTACCAGCGGGCGGCATCAGCTCCATATTTTTCGATGGTCTCGAACGGATCAACGGCATTGCCTAATCGTTTAGACATTTTATTGCCGTTTTTATCAAGCACCAGGCCGTTTGATACTACGTTTTTGAACGCGATACCTTTATTGCCAACCTGTTCATTGATAGCTTTCACCTCGTCACTTGCTTCGCTCAACATTACGGCTATAGCGTGCAGGGTGAAGAACCAGCCGCGGGTTTGGTCAACGCCCTCGGCAATGAAATCTGCCGGGTACGCATTCTTAAATTCTTCCTGACCTTCAAACGGGAAATGCCATTGTGCGTAAGGCATAGCGCCCGAGTCAAACCAAACGTCGATCAGGTCAGGCTCGCGCAGCATTTTATTGCCGGTTGATGATACTAAAACAACATCATCAACATAAGGGCGGTGCATGTCTTCCAACTTAAAACCCTCAGGCATGAAACCTGCTTTGATCGATTTTGCAATCTCTTCATTTAATTCGGCAATTGAACCAATGCAGATCTCTTCCGTTCCATTTTCTTCGCGCCAGATGGGCAGCGGGGTGCCCCAGTAGCGTGAACGCGATAGGTTCCAGTCAACCAGGTTTTCCAGCCAGTTACCAAAACGACCGGTACCTGTTGATTCAGGTTTCCAGTTGATGGTTTTGTTAAGCTCCACCATTTTATCCTTCACAGCAGTGGTACGGATAAACCAGCTATCGAGCGGATAGTATAATATCGGCTCATCGCTGCGCCATGAGTGCGGGTAGCTGTGCTCGTATTTTTTAACGTCGAACGCGCGGTTCTCTGTTTTTAATTTGATAGAGATGAGTACGTCGGTCGGTTTAAAACCTTCTTCGGCACGCTCGGCGTCGGTATAATATTCTTCCTTAACGTAACGGCCGGCGTAATCGGTAACTTCATCCACAAAACGGCCTTGTTTGTTCACCAACGGAACATCTTTGCCGGTCTCGTCTTTCACCATTACCGATGGTACATTGTTTTCCTTACATGCCCTGAAGTCATCCGCACCAAAAACAGATGCGGTGTGTACTATACCGGTACCGTCTTCCGTGGTAACAAAGTCGGCAGGAATAACGCGGAACGCATTTTTCTCCAGATCCTCGTTGGTTACATAAGGCATCAACTGCTCGTAGTGGATGCCCACCAGTTGACTGCCTTTTACTTCTGCCTCAATTTTCCATGGGATGATCTTGTCCCCGCCTTTGTAATCAGCGAACGAAGCATTCTCACCTTCAGCTTTAAAGTATTTCTTAATCAGGTCTTTAGCCAAAACTACACAAACCGGTAGGTAGGTGTAAGGGTTAAAGGTGCTGATCTTAACGTAGGTAATGGCTTCGCCAACTGCGAGGGCGCAGTTTGATGGTAAAGTCCATGGGGTAGTTGTCCAGGCAAGGATAAATACTTCCGTATCTATTCCGTTGAACAAAAACTCCGAATCGCCGTCGCGTTTAACTTTAAACTGCGCGGTGATGGTGGTATCCTTCACCATTTTGTAGGTGCCAGGCTGGTTAAGCTCATGTGAGCTTAGGCCGGTACCTGATTTTGGAGAGTATGGCTGTACGGTGTAACCTTTATACAGCAGATCTTTGTTGTGCAGCTGTTTAAGGATCCACCAAAGGCTTTCAATGTATTCGTTTTTGTAAGTGATGTACGGATCGTTCAGGTCAACCCAGTAGCCCATTTTTTCGGTCAGGTCGTTCCAAACATCGGTATAACGCATAACTTCCTTGCGGCAGGCATCGTTATAATCTTTAACGCTAATTTTTTTGCCGATATCATCTTTGGTGATGCCCAGGGCTTTTTCAACGGCAAGCTCAATAGGCAAACCGTGGGTATCCCAGCCACCTTTACGTTTTACCTGGTAGCCTTTAAGGGTTTTGTAGCGACAAAAAATATCTTTAATTGAGCGCGCCATTACGTGGTGAATACCGGGCATACCGTTAGCGCTCGGCGGCCCTTCATAAAAAGTATAAGGGTTACCTGCCGGACGGCTGGTAATGCTTTTCTCGAAAATATTTTTCTGTTTCCAGAAGTCCAGTATCTCTTTGCCGGTTTGCGATAAGTTTAACTGCTTATATTCCTTGTACATCTATAATTTCACCTCTTTTTTAGGAGGTTGCAAAAATACAGAAATTAAAAATGATTTTTTTAATTTACGCCGATGAAAAATAAAGCAAAACGCTCTGTTTATCTTTTATTAATAGGTATTATTCTGTTTTCGGCAGGGATGGCCATTCCCAGTGGCCCCGGCGAAAAATGGGACGATTACGCGCGCGGTGCAGGAGCAGGGTTATTTATTGCCGGCTTTATAGGCCTGGTAACCTGGCTTATTGATGTGGTGAAGGAAAATAAGTAAGCCTTAAGTCCTGAGTTGTTAGTCGTAAGTTCAAACCCGGATAGGTATTGCAACATTGCTCAGCCGGAGCCACCACAGTATTTTAAATCATAAATCACTGATCTCAAGGGTGGCAGTTACAAATAAATACTTTCGACTAAATACTTTCAACTTAGACTTTTTCATATACTAAAACTTTAGTTGATGCGTTATGGATAAGACTAAACAATAAAAGCCTCCTTGCACTCGCTGCTTGGAGGCTTTAAACCTAAACCTTATCACAAATCAAGGTGGTAACCTTGTATTGAAATAGCTACAAATCTAATACATGGATTGCTAAAATCAAAAAAAAACCGACGAATAGATTAAATGAATCGACGGATTATTAAAAACTATCGTTTTTTGTTTAAATTTTTCTAAAAAAATAAAAATATTGCGGGCGTGTGCTTGTTTTTCCAAAATAAAACAGGTCGTCAGGGAAATGAAATTCGCTGTAGCGTTTCGGATGAATACGGCAGGTTTGGCTGGTTATTTTAATCCGGAAAATTTTGCGTTTAAATATTGAAATGTGGGTCTGTTCATTAATTGTTCGCTAAGGCAGCTTTCTTTCAAAACTAATAACTTTTTAAGATCAGGATGTTCTGTATCATTGCATAGCCTTGCCAGGTCGTCTAATAAATAGCCAAAAGCCCTTACTTCAAGCCGTTCAAGTTTGTCGGCTACTGTTGTATTGGCTGTATCATAAAAACATGCGGCCCCAAAATCGCTGAACAGTGTGTTGGCTTCATCGTCAATCAAAATATTGTGTGCATACAAGTCGCTGTGCATAATCCCCTTGCAGTGCAGGTGCTCCGCCACGGATGCAATGGTACCTGCAATTTTTAATACATGTTCGGGTGTCAGAGTCAGATCAGGCTTAAAAACATCACGCGTGCAGCTAACAAGGCTGGGAGGCAGGCCGAGATTGTAAAAACTCCCTGGTATGAGCTTCATCACCAGCCCTTTTTTATTTTCGGGATGATTGGCGATTTGGCCTATTAATTCTACCAATCCCTCATGGTTGCCTGCGGTAATACAGGCGTTCATCTCATCTTCGGGCAGGCCATCGCTGGTAATTGCTCCTTTGAATATTTTAACCGCAACCTCAGTGGTTTCACCGGCATGCCGCCAGGTAGCTTTGGAGATAACACCGGATGCGCCTTCGCCAAGCAATTGGTTGATTTCCAATTCGCCGCTATCAATCGCTGTAAGTGAATGTACTGTTGGTTTATAGCTGAAAGGATTGCCCGAAAACGCCAGCCATGATAGTTTGGGCATAGATAAGAGCCATTCGGGAAATTCACTTAGCTGATTGGCGGAAATCCTGAGCAGCTCCAGGTTACGACAGCCTGCAAGTGTAGCCGGCAGTTTTGTTAGTCTGTTACCCGCAAGCATTAGTTTCTGCATCCTGCTGCAGTTGCCTATATGAGCGGGTAGCTCGGTAATCCTGTTGTTGGTAAGGATGAGCCAGCGAAGATTAGGATTAAGCGATGCTGGCGGCACCTTTTCTATTCGGTTCGATTTAAACCCTGCGATGTCCAAAAATGGGCAGTCGGACAATACTTCCGGCAAAACAGTGAATTGGTTTTCTGAACAGAAAAAGGTTTTCAGCTTTTGGAGGCGGCCAAAATCTGACGGTAATGCGTTCAGTTTATTGAATGAAAGATCAAGATATTCCAGTGTATCTGCCAGTTCAAAAATTTCAATAGGAAAGTGGGAAAGATTTTCTGATAGTTTAAGCGATACTGCTCCTTTTAATTCTCCGTTTTTTAACTGTTTTAACGTTTGCATAGGCTAAAGCAAAAGAACAAAAAATGCTTAACATTTTGGTTGTGCCTCATATATGATATGGTGGAATCGCGTTTAGATTTATTTAGCTTTTAAGATGATTTTTTATTTCTTAATCTACGTCATCTTTTTGTTTTTCAATTTCCTCCACTTTTGATGTATTAATGAGAGAGATAAATAATATCAATTTAAACATCGTCATCCATGGAACACAATATTACAATAATTAAGAAAGCAGCTATAAAATCGCATACGGGCTCGTTAAAGCTGATGTTTGCAATGGCAATTATCAGCTTAGTAAGTTTTACAAAGGGTTGGGCACAAACACAAGTGTCAACTTTACCCGCTCCCGGTACATCGGCAACAATTGGCCAAATAGACGGTATAACAATATCAACTGCAGTTCAATCACCCTCCAATCAGCAAACACCACTTCAGGTAATTTGTGTTTTTGAATACACAGAGGGCGATATTTTTAATTCACCGCCCGCATTGCCACGCAATCTTAACGGCCTTGTACATGTAGATGAGGCCTTAAAAGGGATACTCACCGAATTGCGTAAAAGCGGCAGGTTTGAAGGCCGGACCCTGGAAACAATGCTTATTACACCATCAGTTGGCAGCTTGCCTGCCGGAAAGTTGCTGATCATAGGGCTTGGCGACCGAAAGTCCTTTAATCCTGAACTAATGATCAGTGTTGGCCGTGTGGAAATGCGCGAAGCTTTAAGGCTGGGGGTAAGCAGTTATTCGCATGCCAGCGATTTAAAGGATGCTGGTATTGATTCGCCTACAGGCGTTGTTGCTGTCAACATTATTAAAGGCGCTATAAGCGCCTATGAAACCGAGGCTTTTTTGAAAGATCACTTGCTGAGTTCGGCTAAGCCTTTAACTCAAATAACATTACTTGCCGGGCCGGCATTTTTTCAAACCACGGCAGATGCGGTTAAAGCTTTTGTGGATAGTTTCAAGGGGGATTAACTCAAAGCGTATTGCGATAAAAATGAGTTTGAAAGACTTTAAAGGCTGATTTTAAATAAAAAGGCCCTGCAATTGCAAGGCCTTTTTGTGGGAACTACTGGGTTCGAACCAGTGACCCTCTGCTTGTAAGGCAGATGCTCTGAACCAGCTGAGCTAAGCTCCCTTTGTTTTTAATTTTACCATCGTTTTGGCAAAACCGAGCGGCGAAGTTAAATCACTTTGCCATATAATGCAAATACTTTCGTGAAGTATTTAGCGAAGAGCGCAAGTATAAAAAAGCCCAACATTACTGTCAGGCTTTTGGTGGGAGCTACTGGGTTCGAACCAGTGACCCTCTGCTTGTAAGGCAGATGCTCTGAACCAGCTGAGCTAAGCTCCCTTGCTTTTGGGACTGCAAATATAGGGCTTGATGTTTATTCTTCAAAAAATATTTTGCATTTTTTGTAATATATTGATTTTTAATGAGATGTATTTTAGTAATTTACTTCACATCCCTGTACTGGGCACGCGGACGGGGGTCTTCCGGGAGGATTTCCATTTCCGGAAATTCGATATAGTGGGCATACCATTGTATGGCGCCTACCAAATCCAGCGCGTCTTCGGCAGCTACACTAACCGTTTCAAAGGCGTAAAGCTTCTGATCGGCGTATCCATAAAGCTGGATCTCGTTATCATCCGGACTAAATTGTTCTTCATCAAGACAGTAAACTTTTACCTTGAGGCGTGTATCCCTGGAATGGATCACATCCCTACAGGGGTTTTGGGGATCGGTTGCCAGTAAATATACATTATAGTCCATAATCGGTTTAACAAAGTTTATATGGGATGGTTTCTTTATTAAGCATTTAATACTCAGAATTGTTTGATTTTTTAATCTGTTTCCCCGGGTGTGGAAATTGCACCCTCGTTTGGGGAAAAAATCTACAGTTTAATATTTAAGTAATATTAAAAAGCTGTTTTTAAGGTATATAGATGCATGTTTAACAATTGGCATTTCGTTTGAATAAATGTTATTACCCTTCTCAAAGGGTTGTTTTTCATAGGTAGATGTAGGGTCGAAATACTGCGAGAGTATTTCGACCTTTTTTATTATCCAATGTTTGGTGCCGGTTTCCTCTTTAAGCAGGTTTATGTAACCGGATAGGTCATCCAGTCTGGGTGATGATGGGTGAGGTAGTTTAGCCGATCGAGTTTTAACCTCTGGGAAAATTATACCACTATTTCCAGGAAAGTATTTACTCACTTTATATTCACTACGCCTTTGAAAATGCGTTCTGAGTACTGGAAAGGCATTTTGGCATTTGGCACCTGGTTTGAATTACAGTTAATACCCTTACTAAAAAGGGTTGTTTTTCATAGGTAGATGTAGGGCCGGACCAACTGCGAGAGTTGTCCGGCCTTTTTTTATTACGGCGTTATGTTGCCTGATAATTAAAATGTAGCCTGCCGAAATTAACCATTGGGAAATTAATTCCCGGTTTTGGGTGTCATTTCTACACATTGAGGTGCGGTTGTGTTTTAAAAAGCTGCCAATTAGGCATTTAAAGCCATTTTTAAACATTGGCATCAGGTTTGAATATAGTTTAATACCCTTCTCAAAGGGTTGTTTTTCATAGGTAGATGTAGGGCCGGAATAACTGCGAGAGTTGTCCGGCCTTTTTTATTTAGCGGAAATTTCAATCTCTCTCTGATCTGATTGCTTTTTAATTAAGAATATTTAATGACAGTAGCTTATAATCCCCGATTTTGGGATTGCTTTCCACACGGTGACAACTGTTAGCTCCAAAAAGCTTATTTATAGAAGTTTAAAGCGGTTTTATGATTTGGCACCCGGTTTGGATAAGTATTAACACCCTTCTCAAAGGGTTGTTTTCATAGGTAGATGTAGGGCCGAAAAACTGCGAGAGTGTTTCGGCCTTTTTTATTATTCTCAATTTTTTCTGAAGTTTTTTTAGCTGTAAATAGGGCCATGGGTTTTACCTGCAGTTAAACACTCCAATTAAGAGTAGATTAATTATCGTAAATTGAAATCTGTTGGATTATAACGGGCGTATATCCATCTACAAGATAACTAATTATAGCATTAAAAATCGAATTCTATGAAAACATCTGAACAGGAAAGCATAGGCGGAGCAAATATGGCCAGGAGGTCATTTTTACGCTATGCAGGGTTAGGCGTGGCATCAGCCGGACTCTTAGCTACAGCAGCTTGTCACAAAGACCATAAGGTAATTGTTGGCGGGGGCATTGATATCGGTGCCAAAGGCGATCTTGCGATCCTTAACTACGCTTACGCGCTTGAGCAACTGGAAGCTGCGTTTTATATCCAGGTAATTACCACCCCATATTCGGGGATGACCTCCGATGAAAGAGCGCTTTTAACAAGTATTCGTGATCATGAGATACTCCACCGTGAATTTTTCAAAGCTGCTTTAGGAGGTAATGCAATCCCTGCTCTTACCACCGATTTCAGCACTATCGATTTTACCAAAAAAGCAGCCGTACTTGGTGCTGCTAAAGCATTTGAAGATACCGGTGTTAAAGCTTATGATGGTGCAGGTTACCTGATTAAGGATGCCGGTTATTTAACCATTGCCGGTAAAATTGTATCGGTTGAGGCCAGGCACGCAGCATTGATCAGCAATATCCTGATGGCAGGGTCATTTGCTGCCGATGACCAGGTAGACAGCAACGGTTTGAATAAATCAGCTACCATTGCCGAGGTATTGCCTATCGCAAACACCTACCTCAAAACTAAAGTGAGTGCATCCAATTACAGTTACACAGCTTAAACCCACATCGCCATGAATTTATTTAATATAATAGACGAAATAGAAAAATTTGATCCCGAACTGAACGACAGGCTTAATCCGCGTCGTGCAGCTATCAAAAATATAACCAGCTTCGGTTCAAAAGTGGCTATGGCTGCTGTGCCGTTTGCCATGGGTACCATGCTCAAAAAGGCGTACGGGGCTGCTGCTGCTCCAACAGTGATTGAGGTTTTAAATTATGCTTTAACACTTGAATATCTTGAGTCGTCATTTTATAATACAGGTGCTGCCTCAGCAGGTTTGATCCCTGCTGCAGGCGCCTCTTATATCAACACAGTAAAAGACGACGAAAACCAACATGTGGCCTTCCTGAAATCAGCCATTACAGCTTCGGGCGGTACGCCGGTTACTTCGCCCAAGTTTGATTTTACAGCAGGCGGCGGCACAGGTAACGGGCCCTTTAAAGGTTTGTTCGGAAATTACAACTTGTTTTTGAAGGTGGCGCTGGCTTTTGAAGATACGGGTGTACGTGCTTATAAAGGCCAGGCACCTAACTTGCTGGGCAATAAAGATATTTTGACCGCGGCTTTATCAATCCATGCGGTTGAAGCCCGCCACGCATCGGCTATCCGACAGTTGCTGGGTGTTTCCCCGTGGATTACCAGTACCGCTACTTTGGGTAATGATACCGGTGTGACGCAGGTTAACGGAAATTACGATGGCGAACAAAACGTTACCCAGGGTGGTGTTAACGTTACCACATTACCTGGTTTATCAAGCTCTTCAACTTCTGTTGAGGTGGCTACCGCAGCTTTTGATGAGCCATTATCTATGGACCAGGTGTTGGCTTTATTAGTAGGTACTTTTATCTACACCTAAATAAAGTTGTTAATTGAGTTAAAAAAAAGACCGGTTGCTTATAGCGCCGGTCTTTTTTTATAGGTTCAATTGAACTATTTATTCAATGCCTGCCTGCCAAATTTAATGAGGTCATTTGCCCTGATATAGCCTACGGTTCCTGATACGGGTTTGCCTTTGCTGGTAAATATAATCATGGTAGGGTAGGCCTGCAGTCCCCATTCGGCAGCCAGGGCAGGGCCTTGTCCTTTTTCCATGTCGATAGCTACATTTACAAAATTATCGTTGTAAAAATCGGCTACTTTGTTGTTTTTAAATGTGGTAGCCTTGAGCATTTTGCAGGGACCACACCAAGTGGCATAAGCATCAACAAAAATATATTTGTTTTGACGGGCAGCCTGTTTTAGAGCTTCGGTCCAGGAGTTTTCAATAAAGTTGATTTGGGTTGATGACTTGCTTACGTTTTCCTGTGCCCTGACGGTGGAACTGAGTACGATAACAAGTGCGATGATAAAATAATTAATATGCAGGAATTTCTTCATTGTTAATAATAGCGATTATAAAAAAAACAGCACGCATATAATGCTTTATACGTGCTGTTTATTGTAGCGGTTATAAATTTATTCTACCGGTTTGCAGGTCGCCTTTCCTGCTGCTGGCGTTGTTGTTGTTGCTGCTGTTGCTGACGCTGTTGTTGTTGCTGGCGTTGCTGCTCCTGCTGCTGACGTTGAGCCTGCATTTGTTGCTGGCGTTGCTGTTCCTGTTGTTGACGTTGAGCCTGCATTTGTTGCTGGCGTTGCTGTTCCTGTTGCTGACGTTGAGCCTGCATTTGTTGCTGGCGCTGTTGTTCCTGCTGCTGACGTTGAGCCTGCATTTGTTGCTGGCGCTGTTGTTCCTGCTGCTGACGTTGGGCCTGCATTTGTTGCTGGCGCTGTTGCTCCTGCTGCTGACGTTGAGCCTGCTGTTGTTGCTGGCGCTGTTGCTCCTGTTGTTGACGTTGAGCTTGCTGTTGTTGCTGGCGCTGCTGCAACTGCTGCTCTCTTTGAGCTTGCTGACGTTGTTGTTCCTGTTGCTGCCTTTGTGCCTGCTGGTCAGGTTGGCTTTGTGGGCGCTGTTGTTCACCTCTGGCCTGCTGTTGTTGCTGGCGCTGTTGTAACTGCTGCTCTCTTTGGGCCTGCTGTTGCTGCTGTCTCTGTTGTACTTGTTGTTGCCTTTGGGCTTGCTGTTCCTGCTGGGCCTGCGGACGGTTCTGCTGCTCGCTTTTTACCCGTTGATCTTGCTGCCTTTGCTGTAATTGTTGCTGACGCTGGGCTTGTTGTTGCTGCTGGCGTTGGGTTTGATTATTTTGTCTTTGATCAAGCTGTTGTTGCCTTTGTGCTTGTTGCTGTTGCAGGCGTTGCTGAGCCTGTTGCTGACGCTGAGCTTGATTGTCTCCCGGCCTTGCATTTGGCTGATTTGGGCGTGCTCCATTTTCCGGGTTAGGCCGGGCTGCCGGGCCTGGATGGTTAACCTGTACTATTTTGTTATCAGGTCTTTCGTTACGGGCAATTTGACGCAGACGGGCCGCATTATTGGGGTTGATAGTTGCGTTACCGCCGCGTCTGTTGGCGATGCCATCATTAGGGTTTTGCTGCCTGTAAGCGGCAGCGTTTACTACCCTTGCAGGTCGTGCATCGGGTGCTTTTCTTACTTCCGGACGGTAAATATTTACTGTATTATTAACTACCCTGCCGCCGCCGTTTGGCCGGTTAGCGTTGTTAATGTTGTAAACACGTACGTTACGGTTGTTGGTAACCTGCCTGATCTCGTTAATTCTTGGGCCGGCTATATAGGTACGGTTATTATTAACATAGGTGTTGTTAATAATTGTTGTTTGATGAATAATGTTAACTACCCGTGTTTGCGGCACATAATAATTATAGATATTTGGCCTGGTGATGTATGCCTGTGGCGCGCAAACCCAGTAATTGTCGGGCACATTGTAACTATTGCCAAAAGAGATATTGATACTTATACCTGGCTGTAAAGGCGCCCAGCCGTAATAACCGCCGCCGTGCCTCCAGCTTACCCATGCCGGTGCCCATTCATGGCCCGGGATCCATTCCCAGCCATAATAATCATCATAGCGCCAGCGCCCATAGTGGAACGGGGCCCAGCCCCATTCATAATCGGATACCCAGGTATTGCCATAGTCGGTTACTACCCAGTGGCCCCGGGTAGCGTATGGCCTGAAATTGTCGCCGGCGTCCGGGATCCAAACGTTACCGTATTGCGGGTCGTTAACCCAGGTACCGTAAGGGTCAAGTTCGTCGTAAAACTCCTGGTCGGATACATAGCCTCCTTCCTGGGCTTTACTCATGTTTGGTGCGGCAAGCATTATTAAAAATGCTATTAAGCTAATACCGCATATTTTATTAATAAATTTCATAATAATGTATGTTTAAGATGGCCTGTCACATTGGTGTTGCTGAATGTATGACAAGCAGAAGTATAAAACGTTTAAAGCAAAAATTGTTTTAACGAGTTAATGCGAACAGAGCCAGTGTAATTATGGGGATAAAATTTTATTGCTATCTTGTGTACCGCGCTTAAAAATTAAATAATTTTGCTTCCTGTTTTATAAACTATAACTATGAGCACAATAACTATTCCACGCCTGGATCTGAATACCTATATAAACGGCAATGCCGATGAACGCGAGCAATTTTCGAACGATATCGGCAAGGCTTTTAACGAAACAGGATTTGTTACCATTACTAATCACGGTCTTAGTAAAGAATTGATAGATAGGCTTTACGACCAGGTTAAAACGCTGTTTGCCCTGCCCGATGCAGTAAAACAGCAATATGAAATCCCGGGCTTAGCAGGCCAGCGCGGGTACACCGGTAAAGGCAAGGAAACGGCAAAAGGTTTTAAAACCCCCGACCTGAAAGAATTTTGGCAAATTGGCCAAACCGTAACTGATGACGAGGTGCTGAAAGCACAGTACCCGGATAATGTAACCGTTAATGAGCTGCCCGAATTTAACCCAACCACCATCGAAGTTTACAAAAAACTGGAAGCAGCAGGTAAACATTTGCTCCGCGCAATTGCCGTTTACCTCGAATTGCCCGAAAACTATTTTGATGATAAAGTTCATAACGGTAATTCAATACTTCGCACCCTGCATTATTTCCCTATAACCGATCCTGATTCGGTGCCTGATGATGCTGTACGTGCCGGAGCCCACGAAGATATTAACCTGATCACCCTGTTAATAGGAGCCAGCGCCGATGGTCTTGAACTGTTAACCCGCGATAATACCTGGTTCCCGGTTAAAGCTTACGGCGAAGATCTGGTAGTTAACGTTGGCGACATGCTGCAGCGTTTAACTAACAATAAACTGAAATCAACCACTCACCGTGTGGTGAACCCGCCGCGTGAGTTGATGAAGTTTTCACGTTTCTCGGTACCGTTTTTCCTGCACCCAAAATCAGGTATGGATTTGACCAGTCTGGATTCGTGCATTGATGACCAGCATCCTAAGCTGTATACTGATATCACTGCCGGTGAGTATCTGGATGAACGCTTGAGGGAGATTGGTTTGAAGATGTAAAATATAAAGGAGGTCAAAAAAAAGCGTCATTGTGAATGACCATCAGGAAAACCCTGAAAAAAAATTAAATGACGTCTCCGATTTGATATATTTAAGCTATGGTGTGTAGGACAGCGTTAGGGATAGTAGCGGAAAGCCCACAGCGTGCGGAGGCCTTGTGTGTGGGCAAGGCGAGGACTTGTAGCGGATAGCCCGGGCCGGAGGCAACGCCCACATTATAATTAAAAACAAAGATTTACCTTTAATAGTCAATGATTTACAATCACGTCATTATAAGATACAAAGCAATCGCACGGAAGCATGGTCGCCCTGTATAGCATGCGATTGCCACGTCGCGCCTAAGCTCATTCCCGTTTTGCTCCTCGCAATGACATTTTTATCATAACAAAGCCCTTCCAAAATTTGAAAGGGCTTCTTCATTTAAACAGATAGATGAAATAGATTTACTTAACGAACATCGCTTTGCCTTCAACACTTTCCCCGGCAGCTTGTCTTCTTTTATATAATACAAAGAGTGCGGTTGCTAATACCCCGATAATTCCCTCAATACAAACAGCCCTGCGTGGCCCAAGCTCATTGGCTAACCAACCGGCCATCAAACTTCCCACCGGGATCATGCCCTGGTAAGCCATTACATAATAGCTGATAGCCCTTGCCCGCATAGCCGGGATAGCATGGGTTTGGATATAGGTGTTGATGGCCGATGTTTGCGCCATCATACCAACCCCGGTAAATACCATAAATATTAAAGCAAAAGGGAGTTTGCCTGCATAGGCCACCATCAGCACGCTTGTACCAAAAATAAGACTTGCTATCGACATGATCTTTACCAGGTTTTTATTACTCTTCAGGTTAGCCAGATATACAGCACTAATTACTGAGCCTAAACCAGCTGCGCTCTCAAACCAGCTGAAGGTTTTTGCATCGCCATTAAAAAGATCTTTGGCGAAGATTGGCATCAGTGTATTAAATGGTATCACAAACAGGCTGCTTGCAGTAAGCATCAGGATCATGCTGCTCAGGTCGCTGTCACCGGATACGTATCTGAAACCTTCCTGTAATTCTGTCCAGATACTTTTTTCTGAACGGACAGGCACTATGGTGTTTAGCTTCATCATAAATAAACAGGTGAGCACAGGGATATAGCTCAAAAAGTTGCCAAAGAAACAAACATCCTCACCAAAAGCACTTAGTACGATGCCTGCAATGGCGGGGCCCGCGATGCGTGCCAGGTTGGTCATGGTTGAGTTTAAGGCGATGGCATTAGGCAAATCGGCCTTGTCATCAACCATATCAACCATTAGTGATTGACGGCAGGTAACGTCAAAGGCGTTTACAATGCCCTGCAACAGGCTGAGGCCAATAATAGCGGGAATATTATAGATTTTGAAAAAGATCATGAACGCAAAAGCACCGGCTTGAAGCATGGATACTACCTGGGTAATAACTAAAATGCGGTAACGGTTATGCCTGTCAACAATACTGCCCGCATAGGGTGCCAATATTAATGACGGGATCAGGCTCACAAAACTCACAATCCCTAATAAAAGGGCCGAACCGGTGAGGCGATAAACCAACCAGCTCACTGCTGTTTTTTGCATCCATGTGCCAATGAGGGATATTGACTGACCGTAAAAAAACAGCTTGAAATTACGGTATTTTAAAGAGCGAAACACATTCATTTGTTCAATTCATAACAAAAGCAAATTCAGGGGAGTACTTAATGCAAGACTATTGAATTGTTTTATGTTGCAAATATCGCCCATATCAATACATTTGTAAAATAGATTGTTTTAATAGGATTGATAGATAAAAACGATTGATTATGGAATTGCGTCAATTGCAATACTTTGTTAAAGCTGCCGAAACCATGAACTTCACTGAGGCAGCAGCTGCTGTGTTTATAACACAAAGCACGTTATCACAGCAAATCAAACAACTGGAAGAGGAACTGGGCATGCTGCTGTTCGACAGGATTGGCAAGCACGTACGGATCACTGAGGCCGGTCATGTATTTTTAACTCATGCCCGCAAAATCCTTAACGATGTGCAGCGGAGCAAGCAGGCCATCAGCGAATTGCAGAACGCCACCATTGGCGAGTTGAACCTTGGCGTTTCATATGCATTTACTTCTTTGTTATTACCCGCGTTGGCACCATTCAGTACAAAATACCCCGGTATCAAAATCTTTATCACCTATGGCAGCCCGGAAGAATTAGAAAAGAAACTACGCCTGGCCGAACTGGATATGATCCTCGCTTTCCACAATGAAAGCGACGACGAAGACCTGGAAATGCAGGAATTGTTTAGCTCGAGCGTGGTCATGGTGGTATCTAAAAATAATCCGCTGGCCCAACTCAAAAAAGTAAGTTTGGAAGAATTGGCTAAGCTTGACCTCATCCTGCCGGGAAAAGGCTTCAGTTCGCGCGATTTTATCAATGATCTGTTTAACCGTAAAAAGATAGTGCCCAATATAAAAATCGAGCTCAATGATGTGCATTCATTATTAGCCTTGGTTGAGAACGGCCATTGGGCAACTATCCTGAATGAAAAAGCTATCATAGGCTGGAATAAAGTTATCGCCATCCCCATCGAATCAAAAGATATCAAAAGGCAATCATACATATTATGGCAAAAAGGTGTTTACCGTAAAAGGGCAGCTATTTTATTTATTGAGGAATTGATGAAGGTGATGGAGAGTGAGTAGTGAATATTTACGCATGATATATCTTTAACGGGCTATAAGCGATATAATAATCTGTTTATATTTGAGTTATAATCCGATATAAACCTTATCTATGAGCCTTAAATCAATTTTTTACCAGATATTACTATCTGTAATATGTGTTCAGCTCTTTGCCGCGTTTCGGCCTGATCAGCACAAATCAATTCATAGTCAAGCAACGGAAAACGGCTCTAAAGCAACGATTGTATTCCGGCTTAAAGCCCATGAGCAGTTCAGGCTCGAGTATATGAACGCTTTTTTGGAAGCAAAGCAACTCAAATTTATCAATCCCGGGGAAAAGGATACTGTAATTATACGTAATGTAACAACAGATATTCCTGTTGCCTTAACAATGACTTTTTTTGAGTTTGGAAAAGATAAAAGCACGAAAGAAAGAAAGTTTTCAGTACTTGCATCGCCTGGAGATACATTGAATTTATCATTAACAAGCCAGGGATTTCTGAATACAGAAAGATTAAAAAAAGGAATTGTATTATCCAACGATTCTATTTCATATTATACCAACTATACTACTGCGCCCGGCGGCAAAGCAGTATCCTCCAAGAATGAACTTTGGAAATCTTTTTATACAGAATTTAATAGAAAATTTCGAGAAGAAACGGATAGGATCAATGGCCTTTTGGCTAATTTTCAAATAGATTCATCAGCATTTGAGCAACTGACAATCAACTGTAAACTTCATTATTACAAACGGTTGTTTAATTGGCTTTATGAGGGTAATGGCCAATACTTTGAGCCTGCTTTACCTGTACTTTCAAAGTTGAGTGAGGATATCGAGCATGTTTTAAATAGCCCACACCTATTTTTGGCCGAAGATTTATTGAGTGTGATTGACGGCTACGTCAGGCTCAAAATCATTAACAAAGGTGAGGACTATGTTAATGGCATTACTATATATAAAGAAGCATCGGCAGCTAATTTGGGCAGGTTTAAAGCCAGCTATCTTATTATTTGTTTAACTCATTCGCCGGTAAAAAAAGGAGCTGAATTTGGCGAAATAATAAAGGACTACAGGAGAAAGATGGTTAATACAGCCTATTTGATACATCTCGATAGCATTATGAGTAACATTGTGGATGGCAAGCTGATTATAGCAAATGATATGTTAGTTGATTTAAAAGGAAAAAAAACATCATTGAATCATCTGCTTAAATCGAAGAAACAGTTTTACATATTGGATTTTTGGGCAAGTTGGTGTTCGCCCTGCAGGGCTCAATTGCCTGTGATGGATAGTTTAAGATCTGCATTGAGAAAAAATGCTGTTGAGGTAATTTCGATTAATCTCGATCAAAAAGAAGCATCCTGGAAAACCGCATCCCTGGCCGAAAAAAAACATCTTGGAATAAACAATTATCACCTTGGTGCGGCAACTAAATCAGCTATTGTGCGCCAGTTAAATATATCATCTATTCCGCGATATGTGATTTTGGATAACTTAAAAATAATATCGTCAAACTTTTATCAACCCACAGAGCCCGGTTTTATTGATGAGTTGAAAAACTTAATAATGGGAAGTAGATAATATGATTATTGAAAATGTGCAGAAAAATTTTCAATCACTTTTCTTGGTAAAAAATACCCCAAGTACACCGCCCAGTATCGCCTCAAAATAAGGCAATATCTTGCTGGTTTGTTCAAAGGAATCTTTGGCATATTGCTGACCGTGCTGAAATTGATCTTTAGGGATCATAACCAAAACCACCAGGAGGAAACCTATATAAAAAATGCTTACCAACAATGATAGCCTGTAAAAGAAAATATCTATTTGTGCATTGTCGTATTTGTTTTCCTGACTATAAGCCACTATAAAACCTGTTGTAATGAGAGTGAGGTAGGGGACAAGATGCTGTAATAACCATGATGCAATATCTGTAATGGTCTCTTTACCGGTCATCTGCCATAAAATTACGTAAATCAAAAGCAATGCGGATGAACAAAACCAAACTGTTGTTAGCTTTTTCTGGGCTTTATATTTAATGATCGAGGCCATAATCAGGGTTGTAAGCTTTCGGCTATATGTGATTTTTGGAGATGGGTTTGAGCATTGAACCGGGGTGATAACAAAGGTGACAAATGCGTGTTGGCCTCCTCCGATTTAAATTCATAAACAATTACAGTGCAATTATATCCCGGCTTAAAAGGTTTCTTTTTAATGGCATCCGGTAAAACATTGGCTGCCATACGGATCCATTCCAGTGCATTGCCTGCGGTTACAGGTGTGCTGGTTGCGTTAAATGGCACATCCGTTACCAAAAAAGCGAAAACCCTGAAATATCCTTTACGGGGAGCAAAAAAATCTAACAGGCTCATACTTTGGTACCGCCCTTCAGAAAAACGGTCACTGCCGCTAACGGAAGTAGCATCGTCATTAATTTCTTCTACTTTGGTAACTACTACAAAGCCATCAGGAATAGCGTAGTACCCAACGTCACCATAATTGCAATTTGATGAAGTAATGGCTCTATAGATAATGTTGCTTGCATCGCCTAATAACTGGCAGCTGCTAAAAATCGCATCGTCAAGTACCGCATAAGTATAACCTGAGGGCGGAGGAAAAGGGAAAGACTTAATAGGGGCAACTGCTTTGTCAAAAGCCACCATCAGGGTATCCTGCGATAACGCCTGGAAATTTTGTTTTTGATCGGTAGTGAGCAGTTGACTGGCTTTTTGCCGGGTTTCAGTCTGTAATATCATTAAACTACGTTCAGATACAACAGGCGACACCCGTCTTAGGTCGTTTGCTTTTATTTTATAAGCTCTTAATAATGAATCAAGCCTTCTTTGCTGTTCTGTTGAAAACGCATAACGGGTGGGCATACGGCGCATAATAACCTGAGGAGTAGATTGCGGCCTGGGGCGGCTGATTATTTGTGCAAAGGCCAGGTTGCTCATGATACATAAATACCAAAGCAATGCACTTTTAAAGAGGTTCATACCAATTACTTTAAGGTTAAACTATTTGATAGAAACTAATGGTGCCGTTGTAACATATAAGGCAAAAGCTTTATTCAAAAGGCTGCCTGTAGCATACGGTCCAAATATAAACGGTGGTATTTTAAATAACGTAAGTAGTTTTACTCAATATGGTAAATGTGAGCGCGTAATTTTACCTGAATCAGGCGGTTGATGGTCAGTGCATTAAGGGGACTGATTACTTCTTCATTTCTTCCTTTACCGCCCTCAAAAACTCATTAGGATGTTTGGAGCCGATGATATAAAGCAGGCCATCGCGATCTGTAAGGTGGATAGCTTCGTTGCCTGATGTGAAAAAGCGGATGGTACCTTTGGTGTGCAGGTTATAAACCGGGTTGTTGAAAAGATAGCGGCTATAGGTACCTTTTTCAGCCTTGACAATGCTGTTCAAATCTATTTTTACCAGTTTGGTTGTCCATAAGCCATCGAGCATAACGCTTTTGTTTTCTACACGGGTGCGAAAATGCAGCAGGAACCCCATAATAATGGAAATAATGATGATGGCAAAACCTACAACAACCAGTAAATCGCCGTTTCGTTCACGTTCGTCGGTAAAAAAGTAGGCAGCAAAACAAAACATGGCTAAAACCAGGCGTATGGTTAGCGGTATAAATTCCCGGCCAAGGTATTGTTTTTCGGTAAAAACGGATTTATCGCTCATGTTAGTTTAAACAGTTCGAAGATAGTAACTTTTTTAGTGTTATCACTCACTTTATACCTTTCATCGGGGCGATAGCCGCCAACCCACATAATTTCGCCATTGCCATTTACCAGGATTGGGATTTCTTCCTTTTGATGCAGCGGCACTTTTTGATTAATAAAAAAGTCGCTCAGCTTTTTTTTGCCCTTCATCCCCAAAGGGAAAAAATGATCGCCCTCGTGCCAGGTACGCATTTTTAACGGATAAACTAACTTATCAGCATCAATGGATACTGCCAACGGATTATCTTTTATAATCAGCGGACTATCATCATGCAGCAGGTTAAGCTTATAAACGCCAAAATTTGCTTCATGGTCTGTGGCATTGATAATAACTTCGGACAGGTGGGTCGCTGTTTTTTGTTTGAGAATGATGTTTTCCCTGTCAAGCAATAAGGTATGTGTTCCGGACTCAAATACCCGGCCCGGATGTTTATCAAGTGAGGCAATGAGATCGTCGATGGTAGTTTCATTAAAACCGTATTCATCCAGCAGTTTAAAAAGAAGCAGCCGTTTGGGGTTTAGGTTTTTTACTTTGGTAATGGGCAGGTATGTAAGGTCATTATGTATCTGCGGCAACGCTTGCCTTAATTCATCAAGCTTAAGTTCAAGCAATAGTTCCAGGTCACGGAAATGGAGCAGGTTGTTTTCAAATGTTTTTTCCAGCGATGGGTTCAGTTCCTTCAGCTTAGGTACTACTTCAAGCCTGATCTTATTGCGGGCATATTTTGCCGAGGCATTGGAACTGTCTTCAACAAAAGCTAAACCTTCGGCACTAACAATTGTCTGTATCTCCGTGCGGTTAAGAAAAAGCAGAGGCCGTACCAACCTGCCGTTTTTGGGCAAAATGCCGTGCAGGCCGGCAATTCCGGTACCGCGTGTAAGGTTTAACAATATTGTTTCGATAGTATCGTTTTGGTGGTGAGCAAGCGCAACAACCTCATAACCTGATTGCTGACCCATGGTTTCAAACCACTGATAACGCAAATCGCGGGCTGCCATTTGTATGGATACCCTGTTGTCTGCGGCGTATTGCTCTGTATCAAAATTAACAGTATGAAAAGGTACACCAAGAGCTGTGGCGAGGTCACGGCAAAAGGCCTGATCGCGCAGGGCTTCATTACCACGCAGTTGAAAGTTACAATGGGCAATACCAAAATCATAACCCGCGGCTTTAAGCAGGTGTACCATTAAAACCGAATCGATGCCGCCGCTTACAGCTGCCAGTATTTTGGCAGCAGGCGTAAATAAGTTGTTTTGCTCAATAAAATTAACAAACTGATTAACTGGCAGCATTCATCAAAATTATTAATTTAATAACCCCAACAAAAAACTAATTTTGCCATTGTGAGGAAATACGTTTTATGCTTTTTGTTTTTGGCGATGGCAACTACAGCCATGGCTCAAAAAAAATCAATTGTAAACCTGATACAATCTGAACGAAGCACCGGCGGAAAAACGGCTAGCGGCAAACAGCTGATTAAGGTATATAAAGGTGTGTTTAAGCAGGATTACTCTATCCTCCGGTCGGATAGTGCTTACTTTTATCCCAGCGATAATGCTTTTGATGCTTTTGGTAATGTAAACATAAACCAGGGCGATACGCTGAACATATTTTCGGATAAACTGAACTATAACGGCAATACCAAAACGGCCATCCTTACCGATAATGTTAAAATGGTTGACCGTGATGCCACACTAACCACTAATTATCTTACCTATAATACAGCCAGCCGCATAGGCACTTATACAGGCGGCGGAAAGTTGGTGAATAAGGACAATGTGCTTACCAGTAAAAACGGTTACTATTTTGCTTTTAGCCGCGACTCATATTTCAGGTACGATGTGGTGCTCACCACACCCGATGCTTTGATAAAAAACGATACCCTTAAGTATAACACGGGTACGCGTATTGCCTATTTTTTCGGCCCAACCAATATTTACGGCACCAAGGATAAAGATACCCTGTATACCGAGAACGGTTTGTATAACACCGTTACCGAGCAGGCGTATTTTGGTAAAAAAAACTCATACAGACAGGGTACCAAATCATTAAAAGGTGACAGCCTTTTTTACGATAAGCTGAAAGGCTATGGCCGCGCGGTAAAAAACATCACCTTCGAAGACAAGGAACAAAAAGTAACCATTAAAGGCGACCTGGGTACTTATTACAGGGCCGAAGAAAAAACTGTTGTTACCGAAAATGCTTATGTGGTACTGATCTCCGAGCAAAAGGACACCAGTAAAACCGATACCACGGCAAAGCAATTACCCGCTGCAAATAAGAATGCCAAAGCGGCGGCCAAAAAAGTAACTGACCTTACTAAAATTGCTAATGCTATAAAACCTGATAGCAACCGCAAAGCCCCGGCCAATACTATTCCCGTTAAACAGCCTTTTGCCATAGGTAAAAAGGATAGTGCCAATGTTGATATGGCGACTACGCTGGTACAGGGTGCTTTAAAAAATAATAAAGATGCTAATGCCGATGCTTTGATAAAAGCGGCAACACAGGCCAAAAAAGGGAACGAAAAGCTGATCGATTCGGCACTGAAGGCGGCGGCCCCAGCATTAAAAAACAATAAAGATAAAGCGAATATAAAAAACATAGGCAGCCTGGCCGGGGTGGCCGATGCTATTAAGCCTGGGGTTGCTAAAGTAGCAGGAAAGCTTGTCCCCGTAAAAACAACTGTGGCGCCGAAGGATACCAGCCACATCAAACGCGATTCGATATATATGACTGCTGATACGATCGAAACGCAGATCATGACCTATAAAAACCAGAAAATTTACCAGGAACGCCAGCGTACTTTACGCGATACTACGTTGAAACAGCGTAAACTGGCGGCTGATAAAAAATCGTCAAAGTTCCTCACTGCTTATTATATAAAGGTGCCTAAAGATACAAGTTATTTTCACCGCGATTTTTTTGGAAAGCCTAAACCGGTAAATGATTCATTACAAAGGAAAAAGGACGCGCTCGCTGCCGCTAAAAAAGCAAAGCAGGATAGTATATACCGTGAACAAATGCAACGCGACCCGGTTTTTAAACAATACCCGGTTAATTTGAAAGATACGGCACGTGTGCGGATGCTTATTGGCCATCACCACGTTAAGATCTTTAAATCAGATCTGCAGGCTAAATCCGATTCGGTATTTTATAGCAACAGCGATTCTACCATGCGCATGTATGTAAACCCGATTATCTGGACACAGGGTTCGCAGTTGAGCGGTGATACCGTATATATGCAAATGCGCCATAAAAAGCTGGATAATATTGAACTTTTTCCCTCGGCATTTATCGTAAATATTGAAAAGGATGACTCAACGCATTTTAACCAGGTGTCGGGAAAAAAGATGCGGGGATATTTTAAGGATGACAAGCTTGACCAGATGTATACGTTTGGTAATGCCGAAACCATTTATTTTCAGCGCGACAGCGGCAAGGTTTCGGGTATGCAGCGGTCATTAAGCAGCCGGATCCGTACCGTTTTTAAAAAGAACCAGGCTACGGATATTTACTTTTTAACCAAGCCCGAAAATCGTTATATCCCTATCGAAAAAGTTAAAGAGGATGATAAGATATTGAAAGGCTTTTTGTGGAAACCTAAAGAGCGTCCGGCATCAAAAGAAGACATTATTAAGAAGCGTAGTAAAAAAGCACCGGCAACTAAATCTCCAGGAAAAAATGCTCCTGCTAAACCCGGAACTGCTAAGCCGGGAGTGAGCCTCAAAGCGGATAGCCTGAAGAGCCCCGGAATAAAAAACCTCCCGGATAGTACCCTAAAAGTTGATACTGGGAAGAATAATGTAATAAAATTTAAAAAGGATACGATAATCAGAAATTTTGTGCCAAAACTACCCGGAAATGGGCAGAAAAAGGACAGTATTGTTAACAAAACGCCATCTGTTAAGAAAAACTGACCCAAAATGAAAAAAAAGTAACATTTTTTATCAAAAAAATTAGTCTACTAATTCTATAGTGCTTATATTTGACTAATTGTTATTATCGTTCTAACCAATTAGTTCTTTATGATAAATAATGAGGTCAGTCAACTTAAATTTAAAAAGAGACAGCCGGCGGGCTATCTCTTTTTTTCTGCCTCATTTTAAAACATGTTTAAACAACTGTTTTATTTGCCTGTAAAGTAAACATCATGCAATCCGGTGTGTTATCTCCATAAACAAACCGCCATGATCGACCAAAAAGATACCACACCAGCCCCTAAAGACGGGAAATACGAATTCCTGATCAACTATTCAGAACGTGAGCTTACCTGCCGCGTTGAAAAGGAACAAAACAAGCTGCATGTTTTTATAGATAACAATATCAATGCCGAGCTGGAATTACAGCCCGACGGCAACCTTACCCAGGCCAGCGGCAACGCCCTGCCCGAATCAACAATTGAGTTTATCAAAAAACATATCATGGAACAGTAGGAGAATAAAACTGTTGCTTTAAACTTGGAGATGGTATTTATAAAGGCTCTCGTTAAATTCCCGTAACATATTTGAAACCGCTTCTGTCAGCAGGTAAGCTTCGGGCGAAAGCGGGCAGAACAATGGTGGCCAAGAGCGCAGGAAAGGGCATAGCAAGTTTTTGCAGAAGCGGGAGCCTGTGAAGGCAGGGCAAAATAATTGCAGCCCGTGGTTCTGCCCGGTTTGCAGGGCAAGGCCTTGCGCGTAAAGAAGCCTATCTGCTGACTTGATTTATTCGCGAAGTATTTTGTTTTATAGGCGCTCATGAGCTCACTCGGCTCGGTTTTGGTTCTTTTTATCAAGAAAAAGAGCAAAGCCAACCCGCGGCGATTGAGCGGGCCAATGTGACTTGGATACCACAACAGTTGTTACTTGCCCAATACATCTTCTAAAAATTTTCAATTTTTAAATATTATTCACTAATCTTGAACGGTATTCCAAACCATGTAAATCCTGCGCGCTGTTCCAATTATCGGCGCTTTATTATATATACGTTTTATGAACAAAACTAAAGTAGCCATACTGGGTGCCGGTTTTATTACTGATATCCACATGGAATCATACCATCGTTTTATCCCCGAGGCCGATGTTGTGGCCTGCTATGCCCGCAATCCCGAAAAAGCCAAAGTCTTTGCCGAAAAATATCACATAACCCAATGGTTTGATGATATTGATAAACTGCTGGCCGAGTCTGGCTGTGAGGTGGTAGATATCTGCCTGCCCAATTACCTGCACGCCGAAGCCACCATCAAGGCAGCCAAAGCCGGAAAGCATGTAATTATTGAGAAACCACTTGCCGTCACGCTTGAGGAGGCCGATGAAATGATAGCCGTATGCAAGGCCAACAACGTAAAACTGATGTACGCCGAAGAGCTTTGCTTCACACCCAAATACGAGCGGGCCAGGCATTTGGTAAAAGAGGGCGCCGTCGGCGAGATCTATATGCTGAAGCAGGGCGAAAAGCATTCGGGCCCGCATTCGGATTGGTTTTATGATATCAATTTTTCGGGCGGTGGGGTGATCATGGATATGGGCTGCCACGCGTTAGGCTGGTTTCGCTGGATGCTGAATAATGTCAAACCTAAAAGTGTTTACGCCAGCATGAGCACCGTATTGCATAAAGGCCGCACCAAAGGCGAAGACAATTCAGTAATTATCGTTGAGTTTGAAAACGGGGTAACTGCCGTGGCAGAAAACAGCTGGGCGAAACATGGTGGGATGGATGACCGTTGCGAAATCCATGGCCTTAGCGGCGTTATTTATGCCGATTTGTTTATGGGCAATGCAGCAGTAACATACAGCCGCGATGGCTATGGTTACGCCATGGAAAAATCGGATACTACACAAGGCTGGAGTTTTACCATTTTTGAAGAGGCTTTTAACCAGGGTTATCCGCATGAGCTAAAACATTTTATTGATTGCGTACAGAACAACAAAACCCCGCTTGTAACCGGGGAAGACGGCAGAGCTGTGCTCGAACTTATCTATGCAGCTTATGCTTCGGCAGGTGCCGGCAAAAAAATTGAGCTGCCATTTTCGGCAAAGATTGATAAACCTGTAAATCTTTGGCTCGATAATAAATAACAAATGAAACTACATACATATCCTGATTATAATACCATGTCGAAGGCGGTGGCCGACCTGGTAGTTACCTTGGTTAACCAAAAGCCGGATGCGTTGATCTGCTTCCCTTCCGGTGATTCGCCAACCGGTATGTTCAGTTACCTGGTTCAGTATGCAAATAACGGACAGGTTGATTTTAGCCGAACCAACTTTGTGGGACTGGATGAATGGGTTGGCCTCGACCGTACTAATGATGGCAGCTGCACTTATTTCCTCGAAAAACATTTTTTTACGCCGCTTAATATTTCAGCTAAAAAAAAGAAGTTTTTTAATGCCGTTGCCGATGATCTGGATGCCGAATGCCAGGCTATGAACAAACATATTGATAAACTTGGTGGTCTGGATATGATGGTGGTTGGCGTGGGGCTAAATGGTCACATCGGTCTTAATGAGCCCGGTGCTGATTTTCATTCGTATGCCCATCACTCGCCCCTGGCGCCCATTACTATTGAGGTTGCTCAAAAATATTTTACTACGGATACTGTTTTAACCGAAGGCATTACACTTGGTTTAAGGCACCTGGCCGACGCCTCCGTACCGGTGCTGATAGCCAGCGGGAGTAAAAAAGCACCTATAATAGCCCAGGCTTTGCAGGGATGTGTCACCAGCGATATACCGGCTTCCATATTTAAAACTTTGCAATATGCGCAGGTGTTTTTAGATGAAGCCGCGGCGGCGGAACTGAGCTTAACAGTATAAGAGCTGAAAGCGCAAACCTATTGGCAATTAAACAGTTTATTAACCATAACCAATTGTATCCATGCCTGATGAACCTACAAATGCCGCCGAGCGGTTTACTTATGATGCCATAGTAATAGGCTCGGGCATCAGCGGCGGATGGGCGGCTAAAGAGCTTTGCGAGCAGGGCTTAAAGACCCTGGTGCTGGAGCGGGGCCGTGATGTGCAGCATATCAAAGATTATCCCACCGCAACTATGGATCCCTGGGAGTTTAAACACCGCGGGGCTATGACGAAAGCGTTCCTCGACGAAAATCCGTTGATAAGCCGAGCTGCCGGTTATGGTGAAGACGATGCCCATTTTTTTGTGAAGGATAAAGATCATCCCTACATACAGGAAAAACCTTTCGATTGGATCCGTGGCTACCAGGTTGGCGGTAAATCGCTTACCTGGGGAAGGGCTTGCCAGCGATGGAGCAAGTATGAGTTTGAAAACCCGGCGCGGTTTGGTTATGGTATTGAATGGCCTATTAGTTATGATGATGTGGCGCCATGGTATTCACATGTAGAAAAGTTTATAGGCGTTTGCGGCAATAAGGATGGCATTGAAGCTATGCCCGATGGCGAGTTTTTGCCTCCTTTTGATATGAATGCCGTGCAGGAACACATCAGCAAAAAAGTAAAAGAAAACTATCCCGACAGGCACCTCGTACATGCCCGCTGGGCGCATATTACTGAGCCGAAGCAGATCCACATAGATCAGGGACGCGTTAAATGCATGGCACGGAACCTGTGTATGCGTGGCTGCCCCTTCGGGGGTTATTTTAGTTCGGTAAGTTCAACACTGCCATGGGCCAAAAAAACAGGTAATCTTACCATACGGCCGTTCTCGGTTGTTCATTCTATTATTTATGATGAAAAACTGGGCAAAGCTACCGGAGTAAAAGTTATAGATACCAATACCAAACAGGAACTTATATATAAAGCACGTATCATTTTCATGAATGCTTCGGCATTAAATACTAACCTGGTCCTGCTTAATTCAACATCAGGTCGGTTCCCGAACGGGCTTGGTAATGATAATGGATTACTGGGTAAATACATCGCCTTTCAAAATTACCGGGCATCGGTAACGGCCGAAATAGATGGCTTTTTAGATCGATATTATTTTGGCCGTAACCCAACCGAGCTGATCCTGGCCAATTATCGTAACCTGCACAAACAGGAAACTGACTATAAAGGCGGTTTTACCACTTTTATGGGTGCCTACCGTAACCGCGGACCAAAAGAAACCGCCGAAGGCGAGGTAGGAGGGGCTTACAAAGATTCGCTTACAGAACCGGGCGGATGGAGTGCTTACATGTACTTGCAGGGCGAAACCATACCCAAGGAAAGGAACCATGTGCGTTTAAGTAAAGAGCAGAAAGATCAATGGGGGATCCCGCTGCTGATCACTTCGGTTGAGTATGATGATAATGATGAGCGCATGATCCAGGACTTTTTAACCCAGACTGCAGCTATGTTTGAAAAAGCAGGCTGCACTAATATCCAAAAGCATGAAAACAAGCAGGCCCCGGGTCTCGATATCCATGAAATGGGTGGGGTACGTATGGGGAAAGATCCAAAAACATCGCTGCTTAACCAATGGAACCAGTTGCACCTGTGTAAAAACGTATTTGTTACCGACGGCGCCTGCATGACCACTACAGGCAACCAGAGCCCATCGATATTGTATATGGCATTAACAGCCCGCGCAGCTACATATGCCGCAGGCGAATTTAAAAAGGGAAATCTTTAAAACTTACTAATTAAACATAGCATCAATGAACAAGTTATTTTTAATAGCACTAACAGCCATAGCAGTAAGCGGCTGCCATTCGTCCACCCCCAAAAACTATAATAATGACAGCACCAGTGTTGCTGATACCAATAAAAAAAGTGACGGTATGGCTTCGGGATTTGAGCCATTGTTTGACGGCAAAACTACCGGTGGCTGGCATGCTTATGGTAAACCGGCACCGGGTTTGGCCTGGAAGGCAGAAGATGGCGTACTGCACCTCGACGCATCGCAAAAAGGCGACTGGCAAAGCAAAAACGGCGGTGATATGGTAAGCAACGAGGAATATGGGAACTTTGACCTTAAGCTGGAATGGAGAATTTCTAAAGGCGGCAACAGCGGGATCCTGTTTCACGTTAAGGAAGATACTACTAAATATAAGTACAGCTATTTTACCGGCCCCGAATGCCAGGTAGTTGATAACAAGGAGAATGAGGATGGCAAACTCATCAAACACCGCGCAGGTGATTTGTATGACCTGATCTCGATATCAAAAGAAGTAGTTAAACCTGCCGGCGAATGGAATAAGGTGGAGATTGTTTGCAACAACAGCAAGCTTGATTTCACCATTAACGGCGAACATGTACTGTCAACCACCCTGTGGGACGATAATTGGAAAAAACTGGTAGCAGGCAGCAAATTCAAGGAATGGCCGGACTTCGGCACGTTTAAAACCGGCCACATCGTGCTGCAGGATCATGGTGCGGATGTGTGGTACAGGAATATCGAGATTAAAAAGTTATAAGGTGTAAAAAACGTCATTGCGAGGTACGAAGCAATCCCAAACTATACAGGGCGAACTTGCATATCCGCTCTACCAATCGGGGATTGCTTCGTACCTCGCAATGACGTGGTGGAGTATATTGACTTATTCTTCAGTTATTTAAGTACCGGGATACTAATATAACTGTCATTAAACCATTTTATTTGCAGCGGCACTTTAGCATCCCAGATATTTTCATCGCTTACATTTTTACCTGTTCCGTAGTTGATCTGCTCAAAAGGGCTTTTGTTGATATTGAGCAGGATCACAATACGGCTTCCTTTGCTGAACTGCCTGCTGGTGATGTAGGTGTTGGTAAATGGGATAGTTTCTGTTTGTCCGGGTTTTAACAAACGTCTCTTCTCCAGGTTTAAAGCATAACTTGCCCTGCCCATAAAGTAGGTGAGATAAAAATATTTCCCGTCGGGCATTTCCTCAAACATTACCACATGGTAATCCAGGTCCTTTTTGTTGATTACAGTTTTTAAAACGCCCGAAAATGCACCGCTTACAATTATGGGTTGCGTAAGCGGGTCACTTTTAAAAACAAGACAGCTGCCGGTGTTCAGCGTATCATAAATAAGCTGGTTTAAAAAATAATAGCTGCTGATGCTATCCCGGTTGGCGAGGTTTATGTTTTGGGATGTGAAAGCCTTGCTTATCGGCTTAACCGGATTTAACCGGGAGTTATCCAAATAAAACTTCAGGGTATCATTGCTCATTTGTTTTAGTGAGGGTACATGCCTCCACTCGTTGGCGCCCATAATTTCAAAATTGAACTTATCCTTCAAAAAAGCCGGTTTGGGTTTGTTTTTAAAGATATAATCAAACCACTGGTAAATAATTTCGTGGATGTTGATCCGCGCCGCGTCATCAATGCGATAACCATTAAAAACCGAATCGGGGTGCCCTTGCGAACCGAAATGCCCGTAGGGGCCGATGATGACATAGTGATTGGCGTTATGATTATATTTAAGATGTTCTCGATAGTAATACATGCCGCCAATTTGCCCGCCATCATAGTAGCCGGTAGTTGTTAACACGGGTATATTGATATCTGCAAATTCTTTTTTATAAGGGATCATATCCTGCCAGTATTGATCATAAGTGGGGTGTGCTACCCAGTGCTTGAACATGTGGTTAACTCCGCGGCCGGTAAGGCTATCAAGGGTATGATAAGCTAAGCCTGCATTATACCATTTCCAGTACAACTGGTTCCATTGCTGGCTGTTGTAGTCTTTTTCATCCAGAAATTTGTTGTTGCTGGTATAATATGTCCACGAAAAAACGAAGCTCATTTGTACATTATTGGTCATAGGTACATCAAGCCCTGGGGCTACAGCGGCCGATGGTACTATGGTTTTAAGCGCAGGGTGAAGTTTCTTTGTAGCGGCCCATTGTGTAAAGCCATTATAGCTTCCTCCGTACATGCCAACCCGGCCATCACTCCAGGATTGTTTACTGATCCAGTCAATCACTTCATAAGCATCACGCCCATCGGTTTCATAAGCCAGCGGCTGGCCGGGGCTGTTCCATTTGCCACGGGTATAGGCAAACACACCAACGTAGCCTCTATCGGCAGCTTCCTGGGTTTTTAGTGAATCTGTTGGGCGGGCGTATATGGTGAATTGGAAAATAGCGGGTAACTTTTCCGTTACCCCTTTTTTACGCGTTGTCATCACGGTTATAAACGCACCATCTCGGGTTTTTAGCAGTATGCTGTCCCTAAGATAAATTCCTGTGGTTTTTTTGTTTTGTGCCGATGCCATGCTACAAAAAACAAGGCACAGCAATAGCAGGGAGAATAATTTTCTCATCATTTTTTATTGTTTATATATGTGTTGGTTGATTTACTTACTTGCTACCCATTGCCTGAATTTGGCCGATTGCCGTTCGGAAACTTCCAGTTCAGTGCCGGTATTAAGTGTTATTTTTAAACGGCCATCCACCGTTGTTATAGTTTGTATGTATTGCCTGTTAACAATTTGCGCACGATTGATCCTGAAAAAGATATTGCTGGTCAATTTATCTTCCAACTGTTTAAGAGAGCTTTTCAGGAACACCGTTTTATCGCCCAAAAAGATCCTTGCATAATTATCCATCGATTCAATAAGGTGTACAGAGCTCCATTGAATAAAATGGTATTGCTGACGGTCTTTCACAAAGATCTGCCCGGCGGAATCTGCCTTGCTTAACCGCTGCCTTGCCTGTACTATAGCTTTTTCAAATCTTTCATCGCGGATGGGTTTTACGAGGTAATCAAGCGCATTTACTTCGAAAGCTTTAACCGCATACTGGTCATAAGCCGTTGTAAATATCACCGGCGGCACCTGCTCTAATGACTCCAGTAAGTCAAAGCCTGATTTTTCGGGCATCTGGATATCTAAAAAAAGGAGGTCTGGGGTTTGCTCGCCTATCATTTTCAGGGCATCGTCGGCATTGACAGCCTCTCCTATAATCTCAAAATCAGGGTGATTGCCAAGCAGGCGCCTTATTTCACTTCGGGCGGCACGTTCATCATCAATAATCAAAACCCTTATCTTTTTCATGCCAAAGGAATTTTAATGATTGCTGTTACTGTATCATTAGCTTCGCTGATAGCAAAATAAGCCCCACCTTTGTACTGTAGGTCCAAGCGCTCTTTCAGGTTCTTAATTCCCAGTCCATTGCTTTCTTCGATTGGTTTTAACCAACCTGGGTTACTTACAGATATTATTAGATCGTCATGCTCATTAACAAGTTGTATGTTGACAAGTCCGCCGCGTTTTTGCTGGCTAATACCGTGTTTAATAGCATTTTCAACCAGGGTTTGAATACTTAAGCGGGAAATAAGTATATCATGAAACTCGTCGCCTGCTTCAATGTGGTATTGCAGTCGCTCTTCAAGCCTTAGTTTTTCTAATTCCAGATAATCTTTAACCAGTTCCAGCTCTTCTTTTATGGTGATCATCTGTTTATCGCCACTATAGAGGGAATTGCGCAGCAGATCGGCCAGCAGGTCAATTGCCCGTCTCGCCGATTTGGGGTCGTCGATAATTAAAGCTTTGATGTTATTTAAAGAGTTGAACAGGAAATGAGGGTTAAGCTGCGCCGAAAGGTTATTAAGCTGTGCATCACGGGTAATAACCGCCAGTCGGGCGTTTTCCTTAGCAATGCCAATCTCGCGTTTTGAATAGTGGTACATGTGATAAGCCAGCAGCCAGATGGACATCAGGCGGACTCCGGCCACAAAAATGCTATCGCGGTAAAAATCAAAAAACTCCGTGAATGATTTTGAAAACCCCGGCTGAAACCACACCCTGAAAAAATAAACTTTTGAAACGGTTACAAACAGGTAAATAACCCCCAATACTATAACTGTAGGTATCAGCCTTGGTAATAACTTGTTTAACCCAAGGTTTTGCCAGCCCTGTTTTAGGGCGAAGCATCGGTAAAGGTGAGTTATAGTTATATAAACCGTAATATCAGTAATAAATTGGATGATGCCAAGTGCCCAGTTAAAGCCCTGCTGAATGTAGCCGGTATATCCCCAGTAAAGTGCCGCAACCGACCAGCCAATGAGTTGGCATTTCCAATAAAGTGATATAGTTACCTGCTGTTTCAATTTGCTTGCTGCCGAATTTATTATCAAAGCAACAAAAACTATTATACAGTTAAAAGATAAAGTACATGAGTGCAGATATTTAGGGGATAAGCGCAGGAAAAGAATCGAGACTTTTAGACATAAGAGCCAGGAATGTTATGACCTGTAAAGCCTTCACAGATTTGTAACTTTAAGCGGGTTACTTCTTAGGGACTTTAAGTTTCTTCTCTCTCTTATTATCAGATACCATTTTTACAATGGTTTTGCTATGGATTAGCTGTTTGGCATCTTTAACTTTTGCCAGCGAATTTTGCCAGGCCTCATCAACCAGTTTTTTTATTTCCTGCTGCGGAAAAGCTTCAATATCATTCACCAGCAAATAGCGGTACTGTTTGCCTTCGCCGATAAGTATTTTGTGCGGATCGGAAAGTTCGGAGCCCCAGTAAAAGCCGAAATGGGTATCGTAATTACCCCCACGGTACAGGGCAAATGAGCAAAAGATATGGCTCATTTTTTCGGTAGGCGACCAGCCCACTGCCAAAGCATTGTAATTGTCATAAATAAGTTCGTTGGCCTGAGGGTACAGATCCCATATAAAATCGCGCAGCCATAAGGCACGTTCCCGCACTTCGGATGGGAAGGTTCTCATAAAGAAAAGCAGATCGGTAACCTCATCTTTCGGCATATTATAAATGTACAATCTTTTATTTGTTGGTAATAATAATTAACTTTATATCACCCAATTATAAACCTAAATACATCCAAATTGAAAATTCTCGGCTCCGCCAAACCGGTATTTATTTATTTGATAAAAGTAATGCGGGGTTTTATCGCCTGCCTCCTATTTTTAGCCTGCTTTTTGTTTTTAGGAGTTGAGGGCTATGCCCAGGAAAAAGACCCTGCTTCGCACTTGCTTGAAATGAAATCGGCACAGGATAGCCTTACCCGCCAAAACCCTGCCGAAAAGATCTATGTTCAACTGGATAAAAGCATTTATACCCCTGGCGATACCCTGTGGTTTAAGGCTTATCTGTTTAATGCGCCAACTCTCAACCTTTCAGCCAAAAGCGGTATCATGTATGTGAGCATTGTTACCGATAGCAATGTAATGGTAAAAAAGCAACGATTGCCTGTTGAGAAAGGGCTTAGCTGGGGCAACATCAGCCTGAAAGATATACCTGCCGGCACTTACACGCTCATTGCCTATACCCAATGGCTTCAAAACTTTAGCCAGGATTGTTTTTTTCGTAAACAATTTACCGTTGCCGATGACACAGGCAGCAATTGGCTGGCTAATTATACCTGCTCAAGTGTGATGGCTGATAACAAGGAGCAGGCACATGTTAAGCTACTGCTGAGTGATATCTATAAAGCCAACGTAGCGGATAAGCTTGTTCAATTATCGGTATTGAAAGGCCGGAGACAACTATATCGGCAAACAATTCAAACAGATGAAAAAGGGCTTATAGATATTACTTTTAAGCTACCGGCCAAACCGGGAGATATTCGCATTGTTGCCGGAGATGGTGCAGGTAACCATGTAAATATCCCACTAAACTTTAATAGCCCCCAGGATGCCGATGTTCAGTTTATGCCAGAAGGGGGCGAGCTGATAGCAGGTTTACCGGCACATGTTGGTTTTAAAGCGATAGGTTTGGACGGTAAGGGCATCAATGTTTCAGGCGCAGTTCTGGATCATGAAAAACAGGTTGTTGCTAATTTTGAATCGGAGCATTTAGGCATGGGGAGTTTTAACCTGCCTGTTGTTAATACCGGCGAAAATTATACTGCTAAAGTAACCCTACCGGGTGGCGCAATACGTGAGTTTACTTTGCCCGATGTTAAAAAGGAAGGGATCGTTCTGAATGTGATCAATCCCCCCAATGAAGATTCTGTAAAAGTCCTGCTTTCCGCAACTGATAAAATTGCCCGGTCGGGTGAAAGCTATTTCCTGATTGGTCAAGCCCGCGAAATTATTTGTTATGGTGCAATGGTCGATTTTAAAAACGGTACATCCATTAGTCAAAAAATCGACAAAAAACTTTTCCCCTCAGGCATCACTCATTTTTTGCTACTTGATAAAAATAGCAACGCCCTAAATGAACGGTTGATTTTTATTGATAGACATGATAATTTGCATTTAAACATTAACGCAGATAAAATGGCTTATCATCTACGAGATAGTATAGCGTTACACGTTGACGCGAAAGATGCCCTCGGTAATCCGCTCGCGGGCAATTTTTCGATGGCGGTTACCGATGATTTACAAGTACATCAGGATAGCCTGAACAACGAGAGTATTGTTACCCGCATGCTGCTTACATCCGAATTGAAAGGCTTTGTGGAGCAACCCAACTATTACCTCATCGCTAACAATTCGCAAGCCAAAGCGGCACTTGATAACCTGTTGCTTACACAGGGCTGGGCAAGCTACGAATGGCCAGAGGAAAAAGGGCGGCCGGTGTATGCTGCCGAAACTGAAGCTGCGGTTAAAGGCCGGGTAATTAATGTTTTTAACAAACCTGTTAAACAAACTAAAGTGCAGCTGTTTTCAAAATCACCTATTGTTGTAACTGATACGCTTACCGATAAGGATGGCAGGTTTGCGTTCCGTAACCTCCCGCTTGCAGATACCCCAGCTTATTTTATTAAAACCGCCAAAAATTTTAACGTTGGCATTATAATGGACGATGCTCCACCACCAGTGCTGCTGGCATCTGCCGGCCCCGCACCGATGCCCTGGTATGTAAGCAATGATACTACCTTGCTCAACAGTTTGAAAAATAACCGGATGCGGCAAAACCTGGCCGACAACCTGCCCCCTGACACCAGGGCTTTAAAAGAGGTAAAAATTACAGCAAAGAAAATAGTCAAAGGCTCACAAAATTTAAATGGTCCTGGTAACGCTGACCTCTCTTTTGATGAAGCAGACATAGAAAAAGCGGGGAAAGAAAACTGGTTGCAGTTTCTTGAAAAAAGAGTTCCGGGTTTCAGAGTTGGCGAAATACATCGGCCGATATCAGATAAGGGAGATCCTATGGCGATAGGGCATTACTATTGTCTGAAATTGTCCTTACAAGGTAAGAACGCGTCAGACCTTGCAGATCCGCCACCAATATCTACAGGAGAAACATTTAGTTTTCAATGGTATTTTATTAATGATAAGCCAATTACACTAATTATTGATGGAATGCTTATGACAGAGGTGCTAAAAAGCCCCAATATCGACGAGCCCAATTTCATCACCATGAAAAACTATTTGGAAAGGTTTAATGCCGAAGATATAAAAGGTCTTGAGGTCATCACCTCGGCTAAATATAGCAGTAAATACTACACGAGATATACCCCCGCAGACTGGAAACGCGGTCTTGACCCCTCTGATTTTGCCTATATAGAACTTACTACCCGATCAGGAAGCGGGCCGGGCATAAAAAACACAGCCGGAACTTATTTATACAAACCATTAGTATTAAGTGTTCCCTCCCGCTTTTATCGCCCACGTTATCTGTCTGATAATACCAATAAACATACTCCGGATTTGCGTTCAACCATACATTGGAAGCCCAATGTAACAACAGGTGCCGATGGCAAAGCAACCATATCATTTTATACAGCCGATAAGCCATCAACTTATACTTACATTTTAGAAGGCACCAATATGGATGGTAGCGTTGGTTATACTTATGGTAAAATAAAAGTAATAGGTAATACCAGTCCATGAAACTTTGAGCCACCTATCAGGCTTCCTCAATATCCGGTCCCTTGATCTTGTTACGATCAACACCACCTTCAAGTGATAACAAAAACGCAGGCAGCAACGTAAGGTTACTGATCATAGCCACCAGTAAGGTTATAGATAATAGTACGCCCAAAGCAACGGTGCCGCCAAAATTTGATATCGAGAAAATACCAAACCCAAAAAACAGCACGGTAGCAATGAAAATCATGCTGACCCCGGTTTCGCGGATAGTGTCTGAAACTATTTTAGAGATGCTTTTTTTACTGTGACGTAATTCATGACGGTAACGGGTAATGAAATAGATGGTCTGGTCGGAAGAGATACCCATGGCAATACTGAAAATCAATATGGTTGATGGTTTAAGCGGGATGCCGAAAAAGCCCATAATGCCCGCTGTGATAATAAGAGGAATAAGGTTCGGCACCAGCGATATGGCGATCATCTTTATGCCTCGGAAAAGGATCCACATTACGCCTGCGATAAGTACAATAGCCCAGGCCAGGCTTTCATAAAGGTTTTTGAGCAGATAGTTGGTGCCTTTTATAAATATGATGCTTGAACCGGTTAGCTCAACGTGGAACTTCTTCGGATTGAAAATAGAGTCGATGCGTGGCTGTAATTCGGCGAGTACCGTATTCATTTTTTTTGAACCGGCATCAACCATTTCGAAGGTGACACGGGTAACGCGGTGGGTGCTGTCGAGATAGGTTTTTAGCAAACCGCTTGTACCTTTGCCTGAGTTGCCCGCATAGTTAAGGATAAAGTTTTGCTCCAGTCCGTCGGGCAGGCGGTAATATTCAGGATTGCCGCCATAAAATGCCTGTGTGCTGAATTTCAACACCTGGATCAATGATACCGAGCGACTAAATTCAGGGTAGGAGGAAATCAGTTTTTCCAGTTTCTCCACCTTGCGGATGGTGGCTAAGTTCATTACGCCGTTTTTGCGTTTGGTATCGATGCTAACCTCTAAAGGAAGCACCCCGTTAAAATTCGATTCAAAAAATTTAAGATCGTGCAGGGTGTCGTTGCTTTGGGGCAGGTCGTCAACCACATATCCATTGATATTAATCCTAACCATACCAACAATGGCAATGATGACCAATACTGCTGTGGTTAAATAAATGGTTTTACGTTTGGTATGCACCAGCTTATCTAAAGTGGCCAGCAGCCCATCCATCAATTTACTGTCTTTAATCCCGGTTTGGCTTGCCTTTGGTGCAGGCAGAAAACTGAATATAATAGGAACCAAAATAAGGCTCAAGGCAAAAGTTCCCATGATACCAATTGAGGCTATCAAACCAAATTGGGTAAGCAACTCGCTATTGGTAAAGCATAATACGCCAAAGCCAATAGCCGTAGTAACGTTGGCTATAAAGGTGGTGATACCTGCTCGCTCAACGGCAACCTCCAAAGCAGCCATTTTATTGCCGCTGATGCCGTACTCATGAAAATACTTATTGAGGATAAATACACAGTTAGGGATACCGATAACCACAATAAGCGGCGGGATGATGCCGGTTAAAAGTGTCATCTCGTAATGCATCATTTGCAGTACGCCAAGACTGAATATTACACCCAATATCACGATCAGTACCGGGAAAATAACCGGGAATACAGATCGGAAAAACAGTAGCAGGATAAGGCCGGTAATAGCCACTGAAAGGCTCAGGAATAATGAAAACTCATGGGCCACCAGGTCGCCAACCACGGTACGGATAAGCGGTAGGCCCGAATAGTGTACTTTGATATTATGCTTGTTTTCAAATGTCTGCCCAAGCTGGTTGATCTTTTTAATGATGGGCACGCGGAACGGCGTGTTGATGATCTTATCATCAAAAGTGATGGCCATCAGGGTGCTCTGGCCATCGTTACTTACAATCAACCCCTTATAAAATGGCATGGAAGCAAGTTGTTGTTTTACACTATCAACAGCCGCGGCGGTTTGCAGCGGACCGGTAACCAAAGGCTTCAGTACAAATTTATGCTGCAGGGTATCTTTTTGAAGATCATAAATATTTGCCGCCGAGATTACGGCTTTAATCCCTTTTATTTTCTTTAACTGTTCGCCAATCTGGTACCAGTCGTTAAAAACATCTTTATCAAAAATATTGGGCGATTTAATGCCAATAACCATCGATGAGGCATCCTGCCCGAAGGTTTTCTTAAACTCGGAGTAGCGGATAAATGCCGAATCGGTAACCGGAAGTACTTTGCCGCCATTGAAGGTGATTTTTACCTTCGACGCCTCGTAGCCCATAAAGGCACTCAGCGCTAAAACGCAAATAAAAATTATCAGCCTGTTTTTAAGAATTGCAGAAGCTATATGTTTCCAGAACATTATTAACGTGATATATAAGAGAGAGGCGCAAAACTACAAAAAATGCGTTATCTGCCTATTAATGATAGTGATAATGTGACAATGAGTTAACGGGTAACGGGTTATACATTATTACCTGATCTGCTTGCGGCGTTTAGTGTTCAATTTTTTTAGGGGTGAACACTTGTTGTTGTTTTATAAAATATTGGCCTTGATAATCAGTGTGTTATATTTTGTTGGATTGGCTGTTTTGGGGCTTTTGAACAAGTTGGTGTTGATAATCAAGGTTTTGTGTTTTGGTAAAAGAAAAAGTTGAACACCGGTTTTTTTAAAAGTTGAACACTTGTATTATGCCCTTTGCTATGTTAATATTGGCACTAATAACAATGGTATGGACACTGTAAATGCGCTATCCGCATTTGCACCTAAACTTTGTATTTTTGAACATGAAAAGGTTGATACGCAGTTTTGGTTTTGCGTTTAAGGGTTTGGGGTATGCTGCTAAAACACAGCCTAATTTCAGGTTTCATTTGGTGGCCGGAACGATTGCTGTAATCCTGGGCTTACTTTTTCAGATCTCAACCGCCGAATGGCTTTGGCTCATGGCCAGCATCGCCGTAGTGCTTATTACCGAATTACTCAATACTTCACTCGAAACACTGACCGACCTGGTTTCGCCTACTTATAACGAAAAAGCGGGGCATGTAAAAGATATAGCTGCCGGTGCTGTTGTTGTGGCTGCATTGTTCGCGCTGATAACCGGGATAGTTATTTTTTTACCGAAGATCATTTTATTGATAAGGCATGCTGCATAAAACCCGGGGAATCATATTCAGGGCTACCGATTACGGCGAAAGCAGTGTGATCGTACAGATCTTTACCGAGAAATTTGGTCTGCAATCGTACATCATTAATGGTGCTAAAAAGCCCAAGGCTAAAATAAGTCGAAACATGCTGCAACCCCTGCATTTGCTCGACCTGGTGGTTTATCACAAAAATACAGGCAGCGTGCAGCGCATTTCCGAATTAAAGAATGCGCCGGTACTGCTGAGTATTCCTTATGATGTGATTAAGAGCTGTATAGCCATATTTTTGAACGAAGTGTTGTACAAAGCCATAAAACAGCAATCGCCGGATGAAAACTTGTTCGATTTTATTTTCAGCGCTATTGAATGGCTCGATCACCAAACCGAAAGTGTTGCTAACTTTCACCTAATATTTTTAATCCACCTAACCCGTTACCTCGGTTTTTACCCCGACCGCTACATGGCGGGTGAAGCTGATTATTTCGATATAAAAAATGGACAATTCACCCGCTATAAGCCCGAGAGCATTTCCTATCTCTCGCCCCCGCATACCAATAATTTTCGATTAGTATTGCAAACCAGTTTTGAAGATATGCACCTGCTTAAACTAAGCAACGATGAACGCCGCTACCTGGTGCAAAAGCTGCTGGAATATTACGCTATGCATATCGAGGGCTTTGGCAATATCAAATCGGCAGATGTATTGGAAGAGGTGTTGGCGTAGGGCTAAAGTTCAAATTTTCTCTTTTTTGCGTTAGCGATAGTAGCGGATACCGGCCAACGTGGCTAAGGCTTGGTGCAGTATGAGCGGATAGCGCGGGCCACAGGCAACGCCCATATTATAAAACAGATCAGAAAATATATTTAATAATCAGCGCCTTGCAATTACGTCATTATAAGGAACGAAGCAATCTCCCACAGGCAGGTAACAGCTATTGTTGTAATGAACTTACATCGTCGCGCTCTTGGCCGCGCGGAGCCAGGTACTTTTGTCTTGATACAAAAGTACCCAAAAACCGAGTGAAACGAGCTCATGAGTACCTATTAAAACATATACTTAACGAATAAATCAAGTCAGCAGGGAGGCTCTTTGCGCTCACCCACTCCACAACCCGTCACGCCGGCCTTTGCCCTGCAAAACGGTCAGAACCACGGGCTGCAATTATTTTGCCCCGCTTCGCACACACATGTCCAACGCTTCCGCAAAAACGTGCTATGCCCTTTTCCTTCGCTCAAGGCCACCATTGTTCCGCCCGTTTCGCCCAAAGCTTACCTGCTGACGAAGAACGCCTTTTTTAACATGTCATGGGTAGGAACGAAGTATCTTCTTCACCTTATATGGCGGCCCCGCATCTTGAAAAGATTCTTCGTTATCTTTCAGAATAACAGGTAGTTTAAAATTTATCATTGTTCCATTTTATCGTCCAATTTCTCCTTCCCATCCGTATTCTTCATCTATTCATCGATAAAACTTGCTATTGTAAAACTTAATTTTTACTATTGTGTAATAATGACACAAAGAATATATTTTCCTTGCTGTTATTATCGCCAATTAGCCCCTTTAACCTATTTAATTTTAAAAAATGAGAACGAGCTACAAACTACACGTTGCTTTAGCATGCGTTTTATTTGCCGGTGGTATTCACCAGGCGGTACAAGCCCAAAGCAAAAGCCCTGCCCCACAATTAAGCGCAACAAACGTAAAGCAGATTGTTGCTGCCATGACACTCGAAGAAAAATCGAAGCTTGTTGTGGGAATGGGTTTTAAGATGCCGGGCGTACCGCCGCCGGTAAAGGGTAAAAAGCCCGAAGCTATTGATATAGGTGGTTTTAAATTGCCACCCTCTGATCCGGATGCTTACAATATCCCCGAAAAAGTTCCCGGGGCTGCCGGTCGCACGCATGCTATTCCACGTTTAGGTATCCCGTCTATCACGGTATCTGATGGTCCGGCAGGTTTGAGGATTGAGCCTATCCGCAATGGCGATAAATCAAAAACGTATTATGCTACGGCGTTCCCGGTTGCCACCTTGCTGGCCTCAACCTGGGATACACAATTGGTAAATAAAGTAGGCGTTGCCTTTGGTAACGAAGTGCGCGAATACGGTGTGGATATTTTGCTGGCGCCGGGCCTCAACATTCACCGCAACCCGCTCGGCGGCCGAAATTTTGAATATTATTCTGAAGATCCTTTAGTGGCCGGCAGTATGACCGCTGCCATTGTTAACGGTATCGAATCAAACGGGGTAGGTACTTCTATTAAACACTATGCGGCTAACAACCAGGAAACCAACCGTAACTCCATTAACACCATAGTAAGCGAGCGTGCCATGCGCGAAATATATCTGCGTGGTTTTGAGATTGCGGTGAAAAAAGCGCAGCCATGGACAGTGATGTCGTCATATAACAAACTGAACGGCACTTTTACCTCCGAAAGGCGCGACCTGCTCACTACCATTCTTAAAAAGGAGTGGGGCTTTAAAGGTTTTGTGATGACCGATTGGTTTGGCGGTAAAGATGCCGTAGCACAGATGAAAGCAGGCAACGATCTGTTGATGCCGGGTAACCCAACCCAATCTGATGACATAGTGGCTGCTGTAAAAAGCGGGAAGCTTAGCGCACAACAGCTTGATGCCAATGTGGAGCGGATTCTGAATGTGATAGTTCAATCGCCTACTTTCAAAAAATATAAATACTCTGATGCGCCAGATTTAGCCGGTCACGCTGCTGTTGCCCGTGAAGCTGCGGCACAAGGTATGGTACTTTTGAAAAATGATGACCATGCGCTGCCATTTGGTGCCGGCAAAAGGATTGCAGTGTTTGGCAATACCTCGTACGATATTATTGCAGGTGGTACCGGCAGCGGTGATGTAAACAAAGCATACACTATTTCATTAATGCAAGGTTTGGCCAATGCCAATTTTAAGCTGCAGGAAACGCTTTCCAATAATTACAAAGCGTACCTCACAGATATGAAGGCCAAACAGCCAAAACCTAAAAACTTTTTTGACCATCCCGCACCAATCCCCGAAATGGATGTGAACGCTATCGTAGCTGAAGAAGCTAATGGTGCCGATGAAGCGCTGATCACGATAGGCCGTAACGCGGGTGAAGGCGCCGACCGTAAATTGGAAAGCGATTATTATTTAAACGATGCCGAAAAAGGATTGATCAATGGTGTTGCCAGTGCGTTTCATGCTAAGGGTAAAAAGGTAATTGTTGTGCTTAACGTAGGTGGTGTTGTTGATGTTACCGCCTGGCGCGATAAGGTAGATGGTATTTTATTAGCCTGGCAGCCTGGCCTGGAAGCTGGTAACGCTATTGCTGATGTGCTGAGCGGCAAGGTAAACCCATCGGGCAAATTAGCGACTACTTTCCCTGCCGATTATAAAGATGTGCCATCGGCTAATAACTTCCCCGGTACGCCCGAAGGTAAACCAACACAGGTTATTTATGAAGAGGGTATTTACGTGGGATACCGTTATTACGATGTCGCTAAAGTTACCCCGGCCTATGAGTTTGGTTATGGCTTGTCATACACTAATTTTAAATTCAGCGATCTGAAATTGAGCTCAAAGGTTTTCAAAAACATGATCACTGCCTCGGTTACTGTTAAAAATACCGGCGATGTAGCAGGTAAAGAGGTGGTTCAGCTATATCTCGCGGCTCCTAAAACGGATCTGGATAAACCGGAAGATGAGCTGAAAGCTTTCGGCAAAACCAAATTGCTGGCCCCCGGTCAATCGCAAACACTGACGTTTATGATCAAAGCAGCAGATCTGGCTTCGTTTTATACCAACAGACAGGCCTGGATAGCTGATGAAGGAAGCTATAAAGTGAAAATAGGTTCATCATCGCGTAAAATAGAGGAAGCGGCATCTTTCAGCCTGGCTAAAGATATTACTGTTGAAAAGGTAAACAAAGCGCTGCTGCCCGAACAAACCATAAAAGAACTAAAACTAAAGTAAAACCAACCCCGGCCTCTGCATATTTTTTGCAGGGGCCTTTTTCTTTAACCCGAATCATGAATGATTATGGCCAAACCAATTAAACTGATAACCTTGCTGGCTCTGTTGCCGGCAACTGCTGTTATAGCGCAAAACAAATGGACAGAAAGAAAAGCAGGCGATATTGCTTTTGTTACCAATACAGGTGGGCAAAACCTGGGTTATGCCACCACATCGGGCATAAAAATATTAACCGTTGATGGCTTTGCTTTTAAAGACCTGAACAAGAACGGCAGGCTGGATAAGTACGAAGACTGGCGGTTACCTGTTGATGAACGCGCTAAAGACCTCGCCTCAAAAATGAGTGTTGAACAAATAGCAGGTTTAATGTTGTACAGCCGTCACCAGCCAATCCCGGCGGCAGCGGGCGGGCCATTCGCCGGTACTTATAACAATAAAGTTTTTGCTGAAAGCGGTGCCAAAGCGTCTGACCTTTCCGATCAGCAAAAACAATTTTTAGCTAAGGATAACGTAAGGCATGTGCTGGTAACCTCGGTGCAAAGTCCCGAAATAGCCGCGCAATGGAATAACAATGCGCAGGCGTTTGTAGAAGGCCTGGGTTTGGGCATTCCCAATAATAACAGCTCCGATCCCCGCCATGGAACCGTGGCTACCGCCGAATATAATGCCGGTGCGGGTGGTGCCATTTCTATGTGGCCCGGTTCGCTTGGAATGGCTGCTACCTTTGATCCTGAGGTGGTGAAAAACTTTGGCCACATTGCAGCGCAGGAATACCGGGCTTTAGGTATTTCAACAGCACTTTCGCCGCAGGTTGATATTGCTACCGATCCGCGCTGGGCGCGTGTGAGCGGTACTTTTGGCGAAGATCCGCAGTTAGCTGCCGATATGGCCCGTGCTTATATTGATGGCTTCCAAACTTCGGCCGCTGAAAAGGAAATTAAAAACGGCTGGGGTTACAACAGTGTAAACGCTATGGTTAAACACTGGCCTGGTGGCGGTGCAGGTGAGGGCGGCAGGGATGCGCATTATGCTTATGGTAAGTATGCGGTTTACCCGGGCAATAATTTTAAGCAGCATTTGATCCCTTTTACCGAGGGCGCGTTTAAGCTGCAAGGTAAAACCGGCATGGCTGCAGCCGTGATGCCTTATTATACCATCTCATACAACCAGGATATCAAAGACCACGAAAACGTGGCCAACAACTATAACTCCTACATTATTAACGACCTGCTGCGCAAGAAATATAAATACGATGGCGTGGTTTGTACCGATTGGCTGGTTACCGGCGATGAAACCACGGTAGATTCATTCCTTTCGGGCAAATCATGGGGCGTGGAGGGCCTTTCTATAGCGCAGCGCCATTACAAGGTGCTGATGGCGGGTGTTGATCAATTTGGTGGTAATAACGAAGTTGCCCCGGTTGTTGAAGCATACCAGATAGGCATAAAAGAACATGGCGAAGCGTTTATGCGGGCAAGGTTTGAGCAATCGGCAGTGAGGTTATTGCGCAATATTTTCAGGACTGGCTTGTTTGAAAACCCTTACCTGGAGCCTGAGGTTTCCAAACAAACTGTTGGCAAACCCGAGTTTATGGATGCAGGTTACCAGGCGCAGCTTAAATCCATAGTGATGTTGAAAAACAAGGCTAATATATTGCCTTTACAAAGCGGCAAAACGGTATATGTACCTAAAAAATTTACTCCGGCTGGCAGGAACTTTTTGGGAATGGAGACACCTGAAAAATTGGAATATCCTGTGAATATGGAAACTGTTAAAAAATATTTTAAAGTAACCGATAACCCTGATGAGGCCGATTATGCATTAGTGTTTATTGCCAGCCCCAATAGTGGAGGGGGGTATAGCAGTGCCGACGCTAAAAACGGAGGAACAGGATATGTACCAGTCAACCTGCAATACGGTGCATACACGGCCACCGATGCCCGCGCTACCAGTATAGCAGGTGGCGACCCGCTGGAGAAATTTACCAACCGTACTTACAAGGGTAAATCAAGCACTGCTATTAATGTTACCGATTTGGCTATGGTTACCGATACTTATGCCAAAATGAAAGGGAAGCCGGTTGTTGTATCTGTTAATATGAGCAACCCGATGGTATTTGCTGAATTTGAAAAGGACGCCAATGCTATCATTGTTGATTTCGGCGTGCAAGGCCAGGCCTCACTTGATATCATGACCGGTAAAGCCGAGCCATCTGCATTATTACCGCTGCAAATGCCGGTGGATATGAAAACCGTTGAAGCGCAGTTTGAGGATGTTCCTCACGATATGAAATGTTATGTTGACGAGCAGGGCAATAAATATGATTTCGGTTTCGGCTTAAACTGGAAAGGGGTTATTAAAGATGGGCGTGTGGATAAGTATGTGAAGAGTGTAGTGAAGCCGTAAAGGCGCGTCTCCACTGCGTCATGGGTAGGAGTTAAAATACGGGTCTCTGAAGGAGAAATAACATGCTCCATCGTCATGCCGAATTTATTTCGGCATCCCACAGGACAGGTAGTCGCTTTGCTTAGCATGGCTGCTTAGCGAGTGGGGTGCTGAAACAAGTTACCCATGACAAAAATAAAAAATGGGTCATGGGTAGCCCGTCGAAGCATAGTGGGCAGGCCTCTGCGCGCGAGTCTTCGACAGGCTCAGACTGACAGGCCGTCTTTTGTCACCTTCAGAGTCCACGGGTTTAAACACTCAGCATGACAAATGTTCGTTATAATTCAGACTTACGAAGTTTTCAAAACTTCTTAAGTCTTCTGCTTTTTATTTGGAATAATAAGGTGGAAAAACCAGATGATCTCACTTCACAACCCTTTTAGCATTATCCTTTACAAAAGTATCCCAGCCTGAATATGATTTTTTACTTCCAGCCTTACCCGAACCTGTAGGGATCCGTTGAAATGAATGGCAAACAGCTACAGCCAAACCATCGGTAGCATCCAGAAAATCGGGGGTTTCCTTGAACTTTAACAGGCTTTGCAGCATGGCGGCTACCTGTTCTTTGGTAGCGTTTCCGTTACCGGTTATGGATTGTTTTATTTTACGGGGAGCGTATTCGGTGATCTCTACATTGCGCGATAATGCGGCGGCTATGGCCATTCCCTGGGCGCGACCGAGTTTCAGCATCACCTGTATGTTTTTGCCGTAAAAAGGGGCTTCAATAGCCAGGCAATCGGGGTGGTAGTTATCTATAAGGGCAACGGTTTTTTCGAAGATGCGCTGCAGCTTAAGCATATGATCGTCGGTAACGGGCATTTTTACTACCCCCATAGCAAGCAGCTCAATTTTAGGGCCGGTTTCCTTTAGCAGTCCGTAACCCATAACGGCTGTGCCGGGGTCGATACCTAAAATGATCCTTTCCTTTAAATTTACCACCTGCTGCATATGGCTCAAAGGTAACTAATCAAACTAAATTATTTAGCAATACATCCATATATTGCTCCCGGCTTATCATCCTTGCTCCAAGCGATTCGAGATGACCGGTGTGTACCTGGCAATCGATAAGCTTGTACAGCCCTGTATTGCACAGATAGATGAGCGCTGTTTTTGAAGCGTTGCTGACGCGGGTAAACATACTCTCCCCACAAAAAACAGCACCAACATGTACGCCGTACAGGCCACCTACCAGCTTGTCATCCTGCCATACCTCAACCGAATGGGCATAGCCTTCCAAATGCAGGCGATTATAAGCGGATATCATATCGGGCACAATCCAGGTGCCATCCTGCCCTTCACGCGGAGCGGTTGAACAGGCTGTTATAACATCGTTAAAGCAGGTATCAACGGTAACCTTCAGTTTGCCGGAGCGTAATACCTGCCGCATGGATTTGGATATTTTAAGCTCATCAGGATATAATACAAAACGTTCATGAGGCGAATACCACAGGATGGGTGTATCATCGCTATACCAGGGGAAAATGCCGTTTTGATAGGCCAGCAATAACCGTTTGGTACTCAAGTCGCCGCCAACAGCCAAAAGCCCGTCTGGTTCGGCCAGATCGGGCTTTGGAAATATTAAACGTTCGTCGAGCCTGAATATCATCAGGCGCAAATTTATGCTTTACGGCGGATCACCAGCTTTTTATTTTGGGCTTTGGCTATCGCATCCAGATAAACCTGCAATTCGGTGTATTTGGCGGCGGGGATCACATGGTTTTTTAAGTTGAATTTGGTAGTGCTTACCACCTGGTTTTTAGTTGCGTCATAAACATACCTAACATCATAAGTGCCGTAAGTAAATTTAAGGCTTTGATCGGCAGGCAAAGCATCAATTTCAAAGCCAGCAGGCAAATCAATGGTGGTAACGCATGTTTTTAACATGGGAATTTCAAAGAAAAAATCGCTTTTTCGTTTTTCAAGTATGGGTACGGTTGTTTTCCACAGATCAAAAACACGGGGTTTGTAAAACTGCTTGTTGCCCGCCGATACATCGCAAAATTTATCGTACTCCAGCTCAATGTCCAGTTCTTTTATGCCGTCTTTATCTGTTGATGGCTTGAACTCAAAAAGTGATGGCTGCTTCATGTTCAGCATCTTAATCAGTACCTGTTTTTGCTCGTCGGTTTTTAAGGCGGCTATACCCAGGTAATCATCGCGGTATTCACCTGTGCTTAAAATTTTAAGTGTTGCCTTTGCGCCGCCATCCGCGTCAAGTACCACATGTGCTTCGCTATTAAATTGGTTGTCAATATCTGTACTGCGCGGAGTTTTAACCAGTTTGCCTCCATCTTCAGTTACCAGCAGGGCGTACCTGTTTTCGGTAAAAGGCCCGAGCTTGCCAAAAGGCTTTTGCATATTGGTACACTCAAGCCAGGTAGTATCACCTTTAAAAGGTACACATAAAATAATGTGATTAAAGGGATCGCTTGGAAATGCAGGATCAGCGGGCTCTTCGTTTGAGCCTGCGTTTATTATGGCATAATACGATGGAATATCAGCTGCCTTTAATAAGGCATACATGTAGTTTGATAAGGCCTTGCAATCGCCATACTTTTTCTGGTCGACAAATGTAGCCGGGAATGGCTTTAAACCTCCAATGCCGAGCTGGATACTTACATAGCGCATGTTTTGCTGCATGTATTGGTATAAAAACCGGGCTTTCTCTTTGTCTGTTTTAAAGTCGGCCGTCATTTTTTTAACCTCGGCTATCCGTTCCGGACTAAGCGAGCATACGTCTGCATTGAGGGTCTGCAGCCATTTGCCAAAATTTTGCCAGGTGCTGATATCGCCGGGAATACCACCAAACTGGAATGAGTTTGCTGCAAACATGATCCGCGGCATAACCTGCCATGATTCAGCATCGTCTTCGGGCTTTATAGCTTTTAAATTTTTTACATGCCAGGTGTACTTTTCAAACTCTCCGGCAGGTGTTTTTTCGGGCTTGATGGTAGTATTCTTATTCATGTACCTGAAGCCTACCGAAGGATTGACCAGGACAGTATACTCCGCGTTTTGGACGGCCCGCTCGGGCCGTTGAATTTCCCATTCGCCCAAATCGAGATAGCTGTTCATGTCCTCCTCAAAAATTACCTCAATAGTAGTTGGATATGCAGATATCGGATGTTTCATGGCCAGCATCCGGTCGTCCGTTACAATCGAGATCCCATCGGTAGCGGCATAATCATAAAAATCGCTCTTGTGATATTTTTTTATCATCGTTCCATCAGCGTTGTAAACCAGCATTTGCACGTTATCAACACTGCTGAATTTTTTATCGTAACCCAGGCCAAGTTGTGCGGCGGCATCACCTTTTTCATTTAAAACAGTAATGATGGCGTGATGCTTTAGCGTCATTTTACCAGCTGCTTTTACGGTAACCTCGTCTGAAGAATACCGCACAACTGAATTTGCTTCTCCCTTTAATGAATCGGGGATGGTTGATGCTATATAAAATTCTTTCGGGAGATTTTTATCCTGTCCATAGCTTTTGATTGATAAAATGACAATGCCTGCAATAGTTAGCAGCCTGTAAAAATATGTAGTGCTCATGTTTTCGATCAGGCTTTTTTAAGTACTATCTGCTCAGTAAGCATATCCTGCATTTGTTTGTAGAACTCTCTCAGCTCAGGATAACTTTCTTTTTCGTAAAAAGCCTTTTCGTATGATATAACATATCGCACTACAATCATTCCATCCTGTTCGGCAATAAAACGTTTAAGGCTTATACTTTGATCGGGCATAACCATGCGTATGCTTTTTGGCAGCGCATCAACTTTATAACCTGCCGGAATTTTGTAGGTACCGTTTATCTCATACCTGTTACGATGCCCAAAATCAATATCAGTAGCGCGCTTTTCGCTCAGGAAAGGGTTGGTACGTATAGGGGTAAAAAGGTTGGGGTTAAAATATATATATGTTCCGTCGGAACCGGTGAGCTCCAGGTCAAAAGCTATATTTTGTACCAGTGGTAGGGTATCTGACTCCATATCCTTCATTTTTAATGACGATATTTTAAGGTTATTGTCGTTGGCCTTTATGTAGTCGATATATTTTTTTTCACCATCGGTTTTATAGCGTTCAACACTGCTTATTTTGTGGTAGCTGAAGCTGCTGATATCTGCAGTTCCGGTCATTTTGCTATCCGCCTTAATGTCGGCATTGATCATGACCACCTGCCTGGCCGGAGCTGCTTTTGTAATATAAAGCATATCGTAAGCGTTGGCCTGCTTATCGATATACAAACCCGATGAATTCAATAGCATATCGGGTGTTTCATTATATAAATTGTATTTGTTTGTAGCATCAAGTATGTACTCTTTTGTGCTATCAACAGGAATATAAACCACTGCACGGTTAAACTGCGAAAGCGAGGTGTTGAAGCGGTTCACTTTTCCATGTTCGCGGGTGCTCACGATCATAGGGTAGATTTCCTTAATGCCTGATTGTTTAAGCAGGTGGTATAAAATAATATTTACCTCGGCCGAATTGCCCGTTTTCTTTTCCCATGCCCGGTAAGTACCATCGTTGGTATACCAGCGGTCAACGCCATCCCATTTCATGAGGGTTTTTACCTGGTTAAAAACGTAAGCTATTTTTTCATCATCAGTTTTAAAGGTTTTAGCTTTGGTGATAATAGGCTCTTCGTCTTTTAATTTACGTTTTAACTGGCCGCCAAAATCTTCATCATCGGCAATAATGCCGCCCACTTTAGCCCAGGTATCTGAATATGACTTGTAAAAGCCATAGCTTGATTTTACAGAAGTAAGGTTAAACTGTAACGACATGATATTGTCGGTATATGAGCGCATGTAAGGCTCATCATGCAGCGAAGGGATGTTTTCCATAACCCTAAAATCTTTTTCATCATTATATGATAAAGGATTTGTGCCGGGCATGGTGCGGGCTTCTGAATCATGGGTTGCTTTTGAATAAGGCATCCAAACGTGGTTCACCGTGCGGAAATACAACAGATCGGGAATAGACGTATCCAACTCGCTGTACCGCACCGGTATTTTTTGCTGAAAATCCCACGACGGGAAATTGCTTATCGAAACAGTATGATATTTATACTTGTATTCAATTACCGACCCCGCTTTAACGTTGGGCATTGAAAATACAATGGCATTGCGTACCTTATCAATGGTTTGGGTATAGATAAGTTTTTTATCCAGTTTGGTTATTTCGGGCTTTCCGTTAACCAGGTTAATGGTTTCGGCTTGCACATCGGTAATATATTCCAGCCGGTTACCGCCGTAATATTCAATACGGATGTTGGCTTCATCTTTACCATTATCGTTAAAAATCTTGATCCGTTTGTGGTACTCGCCGCTAATGTCAAATGAACTATCGTAATAAACATCGCCTTTGTTAAAAAGAACTTCGGCATTGGCATCGGGCTCAAAATCGCATTTGGCCATTTCAAGGTCGGCAATTTCAATTTTGCCAAAAGGTAAAACTTTAGAAGGGGGGGCGGTTTTTTTTTGAGCGGTAACCGGTAACGCAAATAGGGCTGCTCCAAGCAGCAGTAAGAGCCTGTTCATCGTGATGAGGTTTAATCACATCAAAAATAACAATTACCGGAATATTTAAAAGCAAATTTTTTTAGTCATTTTAATTTAATTTTTCATAATGAAAGTTCCTGTCATGAATTTATTCCCGCGTATGTTATTTTGACATTAAAATTTTATTTCATAGCCCCGTTTACGTACATTTATTTAACTGGCATTTGGATTGATATACTGTAATTAATGAAACAAAAATTTTATGATACTGCTGTGAAGCAGGAAAAAGCGGTACTTGTAGGTGTAATAACGCCCAATGAAACCGACGAGATTGAGAAGGAACACCTGGAAGAGCTCGAGTTTTTGGCCAGCACCGCGGGAGCGTTAACGGTGAGCCATTTCACTCAAAAACTACAGCGCCCGGACAGGGCAACTTTTGTTGGCTCAGGTAAACTGGAAGATATTAAAGCCTACGTTAAAGAAGAAGAAATTGATATAGTTATTTTTGATGATGGCCTTTCGCCATCGCAACTGCGTAATATTGAGAACGAACTGCAGGTAAAGATCCTGGACAGGAATAACCTCATCCTGGATATTTTTGCAAGCCGTGCCCAAACAGCACAAGCTAAAACGCAGGTTGAGCTTGCCCAATTGCAATACCTGCTGCCCCGCCTTACCCGTCTCTGGACCCACCTTGAACGCCAGAAAGGTGGTATTGGTATGCGCGGCCCGGGCGAGTCGCAAATTGAAACCGACCGTCGTTTGATCCTGAATAAGATCTCACTGTTAAAGGATAAACTAAGGCAGATAGATAAACAGAACGAGACCCAGCGCAAAAATCGCCATCAGCTTGTACGTACAGCATTGGTTGGTTATACCAACGTAGGTAAATCGACTATCATGAACATGATTGCCAAATCGGAAGTTTTTGCCGAAAATAAACTGTTTGCTACACTGGATACCACCGTAAGGAAAGTCGTGATTGAGAACCTGCCCTTCCTGATGTCGGACACGGTAGGGTTTATCCGTAAGTTACCGCACCATTTGGTTGAATGTTTTAAATCGACGCTTGACGAAACCCGCGAAGCCGATATCCTGATCCATGTGGTAGATATTTCACACCCTAATTTTGAAGATCAGATCCGCACGGTTAACGAAACCCTCAAAGATATCGGCGCTATTGATAAACGCATTATTACTGTATTTAACAAAATAGACGCTTTTAAACCCGAAGATCACCAGGTGCCGCAACAGGAAGAACCATTAACACTGGAAGACTTTAAACAAAGCTGGATGGCTAAAAATAATGCCCCGGCTATATTTATTTCGGCAACTAAAAAGGAAAATGTGGAGGAGTTCAGGGCCTTGCTTTATAAGGAAGTGAAGGCTATACATACTGAAAGGTATCCTTATGATGCTTTATTGTATTGATAGCTGATTGGATAGATATAAACAAAAGAGGGACGCATTTTGGTGAGTCCCTCTTTTGTTTTTGGAAGCAATGCAGTTAGACTAATCAGTCAAAAATATACCCTGCTTCACCTCCGGTATAATCCCTTTCTCCAATGCAGCATCAAACATCAGGTTAATAGCTTTACGTCCTTCCTCGCCAAGTTCAATTGAGTATTGGTTTACATAAAGTTCGATGTGTTTATACATCACTTCTTCGCTCATTTCCTGGGCATGTTGTTTAATAAACGCTAAACCGGATTTGGGATTAGCAAAAGCAAACTCCACCGATTTACGGAGCAGCCGGTTTATTTTATGCTGAACATCCAACGGTAAATTACGATTAGCTACAATGCCGCCAAGGGGTATAGCGCAACCTGTACGTTTTTCCCAGTAGTCGCCAAGATCGATGATTTTTTTGAGGCCTTTATCCTGGTAGGTGAAACGGTTTTCGTGAATGATCAAACCAATATCTATACGGTTATCAAGCAAAGCATCTTCAATTTCTGAAAATACCAGTACCTGCTTGTTGGTAGCTTCAGGAAAGGCAAGGCCTAATAAAAAGTTGGCTGTAGTATATTTGCCCGGAATGCCAATCAATGGGTTTCGGCTCCCTGATTTCGGATCGTGGATCAGGTTTTTCTCCAAATCCGAAATCGAAATTTCCAGATTCGAAATCAACAATGGCCCTACACCAAAACCCAGCGCGCTGCCCGAATCAAGCAGTACATATCTATCAGTTACGTAAGCAAAGGCGTGATAGCTGAGCTTGGTAATATCTAACTCCCCGCGAAAAGCTTTTTGATTAAGCGTTTCCACATCATCATAAAATACTTCAAACTCCAGGCCTTCGGTGTCAATTTTATGGTGAATAAGGGCATCAAAAATAAATGTATCATTAGGGCAGGGCGAAAATCCGAGAGTTAGTTTCATACGGGTAGCAGATTAACTGTTAATGATCTGGCTCACCAGGTCGACGGCAAATGTATTCAGATTTTTAATGGCCAGCCCAATGTTCCAGGCCTCACGATTACGTTTCTCAACATAATTTGACACTGCCCTGATTTGCATACCCGGTACGTTCATCTGCCGGCAGGCGTAAAAAAAAGCCGCGCCTTCCATGCTTTCCAATTGCGGGTTTAACCTTTGCTGTACTTTTTGGATGGATGGCTCGTGGCCGTGCACCGTATTAACGGTTATAGCCTTTGCCTTTTTCAGAAAAAAGTTTGGATAAACCTGCTCAAGCGATGTTGTGGGCAAAAAAACACTCTCGCCAAAGCCAAGCATATCAATGGGGATAAAAGCTTCGTCATCCTGTGCGCCAAGCTCAGCAAAGGTATCTTCGGTTATTTCCAGCACATCGCCTAAATGGAAATTACGGTCGAAACTGCCTGCTATGCCCAAATTGAGTACAAGATCATAGGTATGGTTGCTTAATTGCCGGGCCATGCCAAAGGCTGTTGGTACCATGCCTGTACCGGTTATCAGTACATCAACCTTATTGCCCAATTGATTTACGAGAGGGGCAACCTCAAATTTGGTAGCTGCAACAATGAGTATAAGCATATTGCATTATTTTGACGGCTAATATAAAACAACTACCCTGTTTTTGTTTTGTATATTTGCACCCACTTTTGTTATGATGATACATATAACGCGCAAGGAACATTTTAATGCCGCTCACCGGATGTACCGTGAGGAATGGAGCGCTGAAAAAAACTTTGAGGTGTTTGGCAAATGCGCCAACCCCAACTGGCATGGTCACAATTACAACCTGTTTGTAACTGTAAAGGGCGAAGTCACGCACGCCACAGGCTATCTTATCGACTTAAAAGAGCTGAAGATAATTATCAACGAGTACGTTATCGAAAAGCTTGACCATAAAAACATCAATAAGGATGTTGATTTTATGGCCGGTAAAATGGCATCGACCGAGTTGCTTTGCATTGAGATATTTAACCAGTTAAAAGGACCTATTGAAGCTTACGAGGGGGTGTTTTTACATTCGGTTAAGCTTTACGAAACTGAAAATAATTCTGCCGAGTATTTTGGCGGTTAATTTTATAAAATGAGCGACTCACAATTTAGCCAGGATACCGACGATGACGATTTCGGCGGATACATTAAAATAGATCGTTATAACCAGGACCGGATTGATAGTTTGAAAGATAACTACCATAACGTATTAAAGCAAATAGGCGAAGATGCCGCACGTGAGGGCTTGTTAAAAACCCCCGAGCGCGTTGCCAAAGCCATGCTTTATTTAACCCATGGTTATGAACTTAATGCCGAAGAGATCCTGAACTCGGCCAAATTCAGGGAAGATTACAGCCAGATGGTGGTAGTAAAAGACATTGAAGTTTATTCGATGTGCGAGCACCATATGCTTCCATTTTTTGGCAAGGCGCATGTGGCCTACATTCCTAACGGACATGTGGTTGGTTTAAGTAAGATCCCACGCGTGGTTGATGTATTTGCCCGCCGTTTGCAGGTGCAGGAACGTTTAACCAACGAGATCCGCGATTGTATTCAGCAAACACTTAACCCTGTAGGCGTTGGTGTGGTAATTGAATGCCGCCACCTGTGCATGAGCATGCGCGGCGTACAAAAACAAAACTCGGTAACCACCACATCGGCCTTTACCGGCGAGTTCCTGAAAGAAAAAACCAGGACTGAGTTTTTGAATTTGATAAGTTCGAAATTGAGTTAAGAGCCCCCCGGCCCCCTAAAGGGGGAGTAAGGAGCTAATAATTATATTTATAAACCACTAAAACAATATTCCCCCTTTAGGGGGTTAGGGGGCAAGATGAAAGCATATATTTTCCCGGGCCAGGGCGCCCAGTTTCCGGGTATGGGCAAAGACCTGTACAATCAATCAGAAAAAGCACGTGAGCTGTTTGAAAAAGCCAACGAAATCCTGGGTTTCCGCATTACTGATGTAATGTTTGAAGGCACAGCTGATGACCTGGTGCAAACCAGCGTTACCCAACCTGCTATTTACTTACATTCAACCATTTTGGCCACAGTTTTGGGCGATGATTTTAAGCCCGAAATGGTTGCGGGCCACTCCCTGGGTGAATTTTCGGCCCTGGTAGCCGCAGGCGCTTTATCATTTGAAGATGGCTTGCGTTTGGTAGCAGCACGTGCCAACGCTATGCAAAAAGCTTGTGAAATACAACCATCAACCATGGCCGCTATTTTAGGCCTGGATGATTTTACGGTAGAAGACATTTGCCAACGCATAAGCGAGGTTGTTGTGCCCGCAAATTACAACTGCCCTGGCCAGCTGGTGATATCGGGCTCCATTGCCGGTATTGACGAGGCTTGTATTAAGATGACTGAAGCCGGTGCAAAACGTGCCCTGAAGCTCAAGGTAGGCGGAGCGTTCCATTCGCCGTTAATGGAAGCCGCGAGGGTTGAACTGGAAGCCGCGATTGTGGCTACCGAGATCAAAGCCCCCATTTGCCCCATCTATCAAAACATAGATGCCAAGCCCTATACCGATCCTGAACTGATTAAACATAACCTGATAGCCCAGCTTACCGGTGCCGTTAGGTGGACACAAACCGTAATGCATATGCTTGAAGATGGTGCTACTTCATTTACCGAAGTAGGGCCGGGCAACGTACTGCAGGGCCTTGTTAAAAAGGTTGATAAAACCGTCGAAACTGCAAGCGCCGCGTTACCGCAATAATTTTTAAAAGCCACATACAACATGTGGCTTTTATTTTTGTTATAGGCTTGTATTAAACAAAAAATCCATAGTATAGCAACATCTTGACTACTTCCGGAAAAATACGCCTATTGCTTGCCCTTTTAGGGCTTAGTTTGCTGCTTACGGCCGTTATTGTTCAAAAAACATATACGCCCGTAAACAGCCTTGTGCAGTCTGCCCGGATACTGGAAGATAACCTCCATAACAAAGAAGCGTTTATAAATAAACAGCTTAACGGCACCGAACGTTTTAAAAAGATGATGAACCTGCGCAATAATGAGCAGGACGCTATTAATGCTATTGAAAATTTTACCACCCAAAACAACATTTGGTTTATAACCTTAACCAATAATAAATTAAGCTTTTGGAGTGGCATAAAAGTATTGCCCGATAGTACCAATACCATTAAAGATGGTTATTCCTTTATTAAGCAGCCCAATGGGTATTATGAAACGTTCCGGAAAACGGAGGGAAATTTTTCCGTTATCTTCTTTATTCCGGTTAAGATCAATTACGCGTTCCAGAACAAATACCTTCAAAACAAATTTGCCAGGGATCTGCTCGATGATGATAACATTGATATAGCCGATTTTACAGATGTCAACGTTTATGAAGTTCATAGTAGCGATAATGATTACCTGTTTTCGGTAAAGCTTAAAAATAATGACGCCAATAATGATTTTGTTTATTATGAACTTTCATTTTGGATACTCACCGCCATTACGCTTTGTGTACTGATGCATAATATTTGCAATTACGTGGCATCAAAAGGGTATGTGGTATTATCTATCATATTCCTTGCTTTATATATTGCGTTGTTCAGGTTTGTTAACCTGCATTATAACCTGCCCGATTTTACGTATAAGCTTAGCATTTTCAATCCGGCATTTTATGGCTCAAGCCTGGTTTATCCTTCGCTGGGCGATTTTTGTATCAATATCCTGGTCATTTTTTGGTTTGTAGCCTTTGTGTATAGGCAGCGCCGCAGGTTTTTAACCAATGTGCAGAGCAAAACTGCCGGCTATGTTATTGTGGTTGTTGCTATTTTAACGCTTATAGGGGTGTCAACATCGTTATTGCGTTTGTTTCATGGCCTGGTTATCAACTCAAAAATCAATTTTGATGTAAACAATGTACTCAGCTTAACGGGGTTCAGCATATTGGGGGTATTAATGCTGTGTTTTAGCTTTTTGATATTTTACCTGCTCAATGAAATCATTTTAACCATATGTCTGAAGCTTAACGTACCCCGAACGCACCAGTTATTCCTGTTTTTGTCCGGAATTATCATGGCTACCGTCGTATTTGCCTATTTTCATGAATTTACGCTGTTTTACATATTGTGGGCACTGTTGGTACTGATAAGGGGCTATAGTTTTATTTACTATAAAGGGCAGCTTTTTGCCACATCTTTTTTAGGTATCGTGTTTATTTGTGCCCTGATAGCGGCCATTAAGCTTAATCATTTTGAAGATCTGAAAGAGCACGAAACCCGGAAAGCCCTGGTACAAAAACTGGAGATCCCGGATGATGCCACAGCCGACTATATTTTTAAAAGGATAGAAAATCAAATTATAACGGATACGGCCATAGTACGCTATTTTATCAATGGCCTGCACAACGGCGATTATCTTAAAACCCGTTTCCAAAAACTTTATTTTGATGGCTACCTGTCAAAGTACGAGTTTAAAGTTCATGAATTTGATGCCAATGATGAACCTACATCGGCAGATAAAAACTACTCGCTGAGTGTGTTTAAAGACCTCGTACTATATAGCTCATTTAAGGTATCCGACTATTTTTACCGCGAAAATGAATCATTCGGGTACCAGAATTACTTTGCCATACTGCCTGTAAATACCAGTAATAAGCAATTGGGCACTATTGTAATTGAGCTTAAATCAAAACCGCTGCAATTATCGGGCGCTTTCCCCGAGTTATTGATTGACGGCAACATAAGCCCTGAAAATGACTTTAAAGATTATTCATACGCCTTTTATAGCGATAATAAATTGCTGAGCCAGCGCGGCACCTATGTTTACTCGCTTGATAACAGGGAGTTTAAAGGCGACCTGAAAAAATACACCGAAAAAACCACGCAAAACCACAGCACTGCCTGGTACGAAAGCTTTACAACATACAATCACCTGATATACAGGCCCAGTGAAAGAAACCTGATTGTTGTTAGCAGGGAGGAAAACTCACTTTACTATGCGGTTACTTCGCTCACCTTCTTTTTGGTGGTTATACTGATATTCAGCGCGGTTATCATCACTTTAAAATGGTCATGGGCCCGCATCAAGATCTTTAACATAGCCGAAGACGGGCTGAAGATAAACTTCAGGATAAATTTTGATAAGGTATTGTATAAAACCCGCATCCAGATCTCGATGATACTGGCCGTAGTGGTTACCCTGGTGCTTGTTGGTTTTATTACTTTTTTATCCATCAGTAACCAGTACTATACCCAGCAGGAAAAAATGATCAGGGATAAAATAACCCGTATAGCATCGGCATTTGAAAACGGTCTTTTTACCCAGTATGTTGAGCATCTCAATGAGGAGAGCCAGGTTCATTTTAATGAATTGGCCAATACTTACGCAACCGATCTTACTTTGTTTGATACCAACGGTGTTCCCTTACTTACCACTCAGCCTAAAATTTATGAAAACGGCCTCGTGGCAAAACGGATGAACGCCCGTGCATTCATCTTTTTGAGCAAATTGCAAAAAACCGAGTTCGTAAACGACGAGAAAATTGGCGAACTGAGCTATAAAGCGGCCTATGCCCCGGTAACCCTTACTGCATCAAACAAAACGGTTGCCTATATCCAACTTCCTTATTTTAGTAATGAAGCCGATTACCGCGAGCGCATAAGCTCATTGCTTAATGTGATGATAAACGTTTACGCCATTGTTTTTATAGCAATTGGCTTGTTTGCCATTATTATAGCAAGGCAGATAACCGCGCCCTTAAACTTTATACAACAAAGCCTCAGCAAAACCATCTACGGTAAAAAGAACGAACACATCAAATGGTCGCGCGATGACGAGATCGGCGCATTGGTTAAAGAGTATAACAAAATGATATCGGCCCTGGAAAACAGCGCCCAGCGGCTGGCACAATCCGAACGCGAAAGCGCCTGGCGCGAAATGGCCAAGCAGGTTGCGCATGAAATTAAAAACCCGCTAACGCCGCTAAAACTGGGCTTACAACTGCTTGATAAATCATGGAAGGACAAAGATCCCAGGTTTGATCAAAAATTTGAACGTTTCAGCAAGTCATTTGTGGAGCAGATTGAAAGCCTGTCGTCGATAGCGTCGGAGTTTTCGGCATTTGCCAAGATGCCGGATACCCGCATTGAGCAGATCAATATTTTTGATATGTTGAACCAGGCAGTTACCATTTTTAAACAGATGGATAATGTGCAGATCACCTATCTGCAACCAGAGAATTCGTTCATTATCAATGCCGACCGCGACCAGCTATTGCGCTGTTTTAATAACCTGTTGAAAAATGCTATTGAAGCCACCCCTCAGGATAGGAAGTGCATCATAGATATCAATTACCTGGTAACCAGCAAAAATATCCTGCTTACCATCAAAGATAACGGTAACGGGATTCCGGAAGAGATGCGTGAAAAGATCTTTGAGCCAAACTTTACCACCAAAAGCTCCGGAACGGGTTTAGGCCTTGCATTCATCAAAAACTCTATTGAAAATGCCAACGGCAAAATTTGGTTTGAAACAACTATGGGCACAGGAACCACATTTTATTTAAGTTTACCTGCTGCTTAATAATTAAACCGCAGGTAAATCAAAGGTAAACAGCGGATTTACAATACAACACCGCAATTCACAAAAGCTATGAGCAATAACCTGGAATACAGAATTGTTAAGCCCGGTAAACCACTTTCGGATTTTGTTGATAGTTTTTGGTTTTTACGTAACCTATCGGACGCCGATAAAGATACAACAGGGTTACCCGACGGACTTATTGATATATTGCTTTTTAAATCCGCTACACAGCCTTTTAGTATTGCACAGCTTGGAGGACTAACCCAGTTTGAACAGGCCAAAGTTTCGGCCAATAGCGTAATATTCTGCATTAGCTTCAAATTGCTTGCCGTCGAGTATATTTTTGGAGAGGCCATTGCCGATATAGTAAACGGTGGCAGATTTTTACCGGAAGGCTATTGGGGGTTTACAGAAAACGATTTGCTGGATTTTGACTGCTTTGTTGAAAAAGCAACGCAAAAGATCAGATCACTTATTCCGGAAGGCATAGATGAACGTAAACGAAAATTGTTTGAACTGATTTATCTAACGAAAGGGAGGATCACGGTTAAAGAGCTTTCCGAAAAAGTGTTTTGGAGCAGCAGGCAGATAAATCGTTACTTTAATCAGCAATTCGGGATCTCACTTAAAGCCTATTGCAATATTCTTCGTTTCCGCGCCTCGTTGGAGCATATTGCAGACGGCCGGCTGTTTCCGGAAGAGAACTTTTTTGACCAGAACCACTTTATCAAAGAAGTGAAAAAGTTTTCGGGCGTTGTACCTAAAGAATTATCTAAAAACAAAAACGACCGATTTATACTATTATCGGCCATCAGGCAGAAATAATTTTGCATCGTAATTAAACGATGAAAAATTATGTTATTAGATAATAAACAGGTTGCCATAGTAGGTGGTGGACCGGCGGGGCTGGCCTTAGCAAGGCTTTTACAACTTAAAGGTGCAAATGTAAAAGTATATGAACGGGATATGGACAGAAATGTACGGGTGCAGGGTGCCACGCTCGACCTGCATGAAGGCACAGGACTGGAAGCGCTGAAACGGAGCGGTTTGCTGGATGAATTTTATAAATACCACCGTCCTGTAGCAAGTAAGATGCTGCTTGTGGATAGAATGCTCAATATTACATTTGATGACCACAATTTTGCGACTATTACCGCGGAAACCCGCCCCGAAATAGACCGCGCGCCTTTGCGGGATATTTTATTGAACTCATTGCAGCCCGATACCGTGGTATGGGACAGCCATTTCATTTCAATGGAAAGAGAAAGAAAAGGCTGGCGTTTGTTTTTTAAAAACGGATCGAACGCCTATGCCGATCTGGTAATTGCGGCTGACGGAGCCAATTCAAAAGTGCGGCCTTATTTAAGTGACGTTGAACCGGTTTATTCAGGTATCACGCTGATTGAAGGCAACATTTACAACGCTGAAAAATACACTCCAAAACTTTTTTCCTTTGCAAAAGGAGGAAAAGTAATGGCGTTTGATGACGGGCGATTTGTAGGTTATGGCACAAAAGCCGATGGCTCAATTATGTTTGTGGTGAATTTTAAAACACCCGAAAACTGGCTGGAACAAAGCGGCATTAATTTCAATAACAGAGAGGAAGTTTTTGAATGGTTTAAGAAAGATTTTGCCAGCTGGAGCGATGAATGGCATGAGTTTTTTACAAATGAGGTGGTTTGTTTCATTCCCCGTCCGCAATATTATTTCCCATTAAATCAAAGCTGGGAAACGGATGAGAGCCTTACAATGATTGGGGATGCCGCACACCGGATGCCACCATATGCAGGCGAAGGTGCTAATGTAGCATTGCAGGATTCGTTTGAACTGGCCGAATGTTTAACCGGAAATCAATTTACTGATATCAAAACAGCGATTGCCCATTTTGAAAAAGAAATGGTTGCAAGAGGAGCGGAAGCCACAAAAGACACGCTGGAAAATTCGGAGAGAATGTTTTCAAAAACTGGTTTGGCGCAAATGGCCGAATTCTTTAATCAGCACTGAATATATTAAGTCGATTAGAATAAAAAGGCTGCGGTATTCTGTTGCCATGTCACGACTTTTACCTCGTGGCCATTTGTCAATATTGCCGGGGTATCACGGCTAATACGTTCTATTGTTTGTTTGCGTAAACATTGCCGCTCGCGGTATGTTAATAAATAATGATCAGGAAATTAAAATCAGGGCAATACAGGATCTACTCCAAAAAGGTTGATCCTGAAACCCACAAGCGTAAAAATCTCGGCACTTTCGATTCAAAAGAAGCCGCAATGAAACACGAAAAAGAGATACAATATTTTAAGCACCATTAACCTGCAATTGCTTTTCCAGGTAGTGAAACAAGGTGGTAGGCCCGTGTTGGGCGGTTGGTATTTCCGATTGCTGGCTAATGGTAAGTCTCGTCATATTAGCGAAAGATGCCGCCGCTTTTTCGGAAAAGCCGCCCTTTATCAGAAAGTCTTTCCAACCAGCTTCCGGGATAGTCACCACGTTTACCGTTTTGTGCAATAGCTTACCGAATGTTTCAGCCACATCCTGATTAGAATAGGTTTCAGGCCCTTCCAGGAAGAACAGCCCGGTCCGGTCATCCAGCATTAATTTGGCTGCAAATGCACCGATATCTGCCGGCGCGACCATGGGCAGCTTAAAGTCCGCCGGAAACAAAGTGGTCAATTCTCCCTTTTCCCGGACGGCTGGTATTGCCTGGTCAAAATTGCTCATGTAATAAGCGCTGCGGATCACTGCCAGCGGGATGTCCAATTTGGCTAAGCCCTGCTCTAATTCATACAGCGCACCGAGGTCAAAAATATGATCTCCGGGCTGGGCGCCATAGGTAGAAGCGGCGACGATCTTTTTCAGTTCCGACCCTTCAAGCGCGTTTAGGATACTGCCGATCTGTTCCCTTTCCACCGCATCGATATCTTTATCGGGAGCCGCATTCGGGTTCAGCACAAACAGGCGCTCCGCCTGTCCGAACAGTTCTTTTAAACGGGCTGTGTCCCAGATGTCTGCAACCTCATAAGCTGCCCCCTTAACAATCCATTCGGCAGCTTTAGCTGGATCATGGCCAATGATCATGACCTTTTGTTGTTTTTGCAGCAAAGCGGTCGAAAGCGCGGCACCGATATGGCCGGTTCCTCCTAAAATAGCGTGTGTGTATTTCATAACGCTATTAATTTCAATATTCATGCCGTAAAAACTTGCCAGAAGTCCGCAACGATTTTTTGTTTTTCGTCATCCCAACCGTCGGCCATTTCTACATGCATCCGCAAGGAATTGTCAAGGCATCACCGAACGATGCTTTCTGCGAAATTGCTTAAATTGGGCAAGCTGTCAAAAAGCAGCAAAGCCTATGATCAAGTATATAATTTCATTCCTGTTGTTGGCGCCAGTCGCCGTTTGGGCCCAGTACAAACCCGGATTGCTTGTACTGACCAATGCGACCATCATTGATGCAGAACACCGGGTGCCGCTTCCCCGTCAAACAGTGTTTATTTGTGATGGTAAGATCAGCCTTACTTTTACGGCCGGGGAGCACACCATTCCGGATTCTGCTATAGTAATCAACCTCGGAGGGAAATCACTCTTGCCGGGCCTGGTCGATAGTCATGTGCATATGGCAACCGATCCGAGCGGTGTAGACAACCGCGCGCACACACTTGATGTGCTGAAGCGTATGCTGTGTAGCGGTGTGACCTGTGTGAGGGATATGGCCGGTGACGGACGTGTACTTGCCGGTTTGGCCCGCGATGCACGGCTCGGAGAGATCACGTCACCTGAAATCTGTTATTCTGCCCTTATGGCCGGTACCGTGTTCTTCAGTGACCCGCGAACAGCGACGTCAACAAGAGGCGGTATTAACGGGAAAATGCCCTATATGCAGGCTATCAGCGACTCCACAAACCTGACACTGGCAATAGCCGAAGCCAAGGGCAGCGGCGCGAGCGGCATCAAGCTCTATGCTAACCTGACCACCGGGCAGGTTAACCGGATAATGACGGAAGCACAGAAACAGCAGATGCCCGTTTGGGGGCATGCCTGGCTGCAGGGCGCAGGGCCGTCCGACCTTGTCCGGGCAGGACTGATCTCCATTTCGCACGTGCCGCTGCTGGTCCGTGAAAAGGCACAAATACCGGAAGCCTGGAAAAAAGCCGGGCATAACGCCGCGTATTGGGATCGGGTGACGCCTGATCTGCACGGGCTTTTTGATCTGATGCGAGCGCATCACACCATTCTGGACGCCACTTTACTTACCTACAAGGTTTGGGCAAGCCAGGATTCGGCTGCTATATGGGACTATGAGATCGGTAAACGGATCGTTGCTCGGGCTTATCGTGCAGGGGTAGCCATTTGCGCCGGCACCGATGACGACCAGGAAAAATTTGTTCCGGAAGAAATGCGCCTGTTCGTGACGGATGCTGGTTTCAGCCCTATAGATGCCATCATAGCCGCCACCCAAAACAGCGCCGCAGCCATCGGGCTACAAGGGCGAAAAGGACTCGTTAAAGCAGGAATGGATGCCGATCTGATCGTATTGGATGCTGATCCTTTGGCATCTATCGATAACATCACAAAAGTAAAATTAGTGATCAAAGGCGGCAGGATCTACAACAGGTAACAACTATAATAGCTTTTTCTTCAATATAACTTAGGCGTGGCCCATCTCTTGCTGAGTGTTTAAATCAGGGGCCTCTGAAGGTTAGATGACAAAGAGGGCCTGTCAGTCTGAGCCTGTCGAAGACTCGTGCGCAGAGGCCCGCCCGCCATACTTCGATGGGCTCAGTATGACACCCATTTTTTTAAGTTGTCATGGGTAACATAAGGAGGCAGGTTCATTTAGCTCTCTCACTCCGCCATGGATTACTAAGCGGCTTTACAAATTAAACGCACTACCTTATTGAGCTTTTGAACCCTGTTCTTTTGCAGCTTCTTTTTTTCTTTTGTCCATAATCAGACTGCCAACGGTGTAAATAAGCATCAGGAACCCAACCAATGCTGTCTCAGCTTTACTTTGCATAACACCGCCCAGCAGGCATATCGTGCCGAGGATGGTGCCATAAATAAGCGCAGGCTTTCTGCGCATGAAAATAACCATAATAAGAAATTTAAAGATTATCAATAATGTACATAGCGATCAATCACTGTACGACAAGGTCGGCTTCGGCATTGATCTCGTTGCCTGCTTTTACTTTATCCCATATGCGCACGTTGACATGATAAACCTGCCCGGATGCCATGGGCTGTGCAATTGTGATATCACCCCGTAATTCGGTTGCTCCTGCCGGCGGATAACCTTTGCCGCCTGCAAAAAGGTCGGCAGACTTGATCACCGGGTTACCTTTCTGATCGGTAACGGCCAGCATCATACCCGGATAAACTTTTCCGTCCTTTAATCCGTAATTGATGATGCCCAGGGCTGCAACGGATACACGCGTGTTTAATGATACCTTGTTGCTGCTCAATGGCGTGCCTGATGCATCAATCAGTAAAACATTCCGCACGCTAAAGCCATTGTAATTGTAGGACAATCCTGTACTGAGGTCTTTTTTGGCGCCCTTGCTAAAATTGCATGCGGTAAGCGCCGTGCAGCAATATATCAGCGTAATGATTGATAATGTTTTCATGGTGTCGGGCTGTTTTTTATTGATAGGCGATATCAGTTATTGTATGATCGACAGCAGAAGCCGGGTTGTTCGTTTCTATTCTGTCGATATATCCCTGGGCATTTTTGTGATAAGTGAGATTGCGGGTGTAGCCCGGACCTTTTACCTGTGTTGGCAAAATTTTACCTGCGTATATCGATGGGAAAGTTACGCCGCTCCCGCCGTTATCGTTAGGTACAAAGTCGCTCGGATAGTCTGCGGTGCCAAAATAATCGAATCCAAAATTGCTGCCTTTTAATGTGTTTACGTTTTCGGCCGAGAATCCTGAATAGGTTACCGTACTATCGTCATTATCGCTGATGATCCTGCTGCTTAACAAATTGTCGTTATCATCCCATGTGTAAATAAATGTCAAATGACGGACCACCCTTCCGTAATATGTACCTGTTTGGACTATTTTGGCCAGGCGGCCTTTCGCGTCATAGCTGAAGATTGAGTTATATCTTTCGTTAGTACTCGGATAACTAAGAACCGTTCCAATACGTCCGCTGTTATCTAAAGTAACATCCGTAATTAATTTATCGGCGTTATAAGGCTGTGATATCTCAAAACCGCCGGCATTATAAGTGATGATGTTATTGGCATTTCCTACGGTGGCTAATCGTTTCTGGTCATCGTAAGTGTTATTATATACGCTCCTTATGTAAGGATAAGTGATCACCATTTGCTTTACCAATGGTGTCACCTCCTGGGCGGGTGGGGTTTTGGCATCTTTTGAGCAAGATATAGCTGCCGTTGCAACAAATATTATTGCAAACAATGGTTTTGAAGTTTTCATGGTGTAAATAATTTTACCTCCGTTAGTTTTAATAATTTTTTCATAGGTAAGTTTTGTTATTTGTAATCAGCGCTTTCAACAGGAAGCGCCGTAATGCCCCGGAGGCAAAATTGTTATTACAAAAAAAAGAGACTGTTGGGAAAGTTAGTTTCGCGGGTGTTACAAATCAGTTCGAAATCGTTTCATGAATAGGGCAGGTTTAGCTGTATGTAACAAAAGATAAAGGATTTGTAACATAAACATAAGTAACATCATGAAGTATCACCTTTATTTGTAGTATCCGCTATGGATGTTTGTCCTCCTGTATATAATACCTATGAAAAAGATAACAAGCCTGATACTTCTGATATGGCTATGCAGTACCAGTGTACAGGCCCAGCAGCCTGACACTGCATCGAACAACGCTGTGATACGGCAGATGATCAAAAATTATGAAGATGCATGGAATAGCCATAACCCGGAAAAACTGGCGGCCAGTTACACCTCTGATGCTACCTGGGTAAACTGGTTTGGTGCCTACTATAAAGGTCGGGATGATATTTTTAAGCATTATAAGCAGGTTCATAATACTTATTTTAAAAACACCCGGTACTATACCCGGGCTGTTGAAGATATTACCTATCTTAATCAGGACCTTGCGCTTGTACACGTACGAACGGGCCTTGCCGGCGACGAACGATATCCGGGTCAAACGTTTGAGTTTCGCCGGATGATCGTCGTGGTAAAACGGGACGGTGAATGGAAGATATTTGCGGGTCAAAATGCCAGGCTGGAAAAAGGTATTAACTAATATTAAGGCCGCTCTGTTATGAATAAAGCCCCGTAGTATCTGTATATTATAATAAATATAATATATTTTTGATTATAAAATCCCGGCAGTTTTACGCAAACTTAATCTCAACATGCATCCAGCTAAATGTACCTTCGTCTTGTTGCTTTTGCTTTTGGCTTTGTACGGTACGGCCAATGCACAAGACACGGTAATTCTGCATCACAAAGATTTCGGCGCCTACAATGAAATATCACTGCGTGATAAACACTGGTTCTTTCATCCTGAAATAAATAACGCAAATACACCGCCTGATGTCCGTTCCGGCGGCTGGGAAACTGTACAGTATACGGCGTTTGGCACAGACAAGCTACCCGCCGGGTGGAAAGGTATTGGCTGGTTTAATATTTGGGTAAAAGCAGGTAAGGATGTGGCAGGCCAAAAATTTGGCCTGCGCATTAATCATGATGGCGCGTCAGAAATATTTATTGATGGTGAGCCAATAGGCGGCTATGGCAAAATCGGCCACCCGGTTGAAGCAACGGAAGCCAACCGGGCACCATTGGAGATGATACCCTTTTGGTTAAAGGGCAATGCGCCGCATCTGGTAACTATTCATTACGCCAACCCTTTTGGTGTGTACCGTAATTTTGTAGGCTTTGAGGTGTTACTTACCAACTACGATTTGTATAGCAAGCGTATAATGCGTGCCAGGACGCTATATAATTTTGTGCCAATGTGTGCCGCCGCAGCCTTCATTCTTGGCCTGCTGCACTTTTTGCTTTTTCTGTTTTATCCGAAGCAGAAGCTTAATTTTTATTACGCATTGTTTGTTATGCTAACGGGCATCACCAGCGGGTGTGTATACCTTTTTTATTTAACCGCCCATCCGCAGCTGCAATATATTGCTCATTACATGATCTATAACCTGAAGGTGTTGCTTTTGTGGTGGGGGCTCATTTTGTTGTATAAGTTAGATTATGGCCAGGTACATCGCTGGCGCCAGGTTACCCTGGCGTGCGTATGCTCGGCCTATTTACTTTTTTACTTTTATAAATTTTATATATTAAAGGAAACTGATTTTCCTGATTTTTTTTCATCAGTTTTCCTGGTTTGTAATGTGGATGGCTTTATCTGTGTATATCACCTTATACGTAAAGGCAGGCGTAAGGCGTGGTTGGTTACAACGGGTGTAATGGCAGTTTTCCTGGTTTATATTTTTTGCTGGGATGATACGTTCAGCGTATGGCCTTACGGTTATAATTCAATGCGGGTATTTGTGATGAGCGCGGGCGAACTTGTTTTACCGGTTTGCCTGTCCCTTTATCTCGCGCTCGATTATGCCGGCACAAACCAGCAATTGGCCGCACAGTTGGCCGAGGTTGAAGCATTGTCGGCTTTTGCACTGGCAAAAGAAGCTGAAAGAACCGAACAGCTTGCGGCCGAAGCCCGGAAATTAGAAGCTGTTGTACAGCAACGCACAGCAGAACTAAAAGAAAAGGCGGATAAGTTGCGTGAACTGGACGCTGTTAAATCAAGGTTTTTCGGCAATATTGCGCACGAATTCCGGACGCCGTTAACGCTCATCCTCAATCCGGTTAAGGAACTTGCCGGCAAGACCGCCGATCCATCATTGCTGAGGGATTACCGGATGATCCTGAATAATGCCGAGCGCTTGCTGAGGCTTATCAACCAGTTGCTTGATCTGAGTAAACTGGAGCAGGGATTAATGGAATTGTTGTACGAACCGCTCGATTTAAACGCATTGTTATTAGGCCATGTCCAAAGTTTTGAGCCGCTTGCATTGCAAAAAGGCATCACACTGCATTTCCGGTCAAACTATCGCGAACTTTGGGTAATGGCAGACCGGGATAAATTGGATAAGGTCATGCTGAACGTTATCGGGAATGCGGTAAAATTCACGGAGGTCGGCAGGGTGGAGATTTTTCTCTATCACGATGATGGGGTGCCCGGGAATCAATATGTAGTTCGCGTTCGCGATACAGGTAAAGGGATACCCAGATCAAAGCTTCCCTATATTTTCAGTCGTTTTTACCAGGTCAATTCGCCGGGCAGTCAGGCTGCAGAAGGAAGCGGTATCGGTTTGGCGCTTTGTAAAGAACTGATTGAGCTAATGGGCGGCAGTATTGCGGCAAATAGCTGGGAAGGGGCATTTACCGAAGTGGTGATCCAGTTGCCTTTGGACGAAGCGGCGGGCGCTCATGAGGGTGTAGTGGAGTTTAAGGTTATGAAAGCAGCCGCTGAAAGCGAAGAAGCAAAACCTGATAAAACCGAGGCTGATATGGACTTGGTTTTGCTGGTAGAAGATCACCGGGAACTTCGTGACTTTATTGAACGTCAGATTGCGGAGCAGTACCGGGTAATTACCGCTTCGGACGGCAAGGCGGGAATCACAATGGGTATAGAACAAATCCCTGCACTCATTATTACCGATGTGATGATGCCCGATACAGATGGTTATGAGTTGTGCGGGATATTGAAAAAAGACGAACGGACAAGCCATATCCCTGTCATCATGCTGACAGCAAGGGCCGACGTAGATAGCCGCGTAAAAGGTATTCAAACAGGAGCTGATGCTTATCTTGCCAAACCCTTTGAAAAGCGCGAACTGCTGGCCCTGATCAAGAACCTGATCGGGATGCGCAATATTTTGAAACAACATGTTGCAATGCACAAGAGATGGCTGATTGAGTTGCCCAATATGCCGACTATAGAACAGGCTTTTTTAAATAAGATAAAAGCCGCGGTTGAAAATAACCTGGATGACAACAGCTATGGAACCGATCAGCTGGCTGGGGATATTGGTATGAGCAGAATTCAGCTGCATCGAAAATTAAAGGCAATAACTGGCCGGGCCCCGGGCGAACTGGTACGCGAAATACGGCTACAGCATGCACACGATCTCCTGGCGCGCCGCACAGCCACCATTGCCGAAGTAGCTTACCAGGTTGGTTTCAGCAGTCCGGCAAGCTTTTCAGCAAGTTTTTCACGGCATTTCGGGTTTTCGCCTAAACAGGTAAATTCAGTGCGTTAACTCCATTATTAAGCCAGATCTTTTTCTTGCTGCTCTTCTTCAAAACCGGAATATGGCAGTGGGTTTTCGAAACGGCAGATAGAATTATTTAGGCAGTTTTATAGCACGTTTCCAATTGCGAACGCACTGCGTTCGCAATTGGGCCGGACACATTACAAGATAATATTGCGCATCGATAATTCAGATAAAAGAGGTTTTTACATAGCGGAAGCCATAAAGAGTAATTGGACGCCACGTCAGTTAGAATACCAGGTTCATAGCAGTTTATGAGTAATGACAAAGATAGCGTGTTGGCAGTAGCCCGAAATGAGAAGAAACTATCTGATGCCATAAAAATCATAAAAGATCCGATGTACCTGGAGTTTTTAGGATTACATCGCGAGGCATCTTATTATGAAAAAGACTGGAACAGGCCATCATTACGCACTTACATGATTTTCTGTTGGAAATGGGTAACGGCTTCGCATTTGTGGCCAGACAGAAACGTTTACATATTGAGGGCGATGAATTTTTTATAGATCTTGTTTTTTATAACAGGCTTCTGCAGTGCTTTGTGATCATCGAAATAAAGACCACGAAATTCACCCATCAGGACATTGGTCAGCTCCAGATGTACGTAAATTATTATGACCGGTACGAGAGGAAAGAATTTGAAAAGCCAACTATTGGTATCTTGTTATGTGCTGAAAAGAACAATGCTGTTGTTAAAATATCCCTACCGGAAGATAATAAAACCATTTTTGCAAGTGAATATAAATTATACCTGCCTACCGAGCAACAATTAATTGCAGAGGTTAAAAAAGAGATTGAGAAACGGGCCTAATCTAAACCATCGCCGAATCAGGTTCATGATGGCACAAGGGCTACAAAATTTTTTGAACCACTTGCGCAGGCTGGCATCATTCTAAAAATCTTCATTTACAATAGTTAACTTATTATAAATGCTTTAATTAACAATCAATAATCCATCTAATCTATCACAGTTGGTTAGTCCCTAACTACCTACTAAGTCATAAGCGAGGTCGACCTGCACAGTGCCGAACCTGTTAAAAGACTATCAAGCCCTGATTTATGCACGAAACTTTTTGATGAATAATGTAGCTCAAGTCCAGCAAGCGTATCCACGAATAGCTGATGTACATTTTAATAGAGGGATAACTCTTCCTGGTCAACTTTTGGAACTTATAGTTTTTGTGCAAGCGTAGAAAAAAAGGGATAGCTCCTCCACAATTTTTTGCTGCCTATTACATAAAAACGTTTTTTAGCTCGCGTTAATGCAACATTAAGCATGTTAGGTTTTTGTGAAGCCCATTGTCGGGATCCTGGCTTATTAGGGTCACTGCCGAGAACCAGAAAAACGATATCTGCTTCCTTACCCTGAAAGGTGTGGATTGTACCACACTGTATTTTTGAATTAACGACATACAGGTCTTGCTTACACCGATCAGCAACTGATTTAAAGGGAGATATAACAAATACTTTTCGCGGTGTTTTTCCCAGCAATTGTATTTTCTCTTTTAATAAACTGAGTTCTTCTTCAACTACTTGTTTGTTCTGAATATTAGATCCATTGACATCAAACCAGACAGAGGACCCAAGAGCGCAGTCAAATGGAATATCATTCATAGCTTTTACCATTTGAAAATTGTAGGCAATCTCATTGGATATGTCAAACATCGGATTATTACAGCGTCTGTGCGTACGTAAAGGAAACCCCGTCCATATATTTTCGTCATTATCAGTTTGTTTCATCCATGTCCCGCTTGCGGTTATTCTGTCGGCCAAAATTTGTGCAGAACTTCTTAATGGTGACCATATTGAATCGGTTCTGTATTGTCCATTCAATACATTTATTAATTTAGCCGGTGCAGTAACTACCGGTTCAATTTGTAGGGGATCACCGATAATAATACTTCTTTTTGACCTGTAGATGATCCCTGCAGCGGATTGCGGAGTTGCTTGTCCTGCTTCGTCGAGTAGTAACCATCCAATATTTTCCTTTCCCAAGCTACCAAATAAGCGGCTAACAGAAGCTAGTGAAGTTGAAACAACCGGAATGCAAAAGAAAAATGATTGCCATAAGCTTAATGCGATGTCTTGGGCAACATCAACTTTACCGTCCATTACTTCCATCAGTAAGCCTATATTATTTTTAAACTGTTTAGCATTTCTCAAAATCGCATATTCGTGAAGTTGAAGGCTCTTAATGAAGATTTCGCTCCGCAGTTTATTAATACTTACAGATGACCACGGATTACTTTTATGGAAAACATCTTTGTCATGCTGGAAGGATATTAATAGATTTTCATCAGGAATGTTTCTATAGGCTATTCCATATTTATCATGAAGGTTCTCTCTCTCTTTATTATAAATGTTTATTCGCTGATTAATTTTGTTTAGCTGATCCTGCGACTGTGTTCTTTCTTTTTCTTTAACGGTAATCTCAATATTAAAATTTTCTGCCTCCTTCTGAACTTCTATTCGTTTCCTGGCGAGGTCATTATGTTTAGTTACAAAAAGATGGTATGGCTCGTTCCATTTTTTAAATACAGTAGTATTAAATAGCTTATGAAAAAAGAAAAAGCCTGGTTTTACCGATTGATGTAATTGAATACTATATTGAATTTCAGAAATCTGTGTTTCAAGCCCTGTCAATTGAGCTATTAACGGTTGTTTATGGTTATTAAGCGATTTAATAAGATTGAGGAGTTGATTAATATGATTTTCAATGCCTATTTTATTTTTCTGATCATTTAGGAAACCTGGCAGCAATTGATGAAAATCACTTGCGGCTTTTTTAAATCCCTCAAATTCTTTTAATAGTGTTTCAAGTTCAGTTTTTGTCTTCCGGTACCCGTCCAAATAATTGGGCGTCCGATCTTCATTTTCAGGGTTATTATATAATGATTGCAAAAAAGCCGCAAAGCCTGGATTATCGCCATTTTTATACCAGAAATTATTTTTAAATATGGTCCTGTTTTCAGAATTTCCCAAGGCTGCAGCTAACAATCCCCAACTTTTACCTTCAATTAAACTTTGTGCGTAATCATCGAAATATCCGGCGTCAGGAAATGTATCTCTATCTATTTTTCGTTCATCCGGCAACTCTTTAGATATATTTTCTACAGCAGCATTATTATTGCTGGCTACAACAATTCCTGCATCATCAAATACATTACTATTAACAGGGAAGTGATATGCAGATCTGTTTTCTTTTTCTATCCTATTACCTTTTGAAAATAATGCAGAGACATTTTCCTGCATCAACTTTTTTGCACGCAGTACCACTACTTCTGCTATTATATCTGAAAGAAGAGTTGTTTTCCCTGTACCAGGAGGACCGTTAATCCCAATAATACCATTGTCTTTAAGTAGCAGCAAGCTGGAGTTAACAGCACCAACCTGCGCCGAATAAAGGCCGTAGGTGGGATTTGATGGCCATCTTCCGGCAGGTAACTTTAAGGGATCTAAAACTTCAAAAAACGCATCGGCATCCTTTAGAAAATCAACACGCATTTTCTGATTTATCTCCGCACGTAAATAATTACTTAACCCCTCCCCAAACTTAGTTGAATTATCGCTTAAGCGATTGAGATCGTCCAGGTAAAAGCTATTTAGAAATCCTGTATCGGCTTTGGATTGTTTGGAAACTTGAATGGACTGTACATAAACCTGATGGCCACAAGATATTTCTTTAATATTCAAATCATTCAATACAGCTATCTCTTTTTTTAAATGAGCTGCCGTAATTAAAGGCGTTGATAAGTTTTCGAGCGTATCTGTTTCCTGATAAGGATGTCGTTCCCTAAATTTCTCTTGAACTTCATTTAAATATCTGATAACTTCAGATATCTTTCTACTATCCTGAAGGCATTTAATGCCATATAAATATGATGCTTGTAAATATGGATTATCTCCAGACAATCGCCCAGCTTCATTGAGGATTAATACCGCCATGCAGGTATTGCCAGTTGGCTTCTCTAACCAGTCTGGCTTTTCTGATGTATCGCCTAAAGCATTATCTATTACGTCGATTATTTTACTCTTACCATGTTTTCCCAAAAATACGATGTGGCGCCATGTGCTATTTGCTTGTGGTGTAAACGGCAACTGCCATGGTAATGGCTTGTTCAGATCTAATTCTTTAGCATTAGAAGGCAAGTCAGGCAGTGAAAATACTTCAATGTCTTTCCAAAACGAAAGTATATCTTTTTGTGTACTCAATTTATACAATGGCGTTAGGCGTACACTAAGTTAGGTGATAATGCTAAACAATTCAGGGCGAGATAAAAGAATAAATGACTGCCATATTTATCTGAATAATTAAAAGCAAGTAAGCTATCTCAATATTGTGTATAAACTCAAGCTTGCTTCAACATTAAAACAGGGGAAATAACCTGAATAATTATTTGGTTACCAAAAGCTTTTTCAAAGTCAATTTAACAATTCATCAATGATAATAATTGACTACTAATGATTCAAATTATGTTTCATCAGATTTTTGGATGCTTATTAATCCAAGGGATTCATATATTTCCTTACCTAATAAAGTATTTAAAAATGTTTTGCCATTCACTGAGCTCTCATTCCAGGCTTTGGAAATAATCAAACCACAATGTTTAGACGCCGGTTCTTCTGTTCCAAAGAAGTATTTGTTGTAAAAAGCGCCATTTTTAACAGGCATGGCACTGCCTGGATAAAGCAAAAAGCATTGTTTCGCTTCAAAAAAATGATGATAGGCGTACATCTGTCTCAAATCGTCTATGCCAATTTTTGATGGGTCGTTATTGATATTTTTCCATTTGGTATCTATCACTATCTTTTCGGATGTTGCCGACTCAATTATAATATCCGGTTTTAAATATCGCCTGGATCCATCGGTTTCCCAAAAGCGCGTAGCCTTTTGATTGTAGATCATTTTTACGCTTTGGGGCTTACTTTTTTGCAAGATCCTGTAAACATATTCCTCCCATAGCTGATTCATATTAAAAAGTATCGCTATTGAATGGTTGCTGCCGGTACTTAGATCAGGTCGATAATTAAGCAATAACATTTTGGCTATTTGAATTGCAATTTGATAGGCGCTTGATTTACGATCAAAATTAAGCTTATCAAACAAGCTTTCGCTTATTTTGATATCATCAACTTCGGGGAAGTTTAATTTTAAGCTATGGCATTCAGAGAGTAAGAATTTGTTGCTGCAGATATTGGGCAATATGGCGATAGCTTTTGCCAGAATTTGATGCAATAAATGGTTTTTATCATATTGTGTTTGCGCAATGAAAAACCGCTCCTGGTGCACAATGTTTTTTTGGATATGCTTCCCGATGAGTAGTTTTCCTTTTAATGCAGTGCTGCTGTTTTCAATTTTACGGTATTTTTTAATCAAGCCCTGCCTCATCAAAGTATTTACCTCGGTAATGAAGCGCTCTATATAAAGATCCAGTATGCTATTGTTTCGTGTTTTTAGATGAGCATCCGATACCGATGGGGTGTTGATCAAACTACACACCCGCAACATATCAAGCAAGATGCTTTGCCATTTATTTTCATCAGCCTTAAGCCCTTTAAGGTCATCAAAGTTTATACGGCGATTATCCGCCTTGGGCAAAATTTCGATGGTGAGGTTTAATACCTTTACAACGCCAACGTAAGCGTTAAAGCAAACCCCATTGCGGGTGGGCTTAAAAAAGGGTCGCTTTTTTACATCGTACAGTTTCCATAACGCATCGATATATTCTTTTTTAAGCGGTTCTCTTTTTAATTCCCTTCCGCTATAAAAAATTAACGACTGACCAACAGTTATTGTTTGATGTTCAAAAACCTTGAGCGTTTTCATCCGTTAATTAACAATTGCTTTAACAGCGGTTAAAAATTCATCTTCGTTTAGTTCATTTTCATCTGTTTTAAAGTTGTTGATGCGGTAAACTCTTTTTTCTAATAGCAGGTCTTTATCCTCATACTCAAAATCTGCAAATTGAATTTTATCGGCAATTTCGGTAATAAAGCCTTTGCCCAAAATCAAGCCTATTTTGCCATAATCGCCAAAAAAGTATTCCTGTAGTTGCGGGATGATTTTATTATAAAAGGCGTTGTAAAGCTCGGTTACCTTGCTGATATTCAGGAAAAAAGAATGGCCCATCATGTGATCGCGCGATAGTAGTTTTTCTAAGCGGATATTGATGCTTTTTAATATCAGCTTTAAATCGATCTCTTGTAAATAGCCAATACCTTCGTGATCTTCCTGGGGCAACATTTCAATAAAACTGAAACGTCTGCGCAGCGCGGTATCCAAGGCTTCAACGCTTCTATCGGCCGTATTCATGGTGCCGATGATATGCAGGTTAGGTGGTACCGAAAAAGGCTGTTTGCTGTAGGGCAACTTAACGCTTAGCTCTTCGGGCATGCCCTGGCGCTTATCATCTTCAATCAAAGTGATCAGTTCGCCAAAAATTTGCGATACATTGCCCCGGTTTATCTCGTCGATGATGAGCACATAGTTTTTAGGCTTACTTGTGTCGTCCTTAGCTATTTCAGCGGCATCTTTTACAAAAAAATCAACTTTAATACTTTGCTTATCCAGTTTATAAATACTGGCCTGCGAAAAAATCCTGTTATAGATTTCCGAAACGGGAATATTTACATCTTTTACCACCCACTCCACAGGTCTGAATTGCCAGTAATCTATCTCATCTGTTTCATTATAAAAATAATCGCCGGTTACTTTGGCAATAGCCCGGCAACTGTAATTGCCGTTTGATACCAGTACATAATTCTCTTTTTTTAGATAGTGGATAAAGTAATTAAGGGCAGTTATGGCAAACTGCGATTCGCCGTTTTCAATAGCCTGCGCCTTGGTTTGGGCCTCGTTTAAATTGCTGTAATCAACATTGCCGCCCCAGCCCATTGCAATGCAATTGTTTTTTATGCAATAATCGTAAATCTCGCCATCTTCGGGGTTTAGCGTGTTACCGAGCGATATTTTGAAAAATGAAGCTTTGTCAAATTGATCCTGAGTTATATGAAAACGATTGGTTTGAACATCGGGCTTGTAGCTGGCGTTTTTGCAGATCAATTTAAAAATTCCATCCTCAATATCGTATTTCACAAAGGTATCATCGGCGTTAGGTTTTAACGGCTTAATGCCCTCTATAAAATCTTCATATCCCATGCTTTGATGAAACGTAACAAACTCAATCTGCTTTTCGGCACACAAGCGTTGATACTCTTCTTTTACATCCTTACGTGGCTTATTGGTCAAATCATATTCGGGGTTGGCAATGGCGATAGCCCTGCTAATGGTATTAAAAGTTTTGCCCGTGCCCGGAGGCCCGTAAAGAATGGTATTGAGCGGCATGGTTGTTGGTGTTTCTTTTTTAATCAGATCTTCAAAATCAGTAAAGTATACAAAGGCATCTAAAAGGCCGAGATCGGTATTTAAAAGATCTTTTACTTCATTAAACAATTCGATAGCGTAGCTATATTGGTGGGATACGCCCATCCAATCTAAAAACTGAAGGTGCTTGTTATTAATTATCGGGAATAACGAGGGATTAATGTAAAATAGCCACGGAGAATAAACACCTTTTTTGACCTCGGGGATGTTCAGGTTATCATAGGTATCGCAAAATTCGATGGCATCTTCGATAGTATTAATGGTAAATGCATCCTTTAAAAACGCGTGGATATTGGCCAACTGTATGTTGTTGGGTTTAGTGATGCCGTTTTTACCTGCACCTGTATAGCCCTTATAAGCCAGGTTTTCAAATTTAGTGAGCAGGCCCTGGTGCGCAGCTGTGTCATCAATCATAAGCGGCAGGTATCGCTCGGCTATGTGGTAGCCCGAACCTGCTTTTAATATCTGAATCAGGCCGGTAAGGTCGACATTGGTAATTTGAGGCTTTGTTAACAACGCTTCTATCAGCTCTTTACCGAAAGGAATAAATTGAGCCTGGAGTTCCCTGTATTGATACTGTCCGGTTGTTTTGAAATCGTTAAAAAGTTTTTTGAGCCGGCTAATTTTTTCGTTCTCGGAATCCTGGGGCTTGTTATTTTCTTTTTTACTTCGGATCCGGTTAAGCTGCTCGTTAAATTTAGCATCGCTCAGAAACATGGTATCGGATAAGCCTAAATTTTCAATCAGCTGATCTATTTGAGGCTTGTCATGATCTAAAAAATCTATTACCTTGTTTTCAAAGTTGTCTGATCCCAGGTATTTAATGTATTTGGTTGCCGTTTTCTGTACAAAACCGCCCAGTAATTCCATTGCCTGCTGGTAGAAACTAATGATACCGGCATCTTTTTCCTCGTTCCAAACAATTTCAATATTGCCGTCCAGGTTGCCATTTTCGTGCACCCAAAAACTTATGCCGAAGCTCCTGGTCATGTTAGTGCCGCCACCGCGGTTGTATAAGCCTACAAAGGTGTAGCCCTCGGTTCCCTGGAACCATAGACCATCGGCTAATCTGTTGCCTCTGTCGCGTTGGCGAAGCCAAAATTTAAATTGTGGATTTGATTCCCTGTATTTGAGTAAAAATTGTAAAACACGCTCGTGTAAGATGTTGGGCATTGATGTTTAGGTTTATTTTAATTCTTTAACAAATGAAGATACAGTTATTCTGTGAACCCCCAAAATACGGCCGATGGCGCTGTAAGATACTTTCTTATCTAACAGTTCTTTAATTTTCTTCTCCTGACCGGTTAGCTTGGTTGTTGCTGATTTGCTGCCTATGGGGCGGCCTAAAATTACGCCTTCGGCTTTTTTGCGGGCCAGAGCTTCTTTGGTGCGTTGGGAGATGAGGTTTCGTTCAATTTCTGCAGAGAGACCGAAGGCAAAGGCCAATACTTTTGAATTAATATCGCTACCTAAGCGGTAATTGTCTTTTATGGTCCAAACCTGGATATCGCGGTTCATGCATTCGTTTAATACTCCCATGATCATGAGCAGGTTGCGGCCCAATCTTGATAGCTCTGAACAAATGAGGATATCGCCTTTTTTCATTCTTTTGAGTAAGGCTCCTAATTTTCTGTCTTGTACATTTTTTGATCCTGATATAGTCTCTTCGATCCATTTGTCAATGACCAAAATGTTTTTCCCGCAGAATTGATTTAGTTCATATCGTTGGTTTTCTACTGTTTGCTTGTCTGTGCTGACGCGGATGTAGCCGTAAATCATAAGTTTGTTGGTTAATTAAATTGGTTTAATTTAAATACTATGATTTGTTTATACAGACAGCTTCTGTTTAAAGAATATCTCAATTTACTAATGTCTATTCAGGCAATCATCAAACGGTGATTTAATTTCAACAACGGGCTTTGACATTGTTATAGGGAATCCGCCTTATTTAGGTAATAAAGAAATTGGTACACTCAACCAACAACAATATAAAAATAAATATGGCTTTTCGGATGATATGTACCATTATTTCTATATAGAGGCAATTGATAAAGCTAAAATTAAAGGAACTATTGCTTATATAACGCCGAATACATTTTTAACCTTAGGGTCAAAATTAGTGCTTAGAAAACGTCTACAGGGTAATCGGTTGATCGAGATAGTAAATGTAGGCTACGTTTTCGATTCGGCGTTCGTTGATACAACTATTGTAGTAATGAATAAGGAGCCTTTGGGAAATCTGAATTATTCTTTTAAATATAAAAATGCTATAAATTCTTTTAAAAAACCCGAGACTTACTCGGCGAAAATTGAGTTGTATAGAGCTTCATTAAATAATATTTTCTTTACTCCCAATAGCACAAATTTAAGTATATATCACAGGCTTAATCCGCATCTAAATAAATTGTACAAAACATATTGGGAGCTAATAGAAGATACTAAAAGCCGACAAAAAAATATTTCTGTGCTAAATAATTACTGTGATAATTTAAATGAAACTGATCTGACCTTTTTAGGATTAATTACAGAAGGCGCACAAGGCTTAGTTACTGGCAATAACAGTAAATATTTAGCTATAATATGTAATTCTGAAGAAGAAGAACTTAAGATACTTAGATTGCTGGTAAATAAACTCCTGATAGAGGGAGTATTAATAGAACACGACGTTAATTTAAGGAATAAGAATATATTTTATGAATTAGCCGAGAAACTAAAAAAAGATACTGGAAAGCCATCTCTATTCGGAAAGTTCTTTTTGTACAAAACCGTCAGATATACAGATGTTATTGATTTTGAAAGTCTTTCCTTAGAAGAGCAGCTTAATGGTTGTGAAAGAGAAGTTTGGGTCAATTATAATCGAGGGAATGAAAATGGTTACAAATGGTATGTCCCCCATGTAGAGTGCATAAAATGGCATAAGGCTACTGTCAAAGAGCTTCGTGAAGCTACCGTAACCAACTCAAGATGGCAGGGAGCAAATTACTACAATACTTCGGGATTTGGATGGGTCGATTATTTCACTAATGATTTAAAGGGCTTTTTCATTGAACCTTGTCCATATTCAAAAAATGTTGTCAAGATGCATTCAGTTTCACGAATATCGGATAAATATATATTGGCTCTTCTTAATTCAAAATTTGGAACATATTATATTAAAAACTTCATAACTACTACACATACATTGCAAATTAATGATGGAAAGCTTTTCCCAATAATAACAGATGAAACATATAAGAAAGAACTTGAAGACCTGGTAGATAAAGTATTAACACTAAAATCATCAAACGAGACGTCAAGCATAAAAAATATAGAAAAGAAAATTAATTCAATTGTCTATAAAATTTACAATTTAACACTTGAAGAAACTCGGGTCGTTGACTCGGAATATCTATATATTGAGAAATAGTCTGGATTTTTTAATAGTAATAGCTTAGTTTAACAAGAAATTATTATATTCTATTTCACTCATCTTTATTTCGGGATCAATAGAAAAAGCCGAATTGTAGTCAAGATTATAAAGTTTAAAAATTTTCAAATTTAGATTGTGTAGATTTTCTATAAAATCTATATTCTTACGAAGATTAATGGCAATTTCTGCTATTGAATTCATAGTTTCTTTATCTGGAATTGGGATAGGAATTTGCTTTAGGTAAGGGAGATCGTACCTAATATAACCTCCTTGCATATGCGTGGTTTCAAATTTTGCATAGTACCAAAAGTCGATCACTTTGGAGTTTAACAACCCTAATAAATAATCAAGATCAATAGCTATATCTGTAATAACTGTCGACTTTCCAACGTAGAATTTATTGAAATCTATACTACATTGTAGAGTCTTGGTTAACCTGGCAATAACTAATTTTGGTTTATTAAAATTTGCCTTAACTGAATCTGAGAATATTTCAACAGGTATGTATTCACCTTTCCAATTAATATGAAATTTCTTGATATCTGCTGTTTGAATTATAGGTTCGTATAATTTCCTTTTTCCGTTAGGCAAATCATTATATTCTTGTTGGCTAATTTTAAGCGCACCATATCCACTTTGAGAAGTTCCCCAAAGGAATTTTCCAAAATGTTCAAATTGCTTATGTTTTGCCTCTATTTTAGTTACCAATTCATTATTAATATTTAAGGAGATTAGTTTTGAGGGGGTTGCAATAATATTTCTATTATTTAAAGAGAAACTTATCTTACCAAGATCACCCAAAGTTGAACATCTATTTATAATAATCCGCTGACCATCCTTAAATGCCTTTTTAATAATAAATATGCTGGTATAAGTAGAAGCTTCCTTAAAAACCTTCAAATAAGAAACATCATCAATTCTGATTATACTAAACTCATCTAAAATATAACTCCTAATTCCGAATCCCATTTCGGTTGAAAGAAATTGATTTGGATTTATGAAAATAAGCACTTGGTTGTTTTTTAATATCCTAAGTGCCTGTTCGATAAAGAACAAGTATAAATTTGGACGAAATGATTTCTTATTGACCTGTTTAAATCCCGCATTTAATTTTATATCACTATCAATTGCGCGATTGTCCAAATAAGGCGGATTTCCGATAACAATATCAAAGCCCGTTGTTGAAATTAAATCACCGTTTGGTTTTAACGCCGAATTTAATACTTCGGGGAAATCAAGTTTCCAATCAAAGAAATTTAAGGGCCTATCTGGCACTTTCTTTAGACTTTCTAACTTTTTAATAGCCTTATCATATCCCGATATTTGTATCGCTATTTCGGCAGATTTTTGCTTTTCCTTTTTTGTTTCTTCGAATAAATTGCCTGTGGTAGCTGCTGTGTTAGCGTACTTATACTTATCTAATTCAAGCTGACTAATTAGAACATCTATTTTTAAGCTTCGTATTTCTGATTGTAACTTTTTTTTATCGCCTTTGTAACTAAAAAACTGTCTCTGCTTACTTAACAACTTTTTTAGGTTCTCTTGTATTTGATGTTGTCGATTTTTTGTAGCCTCGGTACCGGCTGTAACTTCCCAATCTATTTGGACAACCTCTCCTTCAAATTTGCTTATTAAACTATTTCCGACAACAATCTTGTAATCAAGATTGGGTAACGGCTGTGGTTCAACCTCATCTACAACTAAACTTAACCAAAACCTTAATCGTGCTATATCAACTGCGCCAGGTTCAATGTCTACACCGTAAATGCTGTTTTCAATAATACTTAGCTTGATTTTGGCAGGGTTCCATTCTTTTAAATCCCAGACTTTTTCTATTATACCGTCGACAGCAAAATTCAATGTTTCAACAGCGTGAAAAATTTCTAATAAGATCCCCATCGGGAAAGCACCCGAACCTATGGCTGGATCGCAGATCTTTACATCGCGTAATGCTTTGAGTATTGCCTCTTCATATTCTGCGATATCGCCCAGCTCCTGGTTTTTAATAAACCGTTCAAGCGCATCACGCAGTTGCTCATTATCTTCGACCTTACATTGGGTATATAAATATTCAATAAGGCTTTCCTGGCACATGTAGTGCACAATTTCTTTAGGGGTGTAAAAGGCGCCTTTGTCTTTATTATCCTCCAGCAGGTTTTCGAAAATGTGGCCCAACATTTCCGGATCTACGGCTACGGTATGCTCCTGCGGGCTGTCTTCATGTACGGTGAAATTGTATTGATCAAAAAAATCAAACAGGCTTTTAAACAAGTTGGCGGGGAAGGTAAGAAAATCAGTTTTGTAGGCCTCCGCTTCAAACAGGCCACCATTTAAAAATGGAATTTTAAGTTTGCTATATCCTGACTGTTTAAATAATGAATCGTCAATATCAAAAAAATCGCCATCACGCACCTGGTTCAATGTGTTATGAAACAAGGGTTCCAATACCAACGAGTAAAAAGCGTCCTGGTTATTACTATCGTTAAAAAGGTTTCTCAAAAAGTCGGGATCCCCATCGCCCCAGGTTTTATGTTCAGGGACGCCCATCCAGCCTTTCTTTTCTAAAAAATAAAGAAAAACGATGCGGCCCAGCATCTTTTTTACAAAATCCCGGGCTTTTTTATGATCGGCATTAAAAATGGTTTTGAACTGTCCGGATGCTGTACCGATGGATTTACCGTCTTCATTTTCGCCAATGAGGAAAGTTAAGAACGCACCGTAATGATGGCGATATTTCTTAAAAAAGTCTTTCGACATTTCCTCCACACTGAAAGCGTCCTGCAATGCTTTTAATGTTGTGCCTTCACCGGTTGCAGTATCTGCCTGCTGGATACCGGCAAAACGATCTGCCGCTGTTTTGGCTTTTTCGCCATTACCAAAAAGATAAGTATACCTTTTTGAATCGGTTTTGATTTTTTCACGTTCGCCGGTTTCCGGGTTACGCGTTGTTACCTCACTTACATAACTAAAACGCCATTTATCGCCCTGGGTAAATACTATCAGCGCTGCATCAACAGATGTAGTGTACACGTTTTGCAATAAATTTCGTAGTTCAACTTTATTGCGATGGATCTGTTTAACCCCCGGAACATCAACTTCGTAAATACCTACCTTAAAATCGTTAGAAGTGTCAAATTCGCCAAGCTCATAAGCAGTAGCTCCTAATTTGTTCCCTTTTACAGCAATAATAGGCGGAGGGTTATCTCGTAATACACTAACGTTAAAATTTTGCCGTAAAATTTTATACCAATCGTTACGGTTATATTTATTCTCCAGTATTTTTCGAAGTTCTTGCGCGTTTAACATCTGTGATTATAAAGTAAAGGTTTCAGAAATTATAATTGCCGGTTTATCAGTAATGGTTAAAGGTAATTCGGGCTGCTCATCGTCGTCATTATTACTCTGATGCCCGTATTTTACTGCGTAAGTTAACAATAAGTTATGTGCCTTGGCTACTGGTAACTGATTTTTATCACATTTTAAACGCACCTGATTTATTTCGGCAGCCAGGTTGGTATAGGTGCCTGTTTCGAGAAGGGCGTACAACAACTCGCAGGCTTTTCTAAATTTCTCGTCGGTACTGGACGCTTTTTCTTCCCTTATAAACTTTTTGGCTTGATTTGTTTTTGCATCAGCCTGCGGCCCTGAAATGGCATCAGACGATTGGCTGAGCAAATCTTCCTCAAATTTACTTACGGCCATTTGTACCTGTGTATGATGGTAGGATGGCAGCTGGCCAGCCGCAAGTTCGCTGGCTTTGGCTTCAAATATTTCGGCGGCTTCTACAAAACTCAACGGTTCAATTTTTTTATCGGCCACCTTGAAAAAGTCCATTTTATAATCCGACTTCAAAAACACCAGGGTTTGTCCCTTCATTTTTTTTTTGCCGGCTTGTTGCGTATCTCGTGAAGTTCGGGCGCGCAAAGGTAGCCGTGCGATGCGTTTAAATTCTTTTTCGTTTTTCCGCCTGAAATCGCGGATAATTTCCAGGTATTTTAAACGCTTGTCTTCTTCTTCGGGTAAACCTTTTATATGCAGCGTAACCTGCTCCAACACCTCCTCGAGTGTGTACACCTGCACATCTTCGCCGTAGGCGGTATGAAAACCCTGTAGCTTTATATAAGCGTTATTATATAAACTGATAATGGCATCTCCCTCTTTACTTGGATAAAAAGAGTAGTTATAAATGGTATCGGCCGTGCTACCTATACGGTTAACCCTGCCTATGCGCTGCATCAGGCGCGTGGCATTCCATGGGGTATCATAATTTATTAAAATATTTGCACGGTGTAAGTTTATCCCTTCGGCCAATACTTCGGTAGTAATCAAAAACTTGATATCATTTTGTTGCTTACCCGGTAGGTTCGCATCAAAATTAGCCAACACCCTACTGTGCATGGCTTTGCGGTTATCTGCCGAAACCATCAAGGTATCCTCCTTATGCCCCCATTTGTCAAATTTTTCAAAAAGGTACCTGGCTGTATCTTTCGATTCGGTAAAAATTACCAGCTTGCCAGATGGGTTGCGATCTTTTCTTAAAAGCTCCTGTTGAAAAAGTTTTTCGAAAGCATCAAGTTTAGGATCAGCGAAAACATCTTTCCATCGCTTGCAGATCAATTCGATCTGCTCCAGGTCGGCCTTCAGTGAGGTAATAAAGTCTTCTCTGAAATCTGATGGTGAAAAAATTTGATTTTTAGGATTATCTATCGAAAGGTCAAGGATGTATTGATCAATGCGTTCTTCATCCCATCCTTTATCAAACAACTCATTTATTTGGGCGTCGGGTGCTACATAAACCTTTCCATTTTCCTGTTCATATAAGTCAATCATACGCTCCGTTGATTCCCGGAAACGGTTTAGTGAAATTTTAAAGGCATAAAAAGAGCTCTCCAATCGTTTCACCAATTGTGTCATCATGATTGATGCCAATGATTTGGATGCCGACTCTGCCTGGGTATAGTATTTAGCCTGAATTTCAGGCAGTAAATACTCAATGGCCCTGTACCTATGATAGGTAATGCGCTCAACCAAAAAAGCAATCGTTTCCTGGAACAAGCTGCCCATATCGTTCCCTAATTCGTATTTTATAGCCAATGGCGGGTCGACTATCGGAAACTTAATTCCCTGATCGGCCAAATCTTTTTTGTAGTCCTCGTAAGATTCTACATCTCTCCGGGTTCGCCTGATCGTAATGGGCTGCAATACCTTTTCGCGAATGGCTCCATATAAGTTTCTGAGCTCGGCAGTGTTAGGCACTCCATTAACTTTCGATGCAGCTACCAGGTCTTTATATTTTCTGATAAGCGGCGCAAAAAATGCCTGTAAGTTAGTTACCGGCAGCGTTGATTTACGGGCATCAGTAAATAACTGTAATTGGTAATATAAATCTTCTGGGCGGTTATTTAGCGGAGTTGCCGAAATAAGTATAACCTTTTTACGTAAGCCTAAAATATTTCCCTCAACAGCTCTTGGGGTTTTACATATTAACTGAAGCTGCTGAAAGATCTGCGCTTTATGATTCCTGAATTTGTGTGCTTCATCAACTAATATCAAATCATATTCTTCCTTCGGCCAATAATCTTCTGTTTTATGTTCTATAATTTTATGTAAACTCCCATTACTAATAAAGCGCACATGTTTTTCAAGCCCAAATTGCCTGAATGTGTTTTTCCAGTTGGTTTCAAGATGCGGTGGATATACAACTAATATTTTGGTATTTAAAGTTCCGTTTGCTATCAGGAAACGCTTGGCTACCAATGTTGCAATAATGGTTTTACCTAAACCAACAACATCGGCCAGCATAAAGCCATTATGCTCCAACAGCATGCTGTAGCCTTGGTTAACAGCATCAATTTGATAGGTTAGTTTTTTAAAATTAGGAGGCAGATCGCCAACCGAATCGGGATCATATTCTATATTTTTTCCGAAATATTCTATTAGTAATTTGATGTAAATTTCGTAGGGTTTGTATAGCTGGCCAATATGGCTTCCGTCTTTTATCCGGGCAATATCTATAGGTAGTACATCTTCGCCTTCGGCCCAAAGCTTTTGAAATTCGGCTTCGGCAAATGCAACTTCTTCATAATCCCGTAAGGCAACATTAAACTCATAGTTACCTTCGTTTTTTATGCCCAATCCGGCATCGGTTAGGTTTGATGAACCGGTAATTACTTCACCGCCGCTATATTCGTTAAAGTTTTTTGGCAAGAATATATAGATCTTGGCATGAAGCTTTTTAGTTTTATGTACTTTAATGTGTATCTTTTTGTCGATAACATCTTCCATAAATTGTAAAATGCCATCTTCAACCTCTTTTACATATTCGGCTTCGCGAATATCCTGTCGCATTAATTTTATGAATTCTTCGCGGGTACGGTCCGGGTCGCCAAAAAACAGCAGGCCCCTGCGTTTAGCTTCTGCGCTGATCTGATCTACATTTATACCAACTAATATTTTAACCTCCGGTATTTTTTGCAAATGCTCGCGAATAGGAAAATATCCCGAAGCCCTGAAATAACCAACAACGGCATGAAATGCATAAATGTCGGCCGTATGATCAATCGCTCCTTTAAACTTCCTGAATAAACTCTTCTCCTCCCGGTTTGTAAAAAACTTTGCTGACATTAATAAATATAAATAGCGTAAAATTATCTTCTAAACCCCAAAATCTTGATTGGATATAGAAACTACTAAAATAACAAGATATAAAATATTGACCTTACGTTAAAAACTGCGAAGTACTAACATATTCACAACTGCTATTTACTAACCTTGCAAAGATAGCTTTCATTGTAGATGTTAATAAAGAAACAGGATGTGTTTTATAGAATTACATGCAATATGAAAATAACATCCAATTGAAATTAAAGAGAAAAATATCTGAACATAAAATTATTGGCGTAAAAGCGTCACTAGTAGTTGCTGGCGCTTCAAAAAGCGAGAAGAGCCAAAATATCGAACCCCTGTCTTGGTTTATAGGCAATTATAAACATCAAACTTAATTGATAAGCTTGCCGAATAGGGTATATATTATTACGGGCGTAAGTTGATTTTATCGTAAAAAAGTTTGCTTTTGAGCCATTTGCAAGCTTGAGCCGGTGTTTTGTATTATCACATCGAACTGTTCGTTAGATGTAACATTGAAAAGGATGCAACCACCTTCTTCATCAAGTGCGCCCCTGATTATATCTTCTGCTTCTAATTCGTTTGTACCCAGCAACTCGAATACAGAATAACTACCGTCGGTTAATTCTACCGCATACATCCCACGCCGGTAATTCAAAATTGTAATAATTCCTTCTGCCATTTTATTTTATTGATTTAGGTAGGGTAACTTGTTCTGGTTGCACCGCTGTATTTTCTTGTACGGATACCACAACTTCTGCTGCAGTCTGTAATTCATTTGCCAAAAAATCCCGTTCCAGTTTTAATTTCGTATCCAAATGTTTGTGCCGGATTTCAAAATCAGCAAACACCTCACTCCATTTTTTCACAAACACCTTAACGCGGCCATCATCTATGGAAAGCACAAGACCTGCGTGTCCATGATTTTTATTGGTAGAGATCTGCCTCTCGATAAAACCAGATGTATTAAATTTATTACCAACAAGATAAAACTCCCAATACATATTGGATGCATTAAATTCTGGTTGCTTAAGAATTACTTGTAAGTATTGGTCGACTTGCGTGTATTGTTCATTCCCAAGAGCGACTGCCGGATGTTTGAGTTCAACTACGATATTTTCAATTCGATCAGCAAGTACGTTTTGTCGGCAAGCAAAAATGTCCATTTCCTTTAATTTGTGCTGATGTTCAATTTCAGTAGTGGTGTCCTTTTCCGTAAGGAGGTAGTTGTATCGCCGCAGTGCCTCCTCGAATTTAGGTTCTGCCGCTGTAACCAAATGATAATGTTCACCGAAAAACCAGTAATGGCTTTCGATAACTTTTTGCAAATGACCTACTTCATTAGCTTTAAGAGAAGGCTCAAAAACTAAATCGCGCAGTTGATAGTACGTTTTATAACGGTCTTCAATTAGTTTAATGGTATCAATTATCCGATTAAGTTTAGTTGTGCGAAACAGTTTAGCCAGGTCTTCCCGTTCTTCCTGGTCCAATTCAATTATTTCATCGAGAATAGGAAAAAGGCTTTGTCGTTCGTTAGAATCCAGTATCAGGTCAAGGAACCGTACAAATGTTTTCTTTTGGTCTGTGTTCAGATTAGTAAATAACTTTGGCTGTGCCTCATATAAACCAATCAAGGTTTCTTCTAATTGTGGTTTTCTAAATTTCTCCTCCCATTCAGTGGCGTAGTGTGGTAAAATACCATCCTGCTCGTATTTTTCAACCATCCTGGCGGCAAAGGTGCGCAGATATGGCTTGCGTTTCGCACGAACATATTCATTGATTTTGCGGATCAGTTATTTATATTCAGGTGATGATTTTGCTTTTCCGAACAACAATGATTGATTGTTCGGCACTTCTATTCCTCCATTAAAGTTATCGAAAAAGTTGCTTTGAATATAAACACTGTGAAAAAACTCATCTCCTTTTTTATTTAAGGTCGTGAAGTCTTTATATACTTCAATCCCGTTACTGTTCAGGAAATAATACTTGGAAAGTTCTTTGTGCAGGGGATATTTCCATTGAATAAATTTGCCAGTAAATACAGTGTTATTTTTTTCGTAAAGAATTTCGACGTTATCATCCCTGTCTGTAATATTAGCGGAGTAGTTTAACGGTTCGCCATTAATTAGTATCTGATAATTTCGTGCACGATTTAATTCCAGGAACCAACAAAACTCCGACATTACGAATGGCAATACATTAACAACCATATCGGTCATAGACAACTTGACATTATTAAAAGTTACCTTAGTTCCAGTTGTTTGAGATACGGCATTTGCAGATTTTTCTGGTTGATAAGTTTTTAGTGTGGCCTGGTTGATGAAGATCTTGCCCGACTCCATCCCTCCGCTTCCTTTATATGTTGTTTCCCATTCAGCCAAGTGGGCAAACGTAAAAAATGTCAGACGTCCCACTCCGTTTTTACCATGCATCAATGAAGTGTGGACGGGTGCAGAAATTTCTATTGCTTTTTCAGACTCATAAAAAGGAAAAAATTTCTTTTCGAGCTGATTGAAGTCAATGCCATAGCCGTTATCTTTAACTTGCAGAAAATCAAGTTTACCGAGTTGGCTACCTTCAAAGTTAAGTTCAACAATGGTTGCACCAGCATCAAAGCCATTCCAAATATATTCAGCCACAGCTTGTTCAGCTGTGTATTTTGCGAGAAGTTTCCGAATACCGCCGGATGTGATATTGACATTTGTTGACATAAACTACCGGTAATTGAACAAAGCTAAAAATTTTAGGAAATATTAAATGTCTCTTTTTAATATATTAAAATGTTGGTAAATTTCATTTTGATTAAAATTCATTAATGCAATTTATAATATACGGGGAGATTATGGAGAAAGCCAACTGATAATTGCTAATAAAAAGGCATTATAAGTTACTGATTATCAAAAAAAATAGCTCGAACTTTAAGGCTTTTACTTTTCAGATGGAAGGAATCAGCTATAATGCGACCTTTCATGATTATATACTAGCAATGATGACTCTAAGATTTTAATTGACGAATAATAACAAAAGTTATGTTTATACATTACAATAAATTTTACCGAACAGTGGATGATATTTATCAATATGGCATTTGATAATTTACTTGAAAAAGACTTGATAAATTACCACCCAAAATATAAAATATCCATCAGATTCTCTTTTCCTCGCCAAGCCGCATCGCCCTATGCGAGAGTCTCGACTTCCTTATGAGTCCGTCGCGACCGCGAAAACATGGCGTGGAGCTTTAGTATAAGGACGGGGGCAAAAACATTGCAAAGCCGAATCACGTCGGTACGATCAGCTTGCCAACCTTCTATTCATGTGATTAGGATTATGATGACTTGATGATCTATAAATTGGTCAAGCAAAAGATACCGCAAATTAGACAATTGATCCCTAACTGGCCGAGAAAAAGCATTGTCACCATAGAACGCGAAAGTCTTTGGAGATCCTCCGAATTTCCGGAACAACTATCAGGGCTTGACGCGGGTTGTTATACCGGCAAGGAACATCAATTGATCAAAGGGCTGATTAAGGCCGACGAATGGATCATCGAGAAAAAGAATGACCTGATTTTAATGCTCAATGATATGTAAGACTTCTAAGAAGCTGTTTAAAAACGAGTAAAAAAAGTATTATGTGTTAAAAAGTGGATAAAAAGGCCATCGCTAAATGGCTGAATAGTCACTAATTGGGAATAACGACAAACTCAATTAGCATGACAAATTATCCGAGCAATTTAAGCGATAGCCAATGGCAAGTTATGTCAAAATATTTTGATTGCCAACGTAACCGCCGGTATGAATTACGAGAAATCATTAATGGGATTCTTTATGTTATAAAAACTGGTTGCCAGTGGCGCATGCTACCAAAAGATTTTGCACCCTGGCAATTGGTTTACTATTATTTTAACACATGGAAAAAACAGGAAGTTTTAATATGATACAAGAAAGCCTTGTCCAGACAACCCGCTTAAAGCAAGGAAAAACAGCACAGTCCACAGTTGGAATAATTGATGCACAATCTGTCAAATCCACTCTTGTAAGCAGTGAAAGCAAGGGCTTTGACGCAGGCAAAAGAATAAAAGGGATCAAGCGGCATATCATAGTTGATACATTGGGAATGATTCTGGCAGTAGTTGTTCAAGGCGCATCAGTTCAAGACAGAAATGGGGCTATGGATGTCATCGATAAACTCTTTGAAACATGGAATAGAGTTATTAAAATATTTGCTGATTATGGCTATCGGGGAACATTGGTGGAAAAGGTAAGTCAAATTCAAAGCAGTTTTTGAAGTCATTAAAAGAACTGAATCGCACAGCTTTAAAATACTACCCAAACGTTGGATTGTAGAAAGAACCTTTGCCTGGATTGATACCAATAGACGGGCAGCTAAAAATTATGAACGCTTTAACGACACGAGTGTCGCGATAATACATTTATCAGCCATAAGAATTATGCTGAACCGTTTTTAAACAGCTTCTGAGCAATAAACCAAAATACAGGAAAGGCAATAGTGCACATATAAAGTCGCTAAGTTCGAGGGATACCTACTCCTGCAAGTTACTTTAATCGACTGATTGAAATGCTTGTAAATAGTAAGAAAGTCTGGATTTTAGGTTATTCTTAATGGTTGGTAGTATTTATTGGGTGGTGGAAAAAGGAAATGGTGTTTATTTATTCCATAGATTCTGCTGATTGTTGCCTATATGACTATCTGAAGATCGTGCGACAGATGGTTCTGCATCATTATGGAATTTTTACACGTTATTATTCTAACGCAAAATGAATCACATATGAAATCAGCTTATCTATACGTCCGCGTCAGCACAGACGAACAAAAAAGAAAAGGATACTCCCTACCCGAACAAGAAGACCGTTTATTAAAATACTGTGAGTACAACGATATCAAAGTTGAAGACATTTATCGCGAAGATTTTTCTGCAAAAAATTTTAACCGACCTGAATGGAAGAAATTGGTGGCGGCAATCAGAAAGAAACCATCTGAAGAAGAGAAAAATATCTTGTTCATTAAATGGGATCGGTTTAGTCGCGATATAGAATACGCCTATGAGATGATTGGCATACTTCGTAAATATCATACTACGGCAATGTCAATTGATCAACCAATCGATTTTTCTGTTCCAGAAAGTACAGTTATGCTCGCAGTTTATCTATCTATTCCTGAGGCTGAAAATAGTAGGCGAGCACTCAATACATCTAATGGTATTCGGAGGGCAAAGCAAATGGGAAGATATCCTAATAAGGCCCCTATGGGTTTTATTAATTTAACAGCTCTAAGTGGTAGAAAATACATCGCACCTAAACAACCGGAAGCAGGTATAATAAAATGGGCATTCGAACAACTTTTAGAAAATTGTTTTAAGATTGATGAGGTCCGAAGAATGGCCTGTGCTAAAGGTTTAAAATGCTCAAACTTATTCGCAATCCTGTTTATTGTGGGCTTATTCCCCTATCCACGGGATCTGAAGATAAGGAAATGATCAAAGGTATCCATGATCCCCTAATAACCGAGGCATTATTTTACGAGGTTCAAGATATTATAAATACCAAAAGACAAGTTCATTTTAAAACTAACGAAAAGAATTCGGCATTCTTCTTAACGGGACAGATGATGTGCCCTGTTTGTGGGAATAAACTTCGCGGAAGTTACTCGAAAGGACATTCAAAAAGTTATCCATATTACCATTGCTCAAATAAATGCAAAGTACGGGGCAGGGCGGAATTACTTAATGAAAATTATACAGCAAATTGCAGCAATTCGCGTTGTCAAAAAATGCTGTCGAGCTATTTAGTCTTGTTTTGGAGGATTGTAATATAAGCGTGCAAAGATTAGCTTATCTACAAGAGCGAAAATAACACTAAGGCAACTGGAAGAACAAGAACTGGTATTATCCAAAGCAAGGCGATTGTTCGTGGCCGATCAATTAAAATTCGAAGATTTTACTGATTTCAAAAAAGAACACCAAGCTGTCGCTGGTAGTCTCAAAAATGAATTGGACGCTATAAGTACTAAGTTAAGTTGTATCGATCAGCAATTTAAATTATCTGACAGATCTCCCATAAATATATTTAAAGGATTTACAGACTTAAATATAGCTGACAAAAAGCAATTACTTTGATTTCGCCTATTATTTTAAATGCCCAAACCGGCGAAATAAATTTGAAAGTACATCCTGCCTTATCGAATGTCTTACAAAGGCATACAAAATCTATTAATGAAAAATTGAGATGAACTTCATAGAAAAGAGAATATCAACTAAACGAGCCATAACTATGTTGAGTAAAAATGGCATTCAAGTTGATCATAATGAAGCGGCGGTTATATTGAATTTTCTTTATTTGATCGCAAAAACCTATCAGTACGACCTCGATCCAAACAACATGAACCTTAAGGAGAAATCGAACTGCAGGAAAATAGGTTAATAATATTTCAAACGCATTTTTTAGACCGTTATGGCCAAACGGTTCAGGAATTCTTATGCAAAAATCGAACTGTTTTAACGCGAGCTATAACTGCCTGTTTAACAGATTTTTATGGGTATAAAAAAAGGAAACAACCAAAAAATGGTGTTTCCTTAAGTAGCGGGGAGCAGGATCGAACTGCCGACCTTAGGGTTATGAATCCTACGCTCTAACCATCTGAGCTACCCCGCCGTTTTTATTTTTATGGCTCTTTTTGTGGTTAATAAAAAGAGTGGCCTTGCGTTAAAACAAGTGGCCGTCCCTAAAAAGGTTTGCAAATATAGTAGAAATTCGTTTTCTTTAGAAAAAATGTTTCACATTTACTTTTGTTCCTGTTTTTTTAAGTGTAAACCGAATGTCCGAAAAGAAAAAATTTACCATTGAGTACGAGATTAAGTCATCTCCGCGTATCCTGTTCAGCTTCTTAAGCGAGCCTAATGGCTTGTCTCAATGGTTTGCCGATGAGGTTAATATTCGTGACCATGTTTATACTTTTACATGGGATGACGAATCGCAAAAAGCCAAACTTTGTTCAGTTAAGGAAAACAGATCCGTACGTTTTAAATGGCTCGATGATGATGCCCAGTATTATTTTGAAATGGAAATAATGCAGGATGAGCTTACCAATGATGTAGCCCTGGCCATTACTGATTTTGCCACCGAAGATGCCATTACAGAACGAAAGCAGATCTGGGATAACTCTATCGATTACCTCATAAGTGTATTGGGCGCCTGATAAAACTTTATTTTAGCTAATTTTGTACGCTGAACTGGTTTTGCACGTTAATTGGTTTTAACTGTGCGGCTAACTGGTTTTGCCCCTGTTAATTGCAAATAGCACTAATGAAGAAGATCCACCTTTTACTCCTTAAATCGTTTATAAGGCCTTTTTTGGTTACGCTTTTCATCGTGATGTTTGTGTTGCTGATGTTGTTTTTGTTTAAATACATTGACGACCTTATTGGAAAGGGCTTTGCCTGGTATACCATCCTGGAGCTCATGATGTATAATTCGGCCACCAATGTTCAAATGGCCCTCCCGTTATCCATCCTGCTCTCTACCATCATGACCTATGGCTCCCTTGGCGAAAATTACGAGCTTGTTGCTATCAAAGCGGCAGGCATTTCGTTGCGCCGGGCCATGTACCCAATGATCGTGATCATTTCTATACTTAGTATCGCGGCGTTCTTTTTTTCTGATTATATGCTGCCGGTGGCCAATCTTAAATATTATTCGCTGTTGTATGATGCCCGGAAACAAAAATCGGCCGATTTGCTGCCCGAGGGGGTGTTCAGTACCAGTTTTCCCGGCTACACAATCCGTGTAAAGCGTAAGGACCCGGACGGACAGCGGTTGTATGATATCATGATCTATAAAAAAAGTGAGAAAGGTGATAATAACAATTCGGTGATCCTGGCCCGCGAAGGCACCATGTTCCGCACCATGGGCGATAAATACCTGGTATTACGTTTAAAGGATGGGGTGACATATGAAGAAACCGCTTCCGAAAATGCCACATATAACACGAGGCAGCGCCTGCTGCGGGAGCGTTTTAAGGAAACCGAAACCAAGTTTGATCTGTCGGCATTTAAGCTTACCCGTACCAGTGAAAGCGAGTTTAAGTCCGCATCGCAAATGATGAACATTAAACAGCTGAGGCATTATCTCGATTCGTCGCAGCGTTCAGTGGATAGCAATGTGATGGTGAATTATAAACTGGTTACCCCATACATTAAATACTATTCAATACCTGCGCAATCAAAGGTTATTAAAAAATATAAAGAGTTTGATCCTAAAAAAGATGTTTTTCAGGGCCTTACTTTATCCGAACAGCAAATGAGCCTCAACAGTGCGGCTTCCGAAATAAGGTCGATAAAGGATGTGATCAAAAACCGAAGCGACAGGTATAAAGGCGATTCGGAAGGTATCCGCAGGTATTTTGTAGAGTATCAAAAAAAATATAACCTTTCGGTAGCTTGTTTGGTATTGTTTTTAATCGGTGCGCCGCTGGGCTCCATTATCCGCAAAGGTGGTTTGGGTTTGCCGGTAGTAGTTTCGGTGGTATTTTTCCTGATTTACTATATCATTACCACTATCGGCGAAAAATCGGTTAAGGGCGGCGATATTAACAAGTACCTGGGCATGTGGATTTCTATTATCACGCTGCTGCCTATCGGTTTGTTCCTTTCTTATAAAGCGGCTACAGACTCCGCCCTGTTTGATATGGAGATTTATAAACGTTTTGTAAACCGCGTGGCAGCAAAGTTTAAGCCCAAGGCAACCCGCCACGGTCATTAACGGTATATTTAATAAAAGCCATATTATAAAAGCATTATCATTTTACACAAGGCCGACCCAAGTCATGGTAATATGCGTTAAATTTGATTTAGATTAAACAAGCGTTTAGGCGCTACCCAACAAGTAAGTATAGAATGTTAAACACCATACAGGAAGCGATTGAAGAAATCAAAGCAGGTAAAACAATTATCGTAGTTGATGACGAAGATCGTGAAAACGAGGGCGACTTTTTAACGGCCGCCCGCAATGCCACCCCCGAAACAATTAATTTTATGGTACGCCATGGCCGCGGCCTGGTTTGCGCCCCAATTACAGCGCAAAGGGCGCGCGAGCTTGACCTAATGCCTATGGTAAGCCATAACACCACATCGCACGAAACTAACTTTACGGTTTCTGTCGATTTGCTTGGTCATGGCTGTACTACAGGTATTTCTGCAAGCGACAGGTCAAAAACCACACTTGCGCTTATCGACCCGGCTACTAAACCCGAAGACCTTGGTCGCCCGGGGCATATTTTCCCGCTGATAGCCAAGGATGGCGGTGTACTGCGCCGTACAGGGCATACCGAGGCTGCGATTGACCTGGCCGTTTTAGCCGGTATGGAACCTGCCGGCGTTATTTGCGAAATTATGAAGGAAGACGGCGAAATGGCCCGCCTGCCCGATCTGCTGGAGATAGCCAAAGAATTTAATCTTAAAATAGTATCTATCAAAGATCTCATTGCTTATCGCCTGGAGCATGAGTCGATGGTAAGACGAGAAGTAGCTGTTAAGATGCCCACCGAATGGGGCGATTTTGATATGATAGCTTATACCCAGGTTGATACCGGCGAAAATCACCTCGCCCTGGTAAAAGGAACCTGGGAGCCTGGTGAGCCTATTTTGGTCCGCGTGCATAGCTCATGCGTTACCGGCGACATATTTGGTTCATGCCGTTGCGATTGCGGTCCGCAGTTGCATAAAGCAATGGAGATGATCAGCAAGGAAGGTAAGGGCGCTATTGTTTACATGAACCAGGAAGGCCGGGGTATTGGCCTGATCAATAAATTAAGGGCCTATCATTTGCAGGAAAACGGTTATGATACTGTTGACGCTAACCTGAAGCTCGGCTTTAAGATGGATCAGCGCGATTATGGTATCGGTGCACAGATCCTGCGCAGCCTCGGTATCACCAAAATGCGTTTGATGAGCAATAACCCTAAGAAACGGGCAGGCCTTATCGGCTACGGTTTGGAAGTTGTTGAGAATGTGCCTATCGAAATAGCGTCAAACCCTCATAACGAAGCTTACCTGCGCACCAAACGCGACAAGATGGACCATGCCATTATGCGTGATCATTGATCGTTAATAAGCTAAAAGCGAAAGGCTGAAAGCCTAAAGCGAAATAAATAATTTATAGTAAAAGGCTTAAAGCGATCTGCTTTAAGCCTTTTACTTTTTAATGTATTTGTACAGGAAAGCTTTTGGCTTTTAGCTTTAAGCCTTCGGCTCTACTGATCCTCATCTTCATCGGGCCTGGTTGCCGGTGTGGTAATTGATGATGGGATAGGAGCGGGGTTAACCGGTGCATTTTTGCGGCGGCCCTGTCTGAATATGTTCCGGATAAACTCGCCGAAGGTATCAAAGTCACGCTGGTAAACCAAACCTAATCCGTTTACATACTGTGGTGCCAGCACATCTGTAAGGCTGCTTAGTGTTACGTTGTTTAACGCCCTGTAAGAGTATCTTGCTGTTAAGTTGCCGTCACGGCGTATCTTGTATAAGGCCTCAAAGTCTTTGGTGAGGCTGTTAAATCGTTGGTTAAACAGGTTGCTGTTGCTGTTATTAAAAATATCATTTGAGCCGTTGTTGCTGAACAAGCTTCCGTTAAATGATAGCCTGCTATCAAAAAAGCGCAGCGAAGCACTTGCCTCATTGAAGGAGCGTATATTTAAGTCGAAGTTTTTAATGTTTGATTGCGATATCAGGCTGTTAAGCTTGTTAAATGCAAATTCGCTCACCGCTTCGCCGGCAGTGCCCAGCACCTGGTTGGTTAAGTTATTACTGTTTGATGTAAAGTTACGGCGAACAATAATGCTAATAGCCTGCTGGCTCCGGTTATTGGCATCGGCAAGGTAAGTGGACAGATCGTCCTTAACAGATGGATCGGTAGGGAAGTTAAAGTCAAAATCAATATTAGGCTGTAATAGAGATTTGGTCAGGATCAGCTCGGCTTGTACCAGCGTTTGCTGCCCCGAGGTAGGGGTTTGTAAACCCGCGGCAGTGTACAGCGGCGCCTTACTGGTACGTACCTCATACAGGGCTTTAAGGTTAATCTCGGCATTTGAGGGGTTACCTGTCCACCTGATGGTACCGCCCTGGCTTACTGTAAAGTTTTTACTGATAAAGTTTTTGGCAGTAAACTCAAACTTACCCGACGATATCAAAAAGTCACCGTACATCTCAAAATCGCCCAGGCTGTTGATATTCAGCTTTAAATTACGGGCTACGCCGCTGCCTTCCAGTTGGCCGTAATCGGTAGCTATTTTTACAATAGTTTTTTCATCGGCGCTTAAATCAAAGTTTAGGGTAACACCGTTGAAAGCACGCTCTTTGGCAACAACTTTGGCTGTATCACTATGGCTTACAAATTTAATGAAATCATAATCGTTAGCGGTTGACGAGGTGTTGAGCGGTATATTGAAAACGGTACCTGCATTGGTGCTGGCTGTAATATCAATCTTCATGTTATCAACCGGTCCGTTGAAGTTAAATGTGCCTGTGCCATAAGCCGTACCATAATAAAGGTGGTTATCTTTAAACGTGGTATTCAGGGCCATCAGGTTATCGGCTTTAAGGCTTACATTAATATCCGGGTTGGATAGGTTATTGAGGTTTACGGTACCATTGGCGGTTCCGGTACCTTTGTGAATGTCTTTCAAAACCATATCCTTAATGCTGATAATGCTGTTATTGACATCCAGCTTATTATTAACCGTGTAAGCTGTTTTTAAATAATTAACGGTGAGGCCGGTGTTAACGAGGGTAACGGTGCCATTAAGCTGGGGGTTTGATGGCTTGCCGGTAAGTTTCAGGTCGGTTGAAACATGGCCTTTTATATCCGAAACAAGGTCTTTAACAAAAGGCTCAAATATAATAGCTTCGGTTTGGTTCATCTTGATATCAAAATCAAGGTTATCATCAGTCTCTTTACCAAACGAGTAGGTGCCGCCAATGTTCATGGTTTCCAGCCCGCGGTTAATGATATTCATATTAACATCGGCTTGTTTACGGTCGTTGCCAAGTGTGGTGGCCAGTTTCACGTTACCTATCAGCGTTTTGTTCATGGTAAGTGAATCAATGGTTAAATGCGAATCGATGCCCGGAGATTTGAGCACCGAGGTCAGTTTAACGTCGCCATCCAGGTAGCCCTTTAAGTTTACCCCCGAAGTGCGCGTGAGCTGGTTAAACGTACGCATGTTAAACTTCTGGAACGAGAGCTTTAACTGATCGGCGGGATTATCAGATATAAAACCATCGATAAATACTTTTTGCGGCCCGTTTGAAAGCTCAAAGCCCGATACCTGTGTTTTGCCATCCAGTAAACGGATGCGCACCTGCTCCTGGATCTTCCATTTCTCTTTTTCCAGTATCACGTCTGATGGCAGCAGTTTCAGTTTGGCCGTAGTATCGCGGCCAAATTCAACCAGACCGTAAAGGTCCAGCTGGTTAACGGCGTTTTTGTCGGAGAGCTTAACGTTAAAGTTAAGGCTGTCGTTTTTCAGGAAGTTGGTAATGTTGATATCCTTGATGAAAAGGCTGTCAGTTAGGTCAACCCGCCTCAGGGATACGTTGAGGCCCAGCAAGCTATCGGTAGTGTTTTCGTCAATAATAAAATCATGGAAAACTGTTTTGCCGTATTTAAGCGTTTTGATATAGCCCGATAACGTAGCTGTTTTCTTTTCCGAATTAAATTGACCAACGAAAGTTCCCTGGTCGGGAATTTTCAGATCGGGCAGGAAGATGGCTGTAAGCGGATCGAGGTTTTTAAGGTTCAGGTTAAAATCAAACTCCTCCGGCTTAGGCGGCACTATAGTTGTTTTTATGGAAGGGATATACTTTTTAACGATGGTTTTAAAATACGAAGGCAGGGTTGCAAGGTCATATTTGCCCTTGATGCTGCCATCGGCAAAGTCAGATTTTAAAGCGATGGTGCGGTTATTGCCTATTCCTTCTGCTGATAGGTAAAGCGAGTCAACCGCATAATTATTCCGCGGATTGACCACCCTTGCCGGGGAAAACAGGATGTTCCCCTGCAAATTGGCCAGGTCATCGCCTTTAAACTGGGTTTTAAGCAGCGTGCTTACAGTTAAAGTATCTTTGGTAAAACCAAGCTTGTTCAGGTTAGCGTCCCTGATATCGGCAGTTAAATCATAAGTTGGCAAAGCGGGATTAAGGTTAACCTTGCCTTTAAGGTCAAGCTTTATGTTCCTGTCGTTTATGGTAATATGAGCGTTGGCCAGCCTGTTTATAAAACTGCCGTTAAGTGTAAGCCTGTTATAGGTGTAGTTATTATAGGTGACGGATGCGATTTTTGCATCCACTTTTTCAGTAAGGCTTTTCAGCGCGTCGCCGCTGCCCTGTATGTTTGAAGTAAAGGTGGCCCTGCCCAAATCGCTTTGATCAAGCAGGGTGCCCAGGTCAAAGGCATAGGCGTTAACCCTGCCGCTATAGCTTGGGCGGCCATTTTTATCAATTTTAAGGTTGATGTCTGAATCAAAACGACCGAGTGCAGTTTTAAAAATACCATAGGCAACAAAATCATTCTGCGAGCCGGTAAACCTGCCGGTAAAATTAAAGTTGCCAAATTTGGAAAGTATGGCCGGAGCCTTTTCTGTAGGCGTTCCCGAAAAATGGCTGATCAGGTAATCAAGGTCTTTTTTGTTGGAGGCAACCTGGTCAAATTTTAGCTCAAGGAATGCGTTATCCCAATCGGTAAGGTTGTGCAGGTTAAAATCGCCTTTAACAAAAGTGGCCTGCCCGCCGCTAATGGTCACTTTTTTGGCTTTGAGGTTGTTCACATAACCTTTGGCTTGCCCGTCAATACCCAAATCAAAACTCACTTTTTTTAATGAACTGGTAAAGTAGGAGATATCTGATGACGAAATTCGTGACGATTTAAAGCTGGCATCCATGTGTACCTTGTTTTCAAAATCATCAAAATCATCAAATGATTTAAACTTCATCCTGAAATAATCCTTCAGATCTGATCGGGGTGTTTGAATGGCGAGGTGCCTTAGTAAAATTTGATTGGTATCGATCGTGGCATCCGATGCGAAGTGTTTTACGGTGAACCCGCTTTTTTCATGCAGGCTTAAGCTTTTTATATTGGCTTTAAACAGGTGGTTCTTTAAATCCATACCCTGTATCAGCGTGCTGAAATGCTGAACATCCAGGTCGTTAAAGTTAACCCCGGCTATCACCGTATCGCGCAGGCTATTCTTATACCTGAAATGAAAGTTATTGATAGCAATAGTGCCAAAATTTAGCGTCCAGGGTTTGTTTTGGGTTTTTTTGGTGGTATCCGCCGAATTAAAATAATCTATAACAAATTGCAGGTTGGTAGTACTGTCTTTTTGTTTTTTGAGATAGAAGGAGCCATTATCCAGTTCGATATTGGAAAAGTTGATGGTACGGCGTTTAATACTTCTGAAAAGATAAAAACCCTCAATATCAACGGCTAATCGGGGTGTGCTTAGTAAAGTGTCCCGCTTCTTATCCAAAATATAAAGCCCCTCAATTACCACCGAGCGAAATGGCCTGAGGTAAAGGCTTTTAATCCCAACCTTGGTTTTCAACTCGCCGGCAATGTAAGCTGCCGCTTTTTTGGCGGCCCAGGTTTGTACCGGCTTAAACTGAAATGTGAGCAAAAGTATGCTCAATGTCAATAAAATGAACAATACCAGGCCCAGGAATATTTTGAGTACTTTTTTAATAACTTTGCACCTTTAATTAGTGAGTTAGCGAAATAATGAGTTGGTGAATTTTCCTCTATCCCTATACAATTAGTAAGAGGAATTGGTTTGCTTCTCATTAATAAATCACTAATTCACTAAATCAGTAAATCAATAATTAATAAACACGTGCCCGTAATTTTAGGAATCGAATCATCATGTGATGAAACCTCAGCTTCGGTTTGTGTTGATGGCGTGATCATGAGCAATGTTATTGCCAATCAAACCATACACGAGGCCTATGGAGGCGTGGTCCCCGAGTTAGCCTCAAGGGTTCATCAGCAAAATATTGTTCCGGCTGTTCTGCAGGCGTTATTAAACGCAAAAGTAAGCAAAAATGATATTGATGCGGTAGCTTTTACACGCGGCCCCGGACTTTTAGGCTCGCTTTTAGTAGGTGTGTCATTTGCAAAAGCCTTTGCCTTAGCAAAAGGCATCCCGCTTATTGATATCAACCATATGCAAGCGCATATCCTGGCGCATTTTATAGGCGATAAAAACCCGTCGTTCCCTTTCCTTTGCCTTACCGTATCTGGCGGCCATACGCAAATTGTACTGGTGAAGGATTATTTTGATATGGAGATCATAGGGCAAACCCTTGACGATGCCGCCGGCGAAGCCATGGATAAAACCAGTAAAATTTTAGGCTTGCCTTATCCCGGCGGACCGCTTATTGATAAATATGCACGCCGGGGAAACCCTGATGCTTATAAGTTCCCGGAGCCGCAGATCCCGGGATATGATTTTAGCTTTAGCGGCCTGAAAACTTCCATTCTGTATTTTATCCGCGATAACGTAGCTCAAAACCCTGATTTTGTTAGCCAGAACATGGCCGATATTTGCGCATCTGTAGAAAAACGGATTGCTACCATCTTGCTTAACAAACTGCAAAAAGCGGCACAGGCATATGGCATTAAAGATATAGCTTTGGCGGGTGGCGTATCGGCCAATACAGGCTTGAGGTTAGGACTGCAGGCCATGGCCGAACAAAATGGGTGGAACAGCTTTATCCCTAAAATGGAATACTGTACTGATAACGCCGCCATGATTGCTATAGCAGGCTATCATAAATTCCTTAAAGGCGAATTTGTAGGACAGGACGTTGCCCCGATGGCGAGGATGGCGTTTGCCCCCCAGCCCCCTAAAGGGGGAGCTATGGTGGAGTAATTTAACGTACAGATTACGGCAGATTGGCATTTCAAATAAATAACACATTAAAACTCCCCCTTTAGGGGGCTGGGGGGCATATGAACGCATCAGGATATATTTTTTACATTGTTTTTGTTATTCCATTAATAGCTGCTATGGTTTGGCTTATGCGCCAGGATAAGAAAAAGGGGAAGATCGGGCTTGTAGTGCTGGCGGTTTTAGTAGTAGGAGTTTTGATTTATGTTTATCTTAACCGGGAAGCGCTGAACGGCGTAAGGCCCTAAGGAGGATAAGCCTGTTTGTTGATAATCGGCTCAGCCACTCTTTATCATCTCTTCATATTCCCTGATCAGCTTTTTGGTGGCCCTTGCAAGGTACGCTGTTATTAACAAGTGCTTCAGATCGCCGGGTGATACGGTTTCGAGGCTCACCAGCATGTATTTGTAATTTTGATAATGCGGAGTGATGAAAAAGGTATGCGGATCAAGCGCCATCCATTTTTCGCGCTCAGTGGTGTAAATGGCCAGTTGCTCATCCTTTTCATGTATGTTGGCGAAGATCTTATCGTTAACATAAAATGCAGGATGCTCAAAGTGCATTTTATGGGTAACACCCGGCAGCGGCAACAAGGTGCTTTTCATAAACTGAAAAAAAATATTCATATCGGTAGCCATACTTAAAGTTAATAAGTTTTCTCCATGGCATCCAATAAAACAGTAATTTCGGGTGCAAAACAGTATTGGCCATGAACAGCAATAACCTCCGGAAATTATACGGCAATATCGATATCTATTTGTTCGACCAGTTATTGAAAGGGCGTTTTGATGATTGCCGTACGATACTTGATGCAGGCTGTGGCAACGGGCGAAACATAGCTTATTTTTTGCAAAATGGTTTCAGCGTTTATGGTATTGATCAAAGCGAACATGCTGTTGAACTTGCCAAACGGCTATCTGCCGATCTGTGTCCTGATCATTCGCCCGATAATTTTAAACTGGCCCCTGTTGAGGACCTGCCTTTTGATGACGGGCAGTTTGACCTGGTAATTTGCAGTGCCGTGCTGCATTTTGCTAATGATGCCGAACATTTTGACAATATGGTACGCTCACTATGGCGCGTACTGAAACCAGGAGGTTATTTCTTTGCAAGGCTTGCATCTGATATCGGCATTGAAACATTGGTACAGCCTTTGGGTAATTACCGCTACCTGCTGCCCGACGGCTCCGAACGGTTTTTGGTAAATGAAGAGATCCTGCTTGAATATACCCGCGAGCTGGGCGCACAGCTTTATGAACCTATAAAAACCACCAACGTGCAAAACCTGCGCTGTATGACAACCTGGTGCATGCAGAAGCAGTAACCATAATTAATTGCTGAAGTTTTCTCTCCGTCTACATCATTTTGCTGTTCATCGATACAATGTTGCCATGTATCGACACAGTAAGTGTTAACAACAATTTCGTCCGAAATATTTGCGTTAAGCTTTCAATAATGGTTTACACAACAATTATTATTAACGCTTAACACACCACTTTATGATTATTCTGCTTTGCGGGTTATCCGGATCAGGTAAAACCACCCTTGCTCAACATGTTAAAATGAGGTTATCTGATACCGATATCCCTGTTGAAATTATTGATGCTGATGTATACCGTCAAAAGCTGTTCCCTAACCTGGGTTACACTAAGGAAGACCGTTTTGAAAATATCCGCAGGCTTGGTTTTATAGCCGGTAAATTATCCGGGCATGGCGTTGTAACCATCATCAGCGCTATAAACCCATACGATGTGATTCGCCGCGAGCTGATGGCTACTTATCCTGATGTAAAGCTGATCCATATCGATTGTCCCGTAAAAACACTGTTGCAAAGGGATACCAAAGGACTTTACAAGCGCGCGTTATTGCCCGAAGGCCATCCGGACAAGGTAACTAACCTAAGCGGTATTAATGACCCTTTCCAAATCCCGTCGTCGCCTGATTTGTATATCAACACCCATATTACCAGGCAGACCGAGGCAACCGAAATGTTGGCAGGTTTTATTCTTGATAACTATCAGCAGGTGCAAATTAAGCAGCTACAGCCGGCCGGCCGTTATTAACCAAGGTATGATCAATACAACAGTTAAATTCACGCCCCGGCAAACGTTAATTATTGCGGGGATGCACCGTTCGGGTACATCGCTTATAACCAACTGGTTAAGCCGCTGCGGCCTGCAAATTGGCGAGCGCTTATGCGGCAGCGGTACAGGCAATGTTGATGGCCACTTTGAAGATCTGGAGTTTTTGAAGCTGCATGAAGAGATCCTTGATCGTAACAGTTTGGAAGTATCGGGGCTAACCGATACCCGGGATATTGAAGTGCCGCTTTATCAACTTGAAAAGATGAAAGCAGTAATTGGCATTAAACAGCAGCTTTATAACCAATGGGCCTGGAAAGACCCGCGCACCTGTCTTTTTTTGGATACTTATGCCAAGCTGTTGCCCGGTGCGCGGTACCTGGTAGTGCTGCGTAATTATCAATCGGTAGTTAGTTCATTACTCAGGCGTGATTTTGTATCCGTTGACCAAAAGTATATGGCCCGTAAATATATTCAGCGCCAGGTATGGACTCATTTCAGACGGCCGCGCAGGTTGAAGGCTTTTTACCATGACCATGCCGAAAGCTATTTAAAAGTATGGATCAATTACAATGAAGCAATATTGAAAATGCTTAAAAAGCTGCAGCCCGATGATTACCTGGTAATTAATTATTCGCAATTGCTCGAAAACGACACCGAAGTTTTTTCGTTTTTAACCGGCAAATGGAAGTTTGCACTCAATTATTTCGATTTTAAGGACGTGTACAAGCAGGAGTTGATGAACAAAGCAGATGATATCAGCGAGTTTGTTACCGATAAAACATTGCTGATAAAAGCAACCTACCTGCTGAAACGTTTGGGCAGCTATATGCGGGGCAGTGAAAGTTTTCCGGGGAGGGAGGGGTAGTTTTTTAGCTTGCCTGATATTGTAGTTGCTGGAGATCTTCTTAAAAACCTCTTCTAAATATTTCTCATATTCCCAATTAATTCAGAGCCATTACCCTACATAGTTAGGGATTCCCTTTTTTAAAACCTTATTTGTAATTAATCTAAATAAATATAACTTTGCGCCAAATCCGGGTTGCAGGTTATTAAATTTTGTGGCTCGATTAATACTGCTGATCCTTCAATCAATTCATTATTAAGTAAAATATGCATTTTACATTTACCCCTATTCTTGCTTCCGGTAAGCCGGCTATAACAAATGTATCTTCAACTCTTAAAGTAGTGATCAAAATAGCTTTTAGCTTTATACTGGCGATGCTGTTTTTAAACTACAATGCAACTGCGCAAACCGGCGCAGGAACTATAAAAGGTACTGTAAAAACTGCCGATGGTAAGGCTGCGGAGTTTGTCAATGTTGTTTTAAGCAATACCAAGTTTGGTGCTACTGCCGGGCAAAGCGGTCATTTTACTATTAAAAATGTTCCCGCAGGTACATACACCGTTGTTGCAAGCTTTATTGGCCTGCAAACTCAAACCAAAGAGGTTATTGTTAACGTAGGCGAAATTACCACAGTTAGTTTTGTTTTAACTGAAGGGGCAAAAGACCTGCAGGAGGTGTATGTTAAAAGTGCCAGGCATAACAAATTCCTAAAAAAGGAAACTGAAGATGTTGCCCGTCTGCCGCTGAAAAACCTTGAAAACCCGCAGGTATACAGTGTGGTTACCAGCGAACTGATGAAAGAGCAGATTGTAACCAGTTATGCAGATGGTTTTAAAAATATCCCGGGTACGGGTGTGCCATTAGTATATAATAACGGGCGTACCACCTTGTTATCAAGAGGTTTTGTTACCGGCAATTTTATCCGTAACAGTGTAGCAGGTTATAACTTTAACAGCATCGACCCCGCCGATATTGAAAAGATAGAAGCAATAAAAGGCCCTACAGGTACGCTGTTCAACAGCAGTCTTGCATCGTTTGGTGGTTTATTTAACCGCGTTACCAAACAACCTAATGAAACGTCGCGTACCGAAATTACTTACCAAACAGGGAGCTTTGATCTCAATCGCCTTACGGCCGATGTTAACATGCCTTTAAATAAGGATAAAACCGTATTGTTCCGCGTTAACGCGGCGGTGCACAATGAGCACAGTTTCCAGGATGCGGGCTTTAATCGCGGTTTTTTTGTCGCGCCCAGCATAACCTACATCGTTAATGATCGTTTATCGGTTGATGTTGACGCGGAAATAGGTAACTCGAACGCTACTTCGGCCTACAGGCTCGCCCCGGACACCAAAGGAAAGACCTATAATGTTAAAGATCTGGGCATCGATTATAAACGTTCTTTCGGTAACAATGGGGTCGATTACCTGAGCAGGCAAATTGATCTTTATTCATTGATCAATTACAAGATCTCGGATCACTGGAAATCGCAAACCATGTTCAATAAAACTTTTTCGACTACCAAGGGCATGGTTACCGCGTTTTCCCTCGTCGATAGTAGCAAGCAGATAAAACGGCAGGTTACCCAGGAAGATTATCCTTATTATATCACTAACGTGCAGCAAAACTTTATAGGCGATTTTAAAATCGGTCAGTTCCGTAACCGCATTGTTGCGGGTTTAGAGTATTACAATCAAAAAAGCAATAATACCAACGTTACCGTAAGCACACCGGCAATCAATTACCTTAACCCGGGAGCAGCTTATAATAGTTTTACGGCAGACAAAGTTTCGGCACTTGTAGCCGCCGCCGCTCCCAAGCCCGGCGATTATGTTCAAAATAACCAAAGCTCTTACGCGGCCTATGTATCGGATGTGTTTAATATTACCGAACGCCTGAACGCCATGGCCAGCATCCGTATCGACAGGTTTGTTAACAAAGGCGCTTACACACCCGCCGATGGCAAAACCACCGGCAATTTCAGTCAAACGGCATGGTCGCCCAAATTTGGTTTGGTTTACCAGGTAGTTAAAGACCAGGTATCGTTATTTGGTAATTATATGAATGGTTTTAATAATGCTACTCCTACAGCCACAAGCTTTGATAACTCAACTTTTAAACCCCAATATGCCAACCAATGGGAAGGTGGTATAAAGGCTGACATCTGGGATCATAAAATCAGCTCGACAGTTAGTTACTATAATATTTCTGTGACTAATACCATAATGGATGATCCGGCACATACTGGATTTATTACCCAGGCAGGCACCCAGTTAAGCAGGGGCATCGAGGCCGAAGTGATCGCCAATCCTTTGAGTGGCTTCAATATCGTCGCTGGTTTTGCTTATAACGACAGTAAAATTACTAATGCAGCCCCTGGTGTTGCCAGTATTCTGGGCTTGCGTCCGGCCAACTCCGGCCCGGCAAGGTTGGCCAACTTATGGATGAGCTATCGCATTACCCACGGTAAAATTCAGGGTTTGGGTTTTGGAGTGGGTGGCAACTACGGAAGTGATTCATACCAAACCAATACCGCTGCGTTTAAATTCACCATACCGTCATATACCACGGTTGATGCCACTGTGTTTTATGATCAGCCTAAATACCGCATAGGCTTTAAGCTGGACAACCTGACTAACGAAAAATATTGGTCGTTCCGTTTGGCGCCACAAAACCCAACTCGCGGTACATTAAGCATGAGCATTAAGTTTTAAAAATAATCGCATACAATTATATATATAAGGCTTACCTCATTTAAGGGTAAGCTTTTTTTATCGCTAAAATTTATTGTTGAATGTCGCATCCCGGCGCATTTTTTCGTATCCCTTCTAAACCATACTTTACACAAACATGAAACTACATTTAACCTTGTCGTCCCTGCTATTATTGGCATGTTTTAAATTGTCCGCACAAACAAACGCTATTCAATTTGGCATCAGGGCGGGCGTAAGCGGCACCTGGTTATCCCGGACGCCCGGCACGGATGTGCAGATCCGCGATGCCGAAAAAAGCGGGTCCGGCTATTTCGCCGGGGTCTTTGCCAGCTTTAATGTCAACAGGTTTTCGTTGCAGCCGGCTATTATTTTCAATTCATTAAGCAGTAAAACTACCGAAGAAGTTTTAAGCGGAGATATTGTTTACCGGATGTATGGCAAATGGCGTTTATATTATATCCAGGTGCCGGTTAACCTGGTTTATAACATTCCGGTTCATGGCGGCAAATTTTATCTGGGCGCCGGGCCATATATTGGTTGGGCTTTGTCAGGTAGGTTTACACCGGTAAGCAACGAATCGCCGGGGCAATCATCTCCCGCCAACCGTAGCTTCAAAGCTAAATTTGGCAGTGATAACAGGAGCAATTTTAAATCTTTCGACTATGGAGCCAACGTAGTCGCCGGCTTTGAGTTTGATAACGGTTTAATGATTAATGCAGTTCATAATTTAGGGCTTGCTAATATCGAGGTTGGTAATTACCCATACAAGAAAACCAGGACCCGGAGCCTGGGCATTGCTTTGGGGTATAAATTTTAGTGAAGCTTTTTAGCTCAATTTTGCAAACCAGACCTGCCAACATGCTTGTTTTACCTTACACTCCATGTAGCAGATGTTAACCTCATTAAAAACTTTCATAGCCGAAATTTGTATTTCAACTATGAAAGCATTGGTTTTTGAGCAGGCAGGCAATGCCGCTGATGTGATACAACTGAAACATTTAGCCTACCCCAAACCGGCTTCCGGCCAGTTGCTCATCAGGGTGAAGGCCTGCCCTGTACACCCGGCCGACCTGCTTTTTATTGCCGGAAAATACCGCTATCAGCCAGTGCTGCCCCAAATAGCGGGACTGGAAGGCGCCGGTTATGTTGAAGAAGCCGGACATGACAGTATTATCCCCAAAGGTAGCCTGGTAGCTTTTAGCAAAATAGGGGCATGGGCGCAATATGTGGTAGTTGACGAGCAGGACGTGGTATTATTGCCCGATACCTTCCCATTAGCAAAAGCCGCGCAATTATTACTCAATTCGTACACCGCATATGGTTTAATACAGGAAGCACAAGTAAAAAGCGGCGACTGGCTGCTGCTTACTGCGGGCCATTCCACAGTATCGCGCATAGTGATACAGCTTGCCGCCGAAAAAGGTATTTGTGTTATAGCCACCGTACGCGATGAGGCGCAAAAGCAAGAGTTATTAGCTTTAAAAGCCGAGGAAGTAATAGTTCCTGAACCCGGTAAGCTTAAGCAGGTTATTGATGAAATTACCAAAGGCAAGGGCATCAAAGCGGCACTTGACGCGGTAGGCGGGGAACTGGCTACTGAAATAATATCCTCATTATCGCCCGGAGGGCACCTTATTGTTTATGGTTTGCTTGATCCACAGCCGGCTGCCTACCTCAACGCCGAAGTCGTGTTTAAAAACCTGGTCATTAAGGGTTTTGGTGTGAGGGGATATGTGGCTGGGCTTTCGCTCGAAGAAAAAACTCACATGATCAGTCATTTAGTACATTCCATTGGCAGGGCCGAGTTTCAGCTTTCCCCATCGGCAACTTATACAGTTGATGAGTTTGCGCAGGCTTTTGCTTATGATAAAGGGGGGAAGGTTTTATTAGCGTTTTAGCTGCAAATAGTTGTATTAAATAGTTAAACAAATCGTAAATTTAGCATTAAGCGCACGGGTCTCGTACGTACCTAAATTGTTTGTTATGAAAACTATATTAATACCGGTAGATTTTTCCGACACCAATACCAATGCTATAAAATATGCAGCCGACATGGGTTGTGATATGCCGGTAAAGAAAATTATACTGCTCAAAAGTTATTATACATCGGTATATGAACAAATCCTTCCTTCGCCCGATTTTTTACTGATAAGCGCTGATGATATTGAAAATGAGCGGCAAAAAATAGAAGTTCAGCTTAAGGATCTCATGAAAAAGCTGAAAAACCGCTGCCACGAAAATATTGAGATAGAAACGGTAGTTAGCACTGAGCCTATTGTTAGGGCTATACACAATGTAGTTGAAGATCAGCACCCCGACCTGATGATAGTTGGCGGCGATATGGGGCATGAGTTAAGTATGATTGGCGAACAGATCATCGAAATTGCAAAAAGCAGCCCGGTAAAAGTACTGATCATTCCGCCTGATTGTAATTATCAGAAAATAGAGCAGGCATTGGTACCCTGTGATTTGGAAGCCGTAGCCCGGCTCGGCGTTTTAAAGGGCCTTAACACGTCGCACAGCTGGCTTAACCCAAAGCTGATGCTTCTGTATGTCGACCCGAAGAAAAAGCATATTGGCCGGGAGGCCGAATTTGAAGCATCGGTAAAACAGCTGGTTAATTGTTATGAATGTAAGCTTCATTATTCGGAAGATAAAAATATTGTACGGGGCATACTCAATTTTGCTACAGAACAGCAGGTACAATTGATCATTGCCCTGCCGGGCAAACACAGCTTTTTTTATAATTTAACCCACAGCAGCATAACCGAAGCTTTGTCTTTAAATGCCAGGCACCCGGTATTGATCCTTAAATAAGATTTCTAATCCGGAAATAGCTCTAATTGTGTTAAAACGGGGTATTACAGTGACTGTATCGTCGTGCTTATTGACGAAAGCGGCTGTAATAAACCATTGCCCGGATAGTGTCATACAAAACATCCGCCAGATTCATGCCGGGTAAACAGGTTCATAATGATTTAACATCGAGGTTAAGCCGGGATAAAACCTTTCTGTTTATATTTAGTTAAGTAGTCATTTATAATTAGCTTACTTAATTAAAAGCATGGAAAATTTTACAATGCTGCAGTTTTTTGAATGGTATTACCCCGCCGGAGGCAGATTGTGGAATCAGTTAAAAAATGATGCAGAAAACCTGAAGAAAAAAGGGATCGATTCGGTATGGCTTCCGCCGGCTTATAAAGCGGCAAGCGGAGGGCTCTCGGCCGGGTATGATGTTTACGATATTTATGATCTTGGCGAGTTTGATCAGAAAGGTACAATCGCAACAAAATACGGCACCAAACAAGAATATCTCGATGCGATAGCTGCGGCGCAAAAAGCCCAGTTAAAGGTTTATGTTGATGTGGTGCTTAACCATATGGGCGGTGCCGATGAAATTGAAAAGGTGAATGCCCGCAAGGTTGACCCCGCCAACCGTAACGAGTTTATAAGCGAGGTTTACGAAATAGGCGCATATACCAAATTCACTTTCCCGGGCCGTAAAGGCAAATACTCCAAATTTATATGGGATTGGCAGTGCTTTTCGGGTATTGATTATGATGCCTATAAAAAAGAGACGGCCATATTCAGTATCCAGAACCAATATGGCGAGGGCTGGAAAGATGTGCTTGACGACGAAAACGGCAATTTTGATTACCTTATGCTTTCAGATATCGACACCCGTAACCCAAGCGTACGGGACGAACTGAAAAAGTGGGGCAAATGGTATTTTAAAACCGCAAAATTTAATGGCTTCAGGCTTGATGCCATAAAACATATGGATCATGGCTTTTACAACGAATGGCTTGATTATATGCGCGACGAGTTTAAACATGAGTTTTTTACCGTTGGTGAGTACTGGGCTTTTGATTTGCCTAAACTGTTAGCATATATTGAAGCTACCGAAGGGCGCATGTCGCTTTTTGATACCCTGCTGCATGATAACTTTCATCATGCCTCAAGGGGCGGAAAAGATTATGATCTTACTACCATTTTTGATAATACGCTCTTAAGTGTAAAACCCGAACTGGCAGTTACACTTGTTGAAAATCACGATACTCAACCGCTGCAATCGTTAGAGCAACCGGTAGAGCAATGGTTTAAGCCTTTGGCCTATGCGTTGATCCTGCTGCGTGAGGCCGGTTATCCCTGTGTTTTTTATGCCGATATGTATGGCTCAAAATATACCGACAAAGGTGGTGACGGCGAAGATCATGAAATAGAGCTGCCTGTAGTAACCGAACTGGAAACCATGCTTTATGTAAGGAAAAACATGGCCTACGGAACTCAGCGCGATTATTTTGACCACCCTAACTGCATAGGCTGGACGCGTGAAGGCGATACCGATCACGAAGATTCAGGTTGTGCCGTAGTGATTTCAAACAGTGAGGATGGTTTTAAGGAGATGGAAATTGGGGCCGGGCATGCCGGTAAAGTTTTTGTGGACTATTTAAACAAACATGACGGCGAGGAAGTAGTGATCACCGCTGATGGCTGGGCCGAGTTTAAAGTGAAGGCTGGATCGGTATCGGTTTGGGGAATTAAGAAGTAATTTCTGTTAAACGGGGTGAACATTTTATACATTTGTTCACCCCGTAATATATACGCTATGAAATACGAAGAAATCCCCCTGGTAAATAATGAGGCCATCCACAATTTTGAATTGACTGTTGAAGGCTACCGCGCTTTTATCGACTACAAAAAAAAGGACGATAAAATTTACCTCATCCATACCGAAGTGCCGGTTGAGCTGGAAGGCAAAGGCGTGGCATCGGCCATTGTTGAAAAAACATTCAACTATATCGAACAGAATAACCTGAAACTGGTGCCGCTTTGTGTTTACGTGGCTTCGTACCTGAAACGCCACCCCGAGTGGTCCCGGATATTGGCTATTGCGCCCGGTCATTAACTTATGCGCGTTTTAGTAACAGGATCATCAGGAAGATTGGGCGCGGTTACAGTTAACCATCTTCGGATAAATGGGCACCAGGTTACCGGCATTGATATCATCCCGGCCGAAACTACCAATGAACTGATTGATATATTAAATAAAGATGCTGTTTTAATAGTCACTCAAAATATCGATGCAATTATTCATACGGCAGCAATCCACGGTAAACATTATGAATTGAACTATCCGCGCGAAGCATTCATCGATGTGAATATTTACGGCACACTCAATTTGCTTAATGCCTGTATTGCTAATGGCGTTCAAAAAATGCTGTATACCAGTACTACATCTATTTATGGCGATGCGATGGTGGATGCTAACCAGGCCGTTTGGGTTGATGAAGAACTGCCTATTAAACCACGGGATATTTACGACATCACCAAGCAAACCGCCGAGCAGCTTTGTAAGGATTTTTTTTACCGCGAAGGTTTACAGGCATCGGTGTATAGAGTTGGCCGTTTCCTGCCCGAAACAGATAACCTCAAACTAAATCACCGCCTGTACCGCGGCCTCGATGAACGCGATGGCGCCGAAGGCCTCCGATTAGCTTTGGAACAAACTTTTCCTGAGTTCGAGATCTTTAATATCACCAGTAGTTCACCCTTTAAAAAAGATGAGCTTGTACAATTAAAACAGAACCCTCTCGAAGCAATAAGAAAGCATTATCCTCAGGCTGAAACTGTTTATCTATCAAAAGGCTGGGAGTTCCCAAAAAGTATCGACCGGGTTTATGTGAGCGAAAAGGCTAAACGGTATTTTGGTTACGAACCAAAGTTTACATTTGATTATCTGTTGAATAACCTTATAGCTCGTTAAAACTTCGCAAGTTTTAATCCAAAGAAAGGAAACCACTCACTTATCAACCTAATCAACCATTCACTACACTAATATGGAGAAGTACTAACCGCCGTCCACCCCCCATCAACTACCAAATTTTGACCGGTAATTTGCCTTGCATCTGGCGAAACCAAAAACAACACCGCGTTTGCCACATCTTCAACAGTTGCGGCGCGACCCATAGGGGTAATGCGGGCCCAGGTTTTTTGATATCCGGCATCTTCCATCGTGCGCTCGGTAAGGGTGGCACCGGGGGCCACGGTATTCACGGTAATTTGATGTTGTGATAGTTCAACCACCAGGCTTTTAGCCAGCATTTCAAGCGCGGCTTTCGTCATACCGTAAGCGGCAAGGTCTTGGTGGGCCTGGTGCCCCGTAACGGAGGACATGAACAGGATACTGCCCCCGCTTTTTTGTTTAACAATTTGCCTGGCTGCCCTTTGCGCTAAAAAGAAACTGCCCTGCAAATTAACATTCATTACACTTTGCAGGGATTGGGCAGGGTAATTCAAAAAATCGCCAAACAAAGTGATCCCGGCATTGGCAACGGCAATGGTAAGTTTGCCATAACGCTGTACCGCTTCATCAACCATTTGTTGTATAAAATCAATGTCCGAAGCATCGCCGGCTATCGGGTAACAATTACCGCCGAGCCCGTTAATGGTATCGGATGCCTGAACAGCCAGTTCCTCACTCAAATCATTCAATAATACATACGCACCGGCGAGACTTAGCTGTTTAGCTATTTCAAAACCTATTCCTTGTCCGGCACCGGTTACTATAGCTACCTGTCCGTTAAATTTATCAGTTATCATTTTTAGGTTGATGGTTGGTTAACTAATTGCTTGCTGTCATGGGTAGCATGTCGAAGCATGGTGGGAGGGCCTCTGCGCGCGAGTCTTCGACAGGCTCAGACTGACCGGCCCTCGCTCAAAGCTTATTTGTTATTTTGTCTCTCTCAATGCGAATCCCTTAAAACCTCACTCCCTGAGCCCCCTCTTAAAAAATCAAGATCAGCTCCCAAATGTGCTTGCTCTACATGCGTTTGGTATAAATAAGTGTATCCCCGTTTGCTGATATTGTTATTTAATGCCAGCTTTGATTTTCTTTCGGCAATTTCTTCATCACTAACCTCAAGGTGCAGTGTACCGGCGGGTACATCAAGTTTAATTATATCGCCATCCTGTACTATAGCCAATGTTCCGCCGATGGCTGCCTCTGGTGATACATGCAGTACTACCGTGCCAAAGCCCGTACCACTCATCCGCCCGTCGGAGATGCGTACCATATCGGTAATGCCCTGGTCGGCCAGTTTTTTCGGGATCAGCATATTGCCAACTTCGGGCATGCCGGGGTAGCCTTTGGGGCCTGCATTTTTCAATACCAGAACGCTGTTTTTATCCACATCCAATGCCGGGTCGTTAATGCGATGATTAAAATCCTCTATATTTTCAAATACAACGGCCTTACCGGTATGCTGCATTAAGCCCGGGCTTGCCGCCGACGGTTTCATCACAGCCCCGTTCTCGCAAAGATTACCTTTAAGTACCGTTATACCCGCTGTTGGGTTAAAAGGATTATCAACCGGCGCTATCAGTTCGCGGTTAAAACATTCGCTGTTTTCATAATTACGTAATATAGGGTGGCCGCTTACGGTTATAGTATCGCTGTTAAGTTGTTCATGAAGCTCTTTCATTAAAGCCGGTAAACCACCAGCATAATAAAAATCCTCCATAAAATATTTACCCGAGGGCTGCAGATTGGCCAGTAAGGGTATTTTGCGGGATGATGTATTGAAATCATCCATACTTAAATCAACCCCTATGCGGCCTGCTATGGCCAGCAGGTGAATAATAAAATTGGTAGAGCCGCCAATAGCCGCATTAACGGTGATGGCATTTTCAAAAGCCTCCCGGGTCAGGATGTCTGAAGGTTTCAGGTCTTCATGCACCATATCGACAATGCGATTGCCCGATAGGTGCGCTAATACTTTACGACGAGAGTCGGCCGCGGGGATAGCCGCATTCTCTGCCAGTGAAAGTCCCAGCGATTCGACCATGCAGGCCATTGTTGATGCCGTTCCCATTACCGCGCAATGCCCCTGGCTGCGGGCCATGCAGGCTTCGGCAGTATAAAGGTCTTCATCGTTCATTTGCCCGGTTTGATGATCGGCGAAAAAGCGCCAGATATCCGATGTGCCGATATCCCGGCCCCGGTATTTACCTGTCAACATGGCCCCGCCCGATACTACTATGGTTGGAATATTTACGCTGCAGGCTCCCATTACCAGTGCCGGCGTGGTTTTATCGCAGCCGCAAAGCAGCACCACGCCATCAAGCGGATTTGCACGGATACTCTCTTCAACATCCATACTTACCAGGTTTCGGTACAGCATGGCAGTAGGTTTAACCAAAGTTTCGCCTAAAGACATCACCGGGAATTCAACGGGATAGCCACCGGCTTCATAAATGCCATTTTTTATAGATTGGGCTAATTCCCGGAAATGGGCATTGCAAGGTGTAAGCTCCGACCATGTATTGCAGATGCCGATCACCGGCTTTCCCTGCAACTGATGTGCCGGGATGCCCTGGTTTTTCATCCAGGCGCGATATATGAAGCCATCCTTGCCCTTTTTACCAAACCATTGCCGGCTCCGTAGCGGTTTTTCCTCCATTATAATATAAGATGTGTTGTGTTTTGAATCGGTTGTTTAACAAATATAGATTTCTATAAATCGTTTTAGGTATTGTAAATGAAAAGTTAGGAAAATAGTGTGCCGGAGGTAGACAAATCACCGTTGGGTGAGTTTCCGGCGGTTGTCTTCCTAAGTATATGGTAGAGGTTTGCAAATGGATAAATTATCTATAGACCGGATGTTGATGCCCCGTGATTTTTGTAAGTATTAATTGTGTGCTTAAAACAGCAAGCTGAATGAGGGCGTTGCCTTCGGCCGGGCTATTCGCTCATACGCCTGCAGGCATTACGCTCGTTGGCCGGTACCCGCTGCTATCCCTAACGCTGGTTTTCGAGGCTTGTATAAACTTTTTTTACCTGATGTATAGTATGTTAAGGAAACATTAAGAAAAATAGGTAGAAATAATTTGGAGAAGGCGTAAAAGTGGCTACCTTTGCAGCCCGCAAACGAGGAAGTGAGTTAGCGGGTTAGTACATTAAAAGGATAGAAAAGTAAAGGAAAAAAAGATTGAAAA
>NZ_BMKD01000006.1:199882-460304 GCF_014643835.1 Mucilaginibacter rubeus | reverse complement strand
GAACATGGAAAAGTTATTATAAACCTCAAAATGTGATTTTGTAAACCTATTTTAGGATTAATTAATATTGTAAACGTATAACAGGATTTAGCAGTTAAACTGTAAACTTTTTTTAGGACGAGACAAATCAACCCGCAGTATTTGTTTAGGAGGAATGATTGATTGGTCAGACTTCAGACTTTTTCCGCGTTAGCGATAGTAGCGGATACCGGCCTGTGGCTAATGCCTTGTGTAGTATGAGCGGATAGCGCGGGCCGAAGGTAACGCCCTGATTCAGTTAGCAGTTTTGATTAGGCAGTTTGCAGTTAGTTTCTGTCTGAACTCGAATTAAACGAATTATTGGAATTTTGCATGGCATTCTATTAATTCATTTAATTCTAAAAATTTCGGTTCAGTCAAACTAATCGCTTGCAAAAGTCACAAGTCTGCCACCCGCTGGCCTTCGCTCAAGACTTGCGCCAGTATCGGGATTTCATGCTGTTAATTCTCAAATCCTGAAAATTCTGATTCAGACAAACAAACCAATCACTTAATCAACTCAGTCAACGACTCACTTAAATAAACTCCACAATAACCATAGACTTAATATTTCTCCGATACCAAAAAAATGTGCATATTTGAGGGTTTAACTTTTAAAACACATAATTAATTAAAAACAGGCGCTGTGAAGCAGCTTGATACATTTCAAAAACAATTTAAAAAATGAAAGTCGCAGTAGTAGGTGCTACAGGATTAGTAGGCACCAAAATGTTGCAGGTTCTTGCAGAACGCAACTTCCCCGTTACAGAATTAATTCCCGTAGCTTCAGAAAAAAGTATTGGTAAAGAAATTACTTTTAAGGGTAAGCAGTTTAAGGTGGTTTCTGTTGAGGATGCGATTAAGATGAAGCCGGACGTAGCAATTTTCTCGGCCGGCGGAAGCACTTCATTACAGCAGGCTCCTTTATTTGCAGCTGCTGGTACAACTGTTATTGATAATTCATCGGCATGGCGTATGGATCCAACCAAAAAGCTGGTTGTGCCCGAAGTAAACGCTGATGTACTTACCGCCGAAGATAAGATCATCGCCAATCCAAATTGTTCAACTATACAAATGGTAGTGGCTTTAAAACCACTGCACGATAAATATAAAATTAAAAGGGTAGTAGTTTCAACCTACCAGTCGGTTACCGGTACTGGTGTTAAAGCTGTTGATCAGTTGTTTAACGAGCGTAAAGGTATCGACGGACCGAAAGTTTACCCTTATACTATCGACTTAAACGTGATCCCGCAGATTGATGTATTTACCGAAAACGGTTATACTAAAGAGGAAATGAAAATGATCCTCGAAACCAAAAAGATCATGGGCGACGACAGCATTAAAGTAACTGCTACTACCGTGCGTATCCCGGTTATGGGTGGTCACTCTGAGTCGGTTAACATTGAGTTTGCAAATGATTTTGACCTGGCCGAAGTTCGTGAGCTATTAGCCAACGCACCAGGCATTGTTGTGGTTGACGATACTGCTAACCTGAAATACCCGATGCCGCTTGACGCGCATGATAAAGATGAGGTATTTGTAGGCCGTATCCGTCGTGACGAAACCCAGGACAATACGTTGAACTGCTGGATAGTATCTGACAACCTGCGTAAAGGTGCAGCTACTAACGCCGTGCAAATAGCGGAGTATCTTGCTGCTCAACATTTGATCGGTCAGCCGGTTGAGGCGTAATTAGAATTTCTTTTCATAAGAATAGAATAGGGATAGTCGTTTGATTATCCCTATTTTTATGCTGTAATATTTGGGTATGAAAGCCTTGAACCTGATTGTTATTTTCTGTTTTATCACATCGGTTAAACTCTTCGCGCAAACACCGAAGTCTATTGAAGCCGACTTACTCAAATCATTTAAAAATATTGAATATTGGGACGAGCAGCAACGTAAAGGGAATGAAAATGCGGGCGATTCTCTTATTAAAGCCAATGATATATTTGGTCATAAATTAAAACGTTATACAGAAACCTATCCTTCTACAATAAACCTGCCCTTCAATTCGCTTAAAAAAGCACAGCTTGATATTTTTACTTCATCAGACAGTTTATTTAGGATCTATTCATGGGATACATGGACTGGAGGCACTATGCACATTTGTGCCAACGTGTTACAATACAAAGCCGGCGATAAAACAAGGTCATCTTTGATGAACAACCCAGGGGACGGCGGCGCTCCTTTTTATTCAAACTTATATACTTTCAAAGCCGGCGATAAAACTTACTATTTTGGCATTTATGGAGTTATTGAATCATCAAGATATGCAGGTACCGGAATCAGGGCCTTTGCCATTCAGAATGGTGTTTTAAATAATGACGCAAAGATCATCAAAACACAATCGGGTTTACATAGTACTATTTTTTATGAATACGATTTTGGTTCGGTAGTTGATATCCCGTTTGAAAAACGTCCTACCATTACTTTTGATCAAACAACGCAAACTATACATGTACCGTTGGTAAATGCCAAAGCACAAGTTACAGCAAAATTTATCACCTACAAATTCAACGGGCAGTACTTTGAAAAAATAAAAAGCTAAAAAACAGCTAACTGGCAATCATCGTAACAGAATGTCTGCCGGATTTGCTTTTTTTGTGTATCTTGTTTACCGATGAAAACCTTTAAGTTAATAATTGTTTTCTGCTGCTGTTTTTACTCAGCAAATTTGTTTGCCCAGAGTCCGCAGGCCATTGAAGCCGACCTGTTACGGATTTTTAAAAGGGTAAACTATTACGGTTCCCACAAAAAAGAGTGGAAAGCAATTGATTCATTAGAAAAAATGAACAAGATCTTTGGCTTTAAGCTGAAGTACTATACCTCCAAATATCCCGGAACCATTAACTATCCCTTTACCGAACTGGTTAAAGAACGGGTTGTGATAGCCACATCTGCCGATGGCTTGTTCCGTACTTATTCGTGGGATACCAGGCTGGGCAGCACCGGCTATGATTTTGACAATGTTTTGCAGTATAAGGTTAGCGGCAAAGTATCGTCATCGCTTAAAATGGATTCCGTTGGCAAAAAGCATAACCCGGTTTACTGGTACTCCAAAATCTATACCCTCAAGGCAAACAACAAGGTTTACTACCTGGCGGCGTATAATTCGGTACGTTCCAGTGTTGATGCTACCCAGGGCATCCAGTTTTTTACTGTCGAGAATGGTAAATTGAACGGAGTGGTATTATTGGTTAAAACCCCAACCGGGATGCATAGCAAGCTTTATTTTGATTATAACTTCCTTTCGGTAGTTAATATGAAAGTGATCCCGACTATTTATTATGATGCTAAAACACAAAGCATCCGTAGTCCGTTAGTTAATGCAAAACGAGAGGTTACCCGCGACTATATCGTATATAAATTTACAGGTAAGTACTTTGAACGGGTAAAAAATTAACTTTGCCCCATGATCTCTTTCGCCCATCGTGTATTTATGGAAGTTGCCGCCAACCTGAGTTTCAGTAAGGCTGCCCAGGTGCTGTTTATTACGCAGCCGGCCATCAGTAAGCATGTTAAAGCGCTTGAAGATCAATATAAAGTGCCCCTGTTTGAGCGTAAGGGCAACAGTATTTTATTAACCGAAGCCGGAAATAAGCTAAATGAGTATTTACAACAGGCAACAGAGATAGAGCGGAAGGTAGAGTATGATCTTTCGGTGTTAAGCAATCTTTCGCAGGCTGCCGGGCATTTGCGTTTGGGCGCAAGTACAACTATTGCCCTGTATATTTTACCTTCGATACTTTCTGGTTTTCAGCGCGAGTACGCCAATGTTGATGTACAGCTTGTAAACCGCAACAGCGAATATATCCTGAACGCTTTGTTAAATCATGAGGTTGATATTGGTATAATTGAGGTTGATAATAAACTCACTACAGTATCATACAAGCCTTTTATGAGTGATGAGGTGATCCCGGTTTGCTCGGCTAAGAGTCCCCTGGCAGGCAAGTCATTAACATTAAAGCAGTTTGTAAAAACGCCCCTCGCCGTGAGAGAGCGTGGTTCGGGCACGTTGAATGCCGTATTAAAAGCCTTGTCTGCTTTGCATATTAAACCGGCCGATCTGTCCGTAAAGATCCGCCTTGGTGGTACCGAGGCTTTAAAAAACTTCCTGCTGGCCGATCAATGCCTTGGCTTTATGCCGCGCCCATCAATTATCCGGCAACTGGCCGAAGGTGATTTGGTTGAAGTGCCTATTGAAGGTTTGAAAATTAAGCGTGATTTCTTTTTTATCCGTCGTAAGGGGACAGAAGATTATGGACTGACAAGTAACTTTATAAACTACGCGTTGCAGCATACGGAAAGTCAAGGCTAAACTATTTCGAATTTAACCATGCCGCTTAAGATATATTCAATTGATCGTATTGAAATAGAAAAGGCAGTCCTTAGCTGGATTGAATTGTTATCTAACGGAAGATACGATGAAGCTTATCAGTCAACTCTTCATGATCCTTATTATCAATGGAGCCCGTCAAATATTAAAGACATAATAAACGGGTATGGATTGCCTGACGAACAGTCAGAGGAAAAGTATAAGGTTACGTCTCCGGAATCCGCAATAATTAATGGTAATATTAATCCATATAAAGATATAGACTTTTTTGATTATGCTATTAGAAAGATTGATGAGCGACATGACATGACAATAATAGGATACGTTATTTATGATTTGCCTATAAATGGTGAATGGAGCGATCTTTCTGCAACATTCAGAATCCTACAAACAGACAACTTTTTAATGCTTGAGTTAAATGAAATTCATGTGCTCTAAGCTTGATTAGCAAGATTCTATCTTCTCTTTTAAAATTCCTAAAACCATCCTTATTTTTGCCTGTATTTATATTGTATTTAATTTTTATAATCATTAATTAATAAATTATAAATTATGGCAAGTTTAAATGGTCGTAAGGTGGCAATCCTTACCGAAGAAGGATTTGAGCAGGTTGAATTAACAAGCCCAAAACAAGCCCTTGAGCAGGCAGGTGCAACAGTACACGTAATATCACCCAAAAGCGGGAAGATCAAAGCCTGGGATAAAACCAATTGGGGTATTGAAATCAATGTTGATAAACAGCTAAACGAAGTAAGCCCTGATGATTACGACGCGCTGGTTTTACCGGGTGGCGTGCTTAACCCCGATAAGTTAAGGCAAAATAAAGATGCCGTTGCCTTTGCTTCTGCATTTTTGGATGAGGGCAAGCCGCTGGCGGCAATATGCCACGGCCCGCAATTACTGATTGAAACAGGTATGATCAACGGGAGACGGTTAACTTCATACCCATCGTTACAAACCGATCTTAAAAACGCCGGCGCCGATTGGGTTGACGAGGAGGTGGTAGTTGATAATGGCCTGGTAACAAGTCGCCGCCCTGATGATTTGGAAGCATTTAACCGCAAAACTATTGAAGAGATAGGCGAAGGCGTTCATCATGTGTAGTTTCTGAACCGGGATTTTTATAGGATTTTTTGGAGTACAGGATTTTTCTCAGATTTAAAGAGATCTGATCAATGTGCTTGGAATTTTATAAGATTTGACATTAGTTGGATTTTTCTAACCGGGTCAGAAAAAATCCTGTTAATCCTAAAAATTCCCCGAATCCCGGTTATCTTTACCCCATGCCTCTTCCCAAAAAAGCTTTGATTATTGGCGCCGGTATAGCGGGTATTGCGACAGCTATCCGCCTGGCGGTAAAAGGATATCAGGTTGAAGTTTATGAGGCTAATAGTTACCCCGGTGGTAAGCTGAGCCAGTTTGAGCAGGATGGTTACCGCTTTGATGCCGGGCCGAGCCTGTTTACCATGCCGCAATATATTAACGAGCTTTTTAAGCTGGCCGGAAAAAACCCGTCTGATTATTTCAGGTATCAAAAGCTGGATGTTGTTTGCAGATATTTTTATGAAGATGGTACGCGTTTAACCGCTTACGCTAATGAAGGCAAGTTTAGCGATGAGATACAGGAAAAGACAGGAGAACCTGCCGCAGCTGTAAAGCATTACCTTGATAACAGCAGTATGGTCTATAACGTTACCAACCACGTTTTTTTAGAGCGCTCCCTGCATCGGCTTAAAACCTATCTGTGCTGGGATACCGTCAAATCAATATTAAGGTTTGGTAAGATAGATGCCTTTCGCACTATGCACAAGGCCAATGAGGTCTTTTTCAAGGATAAAAGGATAGTGCAATTTTTCGACAGGTATGCAACCTATAACGGTTCAAACCCTTATAGCGCACCGGCCACGCTGAACGTAATCCCGCATCTGGAGCAGCATTTTGGCGCTTATTTTCCGGAGGGTGGGATGTATAACATAACTTCTTGCTTAGTGGCGCTGGCCGAATCAGTAAGTGTAAAGTTTTACTACAATAACCCGGTAGCAGAAATTGTATTGCAAGGTCACACAGTAAAAGGGATCAGGACGAATGATGGCGTAATTGAAGGGGATCTTGTGGTATCCAATATGGATATCTGGTTCACCTATCACAAGCTGCTAAGCAGTCATCCCAAACTTCATCCTCAAAAAATATTAAACCAGGAGCGAAGCAGTTCGGCCCTGATATTTTATTGGGGGATCCGGGATCAGTTCAGGGAGCTTGACCTGCATAATATTTTTTTCAGTGCTGATTATGAGGCCGAGTTTAATCACATTTGGAAGGAAAAAGAGATTTATCACGATCCAACTGTTTACCTTAACATCAGCTCCAAATATAAACCAGACGATGCTCCCGAGAGTTGCGAAAACTGGTTTGTGATGATCAACGTACCTGCTAATACCGGGCAGGATTGGGATGCACTGATAGCCGGGGCGAGGGAAAATGTATTAAATAAGTTAAGCCGTTTGCTAAGTAAAGACATCCGTAAACTTATTGCTAATGAAAGCATTCTTGATCCGCGGAGTATCGAAAGCCGTACATCCTCATACCAGGGCTCGCTTTATGGCACCAGCTCCAACAGCCGGTTTGCCGCATTTTTACGGCATGCCAATAAATCCTCAAAAATAAAAGGTTTATATTTTTGCGGGGGAAGCGTACACCCGGGAGGAGGGATCCCGTTGTGTTTGCTGTCGGCAAAAATTGTGAGTGAGTTGGTTGGTTAAGGGAGGAAGATTGGAGTTTAAGTTACCAATATCCCCTCCTTTTGGTTATCGGGCACCCAGGGTTTAGCATGGCATGACGAATGTGTGCATGGATTTACAATTATTAACTCCCTTTCCTTTTCCTCCCATTATAGCTTGTTATGATTACCTCTGCTGTATTAGCATCCAATTCCAATATCCTTGACGATTGCGATAGATAGGTTGATCCATAATAAAATTCAATATGCTTTTTGCCTCCGTTCTTGAGCGTAATATCAGCATAAAAATCATCGGCCTTTAATTTAATATATCGCCTGGCAGAATTAGCGCCCGTTTTCCGGAATACTTTAATGCTATCCTGATTTTGGGTGGCTATTAAAACCTCGCCTCCTTTAGCCGATTGTACACTTGCCAGCCCTTTACCGTCGCCCGCAATATAAATGCCGCTATTAGCTACTGATAGCGGAGCAAAGCTGCCTTTTCCATTGCCTTTCATATATAAACCCATAAAGGCATCATGCCTGCCGGTAAAAGGTTCCATGCCAAAGTCGTTACCAGTCATTATCAGGTCGAGATTGCCATCGTGGTCAACATCTTCAGCTATCATGCCGTACACCGGGGCCATTTGTACATCTTGTGGTAGTGCACTGATACTAAAAGTACCAGTGCCTTTGCCGGTGATAAGGCTGGTGTTCATATCGGTTGCCTTAAGGATTACGGCGCCTTCTTTGTCTTTCTCAGTCCACAGATCATTCATGGTAGCATGACCAAAGCCGCGATAGCTTGGATATTTTTTGCGGATAGAGATCACCTGGCTGATGAGGTCATCCCGGGTATGCATGGGGAAGGGTTTCTGTGAGCCGTCCTCATCCTTCATAAAGCAAAATATCATGGCATCGAAGGAACCGTTACCGTCCAGGTCTTTACCCATAATGGTCATGGGTTGCTCAAATGATGCTTTGTAGTTTGAGTTTTGCCCCAGGTTACCTGCTACATAATCGATATTACCATCATTGTTGAAGTCGCCTGCAACTATGCTGTTCCACCAACCTACATGGTCGTCAATGCCTGATTTGATCTTGCTAAGGCCATGGCCGGTGTTTTTGTAAAAGGTAACCGGCATCCATTCGCCAACCACCACCAGGTCCGCCTTGCCATCCTTGTCAAAATCCGACCAAAGCGCGTCGGTGATCATGCCGCCATGTATCAGGTCGGGGCAAAGCTGGCTGGTAACATCGGTAAATTTACCGCCATCGTTCCTGAGCAAATGGCTAACGGGTGATGAAGGGTAAGCGCCTGAAACCGATCTTGAACCTACAAAAAGGTCCAAATCGCCATCGCCGTCAAAATCGGCGGCGCGAACGCATGAACCGTTATCGTATTCTACAGGTACGGCCGCAAGGTCGCGGGTAAAATGGCCTTTTTTATCGTTGATGTAAAGCCTGTCCTGCGCTGTGGTATGCCCTTTCTGAAATTCGTAGCTACCACTTGCGATGTACAGATCAGGGAAGCCATCGCCATTGGCATCAAACAATAATGCACCCATGTCTTCCTCTTCTTTAAAATCTTCGTGCACAAAACGGTTGTTATCCATAGCGAAATGACCGTTTGCATCCTGCACGAAAAATACCCCTTTGTTACCGGCGGAGCCTCCTATAAAAAGGTCATCATAGCCATTGCCATCCACATCGCCAACGGCAATAGCCGGGCCGTACTGGCTTAGCTTGTGCGGCAGGGTAGGCTGTATATTATAATCGATAGCGTCTTTTTCCTGGTGCACGTATTTTATGCCTGTTTGGTTATTAGCCTCCTGAAACACCGGGATGATTTTGCCGAAAGCATCCGGCGGGAAATAACCAGAGGCATTTTTGTACCGCAATGTAAGTGTTTGGTTGGTCTTAACATTGGTAAGCAGCTGTGTTTTACCATCGGGCCAGCGTACCCGCAATGAGTCGACAGATGTAGTGACCCCTATACCGAAATGCCCGCGGGCATCATCCGTACTCATATAGCCGCGGCAGGGTTGCTGGTCATAAAACTGCTGCTTGCCTTTGTAATAGATACGGACGGTAGCACCAATACCGCCAATATTTTTGCTGTCGCCCTGTAGTGCAACAGTTAGATAGTTGTGATCTTTGGCAACCTGCGTTTTGCTGTTAGCTGTGTTTTCATAAACAAAAGCATCGTCATCAATATTATTGATCACGAGGTCAAGATCGCCGTCATTGTCCAGATCGGCGTAAACGCCGCCGGTTGAAAAGGTAGGTTTCACAATTCCCCAATCTTTCGATTGATCTTTAAACAAATACCCGCCCGCATTTCTGAAAGCGTAGCTTGATGTTTTTACAACCGGAAATGAATCGGCCGCGGCCAGCGTAGTGTTTTCCTTAGCAGTACGGCCCTGGTCGTTACTGTATAAGGCATGGTCAAGGTCCGTAACGTCGCGGGGATAACCGTTGGTGATCATCATGTCACGATAACCGTCGTTATCAAAATCGGCCACGAGCGGTGTCCAGCTCCAGTCGGTTTGATAAACACCGGCCTGGTAAGCTATTTCGCTGTATTGCGGATGACCAGCGGGTGTTTGCCCCTGATTAAGCTGCAACACATTGCGGATGTACTGGTGCTCGTATTTAAATTTGTTATTGTTGATATAGGTGATATAATTATCGCCTACAAGCATGGTTTTTTTACGCACATTTTCTTCGGGCAGCATCTCTAATGATATCAGGTCGGCCTTGCCATCGTTATTGATATCAACCATATCCGATCCCATTACCGACCAGCCCGTGTGTTTAAAATACTCGCCCGCGCGGTTGCTGAACGTGCCGTTTTTATTGTTCACCCACAATACATCGTTCGATATAAAGTCGTTACCTACATAAACATCCGGCCAGCCATCGTTATTCACATCGCATATAGAAACCGAGTTGCCAAAGCCCTCTATCAATATCCCTGCTTCTTTGGTTACATTGGTGAAGGTGCCATTTCCGTTGTTACGGTAAAGGCGGTCGTTATTCTGTGCGCTGCCATCGGTTAATTTTGGGCGATAGGCCACCAGAGTTTCTTTACCTAAAAAGTTGGTGAGCAGGTACATGTCAAGGTCTCCGTCATGATCGTAATCAAAAAATACGGCTTGTGTGCTGTAGCCGGTATCCTGCAGTCCATAGGCTGCTGCCGATTCTTTGAAGGTTGGCACGCCATCTTTATTAGTTGCCTGGTTAATGAAAAGCAGGTTTTTGCGATGGTTGGGATCGCTTTTAAATGATGAGCAAACGTATATGTCCGGCCAGCCATCGTTATTGATATCAACTACTGATACACCTGCGTACCAGTCGCCATTACCGGCTACACCCGCCGCGTCTGTAACATCTTTAAAAGTAAGTAAGCCTTTGTTAATGTATAATTTATTGGCAACCATGTTACCGGCAAAGTAAACATCGGGCAGGCCATCACGGTTAAAATCGCCGATACCAACACCGGCGCCATTGTACAGGTAGGGGTGGTTAAGGATGTTGATGCTGTCACTTTCGGTAATGGTATTTTTAAAATCGATACCTGTTTGTGAAGCATCGAGCAGCTTAAAGAGCGTTGGGCTTGATGACTTTTTTGAACATCCGGCACCTAAAAAAAATAACAATAAGGTAGATAGTTTAAACGCCTTGGGTAAACTTTTTATCATGCAAATATGGTTAATAATTGATTGATGGTTTATGCTTTGGTTAAGCTTTAACTTATTGGTTATAATGCAATAAGCCACCGTAAAGAAAACGGATTTTACAATTCCTGTTTCTGCAAATTGTATCAAAAGTTAGTTAATTACTATCGGGCCATACTTAAATATTGATTAACTGTTAGCTTTGATCTGAACCCCTGATTTGAGGGTTAGACCAATTAAACTGATCAAGCCGTTGCTGTTCATCATGATGAAGAGACTATATTTTGCATTTATCGTTATTATAACCTGCTCATCATGCGGTAAGAAAAGCTGGGAAAAACCGGCCGAAAACCCGGATTTTATCCACCGGTCTATCAAAGATGTTACTGATGTGGTAAGGCATGATATTTATTCGCCGCCGGTTGCCAGTCGTATTTATGCCTATATTAGTGTGGCTGCATATGAGGCTGCGCGAAATGGCGATAATCATTACCAATCGCTTGAGGGGCAACTGAAGGGGCTCGACTCGGTGCCTAAGCCTATAGCCGGTAAAAAATATTGCTTCACGTTATCGGCATCGCATGCTATTTTAACCGTTGGCAAAATCCTGGTGATGAGTGAGGGCAGGATAGAGGGTTTTCATGACAAACTGATGCAGGAGTTTAAAAATACCGGCATGCCCGATAGTGTTTATGATAACTCGATAGCGTACGGTAAACTTATTGCCGACAGGATCATAAAATGGGCGGGTAAGGATAACTATAAACATACCCGCTCATTATCAAAATATGATGTGCAAACAGATGACGCAAGCTGGAAGCCCACCCCACCGGCCTACATGAAAGGTATTGAGCCACACTGGAATGAGATCCGCCCATTTTTGCTTGATTCGGCACAGCAATTTAAACCGGCCCATCCCTTTACCTTCAGCAACATCCCCGGTAGTAATTTTTACAAGCTGGCTATGGAAGTATATGATACCGGCAAGCACCTCACCGATGATGAGGCAACTATCGCCACCTTTTGGGATGATAACCCCTTTAAGGTGAATATCAACGGGCACACTATGTTTGCCACAAAAAAGATCTCGCCGGGAGGGCATTGGATCAATATCACGGCGCTGGCTTGTCGTAAGGCTAAGGCCGGTTACGTGAAAAGCGCCGAAGCTTATGCTTGTATAGCTGTAGTTATTGCAGATAGTTTTATAAACTGCTGGGACGAAAAATACCGGAGCAAGGTGATCAGGCCCGAAACTTACATTAACCAGTATATTGATCAAAGCTGGATGCCATTGCTGCAAACGCCGCCTTTCCCCGAGTATACCAGCGGGCATAGTGTTGTATCTACCGCATCAGCAGCCGTGTTAAGCAAACTATTTGGCGATGAATTTTCGTTCATTGACTCTACAGAAATGGAGTTTGCTATCCCCGCGCGCAATTTTAAATCCTTTAAGGCCGCGGCCGAAGAGGCTGCTATCAGCAGGTTTTATGGCGGTATCCATTATATGCCATCCATAACTAACGGTGTAGATGAGGGCGATAGGATAGGGCAATTTGCATTAACTAAACTGCATACTAAGAAGTAGCCGGAAGTATGGGGAGTAACTCTTTTAGCAAATTCATAAAGGCATAATCAAGGCGAATTTATAAGTAATTAAAGGGTTATTTTCCAACACTTTGTGCCTTTGGCTGAAGGATAACTAAAGAACAATTGCAATATTAAAACAATAAAGCAACCATTTGTATGAACATTTAAGTTATGAAGATCTGAAAGTAAATAATCGATACCAATAACTGCTGCATAGTTAGGTTAGTAGAAATGGAATAGGTCATTGAATTATTAGCGTTCCATACAATCTATAAATATCCTGTTTGGCAAATTAAAAACACTCGCTTAAACCATGTAAATACATAATTAACCTTTTACTATCTTTACCCTTACTTATATCCTCATTAAGGTTAGTAAAAGCCATTATGAAATTAGCCATCGACCATAAAAGCCCGATTCCACTACATATACAGGCCGAGCAATTGCTTCGCGAACTGATCAAAGATCCGGTTTACCAGGCGGGTAAATTATTACCTAACGAGGTAGAACTGGCAAAAAAGTTGGCTATATCCCGCACAACACTGCGCCAGGCTATTAATAAACTGGTTTATGAAGAACTGTTGATCCGCAAAAAGGGTTTTGGTACTAAAGTTGCCAACTCGAGGATCAGTTCAAAATCAATGAACTGGCTTAGTTTTTCGCAGGAAATGAAAGCGAGAGGTATTACCGTAAAAAATTATGAGCTGCATGTAAGCTGGGTATTTCCTGATGAAAGCACCGCCAGCTTTTTCGATATCAGTACAGAGAAAAAAATTGTGAAAATGGAGCGGTTACGGGGCAGCAGCGACAATCCTTTTGTTTATTTCATATCTTATTTTCACCCGCGCATAGGCCTTACCGGCGAGGAGGATTTTAAACGCCCGCTCTATGAAATGCTTGAGGACGAATATTCTACGATAGCAAACCTGTCAAAAGAAGAGATAAGTGCACTGGAAGCTAATAAGTTCATAGCCGGCAAGCTTGAAATTGAAACCGGCAGCCCCGTATTGTTCAGAAAAAGATTTGTTTACGATCAGGGCGAGCGCCCCATGGAGTATAACCTCGGCTATTACAAAGCCGAAAGCTTCGTATACACTGTTGAAAGCCGCAGGACCTGATTATAAAGCGCTATACCCGATACCGTTAAGTTAAGAATTGACAAGCTGCGCCAGAGGTGCAAAAGGTTTGTGGCATATTAGCGCCTCCAACTTTCCATTGCCCCAGAGGGACAAAACCACGCGCTTTGCCACTCAAATGGTCCCAGTATTTTATGGGTTAAGTTAAACTTAAGAGGGAATCTCGCAATCCCCCACCTTTTAAGTTAACGACTATGTTCATTAGTTCATTGCCAATTATCCATAAACCAATCGCTATCTATAAAAAAATACCAATAAAAATAAAATTTTCATATTAAGATGACAATAAATGTAAAGATTACACGTATATTTGTAACATCATGTGAATAGCTGACAGGCAGCGCCGCCGGTTCGACTCCGGGTTTACATCTCTTCTCATAATTTAGGTTTATAATTGGTTAGAACGCATTCCTGCCCATCAGGAGTGCTTCTTTTTTTTATGCCCTTTTTGAAGCGGAAGGCGGAATGCTTAAAGCAGAAAGCTTTTGAACTTGTTACCCATTGTTCCCGATAAACTCTTATATATAATATCACGAAGAATATTAAAGTGCTTTCTGGGCGTCCTGTGTCGTATTATTACCATGCTTAACATCCTTTACACATCTAAAGCCAACGTGGTTTGTTGCCGAGCGATATTCGCCCTTGCCTCTTGAGCCTACCATATAGCGTGTACAGTACTGATCGGTACACAAAAATGAGCCGCCTCTTTGAACCTTCTTTTTTTGCCCCGGCTCCTGAGGATCTGAAGAATCAGAAGGCCCTTTAGGATTGCGCGTAACTATATTAGGATTAAAACTATTATAATAATCATTGCGGTACCAGTCGGCACACCACTCCCAGGCGTTGCCGGCCATATCATACAAGCCGTAAGCATTCGCCGGGTATTTTTTTACCGGTCCCAAGCCGGTTTCACCATCTTCGGCGTTATCATGATCAGGAAAAGATCCCTGGAATGTGTTGGCCATCCAGCGCCCGTCCTGTTTTAACTGGTTGCCCCAGGGATATAGCTCACCGGCTTTACCTCCTCTCGCAGCAAACTCCCATTCGGCCTCTGTGGGCAGGCGTTTTCCGGCCCATTTGGCATAGGCAGCAGCATCTTCCCAGGCTACCTGTACTACCGGGTAATTTTCCTTCCCTTTTAAGTCGGAACCCGGCCCAAGCGGGTGTTTCCAGTCGGCCCCATTTTGGTATGTCCACCATTGCGAAATATCATCTAACTGTACTTTCTGACGCGGAGGCGTAAAAACCACCGATCCGGCAACCAGTTTTTCGGCCGGCACACCCGGAAATTCCGCCTCGGTGGGTTTTTGTTCGGCAACGGTTATATAGCCGGTAGCTTTTACAAATTTGGCAAACTGGTTATTGGTTACCTCGGTTTTATCCATGTAAAAACCATCGACAGATACCCGGTGAACAGGCCGGGCATCGTCCATTGCTTCCATACCGCCGTCGGTTATACCCCTTGGATTAACCCCACCCATGCTGAAAGTGCCGCCGGGAATCCAGGCCATATCATGATCTGCTTTATCGGCCGGGGTACTGTTCACGTTAACTATTGTGGGTTTAAATGATTCGCCACCCTGGTGCATGTATAAAATACTGTCTTCCCTGATCATCCCGTTTTTGGTACAGGAAATGGCCGCTTTAACTTTAAATCCGGCTGCTGATGCATTAACTACAGGCCTTGAAGTTGTGGTATCAGTTTCATTTTTATCGCCGGAGGTGTGACAAGCCTGGAAAACGAGCGACAATAGGATCAGGGCAAACCCTGTAAATGATTTAATTCCGGTAAATGGGATATGCTTTATCTTCATCAAATTCAAACTTACTGATCTTTAGGTAAAAGCAGGCGAGGGGTTATGTAAAGATTATAGGATAATGAATTTTACCTGCCGGGTATTCATCACTTATTATCCCGTTTTTCATACTTTTATAAACCCTGTTGTACCAAAATGCAGCAGGTATAAAATGAACCGAAAACGCTTCATATCATCCATAGTCACTGCCGGTGCCGCGTTATCAACCTCAGGGGCGTGGTCGGTTACTCCACCAAATCCCTATACTAAAACCCGTCACAAAATCGCTCCTTATTTGCAACCTGGAGATACCATAGGCATTATTAGTCCATCGGGATATATGAGCCTGGCTGACCTTATACCGGCTGTACAACTTATACAAAACTGGGGCTTTAAGGTACAGATTGGCGATAACACCGGCAAAAAGGATTTTATATACGGGGGAACGGATGAAGAACGCGTGGCAGACCTGCAGCAGATGCTGGATAACCCCGAGATTAAAGCCATTATGTGTGCAAGAGGGGGTTACGGATTGGTGAGGATCATTGACCGACTCAATTTCAAACAGTTTAAGAAAAATCCTAAATGGATTATCGGCTTCAGCGACATTACCGCCCTGCATTGCCATATCAACCGGAATTTTGGTATTGCAACACTGCATTCAAAAATGTGCAACAGTTTTCCTGATGACTGGGCAAAGGCCGATGCTATGCAGATAGCCACTATTCAATCCATAAGGCAGGCGCTTACCGGCGAAAATCTTAATTATTCGTCACCTGCTTGCTCCCAAAACCGCCCCGGTAAAACCGAAGCCGCGTTGGTTGGCGGTAACCTGAGCCTGATCGCGACGCTTTCGGGCACGCCGTCTGACCTTGACACGGATGGAAAGATCTTATTTGTTGAAGATACCCATGAACGCCCTTACAATATCGACCGCATGTTCTGGAACCTGAAACAAAGCGGTAAACTTTCGCGCCTGGCCGGGTTAATTATAGGCGGTTTTCAGCTAACACCGGATATTGAAGGCGAAGAATTTGGCCATACCATTTATGATATCGTTACCGAAAAAGTAAAGGATTATAGGTATCCTGTTTGCTTTGATTTCCCGGTGGGGCATCAGAAAAACAACTTCGCCCTTAAATGCGGTGTACAACACGTACTTGAGGTAGGCGCAGATGGAAGCACCTTAAAAGCGATTTAAATACAAAATTTATTCATAGCCGTAACTTTAGTCAACGGTAAAAGAAAGTAGGAACTAAGGGGCTTCAGCCCAATTTTTCAAGTGGTATTGAGGCTAAAGCCCTCTTGTTTTTTAATCATTATTCCGTTTGACTAAAGTCAACGGCAATGATTGATAATTTTAAATAATTAAAACAATCTTCGTAACGCAGGCATCCATCACACTTCTTCATCAACAGCTACAGTCATAACCAATTTTTTACCGTAAACACGATTAGCCTCCATCAGGCGGTGGGCCTCCTGCACAGTTTCAACACTAAGGTTACCGATTACATTTACAGTAGGGGCATCTATTTTATGGGTTTCAATTAATTGAGCTAAATGATTGAGCGTATCTCCGTACCATGAAAGGTTATTTTCAATTGCAAATGCGTAGGCCGCAATATTAAGGATATTGGCCCCTTTATCAAATAAAATTTCGCGGGCGACAGAGGTACCTAAAAAAGTAACATCAACATAGTTCCCGTTCATTTTTAATACATCGGCAGCGGTTTCGGTTATGGTGCCTCCAACAAGGTCAACAGCATAATCAAACCGTTTACCGTGGTTAGCTGTTATAAGCAGATCTTTTAAACCCGGCTGATTATAATTAATGATTTGCCCGTCACCAAGGCCAAGACTTTGCAGCGCGACTATGCTTTGTTCGCTACCTGCCGTAGCTACGATGTTTGAAACCCCATTCGCTTTTAACAGTTTTATCAAAAACCTGCCCACGCCACCAGCCGCACCATTAATAAAAATGCTGTCAGAAACTTCGGCCTTCATCCTGGTAAAACTATGCCAGGCCGTTAAACCCGACGAAGGGATAGCGGCAGCTTCCTCGAAACTGATATGCCGGGGTTTTCGGCCAATCATCTGGTAATTTAACGCCATTAATTCGGCATAGCTTCCGTTTGATCCGCGGCTACCGGCCAGGGCAATCACCTCATCGCCCGGCTTAAAACCAATAACATCAGGCCCAACCTGCTGCACTATGCCCGAAAGTTCACGCCCTAAAATTGGCGAGCGCATCAGCCTGCTTTCGCGCAGGCCCAGGCGCATCTGGTAATCAATAGGATTAAAGGCTGATGCTTTGATCTGGATCAGCACTTCGTCATTTTTAATTACGGGGGTATCCAGATGAGTTAAACTGAAGTTAGATACATCGCCAAAACCATTCAATTGTATTGCTTTCATAAATGCAGCGCTTTAAATTTGCTTGTGCCCCCAAAACTAAATACCTGGCACGTAAATAACCCTTACTCCTTTAATTGGGAGCAACTCATAAAAAAGGGAGTACTTATATGGGTTCTATTATTTAATTTTAACAATCAGGCTATTGGCTTTCAGCTTTGTGCATTCTGCTTTCAGCTTTTATATACTTATGATCAAAGAAAACTCGTCAAACGCCATAAACAAAGCATTCCTGTACCGGTCGTGCCGGATAAACGGCGCACTTGATGCCATTTCGGGCCGATGGAAAGCGCTTATTGTTATTCATATTTCGGAAGGGAATAATCGCTTCAGCCTACTAAAAGCGGCTATGGAAGGTATAACCGATCAAACATTGGGTAAACAACTGAAAGAGCTGGAAGCCTCAGGGCTAATCAGCAAAACCATCATTCCCGCTGTACCTGCGCGGGTGGATTATACATTAACCCCCAAAGGGCAAGCATTGCTGCCAATTTTGGCCAATCTGTCAGAATGGAGTGATATGTAAGGCTGTTTTATTTCAGGTTTTCATCAAAATCAATAAACAGATCGGCCATGTCATTATCATAAATACCGCCTGCTATTATGCTTTGCCCGGTTGTTCCGGGATTGTTTCCCTGGCCCAGCGGCCATGAGCCTTTTGAGTTGGTAACCCCGAACCCTGCACATGAAGCTGCTTGTAAAGCAAAATCTGTACAGTTATTTTTTGACAGGTGATACTCCAATCCGTCATATAAGCGGGTTAGTTTCAGGATCCTTTTAAACCGGCGTTCGGTTATAAACTTGCCCATTACTTCATCCCATTTGTGCGCCTCATCATTTTTGAAAGTTCCCGAGGTTTCCGGCTCCCATGGAGTGGCTGAAAATATGTTGTCCTTTTTAGGATAAAATCCGAAGGAAACAGAAACCGAGCTTGAATCGGTGTTGTACTTGATGAGCGTGATAAAAGTATGACCGGTGTTAGCCCGTACAAATACAGTCGGTTTACCCGGTTTTGGCTGTTTTACATGAAATAACAGTGCGTAAGCAGCCGCTTTTTTACCATCGTTAAAGGTATTCAGGATGCGGTTATAAGTGATCGATTTGCTCTTCTTTTCTTTTTTATCTTTTAGCTGAACCGGGGTGTTTACAAATACCGAATCGTCACTCGCGTTAATGGCCAGCAGGCCGCTGTTTAAATGTAACTGCCGGCCGGTTGTATCAGAAATAAGAGAATCCGGAGCAGCGGGTACAAGATTATTTCCGTCCTTTTTAGATACCATCGCTTTAAAAAAGCATTTCATGGCCAAAGGGTACAAATGCAGCCTGGCAAATACATTGGCAAGCTTATAATATGATTTAACTTTCGCCTGGTTATAATTACTTTCGCCGGTATTGTTGACCGATAGCTCTTTTAAATAGTTCAACACCTTTTTACGGCCGGCATGGGTATCCAGTTCACTTTCAAGATCCGTCTCAAAAGCGGCGTCGGCTTTATCAATAACTGGTTTGTTTGATATCCCCGCAAGCAGCTTGGACGAATAACTATCATCAATTATACTATGGGCAGATGTATCGGGCCGCAGGTTGAGCTTATACCTTACCGAAGCCGAGAGCTGGGCCGATGCAGGAAGTACAGATAATATAGAACCAATGATTACAAAGGCGCTGAATAAATATTTTGTACGATAAGCGGTCATGATCAATTTTAAGCTTGTGATAATTGTTGTGTTACAGATATAATAACGAATAGGGGAGCGGTTACGATTTACCGGCAACAACAATAACCTTGCTGGTTATAGCTTAGAAAACGAAAACGAGGCGGTATAGTTTTCATATCAATACAAACGTAATAACATTTTAAATAGTCTACAAGTTTAGTAGATTATTTTTATTTAAACTTGCATTGCAGATATACTCATAAAATGATGGATCAGTACGCTTTAGTTACGGGAGCAGGTAAAGGCATTGGGCGGTCAATGGTTATATTGCTGGCTCAAAAAGGATATAACCTGCTGCTGGTTTCCCGGTCGGAAAGTGACCTCATTGCCTTATCTGCCCAAATAAAAGCCAACTTTCATGTTAAAACTGATTATCTCGCGATTGATCTTTCGGGTGCAGGTGTGGCCCTTCGGGTCTTTGACTGGGCTAAAAACTTAAATGTACCCGTATCGATATTAATAAATAATGCGGGGCATGGGGCGTGGGGAAATTTCGACGAGCTGGATCTGAGCGCACAAACAGGTATGATGCACGTTAATATGAATGCCCTTACCGAGCTCTCTTATCACTTTATCCCGCTTTTAAAATTGCAGCAGCGGGCTTTTATCCTCAATGTATCCAGCACCGCGGCTTACCAAGCTGTACCGACACTGGCTGTATATGCAGCCACCAAAGCGTTTGTTTTATCATTTAGCCGGGCTTTAAGATATGAGCTTAAGGAAACGCCGGTATCAGTAAGCTGCCTTTGCCCCGGCCCTACAGACACGGGCTTTGCCCACAGCGCGGGGATGGATGCCCTGGCCGAACTGGCAGCCAAATTTAACATGACAGCAGATGAGGTTGCGGCTATCGGCATAAAAGGAATGTTCAATAAAAAGGCCGAAATAGTCCCCGGATTTTTAAATAAGCTTTCGGCCGCAGCTGCAACATATAGCCCTAAAACCCTGATTGAACGCGTAACCGCCGGACTTTACAAGCATTAAAAAAATATTTTTATAAATATTTGGTATGATTAACAATTTGTTTACATTTGCATTAGTCTACTAAAAAGATAGATTTAATATACATTGAACAATAAGCACAACATATTATTTGCATGCCCTATGCGAATGCCCTTGATAACAAGGGTCATGTGCAGCTGTTGTTGTTAATTTCCCTTAAAAAGGACCACCTCCTTTCCTAAAAACTGCCCCGGCGGCACCCAGCGTTTACAATCTCATTTTCCAGGTACTTTAATATCTTTTCCACCACATGGCAGCGTCATATCAAAAATTCACATTAGGCTCAGCAATTACGCCCGAACAACAAGCTTTTTTCAATCAGCACGGCTTTATTCATTTTAAAAACTTCATTAAGCCCGAAACAGTTACCGACATCATCAATGCATCAAAACAGGTTGAAAATACCTGGATCAGCAACAAAACTGAGAAGGTGAATGGCGTACCTATTAAATACGGCAAAGATCTTGACGGGTCGCCTATTGTGCAGCGTTTTGCTTTTATTAATCAGCATCATAACCTGTTAAATGAGTTCACCAAAGATCCGCGTTTCGAGGTACTGCTTAACCTCATAGGCGAAGGCTCGCGTTTAGGAACTGAAGAAAAGGACGGCATGGTTTTTAACCACTATGTAAACGGCCCCGAAAGTAGTTTTACCAAAATGGGATGGCATACCGATGGCCTGCGCGATATTTTTCATGGCCAAAGGTTAAACCCGATGCTGAATGTTGGGATTCACCTAAGCACTTTAAAACCGGAGAACGGCGGTTTACGCATCCTGCCCGGCACACATAAACAAAACCTTTACCAGATGCTTTTCCGTAAAAAATATTTCCTTGATCATGATACCGACGAAAATGAGGTAGCTATTATCCCCACTGCCGGCGACCTGACCATACATGATGGCCGTTTATGGCATCGCGTGGCCCAGTCAACCGTAGTTGGTGAGGAAAGCCGCCGCAGGGTAATATATATCCCCATTATTGCCGGTAAATACGAGCCGAAGCATGCCGACAGCCCTACTGCTTTTTATCAACGTTTTGCAACTATTGTTAAGTAAAAATTTATGTTAATTGCCTTATTCATCAGCTATCTTATCCGCACCGGGAAAGTGGCAGCCCTGAAAAGCTTTTTCACAGAGCGGGCACTGGTTAAAATCCCTGTAAAATACACACCGAAATATTTAAGAAGAACGGTTCAGGCCTGAATATTACCTGAATCATTCTCTCCGAGTCACGCCGCCGCCGCTCGGCTCCAGCCGAGTGGCGGCGTAGGTTTTAGGTTTTTACTTATGCCGTTGTTGGTGTTGTCACCAACAACTTTTCATGCGTTATTGCTCTTATAATCACGAAATGCTTATTTGCTAATGTAACGCAATAATTGCATAACGCAGAGTTGTTGGTGACAACACCAACAACGGCGGCGGAGGCCGGCCAGAGGCCGTTTTTATAGTTGCCACTCGACTGGAGCCGAGCGGCGGCGTAGGTTTGTTTTTACTTCAACCAAACCGTTTGTGTATAAGCGCCATCAACCGCAGCATCCCATACTTCAAGCCGTACCCATTTGCGGCCTTTCATGTTTAACACTTTACTAAATGTTTTTGTGCTGAAGGCCTGGGTTGATGTAAGATCGATCCGCTCACGATAAACCCGCTTCCCATCTCCCGAAATGATTTCGGCAAAATTGAGCGGGAATGTCCAATTGGTTTTAAAATTGACGGTACATTTACCATTGACAGGGAGGGCGATGGTTTCGCCTGAAGAATGGCCGTTTACGGTAAAATCTTCTATCAAAACTTCGCCGGTAGTGGAAAAGAATTTTCCCTGCTCCAGTACATCGAGTACAGGTTGCCAGCCATTTTTATATTGCGGCTGTTTGGCGAGCTTTAGGTAGTTTACGTTGAGATGGGCGTACATTTCATTTTCAGGCTCGATGCTGAACAAGTCTGCTTCGGAAAGTACTTTCTTTTTCAGGCCCCAGTTATTCATATCATCCATCAGATCAAATACCCGTTTGCCTAAACGAGGCTCTGAAAGATCAGCAGGTAAAGCTTTCCAGGCAGCTCCTAAAAATCTGTCGGACAGGTAAAAATCTTCTTTTTTATAAGCATCCGGGAAACCGGTTGATCCCTTTGTACGGGCATGCGCTGTCCAGGCCAAACCATTTTCGGCTTTAAGCAGGTTCAGCATATCGGCTTTGTCACCAATGTGGTAAACTTTGCCATGTTCGGCATCGGTACTTTCAAAAGGCGTACCCGCCTTGCGCGACATGATCCAGTAAACCGGCTTAGGGAAAAATGCCAGCCAGTGCCCGCCAAAAAATTCATTAGGCTCTTCGCCGGGCAGCAGTAAAAAATTAGAATCAGACAAGCGGTTACACTGATCAAACAGCGCTTTTAATTCTTTAAGGCGCTGCTCGTCCGGTCCTTTAGGGTGCGCTGTGTAATGAAACTCAGCCAAATGAACTATGTTGATGCCTTGACGCTTTAATACTTTTACAAATGATGGGCTATCAGGTACATGCTTACCTGCCAACACCAAACTCATGATAAACTCGTTATGGAAGTGGCTGGCCATGGTTTTGTAACCGAGAAGCGGCTTGTAACTGTCATCATGGGTGAATTGCTTTACGTTATTCAGCAAAGCGTCTGCACCATCATTGCCCAGCAGGCAAAAAAAGTTAAGCCGTTGTTTGGTTCCCGGAGGGGCGTTAAACCAGGGCACGAAACGTTTATCGCCCTGTAATTCCTGCCTGATACCAAGCCCAAAACCCGGAAGCAAACTGCGGTAATTGTTACCGTACCATACAAACTTGAGATTGAAAACTTCATCCAAAGGATAAAAATACTGGTGCGGTGCAGGGAATATGGCTATCGCGGCATTATCATTTGCGCCTATGATGGTGCGGTATTTTACAGCGAGGTTTTTAGCTGTATCAGGCCGTTCAATCTGATCTGTTTGCAGGTGTTCATACACATCGCTGTAACTTACAGTCTTAAGCGGTTTTGTTGTAGCTATCAAACCTGCATCATACAAAATGGCAGTTGAGTCAATTGGTGTTGATACAACCGCAGCTACATTAAACAGGGGCTGTCCGTTGTACAGGGTGATTTCCAGGTCGCCTTTAAAATTGGGAGCTTCTAATCCGGGTATGGTAATTACAGTTCGGGTGCCTTTACCGCTTACATTGACTGACTTTTTATGAAAATCCACCTTATAGGAATGGTGCGGCTTCAACGGTACTTTATCAAAAAAGATGTTCCAGCCGTTTTGAGAGATAAGGTCGCGCTTGCCTTCTGTGAGGATAAACTGCGGATCAACATTTTCAATTACCGGTTTGTAAATACCTCCTTTACTTAACTGCACGCTGGTAAATAGCGGTTGGCCATTTTTTAAATTTAAAACAAGTTTAGCCTTGCTGTTAATCCCTGCCGGCCAGGTTACCGTTACGTTTGCGGTATTTGCCATTACACTTACGCCGGCCGCCGGTTTAAAGTTTTTATAGCCTGATACCTGCGCCCCGGCATTTAAAAAAGTCAGCAATAGCAATCCGTAAAGTGCCAGATGTTTTAATTGATAAACCATATTATTACTATTTAGTTACTACCGGCCAGCCATTTTGATATTTGATAGGGCTGATACACATTACCCTCCCTTTTTCCTTGCGGACTATTTCGATAGCGTGATAAGCTATAAACTTGTTTCCCTTTTCGTCGGTAAAAATAGAATTATGACCAGGAGCCGTGTAAACAGCATCTTTAACCAATATAGCGCTATTGAGGGTTTTATCACTTTCACCCAACCTTAAAAACGGGCCAACCGGATTATCGGCCTTCGCTATCATTACCGCATAATTGGCACCGGCACCACAACAATTATCGCCCGAATAATACAGGTAATAGGTTCCGTTATCATAATCAAGCCATGATCCTTCAACCAAATTACTGTAACTTTTATCCTTGCCCGGTTCAACTACAACTGTTGGCTGTGAACCTTCTTTAAAGTCCGACCAGTCATCTTTCATTTCCTGTACCCGCAATGGCTGAAAGTCCGATCCCCAGTAAAGAAAATGCTTCCCGGTTTTAGGGTCAACAAAAGCTTTTGGATCAATACAGTGAAAACTCGGGCCTTTCATAAATGGTGTACCTCTGTCTGTAAAAGGGCCAAGCGGGTTGTCAGCATAAGCTATTCCCATCCATTTGCCGGTTAACTCATTTGGATCGGCAGAAAAGAACATGACGAATTTGTTGAGTTTGGCGTCGAAGAAAACATCCGGCGCCCAAAAGTTTTGGGTATTAGTAGCCCATGAAGGTTTTTGCAGCAGAGCATCGCCGGCGTAGGTCCAGTGCTCATGATCAGTTGACCAGGCCACCTGGATATTGATCATTTTCCCATCTGCGCCCGACGATTGGGTTGCATAAGCGTAATACTTACCATTATAACTGATCACCGTAGGATCGGGGAAATCCCTGTCAAGCACAACATGAATAAGACCATTATAAGGCGCTGGCTGTTTAGTTGGCTCAACTTGCTGTGCATGGCTGCGACAGGCGGTTATAGTGCCGAACAGGCCCAGCATCAGGTAACTAAAAAATTTCTTCATAGGTGTAATTGGTTTATAATTCGGAACAAGACTTACGAAGTTTTAAAAACGTAAGTCTTTTATCTCGTGCGCGCAAACATCAGGGTCCTCTGCGAGAGACCCTGATGGGACGGTAAAACTTCTTCATAGGTATAATTGGTTTAATACATTGAAGGCGGCCACAGATAATTTTATCCAGCAGGTAATCAAAGAAGCGTCATTGCGAGGCACGAAGCAATCCCAAACTGTACAGGGCGGATCTGCCTATCGGGGATTGCTTCGTACCTCGCAATGACGCATTTTTTATTGAATCTTAACGCTTTGCCGACATCAAACAGACTATCTTCCGGTCAATTTCTTGATCAGGTTTGTTTCTTCAGGGATGTAGGCAGTACCATCCTTGCGGAAAATATCATGGAACCACAATTTAGGTTCTTTGCCATCAGGCATTGGGGTATCCCAGGCGTAAATGGTATTGGTTTTACCGCTTACAAAGCCCCAGTTTATGGCACCTACGTTTTCTTTTTTAAGCATTGGCAATACCGTGCCGAACAGACTGTTACGCGGACGTGCCATGTACTCGGTACAAATTAACGGGCGACCGTTCATTTTCAGGAACTGTACCGTTTTGAGGTGTTCAGCTTCCGGGGTATAGTCATGATAAGTAATAATATCCGAGTTAGCTATCTGGAATTTGTTCAGGTCTTCCAGGTCCCAGCGCCAAACGCCGGCACTAATTGGTTGACTTGGATTAACCTGTCTTGCCCATTTGAACACGCTTTTTAGCAGTGGCAAGGTTTTGTTCCCTTTATCCGAGTTGCCCGGTTCGTTGTACAGGTCCCAAAGCAATACGCGTTTATCATTGGCGAAACGTTTCAATACGTCCTTCACATATTTCTCAAGCACCGGCGAATTTGCTGCGTTATCAGATGCCGGCTGTCCGGGGTCCTGCATCCAGCCCGAATTATGGATTCCCGGTTTTGGCTCCGGTTGTTTACCCGTTTTAGGTACTTTATTCCAGCAGTCATCAAAAAACACAAACATGGTTTTTACGCCGTGTTTACTTGAAATGGCAAGGTATTCGTCCATGCGTTTTTTGAAACCTTCATGATCCTGCTCCCAAGCTAAATGGTGCAGGAATACCCGCATTACATTCATACCAATACCCTGCGCATAGCCTAATTCTCTATCTATTGTTTTTGGATCGAAGGTATCGGCCTGCCACATTTCTAACTGGTTAATGGCTGTACTTGGAATAAAATCGGCACCCACCAGCCATTGCTGCTGCGCATACCAGGTTTTTGCCTTCTCCTGCGACCATACCTGCGCCGGCGCTTTTTGCTGCGCCATTACCCTCATCCCCAATGGCATTGCCAAAGCAAGCGCCAATACTTTTAATTTTGTTTGCATTTATAAAAGTTTAATAGTTTAATTCTTTCCTTTTTTAATTCCCCTCTTGAGAGGGGAGCGTAGGATGGTGTGATGACAGGGGTTTGTTTCTGCGCCGTTTATTGACTCATGGATAAACACACCCCTCCGCCCCTCTCAAGAGGGGAATCGCACAGCCCTTGCTTTTATTCTTTATTTCTCTGTTACCACTTTTCCCTTCACCATCCATATCTCCGTTCCATTCCCAAAGGCATTGGTTGATGTAAGTGCAATAATGGTATCATCATTAAGCACACACAACGAGTTCCAAAGCCCGTGTTTATCAACCGGAATATTGAACGGTGCTGGTACACTCATAAAATTTTCAGCGTCGCTATTCCCTAAAGCTACCTGCATACACGCCTGTTCCCAATTATGATTTCGGTTTTGCGTACTTTGATAGGATAGCACTGTTTCACCGCTGAGCAGTTGCCTTAAATAAGGCGCTCCGGCGTAAACTGTATCCTGCAATTTGGGTGTGAGCGCGTATGTGCGTTCGGCATCATTGGGGCCAACCGTTTTTTTCCAATTTTGGCCGATGCTGTTGCGGATGATAGACGGTTTAAAAGTTGCACCGGCATTATCCTCTATCGAAAAAGCAATCTCATTTTTTCTTTTCAGGATGACTGGCACCGGCATACCATCTCTATGGCCCGGCCTGAAAGATACAATTTGAGGCTGTTTTGTCCAGCTTAAGCCGTTATCCTTCGACCGGAATATGGAAATATTTTGCTCGTTTGATTTGGTGTACACACCCTCGTTTGAAAAGAACAACTGGATCTCGCCCGATGGCAATTGAATCTGCGATGGCTCCCAGCAGCCATCATCAAAATTATAACGCGCCTGATAAATCAGGCGTTCATCCGTCCAGGTTTTGCCTTTATCGTAGCTCTTTTTTGTACAGATGGCAAAGTGTTTGGTTGTATCCCAAGCACTGTTTACTTTATGCGGGCGTGGGTTGTATGATGCCAGTAATGAATGGTCTTTCAACTCCAGTATCTCGGGCACTGCCATGTTTACGCCCGGCACTGGCCGGGCAATTATTACAGGAGGCTTCCAGCTTTTACCTAAATCAGTACTTGTAATGCATTCAATACCTCCGGCACTTTCATAAACACAAAACAGGTTACCATTACTTAACTGGATCATGCGGGCGTAATTGCCGTTTTTGCTCCCTACCTGTTTTAAGGTGGCTTGATCCCAGGCAATAGTTTTATTGTTAACGGCATTGTGTTGCCCCAGAACCATCACCGGGGCAAACACACCCATTAACCAAATGAATATCTGCCGCATAACCAATTATATTCTTTTTATTTCTGTCGATATTTTATTTGACGTCGGCCAGCCAGAAACTAAATGGCTTATCCCTGTCGCAAACCAGTGTTTCACCGTTAAACTCCAATTCAGCGGCATGGATGGATGTGCGTTTGGTTGTGTAACTGTAAGCCCCCATCTGCATTTTTCATTATTCAGCAACCGGGAAAGCCGAGATCCTTAACCTTGCCCCGCCCATAGGTACCAATGTTAGTTCTTTAGCAGGTTCCTCAGTTTTAACCGGACTTTGTGGCAATACACCGCATAAACCTGTTTCATCTATCTTCCAACCGGGCAGCTGTTTACCTTTTGCTTTCAACTCTATCGGCGCAGTGGTATTGGTGAACGGATTATTGTCCTTTGGCCACGCGCGGTGAACAACCTCTATCGATTTTTCAGGATGTTGCTCATCTATCAGTAAACCATAATTCCATGGGGATGCTGCATAGATGTTATACGAAGGCCATTTTTGAGGGTCAGCACCGGGTTGCCAGTGCGAATCGCCCTGAGCATCTTTCAGGTTATCTCCTTTGGTATATTGCTCTTCTATTTTCAAAGAATAGGTAAGCGGGCCATAGCTAACACTTACGCTATTTTTGTTTTTAGCCCATTCTTTCACCTTAAGCTGCATTGGCAACTGAAGCGTTACTTTATCGCCATTTTTCCAGTTTTTAGCTAAGCGGATATAATCGCCTGTTGAGGTATTTACATCTACAGCGACGCCATTAACTTTTACCGATGCGCCTTTGCACCATTCCGGGATCCGCAGGTAAAGCGGGAAATCGACTGCTTTTGGCGTATTAACCATAAAGTTGATCTGATCCTGGAATGGATAGTGACTTGTTTCGGCGATGCTTACCGTAGTTCCGTTACCGACCTTCGCGTTCACCTTACCTTCGGTGTAAAGCAGGGCAGCTATGCCGTTATCAGGGGTAGCCATCCAGCTGTTTTCGGCATAATATACCCAACCAGCAGCGTGGTTATGCTGGCAGCAACGGCTGCCGAAAGGGTTCATCATCAAAAACGGCCCTTCATTGGCAATACCCGGATGGTGGTTTTTACCATCACTCACCACCATGTTAGGTGCAGTTAGATAACGTAAAGCACGATAATCGGGCATAAAGGCAGCCGGGAAGGTATTGAAAGCTACGTCCTCGCAATTCTCTGCCCAGAAACGGTCGCCGGTATTGCCCAATAACATCTGGTCGGATGTCATTTGCTCTACCAAACCACAGGTTTCTACTGCCTGGCGCGGATCATCATAACCCTTACGGGCGTTTTCATCAGCACCGAACATACCGCCTGGAACCTGGCCATAGATGTCACGAATCAGTTTAAAATCATTGTATGTAGCATCCAGATCTTTTTTATCATGACTTTGCAGGTAATAAGTTGCCGGCTCACGGAAACACTGCGCTACGTTAACATTGTGCCAGTTGGGCAGGTTATTAGCCTGGCGCCAGTCGGCTGTATTTTTGTCAAGTTTGGTAGCTAAGTCAAGCAAAAACTTATCGCCGGTGCGGTTATATAGCCAGTAAACACTCAGCATATTATCCCCGCCACGGCTGTTTTCCCAGTAATCTTCCAAAAATTTATTATCAGGCGTAGCTAACTCATACTTAAAGTATTTAGTCATGAAAGGGATAACGCGGGAATCTTTGGTGTATTCGTAATAGGATTGCAGGCACCAAAGCATAGGCATGTTAGTCCAAAGGTCGCGATTACCGTTATGCTCAACCGCCGGACCAAAATCACCGTTGTCACGCTGATTGTTCAGTACGGCATCTATCCAGAATTTCGTTTCGGCAATCATCTTTTTATCTTTCAGCGTGTAGGCTATATCAGCATAACCCTTTAGCCAGTAAGGCAACTCTTCCCAACCATATTCGCCTTTGCCCTCTTTATTAAGCCACGCATTGTTGGTTTTTGAAAGCCACGCACTGATTTCGCCAAGGTTACCGGTTAAACCGTCGCGCTGCAGTTCCATCATCTTTTTAAGCCAGCCGCCGGCTTCAATGCTACCGGTAGGCAATTTGGTAAAATATTGCCTCTGCAAGGGGGCTCGGTTATTTACATAAAAAGCATTCGCGCCTTTGTTATCAACCGTTGTTACCGTGGTTGCTTTCACGCTCTGGGCATTCACAGTTGCAAAGCCCGCACAGATCATCGCCACAGAAAGACAAACCTCCCTGCGCATCAGTTTTATACTATTTTTTATAGTCATACGTAAAGATATTATTTCACCAGGGCCGGATCGTACAGTTTGCTGTTGGCTTTTTGTAACAATTCAACAGGCATTTTAATCACCTTGCGATCATAGGTCATGAAGCCGTTTACTTCGCCCTCCACATCTGTTGTTTGTGTATATACTGCTGCCGAAAGGCCAACTTTAATCAATTCTTCCAGCCTATCGGTAAAGGTTGAATATCTTTTAAACAGGTCGTCGCCGTTTTTGAAGTTTTGGTAGCCCCAGTTTTTATTGGCCTGCCAGGTATGTCCGTCAACCGGCCAGCCCAAACCACCAAACTCGCCTAAAACAACCGCTTTAGTTTTACCGAAGATCTCAGGACGTGGCATAGCAGGGTGCGGATAGTTATGCAAATCGACAATGTTACCGGTATCGTAGAAGTTGCCACCGCTGGCACTGTTCACCAAACGTGACGGGTCTTTTTTCATCGTCCATTCGGTGATCTCCACAGTTTTAAACTGTCCCCAGGCCTCGTTAAACGGAGTCCAGACTACGATGCATGGATAGTTATATAATGAGTTAATGATAGCGTTCCACTCTTTGCGATAGTAGCTTTCAGATTCGGGAGTACGTTGCTGGTCAGTTGCGCGGTCAAGCACGCCGGGACGATTTTCCCAATGGTTGCCTAAATCGCCGCTCGGCATATCCTGCCAAAGCAGCATACCTGTTTTATCGCAATAAGCATAATAACGTGCCGGCTCCACCTTAATGTGCTTGCGGATCATGTTAAAGCCCATTTCCTTCAACTTATCAATATCAAAGCTCATAGCCTCATATGTTGGCGGGGTGTATAAGCCATCAGGCCACCAGCCCTGATCAAGCGGGCCGTATTGAAACACAAATTTGTTGTTCAGCAACATGCGCTGAATGCCGTTGGCATCAGCTCCAAGCGAAATTTTGCGCATGGCAAAGTAGCTGCCTACCTCATCAACAGCTTTGTTATTGCGGATAACGGCAACTTTCAGGTCATACAAAAAAGGATCGGTAGTTGACCATAGATGCTGATCTTTGATATCCAGCACAGCAGTTTCGCCGGCATCAATTGTTTTTTCGGATACGAGGGTTTTGCCGTTCCAGGCGCTGATCTTCAGCTTATCGCCCGGTTGGCTATTGGTAACTTCGGCCGAAACCGATAGTGTGTGAGCGTCAATGTTAGGGGTTTGTTTGGTGGCTTCAATGTGTGTTTTAGCTACACCTTCCAACCAAACAGTTTGCCAGATGCCGGTAACAGGAGTATACCAGATTCCTTCGGGCTTTTTTACCTGTTTACCACGCGGCTGCGGACCATCATCTGTCGGGTCCCACACGCTTACGGTAATTTCCTGTTTTGAACCGCCTTTTAAATAAGGGGTAATGTTAAATGTAAAAGGATCAAAGCCGCCTTCATGGATGCCGGCACTTTTACCGTTTACAAATACTTCGGTACGCCAGTCAACCGCACCAAAATGCAGCAGTACATCTTTACCTTTTAATGTTTTATTTAAGCTGATGGTTGTTTTATACCACAACATGCTATCCTTACCCACCGTTTTACCCACTCCCGACAGGGCAGATTCAACCGCGAAAGGCACCAGGATCTTTCCTTCATATTTGGCAGGCCCTGTAGTTGCTTTAGGCACTATGGCATAGTTCCATAAACCATTAAGATTTTGCCAGTTGCCACGTACCATTTGCGGGCGTGGATATTCGGGAAGCGGTGCCTTAGGGTCAACCTTTTCGGCCCATGGGGTAGTGATCCTGTCTTTTATCAAATGCCATTCGCCTTGCTGTGCATTGGCAGATAGATAAGTAGTAATAAAAAGAGACAGGCAAAGCGATAGTTTCTTCATCAGTTTTGAAGTGTAAGGATATTATGTAATTAATTATGCAGGGAGAAAAAAATGGCCCCGCCATGAAGCGGGGCCTTATTATAATTTTAGTAGTTAACCTTCACTACAGGCGAGAAAATCATATCTTCAACATCTGCAACTTTAAGTCCTACACGAGCGAACACATAATTTTGCGTAGGTGTTATAGTTGGCACATTTACGCTTATGCTGACGTTATTCATGTTTGTAATTGCCGAACCAGCAATATTAGTAGATGCAATTTGATTATCACCTGCTGATACAAACTGAGTTTTGTTAATATACAACACAACAGCTTCTATATTTTTGGCATTGGCATCGGTTATAACCTTTTGTAAATCAAATACGGCGGTAACAACTTTACTGGCACCCGTTATTTTGGTATTATTAATAAGGTAATATGGAGTTACCTCAATATCAAGAGTTTGGCTACCGCTGACAGTTACAGCCAATGTATCCCTTTTACCCGAGGCAAGTTCTTTCCACATAAATGGGCCTTGATTTGGCGGAATGGTAAATTTGTAATTACCGTTAAACAAAAGCGTTGAGTAACTGCCATCCTGTTGGAAGGTGCCCTTAATTGCACCTGTTTTACCAAAGCCCGGCTGATAAAGCTCGAAAGGGACCTGATTATATTCAACGTTAATTGCCGCCCCTTTATAAGTAAGACGACCGGTAAGTTTTGATGAGGGCGCATCATAGTTATCCTTCTTGCAACCCATGGTAGCAAGTAAGAGCCCAAGTATGATATGATGAAATTTTATTTTCATGATGGTTAATTATTAATACCTATTGATTTGGTTGCTTTACAATTTTAGGATTTGCTGATAATATATCATCACCTATTTGTGAATAATAATTACCTATCTGGAACCTGTTGGCACCCGTTACAGCACTCGGTTTTACTTCTTTAAAGATCCATTTTCCGCTATTAGGATTACCCGGATTGAAATACTTATAAGGCCATAAACCGAAAGGCTGGGTATTGTGTTTGGTAGCACTACCAATATTGCTAACCAGATCAGCAACCGACATTTGGGCACCATCCCAAACTCTTGTGGCAAGTCTCCAGCGTTTCATATCATATAGGGTGTGCCCCTCAAATGCAAGCTCAACCCTCCGCTCATGCACTATCCTGTCAAAGGTGAGTGCAGCCAGGGGAGTGGTTAATCCTGCACGTGACCTTACCTGGTTAATATAACCAAGCGCAGTACCTGTTTGGCCAAGTTCAAAGGCAGCCTCTGCAGCATTCAACAGCACTTCGGCATAACGGTAACGGATAAAGTTAACGTCGCTTCCGCGGCCGCGACGGCCAGAGCCTACCGTTGGATCAAGATACTTACGGATATAAAACCCGGTTTGCGTGCGAAACTCCAATCCATTAACAGGGCCGTCTTTGCCAACAACCTGGATATTTTTACCAAGTCCCGGTACATCCTGTGTTATAGTAGCGTCGCCGCTGCTGATCACTGTACCATCGCCAAGCTGGTAGCCTGCAAAAACCTCAGTCCTTTTACCTTTGAATAAGCCATTTGGTAACAATACCGTACCTGCAAGTCGTGCATCCCTGCCTGCAAAAGCGTCAAGCTGGTTGGTATAATACACAGGATTACCTCCCGCATCTTTTGTTGCAATTGGCGCGTAGGTATTATCCAGCTTTTCAAAAGCCTCAACCAGGTTCAACGACGGATTTAAACGACCTGCGTCCAAACCTTCGTCGGACATTGAGAATGGCTGATCATTAGTGGTAAACCCGTGTACTTTACCGCCGTTGGCTTTAAAGTCCTCAACAAATATAGCTTCCTGGTTTACACTGCTTTTATCAAGGAAAATAGCAGCGAAGTTATCGCTCAGGTCAGGAAGTACTTTGTATAACTGGTAGCTGCCTGCCGAACCGTTAATAATTTCCTGAGAAGCGCTCAATGCTTTGGTATAATAAGCATTAGCCTGCGTAGAAGGAATACCAACTTCGTTCCCCGGTAATGATACCTGGGGCGTAGTGGCGCCATATTTTGCAATTGAACCTGCATATAGTGCAGCCCTTGCTTCCATGGCTAATGCTGCCGCTTTAGTTGCCCTTGATTTTTGGTTAACATCTGCCGGGAGTATTGATTTAATAGCCTCTGCTTCGCTGATAATAAAATCATATACTTCTGATTCTTTAGCACGCGGCCTTTGAAGCGGGGTAACGTTACCGGAGTAATCATAAGCCAACGGATCGGTAATTAACGGAACGCCACCCATACGTTTAACCATTTCAAAATAATAGTTAGCGCGTAAAAAGCGGGCCTCGGCAATAAAACGCGCTTTATCACCTTCGGTAAGTTTGGTGGCCGCGGTTGCACGTTGTATAAAAAGGTTCAGGTCGCGGATATAACCATAATCCCATATTGCCCATTCGCCGTAGCCCCAGCCTGTACGTTGCACAAGGAAGCTGCTGCCATTTTCTGAAGGGAAAGCCTCGCTGAAATCAGCGAATGTGCGCCATCCCGGCTCCCTGTCACCATTTGGTGACTGAGGATATTCTCTTGAGGGATAACCATCTAAACTTGAGAAATCGCGTTGTCTGTCATAAAGATCGCCAAGGATTGAAAGTACCAGGGCAGGGTCTGAAAATGCCAGATCTGTTGGCAGCACCTGTTTAGGCGGCACATCTAAAAATGAACTATCTTTTCTGCACGATCCCGCTACTACAGAGATTGCCAGCATTGTTATAATTGAAATCTTTTTCATTTGCTTTTAAACTTTAGGAATTAATTAAAAGGTTAAATTAACGCCGAAGTTGAGTACCTTACTTTGCGGAAACTGTAAACCATTATCATCGGTAGTTTCCGGGTCAACGCCATACTGTTTCAGGTTATCAAATGAAAACATGTTGTACGCGTTAACATAAAATCTCGCTCTCCTGATCTTCACTTTCTTAAGCATATCAGTCGGCAATGAATAGCCCAGTTCTAAAGTCCTGGCCCTTAAATACCTTACACTATGCAACCAAAAAGTTGAGTTACGCTGGCCGTTTAGCTCGTAATCGCTATGACCAAAACCTGGGTTCACCCTGTTTGCCGGATATTTACCCGGTACCCACGGACTGTTTAAATCAAACATATCCTGGCGGTGCCACCTGTCTTCAAATATCGAGTTCAGGTTACCATTGTTCTGGAACGCCCAGCGGGTTTCATAATTCTGGAACCAGGTATAACCTGCACCACCTGAAAAATCGGCATGGAAATCAAAGCCTTTATAAGCAGCACCAACTGTAAAGCCGAAGTTGATATTAGGCTGTGTACCATAACCGAAACCTATAGGGCGCTCGTCATACTGGTCAATTTTTCCATCGCCATTCTGATCTTTATACATCAGGTCGCCCGGCAATAAGGTACGGTTACCTTTGCCATCGTTGTTGATAGTATAGTTGTTGATCTGTTCCTGCGACGTAAACTGGCCAATAACCTGGTAGCCCCAGTCGATATGCGAGTACCTGTTTTCGGTCGAGTTGCGGTATTGATCCCATGAGTTAAAGAATAGCGGGTTATAGCTTTGCAGGTTTTTTTGGCGGGTGTAGCCAAAGTTACCGCCTATATTATAGCTTGCTTTGCCAATTTTACCGTTATAGTTAAGCGAGATCTCAAAACCGCGTTGCGAATCGCTGCTCGCGTTTTCCTTCGGCAAAGAGTAGCCTATTTCAATAGGTACCACAACATCATTTTTAGTACCTAACAAGCCGGTACGTTTACGATAGAAATAATCGATAGTACCATTCAGTGAACTGTTAAACAAGCTGAAATCGGCAGCAACATCGGTAATTTTACTTTTCAGCCATGAAATACGGGTTACAGGGATCCCTTTATCCCTTGAAGTGATAACCGCGTTGCCATCAAAAATATAGGTGCCCTGGTTGTAGTTGTAACCTGGCAAATAAGCATATGGGGCCACAATAGGATTAGCTGAATTTCCCGGATCACGGTCGTCACCTAACACACCGTATGAACCACGGAATTTCAAATCATTCAGGATACTGTTTTCGCCTAATAACTTTTTCATGAAACCTTCCTGTGTGATGCGCCAGCCGGCAGATACACCCGGGAAATAGCCAACACGTTTATCAGGAGCAAACAAATAAGATGCATCCCGCCTTGCCGAAGCTTCTAAATAATAGCGGTTGTCATAGTTATAGTTTACACGACCGATGTAACCTATACGGGTTTCGGTATTATCGCTATCCTGGTATTGATCGGCTGTTGGGAAGTAGATCAATGGCAGGTTATTTGAAATTGGCGAAGCATGGATCCAGTTACGTAAATGTTTTAACTCAATACGTTCAGAAACAAACGTAGCGCCAATGGTATGTTTACCAAAACTGTTGTTATAATTAATTTGCCATTGGTAAGTTTTGGCAAACTCTTTACGTTGCTCACGTTCGCGCCATGGGTTGGTGCTGCCGCCGGTTACATCATAGGTATCGGTAGCGGGTCTGTAGGTATACGCGTTATAGGTATACTCCTGGTTATTAAGCAAGTAATCGGCGATATAGTATGAATATAAGCCTCTTACGTTTAAACCTTTCACGCCTGGTATCTGATATTCAACACCGAAGTTGCTTTGAAGCACACGCCAGTCACTGTGATAAAGCCCCGAAAGCTTTTTGTTAAGGAAGGCATAGTTTGATTCGGTATGGCCGATATCATTAAGGTATGCCGGATTATCGTTGGCATACGGGCGCTCAAGCGGTGTATTCCTTAAAACGGCAAAACGGGCAAGGAAGTAATCATCACCACCCGGTACGCCAGGGTTTTCGCGGGTTTCGATACGGCCGTTAATGTCCAGGCTTACTTTTAAACCGTTGGCCACTTTAACCGAAACGTTCGACTGGATATTTGAACGGTTAAATTTATACTCTTTACCCAACTGCGAATTTTGATAAAGGTTAGTTGCCGAAACATAATAGTTAACCCTGTCGTTACCGCCGGTAAAATTGGCATTCACCGAGTTTTGCGGGGCGTTGTTATTGCTTTTCAAAACATAATCGCGCCAGTTAAAGCTTTGGTAACCTTTTTCGGTGCCGGCTTTATACTTATCAAGCTCGGCTTGGGTAATGCTGGTTGAGCCATTGCTGTTTACCTCGGCATCAGCGCGGTAACGCATGTAATCATATGAATTGGTTAATACGTTGGGGAACCTGTACCAGTTTTGGTAACCGGTGTAAGCATCAATATTGATGCGGGCTTCACCTGCGCCTTTTTTGGTAGTTACCACTACTACACCGTTAGCCGCACGTACACCGTAGATAGCTGCCGAAGCGTCTTTCAAAACAGAAATGCTTTCCACATCGTTAGGAGCAAGGTTGTTAAACTGGCCTTCATCCTGCTGGATCCCGTCAATTACATATAAAGGCGTACCCATGTTACGGATCTGGATGCTGGCGCTGGCACCAGGCCTGCCTTCAGACATCCTGAAAGTTACACCCGGAATTTTACCTGCCAAACCTGTACTTACAGTTGAACCGGCATGTACGCGGTCGAGGTCTTTACTGGTAACTGTTGAAATGGCACCTGTGATAGATGCCTTCTTTTGCGTACCGTAACCCGTAACAACCACCTCCTGTAAAGCCGAGTTTGTGGCACGCAACCGCACTTTTACGGCTGTTTGGCCGTTTAACGGTAATTCGAGTGTAGTAAAACCGATGTAAGTAAAAACCAAAGTGCTGTTTGCACCCGGTACGTTAATGCTGAAATTGCCTTGCGCATCGGTTGTGGTACCCCCCTGTGTGCCCTGTACCCGTACGGCTACGCCGGTAAGTACCTGGCCGGTGGTATCAACCACGTTGCCTGTTACCTTAATTTTATTTTGCGCGGATGCGCTAAACGAAAAAAGGAAACCGGTCATGATGAAAAAAGCGATTAGCATTACTTTGGGGCTCCATTTACTGGGCGGCCACTGCACATGAGGGTTTCCCCCATGCCTGAGTAGTAAAAATTTTCTCATAAATGATCTATTAATTGGTTAAGTTTTGATTTTAAAAATGTACAATTGACATATCTAAAATCATGTTGTAAAGAAAAAGGATTTTGGCCCCGGCGCTTAACCAAATCATATCAATACTTAGTCAAAAAGTATCAATTTTCGGGAGAAGGGAAACGCTGCAATAGATTGGCTATATTTGCGTTAAGCTGATTATTTTGAAACCACTATACATATTTCTATTATTTTTTACAGTATCATGCGGTATTTGCAATGCCCAGACCTACTACTTCAAGCATTACCAGGTTGAGCATGGGTTATCGCATAATACCGTTTACTGCAGCATGCAGGACAGGCGCGGCTTTTTGTGGTTTGGTACTAAGGACGGCCTGAACCGTTTTGATGGTTATACCTTTAAAACGTTCAGACATAACCCTGCAAATAAGAGCACCATCTCCAACAACATGGTGCATACCCTGTGCCTTGATAAAGAAGGTACGCTTTGGATAGGTACCGACGAGGGCCTTGATAAGTATGATCCCCTGTCAGAAACATTTACACATATCAATACGGCAAATATTAACGGTGTGCGCAGTATCACTTTTGATGAACATGATAATTGCTGGTTTGTAGCCGGAGCTTCATTAATAAGATATAACACAAAAACCGGCGAAAGAACTGATTACTGGCCTTCGCAGCATTTTGAGGCTACGTCTGTAGTAATCATTAATGGTACAGTGTGGGCTTCTTCTTCAACCGGCGCAATGGAGAAATTTGACCGGGCAAGCCGCACTTTTACCGCTTACAACGTGTTTAAGCCAACTGATAAAGTTACCTCAAAGTTTATTGAGAAGATTTATTATGCCGGTAACAACAAAATATTTGTAGGTACCAATAGTCATGGTTTTAAGGAATTTAATGCTGAAACCTATACCTACAAGGACCTGCTTAACTACAACCCGGATAAAACGGCTGTTTACGTGCGCGATTTTTTAAAATACAGCGATACAGAATATTGGATAGCCACAGAATCGGGCGTATTTATTTATGACCCGGTAAAGGGCACATTTCTTAATCTCAGAAAGCATTTCAATGACCCTTACTCCATATCGGATAATGCCGTTTATTGCCTTTATAAGGATTCGGAAGGCGGGGTTTGGGCAGGCACTTATTTTGGCGGCCTCAACTATTACCCTAAACAATATTCAACCTTTAACAAATTTTACCCCGACACTGAGCCAAATTCCCTTAAAGGAAACGTGGTGCGCGAAATTACCAAAGACATGTATGGCAACCTGTGGATGGGCACCGAAGATAACGGGTTAAACAAATTGGCTCCCGATAACACCTGGACCCATTATAATCCCGGCGGAAGTGCCAGCATCTCCAATACCAACATCCACGGTATATTAGCATTAGGCAATGAACTGTTTGTAGGTACTTTTGAACGGGGACTGGATATCATGAACATTAAAACCGGCAAGGTTGAACGCGTTTACCTGGCCGGAAGCAGAAATAATGACCTCAAAAGCAACTTTATAATTTGCTTTTGCAAAACCCGCAGCGGGCTCATTTTTGTTGGTACTACCCGTGGCATTTACAGGTATAATTTGGCAAGCAAGGATTTTACCCTGATAGATAAATTACCCCCATATGATTTCATTTACGCCATAACCGAAGACCATAAGGGCAAAATTTGGGTTGGCACCGTAAGGGATGGTATTTACTGCTACAATCCGGCAAACAATACAAGCACTAAGCTAAACTATCGTTACCCCGTTAAAAATGTGCTTAACACCACCACGGTTAACGGCGTTTTTGAGGATAGTAACCACAAACTATGGTTTGCTACCGAAGGTTTGGGTTTATGGAGATATGATCCCGAAGCGGATAGCTATAAGTTTTATGACACCAATAACGGCTTTCCGAGCAATTACATTTTCAGACTGGAAGAAGACAGCCATAAAAACCTATGGATCAGCACTACCCGGGGGCTGGTTTGCTTTAATGATAATACCGGGAGCATAAAAATTTATACAAAAGCCAACGGTTTATTAAGTGACCAGTTTAACTACAACTCGTCTTTTAAAGATGCCGACGGTACCATGTACTTTGGTTGTGTGCGTGGTATGGTTAGCTTTAACCCTGCCAGTTTTAAGCAGAATTACTTTATAGCCCCGGTTTATATAACCGGTTTCCAGGTGCACAATAAAGAGATCTCTGTTAATGGTGCCGATTCATTATTAAAACAATCTATCATCACCACAAAAAAGATCAACCTTAATTATAACCAATCTTCATTCAGTATTGATTTTGCTGCGCTGAGCTTCCCATCGCCCGAAATGACCCAATATAAATACACGATGAAAGGTTTGGATAAAGGCTGGACCGAACTTAAACGCAACCGAAAAGTTTATTTTACGCAACTGCAGCCCGGACATTACACCTTTGTAGTAAAAGCGGCAAACAATAACGGCATCTGGACCCAAAAAGAAACAAGTATTGAAATTGATATAGCACCTCCTTTTTGGGAAAGCGTTTGGGCATACATTGCTTACTGCCTGTTATTTTTACTAACAGGTTACTACCTGCTCAGAAGCTATCACCGTAAAACCCGCGAAAAAAATAAGCGCATTATCGAAACCCTTGAAAATGATAAGGAAAAACAGATCTATAATGCTAAGATTGAATTTTTCACCAACGTGGCCCATGAAATCCGTACACCTTTAACGCTTATTAAAGGGCCGATGGAAAAAGTGATCAGGCGGGCGGAGCATGTTCCGGATATTCAAAACAACCTGAAGATCATGGAAAAGAATACCAACCGGCTGCTCGATCTTACCAACCAGCTGCTTGACTTCAGAAAAACCGAAACCAATGGCTTTAGCCTCAGCTTTGTTAAAACCGATATTATGGATCTGCTTGCCGATACCTTTTTGCGGTTTAAGCCCATGGCCGAACAAAAGAACCTCAGTTATACCTTTATACATCCGGTTAAAACCGTTTATGCCTATGTTGATATTGAAGCGTTTACCAAAATAATGAGTAACCTCATCAGTAATGCCATCAAATACAGCACTTCTGTTGTTGAGATCGAACTGCTTGATCACCCGGTTAACGACCCTACCTTTACCATCGAAATAAGGAATAACGGGCACCTGATCCCTTACGAAATGCGCGAAAAGATCTTTGAGCCTTTCTTCAGGATGAAAGGGTCGGAAAAACAAATTGGCACCGGGATAGGACTTTCGTTATCGCGCTCGTTAGCCGAATTGCATAAGGGCTTATTGGTGTTGAATAAATCTATTAACGATTTTAATATATTTAACCTTACTTTGCCTGTTCACCAGGAAAAAGAATTCGACCTTCATATTACCCCCGATGAATATGAGCAGGCAGACCTAAGTAACAGAGAGGAGAATATTGACTTTATGAAACCAGTTATACTTTTAGTGGATGATAACCCTGAAATACTTGATTTTATTTCGGATGATCTGAGCGACAAATATTCGGTTATTAAAGCCCTTAACGGACAGGAAGCGTTGGATATGATAGCCATCGAGAACATCCAGCTTATTATAAGCGATGTAATGATGCCGGGAATAGATGGGTTTGAGCTGTGCAAAACCATTAAAACCAATTTCGATTACAGCCACATCCCTATCATATTGCTCACTGCTAAAAATACCCTGCAAAGTAAAATTGAAGGACTGGAAGTTGGTGCCGATGCCTATATCGAAAAACCGTTTTCACCCGAACATTTGCAGGTGCAGATAGCTAACCTGCTTATTAACCGTAATAAAATTAAGGAGCATTTTGCGAGCTCGCCGCTGGCGCATATCAAGTCGATGGCCTACTCAAAACCTGATGAAAGCTTTTTGGATAAGCTAAACGGTGTTATCTACAAAAACATCCAAAACGCCGAGCTTGATGTAGAGCAGATAGCCAATCTCATGAATATGAGTAAGCCAACGCTGTACCGCAAGGTTAAAGCTATATCCAATCTTACTATTAACGAGCTTATCAATATCACCCGCCTCAAGGCTGCCGCGCAGTTACTGGAAGAAGGTGATTATAAAATTTACGAAGTAGCCAACATGGTAGGTTACAGTTCTCAATCACACCTGGGCCGTAATTTCCTGAAACAATTCGGTACAACACCCACTGAATATCAGCAGGCTAAGCGCAGTAAAATAAAACAGGTTTAATCTTACCAGGATGGACTATCAGGCTAAGTCAGCGGCAATGGTCCTTATATAATCATATGGGCGTCCGTGAGGGTAATTCCACTCAGTTATAAACTGCAAGCCTTTTGCATCGGCGATAGCCTATGCAACCATGTGCTATTAAAGCAACCCTCTTTTTTACAATTCTTGTTTATTACCGAAGCCCCTGAACGCTGCAAGCGGGTGATTTAATTGTGCGGGCAACAATATGTGAAAAAATAACGTAGAACTGCCGGTTCCGCATAACAGGGAATGGTTGATTATCAAAACTCTTTCAGATTAATAAATGGGAAATAACAATTACTTACTAAGCATGATAGCTGGTATGCTGGTAATATCATGCTTTGCGTGTTCAAAAAGTATAAACAAAATTGAAACACCGGCAAGTTCAATTCCGGAGCAGGATGGAAAACTGAAAATTTTGAAAACCAGGCCGGTAACTACCTATACTTATACCGTTAAAACTACCGAATGGATGGTTGACGGTACAAATATCCCCGCGGGGGCTATAATATATATTCCCGCCGGTGAACGCGGGGCTTTGCTGCTTAAAAACTTTAAAGGTACAGCCGCCGCTCCTATCTTAATTGTTAACCAGGGCGGAAGGGTGTCATTCACTGCTGAAACTACCGCCTCGTATGCATTTAAGACACAAAACTGCCAGTACTTTAAGGTAATGGGAAATGGCGTTTCCTCAATTAAGTACGGGTTTGATATAAACGGCGGCAACATCGGTATGACGATGGACTATCTGAGCTCGGACTTTGAGATCGCGAATGTTGAGGTGCGTAACAGCGGGTTTGCGGGGATCATGGCAAAAACCGATCCAACATGCGACGCTGCAACCTGGCGGGGCAATTTTACCATGAGTAATGTAATAATTCATGATAATTACGTTCACAAAACAGGAGGGGAGGGCCTTTATATAGGAAATTCTTTTTATCAGAATGGCGTTTCAACTTCCTGCGGTACAGTTTTACCTCACGATATCGTGAATGCCAGGATCTACAAAAACCTTGTTGACTCTACCGGTGCCGAAGGGATCCAGGTTGGCAGTGCTACGTCGGGGTGCATGATCTATAGTAACACCGTTAAAAATCCGGGGATAAGTCCGTTTGCTTCTTATCAAAATAATGGCATACAAATAGGAGAAGGTACCGGCGGACAATGCTATAACAACCTGGTTAAGAATGCGCCCGGCAACGGCATCATTGTTCTTGGCCTTGGGGATAACCAGGTATTCAATAATTATATTATTGACTCAAAAGCTTACGGTATTTTTGCTGATTCACGGTATACGCCGGGCCCGGATTTTCAGTTTATCAATAATACCATTGTGGGCTCTGTTTTAGGAGGTATAAAGTTAAACTCCGAAACTATCCCCATGAATACCGTTATTAATAATGCTATCATACAATCGGCATCGGTACAGCCGATAATTTTAAAAAGCACCAGCGTTAAACTTACCGAATCAAATAATTATATAAACACAGATGTAAGTGTTTGCGGGTTTGTAGATTATAACGGAGATGATTTCCATTTACAACCGTCATCGCCGCTTATTGATCAGGGGGCAAACGTTTTATCATACGGCATAAAATTTGATTTTTATAATGCTGTACGCCCATCGGGTACGGCTTTTGATATTGGGGCTACCGAGTATTAATATTTAATACACCAAGCGTTTCTGTCAGGGGTAAAGGGAATTTCTGTAAAAGCAAAAGGGACGGCAACCCTGCCATCCCTTTTTGCGTTTTAAAGTTTTTAGCTTTAAGCTTTGTGCATTCTGCTTTTAGCTAAAATCATGGGCTTACTATCATGCGCAATGGTGCCAGATTGTTGATCTGAACAAAGTAAACACCGGTCATATACGAGCGGGTTAACTGAACCCCAAGGTTACCGCCAAAACCACGATACCTGCCGCTTTGCATAACCTTGCCAAAATTATCCCGGATAACCAGGTTGATCTCTTTCTGCTCCAGGTCGGGCGTTAGTTTAATGTTGAAGCTGCGTGCAGCCACCGGGTTTGGGTAGATCACATTGTTTTGAACAGTACCGATAGGTGCGCTGTTATCCTGTACAATACCGGTTTTTTGACCTATGGTTGAAGCCAGCGAATTGCTGCTGAGCAATGTAGGTTCAGTTCCATAAATCAGCTGATCTTTATAGTAAACGGTAATATGGCTGTTAAGCGCCATAGCAGCTTTAGCAGCAAACGAATAATCATTGGCCTCGTTAAATGCCGACCAGTCTGTTTTATTAACCTGGTATTGAATGTTACCGGTATTGCTTAAGGGGTAAAGCGAACCGGCCGATGGATCGATGGTTAATTCAAGATAGGTGTCTGCCCCGGTTAAAGGGGGACTTAAAGTAACAAACCGGTTGTTGATTTTGCTGTTGCCCAGTTTGGCATAGCTTACCGAGAAATTCAATCCTGCTGTGCCTTCGCGGCTAAACCAATAACGAACGGAAAGATCGCTGTAATTGACAGGCACGTTTCCGGTATTGTTAAGCGCCAGGTAGGTACTGATCGTATTTCCGGAAGTGCTTTGATTTTGGTTTTGATAAGATACAGTAAAAGCCGTGGTAGCTGTAACTGCAGCAGGCTCGGTACCGTAAATTAACTGCCCGTTGCGGTAAAGGGTGATATGGCTGTTTGCGGCATAGCTCCCGGTGTATGGCAGGTATGAATAATCATCGGCCTCCGAAAAGTTTGACCAGTCCTGGTTGGCAAACCTCGACTGAATAACCCCGGAATTGCCGCCTGCGCTGAGCTGGCCGTTATTCAGGAAACCATATTCTATATAACCCAGGGCGCCTGTGCGCGGGTTGGGTAACTGAACATATTTCATGGTAACGTTACTGTTCCCCATTTGGGCATAATCAATCCACGAATTGATCCCGGCATAATTTTCCGCGGTAAACCAATACCTCATGGTCAGTTCGTTTAAATTAATGGCGACAGAATCCTGGTTAACAATTTTCAGAAATGGCTTAATGAGATTGTTTACAGGCTGGTTGTTATCCCCATCGGAGGATTGTACCTGGACATTGTATGGCAATACGATGAAGGTTTTGCTTGAGGCTGTCGTGTCAAAACGAGTGTTGCCACCTTGCTGCGCTGTAATAGCACTGCTGCCCGCGCCTACAATATGCAGCTTATTATTGATTATCGTAGCTACGTTTAAGTTTGAGCTGGTGTAAACAACTGTAAGCCCGGAAGTAGCTGTCGCATTCAGGCTGACATCTGCATCGCCAGGCCTGCTTAGAGGTAACGCGGCAAAACTGATGCTTTGGCTCAGCTTGTTAACGGTAAGTGTTTGTGTAACCGGTGATGCCGCAAGATAATTAGCATTCCCACCCTGGGAGGCGGTGATCACGGCGGTACCCGCACCGGTTATGTGCAACTTTCCGCCCGCTATCTGAACTACCGTACTGTCCGAACTGCTATAGCTTACCGCAAGGCCAGAACTGGCTACAGCACCGGCCGCAAAATCGCTGTCGGCAACTGTTTTTGCAGGGATCGCATTAAACGTAATGGTTTGTGCGTTTTGGCTAATGGTGAGGCTTTGATTAATAGAAGTAGCTGCTTTAAAACTGCTGTTTCCGGCCTGGGAAGCAGTGATGGTTGTTGTTCCGGCCGCTTTAATGTGGATGTTGCCATTGATCACACTGGCAACAGTAGTATCTGAACTGCTGTAAGAAACCGCTAAACCTGATGAAACTGTCGCCAGGGGTACAAAATCTGCATCACCGAATGTTTTTCCGCTGAAGGAGGCGAAGGTAATTGTTTGATCGCCCAATATATCGGCAGCAATTTCGGTGCTGCTTAATGCCCTGCCGTAGATCTTGAAATTATCAATGGAGCCTTTGAACATCGGATCGGCAAACTGCGATTTGCCCAGGTAATTTTGTGTGGTGCTGCCGAGCGCCGATGGTTTGATGGTAATGTTTGTTGAGGAGGCAACTGATGTACCATTTATATAAAGTGTAGTAGTAGTGCCCGCCCGGGTTACCGCCAGGTAGGTCCAGGTATTTAATGGGAAGGTGTAATTGTAATTGATATTCTGTTCTGCAGCCGAGCCGTTTTTAGTAGCGTAACGAATGGTTGACTGCCCGTTGGTAACACCGGCCTGTACAGTAAGGAACATGTATTGTGTGGTGCTTGAGCCAAAGTCAAAAACACGCATCCAGGTACTTATGGCGTCCATCCGCACCCAGGCAGATATGGTAAAATCGTTCAAGGTACTGAAAATACCGGCAGGCAATGTTGCATAAGCGTTCGCCGAACCATCAAGCAGCAAAGATTTTCCATATTTACCCGCAGCACGACTTGCTGTTGCCGCGAGTGCAGCATGATTGGCACCCCAGGCATCAATGCCTTTGCTGCCGCTTACCTCATCAAATTGATAAAAGTCGCGTTGCCCGGCATTGGGTTTAGCAACCACTTCTGTGCTTTTGGTACCTTCGCCGGTACTGTCTGCAGGGGCTATCACATAAAAATAGGTTGTGCCATTGCTTACATTGCTGTCGGTGAAGGTAAGGTTACTAACCGACCCAAGTGCGGTATATGGCCCGCCGGAAGTTGTTGAACGTTTAACGTTATAACTGTAGCCGGGAAGTGATTGCCATTCAAGGATGTTTTTGGCATCGCCCGCGGCAACTGTCAAAGAGTTTACAGCACTGCTAAGTACCGTGAGTACCAATGTTGAAGTACCTGTTGTACTGCCGTTGCCTGCCGACAGGCTTACATTAAAGGTGCCTGATTCCGTTGGTGTTCCTGAAATTTTGCCTGATAAAGAATCAATTTGTAACCCGGCCGGCAATCCACTGGCCGAAAAATGGTTGGGCGACTTAATTCCGGTTACGGTATAAGTCATAGGTTTTCCTATCAGCGTGGTATCAGTTGGCGCGCTGGTGATAATTACCGGTAATGGCCGGTCGTCCAGCAGCACAACGTCATTGCCCGTACCGCCTTTATAGCTGATGCGCAGCGTAAAACTGCCAACGGTTACCGGAGCAAGTTCGGGCAAGCCTTTAAATGTACCGGATATTGCCGCACTTCCGGTGTTATCAATGATAGTGAACGAACTTCCCTGGGCCAGGCTGGTCGAGTCGATAGCCGTGATCTGCAGTTTAGGCTGGTTCACTAAATTAACAACGGCTGTACTTACCTTATCATTGGTGGCCGAACTGGTGCTTAACTCTGCTTTATAGGTGGCATCGGCATTCATGGTGAGGGTACCCACTTTTATGATGCCAATGGCCTGGTTACCGGGTGCCAGTACCGCTCCTATACCCGAACCGGTACCAATAGTAGCCGATGACGTGCTTTTGCCACTGCCGCCAAACGTGCCGGCCGTGGCAACCACCGGACTGGTGAATGTGCCGCTGTTAGGATCGTTATTGAGCAAATAAGTGCCGTTTTTTATCGTCGTTGTTCCGGAATAAGCCTGGTTACCGGTAAATGTCAGAATAGCTGTACCAACTTTCTCTACGTTCATACTGCCGGTCATCGTTCCGCCGTAGGTGGTAGTTATGTTCAGTGCACCGATGCTGATGGTTGGGCTGCCGCCACCATCTGTACGGATAGCACCGCGGCCGCTTAACGCACCAAAACTGATAGTGCCGGTAGGGAACATAATGCCCTGGCAATCATTACCGTTGGCGTCAAGGTTCCATGAAGCATTCGCGCTGCCTGACTGGGGTACTTCAAAGCGGGTACGTGAGTTGCCGCTGCGTAATTTGGATACAAAGTACCCGGTGAAGCTGCTGTTATCGGCAAACAAATGTAAACCGGCATATACGTTACCATCCTGAATAATTGTTCCACTGCCGGTAAGTCGCCCGTAAAGGTTCAATGCGTTGCTGGTTTGGTAAAAATAACTGGTTTTTCCGGCAGCTATTTCAATATCGTTGTACAAGGTAGCATCGCCGTTGGCCGAAAAAAGCGCGCCGCCGTTCATGGTTATTTTTCCGGTACCGAGCGGGCCTGATGTAGGGGCGGAAGGCGCTCCTGTACTTGTTCCCGATACTTCCATGCCATAAACCGGCGGCCAGCTTTGCCCGTTTCCGTTGAGGATAGTACCGCCGGAGTAGGTGTTGTTGCCCCCTGCATACAGGAACCCGATACCGTTCTTGAGCAGGCTGCCTGAGCCTGTTATTTGCCCGGTTAATACTACGGTGCCGCTCACGTTGGGTGTGTTTACATTAAGTAATGTATCGAGTGTTACAGGGATCTTCAGGGTTTGGTAGCCAGAACTGTTATTAACCAGGTCATTTCGCAAATGAATTGCTGCGCCGTCAATGGTATAGCTGCCGGCGTTTGCATTAAACTGAATTCTCGAGGCTACAAGGTTTGGGATGTCGTTGGTCAGTACGGTATCTGCACTGTTTTGAAAAGTAATAATGGCTGGATTAACAGGTGTCGCGTTTTCCTGCCAGTTGCTGGCCAGGGTAAGCGAGTCGGACTCGGGCTGCTGGCTCCATGTTGAAGTGCTTGAGCCGGGTACGCCAAATGTTTCGGCCGAATTGGAGCTTTCTTTGGTTTGGCCCACAGATGAAACAACATAATAGTATGGGCTACCGTTGCTTACATTCAGATCCGCGTATGCCGTAGTTGAAACATTGGCTACAGTAGCATAAGGACCGCCGCTTATGGTAGCGCGTTTTACATTATAAGTAGCCGCCCCTGCTGCTGTATTCCAGCTCAAGTCAACCTCCTTGTTTTTATTAACAGCTGCAGGCTGCGCCGGGGCAGCCGGTGGTACTGATGAAAAAATAACATTTGAGTTTCCGCTTTCCAATGTTCCGGCAAGCGCGGTCACTACATAATAATTGTTTACCTCGGGTACAGGGCTGGCATCAATATATGATGTGTTGGTTATACCTGATTGTATAGTGGTAAACGGCCCGGTGGATGACGACGACCGTTTTACCGAATAGCTGGTAGCATTGGCTGAAGCTACCCAGGAAATATTAATTTGTGTAGCGTTAACAACCGCTGCCGCAGCTGAAGCGGGCGCTGCCGGCGCCTGGTTATTGACCACATTCAGCATGAGCGTTGCCGTGCCGGTGCCGCTGGCATTAGTGGCTGCTATGGTAATTTCGCTTTGCCCTAACGTGGTAGGTGTACCCGAGATGATACCGGTAACCGCATCAATGCTAAGCCCCGATGGTAAGCCAGTGGCACTATAAGAAGATGGATTAGCACTGGCTACGATGTTATAACTGAAAGGCGCACCACTGGTAGCTGTGGCGGTGGTAGCGCTGCTAATCTCCGGAGACCCGGCAGGTGCAGATTGACTATAGGCCACATTACTGAACGTGGCGGTATTTAGTGCCGAGTTATTACTGGAAAGGGTATAAAATCCGGCATACAAATCAGTGGGGAAACCTGTTGCAGAATACCAGCAACCGAGCCCGGTCCAACTAATGCCATCCTGCGAATGGTATGTAAATATGCGGGTACCTACACGCTCAATTTTTAACCACCAGGGGGCTTTGGGTTGGTAGTGGTTTCCGGCACCGCCTGTAGCTTTAAGGAAAATATCATAAAAAGCTGAACCGGGCGCCAGCGATTGGCGTAACATGACCCCGCAACCACCGGTATTTAACGACATATTCTCAACTTTTACTACCAGGCCGGCATCGCCGCTAATTTTCTTAAAATTAAAGCTAAAAGCATTACTGGTGGAGGTTCCGGCGCCTTGAAGTGTCCAAACCCCGTTATTGTAGGCAGCGCTGCCCGCCAACCCGGTATTACCGATATCAATATTGGTGAGATTGCTCACCGGCTGCACATGATCGGCAGGATAATATACCTGGGGCAACTTAACCGCGGTAGATGTATCCGATGATTTCAGGTATAGGAAATTGCCGCCTGCCGGAGAATAATTGGTGGCGCCGGGCTGCATTAACGCTGCTCTCATCCTGTCGGTATTAGGGGTAGGTATTCCCTTGCGTACAGCATAAGCGCTGTAAATAAGATTAGTCATGTCGCCGACCCTTGCTCCGGGCTGAATTCCCCAGCCGGTCCAATAACTTGCATAGCCCCCCAACGGGATAAAGGTCATTGCTGCTCCGTCAAAAGCGTATTTATGATACAGCTCACCGATAGCTAATACCCGGTTATCCAATTCGGCAAACATATCTGCTCCTTGCTTGTAGGCAACTTCTGCGCCCCATGCCAGTGCGGCTGCCTGTACGCGCCAATGGTCGTCGCGGCCCGAATCTCCTACTTCACCACCGGGCAATGAATTGCGCATCCCACCTCCGGCATCCATCCGGTACACTTCCACCGCCTGGTTAAACCGGGTTACATCATCGCAAAAAACCGAGGCGGCAAGGGCAATTTTTAACTGAATAGCCCCTTTATTCGCGTCGCGCAAGGGGCTTGGTACCCAGGAAGTAGGGAATAAAACATTAGCAAAATAATTTTTTACGTGCTGTGTGTTGGCTGCGGTCCAACCGGGAAAGGTACAACGAAGGATTTCAGCACCTACGCCCCAATACTGGGCATAATCGCCAATATCCAGCATGGATTCTCCGCCGCCCCAGGTAGTATTGGTTACTGCCCATGCATCCAACATATTGGTAGCTTTGCGGGCATAAGTAGAGTCGCCCGTAAACCACCACATCCAGGCCAGGTTGTGAACAGCCTGCATATCATCAATCCAGGCGCTGTTGTTGAGATTGGGCGCCCTGGTAACCGTTGCAAAAGGACCCTTTTGCCCATAGCCCAATTGTGAATGCGAGTCGTTTTTAAATGCGTTATAACCAGATAGCCATGGTTCACGGCTAATGTTGGCTTTCAATTGATCCAAATCGGCCCGGTTAAAGGCCACGCCAGGATGGACAAAAGGTTGGGCGCATACACCCATCGTGACAAACATCGACAGCGAAAACAACAGCACCCTTATCTGCCGGTGCGTACCTGTCAAATAATTACAAAGCGTAAAAAGTTTTTTCATGGTTTAATTGTTTAGGTAAACATGTTTACTGCCGTTCCGGCATGTTTGGAAGTCGTGTAAGGACGTGGAACAAAACAGTTTTATAATCAGACACATCAAAGACAATGACTGCTGTAAATGATACTCACAGAAATGTGGTGTTTTTGAAATTTTTAAGCCAGGCTTTCGACTTTAAATCGCTCGGAATAAGTCTCTTTAGTATGGGAGCTAAGTGGGGGGAGAAGAGAAAAAGACATAGCTGTTCGGAACATTTTTTCAATTATTGATAGGAAAAAAATCACACACTGCTGCGCTTTTTTATTCCGAACACCGTTTATGAAATTGGAGGCGTAAGAAAATAATGCGTATGACGAGATGGTCAATAAGCCTTACGTTTATCCGGCTTAATCCTTGCTCAGAAACTGGATCCCATCTACATGTTCACCCACAAATATATTGGCCATGTCACTTGTTTTATAAAAGCCGGGTTTGCCCGGCATCTTATCGAATATCAGGGTGCCGTTTATCTTCAGGTTTTCAAATATAACGTTCCTGATGCCGCGTTTGTCATCGTAGCCGACTATAATAGACATATTAGCCCGCTTGCCGTTATAATTAACATTCCTGAACAGTATGTTCTCGATCCCCAGCCCGGGAGAGGTGTTATATTTTCGGTTGTACATCACCCTTAAATTAAACAGTTGCCCCTTGCGGATATCCTCAATCTCCACGTTTTCAAAACTGACATTCCTGATCAGGTTGCTGTCGCCGGCATTAAGTGCTATGCAGCCCTGGTAATCAAGCTGGTTTTCGTTATGGTCAAGTACAGTCATATTCTGAACCCGGATATTTTGTAAGGTATCCGGGTGGTCAGTATCGCCGTGCGTACCAATCAGCAGGGGATGGGCTACATCAGCCCATAAAATGGCGTTGTTAATTGAGATATCTGAGGTATTGCCGTAATAGTTCCAGCGGTGACCGTAAATGGCGATGCAATCGTCAGAGTTTCGCATGTATATATGATCAAGCTTAATATCCTGACTGCAAAAGATGTCGATACCATCGGCATTACCGGTTGCACTGAAAGCTTTGAAATTACTTATACTCACATGCTTTGATTCGCCCATCAAAATAGAATAACCCGTTGGTAATTCAATGATCCCGTCGACACTGACGTTATTGCTGTTCTGGATGATCAAATGGTCATTCCTTAATTTTGAGAGTGTTCCTGTAGTATTTTGGGGTTTAACGCTGTCGCCCTGTACCGGGTGCTGTGTAAGGATTCCGCGGCCGCAGATCCTGACGTTCTCTGCATGATCTATAACAAATGAGCCTTCAACAATAGCGCCGCCGGCCACATACACGGTTTTACCCGAGGGGATCACCATCCGGCCGATTTTATGGATGCCCGGGCCGAAATAAAGTGTTTGCGCATTGGCTTTTGTGGGACGGCTGTTTTCTATAGGATTAGCAAAAATCTGCAGGTTTTCAAAAATGTTGCCGTTTACCTCTAATGAAACATATTGCGAAGCGTTTAATTCAAATTCCACAACGTTGCCTTTAACCTCGGGCTTGATGCCGTATGCCGTAGGTCTGATCCTTACTTCTTTGATATTCCCCTGGTTTAGCTTAACCCGAAGCTTTATCGAACCGGAACAATCAAAATAAGTAAAAGTGGTTTTTTTAATAATGCGCTGCGCGTCAAAACGAGCCGCTACATCGGCGGTATATACATCTAAGGGCTGCCAGTTGCCTGTGCCCTGCCGCACATCTACTTTAACTGTATTATTAACCAAGTTACTTTCGGGTGCTTTATAAGTTATGATTTCTGCCTTGACTGTTTTTAATAAAAATACGACTGCACATGTCAGTGCCAGGAATTTGTTCATAGAAGTTTTTATAGTGTATAGAGGAAGACAATAAAGGCGGATTCTCATACTCAATAAAAAAACTATATCGAAAAAATAACTGCATTTGCCGGAGATAATGTGCCCTAATGAAATACCCTGAACAATTTGAACTAAATCACTAATCTCTTTGAGTATATTTAAGAGCATTGCTTGTCCTTATTACTGTTGTTGCCCCGTATCCTAAACAATGAAGAATAAATACCTTTTTTTTGCCTTTTTTATAGCCCTTTCTCCCTTTTGCAATAATGCTGTGTCCGCAAAACAAAAGGTTGTTGCACTGCTTTATTCACCAGATAACCGTACGCGGGCGCAATTTTCACTGGATGAGCAAGGGCAGCTGTATTATCGGTTAATTTTCAATACACGGTTAATTGTTAACTGGTCGCGTTTGGGGATCGAAACTACCGGTTCTTCATTAGTTCGGGGTATCACGTTAAAGGGATCGGCCAAAAAAGAAATCAATGAAAAGTTTTTGTGGCCGCTGGGAGAAGATGCCAGCCTGGTAAACCATTGTAACGAGCTCATGCTTCATTGCACCTCTGGCAGAGGTAATTATGATATTATCGTAAGGGTATATGATGGAAGCCTGGCGTTTAGGTATGTCTGTAAGCAGCTTGGTGATAGCATTGTACAACTTAAATCGGAACTAACGGAGTTTAACCTTGCAACAAGCTATCGCATTTACCAGTATCACGAAGAATCTGTTTTCCGGCCGGTTATGGTCGATTCATTGCCGGGTACCAGTGACCTTCCTTCAACGCTTACCGCCGCACAGTCATATATAAGTATAGGCGAAGCCGATAACCGCAATTACACCAAATGCGTATTGGTTCACGGCAGCCGCCCCAATAGCCTGTCGTTACAATTTTATACGGATACCATTTACCGCGACCATCGCGTTAAATCGGTTCGGAAGGATTCATTAATCCGGTTCACCGATAGTCTCATTACTCCCTGGCGAACCATCAGTTGCAGCAGTACTGCCATAGGTTTGCACGCGTTTAGTCAGCTTAATCTTAAACTGGTTAAACCACTTAGTAATGAGGTGCCTGATTATGTAAAACCCGGAAAGGTTTTCAGGGTACCTATCAATACGCAAGGCGCCCTTGATGGAATTGATTTTGCTCAAAAAATGAACTTTCAATACATTTTGGTTGATGCAGGCTGGTACGGTGCCGAATTTCGAACTACCTCTGATCCTACCAGATACTTACCTGATTTCCACTTGCCGGATATCATTGCCCATGCCCGGCAAAAAGGCATCGGCGTTATTTTATACGTAAATTATGTGGGGCTCAAAGCTAAGATAGATACCATATTGCCGCTTTATAAAAAGTGGGGAGTTAGCGGGCTAAAGTTTGGGTTTGTAGATGGCGGCACGCAGAAAGGCCTTGCCTGGCTTGATTCGGCCATGAAAAAAGGAAATGATTATGGCATGATACTCAACGTACATGATCATTATAAACCCACAGGTTTAAGCCGCCGGTATCCGTGTGTGCTGAGCCAGGAAGGGATCAGAGGCGATGAAAACAGTCCTGATGCTTTCCATAATACCGTATTGCCATTTACGCGTTACCTGGCCGGCCCTGCCGATTTTACCTTTTGCTACCCCAACAAGGTGAATGATTACAGTAAAAATATCCAGGTGAGCAAAGCCCAGCAAATGGCCCTGACCATTGTATACTTTGACCCGCTCCAGGCGATTTTCTGGTACGGGCGGTCGCAGGATTATAAGGATGAGGCAGACATTGAATTTTTTAAATATGTGCCCACTGTATGGGACGAAAGCAAATATGTACAGGGAGAGATAGGCGAAGGCATTACCGTAGCACGCCGTAAAGGCCGTATCTGGTACCTCGGTAGCGCTGCAGGCCTTCAGAAATGGGGAGGAAGCTTCAAGCTCGATTTCCTGGAAAAAAATCAGGTATACACCGCTACTGTTTATGGCGATGACGGACAGGGCGGCATACAGGTAAAAAAGGTTGAGCTTAGGCACAATGATGCTTTTGTTGTTGACCTGGATGCAAAAGGGGGCCAGGCGGTTATCTTAAGACCTCAAATAAAATAGGGGGCGGAGATGTTGTTGTGCTGCGTTATTAATGATTGTGTTAGTTTGACTTAAGGAGGATCCTGCTTTGGGCGAAATGAAAAAAAAATTGGCTTTGAAAGATATTGCTGCCGCGTTAAAAGTGTCAGAAGCATCTGTTTCCTATGTTCTTAATGGCAAGGCGAGGCAATATGGCATCAGCGTGGCGTTGGAAAATAAAATACTGAGGTTTGTTGAAAAGGTAGGTTACCGGCCAAACCGGCTGGCAGCCAGCCTGCGGACAGGAAAAAGTAAAACGGTGGGCATGATTGTGGAAGATATCAGCGATCCTTTTTTTTCGGCCATCGCCAGGGTTGTGGAAGAGCATATTTATAAAGAAGGTTACCGCGTTATTTATGGCAGTTCTGAAAATTCTACTGTTATCGCCCGTGACCTGCTGCAAACTTTTAAAAATTACCAGGTGGATGGGTACATCCTGGCGCCTACTGCAGGTTTGGAAGATGATATCAACCAGCTTGTAAAGGAAGGTTACCCGGTAGTGGTGTTCGACCGCGCTTCGCCTGATCTGCAATGTTCCAAAGTACTTGTCGATAACTTTCGCGGCAGTGAGACTGCTGTTTTACATTTGATAGATAACGGCTTCCGTAACATTGCCATGGTTACGCTTGCGGCCGGGCAGGACCAAATGAACGAACGTGTTAACGGTTATCACGCGGCCCTCCAAAAACACGGGCTACCGCCAATCCTAAAAGAAATTATCTATAATGAAGATCCACACAAAACCGTCCAGAACCTTAAAAGCCTCCTGAAAAGTAAAAAGGATATAGATGCCATTTTTTTTGCGACCAACTATCTCGCCTTAAGCGGCCTGCAGGCCCTGAAAGAATCAGGACTGATAATTGCCAGGGACATCGGTGTTGCTGTATTTGATGATATTAACAATTTTGCCCTTTTTAACCCGGCCATAACCGCTGTAGCCCAGCCAATTAAAGAGATCGGCCTCAGGGTTACCAAAATTTTATTGGAAGAGCTTCAGGATAACCACATGATCGATTCGCAAAATATTTTATTGAAAACCAAACTGATCATAAGGGATTCATCCGCAAGGTTACTGGTGTAATTTATCCGAAATAAAAAAAATAAAAAAATGAGTATCAAACCTGTTTGGGATTGTCTTTGTTGTAACTCTCCCCTAATAAACCGTCCGGTTTAGCTAAGTTGGTTATAATAAGGCTTCTGAAAGGAAGCCCTTTTTGTTAAGGATAAACAGTAGGGAATATTGAGGAAAATGATCGGTTGGGGCACGGATATAATCCTTGTTCTTTATTTGTGAGATAATTATATTTTTGTTTTGAGTAAATGTTACAGGGTGCAGATATGATAGTGTATCGATTTATGAAAAAAAAGCGAAACGAAGCGGAACCCTTAGAGCTATTTCAGATAAAGAATCCGAAAGCAGACGAACAAACGATCAAAAAAAGCTGGAATTCAATTGTTCAGAAAATAAATCAGGAACCTAAAAAGAAGCGGCAGGAGTAATGTTTAACCTGACGGGACAGTTTTTGAAACACAAACCAAGTGTTTCGCGCACTTATATTCAAATTGAGCAGTATTCAACAACCGGCATCCTCCTGTATGCGGCCTTTTAAAGCAGCCGCACGTTGGTGCTGTGTAATTATTTTAGGAGCACTGATTTTAAACAGCAATGCCGCAGCGCTTGCTTTGCCCAATATTCAGCGGCTTGGCCTCAAAGACGGGCTTTCCAACAGCGAAGTACGGTGCATTTTCCAGGATCATTCGGGCTATATGTGGTTTGGCACTTATGATGGCCTGAACCGTTTTAACGGATATGACTTCCGTATTTACCGCAATCAGCCCGAAAAGCAACAATCAATTATTCATAATTTTATTAATTGTATTGCAGAGGATGCGGCCAATAATTTATGGGTAGGTACGCGCCAGGGCATAAGTATCTTAAACCCGGTAACAGAAGAGTTTTCTCCGGCGTATGCAATTTTGGCCGGCAAAGAAACACCCGTGACATCCTTTATCAGGGATATCAAAACGGACCACTCCGGGCGTATTTTCATTGCCACTCTTTCCAACGGCCTTATTGTTATGGATAAGGGCAAACGAACCGGCCATGTTATACCATACTATGAAAACGGAAAAGCTGTACAGGGTTATAGCGTTAACGCGTTGTATGTTGGGCCTGGCGACGAGATCTATGCGCTGATCAGCGCCGCCGGCCTTTTTAAATACGATGCCGCACACGGTAGTCTGAAGTTATTGAACCCTTCGGTTACCGGCGCTACCTGTATTTATCCGGAGGGCAATGGTTTATGGGTAGGCACAACCCAGGGCCTGCACCATTATGATTTCAAAACAGGGCAATATGACCGTCTTTTTGATGAGTTTAACGGGCCTTTCAAATCGGGCAGGATAACGAGCCTGCAAGTCATGCCCGATAGTACACTTTGGGTGAGTACTGATGGCGGCGGGATCCAGATCCTGGATAGCAGACGCGACAAGATCAGCTATCTGCCTGCGGGAAGTGATGAGCACTCACTTTCAAGTGGTGCTGTTTATGCTTTGTTTTTAGACCGCGAAGGCAGAAAGTGGATCGGTACATTACGGGGCGGAGTAAATGTTATTGATGAGGTGAAAGAACGATTTGTAAATATCAGGCATAATGACCTGAACGCCAATAGCCTTATCAGTAACTTTGTTAAATCGTTATATGAAGCCCCCGATGGCAGGCTGTGGATAGGTACCGACGGCGGCGGATTGAGTATTTGGGACCGGCAGGCGCATCACTTCACCAATTTTCGCCATGATGCTTCACAGCCGGGAACCCTAAGCTCAAATTTTGTAACCAGTATTGCCGGGGATAGGGAAGGGAGGACCTGGATTGCCACTTATGGAGGCGGTATTAACCTGTACCAGCCGGGTTCCAATACATTCACTACATTTCGGGGTATAGACAGGCAGGGAGTTGCCAGCCGGATAGTGTTCTGGTGTCTGTACCTGGACCATGCTGGAAATCTTTGGGCCAGCGGCTTACAGGACGGGCTGTTTCTATATGATAAGCACAACAACCAATTCAGGTTGTATGATGCGGCACTGACCAACATCCTGTCAATGGGCGAAGATCATTTTGGAAACCTTTGGGCAGGAAATTTCGAAGGTGTTTATAAGATTGATCAAAAAAGCAACGCACATAAGTTTTATCCGGTAGGCAAAGCGGTAAGGTCAATGCAGAAAGCAGATAACGGCGACATGTGGTTAGGCACAGAGGCCGGTTTGTTGTATTTTTCAGCATCTAAGAAAAAAATAATTCGTCACTATACCACCAGTAACGGACTTAGTAATAATACGGTACTGGCCATTTTGGAAGACGCGCAAAAGCGTTTGTGGCTAAGCACTTACAACGGACTTTGCCGATTTGATCCCAAAGCCGTTAGTTTTACCAATTTTTTTGAAAGCGATGGCCTGGCGAGCAATGAGTTTAACTTTAACGCGGGCTTAAGGCTAAACAATGGTCAGCTTGCGTTTGGGGGGATCAATGGTGTCACGATGTTTCATCCGCAGGCAATCCTGCCCCTGCATGATATCCCCAACATTGTTATAACTGATATTAAAATTAACAATAAGCCCATAAGTACTTATCCGGACTATGTGAAGACGAATGCCGGGAATGTTATCCGGTCGTTAGAGATTCCTTACGATCAGGCATCAATAGCCGTTAGTTTCGCAGCTATCGAATTTACCGCGCAGGATAGGATCGGTTACCGTTATATGCTTCAGGGCTGGGACAGGGGATGGGTTTATGCAGGGCGGCAGCGTAACGCGCTTTATACCCGTTTAGCACCCGGTACGTATACATTAAAAATTAACTGTACCAATGCCGAAGGGCAATGGATCAGCCGTGAAATTCATCTTCATATCATTATTTTGCCGCCCTGGTATCGTACCATCTGGGCTTACCTCATTTACGCGATGTTGCTTGCGGGGGTTGTTTACTGGTACCTGCGTTATAGGTTCAGGGAAACGCGGCTTAAATATGAGGTACAACTGGCCAATGCCGCCGCTGCACACCAGCGCGACCTGCAGGAAAAGGAACGCGAATTGAATGACCGGCGCGTAGAGTTTTTCACGGGCGTTTCTCATGAGTTTCGTACGCCCCTTTCGCTCATCATCAACCCCTTAAGGGATTTGCTCGCCAAAATTGGCCCTGAGAACCGTGCGGAACTTAATATTGTTTATCGTAATTCAAGGCGCCTGTTAAGCCTTGTTGATCAGCTGCTGCTGTTTCGTAAGGCCGATTCGGGCGCTGGGATCCTGCAAATTGCGCCAATGGACATTACCCTTGTTTGCCGGGAGGTATTTTTATGTTTTGTGCAGCAGGCCAGGCTTTCGGGTATCAGTTTTGAATTAAACGTGCCGGAAGAGACGGTACTGATATACGGAGACAGGGAAAAGATTGAGATTATCCTGTTTAACCTCATATCCAATGCTATTAAATATACTCCGGCCGGGAAAGCCGTGTGTGTTGGCCTGCAATCGGGGCCGGGCGAGGTGGTGATCAATGTGATTGATAATGGCCCGGGAATATCTCCGGAAGCGGGTAAGCATATCTTCGAAAAATTTTACAGGTCAAATACACACGGCCAGGCGGCAAAAGGGGGCTTTGGGATCGGTTTATTCCTGGCCCGCCAGTTTACGATAGATCACGGCGGTTCATTAACGTTTGAAAGTGCGCCGGGTAACGGCTCTGATTTTTGTTTAACCCTGTTAAAGGGTAAAGCTCATTATTCGCCGGATGTGGCAGCGGCAGCCGATGCCGCTGATTTATCGCCTTTGCTTAGTGAAATGGTTGAAGACCAGCCGGCAATAGCTGAAGCCGGCCAAATTAATGATATTGATTTTGAAGCTGATAAGATTTTTACCGACAAGCAAAGGATCCTGGTTATTGATGATGACAGCGAGATCAGGTCGTACATTTGTTCCATTCTTGAAAGCCGTTACAGGGTTTACGAGGCAGATAATGGTTTGACCGGTTTACAGAAAGCGAAAGAAAAGCAGCCCGATCTTATTATCTGTGATGTAATGATGCCTGGTTTAAATGGCATTGAACTTTGTTCAACCATTAAGCAGGACCAGCAATTGAGCTATATCCCGATGATTTTACTAACGGCCAGCTCATCTGCCGAAAATAAGATCAAAGGACTGGAAAGCGGCGCCGATGACTATATTTCCAAACCTTTTGATAAAGATGTACTGGTTGCGCGCATTGCCAATCTGCTGCAAAACAGGAGTAACCTTCAAAGCTATTTTTATAATACCATTACCCTGAAATCGGTTAACTTCACTATTTCGGATGAGTATAAAAACTTCCTGGAAAAATGTATCGAAATTGTTGAGCAGCATATTACCGACGAAAACTTCAACATCAAAATACTGGCTTCAGAGATCGGCATGAGCCATTCAAATCTTTACCGCAAAATTAAATCGCTGTCGGGTCATACCGTTAATAGCTTCATCCGCTACATACGCCTCAGAAAGGCGGCTGAGCTATTGATCCAGTCGGATATGAATGTTAATGAAGTAGCCATTGAAACAGGCTTTAACAGCATTAAATACTTCCGCGATCAGTTTTTTAAACTGTTCGGCGCTAACCCATCAGACTTTCTTAAGCAAAAAAGACCTGTATTTAAGAAAAATAAAAATATAATTAACTGATATTAAGTTATTTATGTATATTCTCTCCATTGCTTAATCAATTGAGTAAATTGATAAATTGCCGAATTTATACCGCATAAATGACCAATTTGAGTCCCATCTGCCGAATAAAATCTATTCATATTAGCTTATATAAACCAGTTATTAGAACCATAGGCAAACTTACTTAATCGATTATGTAAATCGGTTTTCAGCTTAGGTTCCTAAAGTCGGCAACGACCAATTGAAAGAGAAACCAGTTTTTAAAGCCAATATGAACAATTGTAACCAGCTAACTACATGGTGGGAAGAAGCCCTCCACGGAAATGTCAAATCTTTTGGCAGGATACATGACGAACTGTATTCCGGTTTGTATTTCTACCTCTATAAAATTATTAAAGACGAGGATGCAGCCCAGGATGTTTTACAGGAACTGTTTATAAAAATGTGGGAGCGGAGGATAACATTTGGACCTATTAAAAATGTTAAATACTATTTCTTTAAATCGGCGCGGTCACTTGCCATTAATTTTTTAAAGGCCGCGCGGCCCGAGTTTGTAGGCTTATCCGCAAGCCATGATATCGATATTGTTTTTTCGAGGGAAGATGTGCTTGTTTTGGAAGAAACCGGGAGAGAAGTGGAGCACATGCTTGCGCTTGCCTTGAATACCTTGCCAAGGCGCCAGAAGGAGATGATCTTTTTAAGGTATTTTGATAATTGGAATTACGATCAGATTGCTGAAGTAACGGGGTTACAATATCAGTCGGTAGTTAATCATGTACACAGGGGCATCAATCAACTGCGTATTAAACTTTCTGAAGGCAGTAAGATTGCCACAACCGAACTGGTGCTTTCATAAAAACGTATATAAGATTTCCTGACCTTCAAAAAAAACACCGAATGATTAAAAAAATACTTTTAAAAAGAATAACCATGGCTGTCATGACTTTGCTGATTACAGGCCAGGTATATGCACAGCATCAAAAAATCATAAACCCCGGGGCAGTTTGGCCCGATAACCGGGGAGAACATATCCAGGCGCATGGCGGAGGGATTATAAAAATAAAGAACACATACTACTGGTATGGCGAAGAAAGACGGCGGGGACTGGATTCAAATAAACGTTATGTTAGCTGTTATGCGTCAAAAGACCTGACGAACTGGACATTCAAAGGCGATGTTGTTCAGATGACCGATCCCGAAAACCTGGGGCGGCGCTGGGTTCTGGAAAGGCCCAAAGTTTTCTACAGCAAAAAGAGCCGGCAATATGTTATGTATTTCCATCTTGACAATGCAACTTATAAGTTTGCCCGGGTCGGCATCGCCGTAAGTGACAGCCCCGACGGTGATTTTAAATACCTGAAAAGCTTCAGGCCCCTGGAGCATGAAAGCCGCGACATTGGCCAGTTTATAGATGATGATGGTACGCCATACCTTGTTTTCGAAGACCGTCCGCTTGGGTTTCATATCGTCCGGCTTTCCGATGATTGCCTCAGTATTGACCGGGAAATGTGCCTGATAGCCGAGCATATGGAAGGCGGGGCTATAGTGCATTATAAGGGCCTTTATTACGCCATAGGCTCCGCGCTTACCGGCTGGAAGCCCAATCCTAACCGGTATGCCACAGCAAAAACCCTGGAAGGCCCGTGGTCGGAGTTTAAAGACATAGCGCCGAAGGAAAAAAACACATATGGTTCACAATCTACCTTATTGCTTAAAGTTAGCGGGAAGAAGGATACGACAGTATTGTATCTGGGAGATATCTGGAAACCGAAAGAACAATGGGATTCCCGGTATTTATGGATGCCTGTTCAGATCGGGGATGGTAAGCTTTGGCTTCCTGAGCCGGCTCCGTTTAAGATCGACGTGAAAAACGGCACTGCAAATTAATCAGGCATTTTCATGCAATTCATTCTTCATAAGGTTAGTTAATAGATTAAGGGGCAGGGGTGCCCCTTTTTTCGTTCCATCAGGGTGTCTCGCAGATTTAAATGGACTTCACATTACCCGGTACTAATACCGCGCCGTTTTTTGACCGGTAAAATTGGTACCGGTTAGCGCCCGCTGATTTCCATTCATTTTGTTACAATCAAGCTGGTGATCTTCGCCCATGATTTAATAATGTATTAATATTGGTGGTCTACTTTTACCGGCATATCATTATCTTATGTCACTAAAAAAAATGCTCTGCCTAATCGTTTTGCTGCTTATCTGCAGCAAGTTCGTTCGGGCGCAAGATCTCGCCGCTATTGAAAATAAACGGGTAAAATTGCCCAATGGGTGGTCATTAACACCTGTTGGCAAGAGCCTTCCCCTGGGCGATCTGCCCCTGAATATCGCGGTGAGCAAAAGCCATCATTATGCCGCGGTTACCAATAATGGGCAGAGTGTTCAAACCATTCAGCTTTTAGACGCACGTACAGATCGTGAACTGGACAAAGTACTGATCAGCAAAGCCTGGGGAGGCCTGGTTTTTAGTGCAGACGAGCAATCACTCTACGCCTCAGGAGGTGACAATAACTGGATTATTCGTTACGCCATCAATAATGATAAGCTGCTGGCAGCTGATACCATAAAACTGGGCGAAGCATGGAGCAAAAAGCCCAATTCGGCGTCCATTTCACCTACCGGGCTGGCCCTTGATGATAAGCGCGGTGTTTTATATGTAGTTACCAAACTGGATAACAGCCTGTACCTTATCGATCTCAAGACAAAAACAGTCATTCAGCAGGTTAAATTGGGCGCAGAGGCCTATACCTGCCTGTTATCGCCCGATATGTCAAAATTGTACATCAGTCTTTGGGGTGGCGATAAGGTAGCCGTATTTGATACAAAAGAAAATAAGCTCACAGATGCCATTGCGGTAGGGGATAACCCCAATGACCTGTGCATTTCCCGGAATGGAAAATACCTGTATGTAGCCAACGGCAACGACAATACAGTATCGATAATTGACGTGCGCAAAAGTAAAGTACTGGAAACACTGAACACCGCAGTATCACCTACGCCGCTTAGCGGTACTACCAGTAACTCGGTAGCCCTGAGTAAGGATGGTAAAACATTATACATTGCCAATGCCGATAATAACTGCCTGGCCGTGTTTAATGTAACAAAGCCGGGTGCCAGTCAGTCGCTTGGTTTTGTGCCCACGGGCTGGTATCCCAGCGTTGTGCGTGTTATAGATGATAAATTATACGTAGCCAATGCTAAAGGCTTTTCGTCGCTGCCTAATCCGCATGGGCCTAACCCGGCAGCCAAAAGTCAAACCGTTGTACTGCATGGAGGCGATCCATTCAGGCCCGCGCGTACAGAATATATCGGCGGCGGCTTATTAATGGGGACTTTGAGCATCATCCCCACGCCAACAGAAAAGCAGCTGACGGTTTATTCGCAGGCCGTAGTTCGTAATACGCCTTATCACCGGGAACAGGAAACAGGGGCTTATAGCGAAGATGGCAACCCCATTCCGGCTAAAGTAGGATCTGCATCGCCAATAAAGTATGTTTTTTATGTTATCCAGGAAAACCGGACGTATGACCAGGTACTGTCAGATATGCCGAAGGGCAATGGCGATACAAGCCTGCTGCTGTTTGGCAAACGGATTACGCCCAATCACCACGCTTTGGCCGAAAACTTTGTGCTGCTGGATAATTTTTATGTAGATGGCGAAGTTAGTGCCGACGGACATAACTGGAGCCTGGGCGCGTACGCTACTGATTATATGGAAAAAAACTGGCCTACCAGTTATGGCGGCCGCGGCCCGGGTGCTGTAGGCCTCACTGCAAAAAATAAGCTCTACATCTGGGACCAGGCCAACCGGTTCAACGTAACTTTTCGTACTTACGGCGAGTTTATCAATGCAGATAATACGCCGCAGATACCTATACTGAAAGACCATTTTACGAAAGCCTATCCCACCCGTGACCTGCGTGACCCTGATACCTTGCGGTACCAGGCCTGGGAACATGATTTTGACTCGCTGATGCGCAACAATGCCTTGCCGCGGCTAAATACCATCCGGATGCTATCAGACCATACGGAGGGCACCACCCCGGGCAGGCCTACACCCTTTGCCCATGTGGCGGATAATGATCTTGCTGTTGGCCGGCTGGTGGAGCATATCAGTAAAAGCCCGATATGGGAAAACAGCGTGATTTTTATACTCGAAGATGATGCACAGAATGGCCCCGATCACGTTGATGCTCATCGTTCGCCTGCATACATGGCCGGGGGATTTGTAAAACGTAATTTTGTTGATCACACCATGTATTCCACTTCGTCGATGCTGCGTACTATCGAGCTGATTCTCGGCCTGCCGCCTATGACCCAGTATGATGCCTCGGCTACAGCCATGTGGCGTTGTTTTAATAAAACGCCCGATACCAAACCATTTAACAGCCTGCGTTCAAATATTAACCTTAATGAACTTAACCCTAAGGGCACAAAGCTTGCAGCAATGGCCAGGGGGCTTGATTTTTCGGCAGTTGACCGGGTACCCGACCAGATCATGAACAACATGATATGGAAAGCGATTAAAGGAGAAAATGCAATTGTGCCCACGCCTGTACGGGCAGCCTTTGTAAAAGCCGTTCAAAAAGCAGACGATGATGATTAGCATAAGAAAAGCCTGATAAGGATGAATGAAAAAATTATCCAATCATTTTTATCAGGCTTCCCGTTTCATCAGAGGTTTGGAGATTAGGTTAGCTCATAAAAATTGACGGTATTTCACCTGCAAAGTGATTTACCACCTGGCCTATCGGTTGACTTAAAGCTTCAAAAACTCCGATGGGACTGTCAGGTTAGTCCCCGCTTCAACAATTCCTGAAAAATATTTTTCATCAGTTTCCTCTCCCCAAAACCACTCTGTTTTAACTAAACCTATAATTCATACCCAATACCAAACTGTTCTTGATTTGCAGGCTTTTACGGGCAAACCAATCTCATTTTTTATACGTTATTTTGTAGTAACCAATTATAAATGTATGGATACTTTGTTAACCGATACCCCCTCAACAGGCGGGTATGATTTTGCTATGAACGAAAATCAGCAAATGGTTGGCCAGATGGCCAAAGACTTTGCCGAACGTTATATTAAACCTCATGTAATGGAATGGGACGAAGCCCAGGTTTTCCCTATCGACTTGTTTAAACAATTGGGCGAGCTTGGCATGATGGGCATTTTTGTGCCCGAACAATATGGCGGTTCCGGTTTCGGCTATTTTGAATATGTAACCGTGATCAGTGAAATAGCCAAAGTTTGCGGTGCTATAGGTTTATCGGTTGCCGCCCATAATTCGCTTTGTACGGGGCATATCCTTGCCTTTGGCAATGAAGAGCAAAAGTTGAAGTGGCTGCCCAAACTGGCCACTGCCGAATGGCTTGGCGCCTGGGGATTAACCGAGGCCAACACCGGTTCGGACGCGCTGGGTATGAACACCACCGCCGTTTTGGATGGCGACCATTATGTAGTGAACGGCTCAAAAAACTGGATAACCCATGGTAAATCGGGCGATGTGGCGGTAGTGATGGTGCGTACAGGCAACAAGGGCGATTCGCACGGGATCTCAGCGCTGGTGATTGAAAAAGGTACGCCGGGTTTTACCCATGGTAAAAAAGAAAACAAGCTGGGTATGCGTGCTTCAGAAACCACGGAGCTTATTTTTGATAACTGCCGTGTACCAAAGGAAAATTTGCTGGGTGTTGAGGGAGAGGGCTTCAAACAGGCCATGAAAGTGTTAGACGGCGGCAGGATCTCGATAGCGGCGCTTTCGTTAGGGATTGCAAAAGGTGCTTTTGAAGCGGCGGTTGCTTACGCCAAAGAGCGCCGCCAGTTTGGACAGCCTATTGGTAATTTCCAGGGGATAGCATTTAAGCTGGCCAATATGGCTACCGAAATTGAAGCAGCCGAACTGCTGATAATGCAGGCCGCTGATCTGAAAAACCGCCACCTGCCGGTCACAAAACAATCGGCCATGGCTAAATATTTTGCCTCTGAAACGGCGGTTCGCACAGCCACCGAGGCTGTTCAGATCTTCGGTGGATATGGTTATACCAAGGATTTCCCTGTTGAGAAGTTTTATCGTGATGCCAAACTTTGCACTATAGGCGAAGGCACCAGTGAGATCCAGAAGATAGTGATTAGCAGGGAAGTGTTGAAAGGATAGGGAACCCGGTTATTCTGCCTGTAGTTATTGATTTACAATTATATTATTTGTAAACCCTCTGTATGTAAAACATATAGAGGGTTTATTTTTTTGTATTTTAGAGATTCTTCTGAACATACCCTAAAATGCTTTATAAAAGTTCTTTTTTGTAGAGACGCATCACATGCGTCTCTCATAGGGCAAGCTGCTTTTTAGAGCGTTACTATACATCTTGAATTGCAAACGGGAGACGCATGTGATGTGTCTCTACATTAAAAAATTAATGTTTTTAAACAGCTATCTTACAATTCAAATTTAGATAAGCCTACAAATTCCTGGATCCGGGCGGCTATTTCCTCTTCGCTAAGGTTTCTTAATCTTTCTGAACCAAATTTTTCAACACAGAATGAGGCCAGGGCCGAACCAAAAATGATGGCGTTTTTCATGTTGTTGAAATTAACGGTGCCTACTTTAGCCATGTAGCCAATAAAGCCGCCTGCAAAAGTATCGCCAGCGCCAGTAGGATCAAATACTTCGGCCAATGGAAGGGCGGGGGCACTAAAAATCTTATCTTCATGGAACAGCAATGCACCGTGCTCACCTTTTTTAATGATGATGTATTTAGGGCCCATGGTTAATATTTTGCGGGCAGCTTTAACCAGTGAAAACTCGCCGGATAACTGGCGGGCTTCGGCATCGTTAATGGTTAGCACATCCACCAGCTGGATGGTTTTTAAAAGCTCATCAAGGGCAATATCCATCCAAAAGTTCATGGTGTCCATTACAATAAGCTTAGGGCGGTTTTTAAGGCGCGCTATAACTGTTTGCTGTACCTGCGGAGAAAGGTTGCCCAGCATCAGGTATTCGCAATCCTGGTAACTATCAGGGATAATGGGATCGAAAGCTTCCAATACATTAAGCTCAGTTACCAGAGTATCGCGGCTGTTCATGTCGTTATGGTAACGCCCGCTCCAGAAAAATGATTTTTCGCCCTGTTTTATCTGCAGGCCTTCAGTATTAACGTTGTGCTTTTGAAGGTCCTCAATCTCGTGCTGCGGGAAATCATCGCCAACAACCGCAACGATTTTTATTTTATCATAAAAGTAAGAAGCACCCAAACTTGCAAAGGTTGCAGAGCCGCCTACTATTTTATCGGTTTTACCAAAAGGGGTTTCAATGGCATCAAAGGCCACAGTGCCAATAACTAACAAACTCATGTAAAGATATTTATATTTTTTCGCCGCAAATATTGTGAAAATTAAGGGATAATCATTCATTGTTGCTGGTTTGTGATGCCAATTTTCATTGGAGAAAACATAATTTAAGCTGGTTCAGAAAACTGGCAGCTGAAAAAAAGGGGCTTTGCAGAAAGAATTGCCATCGCTAAAAAAATGCTGTAGTGTGTCTTTGGGTTTTAAGTAGCACATAATCAGGGGCTAAAAAAGCCTGTGAAAAATAATTAAAATTTTTTTTAATAAAAATTGTGAAATATCCGATGAGTTTTTACCTTTGCCCCACTCCAAACCGGATTAGATTCCTGAGTAGCTCAGCCGGTTAGAGCATCTGACTGTTAATCAGAGGGTCGCTGGTTCGAGCCCAGCCTCAGGAGCAAAAGCCTCACAGACATGTGAGGCTTTTTTTATATCTATATTCTGTAGATTACTTTGCAGGTAATGGTCAATGTCACCATTTAACAATAACTGCCGCGCTTTTCTGATCCAACTTAGTGACAATTTAATTGGGGATTCCTCGAATTTAGATACAAAACATGCGAAAATGAGACGATATGCGTGTATTTTGACACGATATGAAGATATCCCGGCATCACTTTCACTTATTTTTACGATCTGAATAAGACTTCAATTATATACTGTTCATGAACCAATCTAACCGATTTAAGTCATTGGTCTTGCCGGCATATACATGCACAGGAAAGAAAAACGCCCGCTGAACACCGGCAACACCTGTTTTAGCATCCGGCCCAATATCGACCAACTCTAATCTTATACATGGACAATAATAAACTGATCACCAAGCCGCATTATCCGATACTGGATGGCTTACGCGGTGTTGCAGCCATTATCGTAGTTACCTTTCACCTAACCGAACCATTGGGAAGCGGTCATCTGGATATCATAGTTAACCACGGGTACCTGGCTGTCGATTTCTTTTTCCTGCTATCGGGTTTCGTTATGGGCTATGCTTATGACGACCGCTGGCATAAAATGACAATCGGCAGTTTTTTTAAACGCCGTATCGAGCGACTTCAGCCTATGGTAATTCTCGGGATGACATTGGGTGCCATAGGTTTTTATTTTACAGATTCTACGCTGTGGCCGCTCATTCATACCGTACCAATTTGGAAGATGCTACTGGTAATGCTGATCGGTTATACCATCCTACCAGTACCGCTGTCTTTGGATATTCGCGGCTGGCAGGAAATGCATCCTCTTAACAGCGTAGGATGGTCATTGTTCTTTGAATACATCGCCAACATTCTTTATGCGGTTTGGATAAGAAAATTTTCAAAAACTACATTGTCGGTTTTAGTATGCGTTGCAGCTGTAGCACTTGCGCACCTGGCTATCACCAATGGAGATGTCAGCGGCGGCTGGACACTTAACGTGGAACAGGTGCGCGTTGGCATTACCCGCACCATATACCCATTCTTTGCCGGCCTGTTGCTTTCACGTATTGCTAAACCAGCCCGCATCAGGCACGCATTTTTATGGTGCAGTGTTTTAATATCGATAGTAATGTATATGCCGCGCATCGGCGGTGCTGCCCATCTTTGGATGAACGGGATCTACGAGTCCGTTTGCATTATTATCATTTTTCCGCTTATCGTTTATCTTGGTGCCGGCGGTAAGGTCCATACCCAAACGGAGAGCAGGGTATGCAGGTTTCTCGGCGATATATCCTACCCTCTTTACATGGTGCATTATCCGCTGGTTTATTTTTACGTAGCATGGATCAGCAATCATAAAGGCGTAACCATAGTGCAGGCCTGGCCTTATGCTTTAGCTATTTTGATTGGTGCAATTTTCCTGGCGTATATTACTTTGAAATGGTATGATGAGCCGGTTCGTAACTGGCTGCAAAAAAAACTTGGCTAAAAAGAGATCTTGAACAAAAGCGGCCTCAGCGTACCTTAACAGGCAAAGCATTAAAAGCAATAAAACATGGCCTGAATTTCTTAAATTCGTAGCATAAGAGATAAAACTTACGGTAAAGGAGGGTCAGCAAAATTAATATTGAGCAAACTTTCGAAATACCGGTTAGCAAAGCGTTAAGTGAACAAAAGCATTCAATTTATCTATAAAAAGCATAATACCTTACCACCTATGAAAATAACACGCGTTTTTATGTTTTCCTGCCTCCTCATATTAGGCTGCGCCGGGCCGAAAAAACTGGCTGACGCCGGCAATGCCGATAAAGGCTGGACGAAGCTGTTTAACGGGACCGACATTAACGATTGGTTTGTAAAGATCAATCATCACCTGGTTGGCGAAAATTATGGCAATACCTTCCGGGTAGAAGATGGCATGATCAGGGTTAGCTATGATCAGTACAGCGATTTCAACGATCAGTTTGGTCATTTGTATTACAAAACCCCGTTCTCTTACTATCACCTGCGGTTTGAATACCGCTTTGTTGGTAAACAGCAAAAAGGCGCACCAGACTACACGCTTCTTAACAGCGGCGTCATGTTTCATTCACAGGATCCCCGAACTATGCTAAAGGACCAGGATTGGCCGATATCGATAGAAATGCAGTTATTAGGCGGCCTGGGCGACGGGAAACCAAGGCCAACAGGAAATATGTGCTCGCCCGGCACCGATGTTGTTTATAAAGGAAAGGTTTCGCCCGACCATTGTATCAACTCTACTTCAAAAACCTATGACGGTGACCAGTGGGTAAAAGGCGAACTGATTGTTCAGGGCAACAAATTAATTACCCATATTATCAACGGCGATACCGTACTTCAATATTCAAGGCCTACCATTGGCGGCGGCGTGGCACATGGCTATGATCCTAAATACAAGCAGGATGGCAAATTACTAAGCAGCGGCTTTATCGCTCTGCAAAGTGAAGGGCAGCCCGTCGATTTCAGGAATATAGAGATTAAACAGTTGCCGGATACAGACCGGTAGGTTGTAAACAGAAGCCGGGTTTGTTAATATTTCTCCTGAGTTAACAATAGCTGTTAAATGGGCAAAAACAACACGTTATACGAAACTATTTCCCGTAAATACCCGTATCACAGGCAAGCAGTACTAACTTAAAATAAGCTCCCGGTAACCCGGAATTATCATGAACGTTAAAGGCGGTTTGGTCAATATAAATTCTTGCCCGATAGAACTTATTAAGACTAAATTCCTGAAACCAAATTAATAAGTTCCGCAAGATAAGAGCATTTATTTAGCCGCTGCAATGCTTGTTTTGGCTTATAACATCAACCGATTAGAAATACGATAAAACTAACCAGCAAAATAATAATGAGGCCAATATTGCTTTTTATCTGCTGTTTATACCTGCTTTTTCCCGGATTATCCTATTCGCAAACACCCGCCCTTAAATTTAAACAGCTTAGTACAAATGAAGGCCTGTCACAGAGCCATGTAATAACCATTATTAAAGATAGCCGTGGTTTTATGTGGTTTGGCACCGAAGATGGCCTTAATAAGTACGACGGTTATAAGTTTACGCATTATAAGCACGACCAGAATAATAAAACAACCATCATCGATAACTATGTATTAGCTATAACGGAAGACAGTTATCATAATTTATGGATTGGAACCGAAAGCGGGCTTGACAGATTTGACCGGGCCTCAAATACATTTATCCACTATTCCAATCATTTAACTTTTGCTGTACAGTCTGTTTTTTTGGATAGTAAAAAAAGGATGTGGTTGGGCACCAGCAAGGGTTTATATCTGTTTAATGCTGCAAATGGTTCATTTAAAAGATTCACACATGCCGCGAATGGCACAAACAGTATAGCTAACGATTTCATTTACCAGGTTACCGAGGATAATAATGGCTGGTTATGGATAGGTACCGATGACGGGCTTTACCATTTTAATCCACAAAACGGTAAGTTTATTGGTTATGTTCATGATCCTGCAAACCAAAACAGCATCGGCGCCAGCTGGGTAAAGGCGGTATACAAAGATAGCAAAGGCAATATTTGGGCAGGTACACATGGAGGAGGCCTGGCATTATATAACAATAAAAATAATTCGTTTATAAATTTCAAACACGACCCTGATAACAGCAACAGTATTTGCCATAACGATATTCTTTCGATACTCGAAAACGGCGACGGGAAACTCTGGATAGGGACCGAAAATGGCGGCATAAGTGTGCTCGATTATCCGGCCAATAAATTTACTTGCTACAAATTTGATGCAAACGACCATCACAGCCTGAGCAGTAACTCGGTTTATTGTTTATATAAAGATGATACGGGGAATACCTGGATAGGCACTTATTCGGGCGGTGTTGATTTTTTGCCTGGCTTTGGCGATAAATTCAGTTCCTACAGTCAAAACCCCAACAACCCGAATAGTTTGAGCAACAACAACGTGCTGGCCATCTCCGGTGATGATAGTGACGAAAATATTTGGATAGGCACCGACGGGGGCGGCCTTAATTTATTTAATCGCAAGAAAAAGACCTTTGTTCATTACCTGCATAGTGATAATAACAGCAACACCATAAGTAATAATTATGTAATGGCCATAGTGCCAATAAATAAAGATGTTATTGGTATTGGTTATCATATTGGCGGGTTTGACCTGTTTGATAAAAAAAAGGGAGCCTTTACACATCACATGCCCCAGGCAAATAATCCGCGTAGCCTCTCCCTTTCAGATATCAACAATATGTATAAAGACCGTGACGGCAATATATGGTTAGGGACCTGGAAAGGGGGCCTTAATCATTATAACGTAAAAACCGGTCTCTTTACACGGTACAGGAACAACCCGGAAGATAACAACAGCATAAGCAGTGATATTGTTACAGCAGTGTTTCAGGATAAACAGGGCAATATGTGGATAGGCACTGATGATAACGGGTTGAATGTATTTAACCCTAAAACAGGCCGCTTTACGCACTACACGCACGATGAGAGGGATAAACGCAGCTTATCAAACAACACTGTCGAGTCGATTATCGAAACCGATAACGGTGATATATGGATAGGTACCAACGGCGGCGGCCTTAACCTGTTTAACAAGCATAACCAAACATTTACTATATACACCGAAAGAGAGGGTTTGCCTAATAATGTGATCTATGCGATTTTGAAAGACCGCAAAGGTAACCTCTGGTTAAGCACCAACAAGGGGATCTCGCGGTTTAATCCCAAAACAAAAGCCATCAGAAACTATGACATTTCTGACGGATTGCAGGGAGATGAATTTAAAGGCCATTCCTGTTTTCAAACTGCCGACGGGGAAATGTTTTTTGGCGGCGTAAACGGATTCAGTACTTTTTATCCCGATAGTTTAAAAGATAATGACTTTGTCCCTCCTGTTTATATTACCGGGCTGCAGATTTTCAATAAGGAGGTAAACGCCGGGGCTAAAAACTCCCCGCTTCAAAAAGATATCAGCGAAACAGACTCCATAAACCTATCTTACAAACAGTCGGTACTTACATTTGAGTTTGCGGCCCTGAATTATACCATTCCCGAAAAAAACCAATATGCCTACAAGCTGGAAGGGTTTGATAAAGATTGGAATTATGTTGGCAATAAAAGAACGGCCACTTATACCAACCTTGATCCGGGTAGTTATACATTCAGGGTTAAGGCATCAAATAATGATTGCAAATGGAATAACAAAGGCACATTTATCATCATCAACATTAAGCCTCCTTTTTGGCTTACCTGGTGGTTTAAATTAATTGTAGCGTTAATTTTTATAATCAGCGGCCCGGCATTTTATCTTATCCGTACACGTTCTATATTAAAGCAAAAGGCCGAGCTTGAGCGCCAGGTGAAAGAACGTACCGGGCAGCTGGCCCGTGCCATAGAAGTTGAAAAAAAATTAGCCCTCGAGGCCGAGGAGGCTAACAAGGCTAAAAGCATATTTTTGGCTACCATGAGCCATGAGATCCGCACACCTATGAATGGGGTGATCGGGATGGCGTCGTTACTGGCCGAAACTCCTTTGGATGAAGAGCAGCGTACTTTTGCCGAATCCATACAAACCTGCGGCGAAGACCTGCTGGCGGTGATTAACGATATTTTAGATTTTTCGAAAATAGAATCGGGCAATATGGAGCTGGAGGAAAAGGATTTTAGCCTGCGTACCTGTATTGAAGAGGTTTTTGATGTTTTTGCCCTAAAAGCCGCCCACCTGAAGCTGGACCTGGTTTACCAGATTGACTATGATGTACCGGCGCAAATTATTGGCGATAGTTTAAGGCTTCGCCAGATCCTGATCAATTTAATCAGTAACGCTATCAAGTTTACCAAAAAGGGTGAAATTTATGTAGCCGTGCATTTGCTCAGCATATCAGATGATAACCAAATCGAATTAGGCTTTGAGATAAAAGATACCGGCATTGGTATTTCTGCCGATAAGCTGCACCGGCTATTTAAAGCATTTTCGCAGGTTGACTCATCAACCACCCGGCAATACGGAGGTACCGGCCTTGGCCTGGTTATAAGTGAACAACTTGTAAAATTAATGGGCGGCAAAATCAGTGTAGAAAGTGAAGTTGACAAAGGAAGTACGTTCAGGTTTTCTATTCACTCGCAAAAAAGTTTACTACAGGACCCTGTACAAATAAACCATACCATGCAGGGTTTTGAAAAGAGCGAAATTTTGGTTGTTGATGATAATGATACCAATTGCAGAATTTTAAAGGCTCAACTGGAGCAGTGGCAACTAAGCCCGGTAGTAGCCAAATCAGGCGAACAGGCTCTTGAGATCCTGGCGCAGCAGCAGCATGATTTTAAGCTTGTTATTACCGATATGCAAATGCCCTTTATGGATGGGATTGAACTGGCAACCTTAATACGGGCCAAATACCCCGAATTACCTATAATGCTGTTGAGCTCCATCAGCTATGTTTTCCATAAAGATAACCCCGGTTTGTTTTGTTCTATACTAACCAAACCTGCAAAACAGCATAACTTATACAAGCACATTATAAAGGAACTTGGCAAGCATGTAAGTTCTGCCACTCATGAGTCGCTGCACAGCGATACTGCAAATCATAAACTGCCTGATAATTTTTCAGAAAGTTACCCATTGAGGATTTTGGTTGCCGAAGATAACCAGATGAACCAAAAACTGATCATGAAGATATTGAGTAAGTTAGGATATGAAGCCGCTTTGGCAGCAGACGGCCTGGAGGTACTGGATTTGGTTAATAAAAAAACATTCGATGTTATTTTAATGGATGTACAAATGCCCAAAATGGATGGCCTGGAAGCTACGCGAATAATAAAGAAGCGTTTCCCGGAACGGCCTTTTATTATAGCGATGACGGCCAATGCCCTCCAATCCGATCTGCAAATTTGTATAGATGCAGGTATGGACGATTATATAAGCAAACCATTTAAATTAGATGACCTGGTTAAAAAACTTGTAAAATGGGCAGGGAAGAATACAAGTACCACGTAGCCCTGAAACAGCAGGATATAACAAGTTGAATAAAATTGCAAAATATCAATGAAAATTATACTTTTGCAATCCCCAACCGGACAACACTCCTGAGTAGCTCAGCCGGTTAGAGCATCTGACTGTTAATCAGAGGGTCGCTGGTTCGAGCCCAGCCTCAGGAGCCTTAAAATCAATGATTTAACCCCACTCTGGCGAGTGGGGTTTTTTTATTTTCATAAAATTTGAATACTTTTTCGATAGTCGAAAAAAAATGGCTTATCGGAATCGCTATTTTGCCGGTAATTATGACCTTTTATTTCAGTGATCATCCCCTATCGGTTTGACTTTTTTCAATTAACCCTGATTACTGATTTTCCGACGATGTGCGCTTTAGGAGCCTCAGCGTAAGCAGTTTTAAATGAATCAAAGGAATAAGCCTTGCTGACTAAGACAGAAAGTCCCGCTTCTATATATCTTTTAAGTTCTTTTAAATATAGCTGCGAAGGTTTAAGCATGAGGACCTTATATTTTTGGGGTGAAAAAAGACTGATGAAAAAAGCGGAAACGATCTCTTTTGGCCCCGGAGCAGTATGCACATAGACAGAAGAAGTCTTCATAATCTTTTTGCAACACTATAAGACATTTGATTAGATAGATCGATCACCACATCGTAAAGCTTTCCGGCTTTAAGAACATCTTCCTTGCGGTAGTTAATTACAAAATCACTGCCCCAATCTTTTGCTGCCTTTAAGCCACCATCACTTACAACGGCTGTAATGGTGGCTCCTTTCGTTTTGGCAATCTGTATGGCGAACATGCCTATTCCTCCGGAAGCACCATTGATCAGCACCTCCGAGCCGGTTTGAATATTGACTAAGGTATCGAACAGCTGGATCGCCGCAGAGCCTACCACCGGCGCGGCGGCCGCCTGCTCAAAAGAAATTCCCATGGGTTTAGTTGCAATATCTTTTTCCTCTGCAATAATATATTCAGCTAAAGCCGCCCCTTTAAAAACATCAAGCAGGCCGTATACTTCGTCTCCTTCTTTATAGTTTTTAATGGAACTACCGGTTGCCTCAACTATACCTGAAAAATCGATACCGGTGCCTCTTGGAAATTTGCTGCCTGACATTAATTTCATTTCGCCGTTTCTTATCTTCCAGTCCAGGGGATTGATGGAGACTGCTTTGACCTTGATCAGGATTGTTGTTTCACTGACCTCTGGAATAACTGTATCGGTCATTTCCAACACATCGGCGTTGCCGAATTTATGATAAACTATCTTTTTCATTTTTGATCTCTTATTGAATTAATTAAATAATACCGGATAATCTGTATAGCCTTTAGCGCCCGGTGTGTAAAGGGTGGTAAAGTCAGGGGCATTCAGTTCTGAGCCATGGATGATTCGCTGTTCCAGATCGGGATTGGCCAGGAATCCCCTACCAAATGCGATCAGGTCTGCATCTCCTTTATCCAGTTCGGCTTCAGCCCCTTCGGCAGTAAAGGTATTGCAGTAAATGAGCGTTCCTTCGAATTCGGTACGGATGGCGTTTAAGGTTTGTGCTGGAACCTGCGGGCTGAGACTGATGTGGATATAGGCCAGGCCGATCCGGTTAAACTCCCGGCTTAAATAAATGTATGTTTCCTCGGTTGTGTCTGCCTCATAAGCCTGCAGGTCGCCAAGGGTAGAGTTAGGCGAAATTCTTACACCTGTTTTTTCTTTACCTATCGCTTCTGCTACTTGTTCTGCAACTTCAATAGCAAATCTGGACCTGTTTTCAATACTTCCGCCATAAACATCGGTACGGTCATTAACGTTAGGGTTAAGGAATTGTTCGATCAGGTAGCCATTTGCAGCATGCAGTTCCACGCCGTCAAAACCCGCAGCTATTGCATTTTTTGCGGCGGTGACATACTGGCCAATCACCTCTTTTACCCCTTGTGTTGATAATACTACAGGCACAGGATAATCCTGCATACCTGCGTTATCGGTATACATTTGCCCCGCTGCCGGAATAGCAGACACACCAATCACATGCGCACCTTCCGGCAGATTAGCCTGGTGGCCGATACGACCTGTATGCATCAGCTGCACAAATATTTTTGTATCGTTTTGGTGTACGGCACCGGTGGTTAATTTCCAGCCTTCAATTTGTTCATTGGAGAATATGCCGGGGATACGGGCATAACCAAGGCCTTCCGGTGCAGGAGCAGTTCCCTCGGTAATGATCAGCCCGGCCCCGCGGCGTTGACTGTAATATTCTTTCATAAGTGCGTTGGGCAGGTTGTCAATAGCACGACTGCGGGTCATGGGTGCCATCACTAAATGGTTCTTTAATTTCAGTGCCTGGCTGGTATAGGGCATCAGTAACTTTTTCATATCGTTTGTTTTATTTGATATGTCAAATGTCCGCAGGATATGACGGTTAAAATAGCGCCTCAAGCCCGAAAAATAGTCCTATCCGACAAGCGTGTATTTTTTGGGGGTGGTTCCAAAGTGTTTTTCGAAAAGCCGTGAGAAGTGGCTGAGGTTCGAAAACCCAAGCCGGTAACCAGCCTCAGAAACGGAGTAACCCGCATGTTTTAATAAAAAGCCGGCTTCCTGCATCCTTTCATTCTGGTAAAAGTTATAAATAGTATCGCCAAAGGTCTGCTTAAACAAATGCTTCATTTTTGTTTCGCTCAGGCCGGCATTGGCTGCAAGTTCGCTTAAATGAGGTGGCTGACCCAAGTCAGCCAGTACAGCAGTCCTGATCAGGTATAATTTATCTATATCAGCTTTGTTAACAGGACTTTGTTTGTCGCTGTCCCTTTCCAGCAGTTTATCAAACAACAGGTAGATCATCTCATGCGCCTTGTTACTATAAAACAGCTCGCTCAATTTATTTTGTTCGTTGATCTCCGAAACAAGCTTCAAAACCCTCGCCACATCCGGGTACATCTTTTCATGATAGAAGAATAGATTATCGCTATTTAAAATAGTTTCCAAAGGACCATTAACCTGGTCTACCCGCAGGATGTCGGAAAGCAATTGCCTCTTGATGCCAATGACACCAAAATAGACCTCGACATTGGCGGGAAAAATAGTTTCGGTGGATATAGCGGTGGAGGCGATTTGGATTGACGACCCGTTCTTCTTTAAAAATTCTACTGCCGTTTCCCGGTCAACGGCAGATCCTGCCGGTAGCTCATTACTGTTGAATACAATGGAGATCAAATCACTGACTTCAGCGGGGGACTTACGCTTTAAATGAAATTCCTCTTTCAAAGTATAATGATGCAATACGAACTTAAAGCCGGGTGCTACATCAATCGCCTTAATGTGACCTTCGCCCATATGCGGCGGAATTTTCAGTTCATTCTTGAAAACGGGAATATTAAAATGGTTGCCAAAGCTTTTGACAAAATTAAAACCTGCCTGCACCGTAAATTCAAAAGTCATGTTTAAAAATATGGATTTTATATCTTAATGTTTTTAACAAGGTAGATAGCGACACGTTTTTAAAGCCTAAATCCTCAACATTATTAATTAATTGAATTAGTCGGGCATTGTATATTTAAATTAAGGCTTAGGTATTCTATTATTTTTCCCATCATATTTTGTTACACTCAGATTTTATTTAGTTCTCAACTATCAAAATCTAATTATTTCTTTAATTTTTTTGTGTCCGACTCGGACATTCCCGGAGTGATGTCCGGATCGTCATAATTAATTTACATCTATAACCACCCAAAAAAGCTGTTATGGAAATATTAACTTTTTATAATTGATGTTTTGTATCAGTGCCTCGTTAGCTATTATATCAATAGTGCAACGCATCGCTAATGCGGTTATGGGATTGGAATCATTGATCTCCGATAAGAGCGCGGAATTGAATTACCTGTTTTCAATGAAATTAAGCCTAACAGTCAGAGGGTCGCTGGTTCGAGCCCAGCCTCAGGAGCAAAGCCTCACAAACAATTGGGGCTTTTTTATTTGACACAGCCCGGACTGATCCATTAAAATTCAGATCTCCCGTTTCCTGAAACCAAAAGGTTCAATAGCTTTGCAATCCAACAAAAAGGTTAATTATTATGGAATACTCAAAAACCTATATTGCCAAAGATGAGCATATAGATGTACAGGAGATCATGGATGGTTTATATTATCCGTTTTATATGGAATATTGCAGGCATGATTATATCAGGGAAATATTGGGGTTTGATTTTGAAACCGAAGCTAAAAACGGCATTTACATGGTACTGTCAAACTATAGCATCAGCTTTCTCAGATCACTAAAAAAGGGCGATGAATTTAAAGTTACCTGCACCTTGTATACTGATAAAGGGGGCTTGCCAAAGCTGCACTTTAAACAATCTATTATATGCAACAATAAGGTAATGACCAAAGCTGTATTTACGGGCACCTGTGTGCCGGCAACAGGCGGCAGACCGTATTTACCGGCCTCGGTATTGGAAAAAATAAAGGATGCCCCTGTTCTTGAAGATTAAGCGACCGGCAGAGCGCCTGCCCCTGCCGGATAATCATGCGGCACGGTAGCATGCATGCAAAAGAGGCTACCTGTGGGATAGCCTCTTTTGAGATTGCTTAAAGCCTGAAATAACCGATGTATTATGAACCGGCCTGCTGCAACTTAGCATTTTATACAGCGGCAGCGGCTGCGTATGTAGCCGGATAAAGTTTACGGAACATCAGGTAGGTAACCGTTACCATGATAAATGCAACAATGGCATCTATGGTGGCGGGAAAACCGAGTACAGCGATTTTAGACAAAAAAGCAAATATAATATCGAAGAAAATACCTGCAAATACCCATTCTTTTAATCTAAGCAATCTGTTAGGTGTTAAAAGAACTGCTACTCCCGAAAGTTTAGCGACACCAAGGATATAAATAAAATGCGGAGGATAGCCCAGTTTTAAGGTGATATCCCACACAAACTGGTTTTTGGTCAGCTCGCCAAATCCGCTTGCTGCAAACCATAATGAAGTCAATGCTGTTCCTATCCAATAGATTGTTTTTACTGTTTTTGTTGTCATGATATGTAGTTTTGAGTTGTTTGATGGCTCAAAATTGTGGCAAAATCAACGGATATCTAACCACTTTCGGGATGAAGCAGACAAACTAAGCTCCCGGCCGGACAATCCGGACCCCGACTTCCATAGGTCATTGATGTAAACCGCTTCAATACGTTGATTAAAGCCTGCCTTAAAGTTTTCTATCACTCAGATAATGATTGCAGCGATCCCGGTGATAGGCCTATAAACTAAACACGGCGGGGTCGGAAAGACGGATTTTTATTATGTTGTTAAATATTAACATGCAATGGCTGGTCCCAATTTTTTTAATGTTTGAAATGTCCGGTTCGGAGACTTCTTTGTCGGGTTGAAGCACTTGAGATCGGTATGCGGCAAGTTGAAATATACTTTTGGGAGTAAATCTATAAATACTTAACAAAATGAAAACTCAAATCAACATTACCAAACTAACAATAGCTGCTGCCGCAGTCTTTTTGTCTACTTTCAGCCCAAAAAACAGCTTGGCTCAAACTACACCTGCTGTAAAGAACATTGTTATAGTACACGGCGCTTTTGCCGATGCATCGGGATGGGAAGGCGTATATAAAATATTAAAAAAGGATGGATACAACGTAACCCTTGTGCAAAACCCGCTTACTTCGCTCAATGATGACGTTGCCGCAACCAATCGCGCCCTGGAAAAACAGGATGGTCCCGCGGTGTTGGTAGGGCATTCATGGGGCGGTTCGGTAATTACCGAAGCCGGCGTATCGCCCAAAGTAACAAGTTTGGTGTATGTTGCGGCTTTTGCGCCGGAAGTTGGCCAGTCGACCCTGGATGTTTATCAGTCAGGCCCGGCACTTGCCAAAAATGGTATCCTGCCTGCCGATAAAAATGGCCTGGTATATTTTGATAAAGCGCTCTTTCACGAATGTTTTGCAGCTGATTTGACTGAAGCGAAATCAGATTTTATGTTTGATTCACAACAGCCGATTGTTGGCTCGAGCTTCGTAGCCCCGTTAACACAGGCGGCCTGGAAAGCTAAACCAACTTATGGTATTGTAGCCACCATGGACAAGGCCATCAACCCCGAACTGGAACGTGCAATGTATAAACGTGCCGGTGCTGTAGTTACAGAGGTTAAAGGCAGTCACGTTATATTTATATCGCAGGCTGCCGCTGTGGCCCGTGTAATTGAAGCTGCTGCAAAAAATGGTTCTGAAAAAAAATAAGGTGATCTTATTTTAATTCATTTACTAAAAGATGAAGAGGGGCGACCGTATTAACGGCTGCCCCTTTTCCTGTTGAAGAGCGGTAGTCTTTGCTATGATGGTGTTGAATGCCGCTAAGATTTCCACCAGGTTCTTCCGCAGATTTAAGGTAACCCATAGAACCGGTTGATAAAACCAGTCTGGCAAGCATGTAGCATAGCGGGAGTGGGTCAGGCCGGGAGAGGTTTACATTACGCAAACTCGTCTTCTTATTATCTGCTATCCTATCACAGACTCTCGCAGATTTAGTTAGCTTATAAATAAAACGATCAAATTCAAGGAATCAATTTGAGTTACCGCCCGGCGGGATTCGGGCATTGAAGGAGGCTGTTTTCTGCAACCTTGTTCCCGCTATAGCATTTGATACCGGTAACAGATTTTAATGGATAGAGCTCAACGATGATTGCACCAGGGGTGCGAAAGGGTTTTAGAAAGACAGACAGGGGTGGGTACCTGCTTTTAAGTAAACAAAAAACCAGGATAGGAAATGCATTTTAACATTTCCTATCCTGGTTACCGTGTTATTTAAAAAGAGGGATTATTTATTTGGCAAAGCTTTCGGCTTCTATAATGGCGTCAGCAAAAGCTTTAGGGGCTTCCTGGGGCAGGTTGTGGCCTATGCCACCGTTAATAGTATGATGCGCATATTTACCTTTAAAGCGCGCGGCATAATCAGCAGGCTTAGGGTGAGGAGCGCCATTGGCATCGCCTTCAAGGGTTACAGTTGGTACAATGATTGGAGGTGCGGTAGCCAGCTTTTTTTCCATATCGTCATATTTTGTTTCACCCTCGGCAAGGCCCAGGCGCCAGCGGTAATTATGGATCACGATGACAACATGGTCAGGGTTGTCAAAAGACGGAGCGGTTTGAGCGAAAGTAGCGTCGTCAAATTTCCAGTTGGGTGATGCTGTTTCCCAGATGAGCCTGTTAAAGTCACGCCTGTTTGCCTCGTAGCCCAATTGGCCGCGCTCGGTACTAAAATAAAATTGGTACCACCATGATAGTTCTGCTTTGGGCGGCAGTGGTTTTTTATTTGCTTCCTGGCTGCCTATCAGGTACCCGCTTACCGAAACCATTGCTTTGCAGCGCTCAGGCCATAATGCCGCCACGATATTTGCTGTACGAGCGCCCCAGTCAAAACCACCAATAATGGCGCTATTTATTTTTAATGCATCCATCAGTGCAATAACATCTGTAGCTATTGCAGCTTGCTGCCCGTTCCTGAAAGTTTGTGCCGAAAGGAATTGCGTTGTGCCGTGGCCGCGCAAATGAGGTACAATAACCCTGTAGCCGGCTTTGGCAAGTATGGCTGATACTTCAGTATAGCTATGTATATCATATGGCCACCCATGAAGCAGGATAACAGGCTGTCCGTTTGCCGGGCCGCTTTCTGCGTAGCCAATATTAAGCAGGCCTGCATTTATCTGTTTGATCGAGTCGAAAGAAGCTGTAGAAAAAAGAGTATTGTTTTGCTGTGCCGGTGAATCTATCTGTTTGGTTTCTGCTTTAAGTATACCGAGACCGCCTAACTCTGCTGCTGCAACTGTTAATGCGGAGATACCAAGAAAGCGGCGACGGCTGAATGTTGTTTCGTTGTTCATGTTTTTCGGATTAGTTTGATTAATAATTCGCCTTCAGATGCTTTCCTCATCATCGGGCATAACAAAAGTACACCGGCACCAGGATTATGGAAGTGGTTGATGCATGAACCGGACAAATGGTGACTTCAGTTAGACATATTCCCCGCCAGATTTGCCATTATCTGAAATAGTTGGAAGTGGCAGTGCTGGTTGGAGCGCAGTAACAACTAATCCTTATGGTTTATCGGTACCGGCCAGGTTGTATAACATCATTATTTTACTCGTGCATGTAACAATTAGCAACGATTGCTGTATTTTGCTGAAATTTTTTTGTTAATACGCTGTCCGAAAAATGAATTTCATCTCCAAAATTGCAAACCGGTTTATTTATATCATTTTCTTGTTGTTTCCGTGGCCGGTTTTTGCCCAAAACCTGGTTAAATATGTACAGCCCATGGCCGGTACAGCTATTGCCACTACAGCTTCCGCACTAAAACATGGACAAGCGGCTGATACACGGTTTGCCAATACCATTCCCGCGGTTACTGCCCCCTTTGCCATGACACAATGGACACCCGAAACCGAGAGCGGCGAAACCAAGTGCGTACCTCCATATTATTATAAGGACGGCCTGTTCAACGGCCTCCGTGGTTCGCACTGGCTAAGCGGTTCATGTACACAGGATTATGGCAGCTTTACCATTATGCCCATCACAGGCAAGCTAAAAACAGCTAATTATAGTGCAGCATTTAAACATACTGATGAACTGTCGTCTCCTCACGTTTATAGCATCAATCTTAACCAATATAAAGTGAATGCCGCGGTAACCTCCACAGAGCGTTGCGGCATGATGCAGTTTACCATGCGGCAGGCCGACAGCCTTTATTTATTGATCAAAGCCAATAGCGATTATCATGAAGGTTTTGTAAAAGTAGATAAGCAAGCTGGTGAGATATCGGGCTATAATCCTGCTCACCGTATTTACCAGGGATGGGGGAAAAGCGCAGGTTTCAGCGGTTTCTTTGTGATCAGGTTTGAACGGAGTTTAGGAAAAACGGGCACTTTTGCAGGCAATAAAATATTTATTGCAGATAGTATCAAAAACGATGCAGGTACAGGGATTTATGCCGGATTTAAGCTCAATAAAGGCGAAAAGCTAACGATCAGGATTGGCACTTCGTTTACCAGTTTGGAAGGCGCCCGCAAAAACCTGCAGGCCGAAATGCCGGGATTTGATTTTGACAGGGTTGTAAAAAGCAGTAGGATAAAATGGGAAAAGGCCCTGGGGCAAATCAACATTTCAACTAACAATGAGCAGGATAAACGGATCTTTTATACATCATTTTACCATGCCATGCAGCATCCGCGTCTTTTTAATGATGTTGATGGCAGATACCCGCGGTTTGCCGGCGATTATCAAATGGAACAATTATCAAACGGCAATTATTATGATGATTTTTCGATGTGGGATATTTACCGGGCACAGTTGCCACTGTTTGAGATCCTGAACCCATCTTTGATCAATAACCTGGCAAAATCACTGATCCTGAAAGGTAAACAGGGTGGCTGGATGCCAGTGTTCCCCTGCTGGAATAGCTATACATCCGAAATGATCGGCGATCATACGGCTTCTGTAATCAGTTCGGCCTATTTAAAGGGGATCACTGATTTTGACGCTGAAGAAGCTTACCAAATTTTAAGGCATAACGCTTTTGAACTACCCGCCAATCGCGCCGATTATGTAGAAGGCAAAGGCCGCAGGGCGTTGGATAGTTATTTGAAATATCAATATATCCCGTTAGAAGATAGCGTACGCGATGCCTTTCATAAAATGGAACAGGTGAGCCGTACAATGGAGTATGCTTATGACGATTACGCGCTGGCGCAATTTGCAAAAGCTTTAAAAAAATCTGCCGATTATACCACACTCACCAAACGGGCAAAATATTATGCCAATGTATTTGATGCTGCAAGTGGCTTTGTCCGCGGCAAGCATGCTGATGGTACATGGGTATCTCCCTTTGATCCGGATAAAAAGGCGACTTATATTACAGAAGGTACCGCACGTCAATATACCTTTTATGTACCGCAGGATGTCCCCGGCCTGGCAAAGTTGATGGGTGGAACGAAGAAACTGGAACAGTCGTTAGATAGCCTGTTTGAAAAAGGCGAATACTGGCATGGCAATGAGCCGGGGCACCAGATCCCTTTTATGTATGATTATACGCCATCGCCATGGAAAACGCAAGCCGCTGTACGCAAGATCCTGGCCACTGAATACAGTGATGGTCCGGGTGGTTTGGGAGGAAATGATGATGCCGGCCAAATGTCGGCCTGGTATCTGTTCGCTTCCATAGGTTTTTACCCGGTAAACCCGGTTTCGGGCGAGTACCTGTTGTGTTCACCTTTGTTTGATAAAATTGCTATCACGCTTCAAAACGGCAAAAAGTTTGAGATCATCTGTCATAAACCAGGTCCTAAATCAATGTATATCCGCTCGGTGAAATTGAATGGCAAAATAATGCCCAATAATTTTATCCGTTACAACGATATCAGCAACGGCGGCAAACTCGACATATATCTGAACGATCAACCGGGAAATAACTGGGCAGTGAAACCGGTAAATCAACCTGAGGGGATATGATATAATGGAGCTTAGCATCGGAAGGTATTTACAAACAGATCGAAAAATGTGATGGCGTATAAACCATATTTTAGGGGTGTTTCGCAAGGGCTGCGTTAGGGATAGAAGCGTAAAGCCCACAGCGCGGGTTAGGTTTGTGCGCAGGCAAGGCGAGGACTTGCAGCGGATAGCCCGGCCGCAGGCAACGTCCATGTTATAAAATAGATAAAAAAAATGCTTAATAATCAATGTCTTATGATGGTTTCATTGTGATGGGCAAAGCAATCCCAAACAATGGAGAGCTACTCTATAGGTCGGGCCGGGCTTCGTTTCACGCATTACGATTTTCTTATTTGTTTTTAGCTTCTTTTAGAAGGAAGCTCTTCATTCCCTGTAAAAATCAGATGACTTAAGTGTATTTTACCCGGAAATATGTAAATTGTCATAAACCAAAAAACATACCTATGAATTCTCGTCGTGATTTTTTACAAAAGTTGGGCTTATCGGCCCTGGCCCTGCAACTTGTACCATACTTAGGATGTGCAGCGGGAGCAGACAAAACTGCACAGGTTTATGACGGCCCGGTATTACGTGTGGCCATTATGGGACTTGGAGGCTATGGAACCATAGTTGCAGAAGCTATGCGGAAATGTACCAAAGCTAAACTGGTTGGGGTAATTAGCGGAACCCCATCAAAAGTTAAAGCATGGCAAAGCAAATATGGCATCCCCGAAAAAAATTGCTACAACTATGAGAATTTCGATAACATTAAAAACAACCCCGATATCGACGCGGTATACGTTATTACACCCAACGGCTTGCACCGCGATTTTGTGATCAGGGTGGCTGCAGCCGGTAAACATGCTATATGCGAAAAGCCAATGGCCGTGAATGCCAAAGAGGGGCAGGAGATGGTTGATGCCTGTAAAAAGGCCAATGTAAAATTGTTGGTTGGCTACCGGATGCATTTTGAGCCCAAAACGCTTGAAGTGATCAGGATGAGGCAAAACGGCGAGTTTGGGAAGATCAGGTTTTTTCAGGGGCAATGCGGGTTTACCATCGGCGATCCCACACAATGGCGGTTGAATAAAAAGCTTGCCGGTGGCGGCTCTATGATGGATATTGGGATCTATGCCATCAACGGATCGCGCTATATGACCGGTGAAGAACCGATATGGGTTACCGCCCAGGAAACTAAAACCGATACGGTGAAATTTAAAGAAGGGGTTGATGAAACCATCCAGTTCCAGTTCGGCTTCCCAAGCGGGGCCGTCGCGTCTTGCCTGTCAACCTACAATATGAACAATCTCGACCGGTTTTTTCTTGATGGAGAAAAAGGCTTTGCCGAAATGCAGCCTTCTACCGGCTACGGGCCAATTAAGGGCCGCACCCACTTAGGAGAACTAAACCAGCCTGTTACCACACATCAAACCGTACAGATGGATGAAATGTGTGAGATTATATTTAATAATAAAAAGCCGGTAGTACCGGTAAACGGTGAAGAAGGAGTGAAAGACCTTAAAATTATTGATGCCATTTACCTTGCTGTTAAAACCGGAAAGAAGGTGGAGATAAGTGTTTAATATCGTTTAAAGTTAAAAACATACGTGATGCCGGATTTATGTCGGTACTTAACTGGATATTCACGCTTACCTGGTTTCACGATTAATTCTTGCTTAGTTGTCCTCCGCTTACTTTGAAAGTGGGGTGCCGGAATAAATTCGGCATGAGGAGTTTGCTTTTTTTGTAACCAATTGAGAAGCCTCTGCAGTAAGGAAATTAATATTCCACCTGCTATTGGCATATTTAGCCAAACCTGTAACAAGCCGCTGGTATGCACATCTAAATATAAAAACTTAGAAAAAACATGAGCACCAAAGAAACATTTTCAATTAACGGTGAAGCGTTATTGGGAAAGATAAAAGAGATAATTAACGAAGGTAAAGCCAGCAGGATCACCATTTCGGACAAGCATGGCAAAGAGTTAATGACCTTTCCGTTAAGTGTTGGCCTTTTCGGGATGATCCTGGCACCGGTTTTTGCTGCCGTAGGTACCCTGGCCGCACTGGTTACGGAATGTACCATAACGGTAGAACGGGAAGAGGAAGATAAAGAAGATACCCCCAAAGAATAAGGTATCTTCACAATATGATCCTGCGAAACTAAAGACCTGAAATTTCAGGTCTTTAGTTTAAATTCTCATTAAAAAAATCTATAGTCCTTTTCCAGGCCAGTTCTGCCGCGGCTTTGTCATAACGTGGAGTTGTATTATTATGAAAGCCGTGGTTCGCGTTTTCATAGATATAAGCCTGGTATTTTTTGCCATTTTCTTTAAGCGCTTTTTCGTATGCCGGCCAGCCCTCCGTAATCCGGGTATCCAGGGCCGCGTAATGCAGCAACAGCGGCGCTTTAATTTTAGGGACATCCTCAACAGCGGGTTGACTTCCATAAAATGGAACAGCGGCAGCCAGATCGGGAACACGCACAGCCATCATATTGGCAATTCCTCCGCCAAAACAAAAGCCTACAACACCTACCTTACCATTGCAATCCTTATGGTTTTTCAGGTATTCATAGGCAGCTATAAAATCTTCCTCCATTTCGCCTTTATTTCGTTTGGCCTGCATGGTACGCCCTTCGTCATCATTGCCGGGATAGCCGCCAAGCGGTGTTAGCGCGTCGGGTGCAAGGGTAATAAATCCTGCAAGGGCAGCTCTTCTTGCCACATCTTCAATATAAGGGTTTAAGCCCCGGTTTTCGTGAACTACCACAATGCCGCCCAGTTTCTTCTTTGCATCTGCAGGCTCCGATAATAATCCTTTAATTGTACCGCCGCCTTTGGGCGAAGGGTAATTAATGTAGCCCGATTTTAAACGCGGATCGTCGGATTTTACCTGTATGGCACCCTGGTAATCAGGCATCAGGAAACTCATTAGTGCGGTTACGGTAAGGCCGCCCACTGCATACATGGAGAGCTTTTGCACAAATGAGCGCCTGTCGAGGCGGTTATGTGCGTAATCATCATACAGGTCAAACACTTCCTGTTTGATATCTTCTTTGCTGATTTGGTTCATATTTCCGGAGGCTTTGTTCAAATTTACCGGTTAGGTTTTGTTTAGGGTGTAACAGTCTCGTTACCGGTAATGTTTTGTGTGTTGGATTGCAAGAATTTCTACCTGGTATATTTTTATTTCCTTACAACCTGGAAACTGTCAGACCGGTAACCACAAACTTTGAAAGCTTATTTTAACTGCCGGGCTGTTTTTTGTTTTCAGAGGTAATGTTTGATTATATTTTTGATTCCGGCGTGATGAAACTTGAACAAACTTGAACCTGTTATGAATATGCGGACACCTTCTGCTCTTTTACATTTGTTTACCAGGCAGCATGCCTTATAGTTTAACTCATGAAACCCACTGCATTAAAATTTTTAAGCTTTATAATATTATTGATTTGGAGCATTCCGCTGAACGCGCAAACACTATATGTAGATGTAAGCCGGGGTAGGGATGATGCCCCGGGTACGCAAAGTGAACCGCTGGCAAGCCTGGAAAAAGCGGTTGTCAAGGCAAATACGTTTAGCGGTGAAGAGCCCATTACCATTAAGATTGCGCCCGGCCTTTATATCATTAAAAGTGCATTGGCAATTCGTGATGAAAGTAACCGGCAGGTTGCTGAAAAATACACTTTCGAAGCGATGGTCATGCCCGGTGATCCCGACTGGGCACCGGCCAAAATGCCGGTTATCCAATGCGTGGCCGATTCCAACAGGGCCGGTAAATTAAAGCATGCCAGTTCCGCTTTCCAGATCGCCCGGAATCATGTAGTAATTAAAGGACTGAAGTTCACCGGTAACCCAAACCCCGCATCAGAGTATTATTACGTTATAGAAAGGAGGGACAGCACATTGACCGGGCTGGAAATCTCCCAGTGTTATTTTATCGGGGAAAAGAATTCTGCACCTATACAAGGAGGGGTTTTTGCCCAGGGTGCCGGTATCCGCGTAGACCATTGTATATTTTATGGGGTAAAAAACGCCGTTATGGTATTTCTCGGGATCAGGGATTTTTCACTCACTCATTCTATTATTTACGGGGCCTATGAAGGTGCTGTTTGGTACGGCTACGGCCAGAGTTCCAATATGCCGTTTACTTTCAGTGATAATATCGTTACCAATTGCAATTATTTTTGGATAGGTTACCGTGGTGCACATGCTAACTATGAGTTTGCCAATTCGCTTATCTCCGAAAACGCTTTTTATTTGGGCTTTAACGAAGAGGACGTAAAGCCAGACCGGCTAAATAAGCCTATAGAACAGAGTATCCAAAAAGTTGGAAAAGTAACCCTGAGCGAAGTGCAAACCAAAGGCATACCAAAAGATTACCTGAACCTTTCCTCTTCATCACCAGGAGCGCACATCGATGCCGGTATCTTTATAAGGTAAAAACAATTAATGTGCTTGTTTAATGCAGATTTAGATCAATGCCCTTTCCCAAAGTTTTTTTCGCCAGCTTCAACTGCCATATCAACCCGGTTTTCGTCGGGAGGTTTAGGGCATGAATAGCCGCTGCTGAAAGCGCAGTATGGGTTGTAGGCTTTATTGAAGTCAATAACGATAGAGCCGTTTTTAATATCTTTAGTAGTAAGGTCGATATATCGGCCGCCACCATAAGTTTCAGAGCCGTTGGTAGCATCGGTAAAAGGCAGGAACAGATAATTGCTGAAGGCAGGGTTTTGCGACAGGGCGATGCTTTTGTAAATGGTTAACTGCATTGGTTTACCCTTTAGCGTAAACGAAAGTTGGGCATAACGCACATACTGGCTGCCTGCACCGCTGAAGGTTGGTATTATAAAAGCCGGTTGATTAGTCAATAATTCAGCTTTAGCAGTTACGCGGTAGGTACTGTCGGCATCATAAAACTTTAAAAATTGCAGGTCATCCTGTTTAAGCGGCGATCGCGGATCTTTTAAAAAATCATCCTTATAATTTTGCCTGAAGGCAGCAATTTGCTCTTTATGAGTTTGTGCAAAACTGTGTTGGCCAATGAAAAAGATAAATAGAAGGACAATGAAATATTTCATGTGTATTGCAGGGATTAGGCCCAAAGATAACGTAGATGCAACTCAAAAAAAAGCGTCTTTTGCGAGGCCCGAAGCAATCCCAGGCTTCTGTCCCACCAGGGCCTCTCGTAGAGGACCCTGATGTTCCTGACTGTGACGGGAGACTATAATATAACATGCGCCAAACAGGCGTACTTGCGTTGCGAAGACATCAGGGTCCTCTGCGAGAGATCCTGATGGAACGTAAAATGAGTTTATGATATGCTGTATGACGTTAAATCACCCCTTCAATAAAAAACTTATTGATCCCTTCAATATCACTCAAATGGGTAGTTATCCGGCTAATCTTATTATCAGTAATATCGCAAACTATGGCTACCTGCTCATCCAGTATCAAATCGCCACGGCTGGCAGTATTGTGAAGCGACAGGGCTACACTATCCAATCCGTATAGAATGTGGTTTAATTGAACCATTACCCCAAAATCACGCAGCTGACCGGCACGTTTAATTACGGCATCGGCACCAACAGCAGGACCCGAAAGCAAACTTGTTCCTGGCAGGGTCCAGGTAACATCATTGGCAAGGGCCGGGCGCATGAGCTCCCAATCACGATTTTTTAGCCCTGTTAAAAACTTATTGGCTAACTGGCCTTTTACTTCTTCTGTGGTTTTCATGATGAAATGTTTTAGATATTAGTTAAGAGGCTCAGCGGCAGGAAAATCTACCGGAACTTCGGTGTTGGCAAATACGTAGTTAGTGTACACACGTATGGTAATAAAGGCAATAAGATCCATCAAAGCGGCTTCATCAAAACCGGCTTCGTAAAAGTTATTTACTACGGTTTCATCGCCTTTACCTTTATTTTCAACAACTGACTTGGCTAAACCGATAATGGCATTCAGTTTATCATCAGCTGTATGGCCTCTCCTGATATCCAGGGTTTGTTCTTTAGTAAAGCCGCGTTTCATGGCCAGCATACTATGACCGGCTAAGCAATAGGCACAACCGTTTAGCTCAGAAACAATTAGGGCAATGGCTTCCCTTTCTTTGGAGGTAAACACGCTTTTGCTCATGTCATCCTCCATATCCATAAACATTTTAAGTGCAGGTGCCGAATAGCCCATGGTGGCATAAAGGTTAGGTACCTTACCAACGCGTTTTGTGAAGATATCAAACATTACCTGCGCTTCGGCACTTACCTGTTCGCGGGTGGGAACATTTATAGTTTTCATGATTATATTATGGTTTAAGATTATTTACTTGCTGTTTTACGTTTTAGATAAAGTTGCGCGGTTTCGCTCATAGTGATGATGGCACCGCCAAGGATCACGACATCTTTAATAACCAAACGACCGCGGCCTGACAGGTATGGGAAGCCCCATTGGTTGTCGGTTAAATGTGGTACCCAGCTTTCGGGCGTAGTGACCAGGAAGGAAAGCGTGCCCAAAGTCATGATAAATACCAGGATACTGGCAATCATACTTGGCATTGGTACAACTTTATAAAGTGCAACCAGTATGCCCAGTGTTACCAGGAAAATACCCAGGCCAACGGAAAAGCCATAAGTATTATTTTCGATATGCCATTGGTGGTTGGAAGCAATCAGTTCGCCTTCTTTATTGATGTGTTTTTTGTATTCTGTTGGATGGTTGTAAAAGAATGACATCACCGGACTGTTGGCCACAAAGGGCACAACGCCATCGGCTTCGTAAGTGAAAAATTTAAGGCCGCCTATCCAAAGGAATACGACTACGATGCCGAAACGGACTGCTTTTTTACCAAGCTGATCAAGGCCTGCTATGGTGTTTATGATTGAAGTTTTCATGTTGTTGTTGTTTGATAAAGCAAAACTACAACGCCATGAGCCCCGCAAACATGGACGAAACGGGGTTTTATTTGTACAAATCCGCGACGATGGAGATGCCTGTTTTATCACGAAAAGTTTGGGGCGATACTTTGGTGAACTTTTTAAATACCCGGCTAAAATAAAACTCATCCTGAAACTTCAGGTTGTAGGCAATTTCCTTAATACTTTGCCGGGTTAAATGCAGCTGTTTTTTGGCTTCGAGGATCAGCCGTTCCTGGATAAGTTGTGATGGTGATTTGCGAAAGTATTTGGTACAACGCCGGGTTAACGTATCGGGTGACATAGCGAGTAATGATGCGTAGTCTGAAGGTTTATGGAGATCAAGATAGTGCTGATTAAGCAGTGCCTGAAACTTTTCCATCAGTTCGTCTTTTTGGGGCTTATCCTGATCAGTATTGATAGCATTTATTTTTATGCTGCTGGCCTTGGCTAAGAAAAGTTGCAGATAGGCTCTCAATACAATTTCGGATGGCTGCGGCTGCATAAATTCATCGTTCATCTGCATCAATAACAGCTCAAACACTTTTACATCCTGTGGGGTAAGCGCAACTATTGGATCAATATAGATGTTGTTAAATAATAACCCATTGCAGGCTACTTCTTCACGGTGGTACTCGATACAATAAAAATCACTGTGAAATTGTAAGATATTGCTTTTTATGGCGCGGCACTCATCTACATAAATAATCTGCAGCGGGGTTGAAAACAACAACACCGGGCCCGTAAAAGGGAATGCCCCAAAATCTGCATGAAAGATACCCGACCCTTCAGGAACGAGGTAAACGGTATATTCAGAAAACTGGGCAGGCGTACATAAAATATCTTCCCGTACATCCTGTAATCCAAGTAAAAATTCACCTGCTTTATCGCGGATTGCTTTCAATGGCCAATGATTTATGGCACTAATATAAATATACTCTGCTTTTTATAGCGACAACGACTTTTATGAGGCCGAGTTTGCGCGCAAAAATTACAAAACATCAATAGATGCAGCTGTTTTGTTGGCAACTTTTATCAAGCAAGTTTAAGCGTTTTTCGCTTGAACTATAACCCGCTGTTGTTGGTGACAACACCATAGGTGTTCGGAAGAAATAAAAAAAGCGAGGGATTGTGCGATTCCCTCCCCTGGGGCGGGTGTAGGGAGGGAGGCATTCACAGACTTATTCGCCTGAAACGACGTATAAACCCCTCCCTGCCACCACGAAATCCAACCGCACCCCTCCCAAGGGAGGGAATTAAAAATCTTCCGAACACTTCTGGTGACAACACCAACAATAGCCAGGGCGCTTAATCGTGCGAATGTTAAACACTCATTCTAACCAACTCTTCTAAAACTCCGCATAAGGTATCAATCTCCTCCTCAGTATTATAATAATGCACGGAAGCCCTTACAATATTATTTAAGTGGTTTTTATTCATGTAAATGAGGGTTGAAACCGCCTTGCCAACTGATACGTTGATGTGCTTTTCGGCCAGCTTGTTTTTTACCGTTGCGGCCTCCATGCCATCTGCCGAAAAAGTTACGATACCGGATAACTCGTCGCCAAAATCATGAACGGTTACGCCGTTAATATTTTTTAGTTTTTCGCGTAGTAAGCCGGCTAAATATTGCACCCGCTGCCAGGTACGGTCAACACCGATATTGAGCGCATATTCAACCGCCTTGCCAAGACCAAGCGTTAAGGCACGGCTTTTTTCATACACTTCAAAACGGCGGGTATCATTACGCGGTTTAAAATCAGTTTGGGTTACCCATTGGGTAGTGAAGCCGTCCATGAAAAATAGCTTCAGCTTATCCTGAATTTCTTTGCGGACATACAGAAAGCCGGTACCCCTCGGCGCCCGCAAATACTTCCTGCCGGTTACTGCCAGCATATCGCAGCCAATGGCCTGTACATCCAGCGGCACATGGCCCACGCTCTGGCAGGCATCAAGCAGGTACAAAATATTGTGTTTGCGCGCTATCCTGCCTATCTCTGCTACCGGGATCATGCCCCCTGCGGTTGAGGGGATATGGGTTACGGCTATCAGCTTTGTCCGGTCAGAAATAGCATCTTCCAAAGCCTGTAGCCGGAAATTACCCTGATCATCATTAGGGATCACTTTAAACTCAACACCCAGTGTTTTTTTAGCATGCAGCAAACCTATCAGGTTGGTTACATATTCCATTTCGCAGGTAATGATCTCATCGCCGGGTTTAAAATCAATGCCGTTAAAGGCAAGCCACCAGCCGATACTGGCGTTTTCAACAATGGCAATCTCATCCTTACGGGCGTTGATGAGCCTGGCTATGAGGGTGTAGGTGTTTTCCAGCTCTTCACGGTAAGTGTACTCTGTTTCATAGCCGCCGTTTTGCGCTTCTTCGTACAGGTAATCTATCACGGTATCAACCACCACATCGGGATGCAGGGATGAGCCTGCATTATTGAAGTGGATGGTTTTTGTTGTGCCCCGGGTTTCGGTCCTTAGTTGCTGTACTTCCTGTTCGCTTAGTATATTTTTCATAAGGTTGAGATAGATTGGATAATTTGATTTTCGGTGTAGAGACGCATCACATGCGTCTCCCGTATGCTAAGGGGCTTGTCCGTTGAAAGACGCATGTGATGCGTCTCTACAAAAAATTGAAGGCTGTTAGTTATTTGTAAAGTTTATTTCCATCATGATATCCGCCCGTTTGTAGGTGCCGGGCTCAACAGGGATTTCGGTAAAGCCCAGTTTGCGGTAAATGTGGATGGCATTTTCGAGCACCCTGTTCGAAAACAGTACCAGCTTTTTTACACCCAGTTCACGCGCTTTATCAATACCGGTTTGACATAGAAACTGACCGGCGCCAGCCCCGCGACTGTCTTTATCAACCGCCATTTTGGTAAGCTCGTAAACGCCGTCTTCCATATACCGCAATGCTACTGTGCCAATAATTTTTTGGTTCGAAGTGACAAAGTAAATGCTGCCGCCTGTTTTAATGATGGCCTCGTCGGGATTTTCCAATACCCATTTATCAAAAGGCTCAACGGTAAAATACTCTTCGAGCCATGCCTTGTTAAACTTTTCAAAGTAGGGGGCATGTTGTGGCTGATAATCGATAACCTGTAGTTCCATGTGCTTAATTATTTGATCAATACAAAATAAAAATATCCGGCAATAGAAAAACAGATGCAGTTTTATTAATTTTGAGCATAACAGATTTTGCATGGAAAGTCCGGTACTCAATACAGACAACGATTTTTTATACTCGCAGATAGCCGCCCGGATCGAAAAGCAGATTAAACAGAACCTGCTGAAACCCGGCGACAAGCTGCCGTCGGTAAGGGCGTTGAGCCAGGAACAGGGCATCAGCATGAGTACCGCTTATAAAGCTTATGTTGAGTTAGAGAACCTGGGGTTGATAGAGGCACGTACCAAATCGGGCTACTATGTAAAATACCTGCCCGCCCGTTTTGCGAGTGTGCCCGAAACCAAACCTCCGCTTAAAAAGGTTAAACAGGCCAGCGTTGCCGAAATGATTGCGATGGTTTACCGCAACATGTCGGAAGACAGCGTTTTGCAGCTCTCGCGCTCATCGCCGCCGCTCAGCCTGATTCCGCTGGCAAAGCTCAGTAAATCCATGATGGAATCTATCCGTAATAGTCCATCGGGTAATATCACTTATGAAAACCCGCAGGGTAATATCGCTTTGCGCAAACAGGTGGCTAAAAACGCTTTTAACTGGGGTGGTAATATTACTGAAGATGATGTGATCACAACGCAGGGCTGCCTGGAAGCTTTGATATTTTGCTTAAGGGCGCTCACCAAGCCCGGCGATACCATTGCCATTGAAAGCCCTACCTATTTCGGGATTTTCAATGTAATGCTTAGTCTGGATTTGAAAGTATTGGAAATTCCGGTTAGCCCCGATACCGGCCTCGACCTGGAATATCTGGAACGGGCTATGAATGAAGTGCCAGTAAAAGTATGCCTGTTTGTTACCAATTTTAGTAACCCGATAGGGGTTTGCATGCCCGATGAGCGTAAGCAGCAACTGGTGCGCCTGCTTGCTGAAAAGCAAGTTCCCTTAATTGAGGATGATATTTATGGTGAGATCTATTTTGGAAAAAGCCGTCCGCGCACCTGCAAAAGTTATGATAAGGATGGCTGGGTAATCCTTTGTTCATCGGTATCCAAATCAATAGCGCCCGGTTACCGGGTAGGCTGGTGCATTCCGGGCAGGTTTAAAGAACAGGTGCTGAATATTAAAATGATGCATTCCATAGCCTCGGCCACACCTACACAGGCAGCCATTGGTCATTTTTTTGAAACCGGGCGCTATGACCTGCACATGAGGCATTTGCGGAAGGCGTTATATACCCAGTGCCTGCGGTATACCCAGGCTATTGCAACACACTTCCCGGCAGGTACAAAGATCAGCAGGCCACAGGGCGGTTATGCACTTTGGGTTGAGCTGGATAAGAAGGTAAATGCCTTTGAACTGTATCAATTGGCAATAGAGCAAAACATCAGCATAGCTCCCGGCCAGATCTTTAGTGTTGACGGGCGGTTTACCAATTTTATCCGCATTAGTTTTGGGTTAGCTTTTGACGGGGTGGTTGAAGAGAGTTTTAAGGTGCTGGGGAGATTAGTGAGAAATTTGGCACAGTAGTGGGATAGTTATTTAATATTAAATTAATAAAAATAACCCGTTGGTAATATTTATCTTCGCCGCAAAATATTGTTAATGAAAACCTTAAAAACCTGCCTTGTCATATTAATAGCATTTGCTATCGGTTGTAGTAAAACTGAAAATGTTGCTCCGCCTGCACCTGTAGCACCTACGTTTGGCGATTTTGCTATCCCTTCAAAAGAATTTGGCGATCCAGCTTTCAAAATAACCGCTCCTAAAAGCACCAGCGATGGTGCCATAACTTATACCAGCAGTAATACCAAAGTCGCAACTGTTAGCGGCGAAACTATAACCGTTAAAAGTTCAGGGGCTTCGGTAATCACGGCGCACCAGGCCGCGACAAAAGCTTTCCTGGCCGATTCTGTTAAAACTACTTTCACGGTAGGCCTGTCATCGCCAACCCTTACTGATTTTACCATTGCAGATAAAAAAATAGGCGACGCGGTATTCACGCTCGTAAACCCTAAAAGTAAGAGTACAGGGGCTTTTACATTTAAAACTAATAACCCGGCTGTAGCTACGGTATCAGGCAATAAAGTGACTATAGTGGGGGCCGGGCGGGCTTCAATTGTAGCTGTACAGGCGGCCACAGTCAACTTCAAAACAGATTCTATCACCGCAAATTTCACCGTAACGGGTTTAAAGCCTACTTTGGGAGCGCTTACTCTTCCTGCTAAAAAGGTTGGTGACCCCACTTTTATTATAACCAACCCAACCAGTAACAGCACGGGGTTGTTTACTTATAAAAGCAGCAATACAGCTGTGGCTTATGTTACCGGCAATATGGTAACCATTAAGGCCGCCGGCACTACGATAATTACCGCCATACAAAGGGCTACTGCCACCTATAGCGCCGACTCGACCAAGGCCACTTTAACTGTTACAGCCAGACCGATTGCCCCTAACCTTTATAGTTTTGTATTGCCCGATAAACGAGTTGGAGATGCACCTTTTACTATAACTGCACCGGGCAGTACAAGTGCCGGGGCTTTTACTTATGCCAGCAGCAATACAGGCGTGGCTGCTATAAGCGGCAATATCATCACTATTAAAGCAAAAGGACAAACAACTATAACTGCAACTCAGGCTGCTAATGGCAATTATACATCGGGAAGTATAACGGCTGTTTTAACTGTGGAAGACCGTGCTTTAACCGGAACGGTTACCGATGTGGATGGTAATGTTTATAAAACAATCACTATAGGTACGCAAACCTGGATGATTGAAAATTTGAAAGTTACCCATTATAATGATGGTACGGCCATACCAAACGTAACCGAAGATAATACCTGGAAAGGACTTACCACCGGCGCTTATTGCAACTATAAAAATGATGCTTCTATAGCGGCTACTTATGGCAAATTGTATAACTGGTATGCAGTTACAAATACAAAAAAACTTGCGCCGAAGGGTTTTCATATCCCAACCGATGCCGAATGGACAACCTTGTATAATTATTTAGGCGGCGACCGCGAAGATGGGAAAAAGATCCAGGAGCAGGGCACTGCACATTGGTCTGCCAATACGGGTGCTACCAATAGTACATTGTTTACCGCATTGCCGGGAGGCGGACGTATTTTCGATTCGTTTCAAGGAGTATTTGCCAGCTTAACTTATGATGCCTATTTCTGGAGCACAACAGCCAACGGAGCTTCAAATGCCTGGTATATGGACCTTTATGTTAAAGGCTATTTTGAACGGCATGACAGTCCGAAATACTATGGTTATTCGGTAAGATGTATTAAGGATTAAAAGTATAGTAATGGTAAGCTAATGCTGCCATTATTTGCAATGTGTAGTTTCCGCGTGTTTAAATGATTCGTCGAGCAATTGCCTGAGCACAGTATTATCTACATCGGTCAGTTTAACAATATGCGTACAGCCGCCGCTTTGCTTGTGCTTACCTAATTTCTGCAGCAATTGTTCCTTGCTCTCAAAGCCTGGAAGATAGAGTGTTAAAGAACTTTTACGGGGCGAGAAAGCTATAAGCGGGGCATCACCCTCACGGCCGCTTTCATATTTGTAATGATAGCTGCCAAAGCCTACAATGGCCGGGCCCCACATTTTTGCTTTGTGGCCGCTGGCTTCTTCCATCAACGCGGTCAGCTTAAAGCTGTCGGCCCGTTTGGTTTCATCGGTAATGGTATTGATGAAATCGCTTACGCTTGCTACGGTTTCCGTGGTTTTATTGGTGTTTTTGGCCATGGCTTAAGCAGGATAAAGGTTAAAAACGGATATATAAATATATCACGAAAATTTTATTTTATCCCATAGTTTATTAGCAACAACCTGCCGGATCACCTGTTCGCGGTAATTGCGGCTTATAGGGATGCGGTGCTGCCCGATAAAAATATCATTCCCCTCAATACCATCAATTTTGCCGGTTGATACGATGTATGATTTATGTACGCGGATAAAGAGCTTGCTATCTAAATTTTGTTCAAGGCTTTTGAGGTTAAGCAGCGTGATATATTTGCCTTTGGCAGTAAATATAGTAACGTAGTTTTGCATCCCCTCCACGTACAGGATCTCATCGAAGTAAATCTTTTCGTATTTATTACCGCATTTTATAAAGAAGTAGCCTTCATCCGCTTCCGTTTTTGGTGCACCGGGTTGGGCCCAATTGTTGAGCAGGCGGTGATAATCTTTAGCTTTATTGGCCGATTTAAAAAATCGGTCGAACGTGATGGGTTTCAGCAGGTAATCGAGCACATTGAGCTGGAAACCTTCTAATGCATAGCTTGGATAGGCTGTGGTGATAATTACCATCGGAGGTTTCTGCATGATCTTTAAAAAATCAATACCATTCATTTTCGGCATCTGGATATCCAGAAATATCAGGTCGATAGCCTGGTGATCAAGTAGCTTGATCAGTTCGAGCGGGTTTTCGCAGGTGCCGGTTAAATTCAAAAAATCAACCTCGCGTACATAGCTGGCTAATCCTTCGCGGGCTAAGGGCTCATCATCTATTATTACACAGTTCATCATAGTGAGGCCATTTGAAAGGTTGCGGATGATTGTTCCAGTTCGGTTAAAGTTAATTGCAGGTGTACCTCAAAGCGGTCTCCGGTATTTTGGATCTCCAGCTTATGAAGATCGGGGTAAATCAGGTCAAGCCGGCGCTTTACATTTTTCAGGCCGATACCCCCAAAGTTCACAAGCCCGGTTCCCGGGTCGTTTGATGCGCTGTTGGCAACATAAAAATCGAGCTGATCGTCTTTCAATCCCAATCTAATCGCAATCCAGTTAGGGTGTTCCGCCTCTTTGGATACATGCTTAAACGCGTTTTCTACAAAGGTCATCAATATAAAGGGGGCTATGCCTAAATGGCCGGGCAGGGGCTCATCTGCCTCAAAGGTAACATGCACATTATTGTTTTGCCGAAGCTTTTCCAGCTCGATAAAGTTTTCGAGATAGCTAAGCTCTTTTCCTAAAGAGATTTGCTGGTCGTTGCACTCGTACAACTGGTACCGCAGTAATTCAGAAAATTTGGCCAATGATGCTGATGCCATGCCGGGGTTTTTATGGATCAGGAAAAATATGGAGTTGATACTGTTGAATAGAAAATGCGGGTTAAACTGGTATTTCAGGAATTTAAGTTCGGTTTCCAGTTTCTCTTTTTCGAGCAACTGCTGGCGGTGCTGGGTTTGCAGCCAGTTTTTGGTGAGTTTAATACTCATTCCCAAAGTCATACTGGCTACGGTAGAGGGGAAGGAAGTATTATAGAAACTCATGAAATTGCCCGGATCAACGCCAAACATTTTTTTTACTGAGCAGCCCGCAAAAAAAGCACTTAAATAATAGCCGCCGTTAATAAGCGATGATGTGCCGATGATGGTTAGCGAAAGATAAATTACATATTGGGTAAGCCGCTCTTTTTTCATAAACCGCGGCATTAAGAAGTAAAGGTTAAAATATACCGCCAACGCCTGGAAAACTACATAAGCCAGGATCTTGACACTATAAGCCGAAAAAAACATCGATTTAGCCGCTGCCACAGGGTTAGCCACCGCTATGGTGAACCAAAAATAATGGTACACACACCAAAACGGGATATGGTACAGCTTGTATTTAAACAGCCAGTTTTGGTTTAATGTATCAACGGATAAACTGTTCATATTAAATCATAATAATAAAAAACAAGTGTCATGCTGAGGCTCTCGAAGCATGGTGGGCAAGCCTCTGCGCGCGTCCATCGACAGGTTCAGGACGACACCCCAACACCAAATATATTTTCCCTGTCCCCTCAGGGTCTCTCGCAGAGGACTCTGAGGGGCGCCGCTCTACCCGAATTGGAAAAGCGAATCTGAGTGGCGTAGGCCTCAGGGTCCTTTACGAGTTTAAGTTTACCCACAAATTGCTTGTCGTTTAACCAGCAAATCGTCGTGTTTTGCCCCTCTGGGGCAAAGGGTATTCTATAACTTTACGAGCTACAAACCTTTTGCACCTCTGGTGCATCTGTCCTTCAATTAATACATGTTTATTAAATTCTAAAATCCCCCAGAGGGAGAGCAGGTTCCCGTCCCCTCAGGGTCTCTCGCAGAGGACCCTGAGGCCCAGCGCGTTCCAATATCCTACCTAAAGATACAGCAATTGCACTGATTTATATTTCGTTATTGTATCAACCTGCACAAATAATTGACCAAATGCAGGCTTTAACTTATAAGCCGTAAAAAAGGCAGTATAGTTTTGGTTTTAAACCGATTAACCCGCTTCTGCGTATCTCATCAATTATCTCATGTCACTCATCATTCATGTTTTTTAAAGTTTAAAGCACTGTTTTTATTTGCCGGCATAACCTCCAAAAAGGTTACACACGCCATATGAAAACTTTATGCATCAGTCTGTTACTTATTTGCCTGGCACAAATAGTAAATGCCCAGGTGTCGGGCAGGGTTACCACAGCCGGCAGCCAGCCCTTGCCATATGTCACTGTATCGCTTGTCAGAACTGCAGATTCATCTTCAGTTAAAAGTATGCTTACCAATGAGAAGGGAGGCTATAGTATTGCGGATGCCCCTTCCGGAAATTATCGGTTGCGGTTAAGCAGTATCGGTTATCAAACCTGGGTTTCATCCCCTTTTAAAATCAGCGGGAGCAGTGATGCAAAATATCTTGCTGTTATTGTAATGAAGGAGGACACCCGGCAATTGGGCGAGGTGGTAGTGCGGGCAAATAAGCCATTGTACCAGCAGCGCAGCGATGGCTTAGTGGTAAATGTTGAAAGCAGCGTGCTTACCAAAGGCAGTACGGCCCTGCAGGTGTTGGAACGATTGCCGGGTGTAACTATCGATCATCGGGATAATGGTATTGCCCTGAACGGTAAAAGCGGGGCTACAGTAATGATCAACGGCAAACTGGTGCGTATGCCGCTTGCCCAGGTCACGAATTTGCTTAACGGTACCAGTGCCGATAATATTGAAAAAATAGAACTGCTGAGCACCCCGCCCGCCGGATACGATGCCGAAGGCAGTGCCGGCATCATCAATATTGTAATGAAGAAAAGCAAAAAGCAGGGAACAAACGGCTCCTATTCCTTAACCGGCGGTTACGGCATGGGCGAGAAAGGTACTGCCGGCATCAACCTCAATCATAACACCAAAAATGTTAACCTGTACGGCTCCTATACTTTCCAGCACGACAGGACCTATACCGATCTTTTTATCACCGGAAGCCAATACATGCCTTTTATCGGCGGCAATGCCGAGGTAGAGTTTTACACAAAAACTAAAAGGATCAGCAATAACCACAATGCCACCCTGGGGACTGATATTAAGCTGGATCATAAAACTACCCTTAGCGGTACACTGAGCTACAACAATAGCCATTCGCCTACTTATACCTACAGTAATGCGGGCTATAAGATCCTGCCCGATTCATTGCTCAGGTACATTGGGCATATTAACGGGAACGGGCGCTGGGATAACCTCACCAGCTCGCTCAATATTGAACGCGTGTTGAAGGAAGGGGAGAAGATAAGCATGGAAGCTGATTACATCCATTATGGAAATAACAGTCCAAGCGAAGTTAATACTTCCTTTGTAAACAAATACGGTGAGCAGGTGTACGCCAATAACAGCGTAAGCGCGCAAAGGCAACGCGGATTTGCCAATACGGCCATCAACGTAGGCGTGTTTAAAGCCGATTATACCAACCAGCTATCACCCTTGCTAAAACTGGAAACAGGCATTAAAGGCACGCATACCGGCAGTTCAAGCTCATCAGGTATCGAAAGTTTTAACAATGGGGTTTGGGAACGCAATATGCAGACCGCCGCGAACATATACATGAAGGAAGATATTGGCGCGGTTTATCTGTCCCTTACCTGGCAACTGGGCAAAAGCATAAGCCTTAATACCGGCGCGCGTTATGAATATCCCTATACCAATATGGATAACCCGCAAACCGGCGGCAATATTGTAGACCGTAAACTGGGAAAGCTGTTTCCGACAGTGCTGTTTACCAAAAAGCTGGGCGACCGGTCCGAATTGCAGCTGTCTTACACCAAAAGGATCAGTCGTCCATCATATGACGACCTGGCCTCATACTTTGCATACAGCGACCCTACGGCGGTTTACACCGGCAATCCTTTTCTTAAACCAACCATCACCAATAATATAAAACTGGGCTATAACTATGGCGACTATAGTTTTTCACTGCTTTACAGCCGGGATGCTAATGCCATAGCCCGCTATCAGCTCAGCGAAAGCCCCGCGCACGATATTTTGTTCATCTCACCGCAAAACCTGCCGTATCAAAATTACCTTACTTTGCAGGCCAATGTGCCGGTTAAAGTGAGCAACTGGTGGGAAATGACCTATAGCCTGGTTGGCGGCCTAAGGCAGTTTAAGGAGGATTATACTTTACATCCATTAACCAAATCATACTTCGGATATTCCTTTAATTTTAACCAGTTGTTTAAGTTGTCCGGCAGCTTTTCGGCAGAGGCATCGGGCCAGTACAATTCCCTGGCGTACAATGGCACAACGAGGGTTGATGGTTTTGGGGTGATCAATGCAGGGATCAAAAAAGAGCTGAAAAATAACGGGGGCAGCCTGCAGTTATCAGTGGCCGATGTGTTTAGTGCTGCTCAGATCCATGTGCGGTACGGCACACTTACACGTGAGGCTTTTGACATAAAGAGCAACGTGCTTGTCAATACCGAAACAAGACGTTTCCCGGTAATTAAGCTTACTTATTCAAAGTCGTTTGGTGGTACAAGACCGGCAAACCGGGGGAAACCGGAAAGTGGTTCAAAAGAAGAGAGTGAAAGGATGAGGAGTAACTAAGTCATCTGTTTTATTCGCTGCATTCCTCGCCGACGGCTTTAACCCGAACCTGCGTCGGCCTATCGCTTATGTGTTTTCCTGTACTTTGACGGCGACATGCCAATCAGTTTGGTAAACAGCCTTGAAAAATAATAAGGGTCGTCAAAGCCCAGTTCTGAGCAAATTTCCTTAATGCTCCTGTCGGTAAAGTACAGGTACTGGCAGGAGGTTTGAATCTTGAGCAGGTTAAAATAGTTAATAGGTGATGAGCCTGTTTTTTGTTTAAACAGCCGCAAATAATGTGATGACGAAATTCCCTGCTGTTTCGCCAAATGCATCACTTCAAACTTTTGACTAATGTGTTTTTTCATATAAGCGATGGAGTTGCTCACAAAATCGTTATCATAATCAACCGGGTTGGTTTGCTTATAATACACCAGCGAGGAGATAAAATTGAGCAGGTTGATGTTAACGATCTCCATTTCTTTTTCATGATAGCTGTGTTCAAGCACGGCATAGATCTGCTCGTACAGCTTGATCCGGCTGCTGTCGTACGGAACGGATTGTACCGCAGGCTGCCCGTTTTCGAGCGAGCGCTCATAGATCAGGTGCGAATTTAGCCCGCTGAAGTGTACCCAGTAAATGCTCCAGGGATTGGTTTCCGAGCTTTTATAACGATGTGCCACGTTACGGGGGATAATGAAAAAAGTATTGGGTTTAAGGGTGTGGTCCTGGCCCCCTAAATAAACATAGCCTTCTCCATCAACGCAATAAAGAAAAATATATTCGTTGCTGCCTGTACGGCGTTCACGGTCATGAAAGGCCGCCTTGGGATAATAGCCGATAGCGGTAAGGTAAAAGCCTTTGATCAAAGCATTGCTGGTGATGGCTTTTTTTATGTTTGGTGGCAATACGATCATTTTTTGACCGATAAAGCCTTCTTTGATCCGTTTTTTAGGTTCGGCTATCACATTCATAACGTTGCTGTATAACTGGCGATTAAAGGTATTTATTTTTTTTATCCCGGCAAGATTTTAATACCTGCCGGCAAATGATAGTATTATCCATCACTTTTTAAAGAATATCCATTTTTTTAACACCTGTTTCATAGTAGGTTTACCAAAACCAATTAGGGCTAAAACAAGTCAGGCAAATTATCTGGCTGTTTAATGAAGCTGATAACTTATGAACAAACAATTTAAATATCTGAACGATGGCTGTTAACACCACAACCCGTTTATGGGGGCAGCATAACGGTCATAACGTTTATCTTTTCAAAATTGAAAACCAGAAGGGGGCCTATGTTGAACTTACCAATTACGGCGCGGCCATTGTATCAGTTGTGGTGCCCGACAGGCTGCAGCACTTTGAAAACGTGGTGGTTGGTTTTCCTGACCTGAACGGGTATTTAACCGATAGCTGCTACATCGGCTCAACCATAGGCCGGTACGCCAACCGTATCAGCAGGGTAAAATTTCAGCTCGAAGGCGAAACTTTTCACCTGGATGCCAATGAAGGTAAAAATTCCAACCATGCCGGTAAAAGCGGTTTTAACTATAGGGTGTTTACTGCCGAAGCTTTTGATAATGGCGTAATGATGACCCTGACCAGCCCTGATGGCGATGGGGGTTATCCCGGTAAGTTGGAGCTTATGGTTATCTATACCTGGAGCAATGATAATGAGTTGCTGATCAATTATAAAGCTACTACCGACAAAGCTACGATAGCAAATTTTACCAATCACGCTTACTTTAATTTATCGGCATTTAAAAGTAAGATCTATAACCACAAGCTTACCCTGCTATCGGATAGTATTGTGGATTTGCACGAAGATTATACGCCGAGCGGGGCAATTATACCAGCCGGGCAAAAGGCTTTCAATAATAACAAGCTGGGCGATAAATTTAATATAGATGAAAACCGTGTTGAGGGCCTTAACCTGTTTTACATTATCAACACTGGAGCCAGGGAGAACGGCTTAACTTATGCCGCTCTTTTAACCGACGAAGCATCGGGCCGTGCCCTTAAAGTTTATACGGATTATCCCGGCGTGTTCCTGTACACCGGTGATTATTTGAGCAGCACTACGCCTATACATACTGGCCAGGGGGCGAAACCTTTTGATGCGTTGTGCCTGGAGTGTCAGCATTATCCGGATAGCATCAATCATCCTGATTTTCCGCAGGCTATATTGCGGGCAGGCGATGTATATAACCAAAGCATTTTATACAAGTTTGGCACCATATAAAGCTAACAGCAAAAGGCTGCAAGCTGAAGCGGAGATTTTAAGGTGAGTAATACACCTGTGAAATTAATAACAGAAGTTAATTAAAGTAAATTTATACAGAGAGAAGAAACTAACCAGTATCAAATGACCATCGATTTTAAAAAAGAAGTAAAATTTAACAGCGGCTATATTATAGGGATCTCCTTTATATCGGCACTGGGCGGTTACCTGTTCGGCTTTGATTTTGCCGTAATATCGGGTGCGCTGCCGTTCCTCCGCAAGGAGTTTGCGCTTGACCCTGTTTGGGAGGGCTTCCTTACCGGTTCCCTGGCGCTGGGCTGTATCGTGGGCTGTATCATAGCCGGCCGCATTGCCGAAAAATACGGCCGTAAACCCGGTCTCATGGTTGCGGCGTTTATTTTCGCGGTATCGTCACTGGGTATTGCCTTTTCAACCGGGCTCACTTATTTTATCATTCTGCGTTTTGCAGCGGGCATAGGGGTAGGGATGGCATCAATGCTTTGCCCCATGTACATTGCCGAAATTTCCCCGGCACAGGTTCGGGGGCGTAATGTAGCTATCAACCAGCTTACCGTGGTATTGGGCATCCTGATCACCAACCTGTGTAACTATTTTTTGGCCGACAGCGGCGATAATGCCTGGCGTTGGATGTTTGGTTTGGGCACGGTACCTGCCGCGGTATTTTTATTAGGGGTTATAGCCCTGCCCGAAAGCCCCAGGTGGCTGATCAAGGCCGGTCGGCACGCCGATGCCGAAAAGGTGCTTTACAAAATAGGCTCCGAAGGTTTTGTGACTTCAACACAGCAGGCCATTGAAAAATCGCTTAGCGGCGTAAAAAAGCAATCGTACCGCGCCGTATTTGAAAAAAGCGTACGCCCCGCCGTATTGATAGGTATTACACTGGCTGTGTTTCAACAGTTTTGTGGCATCAATGTGGTGTTTAACTATACTTCAACCATTTTTGCCTCGGTGGGTTCAAGCTTAAACCAGCAATTGTTTGAAACTGTATCCATTGGTATAGTTAACCTGGTTTTTACCTTGCTGGCCATGTGGCAGGTTGATAAGCTCGGCCGTAAGCCATTGATGCTCATTGGTTCATTGGGCTTATCCATATTTTATATTGTATTGGCTTACCTGCTGCAAAATCACTTAGCGGCCGGGCTGGTATCCATATTTGTATTGCTGGCCATCAGCACTTACGCGCTTTCACTTGCGCCTATAACCTGGGTACTTATTTCAGAGATCTTCCCTAATAAGATCCGTGGCGCTGCATCAACAGTGGCCATTGTATCGTTATGGGCTGCCTATTTTATATTGGTGTTCACCTTTCCTATACTGGCTAAGGTGCTGGGCACTTACGGGCCATTTTATATGTACGCGGTGATCTGCTTTTTAGGCTTTTTGTTTGTGCTTAAAAAAGTGAGAGAAACCAAAGGCCAAACCCTTGAAGAGTTAGAAGAAAATTTAATAAGACATTAATAATCATAAGCCACATGAATAATTTGTATGTAAATGTTTGGGAAGAGAAGGTAGTTATCCCAACCTACGGTATAGGGAAGCCCGATAAAAACCCCATGTTTTTTGAAAAGCGCGTTTACCAGGGTAGCAGCGGCAAGGTGTACCCTAACCCGGTTATCGAAAAAATTTACGACGAAAAAGAAGATAAAGAATACGCAGGCCTTTACCTCGAGAATAAATACCTCAAAGTACTCATCCTGCCCGAGCTTGGCGGCCGTATCCAGATGGCTTATGACAAAATCAGGGGCCGTCATTTCATCTATTATAACCAGGTGATTAAGCCGGCACTGGTAGGGTTAACCGGCCCCTGGATTTCGGGCGGTATTGAATTTAACTGGCCACAGCACCATCGCCCAAGCACTTTTGAACCGGTTGATTATAAAATTGAAGAAAATGCCGATGGCAGCAAAACCGTTTGGGTTAATGAAGTGGAGCGCATGTTCCATACCAAAGGTATGGCCGGTTTTACGCTGCACCCGGATAAGGCTTACATCGAAATAAAAGCGAAGCTCTATAACCGCTCGGCCCTGCCGCAAACTTTTTTATGGTGGGCAAACCCGGCGGTGAAAGTTAATGACGATTACCAGTCGGTTTTTCCGCCGGATGTGAACGCGGTGTTTGACCATGGTAAGCGCGACGTATCAACATTCCCGATAGCTACGGGTACTTACTATAAAGTTGATTATTCGCCGGGTACAGATATCTCAAGGTATAAAAATATCCCGGTGCCAACGTCGTACATGGCTATCAACTCCAATTACGATTTTGTAGGCGGATATGAACATGACAGTCAGGCTGGTTTGCTGCACGTAGCCAATCATCATGTATCGCCAGGAAAAAAACAGTGGACCTGGGGCCACAGCGATTTCGGCCTGGCCTGGGACAGGAACCTAACCGACGAGGATGGCCCGTACATTGAGCTCATGACAGGTATGTTTACCGATAACCAACCCGATTTTACCTGGTTGATGCCGCACGAGGAAAAACATTTTACCCAATACTTTATGCCATACCGCGAGCTTGGCGTAGTAAAAAATGCTACCAAAGATATCCTGCTGGCACTTGATTATAAAGAGGGCAAACTACTATTGAAAGTTTACGTAACCGGCGAGCAAAACAACCTGAATATCAAACTGCTGCATGATGGCAAAGTATTATTGAGCGAAGAAGTTTGCATTGTACCAGAACAGGTGTATACCCGCGAGATAGCCGTTAAGGATATTAACGAGAATCTTTTGCTGCTTACCATACACTCGGCAGCGGGCAAAGAACTCATTAAATATGATGCGGCAAGCAATAAGCTTAATAATATCCCTGAAGCTGCCAGTCCGGCCCTGCTGCCTGCCGATGTAGAAAATAACGAGCAGTTGTTTTTAACGGGCCAGCACCTGGAGCAGTACCGTCATGCTACTTATAGCCCGGTTCCTTACTATGAGGAAGCCCTGCGCCGTGACCCGAAAGATATTCGCAATAATAATGCTTTAGGCTTGTGGTACCTGCGCCGCGGACAGTTTGCTAAAAGCGAGCCTTATTTCCGCAAGGCGGTTGAAACCATCACCCAGCGTAACCCTAATCCTTATGATAGCGAGTGTTATTACAATTTAGGTTTGGCGTTGAAATTCCTTGGCAAAAAAGAGGATGCATACAAAGCATTTTATAAAGCTACCTGGAGCAATGCATGGAAAGACAGCGGCTATTTTTCGGTAGCGCAGATAGACCTTGAAAACGGCGATTACGAACTGGCGCTTGATCACTCGCTGTCGTCATTAGATAGAAATGCCAATAACAGTAAAGCCTATGTTTTGCGCTCGGCGGCTTTCCGTAAGCTCGGGCGTTTTGAAGATGCTGTCGAGGTAGCTACAGCGGCAATAAAAAGGGATGCGTTTAACCTGGGCGCTCTGTTTGAGCTGGTTTATGCTTACAAAGCTTTGGGTGATGAAGAAAAAGGCACTGCCACCCTTAATGAACTCATTAAACTATCGCGCGGTTATTACCAAAACTACATTGAATACGCACTTGATTACGCCAATGCAGGTTTGTACCAGGAAGCTACCGATTTGTTGAATTATGCGGTGAACGGTGATGTTACCAGCCCGATGGTATATTATTACCTGGGCTACTTTGCTATCCAGATGGGTAATAAGGAACAGGCATCAGCACGCTTTAAGCTGGCCTCGGCTGCCGATTCGTACCTGTGCTTCCCCGATAGGCTGGAAGAGATCAGCGTACTGAAACTGGCCGCTGAGCTCGTGCCCAGCGATGCCAAAGCACCTTATTATTTAGGCAACCTGTTTTATGACAAACTGCAGTATGATGATGCCATCGCGACCTGGGAAACATCGGCACAACTGGATGACACTTTCCCAACCGTATTCAGGAATCTGGGTATAGCCTATTATAATAAACGTAATGACCCGGCAAAAGCTTTAATTTGTTTTGAAAAAGCCTTTGCGTTGGATAGAACAGATGCCCGTGTACTGATGGAACTTGACCAGCTTTACAAAAAGCTGAACTATTCTGCAGAAGCACGACTGAATTTTGTTGAAGCTAATCTGGAGACTGCCAAACTTCGTGATGATGTTTATTTAGAGCGTGCAACGCTGTATAACTTTTTAGGCGAGTACCAAACCGCGTTTGAACAGGTGATGCAAAGAACATTCCACCCATGGGAGGGCGGCGAAGGCAAAGCTTCGGGGCAATATGTTGCAGCTTTGGTTGAATTGGCCAAGCAAAACATCCGCGATGGCAAATACAATGAAGCCATTGAACAGTTAACACAGGCACAAACCTACCCACATAATTTAGGCGAGGGCAAACTATTTGGTACGCAGGAAAATGATATCTTTTACTGGCTGGGCCAGGCCCACGAAGGCCTGCAGCAAACGGAACAGGCAAAGGCTTATTTTGGGCAGGCAGCCATAGGTTTGGAAGACCCGACAGCGGCTGTTTTTTATAACGATCAGCAGCCCGATAAGATCCTTTATCAGGGTTTAGCTAAAAAATGTCTGGGTGACAGTACATCAGCAGAACGAATCTTCAAAAAACTGCTTAATTATGGTATCGGGCACATGGATGATAACGTAAAAATTGATTACTTTGCCGTCTCGCTGCCAAATTTGCTCATTTTTGAAGATGATCTGCAGGTAAGGAACCGCGTGCACTGCTATTTTTTACAGGGACTGGGATACCTCGGTTTACGTGATTTCGAGCAGGCACAAAAGGCCTTTACCGAGGTTCTGAAACTTGATGCCGGGCACTTTGGGGCGAGGATACATCAAAACATGATAAACCAAATTACCGAAGCGGCCGGTTAAACCCAAAAATCACACGTGAGAACTACTCAAAAAAAAACTTTACCACTGGGCCTGCTTTTCGCAGGCTCAATGCTGTTGGCCGGCAGGGCAGCAGCGCAGGATGTAACCATCCCTGTTGAAACACAGCACAACGCTATTGTATTACAAACCGATGCCGAAAAGCACCTGAACATGGTATACCTGGGGGCAAAACTTGCCAATACAGCCGAGTATGCAGGCATCTCAAAAATGTACAAACAAGCCGATGATTCGGGCGTACAAAACGATGCTTACACACCATCAGGCTCAGCCAGTCTGGGTGAGCCGGCTATTACAGTTACCCATGCCGATGGTAATAAATCATTAAACCTAACCTACGTAAACCATACGGTAAGCAAGATTGATGATGATATTTCATTACTGGTAGTTACCATGAAAGATCCTGCTTATGATTTTGAAGTAAAGCTATACTACAAAACCTATTTTAAAGAGGATGTTACCGAACAATGGTCGGTAATAAAGCATAACGAAAAGGGGATAGTGACACTTGATAAATATGCATCTGCCAATTTAAACCTGAAGGGTAATACTACCGGCGGTTTCTGGTTAAAACAATACCACGGCAACTGGGCTATGGAAATGCAGCCCGAAGAAGCCCGTTTAACCCATGGCATTAAAACTATCGACAGCAAATTGGGTACCCGTGCCAACCTGTATGAGCATTCGATGTTCGCCATATCAATGGATAAACCCGCTACCGAAGATGAAGGCAAAGTGCTTTACGGGGCTATGGAATGGTCGGGCAATTTCAGGATTGATTTTGAGCTGGATGTGGCCAATAACCTGAAAATTATTGCAGGGATCAACAATGCCGCTTCCGAATATCATTTAAAACCAGGTGTTGAATTTACTACGCCTGCTTTTCTGTATACTTACTCAGATCATGGTAAGGGCGACGCCAGCCGCAAGCTGCAAAGTTGGGCACGCCAATACAAAATTGTTGACGGTAACGGCTCAAGGCTTACGTTGCTCAATAACTGGGAATCAACCTATTTTGATTTTAACGAGAGCAAACTTGCCGGCCTGCTAAAAGATACCAAAAAGCTGGGCGTCGACTTGTTTTTGTTGGATGACGGTTGGTTTGGCAACAGCCACCCGCGTAACGGCGATAATGCAGGTTTGGGCGATTGGCAGGAAAATAAACAAAAGCTTCCAAATGGCATCAGTTCGTTGGTAAAAGAAGCGCAGGCCAATGGTGTAAAATTCGGCATCTGGATTGAACCGGAAATGGTTAATCCTGCCAGCGACCTGTACAAAGCCCATCCTGATTGGGTGATTAAACAGCCCAACCGTCCTGAAAAATACTTCCGTAACCAGTTGGTGCTTGATCTGGCTAACCCTAAAGTGCAGGATTTTGTATTTGGCGTGGTTGACGGTCTGTTCACCAAAAATCCTGATTTGGCTTATATCAAATGGGACTGTAACGCGGTAATCTATAACGCGTATTCAGCATACCTGAAAAAAGACCAGTCGCACATTTATGTTGATTATGTGAATGGTTTATACAATGTATTGAAACGCGTTCGTGCCAAATATCCTAAAGTGCCTCTGATGCTTTGCTCGGGCGGCGGCGGAAGGGTTGACTATGGTGCACTGCAATACTTTACAGAGTTTTGGCCAAGCGATAACACTGATCCGCTGGAACGTGTATTTATCCAGTGGGAGTATTCATTCTTCTACCCGGCAATCACCAGCTCAAACCACGTTACCGATTGGGGCAAACAACCCATCAAATTCCGTGTGGATGTAGCCATGATGGGTAAAATGGGCTTTGATATTGTTATTGGCAAACTAAGCGAAAACGATTTGAGTTTCTGTCAGTCGGCGTTGAAAAACTATGACGGCTTAAAAGATGTGATCTGGCACGGCGACCAGTACCGCTTAGCTTCGCCATGGGATAACGACGCGGCATCTATCATGTATGTAAGCGACGATAAATCAAAGGCAGTAATGTTTAACTACCTGGTGAATAACCGGTACGGCTCGGGCAGCAAAGTACCTGTACGCTTGAAAGGCCTCGAGCCTAATAAAAAATACCGTGTAAAAGAGATTAACCTTTATCCGGGCGCGGGTTCAGTTTTAGGCAAAGAGGATTTAACTTTTACCGGCGATTTCCTGATGAATGTGGGTATTAATCCCGGAAACAGCGCTTATCACACCAGTGTAGTGTTGGAGTTGGAGGCGATTTGATAAAATCGATTTGATATTATAAAGAAGCCCCGGAGCATTAATTGTTCCGGGGCTTCTTTTATTTAGGGGGGCTCAAAGATATGTCATCCATCGCTGCAGCAAGGCTTTGCCCGGTGCCCCCTTTTTTGTTTGTCATGTTGTTTCAACACCCCACTCGCTAAGCAATCGCGCTGAGCAAATCGGCTACTTGTCCTGTGGGGTGCCGAAACAAGGTCGGCATCACGAGGATTTATAGCCTGTTATCTCAACTTATCTGTAATATCAAAATGCTCAACCCTTGCGGCGCCCAGCGGCAGTTTGCTGCAGGCAGAGTAGAAAATATAATCCTTATCCTCAGTAATACCCGGTAGTAGTTTGTTAATAACCTTCCCGATCTGCATGTTCTCGCTTTTTACCGCGTTGGTATCGGCAATGTTTACTTTGGTTGTATAAAAAATTACCGGGAACCAGCCGTGGCTGTTTTTCTGATTGCCAATCCGGAATACCCGCGGTTCGCCTGCAACACCATCAATTACTACCGGGAAACGGTATTGTTTTACTGTTGCCTCGGCAGCATCCTGGAATAATTTGCCTGCATCGGTATCGTGTTCGTATTGCCAGTAGTCGTTAGGGGCGGTACATTGTAAAGCAAGCTCAAGGGTTAAACGGGCATCGGCAAAATGCTGTTTATTGTATTTCTTTTTTCCCAGCTCATAAAGCTCCGGTGCTGTTTTGCCATTAATTTTATAAGTATTTACATTTACCGAGGTTAGTTTCCAGCCATAATCGTATTTGGCATACAGGGCGGTAATCATTTCCTGGTTAGGCAGGTTTTTATCCTTTGGCAAAAAAAGCGCCATGTACATTTCATGGGTAATACCATTATAGATCATTTTATAACTGTTAATGCCTGCCGACGGATTGCCTATGGTATCTGTACTGCGATGTTTATTTACAATGTAATATTCATCGTAAATATCATAATCGGCAGTTTTAACAGCGTTGCCTACCAAGTCTATTTGCCTTAGATTTGACTTGTCGTCCAGCATCTCCCGCGATTCCATATTGCTGATATCATCACTGTTGCCGGTACGGAGGTCATGGAGCAGTTGTTCGTTAAGTTTGTGGAAATCGTCGCGTTTACCGCCGGGAATCCGGTCGTTTCGCCATGCTCCCGGCTGTTTAATACAGCTTTGTAATGATATAGCCAGTAAAGCGAAGGGAATGAGTTTAATTGTGTTTTGGTATAGGGTTTTCATATTATCCGTAATAATATGAAAAAACACTCAATTGTACTATCGCCACTGGTTTATGAATAATCAAGCTTTTGCATAACGGGATATAGCGGTTGGCTGTTTCACTTTAAGCAGATAAAATCCGGTTTGGAAAAGTTAACATTACTGACATTTTACTAAAGAATCCTGCCAGTTTATGTTAAATATTTATGGGTATCATAAAAAATGGTTTCTTTTGAATTTGCCTTTTCACAACCTGTGGCTATATTGCTTTTAATTACCAAATGTGTTGCGTTCCCTTACAAGAGGAACTGAAATTTATATGGAAAACTTCAATGAGATTTTTGATCTGGAATACTTCTTTCGCTTGTCGCCCGATTGGTTATGTGTTGCCGGGTTTGATGGTTACTTTAAAAAAATTAACCCGGCTGTTTCCAAAACTTTAGGTTATACCGAAAGCGAACTGTTTGCAAGGCCTATCGATTCATTTGTTTATCCCGAAGACAGAAGCATCACCGCAAGTAAACGTGAGAGTATAAAGAAAAACAATCCGTTGTATAATTTTGAAAACAGGTATGTAACCAAAAGCGGAGAAATAGTATGGCTTTCATGGATCTCGATGCCGGTACAAAAACAGCAGCTGGTTTTTGCTATTGCCAGGAATATTACCGACAAAAAGAAACTGGAAGAATTTAGCAAAGTATCACTCGTATCGGTAAAAAATAACGAAATTGAAAGAGGGGCGGAGTTAAATACACATAATCTAAAGCCAATCAGTGAACTTTCTATTGCCGATCAGCTTTGGCTTTATGAGCTTGAAACGCTGGTAAGAAAATATATTGGAAAAGTTGATTTGATCATTGTATTGTTAAGTAATGAAATGGGTTTAAGTGAAAGACAACTGCACCGGCGCATAAAAAACACTACGGGTATTACGCCAAATAATTATATCCGGCGAATCCGTTTACTGATGTCGATGGAGGCAATCAATAGTGGTAAATACCGTACCGTGGCCGAAATATCGTATATAGCAGGGTTTGAAACCCCGGCTTATTTCCGGAAACTGTTTAAAGAATTTTATGGTCGTGATATAGCCGAATTTTTGCAATAGATATAAAGCCACTCCTCTCTTATTTGACCCTTTTCATTGGGAATTGTATTGCCTTTTGCCTGCCTTTCCTTGTCCCCGATATTTCGGCCACCAACGAGTCGTTAGTGATTTGGGTATAGGTTATTTTTTGCGGAAAATCATGTTCCGGATTTTCAAAAACGAGGTGTTTGTTGTTAGATGAGGTAAGCGTAAAAGTTACCGCTTTGCCGCCATTTTGATTTTTTACCGTTGGGATATAGTAAAGCTTGCCTATATGTTGCTCCAGTCGGATATGTTCGGATGATACCGTATCTGCACCAGTCAACGAATAGCTTCTGCCGATAAAGGTGCTGTCGTTAAGCTTTTTCCATGTTTCAATATCCACTGTTTTTGCCGATTGATTTTTCCAGCTGCCGATCAACCATTTAGCGTGTGAAATAGGATTGTATTTTTGTTGCGCATAAGATGAGGTATGAGCAAGTGTAATAAAGGCCACAACAAGCAGTAGTGATTGGATATAACGAAGCAGGATCATGGTATTTTGATAAAGTATTTGAATTTACGAAATTATATATCAGTATGTATTCAAATTTCAGGCAAAGGCACTAAGCCGCAAAGATTTTAACTTAGCGCATTTGCGACTTAGCGACAGCACAACCTTGTCGCAAATACACCCGTTATTTGTCGCGTGTATAACCTTGCTTTGGCGTTCATTTTCAGCATCTTTGAATAAATCAATAATGAATCATGGAAAACTCAACAGCTAACAGCCCCGAAGTTATTGTTATAAAAGAAACTCAAAAGATACTTGATGTTAAATGCGCTCTGCTTAATGGTTCAAGCTTTGAGCAAACGATGATGAACAATGCAAGCTTTAAGGATGTTTGTATAACCGGGCTTAAAATTGAAGATGCCAATTTGAGTGACCTGGAAATAAAATACGCCCAGCTTGGCGGTGCTTATATCCATGATATAGGTATGCCGCCCGAAGGTCATCCGGCTTATGATCCTGCTGCAAAACAACGCCCCCTTAAATTTGAGAACTGTGACCTGCAGGGCAGCACAATAACCGATTGCAACTTAAGTGGTGTTGATATTACCGATTGTGATATAGCCGGTATGAAAATCAATGGGATTGATGTGGATGAACTGATGAGGGCATATCAGCAGAGATAAGGGGGCCGTCAGTCTGAGCCTGTCGAAGACTCGTGCGCAGAGGCCCTACACACCATGCTTCGAGGACCTCAGCATGACACCCATTTTATGTTCCGTTAGGGCCTTTTGCAGAGATGGGAGATTAAGAAAAGAGACTTACGAAGTTTTTAAAACTTCGTAAGTCTCGGAAGGCAAGTTTAATTTGCACTCACCCACACATTGTCCTTTTTATTGCTATCGGGATCATAAGTGGTGCCCAATACTAATTTTTTTACTGCTTTTTTGGCGGCGAAATTAACTGTAGTTGTTTTATTGCCGGCCGCCCAAACAGCAATACTTTTATGTACCAGCTGGGTAGTGCCATTGGTATAATAAACGGTTAAATTTACGGGAATGGGTTTGCTGCCAACCCTGGTGATCGTGGCACTGTAATTTTGCCCGGCATTAGTTACTTTGCTTATCGCGAGATCGGTTATCCCACTATCAAAGAACCATGCTTTCCAAAACCAGTTGAGGTTTACGCCCGAACCGGTGTTCATACAATTAAAAAAATCGTAAGGCATGGGGTGTTTGCCGTGCCATTGTGCAATGTAGTAATGCAGTGCCTTGGTAAACAGCTCGTCGCCAAGCATATCTTTTACATATAAATAGCCCAGGCCTGGTTTGGGATAGCTGTCGGTAAAACCGGCAGGGCCTGTGAGCATTGGTGTAAGTGTCATTACCGGCACATCAACCTCGTGGCCGGCGCTTTGTTCAACTGCGGCAACACCATATGGGTCAACTATAGACGGATCAATCTCCGGACTTACCAGCCATTCGCCTATGGTTGCCCAGCCTTCATCCATCCAGCCGTATTTGGTTTCGTTAATGCCCATGTAAAACGGAAACATGGTATGAAAGATTTCATGATCGGTAAGCTCAATGGCATCGGCCTTATCTTCCAGCGGATTATCATTCACCATCATCGGGTACTCCATTTGGTCTAAACCATCAAAAACGGTTTCATGCTGGTATGGATACGGCCATTTCGGAAATTTGTAGCTCATCACTTCCACCGTTTTACGGGCGTAATCAACTACTGCATAGTAATCTTTATGTTTTTCGTTAAACACCGCATCAACACGGGTACGCCTGCCGGTTTTCGGATCAACCACCAGGCTCGATGCTTTCCACAAATAATGGTTGCTGGCAGCAAAAACAAAATCGGTAACGCTATCGGCCTCAAACTTCCAGGTGTTAGTTGGATTGTTTTTGGTGATGTTGCTCGCTTTAATATCATCTTCGGTAATAATATCAGTTACCTTATCACTTACGCCGGCATCAGCAATGCGTTTAACGATCCGGCTGTCATAAACGTCGCCGGCGTTTTTCAGATCGCCTGTAGCCCAAACTTTATAGTCGCCGGGTATGGTGATCTCTGCACTGAAATGGCAGAAATCGTTATAAAATTCCTGTGAGCCAACGTATGGATAATCGTTCCATCCATCAATATCGTCATAAACTGCTATACGCGGGAAGAAATAGGCAATGAAGAATGCACCGGTATCAACTTGACCGGTGCGGATATGTGAGCCCTTGTTTAATGTATAAGCATAGCTGATATCAAAATGTACTTTTTGCTTTGGAGCGATAGGGGAAACACGCTGCGTCATGTTTGTGCCGTTGATACGGCGGGTTTTAGCGCTGTCAGGCGTTTTATTATCAATGCTAAGGCTTTTGATGTGCACCCCATCGGTCAAGTCACCTGCCGAAACCTGCATTTGACGTGCCGAACCCTTTTTATATAAGTTGGGGTACAGTTTAAATTGTACCCGCTTTAACGTATCGGGGCTGTTGTTAACATAATCGATACCAACTGTCCCGCTTAACAAGCGGGTTTTAGGGTCGAAATTTACCTTTATCTTATAGTCGGCCGTGTTTTGCCAGTAATTTTTGCCGGGTGCCCCGGTTGTGGTGCGCGTTCCTTTGGTGTAGGTTTTTTGCAAGTTTACAGCTATGGGTAGGCTTTGCTGGGCCAATGCTGCAGTACCGCTCAATAATAAAGCAAAAGGCAATAATTTTTTAATACTGATCATTTATGCGGATATATATAAGTTATATTTGATGTAAATATAATAAACCGTTACAGAACCCGGTAAGCGATAATTTGTATCGCCGGTATGTTACAGGGCAAATCAACTCACGGTTTTGAGTAGTTTATCCATTTATATAAATAGTATCCATGACTGCCGAAAAAATGATCATTGTAACCGGTAAGCAATACCTTGAGCTAAAACAAAGTTTAGAAAGCGGCGAGGGGCTTACCTATAATATAGGTACTGATAAGCATCCCGAAATGGTTAAGATCACCAACATTTATATGGACACTGATCCCGACTTTACCCGCAACCCGCGCCAGTTTGCCCGGATGCACGAAGACCTGAACGTGCAAGTGAAACTGGAGTATGTAACGGAGTAGATAAAAAACAAACGAACCAGGGATTGGTTTTGTGTGTCAGGAGGTGAGGAGAAATCTTCTACGCCATGCTTCCCAACATGAATAGCCACTGGCAGGGTGTACAAGATTTCTCTTTCGCTCCGGCGTCCAGCTCCTCCCTGCTCTATCGAAATGACATTTTTTTGATTACTACAATCAACGCAATAAACCTTTCGCCTTTAGCCTTTTCCCTTTCACCTAAAAAGTCATCCCCGCATTTTGTCCAACAGATCGCTTAGGGTCGCGGCTTCATCTTCGGTGAGGTTATTGCTTAGGATCTCTTTTGTTTTAAACTCGGCGTCCATTTTTGAAAGTGTTGCAAGGCCTTCTTCGCTGATGCGGATATCTACGGCGCGCCTGTCTTTATTATTGGTGCAGCGTGATACCAGTCCTTTTTGAACAAGGCGGTCAACGATGCGCGATGCATCCGACATCTTGTCGATCATCCTTTCCTTCAATAAATTTATTGTAGCCGGTTTAGGATATTGGCCGCGCAGGATTCGCAGTATATTGAACTGCTGCTGGGTAATATTATGTTTTTCAAAATGACAACGAAAATAGTTAGCCAGCCAACCTTGCGTGTACGCCACGTTAATGGCTACTTTGTGGTAGTTGTCTTCAAAATTGGTACTTTGTATTTCGTCTTCTATTCGCATAGTAATAGTAATGAATGGGATGCAAATATGTTTAATTATTTTTAATTTAACATTGATTTATTTATCGCTATCGCTTGATTCAGTGTCATTTCCAAACAATTTTACCTTGCCATAACTCCAGGGGCAATGCAGGCACTTGTTTTTGCAGCAATAGCCCCGCTTTAAATGGTAGGCTTCGGTAAAAACAAAATTGCCGTCTTCGTTGATATAATAATCAATGCCTTCCTGCAACATCAGTTCAGAATTTTTACAAAGATATCATCTTTAAAATAAGCTTTCAGATGCTCGCCCTTACCGTGAAGTGTCCACACCTGTTTGGGTTTGGTGTTGGCGATGGTTTGCAGGATATCGTTCCAGTCCACATGGTCGGATATAAAGAGGGTATCCTGGTTGTTAACCTGCAGGTTTTTCCATCCCGATGCAAAAAGGCGTTTCACTCCCGTGGCCCTGATGTAGCTATCAAAAGTAAAGGGCGGCACAATGTAAACAAACTCATCCTGCACCTTCATCAATTTGCGCCCGTAAATTTGGTACTTGCCGGGATGGAAGCCCATCTTTTCATAAATGGCATTGATAGGCATTATTTTATGATGTACCAAGATCTTTTTTTGCGGTGCATGTTCGGTAATGAGGTTGATCAACCGCTGGCTTTTACCCAGCGCATATGCACCAAGTAAAATATTGCTTTTAATATCGTTGATCTTCCGGATCTCACTCACCGGGTCGGGATGGATAACAGCCGGATTGGCGAAGGTACTTTCGGTGATCAGCACATCGGTTGTCACCCATTCAATAGGTTCGCAGGTGGCATCGGGCTGTAGCTTATAGTCGCCGGTGTATAAATACCTTGCGCCTTCATACTCCATCAGTATTTGTGCCGAGCCAAGCATATGCCCCGCCGGGATCAGTGTTACCCTAACTCTGCCCACTTCAAATGGCTGGTTAAAGGCAGCTATGTTAAAAACTTTGGCAGCGGTGCGGTCATACCTTAACTGCATAATGTTTGCTGTGGCGCGGGTGCAGTAAACATTGTTGTTACCACTTATGGCATGATCGGCATGGGCATGGGATATTACAGCCGTTTTTACCGGCTGTTGCGGATCGATATAAAAGTCGCCGTATTTGCAGTACAGCCCTTTTTCGTCAAAAGAAACAAAATCGTCAAGTATCATTAATTGCTATCAAGCGATAAGTACAGTTCATGCAAGGCCAGTACCTGGGGTATAACCAGCTGTTTACCGTCGTTAATAATTACATCATTGGCCAGTTTCAGCTTTTCCTCCTGCGATAGCTGGCGGGCCTCGCGGCTTTCAACATCGGCCCGGCTAATGCCGTCGCGCTCTATAACGCGGGCAATGCGGACTTCAAGCGGAGCGGTGATCATGATGGCCCTGTCGCACATTTTGTATGAGCCGCTTTCAAATAAAATGGCCGCTTCGCGAATTACGTAGGGAGCATCCTTGTGCAGTTGGTCAAAACTATCAAAAGCCCTGAACACGGCAGGATGTACCAGGGCGTTAAGCTTTTCAAGTTCGGCTTTATTGTTAAAAACTATCCCCGATATATATTTGCGGTTCAGGCTGCCATCATCAAAATAAGCCTGCGGACCAAAAGTTTGTTTAATACCTTCAATAAGCAGCCCGTCGGCAACCATTACTTTTTTGGCTTCGTCATCGGCATAAAAAACAGGGATGCCAAGCAATTCAAATACCTGGGCTACGGTAGTTTTGCCGCTGCCTATGTTACCGGTTAAACCTATTTTAAGCATTATTTTTTTATGTAGAAGTCAATATTGGCAGGGGCAATCTTTACTATTTTACAAAAGGGGGGCATATGGATAAGTTTTACCGGCAGGGCCGTATAACCCTTATCGCGCCAAAGATTAAGATCGGCAACAGCCTCAAACAGGTCTTCATCAATATCAGCATACCGGCTTAACGACGTAGTAAAAGTTACTTTAATTTTTTGCGGAAATACTTTTACGGTGTAATAGTTGTTGTTATTGATCAACTTCACGGGGATCTCCAGCGTTTTCTCAGTAAATTCATCAACAGGAATGATGGCCTGTACCGAGCGCGGATAAACATTCAGGTTGCCTTCATTGCTGGGCTTTAAGTTAACCCTGGTATTAATGGTTTCATTAACATTACTGAATTTAAGCGAGTCTGTTTTCCACGAGGTGATTTGCTTTAGGCGTTCAATAGGGCCGCTCACGGTAACATAAGCAGGCCTCACCGTTATGTTACCTGATACGGCAAATTGCTTTTGATAGCTAACGCCCATGGTAAGCTGAACAGGCACCTTTTTGATAAGGCGGTTACTGAAATCAAAATAAAGCGTATCCGGGTCAATAGATGAAACGCGGTTAGCCGGATCTTTCCCCATATTCATCTGCTTAAGCTGCGTGCTGTCGATAACCACATAATTGCGGGTTTCGAGCGAGCGGAGGTCAACAGTTAGTGGCTTATTATCACTGTTGAGCCTGGAGAACAGCATTTGCCAGCCGGTACCCTGTATAGTAGCATCAACAGTATCGGGCTGCAGCGAATGAAAAGCCCGCCTTTGCGGCGCGTTTTTAAAGGTTAAAACTTTTTTAACCTTATACGGAAGCGGATCAGAAAGGGTAGTAAAAATCCAGGCAATGATAGCCAGCGACAAACAGGTAAAAAATACCGAGAGCCGCCTGCGTTCTGTTGCCGATAATTTTACTATTGCCATCTTTTAGGTTAAAGGCGAAAGGTTAAAGGTGAAAGGTCAAGCACTTTCATGCATTCCTTTTCCTTTAACCTTTCGTCATTGTTTATTTTATCTGAGTAAAAGTTTTCTGGTTTCGCGTTAAGGCTTCTACCTTTCGCCTTTAACCTTTATCCTTTCGCCTCAATTACGCTTTCTTTTCAACCGCAGGTGTATTCAGTGCTTTTGATGCATCAAGCGATATGGCCGATTTATCAAAACGGATCTTGCCGTTTTCAACCTCAACCAAAAATGTGGTTTCGTTTAAATCAACGATACGGCCGTGGATGCCGGCTGTAGTTATAACCCTGTCGCCTTTTTTAAGTTCTTCAACGTATTTTTTTTGATCTTTTTGCTTTTTAACCTGCGGGCGGATCATAAAGAAGTAAAACACCACGATAATCAGTACCATTGGTACTAATGAACCGTAGCTACCTAAGCCGCCGCTTGAAGCCTGTAATAAAATAGTAGCTATCATTTGTTTAAATTAATTGTTATTTTTTTAAAACCTCGCCAATTAAATGCACCATAGTTTCGGCAGGCTGGGTGTTTGCCGTAACGGTTATTTGTTTATCCTGTAAACCGCTTTTACCGGCACTGTTAAAAGTAACGCTGATCACGCCGCTTTCGCCGGGTTTAACCGGGGCTTTTGGCCAGGTAGGGGTAGTACAGCCACAGGTAGCACGCGCGTTGGTAATAATTAACGGCGATTTACCGGTATTGGTGAACTTGAAATCATACGATACCTTGTCGCCTTCTTTGATCTTGCCGAAATCGTGGCTTTCCTTTTCAAATTTAGCTACCGGCGCGTTAGCCGCGGTTGCGGCGCTATCGGCATTAGCTTTTGAAGCGTTATCGGCTGTGTTGCCGTTGCTGCTGTTGCAGGCCGATAATAACATGCCTGCTGCTACTAAGCTTAAAAATAGTTTTTTCATTTTTTAATATTATTCTATTAAGCCACGGCCTATCTTTTTGATTTTGTTTTCGGCTTTAAGCTCTATTAAAATCTTGTCCAAGATACCGTTTATAAATGAATTACTCTTAGGCGTGCTAAACTCTTTTGATATTTCAAGATACTCGTTTATAGTAACCTTAACCGGGATAGAATTAAAGTTAATAAACTCGGTTATAGCCATTTTCATTAACAGGGTATCCATCATGGCAATACGCTCGGGCTCCCAGTTTTGGGTTTTAGCGGCTATCAGCTCATGATAGGCCTCATTGTACCTGATGCTTTGCTGAAACAGGTTTACCACAAACTCACGGTCCTCAACCCAGTTGCCGGTAATTTCGGCAAGCTGGTTAAGCTTGTAATCATCGTTTGAAAAGTTTTTGAAAGTTTTGGCAATAAGCGCCTGGAGCACATCTTTATCAACAGGCCAAAAAATAAACCTGTCTTCAAAAACCTGCTCGGCTAATGACGATTTAAGGATAACCTTTTTGAAAATGAATTTGATGATATCCTTGTCTGTTTGCAGTGTATCGCCTGTTTTGGCAAGATACTCGGCATACTCGGGCGAGTTTTTAAGGATAATGAAAAGTGATTTTGCAAGTTCGGGCTCAAAGGTCCAGTCAACTTTGTACTTTTTCCAGGCTGTAATGTATTCCTTATTATCGTTCAGGCTCAGGATAAACCTGTTGGTGAGGATCTTTAGGTTTGCATTTAAGTCATCGGCGGTAGGGAGGTGTTTGTTGGCGCGTTCCTGCGCGTCATTCGCGGCAAAACTTACTACTTCATTAATTAATGATAGCATCCAGATATACATTTCGTAAACCTGGTCAATGCTGCTTAGCATGTTTTTCTCGAATAGCTTAACATCTTTCGTGTCTGATTGATGATACGCGTACAGTGCCTGTAATACCTTTACCCGGAGGTGCCTTCTGTTTAACATTTTTGTAAGAACGATTTGGTTTGCTTATGCAAACGGTTTATATAAAAATTAATTGTTTTAATAGGATGATTTTACTTTTCTGATGTCTTCAATGCGTTTTTCGGCTATTTTATTGGCCGCGCTAATGGTTGGAATGTTTTCGGCCTTTGACAGCTTTAACACATTGCGCGTAGCTTCGTAAATATTTTCTGTAAGCTGTAAGGTACGCTTTTTATTGAAATTCATCAACTCCGAATAACCGGTAATAATACCACCCGCGTTGATCACATAATCGGGCGCAAACAGCACACCTTTATCAAGCAGCATTTGCCCGTGTACGCTCTCGTCAAGTAATTGGTTATTGGCCGAACCTGCAATAATGCCGCATTTTAATTTGGCAATGGTTTGATCATTTACGGTACCGCCCATAGCGCAGGGGGCGTAAATATCCGCATCGATATCAAAAATATTATTATTTGATACCGGCTGCGCGCCATATTTTTTGGAGATCTGGCTTACGCGTTCCTCATTAATATCGCTGGCGTAAACTTTTACATTTTCGTCCCTAAGCAGGCGTACCAGGTTTTCGCCCACATGGCCAATACCCTGTACTATAACCGATTTACCTGTTAAGCTGTCGCTGCCATACATTTCCCTCACACAAGCTTTAATGCCCATCAAAACGCCCAGCGCTGTTATTGGCGAAGGGTCGCCGCTGCCGCCAATATTTTCAGGAGCGCCGGTAACATGGTTGGTTTCCATTTTGATGTACTCCATATCGCGGGGGTTGGTGCCTACGTCTTCAGCAGCGATAAATTCGCCGTTAAGGTTTTTGATAAACCGGCCAAATTTACGCAGTAAAGCTTCGTTTTTGTCCTGGCGCGAATCGCCGATGATCACCGAATAGCCGCCGCCAAGGTTAAGGCCGGCTATCGCTGCTTTATAGGTCATGCTTTTTGCTAATCGCAATACATCATTAAGGGCATCACCTTCGGTTTTATAGGCCCACATACGCACGCCGCCAAACGCAGGGCCAAGCGTTGTATTGTGGATTGCGATAATAGCTTTCAGATGGGTATCAGGATCGGTACAAAAAACAACTTTCTTATGCCCGAAAGCGTCAAGTTGGCTAAATATGGATTCCGGTGGATGTTGTTCAGGCATTAGTACTATAAGTAAATGTCTTTAAGCGCACAAAAGTAGAGGTTTTTTTTAATACTGGCAAAGATATTAAGTGAGGACCAGGTATGAAATGATTATTAAATAAGTATGAACGGCTGTTAGCGGGATATTTAAGTTTTATGATTACAGTAAGATTATAAAAACAAATTTTGAATTTGAGACATTTGTCTGTATATTGGTAGACATTATGGCAGAGGTAGCTAATCACCCGAGGAAAATAAATATAGCCGATCTTGAGATTGGATCGCCGGACGCATGGTATGTTTTTTCTTTTCTTTTCCCGGAAGATTATGTTAAAAGCAAGATGAAGTGCGGGGTGGATAGTAATGTAATTGATTGTATCAGAAGCGGGATACCAAGGCGGGCTATTGATAGCATTTTAGAAAAAACAAATGTTTCCAGGGCTCAGCTTTCTAATATACTTCATATCAGCACCAGGCAGCTTAATCGTTATGGGCAGGATGACCGCTTATCGCCCGAGCAATCAAACTTTCTTTATGAGTTTACGCGTGTTTATACCCGCGGGCTTGATATTTTAGGTGATGCAGCTACTGTTGATAAATGGCTGATGCGCCCCAATATGGCATTGGGAGATAAACAACCATTAGAACTGCTTGATACCAGTGAAGGTTTAAGGATGGTGAACGATCTGCTTTCGCAAATTGAATACGGGTTTTACTCATGATCCTTTATCGCATTACGAGGGAAAAATATGCACACGACCTGTCGGGCAGGGGAGGATTGTTGTCATCAGCCCGATGGCATGATCATATCCCGGTTATATACGCCTCTGTTAATTCATCAACAGCTATCCTGGAAGTATTGGTGCACCTGCAACCCGAAGAAATTCGTAACGACCTTGTGGTCATGAGTATTATAGTACCTGATACAACCCTTAGTGAAGAATTGGATATTGCTCAACTGCCTGCCGGCTGGAACAGTTATCCTGCGCCGATAATATTAAAAAGGATTGGTAATGCCTGGCTTACATCAAAAAGCGCGCTGCTGCTTTACATTCCAAGTGTGATAGATCCCCTTGCAAAAAATGTGCTGATAAACCCCATGCACACTGATGCCTCACGGCTGAAAATTGGTGATGTACAACCTTTTACTTTTGATAAACGATTGATTAAAAAGGATTGATAATTCCTTTGCCTGGCTTTGACATGAAGTTGGAGGCGACTACATGTGTTCCCTGCTTTTACTTGGAATTACATTTTGTTTCCCTAAGGGCAAGTAGCTTTTTTCCACTTGCTCGCCTCGTATGCATGTGCTATTAGGGAGAAAAAATAACTTCCATGCTCAAAAGCCTCCTACACAAGACTGTATTTTAATTTATTTCAACTAAGTAAGCTGTGAGATTTTATTTATAAACTCAGCTAAATGAACAGTATGATCAGGAGTGACCGGTTGGATTGTGCGTATAACTATGGCTGTGTTGATGATCTCTGCTACAAAATCGTTGTACATCATTTCAACAAGAATATTCCTGAAAGCTGAAGTCATGGCCGCTTTCGCTTTTTCATTATCGTTAGCAACAACATAAAAATGATCGTTGAAGATTCTGTCATCATTAAATTTAAGCTCAATAGGGTGAAATATTTCTAATACCCTATCTGTAAATGTTTCTCTTCTGATTAATACCCTTCCAAAATCTGATTTTAAATCTGCAAATGCCCATACCTGGTATTTATCATACCGGGTAACCTGCCCCCCTTTACCACCACGACCGCCCATGCTATTTTGATAGCTAAATTTAACAAAGTTCAGATAACAATTTGCCGAAGGGTGGTTGATGAGTAAAGTACCTCCTAATTTTGCGCCTGGAATGTTATTAAATATTTCAAACTTGTTGATGTGCTGTTCAGATTCATTCGGTAAGCCGATGCTAAATTTTCTTTTAAGCTCTTCGTAAGTATCTTCAAGTGATTGTACCTCGTCGGCATCAAGTGCGGTAGTATCAAATGGGAAATTTTTCAATTTTATAATTATTATTTGTGGACCTAAATTAAAAATAACTTATGGAAATAATTTCCCCGCTTGTTTCAACGTCATATACTTAATCTTAGTGTCGAAGACATTAAGTTATGTGTAAGTTGCATTGGCTGCATTGGCTGCATTGTCCAGCCAGTCAATTAGCCTCAGCTAATAAAACAAAAAAAGCCGCCCCGGTAAACACCGGAGGCGGCCTCTGCTAACCCAATTAATGCTGAATTATTTATCCCACCAAACGCGGGCTTTAGCATTAAAATTATTAGTGCCGCCGTAATTGGCTAAAGCCGCGGTTACGTTGGCATTATTTAAATTAAACTCTGATTGAGGATAAGGTATTTTGCGCGGGATAACACCGCTTGTACCTGGGGTTGGAGTTAACACAGGGTATCCGGTGCGCCTCCAGTTGGCCCACACCTCATCGGCATCAAAAACAAAACCAGCCACCCAAAACTCAGTGTTTATTTTGGCTATTTGTGCTTCTGAAGTTGCCGGTAACGGGTTTTTTGCCAGGTATGCGCTTATCTGGGCATCGGTAATAACCGGATTGCCCGATAATTTTGATAACGACTGCATGTGCGCCCTGATACCTGCCTGGTAATGATCATTGGCGCTGCCGGTAATATAGCCGCGTACAATAGCTTCTGCTGTTAAAAACTCAACCTCCGCATAGGCAAAATCAAAAAATGGGGTATCTTTTTGGCCAAATGCATCGTAATTAACCCGAGTGTTTGGTGCCGGGTCGCTGGCTTTAACGCTGTAGCCATTAAATTGAGTAGTATCAACCGGGGTGGCTTTTGTGCCGCCATTAGCAATAAATGTGTTGTAAACACCGCCATATACAAATAAACGCGGATCACCTGCAACCTTCATTTCGGTTACGAGGGTTTTATGCAGGAAGAAATCATTCTGACCGTCGTTAAGGGTAAAGTTAAACCCATTGGGGGCGGCGGCATTGTGTAATAAAACGGGCATATCGGCATTACTGCTCATTACACCATCGGCAATAGCTTCTTTGGCTAAAGTTGATGCCTGGGTTGGATCAACCTTAATTAAACGCATGCCTATCCTTAGCAGCATGGATGAAGCCAGCTTTTTCCACTGCGCTGCATTACCGCCATAAAACTGGTCGCCGCTTACTTTCTGATTTGCGTTATTTGACAAAATTGAAATAGACTCCCTAAGCTCCTTCACAAAATCGGTATAGATCTGTTGCTGAGGATCATACGCAGGGGTGAATACTTTATCGCTTAAAGCTTTACCAGCCTGGCTGTAAGGGATGTCGCCATAATAATCAGTTAATTTTTGATAAACAAATACCCTCCATATCCTGGCGGCAGCATAAGTTGACTGCAAATCGGTACGGGCTTTTAATACTGGTACTACGTACTCAAGATCATTTAGCGCCGGCCGGTAAAAGTTGTTCCAGTAACGTTGCGATACATCATCAGTTGCAACATACGCGTTGCCTGGCCAGTCATTAGCATAACCGTACTGCATAAAAGCGTGGCAATAAGCCGTACGCGGAAACATATCCACAGTTGATGTATTAACCATCGCGTCAGAAAGCAAGGCTCCCGGATCAATAGTAGTTATGGCATCGGGGTTTAAGTTGTATTTCGGGAAGTTTTTTGTGCAACCCGAAAGCGCAGCTGTTACAACAAAGAATAATATGCTTTTTAATGAGTTTTTCATGATTTTCTCCTTTCTGTATAATTAAAAGGTAACATTTAAATTAAAGCCAAAAGTGCGGCTGGTTGGCAGCGCGCCACTGTCATAACCATATCCCTGGGCAATACTGTCTGATGCTTCAGGATCAAAAGTTGGCAGGTTTTTCTTAATATAGAAAAGGTTACGGGCAATAAGTGAAAGGGTAACTGAGCGGATATGGCTGCCGTTCAACAGGCTTTGGGGCAGCGAATAGCCCAGGGAGATTTGCCTGAATTTGACAAAAGTGCGGCTAAACACATGTGCCTCATCAGCGCTTTTATCAGCATTTCCACCATCATTATATTGGATATAAGGACTAAACGGCAGGGTGTTTTTTACGTAAACAGGTGCCGATGCCGTACCTGTGTTGATAACGCCGTTTGGTATATAGTTACCGTCGCGGCCAACAAGTGAGGCTTGTGAATTACCAAAATAGTTGGTCCACCGGGCACCTGCTTCATAAATCTGGCCGCCAAACTGGCCGTCGATAAGGAAGCTGAACGAGAAGTTTTTATAGTTGAAGGTGTTGGTGATACCGCCAGCCCAATTTGGGTTTGGTGAGCCAAGATAACTTTCATTATTGTTAACATCTTTGATAACGGCGTCATTTGGCTGTGAGGCATCAGATGTGCCATATCTCGAATTTACGGGTACATAAACATCCTGGCCCTGGGCATTCTTTAAAAATGTGGTACCGAAAATAGAACCCAGCGGATAACCTACCTTTGATTTTATGTTGTAATAATGCGAGATCCCGTTAGCGCCGATTGTAGGGTCGAGCGCGGTTACCATGTTTTTGTTTCTGGCAGCATTAAAACCAACGTTCCAGGTGAAGCTTTGCGTTTTAATGGGGCTGCCGGTAATAGCTAACTCCACGCCGCGGTTATACATGGAACCGGCGTTAAAGTATAATGAATTATAAGTGGTTGCATTGCTGATTGTTGATTGCAGTAAAAAGTTATCAGACTTTTTGTAGTAGTAAGCAAAATCAACCGATATCCTGTTTTGGAAAAATTTAAGTTCGGTACCGAGTTCTGTTTCTGTTGTAGTTTCAGGTTTTAAACTTGGCGGCGGTACGGTTGCGCCGGTAATTTCAGCATTGGTAATGCCATTTACAGGCGGTTTAAGCGTAAAGGTGAGGTCGGTAAGCTGCGGGGTGGGATTACTGCCCGTTTGCCCTATAGATGCCCTTATTTTACCAAATGATAACACTGACTGATCTAATTTCAACGCATCGGTAAATACAAAGCTTAAGTTAGCCGATGGGTAAAATAAGTTTGGTTTAAAATTAGGGCGGGTAGATGCAAGCGCCGAATACCAGTCATTACGGCCGGTTAGTTCCAGAAACAGGTATTCTTTATAGCCAAATTGCACATCAGCAAAAACCGAATTGGTTTTATACCTCGGCGTATGCGATTCTGTAGGTGGGTGTACATTGCTTGCATTGCTAAAGTTTAACAGGTTAGGGTCGGCCAGTCCTTCAGCATACAGGTCTAATGAATATTGTTGTGAATTTTGTAATTCGGCACCGGCAAAGGCATTCACCGTTAGATCTGAAAATTTATGATCGTATGATAACATCGCCCTAACATCAGATTTTTGCTGCTCAATGGTAGTAGTACGGTAAACGCCGTTGGTATTAATTACGTTATTTGGGCGTACCACAAATAAGGCGGGTGTGTTTATATAGTCGTAACCGGCAACTAAATTGGCATGCAGGTGGCTTGTAATATCATAAGTGATATTGCCCGATGACAGGATGCGGTTTTGCGTTTGGTTGTTAGTTACCTGTTCTATCTGCACATAAGGGTTGGCGTTATAAGTTGACAGGTATTTGCCGTCCGGGGTTTTATCATCCAGCAAAGTGATATCTGTCGAGCTTGCAATACGCGGATAAGCAAGGCCAAATGAACCGCGGCCATCCCCGCGTAAAAGCGGCGCGTTCTTGCGTAGGGTTCTTGAAAGGTCTATCTTAAAATCGGTATGTAACCTGCTGCCATAATCCTGGGTGGCACGTATTACGGCGTTATAGCGCTCGTATTTTTCGCCGGGGGTAGGCAGGTTATCTTGCGTTTGCGATAGCGAAACCCTGTATGAGCCGTTTTCGGTGCCTTTTGTAAAAGCCAGGCTGTTGGTAGTAGTTACACCGGTTTTAAAAAAGCGATCGAAGTTTTTTGCTGCCGATTGCGATACATAGGGTTTTGTTTTTCCGTCGATATCTATAAAAGGCCTGCCATCCAGCTTACCACCCCATGACCATCCCGGCGCATCGCCGGAGTTATCCGCAAGCTGCCCGTAAAATATCGGATCGCTATAATCGGCGGCGGTGTATGGGCGGCCAAGGTAACCACGGCCATACTCGGTTTGCAAATCGTCATAAGGCACCATTTTTTCAAGCACCGTGTTGCTGTTAAAGCTGATACCGAGGCCCTGGCCTTTTTTGCCTTTTTTGGTGGTGATTAAAATAACGCCGGCTTGCGCGCCACCTCCATAAAGAGCTGCAGCCGACGCTCCTTTTAAAACGCTGATACTTTCAATATCATCGGGGTTGATAGATGATAAACCATCACCGGGGTCAGATCCGCCGTAAACCTTGCCGCCATCGTCGCTGTTTTCGCGGGTGCTGCTGTTGATAGGCACGCCGTCAACAACATATAATGGCTGGTTTGATCCCGAAAATGACGAGTTTCCCCGCAGTATAACCCTTGATGAGCCACCCGGGCCGTTTGGCGGGCTTTGCACTACCAAACCTGCCACTTTACCTTCCAACGCGTTTATAAAGGTAGGTTCGCGGGTTAGCGATACCTCTTCGCCGCCAACCTGACTTATGGAGTAACCTAATTGTTTTTCGGCTTTTTTAATACCTAAAGCGGTTACCACAACCTCACTTAATTTGCCTGCTTCACTAAGGCTAACTGTTAAAAACGTACTATTGCCAACCGCTACTTCCTTAGGTGTGAAGCCAACAAAGCTTACAATCAAAATGCTTTTATCATCGGGTACGTTAATGCTGAAAGCGCCATTTGCATCGGCAGTTACGCCCAGTGTAGTGCCCTTGAGTTGGATGCTCGCGCCGGGTAAAGGCTGGCCTTTTTCATCAACCACCTTGCCTTTAATGTTAAGCGGTACAGCGCTTGTAATAGTATTGTCCTTTTCCTGCAAAAAAACCGTGTTGTTTACAATTTTGTAGGTTAAGGGCAGGTTTTTTAAGCAAGCGTTTAAAGCTTCATCAACCGAAGCATCTTTTACTTTAACGGTAATGTTTTTATTACGTACATCTTTTGTATCGTAAAAAAACAGGTACCCATTCTGTTTATTGATTTCCTTTAGCACCTGTTTTAAAGGTACGTTAGTAGCATCGAGGTTAATCTTTTGACTAAACGCGCTCGCGCTGCATTGCATAAAGGCTATGACCATAAATAGGGTAGTCAATTTCATAACCAATAGAATTTTTTTGGACAGCCACGGTTTATAAATGGCTGTTGAAAAAGCATTTAATTTCATACTTTTGGAAAGTTTGGGTTAATACATGGTTAGGGACACTAAGCTTGTTTTTCCGGTTTACCGGAAGGGTTAACTCAAATATTTACCGTACCCTGATGCCAGTCGGGGTGCGGTTATTTAAAATAACCTTGGTTTGGGGAGTACCGCCTAAGGCGTTTTTTGTATGTTTTTATTCATCCGGTTGGGTTTAGTTAGTAGTTTAATATTAGTTTAAGGCCTTACAATAATTGTTTTTCCTTCAATTGTGTAATGGATCTTTTTGAAACGCATAGCATCCAATATTTGTGAAGCATTAACATTCATTGATATTTCGCCGGAGAACGTGCGTTCTTTTATTTTTCCTTCATATTTCACGTCGACATCATACCAGCGGCTAATTTGTTTCATAACCGATTCAATGCCGGCATCATTAAAATGGAAAACGCCATTTTTCCAGGCTAACGCCTCGTCCATATCTGCCTGGGTAGTATTTACCTCCCCATTTTTCAGATGCGATTGTTCGCCGGGTTTAAGCAGGTAGTTTTTATTGCCCGCTTTTATCCTTACGCTGCCTTGAAGCAGGGTTGTTTTAATTTCATTTTCGTCGGCATAGGCATTAATGTTAAAATGCGTACCTAATACCTCAACAGTTTGCCCATCGCTCTCAACCCGGAACGGTTTGGTTTTATCATGCGCTACTTCAAAATATGCCTCGCCGGTAATTTGTACTTTGCGCTCGTTTCCGTTAAATACAACAGGAAATTTGATGGATGACGCGGCGTTAAGCCACACATTGGTGCCATCGGCCAGTATCAGGTGGTATTGCCCGCCGCGCGGGGTGCTCATTGTATTATAAGCAACAGCGGCAGGCTGTGCAGCTATCGAATTATTTTTATTGTAGGCAACCACTCCGTTGCTTAGTTTTTTTATGGTTGTGTTGCCCTGGTTGGCTATATTGCCATTAGCGGCACCGTTTAAAACAACTTTGCTGCCATTGGCTAACGTTAGGATAGCTTTGTTGCCGCCCGGGGTAATTTCGTGGCTCTTTTTTATTACCGCTGCAACTTGTTGTGGCGAACGGTGTAAATAAGCGGGTATACCAATGGCCATGCATAAAATAACTACTGCCGCTGCTGCAAGTAACCAGTTAGGGAGCCTAAAGGGTTTAACAACGGTTGGCTGCAGCCTGGCTTTAACGTTGGCCAAAGCATGTTCGGTATTAAATGAGCGGTATTCGGCATAGCGACTTTCGAGCTCGTTTTCGTTAAGGATGGTATCAAATAAAGCGCTGTTTTCTTCGCTGGCCTCAACCCATGAAAATAACTCGGCATGTTCTGCCCCGCTTAAATTGCCATTTAAATACTTACTGATAAGATCAGAAATCCTTAATCGGCTGTCTGTTTTTGAATTATCCATGCGTCTATAACCGGTATTTGATGATAGAACAGGGAAGGGTGGGGTTTTATCTAAAGAAAATTGAAATAAATTTTATGTTTTATTAACGCCTATTTTACATGGCCCATAATACCGGGTAATATCAGGAGCATTCCGAGTGCAAGTCCTTCGTCAGACAGGCGGTTTTTTAACAAACTGAGGCCACGCATTTTTTGGTTGTTTACCGTACTTATGGTAATGCCGAGTTCGCAGGCAATTTCTTTGGCTTTTTTACCATCTTCAAAAGTCATCCGGATAATTTTGCGGCACTGTTCGGGCAAAGTATCCACTGCTGCAAAAACCTGCCTTAATACTTCGGCGTGTATAATGTTATTTAAAATGGTAGCCTCCTCTATATCGGTATTTACAAGGGTTTGCCGGTGGGCTATCTTAACGCTGTTTTTTTCAAGATAATTGAAACAGGTGTTCTTTACGCTCACATATAAGTAAGATCTGATAGCATCCGCAGTGCAGGGCATGTTCTCTTTTTGCCAAAATTTAACAAAAACATCCTGTACCAGGTCTTGCGCGTCAACGGTGTCATGAATAATGCGGGAGGCGAAAAAGCACAATGGCCGGTAAAATTTTTCAAAAATCTGATCGAACGCGGCTATATCTTTGCCCTTAAGTAAGGTAAGTAGCTCATGTTCTGTCAAATCGACCCGGTTGTTCATATAAATAACGAATATAAGTATTATTTAACATTAACATCATCATGCTGCCCATAGTTACAGGAAAATCACTGTAAAAATGATGAGACCTGTTTTACTAAATCTCATCTGAAAAATTTCTACACGAATGCTTTTCAACCGATCCACAATTAATCGAATTACACGAATCTTAAATCAATTGGAAATTCGTTAAATTCGATTAATACGTGAAAATTAGTGTGAAAATTTTTCATTTATGATTTCTCTATGTGCATGTGGTTAAAAGCGATTTCCCTGCTGATAGTTGCAGGAAAATTGCCTTTTGTATATGGATACATAATATTGATAATACTGACAGGATCCTGTCAGTGTTCAATTTTTAAAAAACAGGTGTTCAACGTTTTATTTTGTAATTTCATAACTATCTGATTATTAGTACATGTGTGTTCATTTTAAGTTTTAACGCACTTTGGCTTACTTGTAATGTATTGATTATCAATGGTGTTTATTTTAGAAAAATATGCAAGTGTTCACACTTTTAAAAATTGAACACTACCGGGATTGTTACGAGTGTATCAATGTAACATTCTTACATCCTCCCGACTTTTCCATCCAATCACTCTCCTCAAATTTTAATACTTTTGATTATTATGTCAGGGCTTTCCGACTTTCGGACATTCCCGACTTCCGGACTATAATAATAAATGAAAGACCTCGCATACCTTAATAAGTTTTTTTACAAATACCGCTGGCGGCTTATCCCGGGCGTGTTGTTTGTAATCATATCCAACGTTTTTGGTGTGCTGCCGGCACAGGTTATCCGCGTAGCTTTTGACCTGGTTACCGAAAACATAGGGGCCTACCAGCTTTTTTCGGGTTTCGACAGGCAGAGTTTTATTTATGATATTTTCGGTACCAGCTTATTCCTGTTTGGTACACTGGTATTAGTGCTAGCCTTGCTGCGGGGCCTGTTCCTGTTTTTTATGAGGCAAACCATCATCCTCATGTCGCGCCATATCGAGTACGATTTAAAAAACGAGATCTACAACCACTACCAGGAACTTTCACTGGCCTTTTATCGCCGCCACAACACCGGAGATTTAATGAACCGGGTAACCGAGGATGTTAGCCGTGTGCGCATGTACCTTGGGCCGGGTATTATGTACTCCATCAATACCGTAGTATTGTTTGTTATGGTGATATATGCCATGCTCACAGTAAACGTACAACTGGCCATTTTTTCGGTATTGCCATTGCCTATTTTGGCCGGTGTTATTTACTATGTAAACAATATTATCAATCACCGCAGCGAGATGATCCAGGAGCGCCTGTCTGGTTTATCCAGCTTTGTGCAGGAAAACTTTTCTGGTATCAGGGTGATCAAATCGTACGTGCGCGAAGGCTTTGTGCGCGAAAACTTTGCCAAGGAGAGCGAGGACTATAAAGTGCACTCCATGGAACTGGCTAAAGTACAGGCCCTGTTTTTCCCCATTATGTTGTTACTGGTAGGGCTGAGTAACGTAATAACCATGTATGTTGGCGGGGTAGAAGTAATAAAAGGTAACATTACTCCCGGTAATATCGCCGAGTTTATTGTGTACCTCAATATGCTGTCGTTCCCGGTTATTTCGCTGGGTTGGGTAACCTCACTAGTGCAACGCGCCGCCGCCTCGCAAAAACGCATTAATGAATTTTTGCATGAAAAGCCGGAGATCATTTCACCGGTTGCAGACAACCACCACGTTGAGGGATTGATTAAGTTTGATGATGTATCATTCATTTATCCCGATACCGGAATCCAGGCTTTAAAGAATGTTTCCTTTACGGTTGAGCCGGGACAGATGCTGGCAATTATAGGTCGTACGGGCTCAGGTAAATCAACCATTGCCAACCTGGTAATGCGTATGTATGATACTACAGGGGGGGAGATCACCATTGACGGTCGGCCGATAAAATCACTTGGCCTCGAAAACTATCGCTCGCAGATAGGTTTTGTACCGCAGGAGGTTTTCCTGTTTTCGGATACCATAGCCAATAACATTGCTTTTAGTGCCGATGTACTGGATATGCCGGTTGTTGAGCAGGCTGCCAAAGATGCCGCGGTGTACAATAATATTATTGAGCTGGAAGAAGGTTTTACAACCCTTATAGGCGAACGCGGCGTTACCTTATCGGGCGGGCAAAAACAGCGTGTATCCATTGCACGGGCCATATTTAAGCACCCGCAGGTTTTGATCTTTGACGATTGTCTTTCGGCAGTTGATACCCGCACGGAAGAGGAGATTCTGAATAACCTTGGCCGGGTAATGCAGGATAAAACAAGCATCATTATAGCCCATCGCATTTCCACCATAAAAAATGCGGACAAGATCCTGGTAATGGATAACGGCCAAATTGTTGAGCAGGGTAACCATGCGTACCTCATGCAGCTTAAAGGCACCTACTTTGAGCTTTACGAAAAACAATTACTGGAAGAAGAGGAAAACGCATAACGAATGGGCTCAAGTGAGCATGCCCGCAACCTCCGCACAACACTTGCGCCGGTGGGAGATGAATTTGTGTGTGCCTTGTCCTGAAATAGGTTTACCTGTCACGTCCCAAAAAGGTTTACAGTTTATAAAATAATTTTTGTTATACATTTACCCCGCATTGTAACAGGTGGCCCAAGTTAGCCTCCGCACAGCCAAACCCGCAAAACTTGCGCCAGTGAAGACTTATGTGCGTTCTCTTTTCACAACTCACCTGTAATCGGTCATCCACACAAAAAAATGACGCTTTTGTTTCAAAAAACTCAATAATAACGAATAAAATACTTGCACTTTGAAAATTTATTTATATTTATGCCAACCAAAACTAATTACAGGTAAATATATATGGGAGATTTTGACAATAGAGAGCGTGAAGAGGTTTATTCAAAGAAGGTGAGAGCCGGGAAGCGGACCTATTTTTTTGATGTAAAAGCAACCCGTTCAAACGATTATTATGTTACTATTACTGAAAGCAAAAAGCGTTTGGAAGATGGGGTGTTTGTAAAACACAAGATCTTTTTATATAAAGAAGACTTTGAAAAATTTGCCGAAGGTTTGAAAGATACCATCGACTACATCAAATCAAACCAGGAGGTAGTTGAAAAACGCTATGAGTACAGCGAAAACCCTGAAATTGCCAGGGCATCTGCCGATGAAGATTTTTCGTTTGAGATCTAATTATTACAGAACAATACTAAACTAAAATAATTAAAGCCCTGCTTCTTATTCAGAAACAGGGCTTTTTTCGTGTGTTATATTTGAAAACGAGGATTACAATAATATACCCCGCATAAATATTACGGCTATAGTAAAGTAAATGATCAACCCGGTAACATCTACCAGGGTGGCTACAAACGGAGCTGACGAGGTAGCAGGGTCGGCGCCAAGTTTTTTAAGCAAAAGTGGCAGCATCGAACCTGATAATGATCCCCATAAAACAATACCGATAAGGGACGCGCCTACGGTAAAGCCTACCAGCATCCAGTGCGGGCCGTAAATATTGCTGAACATGCTCCAGGCCGCTATGCGTAAAAAGCCTATTAAACCTAAACAAACACCAAGCATTAAACCCGAAAGAATTTCCCTGCGCATAACCCGCCACCAGTCGGCAACGGTAACTTCACCAAGGGCCATGGCCTGGATAATGAGGGTTGAAGCCTGCGAACCACTGTTACCACCGCTCGAAATAATTAATGGAATAAAATAAGCCAGTACAACTACTTTGGAGATCTCATCGCCAAAATAACCCATAGCGGTAGCGGTAAGCATCTCTCCTAAAAATAAAATGATGAGCCAGCCTACGCGTTTTTTTACAAGTTTAAAAAGGTTGATATCAAGATATGGTTCATCCAGCGCTTCCGTACCACCTATTTTTTGGATATCTTCGGTATATTCTTCGTTAGCTATCCAAAGGATGTCGTCAACTGTTACAATGCCAAGCAATACGTCATTATTATCAACAACAGGTAGGGCGGTGCGGTTATTCATCCTGAAAACGTTGATTGCTTCTTCCTGCGGATCACTGGCACTAAGCGAAATCAAACGACCATCCATTAGCTCACTCACCTTGGTTTCGGGCTTTACCAATAAGATCTCGCGGATCCGGATGTCATCAAGTAAAACACCGTGCTCATCAATTACATAAATAACATCGATGGTCTCTGAGTTTTTACCATACCGGCGAATGTGCGAAAGCACACGGCTTACGTCCCAGGTGCGTTTAACGGCAATATAGTCGGGTGTCATTAAGCGGCCAACGCTTTCTTCTTCGTAACCTAAAAGTTTTAAAGCCTCCTCGCGGTTTTCGCGTGAAAGTTTTTGGATAAGTTTTTGAACGGCGTCACCATGCAATTCGCTGAAAAGTGACGTACGGTCGTCAGGAGGGAGTTCGTTGATCAGATCTTCAAGCTTTTGACCCGAAAGTTTTTTGATGATCCGCTCTTGCACAGGGAATTCAAGGATGCGGAACACGTTAACCGCGCGGTTAAGCGAAAGGGTTTCGATGAATTTTGGGCCATGTTCAGGAAGTTCACCAATCAGTTCTTCAACATCCGATATGTTAAGGTTGTTCAAATATTCCTGTAATTGGGTATCGTCTTGTTTTTCCAGCAACAATTCTATTTGCTCAACCATTTCTTCCATATATAGGCCCTCCTCTTTTACATCGGTGTATTAATATTTAGCTTCTTTTTTCCGAGCGCAAAAGTCGTTTATTTTTTCAAATTATAAGGCAAAATTTTCTGTTATCTTTGCAGCCGAATTTAGCCCCACCCAACCCTCCCCGGATGGGGAGGGCTTTTAATAATTATTACAGGAAGTCTCCCCTTCCGGGGGAGATTTAGAGGGGGCTAAAATTTAATTATAAAATGGGTTTACAATGTGGTATAGTAGGTTTGCCGAATGTGGGCAAATCGACACTTTTTAATTGCTTATCAAACGCTAAGGCACAAGCGGCTAACTTTCCGTTTTGTACTATTGAGCCAAACGTGGGTGTAATTACAGTGCCGGACGAGCGCTTAACAAAGCTTACCGAAATAGTACAGCCAAAATCAATTGTACCAAACGTTATAGAGATAGTTGATATTGCCGGCTTGGTTAAAGGGGCCAGCAAAGGCGAAGGTTTAGGTAACCAGTTTTTGGCCAATATTCGCGCTACCAATGCTATCATCCACGTATTACGTTGCTTTGATAACGATAATGTGATCCATGTTGATGGCTCGGTTGACCCAATCCGCGACAAAGAAATCATTGATACTGAACTGCAGCTAAAGGACCTTGAATCTATTGAGAAAAAGATCCAGAAAGTTGAAAAGATGGCCAAAACCGGCGGCGACAAAGAGGCTAAAAAAACCTTTGATGTTTTAACCGTTTATAAAAATCACCTGCTGGAAGGTAAGTCGGCCCGTACTGCACCTGTTGAGGAAGAAGATAAAGAATATGTAGCCGACCTTTGGCTGCTTACCGCCAAACCGGTATTATATGTTTGTAATGTTGATGAAGGTTCCGTAAGTACCGGTAATGCTTATGTTGAAAAAGTAAAAGCAGCCGTTAAAGATGAAAATGCCGAAGTGCTGATCATTTCAGCTCAGATTGAATCTGAAATTTCACAACTGGAAACCTATGAAGAGCGCCAGATGTTTTTGGATGATCTGGGTCTTGCCGAATCAGGTGTTAACAAACTGATTAAAGCGGCATACAGGCTATTAAACCTGGCTACCTACTTTACTGCCGGTGTGCAGGAAGTTCGTGCCTGGACTATTACTCAGGGTTTCACCGCGCCACAGGCGGCGGGTGTGATCCATACCGATTTTGAAAAAGGCTTTATCCGTGCCGAAGTAATTAAATACGAAGATTTTGTGAAATTCAACGGCTCTGAAGCTGTCATCAAAGAGAACGGCAAGCTGGGCGTTGAAGGTAAAACCTATATTGTGCAGGACGGAGACATTATGCACTTCAGGTTTAACGTTTAGGGAATAGACCCAAGACGGCAAGAGTCAGGAATTAAGAATTTAGAGTCAGGACAATAAGATACAAGAGCCAGGAATGAGATCTAATCCATTCCTGGCTTTTTTATGTCTTAGCTCTTGACTCATGATTTCTTGACTCTATTTCTCGTCCTGATTCTTAAGTCTTGACTTCTCGCTTCTGTTTTTTCTTGTCTCTTGACTCTTGCTGTCTTGACTCTCCCCCAGCGGCTACACCGCCGACGGCGCTACCCCATAAGCTTTTTTAAAGGCGAAGGAAAAGTGGGAGAGATCTTTAAAGCCCACATCCATGTACACGTCCGATACTTTGTGCTTCTTTTCTTTGATCAGGAAGTAGGCATCCTTTAATCGTTGCTGCTGGATCCACCGGTTGGGTGATATATTAAAGATCCGTTCAAAATCACGCTTAAAGGTAGCCAGGCTGCGGCCGGTTAAGTAAGCAAAGCGGTTCAAGTCTACATTAAAACGATAGTTTTGAGTCATGAAAGCCTCCAGGTCTATTTTGCCGGGTTCACTGAAATCAAAGAGGATATTTTTGAGTTCGGGGTTTGTTTCCAGCAAAATCATTACAGCTTCCTTAACCTTGTGCAGGGTAAGTGCCGGGCTAATTTCGTCGCCGGTTTTATCCATATAAGGACTTAACGATGTAATGTAATTGTTGAAAAGCTCGTTTGGTCTCAGAAACAAAGCGCTTTCGCCTGAATACCGGCCATCTGCATGCAAATCAAGTTCGGCACTCATACTTTGCAGGGTAGTCTGATCCATACCAATAGTGATGGTTTTAAATTCGCCGCCTGCGGGTGGATGCTTTACAAATTTAGCCAGTTCGTTCCGCTTCAGAAAACGGTAATCGCCTTGTTTAAAATAATAGTTTTTACCGTTGACATAAAGCTCCGAATCGCCGGAGAGGATATAGCCGAATACGTGGTCGGCAATAAATTGCTCGCCAGCTCGGCTTACTTGCGAGTAACAGGAATAAAGGATCCGCGGCGACGTTTTTGGATTTGGCACAGGCATGTTGTTCAAATTTAATAATAAAGAAAGACTTACGAAGTTTCAAAAGCTTCGTAAGTCTGATATATCCCGGGGAACATGTCCCCACAACCGAAATTATATTATGCTTTTTGAGCGGTTATTGATTTCCCAAATTCTGTATTCAGAAAATCTTCAGCTTCGGCATGATCAGTTGAAGTTGTAACGGGGAGCCATTTTTCAAATTCGGCTTTGCGTGCTTCGTCGGCAGCTTTTAACAAGCCGGCGGCTTCACTGCCCAATATAAGGTGCACAGGAGGCTCCGGATGTTCAACAAGATCAACCATTACCTTCGCTGCTTTTTCGGGGTCACCTACAGGAATAAATTTGCCGCTCGATAAATAATCGGCACGCACGTCAACCGTTTGTTCATAGCCTTCAACCTTAGGGGCGTAACTCATGGAATCGCCTGCCCAATCGGTACGGAAACCTCCGGGCTCAACGCTGGTAACCAGTATGCCAAGTGGTTTTACTTCTTTAGCCAAAGCTTCGGTAAAGCCGCTAAGACCAAACTTAGCTGCCTGGTACATGCTTAAACCTGCATTACCAACGCGACCACCAACCGAGCTGATCTGCAAAATACGGCCCGAGCGTTGCTTGCGCATATAAGGCAAAACCGCGCGGGTGATCTCGATAGGGGCATAAAGGTTTGTTTCCAGCTGGCTGCGTACCTGCTCATCTGTAAAGGCTTCGGCTGCACCAATGATACCGAAACCGGCATTGTTTACCAATACATCAATTTTGCCAAAGTGGGCTACAGTGTCGGCAACGGCTTTATATACTGCCGGGTAATCGGTAACATCTAATTTTATCGGATATACCTGACCGGGATATTGATCAGCCAGATCTTTCAATTGTTCGGGGTTACGTGCTGTTGCTGCAACATTATCGCCTGCTGCTAAAACTGCTTCTGTAAGGCTGCGGCCTAATCCGCGGGCGCTGCCTGTTATAAACCATACTTTTTTCATAGTGTTATCTTTCTTTTTGATAACACAAAGTTAGGTTGAAAGGCGGCGCGGCGTTTTGTTAAAAAGCTCAAGTTGCTTTGTTGAAAAGGTCGAGCTACAGGTTTTGGTCGTCAGGTATCGGATAAAGAAGTTATATTAGTAGATAGAGAAAGAATAATAAATGATATGGTATCTAAACAGTTAGAATATATTGATAACGGTCGTGAAGGGTACGTTATTTATAGGGATGGAGATATTAAGTTGCAGTTTCTGTACGAGTTAGCTGCCGGCAGGCACGTTGCATTGGTATATATTCCGACAACGGAAAGTTGGTTTGAAAAAACAGGGATACCTACTAATAACCGGCATCAGGTAATTGAATTTATAGCCCGCCAGGTAATAAAAGATCGAGCACCCGATGCGACTTATGAATTATATGATGATTGTATAAGTCTGTTACAAGAAACCGATTAGTAAACTATAAGCTCTTAATGTTGATAATAATAATTGCCCCAATATGCGAGCGGGTTCATTAGCTCGTTTTATCAGGGCAATCCCAAAATCCTACAAATCACGGTTAAAAGAAGCTGCTCATCTTATCCATATATTCCTCAATAGGCATCGAGCTGCGCATGTTCATTAGCATGTTGCCCATATCACCTATCACCGTACGGAACTTGTTGTTTTTGCCGGTGGCAAGATCATCAATAGCATTAATAATCAACATCGGATCATCCAGCTGCGATTCATCACGTGAGCCCATCAGGTTTTGCAGTTTGTTGGTAAGTTCATCGTACGCAGTTATATCCGGGTGTTGGTTCCAAACTACGCTTTCAACAAAGTTGTTTCCTTTTGATCCGCCTTGCTCTATCAGTCTTAAATGAATATTAAGCGGTTTTAGTTCGTAATATAGTCCTTCTGTAAGGCCTTCTAATGCAAATTTCGACATGTTGTACAGTGAGCCAAGTGGTACGGCCGAAGTGATACCCATAAAAGAGCTGATGTTGATGAACATACCTCCTTCGTTTTCCCTGAAATGAGGCAGGAAGGCACGGATGATATTAATAGGACCGCGGGCATTTACCGCAAACTGCCAGTCGATATCTTCTTCTTTGGCAAGTTCCAGTGCACCGTAAGTACCCATACCTGCATTGTTCACCACAACATCAATTTTACCGAAAGCGGCTATCGCTTGTTCTGTTGCTGTTTTTACCTGTTCAAGGTTGGTTACATCCAGTTTAAATATTTTGATATTAGGATATTGTGTTAGTTCGGTTTCCTTTTCGGGTGTACGCATGGTGGCGGCTACATTCCAGCCTTGTTGTGCAAAATGTTTAGCGGTTAATTTGCCCAGTCCGCTGCTTGTTCCGGTTATAAAAACTGTTTTTGACATGGTATTTTATTTTTTGATGCAAAAGTATGTTATAATTGGTATAATTTTGTAACCAGTTACACAGAGTATACCAGTATGGAAGAGGGAATAACGTCATACCAACGTAATCATGCCGATGAGCGGCAGGCTTTACAAGACACCATGTATGTTATTGGCGGTAAATGGACGCTGCCAATCATTAATTCTATTTGCAACGGAAACAAACGTTTCAGAGAAATTGAGCGGAGCATCCCCGGCATCACCACGCGCATGTTATCGCGCGAGCTGAAAACCATGGAGATGAACAAACTTGTTAAACGTACGGTGACCCCAACTTCGCCGGTTTTAATTGAGTACGAATCGACAGAGTACTGCCGGAGTTTTGGCGGCATCATTTTGGAGATGATAAAATGGGGCAAGGAGCATAGGGAAATGTTGAGGAAGGCTGGTAAGCAGTAGTTGTTGATTAGGGCATAAACAAAGAATTAGACGCCGTATCAACTCACCCCGACATCGCTGCGCTTGTCACCCCTCTCTACGAAAGCGTAAAGAAGGGCGATTTATTTATATTTTTCTTACCCTCTTTATCCGAAGGATAGAGAGGGTGGTCCAGCGAAGCGTAGACCGGGTGAGTCAACTATGCGCCATGCCGTTTTCTTTAACTGCCCTTCATAGCCTATTACTGTCACGAGACGACTTGAAAGCTTTTTGGCTTTCCGTCACTGTCATTCCCCATTGTAAAAGTTAAGTTATTTTTAACGGTCATCCGCTATAAAAAACTATTTTCACCAGGTAATGAAACAATTCACCCAATTAACCTGCAAAGGCCTTTTCCTTTTGGTTTTTATATTTTTAATTGCACCGGCTTCGGCACAGAGAAAGCAATTGCCTAATATCATTTTTGTACTGGCCGATGATATGGGATACTCCGACCTGAGTTGTTATGGTAATCCCGTGATCCGTACACCGTTTTTGGATAAAATGGCACAAAAGGGTGTAAGGGCTACCAATTACGTAGTGAGCAGCCCCACCTGTACACCTTCGCGAGCTTCGTTGCTTACTGGGCGCTATGCTTCAAGGATGAATTTACCGACACCGATAGGCCCCGGATCAAAGCTTGGTATCCCCGATCAGGAAGTTACTATTCCCGAAATGCTGAAACAAATTGGCTATAAAACTGCCATGATAGGCAAATGGCACCTCGGCGACCATGCTGCTTACAACCACCCCATGGCACAGGGCTTTGATTCATACTATGGTTTGTTGTACAGCCATGATTATCGTTCGCCTTATGTAAAAACAGATACTACTATTAAAGTGTTCCGTAATCATAAGCCCGAGATCTTAAAACCTGCCGATTCATCGCTGATAGAGTTGTATCAACGGGAAGCCATCCATTTTATTAAGGAACAAAAAAAGAATGATAAACCCTTCTTTTTGTACCTGGCTCATAATATGCCGCATTTACCGGTAGCCTTTGCATCATCGGCGAAAAATAAAAACAGAAGCGATGGCGGTCATTTAGGTGATGTAGTTGAACAGCTTGATGAAAGCCTTGGCCAGGTTTGGGCAGAGCTTGAAAAGCAGGGACTGGCTGATAATACAATATTCATGTTTTCGAGCGATAATGGTCCATGGGTAGATTTTCCTGACCGGATGCTTGGCGATAGTGCCACTAAACATTGGGATGCAGGTACCGCCGGTGTATTTCGCGGCAGCAAGGGATTAACATATGAAGGCGGGGTACGTGAGCCATTCATTGTTTACTGGAAAAATCATACTCCGGTTGGCGCAAGCATCACCAGCATGATGAGTAACCTGGATGTGTTGCCTACACTTGCCAATTGGACTGGTGCCCCGCTGCCGAAAGGCCGTACCTTGGATGGGCAGTCGATAGCTGATGTATTAACTGGCAAAGTGCCTAAACATCCCGAACACAGACCTATTTACTATTATAACAACAGCGTTTGCGAGGCTGTGCGCCTTGGCGACTGGAAGTATCGTGAAGTAAAGGCAAATAACAATGTTGGTGGCGTAGCAGGTTCGCCGCTACCTGCAAAAACCGAACTGTTTAACCTGGCTTATGACCCCAGCGAACGTACCAATGTTATAAATGAATACCCTGAAATGGCTCAAAAGCTAAAAGCTCTTTTTGACCAATATCCGGGTATGAAGGAGAATTAGGAATGAGTTTAGCATGAACAATTTGCTAAAAATGGGTGTCATGGGTAGCCCGTCGAAGCATACCGGGGAGGCCTCTGCGCGCAAGTCTTCGACGGGCTCAGACTGACAGCCCCTGGATCAGAGGATCAATTCTCCCTTATCGTCGTTTTATCCTCCAATGCCATTTTAGCTATTTCATCCTTCCGTTTAAAGCTTACGCCTTTGTGTTGTTGAATGTATTTGATCAGGTCGTTTGCGGCTTTAGCCATTTGTGGGGTGCCGCCGATGCGATCGTGGAAACTGATGGACATTTGCCGGCGTTTGAACTCGGCCTCGACATAAAGCTGGTCGAATTCAATTTTTAACTGTGTGAGGAATTGATCTGTTGAGAAATTTTTGCCTTCAATCAGCACAATATCGTTGTTGCGGATGGTATAAGGTACCACCACAAAATCTTTTTGATTTATGGGGATGATAAAAGGCTCATCGCGGCTCAAATCGTCAATATGGTATACAAAACCAAGTTCCTGTAATATTTTCAGCGTGTTTTCGCCACGGCGCAGCCAATTGGCGTTGTAGCCTACCGGGGTAAAACCGGTTACTTTTTTAATGGCATCGGCGCCATCTTTTATAAACTGCTTTTCCTGTTCATAGGGCATGGTGTATTGCGTGGCCCAATTCATGCCATGTGCTGCAGCTTCGTGTCCGCGGTCCACAATTTCTTTAGCTAAGGAGGGGTTTTTAAGTACAGCCGAACCAACCATGTGCGACGTTACTTTAATGCCCAGTTTATCCCAGTTATCCAGCATACGGGGAATCCCTTCTTTATAACCGTATTGAAACCAGGTTGCACCGGGCAGATCGATATAACCTTTTTGCATATTCTGCGGAAACGGGCTCTCGGCATTATCCGGCTGACCACCGGCCTCAAACTGCATGGATACAGAAACCACCAGCCTTGAACCATCGGCCCATTTTGAGGTATTAAAGTTATTTACCGGTGTGTTTTGTTTAGCCGATGCCAAATTACTGCCCACAAGGCCGGCCAACCCTAAAAGTCCGCCTTGTTTTACAAAATCTCTTCTTGAGCTCATGATCTTATTTATTAAAGAAAAGGTTATCTAATGAATAGGTATTGTTAGCCGCAAACTGAAGCAGTACGGCGAAGAAAGCAGCATGGATCAGCTGTGAAGGGAGGATCTCCCAGTTCTCGATCAAACAGCTGCCAAATATTAACAGGATCATTACCAGGCTGCCGCCAATTAAAGCAGGTTTAGTAAATAAGCCCGATAAGAGCAATATACCTATAATAAATTCGGCAATTGGTAACAAGTAACTAAAGGGTGTTACCATAGCTTCAGGCAGCATTGACTTTTCAAAAGTGCCAACCATCCATTGGCTGAAACCATTTAGTTTAGGTAAGCGGACCAGGCCGTGACCAAACATACTGGCTCCGGCGGCCAGTCTTAGTAGTACAAATGTTAAATCGTTCATGATGTGTTTGTTTTGATAAGTCAAAGTTCTGTATAATCAGGGCTTTGGTCTTGTACATTCATGGGGATGATCTGTAACTTTACGGGTATGGAAACCAAAAACCTGTACCGGCCTTATGAACTGGAGCTGCTTGAAACAAACCAGTATACGGCTAAACCGCACCGCAATACTTTTTTCGAAATGGTATTTACGCTGGAAGGCAGGGGGATCCAGATCATTAACGGGCATGAACTGCCTTATGCTTCTGATAAATTCTTTTTGATTTTTCCGGAAGATCACCACGGCTTTGAGGTGCACGAGCTAACCCGCTTTTACTTCATCCGCTTTACTGATAGCTACCTGAAAACACAAAGCGAAAAGTGGGTTAAAAAAATGGAATACATTTTTCATAACCATAACCATTTGCCTGGTTGTATTTTGAAAACTGTTACCGATAAGCCGCTGGTAAGGGCGCTGATAGAGGCTTTACAACGAGAAACATCAAACGAGTTTCCTCAGCATAATGAGGTAGTTGAGCAATTGATGAATACCATTATAACCATTGCCGCCCGCAATATCACGCTACAGCAGCATGCCAATATTTTAAAACAGCCTTCAACAACTACGTTGCCGCTGCTTAACTATATCCACGAATATATTTACCAGCCCGACCGCCTCAAGGCCGAGTGTATAGCCTCCTCATTTAACTTTTCGCCAAACTACATCAGCGAATATTTTAAGAAAACCACCGGCGAAAGCTTACAGCAGTACATTACCAGCTATAAGCTGAAATTGATAGAAACCCGCCTGCAATACACCGATAAACGCATGAGCGAAATAGCCTATGAGTTTGGTTTTACCGATGAAAGCCACCTGAATAGGATTTTTAAAAAGTATAAAGGGGAGAACCCTACGGCGTTTAGGAAAAGGTATGCGGAAGTGAATAGATGAAACAAAAAGAGACTTGCAACTTGCAAGTCTCTTTTGTGCTCCCGACGAGATTCGAACTCATATCGATGGTACCGGAAACCATAATTCTATCCATTGAACTACGGGAGCAGACAGGGGCAAAGATATAAAATTGATTTAAACCAAAAGCATTGTTTGATATATTAACGCGTATGAAATAATCCCCGGTTTAATAACGATTGTTATCGATACCGGCGCTACGTAAACGTTTACGTAAATAAAAAGTACACCGCCATCGCCAATTAAATTGAAAGTTTAATAGTTTAGGTGTTTAATGTACAATTAAACGCTTCATTGTTCGTAAACTCAATAAGCGATAAACCTGCTTAAATTTTTCTTTTAATAATAACTGATAATGAAAATCTTTCATTTTTTAACGTTGCTTATAACGCCATTTGCGGGTTATGCTCAGCAAAAAGTATTTAACATTACCGATTATGGCGCTAAAGCCGATGGTATTACCAATAACACTGTCAGCATTCAAAAAGCTATTGATAATGCAAGCGAGCAGGGAGGCGGTACGGTATATGTTCCTGCCGGAAAGTTTCTAACGGCTGCTATCAGCCTAAAATCAAATGTCACCCTTAACCTTGCCAAAAATGCTGTATTGCTGGGCAGCGCAAAAAGAATTGATTACGGCGAAGGCCATGCAGCTCCATTGATAGCTGCCAATGGCTTGCAGCATATTGCCATAACAGGTAAAGGGATAATTGACGGAAACGGTGAAGAATTACTGAAAGACCTTTTCGCGATGCTGAAGGCAGGGAAATTAAGAGATTCGTTATGGCAAAAGCAAAACCCATGGGGCCAAACTCAGCCCGAGGAACCTAACCGGCCTAAGCTGATCCATTTTTCCAATTGCACCGATGTGCAGATAAAAGGTGTAACCATGAAAAACGGTTTGGTATGGGTACAGGATTACACCAAATGCCGCGATTTGGTTATTGACAGTATAAAAGTAGAAAGCAATACTTATTGGAATAACGACGGTATTGATTTGGTCGACTGCCAAAATGTAAAGCTTACCAATAGCTTTTTTAATGCCGATGATGATGGCATCTGCCTAAAATCAAGCGACAGGAACAGCAGCTGTGAAAATATTTATGTTGCAAACTGTACCACCAGGTCAAGTGCCAGTGGCATCAAATTTGGCACGGCTTCGCGTGGCGGTTTTAAAAAGATAACGATAAAGAATGTGAAAATTTACGATACCTACCGGTCGGCCATTGCTTTGGAGTGTGTTGATGGTGGCGTGATGGAAGATATTGATATCAGCGACATCCGTGCCACTAATACAGGCAATGCCATCTTTATTCGCCTTGGTCATCGTAATAAAGATACCGTGGTAAGCCGCATCAATGGCATCCGTATCAGTAATGTAACTGTTGATGTGCCTAAAGGTAAACCCGATAAAGGTTACCCGATGGAAGGGCCTTTAGTTAAAGGGGACCATAATATCTTTCCTTCGTCAATTGCGGGCTTGCCGGGGCACCCGGTTAAAAATGTAATCCTCGAAAATATTAAGATAGTGTACCATGGAGATGCCAGCAAAGCTGTGGCAAGTGTTAGCCTCGATTCATTGGCGAAGATCCCCGAAAACCCGCATGATTATCCCGAATTTTCAATGTTTGGTGAATTGCCAGCCTGGGGCTTTTACACGCGCCATGCAGAAGGGGTAACGTTTAAAAATGTAACCCTTAGTTGCCTGGGAAATGATTTCAGGGCTGCCGGCGTGTTTGATAATGTGGATGGGTTGACTATTAATGGCCTCAAAATACCACAGGTTAAATCACTGCCGGTGATTGTGTTTAACGGGGTAAGCAAATCTTCGGTTAAAGGCATTCAGATTCCCGGAACAAGTAAAAATAAGATCCTTAAGAGGTAATTCCATTTCACAGTAGGAATCAGCCTTGCTAAATCAATTTAAGGGCTTTTAACGTTGTGCGTGCAGCTTTTAACGTTAGTGTAACTTAATCGTTTACGTAAATAAATATTGCAGTTAATATAAAAGGACCGTTTTTTTTATCAAAATTTAATCATTATAAAACTAAACGGAGCATTGAATTGCAGCTCCAGTAAAACTTAAAGCCGCAATAATTAATTGGATTTTTCTGTGGTATTTGGTTTGGAGCGCAATAAATATCAAGGTGCTTAATATTTAATAAAAGGTTTACAATATGGAAAAGTTAACTGAAAAAGAGATCTCGCCATTGCCAAGTCTTGATGTATGGGAAGATGATGTATTGAGCAGGTATCCTGAACCGGGTACCGAAAAAGCTAAGGAGGAGTTTAGGGTTTACAACAACGAGGAAGATAACCCTGTGCGCGAGTTTTACAGGCTTAACCATACTTATCAAACTTATGGAAACGTGCTGGCTAAAAAGGCAAACTTTTTACAGTTTGATAAAAAGGAAATGCCATGGTGGTCGGCAATGGAATATCTGAATACGCTGGTTGACGAATCGGATCCGGATATTTCGCTCGATCAGCTGCAGCATTTACTGCAAACATCAGAGGCTATCCGTGCAGATGGTCACCCGGATTGGTTTGTATTAACAGGCTTTATACATGATTTGGGTAAAGTACTTTGCCTTTTTGGCGAACCGCAATGGAATGTAGTGGGCGACACGTTCCCGGTAGGCTGCAAGTTTTCGGATAAGATAGTTTACCCGGAATTTTTTGCCGCAAATCCTGATAGCTACGATGAGCGTTACAATACCAAGTATGGCGTTTATACTCATCAATGCGGGCTCGAAAACGTGCATATGTCATGGGGACATGATGAGTACCTGTACCATATCACCAAAGATTACCTGCCCGAAGAAGCTTTGTACATGATCCGCTATCACTCATTTTACTCACAGCACCGCGAAAAAGCTTACGATCATTTATTGAACGCGCATGACCAGGAGATGTTTAAATGGGTTGATAAATTTAACCCCTACGATCTGTACTCCAAAAGCCCGAAACCGCCGGTAGTATCGGAGTTAAAACCTTATTATGAGGACTTGATTGCCAAATACCTGCCCGCGACAGTTAAGTTGTAATTTAACGGGCTGTAGTTTAGTCCCGTTTTTATATATTGGTCATTCCAGTTACCTGTTTAGCCCAGGCTATAAAAAATAAGTTTATAGTCTGGGTCAAGCTTTACAAAAGGCGATAAGCCTCCTACCTGTTACTGAATAAATAATTAATGGCGCTGCTATGGCGTGGCTTCGTTGATTGAAAAATAGTTGTACTTTTAACAATAATTCCTGCCTGTTGATTAAAGAATAAATAAATAATTATCAGTTTTTTATGGATTCAAATGGAGATAAAGATTTAGTGTTTCGCTTACACGATGATGACATCGGTGCATTTGATATGCTTTATCAAAAGTATCATCAGGCTATTTATCGTAACATATTCAAACTCACTAAAGACGATGATATCGCCCGGGATATTTTGCAGGATATTTTTGTGGCTCTATGGGAAAAACGGGCTGATATTAACCCCGATCAATCGGTAAGCGGCTGGTTGTTTGTATTGAGCTTCAATAAATCCATCTCCTATCTCCGCAAAAAAGTACGCGAAACGGCTGTTGTTAACACCATGCCTTTTGCTGAAATGGAAACCGATAACGGCGACGTACAGTTAATGGATGAGCAATATTATTTATTACAACAGGCTATTAACCAATTATCGCCGCAGCGAAAAAAGGTATTTACCCTTTGCAAATTGGAAGGGAAAACCTATGAAGAGGCTGCCGAGAAATTGAACCTTTCTAAACATACTGTTAAGGAATACCTCGGACATGCGGTTGTGGCAGTTAAAAACCACATAAAAGAACACCAGGCCGAATGGAAAACCGCAGGAGTTATAATGGTTTGTTATTGGATTGGAACAAATTGATGATGGGGATTTATTTTAAACAATTGCTCCAACTAATTTCTTTCTTCCTACAAACCTGATAACCGAGCCTTGTCCGCTGTGATAAGGCCCTTCATTTAAATGGATCGCCGTTTCCAGAAGTTCTAAAATCTCGTAATTATTAAAATCTGTTTTAATTTCCTCTAAAGAAAATAGTGATTCGATATCTCTCGGACCGCCCATTTTTTCATCTTTTGCAAGGTAGTCAAGGTGACTTTTACTAAAAGCCTCAAAAATGATAAGCCCTCCGACGTTTAAATATTTATTAAGGCTTTGATGTACAAGTGATTTGATGTTGGGAGGAAAGTGCGCATAAATCAAGGCGATCACGTCAAATTGCCCCGCTGTATAGTTGAGCTCCTGCAACTCTCCAACCTGATAATCAATAGCTACCTGTTTTTTTTCTGCAAGTTTCAGGGCTTTCTTTTGTCCCTCAACACTTATATCGAATGCAGAAACTGCCCAGCCAAGCCCGGCGGCAAAAACAGCATTGCGCCCTTCGCCTTCTGCAGGGAAAAGAATTTTGCCGGGTTTTAAAAGTGACAGTTGTTGTTGTAGAAAATTATTAGGCTGTTCACCATAGGCAAATTCTTCTTCGGCATATCGTTGGTCCCATTTTTCTGTCCAGGCATTTTTCATACAGAGGTAATTATTTAGCTATTTATTGATGATAAAGGTAGTATTTAAGTAAGTTAACACAAGGGCTGCAGTACATTGATGACAATAATGTGGCTGTGAAAAAAAATTAAATGCAGCTCAATTTTATGAGTTTTTATTTTTCTTAAAAATAATTATAAACCCATCCCCCCGTTTTAAAGCTCCCGGCGTATTTATATAAAAATAGCTTGTGGAAACTATAGTCAAACGCTTAGAAAGGCTTTATAATACCGAGAATTTAACTCCTGAGGACAGGCGCTGGCTTGCCGAATACCTGCAAGGAGATGTTTCAGAATTATACCTTGTAGCGCTTGAAGGTTTCAGTAAAGATGCACTTGAAAAAAAACTGTCCCTTAGCCAGCAGGAATCTGATCAGATACTTAACAATATCCATCAGCGTATAATTAAGCCTCCGCCCAGAAAGGTGTTTCCTCTTTGGCGTTTGCTGGTGAAAATAGCTGTAGCCGCATCTGTAACAGCCGTTTTTAGTGCAGCATATATATTCAGAAAACAATTGGACAACTGGTTAAACCCGGTTCACTACCAGGAAACGGTGGCACTAAACGGCGAAATTAAACTGATCACCTTGCCCGATGGAACGAGCATTTGCCTTAATGCCGGCAGTAGTTTAAAGTACCCGGATAAGTTTAAAGAGAAGATGCGCGAGGTTACACTTACAGGCGAGGCTTTCTTTAAAGTAGCGCACGATAGCAGCAAACCGTTTGTCATTCACTCGGGTAAAATTAAAACCACTGTTTTAGGTACCAGCTTTAATGTTAAAGCTTATACCGAAGATAAATCGGTTAAGGTCACCGTGGTAAGCGGAAAAGTAGGAGTTGTTCCAACGGCCTCAAAACATCCTGCTGTATTACTCACAGCGAATATGCAAATGGTATATAATAAAACCAGCCAAAAACTGATTACCGGAAAAATTGAAGATGCTTCGTCTGTAATCAGTTGGCAGCAGGGCAAACTGCAATACCATAACACCCCTTTGTTTGATGTTTTGGCCGATGTGCAGCGAAAATATAATGTAACAATCAGGGCCGACAAAAATTTACTGAACTGTACGTTATACGCCGATTTTAACAATATGCCATTAGAAAAAGTATTGAAGCTGACGGAAGCCCTTATAAATGCCCATTTTAAAAAGGCAGGCGATGCTTATACGTTAAAGGGCAAAGGCTGTAATTAATGTACCTGATATACCAATTATAAAAACAAATAAATGTTTGACAACCTAAAAAAATGAAATTGCTATGAGTTAAACCAAGGAAAGAGAAAATGATCCTCCAAAATGGCCGGGCCAGTTTTGGAGGAATAAAATGTAAAGATTTTTTAATGGACCATGCACAGGGCCTCTCACAACCGCAGCACGTTCCAGCTTGACCTATAACACTTTAATATAGCAAAAATATGAAAATAAACATACCCGAAAGAGTCTTTCGAGCCATAACATATGTTATGAAAATTAATGCGATCATTTTATTAGTAGTCTGTTCCCTGTCAACCATTGCCATGGCTGATAACTCATACGGACAAAGCGTACTGGAAAAGCCAGTTACCGTTAAATTAAAAAATACCCCTCTTGCTGATGCACTGGAGCGGATTTCGGCCAGTACCGGCGTACGGATCATGTACACCGGGAATAACATTGTAAGCGATGTTAAAGTAACCCTTACAGCTCATAATGAAAAGCTGCAGGCTGTTTTGAAAACAGTTTTATTAGATAACCAGTTTATCTATACCGAGGTTGAAGGAAGTTTGCTGGTTAAACCCGCGCCAAAGCCACCGGTAGAGAAGAAGATCGAGCTCCCGCCGCCAGTTATCGTTACCGGATCTGTTGTTGATGATAAAGGGCAGCCCTTAATAGGTGTTTCTGTTAAAATAGAAGGCCTTGCAACGGGTGCGGTAACCGATATAGATGGTAAATTCAGGGTGCAGGTTGCCAACGAAAAAGCTGTGCTTGTGTTTTCTTACATAGGCTTTGAAACTCAAAAAATAGCCGTAGGCAAACAAACATCTATAAAAGTAATTTTACTGCCTTCGGCAAACTCGTTATCTACCGTTGTAGTAATTGGTTATGGTACTACTACCAAAAAGGAATTGACCAGCGCTATTGCAACTGTAAAAGCCGAGCAATTTAATGCCGGTGTTGTTGCAACTCCTGCTGATCTGTTAGAAGGTAAAGTAGCCGGTTTAAATATCACCAACGATGGTAACCCTAATGGTAAAGCTTCGGTAACACTGCGCGGTCCATCTTCAATAAGGGCTGGCGCAGCGTCTGTGCCTTTTTATGTAATTGACGGCGTGCCTGGCGCCGATTTTAACCTATTGGCTCCATCAGATATTGCTTCGATAGATGTGTTGAAGGATGCTTCGGCAGCGGCAATTTACGGAACCAGGGCTACCAATGGTGTAATTATCGTTACTACTAAAAGGGCAAAAGCAGGCCAGTTGAGGATGACTTATAACGGATACGGATCATTTGAAAAAGTATCTAACCAGTTTAAAGTTGCCAGCGCCGACCAGTTAAGGGCCTATGTAAAAGCTAACGGACAAAGTTTTACCCCTGCGAATGACAACGGTGGAAATACCGACTGGCAAAAAGCCGTTGAACGCAGCACCGGATTTTCCCAAAATCATAACCTTTCTTTTGGCGGTGGCACCGATAAAACTACTTATAACGGAAGCATAAACTACCTGCAAAACCAGGGTATAGTTAAAAGCAGCGATATGAAGCGTGTTATAGGCAGGCTTAATATCACCCAAAAAGCACTGAATGATAAATTGAAATTGGATTTTTCGCTAAGTAATTCGGTAACCAATTCTAACCTGTTAGTTAATGATATTCCGCTATCATCGGCAAATGGACAAAGCCCCGGGTTGTTTAAATCGATAGTACAGTATTTACCTACCCGCACTATTTACAATGCCGATGGTACTTTTTACAACGATCCTACTTTAAAATTAGGTTATAACCCGGTAGGGCTTATTACTAACGATAGCTACAAACAAAAAGTTAACTTGTTGCTGGGTAATGTACGCGGTGAGTTGATACTGCCTGCAGGCTTGCTTTACAATTTTAACTTAGCTTACCAGGAAACAAATACCGACAATAATACCTATTACAACTCTGCATCAGAGCTGGCACCTGGCCTCAACGGCAAAGCCATCCGTTCAACTTATGAGGATAACAAAAAGTTGTTTGAAAACTATTTGACCTATGCTCATAAATGGGGCGATAAACATGATTTTAAAGCCCTGTTTGGCTATTCAATAGATCAAACTACCACCGGGAATGGCTTTCAATCAACCAATCAAGGATTTATTTCGGATGCTACGGGTTCAGACAATCTTAGTTTAGGTACGCCTTCCGGGAACTACCGGGTTGATTATGGTAACGTTAACGTCGAAACTTTACGTTTAATATCCTTTTACTCTCGTCTTAATTATAGCTACAGGGGCAAATATCTTTTACAGGCATCTTTACGACGTGACGGTTCAAATGCCTTTGGTACTAATAAACGCTGGGGTTATTTCCCGGCCGCTTCGGCCGCATGGCGGGTTATCGACGAGGGTTTTATGAAATCTCAATCCTTATTTGATGATTTGAAATTGCGCGTTGGCTATGGTAAAACCGGTAACTCATTAGGCTTCTCGCCTTATACGCCCCTCACGCTTTATGGCACTACCGGTAGCTTTTATTACAATAACGCTTATATTGGTGCAATTGGTGTAACTCAAAACCCAAACCCTGATTTGAAATGGGAAAGTACAGCTACGTTAAACGGCGGCGTTGATTTTTCCTTATTTAAAGGACGTTTGGGCGGCTCGGTTGATATCTACAATAAAAAAACAACCGATATGATCACCACGGTACCGGTATCGCTTATTAACAACTTTGTAAATACAAAAGTTGAAAACGTAGGCAGTATGACCAATAAAGGTGTTGAGATAGCCCTTAACGGAACACCAATAAAAACAAAAGATTTTACCTGGAGCAGCTATGGCAATATCTCATTTAATAAAAATAAGATCACTGCACTGGCGCCAAACCTTTCAAAAATATATGCAGGCGATCCGGAAGGTCCAGGACAAAGCGGTATCAAAACATCAATCATTGAGGCCGGTTATCCGCTTGGCGAATTTTACACCCTGAAATACCTTGGCCGCACCAATGGTGTATCTACCTTCATGGGTGCTAATGGCCAGCCAACAACAACACCTCAAAGTACCGATCAGACTTATGCAGGCAATGCCCAACCTACATACACGTTTGGTTTTGGTAATGATCTTACCTATAAAAACTTCAGCCTTAACTTCTTTTTCAGGGGACAGGGCGGTAACAAGATCATGAATGCATCATTAGCCAGCTTTAACCAGCCTACCCAGGCTTCGGTACATGGCGTACCTGCTTTAACATTAAGCGAGCCGGGTACCGATGTTAATGCCTATTATTATTCAACACGTTATCTTGAAAGTGGAGCCTTTATCAGGTTAAGTAATGCTACACTGTCTTATAAAATAAATGTTCCGGGTAATTATGTACATGGTATCCGGTTGTATGTTACCGGTACTAATTTATTTATCATCACCAAATACAAAGGCGTTGATCCTGAATTGAACCTGAACATCGATAACCAATTAAGCGGCCAGTTTATCGGGGTAGACAGCAATAATTTTTATCCAAAAACAAGGAGCTTCCTTGCCGGCGTACAAGTTGATTTATAATAAATTTTAACCTAACTGACATGAATAATTTAAAAAGATATATAAAACCTGGCCTCATTGCCATGTTTATAGGAGCAATTTACCTTTCAGGTTGTACTAAATTGGATATCACGCCAAAATCGGCGCTTACAACGGCTAACTTTCCTACTACACCAGCGCAGTATGTAGCTGCTACCGGGCCTATCTATACCTCGTTTCGCGGGGCGCCGGGCAGGCAATACTGGTTGTTGCAAAATTTAAGTACCGATGAATGCGTACTTGTGGCACGTGGTGGTAACTGGCTTGACGGCGGTACCTATTCAACCGTAAACCTGCACACTGTTACGCCTGATAACGGCATGACCGAAACTTGCTGGTCGGGAGGTTACGGAACCATCAGTTTATGTAACCAGGTATTGTCGTTATTGGCACCTACGCCCGAAAGCGATTCAAAAAAACAAACCATTGCCGAAATTAAAACCATGCGTGCCCTGTCATATTTTTACCTGATGGACCTGTTTGGTAACGTGCCTATCAGCAAAACCTTTGGCGATACCACCAACCTGGGCACCCAGCCAAGGGCGGCAGTGTTTGCATTTATTGAAAGTGAATTGCTTGCCCAGATTCCTGATCTGAGCGGCACAGCAGGGGTAACTACTTATGGCAGGCCGACCAAAGGTTTGGCGTATGCCATACTTGCAAAAATGTACCTTAACGCGCAATATTACATTGGTACACCAAGGTACCAGGACGCGGTTACCATGTGTGATAACGTTATTAAAAGCGGTCAATATGGTTTAGATGCAGATTATTTAGGCATGTTTAAACCTAATAACGGCCCGGGTATTAAGGACTTTATTTTTGCCATACCTTATGACGGCATTTTGGCACAGGGGCAGTATTACGCCCGCTGGACGCTGAACCCTAACCTGAAAAGTAAGTATAAAATGCCGTACACGCCAGATGGGCCGGTGTACACCTACAAGGAGTATTATGCCTTGTTTAATGATGCAAATGATATTCGCAAAAAGCAATTTTTAGTTGGCAAGCAGTACAACAATGATGGCTCTCCAATATTAATCACAACAACTAATATCGGACTGGATGCAAGCTACTCAGGCCCTAACCCAAATGCTACTGTTGTACACCAGTTAGAATTTACACCAGATATCGTATGGAAAAACCCTGCTACTTTTGACATCGGTAATGACGAGCTTGCTAACGAAGAAGGTTACAGGAACAATAAATTTTATCCTGATAGCTTAAGTAACGATCGTAACCAGGGCAACGATGTGCCTATGTTCAGGTATGCCGATATTTTGCTTGAAAAAGCCGAGGCTATTTTACGCGGCGCATCAGCAACCAATGGCGATTCGCCTTTATCATTGGTTAACCAGGTGAGAGCGCGTGCAAAAGCTTCGCCTTTAACTTCGGTAACACTGTCTGATATTTTAGATGAACGGGGCCGCGAATTTTCTATGGAAACGTGGCGTCGTAATGACCTGATCCGCTTTGGTCAGTTTGAGAAAAAATGGGGTATAAAAACAGATGCCGATCCTAATAAACGTATTTTCCCGATCCCAAGACCGGAAATGCAGTTGAACCCGAAACTGGTACAAAATCCGGGTTATTAATTTAGTTCTATTATTTATTTAACAAACGCAGGCCCTAAGAAGCCTGCATTTGTTTTTTTAAACGGGCTTTTAACGATCCTAAAACTCCCTGAATTTTCTCCTGTATTCCATTGGTGTGCTCCCGGTAGCTAATTTAAAATACCTGTTAAAATTTGAAAGGTTGTTAAACCCCGAATCGCGGCTGATTGAGTTTATATTTTCATTGGTCTCCCTAATCAGTTTACAGGAGTTTTCTATTCTTACGGTCAGTAAAAAATCAAAGTAGGTTTGGCCGGTACGCAATTTAAAATAATGGCAAAATGCCTTCGGCACCATGTGTATGATGTTAGCTATTTCCTTAAGCTTAATGTCTTTGTAAAAATTGTCCATGGTATACAGATAGATCTTTGTTAGCCGCACTTCATCTATCCTGTTAAAGATCTTCTTCTCCGTTTCACCGGCAAGGTTTGAGACCTGTTCCCCCTCGGCAATTTTATTTAACAGTTGCAGCAATAACGGAAGTTGTTCATGCTTGGCCGAATTTTCTATTCGACGGATAAAGTCGACCGCCACAGCTTTAGAATTTTCATTGATTAGTAATCCATTTTTGGCGCTATTTAAAAGATTGTTTATCAGGTTGTTTTCTGGTAGCGTCATGAAAGTGCTTCCCAATTTATTAGGATCAAAATGAAGGGTAAGCAGTTGTAGTGGCTTGGGTATTTTACCACTTTTCATGGAGTAATCATAGTAGCGGTTGGTTTCAAATTTGAACATATGAGGTACGTTACAGCCTATGATGATCATAGTATCCCCCGAAACCCTTTTTGAAGTATTTCCTATCGAAAAAGTGCCTTCACCACTTATAATATAAATAAGTTCCAGCTCCGGATGGTTGTGGAAGTTATTGATAGCATGGTAGGTTTTTGCTTCGGCTATTGTAAAAGCTGAATTGTCGACTTTCAGTACTTGCTCGAAGAAATCTTTCATTTTTATACTATAGTGATATAGAAAGTTAAAAATAGGTAATATGTTATGAATATAGTATTACTTGTTGTGAATATTTAAGCATTGGGCAGTTTGTTAAGCGCCTAACTTCGTTTTATAAAATTTAAGCCATGAAGGAAAAGAAGTTTACTATGAAACTTATTGAAGCTTCGATAAGTGACATTGAGTTAGTAGGAGGTAAAAATGCATCGCTTGGAGAAATGATGCAGAACATATCGCAGTTTGGTATTGATATTCCTGATGGATTTATCATAACAAGTAAGGCTTATTACCAGTTCATTGCAGACAATCAGCTTGATAAAATGATCAGGGATATCCTTGAGGATAAAGATCTGTCCAACTTGCAGGTTCTGTTATCCTGTGGCAGTAAAATACGAAAGCTTATACAAAACGGCCGGTTTTCTGCTGTTATGCAGAATGAGATCCTTGAAGCTTATAAGGATCTGCTGATCCAATATGCAGATAACGCAGCCGACGTTGCAGTCCGCTCATCGGCTACTGCTGAAGACCTGCCCGATGCATCATTTGCAGGCCAGCAAGACACTTATTTAAATATCAGGGGAGAAGAAAACCTATTAACAGCGATAAAGAATTGTTTTGCCTCATTATTTACCGACAGGGCAATCAGCTACCGGGAATCATTTAATTATGATCATTTCAATGTCGGCCTATCTGTTTGCGTTCAAAAAATGGTACGCTCTGATATTGGCGTTTCGGGGGTTGCGTTTTCGTTAGATACAGAAAGTGGTTTCAAAGATGCCGTAATCATTAACGGATCGTACGGCTTAGGCGAAATGCTGGTACAGGGATCGGTTAATCCCGACGAATTTATCGTTTATAAGCCGCTGCTTAAAAGCGGTTTCAGGCCCATCCTTGAAAAGAAATTAGGCAAAAAACATAAAAAGATGATTTACGGCAATTCCGAAGAAGAGGCTGTAAGAGTCGTTGATACTCCTGTTGATGAAAGCTCAAGATTTTGCCTGTCGGACGATCAGATCATCCAATTGAGTAATTGGGTAATTATCATTGAGGCCTATTACACAAAATTAAAAGGCAAATGGTGCCCTATGGATATTGAATGGGCGGTTGACGGGATCAGCGGCCGGTTGTTTATAGTACAGGCAAGGCCCGAAACCATCCACTCCCGCAAGCAGGTAAACCTGCTTACCGAATTTCGCATCAATGATCCCGACAGAGCGGACAGGATCTTGTTGAAAGGGATCGCTGTTGGCGATAAAATAGCGACAGGCAGGGTACATAATCTCTCCGGTATTGGTAAGCAAAATATCCACGAAATCAACTTTTTGCCCGGCGATATCATGGTTACTGATATGACCGACCCTGACTGGGAACCGGTAATGAAAAAAGCATCGGCCATCATCACCAATAAAGGTGGCCGAACCTGCCATGCCGCCATTGTTGCCCGCGAGTTAGGCGTTCCGGCAATAGTTGGCTGCGAATGCGCTACCACTATCCTAAAAACCGGTGATGAAATAACCGCTTCATGCGCCGAAGGAGATGCCGGAATTATTTACAGCGGCATAGTAGCATTTAGTAAGCGGGAACATGATCTTAATGACCTGCCTGAAATTGAAACCCCGCTGATGATGAATATCGGATCGCCTGAAATAGCATTTAATTATGCGCATTATCCCGGAAAAGGCGTAGGGCTTGCCAGGGAAGAATTTATCATCAATAACTACATAAAAATTCACCCGTTGGCCCTCCTCGAGCACAGGGGCCTGAATGATGCCTCATTAACAGCGCATATTGAGGAGGCTATGCTGGGTTATGATAGTGAAGAGGCGTTTTTTATTGAAAAATTATCGTATGGAGTAGCCAAGATAGCCGCTGCATTTTATCCCAATAAAGTAATTGTACGTTTCTCGGATTTTAAAACCAATGAATACTACAATATGCCGGGCGGCAAGTATTTCGAACCGAATGAGGAAAATCCAATGATCGGTTGGAGGGGAGCATCCAGGTACTATTCTAAAGTATATAAAGATGCCTTTGGGATGGAGTGTAAAGCTATTAAGAAGGTACGAGAGATGATGGGCCTTGATAATGTGGTGGTGATGATCCCTTTTTGCCGCACAGTGAATGAACTTTCATTGGTATACGAAACCATGAACGAGTATGGCCTGAAACGCGGGGAAAACGGGCTTGAAGTTTATCTGATGGCCGAAGTTCCGTCGAACGTGATTTTGGCCGAGCAATTTGCTGATTACATCGATGGTTTTTCAATCGGCTCCAACGACCTAACCCAACTGGTATTGGGACTCGATCGTGATTCATCCTTAGTGGCCGGCTTGTATAATGAGCGTAACGACGCGGTAAAATTCATGATCTCATCCTTGATAAAAACCGCGAAGAAGAGAGGTATAAAAGTGGGGATCTGCGGGCAGGGGCCATCCGATTATCCTGATTTTGCCCAGTTCCTGGTAGAAGAAGGGATTGACAGCATCTCCGTTACTCCCGACTCATTTTTTAAAACCGTAATGGCTATCAGGAAAATAGAGGATGAGATTGAAGCGGCAAAACGGCTCTGCCTATCTGCCTGATACGAACGATTTATTAACTAATGCTAAAGCCGCTACTCAATCCGGGTAGCGGTACTAATATTAAAATTTTATTTATATGAAAGCGGTAAAAACTTTAGGCCAATTTATCATCGAAAAACAAGCAGAATTTCCATACGCCAAAGGCGAACTATCCAGGTTGCTGAGAGATATAGGCATTGCTGCAAAGGTTGTTAACAGGGAGGTTAACCGGGCGGGATTGGCTGATCTGACCCTCGATAACGGTTCGGTAAACATACAGGGCGAAAGCCAGAAAAAGCTGGATGTTTTTGCCAATGAACAGTTTATTTCGGCCTTACAGCACGGCGGCGAATGTTGTGTGGTAGTATCGGAAGAAAGCGATGAATATATTGATATCGACAGTGAGATCTCAAAAAATGCTAAATACATTGTAGCAATAGATCCCCTGGATGGCTCGTCTAACATTGATGTAAATGTGAGCGTGGGCACCATTTTTTCTATTTACCGCAGAACAACAACAGAGGGAAGAGCTACCATTAAAGATGTTTTACAAAGGGGTACCGAGCAGATAGCCGCGGGATATGTGATTTATGGTTCATCAACCATGTTGGTTTACACAACAGGCAAAGGGGTAAACGGTTTTACGTTAGATCCTTCACTCGGTGAATTTTGCCTCTCGCATCCCAAAATGCAAATCCCTGATGATGGGGTAATTTACTCTATAAATGAAGGCTATTATTCTCATTTCCCTGACGGAGTAAAAAAGTATATCAAATACTGCCAGGTAGAGGATGTAACAACAAACAGGCCGTTTAAGGCAAGGTATATCGGATCGATGGTGGCCGACCTGCACCGGAATATGATAAAAGGCGGGATTTTTATTTACCCGGCAAATGCAAGCGATCCAAAAGGGAAACTGCGTTTAATTTATGAGTGCAACCCTATGGCTTTCATCATTGAACAAGCTGGGGGAAAAGCCAGTAACGGGTATCAACGCATTTTAGATCTTGATGTTACCGAGCTGCATCAGCGTACAGGCATCTTCATCGGCTCAAAAAATATGGTGACTAAAGCAGAAGAGATGATGAGACGCTTTTCGCCAATTACAACCAATGTTGACTATAGTTATATGGAATTAATATAATGAAGCTCAAAGCAGAAAGCACAACGCTAAAAGCGATAAATTGATTTAAAGACAAACCGAGGGCGCTATTTAAGTTTACCCGGATTTTTAATTAAAAAACTGTGGGCTATTATTTACATGTATTACATGTGAATAATAGCCCAACAGTGTATTCATAAATGACATTAGGTGTAGAGGGACTGCCATCCTGAGCTTGTCGAAGGACGTGCGCAGAGGCCCTACCCGCCATGCTTCGACTGGCTACCCATGACACCCATTTTTTTCTGACACTGTATTTGTTTACAGTATACTTTAATATTAAGCCAGATCAAACCTGTCAAGGTTCATCACCTTGGTCCAGGCAGCTACAAAATCTTTTACAAATTTGTCTTGTCCGTCGGCACTTCCGTATACTTCGGCAATAGCTCTTAGTTCGGCATTGGAGCCAAACACAAGGTCGGCGCGGGTTGCTGTCCATTTTATTGCACCGGTAGCACGGTCGCTGCCTTCGTAAAGTTCTCTATCGGCAGCTGTGGCTTTCCAGGCAGTGCCCATATCAAGCAGGTTTACAAAAAAATCGTTGCTAAGCACACCTTCGCGCGTGGTGAATACACCGTGTTTCGATCCGTCAAAATTAATGTTCAATACACGCAGACCACCTAACAATACGGTTAACTCAGGAGCGGTCAGGGTGAGTAGGTGCGCTTTATCAATCAGCAATTCTTCGGTTGATACTGCAAATTTTGACCTGCGGTAGTTGCGGAAGCCATCGGCTGCCGGTTCAAGATAGCCAAATGATTCTACATCGGTTTCTTCCTGTGAGGCATCGGTACGGCCCGGAGTGAACGGAACGGTGATAGTATGCCCGCCATCTTTAGCAGCTTTTTCAATAGCGGCACTTCCTGCCAGCGCGATCAAATCGGCCAGTGAAACTTTTTTGCCATCGGTTTGAGCACTGTTAAACTCATTTTGAATGCCTTCAAGCACACTCAGTACTTTTTGCAGTTGCGTAGGGTTGTTTACCTGCCAGTACCTTTGCGGGGCCAGGCGAATGCGGCCACCGTTTATACCACCGCGCTTATCAGTACCACGGAAGGTAGAAGCAGCAGCCCATGTTGTTGAAACCAACTCAGGTACACTTAAGCCTGATGCCAGTATCTTTCCCTTTAAAGCAACAACGTCGCTTTCAACTATCGGCGCATAATCAGCAGCCGGGATAGGGTCTTGCCAAAGCAATACCTCTTCAGGCACATCGGCACCAAGGTAACGTGCTCTTGGCCCCATATCGCGGTGTGTTAATTTATACCATGCGCGTGCAAAGGCATCAGCAAACTGATCAGGGTTTTCCAGGAATCGCCTTGATATCTTTTCATATGCAGGATCAAACCTTAAAGAAAGATCGGTGGTGAGCATGGTTGGTAAATGCTTTTTCGAAGCATCATAAGCATCGGGGATGATAGCTTCCGCGTTTTTAGCTACCCATTGGTGCGCGTCGGCCGGACTTTTGGTTAATTCCCATTCAAAGCCAAACAGGTTTTCGAAAAAGTTATTGCTCCATTTGGTAGGGGTTGTAGTCCAGGTTACTTCCAGGCCGCTGGTAATAGTATCGGCACCTTTGCCTGAGCCATAACCGTTATGCCAGCCAAAGCCCTGTGCGCCAATGTCAGAAGCTTCGGGCTCTTTCCCTACATTATCTGCAGATGCAGCACCGTGGGTTTTGCCAAAAGTGTGGCCGCCTGCAATTAACGCAACGGTTTCTTCATCATTCATCGCCATCCGGCCGAAGGTATCCCGGATATCTTTAGCTGCCATGATAGGATCAGGATTGCCATCGGGGCCTTCAGGGTTTACATAAATCAGGCCCATTTGTACGGCTGCAAGCGGTTTTTCGAGGTTTCGTGTATGAATATCGCCATCGGCATCATCATCTGATACCAGTACACCATGACCTTCCTGCACACCCGGCGAACCATGTGCGTAACGGATATCGCCGCCCAGCCAGGTAGTTTCTGAACCCCAGTATACCGATTCATCTGCTTCCCAGGCATCCTCGCGGCCGCCGGCAAAGCCAAAGGTTTTAAAACCCATTGATTCAAGTGCTATGTTTCCTGTAAGGATCATCAGATCGGCCCATGAAATTTTGCGGCCATATTTTTGTTTAATAGGCCAAAGCAGCCTGCGGGCTTTATCAAGGCTTACGTTATCGGGCCAACTGTTAAGCGGCGCAAAACGTTGCAAGCCTGCTCCGGCACCTCCGCGACCGTCACCTACACGATAGGTACCTGCACTGTGCCAGGCCATGCGGATAAACAAACCACCATAGTGACCAAAATCTGCCGGCCACCAATCCTGCGAATCGGTCATAAGCGCGTGCAGATCTTTTTTTACAGCTTCAAGGTCGAGGCTTTTAAAGGCTTCGGCATAATTAAAGCCTTCATCCATAGGGTTTGATAATGAAGAGTTCTGCCGAAGGATATTAAGCTTTAGCTGGTTAGGCCACCAATTGTGGTTCCGTGTACCGCCGCCGCCAACATTGTGCTTCATTGTACCGTTGTGAAACGGGCATTTACTGATGTCATTTGATCCGTTTTCCATAATTATAGTTATAAATTGAATAGACTGCTTAAACCGCCGTTGGGTATTAAGTTTTATAAAAGTAGGATGTTAATAGCAACAATCACAATCAATTAATTCTATAAGCGGATAGCTAAAAGCTATAACATAGTTAATGATGGCCGGGCTTAAAAAATGGTAAAAAGATGGGATTATATCCGCCAAATTGGATGTGCCGGTAACTGTAACTTATAATCTTTATATTAATTAATAGGTAAAAAACACCTTTTTTACATCCTTCTTGATCTTTTTATTAACGAAATGTTTAGTTTTGCATCAACCCTAAACTTATCAGTATTGAAAAAAATATCCTATCCTGTAACAATAACCCTATCAAGGTCGTCTTCTTGAAATATGGAGATGTTAACGGCTGTGTCCGGTTGATTGGATTAACGATGTGTTTTTGCTGAAAAATTTACGGTATAATTTAAACATACCAGGCAGCGTTTAATGCTGCCTAACGATATTCCCGATAGTTCTTTAATGAGTATTTTCATTGTAAAATACAGTTTTAGTTAAAAAAACAATGTGTTAGCCAGGGATAGCACATTGTTTATTCGCCTTCCGGGCCAGCTCATTTTATCCAGGCACTTTCTCCCATTATTCTTCGAAACTTATAAATGCAAATTCCTTACTGACCATTGATATGCTGCATTCGTTAGCCTTACAGAAATGAATTGTTTATTAAATGTTGCCAGGACGTTTTTTAATTTGTCGGTTACACTTAACTTAGGGCCAGTCAATTCGTCAATAATTACCGTATTAAACCTAAATTAATGAACCTTAAAAAGTGTTTATCCATACTAATCGGAAGTGTATTGCTTAATGCCGGTGCATTTGCCAAAGTGATCATGCCGGGTGTTTTTAGCGATAATATGGTTTTACAGCAAAAAACCATGGCTCGGGTTTGGGGCAAGGCGAATGCGGGTAAAACAGTAGCCATTACCTCTTCATGGAACAATAAAACCTATACAACCATTGCCGATGCTGATGGTAACTGGAAAACGAAGATCAAGACGCCATCGTACGGAGGGCCTTACCAGGTAACTATAACCGACGGCAGCGACCCGGTGGTTTTAAATAATGTACTGATAGGAGAGGTATGGATTTGCTCGGGCCAGTCGAACATGGAAATGCCCGTGGCCGGTTGGGGCCAGGTAAATAACTATAAAGAAGAAATAGCCAACGCAAATTATCCGGAGATCCGTTTGTTACAGGTATCGCAGGCAACGAGCCTTACCCCGCAAACCAATATTAAAGTTGCCAATAACGGCTGGATGGTATGCTCACCTCAAACTATCGGCGAATTTTCGTCGGTAGCTTATTTTTTTGCCAGGGAGATCAATAAACAGGTTAAAATTCCTATCGGCCTCATCAGTTCAAACTGGGGGGGTACTATGATCGAAGCCTGGAGCGATGAAAACACGCTTACTAATAACCCGGTTTTCAGCGCACAGATCAAACAGCAGCAGGAATCTGCTAAAACAGAAACGCCATTAACCTTTGCACAAAAAATGGATGCTTGGAACAAACTTGCCGCCGCTGCTGATTGGGGGTATACCAATAATAACGCGTTTAATCCTGATACTGCCGGCTGGCGGAGCATGTTGCTGCCCCAGTTTTTTGAAAAAGGCGCTTTAGGAGATTTCGATGGCGTTGTTTGGTTCCGTAAAAAGATCATCATTCCTGCAGCCTGGGCCGGGCAGGATGTAAAGATTAGCCTGGGTAAGATAGATGATAATGAAATAACATTTTTTAACGGTGAAAAGATAGGCGCTACGGATGGTTACACACAGTCGCGTAATTACATTATTCCTGCTACAAAGGTAAAGGCCGGGGAGTCGGTGATCACCGTGCGGGTTTTTGACAGCGGTGGCGGTGGCGGTCTGTACGGCGCCGATGAAATGCAGTTGGTATCAGCATCGGGTGAAAAGATCTCCTTAGCCGGTACCTGGGATTATAAAGTTGGTTTTAATATAAAAAGCCTGCCGCCAATGCCTGTTGCCAATAACCCGAACCGGTTGGCTGTATTGTATAATGCGATGATCAATCCGCTTACACCTATGGCTATCCGTGGTGCTATCTGGTACCAGGGCGAAGCCAATACAGGCAGGTCGGGCCAGTATAAAGAATTATTTGAGGGCATGATAAACGGCTGGCGCACCATTTGGAACGAGGGCAATTTTCCGTTTTATTTTGTACAGTTAGCTAACTGGCAAAAACGTGATACCGAACCTGTTCCTTCCAGCTGGGCCGAATTACGAGAAGCTCAAACCCAAACACTTGAACTGCCTAACACCGGCATGGCTGTAGCTGCCGATCTGGGCGAAGCTGATAATATCCACCCAAAAAATAAACAGGAAGTTGGCCGGAGGCTGGCATTGGTCGCGCTTGATAAAACCTATCATAAAAAACAGCCCTATTCCGGGCCGATGTACAAATCACAAAAAATCGAGGGTGATAAAATTGAATTAAGCTTTAATTATACCGATGGCGGTTTAAAAGCACAGGGAGGCGACAATATGCAGGGTTTTGCCATAGCCGGTGAAGATATGAAGTTTCATTGGGCTACCGCTGTTATAAAAGGCGATAAGGTTATAGTGAGCAGCCCGGATGTTACAAACCCGGTTGCCGTAAGGTACGCCTGGGCCAATAACCCGGTAAGTTCGTTGTACAATGGCGTCGGATTACCGGCTTCGCCTTTCCGCACGGATAATTGGGAAAGGAAGTAATTAACATAATACAACGTAATCATCTTCCAAAATCCAGACTTACGAAGTTGTTAAAACTTCGTAAGTCTTCAACCGCTCTGTCAGTTACAACAATGGTCTCGGATCAAATATTACCCTGATGGAGTTTATCTTACCATCAACCACATGATACCACCCGCAGCTGAATATGGTGGCGCGGTCCATATCAATATCATAAAAGATACATACATCATCGCCATCGCTAAACACGCGTTTAATATCATATTTTAGTTTCATGTGCTGCATATCGGCAAAATAGGCATCGGCACCGTCGCGCTGGCCAAGTACGCCTACAAATTTCAAGTCGTCTGCCACGCAATTGCGGGCCTCTGCAAAATTTTCTTCGTTTAATGCTTTTATGAAGGAAAGCACTACGTCATTGGCGCTGCCAACTGTTGCACCTGCTTCTGTTGTCATAGGAATGGTTATTTAAGGTTACAAAATGATTTAATATAACCATCAATAATTATTCCCTTACTTATCCATTCAGTAATAATTCTTAAATTTATTAGGATGAAAAAGCATTTCGTAATTAAACTGACCGGCAACCGCCCAACGTTTCCTAACGATATGACCGATGACGAACGCGTTATTATGCAAGCTCATTCCGAATATCTGAAAGGGAAAATGAAAGAAGGCCTGGTGCTTATTTTTGGCCCGGTTTTCGACCCGAAAGGCGTTTATGGCCTTGGCATCCTTACAGTTGATGACGAAGCTCAGGTGCACGAAATTATTGCCAATGATCCGGCCAATGTTTTAGGTACTTATGAAGTGGCGTTGATGATGGCCTGGATATCGGCTTAGTTTTAAGTTAACAAGAAAGCCGCCCGGTAATGCAGGCGGCCTAAAATCAAAACAACAAAATTAAAAAGGATTAATCGAGTGGTGGCTGAAGTTGGGTAGTTACACCAATGCGGTTCCAGGCATTGATGGTGATGATAGCCATAATCACTTGTGCCAGGTATTTTTCGTCAAACAATTCTGCGGCTTTTTTATAGGTTTCGTCAGATACGCGGCCGGTGATCAGGGTTACTTCTTCAGTAAGGGCTAATATTTCACGTTCCTGCTCATCAAAAAGAGGTGATTCGTGCCATACGCTGATGTTATAAATACGACGCTCTGTTTCGCCGGCTTTGCGGGCATCGGCAGTGTGCATATCCACGCAGTAGGCACACCCATTAATTTGTGAAGCACGGATCTTGATCAGGTCTTTATGACGGGTGGTTAACTCAGTGCTTTCGATGTATTTTTCGAGGGCAAACATGGCCCTGTATGCAGCCGGTTCGGCGATGTTGATTTTTAAGCGATTCATGTTTTTTTCTTTTTTGTTAATACAAAATTGGGGATAAACATGGCCTCAAAAAATGAACTGAGTTTAAGAAAATCAGATTTTTTTAGCCCTGAGCCTGCTTAAAAATTGTGGGGTGAAGCCTAAATAGGAAGCAAGCATATATTGGGGTACCCGCTGTACAAAGGCCGGGAACAAACCGGTGAAGTGACGATAACGCTCCTCATCGTTTTGATTAAAGATATAACCTATACGCCTTTGTGATGCAATGAAGGCCTTTTGCATCATGATCCGGAAATAACTTTCCATCTGTGGAACCGCTTCAAATAATGCTATACGATTCTTTTCGGTAAGCAACAGCATTTCTGAAGCCTCAATGGCTTGGATATAGGTTGTGGCGGGCTGGTGATTAAGCAGGCTGTCCTGATCGGCTATCCACCAGTTTTCAAGACCAAACTGGATGATCTGCTCATTAAGCTTATTGTTAACAAAGTACTGCCTTACAAGCCCTTTGAGTACAAAATAATTACCTGCACAATGTTTGCCCGGTTCTAAAATGAGCTCTTTCTTTTTAAACTTCTTTAATTCAAAATGCCGGCAAATAGTTTCCTCGTCGGCCAGTGACAACTGAACATATCGTTTAACATGGCTGATTAGTTCGGGATACATAGATCAGGTATGAATTAGCAGGAGCAAATTTGTCAAATTAGGTTGAATTGCGCGAATTAAACTTATATCTCATAAAAAATAAATGCTGTTTATATAAAAGCCCCCATTATTTATGCGCTGATATGTTTCCATATCGTCCAATGTTCATTGGCTAAATTTCTAATCTGATGCTGAACTAATGACAACTTCAGTTCTTGATAGTTTTGGTGATAATAGGTTGATAGTTTTACTATTCTTTCGTTTCCGGAAATTAGGTATAAATATTCAACAGCATTTTTCTTATAGGATACTGCATAGGTCAAAAAGCCTTCTATATCGCTTATTTTATAAACTTTTTTTAAGCCAAATCCAAAACCAGCGAACCCTGATTACTGTGTCACCATCAATAACTATTTTATGGGCTTTATGATTTAGTTGATACCCTATCAAACTACAGATAGTCCAGTTAAATATCATATAAGGAAATGAAGGGGCTTACCGTGAGCAAAAAGAATATCGAAATTAATGAAAATATAAATAAACATCAGACAGCTCAAAAACAGGCACATCAGTATAAGGAATTTAGGCCAAAATTTGAACTTAGATCTCATTTGTCTAATACATCATCAATAAACTTTACCTGCGCCATCAAGTTCTGCCTTTTCCTCATACCCTAAATTTAAATCGTCTTCAGTTTTTTGCTTTGTTGGGCGCAGATAAATAAAGTAGGCTATGATAGCTCCGGATATGCCCAAAAAAATCAGGTTGCCGGTTAGCATGAAGCTCACAATAGCAAAAAGGGAAGGCCCCTCTAATAAAGCAAACCTCACGATCAAGGCAGATTGATAAGCAGCGAGTTTAGTCTTCAACGGACTTTGGCCGTCAATTTTGTTCACCAATGTTTTAAATAATATGTTGCTTACGGCAAGACCAGTAAAGGCCATTATGGGTACAACATAAATGAACACGTTATCACGCTGCCCAGTAGTGGTTTTGTTAGTTATCATGAAAGTTACTGCGGCAAACATAATTTGTCCGGCGATCAGAGCCAGGTGGATTATTGATATAGTTTTCAGGAAGGTATTGGGGCTTTGAACTACCGGCTGTTTATTCATCATGTTAAGGTTGGTTATCTTGAGGCAATATAAATAATAGAAATGATTTGAAGGTTATTTGTGATGGAATAATATCAATTGAAGAATTGTACTTTTTGAATCATATAAGTCATATAGCACCCCGATAATGGCATTTTTGCCCCTCTTCGCCAGGCCACATTAGGCTTAACTTTATACTAAACAAAAACATACTATCATGACAACTAAAGAAATTGTACAGCAGGTTATCGACGCTTTTGATAATAATGACGTTGAAAAGATCCTAAGTTTTTTTGCCGACGACGTAAAATGGACTATGAAAGGCTCATCCGTAACTATTATGAACGGGAAGAATGAAGTGGAGCAATTTTTAGGCGGAATGGAAGACGTGAAAATGGTGTCATCAACCAAGGAGCATATTATTGTGGACAGCAACACTGCGGCTGTCGATGGCCTTGTTCGGTGCAAAGACAAAGATGGCAAAGACATGGCTATGTACTATGCGGATATATATGAACTTGAAAATGACAAGGTAAAAAAAATTACCTCGTACATAGTTGACAAAAAGGAATAGATTGTTTTTGAGGTGAAAGGAAAAAGGTTAAAGGCGAAGGGTTTTGACTTCTGCGATCTAAACTTCTTCGAGCGTTAGCAGGTTATCGATACCCGACTTATCTGCTAACGACTTAAGGTGTTTTTTGCCGTTTTGGGGTTTTACTATAGTAAGATAGGTTTTGCCCCGCTCGGTGCTTACATAAAAAGCCTGGCTGTTGACTTCGATACGGGCTATGGCTTCGGCAACGGAGATCACTACTCTTGGTCTGTCTAACGATTCATAATAACCGATGTGGGTTATTTGCTCATGTGTGCTTGATGCTTTGGGTTTATCAATACAGTTTACCTGGTAGCTTGCCATAAAATATTAGTGTGGTAATTGTAAAGATATGGTTTAATAAGTAATAAGAAGGTTAGAAGAAAGTCATTAAAAGCGTTATGCTTGGGGTGTCAGCGTGCGTCTTTCGAAGGTCACACGCGAAAAGATTAAAATTGGGTGTCATGCTGAGCCTGTCGAAGCATGGTGGGCAAGGCCTCTGCGCACGAGTCTTCGACAGGCTCAGACTGACAGCTCTTCCTTTGTTATATCGCCTTCAACGTTCACCCTGTTTCAAACTCAGGATGGCGGTTTATTTTAAAAACCTTACTTTTGCCCCTCATCAATCCCGGTAAATTGTACTCAAAAGAGCAGGCAACTCAACTAAAACAGGCGTTCTGGACAGCGTTTGGGCAATACCTCAAACCCCAGCTTTCGGCCGATGGCCTGCGCACTAACTGGGTTAATTATAAAACTGGTATCAAGCACCTGTACTTTAAAATGGAAGCTGATAAAAAGTCTGCCTTTATAGCTATTGAAATGAGTCATCCCGATGCTGATATCCAACAATTGATGTTTGATCAGTTTGTTGAGCTAAAGAATGTCCTAAACAGCCAGCTTGAGGAAGAATGGGACTGGGAGTTGCATACTACCGATGAGTATGGTAAAACAGTGAGCCGCATTATTAAAACCCTACCCGGCGTAAGTGTATTTAACCAGCAGGACTGGCCCGCGCTGATCTCTTTCTTTAAACCAAGAATTATCGCGCTTGATGAGTTTTGGAGCATAGCGCAGTATAGTTTTGATTTGTTCAGGTAGATCGAATAAATTTCCTGAACGGATATGGTGAAAAACTTACGAAGTTTTTAAAACTTCGTAAGTTTAAGAGTGCAATAAGAAAAATCTTTAAACGATGTGTGCCACATCATCACCGGCTGCCAAAAAGCAATGGTTAACTGTGTCGATAACATCGCTCAAATTAAAAGGCTTGGCAATAAAAGCATCGGAACCATAGCTGCCTAATGATTCCAGCACACGCGGGTAGGCCGATACCATCACCACCGGGATATGCGCCGTGGCCGGGTTTGTTTTTAGCATGTGGCAAAGTTCGCCACCGTTTATACCGAACAAAATGTAATCCAAAACTACAAGGTCGGCGTTAGCTGATAGGGCCGCCTTGCATATGTCATCAGTATAGTTCAGTACCTCAACTTCATAGTGCTCCATTTCCAGAGCTTCTTTCATCACTTCCAAAATATCCTCGCTATCATCGAGGATCAAGATCTTTTTTGACATAATTAATAATTGGTAAAGAAGATAACGCGGGGGACGTTTCTTTTGTTTTCAAAGTTATATCCAATTATTGTAACAATCAAGTAACAACCTGTAGCTCTAAGATATTGTTATTATTTACAGCTTCAGGTTATCTACGAGGTTATGAACAGATGCCAAAACGATATCCAAATTTGCAGGAGAATCTGTCACTTTCGAGATCATGATACCGCCCTCAATAAGCGCTATCATGCTTAAGGCCGTTTCTGTAGTGTTGATGCCCGGCTTAAGCTCGCCTGCATCGATGCCTGCTTTAATGAGGTTTTCGATGCCCGTTTTCCAACGGATCACCGCCCTGGCGGCTTTATCTTTCAGCAATGGGTTGGTGTCGTCGGCATCAACAGCAGTATTCAGAATAGGGCAGCCGCCGGGAATAAAATCACCCCGCGTAAAACTGTGGTATACCTGGGCATAAACCAATAATTTGTCATGGTAGCTGGTAGCCCGCTGAATCCGCTCCTGGATCTGTTTGCGCACTTTGCCCGAGTTATATTCAAATACTTCGGCAGCTACTTCTTCCTTATTTTTAAAGTTACCGTAAATACTGCCCTTGGTGAGCCCGGTAGCCTCGGTAAGATCGGAAAGAGATGTACCGGCATACCCCTTTTTATTGAACACGGGTGAGGTACGCTCAATAATGAATTGACGTGTACGTTCGGCTTTTGACAATTCGTTTTCCATATTACAAATATACCAATTGGTATTTAATTAGTGGTCATTTATGATAACAACAGCCCGGGCTTGTTTTTTACGGTTGATAACAAGGAATAACAGCGGCATAGCCAGTAAAAATATCAAACCAGAAAATAGGTAGGCATCCAGGTAACTTAATAAAAATGATTGCCTGTTAATGGTATTATCAATAACCGCAATGGCCTTTTTATGAGCGTCAAATGATGAAAAACCCCGGCTGCTGAAATAATTGCTAAGCTTGGCTATCCGTGCCGTAGTTTGATCGTTGAAAATATTAATATTAGATAACAGGTCATTGCGGTGCAATCCGAAACGTTGGGCCACATAAGTGTTGATAACGGCGATACCAAACGAACCTCCTAACTGCCGCATCATGTTATTTAAAGCAGTTCCCTGTGGAATGTCTTTAGGTTCGAGCCCCGATACAGCTAAAGCTGTAAGCGGAACGGTCAATAAGGCAATACCCATGGCACGGTAAATAAGCGGACCAACCAAATCGCCAGGTGCTGCCTCCAGGTTCATGCGCGACATTTGCCAGGTAAAGGTGATAAAGATGATGAAACCGGCGGTGATAATAATTAATGGCGATACGCCTTTTTTTAACAATGTGGCCGAAAATAACAAGCCCACAATGGCCAGAACCGCACCCGGTAACAGAATAAGCCCGGTGATGGTAGGCGGGAACAGAAGCACCCTTTGAGCAAGAACAGGCGTAAGGAATACAGACGTAAACAGGCCAAAACCGGTCACAAACGTCAATATAGCCGCTACCGCGAGCGACTTGCTTCGCAACACCCTAAGATCGATAACAGGGTTAGGCGTTGTAAGCTCCCACCAAATGAAAGTACTGAGACTGATAACAGCAATTATAGTAAGCACGATGATATAACCTGCCGAAAACCAGTCGTCCGTTTCGCCGCGTTCCAATACGGTTTGGAGGGAGCCTATGCCGATGACGAGCAGGAGGATGCCCCACCAGTCTACACTTTTTACTTTGGCTTTGATCTCCGGTTCAGTGACCAGCAATAAACTGGATATAGTTACAGCAATACCGATAGGGATGTTGATGTAAAAGATCCATGGCCAACTATAATTTTCGGTAATGAAGCCACCCAGAGTAGGGCCAATAGTTGGGCCTAAAAACACACCCACGCCAAATAGCGCGCTGGCTATGCCCACACGTTCTTTGCCGTAAACCTCAAATACAATAGCCTGAGATACTGATAACAGCGCGCCGCCACCGATGCCCTGCAAAAAGCGAAAAGCAACCAGTGTCCATATGTTTGACGCGAGTCCGCACATGGCCGAAAAGAAAGTGAACGCGATGATAGACCCGATATAATAATTACGCCGGCCAAGCTTGGTGGTTAAAAAACTGGTCATTGGTATTACGATGATGTTGGCAATGGCATAAGCTGTAATAACCCAGGAAGTATCTTCGAGTGTGGCGCCAAGGTTACCGCTCATGTGCGAGAGGGCAACATTTACTATGGAGGTGTCTATCAGTTCCATGATAGCAGCAGCTATTACGGTAATGATAAGGATGCTTTTTTTCATTGAAGTATGAGATTTGGAACTAATAATTATCCTAAAAAATACCAATCGGTATTTTTTAGGATAAAAAAATTAAGCCAGAGAATTATCTCTGGTGAAGAGCTTTCAATGCTTCGGCTGGGTTTGACAGGAACAAGCGGTAGAATGGTTCGGTGCCACCAACGCGGATCTCGTAGTTGTCGGCTTCAAAACCGGATACAAATTCATCGGCAACTTGCGAAGCCGGGATCCCATTATGACCGCCAATCTCTGCCGAAAATTCGGTGTCAACCAATGGAGGCATCAACTCAAATACTTTAACATTGGTGTTTTCCAAAGCTGCCCTCAATGAAATGGTATAAGAGTGCAAGGCAGCTTTAGTTGCCGAATAGGTAGCAGTTTGTTTACCAGGCAAAAAAGCAACTATTGACGATACGTTAACAATGGCGGCATCGCTTTGCTGTTGTAAAACAGGAAGCAATTTTTCGTTAAGGCGGATTACTGAAATATAGTTGGTAAACATTTCAGTTTGCGCGTTTTCAAAAACATTAGGTGTGGTAAGCAGGTCATTGATTGAAGCTGCACCGGCGTTATTGATCACCACATTTAGCTGAGGGAAATCTTTTTTCACTTTTGCGGTTAGTGCCTCTACATCATCTGCATTTGAGATATCTGCTTTAATAGCGGTTACATTTTGTAATTGAGCGGCTGCTTTCTCCAAACGTTCCTGGTTGCGGCCAATGATAATTACATGGTTATTTTTAGCTGATAGTTGTTTTGCAATTTCAAAACCTATGCCGGCACTGCCGCCGGTTATCAATACTGTATTTTGTGAAGTTTTCATGTTGTTGTGTGTCCTTTAGTTTTGACAATACAAAAATATACCAATCGGTATATTTTTGTATCATATATTTGTCATTGTTGTAAATTGTTGATTTTTAGAGTAAAAGTATGGGGCTTAGTAAGTTAAGTTCTTGCGCTCGTTTGTAACGAGTGCTTAAAATGGTTTGGCGATTGCATTGCCAGTTGCGTTACAAACGCAAACCCATGTTACACACTCGTTACAAACGAGCGCGAGATAAGGTTTTTAGGGGGGAGAGTTGGGGGGGATGCAAATGAAAAGCGTCATTGCAGAGGTACGAAGCAATCCCAAACAGTACAGGTTATTAAGTATATTTTTCTGATAAATTTCATAACATGGGCGTTGCCTGCGGCCCGGGCTTTCCGTTGCAAGTCCTCGCCTTTCCTGCCCGCAACTTCTCTACGCGCTGTGGACTTTACACTGCAATCCCTAACGCGGCCCACGCGCAACACCGCTAAAATATATTTTACATGTCATTACGTTTTTTTCAGGGCTTCCCTGATGGTTACTCGCAATGACGTTACTTTTAGGTCGCTTTTAAAAGATCTTTAAGAAAGTATAAACACCGATAAACTTCTTGGCCCATGAGCCCCTATAACCAACGACTGTTCAATATCTGCAGTTTTTGAAGGGCCGGAAATAAACGAGCCATAGCCGTAATCAGCATCGCCAATAGTTTGATAAGCCTGCGCCATAGTAGGTACAAAATCATCTTTGCTAATCACTACCGCCAAATGCTGGGCAATAAAAGGTAGTACGCGGCTGCCCATATCTTTTTCGGTAAGCCAAAGGGCCCCATTTTCGGCAACGCCAAGTTGGGTGCGGAGTACGGTCAACTCTACATCGGCAAAAGTGTGACCGTCTTCGTGCTTTACAGTTTCGGCGTAAATATAATCGCTCAGTTCGTTAAGGGCGGATATGATCTTAACGCCGGCTTTAAATTCATTATTAATGATGGTTTTGATCTCGTCAAAGCCACTAACCTCATAAACAAAGCTGCCGCCTGCTGTCGCGATGGCTTTGTATTTTGATACCAGATCAGTTCTGACATCGGTTAGCTTATTCAGCACTTCCATATCTGGCAGCGGCATAGCAGCGGGCTGATTAAATTTTACAGCAGCTAATATTTTTTCCCGGCTCATGAGTTTTTTGCTCCTTTCCTTTTGGCATACCACTCGCCAAACGATTCATCGGGTGCTTTTGGCATTTCGCGTTGATTGTACCATGGGTTTAATTTATTGTTTACCGCAAATGGGACATATTTAAACACCAGTCGCCCGGTTTTGCCTCCCATGCGGTATAAAGTTGGCGATGCCAGCGTCAATGCCATGGCCTTCATGGCCATAGTTTTGGCTTTGGGCGAATATCCTTCCTTCACAATCACCTGCCGCCATTTATACAGCTGGTCATGAATATCTATCTTAACCGGGCACACGTTGCTGCACGAACCGCAAAGGGTAGAGGCAAATGGCAGGTCGGCATATTTTTTCATGTCGAGGTTAGGGGCCAGGATGGATCCTATTGGCCCGGCAACGGCGGTATGATAGCTGTGACCGCCACTTTTGCGATAAACCGGGCAGGTATTCATACAAGCCCCGCAACGGATACATTTCAACGAGTTGCGGAACTCCTCGCGACCCAGCTGAATGCTGCGCCCGTTATCAACAATAACAATATGAATTTCGGTGCCTTCCTGCGGTTTGCTGAAATGGCTCGAGTAAGTGGTAATAGGCTGTCCGGTAGCACTGCGGGTAAGCAGGCGCAGAAACACACCAAGATGTTTCCTTTCTGGAATAAGCTTTTCGATGCCCATTGATGCGATATGGATCTCGGCTAAATGCGCTCCCATATCGGCGTTACCCTCATTGGTACAGATCACGAACTCACCTGTTTCGGCCACTGCGAAATTAACACCGGTAAGTGCTGCGCGACGGGTTAAAAATACCTCGCGCAAATGTTGACGGGCAGTTTCAGTCAATATTTTAGGATCTGATTCGCCTTTGGCCGAACCTAAATGTTCGTGGAAAATATCACCTATCTCTTCCTTTTTTTTGTGGATACAAGGCAGCACAATATGGCTTGGCGGTTCATTGGCCAACTGTACAATGCGCTCTCCGAGATCGGAGTCAATTACATCAATGCCCTGCTCTTTCAGGTATTCATTTAAATGGCATTCCTCGGTAAGCATCGATTTGCTTTTTACCATTTTGGTAATGCCTTTTTGTTCAAGCAGGCCGTGTACAATTTGGTTATGTTCTGTGGCGTCGGCCGCCCAGTGTACTATGATCCCATTTTTGGTGGCATTGGCCTCAAACTGCTCCAGGTAGGTGCTCAGGTTTGAGAGTACGTTGAATTTTATTTGGGATGCCGTTTCGCGCAGCAATTCCCATTCGGGGAGTTTATGAGCGGCAATATCCCGTTTGGCACGTACCCACCATAGGGTTTCATCATGCCAGTTTACACGGGGCTCATCGCGGTTAAATTCGGCAGCTAAATGCGGGTGATCTTTGGTAGTAGCGGTACTCATTACAGGCTGTTGTTTAAAATTTCGGCTACGTGAATTACTTTAACATCGCTGTTTTGGCGACGCAGGATGCCCTCAAGGTGCATCAGGCACGAAAGATCGGCCGAGGTAATATATTGCGCCCCGTGCGATATATGATCAGCTACACGGTCTTTCCCCATTTTGGCCGATACCGCCTCTTCGACTACACAAAACGTTCCTCCAAAACCGCAGCAATCATCCTGGCGGCTAAGTGGTACCAGTTCCAGTCCATTCACCAGATCCAGTAACTGGGCCGGTTTGCTGAATGGTTCGGCAACAAGCTCACTCATTTGGGCTATGCGTAAACCACGCAAACCATGGCAGCTGTGGTGTAAACCAACCTTGTAAGGGAAACTTGCCGAAAGTTGTTTAACCCGTAAAATATCTACCAAAAACTCGGTAAGCTCATAAACTTTTTTGCGGATCTCTGTTGCCTGGTCCTCTTTTCCATCAGCATGTAAATGCTCTTTGATGTGCAGGGTACAACTTCCCGACGGACAAACGACATAATCGTATCCCGAAAAATTATCGACAAATAGATTATTGCAGCCGCCGGTTAAATGCTCATAGCCCGAATTGGCCATTGGCTGCCCGCAGCAGGTTTGATTTTTAGGGTAGTGAACCTCACAGCCAAGTTTCTCCAGTAACTCCAGCGTAGCAATGGCCGCTTTTGGGTAAAACTGGTCAACATAGCAAGGAACAAACAAGGCAACTCTCATCGTTTATACGTTTACTTTATTGGTTAAAGCAATATTAGCGTTTATAATTTGCACAACTATCCCCTGGTATCCTGCCGGCAAATTAAACGGTTATATACTACCACCGAAAGTACAGCTAAGTGTGATACGAGTTTTCAATTTTATTTGCAAAATGCTGACGTTTATTTGCAAGTTGTCTGAACCTGGATTTGGGGGGATTTTTGGAAGACAGGATTTTGTCTGAACTCGAATTTTAGGAATTAAAGAATAGACAGAATCTTTATGCAGTGAACTACCAAGCAAATTCTTCACTGTTTGCTGTTCGCAGACTCTGTCTATGGATGTACTATGTGTGTAGTTATAACTACATACTCCCCGATAGTTAACAGACTTAGAATAGCACGGGAATTGTGGAACTAACAAACCAATTCGATAAATTCTTTAATTCCTAAAATTCGAGTTCAGACAGAACGCAACTACTGCACATATGCCAGCTTCACATCCTTATAAGCCGGTTTCTGCAATTGTTTTTTTAAACCTTTGAAACTTTCGGTAGGGCCTTGTGCGGCAAACATGTTAATAAGCCATGCAGGTACAGATCCTCCGGGATCAAGGTGCAGGGTGTACACAATACTTACATGGGAGCTATCAACAGGAGTAATAATCCACTTGCCGGTTGAATTTTCCACCCTTACAATGCCATCTTTCGCGGGTACCATGTTTGAGATAACCGGAGCGTCAATAGTGACAACTTTGGTTTTAGGGTCCTGTGTAACCTTTAAATGCGCTACGAAATCGCGGTTATGCACCGGCCATGGTATGTTTACTTCCGAGTAATAATAAATATCTGATGGCGACACCTGCTTAATAATGGTAGCCGATTTGGTGTGATAAACCCACTCGCTGCAGGTTTTAATATCCATAAGCACAGCTACCAACTGAGCAGCAGTGGCATTAAATGTGCATTCTACTTTAATGGCTTTGATTTTTGAATCGGGGATGTGGCGGGTATAAACCCTGATGCCTTCCTTATCGGTGCTTAATGACCATGGCTCTTCAGGGCCTGCCATGGCAAATTTGGCAACAAATAATAAAAATACGATAGTAAGTATCCTGCGCATGGTGTATCAGTGATTGTAAATAAGGTGCGACAAATTTATATACAAAAACAGGCCGGGGTTGCCCCGGCCTGTCAGTAAATGGTCATTTGATATGCGCAGATATTAAAATATGAAAATACTATGGCATTTGCGGTGATATTATTTTACCTCGAACACATAGCTGCCCGCATTTATTTTATACAACGCAGGGTTGTTGATTGCTTTGCCCGCAAGATAAACTTTACCAGCCGGGAAGCTAATTGTTGCACTTGAGTTTGCAGGCACGCTTACTTTATAAGTTACACTGTTACCGGTGCGTTGCCACGATGAAACAATGTTACCATAAGGCCCTTTATGGGTAGCCGTAAATTCATTTAGGTTTGGTACAAAATGAGGCTGAAGCAATACATTTTTAAAGCCGGGATGTTCAGGATCAGGGTGGATACCTGCAATACCTTTGTACAGCCATGCGCCGATTTCGCCAAACATGATGTGGTTAAGGGAGATATCGGATTTGGCATCTATTTGCCAGTTTTCATATAGTGTGGTAGCGCCGTTAACCATCCACCATCCCCATGATGGGAAGGTTTCCTGTGATGCTATTTTGTAAGCCACATCCGGGTAACCATTATCGCTTAGCGCACTTAAAATGGCTTTAGCACCTAATATCCCCACATCCAGATGGAAATTATCAGCTTCAACACGTTTGGCCAGGTTAGCTGCAACTTTGCTTTTCATGTTTTCGGGCACAACACCCCAGTAAAGCGGCACGCTTAGTTCTGTTTGCAAGCCGTTGCCGTAAAAGCCAGTTGTAGTATCTAAATATTTAGCATTGATGGCGTTCCTGATCTTATTGGCCAATGCCGAATATTTTACATAATCGGCTTGCTTGCCTAATATTTTAGCTGCTTTGGTCAATATACTTGCATCGGTATAGTAATAAACAGATGAAGTAAGTTCAACAGGCGAAACAGACTTTACCGGTACCCAATCGCCAAGGCCCCAGGTGGTAAGCCCGGTTGGGTAAAGCTCATCAATATGGTTCACGTATTTTTCAATGGCTGTATAGTTATCGGCCAGTAGTTTGCTATCGCCATAAAACAAATAAATATTATATGGGATGATGGCGATGGTACTGGTCCAGTCGGGCCCGTTACCCCATTCATAGCCCCAGCCACCGGTTGGGATAATGGACGGCAATACACCGTTTGGCTGCTGTTCGTCGCGATGATCGGCCAGCCATTTTTCGTAAACAGTTATTCCGTCAAAGTTGTACAAACCTGTCTCGCTGGCAATATGGGCATCGCCTGTCCAGCCGTTTTTTTCGCGTTGAGGACAATCAGTAGGATAGCCGAACAAGTTGCTGAGGTAGCTATTGTTGGTAGCCGTCCAGATTTGGTTAATGGTTTGGTTTGATGCTTTCACTGTACCAATGGGTTCCACATCGCTGTGCATAAAAAATGCCTTGATGTTTTCTTTGCTAATCTGGATAGGTTTACTGCTGCTTACCTCAATATATTGAAATCCCTTATAATTAAAGCGAGGTGAAAATGTTTCTTCACCTTTGCCGCCTAAAATGAAAATATCGGTCTGGAATGGGTCTTTATCATCAGTTGGGCGGTAATGCAGATCAATGTTCGATTGATCAACGTGGCCGTTCTTATTTAATCTTTCAGCATGTTTTAGGCGGATCACGGTGCCCGAGTCTCCTTTAACAGTGATCTGACTCACGCCCGAAATATTTCGGCCCATATCAAACACCCAAACATCGCTGTCAATTTTGGTAACGCTTTTGGTGCTGATGGTATCAACCGCGCGGATAGGCTGCATAGCCTGCGATACAATGTTCATGGATGGGGCCGAGCGGTTAATGACCGGTTTCCATTTGCTATCGTCAAAATTGGCAGTGTTCCAGCCTGGTTGCTCTAATCGACCGTCGTAATGCTCGGCAGTATAGATACTATTGAAAACGATAGGGCTAAGGGATGTTTTCCAGTCGGTGCCGGATTTTACTGTTTCAACTGTACCATCGGTATAAGTGATGCGCAAATCCATGCAAAATGCAGGCCGGCCCCGCCACGGTGCCTGGTGAAAAAACCAAACGGCCGTACTCTGGTGGTTATACCAACCATTGCCCAGCAACACGCCCACCGCGTTTTTACCGCTTTGCAGCTGCGCGGTCACATCATATGAAACGTAAAGCGTGCGCCTGTCGAACCGGGTATACATAGGGTCGAGCCTGTGATTGCCTATCTTTTTACCGTTGATATAAAGTTCATACAAACCGGCAACTGCGATATACGCCCTTGCCGAGCGGATTTGCTTGGTTACCTTAAACATATTCCGAAAATAGGGGGCAGGGTTTACTGCTATCCCTTTATTATCGCTGATCCATGAGCCTTTCCAGTTTTGCATGCCCATCATGCCGGTTTCGAAACTGTTTATAGCTGATGGGGCAAGCTTTTTACCTGCCCGGTCCCAAAGCTGAACCTTCCAGAAATACTTAGTAAAAGGTTTTAGTTGTTGGCCACTATAAATAACAAGATTATTTGACGAAGCAATTTTGGTGGTGGCCCACGCGTTGCCTTTACTGGTAACAACGGCAACTGAATCTGTACCAACAAACAACTGGTAAGCACTTTGAGCTGCTCCCTGTGCCTTATCATTCATGAGCCAGGTTAAGCGGGGATGTGTATTATCGATACCTATCGGGTTTACAAGATACTCACTTTTAAGACCTGCAGCCCCGGGCGTTTGGGCATGTGTTACCGAATAAAAGCAAAATGATAAGGCAATGCTAAGCAATGGCTTACATAAAGGGTGTTTCATGTGGTTAAGATAGCGGTTTATACAATATTGGCCAAAGCCTATGATAAGTTGTCACAATCAACAATGTTACCCGGATGGATTGAGATTGGCATCCTGAACTGTCTGAACCTGAATTTTGACCATTGATTTTTTCTGATTACGTTGATTACGCTGATTTTTTTCTGAACCCGAATTTATGCAATTAAGGAATTAACAGAATGCTGAGCAAATTCAATAAATTCATTTAATTCAATAAATTCGAGTTCAGACAAAATAAGACAGTTCAGATAATTTATACATTTGCACCATGAGCAAGCTATGGCAAAAAACTACCAACGTTAACGAACTGGTTGAAAACTTTACTGTTGGCCGCGACCGTGAATTTGATGAGCAAATGGCGGCGTTTGACGTTTTAGGATCGTTGGCCCATACCCGGATGCTGCAAAGCGTAGGGCTGATGGATAGCACCGATCTGGAACTTGTTCAGCGCGAGTTGAAAAACATTTATGCAGATATTGCCAAAGGCGGTTTCAAGATCGATGAGCATGTGGAAGACGTTCACTCGCAGGTTGAACTGCTGCTCACCCAACGCATTGGTGATGCCGGTAAAAAGATCCACAGCGGCCGCTCACGTAACGACCAGGTTTTAGTCGACCTTAAGCTTTTCTTCCGTCATCAGTTGCAGGAAGTTGTTGAAAGCACCGAAACCTTGTTCCGCCAGCTTATTGAATTGAGTGAAAAACATAAAGATGTTTTATTGCCGGGTTATACCCACCTGCAGGTGGCCATGCCATCATCATTTGGCTTATGGTTTGGCGCCTATGCCGAAAGCCTGGTTGATGACCTTGAACTGGTTTTGGCTGCTTACCGCATTACCAATAAAAATCCGCTGGGTTCGGCTGCCGGTTATGGCTCGTCGTTTCCGCTTAATCGTACTTTAACTACACAGCTTTTAGGTTTTGATAACCTGAATTACAATGTTGTTTACGCACAAATGGGCCGTGGTAAAACCGAGCGGATCATAGCACAGGCCATATCAACCATTGCGGCTACGCTGGCTAAAATGGCAATGGATCAAACGCTGTACTTGAGCCAGAATTTTTCATTTGTAAGCTATCCTGACGCATTAACTACCGGCAGCAGCATTATGCCGCACAAAAAAAACCCCGATGTTTGGGAAATTATGCGCGGCAAATGTAACCGCCTGCAAGCACTGCCTACCGATGTAGCCATGATGACCACTAATTTACCATCAGGATATCACCGTGAGCTTCAATTACTGAAAGAATTGCTGTTTCCTGCTTTTGCCGATTTGAAACACTGCCTGCAAATGGCAACCTTCATGCTGCAAAATATAACCATAAAAACGGACATTTTGGATGATGCCAAATACGCTTACCTGTTTAGTGTTGAGGAAGTGAACCGTTTAACCTTAAGCGGCACGCCATTCCGCGATGCTTATAAACAGGTTGGTTTGGCTATTGAAGCAGGAAATTTTAATCCTGATAAAACGGTGAACCATACCCACGAGGGTAGCATCGGTAACCTTGGAAACGAGCAGATTGCTGCCTCATTTGATAAACTGATCAGTTATTTTGATTTCGGAAAAGTAGAGCAGGCAATAAAAGGGCTGGTTGAATAGTTATAATGGTATCAGGAATTTTTTTAGCAGCCTGATACTAAACCAATGAAAAAACCTTATTACACCATCCTGCTGATGCTTATCAGCGTGTTTTCCTGTAAACATGATAATACCGTAATAATTAAAGGAGATATAAAAGGCCTTAAAAGTAAATGGGTGTATTACAAACCCGCTTATTCATTTTTTAGTAAAGCCACAGACTCTGCCAAAGTTACTGATGGAAAGTTCGAAATTAGATTTAAACGGGATACCCCTTTTTTTGCCGATCTTGTTCAGTTAAATTATCTCGACGAAAAAGGAAAACAGCAATTTATAGATGTTGCCAATCCGTATGAGCCTTCAAAAAATCATTCCAGGTATACTTTTTTTGTTATAAGTTCGGGAATAACCACAATAACCGGAGACCTCTCAAAAACTGAAGGAGCGATCTTAAAAGGTGGGCCACAATCCGAGTCGTTTTTGAAGAATATAACGCTGCCTTATATCCGTATAAGTAAAGATGGTATTAGGAGAACCGCGCAAGCAGAAAGGATAAAAAAAATTATCAGTCAGAATCCCGACTCTTATTGGAGTTTACTTGCGTTGCATGGTTTTAGATTTTACTTAGATCATTCCCAATTGAAAGAATTATTCAACTCTTTTGGCGATGAAGCAAAAGCATCGTACTATGGGAAAAAACTGAAACGGTTTATTGATAATCAGCCTGCAGATAAAAATCAGTTTGCTAATAGCGTTTTCAATGATGCTGATGAAAAGCCGGTGAACCTGGTGGATAATACAAAAAAGTTAAATATGGTGATATTCTGGGCAAGCTGGTGCGGCCCATGTCGCCAGGAAATCCCTTCCTTAAAGCGGATAGCAGCCCAATTTAATAAAGATGATATCAGATTTGTTAGCGTATCAATAGATGCAAAGAAAGAGAACTGGTTACCAGTTATGAAAGCTGAAGATATGCCCTGGCAGCAACTCATCATACCTCAGCAGGTGTTTTCTAAAGCACAGGCACAGTACAATTTGGGGTTCATACCACAGGTATACCTGGTTAATAATAAAAATATAGTAGTAAAAAAAATTGATGGTTTTGACAATGGCAACGAAGAACGCGTTAAAACTTTTATAGCCGATTATCTTGCGAAAAATTGATATTTGCCTGGTTTTTGTGATAAGATTATTGTCGATCTATTCAATCGGTGAAATCATATCAATCAAAAAAATCAAAAAATAAAATCAGCGAAATCAACGTAATCAAATAAATCAACGGTCATGAATGGACAAAACAGAAGCGATATATACCCCGGCCTTGAGGTTGACATCATACTAAAAAAAGACCAGCGTACAGGTACGCTGACCAGGGGTTTCGTAAAACGGCTGTTAACCAGCGCGGCGTATCATTCACGCGGTATCAAAGTACAACTGGATGACGGGCAGGTAGGCCGTGTGGCCTGGATTGTTGAGGAAGACGATTTTTAGTATCTTCATTTAATCTACATCAAACATTATCATATTTATGGTGTAGCTTAAATTGTATGCCTCAAAAAGCCAAAACAAAAACCAAAGTCTTTTTTAGTCTTGATGCCCATCACCGCCTCTTGATCTCGTTAGGGGCCGCAGCAATAACACTGTTTTTATCCTGGGCGCGTTTTTCGGTACCAACGGTTGCTTTGGTAACCTGGATAGCATTTGGTTTATGCATCATTATTATGGATTGGATCATTATCCTAACGGCTAACCCCGCCGAGATCCGTAAAATAGCAAGTATCGAAGACTCAAGCCGCACACTGATATTTTTGTTTGTGATAGTATCATCGCTGATGAGCTTGCTGGCAATAGTATTTCTGTTGTTATCCACAAAAAACCAATCGGACGCGGTTGTGACGGCGCGGGTTTTATTGGCCATGGCATCGGTTATTGTTTCATGGTGGCTGGTACACACTATATTCGCCTTGCGTTATGCCCATATGTATTATACTACAGATCCCGATGATGATAAAAAACTCAAACATCTCGGCGGTCTTGAATTTCCGGGTGATGAAAAAGAGCCGGATTACCTCGATTTTGTATACTTTTCGTTTGTAGTAGGCATGACTTTCCAGGTATCTGACGTGGAGATCTCCGCACGCTCTATCCGCAGGCTGGCCTGGCTGCACGGGTTGATTTCTTTTGCGTTTAATACAGCTATTGTGGCATTGAGCATTAATGTGATATCGGGGATGATATCTAAATAAGATTATGTCAGATTGCTGTTGTCATGACGGCCGATCAAACCAACGGCATTCTGAAGCCAAGAGTGAGGCCGTCAGTCTGAGTGATTTAAATCCAGAGTCTCAGAAGGTAAAATGACATCCCCGCAACGTCATTGAGGTACGAAGCAATCTGCGGACAGACTGGTAACAGGCTTCATTAGTAGTTAACTTACATCGTCGCGCTTTTGGCCGCGCGGGGCCAGTTACTTTTTTCTTGATAAAAAAGTAACCAAAAAATCAAGTCAGCAGAAAGGCTTCTTTGCGCTCACCCTGCCCCAATATCCATCGCCCGGCCTTTTCCCTGCAAGCGGTCAGAACCACGGCTGCAATTATTTTGCCCCGCTTCGCCCACACATATCTCCAGCTTCTGCAAAAACTTGCTATGCCCTTTCCTTCGCTCAAGCCCACCATTGTTCTGCCCGTTTTTGCCCGAAGCTTACCTGCTGACAAAAATGTATTTTTTAAACATGTCATGGGTAGCTTGTCGGAGACTCGCTCGTAGAGGCTTGCCCGCCATGCTTCGACCGGCAGCGTGACATCTGTTTTTATCCTGTTATGAGTAAACACGATTTGCACCGCCACTTTATTGTAACATTTAACTATCTCCAACCTCCACACCTTTCAAAGTAGTTAAATATTTTGTTACTTGTAATGCCTTTATTTAAACAGTTATGCACAGAAGAAATTTCCTCAAAATCGGTTCATTAGCCGGGTTAACGATATCTACTTTAGTAGCGGCTTCCTGCAATCAGCCATCTGCCGAAAATAAAGCCGATGAAACTGCCGCTGCCGATAACAGTAAGGACGATATATTTGAACTGAGCGAGATAACCATTACCGATCTGCAGCAAAAAATGCAGAGCAAACAGTTTACTTCAAGGCTGATTACCGAGCTGTACCTGAAACGCATTGATCAGATAGATAAAAAAGGCATCATGCTTAACTCGGTTATCGAGCTTAATAAAGATGCCTTGAACATGGCCGATGCGATGGACCGGGAACGTGAAAAGGGTAAGGTGCGTGGTCCGCTGCATGGTATACCTGTGCTGATAAAGGATAATATTAATACCGGCGATAACATGCACACCACGGCGGGCTCATTAGCTTTGGCCGATAATTTTGCCAAGCAAGATGCTTTTATAGTGCACAAGCTTCGTGAGGCAGGTGCTGTGATATTGGGCAAAACCAATTTAAGCGAGTGGGCAAACTTTCGGTCTACACATTCAACCAGCGCCTGGAGCAGCAGGGGAGGGCAAACTAAGTGCCCTTATGTTTTAGACAGGAACCCCAGCGGTTCAAGCGCCGGTACCGGAACGGCTGTAGCAGCCAATCTTTGCGTTATTGGTATCGGTACAGAAACCAACGGCTCGATAGTGTCGCCGGCATCGGTTAACGGCCTGGTGGGCATTAAGCCAACTGTGGGCTTGTGGAGCCGGTCGGGCATAATCCCCATTTCCAAAACGCAGGACACGGCCGGACCAATGGCGCGTACAGTTAAGGACGCCGCCATACTGCTTGGTGCGCTTACCGGTATTGATACGCTCGACCTGGCAACACTTGGTAGTAAAGGCAGGATCGAGGCGGATTATACCAAATTTTTAGACGGCAATGGTTTACAGGGTAAGCGCCTGGGGATTGAGAAATCTGCGCTTAATGATAACCCAACCGTTGTGGCATTATTACAGGATGCCATCAAAACCCTGAAAAGTAAAGGTGCCGAAGTGGTGGAGATAGAATTAAACAAGGAGCTAAAAACCATAGGCAAAAATGAATTTACCGTGCTGCTTTATGAATTTAAAGACGGCCTTAATCAATACTTTGGCAACGCCAACAGCAAAATAAAAACCCTGGCCGATGTAATTGCCTTTAACAAGCAAAATGACGTTAAAGCAATGCCTTTCTTTAAACAGGAAACGATGGAGTTAGCTCAAGCCAAAGGTGACCTGAACAGTAAGGAGTATCTTGACGCAGTTAAGCAAACCAATACAGGTACCCGTAAAGTTATTGACGATATGCTGGCCAAATATAAACTTGATGCCATCATAGGTACCACTAATGGCCCGGCTGTATGTATCGACCTGGTAAATGGCGACTATGATAATGGTTTTAGCTTTTCAGGTCCTGCAGCTATGGCGGGGTATCCGCATATTACAGTGCCCATGGGGTTGGCCCATGGCCTGCCGGTTGGGTTATCGTTTTTTAGTACAGCCTACAAAGAGGGCGACATCATAAAATTGGGATATGCTTATGAGCAGGCATCTAAAAAGCGGGTAGCACCGCTGTTTAAGCCCGATCTGTTTGCTTAATTTTGTATGATGGAAGCAACGCTTACTGTTCCGAAAAAGATACTGGCCCGTCAGCATGAAATTACCGCCGACTATCTGAAGGCCATTGACAAACACCTTGAGGATGTGCTGAACAACCGCGTATTGGACATGTACGAGATCCGTGATTTTGCTGATGAAATGCATATCCATCCTACCCATTTGAGCAATACTATTAAACTCACCACAGGCAAACATCCCTGTTCCTTTTTCGAGGAAAAAATCATGGGGATTGCCAAAACCATGCTGCAGGAAAACAAGGTCAGTGTAGCCGAAATAGCTAACCGGCTTACTTTTGATCCATCAAACTTTACCAAGTTTTTTAAGCGTTTTGAGGGAATTACACCAAAACAGTATCGTGAACAATGGTTGGTAAGGAACCTTGATTTATAGGATTGGAGGATTACAGGATAAATAGTTAAAGAGTTATGCCGTTTGCAGACAATTCCCAGCGTGATAATATTAAAAATATATTTTTGCAATGCTGCGCGGGGGCCGCGTTAGTGATAGGAGCGGATACCGGCCAAGTGGCTAAGGCTTGCGTAGTATGAGCGGATAGCACGGGCCGCAGGCAACGCCAATATTTAAAAAAAAACGATCAAAAAAATATACTTAATAAATCAGTAACTTATAATCACGTCATTATAAGGAACGTAGCAACCGCACGGAAGCATAGCCACTCTGTAAAGTATGCGATTGCCGCGCTACGCTCGCAATGACACATCTTCTTTATTCTACAATAACTTTTTAGACAGGAGATAAAGCCGGCTAATAACAAATGTTAACATATAAAGTACCAGGCAGGACGTATTAACGCCTGTTATTATCCCTGAAATTTTGAGTGCGCACGGCAATTTGTTCCAAAGTAAGTTCGCCGTATTTTTTAGCGCGATCTGCCCATTCGGGGGCGTTGTCAACCAGGTTATCGATAATTGATTTACCGTCGGGTCCTTTTTTGGTTACGTAATTTATTCCGTAAGCAACTGCAGCACCTATAGCAAGAGTTTTGATAAAGCCCATAATTTATTTTTCTTTTCTGATATATGACAATGATGATGCCAGTTTGTTACTTCACCTGATAAAAGCTTCTATATTTGAAGTACTTAAACACCATAACCGCCATATGTTTTTTATTTTTTCAAAAGTTCTTTCGTTTTTAATGAATTTGCTTCTATGGGTATTCGCAATTTTATTGATCGCCCTTTTTTCAAAGAACGTAAAACGTAAACGGAAATTTTTGCTTGCAGGTATTATTGTGCTTTATATTTTCTCTAATTCATTGTTACTTAACCTGGTTAGCTGGTGTTGGGATATCAGGGAGATTACTGTACCAGCCGATAAAAAGTATACCTGTGCTATAGTGCTGGGTGGTTTTAGCTCGGATGATGGCGATGGCGGCGGTTTCTTTAACTCTGCCGCTGATAGGTTTATCCAGGGTGTTCGTTTGCAAAAAACAGGTAAAGTCAGCCATCTTCTTATCACAGGAGGAAACGGGCTTTTGAGGCCATCGGGTTTTAGGGAGGCCGATTGGGTAAGGGAGCAACTCAGGGAAATGCAGGTTCCGGACAGTTGCGTACTAAGCGAACCGAAATCCCGCAATACCATTGAAAATGCCGCTTTTTCAAAAGAACTCTTGCAGCAGCATAAACTTAAAGGGCCTTATTTACTGGTTACCTCGGCATTTCATATGCGCCGTTCCCTGATGATATTTAAAAAACAGGGTGTTGACGTGGTTGCATACCCCTGCAATTTTTCCAGCCGCAGGTTTTCGGTATCTGCCGATGATTTCCTACCTAATGCAGGTGCTTTAGCAGGTTGGGGGACCTATATAAAAGAAGCCATCGGCTATGTGGTAACTCGTTATTTTAAGTGATCAGCCTTGTTTAAGATGCCCTATATTTGGGGTAAAATCAGGCTCCCGGCGGTTATGTTTATTCCAATTGGCTATATCCACCATTCCGGGCGGCGTTTGATAATGATTTGGGTTGGTGCCGCATCTTACAATAAATTTACCTTTAGCCTGTGCAATTACAGGCCTGCTGCCGCAGATAATGCAAGGCTCGCAAAAGATGGATACCTGAATTTTAATGGGTTCGCTCATAATTAAACTAAGGTGCTATCTATCGCGTAAAAATTCAATACCAAGTAGTTGGTATTTTTAGCAGTGTGGCGCTGTTCATTTTTTAACAGGCTGGTGCATCATCAATTGTTCAATGCCCTTTGCAATATCCCCGGGCTGCATGGCAAATTGAAGATATAGAAACCGCTCTCCCGGTACCACTACATCGGTACCGTTGTCCTTTATTTCCATGTTAAGTTTGCGATAGGTAAAATAAGGTTTGGGCCCCCTGATGGCTGTTAGTACGGCGGTTTCGTCCCAACTGTTTCGGCCGGTTGTGTTGTTGTCTTTTGTAAGCGCTATCTGGAAGGCGTCTTTTACCGGGCTATTTTTTATTGATGTATTGTTGATCAGGCGGATTCCGGTCAGGATTTTTTCACCTATTTCAAAACCGCTAAGGGTAATAGGTGTAGGCCAGTCTTTAAATACTTTTTGCGCAGAGGCTGCGTCCACATTTACATTGTATTCGCTAAAGGTTTTACCGTCGGTACCTATTCCCGTAGCCATGGATACCAGTTTTTTTACTTTCTTTTTCACCAGTTGTTCTCCATCCAGTTTGCTGTATTTATCAGCTCCCGACCGGAGCAGATCGGCCAGGTTGGTGAAAAATCCTACCGAAATAATAGTTACGCTGCCATCGGCTTGCTTTGCCAGCACCTTGCGGTAAAGTGCTACCGCTTCAACTGCCTGGCTGTTTGATTTTATGTTATGCGGATATTTGGCAATAATAGCCTGGGCCCATTGCTGTGCACAGTCTTTATTGGGTTTGTCTTTTTTTACAATACCTATGGGGATATTGGGCCTGCCAAAATAGGTGTTGATCACACTGATGGTTGGTGCGGTAGTTTCGAAGGCATTGCAGGATATGGTTGCTAATATTTTGGCCTCACCCTTATCTGCAAAGGCATACAGCATAGCCATCGCACCAACATCGTCATAATCTCCGGCGATATCCGTGTCGAAAATAACAGGGACAGGGCTGTGTTTTTGCGCTTTGACAAAGTTGAGGTTAAAAATAAATGCCAGGATGAGTAATGCTGATTTGAATTTCATTGTATGCAATAAAATAAAAGGTAGTTAGGCCCGAAAAAGATGTATCGGCAAATAAATGGTTTATGAATAACCGGTAAATAAATCTCGCATTATTTAATTACTTTGGCAAGTATTAATTTATAACGAACGACGCTAATCAAATGACTTATTGCCTGGGAATTAAAGTTAAAGAAGGCTTATTGGCCATTGCCGATACCCGTATAACTTCGGGGACTGATACCACTGTAAAAAAGAAGATCACTATAGAACAAAAGGATCATTTTTCGCTGTTTATCATGACCAGCGGTTTGCGCTCGGTGCGTGATAAGGCCGTGATATATTTTAATGAATTATTGGAGACAGCCGAGTTTAATAAGATGTATAAGGCCGTGAATGCATTTGGCGAACAGGTAAAGCGTGCCGCACAGGAAGATAAAGCGTCGCTTGATGCAGCCGGGTTACGATTTGACCTGAATACCATCATTGGCGGGCAACTGCGCGATGATGATGAACACAAGCTTTTTTTGCTATATCCCGAAGGAAACTGGGTGGAGTTAGGGCAGGGGGCGCCATACGTGGTTATCGGAAATTCGGGGCATGGTAAAGCTATCCTTAACCGTATCCTTAATGAAGATTCGAGCCTGAAACTGGCGCTAAAAACAGGTTTTCTTTCATTCGATTCAACAAGGGTAAGCTCGAACAATGTCGATTTTCCGATAGATGTGGCTGTTTATAAAAAGGATAGTTTCAATATTGTTGAGCAGCGTTATAATAAGCAGGACCTTGAACATATCTCAACCCAATGGGCCGAGGAACTGAAACTGGCACTTGAGCATATTTCGGAGGATTGGATGGATGCCACATTTAACAAATTAGAAGAAATAAAAACAGAAAGCTGATAACATGAAATTCGATGTGTTTACCCAAATGGAATATGTAGTACGGTCGCCGGGCACATTGATTTTAAACATACACGCGTTACGCAGCCCAAATCAAACGGTAATAAGTGAAGAATTTGGCCTGGAACCATATATCAAGTTTGAAGAGCTGCAAACCCTGCAAGGCGAAAATCGTTTGGTACGTTTTGATGTAAGTGCCGATACGCCCAATATTAAAGTTACCTACAAAGCTACGGTTGATAATTGTTATGAAATAACCAATTTCGGTAATTTACAGGAAACCCACGTTTCTGAGCTGCCTTCGCCGGTGCTGCCATATTTAAATCCAAGCCGCTATTGTCAGTCGGACAAATTATACCGGCTTGCACATAATATGTTCGGGCATGTTACCAACCCTTTTGAGCAGGTGGTTGAATTAACCAACTGGATCAATAAAAACGTACAATATTTAAGCGGATCAACCAATTCACAAACATCAGCTTTTGATACCGTTACCGAGCAGGCCGGCGTTTGCCGTGATTTTGCACACTTGGGCATAGCCCTTTGCCGTGCGCTTACCATACCTGCCCGCTATTTTACAGGGTATGCCTATCACCTGAAACCAGCCGATTTTCATGCCTGTTTTGAGGCATACCTGGGCGGCAAGTGGATTCTTTTTGATGCAACACGGCTGGTACCTTTAAACGGCCTAATCAAAATAGCTACCGGCCATGATGCTGCCGACTCGGCCATAGCCAATATTTTTGGCGATGTTACTTTTACCACCATGCAGGTAAGTTGTGAACTTGCCGAAGACGGTTTTGAGCCCTTTTATTATAGTGATGGGGAATTTAATGGGTTGTCGTATTTGTAAAAAGAAGCCTCATCTCCAGGAGAGAGGGACCTTAAAAGTCTCCCCTACCGGGGGAGATTTAGAGGGGGCTTACTTTTTTCCCTTTTTTACCGGTACTTTTTTGTTTTCTCTTATAGCATAGATCCAGTTAATTGCCAGTACTGCTACACAGATCAGTAACCCGAAAAACTCACGCACTTCTTCAATCCAGGGCTTTTCGGCTTTCATGGTTTGCACAAGGCTTTCGGCATGATGGAACTTAAACCAGTCGATAAGGCCGTTGTTATCAAATATCTTATAAATGGCATAACCTGTAAAAATGATTATGCCGGCTGCATAGCCAATGGGGTAAAATTCTTTTTTTGCTGCCAGGTAGCAAAACCAGGCACAATAAAGGTAAATAGGCATCCAAAGGTAAGGATCTGGATCGTTATACTGTAAACCTGCAAATGTGACAAAAAGTACAACCCATATGATATTGAAGATCTTCATAAGTAAAAAGTAATTGCAATAATTTATACTGGTTATGGTGCTTAATATACAGGTTAAGCAATGCTAAATATATGAAAATATGTTTCAGTACTTAAATAAGGAAATAACAATTATTGGCACCCATTACCGCCCAATGCATTATCAAAATTATATCCGCTTAACATTAATTAAATATTGTTCAAACATTTTTTAACCTAATTCACTTCATCCTTTATAACTTTCGTAGCTGTATCTTTTAAATTGTTAGTGTATATGACTTTAACGGATTACCATTTTACCAGGCAATACTCCGGAAGGTTAGGAATTATACTGCCGCTTTTACTGTTCATGCTTTTCTGCAGCCGGCAAGTAGGGGCCCAGGTTAATATTTTTGACCTGCGTAAGGAAAAAGATACCATAACACGATTTTCAGATCCGCCGGCAAAACAGAAACGTTTTGGAAGGGCTGCCTTAGGGCTTGGCCTCGCCGAGATTGCGCCCTGGACATATGATCGCTATATAGTCAACGTTGATTATGCCCGGATTTCCTGGAAAACAACAGGCCATAACCTGAACCCAGGCAGTTGGACCTGGGACAATGATCCGTTTCAAACCAACCAGTTTGGACATCCATATCACGGCAGCATGTTTTATAGCGCCTTCAGGAGTAATGGTTATAGTTTTTGGCAATCAGTACCGGCTACTATGGTGGGCAGTTACCTGTGGGAAACATTTGCCGAAAACCAGGCACCCGCCCCTAATGATTTTATCAACACCAGCTTTGGCGGCATAGTATTGGGTGAAATGACCTATCGGCTATCAAATAAGATCATTAATAACCATCGCCGGGGTTTTAAACGGCAGGCCAGTGAGGTGCTGGGTTTTTTGGTTAACCCGATGAATGGGCTTAACCGCATTATTGATGGAAAATGGGGAAAGGTTGTTGGGCCGGCAAATAGGTCGCAGGATGATTCATCAAAAGTAAGTGCCGAATTTGATCTGGGCGCACGTAAGTTTAACAGCGGCAACCAGGGATTGTTAACCCATGGACGGTTTGGTTGGTTTGGCCGGGCGAAGCTGCTTTACGGCGCTTCTAACGAAAATTTGCACACACCTTTCAGCAATATTTCCATCACAGCCGAGTTTGGAAAAGACGATAGCAGTGCGGTTAATGTGATCAGTGTTTATGGATCTCTTGCAGGATGGGACGTGTCAATATCGGATAGCGTGGAAAACCTGATCATCATATCGGCTAATTATGATTATATACGTAATGCCGCTTTCTTTTACGGAGGGCAAAGCGTAAAGGCTAATTTACTATCCGAATTTAGATTATTGAATGGCTTTAAAGTGAATACGGCGGTGGGTGCGGGGCTTATCATTTTAGGAGCCGCTCCCGATCCCTACCTGTATAGAGGGCGTAATTATGACTACGGCTCGGGTTTCGCCATAAACGGCAGAGCTGGTTTTAATATAGGTAACAGATTTTATTATAGTATTAATTATCGCGGTAGTTGGCTCATGACTATTAACGGTAATAAGTCACATTATTTTTTACATACCATAACCAATGAGATAAGTTACCGTGTGTTAAAAGACCTCTCGATAAGTGCCGAACCTGGATATTTCAGGTTGGAAGGAAACTATAAAAATCACCCGGATGTAGACAAAATTTACCCGTACCTGCGGATCTCAACAAGGTACAGAGTTAACCTGTAAGCTATAAAAAAAAGGATTGGAAAAATTTGATGTCGCGGGCAGATTCGAACTGCCGTTTAGGGTATTGCGGACCCCCACCTATCCTCTCGGTCACGCGACTTGAAAACCATAAAAATTCACTTAATCAGATCGGTTGTGGGGTGTAGATATAATTATCTCTCTCCCGTTTTGCACAGGAGCAGGAATTAGCACCTTTTACATTATGCGGATGTACAGGTTGCTAAGACGTCTTTGGGCCTTTCCCTCAGTCTTTCTTGATAAGTTATGTAAAGAACGTGTTGTCGTTGTTGACAGTACAAATGTAATAATAAATTATATAATTCCTATAGTTTAAGTAGTTTAATTTAATTTTTATTCGTTTTGCGCTGATTTTGAATGGGATAAACTTGCAGTTATTGTAAAAAAACAATGTTATTTCGAATTCTTTGGAGAAGTATCTGAAAGAAAAAACTGAAATGGTCACCATTTAATCTGAAGTAGTCACCATAATTTTCATTCCCAACTATTGCACCTTTGTATTGTTAAAACATTAAAAAAAACATCACAATGGGAACAAATAAAATTGCACTGATAACCGGCGGAAGCCGCGGGCTTGGAAAAAATGCGGCATTGCACCTGGCTAAAAAAGGTATTGATGTAATAGTTACTTATCGCAGTAAAAAAGAGGAAGCTGAAGCAGTAGTTGCAGAAATTGAATTGGCAGGGCAAAAAGCTGCTGCTTTGCAACTGGATACAGGTATCGTATCCACCTTTGATGCTTTCATTACAAAACTGAAAGCAACCCTAAACGAAAAATGGAACCATGATACCTTTGATTTCCTGATCAATAATGCAGGTATTGACGCGGCCTCGCCATTCGCGCAAACTACGGAAGAGGATTTTGATAACCTGTTTAATGTGCATTTTAAAGGCGTGTACTTCTTAACACAAAAGAGCTTACCCGTAATTGCTGATGGTGGCCGGATCATTAATTTTTCGACCGGGCTGGCCCGTTTCTCAACTCCCGGGTATGCCGCTTATGCCTCTATGAAGGGAGCTATTGAGGTATTCACCAAATACCTGGCAAAAGAATTGGGCAGCCGTGGTATAGCCGCAAATGTTGTAGCTCCGGGTATTATCCAAACCGACTTTACCAAAGCAGCATTCGACTCCCATCCCGGTTTGGAAGAAATGATGTCGAAATCTACCGCATTGGGCAGGGTAGGCCAACCGGATGATATCGGTGGTATAGTAGCGTTTCTCTGCACCGAAGATGCCCGCTGGATCAACGCTCAGCGTATTGAAGCTTCGGGCGGGATGTTCTTGTAGTTGATTGTCTGAATCAGAATTTACAGAATTTTTAAATTAACAGGATGTATTGCGAACAAATCATTTATTCTGAAAATTCGTTAATCCTGTAAATTCTGATTCAGACAATTTCCTATCTTTCCCACAAAAAAGCGATATGGAATTTGGCAGAGTAACCGATGAAGAATTAGCAGGGGTTGATTTTATCCTGCCGGCTGATCCGCAGATAACCTTAAACACCCTTGCAGCAGCAAAAAACGACGCGCCGCTGCAGGTGCATGTTGGCTGCGCCAAGTGGGGGCGTAAGGAATGGGTTGGTAAGATCTACCCGCCAAAAACCAAAGACGCTAATTTTTTAGATGAATACGTTAAACACTTTGACTGTATTGAGCTTAACGCCACTTTTTACAATGTTTACGGGCCCGATACCATCGCCAAATGGAGGGCCAAGGCCGATAGTAATCCTGGGTTTAAATTTTGCCCTAAATTTTCGCAGAGCATTAGCCATATCCGCCGCTTAAAAAATGCCGAAGATATTACAACCACGTATTATGAAGGCATTTTGGCCTTCGGCGATAAGCTTGGTCCGCTGTTTTTGCAGTTGAGCGATAATTACACGCCAAAGAGTTTCCCGGAGCTTAAAGCCTATCTTGAACAACTACCAAAAGATATTCCCGTATTTGTTGAGCTGCGCCATAAAGACTGGTTTGCCGTTGCCGAAAACCGCGACAAGGTATTTAATCTTTTCCGCGATCTCAATATTGGCTCTATCATAACTGATGCCAGTGGCCGCCGCGATGTGGTGCATATGGCATTGCCTACACCCCACGCCTTTATCCGTTTTGTAGGCAACAGCCTGCACCCAACAGATTATGCCCGTGTTGATGAATGGGTTGAGCGGATCAAAAACTGGAAAGAGCAAGGCCTTAAATCGGTATGGTTTTTTATGCACCAGCATGATGAGCGCTACTCACCAGAGCTTGCTGATTATGTGGTTGAAAAACTTAATGACGCTTTGGGCACCCAATTAATGCGCCCTCAATTTATCCAGAGAGACGATAATAAGCCAACCGCCCAAACCTCGCTGTTATTGTAATGGCTCTGTAGTAGCCGGCGGAATTTTCATAGCCGGGTTAAAGTTGGGGATCAGTTGCCTCACCTTATCCGCGGTTGAATTGTTCATATCCAGGAACGACCAGTTTTTGCCACCATCGCCGCTAACCGCCAATAGGTTGCTGTGCATGGCCATACGGCCTTTTGGGCTTGCCATAATGATAGTTTCAGGCAGCAGGCAATGGATTTCCTTCCCGGCTTTATAAAATTTACCAGGGGTGCCAACTGTAATGTTTTCAAAGCTGATGCCCGCAGTTTTCATTTGCTGCATAGCTGTACCAATCATATCGGCCATTTTTTCTTTGCCGCCGGCCATTTGCACCGCTTTGGGATAAGTATAACTAACAATAGTCTTATAATCTCCTTTGGTCATGCTTTGGGCCATCAGGGTTGCCTGTTGTTTTACAACTACCGGATTTTGAGCATGTAATGCCAGCGGCGATAATATGATGATCAGGAGCTTGAATAAGTTTTTCATGGAGATCTTCTATTTTTTATGAGGATTTCATCGGCAAGTTGATCTGTGCCATCAACTTTGCCACTGTATTTAAGTCCTAATATGCGATTTACTAAGTTAAAAGCATCACATTTTTAAAAGAAGGTATTTGCTTACCGGTTTTAAAGGCGTGTCCCCAGGCCATATTGTAGGAACCAGACTTGCGAAGTTTTAAAAACTTCGCAAGTCTGTCCGGCTTATCATTGCACCTCGAAAGTTCGCCAGATTCGAAACTCAACATGAACTGCTAAAGTTTATCGGGCTTACTTCCTCTTCAACGCTTCCGCAATACCCTTTTCAACCAATGGCTCCATTACCCTGTACCCTTCAACAGTGGGGTGCACGCCGTCAGCGGCTAAATTTTTCGGCAAACCCTTGCGCTCGTCGGCCATGGCGCTATGGTAATCTACATAAACCATTTTATTGGCATCGGCAAAAGCTTTAATCATGGCGTTAAGCTGCACCACTTTTTGCGCAGGTTCCATACCGGGACGCCATGGAAAGGCATAGGCGGGCAGTACTGAACATAACACCACTTTAATATTGGCAGCTTTGGCCAGCAATGCCATGGATTGGATATTGCCAAAAATATCTTCAATATCTATCGGACCGTTATTTTGGGCGATGTCATTTATTCCTGCCAGGATCACCACGGCGCCAGGTTTCAGATCTATCACATCCTCACGAAAACGCACCAGCATTTGGGTGGTGGTTTGTCCGCTGATGCCGCGGTCAAAATATGGTTTACCGCTCCAGAAGGTTGAATCCCTGCTGATCCAGAAATCTGTAATGGAATCGCCCATATAAACTACACTTTTGGGGTTTGGGGCTGATGCTTTTACCTTTTCATTATCGGCCTTGTAACGGGTCATGTTTGCCCAGTCTTTATGAAATGCATCTTCCCATTGCTTATGGTAGGCTTCCCATTGATCGGCCCTTTCTTTAACTGATTTTACTTGAGGGTCTATGGGTTTTAAAAAACCTTTCAGATCGAGCCACTCGTTAAAGCGGTCTATCCAGTTGTCGGTAGGCAGGCTTTGTTTGCGCATGCCAAAACCGTGGCCTCCTTTAGCGTACATATGCAGCTCGGCGCTATGTTTTGATGCCAGCCATTTGCTATAAAGCTCAATACTGTGCGGCGCAAGGCCAAGCTGGTCATCAGTAGCTGCAGCTATAAACATCGGCGGCGCATCGTCAGGGATTTTTGAGATCAGCTCTGGAGGCACGTATGCATAAATAGGCGCGTCAAAATCGGGTTTGTTAGCCGCTGTGTAATTGAAAGCTGCCGCACCGGCCAGTGTGCCGCCTGCCGAAAAGCCCATGATCCCGATTCGTTGCGGAGAAACATGGTATTCGGAGGCATGTTCACGTACATAGGTTAGGGCCGCTCGTGCATCAGCAATAGCCAGCGGAATAACCGGCGCTACCTGTTTAGGGAAATCCTTTTGACTCATTTTGGCTACCAATTCTTTTACCGGATCGTTAGTTAAACTGTGAGCCAGCCTGTATTTCAATACGAAGCAGGCCACGCCCTGTTTATTAAGCCATTTTGCTACGTCATAACCTTCGCTGTTGATTGACAGGGTATGGAAGCCGCCACCCGGGCAAATAACCACCGCGGTGCCGGTAGCGATGGATGAATCGGGCAGGAAAACACTCAGGGAAGGGTGCGTAACGTTGTAAACAACTTTGGTATTAAAGGCGTTGTTGTCGCTTTCGCCCTCGTTCCAGGTCCAGTTTTCGGAACCGGGAGCTGCGCCGGGGTAAAGGGAGATAACTTTTTGCTGGGCCTGTACGCCAAGGGCCGACAATAGGAGTAAGGTGCCTATCAGTTTTAATTTCATGGGTGGTTAATTCAGGTTAAATGATGATGTACAAAAATAACAGCAATAAGCAAAGAAACAAGATGCCTAAACGTTTTAGCAAAGATAAATCCCGTTTTAATCACAGCATCTGTAACCTCGCTGTAAAATATCTGTTATCAGGATTATTGACAGATATTTTCACTATCTTAATCAATCCTGATTTGAATGACCGCGGTATTTATCCATATCAAAAATTTGCTCCGGATTTTGCCGCTGTTGGTTTTGCTTGGCGCATGTGCCAAACAAAAAAAAGTCTTTCAAAGCGATTGCAATAGTTCAAAAGATTATAAAAAGATTTCATTTACAGAGCTGGCCAGTCATATTGAAAAATATGATAAACAATATGTTGAAGTGAGCGGTAAATACAAGGAAGGGAACGAGCAATCCGCGCTTTTTAATGACAGCCTGTTCTCGAACCACGCTTTACATAATGCCATTTGGGTTGATTTTAGCCAAGACTGCCCCCTTTATCTGCCGGGCACTCATATAGGTTTGTTTACCTATAACGATGGTCAGTTTATCGGTATGAATAAACGTAAAGTAACCATTCGCGGTGTAGTTGATGCGAGCGATAAAGGGCATTTAAAACAATACAGAGGCACTATCGACAGGGTAAGCTTTATAGAGCTGTGACCTTCAATCCCTTTGAAAATAAAAACAATGCGCCCCGGTAACAGTTGTAATTATAAAACAATAGTTATGGCTATCAACCCCAATGATACACCCGACAATGGCTTTTTTGATGAATCGGATGATGAGGAGATCATCAATCAAAATCAAATAAAAGGCTCAAATATGGTAAAAGACCCTGATGAATGGTCAACAGGTAATGAACCCATGACCGGCGCGCAGCACTCCTATCTCAAAACATTATCCGATGAAGCCGGTGAAGAGTTTGACGGATCGCTTACTAAGGCCGAAGCGTCAAAACGGATAGACGAACTGCAGCATAAAACAGGCAGGGGATTAAATAATTAATTAAAAGATACGGATAGCCCGTTGGTTTCGGCAAATGTTTTGAGCATGATTACAGCAGTATGGTTGTTATCGGCAATGTCATTTTTATTTGCCGGATTAAGAAATCCTTCTACATTTTTCAGCAAGCCTGCATTTACTGATGCAAAAGCCATTGACCATTTTGGGAAAATTCTTTCCTCAACCATTCCGGTTATCATCAGGACAATGTTACGATGACGTGAATCAAGTTGGATTGCGTTATAAATTTTGTAAAGGTCTTCTGTTTCGCCCTCAAGCGCCTGTATAAAAGTACCTTCACTGTATAGGAGCATACCGGTGACGTTATGGGCGAAATTTTTTATTCGTGCTGTTTGCAGCAGGTTCAATAATTCATCATCGCCCATTAACTTTTTAGCGGTACTTATATAAACAAGATATTCCATAGATGAGAAGAAATTTTGCCCCAAGATACGGGAAATTTAGAAACGCAGATTTAATGTTGGGGTTAAATCTCCAGTTTTAAACCGTCATACGCCAGCTCGATACCGGCAGGTAGCTCTTTAGAAACATCAGCATGTTTGCCCAGCCTGTGGCTTATATGCGTAAAGTAAGTAGTCTCTGCCCCAATATCGTTTGCAAAAGCTATGGCTTCTTCAAGCGTAAAGTGGGAGATATGAGTTTCCTTCTGCAGTGCATTGATCACTAATATTTTTGTGCCCTTTATTTTTTCCTTCTCGGCGTCCGGAATCGTTTTGGCATCGGTTAAGTAAGTAAAATCTTTAATCCTGAAGCCTTTTATAGGCAATCTGTAATGGAATACTTCGATAGGGATCAGCTCAACATTGCCGATCATGAAGAGATCAAGCCCAATAATGTGCATGTTTACCTGCGGAATGCCCGGGTAACCAGTGCCATCAAAAATATAGGGAAATTCACGCACAAGGGCTTTTTGCACCCTTTCGTCGGCATAAATATCAATCGGGGCATTTTGTTTGTAATTAAACGCGCGGATATCATCCATGCCGGCAATATGGTCTTTATGCTCATGCGTAAAAACAATAGCGTCAAGGTGCTGTACTTTGGCACGGAGCATCTGATACCTGAAATCGGGGCCCGAATCAATAGCGATAACCTTATCTTCGGCTTCAATTAAAACAGAACTGCGCAGGCGATTATCATGCTTATCTGTTGAGAGGCACACCTCGCAGTTACAAGCAATAACAGGTACACCCTGTGACGTTCCGGTTCCTAAAAATGTTATGGTCACAGCTGCAGTTTTGTTTGTTTAATATCCTGCAAAAATGCAATCTGTTTATCATCGAGCAATTTGTAATCTACCTCAAGTTCACGTAATAATTCAGTTAAGGCAAGGATCTTGCTTTCCAGGTTAGAGAAACGGTTAACAACGATCATTTTACTGTTAAGCAACAGGCAGGCGCCGGTTTTGAAGTTACCCTTTTCATAACGCACCTTGTAACCGGCCGTTTTTAACAGCAGTTCCAATTTCTCGAGGGTATGGTTAGTCGCGGGTAGCATTAATTTCAAAAGTAGCAAAAATGGGTGTATTTGCCGGGCTTAAATTGGCATTTGCATGTCACATTTGCTAATTTAATTTCTAATTTTATTAACCTGTTATACCCTAAAACCATCCGGATGAAGAACTTACTGCTTACCGTTACAGGCATTGTTTTTAGCATTGCTGTTTATGCCCAGCAAACCAAAACCTATGCCGAAAAGCTTGGCTGGCCTAAAGACGCACGTGTAATTATCCTGCATGTTGATGATGCCGGCATGTCGCATGAATCGAACGAAGGGGTGGAGAAAGCCATTGGTGAGGGTGTAGCCACTTCAACCAGTGTGATGATGCCCTGCCCCTGGGTACCAGATTTTAAGCATTATATGGATCAGCACCCGGGAATTGATGCAGGGCTGCACTTAACCTTAACTTCCGAATGGAAAAATTACCGATGGGGGCCGCTTGCGGGTAAGGCAACAGTTCAGGGGCTGATTGATAAAGAAGGCGCTTTCTGGCCCGGAGTAGTCGCCGTTTATTTCCATGCTACTGCCGATGAGATTGATAAGGAGATCCGCGCCCAGCTTGACCGTGCCTTAACCATGGGCTTTATACCAACCCATCTCGACTCGCATATGGGTACTTTATTTGCCAAGCCGGCTTTTCTCGAAAAATATATTAACCTCGGCATCGAAAAAAAGATACCGGTAATGTTGCCCGGAGGCGAGGATCTATTTTACCGCGAGGAAGCAAAGAATGCTACGATAGCACAGTTAAAAAAAGATGGTAAATATATCGACGGGATGATCATCGCCGAACCCGCAGAACTGGCAAAAGCACGCGAACTTGGTGAAATAGCCTGGAAGGGAGGTTTACCGGTACTGGACGATCTTGATAATTCAAGCTATGACTGGGTAATGCCCGATATTGACAAGGCTACTGATAAGGAACTGCAAAAATGGTACACAGACCACTATATCGAAAACTTCGACCGTTTTTCGCCGGGATTAACTATGGTATTGATGCATTGTACACAACCCTCACCTCAGTTTAAAAACATTTGTAACGAAGGCCAGAAACGAAAAGGCGACCTGCTGGCCATGACCGATCCTCGCCTGAAAGCTTATCTTAAACAAAAAGGCTTTATTTTAACCACCTGGAAAGAGGTGATGGAGCGTAGGGTAAAGGTGGGAAATGAGTAAGTTTGTGGCTTAAATCTATTGTTTCGTGCACATCAATATCTTCGGCGCTTCGGGTTCGGGCGTAACCACTTTAGGCAAAGCGTTAAGCAATAAACTTAGCTACCCGTATTTTGACAGCGATCATTATTTCTGGTTCCATTCCGATCCGCCTTTTACTAACCGGCGACCGCCCGAAGAACGAAATGCTATGATTAACAGTGAAATGGCTGGTAATGAAAACTGGATCCTTGGCGGGTCCGTCATCAACTGGAACAATAACTGGCGATTTGATCTGTCTGTATTTTTATATATCCCGCCAGCCATCAGGATTCGGCGTTTACAGCAAAGAGAGCTTGAACGTTACGGAGATATTATCTATACCGACAGGGAGCGAAATAAGCTTTATAATGAATTTATTGACTGGGCACGTGGCTATGATGAGCTTATCACCAACAGCCGAAGCCTGCATTCGCACAAGAATTGGATGAATAAGCTCACAACTCCTTTGCTGGTTATAGAAGGGGATACTACTGTGGAGGAAAGGGTAGAGGCTGTTTTAATGAAGATTAAGGCGTTAAGTTTGTAATATAATAACCGCGGCAAATAGTTCTTCGACCAGAAATGATGGAAGCAGTCTGCTTCCGAAGGCAAAATAATTTATTAATAGTTTGATACTTTGTGTGTTAAACTGAAAGCTTAACTTGTTTTAGGATGAAGGTACACTATCGCTAAACTCCGACCAGTAAAGGGACCTTTAGTGTAACCCCTTGTTTTTATAAATATTTGATTATCAGATGTATAAAATGTGATTTTTGAAATTGTGTTAACCCTGTTAACCCCCTTTGTACGTAGTTTGTAGTGGATGTACAACATACTACCGGAGTTGGTAAATGTTGTTCTGAATGAGAAGGTAAGTTTAACGTGATGCGAAATAATCCTTAACAGCAACCCCGGTTAACCGCCGGTTTCAAACAGCCATAAGTCGAGTCTGATTTATTTAGCTTCGGCGGCGGGATGCCGCGGAATAGTTGCCACCGGGCTGGAGCCGAGCGGCGGCGAAAACCAATAAAAAAAGCGGAAGGTAAATCCCCCGCTTCAAAATATCTCAATTCTTATGTCTCAAATCTGAGACAGGTTACCTTAAATCAACAACCTCAACGCCCGGGTGGCCTTTGGCATCCCAGGCAAAAGTTGCGTCAGGAGCAGGTACGTTAGGGGTAAAGGTGCGTACGGTATAAGTATACCTGTTGCCGTTTTTATCGAACAATAAAGCACTGTAGAGTTGTTTTTTTACTTTGTCGATGGTAAGCTTCACTTTAAAGATGGCTTTTTTATCATCTTCGGGTGTAAGCTCTATGTTTTGATAAACTTTGCCTGCTATCTTCTGTTCGCCGGTGTACAGGTATTTAAAGCCTTTTTCATACATCGTAAAAATCTGGGCAGGGTTATTTAGTCCGTCGCCGCTTTTGTCGGCATCGCTTACCTGTACCTCTTTATCTTTTTTAAGGTATGTCCACTGGTTTTTGCCGTCGCTCAAAATTTCTTTGTCTACTTCGGGTTTCACGGCTGCGCTGTAAAGGGTAACGCGGTATTTACCGGTTTTCGCCCTTGATATCAGGGTGCCGGTTTGTGTTTCTTTAATATTGGCCTGTTGGTTATTCAGGCTAAAGGTAAAATCGGTTTTAATAACATCGTACGACCGGTATTTTTGGCTTACCTGGTTTAAAATCGCTTTTGCCTGGCTGTCTTTTTGTGCAAAGGCGGTGCTGTATGTACTTATTGCTAAAATGGTATATGCTATGATCTTTTTCATTCAGTTTTATTCAACAACAACTATTGTTATTAATAGTTATTGGATTAGAGTAATTAAATTTTGCTTGGTTTAATCTTTAATTGGTTTTTGCAGTGTTTCGAGGTAGCGCTCAAGGCTGTATTCGTCGGGATAGAGTACATCACGGGCCTTGCTGCCTTCAAACGGGCCTACAATTCCGGCTGCTTCCAACTGGTCAATAATGCGGCCGGCGCGGTTATAGCCCAGTTTCATTTTGCGTTGGATAAGCGATGTTGAGCCTTGCTGATGCAGTACAATTAAACGTGCAGCTTCTTCAAACATCGGGTCGCGGTCGTCAGGGTCATATTCTTTGGCGCCGCTGCTGGCTTCACCTTCTCCCACATATTCGGGCAGGTACATGGCCGATGGATAGCCTTTCTGGTTGCCGATAAAATCAGATATAGCTTCAACCTCCGGCGTATCCACAAATGCACACTGTAAACGGATCAGGTCGCTACCTGTTGAAAATAGCATATCCCCACGACCGATCAACTGATCAGCGCCGCCGGCATCCAGAATGGTGCGCGAATCGATCTTAGAAAGTACCCTGAAGGCCAGCCTTGACGGGAAGTTGGCTTTGATAGTACCGGTAATGATGTTAACAGAAGGGCGCTGCGTTGCAATAACCAAATGGATCCCCACCGCACGGGCCAGCTGCGCAATACGGGCAATCGGCATTTCCACTTCTTTACCGGCCGTCATCATCAAATCGGCAAACTCGTCAATTACTAAAACTATAAATGGCAGGTAACGGTGTTTTTCAGGGTCGCTGATCTTACGGTTTACAAATTTGGAGTTGTACTCTTTCAGGTTGCGTACCTGCGCGTCTTTCAGCAGGTCATAACGCTGGTCCATTTCAATACAAAGCGAATTGAGCGTATTTACCACCTTTTTGGTATCGGTGATGATGGCATCGCCATCATCAGGCAGTTTAGCCAAAAAGTGCCTTTCTATCTTACGGAAAAGCGTAAGCTCCACCTTTTTAGGGTCAACCAGTACAAATTTGAGTTCGGCAGGGTGTTTTTTATACAGCAGCGATACCAGGATGGCGTTAATACCAACCGATTTACCCTGGCCGGTGGCTCCGGCAACCAGTAAGTGTGGCATCTTGGCCAAATCGGCAATAAATACTTCGTTAGATATGGTTTTACCTAAAGCGATAGGCAGGTCCATCGTGGTATTCTGGTATTTTTCGGTCGATAGGATAGAGCGCATCGAAACCATCTCAGGATTTTGATTAGGCACTTCAATACCGATAGTCCCCTTGCCAGGCATAGGGGCGATGATACGGATGCCCAGTGCAGCTAAACTTAAGGCAATATCATCTTCAAGGTTCTTGATCTTGCTGATCCTCACACCTGGCGCGGGGATGATCTCATATAAGGTAACCGTTGGGCCAATGGTTGCCTTGATCTTATCAATTTCGATATTATAGTGGTTCAGTGTTTCAACAATTTTGTTCTTATTGGCTTCCAGCTCTTCGGCATTAACCGAAATCTTGTTTGAGCCGTGGTTTTCTAATAACTCCAGGTGCGGAAGTTTGTATGAAGCCAGATCGAGCTTGTGGTCATATATACCAAATTTGCTTAGCAGGTCATCCTGTTTGGCTTCATCAGCCTGTTCAACACTTAATTCGGGCAGAGGCCTGTTGGTATCAATGGTGAGCGGGATTTCTTCTTCCTCTTCGGGTTCGTGTTTAATTGTATTTTCAGGACGCAACACCACAGGTTCATGATATCCGGGCATTTGCTCCATAGGAGGGTGCCTAAGCGGTGATGGAGGTATAAGCGGTTCCTGTACCATGGGCTCGGGCATGATGCTGCTTACATGGGTTTCGCGGATGTTGTTATTGCCCCGGGGCCATTCAAGCGGCATTGACGGCTCATCATCAATCAGTTCAACAGGTTCAGGTGCTATCTCATCAACACTCATAGCTGCAACCGGGCGGTTTTTACGCTGGGGTATTTTAAAGTCGATATTATAGGCTATTACCAATACGGTAAGCGCCAAAAACACCAGCAATCCGCCGGTACCCGCTTCACCTATCTGAGCCGCAAGTAAGCGGTTAGTCCAAAAACCGAAACCGCCTTCAAGGTAATGGGGATAATCAATCACAAATGAATGAAAATAAGCTATCGCCACAGAAATAAAGACAATGCTGAATAACGAATATGCAAGTGTTTTACGGATAGAAAATAGCCTCGCTTTAAACAGCAGTCGGTACCCTACAACAAAAAATACAAAAATAAACAGGAATGAAGCTACGCCAAACCATTCATAAATAAACTGATTGGATAATAACGCGCCAAACTTGCCCAGCCAGTTTTGCGCCCTGATGGTCGGGTCGCTCAGGTCGGCAATTTCATGAACCGTAGTGCCCGTCGACAGGTTATGCCAGCCACCGTTTGTTTTAGAAATATAGCTCTGGTCTTCCTGCCAGGTAAACAGGTATGATGTAAAAGCGATGAGGAAAAAAATGGATAATAGCAGTGAAAACAAACCCGCTATTTTAACAGCCTTGCCGTTTTCATAGTCAAAGTCAAAACTGGGCAGTTTAGGTAATTTCCTGCCTGCCACTCGTTCCTTTTCGGCCTTGCCGCCTTGGCGAGGCTGATTTTCTCCCTTGAAATTATTTGATCTAAACTGGTTTCCTTTTGCCGGCATCCTGATGTAACAATCGTTTATGTGCAAACTTACGTAAAATTTCACCTATGTGAACTTTGCAGTTACACCCGGTAAATATTTTATATAAGATTCGTTAACCCGCAAAAAATTACAGGCCGAATGAATATAAAGTTAACAGATTATATAACTTATTGTCAACATTTTTAATTTTTTAGTATAATTGAAAAACAACATTTACCCGTAACATAAACGTAAATTTAACAAAGTGAATATAACAACGCCGTTAATAGTAAACGCTTTACTTAATTAAGTAATGAGCATAGAAAGACTGGAAGAATATATCGCATCCGCCGATTTAGATAGTATCAATACCCTGCTTGGCTGCGACCCTGCGCTGGCTTTAAAGAAAACAAGCCTTAACGTATCGCCGCTGATGCTTTCATGCTATTATAAAAAGCCGGAGGTTACCAATTTACTGTTAAACTATGTAAGCGATATCAGTTTATTTGAAGCGGCTGCGGCCGGCAAATTTGATACGGTTGCCCACCTGGTTACTACTAACCCAAATACTCTTGATGATTACGCCGAAGATGGCTTTACTGCTTTAGGGCTTGCCTGTTATTTTGGACAGTTTGATGTTGCGCGCTACCTGGTGCTCAAAGGCGCAAATGTTAACCTGCAATCAAATAATGGTTTCAACGTGTTCCCAATTCATTCGGCGGCGGCAGGTAATTATACTGAGATTGCCCGTATGCTCATTGAAAACGGTGCGAAGGTAAATGTGATACAGCAGGCCGGTGCTACGCCGCTGCATTCGGCCGCGCAAAATGGTAACCTGGAACTCATTATCCTGTTGCTGGAAAACGGTGCCGAGCTTTTTATACGCATGGAAGGTGGCAAACTCCCCGCCGACCTCGCCCGCGAAAAGGGCTTTGAAGAGATAGCCGAAATCTTGAGTTGATGTTTAAACGCTTAATTTTAAATTGGTTAAGTGATAGCTTTTTATCAATGATCTGCGTTTTTTAAGGCTTATCGCATGTTTTTGTGCCGGGTGCTTTTATATATTTGTAATAACCTGAATTATAACAAATGAAAGAAATAGCGCTGCTTATTCACGAAGACATTAATCTTTCAACCATATCGGGCGTATTGGATATGGTGAGACATACTAACCGTTTTTTGGTAGAAAGCGGCAAAACCGAGGCCTTTAGCGTAATGCTTGTAGGTGAAAAAATAAATAATAACCTGCTTTATTTCCCTGCCCAGTTTACCGGTTTTAAAACCATTGATGAGATCAAAGATGTCGACCTGGTAATAGCCCCGGCGTTTTATGGTCCGCCTGATTTGGTGATGCGTAAAAACAAAAACCTGATTGATTTTATAAGGAACATGTACAATAAGGGCGCGGAAGTGGCCAGCCTGTGTTTCGGCAGTTATTTTTTGGCCGAAGCGGGTGTGCTTAACGGCAAACCCTGTACTACACATTGGGTTGCTGTTGATGATATGAAACGCCGCTATCCGGATGTGAATATTTTACCCGATATGGTAACCACCGATAAAGACGGGACTTATACCAGTGGCGGTGCTTTTTCAAGCATGAACCTGATCCTGTACCTGATTGAAAAATATTGCGGCAGGGATACCGGCATTTGGGCCAGCAAAATGTTTTCGCTGGATATTGACCGTACCAGCCAGGCGCACTTTAAAGTGTTTGAAGGGCAGCATCAGCATGAAGATCAGGAAATTATGCGCTCGCAGTTGTTTATCGAAAATAATTATCATCTGCCTATTTCAGTAGAGGAGATTGCCGGACAAACCAATATGAGCAAGCGTAATTTCATTCGCCGGTTTAAAAGCGCCACGCAGAATACACCAATGGAATACCTGCAAAAGGTAAAGATCGAATCGGTAAAAAAAGGATTGGAGAAAACCAATTTCAATATCAGTGAGCTGATGTATAAGGTTGGGTATAATGATTTAAAGACATTCAGAAAGATCTTTAAACGGATAACAGGCTTAACCCCGCAGGACTACAGGAGTAAGTACTGCCGCAGGGCAGTGCTGGAGAATTAAAGATGAAGTATTTAAAATAAAAGACATGTCATTGTGAGTGTTTAAACCCGGAGGCCTCTGAAGGTTAGATGACAAAGAGGGCCTGTCAGTCTGAGCCTGTCGAAGACTCGTGCGCAGAGGCCTGCCCGCCATACTTCGACAGGCTCAGTATGACACCCCCTTTTTTAAGTTGTCATAGGTAGGAGGAATGACGGCTGTGCATTCGTTTAGTTGCCACGTTTCTTCGCAATGACATGGTTTTAAAAGTACTTTTAAACCATTTCTTCTTTTTCGCCCTGCTTCACAGCTTTTTTTTCCTGGTTATTTTCCTTCTCCCCAAGCGATTCAAAATAGGCCTTTTTAACCACTGTTGTCATTTTATGATCGCCTATATGGCTCCAGCCAGGGGGCATTACAATGTACAGAAACTTGTTTTTAATGCCAGGGGCCTTGCGTACATCTTTGGCCAGCGCTATGATCTCGCCAAAATAAGCATCCAAAAAGCTGTTTTTAATCATGGGGCGACTGATGCCATATTCAATAGGGATCTTGCGGTCTTCATTTTGGAAGGTGCCGAAAACTTTATCCCATATCGGTAACAGGTTACAGAAATTGGTATCCATATATAATGGATTACGCGCATGATGTACCCTGTGATGCGATGGCGTAAGTAAGATTCTGTTCAGGAAGCCAAGTCGTCCATCTTCAATGAGGTTTTCACCGATATGGATCATTGATCCCCAAAAGCCATCCACAAACATGATCACAAACAGCATTGGCGGATTTACACCCAATAAAATACAAATGCTGGTGCGGATGAGATCTGCATAAGGCGCTTCAAGGAAAAAATGGGCGAAAGTAACCGAAAGGTTCATGCTTTCGGGTGCATGATGGGTTGAGTGGAGGCACCATAGGATTCTCACTTTATGAGCAAGGTAGTGATACCAAAAATGAGCAAACTCCCATACTATATAGCCGTAAATAAACCAGTACCAGGTAAACGTTGTTTTAAAAATGGCAAACCTCGAAAAGAAGCCGATACAAAACCCTACCATGGCAATGGAAAGTACGCTGCCTATAAAAGCATTTAGCACATATGTCCAAAAAGAAATCTTGTAGTTGATCACCTTGAATTTTTTATAGAACGCCCCCCTGATGATCTCAAACACCAGCAATACAGGTAGCATTGGGCCTAACAAAGCCGTAATACCATCATAGGTAAGTAGTTTGCCATAATCGCCCGATTTGATGATGGTATACAATCCGCCGAGGCCGAAAAATCCAGTAATATGCTCGTATATCGCTTTTAAAAAATCCATATCAAAAATTAGGTTTACCGGTAAAATGTTTTATTCAAATTTAGGAAAATTAATTTGTATATATGTAGGTACATGTAAATTCTTTGAACGAGTATTAACATCACACATCACGGCTGACCTGCCTGTGCTCTTCGGTCCTTTTTATTATCACTGATAAATTAGCTTATTAAAAAAATGAAAAGAAATGATGGAACATCAAATAAAAAGGGTAGCGAGTGTAATGATGTCAGGAGTGAGTAACTCTGCATCAATCCCGAAACAATCCATTAACAGCAAGGTTATTTCTATAAATTTGCCTCAAAAAATCATCTGATATGAAATCATTTAACCGCGCTTTTGTATTATTTTTAGTGTGTATGATCCGGTACAGTTTAGTTAACGCCCAATCAACACCTATGACCCAAACTTCTGCCAGCAATCCACTGCAAAATAACCGGATCAAAATTGATTCCCTCGATAAAAAACTTATAGCCTTATTGGGCGAACGCGAGAGGGTAGTAAAAGAGATCGGCATCTATAAAGCAAAAAACAATATTCCTGCCCTTCAGTCCGACCGTTTTAAACAGGTACTGGAAAAAACTGTCGAAGCCGGGAAACAGGAGGGGCTCTCCGCCACATTCATTACAGAACTTATGAATGCTATCCATAAAGAAAGCCTGCGCATTGAGGAAGAAATTAAGGCTCAAAAGCAATAGCCGGTGTAAAAAATACACTATAATTTAAAATGCATTTTAGCGCATCAAATTTGTAAGCAATTTCTATGTGAGTTATCGTTTAATGTGTTTATTATCAATTGATTAAACTAAGATAAAATTTGGTATTAAGGCGTATCAATTTACCCGGCACGACCGTTTGAGGTGATAATTTATATCGTGATTTTTGCTTTTTTTTAATTAAGTTTAATAAATTTGACAACTCCGGTTAGCCACAGTCCAGGCTTGTAACCAAGCCGGTAAGCCTATTAATTAAACTCATGCAAAAAAAGTATTTAATTGCCTGTTTCATCGCGGGCGGATTATTAAAGATTGGCTTTGTCAGCGCCCAGGGTAAAGCGCCTTATTCGGTAATGGGTAAATCGGTCAAGGTGATTGTCTCTGAGCAAAAGGCCGGATATAAATTTAAAGAAACCGAAACCCTGAAGTTTGCAGATAAGCCTCAACCCGCAGAAACAGAGGTGGCGGTTTTTATTGATCCGTCCAAAACATTCCAAACGATGATAGGAATTGGTGGTGCGCTTACAGATGCGGCAGCCGAAACTTATGCTAAACTGCCAAAAGATAAACAGAAAGAATTTTTAACTGCTTACTATAATAAAGCCAAAGGCATTGGTTACTCTTTTGGCCGCACCAATATTCAAAGCTGTGATTTTTCGAGCGATAGTTACAGCTATGTAAAAGATGGTGATAAGGACTTAAAAACCTTTGATATCAGTCATGATAAAACCTACCGGATTCCTTTTATTAAAGCGGCCGCAGCGGCTGCGGGAGGTAAACTGACCATGTTTGTATCACCCTGGAGCCCTCCCGCTTTTATGAAAGATAATAACGATGTACTGCATGGAGGTAAGCTCAAAAAGGAATTTGATCAAAGCTGGGCCAACTTTTACGTTAAGTTTATTAAAGCTTATGAAAAAGAAGGTGTCCCTATATGGGGCCTTTCGGTACAAAACGAACCGATGGCTAAGCAAACATGGGAATCATGCATGTATACTGCCGAAGAGGAGCGTGATTTTGTAAAGAACTTTTTAGGCCCAACCTTGCAAAAACAAGGCCTGGCAAGCAAAAAACTGATAGTTTGGGACCACAACCGCGATTTGCTTTACCAACGCGCCAGTACTATCCTGGAAGATCCGGCAGCGGCCAAATATATCTGGGGCATCGGTTTCCATTGGTATGAAACCTGGACCGGGGCAGGCCAAAATTTTGAAGCTACCCGCCGTACCCATGAAGCATTCCCAGGCAAGAACCTGGTATTTACCGAAGGTTGTATCGAAAAATTTGATTTCAACAAGATCAGTGACTGGTCGCTTGGCGAACGTTACGGCCTTTCAATGATCAATGACTTTAATGCCGGTACCGTTGCCTGGACCGACTGGAACGTATTGCTTGACGAAAACGGCGGGCCAAATCACGTAGGCAACTTTTGCTTTGCCCCGGTACATGCCGACCTGCGCAACGGAAACCTCATCTACACCAGTTCATACTATTACATAGGCCATTTCTCTAAATATATTCACCCCGGTGCAAAACGCATTAGCGCGGTAGCCAGCAGGGATAAGCTGTTAACAACCGCTTACCAAAACTCCGATGGCTCAATTGCAGTGGTGGTAATGAACAAAACCGACGAAAAAATAGATTACAGCCTTTGGATAAAAGGAAAAGCGGCAGGCACTACTGCCCTGCCGCACTCAATTGCTACACTTATAGTGAAGTAATCTTTATAAAAATCTTTAGTTTAATCAATCAACTAAATCTCTGGTATGGTGGGTCATTTATGATCCACCATTATCATTACCGGGAAATGGTCGCTGGGCTCCTTAGCCTCATATTTATCCGATCCTTTAGCCTTTGCCCTGTAGGTATCCGTTAAGATCCCGTATCTCTTTACCGTAAAATCTTTGGTTACAAAAATATGATCGATACGGCCGCTGGTCTTACCATTAGCATCGAAGTCATTAAAAGTACCATTGGTAGCATATTTTATGGGCGATAGCTCATAGCTATCCTTCAACGTCCCCGAGTTATTGATTACCGCGTAGCTGTCAGACGTTTGATCAACATTAAAATCGCCCGATAAAATCGCAGGCGAGTTACCGCCTAAGTCTTTCATTTTTTTCAATACCAGCTTTGCGCTCTCACGGCGGGCAACAACACCTATATGGTCCATATGCAGGTTAAAATAGTAAAACTTGTACCCGGTTTTTATCTCCTGGAAATATCCCCATGAGCAGATTCTTGGAAGTGCGGCATCCCAGCCTTTGTTGGGCTTGTTGGTGATCGGTGCCATCCAGAAATCGCCATGTTTCAGTAGTTTAAATTTATCCTTTTTGTAAAAAATGGCCGAGAACTCGCCGGCAGTTTTACCATCATCCCGGCCTATGCCGGTATAAGCGTACTGGGGCATGGCCTGTTTTAAACCATTAAGTTGGTGTACCAACCCCTCCTGGGTGCCAAAAATATCCCAGTCATGAAAGCGGATGAGCTGCGTTATAACCGGCAGGCGCTGTTTCCAGCCATTACCTCGTACAGAATCATCATTTGTAGCATTATCATTACGTAAATTATACGTGGCAATAGTAAGCTGATGCTGGCCATAACTTGCTGAAACAGAAAGTATAGCCGTAAATAACAAAGAAAGTAGTTTTTTCATAGTAATATTTAGATAAGATGCCAACGGCACTTGAATAAAGTTAAAAGTAAGTTACACGCTGAAGAGTATTTAACCGGCGAAAACTTACGAGGGTTCAAAATTTTGTAAGCCAGGAGTAATTCTATTCAGAATTTAGAGAAACATGCAAGGAGGGCGGGAACAAGCTTAGCTTCGCATTGGCAGTATCGGTACTATCCCGAACATTGGCTGGTGTGTTTACTCAAACACCACCGTTTTGTTCTTATAAACAAATACCCGGTCTTCAAAAACAAGCTTTAGGGCCTTGGCTAATACGGCAGTTTCCACTTCCTGGCCGGCTTTTACCATGTCTGTCCAGCTATATGAGTGATTTACCGGAACAATTTGCTGGGCAATGATCGGCCCTTCATCCAATTCATTTGATACGTAGTGCGCTGTTGCCCCTATGAGTTTCACACCCCGTTCAAACGCCTGTTTATAGGGATTGGCACCTATAAACGCGGGTAAAAATGAGTGATGGATATTAATGATCTTCATCGGAAATTCAGCCACAAACAAGGGCGACAGGATCCGCATAAATTTAGCCAATACCACGTAATCAGGAGTATATTGTTTAATGGCACCGATCACCTTTTGTTCAAATTCAGCCTTGCTTACCTGTTCATGACTGATATGATAAAAAGGAATGTCAAATCGCTCGCATATGTTTTGCAGCTTGGCGTGATTACCGATAACGCATTGCACACTTGCGCCCAGGGTATTAAAGTGGTTACGCACCAGGATATCACTCAGGCAATGATACTCTTTGGTAGCCAGTACAACCACTTTCTTCACGGGCTCAGGGTTTACTGAAATATAAGCCCCTTCGGGCAGTATTTTACGTAATGAATCTTCGAGGCCGTCGTCGTCGCCTTGTTCAACTTCCAGGCGCGTAAAAAAAACATTTTCGTTATGATCAACATGCTCACGCATGGAAACTATATTGAGCAGGTGTTTAGCTAATGTTGCAGATATGGCCGCTACAAGGCCCACTTTGTCTTTACACTGTATTACAATAATCATGGTTTAATGATACAAAGAATTTTGCTGAATATACAACAGGCATTTCCCTTTAAATTATTTTACAACTTATTGTAGCAAAGCCATGTGCTGTACCGTAGGGTATCTTATAAACCCACAATTATGAAAATTATCCTGTTAGCAGCATCCGTAATTTTATTAGGTAGTATAACCGCCTGCAATAAAGGCAACCTTCCCGGCCCGGGCAGCAGCAGTATAGTTGGAAAATGGCGCTGGGTAAAATCAGTTGGCGGTATTGGCGGCTTTACCGTTACGCCACAAAGCAGCGGCTACAATATTCGAAATGAATTTTATGCTGATAGCAGTTTCAAAAGGTTCCAAAACGACCTGCTGCAGATCAGCGGCAATTTTCGCACTATTCCAAACTATCAATATAGCCCAACAGAAAAGGCAGAGATATTATTGATTTCCGGGCCTACTCTTGATACGCGCCCTGTTTCATACCTCATCAGGCACGATACGCTTTACCTGAATGAAATTTATATAGCCGACGGGTATAATGAGGTATATGTGCGGATGAAATAATTGCCGTTACTTACCCTGGCATCGCTGTGCTCGTTACCTCCTCTCTAAATACGCATAAAAAGAGGAGGGTATTTTTTCTTACCCTCTTTGCAAAGCAGAGAGGGATACTGACGGGGTGACTAAACTGTAAGCTCGCTTACCCTATAAAATAGTTATTTAGCGTAATGCCCTATCTTCATCATATCCCGTACGGCACTCGCTAATGAAATCTTCTCGTTATTATCAAGTTCCTTTTTCTTTTCGCCGTCATTAAACTGATAGGTAATACGCCCGTTATAATCGCTTTCGGCACTTATTTCAAAGTCATTGTTTTTGTATTTTACCTTCCCATTGGGCGAGATCCTGCTGATGCCCGTGCTATCAGCGGTAAAATACACGTGCCCCCAGTATTCAATCCGTCTTTCTCTGCCATTGCCATTTTCAGAAATTACTGTATGCCTTCCACCTATGTGGCAGGCATCTAACAAGGCTATCAAACCTATGACAACCAATACATAACCTAATAATTTTTTCATGTTGTTTTTTTTTAATGTGATTATTTTAATTGATGCTGCTCTTTGATGTTGAGCAGTTTTATAAAGCAGGAGCCGAGCGATACAAACCAAACCGACCAACCCAGGTGGGCCAATCTTTGAATAAGCCCGGTATAATTGTTTTGAATGATAGCTGAAGGAATGAAGCGGATAAAGATGAGCAGCATAATACTCAGGCTTAATAGCGAAAGCTTCCTGATCTGCCTAAACTCCTCTCCCCGCCATAAAATAGCAGATAGCAGCGCACCGATATAAAGCGTCAAAAACACCGGCCCGGATGCCGAATGCAGTGGGTTACCTGCATGAAATATAGTCGCCCAGCCAAACATGATAGGGAAACCTATCACTCCAAACACGGGCAGGATATTAAGCTGCAACTGGCTGCACGCAATAAACAGGCCCGCCATAAAAAACACACTGAGTACTGTATTAAGCAGCGTAAATGTTTCCATCAACGTTTCAGATTTTGTGCCGATAGCGCCCAGCTCACTGATAGTGTTGCTGAAATGATTGTAATTACCATGCACAAACCCACAAATAATGGTTGAAAGCCAAAATATAATGGGAATAATGATGCCTGTATATAGTAGCGGTTTAGTATCCATTTTAATAATATTCAGATTGTTTTAGTTCGATTAAAACAAAGTTAATATTAAACATGGTACTATACAATACATAGTACTATGTTTTTTATTTTATTTTTTCAAAACTGTTTAATGGCTTCGCCAAAATGTGTTAGTTTAAAAATGGATTGACGAAACCTGAATTGATTTAGATGCACTTCGCTCTTGTCAGGCAGGGAGGCAATACAGCATAGGATCACAAAGATGAAACAGATGCCGGTTATACCATACTTTTATTCACCATTACAAAAATGTGCTAACTTCGCGGCATGTATCAGTTGATAAAACCCATCCTGTTTAAGTGCGATCCGGAAAATGTGCATTACTTTGTTACCCGCAACCTCAAGCGCTTTAATCGTTTTCCGGGCGGTGCATCGTTAAGTAAAGCGATGTGGGATGTAAAAGATCCGAAGCTTGAACGCGAGGTTTTTGGTCTGAAGTTCAGGAACCCGGTTGGCCTGGCCGCGGGTTTTGATAAAAACGCCGAAATGATGGGCGAAATGGCCAACCTTGGTTTTGGTTTTGTTGAGATTGGCACTGTTACACCGCTGCCGCAACCTGGTAACGAAAAGCCACGCATGTTTCGCCTGCCGGAAGATAGCGCGCTCATTAACCGCATGGGGTTTAATAATTTTGGTGTAGACATAGCTGCCGAACGAATCGCAGCTTTCAGGCGCGATCAGAAAAATATCAACAAACAACTGATCATTGGCGGCAACATTGGTAAAAACAAGGTTACCCCTAATGAGGATGCTGTTAACGACTACATTAAATGCTTTGACCGCCTGTTTGATGTAGTTGATTATTTTGTAGTGAACGTAAGCTCACCCAATACCCCGGGCTTGCGCGCCCTGCAGGAAAAGGGGCCTCTGATGGAAATCCTGAACACATTACAGCAACGCAATAGTAAACATGGTATCAGCAGACCTATTCTGCTAAAAATAGCGCCTGATTTAACTGATTCCCAACTGGATGATATTGTTGACATCGTACAGCAAACAGGTATAGCTGGAGTAATAGCCACTAATACTACTATCAGCCGGGAAAACCTTTCATCGCCGTTAAAAGAAGAAACCGGCGGGTTGAGCGGTAAACCGCTTACCAAACGCTCAACAGAAGTGATTGCTTATCTGCATAAAAAGTCTAACGGTTCGTTCCCTATTATAGGAGTAGGAGGAATTCACTCCGCCGAAGACGCCATTGAGAAGTTGAATGCCGGTGCATCATTGGTGCAGTTGTATACTGGTTTTATTTATGAAGGGCCGGGATTGATTGGAAGGATCAATAAAAAGATCCTGAACCGTGATTTATAGGATTTGAGGATTATCCTGAAATATGTATTTCGACGCCAAGTTCCTCGTTTCTGTATCTTCTCGGGAACTTTAATGCCTTTGCGTTTGTTGAAAGATATTTTTAGTATCCCATGAGGATGGGGTGGTCGAGACACTAACAAAGTCGAAAGCTTTAATACGGGATTTGCTGCTTATCGCAAAAAGCTTTACCCGACTTGTAAAAAAATGCTGCAAAATTTGCAAACCTATGTTCAGTATAACTACTCTCAAACTCATGCAACTCAGTAAATGATGTTTTTAGGTTAAATTTTTAATTTCAAGAAATCATTTATTCAAGCTAATGAGTTCATTTTCTACTGCCGGGGGGGCTATATTATTGATCCTAACTTTATTTGCATCCGCAATATTCACTTTGTTTTCAGTTCGATATTTCCTAAATAAATTTATTGAAGATGATAGAAATCTTATCTTTTATGCAAAGATGACATTGATTTTCATTGGAAGTTTAGGATTAAGTTTGATTGTTTCTTTTGTGATTCTTTCATTTTTATTTGTTGGCCGTTAATATATTGAAGGAATAAGTATCAATAAAAATCTCCCAATTTTCATATAAAAGTTATCATAGCAATTTCTAAAGAATTTTTTCCACGTTGTTCCCAATTTGGGTGATTTTGTAGGTGCAAAAGGCTATCAAGGTCATCTTCAAATCCTAATAATCATGGTTCAAACACAAAAAAAAGTCCCGCCGGAAACCGGCAGGACTTTAAAGTCTTTTCTTCCGAAGAAGGAGAGAATTATTTGCCTAATGCGATATCTAAAGCTGCATTGTTTTTAGCTATCTGGCTGTGTTTTGACTCAGCAGAACGGCTTCCGTATTCTAGGTTAGTAGCCAGTTTCAAGAACTGTACTTCTAAGCGTGAAAAAGTTTTATTTCTCCTGTCTTTTCTTTTTAAACGAGTAACGCCCATTGTCTTTTATTTTAAATTTTTTTAACCCTGAGGTCGGAAGCGGATTCGAACCGCTGTAAAAGGTTTTGCAGACCTCTGCCTAGCCACTCGGCCATCCGACCCTTTTTTAAGGACTGCAAAGATAGTAATTATTTTTAGCGGACAAATTTATTTGAACGAATTTCTTTTTATTTCTGAACATAATATGGCCGTAGCTATAGCTACATTCAATGATTCGGCATAGCCTATCCGGGGTATGGTTACTGTTTTATTTATTAACTGCTGTATTTCAGGGCGTAAGCCATTACCCTCGTTGCCCATAGCCAGTAAACCTTCACGGCCGAAATTGGTGTTGTAGATATTTTCGCCATCGAGCATGGCGCCAAATAATGGGAGCTTTATTTCGGGGATGATAGTCATTAAGTCGCCGTAATGCACATTTACCCGTGCTAATGAGCCCATGGTAGCCTGCACCACTTTGGGGTTATAAACATCAACGGTATCATCTGAGCAAATAATATCGGTAATGCCAAACCAGTCGGCCGTGCGGATAATAGTGCCCATATTGCCGGGGTCCTGCACCCCATCAAGCACCAGCGAGAACTTGTTTTTCAGTAAGTTATAATTTAATCTGGGCCATTTTGGTATTTTTATCAAACCAATTACATCCTGTGGGGTTTTCAAACTGCTGATCTTTTCCAGATCGGTCAATGAAATTTCCTGAAAATTTATTTTTCGGGATAAATTCATCATTTTTGGAGCAATTTCGGATGTATGGTATATAGCATCAACCTGGTATGCAGCGTTTACAAACTCAACAACTGATTTGTAACCCTCAACCAAAAACAAACCATGCTCTTTACGGAATTTTTTATGTTGTAAGGATTTTAATAAACTGATCTGTGATTTTGAAAGCATATACTAAGCCTGCTGTTTACCGCCTTACAATATTAAGTATTTTACTGGTTATTATCGGTTCGGGCTGCAGCATTACCCGTGGCATCCGCAAAGACCAGGCACTGGTGCGCAAAATTACTATAAAAGGTATTGACGAGCAATTTGCGGAAACCGCTATAAATTATGTGGATAAGGAGCAACAACCCAATAACTGGCTCAACCTGCAGTTGTACTATACTTTTAGCAATAAAGGTAAAAAAAATATAGGCGAGGCCCCCGTTGTTGTTGATAGTAACCTGATCGAGTACTCGCGTGTACAGATGGAAAAATACATCCGGAGCCGTGGTTACCTGAAAGCGAAGGTCACCGACAGTGTGGTGATAAAAAAGCAAAAAGCTGAGCTGATTTTTACTGCTAATGAAGGTCCTATGTTCCGCATCCGCAAATTTACCGATAGTATTGCCGATAATAATATTAAAGCATTGTATAACGGTAATCGTAACAGGATCTCGCACATACAGCCAGGCGGCAGGTTTGACACCGATAGTTTAGCTTACGACCGCGACCAGCTCTATTTGCTCATGAAGCATAACGGTTACTACGATTTTTACAGGCAATATATCAATTTTACCTATGATTCCACCTTTAACAGCAGTGTGGTTGATGTAAAAATGATCATTGATAACCCGGCGGGGAAAACACAGCACCCGGTTTATACCATCAACAATACATTAATTACGATATCAAACAGCCAGGGGCGTACACCGGGCAAAGTTGATACGATACAGGTTGATTCACAATTCAGGTTTGTTGACTATTCAAAAAGGTTTAAACCAAGGGTGGTAACCGATTACGTTTTTCAGAAAAAAGGCGAGATCTATGATATTGATAAGCAAACACGCACCACCACTCGCTTATCCGAGTTAAATGTTTTCAGAAATGTGCCTAACCCCGTCTACGAAAAACTGAAGGATAGCTCTAACAGGCTTAATACCCGGATAGATATCGTGCCGCTTAAACGGATGAGCGACCGTGTAGAGGGTGAGGTGCTTTTTAGCGGCGGTCGTTTTGGTTATAACGTGGGTAACACCTTTACCGACAGGAATTTATTTAAACAGGCCGCTATATTGCAGTTAAAAGTTAACTGGAGTATCCTTTTTGATAATGGCAATAATGTGGGTAATGATCACAGTAGTATCCAAAACCAGGAGTTTAGGGTAGGAGCACAGCTTGTCTATCCGCGGCTATTGCTTCCGTTCAAATTTCCGTTTCTTGGTAAATTTGCGGTTCCACACACCACATTTTCATCAAACTATTCGCTGTTTTACCAAAAGGACCTGGTTAAGCGCGAAAGTTTTATCAATTCCATTACGTACGACTTTTTTGATACGCCGTATAAAACACATACCATTACGCCTATCAACATTGAGTTTTCGAGGGGCATAATTGATCCGGCTGCAAGGGCGGCGCTGCTTGCACAAAACAGGTACTCCTATGTTTATTTAATCGGGCGTACGGTTTTTACATCCGGTAGCCAATACACTTACCAGGTTAATGCCATAAAGCTTAATGGTTATGAAAATTTCACCTATTTCCGGGGCAGTTTAGATATTGGCGGGAATTTTCTTAACCTGGTAAGCAATCTCACCAATGCTCCTAAAGATACTCTTGGGCAACACAAGCTTTTTGGATATACTTTTGCGCAGTATACCAAAGTTGAGCTTGATACGCGCATCTATCGAAACTTTGGTGGCGAGAAACAATTTGTTTTCCGTATAAACCCGGGTATAGGTATCCCTTACGGTAATAGCAATCAGCTTATTTTTGAAAAGAATTTTTATGCAGGCGGAGCCAATGATATCAGGGCCTGGCTGCCGCGAACCTTAGGACCAGGGCAATTTAACCGGGGTGCGTATTACGGTACCGATGTTAATAACCGGGCACGTTTGAAATATCTTGACCAGTTTGGCGAGATCAAGTTTATAACCAATGCCGAGTACCGGTACCTGTTGGCAAATAACTTTTTTGGTGCAAAACTTAAAGGTGCGGTTTTTGTTGATGCCGGTAATGTATGGCGCTTGCATGATGAGCCTGATAACCCCAACGGACAGTTTAAACTGAACAACTTTTTAAGCTCAACGGCTGTAGGTATTGGTACCGGGTTGAGGTTCGACCTAAGCTTCTTCGTTTTTCGGCTTGATGCCGCCTTTAAACTTAAAGACCCGCAATTTAGCGGAGCTAACCAATGGGTGCTTGTTAACCATGCCGGCGAACTGTTTAGCAAAGGTTCATTCAAACAAGCTTACAAAGCAGCCAACGGAGAAGATTACAACTTTATGCAGTTGAACTTTGGCATTGGATTACCTTTTTAAGATTTTTAGGTAAAAGGATAAAGGTGAAAGGCAAAAGGTAGCTGCAGCTTTACGTGTGCATCTGTTTTTTTAAAACTTTTACTTTTCGTTTTACTTTCACCTCTCCATAAAAAACCTTTGACCTTTCGCCTTTGACCTTTCGCCTTTGACCTTCCTTCTAAAACATATTCTTCAACCCATCAATAATGCTTTCAAAAAAGGTTGGAATGCTTAAGCCGTTGTGGTAATTGAAATACAGGAAGATACAGAAGATTACTACGGCAATAATGATAAACCGCTTAAACATATAAGCCAGCAATACCAGTAACAGGGGAATGGCTATCAACAGTACCCAGCTGATATGGAATGGACTTAGTTTACTATCATGCTTGTAAATGTAGTATAGTATGGCATGTGTGCCGGAATCGTTCATATGTTTGGCGTACAGGAAGGTTGAACGGTCAAGCTTGTGGCGGTAAAAAGCCGTGCCTTTGTCAAACTTAAGTTCTTCGGTAAAACCGTTCATTACAAAGGTGAAAATGCCGTTTACATTTTCCTGTATCACGCCTGCAGTATCGGTTGCAACTACGGCTACCTCATCAACCGCAAAGGGGTTTTCTTTAATTACAAAATGGTTGATAGCAGTTTTATCGGCAAACGCAAAGCTGTGTGCTGCTGTAATAAAGCAAAAAATAAGTAAAAGTTTTTTCATGGTTTGATAGAAAGCTCTTATCGGTGCTGTAATTATCTGCAATAAAAATAGCGTTTTTTATGAGCTATCGGTTAAAGAAATAAATACTTAAAGGTTTACTGGAAATAGGTAATCTTTAACACTAATCAAAATGAACACTTTACATAAGTGGTACAACTGCGTTATAATAATTACATAATAATTGAGCTGAATTAGCACTTAAATATTAGTTTAGCCTGCATGATAAAAGCCTACAGGTTATATACCGGTGATGACGGTCATTCGCATATACAAAAAGGGATGGTTGAATTAGGGTCGCTTAACGAAGCTCTGGCAATAAGGTTCCAGGAATCGGAACCGCATGCGTTTTATGATTACCATAATGCCCCAACCAATCAGTATGTGATAACCCTTACCGGTACGCTTGAATTTGAAACCTATCCCGGCGAAAAATTCATACTTAGGCCCGGCGAGATCCTGATAGCCCAGGATATAACCGGAACAGCACACAAATGGCGACTGATGGATGATGAGCCCTGGAAACGGGTATATGTTACCTTTGATCCGGAAAAACCGATAAATTTTGTGGCTGATAAATAAGAACTGTTGCTACAATTGTGGAGGCACGTAATATTCCTTTTACAAATACTGGCACAAAACCCGACAAAATTTTAATAGTTATAGCAAATCAGTATTTTCGGCAAATACCCTTATAATCCTCAAATGAAAGATACCAAACAAAACTACCGTCGACATTTTTTAAAAACCACCGCTGTAGGCACGCTTGCGGCTATGGGCATACCCTCAATTGTTTCATCGGCTTTAGCTGCCGAAAGACCTGCAAAAAAGCTAACCTTTAACCAGGGCGATGTAGTGCTTTTTCAGGGCGACTCCATTACCGACTGGGGGCGTGACCATAGCAAAACCGAACCCAATACTACCAGCGCTTTAGGCTCGGGCTATGCTTTGTTAACTGCTTCACAATTGCTGCTTAAACACGCTGATAAAGGTTTAAAAATCTACAATAAAGGTATCAGCGGTAATAAAGTATATCAGCTTGCCGAGCGCTGGGATACCGATTGTCTTGCCCTTAAACCAAACATATTAAGTATTCACATAGGCGTGAATGACTTTTGGCATACCCTTACCAGTGGTTACAAAGGTACAATAGATACTTATATCGCCGATTACAGGGCGTTGCTTACCCGTACCAAACAAGCCCTGCCCGATATTAAACTGGTGATCTGCGAGCCCTTCGCCGAAAAAAACGTGAAGGCCGTTGATGATAAATGGTACCCCACATTTGATTCATTCCGCAAAGCTGCTAAAGACATTGCTGCAGAGTTCGATGCGGTATTTGTGCCTTACCAATCGGCATTTGACCAAGCCGAACAAACAGCACCGGCCACCTACTGGAACCTTGACGGCGTACACCCCAGTGTAGCCGGCGAAGCCCTTATGGCACAAACATGGTTAAAAGCGGTGGGAGCTCTTTAGAAGGTAAAAGGCTAAAGGTGAAAGGCAAAAGGTAGCTGCGGCTTTGCAAATAAAAGGTAAAAGGCTAAAGGTGAAAGGCAAAAGGTAGCTGCGGCTTTGCAAATAAAAGGTAAAAGGTAGCTGCAGTTTTGCATGCTTCTTGGTGTATCTTTGGCCTTTCTATTTATCGCATTTTAAAAGCCTTTCGCCTTTTACCTTTCTGCTTTCACCTCCTCCTAAAGAACCTTTCACCTTTCGCCTTAAAACAAAAAGCGTATCTTTGCGCGTAAATGATTGCTATAAATAACCTTACGTTCGAGATTGGTGCGCGGGCCTTATATGATGAAGCCAACTGGCATATTAAACCCGGTGAAAAAATTGGTTTAATTGGTGCCAACGGTACTGGTAAAACCACCCTTTTAAAAATTATTGTAGGCGACTATAAGCCTACCTCCGGAACTGTTTCAATGGCTAAGGACCTTACCATGGGGTACCTTAACCAGGATCTGCTTTCATACTCATCTGATAAAAACATCGTACACGTGGCTATGGAAGCCTTTGAGCGCCAGAACCAACTGCACGACGAGATAGAGAACCTGCTTAAAAAGCTGGAAACGGATTATAGCGAAGATCTTTTAAATAAACTGAGCGACAAGCAGCATGAGTTTGAACTGCTTGACGGTTACAATATCGAATATAAAGCCCACGAAATTTTAGCCGGTTTGGGTTTTAGCGATGACGATTGCAAGCGTAAGCTGAGCACCTTTTCGGGTGGATGGCGCATGCGTGTAATGCTGGCCAAGATCCTGTTGCAGGCACCTGATATCCTGCTGCTGGATGAGCCTACCAACCACCTCGACTTGCCATCTATCCAATGGCTGGAAGATTACCTGAAGGCTTTTACAGGTGCTATCATCATCGTATCGCACGATAGGTGGTTTCTGGATAAGGTAATTAACCGTACGGTTGAATCGCGCAAAGGCAAGCTTACCGTTTACGCGGGCAACTACTCTTTCTATCTCGAAGAAAAAGCCCTGCGCGAAGAAATTCAGCGCGGTGAGTTTAAAAACCAGCAATCAAAAATTAAACAGGAAGAGCGTTTGATCGAGCGTTTCCGTGCCAAGGCTTCTAAAGCTAAAATGGCGCAATCCCGCATCAAAATGCTGGATAGGATGGAGCGTATTGACGATGTGGATGACGATAATCCATCCGTTAACTTCGCTTTCCGTTTCAGCAAGCAATCGGGCAGGCACGTGATCACTTTAGAGGATATCACCAAAAAATACCCTGCTATCGATATTCTTGACCATGCCGAAGCTGTAATTGAAAAAGGTGATAAAATTGCCCTCATCGGTGCCAACGGTAAAGGTAAATCAACGCTGTTGCGTATCATCGCATCGGCCGATAAGGATTATACAGGTACGGTAACTACCGGTCATAACGTAACTACTACTTTTTTTGCCCAGCACCAACTGGAATCTTTACACCTCGAAAATCAGATATTACAGGAGCTGCAATCATTTGCCCCCAAACATACTGATACCGAGTTGCGTACCATTTTAGGTTCATTCCTGTTCACCGGTGACGATGTGTTTAAGAAGATCAAAGTACTCTCGGGTGGTGAAAAATCGCGCGTAGCACTGGCTAAAGCGCTTACTGCCGATGCTAACTTCCTGGTACTGGATGAGCCTACCAACCACCTGGATATGCAGTCGGTTAATATCCTGATCCAGGCGCTTGACCAGTATGAGGGTACTTTCATTGTGGTATCGCACGACAGGTATTTCCTTGATAATGTAGCCAATAAGATTTGGTTTATTGAAGATCAGAAGATCAAGATTTATCCGGGTACTTATGCCGAGTTTGATGAATGGTATGCCAAACGTAAACTGGAGCCCAAAGCTGCCGCGCCGGCACCTCAGCCTAAAAAGGAAGAGAAAAAGCCCGAGCCGGCTAAACAGCCGCAAGGCGAAAACAAGCATCAGCAGCTTAAAAAACTAAATCAGGAACTGGCTAAAATGGAACAACAAATTGCCGACCTCGAAAAAGAGGTAAAGCAGTTTGAGACTCAGCTGGCCGATGAAAAAATATATAGCGATAATGCCAAACTGAAACAAACCAACGCCGCCTACGCTGCTAAGCAAGCCGAACTGAAACAAATTCAAGATAAATGGGAAGCACTTGCCGAGCAGATTTTGGAGTTGGAATCGTAAACCCCACCCAACCCTCCCCGAAAGGGAGAGGGCTTTGATGAGCGTGTGGAGTAAACTGTTATTGTGAATTAACGTCCCATCAATTAACGTCCCATCAGGGTCTCTCGAAGAGGGCCCTGATGAACACGAAAGTCGCTATTGCGTTGTAATAGCGACTATAAACCTAAATTAATAAATGACCAATCAATACCGTAGCCTTGTCATTGCTATAATAATATCCAGTTGCCTTATTATAGTTGGGGCAGGTCACGGCGCGGTACCAATGATGTTGATTGAAATCATGGCCCCGATAGCAAAAGGGCTTAAGTTTTCATTACAACTATCCAATAATAATGAAGACACCCTTGCGGCATCAGCGTTGTTCTTTTTTATCGGACAACTTTTGTTGTTTTTCGGTACACACAGAATGCATGTAATTACACGGCTTATTGGTGTTATATTTATGTGGACAGGTTTATTTTACCAGACACATAATATGTCCAACGATGGTGGTGCTAAGTTTACATTTGCTACAGGCGCCCCATTCTTATTTTTATCAATTGCATTGTTTAGTTTTGATGTCAGGCAGAATTGGCTGCAGGATAAAACAGATATTGAAGAGGAATGAAATTGATGAGATTTTTTTTGAGGATCGCGCTCCTTATCTTATTTGCTCAACAAAGCTTTGCACAACAATCCCCCTACAACAACAACGTTTACTCTCCGGCTATAAAAAGCGTTGAGTTTTATAACACTGCCAAGCAGGGCTCTTTCCCGGTTATTAATTTGGGGACCGATGAAAAGGTGCTGCTAACTTTCGATGACCTGCGCGGGGGCAGCCGTAATTACTATTATACCATTGAGCATTGCGATGCTAATTGGAACTCGTCAAACCTTTCATCTGCCGAGTACCTGCAAAGCTTTACCGACGACCGGCTGTACAATTACAGCTACTCAACCGGCACCATGCAAAAATATACCCATTACGAAATTTCGTTGCCCAACAATAACATCGCCCCCAAAATATCGGGCAACTATGTGCTGAAGGTTTATGAAGATGGCGATCAAAACAAAATGGTGCTTACCCGCCGCTTGTACGTGCTGGGCAAACGTGTTTCGATAGCTGCCGATCTGGTAGCTTCGGCCAATAATGCTACCCGGCAAACTAATCAAAAAATCAATTTTACGGTTGATTATTCGGGCCTTGTTGTGCAGAACCCAGCTTATGCCCTGCGTACTTTTATTATGCAAAACGCCCGTACCGAAACGGCGGTGCTTAACGGGCAGCCAACTTATATTCGTGGTTCGCAGTTAATTTATAATGATGTAAGCATTAATGATTTTCCGGGCCGTAACGAGTTCAGGCTATTTGATATGCGTACGCTCAAACTTAACTCGCAAAGGGTAGCCAAAATTTACAAAGACTCCGTTAACGTAGTGGTACTGCTTGGCGACCCCGTGCGCGACCAGTCCAACTACATTTTTCAGTACGATAACGACGGTAAGTTTTACATCCTGAATAATGATGGTACCACGCCGGCCACCGATGCCGATTACGCTCACGTATACTTCACGTTATCAACCAATAAAAACCCTAAAGACGGAGCACCTTATGTGGTAGGGCAGTTTAACAATTACCGGCTTGATGATAGCAACAAGCTACACCCGCTTGATAACGGAAGATACACCGTAAACATGCTGCTAAAACAAGGCGTGTATGATTATGAATACGTTTGGGTAGATGCTAAAACCGGCAAAGCTGATGATATCCCTTTTGAGGGCAGCCACTTTGAAACTGAAAACGAATACCAGGTACTTACCTATTATCGTCCTCCCGCGGCCCGTTGGGATGAGCTGGTGGGTTATAGGGAGTTGGTGACGAAGAGGTAGATCTCTCCTAAATCCTCTCCCTTTTGAGAGGGTTTTGAATACCAGCAAAGCAGGACTGCCACGAACTACTGACTACTTTAATAGTTAATAATTACAGAGGCTTGCAAGTTGTAAACGATTTTGCTACCTGCGGGTTAATGGGGCAATTGGTTGTAAAGTAAAGTTCAAACATCTGCACAATCAATAGTTTTCATGTATTGTTAGATATTAAAGCGTAGGTGCCTGCTACAAATTAATAAATTTTCTGAATATCCATGCGGCGTAGTAAGCCCTCTCTAACAAAAAACGCCCTCCGGTTATCCGAAGGGCGTTTTATATGATCTAAAAAAATCAGCGATTATAATTTGCCAATTTCCTGAACAAGGTCAATCAGTTTGTTTGAGTAACCCCACTCGTTATCGTACCATGAAACAACTTTTACGAAGTTATCATTCAGACCGATACCGGCTTTAGCGTCGAAAATTGAAGTACGCACATCGCCTTTAAAGTCTTCAGATACAACTTCATCTTCAGTGTAACCAAGGATACCTTTTAATTCGCCTTCAGAAGCTTCTTTCATAGCAGCTTTGATGGTTTCGTATGAAGCACCGTTTTTCAAACGTACAGTTAAGTCAACTACAGATACGTCGGCAACCGGTACGCGGAATGACATACCTGTTAATTTACCTTTTAACTGAGGTAAAACTAAACCTACTGCTTTAGCTGCACCTGTTGATGAAGGGATGATGTTTTGGTAAGCACCACGACCACCTCTCCAATCTTTTGCAGATGGGCCGTCAACTGTTTTTTGAGTTGCAGTAACAGCGTGTACAGTAGTCATCAAACCTTCTTCGATACCAAATTTATCGTCCAATACTTTAGCGATAGGAGCTAAACAGTTGGTAGTACATGAAGCGTTTGAAACGATGTTTTGATCGGCTTTCAACGCTTTGTGGTTAACACCCATTACAAATGTAGGGGTATCATCTTTTGCAGGAGCGCTCATTACTACTTTTTTAGCACCGGCGTCGATGTGTTTTTGAGCAGTTTCCTGAGTTAAGAACAAACCGGTTGATTCAATTACAACCTCAGCACCTACTTCATTCCATTTAAGGTTAGCAGGGTCTTTTTCGGCAGTAACGCGGATGGTTTTACCGTTAACAACCAAATGACCGCCTTCAACAGCAATAGTACCATTGAACTGACCATGGGTTGAATCGTATTTTAACATGTAAGCCATGTAATCCGGCTCAACAAGGTCATTAATACCAACAACTTCAATGTCTGGTCTTTCAATTGCAGCCCTGAATGCCAGGCGGCCAATACGGCCGAAACCGTTAATTCCTATTTTCATGATTTTTTAATTTTTACTTGAATAGTAGGTTAATAAATTATTTATGGGTTCTTTAATTATGTTAGTGATTTGCAGATCAGCTTCGGCGGCAGCTTCATACAAGTGTTCCTGAAAATTAAAAGCAACAGAGCCTGCAAAGTGAACAGACGTACCCGGGTGTTGCTGATATAAAGGTAACAAATATGTGGAAATTAGCTTGCTAAATCCTTTTTTTATGACGTTTTGCAGATGATGATCGTTTTTATTATCGAGATAAAAATCGGTGAAGGAACTTAAAAATAAAGCAGGTTGCTTTTGACGATAAACCTTTTCGAGCAGATTTTTACGGTCTGCATCGTATTTGTGTATAAACTTTTTACGGATAGATAGAGGCAGGGTATCGTTCATGAATTCCTTGATGAGCTGCCTGCCTAACCAGTTGCCCGATCCTTCATCGGCCAGGATATAACCCAAGCCATAATTGTTTGGCCAAACTCTTTTTCCATCATACCAGGCGGCGTTGCTGCCGCTGCCGCAAATGCTCACAATGCCGGGTTCGTTTTTACAGCAGGCTATAGCCGCCCCGGCAATATCATGCTCAACAGAAACTTTTCCAAACTTGAAAAAGGTTGAAAAAGCACTATGTACTATCTTCTTCCGCTCATCTGACGAGGCGCCCGCACCAAAAAAGTAGATGCGTCTGATCACTTCGGCGTGGTGTATAAGATTGATGTTTTTATTGAGCAGTTGAAGGATGTGCTTCTCGTCGTTAAAATAGGGATTTATGCCATTGGTTTTAAAGGAAGCAACAGTTCTTCCCTTATCAGTAAGCCTCCAATGTGCAAAGTACGATCCGCTATAAACAACTGCAATCATTAATAATCTATATCGATAATATATCCATCATTTGTAAAAGGTCTTCTTCAAGCTTAAACTCGTGCTGGTTAAGTGCTGCTTCCAGGTCTGTCATCATGATCTGATTGGCCTGCAAACCTACCATTTTTTGTGATTCGCCGGCAACCAAAGCGTTAACTGCTGCAAAGCCAAGCCTGCTGCCCAAAATACGGTCAAAGCTTGACGGCGCACCGCCCCGTTGCAAGTGGCCTAAGATAGTAACTTTTATGTCGTAATTTTTAACTTCTTGTTGTACAGCCTTTGCCACGTCATAAACACCGCCGTTTTTATCACCTTCGGCAACAATTACAATGCTTGATGATTTTTTGTTCATGTGGCCCTCTTTAAGGTTTACGATCAAATCATCAATAGCAGTAGCGCGTTCAGGAAGTAAAATAGCTTCGGCACCGCATGATATACCTGCACGCAAGGCAATAGCGCCCGAGTCGCGGCCCATAACCTCTATAAAGAAAAGGCGGTCATGCGCATCGGCAGTATCGCGGATTTTGTCGATAGCCTGGATAACCGTATTGGTAGCGGTATCAAAACCAAGGGTATAGGTTGAACCGCAAAGGTCATTATCAATTGTACCCGGTACGCCCATTACTGCAATGTCGGGATACTTACGTGAAAAACGCAGGGCACCGGTAAAAGTACCATCACCGCCAATAACCACAAGGGCATCGATACCACGGGCTTTGGCGTTTTGGTATGCTATCTCCATGCCCTCGTCAGTTTTGAAAGGCAGGCAACGCGCGGTTTTTAAAATGGTGCCGCCCAAATTAAGGATGTTACTTACCGAGCGTTTATCCATTTCATACATGTCGTTTTCGATAAGGCCTTTATAACCCTGCCTTATACCTACAACTTCCAGCCCGTTATACAGTGCGGTCCTCACAACGGCACGTATACAAGGGTTCATTCCGGGGGCGTCACCGCCTGAAGTTAAAACCCCTATTTTTGAAATTTTACGCATCTTTCGCTCCTTAATTTTACGCTACGAAGATACTGTGTGTAAATTACACCATTAAATTTTATTTATTTTTTTTTGGATTAGGAATTAAGGCTATATCTTTAAACTTATTAACTAAATCTCACTAATAGTTTGGAACTAATGTTACCCAAGTTTGATTCCGTATTCTCGATTGACTGCGTGATATTCGGCTTTGAAGCCGGCGAGCTTAAAATTTTGCTTATTGAGCGAAACGAGGAGCCATATAAAGACTGGCTTGCACTGCCCGGCTATATTGTTGAGCAAGACGAGAGTATTGATGATGCGGCTGAGCGGATCCTGTATGAGCTTACAGGTTTACGTGATTTGCACATGCAGCAGTTTCATACTTTTGGCGAAGTGAACCGCCACCCCCAGGGCCGTGTAATTACGGTTGCTTACTATGCATTGATCCGCATAAACGGGCAAAAGGAATTACGACCGGTTACCCAATATGCCAAAAAAGCATTCTGGCATCCGGTAAGCGAATTGCCTAAACTGGCGTTTGACCATAGTGAGATCTTTAAAACAGGGTTCAATAAGATAAAGCGCCGGCTACACTACCAGCCGATAGCGTTTGAGCTATTGCCCGAAAAATTTACGCTTACCCAATTGCAGTCGCTTTATGAGGCTGTTTTGGATAAGAAGCTTGATAAACGCAATTTTCGCAAAAAGATGCTTAGCTATGGCTTTTTGAAGGAGCTTGATGAAAAGCAGAAGGGGGTATCATACCGCGCCGCTAAACTGTACAAGTTTGATAAACGTAAGTACGGCAAGATTTTTCAGGGAGAGATGAATTTGGTATAGCTTTTAGAGAGTCAGGAAGTCAGGACAGAGTCAGGAAGTCAAGAATCAAGAGCCAAGAAAGAAATAGAATTATAAGACAGAAGGGTTGGGAGATTTTCCAGCCCTTTTGTTTTTAGTGATCGTTTCACCCCGTCATTGCGAGGCGCGAAGCAATGACGGGTGGAGGGGGCAGGTATCCACTATCTGTAGAAAGTGTAGTGACACAGGTATACAGACGGCAGAATCATCCCATTCATTTGTTGAAGAACACGTAAAAAGCAAAAGGACCGGAAAATGTTCCAGTCCTTTTTAGCTTAAAATCTTGACGTCTTAGGTCTTGATTCTTGATGTCTTGCTTCTAACTATAAAGAAGAAGGTGCTAATTCCAAATGGTATTTCACCAGGTTATCTATAGGCGAGCGGATGATGTTGCCAACAACCATACCGTTTTCAGTAACCACTTCTTCCAGCACGTTACGGAAGTTATAACCTACCGAACCGATGCAGTTGAAAGTGTATTTTTGGTAATCAGGGTAGTGGGTTACCAGGTTGCGAAAGAAATCTTCGAACGAGGTACGTACCAGGTTGCGTGAATATTCGATGTGTACGTTGTTATCGTAAACAAATTTGCTGAAGCTTGCACAAAAACGGTTAGCACGCGGCTGGGTATAAACCTGCTCATTGATATCATCAGGAGTAAGTTTGTAAGTTTCCCAGAAAAGGGCACGTACAGGCTCAGGCATATAACCGCGCAGGTAATCTGTTAACAGCTTTTTGCCGATGTAGCAACCGCTGCCTTCGTCACCAAGAATATAGGCGCCCGAATCAATATTGTGTACAACTTCTTTACCATCATAAATGCAGGTATTGGTTCCGGTACCTAATATAGCGGCAAAACCTTCGCTGTTGCCAAGCAGGGCACGGGCAGCAGCAAGCAGGTCATGACCAATATTAACCTTTGCGCCAACGAAAACTACTTTCATAGCTTCCTCAACAATTTTGCGCATTTCGGGGGTTGAACAGCCGGCACCATAGTAATTTACCTCTGTGATCAGGTTTTTTTCAAGATCGGTTGGCAGGCTTTCGTTCAGTGACTGTATAATATACTCTGTACTTGAAAAGTAGGGGTTATAACCCTCGGTATTGAAGTAAACTTTTTTTCCCTCTTCGGTAACCAGGCACCAATTTGTTTTGGTTGAGCCACCGTCAGCAATTATGATCATAAATTTTTGTTTTTTTAAAAATCGGTTAAAAGTAGGATTTACTTATTGTAAAAAAAACACTTAGTATTTTAAAAATTGAAAATTGCGATTTTTACTTAAATTATAGCTACTTTTTTGTATAAATTAAACTTTAAATGGTGCTTTTATACCATTGTTATCAATAATTAATCAGGTCAACTATACCTTTTTTTAAATGTAAAGTTTACAGATAAGCAGTGCGCCCTACAATTTAAAAACAGAGTAATTTACAATTGTACGCAATGTTACATTATTAAGCAAAATATTGGCTTTAATTAATGCTAAAACGTGTATTTTGTATTACAAACGGGTTACATAAACGCAAGTGAATTACCCGGGTGAATGTGTGTGGCTTTAATGCCGGGTACGTTTTGCTTCAGCCATCCTATCATAAACTCCGAACCCGGTTCTTCGCTGGCAATATGCCCTAATACAATTAATGAAAGTTTATCGCCTTTGGCTTGGGCATCCCTCACATATTCGGCAGTTTCCCATTCTGAAATTTCACCGCAAATCAGTACATCTGGTTTTTTGGTGCTCATTTCGGTGATCTGTCTTTTACCACCGGCCGCCCCGGGTAACAGCAGCACCTTTTGGCAGCTTTGTGATGGATTGCCAATGTAGCGTACCTTCTCAATTTTTAGCTTCTTTTTAAATGTTTCGATAAGCGAACTTAAGGAGGTAGACGGAATGTTTAACAGGTTCCCTGTTTCGGGTTTGTAATAGCTTATCCAATCAAGCTGCTTTAACAAACCAATGCCAACGCCATCGGGTTTAAGGCTATGTATGGTATCATGGTTGCGCCAAACCGCAATGTTGTACTTGTCGAGCAATTGTTTTTTATACTGAAATACGTCATCGTTGGCCAGCCAGGTGGTTTCATCGGCATGGTTATAAAAAGTTGGTTCGTGTGCTATGATAAAATTAGCCCCTAAGCTGATTGCTTTTTCAATAATGCCAATGGTTGCAAACATGGTGGTAACTATGCCGGTAACAACAATATCGCGGTTGCCCGATTTTAGGGTATCAACCGTATTAGGGAAGGGAGCGCCCGGCACTTGTTTCATAAACAGATCGATGATTTGCCCTACAGTAACTTGTTCGTCAGGGTTAGTAAAGATGATGGCATCGGCAGCAAATGGAGCCGACAACAATGCTGCAGTACCGGCTAAGGCACCTAACTGACCAATAAATTTACGGCGATCGGGGTTATGGTTGATGGGGGAGGGGTTTGGTTTCATGGTAATGATTGGGTTTGATCAAAGATAGCACAGGTAAGTTAATTTAGGGATTTGTAATAATTGTGTGACATATTTATATCTTCGCATAAATTTAAAGACCCCTAATCCGTGCAAAAACTTGCTAAGCTTATCACCAACAAACCTTTTGTATATTCTTTATGGTTTGGCCTAAGTTTATTTTTGGTAATTAAAGGTGTTTTAGCCCACCAGGGCTTTAACAATTACACCATATTTAAATATAACTTTTTAAATACCATTCATCAGCATAACCTGTACGCTTACCAGCCCGAGCATTATTATGACCTGAACCACTATGGACCGGTATTTTCAATAATCATGGCGCCATTTTCTATCCTGCCAGATAGTATCGGGGTTATTTTATGGGTGATGTTTAATGCGTTTATCCTGTTTAAGGCTATTCAATTATTGCCGCTAAAAAAAGATCAGTATGTTATTGTGCTTTTGTTGTGCGCCCATGAGCTGATGACGGCATCGGCCAATGTGCAGAGCAACCCCATGATAGCGGCGCTGATCATATTGGGGTTTAATTTTATCAAACGCGAACAGGATTTTTGGGCTGCATTAATGATTGCCCTTGGTGCGTTCATCAAGCTGTACGGTATAGTTGGACTGGCTTTCTTTTTCTTTTCAACCAACAAACCAAGGTTTGTGCTCAGCTTTATATTTTGGTCGGTAGTGTTGTTTGTGTTGCCGATGGCTATTTCGTCACCTTCGTTTATCATCCAAACTTATCACGACTGGTATACCGACCTTATGATCAAAAATTCAGGTAATCAACATTCGTTAATGCAGGAGATTTGCGTTACCGGTTTTATCCGAAGGATATCTCATTATGAGGACCTCAAAAATATGTATGTAATAGGACCGGCGCTAGTGCTGTTCACACTTTCATACCTGCGCATAGGCGCTTATAAAATTTTGGAATATCAGCGGCTCATCCTATCGTCGGTGCTGATCTTTGCGGTGATATTCAGCAGTTCGGCCGAATCATCAACTTATATCATTGCTTTTGTCGGGGTAGCCGTTTGGTTTATGAATTTAAACCGACCAGTAACCGGCTTCGAGATTTTCCTGTTGGTTTTGGCGCTGTTGATAACAAGTCTTTCGCCTTCAGATCTTTTTCCCTCCTTTATCCGTACCCAATATATTGTTCCTTATAAACTAAAATCGATACCCTGCTTTTTGATCTGGCTTAAAATAATTTACGAAACGCTCACCAGGGATTTTGCGGGCGAAAAGAAAAGTGTATTGAATACGGCCGCAGTTTAGAGGATTACTGATATGAAAACAATTCTGCAGGGGCTAATTTTTGATGTAAACCCCGGAAAACTTGCAGATTAATAAATAATTTTTATGTTTGTAATATAAAAGTTACATTTGAGGAATTTGACACCTTTATTTAAATCTGATTACGGCAGTTACATTTTGTAACAAATTAGCGTAAGGTTATTTAAGTAAAAAAGCGGTGCCTAAAAGGTATTCAAATATAAGCTTTAATTACTATACCACCTATTACAATTAAAAATCCATAGTATAACTATGACTTACCTTGCCGATAAGAAGATCTCTATTGTTATACCCTCTCATAACGAAGAAAAAAACATTAGTTATTTAATTGAGCAACTTCGTGAAACACTTTCGCCCACGAGATATGCCTATGAGCTGATCTTTGTTGACGACGGAAGCCGCGATAATACCCTGAATGAGTTAAAGATCAATGCCGAGTTGCATTCCAATGTATTTTATGTAGAACTTTCGCGCAACTTTGGTAAAGATTATGCTCTTAAGGCCGGTATTGCAATGGCGCAGGGCGATGCCGTGATAACAATGGATGCTGATTTGCAGCACCCGCCACAGCTGATCCTGAAGATGTTAAATCTTTGGGAAAATGGCTATGATATTGTTTACACCTATCGCGAAGGCGAAAACCCTCATGGCAAGGGTTATCAGAAAGTTACCTCAAAATTGTTTTACAAAGGCCTTAACATGCTTTCGGATATCAAGATGGAAAATGGTACCGCCGATTTCAGGCTGATTGACGAAAAGGTTGTGAAGCAGCTTAAGCTCATTGATGAGTACGAGATCTTTTTCCGAGGGATAATTAAGTGGGCGGGTTATAAACAGGTTGGCATTCCTTATGTGCCATCAAAACGGCATACCGGCGAGGCAAGCTACTCGTTTGCAAAGCTGGTTAAACTTGCTGTAGGCAGTATCGTAGCCTTCAGTGCAAGGCCGCTTTATATTGTATCGTTAATTGGGTTACTGGTTTCATCACTGGCTATTTTGTATATCCCTTATGTATTAGTAAGCTACTTTTTAGGTTACGCAGTTTCGGGATGGGCATCAATTATTGCTACCATAGCCTTTTTTGGCGGCCTTCAGTTACTTGTAATGAGTGTTATTGGAGTGTATGTTGGCAAAATATTTATGCAGTCTAAACATCGCCCGCATTATATCATCCGGTCGTCAAACGTTGTTATTGTAAATAATGATTTTATTAGGGTTTGATGTTGAAGAGTTTGATATGCCGTTTGAGTACGGTAAATCAATACCATTTGATGAGCAGCTTGAAATTTCAACAAGGGGTACCAATGCTATACTCAAATTACTGGGGCAGAAAAATATAAAGGTTACTTTTTTTTGCACTGCCAATTATGCCATCAATAGGCCGGATGTCATCAAACAGATGGTGACCGAAGGACATGAGATAGCATCGCACGGGTATTATCATTCAGATTTTAAGGCCGAACATTTAAGGCAGTCGAAGCTGGTCTTGGAGGATATTTCCGGAACTGAAGTAACAGGCTTCCGCATGGCACGGATGATGCCTGTTGATGAGGCTGAAATAGCAAAAGCCGGCTATGAGTATAACTCGTCTATAAACCCAACCTGGCTGCCCGGGCGGTATAATAATTTTGATAAACCACGTACCTGGTTTTATGACCATGATGTGCTGCAGATTCCGGCTTCGGTTTCGCCGGTCGTACGTTTTCCGCTTTTCTGGCTAAGCTTTCATAATTTGCCGCTTTCTTTATTAAAAAGGATGGCCTCGGCAACGCTTAAAAAGGATGGCTACCTGAACCTTTATTTTCACCCCTGGGAATTTACCAATCTGCACGATAAAGAAAAGTTCGGTTTCCCGGGCTATGTTTCCAGAAACTCGGGCGAAGCTTTTGCACGAAGGATAGCTGATTTTATCGATTGGGCAATGGACAAGGGTTACACCTTTGGACGGACGGACGGATTTTGTGAAACAATTAAAAACAAAATTAAACAGGAGGCCGTATTACATTAACGAGCTGTTAAGCAGCTTATAGCAAATCAATTACCAAATTGATTGTTATTTTCAGCATAATTTTGCATATTTGCACCGCAAAAAAATATACAGTATACCATGGGTTCGAAACCATGCTTATATTTGTAGTTTAGGTGCGATGGTCCTATAGCTCAGCTGGATAGAGCAACAGATTTCTAATCTGTAGGTCTTTGGTTCGAATCCAAATGGGATCACTGAATATAGCTGGATACATTGTATCTGGCTATATTTTTTTAAAATGAATTGCAAAAAGCCTTATTGGTATATTAGAGCGATATAATTTTATCCTTGTAACCAATATGAAACCTTATTTCAAAGTAATTACGACACTCTTCCTAATTAGTGTAGTAAAAGTATCTTTCGCTCAGACGCCTTCATTTGGCAATTATAAAACAAAAATATTTATTGGAAGAGCTGCCAAACTTAAAATCAAAGGTAATGCATTGGCAGAAAGATATAAGACAGCAATTTCTAATTCATATAATGACGATCCATATATCAGAAAATTCCATGGTAAAGGAGGGCTAAATTTCGCTGGTCATTATTGTTTCGCGTATTGGGGGTGCGGATCTGATTGTCAACAAAGCGCGATTGTCGACTTGCAAACGGGAAAGGTGTACGATGGGCCTACGGCTGCTCGTCAGTTCGAATATAGGCGCTGGAGTAGATTGCTAATTGTAAATAGACCAGGTGATAAAAGTGATTGCGCGGTTTGTCAGCCAGAATATTGGATACTTAATGAACAAACTAAACATTTTGTAAAGATAAAATGATGCCTTCATTTTGCTATTAGCATTCATACTTAAAATCAACTATCGCTAATCTCCATACACCACACCTTCCGGAATTTTGAGACTTGCAATCGTCTTCAAAATATCAAAAAACTGGTTCGTATGGCATCCAGTTGCGCTCACTTATAAGAAAAGCCGTTTCATATACATAGAAACAGCTTTTTTGTACATGAGGGTACTTTTGAGGGCTAGCCCCATATCTTGAATAGACGCTCGTCGTATCAGCTTGTTCCGGAACACAGTGGTCAAGTTCAACAGAATCTCCACCTATCAACGAGTATTGTATCGACTTTATAGCCAGTTGTAAAAGTCATTGCTAAGTGAGTTTATGTGTGCTATTTCCCCGGTATGCGAGCTATAGACTATACGAAAGTCTGATGCTTTTTTTAGTAAAGCACAGCAGTCGGTGCAAGCCCGAATTGCTTTTTAAAGGCAAAGGAAAAATGGGACAGATTTTCGAAGCCCAGCTCAAGATAAATGTCTTTGGGCTTTTGGCTTTGCTGGTGGATGAGAAAGTAAGCTTCTTCCAATCGCTTTTTTGTCAGCCAGCGTCCGGGCGTGTCGTTATAGATTTGTTGGAAGTCACGCTTGAAAGCGGATAGGCTCCTGCCTGTCAGAAACGCGAAGCGCTCCAAAGGGACATTAAACCTGAAGTTCCGGGTCATGAAAGCTTCGATGTCTATCTTTTGCGGCGCACCGAAGTTGAATAATACGGCAGCAAGGCCTGGGTCGTTTTTGAGCAGGATCAATAGCAGTTCTTCCCGCTTGAGATCTGCAAAAGCTTCCTCGATCTCGGCCTCGCCCCTATAATAGGGTTCGAGGGAATGGATGAAGCTGGTGAGTAGCTGATCGTCCTTGACCGGCCGGATGGAATCGTCTGACGTGGCGATGCCGGTATCTACCCGGTGCCGGGCTAAAAACCGTTTTAAAAAGGCTTCATCCAGCACGATGACGATCTTTTTAAAGTCACCGTCCTGCTGCTGCTTGGTGTAGCGTAGCAAATGGTTCTTACGGGCGATGCAGCTATCGCCGGGATGAAAGTGGTAATGCTTGTCGCCACTATATGCCGGCATAGAGCCTTTTAGGAGGTACAGAAAGAAATGATCGGATATTACCTGTTCGGGAGATATTCCGGGGCCTAAATGACAGGATTGCAGACTACTGGTGATCATGCTCAAAAATACTTAATTCAAAAGACTATCCGCACTTGCCAATATCACTTCTTCCTTACTGCGAGGATACCAATTCAATACCCGCTGTGCCTTTTCGTTGGAAATGGCAATATAGAAGGATTCATCCAGCGGTTTCAGGTCGGCGATATTTCCGGAGTATTGCGGTCTTTCTTTCCGGATAAGCTCAGCCACGTCGTAAAGGCTCATGACTCCGATGGCTGTTGCCAGGAAGCGCTCGCCCGCTGCGGCCGGATGTGTCATTGCTTTGAGGTGAATATCGGCTACATCACGCACATCCACCACGCCAAAAGTGAAGGGCAGCGTTTCTTTGATCTGGCCATCCAATACGCCTTTCACAAAGCCGATAGAGGTGGAGAAGTCTTTTCCCAGGGCAGGGCCGAATACGCCTACCGGGTTTATTACGGTGAGTTCCATGCCGTCGCCCTCGCTGTTGATCCAGTCCCAGGCAGCTTTTTCGGCAATCGTTTTAGATTTAATGTAGGCGCGGTCTGTCAGTTCGGGGTCTGTCCAGTCTTCTTCGGTAAAGGTGTAGCCTTTGGGATCTTTGCTGTAGCCGATGGCGGCAAAGGATGAGGTTAGTACCACGCGCTTCACACCGGCATGGCGGGCGGCTTTCAATACCCTTAACGCGCCATCCCGTGCTGGTATAATAAGGTCGTTGGCATCTTCGGGTTCTTCGGCAGGAAATGGGGAAGCTACGTGCAGCACATAGGTGCAGCCATCAGCTGCCCGGTTCCAGTTTTGGTCATTAGTCAGGTCTGCTTCCACAAAGGCTAAGTTTTCAAAGGATTTGATTCCGGCTCCTTTGAGCAGGTTAATTACTTCGTCTTTTCTTTTTAAGGAGCGAAGGGTTGTTTTAACAGTGTAACCTTGTTGTAAGAGTTGAAGGATACAGTAGATGCCAATGAAGCCTGTGCCGCCTGTTACTAATACGGTTGGCTGTTTGATGTTATTTTCCATTTTGAATTTTCTTTTGACAAAGATGGCGCTAATGTGGCTTGCCTGTTTTGTTTAGAAGTTCAATTTCGTTTTGTTTAAAAGTCCAGAAAATTTGATTTTGCTTTAATCGCTGACTATAAGAGTTAGCAAATAACCGTATTGTTTACCAAGTGGACAAGGCAGTCCTTAATTCCAATCTGACTTGTTATAGATGTTAAAGTAACACTTAAATTTGTGCCGAATTCCTCATGGAAAATTCTTATATCTCTGGCACGCGAACAGCGACATTTGGTTTTTCGGTATATTCATCGAACTGGAAATTAATGTTTATTTAACAATTAATTTGAGTTTTTATTTGATTATTGATTTAATTGATTTAGATTAGTAATACAATTAAAACCTAATTATAGTTCCTCTACACGTTGAATTTTTATTGACTGATAAACAAATTAGTTGTTTTCAATGAAGACGGACTGTAACTATTATAAACATCAAATTTATAATGAAACCAATTGAGTTAAATCATACTGACGACGTTTTATTATTGCAGCAAATAGAACAGGGCAGTCAACATGCATTTAATTTATTGTATGAAAAGCATTGGGGGAACGCCTATTCTGAAGCATATAAACGTTTAAAGGATTCGGATCAGGCAAAAGATATAGTCCAGGAAGTATTTACTCATATTTGGCTCAAAAAAGAAAGTCTCCGTATTCATAATCTACCGGCTTATTTAACAGTAGCTATACGTAATAAGGTGTTTAAACTGGTTGAAAAGCAGAAAATCATTCATCCATTCTTTGATGTTATTGATGACCTGCCTGCATCTTGTCAACAAGCTGACGACAATTTGCTTTGGAAAGAGTTTTTAATATCTTATGAGGCGCTTTTAAATACGCTTCCTCCCAAAAGGCAAATTATTTTCCGCCTTCATTATCAGAACGATTTACCAACCAAAGAAATCGCGGCACAATTGGGTCTCACAAGAAAAACAGTTCAAAATCAGCTCCTAAAAGCTATTGAAAAATTGAAAGTGTCATTATTACCCTTCCTTTCTTTATTGATCATTTTATTTGGGGCAATAAAATAATTAGGTCTGTAAAAAATAAATTTTTTAGTAGAGTGGGACTTTTGGTTGTTTATAGGTCATATCTATAATCAATAGTACAACCTATTTTAAATGGACAAGCAATATTTTCTTGAACTGTTGCATAAATATCTCAATAATGAAGCAACAGATGAAGAACAGCAATTTTTAGTTAAATATTACGAGTTGTTTTCTGCTGAGCCAGATATTATTTCTCTATTGAGTGATGAGCAAAAGAAGGAAATCAGGGAAGAAATAAATGCCTCAATTTGGGAAAGCATCGATAAACATATCGGGGTTGATAAAAAAATTATACGTCTGAAGACCTGGGGCAGAAAAATAGCTGCCGCAGCGGCAATCATAGGAGTTTGTGGCATAGGATATTTATTTTTATACAATAAACCAGTTGTTAAATCTCTCCAGTCATACTCGGCCCATCGGCCAAAACCTAACCTGTTTCTGGTATTGCCTGACGGAAGCAGGGTAATACTCAGCTATGGTAGTAAACTTAGTTATGCTTCATCATTTGATGGCCTTGCGAAACGCGAAGTATATCTTACCGGTGAAGCCTTTTTCGACATAAAACACAACAACTTAAAACCTTTTGTTGTACACACCGGTAAAATAAAAACAACCGTATTAGGTACTGCATTTGATGTAAAAGCTGTGCCAGGTGATAAAACTATAACAGTCACCGTTACAAGAGGTAAGGTAAAAGTCAGCAATAACAACAAGCTCCTGGGTATTATTGTTCCTAATCAGCAAATCACCTTTGACCGGCAAAAATCTATTTCAATGCAAACTAACATAAATGCAAAAAACTACACGATCTGGACGGCGAAGGATGATTTGTATTTCGAAGATGTAACTTTTGGGGAAGCAGCCAAGGTATTGGAAGACCGGTTTAAGGTTAAAATATTATTTACAGATAAGTTGGTTGGTTCAAAACACTTCACCTCTACTTTCAATAAGTCTGCTAACCTGGATCAGGCATTAAAAAGCATTTGTGAGTTCAATGACGCCATTTATTCGTACGATAAAGTAAAGACTACCATAACCATCTCCACTAAGTCTCAAGCCAATTAAACTAAATCTCAAACCAATTAAACTTAAAGTATATGAAGAAAAAGTACCTCAAAAATCACAAACAGATCCTGTTTCAAAGAAGTCCGGATAGTTTTCCGGCATAAAAAACCCTCTGAACCATTTCCGGGGAAATAACCTCAGAGGGTCGCTAACACTATTCGACTGCAATCGATTGTATTAGCCGGGTGTTTTAAATTTTAACATTCAATCGAAGACATTAATCACTTAAAACAAACTAAATTATGAATTTTTCCATAATTCTGGCAGAACCGCGGCATTTTGTTAAATACCCGCTTAGATTTCATCTGCTAATTGACTTAAATTTTAAACAGTGTATGAGAATCGGGATAATTTCAATGTTCATATTAGCTACTTCAATTCCTGTATTTTCAGCGGCCCCTGTAAAGAGTCAGACAATTGACCAGGTAGCGGTGAATCTTACACTCAAGAATGAATCACTTGTAAAAGCTTTTCATAAAATCGAATCACAAAGTAGCTTTCATTTTATGTATCGCAATGATGATGTGAAAGATATTCTCAACCTGGATATTGCTGCCAGTAATAAATCGATAGCTGTAGTTCTGAAGGCCATTTTGTCTAACACTTTGCTCAAATTCAGGCAGATTGATGACCAGATATTAATTACAAAATCAAATCAGGATAACGCGGCAACCGATGAAAAAGCGGATGTTGCTACTGACATAGTAGCATCCAAAGGTGTAATTAAAGGAACTGTGACCGATTCAAAGGAGAGTCCGTTAGCGGGTGTTACAGTAAAGCTGGATGGTGCAATTTCATTAAATAAAGCAACAGATGTTAACGGCAACTATAGCTTCGCTAATTTACCGGCAGGTAACTATACGCTCACTTTTACTTTTATCGGTTTTAAATCGGTAACAAAAACATTAGCACTAGGAGAGGATCAGCAAAGTGTAATTAATGTGGCGTTAACGGAAAGTACAAATGGCCTGGACGAAGTTGTTGTAACTGGTTACGGAACACAGAAAAAGCGGGAAGTAACCAGCGCAATTACCTCTGTAAGTGCAGCACAATTTAATAAAGGTAATATCAGTGATGTTGCACAGTTATTACAAGGTAAAGTAGCTGGTCTTTCTATCGCACGCCCGGGTGGCGACCCTAACGGTGGTTTTGCCATCAGGTTAAGGGGACTTTCTACTTTAGGAGCCAACACACAGCCGCTAATAGTGCTTGATGGCCAGGTGGGGGCTGATATTAATACAGTTGATCCAAATGATATAAAAAGTATTGACGTACTGAAGGATGGTTCGGCCGCTGCCATTTATGGTACACGCGGTTCGGCAGGCGTTATCATTATAACAACCATCGCAGGAAAGAGAGGGATGTCAAAGCTTACTTATAACGTTTCAGGTACTGAAGAAACCCCTGCCAAATTTACCAAGCATATGACAGCCGCCGAGTTTGTTGCGCTTGGCAAAGGGACAAACTATGGCTCTTCTACCGATTGGAATAAAGAAATAACCCGTTCGGCTTTTTCACATGTACATAATTTAGGTATTTCGGGAGGTGACGAACGTACTGTTTATGATGCAACTTTAAACTATCGCAATAGTCAGGGTGTTGCAATCAGAACTGGTTTTCAGCAATTAAATGGCCGTTTGAATATCACACATAAGGCTTTGGATAACAAATTGGTCCTTAATTTAAATATAAATACTACTAACAGAAACTCACAATTTGGTTTTCCAGATGCTTTCAAATATGCAACCATTTTTAACCCCACAGCACCAGTTCATTCTACAGATCCTTTATATGATTTAACCGGCGGTGGTTTTTTTGAATCCAACTTCGTTGATTATTCAAACCCGGTGGCAATGTTGGTTCAAAATACTAACGAAGCGCGGAATAAGAAGTTTAATATTGGCGGAACTGCGACCTATGAGCTAACCAAAGGGCTGAAATTTGCTACTAAATATTTTAAACAAACAACAAGCATTTATCATTCAGAGTACTCCCCAACTACAGCCTTTATTTCCAGGGGCTTCCCGTTGGGCAGTGGTTTTAGCCGTTCGGGCATTTCTGCAAAATTTGATGATGAATCTGAAAACAGTTTACTTGAAAGTACCTTGTCTTACGACAAAACAATACATAAACTGGAGATTGCCGCTGTCGCCGGATATTCGTATCAGGATTTCTTCTACCAGGGATTTGATGCCCAGGGCGGTAATTTTGTAACTGATGCTTCGGGTCAGAATTTTGCAGCCGCTCTTGATTTTAAAAATGGTATAGGTGTAGTTGAAAGTTATAAAAATGAGAATAAGCTGATCTCGTTTTTCGGGCGGGTAAACTTAAACTATGATAATATCGCTTTCCTTTCGGCCAGTTTAAGAAGAGACGGTTCAACAGAGTTTGGTGTAAATAACAAATGGGGCTTTTTTCCTGCTGTTAGTGCAGGTTTTGATTTGAGCAGAATATTAAAGATTCAAAGTATAAGCAACCTCAAATTGCGCGGCAGCTACGGTGTTACCGGTGCATTACCACCGTTTCCGTATCTTTCATTGTCTACTTTATCAAATAGCGGCGGTACCTATTATGCGGGTAATGGTGTATATCTGAGCACCTACAGTGGCACCAGAAATCCTAACCCTGGTCTGAAATGGGAGAAAAAAGCTGAAACAGATATCGGGTTAGACTTTTCACTGTTAAACGGAAGGTTAACCGGTACCTTTGACTATTTTAACAGGAAAACTACCGACTTGATTTTTGACGTTACGGTGCCTTCGCCGCCGGCGTTATTCAACAATACCTGGGAAAATATTGGCGAACTGAGTAACTCGGGTGTGGAATTAGCTCTAAGTTATGAAGCTATTAAAACACCTGACTTCAGTTGGACTACCGGTGGCAATATTTCAAGTTATCACGTAGTTTTAACAAAGCTGATTGACGCTTTAAAAGGTTCGTACGTAGGGGCTACCAACCTTGGCACTCCTGGCCAGGAAGCCACGCAGTTAACGAGGGCGGTTGAAGGTCAGCCGATCGGTATACTTTACGGGCCCAAATATGTAGGTGTTGATGCAAATGGTGTATACCAGTACTCTGACGGTAAAGGCGGCACTGTTGGGTTGGCAAATGCACCACGCCAGGTTATTGGTAATGGCTTACCTAAATTTGAATTTGGGATTACCAACGCCTTTAGATACAAACAGTTCGATTTTAACTTTTTTCTTCGCTCATCTATCGGTCATCAGTTAATCAATACTTACCGCGCGTTTTACGAAAATCCAAATGTTGCAACCAGCTACAATATAGTAAATACCAAATATTTCAATCCCAAAGTTACCGATGGTGCCGCATACAGCAGTTATGACGTTGAAAAAGCATCTTTCCTGAAACTGGATAACGCAACGCTTGGCTATACTTTCAAGATTGCCAAGAGCAGTAAACCGGGGATGATTAGCAGTTTGAGAGCCTATATTTCGGGCCAGAACCTTTTCACTATTACCGGTTATACAGGTGTTGACCCGGAGGTTAGGTACGCTGACTCCGGAAATGTGTTAGCTCCGGGTATCGACCGTAGGGAGACATGGGTTTATACAAGGTCATTTACCCTCGGCGTTAATTTGGGATTTTAATTAAGGTATTTCAAAGTTTAATATATACAAATTATGAAACATAAATCATTAACAAGATATTCGTTGCTGGTGTTTCTTGCTGCGGCTTCATGTACAAAGCTGGATGAAAAAGCATTGCTCTACGATCAGGTAACTGAGGATAGTTTTTATAAAACAGACAAGCAACTGGCGGCCGCCGTGGGCGCTGCATATTCTTCTATTTATGGTTATAACGGTGCTTTCTTTAACTTAAATGAGGTTACTACCGACGAGGTTGTTGTACCAACACGGGGCGCTGACTGGGGTGACGGTGGGCACTGGGTACGTTTAAAAACACATAAAACCAACAGCACCGATTCGCAACCAGCTAATGGCTGGAGCCTTGGTTTCGGCGGGGTTACCACTTGTAACAAAATTTTAGCCGCCCTGGCTGTAAGTAAATCACCAACTGCTGCTACTTATGTAGCAGAATTAAAATGTTTAAGGGCCATTTACTACTACTGGCTGCTTGATTTGTTTGGCAACGTGCCTATCACCACTGATTTTTCGGATACCAAACCCCCTGCAACCAAAAGCCGGGCCGAGGTTTACGCTTTTATTGAATCAGAATTACTGGCAAATATTGAAAAACTACCCAAAATAGGCACAGGCGATGGCCCATACTACGGCCGCGTTACTTATTATGTTGCTGAAGCAACTTTGGCCAAGTTATATTTAAATGCTCAAACTTATACCGGAACCCCACAATATGACAAAGCATTAGCTGCATGTGATGTAATTATTAATTCCGGTAAGTATACGCTGATGAATAATTACGCCGACAATTTTTCAAGGAATAATACGGGTTCAACCGAGTCTATTTGGGCGATACCGTTTGATGGGGTTAAAGCGGGCGGCTTTAATATGAATATGGAGACTTTGCACTTGCAAAGCCAGAATACTTATCAAATGAATAACCAGCCATGGAATGGATTTGCCTCGGTACAGGAATTTTACCAATCCTATATTGACCCGGCGCAAAACCCCGGCCCGCAGGGAACTGTTGTAGGCCTTGACCCCAAAGGTACACCTACTACCGGCACACTCGACAAACGGATGCTGAATAATTTCCTTGTGGGACCTCAATACCAGGCTGATGGGGTAACCCCCTTAACGGACGGCGGTGCAGATGTGACGGATCCTAATGGTCCGCCTATTACCTTTACCCCTTACATTAACGAACTGCAGCCTAATGCCTGGAGACAGGCGGGTGCTCGTATTGGTAAATGGCAATTTTATAAAGGTATGCAGTCAAGTTTGGATAATGATTTGGCAATTTATAGATACGCCGATATTTTGCTGATGAAGGCCGAATTATTAGCCAGAAAAAGTGGCAATTGGAACGACCCGGTTACGCTTGCCTTGGTTAATCAAATCCGAACAGTACATGGAGGGGTTGCACCATTCACCAGTTTAACTCCTTTAATATTTTTAGCAGAGCGCGGCCGGGAAATGTTCGCAGAAAGCTACAGAAGGCAGGATATGATCCGTTTTGGTGTTTATAATGACGCGTACCGTTTCCACCCGGCCGATCCGGATGCTCACGTTAATATTTTTCCGGTACCCGAACCTCAAATTAATGCAAATCCAAACCTGAAACAAAACCCCGGGTATTGATAAAATGCTTTGAGTTTGGCAAAGGTGCTCTTTTAAGGAAAGCAAGTGATTTATTACTTGCTTTCCTCATTAAATACCACGGGTTTACCTAATTGACCTGAATGTTGATTTAAATGTTTGATTATTAGTTGATTGTGCTTTGCTGTTTTGATTGAGTTGTTGTCAACCCATCAGGTTTAGAAATTGCGACGGCTACAATATTTGAACAAGGTTAAAAGGAACTTATTTTATATAAAGTGAATGATTAAACGGGTACTTAATATTATTCCTGAGCCAATTGTATTATTGGTTTATTCTCCAATAAAACGTAGCTCCCCAAAGGTCATTTTATTTTTCACAGCCTTTTGGCGTTCCGTTATGGCGGCAAAGATATATGCTTCATGCACAGAGGCCAGCTATATTCGGCAGGTACCTTTTTTTGCATTTTTATTTTTGATGGGCTGCAATCCCATCGAACCTAAAAAAGACGAAGGCAACAAACTTTTTTCACTGCTTCCTTCATCATCCACGGGAATAACTTTTGCCAATGATGTTAAATATACCGAACAATTGAATGTTTATACCTACCGTAATTTTTATAACGGTGGCGGTGTTGGTATTGGAGATATTAATAATGACGGCTTGCCGGATGTTTTCCTTTGCGGAAATCAAAAATCAAACAGACTCTATTTAAACAAAGGCAACTTTCAGTTCGAAGACATAACCGATAAGGCTGGGCTCTCTTCGGCAGGTGTATGGTCAACGGGCGTTACCTTTGCGGATATTAACGGCGATGGGCTGTTGGATATTTATATATGTAAGTCGGGCGATTTTTCCGGGAAAAACAGAAGTAATCAGTTATTCATTAATAATGGTAACCTCACGTTTACCGAAAAAGCGGCCGAATATGGGTTAAATAATAAAGGCTTGTGTACTCATGCTGTTTTCTTTGATTACGATCACGACGGAGACCTGGATTGCTACCTTCTTAATAATTCGTTTCGTTCGGTAGGGAACTATGATTTGATCAAAGATCAGCGCAATATTCCTGATCCCCTGGGTGGGAATAAACTGTATCGTAACGACGGTGGTCATTTTACAGACGTGACCCAACAAGCAGGAATATACAGTAGCAAAATTGGTTTTGGATTAGGTGTAACTATTTCTGATGTAAACGGGGATGGCTGGGACGATATCTATGTTTCCAACGATTTTTTTGAACGTGATTACCTCTACATTAATAATCGCGACGGCACCTTTAAAGAGTGCCTTACCGACGCAATTAGGGAATTGAGCCAAAACTCAATGGGAGCTGACATAGCCGACATCAATAATGACGGCTATCCTGATATTTATGTGACTGATATGCTTCCTGAACCGGAATCAAGGTTAAAAACAAAAACAGCTTTTGAAAACTGGGATAAGTATCAGTCCGACCTCCAAAATGGATATTATCAGCAATTCCTTCGCAATGTTTTGCAGCTGAACCAGGGCCCGGTTATGAATAAAAACTTAGCCGAAAATAAGATAAACTTCAGCGAGATAGGCCGGCTTTCGGGAGTTCATGCAACCGACTGGAGTTGGGGCGCGCTGATCTCGGATATGGATAATGATGGGTTTAAAGACATTTTCGTTAGCAACGGTATTTATAAAGACCTAACCGATCAGGATTATATCCAATTTATGGCTAACCCGATACAAGTAAGAAAAATGATGGGTAGTGAGAAGGAAGTAATTAAGAAGCTAATAGATAGTATGCCCTCGGAGGCTGTGCCTAACTATGCCTACCGAAACAATGGGGACCTGACATTTACCAATAAGGCAGTCGAATGGGGACTTGGTGATCCGGGTTTTTCGAATGGTTCGGCGTATGGTGATTTAAATAACGATGGGGCGCTTGACCTGGTGGTGAACAATGTAAATATGCCGGCCTTTATCTACCGAAACAACAGCAGGAAGCTGGAGCCGGCGAATAAATATTTGAAAGTAGTATTGCAGGGCGAGGGGAGGAACCGGTTTGGCGTAGGGGCACAGGTAACGTTATACTATAATCATACCTTAAACTACCAGGAGCAGGTTCCGTCGCGGGGATTTGAATCGAGCGTAGACACCCGTTTGAATTTCGGGTTAGGTAAAATAAAGGAGATCGATTCGATAGTGGTAAAATGGCCTTGTGGTAAGCAGAAAGTATTAAAAGGAGTAAAACCGAACCAGACGATCACGGTAAAGGAGGTTGAATCAGAACTGCCCGGGAAAGCAGTGCGAGGGGCAGCCGGTTCAAAGCCGGTATTTGAGCAAAGTACAGATAACCATGGGATAGACTTTGTGCACAAGGAAAATGACTTTATAGATTTTGACAGGGAAAAGCTGATCTTCCAGATGCACTCGGCGGATGGCCCGCGGATAGGTAAAGGCGATGTCAACGGCGACGGTTTGGAAGACTTCTATATCTGCGGGGCCAAGGACCAGCCAGGCGCATTATATATCCAAACCCGGGCGGGTCGTTTTAAACGGAGCAACGAAAAGCTGTTTGAGCAGGATAAGGCCAGTGAAGATACGGACTGTTTGTTTTTCGACGCGGATGGCGACGGGGACCAGGACCTGTATGTATGCAGCGGAGGCAACGAGTTCTCGGCTAACTCGACGGATCTGATCGACCGGCTATATATCAATGATGGGAAGGGTAATTTCAGCAAATCGCAACAGGTGCTGCCGTCATTTCAGTTTGAGAGCAGCTCCTGCGTAACGGCAGCAGATGTTGACGGGGACGGGGACCAGGACCTGTTTGTTGGAGTGCGGTTAAAGCCGGGTGAATATGGCTACCCGTGCAAGGGTTATCTCCTGCAGAATAATGGCAAAGGCTTTTTTACAGATGTAACCGAGGAGAGGGCCCCGGGCTTAACGGAATTGGGTATGGTTACGGATGCCAAATGGTTTGATTATGACCGCGACGGAAAACCAGACCTGGTAACCTGCGGGGAGTATATGCCGATCCGGATATTCCATAATGAAGGGGGGCGTTTAAAGGAAGTAACGCGCGAAGCGGGTCTGGAGTGGAGTAATGGGTGGTGGAACCGCCTGGAGATTGCGGACATAGACGGCGATGGTTACCCGGATATAGTAGCCGGCAATCACGGGCTAAACTCCAGGTTTAAGGCAACCAGAGCGAAGCCGGTAAGCATGTATGTTGGGGACTTTAGCGGCACGGGCAGCATAGAAGATATAGTATGCACCTATAACGGCGACAAACAATACCCGATGGCACTGAGGCATGACCTGGTAGGCGAACTTCCTTATCTGAAGAAGAAATACCTGCGGTACGCCCAGTATAAGGAACAAACGATGGAAGATATATTTGGCAGGGACCTGTTACAAAAGATGGTTAAGCTGGATGCCTGCGAAATGCGGAGCAGTGTGCTGCTGAATAAGCGGAATGGCAAGTTCCTGATGAAGCCATTGCCGGTGGAGGCGCAGTTTTCGACGGTTTTTGGGCTGGTGGTGAAAGACTATGACGGGGATGGGAAAAAGGACATTGTGCTGGGAGGCAACTTTTACCAGTCAAAACCGGAAGCAGGGATCTACGATGCCAGCTATGGACTGCTGCTTAAAGGAGACGGGAAAGGTGGCTTTACGGCAGTTAAACCTCAGGTAAGCGGCATCGTAATAAAAGGGGCCGTACGTGATATAAAAGAGATTAAAGCCGGAAACAACAAGCTGCTGATTGTAGCTAAAAATAATGATAAAACAGAGGTGTTGAGTTTTAAATAAGATGGTGGTTAACTATGAGATATTTTAAAGGGATCCTGGTTGTTTTATGCCTCATTTCTGTATTTTCTTGTAATTCAGACGACAGAAAGTATGAAAACGTAGTAGCGAGTGAACTTTCGCGGGGGGTGAGAAGAGATAGCCTGTTTCAGGGAATAAAATTAGGGATGACCTCAAAAGAGTTTTATACCCACTGTTGGGAAATGAATAAAAAAGGGATCTTTTTTGCAGGCCCCGGCAATACAACAGTTTTATACAAACTAAATAAGGAATTGAAATATCCGGCTTCCATGAATTTCTACCCTGATTTTCGGCAAGGTAAGATTAGCAAAATGAGAGTGAGTTTTAGTTACGATGCTTTCGCTCCTTGGAATAAACAAATGTTTGCTGATAGCCTGCAGTTGGATGTATTAAATATGCTGAAAAAATGGTATAAGGAAAAGGACTTTATCCGTATAACGGACCCGGCTAAAGGGACGATTTTTGTGCAGGTAGATGGTAACCGCAGAATTATCATCGGGAAATATGATGACGCCCATGTAAAAGTAGATTACACTGATTTACTGACAGATGAAAAAAAATAAGGTGAATTTTACTTTTTTGACAGAAAAAACTATTCATGATGTTTTTAGCATCAGGTACTGTTTTGTGTTCTTTTTGTTGGCTTTAACCAGTTGCCAGAAAAAGCAAAGCGGAGGTGGCAATAAGCTTTTTGAACTTTTAAATTCCAATGAAACGCATATCGATTTTGTTAACCAATTATCGTATGATGCTAATTTCAATATTTTTACTTATCGTAATTTTTATAACGGTGGCGGTGTAGCAATAGGAGATATCAATAATGACGGATTGCCGGATATTTTTTTGGTGGGCAACATGGTGCCCAGTCATCTATATTTAAACAAAGGCAATTTTCAGTTTGAAGACATAACCGGGAAAGCCGGAATTACCAAGCTCGGCAGATGGTCTACCGGTGTTACTATGGCCGATGTTAATGGTGATGGGTTGTTGGATATTTATGTTTGCAATAGTGGCGATGTTAAAGGCGATCATAAGCAGAATGAATTATACATCAACAACGGTAATCTCACCTTTACCGAACGGGCAAAGGAATATGGAATTGGCGTAAATGGATACTCAACCCACGCTGTTTTCTTTGATTATGATCATGACGGAGACCTGGATCTCTTTATGTTAAGCAATTCTTTTAAGGCAATCGGTAGCTTTAATATTCAGAACAATGAACGGAATAAAAGAGATTTATTGGGAGGGCAAAAATTATTCAGGAATGATGGCGGCCATTTTACCGATGTGAGTGAACAGGCCGGTATTTATGGTAGTGTAATTGGTTTTGGTTTGGGGGTAAGTGTGGGAGATGTAAATGGGGATGGCTGGGACGACATCTATGTTTCCAATGATTTTTTTGAACGTGATTACCTATATATTAATAATCACAACGGTATGTTTAAAGAATCGCTTGAGGATCAGATGAAAAGTATTAGTAATGCATCGATGGGGGCCGACCTGGCCGACATCAACAACGATGCACATCCTGATATTTTTGTGACGGATATGCTTCCGGCATCAGAATCAAGGCTTAAAACAAATACCACTTTTGAAAACTGGGATAAATACCAGCTTGATTTAAGATATGATTATTATCACCAGTTTACCAGGAACACGCTCCAGTTGAACAATGGCAACGGAACTTTCAGCGAGATAGGCCGGCTTTCGGGTGTTCATGCAACCGATTGGAGCTGGGGAGCGTTGATCACTGACCTTGACAATGATGGATTCAAAGATGTTTTTATCGCTAACGGTATTTATAAGGACTTAACAAACCAGGACTATATTCAACGTTTATCCGATCGGAACGTGATGGGAAGTGTTTGGACAAATAAAGGCATAAATTACAAGAAGCTAATAGATAGTATGCCCTCGGAGGCTGTGCCTAACTATGCCTACCGAAACAATGGGGACCTGACATTTACCAATAAGGCAGCCGAATGGGGACTTGGAGATCCGGGTTTTTCGAATGGTTCGGCATATGGTGATTTAAATAACGATGGGACGCTTGACCTGGTGGTGAACAATGTAAATATGCCGGCCTTTATCTACCGAAACAACAGCAGGAAGCTGGAGCCGGCGAATAAATATTTGAAAGTAGTATTGCAGGGCGAGGGGAAGAACCGCTTTGGCGTAGGGGCGCAGGTAACGTTATACTATAATCATACCTTAAACTACCAGGAGCAGGTTCCGTCGCGGGGATTTGAATCGAGCGTAGACACCCGGTTGAATTTCGGGTTAGGTAAAATAAAGGAGATCGATTCGATAGTGGTAAAATGGCCTTGCGGTAAGCAGAAAGTATTAAAAGGAGTAAAACCGAACCAGACGATCACGGTAAAAGAGGTTGAATCAGAACTGCCCGGGAAAGCAGTGCGAGGGGCAGCCGGTTCAAAGCCGGTATTTGAGCAAAGTACAGATAACCATGGGATAGACTTTGTGCACAAGGAGAATGACTTTATAGATTTTGACAGGGAAAAGCTGATCTTCCAGATGCACTCGGCGGATGGCCCGCGGATAGGTAAAGGCGATGTCAACGGCGACGGTTTGGAAGACTTCTATATCTGCGGGGCCAAGGACCAGCCAGGCGCATTATATATCCAAACCCGGGCGGGTCGTTTTAAACGGAGCAACGAAAAGCTGTTTGAGCAGGATAAGGCCAGTGAAGATACAGACTGTTTGTTTTTCGACGCGGATGGCGACGGGGACCAGGACCTGTATGTATGCAGCGGAGGCAACGAGTTCTCGGCTAACTCGACGGATCTGATCGACCGGCTATATATCAATGGGAAGGGTAATTTCAGCAAATCGCAACAGGTGCTGCCGTCATTTCAGTTTGAGAGCAGCTCCTGCGTAACGGCAGCAGATGTTGACGGGGACGGGGACCAGGACCTGTTTGTTGGAGTGCGGTTAAAGCCGGGTGAATATGGCTACCCGTGCAAGGGTTATCTCCTGCAGAATAATGGCAAAGGCTTTTTTACAGATGTAACCGACGAGAGGGCCCCGGGCTTAACGGAATTGGGTATGGTTACC
>NZ_BMKD01000006.1:0-199652 GCF_014643835.1 Mucilaginibacter rubeus | reverse complement strand
CAGGTTTAAGGCAACCAGAGCGAAGCCGGTAAGCATGTATGTTGGGGACTTTAGCGGCACGGGCAGCATAGAAGATATAGTATGCACCTATAACGGCGACAAACAATACCCGATGGCACTGAGGCACGACCTGGTAGGCGAACTTCCTTATCTGAAGAAGAAATACCTGCGGTACGCCCAGTACAAGGAACAAACGATGGAAGATATATTTGGCAGGGACCTGTTACAAAAGATGGTTAAGCTGGATGCCTGCGAAATGCGGAGCAGTGTGCTGCTGAATAAGCGGAATGGCAAGTTCCTGATGAAGCCATTGCCGGTGGAGGCGCAGTTTTCGACGGTTTTTGGGCTGGTGGTGAAAGACTATGACGGGGATGGGAAAAAGGACATTGTGCTGGGAGGCAACTTTTACCAGTCAAAACCGGAAGCAGGGATCTACGATGCCAGCTATGGATTGCTGCTTAAAGGAGACGGGAAAGGTGGCTTTACGGCAGTTAAGCCTCAGGTAAGCGGCATCGTAATAAAAGGGGCCGTACGTGATATAAAAGAGATTAAAGCCGGAAACAACAAGCTGCTGATCGTAGCTAAAAATAATGATAAAACAGAGGTACTGGTAAAGGCTCCGGATAAAAAAGGAGTAAATGGAATACAGTAAAGGGAATAGTGATAAAATAAAATTACCTGCATTGTAAATAGGGTGGTAGTAAAATACAACCGAATTACCATCGTTGAATGATGGGCGGATAATTATACAATCCGAAGAAGCAGAAATTTATTACTGAAAAATAGAAATTGCCGAACTATAATTTAACCGAATACCATAAATCTAAATATAGTCAAATGCCAATAGATTCATTGAACGTAAATACCAAAGCTAAAATTCAAAACACCTACGATGCTATTGTAATTGGCTCGGGGATTAGCGGCGGATGGGCTGCAAAGGAATTAACCGAAAAAGGGCTGAAAGTATTAATGCTTGAACGCGGTCGTAATTATGAGCATATAAAGGATTATGTTACCGCTACAAAAGATCCATGGGACTTTGAACACCGGGGGAATGCTACCTTACAGCAGAAAACAGATAACCCTGTTATATCCCGGGATTGGGCCATGTACGGGACCGCGGCCCAGGAACCCCTGATGAAGTCATGGGTAAATGAAAAAGATTGTCCCTATGTGGAAGTTAAACCGTTTACGTGGTGGCGTTCATATCAGTTAGGCGGAAGGTCTACTTTATGGGGGCGGCAAAGCTACCGGTGGAGCGATTTTGATTTTGAAGCTAATGCAAAAGATGGTATTGCTGTTGATTGGCCTATTCGTTATAAAGAACTGGCGCCATGGTATGACTATGTAGAAAAATTTGCCGGAATAAGTGGATCGACGGAGGGCTTGCCCCATTTACCCGATGGGCACTACTTGCCGCCTATGCAGCTAAATTGTGTGGAAAAAGATGTGGCATCAAGAATAAAAGCTTTTTATAAGGGACAGCGCCACATGTTTATAGGCCGCGTGGCCAATCTTACCGCGCCTATCCAGGCAAGAACGCAGTGTCAGTTTAGAAACCGGTGCTGGGAGGGCTGCCCATTTGGTGGTTATTTCAGTACACAATCTTCAACGCTGCCCGCAGCAATGGCAACGGGTAACCTTACCGTGAGGCCATGGTCAATCGTAACCAAAATTTTGTATGATAAAGACACCAGCAAAGCGACGGGTGTTGAGGTGCTGGATGGCGAAACGAATAAAACCTATGAATTTTATTCAAAAATTGTATTCCTGAATGCTTCTGCACTGAACAGTGCATGGGTTTTGATGAATACTGCAACAGATATATGGCAAGGCGGATTGGGCAGTAGCAGCGGCGAATTAGGACATAATATTATGGATCATCATTATATGCTCGGCGCACAAGGAACAATAGAAGGCTTCGAAGACAAATACTATTTTGGCCGCAGAGCGAATGGTTTTTATATTCCCCGTTTTGTTAACTTGTTTGGTGATAAAAGGGACTTCCTGCGCGGCTATGGTTACCAGGGAAGCGCCAGCAGGGACGGCTGGAGCCGGGATGTTGCGGAAATGAATATAGGTGCTGATTTTAAAGATGCACTTACAGAACCTGGTGCATGGCATATCGGAGCAACCGGTTTTGGTGAAATTTTGCCCTATCACGATAATAAAATAACGCTTAATAAAGATGTGAAAGATAAGTGGGGGTTGCCTGTACTTTCAATGGATGCGGGTTTGAAAGAGAATGAGCTAAGTATGCGTAAGGATATTATTAAAGAATTGGTGGCCATGTATGAAGCGGCCGGGGTAAAGAATATCACAACCTGGGATAAAAATTATGCAATTGGTCAGGGCATTCACGAGATGGGGAGTGCACGTATGGGTAAAGATCCAAAAACATCGGTACTCAACGCGCACAACCAGGTTTGGGACGCGCAAAATGTGTTTGTAACTGATGGGGCCTGCATGACTTCAAGCGCGTGTCAAAACCCATCGCTCACTTACATGGCGCTTACCGCACGCGCGGCTCACTATGCTGTGGATGAGTTAAAAAAAGGCAATTTATAAGCGACATGTTTAAGCTTTAATTTTAATAATTAATCAGACGAAATACAATTAATACATACGGCAATATTGGTAAGCATCTGTTTTATCGCAAAACGCAGCAAATTTCAAAGCCCGAAGATACCGGGACAATAGTTCCGACTAATTACCATGGGCCGTAGATTTAAATGTCGCTATCATTTTTGGATAGCGACAAGGCTTTTTTGAAGCCAATGACTATTATCAAATAAAAGCACCTTTTCATATAGTGGCTATGCTGCGTCACAATTAATAAATTTTTATGAATCGTTTTTTACTTTGGCTTTCAGGGATTATCATTTTGCTTAGTTCCTGCCAAAAAACTGATTATCAAAAGATAACTGATAACCCGGAATTGTACCGTATTACGGAAAAAAATTAAATGACATTATACTTGAAAATAATTTCCCCCCAGTCATTGCTTCCCGTAACTATGCGTATGCTAACATCGCCGCATACGAGGTAATATCCGCCCAGGACCCTAAAAAATTCCGGTCGTTGGCAGGTCAAATCAGGCATTTAACCGCTACCCCAAAACCTGCTCCGGGTGTTGAAATTGATTACCCGTTTGCATCCTTGCTTGCCTTTTGCTATGTAGGGAATGCGGTTACATTTCCAGAGGGGAGTATGGATGAATATGTCGATGCATTAAAAAAGAAAGCAAAAGATGGCGGAATGCCTTCTGATGTATTTGAGCATTCGGTGAACTATTCAGATGTAGTTGCAAAGCACATTATGAAATGGAGCAAAACGGATCATTATGCACAAACACGATCCGCTAACAAATACACGGTTACAAAAAAAGAAGGGCGTTGGGTACCTACACCACCTATGTATTCACAAGCATTGGAACCGCATTGGGGAGAGATCAGGCCTTTGATACTCGATTCTGCTTCGCAAGTGGCGCCACCACCACCTCCTTTATTTGATATGAAGGACATAAATAGCCAGTTTTATAAGGACGTATTAGATGTAAAGTCTATTGGTACAAATCTTACCAAAGAGCAAAAACACATCGCTGATTTTTGGGATGATAATGCCTTTAAGTTAAACGTTGTGGGACATGCCACCTTTGGAACTAAGAAGTTCTCACCGGGCGGGCATTGGATGAATATCGCGGGGATAGCCTCAGAAACGTGCAAGGCCGATTTTAGCAGCACAGTTTGTGCATATGCTGAAACATCGATTGCTTTATTCGATGCATTTATCAATTGCTGGTATTTTAAGTATAAATATAATTTAGTTCGCCCCGAGACTGTAATAACCAAATATTTGGACCCTGACTGGAAAACATATATTCAAACGCCCTCATTCCCTGAATACGTAAGCGGCCATGCTGTAATCTCGGCAGCAGCAGCCGAGATTTTGACCAACCAATTCGGAGATAATTTTGCATACCGGGATACATCAGAGACTGAGTTTGGAATAGCACCCCGTAGCTTTAGATCTTTTAGGGAAGCAGCAATGGAAGCGGGCATATCGCGCGTTTATGGCGGTATACATTTTAAAAATTCCTGCATAGTTGGAACAGAAGAGGGTAAGCAAGTTGGGCAATTGGTATTAAACAGGTTACATATGAAGATTAAATTGCATGAAAAATGAGTTTATATCGTAAGATCGATTCAATCTTCGCTTGTTGCCTTTAATATACATTTAATGTTATACTGAATTATGCTCAGCCATTGCATTAAAAAGGATATCACCAAGGGGGCGTGACAATCTCCTGCATAACATATGAATGTAATATAAACAGCATTTATCGGGTAGCTTGCTTGGTTGGGAAATGTTCGGAGACGGGAATGCCGGCCTGCAGCACGTGACTGACATTTTTTAATACGGCCTCGTCAAACCCGCTTTTGTCAACCATTTCCACAATTTTGAAGCTATAGAATTGCTTTTTTAATCCATCATATTCAACAGATAGTGCCAGCGCCAGCAATTGTAGCTTCCCCGGAGGAAAGTCCTTTTTATCTGATTCTATCCTGCTTAATTCGCTCCGGTTCATTCCAAGTTCTGCGGATAAATATTCTTGTGAAAACTTTAATGTTGTCCTATACTTTTTGATCAACCTACCAAAGCTCAAAGCGGCAGGTGGGAGGCTCTCTTTCCCGGAAGCGACGGTGTTAGGGTTTAGTGGCTCAATAGGTGCGTAGCTGCCGATGATTTTGAAAAGATCGGCCAACTGCATGGCAGGGCGCTTTATATCGGATGTTTTAAGCTCATATCTGATCTTTCTATTCTCGCGTCTGATGGTTACAAAGCCTGCTTTTTTAAGATCGGTTATATGCTTCGTTAATTGCCCTGGGTTAAAAGGAAGAGAAAGCAATACCTCTTGAGATAGTATGTTGCCATTCGCGATAAGCGCTTTGAAGATAGATACCCTGATTGGAAGCGCCAGCAACCTGGCAAAGTTGCAAAGTTCCAGATCTGCTTTATTGATATCCATATTTGAACCGGGCATAGATACGATATTATAGAATATAAATTAATGTTGTTCCGGTTCTGCTTCGTGGGAATCCGGTATGCCCAGTTCTTCCACGAGGCGACCATAATGTCTGGCGAATCTGCTCCACATATTTTCATTTAATGTATACAAAGATCTTTTTCCATCGATGCTAACCGAGATCAATTCGGTTTTGATCAACTCCTTCAAATGATGGGATACTGTAGATTGCGCGAACGGTAGAAATTCCACGAGCTCGCCTGTGGTAATCCCAGGTTTCCGGGCAATGATACGGATAATAGAGATCCTACCGGGGTGCGACAGTGCTATGGATACATCTGAGATGAACTGGTCGGGATAACTGAACTCTTCTGTTTTCTTTTGTGCCATCGCTGTTTACAATTATTTGATCGTGCTAAAATAGAGTTTGTTTTTTGAATGTTGGAAGCTTCTTGATCTATTTAATATTGTCTATAATATCGATTATTCAATATATTCTTTTTGATAATATGAACTTAACATTGGCTTAATTTATCGCCGATAATTTTGAGCGTCATTTAAGATTATGCAAAAGTTTACTCGGCTCTTTCCTTTCATTATTTTAAGTTTTTTAATAAGCTCCAATTCATTTGCACAGTCATTGGGTAAAATTGCCGGTAAGGTAATCGACCAAAAGACTGGTGAAACACTCATAGGCGCGACAGTTGGCTTACAGAGCGGCAGCAAGGGCGCTGCCACCAATGTGGAAGGCCGGTATATATTGAGTGGACTTCAGCCGGGCAAATACAGTATCGTTGTTAAATACATCGGTTACCAGAGCAAATCGGTTTCTGATGTGGAAGTTCAGGCAGGTGCAGTAACCTCGCTGGATGTCGCTTTGACCCAATCGTCAACGCAGGCTCTTAATGAAGTTGTTGTGAAAGCTACATACCGCCAGGCTTCAGTAAACGCCCTTTACGCAAGGCAGAAGAATAGTATACAATTAAGTGATGGTATATCTGCCGATATGATCCGTAAATCCCCTGACCGGAATACTGGTGACGTTTTGAAACGCGTCAGCGGAACAAGCGTGCAGGAGGGCAAATTCGTTGTTATTCGTGGTTTATCCGAAAGGTATAATAACAATATGATGAACGGGACAACGCTGCCAAGTTCCGAACCGGATAAAAAAGCTTTTGCTTTTGACATCATTCCTTCAAGTCTTGTCGATAATATTATCGTGTACAAAACGGCGACGCCCGATCTGCCCGGCGATTTTGCGGGTGGTACGATCAATACTATTACCAAAGATATTCCCGACAGCAGGTTCCTGGAAGTGGCGCTAAGTGTTGGCTATAATTCCAAAACTACCCTTAAGAATAACTTTATCGATGCGAGGCCTAACGGGAAATATGATTTCCTTGGATTCGATGACGGTTCAAGAAAGCTGCCTGCAGCTTATTCTAATGTGAAAAAAGACTATACATCCGGGACAACAAGTGCCGAAAAAATCGCTATAGCGCAGCAATTTCCCAATACCTTTTATTACAAAGAAGGGCAAATGAGCCTTCCCAATATTGGTTTTCAATTTTCCACGGGCAATTCCAAAATCAATACAAATGGCAATCGCCTGGGTTATAACTTCAGTCTGAACTACAGCAATGGGCACCGTGCATCATTTGGTGACAGAATTGGTTATACCGGGTTCAATGATGCATCGAAAGAGCTTCCCCTGTACAGCTTTGACCGTAATACCTATACCAACTATAAAAGCCTTGGCGGTTTGCTGAATTTCGCTTATACATTCGGAAAAAACAAAATTGCCTGGAGAAACCTTTACAACAACGATTTTTCTGTTGACTTCGAGCAAACCAACAATGCCCTGAATTTTGAGGCCGGTCAAACAGACCCGCTGCGCTACAAAGGCTACTCTGTAGAGACAACTCAAAACGGCATTTATACTTCTGCATTGGAAGGACAGCACACGCTGGGCAAAAAGAATATTATTTTTGACTGGAATGCTTCCTACGGTTTATCATACCGGAACCAGCCCGATCAAAGGATCGTAACCATCTATACACCTTTGAACCAGCCCGAATATATCTCATTATCCAGCGAAAACAGCCCCAAACCTAATGACCTTGGCCGTGTGTATTCAAAATTAAATGAAAATATTTACGGTGCGAAAGCAAACCTGGCAGTTCCGTTCAAGTGGCTTAATGAGTCGCAGAAATTGAAATTCGGTGGTCTTATTTCTCATCGTGACCGTGATTTCAGTATTGATGCGCTGGGATACACTGACGCCATCGGCTTCGGAAACAAGGCAATCCCGCTGACTGGTGGCTATACGATCTTCAATGTTTTCAGTCCTCAAAGTATCGCTCAAAACGGGATCGATCTGTCGCGCCTGGACCTTAGCTCCACCGATTACAAAGGAAAAGCCGATCAGGACGCCGGTTATGTGATGCTGGACAATAAGCTGAACAAAAAAATCCGTTTGGTTTGGGGGGCACGGGTTGAACGGTATGCGCAGTCGCTCAAACCGCTGGGCCAGACCGAACAGAAATATAATAATACAGATGTCCTGCCTTCAGGTAACCTGACCTATAGTTTATCGGAGAAGGTCAATTTACGCGCGGCGTACTTCAGGTCGGTAAACCGTCCGGAGTTCAGAGAGCTTGCCAGTTTTCGCTATTTTGACTACCAGACTAACTTTATTGTCAGCGGTAATCCGGATCTGCAGCGAAGTATAATTGATAACGCAGACCTTCGCTTTGAATATTATCCGTCAGGAGGGGAGATCATCTCGGTTTCGGCTTTTTACAAGAAATTTAAGAATCCGATCGAGCAGATCAATCAGGGTAACGATATTTTGACTTATCAGAATGCGCTCAATGCCAAGGATTTCGGTTTTGAAGCCGAGATGAGGAAGAAACTGAATTTTATTGCTGAGGGAAGTTTCTTGAATGATGTAACATTTTATGTGAATGCTTCCTATATCAATGCCAAGGTAAAGCTGGCTGATGGCCGTAACGCGTCTACCCCCCTTCAGGGACAGTCACCCTACCTGATTAACTCGGGCCTGTATTATACACCCGAAGGTACTGATTTTTCTTTCAACGTGCTTTATAACAGGATAGGGGAGCGTTTACGTTTCAGGGCCGTTACCGGTGGTGTGGACATCTATGAGAAGCCACGGAATGTGATCGATATGCAGCTAAGTAAGGCTTTATTTAAAAAGCGTGCCGAGCTTAAACTGACCGTATCCGACCTGCTTGCGCAGCCTTTTGCATTGTATAATAATTACGGAAGCTCGGGGAGTACCGCATATAATGCTAAAGAGGATAAAATAATCCAAAGCCGTTATTCGGGTTTTGGAACAACCCTTTCGTTTAAATATAATTTCAGTTTCAAAAAATAATCACGCTATACAGTAAAAGGTATTGCAATTTATTATCAATTATTATTAACAATTATTATGAAAAAAACGTTGTATTTACTTGGCTCATTAGCCATGATAGGATTAGCTTCCTGCTCAAAAAACAATGACCCGGGTACAAATCCGCCGGTTAATCCTCCTGCTGTTACCAAAATGGATGTTAGGGGAAAGATTACTAAAGACACGCACTGGACCGCCGATATCACTTACAGGCTTCGCGGTTACGTTTACGTGGATAATAACGCAACTTTAACCATCGATCCGGGAACAAAAATTGTGAGCAATAAAGACTCAGCAGGTGTCCTCATCATTTATAAAGGAAGCAAGATCAATGCCGCCGGAACTGCTGATAAGCCAATTGTTTTCACCTCGGCGGAGGCTGACCCGAAACCAGGTAATTTCGGTGGCCTTGTGATCGTTGGGTCGGCTACCGGTAATGGCAACCACGCAGTTCTTGAAGGTGGGGTAGATACCGAGCACCAGCCATTCGGCGGCACAAACGACGCTGATAATTCAGGTGTTTTACAATATGTACGTATTGAATATGCCGGTAAAGCGGTTAATCCAGGTGATGAAGTGAATGGCTTAAGTATGTACACTGTTGGCAGCGGTACCAAAGTAGATCATATTGAAGTGCTTCGCGGCCTTGACGATGCTTACGAGTTTTTCGGCGGTTCATTTAATGCTAAATACCTGGTTGCCTATAACAATGCCGATGATGACTTTGATTTTGATGATGGATACCATGGTAAGATCCAATACGCGATCTCTGTTAAAGATCCGGCATTTACTGATAATAAAGGTACCAGTGGTGATATTTCCAACAATTTTGAAGTGGATAACACAACAGATGCTAAAGGTTATTTGTTAACTCCTAACACATTCCCTTTGTTGTCGAACTTTACGACTGTAGGGCCTAATAACGCCACAGGTGTATCTGCAGATTACGGTTATGGTATGCGCTGGAGAAGAGGTGCAAAATTTATTTTGGCTAACGCCATCGTAATGGGAGGACAAAAAGCGGGTTTAGACCTGGATAATGACCCAACCGCTCAGTATTATATTGCCGGGACAAGCGGTTTAAAAAACAGCTTGTTGCAGGCGGTAACTTCACCTTATAAAGTTGACAAACTGGCTACAGCAGGTTTATTGGACGCAGCAGGTTTGAAAGCTTTAGTTGAAGGCCGTGATGGCACAAAATCATTCACTGCTGCAGCAGATATTATGTTGACCGATCCGTTTAACAATGCTGCTCCAAACTTATTGCCTAAAGCAGGTTCACCGGCAATTGTTGCGGGCAAGTTTGATGGCTCCTTATCCGATTCATTCTTTGATAAAACCAACTATATAGGTGCGATCGATCCAGCTAATGACTGGTCGAAAGCTTCCTGGATAGTTTACGGAAAATAATCCGCAGGGTACTAAAGCAAAAGACCTTTTCAGTAATGGAAAGGTCTTTTTTTGCTATATGAAATAGTCAGCTTTGTTTGGATCACTAAGTTAACACGTAGTGAAAGGTGCTCTGCTTCATTGGCGGATTTTAGTGTTAATATCCAATTTCAACTGTTGCCTGGTAAGTATCCCGGTTAGCAACGTTATTGATGATAAAGTGTGCAACATCGGCCCTTGATATTTTGAGGCAGTTTTTAAGAAATGTATTAATAGCTATGCGATATGTGCCGGTAACGGCTTGGTTTGTAAGCTGCGGTGGTCTAATGATAGTCCAGCTAATGTTACTGCTTTTTATCACTGCCTCCATTTTGAGCAAATCGGTATACATATGTTTCAGCAGTTTTTGAACTACATATTTTTCAATAAGCCTGATATAAAATGGGAGTACGGGACTTATTTCAATTGCACTGGCCGAGATCAGGAACATGCGTTTTATGCCTTTTTGTTCCATCGCTTTTAAAACATTGGCATTGCCTTGCGAATATAAAGCTGTGGGTTTATCTGATCCGAAACCGCCGGCTACGCCTATTGCCGAAATCACAGCATCCTGGTTTTCAAAATGATTTTCAAATGCACCGGGTTGCATAACATCACCGCTTACTTTTTTTAGATTGGGGTGCTCGATTGCTAATTTGGCCGTGTTTCGTAATATTGCAGTAACCAAGTGTCCCGCCTGAAGGGCCTGTTCAACGCACTGCCTGCCAATGCCGCCGTTTGCGCCTACAATTACCAACTTATAAATAGGCGTGTTTTGTTGCATTTCCATTTTTTTTTGATTAACTAAATTTGAAAATGCTTAAAAAAACTATGCTGAAAAACAATATCAGTTGTACCGTAAAAAAGATATTAAGGTTCACCTTAATTTGGTCAACCCGTTCTGCTAAGTAAGCTTTGTCGTTACTCATAATCATTCGTAGCTTTTCGCCTTGCTTCCTTCCAAAAAATATCCCGTTTAGCATTAGAACCAAAACAATTCCCATTTTTATTCTAAACCATAGCTGTTCGCCAAATACGCCATGGGTTAAGGCCATCATGCCAATGCCTGTTATAACCAGCAGGGCGGCACCTATTCCAATCAGTGTTGATGACTTAGATGTACCTGCCAGTATACCTTTTGATTTTTCTGTATCATCATCAAAATGCTTCCAAAAGGTTTTAAATACTGTAAAATCAACAATGGTGGTGCCCGCCATTATAGTTAGCCCTGTTAAGTGTAATATTAATAGTGCTGGTAAAAAGAGTGAGGTATTCATTTGGTAAGATTGATTAAATTTATAAAATATACCATATGGTAGTAAACTAATGCAATATTATACCAAAAGAAAGTAAATAGCAAATATTGGAGACGTTTTTTTTAGATTTGATACCAAAAGGAAATAACACGTGAATAAAACAGTTGAATTGGTTAAGCTTTGGGGCGATTATGAGGAGCAAAATCCCGGTTGTAATTTGGATGATTTCTTCCGGCATCAGCTAATGGCCAAGGCAGCAGATGAGAAGAAAGCAACGCCCGACTGGCAATTAAGGCCGGGAATTAACGGCAAGCTCATGATTTTGATAAGACGGATAGGAAAGTACCATATGGTATATTCAAACAAAGCGCTTGAAGGTACAGGGCTTGATCAGATAGAGGAGTTCGGTATATTGGTTACTATTTTTAACCAGGTTAACCCAATAAAATCTGAAGCTATTTATAATAACATAATCGAACTATCAAGCGGTACCAATATGCTTAACAGGCTAAAAAAACGCGAACTGATAACCGAGTATGAAGATATTGATGATAAACGTATTAAGCGTTTAAAATTAACAGCCCTTGGAGAGGAAACTCTTGGAAAAGCCAAAGTACGTGTACTTGAAGTTGCGCGAATGATGACCAGTGCATTGAGCGAGGAAGATAAACAGCTTTGCTTTCAATTGCTTAACCCCATTAGCGAAAAGTTTGACGGAACCTTCCAAAAATTTAAAAGCAAAGGTTTTGACGAAATTTTTGAAGCGATGATGAAGTAATTTATTGGCTTTTTTAGCGGAAAGAAAAGGTTTGTGACCGTAATGCGGCATATGTTAATATTTGTTAAAAGTGTACAGGTTAATAATTTATGCGTATATTTAGTTAACCTGCTCACCTGTTAACTGAACCCGTCATGAAAACATTGAAACTTACCTCAACAGTAATATTGATGCTCTTGTCCATAAATCTGTTTGCCCAGCGTGTTAAAGGTATCGTTATTGATAAAACTACCTATTTGCCGGTGGCAAATGCTTTTATCAATACACCCGCATCAAAAAGTATAAGTAATGCCGAAGGGAAGTTTGTGTTGGCCAACGTAAAGCCCGGTGATACTTTAAGGATCACCAGCATAGGTTACAAGCCTTTTAAGCTTATAGTCAGTTTTTTAAAATTTGATACCTTAAGATGTTACATTGAGCCTGCGGCAACTGTTTTAAGTGAGGTAAAGATCAGGGCCAGGCGTAATGCCAGGGCCGATTCATTACGTAACAGGAGGGAGTTTGCCTCTGTTTTTGCCTATCATAGCTCAACCATAAAAGATGCGTTTATAGCACGTCCGGCTGATCTTGATTTTGGTAAGCCCAGCAATCACATAAATGCGGATAAAAGTACAGCAACTATCTTGAGCATCAACTTGCTGTCGGTGATCGACATGTTGAATAAAAACAGAGCTCCGCAATCAAAGCTGCAAAAGATTTTGCTGAAAGATGAAGAAGATGAGTATGTGGACAGGTTTTTTTCGCCAGAAAAGGTGAGCTCAATAACTAATCTTAAAGGCGATTCGCTGCAAAACTTTATGAACCAATATCACCCCGAAATTAAAAAAGTGAAAAAAATGAGCGATTATGATATGATCAGTTATATTAAAAAAAGCTATGCCGAGTATCTCAAATCGGGTAGCAGGCAAACAGCTCCGCTTTTTGCAAAGTGAAAGGGTCTTATATTGTTAAGCTATACTGTGTTTTGAACAATAGGAAGTGTTGTTACCGAACGGTTTCGTTACCTTTCAATTACCAGGTATTTTTTGTTGCAGCTATAACAAAAATACCTTTTAACCGGCAGCCAAAATGTCAATAGCTTTAACAATGCCGGCCGGTGGATCCTTTGGCCGGTATTGGTTTGGCACTTTGGACAAAATGTATAGCTGTGCCTTTTTTTTGAAGGTTCATTTTCAGTATCTACAATATGCATAACATGAATACAATTAAACCCATTGTATCCTCATAAGCAGGTTTTTATTGATTAAATACCCAAAACTGAAACTATTACTTTTATGGAATAGTTTTTATGAGGCTTTGCTTTTATATTGTGTGCCTGTAAGCACGGGCGATTTTTGGTTAAACCTGTTCCATTCATCAATATTTACCATACCGGGAGCAGTTTCATAATGCTTTTTATTTGTTGGGCAGGTAACCACAAAACCTTTACGGGTTTGATTAATTACCGGGCGTGCACCACATTCTTTGCAAGGCTCACAATGGATATTGGGTTGAATTTGAATAGATTCGGACATTACGTTTTTTTAAAGGTTAAATGAACCCTTGCTACTGAGCAAGAGAATTTTTTTCATTATGAATTAGGGTTAGGGTTGTGTTGCTACAAAGATGCAAATAATATTTTTATTAAAAAAATGCAATTTGTGAAGCGTATTTCACAATTATATAACATGTTTATTAGCAAAAGTGTAAAGTTGAGTTATTTTGTGTGCATAATTGTGTAGCTGTTAGTTTATAACAGGCAAGTTTAAGTTGTGAGTTTTTTGTTTATTAACAACTTTTTTACACTTTGAGGTATTGAAGTCCTCCCATGAAAAAAATCATAAGCACACTGTTATCGTTATTAGTTTGTATTCATTTTGCATTTGCACAACCGCCATCTTCTTCGATAAAGCAATGGCAGGATCAGAAGTTTTCCATGTTTATCCATTTTGGTGGTATTTATTCAGTTTTGGGTGGTGTTTGGGATGGGAAGCCGGTTATCCGCGGCTTAAGTGAGCAAATCCAGGCCCATGCTGGTATTTACAGTGATACTTACGCCAACCTGGCCAAAAACTTTAACCCGATAAACTGGAATGCTGATAGTATTGCCCTGCTGGCTAAAGCGGCTGGGATGCGCTCTGTTGTATTAACTTCAAAACATCACGATGGATTTTGCATGTTTAAAACTGCAACTACCGATTTTAATGTGGTTGATGCTACTCCATTTAAACGTGATGTGGTAAAGGAAATGGCCGAAGCCTGTAAAAGGCATGGTCTGAGGTTTGGTTTGTATTTTTCGCTGATAGACTGGCATTATCCGCAAGCGTCGCCCATATCAAGTCATAATTCTGATTATATAACACCCGAGCATCATGAATATAACAAGAAGCAGGTAACCGAGTTGCTATCAAACTATGGTACTATATCCGAACTTTGGTTTGATATGGGGTCGCAAAGCCCTGAACAAAGTAAAGAGCTTTATCAATTGGTGCACCGCCTGCAGCCTGATTGTATGGTAAGCAGCCGTTTGGGTAATGATCAGGGCGATTTTGCCGTAATGGGTGATAATCAGTATCCCGATTATTCCATCGGAGTGCCCTGGCAGTCGCCCGCTTCATTTTTTGACGAAACCTGGGGCTACCGGTCGTGGCAAAAACGCGGAAGCGAGGATGAAAAGTATAAAGAGAAATTGGAAAGCCTGATCCGCGTGATTAGCAGGGGAGGGAATTACCTGCTTAATATCGGGCCCAAAGGAGATGGCTCAGTAGTTGGTTTTGAAAAGGATGTTTTATTGAAGATAGGGACCTGGCTCCATAAAAATGCCGAAGCTGTTTATGGCACAACTGCCGATCCCTTTTTTGCCTCTTTTGACTGGGGGAATATAACCAGTAAACCCAATAAGCTTTATCTTTTTGTAACCTCGGCACCCGCTGATGGCCTGATCACTTTACCCGGTCTGGAAGGCAGGATTAGTAATGTTTCTGTTTTGGGTGAACAACAATCGCTTAGCTTTAAACAGGCAACTGATGCCGCTGTGATAACCTTACCCGCAGGTTTTGACAGTGAAAAACAAATAAAAGTTATAGCGGTTGACGTTGCCGAAGGTTACAAAGTGCAACCTGTTCATATCCTGAGCAGCAGTTATGACCACATAAAACTGGATGAGCACAACGCTTATAATTATTATAGTTCATCGGGTATTGATTATAACAGCAATTATCAAAGTACGGTAAAGCAAGGCTGGACAATTAAGCCCAAACACAAAGGCAGGTATCAGCCTGCTATACAATATACCGACGAAGAAAAAGGCAGCATTGTTGACCTAAATGTAAATAATGTAACCACCACGTTCAAACTCGACAGCGACAGGAAGATGAAGTATAAACCCGATACGGCTAAAATAAAATGGGGGCCATTATATATAACCGGCCCATACTCCGCGGGCTTAGGAGGTTTAAATGGCAGCGCGGATAAAATCGATATCTCAAAACCTTTTACCAAAGACACCGATAAACCATGGCGGTCTGTAAATGACTATAAAAACGGGCAGCTGATTGATCTGCCTGCAGGCATGGATAATGCTTACTACATTTTGCAAAACATCAACGCAGGCAAGGATTTAATTTACTCGCAGGTTAAGATTACCAGCGGCGATGGCATAATTGTTTTGCTTAATGGGAGGCAACTGCTCATCAATAATAATCCGGGTAAGGCTGCCTCTGTAAGTCATGTCATCGGTTTGGATTTGATGCCCGGCAATAACCAGTTACTGATAAAAGTGTTCAACAACTTTAAAAAGAACATTCCTTTTGCGCTCACACATAGTATTCCACAAAATCTCTATATTAAAGATCTTGAACCTTTAACGTTTGAAGCAAATGAACTTTACCCGGTGAGTTTAAAGTTACATGATCCGGCATCGCCGCATCAAACTTTAAAGTTGCCTAATCTTGAAATCTGGTTTGCGAAAAAGTAAGAAAAACCGCCTTACGAAGGTTTTAAAACTTCGTAAGGCTTACTTACTCTCGTAAATTGTTACTTCAACAACACCTTGGTAGCGCCGTAACCAAATTTTTCTTTACGGGCATCCATAAAGGTTTGCACTTTTTTATGCCTGCCCAATTGTTTGTGCAGCTCATTACGCAGCGTGCCATTGCCACCACCGTGTATAAAAGTAATATCAGGTAGTTGATGAACAATAGCTGCATCAAGCGCTTTGTGAAAATGGGCCAGTTGAATCTCCATAATCTCAGCGCTGCTTAAAAACTGGTAATCGTCCCACAGCTTTTCTATATGCAGGTCAACTTCGCTAACCGGCTTTTCAATCACTACTTTTTCGGTAGGGCTTTCAAAAAAGCTTTCCTTCAGTTTTTGAGCATCAATAATCAGTTCAGGCTCGTCGAGCCTGATGAGCCAGCCGGCCTGGTTAAGGAATGGAATGTTCTTTTTAGTGGTTGAGAAATCCTTGGCCTTAAACTTTTCATGTACAGCCAACGGTGCCGGTGGTTCAACGTTTTGTTTGGTACTGAATAAAACGCTGAAAATAAACTTTGGCCAAACCTGCAGATCGGCCAGTTGGGCGGAGTAGATATTTTCGGTTGATTTTGGCGCGATGATCCCTGCAAATTCGCCTTTAAATACCTGTTGCTTATCTGTGGTTAAAGTAGCCAGCAACTGAAACGAAGTTTCATTGATTAAATGAAAATGTACGACAGAACTTGCCCTGGTATCAGTAACCACGCCTATATAAACGCCTTTTTTTACAAATTCACCTGGTGTTAAGGGCTTTTCAGCCGTTATATTGTTGCTTTTTGTCGCCCCTGCCGGTTGGTAACCATGAACGTAAGTTACTTTACTGGCCAGTACCGGAATCTCAAAATCGTCTTCGCCGGTAACGCCTATCATCTGTTCGTCGATGATGCGCGTTACAAAACCTTCCATTTTTTCATCAACAAACCGAACAAAATCGCCTAATTTATATTTCATAGCATTATGTTATTGCAATGCAAAGTTAATTTATCCCGGCACATCTGTCCGGCTAATAAAACTTAGTTATTTTTAAGGTAAGTTTGATAAGCAATTGCGTGAAACAGCTTTTAAGAAATATATAAACCCTAACTATATACTTTTAACTTCATACCATGAGTAACAATACCCCTAAAACACTGGATAACGATTTGTTAAAACAGGTTTTTGTCCACAACCTGAACAGAATTTATTTTGGTAAGTGTTATCTTGATAAACATCTTGGGCACCTGAAAGGCCTCGCTTCTTTTACCGCATTGCAGCAAGCGATACAGGAGTTTTGGGACGATATCAAAAAACAGATAGAACGGATGAATAAGGTGTATACCCTGATTGATGAAATTCCATCGGATAAGAACTGTAACCCTATAAAGTCCATTGTTAAGGATGAGTTTTGCCTGGACGAAGAGCAAACTATACCTGTATTGCTGGATATGGATATTATGTTGTATCTGCAGTTACTTGAGCATATTAATATTACATCGTGCCATATGTTAATAATGGTGGCTCAACAGCTTAATTACACTGAAGCTCAACAATTACTTACCGAATGTAAAGATGAATCAATTGACAACGATGAGCTGTTTACGCTTATTAGCAAAGAATATATAATTGCAGATTAAGTATCTATAAAAAAGAAAGCCATCCGCATAGCGCAGATGGCTTAAATGTTAGTTATTTAATACCCCTATTAAAATAACTGGTAACAAAGTAAAAAAAAATATATCCGATACCGCAAAATATTTATTTATAAATAATCTTTGTGACAGCTTTGTTACAAAATAAGCTCTGATATAGCGATTTATCAACGATTTTTTGTTTTAAATTTTCCGATTAATGTTTCTTGCATATCGTTATTTAGTCCAATTAATTTAAATTGGCAACGAAATTTAAGACGTATGACCAAACCCATTATTTTATCTGCATTAGCCTGCATTGCATTTATACAGGTTAAGGCCCAAACCTTGTATATGCCACGCGATATACAAAAAGCATTTAAAAACGAAACGCGCTCGACTGATGGCCGCCCCGGCAAAAAGTACTGGCAAAATTATGGCCGTTATAATATCAGTATTACGGCTGTGCCTCAAAATCGTACTGTAAAAGGCACAGAACAGATCACTTATGTTAATAATAGTCCGGATACTTTAAAAAGGCTTAACATGAAGCTCATCCTGAACATTCATAAACCGGGTGCCGCCCGTTTTGGCGATGCAGGGGCTGACTATCTTACACCGGGCATTCAGTTTGATAGCTTTTCAATTAATGGCGAAGCAAAAAAAGTTGCATCAGGTTCAACAAATCAAATGGTTGGTTTAAGTAAGTCGTTGATGCCTCATGATTCTGTTAAGCTTGATATTGGCTGGCATTTTGAAATTTCGAAAGAAAGCGGCCGCGAAGGAATGATCGATTCAACTACCTGCTACCTGGCTTATTTTTATCCGCGGGTGTCGGTTTATGACGATTACAATGGCTGGGACAGGCTACCTTTTTTAGATGCCCAGGAATTTTACAACGACTTTAACGACTATACCCTGCACGTTACCGCGCCTAAAAACTACGTAGTTTGGGCTACCGGTACCCTGCAAAACCCTGAAGAGGTGCTTCAGCCTGAATATGCAAAACGATTGAAGGCTTCATTCACCAGTGATTCAACTATCAATATTGCATCGGCTGCTGAGCTTGCCGCCCATAAAGTAACGGCTCAAAAGGAGATGAACACCTGGACCTGGACCGCTAATGATATCAGCGATATGGCTGTAGGTATTAGTGATCATTATGTATGGGATGCAGCCAGCGTTGTGGTTGATGATGCAACAAACCGCCGGGCCAGTATGCAGGCTGCTTTTTTAGATAGCTCGGAAGATTTTCATCATGCGGTACAAAACGGCCGTAATTCATTAAGCTGGTTATCACATAACTGGCCGGGGGTACCCTACCCGTTCCCTAAAATGACGTCGTTCCAGGGCTTTGCAGATATGGAATACCCTATGATGGTTAACGATAGCCATACCAACGATGTGCGCTTTTCGCAGTTTGTGCAGGATCATGAAATAGCGCATACTTATTTCCCTTTTTATATGGGTATTAACGAAAGCCGTTATGCATTTATGGACGAGGGCTGGGCAACCACTTTTGAACTGTTGATTGGAACATCAGAAGTTGGCAAAGAAAAAGCTGAAGCATTGTATAAAAATTTCCGTGTTGACAGATGGATCCATGATGCTTCAACCGCCGAAGATCAGCCGGTCATTACACCATCGAGCGAATTGAGGGGTGGGTACGGTAATAACTCATACGGTAAGCCATCATTAAGTTATTTAGCTCTGAAAGACATGCTGGGCGATCAACTATTCAAAAAAGCCCTGCATGGATATATGGACCGCTGGCATGGCAAACACCCAATACCATGGGATTATTTTAACTCTATGAGTAATATTACAGGTAAAAACCTTGATTGGTTTTTCAATAACTGGTTCTTTACTAATTACTATATCGATCTGTCGGTAAAAGGTGTAACCAAAACAGCCGGTGGTTATACAGTAGCAATTAAAAACGTGGGCGGTTTTGTAATTCCGTTTGATGTAAAAATTACTTATGCTGATGGTTCGGCCGAAAGCATTCATCAAACCCCTGTGGTTTGGGAAAAAAATCAAAAGCAAATTTCGGTAGATATCAAAACCGCCAAAACCATTAAATCAGCTACTTTAGATGGCGGTATATTTATGGATGCTGATGACAGCAACAATACATGGAATAAATAATAAAAAAAACGCTTATAAATAATAAAACCCTGCCAACTGGCAGGGTTTTATTATTTTATGATAGTACTAAATATTATGCGTTTTGTACAGAATTGTTCCAGTCATTAGCAGTTGCTTTAGCTTTATCTTTTGCGCTTTCGGCGGCGTCGCTGGCTTTGCCTGCAATTTCATCGGCTTTTGATTGTACTGTGTCAACAGCTTTATCTTTAGCATCCCAAAGGTCGCTAACGGTTCCGCTAAATTTGGTTTTTGCTTTATCAATTACATTGTTGCTGTAATCTTTGATTTCTCCGGCTGTTGTTTGCGCTTTCGTTTTGGCTGTATCAACCAAATCATTTATATAGTCTGCAATATCTCCTCTTAATTCAGTTCCTTTTTCAGGAGCTAACAATAAACCCAAAGCCGCGCCCGCCGCTGCACCTACCAATAGTGCTGCTATAATTTTTGCTTGATCTTTCATGTTCTTTTCTTTGTTTTATGTGTAGTCGATTTATGATATTATTAGAATAAACAACAACAATGCCAGTTTTTATTTGAAAGTAACATTCAAATATTAAGCCGATGTACGCAGCAGGTTAACAAAAAAATAAAGCAAAAAAAAGGCACTCAAAAATTGAGTGCCTGGTAGGCTTAATGATTATATTATAATTATATAACTTTTACATTTACCGCGTTAAGACCTTTACGGCCGTTTTCAACTTCGTATTCAACGGTGTCGTTTTCACGAACTTCGTCAATAAGGCCTGTTGAATGAACAAAAATATCCGGACCACCATTGCTTGGTACTATAAATCCGAAACCTTTTGTTTCATTAAAAAATTTTACTGTTCCTTGATTTTGCATTCTTTTATTTATTAATGCCGCCAAGGTAGTTATAATTTACCGTAATCAGCAATAGCCAAAGCGTAATTTAGGTGTAAACCAAATCTGTGGGATGGTATTTGGATTTTAGATAATTGATGGTCAGGCTACTATTGCCAAATGCCCTCCCTGTATGGTATCTTCCGAATCTTTTACTATTCCCCGTATCTTTTCATCCAGTTCGTTAACGGTATGTTCTATTATATTAAAGTAACCGAAATCAATATTTTCCATCCGCATGAGGTCTAATATGCCAAGCAGTGACGCTACCGGCCTTCGTAATTCGTGCGATTGTATGATAGCTATACGGTTAAGCGCCTCTTTTTGAATATTGATTTGTTCCTCGTGTCTTTTGCGTGTAGTAATATCTGTTGAGTTAATAGCTACCCCAATTACCTCACCGCTACTATTTTTTACCGGGATAAATGAGGTTTCTTTCCAGCAGGCATTTGGCGTTCCCGACAGCAGTTCCCACTCCCGTTTAACGGAACGGCCGGTTAATGCTATCGCAAAGTATTTCGAAAATGAGTTTACCAGGGCCGGCTCTGTGTAAGCGATAATATTATCACCATTGGCCAGTTTTTTATTATATAGGCTTCTGATAAAAACCGATGCAGATTTATTGAATGCCATAACCTCAAGATTACGGCCAACCAGGATATGGGTATCTTTTGAACTGTCGAAAATTGCTTTCAACTTCATTTCCGATTCGCTGATAAACGCTTTTTGTGATTGCGACTGCTGGTGCTGCTGCTCAAGCGAATGTAAACTTGAATTAAGTTCCATGAGGTTTATAACCTGCCTGGCCAGCGTTTTTAATGATTTAATCTGTTGCTGGTTAAGTTCATGGGGCTTAAAGTCAATAACACACAGGCTGCCAAGGGCATGGCCATCTTTAGTAATCAAAGGGGCACCTGCATAAAACCTTGCCTGTGGATCTTCAATAACAAGAAGGTTGGTGTTAAAGCGTTCGTCATTAAGCAGGTCGGGTACAACCAATACCTGTTTTTGGATAATAGTGTGATTGCAGAATGATAAATCACGTGGGGTACAGGTGATATTGGTGCCGGTAGCGGCTTTAAACCACTGCATGTCGGTATCGAGCAAAGTAACCAGGGCGACGGGAGTGCCGCAGATCTGAGCTGCTAATCCTACTATATCATTTAAATCAACCGCGATGTCACTATCCAGATCCTTAAATCTCTTAACGGCACGCAGGCGCAGGGGTTCGTTATTCATTGTATATTGTATAAGGATTAGTAGTTTTTTTATATATCCAATACGGAGCCTACGCGCACTATAATAATAATGAGCTTATTAAACACATACGCAATAGTTTAGCTAATAGTTGTATAAATTACAGAATAAAAAGACATAATGGCAATGATTTTATTACAATTTAACTGGTTAATCGTACGGCTGTTAAAAACTAATCGCTCATGTGTTTAAAGAATATGTGGCATAATTCAACTTTTAGTTTTTTAAAGGTTTAAGTTTGCCAAAAAACTGGGATCGGTTTTATTTCATAAATTGAAAATTAATACATGAAGGCCTTTATATTCGACCTTAACGGCACTATGATCAATGACATGCCTTATCATACCAAAGCATGGCAATATCTTTTAAATACCGACCTTGGCGGCAGCTTTACCTGGGATGAAGTAAAACCACAGATGTACGGTAAAAATCAGGAAGTACTGGAACGTATGTTTGGCCCCAATCGCTTTACTACCGAGGAAATGAACAGGCTTTCGTACCTTAAAGAACAGCGCTACCAGAATGAGTTTTTACCCCACCTGGCGCTATTGCCCGGTTTGCATGAGTTTTTGGAAAAAGCTTATCAAAACGGTATCCCTATGGCTATCGGTTCAGCCGCTATTCCTTTTAACATTGATTTTGTACTGGATAACCTTAACATCAGGCATTATTTTAAAGCAATAGTAAGTGCCGATGACGTAGTACTAAGTAAACCCCATCCAGAAACATTTTTAAAAGCTGCCGAATTGCTGAATACATTGCCCACAGATTGTATTGTGTTTGAGGATGTACCTAAAGGTGCTGAAGCTGCCGCTAATGCAGGTATGAAAGCTGTTGTACTTACTACTACCCATCAAATAGATGAGTTTTCCGAATTGCAAAACGTAATTCATTTTGCCGATGATTTTACGGATGACTTTGTTGGTAGCCTGGTATAATAAATAGTTGGGCAAACGCATTTTAATATTTAGTGATGATGACTTGTTGTTAATATAGCTAACGAAATAAGGTTATGATATAAATGCCCTTGGTGCCTATTTATAAACCTGCCCCGGACCTTTTATGATGAAACTTAAATTCAGCCTGCTTTTGCTCCTGTCCAGTATGTGCATGCAGTGATCATATTTATGCGCCGGCCATGCACCATAGCGATATTGCTTATCTGCCTAAACCGGTATCTGCCGATGCTGTCAAATCGACAAATTATATTTCGGGGGCGTTAGTAGTTGATGAAAGCCCTAATTACTCAGACGAGTTGGTTAGTGGACAGCTTAATTTTAGCCGCGCACATGCATTTGATCATTTCAACCCGGCTTACGGTGCTATGGTACATTAGGTAATTATCATAACAGCGAATTGGAGCCGCAAGATCCCAACTACTTTAAAAATAAGTTCTTTGGAACGGCAGGAGGGAGGTTGTCGGGAACTTTTTTGTGAGCAGCGGACGTATCGATTTTCGCTTTATCGATTTTGAAGCGGCGAGGGAATTTATTTGTGCGAGCATCGTAACCACGGCGGCAACCGCATGCTGGTAATATCGGCATGGGGCGAATAAATAATGAATAAGTGTCAATTATTATTGTAAAAAGCACAATTAATTTACACATTTGACTAACAATTGTAAATTAATGCGTTTTTAACAGGTATAACATAGCAAATTTGCAAGCTTATATCGAATGTTATTCTATATTTGTTTTTACCATAAAATTATTACTGTTTATAAATGCTCAAGTACTCCAAGCAAACAAGGTTATTATTAGCTGTTGATTGTATCATTTTTGGCTTTGATGGCGAAGTTTTAAAGATCCTATTGATAAAAAGAGGCTTTCAACCCGAAAAGGGAAACTGGAGCCTGATGGGTGGCTTTGTTCAGCCAGATGAAAGTCTTGATCAAAGTGCCAACCGCATTTTAAAGCAATTAACCGGTTTGGAGGGCGTGTACCTTGAACAATTATATACTTTTGGGCAACCCCAGCGTGACCCTATTGAGCGTACAGTATCTGTAGCATACTTTGCACTGGTTGACATCCATAAATATGAAGCCCAGATTAGTGATGATTACCATGCCGAATGGTTTCAGCTTAAACGCGCCCCTAAATTGATATTTGACCAGCAGGAAATGGTTGAGCAGGCCCGCAAACGCATCCGCTACAAAGCAGCTATGCACCCTATCCTGTTTGAGCTTTTGCCCACCAAGTTTACTATCCCGCAATTGCAAACTCTTTACGAAAGCGTGTTTAATACCACTATTGATAAACGTAATTTTAGTAAAAGAGTGCTGGCAACCGGTTTACTCATTAAACTGGCCGATAAGGATAAAGCAGGCTCAAAACGCGGTGCTTATTATTACCAGTTAAATATGCAAAACTATTATGCCAAGTTCCAGGCATTTATGAACTTTATTCCTAATCCCGATTCGTTATAACATTTTTCTGAATCGTTTTTTTATTTCACCTTTATGCCTATATTACCTGCAGAAGGTTTAATATTTTTGAATAACAGTCAAAACTAACTGTACCTGAGCCTATTTTATTTAACATTCTTCAACCATACCACTTTTTATCCGTATAATAGCTTTAGGCTATATCATGAACCGTTAGTCCGTTTTGCAAATATTAATTAATGAAAAAAAACGTAAGCTTTTTAGTATTACTGTTGCTTGCTGTATCTGAATGTTTCGGCCAATTCAGGGAGGTTAATAAACTAAAAAAAGACTTGCCCTTAACGCATGATAGCATACAGTATGTGAATACGCTTAACAGGCTGGGGATGCTTATGTATGAGCAAAATATCGACAGTGCTTTCAATTATGCTAAAAAGGCAAGAACTATAGCTGAACGGCTTGGCTATAAGGCTGGAAAGGCCGATGCACTAAATGTTATAGGCATTGTTTATGATCTTAAAGGCAATCTACAGCTTTCACTGCGCTATTATAACGAGGCTTATAACCTTTACAAAGAATTAAATGATACCTCAAACGTTGTACAGGGGTTAATGAACATTGGCCTTGTGTTTAACGAGAACAAGGAAGATAAAAAAGCGATAAACTTTTTTAAGCGGGCATTAAACATTGGTAAAACCCTGCAGCGCGACTCGATCGTGGCGTTGGTGCTGTGCAATTACCTGCTCCTATACCCCGAGCAAATCCCCAAAGATTCGGTTGAAGTTTACCTTAATAAAGCACGCGAAATTGGCACAAGATATAAAGATAAACGTATGCTCGTTGAAGCAGACCAGGTACAGGGATTGCTATACCTTCAAAGCAACAAGCGTGAACAAGGTGTGGCGCTTTTACAAAAAGCAGTAGATAATGGTTTGGCCATGGAGCTTTATTACCTGAGCCTTGATATAGTCATGAACCTTGGCGACTTGTACTTCGAAAATAATGTTCCCAAAGCTATTGAATACTACAAACAGGGACTTTTTATCGCCGAAAAAAGCGGCTATCACTATTATGAAAAAGTCTTCGGGAAAAAATTATATGATATTTATATTGCTCAAAATAATCTGCCCGAAGTACAGCGCTACAGTTCAAAATTGCTGAAACTATATGACGACGAGGAGAAGTACACTAATACAACAGGTTTTGATTATATTGATTATGCCCTGAAAGACCAGGAACTGGAAGCTATAACCATCCGGAGCCAAAACAGGCAGGTGCTTGCGATTGTACTTGGTGTTTTATTTGTGATAACCGCCATTACCGTAATATTTACTTACCGACTGTACAACCTGAAGAAAAAGCATGGCCAAACATTGGAAGAACTTAATCACACCGTACAGCTACGAAACGAAAAGCTGCAAATAGATCATGAATTCAACAACCGGCTGGTATCTATTCTTGCGCATGATTTCAGGCAGCCAATAGGTGCACTCAAAACACTGGCAACGGTACTTAAAGACGCCGATACTTTTACACGGGAAGAATTGATGGAATTGGTAGATACCATGGAGCATTCTTCAAATATTTCGCTGGAGATTTTTGAAAACATATTGCAATGGATCAAACAGCAATTGTCGGGCTTTAATTACAAAGCTGTTCCCCTGCCTTTAAAGGACCTTATAGATGAGGCAATACAACCATTTTACTTAATGGGTAAAGACCGCGGGCTTAGGTTCGTAATCAAAGTGGACCCGGCCATTGTTATTCATGCCGACAAAGAGTTGGTACAGTTTATCCACCGCAATTTTATACATAACGCCATTAAGTTTTCGCCAGATAATTCAACTATTACTATAGGTGCATCAAGCGATGACAACGATGTAACTGTTTATGTACAGGACGAAGGAAAAGGTATTTCGCCCGATAAGCTAAAGTTGCTCTTTAATTTCAAAGCCAACATGCAGTACAGTAACGAAAAGGAAAAAGGCGCGGGCGTAGCGCTCATGATCTGCAAAGATTTTACCGAAAAAATGAATGGCCGGATCTGGGTTGAAAACGACAAGGAAAAAGGGGCTATTTTCTGCTACTCATTGCCCAATGTCCATTAACCTCTTCATTGTAATTTTTAAATTACCTATTGAAAAACAACATTTTAAGTTCGTAAATTTCAGTTCAAATACAGTTTGCTATAACCTGTTATTAAACCTATAATTTATGAAAACTTACTTATTACTGTTTGTAGCGCTGCTGCTTCCTGCTTATTCCTTTGCCCAGCAAATACCTGCGCGCTGGGACGAGCTTGTTGCCTCAGATTTTCCTGCTGCACTCGAAAAATCGTCGAAAACCTGCATCCTGCCCATTGGGATCCTGGAAAAACACGGCCCTCACTCCCCTTTAGGCACCGATCTGATCCATGTGCGTGAGTGGGCTGCCCACGCTGTTAAGTCGGAATATGCAGTTGTATTTCCTGATTATTTTTATGGGCAGATCAATGAGGCCCGCCATCAGCCCGGAACGTTTGCGCTGCCAAGCAAAGTGATCTGGGATTTACTGGAAGCTACCTGCGATGAAATTGCGCGAAACGGGTTTGATAAAATAGTAATACTGAACGGCCATGGCGGCAATCCCGAGTTTATCCAGTTCTTTATGCAATCTCTGCTCAACAAACGTCACAGCTATGCAGTATATTTTTATAACCCGCACAGTGCAGATAAGGAATACACAGATCAATACCGCAAAATGCATAAATCAGCTATTGAAGGTGATCAGCATGCCGGCGAAAGTGAAACCGCGTCGATGCTTTACTATCGCCCAGATCTGATGAAGATGGACCGGGCAGCATCACAATCAGGCGATAATCAGCGCCGTTTAAACCTGGCTAATATTTATACACCTATATGGTGGTATGCCGCTTATCCTAACCACTATGCAGGTGAAGGGGCTAAAGCTACACCTGAATTTGGCAAATTTATAGCAGAGCATGAAATAGCCAGTTTTATACAAGCGCTTAAAGCGATTAAGGCCGATACCAGTACCATCAAATTGCAAAATGAGTTTTTTGATAAGGTAGATGCGTTAAATAAGTGATCTAAATAGCCAGACTTACGAAGCAATTAAACTTCGTAAGTCTTCAATATGCTAATCAATCCTCCTTCGCTCCCAAAACCTCGTCTATCATACCAAAAGCTTTCGCTTCTTTAGCTATCATCCAGTAGTCCCTGTCAGATACTTCATAAACCCTGTCGTAGCTTTGCCCGCTGTGTTTGGCTGTGATCTCATACAGTTCTCGTTTCATTTTAGAGATCTGCCGGGCAGCAATTTCAATGTCCGATTCCTGCCCCTGCGCTCCGCCTGATGGCTGGTGCAGCATCACCCGTGAGTGCGGCAACGCGGCCCGTTTGCCGTTGGCGCCGGCGCAAAGTAATGTCGAAGCCATTGAGGCAGCCATACCGGTACAGATAGTAGCCACATCGGGCGATATAAACTGCATGGTATCATAAATCCCCAGTCCGGCATACACCGAACCGCCCGGTGAATTGATATAGATCTGGATATCCTTTTTGGCATCGGCCGATTGCAGGAAAAGCAATTGCGCCTGGATGATGTTAGCCACCTGCTCATCTATCGCAGTGCCCAGAAAAATGATCCTGTCCATCATCAGTCTCGAAAAAACATCCATTTGCGAGATATTGAGCTGCCGCTCTTCCATAATATAGGGCGTCATGCCCATCCTTATTTGGCTGTTATTTACCTGCGCAATAAACCTGTCAATATGTAAACTTTGGACACGGCGATGCCTTACCGCATATTTGCGGAACTCATTTTGATTGATATTCATAAAATTTAATGTTTAGCGTTTATTGAACAAACGCATGATCTTTTGCCTGAAACCCACATGCTCAGGCAGGCTGAATAGCTTTTGATGTACGGTTTCAATTTCGGCCTTAAGGCTGTTATGGCCATATTGCTGCACAAGGGCCAGAGTTTGTTTATGCCGCATCACCTTATACTTAAGGCCAGGGTTGATGATCAGTTTGGCATCGAACAGCAGTGCCTCATCAGGCGCAGTTTGCCCAAGCACATGATCGTCAATTTCCTTGATCTCATTCAATGAAGTCCTCATAGGCCAGTGATTGTTCTTTAACTGTTTCCCTTACCTTTTCAATGCATTTATACTTCTGCACAGTAGCTGATCGCTCACCCGCGTAGCCAAACAAATCCGCGAGATCCTTCATGGGCAGCTTATGATAATAAAAAGCGCTTAGCAACTCCATGCATTTTTTACCCGCCGTTTCCAGGTATCTCATTAGTTTAACTGCCGATGGCTGATCTTCAGTTTCATCTGTAACATCAAAACCTTTGGTACAATTATCAAGCGACAGGTTATGGCGGTCACCCTTAAACTTTTTGAGCCAAAGATGTTTGGCAATACCCAGCAGGTAAGCCTTTTCACCGTTATGCGGTGACAGATCACCGTTTAACGTCTTTTCATAATAAATAACAAGGGCATCCTGAAAAATATCTTTCGCGTCATCAAAAGAGCCGCCCATTTTGCTTACATATTTAGCCACTGTTGGGAAAGCGCTTTGGTAAAGCTTCGTAATGAGTTTTTCCCTTCGGGCGGCCGGTTTATCAAAAACTATCTCATGTGTCATGATCAGTGCGTTTAATAGTAAGTGCGCAAAACGAGAGATATATCACCGTGAATTTAGAAAATTATTCCCAGGATAGGATAATAGAATTATTTTCAGCCTTATGGAAAAGGATATTGAAGGGGCTGCTGCCCTGTCATGAACTGCCTTTTTTCTAAAGGTCAGCCCATCCCGAGTTATTTTCAATACAATTAAAACCACTCGGGGATAGCAAAAAATTATGTTTTCTTCGTAAACTCCTTTTGGTACATGAGTGGGCTTTTACCTGTTACCTGTTTAAAATGCTTGTGAAAAGTGGAGAAATTATTGAAGCCGCTGTCGTAACAAAGCTGCTTGATGTTGAGCTTATTTTCAATGAGGAGTTTGCAGGCATAGCCTACCTTTATTTCGATCACAAACTGTGAGTAGGTTTTGCGGGTTTTTGATTTAAAGTACCGGCAAAACGAGTTCGCGCTCACACCGGCTATATCGGCAATTTCTTCCAGGTAAATCTTTTTGCGGAAGTTACGTACCGAGTATTCATAAATATTATTGAGCCTGTCGCTTTCCGATTCATTATGATCGTACTTAAAACCTATAGAAGTTAGATAATTAAGCGGTGAACTGCCCGCTATGGTATTCAATGCTTTGAGCAGCATGATGATCCTTTCGGCACCATCAGTATTAAGCATAGTGGCTAAAATAGAGGCCACCTGCTTTTTTATTTCACCTGTTATTTGCAAGCCACGTTTTGAACGTTCAAGCAATACTTTTATTAGCTTGTTTTCTGGAAGCTGAAGAAACTGATCGCCCCAAAAGTTTTCGCAAAAATGTACCACGATGGTATCAACCGGCACCTGTTCGTTGCCATTATTAAAGTACATGTCGTCAAAGCGCCAGTAATGAGGCAGGTTTGATCCAACCAACACCATATCGCCGTCTTCAAACTGCTTAATACTATCGCCTATAAATTGCGTTCCGCCACCTTTGATGAAATAAATCAGCTCCAATTCGGGATGGCAGTGCCAGCGGTTATTGATATCCGGTGATACATCATGCCTTACGCTAAAGGAATGCGCAGGATCGGCAGAAACTTTAAGTAAAAGCGGCTTCATTCAGTTTTATTTACAAATAATGGGTTAAATGTAATTAAAAACTGTAAAAAAAGCTTATTTTTTATAAAGGGCTAAATTAACAAATATTCGGGCTACGAAGTACCCCCGCAAAAACGGTCCAGGTAAATTAACACATAAAAGTTTAATCTTTGGTTTGTGTAGTTTAATTAAATAATAAAAAAAATGAGAATAATATCTCATACTACTGCGTTGATATTCAGATTGATTGAATAATAAATTGGTTTAAGCCAAAAATCGAAACCTAAATAAGTGCATTAACGTATAATTAATAAAAAAGGGGCGTCCCGTATCTCACCCCGGAACGCCCTGCAGTTATCTGATGATAACATCAACTAAATCTCAGATCATCATGCTTTTTGATCTGAACTCACCATCGTTCTCAGGGATGGGAAGGTTTTTAATATTTTATGAACCTTTGCTGTTCTTTAAAATGGCGGCGGTCCGCCGGGGCCGCCGCCCGGAGGTGGAGCACCCGGTCCGCCACGCTCCATGGTTGGCCTTTTGCCGGCAAATTTCTGTAGCTTAAGCGTAAAGGTTAACAAGTAGTAACGCCCCAAACGATTACTGTTGGTTTGAGTGATATAGCTGCCGTTCTGAGTGGTAGTATACCCGGTATTTTCATTAAACACATCCATCACCGAAAAGCGTAACGTACCGGCATTGCCTTTCAAAAAGCGACGCTCAACATAGGTATTCAATATATTAGGATTGGTAGCGCCCGTATAACCATAGTAGATCATTTTTGAATAATCATAGCTCAGGGTCCAGTCTTTAAAATAGCTTTTGCCATTAAGGCCAAGATTAAGCGTTTGGAAGTTACTGTTAACATTTGCCTGTTTGATAGAATTGCTTGAGGTGTTAACGCTGTAAGTAGTGCTTGCTTCGGCATCAATAACGTCGGTAATGCTTACCCTAAAGCGCGCGCCTTGAGATAATACCAAATTTTTGGCTATATTCTTTTCGGTTGTCATGTTATAGGTAGCAGAGTCAACGTTACTAATATATGAGACGTTGTTATTGTACGAAATGTTACCGATCATGAATAAATTATATTTTCTTTTTTGCCATGGCTTGGCGAACACGTAAAACCCCTGGGCCGAATAATAGCCATCGGCATTTAAATATTGGGTTAAGATACTTCCCGCAAGTTTACTGTTTGGTGCATAATTTCTGGGGTAGGTAATGGTGTTGGCTACTATCTTATTATCTGTTTTAATGAACGACAGGTTACTGAAAAACACGTTCCCGCTTTCAAAATTGAATTTATTGTATTTTAACGACAGCGTGTTGTTGAACTCCGGTTTCAGATCGGGGTTACCTTGTACCGGGTATGATGCGTTACTAAAATCGGTAACCGGCTGCAACTCGGTATAAGTAGGCTGGTTGCTGCTGCCATTATAGTTTAAACTAAGTGACTGACTGCGCGAAAAGTTATAAATGAACCTTGCAGTAGGCGCCCAATTAAACGTATTGTTATTAGTAGTAAATGGTGTGCCATCAACTATCGACGATCCTTTTAATAGCGTAGGTTGCGCTACCAGGCCCAGGGTATAATTGTATTTTTTGTCGATAAAACGATAGTTAAGCCCGAACCTGTTGGTAACAAAGGTCGAATTATAGTTATTGCTTAACAAATCGTATCGGTTGATATTTCCATCATCGGCCAGGGTATCGGTGGCCCTGTCGGCAGTGGTGTAGGAGTAATGGTAAGCGTAGTTAAGCTCCAGGTATCCTTTTTTGCTGATAGGTTCCATGTATGATACCGTAGTCCCCACACTATCGGTACGGCTATCAGTATTGATGAACTGGTTTAAAGGTGCGTTGCGGGCCCCGTCAATATAAGTGTAAACCGGGTTTTGATATTTGTTAATGGTATAGCTGCCTGCCCCAACATTTACACTGAAGTTGCGCCCGTGACTGTTAAACCTGTGGTTAAGCAACACATTAACACCATAATTGGGCTCGGTTGATTTACTGAGGTTTGCGAGGCTATAATTTGATACCGTTTCCGAATTTCTGAGCAGTAAACTGGTTGCGTCGGATGTAGTATTGGTGCTGGCGTAAGCATATGTTGGGGTAATCTTTATATAGTTTACGGTATCGGGTTTATACTCAATGTTGAAATTAATCCGGTGGTTCAGCTTTTCGTCTTGCTGGTTATTGGTTTGCGTATTGGTACTGGGATTGGTTGACGAAAGATTATTTTGAATAGTGCTGCTGATGGTGTTCACCGAATTATCGGCAAAACTGTAACTGCCATAAGCGGTAATTTTTTTGCCCCAGCTATCGCGATAATTGAACCCGAACGAACGTGCTGTAGTGATCCCGTTTGATGAGCTGCTGTTTGATCCCGGAGGGCCACCCGGTCCGCCACCTCTTGGACCACCACCTCCAAAACTAAACAGATTGGTATTGGTGTTGTTAAGGTTACCCAAAAAAGCCAGCTGTCTGTTGCCATTAAAGCTAAACACATTGGCCGAAGCCACATGCCTGTTGCTCTCCTTATCGCTTGAGACACCGGGAATAGCATCCCGCCCGCCACCTATGCTGGCCTGCCCAAAGTAACCATAGTTTTTATTTTGCTTAATAGTTATGTTCAGTACCTTATCCGGTTCGCCGATTTTTACACCGGTAAGATTTGCCTGATCGCCATAATCATCTATGATCTGGATATTTTGTACGATATCGGCAGGCAGGTTTTTTGTAGCTGTTTTAACGTCGCCTCCAAAAAAATCCTTTCCATTAACACGCACCTTGGTTACACTTTTGCCCTGGGCGGTAATATTGCCATCTTTATCAACATCCATACCAGGCAGTTTTTTAATCACATCTTCAACAGGGGCATTATCGCGTACTTTGTAAGCATCGGCGTTAAATTCAATGGTATCTTCCTTAAGCTTTACCGGGTTCACATCCGCAATAACTACGGTTTTTAACATCGTAGTTTCTATTTTCAGGATAACCGGCGGCAAATTAGCCGGCTTATTATCATTAGCCAACACAAACCTGCGCCTGAGTGGTTCATAACCTATCGAGCTAAAAACTAAACTAAACTGGCTTACTGTCACATTGTTAAATGTAAAGGTACCATCGGCACCCGTAATAACGGTAGTGCTGTCGGTACCGGTAAGCATTTTTACGCTCGTACCCGCAACCACGTAACCGGTAGAGTCTTTTACGACACCTTTAACCGTACGGCCAGGGTCGGCTTTTGCGTTAAACGGTTTGATAAACGCTAAGGCAATAATTACTGCCAAGGAGTATAGGATTTTCATTTTATGCTGATTAACAGCCCCAAAACAATAGCATTATTTTTAGTGAAAAAAAGGGAATAGACGGGCGTTGTTTATGTATAGACGGGATACAGCTTTTTGCCTATAAACACTGACTGTTATCCTACGAAAGGTTGATAGAAGTCTTTAAAGATCAGATCAAAGCGTTCATCGGTGATTTTTGCCTCCCGGGCGATTATAATTGTCTTATAGTCTTATTGATTTGTAATATTGCTGAATTATATCTGTAAATTTATTTGCCGTGCACCGTAGCGTAAATCCCCTAAATGAGCCTTAAATCAAAAAGCAATACCATTACCGTCCTCATTCATATCTTAATATGGGTGGTGTTTGGACTGCTGTTGTTCTTTTACCAGCCGCTTACCTGGAATGTTGAATTTCCGTACCAGTTTTGGATCAAACAGGCGGTTACTTTTTTTATACTGGTTGCTGCCTATTACTTTAACAGCAAATTACTTGTTCCGCGATTTTTGTTGCATGACCGCACCGGCATGTACTTTATAGCCGTTGTAGGTGTAGTAATAGTTTTTCTATTACTTAACAATTGGGCCGATAAAGCGCTGCATATGCATGAGCACATGGAGGCGGTTTTTCACCGGCAGCACCGCCCGCCAAAACCAAAAGACCGCGGCGGCTGGGATATTTTTGGTACCGTTATAGTGGCGTTGGTTTTAGGGATCAGCACCAGTATTACGGCTATCCAAAAATGGCAGATGGATATCCGCCTGCGCCAGGCCCTGGAGCAGGACAAGATCAGTTCTGAATTATCTTTTCTGAAAGCCCAGATTAACCCGCATTTCTTTTTCAATACGCTTAATAACATTTATGCGCTTACCCATGTTAACGCCGAAACATCGCGCAAGGCGCTGCACCAGCTTTCGCGCATGATGCGATATGTGTTATATGATACACAACATGGCACTGCATTATTAAGCCAGGAAATAGCTTTTATCAAAGATTACATCAGTCTTATGGAGTTGCGCCTTACCGAAAAAGTAACCGTTATTTTTACTCCGCCGGCGCATACCAATGATGTAACCGTTGCCCCAATGATTTTTTTACCTTTTGTAGAAAACGCCTTTAAACACGGCATCAGCGCTACAGAGCCGAGTGCTATCCACATCAATATCGATCAGCATGATAACCAGCTGGAGTTAAAGGTAGAGAATGGCATCTATAAAGATCATAACCTAAACATTGGCGAAAATAAAGGTATCGGTTTAACCAATACCATTCGCCGGCTTGATTTGCTCTATGCAGGAAAATATAAACTGGATATTACTGAGGATGTAACCGCCAATATCTATACTGTTCACTTAACCCTTAACCTGTCATGATAATTAACTGCATAGCGATTGATGATGAGCCGCTTGCGCTGGGCCTGGTTTGTGCTTTTATCGAGCAAACCCCCTTCCTGAAACTGATTGGCCGTTATAGCAGTGCCGTAGAGGCGCTTGTCGGCTTGCAGGATCAAAAGGTTGATCTTATTTTTTTGGACATCCAAATGCCTAACCTTAATGGCATGGAGCTGGCCCGGGTGCTTGACAGCCGCGGAGCAACTAAACCCCGCATTATTTTTACCACCGCCTACAACCAGTTTGCTATTGAAGGCTACCGGGTTGATGCTCTCGATTACCTGCTCAAACCCTTTAACTATGAAGAATTTTTGCATGCTTCAAACAAAGCCCTGAATTATTTTGAACTGGTGAACCGCTCGAACAGCCCTGCAACCGTAATTGCCGCTGAACCCGAAGAGGAAGAGTACTTGTTTTTAAAGATAGAATACCAGTTAGTAAGGATCGCTCTTAATGACATCTTGTACATTGAAGGTTTGAAAGATTATGTAAAAATCTATCTTCAGGATAAGGAAAAACCATTGCTTTCCCTCACCAGTTTAAAAGCTTTGGAAGAAAAACTGCCATCCAAACGTTTTATGCGTGTACATCGTTCATTCATTGTATCGCTCAATAAAATCAACTCCATTACCCGCAACGCTTTACAGATAGGTAAAGTGAACATTACCGTTGGGGATCAGTATAAAGAAGCCTTCGGGGTATTTTTGAGCAAATGGAATTGAACCCGGATTTATAGGATTTTCCTGATTACTGGATTTTTGAATGCTGCCTGAAGATTAACCGAGCCATTCGATATTCTGCCCCTGCGATCGTGTCTCCACGATCGCCTTCAAAGCCATCAACTTTCCATATTAACAAAGCGTTTCATGAGGACACGAATCCAGGGAATCCAATAATCCCCTAAATCCCGGTTCAGACAAAATCCTGGTACAGACAAACAAAATCCATCCTGCACAGGTTCACCTAATTGCAATTTTTTGCCTCATTTTTACATCATTAAATAATATTCCCTACTTTTAAATTATGCAAAAGGTAAGTGAACTACAGGTAAGCGTATCAGACTTAAAAGCTTTTGAAGCTTTGGCCAATATACCCGACGATCAGCTGCAATGGCTGATTGATAAAAGTGAGATCTTAACATTTGAAGATGGTGAATACCTAATGGAGCCGGGGCAGGATCTTACAGGCCCACATTTTATAATAGAAGGCAACATGCGCTTCTTTATGATGCAGCAGGGTTCGCGTCGCGACTATACCATGGTTGAAAAAGGAAGTATCACGGGTTATATGCCCTATTCCCGCGGTCTCATAGCCAAAGGCTATGCCCAGGCTGTTGGCGAACTGACGGTGTTGAGTTACCCTACAGCCGAAATCATGGAGATGATTCGGAACCATTTTGAGCTTACGCAGGCGCTGGTACATATCATGACTACCCGCGTACGCGATTTTACGGCCATGCAGCAGCAAAATGATAAAATGATGGCTTTAGGTAAGCTATCTGCCGGTTTAGCGCATGAGCTTAATAACCCGGCATCGGCCATTGTGCGCGACTCGCTGTCATTAAGAAAACACCTGCGTATGGTGCCTGCCCACCTAAAAAATATGTTTGCCATAAGGGCGAGTGATGAGCAGGTTGATGGTTTGACAGACGAACTTTTCAGGATCCTGAATAAAAAGGAATGCTATACCCGCCTTACACTAAAACAGCGCACCCAACTTGAAGACGAAATATCAGAATGGCTGGAAGATAACGGTGTTGAGGATGCCTATGATATAGCCGAAAGCTTTGTTGACTTTAGCTTTACTACCGAAAATCTGGAGGCACTAAAATCGCACATTCCAGAACATGCGGTACCAATCATTATGGGCTGGCTTAGTGCCAAGCTTATGGGCGAAAAGATGATTGAAGATATCCAGGAGTCTGCACGACGTATTGCCGAATTGGTAAGTTCCGTTAAAACATTTACCCATATGGATCGCGCGCAGGATAAGCAGTATGCCGATATCCACGTAGGGATCCGTAACACGATTACCATGTTGGGTTACAAGATCAGGAAGGAAAATATTACCGTAATTGAAGAGTTTGATGAAACCCTGCCCGAAGTGAAAGCGCTTATCGGCGAACTTAACCAGGTTTGGACCAACCTGGTTGATAATGCCCTTGATGCCATGGAAATAAATGAGAGAGGCACACTTACCATCCGCACAAAAAAAGATAACGACTTTGTTGAAGTAAGAATCATTGATGATGGGCCCGGTATACCCGAAGATAATATCAGCCAGATCTACGATCCGTTCTTTACCACAAAAGAAATGGGCAAAGGCACTGGTATGGGCCTTGAAGTGGTGCAGCGTATTGTGAAGCAGCACCGCGGTTCAATAAAGGTAAAATCAAGACCCGGGCATACCGAGTTTATAGTTTGCTTCCCGATAAATGGTTAGCAAAAAACTGATTTTACCAAAAATATTAGTTAATTTGCCTGCATATTTACCCTATGAGCCGTCCGATAATATTTTCCATAGATGATGATCCGCAGGTACTGCGGTCAATAAGCCGCGATTTAAAGTCGCAGTATGGCAAAGAATATAAAATACTAAGCACAACATCGGCAAATGAGGCATATGATACCCTTATCGAACTGAAAAACAGTTCGGAGGTGGTCGCCTTATTTTTGTGCGACCAGCGCATGCCCGAAATGGAAGGCGTTAAATTTTTGGAGAAGGCAAAAAAAGTATTCCCCGAGGCTAAACGGGTACTGCTTACCGCCTACTCCGATACTGATGCCGCCATTAAAGCCATTAACGATGTACAGCTTGATTATTACCTGATGAAGCCCTGGAACCCGCCAGAGGAAAAACTTTATCCTGTAATAAATGACTTGCTCGATGACTGGCATAGCCACTACATACCCGAATTTGTGGGTATGAAGCTCGTTGGCTACCAGTTTTCGCCTCAATCGCACGTTATAAAAGATTTTTTAGCCGGTAACCTGATCCCTTACCGTTGGTTTGATATTGAAAAAAATATCGATTCGGCCAGTTTGCTTACCATCAATAACCGCACAACCGATGATTTGCCGATGGTGATATTTGAGGATGGCAGTTGTTTAACAAAACCAACCATCAGGGACATTGCCGATAAAATGGGTAAAAATCCAACCCAGCTCACTGATGTTTATGACGTGGTGATCATTGGTGCCGGCCCTGCAGGGTTGGCTGCTGCCGTATATGGTTCATCAGAAGGCTTAAAAACTTTATTGATTGAGCGTAAAGCACCGGGCGGACAGGCCGGTACCAGCTCCCGTATTGAAAATTATCTGGGTTTCCCGGCAGGTTTAAGCGGCGCCGATCTTACCCGTCGCGCCATAAGTCAGGCTATGCGTTTAGGCGCCGAATTTTTATCACCCCAATCTGTAAGCGATATCAAACAAAAAGATGGCTACAAAACCATTATTTTGGATGACGGGCCCGAGATCATCAGCCGTACAGTAGTAATTACTACCGGTGTTGATTACCGTAAACTGGAAGTTAAAGGCGTTGATAACTTTACCGGAGCCGGCATTTACTATGGCGCGGCTACTACCGAAGCTTCGGCATGTACAGGTAAAGAGGTGTTTGTAATTGGCGGAGGTAACTCGGCCGGACAGGCAGCTATGTACCTTTCCAAATTTGCAAAAAACGTGCATATTATTATCCGCAGGGATGATTTGACGGCAACCATGTCTGCCTACCTGATCAACCAGATTGCCGATACGCCCAATATAAAGGTTATGCCAAATACCGAGGTAATTGAGGCCGAAGGCACTAACTGCCTTGAAAAGCTTACGATACAAAACTGCAAAACCAAGGAAAGCGAAGTTAAAACTGCTAACGCATTATATATATTTATTGGTGCCAAGCCGTATACCGACTGGATAAAGCTGGACATCATTAAAAATAATAAAGACTTTATTGAAACCGGCCGGGAGTTGCGCAGTTACGAGAACTTTAACAAAGTTTGGAAGCTTAAACGTGATCCGTTCCTGTTAGAAACCAGTTGCCCGGGTATATTTGCAGCCGGCGATGTGCGTGCCGGGGCTATGAACCGCGTGGCATCTGCCGTAGGCGAAGGCTCAATGGCTATAAGTTTCGTACATAAATATCTTGCCGAAGTTTAAATTATTAATCACTACATACACCTATGGAAGAAACCTGTGCCCACATCGAAGCTGTTGAAAGCATAACCGAGCCCAAAGGCTACGTTTGTGAGGAATGCATAAAACATCACGGTTCATGGCTGCACCTGCGTACCTGCCAAACCTGCGGCGTTACGCTTTGCTGCGATAGTTCACCCAATACGCATATGACTAAGCATTTCCACGCTACAGGCCATCCCGTAGTTATATCTGCCGAACCAGGTGAGCGCTGGCTATGGTGTTATGTAGATGAAGCCGTTAAAGGATATTAATTGGAAGTCGGAAGTTTTGAGTTCGAAGTTTTAAGTCCCAAATTGGGAGTTTTACAGTTTTGGTGTTAGTTAAAAGAAATTCCTTTCCTGGCTCTTGATTTCTTATCTCTCCATTATCCCTTAAACGACAGTACTTTATCCAATGACCATGGACCGGAGCCTAAAATGGTAAATAGTATAAGCAGAGCCAGAGCTGTAATTGATGGCCATAACATGGTATTGATAGGTTCCTGGAAAATCCCTGTTAAAAATACTGCGCCCACCAATATAGGGATCTGAATAATGCAGCCCAAACGGGTTAATATACCCATGGCTATGAGTATACCACCAACCATGTGGGCAAATGATACATAGTATACCAGGATCATCAGCATATCTGGCGATACGTTAATAACATCCTGATCGGTAATAATACCTCGCAGGTATGATGTATTTTCCATAAAAGTTATGCCTTTCACTAATAAAAATACGCCAAGAACAATACGCACAATATCCAAAACTTTAGGGTGATGAGTGTCGCCCCAGTGTTCAATTTTATGAACCAGATTCATAAAGCCCTCCTTTTAGTTTAATAATTGGTTATGAGCAACCCGGGGCGATCAGGGAGATCAAGCGACGGGCATGCTGTTATTAAATTTAGTAACAAATTTGTTATAAAACAAGTTTTAGGGGAGTAAAAAAAATGACAGGTTGAAGCGCGGATACTTAAACCTGTAATGCGTTGAACGAGACCTACAGGTCATACTCTGCCAGCCATCCACGCAATCTGGTCAAATCCTTTTTTAAAGCGGCCGAAAACTCATCCTTACTAATAGTCAGCTCACGTTTACCATCCTCTGCCCCGCCTAAGGGATATTCGCAGTGCAGGCTCATGGGGCCATTGATATTGTATTGTTTTAGCAGGCTGAAGTATTTTTTATAATCAACCATACCCTCGCCTAATGGCACACTTTTCACCCGCCATTTGTCGCCCTTTTTCTCCCAGTAAAAATCTTTTACATTGATTGTTTTGGAATAAGCCTTCAACAGGTCAAGTGTAACAGGCCAGGTATCGGCACCTTCAGTTGTTGCATGCCTTACATCGTACTGACAACCGATGTTATTAGGATCAAGCCCTTCAAGGCTCAGCCATAAATCCCATTGTGATGCTCCAAACAAGTCGCCGGAGTGGTTTTGATAGCCGCCGTGCATGCCATACCTTTTGTTGAGCTGGGCAAGACCGGCCAGTTGCTTATTGATAGCCCTGATATTGGCCGGTACACTGGTAGCCTTATCATAATTAAACCAGGCGGTACGATAATATTTAATGCCCAATGCCGATGCTGTTTTCAGGATCGGTTCGGCGTATTTTTCATCAGCAGTTTTAATATTGGTTACTATGGTATAAACCTTGAGCCCGGCTTTTTCAATAGCTTCAACCGCTTTAGGCAGGTCATCGGCAACACGTTCGGGCAGCACGTGGCCATCGGGCCTTACAGTAAGGTCAATTCCGTCAAAACCAAGCTGTACCGTTAAAGCGGCCATATCGGCATAATTAAGCCAGTGCATATGTTTGGAAAATATGCTCACTTTTATTTTTTCACCCGCAGAGGGGTTACCTGTGGCAACGTCAGTATTTAAGGGTGATTGCTTAGCCAAAGCACTTAAACCAAAAGGTAAACCGGCAGCAGCTATTGCGGCCGAAGCAATAAATTTTTTGCGGCTGATGTTTTTCATAGGTGTTAAAATTGGTAATGCAATATGCCATTTTTTGTTGTGATTATTTCCTGATTTTGCCCACCTTTATCCAAACCTATTTATCATGATATTATTCTGGTACAGCGTAATACTGTTTGTATCCACTTTAGCGCTTAACTTTTATCTGCTTATCGGCTTTAAACAAATTAAACAGGTAAGCCGACAACCTGTGATGGATAATCCCCCACCCCTTGCCATCATTATAGCTGTGCGAAACGAGGAGGAAGACCTTGAAAAAGCCTTGCAAAGCGTTTGCCATATCAATTATCCTAACCATCGCCTTATTGTAGTGAACGACCGCTCAACCGACCGTACCACCGACATCCTGAAAGATTTTAGCTTACACTATCCAAAGCTTCAGGTAACTACGATAGACACTTTACCCGACGGATGGCTTGGTAAAAACAACGCACTTTACCAGGGTTACCTTAGCAGTACTGAGGAATGGATGCTTTTTGCCGATGCTGATATCGTTTTTCATCCTGATGCTATTAACAAGGCTGTCGGTTATGCCGTTAAGCACGAGGTTGATCATTTAACCATGTTACCTGAGTTGATCTCCCGGTCGTCAATTTTAAACAGTGTATTTGCCACATTAAGCATTATGCTCATGATTGCCATGAAACCATGGGAGGCAAAAAAACCGAAATCAAAAGCATCGTCGGGCATAGGGGCTTTCAATTTGGTCAGACGTACAGCTTATGAAAAAATTGGCACGCATGTACGCATAAAACTGCGCCCGGATGATGATCTTCAACTTGGTCAATTGATAAAAAAAGAAGGTTTACGGCAGGATGTTTTAGCCGGTAAGGGTTACGTTTGCCTGGAATGGTATAAAAATCTTGGTGAGCTTGGGCGCGGTGTGCAGAAAAACTCATTTGCTGTTGCCAACTATAATCTTGTGCAAGCCATTATTAACGTGCTGAATATGTTATTAACAGTAGCTCTGCCCATGCCGTTGATGTTTATTTTCGGCACTGCAGGTATCCGCATCATGGCTGCTATTATGCTGGTATCCCATATTATTTATATGATGATAGTGCCACCAAATAAGTGGTGGTATGCATTCATGATACCCTTTTCGGGGCTATTTCTGGCCTGGCATTTTTTAAAAGCATCAATAATAACAGTTGTACAGGGCGGCATTTACTGGCGCGAGAGTTTTTACTCGCTTGATATGTTGAGGGGAAAGTGATAAAATTGGGTTTATTACGATCCCGACATTTTATACCGAATGACGGAACGGAGATGTCATTTCTCAATCAAAGCCCAACGAATTTCAAAACTCAGAAGCGATATGCCCGTCAAATTTAAATTCCAATCACATTACATTAAAGCGTTTTAAAACACTATTTTTAGCGCCTCAAATATTGGTGCTTGAATATCAGTAAAATGATGTTCAGGAACACCGATCATATACGGTTAACAGCAACATAAAAATGAAAGTTTTAAAATTTGGTGGGACATCAGTAGGTAGCCCCGCCCGGATGAAAGCGCTGCTTGATATCATTAACCCGGCCGAGCGCCAGGTAGTGGTGCTATCGGCAGTGTCAGGCACAACAAACAGCCTCGTAGAAATTGGACAAGCATATCTCGCCGGCGATAAGAAGAAGGCAGTGCAGCTTATTACTATCCTAAAGGATAAGTACGAAATTTTTATTAAGGAATTGTTTGCGAAACCCGAATTTTTAGCCCAGGGCAAAGAGGTTATCGACTACCATTTTTCGTTGCTCAGCAACCTGGCGAATGATCTTTTCACCCATATTGAAGATAAGATCATCGTTGCACAGGGCGAACTGCTTTCAACTACCCTCTATCATGTTTATTTAAAGGAGATAGGTATCCCATCGGTATTGCTGCCTGCCCTGGATTTTATGAAGATAGATGAGGATAATGAGCCCATTGTTGATCATATTACCGAAAACCTGCTCCCGCTGCTTGATAAGCACCCCGAAGTAAACTTGTTTATTACCCAGGGATATATTTGCCGCAATGCTTATGGCGAGATAGATAACCTGCGCCGCGGCGGCAGCGATTATACCGCTTCATTGATTGGTGCCGGCATCCGCAGCGAGGAAGTCCAGATCTGGACAGATATCGACGGCATGCACAATAACGACCCGCGGATTGTAAAAGGTACACAGCCTATTGCTCAGCTATCGTTTGATGAAGCTGCAGAGCTAGCTTATTTTGGCGCTAAGATCCTGCACCCGCAAAGTGTTTTCCCTGCCCAAAAATATAAGATCCCCGTTCGTTTATTGAATACCATGGATCCGCAGGCAAAAGGTACCCTGATCACTATCACCAGCGAAAAGGATAAGATCAAATCCATCGCCGCTAAAGATGCCATTACAGCTATCAAGATCCAATCGAGCAGAATGCTTTTGGCCCATGGCTTCCTGCGTAAGGTATTTGAAGTGTTTGAACGCTATAAAACATCTATCGATATGATCACCACATCGGAAGTAGCGGTTTCGGTAACTATCGATGACACTACTTATTTGGGGGATATCACTAAAGAGCTGAATGCATACGGCTCGGTTGAGATAGACGTGAACCATACCATCATTTGCGTGGTAGGTGATTTTGGGGCTGAAAAACATGGCTATGCGGCCCGGGTACTGGAAGCAGTTAAACATATCCCGTTAAGGATGATATCATACGGCGGCAGCGATCACAACCTGTCGTTGCTGGTAAAAACAGAGGATAAGGTTGAGACTTTAAGGAGTTTACACAACAGGCTGTTTTAATTCCGGATATCGGATTTTCGATTTCGGAATTACCTTATTTGAAATTTTTAATTTAAAACGTCATCGCGAGGAACGAAGCAATCCCTGATATGCAATAGTTCAGCATGATTTGATGAAATATTACCCATGTTCACAAGTAAAACTATAGATAAATTCAACGGCTTAGAAACTCCGTTTTATTACTACGATCTCGAGGTGCTTAAAAATACCCTGAGTGCCTGCCGCGATGCATCTGCAAAGCATGGTTTCCATGTGCATTATGCCATGAAGGCCAACTTTAACCCAAAAGTCATTGACACCATACAAACCTATGGCTTTGGCGCCGATTGCGTGAGCGGTAATGAAGTTCGGGCAGCTATTGATCATGGCTTTGATAAAAGCAAAGTTGTATTTGCAGGTGTAGGCAAATCAGACCGTGAAATAAACCTGGCCCTTGATGCGGATATCTTCTGCTTCAATGTCGAATCCATTCAGGAGCTTTTCATTATTGATGGCCTTGCTAAAGCAAAAAACAAAAAAGCTGGCGTGGCTATCCGCATTAACCCGAATGTTGATGCACATACTCACCATTTCATCACCACCGGACTTGATGAAAACAAGTTCGGCATCAATACCTGGCAATTACCTGATGTTGCCACTGCTTTGCGCAAATGTGATAACCTGCAATTTTTAGGTATCCACTTCCATATTGGTTCACAAATTACCGACCTTGAAGTTTACAAAAACCTGTGTACCCGCATTAATGAAATGCAGGATTGGTTTGAAGATCGTGGCTTCCCGATAAAAGTGCTTAATACCGGCGGTGGCCTCGGGGTTGATTATTACAGCCCGGATAACAACATAGCCGATTTTGAAGCCTACTTCCAGGTGTTTAAAAACTTCCTGAACGTTAAGCCGGGGCAAGAAGTTCATTTTGAGCTTGGCCGTGCACTGGTAGCCCAAAGTGCGTCGCTTATATCGCGTGTATTGTATGTTAAAAACGGGCAGAAAAAGAACTTCCTGATCCTTGACGCCGGCATGACCGAGCTGATTCGTCCGATGCTTTATCAGGCTTATCACCAGATAGAGAATTTAAGCCGGAAGTCGGAAAGTTCGGAAGCCGGAAAGTCCGAAAGTTTAAAGTATGACGTTGTTGGGCCGATATGTGAAAGCACGGATTGTTTTCAGAGGGATGTGAGCCTGCCCGAGTCATTCCGCGGCGACCTGATAGCTGTACGTACCGCTGGCGCTTATGGTGAGGTGATGGCATCAGGCTATAACCTGCGCGACAGGGTTGGCAGCGTTTATTCTGAATAAGCTATCTGAACCTGTAGCCAAGTCTTAGCTGTACATAGGTACCAGCTTCAACAACGGCCATATAATTTTAATCTGCATAAAATAACGGTTGGGTCGGCATTTTCATTAATGGTTAATGATGCCGAAGTATGCTGAATAAATACCTGGCAAATACCGGTTTTTAACTCTTGTATTTGAGGCAGTGTATTCATTACTTCGGCTGTCACAAGATGGGAGCTTCTTTTGCGCTCCCTTAGCTGAAGCATTTGCTGAAATATTTTCATAAATAGTTTGCTTCATAACAGTGTTGCGAACATATCTATAAAGATTGTTCCGTTTTGTTTTGAATGGTGTGCCAATTAAAAATTGTTTACAGGTTTACATTGCCTATGCAGCGATGGCGGGATTCAGATCATCGCTTTCAACTGTGAACAGGCGATTAATGAACGCCTTTATCTTTTCGATGAAACTTTTCCTGACCGGTTTTTCAACCATTTGAATTTGATCATCGTTCGGAGGATTTGGGGTATCGGCATCCTGCATTTCCTCCAAAACAATTTCACGGATCTCAGGATCACGGTTTACGATCTCATCCAATTCGGTGAGCTCGTTAAAGGTGGCTATACCGTTTTTTTGCCGCTTAATAAGTATTTCAAAACGGTCCTGGTTAAAAGTACGCCTTTCCAGTTGTTTGCCGTGTCTCATGATATATACAGTAATCTTTGTTATGAACTCAAATTAAGTGCCATGTATTTATGATATTGATATTCAATTAATTGCTATTGTTTTTAATGCGATAATGTGCATCGTTATGATACATTTATTGTTCGTTTTCGTGCAGGGGTATCTATTATTTAAATAGGTTTTGATGAGCCGCATTGGTACTTTTAACGTAAATATCTGTTAGTTATGAATTGGTGGCCATATGAAAAATTTTCCATTATAAGTCCGCTCAACCCCGAAGAGGTAAGATTAAGATTGACAGAACAAGTAAGCCCTGCTTTCACAGGAAGTTTCTTTGAACAATTAACCAACAGGTATCCCACTCCTTTTAAAGGGTATGTAAATATTAGTGAGTTTAAAATTGAACCCGTAGTTGTTGGCCGGAATTCGTTTATACCTTTGATAAAGGGGCGCGTGGAGTTTGCGGAAACGGGAAGTTGTCTTTATATAACCATGGCTATGCACCAGGAAATAGAATATATTATCATTGGAATGGCTGCTTTTTTAATGGTCGCGGGTTTTGGCGGTTGGATACATTCTTCAATGTCTGATAGGTTTGATCCCTTATCAATAACTCCATTTGGTATGTTGGTATTCATTTATCTTATTATGATATATGGCTTCAACTCGGAAAGTAATAGCTGTAAATCTTTTTTATTAGAATTATTAGAAGGAGATTATGAGCGATAGCACTACCACAAAACAAATACAGGGCATAGCCCCCTTGCTTCAGGTTTTTGATATGCCCGTGGCCTTAGGATTTTACCGCGATGTGCTGGGTTTTGAAATAGTGCAGGCATCGGGCGAAGGAGATGATGTTGATTGGGTTTTATTGAAACTTAATGGTATAAACTAATGCTCAACACCGCGTACGAAAAGCCAGGCCGCCCTTTCGAGCCCAATGAACAGCGTGTTTCTGCCCATGCCGATACTTCACTTTATTTCGGCCACCCCGACATTGATATGCTATATAGCTATTTATTAAGTAAGGGCATGCACCTTAAACAACCTCAAATTACAGGTTATGGCTGGAAAGCCATTTATCTGCTTGATCCGGATGGATATCAGTTGTGCTTCCACTGGCCTGTACAATAATATTATAACCGCTCATAGTGAGATTCCGGCCCGTCTGCTGCAAGGGGAACTGTTCCGTAGAAAGTGAGTATTTTGCCTTCTATCCTGAAAAATGTGGTGCTGTTGCTCGAGGTATCATTGTCATACATGATCTGCTCATGTGCATTGTCATATTTACGGGTACGGTAAGTGCCGCTGTTTATCAGGGTGTCTTTTTTAAATCGTTTGTAGGCACTGGCGGTAAAAACAATAATGTTGCCGTTGCCTGCCTTTATCGAATTGGGATCTTTAGGAGGTTCGCAATAACAACTGGTGCCGCGGTACTCCCACCTGCCAATCAACTGATCATTATTAGGGGTATTGTCTTTTTTACAGCCTGATAAAACGGCGAGCACGCCAAATAAAAACAGCTTTTTCATAGCATAAGGTTTATAATACTTTACGTTAATACCAGGCAAAACGCTACAAATTAACTTTGTTAGTAACACTTTCAATACACAATTTGCAGGCATCAATTAATTGATAACTTTGGTGTAAACCAATGTATTTCCTATAAAATTTATGAAGCAGCATAACTTATCAAGGCGCAGGTTTATTGGCAGCAGCGCACTTGCCGCAGCGGGGCTTTTAGCATTTTCAAAATCATCATTCGCCGGCGTGGTTTCAGGCAGGGTTGATAAACCCAACTCGCTTATCAATGGCGTACAAATAGGCGTGATCACGTACTCATTCCGGAGCATGCCGGGCACAATTGAAGATTTACTGAAGTACTGTATCGACTGTAATATTAACGCCATTGAACTTATGGGCGATGCCGCCGAAATGTATGCCGGCGCCCCTAAACATGAAACCGGCGAAGACTGGGCTACATTTGGAAAAAAGATAGCCGAATGGCGTGTCTCGGCTCCAATGGATAAATTTAAGGAGATCAGGAAGATGTACCATGATGCCGGGATCAATATTTATGCCTGGAAACCGAATGCCCTCGGTACTAAAAACAGCGATGCCGAAATTGATTATGCCTTTAATGCAGGGAAAGCTTTGGGTGTAAATCACGTAACTGTTGAGTTGCCTGATGAGGTTCAAACCAAACGCCTTGGTGATATAGCCGCCAAACATAAAATGATGGTTGGCTACCATGCCCACACCCAGGCCACGCCAACCCTTTGGGACGCGGCCCTGGCCCAGTCAAAGTATAACGGAATTAATTTGGATATCGGCCATTATGTAGCGGGTACCAGCAGCAGCCCGGTTCCCTTTATTGAAAAATATCATGACCGTATAATCAGCATGCACATCAAAGATCGTAAGTTTCATGACGGTCCCAACCAACCCTGGGGACAGGGCGATACTCCGATAAAAGAAGTACTGCAACTGCTTAAAAATAACCACTATAAATTCCCGGCCACCATTGAGCTGGAGTATAAAATCCCTGAAGGGTCAGACGCGGTAAAGGAGGTGAAAATTTGTCGCCAATTTGCTGCCGATGCGCTGGCATAAACTATTGTATGGTTTGTCCGTGATATGAATGCTTCTTGTTTTGTAAATTTATATTTATTTGAATATAGCTATGGATAACTCCTGTAAACTAAAGTTGGAATGGATTCCTGCCGCCTATAGCGGAATAGCAAAACATGGCTTTAACGATACATCGGCTGATAAGCTTAAACAAACACAACCTATAAACGGGATTTATCAAAGCGGCAAAGGCTTTGCAAAGCACAAGGTTTACCGGCGAAAATCATAGGAGATCGCTTTGTTGATGTTCGGCATATAAGCCTATCTTTATCAAATGGAATCTAAAATATTTTCATACAGAGCAGATGGCATTATACTTGCCCCGGTTGACGATCAGTTAAGTATCAGCCCGGTATTTGATCGCAAAGAATTGCTGAGCAAATTGAAGGACCTTTTTAACGATGATGACTATAAAGTTGATGAACGTGCCCTCGATTATAAAATTAAGGATGGTCAGCTTTACATTGAAGGCGTAGTAACGAAACAGGTCCCGGCAAAATCGATAGGATTTATGGGCGGAAAGTAGTTAACTGTAATGCCCCGACCTGATTTTTATGCTTGTCTTTTTTGGGATCAATTAATGGCGTTTCTTTCCTAAACCCGTTTAATCAAGCCTGTTTACTCTGTAATTTAATGCTGCAGTTGTACCTCCGGTTACATCAATGGTAACGCCTGTAATCTGGCCAGCCAGATCCGATGCCAGAAAAACCGCGGTATTAGCAATATCGGCCATTAATGGTAGTTTTTTGAGCATGGTATCAGCTTCCATTTTTTTGAGGATAGGGTCCATAACATCGGGCATGGCGTCAATTGCGTTTTTGAACACGCGCGAATCGCGCGAGCCTCCCGATCGGATATTAACCACGCGGATGCCGTAAGCACCCAATTCGGATGCCAGTGTGCGCGAAAAACTTTCAACACTGCTGCAAGCGGGGCCAAAGCCACCTGTGTGAGGATAGCCTATACCTCCCGGCGTAGCTGTAAGCGATAAAATTACTCCTGATTTTTGTTTCATCATTACTTTGCCTGCTGCAATAGCGGTCATGAAACGGGTTTGCATAGTAAGGGTAATGGGCTTTACAAAGTCTTCGGCTGATATTTCGGTAAGCGGTACATTCTGCACAACGTCAACTCCAACGGCGTTAAACGAGATATCAATCGTCCCTGCGCTGCTTACCACTTGCTGTAAATGCCGATCAATTGCTTTTTCGTCAAATGCATCTACAATTGCTATTTCAGCCAATCCCCCTGCAGCAATAATTTCATCGAATATCTTTCTAATTGACCCGGGGTTAGGTCCGGTTAGAAATACGCGCGCGCCGGCGCCGGCCAGTGCCTTTGCAACAGCACCGCCTAATGAACCGCCAGCACCGTAAATTACCGCGTTTTTATTTTGGAGCATCATGATTGTAGTTTTATTTAAAGATAGTTTTAAAAACACCGGCTACATAACAAAACTAATTGTAAATGATGTTTGAGGGAAGGGGAAAGATGACAATTACGGGGGTGGGACAAGAAAAGGAATATGCCAAATTAAACATAGATGAACTTACCAGGTAAATTTAAGACCCAATAGAGACTATTGAGTTATATCCTTTGATTAGGTTAGATTGTGTTTGATTGCTTGCCATATTAACGTTTGCTAAAAGGGAATCTGATGGCAATCAGCAAACAAACGTAAACGGCTTATTTATAAGCTTCAGGCCATTTTGATAATATACAGTTGCTTAATGTTAAGCTCCCGTCTTTTTCCTGATCCTTAACAAACCATTAGCAGTGGTGGCATAAATAATACCTTTTGAATCTTGTACAATCTGGTAAATAGTAAAACCAGGGAGCGGCGAATTGTTGTTGTGGTAATTTTCCCAACCACTATTCAAGTCAAACCTGGCAATGCCCGATTCGTCTATACCCAGCCACAAAACATGCTCAAACTTATCATACAACATGGTATTAACATGGTTAGCAGGCATGCCCGAGTTTTTATCATTATAATGCAGCCAGTTGCCATTAAACTTTAGTACGGCTATACCTTCTTTGTCACTATCATTTTCACCTGTTTGTTTATTACAATCAACCAGTGAGAAGTAAACATTTCCTTTTTCATCCTCCACCGCGCCCGAAATACTGGCATTTTTCAGCGGAGTGTTGTTAAGGCTGTTAAATGAGGTGATAACGCTTTTATCAATCATGATGGTGCCTTTTGACGTACCTATCCAAAGCCGTTTTTGACTATCTACATAAGCAAAAAGCACATTGCTTGAGGGCATTTCAGGCATCGATTTTTTGTTTATTACTACTACTTTATCTTTCCTTTTTACAACAAGACCGTTTTGGGTGGTGAAAAGTAATTCGCCATTGCGGCTGTTCAGCACCTGGTTAACCCCACCTGCCAAAAATTGCTTAAAATCAAACAGCTGCCAGCCGCCACTGCCGTACATAAATATTTTATTATCGTAATAAACCCATTTATTATTATCCCTGTCGATGGTGACTTCCTTTATGTTTGCATCTGACGGGAATGGCGAATTATATTCATTAACCGGGATAAACGTTGTTCCCTCAAAGCGGGTCATTCCTTTTTCGGTAGCATACCATAACAGATCCGATTGATCCATAGCAGCTGATTTGGCGATGTTATCAACCAGGGGCGAGTTATATTTTGTCCATACCGTAAAGTCGTAGTTTTTTAATGATGGATTGGTGTAGGTGAAAGTTTTATTGTAAATGGTTGGGTCGCCGGGTGGTTTCATTTCGGCAAGATCCAACCTCTGAACCTGGCCATAAACGCCGCCGCTTATAAAGCGAAAGATCACATTTACAGATGAGGCCACCGGCTTGCCATCTACCTTGGCCGGCTTCCAGATACAACCGTTCAGGTAGGTGATCAACTCGTTGGTGAGGGCGCTTTTGCTCGCATCATTATGGCTAAGCACGCAGCTAAAACCCCGTTCATCCACCAAAACCTGGAACGTTATGGAACCCGTAGCTTCTTTTAGCAGATAACGGTTATTGATCCTCGCAGAAACAAAATCAATGGCAAGCTGGTCGCAACTGGCCTTGGGATCGCCGCAGTCCATGCAATAATTGGTGATATTGCACATCTCAACCTTTTGCAAAAAAAGATTTTGTGCAAACAGGGCCGATGGTAAAATAAAGATAAACAGGCAGATAAATAAAACTCTGCGGATTTTAGTTGGGGATAACAATGCCAGCATTACGCTTATAAATAAAAGAAAGCAAACCCGAAACTCCAAGCGAATGATAGTTAAATAATGTTAAACAAAGATACAAATCCTAAATGAGGATAATATGAAGCAGTTTGCATTTGACTTGCCTGCTATAAAACATTTAAAATATGATAAATGTTATTTTAAAACTAATTATCCTGGAGCACGGATTTATTACATTTTAGGTCCTTTAATATTTAATTAATATGAAAGTTGAAAAATCAAAGAGCGCCGAAGCGCAAATGCTGATTCGCAAGCCTGTTGCTGAAGTGTTTAACGCTTTTATTGATCCGTATGTTACCACGCAATTTTGGTTTACCCAATCAACAGGTAAACTGGAAACCGGAAAACAAGTTATCTGGTCATGGGAAATGTATGGTGTATCATCGGTAGTGGTTCCGATAGTTATTAAAGAAAACGAATTGATCACCGTTGAATGGGGATCGCCTGCTACAACTGTTGATTTTAATTTTAAACCTATGGGCGGGGATGCTACCTATGTAGAGATTCAGAATTATGGGTTCAATCAAACGGGAGATGAATTAATTGCTGCTATCAAAGATTCTACAGGAGGTTTCACAACGGTATTAGATGGATTGAAAGCCTGGCTGGAGTACGGGATCCATTTAAATTTGATGGAAGATAAATTCCCGCAAGGAAAGTAACAGCAGGAGTTTTTAGCACAGATACACTAAAATCTTTTACTTTTGCACTATGAGCTACGAAGAATTGAGTGAATACTTTACTAATGTTACATTACCCCAGGAATTAAGGTTAGATCGCGCTACAACTCAGCTCCATGTTGCCGATTTTGTTAAACAATTATTGAAGAACATGAAAAACTATCCTGATAATTGGCGTCACCAATACCAGTTAATGAGGATCAAAAATGCCCTCGAAAATCCATATAACGGCCCGGAAATTCCGAGGTTTTAGATGTTCTGTTTAGGAAAATAAGTCGTTTTCGCCTAAATAACTCCTGATCATTTTTAGAATGGGTTCGCCCAGGTCTGTTGCTTTTGCATCACCAAAACTTTTTAATTGCGAAAGCTGGTTTAATGACCGTGGTAGCTTAGCAGTGATATCGCGCAGCATGTTTTCAGACACCAGCGTATGTTCGGGGATTTTACGTTCGAGACTGGTTTCTTTACGCCAGTTGAGTAATTGCTTGTATAGTTCGGGGTTAACAATTTCCTTCTCTTTTGGCAGCGCTTTAGGGTTCCAGTTTTTATATACAGGTTTGTAACTTATCCCGGCCTCCTGTACTGATGATAAAACGTCCCTGCCCGATGTGGCAATGGGCAGACGTACAAATGCTGCCGTTTTTGCTTTCAGGTTAACCAATAAGTGATTTAAGCTGTCGTAAAACTCGGCAGGAGGGTTGGTGTTATTTATGACAGTATAAAAACTGTTAATAGCCTCCGAAAAAGTATTTAATTTAGGCAGAAAATAGTTAGCAGCATTTTTTAGCCTGCTTATAAACGGGGCATTGGTCCAGATAAGCTGATCATCGGGTAAAGCGCCCAGTTCCTTCCTGATAAAACGGTCGCCAATAGTTTTAATTTCAGTTTCCCAGCTGTGATCGGTTTTGCTGATATGTTCGGATAAGGGGCTATTTTTAATCGCGCTGTTTAGCATGATGGTTTTAAGCTGCCTCCATGCACCCGTGAGCATCGAAAAATCGAAGATGTCCTTCATTTCTTCCAGGGCTATTTGCCGGATAGTACTTTCCAGCAGATTTTCATCGGGTATGGAGATAGCTGCATTTTGCATAAAGCTGATGATCTCTCGATCGGTGCGGATATTTTCGGGGCGTACCGGCGATTTCAGGATCATGCCCTCAAGCGAACGGCAACGGCTTAGCGCAACATAAGCTTGCCCGAAAGCAAAGGCGGCGTCGACATCAATAACCGCTTTTTCAAATGTAAGTCCCTGGCTTTTGTGTATGGTGATGGCCCAGGCCAGCCTAAGCGGATATTGGCTAAACGAACCGTTATTTTGTTCATTTACTTTCTGCTCATTTTCGGCCAATGCATATTTTACGTTTTGCCAGGTTTCTGGGATCACTTCATACTCGGTACCGTCGTCAAGGAAACTAAGGCGAATATTACCCGGTCCCATTGCAACGATGCGCCCCGTGCGGCCGTTATAATATTGCTTTTTACCAGAGCTGTCATTTTTAATGAACATTACTTGTGCCCCAACTTTCAAAACAAGCTCATCTTCGGCGGGGTAGGCATCTTTGGGGAAATCGCCGGTTACGGTGGCTTTAAAAGTGTGGGCTTCACCATCAAGCTCCATTAAACGCTGCTGGTTAATTTCGTTAACAAGTTGGTTATGGGTAGATAGGGTTACATAATCTTTAAGCCAGTTGGCATTCAGATTAGGGTTATAATGTGCGTTAAGCTTGTTCAGTATTTCGTTGTTGGCGTAGCCATTGCGAATACTGTTCAGGATCTCCACAAATACCGGATCTTTTTGGCGGTAAACCTGTGTAAGTTCAAATGTTAACACCGGAAATTTTTGGAATGCAAGGCTATCAAAAAAATAAGGCCCTTTGTAAAAGTTTCTGAGTACCGGCCAGTCTTTTTCATAAACAGGGGGGAGCTGAAACAAGTCGCCGATCATCAATAACTGTACACCGCCAAAAGGTCGCGCCGATCCTTTAACCTGGCGCAATACAGTATCAATATAATCAAGGGTATCGGCGCGTACCATACTGATCTCATCAATAATGAGCAGATCGAGGCATTTTAATATGTTTGATTTTTCGAGGCTTACCTGCCTGAGCAGGGTGCTGTGATTGTTATAATCGGTTACAGGCACCTGCGGCCCGAAAGGCACCTGGAAAAAAGAATGAATGGTTACGCCGCCGGCGTTAATAGCCGCTACTGCGGTAGGGGCTACAACCGCCAGATTTTTGGTAACGTTTGCCCTGATCCAGCGGAGAAAAGTGGTTTTACCGGTGCCTGCCTTACCTGTTAAAAATATCGGCCGGTTAGTATTTTCAATAAATTTAAGGACGAGTTCATGAAAAGACTCCAACACCATACACTTGTTATATTATCGCTCCCCGGATCAGGAAATTATCTTCAAATTTAATAATTAGGTGCGATAGTGCTGGAAACTGTTTGTCAACATATCAGAAAACGACTTTAAATAAAACACACCCAAAAGGATAAATTAATTACCTTCTTTGCCTTTTTTTAAGTGCCTGTTTCTTACACGGACATTAATTACAAACTATAATAGGTCTGGCGACGGGTGTAAGTATTTGATTAAAAGTATGTTAAATTTAATTTGCAAAATTTTTAAAAATATTTTGCCAGCACCTGGTGGAAGTTATATATTTGCGGCCACCAATGCGAAAGTAGCTCAGTTGGTAGAGCACGACCTTGCCAAGGTCGGGGTCGCGAGTTCGAATCTCGTCTTTCGCTCTTACGCCTTTCCCTATCCAGGGAGAGGCTTTTTTATACCTCTAATCATCTATTCAACTACCCGATGAAGGAATAATTTTAGTAAAAGCCTATCTGTAACAATATCAATACAATGAAGATAGATAGTGAGGGTTGGCCGAGGCAGCGTCATGGCAGGGTTAATTCTTCCCCGGTTCGGGAAAGTTTGTATACGCCAACTGGGCTTATGGGCAAGTATAAAAGTTGGTTTATCTGTAAAACTCCCGTGTTATTTCAGGAAAGTTTTGCGGTAACTGTACCAGCGGATAACTTTTAATAGCTCATCTTCTGAAATAATATTATTGCCAGTGGGCTGGAAAACCAGTTCTTTATCCAGTATTGTGGCCCGCAATAGTTGGGACGAACCCGCACTGGTTTGCGTTTCCGGTTCGAAAACGCAGACGCTACTACCTGAACCGGGAATTAAGATAACCTCGACCCCACCTACGGAGTTTAGTAAATAATTTTGATCCATGCTATACCTTTGCAAAAAGTATACCCCTTTAGTAACTATCTCTATCAACGGGGATGACCGAAAAATAAAATATAACCATCAGCATCTGCCAATTCAAAGCCGCGCAAGCCATCAGGAGCATTTTGTAACGGTACAGTGAAACTAACACCGCGCGATATAAACTCTGCGGACAGCGTATCCGGGTCAGGTACACTAACATACGCGTCCCACCGGGCATCCGGGGCTTGCTTGTAGTTCGGAAGCGGGTCCTCGCCTACAGATTTCAGGAAGATCGTTGCCCCATCCCGCTGTACAATAGCAAAAAACGGATCATGATCCGGCTCCTGGAAAACGGTATCAAAACCGAGTTTCTCCAGATAAAAGGATATTGCCGTTGTGACATTGCGTACAATGAAGAATGGAGCAATGCCGGCTATATGTGGCTGATTCATAAGTTGATTTTACAAGACTACAGATATAAATATATGAAGCAGGTACTGGATTGGCAATATGTGAAATATGTTTCTCCTTCCTGAATAATGTGAATATATAAATAAGTCTGTCGGATATAAGTCTTATCCGACAGATTTGCATCGCAATGTCCTTTATGGCCCGTTATAAATAATTGTACAACACAGTAAAGTGCTTATGATGTTAATTTTTGACTGTAGTAGATAGTTTTGCTAATGAGAAGGCACCGATTGCCATTACAATGTCACGCACAGCCACATCTAAATAGGTTCCGCTTGCCAATAAACTCAATGCAATTAATACTAACCAGGCACTAACAAGATAAGCTCCTTTTTGCGGATTAAAAAGCACTAATATTCCGGCCACAATTTCAATTATGCCAACAATCATCATAAATACATGTTCGCCGAAAGGAAGCATGGCCTTAATTGTTGGATTGAGATAATGTGACCAATCAGTCAATAGGTTGGTGAATTTGTCGGCTCCCGCTACAACAGGCACTAAGCCATAAGTAAACTTTAAAAGAGTTTGAGTGTTTTTAGTTTGATCTTCCATGTTTATTTTGAATTAATATCCATTAGAGATTGCCTTTGAACAAAGGGTTACAAAGTTTAATTAGAGGTAATCTGTAACCCTTTAGCTGTACAGTACTCTATTATATAAATCAGATTTTATGAACCTACCTGCCGATCAAATGACAGATACTTTCAGTGACGAGGAGATTGTAAAACGAGTAGTTAATGGCGAAAAGCATTTGTACGAAAAACTAATGCGCAAATTCAACGAAAGATTGTATAGGATCAGCATGTCCATCATTAACGACGATAAGGAGGCTGAAGACATTATGCAAACGGCCTACCTAAACGCCTATCGCCAGTTGTCTAATTTCAAATATCAATCGAGTTTTAGCACCTGGCTAATCCGGATCCTGATTAACGAGAGCCTGTTGCACAAAAAGAGGAAAGCTCAATTAGAAAAAACACTTACGGAACATATTCGCATTGATCACCAACCTGAAACACCTTTAGATAATCTTATGAACAAAGAATTAAAAGCTATTTTAGAAAAGGCGGTATTAACGCTCCCTGAAAAATACAGGTTGGTATTTGTAATGAGGGAGATACAGGGAATGACCACTAATGAAACAATGGAAGCGCTGGAAATAGGGGAGTCTAATGTTAAAATAAGATTGAACCGGGCCAAAGAAATGTTACGCACCGAGTTAAATAGTTATTGGCAGCCCGGAGAACTTCTGGAATTTAACCTTACTCGTTGTGATGTGATCGTTAATTATGTGATGCATAAAATCAATGCAGGTTGATAATAATGTTATCAGAAATTTGGGTGTTATTATAGTTAATCTATTAAAAACAAACCGCGATAGATAACAATCTGGTCTTCGTCGATTTGTTTGCCACCGGCAGAGGTAGCAAAGCTGTGATCAGTATATTTGTTTTAAGGAGAGATCACTCTAATGATCGGCTTCGTTACTTTTAAACGAATTATAAACCGCCCTTCAATTAACAAATCGCATGAATAAAACTGCATTCGCCCCCAATTTTAAAGCGATGAGATTTGACATGGTCAAATTACTCGTCGTAAGCATATTATGGATTCCGATGGTTTTTATTTCAAACAAATGTTCAGCGCAGGCCACACCCTCGCGGGTTTTACTTGCACTTTCAAAAAGCGATCATAATTTGGCGATCATCAATCCGGTGACTTTAAAGGTTATCGCGCGTATTCCTGTGGGATCCGATCCTCATGAAGTTATTGCCTCAGCCGATGGAAAGACGGCTTATGTTTCCATCTACGGTGGAGGAAGCCTGCACGAGCTGAGCGTAATTGATCTTGTGGCGCAAAAAGCGCTGCCCGCCATTGATACCAAACCATTGATGGGGCCGCATGGATTAACATTTGCAGGAGGAAAAGTTTGGTTCTCGGCCGAAGGCGCTAAAGCTGTTGGCCGCTATGATCCTGCAACCGGCAAATTTGACTGGGCCATGGGAACAGGCCAGGATAGAACGCACATGATCTATGTAACCGATGATGGGAAAAAGGTGTTTACCACAAATGTATCTTCAGCAACGGTAAGCATTTTGGAGGATAGTTTGCTGAAGCCAATGGGGCCTCCGGGCGGTTTTGCACCTCCGGCACGCCATGACTGGGTACAAACTGTTGTCCCGGTAGCTAAAGGTTCTGAGGGTTTTGACGTATCACCCAATGGGCGCGAATTGTGGACTGCAGGTGCTGAGGATGGCAATATTTCAATCGTCGATATCGCGGCCAAAAAGGTAACTGCCACAATTGATGCAAAGGTGGCAGGTGCCAACCGGCTTAAATTTACGCCTGATGGCAAACGTGTATTGGTTACCAGTCTTCGTACCGGCGACTTGTTCGTTTTTGATGCTACTTCGCATCAGGAAATAAAACGTATAAATACAGGCCATGGGGCGGCAGGGATTCTGGTAAACGACGACGGATCACGTGCATTTATCGGCTGCACTGGTGATAATTATGTGGCAGTGATCGACCTTAATAAATTAGAAGTGACCGGGCATATTGATATTCGCGGGGCTGATGGTTTGGCCTGGGCGTTGATGCGTTGATGCCGTGATAATTTATTAGCTTTAAGCTTCGTATTCTGCTTTTAGTCCTATAAAAAAGTATTTGCAATCAAAGGGGTAAGTAAGGGACAGTTAAGTATCATTTTATTAGCATATTGCTTTACCAATTATTTTTACTGTAAACCCAATTATGACAAAAAATCCTGCCCCGATAACTAAACCGGCTATCCTGATTTTATTACTGTTATTTTCATTTATACAAATTAACCTTTACGGTGCTGTAAAAGGGACCAGGATAGTTAACCTGCAGGTGGAGTATACAGATCATCCTATTGGGATTGATGTTAAACTGCCCCGGTTTAGCTGGCAAATGCTGGCCCCTGAAGGATCGAGAGGCTATAACCAGGTTGCTTATCAGATCATCGTAAAAGATACACAGGGAAAAGTGGTATGGAATAGCACCAGAATAAAAAGTGGAACAGCCTTAGCTGTGGTTTACGCAGGCTCGCCGCTTAAAGCCGCAACCCGCTATAGCTGGACGGTAAATGTTTGGGATCAGGCAGGCGGTGTTTCTTCCTCGGGCTCCTGGTTTGAAATGGGGCTCATGGACACGGGAATGTCGGCCTGGGATGGCGCGCAATGGATAGGGGGAGGAGATAATGACCTGGTGCTTTATGCACATTACCTGCCGCTGTATAACCTGAAATATAAAGTGGCTATCGCGCCAGGGAGCTCCAGGGCAAGCCTGATTTTTGCCGCTAATGACCCACGGCTGATGGATAGTAACAGGAACATTTTTCAGCTTGCCAATAAAAAGAACCAATCTTATTTTAAAGTGGAGGTGGATATTTCAGGGCTGGATCAGGGAGGCAATGCACGGATCAACGTATACAGAGCAGGGTATTCGGAAAAAGATACATTGGGTAAAGTATTTAAAAGCTTTCCAATAAAAACCGACCTGATTGGCAACGGTAATAAGAACAAACAGCACTCCATATTGATCAATAATGAGCTTGGTACACTTACATTCACTGTTGATGATAATAAAATATTTTTAGCCGATGAGAAAGATGCAACTGCTATAGCCCAGCCTGTGCCTGCAAACCGCGACGCCGTGATAACACTTAATCCGCTTGGCCTCCATGATGTAATCTCTTTTGGAATGCTTGGGGAGATAGGTTTTTCTGTAGATAAAGGTCAGAAAGCCGAATTTTCTGAGCTGACGGTTTCCAATTTCAGGTCGCCGCGCAACAATTTATTCAGCGAAAAGCCCGAAGAACATAATTACAAAGGGATTTTTAAAGAAGCTGTTATTACCCCTTCATCCGGTTTAGTTATAAAAGATGGGAAATATGAGGTAGATGGCGGAAGTGCAGGCGCATTTATCCTTGCCGATCCCAGTCATAACGCTATGCCCATGCTGCGGTCGGTGTTTAGTGCGAATAAAGCTATTTCGAAAGCAAGGCTTTATGTCACTGCAAGAGGCATCTATGAAATTTATCTTAATGGTAAACGGGTAGGTAACGATTATTACAACCCCGGCCTTACACAATACAACAAAACTCATCTTTATCAAACCTATGATGTTACCAATATGATAGCCAAAGGTAAAAACGCTATCGGAGCTATGCTTGGTGAAGGCTGGTGGAGTGGGTTGTTAAGCTACGGATCTGTTTGGAACCATTTTGGCGACAGGCAATCCTTATTAGCCAAACTGGTTATTACTTATACCGATGGTTCGGAGGAAGTGATCAAAACCAATAACAAAAACTGGAAATATTTTAACGATGGCCCTGTTGTTTACAGCAGTCTGGATATGGGCGAGGTTGACGATGCCACAAAGGAAGTTGCAATTAAAGACTGGAACACGGTAGCTTATGATGATCACAACTGGCAAAAAGCGCAGGAAGTATCTCTAAAAGGAACAACATATACGGGGGATGACGTCGACTATTTCGGGAAAAAGATCCCGCTGGATTTTGATCATATTTCGATAATCGGGCAGATCGGAACATCGGCAGGAATTTATAAAACCCTTACTGCAAAAGGAGTGAGGGAAGTTAGAAAAGGTGTTTATGTATATGACATGGGACAGAATTTTGTAGGTGTGCCCAAGATCAGCATCAAAAATGGTATCGCCGGAAAAAAACTGACCTTGCGTTATGCCGAAATCCTGTATCCCAACCTGAAGGAGTCTGGTAAAAATGTAGGTATGATCATGACCGAAAATTACCGTGCAGCTTTAAGTCAGGATCTCTATATCATGAAGGATGGCGATCAGGTGATCCAACCGCATTTTACATCGCATGGTTATCAATATATCGAAATTACCGGCATTGACAAGCCGCTGCCGTTAGAGGATGTACAGGGCTTGGTTATAAGTTCCGTAAAAAAACTCACTGCCGATTACACTACCTCCAATCCAAAGGTGAACAAACTATGGTCCAACCTAACGTGGTCAAATATCGATAACTTCCTCACCATACCAACCGATTGCCCGCAAAGGAATGAGCGGATGGGTTGGTCGGGCGATATCAGTATATTTTCACGTACTGCAACCTATGTATCCAATGCCGATCAGTTTCTGCGCAGGCATATGCTGGCCATGCGTGATTTGCAAACTGAGCAAGGGCGATTTACCGATATAGCACCAGTTGGCGGTGGCTTTGGTGGTGTGATTTGGGGAAGCGCAGGCATTACCGTTGCATGGGAAACTTATCAGCAATATAATGATGTATCATTACTTGCCGAACATTATGAAGCAATGAGCAGGTATATGGATTACATCGACTCAACCATTGATCCTAAAACCGGCTTCAGTACGGACGGTGTGTTGGGCGATTGGCTTGGGCCACAGTATATGCAGCTTGGCACTGCTTTCCCGGTTACGGCTTATCATGTTTATGATTTGGGCATTATGGCAAAGGTGGCTGGCATTTTAGGAAAGAAAGATGATGCTGAGAAATTCAGGAAAAAATATGAAGAGCGAAAAGCCTTCTTCAACAAAACATTTGTTAACGCTGATAAAAAAGCCGTAGGTGTTGTTGGTGGTGGGATGTTTGGCGAGCCCGGCAAAAAAGAGTTTAAAGTTTCGGATACGCAAACGGCCTATGCAACAGGTTTGGCACTTGGCGTATTTAGCAACGAAAATATCAGTTATATGGCAAAGAACCTTGAGGCTGCCGTTGAACACGAGAATAAAGATGATCAGGGGATCGTCCGTCCGTCTTATTCCCTCATGACCGGATTTGTAGGTACGGGCGCGATCAGTAAAGCCCTTTCAGATAACGGGCACTCGGACCTTGCTTATAAAATGTTGCAGAACGAGCATTATCCATCGTGGCTGTATGCTATTAATCAAGGCGCTACAACTATCTGGGAAAGGCTGAACGGGTATACTGTAGAAAACGGCTTTGGCGGTAATAACAGCATGAATTCTTTTAACCACTATTCATTTGGTGCTGTTGGTCAATGGATGATTGCTTATTCTATCGGGATTCAGCGTGATGAACCTGGTTTTAAGAAATTTATTTTGCAGCCTGAACCTGACCCGACCGGGGAGATGAGCTGGGCTAAAGGATCTTATGATTCGCCTTATGGACGGATAAACAGTAGCTGGTCCGTAAGCGGTAAAACATTGACCTATGATGCAACTGTTCCGGCGAATACCACAGCTACATTGTTTCTTCCGGCAAGTACTGTTAAAGGGATAACAGAAGGCGGTAAGCCTGTGGCGAGGGCAAAGGGTATCAGCTTTATCAGGTTTGAAGGAAAGAAAGCAATTTATCGTTTGATGCCGGGAGCTTACCGGTTTAAATCAAGCTTATAAAGCTGTGCCCGAAGCAATTTTGGAAGTATTGATCGCAATGATTATTGATGAGATTGGGGATCGATACTTCCAAAATCTATAATGGACCTTACTTGATCAATGTAACAAGTGGTTTATCTTTTTCAACAATATAGGTGGCAAGCTCACTCGCCTTAGTAGTACCCACATTTTTTACCGAATGCACGGTTCCGTAAGGAATGAACAAAACATCGCCTGCTTTAAGTGTTACCGGTTGTTGGCCTGCTACCTGGTATTCCAGTAACCCTTCAAGTACATAAATAATTTCTTCGCCGGGGTGTTTATGCTCAGGATAAGCCTTCCCTTTTTCAATATCTACACGGATCTGCACCATTTCGCGGCCAGGAACACTAAGGTCATGTCGCTGTAACTCCGTGCGACCAGTTACCGTTTGCTGAGCCAGGACAGATGATGGAAGTGTAAGTACTGCAAGAGCTGTGATAATAATGGCAGTAGCCAATTTGTTTTTATTAGTTTTCATGTTTTTTTTGAATTTAGTTGTTTGTAATTTATTTAAAAGCAGGCAATGTGATTACTCCATTACCCTAAAGTAAATTAACGCAGTTGTTTGAATGCTGCACGCAACTCTTCAGTAAATAATTGTGGTTGTTCCCACGCTGCGAAGTGACCACCCTTGTCAACCTCATGAAAATAAGTAAGGTTAGGGTATGCACGCCGGGCCCAGGTTTCGGGAGCGCGATAAACATCTTCCGGAAACACGGTAATAGCTACCGGCAATTTGATCTCGGTGGTTTTTTGCGCAGTGGCGCTTATGGGTCCGCGTCCGGCATTTTCCCAATAAAGGCGCGCTGCAGAAGTACTGCTGTTTGTAAGCCAGTACAAAGTAAAGTCGTCGAGTACTTCATCTTTTGTTGGGTATTTGTCTGGGTCATCATCATAAGTCCATTGTGAAAAACCGGGATGAATTAGTAACCAGGCTGCAAGGCCGGCAGGTGAATCTGTTAAGCCATAGCCAATGGCCTGTGGCCTGGCAGTCATTATTACGTTGTATGCAGCGGCGCCTGTTTTTCTGTATTTGCTTAAGGCATTAAATACATCAAGTTCTTTACCTGAAAGTCCGGCAGGAGCGGGGCTGCCGGTGGTAAGCGCCGCATCTACTTCAACAGGTATTGTGGCCGGTAAATTGAGGTGAATGCCTGCCAAACCTGCCGGCGCCTGCCTGCCCATTGCTTCGGTGATAACTGCGCCCCAATCGCCGCCTTGTGCCGCGTAATGGGTGTATCCAAGTCGTTTCATAAGCACATCCCATACGCGGGCAATGCGCTCTGGGCCCCAGCCAGCTTCGGTTGGTTTGCCAGAGAAGCCATAACCCGGTAGGGATGGGATCACTACATCAAAAGCATCTTCTGCCCGGCCTCCAAATGCGGTCGGATTAGTAAGCGGGCCAATGATCTTAAGTAATTCAAACACAGAACCAGGCCAGCCATGTGAAATAATGAGCGGCAATGCATTTTTGTATGGTGAGCGTACATGAATAAAGTGGATGTTAACGCCATCAATTGTAGTTGTAAATTGTGGCAAAGCATTTAGTTTTTCTTCAGCTTTGCGCCAATCGTAGCCCTTGCCCCAATAATTAACAAGTTCCTGTAGCTTTTCAAGCTGAGCACCTTGTGAACGGTCGGCAACGGTTTCATGATCTGGCCAGCGCGTTGCTGCTATGCGGCGTTTAAGATCAGTGAGTTCTTTTTGAGGAATATAAACCTTGAAAGGGCGAATGGCTTCATTGGATTGTACTTCGGCAGGAGTTCCAGTTTGCGCATAGCCGGTTGTGCCCTGCACCAGAAAGGTTCCTGCAATACTGGTACTTACAAGAAGGTTTTTTACAGTTTTCATTGTTTGAGTTTCTAATTTTTGGTAAAACTACAGCAGTAGCTATCCGTTATGAAGCTCCTTTATGGTGAAGCGGACTAACTAATCCTTCAGACAGACATTAACGGATGCAAAAATCAGGTTAAGGAGGAGAAAATGACCGCTTACCGGCCGAAAAAGAATAGCTAACAAGATTTGACTAATGTATATTTGATAAACAATTGCCAATATATAAATCACTTAAATCAGGCTTTAAGATTGCCAGTTTTATACTTCTAAAAAAATGAAGTTTTAACGAATAAAATCATGACTGACATATCTATAACCCAAAAGAGTATAGCAGGCCAGGCATCCCGCGATGGCAATGTTACTACCCTGGCTGATTTTATACTGAATTATGGCGATAGGTCACAGTTGTCGCAGTGGTTTGGGGATACGGGTTATCAACCGGAAAATAGCCCCGAGGAGAATGCCCGGTTAATTATATCTCATGCAAACTATTTTGATAGCTGGGCAGATTATGAAAAATTTAAAACCGGGTTATCAACAAATCCGTCCTTGCAGCAATTTGAGCAGGCCGCCGACGCTATAGCTGCCGGAGATGCGGATACGCTCAAAAAGCTGCTGGCACAAAGGCCAGGCCTGATAAATGAGCGTTCGCGGCGCAATCATCACAGCACATTGTTAAATTATGTTGGTGCAAATGGCTTTGAAGCATGGCGCCAGAAAACACCACAAAATGCCGTGGAAATTGCGGCTATAATTTTAGACGCAGGCGCAGAAGTTGATGCCTGGGGCGATATGTACCGGGGAACATCTACACTCGGACTTGTTGCCACCAGTGTGCACCCGGTTATCAAAGGAATACAGGAAGAGCTGATGGATATCCTGATCAGGCATGGTGCCGACCCCAATCATGCGGTAGCTGCGGATTATACCGATGGCAACCTGATCCTGGCCTGTCTGCATAATGGCCGTTATGAACCTGTCCGTTATCTTGCTTCCAAAGGCGCGGAAGTTGAATTGGAAGGTGCCGGTGGTATTGGCGACCTGGAAAAGGTTAAATCTTATTTTAATGAACAGGGAGAACTTATTAATAAAAGCATGGCTGCGAAGCGCGATGGCTGCCTGATCTGGGCTTGTGTTTGCGGTCATCGCCCGGTAGTTGAATTTTTACTGAACCACGGCTGCGGCGTGCGCACCGTTTGGGACAATACCACGCCACTCCATTCGGCGGCCTACGGGGGGCAGGTAGAATTGGTAAAGATGCTGCTGAACGAAGGCGCAGACATGGAAGCATTGAATGGATACGGGGGCACTGTATTGGGCTCCACGCTTTGGGCGCTGTACAACAGCCGGAGGCCGGGCCACCTGGAAATCATGGAAATACTGATAGCCTCGGGTGCAGTTATTAAGGATGACTGGCAAATTTATATCGATGAAAAAAGAGCTGAAACATAGCCTGACCCTATGAAAGGAGCTTGCATGGCAATTTTCCTACATGTCAATCGATCTTAATTTAGTCGATGGGTTAGCCATATTCATCGAAAAAAGATTTTCAGGCAGTATGATATCCGGGTATTTATCCATCATATAAGCCTTTTGAACGGGAACGTCAAATGCCCTGATCACGCGCTGGTTAAATGTTTTAACCCTGATAGTTTCGCTGTTTATGCGGAGGAGGATCACCGGTTGCGGCGCTCCGTTTACCTGTACGCTGTAATTATAATCTATCCCCTGAAAATAGATAGTTGTTTCATAACCGAATTCATAAACCTCTTTGGCCTTTTTGATCTTTTTTGATTTAACGGAAAGGATCAGGTAAAAAATGCCAGCCCAGGCCAGCAACAATGGTACAAATATTATCCAGCCGCCCATGCTGCCAAAAAAGACTATTAAGGGTGCTCCAAAGCAAAGATTAAACATCAATCCAAAACTGGTATAAAAGGGTTTGGAATAAAAATAAGTGATTCTTCTGCTCACATCATCTGTTATTAACCTGATAGGCACCATGATTTGTACTTTATGATTTAAACCAAAATAAAATAGTTATTGTTTTAGGCCCCAAAGAACGGAGGGGGGTAATTGGCCGCGATTCTACCAATGCTTTTTTAGCTTGAACAAAGCGGTACACGTCGTAAAAATATCAACCATTATTGCTTTGCTTTAATACGAATGTTAAAAAGCAATGGCATATTGAATATTTGTCAGGTCGAACTGAAAAAAAAGCATTTTTTGTGAAATTTTTTCAGTGATCTCAAGTATTTATTACACTGGCATTAGCTTTGAATTGAATGAACCGGTTTAATTAATATAAGTTTTAATCATTAATTTATTTAAGGAGGAAGACCTATGACATTGGTTAAATTTAATGCCGACAAAAAGAATAACAGTTCGTTATTACCGTCATTTAATGATGTTTTTGAATCAATCTTAAACGATTCTTTTTTCAATGACCGCCTGGTAGCGCGCGTTCCAGCAGCTAACATCAGCGAAACCGAGGATCATTATCATGTTGAACTGGCTGCGCCCGGCCTGAAAAAAGAAGATTTCAAAATTAACCTTGACCGCAATGTGCTGCACATTTCGGTAGAACGACAAAACGAAAGCAGCGACGTTCAAAAAAATTACAGTAAACGTGAGTATAGTTACAGTTCATTTGTACGTTCGTTTACGTTGCCCGACAGCGCCAATGCCGAAAATATTGAGGCGTCTTATACAGACGGCGTCCTGAAGATCGATATTGCTAAACGCGAAGAAGCTAAGGCTATACGCAGGCAAATTGAAATTAAATAAGTGGATTAGTTTTTTAAATGAGGCTCCTGTTAAAGCAGGAGCCTTTAATTTATAGCTATGGAACTCGGGTTTTATATTTTGCTGAGCGTTAGAACACCGGCAGGATTTGATAGTTATGGACAGTATTTTTTAGGTAATGACCGAAATTTCGCCGACCTGCTTTTTGACAGCTTTAAGGGCAGAGAACATTCGGGCTCCGATTTACTTCATATCGACCTGATGGAAACGACGGGTGAAATCCCGGTAAAAATTAAGTCGATATCCTGTACTCTTGAGGAGCTAACCTGCAATATCAAATTGATTGTCCGGGGTATCTTCCGGCAGAAAAACCTCACAGAATTTAACGGATATGGACAGGCAACAATGGAGTGAAATGCTCATCGGTATGCTCACGATACTGGTGTTATTGACAGAATTGTTTTTATGGTTAACCAGCCCAGGTCACCGCTTGCCCGAAATGAATCAGAAATTATTGCTCACCGGCGCCTTGCTTTGGATATCGGGCATTCTTTTTCGTATAAACAAAACAGACAGCGATGACTGGGCGATATAATAATAAGACAGTTGTTCTGCCCTTAGCTTCGTGAAATCGTATTTCTTTCTTGATTGGGTGTGGTCTTCATACACCAGGCTTTCGCAGGGTATCCCTTGCTATAAGGGATTAAAAACGGTAACCCATACCTACGCCGATGATCCATGGCCTGATTTTTACATCAGCCGGTATGTTTTTCAAAACCGGCGCAAGTTCGGGTTTGCCCGCAGGCGTTAAATTGGATGCATCAACCTTTACATCGGTAGAGAGAAATATTTTCTTCAGATCAATATTCAAGAATACTTTTTTACTGATATCGAAATCAGCACCCAACTGAGTTGCAAAAGCAAAACTGTTGTTGTAATCAATGCCGCCTACGGTTGGACCTTTATCGGCATTGTAAAAAATAGTGTAGTTAAGCCCCGCGCCGATATAGGGTTTAAAAAGGGTACCTGTGGGCAAATGATATTGCAAAGTAAGCGTAGGCGGAAGCAACCATACTTTACCGAGATCAACATCGGCCGAAGAGCCGGCACCAATAGCACTCAGGTTGGAGCCTTTTGTTTTTACCTGGTGTTTTGTTGTCGCCAGGATTAATTCTGCAGAAAAATTTTTGGCAAAAAAGTAGGTGAAATCGAGCTCGGGAACAACAGTATTGGAAATGTTTATATCTCCGCCGATGACGCCTATCGCCGCGCTTTCCTGGGGGATAACCCCAATTGCCCTGATGCGGATGTCCCATTCATTTTTTTGCTGAGCGAAAGCGGTTATCCCGTTTAATAAAAATAAGATTACGGTAGTAAAGAAAATCTTTTTCATAATGATTTGTATTAAATTATGGGTCAAATGTATCCCGCAGGTGATAAATTTTGCCTGACAGGAAACAGTTGTTCTCATGATACTTATCATTTCACGTTTACCCGGTTTATTACCGGATAGCAACCCGGAAACGAGTATAATGCTGACGTTGCCCGCAATAAAAAGATCCGCCCAGGGAGCGGATCTTTTTATTGTAACTTAGTTTGAGGAGGCGCTTAGGTACGGTATATTGCGTCAATGAGCAGTTTGATCCGGCCTGCGGTAAAAGTTTTTGTTATTTGCAGATTAGGGTTTAGCTATTTCAAGTACAACCCGGCCGTCTACCTTACCATTTTTCAGGTCGGCCAAAACTGTATTGATGTCTTCTAACTTCGCGGTATGTATGGTGGCTTTAACTTTTCCTTCCACGGCGAACTCGATAGCTTCCTGCAGATCTTTACGAGTGCCTACAATTGATCCCCTGATGGTATAGCGGTTCAACACGGTTTCAAATATGGGGAGGTCGAAACTACCGGGCGGTAATCCATTCAGCGCGATAGTCCCTTTTCTTCTTAACGCGGATATGCCTTGTTTAAACGCGATGGGTGATACAGCGGTAACCAACACGCCATGCATCCCCCCTGTTTCTTTTTGTAAAAACGCGCCAGGGTCGGTAGTTCTGGCATTAACTGTTAACTCGGCGCCAAGGTTTTTAGCTAATTCCAGTTTTGTATCGTCTACATCAATAGCCGCAACATGCATGCCCATGGCTTTGGCATATTGTACAGCTAAGTGCCCAAGGCCACCTATGCCGGAAATAGCTACCCATTCGCCGGGTTTGGTTTCCGTTTCTTTAAGGCCTTTGTAAACGGTAACACCTGCGCAAATGATCGGTGCCATCGCGGTACAATCCGAGCCTGCCGGGAAATGCCCAACATAACGGGAATCGGCCACCACATATTCTGCATAACCGCCGTCAACGCTATAGCCGCCATTTCGCTGGTCGTTACATAAGGTTTCCCAACCCGTAATACAAAATTCGCAGCATCCACAGGCGCTGTACAGCCAGGGTACACCCACAATATCACCTTCCTTCAGGCCTTTAACATCAGGGCCAAGCGCTACTACATAACCAATAGCCTCATGGCCGGGAATCAGCGGCATTTTGGGTTTAACCGGCCAGTCGCCGTCTGCCGCGTGCAGGTCGGTATGGCAAACACCACTGGCTATTACTTTAACCAGTATCTCGTGCCGGCCCGGTTCGCGTACCGGCATTTCTTCTATTTGCAAAGGCTGGCCAAATTCGTGCACTACGGCGGCTTTCATTTTTTTAGGTATCATATTTTCAATGGCTTATGACTAATGATTTTTTTATTAATACAAAGCTTGCGGAATTTAGCCGCTTAAATAGTGATCAAAATCACCTGCTGTTATGATATGGCACATTCAACCTGAGGGAGATTGCATGAAAATACAAGATGGGATAGATAACTACGCTATTTTCCTTCATAAATTACGCCGGATGTCGGCGTTTCTTTCAATTCAATTTTAGTAAGCCCATCCAATTTTCCTGTTATGCTGTTCCAGATCCATACGGCCAGGTTTTCGGCCGTGGGGTTTTCCAAACCAGGGACCTCGTTCAGAATGGTATGGTCCAACTGATCAACCATTGGTTTAACCGCGTTTTTGATCAGGGCGAAGTCAAGCACCCATCCTTCGGGTGTTGTTACCTCGCCTTCAAAATAAACTGTTAAATGGTAGGTATGGCCATGTATGTTCCTGCATTTGTGGTGCGGCGGAACGTTGGGTAAAAAATGTGCAGAATCGAAAGTGAAGCTTTTGTAAATGATCATATAATACGCTTTTTGCGGTTTTTAGTTTGCGGGCAAAAGAAGCGCGGAGAGTACTCTGATAAAATGATCTGTATTTCTTTATTCGTTGATTGAAATCACTCGCGCATTGGTTAAAATATCTCCGGGTTATATTTACTATACCGGCAGCAATGATTTTCGAAGTACTTACCCGTATCCTTAAGTTCACAATGCGGTACAAGTTTTTTACGCGGCAAATAGTTTCTTATTATTGGTTTTTGGGGTTAGATGTTGTTTTATAGATGTTGACAATCAGATTGATAAATGACAATCGTCACTATTTTAACACCCGCTGTGCTGCAACTTTACATCGTCAGGAACGATGTTATGAAAACACTTGAAAGCGATAAAATACCTGTTGTTTTTAGAATACACCTGCAAAAAAATGATAGTTATACAGCGGTTATTATTGACGGGCAGCCGGTTAAATATTACGGCATATATAACCTTGATAACCGAGTTGAGAGCCAGCTATACAATATCGAACGAATCATAGAAAACATTAATCATATCCATTAATCAATCCTTTAAGCCATGAAAACTATTTTAGTACCCACCGATTTTTCGGAACCTGCAAAAAACGCCGCGAGCTATGCTATAAACCTTGCGCAAAATATAAAAGCGGGCTTGATATTATGTCATGCCATTAAAATACCTTCAGAAACGCCCATGGCAGCGCAGGTAGCCTGGCCTTTAGAGGATTATACATCGCTCAAAGCAGATGCAGATAAGGAATTGGAACAACTTTCTGTAACCTTACAACAGGAAACTCCTTACGCCAAAGCGGGTGCGGGCCATAGTGTTATTAATACCTGTTGTGACGTAGGCGAGGTAATTGATGTAGTAACAGGCAAAATAGATGAAGAAAAGAGCGTAATGGTTGTTATGGGCATGTCGGGAGCGGGGGCTATGAGCAGATTTTTTTTGGGCAGCAACACGCAGGATATGATCAGCGATGCCGCCTTTCCGGTTTTACTCATCCCATCGCAAGCAAAATATCACCCTGTAACCAAAATAGCTTTCGCTACCGATTTGAACAACAGCGATATAGAAATGATCCATTCGGTGGCAAGCCTGGCACGTTATTTTAATGCAGAGCTATTGATAGCCCATGTAACCGACGAGAAATATGAAACAGGTGATGAAAAAAAGGAGGCAGAAGCTTTTTTAAATGAAGTTACCTGTAAAGCCAACTATCCTAAAATTTATTACAGGCACATTAAAGGTACGGGTATAATGCGCGGGCTCGATTGGCTCAGCGAACACGGAGTGATCGATATGCTGGTGATGGTACACCGTAAAGTTAATCCCCTTGAGCGTTTGTTTGGTATCAGTTATACTAAAAAACTTTCGCATCATATTGAAATACCTCTGCTGGTGTTGCCTGAAGGGCTTCCGCCGTTGCATTTCTAAAACAGGAGATGGGAGGGAGCGTATAAGATCACATAGTAACGCGTGTTACTCTTTGTTTTTTAGCTGTGAAAAATGATACTCATCACTTTTCCATCCAACAGCCATCATTTTTCAGGTGCCGGATTACAGCCATTTTTGATCTTATAAATAGATCATCAATGGCTGTAAATATACTTACCCAAACTACCTGTTACCACTGTGGTAATGATTGTGATAAAGATCATTATGTATTAGATGGCAAAGATTTTTGCTGTGCTGGCTGTAAAGGTGTTTATAAAGTGCTATCCAATAGTGGGTTATGTAACTACTACAGTTATAATGAACACCCCGGCGCAACCCGGACCCTTGTGGAAAAGCGATTTGAATACCTTGATGATCCTTCGATCATGGCCGACCTGGTTGATTTTACAGACGAAAATATTACTATACTAACGCTTTATATTCCTTATATCCATTGCAGCTCCTGTATTTGGCTGCTTGAGCAGTTACATAGGTTTAACCCTGCCATTTATTACAGCCGGATTGACTTTTTAAAGAAACAGGTAAACCTGCGCTTTAATAACAGGGAGATAAGTTTAAGGCAGGTTGTGGAGCTGTTGGTTGATATCGGCTATGAGCCACTTATTAACCTCCAGGATGTTATTAAAAAACAACAAACCGGTGCTGGCGATAATCTTGTAAAAAAGATAGCAGTAGCTGGGTTTTGTTTTGGAAATGTGATGCTGCTTAGTTTTCCCGAGTATTTGGGATTGTCGGAATATGAGCAAACTTTCAGGCATTTTTTTGGCTGGTTGAACGTGCTGTTTTCGTTGCCGGTTGTTTTTTACTGCGGTAGGGAATATTTCCAATCGGCCTACACAAATCTGCGTAATAAGATATTGAATATCGATTTTCCGCTGGCGCTGGGCATAGCCGTGCTTTTTTTGCGTACGCTGATTGAGGTACTAACCCATGCGGGGGCTGGGTTTGCCGATACGCTTTGTGGGCTGGTGTTTTTTTTACTGGTAGGTAAATTTGTTCAGCGAAAAACCTATTACCATATCTCTTTTGAGCGTGACTACCGTTCGTTTTTCCCTGTTGCCGTACAGATTGTTGAGAACGGTATCGAAAAGCCGCTGCCCTTATCAGCCCTGAAAGTAGGTCAGCGGATCCGCATTCGTAGTAATGAGATTATTCCGGCCGATGCGATATTACTAAATGGCGAAGCGCGGATTGATTTTAGCTTTGTTACCGGCGAATCAGCTCCCGTGACAAAGGTTTGGGGCGAAGTGGTTTATGCCGGTGGCCGGCAAATGGGCGAAGCTATTGAATTGGAGGTAATTAAACCAGTATCACAAAGCTACCTTACCCAATTGTGGAACAATGAAGCTTTTAGCCGTAGCCAGGACAACCGGATGCAAACCTTTAACCAAAAGGTAAGTAAGTATTTCAGCATTGTTTTACTGGTGATTGCATTGGGTTCATTAGTTTTTTGGCTGCCGGTCGATGTTTACCGTGCTTTTTCGGCATTTACAGCTGTGTTGATTGTTGCCTGCCCCTGTGCACTGGCCTTAAGTACTCCGTTCACTATGTCGGCGGCGCTCAGCGTTTTTGATCGTAATTTTTTCTACCTCAAAAACACCGCCGTTGTTGAACAGCTGGCCCGTATCAATACCATCGTTTTAGATAAAACCGGCACCATTACTATTGGCGGCGAAAACGGTGTAAGCAACAATGCGCAGCTAAGCAGTTACGATGAACAACTCATATACAGCATTTGCAGTAATTCGGCGCATCCCTTAAGCGTTCAGATTTGCGATTACCTCAAGGGCGCAGAAAAACTTCGGGTAAGTAATTACCGGGAAATAGCCGGAAAAGGTATCACTGCCTGGGTTGATGGGCATAATGTTCAGGTGGGCAGCCAGTCGTTTTTAACAGGAGGAGTAGACATCGCAAAATCAACCGAAGTACACCTGATGATTAACGGGCGATACGCCGGTTATTTCAGCTTTGTTAACAAGTATCGCGAAGGGCTTGAAGATATTGCGCGGCTGGCCGCGGATTATAAAATTTACTTGTTATCAGGCGACCAGGACCGGGAGCGGAAAAATTTACTGCCTTATTTTAAGGGGGAGGGATATATGCTGTTTAACCAATCGCCGCAGCAAAAGCTTGATTTTATAAAGGCTTTACAGCTGGCCGGTAAAAAGGTAATGATGATAGGTGATGGCTTGAATGATTCGGGTGCTTTAAAACAAAGTGATTTGGGGATAGCTATTACGGATAACGTTAACAATTTTTCGCCCGGCAGCGATGCTATTTTAGATGGGCGTTCGCTCAGGTTGCTGCCCGCATTTCTTAAATTATCAAAGGATAGTATCACCATTATCCACATCTCGTTTTTTATATCGCTTTGCTATAACCTATTAGGATTAAGCTATGCTGTAAGCGGCAGGCTTTCACCGCTTATAGCGGCCATATTGATGCCTTTAAGTACTGCAACCATCATTTCGTTCACAAGCATAGCAACACACCTCGCCGCTAAAAAAAGAAAATTATCATGAACATTATTTATTTCCTGATCGGGTGCAGCGTGCTGCTTGCACTCGTGTTTTTAGGCGCTTTTTTTTGGGCGCAGCGTAACGGCCAGCATGATGATCTGTATACCCCATCGGTAAGGATCCTGCTGGATGATGAACCGGCCGATAAAGATAAAAAATGACCAATGTCATTATTCAGGCAAACCGTCATCATTCTGTCGGCGGCAGCCTCTCAATACTTTTACACCATTAAATTATTTAATATCATATGCAGCCCGAAAATTTTTACTATGACAACAAGATCGTCCGGAATTTTGGTATCGCCACGGTGATCTGGGGTATAATTGGGATGACCGTAGGCCTCATCGTAGCCATACAATTGTATAGCCCGGGGATGAACATGGGCAACCAATACACTACATTTGGCCGCATCAGGCCCTTACACACCAATGCGGTGATCTTCGCTTTTGTGGGTAACGCTATTTTTATGGGTGTTTACTATTCATTACAGCGGCTGTTAAAAGCGCGGATGTTTAGCGATGCTCTTAGTCAAATTCACTTTTGGGGCTGGCAGCTCATCATTGTTTCGGCTGTTATTACGTTGCCCTTAGGTTTAACCACCTCGCATGAATATGCCGAACTTGAATGGCCAATAGATATTGCCATTACCCTTATCTGGGTTGTGTTCGGCATTAATATGTTTGGTACCATATTTAAACGCCGCGAACGGCATTTATATGTGGCCATATGGTTTTACATAGCCACCTTTGTCACCATAGCCGTATTGCACATTGTAAATTCATTTGAACTGCCGGTATCAGCCTTTAAAAGCTACATGGTATATGCCGGCGTACAGGATGCATTGGTACAATGGTGGTATGGCCACAATGCGGTGGCATTTTTCCTGACCACCCCATACCTGGGCATGATGTATTACTTTTTGCCCAAAATGGCCAACAGGCCTATCTATTCCTATAAATTAAGTATTCTGCACTTTTGGGCGCTCATTTTTATATATATCTGGGCCGGCCCGCACCATTTACTATACACTACGCTACCCGGTTGGGCGCAGTCATTAGGTGTGGCCTTTTCTATTATGCTGTTAGCACCAAGCTGGGGCGGCATGATCAATGGCTTGCTCACCTTGCGAGGGGCCTGGGATAAAGTTCGCGATGATGTGATCCTGAAGTTTATGGTAGTTGGCTTAACTGCTTACGGTATGGCCACGTTTGAAGGTCCTATGCTTTCATTGAAACAGGTGAACGCCATAGGCCACTTTACCGATTGGATAATTGCTCACGTACACGTTGGCGCTTTGGGCTGGAACGGCTTTTTAACCTTTGCCATCCTTTACTGGCTTATTCCGCGTATTTATAAAACGCAGTTATATTCAAAGAAGATGGCCTCGTTCCATTTTTGGATAGGCACGCTCGGGATCCTGTTTTACGCCGTGCCAATGTATTGGGCCGGTTTTACCCAGGGTTTAATGCTTAAAGAGTTTACACCCGAAGGAATTCTGAAATATCCGGCATTTTTGGAAACCACCATGCGCATATTGCCTATGCACGTTATGCGTTCTGTAGGCGGTGGATTATACCTGCTGGGTGTTATTGTAATGGCTTATAACCTTTGCCGCACCGCGCTGCAGGGCAAACTCGTTGCAAATGAGCCTGCCCAGGCTATGCCGTTGCCCGCTTTAAGCACAACCGGGCATGAAGAAACATGGCACCGGGTATTGGAACGCCGCCCAATACAAATGATGATAGCCGCATTGCTGGTTATACTGGTAGGTACTTTTATTGAGTTGATGCCAACGCTAACTATATCATCAAATATCCCAACTATAGCAGCGGTAAAACCTTATACTCCACTTGAGTTGCAGGGACGTGACCTTTATATCAGAGAGGGCTGCTCAAACTGCCACTCACAAACGGTAAGGCCTTTCCGCTCAGAAACCGAGCGCTATGGCGAATACAGCAAGGCTGGTGAATTTGTTTATGATCACCCGTTTTTATGGGGATCAAAACGTACCGGGCCCGACCTGGCACGCGAGGGCGGCAAATATGGTAATGCCTGGCACTATAACCACCTGATGGACCCGCGCCTCATGTCGCCGGGGAGTATTATGCCAAATTATGATTGGCTGTTAACCCAAAATCTTGATACGGCTACCACAGCCGCCAAAATAAAGGCCATGCGCACACTGGGCGTCCCATATCCCGAAGGATATGAAAAAATAGCCAACAACGATCTTAGTAAACAGGAAAAAGAAATTGCCGATAACCTGTATAACGATCATATAAAGGTTAAAAACAATAAAGAAATAGTAGCCTTGATAGCTTACCTGCAACGTTTGGGTACCGATATCAAAGCAAGCAAAACCGCCGCTAAATAACAAAAGCAATGTTTAAGCAATTTACAGAACACATTTCGGGTGCCCAGGGTTACCTGTTATTTTCTCTGGGGATCTTCCTCGTATTTTTTATTGTAGTAGCTATCCTGCTTTTCAGGCTCAGGAAACAGCATGTAGACCATATGCGTAATCTGCCTTTGAAGGATAGTCATGGTGAATCCCTTAATTCTTACAACTTATGAAATACCGCCGCCTGTTAATTTTACTTGTATTGATGATACCGTTACATCCGGCAATGGCCGCCGATGACAGCCTGATACCGGGCGATTTGATGAACGAGATAGGGTATGGAGCAATTATAGCCATGCTGGCATTGTTTATTGTAGCAATGCTGGTGTTGCTCAGGGCGCTTAGGGTATTGACAAAAATAACGCTCCGGGCGCAGGGGTATACAGAAGAGCAGATCATAGCGGAGATGAAACCCGCCAAAAAAGTTAAAAAGCCTAAAACGGAGGTTTGGAACAAATTACTGTCGCTAAGACCGATGTCTGAAGAAAAGGAGCTGATCATAGCACATGATTATGACGGTATTCAGGAGCTTAATAATCCTATTCCAGGCTGGTTCAGCTACCTGTTTTATATCACCATTATTTTTGCAATTGGTTACATACTCATTTATCATGTATTTGGTGTTGGGCAGTTGCAATATGATGAATATAAAACGGAGATGGCCCAGGCAGACATTGCCAAAAAAGAATACCTGAGCAAGGCCGCTAACCGGGTTGACGAAACCACAGTTAAACTCGTTACCGATCAGGCTGTACTGGCCTCAGGGCAGGCGGTTTTTAAACAAAGCTGCGTTCCTTGTCATGGCGATCACGCGCAAGGGGTAGTTGGCCCTAACCTTACCGATGATTACTGGCTGCACGGCGGTAAGATCAATGATGTATTTAAAACCATAAAATACGGCGTACAGGCCAAAGGGATGCCCAATTGGGAGAAACAGTTATCGCCCAAGCAAATCTCGGATGTGGCAAACTATATAAAATCATTGCATGGCAGCAATCCGGCCAATCCTAAAGAACCGCAGGGCGAAAAAGATGCAGATGACGTTGCGGCAAAAGGCAAAACGATAGCAAAAATATAACGATTATGGACGGTTTACTGGCGGCAAAAGAAAACGGGAAAAGGCAGTGGATGTATCCGCTTGTACGTAAAGGCAGGTTTTATAAATGGAGAAGCTGGTTAAGTTATTTTTATCTCGTTTTCTTTTTTTTAGGGCCGTTTTTACGAATCAATGGCCAGCCATTGTTGCTGCTCAATGTGATAGACCGGCAATTTGTACTGCTGGGGCAGGTGTTTTGGCCGCAGGATATTTTTCTGTTTATGCTGGCTTCACTTGTTTTTTTGGTTTGCGTGGTAATATTTACTATTGCTTTCGGTCGTATTTTCTGCGGTTGGATTTGCCCTCAAACCATATTTATGGAAATGGTTTTCAGAAAGATAGAGATTTGGATAGAAGGGGATGCCAATAAGCGTAAAAAGCTTGACGCCGGTGCCTGGACACGGGAAAAAATTATCAAAAAAACAGCCAAGCATGCTTTGTTTGTATTGGTCTCCTTTCTGATCGCCAACACTTTCCTTGCTTATATCATCGGCAGCGAAAGCCTTGTTAAAATTATTGTTGAGCCTGTTACAGCCCACTGGGTTGGTTTTATCAGTATATGGGTATTCACCATTGTATTTTATTTGATTTACAGTCAGGTACGTGAGTTGGTTTGCACATTGATATGCCCTTACGGGCGTTTACAAAGTGTATTGATTGATGAGCACACTTTAGTAGTAGCTTATGACGATGTGCGTGGCGAACCACGGGGCAAGTTAAGCCGTAACGCGGACCCCTTTAACCTGAAAGGCGATTGCGTTGATTGCAGCCTGTGCGTTGCTGTTTGTCCTACAGGTATTGATATTCGTAAAGGAACTCAAATTGAATGTATCAACTGTACCGCCTGCATAGATGCCTGCGACCAGGTAATGGACAAGATAGGAAAGCCCCGCAACCTGATTGGTTACTTCTCCGAAAATATGATCAGGCTGAAAGAAAAGCCCTCGTTTACCGGGCGCATGATGGGATATACCGCGGTAATAACCGTGCTGGTAGCTGTACTTGGTTATTTTATTTTCAGCCGGAGCGATATGGATATCACCGTTATGCGCAGTGCGGGAATGCTTTATCAGCAACAGCCAGGCGGCTACATCAGTAATATTTATAATGCCGAAATCATTAATAAAACCAATCAGGATAGAGCGATCAGGATAGGGGCGGATGATCCGGCTGTTAAGATCAGTTATATCCAGGCGCCCGGACCGGTTGCAAAGGGCGGATCGGCTAAAACGGTGTTTTTTGTCATGCTCCCTGCATCAAAAATACATGCCGCCAAAACTACCATTAAACTGAACCTGTTGCTTGGCGGCAAGGTGGTTCAATCTGTTAAAACAAATTTTATAGCACCCACAAATGATTAAGCATATGAACTGGGGAAAAGGAATAGTAATAGGCATGCTGGCTTTTATGAGTTACATTGTAGCCATGGGCGTTGCCATGTTCAGGCAGCCCGACGATGTCGATTCGCATTATTACGAAAAAGGGCTTGCGTTTAATGCCGATTATGATAAAGAGAAGCAAGTGCTTAACGATAAAGCACAGCCATCAATCAGCATTAATAACAATATCCTTTTAGTAAAGTTTGCAGGCCCGGTAAAGGGAGCAGTAGATTTAAAGCGCCCGGACGACGGCAAAATGGACAAACATATCAATCTGCAGAGCAACCTGGCGGGGAATGTGAATATCCCTCTGACTGATGTAAAGCCAGGTAGGTGGCAACTGGTTTTTAATTGGGAAAACAACGGCAAAAAATACCTGTATACCAAAGAAATATTTATACCATGAGCCCCAGTCAAATCGCTTTTTTTATAGGCTTATTCGGTAGTGTTCACTGTATAGGAATGTGCGGCCCGCTCGCCTTCGCTATCCCCATTAACCACAGTAGCTTTTGGCTGCTCTTGTGGGATAAGTTGGTATATAACCTTGGGCGTACTATAAGTTACGCAACCCTCGGGTTAATAACCGGGCTCATCGGTAAGCAATTATGGCTTTCAGGTTTGCAGCAGGGGGTAAGCATCATTAGCGGGATACTGATCCTGCTGGCGGCCGGTTCAAGATTGTGGAAGTTGAAAATTAGTAACAAAAGTACTGGTAACTGGCTGCTGAAGCCTTTTAATGCGTTGCTTACTTATGCGTTACAGCATCGGGCCGGCCATTTAGCCATAGGCTTGCTGAATGGCTTTTTACCCTGCGGTTTTGTTTACCTGGCGCTCATCGGTGCGGTAAACACTTCATCAGTGGGTGCTTCCGTGCAATATATGGTTTGGTTTGGTTTAGGTACCCTGCCTTTAATGCTGGCGGTCACTGTTGGCAGTGGATTTGTTAACCAGGGCGTCCGAAGAAAGATGAACAGGGTGGTTCCCTATTTTATGCTATGCCTTGGCGCCTGGTTTTTATTACGTGGGCTCGCGCTTGATATTCCTTATCTGAGTCCGCCATCGGCCAGCGGAACTGTTATTTGTAAGTAACACCGGAGGTACATTGATGAGCCTCCTGGTTTATTCTAAATACATAATATTAAATTAATTATATGCACAGCTTTCATATACCTGTTTTAGGTTTGGGATACTCTGTTGATACACCGCTAAAAGTGGCCCGGTACGGTATCTCGTCCGTTGTTTCAATTGTTGATGATGAACTCGTTGAGCGTATGCGGCAGTATCACTCAACTCAAAATGGTTTGCCATTTACGCCTATTTTAAAAAATGGGCCCGACAGCCGTTCAAAACGGATTATGGCCTATCTTAATTTATTAAACGAGCTGGTAAATAAGCAGTTTGAAGAACTTAAACAAATGCCATTTAACCAGGGAATGGACATCGACCGTTACTTTAACCTGCTACCGGAGGCTTCGCCTTTAAAGCAGGGTTACGAACTGATGAACGAGTATCCTGAGGGGGAACGTAAACAGATCTTTCAAGATCTTTTGCGCGCCAGAATGAACAAAGGCGCTATTGATGTAAATATCATGGCCAAAGTTGATAAAATGAACTTTGATGCGGACGGCAATTATACCGGCGATACCCATACCGACGCCCTTGCTGCTTTAAAAGGCTTTGCTGAGAGCGAGCTGAATTCATCAGTAGTACTTTCGGCGGGAATGAACCCGAGGCTGTACAGTTACCTGGAAACTTTTAAGTGTTTTTATCCTGACGGCAATAACGAGCTCCGTAAACGGATCGTTTTAAAGGTGAGCGATTTTCGTTCGGCGCTGATCCAGGCAAAGTTTTTAGCAAAGAAGGGGCTGTGGGTATCAGAATTCAGAATTGAATCGGGCCTGAATTGCGGCGGGCATGCTTTTGCTACTGATGGCCTGCTGCTCGGGCCGATCCTGGAAGAGTTTAAACTGAAACGGGAACACATGATGCACGAACTGCTTGCCCTTTATCAACCGGCACTTGCCGAAAGGGGTTTTACAGAGACCAACCCGGCGCAAAAGATCAGCGTACAAGGTGGGATAGGCACTATGCAGGAAGATGTTTTTTTGCGGGAGCATTATCAGATGGATGCTACCGGTTGGGGCAGTCCGTTCCTGCTGGTACCCGAAGCCACCAACGTTGATGAACATACGCTACAACAATTGGCAGGCGCCGGCCATGATGATTTTTATGTAAGCTCGTCATCGCCGCTGGGTATCCTGTTCAATAACTTCAGCAAAAGCTCGGGCGAAGAGCAAAGACTTAGCAGGATAGCAAATGGCAGGCCGGGCAGTCCCTGCAATAAAAAATATTTAGTATCAAATACCGAGTTTACCGAACATCCCATTTGCACAGCATCACGTGAGTACCAGCATTTGAAAATAAAGCAGCTAAAACACAGTGAGCTTCCGGCAGCTGAAATTCAAAAGCAAATAGATGCTGTTACCGAAAAGGTTTGCTTATGCGAAGGGCTCTGTGCATCCGCTTATATCAAAAACGATATCCTGAAAGCCCGGGAAAACAAGGCGGTAACCATTTGTCCTGGACCGAATATCGCCTTCTTTTCGGGAGTGTATACGCTTGATGATATGGTTGGCCACATTTATGGGCGCTTCAACCTGCTTGAGGCAGCAACCCGCCCTAACATGTTTATCAATGAGTTAAACCTTTATATCGATTACCTGAAAAAGGACATTTCGGGCTATGTAGCAAACCTCAACGAAAAGAAAGGAAAATACCTGATCAAATTTAAAGACCAATTACAGCAGGGTATCACATACTATAAAGAATTGATCCCACAAATAAGCAACCAAACCCAGGATTACCTGGAGCGGATGCTGAAGGATCTGCTCTCATCAGAAGAGAAACTGCAATTGCTAAATATCTAAAACAAAGAAACCGGGATCGATTCCCGGTTTCTTTGTTTAACTGATAATTGGTGTTGGTCAAAGCCTTATCCCGTCATGCTGAATAACTGCGTGGCGGGCTTGTCGGCCCATAGGCGGGCATCAAGCGCCATACATATGTTGCGTAAAAAGCGTTTACCCATGGGGGTAACAGTAATACACCATGAATTTAGCTCAGCCAGTCCGTCCTGTTCAAATTGGCGCATGCGCTCCAGTCCTTCTAAAAAAGCTTCACTTGCTTCAGTGTGCAGGTTCCAGCAGGTTTTGCCGTTACACATGATATTCAAAATATGCCTGCGAATGCTCAGATCATCGGCCGTAAGCATATGTCCTTTAAATACCGGTAGCTGGCCGGCATTTACTAATTGCAGGTATTCCTCTACTTTTTTTACATTTTGGGCAAAGGCATACCAGCTATCGCTTATGGAGGATACGCCCAAACCAATCATTAATTGGGTATATTGATGGGTGTAACCCATGAAATTACGGTGCAGCGTACCATTTTGTTCAGCTAAGTAAAGGCTATCCGTTGGCAAGGCGAAATGGTCCATACCAATTTCATGATAACCCAATGCTGTAAATAATTCGCGTCCGCATTCATACAAAGCCCTTTTTTCATTGGCATCGGGCAGGTCATTTTCGGTAAAACGGCGCTGGCCGGGTTTTATCCAGGGTACATGGGCATAACTGTAAAAAGCGATCCTATCGGGCATTAATTTCGCCACCTGGGCAATGGTATCCTTTAGCCCGTTGATGGTTTGAAGCGGGAGGCCATATATCAGATCGAAGTTAACGGATGTGTACCCGATCCGTCGTGCCTGCTGGGTAACCAGTTTTACCAGTTCAAAACTCTGGATCCGGTTAATGATAAACTGAACCCTGGGATCAAAATCCTGAATGCCGAGGCTTATCCTCCTGAAACCAAGATTGTATAAAACCTGTAAATGATCAACAGTTGTGTTAGCGGGGTGCGCCTCAAAGCTAAACTCGGCCCGGGGGTGGATAGTTGATGAATTTAATATACCATTGATCAGTATGGCCAGGTGTTCGGGTTTAAAAAATGTAGGTGTGCCGCCCCCAAGGTGTATTTCCCTGATGACGGGTTTGCTTTCAAAGGTATTGAGGTACATAGCCCATTCCATCAAAACAGCTTTAATGTATGGCTCTTCTACCCGGTGGTTTTTGGTGATGCGGGTGTTACAACCGCAATAGGTACACAGGCTTTCGCAAAATGGAAGGTGAATATACAGGCTGATCCCGTCACGATCGTTACTTTCCTTAAAAGAAAGCGATACTGACTTTCGCCATTCCTCTTCGTCGAAGTTTTCAGTGTTCCAATAAGGTACCGTAGGGTAACTGGTATAACGGGGAGCAGCAACGTTGTATTTATCAATAAGGTGCTGAGGGATTTTCATAAATATTAAGCTTTGGTAGTATCAACCGTTGATAGCTCACCGGTCGCTTTGCAGTTTTTTGCACACACACACGCATTTCCAACGCACTTTTTAGCCTGCCACTGATCAAGATTTTTTATGGTTTGATTAGCAATTTGCTGTAATGCCTCACTGGTTAAAAAAGCCTGATGGGGGGTGATGAGGACATTTTTAAAGGTCATCAGTTTTTCAAGCAATGGGTCCTTATCGGTATCATGTTGATGCTGCTCAAAAAAGAGGCCTTTTTCTTTTTCATAAACGTCGAGTCCTAAATAGCCTATTTTGCCGATTTCAAGGGCCTGTAATGCCGCTTCAGTATCAATTAACCCTCCCCGCGAAGTATTCAGGAGCATGACTCCATCTTTCATCAAAGCAAGGGTGTCATTATTGATCATATGGTAGTTTTCAGGGCTGAGGGGGGCATGTAATGAAATGATATCGGCGGTAGCAAGCAGGTCATTCATAGACACTTGTTCAACTCCTGGCAAGTTTGATTTGACGATCGGATCATAGCCAATAACACGACAGCCAAAGCCATTAAAGATAGCAGCAACCGCCTGCCCGGTATGTCCCAGGCCAATAATGCCAACTGTTTTGCCTGATAAATTAAACCCCATGAGGCCATTCAGCCTGAAATCAAACAGGTGGCTATGGGCATTTGATTCGGTTAAATGCCTGTTCAGGGCAAGTGCCATGGCAACGGTATGTTCGGCAATAGCCTGCGGCGAGTATTCAGGTACATTGGCCAGTTTTATGTTGCGCAAAGCTGCTGTTTCTTTATCTATATGATCTGTACCAACCGAACGGGTAGCAATATATTTAACGCCAAGATCGGCCAGTTGGTTGATAACATAGGCAGATACATCGTCATTGGTAAAAACAACCACCGCTTCCTTACCTTCGGCATAAACCGCGGTTTCAGAATTTAGCGGGTTAGAGATAAGGGTAATATCATGTTTTTTTTGGTTCGCTCTGGCCAAAAATTCCTTTTCGAACGCCTTGATACTGTAAGCTACAACTTTCATCTGTGCACATTTATATTAAACAAAACTACCCGGATGGCACCGGCAAAACCATGAGTGCGGTCAGTGAAAAAAATGACCTTTGTCAGTTTCTCATTTTTACGAGCTTGTTGAGGTCTGTTATATTGATGGTTGCACCTTTCTTTTCTATCAGGCCTTCCTCTTTAAAATCGGAAAGCGTACGGCTTACCGTTTCGGTAGCCATACCGGCCATTGATGCCATTTCTTCCCTTGATATTTTAAATTCATGTTTTTCACCGTTTTGCTTGTTCAGCCTTACCAATACCTGCGCCAGCCGTTTCCTTACTGAATGGTAGGCCAGCTCGATTAGCTGTTCTTCCTTTTCTTTGATATTGTTTGACAGTATTTTCAAAAATTGCCGGCCAACATCGGGATATCGGTCAAGCATGGTTAAAACGGTATCTTTCGGCAGCAGGCATATTGCCGCGTCTTCGGTTGCTTCGGCAGTTTCGCCATAAGCATCATCAAGCAGCAGGGCATGTACGCCAAGGTAGTCGTCGGCTTTGTATAAGCCGGTCATCAGTTCCCTGCCGTCTTCGGCCAGTTTAAACGTTTTTATGCTGCCTTCCATTACCAGGTAAATTCCCTGCGGGCTATCGCCGTCGTAAAATAATACTTGTTTTTTTCTTATCTGCCTTATTTTTCGACTGGCTATCAGTGCGGTTAACTCGGCAGCACCGTTGCGCGAATTGATGGCCAGGTGCTCTATTTTTTGCAGCGACCTGCTAAAAAATGCCTGTTGTTTTTCTTTTTTGCTCAACCTGCTATCAATGGCATTAAGCAATTCTATATCGTCAAAAGGTTTGGTAAGATAATCATCGGCACCCATTTCCATGCCTTTTCTAAAGTCAACCCTTTCGGCTTTTGCGGTTAAAAATATAAAGGGTATATTATCCGTTTCGGGCGATTTGCTGAGCATGAATAATACGCCATACCCGTCAAGTTCGGGCATCATGATATCGCACAAAATAAGGTCGGGTTTATGCTTTATAGCTAAGTCCACACCAATTTTACCGTTACCGGCCTGTAATACCAGGTAGCCGGAAAGCTCCAGTATTTCGGCGGTGCTTTCTCTTATATCGGTATTGTCTTCAATAATGAGGATACTTTTTTTCATGATTGCGAAAATGTGAGCGTGAATGATGTTCCGTAATTAACTTTGCTTTCAAATTGCACCGTGCCGTTGATCAGGCCAACGTAGCGCGCCACTATATTAAGGCCGAGACCTGTACCTGATATATTGCCTGTATTATGCGCCCTGAAAAAAGCTTCAAACAAGTGCTTCTGGTCACTTTCAGGGATGCCTATACCATTATCCTTAACCACAACAACCAACTGATCGCTGGCTACCTCCGTGTTAAATTCAATAAAGGTATTTTCGCCCGAGTATTTGATGGCGTTGCTGATCAGGTTAATGATGCAGTTTTTTAATAGTGCCGGATCCAATCTAAAAACACTGGTAGTACCTGTATGCTGATAAATGATATTTTGGTTTTGTTTGGCTACCAGTTGCATTTCTTCTGTTATTTCCTCACCAAATTTTACCAGGTTAAATTCGGTAAATACAGGCTCGACCTTACCGGCTTCAAGTTTTTCGAGCGACAGGAAATCATTCAGGATACCCGTAAGGTTACCTACTGATGTTTTTATTTTGGCGATGTGTTTGCTGATGTTAGGATTGCTAAACTCCTGCGCATATTTTTCAACAAGGATGGCCGATAACTGGATACTGCTCAACGGGGTCCTGAATTCATGCGAGGCCATTGATACAAAACGGCTTTTCATCTGTCCAAGTTCTTTTTCTTTCTCTAATGACAGGCTAACCTCTTCTTTAGCCTGCAGCAGTTCGGTTACCGAGTGCTTTAAAGAAATTGTACGCTCCTCCACCAGCTCTTCTAAATGGACGGCGTACTCCTTTAATCTTTCTTCTGCTTCCTTTTCGCGTGTGAGGTCATGGATAAAACCGGTATAGACTTTTCGGCCTGAAAGCTGCACTTCACTTACTCCCAGGCGGAAAGGGAATACGGAGCCATTTTTTTTTAAACCCTTAACTTCGCGGCCAAAACCTATAATGTGCGCCTTGCCCGTGTTTTGATAACGGTTTATATAACCATCGTGCAGATCTTTATCGGGCGGGGGCATTAAAACAGATACATTTTTACCAATTACTTCGCCGGGGCTGTATTGAAACAGATTACATGCTGCCGGATTAATAGATTCGATAATTCCGTGGCTGTTTATGGTAATAATGCCGTCTATGGCATTTTCAATAATTGCTTTTAGCAGCGCGGCATTCTCCATCAGCGTTTCCTTGTTTAATGACAAAGATCACGAATGAATTTAGTCTTCAATATGATGCGCCTCACTATAAAAAGTGATCACAATCACTTTTTATAGTGAGGCGCAAAGTAAAAGGACGGTTGAGTGTAGAGTAACCATCCTTTTTTTTTACCTATTTTTAAACGCTATTCGATCTGTTAAATAGAAAACAAAATATATGAAGTATACAGTACTGATCCTGATCTTATCAATATTTTTCAATAACCAGGCACGGTCGCAAAATATGATTTCGGGCGGAGACTTTAAGGACACTGATGGAAATCAGATTAATGCTCATGGGGCAGGGGTACTTTATTATAATGAGGTATATTACCTGTTTGGCGAAATTAAAAAAGGCAAAACCTGGCTGGTCCCCGGGCAAAGCTGGGAAGATTACCGGGTTCCTGCAGGCGGGGTGTCATGTTATTCGTCGACGGATCTGAAACATTGGAAAAATCTGGGAACTGCATTAAGATCTGTGACAGGTGACCCGTCAAATGATCTGGATACTGGCAGGGTAATTGAACGGCCCAAGGTGCTTTACAATGAGAAAACCAAAAAATTTGTGATGTGGTTCCATAATGACAGAAATGATTACCAGGATTCAAAGGCCGGTATTGCCATAAGCGATTCGCCCGGGGGGCCATACACATACCTGGGCAGTATCAAACCAAACAACCAAATGCTGCGTGACATGACACTTTTTAAGGATACCGATGGGAAAGCCTACGTTGTTTATTCGTCCGAAGGTAACAACACTATGCATGTTTGCCAGCTGAAAGATGATTATTTGAAGCCAACGGAACATTACACCCGGATTCTGATCGACAGAAACCGCGAAAGCCCGGCACTTTTCAAAAATAACGGCAAATATTTCCTGATCACTTCGGGATGCTCAGGTTGGAGCCCCAATGCGGCATCTTACGCAACTGCTGATAGTATAATGGGGCCGTGGACTGAGATAGGCAACCCCTGCAGCGGTGCTAATGCAGAACAAACATTCTTTGCACAGGGAAATTATGTTTTGCCGATAAACGGAAAACCTTCAAATTTTATCTTCATGGGAGATTTGTGGAACAAACTTGACCTGGAGAAATCCGGTTATTTATGGATACCATTCGAGGTAATTAACGGCGAAGTGAAAATAATTAACTGATGTGGTGCTGACGATAAATTGGTGTTTAGTCCTTAGCCGAAAATCATAAATACTAAGTAACCCGATAGCTGAAAACGGGAAAGACCGCTATGATTTGTGTCTTTCCCGTTGTATGCCCGAAATTTGAAGTTGTGTTATTTTTTTAATTTATTTAAAATCAGTATCTTATGTTGACGGTTGAGCGTTGCGCAATGAATCGTTCAGCCCTGTTTCTTCGCAATATTATCCGTATATCATCCGTTCTTAAAGTTGAAAAATCTGTTTCATGATCACCCATTTTTCTCCTTCTTTTGCCCAGGGTAGTGGTTGTTGAAATAGCCACATGAGTTGCTCCCATTCCTGTACTTTAGGATTTAGCGCGTCCATTTCTTCTTTTTTCTTCGACTCAAAATGGTCGCTCGTTTCCATGATCATAAACAACCGGTTTCCCGTGCGATAGATCTGCATATCAAGAATTTCCGCGTCCAGTATGCTTTTGCGTATTTCCGGCCAGCTATTTTCAGCCTTATGCCAATGTTCATATTCCGCTATCAGTTGCGGATCGTCCTTTAAATCGAGGGCCAAACAGTATCTTTTCATAGTGATATTTAATTTTTACAGATAAGCGGAAGCGTATGATTCGTCAACTAAGCCATATTCTTTCATTTCTTTCCAAAATTGTGTTGGGATCTTTAATGAAGCCAGCGAAACATTTTGTGCAACCCTGTCGGGATTTGTGGTATTCAGGGCGATACTTTTAACGCCTGGAGCATTTAACCCAAAAGCCACGCAGGCATCCGCCGGTTTTATTTTATAATTTGCACATAAGCCATAAAACAACTCTCGCCAACGATGTAAATGTTTGTCTTTTACCGGATCAGTTAACCGATAGTTATAATAATCAGACCCGGTTAAAAAGCCGCCGTTAAAAACGGCGGAATTAATGATCAAAGTTCCTTGCTTTTCAAGCTCCTGCATAAATTCAATTAATTCTGGCGGATGGCTATGAATTGTCATGCTATTGGCAATCATTACCCAATCCAATTTTACATCCTGCGTTATCTTTTTGATGATCCGCCAGTCTTTCGAACCTACACCAATACCTTTTACTTTGCCATTCAGTTTCAATTCATTCAGCGCACGGTAGGCTTCCAATATGTCCCGATAGCGTTGTGCTTGTTCCTGTTTATCTTTTGCTGCATTTAGGTACTCATCGGGGTCATGTACAGAAACCAGTTCTGCACGATAATTGCCCAGCAACTCATTTCCCTGTTCATAACATTCCAGGATGCCTTCATAACTTATTCGCTGAACGGCGTCATATTTCAGGTCGCGCCAAACACCTGGTTCAAAAGTAGGTTCGCGGCTTTTTAACGCTGTACGCAGCCAGCCCAATTTATTACTGATCAGTACCTCCGATGGGGAGACATTTAGTATTGCCAAAGCCTTTCCCAACGATTCGAGCGCGAGCCCCGCGCCGTATTTCCCTGCCGAGTCAAATACAGCCGGTTTAGGAGAATGCCTGATACTTTCGGCAACAATAGCACATTTAACATCATCTGGAAGTGCTACATATAAATTTCCTAATCCACTGGTTCCAAAAATTACTTTAGGTAAATTAATTTCCTGCATATTGAAAATGGAGAATTGTTAAAGGATAGTTGAAACCGGTACATTTTCCGGCCCCACTTTTACACGATGTCCTTTTAATCCAAAAAGGGCCACTACCGCAAAGCATACCAACGGTACCACATAACCATTTTGAATATTGCCGGTTACATCGCTGATATAACCGAATATCCTTGGCAATACAGCACCACCAACGATAGACATAATGATCAGGCTGCTGCCAAATTCCGTATCTGCCTTCAGATCTTTTATACCCAACGCGAAAATGGTTGGAAACATAATGGACATGAAGAAACAGATCCCAATTACTGTGTAAACCGTGATCATGCCGTGACCAAAAATGGCGATTGCGGATAGCAAAATGTTGATACCCGCATAAACTGCAAGTAAAACAGCCGAGCTATAATACCTCATCAGGAAAGTACCAATAAACCTGCCTATTAGAAATGCAGCGCCGCACAAACTGAGATAGTAGGTCGTTTGCACCTCCGTAAGTCTGGCAGATTTTGTCGCATAAAGAATAAACAAACTAAATACACAAACTTGCGCGCCAACATAGAAGAATTGGGCAGCCACACCCCAGGCCAAATGACGGTGCTTCAAGGCATGGAAAATGTTTTTGCTGGCTGTATATCCTTCATGCTGTTGGATCCTTGGCAGCCGTGTAAACGCAAAAAGTATGGCAATAAACACCAATACACTGCCTAATATAAAATAGGGTGTTTTTACTGATGAAGCTTCGGCGGCCAGCGCCAGTTTACGGCCCTGGTCTGTCATTGCGCTTAATTGTGCCGGAGTATAACCTTTTGTCAGTATAATATGTCCGCCAATTATAGGTGCGAGGGTGGCAGCCAGCCCGTTAAATGATTGCGCAAAGTTAAGCCTTTGTGTAGAAGTTGCGGGATCTCCTAATGAAGAAGCATATGGATTGGCGGCAGTTTCTAAGATGGTTAACCCGCAGGCAATGATAAACAAAGCTACAAGGAAAAATGTGTACTGCTGTGTATTAGCCGCCGGTATAAATAAATAGGAACCAAACGCGAAAATTAGCAGCCCTGTGATAATACCTGTTTTGTAGCCGTATTTTTTCATGATGAAACCTGCCGGTAAAGCCATCAAAAAATAGGCAATAAATACCGCAGAATCTACAAGCGTAGCCTGCACTGTGGTAAGCGTAAACGACTTCTTTAAGTGCGGTATCAATATCGGGTCGAGGTTATGCGCGAAGCCCCATAAAAAGAATAAGCTGGTTATTAATATAAATGGGAAAAGAGTTTTATTCTTGGTCATGATCTGATCATTGTATTAAACTTTTGTATGCCGGATTAAAGGTTCTCAATTAATTACTGGGCAGTTATTTTAGCTGCCCATCCTCCTGCTGTATCCATATGGACGTTGATCACGGAATTAGCCGATATCTTTTTTTCAGACCGGGTTAGTTCTTGAGGAGATGATAACACATCGCCCCATGATGATAACGTGTAGTTACCCGCCGGTAAAAAATCCATTTTCAATTGTACAGTTCTTTCAGAATCGTTTGTCATCGCGCCGATATACCAGTCTTTCCCGCTTCTTTTGGCAATAATGACATATTGGCCCGGGTAACCGCCAAGCACCTTCGTATCATCCCAAACGGTTGGTATATTGGTTAAAAAATCGGCTCCGGGCTTGCCCAAAATGTTTTCAGGCGCATCGCAATAAACCATAAACGGACTTTCGTAGATCACGAATTTTGCCAGCTCGGCACATCGGCTGTTCATTACCTGGGTAGGGCTTCCCTTTCTGAAATCGCTTTTCTTTACATTCAGGAATCCGCCGGGAGTATAATCCATTGGCCCGGCCAGCATACGTGTGAATGGGAGTGTGGTATTATGCCCGGCTGTTATCCTGGTCGAAAATTTTGAATATTCTTCTCCCAAAACTCCTTCCCTGGTTACCATGTTGGGATAGGTCCGCTCGATGCCGTCGGGTTTAAATGCACCATGAAAATCAACCATCAAATGATATTTTGCAGCCGTTTGGATGATACGACGGTACCAGTTCACCATTTGCTGGTCATCGCGGTCCATGAAGTCAATTTTTATACCTGCAATGCCCCATTTTTCGTAAATCGGAAACGCTTTTTCAAAATTGTCATTCCGGTTAACATCCGAGCTATATAACCAAAGCCAGCATTTAACCTTTTTGGCTTTAGCATAGGCTAAAATCTCGGGCATATTTAATTGCGGGGCCACTTTGGTAATATCTGCTTCCGGCTTGTTAAATGGCCCATACCATTGCCAGTCAATAAGCATGTAAGGCCAACGCTCTTTCGAGGCCAGGTCTATATACTTTTTAATGGTCAGCATGTCTACTTTTACGTCTTCGCTCCACCAGTTATCCCAGGCGCTCATGCCTGGTTTGATCCAGCTGGGATCTTTTAATACGTTAGGCGGGTTCAGGTTTTGTATCAGTTCTGATTCAATTAATTTACCAGGCGAACCTGCCAGCATCACTACACGCCAGGGTGTAAACAAATTATTAGTGAAGCGTACTTTAACACCATTCTCATTTTCACCGGGCAAGGGCGATAGCTTGGTGATCAGGCTGATTTTGTCGGTAGCACCAGTGTCAGTTTTTGAGGATCCTATATAAAATCCCGGATAGTTATCAATATTGGCTTCAGTAAAAGCCGCATAATGATGCTGATCTAATTCTACCAGCAAAGGTAAGCCCGCAATTGTTTTTTCTGTGATATGGTTTAGGTTTTTCGGTTGAAATTCAGTTTCCTGTGAAGATGTATAACTGCCATAGTCTGCAACCCAGGTTTTTGCTTTTGCCGGTAAGTTAAAAGTGGTTAGCTCCTTTACTATTTGCCGGTCGCCGATTTTATCAGCCCCGAACAACTGGTAGCGAAATGCAACACCATCGTTATAAGCCCTGAACCATATGTTCATGCGGCGCATTGGTGCCGATTTTTCTACCAGTGATAATTCCAATTCATTGTAATGGTCGGTTACAATGCTGTGTTTAGCTTTTACTATTGGCGCCCACGTTTGATTAACAGAATGCTCCACATGGCTGGTTACGTCCATGCCGGTTCCGAGAGCCGGTTCATCTTTAAACTCGAAACCGAGTGATGACGGGTGGACGATTGTTAAACTATTGCTGGAAACAGCATATTGCAGGTTGCTGGTGTTGTTTATTTCCACAACGGTTTTTTTATCCGGCGATACCAGCTTAAAAGTTTGCGCCAAAGAGGGAACTGCCAGTGAAACGGCAGTGATCAGGGCGTAACAAGTTTTCAGGTTCATCATATAAATTAAACAGCTCCTTCTATTTTTAAAACAAACGCATCTTTACCGGGCGCCTGCTCAGGTAATTTTACTTTAAGACCGGCCTCAGTCTGCTCAAAACTCAACTTGCCGTTTCCGAGCAAGCTTACACTGCTTACATTGCCTGCTTCATTGCCTTTTGCTAACTTTTTAACAATGGCTTCATTCCCGGTTGGCCAACCCAGCATGGCAGCATAAAGGGTTTTGCCTTTTACAGTAAACCTGATATCTTCGGCTCCGAATGGTTTGCCTTTGCCTTCATTAAAGCCCTGCGCGTTGATGGGGGCAGCCGAATCTGTCGCCGGGCCTTCTCCAAATACAGTCCAGGGGCGGGTACCATAAATAGCCTCGCTGTTAACCTGCATCCAGGCACCTATGCCCTCAACAACTGCACGTTCTTCACTATCGATACTTCCGTCTCCCCGTAATGGAACGTTTAAAAGCAGGTTACCGTTTTTACTTACAATATCAACCAGGGTATGTACCACTGTTTTGGCACTTTTGTAGCCCTTATTATCAAATATCCGCCGGTCATAATGCCAGCCGCCAATACAGGTATCGGTTTGCCATGGTAAAGGTTCTATCTGGTTACTTTGGCCACGTTCTATATCCCATATCATGCATTTACGCTGCTGCTCATTCAATACTTTAGCAAATAGTGCGGCCTGCAGTTTTCCATGCTTTTTAATGCTGGTATTGTACATATGCGCCGCTATTTTTAAACCGGCGTCGCTTACCGGCCAAAGGGGCAGGGCTGTGTCATCAAAATAAATCAGTTCTGGGCCGTATTTGTCTATCAGTTCAATGGTGCGGTTCAGAAACTTATCACAATAAGCCTTGCTGGGCACGCTTGCGCCGTTGCCCCAGTCCCAATGGCTGCCCATACTGTTGTTATCAAAGCTATCCTTACTTAAAGGATGGTTTTGTGCATATAATTCCTGTGGGTCATAGCCGTTCCACCATTTACCTGCGCCATCAGCTTTGGTAAGTTTGCCGTCATAAGGTACGCCTGCCAACGGGCCGGTTTTATCCGCACGTTGGGCAACCTCATACCAGGTCCAGGGGTGGGAAGCGTGTACGGTTACGCCAAAAGGCAAACCATGCTCTTTAGCTGCTTTGGCCCAGCCGCCTATCAGGTCTTTTTTAGGGCCAAGTTTAGTAGAGTTCCAGCTTTGGTATTTGCTGTCATAAAGGTCAAAATTATCATGGTGATTGGCCAGTGCCATAAAATATTTGGCGCCGGCTTTTTTATATAGGCCAACCAATTCATCAGGGTTCCAATTTTCGGCTTTCCATTCGTTAATAACGTCTTTAAAACCAAATTTGGAAGGATGCCCATATTTTTGAACATGATATTTATACTGGTCGCTGCCTTCCTGGTACATGCCGCGTGCATACCAGTCGCCACGTTCCGGCTGGCATTGTGGGCCCCAATGCGCCCACATCCCAAACTTTGCGTCGCGAAACCAGTCCGGCACCTGGTACTGAGTCAATGAATCCCAACTGGGTTTAAAAGGCCCCGAAGCAATTGCGGCGTTTGAATTAGTTTGCAGCAAACTGCTGCCAAAAGCCTTTGACAAATACAAAGACGAGAGCCCCGTGGCCATGCCTTTTATTAATGTTCTTCTTTTCATAATTGAGTTTGGAAGTTTTGAAAAAGTACCTGTCTGGATCAGCTGTGCAACGAGTAGCCAGGCCTTTAAGTAAATTTCTATATATCGTTATTTATAATTGGTTGATGAGCAATTCAGTTTACGTCGGTCAGTAATTGATCATCAATCAAATTTCTTTGAAATAATATTTAAATAGTTGACCTAATGGGACTTTTTTTTATACAAAACCGACTTTTGAGCGGTTAATATTACAATTGAAGTTAAGATTGATAAAAGGATCGGATGCTACTTAAATCAAATTATCTTTCAGGTTTGACTATAAATAGCTTATTTATTGAGGATTATCAAATAATGGAAATTAAGCGTTTGTTTACGCCATGTCAGGATGCGTAGTGAAAGAAAGCTTGGGAACAGGATTGTAAAAATGGAAGCATTGGCTGTTTCAGACCATGCTATTCTCAATTTGCAGCATTATTGGTGAAAAAAGCGACAATGATAAGCATAAGGATACTAATGATTGAAGCCAACCTGGTACATCTGTTTTTTATATTCGCTGGGCGACATACCGGTTAGCTTTTTGAAAGTTTTGGAAAAATAAGAAAGGTTATCAAACCCGGTTTGTGTGCAAATCTCTGAGTAAGCCATTCTGCTTGTTGCCATCAAATATTGTGCACGTTCAATTCGTTTTTCATTTATATAATTCAACGGCCTGGTTCCTGTGTGCTGCTTAAACTGCCTTGAAAAATAATCGACATTTTGATTTGCCCGGGAAGCCAGCAGGTTCACAGTTAGATCCATGTGTAAATTAACAAGGATATAATTTAAGGTTTCTGCAATTTTAACGGGTATAGATTTATGTTCTGGATGCTTAAATAATTGTGGGTTAAGGAATTTTGCGGTTAACATCATCAGGATACCTTGGGTTTCCAGGTACACGGAAGTGTTTTGTTGATTATTAAGTTCCTGATATTCCTTATAGTAGATATCTTTTTCATATACCTTGGGATTGTCTGACCGGTTAATTCCTCTACCCGGGTTAATTTCAAGCAGTCTGTTAAAAAGGTTGATATCCATTTCGGTGGCCCTTGTTCTCAATATAACCCTGTGGTTAGCGAAAAGCGAACTTCCATCTATCGAATCCTCAAAAAACTGAACAAAATACTGGCCCAGATAATCACTGCACCCTAAGTTACATAGCGTGAAACTTGGAATGATGTATAGATAGCCTGGTTCAAGCTTTAACGAACTGGCGGCATCTGATACTTCACCTTCTCCATCATCTATATAATAAATACGGTAGTAAGGACTGATCACATTCCTGTAATTCCATTTGGAGTTGAGCTTCACATAGTCAACGTTGAGGAGCGAGAAAGTATGTTTTAAATTTCTTTTGATCATCTGAATCACAAATATGCAAATTGCATTGATATCCCTAAATGCATATGAATATCTCAAATATAGTAAAGTCGGATTTTTACAACAAAAAGTCCATTTTAATTAAGTTTTTAGATGGCGGCTTACTGTAGGTTTGAATCAACCAATATAAAGAAGGAATATCTCAAAACTTTGCATTAATACCAGGCATTAACAGGCTTGCTTTGCATATTAAAATTCGATATTTACCAAACACTGTCTTTTATTGATTATTTTTATGAATACTCCTAAGCTATGAGATATAAATTATCACTAAGCGTGCTTATATTGTTGTTGACGTTTCGTGTTGCTTTTGCGCAAAATGGCAAATACCAGTTTTCGCAGCTCAACAGAAGCAATGGCTTGTCTCACAACCAGGTTAACTGCATTTTTAAAGATTCTGAAGGTTTTATGTGGTTTGGGACCGCGTCAGGCCTTAACCGTTATGACGGCTATAGTTTTAAAATATTCAAGCACGACGCTAATAATAAAAAGTCACTTAACGATGATTTTGTAAGCGGTATTTTTGAAGGACCCGGCAAAAAATTATGGGTGTCAACCCGCGGAGGATATTGTTTTTATAATCCGGAAACGGAGCAGTTTGACAGTGATATGTCGGTAATGACGAGCTCGTTAAAGGTTCCTGGATATCCTAACGTATCTAAAATAATTCACGGTGGTAAGGGCGAGTTTTGGCTTTTGTGCCCGGATTCCGGTCTTTACAGGTATAATGGAGTCAACAAAACAACCCGTCGGTATTATCACGACCGTTCAAGCGTATCATTATATTCAAATCTCATTTCAGACATAACTCAGGATGCTGCCGGCAACCTTTGGTTGGTATACCGTAACGGAATGGTTGAAAAGTTTGATATCAGTCAAAATAAAATTTCCTACCGCACAGATATTTTTAATAAAGCTGTTAATAGTAAAGATGCATATTACGCCATTACTGTTGATAAGGATAACGATTTATGGTTTTACACACCTGGTTTTTACGCCAACGCGTATTATTACAGTCCCTCAAGCAGGGCGTTCAGGCCTATCGCTAACGAACCTTCGGGGCTCAAATTAAAATCTTATATCATCAGCAACATTATCCAGGCTGATGACGGGTTAATATGGATAGCGACCGACCATGGCGGTATAAATTTGTTAGATAAAAAAACTTTCACATTTACCTATTTATTGAACAGGGAAGATGATGCCAAATCATTAAGTCAAAACAGCGTTATCAACCTTTATAAAGACGATTCGGGTATTATGTGGGCAGGCACCTTTAAAGAAGGAGTAAGTTATTATCACAAAAATATTATCCGGTTCCCATTGTACAGGCACTTCGCCTCAGACCATAAAAGTTTGGGTTTCGAAGATGCTAACAAGTTTGTTGAAGATAAAAATGGGAACATTTGGATTGGTACAAATGGAGGAGGATTGATTTATTTTAACCGTGAAACCGGCAGCTTTAAACAATATAAGTATGAACCAGGAAATGCAAACAGTCTCAGCAATGATATTATTGTCAGTTTATGTGTCGACCATGATCAAAAATTGTGGATAGGGACATATTTTGGCGGCCTGGATTGCTTTGACGGACAAACGTTTACCCACTATAAACATGACGATAAGATAGCCGGGAGCCTTGCCGATAACCGGGTGATGAGTATTTTCGAAGATTCATCACATACGTTATGGATAGGGACATTTGCAGCCGGGCTCCAGATATTTGACAGAGAAAAAAAGAAATTTTCCCGTCCCTTTAAACAAACAGATATCAGGTGTCTTTACGTTTCTGCTCTGTTTGAAGACCGCAAAGGCAATATTTGGGTTGGAGGATACTTTGGTATCGATGTGATTTTAAAAAATACAGGCAGGTTTATCCATTACAGCATAAATAAAGATGATGCAAATAGTTTGATTAGTAATACTATCAACTGCATTAACCAGGACGGGCGCGGCTTGATCTGGATAGCTACACGCTACGGATTAAGCATTCTTAACCCCGAAACCAATAAGTTCACATCGTTAACGAAGCAAAACGGGTTACCAGATAATGCCATATTACAAATATTGGAGGATAATAAAGGAAGGATGTGGTTGAGCACTGCTAATGGTTTAAGCAGAGTAACGCTTATTGCCCAAAAGGCTGCTTACGCTTTCAGGTTTGAGAATTTTGATGAAACGGATGGTTTGCAGGGCCGGGAATTTAATGACCAGGCAGGGCTCAAAACCCGCAAGGGCGAACTCATATTTGGCGGCGGGCATGGTTTCAATATTTTCGACCCGTTAGCCATACATGCCAATATTAACAAGCCTAAACTAACTTTTACTGATTTCTTTCTGTATAATAAAAGTATCAAAGCCAATGAGGAAGTTAACGGACATGTGGTATTGTCAAAAGCTATTTCGGCTACCCGCGAGCTGACGCTGACACACAATGAAAATGTGTTTACCATTGAGTTTGCCGCACTTAATTTCTTTAATCCCAACAAAGTAAAACATCAGTATATGTTGGAAGGCTTTGATAAGGATTGGATTGATGCCGATAATGCTACGAGAAAAGCCACCTACACCAACCTTGATGGGGGCGATTATACTTTTAAAGTAAGGGCGATTAGCCAGGAAGGGCGGTGGGACCCTGATTATATCACATTAAAAATTAAGGTATTGCCCCCGTTCTGGAAATCGACAATAGCTTATTTTATTTATATATTACTTTTATTTGGGATCCTATTTTTTATGCGCCGGCGCGGAATTCAAAAAATAAGAAGGCAGTTTGAAATCGAAAAGGAGAAACGCGAGGCTAAATTGTTAATTGAAAATGAGCGGCAGGAGGCCAGGCGTATGCATGAACTTGATATGATGAAAATTAAGTTCTTCACCAATGTAAGCCATGAATTCCGGACCCCTTTATCATTGATAATGGCGCCTGTTGATAAGATTTTAAAGCAAACCGAGGCCGAAGAGCAGAGAAATCAGTTGCAATTAATTAACCGCAATGCCAAACGGTTACTAAATATGGTAAATCAGTTGCTTGATTTCAGGAAAATGGAGGTGCAGGAACTTAGGCTGCATGCACGGAGTGGTGATATTATCAATTTTATTAAGGAAATGGTTTATTCGTTCTCGGATGTTGCTGAGAAAAAACATATCAGGCTGGTATTCGATTCGGAAATTCAAAACCTGATTATCAACTTTGACCACGATAAAATCGAACGCATCATTTTCAACCTGCTTTCCAATGCTTTTAAGTTTACACCTGATGGCGGGCATATAAGTGTTTTACTGGCGATGGTTGAAAAAGCGCCTGAAGAGCGACAGCTTGAGATAAAGGTTATTGATACGGGTATTGGAATTCCGTTAGATAAGCAGGACAGAATTTTTGAGCGCTTTTTTCAAAACGAGGTGCCGGGCTCTATGGTTAACCAGGGTAGTGGTATAGGGCTGTCAATAACCAAAGAATTTGTAAAGCTGCACAACGGTGAAATATCAGTGCAAAGTGAACCCGGCCAGGGCAGTTATTTTACTATACTTTTACCTGTTGATTTAGTGACAGAGGAAGAAGTATCGATAAATGAACCTGATTTCCCCCGGACAGCAGTATCCGAAAACCCCGATTGGGTGCAGGCGGGAGGCAGCAATTCAATTAAGAAGCTTTCTGTTTTACTGGTTGAAGATAATGAGGATTTCCGTTTTTATTTGAAAGACAATTTAAATGATACTTTCAACATTATCGAGGCTGCCAATGGAAAGGAAGGATGGCAAAAAACCCTGGCCCTTCACCCTAACCTGGTAGTCAGCGATATCAGCATGCCGGAAATGAATGGCATTGATTTATGCCGGAAAATACGAAACGATAAACGTACATCACATATACCGGTTGTGTTGCTTACGGCTGTTACAGATGAAGAACAGCAATTGGAAGGGCTTGAAACCGGCGCCAATGATTACCTGACCAAGCCTTTTAATTTCGAGATTCTGACTTCTAAATTAAAGAACATATTGGCCATGCAGCAAGATATGCGTAAAACTTATCAAAAGCAGCTTGACGTTACCCCAACTGAAGTAGAAACCGAATCACTTGATGAAGCGTTTATAAAAAAAGCGGTACAAATAATCGAAAAAAACATTGACAATGCCGAATTCTCGGTAGAGGAATTGAGCAGCGAATTATTTGTGAGCCGCGTAACCCTGTACAAAAGAGCGTTGGCTTTAACAGGAAAATCTCCCGTAGATCTGATCCGTACCATCCGCCTCAAACGTGCCGCACAGTTGCTTGAGAATTCACAATTAACTATATCACAGATCTCTTACAAAGTAGGCTTTAAAAGCCAAAAGTACTTCGTACGATGCTTTAAGGCCGAATTTAATTGCCTTCCATCTGCGTATGTCAGCAACAAGAACAAATAGCGTTTTATAAGCCTTCAGCCGGTTTTACCGTAAGGAAATCGCTTTTAAAATTTGCCGCTTATGGCCTCACCTAAACCCTTTCCAAAGAAGAGGGCTGGTTTAGCTTTAGTTGTGTGCGAAATCGCATTTATTATTTTTTAAAACGATTTACCTGATTTTGCTATTGGTTTAACTTGATGCTTTTGGGGTCTTTTTGTTAAATTTAGTACAACATCTGTTTCAGTTATGACCGATTATTGGGTGTGAATCTACTTTAACATGCTGTAAATAAGTACAGTATGTGGTTTTAACATTTGTGTCCCCATTTGTGAACAATCGATTGCACCCCGGCATTTAGATTAGCAGCGTAATTCAATGTTTCTTTATTGTAAAACGCAATTAAAGTTTGGCATTGCTTAAGCCAATTTTCAAACCTGCTTAATTTACTATGATGTTAAAACGTATACTTTGGTGTACTGCTGCTATTTTTTCGATTGCTTCGCCGCTCAAGGCCGCTTTTTGTTATGTTCCTAAAAAAATAATAAATGACACAGCCGTTGTCAAAACAATTTATCCCTCATACAATATTTCGCCCAAGGCTCCCGATAAAACGGGAATGGATAACACTGCCGTGCAACAGGCAGCAAACATCAAATTAGGCTGGAACATCGGCAACACAATGGAAGCGCCCGGCGGCGAAACCGGCTGGGGCAATCCTTTAATTACAGAAGATTATATCAAACTGGTTAAGCGGAGCGGGTTTAATGCTATTCGTATCCCTTGCGCCTGGGATCAATATTCAGATAAAAAAACTGCCAAAATACAGGACGCCTGGTTAAACCGCGTAAAACAGGTAGTACAATATTGTGTAAAAAACGATATGTATGTGTTGCTCAATATTCACTGGGATGGCGGTTGGCTTGAAAATAATATTACCCCGGCAAAACAGGATTCTGTTAACGCTAAACAAAAAGCGTTTTGGGAACAAATTGCAACAGCAATGCGCGATTTTGACGAACATTTGATGTTTGCCAGCGCTAATGAGCCGGCTGCAGATGATGCCGCGGCAACAGCAATACTTGCTACCTATCATCAAACTTTTATTAACGCGGTTAGGTCAACCGGTGGTAAAAACGCCTACCGTGTATTGATACTGCAGGGCCCATCTACTAACATGGAAAAAACAAGTCATTTTATGACATCTCTGCCAACCGATCAGGTAAAAGGCCGGTTAATGGTTGAGGTACATTATTATTCTCCCTTTAATTTTTGCCTTATGGAAAAAGATGAACCATGGGGCCGCATGTTTTATTATTGGGGGAACGGGCACCACTCATTATCGGATTCTGCGAGAAACCCAACTTATGGAGAAGAGGCTGAGGTTAAGAGCACATTCCAACTCATGAAAACAAAATTCGTTGATAAAGGAATCCCTGTTGTGATGGGAGAATATGGCGCTTACAGACGAACTGCCCCTAAAGATTTGGCGGTACACAATGATGCTGTAGATTATTGGATAAAGTTTACAACACAACAAGCTATAGCCAACGGCCTTAAGCCATTTTTTTGGGATATAGGTATTGCCCTGGACAGACGAAATAATAAAGTACTTGATCAACGCACAATTAATGCCCTTATAGCAGGGGCCAAGTAACAATTTTTGCAATGATAATAAATCCGCTGATTGCCATGCAAGCGTCTTATACCAAACCTTGTTTAAAAAAATGAAACCAACCTACTTTTTGTATTTTTTGATTTTAGTGTTCGCTACAGGGAAAACTATAGCCCAATCCCCTGAAATAGCTTCAAAACGCGAACATTTATCTATTGATAATGACTGGCGCTTTGCTTTGGGGCATGCATACGATGTTTCTAAAGATTTTTATAACGGGACCGGCGGGTTCTCCTATTTGGCCAAAACTGGTTATGGCGATGGCGCCGCATCGGCAGAATTTGACGACAGGGGCTGGCGTAAGATCGACCTTCCGCATGATTGGGCAGTTGAACAGCCATTTAGCCCGAAAGGCAGTTTCAGTCACGGATCGAAAGCTATTGGCCGTAACTTCCCCGAGGCAAGCGTGGGCTGGTACCGCAAAACCTTTGCTATACCGGCTTCCGACCTTGGTAAGCGTATATCCATAGCGTTTGATGGCGTTTTCCGAAATAGTATAGTTTGGGTAAACGGACATTACTTAGGCACCGAACCCAGCGGCTATAATCGCTTTGAATATAATATTTCAGAATATTTAAACTATGGCGGCAACAACGTTATAGCCGTACGTGCGGATGTAACTATGGAAGAAGGTTGGTTTTATGAAGGCGCGGGCATCTATCGCCATGTGTGGCTTAACAAAACAAACCAGGTTCACATCGTGCCCGATGGAACGTTCGTTACTACAGCGGTAAAAAGCAATGTGGCCGATGTTACGGCAACGGCTACCATCAACAATGACGACAAAAAAACAAGAAGTTTTAATATAACTCAAACAATTATTGATGATAGTGGCAAAGCCCTTGCGACGAAAACGACTACCGGGCTTACGTTGAAGCCTTTCGCATCGCAGGATATTAAAAATATTTTGACGGTTAACAATCCAAAACTCTGGTCATTAGAAACACCCTATTTGCATAAGCTGATTACTACAGTTGAAGAGAATGGAAGTATCATAGACAGTTACGTAACAACTTTCGGGATCCGAACCATAAGGTTTGACGCTAACGAGGGTTTTTTTCTAAATGGCAAACACGTAAAAATACAGGGAACAAACAATCATCAGGACCATGCCGGCGTTGGTGCAGCAATGCCCGATGCTTTACAGGATTTCAGAATCAGGACTTTAAAAGGCATGGGCTGTAATGCCTATCGCTGTTCGCATAACCCGCCAACGCCCGAATTACTTGACGCGTGCGACAGGTTAGGGATGCTGGTTATCGATGAAAACCGCTTAATGGGTGTGGCATCCACTCAACTAAATGACCTGAAAAGGATGATCCTGCGCGACCGTAACCATCCCAGCATCATCAGTTGGTCGATAGGGAATGAAGAATGGGGTATTGAAGGTAACATTACCGGGGCGCGGATAGCAGCCACTATGCAGGCTTTTGCCAAATCGGTTGATTCAACACGTTACATCACCGCGGCTATAAGCGGCGGCATCGGCTCCGGGATCTCAACGGTAATAGATGTGCTCGGCTATAACTACGTTGCTACCAAAAATACCGATGAGCAACATAAAAAATATCCGAATCAATTTAGCTGGGGTACCGAAGAGGGCTCGACAGTTGCCTCGAGGGGGATTTACGAGGATGATATGGACAAGCACCAGCTTGCGGCATATGACAGAAAACAAAACGACTTTTTTTATAGCCTGGAACAAGGCTGGAAACATTATGCCTCGCGCCCATATCTGGCCGGCATGTTCATCTGGACCGGTTTTGATTACAGGGGTGAGCCAACACCGTTTGGATGGCCCTCAGTAGGATCATATTTTGGAATGGTTGATGCCTGCGGTTTTCCAAAGGACGATTACTATTATTTAAAATCATGGTGGACGAACGAGACAGTGGTGCACCTATTGCCGCACTGGAACTGGCAAGGTAAAGAAGGCCAGGAAATACGGGTGTGCGCGTACAGCAATTGTGACGAGGTGGAGCTTTTTTTAAACAAAAAAAGCCTCGGTAAAAAAACTATGGAGCTAAACGGGCACCTGGAATGGCAGGTAAAATATGAGCCCGGAACGCTGGAAGCTGTAGGTTACAAAAAAGGCATTAAAGTCGATAACGATATTGTTAAAACTACCCTTATGCCAAATCAGGTTAAGTTAACAGTGGACCGCAAAGCGATTAAGGCCGATAAAAAAGATATTGCCATAATTACAGTGCAGGCCGATGACAAAAACAACCTGCGGGTGCCAACCGCCCAAAATGAGCTGAGCTTTTCAATTACAGGCCCCGGCAAAATCATAGGGGTGGGCAACGGCGATCCAACATCGCTGGAGGCGGATCAATATTTAGAACGGATAGACCTTATTAATATAGGCGCTTTCAAAGAGAAATTTGTCGACGATTTAAACGCGAAGGCCGAGGTTGCAGCGGATTATAACGATAGCAGCTGGCAAAATGCTTTTAAAGATACCCGGGACGATGAATTTGGCCGAAGAGTGAAAGCCATAGTTTACCGGGCTGGTTTTACCATGCCTGCTGATACGGCAACCGCTACCGCTACCTTATTTAGCAAAAATGTCGGCAAAGTTCAAAACATCTACATCAATGGTAAGGAAATAGGGCACGGAATCAAAGCAGGCGATGGGAACACCGAATTTAAACTGGATGCTTCATTACTGCACCCCGGCAACAATACCATCGCAATTGTAGCTACCCCCTTGCTTAAAGCAAACATCTGGGCGAGCGTTAATACCGATCCCGGCCTTATCCAATTGGTTTACCCTGCAGAGCAATATAAGCGAAAACTTTTTAGCGGTTATGCCCAGGTTATTGTCCAGTCAACCGGGCAGCCGGGCACTATAGTTTTAAAGGCAACTTCGCCGGGGTTAAAGCAGTCGGCTATTGAAATTACAGCTGCTGATAAATAATGTTAAACAAAGAATTTAAAGAAATAATGCTTATGAAATATATAATTACCTGTATTATCGCGCTTTTTTTGTTTGGTAGTGTATCTGCACAAAACAAAAACGATGCAGCCCTTAAATTAAAGATCAATAGTATCATCAAAAAGATGACACTTGAAGAGAAAATAGAAATGTTGCACGGCAACGCTTTATTTTCTTCGGCAGGTGTGCCGCGTTTAGGTATCCCTGAATTGACCTGTGACGACGGGCCATTAGGTGTGCGCGAGGAAATAAAACGCTTTGACTGGGCTTCGGCCAATTGGACAACCGATTCTGCTACGTTTTTACCCAATGGCTCGGCAATAGCAGCTACCTGGAACCCTGTAATGGCCAATAAATATGGCGTGGTAATAGGAGAGGAAGCGAATGCCCGTAAAAAAAATGTGATGCTTGCGCCTGCGTTTAACATCTGTAGGATGCCCATTTGCGGCCGTACTTATGAATATTACTCAGAAGACCCCTATTTAAATAGCCAATTGGCCATTCAATCGGTAAAAGGGATTCAAAGTCAGCATGTGGCGGCCTGTATTAAACATTTTGCCGCCAATAATCAGGAGCTTAACCGCGATAGTGTAAATACAATGGTTGATGAAAGGGCTTTGCAGGAAATCTATTTCCCTGCTTTTAAAGCTGCCGTTCAGCAGGGCAATGCTTATACCGTTATGTCGGCTTATAATAAGTTAAATGGTTATTGGTGTTCTGAAAATGGGTATTTATTAAACAAAGTTTTAAAAGGAGACTGGGGCTTTAAAGGCGTAGTTATGTCTGACTGGGCAGGCACGCATCATACTGTGGCGGCAGCAAACAATGGCCTTGATATTGAAATGGGTTCGAGCGGACCTTATGATCAATGGTATCTGGCTAAACCATTGCTTGCCGCTGTTAAAGCCGGGCAGGTTTCAGTAAAAACTATTGACGATAAAGTGGGCAGGATTTTATGGCTCATGTACCATACATCTATGAGTACCAACCATCCAAAAGGATCTATCTCAACCCCGGAGCACGCTAAGGCGGCGTATGAGATCGCCTCAGAATCCATAGTTCTGTTGAAAAACGATAAACAATTATTGCCGTTAAAAACAAGTGAGATCAAACGCATAGCAGTTATAGGGGATAATGCCGTACGTACTTTCGCTTTGGGGGGATATGGTGCGGGTGTAAAAGCAAAACATGAGGTTACCGCATTAGAAGGTATAAAGTCAAGGTTCGGTAAAACCGCCGATATCGGGTTTGCACAGGGTTACAGGGCAAAGTACCAGGCGAGTAAAACTGCTGAACAAAATGGTGACTATAATAAACCCGATCAGGACCTGATTAATGAAGCCATAGCACTTGCTAAAAGCAGTGATGTTGTCATTTTGTGTATTGGTTCAAACCGTGAATACGAAAGTGAAGCCCATGATCGCAAAAGCCTGGAACTGCCTTTTGGCGAGCAGGCTTTGGTTAACGCCGTAAGTGCCGTTAATCCCAATACCATTATTGTAGTAATGGCTGGTGCGCCATTTGACCTGAACGAAATCAAAAAATCAAATCACACCATTGTTTGGTCATGGTTTAATGGCTCAGAAGCCGGCAATGCGCTCGCCGATGTGTTAAAAGGGACTATAAACCCATCGGGTAAGCTTCCATTTACCTTCCCGGCTTCGTTAAATGATTCGCCGGCGTTTAATTTAAATACCTATCCGGGCAATAATCTCACAGCCGAATATAAGGAGGGAATATTGGTTGGTTATCGTTGGTATGATACAAAAAATATAGTGCCGCTGTTCCCATTTGGTTATGGCCTTTCTTATACCGATTTTTCTGTCAGCAAACTTTCCACAGATAAATCAATTTATAAAAAAGACGAAACGATCCATGCGAAGTTTACGATCAAAAATACAGGAGGAAGAAATGGTGCCGAAGTTGTGCAGCTGTATGTGAATGACCCGGTTTGTTCGGTACAGCGCCCTGAAAAAGAGCTCAAAGCATTTAAAAAGATATTTTTAAAGGCCGGCGAAACAAAGACGATAGAAATGCAGGTTAAAACTGGAGATCTGGCATTTTATGATGAAGCAAAAAAAGGCTGGAACACAGAAGCCGGCGAATACGTTCTTGAGTTAGGTAATTCATCCCGTAATATCATTCTTAAAACAAAAATTGCAGTTAAATAACTGTGTTAAGCATACCACTTTTATGAAAAGAATAACAATAGCCACCTTGCTTTTGGCTTATAGTGTTCTAAGTTTTGCCCAATCTTCGGTTGGCTCCGGGCGAAAACAATTGTTTGATTACAATTGGAAATTTAACCTGGGTGACGATTCATTGGCACGGTTACGGGATTTTAATGATAATGCCTGGCGTAACCTTGACTTGCCGCATGATTGGAGCATTGAAGGGAGCGTAAGCCCCAAAAATCCAACGGGAGGTGCGGGCGGTTATTTCCCGACGGGCATTGGCTGGTACAGAAAAACGTTCAAGGTAGCTCCTGAATGGAAAGGAAAAAGCATTTTCGTTTATTTTGAGGGCGTTTACATGAATTCGGAGGTGTTTATCAATGGTAAATCCCTTGGTATCCGGCCTTATGGTTATTCGTCATTTAGGTATGATCTTTCGCCTTACCTGGATTTTAACAAAGAGAATGTGATAGCCGTACGTGTGGATAATTCACAGCAAGTAAACAGCAGATGGTATAGTGGTTCAGGAATCTACCGCCATGTGTGGCTTGACGTTACCAATCCCTTACACTTAGCCGATTGGGGAGTAGCCATTACAACACCCGAAGTCTCTTCAAAGCAGGCTTCGGTACAGGTTAAGGCTACGATAAAAAACGAAACCGGCTTTCCGCAGCGCATCGCTGTTAACACCCGGCTGCTATCCGTAAGCTTTAAAGATGCGGGAAATAATACAACAAAGGTAGAGTTACCGGCACACGGCGAAAAAGAGGTTACTCAAATTATAAAAGTATCGAAGCCATTATTATGGACACCGGAAACCCCTTATTTATATCAGGCTCAAATCCAGGTATTAAAAGGTGATAAAAAAATAGATGAGACAAAGACCACTTTGGGCATCCGCTCAATAAAGTTTACGCCGGAAAAAGGTTTCCAGCTTAATGGTAAAACTGTGAAGATTAGCGGCGGATGTGTCCATCATGACAACGGGTGCCTTGGTGCCGCTGCTTTTGACCGGGCCGAGGAACGTAAAGTTGAGTTAATGAAAGCTGCCGGTTTCAACGCTGTGCGTACATCTCATAATCCACCGTCCGAAGCTTTTTTAGAAGCTTGCGACAGGTTAGGTTTATTAGTTATTGATGAGGCTTTCGATGGCTGGAGAGTTGGTAAAAACAAACACGACTATTCTGTATATTTTGATAAATGGTCGAAACGCGACCTGGAAACAATGGTGCTGCGCGATAGGAACCATCCTTCAATTTTTATGTGGAGTATAGGTAATGAAGTGGTTGAGAGAAACAAGCCAGAGGCTGTTGTGACCGCTAAAATGCTTGCAGGTATTGTTAAAGGTATAGATAGCACACGACCGGTAACATCGGCAATTGTAAAGTGGGGCAATGACTGGGAATCTTTAGATCCGCTTATGGCAGCTCATGATGTTTGCGGCTATAATTACCAACTTCAAGGTGCTCCCGCAGATCATAAAAGGGTGCCCTCCCGTGTTATTTTTCAGACCGAATCATACCCGCGAGATGCTTTTGCCAATTGGAAGCTGGTACAAAACAACAATTATATTATTGGCGATTTTGTATGGACAGCGATAGATTATTTAGGCGAATCGGGAATTGGCCGATGGTATTATTCGGGCGATGTGCCAGGAGAACATTGGGAAAATGATTTTTTTCCATGGCATGGTGCGTATTGCGGAGATATAGATTTAACCGGATGGAGAAAACCGATTTCGCACTACCGCAGCATGTTGTACAACGATAAGGAAAAGCTGTACATGGCTGTCCGCGAGCCAAAGCCCGAACCGCTGGAAATCAAAGAAACCTGGTGGTCTGTATGGCCTACCTGGGAAAGCTGGACATGGCCAGGCTTTGAGGGCAGAAAATTAGACGTAGACGTATATTCAAAATATCCCAAAGTAAGGCTTTACTTCAATGACAAACTTCTTGAGGAGAAGCCTACAACAGTAAATCAGGAATTTAAAGCTACTTTCTCAGTACCCTATACGCCAGGGACCCTCAAAGCAGTGGGCGTTGAAAATGATAAAGAAATTGAATCAACTACGCTGCAAACTTCAGGCTCCGCTGCTAAGGTCAGGCTCATTGCCGACCGTAAGCAGCTATTGCCGAATGGGCAGGACCTATCCTATGTTTCAATTGAAATCACTGATAAGGATGGCGTACTACAACCAAACGCATCAGATCGACTTCAATTTAAAATTGAAGGGCCTGGTGTAATAACCGGAGTGGATAATGCGAATGTCAAGGACACTGACCCATATATAGGCAATTCGCGCAAAGCCTGGCATGGCCGGGCCATGGTGGTAATCAGGAGCACTCATAATGCCGGCGATATTAAGCTTACCGTTAGTTCGGCAAGTTTATCCGAAGCAACCATAACTGTTAAAGCACTCACACATTGACCCGGTGGAAATGTGCAACAAATAGGAGGTTATAAAAAGAGTTAACATGAATGCCCGGCTATATTGTGGCTAAAATTAATATAATATGAGAAGAATGAAATACATTCCAATTCTGCTTTTGCTGCTATTTACCTTACGGTTAAACGCTCAGCAACTGTTTGTTGGAACCAACTATCACCCGCATGATGATAAGAATATAGAAAAATGGAAAAGTGATATTCAACTGATGAAGAACGCCGGTTTCAGGGTTGTAAGAATGGGGCATTTGGCTTGGGATAGCTACGAACCTTCTGAAGGGAACTTTGATTTCAAATGGTTCGATACCGTAATGGATTTGATGGATAAAGCCAGTATCAAGGTAATTTTGGATATCGCCATACGTCCGGCCCCCATCTGGTTGCAGCATAAAATTCCTTCCATAAATGTCACCGATGCCTCGGGCAACAGGTTATATCCTAACCACCGGTATATGGAGGATATTGGCGACCCTGAATATCAAAAGTATGCTGTAAGATATACCGATGTGCTTTCAAAGAGGTATGGTCATCACCCTGCCTTGCTTGCTTTTGGCATTGATAACGAGTCGGGAGACGGGCCGATATCTTATTCGGAACAGGCCCGGTTACGGTTTATTGAATGGTTGAAACAGAAATATAAAACCATAGCGCAATTGAATATTGCATGGGCAGGTCAGCGTTGGTCGCGAAAAATTAATGAGTTTGATGAGGTTGGCTTACCGGCATCGGGCAATGTCAGCGGGCCGCCGGAAAGAGTGTTGGATTTTCGCCGGTTTGAATCAGATGAGATCAATGAATTTCTGCTGAAGGTGATTGATAAAGTGAACACTAATGCCCCCAAAGCATTCGTTAATACAAACGCGTGGTATTACAGCGATAAGCGTTATTTTGATTATTCACAAATTGCTTATTCAGGAAAAATGACACGAGAAGGCTGCGGTTTTTACCCTGGAAACTCGTTGGTGAATAATTACGGATTGATGGATGCCTCATTTGGAATCGCCAGGATTCAGTTTGAGAGTACAAATCCATTTTGGTGTACGGAATTTACAACAATGACCGCGGTTCCAAATTCCATCAGAAAATCAGCTTATGCCACTTTGATGTACGGCAACCAGATGGTTTGCGGCTGGACCTGGCAAAGTATGCATGGCGGTGAAGAGCAATACCTGGAAGGCATGATGGACTGGGACGGCGGAGTAAACCGGAAATATGACGAATACAAACAGATAGCTTCCGAGTTTAAGAAAATTGAAAGGTTTTTTCCTTATAAAGTTAAGGCAGATGTGGGTTTGGCATTTTCTTTCCCAAGCCAAATAGCAAGCAGCGCCTTTCCCGAAAGGCACGATGCACAGTTAGCCGAATGCTTTAATGTTTTTTTTAGAAAGAACATAGATACGCGGGTGGTTGAAATTACCAAAAGCCCGCTAAACTATAAATTATTGGTAATCCCGGGTGTTACGGTTATGGACACAGTAACCGCAAGAAAGATCAGGGAGTTTATTTATAACGGCAGCACTGTCATCATGACGGCCAACTCCGCGGTTACAAATGAAACAGGAAAGGTTTTTTCTGCAACTCATCCGGGTTTGTTAAGCGATGTTTTCGGTATCCGTGTTTCCGGGTATGAAGAAACCGAAAATTTTAACGAGATCTCGCCAAAAAATTTTAAAAACAAGGATATAGAGGTTGGTTTCGGTTCTAAGAACATTAAAACTGAATCAGCCCGTTTTGATGTCATTCATCCGCAGGGTGCAAAAGTGCTTGGCAGCATAACCAGTTTAGATAAAAGCTACCCGGTTATAACTACAAACAAATATGGCAAGGGCACTGCTATATACCTTGGGCTCCCGGCTAAATCCGCATTAATAGATCCTTTAATTGATAGCCTTACTGATTCGTTTTCATTGAAGCAAGGCCCTGAAGTACCGGAAGGGGTTATGGCGAGATTTATTGACAGTAAGCATATACTTTATTTAAATTTAACCGGTAAGCCGCAGACTATCGACCCCAAACACGCATCTAAAAGTATATTGTTTGATAAAGACTATGCCGGAAGTTTTTCGCTTGCGCCGTATGAGCCCGAATTTATCGAACTGCGATAGATTTTTCTGTTTACATATAAATACCTGAAAAAATGATAACTAACCTTAAAAAGATTTTCGCGCTTAGCTTCGTCCTGTCCGGGATGTCGTTGATGCTGCGCGGACAAGAGCTGTCCGTTAACAATGGCCCGTTCAAGCCTTCGGATACTTCTTTTAAACAATACCAGTATCCTGCGTGGTTCAGAGATGCCAAGTTTGGTATCTGGGCGCATTGGGGGCCGCAAGCCGTGCCCCGCCAGGGTGATTGGTATGCCCGTAACATGTATATTCAGGGCAGCGAACAAAATAAATATCACGTTGCACATTACGGGCATCCGTCAAAGTTTGGTTATAAAGACATCATACCATTATGGAAGGCTGAAAAATGGGATCCGGCGAAATTGATGGCGCTATATAAAAAAGCCGGGGCAAAATATTTTGTTAGCATGGGCACTCATCATGATAATTTCTTTTTATGGAACTCTTCACTGCACCGGTGGAATGCCGTACAAATAGGCCCCCATAAAGATGTGGTTGGCATTTGGCAGAAGGAGGCTAAGAAGAACGGTCTTAAATTTGGCGTGTCGGAGCATTTGGGCGCAAGCTATACCTGGTACCAGCCTTCACATAATGCCGATACCTCCGGCGCTTACAAGGGTGTTCCATACGATGCGAATGATCCAGCTTATGCTGACTTATATCACCCGAAAGCGAAAGCCGATGATCGCGGCTGGTATACTACAGATCCTGAATGGCAGCGTACCTGGTATAAATCTATTAAAGAACTGGTAGATACTTATCACCCCGACCTGCTTTATTCAGATGGCGGCTTCCCGTTTGGGGATATTGGCCGTGACATGCTAGCTAATTTTTACAACGGAAATGTCGCCTACAACAATGGGCAGCTCACCGCTGTGTATAATTGCAAGCAACCTTCGCAGGGTATGTGGGTACAGGATCTTGAACGGGGCGTTCAGGATTCAATCAGCCCGTATCCATGGCAAACGGATACTTCTATAGGTGATTGGTTTTATCGTACCGGCCAAACCTACAAAAGCGGAACTGATATTATAAGAATGCTGGTAGACATAGTAAGTAAAAATGGTAACCTGCTGATAAACATTGTGCAAACACCCGAGGGGGATTTAGAGCCCGATATGTTGAATACACTTGATGAGATAGGCAAATGGACGGCTGCTAATGGCGAAGGGATCTACGGATCACGACCATGGAAAAAATTTGGAGAACGCCCGGAAAACGCAGTGAAAGTTAAATCCGATAACTTTAATGAAGACCGGATGAAATACACTGCTGAAGATATCCGTTTCACCAGCAATGGCAATAAGTTATATGCATTTCTGCTTGACACCCCCACCGCGGATATTCGAATCAAATCGCTTGGTAAATCGTCGGTAATAAACATCAAAAAAATACGCTCCGTGAAACTTTTAGGCAGCAAAGAAAAAATACAATGGCAGCAGGTAGCGGATGCACTTGTTATCAAAAAGCCCGTAAACTTGCCCGCCTGGAAGGTATCAGGTTTTAGGATTGAGCTTGCTGATTAAGGGAAATCGGCTTAAGATAAATAAATTAAAAGACAGGCCCTTCTGCTTCAACAGAAGGGCCTGTCTTTTTCTGGAGACTAAAAGGAAGCTGCGTGCAATTCCTGCAATGATAAACTTCGATCTACTATTTTCGCTACATTAAAAGCAGTCGATAAGCAGCTCTTTACCATATTTATTTTATAAAAATCAAACCGCGTTATCTGTAAATTAATAGAAGATTTGTTAATTTAAGAAACGTATTTGAAGATAGAAAAGTGAATATCAGGTGTATAAAGGTTGTTATATGATATGCTTGACTTGGCTTTCTCCTGTGTTGTGTTATTAATTATATTCTATGAATCAACTACTGCGTAATAACATCGCCAGGCACGTTTCGCTCAGCGAAGATCAACTGCAACAGTTTCATGATCTTTTTGAACCCCGGTTGTTTAAGAAAAAAAGCTATTTTCTATCAGAAGGACAAATTTGTGCTCATGAAGGTTTTGTGCTGAAAGGACTTTTCCGTGTTTACCATGTGGACGCAAAAGGTGTTGAGCAAGTTCTTTATTTTGCGCCCGAAGATTGGTGGATTGCCGATATAGACAGTTTTTCTAACCAAAAACCGTCAAATTTATTTATTGAAGCTTTGGAAGATAGTGAAGTCCTGGTCATTTCCCGGAAAAACAAGGACCTCGCTTATGAGCATTTCCCTGCCATTGAGAAGCTGTTCCGTATCATGACGCAGAAAACGCATGTAGCCTTGCAGCGCAGGATGATCGATAATTTGAGTAAAACGGCCGATAAACGATACCAGGACTTTTTAGCAAAGTATCCGGATTTATACAATAGGTTATCCAACAGGCAAATAGCGGCCTACCTGGGGATTAGTCATGAGTTTTTGAGCAAAATCCGTAATAAACTGGCAAAGGAGAAGTAGCTGTCTTTTTGCGTTTGTTGAACTTGTTCAATGTTTTTCGTTTTGACCATGGGTACCTTTGTTTAATCTATTAATCAATAAGGTTTAACAAAAGGTTTTTAACTATGGAAACGCAGGCACAGCAATTTAAACAATTTCAATCAGGCAATCTTACACTTGATGTATTTATTGCAGCAGAAACCAGTTTTGGCGTAACATCAACAATTATTTCGGGGAAGACGGAAGCAATACTCATCGATGCCCAGTTTACCCTGGCCGAGGCGGAAGTTGTTGCGGAGCATATCAAAAGCTCGGGTAAGAAATTATCTTTAATTTATATCAGTTATGCCGATCCCGACTTTTATTTTGGATTAGAGGTCTTCAAACGGTACTTTCCTGAAGTCACAGTTTATGCAAATGATACAACTATTGAACATATTAAAGCAACCTCGCAAAAAAAGCTTGACGTTTGGGGAGGCCGCCTTGGCAATGCCCTTACCAAAAATGTGGTATTGCCGCAATTGCTAAAGGACAGTTCATTTGAACTGGAGGACGAAAAAATTGAAATATACGGACTTGAGGAATTCTCTTCAAGATCTTTTGTATGGATCCCTTCTATAAAAGCTGTAATAGGGGGCATTAATATTTTTGGCAGCAATTTCAACCTATGGACAGCCGACGCACAAACGCCCGATGCCCGAGGTAAATGGATTGCTATCCTGGATAAGATTACTGCTCTGGCACCATCTATTGTAATTCCTGCCCATACTGATCAGTATTCCGCTTTCGATACTACGTCAGTGTCCCACACTAAAAACTACCTTTTATTTTACGAAGAAGCCCTGAAAGCAAATAAAACATCAGGGGAGTTGGTTGATGCTGTAAAGAGCCATTATCCCGATCTTAAGTTTGATATAGCACTTCAGATTGGAGCTAAAGTAAATACAGGCGAAATGAAATGGTAAACATTAAAAGCAATGACAAATCTTGAAATTGTAAAGAGCACTTACGAAGGCAAATCTTCGGAAGAGAATGGTAAAAACCTTCAAAAATTTCTCGCATCTGATGCTGTTTGGACAGAGGCCGAGGGATTTCCTCTCGCCGGCACTTATATAGGTTTTGAAGCGATTGCCCAAAATGTATTTTACCGCCTGGCTACCGAGTGGATCGATTATAAGTTTACGCCGGAGGATTATGTTGCTGACGGCGATAAAGTAGTTGCCTTTGGTACCTATAGCGGCACCTATAAAGAAACAAACAAATTTTTTAAAGCGCGCGTGGCGCATCTATGGCAATTGGAAAACGACAGCATAATATCTTTTGAACAATTTGTAGATAGTAAAACGGTTAATGACGCAACAAAATGAATAATCAATAATGAGCTCAGTTGAGTTCATTATTGATTAGATGGCGACAAAAAAATACCCGGGGTCAGTGGAAGCCCCGGGCGTTTTTTTTAATTTGCGCCTTGCTTAATAGCGGTTATCGTCCGCTGATCTTTTACGGTATAATTTCTTCTATCCAGGGCACCGCCTGTATCCCAGTAAAATGGCAGCATGCCACGTGTTTTCGCTTGTTTTGTAACATAAAAATTCCAATAGTCTACCGCATCCTCGTGTGTCGGTAAATCTAAAGGGACATGCGCAGTATTGTCACGCCTGTAGGCACCATATTCGCCTAAAAGAACAGGAATCCCTTTATCAACGAAGTTTGTTTTCATTAGGTTGAATGAGGCATCGACATCACTTTCTTCGCCCCAGGTGGCATTTCGTTCAGGTTCAATAGCCGAGTGGTGCCCTGTGCCCCAATAATAAAACATTTTACCCCAGCTTGCATCATTGTCCAACAGGCAGCAGAACTGAAATGGAGAGTAGTAATGTACCTCTACCATCAGTTTGTTTGTCACCTGATCTTGCGGGAGATTGGTCATAAAAGCACTTGTTTTCTCCATATTAGTAGAAGGGCCCTGAAGCACCAGTACACGATAGGCGTTTTTACCACCGGTTGATCTAACCGCATTAATAAAGGTTTGATGATAGGTAGAAAGTATTGCTGTTGCTGCGGCATCATCTGCTGCCGGCTCATTGGCGCTGGCAAACATCAAATGTTCGTCAAAATCGCGCATGGCCGTTGCAATTTGTTCCCATAATGCCTTTTGTTTAGCATTAACTGAATCTTGTTTGGCTTGGGTAATGTTATTTTCAAGCCAGCCACCATCCCAATGGATGTTAAGCAACACATACATGTCATTGTTTACGCAATACCCTACAACTTCTTTAACCCTTTTTATCCAGTTTGGATCTATTTGCGCAGTTGCCGGGTTACTTAAATGGCCCATGTTCCAGGCGCAGGGAAGGCGTATAGCATTAAAGCCTTGCTGTTTTACAAATTTTACATAATCTTCAGTGATTAGCGGATTGCCCCAGCCTGTTTCGCCGCCAGAAGCTTCCAGTGTATTGCCGATATTCCAACCCAATTTTATTTTCGCGGCAAGCTGAACAGCGTTACTGCTCATCCCGGTTGCATCAGGAGCTATTGGCGATGTATTGTAGTTAGGAAAAAGGTTAGATGTTTGAGATACTTTTAAGGTTCGTGCCTGTCCGTTTGAGGAGTTTATGGTCAAGGTACTGGAACGTGTTGATCCTGTACCGTTTTCTGATAACGTTTTGATATGAATGACGATACTGCCGCTGTTGCCCGAGGTAGTGCTTAACTGCAGCCAGGTAGAGCCTGGATTAACGATATTCCATGTTGCATTACACGAAATAGAAAAATCCTGCGTACCGCCTTCGGGCGTAAAAGTTATTGCTGTTTGGTTTACGGTAAGTTCCGGCGGTGCATTATTCGTTTTTTTACACGAAAAAAACGAAATCAATACGATTGCTATTAAAAATACTGGTTTTAAGAAAAATGTTTTTTTCATTTTTTAACTGGTTGGTAATAAATTCTTTGTTTGTTTTTGCATGCGATTATTGGGTTAGGTAAGTATTGGAACAATTATGATATGGTCATTTGATGTATGCGGAACAGTTTTTAAATTTCATACCGCACATAACATTGTTAGCTTATGTCGTTAAAAAATGCCGGGGCCCTGCTACAACCCCAGGCATTCACTTATTCAACTAACTTTTACTTTTTAATTTAAACTGCTGTCAGGTTATGAACAGTTATATTAAATTCTTTACCGGAGTTTTCTCCGTATCTCAGCTTTCAGAGTTTTATATCCAGGCATCAGCTAAAAAAATGCCGGAGCCTGTTAAGACCCCGCGCATTCATTTATAATCAACTAACTCTCTCGTTTATTTAATTCTTGCTACCCTGATATTATCAATAGCCACCTCAAAAGTTTGGATTGTGTTTGAACTGTCATTGATAAATTGGAATTCGATGCCGCCAGCACCGGTTGAACCAAGAAAATCTGTAAGTGTTGCGGCAGGGAAACCTTTGTCGTTTATAAAACTTGAAAACGGAATAGTAACTGTTTGCCAGCCTTTTGTAGTAAACGCGACTTTTGAACCGGAAGCTGTATTCCACGGGCGATAAAGCGCTGTGTAACTTCCATAATCTTTTAGAATTTTGATTGAACCGTCTGTCCATGGCTTAGTCACCGATATTTCAAACTTTACGGCATAATGGCTTAAGGTATCTGTTAAGTTAGCTTTAGGCACCCATTGTGCCGGGTTTATATTAATTGAATGACCGTCAGTCCACCAGGCTCCGTCGCCCGCAGAAACATTAGATGCTTTCATTATCCCATAATAGCCAGTGTTGCCAGGGTAGCCGGCAGAATTATCGGATGTACCAGATCCCCACGAAAAATTATTTATATTATCATAATTGTTTAATACACCGGTTACAAAATCGTGCACATTGTAAGTAGTCGTAACTTTCCCCGATTTGGTGGATACTGTTACCGGCCCTTTGGTTAAGCCGGCAGGTACTGCCAGGCTGATGAACGTACCGTCATTTGATGCTTTATAGCTGGTTATGTCAATGCCGCCATAATTAACACTTTTAACAAAGAAAAAGCTAAGGCCGTTTATTTTAACCGAATCACCAGGATTAGCGTCTTCATTAGAAATTCCCGAGATGGTAGGGGCGGGGGGAACAATAGGGAACGAAAACGTGGTTTGACCGTGATTGGTTATGTATTGTATGGTATTCAGTTTATCTGAAGGTATTGTTGGGAACGCGATAACTGCCGGGATCAGGGCAATAGCGCTGGTATCAGAAAACCAGGCATCATTGAACGAGCCTTTTACGCCATCGAAATTGATAGCAAGTGCACCTTTTAAATTTTTACCTGAAATAACTATCCATTGGCCTGTACCCACGCTGCTTAAAAGCGAATCGCCCGGATGGGCCACATAATTACGGATAGAGGTAATTACCGGGGTCCCTTTTGATGATGACGAATTATCCTTTTTGCAGCCAGACTGCATACAAACCACTGCAGCAAGCAGGGCAACCAGCAGGCAGCTTTTGATATAATAATTTAATTTTTTCATGATTTTAAGAATTATCAAATGATTCAGAATACTACTAATAATAAGGTACAGGCGCCTCCAATAACTTAGGATCTGCTGTTTGCTCATTTGCCGGTATAGGCAGTGTAAATGTATTTGCGCTTGGCGGGGTTATGATCAGGCTGTTATTTGAAGCTGTTTTAATTCCGGTGGCCGGATCATAGCTAAATTGTGACCGGGGTATATATCTCTTGTTAGGATCCGGATTATCAGTAGGGGTAGTTTGCAAATGAAGTATCTTAATCGCTTCCTGTGGATCGTAATAAGAAAGACGAACAAGATCAAACCAGTACTGGCCTTCGAATGCAAGTTCAATCCGTCTTTCTTTCCTGATAATATCAGGAGTTAGGACGGTGACAATATCAACACCGGCCCTGCTGCGTACCTGGTTAAAGTAAAGTAATGCATCGGCGTTTGTTGTAGATGCGTTGTTGCCTAATAGGGCTTCGGCATAAATTAAGTACACATCGGCAAGGCGTAATACCGCATTATGCTCGATAGATGACCAAAGGTCCATAGTTGGTGAGTTATTATCAGCGGCGGTACCAACAATGTGTTTTTTGACGTTTACGCCGGTTGCCGTGTAACCTCCGCCTGCCGCGTTAAGCTCCCGGTATTTGTCGCCGGTAAGCATAAATGTGGCTTTACGGCGTACCGAGTCCTGAGTAGTATATTGGTTTGCAAGATCTATTGTTGGGCCAATCGCCCCGCCCCAGCCGCCCCCGCCTGTAACGATGCTGCCGCTTGGTGCAAATTGGGCTTGTATGGAATTACCTTGCCCGTAAGGTACGCCAGGCGCCCACTGATAGGCAAATAGTGATTCAGAATTGTCATTATACTGGGTCCTGAAAAGATTGTAGTAGCTTGGTAAAAGGCTTAAACCGCTGCTTTTGCAAACATTCCCGGCGTAGTACGCAGCACTGTCCAGATCAGACTGATTACGTGAGCCTTTTTGATTTAAACCGGCTCTGCTTAAATAAACTTTTGCCAGCATACCCTGGGCCGACCACGTAGTAACACGGCCAGGCTGGTCAGTTCGCGGTAAATTGGCAACGGCATATCTTAAATCATTGATAATAAACTTATATACATCCTCAAGCTTATGGCGAGGTACCAATGGGTTAGCTATCAACTTGTCGTTATCTTCTATAATTGGCACAGCGCCCCATAGCTGGGCAAGATAAAGATAAGAAGTAGCACGTATAAACCTGATTTCACCAAGAGCGCCTGTTTTACTTTTTACGGCTACGCTATCGGGCATTTTGGTATTAATGGCTTTAATATTGATATTGCAATGCGCTATAACGTTAAAAAAGCTTTGCCATGCCGATGTTAGCGTTCCGTTTTGCGGCGTGATGGAAAAGGTAGTAAGCTGAACAAGATCGCCATTATACGGCTGTAACATGTTGCCACTCATGATATCTCCGATACCGAGCAATGGAAAGTTATTCCAGGTAGCCCAGGGCTGCGCGTAAAGTGTAGCTGTGGCCAATCTTAAATCCGAACCGCTTTTATAAAAATTATCAGTAGTGATACCGGTTAGAGGGGGACGGGTAAGGTAATCTTTTTTGCAGCTGCTTATCATAATGATACCGATAACCAGCAAGACTATATTTGTTTTAATACGTTTCATAAATCTTGATTTTAATTGTTTAGGGATAAATTGAGGCCAAATGTGTAAACACGCGGCTGAGCGTAATATCCATTATCGATACCGGCTGCTAATGGGTTCCATGAGCCAATCTCAGGATCGTAGCCGGTATATTTGGTAATGGTGAACACATTGGTTACGTTGACATATACCCTCAATGATTTTAATTTAATCTTATTTAAAAGGTTATTTGAAAAACTATATCCTAAAGCGATGCTTTTGCACTTTAAAAACGACCCGTTTTCTATGTATTTGTCAGAGAAACGCTGGTTATCATTACCGCTTGCCTGGCTAATACGGGTAATGTTTGTAGATGGGTTTGTAATGTATACGTTATTAATATCCGAACTTGAACCGGTCGATTTAATCAACCCGATTTTTGCATAGTTAAACACAGATGGGAAATAACCAAAGTTTTGATTTGGATTATCGCCGTTAACTTTTAACTGGTTATAAACTTTATTGCCATAATTGCCGGCCATAAAAATATTCAGGTCGAAATTTTTATAGCTAAAGCTGTTATTGATGCCAAATTGAAATTTAGGCATGGGCGAGCCCAGAAAGGTTTGATCGTTTGCATCAATTTTACCATCTCCGTTAATGTCTTTAAAAATAACATCACCTACCCAAACACCACCTGAGCCTGGCGTTATAGGTATAGGACCGCTGCCATTTTGGGGCAAGGCGGTGTATTTTGCAAAGTCGGCGGCGTTTTTGTAAATACCCAGCACCTGGTATCCGTAAAATTCGCCGATTGAACGGCCAACAACAGTTTTGGAAACAGATCCGTAGATTGCCGGGGTGCCGTCAACCAATGCAAGTACTTTGTTAATATTTCGGGTAAAGTTGATGTTGGTGCTCCAGTTAAAATATTTTGACCGGATATTTTGTGTATTAAGTGAAAATTCGAAGCCCTTATTGCTCACCGCGCCAACGTTTACATATGGCGCCTGCACTGCGCCGGGTGAATATCCGCCGGCGGCAAATGTGCCTGAATAATACGGTAAGGTAAGGCTAAGCAAAAGGTTGTTGGTTTTGCGGTAATAAACATCTGCCGTTAAACTGATCCTGCCGTTTAACACAGTTGCATCCAAACCAAGGTTATATGATTTTGTAGTTTCCCACTTGATGTTCGGGTTACCAGTTGTAGTAGTTATTTGCGAATTACCCGATAAACCGGTGGATATTGTACTTAGAGTTGAACCATAAGCATATTCAGCAATATTTTGATTGTTTACCAATCCGTAACCGAGCCTAAGCTTAAGATCATTAATCGCTTTTACACTTTTAAGAAAGCTTTCGTGGTTAATCTTCCAGGCAAGGGCACCTGAGTATGTGGTATTCCACCGGTTGGCTTCAGCAAATTTCGACGAACCGTCATGACGTACGGTTGCGGTTAACAAATAGCGGTCGTCATAAGTAAAGTTAGCCCTGCCAAAATAGGCCTCTAAAGCGCCTTGTCCTTTAACACCGGTATTGGTTGCAGTTGTGGCGTCGCCGCTGCTGATTGTTTGTACGTTATTACTTGCAAAATTGGTTCGGGTAGCCGATATGCCGCTATTTTTAAGCAACTGGGCTTCATGGCCGGCCACTACGTTTACCCAATATTTTTTTGCAAATGTGTGCTGGTAGGTTAAATAATTCGAGATTGAGTTATAGAAATTTTGCGCGCTTGAAGCAGTACCACTGTTATTGCTCTTGGTGTAAGCGCCCATAACATAGCTTGGGTTAAAATAATCTTCAGTTGCAAAGTCAAAATTTCCGGCAACCTCATTGCGCAAGGTTAAATCCCTGGTGAATTGGATTTCTGCATAGGCATTACTAAACAACTGGTAGCGGCTTTTAAAATCTTTTACAATAGTTGCTATCGCAAACGGGTTAGTGCCCACCGCACCATAAATATTGGGATCATTACCACCCCATGTGCCATCAGGATTTTTTACAGCTACGTCGGGCGTTTGATTAAGCGCCTGCAAGATCACACCTGTATTGGAAGTGGTAACATTTTCGGCCACATGCGCCATATTCAAGTTGATACCAACCTTTAACCAATCGGTGGTTTTATTATCGATATTTGCTTTTACCGAAGTCCTTTTAAAATCGGAGCCTAACGCTATCCCTGTTTGTGAAAAATAGGTGCCTGATATATAATATTTTGTCCTGTTATCACCACCGCTGATGGCTAAATTATGGTTTTGCATAGGTGCTGTACGGAACAGCGCTTTTTGCCAGTTAGTACCAGCACCCAGGTATTGCGGATTTGCAAATTGCGGCCGCATGTCATAACCGATAATTGCCGATTTTTCGTTCATGAAAGTAGCATACTGCCTTAAATCCATTACATCATAATATTTCGGCAATTTCTGCCAGCCCTGGTAGCCATCATAACTAATAAGCGGCGGGCCCGCGGTACCTCTTTTAGTGGTGATAATTATCACACCGTTAGATGCCTGCGAACCATAAATAGCGGTAGCTGAAGCATCTTTTAACACATCTATCGAAGCTATATCTGAAGGGTTGATGCTGGATAAGGGGTTGGTGCCATTACCGGGAATGGCCGATTGCCCATTCGGCGGGATCTGTACGCCGTCGATTACATATAGCGGAGGAGCACCTGTAAAACCACCCAAACCGCGGATCTGCACGTTAACATCACCACCGGGCTGGCCTGATACCTGTTGTACAACTACACCCGCTACCCTTCCCTGTAAGGCCTGGTCAAATGTGGTAGGTTGTGCTTTTAATAGGTCTGCCGCTGTTACTGATGATATAGCACCGGTAAGGTCATGTCTTTTCCTGGTACCATAACCAATTACAACAACTTCGTTCAAGTCGCTGGTTGCTGGTTTGAGAGCTACGTTTATAACTGTAGATGAGCTTACGTATATTTGCTGGGAATTGTAGCTTATAAAGCTAAAAATCAGCACATCCCCATTTTTTGCATTGATACTGTAGCTGCCATCCGCACCAGATAATGTGCCTGTTGGCGAATCCTTTACTTTAATGGTTACACCGGGCAGCGGCTGATTATTGTCTGCACTGGTAATTTTACCTGTAATTTTAACACTTTGTGCGTAACCTGTAAGGTTTAACAACAACAAAGTTGTAAACAGCAGTACTACATGTCTTAATCTTTTTCGTAAATCTTTTTCCATGTTAATTGGGGTTCATAATTGTTTGGTTATTTGGTTTGTTTATTTGATTGGTTTCGGACATTGATTTATCCTGTCATATTCACATTTGACGCTGTGGAACTGGAGTCGGGGACAGCATCGGTATGTTTACACAGAAGTATACCGATGTAATGCGGACGGGATATTTACAATAAATCCTGAATTGATTTTTTTAATGGGCTGCCTCGTGAATGGCACAGGCATTAATAAGTACGCGTTTTGGCATAATGCTTAGTTTAAATTAGGTTATTATAAAATTGGTTATCTCATCTGTCCCTTTGTTCAGGCATCAGACTACGGCATCGGTATAGAAGATATGCCGCTTTATGGAGGATGAAATTAGATGACAAATCGCAATCGATTGTTTACAAATGGGGGTACAAATGTTAATTGAAATTAACTAATTGATTATGAGTTGATTAAACTTATTTCCGTCAGTGATAGAAGGCGAAATGCCATTGCAGAGCCGACAATATTCAAAAAAAAAGTAAAAGTGAAGCGTTTAAGAACAGCTATCGGCATTTAAATTTGAAGGTAAAATAGCCGGAAAGTACTAACAAATGCGAGAATAATACCAACTTTAAAACCTGTTGAAAAAGCCGGCGCAGGTTATTGCAGATTCAATCATTTGAAAATTAACATTTGTATCCCTATTTACCAACAATAAGGAGCGTGGTACAATATACATTTGCCGCCTCTGATATAATATTGCTTAGCTTCGTTTATCGCTGCGTACCAATATTGTATTCCATATAATAATTATCAGACAAGTCTTGTAAACAGAGATATAAAAATCAATATGAAAATCTTACCCATTATTTTAGGAAGCCTGTTTTTTAGTAACGTTTTTGCTCAGGGTAACAGCCCGGAAAAAGCAAATCAAGCTAAAAGGGTTATTAACATCGATTTTAAAAAAGAAAAAGGACGTTTTAATACGTCATTTAATTTATGTGTAGGAGCAGGGCGTGCAAATGAAGGCTTGCGGGCCGACTGGCAGCAACAATTGGCCACTGTACAAAAGGAATGTGGTTTTAAATATATCAGGATGCATGGCCTGCTTACAGACGATATGGCTGTTTACCGGGAAGACAGGAATGGTAAGCCGGAATATAATTACCAATACGTTGACGCTTTATATGATTATATTTTAAGTATAGGCATGAAACCGTTTGTTGAACTGGGGTTTATGCCGGGAGCGCTGGCAAGTGGTAATAAAACAATTTTTTGGTGGAGAGGAAATGTAACACCCCCGAAAGACTATAGTAAATGGGAAGGTTTGATCCGTAACCTTACCCGGCATTTTACCGAGCGGTATGGAATTGACGAAGTAAAAAAATGGTATTTTGAAGTTTGGAATGAGCCGAACCTCAAAGATGGTTTTTGGACCGGTTCGCAAGATGACTATTTTAAATTGTATCAATACAGTGCGAAAGCGATAAAAAGTGTAAACCCAGCCTATAAAGTAGGAGGGCCGGCTACCGCCGGTGCGGCATGGGTACCTGACATGATAGATTTTTGCAGCAAAAATTCAGTTCCTATTGATTTTATAAGTACCCATGCTTATGGTGTAAAACAAGGCTTTTTGGACGAATACGGTTCAACCGGTACCGTACTTGACAAAAACAAAGGAAGCGTTAGCGGTGATGTTCGGAATTCACGCAAGCAAATAGAAAACTCCACAATTCCGGGCCTCGAGTTACATTATACTGAATGGAGCTCATCTTATACTCCGTCAGATCCCATACACGATAGCTATCACGAAGCTGCATATATACTTGAAAAATTGAAGCAAACCGGATCTGCAGCCAATTCCATGTCTTACTGGACGTTCACTGACATCTTTGAAGAAGCCGGACCACGGTTTACGCCATTCCACGGAGGTTTCGGTTTACTCAATACTCAGGGGATAAAGAAGCCGGCTTTTTTTGCCTATTCTTTTTTAAACAAATTGGGTGAAACGGAAATAACAGATCAGGATAGCTCCTCCTGGGCTTGTAAAAATAAAAAAGGGGATGTTCAGGTGTTGCTTTGGGATTACACTTATACTTTGCCTGATTCTGTCAATAACCAGGCTTACTATGTCCGCGACCTACCTGCTAAATCAAAAGGAGAGGTTGAGTTGGTAATATCCGGTATGCCCAGCGGCAAATATCGGATGGAAATCTATAAAACGGGATATAAGGTAAATGATCCATACACCACGTACCTGTCTTTCAATAAACCTGATCAACTGACAAAAGCACAGGTTGACAAGCTAAAAAAGGAAAATAGTGGTGCAGCCATCTGGCATGAGGATATTACAGTAAATGCATCAGGTAAGGTGTTAAAGCATCTTCCTGTCAGGGAAAACGATGTTGCTTTCATCAATATCGTTAAACTTTAGTAAGCCTTCAGTTAGCTCATTTTAATACATCAGCAGGTGATACTTTTAAATGAGTATACCTGCTGATGTATTCCTGGTATGGGTTGTTATTTAATTTGCAAAGCTAAGCCTCTTACAGTCTTCTTTTCATTTTCGGCAGTTCAATTAAGCTGCACGCATATTTATTTGCCTGCTGGTGAGCAACATTTATTACTCTATATGTTATAAATATCTTACGAGTACTTCAAATAATATTCAGGGCTTCTTTTTTTTCGTTGACGACCTGATTTGAAAAATTACCACTGCCGTTAATAAAGTAATGGAAGTATAAAACTCGAAATTTTGTAGCGGCGAGCCTACAGACATGGTCGCGGCTGTCCTTTCTATCTTGCTAATCATTTAAAGAAGGTTGAGGTATTAATGATATTACTAAATTAATATTATTTACAACTTAAAGGAGTAAAACGAATTGGTTTTGTTTAAATTACTTCAGTAAGGCATTAATCTTAGTTGATAATAATTTTCGTTACATTTTATCTTGGATTATACCTATAGTATTCAAGATTATAGTCACCAGCACTGTATTTTCTTTTAAATTAAACATTTAGCACCCTATTTATTCACTTTTGTGGCCTTTTCGGCCTATATATTTGGCTCCCAAACCAATAGCCCAAGAGTGGCTTTAACCAAAAAATAACCTGCAACTGATTTAAAACAGAAGCGCAATCGCTAAAAGAGCGTTTGTTTATGCGCACTGTTTAATTGTTCTTTTTTGCTATGAATCAATTAATATTTAAATATGAGAACACTAAACTATTTATTTGGGGTAGCCGCGATTTTATTGCTTACCCGTTGCCAAAAGCAACAAATTGCCAGTCCGGTTGTTAAGCCGCCTGTTTCCAAAGCAGTTAAAACATTGGCTATAACCAGTTATCCAAATTACAATACGTCGCCTCTTGCGCCTGATCAAACAGGGGTAAGCAGTACTGCCGCCCAGCTTGCAGCAAAGTTCCAATTGGGGTGGAATATTGGTAATACACTCGAAGCATCAGGCGGCGAAACAGCCTGGGGTAACCCTTTGGTAACCCAGGCACTTATTGATAAAGTTAAGCAAGCTGGTTTTACCGCAGTTCGTATCCCCTGCGATTGGGATCAGTATTCTAACCAAACCACGGGGCAAATTCAGCAATCATGGCTCAACAGGGTGCAACAGGTTGTTCAATATTGCGTTAATGACGGTTTGTATGTGATACTAAATATACATTGGGACGGCGGGTGGCTGGAGAACAATTGTACCACCGCCGCACAGGCCGCTGTTAACGCCAAACAAAAAGCTTTTTGGGAGCAAATAGCCACGCAAATGCGTGGTTTTGACGAGCATGTGATTTTTGCCAGCGCCAATGAACCCAATGTATCAGATGCTACCGGGATGAGTGTGCTGCTTTCATATCATCAAACATTTGTTAACGCGGTCAGATCAACCGGGGGGCATAACAGTTACAGGGTGCTGCTTGTGCAAGGGCCAAGTACTAATATTGATGGCACCAACACTTTGATGAATACGCTTCCAACTGATCCGGCAAGCAACCGTTTAATGGTTGAAGTACATTATTATGATCCGGCTCAGTTTTGTTTTTTGACATCGGATGCAAGCTGGGGTAATATGTTCTATTATTGGGGCAGCGGGTATCATTCTACAACCGATGCTTCACGAAATGCTACCTGGGGTGAAGAGTCGTATATGACTTCAGAACTTTCGTTGATGAAAACAAAGTTTGTTGATAAGGGCATTCCTGTTATGTTGGGAGAATATGCAGTAAACCGCAGATTAGGTCTTACCGGCGATGCGTTAAACCTGCAACTTGCAAGCAGAGGTTATTACCTCAATTATTTTGTCCACCAGGCATTACAATATGGATTAAAACCATTTTATTTTGATTCAGGTGGTACGGACTCAACCAATCCGGGTCGGATTTTTAACAGGCAGAACAACAGCGTTTACGATCAGCAAGGTTTAGCCGCCATTTTGCAGGGAGCGCAAAATAATACCTCTTCAATAATTCAGGTTGGCCAGGTTTACCAGATTTACAGCAGAAACAGTTTTAAAGCCCTGGAATTTGCGGGCTGGGGAACTGCCAATCAAACACAGGCCGATCAGTGGGACTATTTAGCAGGGGCAAACCAGCAATTTAAAGTAGAAGACGCGGGAGGCGGTTATTACAGGCTTACTCCAATGCATGCAACCGGAAAATGCCTCGAAGTTTATGGTTTGAACACAGCTGACGGAGGACAGGTAGACCTGTGGGATTACTATGGCGGCGCAAATCAAAAATGGTCAATTCAGCTAACAGACAATGGATATTATAAAATCATCAATGCCAATAGTGGGAAAGCTTTGGATGTTAACGGGGCTTCGCTTAATAACGGTGTAGCTGCTGTTCAATGGACCTATTCTGGCGGGCGTAACCAGCAATGGGGCTTTGTGAAAATATAATGTAACCCTTAAGAAAACTTATATCTTTTTCTTTCTTCACAAAAAGCATGAAAGATGCGCCGCGATATAAGCGGTAGTTGATATTTAAAAATGAACAATAATGTAAAGGCCTTCAAATTAGCGATTTGAAGGCCTTTTATCTTTTTATTGTTGTTTTAACACTTAATGATGTATCTTGCCGATGAAAACCCAATTATGAAACGCATCGCTTTTTTATTGATTTTTAGTCCGTTTTTGCTGTGGGCGCAACAAAAGCAGGTTGTCAAAAGCTTTCCTCTACAGGATGTCAGGCTATTACCGGGGATTTTTAAAGAACAGGAGCAGACAGACCTCAACTATATGCTTGCCCTGCAGCCCGACCGCCTGCTTGCACCTTTTAGGAGGGAGGCGGGGCTGCCACAAAAAGCTAAAAGTTATACAAATTGGGAAAATTCGGGCCTGGATGGACATATCGGTGGCCACTATCTTTCTGCCCTGGCTATGATGTATGCTTCTACCGGTGATAACCGTATGCGCCAGCGCCTTGATTACATGATCAATGAGCTTAAATTGTGCCAGGACAAAAACGGTGACGGATATTTGGGTGGCGTGCCTGGAAGCCGCGAACTTTGGCCCCAGGTAATGAAGGGTGATTTTACAGATTTCAATAAGAAATGGGTGCCTTTTTATAATATTCATAAAGTATTTGCCGGGCTGCGCGATGCATGGCTGTATGAAAATAATCAAACAGCAAAAGTCATGCTGATTAAACTGGCAGACTGGTTTTACAATATCAGTACTGCACTTAGCCAGTCACAAATGCAGCAGCTGCTTGGGAATGAGCACGGAGGTGTCAATGAGGTACTGGCAGATGTATACGGGATCACCGGCGAAAAGAAATACCTTGACGCGGCCTACAGTTTCTCTCACCAGGCTCTCCTTCAGCCGCTTGAAAAAGGTCAGGATAAACTGGATAATTTACATGCAAATACGCAGATCCCCAAAGTGATAGGTTTTAAGCGGATTGCTGATTACAACGGTGATACCGCCTACAATTGTGCTGCGGTATTCTTTTGGCAAACCGTGGTACATCATCGGTCGGTAGCAACAGGTGGTAACAGCGTAAGGGAACATTTTAACCCCGCTACAGATTTCTCAACCATGATCTCCAGTGTAGAAGGACCCGAAACATGCAATACCTATAACATGCTTAAGCTTACCGAAGATCTGTACAGGTCAGATCCGGATATTGCCTATATCGATTATTACGAACGGGCGTTGTATAATCATATCCTTACAACCCAGCGGCCGGAGAAGGGCGGTTTTGTTTACTTTACACCGATGCGCCCCGGGCATTACAGGGTGTACTCCCAGCCACAAACAAGCATGTGGTGTTGCGTTGGCTCCGGTATGGAAAATCATTCAAAGTATGGTGAAATGATCTACAGCCATTCAGATAACGAGCTATATGTTAATCTGTTTATTCCGTCTCAGCTTATATGGAAGCAAAAGGGCTTGCAACTTAAGCAGGAAACCGTGTTCCCCGACAAGGAAACAACTACGCTGAAGATTTTGAAGACTGGCAATAGTGCATACGGGATAAACATCAGGTATCCATCATGGGTAAAAACCGGTGCACTTTCAATTAACATCAATGGCCGGCCTGTTCAGGTTACAGCGCAGCCGTCATCATATGCGCAGTTAAAAAGAAAATGGCGGAAAGGAGATATCATCACCGTCCAATTACCGATGCAGACGACGACGGAGAAACTTCCCGACAGCTCCAATTATGAAGCCGTATTGCATGGCCCGATCGTGCTTGCTTCAGTGATTGATACAATTGCCCAAAAAGGCCGTGAGGCCGATGACAGCAGGATGGGCCATGTTGCTGCGGGCAACCTGTATAAGCTTACAGATATGCCGGTTTTTGTAAGCGATTCTGCTAATGATGCCCCCATGATAGTTGGTGATAAAAATAAACCGATGTCCTTTACTGCCGGGCGACTAATATACCCGATTAAATACCGAAACCTGAAGCTGGTGCCGTTTTATAAGATACAGGATGCCCGTTATGTAGTGTACTGGCGAAAAGAATCGGCCAAAGGCTTTGACGAATTGCAGGCTAAGTTAGCGGAGGAGGACATGAAGGAAGCAAAACTGGCTGCCAATACTATCGATTTGGTAACTCCGGGTGAGCAACAGCCTGAGTCAGATCATTTCATGGAAAAAGAGAATTCTTTTGCCGGCGTTAATTTCAATAGGCACTTCAGGGCTGCAACGGGTTCGTTCGGCTATAAGCTCACCGATAAAAATAAAGCTGCAAAGAAAATTAGTATCACATATTTTGGAATTGAAAGGAACCATAAGTTTTCTATCCTTATCAATGAACAGGAATTGGCCAGAGTTGACTTGAAGGATGGTAAACGTGACGCTTTCTATACCGTGGAATATGATTTGCCAGCAGATTTGAAATACAACGCAGACCAAAGTCTCCGGATAAAATTCCAGGCGGATAAGGGTGCAATGGCCGGGCCTGTTTATGAAATACGACTTTTGAATAATTGAGGGCTTAAAGCCATTCCAAGTCGTTGCAATAACAGGATCGGTTCACTATTGTGTGGTAAAATGTTTTCGATACATATAAATACTATTCAGGGCCTCAAAAAGACCCTTTTTTGTGCCCTTTCCAGAAGTAAACCGCTGTTTAACCGCAAAATTATTCCTGCCTCTAAAACCAGGCTGTCTGGTAAAACTTTTAGAAAATTTTTAATCTTTTACCAGGCAACCGTGGAATCGGTTTGGGATAACAAATACCGCGCTTCATTTTCAATGAATGATAAATGATAGTCATTAATGTTGAACCTCAAATCAACCATATAAGGTATCATTAAGCAAATCCTTAACAACCTTGTCGATTCTTAGAACGCTGCCTTTCTACCGCATAAACATACTCGGATGATGACAACTTGAATAACAAAACTATTCCAATGCGAACGTCATAGCTTGGGAACCAGTAGCGCTTAATACAAACAATTGTTTTTTGAACACCAATAATTCAAAATGCCGGTAACAACCAAATATTGGTATGCGCTTATCGATGCATGGTAAGAACATGAAAATATACAAATTGAAACATTTGTACACCTATTTTTTAACAAATGGCGCTACTCCGCAAAGTATTTTTGAACGCCAGAATTACTTATTATATAAACCATAAAGCTCATTTAATATTTTCTTACAATCAGGATGGAGATGCTTGCTATATTTTCGCAATCGATTGTATTTTAATATTGGTGTTTATTTAACAATTAATTGTGGTTAAATAAAAGTTTTACTTAACAACAAAAACCAATTATGAAAATGAAAATTACAAATTTTACGAGGCTGCTAAGCGCAGCTAAATTACGGCACTTGCTGCTACTGCTGGTGTTTATGAGCACATTGCCCGTAATGGCACAAACAGTCACCATTAAAGGCGTCGTAAAATCGGCCGATGATAACAGTCCGCTACCCGGGGTTACAGTTGCAGAGAAAGGAAAGGAAAACGGAGTTATTACCCGGACGGATGGCTCTTATTCGCTTAATGTTACAGGGGATGCTACCCTTGTATTTTCTTTTGTTGGTTACACAAAACAAGAGATTAAAGTAAATGGAAAAACCGTACTGAATGTAAATTTACAAAGTGATAGTAAAGCCCTTAATGAAGTAGTAGTAATTGGCTATGGTACCGCCCGTAAAAAGGATCTGATAGGCTCGGTAAATGTGGTAGCTGCTAAAGACGCAGGGGCTAACACATCTACAAGTCCGGCTCAATTATTAATAGGCAAGGCACCTGGGGTTCAGGTAATGCAGGCTAACGGTGTGCCTGGTTCGGGCGCTCAAATTATCGTACGCGGTACAGGCTCGTTTACCGATGTTAGTCCGCTTTACGTAATTGATGGTATCCAGGGCGATGCCAATTTGTTCAACGCCATCAGCCCCCAGGATATTGAAAATATAACCATACTAAAAGACGCTGCCTCCACAGCAATATATGGTGTTGCTGCAGCAAACGGCGTTGTGATCATCACCACCAAAAAAGGTAAGGCGGGTTCAACTCAAATTACATTTAATTCGCAGGTGGGTGTTTCAAACGTCACTAAAAACCTTGATCTGCTGGGTGCCGCCGACTACGTGAAGCTCCTTAAAGATATAGACGCGACCAATAACAACCCGGTGCCGGCAAAACTAAACACGCCATATGTATTAGTTGACAGGACCAATTGGCAGAAAGAGATTTTTAAAACATCCGTTTCAACTCAAAACGACCTGAGCGTAAGCGGAGGGAGCGACAAGGTTACTTATAACATGTCGGCAGGATACGTTACGCAGCAAGCCGTAGTTAAAGATTATAATTTTAGAAGGTTTAATAACCGGTTTGTATTAGATGAAAAACTGGGTCGTTTCCATTTTGGACAAACCTTGAACTTACGGTATACTAAAACTGCAGGCCAGGTAACAAGTATTGGTAACGCGCTTGGTTATGCACCGTATCAGCCCGTTTATGATGCGTCTATCCCCGGTGGTTACTCTATCCTTACCAACGTTGATGATAACAGCAATGCTGTAAACCCATTGCAGATTTTAGGTGTACAAACCTTAAGCAGCCACGACCTCGTTTTATTTCCGCAGGTATTTGGCGAGGTGAAAATTATCAACGGGTTAACTCTTCGTTCGCAGGTATCAGGTGTATATGGCAACAGCGTGAACGATTCGTACCAGATACCATATGTTACCTCCAACAACCTGGGATACACCAGGCAGGCAGGTCGCGCGTCAAATAACTATTCTAATTATACCATCGAAAATTACTTGTCATATAATCACAGCTTCGGAAAACATAATATTTCATTAACTGCAGGTACCAGTTATATTGATGCAGGGAGTACCAAATACCTTAGCGTGCTGGGCACAGGTATGTTATCGGATGCTGTAAGGGATATTGGTGTAGCGCCTACGCTTACCGTGCAGGGTAATTCATCGGGCTATTACACTCAATTTGGCAACGTTATTTCCTATTATGCCCGTTTAATCTATTCGTTTAACGATAAGTACATTCTTTCGGGTAGTATCAGGCGCGATGGTTCGTCAAACTTTGGCCCGTTAAGCCGTTATGGTAACTTTCCGGGTGGCGGTTTTGCGTGGCGTTTTGCCCAGGAGGATTTTGTTAAGTCGGCGTTGCCATTTATCAATGATGGTAAACTGCGCGTAGGATGGGGCCGCACAGGTAATAACAGATTTGGCCTTACAAATACCAGCGTATTTACCTTTAACGGGCCGCCGGGAAACCTCGTTTATTCGTTTGGCCAGACCGAACAGTTTGTTAACGGTACAACTGTAATAACTATCGCCAACCCTTTATTACATTGGGAAACAACCGACCAAACCGACGCGGGTATCGACCTTACGTTCCTGAATAACCAGTTAACTTTCTCGGCCGATTACTATAATCGTAAAAGCAGCGGCCTTATAGTAGCGATACCTTTGCCGCCAAGTTTGGGTGTGGGTATAAACACATCAAACAGTAACGAGATTGTTAATGCGGCGGATGCCCAAAATAAAGGTTTCGAATTTCAATTAGGTTACCGTTCAAAGCCCCAAAACGGTTTTAGTTATAATGTAAGTGTAAACGGTGCTTACAATAATAACAAAACAATATCATTAGGTACACAATCGCCAACACCGATTGTTGGTGGAACAGGAGCAATTTACACACTAACCCAGGCAGGTTATCCTATCGGCTCATTTTATGGTTACAGGGTTGGCCATGTAGCTAAAAACCAGGCCGAAATTGACGCCCTGAATAAAACGGCACAGCAAAAAACCGGCGATGCCAACGCGGTTTATCAAACAGGGTTGCTTCCGGGCGATTTTATATTCAAGGATTTGAATGGGGATGGAGTTGTTGACAGCAAGGACCAGCAAGTTTTGGGAAGTGCTATTCCAAAGTTCATATATGGTATTAACCTTGGGGCCACTTATCGTAATTTTGATCTTAATGTGGTATTATCAGGCGTACAGGGAGTTCAGATTGGAAACAATTTAAGATCAAGTTTGGAGTTTGCCGGAACAGGACATAATGCCTCAACAGCTATATTAAACAGATGGGAGAAACCTGGCGATAACGCTCTCCTGCCAAGAGCCGGGCAAAATGCAACCGGATCCGGAAATTTAAGGCCATCAGACTTTTTTATCGATAACGGCTCCTATTTGCGTGCGCGTAACATAACCCTTGGCTATTCCTTTAGTAAAGCCGCACTGCAATCGTTTTCAGGTTCTGTTTTAAGCAAACTGCGTATATATGTGGCCGCCGAAAATCTTTTTACTATCACCGGTTATAAAGGATATGATCCTGAGTTAAGTACAGTTTATGGCGATAACAATTCAAACGATACTATTTTTAACCGCAATATTGATAACGGCCAGGTACCGCAACCGCGCACATTTTTATTCGGGATACAAGTAGCATTTTAAAAGGCATTCTTTAAAAATAAAAACATGAAAAAATATATAAAATTCCTTTTGATGACAGCACTTCTTGCGTTCTCAATAGGTTGCAAAAAAGATCTGAATCTGACAAACAAAAGTGCATACACTTATGATACTTATTTTAATAGCGATGTTGCGATAAACCAGGCTGTTGTAGCCACTTACGCCGCTTTGCTGCATACAGGTTTTTGGTCTGGTGATTATTATACTACTTTTGACCTGCTTGGATATGACGCTAAAAACAACCAACCCCTTTTAGGTGATTATTTGCAAGTGGCCCAGTATAATTTTGGCCCCGACCTTGACGTAATGAACAACACATGGTCAGCATTTTACCAGTTAATTGCACGGGCCAATGTTGTTATTGACAGGGCACAGGTGTGGAAGCCAGCTAATGCTGCAGAAACGACCGACCAGGCGCAATATGTTGCCGAAGCCAAATTTTTGCGTGCTTATGCTTATTTTAACCTGGTTAATTGTTTTGGACGGGTACCTTTACGTACTAAATATTTACCCCTGCCAACACCTGCCGATATCAATATGCCGAGATCGTCAGTTGCAGATGTATGGGCATTTATTGAACAGGATTTGAAGGATGCCGAAGCGGGTTTGCCAATATCTTACCCTGCAACCAGCTATGGCCGTGCTACGCAGGGCGCTGCAGTGGCGTTGCTGGGTAAATCATACCTTTATGAAAAAAAATGGGGCCAGGCACAGACTGAGCTTACCAAGCTAACGCAGCAACCTTACACCTATGCACTGGCGCCAGTTTATAATAACCTGTTTGACGATCCTAACCAGGATAATCCTGCCTTGAACCCTGAAACTATTTTCCAGGTGATGAACCAGCAGTGGACAGATTGGGGGATTGGTAACCAGTATTATATGTTTGGGGGCCAGGAAACCTGGGGCGGTAAGGCAACACATACCGTTCGCGCTCAATCATATGGCTTTAATGATTGGAACAACGTTTATGTAACTACAACAGCTGTTAAAGCGTTCACTTACCCTAACCCGCAAAATCCATCGGTTAATTACGTTGACCCACGTGCTGCTTTTACTTTTTACGGCGATGCCGCAAGCGGCGGACAGACACAGTATTGCCAACAATGTGCAACCGGTCCGATAGCTTATCCTTTCGCTACAAAAGGTTACGAATGGCTTAAGTACGAATATTATAACAAGGTAGCTACCTTTGGTGGCCCGCAAAGCGGTATCAACGGCCAGGTGATCCGCTATGCTGATGTATTGCTTATGTTGGCCGAAAGTTATATTCAGCAGGGCAATACGGGTGATAAACCTTTGGCCTTAATTAACCAGGTACGCAGTAGGCCAAGTGTTAATGCGCCGCTTTATACATCATTAGGCAGCCAAACCGATGCAATGCGGATATTAATGCGTGAAAGACAATTGGAACTAACGGGAGAACAAGTTCGTTATTTCGACCTGATTCGCTGGGGTATTGCCAAGCAAACTATCAACGCCGAAAGGCAAATTGAAGATGGCACACAACCTTTCCAGGATAAAAATGTGTTGTTCCCGATACCGTTGGCAGAAAAGAATGCCAACTCTGCAATAGCAAAAGATATTTCAGGCGACTGGAATTAAGAAGCCTATTAAGGAGTTGGTTTGCAACTAAACTATACAGATCGTGAACTAATAGGTGGCGTTTCCATAGGTTTAGCTTTTAAGTAACATAAATTCCAATAAGAGCAGGCTTTGTAGCTTGCTCTTATTTCATAATCCTGGCGAAAGATTTCTTTAATTTTTCTTTCTCTTTTTATAAATACCATGATACAGGCCAAAAACATCACTAATCCTGTCACTAACCTTACCACATAATATTCATCACGTTTCTTGTAAAGCGTATAGAACTAAGTAAGCAGTATTGTTTTGCTTTTCCGTCGGGAAACGGTTTACCGGGCGGCTTTTATCGCGATACTTCTTCAAAAAAAGTAAAGTATAATCAAACGCATATGAGCCGGGATAGGTTTAAAATAGCCAATAAACTACTGGCTAAGATTAAGTTTAACTTTTTTAAAAAGGGTAAACAAGGCAGGTATTACAGGTTTATTTTTCTTTCGGCCCCCTGATTAACCATGGCGTTTTTAAAATTCTTCCTGAATTTTTTGATGTATTCAGATGGTTTTAAATCAAACACCTTTTTAAACTGCTCACGAAAATATTTTATATCTTTTATTCCAACAGCATAAGCGGTTTCCAATATATTTAAATCGCTGTGAACAAATAGCTGCGCGGCTTTTCTTAACCTGATAGCTCTTATGAAGCTATTAGCTGGCTGGCCTGAAATCATTTTGATTTTTTTGTAGATCCCCGAATAAGACATATTTAATTCGGAGGCTAAGGATTGCAGATTAAAATCGGGATCAGTTATATGATCTTCCACAATTCGGATACAGGAATCCAGGAATCTTTTGTACTCGATAGAGATAGTGTGCGGGTTATTGTTCAGCGTAATTTCATTATAAAAGTATTGCTGAAGTGTATTTCGGGTTTTAAGCAGCCCGCTAACCCGTGCTTTCAGGATATCTTTATCAAAAGGTTTTCCAATATAATCGTCGGCCCCCCCTTCAATACCTTTTAATTTAATTTCATTTGATGCACTGGCGGTTAATAAGATCACGGGAACATGAGATGTTGTTATATTCTCTTTAATAGCGGCGCAAACTTCTATCCCGGTCATGCCCTGCATCATCACATCGCATATGACTATATCCGGCCACTGCTCATTAATAATCTTGATTCCATCCTCACCATTTGGCGCTACAAGAACATTATATTCAATTTTAAATATCTGACGGAGATACTCTCTCATATCCTCGTGGTCATCGATGATTAACAGTGTTTTGAGGTCAGACGCTGTTACTTCCTCTCCCGGCTCTGCTGCGGGCACTATATCATGGGCTGTAGTTTCAGAATCTATCAACTCTTTTAAAAACTCAGAAGTAGCTGTTGGCTGTTCTGAGATGATCTGATCTTTTAAATGCGCTTTCCCTTTTTTTAAAGTGATTGTAAAAGCTGTCCCTTTTCCTGCATCGCTGTGATATTCAACAGTTCCGGCCTGGCGCTCTACAAAATTTTTAACAAGATAAAGCCCAAGGCCAAACCCTCCGTTTGAGGTACTGGCCAAATCAGACACCTGGTAAAACCGGCTAAAAAGTCTTTCGCCAACTTCAGGTGGGATTCCGCAGCCGGTATCCTCAACGATTATTGAAACTGTCTGTTCAAATTCCTCTGCACAAACGCGAATTATACCGAGTTTTGGAGTGAACTTCATCGCGTTTGAGAGCAAATTAAACAGCACGATCTCTGTTTTTTCCCGGTCGATATAAACATTCAAACAATCGGTTGGTGATATGAATTCAAGTTGAATGTGTTTTCTTTTTGCTTCATGTACAAAGCATAAATAAACCTCCCTGCATAAATCGATTATATTAACATTACTTATCCTCAATTGATCAGATTCCGATTCGGCCTTTTTGAAAAGCAGCAACTGATCTACTAAACCTAATAACCGGCGTGCGTTCCTGTAAACGATGGTTAAATTGGAGGTATCTACCGTCTTCTTTTCATTATATAAAAGTTCCTTAATAGGATTAATGATCAATGTTAATGGTGTTCTGAACTCATGCGAAATATTGGTAAAGAAGGCGAGCTTTCGCTCGCTGAGCTCCTTTTCCTTTTCGCTTTCATAATGCGCTATCTGGATTTCATATTTTAATTTAGCCTGACGGTCCCGGTATAAAAGATACAGATAAACTACCCCGCCAATGATTATGGCATAAATTGTATATGCCCACCAGGTACGGTACCATGGCGGCGAAATAATGATGATTAGGGATTTGGGTGTCTTGTTCCAGATACCATCATTATTACTTGCTATAACTTTAAATTTATAAGTTCCGGGATTAAGATTGGTGTAAGTAGCCCTTCGCTGGTTACCGTTAAAATTCCATTTTTCGTCAAAGCCTTCCAGTTTATACCGATAACTATTTTTTTCCGGATGAGTATAATTCAGCGAAACAAATTCAATTGAAAATACATTTTGATCATAATTAAGAAAGGCAGTATCTGCTGTACCAACAGGTCTTTTCAACGGTGAATCAGCACCCGGTTTTACAGATTTATTAAACACCTGAAAATCGGTAAAGTAAACCGGTGGGATTTTATCGTTCAATTTAATTTTTGACGGATCGAATACCACGACACCTGAATTTCCCGCTAAATAAATTTGCCCATCTGCAGATTTGTAAATAAGCGAATGCGAAAATACGCCGTCGCCCTCATCAAAGTTAGTTATGGCTAATGTTTGGGGTGTAAACTTTGATACCCCCGTGGCAGAATTGATCCAAAGATTTCCCACCTCATCTTCAACTACACTGTTGAAAACGTTGCTTGCAAATCTGTTTTTACGTGAATAAACAATAAAAGAATCGGTTTCCGGAGCATATTTGTTTAATCCGTCGGCTGTGCAGATCCAGATGTTCTTTTTGCTATCCTCAAATATGCAATGCACAATATTATTACTGAGGCTGCCTGCAATTTTATCATTATAAGTATAGTGGTGAAAAATCCCGGTTTTAGGATCAAAACGATCAACACCGTTTCCGCTTGTTCCGATCCATACATTGCCTTTGCTATCTTTTAAAAGATTATAAATATGGTTACTGGCAATTGAATTGGGGTTCCTGTCGTCATTATAATAATGTTTAAATTGCTGTGTTTCTTCATGGTAAATCTTTAAACCGGCATCTGTGGCGAGCCAATATTCGAGAGGCCTTACTTCAAGAATATCCCTGAAAACATCTTCATTAAAAAAATTACTCAGGGCCGAATGGTGAAAATGATGGATAAACCTATTATTGCTGCTGTCAAATTTATCAAACCCATTTTCGGTTGCTGCCCATAGCACCCCCTCATTATCCAAATATATTTTACCAACCTGGTTACTGCTGATACTTGAGGGATCATTGGTATGTTGAAATAACTTTGTTGTCTTTTTCGGTAAATCAAACTTATATAGCCCTTCGTTGGTAGCCAGCCACAACATATTGCCTTGCAATAACATACTTTTTGCTTCGCGGGGCGCGATTGATAAGGGGATGAAACGGAATTTATATTGTGTAAAATCAACTTTTGTTAAGGCGTCTTTGCCACAAAGCCACATAATACCGGCCCCATCATTATAAACATATCCATCCGCAGTACTATTAATATCGCCAATCTTTCGCCATTGACCATTACCCTTATTTATAAAATAGAACCCGCCGTTACTTCCAACAACTAAAGTGGAGTCATTAGCCTTATCAATGCTAAAAGCTCCTACGTTGATATTATCGTGACTCGAAAACCGGGTATATTGCTGGTTTTTAGGATTAAAACAAAAAAGGCCGCTCCAATAAGTACCTACCCAAATGCAACCGTTTTTTTGATCGTAAAAAAGGCTCCAAATATCATTGGGGCTTTTTTTAAGCTGAGATTCAGTCTGCGGATAATTGCTGAAATGTTTACTTACCTTATCGAATTTATTTAATCCACCATTCCAGTTTCCCAGCCACAAGTTTTTTTTATCATCCTCAACAATTGCATTTACCGACTTGCCTTTTATTGAAAATCGATCATTCTGATTGGGTTTATAACTAACAAAAGATCGCTTATTTGACACGTATTGATTAAAACCATCATCCGTACCTATCCATATTGTTCCTTCTTTGTCGCAGCAGATCGAAAAAATCTTATTATTACTTACCGACTCTTTGATCTTATCGCTATGATAAAATCGTTCAAACTTCTCGGTATTGGGATCTAAAATGTTTAAGCCGTCCATGGTGCCAACCCATATCTTTCCGTTCTTGTCTTCGGCCAGCGCACTGATAAAATTTGAACTTATACTCGCGGTATTTCCGGGAATATTCACTAAACTTTCAAAAGTGTAGCCGTCAAACTTACAAAGCCCGTTATCCGTCCCTATCCACATATACCCCCGGCTGTCTTTAAGTGCCACTGTTACATTTTCAGAAGGCAGGCCATCATGAGTGGTATATGATTTTAATGCAAAATTCCTTGCATCGTTAGTTGGAAAAGTTACCGGAGCCTGCGCGTTCACAACACTGACAAACAGAAGATTAATCAGAAAAAACAAGACAACTTTATGCATAGATCCGTTATCACTTTTAATTAGGCAAATACAACACTCCGTATCATCGCTAACATTTTTTACACTATAAACCAGTTATCGCCGCCTTGGCTTAGGCAGGCTAATGCGTTTAATATTGTACTTGATACACTTGTAACCTTCAACAATTTAGCAATATAAAAACAGAGTTTGTTGGCTGTTCTGCATGTGCCTGCAAATAATTTTCTAATATCCAGGTATTAAATGTTCATTTGATGAATTTTCCTCTCAGGGCCAGTAACCATCAAAAACTCATTTAATACTCATTGAAAAATGATTCGTCAGTTCGCTTAACTTTTGGCAGAACCTGTCATATAATGCTGAAACACTAAGTTTATAAGGCATCCAAATGTAAATAATTATTAATTGTATTTATAACAATAATTAAGAGCAAAGGGCATTCGTTGAATTGGCGAAAAAGCAAATTAAAAGCCGGGCTATTGTAGTAAACCCTGATAAAATGCCACTTTATCCCCCCAATATTGAGGCTTTACCCCCTTTTCAATTCCTACTTTTTAAAAGAAATTTAGGACAACCATATAAACACGGATTTTCATCCTCCGATATTACGTATAGCCATTTTTAATGGCTAATTAAATTACTGACGGTTACATGCCGCAGTGATTGACAGTTAATTATCGGCAGAAAATCTATTGTTCAAAACATCTGCCATGATAATATTTGATTTGTGCCCGAACATGCATTCGGTCAGGTTACTGGTAACCGATATAATTCACTTCATATTAACGCTGGGAAGGGCCCCGCCATAATTAAAAATTAAAACCGATTGATCAAAAGAGCTACTTATTTAACACCTGATATAAAATTATGAGAAAAAACTTAACTACCGGGGCACTATACTGCCTGTTAGCCCTGGCCATGGGCTGTTCTAAAAACCCTATTCAAAAAGGCGCTGACCTATCAGGCCAAAAATTTGGAAAACAATCATTTGCCCTTTCAACCACCAATACAAACGGTTTCAGGGGTATAAACTGGGCCGACCCTAACGGAAACGAGGGAGATGGGAGGGTTGTATTGCCCAGTGGTATGACTACATCGCTTACCGCTACGCAGGCTGCTACTTTGGCCACTAATATATCCAGTGCCGTTAAAACAAGCGGCGGCACCACCATCAGGATGCCGATAAACCCCTGGACTGCCTCAAGCTCAACTTATTGGCCGGTTTACCAGGCTGCAATTAACGCGGTTGTGGCAAACGGCTGTAAAGTAATACTTTGTTACTGGCCGGTTGGGGTACATCATGTACCTGATACTGCACAATGGCATACCATGTGGACAACAGTAAATAATGTATATAAAAACAATACATCGGTATTATATGAACCTATCAACGAGCCGGTTGATTATTCAAGTACCGACCTGAACAACTTATATGCTGGTTTCTTAACCACTTATAGCCCGGCCGATGGAAAATGTATCCTTGATGGTACAGGGTATGCCGCCGACGTAACTGCGGTTGGTGCCGATTCAAGGTTAGCCAACCAGTATCTTGGACTGCATTGCTACTGGTGGTTCTGGGGCTCGTACAATGTTTGGTCAAGCTACTATAATATCATGTCGGCCCGTACAGGTTCATACGCGTCACGTACCATAGTTACCGAGGTTGGTATCGAAACTTTCAGGAACATGAGCTTTTGGTGGCAATGGGATACCGGCGTATATGTTGACCAGGCCTTCCTCACCGGATCGCTTGCCTACGCCAAGGATAATTCAATGGGGACAATAGCATGGTCGGGCGTTAATGATATTGATACTTATCGGTGGTATACTGCAAACAATAACCTTACCGAGGTTAGCCCGGGTACCGCAAATATGTTCAGGTGGTCATGGAAGCTTACCGCTGCACCCGTATGGATAGGGCCGGTTGCTGACGGGCGATATCAACTTCAAAACCGGGCATCGGGCCTTATGCTTGATAACCTGGGCAGTACAACCGATGGCGCAGCTGTGGCTCAATGGGCATCAGGAACAAGCAATAACCAGAAATGGAATATAAGCTACACTGCCGGTTATTATACTTTAAGTTGTGTTACCGGAAAAGAATGTCTTGATGTGGGTACAAATACCGCAGATGGGTCAAATGTTTTACAGTATGTAGTAGGCACGAGTACAAACCAACGTTGGTCGCTTGTTTCAACCGGAGATGGCTATTATAGGGTAATTAATCTAACCACAGGCAAATGCCTTGATACCGGAGGTTTAACTGCCAATGGATCAGCTGTACAGCAGTGGCCACAGGGTTCAAGTTATAACCAGCAATGGAAACTTATTGCTCAATAGAACATATTTAATTGCCAGGGTAAGCACCCGGCTTTAGTTTAAAAACACATTGTTGAAGGCTGTCTCAAAAGGACGGCCTTTTTTAGTTTTCAATCAATTCATAATTATAGAGATTCTAAATTCGTCGGGCTTTAAAAGCCGTTTCTTAAAATAAATGAAAAGTATATCCATCATATCTCAAAGGGCGTTTAAATTTTGTTTGAGAAGGTTTTACATAGATCGGCATCACATTCGAAAGACATTCCCTTTTAACCAGCCATACACTCTCCGATCTTTCACTAACAGGGCGTAAAATTTTCAATAAGATACAAGATAGATGCGTTATAAATGCATTTATAATGCGAAAACCCTCGATAGCTCGCCGCAATCGGCAGTCCTATCGAGGGTTGTATAATTAAAGAGGGGGGCAATCACATCATTTATTGACGTAATGTCCGGGAGCCCTAATATCCCGGATTGTTAGGCAACAATTTTTTATTAATATCAATATCAGCCTGAGGAATAGGCCAAAGCCACCCTTTGCCAGCGTCAAATGTCCTGGTCTCTAACTTAACCTGGCTAAATTTCCAGGTAGATGGGCTTGCCGGGTTTTTTAGCAACGATTTGTCGTAACCATACACGTCATGAACAAGGGATTGATCTTTCCATCGTAACATATCTGCATACCGGGTGCCTTCCATAAAAAACTCTACCCTACGCTCGTGGCGCAAAACGGCACGTAATTGTGCCTGGCTTAAACCGGCTCCTTCCACACTTTCTACCGTTGGCATATTTACCCTTGCCCGTACCTGGTCAATGAGTGTATAAATTTCGGGTGCAGTACTTCCGGATTCAATCAAGGCTTCTGCACGGATCAGTAATACATCTGCATAACGCATCAGGATTGTATTTAAAGAGCAATTATTCGGGTCGGCAATACCAATTGCTGCGTATTTACGCGGACGGGCCCCTGACGGCACTACATCAGTGGCGGGGATGTAAGTAGTTGAACCCCACTGAGAGCCGGGCAGCACCACTGAAGCGGCCAGTCTTGGGTCGCGATTAACATAAGGGTTTTGCGAATTGTACCCAGAAGCCGAATTGGTAATTGGCAATCCATTGGTCATGTAATATGAATCGATCAAATCGGTGGTAACATTTGGTGTTGGCCAAACGCTCAAAGATAGGGCAGATGACGGCCATGGTTGTGGTTGGGTGGTTGGAATATATTGGATATCAAAAATTACCTCGCTGTTGTTTTCATGCGCTTCATCAAATAATAAACCATAATTTGGATATAAACTATAGGCTTTAAGATCAATCACATCCTGCGCTGCCTGCGCGGCATCGGCCCATTTTCCATTATACAAAAGCACTTTTGCTTTGTAGGCCAGGGCGGCACCCTTTGTTGCACGGCCCACGTCGGTACCTGAGTAAGAGGCTGGCAATGCTGCTGCGGCATCTGTAAGGTCAGTTACAACCTGGGTAAGCACAGTGGCTTTGGCCGTTCTTGAAACATATGCGTCCGAAAGTGACTGAACTTGGGTAATTAAAGGTACATCGCCGAAATAAGCAATCAAATCAGCATAGGCGTAACCACGTAAAAACTTAGCCTCTCCTGTCATTTGGCTTTTTACTGTAGCATCAATGCTTGCAGCGGCAACATCCTTTAGGAACTCATTGGCTCTGGAGATAATAGTATAGTCCTGCGTCCACTTAGCGTATGGGGCCCAACTGTTGGATGTTGTTTGCCATTCCCCCACTTCCTTCGAGCCCTGCCACGCGTCCTGGCAATAGGCGTTATCCGATTCAAAATCAAACTGGAAAAATTGTGCCGGCGTGGCATTGGGCTGTAACGCATTGTAAATACCCACCAAGGCCATTTTTACCTGGGTTTCATTTTGGTAGAATGTTGATGGTGATAAGCGGTCATTTGGAGTCTTGTCCAACAGACCTTTCTTGCAGCTTGCAAGATTAATAACAGCTAATACAGTTAAGACTTTATATATATATTTCATGATTTTATCATTTAGAAATTAACATTTACACCCGCTGTCATCACACGGACCTGCGGATACGCTTCGGCCCTTGTTTGATCTGTAGTTTGTTCGGGATCAAAGCCTTTGAATTTGGTGAATGTGAAGGCGTTTTGCACGTTCGCATAGATCCTCAATGAGCTTAAACCGATCTTCTTAATGGCAGCCGGACTTAAGGTGTACCCTAATTCAATATTTTTGATCCTCAGATAAGATGCATTCTCAACATAAAAAGAAGAGTGGATATTATTTTTTACGCCATCTAACGTGATGCGCGGATAAGTATTAGAAGGATTTTGCGGTGTCCACCTGTTTAACCACCAGGTGCCAAGGTTTGCAAAGCCGCTGAACGGCGAAGCAATTTCATAGTAGGTATAACCTTGCATACCTTGTACGCCTTGTAAAAACGCGCCAAGGTCAAAGCCTTTCCAGGCCACATTGAAATTGAATGCATACGTTACACCTGGAAACTGCTTCCCGATAACTTTACGGTCATGATTTTGATCAACTATACCATCTCCATTAAGATCGGCATATTTAATATCGCCAGGTTGTGCGTTATAATCACTTACTTTAACAACACCTGGCTTAAGCGTATAAGTACGGCTTGCATAAGGTATAGACGCATCACTATTGTTTTGCCATGTAAAGTCGGCGATCTGGTAAATACCCGTCATCTGATAGCCGTAGAATGAATTGATAGCAGAGCCAACAACAATAGCTTTTGGTGATGTAAACTGCTGAGGTACATTCATAGCGAGGATCTTGTTGACAATGTGCGACACATTTAAAGAAGTCCTTAATTTAATACCATTATCAAATGCCTTTTTATACGAAATCCCGAGTTCGAAGCCCTTGTTTTGCACTTCACCTGCATTGGCCGTTGGAGCCGATTGAGCAATTGTTAGTGGAATCGGTTGGGTCAACAGCAGGTTTTTAGTCCTTTTGTCAAAATAATCCGCTGTAATTTCAATATTATTGTGCAAAGAGATGTCGAGGCCGAAATCAAGCTGCTGAGCTGTTTCCCATGTCAAATCTTTGTTAGTCATTGCGGTAATGGCAACACCCGAGTAAAGGGTTCCGCCAAACGAATAGTTCTGGCCCGAATTCAGAATATCGCTGCCATTATAATAATTGCTGATATTTTGATTGCCTAAACGGCCCCAGGAAGCACGAACTTTCGCAAAATCAAGCCAACTCAGGTTTTTCATAAAACTTTCCTTCGATATCACCCATCCAGCTGAGAATGAAGGAAATGTACCCCACTGTTTTCCTTGTGCAAATCTGGAAGAGCCGTCCCTCCTGATATTGGCTTCAAATAAATATTTTTCATCAAAAGCATAATTGAAACGGCCAAAGTATGAGCGAAGGCCAAGAGCATAGCTGCCGGCATTATTTGTTTGCGTAGCTGCATCGCCAAGATTCAATATCCGCTGAGAATTATTTACAAAATGTGCACGATAGCCGCTTTGCCAATCGTAAGTAAACTCCTCTTCGCTATAGCCACCTAATAAATTGAATGAATGACGGTTAATGGTCTTGTTGTATTTTAGTAAACCGGTAAGTAATGAGTGGCCATCAATCTCGCTTGATGTAGTCAAATCAGAAGGTAACTGCGTAACTGTTCCGTTTTGGTTTTGTAAGGTTACATTGGCATGAAAGGCATTGCCGTTAGTAGAGATAACGTTATAACCGTAGGTAAGCTGCGCACTTAAACCGGGCAGAATTTTATACTCCGCTTCGGCCTGACCGCTGAAATTATAGCGTTTTGTAAGGTTTGTACTGCCCTCTTTAATTTCACCGTAATAGTTGCGTTCGCCATTAACAGAAACCCAGTTGCCGTTGGCATCTTTAAGCGGATGTATTGGCGCTAAGGTTGCGTACCATTCAGCGTTCCAAAGATCGGTTGGTTCATTTTTTATCCCTACGTTGCCGGATATGTTGCCCGAAACACGGAGCTTTTTATCTTTTAAATGATAGCTGTCAAGGTTAAGACGGAAGTCCGTTTTCTTGTAATTGGTAGCAACCAGAATCCCATCCTGATCCAAATGACCAAGCATAAAAGAATAATTAACGTTATCACTTCCTCCTGTTGCACTTACCCGGTGGTTTTGCATGTAAGCATTACCATAGTATACATCAAAATAATTGATATCCGGATACATGGGGTTATTGTGAGCCGCGTACTTTTGGATTATCGAGTCGGGATATGTAGGAGGCGCTCCACTATTTATATCCGCCTCATTATGCAGTGTAGTATATTGAACCGAGTTTAGTACTTTAGGTAGCCTTGTCGGGCTCTGAATACCTGCATATCCGCTGTAATTAACACGGACTTTGCCTGCAGATCCTCGTTTAGTAGTAATTAAAACAACGCCGTTTGCAGCCCGGTTACCGTAAATAGCCGATGATGCCGCGTCTTTAAGCACCGAAATTGATTGAACATCATTAGGGTTCACGTCGCCTATAGCCCCGGGAAAGCCGTCAACTAACACTAAAGGAGAATTATCTCCAAAAGTTCCGACGCCGCGGATGTCGATGACAGTATTGTCATCTCCGGGTTTACCTGAACTTTGCAGCGCATAAACACCTGAAACTGTACCTTGTAGTGCCTGGCCTGTATTTGTCAAAGGCCTGCTTTCCAGATCCTGCGTATTTACAATACCTACAGAGCCAGTAAGGTTTTCTTTCTTCTGCGTTCCGTAACCTACTACTACAACATCGTTGAGCGTTTTCATCGATGGCTGAAGCTTTATGGCGATATCAGTCTTTCCGCCTACGGCTATTTCAACTTTTTCGTAAGAGATGTAGGTTACAACAAGCACGGCATTTTCCGGCACATTGTTAAGTTGAAAGTTTCCCTTTATATCACTTAGCGTACCTTTGTTAGTTCCCTTGACACTGATAGAAACACCTACCAGGGGCTGGCCGTTGGAGGCGTCTATGACGGATCCTTTTACAGTAATCGCAGCTTTATCAGGAACTATTTGATCGATTATCAGGCTGCTTTTGTGAATTAAATGTGGAATTGACGCGTTAGCACCGATTGGCAATATAAATAATGCCAAAGTTTTAAGTGTGGTGCGAAAACCCCTGGAATACAAATAATTTGAAATAAGTAATTTTCGTTTCATAATTGGGTATTAATAATTTAGATTTTTGGGTATTGGCAAAAGACAGTTATGTAAACGCTGGTGGTATGTAAGGCACCAACAACCGAAGGGCATAATTTAAATGACCCTTTCAGGGTTAACAATAAAGGACAATTGCCCGGACAGTATTTATCCCGACATTTCTCGAGATCGTTTTCAGTTAAGATGCATGCGGCTCCTCTTTCCTCGGAGCATGCGCTGCGTTCGGTTTTTTTTCATCATGGGTTTAATTAACAGTATAATTGGTTGCACGAATAGTCATCTCTTAATGACCATTCGAGAGATGCAAAGTCTTTGAAAAACACAGAAAACAAAAGGGGCTAACCAGCAAAAAAGAGGGGACAAAAGGGAAATTTTTAGTTGAAAAAAGCACTTAGTGGATAAACCACAGCATATTGCTCCAGGGAGGCAATCATCTAATGAGAAAGCGTTTTGTAGCACTTATAGTCTTCAATTGCCACCGGTTTCGCCATTCAATTCGCATACCGGGCAACTGGGCAATGTAAGGCCAGCGGTTAAATGAACTGCACTTCTTATAGTAATGATCGCGTTGAGTTACACTGTACCAGGGATTAAAGGCTTTGATTGGTGGTGCCAAACTGAAAATAGCCAGTACATATAAAGCTAAAGCCAGGTCAGCATCAACTATGCGGACGGGCGGAAGATCGCTCCAAAGGGTACAATGGAAGCGTTGCCAGTGGAAGACGGCATCGTATCCCGTCTTGGAAGATCGGTGGAGGACATACTATTACACAAAGTTATTCGGTAAATACCGCTGCTAATGCCATCAGGCTTTGGGTGATAAGTACTGCTATTACCGGGGCCTCACAAAGCTCGATTTATCCGACCGGAAGTCCTGCGGCGGGCATACAGGCGGTGCATTTGCTTCAGCTAAAAACTAAGTGATTAAAAATATACCTTTTACGTTATAAAGAACGTTAATGCCCTAAATAATACGATTGGGGCGGCCCGCGATACTCAGAAAATTGCCAACCTGTTGCCGGGAGTGAACCTCAGGCGGAAGGTTAAGCAGCACTCTGAAGTGACCTTTCTGAATGCAAATTCAGGTTAGTGCCCAGCCCAGATTTCCTGAACCTCCTCCAACGATTTTCCTTTGGTTTCGGGAACCATTTTATAAACAATCAGTAAAGAAAAAAAGCAACACGCAGCAAAGAACCAGAAGGTGACCGCCGGCCCGATTGAATTTAAAAACATAGGGGTTAGCTGCCCTACAATTGTATCTGCCACCCACATGGTCATGATGCTTAAGCCTAAAGCCCGACCTCGGATCCTTGTTGGATAAATTTCGGATGCGATAACGAATTTCAACGGGCCTATCGAGAACGCGAAACAAGCTAAAAATAGGATGATGCTAACAACTAATGCAAGGCCGGTTGTAGCACCTGTATAAAAGCAAGCCCCGGTAAAAAGAAGGCAAATCGTGGCGCCTAAAGCGCCGGCTATATATAGCGGTCTGCGCCCCATTTTATCAACTTTCCAAATAGCTATTAGCGTAAAAGCAAAGTTAGCAATGCCAAATATGATTTGGCTAAGCAGGGCGTTGCTGATATTGATGCCTGCATCGCTCAATATTCTGGGGCCATAATAAATAACGGCGTTAATACCACTGAACTGAGAGAACAGCGGAAGCAGCAAGCCAATTAGCAATGGTTTACGCATAGCTGGTGCAAATATCTCGCGGTAGGTGCCTATGTCACGGCTTTGGGTGTTCTTTATCAGTGTTACGTCTTTTAGAGCCGTTGCATAGTCGGTTACTTTTGAGAGGACGGCAATGCCATCGTCGGTTTTTCCGTTTTGAATAAGCCAGCGTGGGCTTTCGGGTACAAAGCACAGACCAACAAAAAACAGCAGGGCAGGGATGGCGCCCAGGCCAAGCATGCTGCGCCAAACTTCTTTAACCATCACCAGATCGATAATTGTACCTAAGTAACTGCTCTTATGGTGTAATGAAAAATTAAGTAAGCCGGCATTGGTAAGGTAGGCTACAAGAATGCCCGCGGTGATAGCCAGTTGATAAAAAGTTACCAGGCGGCCGCGTATCCGTGCCGGGGCAATTTCTGATATGTATAGCGGTGCCACAATTGATGCTACGCCAACACCCATACCGCCCAACATCCGGGCTAAGATAAGCAAGGTAAAGCCCGATGACAAGGCCGAACCCAGGGCAGAAAGCAAGAAAAGCACCGCCGATAACATCAGCATTTTTTTACGGCCTACCCGGTCGCTTAAGTCCCCCGAAAAAGCTACACCGATAATACACCCGATGAGTGCAGATGATACGAACCAGCCTTCGGTAGCGGCCGATAGTGCGAACTGGCTTTTCACAAACGGGAGCACACCCGAAATAACGGCCATATCAAAACCAAAAAGCAGGCCTCCTAATGTGGCTATAAGGGTTACAGTGGTTAAAAACAGGGCGGAGGTTTTGGTTTCCGGCGATAGTTTTTGTTTCATAGCGATTTTATTTTTCGATGCGTACAGTGATTATTCCTTTTGCCGGAATCTTAAAATTGTTATCAAGCGCGGCCACCTTTTCTTCGGCCAGATTGCTTTTCCAGATCTTTATCGTCGCTTTTGCTTTTGGAGTGATGTTCACTTCGCTATCACCGGTGCTCACTATCTGCGCAATAACGCCATTGCCATCATCGGCGGGTTTTAAGGATTCTACATAGATCTGCTTACCACCGATATTAAAAAACAGTTCGTCATCCTGATTATCCGAAGCGGAAACTACTAAAGGTTGATGATTATTAAGGCCAAACCGGTTGGCATCAAAACTATCGTATCCTAAGGCGTGTGAACGGAAGATATAACGGAAGGTGGCCGGCCCTTTTTCCTGCTCGGCGCGGAAATTGGTATGCCATAAGTTGTTCATTACCCACGAATAAATCTTTGGCGACTGCGCCGTGAATGTTAGCCACTGCGGCGCGTGATACAAACCACCAAGTAAATCGGCAGTTGTGATCTTGCCTATCTCAAACAAAGGCGCATCCGGACTTGACCAGGTAATACCGAACGCCGCGTTTGAAACATCAACCCAGCGCTGCATGGTAAACCAATTTTTATTGGCGTTAGGGAGTTGGTCGGCTTCGGCAGCAGCACTTCCCCATGGAATACTATAACGTACCTGCGCACCTGGAACACTAAACGGAAACGCGAAGTGAACGCTCTCTTTAGAGCGAATACTTTCCTTATCAATCGTATTGATCAGCTCAATTTTATCAAGCCCGTTAACCAGCCTGATTTCGCGGGTTAAGCCATAGGCTCCGGGCGCTTTTGAGGTAACCAAAAGGCTCACCACCAATGGCCCATATTCTTTAATGCTAATGATGGCGTCGGTACTTGTTTGCTGGCGCTGCAGCGAATCGCCGGGCATATAAATGTATTTGTTAAAACCGGTGCTATCCACCAATACCTGTTTTTTGCCACCCTCGATCTTTACAAGTTTGCTTATATCGCCGGTTTTACTGTCAATTGTGACAGTGTAGATGCCGTTAGCCAATCCGTTTAACGAAATGACAGCTTTGCCCTTTGCAAAAGCTTTACCACGGTTAATGGTGTAAGTTTTTTTACCAAACGCCGGTACCCCGATGGCGACAAAAGCCAGCTCGCCCGAGCTTAAGCGTTGCGATGGGATTGCATTGCCTGTTGCATCCTTAACCAGGTCGCCCGCTTTGCTTAAACCGGCCGGTACATAAACAACATCGGTACGCGGCCATGACAGTGTGTTGTAAACGTCTACCTTATTTGCTGCTGCTGTTTTTATAGCCAATATCAAATTGCTTAGCGAATCGGTTTGTTTTTGGGCGCTTAGTGCATAGCCTTTTTTAATAGTCCACTCGCTTTTAACTTTTGCATCTTCGGGGTCGTCAACGCTGTTATATGCGCCCCAGGTATGTTCATTGTAAAGCAGCAGGTTTTTCCAGGTGTCGTCAAAATCATCAGCAGGGTAGGCCCGTTTATTACGGATGGCCCAAAGGGCCGATGCCTGTTTTAGCTTATCAGATGTTTGGCGGCTGATGGCCGTTTCTTTCGCCGCTGACGACACGCCGTCCGTCCAGTACTCAGTATAATCGCCGGTGAACGACGGGATTTTGTCTTGATATTGTTTCTCAAAATCATGGAAAAACTGTTTTACCGAGGTGATCACCAGTTTTGGCGAGGCAAAATGTTCGTTCCAGCTTTTAACAGCATCGGGAAGTTCAGGATCGATAGGGGCGTTATCGCTCATTGCCCAGGTTAACAACGACATGTTATACGGGAAGTTATTTTGTTCCAGGCCGCCGAGATATTGGAAAAGGTGCGGGTTTAGAAAATTATCCGATGGGTGGCCAGTGTAAAAAGGTTTAGGATCTTCTATAGTAAAAAAATTAGGGATCCTGGTTCCTTTTAACGCATAGCCTATCGAGTAAGGCTGGCATTGCCAGAACAGTAGTTTTTGTTTACCCGATGGCGAAATCCAATAAAATGGTTTATCCTGCCATTTGGCAAGGTTGCCTATCCTGTCGGATGCGTTTGGGCCTGATAAAAAATATTTGATCCCGGTTTGTTCGCTTTGCGCAGCAAGGCCCCAACTGGCGCCCGGCACATCGCCCTGGAACATGGTATGGATCTCAACCCCATTCGCCTTAGCCAGTTTTTGCGATTTGGCGAACATTTGCATCAACTGGTAGGAGTCTGTCATGCTGGTGTTGATATTACCGTAAGCACCATCCAAATTAATCCATCCTTTTTTCACCGCGTCCCAAAAGCGCTCTTTTTTAGCTTCATCTGCCGCTTTCAGGTAATTATCAACTACCCAAATGGCTTCTGTTGTCCATTTATAGCGGGCTTCCACTGGGTAATTGGCCGTTTTTTTAGCCAGATCAATAGCCTCATCAATATTATCCATGTGCAGCTTCAAAACCTTTGCCTGTGTGTTGGTGTAACCGATATCTACATGCGAGTGAGGGAGGATATACATGGTCCAGTTGTTACGGGCCGGTTCAACAATGCAGCGGGCCATATAGGTTTGCCCGCCGGAATTTAAGATAACCGTAACCTGTGCTGCCGAAGTTATTGGCGAGCCGGGAAGCGGAAGCTCAAATACATCAGTGCCCTCTTTACTGGCCGGTATTATAACATGATCGGTTATGCCATTGAAGGAAACGGTGGCCTCTGTGGCTGCGCAGTTTTTACCCTCATGAAATAACAGCCGGACCATTCTGCGGGGCTCGCCCTGGTAATTGATATAGGCTATTGTTGGTTGCAGGGTGATTCCATTAAAATGCTTACCACCTGTTTGCGCCATTGCTGATGTGCATATGAAAATGAATGCCGACAGGATGGAAAAAATCTTATTCATAACTTAGAAGGTTTTAAGAGGATGCGTTTTGAGTTTGATTTAAGCAGAGATTTTAACAACATTCGTCTTTAACAAAAGCTTTGACAACCTTAACCCTTGTTTTGCCTGTATTTTTAAGTGTATAGCTTTTAACCGCGGCCGGAATAATAAAGGTTTCGGCATAATGAATAACCTGTTCACGATCGTTAGTGATCACTGCAATACTTTCGCCCTCAACCAGGCTCAATACATGGCATTGGTTATTGGTATCTTCAGTTATCTCGGTATCAAACTCAAAGCGCTCAATAGCGTAAAAGTGCTCAGGATGAGTTGATAGGTTAATGATCTCCCAGTCATGGCCTTTTTTTAAGGTGGTTTGTTTGGAGATGAGGGTTTCCGTCACTACATCACCTTTCCTTTCGAAATTGAGGTTTTCAAAGGCCCGGTCGATATTCAGCGTTCGTGGATTTCCGCTTAAGTCGGGGCGGAGCCAGTCGTACATTTTAAAGGTAAAAATGTACGGCGTGGCGCTGATCTCCAGTACCATATTATTTTTGCCCGAGCAATGTACCGTACCATTCGGGATCAGGAACAAGTCGTGCCTGGTTGCCGGGAAGGTTTGTACGTAGTCTTTGATCTCTACCGGTTCGTTTTGCTCAAAGCTGTTCTCTAAAACGCTCCTGAATTGTTGTTTATTGATATTTTCCTGGAAACCAAGGTAAACTTCGGCGCCTGGTTCTGCATCGAGGATATAATAAGTTTCATCCTGTGTAAAATCTTCGCCGAAGTTATTTTTAATGTATTCAACAGAAGGGTGGCATTGCAATGAAAGGTTGCCACCGTCAAAAGTATCCAAAAAATCAAACCGGATAGGAAAGGCATCGCCAAACCTGGCTGCCGCTTTGCCTAAAATGGCTTCGTTATCCAGTAACAGCAAGGTATCCAACGATACCTCTAATATATTGTTGCCGCTTTGCAGCAGGATGCCGTTCTCCGGGGCGATAAGTTCAAATGACCAGGCATAGTTTACAACATCTTTGTTCAGCCCATTGATGTTGTTTTTAATCCATTGGCCTCCCCAAACCCCGGGCTCAAACCATGGCCTGGCCCTAAACATGTGGCCGGACATGGTTTTAAGTCCGTTTCTTAATGTATCGCCAGTTGCCCACGATATTTCATTGATCCTTTGCTCATCGATGATTACATCTATGGCAGGCAAAAGCTGTTTTTTATGTTTATTGAGTACCGGCCAATCTATAAAATAAAAACGTTTGTATTGATTTTTGGGATCGGAAGGCAGCTTTTCGCCAAGGTTGCAGATTGTGTTGGCCCTTGACCGGAACTGGATCTCATTTTTAGGAACATCGATATATAGCAATGTACATTTCCATCCGGCAAGAGCGGCACCCGCACCATACAATATGTTTAATTTGTTTGGTTCGGGTTTAAGACTTTTGAGCTTCTCGACATAAAAAAAATCGCTCAGCTCTCCATCGTATAGCTTACCAAATAACGGGTCATCGCCACCATCGTAATTAGCGGTTATTTCATGAATAATGCTTTCCGGTTTTAATGCTTTATTTACATTAATCCAATTAGCCTGGATGTTTGAAGCGGCAAATTCATCGTTCAGGTTGCAGATAAGTACATCCCAATATACGCCCGAATAGCCATCTATAACAATATCATGGTTGCATGCAATGATCCAATTGGCTAAGGTTTTATAGCCGGTATATATTGGCCCGGCAATGTCGAAAGTGGGGTAAATGTCATACTCCTGCCTTTTCGCGGCTTTCTTCAAGTCCGGAAGCAGAAACTGTTTGGTGTTCCTCATCGTTTCGATATTAACCGCGTTCGATAAAATAGATTTATTCATGCACTAATATGTTGTAATGTGCAAACATATTTTATTTCATTTATATTTCAAATAAGTCAAAAAAAAATAAATTTAGGAACTGCGCCTGCTTTCTACCGTATAAACAAAGCTTTCGGCTTTATAATAGCCTAGGTTATACTCCATCGGCCGTTCGCCCTGATCGTAAACAAACCGTTTCCTGATCAAAACAGGACTGCCCGGATCTATCTCCAGTTTACCTGCTATGAATTTATCGGCTGCCTTGGCGCTTATTTCTTCTTTTGACAGGTCTGCAACTACAGAATGCTCACTTTCAAGCATTTCGTAAAGTGGTTTCTTGAAATCTTCTTCGCCTGTAAGCCCGATCCTTGGATGAAAATACGAAATAAAATATACAAAAGCCTCTTCGGCGTTTCCCCTTAACCTTTCCATTTTCAAAATTTTCTTATCTGTTTTGATATCGAAAAAATTCGCGATATGATCTTCGGGAAAGACCCAGCTGATATGAAGCTCGTAATTTTTTATGGGGATGCTGCGGGCTTCCATCTCCTGTGTAAAGCTCAACCAATTCATTGATTTGGAGCTCATTTTGGTATGGGCCACTTTGGTTCCAAGCCGTTTTTTTCTCACCAGCAGCTCTTCATAAACCAGTTTGTTAATAGCCTGGCGTAAAGTGGTGCGCGATATAGCCAACTTTTTAGCCAGGTCAACCTCGTTAGGTAATAATTTACCGGCCTGATATTCAGGCTCGCGGATGAGCTCTCTCAGTAGGTTCTCTGCCTGGATATGTAAGGGTACGGCGCTTTTATGATCGATGGAAATTTTCATAATGAATTAAGTGGCAAGGTAATAATTTATCAGGAAAACGGCGGGGGGCGGCATGTAGTGGTATCACCTTTGGAGGAGGAACATCTACGGAGCAGAAAAAGGTTGAATTTTTTTATAATACGGTTTTGGGGTTCAGTAGCAGCTTCCTTTACTAAGGTAATTTTCTGACCTCTGTTCATTTTTTATCATAGTTAATAAAAAAACTTTGGAAAAACTTTGGAATATAATATTATGACACTATGTTTGTACATACTATAACAATCTGTCTCCATTTCTATCTGGTAAGGCAGTAACCTAATTACATATTTACCTGCATGAAAAAACGTTTACTCATTTCTACGGCATTGTCTTGCTTTATTTTTTCCATTGCCGGAGCACAACAGTCCTCCAACAAAGCTTTGGCAGAGAAAATTCTTGCCGATATCCGGCTTGATACAGTCCAGGCGAAAGCTTTACAACTGTTATCCGGTTTTTCTGCAGGTACATCCTACAGTGAGGTGTGGATCCGCGACTTCAACACTTTCATCAATGGCTCATTAAAAGTACATCCCAAAGAAGAAGTAAAAACCAAACTATTGATGTTTTTCCGCATCCAGGGCCAGGGCGGGGATATTGTGGATGGTGTGGTTGACAGCGCTAAAGCCAGTGTAGGTTATAAATATCGCTACTCATCCTTATTACCGGGTTGGGCAGCGCATAAAAACACGGTAGAGACCGACCAGGAATCGTCATTGATCCAGGCTGTGAAAAAATACATTGATTTTACCGGTGACCAATCTATTTTAAACGAGTGTATTGGTGGTAAAACGATTTTGCAACGAATGGAGGAGGCGCTGGCCTATCTGCATAAAGATCGCTGGTCGGAAAAATATGGTTTGATAACCGGGGCCACCACTATTGACTGGGGCGATGTGCAATCCGAAAACGGCTGGGGCGTGGCCATTAATGATAAAACCAAATGGGCTTTGGATATTTATGATAACGCCATGTTTGTGAAGGCAGTTCAAGATTTCCTTGCGATGGCACCCCGAGGCTATAAAGCCCAAACTGATTGGAAGATCATTGCCGCAAAGGTCACTGCCAATGTTCGTAAATACCTTTGGGATGCTGCCGCTCAAAAATATATCCCGCATATCTACCTTAACGGCAGCCCTTTCTCTTCGGATTTTAATGAAAAAGAGATCTTATACACCGGTGGATCCATATGTGCTATCATAGCAGGGTTTAACACTCCGGCCGAAGTTTTGGAAATAAACAAACAAATGCTTGCAGCCGCGACTAAAGAAAAGCATGCCACTATCGGCATTACAGTGTATCCTCCTTATCCTGAAAAGCAGTATCCAAACATGAAGCCTTATAATTATCAAAACGGCGGCGACTGGACATGGTTTGGCGGACGAATGATAGCACCGCTCATTATCTATGGTCGCCCGCAGGAAGCTTACGCGGAGTTGTCACCGATGCTCGACAGGATGCTTGCCAACAAGGGTTTTTTTGAATGGTATGATGTGCAATCCGGCGCACCAAAAGGTTCGGGCGATTTCAGGGGTGAGGCAGGTGTTTTATATGATGCCATTACGGCACTAAGGCAATGGGCCGCTAAAAACCGTTAACCTGCCAGCCAATAAGCTGACATAAACTAAAGTAAACTATAATCCAAATTCATGAAAAAAAATGATGCCATAAAGGCAATCCGGACTTCTTTGCCCTTTCTGAAGGGCAACTTCCGGCCTTGCGGCGGTTATAAACCGCCATGAATGCTTCGCGGAGAAGTGTTCCTATAATTACCAGTTTAAAAACAACCTACTAAACAATGTTATGAAGAAAAATCTTATCTACTCAATTCTGCTCACCTTGCTGTCGCTGCACACGATGGCGCAGGTTAAGATCAGCGGCAAGGTAACCGATGCTAAGGATAATTCAGCTTTACCTGGTGTAAGTATCAAAATAAAGGGCACCCAGGGTGGTACCCAGACGGATCTTAACGGAAATTACTCGATACAGGTAACCAGTGCCAAACCTGTATTGATATTTTCATATACAGGTTATGCCAGCCAGGAAATATCAACCGTTGGCAAAACTGTCGTTAACGTGCAGTTAGCTGGCACGTCCAGCGCCCTTAACGAAGTTGTGGTGATCGGCTACGGAACTGTTAAAAAATCGGATCTTACCGGCGCTGTTACCGGCATCAAAGGCGATCAGTTAAATGATAAACCCGTGGCTAACGTAACCCAGGCCCTGCAAGGTAAAATAGCCGGTGTGGAAGTTAGTGTTAACAGCACTGCCCCCGGCGCGGGCGCTAAAGTACGAATTAGGGGTATCGGATCCATCAACTCCAATGTTGATCCATTATATGTGGTGGATGGCGTGGTAGGAGTTGATCCAAACTCTATCAACCCGCTGGATATAGCCTCGGCCGAGGTGTTAAAAGATGCTTCGTCCACAGCTATTTATGGTTCGCGTGGTGCCAATGGTGTAATTATGATCACTACCAAACGTGGCCGTACTGGTGCTGCAACTATTACTTATGATGATAACTTTAACGTAAGCGAATTGTATCGCCATTTACGCACTTTAAATTCGGCCGAGTTTGTTAAAGTTTACAATGAATCATTCGCCAACGGTCAAAAATTTGACCCGGCCGGAGGGGTATGGGCACCACCGGTTGCATTAAACCATACCAATTTCCCTAAGCTTTTTGACGCTAATAATAACCCAATTTATGATACCAATTGGGAAAAGGAAACCTACAAGCCGGCGTTTTCTCAAAGTCACCAGTTAAATATTCAGGGTGGCAGCGAAAAATCGCTTTACAGCTTATCGCTTGGCTATTTTAACCAGAATGGTCTTGCGCCAACATCGGCCTTTAAAAGATATACCATCAAAATGACAATGGATAACGACCTGAAAAGCTGGTTGAAAGTGGGCGGCAGCATCAACCTCATCAGCAGCAGGCAACGTTTAGTTACCGATGGCAACGGTGGCCTGAACGTGCCAAGGGACGTATCAGAAGAGGTGCCAATAGTGCCTGTTAAATATCCTGATGGCACATGGGCAGGTAATTATGACATTGCCGGTCTTGAGGGCGCGCCAAACCCGGTGCAGGTTGCCAACGAGCGTTACACGCTTAACAATAACCTGCAAATGTTAGGTAACATCTACTCGCTGTTCCACATTACAAAAGAGCTGGATTTTAAAACAGATTTCGGCTATAACTTAAGCGCTCAAAAAAATAACTTCTACTCAGCAGGCGATCTGCCGCACTTATCACAGGATCAGGGAGGTGTAGCCAATGTAAACGCTTATAATAATTACTACTGGCAAACAGAGAACTACCTTACTTGGAACAAAAAGATCAACGAAAGGCAGCGTTTTACCGCTTTGTTAGGTATTTCGTTCCAGCAACAAGGGTATGCCCGGGTACGCTCAGAAACGCAGAATTTTATTGATGATATTTTTCAGTACCACTACGAGCAGGCAGGGTCTGTAAGGAGCGCCAATGAAACGCAGGATGAAAAATCATCATTAAGTTCATATTACGCCCGTTTAACTTACAATCTGGATGAAAAATACCTGTTTACCGCAACCGGCCGGTACGATGGCTCATCGCGGTTTGGGGTGAATAATAAGTATGCATTCTTCCCTTCGGTGGGTGCCGCCTGGCGTGTATCGCAGGAGAATTTCCTGAAGGATAACCATACCATCACCAACATGAAATTGCGGGCCAGTTACGGTACTTCGGGTAACCAGGAGATAGGTAACTATCGCTCGCTGGCACAGATCCAGCCGAGCACCACGGTTTTGGGTGGGGCTGCTCAGTCAACATTATTGCCAAGCTATATTGGTAACCCTAACTTAAAGTGGGAACGTTCTGTTCAGTTTGATGCCGGTTTGGAGTTAGGTTTATTTCATGATCGTGTAAACCTTAACCTCGATTATTATAACCGCACAACTAAAGATCTGTTGTTGCAGGCCCCTATACCATGGTCTGCCGGTGAAACCAATGCCAATGTATATAAAAACGTAGGATCGGTGCGTAACTCCGGTGTCGAGGTTAGTCTGAACACCCTAAACGTTAAAACTCCCGATTTTGAATGGAGTACCAATTTTATATTCACTACCAATAAAAACAAAGTTTTAAAACTAAACGATAATGGCGCGGACATCTTCCCGGGCCCTAATTTCCTTGGTCAAAACTTTGTGATCAGGGTTGGCGAACCTATCGGTTCGTTTTATGGTATGACAAGGCTTGGTACCTATAGCACCTCAGCCGAGGATGTAGCCGAGGCCGCTAAACACAGCTTAAAGCCCGGCGACAGGAAATATATTTACAACCCGGATGGCAGTAATTATTATAGTATCATCGGCCGCGCTTATCCTAAATGGACGGGCACTTTCAGCAGCAGCTTCAGATATAAAGCTTTCGATTTTTCGTTCGATATCCGCTTTGTTCAGGGTGTAAATACTGCCGCCAACTTCAAACACTCTGTTGAAGACAGGCAAACCCTTTCAAACAGTTTGGCCACCGTGCTTAACGCCTGGACACCTAATAATCAGAATACCTATATTTCGCAGGTGCGTAATTACAAATTTGCGCAAGATTCGCATTTCGATACCTGGTGGGTTGAGGATGGTTCGTTTATTCGCGGGCAAAACTTTACGTTGGGCTATACCTTGCCACAGCCGGTGCTTAAAAAGCTTCATGCCAATCGTTTCAGGATCTATGCAAGTGTTCAAAACGCGTTCATCATAACCAAATATACCGGTTATGACCCGGAGGTGGATACCTTCAATTCAAGCTACGGGTCGAACGGTTCGTTCTCGCAGAATTTAGATTTCTTCTCAAACCCTCGCCCCCGTGTATGGAACCTTGGTTTACAGGTAACTTTTTAAACAGGGGTAGAGGATCGATTGATAGTTTAATTTAAATTATATAAAAATGAAAACCATAAAAAATATATTGCTTGTAGGGCTGGTGCTGTTTGCATGCTCCTGCAAAAAGTTTTTGAAGGAGGAGCCTACCAGTTTCCTTACGCCCGAGTCGAATGTATCGAGTGTTAAGGTGGCCAGGGCTTTTGCCAATTCGGGTTACCAAAACCTACAGGGCTTTTTATCAGGCCAAAGTGGCTCGTACGGTGGTAATACCTGGAATTTGATGGAATTTATGACCGGCAAATCGGGCAGCGACCTTGGGCAAACCGGATACGTAAATTACCAGAACCTAACTTATAGCACCACCTCATTTTATTTTGATACATGGTGGCAGCAAATGTACCTTGGTATAGGTGCCTGTAACCTGGCCATTGGTAAAATACCTGCTATCAGCGCCCCCGGCCTTACCGATGAGGTAAAAAATAACATGCTTGCCGAAGTAAAAACCCTGCGCGCGCTTTATTACTTTCAGTTGGTACGGATGTACGGCGCGGTGCCAATGGTTACCGAAACACCTAAAGACCTCAACCTGAATATCCCGCGCACCGCGGCTAAAGATATCTATGATAAAGTGATCATCCCCGATCTGTTAGCTGCCGAAAAATCAACGCTGCCATGGAAGGATAACACCGGCAAAGTATCAATGGGTGCTGTTGAGGCCTTACTGGCCGATGTGTATTTAACCTACGCAGGTGCCGCGATCAACGGCGGTAAAACATTCTACGCCGAATCGGCCAAGCGTTCACTTAACGTGATCCAGAATGGTGGTTATACACTATTCCCGGAATATACCGACATGATCAAACCGGCAAATAAAAATACAGGCGAATTTATATTCCAGGTGCAATATGCGGCGTCGGTACCATCGTCAAATCCGCTTACACCGCTTACTATTCCGAATTTTTCGGGTGTTTCGCAATACTCAGATGAGTATGGCTCGGTTTATCCAACAACTCAGTTTTTAGCATCATTTGCCGCCGGCGATAAAAGAGTACAAGAAAAGCAGTTCTTTTACTCAAGCTATACTAATACAAAAACGGGCAAAAAAATTACTTTCCGCAGCCCCTATATCTACAAGTGGTTTGATTCTACCGCAGTTAATACCACGTTAAAATCTGATCTTAACTACACCCTTTACCGTTTGGCCGATGTTGAGTTGATGTACGCCGAAGCATCAAACGAAGCTGAAGGCGCACCAAATGCCACGGCTATTTTGATGGTTAATAATATCCGTGCAAGGGCTAAGCTGGCCCCGATAGGGGTATTAACCCAATCTGCATTTGAGCAGGAGGTGTGGTTACAGCGGTATTTTGAGCTCTGCTTTGAAAATAAAATGTGGTTCGATATGCTCCGAACCCGCAAAGTTCATAACGATGTTACCGGTAACTGGGATAATTTTATAGGCCATAAAACAGTATTTGGCGCCACGTTTACCGATAAACAACTGCTGTTCCCGCTGCCTAAACAGGAAACAGATGTCAATCCGAAGTTGTTACCTAATAATCCGGGTTTTTAAAGGGAAAGTAATCTGAAATTTATTAATAGCAAACAGTAAAAGGCCGCGCAAGCGGCCTTTTACTGTTTGTGGGTTAACCAACAACCTCTGTTTAAACCAACTTAGAGGTTTCTTTCGGATATATTTAATATCCGGGATTTTGTATTAGTAAATTGTTCTTGTTTACTTCATCGCGAGTGATTGGCCTGAAGTAAAGCGCGTTGTTCCAGGCCCTGTTTTCCAATACATTATATTCGGACGGTGTGTAGCTATAATCATAAACCGATGGGTCATAATGGTAAGGAGAGGATTGCGTTTTTCCCGATTTGAATTTTCCGGTAACAGTTACTATGGTTACCTTCCTGCCTACGGTTTCGTTGGCTATCAGCCATCTTCGTACATCATGATATCGCTGTTCTTCATAGGCCATCTCAATCCGGCGCTCATGACGGTATATGTTTCTCAGGCTTGTTTGATCTGTGGCGGTAACCGCGGGCATACCAACCCTGAAGCGGATCTTGTTTAACCATTCTACCGCCGGGCCTGTGTCACCGAGTTCGATAGACGCCTCAATATAATTCAAAACCGCTTCTGTATATCTGAAAAAAGGCCAGGGAATAGTTTGCGGCATGTTTTGATCAATGATATTAGGATCCGGATCGGTAAATTTATGATAGTAATAGCCGGTGTAGGTACCGTTCCAGTTTTCTAACGAACTGTTGCGGGTGTCCAGTCCGCTGAAAGATGTTAGTTTGCCGCTCACCATCAAATCATAAGTGCCGGTTTGAATTTGATTGGCGGGGTCAACATTGCCGGATACTTTATCGCGGGGTTTCCAATCCGAGCCATCGTACAGCACCGTTGCATAAAATCGGGGGTCGCGGTTTTTATAGGGATCAGCTTTTTCTAATGGGTTCGACCAACTGAATGGAGTGCCGTCCTGCATATCATAATCATCAACAAGTAAGCCAATCGGAGAGTTTCCGCCCCAGTTATGATAACCGTTAGGCCCGTTGTAAAGGTTTGGTGTTACGGCATAGTTTGGCAGCAGGAAATACTTTGCAAAGATGATTTCCGAAGCCCCGGCGGGGTCAATATTGGGCGCTTTACTACCTCCGCCCATTGCGATACTCGCATAGTTAATAGCACCCTGACTGGCTGAAACAGGAGCTGATAAATTTAGTTTATAACCGGTGCGCGGATCAGCATCCATTACCGCCTTTGCCGCGGTTTGTGCCAGGCGGTAACGATCGGCCTGGTTGCCGCTTGTGTAACATAGCAGGGGAAGGGTTTGATCCGGAATACCACTAACTTTTGCCGTTAGTTTAGCTTTATCATGCAAGTCACTCGCTGCATAAAGTAATACCCTCGATTTAATGGCCAGGGCTGCAAGCGCCGTAGCACGACCTTGCCCCATTGTTTTACCGGATAATAATTTGTTCGCTTCATCGCAATCTTTTACAATAAAGTTTACACACTCCTCGTAGGTATTACGCTTTACCTTAAGGTCGTCGGTAATGTTATATACTTTGGTGATGAGGGGGACACCGCCGTAAAAGCGTAATAATTGCTGGTAGTAATAGGCCCTCAAAAAATAGGCTTCACCTAAAAACTGGTCTTTTTTGGTCTGGTCGGAAATGCTGTTTTTGCCGCTTACAATTCTGTCGATGGCCGTATTACAGGTCCTGATATACAGGTACATCCTGTCCCAGTTCCACGAATCGTCGATCCAGCCGGTAGTAGTGGGGCTAACATTGCCCGTATTGACGATATCGATACCTCGCCCGGTATGGTTAAACAGAGATTCATCGGATACGGAGGCGAGCATTTGCTCAGATAATCCACCGTTTATCAGGCCTTTATAGGCATCGTTCATATAGGCTTCGGCCAAAGTCGGGTCGCTCCAAACCACATCAGCAGATAGTTGGTTGGGTGGAGCAACATTCAGGAAATCCTTTTTACAAGCCGCGCCCATTATCATAATGAACACCAGCAGATACAGGTTTTTATTTTTTAATGTCGTTTTCATATCAATTCCTTTCATAATGCGTTTTCTTACGCTCCTTAAAAAGTAACTTTAACACCCATGTTAATTACCTTAGCCTGCGGATAATACTGTCCGTTGGTATTGGTAGATTCGGGGTCCCAAATTTTGATCTTATCAAAAGTGGCCAGGTTGATGCCATTAGCGTAGATCCTCAATGAATTGAGCCCTAACTTTTGTATCCATTCTTTCGGAAGTGTATAACCCAACTCCACATTCTTTATCCGGATGTAATTGCTGTTGATTACATAATAGCTATTGTCTGACGCGCTGGAAGTGAAGTAGGTAGCGCCGCTATTAGAGTCAGATAACCGCGGATAAAGGTTGTTAGGATGATCAATACTCCAGCGTTTTTGATATGACCATTCCAGGTAGTTACCGATACTTCCTGATTCGGTCAGCCCTATTTTTTGTAAGCCGCCGGTAGCTCCCTGAACCAATACGCTTAGGTCAAATCCTTTGTAACCCAGGTTGATGTTCACGCCACCTGTAAAGGTAGGAGTGCCGTTTTTATCCATCCGTATTTTGTCATCACCATTAATTTTACCGTCGTGGTTTACATCTTTAAATTTCATATCTCCGGGCCTTAAGCTCGAGTTTGAAATGCCTAATCCGCTGTAATCAAGCTTGTTGTTGTCGATGTCTGCCTGGTCTTTGAAAACGCCGTCATATTGGTATAGCAGCCAGGCATCTGTTGGATGACCGGTTGCCCGCTGCCAGTCTGGCGCGCCCGGGGTTTCGTCAAAATACAATACTTTATTTTTAGCATATCCGGCGTTTACACTAACACTGTAATTAAAATCGCCGGCGCGGTCACTGTAATTCACGCTGAAATCATACCCCGAGTTTTTCAACCTGCCGAGGTTAACAGGAGGGAAGTTGTATACAGGGATACCTGCGCTTCCCGGTATCGATCCGGTTTTAGGCGCCAGCACATTTGAGCGGAGGTTATAAAAATAATCGAACGTTACTGATAACCGGCTGTTTAAAAAGCTTGCTTCAAGGCCAACATCGGTATTGTTTGCAACTTCCCAGGTAAAATCATAATTAGGTACGGTGCCTTCATAAACCGTCGCAACGGGCTGTCCGTTAAACATGTTATTGCTGGTTGCCAATAAAGTTAGGTATTGGTACTCTTTAAGCGCACCGCCATAATATGCTTCGGCCCCCATCCGGCCCCATGAGCCCCTTAGCTTCAAATTATCGACAAAGTGAATGTTGTTTTTAAAGAAGCCCTCTTCCGAAATGCGCCATGCTGCCGTAACACCCGGGAAAAAGCCAAACCGGTGGCTGGGCGGAAAGATATAGGAGCCATCTACACGCCAAAGAAATTGCGCGATATATTTTTCTTTATAGTTATAATTGGCGGAACCGAAATAGCTTAAGCGCGCACTTTTAAATACATCATTGGCCCCGTTTGATTGTCCCAATTCCTGGCCAAATGATAACTGCGGGATTTGCGAGGATATAAAGTTGGTTTTAAAAGCTGTAAAGCCGCTGCTATTAGCAGTTTGGCGCTGTACACCGGCCATTAATGAAACCGCATGACCATTAAAGTTCCTGTCATAATTGATGATGCCGGTTAAGTTTATATCCAGCTCATTAATGTTTTTTTCTGTAAGATTTGGTGTATGAAACTGGTCAGGATAGAAGTTTTTAACCTGCAATTGCGGGCTGCCATCATTATTTAAGGTAGTTTTATCCCACGAATACAATTCATATGGTGTTCTCCAGGTACTTTGCCTGTCCCAGTATTTATCCAGCGACGCTGTACCGGTTAATTTTAGGCCTTCTACGCCCGGCAATTTAATTTCTATTTTACCGGTAGTCTGCAGGTAATCTTTAGTGTTTTTATCATATCCGGTTTGGTTAGTTGTAGCCACAACCGGGTTAATACCGTTTTCAATATCCGGACCGGCCGAACCGTTGGGCCAAATGGCTACATCCGTTGGCCTGCCACGCATAATAAACCTGAAAATGTTGGCGGCACTCACTGTTGGGTAGTTAGGGTTTTCTTCCCTGCCGGTAACATTTAAACTGGTGGTGATATATTTACTAACTTTAGATTCTACATTGATTCGCAAATCGTACTGCTTGTATCTGGTGGCCGAGTTCTTATAAAAACCGTCCTGGTTTAAATAGCCCAGCGAAACAAGGTATTTGGTATAGTCGTTACCGCCCGTAACCTGCAGGTTGTGCCTTTGTTGCGGCGACCATTTTTGAAATACGGTGCCAAACCAATCGGTATTGGGATATCGGAGCGGGTCAGATCCATCCCTGAATTTCTGCATAGCCTCCGGCGAAAAAGCAGCGTTTATGCTGCTGCCATCAGGCCGGGTGTACGTGCCTGTGTTTTTTAAAGCTTGCCAGGCATCGTTCCAGTTGCTTTGATTTAAGCCCGAATTGAATATTTGTAATTCGTTCATGATCTCGGCATATTCCGGTGCATTTGCCATTTTGGGTACACGGGTAGGACGCTGCAAACCATAATAAAAATCATAACTGAATTGTGGCTTACCCGATTTACCTTGCTTGGTAGTAACCAAAATTACACCGTTACCGGCCCTTGATCCATATATTGCGGCTGATGCATCTTTCAGGATTGATATACTTTCTACGTCGTTAGGATTGATCCTGTCAATACCACCTGCACGTCCCGGTACCCCGTCAATTACAATCAGCGGATCTGTGTTACCGCCTGATAAGGAGTTGATACCGCGGATGCGAATAGTAGAGCCATCACCACCAGGTTCGCCGCTTGATTGGATAGCAACTATACCCGACAGGCGGCCGCCAAGAGAGTTGGAGAGGTTAACAGAGGCCGATTTGGCAAGTTCTGAACCCTTTACATCTGATACCGCGCCCGACACGACTACCTTTTTCTGCGTACCGTAACCAACCACAACAACCTGGCTCAGGTCTGAAGCCAGAGGAACAAGCCTGATATTATCGAGGCTTTTTTTTGCCGGTACTTCCAAAGTAGTAAATCCCACGAAAGAGATAACCAGGATACCGTCATCCGGAACGTTGCTCAAGGTAAAACGTCCTTCGGTATCGGTTTGTGTACCTAAACTCCCGCCTTTTAATTTTACCGATGCGCCCATCAGGGGTTTTCCGGTATCATCAACAACCTTTCCCTTGACAGTGATCGGCGGAGGAGTGTTTTCCTGCTCAGCTGTTTGAGGATAAGTCGCTCTCAGCAAAATATTTTTACCGGTGATCTTGTAGCCGATCTGCGCGTTTTTAAAACAGGCGTTCAATGTTTCCTCAATCGAGGCGTCTTTAACATTAACGCTGATGGACGTATTCACCAGGTTTTGATCGGTATACAGAAAAACATAGCCTGACTGGTTTTTAATCTGGGATAAAATTTTTTCCAGGGGGGCATTTTTTTCGTTTAGACTGATCTTTTGACTATAGCTTTTAGCGCTTGCATGTAATAGCGTAATTATTAATAGCAGGGTGGTTAGTTTCATAACCATAATAAGTTTATGGGCCAGCGAGCCTTTTTTAGGGCATATCACTGTTAGGACACCTGTAAAATTCATTACATTTGTTAGGTTTGAGGTTAACACATAAGATAATACTCCATTTGTTTTACCGATTTACTCGGAAGGGTTGACTCAAGCTTTATCGCAGAAGTGCTTCGAACCACTTCTGCGTTCTTTTAAGAACCCTGTTTTCTCTGATCAGGTTATTTGACGTAACATTTTTTTCATCGTTTTTAGGTTAGTGTTAAATAATTGGTTATTTGTTGTGTAGGTTAAGGTTTAATGATGATTTTCTTTTCCGAGCCTTTAGTTTGCTGTACAATTTCATAGTTCACTTTAAAATAGGCCAGCATATCCAGTATCTGCGACGCGTTTGCATCCTTGATCATTTCGCCAGAAAAAACGGTTTTCGGAATACCATACGGGTATGAAACATCAACGTTGTACCAACGCGATAACTGCCGCATAACATCCTCAATTTTTGCTTTTTTAAATTTGAACAGCCCGTTTTTCCAGGCCGTTGCCTCGTTAATATCTGCGTCTTTAATTTCAATTGCTGTATTTGATAAAGACGTTATACTTTGCTGTCCCGGGCGGAGGAGCACACTCCTTGAATCTCTTGATAATTTTATGCTGCCTGCCACCAGGGTGGTTTTTATTACCTGTTCATCATCATAGGCATTTATATTAAACTCGGTGCCGATATCTTCAATAGTATGCCCTTTGAAATTTACCCGGAATGGCTGTTTCGCATTATGTACAATCTCAAAATAAACTTCGCCGGTAATATTTACGGTGCGATCATTTCCTTTAAAAGCCGTGGGGTAAGTGATGGATGATGCAGAGTTTAACCATACCTTGGTACCATCAGCTAAAACCAGATCATATTTCCCTCCGCGGGGGGTACTCAAAGTATTGTAAACTATAACAGAAGCATCTGTATTGTCGGGTGCATACGCCAACTGACCGGCAGCCGTTTTTACAATTCTGATATTGCCTTGTTTAGCTATTGTTCCGTTTATCTGGCTGTTTAAATTAATCTTGAGGCCATTGTTTAGTACCAGGACCGCTTTATTACCGCCAGGGGCAATGTCTGCCTTTTCAACCTTTGCCGTCATTTGCTGCTGACTGGCTTTTGAATCTGAAAGATAATAGTAGCCTCCTACTGATAAACAAAGTATCACAGACGCCGCTAATGCTAATCGTGGCCATAGCCGTTTGGTTGCTGCCGGCAGTACAGTTACATTTAATGATTGCCAAACATCCGCTTTCAGCTGGCCAATTTCTTCGGATGAAAGCTCCTGTTGTTCAGGTGTCCATTGGGCGTACCACTCCTCCAATAAAATGCGCTCTTCGTCGGTTATCGTGCCGGCGTGATATTTACTTAATAACTCCTGAAGATTGATTTTTGGGTTCAATTGGCTAAGTATTGTCTTGTTTATTATAGACAAATAGCCCGGTAGCCATGGGGGTAAAAATTATTTATCGAATAAAATAAAAATCAAAAATGTTATGAGCCCCAATTTAACTCTCAATACTTTAAGCGCATTTTTTACATGGCTTCTTACAGATTGTTCGGTAATATCCAGCTTACCGGCAATCTCCTTATAGGTCATATGATACTTGCGGCTCATTTCAAAAACTATGCGCATTTTAGGGGGTAAGGCCTGTATTTCTTTGTTAATAATCTCGGTCAGTTGGCGTTCACGCATCAGGTGATCGGTCATGACAGGGGCGATGAGCTGTTCAGGAAGTTTCAATCTATATCTTTCATGAATCTGTTTACGCCCTATTACGTTTAGGATCCTGTTTCGGGTAGCAGTATATAAATAGTTTGACAGGTTGGTTTTAAATTCAATGGAACCATGATTAGCCCACAAAAACGCGAATAACTCCTGCACTACGTCTCTTGCTTCTTCTTTATCCCTTACGCGGTTGAATGCGTGGAGATACAACAAACCGAAATACCGGTCGTATATCTCAGCAAAGGCCAGTGGATCATCCAGCTTGAGCAGATCTGTTAACTCTGAATCGCTTAATGTGTTATAATTGACCATCGCGATTATTTAAGTTACCTAAAAAAGCACACCTGCCTGATGCAAGCAGCCATTGCATGTAAATAATTAAGTTAGTAATTGGCAGATGTATTAAATGTAGTTTTAACATTAAACGCAATTTGAGTAAAATGGCCGATCAACTCCTATGAAGATGTACTGAAAATCTTGAAACGAATTGGCTGGCGTTATAACTTAAATTTCGACTTAAATAAAGCACAATAAAGCAAATTTATTTTTATGCAGGAAATTTATTTCGTTATGCCGGACGCGGACATAGCCGGCTTCAATTCAGACGGATTGATCCGCTCGGTTTTGGGGCTGGTAAACATGCGCGGTCACGGATTACCTGTGAATCCGAATAAATTTTGTTCATATATCAATAATTCAAAATCACATTAACGGGATTTCGTGGCTTACTGATAGCTTGGTTTTTGATAGTGTGTTAATATTCAGGTATTTATATGATGGTGTTACATTTGAATATTTGATAACAACGATCCCGCAAAACTTTGACTACCTCATCCGGACCCGTGGTATCAGCACATTCAGCTATTGTCATGAAAGCGTTGCTAAACAAGATCACTAAAATGAATAACTTGATATTTGACAGATCAAAAGCGAGCGTTGATCTTCAGGAGAAAGTCGGCCAATTTTTTTATAATAGTCAAGCGGTTCTGAATGTAAACGAAATCGGCGAAGAGGGGGCAATCAAAATGGCTTATCTACTTGCCCTGCTCTTTCAATTGTAATATCGCCGTTGCAGTGAAGGTATCCGAAACCTTTTCTGCTCTTTATAAATGTTTTTATTCTGTGAGGTCACTGCATAACATCCTCGTTTTAACAATGGGATAGCAAATGTTGAGCCCTTTAATAGGTTTTCCCGGCTATCTGAGGCTATGAAGGGCTATGTTATTTATTAAAAACGTACGCTGCCTGTGCGGTTTTATTACAAATGAATATGTGAAAGTTTTTATAACTATTTATTTGTTAGTTAATTATTGATTTGGAATGACGATTGAGCTAATTGAGCACGTGAATCATATTCCTATTATATGACCTTTTACGATCTGGCACCCCTTGGAACCTTGTTTACCGGGCTAACGCTTGCTTTGCTGTTGGCAGCCAAAAGCACCGACCGTAGCAGTAACTTATTTTTAAGCTCTGCGTTGGTTACAGTCGTATTGAAGACCGGCGGACTTACACCGGTTCTTTTGCCGGCCCTGGGGCCGCTGTTGTATTTTTATGTGCGGCAGCAAACCTGTCCCGGCCAACGATTCAAACTAATAGAGCTGCTGCATTTCTGCCTCTTGCTGCCTGGATTTTGGATGCCGGGATGGCTGGTATTAATTTCGACCATTGGCTACTTGTATTTGTCACATCGTTTGATCAGTATTTTCTATGACCGGATACAGCCGGTGTTGATGGACCGGCCCCGGCTTGCTTTTCGGCGGCTGGAACAGCGACTTTTCTTGCTGGCTGTGCTCTGCCTGCTCTGGTCATTTTACACTATCTTCGGTTTTGCCGTAGCCTTGGTATTGTTCGGGATGACGGCCGGTGCAATACTGAAACCCCTTGGATCGGTGCAACCACAACCGGTAACGACGGACATACCGGATGCCAGAAGTAAAAGCCGGAAACTTAAAGAAGCGGTAGCCGCCGGCCGCCTTTATGAAGATGCCGAACTGACCCTGGCTACCCTGGCGGTGAAACTGGCGATGCATCCGCATGACTTGTCCCGGATTATTAACCTGGGTATGAAAAAGAATTTTAATGATTTTATCAATGAGTTCCGGGTACGGGAAGTCGTCCGGAAAATGCAGGATAGCAGCTATAACCACCTGACCCTGTTCGGCATCGCTTTCGGGTCCGGGTTCAATTCCCAAAGAACCTTCAACCGGGTTTTTAAAGAAATGACCGGAAAGACCCCTGTGGAATACAAAAACAACCTGAAAAAAGAATGGCCATTTGATAAATTGGCCATTCTGCCGCATAAGCGGCCGGTAATATTGCGTTCGGAAAGTCCGCCAAACCGGGTCTCCGAAAAATTAAAACGCAATCGTATGTTCCGCAATTATTTTAAAACTGCATTCAGAAACCTCCGTCAGCAAAAGTTGTATTCCATCATCAATATCGCCGGTTTAAGTATTGGGCTGGCCTGCGCCATGCTGATCATGCTATATGTTCAGGATGAAGTAAGCTACGACCGCTTTCATCAAAACGCCAGCCAGATCTACCGGATCGATAAGCAAACGACCAAAGATGATAACAGTGTCTCCAACGGCAGTTATACCGGTTATTTCCCCGGTCCGCGTTTTGCTGCAAAGATCCCGGAGATACAAAGCTTTGTCCGCTTTCAACCGGCGCAGGCAGATATTAAAATCGGCACCGATGTCAATTCGCAGGGTGTATGTTTTGTCGATGCTAACTTTTTTTCGGTATTCAGTTTTCCTTTACTTAGTGGTGATGCACGTTCCGTATTAACCCAGCCCAATTCCGCGGTAATTACCGAAGAAATGGCGAAAAAGTATTTTGGGCGCTCAAACGCCGTTGGCCAGATTATCTCCATCAAGGACGACAGTGTATTTAGACCCTGCATGATCACAGGGATTGCCAGGAATTGCCCGCAAAATTCATCCCTCAAATTCCAGGTACTGCTACCGCTGCATGTTTCTGCTGCAGCCGAAAATAATAATGCTAATTGGTTTAACTCATTTCTCAGCACTTTTGTCGTGCTATCTCCCGGTGCGAATATTAAAGCTGTTGAAGCAAAAATGAACCAGGTATTTGTATCAGATGCCGGCAAAGCCATTGGGGAGATAAAAAATAAATATCACGTAAAAAATATCGGTATAGCTTATTTGCTGGAGCCGCTTACTGGTATTCATCTGGGTAAGATGGTGCCGGGTGAAAACGAAATACTCCACGATAAAAGTAACCCTGAATTTGCGTATATTCTTTCGGCTATTGCCCTTTTTGTGCTGCTGATCGCCTGTATCAATTTTGTTAACCTTACCATAGCACGTTCGGTAAAGCGGGCAAAAGAGATCGGTATCCGTAAAGTGATCGGTGGCACCAGGCAGCAATTACGGCTGCAATTTTTAAGCGAGTCTCTTCTGCTTTGTCTGATCGCTTTCACCGTCGCGATAGGGATCGTTATAACGATATTACCGGTATTTGGCGGGTTAGCCAATAAAGTGCTGTCGCTTACTTATTTGCTTAATGCAAAATTGGTGAGCTGTTATATCGCGCTTTTTGTGCTCACCGGTTTACTGGCCGGGTTTTATCCCGCTATCATTTTGTCCGGTTACCACCCGGTCAAAACATTGTACAGTCGTTTTAACCTGACCGGGAAAAGTTATTTACAAAAGGCCTTGGTCGTCTTTCAGTTCGCGCTGGCTTCTTTTTTAATCATAGGCGCGATCACCATTTTTTTACAGTTCAATTACCTGACCACGCAAAGTCTGGGTTATGATGATCGTAATTTGATTACGGTTGACCAATTCCCTTTGACCCGAAGTGAAGCGGCTTTGATAAAAAAGAAATTGATGGAGAATCCCAATATTATTGAAGCTGCTCCTAAAAATGGCGGTTATAATAACAATACAGTAAAAATAAATGGTGATCAGCAGATTAACATTGCTGTTGAAACGATAGATGCTGATTATTTACCGCTCCTTCGTGTACCCGTTATTGCCGGCAGGAATTTTTCAGTTGCCTATCCGTCGGATCAACTAAAATCAGCCTTGATCAATGAGGCGTTTGTCAAAGAAGCCGGTTGGAAGCACCCCGTTGGGCAGCAAATCAACACCTTTCGTAATGAGACCTACACCGTCATAGGTGTGGTTAAGGACTACCATTATCAGCCTTTGACTGAAAAAACAGGCCCGCAGCTTTTCACCATGAATCCGGCAAATAGCTTCGGTATGATGTACATTAAAATCAAGCCCGGCACGGAGACCGCGAGCCTCCGGTTCATCGGCCGGGTATTTAAAGAATTGTTCCCGCTGAATCCTTTCGTTTACAACTTTAAACAAGACCAGAATAAGCAAAGTTATGCAGCCGAAGCCAGGTGGAAAGCGATCATTTTATTCAGTGCCGCACTTGCTATCTTTATTTCCTGTATCGGCTTGTTCGGCTTATCTGTATTGGCCGTTGAGAAGCGGGTCAAAGAGATCGGCATACGCAGAGTGCTTGGAGCTTCAGCAGGCAACGTAGTGGTAATCCTCTCAGCGGATTTTTTTAAGCTGGTCGTTATCGCGCTCGCCATATCTATTCCGTTTGCCTGGATCGCGGCCAGCCAGTGGCTGCAACATTACCCCTACCGAATTATACTCAACTGCTGGTTGTTTGTATCCGGTAGTGTATTGGTTATACTGATCGCCCTGATCACTATCAGTTTTCAATCTGTCAGGGCAGCGATCGCCAACCCAGCCAAAAGTCTACGAACGGAGTAAGTTATTTACCATTTCTCAGTTTACTTGCCTGCTAAATACCCCGAAGAATTGAACTAAAGCAGCTTAATGATGAAGAAAATCATGTTCCTGATTTTGTTGGCCCCGGTGCTTTGCCGGGCACAGCATGTTTCTCAAACAGACTGGAAGAATTTTTGGACGATGCGCGATAGCGTATCAGCCAGCTCTGATACAGCCCGGCAACTTGCCGCGGTTAACCGTCTGTATATAAGCAACGCCAGTGAAGGTCTGAAAGCGTTCATGCGTAATAAAGACGGCCTGGACCGTAAATGGCTGGCGTTGCTTAAGAGCAATCCCGGCTTTTGGGATACCCTGCAAAGAAAGCAATTCATGGTCAATGCTGCCGTACGAAAACTGGAAAGACAGATCGCCCGCTTTCAAAAGCTATATCCCGGGCTGAAGCCCGCACAGTCCTATTTTATTGTTGGTTTACGGCAACAGGGCGGCACGGTACGCGGCAGTTTGTCGCTCATCGGGGTGGAAGTCGTGTTGAACGATCCTGAGATGACAGGCGATCAGTTGGTACGCATGGGGATCCACGAGTATACCCACACGCAGCAAAAGCGTCCGGATTTTCAGCATATCAATGTACTTACTTCGGCTATCCGGGAGGGGGCCTGCGATTTTGTGGCCAAACGGGTAACCGGCATCCCAATGAAAACACCTTATATGGCCTACGGTCCCCTGCACGAAAAGGAAGTGTGGCACTCTTTCCGACAGGAAATGTATACTCAAAATAATGATAACTGGGTGAGTACCGGCCTTAACCCGGCGTTGCCCGCGCCTGACCTGGGCTACTTTATCGGTTACCGGATATGCCAGGCCTATTATGACCAGGCAAAAGATAAAAAAACAGCGCTAAAGGAAATCATCGAATTAGATTACGCAAACCCGGTAGCAGTGGACGATTTTTTCAAACGTTCGGGCTACCAGGGCGGCCGATCAGGTAACTGAACCACCATTTAAACCAGGCCATAACAACGGTGATAACCAAAATAGCTTGCTGCCAACAAACGGCCTAATTTCAGCGAGGATTGACTATAACCCCGGTTTTTAAGCACTGAGCTTAAAGTGGCCTTTCGGGATGGAGATTTGTTCAGAATCCCATAGGAAATCCGGGAAAAGAAGTAATCCAAATAGCTATCTGTTTTTATGTCATTAATCTTTACCATAAAACTGTATCGTACAACGATTTTCCTGCGTAATATCTATTATACCCGTAACCTGAATTACCATGAAAAAATTCCTGATCATCTTTACCCTGTTATTTATCGTAAGTGTCGGCTGTAAGAAAGAAAATGTTGGTGGCGGCGGACTTTGCGCATGCTCCCCGGTACGTGGGCCCGAAGTTAATTTAGTCATAAAAAACACTAACGGAGACGATCTTTTAAATGATAAGACAACAGGATCATATACAAAAGACAGGATCGCTGTATACCGGAAAGATGGAAATAGCAATGTCATCCCAATGGACTTTGCGATACGACCAGGGTTTTCTTATGGTAATGAGAAGTTCAATTTCAATACCTTATTCCTCGGTAATCTTACTTTTCTGCAAAAATCACCTGCCGATGTTATCTATCTCAAGCTGGGAGAAAAGGAAGCCGGGGAGTTACGTTTACAACTCAATCAGGAGAAATATGAGGTAGAAAAAGTGATGATCGGTAATGAGGAAGCCGTAAAGGATTCCGGTACCGTCTCCAGGTATGCTGCTGTTTTTTATCTGATACAATAGAACTGGCATCTTCGTTATCATTTCCGATAACTTTAAAATACGACCTTAAAAAAGACGATCTATTTGGAATCATAGCCTTGCAATAAACCTTAGTAAGCGTCTCGTTGTCATCCGTTAATTTAATGAGTTTGTCCCTTATCCGGAATGCTTTTACACAACTATGTGATTTGAATTAACAGGCTTTAAGTAATCGATGCGGCAGTTCATCCGGCAGTTCGCTTCGTGCTATAGTCTCGACTGCTTTTTCGATATCGTAATCAAAGCGGATGAATTCAGCCTTTAAGCCGCCGTTCGCCCTTAGGAGAGCATGTCGCGAGGCCGGCATCGAGATCATTATATTAATAACGAACCATTAATTTACTGTAATGCCTATTACGTACTTGTATGCGCTCATTTTACTGTAATTCTGTATCTTGGGGCATGGAATTTCGTTTCGCTGAACCAAACGACTTAAAGACGCTGGCTGCTATTCGCGGGACGGATGATAATTCTGAAAGCTATTGGTTTAACCGGATTTCCGGTTATTATCACGGTACACACAGCCCACAACTGGCGTTAACCCCGCGTGTTATTATCATCGCTACTGACGATTTCAGGGTTATTGGATTTGTAGCCGGACATTTAACCCGCCGTTATGATTTCGATGGAGAACTGCAATGGATTGACACTATACCTGACTACCGGGGAAGGGGCATTGCCACAAGTTTATTTCAGCTTTTGAAAAACTGGTTTATAGAACAGGGTACAAAACGCATTTGTGTCAATTGCGCTTCTGACAACCTGGTCGCTTTAAATTTTTATAAGAAAAATGGTGCCGTTCCACTGAATGAATACTGGCTCGTCTGGGAAGATATTGGACAGGGATTATAGATGATTCAACTCATTTTACTTGCAACAACAACGTCCGTCTATCGCAGAAAAGTATCTTTGGAAGATTGCAGATCTTTTAGGCCTGCATAGACTGCTTCATTTGCCTTTTCGGACTGTATGTTGATTTAGCTTGATTAACCTTGTTATGGCAGGCTTATTATTCAGAATGTATTTCATAAGGAGCAAATGGTTATTTGTATGGAGAACCCCGTTGTCCATACAAAGTATTTAAGAAAACAGGTAGATCATATACGAGTCTTATTTAATAAACACGGCCACGTTTTTATAGATTTAAACATTTTTATGCAATTAAATAATTAAAGCGGAAATGGGTAGTAAGTGCATTTCGTTGTTAGCCAAAAAATCATCGCTTTTCCCGGCCGGCCGGAAACTTACGCTCTTGCTATAGTTATGCATGTTCCTTTTCCCGGTGCCGAAGCTAATAAAAACTGAAACCCGATTTGCTCTGCCCGGTGCTGCATGTTTCCCAATCCATAGCCGGTAGGTTTGCTGCTGACCTGAAATCCTATACCGTCGTCGGTTATAGCAAATGATAGCCTGTTATGATGGTCTGGTTTAATGACGACGCTGATATTACTGCATTTCGAATATTTAAAGCAGTTGTTGATCGCCTCTTTCGCGATCAATAAAAGGTTTCTCTTTTCGATCTTGGACAAATGCTGGTTTTTTATTCCCGGATCAACATATATTTCAAATTTAATCCCGTTCGCATGAGCCAGGGGCAGCACGAAGTTTTTGATACGTTCCATCAGCACGTCGATATTGTCCCGTGAATCCTCGAGGACCCATAGCATGTCACGGAGGCCCGCTGTCATACCGGTTATAAGCGTTTCAATTTCGTTCAGGTAGGATTGGTTCTGTTTTTTTTCGATCGCGAGGTGTGTGAAAATCTTGATTGAGTTGAGGCTGCTGCCCAGGTCGTCATGCAGGTCATTGGCAATATCCCGCCTGATGCGGTGCTGAATTTTAACCTGTTCAATACGATAGCGGTAAATACTATACAAAACACTGCATAGGGAAAGGATCATCAATACTTCAAACCACAGGGTTTGGTACCATTTGGGGACAAAGATCATCGATAACCTGATCGGCGCGGTAGTCCATATACCATTTTCATTGGAAGATTCCACTGATAAATGATAGCGACCGGGATTGATACCAATAATGTTGATGAAATTTCTTGTTCCTAAGTCGATCCAGTCATCGTTAAGTTCCTCAATTTTGTACCGGTACTGAACTCTTTTGGAATTATTGTAATGTAAGCCGGTAAAAGAGATCGTGGTTTGTAAGGCGTCATCGGGAACCAATAATTCTGAAATGTTTAAATTTCTCGATACCGTGCTGGCTAATTTGGAGTCTATCCTGATATCGGTGAAGTACAATTTTGGCGGATGGCGATCAATGATCAGCATTTTAGGGTCAATAATCGTGAACCCGTTCAAACCGCCTGCATATATTTTCCCTCCAGATTCGATACCACAATTTTCATCAAAGGCGCTGGAATGCAGGCCATCCTCCTCGTAGTAATTGGTAAAGGATGAGGTAGATAGATTATACACCGATAAGCCATTGTTTGATGTTACCATCAGGTTATCGCGATCAACGCGGAATATTTTATAAACACCGTCATTGCATAAGCCGTTAGCACTGTTGAGTACTTGAAATACTTTGCCGGCGGCGTCGATTTCCACTATTCCGAGGCTGTAATTGGCCAGCCAGAACCGGCCATTGACCTCACATATATCAAAATACAGTCTTAATGGATTACCGGAAACCGGGTTTTTTATATTCAGATAACTCACTTTTGAGAAATCTTTTTCGATGACATCGATCCCGAAATCGGATAATACCCATAACCGACCGGAACTGTCCTGAAAGATTTTTTTTACGATATTGCTTCGCAACCTTATAGGTGAGCTGTTATTATTGACGATCCGGAGTGTCCGCCGTTTGAAATTCCAGCAAAAAAAACCTCTGTCATTATCTGAACCTATTACCTCGAGAGAATCACCTATCCTTATCGCGCTGTTGATATAGTTGCCTGACACCGGTTTTAATTCCGGGTAATAAGCGTTAACGGGGATTAATTTTCCCGCGGTAAACACATATAGTCCGTCGTCACCTGAAACAATTACGCGCTTGTTGAAGTCCGTGAAGGCAAAATTGAAAGATCTTTTTTGGTCGATCTTAGAGAATCTGTCGGTCGTGCTATCATATAGCAAAAGACTTTTTTCCTGGCCAACCAATATCTTACCGAAAGGTAAGGGATACAGATTATAGGTATGCGTAAGTCCGGCGTGTGCATACCCTGTATTGTTAAAACCCCGGAACGCGGATGAGGTAGTGGACAGATAGGCAAGTCCCCGTTTACAACCGATCCACAGGTTGCCATCACTGTCTGTACAGAGGTGGTTGATTTCGTTTAACCAGGATTCTTCGCCATTGCTGTTGGACTCCTTGATCTTGATGCAGGTTGACAGTCCTTCGTCGGTCTTATACAAGCCGCTGTTTCCGGCGAGATAAATATGACCGGCGGCCTTTGTCATCGCTGTGGTCTGCTCGCGGGCCAGGGTCATCAGTGGGCCGGCAAACCGATGGCGGATGACAAGTTTCAGACTGTTGTTATAACTTAGGGCGATCAAACCGGATGATGTGCCAAGCAGAAGTTCTCCTGGTTTAAGTTCTATAACGGTCTTAAAGATCAGCGGGCCTGTTTCTCCGGTCAGTTGTGCATTGGTGATGACCTTAATGATGTTTTTGGTCTTTCCGTCAATAACGGCAATCCCGTAGTGGTTAAAGAAAGCCCAGATACGGCCTGAGCGGTCAGTGAAGATTGTCCTGACAGCGTACAGATCGTCGTCTCCGTTTTTTTTAAACGGGGAGGAAGGGCCGTTGATCCAGGCTTGTCTGACGATATCATATATTTTGATACCGTTGGTACAACCCAGCCAAAGCTGGTCCCGATAAAGGGTCATCGACACCGCCCAGTCGTCATTGTCTGCCCGAAGTCCCCTGATTGTTTTAACCACTTTCCCGGTTTCATAGTCAACCGCGTTTAATACGATCTCCGGATTCAAAACCCAGACCCAATGCCTGGAAGTATCGGTTATCAGCCAGCGTATATCCGTGCCGTAAAGCTTTCGGGTTTTTTCGGCGTTCTCCGTATACTTGGAAAAGGCCTTGCCATCGAACAGATTTAACCCGTCCTGGGTCGCTATCCACATAAAGCCTTTAGGGTCCTGCAGGGTATGGTGAATATTATAACTTGATAAGCCGTCGTTTTGGGTATATTTTAATAATAAATGGGTCTCCGTCTGTTGGGAAACGCTTTTAAATGAATATATTAGGAGTAAAAAACACGCAATATGGAAACTCATGCTGTTATCCGGAAATGGAATATTATTTTTCTAATATATGCAGAATTGGAGGATATTACAACTAATTTTAATGGCCAGGATGGCTATGAAGCGGATGTGAAAGCAGACCTTGATCAACTTCTGAAAATAATACTCGAAATTGATACGCATGACAGTTTCAACCTGCTCACAATAGAAAATAAAGTTCAGATAAAAGATGAAATTATTCAAAGCGACGCGACTTACATTAGCCGACTGATCTTCGATCCCTGTAAAGGAAATAACACCTTGTTGCAACTGCAGCAATTGGAGGACCGTGACTTTGCACAGAAAAGCGACAGCATAAAAAAGGTATTTCGTTATATAGACCGGTATTATCCGGCCGAAAAGAACATGCTGATCACCTGGGATCATGGATCTGCATTTGGTATTTTTAAAAAAAAGCTGAAAGATCCGCCTCGTTCTGAAGATGAAGAGGTTAGCCCGGCCAGAGGGGGGACAGGCATGGCCGATGATTTGCCGATCCAGGCGAAGGAGGACCTTCTATCCGTAAACACAAAGGTACCGGAATCTCCGTGTTATAAGGTCCTGGCACAAAAAAAGCTCGATGAGAACAAGACAATCTTGGTAGTGAAAAATAGGCGCTTTTTACGACCGGATACTTTTTTTACTGAAAAAATGCGGTCAGGCACTTTTGAAGAAGCGCAAACAATAGATTTTGCATTGCTTTCCAATGATAAGCTGGCAGAAGCGATCAGCATGGGTTTTAAAGGAAAGCAGGTCGATGTATTGCTCATGTTCAACTGTTTTATGCAAAATGTGCATACCTGTTTTTCCCTTTGTAAAAATGTGAGTCACCTGGTAGCTCCGGAAGGAAGTATCTGCGCTCCCGGTTATGACTACAAAGCTATTGCCAGGTCAATCAAAGAGAGTCAGGGAAACATTGATGGTAAACAGCTTGCCAGGTTGGCGGTGAATACCTTCCGAAAGAATTATATATTCTGGAAACGCGCTGCGGCCCTAAAAGCTATTGGCGTATTTGCTTTTTCGCTGCAAGACTATGAACAACAAATGATTGCTGCTTTAAAAGATTGGATCCAGTCTATGGAAGAAATGATCCGGACTTTCACGGAACTGCCTGGTGAGATGCGGGCCGCCAGGGCTCATGATTACGAATTTGGGATCGTTCAGGACATGGACTATCAATTTATAGATCTGAACAATTATATGCTTGATCTCGTAAAGCGATCTGATAAACCGGCGCCGAAAAAGCCGTATTCGGCGGGGATCAGAGCTTTGAAAAAATCATTAAAAGTAGCGAGTACCGCAATAAGAACAGCAAGTACCATTGGCAGGGGATTTTATGCAGATGGGCGGGGAACCTCACAAACGATAGACAAACAACGGCCGACCGGTATATCCATTTATTTCCCTCAGGAAGCGCAGCAGCCGCCCGGAGCAATCGAGCAGTTGTTTATAATTCCCGGTGCACCATTTGTCACGAGCTTAATTGAGGTTTTAAAATGGAGGGAGTTTATCGATGTGGTTTATCCCCCCTCCACTTAAGCTATTACACATGATCAGTTGCCATAATCCCTTTTGGGTTCGGCAAGCGCAAGCTGTAAGTTCAAAAAGCCCTGCTGATCAGTAAAAGTTACTGACAGCGCGTTCCCGCCTTTGGGCTGGGCCGTTTCGGGTAAATACATTTTGTCCGTACTTGCAAAACCGACTTCATTTTTAGCCAGTTTATACTCACCCTGGCCGTCCGGCGGGACGACTCTGAATAATCTGGGATCAATAGGAATTGTAACAGTCAGAACCGCCGAATTGATCGTACCGGTAGTGTCCTTTCCTATTTTGATCTCAGCGTTTACACCGCTATCACTATTGCCAGGATTGGATAAGGTTTCACCAAATGGGAAAACCAGAAGGGGAGAAGCAGCCATAATGTAAAAATTTAAAGGTTAAAATAATTTATTCTTTTAATATTACTTAGTTTTCAGTTCAACCAGACCTAATTTTATGCCTTCTAATGCCATTCCGGTCCGGCTCTTTACGTTTAATTTGCTGAACAGCGATTCCCGGTAACCATCGATGGTTTTCTCGGATAAAAACATTTTCGAGGCAATTTCCTTGTAGGTAAAGTCGCTGCAGGCCAAAGTCAAAAACTGTTTTTCCCGGTCAGTAAACTTCATTTCTTCCTGATTCCTTAACAGCCGGCGGTAATGCAGCCGAAATGTGTCGCCATTATAAAAACCTGTTTCACTTAATTGAAGCAACGCCGTTTCCAGTTCTTTGGGATGCACATCTTTCAACAAATAAGCGGAGCAACCAGCCCGCAACATGCTTAGTATTGAATGGTCATCCTCTTTCATTGACAACGCCGCCGTTTTTATTAAGGGAAAGCGTTCCGCGATCCGGGAGACTGTCGCAGGACCATCCATTACCGGCATCTGTACATCAATCAAAACAATATCGGGCAGCTTATCCAGCGTGGTTAACTGTCTTAGCAGCTCCGCACCATTTAAGGCTTCCACTACTACTACGAAATTATCGAATGAATTGATCAGACCGGATAATGACCGCAGAAATAATTGCTGGTCATCGGCTATACCTACTGTTATCTTCATGGGGAAATTTGTGATTCAGATCGATGTTAGGTTGTTATTGTGCTTAATATTGCATACCTGCATAAGCCGATCTAATTTGCACAAAAAAAATTATACCTCAAAGAGCTTAACCGCCTTTTTCTTACTGAAGCGAATACAATTATAAAACCTCCTGTCAAATTTTTGTACCGGAAAAATCCGGTTTTATATACCGGGTTTTTCCTCTTAATTATCTGTTTATAAGCGATTTAAATTTGTTCTGTACAAAACTTATTGCTCACGCTAAAAAACTTAAACAATGAACGGTATCAGAATAGCAGTCCTGAATCAATTTGCAGGCTTAACAGACGACGAGGTTGCCGCAGCAGTTACAGCCTTACAGATACAAGTACATGAACACTTTGAACCGGCATGGGGAATCGATGCTGAGGTCACTTTCTATCCTGACGGTCAGGCACCCGCCGGATGCTGGCAATTGGTTATTCTAAACAACTCGGACCAGGCCGGCGCTTTGGGCTATCATGATTTAACGAATGAAGGTTTGCCGCTCGGCAAAGTCTTTGCCGGTACGGATTTGGCATACGGCAACTCATGGACCGTTACCGCCAGTCATGAATTGCTGGAAATGCTTGGCGACCCGGATATCAATCTGACCGTTTTTATCGAAAACTCGGCCAACGGTGGGATCCTTTACGCTTACGAAAATTGTGATGCCTGTGAAGACGACCGCTACAGTTACGCGATCAACGGCGTTCAGGTATCCGATTTTGTTTTCCCATCCTGGTTTCAAAACTTTAACCTGCCTAACACGCAATATGATTATTGCAACCATATCACCCAAGCTTTTGAGTTATTGCCCGGCGGGTATATCGGATACTATAACGTTAACGCAGGCGGCGGCTGGCAGCAAAAATACGCAACTGGCCAGTCGCTCAAGTACAGCATGCGTGCGTATATAGGCAGCAGGCGGGAAAGGAGAAGAACGCCAAAGGTCCAGTGGATTAAAAGCAATGTGAATAAAGTTTTAACATCTAAAAACAGATTTGCCCGGGAATTGACAGCTGAAATAGGGCTGAGACCTATCACCTTCACTGTAAAGTTTTACGATGGGAAAGGCGGTATATGCTTTTTTGACGTAAGCATGGGGAATGATGGTAAATGTATCAATTCTGATGATGGCGACACGCAGTCATTTACCGTTAACCAAGCGCCAGGTATTCAGATAATTGTGGTAACCGGAAGCGCGCCAAACGGCGGAAAAATCACAGTGGAGGTTACAGACGCACGGGGGAACGTGTTAACAACTGCCGATGATAATTCCTTTTCCGGCAATATCATCAAAAGTTTTATTAAGCCATATACTTTAAACTGATATAGATCATGAAAAAACTTTCTCTCATGGCGCTGTTTGTGCTGTTTCTAACAGGAAAAGCCTTTGGTCGGGCAGATAGTCTGATGGCTGACACTGATAAGTTCAATCCTGAAGTGGAGCGTTTTTTTCAAAAAGGGCCATCTAAAGCGGGTATAAGCTATGAAGCGCTTTCAAAGTTCGTACAGGCCGGTGTGACGACTGAAAATAATGGCGGATTTACGTTTAAGTCTACGTTATTCGGAACAGCCAATTTTTTTAAACACGGGAAATTGGACTTGTCAGATTATTATAACAGTAAGTTAGGGAAATTTCAACGGAATTTTGAATATCAACTGGGGGTGAGTAAGGACAACTCCGGAAGCTACAATATATTTAATGGCGGATTCAAATATGCGATCGTAAACCGCCGGGACAGCAGTGATTTTAACTTTTTTAATATCCTCGTATCCGGCCTGAAAGCCATCGGGAATTTTCAGGAAAAGGCATTGAAGATCTATAAAGACAAAATAACGGGAGACCCTGCCCTTGTTCAGGAACTGGTTGCCGGTATTAATAAATACAGGGACTCCAATAATCTGATGGATCTTCCAAAAGGACTTTTGGCAGTGCGTGACAGTCTCTCCGCATTAATGTTGCACAGAGACGAAAGCGCCTTCTTGGATAGCCTGCAACAGGTTTATAATGCCAAGGTGAAAGCGCTCAACTCGAGAGGCCTGGCAACACTGGGTATCAATTCCCGGTACAGATCGAATACCGGTAAGATCGACAGCCTGAATATTTCTTTTGAATACCTCGTTGGTCTTGGTAAAAATCATAATAAAGCATGGAACGTTGACCTGCAGTTAAACAATATCTTTTTACAGGATTCAATTAGTAAGCGTGGCTTGTCCCGAAATATTTCGAGGGCTTCCCTGGGCATCAATAAAGTATTGATTAACGATAAGTCAGGCGGCGGGAGCCCTTTATTCGAATTTGAACTGGCCTGTGAGGATATCTGGCTGGATCATGGCCAAACTTATGCTAATGAGGCGAGGAACACGGTAAACGCAAACGCCATTTTTCGGGTTCATTTTTCCAAATCAATGTCTTTACCCGTTACCCTAAAATATGACGTTAAACATCCCAAGCTGTTTGGGTTTCTGTCGATTCAATGGAATCTTGACGATAACAGTACAACGAATAAATAACCCCATATCATATGCCAAATATCAAATGTATTACCCCGGGATGTCCTCATTGGATCTCGGATCCCTGTATAAAAACAAATGCGTTGTTTCAGATCCGGACTGATCTGATGGAGCGCCTGGAAAACACCCCGGGCGACAAAGAAGCTATGACAGGTATTAATCACCTGGATGCGATAATGGAAAGCGAATTGGGTTTTCAGGATGTACAGGCGCGTTACCAGATACATAAAAAAGCTGCAGAAGGGGCATCGGAAGTTCACCTCTTTACCCTGATCTGTGTATTAGGTCACAAGAATCAATATCAACTTAAATGTTCTTAATGTTATGCCCATTAACGATCAAAACCAGAGCTCAGACATATTCTGGCTGAATATAGGAGCGGAAGAAATATACAATTCTACACAAATCAGAAAAGATGCCGTGCAAAAACTTCAGGCTACCATCGCTTGGGTATTCAGTGTCTACACGGCTACGACCATTGGTTCGACCGTTTTTGGTAAGAGCGACTGGAATGTATGGGCTTTGTTGGTACTTGGGTTAGGTTTTATGGGATTGACGCTGGCCTATTGGCTGGCAACGGTCGCCGGATTCCCGGTTCCGCAATCCTTTTATGCCAATGAAGTTGCCTCGATACAAACTGCTTTCAATGATGCTATAAAGCGGAGTAATTCCCGGTTTAAGTCTGCGGTTATTTTAACTTCAATAGGCGTCTTTCTTTACAGCATAGGTTTACTCATCCAATTTGGGTCACCCGCGTTCAACCCCGTCGTAAGGCAAACGACACCTTGCGTATCCCTGAATGCAGTTTCAACTGTGTCCGCGAGAGACCAGGTCATCGTACTGAAGATCAGCTCCCGGAAGAACTCCTGGAATAAAATTACGCTGTTATCAGACACCGTTATAAATAAAAAGGTGGTTACTGACACGGTCACCGATGATTGTTGTCTGAACTTGAAAACGACATTCATCTACGCAGATTCAACGGCAACCGGTACAATTAAGTTCAGAAAACCTTCCAAACGACATTTATATGTAATGATCAGCCGGGAAGATACCCTGTCCAGAGGAACACTGGTACAAACTTTTAAACTAAAATATCCCATTTATTAGATATTTTAGAACAGGATCAAAGATCATTTATAGCGATAAGCCAGCGCGATCCGGATCGGGTTTTCCAGTATCCGGCTCATGAGTCCGGTCAAACGATGAGGCTGATAATCGACAGGTACTCATCCCTGATGAGTGCGTCAGTCTTAGCGGAAGCAGCTGCCCGTCAATAGGTCTTAATTTTTCTGATCAGTTCCTCAAGCGTGCCGATAGCTATCGCTTTATCCCGCTCTTCTATTTTCAAGGTGCTGCTACGCGCGCTTTTCCAGGAAAAATTGGGCATTCTTTCCGTTGAAAGGAAAGGCGTAATGCTGCGGAGAACAAGGCTGAACGAACGGGCGCTCAGCAGCCGGGTTTCGTCGGCGGCCTTTAAAAGGATAGCGACCTGGTCGACGCTCAGCCGGCAGGTAATTTTAAAAAGAGGTTGGTGATCCCCCGCTGCCGGTCCGCTGCCGGCTGATTTATGAGTATCCGTCTCGCCGTTAAAATAATGTCGGTAGCGGCGCCGGAATTGCTGGTCCAGCTGTTCGAGTTCCGCGAGGACCTGATTAAAGAAGCTGTTCAGGGGATTGTCTTCGGGATAGGCGACCATGTTGACTATGGCCTGCCATTTAAGTTCGTCCAGGCTTTCCTGGTATTGCCGGAGCATAGCGGCGATCTTTTTATGGCTTAAGAGCAGGAAGGTTTGAGCGCTCAGGTTTTTCCAGATCTTTCCGATTTCGGAACGGATTTGCTGTTGCAGGCCGGGCAGATCTTTTAGACTGATCTGTTTCGAGGTGCTGCTTCCGGGAACGAGCGCTGTGCCGATGATTTCATCGAGCCGTTCAAAGGGGTAGCGTAGCCGATCGTTTGTTGCCATAGGTTTGCATAAATATGTGAAGATGAATGTTTTCCCGCCTCAATAATGAAGAGCATTGGGCTTCCGGGTAATTCCGGCAGGTGCCTTCAAAGTTAAAGTCATTCATACCGTTGTGGCTTGATCCTGATCAAAATTTGGTTGACGTATTGAAACGGAGGCCTGGCCATGATCAGTTCGTCAATCCGCGGTAATTTACGGTGGCATATGTGTGTATTTACACTGCTGGCGGTCCGGGGCGTGACGACAAAATTTTTATGAAGGATGCCGGAATAGGGTGTAACATATCTCCGAAACGCCCAATCTACAAGCTACGTTAAAGGGAATAGTCGAAAAAATTGGTGACCGTCAAAAAGAGTTGACGGATATTGAAACTAAAATTGAAAGGTTGGAGGAAAAGATGATGAATGATGAGATCGAACCTAGTACTTACAAAAATGGTTTAATAGATACGCTGGGGAAAAATGGTATGTGTCGAACACCTACAATAAATCCGGAGTTCGCTCATAACTTACTGAATATTAAAGCAAAAAGGCTGCTCGATATCGAACAGCTTTGCCGGATTTGTCCATAAATCCCATGTGTACCGAAACTGGGAAATTAATTGAACACATTTATAGCTTCCTGATGATCGTAGAGCGGATTTTGGAGAAATACGAGGAGCAAAAGTTACGTGAGAAACACGAATAATTGAGCCATTTTTCTTTGTAAAAGGTGTTCAATAAATTCAACATGGTGGATTTATTGAACACCGAATTATTTTAATTCAAAAACTGACCAAATTTATTGGGGCAATACTAAACGCTAAGCTTGCATTTAGTCGAACTATTTTATTAGTTCCGATATACGCTGTCTTATTTGTTACTTATTTACGGTCCGCAGTTCATGCGAGACTGAACAGCGGAAAAGTAAGGGGCAATTACCAGGTGGATAAACCATAACATAATGCCCCTGCCGCCAATTTGAATTTGCCCGCTTTTTATTATTATAATCAAGTAGTTAGGAATGCAGACGGAATTGGCGAAGAGGGGGCAACCAAAATGGTTTTTCCATAAAGGGATCATTGCTGGGCAAATCCCCGCCAAACATCGGCGGTGAGTGAAAAATACACCATAGGCTCATCAATGTATTGCTCATCTCGGCTGAACCTACTCATGCGGTTATCACCCCTTTCGGTACGGATACCAATCCTGCCAAACGGCAGCTTATCACCGTCGGGCCAGCTTCCGGGTATGCGGTAGGCATTCCATCTTTTAAAAACATCAAAATAGTTTTTGAGCATGTGCCAGTTGTCCCAGAAATCGTCTACAGTGCATAACATATTGACATGTTGCTGCACATAGGCGACGCTTTCTATAAGGGGGCGCCGGGCGAGGTACACAATCCATTGCTCTAATGAGAATGGTCAGGTCTGCAGGAATATAGATATCCGGCAGATGGCAGTTATCAAAAGGTATTATTTCCGCTGTTTTTTTCAGCCCGTCGCGAAATTTCTGCTTCGGGAGGCATCCGTCTGATGAAATGGCTTTTGAACTCATTTATTCCGATGAGCTTTTCGCTTATAAACGTATTTGTTAAAGTATAAAAATCGTTTTCATATCCAATTTCAGATGATTCTACCATTTGTAAAATATCTGAGATTAGTGAGAGTTTGAGTATATCAAATTTATAAGACAAGGTGGTGTTCATGAATTGCGTGAAAGCATCTTTGTATTTTTCATAATTGCCCTTGTAAAAATTTCTTTTGATATATATCCAAAACTTCATAATCTCGCGATCATTGGTATCTTCTTTCATGCTGATCTTATCGAAAAACAGTTTAAAAACAAAAAAATCATCGTAAAAGTCTTTCCGATGATCTAATGGCCATGCCGCCATTTTTCTGAAAAGCTGGTAAAGGCAGCCTTCTCTGATGTATATGTGCGAATGATATAATGGATTGTCTTTAAACATTCTGCTGACCAGCATTTTGCTTGATTTGCCATTTGATAAATACTGCAAGAGGTGGTTTTTTAGCCTCAAACCCTCCTTTATTCGACCTTCCTGAATATATATAGCCGACAGGTTCATATTTTGTTCAAATATTCTGAATATGGCAGTTTTTAATCCTTTGCCAATCAAAAATTCATTTAAGGCAATGCATTCAATAAGCTTAGACTTTGCTTTCCCAAAATTTTCGTTTTTGTAATAATATAATCCCCAGACAGATAACCCCCATTGTTTTAAGTACAAATAGCTATCACCATCAAAATCGCTTTCTACCCTTCGATCAAGCTTTATAAGTTTCCTGAGAACAGTGTTATCTTCTTTTAGGTTCAACGGCACTACAAGTTTTTCGTATTCTTCTTTCAGGATCCTGATTTTATCGATTTCCTTCGGCTTCTGTTTGCTGTTTATCAGTTGCTTTAACTCTTTATTTTCTGAAACTATCAAGACTTTTTTAAAATCATAAGTCATGTTTTGCTCCTCTTTTGATCTCGCAAAATCTGACCATTTGAGTTTGAATATGCTTACGAGGAGGTCTTCCGGTATTGTTTTACTCATTTGCCTTATAATAATTTGTCTGCGGATATAGATTAATTAATTTCCCAGATCAAATGGAACATGGTAGGTACTATTTCCTTTCTTTACTCTATCCTCACGATTTAACGTTGCAATGATTTGAGAAAACTGTTGGTCGTCGAGGTTTTCGATACATTTAACCAGATCGTTTTTGATCTGTGTTTTGAGTCTGGTTAAAGCTTCCTGATCGCGGGGCATTGGCATATAATAAAGCTCATTTTTTAATAATTCGGGATGGATATAGCATTCCAGGATACAGGCAATCAGATCCAATATATTATTATTCCGAACAGCTATGGACATACTTAAGGAATTGTTTGTCTCGGGGCTAGCTTTATGCCATACCCCGCTTGGAATATATAATATATCCCCTTTTTCCAGTATGTATTCTATAGCCGGTAGCGAATTTTCTTTGTCCGGAGAGTTATACCCCTCTCCGAAAATCTCCCATTTTTTTTGCCCTTCAAGCTGAACGGTAAATACCGCTACGGGATCGCAGTGGGTATCAAAGGAGGGTTGATTGATCGTATTGTAAAACAGGGTAATGTTAATGTCGCTGGTAAGTTCTTCTGATAGCTGATGCGCAAAGCTTTGTATATTCAGGTTATATTCGTGAATACCACTGATAATCAGAGAGGCATTTTTATTGATCAGGTCGCTGACTTTTCGTGGATCTATTTTTGTTTTTTCAAATGAATCATTTGAATAGACTGGTATAGTTTCCTGGTAAAGTCCCGGATCCAGTATTTTCCCATCCAGAGATAGACGTATTTCTGGAAACTGAATGCTGTTTGCATGGGTGTTCAAAAAAAAATTAAGGTCATCAAAAGAAAAGAAATCTTTAAATTTCTCTTGTTCCCCTTTGATAAAAAGAACTTTAGTATCCTGGTAGTTGTCAAGAAAAATCTCTTTTTTAAGCGGATATAGGATTTTTTCAAGTATAGTCATTTTGTGGAATTATGAAACGATCGCTGTTGATCGTATAAGTTTTGAATGATAATGGCGCTCAAGTAAATGATATAATAGTAATTCCTGTTTTCTTTGACTAAAACAGAATAGCCTGTTGATGTGCATGTGAATCAAGCTGGATATCAGTCTATTGAGATCTGTTTCTCCTGTGTTTTTTAGGCTTGCTATTTCGTTTATATCCAAAAGTGCGTCAATGCTCCTGGTGTTTATAATGCTATGCAATTGATGTTTTCTTTTGTCGGATGTTTTTTTGTTCCCGAAATGATTATCGATAGCGTCCTGCATTGACCTGTATTTACCATTTAGCTGTTTCTGTAACACTTTGTTTCCGCCAAATTCTTGGAAAAATGCAGCCCGAAGTTGATCAATCAAAAGGTGCTTTTCATTCAATGAGAACCCAAAATCATTCAATAATTGATCGGTACTATATAATGCCGCGATAGTTTTAGGTACGAACCCTTTGTTGCCAAGCTTCAGTAATTTTAAAACAGCTAGACTGTCTCTATGAAAAAAACGTTCAACATCTATAATTTTCTCAAATCCATATCTTTCGATTTCTCTTTCGTAACTATCAATAACAATTCTGAAAACGATCTTTTTCTTTATCCATACTTTAACGCCACTCATTAAAAGTTGATAAAGTTTTTCTTGAGTTTGCAGGTCCGTGTTGAAGAACCTAATTCTGATATGATCAAATTCATCTTTATACCGTACGAAGAAAAAGTGTTTGAATAGCGTCTTGTTTTTCGTTACGAAGGGGTATACGAACTCGATCAGAAGCCGTTCTAAGTTGAGAGCGCCTCCATAAATTTTGAAATATAACCATTCTGAATATGGAGGAAAAGTTCGCTGTACATTATTTAAGGTTATCCGTTCTCTGGCACTTGTTTGTAAGGTTTGGCGTTGCTCTGTATAAACTGGTATGGTAAGTTCGCTTATGTAATTCTTGTTATTGGGGTCTGAGATGATTGATTTATCGCTGTTGTAAATGAATTCCTCTAAAATGATTTCATTTTTGACTGATAAGCTTTTTAAAAACAAGGCAATTCCTGTGGACGTTTCCAGGTCAATCAATAATTCATCCTCATATTCGATCAACAATAATTTTGAAGGTATTTTATATTTCAGCCTGAATTCTTCCAGAAATGCTAACCGCAAGTCATGATGTTCAGGGAGGCCGGACATATGCTTGGCCGAGACCTTCCAGCGGGCCCTTTTCAGAATGATGTTCTTGTACACCACAGACGGAAGGTATGTCAGACTTTCCAGGTCGCCCCAGTCCCAGGTTGCCATTAAATCCCTATCCTGATACTGTAAATCACATAAAAATTTATATACGCTGAGCGGTTTGCTGTTGAAATTGTGGGCAGTCGTTAACCGAGGAATGATACGCTTTTTTAGCCTCCGGCTATAAAGATGTACACGATCGTTTTTGACCGCTACCAATATATCATCAACGTTGATCTGATCCTTTGTATCGGCACCTTGTCCGCCGAGATATTGGATGCTATATTTTCTTAGATGCGGCCTTATTAAGGAATTGCCTATCCCACCGGCGGGCGTATGGACGATCTCCGCGTAAATCGCATCATTGTCACTTGTTTCTTCCTTTGAAATAATATCGTTGACGAGTTCCGAGATGCCCTGATCACCATAAGCGAACCTGCCCATGAGGTTTGCCCCCGAAGGGCCGGAAATGTTTTTAAGAAGAAATGAAAATTTTTCGCGGTTGATTTCACTTCCGGTTTTAAGCAGGCTACCGAAAATACACATGCTTGATGGGAGATGAGCACTACGGTCTTTGTCGAACTGTTGAAGTTCAGAAGGCTCAATTTCGATCATATCCAAGCCATCATCAATGTACTGTCTGTATTTATTGATGCAAAAATCCCTGATCGCTGAATGATTTGCCGGCCTGTAAACGTCGGCATTTGAACTATTCAGATCTGAAATTAGGGCTTCTTCAGAATAGGAATCAAAATCGAACTGATTGTAGCCGACACCATGATCCACATCAAGGGCTATCATCATCGGGACAAGTTGATCCTGGTATAACTGTGCGAACCTGTTTTTAAAGGTTTCCAAAAGATTGTTCCCGTTTGTTTGTTTTAAGCAGCAGAGATCAGCGATTTGGGAGGTAATTTCCTCTATCAGCGGTTTGTTCACCGTGTTGGAACCTAATTTCAAAAACAAATCGGCATGCAATAGATTTTTACGGCGGAACGGGGAGCTGACCAGGTCGGATAATTGTTTTTCAACATGCTGATAATCGAGAATTGTGTTCCCGTTTTTTTTTAAACTAACTGATATTCCGGTCAAATCATTAATGAGCGCGCTGATCTTTTGGTTGGGGCTAAGGCCTTTTAGTTTTGCCAGAAGTGAATCCAAAGGATCTGTATCGGTCATTCGTGGTTCCAGCTCACAGATAAACACTTTGGCTGTTATCAGTTCATTGATATAATTGCTTACTTCGTCCCGGTTGGCACTGGTGTTTGTAATTAAATGTTCTGTCAGCTCATTTATGGTACGTCCCGGTTTCATAAAACGGAATACTGAATTTAGCAATGCCGACTTGAGTATTGAAGAAAGCTTAAACGTCCGGTTATCTCCTTTGTTCTGATATTCAATATATCGTACAGCGCGTGGAAGATTATATAAAGAATCGTTGAGGCGGAACTTTAAAACTGGTAAAATTTCCGGGACACCCTCTAAATGACTAACCAGCTCGTTTACAAATGTTATATCTACACGTGTTTTCTTAATATGATCTCGCGGGTAAGACAGTTTTATATCTGTAGCACCCGGGGTCAATTGTAACACAGCGATTCCCGCGAATACACCGAAAGGAGTCGGTCGTGTGCAAGCTCTTAGCCAATATTTGCTAATACTTTCGTTAATTTTTTTCTCCTCTTTGCTCCCTACCCCCTGATATTTGAGCAGTGAGGCATACAATTGAGGGGAGGCGAAATAAATTCCTTCTTCAAAAATTGGAGGAAGGGGCGCCGGTACATTTTTATAGGCTTCAGCATCGAAGAATGGAACACGGATCACTATCTGACCGAAATTTCGTAACATAGGAGGTTTGAATTAGATCATTTACAATAGCCGGAGGTGGGAGAGTTTATGAAATATATAATAATTCGTCAATTGGGGGCATGGATGGCTTTAAGTGCAGCATATGGGCAATTCCGATACCTATTATCCCCAAACTAAAACAGGTGTTCCAGCCGTATTCCTCAGCCCTGGCGACCATGCTTAAAAATCCACTGAATGTATTTTCGTGACCTGCATAGCTGGCCGTTTTTTTGTGCCAGTATATGGAGCGGTATTTATACCTGTCATCTTTTGTAATTTTCGCTATTTTATTAAATGCGAGTGCGAGACCGGCTGCACCATAAGTTAAACTGGCATCCCAAGTAAGATTATCTTCCTTTGAACGATGAAGACATGTCTCGAGAATTTTTGAGGATTGGTCTTTTAAAACCGGGTCATTAAGCAATAAGGCAGCCTTATATAAAGCGTACCCAATACCAAGGTCTCCGTAACATTGGGAAAATTGAGTCTGAAAAGGCTCTTCGCCGATATAATTGGGAAATAAGCCATTGACCTGGTCTCTTTTTTGTTTGATAAGGAAGTTTGCCGCGCGCCTGATCGTAAAGAGGCTTAAGGTTTGCTCAATTCCCTTTTCAAAAACACCGGCAAGGAAATTTATCATAGAGGCTGAGCCATGTGAAATACCCAGGTATACCTTATTTTCCAATTGCGGAGCAGGCCAATAAAAGTCGCCTTCAGGGTCCCGGTGTGCCCGGTGATAAGCTTCCTTCACGCAATCGCTCAAATGGTGATTGGCCAGCGTATTTTGGCCATCCCTGGCTAAAAAATAATTCCCGGCAGCAAGTGCCCCACTTGAAGTGTCGAAGTCTGAACGGTTTATTTGATGGGTGAACAGTTCGGACATTAATGGGTCCAGATCTGCAAAATACTCTTCCGATTCTATCAAAAAGAAATGGTTCTTGTTGTTAAATTCTATAAACCTGCCTATACCGGATAATTGAGCATCAATAGAGTCGACTTTATGGATCGGCTTAAAATTGTAGATATCAAGACGCTGCAGGCCGTCCCAGAGAAAATATTCTGCACTTGATCTGTAAGTTTTATTACTGGTGTATAAGGCATAATAGCTATAAAAGAGCGACAGTCCTAACAAGCCGGTATCCAGGGTGGCGCGGCTGATCGACGAAATCAGTTCAGGCGATTGCAGCCTCTCCCTGATCATGTGGATCTGGTCGTCTATTAGCAAATCGTCAGAATCGTTGGATCGCATGGCTTATGGAGTCATTTTGGCAGGAGGGAAGAGTATTTAAACAATACAAAATAACCTCAGCGGGAACTGTTATTTTGTATTGCCTGAATAATGAGGATTTCAGAGCCTGTTTTCTTTTGAAAAACTACTGATATCATTTCTGGGATGTATAATGCTGTTACTACAGCAAGTAGCGATGTGACATGTGCCCGGAAAACAACCGTCGGTTTGTGTAGAAGATGTAGGATTGCCTGCTCTTAATTGCCTGGTATTGATCAGGGAGATCACCTCTCTGTCAAGCCCGATTTTGTTTAATTTTAGCTTTTTCATGATTGTTGACTTATTTAAATGATAGCGTTTTCAAAGTTTATTGAACAAAGACCAAAGCGTTGACTGTTCCTCCTTATTTGATAAGGGACTGCGCTATGTTGAACCTTTGATGTTTTTATTTTGAAATTAAACATTGTGCCCACCCTGGTAAGTATTTTAGTACACACATAAAAATCCAATGATCACTAGTAGAATACGAAACATGTTCATCAATTCGAATTTTTTCAAGCTAAAGCATAGCTAACTCTTTCTCTTATCCAATTTTTTATTCGTTATGTTGAAAATAAATCCCTTTGGAAAGAAGAATGTGCATGGTTAATATCCCTTACCTGACCAGATTGTTACCAATAATTTTAAAGACGATATGTCAATACCGAAAAATCGTACTACCGGTTTGTTTTTTTGATGGGCATTATTGTGTAATTTATTTATTAAATGATAGATGAGTGGTGGTCACAATAGTTACTGTGGTGGGATCTGTTTCAGTTGGAAACCTTCCATTTTGGTTGTCATGGTATTTATACAAAGATTTGTACTTCGGAAATGTGAGCTTTTTTAGTTTCGTTTTCATATTTGGTGGTTATAATCCAATTGTAAAAAATAAGGATATAACAACAAAAACTATTACACGAAAAACAATTTAAGCGTTACCAACGCTTCATTTGATTATATTTGAATTGCAATGCAGTTAAAACCTCAACCTGGGAATTTTCCAATCAAGAATCATTTTATCTTTTGGGCGATATTTATTGCGTATGAGGTTATAATTTCACGTTCTTATAGTGGTACGTTTTCTTCGGTACTTGATTATATTACCTATTACACCCTCAATATCACGTTATTTTATGTACATGCCCAATGCCTGTTAAATTTCAGGTTTTCGGGTAGGGTAAAATATATTCTATGGCTACTGGTCTTTGTGGCTGAACTATTGTCGTATTTATTTATTAAATACATCATTTCAATATGCTATTATAAAATAGGTTGGTATCAGAATGCTCCGAGTAAATTGGGAGATTTTTTCAGAGAGGGTGTCTGGCGGGGCTTTTATTTTATGGGCCTGGGTTCTGCTTATGGTTTTTTTGTGTCATCTATCAGGTATAAAAACAAAATAGCGGAACTTGAGATCGGAAAATTGCAAAACCAGATCGCGCTCAAGGAACTCGAAAATGAAAAACTGTTTTCGGATATTGCTTTTTTAAAGGCGCAGATCAATCCTCATTTTATTTTTAATACCCTCAGTCTGATTCACAATGATGTCGCGAGGTTTTCCGAAGAGGCGGGGGAACGATTGTTGATGTTATCCGATGTGATGCGTTTCGCATTGGAAGAACCTGGAGCGGATGGAAAGATAGACCTGGAATTTGAATTGACCTATATTGAGAATTATGTCTTCTTGAACCAGGAGCGTTTTAATAAGGAATTGAATATTCACTTGTCGGTGAGCGGAGAAATTTCAGGAATGCGCATAATTCCTTTAATTATTATAACATTGATAGAAAATATCTTTAAATATGGAGAGTTAAGGAGAAAGGAGGATCCTGCCAAGATCTCTATTAGTGTAGAAAATGGCGAATTGCTGCTGATGATTACAAATAAGAAAAGATCAGGTAATCATTTCGAAAGCTTCGGGATAGGTATGAAGAATATTAGAAAACGACTGGACCTGCATTATATGAGTAATTACACCTTAGAGATCGAACAGGACCTTGAGGCCTATGCACTAAGGCTTTACATTAATTTGTTATAATATGAATTGTTACGTTATCGATGATGAAATACATTCGATTGATACTATTAAGGGCTATATTTTGAAATCTGATAAGTTACAGTTTGCAGGCAGCTCGACAAATCCTGTTCAGGGCCAGTCAGAGTTAAATAACAGAGATGATATAGACATGGTTTTTATAGACATCGATATGCCTGACCTCTCCGGGCTTGAACTGACAAAATTGATACCTCCCGGAATTGCCGTTGTTTTTATTTCGGCCTATCATAAATATGCTGTAGATGCTTTTGACCTGAATGTCGTAGACTTTCTTTTAAAACCGATTTCTTTGCCAAGATTTCTTAGGGCAGTTCAAAAAGTAGAGGCCGTAAGAGGGACTTTATTGAAAGATACCTATCGAAGCCCGGACTCCTTATTCATAAGTCCCGGAACCAGGGGTAAAGTGATACAAGTTCACTTAAACCAAATAGTTTACATCGAAGGGCTGAAAAACTATGTTATCGTCCATATAACCGGTGATGAGAAACACATAACCTATCTTACCATGTCGGAAATTGAGATGGCCTTACCCCAAAATCAGTTTATAAGAATTCATAAATCATTTATAGTTAACAAGTCGATGATTCAAAGTATTGAAGGGAATACGATCACCGTTAACAGTAAAATTCAGCTAACTCTGGGGCATACTTACAAAGATAAATTCAAGGAAGTTATCGGCTTGATCATGCTTAAAAGCAAAAGATAATTTAATATTTCCCCGTGTGAAAATATCGTTCCGATAACATCCGCTGCCGCGATAACCTATTTTCGTTCAGATCCCAAAGACTGGCCACCTGGCGGTGCATCGCCATTTTCAAAAAGGACTGTTTTCAGCTCAAAAAGCATATTTTTTTTCGATCTTTATGGTTACGTGAGGGAGAATGCTATGCCATTGAAGCTATTTACAGCTTTTATTTAATTGTTTAAATTCTGACTAAACCTTGTTGCTTTTCAATGCCTTACTCCGCTGCAAAAGCAAGCTGATAAAACAAATTATTTACGCGTTCCCTGCTGTATTCACTTTACCTGGGAGTCGTCCGGCATCCCTTTTTCAGGCCAAATTTAGCGAACTACAAGACTGCTTCAAGTAAGTGCTGCCATTCATAGATCATAAAACCTGCCCAAGTTTTTTACATAGATGTTTTATTGAGTAAATGCAAGGAAGCTTTCAATCAGTACGGCTGTTGGTGTAAATTCAAGGTTAGTTTGTGTAATAAATGTTAGTAGGAAAGGCTACCCTCTTAACTTTATTTCAAGCAATCCGCAACGGAGTTGAGGTACGATCCCAGCTTTCAATTTTAAAACAATTCAAATAAAAAATATCCGGGCTAATACTATTCAGCGATAAATGCCCGCGGTGTCTTTAATCATGTTTTACAAACTGATCACAAATTGGGGGCAGCGACCAATGTTAACCCGGCCGAAAGTGGTCGGGGAAAATGCCTTAATGCAGAATCAATTAAATACATAATAATACATTAATCAAGTAATCATGGAAAACAAAAAATCGAGAGTTGCTGGTTTGAAAACAGCAGGTGTGGAATTGATCAAGCCACGGAAAATTGAAGACGTTTATGCTAATACGCAAATGGTTGAAGCATTTTGCGGTGAGTTTGGAAAAGGGACAGACTGCCGTGGCGTTAATGCTGCTGTTGAAGCAGATGAAGACAGTCTGCTGTTTTAACCTCAGGTATAGTCCGTGCCCATCAAGGTGTTAAGCGTGGAGGGCGACTAAGAATAAGGCTATGTGACAGGTGCTTATATCCTGTCGCGAAACCCTTATTTAGGGAAGCGAATCTTTGCTTAAGGAGCTATAGGTGTACCATCTAAACCGCTTCACCACTCAGGAGGGGTTTTAGTTTGCTTTTTTTAACAGTTTATTAATCAATAATTTAAATCAAAAAAAGGATG
>NZ_BMKD01000005.1 GCF_014643835.1 Mucilaginibacter rubeus | reverse complement strand
GAGGCACAAAACGCGTTTCTGGAAATCAATCTTTACAAAAACCGACTGCAGATCAGCATCCGTGATGACGGGCGCGGATTTGACCCTGATGTGCGCAAGCACGAAACCATGGGCATCCGGAATATTTACGCCCGGGCAAAAAGATTGAACGCCGAACTGAAAATTGATACCGCCCACGGTAAAGGCACATCCATCGGCCTTAAACTGAACCTTTAGCGTATACCCCATAATAGGTATAAAGAAAGCCGGGATAATTTAGGAAATTAGCATTTTATATTTACCGAAAAGCATGCTCCAGATAGTTTTGTTAGAAGATAATTTACATTACCGGCGCGGGCTGGAACAGAAGAAACTAAAAGGCCTTGTTAAAATTAACTTCCCTGTTAGTGATCTTTAAAGCCTAAACCTTATCATTACCATAATTCATTGCCGCCCGGCTTCGCGAGTACTTGTCATTCACCTTTGCACAATTATAATCACCAGCCTAAAGGATCAATCCCGCTTTAACAGTAAAGGGACAAACAACCAATTGGTCAATTGCCCCTTTATTTTGTTCAAACCTATCCTGCGCAACCGGAACTATCGCCGGCAGCCTGTGCCTTAAAGGCAAAGTCTTAGTTCAGATATTTGGTGATATCTTCAGATAGTGGAGTGGTTTGCGACCTGAAACGGTGGATCAGTTTGCCGTTTTCGTCTATCAGAAATTTTTCGAAATTCCATTTGATGTCGCCGGTAAAATCAGGGTTTGGAGCAGTTGTTAAGTATTGGAACAACGGATCGATATCTAGGCCCAAAACGCTAACCTTACCGCTCATAGGGAATTTTACGTTAAAGTTTTCTTTGCAAAAGGTTTTGATATCCTGGTTGGTACCCGGCTCCTGGCCGCCAAAGTTATTGGCCGGAAAACCTACTACAACCAGCTTGCCTTTGTATTGCTCAGATAATTTTTCCAGGTCGGCGTATTGCTTGGTGAAGCCGCATTTTGAAGCCGTATTTACGATCAATACTTTTTTGCCTTTGTATTTAGCCAGGCTAAAATCTTTGCCATCAATAGTTTTCAGTTTAAAATCATATACCGAAGAAGGCGCGGTGGCAAATAATAAGGCGATGATGAGTGCCAGTGTTTTCATGGTTTTTACAATTGATTTTTATAATCCACTATAAAAGTAAGGCTAAAAATTTCTTTTAGCTAAGTACTCATCTTCTTTTTGTGTCATTTTTTGTTTTGTAACAACACTTTTATCCGTATAGCCCAACAAGTGCAACGCGCCGTGAATAATAACACGGTGCAACTCATTGGTTTCGCCTGTTTTAAATTTGGCGCCATTTTCACGGATGCGGTCTATCGAAATAAAGATATCGCCAACTATCTCCCCCTCCACTTCCGAATTATCAAAAGTAACGATATCGGTATAGGTATCATGATCAAGGTATTGCTGGTTTATTTGCAGCAGGTAGGCGTCTGAGCAAAAAATGTAATTAAGCTCCCTCAGCTTAAAGCCCTCGGCAATTACCGTCTCTTTTATCCACTGCCTTAATTGTGCTTTTTGTTTCGGTTTAAAAGTAGTGTCTTCTTCAAAAAAATTAATCGCGGGCATCAGATCTTAAAGTGAAGTTCAATTTCATTCCCCGAGGCGTTAAAGATACATTGATCGGCGAGGTGCTTAATGATAAACACACCGCGGCCCGTCAGGTTCTCGAGATTTTCGGGAGCTGTAGGATCGGCAAGGTTATTATAATCAAAGCCAGGGCCTTCATCGGTAACAGTCCAGATAATACGCTTGGATTCAACCTCGGCATTAACAATCACCTTTTTAGTCTCGTCCTGCTTGTTCCCATGCATAATGGCGTTAATAACCGCTTCGTTAAGACAAGTCATCATGTTGGCAAAAGTATCTTCCTCAACATGATATTTATCAGCAATTTCTTCTATCAGCTGCTCAAGCAACGTTATGCTCTCCGGTTTTGACGGCAGCTGCAACGTATATAGCTCGCTGGTTTGAACATTTGCCTCTTCCATATTATTTGGCATTAAGTTGATCAAAGTAAGATTTTATTTTTTGTTTATAATACAAATTAAGTGCCGGAGATACCGTTCTGATCTGCTCCGTCTGCTTTGCTTTTTGTTGCTGGTACCCCTGCAGTGCCTTTATATATCCCGGTGGCAAATCCTTCCCCGCATTACTCTCTCTTTGCTGATCCTGTTCACGTTGCTGCTCGGCCTTTTCGGCCTCCAATAACCGGGTTTGTATTTGCTGCTGCCTTTTTAGCGCGTCATCTGTAATCTTCCTGTTTACGAGATCACGTTCGGTTTGTTCCATTTCTTTCGAAATTTTATCCAAATTGCCCAATCCCCCTGTCCCGTCTTTATTTTCATCCTTGTCAATTTGTTGCAAAGCCTGCCGTATCATCTGCTGTTGACGTGCCATTTTAGCAAACTGCTCGCTCATATTACCGCTATTGCCCCGTTGCCCTTTACCCTGATTGCCTTGTTGCTGCATCTGTTCGCGGGCCTTTTGCATATTTTGATTAAGCTGCTGCTGCATTTTTGCCAGTTGCGATATGGACTGCTGTTTGCCCTTGCCTCCTTTACCACCCTTGTTCATCATTTTCTGCATTTGCTCAAGCGCTTCACTTAGCATCAGGGCAAGGTTGTTCATGGATGTCATGGCGTATTGCTGATTACGATTGGCTTCAAGTGTACGCCTGTCGCCCAAAAATTCGAGCGCTTGATCAATATGATCGTTAATACTGGTAATCTCCTTATTAACTGTCGACTGGATCTGCGGCACCCTCCTGCTGATAGCATATAGGCTGTCTTCGGCCGTTTTCAAGTTGTCTTTTATATCCTTTTGATTTTGCGATAGCGTAACATATGACGGATCTGTAGGATTGGTGTTTTTAAGCGTTTGCATCAGCTTTTCCTGGTTAAACGAGCTGTTAACTAAGCTCTTTAACAACTCTCTCAGTTGCTGTGCGTCAACGGCATTCTCTTTTGATTCGCCTTCGTCGCTATCCTTTTGCATTTTGGCAGCGAGATCTTTCATCTGCTTTGCTGCCTGCTGCTGCGATTTTGAAGCCTTTGCATTATCTTTTTTTTGCAGATCGCCGGCGCTTTGATCCATCTGCTGTTCAATATCTTTGGTTTCCTTCTCTGGATTTTGATAATCTGATTTACGTTCGGACTGCTCATTGACCTTCTGCAACTCATCGAAGCCTTTCTTCACATCCTGAAAATCCTGCTTCAGTTTATCCTGTTGCTGTTGCAGGTTCTTCTGGTCGGCACCGGGCTGTTTGGTTTGATCAGATAGTTTTTGCTGCTCGTCGGCCAGCTTATTCAACTGATCGAGGTTTTGGTTAAGCTTTTGTTCAAATTCCAGCTTTTTATAAAGTTCCAGCACCCGGTCAAGTTCTTTTTTCAATGATTTATTATCCATCTGCATTTTGGATAGTTCATCGCGGGTAGCATCTTTTTGCTGCTCATTTAGCATTTGCTGCAGGTTTTGAAGGAGCTCCTTTGTTTTTTGATCAAGTACATTGTTAAACAAATCTTCAATTTGCTTTTGCTTAGCCCGTATCTCTTCGGTTTGCTGCTGGTTTTCCTGCCGGTTGTATAAATTCTTTTTATTGTCGGCCTGGATATCTTTCACCATGTCTTCCAGGTCTTTCCTTTTTTGCATCAGGTCTTCCACCTGCTTTTTCTCATCGAAAGAGAGCGTGTTTTTGTTCAGCAGGTTTTGATTTAGCTTTTGCGCGTCGCGCTCAACCTGCCCGGCCAGTTTAATAGCCGATTGCATTTTTTCTTTTATGGCCTTTGATCCGGCATTTAACTGCTGGTTAATCTCCTTGCTGTCAGGGACATTTAGTGTATGTTTTGCTGTACGGGCTGTTTTATGCCCGGCGACGCCATCGTTATCGGCAACCTCAAAAAAGTAACTTACATGATCGCCGGGAGTAATGCCCATGTCCTTGAGGTTCCAGTAGTAAAAAAAGTCGGCCTGTGTTTGAGACAAATCTGCATTAACTTTTTTGGTAAATTCCCTTTCCTTGCTGTTGCCTGTAGCCTCGATGGTATAATGAAACGTGAGCGATGAAAAACCGTGATCGTCCTGGATTTTACCGTTAAAGTAAAATGCTTTCATACTTACCGAATCCGGCTTTTCATCAATAGTAATGGATGGCGCTTCATCAGTAACAACGTTGATACGATATGTAGCCGAATCACTTTGGTTCACCTGGGCATTAACCGGTAAAAGCTTATAGACCGAATTTTTCAATACCCGTTCACGATGTTCAAACAAATCGGCGCTGCTTTGCACAGCCGGATGGCTTTGTCCGTTCATATCAAACATGAGCGCACTGGCATATTGGGTATGCAATTGCCAATTCACAGTTGTACCGGCAGGAATAATCAAATCGCCGGCATTGAGCAGCCTTTCATTTTTTTTATGGAGGTAGGCCGGATAATTTAGGTCAACGTCAAAGTGTAACAGTGCCGGCTTTTGATTTACCTTGATTTCGTAAACAGCCGAACTAAAGCCATTACCCGAAAACTTAAAGCGGGCATTTTGCTGCAGGTTGCTAAACTGGTAATGAAAACGGCTGATGTTATCTTTATCCAATTTAAACGTATTCTCCCCTGTTTCAACATAAACATCCGCGGGCAGCTTATCGCCTTCCAGTTTAAGGTCGAGCTTTAAATCACTCCCCTGCACAACTGAAAGTGTTTTGTTCAATACAATAAACCTGAACGGAGCAGCAGGAACAAAATATTCGTTATGCCTGATCAATCTTTTAGTACTTTCGGTTAATACAGAGGGCGCAGTTAAAGCAATAATGATAATTACGCCCAGCGGACCAAGCGCCCATTTTAAATATTTAGTGTTTTCTTTCAGATTGATAGCCGATGGAAAGCTTACCGGTTTAAGCGCCTCTATCTTTTGGTCGATACTGGCTTCAATCAACGCACGGTGGCTTTCATCTTCGGCAGCAAGTTTTTTTAGCTGCAGAGTATTGAGGAGTTTATCATGCACATCGTTAAAATGCCTGCCAATAATTTCGGCAGCTTCATCATGCGTTAAAGTTTTACCCAGCTTAAGCCAGGCCAGCAATGATGGCAAAACCAGCCAACAAACAAGCACTGTATTAAGCAGGATAAAAAAGTAAAAAAGAATGGTACGCAGCAGGATACTGAAATTGCCGAAATATTCGCTTAAGGTAATTACTACGTAAGCTGAGAAAAGGCCGGCACCTAAAAATATTAATCCGCGCAAAAAATTATTGAAATAATACTTCCGGGTAAAAGTATTGATTTTGCCAAGCAAAAGTTCATAATTTTCTGTCGAGGCCATACTACATGTGGAAAACGTTAAATAAACACGCCTTATTAAACGCAAAAGCCATGTATTATATATAACACGTGTTGGTTTAAGTTAAAAATTAAAGCAATAATAATAAAATGTTAATTGTTTATGACAATTAAAATTGAATCCCCCTCTTTATTGGGAAATACATGGTTTTAAACAATGATAATAGGCAAAATTGGGAAAATCTTATTCCTGCTCCTCAACTGTTTCTTCCTCAAAATCTGGAGATTCCAGCTTATGCAGCCAAATACCGGCTATCCCCGTAATTGAATATGGAAATATAATTACAGCTATGGAAGATACAGCCGAAACCTTTTTCTCAAAAAGTAATTCAAAAAACGGGAGCATAGTAATTATCAATATAGCTATGGTTAAAACCTGTTTTACATAAAACGGCTCTCTCTTTTTTGATAAAGAGTATACTGCCACCCAAAATACAAAGGCGAAAGGAATAGTAAGCAGCAGAACCATATCTGCAAAAATGATATAGTCTTTTTGGATCTCTGCAATAAGGCTTATTTCAGGGTTCTCGATAATAAACCATGACAGCACAAGGTGGAGCAATGGCGCTATGATCACCATCAGCAACCAAACTTTTAAACTATATATAAATGACCTGTTCATAATTTATTAAGCGCGCAAACAAGATACATAGCAGTCAATAAAATAACAAGGCTACCCGGGTTAGTAAACGGTATACGATTATTATTTAACACAGCAATTATAATCGTGATAACCCGGAAAATGCTTTTTTACATACGGCCGTTGCGCTGCCATAATTGCAGATTTAAAAACAACGCTGATTTAAGGGCCACGCCATTTAATTTAAAAGGTTTACATTAAAATATAGAACTGTTTTTTTATCCAAAAATTATATCTGCAACAGCAGAAAACCCTCTCCTAAAATAGTGGAGCAAAAATTTCGGCTTTCGGGGAGAAAACGTAGGATTTGGACCACAAATAACAAGTACGATTATTTATTTTAAATTTCTACATTAAATTAACCCCGGGTTAATTGCCGCAATATAAATTACCATAAAAAAGGGTGTTTTCACGGATTGTTAAGCGTATAGTTAATTATTACCTTGCACTAATTTAGCCACAGCCCTATCATGACCATTCCTATCCAACTCGATAAATCCATATTGGACTACTTTAGTGTAGGTGGCGTTTGGCAAAATATTTTATTTTACGCCACTATACTTTGCCTTTTTTATATTAACATTTTGTTAACCCGTCGAAAGAAAAATTATAAGCTGCAGCCCGTTGGGGACTTACCTGACGAAAAAGACGAGTCTGCGCTGACGACGGCAGATAGCGCCGGGCTCAAAACAAACGTCGCTTTAAATAAAGAAATAGCTACACTAAGAAACGAGCTTTTGGCTCTGGGCGAGAAATTGGAGCTTTCGTACATGAAATCGGAAAGACTTAATGGCCAGTTATCAGAAATATTGGATAGTGTTGAATTAACAATGGTCTACGATCATACCCTTTGGGATTGGTCGCTGGATTTTAGCAGCAAAGAGATTACGCTTTCCGAATATGGCTTAAAGCTCTTCGGCTTTCCGGAAAATACAAAGCCCATTTTAAATGAGGCCATCCATATTGTTGATCCCCGGCACCAGGCCGCACTTATGGATGCTGTTGAAAAATCATTTAACACCGGTGCCGACTTTTCAATAACCTGTCTTGTTCATCCATTAAACGGCAGCCAGTCGAAAGAAATAAAGGCAGCAGGCAGGGTTTATTATAACGAGTACGGAACACCCCTAAAACTATCCGGGAAATTTTCAATTATGCATACCGAGCCAGTGGCGAAGAGGTGATTGTGCTTCACAGCTTCCGTTCCCTGCCAAATTTACAAGTGTTCAATTTTTAAAAGTGTGAACACTTGCTTTTCTTTTGCAAAAGAACCTCATTGGCTATCAGCCACTTATATTTTGTCTAAAATACATTAAAAGGAGATTTGAACAAACAAGCGCTGGAAATCAACGGGTTACAAATTTTCATTTTCAAACATTGAACACCCGGTTTTTAAAAATTGAACACTGACAAGATCCTGTCAGTTTATTGGGAGGGATTAGCCCGTTAAGTAATCGCCCGGGCAGGGGTTTAAAGTTCATTTTATAACGATATAGCTGTTTTGGAAACAACAGCTCTGGTTAAGGCATACGTTGGGGAGTTGCAATGTTTGTATCGTTAAATAGCAAACTAACTTATTACATTTGAGAATCAATTATAAACCAATATGTCACGTACTCGAATGGCAGGGCTACTTATCTTTCTTTTAGGGATAGGGATGTTAATCTGTGGCGCTGGCATGTTCACCTATCAGGGAGAGGCCTTGACCCCACTCGTTTCTAAACTTGGAGAGTTTTCATTTATATATTGGGTTCCGACTGTAATCATAGGTATCGCTCTGTTCATTGCAGGCAGAAAGAGCAAATAGGCTTCATTTACATTTTGAAATATCCCTGCAACAATTATATTTGCAGCCCGGCCATACATTTATTTCGGGATGTAGCGTAGCCCGGTATCGCGCCAGCATGGGGTGCTGGAGGTCGTGGGTTCGAATCCCGCCATCCCGACTTGAACACAAGCATTAAAGAGCATGTCTCAAAGGTAGTTTTACTGATGAGGTATGCTCTTTTGATTTCTTATTGCCCTGAAGCTTCGTCCTTACCGCTGTCCTCAAGGTTAGCTTTACGGGTTATAAAAACTCCTGATAATGATTTCATTCACAATTTCCAATATTCAATACTTTGCATGCTGGCCACAAGGCACAGCCTTGCGGCAGCGGGGGGCACTTTGATTATGCATTTAGCTAAAAACATAGAGGCAATTATTTAGCCTGATTATCTCTTACAAACCTCACCGATTTGGGAGAGTCGATGTTATGTCCGCCGTCCACAAAGCAACCAAAACATTGCGTATAATCATCACTGGAAGTGGTTCCATACAGCCTGCTTAAAATAAACGAATAATAAGTGGCATGAAAATTAACTTTTGCAGCCGGCAATGGAGTGGAGGTTAAAAACAACGCAAGGTTTCCTGGGGTTTCGTTATATGGGCTGGCATAATATCCCGCCGGATAAGCATTAAACCCAGAAGTATTAGTTCCCTGTTTATCAGATGCCCCACGCACCTCCCATCCCGACGTAGATTTAAGCACGAGGGCCTCATTGTAATCCATTACAAAATTGCCCTCAGTATCTTTCTTGCTGGTAAAATTGCTCATTAGTTTATTAAAATCGGCAACAGTCGGTATACGCCAGCCAGAAGGCAGTTTTAAGTTCGCTAAATCGGCTTGAGTATAAAATTTCTTATAATTGATATTGGGCACATAAAAAGTACCCTCTATACCTCCCTGTCCGTCATAGTTGACGGCCGTCCATTCTTGTTGCCCAATTTTAACAGTTGGATACACAGTGCCTGATATGATCACTCCTGAAGCTTCCTCTTTTGTTGTGCTATCTTTTTTACAGGCGGCAAATAGCAGTAAAAAAGATAAAAACAAAAGCAGAAGGAGTTTCATTGGTAAGGTTTTATCCAAAATTAAACAAAAACTTAGATATTCAAAACGACACATTTTTGGGTTCGAATCCCGCCATCCCGACTTAACCACAACGTTAAAGAGCATATTTGAGCAGTTTTTTACTGATTGAATATACTTTTTGATTTTGTTTACGATCGTGTTTACAGGGGCGTTTACGGTTTACCTCTCAACAGTAAATATCAACAATTGGTGATCTCTTACCCCGGAGGTAATTGAATACGAACTTATATTCTTCCATTTTTTTAACCCCGAATTAATTTTAATAATCTGCAACCCCCATAGAAAACATTTCAATCAGGCATATATTATTAAATAAAAAAAAGATCTTTTTTATAGCTTAGCATTATATTTTTAAAAACACAACGATGGTCGAAAACAAACCGACATGTCAAAAAACACGATCATTCTATGAAAAAAGCTTTCCTTACCTTTCTCCTTTTCTCGTTACTTACCCATGCTTTTTCCCAATCAACCGGCAATATTAAAGGTAGCATCACCGACAATTCAAAAGCCCCGTTGGAGCTGGTGAATATTATTCTTTACAAAACAAATTTCAGCGCCACCACAAATAATAAAGGCCAATACAGCATCAATAATATTCCTGCCGGAAATTACCTGGTCATTATTTCGCACATCGGCTATAAATCTGTTAAACAGCATATACTCGTAAAAAACAATGACACTACTGAATTTTCCTATACGCTTCAGGCCGGCGTTATTAAGATATCTGCTGTTGAAGTACAAGGCGAAAGAGGCGTAGGAAGCATCAAAGCGTTACCCGAGATCGGCGGAACAAATATTTATTCGGGCAAAAAAAATGAAGTTGTTTTGGTTGACAGCGTCAATGCAGATATCGCACAAAATAAAGCCCGCGATGTGTTTGCAAAAGTACCGGGTATCACGTCGTGGGAGTTGGATGGTTCGGGCACTCAAACCAGTGTAGCGGCAAGAGGATTAAGTCCGCACAGATCATGGGAGTTCAATGTGAACCAGAATGGCTACAATGTTAATAACGATCTGTATGGTTATCCCGAGGCCATGTATAACCCGCCATTGGAAGCCGTACAGCAAATTGAGCTCATCAGGGGATCAGCCGCTCTTCAATATGGCCCTCAGTTTGGAGGAATGCTCAATTATGTAATTAAACAACCTGATACCACGAAGTCGTTAAGCATTGAAACCGAACAAACGTATGGCTCGTTCAATACCTCAAATTCCTTTGTTTCGGTAGGTGGAAAAAAAGGCAAGTTCACTTATTATGCTTTCTTTAATTACCGTAGCAGCGATGGATGGCGTCCTAACTCCGACTATAATTTCCTGAATGCTTACGCAAGTTTGCACTATAAGCCAACAGATAAAATGGATATTGGTCTCGAATATTCAAGAGAAAACTATGTGCAGAAATTTGCTGGCGGGCTTACCGACGCGATGTTTGCTGCCAATCCGCGCCAGTCAACCAGGAGCAGAAATTATTTTAACCCGATACTTAACCTCCCCGCTTTGCTTTTTAATTACGCCATCAATAGTAAAACATTATTGAATATAAAAGCCTATACCTTGTTCGGGCAAAGAAACATGGTTATTGCCAGCCCGAGTTTAGCCACCAATGCAGATACCATCAGCCAAACTACAGGCTCCTACGCGCCAAGAGAGATAAACAGGGACTTTTACAACAGCTATACTGTTGATGCACGAATGATAAAAAAATACGATCTGTTCGGCCATGAGAGTGCCCTATCGGGCGGCTTAAAATATTCCAACGCTGCTACCAACAGAAAACAAAACGGGGAGGGAACTACAGGAACTAATTTTGACCTTACTCAAACCGGCAATTACGGTATCGTCCTGCTCTTTAAAACAATAAACTACGGGGCGTTTCTTGAAAACCTTTTCCGCATCACCGATAGGCTATCCGTTACCCCCGGCATCAGGTATGATAACCTCAAATCAACTTTAAACGGAACGGAATATAAAGTATATAAAAATTTTAACCCCGTATCGCTTTCAACCTCCAGGAACATCGTGCTGGGTGGAATCGGTGCGCAGTATAAGATCACTGAAAGCATTAATATTTATGGCAATTACTCGCAGGCATACAGACCTATTCTTTATGCAAATCTTATCATCGGATCGAGCACAGCGGTGATCGACCCGAATTTGAAAGACGCGAGCGGCCATAATGCAGATATTGGCATTAAGGGAAAGATTAAAAAGATATTGACCTTTGATCTAAGCGCATTTGAACTGAAGTATAACAACAGGATAGGAAATATAACGCTGACTGATGGCAACGGAAAACCCTACACCTACACTACCAATGCAGGCAATGCGCTCACCAGGGGAGTGGAAGCTTTTGTTGAGGTTCACCTGCTTAATTTTAATACCGAGGACACTAACAATGATCTTTCCATATTTTCTTCTTACGCTTATAATCACGCCAGGTATTTAAATGGCAAAACAGGCGTGGTTGATCTGACTGGAAAAACGTTGGAAGACGTTCCTCAATTTGTTAGCCGCTCGGGCATAAATGGCTCTGTACATAACCTCTCCGCTACCTTGTACTATTCATATGTTGGCGGATCATGGTCGGATGCGAATAATACAGCTGCTACCAAAACAAGTCCCAATATAGGTTATGTCCCACGATATCACGTGGCCGATTTTGCCCTGGGCTATAAGTTTTCCGACAAGTACAACATCAGGATCGGTATCAATAACCTGACAGATAATAAATACTTTACCCGCCGAACAGAAACGCTCGTTTACCTTGGTAATGGTATATTACCCGGCGACGGAAGATCATGTTATGTTACATTAGGTGCTAAATTCTGACAGCAGGATATCAATCCTGTTTTTGCACAATGGCTGTTCAACCTATTTCCGCCGACTAATAGTTTGTCTGCCTGCTTGCAAGATTGCCAAAATGCGAACCGCATAGTTTACGCCATTGTTCTTTCCCTATTCACCAATTTAGCGAGTTTAGCCCACCGCCGGGATAAAAAGTAAAGGCTATACAAGCGGGCGGATTTGTTCGTCTTCAGCGGCCCGGCCTTGGCTTTTCCCGGGTCGCGCTTTAGGTTGCTTACATGGGTGATTAAAGCGCTATCGTTCAATTGCATCGCCGGGGGAGCCATAACTACGAGATCTTTTATTTGTAACAGACATTCATCATGTTTTATAACAAGTTCATTGATTATCAACTATAGCATAAATAAGTATCAAAGGCCATCAAACCGAAGCACAATATATGTGCCCCATACGGCGCCCGTCCTGAATATCATAGATATAAATGCCGGGGTAATCGTCTCCTCATCCCGACTTGAAAACAACAAAAAAAGCATACCTGCACAGTAGTCTTACTGATTGGATATGCTTTTTTTTATTTAACAAATGCCGTAATTGATAATTAGAAATTTACAGAATCATCTACTGCTTGTAATTTTAAACGCTTCCGGTCTTTCCAGCCTTTTATCCAGTCTTTTGCTGGAATTTCAATGAAAAAATAACAGGCAATTGAAATACAAATAAGCGCAACCAAAAAGGTATAAAATTGCAGTTCGGGATTTACAACCCGTATTTTTTTGAAGAAAAAGCTAAGGAAAGATTTTATTGGATGTTGAAGGATGTACATACTATAGCTTGCTTCGCCCAACAGTATCAAGTATTTGTTTGAGAAAACCTTTGTGATTTTTCCGTTATTTAAGGCCAATAATAAAATGAGGGGAGCAAACAATACGGCCATTAACCCATCATGAAAGCTTAAGTAATTATTAACGGATAACACGACTAATAAAGCAATAACAATAAATGTAATGTGCAAGTCATAGTTTGCCTGCCTTTTTGCCGACTTTAAATAAACAAAGCCGAGAATATTGCCAATCATAAATTCATTAATATGCATTAATGGAAAATAGAATAACAGGTCATGAATGGTAGATGGCGGAGCTGCGTAATATGGCGACCGGTAAAGAAAGTTTAGTAGCACCTGGGTTGTAAGCCATAAACACGAAACCAATATGGCGACAGACTTAAACGAGAATTTACTATAGTAATAATTGAAAAGCAATGGAAACGCTACATAAAACAAAGCCTCAACGGATAATGACCAGCCCGGGGCGTTAACCTTGCTGATATAACCAGGGAACCATGATTGAATAGCAAACAGCTGTAATATAAATTCCTTAACAGGTAGCGTATCAATTATCAATAATCTGACAGCTGCCAATATAAGCGCAAAAAGATATACCGGATAGATCCTGGCTATTCTGTTCAAATAATAATTCCCCGGCTTAACTTTAACGGCTTTTTGCTGGCCATAGGCAATGATCATTACAAATCCGGATAATATAAAAAAGTAACTCACACCAACATTTGCCTTACTGAAAACATTATGTAAAACCGGCAAATTAAATGGCCAAATATCACTCTTGGCGTGGTATATAACAATAGCAACCGCTGCAAGAAACCTGGTAAAAGTAAGTTGGTTTAATTTCATATTGGGCAGAATATATCAATTAAATTTTTACACAAAGGTAGCTTTTTAACCCTTTCTTTCACTGACGGAAGTTTTATTTCTAAACAAGCTTTCTTTACACAACATTTCAGGTCAATTTGCGCTATGCATAGCCGCCAACATCACACATTCATCGACACATTTGCTCTTTAACCTTAATACTAAATTGCGCCTATTTACTTTAGTCACCCCTACCCCGCCATTTGATTTTAATTTCGGGCCAGGTCGGCTTTAAACCCTCAACGCCCCTCTAAACCCCCTGGCAGCATAATATGACTCCGCCCCATTGTGGTAAATAAATATGGTACCATAACGGTAATCGGCGAAGATGGCCCCGCCGAGCTTCCTGATATCGGCCGGTGTTTTGATCCAGCTTGAGGTTTTGGTATCAAACTTCCCAAGCTTTTGCAATTCGCGGTATTGTTCTTCATCTAAAAGTTCAATGCCCATATCCTTCGCCATTTCAACAGCGCTGTTTCCGGGCTTGTGTTCTTTTCTGGCTTCCAGCGCTTCATGATCGTAGCAAACACTCCTGCGGCCTTTGGGGCTTTCTGCAGCACAGTCGAAAAAAATATATTCGTTCGTGTTTTTATCGTAAGCAACAACATCGGGTTCTCCGCCGGTTATTTCCATTTCATTAAGTGACGATAGTTTTTCGGTATCGGCTTCCAGATTGGCCTGTACCCCGGCCCATTCTATGCCGGTGTGACGGTTCATGTTTTTCTCAAAACGGGTTTTTAGTATGCCGATAAGTTCTTCCTGTTGTTCTGGTGATAGCTTCATATTTATTGCAGGTTATGGTTTATTGGTTTTTAGGTAATTTTTCAATTCCCCTCTTGAGAGAGGGGGCGCGTAGGACAGCGCGGTGGCAGGGCTGTGTTTATGCGATTTCCTTTTCAAAGCAGAAACACACCCCTACACCCCTCTTGAGAGAGGGGAATCGCACAGGCTTCCGCTTTTTATTCTTCAAAACGGGCTGCATTACAAATCATTCAATCCTTTACCGTTAAGGATTTGCGGCATCCATTTTTCAACTCGTGCCTCGCGGGTTGAGGTTTGTTTGGGTTGGGAAAAATGAAGGAGATATGCTTTTTGCCGTCCGGGTGTTAATGCTTCAAATGCGGTTTTAAGGGCGGGTATGGTATTTAATTTTTGTTGAAACTCCTGAGCGACGGCAAAATCTTCCGTCTGCTTTAAATTTACTTTTAGTCCTGCCTTTTCCACCTCAATGGCTTCATAAATATAAGCTTTCAGGATACTCCTTTGCCCGGCTATTTCCCCGGCATTGGTAAACCTGATTTGCCGCGCAGCTTGTACGTTTTCGGTTTGCTGAATAAGGATGTTATGGGTATCACTTAATAAAGCTCCCTTGAAAAATAAAAGCGCGCAATATTCTTTAAATACATGGATCAAAACAATGTTGCTTTCCCGAAAGGTGTAACAGGGACAGCCCCATTTTAATTCTTCGGTCAATCCGCAATCAAGAACAATCGATCTCAATTGCTCTACTTCTTCCTGCCACTTCCCGGCTTTATTAAAATAAAAATCAACTTTGGGGTTCATGTCGTTCATTTATTGGTTTCCCGAAATTACTTTTCTTTCGGCGGGTCTGAAATACCATGATATTACAGTAAGTACCAGTAATAACAGCGCGGGAAATATCTCAGCTATAGCATTCCCCGCTGCAATATGCGAAAAAATCGCGCCCGACATAGCAAAGAAAAAACCCGCGTACGCCCATTCCTTTACCACCGGAAATTTAGGAATCAATACTGCTATAACGCCCAAAACTTTCCAGATGCCCAATATAGTCAAAACATAACCCGGATAGCCTAAATGCGTCAAACTGTCGGCTCCTCCTGCCCCGGCCTTCGCTTTTAATAACTGTACCATTCCTGTTGATATCATCCCTAAAGCAAGCCAGATGGTAGCTATCCAATAGATAATTTTATTCCGTTTCATGATATGTGTTATTTCAATTTGTTTACTACTTCCTGCAGGCGGTTATGGGCCATATTTATACCATAGGCAAAAGGCAGCTTAAGCATCTGGTCTCTCAGTTCGGGCGTTCGGTAAACCACATGCATATTGAGCTTGCTGGTATCGTCGGTAAGCTTTTCAAACTCCAGGAACTCGAGTTGCACATCAAAGGGCGCGTTATCCATTTCAAACGTACGGGTGATCTTTTGCCCGGGGATAAACTCATGAATTGTTCCGTTGGCTTTAAAAACAATGTTTCCATGCGGGTCTTTTGTTTCAAATTGCCAGCTGCCGTGCTTTTTATTTTCAAGCTTCAGCACTTTTGTTCCCATCCATTGCTCAACAATTTCGGGCTCCATGTAGGCTTTAAAAAGCAGTTCCACCGGTAAGTCAAACACTCTTGTAATGGTTAAATCCTGTTTGCCGTTTTCAGCGTCTATTTTTGTTTTTTGTTCCATGTTATTTGCCTTTATAATTTTTCATAATAGTTTCTAATTTGTTGAACCTGTCTTCCCACATTGCGCGGAACGGTTCAATGAAGTCGGCCACATCTTTCATTTTTTCTGCATTGATATGATAATAAATCTCCCTGCCGTTTTGCTCCTGTTTAAGCAGCTCACACTCAGTAAGTATTTGCAGGTGTTTGGAAACTGTAGGCCGGGCGGTGTCAAAGTTTGACGCAATTACACCAGCGGTCATTGCTTGTGTGGCAACCAGTAAAAGGATGGCCCTTCTGGTTGGGTCGGCTATGGCTTGAAATACATCTCGTCTTAAATTCATCGTGTAGCTATTTGACTACAAATATAAATGTAGCCATTTAACTACGCAAGTTTTTTGTTTGTTTTTTTTACTGGAACCTTTACCTGATGACCCTCAGTATCAAGCCGGAATATCTGTCAAAAACACATTAATTTATTTTCTGAACGTAATAAAACGAGCCGATTGCTTATTTTGTAATACATTCTTAACACGCCTTCGCTTAAAAAAGTGTAATTTTAGACCTTCTTAGCAAGGTTATACTACTGGTAACAGTAAACTATAATAATTTAATGGGTATGAATGCCATTCACAATAAAGATATTGGGACCAAACAAAAAGCGCTGGCCATTAATCTTAACCCCGAAATTTATGGCTCATTTGCCGAAATAGGTGCCGGACAGGACGTAGCAGCAAACTTTTTTAAAGCCGGGGCATCATCCGGTACCATAGCCAAAACCATGTCGGCCTATGACATGCTTTTTTCAGATGCCATTTATGGGGTACAACAAACCCGCCGTTATGTAAGCGAACCGCGCCTGATGGCCATGCTTGGTCATGAATATGGCCTGATCATTGAGCGCCTTGGTACGCAGCGTGGTGACACTTCAACTTTTTTTGCTTTCGCGGATACCATATCGGCCCTCAATTACAATAAAACAAATGAAGGCCACGGTTGGATGGGCGTACGCTTTCAGCTGGAGCCGAACGGGCAGTACAATGACGTGGTGATCCACGTTAAGCTGCTGGATAATGATAATAACCTGCAGCAGCAGGCTGTAGGGATATTGGGTGTAAACCTGATGTATGCCTGCTTTTATTATAATGAGATTCCACCGGTATTCCTGCTTTCGCTGATGGATAATCTCTCGCGCGACAGGATCCAGATAGACATGATCCGCTTTGAAGGACCAAACTTTACCAAAGTTGATAACCGGCTCATGAGCCTTCACCTGGTAAAATACGGCTTTTCGGATGCGGCACTGTTTGGGCCCGACGGTAAAAACCTGCAACCATCCGAAGTTTTATACAAAAAGCATATCGTAATGGTGCGTGGCCGTTTCCGCCCGGTTATCAACGTGCATATGGATATGTTAAACACCGGTGTTAAACAGTTTTTACAGGAATCGGATGTTGATAAGGACAACGTTGTTGTTGTTACCGAGCTTACCCTCCAGGCCCTGAAAGAACGTAACGCAGATATCAACGCAGATATAGACGAGAAGGACTTTCTCGACCGTGTAGACATCCTCGGTTCGTTAGGGCAAACGGTGATGATCTCTAATTTTCACGAGTATTATAAACTGGTGGCCTATCTTTCAAAGATCACCAAACTTAAAATGGGCGTGGTACTTGGTTTCCCTAACCTGGAGTACATTTTCTCGGAAGAACATTATAAAGATTTGCCGGGCGGCATTTTAGAGTCGTTCGCTACGTTGTTTAGCCGTAAGGTGAAACTGTTTATATACCCTACCCTGCGCGATGGCGTGATCTGGAATTGCCTGCGTTTTTACCTTCCCCCTCACCTGATTGATCTGTACCGTTACCTGATAGCCAACAATAAGATAGAAGACATCAGGCATTATAACGAAAATAACCTCAACGTTGAAACCGACAATGTGCTTGAGCTGATAAAACTGGGCGCCGATGGCTGGGAAGAGTTTGTGCCGTCCGAGGTGGCTACGATAATCAAAGAGCGTCGCCTGTTTGGATATGCCTCCGGTTTGGAACCGGTAAAAACACTTGAGGCCCCTCCACAAGATGGTGATCGGACTGAAATTGATATAGCGTAAGGCTTTTTAAATCCCCTCTTGAGAGGGCGCGCGGAGGGGATGAGCGGTAGCAGGGGTGTGTCTTTGCGATAGACTTATCAAAACAGAAACACACCCCTCCACCCCTCTCAAGAGGGGAATCGCACGGCCCAAAACTATAAAAAGCTCATTCTATTGCTACGGCAAAACAGAAGGCTTTTGCCCAAGGATATATTTAATCCTTTCAGACTGGCCCGAAGTATCTGCTTTCAAGTCGAGAGACTTTCCATTAAGTTGTTGATAATTAACAGCTACGCTATTACCAGACGATGTAGTTTTAATCACTTCCACCGATTCAACATTTGATGGGATCTTCGCGCCAAACCAATGATCGTCATCCTGTTGCTTCCAGGTTACTAATGTAAATACTTCATTAGCGCCAACTGTTTTGTTTCCATCAATTGCCGATTTCAAAGCCAGGTCATTCCCGTAAAGTGTTGAGGCTGTACCTTTGGTCTTATTAACAAATGAGGTAATTACCTTGAGCCCATCGAGGTTATATTTCGGGGATGATGGCAGCGCGGCTTTGGTATTGTATAATTCAACCGGTTTGTTATCGGAGCAGGCCGCAAACATTAAGCTGCATACAGCAAATAAACTATATAATGCTTTCATGGGGTTAGTGTTTAATTGGTTGGGTAAATACAAAATCTTCGGCAGCCATCGGCTTGTGGCAATTCATACATTCTGTGGTAAACATGACATTTGAACCGCCATATGGCACCATTTTCGGGGTCTTAAACCTCGCCCAGCCCCAGCCATAGGTAGATGCATATTTTTTATCGTCTTTTATCATGTACTCCACCTGTTTAAACTCGCCGGTATGGGTGGTCCCGTCTTTATCCTGTAGTTGCGCCCAGGCCACTTTGGCAAATATGGCGCCGTTTGGCCATGGGTGGATCTTGTTTTCTTTGATCGCTTTCACGGCAATATCATTACCGAAGATTACACGAAGGGTGTTATTATCAAATCGTTCAGTTGTACTGATAGGCTGCCAGTTTTTATAATCGGGGATGTAAGAGATGCCGTTGGCCGCTGTCGGCAATTTGCTTACTGCTGTTTTGTTTTTTTGCCAATACTGATATTGCCTGTCGGCGGCATTGATAACCGCCGTATCGGCAGGCTTGCTGTGCACCATTGAAGCAAGATAGTTCTTCAAAACAGCAAGATCGGCTGCGGATACTTTTGCGCCGGTATGAACAGCGGTATAACCCGGCAAAGGCATTGCTCCGGCTATTATTTGATTTACCGACTCCCAGAGTTTGCCTTTCTGATCGGCCGGCGCGAGCTTATTCCATTCGGAAAAATTAAGGTCGGCCCTGCCCTGTTTGATATGGGACGCGACTCCCCAGTAAATGGGAACTATTTTATCATACCAGCGTAAATTGGTGTTGTTTGAATGGCAATCATAACAGGCACGTTGAATAATAGCCTTAACATCTGCCGGGGCTTCCAGGTCGCCCGTTACCGGCGGGTTAGGAACATCCGGGCGCACAAACTGGATGCACAAAAAGCCTGCAAATAAAATCAGGATGATAAGGAACGCTTTTCGTTGATACATGGGTTTTCTGTTGGTTTTCATAGCCATTCGGTTTGCAATGCAAAGAAAACTACTATCCTTTATAATAAATGTAACAATTAGTTGGGCGGGTGCAAATAATCGTTGAATAAGGAAAAAAGGAAGTTGAGACAACAAATCGCGCTGCTTTTGTGCTCGTCGCCATCAATATAATCAGCATGTATGAATAAACTTTAAATTAGCGTAGCAGTCAAACAAACGCATCAATCACCCTCAAAAATGGAAGCAAGATCTATCTTACTACTAATACTTATTTCCTTTAGCGCTATTAAAGTAAATGGGCAATACAATTTTACCAAAGTTGATAACTGGCTAAATGACCACGCATCCGAAATGGGTCGCCGGGTGGTGCTTATTGTTTATAAAGATGGCAAGGTAGTTTATAACCGCGCAGTTAATGATATGAACATGAGGCAAAAATTTGTTGGCCGCATGATAGCCCGCAAACAAGGCAAAAAGGCTGATCTGGATGACTATACGTCCACCTCAAAGGTGGCTATTGCCAGCTGCAGCAAATGGCTTAGTGCCGCTTTGGTGATGACCTTTGTTGATGAGGGAAAGCTAAAATTGAGCGATACAGTTGGCAAATATTTGCCTGTACTATCGCGACATGGCAAGGGGGGCATCACCATTGGTCAATGCCTGTCGCACCAAACCGGGATCAAGACGCCGCCATTAAAAGAAAGTTTAGAAGATATGCGCCAGGACAACTCGATGGATGATGCAATAGCCGATATAGCAGCCTTACCGATGGAAGGTACACCCGGCAAGGTTTTTCACTACAGCAATGCCGGCTTGCAAATTGCCGGGGCTATCATCGAAAAAATCAGCGGCAAAAACTTTGAAACCTTATTTGCCGAACGTATTGCCCGGCCGCTTAATATGCAGCATACTGATTTTGGAAATGCTAAAGTAGCCCTGCCCGCGGGCGGGGCTTACAGTATTCCCGAGGATTACCTGAACTTTTTGACCATGATCATGAACCGGGGCATTTTTAACGGAAAGCGTATCCTGAGCGAAAATAGTATAGCCCGGATGCAGGAAAACAGGATCACCGCTGACGTTAAGATCGCCTATTCACCTGCCGAGGCCGGAGGTTTAGGTTACGGTTACGGCGAGTGGGTGTTTGATGCCCATACCGTAAGCAGCCCGGGGTTGTTTGGGAGCTTTCCGTGGATAGACAAGGATAAAAAGTACGCCGCCTTTATGATGACTTTTTATATTAAAAACGATGGCAGGCAACAGCGTTATCGCGAACTGAAACAACTGGTGGATGAAGTAGTAAAATAGTAGTTTTGCAGCCATGAAGCTGTACATAAAAAACATGGTTTGCAGCCGCTGCAAAATAATGGTGAAAACCGAGCTGGAAAAAGCCGGGCTGCAGCCAGTTTCCGTTGATCTTGGTGAGGTAGAGATTAAAGAAGCCCCTACCCCGGGTCAACTTAAACGATTGGAGACATCGTTAAATGCCCTTGGTTTTGAACTTATCGACGATCAAAAGAGCCGTATTATTGAACAGATCAAAACCCTCATCATTGAGCATGTGCACTACGCCGAAACGCAATCGCCCTTAAAGCTTTCGGCGCTGCTTACTTCAAAACTTAATTATGATTATGGGTACCTGAGCAACCTGTTTTCGGCTGTAGAAGGCTCAACCATCGAAAAATACTACATAGCCCAGCGAATTGAAAAAGTGAAGGAACTCCTGATTTATAATGAACGTAGTCTTTCCGAAATCGCTTTTCAATTAGGCTATAGCAGCGTTGCCTACCTATCCAGCCAGTTTAAACAGATAACCGGGATGACGCCATCTGCCTTTAAAGCCCTTCAGGGCAGTAAACGCACAAACCTGGAAGATATTTAAAGCACGAATTTTATTCTGCAATGGTTCGTGTAACCCGATCAAATTGTGGCCGGCTTGCTGAGTGATTTAAATCCGGGGCCTCTGAAGGTTAGATGACAAAGAGCACCTGTCAGTCTGAGCCTGTCGAAGACTCGTGCGCAGAGGCCTGCCCGCCATACTTCGACGGGCTCAGTATGACACCCATTTTTTTTCGTTGTCATGGGTAGCTCTCGTGCTAACCTGTAAATCTTATAAATCATACCCATAATACCGTAATGCCTTCCCTGCCGGCTCATGGTAATTTTGTATCAGCAAATACAAATTATCATGACACATACCTATAATATCACCGGCATGACCTGCACCGGTTGCCTGGCTAAAGTGCAAGCCCTGTTACAGCAGGTTCCCAACATCGAAAAAGTTGAGATCTCATTAGCCGAAGGTACTGCCGACATCACGATGAAAAAGCACGTGCCGACTGCCGACCTTCAACAAGCTCTTGCTGCTTATCCTAAATACCAGCTTAGCGAAGCAGAGGTACATCATCACCATATGAGCACGAAAGATGCTGCTGAAAATCGCACCTGGCTGCAAACCTACAAGCCGATCCTGCTCATTTTTGGTTATATTTTAGCAGCAGCAATAATAGCCGGAAGCTATACAGGTGGCTTTAACATCATTACGGCAATGCGCGTTTTCATGAGCGGCTTTTTCCTGGTATTCTCCTTTTTTAAACTGCTGGATCTTGCGGGCTTTGCCGATAGCTATGCCATGTATGATGTGGTGGCCAAACGCTGGCGCGGATGGGGCTACGTGTATGTTTTTGTTGAACTGGGTTTAGGCCTTGCCTTTGCGCTTAACATTGCGCCGGTAACGGTTAACGCCATTATGGTTGGTGTAATGAGCATAAGCCTGATTGGTGTGCTGCAAAGTGTTTTCAGCAAAAGGCAGATCCGTTGTGCATGCCTCGGCGCGGTGTTTAATTTGCCCATGAGCACAGTAACCATTATTGAAGATGGACTGATGATTGCAATGGGGTTAATGATGCTGGGGTTAATGTAAGAGACCTTCAACAGGGTGTCATTTCGATTGAGCGGAAGAGGCATGAGCACCGGGGCGAAAGAGAAATCTTATACGCTGTGAAAGTTCGCTATAAAAGTTTGCAAGCAGGGTGTATAGGATTTCTCCTCTCTCCCATTACAATTCCCCGTCTGTTCGTCGAAATGACAACTTTAATAAGAAATTATTAAGCTCCTACATCCTAAACCGCAAGGCAACCGAGCGTCCCAAAGCCTGCGCAAATTCGGGGTCAATTACCGGGCCTTCACCTTTTTGTACCCATACACGGCGGGCGTCTTTTTGAAGGATTATTTTCTCGCCATTTAACAGGATCTCAAGTTCGCTGGTGGTTGGGGTAATTGGCGAGGTATTAATTTGATACACGTGGTCGGTATCGTTAAAAGTTATTCTTAGTGGCAATCCCATCTTTATCTTCTCTACGGTAAACATACGTATCCCATGTTACAAAAGCAACAACAGGCGGCGGGCAATAACAAATTTCTACATTAACAGGTTAATTTACAGATCATTATTTTGCACATTTAATCAGGCCGCCAGCTGCAACTGAACCTTATGGATCAGGCTGTTCATGCCAAACGGCTTGTGCAAAACATCATCCGGCGCTCCTTTTTGCGGTTCATGTGCTTCGGTTTCCTCATTTTCTGAACAAACAATTACACGAAGATTTTTAGTGGCCCGGTTCAATTTAATGAGCCGGCATAGCTCACGGCCGTCCATGCTTTTATTAACAATATCCAGGATCACAAGGTCAGGGTGGCATGCTTTTATAGTCCTGAAAAGTTCATGGGCATGGGTTGACGAGGCTACTTCGTAACCTTTACCAAGCAGGATGTAGGTCATTACCTCTATCATCAGCTCGCTATCATCAACTATCAAAATTCGTTTTGCCATAAACCAGGTCCTGCTTTTTGTACTTATGTCATGCAAACCGCATGCCACTGATTAACTTACAGTTAACCTCTTGTCGTCCAGGCAGGGAGCTATTCCCGATAGAGCTATCTTTTGTAATGATATTTTGACAATTATGGCCTTAATGTTTAAACACAATTGATCTGTTTTATTACATTTGGCCTATAGGAAATAGATTTAGCGAGCGAAAATGGACAATATCAATATCAAAAAACTGGCAAAGGAACTCAATATCTCCACATCAACCATCTCGAGGGCCTTTAATGGAAATACTGATATTAATAAAGACACCAAAGAGCGGATTTTAGCATACGCCAAACAACATAACTATTTGCCCAACCATTATGCCAGTAACCTCCGCGATAAAAAGACCAAAACCCTGGCTGTTATCGTTCCCGAAATAGCTAACGACTTTTTTTCGCAGGCAATCAACGGCATTGAAGAGGTTGCCCGTAAAAAAGGGTTCTACATTTTGCTTTACCGCACCGACGACGTTTTTGAAAAGGAAGTATCGTTTGTAAATTATCTTAACAATGGCAAAGCCGATGGCATTATCATGTCGGTATCCGGCGAAGCCAGCGACCACAACTATCTGCGCCAGCTGGAAAAAAAACATGTGCCTGTTGTTTTTTTCGACCGCGTTTATGAGGATATTGAGGCCGCCAAAGTAACTACTAACGACTATGACGCCAGTTTTGCAGCAACTGAACACCTTATTAAAACCGGGTGCAAAAAGATAGCTTACCTGGTGGTTAACAAAAGTATTTCGATAGGTAAAGTGCGGATGCAGGGTTATATGGATGCGCTGGCTAAGCACAAGATCGTGTTTGATGATACCCTGGTTATTGATTGCAGTAACGATGAAAAGGAAAATTATAAGATTTTGAAAAAGGCCTTACAGGTAATCAAGCCTGATGGTATTTTCAGTTCGGTTGAACGTTTGGCCTTTGCTACCTACTACGTTTGTAATGACCTTGGCATTTCGATACCTAACGATCTGAAAGTGATTAGCTTTTCAAGCCTCAGGGTAGCCCCGCTCCTTTCTCCCCCTCTTTCAACCATAACGCAACCCGCTTACGAAATGGGCGTAAAGGCAGCAACTTTATTATTCGATGTGCTCGAAAACAACGGCTCGGCTCCTAAAAAGCAACATGTGTTGAAATCAAAGCTGTTCATCAGGAAGTCGTCGTCGGGTTCATAGATCATGGTTGATGGTTTATAGCATGCAAGAAACAAAGCCATAGAAATAAAGTCTATTCCCTTGTTTCTTGCATGCTGCTATGAACTATGAACCATCATCTATGAGCCAATAAAACCTTACGCTTCAATAAAAAGCTCGCTTTGCGGCCTGCGTACTTTTAGCATTTTGCTGTAAGCGTCGTCTTCGGCACGGAAACCTACTGCGGCAATTACCGAGGTAGTTAAGCCTTTTTCTTTCAAGCCCAGGATCTCGTCGAATTTCGCAGCGTCAAAACCTTCCATTGGACCCGCGTCTACCCCAATTTCTGCCGCTTCAGCCAATAAAACCCCTAAAGCAATATAAGCCTGTTTGTGTGACCATTCAACTTTTTGCTCATCGGTACGGCTGGCCAGGGTGCCTAATACCATTTGCTCATAACCGGCAAGGCTTTCACGGGCAATGCTGCGGGTTGAAGCAACAAGGTCAATGAATTTTTTGCCAAAATCCTCATCAAGGTTAGTTAATGAAGCAAATACAAACAGAGCCGATGAATCGGTAATCTGCGGTTGGTCGTACCCAACGGCACGTAATTTCTTTCTTGTTTCTGCATCCTGCACAACAATCACCTTATATGATTGCAGGCCTAATGATGATGGTGCTAACTGAATGGCTGTTTTTAAAGCCTCTAACTGTTCTGCGCTTATTTTTTTGTTGGGATCGAATTTCTTAACGGCCGATCTCCATTGTAATTTTTCTACTAATGACATGATTATTTTAAAATGTTGAAACAAATATAGATGTTTAAACATATATGTTTAGCCACACAATTGTAAATAGATCATTACTCCCCCAATCAAGTGGAAATAGATGTCATGCCTGTAGCTTCCTTACATATAACTTTGGGTGATTTCGCCTGACTTTATCCTGCTGTTAAGCATTCGTGTCGATCACTAATTTACTCCACCCTTTATTTCCCGCGTTTTTGATCTCTTTTTTACGCTGCTCCATTACTTTTTTTATGCGCGAGCTGTAAGCCCAGCAAGTGCTTTGACGGATAGAAAGAATTTCGGAAAGTTTATGTGATGAGATCTTACCCTTGGTTGAATACATCAGGAAGATCATATAAAAAGCTTTATTGATAGGGATCCGGGTATTTTGCAGTATGGTATAAGCTATTACCGACTCCTCATAGCCACATTTTGAACACCGGCGGCTGTAAGGGAGGTGCCCGCTGCCGTAATGTGTATTGCTGCATTTGCGGCAGGCATAACTATGCTCCCATTTCAGATCAGACAGGAATTTGAAGCAGGTTTCCCTGTCGGGATAAATGCGGCTAAACTCTTCAAAGTCAACTTCGGTGAGCATTACCCTATCGTGTGTTACTTTTTCAATATCATTATGCAGGATAATGTTGTCTTTTTCGAGGAGTACATTCATGCGCGAGATCTCTTCGGCCTGTTGCTGCAGCAGCTCATTAACTGATTTTAGCTCCTCATTTTGTTCCGCTATCATTGATGACTTTTCAACCAGCTCGCGGGTGCGTTCCTGCACCTGGGCTTCAAGGCTGCGGTTCAGGGTATCTTTCAGCTCTTCGTTTTGCTTCATCTGGGCTATAATATCCTGCTGGGCAACGTCCTTTTCTTTTTTAAGGATCCGCACTTTATCCCCTATAGCAAAAGAGATGAACAGCATCTCCATAATAAAACAAATACTAAGGCTGTAGTAATCAAACTCGGTAACAGGCAGCCACCAGACATTTAGTGCTATACAGCTTTTAATAACAAAGCCGGTAAGTAAAAAAGTGTACCCAATAACAAAGAACCGCGCGGGTTTATACCCTTTTACCAGCACATAACAACCCGCATAAAAAGAAATGCACAGCGGCAAAAACTCGATGATCTTGTAGTTAAACCAGGCCAAATTAATGGTAATGCAAACCAGGAAATAAATGCACCTGAAAATGATCACCCACTTGATCACTTTATTTAAACGCGGGGCATTAACTTTTAAATTGAGCAGGCTTTGAGCAAAAAGGATGGCAAAAATACTGGCCGAGAACAGGGCGATACCATACGCATAATTGTTCCAGCCGGGATAGTTTGGCCAGATGTACTGGTAAGCTATGCCATCGGCACACATTTCATAAAGGCCAATACTTAAGTTATATATGATGTAATACAGGTATTGCACCTGGCGCATGGCTATGAACATCATGAAATTGTACAGGCCAAAAACCAGGATCATGCCGTAAAAAACACCAAAGAAAAAATATTCATCGAGCGCGTAGCCAATAAAGCGGCTTACGGTGCGCAACACCATGATCACGTTAACCGAATGCCCCGAACGGATGCGGATATAATAAACATCATCGGGCCCCTGGCTGCTGTTGATATTAAAGCTAAAGTTTTTGTGTTTGTAAAAGCGCGCGGCAAAAGGGCGGCTACTGCCAAGCGACGTTGCCCGGTAAGTATTTTTAACGGGCGAATAAACCGTAATACTGTCGATAGTTTGATCAAAAAACTCCAGGATCCAGTTGTTGCTGCTGGCATTGGCCTTGCCAATTTTTATGCGGTACCAGTAAGCCGAATTGTTGTGATGGGTAACCGGGGTAGGTTCCAGGTTAACTGCGAATTTGCCTGCTAAGTAAGCGTCGCGAATATCATCGAGGCTGAGTTTTCCGGTTGTATCCTCAAAATATACTATCTGCTTATATTCAAAAATGTGCTGGTTTACTTTGTCGTTTATTTGAACCGTGGTTTGAGCTATGCCTGTTGAAAAGCATAAGCAAAACATTATAATACCGATAAAAAATCTCAGTAAAAGTTTAAACATAGGCTTGGGAAATGGATGTATTCCGCACCTGTAATGGTGGTTTCACTACAGGCGCGAAAAAAATGGTTGTTTGGTTAGCGTCAGGCCGGATACAATTATAATATTTTTATTTTTCTATTCCTATTAAAAGTACATTAAACAGTGATTTAAAATGTTAATTTTTAGCCATTTGTTGTTAATATCCGGGAATTACTATATATAAATAGTCACAGGCCCATTTACTAAAGTGTCCGAAGCGGTTTTTCCATCTATTTCATATTAAAAGGCTACGCCTAAAAAACAACGCTGGCATTTCTCATCAGGCGTATTTTTAAAGCCGGCGCACGCGGCGCCCGACCGTTTTATCATTGTTAAAATTTGATTTATCAGATAACTTAACATGACTAATATATGAACCGCTATTGGTTATAACAAGCGTATATTTGTAGTGTTAGGCATCAAAACATCGCTTTTCAAAAATCACGATGTGCTTCATTACCAAAACGAAAACTGTTGCCTGCAAGCTAAAAACTATAAAACCGATGCAAAGCGAACATTACAATACCGGGCTAAAAAAAAGCATTCTTTTTTTATTCGCCCTGCTATTTACAGCAAGCTTAACCGTAAACGCCCAAAATATCCGGGTTGCGGCAGCTGCTAACCTGCAGCCGGTAATGGAGGTTTTACAAAAAGATTTTAAACAAAAAACAGGAATTACTATTGATGTAGTTATAGGCTCATCGGGTAAGCTGGTAGCTCAGATCAGTAATGGAGCTCCGTTTGATGTGTTTTTATCGGCAGATATGGCCTTTCCCGAAACACTGTTTAAAAATGGTTTTGCAAAAGAAAAACCGGTAGTGTACGCCTCGGGCAGCCTGATCATCTGCAGTACGCAAAACATTGGCTTTGAAAACTGGGAACGCCTGCTGCTTTCGGCAAGGATAAAAAAAATCGCCATAGCAAATCCGGCTATAGCGCCTTATGGTAAAGCCGCCGAGCAATCGCTCAGGGATAAGGGGATTTTGGATGATGCCAAATCGAAGGCCGTTTATGGAGAAAGCATATCGCAGGTAAATACTTACATTACCACAGGCGTGGCCGATATCGGTTTCACTACCCAATCGCTGGTAAAGGAACTGGGAGATAAAACACCTCTGTTTTATACGGTCGTCGATCCCAAAACCTACGACCCCATACTTCAGGGCATCGTGATCCTGAAACACGGAGCGACTAATCCTGCGGCCGGAAAATTTTACGGGTACATTTTAAGCCCGGCCGCTAAAAGTATTTTTAAAGCCTATGGTTATAGGGTGCAATAATTTGTATTTTTATCGATGGACCTATCGCCCATATGGCTCACATTAAAATTAGCAGGCATCGCCACGCTTTTGCTACTGCTTATCGGGCTGCCATTTGCCTGGTGGCTTTCAAGGGGAAAATCGTTTATCAAGATCATTTTCGAAGCAATTATTACTATGCCTTTGGTGTTGCCGCCATCGGTACTGGGCTTTTATCTGCTGCTGGCTTTTAGTCCGCAGCATGGTTTAGGGAAATGGCTGCATGATACTTTTGATGTACAACTGGTTTTTTCCTTTCCGGGCTTGGTCTTGGCTTCGGTAATTTATAGTATGCCTTTTATGGTGGGTCCTGTAAAATCCGCTCTGCAGCAATTGCCGGTTTCATTAGCCGAAGCGTCATACACATTGGGTAAAACCGAATGGCAAACGTTCAGGTATGTACTGCTGCCCAACATCAAACCATCATTATTAACCTCCGCGGTTTTAACCTTTGCCCATACGCTGGGTGAGTTTGGTGTTGTACTGATGATTGGCGGCAATATCCCCGGTGTTACCCGTGTAGCTTCTATTGCGGTATATGATTCGGTAGAGAAGATGGACTATGCCTCGGCCAATAACTATTCGCTTATTTTATTTTCCATCACTTTTGTGTTGGTGATAGCTGTTTTTATGTTCAATAAATACCAGGCGAAAGGCCCCATAGCATGATCAGTATAGATATTGAAATAAAACTGAAAGCCCATCATGGCGGGCAATTGCTGAAGATAAAACGGCAGTTTGTTTCCGGGAGCGTTACCAAAATTTGGGGGCCTTCGGGTTCAGGAAAAACTACATTGCTTAAAATGATAGCCGGTCTGTCAGCGCCCCGAAAAGGAAAGATCGTAGCGGACGGAATTACCTGGTTTGATGATGAACAACCGATCAATTTATCGCCGCAAAAAAGGCATATCGGCTTCGTATTTCAAAACTATGCCCTGTTTCCAAACATGACGGTGCAGCAACACCTGGAGTATGCCAGCAATGATACCGGCTGGATAAAACGCCTGCTGCAATTGGGACAACTGGATAATTTTACCACTCACAAGCCCGATCACTTATCCGGCGGGCAACAACAGCGGCTGGCCATTTTGAGGGCATTGGCTACCAAACCCAAACTGCTTTTAATGGATGAACCGTTTTCGGCATTGGATAGTAAAATGAAAACTACACTGATTGCTGAACTTAAGCTTTTACTTAAGCAATTAGGGGTTACTACTATTGTAGTAAGTCATAATTTGCAGGAGTTGGAAATGTTTGAAGGCGAGGTGATGGATTTTGATGATGAGGTTTAAATCTCTTATAAATATTTTTCGACTTGCGCTCGTTTTTAACGAGTACTTAATGTGGTTTGGCGTTTGCAATGCCATTTCCGGCGCTTACTTTACAAACGTAAGCCCATTTTAAGCACTCATCACAGATAAGCGCAAGTTGTAGGATTAACAACCAAAATCTTAATGATTATTTACTACTACTCTTATCCCCATCAGATATCGACTTGATGAGGCTACCCCATGCCAGCGGATTTAATAGTGGATTGGGTGTAAGCGAGTGCGAATTCAGTATGCTGGTGTGCATGGCCTGCGCATTGGCCGATTGTATTTCCTGGGCATCGCGGGGCAAAGTATTGTACAGGGCCGATAGGGTTGCCTTGCTGATATTTTTGCGGGCAATCTCCAAATCGTCATCAGCAAGTTTTATAGCCAGGAAATCTTTTTTAAACTCATCGGTCGTGGCCCATGGAAACACGTGAAATGTGGGCAGGTTGATGATCTGCGCTTTCAGGGATACCTGGGTAGTATAACTTTCATTTGGCAGATTGGACGGGATAACCACAGTAACCGGGGCATAGCCAACGCATGTAAATCGGAGGGTATCGCGCTCATGTACTACAAATGAAAAGTATCCCTTATAGTTTGATACGTTAATAATATTATGTGCCGAAGTATTGGTAATGGTTACATAAGGGATAGTGATCTTTACGCTATCGGCATTATGTGTAATACCGGTAAACTGCACAACGGGGCGGTCTTTGCTTTGTGCAAAAGCGCCCATTGAAACAAATAACAGCAGTAAACCAAATAAATATTTCATAAAACCATTAACTACTTAGCTCAACATATATTACGCTGCGAGCGCCAAAATAGTTTTTAAACTTCATCAAAAATAAGTCATATCCCCCAATTGAACCGGGGATTTAACAAATCTTAACAACTACCTTAAATTTTCGGGAAGCACGGCATTGGGGTCATCAATGTCCGTTAGGTTTATGGCCTCAATGGCGGTAATTTCGGGCACAGCTTTTTTAATAGCCTGCTCAATACCTGCTTTAAGGGTCATGATACTCATTGGGCATGATCCGCATGAACCCAACAGCTTTAATTTAACAACATTTTCAGGAGTTATCTCCTCAACAGAAACATTCCCCCCATCAGCCTCCAAATACGGACGGATAGTATCTAAAGCTGCTTCAACCTGATTTAATAAACTCATTTTTATTAATTTATAACGTTATGTAAAGTTATTAATTATTTACAATATTTTCTGCACTCAATGCTTTGGCATTTGATATGGCCACCTGCTGGGCAACACGCTCGGCCATTTTCACAAAAGCAGCGGTCATCGGACCATCTTCTTCAAGCACTGTCGGCTTGCCTGCATCACCCGAATCACTGATGCCTTTAATCAGCGGGATTTCGCCCAGGAACGGAACATCAAGCTGTGCCGCCAGTTTTTGTCCACCGCCTTTACCAAATATGTAATACTTGTTTTCGGGCAGTTCGGCAGGTGTAAAGTACGACATGTTTTCAACCACCCCCAGTATAGGCACATTAATAGCCGGCATCATAAACATACCAATACCTTTTTTAGCATCGGCAAGGGCCACGTTTTGCGGCGTGGTAACAATTACAGCGCCCGTTACCGGGAAGCTTTGCGTTACCGTGATGTGAATATCGCCTGTACCCGGCGGCAGATCGATCACCAGGTAATCCAGCTCGCCCCAGTCGGCATCATTGAACAGTTGTTTTACAGCGGTAGATACCATCGGTCCGCGCCATGGCACCGGCTGATTAGGATCGGTAAAGAAACCTATCGACAGTAATTTGATCCCGTATTTTTCAATCGGTTCAATTCGGGTTTTGCCATCAACCTGGCTGGCCATTGGGCGGGCACCCTCCAGGCCAAACATAATGGGCACCGAAGGACCGTAAATATCAGCATCGATCATTCCCACCTTTGCGCCCGATTTTGCCAGGCCCAAAGCAAGGTTTGCCGCTACAGTTGATTTACCAACCCCGCCTTTGCCCGAAGCTACGGCAATAATATTTTTTACGCCCGGAACCCCGGTATTTTTTTGAGTAGTTACACGCGAGGTCATGTTGATATTGATAACGGCCTCTTTGCTTACAAAATGTAGGATAGCATTACGGCAGGCATTCTCAATCATGGCTTTAAGCGGGCAGGCCGGCGTAGTCAGGATCACCGAGAAGCTAACGTTGTTGCCATCAATATGAATATCCTGGATCATGTTGAGCGTTACCAGGTCTTTTTTTAGATCCGGCTCTTCAACATTGCCCAGGGCCTGTAAAACTTGTTCTTTAGTAATTGTCATAATATGAGGCAAATTTATGAAAACAGGTGGTTGATTAAGTTTATCAGGAAACAATTTGCAAAAACAACCGTTTGCAGGGGATAAGATTTAGTTTAGTTTTGGATAAAATTAACAAATGAAGCGCCTTAATCCTAAATATATACGCATAGCCGCATACATTCTCGTTCCCTTAATTCTTATTCTGCTTATCGGCGGATATGTTGCCTACTCAAAACGTGGAGCCCTGCTCGAAAAAGCCATTGACAAAGCTAAATTAAAAGCAAAGAGGGATTATAATTTAGATGTAAAAATAGGATCGGCAAAGTTTACGGGCCTTAGCACCGTTTCATTCTCGGATATCAGCATCGTACCGGATGGCCGCGATAGTTTGCTGAACATCAAAAATTTTGTGGTAAGTGTACGGATAATGCCGCTGGTGCTTGGTGAGGTAAAACTATCAGATGTGGTATTGCAGGATGGCTTCATTAGCCTTGTTAATAAAAACGGGGTCAAGAATTTCGATTTTCTTTTCAAAAAGAAAAAGGACTCAACAGCCACCGATACCAAAGCCGATTTGAGCCATCTTGCCGATAACCTGATCAACCAGTTGCTTTATAAGATTCCGGATAACTTATCGCTCCATAATTTCAGGATCAGTTTTAAGAGCGACAGCGATCAACTTAAACTTTTAGCGCAAACAGCCCTAATCAAAGACGGGCAGCTGAGCTCAACCATAAAAGTTAATGACGGGGAAGCCACCTGGCATTTCGCCGGCAAAATGCATCCGTCCGATAAGGATATCGACGTAATGCTTTATGCCGATGGCAAAAAAGTAGAGCTGCCTATCATCGAAAAGAAATTTAACCTGAAGCTTAATTTTGATACGCTGCAAACCAAACTTACAGAGGAGGATCACAGTAGCGGGGAAACCAGGATCTCGGGTTCATGGTCGGTTAAAAACCTGCTTATCCGTCATCCGGGCATTTCGTCTACTGATATTGTGTTGCCCGCAGCAGCAATTGATGCTGATGTTAAAGTAGGCACTAATTATATATCTATTGATAGTACTTCGCTTATCCATATTAAAAAATTAACGGCGCACCCATACGTTAAGTACACACTTAACCCGGTAAAAATTTATGAGCTGAAGCTCAATACCGGCTGGCTTAATGCGGCTGATATTTTCGATTCGTTTCCTACGGGGATGTTTGACGCCCTTGACGGCATCCAGGTTGCCGGCAAGCTGAATTATCACATGAATTTTTACATGGATTCATCAAAGCCCGACGATTTGATATTTGACTCGGGCATGGATAAAGATAACTTCCGGATCCTGAAGTTTGGACGTACCGATTTAACCAAGCTTAACAGCCCCTTTGTATATACACCATATGAAAAGGGCAAACCAATGGCACCGCACCTGATAGGCCCCGAAAACCCGGAGTTTACGCCGCTGCAGCAAATTTCGCCCAATTTGAGAAACGCGGTAATGACGGCCGAAGATCCATCTTTTTACACCAACCATGGCTTTGTGATGGAAGCCATCCGCAAATCAATAGCTACCGATTTTAAAACAAAGAAATACAAACGCGGCGGCAGCGGTATATCACAGCAGCTGGTTAAAAACGCCTACCTGAGCCGGGAGAAAACCCTGTCGCGCAAAATAGAGGAGATCCTGATTGTATGGCTTATTGAAAATAACCGCATCATGACCAAAGACAGGATGCTGGAAGTTTACTTTAACATCATTGAATGGGGCCGTAACATTTACGGTATTGGTGAGGCCTCGCATTATTACTTTGGCAAATCGCCGTCTGAGCTTAGTTTGGGAGAAAGCATTTACCTGGCCAGCATTGTCCCCTATCCTAAAGGCGGTTTATACGCCTTTCAGCCTGATGGCACCTTACGACCGGGACTACATGGCTACTTTAACCTGATTGGTAAACTGATGGCTATGAAGGGTTATACCGCCCGGGATACCAATGCTTACGGATTTTACGAAGTGCGGTTAAGGGAAGGCCTGCGCCGTCAGATTGCCCCTGTTGATACTGCTACTGCCGATAGCCTTATGAAACAAGGCGGAGCAGATGACGATGGTATTTTACCAGTTGTTGAAGAGCCTGTAAAAAGGCCTAACTTTTTCCAGCGCCTTTTTGGTAAAAAAGATACCACCGAAGAAAAAGCCGAGGAAAAATTGAAACAAAAAGAACAAACAATAAAGGAGCAGCTCAAAGCCCAGATAGAAGCACTGAAAGCCGAATATAAACTCAAGATTGAAGCTGTTGATACCACCGGCGGCCGGACACGAAAAGAAGTACGGCAGGAAAAACGGCGGCTGAAGGACGAAGAACGGGAAAAGGAAAAAGAATTGAAAGATAAGATGCCATAAGTGAGCGTAAACGAGACGCAAGTCTCGTACGGCTGGCATGAGAGATGATGACTTGTGCTTTTTGGAAAAGTTAAAATTAATATGATACCTCAACCAGCAACGGTACAGTCCTAAAAGGTTTGCAGACTAATTCATATCTAAATATATCCGCGCATATATAGTCTGAGGCTACCCTTCCCTCTCTTTTTTACTTAAAATTAATTGCGAAGTAAGCGTATCACAAAAAAAATCTCATCGCAACAGAAACGTTGCACAGGCTATTTAAACTAATTTTTGCCCTCTTTAACACTGTGATGCAAGCGTATTAAATTATACATAATACACTATAAATCAATTAATTATGAACATTTTTCTTGATTGATCCGTTTAAATTACTGTAGATTTGTAATGCCAATTTTAAGCTACGCATAAACCTGCTTCATGGAAAACAGTAACGGTCGGGCGTATTTACCCTGACCAATGCTTTGATATTCTTAAGCAACAGTTAAATATTGTTACAAATATTGAATTGTTGCATAGGGGCTTATGTGATATTTTTTTGAATATCAATCAACTAAATAAACAACTCAATGAAAATCAATTACCAGTTAAAGCGGTTCGCAGTCCTCACCCTGCTCTCCACCGCTGCTTTTTACTCTTGTAAAAAGAATGTGAACAACAACGAAGCACCCAATCAAAAAACAAGCGGCACCGTAGCACGGGCCGCTAACGAAGTAGTGAATGCCTGGGTTACTACTGCCGATCAATCAAAGCTTTTACAGGCACAAGCCAGCTTTAATTTTAGTGCCGATGCCGGTACTAATGCAACAACTATTACAGTAGACGAAAACCAAACCTACCAGGGAATAGACGGTTTCGGCTTTACTTTAACCGGGGGCAGTGCCGGACTACTTAACGGCCTTGGCGCCAACCAAACCAATGTGCTTAACGAGCTTTTTGGCACAGCCAACGGCCAGATCGGGATCAGCTATATCCGGATCAGCATCGGTGCCTCCGATCTTAGCTCAAGCGATTTCACCTACAACCAAACCGCCGGCGATTTTAACATGAACAACTTCAGTATCAGCGCCGAAAACCAGGACCTGCTACCGATCCTGAAAAAGATCATCGCCATAAACCCATCTATCAAAATTATAGCTACCCCATGGACAGCCCCTACCTGGATGAAGGTAAACACCACCGGCAATAACGGCTATACCGGCGGCAGCCTCAATACAGCAGCAGGTTATTATGACGCCTATGCCCGCTATTTTGTAAAATACCTGCAGGCCATGCAGGCCCAGGGAATTACCATTGATGCCATTACCCCTCAAAATGAACCGCTTAACCCATACAACAACCCAAGTATGGTAATGCAGCCGGATGAGCAGGCCAATTTTATTAAAAACAACCTCGGCCCGCAAATCAGGGCGGCAGGCTTTCAAACCAAGATCATTGCCTATGACCACAACACCGACAGGATTGATTATCCCGAAACCGTGTTAGCTGATGGCGGCGCCAATCCCTATGTTGACGGATCAGCGTTTCACCTGTATGCGGGCAATATCAGCTCACTAACTGATGTACACAACGCCTATCCAAATAAAAACGTTTATTTCACCGAGCAATGGGTTGGCGCACCAAGCAATTTTGGCGGCGATCTGTCATGGCATGTTAACACGCTCATTATTGGTGCTACCCGCAACTGGAGCCGCAATGTTTTGGAATGGAACCTGGCCTCCGACCCAAACAACAATCCGCATACACCGGGCGGCTGCAGTACCTGTTTGGGAGGTATCACTGTTAGCGGTACTTCTATTACCCGAAATGTTGGTTATTACATTATCGGTCATGCATCGCGGTTTGTACGCCCGGGCGCTGTGCGGATTTCTTCCAATTTATCGGGCAGTATCCAAAACGTGGCCTTCAAAAATTCTGACGGCAGCAAAGTACTCATCGCCCTTAATAATGGCTCATCAAGCGTAAGCTTTAAAGTTAAATGGGGCGCGGAATCTTTTACTTACACGTTAGCCGCCGGCGCTGTAGCAACCTTTAAATGGACCGGCACCCAAAGTTCAGCATCAGGCCCGCCCATAGGTTCAGTCATCACCCTTAAAGGCTTTAATAACCTGTACGTAAGCAGCGAAAACGGCACGCAGGCCATGAATTGCAACCGGTCTACCGCCTCAGCATGGGAACAATTTACCGTGGTTGATGCCGGTGGAGGCAAAATAGCCTTGATGGCCATGAATAAATACGTATCCTCAGAAAACGGGACACAGGCCATAACCTGCAACCGCACAACTTTTGGCGACTGGGAAAAATTTGACTGGATCCCCACAACCGATGGCAAGGTTACCCTCCGCGGCAATAACGGCAAATTTATATCCAGCGAGAACGGTACACAACCCATGACCTGCACCCGTGCAACGGCGTCAGGCTGGGAGGCTTTTGGTGTAAACCAGTAATTACCTGCAAAACCAATTAATTATTCACCAATACTATCATTATGAAACAACTTTTAAATTTTGCGAAGAGTGCCGCTACTGCATCGGCATTAATGCTTTTAATTTCGTCCTGCAGCAAGGACTTGAACAGACCATCACCTTCCATTAAAACAAACGATGAAAAAACAGGCAGTTCAAGCACCACACCAAGAGCAGGCACATTGCTTTGGAGCGACGAATTTAACGGCACCAGCGTTAACACCGCCAACTGGAACATTGATAACGGCAACCCCGGCGTTAATAACGAAAAGGAATATTACCAGTCGGCAAACGCCACGGTATCAGGCGGTTTCCTTACCATTACTGCCCGCAAGCAATCCGTTGGAGGCCAGCCTTATACATCGGCCAAACTGACTACAGCAGGTAAATTCCAGCCTACCTATGGTCGTATTGAGGCAAGCATTAAGCTGCCGGCAGTACAAGGTACATGGCCCGCCTTCTGGATGCTGGGCGCAAACATCGGTACTGTAAACTGGCCGCAATGCGGCGAAATTGACATTATGGAGCAGGTAAACACCTCCAATACCATCTTGGGCACTATGCACTGGTACAACAACGGCGGCCACGTACAATATGGCGGCAGTACCACCACAACGCCAACAGGTTTCCATACCTACGCGGTTGAGTGGGATACCAATTCTATTCGCTGGTATGTGGACAATACGCTGTATGTAACCGGTAATATTGCCAATAATATCAACAATACCGGCGCATTTCATAATCCGTTCTTTATTATCCTTAACCTGGCCATCGGCGGAGATTTGCCGGGGAACACGATCAATGATAGTGCATTGCCTTGCAACATGGTGGTTGATTATGTACGGGTTTATGACCTGTCGGGCAGCAGTACAAACCCTCCTATTGGTCAAACTATCACTTTAAAAGGTTTTAATAACCAATATGTTAGCAGCGAAAATGGCACACAAGCCATGAATTGTAACCGTGCTACTGCATCAGCATGGGAGCAATTTACTGTAGTTGATGCCGGGGGCGGTAAAGTTGCTCTTCAGGCGATGGGTAAATACGTATCAAGCGAAAACGGTACACAAGCCATTACCTGTAACCGTACTACTATAGGCGACTGGGAAAAATTTGACTGGGTGCCTACCACCGATGGTAAAATTACATTCAGGGGCAACAACGGCAAGTTTATTTCCAGCGAAAATGGTACGCAACCTATGACCTGTAACCGTGCAACGGCATCGGGCTGGGAAGCTTTTGGCGTAAACCAATAATTTAAAATGATATATTTAGCCTGCTCTTTTTAAAAGGGCAGGCTTACTTGCTATATAAGCCTGCCATGAAAAAATTTACCGGCTTTTGCTTTCTGTGGTTAATAATAGGCCTGCGTACATTATATGCCCAATCGGGCAGAAACAAATTGGAGTTTAATCTTACCGATGGCTATCAGAAAGAGAATTTTCACTGGTCGATAGCCGGCAATAGCAATGGTCAAAGCCCCAATGTTTTTTCGGAACTGAAATGGACAAAGCTGAGCGGGCAAAGCATTGCTGCTTCTTTACAATATAATGTATATCAACGATTTAACATTTATGCAGATTACGGCCGGCAGTTTATCACCTCGGGCTCGGTAAATGATTCGGACTATAGCACCGATAACCGTACCGGTAATACCTATAATGAAACATTTGATGCTGGCAAGGGGAGCACACAGGGTTGGGCGCTTGGTGCAGGTTACAAATTAGTTGATAATGAACAATTTAGCTTTATACCTTACGCAGGATACAGCGATAACCGGCAATCCCTTTATTTATATGGTAGTGGTAACCGCTTTCCGAACTTGAACAGCAGCTACCAAACTAAATGGAAAGGCGTATTCATTAAAGTCATTGCATCTTTAAAACTCACTGAAAAGCTGAAGGCTAATGCCGATATCACCTATAACCAGGTAGGCTATAATGCCCTGGGCAACTGGAACCTCATCACCACTTTTCAGCACCCGGTTAGCTACCGGCACCATGCTAACGGGTATGGCTTGAATATGAGCGGCGCGTTGGCGTATTCAATCACAAATCACATAGCCATTCAGGCTGGTGGCGGATCCCTGCACTGGCAAACAGGTAATGGTACCGATGAACTTTACCTCAACAGTGCCGAGGTGGATAAAACACAGATGAACGGTGCGTATAGAAATGGCTTTAGGGTGTTTGGGGGAATAACATTCAATTTATAAGTGTTCCACGTGGCACATTGAAGCGATGACCAATTGGGATAGTCATTTAATTTGAACAGCCTATATCCCGTCCTTAAGTGAGGCACTTACAAGGTAGTAATTTTCGAAGATGATATCAACGCCAACCGGATTAGCATTAAATTATAAAATATTTTCCAAAAAAGTTTTCTTTCAATCGAGCATAAACCATAAGAAATTATAAATATAAAATATTTACAGTCAAATATTTATGAATAAAAACCCGCAATTCTATTCTTAAAAAGAGGCATATTCATCAATAATTAATCAAGGATTAAATATATTATTAACTATTGTGAAATATGAATTTTATAATATAAGTTTGCGCCAACTTAAACATTATAATAAATATGAAAAAAAACCTAAATCTCAAGCTGTTAATTACCTGCTCTGCGATTGCGATCACTTCAACCTTCACCAGCTGCAAGAAAAACGATTTTAGCCTTAATCAATCCACTAAACCTAAAAAACTAACAACTCAATCAGCAGGTGATCCCCTATATGATTTGTTGGGTTTTGGCTACGATGTGACCGGTGAATATGCAAGTTCAAACTCAACCACCTATCAGGTTGTAGATATTGCAAAAATTGCACAGGCAGAATCAAACAGGGTCGTGACCGACTTAAATGTTACACAATACTCAGAATCTCATTCGGGTTCAACTGCAGAAGATTATTCACAAAACCTTTCGTATTCTACTGGTGCATCCTTAACAGTGGGCGCATTTAGTGGTACAGTTAGTGAAAAGTTTCATGAATTCAGTTCCTTATCTTCGAAGTATTCATATGCAGACGCCTCATTAATAATCAGACAAAAACGGCTAAGATTTGATGCTCCATTAAGCCTGATAAAGTCAACTTATTTAACTCCTGTATTTAAATCTGATGTGAATAGCATGACTCCTCAGCAGCTTGTTACTAAGTATGGTACACACGTTTTAACAGATATTATTTTAGGTGCTAAATTGAGTTTATATTATCGTTCTCAAACCACCATTAAAGACAGAGCCTTGTCTGTAAAAGCAGGTGCAGAAGCTAAAGGTTTATTTGGAATTTTTGGAGCATCTACTAATATATCTTACCAAGATTCGCTGATAAATTCAAATTTTGATCAAACAATATATTATGAAACAGTCGGAGGCGATGGTACTAAGGGGCTATTCGGCGAAATTGTGCTGGATAATTCAGCTCCAAAAATCAGCATAGCAAACTGGCAAAGTAGCTGTACTCGAGAAAATGCTGCTTTTATTCAATTGGGTAACAGTGCAACAAACATAATTCTGTTATCCGATCTTATTGATGATCCTGCTAAAAGTACTGCGGTTAAAAACTATATTGACCAATATTTAGCAAACAAACATGTTCATTTATCAAATACGCTGGCAACCGTTAAGTCGAACGCCTTTTACAATGTGTATTTAAGATTAAATGGTACAAATTACGTTTCGAGCACCTCTGGTAGCGGTACTGTCAATTGTCAGTTCACTGCCGCACCTTTTGAAAAAATGTTGTTTGCAAAACAAAGTGACGGAACTTACACTATTGAATCAAATGCATTTGCTGGCTTGTTCTTAAGAATGGATGGCTCAGGTGTACCAACCGGCCCTCAGGGTGGAGGCATTGTAAATCTTCAAAATTCAGTTGGTCCGTATGAAAAATTCAATGTAATAAAACAGAGTGATGGTACATATGTTATCCAATCAGTGGCCTTTCCTGGCACTTACTTAAGAATGGACGGTACAGGCGTTACTTCCGTTTTGGCAAACGGTGGCGGAAAAATTAATTGCACGAAACAAGCCCCTGGTCCGTGGGAAAAGTTTGTTATAAAACCAGATTTATACTAATTCTCTATTTGGAAACTACTTAAAATTCAATTCCTAATAAAAAGGCGGCATTAGAGAAATCTTTAATGACGCCTTTTTTATTAAAACTTAACTGCCTTTCTATATCATCAATTACCATCCTTCTGCTTATCAGCAGCTTCCTTAGCTGCTTTTTCCCTTTGCTTTTGGGCTTCTTTCGCTGCTTTTTCCTTATCCTCTTTAATCTTCTCCTGGGCTTTTTTAATGCTGTCCTGCCTTTGTTGTTCACGCTTCTTCTTCTTGTTAAAGAAACCTCTTAACAAAAAGTTATGCTGGGCCGCGGTAAGGTCCTCATTAAGCGTATTGGTTGTAGTATGGACTGTTTTGATAGTAGTACGGGCCTGTTTAACAGTGCCTTCCAGGTCGCGCGCCATTTTGTCGCTGTTCAACAGGCGGCCAATACTGCCCTGCCCATTATTAATCTTGGCGACTATGCCGGTTAAATTTTCGGTTAATGATTCGGCGTTATCGGCCACGCGGGTAAGTTTATTAATGATCTTGTCTACGTCGACCGGGTTTATCGAACTTAAACGGCCGCCATCTTCAATCTCCTCGTGGCTAACAATACCGCCGGGCGCTATTACTACCAGCTTATCCCCCATCAAACCATCACTGCCTATGCTCAGCTTCGAATCTTTTTTTATAAACTTTTTCACACTTTTATTCAGTGTAAGGTCAACCCGTACCGAGCTATCGGTTACGATATTAATAGATTGTACCACTCCCACATTAATACCCGCGAAGCGTACATTATTACCTACCTGCAGGCCGCTCACATTTTTAAACCGTCCATAAACATGAAAGGTAGAATTGAACAGGCTTTTTTGGTTACCTATTAAAAAAATAGCTACCAACAGCACTGCCAATCCTAAAAAGGTGAACAGGCCTATTTTTATTTTTTGAGATGATGTGGTTTTCATGCTGATACGTTAAAAAATGATCTGACCATTTCGTTGTCTGATTTTTCGAGCTCTTTGTACGAGCCCTCGGCTATATATTTACCATCATCCATTACCAGGATCCGGTCGGCCGTAATGCGGGCACATTCCATGTCGTGGGTAATGATGACAGATGATATTTCATACTTCCGTTGCAGCCGGTTAATCAGTTCACTGATCTCGCGGGATGTTATGGGATCAAGCCCGGTAGTGGGCTCATCATACAACATAATTTCGGGGTTAACGATCAGTGTACGGGCCAGTCCTACCCTTTTCCGCATCCCGCCCGACAGATCTGACGGCATTTTATCTATGGCATCAAGCAAACCAACTGCATCCAGTACACCTTCAACCTTTTTATTAATTTCTTTCTGGTCTTTGAGCTTCAATACCCTGGTAAGCGGAAACTCCAGGTTATCCCTTACCGTCATGGAATCATACAAAGCACCGCCCTGAAAAAGGAAGCCTATCTTTATCCTAAGCTGTTTAAGCTCATCATCGTCCATCGTGGTAATATCTTCACCAAATACTTCCAGGCTGCCGCCATCGGGCTGTAACATACCTACAACACACTGAATAGTAACCGATTTTCCCTGCCCTGATTTCCCCAGTACAACGATATTTTCACCCTTTTTTAAGTCAAAACTGATATCCTTAAGCACCTGCTTTTTGCCAAAGGACTTTTTGATCCCCTTAGCGCGGATCACCACTTCTTTTTTTTGAGCTGATAGTTCCTTTTCGGCTTCAGTATGTTGGTTTGTTTCTTTCATCTCATTTATAAAATAACAAACTGGTGATCTGAACGGCTATCGCATCAATAATAAAAATCCACAAGGAGGCAGTTACCACGGCCGAGTTTGCAGCTATGCCTACACTTTCAGTGCCTTTATCAGAGTGATAACCTTTATAACATCCCACAAAACCAACCGCAAACCCAAAAAGCACCGTTTTGGCAACTGCAGGCAGCAGATCCGAAAAATCGAGCGAGGCTATACATTTATTGAAATAGAGGGAAAAACTAATGCTATCGGTGAAGTTGAGCGCCAGGAAACCACCAAAAAGCCCAATAGCATCGCCTATAACGGTTAATAGCGGAATCATAAAGCTGGTTGCCAGTATGCGCGTTACCACCAGGTATTGGACGGGGTTTGCACCCGATACTTCCATAGCATCAATCTGTTCGGTAACTTTCATACTGCCCAGCTCGGCGCCAATACTCGATGCTATTTTGCCGGCACAGATAATAGCCGTAATAACAGGCCCAATTTCGCGCACAAGGGCTACCGACAATGTTTTGGGCAACATGCTTTCGGCGCCAAGATCTACCAGCGACGGTCTGAGCTGCAAAATAAGCACCAGGCCCATAATAAAGGAGGTGATACCCACCAGCATCATGGAACGATAGCCTATTTCGTAACATTGCCTCACAAATTCCGACCATTCAAAGCCGCCGGTAAATATATTGCGGAAAAAACGTGAGAAGAACACCACATAGTCGCCTATGCCTTCCAGCCATTTCCTCCATCCGCTTAGTTCCTGCTGTGCTTCCATCAGTGAATCTTAAATAATTGTAAACAACAACAAAGCAATGCTCAATTGTTTTTGAACTTTCAATAATATTCACTTTATGGATTCAGGCTAAATACTGATTATGACATCGGTACATCAATGATCAGGAAACGGGAGGGCTCTTCGGTTATAATTGTAAGTGAACTTGTATCATAAACGCCCAGCGCATCTTTTTTGTTTAAAACCTGGCTGTTTATTTTAGCCGCTCCATCCAACACAAAAATGTAAGCGCCATTGCCTTTTGTTTTAATATCATAATTTATTGTTTGCCCCGCCTCAAACTTACCCATCGAAAATGTGGCATCCTGGTTTATCCAAAGGGTGTCTTTGCTTTTTTGCGGCGATATCAGCGTAGTGAGCTCATTCAATTTAAAACGGTCTTTAAAACTCATCTGATCGTAACGGGGCTGGATATTTCTTGCTTTAGGAAAAAGCCAGATCTGCAGCGTATTTGCCGCTTCTTTATGCGAGGCATTATACTCTGAGTGGTATACACCGGTACCTGCCGACATTACCTGTACCTCACCTGCATTAACTACCCCGGCATTGCCCATACTATCTTTATGCTGTAACCCTCCTTTTAAAGGAATGGTGATAATTTCCATATTATCATGCGGATGGCTTCCAAAACCGCGGCCCGCAGCAATAATATCATCATTCAAAACGCGCAGCGCTCCGAAATTCATTTTTTCGGGATTATAATACGATGCAAAACTGAAGGAAAAATTGGCCTTTAACCAGCCTATATCGCTATGTCCTCGTTCTGCTTCGGGATAAAATATTGTTTTCATGTTACTATATAATTATATGTTTAAACACACAATATTTATTCCACAATTTAATTATGCGTAATTTTGCAAAAAATCAATAAGTAATGGCAAAAAAAGCTGTTATTGCAGGCTCAAGCGGACTTATTGGCAGTCATCTCCTGCAAATTTTATTGGAACAAGCCTATTATGATGAAGTATTGATCCTGGTAAGAAAAAAAATACCACTACAACATCATAAATTAAAACAGCTTGTTATCGACTTTGAACAGCCCGAAACATATAAAAACGAGCTTAATGGCCATGCTTTGTTCTGCTGCTTGGGGTCGACAAAGAAGAAAACGCCTGATTTGGCTGTCTATCGCAGGATAGATCATGATTACCCGTTATTACTGGCACAATTGGCTAAGCAAAACGGGGTCGAACAATATCATTTGGTATCATCAATTGGAGCCGATATAAATGGTGTTAACTTCTATACCAAAACTAAAGGGGAAACCGAGGCCGATATAACAGCTGCTGGTATCCCTGCTGTTCATATTTACAGGCCATCTTTCTTAGCCGGCGACAGGCAGGAAAGCAGACCAATGGAAAAGTTTTTAAACGGCTTAATGAAGGTTATAAATCCGCTGCTCTTTGGCAGATGGAAAAAATACCAAAGCATTGATGCCTCAACCGTTGCCATGGCCATGTATCTACAATCAATAAAACAAACGACTGGTGTATTTATATACGAGTCGGATAAAATAAAACAACTATCGTGAGTACTTATCTTTCTGCCGAGAACCTTGGCCATCAATTTCATGACAACTGGTTATTTAAAAATGTAACCATAGGTATTAACCGCGGCCGTAAGGTTGCGCTTGTAGGCGTTAATGGTGCCGGCAAATCTACCCTTCTAAAAATATTGGGCGGTACTATAAAACCTACCGAGGGTAAAGTGGTGCAAGCCCGCGACCTTAACATGGGTTACCTGGAGCAGGACCCAAACTTTAAAAACGCGGTTACTATCAGCGATTATATATTTCATGCCGATGATGTGCAGCAGCAGCTCATCCGCAGGTATGAGGAACTGATGGAGAACGACCCGGAAAATACCAAGGCCATTGAAAAGGTAATGGAAGAGATGAGCGAGGTTGATGCCTGGGAGTATGAGTACAAGATCAAAACTATTTTAGGCCGGTTAGATATCCACCACCTCAATCAGCATATCACTACCCTATCGGGCGGGCAAAAGAAACGTTTGGCCTTAGCTAAGCTACTTATTGAAGATCCGGAAGTTTATATACTGGATGAGCCTACCAACCACCTGGATATTGATACGATAGAATGGCTGGAGAAATTACTGACCGAAGGCAACAAAACCATATTGATGGTTACGCACGACAGGTATTTCCTGGATAACGTATGTAACGAGATTTTAGAGATTGACAGAGGAAAGATTCAACCTTACAACGGAAGTTATGGTTATTACCTTGAAAAGAAAGCTGAACGAGAAGCAGCGGACGAAGCCGCATTTCAAAAAAACTCCAACCTGTTAAGGAAAGAGCTTGAATGGATGCGCCGCCAGCCCCAGGCCCGTGGTACTAAATCAAAAGCCCGCATCGATGCGTATTATGACCTGGAAGAAAAGACCAAGAATGGTGGTATCCGGGATAAAGTTGAATTAAGCGTTAAAACAGCGCGCCAGGGTAATAAGATCATGGAAATGGATCACCTGTATAAATCATTCAACGGTAACACTTATATCAATAATTTCAGTTATATATTTAAAAAGGGCGACAGAATTGGTTTAGCCGGAAAAAACGGCAGCGGGAAATCAACCCTTTTAAATATCATCACAGGCGCTTTACAACCCGATAAAGGCACTGTAGTAAAAGGAGAAACAACTGTAATAGGTTATTTCCATCAGGCAGGCATTACTTTTAAGGAAGACGAACGCGTAATTGATATTGTAAAGAACGTTGCAGAATTTATTACCATGGCCGATGGCAAAACCATTTCAGCCTCTGCTTTGCTTACCTTGTTTCTCTTCCCTCCTGCCAAACAGTATGGTTTTATATCCAAACTAAGCGGTGGTGAAAAGAAACGCTTGCAGCTAATGAGCATCCTGATGAAGAACCCGAACTTTCTGATACTGGATGAGCCCACCAATGATTTGGATATCGACACTTTAAATGTATTGGAAGAGTTTTTAACCAACTACGGAGGTGTATTGATGATGGTATCGCACGACAGGTATTTGCTGGATAAGCTTACCGACCAGCTTTTCATCATGGAAGAAAAAGGTCACGTGCGCATCTTTAATGGAAACTACTCATCGTACAGGCTTGAACTGGAAGAAGCCAAACAACAAGCTAAAAAACCTGCTGCTGTAGTGCAAACACAAGCACCTGCAGCTAAAAAGAGCAAGTTAAGCTATAAAGAAGCCAAAGAATTAGAAAACATTGAAGATGAGATCAACGCCATTGAGGCAAGTATAAAAGATAAAAACGAACAACTGAACGCTTCGGGCATCGACCCTAAAAAGCTTGATGATTTATTAAAGCAAATAGAGGTTTTAAACAAGCAACTGGACGATAAAAGCGCCCGTTGGATGGAATTAACCGAGCTAAACGAAGGATAATGAAGGCATCGGATATTATAGCATCAATAGGAGTAATTATACTTTTAATAGCATTTCTGTTAAATTTAACTAAGAAACTACCTACCGAAAGCAAGCTTTACAGCCTTTTAAACCTTATTGGCGCAGGCACCTGTTGCTATGCATCATATATGGTAAATTTCTACCCTTTTGTGGTGTTAGAGGGCGTTTGGGGGTTTGTAGCTTTAATATCATTATTCAGGGTTCCACGTGGAACATCTGTTTAATTGAGGTAATTTTGCAGTTAAGTCTGAAATTCTAAACAGTAAGTTGAAAGTACCAACGAGAAAATCAACGTAAATAAAATTAAAGTTCCACGTGGAACAAACTTGAATTGAAGTACCATTAAGTCAACATAAGACTTAAAACCTGCAACTCAAGACTTACCAAAAGTGGAACAAGGAGGATAAAATGTTTAAGAAATATAATGTAATAGTGGTAGGTGCCGGGCACGCAGGCTGTGAAGCTGCTGCTGCCGCTGCTAATTTGGGTTCATCAGTTTTGCTGATCACCATGAATATGGGTACCATTGCACAGATGAGTTGTAACCCTGCCATGGGTGGTGTTGCTAAGGGACAAATAGTGCGGGAGATAGATGCTTTGGGTGGATATTCGGGCATTATAACGGATAAAACATCTATCCAGTTCAGGATGCTTAATCAATCAAAAGGCCCCGCAATGTGGAGCCCGCGTGCTCAAAGCGACCGTATGCGCTTTGCCGAAGAGTGGCGTTTATCATTAGAACGCACCCCTAACGTTGATTTTTGGCAAGACACAGTTACCTCTCTGCTGGTAAAAAATAATACCGTAGCAGGTGTTCGTACCTCTATCGGTATCGAAATTGAAGCGGATGCCGTTGTATTAACTAACGGAACCTTCCTGAATGGTGTGATCCATATTGGCGAAAAAAGATTTGGCGGAGGCCGTACAGGTGAAAAAGCAGCTACAGGTTTAACCGAGCAATTGGTTGAATTAGGCTTTGAAGCAGGTAGAATGAAGACCGGTACCCCACCCCGTGTTGACGGTCGCAGTTTAAACTATAGCTTGATGGAAGAGCAATGGGGCGATCCCGTAAGAGGCAAATTTTCCTTTACCGACGTACCATTTATAGAAGAACAACGCTGCTGCTGGATTACCTATACCAATACCAATGTACACGAAACCTTGAAAGAAGGCTTTGAAAGATCACCCATGTTTACAGGTCGAATCAAAGGTTTAGGTCCACGCTATTGCCCTTCAATTGAAGATAAAATTAACAGGTTTGCTGAGCGCGATCGCCACCAGATTTTTGTTGAACCGGAAGGTTTAAATACTGTTGAGATCTACGTAAATGGTTTCTCCACCTCCTTACCTGAGGATGTACAATACAAAGCACTCACCAAGATTCCGGGTTTTGAGAACGCTAAAATGTTCAGGCCGGGTTATGCTATTGAGTACGATTTCTTCCCTCCTACACAATTAGGTTTAACCTTAGAAACTAAACAGATCAGCAACCTGTACTTCGCCGGCCAAATCAATGGCACTACCGGTTACGAAGAAGCAGCGTCTCAAGGTTTCATTGCAGGGATCAATGCGCACCAAAAAATTAACGATAAACATGAATTGATCCTGAAAAGAGCAGAGTCATATATAGGTGTTTTGATAGATGACCTGGTAACTAAAGGTACTGAAGAGCCTTACCGCATGTTCACTTCAAGGGCTGAACATAGACTTTTATTACGCCAGGATAATGCAGATATCAGGCTCTCTCCTATGGGTCATGAACTGGGATTGATTAGTGATGAGCGTTTGGAAAAAGTAAATCAAAAGATAAAAAACTCTGATGATATTGTGGCTTATACCAAAAGCAAGTCCATCGATCCATCAACAGTTAACACCCTGATGGAAGAGTTGGGTACGAGTCCGCTTGCGCAAAGCACCAAACTATTCAATTTGTTGAGCCGCCCGCAGGTAACCTTTAATGACCTTAAAAAAGCCGACGCTCCTTTGGCCGAGTTACTTTCGGCCTACGATAAAGAAACTATTGAGCAGGCTGAAATAAAAATCAAATATGAGAGTTATTTCATCAAGGAGATGGAGATAGTTGACCGGATGAAAAAAATGGAAGACCGCGAGATCAATCCAAATTTTGATTATCACACGTTGGTATCGCTCTCCAAAGAGGCACGCGAAAAATTGATGAGGATAAAACCACGCACTTTGGGCCAGGCTTCCCGAATATCGGGCGTTTCACCCTCCGATATTTCAGTTTTGATGGTTCATGTATCGAGATAAAACGTAAATAACTGATAATTAATTAATTATAAAAAGTCCTTTAAAATCAATTATTTTTAATTTTTAATAGTACTTCTCATAAAAACATAAAAATCGCTTATATCGCCTAAAAACTATGTTAAACACAAAAACGGCTATTTTTTACAAAAATTCAATACTGATTTTTATTGTTTTGTTCATTTTTGGATGCGCAGCCCAACAACCACCGCAAGGAGGGCCGCGCGACCAGACCCCGCCCAAATTGGTGAAGGCAATTCCCGGAAATAAAACCCGGAATTTTGCTGCCAAACAAATCGACCTGGAATTTGACGAATTCATCAAACTCACTAATGCTTACCAGGAGATCAGCATGAGCCCAGCCATGGAGAAGCCACCCGAGTATTCATCAAACAAAAGAAAATTAAAAATTGAGTTTAAAGACAGCCTTCAAAAAAATACTACCTACGTTATCAACTTTGGAAAGTCAATACAAGATGTGAATGAAAGTAACATCCTTAAAAATTTCACTTATGTTTTTTCTACCGGCAGCCACATCGATTCACTGAGCATCAGCGGTACGGTAACCAATACCCTCACCCAGGAAAAAGAGAAAGATGTACTGGTATTTATTTTCCCGGTGAAGCAGGACACACTCTTCGGAAAAAAGAAGCCATCTATTTTTGCCCTCACCGATTCGTCAGGAAATTTCGCTTTGAATAATTTAAGGGAAGATGACTATCGCATCTATGCCTTAAAAGAAGCAAGCCCCGATAAAATTTTTAACCGCGATGAAGAGCTGATCGCTTTCCTGAAAAAACCAATTCATCTCCGGGCCGATACTTCGAACGTCCAATTAAACTTATTCAAGCAAGATCCTGAAAAATTCAGGGTATCCGAAAAACGCTTTGATACTGATGGTAAGCTATTATTGGTATTTAACAAAGGGCTAACACAGCCGGCCATTAAAGTGATTTATCCTGCCAATGTGGATGATAGAAAACAGGTATCGTTTTCACGTACAAAAGATACAGCATCTGTTTATTTGCGTAATATGAACTTCGACTCCCTGCGTGTGGCCATATTTGACAAAGGAAAGCCTATAGATACCATCTATCAGCTTAAACGTAAAAATGAAAGCTTTACACGTGTTGTAACAACAAGCTATAACATGGGTAATGACAGTAAATTAAAACCCGGCGGCAATTTGGTGATCACGGCAAGCATCCCTATCGAAAACTTCGACCAATCGCAAATTACCTTAAACGAAGATTCTGTAGCTACAAGCGATTACACCATCCAAAAAGATACAGGCAACTATAAACTGCTCAATTTAAAATACCGATGGCGGGAAACCAGTAAATATGAGCTGATACTCAATGAAGGTGCATTGACGGATATTTACGGTGATAAAAACAAACGCCTGTCTAAAAAATTCCAGATCAATAAGCTGGATAATTATAGCCAGCTTACAGTGAAGTTAACTGTGCCTGATACCGCCAAAGCCTATGTGGTTGAGTTATTAAGTGAAGACAAAAAATTAATTCAAAGCGACCCTATTACCAAAAATACCTCATTGGTATATAAAGGGATCCTGGCCGCTAAATACTATGTTAGGATCATTTACGACGAAAATAAAAACGGCAAATGGGATAGCGGGAACGTAAGGTTGAAGCGACAACCCGAAAATATCTGGCTAAATGAAAAGCTCATCACCCTGAGGCCAAACTGGGAAGCGGAGGAACCGGTGACTATTCCAAAAGAAAAGGTTACTCCTTAAACCAGCCCGAATACATGATATAATTTTGAGGCAGTTGCTTCAACATAGCCCTTTGCTCATCAGTAAGGGGCTTTATTTTTTTTGCAGGGATGCCGGCATACAGATAGCCAGATTCGCAAACGGTGTTTTCCAGCACTACAGCGCCTGCAGCAATGATCACAAACTCATTTACAACCGCATGATCCATCACAATAGCGCCCATGCCTACCAACGTATGATCATGTAAAGTACAGCCGTGTACAAGCGCGTTATGCCCAATAGAAACATGATTACCTATATTAGTTGGCGCTTTTAAATAAGTGGCATGAATTACTGCACCATCCTGGATATTGGTATTATTTCCAATCTTGATATAATGCACATCACCACGGATCACCGCGTTAAACCATACCGAGCAATTATCACCCATCACTACATCCCCTACTATAGTGCAGTTTTCGGCAATAAAACAATCCTTACCCCAAACCGGGCTTTTATCTTTTATGGGCAGTATTACTGGCATATCTTTAATTAGTGAATTATTGATTTAATGGATTAGTGATTTGAATAATTTTATTTATGTTTGATTATAAATAAGCGAAAATAGCTCAGTCGGTAGAGCGTCAGTTTCCCAAACTGAAGGCCGCGGGTTCGAATCCCGTTTTTCGCTCACTCACTAAAGGCTCTTTTTCATGTCATTGCGAGGAGGAACGACGAAGCAATCTCGTAGCTATGCTTGTCGAATATGCATTGACTACGAGATTGCCACGCTACGCTCGCAATGACATATTTTATACTAAAACACCGTATCCTGCACCTGCTCAGCATGCTCAGGATAATCAGTAGTATAATGTAATCCCCTGCTTTCTTTACGCAACATAGCCGATTTTACGACAATAAACGATACCTGGATCAGGTTACGCAGCTCGCAAAGTTTAACCGATAGTTTAGTTTTCTTGTAGAAATCTTCAGTCTCTTCGTATAATAATTTTAACCTCCGCAGAGCCCTATCGAGTCTGAAATCCGAACGAACGATACCTACGTAGTCATTCATCAGCTTCTGCATTTCGCGTACGTTGTGGGTAACCAGGATGTCTTCGTTTGACAGCTGCACGCCCTTCTCATCCCAATCCGGGATATTATCGGGTATTACATTATTTTCGAAATTCTTAATTGCGTCCTCGTAGATCCTGTGGGCAAAAACCAACGCCTCTAATAAAGAATTTGAAGCCAGGCGATTAGCACCATGCAGGCCTGTTGATGAACATTCGCCGCAGGCATACAACCTTAATATAGACGATTGCCCAACATGATCAACCATAATACCGCCGCACATATAATGACAGGCCGGCGCAACAGGGATCATATCTTTAGTCATGTCGATACCAATCTCCAGGCATTTAGCATAAATATTAGGAAAATGGTTCAGGATATCTTTCTTGCTTCGGTGCCTTACATCTAAATAAACAAAGTCTTCGCCCGATTTTTTGATCTCGGCATCAATAGCCCTTGCCGTTATATCACGGGGTGCTAAGGATTTACGCTCATCGTATTCGTGCATAAACTCCTCGCCATTAGTGCGCTTTAACACGCCGCCAAAACCGCGTACAGCTTCGGATATGAGAAAAGAAGGATACTCGCCGGGATTATACAAAGCTGTTGGATGGAATTGCATGAACTCCATATTACGTACCTTACCTTTTGCACGATAAACCATAGCAATGCCATCACCGGTGGCGATGGTTGGATTTGTGGTAACAGCATAAATATGTCCGGCGCCACCAGCAGCCATTACCGTAACTTTAGATAAGATCTTCTCGACGATCTTGGTTTCGGTATTAAAAGCGTAAATCCCGAAACAGGTAATATCAGTACTTGATTTACCTACCAGCTCGCCCAAATGGTGCTGCGTAATTAAATCAACCGCAAAATAATGTGTAAGTATCTCAATATTAGGGTTTTTATGAATTTCCTCTAAAAGTGAACGCTCTATCTCCCAGCCAGTTACATCTTTGTAATGTAACACACGAAACTCGGAGTGCCCCCCCTCTTTAGCCAGGTCATAAACACCCTCGTTTGTCTTATCGAAATTAGTTCCGTAATCAATAATTTCATTGATGCGCTCGGGCCCTTCTTTAACAACTGCTTCAACAACTTCGCGGTCACAAAGCCCATCGCCACTTATTAAGGTATCCTGGATATGCTTTTCAAAAGAATCTTCTTTTTTATCCACAACCACCGCAACGCCCCCCTGGGCATATTTGGTGTTGGATTCGTCTTCGTTAGATTTTGTAACTATCAGTACCTTACCATGCTTCGCGGCTTTGAGCGCAAAACTTAATCCGGCTATCCCTGAACCCACTACAAGGAAATCAACATTTCGGGTCATATTTTAGATGAATGTGTGTAAAAGTAGTACTAATGTTAATAACAGCTGTATAACCTGTTAAGTTTATGTAAACAAAAAGTGAAAAATAGTTTACAGTGTGTATAACTCCCTTTCTCACGCCGAATATCAATATTTTTTGAGCGACTTTTACGACACTTTAGTCATAAAGCTAACATTTTGTCAACCCTGAAAATATTAACATAAAACTTTTTTAAATAAAAATTGATTGTCATACCTATCTAAAAATCAGCGCTATTTTTAGTGGAAAAATGTGTATAAGTGTTAATAAATTGTGAAAACTAACTTTTAAAACAAAAATTACTCCGAATTTTGCACATTACCAACACCCTAATAAACAATAGTTCTTTTTAATTTAAAAATTAGTTGTTATTAATTGAATTGTGGAAATGAATACCTTCGAAGAAATAAATCTGAAAGGATACGTGGATGAAGAAATTGATCCGACGCTTGATCTTTTCGCGGAAATTGAAAAATTAAAAAAGCAAAAAAATGCGGTGATCCTGGCGCACTATTACCAGGATGGCGATATCCAGGATATTGCCGATTACATTGGCGATAGTTTAGGATTATCTCAACAAGCCGCCAAAACGGATGCCGATATCATTGTTTTTGCAGGTGTACATTTCATGGCCGAAACTGCCAAGATCCTGTCGCCAACCAAGAAGGTTTTACTGCCGGATATGAAGGCAGGTTGTTCATTAGCAGATAGTTGTCCGCCACACTTGTTCAAAAAGTTTAAGGAAAACTATCCCGATCACCTGGTGATCACTTATGTAAACTGTACGGCTGAATTGAAAGCTTTAACCGACATTGTTTGTACATCAAGCAACGCTGTGCAGATTGTAGAGAGCTTACCGAAGGATCAGAAGATCATTTTCGGACCTGATAAAAACCTTGGCGCGTACGTAGCCAAAAAAACCGGCCGCGACCTGGTATTGTGGAATGGGGCCTGTATGGTTCATGAGATATTTTCGAGAGAAAAGATCACCAAACTAAAGGAACGTCACCCGGGTGCAAAGCTGTTGGCACATCCTGAATGTGAGGATGTTATACTGGAAATGGCCGATTATGTTGGTTCAACAACCGGAATTTTAAAATATGCCGGCAGCCACCAGGACAAGGAATTTATTGTAGCGACGGAATCGGGCATTTTACACCAGATGCAAAAGGAAAACCCGGATAAAATATTTATCCCGGCGCCACCAAATAACAACTGCGCATGCAACGATTGCCCGCATATGAAGCGTAACACACTGGAAAAGTTATACCTGTGTTTGAAAAATGAAACGCCTGAGGTAACTGTACCACAGCATATCATTGAAAAAGCAGTAAAACCGATTGAGCGCATGCTTGAAATTTCGGCGCAGCTTGGATTATAGTTCTTTGGGATTACACCGATTACAAGTTGACTTCACCGATTTTTTATCAGTTGGATGGCCTTGATCAGGAAGTTATAAACCGGGGAATTGTGGAAAACCGGGAGCTATAAAATTGAAGGTATTTTTAGTGTAAAAGTGCCTTCTTGCTTGTAAAAAGGCTAAAAATCGTAAAAAATTTTTCCGCCAAAGGCGGATATAAGGTATAAAGGTTGCGGCCCGAGAAATTGGGTTATCCACATTATTGTTAAGAAGTATAAAAGCTAAAGGGAAATTCGAGTATATATATTTGTCGTCCGTTTTTGGAGGTGAGAAAAATTTGGTTGGTACGTGACCGAAAGTGTAAAAAAAATTTCCCGCCTTCGGCGGAAGATGTGAAACCGGGTTGCGGCCCGAAAAATAAAATCGGTGAAATCAAAGGTCATCGGTGAAATCGCAAAAACTATGTTTGAAAATCAGGATAGAACCAATTTAGAGGAGCTTGGCGAATTTGGCCTTATCGGTCACCTTACAAAAAATATTAAGCTTACTAACGAAAGCTCAAAAAAAGGAGTCGGCGACGATGCAGCTGTACTTGATTTCGCCGGTAAAAAAGTGCTGGTGAGTACCGATATGCTGTTGGAAGGGATCCATTTTGATTTGGCGTACACGCCGCTTAAGCATTTGGGTTATAAAGCGATACAGGTAAACCTGAGCGACATTTACGCGATGAATGGAATAGCGTCGCAGGTTACGGTGTCTATCGGCATGTCGAGCAAATTTCCGCTCGAGGCCATTGAGGAGCTTTACCAGGGGATCTATATCGCCTGCGAAAAATATAATGTGGATTTAATTGGTGGTGATACAACATCATCCAAGCAAGGTTTGGTAATCAGCGTAACTTCAATTGGCTACGCCGATGAAGCTGATATTGTATACCGCAATGGTGCTGAAGAAGGGGACCTGATCTGTGTATCCGGTGATTTGGGAGGTGCTTATACCGGCCTGCAACTGCTGGAGCGCGAAAAGCTGATCTACCTGGAAAATCCTAATATTCAGCCGGACCTTGAAGGAAAAGATTACATTGTTGAGCGTCAGTTGAAGCCCGAAGCCCGTCGTGATGTGGTTGAACTGTTGAAAAGCATAGAGGTAAAACCAACCGCTATGATCGATGTATCTGACGGTTTGGCTTCCGAATTATTACACATCTGCAAGCAAAGCAACAAAGGCTGTAACTTGTACGAGGAAAAAATTCCGTTGGACCCGATGACTTTTGAAACGGCCCGCGAATTTAACCTCGACCCTACTATTTGCGCTTTGAGTGGTGGTGAAGATTATGAATTGTTGTTCACCGTGAAGCAGGCCGATTATGATAAGATCAAATTTAAAATGGATATCAGCATCATCGGCTATATCACCGAGGCTTCGGCCGGTTGTAACCTGATCACCAAAAGCGGTACTGTACACGAATTGAAAGCCCAGGGCTGGAACGCGTTTAAAAAAGCCGAGTGATGCTGCAGGATATTTTCGATAAATTTTACCTCAACAATCATCCCGATGGGAAACCGCCCGGGGCTTTTGTGAAGGGAATTTTATTGCTTTACCTGGGCTTGCTGATCCAAACGTTGAATAATTACCTGGACGGGTTCAATTTTTCGGCCATCCTGTTTGTATTCGTCGCTGTCGGCTTTTTGATCTTTGTTACCGGCGAAGGAAAGAAATGGGCCCGGATCATCCTTTCGGTTTTGGTATTGCTGAATGTGTTTTTCCTGGGATCATCATTGTTATACAGTTTTGGAATTTTGCATGATAGTTCGGCTCAAAAAAAAGCTATAGAAATGCCGGTTTATCTCATCATTTTAACCCTCGTCGAGATCATTGTTGAACTATGGGGATGGGCGCTGATGTTTACCAAACAGGCCGATTGGTGGTTTAACAGGAAAAACACTAATAGATAAAAACTTTATTTTTAAATCAAACCTAAATCTTTTAAAATGAAAAAATACATAATCTCATGTGTTTTATTATTCACTATAGCTAAAAGCTTTGCTCAAAACTCAACCATTTTTAAGATAAAATATAAGTCGCTTCATAAATATCATGTGAAAATGGTAACTGATCTTAAAATGGAGATAGACGCCGTAGGTGATGAAGCAAGTATAGCCGAAATAAAGAAAAATACGAAATTGCCGGCGACCATAACCGGGCATAATGGTCATGATTTAGATTTAGTTACAGGAAAACTAAATAGCGATAATTCTTTTCCTTTTACGATGACATTTTGGGGGATGCCATCGGTAATGAATTTTAATGGGAAGCAGATTGAAACCCCGGATCCTTTGAAAGACCGAATTTTTTATGGAACGGGGTCGCCGGAGGGCAAAATACATATCGATTCGGTATCCGGAAAAAATACAGACGAAAAGATAAAATCAGCTGTTACTGCTATTATCAATGACATCAGTAACAAACTACAATTTCCGGATAAGCCAATGAAAATTGGCGAGACTTTTACGCAGGAAATACCCATGGCAATGCCCGTACCCGGCTTTACCAATATGCAAATGAATATAAAGCTTGTTTATAAACTCATATCTGTTAATAATGATATAGCAAATTTCGATATAGATCAATCGATGGCTATGGATTTGAAGACTACTACAAACGGAGCAGAGGTAGCTATTAGTGGTAACGGTAAAGGAAGCGGCAAACTTGTTTATAGTATCAAACAAAATTACATGAGTAGCATGGTTAGCAATATAAATTTTAATCTGTCCATGATAATGGAGGGGATAACTTTTAAAGCAAATGCATCCGCCAACGCATCATATCTGGCAGTTGTTAACGAGCTTTAATTACTCATCCCCAATATATTTTTGATCTATTTGCTTGTCCGCTTTTGCTCCCAACTTTTTGATCTTTTCGGCGGTAGTAGTAAGGTTGCCCCTACCCTCCGATAATTTACTGATGGCGTTATTATAAGCCGATTGTGTTTGGTTGATATTTTTGCCAATGCTGTCCATATCACTTAAAAAACCAACAAACTTATCATACATATCGCCGCTTAAACGGGCTATTTCCAATACATTACGGTTTTGGCGTTCCTGTTTCCACATGCTGGCAATGGTACGCAGAGTAGCCAGCAAAGTCGACGGACTAACAATTACCACTTTCCTGTCCCAGGCATAATTAAACAGTTCGCCATCCAGTTGTACGGCAATACTGAATGAGGATTCTATCGGCACAAAAAGCAGCACAAAATCGGGCGAATTGATCTTATATAAATCGTGATATTTTTTGGCTGAGAGGCCGGTAACATGCCCGCGGATGGATTCCACATGAGCTTTAGCAAACAGTTTTCGGTCGTCTTCGGTATCGGCGTTAACCAGTTTTTCATAGGCTATCAGCGATACTTTGGAGTCGATAATCAGGTGTTTTTCATCGGGTAGGTCGATGATCACATCTGGTTGATATCTTGTGCCGTCGGTGGCCTGCATGGCGGCCTGGATGCGGTATTCCTGATCTCTGACGAGGCCTGAACGTTCCAGTACCCGCTCCAAAATTACCTCGCCCCAGTTGCCTTGTTTTTTGTTATCCCCTTTAAGCGCTTTGGTTAGGTTTTGAGCTTCATCACTAATCTGTTTGTTGAGATCCATCAGTTGGGTGATCACGCCTTTTAGCGTATTCCGCTCGGCCGCTTCCATGTTGTAAACTTTCTCAACTTTATCCTCAAATGCTTTCAAGTTTTCCTTTAATGGGTTAAGGATAACATCTAAATTGCTGCGGTTGATATCGGTAAATTCCTTCGATTTTTCTTTAAGCAGTTTTTCGGCCACATTTTCAAATTCCCGCTGAAATTGGGTGCGAATCTGCTCTATCTCGGCCTTTTGCTCCTGCAGTTTTTCCTGCTGCGATTTATAGTAGGCCCGGGCACTTTCTAAGGATTGATTGGCCTGTGCAAGTTGGGTACGCTCGTATAAAAGTTCGTCAATCAGGCGGTTCTTTTCCTCCTTTAAAAAGTTGGTAATGCTTTCTTTTTCAGCAGCTAAGCCATTAGATTTTTCTTCGGCTTTAGCCAATAAAATTTTAAACTGATCATGCTCATACCGGAGTTTGCTCAACTCCTCGGCAGAGATCAGCTCAACTGCTTTTGGTTTTTTCAGGAATAGAAAAACTGCAATCAGTAGGATGATCAGGGATACAAATACTAATATAATACCAGTCATTTATTGATAAAAATATTAGTAAAGTAAAGCATAAATTTTTATAAATACTAATAAAGTTAATCAGGAAAGGCAAGTGAATTAAGGGATGGGACTATTTTCTGTTTTAAAATTCAGGATATAGTTTTGTACAGCATAGCCATCGCTTGCCCGCATCATACCGCCGGCAATATTTATCTGGTATTCGGTATTGGGCTTCAGGCTAACTTTCATAATAATGCTTTTGTTATCATTAGCAAAGGTAAATTTTGCCGACTTAGGATAATGATCTATACCCTTGGCTCCCGGGCCAAAAAAGTACTTTATGCCATCCAATTTTTTATCAAAATCAAATATAATTTCAGTTGTGTTGGCTCTTATTGTAGTATCGCCGTTTTTGAAAGGCCTTACTGCTATTACCCGGGCACAATGTTGCTGATAGTCGTCATCGTAAAAACTGATATTTGGCGCCAATTTATTGTAAAAGACGACAATAGCAGGCATAAAGCTTTCAAGTGCAGGATAAGTTTTTCTGTTTGATTGATATTGACCAAGTAAATTAACCAATGGCCGCATCCAAACAAAACCTCTGGCCAATTGCTGCTTAAGCTCTTGTTCGGCCACCAATGTATCGGTATTATGGGTTTTCAGGTAACTGATTACCGATGCCCTTACTAACGCTTCGTTTATCATTGTTTTCCACTCGCCATAAGCTTGTTTCCGCATTTTTGTGCGCTCTTTTTCGTAAATAAGCGCACCCGCGTCTCTCAATTGGTTTTCATAATTATCGGTAAGATAATTGATAAATGAATGGTTAAACTCGTGGATCAATGTAGGCAGATAAGATGCCGCGTCATAAGTAGGTAAGCCTTGCTCATCAAAAGTACCAGAACCAATAATTGCATATACTTTTTTGGTATGATCGTTTAAATAAACATGTGGCCCGTAGTTTCCTCCGCCATTTCCAAATCCTATGATGATATTGAAATTTTCGGCCGGCGCTTTACCATAAAATTTATAATACCAGGATACATCCAGCTTTTTAAACAGGACATTAAAACGGCTTTCGGCTATAGCATAATCAGCTAAATGGGTATGGAAAAACCCATCGAAGTCGGCGTCTTTATAAAATTGCTTTAACAGGGCAGTGAATTTTACAGCGCTTTCCAGGGTCCACCTTTTGTCTGGTAAAGAGACTGAAAAAGGTACTAATGGTTCTAATGCCGGTGGTTCATTTAAGTGAACGGCCATTGACATAACAGCATCGTAGCTAACGCCGCTGCTGTCCCTCAGTTCCTGGGCGTATTTAATGAGCGGATGGTCAATAAATTTATCAAAATGCTTATGAATATCTGCAACGTATTTAACATTGTCAGGGGTATTGTATTCTTCGTTACCCGCTAAACGGAAAACAATGCTCAGCAATTCTACACGTTTATCAATTCGGGGCGTTGCTATAGTATTATTAGTTTGGGCTGATAACACTAAGGGAAAAAAGATGATAAGAAAAGATAGGTTTAGGTATTTCATTTAATAAAAAGGTTAAAGGCAACAAAAAAGTAAACTCCTGAAGGTAGACTGATCAGCTAATTCTTAGTTTAATCATGAACAAAAGAAATAGTGATCAGCCAGCATTAATGCACCGGATGCACAGCAGAATCAGTATCACCATGAAGACTGGTTGTATCCGACGAATTTGGTGCAACAGCGCCATTGCCCGGAGCCGAACTTTTAGCCGAATCGGCAGGGCCGCCGCTGCCTTGGGTCGCGCTGGTATCGTTTTGACGGTTATTTTTATCGGCGCTATGACAGGATGCAAAAGCTATTGAAGCAGCTACAAATGTAAGGATGGTTAATTTTTTCATGGGTGATGTTTAAGGCTTAACGGGTAGTTATACGTTTCAGTTTTATTATTAAGATTTTGTTCGCTGGTATAAATTAAGCATATTCACAAATAAAAAACAATGATGAAGCAACTGATTTATGGGATATTGATAAGCTTGCTGTTTGTGTCCTGCTCAAAGAAAAGCACAGATCAGCCTCCGCAGCCCCATACCATAAAAGTTACGGTAAGCGGGGCAGATGCCTTTAACGTTTCATTATCTGAATATAAAACAACGGATAGCAGCCCTAAAATAGTTGATGCGAAAGCTGTTGCAAAAGGATCATCATACAGCTATACTGCTACATTGAATCAAAACGACCAGGTAACCCTGGTTGTTGCCTCAGACGTTAGCAATACCGTTACCTACAGAATTTACGACAATGACAAAATAGTTGTACAGGATACCGACAGAGAGGTACTGACGCATGGCTCGGTTACCGTTACCTATAATATACCTTAGTGTAAATTATTGGGCTTTCTCTATCCTTAATCCCACATCGCTGATCTCATGAAGGGGGTTATCGCGCATGTTTTGTTCTATCTGAAAACGGTAAACGCCTTTTGTGGGGAAATGATAATCTTTACGTAAAAGCACCTGGTAGCTGTAAAGGTTGCCTGATCCCTTGCCCAGCCATTCGCCATCAGGATTGGCCAGCTTTACTTCAAAACGCGTAATATGCGTTTTTTTATCGGGCGAAATTTGACTAACCAATACAAATATGTTGGAGTATTTATAGTTGCCCGTAACCCGTAAATTAAGGTATTGGTTATAGGCAACTTTTTCATCATCAACTTTAACATCAAAGTTTACGCGGTTAACGTACGACCAGTTATGATCGGCAATTTCGGTGTTGGTATCAATGATCCTGTTCGGATCGGTACAGGAACCGGCAAACAGGGTTACCAATAACAATACTGCCGGGTAAATGATATTTAAAGCCCGTTTCATTCAGGTTTGGCCTGTTGATTATTATTGTTATTATTATTCCGGTTTGGGCGGTTTGGCCTGCGGCGCCTGTTGTTATTACCGCTTCCCTCACCCTGTGGTTTTCCTTCGCCTTGTGGCCCCGGTTCACCCTGTGGTCTCGGTTCTCTTTGAGGTTTGGCTTCGCCCTGAGGCCGGCCTTCTCCCTGCGGTCTGTTTTGCTGCGGAGGCCTGTTACCCTGGGGCTTGTTATTGTTTTGCTGCTGGCGGTTTCCTTCAGGACGCGGCTGCTGGGCCGGTTTTTCCTGCGGATTACCCGATCCCTGCTGAGGCTGCTGATTGGCCGGTTTGCCCTCGGCTTGCGCCTGGCCTCCGGGTTTCTGGTTTTTATTGCGGTTTTTGTTCTTCTTTTTATTGTTGTTGCGTCGTTCGTCGAGGCGGGTAAGACTATCCTGGCCAACCACGTTTTCGTAATCGAGCGCTTTTGCCGCAGGTGTTTCAACTTCAACAATTTCGCCAAGGTCTTCAGGGATCACACCATCTTTATTCTGCTGCTGAATCTCTTTAACCTTTTTTATTGGCAACGGAACCCATGATTCTTCTCCCGGGTAGCTAAACCACATTATTTTTTTAAAGATGTCGGTTTTTTGCAGGCGGGCATCCCCTTTTTGGGTTTTAAGGGTGTTTACATTATCAGGGATGTATTTTAAGGCATCCATGTAAGTATCCAGCTCGTAGTTAAGGCAGCATTTCAGCTTGCCGCACTGGCCGGCCAGTTTCAGCGTATTTAACGAAAGGTTTTGATAGCGGGCTGCCGAAGTAGATACCGTTTTAAAATCGGTAAGCCAGGTTGAGCAGCAAAGCTCGCGGCCACATGAACCTATGCCGCCTAAACGGCTTGCTTCCTGCCTCATACCAATCTGCCTCATCTCGATACGGATGCGGAAAGTTTCGGCCATTTTCTTGATCAGTTCCCTGAAATCAACGCGGCCTTCGGCAGTATAATAAAATGTTGCCTTGGTTTTATCGCCCTGGTAATCCACATCGCTCAGCTTCATGCTCAGGTTAAGGTCAAGCGCCAGCTTGCGCGATTTGTGCATGGTTTCCCATTCCATATCCTTGGCAGCTTTCCATTTGTCAACATCGGCAACGGTAGCTTTACGGTAGATCTTTTTTACAACATCAGCTTCCTTTACATGGCGTTTTACCATCTGCATGCGTACCAGTTCGCCGGTAAGCGAAACATGGCCAATATCATAGCCACCAGTGGTTGCTTCAACAGCCACAAGTTCGCCGGCTTCGAGGTAAATATTATCGTTGTTTAAATAAAACTCCTTGCGCGAGCCTTTAAACTTAACTTCAATAACCTGGAACGGCTTATAGTTAGTCGGCATGTCCATATGCGACAGCCAATCGTAAACATCTAATTTGCTGCAACCATTAGTAAGGCAACTGCCGTTACTTTTGCAGCCCGCAGGCGAACATCCGCCACCTGTTGAGCAACTTCCACATCCCATAATTAACTTGGCATATATTGATTCCCCGCAGGGACATTTTTATTTATTAGTATTTTAATAATTTGTAAAGATACATCTAAAAATAAGATTTTGGGATTAGCGTTGCGCTCCACATGATAATGTGCTTTTTCCAGCTCATCAATAATCATTTGCGATTTGCCAATGCTCAGCACGTTACTCATTTTTTGAGCCGTGTCCAGTTCCTTTGGCGGTAAATGTACCAGGCTACCCGCCCCGGCAATGAGTAAACAGCACTCGCGGATAAAGCTGGTACCGTAACGCAAAAAGTTTTTTTGGTTTTCGCGCCCCATTTTGGCAAATTGCTCCACAAAAGCCATCACCTCTATGCCTTTATTGCCAAAGCAATAGCGCAGCCATTGTACAAACAGCTCGTGGTAGCTTTTGTTGTCCTGCTGCAGCATGGCCAAAGCTTCGGTCATGTTGCCATTGCTCAAATAAGCTATTTCGGCAGCGGCTTCCTCGGTTTGGTGATGGGCACTTATTAAATGTTCCTTAATTTCGTCGTACTCCAAAGCGGGTATTTTAACCAGCTGCGTACGGGATAATATGGTGTTCAGGATCTGATCCTGGTTTTGGGCTACTAATAAAAAAAGCGTATTGGGCTGCGGCTCTTCAATAATTTTAAGCAGTGCATTCCCCTCTTTATCCAGGTATTCGGGCAACCAAAGGATCAGGATCTTATATTCCGACTCAAAAGGTTTAAAGCTTAGTTTTTTAATGATCTGGTGACATTCGGCAATATTGATATTGGCCTGTTTGTTTTCGGCATCCAGGTATCCGCGCCATATGTCCAGGCTTAAATATGGATTAGCCGTTAAAGCGCCGCGCCATTGCTCAATAAAAGTAAGCGCTGTATCATCTTTATGTTTTGCAAAGAAAGGGTAAGAAAAATGCAGATCGGGATGCATCAGTTTCTGGTACTTCCGGCAGGAAGAGCATACCCCGCATGAGTCGCCGGGCTGTTTATCCTCGCAGGAAAGGTACTGGGCATAGGCAACAGCAAGCGCCAGGCTGCCCGAACCTTCGGGGCCTAAAAATAGTTGCGCGTGGCTTACCCGGTTCTCGCTCACCGTGTTAAGCAATCGTTGCTTTGTTGCTTCCTGTCCTACTATTTCTTTAAACTGCATTTGGTGCAAAATAGTAATTTGATTTTAGATGTGAGATATGAGATGTGAGATTTGAGACAGGAATGGCATAGCAGAGCGTCCTTACTTGATGGAAAGTAAAGAGTGACTATCATCATATTCAAAAAATCTCACATCTCATATCTCGCATCTCATATCTTTACCAAATGAGAGTAATGGCTTTTGATTATGGTACCAAGCGCATAGGTATTGCGGTTACCGACCCTTTGCAGATCATCGCGACGGGCCTCGATAACATCCACCCCAATAACATTATTGAGTTTTTAAAAAAATATCTGCAAGCAGAACAAGTGGAGCGGTTCATCGTAGGCGAACCAAAGCAGATGGACAACACCCCCTCGCAATCGGCCATTCATGTAAAAGGTTTTGTGAACCTGTTAAAGAAAACATTCCCCGAAATCCCTATCGAAATGGTTGATGAGCGCTTTACCTCAAAAATGGCATCAGCAACTATCGCTCAGAGTGGCATGAACAAGAAACACCGGCAAAATAAGGAGTTGGTAGATACGATATCGGCGGTGATTTTACTGCAGAGTTGGATGGGGACGAGATTTTAAGCTGATTCTGAACCATGATTTGCTTGATTGAAGGATTTCATGATAGAGGGTTGAACCTTGATTTTCCTGATTAGATGATAGCCTGATATCTGCTTCAAACTAATAGATTGTTATTATGAACGCGTTTAAATTGTAAGCTTTTTGATCCGAAATTTATTAGTAGTCCTATTTCCATCTTATAGGCTTCAAGATAGTTCATGGCTTGTGCCAAATGTACATCTTCAAGGGATATGATGGCTTTTATTTCAACCATGATTGATCCTTCAACGAAGAAGTCAACGCGTCGTTTTCCTATGCCAACGCCATCATAATAGATAATCATTTCCAATTCCTGGGCAAACTTCAGATCTCCTTTTGCTAATTCCAAAGCCAACGCGCGCTGGTAAATTAATTCCTGAAAACCATTTCCGAGAGTATTATGTACACGCATTGCACATCCTATTATCTTTTCAGTAAGCTCTTTATATTTCATGTTAAGGTTTAAATCCAGCTAAAGATATCGTATTAAAAACAAATACAAAACCATCATCAAAAGTCCTTTAATCAAGTGAATCAAGGTTCAAAAGGAAGGGACATATAGCATCGGGAAATCCTTCAATCACGAAAATCAAGGTTTTTGTGTATCTTTGCCCCATGGATATTCTCCCTAATGCCTTACTGGCTTACTTAGATGACCATTGCGACCCGGAGCCGGAGGTGCTAAAAAAACTCAACCGCGAAACGCATATCAAGGTGTTAAAACCTAACATGCTATCGGGGCATTATCAGGGCAGGCTGCTTAGTTTTTTAAGCAAAATGGTGCAGCCTAAGCGCATCCTGGAGATAGGTACCTATACAGGCTACTCGGCTATTTGCCTGGCCGAGGGTTTGGCCGACGACGGCATCCTCCACACCATTGAAGTTAACCGCGAAATGGAGGAGATCATCACTTCACATCTTAAACTAACAAATGTTGAAAACAAAATAAAGCTGCATTTTGGGCAGGCAGAGGCCGTTATTGCTGATTTACAGGAGGATGTTTTTGATTTGGTGTTTATAGATGCCGATAAAAAGAATAATTATACTTACTTTCAATTAGTTTTTGACAAAGTCAGATCCGGAGGATTAATAATAATTGATAACGTTTTGTGGAAAGGAAAGGTGTACGGCACCGAAAAAGATGCCGATACTGAAGGAATCCGCAAACTAAATGACCAGATAGCTGTTGATAGCAGGATAGAAAAATTGATCCTGCCGGTACGCGACGGGCTGCTGGTTATCAGAAAAAAATAAATTATGAAGAAAATCTTACTGATTACAACACTGTTGATTTCAACATTAGCTGCTTCAGCACAGAAAAATACCTCACAATCTTACATTGAAAAGTTCAAAGATGATGCCATTAAGATCATGCACGAAACCGGGATCCCGGCAAGCATCGTTTTAGGTGTAGCCATGCATGAATCGGGCTGCGGCAACAGCACCATAGCACAAAACCTTAATAATCAATTTGGAGTAAAAGGTTACAATACCGTAGTTTATACCAAACACAACAAAAAAGTTCGCACCTCTTATAAAAGATACGATTCGGTTTTTGATTCGTTTCAGGACTTTGCACGCATCATGACCGAGCGCAAGCAGTTTAGCCACCTGGCCGACGCGCTTACCCATTATGATTATAAAGGATGGGCAAAAGGTATTCAGCGTGCCGGTTATGCCGGTAGCCGCAAATGGGCATCGCAGGTTTTAGGTATCATTAACAGGTATAACCTCAATGACCTGGATGAAAATCCGGCAAACCAAACGCAATTGGCCGACGCAACAACTAAACAGCAATAATTACGTTTATAAAATCTTAATTTGGCCCCTGGTTATATGCCACATAATAAGATTTAAGCCTCATGCGAAAAACCATATACCTGTTCATTGCTGTAGTTTGCCTCAATTCATGCTCTGCCCGCAAAAAAACCACTACAGTATCAAACCGCGATGCCAAACGCAATAACAGTAATATCCAAAAGGCCAATAAGGATGCTATTGCCAACTACCGGTCGTACAATTCGTTAGAATATATTGACCGTTTTAAGGCCATCGCCATCCAGGAAATGAACCAGTATGGTATCCCGGCCAGCATCACCCTGGCGCAGGGCTTGTTTGAATCGGGCGCGGGCAATAGTGACCTGGCCAAATACGCCAACAACCACTTCGGCATAAAATGCACCAGCGACTGGACCGGCAAAAGTTATTATAAGGATGACGACAACGTGAATGATTGTTTCCGCGTTTATGATAATCCGGAAGACTCCTTCCGTGACCACTCGGCGTTTTTAAAACGTAAAAACTATGCTAAACTTTTTGAACTGGACAAGAACGATTATGAAGGCTGGGCTTATGGGTTGAAAAAGGCAGGTTATGCCACTAATCCTAAATATCCGCAGTTGCTGATCAATATTATTGTAAAATATAACCTCGATCAGTATGACCGACCCGAAGGCGAGATTGCTAAAATTAAACGGGAAGACCGTGTATTATCGCAGATCAACGATAGCATTGGCAAACCTGTTCAGGATACCCTTTCCAAAACCCCGCCCGACGATAAGATCTACACCGTAAAACAGGGCGATACACTATACAACATATCCAAACGTTTTGGAATAACTGTTGATGACCTGAAAGCGTTAAACAGTATGAGCGACAATGGCATTAAAATTGGCCAGAAGCTTGTGGTTGTTAAGTGAGAAACAGAGGCAAGACAGCAAGAGTCAAGAGCCAGGACAGAAAGAAATGACCTCTAAATCTATCTTGATTCTTGACTCCTGGTATCTTGGCTCCCTCCCCCAAAGGTTAATTGTTGTTAAATTGTATGATCGCCCGCTGTACAACACGTATTTTTGCCCCCGCAATGAAATTGTGGATGCTCCTGATATGTTTTGCCCTGCCCGCGGCCCGGGTTTTTGCCCAGCAAAAAACCGTGGATGGGGTTGTGTTTGATAAAGACAGCAAAGACCGCATTGCCAAAGTTAATGTACAGAACATCACCACCGGCAAATCTATTTACAACACTTTTAAAGGTGAATTCAAGATAGAAGCCCAGCCGGGCGATGTGCTTGTTTTTACAAAATCAGATCATCATCCCGATACATTGAAAGTGCAAGGCGGCGAATCACTTGCCGTTTATATGAAGCGCACAGCCATACAGCTTAAAGAAGTTATCGTGCGCGACACCCTGCTTAACCCCCAAAAACGGCTTGCTGCAACCAAAAACGATTATACCAAAATCTTCGGCCCACTTAACAATAAAGATTTATTGAGCTTTGGGCCGGGCGGTGCTGGCTTAAGTATCGACGCGCTTTACAATTCATTAAGCCGCAGCGGCCGCAATGCTGCCCGCCTGCGCGAAACTATTGAGAAAGACTATCAGCAAAGTGTTATTGACTATCGTTTTAACCGAACTTATGTTGGCGCCATAACCAACTTAAAAGATCAGCAGCTTACCGACTTCATGCTGCGGTACCGCCCCGGCTATTATTTGGTGAAAACGGCCAGCGACTATGAATTTATAGCCTCGATTAAAACCAACCTCAATCGTTTTTTAAAGTATAAAAAACGCCCTTATTCCCTTACCCCGCTTGTTACACCCGAAGATAGCAAGAAGGATCTTGGCCGTGAATAAGGCAGATAAACCTTAATACAAGGTTCATTTTAATATCCGAAAATTCCAATATTTTTGCCCAAAAGTCGTTTGCCAGACTAAACCCTGAAGCAACATTTTTGTTTATTGTGGTTAAAAAAGGAGATTTTTGCTTTAATTTGTTTACTATGTTAAAAACAAAACCGGGATTACTAATACTCGCATTATCAGTCACGTGCGTTTTATCAGCAAAAGCACAAACAGATACCCTGAAAAAAGATAGTGTTAAAATAGACACTGCCGTACTTAATAAATACCGGATAAATTCCCGCAAAAATGCCATCCCCACGCGGGTTCGCCCCATACAGATCCAGCGCGAAATGGTACCTGTTACCATGCTCGATTATAAAGTAAACTACTGGAAAAAGGTAATCACATTCGGGCTGAACTTTAGCCAGTCGGCATTTAGCAGCAATTATGCGGCGGGTGGCGTAAGCGCGGTGGCATTGGGTTCAAATTTTATTTATCATACCGAATATAACAAAGCGCCTTTCAGTTATGTGTCCGAGCTTAACCTTACCTACGGGGTATCAAAAAACAAAGGCCAGGGCAAACGCAAAACGCAGGACCGTATTTATTTTGATAACAAAGTAGCGTCTCAATTATCAAAAAGCTGGTACTTTTTCGGCGCATTAACCTTCGAGTCGCAGTTTGATAAAGGGTTTAATTATGTCGATCAAGGCAATGGCAAGTTCGAGCAGCAATATATTTCAAACTTTATGTCGCCGGGTTATCTTACCGAGTCTGTCGGTTTTGAGTATAAGCCAAAAAGTTGGTTCGATTTGCGTTTGGGTACCGGTACCGCACGACAAACTTTTGTACTTGATCACGCCATCCATAAATATCAAAAAGATAACTACGGCGTGGATACGTTAAAAACCGTAAAAAATGACCTCGCGTTCCAGGTTGTGGCGTTGCTGGATAAAGATATAGCCAAAAACATTCACTTAAATACCCGTTACGCGTTGTTTATCCCTTATGCCCAATCGCCAAAATTTATTACCCACCGTGTTGATTTAACGCTAACAGCCAAGGTGAACAGGTTAATTAGTGCAACGGTAAACGGAACGCTGTTGTATGATAAACATACATCCGATAGCGCCCAGGGCTATGAAGGCATTGGGTTGGGAATGCTGTACCGGTTCCCGTAAGTGTTATTTATAAAACACCAATACTTTCATTTTACGTTCGGCCTTATCCAGTATAAGGCCGAGCTTGTTTACAGACTGTACTACTCCCTCTTGCGTACGCAGATCGACCGTGGTTTTTATATCGTATTTTTCTTTCAACCCGGTTTCATCCACAACCGGGCGGTCAAGGTCATTGCTCAAATAATCATTTGCGAAATTTGCCAACGACACAGATGTCCCGTTATACCCTTCCCCGCTAAAACTGATCATCGATTTATTTTGCGTTGATACCTGGAATGCCAATTTTTGGTCTGGGTTTACTCTGAGAACATAAACAGGGATTAATTTTTCGGCTATCCGCGCTTTTATAGGTAGTGACCTAAGCAGCTTTTTTTGCATGATGTGGTTAAGGCTATCCTTATCTTCGGGTTTAACTAACAGGTCAAAACAATACAGCGAGTTTTTATTATCGAAATCGCATACTGCTTTTTCATCAATCTCGTAAACGATTTGTTTAGATGAGGTAATGTCAAACGCGTCTTTATATAAAACATCTGCACAAACATTAATATAGCTAACCCTCCTGCCTTCATATGGCGCATTGAGATAATGCCTGCCCATGCTTTGCTGCCCCTTCATGTAGCCGCGAATGGTAAAACTTTCGGCAATAGTACTATCTACACCAAAAACGTCTTTGCGGTTGTTTACAGGAACCTCTTTTACTTCGGCAGATGATTTAATGGTTTTACCGCTCATGAGGTTGTTGATAAACCGCTGGTTTACCAAATCTGTTTTTACGAGTGCTACTACCATGTGCCTGCTGTTAATGATGGCGCTTTGCCCAACAGATGAAAGCCCGAATGCTTTGTATAAAAAGAACGAGGTATCGCTGGCGAGCCACAGGGCCGACGGTTTTTTGATTAGATATTTTTTCAACCGTGCAACCGGCTCGTTTGATATGGCTATAACCCTGATTTTACCTTCGTTTGCTTTTTGCAGCTTAGCCAGGGTATCCATTTCGGGAATGCATGGGCTGCACCAGGTTCCCCAAAAGCTCAAAATATAGAACGGTGCTTTAGTCGGGTCGGCAAGGTTAACGTGCAATGCCGGCGCATTAATAATTGGTTTTATAACAATAGCGGGCATGACATCGCCAGGTTTTAAAGTTTGTTGTGCCGATGTTGAAAAAAAGCAGGCTGATAAAAGAATAACAAATAGTTTTTTCATGACAGGTACAGATTTTATACCTGCAAAAATGAAGAGTGTAAAAATAAAACTGTGTTATCGGGCAAGTTAACTAATGTTATATTATGTTAACAGCAGATCGTATTTAACGCCGATGTTTTACATTTGGTTATGCCTAAAAGTACCCGCTTTGTTATTATAGTGTGTGCCGTAGCCATTGCCATGGTTTTACTGCTGCAATTTTACTGGGTAAAAAACTACTATATTGTAAACCAGGCCACCTTTGAAAAAGAGGTGAACATGGCTTTTGAGGACGCATTAAAAAAGGAGTTTAGCATCCGTTGCGATACCATCCAACAACTGCTTGCCAAACGGCTGATGGATACTACCGAGTTTCTGATCACCAGCAGGTTTGATACAGCAGAGAAGAAGAACATTTTTACCATAGCAAACGCCCATCAGCCGGGTCAAAAGTTTTCATCTTCGGCATTAAGTTTTCGTGGCATTAATAAGGCGTTATTGCCCGGGGACACGGCTTTTAAATGGGCAATAGCCACGCGTTTTGCCTACACCATGCGCACTGAAGATCTGCAAAACCATGTTGTATACTATCGTACCCAAAACCTGGGTGGTTTTATGGTAGATAACGTCAATAAGTATGATTTTGATACAACCCGCCTAAGGCCGGTGCTTGCCCATTACCTGAAGGATAGGAACATCGAGACCCCTTTCCGGTTTTATGTACGCGAAACCGACAGCACAATGAACCGGAGCCATTTTGATGAAAAACTGCTAGCCCGTTATCCTATCATCACCAAATCCTACCCAACTTACAAGCAAAAGGGAAAAGAACAATATGTAAGGGCTATGTTCAGTAATCCTTTTTCATACATCATAGGGCGTATGGGGTATATGTTTGCCGGCTCGCTATTGCTTATCGCTTTGGTGGCTTTTAGCCTTATCTATCTGTTACGTACCCTGTTCAGGGAAAAAAGGTTATCAGCTATAAAAAATGATTTTATCAGCAACATCACCCATGAATTTAAAACACCCATCGCTACTGCTTCGGCTGCAATTGAAGCATTGAACGGCTTTGGTGTACTTGATAACCGTGAAAAGACGCAGCGTTATCTTTCTTATACCAAAAATGAACTCGAAAAACTGGCCGGGCTGGTTGATCGGGTGCTAAGCATCTCGGTGTATGAAAACGCGGATTTTGATATAAAGCCAGAACGTGTTGATATCGACGCCGAAATAAAAGGCCTGTTAGCAAGGGCGGCAGCATTGCCCGGAAAGGAAATTAACTGGACATATGTAAATAATACCGGGATAAGCAGTATCATGGCCGATAAGCTGTATTTTGAGCACGCGGTTAATAATGTGGTTGATAACGCTTTTAAGTATTCGGGCACTCGGGTTCAACTGGTGGTAAGTGTGAGCATAAAGAACAACTTTTTGGTCATCGAGGTAAAAGATAATGGGATAGGTATAGCAGCGAATGACCTGCCGCTGGTGTTTGAAAAGTTTTATCGCGTACCCTCCGGAAACCAACACCGGGTAAAAGGCCATGGCCTTGGACTGAGCTATGTAAAAAGCATTGTGGATCGGCACAGGGGATGGTGTAAAATAGAAAGCGAGTTAGGTAAAGGCACTACACTTAGTTTAGCATGGCCAATATAAATAACGTTAAGGTTTTACTGGTTGAGGATGAACCGGTACTGGCCGAGATAGTACAGGAAAGCCTTCAATCAAGAGGGTTTAACGTGTTTCAGGCTGATACCATTGCGTTGGCTAAGGTCATTTATTACGATAGCCAGCCCGATATCATAGTACTTGACGTGATGCTTCCTGATGGCAGCGGCTTTGACCTTGCCCGGCAGATCAGGAATGTGGATACCGAAATACCCGTGATTTTTCTTACTTCCAAATCTTTGCCTCAAGACGTGGTTGAAGGTTTTGAAAGCGGGGGCAACGACTATTTAAAAAAGCCGTTCAGCCTGGAGGAGCTCATTATCCGGATAAGGGCTTTACTGAGTAAAAACAGGCTGGTGATAAGCCAAAGTGTGGGGTTAACTGAAATTGGCAGGTACCGGTTTTATTATCCGCAGGGTAAGCTTAATTTTGATGGAAATAGCAGGACACTTACCACCCGTGAAAGCGAAATTCTTAATCTGTTGATCATAAACAGGAACCAGTTGCTTAACCGTGACGAACTGTTATTGAACTTTTGGCAAAACAACGATTATTTCAGCAGCCGGAGTCTTGATGTTTTTATTACTAAGCTGAGGCGTTATTTAAAAGATGATCCATCCGTAAGCATCCTTAACATTCGTGGCCGGGGATATAAGTTAATCTACTAAGTAATTGAGTTAATATAGTTCAAAATCATACCTTTGTATCCTTATAAAAAAGATTAAAGTTTTTTAATATAATGTTTGAAAATCTTTCGGATAAACTCGACAGGGCGTTCAAGGTCCTGAAGGGTCAGGGAACAATTACTGAAATAAACGTGGCCGAAACCATGAAGGAGATCCGCAAGGCCCTTCTTGATGCCGACGTTAATTATAAAACCGCCAAAGCATTTACCGATGATGTGAGGCAAAAAGCGCTTGGTAATAATGTATTAACATCCATTTCGCCGGGCCAGTTGCTTACCAAGCTCATGAACGATGAGCTTACTGCGTTGATGGGCGGTACCACAGCCGATCTGAATTTTCCGGCTACACCCACCATCATCCTTATTGCCGGCTTGAACGGTGCTGGTAAAACAACCTTCACCGGTAAGCTTGCCAATTACTTAAAAACACAACGCAATAAAAAACCATTACTGGTTGCTGATGATATTTACCGTCCGGCGGCTATTGATCAGCTGGAGGTTTTAGGCCAGCAGATAGGTATCCCGGTGTATGCCAATCGCGACTCGAAAGACCCGGTTGCTATTGCCCGCGAAGGTATAGCCCAGGCTAAGCAGAACGGTAATAACGTGGTGATTATTGACACCGCCGGCCGTTTGGCTATTGACGAGGCCATGATGGTGGAGATTGAGCAGGTAAAAGATGCCGTAAAACCACACGAGATCCTGTTTGTGGTTGACTCCATGACCGGCCAGGATGCTGTGAATACTGCTAAAGTGTTCAATGACCGCTTGGACTTTACCGGTGTGGTATTAACCAAGCTGGATGGTGATACCCGCGGTGGTGCGGCCCTTTCGATCAAATCGGTTGTTAATAAGCCTATCAAGTTTATTGGTACCGGCGAAAAGATGGAAGCGCTTGACGTTTTCCACCCCGATCGTATGGCATCGAGGATCCTGGGCATGGGCGACGTGGTGTCTTTGGTTGAACGCGCTCAGCAGCAGTTTGACGAGAAAGAGGCAGCCGAGCTACAGAAGAAGATCCGCAAAAACAAGTTCGACTTTAACGACTTTTACGGCCAGATCCAGCAGATCAAGAAAATGGGTAACATGAAAGATCTGATGGGCATGATACCGGGCGTGGGCAAAATGATGAAGGATGTTGAGGTTGATGATAATGCGTTTAAAGCGATAGAGGCTATTATTCAATCTATGACCCCGTTTGAAAAAGCTAACCCTGAAACCATTAATCAAAGCCGCCGTAACCGCATAGCCAAAGGTTCGGGCACCGATTTACAGGAAGTTAACCGCCTCATGAAGCAGTTTGATGATATGAAGAAAGTGATGAAGCAAATGAGCAATCCCGCTGCTATGGCCAACATGATGCGCAGGATGCCTAAAATGTAAGGTAGGTATAACTTATAAAAGAACGTCTCTTGCTAAAAACAAGGGACGTTTTTTTTGCTCCTTTGCTGACGAACAAAATAAACATATGTATAATTTATTATACACAATTTCACACTTTTTGGGGGCGGAAGTCATTAAAATGTCATTTACTGTGCAATGGCACTTGCTTTGTTTTACTACAGCGAACAGATGAGGGCTTAAGTTTACCCCTCCCTCACATATTAATAACTAAAAAACTAATCATGAAAAAGTTAATTAAACCCGTTTTATTGACCGCCGCGTTATTTGCTTTTAAAGTTGGTTCGGCCCAGGTTAATCTTGGAGCAACTACCGCTACTAAAATAGCTACGCGGGTAGCTACGCCAACTGTGAATGCTGCATCAATAGCGCAAAAAGCGGTTAACACAACCTCAACCGTAACCAACCAGGCTGCAACACAGGCTCAAAATGTAGCAGCGCGGACAGCCGCTCAAACTCAGGCTACCACCAACCAGACTGTAACGGGCGTTGCCGCCAGTGAGGCCGTCAATGTTAACAGCAACGTTGCCTCAACCGTAAATACTACGGCAGGTACAACAGCTGCACAAGCCGGTGTTAGCAGCAATACCTCAGCCGCGGGTACTGTGAATGCAACCGGAGTAACAGCAACAGGCGAAAAAGCATTAACCACAACCGAAGGTGTTGCCGCTAACACTACCGAAAAAGTAAGCAGCAATGCTGCTGCTTTAAGGGCTGGCGCTACAACAACAACAGGTAAAACTGCAGTGGCCGCGGGTAATAGCGCCGACGCTGTTAGCAAAAATGTGAGTGTTACCTCGTCCGGTAACCTGAACAGTTCAGGTAACGTGGCAGCGGGCTCTAAAAAGCTAAATGCCGGACTCTCAAATAGCAGCGCTTCCAGCACTGCTGTAAAGGCGGGAAAGAAAAGCGTTACTGTTAAAACTTCGGGCAAGAGTTCAGCCAAACTAAGCGCTGCCAAACAGTAATAGTATTTACATACATTAAATCAAAAAGGCCGGTACCGGCCTTTTTGATTATCCGCACTTTTTTATTCAACATTAGCTATGAAAAAACTTAAACTTATCCTGCTGCTGGCTTTGACCGGCCCTGCGGTTTATGCCCAGCAAAAACCTGATACCGCGGCAAAAACAAAAGAGTTGTTTGTAAATGCGGGTTTGCAATATCTTTCAAACCTTACCTATGCCGGCCGGCGCGATGAAAGCAGTGTTCCGGTGCTTCTTCCCTCGGTTACATTGGTTAGCAAGCGGGGCTTTTTTGTAAGCGCTATCGGCTATTTTGATCTTAATGGCTCCAAATCTGGCACCGAAGGTCTTAGCGTTACGCCGGGCTATGTTTTCGCGTTTGATGCAAAACGGTATTATGGAGGCAATGTATCGGCCACCAAATATTTTATCACCAAAAGCAGCCCCATTATACTTTCTTCATTTAATGCCACGCTCGACGGGCAGTTGTATGCTAATCCGGATGATATTGTAAAATTTACCGCGGGCATCAGCTATAGGTTTAATAAAAATAACAGCAACGACGTTGTTAATACGGCCGAATTATCAAAAGAAATTTTTGCCCTGAAAACAGGCGCGGATAAAAAAAGCGGGCTAAAAGTTACTCCTACCGCCACGCTTTATGCCGGTACACAATCTTTCTACCAAACTTATTATACCGAATCGCAGGTTACCCGCTCGATAGAGCAACCCCAGCAGCAAACACCTATTAATATCCTGTTTCCCAGCCAGCCAAAGCAAACTATCATAACGCAAACGGTAACGCAGCAAAACCAGCGCGAGGTAAGGCAATATAAGCTGCTTGCTTTCAGCGGATCGTTGCCTTTAACCTATACTATTAACAAGTGGCAAATCCTCTTTACGCCCTACCTCATCAAGCCATTTAACCAGGTTGATTATGTAAAAAACACCAAAATGAACGGGCTTTACTTTTTGTTCACCACAGGGGTTAATGTAACGTTTTAGCAATGTAAAAATGTGATTAACCATATGGCCGGGAAGGGCGGATAACAGCTTGTTTTTATTAGCTTTGTTGCAGTACAAAACAAACTGAACCAAGGCTATGCGCAGGATATTTTTTGTTCTTTTATTGTTACCGGCCCTGTTTACCATGCCGGCATTTGCCCAGGTTCCAGGGGCGCAGATTGATGTTAAACATTATACGTTTGATATTAAACTTAATGACGCCGATAATAATATAGAGGGAAAGGCCACGGTTTCGGTAAGGTTTTTGAACGGCGCAGAAGGGTTCAGCCTCGACCTGGTGAAAAAGAATGCTGAGGGTAAAGGCATGCTGGTATCGGCAGTGACCGAAAACGGGAAGCCGGTAAAGTTTACCCAGGACGATGAGCAGCTAAAGATCAATACCCGCGCCTATAAAGGGAACACCCGCGATTATACGATAAGTTATAGCGGCATCCCGGCCGATGGGTTGATCATCTCGACCAATGCATTCGGGCACCGTACTTTTTTTGGTGATAACTGGCCTAACCGGGCCCACAACTGGCTCCCCTGCGTTGATAATATTGCCGACAAAGCCACGGTTGATTTTATTGTAACCGCGCCCGATCATTACCAGGTGGTATCAAACGGCCTGCAAACCGAAGAGAAGCAACTCGACGGAAAGCTCAAACTAACCCATTGGGTTGAAGCCGTTGCGCTGCCTACCAAAGTAATGGTTATAGGCGTAGCTGAGTTTGCGGTTGACCGCCCCGGTGATGTTAACGGAATCCCGGTTTTTACCTATGTTTTTCCGGAAAGTAAAGAGGTTGGGTTTAAAAGCTATGCTGTAGCTAAAAATATTCTCCCCTACTTTATAAAAAATGTTGGCCCTTACAGCTACGAAAAATTGGCCAACGTGCAGTCGAAAACCATTTTTGGCGGCATGGAAAATGCCAGTGCCATATTCTACTTTGAAGAATCGGTTAAAAGTCCGGATATAGAAGAACTAATGGCGCATGAAATTGCCCACCAGTGGTTTGGCGATGGCGCCAGCGAGAAAAGCTTTGGCCACCTTTGGTTAAGTGAGGGCTTTGCTACTTATATGACCAATCTTTATCTCGAAAATAAATACGGGGCCGATACCTTAAAAACACGCCTTATCGGCCAGCGTAAAAAAGTGCTGGATTTTGAAAAAGAGCGTTTAACGCCCGTGGTTGATACAGCTGTTAAAACAAAATTTATGCAGCTGCTTAATGCCAATAGCTACGAAAAAGGTGGTTGGGTACTGCACATGCTGAGGCGCAAACTGGGCGATGATGTTTTTTGGAAAGGGGTAAGAAATTATTATTCAAAATACCAGGGCGGGAATGCAAATACCGATGATTTGAGGCGGGTAATGGAACAAACCAGCGGCAAGGACCTGAAACAGTTTTTTACGCAATGGCTGCGCAACGCAGGGCACCCAAATTTGGCGGTTAGCTGGAAGTATAATGAAAAGGATGGTTACATTACCATAAATGTAACCCAAAACCAGGCCTATGTTTACAATTTGCCGCTGGAGGTGTCTGTTGACGGGCAGCTGTTAACTGTGCCGGTAAAAGAGAAATCGACAACAGCCCGTTTCCGGGTAAAAGCCAAACCGGCAGATGTTAAGGTAGACCCGAATATAAACCTGCTGGCATCGTTTGAGGAAAAGAAATAGAAGCGGTTTTTAATGAGGGCTGTCATTGTTTGACCCTCTTTTTTTGTTACGGATAGTTATAAATTAAATATATTTTTTGATCGGTATGAAAAATATGGGCGTTGCCTGCGGCCCGTGCTATACGCTCATACTGCACCGGCATTAGCCACAAGGCCGGTATCCGCCCCTATCACTAACGCAGCCCTTTGCACTATCCCTAAGAAAAAATTTATGGCATAATAGCTATCCCACCTACGCCGCTATCACCCTGTTGATCACCTTTTCCAGGTCTTCCAGATCAAATGGTTTGGCTAAATAGCTTTGGGCGCCGGCATGGTTGGCCAGGATCTGGATATCGCTGTTTGCCGAAAAATAAATTACCGGTATTTCTTTAAGCCCTTCGGTTTTTTTGAGGGTTTGCGTGGCAATGATCCCGCCCGAATCGGGGATCCAGTTATCCATCATGATCACATCAGGCAAAATGCCCGAAACCTTTTCAACAATGTTATTGCAGTCGCTAAATGTGTGCACTTCCCACCCTTGTTCCTCCAAAATATAACTGCAAATAGAAAGGATGTCCTCGTCGTCATCAAATATGACAATTTTTTTAGATGGAGTATTCATTGGATAGTTGTATGTGAATTTATAGAAATCTTTTCATAAAAACAAATGTTTTAAATTGCAAATTAAATTTGCGCAGTTAAACAAGACTTTATATCGCCCTGATTTAAATTAACCCTATGGGTAAACTACTTCTTAACCACTACAAAATTTAATTATTGACTTTGTAACCGATTAATTACTACGTTTTATTAAAAACAGTAATATTTTTACTCATCCAATTTTAACAGCCGTATTAATTCCTGTTATCCAACAAATAAACCTGTAAATCCTGTTTCATGAACATGCAAATCAAATCGATTTTATTGAGCGCCATGCTGCTTGGCCCGGCCGCTGCAATAAACGCGCAAACAAAGGCAAGCTTATGGCTTACCAGGGCCGACAGATCGGCACTTTTTGAGCAGCAAAAAGTGCCGCTTACTTTTAAAACCGGGAACGCCGGCGGCACTACTATTACTGTTAATGATAAGCAACATTACCAGCCGATAGACGGGTTTGGATTTGCATTAACCGGGGGCAGCGCTATGCACATCATCCGCATGAATGCCGAAAGCCGGGCAGCGCTGCTTAAAAATCTTTTCGCGGTTACAGGGAATGATATTGGTATCAGTTATTTAAGGCTGAGTATTGGCGCATCCGATCTGAACGAGAAAGTATTCTCCTATGATGATATGCCCAAAGGCCAGACAGATCCAACGTTAAAACATTTTAACCTTGGCCCGGATAAAACCGATGTGATTCCGGTAATGAAACAGATCCTGGCAATTAATCCGGCAATCAAGGTATTGGGTTCGCCATGGTCGCCGCCGGCCTGGATGAAAACCAATAATGATACCCGCGGCGGCAGGTTAAAACCCGATTGTTACCCGGTGTATGCAAAATACCTGGTTAAATATATCCAGGCGATGAAGGCCAATGGAATTAATATCGATGCCATCACCATTCAAAATGAGCCATTACACCCGGGCAATAACCCCAGCTTGCTGATGGTTGCGCCCGACGAAGCCGACTTTATCAAAAACAACCTTGGCCCAGCGTTTAAGGCGGCAGGCATCAAAACAAAGATCATTGTTTACGATCATAATGCCGACAGGCCCGATTACCCTATTTCGATATTGAACGACCCGGCTGCCCGTAAATATGTGGACGGTTCGGGCTTTCACCTGTATGGCGGCGATATCTCGGCCCTTACCGATGTGCACAACGCCCATCCTGATAAAAACATTTACTTTACCGAGCAGATGACCGTTGAGCCTGAAAATCAAAGTACCATCAACATAGCCTGGCCGGTAAAAAGCCTTATTATTGGCGCAACCCGCAACTGGAGCCGCAATGTACTGGAGTGGAACCTTGCCGCCGACCCTGAATATAAGCCCTATACCGACAGGGGCGGCTGCCCAATGTGCCAGGGCGCCGTTACCATTGATAAAAATGAGGTTAAGAAGAACGTAGCTTATTATTCAATTGCCCACGCTTCCAAATTTGTACGTCCCGGTTCAGTACGAATTGCATCAAACAATATGGATACTTTACCTAATGTAGCTTTCAAAACCCCCGATGGCAAAAAAGTACTTATCGTAGCCAACACCGGCGATGGCGCGCAGGATTTTAACATCCAGTACCAGGGAAAAGTATTAGCTGTTAAACTTGATAAAGGTTCGGTTGGAACGTATATCTGGTAATATAAACCGGTTCAAAAAATTTAAATGCACAACAACATGTTAACATCGTTAATAAAAAACATACAGATAAGCTCTGGGATTAAAGTTATGCTTGCCGCGGTCCCGGCGTTATTTGTAGCGTTACAAGGCAATGCGCAAACAGGCTTTTTAAAAGCCGAAGGCAAAAAAATAGTTGATGAAAAGGGGCAGAATGTATTGCTGCGAGGGATGGGTTTAGGGGGATGGATGCTACAGGAAGGCTATATGCTGCACATTAACAAAGACAGCCGGCAGTACCGCATTCGCGAAAGGCTTGAAGAGCTAATGGGCCCGGCCGAAACTAAGGAGTTTTATGATACCTGGCTGGCCAATAACACCCGCAAAATCGATGTAGACTCTATGAAACGCTGGGGATTCAATTCTATCCGCCTGCCAATGCATTATAACCTTTACACCCTGCCGGTTGATAAGGAGCCCGTTGCCGGTAAAAACACCTGGCTGGATAAAGGGTTTAAAATGACCGACGATCTGCTGGCCTGGTGTAAAGTAAACCACATGTACCTGATCCTTGACCTGCATGCCGCACCCGGCGGACAAGGCAACGACCTGAACATCTCCGACCGCGACCCGGACAAGCCATCGCTTTGGGACAGCGAAGCCAACAAGCAAAAAACCATAGCCCTTTGGCGCAAACTGGCCGAACGGTATAAAAACGAGCCTTACATCGGTGCTTATGATATCATCAACGAGCCAAACTGGGGTTTTGACGATCCTCAAAACGATAAAAACGGACTGAAGGAAAAAACAAACGGTCCGCTAAGAAAACTGATGGTTGATATTACTGCTGCCATTCGCGAGGTAGATAAAAAACACATTATTATTATTGGGGGCAACGGTTGGGGCAATAACTATAACGGTATTTTACCCCAGTGGGATAAAAACATGGTGCTGAGCTTTCATAAGTACTGGAATTTTAACGATCAGAAGTCTGTTGATCATATCGTAAAAACACGCGACCAGTATAATATTCCCGTATGGTTAGGCGAAACCGGCGAAAACTCAAATACCTGGCTTACTGAAGCTATCGGCTTATTAGAAAAAAATAACATTGGCTGGTCATTATGGCCATTGAAAAAATTGGGCATCAACAACCCGATGGAGATCCGTTCAAATCTGAACTATGATGATGTGGCGAGGTACCTGAACACCGGCAGGAATAAACCTAACGAGAGCAATACTTATAGCGGCACCCTTGAGCTGGCTACGTATGCTAAATTAGAAAATACCATTATCCATCATGATGTCATCGATGCTATTTTCAGGCAGCCGCATACAAGCGTTACCAAGCCCTTTAAAGCCAACAGGATTGGCAACGGCACCGTGATCAATGCTGTTGATTATGACCTGGGCCGCAATGGCTCTGCTTATTTTGACACCGATACAGCCGACTATCATACTTCGGGTAAACCGGGTGTTGGGAACAAAGGCCATGTGTACCGGAACGACGGCGTTGATATCAGCAAAGATTCTACGAAGTATGAAAGTTACTATGTAGATCATATTGAAACCAACGAATGGACACAGTACACAATACAGGTTAAAACACCGGGCATATACTCCCTAAGCCTCAAAGTGGCATCCGCCACCGATGATGCCAAACTATCTGTTTTAGTTAATAATATAACCCAGGCAAAAGAAGTGGCGGTTCCCAACACCGGCGGGTTAAAAAAATGGCAGGTTATTGCTGTAAAAAACATTGTTTTAAAGGCCGGGAGCAACAAATTAAAGGTATTAGCTAACAACGGAGGGTACAACCTGCATTACCTGCAGTTTTGGAAAGGGAAGTAAATACAGGTACGCTATACTTATTTAAACAGCCGGAGTATATATTATTTGCTCCGGCTGTTTATTTATCTAAGATGCCAAAAATGATTTTTTCCTTTACCGGCGCAAATATGCAGGGCGTGCCTGCGGGCAAAAGCTACTTGCACCTTCGGGTTTAACCCGTAATTTTTTAATATTATTTTCTGATAAAAAGGTATTGTAAATAACTGTTTTTATAGTTAAATTTATTATATCAATTATCAATGTCACCTAACATAGGGAGAAGTCGTTATGAAAAAACAAGCTACGATAGTTTGTCAGCCTGATAAGACTGAAACTACCCAACCACTACAGGTAAATTGCCCGCCATCTCATCAAAAAATGTATCGCGATCATACACATTGCGATCATGTGCATGGCAGGGTTAACAAATTTCCAATTGGCAGCAACCGCGGGCCATGCTTTTTTTAAGTTAACAGGCTATTTAATATAATAGTACAGTTGGCTGTATGGCTTAAAGTTTTGCAGGTAAACTGCTAAGCTGCATAACCCAATTTGCCCGCGCCGGGTATCAGCCCCGGCTTCGCCGGCAAATGATTGTTTTGTATTGCCCGCTATTAAACTCCAAATCAGCTGTTGTGTAGGCCAGCTTTATTTTGGCCTACTGGTTAATGTATTTGTATTTTTTTCGCCCATCCTGTACTTCAATTATTTTAATAGTGCTTACCGGTATTGCTTTTTTCAGTGAAAGAATCTTTGACTGAACACCGATAACAGAATCCTGGATAACCCAGGTGCGGTCGAAGTAAAAGGTTGATCGCCTGCCATTGATATCTGTAAAACGTATTTCAATAGATGGCCCGTTCTTTAACTTATAAGGAGTTCCGTCTTTATCAAAACATTTAATCGAATCAATAGGATAAACACTATAGGTATGCTTATGCCCAAGAGGGTCCTGGGCGGTAACCTGTCTTAAATTCACCGTTTCCAGGGTTGGCACCTGCTCCAGGAAAGTACCAACAGGCATGTAATAGGTTTTGCAGGAGCTTGAAAAGATAGTTAGTGCTGCGATAGTGATAAGGAGTAAAGGTTTTGTTGTCATTTTAAAATAGAAATATTAAACGTTAAACCCATTGGGCCATTTAACCGGGTTTTCATAATGATGCTTGCGATCTCAGTCGGCAATAAGTTTACATTTAGCGGAGTAACCGGCGTTGCCACTAAATGATAATTCGGATCGTTAAAAAGACCTAAGTTTGTTTTGTCGAAAGCATAAAGCCCTTTCATTGCCATGTTTATAAAAGACGATAGATACTGCTCGTCTGCCTCTGAATTTATGATGTTCTCCAGATCAGGGTTAATAACAAATTTGGTTGTATATGGCAAGCCCTCAAAGTATTCCTGCAATACCATATTGTTTTGAGCAGATTCCGCAACAGACCGCGGTAAACAAGTACCAGCAGATGTCATAAAGGCGACTTCTTTTCCGTTGGTTAAATACCAATCAATATCAAAGGCTTGCTGGTCGAAGTCGGTGTACATATTTAAAGAGATTTATGATTATTATAGAGAGAAGATATAAGTAGCTTTTCCCCGAGTCCCGCCCTTCATACCTGCGAACACACCACGGCAAACGATAACGAACGTCCACAATCAATGCCATCAAACCCTTACAGCAATGAAGTTATCATCAGCTCCAGCGTACGATGGTTCTTTTGATCGATGCGAAAATCTTTAAAAATTATTTTGCCATCTTTATCTATCAGAAAATTTTGGGGCTCGCCCTGTACAGCATAGTTTTTAAGGGCAAATGCACGGCTGCCGCGTAACGGGATAAATGAATATCCTGCGTTTTTTATTAAAGGGGCTACGTACGGATCCTGCTCAGGTGCTACATTGATGCCGACATAAGCAACATCCCCGGGTTTAAATTTATTGATCACGGCCTGAAAGTGCGGAAATTCGGCCCGGCACGGGCCACACCCCGGAAACCAAAATGTAAGCAATACTACCTTACCTTTCAGGTCATTCAGGTTTAAGCTATCTTTACTGCTATACAGGCCCAAATTAAAGGGATAGGCTTCAACAGCTTTGCTATTTCTTATTGTTTTAATATCGTTTGTAATTTGCTCTTTATCCTTCCCTATTTCCTTTCCATACAATTCAAGCGCGGCGTGGAGCTCATCGGTGGGTAGTTTTGCAAATTTTTCGGCCAGGCTATCATATGCTGTCTTAACATCGCCCGTTTTTTGCTGTAACGCCGCTTTTTTTAATAATATAAAATCGTCGATGTAATTAAATCGCGGAAGGGTTACCTGGTTAAGCACATTAAAGGCTTCTTTATAATTTTTCGCTTGCTCCAAATTACCAACCTGTATTAGTGATTCGGCCAACTTTTTCCTAATTTGCCAATCCTTTTCATCACCCATGCTGTTAATTAATACTAAGGCTTTTTCAGGATCTGTTTGCAAATACGCATCGGCCAAACCAATCATTCTGGAAGATGACCAATTAAACTCTTTAGGCGGGTATAATTGCAGTAGCTTTTCAAAGTAGTTGATTTTATCGTGAATATCACCCGCATCTTCGCCCAACCAGTATAATGCCTGTGCTCCGCGTTCGTCTTTTGGGAAGCGCTTCACAAAGTCAAAAACCTTTTGTTTGTACTCATCAGGGTTGTCATTGCCAAATGAGAAAAGGTACTGGAACGCATAACCGGCATTTGACGGGTCGGCAAGCATCGCTTTCTTAATATATTCATTTGACAGGTCTGTTTGCCCCCTAATAAAAGCGTCTCCCGATAGCATAGACCATATTTGGGCGTTATTTGGATCAATTTTAGCGGCCTGTAACAAAAACTCTTTAGCTTCCGACATTTCGGCGCGATAATAAATCGTGCCAATGGTTAATGGAATATTGATGTTTTTGGGGTATTTTTTCATCCAGGCCTTATATTGGGGAATCAAAAGTGGATTATCCAGGTTCAATGCATAGATGTAGTTTTTATGCGCCTCAATGCTCTCCATATTAAGCAGCACCGCCGCCCGCGCTTTCTCAATCTCCTCAACTGGCGCCGGGCCGATACGGACAAGCCTTTGGGCAGCAGCAGGCGCACAATAAAAGACCATTGTCAATAAGAGGGAATAAATAAAATACTTCAACTTGTTTTTCATCAACTTGTTTTTTTAGGTTCTTGTTATGCTGTTATGAACAATCGAGGACTATGTCATTTTTATTGAATATACTTCCGGTTTAGCTTATGCAATGGATATATCGTTTCTATCCCGCCCAATCCTCTCTATCCAAGCTCCTGAAATGAATAGCCTCAGTTAAATGCTCCGGTTTAATCTCCTCACTCACTGAAAGATCAGCGATAGTGCGGGATATATGGTAAAGGTACAAATCGCCAGATTTTCATACTTGTGCCGGAGTGCGTTGAGCAATAATTCTGGTCAGCTCTTTCGCCACTTCGTCGGCGGAGTTTCCGTTAAACAAATACCGGCTACCATCAATAAACTCCAATTTCATTCTGTTTATCAGGAGCCAAGAGGTTGTTAAACGCATGCATTGATTTACATCTTTTGTAATGTCTTTCCCGAAAATGCTCTGAATAATTATAGAATTTTCTGTTAAAACTATAGTCTTTGAAATGTATGAGATTGCTGTAAAAAGTATTACAAATCCCAAAAGGCACCAAATTAATTCAATATAATCCCTGCAAAAAAATCCGATGATGCTGAAGCAGGAAATGGAAATCCAATAAAGCATGCGATTTTCGCTTTTATTTGTTACACTTGAAATGGATTTGTTGCTAATCATTTATTTTTGCCTTTATACTTATTCTCCGAATAAGATAAAACTAAAGGACGCTACCCTTGCTGTCCGAAGTTTCCGGCTTCGGATTACTCTGTCTCGAGGCGCTGTCGCGCATAACCTTTACCCAGCCCAGCCCTCTCTATCCAAACTCCTGAAATGTATAGCCTCGGCTAAATGCTCCAGTTTAATTTCCTCACTCCCGGAAAGATCGGCAATTGTGCGGGATACTTTCAGTATGCGGTCGTACGCTCTTGCCGAGAGGCCGAGTTTTTCCATGGCTTTTTTGAGCAGGGTTTGGCCGGCCGCGTTGATCTTGCATAAGTCGCGTACCATTTGAGGACTCATTTGCGCATTGGCATGCAGATCGGGACGGTTGCCGAAACGCTCTACCTGGATTTCCCTTGCCCTGATCACCCGCTCGCGGATGAGCTCACTTTTTTCGGCAGCACGGTCAGATGACAGCTCGTTGAAGTTAACCGGTGTTACTTCCACATGCAGGTCTATCCTGTCCAGCAGCGGACCTGAAATTTTGCTCAGGTATTTTTGCACCATACCCGGCGGGCAAATACATTCTTTTTCGGGGTGATTATAGTAGCCGCATGGACAGGGGTTCATGCTTGCCACCAGCATAAAACTACTGGGATAATCTACCGTAAATTTAGCGCGTGATATGGTTACCCGGCGCTCTTCGAGCGGCTGGCGCATTACTTCCAGCGCGCTGCGTTTAAACTCCGGCAATTCATCTAAAAATAAAACGCCGTTATGGGCCAAAGAGATCTCGCCGGGGGCAGGGTTGCTCCCCCCTCCTACTAAAGCTACATCGCTGATGGTATGGTGAGGGCTCCTGAACGGGCGAATGGTTACCAGCGCATCGGCAGCGGCAAGTTTGCCTGCCACCGAATGGATCTTGGTGGTTTCTAACGATTCATAGAGACTCAATGGCGGCAAAATGGAGGGCAGCCTCCGGGCCAGCATGGTTTTACCTGCTCCGGGCGGACCGATCAGGATCACATTATGGCCGCCGGCCGCGGCAATCTCTAAGGCGCGCTTAATATTTTCCTGGCCTTTTACTTCGCTGAAATCGCTGTCGTAATTGCAGAGGCTGTCGTAAAACTCTTCACGGGTGTTTACTATTTCGGGCTTAAGCTCGGATGTGCCGTTAAAAAAGCCAACGACGTCTTTAATGCTTTCAACACCGTAAACTTCCAAATCGTTTACAATGGCTGCTTCACGGGCGTTTTGTTTAGGGAGGATAAACCCTTTAAAGCCATCTTTTCGGGCCTGTATGGCTATGGGCAAAGCGCCTTTTATGGGCTGCAGACTTCCATCGAGTGAAAGCTCGCCCATGATGATGAATTTATCAAGGGTTTCGGGTTCTATCTGGCCGGATGCGGCTAATACGCCAGTAGCAATAGTAAGATCATAGGATGAGCCTTCCTTTTTGATATCGGCCGGGGCCATATTAACCACTACCTGCTGGCGGGGCATCCTGAAACCGCAGTTTTTTAGCGCCGATTCTATCCTGAAATAACTTTCTTTTACAGCCACATCGGGCAGGCCCACAATGAAATATTTTGTGCCCGATGCAATATTCACCTCAACTGTTATGGTAATAGCCTGTATCCCATAAACCGCGCTTCCAAAAGTTTTAACCAACACAGTGATAAAAGTTTAATTGAAGCGAAAGATATAGAATTTTGATGAAGTGATAAAGCGGGACTATATAAAACAAAAAACCCGCCGGTACCGGCGGGCCTTCTTATAATCACATTGTTTAATCTCATCTTAAAAATGTTCCGGCCTGGCAAACAACCAGGAGCATGGTGCAGGAAACAATCACACAAACCATCAGCATTATTGACCATGTATTGGGATTGTGTTTGCTGATGCGCGCAAAAGCGGCATTCACCTTTTTAAAGTAGCGGCTGTTCAGCAATACAAAATAATTAAGTACAAACGCCCCTGTGGCGCCCAGTAATATCATTAAGCCGGATACCGGACTTAACTGAAACCAGCCGGCGGTTAAAAATAACTGTGCAACACTTACTAAAATGGCCAGCAAAATGATCATCAAAAAGCTTGCTCCAAAAAGGGCGTTAGCTTTTGGCAATCCGCCGTGACCAAAATTTTTAACGTTCCACCTGTAAAACGTTACATAAATGGACTTGTAGGTTTCTGCTGCTTTCATAATGTTATGGTTTTAGGTAATTAATTCGGTACAAAATAATATTACTTGCACAATATTAGTTTAAAAACGGAATTGGCAAAATTTTATTGCGGCCATGCTTGATTTTTATAGCATTTATATTCATTTATTTGGTTTGATGTTTATATCGCAAAAAAACAACGCGGAGAAAGAAATAATTTTATTCTGCATGGCTCCGGGAAAAAGGACACTTTGGTAAAATCAATGTTACAATACCCAATATCTCCCCTTTTTGTAGCGTATCAGGCAATATTAATGCTGCTTTCATGTTATTAGAGCACATTTATAGCATATAATGCTGCCTACGGGGTTATGGATGTAGTGGTTAAGCTGGGTGAGCTGTTTTTATGCTTTAAAAGTTTAAGTTTGATATTTGTCGAATACGCGTCTATCAAAAAAATTAACCAACATGCTAACATCTAAACCCTATAACTACCTCATGATTTAAGTTTCTATTTACCACGGCCCTACATCACCTATAACACAATTTAATTAACCTTACCTGTCTGCACCTAAACCTGGATGAAAACCATCTTTCTTTCATTAATACTGTTATGCCTGTTTTCCGGGGCCTTTGCCCAAAAGGCCACAATAAAAGGGAAGGTCACCGATTCCCTGAATAAGCAAGCTCTTGAGTTGAGTACTGTTGCCGTTGTCGACCTGAAAGATACCTCGCTTATAGCGTATACCCTTAGTAAAAAGAACGGGGATTTTGAATTACAGCGCCTACCGGTTGATAAACGGGTACGCCTGGTTATTTCCTATGCCGGGTATCAAAACTATATCCATAATTTTAATTTTAAAAAAGGCGATATAGTTGATCTGGGCAATGTTACCCTCAGCAGTAAGATGCTTAAAGAGGTGGTGGTACGTGCAGAGCGGGTTCCAGTCAAAGTAAAAAAAGATACCATTGAATTTGATGCTGCCGCTTTCAAAACCCGCCCCAATGCCGCCGTTGAAGAATTGCTTAAAAAGCTTCCCGGCGTACAAATAGATGGCGACGGAACTATTACCGTTAACGGGAAACAGGTAAGCAAACTGTTGATTGATGGCAAGCAGTTTTTTGGCTCGGACCCTAAGATCGCTACCAAAAACCTTGACGCGGCCATTGTTGCACAGGTTCAGGTTTATGACGACCGGGAAAACGATCCCGATCATTTGGTAAGTGAAACCCAGGTACAGAAGATCATTAACATCAAACTTAAAAAGGCCATTAAAAAAAGCGTTTTCGGTAAGGTATTCGGAGGTGTGGGTTCGCGCGATAGGTACGAGGCCGGGGGATTGTTCAATATGTTTCGGGATACGCTGCAGGTAAGCCTCATTGGGTTAAGCAATAACCTTAATCATACAGCTTTTTCTCGCGATGAGCTTAATGCCGAGGGTGGTTTTGACCGCAGCGGGGGTAACACATCCTTTAACGGCGGCCGAAACTGGGGCGGCGGCATTGAAAAAATTACGTCCGGAGGGTTTAACCTTAACCAAAACTATGGCGAAAAGCTAAAGCTTAACCTGCAATATTTTTATACACAGCGGAACAACAAAATTGAATCAGCCAATTTTCAGCAGCAGTTTCTGAAGGATACAACGCTGTTAACCCGTGCTTCAAGTAGCAGGTATGCAAACAATCATACGCACACTATAAGCGGACTTGTAGAGTGGAAGCCTGATACTATCCGCAACCTGCGCTATAATCCGTCATTAAGTTATAATTCTAACAATAGCAGCTCCTCGTCGTTGGGCAATACTTCAAATAATTTTGATATGCCAGTGAATAAATCGGTATCAGGCTCCGTGGGCGACTGGCATTCAACGCAATTTAACCAAAGCTTTTATTTTCATAAACGATCTAAGAACAAAAGCAAGGAGTCGTTCACTATCTCGCATAACCTGAGCATTAATCCTAACCACAATAACAATTTCACTAATAATGATGTGGTTAATTACCAACGCCCGGAATTATCAGATAGCTTGCATAGGTTATCTACCCGTACATCAAACAATGCTTCGGGCAATCTCGATTTTAGTTACCGATACCCGCTAACCAAAAAGCTTATTGTTGATGTTATCACATCGGGCATATATAATAAAACCAGCGACCAGGTTTTTACCTTCGACCGTAAAACAGGCGGCTTTGATTCGCTGCTCACTAATCAAAGCTCCGACCTTAAACGGGATCTGTGGACCGAGAATATTAAACCGGGGATCACTTATCAGCTTAATAAAAACGCACAAATCATCGCCGGGCTTAACACCCAATGGCAGCAGATTAATAACAATTTCGCGACCAGCAGGCTTGTTCAAAATTATTTTTTCCTGTTGCCAACAATCCGTATCGAAGCTTATGGAATATTCTTGAGTTATGAGCGCCGTGTTAACCAGCCGGGGGTATCAAACCTGCAGCCTATTACTATTGTTTATAGTCCGTTGTACAGCTACACCGGTAATCCAAATTTGAGGCCCGGCATAAGCAATACCTATTACTTTAATTTTTTCAAATACTTTAATAACAGTCAGCTGGGTATTTACTCGTACGGCAACATTTCTTCGCAAAAAAACATGGCAGTTTCACAGCAAACCATTCGCTCAGACGGGGTGCAAAATAGTACTACGGTTAACCGCGATGGCAGGCCGAGCTATAATTTTTCAGTTGGTATCTCTAAAGGGTTTAAAAAGATAAAAGACTGGCAGCTCGGCACATCAGCTAATTTTTACGGCAACTATTACCAAAACCTTAATTTGCTGAATAATGTGGAAGGCTGGCAAAATACTGTTGCATATGGATTGCGTGAAAATATTAATGTTAACTGGAAAGATGTGATTGACCTGAATACCGCCGTTGGTTTTAACCAATCGAACTCCAAATATCAATATGACGATTTCAGGAGCATCAGGGTAGCTACCTACAATATAAGCAACAGCCTGGTGGTAAGGTTTCCTAAAAAAATCATCTGGGAAACCAGGCAGGATTTTAATTATAACAGCCAGGTTGCGGCAGGCTTTAAAAAAGGGGTTAACGTAGTGAGCTCGTCCCTGGCCCTGCAAATGCTTAAAAAAGACCGGGGAGAACTTAAACTTTCCGTTTATGATCTCTTTAATCAAAACGTGAGCGTGTACCGTTACATTAACACCAATTCGGTTAACGATGTGCAAAACAATACACTGAAGCGATATTTCCTGGTTACTTACAGTGTCAAGTTCAATAAGCTAAGCACTAAATAAATGTCGGAAAAAAATAAAGGAACTGTATTAAGCTATATAGCGTCTAATAATTCAAGTAATTAAACAGTGTTAATAATCAGCGAATTAAGATTTAGGCTTTGTGCATTCTGCTTTTAGCTATGTAAAAAGAGCCAACCGCTGTTTTTTGCCTGCTTTGTGTAACTATCCTTACTAAGGTATAGTCTTACCAGTAATCAAAGCCTCTCCCATTATGAAAACCAGGACCTACCTTTTTCTATCCATTACAATTGCAGTAATAGTTAGCTTGTCAGGACGCGCTGAGGCGCAGGACCTGCCCGGTAAACGCGATTCCATCAATTCGGTTATATTAAATGAGAAACGCGTTATCCAGGTAATATTGCCCGATGGTTATAAAGCCGGTTCGGCAACCAAATATGATGTATTGTACATCATTGACGACTGGAATATAAAATTAGGGCGCGATATCCAGCATTTTATTTTTGATGAGCACACCATGCCGCCAATGATAATTGTCGGGCTACTGAATGTTGACCGTGATAGAGATTTTTTGCCGACCCATAATAACGGAAATAAAACATCGGGCGGGGCTGACAAATTTCTAAAGTTTTTTAAAGAGGAGCTGATCCCTTATATTGATAAAACCTATCCTTCTGATGGTGATAACACCCTTTTCGGCCACTCTTTCGGCGGCGTGTTTGTTACGTATGCTTTACTGAACGAGCCGCAGCTCTTCAGCAATTATATTGCCGGCGACCCAAGTTATTGGTGGGATAATGGCGTAATGCTTAAGCAGGTTAAAGAGAAGCTGCCTTCGCTTGCAGGTAAGGAGAAAGCGCTTTACATAGGCGGCCGGGAAGGGCGGGGCATGAAGGAAATGAAGATTAATGCCATGGACAGCCTGCTGAAAAAAGATGCCCCGACGGGTTTTGAGTGGGTGGTTAAAGCGTATCCAAAGGAATCGCACGGGACCGTGAGATTGAAAAATATGTATGATGGTTTAAGGTTTGCTTATAACGACTATGGCGGTAAGCCGCTGGAGTTTCACCCATCCCGCGGAATTGTACTTAAGGATAAGCCAATAAAGATCTGGTACTTTGACGATACCACAAAAGTGCACTATACATTTGATGGCTCGCAGCCGTCAGTGGCATCGCCGGCTGTAAGGCCCGAAATAGAGTTATCAGGCGCCGCAAGTGTTACCCTGCGGAAGATAGCCGATCGGGCTAAATTTGACAAGAGCACCAGCGGCGATTTCAGGGTGGGTACTTATCTGCCTGCAACGCGGCTCAGGAAAAACTACAAGCCGGGCGGCCTTCATTACGCTTATTACGAAGGCCAATGGGATAAGCTACCCGACTTTAAGGCTTTAAAACCAGTTAAAGAGGGCGTAGCCGATAGTACTTTCAGTATCAATAAACTCCCCCGCCAAAATAATTTCGGTATAGTGATGGATGGGCAATTTGAAGTTAAACAGGATGGCTATTACATTTTTGGGTTAGGGAGCGACGATGGTTGCAAAGTGTACCTGAATGATAAGCCGATCATTGACCTTGATGGTTTGCATGACGGCGATATTGAACGGTCATACATCGTTCCTTTGAAAAAAGGGTTTTATCCGCTGCGGATAGAATACTTTCAAAAAGAAGGTGGCCGTAAGCTTGATTTTGTTTACGTAACCCCGGATAATATTGCCAAAAAGAAGATCTCGCCAATTCCCTACGCATTGCAGTATGGGCCCAGATAGGTTGCTTACCGTAGAGGCCATTTAAAAATGACAGTTTTTGAATGTAGATACGCATAATTGCGTCTCCCGCCTGCAATTTACGGTAGCTAAGACGCTATTGAAATCGCTTGTCCTGCGGAAGACGCAACTATGCGTCTCTACAAAAATATTAACCCTTAGAAAGAACCAGGACCGCCCGGGCCACCTCCTCCTGGACCACCGCCCGGACCTCCGCCATCGCGGTTAAACCTGCGCTGGCCGGGCTGCTGATCTGGGGCCTTGCCTGCAAACTTTTGTAAACGAAGTGTGAATGTTAGCAAGTAGTAACGCCCAAGCCTGTTTACAGTAGATTGCGTGGTTATATTGCCATTTACAACCGATGTATAACCTGTGTTTTGGTTAAATAAATCGTATGCCGCTAAACGGATAGTTGCGCGGTGATCCTTCAAAAAGCGACGTTCAACGTAAGTATTCAGAATGTTAGGGTTTTTAATACCAAGACTTGGGTCATATCCGTAATTTACAGTACGGGTAAAGTCATAGCTCAGGGTCCAGTCCTTCCAGAAATAATTTTTGCCCGCCAGCCCTAAATTTAAGGTGCGGAAGTTTGAGCTGCCATCAATAAGCGTACTATGGATAGAGTTGGTTGTTTTATTGATGCCATAGCTGCTGCTTGCCTCTGCATCAATAACATCAACAATATTTACCCTGAATTTTAAACCGGGGGTAAAGTTGAGGTTTTTGGCTATGTTTTTTAATGGAGCAGCTGATGCGGCAACATTATTACTATCGATGCTGTTTGAGAATGCCACACCATTGGTGTAAGTTAAGGCGCTATTAAATTGCAGGGTAAATTTACGCTGGGCCCACGGCTTGGCGTATACCACATTGGCAGTGCCCGAATAGTAACCATCCGCATTTAAATAGTTGGTAAGATTAGTGCCCTCAAAGCTTTTTAACGATGGATCTGCTGCTAACACCGCCTTACTAAATTTGCGGGGATAAGAAATAGTGTTTTGTACTATTTTATTTTGTGTTGCGGTAAAGTTGAAATTGGTAAAGAAAATATTGCCGGTTTGGAAACTGAAATTATTATATCTCAATGAAAAGTTATTGGCAAGTTCCGGCTTTAGGTTAGGGTTACCCTGTACCGGGTAAAGCGCGTTTGTGAAATCAATAACGGGCTGCAGCTGGCTAAATGTAGGCTGATTGCTTGATCCGTTATACAGGAAGTTTAAAGCTTTTCCTCTCGAAAAATTATAGCTGAAACGAGCGGTTGGGATCACGTTAAACGTGGTTACGTGCGTAGCCGAATCGTTTTTAAGGTTTAGCCCGTTTAATGCGGCCGGTTGTACGCCAATACCTACAGTAACGTTGTATTTCTTTTCGATAAAGCGGTAGTTCAGGCCAACGCGGTTGGTGGTAAAATTGTATTTATAGTTATTACTCAACCTGTCGTAATGGTCATATGTATTGGCGGTATTCAGCGTATCGGTTTCCCTGTCGCTTGTGGTGTTTGAGCGGTTAAAGGCATAATTTAACTCCAGGTACCCCCGTTTACTTAGGGGCTCAATGTAGGAGATGTTTGTACCAAAGCTGGTTACGCGGCTATCGGTATAGGTTTGCTGATTGGCAGGCGCCTGGCGGGGTGCGCCATCGGCATAATCATAAGTCGGATTATCGAACTGCGATGTTTTTGACGTATTAGCGCTGATGTTAATACTTAGGTTACGGCCATGCCCGTTGAAGCGGTGGTTATACAAGGCGTTAATACCATAGCTTGGTGTTGTGCCGTCGGTATGAGATAGCGAGGTATATGAGGGATGTGTTATACCATCAATAGTTGTTGATAAGGATTCGTTAGCATCTGTATTAGTGCTCGAATAGGTGAAGTTTGGTACAACTTTTAAGTAATTAATGGTATCGGGTTTCCACTCAAGGTTAAAGTTAAAGCGATGGTTAATAGGATTATCTGTTTGATCGCTTTTTTGCGTACTTATACTTGGCGACTGAACGTTGTTGGTTTGGATAGATGAGCTCATGGTGTTGGTAGTATTATCAGTATAGCTGTAACTTCCGTAAACAGAGAGTGTTTTACCCCACTGATCGCGGAAGTTGGCACCGATGGCATGCGCATTGGTGATACCGTTTGCGCTGGTCGTGGAGCTGCTTGAGCCACGCAATGCATTCCCCCGGCCGCCGCCCCCGCCGCCAAAACCACCACCACCTCCGCCACCCGATGATGGGCTACCGTAAGTAAATGTATTTACGTTGGTATTGTTAATGGTACCCAATACGGCTATTTGTTGTTCATTATTGAAGTTGAAAAATTTCAGATCGCCTATATAACGATTGGCATTGGTTATGCCCGGGGCTTTAGGTAAAAAATCCTCGCCGTCGCCTGCTGTGGCTTGTCCAAAATAGCCATGGTTTTTATCCTTACGGATAGTGATGTTCAGGATCTTGTCCGGTTCGCCGGTTTTTATGCCGGTAAGATTGGCCTGGTCGCCGTAGTCATCAATTACCTGGATACTTTCAACCACATCAGCAGGCAGGTTCTTGGTTGCTGTTTTAACATCACCCCCAAAAAAATCCTTTCCGTTAACCCTTACTTTGGTCACCGATTTGCCCTGTGCGGTTACATTACCGTCTTTATCCACATCAACGCCGGGTAGTTTCTTTAACACGTCTTCAACAGGAGCATTTTCGCGTACAGGATATGCGCTTACTTTATATTCGGTTGTATCCTCTTTTAATATCACCGGGTTAACGCCTACAATGGTCACCTGGCTAAGCATATTGGTTTCGGTTTTTAAAACTATAGCGCCAAGATCAACCGGTTGGGTGCCGGCATCAAGCGAGTAATGTTTTTTTATTGCGGTGAAACCGATTGACGAAATGGTAAGGGTTAGTTTGTTGCCCTTTACTACCGGGAACGAAAATTTACCTGCAGCATCGGCAATGGCTATGGTGCTATCCCCGGCATTTGAAACCAGTTTAACACTACTTCCGGGTAAGGAAAGCTTAGTGGAATCAACGACAGTTCCCTTTACTTCCCGCCCTGTTTGAGCGTAGGAACCAAAGGCAAATAAAAGGGTAAAACTTAAAATAAGAAATAGGGGTTTCATAAACGTTTTTTCGGCGTGCAATTATTGTTTTTTTGTGTATATAGACGCAATTGAACTGCAAATGTTCAACTTAAAATCTGCTAAAAGCCCTATCAATATATTATTGTTACACATTAGGCCTGTAATTGCTTATCAATCATATTATTGTTACAAATTATTACGCAAAAAAGGCCGGGGTCTCCGGCCTGTGGTTGTTATAAAGATCAGTCAGTCAATTATAAGCGGCGGGTTGTGCTAAGTGAGTTCCGTTTGGAGGTCTTAAGGTTTATTACGAATATGTGAATAATTAGTTTCAATATTTGTTGCAGCAAATACCAAATAATGCTATTGATGCGTTAATAATCCACACAAGAAATAAACTATTGTTTAAAATGAATTTATATGATAGTAACATTGTGGCATGAAATTTCGTAATACTTAAACCAAACATTAACCTATGAACAATATTAGAAACTCGCTGCATTCAAAAGTGCACAAATGGATTGATACGATCGGTTTTAGGCTGAATACATCACAAACAAACAGCAAAAGTCAGGTTACAACCAATCATTATTTTTTTGAAACCTTTAATTTTTTCGAAAAATCGAAGAAAAACAGGCCCGAGTTAACAAAATTTTTATGCTTTGATGCTTACGGCGAAAAAATAAACGTTAAGTCGCTGCTTGATTTGCAGATTGCTTTTTTTGAAAATATAAGCCAGCTTAAATAGGCAAAGGGCTTTTTACACCCTGCCGCATAATTGTTTTAAGTCATCAGCGTTTTGTTAAAGTAAAGTCCATAAAAGAAAAATCCCACCCTACAAATAGGGCAGGATTTTAAGAAGGATTTTTAAGAGATGTGCCAGATTAGTTTTCAACATTGGTACGTGGCCAGCAGTTCATACTTCCTGTTTTCTCATTCAGTATATCCTGGTTGGCGGTGTTTATACCCCTAGCCATTCCCCCTTCAATATTTACAACCGGCCTTGTCGGATTAAGGGCTTCTTTTATCCTAAGGTGAAGGTCGGCATAATGAGCTGCTGTTATTGCATCGCCGCCCTTGGGCAGGCCGGTATCAATTTTCTTTAATTCGGCGCGTACCATAGGCCTGATATCAGACAACGCGATGTTGATTGGAGTAAAGCCCCAGCTTGCCAGCTGCGCGCTTGATATACCCGGGAACGCAAAGCTTGCATCTGTATTTAACAGGTTCTTCAGGTTTTCGATATAGCCCCTTTGCAGGTTGCGCTGGTAGCCGTCGGGTTTGGTTGTACCGAATATGCCCGTATGCAAATCGGTTAATAACTGCGCAACGGTATAGGCATTAGCGCCATTTTTGGCCTCGTTATCATACATCCGCGCCAGCCTTGAGGGGTTTAACTCATTGCCCAGCAATGAAACCTGCATGGCTTTAATACGGTTTATCATAACACCGTTATCAAACTTGGCCAATTCGGCTTTGTTAATTAGCCATAACGGGGTTGTGTATAATTGCTGGTTTAAAAATAAAGCGGCTTCGTGCTGGCGTTCTTTGCTCACAAAATCATAAACGGCGCCTTTTTGATCATATGTTTTAAAGTTTTCGTTCATGCCGCCAATGTTGGTGGTAACATGCCCCATGTAACGGTAATACTGACCTAAAACTTCATTATATAATTCATTAAGATCGGCATAGCCTTCATCTTTTTTGTACGACCATTTTTCGAGGTTTGGCAAAATCCGTTTCAGGTTGGCAATACCATAAGCGCTGGCCTTCATGGCATTATCGCCCAAATCTTCATTTTGCAGGCGGGGATCGATAGTAGTGCCCTGGCGACCGAAATAATAAACCGGGTTGCCTGCGTTTTTGTTGGTCCACACGGCTAATGTTTCTTTTTCCTGCTCCGGCGTTTTATTGCCCGGGAACCAGGTATACCCCCATTTTATTGCCCAGTTATCATACTCGCCAATTTGCGGGTACAGGTGCGTAACGCCATCGCCGGGTTGGGCTATGTAGTTAAAGCGGGCATAATCCATAATGGAGGGCGCTGTACCATGTTTATCGGTGAAGGTTTTTGAGCGTAGTGAATCAACAGGGTAAGCGTAGCTCGAGCCAAAGTTGTGTGGCAAACCTAAAGTATGACCAACTTCATGCGATGATACAAAACGGATCAGCTCGCCCATTTGATCGTCAGCAAATTGTGCATGGCGGGCTTTGGGGTTTACCGCTGCTGTTTGGATCAGGTACCAATCGCGCAAAAGCTGCATCACGTTGTGGTACCAGCCAACATGGCTTTCCAGGATCTCGCCGCTGCGTGGGTCGGCCACGTGGGGGCCATAAGCGTTTTCAACATCCGATGCAAAATACCTGATCACGCTGTAGCGGGCATCTTCGGTGCTAAACTGTGGGTCCTGTTTTGCCGTTGGGGCTTCTTTAGCGGTTATGGCATTTTTAAAACCGGCAGCTTCAAACGCTTTTTGCCAGTCGTTTACGCCCTGTATTAAATAAGGCACCCACTTTTTAGGTGTAGCCGGGTCAATATAAAACACAATTTGCTTTTTAGGTTCAACCAGCTCGCCTTTGGCATAGGCAATGGGGTCTTTAGGCTCTAACCTCCAGCGGTGAATATAGGCGGTAACCAGGGCTTTCTGCGCATTGGTGCCGTAATCTGTTTGGCGCTGGCCAAAAAAGCCCACGCGCGGGTCCATGATGCGGGCTTTCATCGGGACTTTGGGCAGTAAAAGCATGGAGGTGTTCAACTCAAATGTAATGGCAGCATTACTGTTATCAGTTGGCGATTCGCCGGCCCGGTAGGTTTTTAGGGTGCGCGCTTCAATATTTATCGGGAAGCTTTTAATGGTGTCGATATAGGAACGTGAGTTATCAACCCCCATGGTTTTATAAGCCTTTTTGATATCATCAGACAAACCAATAGCGGCAATATCGCCATTGTAAAAATCGGTAACATCAATTAAAACGCCGGTAGTGTCTTTGTTAAAGGCTTTTACCTCAAAGGAGGCCAGTATAGCATCAAGGTTTGAGTTTTTAACCGATTGGTACATATCACTGGTGCTATCGGCACGCAACGAATAGCTGGGCACCCTAATAAATACCTGCTTATCGTGCTTTTCCCATTTCCAAACCTGGTTGTTAATTTCTTCGCCGCCATATTGCTGGCCAAATGTTTTGAGGCCGCCCGGCGTTTTTACAAAACGGGTAACCACCAGCATCTCGCGGTTAATTAATGAATCGGGTATTTCGTAGTAATATTTGCCATCAACTTTATATGTATTAAAAAGGCCGCTATCAGCTTTTGTTTTAGCGGGAATAAGGTCGCTAAACTTTTTAATCCCTTCCTTTTTGGGGGGGCCGGTTGTTGCTGTCGCAACGGTTCCGCCGGGTGTGGTAGTAGTTTTTAGGGTAAGGCTTTGGTTTGCAGCTTGCTTCCTGGCAGCGCAAGAGCCCGCCAAAACCGCAAGTGCCAATACTGAGCCGCGTAAATAAATACCCGGCAACGGATGTTTTTTCATTTATTAAAAATAGTTTAAACCGTAAACTTATATAAAAAACAGGTTTTTTTTAGCTGTAAAGTGTTTTATCAATAATAATTTTACAGGTATTACTAATTATATCCTGCGTTTCAATGTCAGTACAACTTTATCAACCCGTTTGTCATGGTACACCTCAAGCAGCAGGCTTCTATCATCCTTTGATTTGAATATTTCATCAATATCCTGGAGGTTCATTTTTGAAACGGGTTTAAAATTTACCGATATGATCTCGTCGTCGCGCTCAAGGCCAATTTCATCGGCTGCCGAACCGGGCTCTACGCGGCTGATAACGATCCTGTCGAGGTGGTCGCCTGCGGCATAATACTCAAGGCCGCTCATGTCATGCTCAAACGGATCGTTATAGGTTGGGCCGGGTTTTAAATACATGGCGCTATCCGGATAATCAAGAATAACGGTAAATCGCTTTAAGATCCCGACGCCGAGGTTTCCATCGCGCTTCACCGACAGATTGGTTTGGTTATTGCTGTCATCAGGAAATGAAGCTATTACCCTTTTCATCCTGAATTTTCCTAAACTAAATTCGTCCATCCGGCTTATAAAGCCGTTTATGGGTCCGTTTAGGCCGATGCCAAGGTTGGCCGAAGCAATAAATTTTTGCGGGAGGCCATAGGTTTTGATATAACGTTCAATGGATACCGGGTGTCCTGCACCAAGGTCAACAACCAGCTTGGTTTTAATAGGTGCTATGCCTGGCATTATAACCCGCGCATCCACATAGGCTTTCCTGTCTTCGACAGACATGGGGATCTTATTCGCTTTTCTGAAAGGTTTAAGGTCTTTAGGCCGGCAAACGGTAACTACGCTGTCCTGGAAACTGATCTTTACGGCAAGGTTGTTAAAAAACTCGTAACCCAGCAAGCCATGAATGGGCATGCCCGCGTAACCCGAAAGGTTAAAGAGATCCTTTTTTAATATGGCAGCCGCAACATCATAACTAACCAGCCCCGGTATGGCAACATCTAAGGTTGAGGTTACATAAGCTTCAGAATCCTCCCCTTCGCCAAGTCCCGGGATTTTTAATGTACGTTTATTAGGAATACTGATAGAATCGACTAATTTAGGATCGGTTATGATCATGAGGCCTACGCCGGTATCCAATATAAAGTTAAAGGGCCCTTTGTGGTTGATCTTAAGTTGAATGATCATCAGGTTTCGTTCCAGCTTAAACGGGATATTCACCTTTTTTTTATGTACATCAAGATCAAAGTACTGGGCCCGGGCTGTGGTTATAAGGCAAAATGTTAACACAAATGCCAGCCACAATGCTCCCGGATGGCGTATTTTATAATATAGCTTGTGTAACAAAGTGGTTATAGTTGGTATATTAAATTTACGAGATTTATTTGTTAAAAAATTATTTTATTATGCGAAAGTCAACAATTTCATTTCTGTTAATTGTTTGTGTTTTATCCCTTTGTCGTGACATTGTTTATGCCCGTTCCATAAAAAAACGAAAGGTTAAAAAGCTGTTTAAGCATTCGCAGATTGTTAATGATCATTTTACCGGTTTCGCCCTTTATGATTTGGACGAGCATAAAATGATATATGAATTAAACGCCGATAAATACTTTACACCGGCATCCAATACCAAGCTTTTTACTTTTTATACCTGTTTGAAAATGCTTGGCGATTCTATCCCGGCGTTGCGTTATCAAACCCGCGGTGATTCGCTGATATTTTGGGGTACCGGCGACCCTTCTTTTTTGCACAGCGATTTGAAGGGGGTAAACGGGCTTAACTTTTTGAAGAGCAGCAGTAAACACCTTTTTTATTCGCCCGGCAACTATACCGGTGAGCCTTTTGGTGCAGGATGGGGCTGGGACGATTACAATGATTATTACCAGGCCGAAATAACCGCCATGCCTATTGAAGATAACGTTGCCAAGCTTTACGCAGATAATGACGGTAACATGCAGGTAAGGCCGCAATATCTAAAACGGTTTTTAAATGCCGATATTAATTATCGCCCGGCACAGTTTAAAGTTAAGCGCGATTTTATCAGCAATAACTTTGTGTACCCTGCCGGGGAGATCCCCAAAAACTATAAACAGGAAATCCCATGGAAAACAAGCCTGCAATTGACCATGGCCCTGCTGCAGGATACACTCAAAAAGCAGGTATCCTTATTGCAGGAACCAATGGCTGCCGATGCCCGGGTTATTTATAATACCAATGCCGATTCCGTTTACCGGCGGATGCTGCAGCCGAGCGATAATTTTATTGCCGAACAATTGCTGCTGGTGTGCTCGTCGGTAAAGTTTAATACCCTCAGTACCGATTCGGTGATCAATTACTCAAAAACACATTTTTTGAATGACTTGCCCGATGTGCCGCAATGGGTTGATGGCTCGGGATTGTCGCGGTATAACTTGTTTACCCCCAGAGACCTTGTAGCCCTGCTGCTCAAAATTCAGGACGAGGTGAAAGATGAAAACCTGTTACATAGCATGATGCCGGTAGGCGGCGTAGCGGGTACAATTAAAAGCGCCTATAAAACTGATAACGGGCAGCCTTTTGTTTGGGCAAAAACGGGATCGTTAAGCAATAACCATAACCAAAGCGGCTACATAGTTACCCGTAAAGGCAAACGCCTGGCTTTTGCGTTCATGAACAATAATTTTACCCGGCCAACCCGTGAAATAAGAGATGAGATGGTTAGGATCATGACGTATATACATGATAAGTTTTAATCCCTCTATAATGATCCTGAAACAAGTACGACATGGGCGGGGCTAAAACCAGGAAGAGGTTTCGTTTTCACGAAACCTCTTCCTGGTTTATATCTGTTCCTACCCTTTAAGGGCCGGTGGATTAACCTTTTACACGCTCAACGTAAGCGCCGGTAGCGGTATCCACTTTAACTTTATCGCCAATGTTGATGAACAACGGTACACGGATCTCCGCGCCGGTTTCAACGGTGGCGTTTTTCAAAGCTCCGCTTGAGGTATCACCTTTTACAGCCGGTTCGGTATAAGTGATTTCCAGCTCGGCCGAACCAGGGATAGAACCCATGATGGGCTCGTCGCTTTCGAAGGCAACAATTACGTTCATGCCTTCTTTCAAAAATTTAACTGCAGGGCCAAATAATGCCTTTGGTACGTTATGCTGATCATATGTGGTGTTGTCCATTACTACTAATGAATCACCTTCATCATACAGGTATTGATAATCATTGGTTTCAACGCGGGCTATGTCAACCTCTTCATCGGTACGGAAACGGTATTCAACCAGTTTACCTGATTTAACGTTGCGCATACGGGCCTGGTAAAACGCGCGTAAGTTGCCCGGGGTACGGTGTAAAAACTCCTCAACCTGAACTAATTCGCCGTTGAAGCGAAGTACATTTCCATTTTTAACATCTGATGCCTTAGCCATAAAATAATATTGAGGCGCAAACTTAGGAATTTGATTTGAGATTTGAGATGTTAGATTTGAGATTTTCTACTCTGCAGCCACATTTAAAGGGTTATGTATAAAATAGATATGAGATGTTAGATATGAGATTTGAGACTAAGCGAGTCGGATATCCGCTGTGTAGATTATCCAAACAACCTAACGAATTGGAAATCTCAAATCTCATATCTAACGTCTCAGATCTACACTTTGTAATCCACAATACTCAACCTGTGCGTACAGAAGCCGTACTCGTGCTCCTGGTTGGAGCATACTATAGTAAGCCGGCCTTCGGCAAATTGTTGTACGAGGCTTAGGTACCAGTCAACGCCCTGGGTATCCAGGTTGGAAGTTGGCTCATCCAGCATAAGCATGGGGGTATCGGCACAAAAAGCAAGGGCAAGCTTAAGGCGCTGTTTCATCCCCGACGAAAAGTATTTAATAAGCTTGTTGGCACTTTTAGGCAGGTTAAGCAGCGCGATAACCGTTTCTTTATCTATACCCGGTTTAAAGCTTTTGAATTTGAAATGAAAATCGATCATCTCGCTCATGGTAAACTCTTCTATCAGCTCAAGATAGGGAGCAGCCAGGCTTAAATGAGTAAAAACGGTATCTATTTCAACCGGCTTACCTCCGTTAGCAAATTCAATTTTACCTGTAGAAGGCGAAAGGCTCCCGTTTAAAACCTGCAGTAAGGTTGATTTCCCGGAGCCGTTGGGACCGAGGATAGCATAAGATTCGCCGGAAGTAAAGGTATAATCCACTCCCCTGAAAATCCAGTCGCGGTTAAAGCGGCGGCCGATGTTTTTGAGGGTGATGATCATAGGGAGCTTATGGTTGATGGTTCATAGTTCATAGCCAAAGAACCTGATTTGTAGCTTATGGTTGATGGTTCATAGTTCATAGCCGAAGAACCTGATTTGTAGCCTATGGTTGATGGTTCATAGTTCATAGCCGAAGAACCTGATTTGTAGCCTATGGTTGATGGTTCATAGTTCATGGCCGGAGAACCTGATTTGTAGCTTATGGTTGATGCAATACAGAATCAGACAAGTGCGCGGCTATGAACCATGAACTATAACCCATCAACCATTTAAGTATTCCCAAACCCTTTCATGATACCGCGTTGCGAGTTTTGGAGGAAGTTGATGATCTCATCGCGTTCTACACTGGGGGTAAACTCGGCCTCGATGATATCAAGCGCTTTGGTTACATTATATTTTTTGAGGAATATGATCCGGTAGATCTCCTGGATTTCGGCTATTGTAGCAGCTGAAAATCCCCTGCGGCGCAAGCCTACGGAGTTGATACCTACATATGACAGCGGTTCGCGACCAGCCTTGGTAAACGGGGGAACGTCTTTACGTACCAATGAACCGCCCGAGATCATGCTATGCGCGCCAATTTCAACAAACTGGTGCACGGCAGATGAGCCGCCGATGAAAGCGTAATCATAAACCGTAATGTGGCCTGCCAATTGCACGGCGTTGGCAACAATTACGTTATCGCCGATAACACAATCATGCGCTACGTGTACATAAGCCATCAGCAGGCAGTTGCTGCCAATGGTGGTGGTGTTTTTATCAAGGGCGGTACCACGGTTAAGGGTAACACACTCACGAATGGTTGTGTTATCACCTATGGTTACGGTGCTTTGCTCGCCTTTATATTTTAAATCCTGCGGCGGGGCGGATACAACCGCGCCGGGGAAGATCCGGCAATTTTTACCTATGCGGGCGCCATCCATAATTACGGAGTTGGAGCCGATCCAGGTACCTTCGCCAATTTCAACATCCTTATGGATGGTAACGAATGGTTCAATTACCACGTTATCGGCAATTTTGGCCTGTGGATGGATGTATGCTAATGGCTGGATCATGCTTCAGATTCTTTTACTTTTACAATTTGAGCCATCAGTTCGGCCTCAACAACAACACGGTCGCCCACCATGCCTATACCCTTCATGGTAGCTATGCCGCGGCGGATGGGGGCAATCAGGTCGCAAATATAAATAATGGTATCGCCGGGAACTACTTTGCTTTTAAAGCGGGCGTTCTCGATTTTCAGGAACAGGGTAAGGTAGTTTTGCGGATCGGGAACCGTGTTTAACACCAGGATGCCACCTGTTTGCACCATACCCTCAATTTGTAATACACCGGGGAAGATTGGCGCGCCGGGGAAATGGCCTTTAAAAAACTCCTCGTTAATGGTTACGTTTTTGCACCCTACAACGTGGCTTTTAGTAAGCTCCAGGATCTTGTCGATCATCAGGAATGGCTGGCGGTGGGGCAGCATGCCCATAATTTCCACAGTATCAAAAACCGGCTTGGCGTTCAGGTCATAAGTTTTTACCTGCTTACGGCTTTTTTCCTTTTTGATGAGCGCTTTGATCTTTTTAGCAAAGGCAACGTTAGCCGCATGGCCTGGTCTTGCGGCCATGATGTGCCCTTTAAGCGGTACGCCAACCAGCGCCAAATCGCCTATCATATCCAACAGCTTGTGGCGTGCCGGCTCATTTTGATGGCGAAGTTCAATATTATTTAAAATGCCCTGCGGGGCAACATTGATATCCTTGCGGTTAAACAGCTTGGCCAGGTGATCAAGTTCTTCCTGGTCAACATCTTTATCAACAACCACGATGGCATTGTTCAGGTCGCCGCCTTTAATCAGGTCATGCTTTAGCAACATTTCCAGCTCATGCAAAAAGCAGAAGGTACGGCATGAAGCAATTTCTTTTTTAAACTCGCCAATAGTTGAGATACTGGCATGCTGGCTGCCCAGCACCTGCGAGTTATAATCGACCATACAGGTAAAACGGTAATCGTCCAAAGGCATGGCAACCATTTCAACCTTACGCTCAGGTTCAGAGTAGTGAATGTTATAGGGAATATGATAGTATTCGCGGTCGGCATCCTGTTCAACCAGCCCGATTTCGGTTATTACGTCAACAAACTGTATCGAGCTGCCGTCCATAATGGGAGTTTCGGGGCCATCAAGATCAATCAGCAGGTTATCAACTTCAAGCCCAACCAAAGCGGCCAGCACGTGCTCAACAGTATTTACTGTAGCGCCGTTCTGGCTTATAGATGTTCCGCGTGAGGTATCACTCACGTTATCAACATCGGCATCAATAATTGGCGCACCGGGAATATCAATCCTCCTGAATTTATAACCGTGGTTTTCAGGGGCGGGATTAAAGGTCATTGTAACGCTTTGTCCGGTGTGTAAGCCTGTTCCTGATACCGAAACCGGCGCTTTAATAGTTCTTTGTTTAACGTTCATATTTAAATTTACAGGCTAAGGCTATTCGCTTGCCTTGCCTTTACGTAGTTCTTCAATTAATTTTTCAAGCTCGTACACCTTACGGTCAAGCTCGGGCAGCTTTCGCAGCTTAGCGTGGGCACGAAGGTAATCTTTATATGGCATATATGGAGAGCCCCCCCATGCCTTACCTTCTTCTGTTATAGAGCCGTTTATCCCCGTCTGGGCCGAAAACTGCGATCCGTTAGCAATATTGAGGTGACCGGCAAAACCAACCTGGCCGCCAATTACAACCCTTTCGCCAATTTTGGTACTGCCTGAAATGCCCGACTGTGCTGCAATTACAGTATGCGCACCAATTTCCACATTGTGGGCTATCTGGATCAGGTTATCAATTTTAGCCCCTTTGCGCACTATGGTCGAACCCATGGTTGCCCTGTCGATAGTAGTATTTGAACCCACTTCAACGTCGTCTTCCAATATTACGTTACCAATCTGTGCAATTTTGGTATAAGTGCCGTCGGGGTTGGGCGCAAAGCCAAAGCCATCACTGCCTATTACCGCTCCTGAATGCACTATCACGTTGTTGCCGATAACGCAATCAAAGTAAACCGTGGCCCCCGCAAACAGCGTTACATTATTGCCAAGGGTTACATTATCGCCAACATTAACGTTTGGATAGATCTTACAATTATCGCCGATGCTTACATTTTGGCCGATATAGGCAAACGCGCCGATATAAACGCCCGCCCCTACCTGTGCTGTGGGATGGATAAAGCTTGGCTGTTCAATTCCTTTTTTATCAAGCCTGAAAGTGTTGTACTTATCAAGCAGGACAGTGAACGCGCTGTAAGCGTTCTCAACCCTGATCAGGGTTGCCTTTACCGGCTCCGTTAACTGCTGATCATTATTAACAATAACAATGGAGGCGTTGGTAGTATACAGAAACTGCTCATACTTGGGGTTGGCCAAAAAAGAAAGGCTGCCGGCCCCGGCTTCCTCTATCTTGGCAAGCTGGCTAACAGTTGCCGAAGGATCGCCTTCTACAGTTCCGTTGAGCAGTAAACTTATATCATGAGCGGTAAATTGCATCGGGCAAATTTAAATGTTAAAATTGAAGCAACAAATTATTAATGAGTTATGAACACACGTTAAAAAGTTTTGACTGTCAACGCGTTTTATTTTTCACCATTTCTTCATTTGTCGCAAGTGTATATCGGTTTCGTTTTGCTATTTGTTAAAGTCCAAAGTACGACGCCATTGTTTTATCGCTCTCTTAAATAGGGGCGTTGCCTGCGGCCGGGCTTTCCGTTCCAAGTCCTCGCTTGCCAAACCCGTAATTCCAACCCTCGCTGCGGGCTTTACACTACAATTCCTAACGCGGCCAGCGCACATTTCCGGCATTTATCCATAATGCCTTTTTATGTAGAGACGCATAATTGCGTCTCCTTTAGGACAGATCGCTTTGCCAATCTCGAACTGCCGTAACCTGCATGCGGGAGACGCAATTATGCGTCTCTACAGTGAAAACCGCCTGTTAATTCAACAACTCCTTGTTATAACAAAGGATATACTTTTTCACCGTCTTGGCCAAAGCCACAAGGTTTGAATTGTCGCTGGCGGCAGCAATATCTTTTACATCCCCATTCTTCATCAGTATCCCGATGTTGCCATCGTTTTGGTTATAAGCATTATTGCGGATAGATGTGGTAAACACAAAGTAGGCCGCAGCATCTTCATAACTAACGCCATACTTTTCCATCGCCTTTTGGCGGAGGCTTTCAACAAAAGCTTCATCGGGGCATTCGTTGGTAATATCAACCCTGAAAAGGTTACGCTGCACCAGGTTTTTGCAAAGATGGGAAAGTACCTGGTCGGGATGATATGCCCACACTTTTACCGATGCCATAATATCGGTATCATCCAAACAGGCAAACGTTTCCAGGTGATGGTCCTCGTTCATGAAAGCATTCCTGCTGATGCGGTTCTTTAAAAAATGCAGCAGGGCCGGGGTGGCAAACAATTCCTTACCCTGCGAAATCAGTTCACGGCCGCGCCTGAAGATCTTGGTTAATACCTCCTCGCCTGCTATTACTGTTTTATGCAGATAAACCTGCCAGTACATAAGGCGGCGGGCAATCAAAAATTTTTCTATCGAGTAGATTCCCTTTTCGTCAACAACTACATGGTCATCCTTAACATTGAGCATCTTAATGATCCGTTCTGAACTGATCACCCCTTCGGATACACCGGTAAAGAAACTGTCGCGGTTAAGGTAATCCAGCCTGTCCATATCCAGTTGGCTGGATACCAACTGGTGCAGGAACTTACGCGGATAGGTATCATTAAAAATATTGATAGCCATGGTAAGCTTGCCCTCAAACCGGGCATTAAGCTTATTCATCAGCATTGATGAAATATCCTCGTGTGCTATCCCGTCGATAATGGTGTTTTCCAAAGCGTGCGAAAATGGCCCGTGACCAATATCATGCAATAATATGGCAATGGTAACCGCCTCCTCCTCTTCGGCAGAAATTTGATGGCCCTTGTTTCGGAGGGTTTCAAGCGCTGTATCCATCAGGTACATGGCGCCCAAAGCGTGATGAAAACGGGTGTGCAATGCTCCGGGATATACCAGGTGGGTCATGCCCAGCTGTTTAATATAACGCAGCCGCTGAAAGTATGGATGGGATATAAGGTCAAAGATCAGTTCGGTTGGGATACTGATAAAACCGTAAACCGGGTCGTTAATTATTTTCTTTTTATTCAATGCCGCTTCTAATAATTGCAAAAATGTAAAACAAAGGTAAAATAAGCGCGACAGGTTTGTTAAATTTTGTTAATACCTTTACTGTGTAACAACAAAAGCATCTATTTGGGGTTTACTGTCTGAATCAGAATTCATAGAATTTTAGGATTCACAGAATTTAATGGTAAAAAATTGATATTTGAAAAGCATTTAACCTTATACCGGATCATTCTGCTAATTTTCAAATTCTGAAAATTCTGATTCAGACGACTATTTAATATACATATACTATGCAAGACACTACCATTTTATGGGCCGATGACGAAATTGACCTGTTAAGACCACATATACTTTTCCTGGGCGAAAAGGGCTACAAAGTAACCACGGTTACCAATGGCTATGACGCCGTCGACTCTTTTAAGAACAATTATTTCGACCTGGTTTTCCTTGACGAAAACATGCCCGGCCTTACCGGCCTGGAAACGCTTCAGCAGATCAAGAACATTAACAACGATGTACCCATTGTACTGATCACCAAAAATGAGGAAGAGTACCTGATGGAAGATGCCATCGGCTCAAAGATAGACGACTACCTGATTAAGCCGGTACACCCTAAGCAAATCCTGCTTACTATAAAAAAACTGACCGAAAACAAACGCCTCGTTACCGAAAAAACCACCATGGCCTACCAGATGGATTTCCGTACACTCGGCATGACGCTTAACGAAAACCTGAGCCACCAGGAATGGGTTGATGTTTACAAGAAGCTGATCTACTGGGAGCTTGAGCTGGAAAAGCTGGAAGATGCAGGCATGCACGAGATCCTGACACTGCAAAAAGCCGAAGCAAACATGCAGTTTTGCAAGTTTGTGGAGCGCAATTACCTTAACTGGATCAAAAACCCGGATTTGGCACCAACTTCATCGCCCCAGTTATTTAAAAAGAAGGTATTCCCAAAGCTGGATGGCAAAGGCCCGCTGTTTTTTATTTTGATAGATAACCTGCGTTATGATCAGTTTAAGATCATTAACCCTATTATTTCCGAATATTTCAGGCTGGAGGAAGAGGACACTTATTATAGTATCCTGCCAACAGCTACGCAATATGCCCGTAACTCCATTTTTTCGGGCCTGATGCCTTTGGATATGGAACGCCGCTATCCATCTATGTGGCAAAACGACGAGGACGAAGGCGGCAAGAACTTGTACGAAGCAGACTTTTTAGCCGATCACCTGAAGCGCGTGTTGCGAAAAGACTGCAAACACTCCTACCATAAGATCCTCAATATTGATGAAGGCAGGGCGCTGAACGAGTCGGTGAACAACCTTATGAACAACGAACTTAACGTAGTGGTGTATAACTTTGTGGATATGCTGTCACATGCCCGTACCGATATGCAGATGATCCGCGAGCTGGCAAGTGATGATGCTGCTTACCGTTCATTAACCCTGTCGTGGTTTGAGCACTCCCCGTTGTTCGACCTGCTGAAATATCTCGCACAAAAACAGGTTCGTGTTATCATTACTACCGATCATGGTACCATCCGCGTAAAAAATCCAAGCAAAATTGTCGGCGACAGGAACACTAACACTAACCTGCGTTATAAACAAGGCAAAAACCTGAACTATAATGCTAAGGAGGTTTTTCATATCCGTAATCCGCATGATGCCATGCTGCCGAGACTGCACATCAGCTCAAGCTTTGTTTTTGCCAAGGAAGATAGCTATTTCGTGTACCCGAACAACTACAACCACTTTGTGAATTTCTATAATGAAACTTTCCAGCATGGAGGGATCTCGTTAGAAGAAATGATAGTGCCGGTGGTTACTTACGGGCCAAAGTAAAGACCTCACCCACCCCTCTCCAAAGGAGAGGGCTAAAAAACTTTCTTAAAAGTCTCCCCTTCAGGGGAGATTTAGAGGGGTTAAAACTCCAATTCCAGCAACACCGGGCAATGGTCAGAGTGCTTTGCCTCGGGCAATATAGCCGCGCGGCGGATCTTATCTTCAAGCGGGGTACTGGCCATGGCATAATCAATACGCCAGCCTAAGTTTTTACCGCGTGATCCGGCGCGGAAGCTCCACCAGGTATAATTATGCGGTTCTTTGTTTACGTGGCGGAAGGTATCTATAAATCCGCCTTCAATAAAGTTCTCCATCCATTCGCGTTCCTCCGGCAAAAAGCCCGATGAGTTGGCGTTTGATTTTGGGTTGTGAATATCAATAGGGCGGTGACAAATGTTATAGTCGCCGCAAACCACCAGGTTAGGGTGCTCCACTTTAAGCAGGGTAAGGTACTTGCCAAACTCATCTAAAAAACGGTATTTAAAAACCTGCCGGTCATCACCGCTTGAGCCCGATGGGAAATAAACGCTCATCACCGAAACCTCATCAAAGTCAACCCGGATGCAGCGCCCCTCACGGTCAAAATCAGGAATACCGCAGCCGTATTCAATATGGTTGGGCAAAATTTTAGTAAAAATGGCTGTGCCGCTATAGCCCTTCTTTTCTGCCGGGAACCAGTAGTGCTGGTAACCCATCTGGTCAACCAAACCCAAATCGGTCAATACATCGGGTGTTGCTTTAATTTCCTGCAAACAAACAACATCAGCATCGGTAGCCTGCAGCCAGGCCAGCCAGCCTTTATTAATTGCCGAACGGATGCCGTTAACGTTATATGTAAGTATTTTCATGCCCCCTAACCCCCTAAAGGGGGAATTTTCTTTTTAAAGTTTAAACTATCTGCCGCGGGGTTTCACCCCGTGGTGTACCATTGTTTCAGCTTTCAGCTGAATTTGTGTAAGCTGAAAGCTTACATTATGCCAACCACGGGTTACGCTATCGCTAAACTCGCGGCAGCCGGTTTATTTTTTATCCGGAAACAATATCTTATCCAACTGCTTGCATTCTTTTTTGCTTAGCAGCTCAACAGTCATCGGCGCATCGGTGTTGGGACGATCATTCCCATCTTTTTTAACTGCAGCAATGCGGTCAACCATATCAATCCCCGTAACAACCTCGCCAAAAACGGTATAGTTTTGATCAAGGTGAGGCGAACCGCCGACCGATTTATACCATTCGCGCTGCCATGTCGGGATCTTGCGGCCTTTAAGGCGGGTATTTTCCAGCGTATCCAGTTTGCCGTCGGTAAAGCGTTTGCCTTCCACAATATAAAACTGGCAGCCGCTTGATTCTTTTTTAGGGTTATCATCCCGTGCGGCAGCAAGTACGCCGCGTTTATGAAACAAGCTGTCGCGAAACTCGGCAGGGATGGTATAACCCACATCGCCATTGCCCAGTTCCGCGCCAAGTTTTGCTTTTACCGGGTCTTTTGAATCCGGATCGCCGCCCTGGATCATGAAATTCTGGATCACGCGGTGAAACAGCGTACCATTATAAAATCCCTTTTTGGTTAGCTTGATAAAGTTATCGCGATGCAATGGTGTTTCATTATACAGGCGAATGATGCAATCGCCATATGCCGTATGGATCCGCACATATTGGTTTTTAGGCGGTCCGGCAAAAGCGGCAGTAAGGGTTAATAAAAGAATGCTTAGGGTAAAAAGTTTCTTCATAGACCGTTGATTATTTTGATTTTTTAATTCCCCTCTTGAGAGGGGACGTGTTGGATTTGTGCCTGGCAGGGGTGTGTTAACCCGCGTTCCTTATCGCATTGAAGAAACACACCCCTACACCCCTCTCAAGAGGGGAATCGCACAAGGCCTTATTCAACGCACACTCACTACTCAGCCCCCTCCATCTCCTCAAAGTAATTTACAATGAGCGATTTCATCATCATTTCCTGTTCAAGCAGGGTATAGTTCGGGATTACTTTTACGCGTTTCCAGTGTGGCCAGCCATCCTGGTCAAGGCCTTCCAGCTCGTAAAAGCCCATCATACTCATTAAGCGGCAGGTGGCGATATGCATCAGCTCTTCTTTTTGGCGCTTGCTGAACTTACGCGGCCCCTGGCCCAGCTCCTGTACCCCGATCAAAAAAAGCATCACCTTTATATCGGGCTTTTCGTTATCAAAATCCTCAGCTATCCGCTGCTGAAGCGCATCCCATTTTTTATTGATCTCGGCAGGTGTCATATTTGGCAAAGATAGATTATTCATTGGGTCATTGCGTCATTAGGTCATTGGTTAATCGCATAACATACACACTGGTTGACAACAGATGAGCAAAAAATGACTTAATGACCAAATGAAACAATGACCAGGCTATCATTATTGTTACAATGTTGCATTAATATTCTCGTTTTAATACTTATTTTTGCCGTATTCCGTTAAAGGGATGTTGACTGTGAAAAAAAAACGCTTACATATTGTATTTGCGTGGCTGCTGCTTGTTTGCTTTGCGGCCGGGCAATATATGGTTTATTCGCACCAGCACGCCCTGATCAAGGGAATTACCAAACACAGCCATATGGACGTTGGTCAGCAAACTGTTAAAGAAAAATGTTTGCTGTGCGATGCCATGCACCATACCGATGCTGTGGCCGTTAGCAACAGTTCATTTTTTATCCCTCTTGTAACTTCTGATCATTTTTTTAAACCCGGCGATTACAATTTTGTAAGCCTTGCGCTTATCCTTGCCGCCGGCCGCGCCCCTCCGGTTATTGCTTAAGGTTACCTTACGCTTTCTTCAAAACATAGCCGTTGATTATAACGGTATTTATTGATTTTCTTAATCTTTTATCATGAAATTAAAGCTTATAAGCTTCATTATATTGCTGTTGGTGCAGGTTTCTGCATTTGCAGATGTTATTATTGTTAAAGGCCGTGTGGTCGACGCGCAATCAAAACAAACCTTACCAGGTGCTGTGATCACTATCCCCGAATTAAAGATATCTGCCATCACCGATCCTAATGGCGAGTTTTCCTTTAAATCATTACCCAACAGGGGCAGGTTCCTGTTCTCGATAGAATATGTGGGTTATAAATCCCTTACCAAAATAGTTGATCTTTCAGCCGGTACTCCGCTGGTTTTTGAATTGCAGTCGAGCATTATCGAAACCCACGAAGTGGTTATTACCGGCACAGCTATCAGCGCTAATAATAAACAAAACAGCACGTCAGTATCGGCTGTGGGGCGCGATGGCTTGTTAAGACAGTCAACCAACCTCATCGATGCGCTTGCACACCAGGTGCCGGGCATGTCGCAGATCACTACCGGTCCCTCTATTTCCAAACCGGTTATCCGTGGCTTAAGCTATAATCGTGTAGTTACTTTGAGCGACGGGGTTAAACAACAAGGCCAGCAATGGGGCGATGAGCATGGTATCGAGATTGATCAATACAGCTCGGACAGAGTAGAGGTGCTTCGCGGGGCGGCTTCACTGCTATACGGATCAGACGCGCTGGGCGGTGTTATTAACCTGCTTGAACCACTTACCCCGCCCGACGGGCAGATCAAAGGTGAGTTTTTAACTAACTACTCCACCAATAACGGCCTAACCGGAACTTCACTGATGCTTACCGGTAACGAAAACGGACTGGTATGGCGTGCCCGCGGCAGCTACAAAAATGCCTACTCCTTTAAAACGCCCGATTACTATTTCCCTAACTCCGGTTTTAATGAAACCGATCTGAGCGGTATGATCGGTCTTAACAAATCATGGGGTTACTCGCACATCAACCTTAGCTACTTTAAAAACAATATCGGTTTTTACGATCCGGAGCCTGCTAATGGCCTCAACTTTTTGCATGACGATGGCACACCATTTACGCAGGATGAATATAAAAGCCGTACGCTTGAATACCCTAAACAGGATATCCGCCATTATAAAATAAACTGGGATAACAACTTCATTACCGAAGGGGGCAACCTGAAAGTGAACCTCGGCTACCAGAAAAACCAACGCCGCGAGCTCGACGGACCGGATCCTTCCCTGTTCTTTGATCTGAATACGTACTCGGGCGATGTAAAATATTATGTTACCGAAACAAATGGATGGCAGCCTGTTTTTGGCGCGAGTTCGGACATCGGCCATAGTTTAAACAAAGGCTCGGAGTTTTTGATCCCTGCTTATGATACTTATGGCGTGGGCGCTTTCGCATACATCAAAAAAACCTGGGATAAAAACACCTTTAATGCCGGTATCAGGTATGATTATCGTAAAAACAAGGGCAAAGGCCTGGTTGAGGATGGCGAAACCAAATTTACCCCCTTTACCAACAAATTTTCGAACATAAGCGGAGCGTTGGGTTATACGCATGAGTTTAATGACAATTTGAATTTCAAGGCCAACGCCGGCTCGGCTTTCCGTGCGCCAAACCCGGCCGAACTTGGCTCCAACGGTGTACATGAAGGTACTTTCCGTTATGAAATAGGCAACCCTAACCTGGCGCCCGAAAGAAGTTACCAGGTTGACGCTACCCTGCAATACGACGACAAAATTGTAAGTGCCAGTTTGGGGATCTATGAAAACTACATCCACAACTATATTTATGCATCGCACAAACAGGGGGATGTAGCACAGGCCGAAAACGAAAGCGGCAGTCTGAGCCAGTTTGATGTGTACCGTTACAACCAGGTTAATGCTAACCTGTATGGTGTTGAAGGTAACTTTACCCTGCACCCCGTAAGCTTCATCCATTTTGAAAATACCTTTGGCTACACTTATGCCCGTAATAATACGCTCGACAGGCCGCTGGCGTTCATCCCCGCCGGTACGCTGAAAAACACGCTGCGTTTTGAGCCAACTATTAAAGGTTTGAAACAATCATACATTTCGGTAGGTATTGATAACTTCTTTAACCAGTACCGTTATGATTCCGCTTTTGAAACCGGCACCAAGGGCTACACGCTGTTAAATGCAGGCCTGGGCACAACGGTTAACTTTGGCAAACAACCAGTTAAACTGTATGTATCGGGTAATAACCTGGCCAACATCAAATACTATGACGCGCTTAGCCGTCTCAAACCCGGCCGGATAAGTTCGGAAGATCCGGAATTTGGTATTTATAACATGGGGCGCAATATTACCTTCGGTATTTATTTGCCATTGTCCATCAATTAATCATTAATGATGCCTCAGATAAAAAGTCCTGCCATCCGGCAGGACTTTTTTATTTTCCTGCCCCTCGCCCGACTGGCGCACGTATGTGCGGCTGCCCGTTCAGGGATTGCTTGCGCCTTCCTGGTCATCACCAGGTCAAACTCGCCCTTTGGCAGGCCGGGGGCAAACATTTACTTCTGTCTTCTGTATTTTTCTGTATGCGTAAAATACTAATGCTTTTACTCCTGATATCCACGATCATCGCGGCAAATGCCCAAACCGATACGCTTTCTATTACACTCGAAAATGTAAAATACCCCTACCCGGTAAACTTTATGCCCATAAAAGTTGAAGGGCAGGATCTGCGCATGGCCTATATGGATGTAAAACCAGCTGCTCCCAACGGCAAAACAATAATGCTTTTTCACGGCAAAAACTTTGGCGGCTATTATTGGGCAGATGTAATCCGCGTGCTCAGTAGCAAAGGCTACCGGGTGATTGTGCCGGACCAGATCGGCTTTGGCAAATCATCAAAAGCAATCATCCATTATAGCTTTCATCAACTGGCAAGGTTTAACAAAAACCTGCTGGATAGCTTAGGGGTTCAAAAGGTTACTTTAATGGGCCACTCCATGGGCGGGATGCTGGCCACCCGGTTTACGCTCATGTATCCCGGCAGGGTTGAAAAATTGCTGCTTGAAGATCCGATCGGCCTGGAAGATTACCGCACATTTGTTCCGTATGCAAGTGCCGAAGACGATTACAAAACCGAATTGAAAACCAGCTACGAAAGTGTTAAGAAGTATTATCAAACATCTTATTTCACCACCTGGAAACCCGAATACGATTATTTGGTTGCGATTGGTGCCGGCGTAAGTAAAAGCGCCGATTTTCCCCGTTATGCCAAAGTAGCCGCGCTCACTTTTGAAATGATTTATGAGCAGCCGGTTTGTTACGAATTTGGGCTCATTAAAGTGCCTGCCGTGTTGTTTACAGGCAAAGAGGATAAAACCATAGTAGGTAAAGGCCTGCTTAACGACGAAGAAAAAGCCAAACATGGGCAGTATAAAATATTAGGGCCCGAAACGGCCCGAAAAATCCCCGGCTGCAAGCTCATCGAGTTTGATAATTGCGGGCATATCCCACATATAGAGGTTAAGGAGGCTTTTTTTAAAGCCCTGATGGCTAATTTATAATTTAGGGATTTTGAGTATTTTTGAACAACTAAAAGGGTGCCATGGCGGGTAACCACTGGGCGGGTTACTAAAAAACCGTGATGGCGTATAAAATGGATTTTAGCGATCAGGTGCGGGGGCGCGTTAGTGATAGGAGCGGATACCGGCCTTGTGATTAAGGCCTGTGCAGTATGAGCGGATAGCACGGGCCGCAGGCAACGCCCATATTACTATCGATCAAAAAATATATTTAATAAACAATAATTTACGATCTCGTCATTATAAAATAAAGCAATTACATGGAAGCAAAGCGGCCCTGTATAGCATGCGGTTGACACGCTGCGCTCGCAAAATGACATGGTATAGAACAACATTATTACACGTGCAACTATCTGTAAATTCAACATCTCAATTACCGCAAGCTGCCGAAGCTATCCTGGCCAACTCGGCAGGGAATAAAATTTTTCTTTTTTATGGCGAAATGGGGGCGGGCAAAACAACGCTCATCAAAGCTTTATGCGAAGAACTTGGCGTAACAGAACAGGCAACCAGTCCGACGTTTTCAATTGTAAACGAATACACCGGGCGCGACAGCAGGATCTTTCATTTTGATTTCTATCGCCTTAAAAATCAAACAGAAGCATTGGATATGGGCTATGAGGAATATTTTTACAGCGATGCCTACTGCTTTATTGAGTGGCCCGAAAAAATTCCCGACCTGCTCCCGAACCGTTACACCAACATCCGGATCCGGGTTTTGGACAGCACCTCGCGCAGCATCAGCATGGAAAATATTTAGTTTTATCATACATCGTTTTTTCTTATCTTCAACAGCCTTAAAAAAAACACATCATGAGTTCAGGGATATATAGCGGGTTTTCGGATATTGCCAAGCAAGCAATGTTGCAGCCCCAGGAGTCGTTGCTGGAGGTAAAAAGCAAAAAAAACAAGCTATACATCGGCATTCCCAAAGAGGTTTCCTTCCAGGAAAACCGTGTGCCGTTGACCCCGCTGTCGGTAGCCTTGCTGGTTAATAACGGCCACGAGGTGATGCTGGAGAGTAATGCCGGGCAGGCCGCCAATTTTTCGGATAAAGATTACAGTGAGCAGGGCGCCCAGATAGTATATGATACCAAAAAGGTTTACGAGGCCGATATCATTATCAAAATAGCCCCTCCTACTACGCATGAAATTGAGCTGATGAAACCCGGGCAGCTCCTGATCTCTACCCTGCAAATCGCTACGCTCAAGGCCGAAAGCATTCAGGCGCTGATGGCCAAAAAGATCACCGCGCTAAGTTTTGAGCATTTGCGCGATGAGGGCAATACCCTTACGGTGGTGAGGGCTATGAGCGAAATTGTGGGCGCTACTTCCATACTTATAGCAGCCGAATATTTAAGCAATGTTTTTGAAGGCAAAGGCCTGATGCTGGGCGGTATAACCGGTGTTCCGCCAACCGAAATCGTGATTCTTGGTGCCGGAACCGTGGGCGAATACGCGGCACGCACCGCCATATCATTGGGTGCCGAGGTTAAGGTGTTCGATCCGTCGATATACAAGCTCCGCCGCCTGCAAAACAATATCGGCAACCGCGTTTTCACATCGGTGGTGCAACCTATTGTATTGGAAAAAGCTATAACCACCTGCGATGTGGCCATAGGTGCGCTCCGTGCCGAAGATGGCCGCAGCCCCTGCATTATCTCTGAAGCTACCGTTAGCCGCATGAAACGCGACTCGGTGATCATTGATGTAAGTATTGACCAGGGCGGCTGTTTTGAAACATCCGAAGTTACCAATCATACCCACCCCGTTTTTCGCAAATATGATGTAATTCATTATTGTGTGCCTAACATCGCATCGCGTGTAGCCCGTACCGCTACCTATGCGCTCACCAATATTTTTGCACCGATACTGCTTGATATTGGTGATATGGGCGGCATCAAAAACCTCATCTGGCAAAAATCGGGGGTGCGTAACGCGGTTTATATTTACCAGGGCCAGCTTACCAATAAACACATTGGCGAGCGTTTCTCGATCCCCTGCAAAGACCTCGATTTGCTGATCGTATCGCACAGGTAAACGGGTAATATGAATCGCCGGTATTTGATATTGCTGATATTTGTCGCGTGTGCTTTGCGCGTTAATGCGCAGCACTATAAATATATCGACAGTGCAAAAATTTATGGTATTGCCCGCTATAAACTACAGGTTAAAGCAAACCCGGATAAACAACTGGTGGAAATAAAGAAATATATCCCCGAAATTATCTTAGATCTGCGGTATGCTACAACCAACAATTTCATGCACCGCCGCATGTATACAAGGGCCAAAGCTTATGCAAGGCTCTCGGTTGTAAAAGCGCTTCAGCAGGTTGAAGCCGAATTAAAAATGCAGGGACTCGGTATTAAAATTTATGATGCCTATCGGCCATATTCGGTTACCGTTAATTTTTATGAAATGGCCCCCGATACCAATTTTGTAGCCGATCCGCGCAAAGGCTCGAAGCATAACCGTGGCTGCGCTATTGACCTTTCCCTTATCAATCTTAAAACCGGCAAAGAACTGGATATGCCAACCGGCTTTGATAGCTTTAGCCGTAAGGCCGGGGCAAACTATATGGATTTACCGCCGCAGCAAATTGCCAACCGCGAGCTGCTGAAAACAGTAATGGCCAAATACGGCTTTAAAGTGCTCTCAACCGAATGGTGGCATTATGATTTTATAGGCTGGGCCGGGTATGAGTTGCTGGATATTCCCGTTCAGTCCTTATAATACGTTAGGCAGCCCTGTTTCAAAACTTACAACTTTTATTACAAAACCATACAAAAGGCATTAATATTGCTTAACCGTACATAAGCAGGGTTAATCTACAAAAACACAGGCATGAAGTTTTTAAGCAAAGCATACTTTAAACAATTATGGAAAGTGCTGCTGGCATCGTTCACGGGCTTTTCAAAAGATAATGGCTTAAAATTAAGCGCCTCGCTGGCTTATTACACTGTTTTTTCAATTGCTCCATTACTAATCATTGTAATATCTGTAGCCGGCCTGGTTTTTGGACAGGATGCCGCAACCGAGCGGTTGTACCCCGAAATTGTTCGTTATGTTGGCAAAACGCCGGCAGCACAAATTCAGGATGCGTTAAAGCACCTTGCGCTATCCGGGAAATCGGGCATAGCGGTTGTTATTGGCGTGGTTACGCTTTTATTGGGTGCAAGCAGTATTTTTATCGAGATCCAGGATTCGCTTAATATTATCTGGAGGGTTAAAGCCAAACCTAAAAGTGGCTGGATGCAATTGCTAAAAAACCGGTTTGTGTCCTTTTCGCTCATCATCAGCCTGGGCTTCCTATTGTTGGCATCGCTTATTATCAACCTGATCATAAGTGCCCTGAAGGATCAGATCCAGCATTTTTTTCCCGGTATCGATTCTTTTACGAAAGTATTTGTCCAGGTGCTAAACCTGGGTATTACCCTGGTGGTGATCACTACCTTGTTTGGCATCATATTCAAGTTTTTGCCCGATGTTAAAATCAAATGGCGCGATGTGCGCAGCGGCGCGGTATTTACAGCTATCCTGTTTATGATAGGTCAGTATCTCATCAGCCTTTATATTCAATATACAGCACAAGGGTCGGCCTATGGCGCGGCGGGTTCTATTATTGTGATATTGGTTTGGATCTATTATACATCGGCCATATTGTACATTGGTGCCGAGTTTACCCAGGTATTTGCCGAAGCCAGCGGGAGCCATATAGAGCCGGCAGATTACGCCGTTCACGTTCAACAAACCGAGGTTGAACACCGCGTAAAAACTCTTCCACCTCAAAACCCGCAGCTTGAAGGGCATTTGAAAAAGGATGAGGGAGAGAAAAAGGGATAGGAAACATTATGGTAAAAAACGGGTATTATGCTGAGCTCGTCGAGGCATGGTAGGCTGGCCTCTGCGCGACCCTTCGATTGGCGCCATGAGATGTTGTAGAATCCAGACTTACGAAGTTTTCAAAACTTCGTAAGTCTTCCCCGGCTTTGTCATTTGCTCTAAACCAAAAAAGGAAATGAAAATAAGACGCGTACAAAATCAAATCCCGTCAATCCAAAAAATCCGTTTAATCCCGGTTCAGTTTTGCTACGATCTCATCCGCCGTCAATTTCTCCTGAACACCGCTTGCCATGTCTTTAAATGTCAATAGCCCGGTTTGCATTTCATCGCCGCCAATAACCACCACATAAGGGATGTTCTTATTGTTAGCGTACTCCATCTGCTTTTTAATTTTCGCGCCTGCCGGGTACAGTTCCGTGTTGATATTGTTGCGGCGAAGCTGCTGTAATAGAGGTAAGCTATAAAGTTCGCCAGCTTTATCGAAATTGCATATAAGTACCTGCGTGGTTTGATTACTGCCGGCCGGGAACAGGTTTAGCTCTTCCAGTACGTCATAGATCCTGTCGGCCCCGAAGGAGATCCCTGCACCGGTAAGGCCTTTTAAGCCAAACATGCCGGTAAGGTCATCATAACGTCCGCCGCCGCCGATGCTGCCCATATTTACTTCGTTGGTTTTCACCTCGAAGATAGCACCGGTATAATAGTTTAAGCCGCGGGCAAGGGTAATATCCAATTCAAGCTTTGCGGTTTGAAGCGGGCAACGTTCTATATAGCCGAAAACGGTTTCTATTTCGTCGCAGCCTTTTAAGCCGATCTCTGATTGGGCTAATGCTTCACGAAGGCTTGCCAGTTTTTCGGTGTTGTTGCCTTCCAACAGGATAACAGGTTTTAGTTTGTCGATATCGGCATCGGTAAAACCTTTTTCAAGCAGTTCTTTAGTCACGCCATCAAGGCCGATTTTGTCCAGCTTGTCGATAGCTACAGTTAAATCAATGATGTTATCAGATTTGTCTATAACTTGTGCAATTCCTGATAGTATTTTTCTATTATTGATCTTTATGCTGAAATCTTTAAGGCCAAGTTGGGTTAAAGCCTCGTCATAGATCATAATAAACTCGGCTTCGTTCAGTAGTGAATCAGAGCCTACCACATCCGCATCGCATTGGTAAAACTCACGGTAACGGCCACGTTGGGGCCTGTCGGCACGCCAAACCGGCTGCACCTGGAAACGTTTGAATGGAAAAGTGATCTCGTTTTGGTGTTGAACTACGTAACGGGCAAAAGGCACGGTAAGGTCATAGCGTAGGGCTTTTTCGGAGATTTCTGAAGTTATTCTCTTTGACGTTAAGGACTCATTTATAAAATAAATCAGTTGGCTTTCAATCTCACTTTGCTTTCCTTGCGCTGCTAATATTGTTGAATTAAGCGTATCCGAATTTGTTTTTGAATCCATCGATGCAAGAACTTTGTCCTGAAGTTGTCTTTGATGGAGTGTTTGACCTGAAAGATCTAATAGCTTTTTATATGTTAATGTTTTTTCAAGATATTCTCCGCTGTCTAATACTTTAAATATCAGTCTATCCCCTTCTTCGCCATATTTCCCCATTAAGGTTGATGAGTTTTCCATGGTGGGTGTTTCTATCTGCTGATAGCCATATTTGCGGAAAACGGATTTAATAGTATCGAAAATATAATTGCGTTTCACCATTTCGGCAGGTGAAAAATCGCGGGTGCCCTTGGGTACGGATGGTTTAATGGATGCCATGCGGCAAATGTACAAAAAAGAGGGTTATGCGATGGATTGTCGTGTCTGTTACTAAGCATGCGGGCCACAAGCCGGGAGGCTTGCGGCAGCGATAAAAAAAGAGAAGCGGTTTCGCCTGCGAAACCGCTTCTCTTTTCCCCTTTGCTAACGCCCGGCTCTTGCCGGGTGTTGACTATCAAACGGCCTCTGGCCGCCGAAGCCCCGTTATACAGGCCAGAGGCCTGGAAATAGTTGCCACCCGGCTGGAGCCGAGCGCCGGCGTAGTTTTTTTACTTATGTGTATGAAAACTCAGGCTTGTTGCAAAGCCAATGGTAACATAACCGTAGCTGTCTTCGAAAAACTGGTTATAATCATCCTGCCCGCGGTAACCTCCGCCAACCATAAGGGCAGCATCAGGCATAAACGGAAACTGGTAATAGTATTTCAGGCTGACGTTTAAACGCTTCTTAAAATCAAAAGTTGAGTAATTATCGTACTTATCGACAATATAGGTAAAGTCGAACCGGATGCGCTGCCAGTTTTGGTATACTTTTTTGTTCTTGTCAATAGGGTCGGTATAGGCTTTGGCGAAGTTGTACATACGACTACCATTAATGCGGATAAAGCCATAATGATCTTTCAAGCCTTCGGACAAGCCAAGGTTAAACAAACCGGCGTGGACCTCTAAACCCAGGTTGTCATAGCGGTTGATGATCAGGTCTTTTTTATCAAAGCGTTTGCCGCTGTAATAAGTTAAAGTATAAAAGTTGGTGGTGAACTTGCCGCTATCGCGGTTAAAGCTGCCGTCGGGATTAAGTGATGGTCCGCGTACGCCGTTGGAATGATGTGAGTAACCGAACGAAAAGAACTTTGGATTGTAAGTGTCCTCGTTCACCCTGAAATACACCGTACCGCCCGGCATAAAACTCGGCGATTTTACCGGTGCCCCGTGTGATGCCAGCAGGCGGATCTTCACCCGTGGGGTAAACACAAAAAAGAAACGCGACTTTGGCGTGCTGAATAAAACAAAGTTCGGCGCCAGATCGGCAGTGAGCTGGGTTTTTATTTTGTTAAAGTAATCGTTTCCTCCTTCTGATACCCGCAGGTTTTGCTCATAAATGTGATCGAAAGCCTGGTTGATGAGGCGCTTTTTCATTAGTGCGCTATCGGCCAGCGAATCGGTCGGAGTAGCTGTGCGGGTATTCGCGGCCGCTGTTAAATTGTCAACAGTAATAAAAATAAAAAGTATGCAAATTGCTTTTAATGCAAACGTTAAACCAGATTTCTTGAAACCAGGTTTTATAAAATAAAAATTGATCAATGTAGTAAGTGTTAATTACCGATAATGCTTGGGTTATAGTTATTTATGGATAATCTTATGCGTTAAGATAAGGTTAACCACAACGGCGCAATATTACCTATTATAAGTTTTTTTGCAATTGGGCATATGTCAGCATTAAGTAAATGTATCGGTAATCGGCATCTTGTGACATTAACCGGAAATTATGGGCACTTGTTGGCTGTTTTGTGGTAGATTTATCAAATCGGCGCGGGTGTGCCACAGAAAAATTGCATTAAAAAATATATGCTGTCGGGAGGCGAACGAATAAGAAATTTTTACACTAATTTTTTCAAATTAATCGAATTACACGAATTTTTTACTTGCATAAATTTGAAATTCGTGTAATTCGATTAATTGTGTTAAGTGAGAAAAATAATTCGTGTGAAAATTTCTAACCGCGATTTTTTTTTCGCGAACCGGCACAAGTACATGGCGCTGGCTTGCAGGCCGGGTACCCGTGACTTCTTGATCAACGAAGATTATCAATCGTGTTTTGCTCAACGCAGACTTATTTTGCCCTTTGGGCAAAACAACACATATCAATCTGAAAATATGGTGGCGCTATTTTGTCAGTGCTTAGCATTGCTCAATCCGCTGATATGGAAAAACTTAAAAAACGGATAAAAAATCGCTGAAATATTCGCTGCCTCCTGTTCTGCATTTGAAACACCTTTGATTATTCCTTTAGGTTTTACTTATTGATAATCAATTGTTTAATGTTGTTTCGCTTTGTTTTTTAGGTGGCTGATTATCAATGTGTTTCATAAAAAAGGCGTTTCGCTGTTTCACTCTCAAAAAATGGAACATTACTGTTTTTTAAAAAATACCGGCCGTCGGTTTTTCACTTTTTTGTGGGGAATCAAAAAATTGGGACACCTCATTTGTTACAATCAGGTACCCTTTCTGTGTTATCCATCTACCATAAATTATCCATTGTAACCAAGCTTTTACCTCGGTTTTCGCAGGCTTATACTTTATTTTTGCGATAATCGTTTTAGCATTAAAAAAAAGCCGATATATTTAACCCGACCTAAAAAAATGTTCACTTAATTTGCAATTAAAACGTTTTATCAAAATATGCCCTTAAACAGTTTTATACTTTTTAAGTCAGATACCTTGTACAAAGCAAAACAATGAAACCAACAGGAGCCGCCGCAACCAACCAACGCTATTTTAATGGCGGTTCTGATACTATAAAAACAACTATAATTTTATGAAAAAAATCATGCTTGGCCTGATGGCCATCCCGGCTTTTTGCCTGTCGGTATCGGCACAAACCAAACTGTTCGATGGGAAAACCACCAATGGCTGGCACACCTACTTAAAAAAGGAAGTTGTGGGCTGGAAGGTTGTTGACGGTGCTTTGCAACTCGATCCGCAGGCAGCAGAAGGTCATGGCGATCTGGTTACCGATGGCGAGTACGAAAACTACGAACTTACCTTAGAGTGGAATATCAGCAAAGAGGGTAACAGCGGTATTATTTTCGGGGTGCATGAAGACCCTCAATTTGACGCAACTTACTTAACCGGCATGGAAATGCAGGTGCTTGATAACAAAGATGCGAGCGACAACAAAAAAGCTAACCACCTTGCGGGCTCATTATATGATATGATTGCCCCTTCAAAAGATGTATGCAAACCGGCCGGCGAATGGAACAAAGTAAAATTGCGCAAAAAAGATGGTCAGCTTACTTTCTGGCTTAATGGTACCCAAATTGTTGATGTAAAAATGGGCAGCGACGAATGGAACAAAGTATTAGCTGATAGCAAGTTTAAAAACTGGAAAGGTTTTGCCCAATATCCTAAAGGCCACATTGCTTTGCAGGATCACGGTCACCTGGTTAGCTACCGTAACATTAAACTGAAAGAGCTTTAATATTTTTTATGAACAGGGTACGGATATAGTGCCCTGTTCATATCTTTATACCATAACTTAAATTGTGTTTTAACATGCTCCTGGCATGTGTAATTTCTCTTCGTATAAGAAAGAAGGATACTTTAATATAATATGAGCGATCTGCAAATTAAAAAATCATCAGCCACCTATGATGTGGTGATTGTTGGTTCGGGTGCCGGCGGAGGTATGGCCGGTTACGTATTAGCCAACGCCGGCATAAAAGTTTTAATGCTTGAAGCCGGTGCTTACTTTGACCCTGCTAAAGATTCACAACAGTTGAAATGGCCGTGGGAATCGCCACGCCGCGGCGCCGGTACTACCCGTCCTTTCGGCGATTTTGACGCGGCCTATGGCGGCTGGGAAATCGACGGCGAACCTTACACTACCAAAGATAAAACCGAGTTTTTCTGGTTCCGCTCGCGGATGCTGGGTGGCCGTACCAATCACTGGGGCCGGATCTCCTTAAGAATGGGCCCGCGTGATTTCCAGGCCAAAGACGGCCTTACCGACGACTGGCCAATCACCTATGATGATGTTAAGCCATACTATGATAAGGTTGACCGTATGATAGGTGTTTACGGAACCAAAGAAGGTTTGGAGAATGAGCCGGATGGCATCTTCTTACCTCCGCCAAAACCAAGACTTAATGAGCTTTATATAGTAAAAGGAGCTCAAAAAGCTGGCGTTAAAATTATCCCGGGCCGTGGTTCGGTATTAACAGAAGCTTTACCGGGTAATAAAGACCGTGGCGCTTGTTTCTTCTGCGGGCAGTGCGGTCGCAGCTGTAAAGTTTATGGTGACTTCTCGGCATCGTCATGTTTGGTAATCCCGGCTATTAAAACCGGTAACTTAAAAGTTATTACCAATGCTATGGTGCGCGAAGTGATTACCAACGCCGAAGGCCTGGCTGTTGGTGTATCATACATTAATAAAGAAGATTTGCAGGAATACCAGGTTAACGCCAAAACAGTTATCCTTGGTGCAAGCGCAGGCGAATCGGCCAGGATCCTGCTTAACTCAAAATCGGCCCAGCATCCGGGCGGTTTGGCTAACAGCAGCGGTGTTGTAGGGCATTATCTGCATGACTCAACCGGCTCAAGCGCCGGTGGTTTCCTTCCACAGTTGATGGACCGCAAGCGTTACAATGAAGACGGCGTTGGCAGTGTGCACATCTACTCGCCATGGTGGCTGGATAATAAAAAACTGGATTTCCCGCGTGGTTATCACATTGAGTATGGCGGTGGCTTACACATGCCGTCATATGGTTTTAGCGGTGGTATCCAGAATATGAACGGTGTAGTGCCGGGCCGCGATGGTAAAATGAAAGAGGCCGGTGGTTACGGAGCATCATTGAAAGATGACTACCGTCGTTTTTATGGTACCCAATTTGGCATGGCCGGTCGTGGTACTGCTATTGCCCGTTATGATAACTATTGCGAAATTGATCCTAACGTAGTTGATAAATACGGGATCCCGGTATTGCGTTTCCATTACAAATGGGCGCCTGATGAAATTAAACAGGCCAAACACATGCAGGAAACCTTCCAGGAAATTATGCACAATATGGGCGGTGCAATATACGGTCCGCCGCAAGGCCCTGAAACCAACTACGGTTTGGAAGCTCCGGGTAAGATCATTCACGAAGTAGGTACTATCCGTATGGGTAACGATCCTAAAAAATCGGCCTTAAATAAATGGTGCCAGGCGCATGATTGTAAAAACCTGTTTGTGGTTGACGCTGCTCCATTTGTGCAACAGGGTGATAAAAACGCCACATGGACAATCCTTGCGTTATCAATGCGTACTGCAGAATATATTATTCAGGAAAGAAAAAAATTAAACGTTTAACAAGCTAACATAACAATTTTATGAACAGACGTGACTCCCTTAAAGCCCTGGGCTTAGGAACACTTTCGGCAGGATTATTACTGGAGGCCTGTAAAACCGATACTAAAAAAGGTGCAGAAGAAACAACTACCGCAGCTGCCGGTGACGAAGTTGGTCGCCAGCCGTTTGAGGTTGAGCGGGATAAAAAACTGCATGCTGATAAATTTTTTACCGCTGCCGAAATGGCTACCATCACTGTACTGGCCGATATCATTATCCCAAAAGATGAAAAATCGGGCAGCGCATCTGATGCCAAGGTGCCGGATTTTATTGAGTTTATTGTAAAAGATATGCCCGATCATCAAACTCCCATGCGCGGTGGTTTACGCTGGCTCGATTTGCAATGCCTTAACCGTTTCGGCAAGCCATTTACCGACTGCACTAAAGATCAGCAGATCCAGCTAATTGATATGATCGCTTACCCTAAAAAAGCCAAACCAGAAATGGCCCAGGGTGTAGCTTTCTTCAACCGCATGCGTGATCTTACCGCTTCAGGCTTTTTCACCAGCGAAATCGGGGTGAAAGATATTGGCTACGCAGGTAACCAACCCGGCAAGTGGACAGGTGTACCTGAAGATATCCTGAAACATTACGGCATGGAAAATGTGAAAGCTTCGGCTTCGATGTAAGCAGCCCCACCCAAACCCTCCCCGGATGGGGAGGGCTTAAAAAAAGCTATTCTTGCGCTCGTTTGCAACGAGTGCTTAACTTGGGTTTGCGTTTTAAACGCAACTTGCGATACAACGAGCTCAAGTTTTAAAGTCTCCCCTACCGGGGGAGATTTAGAGGGGGCTGATCTCCCAAGCCCCCACCCCAAACGCCGGCAAATTAACCGTCAACTTTCCTCTCTTTGCTACCGGTTTTGCATCCCCAATAATATTAAGCGTATTTCCATTGGCATCAATGTTGGCACTGGTTTCCTTATCCGATAGGTTTATTGCCACCAGTATAGTTTGTCCGGCATCCTTCCTTATAAAGCTAAATAAATGCTCATTATCGTTGCCGATGGTTTTATAACTGCCGTCAGCAAAAGCGGGATTTGCTTTGCGGATGGCGATCATCTGTTTATAGTAATGCCATAATGAGTTTGGATCCTGTTTTTCTTCTTCGAGGGAGATACCATCATTAGGCTTATCGTTATTAAACTGATCTTTCCAGGGGCCGGTTTGTTTATACCACAGGGCCATGCCTTTGCCTGTATCGCTTCTGTACCATTCAAAAGCTTCCCTGTCGGGAATTTCATTGGCATCGGTAGCGCCAAAATTTGTCGTAGTGCCGGTCATGCCCAACTCCTGCCCGTAGTAAATGGATGGAATGCCGCCCATTAACAGGTTAAATGCACAGCCAGCTTTTAGTTTAGCCAGATCGCCTTTAACCGCATAGCTAAACCTCGGCACATCGTGGTTCTCAATAAAAACTACCTGTTGTTTACCGGGCGGCAGCATGGCCAGTGTTGAATCGGCATTGGCCAACAGCAGTTTTTTGTCAAACGACCGGATAGCAAAACACAGCCGTAACCCAAATACCCGGTCAACACTGCCGTGTTCCAAGTATTCGGTGCCAAGGCTAAACCAATTGGCTTGTTCGGCTACTATTTTAATTTTAGGGTTGATGGCTCTTAGCTTGGTTAGTAAAGGGTTCCAGAAAGTATCAAATAAATGTGGAAGACGGCCTTTATTATCCAGGTCGTCCATCATATGGTCAAGCCGGAAACCATCTACCCCATCATCAAATTTGCCATCGCCGTTGGGGTCTATCCAGTAGCTGAACAATTTTAGATTATAAGCCTTAGAAGCCTCGCTGTTAAGATTTGCGGTAGTTATTTTGCGGGTTACGCTGTCGTAACCTGTCAACCCGGTAAGGTTATATACTATGGTTGACGGCTTTTTGTTGTCCTTATCATCCCATAAAATATAATCGCTGTACGGTGATTTTGGATTTCCGAAAGCCTCCTTCCACCAGCGGGAATCTTCGGTTACATACTGGGTTTCCATATCCATATAAAATTTCATGCCCCGACGGTGCAAATCTTTGATCAACGTGAGATAATCGGCAAGGGAGCCGTATTTCGGGTCGATCTTTTCAAAATCAATGGCAAAGTAATTATGATAAAAAGCAGATTCGTAAAGCGGTGTAAGCAGTATGGATGTTACGCCAAGTTCCTGCAAATAATCAAGTTTTTGGCGGATGCCATTGAGGTCGCCGTGATAATCGCCATTACTATCGTAAAAACTTCGCTGGAATATATGGTAAATAATTTCGTTATTACCCGGCGCTCCCGTTTGGGCCTTAACGCCGGCGGGGATAAAGCCAAACGATAAACAGCCCAGGATAAAAAGCTTATTTAATTTCATGGTTTGTTATAATTGGAGTTTAAAGTAACGTAAAGGGTTGATTATTAACAATAACTACAGGTGTGAAAAACTGGTGTATTTTATCCGGGGATCCTTTAAAAATATTGTCAAATGCTATAAAAAGCGCCTGCGCGGATAATATAGGCTACTTTTTGGACAATTTGCTAAAGTTTTAGAATCATAGCTTAACCTATTTTTGTTGCATTCAGCACTGTTAATATGGCAAGCTATAGTGATTGCTATTATTTGCTCAACTGGTTTAACGGCGTATGAAAAGCGTTTAACATATCCCCCAATTATGGCTATAATATGCAAGGCGGCTATTGCCAATGGAAAGGGTGGTTTTTCGGTACAGGATATTGTGGTGAACGAACCGAAAGAAGATGAAGTGCTGGTTAAAATAAAAGCGGCGGGACTTTGCCATACCGATCATGACTCGTTAAGCTGGGGAAAGCAGCTCATTATAGGGCATGAAGGCGCTGGTATTGTGGTTTCGGTTGGGAAAAATATTAGCAGTGTATTACCCGGGGATAAGGTGATCTTAAACTGGGCCATGCATTGCGGCAAATGCTTTCAATGCCTGGAGGGTAACCTGCATTTGTGTGAAGTAGCTTCGCCGGTTGCAGCCGGCGGCAATGGCTACACTCCGGGCCATGCCGGTCTCGACGGAACAACGCTTAATGGCGATCCCATTTTAAGGTCGTTTAATATTGGTACCATAGCCGGATATACTTTGGTAAAAGAGTCGGCGGTGGTAAAAAACACATCGGAAACCATGTCATTCCCTGCTGCAAGTATCATCAGCTGCGGGGTGATGACAGGCTACGGCTCAGTTGTAAATGCAGCCAGGCTAAAAGCAGGTTCATCAGCAGTTGTATTGGGTACCGGCGGTGTTGGCCTTAATGTGATGCAAGGTGCAAAAATTGCCGGCGCGGGTATGATCATAGCTATTGATATTAACCCCACCCGGCTTGAAATGGCTGTTAAGTTTGGTGCAACACACACTGTTTTAGCCACGAAAGATGATATAGGCCTGCTTAAAGCCGCCGAAGAAGTAAAAAAACTTACCGGTGGCCGCGGGGCAGATTACGCTTTTGAATGCACTGCCATACCCGAATTAGGTGCAGCCCCCTTAGCAATGGTGCGCAATGCCGGTACGGCCATACAGGTAAGCGGAATTGAACAGGAAATCACCATTGATATGCGCCTTTTTGAATGGGATAAGATTTACATTAACCCGCTTTATGGTAAGTGCCGCCCGCAAATTGATTTTCCGGATATAGTACAACATTATATCAGCGGGCACTTATTACTTGAAGAAATGATTACACGTACATATTCTATAAACGAACTTGATAAAGCTTTTGACGACATGCTGAAAGGCAGGAATGCCAAAGGGGTTATCGTGTTCGACTAAAAAAGCTCATGCCATTTAAAACAACAGAAATTTCCAATCCGCAATATGAAAGTAATCAGCTACGGTTTATAACTGTAAAAACGCCCAATTTAAAGGGCCGGGGTGATATTTGTGTATACGTTCCGCCCGGAGCCAATAAAAACGAGGTTTTACCTATTGTAATATTGCTGCACGGGGTGTATGGCAGCGCCTGGAGCTGGGCCATGAGCGGGGGCGTTCATTTAAAAACTAATGAGCTGATTGAAAAAGGCGAATTGCCAAAAATGATATTAGCCATGCCGTCAGACGGGCTTTGGGGCGATGGCTCAGGTTATTTGCCGCATAGCGGCTTTAATTTTGAACAGTGGATAGCCGAGGATGTGCCTACGGCTGTAATGGAGAATATTCCGGGTGCAAAAGAAAATTCACCGCTGTTTATAGCTGGCCTCTCTATGGGAGGATTTGGCGCTTTGAGGATCGGCGCAAAATACGGGCATAAATTTAAAGCTATCTCGGGCCTCTCATCTATAACAAGCTTGCCGCAAATCAAACTTTTTGCCGGCGAGCCCTTAAAAACCTATGCCCAGGATATTGTGGCCGACGAAGATGTGTTTGCAACATTTAAAAAATACAGGGCCCAACTGCCGCCTGTTCGGTTTGATTGCGGTATTAATGATCTGCTGATTAACTACAATCGTGACCTGCATAAAAAGCTGGATAAGGAAAAGATCCCTCATGTTTATGAGGAAAACCAGGGCGGACACGAGTGGTCATACTGGGCAAAACATATTATTTCAACCCTTAAATTTTTTGCCGGTAAGCTGTAGATGAGGCTGTTAATATACACTAAGGACTGGCTTGTAATGTGCGAATATCATTATTTTGTCAGTTTTAATTAGGCATACATACCATTATTGCACTTCGTAACGTTTATCTACTTTGTAGGTTAACGCCTGCAAATAGTGATAAGGTTTAGGTTTAAAGCCCCCAAGCAGCGAGTGCAAGGGGGCTTTTATTTTACAGCAGTTTTTCTTGCCAATAAAATTTGATCTTTTCACCTATTTTAGTCTTTTGTTTGATATCATAAATGGGCGATCTGAAGAAAGAATTACATCAATTATGTGTTAATCACGTGCGTAAAATCATGGAGGCCGCGGAACTTGCCATAGCCGATGCCCAAAGGGCGTCAACCGATGATACCAAAAGCAGCGCGGGTGATAAATATGAAACCGGGCGTGAAATGATGCAGCAGGAAACCAACCGCAATATGGCGCAGCTAAATGAAGCCAACAAACTATTGGTGGCTTTAAACCGCATCAATACCACCGGGGTATCGATGCATGCCGAATCCGGCAGTGTGATAATTACCAATAACGGCAATTTTTACCTGGCCATTAGCGCCGGTGTTTTGACACTCAATGGCAAAACATTTTTCGCGGTTTCGCCCGCATCTCCAATAGGCAATTTACTTAACGGCAAAAAAGCCGGAGATGAGTTTGCGCTAAATGGAAAACGCTATAAAATTGAGTCGGTTGTTTAGGTTTTTAATACCGATTTATCTTCGGAAAATAACTTTATGTTACTTTAATATTAAAAAAATACGGGCGGCCCATTCTTTCTATATTTATTTTACGAAAACACTATATTTTCAAAACAAAACGGATTGGCCTTTGTATTAATGGATTGGCTTTCACCATTTATTTCCTCAAAAGGGTCAAAAAAATAATTTTTTTTAAAATAAAAGCATTCATTCACATAAACATGCAGTAATCATCAAATATCTATTACTATATTTGATGTTAACAAAACGTGGGTAATTAACAAAGCATGCCCATTAAAAACTAAATATTAATGAACATATTCGTAGGAAGTCTTCCTTTTTCTTTAGGGGAAGCCGATTTAAAGCAGCTTTTCGAAGCTTATGGTGAAGTTAACTCCGTAAAAATTATTATTGACAGGGAATCAGGAAGAAGCAAAGGGTTCGGATTCATTGAAATGGCAGATGATGAGGCAGCACAACAAGCTATAAGCGGCCTAAACGGTTCTGAAGTTAAAGGTAGATCAATTGCAGTAAGCCAGGCAGAAGAGAAAAAACCAGGCGGTGACCGCAGAAGCAGTGGCGGTGGCTACGGTGGTGGTAACCGTGGCGGCGGTGGTTACGGTGGCGGCAACCGCGGTGGCGGTGGCGGCTATTCAAGAGATAACCGTGGCGGCGGCGGCAAAAGCTGGTAAAAATATAATCTAAGGTAAAATACCGGGCTTTTAGGCCGGTATTTTACCTTAAGCATTGCATCTATAATCTACCTTCAGGAAAATAACTTATTTAGGGATTTTTTTTGCCTACGCAAATCTTTATGCCCTATTATCCTCCGGACAGGTTCTTTTATTATTGCATTTTTTGCGGCAGCCTTACCTCAAATACAGTCCCTTCGCCAGGTTTTGAGTAGATACTGATTGTCCCTTTAAGGGTTTCAATCAGATGTTTTACTAGTGCCAGCCCAAAGCCAAAGCCGGCTTCGCCAGTTGTGCCTGCTGTTGACGCTGCATTGCCTTTCAGTATTTTTTCGATACCTTTTTCATCTATGCCAACACCACTGTCCTTCACCTGGATTTGCAGTATGTGGGTATGGTCGTTCAGTTCGAGACTCAGGTCTGCATTAACATAACCGCCGGCCGGAGTAAATTTTATGGCGTTTGAGATGAGGTTCCCCGTTATTTGTAATAGTTTATTCCGGGCAAAGGGAACCCGCTCCGATTCGGATGAGGTTGTAACCGTAAGCAAAATGTTTTTATTGCGGGCTTGTGGAATAAAAAGCCGTTCAATTTTATCTTTAAATACCAGCAGGTTAAATTCCGCCCCATTGGATATGCGTTTATGATCGTTTTTATCAGCACTCAGGATCTCATCTGCAAGCTCCAGTATCGACCGCCCGCTTTTATGGATCAGGTTGGTAAACTCCAGCACTTCTTCTATCTGGTTTGCCTCTCCCTGTTCGCTGATCAGCTGGGCGAGGCCGATGATCCCGCTTAACGGCCCGCGGATATCATGAGCCACCTTTTTTTGAATTTCGCCGGCTTCAGCAAGCTTACTTTTTAATTTGTTAATTACTTTCAGATCTTTTAACCTGCTTAGTATTTCATTAGCAATGATCTTTAAAAGTTCAACCTTTTCGGGAGTGAGTTCTTTAACGTTTTTATCAAGCACACATAAGGCCCCGATATTATGATCGTCGCCTACCTTTAGCGGTATGCCATAATAATATCTTAATTTGGGTCCGTCGGTTACATAAAATTTATCCCGGAAACGTTCGTCATTCCGTAAGTCTTCAACCTCAAAATACTCTCCGTCTATAATAGTATACTGACAAACCGAATCCTCACGCGGCATTTGTTCGATTTCTAAACCATGGACACTGATGCTCCATTGGGTATAGGAGTCGATAAGGTTAACCAGCGAAACCTCCGTACCGGCAACCTTGGCTGCCAGCTTGGCCAGGTCCTTAAAACTGTCTTTGTGTTCGGTATAATCAAGATCAAACTCCGACAGGCTTAAAAGCCTTTCCATTTCATTATCAGGAATTGGCGGGACAGGCATATTAATATATATTGATGATTATTATATACGTGCTTTTACCCACATAAGATTCAATGGATAATAAACAGGCGTGCATTAAATTTTAGGTAATTGTGTATGCATTATCGTAAATTTATGCCGGTTAATCACATTAACCCCCGCAACTAAAACTATATTATCAACGTAATTGTTTTAACGCACATCAGCGTTAATTAACATAAAATTGAACCCTATGAAAAAACTGCTCTTATTTACATTATTTATCGGCATAGCCACTATAACTTCTGCGCAGCGCAAAATAGTTTGCTGCAGTAATCCATCGGCAACACAGCAGTTTGCCATGTTGGCCTCTGATACCCGGTTCAAAATGTCGCACAAAAATCCTTTGCCAATCCGCTTTCAAAGCAGTATAGGCGAGGTCATCACCTACAAAACATCCGACGGGAAACAGGCATCAGCATTTTTTATGAAAGCTAAAAAACCTACTAATAATTATTTATTGGTGATACATGAATGGTGGGGCCTTAATGACTATGTAAAAAAAGAATCGGAAAAGCTATATAATGACCTGGGTAACGTCAACATCATTGACCTCGACCTATACGACGGCAAGGTAGCTACCACACGCGAAGACGCGGGTAAATTTATGCAGGCGGTAAATGACGACAGGGCTCGTGCTATAGTAAACGGAGCCATAGCATATGCCGGCCCCAAAGCACATATCGCTACTATTGGCTGGTGCTTTGGCGGCGGGTGGAGTTTGCAAACCAGCTTACTTGCGGGTAAAAAGGCGGTAGCTTGTGTAATGTATTATGGCATGCCCGAGCAGGATGTAAATAAACTAAAAACCTTAAACGCCGATGTGCTGGGGAACTTCGCCAATAAAGATCAGTGGATTAACCCTAAGGTTGTAGCCAAATTTGATGCTGATATGAAAGCCGCCGGAAAAAAGGTTTATCTGCACCAGTATGATGCCGACCATGGTTTTGCAAACCCGAGCAATCCTATTTATAACAGCGATGCTACCAAAGACGCTTATGCAAATACGCTGGTGTTTTTAAAAGCAAGATTGAAGTAAACAAAATTAACAGTATCGTGTTGTATGGGGCAAGCTTTGGCATGCCCCATTTTTTTGTAACATTGCATAAAAATTTATCTACTTGACACGTTCTGCTAAAAAGGTTGTTTCGTATCTTCTTAAGGCCGGTATATTGATAATTGCAGGGTGGTTTATTTACCGGCAGTTCAACAAAAAGAATAACGACCTAAAGCAGTTTGAACATTTCGCATCGCAAATAAGTACTACCCATGTTGTTATTGTTATGGGACTGGTAGTTATATTGATGTTTTTAAACTGGTTTCTGGAAGCGCTTAAATGGCGCTATGTAACCAAAACATTAATCAATATTTCTTTATGGGAAGCTGTTGAGGCGGTTTTTTGCGGCCTTACATGGGCAGTAACCACACCAAACAGGCTGGGCGAATATGGCGGACGTGTGATGTTTTTACCCCCCCGCAAACGTATTCCGGGTATTTTTGCCATGGGCGTAGGTTCATTTAGCCAGGGTTCGGTAACCAATGTTTTGGGCGTAATAGCCATGATCTGGTTCGTAGTCAATTTTATTCATGCCAATTTATTGCTGGCCTGGGGGGTAGTTGCTATCGGCGTTGTAATTGCAGCTATGCAGCTGATATTTTATTTTCATATCAAGTGGGCGGTTACTTTGCTTGACAGGGTTCCGTTCATCAAAAAATATCACCGCTTTTTTGAAGTAATGGGCCGGTATCACACCCACGAGCTTATCAAGATCATGGGTTTTAGCATTGCGCGGTATATCACGTTTTCAATGCAGTATTTTCTGGTTTTTCAGTTGTTGATGCCGCATATGGTTGTTGTACCGATGATGCTGATGCTGATGCTGTTTTTCGTGGTATCATCAGCTATCCCTTCGCTTGATCTTTTTGATATTGGTGTACGCGGCTTTACTGCTTCGCACCTGTTTGTGTATGTGACCGATCAAAATATCGCCGTAATAGCCGGTGTATCGTCAATATGGCTTATTAATTTATTTATTCCTGCTATTTTAGGATCGTTTTTTGTTTTAAAACTCAAATTCTTTTGACCGCGCTGATTAGTATTATTTCATTATTTTCCATGGGCCTTTATGTGCTGTTGCTCATCTATCTCCGGATAGGCTGGGCAAAGGTCACCACCCCTCCGGTTATTGCCCAAACATTTAGCACCAAAGTTACTGTGCTTATTGCGGCCCGTAATGAGGAAGAGAAGATTCACCTTACCATTGAAGATATTTTGGCCCAGGATTATCCCAAACACCTGGTGGAGGTCATTATTGTTGACGATCATTCAACCGATAATACCGCAGCTATCATCAGCAGCTATGCGGCACAGGGCGTAAAGCTGTTGCAGCTTAGGCTTGGCGAAACACTTAACTCCTATAAAAAGAAAGCGATAGCCGAAGCCATTAAGCTTTCAACAGGCGACTTAATGGTAGCAACAGATGCTGATTGCCGCATGGGTAATCAATGGCTGCGTACTATAGTTGGATTTTATGAGCAGCATGACCTGGTTATGATTTCTTCGCCGGTAACTTATTTCCAGGAGCAATCGGTATTTGAGCGCATGCAAACGCTTGATTTTTCATCGCTTATTGGCATGGGGGGCGCGTTTTTAGGCCATGGTTTTGCCGCCACCTGCAACGGGGCAAATTTTGCCTATCGTAAAGATGTATTTTATGAAGTTGGCGGTTTTACCGGCATTGATGACCTGGCCTCGGGCGATGATGAACTTTTGTTGCACAAGGTTGGAGAACGTTATCCCGGCAGGATAGCCTTTTTAAAACGGCGCGAGGCAATTGTATATACCCACGCAAAGCCTAATTTAAAAGAGTTTATGCAACAACGGCGCCGCTGGGCATCAAAATCAACCAAGTACAAAAATAAAAAAATGGTTGCCTTTGCGCTTAGTATCTGGCTGTGTAATTTTATGCTATTGTTAACCGCCGTGCTGGGTATTTTCGATAGCTGTTTCCTGAAATTGTTTTTGCTTACTATCGGAATTAAATATGCGATAGACTTGTTATACATGACACCGATCATGAACTTCTTAAAACGACGCGAACTGCTGCTGTACGTAAGCTTTGTTTTGCCGCTTAATATCCTTTATTTCGTCATTATCGGTTTTTTAGGAAAAAATAAGAAGTATGCCTGGAAAGGCAGAATCGTTAAATGAGCTAAAAACTCAAGGCTAAAAGCATAAAGCTGAAATTGGGGCTTAACCAAAGCAGACCAGATGTACTGGATTTAGTCATGCCAGGCTCGTAAGCTTTATGCTTTCGGCCTTCAGCTTTCTGCTTTGAGCTTTCAGCTATCTAAATGTAAAGAAAGCCGTCCTTATTGCTAATTGCACCTATTTAAGCGATATTTAGCCAGTACACATGAACTATTAACACATTGGCCAAAATTACACCAGCAAAACGCACCTGGCGTGTTTTTAAGCGTAATAAAATTGCTTTAGGCGGGCTTGCATTTATCCTGCTTACGCTGCTTGTTGCGATACTGGGCTACCTCATTATGCCCGATGATACGCCCCTGGCCAATAATATGGTCATACAGCTCAGTATAAAAAAGCCAGGCTCAACCTATATGATGTTAAAGCTCAGGAAAGCGGAGGCTGTTGATACCGTAAATTTGTTCAGCAGGATGCTGTATGGGCAGCCGTCGTTTTATAAAGAAGTTCCCGTTACCGGGTATCATTTCGTTAAAGATTCTATTTACGTTAACGGATATATTGGCGATGAAGATAAGCCCGAGAAAAAAGCCTACAATATTTTTGAGGTAATGACCGGGCAAAAGCCGGTTTATAAAAACGGGAGGGTTACTTTTAATTATAACGGCCAAATTGTTGCCCTGCCTGCAATCCCGGCTGTTTATCAAAAGTTTGAAGCCCGCTTACGGGAGGAGAATATCGGGGCTAAAACCTTTTTACTTGGTACTGATGGTTATGGCCGGGATATGCTAAGCCGCCTGCTGCTGGGCACACGGATCTCGCTTGCTGTTGGTTTAATGTCGGTTATCATCAGTATGCTGCTGGGCGTAACTGTAGGTGCGGTAGCGGGTTATTTGGGGGGATGGGTTGATGCCTCATTAAGCTGGCTGATGAATATTTTATGGGCGCTGCCGGCCCTGTTACTGGTGATAGCCATATCATTTGCGTTGGGTAAAGGACTATGGCAAATATTTATAGCCGTTGGCCTTTCCATGTGGGTTGAAGTGGCGCGCCTGGTGCGCGGTCAGGTAATGGGCCTTAAACAGGTGGAGTACATCGAGGCCGCAAGGGCATTGGGTTTTAGCAACAAGCGCATTATAGCTAAACATATTTTGCCCAACATAACCGGGCCAATACTGGTTTTGGCCTCCTCAAACTTTGCCTCAGCTATACTTTTAGAGGCGGGCCTTAGTTTTTTGGGTTTTGGTGCACAACCACCTATGCCAACCTGGGGCGGCATGATCAAGGAACATTATGGTTATATTGTTATGGATTCGGCTTTTTTGGCTATCATTCCTGGTATGGCAATTATGCTGCTGGTTTATGCTTTTAACCTGGTTACTGTTGGCTTGCGCGATGCCTTTGATATAAAATCACAAAGTACTCGTATTTAAAAATTATTTCTTCTATTTTAGTCAGCGTACTTATATCAATATGCTGAATATAGACGACGGTTCCGGCGAAGACGAATTGATCAGGCTTTTGCTCAAACGGCAGTCGGAATTAAATTCTTTATTGGAAATTACGCGGGCCATAAACAAAAACACCGCTACTCCTATCCTCATTCAAATGCTGGAAGTTATCCTGCAAAACTATTTGCAGGTAGGTAAACTCAGGTTTTTGATTGAAAAAGATGATAAATTTGCCTGTATAGCCAAGTATGGCGGCGACGTTGAATCGTCGGTAGTGCTGGCCCGTGCGTGTAAAAAGCTGAGTAAGGTTAAAGCACCTATAGCTATTGCCGGGCACCGCGACCCTGTCCTTAAAAAATATAATTACTTTATCCCGGTATATCACAAAAGCAAGGCACTTGCCTACGCCCTTATCGGCGATTTTAATACCTCGGGCGAGATGCTTAATAATGATCTCAATTTCATCCAAACGCTGATGAACGTGATCATTGTGGCACTTGAAAATAAAAAACTTTTCCGCGAACGGCTGCAATCAGAACGTTTTTTGCGCGAGATGGAGCTTGCCGTAGAAGTGCAGAATATGCTGATCCCCATGCGTGAGCATAAAGACGACAGTGTGGAGATCGGGGCTAAGTATCTTCCGCATCAAAACATAGGCGGTGATTATTTTGATTTTATCCGCCTTAATGAGCATGAGTTTTTATGGTGTATTGCCGATGTATCGGGTAAGGGTATTTCGGCTGCTTTGCTGATGGCCAATTTCCAGGCCAGCCTGCATGCCTGGGCGGCGGTTGAGGATGATTTGACCAATATTATTGACCGTTTAAACAAGATCGTGCTCAGCAATACCAAAGGCGAACGGTTTATCACCCTGTTCCTTGCGCGATATAATCAAAAAAAACGGCGGCTTAATTATATCAATGCAGGGCACAACCCAACTATACTTTATTCAGAAGGCGGGGCCATTCCACTTAAACTGGGTACCACCATGATTGGGGTTTTTGAAGATCTGCCTTTTTTAAACGAGGGCGAAGTTGATGTGGAGCCCGGCAGCCTGATCTTTAACTATACAGATGGGCTCATGGATTTTGAATCGCCCAGCACCAAAATATGGAATGAGGATAAATTACTTGATTTTGTGCTTGCGCATGGCGAGCTATCGCCCGATAATTTTAACCAGGCGCTGTTGGATTATTTGAGCAACGTTTATAAAAGCAAGCCTATTGATGATATTACCCTGCTTACGCTAAAAATTTTTTAAGCAAAGGATGCGTTAACCACATGTTGAAAAACTCATCATACTAATTGTTTTACTAACACGTTTACAACTCTTATTATATTTGCCGGATGTTATCAGCCAGGTACCAGTACGAATTTTTGGAAGCAGGATGCGATGAAGCGGGACGCGGATGTTTGGCCGGGCCTGTTTTTGCCGCCGCAGTTATTTTACCGCCTGATTTTGATCATCACCTGCTAAACGATTCTAAGCAAGTTACTGAAGAGATAAGGTACCAGCTTCGGGCCGAAATTGAGGAAAAAGCGGTGGCTTATGCCGTAGCATCTGTTGATAATCTGGAGATAGATGAGATCAATATTCTCAACGCGTCATTCCTGGCCATGCACCGGGCCATCGAAAAATTACATCTTGAACCCCAGTTTCTGATCATCGACGGCAATCGCTTCAAAAAATACCGGAACATCCCACATGAGTGTATTATACAAGGCGATGGAAAATATTTCAGCATAGCGGCTGCATCTATCCTAGCCAAAACCTACCGCGACGATTATATGATGCAAATAGCGGCCGAACACCCGGAATATGAATGGCATACCAATAAAGGCTATCCAACCATTAGGCACCGCGAAACCGTAATGAAGATTGGTTTTACGCCCTATCACCGCCGCACTTTCAGGGTTACCGATCCGCAGTTAAGTATTTTTTAATGAAGTTTTGAATACCACGTTCAGGATGGTATTTTTGTTAAAAACCAAATCCACCGTTTGAAGATCCTAATTTTAACACATCGTGTCCCATTTCCGCAGAATGGCGGTTACGCTATTGTGGTTTGCAATACCATAAAAGGGCTGATTGCACTTGGGCATGAAGTTGCATTGGTGGCTTTAAACGGGAAAAGATATCATGGTAGTGTACAAACAGACGAAGATGAGCTAATGCAGAAGATCAGGTACACATCATATGACATTAACATTAATATATCTGTACTTGATTCCATAACCAATCTGTTCAGCAAAAAATCAAACGACGTTGATCGTTATTACAATGCCGAATTTGAAAAACTCCTGCTACGCGAATTGCGCCAGACATCATACGATGTTATCCAGTTTGAAGGCCTGTTTGTAACGCCTTACCTGGCCGCTATGCGTAAGCATACCAAAGCCAGGTTGATTTACCGGTCGCATAATATTGAACACCAGGTATGGATGAGGCTGGCACAACGAAAAAGCGACCTGTTTAAGAAGTGGTACCTGCATTTGCTGGCCCGCCGGGTGAAAGATTATGAACTGCAGCAGCTTAATAAATTTGATGCCATTGCTGTATTTACCAATGAAGATAAAAAAACGCTGTTATCCTACGGTGTTACCATTCCGGTTGATATTTTTCCGGTAGGTATTTCCCTGACCGATTATAAGCCGGACTATAATAAAACGGAGTTTCCAAGTTTGTTTTTTTTAGGTTCGTTAGATTGGATGCCCAACCGGGAAGGGATTGAATGGTTTATTGAGAATTTTTATAAAGACCTTACCGAGGGCGATCTGCGCGTAAAATTTTATGTTGCCGGACATAACATCCCCGATAGCTTTGATGATTATGAAGCGATGGGAAAGATCTTTATCCAGGGTGAGGTTGACGATGCATCTGAGTTTGTGAATAGTAAGGCTATTATGGTAGTGCCCTTGCTTTCAAGTGGTGGCATGCGGGTTAAAATAGTAGAGGGTATGGCGATGGAAAAATGCATTATCTCTACCTCATTAGGTGCCGAAGGCATCAATTTTACCAATGGCACTAATATCCTTATTGCTAATAACCGGCAGGAGTTTTATGATGCCATTGAACGCTGTATTACCGACGAAGAATTTTGCCGTAATATTGGCCTCAACGCCCGCCGTTTAATTGAAGAACAGCACGATGTACATGTAATAGCACCGGGCCTTGTTGCTTTTTATCAAAGCCTGAACGTTGATTTACCTGAATAAGAGATTCCCTATACCGTTGTTGGTGTGACAACAATTTCTCCGCTGCCAACTGCCACTGAAAACTGCCACTGCCAACTAATCTACTGTTGCTGTTGTTGTTGCTGCTGAATGATCTCCATATATCGCTGATAGCTGTTTTTAGGAAATTCGGCTACCGTGTGCATAGCCGGCGATTCGTGGGTTTTATCCTCAAAAACAATAGTATCTGCATCGTCAACAATTACTGACACTTCCAGCTTGTGGCCGTAGGCGCCTTTATAAACACCTTTAACCGGCGAACAATCTGAAAAATTGCGGCCCACGGCCAGGCGTACGTGGGTTTCATTGGCAATACAGTTATTTGTAGGGTCGATGCCAAGCCAGCCATAGTCGGGCACATACACTTCGGCCCAGGCATGGGTTGCTCCCTCGCCGCGCATAGCGCTGCTATGGGTACAGATATAGCCACTTACATAACGGGATGGTATTTTAAGCTGGCGGAGCATCACCATTAATATATGGGCAAAATCCTGGCAAACGCCGGCTTTAAGCTTCCATACTTCATCCAGTGTAGTTTCAACAGTGGTAACGCCTTTGATGTACTCAAAATTTTTATAAACCCAGCCGCAAAAACGAAGTGCTATCTGAAAGGGCGTTTCATCTTTACGCCGTTCCTGCTCAACTATTTCCTGTAGCTCGGGCAGGCCTTCAAAATATTCCTGCTTTAAAAAATCAATATAGGGCACCATGTATTGAAGCCGCTTAAGGTCCTCCCATTGCTGCTCCGGAAAAATATCATTAACCGGAAGGGGGCGCTGTCGGGTAATGACAACCAGCTTTGAGTTTATAACCAGCATGTTATGCTGGTTGCTGTAGGTGAAACTGCCAACCTCGTTGCCATAGTAATCGATATGAGTATCAACTACCGGGCTGCCTGTTATATTTAGCTCCTGTTTTACCACTTCCTGGTATTCATCTTTTATCGGGAACAGGATGATTTGGTTGGCGCTGTCACGAACAGGGCCTTCATAAGTGTATTTGGTGATATGTTGGATCTTAAATTCAGGCATTGTTTTAATTTTTTAATTTGAGGATTTGAAAATTTGAAAATGAAAAGATAGACCGGCATTTTCAAATCTTCAAATCAAAACATCTTCAAATTGTTATCATGAATTAGCAAAGTAATGTTGGTTTAATGAATTGCCTATGCCGTATAGCTCACTCCTGATCTGGGTGAGGAACAAGTGCAAGCCCTCCTGCTTGATACTTTTTACCGAACTATACTTTATGCGGCTTTGCAACCGGCCTATCTGAAACGACATTTCCCTGTAGTCATCGGCATTGCTGTCATTCTTCAATCTGTCGAAATAACGCTGAATATTATTTACCGAATAAATAACCGAGCGCGGAAAATCGTTGTTCAGAACAACCTGCTCCAAAACATTTTCGGCCTCAAACCCCTCACGATAGGTTTTTAAATACAGTTCGTACCCACCCAATGAAAGCAGCAGGTGTTTCCAGTAAGTGGTATCCGTAAGCAGATCGGGGTTGTCACTTATCGAGCTGAATTTAGTATCCAAAATATCAACCGACTGGATGGCCCGTTCCAGGTATTTGCCAATGTTCATAAATGCACGGCCTTCGCCGCGCTCCATAGTAATCTCCACTGTGCCGTAATAAAGCATTACTTGTTTTATCAGCACGTCCAGTACCCCTATCGGGTCTTCCCGGTGCAGGGCGCGTTCCAGTCGCGGATCTTTTACGGTGTGGTAATATTCATTCAGGCATTGCCAAAGGTCTTTGGTAATGTGCTCCTGTACGCCGCGTGCATTTTCACGCGCCAGTGTGATGATATTGAGTATGGAATTAGGGTTGTTTTTCCCGGTAACCATATACTTTAAAACCGACCGGCTGTCGTTGTCCAGCTTTTCGGCTTCACCGGCGTTTAGTCCGGCAAAGATCCGCATTACGGGTTCCCAGGTAAATTCCTGCACCGTATCCTGCGATGACGCATAATTAATTTTGAGCATCCGCAGCATACCATCGCTGCGCTCAATGTAACGGCTTAACCAATAAAAACTTGCTGCAACCCTGCTTAACATATGATCTAAATTTCGGAATTCGGATGTTCAATTTCGGATTTACTTAGCTCCGCATCCTTCTTGTTTTTTATTTAAAAGCCTTTTATCTTTCGCCTTTGTCCTTTTGCCTCTCAGGCTAACACCCACGTGTCCTTACTGCCGCCGCCCTGCGAACTGTTTACCACCAGTGAACCTTCTTTTAAAGCCACACGGGTTAGGCCACCGGGGACTATCTCAATGCCATCGGGGCCGTACAGCGCGTAAGGCCTTAAATCAACCCTGCGTGGCTTTAGTTCGCCCTGCATGTAACATGGCGCCGCCGAAAGACTGATGGTTGGCTGTGCTATGAAGTTACGCGGATCTTTCAGGATTTCCTTTTTATATTCATCTATTTCCTGCTCGCTTGCTGCATGCCCCATCAGCATACCATAGCCACCGCTGCCATTGGTTTTTTTAACCACCATTTTATTGAGGTTTTTAAATACCATTTCGCGTTCATCTGGATTGCCTAACTGGTGTGTTGGCACGTTTTTGAGTATGGGCTCTTCGTTCAGGTAATAGCGGATCATATCCGGTACATAGGCATAAACCGCCTTATCGTCGGCCACGCCAGTGCCTGTTGCATTTACTATGGCTACATTGCCTTTGCGATAAGCTCCCATAAGGCCTGCTACGCCAAGCATACTTGCCGGGTTAAATACCAGGGGATCGAGAAACTCATCGTCCACCCGGCGGTAGATCACATCAACCTGTTGCAGCCCGGTGGTGGTTTTCATGTACACTTTATGGTTGTTCACTACCAGGTCGCGTCCTTCTACCAATTCAACCCCCATCAGGCGGGCCAGCGTGGTATGCTCAAAATAGGCCGAATTATAAATACCCGGCGTAAGTAAAACAATAGTTGGGTTATGGATTTGCCGGGGTGAAAGCGCCAGCAGGTTTTTATATAGTATTGACGGATATTCAGTAACGCTGCGCACACTGCATTGCGGCAGCAGGTCGGGAAACAAGCGTTTGGTGATCTCCCTGTTCTCGAGCATATAACTTACGCCCGATGGGGTGCGCAGGTTATCTTCGAGCACGTAAAAAGTGCCGTCTTCATCACGGATAAGGTCGATGCCCGAAATATGTACATAAATATCATAAGGCACCTGGAGCTGGTACATCTCGCGCAGAAAGTGCGGACACGAATAAATAATATCAATAGGTACTATGCCGTCCTTTACAATAAACTGATTGTGGTATATATCCTTCAGAAATAAATTAAGCGCGTTAAGGCGCTGCTTGATGCCACGCTCAACAAAAGCCCATTCATCGGCAGTGATGATACGGGGGATAATATCAAAAGGAAAGATCTTTTCGATGCCTTCGCCGCTGTTATAAACGGTAAAGGTGATGCCCTGGCTCATGAAAAGGCGCTTGGCAAGCTCCTCCTTTTTGTTCAGGTCGTCGGCCGATTCCTTCGAAATGTAGTCAATAACTTTACGGTAATGTTCCCGAACATTAGCGTCCAAGCCATACATTTCGTCCCAAACATTATCAATTGGGCTGTATTTGTCAAAATAAGCTGATTCTTCCATGAAAAAATTACAATAAATTAAAAATTGACAATCAGTTATCTTTCAGAATTGTAATTTATGAAGTGTTTTTGATAAAAAAGCAAATTATTTTGAAATTTTTGAAGATATTTTAATCAAATTTTCAATTCATGGTGATTTTTAAAATATAATTCTTGTGTTTATTGGGGCGTTAATATAAAAATGACGGGCTTTAACGTATTAAACAAGGGCATTCAATTCTCCTTCCGCTTTCCTAAAATCCGAAGGGTTCATACTTCTGTATTTTTTAAAAATGCGGTTCAGGTGGCTTTCATCATTAAAACCAAGCTCATTGGCAATTTCAACCATACGCATGTTGCTGTGCAGTAAACGGTTCTCAATCAGCTTCAGTTTGTAATTGATGATATACTGCTGCATAGTTTCGCCGGTATGTTTTTTAAAATACTGGCCAAGGTAGTTTTCAGAGATTCCGGCTTTATCGGCTATGACTTTAGCTTTTAGTTTTTCGGGGAAGTAGATATTGGCCTGGATGTATTGCAGGATATCAAGTGTTTTTTCTTCGGTGTTCTCACCAACATCATCGGGCATGCTCATAGCCACATTACGGGCGGCGATTACTATAACCGTATTGATATATTGTTGAAGGAGTGCCTTACTGTAAAGCCCGTTTTTTTCTTTTTCACTGATGATGGCCTGCATAATGGGTTTTACAACAGCCTTATCTTCATCGGTCTTTAATATGCATCCCGGTGCCTGGCCTGCGTTTTTTAGCAGGAAATCGAGATGCTGGGCTGTTTCGCCGCTAAGGCCGCGATCTTTAATGTAAAGTGGGTTGAAGCGGATAAACAGGAACTGTGTTTCGGTCAGTATCTCAAAATAATGTGAATCATCAGGTGTAAGTAAAAACAGGTGACCGGGTTTATAGGTAAACTTGCTTTTGTTTATGCACTGCCTTCCGGTGCCGCTTACGATATAAATAAACTCGAAAAAGCTGTGTGAGTGTTCGCTGCGGGGACAGGCGCTGAGTGGTTCGCGCAAAACAACTTCAAAAGGCTGGTATAAATTATCTTTTACCATAGTGTAAATGTACAAATGTTACGAGGGATTGTACAAGGAATATGGCTGCCTCCTTGTATAATTTTGTATTGTAATTAAACAACAACACAAATGGAAACTCAAAATACAACAATGCAGGCCCTTATCGCTCCTGAAGCAAATGCGCCTTTCACAATAACCGTAGTTGACCGCCCAATTGCCTCCAGGGGCCAGGTACTGGTGCGTATTATAGCCAGCGGCGTCAGCGTATTGGATAATAAGATCCGTACTGGTAAAGGCGGGCATGCCAGGCAGCCCTTACCCGCTATTTTAGGGATGGACTTTGCCGGCATAGTTGAAGCTGTTGGTGCAGATGTAAATACTTTTAAACCTGGCGACGAAGTGTATGGACTTGCAGGCGGTATAGGCGGTTTGCAGGGTACCTACGCTCAATACGCAGCTTTTGACGCTGAGTTGCTTGCTGTAAAGCCATCTAATTTAAATATGCGCCAATCGGCTTCCATGCCGCTTAACTTTATCACTGCCTGGGAAGGCCTTGTAGACAGGGCAAATGTACATGAGGGACAAAAAGTGCTGGTACATGGTGGTGCCGGAGGCGTTGGCCATTTAGCGGTTCAGGTAGCGAAAGCTTTTGGCGCGGATGTATATGCTACCGGCAGCGCGGCCCAGCAGCAATATATTGAAAGCATTGGCGCTACTTTTATCGATTATCGTGCCACAACCGTTGACGAATATGTGAACAATTATACTAACGGCGAAGGGTTTGACATTGTATATGATACCCTGGGCGGAGCCACTTTAGATGCATCATTTAATGCGGTGCGTTATTATACTGGTCATGTGGTAAGTTGCCTGGGCTGGGGAGAGCATAAGCTGGCTCCCTTATCATTCCGGGGAGCTACATACTCAGGAGTGTTTACTTTGATGCCGATGCTCACCGGTAGAGGCCGCAAACATCATGGTGAAATTATGCAGGAGGCTACAAAACTTGCCGAGGCCGGCAAAGTTGTTCCGCTGGTGGACGGGCGTACATTTACATTGGCTAACGCCAATCAAGCCCACGAGATATTAGAGAATGGTAAGGCAAGCGGTAAATTGGTGATTGACGTTGCTGAGTAAGGTGATTCGCCCTAAAATAAGTTGACCTCTCCGTTTTCAAGGCCCAGGATTTTAAAACGGCCTGAATAACGGGCGGCTGATCAACGGCGAAAACGACCAGGGGATGGAACTTAAAATAACCAGCAGGGCAATGGTTAGCCAAATGGCCGTGGTTTTAAATTTGTCCTTATCAAGTGTTTTTCGTTTGGCTTTTGATGAGGCAATGGTGATCAGCGTAATGCCGATCAGCATCATGGTAACGTGCTCCATGCCAAAAAACCTGATCTGCCGCTCGTGCACCGCCTCTTTAAAATGGCTGATGAAATAATTGGCTATCGGGCTGATGAAATACAGCCAGAGCCCAATAGTTAGCTGGATATGGGCAATGTTGGTGGTAATAACCCGTACGCGGTCGTCGAATTTTGAATAGCTTTTGTTAGTAAGCCATCCGCTGTAAGCGCGATAAATGGCAAAAAGCAGGCTGGCCAAAACAAACCAGCGCGTAAGAGAGTGTAATGCTAAAATAAAAGCGTACATATATTATATGTATGACGACCGGCAAAGGAAAAGATTTTATCCGAAATAAAATTATTTTGATACCAATCCCCTTATATAAATTTCACCGGGTTTATCAGTTGGGTGCCTTCCGGCAACAGGGCCTTTGCGGGCTTCAGGCGCCAGCATCCATATGTTGATCGTTACATCCGGCGACCCATCTTTATTCTTTTTCCAGGTTAGGTTTATTTCGTTGATGTCCTGCGCCGAAATGAGCATACTTTCATCGTCAACAAAATAGCCGTCAACAGCAAACCTTACATTACCACTTACTCCAAACCTCCTTTTTATATCGTCAAAAGTATTTGTTTCAATTTTCACTCCTTTTTTAAGGGTTATCATTATTATACCAAACCTGCTTAGGTTGGCGACGTTTGCCGGAACATCTTTGTCTTTAAAAATTGTCAACCAGGTAACATCATTTGGATTTATATGGCCAAGACCGCTAATGATTTTGGAGTTAACAATAATTAATGGCTGCCGTTCCTTTGCATCAGGTAAATGGCGGTATAATGAATCGGCGGGAGACTTAGACTGGTAGCTTTTATATGTATTAGTTGTGTCTTTAAACGAGGGGCTTTGATTGGGGTTTAACAAAGCTTTGCCGGTATCTGACTTTGCCTGCAAAGGTTGAGCTGATTTACTTTGCGGCGGCGGCGTTTGAGGTAGGGCTGCCTGAGCAAAAGCGGTAGTTCCATAAAACAGACACACTAAAACAGTTAAAAGATTTTTCATGGTTGTAATTTTATGGATAAGATGCAGGCGCTGTTTGATTTCCATAAATTATTCAAATTATTTATAGCGGGTTAGTAATCCACCATGTATTTCCGAACGGGTCTTTTACCCCTGCGCTCCTGCCGTATGGTTGATCGGCCGGCGGCATAATGCTTTCGGCCCCGCTATCAATGGCCTTCTGGTAAGTTTCGTCACAGTTTTCTACATATACAAACATACCTGCATTTTGCTGCTGATAAGTATCGGTACAATCGGCAAACATGATGGTGCTGCCATTGATGTTAACCTCGGCGTGCATAATGGTGTGTTCATCGCGCATGGTTTTAAACTGTTCCGTTGCACCAAAAACCTTTTGGGTAAACCCGATAAACTGAGCGCCATTTTTAACAATGAGGTAAGGCATTACAGCCTGGTAATTTTCGGGAATGTTTATTGTTGCCATAATTTGTTTTTTTCTCAAAATTAGCTGTCCCTCTGTTCTCAAAATTGTAAAAACCGGACATTATATGTTCCGGTATTCAGTTCCCTCAGCCTTGCCTGAAAAATAAAAGCCCGGATGATAGCCTGTAAACTCCTTCACATCATGAATAAAGTGCGACTGGTCATAATACCCGCATTCCAGTGCTATCTGCGTTAATGTTTTATCTGCATTATATTGAGTCAGAACATCCTGAAGGCGCACCAGCCGCATATAAGTTTTAGGGCTAAAGCCCGCTGACTCCTTAAATTTACGGTCGAACTGCCGTGAAGACAAGTTATAGGCCTCGGCCAGCTCGCCAACTGTTCTGTACTGTTTATTGTGGATCACATCCCTGATAGCGATCGCCATCCGTTCATCCTTTAACACATTTTGACGTAAGCGCACAATTAAAAAACGAGACAATATCTCTGCTCGTTTATAGTTATTTCCGGCTAACATGATCTGCTCTTCCAGCTCCCGGCCGGGCCGGCTTAAAAACGTATCGAAATCAAATGCGAGGTTGCTGGTTTGGCTGCTGGGGGTATTAAAAAAATAAGGCACGGCAAAAGGATAAATATAGGCGCCAAAAATGCCAAAGCTTTCGGTTGTTATAAACCTGCGGTATTGTGTAGTTTGAAATTGAATGCCTGATAAGCTTGGGCTTTGCTCATTCTTCTCCTTCAATTCATTAAACGATGAATGGTAGTGAAATACCAATTCGGCACAGGCATCAGCAACAGAACGATAAATATATGACGAATGATCCGGCTCCAGCTCATGCTCCAACACCCAGTAAAATCTTACATAAGGTTTCAGCTCGGCCGGTGGCTGGATAGTGAAATAGCGCATCGTTTTGATTTGGGATTGCGGATATTCGATTTCGGAATTAAATAAATTTAGGGTTTTTATTTAAAAGATGACCATCAGCCAGTTTAGTTATATGATAAAAATCCAGAGGTATTTTATTTCAGGATAACTTCTCTCCCAAGATGTGGGATATTATTTCGTATAATGAAATCTAAGTGAGTAAACTGTTATAATATGGTCTTCTACTTTGTAAACAATACGATGTTCCTGGTTAATGCGTCTTGACCATGCACCCGAAAGGTTGTGTTTTAGTGCTTCAGGTTTACCGATACCTTTGAACGGATCAATTTGTATTGCCTGCATCAATTGACGAATCCGTTTAAGAATAATGATATTTCCGCTCTTCTTCCAGTATTCGAGATCAGCCAGCGCTTCGTCAGTAAAATTTATAGTTTCCATATGTCATCAAGGTTAAGTTTGGTGACTTTACCTTGATGCTCTTGCTCAATTGATTTTTGCAGATGCTGAGCATTTGCTTCTGAAGAAAGCAAGTAAGCAGTATCATCCGTTATTTCACTCGTTTTATAATCAACATGCAGGGCATCCAAAAAAATCCGGATAGCAGTTTCCTGATCTGCATCTGCAGGATGTATGGTTAATGTTGTCATATATCAAATATACCCGTTTTTATTTCAACCGTCAAATCTGTCTAAAATACAACCCGATACAGCCCCTGCAAATAAGGGGGCAAATCCGAAATCAAAATCCCTAATTTCGAAATTCCCTTACAACCCTTTAGTTATAGCCTCATATACCACGTCCTGAATCCTCGGCCTGATATTAAGGCTGCCCAATTTACTGGACACCGAGGGGTTCACCCTGTTTGACAGGAATACATATACCAGGTTATATTTAGGATCAACCCAGATACAGGTGCCTGTAAAACCGGTATGTCCAAAAGCCTGATCTGATGCCAGTTTTGAAGGATAATGTCTTTCGGCTATCGGGTCCCAGCGGTCAAAGCCCAGTCCGCGGCGGCTCACCGGCGATTGTTTGGAGGTGAACAGGTCAACAACCTCCGGCTTAAAATATTGGGCACCGCCATAGCTCCCCTTGTTTAAAACCATCTGGTATAATATAGCCACATCATTGGCACTGCCAAACAGACCGGCATGCCCGGCAACACCGCCTAAAAGCGCTGCAGTTGGATCATGTACATATCCATCCAGTAATGACATGCGGTACTCCTTATCGTTTTCGGTAGGGATTATCCTGTCGGGCGTAAAGCGATATAAGGGTAAGAAGCCTGCAGTTTGCATCCCCAGCGGAGTATAAAAATGCTGCTGTACATAAACGTTGAGCGGTACGGCGGTAATGTTTTCAACAACCTCCTGCATAAAAAGCATGCTTACATCACTATACACGTACTGTCCCCGTGTTTTCAGCGGAGAATTCAGCATGTCGGGCAGCATTACATCTTTATAATAGTCTTTACGCAGGTAATAATGATCAGATACTTTTGTTGGGTAAGCTGCAGACGAATCGGTACTGTGGTCTGTCGGTTTTACCTTTTCAAATGACTGGATATCGGGGATCAGGCCTGCCTGGTGCAGCAGCACTTCGCGGATCCGGATGTCGTTTTTATTGCTTTTACGGGCAAGGGGAATATAATCGCCAAGGGTTTTCTCCAGGCTTAATTTACCCTGGTCGGTAAGCTGCATGGTTTCCATGGTAGTTGCCGATACTTTGGTCATGGAGGCAAGGTCAAAAATATCGGTCAGCTTGTCTGGGATCACATTATCATAGGTGTGATAACCGTAAGCTTTATTAAATATCACCTTACCATCTTTAGCAACCAATACCACGCAGCCGGGGGTGGCATGCTCACGGATGGCTTCCTGTGCTATTTTATCTATTCCCTGCAGGTTAGCAGCATTTATGCCGGCTTCTTCAGGAACAGTATATTGCAGTCTCGTTTTCTCGGTAGTAAAGCCCATCCCGGTTTTATAAACCGCACTGTAGTTTTTAGCTAATTTTTGAGAGATACTTACCCCGCCGAATATAGCTTCGGCACTGTACATGGCCGACACCTCGGATACTCGTTCTGTCCAGATCACGGGGGCGGTTATAACATCAAGCTTGCTCAATAGCGAACCGCTGCCGAAAGCCGCTACAACTATGTTCTTGTTTTTTTGATTGGTGCTGATAAAATCAATCACATCCGGATTGCTTAAATCCGCATCATTTACCTGTACTATAATGGTGTTGTAAAACTTCAGGTCGGAAGTAAGATTGGCCAGCGTTTTATTACCCGAATAAGCGGCACCATCAAACAGCTGTACATTGTTATATTTATTAAGCAAGCTATCAAAAACGGCGGCGTACTGGTTATTAAAATGCACACTGGCAATTTTTAAATCCTCCAGCTTTTGCAGCGGAACCAGGTATGAGGCATTGTTAAGCAACACGGTAGAGTTGCCAACCAACCTTTCTTCGGCAATGAAGGCCTGCCCTGTTAACGGCGGATTTTGCGCACAAGCGGTATTAAATAATGCAAACCCTAATAGTACTAAAGGAACACGCCCCCATTTATTTTTTATCATATACTTTAACTCCGTTTATATAGGTTTGGGTCACTTTGGTTGCCGGGATCTCGCTGCCTTTTACTTTCATAATATCTTTGTTCAATATCACGAAGTCGGCGTATTTACCGGGTTCAATGCTGCCTTTTTCTTTCTCTTCAAAATTGGCTTTGGCTGCCCAAATGGTCATTCCCTTTAATGCTTCAATCCGGCTTAGGGCGTTTTCAGGCTGAAAACCACCTTCCGGAAAACCTTTCAAATCCTTGCGCTCAACCGCTGCATAGAACGTATAAAGCGGATTAATGTTCTCAACCGGGAAATCGGTACCCAAAGGCATCCACCCGTTTTGCTTTAACAATTGTTTATAGGCATAAGCAGTTTTAAGCCGTTCGCGCCCCAGTCTTTTACCGGCCCAGTACATATCTGATGTCGCGTGTGTAGGTTGTACTGATGGAACAATACTGTATTGGCCAAACATGTCCAGGTCTTGCGGCGATACGATCTGCGCATGCTCGATGCGCCACCTCAGGTCGTTTTTGCCTTTTAAATTAGCCGCATAAATCTTAAGCATTACCCGCACTGCCGAATCGCCAATGGCATGGGTACACATCTGGAAACCGCGGGCCGCTATTTTGGGAGCTATTTCTTCGAAATGTTTTGGGTTACTCAACAAAAAGCCGCTCCATTTGGCCGAGTCGGCATAAGGTTTCAGCAAGCAGGCCCCTCTTGAACCGAGTGCGCCATCGGCATAAACTTTAAATGCCCTTACATTTAAACGGGGTGTTTTAACAACTCCCTTCTTAAACAGGTAATCATAATTTTCCTGCCTGTCGGCCAGCATCACATACAGGCGCATTTTCAGGTCGCCTTTATTTTGCAGCTCGGCAATGGTGTTTACCATGGTATAAGGCAGCCCGCAATCATCAACAGTAGTTAACCCAGCGGCAAAACAATTTTTCTGTGCCGATAGCAAGGCTGTATCTATAATAGCAGCTGTAGGCTCCGGAATTTTACGGGTAACTATACCTACCGCGTTATCAACCAAAATACCGGTAAGTTTCCCGTTACTGGTTTCTATTTCGCCGCCGTTAATGGTTTGCCCCGGTTTAACACCGGCAATGTTCAGTGCGGCCTGATTGGCTATGGCGGCGTGCCCGTCTACACGGCTAAGGATCACCGGCCTCATCGGGAACAGCGAATCCAGCTTTGCCTTATCGGGGAAATGTTTATTAGTCCAGTCGTTTTGGTCCCAGCCATTACCAATGATCCAGCCATCGGTATTACGTTCGGCATAAGCCTTTACGGAGTCAATAATTTCGGGCCAGCTATGGGTGCCTACCAGGTTTACTTCCTGCAGGCCCATACCATATTCATAAAAGTGGGCATGGGCGTCAATAAAGCCGGGATAAACCGCGGCACCCTGCGCGTCAACTACCTCGCGGGCGTTGTATTTTTGTTCAAGGGAATCGGCATTGCCTACTGCAAGTATCTTTCCTCCGCTTACTACAAATGCGCCTGCTGTTGTAAAATTGCTATCTACGGTGTACACAACCGCGTTTTTTACCAGCATATCGGCATTGTATTCCTTTTGTTTGCAGGCCGCTGCCAATAATAGCAGCGCGGGCAATAGTCTCTTCATAAAGTAATTGTATGTTTATTGTAATTGTATTAAACCACAAAAGTATATACAACTATCAAATCATAAAGTTATGCCTTCAAATATTTAATTTAGCATCGAAATAGAAATTGGAGGGAGTTTTTTTTAGATGTCAGACATTATTCAGCTTTTACCGGATGCCGTTGCCAACCAAATTGCCGCGGGCGAAGTAGTGCAGCGACCGGCTTCTGCGGTAAAGGAATTGGTTGAGAACGCTATTGACGCAGGTGCGGATAAGATCCAGCTTATTATTAAAGATGCGGGTAAATCACTGATCCAGGTTATTGATAATGGCTGCGGGATGAGCCTTACCGACGCCCGCATGTGCTTTGAGCGGCATGCAACTTCAAAAATACGCAAGGCCGAAGATCTGTTCGCGATCCGTACCATGGGTTTCAGGGGCGAAGCCATGGCGTCTATCGCCGCTATTGCCCAGGTAGAGCTGAAAACCCGCCGCCATGAAGACGAACTGGGCAGTTGTATAACTATTGAAGGCTCTGAAGTGATAAGCCAGGAACCATGTGCTGCTAACGCGGGCACATCAATCTCTATAAAAAACCTGTTTTATAATACCCCTGCCCGCCGTAATTTTTTAAAGAGCAACCCGGTAGAGATGCGGCATATTATTGACGAGTTTCAACGTGTGGCCTTAGCACATCCCGAAATCTTTTTCACCCTTCACCATGATAGCCAGGAAGTTTATCATTTGCCGGGCACAACGCTTAAACAAAGGATAGTACACCTGTTTGGCAATAATTATAACCAGCGGCTTGTACCGGTTGAAGAAGATACAACCATTATTAAGCTCCGCGGCTTTGTAGGTAAGCCTGAGTTTGCACGTAAAACCCGCGGCGAGCAGTTCTTTTTTGTAAACAACCGCTTCATCCGCGATTCGTACCTTAATCATGCTGTAACAACAGCGTTTGAAGAACTATTGCCGGATGATTGTTTTCCGTTTTATGTGTTGTTCATCGATATCGACCCTTCAAAAATTGATATCAACGTACACCCTACCAAAACTGAGATCAAATACCAGGATGAAAAGGCTATTTATGCCATAATCCGGTCGGCAGTGAAGCGGTCATTGGGCAGATATAACATTACGCCCAGCCTGGATTTTGACCAGGAAAACAGTATCGAGCACCTGATAACCCCCAAACCATTTGAGGAGATCATCGCCCCTACTATTTCTTTCAATCCAAACTTTAATCCCTTTGCCGATAAAGCAGAAAAACCCAGGCAGGAGCACCCATTTTTAAGGGAGAGCGGAGGTTATAAAAAAGCCCCTATTCCACAAAACTGGGATACTTTGTATGAGATCAGTAAAAAGGAAACCCTTTTTCAGCACGAGATCCACGAGGAAAAAACCATAGCGGTTGATGAGCAGGATGTAAGTAAACCAAGCGAGCGGCAACTGTTCCAGATTCATAACCGGTTTATCCTGTCGCAAATAAAATCGGGCTTTATGCTCATTAACCAGCAGGCCGCGCATGAGCGTATTTTGTACGAACGCTTTTTGCAGCAGCTGCAAAATCATTCGGGGGTGAGCCAGCAAAGCTTATTTCCGCAATCGGTAACACTAAACGGTGCCGATTTTGAGTTATTGAAAGAGCTTTTGCCTGATATCCGGTCGCTGGGTTTTGACATCCGCGAATTTGGAAAAAACACTGTGGTAGTAGAGGGGATCCCGGCCGAACTGAACAACGTTGGCGAGCATGAGCTTTTAGAACATTTACTGGAAGGTTTTAAAAACAATATGGCCATCCTTAAATTAGATAAACGGGATAACCTGGCCAGGTCACTGGCCCGTAACGGCGCTATTAAATCAGGAACCAAGCTATCCCTGGAGGAAATGAACCAGCTTATCGACCAGCTTTTTGCCTGTGAGTCACCTAACCAGGCATTGAATGGTAAGCCCGTAATCAGTACCTTTACGATGAACGAATTAATGGAACGATTTGAAAAATAGCCCCAGGCTAAATTATATATGAACGGATACAATCAATCGCCTTTTGCTAATCTTACACCTGTTGTTAAAAACCTGTTGATCATAAATGTAATATGCTTTTTGCCATTTGTATTGTTCAGGCAATTTTATGAAACAACCGTAGTACATTGGTTAGGTGGCTTTTACTTTAACTCTCCTTACTTCGAGCCTTGGCAGATCGTTTCCTATATGTTTTTACATGGTGGCTGGGAGCATATTTTCTTCAACATGTTTGCCTTGTTTTCTTTTGGCCCTATTGTGGAATATGCTATCGGTTCAAAAAGATTTCTTAACCTCTATTTTTTATGCGGAATAGGGGCAATTCTGTTTCAAATTGCGGTACAGGCTATAGAGGTGCATGGTATAACTGGCGGTTTTACCATTGCTCATCCCTTGCTTCAGTCATCTTATTTAGACTATGGTGCAAATGCGCAAAAACTTTTTGATATTTATACTACACCTATAGTTGGAGCTTCCGGAGCGATATTTGGATTGCTTATTGCCTTTGGCATGCTGTTCCCAAATCTTGAACTGATGATATTGTTTATACCCGTACCCATCAAGGCTAAATATATTATACCGGTATATGTAGTGATAGAATTATTTTTAGGGGTAAAGCAATTTTCCGGAGATTCGGTGGCGCATTTTGCACACATTGGCGGCGCGCTTATCGGGTTTTTACTGGTTAAAATTTGGCGATTACAACGGCCAAACAATTTTTATTAATAACAGTAGTTATCTTTGTAATACAGCTTTATTATGAGCACCCTTTGGCAAAATATCCACTACAAAATGCTGCGCTCCGGCAATAGGCTGAACCTGCTTATCGGCATTAATGTGATTGTTTTTCTGGCGATAAACATTTCGGCAATAGTTGAACAGTTACTAACGCATTTTGGGGGAAGCATCATTTTACTTTATGCCGATAAATATTTAAACATGCCGGCATACCTGCCCGATTTGCTGAAGCGTTTTTGGACGCCTTTAACCTATATGTTCATGCATGCAGGTATACTTCATATCCTGTTCAATATGCTTTGGCTATATTGGATGGGACAAATATTTGAAGAGTACCTTGGTAATAAACGTACTATAGGCTTATACTTAATGGGCGGCCTGGCCGGTGCTTTGTTATACCTGCTGGCCTTAAACGTGCTGCCTGCATTTACCAGTGCTAACGCTGCACAGAACAGTACTATTGTTGGTGCATCGGCCAGTGTAATGGCCATTGTTGTGGCAACGGCCACCCTGTTGCCCAACTACACCATATCATTAATTTTATTTGGGCCGGTAAAATTAAAATGGCTGGTATTTGTAATCCTGGTTATTGATTTTTTGGGTATAGTTGGTGCAAACGCGGGCGGCGAAATAGCCCACCTTGGTGGTGCTTTAATGGGATTTGTGTATATTAAGCAATTACAAAAAGGCCATGATTGGGTGGGCGGAATAGCCGGGCTGTTTAAACGGAAACCCAGGTTAAAAGTGGTTTCAAATAATATGGGTAAAAACGCATCCGACTACCCGCGGCAGGAAGAGGTCGACCGTATTTTAGACAAAATATCGCAATCGGGCTATAATAGCTTAAGCAAACAGGAGCGGGAAATTTTATCGCGTGCAAGCAAACAGGAATAAATGATAAAAAAAAAGCAAAGTATTTTTAGCAGGGTGTTGTTATGGATAAACCTGTTTTTCTGTTTTGCTTTACTAATAGGATATTTAGCCCCCTCGGTTGATCCGCGCAAGTATTGGTTATTCGCTTTCTTCGGCCTTGCCTATCCTCCTATACTGTTGGTTAATATAATCATGATGCTGTATTGGCTGCTGCGCAAGCGCTGGCAGTTTTTATTTTCGCTGGTCAGTATTTTAATTGGCTGGGGAGTACTTAATAACAATATCGGGTTCAGATTTAAATCAAGTTTTTCGCTGCCCCCCGGGCTCAACGTTGTACATGTCATGACCTACAACGTGCATAACTTTAAACATTTTGGCTTCAATAACGATATATCAACCAAGCATGAAATCCTGGAGATCATCAATAGCGAGCAGCCGGATGTGATAGGGTTCCAGGAGTTTTATACCCGCAATAAAGGGCAGTATGAAACACGTGATTCGATCAACAAAATATTAGGCAGCAATAACTTTTACTTTGAACCCTTTAGTTTTAACAGCCGTGAAGCCATTGGCATGGCTATCTTTTCGAAATTCCCTATTCTATCAAGAGGGATGATCCGCCTTGCGGCCGACAGAACATCTGGTAACCAGTGCTTATATGCTGATATAAAAAAGGGGGATAAAATTTTTAGGTATTATAATATCCACCTGCAATCCATCAATTTTAACCCGGACGATTATAAATATATCGACAGCGTATCAAAAAAAGGAAAAACCGACATTAAATCAACCAAGCGCCTGGGGAGCAAGCTTAAAATAGCTTTTATGAAAAGGGCCGAGCAGGTTTTTAAAGTAAAGGCGCATGCTGCCCAATGTCCATATCCTTATATTATAGCCGGTGATTTTAATGATACCCCATCATCATTCGCGGTTAACCAAATGGCCAAAGGCTTAAACAACTCATTCCGCGAAAAAGGTTCAGGCTTAGGGCGCACATATAACGGCGACTTTCCCAATTACCAGATAGATTACATTATGAGCAGCCCGCAATTCTCAGTTTTCAACTACAAGGTGATCGAGAAAAAACTTTCAGACCATTATCCTTTACGCAGCGATCTCGTACTGAATTAACATAGGTCATTGCTCTTCGTTTGTAAAAATAAACCTGAAAGCCGGCAGGCAGTAACTTAAAATTGAAAAAATCGTAAGTTTGCGCTCATGCAACAAAATTTGTTTGTTTACAACACTTTAACCCGTAAAAAAGAATTATTTAAGCCCATTAACACGCCGCATGTTGGCATGTATGTTTGCGGGCCTACTGTTTATAGCGATGTTCACTTAGGCAACTGCCGTACTTATATATCTTTCGATCTTATGTTCAGGTACCTTACAGCTATTGGCTACAAGGTACGCTACGTACGTAATGTGACCGATGCGGGCCATCTTGAAGGTGATGCCGGCGACGAGGGTGAAGACAAAATTGCAAAAAAGGCCAAGCTTGCACAGCTTGAGCCAATGGAGATAGTGCAAAAATACACCGTTGGCTTCAGGGATGTGATGAGGATCCTGAACAACCTGCCCCCAAGTATTGAACCTACAGCTACCGGCCATATCATTGAGCAGATAGAAATGGTGAAGGAAATACTTGCCAGGGGCTATGCTTATGAGGTGGATGGTACCATTTATTTTGATGTTGAAAAATATAACAAAAGCCAGGATTATGGCATATTAAGCGGCCGTAATCTCGAAGACCTTTTAAATAATACCCGTACGCTTGGCGGTCAGCAGGAAAAACATGGCAAGCTTGATTTTGCCCTGTGGATAAAAGCCAAGCCCGAACACCTGATGAAATGGCCTTCGCCATGGGGTGTGGGCTTTCCGGGTTGGCACCTGGAATGCTCGGCCATGAGCCAGAAATACCTGGGCAGCCACTTTGACATTCATGGCGGCGGGATTGATCTTGTGCCAACGCACCATACCAATGAAATTGCCCAAAACGTAGCTTGCTGCGGTACCAACCCGGCCAATTACTGGGTGCATACCAATATGCTTACGGTAAACGGCCAAAAAATGTCTAAATCATTAGGCAACAGCTTTTTACCGCATGAACTGTTCAGCGGCGAAAACTCGATACTTAACAAAGGCTACAGCCCCATGACGGTAAGGTTCTTCATGCTGCAGGCCCATTACCGTAGTACACTTGATTTTGGCAATGAAGCTATGGAAGCATCCGAAAAAGGGTTTAAACGCCTTATGAACGCCTTTACCCTGCTAACCGACGGATTGAAAGCATCTGCCACTACCGAAGTTGAAATAGCATCATTAATGGAGCGTTGCTATGCCGCTATGAACGACGATTTTAACAGCCCGGTTTTAATTGCCGAGCTCTTTGAAGCATCGCGCATTATCAATTCGGTATATGATGGTAAATTGAAAATTGATGCCGCTAACCTTGAACAGTTAACCGCGCTTATGAATTTATTTGTGGTTGAAGTACTGGGTTTACAAAATGAGCAGGCAGCTAATGACGATCTGCCAAAAGTGTTAAATTTTATCGTCGATCTGCGCAGCGGTGCTAAAGCAAATAAGGATTATGCCACGTCGGATAAGATCCGTGATGGTTTATCACAGATAGGTTTCCAGCTAAAAGATAGTAAAGAAGGTACCACCTGGAGCAAAGCCTGATAACAGGACATGATTTTAAAGCGAGTTGTAGTAGCTGAATAATTTAGCTAAGGCAGCATCGCTTTTAAAATTAACTTTGTTGGTTTTGATATACTCCTGCATTTTATCGCCCTTGTCGCTCATTGCTGCTAGGATGGTTTTTTGCGACGGCCTGATCTTTGTCATTTGGTTATTGGCAAAAATGTAATAGCTGTTGGCCAGCGTGAAGGTTTTGGTGGTCACCTGCGAAGCAAAACCCGTTGACTCAAGTACTTTTTTCTTGTAATAACGGAGCAGTTTTACCTTCCCGTCTCCCACTACCTGGTAAAAAGTTTTTGGGGTTTGATCATCCACAGCCGGAAAGCCGCTGCTAAAGCTCATATCCGTTTGGTCACTTTCATCAAGCGCAATGCCTTTTACTGAAAAACCTTTCACCGGTTCAACAAAGGCCTGTACCGATGAATCCCGGGGGCTCTTAAACAAAAGTTCATCCCCGTAAATATTATAGTTCAATATTGCATTAGCTGTTTTGCCGTTAACGAAATAAACAGTGCCATTCAGCCAGTTATCGGTAAGTAGGGCGCTGCCTTGTATGCCATCATTGGTTTTAAGATAATATGGGCGGCCGGTATAATCAGAAAGATATTGCGCTTTTGCCTTTACACACAGCAATAAAAGTACAAATACGCAGTATAGCTTATACTTTTTCATGAAAGCAATTTATATTGATTTAAACAAAAACAGGTTAATTGGGTTATGAAGTTAAGTGTTTTTTTATTCAACTTCATTATTAAGTAAATTTAAATATTTACGCATATTTTATATGATCAAACCCGCGCTCTGCAATTATTTGCCCATATCTTCGTTTCAGGATAAAACAAAAATAATGCAATTGTTAAATTATGCTATGCTGTTTAATGCATTTTGACTATTGCGTATCCGACTTAAAATTTATTACTAAATTGCTCCCTAAAACCCGAATATAAATATGAAGAAAATAATATTAGCTGCTACATTTATTGGTTATAGTGCTTTTGCCCTGGCGCAGGACGCTGTTAATGTAAACAAGGTAGTTAGTGTTGAACAAGCTTTTGATAAGTTAGTTGAACGTAAAGGAATAAAAGATGGTTTCCTGGCAGTTGCCGATCCCGATGGCATCATATTTAAGCCCGATGTAGTAAAGATTGTTGATTTTTATAGTAAGATTGATAAACAGGCCGGCAAGCTTAGCTGGCAGCCCAAATTTGCCCGGATCTCGGCCAATGGGGACCTGGCTTTCACCGCGGGCCCTTATATATATCAAAACGGCAAAACTGATGATGATAAAGTGTTTGGCGATTATGTATCTATCTGGCGTACTAACGCCGACGGTAAATTAAAGCTACTCATCGACCTTGGTATCCAGCATCCTGAAGCTGAGGAAGAAGTTGTTACCGATTTTAAAGAACCCGACCCGGCGCACCGTTCAGGCCCAAGTAAGGATCCATTCGGCGCCAAAAATGTTATTATTGGTACCGATAAAACATTTAATCATGGGTTAACATTATCAGCCATGGCCAGCTATAAGGAATTTTTAAGCCCCGAAGGCCGCTATTATTTCCCCGGCTTTCCGCCAATGACCGGTACCGATGTGGTGATGAAGTTTATCAATAACGAAGCCATCAGCATCACTGCCGAAACTACCGATGGCGGCCGCGCCGCGAGTAATGACCTTGCTTATACCTATGGTCACGCCCGCATTACCAAAGGCAATGTTGTTGGAAACTACAATTATGTAAGGGTTTGGGAAATTGACAAAACAAAAAAATGGAATATCCTTCTTGAGATTTTCTCACCTATTGAGAATGAGTAATAGAGATTAGAGGTTTGTTGTGAGAGATTAGAGACTGGAGATCAGAGATTAGGGTAACAGGTTACCCGTAAGGACGCGGGCGCAATAAGTAATAGAAAGGCCTTGTAAACTATAAATTACAAGGCCTTTTTACTTTATCGACTATTAAAAACTAATCTTCAACCACTTCTAACCAAACCTCTGATCCCCAACCTCTAATCACTAAAATCAAAACAACTGCTCAATAATATCAGCTGCTGATAATCCTTCGGCTTCCGCATGATAACTGCGCACTATACGGTGGCTTAAAATAGGTTTGGCCACTGCCTGCACATCTTCAATATCGGGCGAGTATTTACCGTTAAGTACCGCGTGGCATTTAGCACCTAATACTAAAAACTGCGATGCTCGTGGTCCTGCGCCCCAGCTTAGCAAGCGGTTAATTTGTGGTGTGGCAAACTCGCTGTTTGGGCGGGTTTTGGATACCAGCTTCACCGCGTACTCCATCACATTATCGGTAACCGGGATATTGCGCACCAGTTGCTGAAAATAGATGATCTGCTGGGCGTTTAATATTTTATTTACTTCTGCTTTAGTAATACTGGTGGTGTTCTTAACAACCAGCAGCTCCTCTTTAAATGAAGGATAGTTGAGGGCTACATTAAACATAAACCTGTCCAGCTGTGCTTCGGGCAATGGATAAGTACCTTCCTGTTCAATAGGGTTTTGGGTAGCCAATACAAAAAAAGGCTGTGCAAGTTTGTGTGTTACGCCGGCTGCGGTAACCGCTTTTTCCTGCATGGCCTCAAGCAGGGCTGCCTGCGTTTTTGGCGGTGTACGGTTTATCTCATCGGCCAGGATAATGTTTGAAAAAACCGGCCCGTGGATAAATTTAAAATTGCGGTCTTCACCTAATATTTCAGAGCCAATGATGTCTGAAGGCATCAGGTCGGGCGTAAACTGAATCCTTTTAAAGTCAAGGTCAAGCACCTGCGATACCGTTTGCACCAGCAGGGTTTTTGCAAGCCCGGGCACACCAACCAATAAACAATGCCCGTTACTGAAAATAGAGATCAGCACAAATTTTATCACTTCATCCTGGCCTACTATTACCTTACCTATTTCGGCGCGGATTTGCTGGTAGGCCTGTTTTAAAGCGTTTGCGGCTTCTACATCAGAGCTGTGTTGCATAAATTATTTAGATGATGATTTGGTTTTGGTTTCGGGTATTACAGGCGAGGGATTGGTATTTACCCATTTCTTCAACACATCATATGCCTGATATTCTTTATCAATTTTAATGAAAGTTTCCTTGCGGCGTTTTTCGAACCATTGAGATACAGTTCTGTTAACCTTATCATTATAGGCATATTCCTTAAGTTTAGGGAAATCCTGCTCTAAATTAGCTTTATGGGCATTTGTGGCCGATTTAAGCATCAATATTTTGTAGCTCTTTTTACCATCGGCACCGGTAAACAGATCAGGTTTTGAAATGCTGCCGATTTTCATCGTATCGGTAATAAGCGCCACTTTAGGATCAAGTTTATCGGTAGGGATAAATGTTGAACGGCTTTGTACGTCTTCGGCATTAAGGATCATACCACCGTTGTATTTAGTGTCTTTATTGTCTGAGTAATAGGCTGCAGCGCTTGAAAAATCGACACCTACATTTTTATCTTTTATAAGTAAGTTATAAATACTATCGGCTTTTGCTTTTGCCCTATCCAAACTGGCCTGGGTAACAACAGGTGTAATGAGGATATGCCTCACGTGAACCTGTTCGCCGCGACGCTCAATCACCTGTAAAAAGTGGAAACCAAAATCCGTTTCAAATACCGGGGAAATTTCACCTGCTTTTAACTTGAAAGCGTTTGCGGTAAATTCCTTCACAAAAGTGGTACGGTCGGCAAACCCAAGGTCGCCTCCTTCAGGTGCCGAACCCGGATCCTGCGAATAAAGCCTGGCCAGTGTACCAAAGTCTTCGCCCTTTTTAACACGCTGCCTTAACTCTTCGGCCTTAGCTTTGTAAAGGTCTTTTTCTTCTTTAGTTAACTTAGGCTGAAAAACAATCTCACCAACTTCAACTTCTTTATTAAATGAAGGCAAGCTGTCCTTAGGGATTCCATCGTAATATTTTTTAACATCCTGAGGGGTAACATTCAGCTTCTCGGTAATGTGCTGCTGCATTTTTTGAGCAACCATCTGCTCTTTCAGGTCGGGCCTGATCTCATCTTTGTACTGGATAACCGAACGCCCTAAAAATGCTTCCAGTTTTTCCTGCCCGCCCGCGCGCTGTGTCATTTCGCGCATACGGCGGTCAACGTTGGCGTCAACATCTTCTTCCTTTACTTCAATACTATCAATTGCGGCTTGCTGGGCAAGCAGTTTTTGGGTTAACAAAGTTTGTAAAATGCGGGCTTTAACAGATGGGTCAGGTTGGTTTCCCTGTACCAGGAAGTTAGCGTATGACAGTTCAATGTCTGATAGCAGTATCGGGCTGTTACCAACTACCGCTGCAATTTTATCAAGCGTTTTGCCGGGTGTGGGGGCAATAACCGAATCGGCCTTAACCAGTTTTTTTGCTGCTGTATCTGATGCTACCTGTGCCTTTGCAAATGTTATTGTTAAAATAAAACTTAGTACTAATACTCCTAACTTTCTCATGTAACGCTGTTATACTAAATAAAACGGGATAGTTAACCCGTTAAAAACTACGAATTTCGGTAAAATTTATTAATTATAACCGAACAAATATTTTCTGCAAAACCAACCGGCTATAATTGTGCTAATATGCCTATAAAGCTTGAAACCGTTTAACTACTTTTGGTTAAAATTTGTTAAAGTGAAAGTTGAGAACCCTGCCGCGTTTCGTTTTTTGTTAGAGGATGAACTTTACCTGCTCAATGCAGATAAGCTGTTATATGATAAAATTACTGAATTCGAAACTCCTGCGGCAGTACCACTATCTCCTGTAACTGAAAATGCCAAACCGGCACCAGTAACCATTATTCCATCTTTAACTCCTGAACCTCAGGTAGTAATAAAAACGCCGGTTGATGATTTTAAGTATCTGGGTAAAAACTTAAAGAACTTTTTAGTACTAACATGGTATAAAAATGCCGGGTTTATAGTGGCCGAACATTTAACCGCCCTTGAAAACATCTTGAAGCGTAAAGAACTTAGCCCCGATGACGTGGCGATATTCAATCTGGCAAATTTCAGTGAAACCAAATTCAGCCAGTTGAAAACATTTTTTAAACCAACCAAGGTACTGGTTTTGGGAGGAGACGCCCTGCCACAGGATATAAAGGTGCTTAAACCAAATAAACCGGTAACCTCAAACGGGATCACTGTGCTTTACAGTTATTCATTTGATGAGATGATGGATAATGTGGAGTATAAAAAAACCTTTTGGGAGTTGGTTAAAACATTATAATAAAACACGCCACTAAGATATATGCAATTAGTTTTTGCTACCAATAACCGCCATAAGCTTGATGAGGTTTCGGCCAAGCTTAATGGCGCCATCCAGTTACTAACCCTGAACGACATTGGTTGTTATGATGATATTGAGGAAACAGGTACAACTTTTAAAGCTAATGCCTCTATCAAAAGTCACCATGTGTATGCCGAATATAAGCTTAACTGCTTTGGCGATGACAGCGGGCTGGAAATTGACGCCCTGAACGGAGAACCGGGTGTTTACTCGGCGAGGTATGCGGGTGCCCATGGCAATCATGCCGCCAACATCAGTAAAGTGCTCGATAATTTGAAAGGCGAAACCAATCGTAACGCCCGCTTTCGCACGGTAATTTCCCTGATCTGGAACGGCGAAGAGTACTTTTTTGAAGGAACGGTTGAAGGCACCATCCGGCAAGAGCCGAGTGGTAATGGCGGTTTTGGCTATGATCCTATTTTTGAACCGGAAGGTTACGACATTACTTTTGCCGAAATGAGTATGGACAAAAAAAATAGCATTAGCCACCGTGCAAAAGCAATGGAAAAGTTGATCGCATTTTTAAATAAAGCTGGTGAATAATCATTTTAGTACACTCAGCCTCAACTTAGCGCGTTACAATAACAGTTATTTATAAATAATAAAGGTGCTTTTTTTCTAATGGTAAAACGTTTAACTAAATTTATTCGATATTAGCAGGAAGAAACGAAACCTTAGTGGTGTAAGCCCCGTAAAATAGAGCTATAAGGAATAACCTATGAACATTATTAAGCAAATCGGTAAAATTTTATCGGAAAGGGATACCAACCCTAAGTTTATTAATAGCCTTAAAAAAGTTCGGGAAGCCGACCAGATTGCCGAATCAATCAATAAAAGGTTAACTGAATTAGAAAAACGCACCCGTCAGCAAGCGGTGAATTTATAATTACACACTTTGGCAGGATTTATGCTATTTATGCATAAAATATACTGTCATGAAAAAGTTAATTCAGACCTCAATCGCAATCTTTTCACTTGTTTTGGTCATTTCGGCCTGTTCGTCAACCAAAAACACAACTACGTCTAATGTATCGCGCGGTAAATTTGTTGGTACCTGGACCTGCAATAATGTAAGTTACGACGGCCTTGTACAAAATGCAGTACAGAGCGTATTTGATCAGGCTCCCCCCGAAGCCTTTGTTGGCAGCACATGGAAGCTCACCAACAGTGGTAACGGTATCTACACTTTAACCAACGGAACATCGCAAACCATTTTCTGGTCGGTTTATAACGGTGGTACAACCGGTACACAATTCCAGTTCAAAAAACTTTTTGAAGGCGATAAAGCCAAAAACGTATCCGAAGGATATCGTTTGGATATTGCCAGCAACGATGGCTCAACCATGACCTTGAAATCGCCTGTTACCGTAGGCAATACCACCGGATACATTGTATATTCGTTTACTAAAAACCCTTAATTGAGGTTAAAGCTAAAAGGCGAAAGGTTAAAGGTTTCCTTTCCAGCTGATAAAATGAAAAAGGCGAAGTTCGGAATATCTCAAACTTCGCCTTTTTCATTTTCAGCGCGAGGCCAAACCTTTCACCTTTTACCTTTATCCTTTCACCTTCTTACTCGGCTGGTGCAAATTTTAAGCATACCGGGTTGCCGATATCAACTCTGATACCTGTTTGGGCAAGTTTGCCGGTGTTTTGATCTATTTTGAACACCCACATGTTATCGCTGTTCTGATTAGCTACTATCAGGAAATTACCTGTTGGGTCGATAGCAAAATCGCGTGGGTTTTTGCCATAGGTGGACTGGCGCGCTACAAAAGTAAGCAAGCCTGTTTCCTGGTTAACAGCATAAATATTGATCTCGTTGGTTTCTAAACGATTTGAAGCATACAGAAAACGGCCATCAGGCGACAGATGAATAGCGGCACCTGCAGTTTGGCCGGTAAAGCCATCTGGCAGCATGGTAATGGATTGTTTCTGTTTCAGCTTGCCGTTATTGTAATCAAACGCGATTACGTTCGATCCCATTTCAGTTACCAGGTAAACAGTTTTTTTATCAGCCGAAAACTCCAGGTGCCTCGGGCCTTCTCCTGCGGTAACACTTACAAAGGCCGGTGTTGCGGGTACAATACGGGGCTCTTTTGAAGGGCGGTAGCGGTAAACATTCATTTTATCGGTGCCAAGGTCATTATACAATACATATTTTTCATCGGGTGTCAGGACCGCCATATGCGCGTGTGCAGATTCCTGCCTTTCCTTGTTTATGCTATGGCCATCATCATGTACCGTTTGAATTCCGTTAGCTATTGAACCATCTTTATTCAAAGGCATTACCGCAACGTTGCCGCTTGAGTAGTTAGCTATGATCAGGTTTTTTTGTGCTTTGTCAACAGATATGTGACATGGGTCGGCGCCCAGTGTTGATTGCTTGTTGATAAAAGTCATTTTGCCCGTTTTGGGCTCAAACGAAAATGCGCTTACCTCGCCTTTAGGCAGTTCGTTAACCGCGTAAATAAATTTATTATTGGCGCTCAACGTTAAATACGACGGATTATTTACGCCATCAATCTCACTGAGATAAGCCAATTTGCCGGTTTCGGCATAAAAACGGTATACCACAATACCTTTACTTTTGCCGGTGGTATAAGTACCAACCACCAGGTCGAAAGTTTTAGGCCCTGTTTTTTTATTTTGTGCAAATGTTAGCGCCGGTGAAAGCATAGCTATGATCAAAAGAAATTTCTTCATGGGTGATTATATAAGGTCTATTTAATTAATTCACAAATAGCAAAAATACTGACAATCATATAGCTTTAAGCTTTATGTATTCAGCTTAGCCTTACAATTATTGCTGTGCAAGATAACAAAATAGACAAAAAAAATGCCCCGCTGTTTAACGGGGCGTTTTATTATTTCATCAGGTGTTTTAACTGTATCACCTCTTTTTCATCAAGGTAACGCCAGCGGCCACGCGGAAGATCCTTTTTGGTAAGGTTTGCATAAACCACCCTGTCCAGTTTTACCACTTCGTAGCCCAGGTGCTCAAACATACGGCGCACAATACGGTTTTTGCCGCTGTGGATCTGGATCCCGATCTCACGTTTTGAACCGCCAGTAACATATGATACCGAATCGGGCTTAATTACGCCGTCTTCCAGCTCAAGGCCGAAAGTTAATTTATTCAGGTCGCCCTGGGTTAAGCTTTTGCTCAGTTCAACCTGGTATAATTTAGTAATGCTGTTACGCGGGTGCGATAGCTTATCGGCCAAATCACCATCGTTGGTCATTAACAACAAACCGGTGGTGTTACGGTCAAGACGGCCAACGGGGTAAATACGCTCGCGGCTTGCCTTTTCAACCAGGTGCATTACCGTACGGCGCTCCTGCGGATCATCTGTAGTTGTGATATAATCCTTTGGCTTATTTAACAATACATAAACCATTTTCTCGCGTTTCAGCGTTTCGCCGTTATATTTAATAGTATCCTTAAACGGATCAACTTTGGTACCTAATTCTGTTACCACTTCGCCGTTTACGGATACCACGCCCGCGGTAATCAGCTCATCGGCCTTACGGCGTGAGCAAATACCCGCGTTTGATATGTAACGGTTCAGGCGGATCAGCCCATCGTCTTCTGTTTTTTTAGCTGAGGAATTTTTACGCCCGCGCATGGTTTTAGGGGCATCGTGTTGGTTTTCCCTGTCATGCGGTCTGTGTGCCGGTCTTTCGCCAAATGGTGATTTCTCTTTAAAACCGCCTTCGCGTTTTTTGAAGCTGCCCTCGGTTCCTCTTGGTGCAAATTTACGTTCGCCCCCTGCATCACCGCCAAAGCTTCTTTTAGGTTTGCCCTCAAAACTTGCTGATGAACGGGTACGTGGAGATGAGTAAGGTTTTTTTTCGCCTTGTGCTTCGCCGCCGAAACTTCTTTTCGGCCTGTCGTTATCACCGGTTGTTGGCCTGCCGCTGTAAGGTTTACGCGGGCCGCCACTAAATGACTTCCTTTCGCCTGTGCTATCGTCGCCAAAGCTCCTTTTTGGCCTGCTTTCGCCGTCGCCTGTTGGCCTTCCCGAATAGGGCCTTGACTTAGCACCTGCTCTTCTATCGCCAGATGATTCACCACCCCTAAAATTGCTTTTGGGCTTATCGTCACTGAACCTGTTGCTTTGGAATGTTTTTTCCGGTCTGGAAAGTATTTTTTTTTCTCCGTTTGGAGTAGCTTTACCTTTTGGGGTTGATGCTGATTTTTTTGGTCGGTCGTCGGATCTTGAACTCCTTGATGACGACTTTCCGGGTTTGTCGTCGCGACTACCTGCTGGTCTCTTAAATACCATAATTTTTTGTTTAGCGCTTTCGCAGCGTGAGGGTCAAAGTTACGCTTTTTTGCCAATTTTCATCTAAAAAGATCAAAAAAATATCCTCTTGCAAAATCGCCGTTTAAACGGTTTTAAACGCCGTTTTTGAACCAAAAACCAACTCTAAAAAAGTTAGCAAAATGGTAAGTATTTGATTATGTGATCTGTATAGCCTACCTTTGCAGCACATTCTACCAAATGTATAGTTAAATGATAGGAAAAGAAATGATTAAAAAACACTTACTTACGTGCTCCGTAACACTGGTGCTGGTTCTCATTTCAGAGCTTAATATTTTCGGTACAACGATCATCGAAAAGGCTGCAAAAGCGGCAACTTTAAGCGCCCGAACCTCAGATTTTATTTTTCTCAAAAGCTCAAAGGCGGTTGCTTACAACTTTGCCAATGAGGCTTTACCAGTTAATGACGCAAGGGTTACGCGTAAACTCAACAAATCGCTCAGGCAGCATGACTATAAAAGCGTGCAAAGCAATATATTGCACCGCAAAGCCGAGCTATGGTTCCCCATTATCGAACCAATTTTGAAGTTTTATGGTATCCCCGAAGATTTTAAGTATGTACCGCTGGTCGAGTCAGGCCTTAAATCAGGTACATCATCTAAAGGAGCGTCGGGTTTTTGGCAATTTATGCCGGGTACTGCACGTACCTACGGACTTAGAGTAGGCCATGGCGTTGATGAGCGGAAAAACCTTCGCAAGTCAACCATTGCAGCCTGCAAGTATATCAAAGAACTATACGATGAATTTAACAGCTGGACACTGGCTGCTGCTGCCTACAACAATGGCTCGATCAAATTAGCGCGTGCCATTAACAAGCAAAAAGAAGATAACTACTTCCGCATGAAGCTGAACCGCGAAACCGGTTCATATGTTTACAAGCTAATTGCCATGAAAGCAGTTATAGAGCAGCCAAAAGAGCACGGGTATGATAATTACTTTATCATTCCGCCTGCATCACAGTTGCTGGCAATTAATTAACAGCAGGTAATCATACTGTAAATTAATTAAAAGATTACATTACGGAGCACTTTGAGGCCGGTCATCCACAGTGGATAACCGGCCTTTTTTGCTTATATTTGTAGCAAACTGTTGATGGTTTAAGCCAAAAATTTTAGGAAAGCAGGGTTTTGTAAAAAACTGGTAACTATAATAATTAGCTTCAAACAATGTCAATAAATCCATATTAATAAAGTATGAGTACAAAACCTCTTGTTGACCTGGGCGAGCAAAGTGAAGTTGAAGTTTATGGTGCCCGGGTGCATAACCTGAAAAATATAGATGTTTCCTTTCCTCGCAACCAACTGGTGGTAATTACCGGCTTAAGCGGCAGCGGCAAGTCATCGCTGGCGTTTGATACTATTTACGCCGAAGGCCAGCGCCGTTATATGGAAACATTTTCCGCCTACTCACGCCAGTTTATGGGCGGGATGGAGCGGCCGGATGTTGATAAGGTGTCGGGCCTGAGCCCTGTTATTGCTATAGAGCAAAAAACCACCAGCAAAAACCCGCGTTCCACCGTAGGTACTATTACCGAAATCTATGATTTTATGCGTTTGCTCTTCGCCCGTGCGGGTGATGCTTACTCGTATACCACCGGCGAAAAGATGGAACGCATGAGCGAAGACCAGATCCTCAAAACTATCAGCGAAAAATTTGACGGGCAGCCAGTTAATATCCTGGCTCCGGTGGTAAAGGCACGTAAAGGCCACTACCGCGAATTGTTCGAGTCCATCCGCAAGCAAGGATTTTTAAAAGTTTGGGTAGATGGCGCCATTGCCGATGTTGAACCCAAAATGCAGGTTGACCGTTACAAGATCCACGATATTGATATTGTGGTTGACCGCCTGGTGGTAAGCGAGAAGGACAGCAAACGTTTGTACACATCCGTTCAGCAGGCTTTAAAAATTGCCAAGGGCATTATCCGTATTGCCGATAAGGATAATAATGTATCCTATTATAGTAAATACCTGATGGATCCGGTTTCGGGCATCTCATATGATGAGCCTCAACCCAATACATTTTCGTTCAACTCGCCTTATGGTGCCTGCGAAAAGTGTAACGGACTGGGTTATATTTTTGAGGTTGATGAAGCTTCGGTAATCCCTAATCCGAAACTGAGCATCATGAACGGCGGTTTAGCCCCTATTGGTGAATACCGCGAAACATGGATTTTCCAGGTGTTGAAATCGCTGGCTAAAAAGTATGAGTTCTCGCTCTCAACCCCTATCGAAAAGCTGAACCGCGATCAGTTGGATATGATCCTGAACGGCGCCCCTGAAACATTGAGTGTTGCTGTAGAATATAACAAGTGGAATGTTCAAAGCTACCAGATCACTTTTGAAGGTATCATCCGTATGTTGGAGGAGCAGCAGGAACGCCGCAACGATGAGGGGATGGACGATATGGAGAACTATCGTGTGCTCCGTACCTGCCCGGTTTGCGAAGGCGCAAGGCTTAAAAAAGAGTCGCTGCATTTTAAGGTAGATGGTAAAAATATTTTCGAGCTGGCCTGTATGGATATCAATCACCTGCAGGAATGGTTTGATGGCCTGGAAGACCGCCTTAACGAGCGCCAGAATGTGATTGCTAAAGAGATCCTGAAAGAGATCCGCGCACGTATAGTGTTTTTACTGGATGTGGGTTTGAGTTATTTAACGCTTGATCGTACTGCTAAAACCCTATCGGGCGGTGAAGCACAACGGATCAGGCTGGCTACACAAATTGGTTCACAGTTGATGAATGTGATGTACATTTTGGATGAGCCAAGTATCGGTTTGCACCAACGCGATAACGAACGTTTGATCAACGCCCTTAAAAATCTGCGTGATTTAGGAAACACGGTACTGGTTGTTGAACACGATAAAGATATGATACTGGAAGCCGACCACGTAATTGACATGGGCCCTGCGGCAGGTGTACATGGTGGCCAGGTTGTTGCCGAAGGCACTCCGGCGCAATTAATGGAAAAGCATACGCTTACCACTTCATATATCAATGGCGAGCGCGAAATAGCTGTACCTAAAAAACGCCGCGAAGGTAATGGCAAAACCCTGAGCCTGAAAAAAGCTACCGGTCACAATCTTAAAAAAGTATCGGTCGATTTCCCTTTGGGTAAACTAATCGGCATAACCGGTGTATCGGGCAGCGGTAAATCAAGCCTGATCACTGAAACTTTATATCCTATTTTAAATCATCATTTTTTTAGGGCGAAGAAACAACCGCTGCCTTATGAAAAAATTGAGGGGTTAGAGCATATTGATAAAGTAATTGAGATAGATCAAACGCCTATCGGCCGTACACCGCGTTCAAACCCGGCTACTTATACCGGGGTGTTTTCAGATATCCGTAACCTGTTTGTAGCGCTGCCTGAGTCGAGGATCAGGGGGTATAAACCAGGTCGTTTCTCCTTCAATGTAAAAGGCGGCCGCTGCGAAACCTGTCAGGGCGCCGGCATGAAGGTAATTGAAATGAACTTTTTACCCGATGTTCAGGTACCATGCGAAGAATGCGGCGGCAGGCGCTACAACCGCGAAACGCTGGAAGTGCGTTACCGGGGCAAGTCCATCAGCGATGTACTGGATATGAGCATTGAGGATGCTACGCCATTTTTTGAGCACATCCCATCTATTTATCGTAAGGTAAGAACCCTGAACGACGTAGGTTTGGGTTATATCACTTTAGGTCAGGCTTCAACCACACTATCGGGCGGCGAGGCGCAACGTGTTAAACTGGCTACCGAGCTATCTAAAAAAGACACAGGCAATACTTTTTATATCCTGGATGAACCTACTACAGGTTTACACTTTGAAGATATCAACGTATTGTTAGGTGTACTTAACCAATTGGTTGATAAAGGCAATACTGTTTTGGTAATTGAACACAACCTTGATGTAATTAAAGTGGCCGACCACGTAATTGATCTTGGGCCCGAAGGCGGCTCGGGCGGTGGTAATATCCTGTTCTCGGGGACGCCCGAAGGTTTGTGCAAAGTGAAGAACAGCTTTACCGGCAAGTTTTTGAAAAAAGAAATGGGGTTATAAGCATTAATCAAAACTTCATAAGTTTATCTCTTAACGTAAAACCAAAACAACATGTACAGAAACTTGTACATGTTGTTTTGGTTTTATACCTTTATAAAAACTAATTTGAATGGAGATCACAACTTACACTGCCTTCAGGCAGCAACTAAAATCTTTTTTAGATAAGGTGCGGAATGATCATAAGCCTTTGGTAGTGACAAGTGCCAATGCCGAAGATATTGTTGTGATATCGAAAGCTGATTACGAAAGCATGGAGGAAACTTTCTATCTTTTAAAAAGCCCTAAAAATGCAGAAAGATTACTTCATGGTATCCAGGAATATGAAAAAGGTTTAGGCAAGGAAAGAAAGCTACTTGAAGAGTGAAGATAATTTTCCAAAACCCTGCATGGGAAGATTACCTTTATTGGCAAACGACAGATAAATCTATTTTAAAGAAGATCAACTCTCTTATCAAAGAAATAGAACGAACTCCATATGAAGGAAGTGGAAAGCCCGAACCTTTAAAACATAATTTAGCTGGCTGGTGGTCGCGCCGGATAAATCTCGAACACCGGCTAATTTACAGAGTAGAAGCAGACGCGATATTTATTCTGCAATGCAGATATCATTATTGATTATATTTTCCCTTTCCGTAGCTTTATCGTTTAAACAACACCCTCATGAAAAAAATACTACTCATGCTATTCATAGCAGGTTCGTTTGCAGCCTGTAATCAACCTAAATCAACAGACACCGCCAGCGGCATTCCAGCCAATAAGGATCTCGCCAAAGTTTTTGAAGATTATTTTCAGGACGGCTTAAAACTTTACCCGCTTAATGCAACCTACATTGGCGACAGGCGCTATAATGACTTGCTACCTAACGATGGCTCTGCTGAGTTTTTGAAAAAGGCGCATGATTATAACTCGGTTTACTTGTCGAAAGTGAAAAACTTTGACCGCGCAGAACTGAACGAAGACGATAGGCTATCATACGATATATTTACCTACGAGGTGCAACTGGCCCTTGATAATTTCAAGTATCATTTTGAGTACATGCCCTTTAACCAGTTTTATGCCCTGCCAATTACCATGGGGCAGCTGGGCTCGGGCTCTGGCGCGCAGCCCTTTAAAACGGTTGTTGATTATAACGACTGGCTGAAACGTTTATCTGCTTTCCAGATCTGGGCGGATACCGCCATCTCCAATTTTAACAAAGGCATCAAAACAGGCGTAGTGCTGCCAAAATCGTTAGTTGTTAAAATGATTCCCGAAATGCAAGACCTGGTATCAAAAGATGTAGAAAAAAGCCTGTTCTACGGACCTGTTAAGAATATGCCGAAGGATTTTTCGGACGCTGATAAAAAACAGCTGACGGAGGCTTATAAAAAAGCGATAACTACCATAGTTAACCCAACCTACCAAAAACTGGCCGATTACCTGAAAAATCAATACCTGCCCCACGCATGTGCAACCTCGGGTTTTTCATCCCTGCCGGATGGTACTGCTAAATACACCTATTTAGTTAAACAACAAACTACTACCGATAAAACTCCGGAAGAAATTTACCAATTGGGTTTGAAAGAAGTTGCCCGGATCCGTGGCTTAATGGATAGCATCAAAACCAGTGTTGGCTTTAAGGGCGATTTGAAGGCGTTTTTTGAATACATGAAAACCGACCCTAAGTTTACTCCTTACAAAACCCCGAAGGATGTACTTGATGCTTTTGAAAACATTCACAAACGCATGGAGCCAAACCTGAAAAAAATGTTTAACCATGTGCCTAAAACCCCTTTCGAGATCAGGCAAACCGAAGCCTTCCGCGCGGCATCGGCCAGTGCCGAATATAACCAGGGTTCGGCAGATGGTACCCGTCCCGGTATTTTTTACGTGCCGATATTAGATGCCACTAAGTTTAACACCACATCGGGCATGGAATCGTTGTTTTTGCATGAAGCAATTCCTGGTCACCATTATCAGATTTCGTTAACCCAGGAAAACGCTTCATTGCCAAAATTCCGTCGCTTTGATGGCGGGGAAACAGCCTATGTAGAAGGCTGGGCGCTGTATTGCGAATCATTAGGTAAAGAGCTTGGCTTATACACCGATCCGTACCAGTATATGGGCGCGTTAGGCGATGAGATTCACCGTGCCATCCGTTTGGTGGTTGACGTAGCCATCCACACCAAAGGAATGACCCGTGAGCAGGCTATTAAATATATGATGGATAACGAAGCTATCAGTGAGCAAGGTGCAACTGCCGAAATTGAACGTTATATGGCTATCCCCGGCCAGGCATTGAGCTACAAAATAGGCGCGTTGAAAATCCGCGAACTGCGTACCAAATATGAAAAACAGTTAGGCAGCAAGTTCAATATCGCCGAATTTCATGACCAGGTGTTAAAAGATGGCGCTATGCCAATGGCGGTTTTTGAGGCTAAAATGGATGCCTGGGCTGCGAAGAAGTAAAAAGAAAATTGCTATAATACAATGCGTCATTGCACGAAGGAATCCCCGACCTACAGAGCGAATCTGCATAGTTTGGGATTGCTTCGTGCCTTATAATGACGTGATTGTAAGTTATTGATTATTAAGTATATTTTTCTTGATGGATTTTATAACATGGGCGTTGCCTGCGGCCTGGGCTTTCCGTTGCAAGTCCTCGCCTTTCCCGCCCGCAACCCCATTGCGCGCTCTGGGCTTTACACTGCAATCCCTAACGCGGCCCACGCGCAACACCGTTAAAATATATTTTACATGTCATTGCTTTTTTTTAGGGTTTCCCTGATGGGTACTCGCAATGACGCGTTTAGTTTTTAGATCTATCTATCAACTAAACACCGCCAGCACTCCGAAATAAACCAGCATACAACCCGAGCTGATGAAATTCATACGCATGGCGTTTTTAAAATTAGCGTTGGCTGTCGATCGCCCTACTTTATAAAACCAATAATTAAAAAAGAAAAATATTGGCGCGGCGCATACTATAAAGAAATAAAAGTTAAGCATCATCCCAGCCAGGTGCCAATACCAGTAAGAAAGGGCTATCCCCGCGGCAAACAATACGCCCGAAAAAATAAAGGAGCCTTTGTAGCCTAAAACGATACTAAGCGTTTTATCGCCCCGCCTGCTGTCTTCTTCATGCTGATAAACCTGGGTTAAGGGGTATGATGCCCCAATGAGGCAGGAGCTGATAGCCCCCGGAATAATCAGGTCTAAATCCCAATGACCAAACAGGCTCGTACCGGTCAAAGCGGTATAGGTGGTGTAATAAATAAAACATCCCTGGAAAATAAACACCGTTAAAAAGCTGATAATCGGATATTTTTTTAACCGGGTAGCAGGATGGCTGTATAATTTTGACATAATGCCATAAATGAGCACCGCAAAGGCAAACTCCCAGCTAATGATAAAGCCAAGCAAAAACGCAATAACCTCCAGCAGAATGGAAAAATAATACAGGCTGAGATCCACTTCGGGCGGTTTGGCTAACAGGGCAATGCTATCTTCATCCTTATCAAAATAACTGTTATAGCCATTGCTGGCCGGGAAAGCAAGGAAATGCCATATAAAAAATACAAGTACGGCTGTTGAAGCTTTCACCACATCGGCCTGGCTAAAGGCAAACAGGTACACCGGCAGCAAAAAAACAGAAAACACAAACCTTAAATGCGCAAATGCCGACCGGGTAGGGATAAATTGTTTAAACTTCATGGCGTGTTTTTACATTATAATTACTGCCGGAGGCAACATCAGGTTGCCTGATTATGGTTATAAACATACAACCTTAAGTACAAAATTCCTTCAGTATAAATTATTATGTTTGAAACAGCGTTAATGTAACATGAATAAGAAAATTTATATAGTTGTACTTTTAATTTTCGCGACGACAGCGGGCTTCGCGCAAACAGTATCTAAATCAGATATCAGCTTTAAGATTAAAAACCTTGGCTTTAATGTTGGCGGCACCTTCGGCGGTTTGCAGGCTGATATTAAATTTAAGCCTAATGACCTGGAGGGCAGCTCTATTGAAGCGTCAGTGTTATCCAACACTGTTAATACCGATAACGAAAGCCGTGATAAGCATCTTAAAAGCGAAGATTATTTTGACGTAATTAAATATCCAAAGATCACGCTAAAGTCAGTTTCCTTTAAACGTAAAAGCGGGAGCAACTATACCGGCAATTTTAACGTAACTATAAGAGATAAAACAAAGTTGATTGAAGTACCTTTTACGTATACGGAATCAGGTAATACAGCACAACTGAAAGGAAACTTTATGATTTTGAGGACAGATTTTGGCATAGGCGGCAAAAACCTGATCCTTTCAAATGAGGCCAATGTTTCGGTTGAGGCGGAGATCAGCAAATAAAACGCTTAATCATTTTTAATGGAGAGTTGCATTAGTGCTATCGGGATAGCAAATCCCGCCAATCGGATTGCCCAGCAGGATATTTACCATTTCATGGCTAACGCCTTTGGGCTGGATGCAACCAATGCAGCAAGATTAAAGGGGATTTATGACCATTCGGGAATTGATTACCGCTATTCGGTAATTCCTGATTTTGGCTATCGGGATGCGGCAGATTTCACCTTTTTTGAACAGTCGGCAGGGCTCGAACCATTCCCTGACACACAGAAAAGGTTGAAGCTTTACGAAAAGGAAGCTATCGCCATAGCTGTAAATGCCGCAAAAAACTGCCTTCAAAAATTTGGAGATGACATTACCGGCAGCATTACACACCTGGTAACCATTAGCTGTACGGGTATGCACGCACCTGGGATTGATATCGAACTTGTCGACCGGATGCAGCTAAACCGCGATACCGAACGTACCTGCATCAACTTTATGGGCTGCTACGGTGCTATAAACGGCCTCAAGGTGGCCGACTATATCTGCCGCGCCGATGCCGGTGCCAAAGTGCTCGTTGTTAGTGTAGAGCTTTGTACGCTCCATTTTCAAAAAGTGAATACGCTGGATAACTGGGTTGCCAATTCATTATTTTCGGATGGGGCTGCAGCTGTACTGGTCGAAAATACGGCCAATCGTTTAGGCAGTGGCAATTACCTTTTACTCAAAAACTTCTATTCAGAATTTGTTACAGAAGCACGTAATGAGATGGGCTGGTATGTGGGCAACACAGGTTTTGAAATGAAACTCACCTCCAAGGTATCCAAGCAAATTAAGAAACATATCAAATCACTTACCCAGCGCTTTTTGCAAAAGGCCAAAACTGAGATGGATGATATTACTGCTTATGCTGTTCACCCCGGCGGGCGTACCATTTTAGAAGCAGTGGAAGACGCCCTGGAATTACCTGAAGAAAGCAACGCCTTTGCTTACCAGGTTTTGCAGGAGTACGGTAATATGTCGTCGGCCACAATTTTGTTTGTACTGGATAAAATGCTGAAGGCAGGTAACCTGGTCGATCAAAAGATCCTGAGTTTTGCCTTCGGTCCGGGTTTAACCGTTGAAGGGATGATACTTGAAATGCATTAAGCCATCATGAGCGATGTAATTGTAATTGGCGGGGGCCTGGCCGGATTGTTTAACGCCATATTATTAAACCGCGCGGGGCTAAAAGTTACAGTTATCGAAAAAAAAACCTACCCCATGCATCGCGTTTGCGGCGAGTATATCTCGAACGAGGTGATCCCCTTTTTGTCTTCGCTGGATATCAATCTTGATGAACTGAATGTTGCCCGCATCAACCGGCTGGAGGTAACAGCGGCATCCGGCACCAAACTTTCGCAAAAGCTTGACCTGGGCGGTTTTGGTTTAAGCAGGTTTACTTTCGATAATTTTCTGTACCAAAAAGCCCTCGCCGAAGGAGTTGATATTTTAACAGGCACACGGGTGGAGGATATTCGTTTTGCTGGCGAAAAATTTGAAGTGGTAACTCCCGGCGAAACATTAACAGCCCCGTTGGCTATCGGCTCGTTTGGTAAACGATCCAATCTCGATCAAAAACTTAAACGACCGTTCTTTTATAAACGCAGCCCATACCTGGCCGTAAAATTCCATTTGCAGATGGATTTCCCACAGGACCTCATCCAGCTTAATAATTATAAAGACGGCTATTGTGGGGTAAGCAAAACCGATGGCGACAGGTATTGCATGTGCTATATGGCCCATCGTGATGACCTGCGCAAGTATGGTACTTTACAGGCTTTAGAAGAGAACGTGATCCGCAAAAACCCTTACCTCGATGAGATCTTTCGTAACGCCAGGTTTTTACTGGATAAACCTGAAGTGATCAACGAAATCTCCTTTGAGAAAAAAGCGCCTGTTGATAATCATATCCTGATGAGCGGAGACACCGCCGGGATGATAGCCCCACTTTGCGGTAACGGCATGACCATGGCAATTCATTCGGCCAAAATCCTTTCCGAAAAGATCATTACACACTATAAACCGGGCAGCTTTAATCCTGAAAAGCGCGCCAGCCTTGAGCAGGATTATGCCCAAAGCTGGAACAAACAGTTTGCGCAAAGGCTTTGGGTTGGCCGGCAGTTACAGCGTTTGTTTGGCAACGATAACATGACGGCCCTTACTTTAAATACGCTCAATCACCTGCCTTCTGTTGCACAATACCTGATAAGTAAAACTCACGGCCAACCATTTGTATAGTTCAGGCGTATATATTATATGCCCGATTTAAGTTACCGTACCGATATGCTGGAGATCATGGATGATTTTGATCTCCCATCAGCCGAAATAACCCCTGTGCTTGAAGGCCTGGGGAAGATGAACGCGCTATTCGGTGGCCATAAAAGCATCATCAACGCATTGAAAAAATTTGCGGTAAGTAATAATTATGCGGTAAGCGATTGGGGGTGTGGCGGGGGCGATGCCTTGATAGCTATTGCAAAATGGGCTGAAGAAAAGAAAATACACCTTAAACTAAACGGTATTGATGCAGCGCCAACGGCAGTAAATTACGCACGGCAACAGGCCTCCGGATATAAAAACATCAGCTTTACCCGGGCCGATGTTATTGACGAGGTATACCTCATTAAACCGGCCGATATAATTATATGCAGTTTGTTCACGCACCATTTTGATGATGAGCGCTGGATTAAGCTCATTAAAAACATGCAAGCCTCGGCACAAAAAGGAATTATCATTACCGACCTGCACCGTCACTGGCTTTTATACCATGCCATAGTGTTTATAACCCGTGTTTTTACCCGTAACGCCATGGCCCGTAACGATGGTCCGCTTTCGGTTAAGCGCGGTTTTAAAAGGCACGAATTGTTGGCATTATTGAAAAAAGCACAAATTGATAACTTTAAATTAACATGGCGCTGGCCTTTCAGGTGGGAGTTAATCATCTATAAATCGTAGCTTTACGCTATGAATTTGCGTGTACTGGTTTTAACAACCTCGCTTGGCGTGGCAATTACGCTCTCGGCCGTTAATTTTTATTTTCAGCATAAATGGTACGATGTAATGGTTACTTTCTCGGTGGCCCTTGGTGTAAGTTACTTCGTTTTTTACTATCTCATCGAAAAATACATCTACTCCCGTATCAAGTTAATTTATAAACTGATCCATAACCTGAAATTAGGCCGCGACCTCAGGGATGCCCTTGGCGAACATGTAAGCGCCAATCCCATTGCCGATGTAGAGCAGGAGGTAAAGGAATGGGCCAAACAGAAAAAGACCGAGATAGACGAACTTCGCAAACAGGAAAAATTTCGCCGTGATTTTTTATCCAATATCTCGCACGAGTTTAAAACCCCGTTATTTGCTATCCAGGGTTACATTGAAGCCTTGCAGGATGATGATTTTGACGACAAGGAAATGGCCCGCCAGTTTTTGGAAAAAGCTTCAAAAAATGTTGACCGGCTAAGTTACCTGATCAAAGACCTTGATGAAATTTCCAAACTTGAATCGGGCGAGATGCCTATCAATTATACTAAATTCAAGATCAACGACCTGATCAAAGAGGTTTTTGAATCATTGGAGATCAAAGGCAAGCAGTACCACATCAAACTTATATTTAAGCAAAAGTATGATGAGCCTATTGTGGTGAATGCCGACAGGGAAAAAATAAGACAGGTGCTCGTGAACCTGATAGATAATTCGTTTAAGTACGGTAAAGAAGAAGGCAGCACTTCGGTAAGCCTTTTTGTACTGCACGACCAGGTTTTGGTTGAAGTTACCGACGATGGTATAGGTATTGAAGAAAAGTTTTTGCCAAGGTTATTTGAGCGTTTTTTTCGTACAGACAGCAGCCGTTCAAGGCAAATTGGTGGCTCCGGGCTGGGGCTTGCTATTGTAAAGCATATTATTGAAGCCCATCAGCAAACCATCAATGTGCGCAGTACAGAAGGGCTTGGTTCAACCTTTGGTTTTACCTTGGCAAGGGCCAAGCAAACCATTCCTTTCCCGAATTTACCTGTGTTAAAAAGTTAACAATAATTTAACATACTAACTGTACCTTTACACCAATTTCAAATCACTATGTCGCTAAACAGTATATTCCAGTATTTTGTACCCAAGGATAAAAAAATATTCTTCCCGCTGTTTGAACAAGCCGCGGCCAATGTTGTAGCTATGGCTACCATACTGGTTGAAGCAGTTAACTCAAACAACCCTGCAACCCGCGAGGATTTATATAAACAGATTGACAAGCTTGAAAACAAAGGCGACGAATATACTCACCAGATTTACCTGGAGCTTGGCAAAAACTTCATTACGCCTTTTGACCGTGAAGATATCCATGCCCTTGCAACAGCTATTGATGATGTGGCCGACTATATACAGGGTGCGGCCAACCGCATGAGCCTGTACAGGATAGATGATTTGAATGAGCATATCCGTAAGCTATCTGACCTGATACTGCAGGCCAGTGTTGATTTGGAAAAAGCTGTAAAAGAACTGAAAGACCTTAGGAATGTGCGTAATATCGCCGATTCATGCATCAGGATAAACAGTGTTGAAAACCAGGCCGATTATGTTTTTGACCGCGCTGTAGCCGACTTGTTCCTGTATGAAAAAGATGCTATCCGCCTTATCAAATACAAAGAAATATTAGCCGCTCTTGAAACCGCTACCGATATGTGCGAAGACGCAGCTAATGTTATGGAGTCAATCTTAGTTAAAAACGCTTAAGTAAATCTTATCCCCAGCTAAATGGTTACTTCCCTACTTGTAGTTATTGTTGTACTCGCCCTGTTGTTTGATTACACCAATGGCTTTCATGATGCCGCAAACTCTATAGCTACCATTGTATCTACCAAAGTATTAACACCGTTTCAGGCTGTGTTAATGGCCGCGGTATTCAACTTTGCAGCTTACTTTTTTATTAAAGATCATAAGGTTGCCAATACCGTATCTAAGATCGTATTGGAGCACTACGTTACCCTGCACGTGATCCTGGCTGGCCTGGTAGCCGCCATCACCTGGAACCTTTTTACATGGTGGTTCGGAATCCCTTCAAGCTCGTCGCACACCCTTATAGGCGGTTTTGCAGGTGCAGGTATGACTAATGCACTTTATATGGGCGCCAACGCCCTGCATGCTGTTGAAATGCAATATGTGCTTAAAATCGTTGCCTACATCGTACTTGCCCCGTTTATTGGTTTAATTATAGCTTATGTTGTAACCATTTTAATACTCCACCTGTGCAAAGCTGCCAGACCAGCCACTGCCGAGCGCTGGTTTAAACGCATGCAGTTAGTATCGTCGGCAGCTCTGAGTTTTGCTCACGGTGGTAACGATGCTCAAAAAGTAATGGGGATCCTGTACGTAAGCCTTATTGCTTCAAAAGTGATAAAGCCAGGTTCAGTAATGCCGGAGTGGATCCCTTTAGCTTGTTACTCAGCTATTGCTGCAGGCACCATGTCGGGTGGTTGGAAGATCGTTAAAACCATGGGCTCAAAAATAACCAAGGTTACCCCGCTTGAAGGTGTAAGTGCCGAAACTGCTGGTGCTATCACCCTGTTTATTACCGAGCGTTTTGGGATCCCGGTTTCAACAACACATACTATCACCGGCTCAATTATAGGTGTGGGTTTAACTAAACGAGTATCGGCCGTGCGCTGGGGCGTAACCATTAACCTGGTTTGGGCCTGGATCATTACCATACCTATTTCGGCACTGATTGCCGCCGGTGTATTTGCATTATTACATTTCTTTGCCTAAACAAACCGGTAGTAATTTTGTTAGTTTTACTACTATGAAAACAAGACTACTCATTATCCCCGTCTTAATAGCTTTACTTACATTTACCAGCTGTGATACGCTAAACCAGGTAGCTAATGCCACTATTCAAAACCAGGGAACACCAACGTCGCTTGAAATAGGCAACGGTTTAAAACAGGCCCTTGAAATAGGCACAGGTAAAAGCTCGGATCAACTATCGGCAGTTAACGGATTTTTTGGCAATGCCGCTATCAAGATCCTTTTTCCGCCCGAAGCGCAAAAAGCTGAGAGAACCTTACGCGGGCTTGGCCTGAACAGCCTTTGTGATAATGTGATCCTTTCGCTTAACCGCGCAGCCGAAGACGCCGCAAAACAGGCAAAACCTATTTTTGTTGATGCTATTAAACAAATGACCCTGCAGGATGTTACCAATATTTTATTGGGCAGCCAGGATGCGGCAACACAATATTTTAAACGTACCACTACCGCGAAGCTAAGCCTGCAATTCAAACCCGTTATCCAGGGAAGCTTAAATAAAGTGAATGCTACCAAATACTATACTGATGCCGCCCAGGCCTACAATAAGGTTCCGTTTGTATCAAAGCTTAATCCTGATATCAGCGATTATGTGACCCAAAAGGCTATCGATGGCTTATTTGTGGAGATAGCCAAAGAAGAGCTTAATATTCGTCAAAATCTTGGGGCTCGTACAACGCCTTTATTGCAAAAAGTATTCGCTTTTGCTGATAGGAAAAAAACTGCAGGACAATAAATAGATAAAAGAAAGAGATACAAAATGGGCTGCGTCGATGTTATTCAACGCAGCTTTTTTATTGGGCATATTATTTTTGCTTTTGGAATTTAACCTTTACAGTAACAACTTCGGGTTTGTTGTTAGTACTGCCAACCCATGAGGGGCCATTCTTTATAAGCTCGATGGCCTTTTGATCGGCCGCTTCACTCAGGCTTTTTTTAATGCTAAACTCATCTGTGATGCCGCTCGGGAATACCGTAAATGTTACGGTCACGGTGCCGGCAGTACCATCAGGCAGTACGGCATTAGTTTGTAAATATTTTTTCAGGCTGCCCCAGCCCAGTTGCGGATGTGCCGCGGTGACACTTACCTCACCGTTGTCATCGTCTTTTTTAGTTACAACCACCTCGCTAAGGGCCCTGGAATCGGGCTTAAGCGCTACTTTAATGCTATCGCCGCGTGTGGCGTTAACCTGCCTCGGCTCATAACCAATATAAACCACATCAAGCGTCGCCTTATCTCCCGGCGAACTAAGTGCGAATTTTCCGTTAACGTCAGTTACCGTGCTCCGGTTGGTGCCTTTGATCCTGATAGCCGCACCAATTAAAGGCGAACCGTCATCTCTCGAAATAATAGTACCGGCAATGTATAATGATTGTGCCGCCGCTTTATTGCTGCCAAAAATAGTTGCTGGCGAAGATGTAACGCCGTCAACCTTTCCGGGTAATTTAAATTGCAGCGGGGCTTTTGATTTAGCTACAGTAGTATTCGCTCTTAATGCTATCACATCCTGGCTTACTGTATCTTTTTTTGCAATTGGAGCTGTGTATCCTGCTACTATCCGCTCACTTAAATTGCCTTCTTCTTTCAAAACAACTTTATCTTTAGCAGCAGCGGGCGGAGTTGCCGGTTCTGCTAAAGGATTGCTGCCCACAGGAGGCGGAACATCATTCGAAGCTGTTTTATTGTCGCCAGCGGAGATTTCCTGCTGATAAAGCGCATTAGCCGATTGCTTTGCCCGTCTTGATTTTTTATTTACTGCAACTGATGGGGCCTGTATGGGCGTATTGGCACTCGCTTTTTTAACTGTATCGCCGGTCTTTACGGTATCGGCGGCAGCTGCCATGGGCGGAATGGAATTTTTATTTCCTGCAATGTTATTACTTTGCAGTTCAGCTTTAGGAGATCTGTTAAGATAAAGGCCTCCCAAACTTAATGCTATTAAAACCGAAGCCGCTATGGGCCAAACGGTCCACGGCATTACACGGCCTTTATTTTCTCCGGTACGCTGCCGCAGTCTTGAGCTAAGGTCAGCAAGGTTTAATTGTTGACTTGTCCCCATGTTTTCATATCCTTCCAATGCATCCATCAAAAAAGGGTCGTTTAGTGCCTCCATCTCCAGTTTATGCATAGCACGGGCATCAAGCTCTCCGTTGAGATACTTCTGTATTTGCAATATATTTGCCTTTTTACTATGCACTGTTCCGTTCGAGGCAAATTTTCAAATTCCTCTTACCGTTCTGGATATAACTCTTTACCTCATTTAAAGTATATCCTGTTATCCCGGCAATTTCTTTATAACACTTCTCTTTTAAATAAAACAGGTCGATACTTTGTTTTTGCCCGCCGGTTAACCCTGCTATGCAGTGCTCCAAAGCTTTCAAAGCCTCTTCCCTGTTATTATCCTCAGGATGCAAAAAGGGGGTAAATTCCATAACTTCATCTAAATTAACCAACTCCATCTTTTTACCGCTTCTTAACTGCATCAAGCAATAATTGCGCCCAAGTACATACACCCAATTCCTGAACTGGTTAATCTCATGCTTTTTAACCTTATCAACCAGCTCCTCAAAAATGCCCATTACCGCGTCTTTGGCCAGTTCTTCATCTTTCAGATATTTAAGGCAAACGCCATAAACAAGGGGCATATATCTTTCATATAAGCTGCCCAAAACTGTTAGGTTACCGCTTGCGCGATAATCACTAAGTAGTTCTTCGTCTGTTGATTTCCCTGGTTTTTGGGGTTTTATAAATAGGCTCATTAAACATACAAAATTAATTTATTAAAATGGTTTATGGAAATTAACTGCCTGCCGACCATTCTATTTAAAGAAAATAAGCTAATAACGAGGTGCTTTTCATATGTATTGGCCTATTTCTATTATAAACCCTGAATACACTAAGTCCGCACTGAAAGGCCAACAGCATAAAGGTTAAACAAAAAAAGCGATGCCCGGGAGCATCGCTTTTCTATAAATATCCTAACATTTTTACCTTGCCGGTTGAGGCTTTGGCAGCTCTTTGCGCGGTATCATTTCGGCGCGTTGTGCCGTATGGTAAACAAATGAAGCAACAATGGTAGCGGCTTGTTTCAGGTCGTCTTCAATAAGGCGATCGTAAGTGTCCTGATTACTATGATGGGTACGTGAACCGTAATCAATAGCATCCTGGATAAACTGGAAGCCCGGAATGCCAACGGCATCAAATGAAAGGTGATCGGTACCGCCGGTATTACGAATGGTAAGCGTGGTGGCGCCAAGATCTTTAAAAGGTTCAAGCCAGGCTTTAAAGATAGGTGCCGCGGCCGAATCTCCCTGCAAATACACTCCACGGATCTTGCCGGTTCCATTATCAAGGTTGTAATAGGCCGAAAGCTTTGCTTGTTCGGGTTTAAGCTCCATCGTTTTAGGATCGCCAAAATGATTGGCCACATATCCGCGCGAACCAAATAAGCCCTGCTCTTCCGAACTCCATAAGGCGATGCGAATGGTGCGTTTGGGTTTAAAGTTAATCGCTTTTAAAATACGCATGGCCTCCAGCATTACCGCGCTGCCCGCTGCATTATCGGTAGCACCGGTAGCGGCATGCCATGAATCAAGGTGGCCGCCAAGCATTACTACCTGGTCTTTCAGCTTTTTGTCCGTTCCGGGAATTTCAGCGACTACATCATAGCCCTGCAGGTCGTCGGTAATGAATTGGGTTTTAATATCAGCTTCCAGTTGTACCGGCTGGCCACCTTTTATAAGGCGCAAAATGCGCTGGTAATCTTCGCTGCTGGTTTCAAGCTCGGGTGCTACCGCTTTTGCGGTATCGGCGTATGAAGCGCCGTTGGTGGTAAACACAGTACCATCAGTACCGCGGGCCTGGCTTAACACCAAGCCAGCTTTTTCATCAACCAAAAATTGGCTTAATGCAGTCCTGAATGCACGTAATTTACGGAAAGCGGCCATTTGGGCCGCGTTGGGGTCCACAGCGTTCCTGCGAGGGCCGGCAGGCGCAGCTTTCGCGTTGGCCATTTCGGTAAGTTCCTCATCGGTATAACGGGCGGCATCCACTTTCCAGGTACGTTCTGTTGGTGCTTTAGTATCAAATATCACGATTTTGCCGGCCAGCTTACCTTTGTATTGCTCAAGCTCTGCTGCCGAATCGGCTTTGATTATCATCACTTCGCCTTTGATCAAACCATTTGTACCCGGTGTCCATGCTTTAGGTATGGCGATAATAGCATGATAGTAAGGAACCGTGATAGCCGCATAGTTTTTTTGAACTTCCCAGCCTTTGCCAAATTTACCCCAGGCCTCCAACTTGGAGTTGGCCATGCCCCAGGTTTTAAGCTGATTAACAGCCCAGTTTTGGGCGCGCTTTAAGCCCGGAGAATTGGCAAGCCTTGGGCCCGAAACATCTGTAAGATAAAAAGCCGTTTCCATTACCTTTGAATGGTTAAGGCCTTCTTCCCTTATTTTTTGAACCATGGCCGCATCAACAGGTTCCTGCGCAAACGACGGTACTGCAATACCAGCCGTAATTAAACACGAAAAGAGTAGTTTTAATTTCATATATAATAAATTATAAGATCAGTTAAAACAAACCTATTTATTATAAATTAAAATTGGGAATATATTGTGTTAACAAAGTTGTTACACGGGGATTAAGTTAGCTGGTCCAAGTTAATCTTCAGTTAATGGTTAAATTTATGACGAAAGTTTTAGTAACTTAAGTGATTATGAATAATTGATTCCCCACCAAAGAAATAATTAAGATAAAAGGAAGAAGTTGTAAAGTAATGCTTGGCTGTGCTTTATATACGACTCTCTCACTTGCCCATCACTGGTCGAAGTTTAGCGATAGCTAACTTCGTCCTGAAATAAAGCAAGCATCCTGCTTGCGAGCTTTACCAAAGACCTATTAAAGTTGAATCAAGTTAGAACAAGTTAAGCTGAAAGCTTAACTCATTTTAGGACGAAGTTAGCTATCGCTAAACTTCGACCAGTCCCGGAGTCCTCCTCTGAGAATACAGACCGCTTTGTGAGAAAGCCCCAACAAAAAAGGGCTCATCTGTTCAGATAAGCCCTTGGATATTTTAAAGCTGTTATAGATTACAGCTTGCGTTTAACTTCCACGTTTTCGTAAGCTTCAACGATATCGCCAACTTCAATGTTGTTAAAGTTGTTGATGTTCAAACCGCACTCATAACCTGCGCTTACTTCTTTCACGTCATCTTTAAAGCGTTTCAGTGAAGCCAGTTCGCCTGTGTAGATCACCACGCCATCGCGGATGATGCGGATCTTACTGTTACGGTTAATTTTACCATCCAATACCATACAACCTGCAATGGTACCCACTTTGCTGATCTTAAAGGTTTCGCGGATTTCGACGTTAGCCACAATCTTCTCTTCAAAGGTTGGTGCAAGCATACCTTCCATTGCCGCTTTGATTTCGTTGATCGCGTCGTAGATGATAGAGTACAACCTGATATCAATCTGTTCAGCTTCGGCCAGTTTACGGGCACTACCTGAAGGGCGTACCTGGAAACCAATGATGATCGCGTCGGATGCCGATGCCAGCAATACGTCTGATTCGGAGATCTGACCTACCGCTTTCGAGATGATGTTCACCTGGATTTGCTCGGTAGACAGTTTCAGCAATGAATCTGACAAGGCCTCGATAGAACCATCCACGTCACCTTTAACAATGATGTTAAGCTCCTTGAAGTTACCAACTGCCAAACGACGGCCGATCTCATCAAGAGTGATGTGTTTCTGGGTACGTAAGCCTTGTTCACGTTGCAATTGCAGGCGTTTGTTGGCAATTTCACGTGCCTCAACTTCGCTTTCAAGCGCGTTGAACTTATCGCCCGCGGTTGGTGCGCCCTGCATACCTAATACCTGTACCGGTGTTGATGGTCCTGCTGAATCTACACGCTGGCCACGCTCGTTGGTTAACGCTTTAACACGACCGCTATAGCAGCCTGCCAGTATCGGATCACCTACTTTTAAGCGGCCTGCCTGTACAAGGATGGTGGTAACAATGCCACGGCCTTTATCTAAAGCTGCTTCAATAACGGTACCTACGGCACGTTTGTTAGGGTTAGCTTTCAATTCGAGCAATTCGGCTTCAAGCAATACTTTTTCCAATAACAAGTCAACATTTAAGCCGGTTTTGGCCGAAATTTCCTGCGACTGGTATTTACCGCCCCACTCTTCAACCAAAATATTCATGGCCGATAATTGTTCCCTTACCTTATCGGCATTGGCACCCGGCTTGTCAATTTTGTTAAAGGCGAAGATGATTGGTGCACCTGCAGCCTGCGCGTGGTTTATGGCCTCGCGGGTTTGCGGCATCACGCTGTCATCGGCAGCTATCACTATAATTACAATATCTGTAACCTGCGCACCCCTTGCACGCATCGCGGTAAACGCTTCGTGACCCGGCGTATCCAGGAAGGTGATCTTTCCTTTGTTATCAGGCAATGTTACTTCGTAAGCACCAATGTGCTGGGTTATACCACCCGCTTCGCCGCCTATTACGTTGGTTTTGCGTATAAAGTCGAGCAATGAGGTTTTACCGTGGTCAACGTGGCCCATGATGGTTACGATTGGTGCACGAGTCACCAGGTCGGCCGGATCATCAGGCTGGTCAAGGTTGGCTTCCTCATCCTGCGGCTTCACAAATTCAACCTGGTAGCCAAACTCATCGGCCACAATTGAAAGTGTTTCGGCATCAAGCCTTTGGTTAATGGAAACGAACATACCCAGGCTCATACAGGTAGATATGATCTGCGTTACAGATACATCCATCATACTTGCCAGCTCATTTGCCGTTACGAACTCCGTAACCTTCAATACTTTTGATTGCAGTTCCTGTTCCATTGCCAGTTCTTCGGCACTTGCAGCAACGTCATCACGTTTTTGACGACGGAATTTAGCGCGCTGTGCAAACTTGCCCGACTTACCTGCTCCACTTAAGCGTGCAAGTGTAGCCTTGATCTGGTCTTGTATGTCTTTTTCTGAAGGTTCTTCCTTCGGTCCTGTATGTTGAGGCGGATTATTGCGGTTGTTCCTGAAATCCGGGCGGTTACCACCGCCATGACCTCCCTGGCCCTGACCTGGCCCGCTGTTTCCGGGTGCTCCATGTGTACGGTTCCTGAAATCCGGGCGGTTAGGATTAATGGTACCACCACCGCTGGGCTGTTGACCTTGTTGCGGGTGATTGCCACCACCGCCCTGCTGGCCATGCGGATGGTTACCGCCGCCTTGCTGCGGGTTGCCCTGGTTATCTTTACGCTTACGTTTGCGTTTGTGATCGGCCGAGTTATTATTTGAATTTGATGATGAAGCTACCGGGTTGCGTTTTGGCGCGTTAACCGGCAACTGGATCTTCCCAATAATGTTTGGCCCTGTTAAACGCTCGGCTTTAGCACGGATCACGTCTGGCTCCTGGCTGTCATCAGCTACTGGTGCAGCCGGAGTTTCGGGAGCAGCCGGAGGTGTTGCAACCGGTGCTTTTTCAGCAACAGGCGCTTTAGGCTCTTCAGCTTTGGGTGCTTCGGCAACCGGAGCTGCCGGTTTTGGCGTTTCAACCTTTGGTGGTTCGGGCACAACCGGGGCTACCGGCTGTGGCGCTTCAACTTTTGGCTCGGCAGGTGCCGGAGCCGGTGTTGGCGCAGGTGCCTGTGCAACTGGCTCGGGTTGTTTAACAACTACTTCCGCTGGTTTTTCCGCAGGCTTCTCCGCCTGTGGCTTAGCATTCAGGTTGTTAAGGTCAATTTTTCCAACCACCTTAACACCAGGTAATACGTCATTGCGCTCATCAGAACGTGCAGGAGCTTGCGCTGCCGGAGCAGGCTCGGCCGGTTTTGGTTTTTCAACCTGCGGCTGTGCAAAGTGCCCTGTATTCTTGATCAGTATCTCTTCGTTCTCAAAATCGCGCGAACGGCGGTTCTCAACCGGCTTTTCAGGAAACTGTGCAGCAGGCTCTTCTTTCCTTATCTTTCCGATACTGATCTGCTTAGCTTCCTCCTTAATACTTTTGTCAACAGCAAATTCCTTTAACAGGGCATTGTACATGTCATTATCCAGCTTGGCCATAGGATGCTTGTCAACCTTGTATCCTTTGGTAGCTAAATAATCGACAAGGGTACCCATGCCAATGTTCAGTTCTTTTACTGCTTTAATTAATTTTATGGATTTGTCTTCTGACATTTAATATTACTTTCTCTGCTTATTTAGTGCAAAAATACGATTTTAATTTGCTTATTCCGCTTATTCAAACTCCGCATTCAATATTGATAGCACTTCTTTTACTGTTTCTTCCTCTAAATCGGTACGTTTTACCAATTCACCAACGGTTAAGGCCAGCACTGATTTTGCTGTATCTAAACCAATACGTTTAAATTCATCAATGATCCAGCCTTCAATCTCGTCTGAAAATTCTTCGATGTCCACATCCTCGTCATGCTCATCAGCCTCACGGTAAACATCAATTTCGTAGCCTGTCAATTTTCCTGCCAGCTTAATGTTGTGCCCGCCACGACCGATAGCTAACGATACCTGGTCGGGTTTTAAATACACAGCAGCTGTTTTTTTCTCATCATCTAATTTAATAGAAGTGATTTTGGCAGGCGACAATGCACGCTGAATATATAGCTGAACGTTGTTGGTAAAGTTAATAACGTCGATATTTTCATTTTTTAACTCCCGTACTATACCGTGGATCCGTGACCCTTTCATACCTACGCAGGCACCAACCGGATCGATACGGTCGTCATATGATTCAACGGCAACTTTAGCACGCTCGCCCGGTTCGCGTACAATTTTCTTGATGGTAATTAAGCCATCAAAAATCTCAGGAACTTCAAGCTCAAACAAACGCTGTAAAAATTCAGGCGCTGTACGCGAAATGATGATCTTAGGATTGCTGTTCAGCATATCTACCTTAGATACAACAGCTTTAACGCTATCGCCCTTTTTAAAGTAGTCGGCCGGGATCTGCTCTGTTTTTGGCAGCAACAGTTCGTTACCTTCGTCATCAAGTACCAGAGTTTCTTTTTTCCAAACCTGGTAAACCTCGCCTGTAACAATTTCACCTACGCGGTCTTTATATTTTTTGAAGATCTCGTCTTTCTCTAATTCCAGAATTTTTGATACCAGCGTTTGGCGGGCGGCTAAAATAGCACGGCGGCCAAAGCTTTCTAAAGTGATCTGTTCAATATAGTCATCACCAACTTCAAGGTCGGCGTCATACAGGTGTGCTTCGGCAAGTTCTATCTCCAGGTCATCATCTTCGCTAAAGCCATCTTCCATAACTTTACGTGTACGCCAGATCTCTAAGTCACCGTTGTCGGTGTTCACAATTACGTCGCAATTTTCGTCCGTACCGTACTTTTTCCTGATCATGCTTCTGAAAACGTCTTCCAGTACGCTCATCATGGTAGGGCGGTCAATGTTCTTGAAATCTTTAAATTCCTGAAAAGAATCAATTAAATTAATATTGCTCATTTTTTACTTAAATGATATTAAAACCTTTGTTTCTGTTATTTGGTCCATTGGGATAACGCTTTCTATAACCTGCGCTTTTTTCCCTTTTTCTTTTACTTTTTCTTCAATGGTGATGGCATCCTCTGTAAGGCCGGTTAATGTGCCTTCGCGTTTAGCCCCATCTTTCATTTTAATGCCGAGGTTACGGCCAACATTTTTGGCGTATTGCCTTGGCGACGACAGCGGATAATCAATACCCGGCGATGAAACCTCCAGGTTATAAGCGGTTTCAATCACGTTTTCCTCTTCCAGATGGAAGCCGACATGCCTGCTTACCTGTACACATTCATCAATACCGATACCGTTATCGCCATCAAGCAGAATGATCAGCTTCCCGTTCGGGTGCATTTTAATATCCACTATAAACAGGTTCGGCTTGTCTGCTATCTTCTCTTCTACCAGTTCTTTTACCCTTTTTTCAATATTCATTACCCACCGGTGTTTTTGACAGAATAATTTTGATTGATAAAATAAAAGAGGGGACTAATTGCCCCCTCTTTTATTAACGGTTGCAAATATAATCAAAAATATTAAATTTTCAAGCATATAGGTAGTTTATTGCTTAAAAATCAAATCTGTATAGTGCAAGGTACCGGGTTTGCTGCGGCTTTTTATCAAATCGGTCAGCGTACCGCCGGCACTGAAATCATAGTAACGAAAAAAATACGTTTGCTGTGTGCTAAAGGCCGTATCGGGTGTAAAAACAACTACATTGTTATGAACGGCATAACGCCCCGGCTGTGCGGGCTGCAGGTTTCGCATAGAGGTATCGGCAGGCATGCGGTAAACAGCCATCAGCGTTTCCCAGGCTGTCGCCGATGAGTCACGGCTGATCTCGTTAATGATGGCCGGATCGAAACCGGTTATCTGCAATGCTTTTCCGTTATTAACTGTCTTAATGGTTACCGGCATTTTGGTTGATTTTTCGGCACAACTGAATAAAAACAACAGCAGGAGTAACAGAGGCAAAAGTTTTTTCATTTCACAAGATAGGTTTATTGTAATAAAAAGCAGATATTTCTGTTTACAACACAAAACCTGACACAATTGAAACTGAGATTTTTATTCCCGCTTTTCTCAATATTTTTTTGCTGTATTAAAACATACGCGGATGCACCTCGGGCAGACCTTAACCGTGTTAAAGAAAAAGCCAAACAAAGCCTGGCGTTTTGCCGGCAACGTGGCTACAACACCCGCTATTGTATTTTAATTGATATGGCCCTGCCATCGGGTGTTAAACGTTTTATGGTATGGGATTTCAGGAAAAACGATGTGCTGGTTTCCGGACTGGTGAGCCATGGCTGCGGCCGTAACCCCTGGAGTGGTGAATGGTCGAAAGACAAACCTGCGTTCAGTAACCTAGATGGCAGCCATTGTACTGCTCCCGGTAAGTATCAAATAGATGGGCGGGCCTACAGCGCCTGGGGAATCCACGTAAAGTATTACCTCACCGGATTGGAAGCAACCAATAATAACGCTTTAGCAAGGCAGATCGTTTTTCATTCATGGGAACAGGTAGCCGAAACTGAAGTTTACCCTAAAGGGACACCAGAAGGCTGGGGCTGTCCGGCTATATCAAATAATACCATGAAAATTGTAGATGCTTTGTTGAAGAAACAAAAGAAGCATGTGTTGATGTGGATATATCAATAACATAATTTGCGACCGAGGGACACGGTCGCGGGGTTAAATTACACTCCTCCTTTCACTGTCAATATAATTAAACTGGCTTTCTTCTAATTTTTCTTCTAAAGCGTCCAGCCCATTTTGCATTTTATAGTTCCGTTCTCGTAATGTTATAGGGATAAGCCAATAAAAAAATATTGTTTTATGGTTATTGCCAGGATCAAACAATTCAAGATCAGGTCCATCTAAATAAGGTAAAGAAATTAAACCGTAGCTGCACTCTGAATTTTCCTGCCATGGCCTTCCAAAATTAACCGTATGCCCTAAATTGAGATTTTGATTAACATTATGGAAATAAACTACACTTGTTAACAATTCTAAAATAGAACTATCCTGAATGGCGGAAAATAAATGTAGTTCGACAGGTTTTTCATGCGAAAATGTAGACATGCCACATGTTGCGTAAGTCCACATTTTCCTCTTGACAGTTGGTTTAAATTCTAAAATTGTAAGCGGATTATCAAGTTCATTGATAGGCCCCGTTGTCCATATCTTCTCTTCATAATTGCTTCCCCAATTTGATATATAATGCTCTTTTATCAGTTTGTTGTAAATGCTCATCTTGTAACCCCATTATACTTATAATGAATTTAGGTTATTTATTGTATTGTACTTGTTTTCAGACGAATGCAGAATAAGGCTACTTTATAATAGTTTTTACAAATCCGTACATAGATATTGTATCGGAGTATTTGCTTTCCAACAAATGCGACGCGGCGATCTGAAAAGAAAACTTGCCCCTCAAAAGCTCACCCTTTACGTAGGTGTCTTTATCAAGAACAACGTTTTTATCTATCACTTTAAAAACAGGTTTTTTGTATGAGCTATCAGTAATTGAAAAAGTTTGATTGTATTTGGCTTCAAATACACCTGGTGATTTAACAAATTTCAATTCATAGCGGCCATCAGAAAAAGGAGTGTCCGTCAATTGAAAAACAAGAGCATTTTTATCGAGCGTCACTTCGCAATTTCTGAAATATTGCCTGACTTTACCTTCAATAACTGTCGTTTCTGATGTGTAATTACGTTTTGTTGTATCTTTCGTTTGCCTGCTAATTACATAGTTGAAATGTTCTTCTTTAAAAAAAGGCTCATCATAAAGTTTGCTTGAATAGTTTTTCGCTGGATACAAAGTTGGTGTTTTTACCAATTTTGATTGTTTTTGTATTGGCTGTGAACAGGAAAAAAGAAACAGTGCGAGTAAAATGGATGCCTTTTTCATAAATGATTGATTTTTTAGCTTATAACTCGGCTTAACTTGCGGCGTTTGGATATATAACCGCCCGGTACAGGATCCGATTGGCGCGTCACCTCCCTCGCTTGTCCCCCTTTGCAGCTCTTCTTAATTACCCTACTTTTTCAACGTGCTCTCAAATAACTTATAAATGCGTTTATACTCGTCGGCCCAACTGCTGGGTTGTTCAAAGCCGTGGTCTTCTACGGGGTACGAGGCAAGCTCCCAATTTTCTTTGTGCAGCTCTATCAGTTTTTGAGTTAGGCGAATGATATCCTGGTAGTTCACATTCTGATCTATCATGCCATGGAGCATCAGCAGGTTGCCTTTTAAGCCGTTGGCAAAATAAATAGGCGAACTTTTACGGTAAGCCTGTTCATCGGTGAAAGGTTCATTGAGGATATTTGAAGTATATTCATGGTTATAATGCGCCCAGTCGGTAACGGAGCGTATGGCGCCGCCTGCAGCAAAAACATCCGGTTCGGTAAACATACCCATAAGCGTAATGAAGCCACCGTATGAGCCGCCGTATAAACCGACATGCTTCGGGTTAACGCCATATTTTTCAACCAGCAATTTTACGCCATCAACCTGGTCGGTGAGGTCCTTGCCGCCCATATGGCGATAGATCCCTGTTCGGAAATCCCGGCCATAACCCGCGCTTGCGGTATAGTCGATATCTAAAACGGTGTATCCGTTATCGGCCAGCATATTGTTAAACATAAATTCGCGGAAATAGTAACTCCATGAATAGGTAACGTTTTGCAGGTATCCCGCTCCGTGGACAAAAACCACAGCGGGTTTTGCAGGATCTTGCTTTTTAGGCTGATACAGGCGTGCGTAAACATCAGCGCCATAACGGTTTTTAAAAGTGATGATCTCCGGGTCGCGCCAGGGGTACGACAGGTATTCGGCCGAAACGGAGTTGGTTATTTTTACCGCCTTTGCACCGGGTTTATTGGCCTGGATATATAATTCCCAGGGCCTGTTTGAATAAGAGTAGCGAATAGCCAGCCACTTTTCATCAGGCGAAAGTGTTACCTCGTTGCCGCCCTTCATGCCGGTAATTTTAACGGGGATGCCGCCGCTAACCGGGATCCTGTAAAAATGGATAATGCCCGGGTGATCGATATTGGCGGTAAAATAAAACGTCTTTTTATCCTGGCTTAGCTGCAAAGTCTGCACTTCCCATTTGCCGCTGGTGAGTTGTTTTTTGGCGCCGCTGGTTACATCAACCACATAAATATGCGAGTAACCGCTTGCTTCGCTCTGGTAATAAAAATGGTTATCATCAATAAAACCTGCATTTCCGGGATCATCAATGCCGGGGCCGCCAATCCAGGCCTCATCTCGCTGACGGTCAAGCAGGCTTAGTTTACCGCTTACCGGGTCTAAGCGCATGATCCAGCAGTCTTTATTATCCTGTGCTGAGATAATGACCACGGCATTGCCGCCGCTTTGATTCCATAAAACGCCATCGATATTTACCTGCCTGTCGGCGTTTTCCTTTTGACGGGCTTTTAATTCATCGGGATAATCTTTTAAATAGTCGGGCAGGTCTTTAATGCCGGGGATCTCTGATGTAATAACCGGGTAAACTGCTTCCCGGCGTTTATCGTAAATAAAAGTCTCTGATGTTGACGATGGCCGGCCTACCTTTGAACGGTTCGGAATATCCTCGGTGAAACCCGATGCGGTAACATAATTAGGTACAATCGCGTTTTGAACGCCATCGGCGCGTTTGGTAAGGCGATAGGTGATAAACCTGCCATCCGGACTGATCTGTACAGCGCTCAGTCTTTTATCGCCATAGGCAATCTCTTTCAGCTTGTCGGACTTAAGCAATGCTGTTTCTGTTGAATCTTTTTTATCGTCTTTTGCTTCCTTTTTGATGATCTCAAACAACTCAAGCTGTTGTTTTTTGAGCCATTGTTCCTGCTCGCCGGGTTTATCCTTACTTTTTTTATCGCTTGCTGTCCGTACAAAATTGGTGAGCTGTACCAGGGTGCCGCCATTCAGGTTCAGGGCAAAGAGATTATTATCTTCTTTGTAAATGATCTTTGTTTCATCACCGCTGAAAACAGGGCTGTCTTCCTGCGCTACGGTATTTGTTAGCCGGGTGGTTTTGTTGGCTTTTACATCGTATAAAAATAAATCGCCGTTTTTACTGAATACCTTTTGGCTATGCTTTTTGTTCCATTCGCCGTAACCGGCTGCCAGATCGCGCTGCTCGGCAATGCTAACTTTTTGTACCTTGTTGTCGCCGGGGCTAACTGAATATAACCGGGTATTGCCCGAAGCATCATCATCCCATTTAAAATAGATCTTTTTATTATCGTTAGCCCAACGGATATTGGAGGGTGAAACCCCGATCCATTTAGGGTCGCGCATAATTTTTTCGATGCTAAGGGTATCCAGCTTTTGGGCAAAGGCGCCCGTTGCCGGGATCAGGAACAATAAGCCTAACAGTTTTTTCATATCTCAATAAAGCATGCAATTTAACAGTTTGGCTAATGATTGTTATTTTTAAGCATTTTATTGTTACAAAATGGAACTACAGGGCAACGGATTTTTATTGAGGGCGTGGCAACAGGGCGATGAAGCATCACTTCAAAAGCATGCGGATAACCCTAAAGTATCGGCTTTTTTGCGCGACAGGTTCCCGTATCCTTATACTATGGAGGATGCGCTATTTTGGGTAAACCTGGCCCAAAATCAGCAACCTTTAACCAACTTTGCCATAGTAGTTAACGGTGAAGCCTGCGGCGGCATTGGTGTTGAACTTTTTACCGACGAAAGCCGCATAACCGCCGAAATAGGCTATTGGCTTGGTGAAGAACATTGGGGAAAGGGCTTAGCAACCGAGGCTGTAAAACTGGTAACCACTTATGCTTTTGAACATTTTTCGCTATTGCGCTTAGAAGCCGGTGTGTATAATAGAAACACGGCATCCATACGGGTGCTCGAAAAAGCAGGCTATATTCAAGAGGCCGTACTACGAAGGTCAATTATTAAAAATGGCGAGGTGATGGATAAATATATGTATGCTATTTTTAAGGATTAACAACTAAATTCACAGGATGCCTAATTTGTATATTATAGCAGGTTGTAATGGTGCCGGTAAAACCACGGCAAGTTATACAGTTTTACCCGAATTGCTTAACTGTAATGAGTTTGTAAATGCAGATAACATCGCGGCGGGACTATCTCCCTTCGATCCGGAAAGTGTTGCATTCGAAGCCGGCCGGATCATGCTGCAGCGGATTGATGAGTTGCTGAACCGGGAAGTTGACTTTGCCTTTGAAACAACGCTTTCAACCCGGAGTTATGTATCCTTGGTTAAAAGAGCCCAGCAAACAGGATACGAAGTTACTTTATTGTTTTTTTGGTTGAGCTCTCCTGAAATGGCAAAGGAACGAGTAGCTAAACGCGTAAGCAAAGGTGGCCATAATATCCCGGCTGATGTAATAGAGCGGAGATATTATCGAGGAATAAGAAATTTGGTATCTTTGTATATACCTCTTTGTGATAAATGGTTTGTAATAAATAATATAAATACAGGCTCCCTGGTGGTGGCAAGAGGTTTCGGATCGTTAGAAGAAACAATAATAAAATCCGACGTTTGGAAAGTAATTTTAGATCAGGCAAATGACAACTAAAGCACAAAAAATGGGCATGGATGAGTTAGAGGCGAAAGTGCTTGAAGGCATGAAGCGGGCAAACCGCAAACTGGTTGAAACTGCCGCTGCCAACAACGAAAGCCTTATCATTGGAGATAAAGACGGCAGTTTCAAAGCTGTACCCGCAAAAGAGCTTTTAAAAACCCTTCCCGCCAAATAGCAATCAGCTATAGTTCCTTTCGCATTACATAATCGTTCATCCAGTATTTACCAATGGCTATATCCTCTTCATAGGCTATGGTAAACCCCATTTTTTCATAGAATGATTTGGCGTTATTGTACCTGTTGACGTTAAGTTCCAGCGTTTTCTTACCGGCATCTTTAGTTTTTTGGGCCACCTCGTTAATCAATACTTTTCCGTAGCCCTTGCCCTGCGTTTCGGGCAGGCAGTAAAGTTTATGCAATTTGTAGATCTCCGGATCCTCTTCGCGGGGCGAGTAGGCTGCAAATGCCACCGGATTGCCTTCTTCCTCCAGTAACAGGTAAGTTTGCTGATTTTCTTTAACCTGTTTGGTTATTTTCTCTGTCGAGTAAATCTCGCCAAGCATAAAGGATATCTGTTCGCGCTCAAGAATGGGGCTGTAGGTTACCCACCATGTTTTATCGGCGATATCACGGATAGTTTCCACATCGTTTAAGGTGGCAGTACGTATTGTATACATCTTCAAATTTAGTTTTGTGTTATTAAGAAAAGTCGTATGTCTTAACTTCTTTCTTCCCAGATCATGCACAGGTGCAAAATGGTTTCAACCGCTTTTTGCATATCCTGAATTGATACCCATTCGTGCCTGCTGTGAAAAGCATGTTCGCCGGCAAAAATGTTAGGACAAGGCAAGCCCATGAATGAAAGCCGTGAACCATCAGTACCACCCCGGATACTGCACAATTTGGCGGTTAAGCCGGTACGGTTAATGGCCTCCATAGCATAATCAACAATTTGCGGATGCTGGTCAAGCACACCTTTCATATTACGGTATTGCTGGCTCACGGCAATATCAAACGTTGAGCCCGGAAATTTTTTCAATACATCAGCAGCCGTTCGGCGGATAACCTCAACATGATCTGCAAGTTTGGCTTCATCAAAATCCCGGATTATAAAATCGATAGCGGCGGTTTCCACATGGCCTTCTATACCTACCGGATGCACAAACCCCTGCATGTCTTCGGTATACTCCGGCGAAAGTTCATCGGGCAGGGCGGCAATAATTTGTCCGGCAATTTTAATGGCGCTTTCCATTTTGCCTTTGGCAAATCCCGGATGTGAGCTTACACCATTTATGGTAAGCCTGGCGCCATCGGCCGAAAAGGTTTCATTCTCCATATTACCCGCGCTTTCTCCATCCATAGTATAAGCGGCAAAGGCACCCAATTTGGCAATATCCACATGGTCAACACCATGGCCAACTTCTTCGTCGGGCGTAAACAGGATCCGGATATCGCCATGTTTTATTTCGGGATGGCTGATGAGCTGGTAGCAGGCATCCATTATTTCGGCCACACCGGCTTTATTATCGGCGCCGAGCAGCGTGGTACCGCTGGCTGTAATAACATCGTTACCCAACTGGTTCTTCAGATCGGTATGCTCGGTCATGCGGATCACCTGGGTGTTATCATCGGGCAATATTAAATCCTGGCCCTGGTAATTTTTATGTACAATTGGTTTTACATCTTTTCCGCTGCAATCGGGCGCGGTATCCATATGCGAGCAAAAGCAAATTACGGGTACCTTTTTATCAGTATTTGACGGAATAGTAGCATAGACATAACCGTACTCGTCTAAATGTGCATCGGCTATACCCATAGCCAACAGTTCATCAACCAGCAGCCGGGCAAGATCTTTTTGCTTTTCTGTTGATGGAAATGAAACCGAAGAAGGGTCTGATTGCGTATCAATGGTAACGTAGCGCAAGAAGCGTTCGGCTACTGTGAACTTAATGAATGAGTTAAAATTCATATAAAGCTTTTATATTAGGGGAAATTTAGGCGGTGGTTAATGCCATCTCCAGTTGTAAATATTGATTAAAATTATACATTGAAAAAATATTTTCTACTTTTTGTTTTGGTTTGTGCTTCGGCTATGGCAAAAGCCCAAAGTGGTTTTAATTATTATGAATGGGGCATTGGCGGAGGTGTCAATTACGCTCGTGGGTTCGATGACCTTAAAAAACAAGTATGGCATCCCGGGGGTACGTTCAATTTAACTTACAACTACAGTCCTTATGTACCAATAGCGCTTGATTTTCATTTTGGAACTATTGAAGGCGGCGGCCTTACACCCAGTACAGACGAGTTTGGCCGTAAATCAAAAAATAATTTTTTAGCGCTTGTCCTTCGTGCCGATTTACAAATGGGCGAAATCATTGATTATAGTAACAGCGGCGTTTTAAACGTACTTAAAAACTTTTATATAGGCTCGGGCATTGGTGCAATAAAAAATAAGATGGCGTTTGTACAACGTTCGAACCCTCCCGGATATGAGAACCATGGGCCGGTTGGCGAAACCGAGGGTTTTCAGGGAAAAGATAAGAGCATCAACCTTATGATACCGTTAAGATTGGGCTATGAGTTTAAAATTTACGATGATTACGACCAGGTAGGTTACACCATAACCCTTGGCGTTCAGCACAGCTATACTTTTGGGGAAGGGCTTGACGGCTACAATGATAACCCTCAAAAATTTAAGAACAATGCGCCCGATCAGTTTGTTCAATATAGCATCGGTTTTAAATATAATTTTGGCAATACAGTATCCTACACCAAATTGGTCAGAAATTTCAGGTAATGAATATAGAAGAGTTGCGCGATTATTGTTTGCAGAAACCTGGTGCCACCGAGGGCTTCCCTTTTGGCGAGGATACGCTGGTTTTTAAGATAGCTGAAAAAATCTTTTTACTAACCGGTTTGCAAACCGGCGACAGGTTCAATGTTAAATGCGATCCTGAATGGGCTGTTGAACTCCGTGAACGCTACCCCGAAGTGCAGCCCGGCTATCACATGAACAAAAAAATGTGGAACACCGTGCAAATGAACGGCTCCCTCACCCGTAAACAACTCTGCGAAATGATTGACCACTCATACAATGAAGTGGTTAAAAGCCTGCCGAAGAAAGTGCAGGCGGAGATAGCTGTATTATAAGCAAATTATTCTTATGGGTCTATTTGGATTTTTCGGTAAAAAGGACAGCGGACAATTTGTATCGGCCGAAGCGTTCAGTGAAAAATCGGCAATACAGATTAACATGCTGCCGGTACTTATGGAAAAGCTCAGGGAGCTAAATGTTGACGAAGACAGGGAGCTGATGCTTGAGTTTTTCTTTTACACCAATACATATCAAAAGGCCCAGATATTTGCGCAGGAATTATCCAATTTAAGCTACCAGGTAAAATTCGGTGTTTCTGAAGGGGATAAAAAACTATTCATTATTACCGGCTGGTCTGACAAAGTAAAAATGAAAGAGGCAGTTGTAGCATCATGGATTAACCAGATGTGTAGCCTTGCTTACAAATTTGATTGTGAGTTTGATGGCTGGGGCACCATTCCCGATCAGTAATATTATTGTGTTTCGCATATCTAATTGGCATTCTTAAGCTATATTTGAACAACGTATTTACTTATGAAGATAGTTTTCGCTGCCCTTATCACCTGTTTTATTACCTTCTCTGCCCAAGCCCAGCTTACACCTTTTGAACTAAGTAAGGATAAAAATTATACCGCCACCCACGCCCAGGTAATCGATTACTATCAAAAGCTTAACAAGCTATACCCGCAGCAAATGAAGCTTATTAACTATGGCACAACCGATGTTGGCAAGCCGCTTACACTTGTTGTGCTTTCAAAAGATAAGATCTTTGATCCCGCGGTTATTAAAAAGCAAAATAAAAGGGTATTGCTCATCAACAACGGCATCCACCCTGGCGAACCGGAAGGTATCGATGCCAGTATGATGCTGGTGCATGATATGCTTAAAAATAATACCCTGCCAAAAGATGTGGTGATTTGCCTTATAGCGCTGTATAATATCGACGGTAATCTTAACCGCGGCCTGAGCCGTGTAAGCCAGAACGGCCCATCAGCTTACGGTTTCAGAGGTAACTATCGCAATCTTGATTTAAACCGGGATTTTATTAAGGCCGATAGCCGCAATGCCTTAGCCTTTACACAGATCCTCACTACCTGGAAACCCGAGATCTTTTTAGATAACCATACCAGCGATGGCGCCGACTATCAATATGTGATGACGCTCATCGAAACCCAGAAGGAAAAGCAAAACCCCATCCTGGCCGACTATACTACCAAAACACTTACCCCATATCTGTACAGCAAAATGAAAAAGAGCGGGTACGAGATGATCCCTTACGGTGCAGGCGAAGAAGGGCTTCCTGATTCGGGTATCGTTAGTTTTTTAGAAACCCCACGCTTTGCCACTGGATTTACCGCCCAGCATAATATCATCAGCTATATCACCGAAACGCATATGCTGAAGCCTTTTGATAAACGTGTGTATGCTACTTATGATTTTATGCAGCACCTTATTGAAATTAACCAGCGGGATGCCAACCTGATTGGGGAGTTGAAACGCAAAGCCGATGAGCAGGTAAGCAATCAAAAAACGTTTGCATTAAGCTGGGCGGTTGATAATAGCAAGGTTGATACCATTACCTTTAAAGGCTACGAAGCTGGCCATAAAACCAGCGGTGTAAGCGGATTGCCAAGGTTGTACTACGACCGTGATAAGCCATATACCAAAACCATCAAATATTTTAACACCTATAAGGTTACAGCCACTGCCGATAAGCCGGTGGCCTATGTAATTCCGCAGGCATGGGGTAAGGTGATTGACCTGTTTAAGCTGAACGGGGTACAGATGAAGCAACTGGCGCATGATACCACGCTTAACCTGCAGATGTATTACGTAGCCGATCTGAAAACACCGGCCCGGCCATTTGAGGGCCATTACCTGCATACCGGCGTAAAACTAAACCCGGTGGATATGCCTGTTAAATTTTATACCGGCGATTACGTGGTGTATACTAATCAGCCAATAAACCGTTATATCGTGGAAACGCTGGAACCGCAAGGTGTCGACTCGTTTTTTGCGTGGAACTTTTTTGATTCGGTGCTGGGCGAAAAAGAGTATTTTTCGGACTATGTTTTTGAAGATATAGCTGCTGATCTGCTAAAAAAGGATCCGTCGATTAAACAAAAACTGGACGATGCCAAAGCAAAAGACCCGCAGCTGGCCAATAATGCCGGAGCGCAATTGTTCTTTGTTTACCGCAATTCGCCCTACTTTGAAAAAACTTTTATGCGCTACCCGGTGGGCAGGCTTTTAACTAATACCAAACTCGACCTTAAATAAATGGAAATTATACACACGGCCCCTGTGGCCAGCATCATTTTTGCAATCACTATCATAACATCGCTTTTAGCTTTTTCAAACAATAACCTTTATGGCCGCATGATGCTGCACCCCTATACCGTTTCGCGGGGAAAGGATATTCATACCATCATTACCAGCGGACTTATTCACCGCGACTGGATGCATTTGTTTTTCAATATACTGTCGTTTTACTTTTTCGCGTTCGGGTTGGAGCCGTTATTAGGCCACGTTCAATTTGCCATATTGTACACTGTAAGCTTAATTTTAAGCGACATGCCTACTGTGCTCAAACACAAAGATCATTACAGTTATTACAGTCTTGGAGCTTCAGGGGCAGTAAGTGCGGTTATTTTTAGTGCTATATTATATAACCCGCTGGCTCAAATGATGATATTGCCGATACCAATTCCTATCCCGGCAGTAATATTTGGCGTATTATATCTTGTGTATTGCCACTTCGCATCAAAATATTCGCGCGATCAGATCAACCATGACGCGCACTTTTATGGCGCACTGAGTGGCTTAATGATCACCATTATATTTCATCATGAAATTTTGCCCGATTTTTGGCAGCAGATCACAATGGCAATTTCAAATCTTGGCCATTAATAAAATCGCCGTCGGCATTAAATAAAAAGCTCATGGGCTTTTCGGGGTTCCTGATGATCTCTAACAGCAGGAACCCCCAATTTTTCCAAAAGTTTTCCAGTACCTGTCCGTAGGTTTTGTTCATCCAGTCATCAAACAGGGGTTTGCTGCTGGTGCCGCGCAGGGGCAGGGCTTCTAAGGATATGGTGTCACCAATATGGAAAATATCGTACTCGGGCAGCCGGTTAAATAAATAAGCCGAATAAAAGAAGCGGGCGTTCAACTCTTCAAACTGGATAGGATGCAGAGTGTGATCTGAAATTTTATCCAAAGCTTCTTTATGGTAGCGGGCGTTGGCGCCGTTATCCTGCAGGCAAAGGATCAGGCCAAAATCTTTTATCCTTAATGAGAATGTAAGCGTATTGATCTCATCGCGATAGCCAAAAACGTTTTCAGCATTATCAACCTTAAATAATACCAGGCTGTACGGCTTAAAACCATCAAACTCAACCGGCAGATTGAGGCTTTGCAGCATCATGTGCAGGTTATTGAACTTGTGGATAATGGATTGCGATATGTTAAATTCCTCGCCCTGCGAGTGCTGCAATTTAATGCCGGCCTGGATCTCATTAAAAATAATTCCGTACAGCAATTTGCCCGCCCACAGAAACAGTTTATCCTCATCAAGCGCCTTTACAGCCTCATAACCGGTATCAAAAGCAGCAGCAATTGTGTTTTCAAGCGGTTCAAGATAGCGTTCGTTAACTTCGGCTGTGCAGGGCAGTTTCAGGTCTTTATAAGTAGCCATGCTTTCGTCGAGCAACTTAAAGGGCTTATCTTCCAGTTCGTAACGGCTCATGAGCCATTGCGGAAATACCTGGATCTGTTCCTCGGGCGAATTAAGGTTTTGCCCCGTAAGGAAACATTTATTGTTGCTGAAATTGAAATTGGTGAACGGTGAATAAATTTGTGCCGGCATGGCCGCAAAGATAAGCACGATTTTCGTACTAAAATTTTAGCTTTGGTTTTTAACATGGAACTGACATATCAACCCTACGAGCTTCAGCTGAAGCATGCTTTTACGATAGCTAAATTTTCGCGTACCTCTACCCCGGTTATCTTGGTGCAGATCAGCCACGAAAGTAAAACCGGCTACGGCGAAGCCTCAATGGTGCCTTATATGGGCGAAAGCCATCAAAGCGCTGCCGAATTTTTGAGTAAGATTGATATCAGCCAATTTAGCTACCCTTTTGATTTTGGAGCGATCGTCAATTACCTTGATAGCATTGCCACCGGTAATCCGGCCATTAAAGCGGCTCTTGATATTGCCCTGCATGACCTGGACGGCAAATTGAAAAACCAGCCCTGCTGGCAACTGCTCGGCAGCAACCCTGCGCTGATGCCGGTCACCAGTTTTACGATAGGCATTGATACGCCCGAAATGGTCATCAAAAAGGTAAAAGAGGCAGAAGGGTTTAAAGTGATCAAGGTTAAGCTTGGTCGGGATACAGATAAAGAATTGATTACCACCATTCGCTCCGTTACCGATGTGCCGCTTTATGTAGATGCTAACCAGGGCTGGACAGATTTGCAGCAGAGTTTGGATATGACCCACTGGCTGCACGAGCAAGGCGTACAATTGATAGAACAACCCATGCTCAAAACTGATCCCGACAGCAATGCCTGGCTCACCGAACGTAGTCCTATCCCCATCATCGGCGATGAAGCCGTTCAACGTTTTGAAGATGTGGAAAAGGCCAGAGGTGTTTATACCGGGATCAATATTAAACTCATGAAATCTGCAGGTTTATATGAAGCGAAAAGAATGATCGACAAAGCCCGCGAACTTGACCTGAAGATCATGATTGGATGTATGACCGAAACAAGCTGTGCCGCTTTAGCAGGTTTAGCCATTGCTCCGCAAGCAGATTGGGTTGACCTTGACGGCCCCTTTTTAGTAAGTAATAACCCTTATGTAATGCCGGAGTTTAGTGACGGAAAATACATACTAAACCACGATCCGGGCTTAGGGTTGAGATTTAGTTAAGTAGCTTTGATAGCTATGCCAGGGCTTTCAGCTTTCGGCATTCTGCTTTTGGCTTTTTTTCAAACCATCCTTGGCCTCGTCCGTTATCCTGATACATCTAAATAAAAAACATTATGGACAAGTTAGAAATAAAAGGCGGATGGAATGAGCTGAAAGGCAAAATCAAACAAGCTTACGGCGACCTTACCGACGACGACCTTGCCTGGCAGGAAGGTAAAGATGATGAAACACTTGGCAAGCTCCAGAAAAAAACGGGCAAAACCCGCGATGAGCTGGTGAAATGGATAAACAGTTTATAAAATTGAAAGCCTCAGTAACGGGGCTTTCACTATTTAAATAGCTTTGAAAGCTCCAGTTTAAAACCTGGAATTACTATTGAAGTTAGGTTTTCTGTTTTAAGCGCTTTCTGCTCTAAACTATAACCTTCATGAGTTAGCTTATACATATCGGCATTTTCCTGTACCGGATCTATAATGATATATTCTGCTACGCCGTATTTTTCATAAACATCCTTTTTTTGCCTTAAATCATAGTAAGCAGTAGAAGGAGAAAGGATTTCGATGATTAAATCTGGGGCTCCTTCTATCCTGTCTTTTACAAGGTCGGCAACCCTGCCTTCTTTTATATAAAGTATATCGGGCTGAAGTACATTTCCATCATCAAATTTTACATCCATTGGTGCGCTTACAAGAAAGCCATTATCATTTATGCTATCTAAAAAGTTAGACAATAGCTGTATAATTTTAGCAGATAACTGTTGGTGGGCAGGAATAGGTGAAGGCGACATAATTAAATCATAGTTGATCAGCTGAAACGGCGCACCTTCCTCAAGCATCAAATAATCCTCCACGGTGTATTTCTTTTTTTTATCTGTAGTCAGCATAAATCAAATATAACTAAAATTCATTTTGTTACCAATATAGCCGCCATGTAAATAAACCCAGTATTATTAAATATTATATATGCAACTATTCCGATGCAGGCGTGTCATATAAGTACTTATAACTACAAAACATGAAACTAAACCTCAACCATCTAATCTTATTTATTTTATTTTTTACATTCTCATCTACATTATCTGCACAGGAAAACGCTTTAGAAAAAGCCGCATCCAACGCCGAGAAAAGGATCAGCCAGATCCGGGTTAACAATAAGATCGACGCCGATTCAACCTTTAAACTGCTTAGCAACTGGCATGATTACCCGGATATAAAAGGTGGCAAAGACTATCTTTTCTACTATACTGATTCGCTGTTTGGTAAAGTGCCGTTCAGGGTGTTTGTGCCTGTTTCTTATAGTAACACACGTAAAACCACTTGTATATTATTACTTCATGGTGCCGTTGGCCAAAGTAGTTTCGCCGATGCAGACAGCATTCAAAAATTTGACGATGATATCATTTTTGCCATCCTTAAAAAGCAGGACAACATCATTATCAGGCCGATTGGTGACCCTAAAAAGTTCTTCAATTGGGTATTAAATAAAAAAGCTTTTCGCGATCGCGATGTGCCAAATTTTACCTATCAAACACTGGCCAATATATTAATTTCGGTAAAAAAGCAAGTTAACATCAACGACAGTAAAATATTTGCTTTGGGTCATTCAGATGGTTCGGACGGCGCAATTGGTTTGGGTCTTTACACGCCAAATCAATTCGCCGGCTTTATGGGGTATAATTCAATGTTCGACAATATCTTTGCCCGCGACTTTTATATCAGAAACATTATAAACAGTCCGCTATACGTGGTACATTCTGACCTCGACGATCTGCGCCCCATCCAACAAACCCGCATTATTATGGATTGGTTAAAAGATAGGCATGATCGTCTGATTTACAAAGAATACATCGGCTACCAACATTACGATAAGCATTTAAACACCGACCTTCCTTATACACCCGTATTTATAAATAGTGTGAGCCGTAACTTATTCAAAAACAAAATCTATTGGGAATGCTATAGCGATAAAATTTATAATTCGTACGCATGGATAAAACTAACGGGTATCGATACCGGGCTTAATCGTGCTGCCTGGCATCAGTCACTTACTTTTCCTAATTATGATAAGATCAAAAAAGAAATTGATACCAGGTACCGGCAGTATCAGGGCCTGAACAAAAGCGCCGCCGTTAAAGGGACATTTTTTAATAATACATTCAACCTTGAAACATCGGGTGTAAAAGAAACAGAGATAATGATTAGCCCACTAATGGTAAACCTGGAGCAACCGGTTGTTGTAAACATAAACGGCAAACAGGTTTTCAGAGGCAAAATACAAGCGGACAAAAACTTTATGCTTCGGAATTTCAAAGCCAGTTTTGACAGGGATGCCATTTGGGTAAACTCGGTTAAATTAAAAGTAGAATAAGCCTGACCGGGTTACATTGTTGAGGATTGTTAACTTTGCCCAATGAAAGTTACCAAACCCACCATACTTGTTGTAAATGACGATGGCATTACCGCTCCGGGTATCAAAGCCCTGATGGATGCTATGGCCGAAATTGGCCGTGTTGTAGTTGTTGCTCCGGATAGCCCGCAATCGGGTATGGGGCATGCCATTACCATCGGCAAACCTTTACGGCTTGACCAGGTTGACATTTACGAGGGCATTGAAATGTACCGCTGCTCGGGCACTCCGGTTGATTGCGTAAAGCTGGCTGTTAACAAGATCTTTAAAGGTAAAAAGCCTGATCTTTGTGTTTCGGGCATTAACCATGGCCTTAATAACTCTATCAATGTGCTGTATTCGGGCACGATGTCGGCAGCGGTTGAGGGAGCCATTGAGGGTATCCCGTCGATAGGTTTTTCGTTAGATGATTATACTTTGCAAGCCGATTTTGAGCCTTGTATCAAGTTTGTAAAAGAACTTGCTTTACAGGTTTTAGCCCATGGTTTACCACAAGCCAGTTTGTTAAATGTAAACTTTCCTGGTACCAAACACATTAAAGGCATTAAAATATGCAGGCAGGCGGCTGCCAAATGGGCCGAAGAATTTGATGAACGCATAGATCCGCATAAAAGGCCTTATTACTGGCTTACCGGCGTTTTTCAATTAAATGATGGCGGCGAGGATACCGATGTGTGGGCTTTGGAACAGGGTTATGCTTCGGTTGTGCCGGTGCAGTTTGATATGACCGCACACCACGTTATCCCCTACTTAAACAACTGGAAATTCAACCTGTAATTATGCTAAACAAAAACGACGTATCCTTAGGCCTGCTCATTGGCGCCATACTGCCAGGTGTTAGTCTGTTTGTTTTTGGATTTCTGCTTAAAAATCAACTGGTTTTCATGCATAAGCCGGGCATTCCATACTTTGTAGCTTTTGCTATCAATTTGTTTATCATCCGTTATTTTTATGGAAAAGGGGCCGATAAAACGGGAAACGGTATCGCTATGATCTCGCTTTTGTTTATGCTGGCCATATTCATTTTTAAATTGCAATCCTTATAATGAAATATTACCTGGTAGCCGGCGAAGCTTCGGGCGATTTGCACGGGGCTAATTTGATGAAAGCACTCAAATCGCTTGACCCTGGTGCTGATTTCCGTTTTTTTGGCGGCGACCTGATGCAGGCCGAGGGCGGCACACTGGTAAAGCATTATGCCGATATGGCTTTTATGGGCTTTGTTGAAGTGGTTGCCAACCTGCAAACCATTCTTAAAAACATGCGATCGTGCAAGCGGGATATCTCTGCTTACCACCCCGACGTATTGATCCTGATAGATTTTCCCGGCTTTAACCTCAAAATAGCCGAATACGCCAAAGCTAACGGCATACCGGTTAACTACTATATTTCGCCCAAAGTTTGGGCCTGGAACCAGAAGCGGGTGTTAAAAATCAAACGCATTGTTGACCATCTATTTTGCATATTGCCTTTTGAGGTGGCGTTTTACAAAGAGTGGGGAATGGATGTTGATTACGTAGGCAACCCTTTGCTTGATGCGGTTTCGGCATTTGATCCTGACCCTGCTTTCCTGCAAAAAAATAAACTTGGCGTAAAAAAAATTATAGCACTGTTACCCGGCAGCCGCAAACAGGAAATCAGCAGACTGCTGCCCGATATGATCCGGGCTTCGGCCTACTTTCCTGAATACCAGTTTGTAATTGCCGGTGCACCGGCTTTTCAGGCTGATTATTATGCGCCGTACTTAAACGGCGCCGAGATCCCCGTTGTATTCAACGGCACTTACGATCTGCTGAATCGTGCCCATGCAGCTGTTGTAGCTTCCGGCACCGCGACACTTGAAACCGCGCTGTTTAACGTGCCGCAGGTAGTGGTGTATAAAGGCGGGAAATTAACCATCGCCATAGCGCGCATGCTGGTTAAACTCAAATTTATATCGCTGGTTAATCTGATCATGGATAAAGCGGTAGTGAAGGAGTTGATCCAGGAAGAGTGTACGGCCCACAAGATAGGTGAAGAGTTAAAACTGATTGTCAATGATGTAACCTATCGCCAAAACATGCTCAATAATTATGACGAGCTTGATGTGCGCATGGGGCAGCCGGGGGCATCAGCCAAAACAGCCGGGTTAATTGTTAAATATACTGAAGCAGATAGGAAATCATAGTAAATTCAGCGACTTCCTTAAAGGAAAAGACCATTATTGCTGTACGCACTGACGCTGGGATATGTTATTTCGCCAGGTTGCTTTTAACAACAAGCTCAGGATTCTATTTCCTTATCATTATTTTCTTCTGGTTTTAGTTCGGATTGGATGATATCCTGTTCCAGCTTTTTTTCATCTTTCTGGTTTCGCCTGATGATCCAAACCAGCAAAATAATAACAGCAATAACTACAATTGTTACTATGGGATAATTAACCTGGTCCATAATGTTTGTATTTATGTAGAGTATGTAATTTCACAGATAGCAATACACCATACAGACAATCAGTCTTTAGCTCCTGCTCGTGCAGGATCAATTGACCGTAACCGATTTGTTCATCACCTGGTTAACGGTACCACGCGTAAATAGATGGTGCAATATGGTGTTTAACTGCATAGGTCATTCGCCCGCCGCTTTACCCAAATAACCGTTTCATGCATTTCCTTTAGGTGACCAAAGTGTTAATATATTGTTATTTAATATTATACAAAGATAGCATTAAGCTTGCCCGGCTTTACTAAAAAAAATAGAGCCCTGTTTTTTGCAGGGCTCCACGTTTTCATAGGTGATGTTAGTACTCGATAGGTAGATATATATATATGTTGATCAAGCGGCAGACAGCGTTTGCTGTGCTGCTACCTGCTTGTTGTTGCTCATGAATTGGGTTTTGGCCCTGTAGTTTTTCAGATCTTCCCTCAACAGCTCCAATAATTCGGCATCAAAGCGTGCAAGTAATTTAGTTATTGCGGGGGGTGGTTTATATGCTTTCATAGGTAGATGTAGTGTAGGTGATGTTTTTTATATTTAGTTTAAGCTGCCGGCGTTAAATAGGGCGTTTTAGTTTTGATAGCTTTTAAGTCGCTCATGATGATGTTTTTAAGTGCATTATCAAAGCTTGCTATTAGTTTGGTGGTTGATGTTTGTTTTTGCGTTTTCATGTTGTAGGTTTTGATGTTTTTAATATTTTAATGTCTCCGTTTTAGTCTTTCTTTTTTTCGTTTCCGTTTTCGGTGAGGTTATCATGGCGGCGTTTTGCTTCTTTATATTGCCTTAATATTTGCTCCTCATCGCGTGGGTCTGAAGTTTTTGTCGGTTCCACTGGGTTTTCCCACTCTTTCTCTTCTTCAGGTTTAACCGCTTTGTCTTTTGCTTTCATAACAACTGCGTTTGATAAGTACTGATCTAAATCAATGCCAAACTTTTATCGGAGAGCAAAAAAAGTCATTAAAAAATCAGATTTATTTTACAATACGATGTAAATGACTGTAATACAGGGGTGTTTTTTTAGAAGAAATTTTTACTTTTTTTGATCAATTCAATGCCGACAACTATTCAAAGCAGATAAACAGGCATACGTTACCGAACATCAGTAGCAGTAGCGGACGATTTTTTGTAGTTTAACAAATGCACTATGATCACTATTACTGATAAGGCAGTTCCAATAGCACACACTCCGTTCCACTCATAGTTTTTCCAAACTAAGCTGGCGAAGAACGTGCCTAAAGCCCCGCCTATAAAATAAGACACCATGTACACTGTATTGATACGATTGCGGGCTTCCGGGATCAATGCAAAAATAATAGACTGGTTAGAGATATGAGTAGCCTGCACACCCATATCAAGCAGAATAACCCCGATGATGAGCCCTATTATACTATGGCTCGAAAAATAGAATACAATAAAAGAGATCAGGATGAGCGAAAGTGTATAAATTGATAATTTGTATGCATCCATTTTATCACTCAGGCGGCCCATAAAGCCAACGGCTACCGCACCGAAAGCGCCAACAAGGCCAAACATACCCGCAGCGGCGCTGCCCTCATTAAACTGAGGCTGTTTTAACAGGAATACCAGCGTTGTCCAAAATGCGCTGAAACCGGCAAAACATAAAGCCCCTCTGAATGCTGCCAATCTTAATTTAGGTTGGGTTTTTACTAAATGGATCAATGATTTCATCAATTTACCGTAATTGCCTTTATAATCGGGTTCAATTTCGGGCAAAAACAAAAATATCATAACCCAGATGAGCAACATTAACCCGGCGGCTATATAAAACATGCTTCGCCAGCCGAAATGCTCGCCTATAAAGCCGCTTAATGTGCGTGACAGCAAAATGCCGATTAATAAGCCGCTCATTACAAAGCCAATCTTCTTACCCCGCTCATGTGGCCTGGCTAAGTGGGCCGCCATTGGGATCAGCAATTGCGGAATAATCGATGATACGCCCACCAAAAAACCCGCTATCATAAGTATAGTTACGGAAGGCGCCATGGCGCTGGCTATTAACGATATGATCATGAGCACAAAATCAATTAAAATAAGACGCTTACGCTTAAGCATATCCGCCAATGGCACTATAAATAATAAACCCGTAGCGTAGCCAATTTGCGTAAAAAGCGATATTTGCTGCGCTTTTTTATCGCTTACGCCAAAAGTATTCGCCATATCGGCCAGTAATGGTTGGTTATAATATATGTTGGCTACCACCAAACCTGTAGCTATGGTCATGATCCATAAAGTTAATGGCGTAAGATGCGGGTGTTGTTTTGCGGTATGTGTTGATGACATATTTTAAAAGGCAGTATATTTTTGCTGCAAAAGTGTTAAAGCATCTTTAAAAAAAAGCCTTTGTAAAGTAATTTTTATTATGTAACTGCGTTTAGAACATAAATTGTTTTAGCAGGCAATCGTTCTTTAAAGAGCTAAAAGCAGTATTAAGGCAAAAAAAATGTGGTATTTTGGAGTTTTTTAAAGAAAAATTGGCGATTGTTTTGCTTTAAGCATACAATATGCTTTGAAATTTAATTTTAATATAGGTTTGGATCCTAATTTTACTTTAAAAATCATTTAAAATTAAATTTTTGTAAATTTTATAAATAAAACCGAATCTTTTTTTGATGAAAATGAACGATGTGGCGATTATTATAAAATAATTTGAAAAAATTGGTAATTTAATAATGTTTTATTCTTATTTTTGACAATAAGATACCGGATGGCAATGTAATTGATAAAACTTACAAAACAATTACAAAATATATTTTCCGAATATCAAAACTTAGTGTTACTTTTACACCGTGTTAAAAATAACACAATACATAAAGTAGTCTTCTCATAATTTAGGTTTATAATTGGTTAGTAAAGGCCCCTGCCCATCAGGGGCTTTACTTTTTTATTAAGCTTTCGTTCCGCCGGAAAATTAAGGCAAACCAACAGCATATATATTTAAAGTTTAAATTAAACAAACCGATAGTAATGGCAGCTGAGACAGGATTGGATAAAATAAATAACAATAGAATTTCATTTTAATTCACAAAATTCTATATTTGCAGCCCACCACGGGGGATTAGCTCAGCTGGCTAGAGCGCTTGCATGGCATGCAAGAGGTCATCGGTTCGACTCCGATATTCTCCACCTTGATAATCAGCCACTTACGAAAACAGTAAGTGGCTTTTTTTGTGCTTTATCAGGTTGTTTAGGGGCTTATTCAAGAAATTTTTTTGCAAAAATTACGTCATATTCACCACCAAAACAGGCTAAAATCGCTTAGATAAAGCTTTCTAAAAAGTTCTTCATGAAAAAAGCATGCAAGAGGTTGCTCCGGAACGCTTAAGGTCAATTGTTCAAGGTAATCAATCAATGCGTCTAAATGATAAACCGACAAAGCACTTTCGGTGTTGATCTTTGTAACCATTAATAGAGATGAAGAGGTCTTGCGTATTTTAGGTATTTGCCGCAAAATGGGCTTATGCTCGACGAAGCGGAAAGGATCCTAAGAGTTTCAACTTAGTTGGCGTCAGTATGCATAATAGAATTCCTGTTTAGCTTATTTTTTAAACAGGAATTTACGATGCGTAACTCCCCAGGCCGAAATAGCTTCAATTACTCCGCTTAAAGTCTTACCATGTTCTGTTAACTCATATTCCACCGTTATCGGCTTCGTAGGCATCACGGTCCGGGCTACTATTTGATTTTGCTCCAGTTCCTGTAACTCTTTAGAAAGCATTTTGGCAGCAATACCATCTATTCCACGCAGCAGATCCATAAACCGCACCTTGCCATATAGCAGAAGCCATCCGATAATCTGAATTTTCCATTTCCCCGATAATAAGATCATCGTATCCTTTATCGCAATCAATTGCTCTTTACAATCAGGTATTTCCGGGGCTTGCTTTTTTGTATTCATATTACTGCAAAATTACGATGGTCGATTTATGGTTAGCGGCTTAGTTTCATAGAGGAAACCGGTTTCCAAAGGGTAACAGATAACATTTATAAAGTTACTTCAAAATAATTTTGTGCCGTAAATATTTGAACCATGCAGAAAGAAAAAAGAATTTATTGGATAGTTATCATTATCGCCATGGCGCTGATTGTGCTGCCGTCCTATTTTGCCCCGAAAGCGTATTTAATAGAGTCCATACACAGACTTGGCTTCCCGGCTTACTTTGGTCTGGAATTAGACATCTGTAAGATCGTTGGCGCCATAATTATCCTCATCCCCGCCGTGCCCGTTATGTTCAAAGAATGGGCTTATGTCGCTTTCGGAATATTGCTGCTTTCCGCAAGCCTGGGGCACTGGCTCGCTGATGGCCCCGCAAAAGGTATAGCACCGCTGATCCCGTTTGCCATACTATGTGTATCCTACTACTATTTCAGAAAACTAAACTATCCGGTGACCGCAAAACTGTAAATAGTAATGCCGTTTAAAAAAGAAAGCACAAAAAAATGAAAATAGAGATCTGGAGCGATGTGATATGCCCGGTTTGCTATATCGGCAAAAGGAACTTTGAAGCTGCCCTGGAAAAATTTCCTGACAGGGACAATATGGAGGTGGAATGGAAGAGTTTCCAGCTTGACCCTGTCATGTCGGAAGTGCCTCAGTATCAGGAAAACATGTGCCAGTTTGTGGCTGCAAGGAAAGGGATCAGCTATGAGCGCTCGGTTGCCATGCACGGACAGGTAGGAATAATGGCTAAGAATGCGGGACTGCAATACAATTTCGATAAAATGCTTGTCACTAACTCGCTGAAAGCGCATCGTATTATCCAAATGGCAAAAACAAAGGGACTGGGAGAAAAAGCAGAAGAACGCCTGTTTTATGCCTATTTCACAGAGGGCAAGAATCTTTCTGATGATGCGGTTCTAACAGAACTTGGAATTAGTATAGGCCTGACGGCTACAGAGGTGAAAGAAGCCCTCACCAATCCTGTTTTTCAACATCAGGTGGAAGCAGACGGTGCAGAAGCATCCAGGCTGGGGGCAAAAGGGGTTCCTTTCTTTGTAATAGATCGCAAATATGCCATCGCTGGCGCTCAGCCCGGTACTGAAATTCTTAAAGTACTGCAAACTGCTTACACTGAATGGAAGAAGGACAACCCCGGCCTGATCCATGTTAGACGGGGTGATACCTGTGCGCCCGGTAATGACTGTACAAATTAACTGATCAATGAAAAAACAAAAAAGAATAAAGATGAAAAAAACAATAGCCATTGTCGGTGCGGGTCCGGGTGTAGGATTTGCCGTGGCAGAAAAATTCGGAATTGAAGGCTACAATGTTGCGCTGCTTGCGAGAAATGTGGAAAAACTAAATGCGCTGAAAGACGATCTGTTAAAAAAAGGCATTGAGGCTGCAACTTTCCAGGCCGATATATTAGACCGGGGACAGTTGACACGCGCACTGCAAGAGGTTATCCACCATTACGGAGCAATTGATATATTGGAATTCAGTCCGACCCCCACCTGGGAAAGTATGCGGACTGCCCGGAATATAGATATAGCAAATGAACAATATCATCTCGACTACCAGGTACTCGCTGCAATAACTGCCGTGCAGGTTGTACTCCCACAAATGCTGGAAAGGAAAGACGGTAGCGTCTTGTTTACTACTGCGTCCTCCGCCCAGCATCCAGTAAACAGAACCGCCAGCTTCGGCGTTGCCGCAGGCGCTTTATTAAATTATGCGCGGTTGCTCAACATGGACCTGAAAGAGGACAGCATTTTTGCTGGTATTGTGTCAATTGGTGCTTTGGTTGTAAGTGAGGGTAAACACAAAGGGGATTTTCAGGATGGAATGCCAACGATAACAGCAGCAGAGGTGGCAGAAGCGCATTGGAATCTTTATAACCAACGCAATGTTGCAGAAATCATGTTGCCTTAATTTGGCGGCGGAGTTTGATTATCAGCGTTGAAGCAGATCCATGCAAATGCAATCGAATAAAAGTTTTTCGCGTTCGATTAGATCAAATATATGGATATTTCGGAGGTCTTGGCCATTATGTTCCATGCGCTTGAGGGCACCGTTTTGTGTTGATAGTAAAGACAATCAAAAGTCAGTCAAATTCACAATGAGGGAATAAAAAACTACTCCCAGAGCCCAAAAACCGTGTTTGGGAGTTGTTTTTGAGGCCCTGAATAATCCGATCTCCACATCTTTTCCGCAAAATCCGCCGAGTTTCGCACGAAATCGGCGGATTTTCTTTTTTTACATACGTTTTTAAACAGTCTGGGATGTCCCAAAAATGATGGCGAATAAGACCCGCTGCCGCCTGATAAAAAGACGAAACCTTTGAGAATAAGCCTGGAAATACCCTATAGTCATAAATTAACAATGATATTTGCATCAACTGGGTTATATTTGTCAAAACAACACCAATTAAAATATATTACTGAAGCCTTTATTGGTTGCTGCGAGTGACTATTCATCATATTTTATTATGCTTAAGTTTAAAAGCTGTTATATATTGACATGCCTGCTCTTTTTGTATGTCCCATCTCAAATTTATGGACAGGCTGCTATAAACTTTACATCTATTACGATAAAAGAAGGATTGTCTTCGAATACCGTAAATACCATTATAAAAGACCGGTTTGGATTGATGTGGTTCGGAACCGGAAACGGGCTTAATAAATTCGATGGCAGTAATTTCGTTATTTACAGGCATGGCGCATCTGGTAATAGTATTCCTTCCAACGAAGTCTTGTCAATGTTTGAAGATAAAAGTGGGCGGATATGGGTTGGTACCAGCGGAGGGGGGCTTTCTTATTACAACCGCAAGTTTGATCGATTCGAACCTTTCAGGGGAGATGGTTCCTGGCGAGAAATTTCAGACATATCAGTCAGGGCTATTTGCCAGGACCACCAGGGCAAATTATGGGTAGGCACCTATGAAGATCTCCGGATAATTGATACGAAAACCGGCAGAATTACGCCTGTTAAGATTCCGGAACCTGATAAAAAGGACGCGGGCGCGTTTGTCGTCCTCTCTTTGTTCGAAGATAGTCGACAACGGATGTGGGTTGGTACCAATTATGGGTTGTACCTGTATGAATGGTCATCAAATTCCTTCAAAAGGTTTTCGCACAATGAGCAGGACAGGTACGCATTAAGTAATAACACGGTTAAAGCAATCATTGAAGATAAAAAAGGCAGCATTTGGTTTGGTACGTACGACGGGCTGAACAAGTGGACAGATGATGGGCATTTTGAAATTTTTCGTTCTGGCAATCAATCGTCCCTGAGCCTGGACAATAACGCAATTTTCACGATGAGCCTGGCTAAAGACGGCAAGATCTGGATCGGAACAGAGGGTGGGGTCAATTTATTCGATCCTCAACTGGAGGTTTTTCAGCAATTGACCGCAGATCCCAGGAATGCGGGCAGCCTGAAAAGCAATTCCATACGCAGCATATTTATTGACCCTGCAGGTATATATTGGGTTGGAACTTTTACCGAAGGGATCGGAAAATACGACCCTCATCTTGCACTCTTCAATCACAAGAAAAGTGACCCTTTCGATCCTCTCGGTTTAAAATCGCCGCTTGTAACCGCTTTCGCGGAATGCAGCAGCGGTGACATTTTTGTAGGGACCGACGCAGGTATTGCTTTGCTCGACAAAAAGACAGGCCTTTTGCATTCGTATGATATACAAAGTAAGTTGAAACGCCGCGGAAGCTCACTGGCCGTAACATCACTTTATATCGATAGGAAAGGAAACTTGTGGGCGGGAACTTACCATAACGGGCTTTTCCGAATTGACATCACTACTCATAGATATGTACAATATACAGCTGACGGCAATGGTCATGGAATTTGTAGCAATGATATTACTTGCATTAACGCCGACGCGAGTGGCAGAATTTGGATAGGTACACTGGGTCGGGGAATAGATATATATGATGAAAATAGCCAGTCATTTTCACATCTGACAAGTCAAAACGGGGCCGGCCGCCAGAGCCGGAGTTTACCCGTTAACGGTTTTATTTCTTCTATTATTCCGGGCCGGGACGGGCGCATGTGGATTGCTTCGATGGGAACTGGAATCGTAGTGCTTGATACTGAGCATCAAAAGTGGACGCATTACAATAAAAAAAATTCGGCACTGGCCGACGACGTGGTACTGAACTTATTTATAACTAATGACGGGAGTGTTTGGTCTGGCACCAAACAGGGGATTAGCTATTTTGACGAAAATCAAAAAAAATTCGTCTCTTACGGTGAAGGTCAGGGCCTGGCTAATTCCTTCGTAAAATCAATTTTGCAGGACGATAAAGGTTTCCTGTGGTTAAGCACGGATCGCGGAATCAGTTCGTTTGATTACAAAAGAAGGGTTTTCCGCAATTTTACTAACGAAAACGGCGTACAGCAAGGAGCTTTTTCTTCAGGCTCAGGAATAAAAACCAGGGACGGCAATCTTTATTTTGGAGGTCAGGACGGCTTTAATTTTTTTAATCCATCGAGATTACCGGTTGTCTCTCGTCCCGGACGGGTAATTCTAAGCAATTTAACCGTTGATAATGCGATAGTAAATCCTGGAAATGAGTCACCGATTCATGAGCATATCAGTACCGCAAAAGAAATCACTTTGAAATACGGCCAAAATTTTTCCATCGGTTATGTGGCACTGGATTATACATCTCCTAAACAGAATTTATATGCTTATCGGCTAAAAGGTTTTGATAAAGCCTGGAATTATGTTCAAAATATTCGGACAGCCAGCTATACCAATATTGATCCCGGGACCTACAGTTTTGAGGTGATGGCCAGTAAAGATGAAAACCACTGGAATAACCCGGTGACGACGATCAGGATAACTATATTGCCGCCGTTCTGGCGAACAGTTTATGCTTATATTGCTTACGTGGTTATTTTAGGATCGGCTTTGTTTTTCATAAGGAGACGTGGTATTCAGAAAATCCGGAGGCAATTTGAGCAGGCCCAGGAGAAACTTCAAGTCAGTCAGCTTATTGAACAGGAAAGGCGGGAAGCTGAACGTTTGCATGAGCTGGACTTGCTGAAAATAAAGTTTTTAACAGATCTAAGCCACGAGTTTCGAACCCCGGTGTCGCTGATCCTGGCCCCGGTCGAAAAACTGCTTGAAAAATCTGTTCCGGGGAATGACATCGAGGATCTGAAAATGATCAATAGAAATGGTCGCAGGTTACTCAACCTGGTCAACCAGTTGCTTGACTTTCGTAAAATGGAAGAACAAAAGTTGAAGCTCAGCCTTTCGGCGGGAGAGATCATGTCTTTTATCACCGAGTCGTGCGAAGCATTTCAGGATCTTGCTTTAAAAAAACAGGTTACACTGGAGGTTGATGTGCAACAGGAAGAGTTGCAGGCTTACTTTGACCCGGATAAGCTGGAGCGGGTTATTTTCAACTTGTTGTCTAACGCGTTTAAATTCACCCCTGCCGGCGGGGTAGTTTCTGTCAGCGCCCGGGCTGAAAAGAGTTCGTTGTTGAGCACAGGCCTGCTGCTTAAGATTACTGATACCGGAATTGGCATACAGGCCGATGATCTCGAAAAAATATTTGAACGCTTTTATCAATCGCGCCAAAGCAGTGCAATAGTCAACCAGGGTACCGGCATAGGCCTTTCCATAACCAAAGAATTTATAGAGCTTCACGGCGGCACCATTCAGGCGGAAAGTATAGCCGGACAGGGAACAAGCTTTTTAGTAAGGCTTCCGCTCACCGCTGCGGTGGAAGCCGGTACCTCCGAAACACCTCCCGTTTCTGATAGAGAAAACGCTAAAGAAAGGCAGGCCAGAAGCGAAAACCCTGAACTAAAGCCAACCGTACTATTGGTAGAGGACAATGACGAATTCCGCTCTTATTTGTCGGATCACCTGAAAAAATACTATCATATTATTGAGGCGGCCCACGGTAAAGAAGGATGGCAAAAAACACTTGGCGCGCATGTTAACCTGGTTGTCAGTGATATCAACATGCCCCACATGGATGGGATTGAGTTGAGCAAAAAAATTAAAGCCGATAAGCGCACCTGCCATACCCCTGTAATATTATTAACGGCAACAACCGGGGAAGAGCATCAGTTAAAAGGCCTCAAAACAGGCGCTAATGACTATCTTACGAAGCCTTTCAATTTCCAAATCCTGCAAACCAAGATCGATAACCTTCTTGATCTGAACAAAAATCTAAAGGATACATATTCCAGGCAAATACAGATGGTTAGCCCCCAGGTTGAAATGGAGTCGGCCGATGTAAAGCTTTTAAATTCGGTCATGAAATATATAGAAGACCAATTAAGTGAGCCGGGGTTGTCAGTTGAAGAACTGAGCCGGCATGTGGGCATGAGCCGGGGGTCACTTTATTACAAACTTCTGGAAATTACCGGGCAAACCCCGGTGGAGTACATCCGCAACGTCAAACTTGACAAAGCAGCCCAGTTGCTGGAGATCAGTGATTATAATGTAGCTCAGATCGCCTATATTACAGGCTTCGGCACACCCAGTTATTTTTCGCGGATCTTTAAAACACGCTTCGGCATGTTACCGTCGGAGTACATGATCATCAAAAGGAATATGTCTAAAAACAAGGCCACTCCTGCAATTTAAGGCGTCCTATAGCCTCCGCAGCCATCTTTTTACACAATGGTACATGTATCGGAAGCAGCATTCCGGATATTCGGGTGGTCACACTCTCAAGGCAAAGTAATTCGGCAACACTGCAGAAACCACCCATAATGGCATCATTGAACAAATGTATCACGAATTTTGCGATTTGTCCTACCCTAATCCCTTTAAAGCGATGATCTTCGGCATAGCTATGAGGGCATTCCTGCCGCCATATACAATTTATAAACTAAAAAAAACATTCTGATTTATTTGATATCGTCCGGATTAAGCTCCGCATTATGTCACCATCAATTTCGCAATCGATTGCGAAGCTGGTCATAATAAAGTTATCGTTGTGATTTAACAAACTATAAAATGAAAAACCTGATTAGGGGCCCGGACGGGAAGCATATTAAACTCAAACCTGGGCGAATTGTTCCATGGCACAAAAACTTCAATTTTTTTAAACCTGAATTATGAAAAAATCATTACAAACTATTCAAAAGAAACCTTTCTTGCTGCTGCTGGCGGTTTTGCTTTCCAGCCTTACAGCATTTGGGCAAGGCAGGAAAATAAACGGTACCGTAGTCGATGAGAAGGGTCTGCCTTTACCGGGCGCTACCGTAAGGGCAAAAACAGCTAAAGCAACATCTGTTACCGATGTTGCCGGCAATTTCACCATAACTGTCCCTCCAACCGAGAAGGCGCTTATTGTGACTTTTATTGGTTATGCCGACCAGGAAATCCAGATTAACGGGCAAACACATTTATCCATTCGTCTTAGCCAAAGCAGTAACAGCCTTAACGATGTGATCGTTATCGGCTATGGTAGCCAAAGGCGGGAAGCTGTAACGGGTTCAGTCGCGTCGATCAGCGGCGAACGGATCCGTGATATTCCCGCGCCTAATATCAGCCAGGCCATACAAGGCAGATTACCCGGCGTAGAGGTTTCTCAAACTTCTACAAAACCAGGTGCAACGATGCAGATCCTGATCAGGGGCCAACGGTCGCTTACTGCAAGCAATGACCCCTTGATCGTACTTGACGGTATCCCTTTTACCGGCTCTCTTGGAGATATTAACCCTAACGACGTTAAAAGTATCGATATTCTTAAGGATGCTTCCGCCACAGCTATTTACGGCTCGAGGGGAGCAAACGGCGTTGTACTTATTACCACGAATAGGGGCCAGGTGGGAGGAGCCGCTAAAATTACCTATAACGCCTATTATGGGGAGCAAAAACTTTTCGCCAGGTACCCGATGATGACCGGTCCCGAATTTTTAAAACTACGTAAAGCGGCAGGCCTGTACACCAACGCCGTAGACGAAGCTGACGACGTAAATACCGACTGGCAGAAGCTTTTTTACAGAAGCGGCATGGTTTTCAGTAATGACGTAGGTGTTTCCGGAGGCAGCCAAACGGGTACATATAATTTCGGCGGCGGCTATTATAAAAATCAGGGCCTTATTCCTACGCAGCAATATACCCGCTACTCCATGAGAGGATCAGTGGACCAGAATGTAGGCAAATACGTTAAAGTTGGCTTTACCACTAACAATAACTATAACCTTACCGAAGGCAGCCAGGTTGGCGTTGGCAGTGTTTTGGGACTTTCGCCCCTTGCCAATCCCTATAATGCGGACGGAAGCCTGAAAAGAACGGTTAAAACGCCACTGTCTGAAAGTTTCGTGTTGACCAAAGGCATCATCAATAACCTCCACGATCAATGGCTCAACGAAACAAGGAATTACGCCACATACAACTCCGTTTATGGCGAAGTAAAAATTCCGTGGGTGGAAGGCCTGAAATACAGGGTAAACCTTGGTCTCGATTATGTGCAAAGCAACAACGGCAACTACACCGGAGTTGGGATTGGCAGTGCCACGCCCACAACGCCGTCAACAGCGGGCGTAAGCAACTCAGCCCAATATCACTGGGCAGTTGAAAATTTGCTGACCTACGACCATACTTTCGCCCAAAAGCATAACATAAATGTCGTGGCCCTGTATTCTACCGAACAAACCAGGTACAATTCTTCCAGCATGTCGGCCAAAGATATTCCAGCTGATGCTTTCCAGTTTTATAACCTGGGTGCAGCAACCGGCGAGATCACCATCGGCAACGGCAACTACAGCCAGAGCGGCCTGATGTCCTACATGGGTCGTGTGATGTATTCCTACGATGACCGCTTCCTGCTGTCTGCCACCGTGCGCTCGGATGCCTCTTCCCGCTTAGCTCCAGGTCATAAATGGCACACTTATCCCGCGGTTTCAGCAGGCTGGAATATCATGAATGAGTCTTTCATGAAGGGCATTTCGGTTATAGATAATCTGAAACTGCGCGCGGGCTTTGGGCAAACCTCAAACCAGGCAGTAAATGCTTATCAGACATTAGGTACTTTGGGTACACGTCAGTATAATTTCGGCGACACAAACTATGCGACGGGCTATTATGTAACCCAGCTTCCAAGTCCAACTTTAGGTTGGGAATACTCCAAGACATGGAACTATGGAATAGACTTTTCTTTGTTTAAACATCGCTTATCAGGTACTGTTGAATATTATGTTACAAATACAAACGATATCTTACTGGGCGTAGGGCTGCCGCCTACCGCGGGGGTTGGAAGCTATACAGCAAACGTTGGGCGGACTCAGAACAAGGGGCTTGAGTTAAGTTTGAATGGTACGCTCATCAATAAAAACGGGTTTACCTGGGATTTGGGTATTAATATCTATGGAAACAGGAATAAACTTGTGGCGCTCGCTTCAGGTCAGACACGTGATGAGGGCAACGCATGGTTCGTAGGCCATAATATAAACGCCATATACGATTACAAGAAAATAGGATTGTGGCAGTCTGGCGACCCTTACCTGAGCACCCTTGAACCGGGCGGAAATGTGGGCATGATCAAAGTGTTGTATACCGGAACTTATGACGCCAACGGTCAGCCAACAAGGGCCATCGGGGCTGCCGATCGTCAGATCATCGATGTTGATCCTAAATTCGAAGGCGGCTTTAATACGCGTGTGGCATATAAAGGCTTTGATTTTAGTGTTGTAGGTGCCTTTAAGAAAGGGGGCACGCTCATCAGTAGCCTGTACGGCTCAGGTGGCTATCTGAACCTGATGACAGGCCGCAGTAATAACGTTCAGGAAGATTACTGGACGCCTGATAACACAGGAGCAAAATATCCGAAACCAGGCGGTATCCTGAGTGGCGATAATCCGAAATATGGCAGTACGCTCGGTTACTTTGATGCATCCTATCTCAAAATCCGGACAATGACGCTTGGTTATGATTTCAGCAAGCTGCTCTCAAAGCACGCGAACATGCGCCTGCGCACTTATTTCACGGTGCAAAATCCATTTGTATTTTTCTCGCCTTATCACAAAGAGTCAGGGATGGATCCTGAACCAAACTCTTATGGTAATGAAAACGCGGCGGTGCCCCTGTCAAACAGTTTAAGACGATTCCTGACAGTAGGCAGCAACGCCCCTTCGACCACGAATTATGTACTTGGATTGAATTTGACATTTTAACATTATCAACATGAAAACTTTAAAGATAAAAAGCGTCATAAAATCCACGCTTTTGCTAACGGTCTTATCTACGGGATGTAAAAAAGTGCTTGATGAACAACCGCGTTCCTCCTTCACCCCGGAATATTTTAAAACGGTACAGGGTGTAAATGGTGGATTAACAGCCATGTACGCGCACCTGCGTAATATTTACGGGCAGGCTTATTACTATAATTCGGGTGTTACCGGTACCGATGAAGCTACATGGGGCCAGAGCGCCGACGGAAACTTCAAAGATCTGGATTGCTCAGGCGTCGGTATCATATCTTCAACCAGTTATCCTACCAGTATCATATGGGGCGAGTCTTTTACCGACATCAATACTGCCAGCGGCGTAATCGAAAACGCCAGTGCCGTGGGGATTTCCAGCGCTCTGATTGCTGAGGCCCGCTTCTTCAGGGCATTTGATTATTTTTTGCTGGTGCAATCCTACGGCGGCGTACCGCTTGATCTGGGTTCGGGAGCGTTGAAATTTAATATCACGCCTTCAAGGACGTCAGTGCGTAATACCGTGCCCGAAGTTTATACAAAGGCGATTTTCCCGGATCTGCTGCAGGCGATCAATGATCTGCCGGAAACCGGCCGGGTAACCGGCGGACTGACCAAAACGGCAGCTCGTCTTTTCCTGTCTAAGGCCTATTTAACTTATGCATGGTGGTTGCAAAATCCCAATAGTATCCCGACCTATCCCGCAAGTAACCGGACAGATCCCAATGGACACGATGCCGCGTGGTATTTTCAAAACGCCTACGATATCGCCACCACCGCAATTGATAATCCGGGCTCGTTCAAATTACAGCCAACATTTTACGATGTGAATGTTGGCACAAACGACCGTAACAGCGAAATGGTGCTCTATGCAGACCATACCCAAAGTAGTGAAAAATATAACGGTTCGAGTTTGACCTACGGAAGCGGCGGCGCTCCGGATAACTTTGCCGGCTGGATGATGACCTGGAACTATCCCAACATAATTAGTGGCGGGGTGAACTCTGTTCTGCGTGAGGCAGATCAACATTTGGGCCGGCCCTGGGTTCGCATGGCTCCGACTGTTGAAGTACTGAAAAACACTTTCGCTGATAAAGTAAACGATTCACGATATGATGGAACTTTCACAACCGTATACCGCGGAAACTGGCAAAAGGGCGGAAATACGGCCCAGACCTTAGCCAATGCCAACGGCTTGCCCGTAGCACAGGGGGGCGCGATACTCTCGTTCCTGGATAATGACGATCCGAACGTCACATACGCCAAAGCAAACGGGAATGTTGGTGCGGGACTGCTGCCAGGGAGATCAGATTGGGTGGTCAACCCTGGCGATATAAGCCGGATAATTTATCCGGGACTCTGGAAACTGGGGCCTTATCGTACAGATAACGGCACAGGTTTGGGACAGCCAAATGCCGGTAGTACGCGTCCTTATCCAATAGCAAAATTCTCGGAGCTATACCTGATCGCAGCGGAGGCGGCAGTTAAAGGCGCCACTGTTAAACCAGGAAAATCCGCACGTGAACTCGTTAACGTGCTGCGGGCACGCGCAGGAAAGTGGCGTTTCAATAATAATGGTAATGTAGTAAAGATTGAAGACGATAGCCAGGCTATGATGGCGGCTACTCCCGCAATCATCGACATGAACTATGTATTAGCGGAGCGTTCCCGGGAATTTTATGCAGAAGGCGGCCGCTGGTTCGATCTGGTACGGACACAAAAGTGGGGGGAACTTGCTGCTTCCTTTACAATTGCAGGAACCACCTTTGGAGACCATACGCCGGTTAAAGTTACACGTTCCATCGACTCGCATCTCTATCTTCGCCCTATTCCGCAGGGGCAAATAGATGCATTAGTTATGAGCGCTGCTGATAAGGCTGCCTACCAGAATCCGGGCTACTAAGCTGGAGAAATAATGATTTTTTAACGAGGCTGTTCAATTGTGAACAGCCTCTTAATTTCTTCCGGTCGGTGATGCTTAGCGTACAGCATTTGCATAATTATACGATGATCTTTCTCGTGTTTGAGGGGCAATTTATACGGCTTAATGCAGCTTTCCGGTTTAACATTTGCGCAATTGTATTGCGCAGGCCTATTCGGCGAACCCTGTTTTCTTTAAAACGGAGCTTGTTCAAAAATCAATCGGGATAATTAATCCGGGGATAAAATATTGTTCATAAGGCTAATAGTCAATATATTGTAAGAAAAAAGCAACCATACTTAAAAAAGTGACTTGCCGCTATAACCCAATAAACTGACTTGCAAACCGGCACGGGCTTGTATACCCCTGTCATAACTAAACTGATAAAATTGAAAAAGACATTTTTAGCAATAATTGCAGGCCTTTTTTGTGCCGTTGCCTGGGGCCAAAACAGTCAATCCGCTCTTCGGGATCTGCGTTATAAGTTATGGTACACCAGGCCCGCCACCAACTGGAATGAGGCCCTGCCGATAGGGAATGGTTTTATAGGTGGAATGATCTTTGGCGGCGTACAGCAGGAACGCATCCAGCTCAACGAATCTACCATCTGGGGAGGCGCCCCCAACAACAACATTGATTCGGCCGCTAAGCCTCATATTGAAGAAGTACGCGTGCTTTTGGCGCAAAAAAAATACCTGGAGGCGCAGGCGGCTGCCAATAAATATCTCGGCCCGAAGGGCAACAGCGGCATGCCCTATCAGCTCGCTGGCAATTTGTATATCAATTTTCCCGGCCAGACGGACGTTAGCAATTATTACCGCGACCTGGATATTGAACATGCCACAGCCACAGTACGTTACAGCTCGGGAGGCGTTCAGTATAAGCGGGAATACTTTACCTCTTTCAAAGAACATGTGTTACTGGTACGGCTGAGTGCTGATAAACCGGGAATGATCAATTGCAAGGTAAGGCTCCAGAGCCCGCTTGTACAAGAGATTAGCGCAGCTAACCAGGAAATCGTTCTTTCAGGTAAAAGCAGCGATCACGAAAATCAAAAAGGCCAGGTCAGGTTTAACATGATCGCCCGTGTAAAAAATCATGGGGGTACTATACAAACGGATACTTCCGGGATGACCATCGCCCATGCGGACACGGCGACTATTTATCTCTCCATCGGCACTAATTTCATCAACTATCACAACCTGTCAGGAAACGCGCCTGGGCGGGCCCGCAACGATATGCAGGCTGCCTGTACCAAATCGTTTAATACCCTGCGCCAATCTAATATCAGGTTTTATCAGTCGTACTTTAACCGGATAAAACTGGACCTGGGCATGACAAACGCGATCAATCTGCCCACAGATGTGCGGATACAAAACTTTGCAGGTAACAACGACGCCCAACTGGCCGAACTGTATTTTCAATTCGGGCGTTACCTGCTGATCTGTTCGTCACAACCGGGATCACAACCGGCCAACCTTCAGGGCATATGGAACGGGGAACTGAAAGGTCCGTGGGATAGTAAGTATACCGTCAATATCAATACTGAAATGAACTATTGGCCGGCGGAGGCCACCCAACTATCTGAGCTGGGCACGCCTTTATTTAACCTCATCAAAGATGTTTCCGTAACCGGTAAGGCGACAGCCAGGCAGATGTATGGGGCCAGGGGCTGGATGCTTCATCATAATACAGACATCTGGCGGATTACCGGTATAGTGGATGGCGCATTCTGGGGCTTATGGCCAACCGCAAATGCCTGGCTGTGCCAGCATCTGTGGGAGCATTATCTTTTCACGGGAGATAAAAAATTTCTGAAGCAATATTACCCGGTAATGAGAAGTGCCGCTACCTATTTCGTTGATGTGCTGCAAAAAGAACCGGATCATGGCTGGCTCGTCGTAAGCCCGTCTGTTTCGCCCGAGCACGAATACATAACCGGGAGCCATGAGGTGTCGGTTGCTGCCGGGACCACGATGGATAACCAATTGGTATATGGCTTATTTACAGATGTTATATATGCTGCGGCAGACCTGAATACGGACAAAACATTTGCCGATTCGCTGAAAGCGCTGCGCGAAAAATTGCCGCCAATGCAGGTTGGCCGGTACGGGCAATTGCAGGAGTGGCTGGACGACCTTGACCGGCCAACTGACAATCACCGCCACGTATCGCACCTTTACGGACTTTTCCCGGGGAACCAGATTTCTCCTTTTATACATCCGGAATTATTCGCCGCGGCCAAAAATTCATTGGTATACCGCGGTGACGTATCTACCGGCTGGTCAATGGCCTGGAAGATTAATTTGTGGGCCCGGTTATTAGACGGCAATCACGCTTACAAGCTAATCAAAGACCAGATAAAACCAGTCATGACCGGATCCGGAGGCACATATCCCAATTTATTTGACGCACATCCTCCCTTTCAGATTGACGGCAATTTTGGCTGTACTTCGGGGATCACCGAAATGTTGATGCAAAGCCATGATGCTGCAATCTATCTGCTGCCTGCTATGCCCGACGACTGGGATAAAGGCAGCGTAAACGGGCTGATGGCCCGTGGCGGATTCAAGATAGACCTGGCATGGTCAGGCCGTCACCTAACGAAACTCGTTATACATTCGGCCCTTGGCGGGAATTGCCGGCTGCGTGTTAACGAACTGCTGAACAACCGGATGTTAAAAAAAGCAAACGGGGTTAACAGCAATCGATTCTATCGTATCACCGACATCGCGCAACCCATTATCAAAAAAAACGATAAAGATTTAAGCGTAAAACTCCCGAAAAGTTATTTATATGATCTTCCAACCCTGGCAGGTAAAACATACCGCATTATTTGAGTAATTAATAAGATGGCTTGTAGTAGCTATTTCGCTATAAGCATATAACAGGGAATTGGCCGGCGATATGATGAAAAAAATGCTGGACAACCCGGGCTATCCAGCCCCGTCAAATTAAACATCGAAGTATAAATGCCCTGCCTGCTGGCCTTTGGAAAACAATATTAATAAAGATGAAACAAACCCAATTTAAACTTATCTGCACACTCATGGCGGCGGTTTTCACCGTAAATCAGGCCGCCGCCCAAACAAAACAAAAACAAACCTTTTTATCTCCTCCCCTCATCAGATCGATTTATACCGCAGATCCCTCCGCACATGTTTTCAATGGTAAAATTTATATTTACCCTTCTCATGACATTGACACAGCCGTAACCGACAACGGCAGCGGCGATCACTTCGCGATGAGGGATTATCATATGCTTTCGCTCGATCATATCAACGGGCCGGTAACCGATCACGGGGTAGCCCTCGATATAAAAAATATCCCCTGGGCGGGAAGGCAGCTATGGGCGCCGGATTGTGCTTACAAAAATGGCGTGTACTACCTTTACTTTCCGGTGAAGGATAAACAAGATGTTTTCCATATTGGTGTCGCTACTTCCAAAAATCCCGCCGGGCCTTTTAAAGCCGAACCACAGCCAATTGAAGGCAGTTTTAGTATCGATCCGGCGGTTTATACAGATTCGGATGGCCAAAGTTATATGTATTTTGGCGGTATCTGGGGAGGTCAGTTACAGCAATGGGCCACGGGTAAATACCAGCCCAACGGTTCCAAAACCGACCTTCAGAACGATGATGCCCCGGCGCTCAGCTGTAAAGTGGTCAGGCTAAGTTCGGATATGAAGCAATTTGAGGGGCCGGTGAAGGATGTTATTATCCTGGACGAGAGCGGGCGCCCGCTGCTGGGAAAAGACCATAACAGGCGTTTTTTTGAAGGGCCCTGGATGCATAAATTTGAAGGTAAATACTATTTCACCTACTCTACAGGCGACACGCATTACCTGGCGTACGCTACAAGTGATAAGCCATTCGGCCCCTTCAGCTATAAAGGAATATTTTTGAAACCGGTGCAGGGCTGGACCACGCACCATTCTATTGTGGAGTTTAAAGGAAAATGGTACCTGTTTTACCACGACACGGAAATTTCCGGCAAAACACACCTGAGAAATGTTAAGGTAACGCCGCTTTACCACCGTTCAGATGGCAGTATTGCCCTGATTGACCCGTTTAAATCAAAATAAATTTAGAATAAGCCATATGATGAAGCGTAAAGGAGGATCAATTTGCTTAACATTTCGGAATGGATGCAAAAATTAAAGAAAGACGACACTGCTTTTTTCAAACCACCCAAAGGCAAATTACTGGCAGACAACAGTGCCAAAAATTTCGAGCTCATTAATGATATTACTTCATTGTCGCATTTATACGAAATCAACTGCAATCTTGCAGTCAGCAAATCCATTTTCGGCTTTATTTATGCCAGACAGGATGGCAATTTTTTCCCGGACATAGATGGCAATTTTGTATTCACTCATCATATAATTATAACTGTAGTGACAAATACCATCGTCAGTAAAATCATTACCCATCTACCCAAAAATCTAAATGATGCCATTGCCTGCATCTTCGGGCATTCCGAATCTGCATCGCTTTGTATAACCATTTAAAGCGCGATAAAACGATGCCATTTCAAAACTTACAGACAAAACCATCCTGGAAAACGGAAAGGCAAAAGCCGATAACGGTTAATAAAATTTCTAAATTTACAAAATGCATGAAAAGTTATTTGCACTCCTATCCCAAACAATCACGCCCGAAGATAGGGCCTTGTGCAAAGACTTTTTTGAGTATGTACTTTTCCCCAAAAACCACATCTGTGAAAAAGAGGGAAGCATTCCGAAGTATCTTTATTTCGTGGTATCTGGCTATGTAAGGCTGTTTTATTACAACGAGAACGGAGATGAGGTAACCACACATATCAATTGTCCGCCAGGATTTATTACTTCCTACTTCCACTTTGTCAACCAAACAAAATCCAACGAAAATCTGGAATGTGTAACGGAATGTGAATTATTGAGAATTACGAAAACGAATCTGGATCAACTAACACAGCAAAGCACAGTCTTCAGGGATTTCAGCATCTCGGTTTTCCAGCAATCACTTGCCTATAACGAAAACCGCTCAACAGAACTGGCAACACTAAGTGCCGAAGAACGCTATCGCAAATTAATGAAAAACTATCCGCAGATCTTACAAAACGTACCGCTGCAACACATCGCATCTTTTTTAGGAATGAACCCTAAAAGCCTAAGCAGAATACGAAAGGAAATCATTAAGTAACATTTGTGAAGTGCCTTTAAAAAGCCAATCTTGAATTTTGTACCATCATTTAAACATCAAAAACTATGGCACAGAAAAATTTGGCATTGGTTACAGGTGCAAACGGACATCTGGGCAATAACCTTGTGAGATTGCTTATCGAAAAAGGCATTCCTGTCCGGGCTTCGGTTCGCAACATTAAAAACCAGGAATCTTTTGCAGGACTCAATTGCGAAGTGGTTCAGGCCGACATCACCGACAAACAATCCCTGGCTAACGCCTTGCAGGATGTGGATGTTTTTTATGCCGTAGGTGCATCGTTCAAACTTTGGGCAAATAACCCGAAAAAAGAAATTTATGACGTCAATCTTTCCGGGGCGAAAAACATGATTGAAGCCGCCGCAGAAGCCGGTGTAAAACGGATTGTATATGTAAGTTCCATAGCGGCGTTAGATTATTCCAGACTTCCTACAAAGGAGAGCTATGGCTACAATCCCGACCGCAGGGATATGTATTACAACTCGAAAAATGACGGTGAAAAACTGGCGTTCGAGTTGGCTAAGAAACGTAACATTGAGCTGGTTGCCGTACTGCCTTCCGCAATGATTGGCAGCGAAGCATTTGCACCATTGAACGTTTCCTATAACATCATCCAACTGATTTTGAAAAAACAAATTCCTGTTGAAACCAACATTACGCTCAATTGGATTGATGTAAAAGACGTTGCCGAAGGTTGTTATCTGGCTGCAACAAAAGGCAGGGATGGTGAGCGGTACATTCTGGCAAACGAAAAATGTATGTCGATAAAAGAAACCACCAAAATCGCCCAGGAACTCTTCCCTGAACTGAATATAAAACTGCCAGCCGCTGTTCCAAAACCCATACTTTTGACCATTGCCTGGCTGATGGAAACCGGAAGCAGAATCACGGGAAAAGCACCATTGCTCACTACTAAAGACATTAAAATGTTTTCAGGACTTCAACAAAATTTTGATACTTCAAAGGCCAGAACAGAATTGGGATTTATTCCAAGAAACCCGGTGCAGGTAGTGAAAGAAGCAATGGTCTATTTGATTAAAAATCGGAACAAAATATATTAGTTGAGATAGTCGGATATATAACATAAATGATTTTTAACCTCCTTGTTTCCGGATCTGAAATAATTACGGTTACGCTCTGATAGTCCAAGTAGAAAATCCTCATTAGAGATGCTTTAATCGCATTTGTATTTGAGGATTTTCAGTTGGCTTTAAAAATAACGTAGCATAGCTGAAAAACTTATACCTTCCGGTGCTCTCATCTTCTTTGGCTTCCTTTCCTGTTAAGCCTGGGCGGTTTGAAATTCTGTTTACTCCTTTGTTTGCAATTGCTGCTGTACCATTTTTTTCTGCGGTTTTCGTTTTTAAATGATAAAAAAGGTAAGGATAGCAATCGGGAAGCAAGGAGAGCGCCTGCCTTTATGATCAATTAGTTTCGGGCAGGGACAGCTTATTTAAACAATAATGATCTTATTGCCAAAGCATTCTTAGATCCTTTTATCTTGACATATAGATCATGCTGACCGGCAATGGCGGGTATCTTTGCAGATATGGCCGACCATTTATTCAATGAGCCCGTACTTTTAACCGGCATAACCGCGATTCTCCTGCCGTCTTTGTTTAGGTCATCGATCCATATTTCAACGCTGCCGTTACTAAGCGCCGCGGCGGTCAAAGAAATACTGGTTGCTTTGTTTGCCCCTCTCCCCATATCCACTCCGCCCAACATCGCCCAACCTCCGGCATCGTTGTTTAAGATAGCGCCATCAACCTGAGATAACGTAACGCCCCAATAATTATTGGCGCCTGCTAAGGGCTGCTCCGAATAACCGTCTTTATAAACGAAAAGATCGAAATCCGCTTCCCTGCCTTCAGCAAAAAGGCCCAGGCTGGTACCTACCCACGAATTAAAATTAGGCTGGGCTTTGTCCAGTTCACTTGCATTGATGACCGTACCGATTTGATGCCATTGCAGACCATCAGAACTGTAGTAACCGGTTAGCTCATGCGCTTTTCGCTCCAGCTTTAGCCATACGCTTTCCCCAATTTTGTTTTCTGTGCTGAACGACTGGCCGCCCATCGCGAAATTGAATATTTTTCTGCCTTCTTCAAACCCAGTACAAAGACGCACGTTTACCGATTCATTGCCGGAAGCAAGGTAAATCCCCGCCTCTTGCCCCGATGCCAGTGCATTCAGCCTTACCCGCGTAACGAGCGAATAATAATGTCCCGCCTCTTTTTGCAGAATGTGGGTCCTGCCAATTTTCGGCTTAAGCCTAAGCCAGCCTTTATTGTCAGTGACTGAATACTGTTGCGCAGCGTTCTTGTTGAAAAAATGCCAATACAACGACAAATTTGAACTTGAAAATTCATCCGACCTCGGTAAGCGCCAGGCCAGGCCGTTATTTGTAAGATTTGGACGTGCAAGGGGCATATCTGAGGGATAAGGAACAAACGGACGGCCGTCGGCTGTCCACTGAACCTGCAAAATCAGGTCCTGCCTTCCCTGGCCGCTCCAGTCATCCCCTTTGGGCGCATCATAACTTTGCGCGATACACCACCAGGTACCGTCGCTTAACCGAAATGGGGACGACATATGATTGACTGATCTGAACCTGTTATCCGGATCTTTTGAAAATGCGAATATTTTTCCAAGGTTCTCCCATTTCGCTGAATCTGCAGTAAGTGATCTTGAACGAAGTACATACTGCCCGCCTGTAACATCACCAGCCATGAAGTAATAATACCAGCCGTCTCTCTTACACATCACAGGACCCTCAGCCCAGCTGTATTTCTTGTCGTGATTGATCCAGTCCAGGTTAATCAATTTGCCTGTCAGGTGGCCGGAACGATCGATCTGCTGTATGCGGTTAGCTGTCTGACTGGCTTTAATGATCATGTAAGGTGTGCCGTCGTCATCTACGAAAATAGAATTATCGTAGCCGATAGGGCCTGTATCCGGGGTTGTTTTAACTTTTTCAGGCGCAGACCATGGCCCCGACGGTTTCGCGGCGCTTGACATGTATTGCCCGCCTCCTGCGCTGTTTGAAAAATAAATACGATAAACGCCATAAAAATAGGTTATTGCGCCTTGCCAAATGCCGGCACCCGGCGCCCCGGACTTTAACTCATCCCAATCCGCGGGCACAACCCTTGAAATGAGCTCCCAATGCAACAGGTCTTTGGAATGGAGAATCGGTAAGTTAGGGACGAAATGAAAACTGGAGCCGCACATGTAAAAGTCATCGCCAACCTTTAAGAGTGTCGGATCCGGATGATCCCCGGCGAGCACCGGATTGACATAAGTTCTAACCAGGGTTGCTGCATCCTGGGGGTAAGGGGCCGGCTTGATATCTTCTACCTTATTGAACTGGGCCATAGCGCCATGATACCAGAAAAAAGAACAAACAACTATTAAACTACAACGGGAAATAATGGATTTGAAAGTCATCAGTGTACAAATGAATATAAGACCTAAAAGTATGATTACAGCATTCGCCCGGATGTCCTGTATGTAACTAATCGTACAACGAATGTGCAAAACCGCCATATTGATAACGCTCATTGCAGATATCGAATAGCTGATTATCCATATTGTCATTAGACTTTAGGTGACATGATCAAAGGTGCCGAATTATCAAAACAAGGCTATTGTTCCATTTTTAAGTCATTGCGGCAATAGTAATGAGTATAAAAAAAGGTAAAAAGTGTCTTTCCTGTATGTGCCTTTTTATAAAAAACTGTTAAGAGTTGTACTGTGTGCTTTCCTGCTGATATAGTGAGTATCGTCCGGGCTGAACATGTGCAAGGCGTCCGATTTGTCACTTATAATGACTATAACAAATGATAAACATTAGGCACAATTGGCGTATTATCAAGCCTTTTGTAATATCCGACAGGCCGGTTGATTTAAATTTTCGGCGAATTAAAAAAATATTCAATTTTAATTATTTAAGACACGTTTATGAAAACAGTTGTCAGGTATCTTATTAATGCTTCAGCGCTGTTGTTTTGCTTTCAAACTTCAACAGCACAACAGTTTGTCCATCCGGGGCTGCTTCAAAACCGCGAAGACCTGGCCAGAATAAAAAACGGTGTTGCCATGCGCATTGAGCCCATTTTTACGGGCTATAATGAATTAAAAGAGAATCGCCAGTCGCAGTTCGATTATAAAATGCAGGGGCCAATGGAGATGGTTGGCCGAAATCCTACCGTCGGCCAGGGTGTTTATGATGCTGACGCCAATGCGGCCTATCAGAACGCCATCATGTGGACCATAACAGCCGATCAACGTTATGCGGAAAAAGCAAAACAAATTGTTGATGCCTGGGCATCGACATTAAAATCCATAACAGGCCGTGACGCCGTATTAATGGCCGGTCTTGGACCGTTCAAAATGGTTAATGCCGCGGAAATTTTGCGCTATACCAATTCAAACTGGGCACCTGTCAAAATTAAGCAAGCTGAGAAGCACTTTAAAGAAGTGATTTATCCGGTTATTAAGGATTTTGCACCTTTTGCTAACGGCAACTGGGATTCAGCTGCACTAAAAACAATGATGGCCATAGCAGTATTCTGCAATGACCGGCCAATGTTTGAACGCGCGATTGTTTACTATCAATACGGCGAAGGCAACGGCAGCCTTCCTAATTATATTATTAATGAAGAAGGCCAGTGCCAGGAAAGCGGAAGAGACCAATCGCATACGCAATTAGGTATAGCGCATCTTGCCGATTGCGCCGAGATCGCGTGGCAACAGGGACTAAACCTTTACGGTATACTCAATGATCGCCTGCTCAGGGGCTTCGAGTATACCGCGAAATATAATTTGGGGGGGGATGTTCCTTATTTGCCCGCAATGGACCAGACCGGAAAATATTTGCATGCTCAGATAGCTACAGAAGGGCGCGGCAAACTGCGTGCGGTTTATGAAGAGGTATTTAATCACTATGTTCACCGGGCGAATAAAACAGCCACTTTTACGCAGAAAGCTGCTGAAAAAGTACGACCGGAACCGCAGGGCACACCAGGTGCAGACCATATTGGCTTTGGTACTTTATTGTACTCACGCAGCCCGCAAACTATTGACCCCTATGCAAAGGTTAAGCCGTGCACTCCGTCGGGATTGACGGCCATGCCTGAGAACAGATCCATTCAATTGACGTGGGTACCGGTACGGGGAGCCATTTTTTATCAGGTTAAAAGGGCAATCAATAGGAAAGGGAAGTTTAAGATAATTTCCACCAGGGTTACTAATGCACAGTTTCAGGATAAAAACGTAGCCCCGGGGCGCAAGTATGTGTATACGGTATCGGCAGTGAATAATAAAGGCAGAAGCACGGATGCCTATCCTGCTGCTGTTACAGCGGGATTGCCTGCCGGATGGTCGGTTACCGATCTCGACCCCAAATCAAAAAAAGGACAAGCACGGTCATTGGAATCTGGTTTTACTGTTGAAGGTAACGGCTTGGGATTTACCGGAAACGAAGAGCAGGCTACCTACATCCATCACAAATTAGTGCCTTATCAAACGCTCGCCATTCATTACCAGCCGCAGTTGACTTCGCAGTTCACCGGTTTCGGCATTTCGTTCCGGCAGTCTGCAAAGGAAAAGGGGACCGGGGTAAATTTGCTGATCTATCCAGAAGTTTCGCAACAACTTGAGGCCCCCAAATGGGTAGTAACCTGTACGGCTCGGCTTCACCCGGGCGATAGTTTAACACAGGTGGGAGCGACGCTCGATATAAAAGAACCCGTGATATCTTTTAACCGTATGACGGGCGGTTGCTGGTTGAAGTTGGTTCAGGAGCAAAACCAGGTAAACGCGTTTTATTCCGCGGATGGTAAAGATTGGCAACTGATCGGGACTGTTGCGCGAAACCTATCGCTGACAGAAGCCGGCATAATTGTTTTTTCAGGGCTTGAAGCGGTATCTACAACGGTCAGGTTTGATCAGGTTAGGTTAGAATAATCTTTTAAAAATATTAGTATAGCCGGAAATGCTGACATCGTCAGGTCGGGTTTATATAACAAAAAGTCTATTTGGAACAACAATATTCTTTTTGATACCCATAAATTCGTTAACCATTTAGCTTGAGCAAACAAACCCGTGATCATATCTGCTGGTTGCACCATCAATTTTGGTGTGCCTGCGGTCGAAAAGCCCGGATTTTTACAGGACTTGATAAGCCGGGGCAACTGAGGTGCAATTATAAACTTTGTTTAAACTGGTTATGACGTTACAGAATTTTAAACCGGAAAAATGAAAACTAAGCTTTCCCTGATTTTTTAATACTATGTTCGGTAATATTTCTTTTGCGCCCATTATTGCTGGCCTTGTTTCAGCCCTGCTTTGTTTTAATAAAGCCAGTTGCCAGCCTAAACAAGTAGCCCAGTTATGGGGCAGCTGGACTCACTGGGGCGACCAACCCGACGGCACTTACCGTAACCCTGTCTTACCTGGTGATTACAGCGATGTAGATTGCATCCGGGTGGGTGCTGACTATTATGCCGTATCCTCTACGTTTCAGTATTCGCCTGGTTTTGTGATCCTGCACTCTAAGGACCTGGTGAACTGGCGCATCCTGGGGCACGCCGTCAACGATATTTCGGTGATTTCGCCGGCTATGAATTACACCAGGATGGACCGTTACGGCCGTGGGATCTGGGCGGGGGCCATACGCTATCATAACAACCGTTTCTGGATCTACTTCGGAGATCCGGACGAGGGTTATTTTATGAGTTCGGCTACACGGCCCGAAGGCCCCTGGGCACCTTTAAAACATGTACTGAGCGAAAAAGGCTGGGACGACTGCTGCCCGTTTTGGGATGATGACGGCCAGGGCTACCTGATAGGCACCAGGTTTGCCGACAACTATAAAATCCACCTGTTTAAAATGTCGGCCGATGGCTCGGTGATTGAACGGGAAAGCGACAAGGTGATTTACCAGTCGCAGGGCAGCGAGGCAAACAAGCTGTACAAAATTAATGGCTATTATTACCACCTGTTTAGCGAGGTGCGCAACAACGTAAGGGTGCTCATGATGGAGCGGGCCAAAGATATCCGGGGTCCTTACGAAGGCCCGCAGCAATTGAGCGAAGGTCAGCCGCAATTTAACGAACCCAACCAGGGCGGATTAGTGCAGGCAGCTGACGGTAAGTGGTACTTTTTGACCCACCATGGCTCGGGCGATTGGTCGGGCCGGATATTGAGCCTGTTACCTGTAACCTGGACTAATGGCTGGCCTATCATTGGCCAGCCTAATGCTGCGGGCCTTGGCGAAATGGTGTGGCAGGCCCCCATGCCCGTAACCGGCACCGACCGGGCTGTTCCGCAAAGCTCTGATGAGTTTACCGGCAACACGCCCGGACCACAGTGGGAATGGAACTACCAGCCCCGCGCCGGCAAATGGTCCTTAACCCAACGAAAAGGCTGGCTCAGGCTGCACGCCTTCAAGCCGCTCAAAAACGATTTGCTATATGCCGGCAACACCATAACCCAGCGCTGCTACCGCACCAACGCCAACGAGGCCACCGTTAAAATTGAGCTGAGCGGTATGGCTAACGGCCAGCGCGCCGGGCTATCGCACTTTGGAGCACCCCATTATGCGGCGGCCGGTGTAGTGCAAACCAACAGCGGTAAACAGTTGCAGTTCTTTACTGAAAATGCCGTAACCGACGGCCCTATCATTAAGGGCAATAGCATTTGGTTACGCACTGTGTGGGGCCTGGATGGCAAAAGTAATTTTACGTACAGCACGGATGGCAGGCATTTTAAACCCATTGGCGAAACCTATCAGTTAAGATGGGGATCTTACAGGGGCGACAGGCTGGCCATTTACAGTTTTAACGATCTGCAAGATGCCGGTTTTATTGATGTTGATTACCTGCACTATCAATATTCTCATTAACAACAGCTCTAAAAGGGGTGCAGACTGACTGACCCTATACATGCATAATCCCTACCAACCCGATGATACGCTTAATATCCGCACTGCAATTATTACTCGTTTACAGTATATTGACCACGGCCCCGGCCGCCGCGCAATCCTGGACGGCCGACAATGGTAACGGCACCTACACCAACCCGTTGTTCTACGACGAATTTTCAGATCCCGACCTGATCCGGGTAAATAACGATTTCTACATCACAGGTACCACCATGCATAGCGTACCGGGCCTGCCGGTGCTGCACTCTACCGATTTGGTGAACTGGCGGCTGGTGAGTTACGCACTTCCGCGTTTTGACGACAGCGATGATTTTAACCTGCGCAACGGTAAAGAAGCTTATGGGCAGGGGATCTGGGCGCCCTGTATCAGGTACCACAACGGTACATTTTATATTTTCTCCAACATAAACCGGCACGGCCTGCAGGTATTTACCGCTAAAAGCGCGGCCGGCCCCTGGAAACAATACGACCTTAAAAAGCCTGTTTATGACCTTTCGGTTCTGTTCGAAAACAACAGGATCTACATCGTTTACGGGCAAAGCGAAATCAGAATGATTGAACTCAAGCCCGACTTTAGCGGCTTTGAACCCAATACCGACAGGCTGCTCATCGCACGAACCGAGGCTATGGGTGAAGGCAACCATTTTTATAAAATCAACGGTAAATATTACATCACCAATGCCGATGGCGGCCGCTTGCAGTGCGCCCGGTCTGCCAATATCTACGGCCCTTACGAAACTACGGTGATAAGCGCCAAAGAGACCATGGGCACTTCGCTGGGCTGGTTTACCAACAACATGGGCCAGGGCACGCCCGCACCTTCCCCCACCGAAAACCTGACCATGGTTAAGCGTAATGACCAGCTGTTAGCCTCCGTGCCCATGCACCAGGGCGGTATTGTAGATATGCCAAATGGCAAGTGGTGGGGCTTTTCGATGATGGACTTCAGGTCGGTGGGCCGCACTACGTTCCTCTCGCCTGTTACCTGGCAGGATGGCTGGCCTTACTTTGGCCTGGCGGGCAACCTGGGCCGCTCGCCCAAAACCTGGTTTAAGCCTAACAACACATCAGCACCGCATGCCCCTTACGTGCGGAGCGACGATTTTAAATCAGGCCAATTGGCTTCCGCCTGGCAATGGAACCATAACCCCATCAACACTCACTGGAAACTTAAAGCCGGCGAACTACAGCTGCACACCCTGCCCGCCAAAGATTTTTTATGGGCACACAACACACTTACCCAACGCTGCGTGGGCCCCGAGAGCGAAGCTACAGTAATCCTGGATGCCTCGCACTTGAAGGAAGGAGATATCGCCGGTTTAGGCCTGATGAACATCCCTTACGCCTGGGTGGCCGTACTGCGTGAGGGTAACGGGTATACGCTGCGTTTTTTTGACCAGTATAAGCATCAAACTATTGATAAGCCGCTACAATCGCCGCAGGTGAGCTTACGGGCTTTTGGCGATTTTGATAACGATATTGCCAGGTTGAGCTACAGCATTAACGGAACGGGGTTTGAAAGCCTTGGCGATACCATTCGCCTGCCTTACCAGTTAAAAACATTCCAGGGTACCCGTTTTGCGCTGTTTGCCTATAATACCCAAAATAAAGAAGGCGGCTATGCCGCATTCAGTAAATTTGAACTGAAGGAGCCCCTGGCTGACCGATCCACAAACCTGCCCATCGGAAAAACAATTACACTAACCAACCTGGCCGACGGCCGCATGGTATGGGCCGATCCCCACGGCATGCTCGTCCCCGGACGGAGTTACCGGACCAACGAAAAAGACACGAGCTGCAATTTCAGGGTGATTGACCGGGGAAATGGCCGCGTTGTGCTGCAGGCCATGAACGGTGCCGGCTTTGTAACCATTACCGGCCAGGGTATGGCGGCCGATGTTCGGCTCAGCCAACAGGAAACTGCCGCCAGCCTGCTGCTGTGGCAGGATATGCTGCGAGGCCAGTGCATGCTGCTCTCATTACATACCAACCGTTTTGTGGGACTGAACCCCCATACCGGCGAATTGTATGGGGCCGACTGGCCCGGAACCCTGCCCGGCAAAAAAGATGGTACCGTTTTCAGCTGGCAGGAAATTGCTCCATAAACCCGCGACAAGTTTACCTATATGATGCAGGCCTATACGGTGCAATTATCGGCTGTTTCATTTGGCCAGCGATGCCTGTCTGTGAAAAAACTTAGCTGTTTTTGAACCGGTGCCCTCCCTTATTTACCTATAAACACAGGAATGTGAACCTTTTGATTTAACACCAATTCGATTTAAAATTTAATTTTTGATTAATATTAATTCTGGAGAGTATAAACAATTTGCTTTATTGTCTTATAATGGAGTTTTGCTCAGATTATAAGCTAAAATATTGCTCACTAAATTTAATTATATCTACAAAATGAAAAGTAAATCAATTCAATTGGCTATTTGTGTCATAGCCTCGCTGTGCGGATGCAGCAAACCGGTATCTGTTCAGAGCGTAACAACCGGCGGTAAAGACAGTGTAGCAGGCAAAAATTTAACGTCATATTCGTTGGGTAGCGTAACAACCATTGTTCACCCGGGAATGCTGCATTCGGCAGCGGATTTTGCCCGGATGACGGCCAAAGTAAATGCCGGGGCGCAACCCTGGCTCGACGGCTGGAACAAGCTCGTCGCTAACGGCCATTCATCTGCTACGTATGTTCCCAGGCCGGTAGATACTATTGTGCGCGGGAAGGCGGCAAGCGGAAAGGGCGAGAATTACATACTGGCTTGCCAGGACGCGGCCGCGGCTTATCAAAATGCATTACGCTGGAAAATTAAGGGCGATACCGCCTGCGGGAATAATGCCGTAGCTATTATGAACGCGTGGGCGGCAAAATGCAAACTGATTGACGGCGATAGTAACAAACAGCTTGCAGCCGGCCTGCAGGGTTACCAATGGGCCAACGCGGCCGAAATTATGCGTAGCTACAGTGGCTGGTCGGCAACCGATTTTACCGCTTTCAAAAACTTTATGCTTAATGTGTATTATCCCGTATCAAGCGATTTCCTGGCGAGGCATAATAATACCTGCGGAACACATTACTGGTTAAATTGGGATATGTCAAACCTTTGTACCGTGCTGGCCATTGGCATTCTTTGTGATGATATCAGTAAAGTTAATTACGCTATCAATTATTACCAGCACAGTGGTGTTGGTACAGCGTATATAGGGCGTGTAACCACCGCTACCTATCCCAACGGAATGGACCAGGCGCAGGAAGCCGGAAGAGACCAGGGGCACGCCACCATGGAAGTTCCGCTCTTTGGCACTTTTTGCCAGATGTTATACAACCAGGGGCAAAACTTTTTCGACTATAATCCCTGGAACCACGTTAACCCACCACTTTTGGGAGTAAGCGAATATATCGCGGCTTACAACATCAATACAACCAACACTGTCCCTTATACAACTTATAATAACTGTGAAAATTCAAACCAAACCGTTATTTCAAGCGGAGGCCGGGGCAATGTTCGCCCGGGTTGGGAACTTGTTTATAACTATTATGTTAAAGTAAAGGGAAAGACAGCCACTTACACTACTCAATTTGCAACTAAAGTACGCCCCGAAGGAGGTGGCGGTGACTACGGAGGTAATAGTGGCGGCTATGATCAATTAGGTTTTGGCACACTGACCTTCTCCCGTTAAACAACAAACAACTAAACAGGCTGCACTGGCTTTGTCAGATACCGACGAAGCCAGTGCTTTCCTATGGTAATAGATCCGCGCAGTTTAAATCATAAACAACAAGCGCTGGCGATGGAAATTGTAGCTACTTTGCGGCCCAAACCTGCAAACTAAATAGCCGCTTCTTGATATTTCGAATTAAATTCTATCTTTGCATCCAATTCCTGATTTGTTAATCTTTAAATATCAAGGAATCATGACAGAGCAAATCTACATATCGCCCCTTTCGCTCATTGCCTGATCAGGCAGGCAAACCCTGTATTTTATTAAATAATTAAACGGTTGCGTCAGTAACCTGTGCATTATTTTGCCTGCCCCCAAATTCACTGGATTTTTTGAGCGCTCTAACAAGGGTATATCCTTACTCAAGGACGAACTGAGATCAAAAATCAAATTCAGGAAAATTAAATGAAAGTGTGATGAACACACATGAATGGCCGCGCTGTATCAAATCGGCACGGCGCAAAAGGCGGCTCGTTAAAACCGGTCGGGATAAACAACTGATACAGCTTCACAAACGGCGCGATGAACTAAGGGAGCAAAGAAGGCTTTTGCCTATGGTTGCGCTTGAACACCCGTATCAACGTGGCTGGAAACGTTTTTTTGTGTTGCGGGATGACCAGAAGCATAACCCGGGGAATGACTTTTATGAAGCCTTGCTAATGAAAATTAACACGGTTGAATATCATCAGGACAAATCCTTCAAACGGAAAAAACGACGCAAACAACGTTATGTGTACCAGGCAAAACCGCAAATACTGCGTGAATTGTCGCAGCATAGCTGGGATATCAACAGGATCAATTTAACCGAACAGGAAAAGACTTGCTTTACCCGTGTTGAAACTTTTGATGTTAAAACCTACCGTACCGAGGTGAAATACGTGTTTGCCGAGCCCTGGCGATATGTGCTAAAGGTAGCGCCGCATATGGTAACACATACTAAAATGATCGATGCGGATATTGAAAGGGAATTAGCGTGGATAGACGAACACATTGATAACAACCACTTGTGGCCGCGCATTAACCTGTTAACCCGTGGCCGGAGCTATCGCTGGAAAGATGAGTTTAACGACCGGCCAAAATACATTAACAAATTTAAAAACATACCAAGGTATGCCTGTAAAGAAGGTTACCTGGAATTAGAAACATAACCCACATGGGCAATTTAAGAACAAAAGATTTAAGTAAAATAGGTTATCATAATGATCAGCTGCGAAGCCTGGTTATTGGTATAATCTCTAAAAATTTCAAGCACCATAGTAAGCAGCAGCTACTGGACCTATTGGTGGATATTAAGAACGATCCGGAAGCATTTCTGGATGATGAGTTAACAAGCAAGATAGCCGAAAAGGTAATTGGCAAAACGGATGCACCATCCTTTAAAACGTTTGCACTGCGTGATGAACCGGTGTACTGCAAAACTTACGGTGGCAAGGGCATTGAGCAATCGGCCAAAAAACAAATGGAGCTGGCTAATATGCTGCCTGTAAGCGTTCAAGGTGCATTAATGCCTGACGCGCACATGGGTTTTGGTTTGCCTATTGGTGGGGTACTCGCTGCAAACAACGCGGTAATTCCCTATGCTGTAGGTATGGATATTGGCTGCCGCATGGCGCTGTCAATTATCGATGAGAGCGACGGTTTTCTAAAACGGTTTGAATATCAAATTAAACAAGCCTTAAAAAATCATACTCATTTTGGTATGGAAGGAGGCCTGGATGTAAGGCAGGAGCATGAAGTGCTGGATAGTAGGGTATTTGATGAGGTCCCATTTTTGAAACCGCTGCGGAGTAAGGCGGTACGGCAATTAGGCACCTCGGGCAACGGAAACCACTTTGTGGAGTTTGGCGAGATCGAACTTTTGGCTGATAACGCTTTAGGTTTACCCGCTAAAAAGTACACGGCCTTGTTAACACATTCAGGCAGCCGGGGTTTAGGCTCGGCAATAGCGAGGCAGTACACGCAGTTAGCCATGAATACCTGCAAACTTCCGCGCCACGCACAGCAACTGGCCTGGTTGGATATGGACAGTGAGGCGGGCCAGGAATATTGGTTAACCATGACCCTGGCCGGAGATTACGCCAAAGCTTGTCACCAGCGCATACACGCCAACCTTTTAAAGGCTTTAGGCTTGAAAGCTTTACACGTGGTAGAGAACCACCACAACTTTGCCTGGAAAGATCGATTGGCTGACGGCCGGGATGTTATTATCCATCGCAAAGGCGCGACACCGGCGCATCAAGGCGAGCTGGGTATTATCCCCGGCAGTATGACCACACCGGCTTACCTGGTATCGGGCAAAGGCACAAATGATGCATTATACTCTGCATCGCACGGTGCGGGCCGGGCCATGAGCAGGCAAAAGGCTAAGGACAGCATGACGGTTTCGGCCATGAAAAAGTTGCTGACCAATGCAGGTGTAACCTTAATTGGCGGTACCGTTGAAGAGAACCCCTTAGCTTATAAGGATATCGAGGCCGTAATGGCGGTGCAAAGCGACCTGGTTGATATCCAGGGCAAGTTTTATCCACGTATCGTTCGAATGAATAAGGAGTAGTGATGAAAAAGATGATAATACAAATCACTTCAGGCAAAGGCCCGGCAGAATGCTGCCGGGTTGTAGCCCGCGTACAAAACCTGATGTTGAAGCAAGCCAAACAGCAAGGCATTCAGCTTGAAGTACTGGAAAACAAAGCCGGCGGGTTAAACGGCACGTTACTATCCGCTACGATGATGGCTACAGGTAATAACCTGGATGCCTTTGTAAAAGAATGGACCGGCACTATACAATGGATAGCGCAAAGTCCGTATCGAAAATACCATAAACGTAAAAACTGGTTTGTAGGCGTATCTGTGTTTGACGTAAAAGAACTGATGCAATGGAACCCTAAAGATGTAAAGCTGGAAACCTGTCGTTCGTCGGGGCCAGGCGGTCAAAATGTAAACAAGGTGGAAACCGCGGTTCGGGGAACACATTTACCATCGGGGCTGCAAGTTATGGCAATGGATAGCCGGTCGCAGCTCGAAAACAAGAAGCTTTGTTTAGCCCGGCTGGAAGCCAAAATACTGATCTGGCAAACAGAAAAATTGGTAGAGCAGCAGCAAAGTCAATGGCAGGAGCATAACGCCCTGGAGCGTGGTAATCCGGTTAAAACCATCAGGGCAGTAATTTAAAACGGACGGCAAAAGTAACCGGGTTTTTTCGTAAAAGCCTCAAAACGGCGTTTGGCTGTTGTTTTAGAGGTTTTGAACACTCTGATATTCTCCACATATCGATTACCAGGCTTTTAGATTAATTTCTAAAAGCCTGTTTTTTATGGGTACTACACCGGCACAACACTTTCCGTAAGTTTTATTGATATGTTCCAATCCCAATCTGCGTGAAAAATAGACTTGTAAGGTTTTTGGCCAAAACGTTTTGTCCCAGCGGAAAGTATCTTGTCATCCGTTTCGTTAATAAATTAACTATCGGCTGATCCCTATTGATACTGTCGACACAGCACCAGCATATTAATTATTTATCTGGTTTGAAAGTGAATATCACAATGCGGCAACCACTGCTTTAACTGTGTCTTGTCTTCTTTTGATAAGTAATTGTCATCCAATCTTATCTCTTTTAATTTTGTTAATTTTTTGATTTCAGGAGAAATATAACGAAGTGGGTTATTCCAAATTTCAAGTTTTTCGAGATTAACCAACGAACCTATACAGTTAGGGATACTATCTATTTGGTTATCAAAAATTAGTAATTCTCTAAGATTTGACAGACAGCGAATATTGCCAGGTATGCGTTTGATCTTATTGCTATAAACCTGTAATGTTTGAAGCCCACTTAATTTATTATCTACGAAGCCCAAATCTTTAAACTCATTCTCTTCAATTGAAAGCCATTTTAGGTGGGGAATAGTCTTGATTTTTTCAGGAAACATTAACAATTTATTGCCAGAAATATCAAGATACTCTAAACTATCAAGGTTTGAAAGATCAGTTTTAATTTCGCGGATTTCCGTTTTTCCTACCAGCAGGCTTTTTAACCCTCGCATTTTATGCAAATCATTAGGAAGTGACTTTATGGGGTTTGCACCCAAATAAATACTATGAAGTGATTTAATTTTATAAAGCTGTGGGGGTATTGTTGTAAATTTATTCTGTGCGAGGTAAATTGTATTAATTGGTAATGTGCTGACAGCATCGGGCAGGTAAGCAAGTCCGGCACCTTGAAGAGTTAGATAGGCTCCCTCATTAGCCATTACAATTGGCACTCCTGAAGACGTATAAAGGGTTTTCAATTTGCCTGCATCAATTTTGTTCACAATTTCTACTATACGCTTCTGCGCTAATGAATCGGATTTCCCTCTTTTGCTAAATAACCATGCCTTTACTATTCCCTTGCTTTTAATACATGGATATTGAAAGTTTGGGTTCCATTCAATGTCATTCGTTTCAACTGCAGATCTATCGGAGTACCGGTATCGTTGCCAGGTTGGCATCTCTTCCTCTTTTGTAGACGTGATGACAATACCACTATCCGGGATGGTAACAGTTTTAGTCCATAGAAAAGCTGGAGGCAGCGCAGGGTAACCTTGAATTCCGAAAACTATCCCTGCTGCGCCCCTGGATGCTTTAGAGAAGATGAAAGTTGTATGTTCCTGCCATTTCAAAGCACAATAAGAAACAGTAAAAATATATACTGCCGATACTCCCATCTGTATTAGTTTAAAATGTTTAGTCTTGGAAGCAAAATAATTAATGAGATAAAGTAATATTGAACTTATCATCATCAATATCCCTATTCCCAGTCCAAACCCACCGGTGAAGTAAATTATTGCAAGGCCTAAACAGATGGCCAATATGGCAAGGGCTTTGAGCGGAGTTATGTTTGATCTTTTCAATTTTGTCAAGCTTGGAATCGCTAATACTAATATGGCAACAACCAGGAATCCTTCCCTGTACTCAGATCGTAATGATAAACTCCCGCGCGCATGCCTGCGTAAATAATATTATTTCTGATAACCATTGAATTGGGATAAAGAGCCGCGTACCATAATCCTTTATCTACTAAAAAAAATATTTGTGCATTTCGACCTACCTTTAACAAACTTTTAGAAGTAATAATGATAAAGTTATCTTGATGATCTAATGCGATAGCTTCTGGTGCTGTTGGTAGTTTTAAGTGTTCTCTCACAGCCCACTTATCATTTGGTTTGTAGATTTCAATAATGCTTCCTTCCGAGGTTCCTAAGTGTGCAAGCCCTTCAATGGCGTATTGTTTGCCTCCTCTATTAATAAACTGCACTATCTCATGACTTGATATTTTATAATAATTCTTACCATCACTTGAAACCCAGTATAGAGCACCACCCCATTCACCTCTGTAAAAGCCTACTAAATAACCATCTTCTACTTTCAAGATTGAAGCCCTTCCTCCAAAGTCACGACTATCAGCTTTTTTAACTTTAATTTTAAAAGGTAATTGAGGAGATGGAAGTTCTTTCTTATCTACCACAAAAACAGAATCGTTTTTCTTATAGACAGCCCATTCGTGAAAAGAGAAACCATATTTTCTGAGGCTGTCCGGATTAGTAGGAATTGGATGCGTATTCCAGTTACTGATTAGCTTTTTATCAGTTTGGCCTAAACAACTTTCGAGGCTAAATACTATTAATATAATAAGTAGGTTAACTTTCATAAGTTGTAGAAAGAATTAATTAATAATCATAAATATGCTCTATCGTCACTCCTTTTAGTTTAAGTGTTCTTACAAGCGAGCTAAGGTTTCCCACCGTTGTCACTAAAGCAACCCTGCTTAAGCCCGGCCTGGTAAAGATTGGCTGAGTAAATAGTATTTTATAATTAGCGGTTATATTTAAAGGTTTTTCAGTTAAAACGGTAAGCATAATAGCACTTTCATTTCCGGCAATCTCAGTAAAACCAACACCATTTTTTGCCAGCTTACTAACCGCTGTATTAAATTCAGCATAACGGGGTAAATTAGCCAGCACCATACCATTTGGCAATACTTTTATATTATGCATAAATCCGGTTGTATCCAACCCTGTGGGTAGCCTATCCATCACTACTGCTGTTTGCAACGAGGCTGTTTCATAAGCCGATTTGGTGCCGAGGCCAATCAACCAGCCATAGCCACTTTTAACCAATAGTTCGGTGGTTAGATAATAGCGCCTCTCCAGTTTACGCAGCAAATGCGGACCGGAGAAAGAGGTGCTGCTCCACAACATTTTAAGCTGATGGTTAAAATCATACTCGTACCATGGCAACGCCTCAATAAATTTCACATAGCTGTATTCATAGTCGGCGTTAAACTTATCTTCGGCGGTCATTTCTTCGTTGGGGCTGATATCGGTCACCCGGCCAATAACGGTCTCGTAAAATGATTTGATACCGTACTCAACGGTTGTGCTGCCGGCTATTACCCATATCATCACATGGTAGCCGGTATTGAAAGGGAAATTTCCTTTAATCTGATCGTACATTACACCGTAACCACCCCACATCTGGTCAACATGTTTCAGGTATGGAAAGGTGGTTGAAGTATGGGTTTTAAAGTAATCTGCCTGTTCAGCCGGACTAAACACCAGGAACCATTCGGGGTAGGTCAGAAAAGTTTGATCAGGCGGACGTACGGCTGCCTGAGGTGTTAGCGGGTGCTTATTGATTGACAGCCAGGCTTTATCCACCAATAAACCCTTCCCGGCAGGCACAGTGGATGGCTTCCTGTTTTTAACAACAAAAGTTATGATAGCCAGTAGCAGCGCAATTAATGTCAGTATCCTTAGCCTTTTCATGCCTATATTTTGGTAAACAACATTAAGGTATTATCGGATGGGTCTTTATCTTGTAGTATTCGTTTACCGGCATCTTTAAATCCCGCCTGCTCAATAATGGCTGCCCATTCATCTGCGGACTTGAAGTTTTTAAAATCTCTGGCTTCAAACTCCCAGGTTTCGTTCAATCCCACATTAAATACCGTATGCACCAAAGAAACAAAGGTGGCCATTTCTGGCGTTTTAACATTATGGTCGCGGATAACAAACGAGCCGCCGGGCCGTAGGATTCGGTATATCGATTCCACAAACCCATCCAGCTTCGCTACCGGGCAGTGGTGTAAACCAATATAGCACGTAACCACGTCCAGGCTTGCATCAGGAATAGTTAAACTACTAATTGGGTTATAGCCATTAATATCCACAAAATTGCCCAGCTTGCCCAGCTGCCCCCGCTCCATAATGTCTCCCGGCGAATTGGTTGGCGCGAGATCATTAATAAGATATATCGGGCCGGTGACCTTGATTTCTTTTCTTAGCTGACTAATATAACGACCGGTAGAACCAATCTCGGCATAACCCGAGATCTGTTTAACATCGCCCAATAACCCCAGTGTTTGCCTGACTATTTCTTTTTTTTGCTTTTTAAGCGCTGGCAAGGCATAAGTCAGTTCTGATAAGAATGGCTTAATGCTTTTCAATTTGCTTTGAACTGATTTATAGATCTCCTCATCGGTTTTGCCTATGGCGGTTTCTTCTTTTATTAATTGATGGAATTTATCCTCGGGATACAAATGAAATATCACCTGTAAAAAGCGGTAAAAATCGTCGCTCCATTTGGTATCGTTAAATACTGCTTTAAATTCGGATGTATTAGCCATTGCTTTTGGATTTTAATGGTTGATAATAGGTATCCCAAAAAATGTTCCTGAATTTATAGTCAGGATCAAGCTTGGTTTTCAGGTCGAATAACTTTTGCGCGTTAGGATATGCTTTATGAAACTGTGCCGCGGTTGGATGTACCTGGTAAGGTAAATAATAAGCACCGTTTACAGCAATTACGGCATCAGCCAGCTCACGGGTCCATACAGCAACAGCATGTTTAGATGCCGGATCTGTGCGTTGCTTGTAATAAACCACAAAAGCAAATACCTCTTCCCGTGCCCATGCCAGGTAGGTGCCCGGATCGGCTTTGGCATGTCTGATGGATACATTAAGCACGTTAACATTAAAACGGATAAATATTTCGGCCATGGCTTGTTCAAATTCCTCAAAGCGCTGAACAGGAACAAAGTATTCCAATAATACATAAGTGCTGTTGATTCGTGATTTGGGTTCCAGTTCGGCCACATCATAACCGGCTTCGTAGTTGCGCCAGTGGATCTTTTTGCCCCTAAACAGTAAAGGGTCAATTATAAACTCGCGGTAAGGCTTGCCTAATGGTCTTTCTGTAAACGCCCACAGGAAATACCGCTCCAGTGGATAAGATTCTTTCAGTGGCATCAGCCGGGTTTTAACTGTCGGCTTTTCGGTGGTTTCTATCCAGCTTACAGCTCTTAAACGCGTGTATTTTGGTGGGTAGATATCGCCGTTATGGAAAACTACCTGTGAATTATCGCGTATGGTTTTGAAGAAGTAATCTTTATATTCTTCAACTTTCATTTTTTTATCAATTCGTTTAATGGCCAGGTTATCGGCTAACTCGAGTTCGGCCTGAACGATAACGCCAATGCCATTATAACCGCCAATTGCGCCAAAGAATACTTCCGGGTTTTCTGTTTTAGTAGCATGCACTAACGAGCCATCGGCTAACACAACATCAATTGACCGTACTGATAAAACAACCGGCCCCATGCCCATATATCGCCCATGGGCATTAACACTCAATGCGCCGCCTACCGTGAAATTGGCATAGGTTTGCATGACCTTGATGCTCAGGTCATACTCATCAATATATTGCTGAATATCGCACCAGCGGATACCCGTCTGTACTTTGATGAGTTTATCTGCTGCTGAAAACTCCAGTACTTTGTTCATTCCGCGCATATCAATATGCAGACTATGCGGGCTTGCTGTTTGTCCACCCATGCTGAAACGGCCGCCGCCTACGGAGATAGCGCCGGTAGCGTTTTTAACAATTTCGCAGATTTCTTCGACCGAAGTTGGACGCGCAATTTTACTAACCAATACGGGGTTCAGCCGGGTTACATCGTCAATAATACGCTCATCGGTTTTAAGGTGGGGGATCTCTTTACCTTCATCGTTTTTCAAATAATCTGGCGCCGACCCGGGTACCGGGCCGTATTGGTTTGGCGTATAATCCCCTTTTTTGAAACCTAACCGCCAGAATAACCATAATGGCCCAAGCACGGGTATTAAAACAGTAAACAGCCAATAGCCTGAATAGCCCTGATCATGCAGGCGCTTAATAGAAGTAGCTATAATGATCCAGAATAATAAAGGATATAGGATAAACGTAGCACCTTCGCCAGCAAGCAATAAAAAGTTGTACAACACGTAAAAAGTGCACCAGTAAAACAGGGAAGCCAGCCAAAAAGCCCCTTTTGATAAGCGGCCGTTAAAAGTAAATAGCAGATAGGTTACAGGTAGTTTTTGTTTCAGGCGCATGGATGGTCTTGGCAATACGCTAATATATCATTACTTTCAATTATAATTATAGCCGCGTATATAAATGTAACATGATACCCAGAGGTAAATTATATATCAGCTATAAGAATTTGGTTGAAGGTGCTTATTACTGCCTTACTGATCGCTTTCGCTCACCAGGGCCGGATGCTGATCAATGCGCTAACGAAATGGTTTGCCTCTCGGTGAGAACTGGAATCGATCTGGTATTAAACGCTTTGAATTTTCCGCCGGGCTTCGAGATGATTGTTACTGATATCAATATCCCGGATATGTTCGCCATAATTAACTGGCACGAATTAACGCTTGTTCCCATCCCGGTTAATAAGTATACCTTAAATATGTCCCCGGCCCAGGTGGAAGCAGCAATTACACCTGCAACCAAAGCCATACTGATCACTCACCTTTTTGGCGGTATCATGGAAATTGAAGCGATAGTTGCCATAGCAAAAAAGCATAACCTTATTATATTTGAGGATTGCGCACAAGCATATGCCGGTAATTTATATAGCGGGAATCCCGCATCAGACGTAGTGATGTTTAGCTTTGGCTTTATTAAAACCAATACGGCTATTAGCGGGGCGATGATCAAAATAAAAGACCCGGCTTTGTACGCTGAGGTTGTTGCGCAAAATAGGCGCTACCATCAACAAAGTACTGCAGGCTATTTTAAAAAGCTTTTTAAAGTGCTGTTTGTAAAGCTGCTCACCAATAAAGGTATTTATACCGGGTTTTATAATTTAGTAATGGCTTTGGGAAAGGACTTTGAACAGGTATTAGGTGGCTTTACAAAAGGCTTCCCCGGCAACGATATTTTTAGACAGATCCGGCATCAGCCTTCCTCGCCAAATCAAAGGCTGCTCCGAAAAAAGCTTGCTAACTTTGATCAAAATAGTATTACTAAAAGGATCCAATTAGCCAAAGATATTTTATCAAAGATCCCCGATAATTATAAAATTGGTTTTGAGAACAAGAGGCATTCTTACTGGGTGATGCCTGTTGAAACCCATAATCCGGACGCACTGATCAAACACTTGCGTAATAACGGTTTTGATGCTTCGCAAAAAGCATCAAGCTTAATCAAGTTGAGCGAGGCGGGCGGCGTTCCCAAACCTGAAGAATTAGCATTAGACAATCTTGTTTATTTACCAGTATATCCCGCTATGAGTGCAAAAGATCGTAATAAACTAATACAACTAATAATCAATTTTTCGCGCTAATCTCTTTTTATGCTGACAGGTTGTGGCGCTTTAACGTTTTCCATAACTGGGCTTCAATTGCTTAACCATATCCCTGGCCGAAAGATGTCCGTTTATTAATAAAAAATAGCCCGAACTATCCCACCCCACCCATCCAAATCCACTTTAAAAAAATATCATCAACAGCAATGAGGGTAAAACGCTTCAGGCGTGTTTAAGAGACAAATTTTAATAATCGTCTTAACAACACAAATGCTATGAAAGCAACATCTCTGATCTATCTTGTTATCTTTTTGATTTCGTTTAAATTTACTGCAGGTGCCCAGCAAAAAACGGCAACCAATGCCGATTCTGTATTTAAGCCCAAAATCGGATCATTTGATGCCGGTTACTCCTACTCGCCGTTTACCGTTAAAAATAAAAACATGAACATCAGGCAAGTGAATGCTTCGCTCAACGTACCGCTGATAAATAATTTCAGGGACGGAAAGCTTGATTTTTTACTTGCCGGCGTTAGTTACAGCGGGCTTTCCTTATCCGGAACAGGAAAATCATTCGGCGGTACTGATTTTTATTCTATTTCGGTGCCCATCACTTTTCAAAAATCGTTTTCTGCAAAGTACGCGCTGCTGGTATCAGCAATCCCTACCTTATCATCCGACCTGAAAGATGTTTCGGGCGAAGACATGCTATATTCAGGCTTTGCCATGCTCAAGATCCGTAAGTCTAAAACCTTTTCCTACGCCGTAGGTGTGGGTTATTCAAGGCAGTTTTTTGGTACGATACTGCTACCGGTTATCGGGATAGAATGGCAGATCAGCGAAAAACTGAGCCTTAGCGGCACCCTGCCCGTTTCCGAAAAATTAAAGTACCAGCTCAACGATAAAAGTATCATTGGTTTCAGCAGCGACTTTGGCATTGGCGGGGGCTCGTATCGCCTATCAAAAAAAACCGGGTCAAATTATTTACAGGTACAGCAGTATAAAAACACGCTTTTTTATAATTACCAGCTGGCTAAAAACTTTTCGGTACAAATAAGCGGTGGTTACAATTTTGTGCAGCAGCTTGACTTGTACAACAAAGATCAAAAAGTTAACTGGGCTCCATTTAACGACCTGAACAAACGTGTTCCCCTGGCCGAATTAAAAAAGACCGGCTTCACCGTCGAATCGGGGATCAGCTACCGGTTTTAACCCGAAGCAGGCGCAAGTATTCCTTATCAACGTATAACATCAATCAACCGCAGCAATGGAAACAACTATTAATTTAATGGTCGAGGTTTTTAAAACAAATGTTGAGGATCCGGCGCAGGCAGCAAAATTGGTAGGCCTGCTCCAAAACCGCATTACCAATAGCAGTGTAAATTTTGACCTGGAAGATTGTGATAAAGTATTGAGGATAGAGGGCCCGGATGTTTCACCGCAATCGGTCGTGGGCATCCTTAAAGATTATGGCTACAAATGCCAGCCGCTCGAATAAACATACCCGGATTATAATGCTTGTATTCCTGTTCGCTTGTCAAATAAACCCGAAGAGCTGTTAAAAAACAGATGAAACGCGTCATTGAGAAAGCATCAAGGTAACCTGAAAAAAGCCGTTATGGCATGTAAAATATATTTTAGGGATATTATGTGTGGGGCCGCGTTAAGGATTGCAGTGTAAAGCCCACAGCGTGGATTGGGATTGCGGGCGGGAAAAGCGAGGACTTGTAACGTAAAGCCCGGGCCGCAGGCAACGCCCAAATCTATAAAATCAATCGAAAAATATACTTAATAATCAATAGCTTACAATCATGCCATTATAAGAAACGAAGCAATCCCGAACTATACGGAGCAACTCTGCTAACCGGGGATTGCTTCGTTACAGCAATGACGGCTTTTTCAATAAGATTTTATCAAACCATTTTAAACTGCATCCAGGGCAATTATTTCAGCACAAAGCAGGAAGAAGGATGGGTCCTGTCGTTGTAAATATCGTTAAGCTGCGTTGGTCCCGAAACGGTATCAAAAACCATGATATTATTTTCGCCTGCTACAAAATGAGGCCATTGCTTATCATTAACCTGGCCCGGAGCTTTGCCTTTTATAAAGTTTACCCAGGTTTGGTGTATTTGGTTAGCCAGTTTTAGTTCTGTATCGTTAAAATTGTTTTGTTTGGGTAAAAACCAAACATAGCCTAATTCATCGGCATGGGTTGCACCGGTACCATCGCGCTTGTAATCAAAACGGTACATCCAAACGTGGCTGCCTGCCTGTGCTAATGTGTTAGCCAGCCGGTAGCTGTGCATCTGGTACATGTATTGGGTGAGTACTTTTATGGCAGCGCTATCTGCATTGCCATTTTTAGCCTCACTTTCAAAGGTTGATAAAATATAACGGTAATTATCACCAAACCAACCATATAGCACGGTGCTATCGGGGTGGTTGAGGCGTTTATCAAAATTCATAAACATTTTACTTTCAAACTTATTGGTACCGATCAGGAAGCGTACTTTATCATTCCTGTTTTTGAGGATATATTGATATGGATCCTGCGAAATCACCGCGCCATCTATCACCGGGCCAAAATAGTTGGTACCCTGTGCCCCATTTCTGATGTTTGCCTGTGCTGCTATAAGTTTTTCGGCGGAGATTTTGAGGAGATCGGCAGGTTTGCTAACACCCAGCTCGGTCATTAGCCGCTGCCTGATGCCCTTAGCCGTAACAGAATCCCGGATGCATTGCACGGCGCCACTTTCTAAAATCTGCTGGTTGAAATAGCCTTTGGATTGCGGTGTTGCCAACAGGGCACTGGTGAGTTTAGCCCCCGCCGATTCGCCCATGACGGTAACCTTCGAAGCATCGCCGCCCATAGCTGCAATATTTTGCCTGATCCATTTCAGCGCCATGATCAGATCGAGCAATCCATTATTGCCGGATGATTGGTAGGATTTGTTTACATCGCCCAAATACATAAAGCCGAAAACGCCAAGGCGATAATTAATGGTAACGGTAACAACGCTGTCATCGTCGGCAAAGGCGTGCCCGTTCATCCCCATACCCGAGCCGCCTGTAAGCGAGCCGCCATGTACCCATACCAGCACCGGAAGCCTGGCATCCCTTGCTGTTGTTGGTGTATAAACGTTCAATGTCAGGCAATCTTCGCTGCCTTTTAGTCCGCCTGTGCCGCCACCCTGCGATGCCGGGCTTCCAAATTTTTCGCATGAAAGCGTGTCCTTCCATGCCGTCATGGGCTGAGGGGGCATAAAACGCAAAGGGCCAACCGGTGGTTTAGCATACGGGATGCCTTTAAACACCAGGGTTGACCCTTCTTCGATGCCTTTTATCCATCCACCTGATACTTTTGTTACAACTGTTTGGGCAGAGGTGGTAAAACCTAAAAATATGCCCAGTAAAAACGTGTATACCGGAATCAAGCGGATGATATTTTTCATAAAATGGTTGATCTTAATAAGTGGCAGCCAGCTGTAGCGCGTTATAAGCATTAACAACGCCGCCGGTTACACAAAGATCGGTAAACGGAACTTCTTTTTTAGTCTCTCCATCTTTAATCTCCACATTATGTGATATTTTCACTACCGATTTCATGATGATCTCCTTAACCTGTACAGCCGTTAATTTTGGATAATATGAACGGATGAGCGCCGCCAGCCCGGTTACAACCGGTGCCGCCATACTGGTACCATCATGCTCGGCATAGGCTGATTTTGGTGTGGTTGAATTGATGGCTACTCCCGGTGCAAACACATCAACACTGGTTTTGCCATAATTGGAGAAGGACGCTTTCAGCGTTTCATCGTCTTTAGGGCCCGATGCGCCAACTTCTATCCAGGCACCGGCTACGCCGCTTTTGTCCTCATAAATACGGTTAGGGACGTTCAGTTCAACTTCGGTGTTATTGTTGTCATTACCTGCGGCATGTACAAGCAACACATCCTTGCTTAACGCAAATTTTACTGCATCATCAACTGCTTTTTTATTGTACGAGTAACTTTTGCCGAAGCTCATGTTGATGACCTTAGCGCCGTTAGCCGCAGCATAACGAATGGCGTTTGCTACATCCTTATCGCGTTCATCGCCGGTAGGCACTGTACGTACCGACATGATAGCTACATCGTTGGCCACACCCATAACACCAAGATTGTTATCCCGTATCGCGCCAATGATCCCGGCAACGTGGGTGCCATGATCAGCATCCGGGCCGGTTACGTCATTATTGCCATAAAAACGCTCATTAGCATTGTTATAGTTATCGCCCACGGTATCTCTTGAATTGAAATTAAGGTTGAGGTGATAATCCAACTGCTCTTTAAAGTGAGTTAAGCCGCCGTTTACCTCTTTCTCCCTGAACTCGGCTACATTTTTAAACGAAGGCAGGGCGCTTACCAATACACGTTTAACATAGGCCTCGCCATTATCTTTAGGCTCAAATTTGGTGATATCATCAAGGCTTGGGTTTTGATTGCCCAGCTTCGTCAATACCCCATCAAGCAGGGTGTTGAATTTATTGATCACCGTATAGGTTTGCTGTGCTTTGGCAACCTGCTTATCCATATCAGCTTTCATAGCGCTGTATGCTTTAAAATCGGCAAGGTCTTTACCAGTAAGTTTCGTACTGTCGGCATTGGCAAAGCGGGCGTTGTTGATCCGTACAAGGCGGGTTAGCTCCAGGTTATCATAATGTACATCTCCCTTGGCCGAGCCAATAAAATCCCAGCCGTGCATGTCATCAGCATAACCGTTTTTATCATCATCCTTTTTATTCGCGGCGGTTTCTTGCGGGTTGTTCCAGATCACCTTTTTAAGGTCCTCATGGTCCACATCAATGCCCCCATCAATTACGGCTACCAGCACGGTAACGTGTTTTTTGCCTTTTAACAGTTCGTTGTATGCTTTTTCGGTACTGATCCCAAATACAGAATCGGTTTTAAGATCAAGGTTTTGCCAGTTAGGTTTTGTTTTTGGAGCTTCCTGTGCATAAGTGAATACAGGTAAGCAAAGCCCGGCTACCAGCACAAGCTTTTTAAGCGGAAAATTGTTTATCATTAATACTTTCAGTAATAGTTTATAAGTACAAAAACTCTAAAGTAGGTTTTTAATTGTTTAAAAAATGTGCGGGTTTGGTGATTTTAACACGTTTTCAGGAAAAAATATCTTTCTGATCACTCTACTTTTTGCTCAAAAATATGTTCAATTATAAATTTTGATTCTTCTACGTAAACCTTTTTCCTGATCAGTTCCCGTAAATCGTCGGTGGCACCATCCCTTATCTCATAGTTCTTTTCTTTACAGATTTTTATAAAACCTGTATACAATTGTTTCGCTTTGCCTGTTTCGCCTTTTGCAAGTGTGGCAAGCGCTATATTAAACATGGCGTAAGTGGCGTCATCCTGATATTTCAGCGCCTTGTAAGAATATTTTATACAGTCATCAAATTTACCAGCACAATAACATGACCACCCCAGGTTACCCAAGGCATTGGCATAAGTGCTGTCAATAGCTATTGCTTTTTTGGCGGCATCAATAGCTGCCAGGTAGTTACCCGATTGCGTATAACTTAAATTGAGCCCTACGTAGGCGTATTTATAGGTTGGGTCGGCCTTTACTGCTTTCTGATGATAAGTTATGGCTGTTTCATATTGCTTTTTCTGATAGTAGCAATCACCTATCCTGTCGTATGGAAAAGGATATGATTTATCAATGCTGATAGCTTTTTGGAGATCTTTTATGGCATCATCCAATTTATCTGCGTAATAATAAGCGTCGCCGCGATCAACATAAAAAGTCCGTCGGTCGGGTTCCAGGTTGATGGCCTGTGTGTAAAGACTGATAGCTGTTTCGTATTCGTTTCTGTCGCAGTAAATATCACCTTTCAGGTTATAACCATCACCGTCGTCGGCATTTTGGTTAATATGCTGATTGATAAAATAAAGGGCGCTATCCGGCATATCCATATTTTTGTAGCACCTGGTAAGGTTGTAGTAAGTCCAACTATAATTGGGCTTTAACCGTAATGTCAATCGCAGATCAGTTGCTGCTTCCTTATATTTTTCAAGGTCGATCAGGCAGTCGGCCCGGTCATAATAAAGTACAAAATAGCCCGGGAAAAACTTAATGGCCTGGTCGTAATCAGCTACCGCCTTGTCAAGCTCATCAAGATTATAATAGCACTTAGCCCGCATCTGGTATGCATGGGCATACTGTGGCCATACCGCCAATATTTGATCACAATACGTTATACATTCTCGGTATTTATGTTCATCAAACAACATTTCTGCTTTCATTGTGTTGGCCGAAATCAATCCCGGGCTGTCCTTTAGCAGCCGGTTCAATTCAGTACCTGCAGCCGATTTTCCTTTAAATGACGCGGTAAGTAATTTTAATCGTTTAGCAAAAACGGTGTTAGGGGCATTTTTAAAAAAGCCGTCTAAAATTTTATCGGCATTTTTATCGCCGGGCTGTGATGTGAATACCAGTTTAAAAAAATCTTTCCCCAGTTGTTTTTCCGCAGGCGAAAGATTGCTATTGTCGGCAATATCCTTAACAAGGCTAAAAACTTCATAGCCCTGATAGGGCATGATCCGCGTTACATCTTTTTGTAAGGTGATGTTTTTAATGCTTTTGGATAGTAACATCATTCCTTTATCAATGCTGTCTTGCCTGAAACAGGTGATAGCCTCTTTTAAATAGGATGCATAGTCGCTGATCTGGTAACCAGGTGCAGTTATTGGTACGGAATTTTTTTTACTGGAAGTATCCGCCGGTACTAAAGCCCAGGTGGTTAAGGGGGCTAAAATTAACAGCCAAAAAGCTATTGGTTTGAATGATAAGGTCATGCTATAAAAATAGCATATCCGGTTAATATTAAAAAATGGAAATGGGTTCCCGGCTTAATCCTATTTGCCCAGCTCGGCCCTAACCTTTTTTACCTCAGCCGCGGTAACCAGGCTGCTGTTATTACCAAAATTATTGCGGATATAGGTAAGTACCGCAGCGATATCAGCATCGCTTAAAAAATTATGCTTGGGCATGGCGCTGTTGTAAGGCCTGTTTTTCACTTTGATAGGGCCATCCAGGCCGTTAAGCAGTACCCTTATAGCGAGGTCTTTTTCCATAAACTTACCACCGGTTACCCATTCCGATCCGCTAAGCGGCGGGATCATATTACCATCGCCCCGGCCGTTTTTTTGGTGACAGTTGGCACAATAGGTATTGTAAATTTTAGCGCCACCTTTGAGCATGCCGGTTTGCAAATCGCTCTTTAAAACATCGGGCAACCTGAAACCCGGAAGTTTTTTACGGAGCTCCATTTTGGCAAGTTCGGCCTTGCCAAACCCGGCTTTGTTACCCGTGTAGGAAATTTTCCAGATCTTTCCTTCCTCTGTTTCGCTGATGTATAAGGAGCCATCCGGCCCCATGGCCAGCCCCATTGGCCGGTAAGCCGCGTCACTTACGCTTACTACCGTGTTTTTTCCGGTAAAGCCATCGGCAAAAATTTCCCATTGCCCAAAAGGTTTGCCGTTTTTAAAGGGTACAAAGCATACAAAAAAGCCAGCCTGTGGGTAAGGCGATCTGTTGGTTGAACCATGAAAAGCAATAAAAGCCCCGTTTTTATATCTTGCCGGGAACTGATCACCGGTATAAAAAAACAGGTCGTTGGGGGCCCAGTGCGCGGGGAAAGCCATGATAGGCTGGGTGTATTTAGCGCCGTTGCCGGCTTTTATGCCATCGCCGCCATATTCGGGGTTCAGAAGTTTTTTCTTTTTAATGGGATCATAATAGTAGTAGGGCCAGCCTACATCAGTGCCCTTTTTTACTTTTATAAACTCTTCAGCAGGCAGCACCGCGCTTTGCCAGGCGCTGAATATTTTAGGAAACTGCAGACGCAGGTCGTCGCGGCCATGGGCCACCACGTACAGGCAATTGTCGGCAGTATTCCAGTCCATAGCAACAACGCTGCGCATACCTGTGGCATAGCGGATCCCATCAGCCTGTACTTGATTAGGTTTAGCCTCATCAAATTGCCAGATGCCCCCATATTGCTGCAGCAAGGGGCAACTCTTGATCCCTTTTGAACCGGGCACCCTGTTTTGCTCCTGGCAGGCGTTTGAGGGTGCGCCAAATGCCACGTACATGTGCCCGGCATTATCAAAGGCCAATGGCTTAGCGTCATGCTCATGCGGGGCGGTAGCATCATGTAAAATCAATTCGAGCGGGGCATCGGGTACCAATGTTTGCGGATTTAATTTGGTTCGATAAACATTTGCCTCCGAGCTGAAGTACAGGTATCCTTTATGTACGCGCATGCCTGTACCATAGGGGCCTTTATCTTCGTAATTGGCAAACTTTTTAATGATGTCTGCCCGGCCATCGCCGTTAGTATCACGCAGGGCAACGTTGCCGCCGATAGAATCGGGGAAGCGGAGTTTTACATAAACATCGCCATTGGTGTTCACCGCGATATGACGTGCGCGGCCTTCCAAACTATCTACCACCACAACCGCTTTAAATTTGCCGGGCAGGAATAAGCCGCCATTGGTGGTGTCAGCAGCAGGCGGTACAGTGTTATGGCCTATATTTTTAAAACTGATAATCAACAGTGCACACAGCACCAGCATCACGCCGGTCAGAGTTTTTTTGCTTTTCATTTGAGACGAACAGGTTATCTAAATGCAGGATTGGTATTAAACGGCAATGTCCTGCTATAAAAGCGATTTTGCAGGTAAATGTTTAGGAAGATTCATTTTTATTGCCTGAGAGACTAAATATTATAACATGGGCCGGATGTAAGGATATCATATTATCCCAAAAAGTCCTATCTTTTCAACAAAACAAAAGATCCATGCCCGAAACACATCCCGAAAAAAACAAATTAGGCCTGTGGACCAGTACTTCGCTGGTGATTGGCAATATGATTGGCGCAGGTATTTTCCTGATGCCGGCGGCTATGGCTTCGTTCGGGAGTATTGGTTTGCTGGGCTGGGTGTTCTCGGCAATAGGCTCGTTCTTTTTAGCCCGGGTTTTCAGTAACCTGAGCAAGCTGTTGCCCCATGCTACCGGCGGGCCGTATGCCTACACCCGTGACGGGCTGGGCGATTTTATTGGATTTTTAGTGGCCTGGGGATATTACCTTGCTGTGGCCTGCGCCAACGCGGCCATTACTATTTCGTTTGTGAGCGCCTTAAGTACCTTTTTTCCAATATTGGGAAGCAGCAGTGTTATTGCTGTGATTACCGGTTTATGTTCTATCTGGTTATTAGCTTATATCAATACATTGGGCGTCGTTACCGGCGGCAAGCTGCAATTGGTTACCACCATTTTAAAGGTGTTACCACTGTTGCTGGTAGCTATCGGCGGTTTGTTTTTCATTAAGGCGGCCAACTTTAAACCTTTTAACGCCAGCGGGACAGGCATAGTCAGCGCCCTGCAGGCAACCGCTACCATGACTATGTTTGCGTTTATTGGTATTGAAAGCGCCACCGTACCGTCGGGCAGCGTGGCCAATCCCGAAAAAACAGTGGCCAGGGCAACCATGCTGGGGCTGCTCATCACCACCTTTATCTATATACTGGGGAGTGTAAGCGTTATCGGTATTATCCCGGCGGCGCAGCTGCAAAAATCACTTACGCCCTATGCCGATACCGCGGTGATCATCTACGGCAGCAGCGCCCGCTACTGGGTAAGCGCAGGTATTGCCATCGCCGCTTTCGGCTCGCTGAACGGCTGGACGTTATTGCAGGGGCAAGTGCCTTATGCCATTTCAAAAGATCAACTTTTCCCGCCGATATTCAGCCGCACTAATAAAAAGGGTGTACCTTATATGGGTATTATCATCAGCAGTATCATGGTATCACTGTTCATGACCATGAATTATACCAAAGGCCTGGTAACACAATTTAAATTCCTGCTGCTGCTTTCGCTGTTGAGCGTTTTGATCCCCTATTTGTTATCGGCAGCGGCTTACCTGGTTATCCGGGTACGAAAAAGCCCAAAGGCAGGGGGCTGGGCCGGAGCTATAGCACTGGCTATGCTGGCTTTTGCCTATGCGCTTTGGGCTATTGCGGGAGCCGGGCAGGAAGCTGTATATTACGGCTTTTTACTGCTGATGGCCGGGATCCCGTTTTATGTTTGGGCCGCATTCACAAAAAATGCGAATTAGTTTTTCTTAAATATTATAAGGCCCCTGCCTTGATCTCGTCAACTACTGCCGGATCAAGCAAGGTACTGGTATCGCCCAGGTTTGAGGTATCCCCCTCGGCTATCTTGCGCAAAATGCGGCGCATGATCTTGCCCGAACGGGTTTTTGGCAAGCCGGTTACAAACTGGATCTTATCCGGTTTGGCTATCGGGCCAATGATACGGGATACCGTCATGATGATGTCCTTGCGGGTAATGTCCTCATCGCCATGCTTATCGGGGCTCACCACATAGGCATAAACACCCTGGCCTTTAATATCGTGCGGATAGCCAACCACCGCCGATTCAACTACGCTACTATGCATGTTGATGGCATTCTCCACTTCGGCAGTGCCTATACGGTGGCCGGATACGTTCAGTACGTCATCCACGCGACCGGTAATGCGGTAATAGCCGTCCTCATCGCGCAGACAGCCATCCCCGGTGAAATACATGTTTTCGTAAGTGGCGAAGTAAGTGGTGCGGCAGCGCTCATGATCGCCATAAGTAGTGCGCAGCATGCCCGGCCACGGAAATTTGATACACAGGTTGCCGCTTACACCGTTGCCTTCAATCACTTTGCCGTTTTCGTCAACCAACACGGGTTGCACGCCTGGTAACGGCAAGGTAGCATAACCCGGTTTGGTTGGGGTAATGCCGGCGATAGGAGAAATCATGATACCGCCATTTTCGGTTTGCCACCAGGTGTCAACAATCGGGCAGCGGTTTTTGCCGATATTGTCATCAAACCAATGCCATGCTTCTTCATTGATAGGCTCACCTACAGAGCCTAATTTTTTGAGTGAGCTCAGGTCTTTATTATTTACATTGTCCAGCCCAAAACTCATCAGAGAGCGGATAGCTGTCGGCGCGGTATATAATATATTTACTTTGAATTTATCTACAATCTCCCAGAAACGACCGCAATCAGGATAAGTTGGGATCCCTTCAAACATCAGCGTGGTAGCGCCCTGCGAAAGCGGGCCATATACGATATAAGAGTGACCGGTGATCCAGCCGATATCGGCAGTACAGAAATATACCTCGCCCTGGTTGTACTGGAATACGTTGGCAAAAGTATAACCGGTATAAACCATATAGCCGCCACAGGTATGTACCACTCCTTTGGGTTTACCGGTTGAGCCAGATGTGTACAGGATGAAGAGCATATCTTCGGCATCCATTACCTCGGCAGGGCAGCTTGGGTTACCTTGTGTTTCCACTTTTTTGATCTCATCTTCCCACCAAACATCGCGGCCTTTGATCATGGATACCGGCGTGCGGCTGCGGGTAAGCACAATCACTTTTTTAACCGAACGGCATTGTACCAAAGCATCATCAATCACAGTTTTGAGCGGCACTTCCTTGTTGCCGCGTTTGCCGCCATCGCAAGTGATTACGATAGTACATTCAGCATCATTGATCCTATCGGCAATGGACTGTGCAGAAAAACCACCAAACACTACCGAGTGGATAGCACCGATACGCGCACAAGCCAAAACAGCAATAGCCAGCTCGGGGATCATGGGCATATAAATACAAACACGGTCACCTTTTTTTGCGCCGTTATTTTTAAGTACGTTGGCAAACTGGCAAACCTTATCATGCAACTGGCGGTATGTTAAAATGCGGTGATCCTCTTCCGGGTCGTTAGGTTCCCAGATGATGGCCGGTTTATCGCCAAGAGTTTCGAGGTGACGGTCGAGACAGTTTTCGGTAATATTGAGTTTTGCACCCTGGAACCATTTGATCTTAGGCTCCTTAAAGTTCCAGTCCAGTACGGTGTCCCACTTTTTTTGCCATAAAAAATTATCGGCAATGCCGGCCCAAAACTGCTCGGGCTGCTCAACACTTTGCTGGTAAACTTTTTTGTACTCTTCAAATGATGTAATTTTCATCGGTTGGTTGTTTGGTTGATGAAGCTGTTCCGGGTTTAAATTGTTTTTTTTTTTGTTGCCCCGCACCAGTTTCATGCTGGTTTAAATGGTGGGCGTAATTTAATAATTTATGTGTGATGTATATATTAAAATTCTTACTTTTTAAAATATTTTAAAAAGTAAGAATTGGACTATTGCAGGCTTTAGATTTTGGTATTGTTATTGGTTTGTGCAGGAGGCGCGTTAGGGATAGAAGTGGAAAGCCCGCAGCGAACGAGGGGGAGCGTAGGGGCAATGCGAGGACTTGCAACGGATAGCCCGGGCCGCAGGCAACGCCCATGTTATAAACCCGATTGGGAGGGCCATCTCCTTGCATTGGATACCCGGCATGTGGGGCACCGATAAATCCGGCATGGCTTCCTGTTTTGACTGGCCAATAATACACAACCGAATATGCTATGATAATGCGCACAGCCGCCTAAAATTTTGTTACTTTTGCTCATATTGCTATACTAATTTATGAGCGAAGAAAGATCACTGAACTTTATAGAGGAAATTGTTGAAGAAGATTTGGCTGCCGGTAAAAACGACAACCGTGTACTTACCCGTTTCCCGCCCGAACCTAATGGTTACCTGCATATTGGTCATGCCAAGTCAATTTGTCTTAACTTTGGTTTGGCAAAAAAATACAATGGCCTTACCAACCTCCGTTTTGACGATACCAACCCCGTTAAGGAGGATATTGAATATGTTGACAGTATTAAGGAAGATGTAAAATGGCTTGGCTTTGATTGGGCCAATGAGCTTTATGCTTCTGATTATTTCGATCAGCTATACAACTTCGCTGTCGAACTGATCAAAAATAACCTGGCCTATGTTGATGACAGCACAGCCGAAGAAATAGCCGCCCAGAAAGGTACGCCTACCGAACCGGGTACGCCCAACCAGTACCGCAGTCGCTCAGTAGAAGAAAACCTGCAGCTGTTTGCCGATATGAAGGATGGCAAATACCCCGACGGCGCGAAAGTACTGCGTGCTAAGGTTGACCTGGCATCGCCCAACATGCACCTGCGCGACCCATTGATGTACCGTATTAAACACGCTCATCACCATCGTACAGGCGATAAATGGTGTATTTACCCCATGTATGATTTTGCTCACGGACAATCGGATGCTATTGAAGAGATCACACACTCTATCTGTACGCTGGAGTTTGTACCTCACCGTCCATTGTACGATTGGTTTATTGAAAAACTGAATATTTTCCCGTCAAAACAATACGAGTTCGCCCGCTTAAACCTTAATTATACGGTAATGAGCAAGCGCAAATTGCTGCAGCTGGTTAACGAAAACTATGTTGATGGCTGGGACGATCCGCGTATGCCTACCATCAGTGGTTTACGTCGCCGTGGTTATACTCCTGCTTCTATCCGTGAGTTTTGCGAGCGTATTGGCGTTGCCAAACGCGAAAACATGATAGATGTTGGCTTGCTGGAGTTCTGTATCCGCGAGGACCTGAACAAAACCGCATGGCGCCGTATGGCTGTGCTTGATCCGGTTAAGCTGATCCTGGATAATTATCCCGAAGGCGAAACCGAAGTGATGCATGGCGAAAATAACCCCGAAGTTGAAGGCGGTGACGGCGGCAGGGATATCCCTTTCGGCCGTGAGTTGTGGATAGAGCGTGAGGATTTTATGGAGGTTGCACCTAAAAAGTTCTTCCGCCTGGGTATCGGGCTGATGGTTCGCCTTAAAAACGCTTATATCATTAAAGGTGAAAGCATTGTTAAAGATGCCGATGGTAATATCACCGAAATTCATTGCAGCTACCTGCCCGAATCAAAATCGGGCCATGATACCAGCGGCATTAATGTAAAAGGCACCATCCACTGGGTGAGTGTTGAACACGCCAAAACTGCCGAGGTGAGGTTATACGACCGTTTATTCCAGGTTGAAGACCCTTCAAATGAGGATGGCGACTTTAAAGATTATATCAACCCTAACAGCCTGCATGTATTATCAACCGTATACATTGAACCAGATTTAGTTAATGCCGAGTTAGGCAAGCCGGTTCAGTTTATGCGAAAAGGCTATTTTACTTTAGATAAAAACTCGACTGATGATAAACTGGTGTTTAACCGCACCGTTACATTGAAGGACGGTTGGGGTAAAAAGTAATCACCCCTGGCCCCCTTAAAAAAATCATGTCATTGCGAGCGTAGCGTGGCAATCGCACGGAAGAATATCCGCCCTGTATAGCATGCGATTGCTTCGTCGTTCCTCCTCGCAATGACATGTTTTTTGTGTTCCGGACACCCGTGACGACGACAACGGCATAGCCTTGAGTTTTCAGCTTTTAGCTTCTATTCTCCTTTAAATTCAGCCTTCCGTTTTTCCATAAAGGCTGCTACGCCTTCTTGAAAATCTTTTGTGCCGAAGCATTTCCCAAATTCGGTTATTTCAGTTTCGTAGCCGTTAACGCCATCGGTATAAGCGGCATTGATACTGCGGATAGCTGCCGCAAGGGCTAAAGGGGCACGGGATAATATTTTATTCAGGATCTCTTCGGCTTTAGTTAATAGTTCTTCGGGGTTAACTACGTGGGTAACCAGGCCATATTGCAGGGCATCGCCCGCGGTGATCATATCTGCGGTCAGGATCATTTCCATCGCTTTGCCTTTACCAACCAGTTGGGTAAGGCGTTGTGTACCACCATAACCAGGAATCAGCCCCAAAGTAACTTCAGGCAGGCCCATTTTAGCATTGTCAGATGCTATGCGGATGTGGCAGGCCATGGCCAGTTCGAGCCCACCGCCCAAAGCAAACCCATTTACCGCTGCTATTACAGGCTTGCTGCCGTTTGCTATTAAATCAAAAACTGCGGTGTGGCCAGTACGCGAAAGCTGTGCCCCCCCTTCAATATTCAGCGCTGCAAACTCACTGATATCAGCCCCGGCAACAAATGCTTTTGGTCCGGCTCCGGTAATGATGATACCACCTACCTCCGGATTTTGGAAAGCTTCAGTAAAAGCGCTATGCAGTTCGGCCAGCGTATCTTTATTAAGAGCGTTCAGTTTGCTTTCGCGGTTAATGGTGATTTGTTGAACGCGGCCCTTGTTTGCTATCAGTAAATTTTGAAATTCCATAGGTATTAGAAATTGCGGTGTTCATGTACCCAACCGGTTATATATTTTACAATATCCTGCGTACTGGTGCCGGGCGGAAAAAGCTCGCCAACACCCAGCTTTTGCAGCTCAAGCATATCTTCATGCGGAATAATACCACCGCCGGTAACCAAAACATCATCCATTTTTTTCTCTTTAATGAGATTAATGATGCGCGGAAATACCGTCATGTGCGCGCCCGAAAGTATAGAAATGCCAATGGCGTCCACATCTTCCTGCAGGGCTGTATTCACCACCATTTCGGGGGTTTGGCGTAGCCCGGTATAAATAACTTCCATACCTGCATCGCGCAGCGAAGTGGCAATAATGCGCGCGCCGCGGTCATGGCCATCGAGCCCTACTTTGGCAACTAAAACACGGATTGGTCGGTTAAAGGTATTACTCATGAATAACCTATTGGTTTTTGTAAAAGTAATAAGAAAATTATGGAAGTTTATTTATGTTTCATGCAATGTAGGGAAACCTCATAATTCGATCCGTTTTACCAATTTTATATTAAAAAATTTCTACACAAATGCTTTATAAGATCTCCACAATTAATCGAATTACACGAATATAAAATTGATTCAATTCGATTAATACGTAAAAATTAGTGTAAAATTTTTCATTTATTGTTTAATAGCCGGCAAATTCTTCACGGCCTCTAACAATGCGGCTTCTGTAGCTGCGTTAACGTTTACCAGGTAAAACGGCTTGGCTCCTTTTGCTGCTGCCCATCGCCATTCAAACTCATTGATTGATTTCATGTTACCATTATCAAACCACCAGGCAGCGTAAATCTTATCCTTTGCCTTGGTAAGCACTCCTAAATAAACCTGCCGACCGGCAATTACTTCCTTTTTTATCGTACTGAAAATATAACCGCTTCCCTGCCAGCAAATCATGGGGTCATGTTCGGGGCAATAAAATCGAGAGGGTTTCACATAAACCAGCGCACCGGTATTTTCAAATTTAATTACCCCGCTTTCCAGTACCGATTTTTTATAACCGGGTAAGGATACGTTACTTACGCTTTTGTCCTCCAGGTCATCTATCGATTTGATGTTTATAGTTATTACAACCAACGCCACGGCCAAAGCAAGGTGTATCAGCGGGAAGCGCAGTTCATCCGGCGCCAGCCTGATGGTTTTATAAAATCGGAGGTCGATGTACGGCTTTTCGGTTCGTTTCAATACGAAAGAAGAAAGGAACAATAAAGGCAATACCACGTAAATGAGCAGGCAGATAATCCCGGTCAGGTCATGCATCGTTGTACCAGCCGGTATTTTGAAAAAAACCAGCAGCAGGATACGGCAAAGGTTGCACAGGATGTTGAGCGCAAAAGTAAGCACCAACAAAAACAAGATCCACACCAGGTGCAATTGCTTTGCCGCCTGCCGCTGGTAATGAGCTATTATAAACAGGCAGATCATGAACGAGGTGGCAAGCATATGCAAACCTGCGCAGGCCTGGTCCACAGAAAATTCGAAACCTTTAAACCGGATGATGTTGCCTGCAGCGCTGGCTTCCATTCCCATAGATGCAAGCAGAGAGGCTGCTACTTCACTAAGCCAGATCCTTAAAGGAAAGCTGAATGTATTACTGACATATTCGAACGCGGGTGAAATGAGCAATAACAACAGGAACAATACCAGGCTTATTTTTCCTTTTAAGTTCTCAAAGAAAAGCAGTGCAGAAAACAGCAAGGCCAGGAACAAATTTGTTTTAACCGGAAAATAAATGGCAACTGTTGTAAAAACAATGGCCGGGACGAGGTGCCTTAATGAAAGGCTCCCACGCTTTACCTTGCAGATATAAGGCAGCAGCGCCAGGCCAAGCACCGTATTGGCATCCCACTTAAAATAAATGATACCTAACCTCGCTGCAATGCCAATGTATATTAACCAGCAGCTACTGATGATTAGCCTGCTGCCGGTTAATTTAAATGAGATATACTCCTGCAAATTATAGCTCCGGCTGAACATGCTTGCTCTTATATACTAAGAAATTTATCACCGCTATTACAACCAGGATCAACAACCACTCACCGGGTTCGGGTACTGCGCCCGATGATTTTGCAGAAGCGTTTTGAAGGCTGTTCTTATTTTCATCAATCCCGAAGCGTTCATAATCTTTTTGAGTTTCGAGTACAATAAGGCTCGAAACAGGCGAGGCTATAAAAGCCTGGTTAGCCTCATCGATAATATCCGGCTGCACATAGGTTTTATCAAAATAATGCGGACCAACCTTTTTCATAATATCGTTATAAGCAAACAGGCGTAGCAGGTGGTCAGGCGCATTGCCTGCTTTTAAAGTATCGCCAGTTTGTTCAATAACTAAACCCGATTGAGCGAGCACAACATGAGTTGAATCTTCCTGCGAATGGCTAAATTCATGTTTTGTGAGCTTACTTTGCAGCGTTGCTACATCTCCTTCGTTATAAGTGAATACCCGCATCTCTTTCAATGCCTTTAAATAAGGTGTTAGGTTGGTGCCGATATTGTATAACTGCAATTGTTTTGCACCCGGCAGATAGCTGGTTAATGCTTTGCCAAACTCCGATTCGTCAAGGTCGCGCAGGTTAGGAGAGGTTTCGGCGCATTTGGTAATCAGCAATGAACTTTCGGGGTGTTTGATCTCATTAACCGGGAACATACTGAAGTTGAGTTTGCCCATCCTGCTGTAAACATTGTCACGGTTATCTTCAGTCAAAGCCTCAAGCTTGCCATCGTAATAGTAAACTTTTTTGGTTTTGATGGCCGGCCAAAGCTCGTCCAGTTCGCTGGCCGACCAGCTTGCGTTAAGGTCGAGGTAGACGGCTTCCGGGTTAAAGTTTGTGGTTTGAGGCACATAATCTTTCAGCTGATAGCCTTTGCCTGCAAATGCGAACGGCATATCGGCAAGCGGCGGGGCTTTAAATGTGATCTGCTCATCCGGTTGATAAGGCCGGTCGGCAGTATAAACGCCTTCGCTGATCTCATCAAAGTTTGGCATGTGGAGGCTTTCAGGTTTCTTCGAAAAAGATACCTGGATGGCTTCGGTTGCGTCTTCGGGCGATGGGCCATCGAAATAACCGCTTTCATAGGTAAACATATCGCCCTGTTTGCGCAGTGGACTGGTGATCCCCACCCTGAATTTGCGGTTTTCTTCGGGAGTACATGGAAAAATTCGTGCCGTTACTGTATTGCCCTCCTGCCAGTGAATTACCGATGGGTCATGCTGCTCAACACCCACAATCTCACGATAAGCCGATTCGACTTTACCTTTAGTGGTTAATCTTGATTGCTGTTCTTTACCGTCTATCCATAATGATAAAGAACTAACCACCGAACCCTCCGGAACATGGAATGTATAGATGGCTTCTTGTTTGCCCGCCCAGGCCCGTACTCCTCCTTTTTCGGTGTTATGTACGGTTAGTGTTTTTTCGGTATAAGCTAAGCGGTATTCAGGAAAGATTTTAACATTGGTGATCACGTTAGCCGTTTTTAGCTTATCCCCGCTCCAAAGCCGTTCCTGCGCCTGGTGGCGGGAATCATACATGGCTTCTAATATTTTTATCCGCTCCTTTTCGTCAAGGTTTAAGTCGCCGCCAAACAGGCTTGCTATCACTATAAAAGGATCATGCTGCATTGGTTCATCGAATGAGGCTTTATTCCAATCGCCCCAATACCAGCTATCACTAAGGTTGGCAGTTTTATACACGATGCCCGCTTTGATGATCCGTTGCGCTATAGCGTTTTTAGGGATATTTTGACTGATCACCACCCAGGTCGGCAGTTTGCCTTCAGACAGTGTATTGTGATTGATAGCAAGGTTAACCTGGTTATTGATGCTTTTCCATTGCCATATAAATATGCTGCATGCAATGACAGGCACTAACAGGCCAGCCCCCAATGCCATTTTTAAGGACTTGCTGCCCCTTACTGTTCTTTTAATGGTGATAAACGTTACTATAGCCAAACCCATCGGCACAAAAACATGCAGCGAAAGCCCCAGCGCGATAGCTGCAAAAATGCCGATGAGATACATGGAGGTAAGGTATACGCTGTAATAAATAAAAAGCAGGAAAGCCATCCCCAGGAAAAATGTCACCACGTGTTTCATTTTTGAACTGAGCTCATTCATAAATACAGAAAGTATAATGCTGATTGTGGAGATACAGATAACAACCGACAGCCAGGTAACCGAAGTGTTGAAAACAGGGATGCTCAGGTTAAGTGCGAACGCGCTGATGAACCAAAGTGCCAGGAGGAGCACCCAATAATGTAAGCGCCTGAATCCTTTATATATCACCACAAAGAAAAACACAAGTGAGGCGGAGTAATTGAAGCAAAAAGCACCAAAAGCAGTTCCTTCGGTAAGTTCAAAAAGGCCGGACCCCTCCATAAGGAAGAATCCGGCAGATATAGTGATTAGGATTAGGCCAAGTTTAACAACACTATCTTCAAATAAAATTGCTTTAAGGTTTTTCATATTTTATAAATTAAAAGTACTTTGTATTTCAAAGTTTATAGATAAAAAAAATTACAGTTTTTGTTGTTTGATCAAATTTTCGAGGGCAAGGAGGTGCAATTTGAAGGCGGCCCGCCCTTTTTCGGATGCCAGGTAACGTGTATTGGGTTTGCGGCCTATGAAAGTTTTCTCCACCTGGATGTATTCTTCCTTCTCCAGCGCTTTCAGGTGCGATGCCAGGTTACCGTCGGTAAGGTTAAGCAATTCTTTAAGCGAGTTAAAGTCGTAGCTTTCATTAGCAACCAATACGCTCATGATTTGCAGGCGAATGCGGTTTTCAAAGGCTTTATCAAACTGATCTAATGATATCTTCACTTATCGTATCTAAAATGCATTACTGTACCATAAATAATGTGGAGCAGGCCGAAACCCAGACTCCAGAAAATTAAGCCGTAACCCGGCATTACAGCACACAGCAAACCTAATAAAATCTCCAATATCCCCAAGCTTCTAATACCCGAATATGTATAATGGCTGCCTGCAACTAACGACATGCCATAAAATATCAATGTAGCAGGTGCCACAACACCATAATAACCACGATAAACAAGTATAATAGTAAATAAACCGCCGCTTACCAATGGGATTGCCATATTAATGAGCAGGCGTTTGCTTCCGGCGCCCCAAAAAGGCTGACTGTTTTTTTTAGCCTTGCGTACCGATAACCAGATCCCTGTGCCAATAGACAATACAAGCACCGCGATTGCCACGATAAATAATTTTATGATCAGCAATTCTTCATTGTAAGTATGGCGCTCCCTGAGGGTAGTATACTCGCCCTGCAGCAAACTGTATCCTATGCCGGCGCCGGCGAAGGCATAGATGCCTGCCATCACACCCGAAAGGCCGCTAAGCGAAATAAACTTGGCCGAACGCTCCATCAGGTCGCGGATGGAACTTAACTCTGCATGAATATCTTGTTCTTTCATCAAAAGTACTTTGTTGTTCAAAGTTAAATATAAGATTTGATTTTGCAAGAGGGGGATTGAGTTTTCTCAAATTATTTGCATCGCGCATAGTTAACTCACCCGGTCTGCGCTTCGCTGGACCACCCTCTCTTCGCCTTCGGCGGAAAGAAGGTAAGAAAAATAAAAGAATAAATCCCCTCTTTACGCTTGCGTAGAGAGGGGTGACAAGCGCAGCGATGTCGGGGTGAGTTAACACGCCGGCATACTTAATTTAATTTCAGTATTTATTGAAAGTTTAAAATATATTGTATATTTGTTTCAGAAAACACTGAAAATTATGAAAACGCTCAAGAACCACATGATCCTGTTTGATGCAGAATGCCCCATGTGCCGTGCTTATACCGGTGCCTTTGTAAAAACAGGGATGCTTGATGCTGATGGCCGCGCTGCGTACCAGGAAGCACATGCAGGTACCTGCCCTGTTTATGACAGGCAACGGGCTGTTAACGAAATAGCCTTAATTAACCTGAAAAGCGGCGAGGTTACCTACGGTGTTAAAAGCCTTTTCAAAATAATTGCCAATACCTGGCCTGTATTTACTCCCTTATTTGCTTTTAAACCATTCATCTGGCTCATGAGCAAGGTTTATGCTTTTATATCATACAATAGGAGGGTAATTATCCCTGCTGCCGAAACCGGCTTCGAATACCAGCCTGCGTTTAAGCTGCATTATCGTTTATTGTATTTGCTTTTCACCTGGTTTTGTACAGGGTTTATCCTTACCGCTTATGCACATCTGCTTAGGGGGATTGTTCCTTTAGGCAGCCCCTATCGTGAGTACCTGATTTGTGGCGGGCAGATCCTTTTCCAGGGAGCAGCTATATGCAGCTTTGACCGCCGTAACCTGTGGACCTACCTCGGCAACATGATGACCATCTCTTTTGCCGGCAGCTTATTACTGCTGATGGGGTTGGTTGTAAATCACTTTTTTCAATTCGGCCCGCTGATTTACACCCTGTATTTTATGGCGGTAGCAGGTTTAATGCTCCTTGAACACGTCCGCCGTACCAAATTGCTTGGGCTTGGCTGGGTGCTCACCGTTACCTGGGTAACTTATCGTATTGTTTTATTATTACTTATTTTAAACCTTAACTGATCATGAAAGCTTATAAAAAAATCGTACTGGCCGGCGGCAACGGTTATCTCGGTACCGTGCTGGCCAAATACTACCGCGATTTGGCAGACGAGGTGATCATCCTGGCCCGCAAACAAAAACCTGTTGATGGCAATGTACATACCGCTGTTTGGAATGGTGAAACCGAAGGGGGATGGACGGTTCACCTTGCCGGTGCCGATATGCTGATCAACCTGTGCGGCAAAAATGTAAACTGCCGCTATACCGAAAAGAACAAGCGGGAGATCATCCGTTCAAGGGTGGTACCTACCGAACTATTAGGCAGGGTGATCCATAAGATGGAAAACCCGCCAAAGGTTTGGATCAATGTAACTTCTGCCACCATCTATCGGCATGCTGAAGACCGTCCGCAGGATGAGGATACCGGTGAGATTGGTTATGGCTTTTCTATTGATGTTTGCAACATCTGGGAAAACACTTTCTTTAAAACAGATACGCCCCATACCCGTAAAATTGCCCTGCGCATGGGCATTGTGTTAGGCCGAAGCGACAGCGTTTTTCCGCGGTTGCTTAACCTGGTTAGGTTTGGCCTCGGCGGCAAACAAGGCGATGGGCAGCAATACATAGCCTGGGTGCATGAGCATGATGTAGCCCGGAGCACCCAATGGCTGTTAGACCACCCCGAATTAAATGGCATATTTAACTGCACTGCCCCTGAAGCCGCAAAGAATACTGATATGATGCAGATTATCCGCAAGGCTTATGGTGCGCCTTTCGGTTTACCTGCCCCTCAGTGGCTGCTGGAAGTCGGCGCGATGGTAATCGGTACCGAAACCGAACTGATATTAAAAAGCCGGTGGGTAATGCCCAAACGCTTACTGGATAGCGGGTTTATATTTCAATACCCAAAAGCGGAGCATGCGGTGCATGATATTTTGAGTTTGAAGAGGTAGCAGGTTAATAATATGGCAACGCGTGATGAATTTCTTCAACACGGACGCTGCCGGGAGTCTGGGCTTTAAATAGCGAAACTTAATAAGCAGGTATTGGTAAGAATAGTTTTTACTATGAACTAAAACTACTTCAGCCCCCGATATACTTCGCTATCCAAAGTCGGAGACTTCAGCAGTGCAAACATTGCTGAAACATTTAGGGCTATGAACCATCAACTATGATCCATGAACTAAAAATTACTTGAGCCAATGGTATACGATAAAGCTCGCCGTATAAGCCAGCGCGGTCATATAGGCAAACTGGGCAGCGGGCCAGCGCCAGTCTTTGGTTTCGCGGTAAACAACGGCCACTGTACTGGCACATTGCATGGCGAAGGCATAAAACATCATGAGGGAGAAAGCCACCGCTAAGGTAAATACCGGCTCTCCGGTTTGCGGATTTTTAGCCTCGTGCATTTTTTGCTGAACCGATTGCATCTTATCGGCATCGCCCTCCACGCTGTAAATGGTGGCCATGGTGCCCACAAATACCTCGCGGGCAGCAAAGGAGCTGATGAGGGCTATACCTATCTTCCAATCGAAGCCAAGGGGTTTAATAACGGGTTCAATAACATGACCAAATACGCCGGCGTATGAGTTTTCCAGTTTTTCGGATGCGATAACTTTGCTGAGGCTATCCGGCGTCATGGTTTTGGTATATTGAGGCTGGGCGTATTGTTTATCTATCTGGGCAAACCTGTCGCCGGGGCCATATGATTTCATTACCCACAGGATCACCGAGACCGCAATGATCACTTTACCGGCCTGCAGTACGAACGTTTTTGAACGGTCATACATCGTAAAGATCACGTTTTTCCACCTTGGCATGCGGTACACGGGCAGTTCCATAATAAAATAGCCGCGTTCGCGGGCTTTGAGGATAAACTTCATCACAAAAGCCACAATAATAGCCGAAAAGATGCTGAGCACATACATGGCAGTAAGCGCGAGGCCCTTCATATTAAAGATCCACCAAACGTTGCGGTTGGGCACTACCAATGAAATAAGCAAGGTATAAACCGGTAAACGGGCAGAGCAGGCTACCAGGGGGGTAACCATAATGGTGATCATCCTGTCCTTCCAGTTTTCGATAGTACGGGTACTCATGATAGAAGGCACCGCGCAGGCAAAACCGCCGATAAGGGGTACTACCGATTTGCCGTTAAGCCCTACCTTGCGCATCACCTTATCCATCATAAAAGTAACGCGCGACATGTAGCCTGTATCTTCCAAAATAGAAATAAGCGCGAAGAGGATGGCGATCTGCGGGATAAATACCAATACTCCGCTCAGGCCGGCCAATACCCCATCGATGATGAGGCTGCTCAGCGGACCGGCAGGCAGTATTTTAGCGGCGCCGGCCTGCAGCCAGATAAACAGGTTTTCGATGAGCGACATCGGGTATTCCGACCATGAAAAGATAGCCTGGAATATGAACAGTAAGATGGCGAAGAAGATCACAAAGCCAAACACTTTATGGGTAAGGATCTTATCTATCTTGTTGCTTATGGTTTCGTCGTGCGCCGTTTCAGCTTTTTTAACCGTATCGTAAAGCAGGTCGTTGATGAAGTTGTAACGGGCGATGGTTTCCGTAGCCTGCGCCTTTTGCGAGTGGAAAGAATGCTCACGCTCCAGTTGTTCAATCCGGTCGCTTTCGGCTGCTGAAAGGTAGCTTAGCGTTTCGTGCTGGTGGGCAAGTTGCAAGGCTATATATGGATTTTCAACCTGCATCTCCCCTTTTATTTGCGCTATGATGCCCGGCGCGATGCTTTCGATATCAATAGTATCCTGCTGCAATGGTACGCTGTTGGCAAAAGCAATGGCGCTTTTAAGCTTGTCAATGCCTGTATTTTTCCTGGCGGAGATAGGGACTACCGGAACGCCCAGTTTTTTGGCAAAAAGATCAATATTGATTTTGATGCCCGCCTTGTCCGACACATCTACCATGTTAAGCGCCACCACTACGGGGATCTTGAGATCTGCGACCTGGGTATAAAGCAGCAGGTTGCGTTTTAAATTGGATGCATCAAGGATCACCACAACCAAATCGGGCACCATGCCTTTTGATTTATCGGCCAGTACCGAAAATACGATGGATTCGTCTTTACTTTTGGGATAGATGCTGTAAGTACCCGGAAGGTCAATTATTTCGGCTGTGCGGCCGTCAGGCAGGGTACAAAAGCCTGTTTTTTTATCAACAGTAACCCCCGGAAAGTTTCCGATTTTTTGATTTAGCCCGGTTAGTATATTAAAGAGAGTTGATTTACCGGTATTTGGATTTCCTACAAGTGCAACTCTTATATTGGTTTTCAACGCTTACAAACTACTGCAAAATGATGGTGGATGCTTCAAACCTGCGTAAGCTAAGCTGATAACCAGATACGCTGATGGCAATAGGATCGCCAAGTGGAGCGATACGCGAAATGCGAACCTCTTCGCCGGGTAAACAGCCCATCTCCATCAGTTTTACTGACATTTCAAGATCGGTAAATTCCTTTACAATACCAGTTTCGCCTATTTCCAGTTGTGACAGCTTCATCATTTATAATATAAAACGTAGCAAATGTAAGCTTATTTATATTAAATCCAAATAAGATTTGCTATGATGTGCAGATTTTAAATAGGCAGTTGTACAAATGACTTTAGTATGAAGCTTGTACGTATACAGGGGGGGCAGACAGGCAGATTTAGGATATGCAAACAGGTTTTAAATTGTATTGACAATGCTTTACTGACACGATTATGTCAGTGTTCAATTTTTAAAAAGCGGGTGTTCAACGTTTAATTTCTAAAAAAATGCAAGTCGCTGATTATCAATGATGATGTGTTCATGTTGGGTGCTTTGCTAATAGTTAGTAAAATTAAGTATCTGATTATCAGCGATGTTTTTTTTGAAAATAATTCCAAGTGTTTACACTTTAAAAAATTGAACACCCGTAATTGATAGTAAATGTGCTTTGCTGATATAGATTTACCTGGCTAAGCCATCATTTGCACATCTGCACATCTGGAATCGGCAGATTTAATTTCCCCGAAATGCGGACAGCCGCAACCCTTATGGAAAATGCCGCATGATGAACCTGCTGTTAACAGCAGCGCGCCTAATAAAATGACCAGTTTATTTTTTTTCATTTTTTTCCAATTGCCTCAACAGTTAGCATTACACTAAAAATCCCCATACACGCTCCAAGTACATCGCAAAAAAGATCGTTCCAGTCGCCGCTGCGCCAGGTAAAAACAGATGCCTGCAGCACTTCAATAAGCGCCCCGAAAAATACACTGGTTGCCCATATCACGAATGCCCTTGTATACGTAATCTGCCGTGGTTTTTGTTGCCTGATAACGCCAAAACAAACCAATACAATAAGGGTGAAAAACAAACCGCAGTGCGTGAGTTTATCAAAGCCCCTAAAAAACAGCGGGGATTTATCAACAGAATCAAGATGTACCGAGCAAATAATTAAAACAAATAAGGCCCACAAAATAGCGGGCCCATGATATTTTAAAAACAGCTTCATCTTATACGCCGATAACCGTTTTATAATCGCCGGCAGATAAAAGTGAGTCAGCATCGGCAGCATCAGCTACGGTGATCTTTACCATCCAGCCTTCGCCATATGGGTCGGTGTTAACCAGTTCGGGTTGGTTATTTAATGCCGGGTTAACTTCTGTTACGGTGCCGGCAACAGGCATAAACAGGTCTGATACCGTTTTTACTGCTTCAACGGTGCCAAAAACTTCGTCTTTAGCAACCTCTTTACCTAATGAAGTAATATCAACATACACAATGTCGCCCAGTTCGCTTTGAGCAAATTCGGTGATGCCTACGGTAGCTACATTGCCTTCAACCTTAATCCACTCGTGGTCTTTGGTGTATTTTAATTCAGCCGGAAAATTCATGTCGTTAAATTTTGTGTGCTCAAAAATAGTAAAACTTTGGCTTTCGCAATTATTGATATGTAAATTATAAAATCATCATTTTCTATATGGCATAGCAATGATTTATCAGCGATAAATTTGTAATTAAAACTTTCTTTCGGCAGATGCCATCCAGTCATCCAGGGCCTTCCGTTGGTCTGGGTTGTTTTGCAGCCACTTTGCTCCCGCTGTTTTATCGGCGCTTAAGCTAATTAATTTAACTGCTGTTGAAAAGCTTTGAGATTGGGCCAGCTTATAAAAGAAAGCCGCGTAATAATCCCAAAAGAAGGATTGCCTGCCCGGCTTTTCGCCAAGTTTGCCAACCGCCGTAAAAATGTTTTTCAACTGGGTTTCCAGCTGACCGTCAGAAACCGAAACGGCGGCGCTTAGGGTTTTATTTAGTAACAGGGTTTCCGGATCCGCTTTAGCTGCTTTCAGGTCGCCGCCTTTTAGTAAACTTTGCAGGTTGGTATAGGCTTCATCTGCACGGGGTCCCTCCGGGTCAAGTAAAAGGAAACTACACAAACCCATTAATGCCGGTACCCTTTTGTTTTGGTGGAAAGTTACCAGCCCGTATAAGCGTTGGCTATTAGCATGTTTAGGATCGAGTTTAATGGCTTCAATGGCAGCCAGCTCGGCATCGGCATATTTTTGCGCGCGGAAATAGGCTATCCCCAGGTTAAAATACAGCGGCTGATACCCCGGCTTCAATTTAATCCCCTCTTTATAAGCGTCGATGGCCTGTTGGGGTTGACGTGCAGTATCATAAATGCTGCCCATTAATTCATAAGCAGGCCCAGTTAGGTCGCCACCTGTTTTTATCACTTTGTTGAGATAAGGCACCGCTTCCGTACCCTTGCCTGATGCAGCAAGGCTGAAGGCCAGCTGATAGTTGGCCTGCGCGTTATCTGGCTCGGCGGCAAGTGCCTCTTTATATTTTTCAATAGCCGCCGAATAATTTTTTTCGCTGTTAAGTTTGATACCCTCCTTAATAATACTATTGACATCCGTATTTTGAGCATGCGCCAACCCTGTGCTAAGCACGAGGGCCATAATAAACAAGCCTTTTTTCAACAAAACCATACTTAAACATACTAATTGTGCTAACTAACAGAAAATTTTAAAACTTTAATCAATACCTGCTGTATAATTTCTAATTTTCGCATTCGTTTAGTGTGAGATAAATTGATTTATGAGATTAGTGTACAAAAGCCTGGTAGTGTTTGCTGCCCCCCTGTTACTGTTAGCCTGTTCATCCAAAAATAAAAACAAAGACCAATCGCAATCGCAGGTTGCCGCCAGGCCGCTTGATACCACGGCGTTGCTGGCCTACAATCCTAAAAATGCTGATAAAAAGATAGACGCCGTAATGCAGGAGCTGCATCGTACCCGCGGTTTTAACGGTAATGTGCTGGTGGCAAAAAAAGGAAAAATAGTTTATGAAAAAGCCATTGGCTGGGCCGACTACCTGCATCGCGACAGTCTGAAAATAGGCTCGCAGTTTGAGCTGGCTTCGGTAACTAAAACTATGACATCAACCGCCATCCTCCTGCTGATGGAACGCGGCAAATTGAAGCTTGACGATGACGTTAAAAAGTTTTTCCCTGATTTTCCCTACGATGGTGTAACCATTCGCTTGTTACTTACCCACCGCTCGGGTATGATGAATTATGTATATTTTATCGACGATATTTACCGGAAAAATCACCTGAACCAGCGCAAAGGACTTACCAATGCCGAGGCTATGAAAATGATTGCCGATTATAAGCCAACACGTTTCAATGAACCGAATAAACGCTTCCTGTATAACAACTCCAACTTTATGGTGCTTGGTTCCATCATTGAAAAAGTGAGCGGAATGAGCTATGCCCAATTTATGCAGGAAAATGTGTTTAAACCAGCCAGTATGGCACATACCCATGTTTACTCAAAAGCGGTTTATGATAAAATCCCGGTTGATGTGGTGGGGCACGACCGCGGCCAGTGGCGTTATTCGGTAGTGCAGAACTTTTTGGACGGCCCGGTGGGTGATAAAGGCATTTACAGCACGGTTGGTGACCTGTTCCTGTTTGATCGTGCTCTGCGCGCGGGGTTGTTATTAAAACCGGCCACGCTTGATTCGGCCTATGTGCCGCGCAACCCGATGGTGCACGGACATTTCAACTACGGCTACGGCTGGCGTACATTTACAGCACCGGGCGAGGAGGTAATTTATCATACCGGCTGGTGGCATGGGTTCAGGCATATTTACCTGCGGGATATGAAACACGACATTACCATAGTATTGCTTACCAACCTGGCCAACGGGAGTTTATTAAAGCTCGATGACTTGTTTAAAGCTGCTGGCATGCCTATTGTACGTAAAAGCGCATACAATGGTAATGGCGATACCAGTGATGATTAATTTTTTTGGTGAAAGGTTTATTGAGTTGATTTGGTGAGTGGTTTTAATAAACCGATTGATCACCTTTCCTCAATCCGTATTCCAACCATTCACCTAATCAACCACTCACTAAAAACTAGAAAATCATGTTTGATAAATTAATGGAAGCCCAGCAAAAGGCTGGCGAAATGAAAAAACGCCTTGATGCCATCAGTGTATCAGGCACAGCCGAGGGCGGCAAAATAGTTGTGAACGCTAATGCCAATAAAGTGATCCAATCGGTACAGATAGATCCTGATTTTTTAGCCGGTGCCGACAAAGAGGAACTGGAAGAGTTATTGGTTGTTGCGATCAACAAGGCTCTTGAACAAGCCGAAAACATCAGCCAAAGCGAAATGGCTGCCATGACCCAAAGTATGTTTGGTGGTTTAGGCGGCTTGGGTAATATGTTTGGCAAATAAAATTATACCATCCATCTTAAAAATGTCATTTCGATGAGCGAGGGCGGGCAACACCGGCTGTGCGAAGAGAAACCTTATACGCCATGCATAACAAACTGTGCTAAGTGAGTTTACAAGGGCGTACAGGATTTTCTCCCTATTCTGCATGTGCAAGTCTTCCCGGGCTCGGTCGGAATTGACATTAACTTTAAAGCTGCCCCTTGCTTTTTTTTGTTCAAAAAACTGCTGTAACTTTTCTGCCAATAAATCAAATCGGGATTATAAGTGTTTACTTTTGAATTAGGTTAATAAACTATTTTCTATGAAAACTACTTACTATGGCCAGTCGGCCCTTGAGATTGTGACTGGTGGAAAGAAATTACTTTTCGATCCGTTTATAAGCCCTAACCCGCTGGCAAAGGATATTGATATCCACAGCTTGAAGCCCGATTATATTCTGGTATCGCACGGGCACGGCGACCATGTGACCGATTTGTTGGAAGTTGCCAAAAGCAGTGGTGCAAAAGTAGTTTGCATTGCCGAAATTGCCGGATGGCTTGGTACTAAAGGCATTGAAAATGTACATGGCATGAACATTGGCGGTGGCTTTAACTTTGATTTTGGCAGGGTTAAAATGGTAAACGCTATACATTCAAGTACCTTGCCCGATGGCTCGCCGGGTGGTAATCCTGCGGGTTTCTTAATTTATGCAGAAGGAAAAGTGATCTATTTTGCAGGCGATACTGCGCTTACCTATGATATGAAACTCCTGGCCGATGAAAATCTCGACTGGGCATTTCTGCCTATAGGTGATAATTATACCATGGGTGCGGATGATGCCATTAAAGCGTCGGCGTTTATCAATTGTAAAAACATCATCGGCATTCATTATGATTCATTCCCGGTTATTAAAATTGACAAGGATGAAGTAACAGAGAAGTTTATCAAAGCAGGCTTGAATTTGAAGTTGCCGGCTATTGGCGAAACTATTGAGTTGTAAAAAAACACATCAAATAAAATAATCGTCATTGCGAGGTACGAAGCAATCCCCATGAAGCAGAGCGGCTGTACAAGTCTCTCTGTAAAGTTTGGGATTGCTTCGTACCTCGCAATGACGGTTGGAGATATTTTCAAACGTAAACAGCCCCGGCATTTTGCCGGGGCTGTTTACGTTTGATACCACCGGACTTAAACTTCCGGCTTCAGACTAAAGACTTATTTTCTCTTCATCTTCATGGTGTCTTTTTTCATGATGGTATCTTTTTTCATTTTTTTCGTTTTCTTCTTCTTGGTAGTATCAGTTTGCATAATGCCTTTTGAGGGGCGAACTACTGTACCGTGAGCGAAAACGCTGCTGAACGAGATCGCTGCTAAAGCGATCATACATAGTGCCTTTTTCATAGTTGATTATGTTTTAGATGGTTAGTTCTATCTATAACAAATTAACTATGGTTTGTTTTTTTTATTTTTTAATTAAATAACCGTGCCGCTTGGTATTATAGCCCGTTTCTTAACTACAACAATGCCATCCTGCACGGTATGGGTTCCATAGTCACCGTCTTCAAGTTTTTCGCCGCAGTTGATGGTTACGTTATTACCGATGTAAGTATTTTTATCAATAATGGCGTTTTGGATATGGCAATTATCGCCTATACCCATAATTGGCGAACCGCTTTCTTTACATTCGGCAATTTCCTCAAGGGTTTGATAATTGTCGCTGCCCATTACGTAACAGTTTTCGATAATGGTATTAACTCCAATGCGGGTACGAATCCCTATTATAGAATGGATGATCTGTTTGGCATTGATAATACAGCCGTCGGCAACAATAGATTTTTCCATCAGCGTGCCTGATATTTTTGACGGCGGCAACATGCGCGCACGGGTGTAGATCGGGTTTTTATCAAACAGGTTAAACTTGGGGATGTTATCGGTTAAACCCAGGTTGGCCTCGAAAAATGAAGGGATAGTACCAATATCTGTCCAGTAGCCTTCGTATTGATAGCTGGCTACGCGATGGCCTTCAATTGATTGTGGGATGATCTCTTTACCAAAGTCGGTACGCTCGTTGCCTTCAAGCAATTCATATAGCAATTTTCGATTAAAGATGTAGATACCCATTGACGCCAGGTATACACGGCCTTCAGCTTCCATCTCCGGACTAACCTCTGACGCCCAACTTTCAAAATTGCTTTTAGGTTTTTCGATAAATGAGGTGATCATGTTGTTTTCGTCAGTTTTCAGGATCCCGAAACCCGGAACGTCAGCCGCATCAACAGGGATGGTAGCTATCGAAATCTCGGCATTGGTTTCGATATGATGGTTGATCATATCTTCAAAATCCATCTGGTACAACTGATCGCCCGACAGGATCAGCACATACTCAAACTCATGGACCGCCAAGTGGTGTAAGCTTTGCCTCACAGCATCGGCCGTACCCTGAAACCAGGCCACGCTTGATGGTGTTTGCTCTGCCGCAAGAATATCAACAAAAGCATCACTAAAACTGCTGAAGTGGTAGGTGTTTTTGATGTGCTTGTTTAACGAGGCCGAGTTAAATTGCGTTAACACATAAATACGCGTAATACCCGAGTGCAAACAGTTTGAAATGGGAATATCCACCAAACGATATTTACCCGCAATTGGAACTGCCGGCTTTGACCGCGTTGCGGTAAGCGGTGATAAACGGCTGCCCTGGCCGCCACCGAGCACAATGGAGATTACTTTGGATGTCATAAAGTTAGTTTTAAGCTTTCGTATAGTTCAGTGTATTGTTGTGTTGAGCGTGCCCATGAAAAATCAAGGGCCATCATTTGCTTGCGGAGCTGCTGCATTTTTGCGCTATCCTGGTAAAGTTGTTTTGCCCTGAAAACCGAGTGGCAAATATCTTGTACGCTGGCCTGTACAAAGCGGATCCCGTAGCCTCCCTCATCGCCAAAATCAATGACAGAATCTTTCAATCCACCAGTAGTACGTACAATTGGCATGGTGCCGTAACGCAGTGCATAAAGCTGATTAAGGCCGCAGGGCTCTACCCGCGATGGCATCAGCAGGAAATCGGCCCCGGCATAAATCAGGTGCGCCAATGACTCGTCATAGCCAATAAAAGCATTACAATGTTCAGGATATTTATTTTTAAGCTGAAGCAGCGCCAGTTCATTTTCCTTATCGCCGGCCCCTAATATGATAAAGTTTACTTCGCCTTCGTTTTCGAGCAGGCTGCGCTCAATGGCGGCTGGCAACAGGTCGGCCCCTTTTTCAACAACCAGGCGACCGATAAAAGTGAATAACGGTTTTTCGGGATCGAGCTCAAAGCGTTTGCAAATAGCTTCTTTATTAGCCCTTTTGCCTTTGGCCAATGTTTTAGCCGAAAATTTGGTTGGGATCATCGGGTCGGTTTGCGGGTTCCAAACCTCGGTGTCGATGCCGTTCATGATACCGTAGCCCTTTGCCCGTTCAATGTAAAACAGGTACTCCAAACCATTGGAGTTATAAGTAAGCTCCTCCAAATAAGTTGGAGACACCGTTGTATAACGCCAGCTGCATTTAACCGCGGCGGCAAGTGGGTTGATCCCGCCCGCCCAGTCAAGCAAGCCCGTTTTGGTCAGGTCAATTTCAGGTAATAAGGATAGCCTGTCCCAGCCGAAAGCGCCGTGGTACTGGCCGTTGTGTATGGTAAATATGGTTGGGGTATTGGCCAGCCTTGTATATAGTTTGGAATGATAAAGTAAAAACGGGACTAACCCGGCGTGGTGGTCATGACAATGGATCAAATCAGGCGTTTGCTGTGAATAACTGATCCAATCTAAAAATGCCAATTGAAAAGCCATGAACTGGTCGCGCTCATCAGGGTAACTGTAGATATTTTCCCTGTCGAGCAAGCCAGGAATTTTTACTAAATAAAGTTCAAAACCAAGTTTATTTGTTTTCTCTTTCAGTATCTCGAAGAAAAGACGGCGGTTGCCAAGCAAGGTTGCTGCGGCAAAAATAATTTCGAATTCGTTTTCCTGGGTAAACTTACGGTCGTAAAAAGGCATGACAACTGCAGCCTGCAAACCTGCAAGGTTCTGGTACTTAGGCAATGCGCCAACAACATCGGCAAGCCCGCCAACTTTAGCAACGGGATAGCACTCGGCACTCAAATGGTATATTTTCATTCAGGTTTTATTGGCTCAATTTAAGCAAAGATTACCAAAAGAGAAACCCGCGGCAATTAATATAGTTTTGTAAAATTTAGATTAAAAGCGCTGAAATTTTATTACCGTTAAGATGTTATAGTTGTAAAAATGATAGGGAAAAAGGAAAGGGATAAGTATAGGTTAGTGTATTATGAAGAGGGAAAAATAGTCTTATATTGCAAAATGCATCATAAATTATAAATATGTCATTGCGGTGTCCGCCAGGATAGCCCGAAAAATCGTGATGGCGTGTAAAATATATTTAGCGATATTGTGTGTGGGCCGCGTTAGGGATTGCAGTGAAAAGCCCGGAGCGTGCGCCGGACTTGTATGCGGGTAAAGCGAGGACTTGTAGCGGAAAGCCCGGGCCGCAGGCAACGCCCATGTTATACAATCGTTCAAAAGTACAATTAATAATCAGTAGCTTACAGTCATGTAATTATAAGCGAAGCGTGGCAATCACATACTATATAGGTTCGCTCTGTACAGCATGCGATTGCTTCGTCGTTTCTCCTCGCAATGACATTTTAGTCACTTTAACAACGGGCGCTTAATGCGCTTCCAGCCAGTTTAAGCCAGTTCCAATCTCTACCATGATGGGTACCTCGGTTTTGATGGCGTTTTTCATGTGGTGCATAATGATCGGTTTCACGATCTCTACCTCATGATTAGGCACGTCAAACACCAACTCGTCATGTACCTGCATGGTCATACGGGCATCCAGCTTTTGCGCTTTAAATTCCCGGTGAATATTGATCATGGCTATTTTGATCATATCGGCAGCCGAACCTTGTATGGGCGCATTGATAGCATTTCGCTCGGCAAAACCGCGAACGGTTGCATTGGCCGAATTGATATCGCGCAAATAGCGGCGGCGGCCCATCAGCGTGCACACGTAGCCATTTTCGCGGGCGAAGTTCATGGTATCGCTCATGTATTGTTTAATGCCGGCAAACTGCACAAAATATTGCTCGATGATCTCGGCAGCCTCTTTACGCGGAATCCCCAGGCTTTGTGATAAGCCAAAGGCCGACTGGCCGTAAATAATGCCGAAGTTAACCGCCTTGGCGTTGCGGCGCTGATCGCTGGTTACCTCATCAAGCCCGATACCGTAAACGTTGGCAGCAGTAGCCGTATGAATATCATGGTTATCAATAAAAGCCTGCATCATGTTAGGATCCTTGCTGATCTCGGCTATAATGCGAAGCTCGATCTGTGAATAATCGGCAGATACAATGGTATGGTTGCTGTCGCGTGGGATAAAGGCTTTCCTCACCTCGCGGCCGCGCTCGGTACGGATTGGGATATTTTGCAGGTTGGGGTTAACGCTGCTCAACCTGCCTGTCGCGGCGACGGCCTGATTGTATGAAGTATGTACCCTGCCTGTTTTAGGGTTTACCATCTGCGGCAGCGCATCTACGTATGTTGATTTTAATTTTTGCAGCTGGCGGAAATCCAGGATATCGCGCACAATATCACTCTTGGCGGCTAATGAAAGCAATACATCCTCGCCGGTCTGATACTGGCCGGTTTTGGTTTTTTTAGCCTTAGGATCAAGCATCAGTTTTTCAAACAGCACTTCGCCCAATTGTTTTGGCGAGGCAATGTTGAATTTAACGCCCGCCTTTTCGTAAACCGTTTTTTCGTACTGAGCGATATCGGTTTCCAGTTGCTTGCTAAAATCGCGCAGTGTATCGTGGTCTATTTTTACGCCTTCGTACTCCATATCGGCCAGTACGTAAATAAGCGGGTGCTCTATTTCATTCACCAGTTTTTCGCCTTCAACCTCTTTTAGTTTAGGCTCAAAAACATCTTTTAGCTGCAGGGTGATGTCGGCGTCCTCGGCGGCGTATTCTTTTATTTTTTCAAAATCCACATCGCGCATATTGCCCTGGTTTTTGCCTTTGGGGCCTATGAGCTCGGTTATGGAAACCGGTTTGTAGCCAAGGTAATTTTCCGACAGGATATCCATATTGTGGCGGGTATCCGGATCAAGGATATAATGCGCCAGCATGGTATCAAACAGGGTGCCTTTTACTTCAATGTTGTACCACTTCAGCATCAGGATATCAAACTTGATGTTTTGCCCTATTTTGCCGATATTTTCATTTTCAAGCACCGCTTTAAATTCGGTAACAATGCTTTGCGCCCCTGCCTGGTCAGCAGGAACGGGTACATACCAGCCCTGGCCAGGTTTAACAGAAAACGACAGGCCTACCAGTTCGCAATGATTAGGATCGGTACCGGTGGTTTCGGTATCAAAGCAAATGGTTGGCTGCTGCGCTAATATTTTGATCAGTTCGGCCCGTTTTTCAAGGGTGTCGGCCAAATGATACTCATGCGGCGTATTGTTAATATTTTTGGCAGCGATGATCAGGTCCTCACGAATATCTTCCACATCAACCGTCATGGTGGTACGACCAGTTGCCGTTGGATTGCCAAAAAGATCTATCTGGGTTCCGGCAGGCTTTAACTCGGTTATGCTGAAATCATCGCCAAAAACGCGCTTGCCTAAGGTACGGAACTCCAATTCGGCAAAAAGCGGCTCTAATAGTTCCTTACTTGGAGCGCATACTTCGAGGCCTTCTTCATCCAGTTCAACCGGTACATTTAGCAATATGGTGGCCAATTTTTTCGACATCAGGCCCTGCTCTTTAAACTGTTCAACGTTTTCGCGCTGTTTGCCTTTAAGCTCGTGGCTATGCTCAAAGATGTTTTCCATCGAGCCATATTGTTTAATAAGGGCTTTGGCCGTTTTTTCGCCGATGCCCGGAATGCCCGGAATGCCATCTACCGCATCACCCCATAGGCCTAAAATATCTATCACCTGGTCAACACGCTCAATTTCCCATTTCGCCAATATCTCTTTAACGCCCTGTATTTCCATCTCGTTGCCCATGCGGGCCGGTTTGTAAATGAAAATATTATCTGATACCAGTTGGCCAAAATCCTTATCAGGAGTCATACAATAAACAGTGTAGCCCTTTTGCTCAGCTTTTTTTGCAAGGGTACCGATGATATCGTCGGCCTCGTATCCATCGGAGGTGATAACCGGGATGTTAAAACCCAATATGATTTTTATAACATAAGGTAAAGCCTTCGCCAAATCTTCGGGCATGGCTTCACGATGGGCTTTGTAGCCTTCAAAATCGGTATGTCGTTCGGTTGGTGCTTCGGTATCAAAAACCACGGCCATGTGGGTGGGGGCCTCCTTTTTCAAAACGTCCAGCAGGGTGTTGGTAAACCCCATCATTGCCGAGGTGTTTAGCCCGTTTGAGGTAAACCGTGGTGTTTTACTTAAAGCAAAATGCGCCCGGTAAATAAGGGCCATGCCATCCAAAAGAAATAGTTTTTTCATAATATCATTGACACTAATTGCACGAATTTAAGCTAATTGACTCGAATTTTTTGATGCCGGTGTTTATGCAAAGAACACGATTTTTAATGAATTGCATGGTTTTAATTTCATTATCAATTTGTGTAGTTCGGTCACATTCGTGAAAATTCGTGTTTGTTTTATTTGAAGCTGCAATCAGGAATATGATCATTTACCATACCGGTAGCCTGCATGTGGGCATAACAAATAGTACTGCCGAAAAACTTAAAACCCCGCTTTTTCATATCCTTACTGATGGCGTCAGATTCGGGGCTGGTTGCCGGTATTTTGTGCCAATGATTTACGATGGGTTTTCCATCGGGCATAAAGCTATACAGGTATTTATCAAACGAACCAAATTCTTTTTGTATACCGATGAACAGTTTAGCATTGTTGATAGCGGCTAATATTTTAAGTCTGTTACGGATGATACCCTCATCGTGCATTAAGCGCTCAACATCTTCATCGGTAAAAGCTGCCACTTTTTGCACATCAAAATTGGCAAATGCCTTGCGGTAGCCTTCGCGGCGGCGTAATATAGTGATCCAGCTAAGCCCGGCCTGTGCAGATTCTAATATCAGAAATTCAAATAAGGTATGATCGTCATGAACTTCTTTGCCCCATTCCTCGTCATGGTATTTGATATATAATTCGTCGGTGCCTGCCCAGGAGCAGCGGGTTAAGTTGTTAGTTTGATTGCTCATTATATTGTCTTAGGTAGGAATAAATGATTGAAAATTTGGTGATTTTTTGCTGGCCTAACATGTCTATTACATTTTTGATCTCGGGGTAAGGGGTTTCTCCGTCGGCCATAATAAAAATACGTGTTAAACTATTATGTTTTTCGAAGGTAGCTTTGCGCGATTCTTTTATCCATTCGGCTAATTCATCGAGCCTTAATCCCGGTTGATTGTAATAGTCTGTAGCGTTGTAGTAACCCGAAATATATTTTTTGATTTGAGCCAATGGCGTTCCGATCACATCCGTTTCGCCAAATTTATTTATCTCAGCTGGTGTGAAATCAGTGTTGTATTTATTTCCTATTTGTTTGAGTGTTGCTTCGCGTATATCTGGAGCATCAAGCTTTAGCATTAACTTTTTTTGTCCGATAAGTATAGTGGTAATGGTGAAGTAGCTATCAGGATCTGCAGTATTAAAAGAAGACCCCGTTGGCAAATTGATCAAAATAGGATAACGTATTGCGGGACGACCACTCAGCATGAGAAATGATAACACGATCAATAATAAATTGAACATCGGAAACATGTCTACGTCAAAATGCTTTCTGCGGAATTTAGGTCTGTACATGGTGTGAAAAGGTTAAGTAAAGGATTAAACAACGGCATTACAAGGAGCGAATCCTATACTGCTAAACAGGAACTCGCTTCACTCCTTATAACGACGTTGTTGCGTACTTATTTCACTTCATTTAACTCATCCCAATACTCAACAGCCCTGCGGTAATGCGGAATAACTATTGATCCGCCAACCAAATTGGCAATCATAAAGATCTCGTTCATTTCATCATGGTTGACGCCGGCTTCGTGGCATTTGCCGAGGTGGTATTTGATACAATCGTCGCAGCGTAAAACCATACTGGCTACCAGGCCGAGCATTTCTTTGGTTTTAACATCCAGTGCACCTTCGGCATAGCTGGTGGTATCAAGCGCAAAAAAGCGTTTAATGTTGGTATTGGCGGTTTCCATGATCCTGTCGTTCATTTTAGAGCGATAGGCGTCAAATTCTTCTACAAGTTTTCCCACGGGGTGTTGTGTTTGTTAATAAAAATTTAAGCTAATTAAGCTAAAATATTTAGCATTTAAAAGATTGGATCGTTATTTTTATGGCGTTAACCAAATTCTTTACACACTAATTATGGAAAGTTTATCACCTAACATTTTTGTAAACGATATTAATGCAACCATCAGCTTTTATGAACTGCTTGGTTTTAAAGTGGCAATGAGTGTTCCCGAAACCGGGCCCGATCTTGTTTGGGCAATGATGACCAATGGCAGCGTTACCATGATGTTCCAAACGTTTAGCAGTTTAGCCGATGACCTGCCTGAGATAAGCCGAGTTGATGGCGGCTCATTACTGTTGTACATCAACCTGAAAAATATCCGTACCTTTTTTGAAGAGATAAAGGATAAAGTAACCGTATTAAAAGTACTTGAAGCAACCTTTTATGGTGCAACCGAATTCTCGATAAAAGATAATAATGGTTATGTGCTTACTTTTGCCGAGCATGAATAATTAACTTATTGATTAACAAATCGTCATTGCGGAGACGAAGTAATCCCCAAACAGCAGAGCGACTAAGCAAGTTTCTCTGTATAGTTCGCGATTGCTTCGTACCTCGCAATGACGCCTTTTTCATAATATGATCAACTTTAAACGCGCCGACCATATCCAGGTTTGTGTTCCGTTGGAACGGCTGGAAGAAGCAAGGATTTTTTATACCGACGTTGTGGGTTTGCAACGGATAGAACGACCAGCCTTTAATTCAAAGGGCTACTGGTTTCAGATATCAGATATCCAGCTTCATTTAAGTACTGAAGATGCTTTACCGCGCACATCGCGACATACCGCCTTTGAGGTTACTGATATTGCAGAAGCGCGCCGCCATTTGGAAAGCTATGGCGTTGAGTTTTGGGAAGAACCTGTTCTTCCGGATCGCACGCGGTTTTCATTTATCGATCCGTTTGGGAACAGGATGGAATTGCTGCAGTTTACGGAGTGAATTAAATTAACAGATGATGAGATAAAAATATGTCGTTGCAGTAACCATCAGGGAATCCTGGAAAAAAACTAAATGACGTCTCCGCGTTGGTATATTTAAGGTATGGTGCGTAGGGCAGCGTTAGGGATAGTAGCGGATAGCCCACAGCGTGCGGAGACCTTGTGTGTGGGCAAGGCGAGGACTTGTAGCGGATAGCCCGGGCCGGAGGCAACGCCCACATTATCATTAAAAACCAAAATTCACTTTTGATAATCAATAACTTACAATCACGTCATTATAAGGAGAAACGACGAAGCAACCACATATACAGGGCGGTTATGCTTCCGTGCGATTGCCGCGCTGCGCAATGACATGGTTAAATGAGTTTAGCGGGAGTTTACAACGCCAGCTCCACCATCGGGTCCCAAAAATGCGATTTGAAATCCTGGATCTGATCATCAACTACTTTTACTCCTTCACTTTCCAGCATTTCGGCCATGCGGTTACCGCCAAAGTGGGCTTTTGCTGTCAACAAGCCCTGACGGTTTACTACCCGGTGCGCTGGCACCGGAGGTTTTACGTTCCCGGCTGCTGCCTGCATTGCCCAGCCTACCATCCGCGATGAGCCTTTGGTACCAAGATAGGCTGCAATAGCGCCATAGGAGGTTACCCGTCCGGGTGGAATGAGCCGGGCTACCTGGTATACTTTTTCAAAAAAATTAATGTCCTCCATCAGGCGTTTTCAGGAAATGAAAACTTAAGGTAGTTAATGTTTTTGTTATCCTTTAAATATTTTTTCTCGTAGTAAGTTTTGATAGAAAGCACATCGTCTGCATATTCCGAATGATAAAGGTCTTCGGTTCTGGCGTGAAGGTTTAGCTTTAGCTCGTCAATTTTTTCGACGGTATAGGCGTGTAAGCCATCATTATCCGTTTTAAGGTTAACACAGCCGCCCGGCTTTAGCGTGATGATGTATTTATCCAAAAACCGGGGCGATGTCAGTCGCTTTTTTTCGCGGCTTATCTGCGGTTGCGGATCTGGAAAGGTGATCCAGATCTCATCTACTTCGCCGGGAGCGAAATAATCGAGCAGGTTCTCGATCTGAATGCGCAGGAAAGCAACATTGGGCACACCATCTTCAATAGCTGTTTTTGCACCGCGCCAGATGCGGTTGCCTTTATAGTCGATACCAATGAAATTTTTATCAGGGAACATGCGGGCAAGGTTCACGGTATATTCACCTTTGCCGCAGGCCAGTTCAAGCACTACCGGGTTGTCGTTCTTGAAAAATTCGCGGCTCCATTGGCCTTTGAAAGGTTTGCCGGCATCTAATTGCAATACATTACTAAAGGTTTCAACCTCGGCAAAGCGCCTTAACTTATCTTTTCCCACTTTACGTTTTTAAAATAAAGCGCAAAAATATTGAAATTATTTTAACACGAATGATTTGCGTGCTGTAGAGCAATTAAATCGGATTACACGAATTGGTTTAATGGATCTGTATAGCAGGTTTGAGAAATTCGAATAATTGGAAAAATTCATGTAGAAATTATTAACACGAATTGATTTGTTTATCGCTGAACAATTAAATCGAATTGCACGAGTTAAAAAAATGAATTTAATTCTAATTCGTGAAATTCGTCTCAATTCGAAAAATTCGTGTAAAAATTATTATACTACTGCCCCGCCCACCGGCTTAACATAGGGCGCGGGCTTATATTCAGCATCTTCTTTCTTTTTAGTGAACTTGGCGAAAAGCGCTTTTGCTTTGTCCCAAATGCTGCTCACGGTATCCTCATTAACATAATTTGAAGCTTTTTGTGATACCAGGCCAACCAGTGTTTTTACCAAAAAGTTGGAGTGTTTAAAAAGCGTTTTATTCAAGGTAAGCGGAATCACGAACCTGGAGATGAGGTTGAGAATATCGGGATGAAAAAAACTGGTATTTTTTACACCATCAGTATCATTTGAACGCGGGAACAGCGTAAGCACAGTTGAAAATAAAGCAGAAGGACTGTTAACGCGCGCCTTCAAAGCCACCGATTGCTGTTTTTCAAGCGTTTTTAACCTGAATATTTCGGCTTGCAGATCGCTGATGTTGGTGATATGAAGATCCATGGTTTATCTTTTAAATATTTTTTGAATAAAGATGTTGATAAGCGGCCTTTCAAGGTGTCGTTTAAATATCTTGATAAACATGGCTATCAAAAAGTAAAGCACGGCAATACATCCAAAACCCATCCAGTAAGAGTGTAAAATATCGGCAAGAAAAAAGCCTAAAGTAACACTTGCAAAAAGAAAAGCCAGTACCATGCTTATTACAGTCACCAGATCGGCAATGATGCTTGCTAATATGGAGGTACCACCTTCAATAGCTTCGTATTTTAAAAGCTTAAACCGGGTTTCGGCATATTCCTTTAACTGATCAACTATTGGGGGTACTGGTGGTTGAGTCTCTTTTTTATCTTCCATGAGTAAGGTTATATATCCCGGATGTTTTATCCGCATCCGGGATTGGTGTTATACATGCTTATGCGTGCTCCAGGTCGTCCTGGTATTCTTCTTCGGCACCTTTAATTTTCGACTTGATGTTTTCAACAACTTTGTCTTTTAAGCCAACCAGATTGTCAATTTCGGCAGCGGCAGTATCTTTTATCGACTCTCCAAGGTTTTTTAATGATTCGGTAAGCTTGTCGCGGGTTTCATTGCCTTTATCAGGTGCAAACAAAATACCTAACGCTGCCCCTGCTGCTAAACCGGCAAGCAATGCAACAACTACTTTTGAGTTATCATTCATTGTAATATAATTAAAAGTTGAACATTTTATTAGTTACGTGTAAATATCCTGCCAAATATGTGCATTTGGCACAATTATTTTTATTTAAGTATAAATTAACTTTTATCAGTCAAATAAATTTTACCCTGTGTTCACAAAACTATTCAGGGCTGTACGATATATTTTATATGCTGTTAATCCGTTCAAGCCTGTCGGCCGCCATGCGGTTTGTTTCATAAATTTCCATCAGCAGCAGGAAATAGGATAGCAGTACCGGGCCAAACACCAGGCCCAGGATCCCGAAAAGGGGCAGGCCTATAAAAACGCCTATTATCGAAATAATAGGGTGTGTGTTGGCAACGCGTTTATTAATGATCATGCGCAAAAAATTATCAATATTGCCAATGAACAATAAACCGTAAGCCAGTAATGCTACTCCCTGCCAGTTGTGCCCCTGTGCAAACAATACAATGCTTGCCGGGATACATAGCGTTGGTGCTCCTACAACGGGTAAAAACGAAATAAAGATAGCGATAACCCCCCAAAAAATCGGGTCGGGAATGCCAAATATCCAAAATCCGTTGGCGAGTAGTATTCCCTGTGTAAGTGCTATAATTCCTTGGCCTAAAACGTTTGAATAGGTAGAATCGCGCAGGGCATTGGCAAATTTCAATGCGTGCTGCTCCCTGAATGGCGCATATTTCAACAACCCGGCCTCAAATTCACGTATTTGGGTAAACATGAAATACAGTATAATATACAATACCAGCAGGGTCAATATGGTGTTGGCCGCGCTGCCCAGTATAGACGGGAAAAGACCGGTGGCAAAAGTGCCTAATTTTTGTAATGTCTCTTCGGCAAAATGAGGTTGATTAAGGTTTGCGCCGGCAAATGCGTCAATTTTTGAGATCCATTGGTCAATCGGGAGATCTTTAAGGTTGATGCTTGAAATTTTGCCCACAACCATTATGCTTAGTGTTAAGAAAGGGATCACGATAACAATAAGCGATATAAAAATAATAAGCAGGGCCACCAGCGAGCGGTTCCACCCTTTGTTTTCGGCAAGATTAATGTAAAGGGGACGAAAAATGGTGAACAGCACTACTGCGCCAAGAATTGAGCTAAACAAGCTGCTGAGCGCATATAATAAGAAACAGCCAAGTATAATGATACTCGCCAGGATAATATTGTTGCGCTGCTTATAATTGAAGACTGACATGTAGGCTGTTGATTGATACTTGCTTAAACAAAAAAACGCCAAAAAGTTTTAGCGTTTCAAGCATTAATTGCAACGCCTTTAATTGGTATCGTTAAGCAGGGTATTGATCCGGATTGAACTTATTTCTATGGTATCCATGTAAAACAAACAGTCTGATGTTGGATTGGGTATTTCATACCGTAATTGCTCAAGCGCCAGGTGAATGTTTGATAATTGATTTTTTATATCGTGCCTTAATTTGCGCATGGCCTCAGCATCGTCCTTTTCTTCATGAGCACCCATTTTACTTAAGGTTAATGGCCTTCATTTTATTATAGAGGGTTTTGCGGTCGATATTCAGGATCTCGGCAGCTTTGGTTTTGTTGAAATTAACTTCCCTTAATACCCTTATAATTGTTTCATATTCGGCCTCGAGCGCGGCATTTTTAAGGTCATGACGGGGTTCTTTAGCCTCGGGCGCTTCTACCGCATGTGCTGTGGTATGATGATGCTGCGTATAATGATTAGCCGTTTCGTATGATAATTTATAGGTCGACATTTCAAGCGGCAATGCTTTAAGCGTGATCTCATTGCCCTCGGCCAAAAGTGCTGCACGGCGGATCACGTTTTTAAGCTCGCGGATATTGCCCTGCCAGCGGTAATTCATAAAGCAATCCACAACCTCCTGCGAAAACGATTCAACGTTGCGCCCGAGCTCCTGGTTGGCTATTTTTAAAAAATGTTCGGCCAGTAAGATAATATCATGGCCGCGCTCACGTAATGGCGGCATGTAAATGCTAAACTCGTTAAAGCGATGATAAAGATCTTCGCGGAAACGGCCCTTCTGAATCCCTTCCTGCAGGTTCTCGTTGGTGGCTATGATAATGCGTACATCAAGATCTATCTCTTTGGTACTGCCTATTCTTTTGACTTTACGTTCCTGTACGGTACGAAGTAAAGCTGCCTGGATCTCGTACGAAAGGTTGCCCACTTCATCTAAAAATAAAGTGCCTCCGTTAGCCATTTCAAAGTGGCCTATTTTAGTATATAAAGCGCCGGTAAATGAACCCTTTTCGTGACCAAAAAATTCACTTGCCGCGAGCTCCTTGGTTAAAGAGCCGCAATCCATGGCTATAAAAGGCTGGTTATGCCGCGGACTGTTGAGGTGAATGCTTTTCGCTACGGATTCTTTTCCGGTACCACTTTCGCCTAAAATAATAACACTGTAGTTTGTTGGCGCCACCAGTTCTATCTGCCGGGCAAGCTCTTTTGACGCGCGGCTGGTGCCGGTTACAAATTCGGCTGCAAAAACGGTTTTTTTTACAGTGTTAACTTTAGTTTTCTCAGGTAAAATAGTCGCCTGGGGCTCCTCGTCAATTTCAACCAGGGCATGGTGTGTTTCAAGGGCCTTATTAATAGTATTTAATATTTCATCGGGATACAGCGGCTTGGTGATATAATCATAGGCCCCCATTTTAATAAGCTCAACCGCCATTTTAATATCTGAATAGCCGGTGATGATGATAACCCCTGTTTTAGGATATTGAATTTTAATATTGCGGAGCATTTCGCGGCCGTCGGTATCTTCGAGCCTGAAATCACATAGTACAAGTTGATATTCACCATTTTTCAACGCTTCCATCCCCCCGGTACCGCTTGATGCCGTACTAACGTCAAACCCATTCCGCGTCAAAAACTTCGATAGCAATAACGCCACATTAACTTCATCATCAATGATGAGGATCCTTTTCATATTCAGCAATTATTGTGCGGTAAATGTAATATTACGTGTCAAAATACAAACAATGTGCTAATTTATACGATTTATTTAATTATAAAGGTTCATATCAACTAAAAAAACATAATAAAAAAGGGGAGCCCGAATGAACTCCCCTTTTGATATCAAGGTATGTGTAGGGCCATATATTAAAAGCCGTACGCTACACGTAAACCTATAAAGTTAACCTTGCTTGCGTCAACGCCGGTAGCATATTTGGTAGTTGCTTCGTAGCGGATACCAGCATCAATAAAGCTGCTTGCACTTACCGGGAACTGAACACCAATTTGCGGAGCGTAAACAAATGCAGTTGATTTATTGGCACCAACGTCAGATTTGTTTAACAGGAATGCAGCACCGGCTTCACCTTGTACGTAGAAGTTGCTGATCGGGAAGTATTTCAAACCTGCTTTAACCGGGATCAAATGAAAATCGGTAGGGCTAACAGTTGTATTACCTACAACCACATCATTTTTACCAAAGATATTGTTGTAACCTGCGTTAACAGTAACAAATAACTGGTTTGAAACCACCGGGATATCAGCTTGTACCGAACCGCCTAAATTCCACTTGTAGTTATCTTTGAAATCGCCAAGAGGAATGCCTGCGTCAACACCGATGCTGTAACGGATGCCGCTTTTAGTTGTAGTTGATGTTGTAGTAGTGGTGGTAGGTGTAGATGTTTGTGCTTTTGCACCAAATGCTAAGCCTGCAAATGCAAGGGCTAATGCTGAAACTTTGAATAAATTTTTCATAACTATTGTTGTGTTTTTGATATATGTTGTTTTAAACACACAGCAAATTAACAACACAAATCAGATGCGATTTTTCATCCAAAAGTCATGAATATTTAATCGATTGATTAATAGTAATTTATTTTTTGACCCTATTGGTATTTTAGTCAGGGCAGTGTAAAATGCCGTCGTAATTGCTGTTTTTCTGTCAAAATTAACATTGGCTTAACATGTGTTTTTGACCCGAAAAATGATGAATTCTGCGTGAAATTGGGCGAAACGATTAAATATCGAAAAAAAATCCTGTGAATTTAATGTACAATGTGCATCCGGTAATCATTATAGAACCGCCAAAACAAAAAGGGCTTAAGCAAATGCCCAAGCCCTTTAGTTGCTAAAATAATAGCGGATATTATTCTTTATTCTCCAATTCGGCAGCAGCCGGTTCGTCGAGGAACCATTCTACTTCGCCGGATATGGAATCAATAAGCTGCGCCGGATAAAGCTCAATGTCCTCATCATCTTCCAGGATGTGTTTTACAGCTTCGGCCTTGCCTGCGCCGTAAACTAAGAATGCTATTTGAGCAGCATCATTAATAAGCGGTGCGTTGAGGGTAATGCGCCATACCTGCTGGTCTTCAAGCCATACTTCCTTTACGCCGGGTACACGGTCATGCAGCACCGGTGTATAAGGGAATAATGATGCGGTGTGCGAGTTATCGCCTAAGCCTAACAGCACGAGATCAAAGCTTGCTTCGCCATCATCAAAAAACGCTGAGATCACTTCCCAGTATTTGGCAGCGGCTTCGGCAGGGCCAAACGATGTCTCAACCGGGAAAATCTGCGCCGGACTGATCATCAATGGCTCAAACAAGGCCTTTTTTGCCATCAGGTAATTGCTATCCTTATGGTCATGAGGTACGTTGCGCTCATCGCCAAAAAAGAAGAAAACTTTTTCCCAGTTCACCTGGTCGGCGTATGTTGTTGAAGCTAATAGTTCGTATAGCTTTTTAGGTGAGCTGCCGCCCGAAAGCGCCACACTGAACTTCCCGTTTTTGTTAATAGCTTCGGTAGCCAGGGTAACAAAGTGATCTGCCAGCCCGGTTAAAACTTCACCTTCCGTGTTATAGATATTCAGTTTCATCAGCTTTTTATTTTTTACCGTTTACAGGTAAAGTAAACCAATTATAACCATCACGGGCAATTAAAGCTTCTGCAGCTTCAGGGCCCCATGAATCGGCCGAATAATTAGGGAAGTTAAGGCTCTTTTTATTTTGCCATGTGTTTAGTATCGGCATTACCAGTTCCCATGCTGCCTCAACCTGGTCACCACGCATAAACAGGGTTTGATCGCCCATCATGGTATCCAGGATCAGTGTTTCATAAGCTTCAGGCGCCTGGTTGGTATAAGTACCTTTATAGTCAAACACCATATCAACGGCGTTTAATACCATATCGATACCCGGGCGTTTAGCCTGAACCTGCAAACGGATGCTCATCTCTGGCTGAATGCTGATGATCAACCTGTTTTGCTGCCAGCTTTCAGTAGCTTCGGCCGGGAAAATCTGGTGAGGGACATCTTTAAACTGGATAGTGATAACTGAAGATGACTGGTGCATTCTTTTACCTGTACGCAAGTAGAATGGTACACCTTGCCAGCGCCAGTTGTCGATGAAGAACTTAATTGCTGCAAAAGTTTCGGTATTTGATTCCGGATTAACTTTTGGTTCTTCGCGGTATCCCGGTACTTCTTTACCTTTCATCCATCCGCTGCCGTATTGGCCCCTAACTGTTGAGTTACGTACGTCTTCAGCGGTAAACTTGCGCATTGCTTTCAATACGTCAACTTTGCGGTCGCGTACTTCGTCGGCGCTAAAACTGATAGGAGGTTCCATAGCCACGTGGCAAAGCAATTGCAGCAGGTGGTTTTGGATCATATCCCTCATCGCACCTGAGCCATCATAATAGTCGCCGCGTTCTTCAACGCCCAATTGCTCGGTAACTGAAATTTGTACGTGCTCAATATGGTTACGGTTCCATAACGGCTCCATAATGGAGTTGGCAAAACGGAAAGCCATGATATTTTGAACAGTTTCTTTACCCAGGTAATGATCGATACGATAGATCTGGCATTCATCAAAAATGCTTTTCAATAACTGGTTCAGATCTTTTGCAGTTTCCAGGTCGTGTCCAAATGGTTTCTCAATGATGATCCTTACACGTTTTTTATCATCGGCCAATTTAGCTTTTGATATGTTTGAGGCAATGATCGGGAAGAAATTAGGCGCTACCGCAAGGTAAAACAACACGTTTGCCTTAGTTTTCCACTCGGCGTTGTGTTTCTCAATGCGTTTGCCAAATTCTTTGTATGTTTCAAAATCAGTAGCGTCAGATACCTGGTAATAAACGTTTTTTACAAATTCGGCCCATTGTTTATCGTCCGTTTTACCGCTGCGCGAAAACTGGTTGATATCTTTATATAGGTTTTCTCTGAACTGCTCGTCGGTTAGCTTGGTACGACCGGTACCAATAATGGAAAATTGTTTGGGCATCCATCCATCTAAAAATAGATTATATAGGGCCGGCGCAATTTTCCGGGAGTTCAAATCTCCCGTTCCACCAAAAATGATAAATATGGTAGGGTCTGATTTAGCTGTTGTGCTCATTGTTTTGTTTTAATTAATAGCGTCAATTAGTCGTTTGCCGGAGCCCATTGTGTATGGAAGGTGCCTTCTTTACCAATCAGCTCATAAGTGTGCGCGCCAAAATAATCACGCTGGGCCTGGGTAAGGTTTGAAGGCATTCTTTCGCTGCGGAAAGCATCAAAATAGCTCAGTGCTGAAGCATAACCGGGAGCAGCAACACCAGCAGCAATAGTAGCCGATAATACTTTCCTGATGCCTGGTAAAGTACCGGCAACCAATGCCTGTATATCACTGTCAAGCAACAGGTGAGGCAGTGCCTGATCTTTATTGTAAGCATTGTATATGTCATTCAAAAATTCTGAACGGATGATACAGCCGCCTCTCCAGATCTTGGCAATTTCGCCCAAATGAAGGTCATATTTATACTCTTCAGATGCTTTGGTAAGCAGGTGCATACCTTGTGCGTAAGTAACGATGCTGGTGAAGTAGAAAGCCTGCTCTAAAGCAACCAATAACTCTTCTTTATCGCCTTTAAGCTCGATAGGATCATTATAAAGTGTTGAAGCTTTTTCACGCAGTGATTTGTATTTAGACAGGTCGCGCATTGATACAGATGTATCGATGGTTGGGATTGGGGTTACCAAATCCATAGCCACCTGCGACGTCCATTTACCTGTACCTTTAGCTTTCGCTTCGTCTTTAATATCATCTAACAATAAATGATCGGTTCCAGGTGCTTTGTATTTGAAAATATCTTTGGTGATATCTAACAGGAATGACTGTAAACGGCCTTCGTTCCATTTGGTGAATAAATCGCCAATTTCGTCGTTACCTAACTTTAAGCCTTTTTTCAGGATCTCATAAGTTTCGGCAATTACCTGCATGATACCGTACTCGATACCGTTGTGCACCATTTTAACAAAGTGACCTGATGCGCCAGGGCCAATGTAAGTAACACAAGGTTCGCCGTTAACTTTAGCAGCAATTGCTTCAAAAATAGGTTTCATGACAGCATAAGCATCCTTATCGCCACCCGGCATCATGCTTGGGCCACGACGGGCACCCTCTTCACCGCCCGATACGCCCATACCGAAGAAATGCAGGCCTTTAGCCTCCAGTTCCTCAACACGACGGTTTGTATCAGTAAAGTGCGAATTACCGCCATCAATCAGGATATCGCCTTTTTCTAATAAGGGGGTTAATTCCTCAATTACAGCGTCAACAATTTTACCGGCAGGCACTAGCATCATGATAGCCCTTGGTGTGGTAAGGCTCTGTATAAATTCTTTAACATCGGCAAAGCCCTTTGCGGCCCTGTCACCAGCTTCCTGGTTCAATGAATCTACTTTACCGGTATCTTTATCGTGCCCGGCCACCGCGAAGCCATGATCGGCCATGTTCAGCAGCAGGCTGCGACCCATAACACCCAGGCCTATCATACCAAAGGCGTATTTATTTTCTGTTGCGCTCATGTTGTTTTGAGGTTTTCTTTTTTAAGAGTTTCTAAAATTTTCTTAGTGTTTTCGAGGCTGGTGTGCTGAAAAGAACGGATACCTAATTTTTGCGCGGTATCGACAAACATTTTCCTGTCGTCGAAATAAACGCATTGCTGAGGCGATACCTGGGCTATACCCATAGCTAACTGCCAGATACCCGGATCAGGTTTACGCATTTTCACTTCGCATGATGATACAAAGGCATCAAAACATTCATGCAGCTTAAACTTACGTACCCTATAATCGTTCAGTTCCTTGCCCTCGTTGTTCACTGATATAATGCGGAAGCCGCAATCTTTTTTCCAATCTTTCAGGAATTGCAGCATGGGCAATTCAACAGATGTAGAATAGATAAAATCCTTAAAATCTTCGCGTACAAAATCCCTCGGGTGGTTAAATATCACCGTATCAAGGTATTCGTCGAGCGTGATGCTACCAATTTCATATACGTTAAAAATGAAATTATGCAGCGCGTTAACTTCGTCGTAATCAAGGTTAAAACGTTTGGCCGCTTCTTCGCGCGCCTCATGCCCCCATCCGTTCGACAGCAAAATGCCGCCCACGTCAAAAAAAAGGATCTTCAGATCAGCAACTTCCATAGATGTATTTTGTATTAAAGTCGTTAGTCTAAAGTCCTAAGTTCAAAGTCAAAGAGATAATCCCGACTTCGAACTTGGACTTTCGGCTTAAGACTTCGAACTTGATTACTTATTTTTCTGTGTTTCGATAGCGTTCAACAACTTTTCAAATGGTTTGTTGAATTTCTCGATACCTTCGTCTTCCAGTTGCTGGGTTACAGCAGCAAGGTCGATACCTAAAGAAGGTAGTTTGGCTAAGATCTCGGTAGCTTTATCTAAACCGGTTTCTAACGTGTTTGCAGCAACACCATGATCACGGAAAGCGTCAACAGTTTCCAAAGGAACGGTATCAACTGTGTCCGGGCCAATTAATGCCTCAACATATTTGGTATCTTTAAAAGCAGGGTTTTTACTGCCTGTACTTGCCCATAATAAACGCTGTGGTTGTGCGCCTTGCTCGGCAAGTTTTTTCCACCTTTCGCTGCTGAATACCCTTTTATAAATTTCGTATGCTTTTTTAGCTGATGCGATTGCGACCTCACCATACAGCTCTTTTTCGCCTTTTGCTTCAATGATCGGGTCTACAATAACATCAATACGGCTCAGGAAGAAACTGGCTACTGACGCGATGTGGGCAATTTTATGACCTGCAGCTAAATGTTCTTCCAGGCCTGCAATGTAAGCTTCAGTTACTTCTTCGTAACGCTCTAAACCAAACAGCAGTGTAACATTGATGTTGATACCTTTTGCAATTGATTGCTGAATAGCAGCCAAACCTGGTTTAGTACCAGGGATTTTGATCATTACGTTTTCGCGGTTAACTTTTTTCCAAAGTTCTTCTGCTTGTTTAGCAGTACCTTCGGTATCTAAAGCCAGGAACGGAGAAACTTCAAGGCTTACGTAACCATCAACTTTGTTTGATTCTTCGTAAATACCTTTAAACAGGTCGGCAGCAGCCTGGATATCTTTAACAGCTATTTCAAAAAATAGCTTTTCGTTGTCGCCTTCAGATTTAAGAGCAGCGATATCAGCATCGTAATCAGAACTGCTGCTGATAGCCTTTTCAAAAATTGCAGGGTTTGAAGTAACGCCGCGTACGCCGTCAACGTCAATTAATTGTTTAAGTTTTCCTGATGAAATGATCTCACGGTCAATAAAATCAAGCCAGATACTCTGACCAAAACCATGTATCTGCGCTACGTTATTAGTTGCCATAATAGGGTTTGTTTTTGTGTTTGTTAATTATTTTGTTAAAAGCGCGATGAAGGTAGTAAAAATTGCTACCAAATCGGTCTATTATGTAAAGTTCTTAATAAGAATGTCAGTAATTGTAAGATTTATATCATACTTTGTTAACATTTCCGGGGTAAGTCTGCAGTTTTTACCAGTAAATGCCGGTTTTTAGTCTTAAATTAGAATTAGCAAATCAAAAGTCTCATTTTCTTTAAGATTTCGGACTAAAGATGTCGACTTAAGGCTAAATCTAACTGTTCGAGGCCATGATAATATTTACATCAAAGCCGATAAAAAGCCCGCTTTCAATTACACCTGTTATCGATTTAATATCCCTTTCAAAACTTTTACCAATTTCATCGAATTTGCAATCCAATACAAGGTTGCCATTTTCTGAAATTATTGGGCCGTCTTTACCTTTTGCCGGACGGATAGCTATTTCGATGGCCCCTAAACTTTTCAGCTCCTTTTCCACATAAGGCAATGCCTGCGGGAAAACCTCGATAGGTACCGGAAATTTCGAGCCTAATTTATCAACCATTTTCGACTCATCAACTATAATATAACTTACTTCACTTGAGCTGATGAGCAACTTCTCTTTAAACATAGCCCCGCCGCGCCCTTTGATCAGGCTTTTGTCGGGGTCAACCTCATCTGCTCCGTCAAAAAGCCAATCGGGTTTATATTCATACAGTGTTGTAACAGGCAAACCTAATTTGGCGCAAAACATAGAAAGCTCTACCGAAGTAGGGATAGCCTTTACATTCAGCTTTTCATCTTTTACCCTTTGGGCAATGGCCACCAAAGCCAGGTATGATGTTGAACCCGAGCCAACACCTATAATATCGCCATCCTTAACTTTTGCCGCTATTTCGGCAGCTACCTTTTGTTTGCCTTCGATATTGATAATCTTATCGGCCCACTCCAGGTTATTTATCAGGTTGCTGTTCCAGTTCATTTTGATTAGAATCAAGAAGTCAAGAACCAAGAGACAAGAAGAAAAACTTATCTTCTTACCGTTTGATTCTTACTTGTATATTTTTTAAATCAAGAGCCAGGAAAATCTTGATTCCTGACTCTTGATTTCTTGCCTCTATAAAAGAGCTTTTGCTTTTTTAACAACGTTATCAACAGTAAAGCCGAAATGTTTGTAAAGGTCTTCGGCAGGGGCCGATTCACCAAAGGTGGTCATGCCCAGCATATCGCCTTCGTCGGTGATGTATTTGTGCCAGCCCATTGGTGATGCCATTTCAACTGCTAAACGTTTTTTGCTTGCTTTAGGGAATACCGACTCTTTGTAAGCCTCATCCTGTTTTTCAAACAGCTCCCATGACGGCATACTTACCACGCGGGTTGAAATGCCTTCAGCTTCCAGTTTTTCCTGTGCCTGCATAATTAAAGCGACTTCAGATCCGGTAGCGATCAGGATCAAATCAGGGCCTTTGCTGCCTTCTGAAAGGATGTAAGCACCTTTTTCCAGGTTTTCGGCTTTGCCATATTTGTCCTGATCAAGGATAGGTAAGCCCTGACGGGTGAAGATCAGCACAGTTGGGCCGCCTTTTTTCTCGATGGCAACACGCCATGCATGCGCGCTTTCGTTGGCATCAGCCGGACGGATCACGGTTAAGTTTGGTATCGAACGTAAAGAAGCCAATTGCTCAATAGGCTGGTGAGTAGTACCATCCTCGCCCAAGCCGATACTGTCATGGGTATAAACAAAAATCGGGTTTATTTTCATGATGGCTGCCAAACGGATTGGCGGGCGCATATACTCAGAGAACATCAGGAACGTAGCACCAAATGGCAATAAGCCTTTGGTTAAAGCCATACCATTTAAAGCCGAACCCATGGCATGCTCACGGATTCCGAAGTGGAAGTTGCGGCCTGCACGGTTTTCTGATGTAAACGAATCGTACTCTTTCAGGTTGGTTTCTGTTGATGGGGCAAGGTCGGCCGCACCGCCAATAAGGTTTGGCAATGCCGGCGCAATAGCGTTTAATACTTTGCCTGAAGCCTGGCGGGTTGCCATTTTAGGATCTGAACCTTTAAATACCGGCAATTTATCTTTCCAGCCCGCAGGTAGTTCGCCTTTCGCGGCAGCTTCGTATTCGGCTGCTAATTCAGGGAATTTTGCTTTATAATCTGCAAATAATTTGTTCCATTTTTCTTCAACTGCAGCGCCGCGTGCACCTTTTTTGTGATAGTAATCCAGCACCTCGTCGGGTACGTTGAATGATTTTTCAGGATCGAAACCGAAGAATTGTTTTACCAGTTTAATTTCATCGGCGCCAAGCGGCGAACCATGTGAACCTGCAGTGCCCGACTTATTAGGGCTACCATAGGCAATCAGCGAGCGAACGCGGATAAATGACGGTTTCTGAGTTTCGGCTTTGGCATTGATCAAAGCCAGCTCAAGCGCGTGGGTATCGTTTACGTCAGTAAGGTCCTGCACGTGCCAGCCGTATGCGCGGAAACGGGCGCTTACATCTTCATTAAAAGCAATATCAGTGCTGCCTTCAATAGAGATGTGGTTGTCATCATATAAATAGATCAGGTTACCCAATTGCAGGTGACCAGCCAATGATGCCGCTTCGGAAGTTACACCTTCCATCAAGTCGCCATCGCTACAGATGGTGTAAATATTGTAATTGAATAGCTCGAAACCTGGCTTATTGTAACGTGCGGCCAAATGTTTTTGCGCGATGGCAAAGCCCACAGCATTGGCAAAACCCTGCCCCAGCGGACCGGTAGTTACTTCAATGCCCGGAGCCAATCCATATTCGGGGTGACCGGCCGTTTTGCTGTTTAGCTGGCGAAATTGTTTGATGTCATCTAACGAAAGATCATAGCCCATTAAATACAAAAAGTTGTACTGTAAAATACAAGCGTGGCCCGCCGAAAGGATAAACCTGTCGCGGTTTGCCCAATCAGGGTTTTTAGGGTTGTAATTTAAAAACTTTGTCCATAAAACGTGGCCCATTGGTGCCAGCGCCATAGCTGTACCAGGGTGGCCTGAGTTTGCTTTTTGCACAGCATCGGCTGCCAATACCCTTACGGTATCAATAGCCAAGTTTTCTATGTCTTGTTGGTTTTCCATTTTGTTATCAGGTATTGTAGTTAGTGTTAGTTTTTAATTTACTCGGTAGGTGTTGCAATTTTGCGCTTGGTTTTACTTTCGTCCTCGCTGAGCCAAAGCCTCGCGCCACCTTTGATACCATCGGCATTGGTAACTATTTTCATGTTTTTATCAAGCTTAAAAGTAAGCTCATCTGAATTGCCGCCGCCAATGTATAAAGTATCGTAATTGAATACAGTTTTCAATATTTTGAAAACCTTCTTCATTCGTTTGTTCCATTTCTCTTTGCCTTCTTTCTCCAAAGCCTTCTCGCCTATATAGTTATCATAGGTAATACCTTCTTTTATCGGGAGGTGCGCCAGTTCAAAGTGGGGCAATAAATGACCATCCATTAACAAAGCAGTACCAAAACCTGTGCCCAGGGTTATCACCATTTCAAGGCCTTTCCCGGCAACAACGCCAAGGCCCTGCATATCGGCATCGTTTACAACCTGTGTTGGTTTGCCTAATGCTTTTTCCAGTTTTTTGCTTAAATCAACATCAGCCCAATAATCGGTGCCCAGGTTAGGCGCGGTTTTAACAACCCCATTTTTTACATAGCCCGGAAAACCAACCGATATTTTATCATATGCCGGAAAATCCTTCACAAGGGTGTTGATAGCTTTTATAACGTTTTCGGGATTTGCAGGAGCGGGAGTAGGTATCTTGTCGTACTCCATTTTTAAATCCCCTTTTTTATTCAGGATAGTGGCTTTAATGTGTGATCCACCGATATCGATTGAGAGAACCCTTAATTGGGATGGTGTTTTTTTCATTTAGCGTAATTTATTTAGCTGGTTAGCAATTTGGTGAACCCCTTAGTTCCCAGCGCATAAATATCACATTTTAATAATATCAAATTGTTAAATAATGCGATAAAATCAATTTATCCCATTGAAGCAACAAAGGTAAAGTTAGCGTTGCTTTTATTTAACGAGTCAATATTTAAAAGTATTTTACTTATGCGTGGCAAAATCAGTGCAATTAAGGTAAAATGTAAATACCCCGGTTATTTTTTTCAAATGCTTAAACTGTTATTACCTGTTTTAAGTGTAAAAGTTTTTCCTTTCCACACAAAAATGCCCGATGTGTTTTTGGGGAGCGCTATGTTGATACTCCATTTTCCTTTATCGAACACATATTTGGCATAAACTTTTCCGTTAGGGTGAGGCACTTCACCGCTGATATTTCTGATCTGGCCCAAATGCGGCTCAATTTTTATTTTGCTGAAACCCGGCGCGTACGTATCCACGCCTAAAACAGTACGGTAAAATTCAATATTCGGACTTGCACCCCAGGCGTGACAATCGGAGCGGTTATGGTCAAGGTCGGAGATTTCGGCCCAGGTGGTTAAGCCCATTTTGATATTATCCCGCCAGATGTTAAGCCAGTTTAAATAATCATCGCCGAAACCGCCTTTAACCATGGCCTGGTGCAGGTAATATTTAAAGTAGATAGTGCATTTGGTGAGTGTGCTGTCATTCAATAATTTTAAGCTGATGTTATGCGCTGTGGCATTGGATACCATACCTGCTAATATTGCTATAGAATTGGTATGCTGCGAAAATAATTGCTTGTCCTCGGTATCGGCATAAAGTTTTTTGCCAGCATCCCAGTATTTACTTTGGATAGCGGTTTTTAATTGCGCTGCTTTGGCCTTGTACATTTCAGCAAACGCGGGCATTCCCATTTTTGCTTCTATTTCGGCGGCCTGCCGATAGGCCCACATCAACTGCAGATCTAATATAGCCGAAGTGCCTTTGGCGCTTTTAGGGGCCTGGCCAAAATCCCAGCCTTTGTCATTAACCCAGTCAACAAATGTCCAGTACGGGGTATCTTTTAAGGAGCCATCGGCTTGCTGATACTTGCTGAAAAAATTGAGCACATCGCGCATGCCGGGCAGCTTGTCTTTAATAAATAAACTATCGGGCCGGTACATCCAGTAATCATGCAGCATGCCGATATACCAGAGCGAAAAGGTGGAAATAATTTGGGGCGAGAATGAGGGGTGGCGGCTCAGTGTGATGCCCTCGGCCAGACGGGAATGATCCATCTGGTTGATGGCGTTGCGCACCAGGCGGTCATCGCCGCTATTATAAAAAGATACCAGCGCCTGGATGCGGGTATCGCCAACGTATTGCAGCTGTTCGTAGTATGGACAGTCGGTATAGGTTTCACCAGCGCAAAGGCGGGCGGTGCGCCAGCCAATATCCAGCATCTGCTGCATTTCGGGGTTGGAAGTTTCCAGTTTAGCATTCATTTTAAATGGATACCCGGTGAATGTTCCATAGATATCGTCAATAACCAATGGCTCATCTTTGGTGGTTATTTTTACTTCGATATACCTGAAAGTGCGCCATGTTAAGGTAGTAAATGAATTGCCGGAGGCGCCGTCAGCAACTATGCTGTCGCGCCTGCCAACAAAGATCTTTCCATCCACATCATTCCGGTTACCTTTAACCGGGCCTTCCGGGCCACTTAAACTTTTAAAAAGCGATTCGGTATAAGTAATGCCAATACCGGCGTTTTTGCCCTTGCTGAAATTGAGGGTTAAAAACGCGTTAGTTAAATAGGTTTGATCGAGCAATAAAGTAGCCGACGTATTAGCCGGGATAATACCCGCTGTTTTTGTTGCCGGGAATGTAGATGAAACAGTTACCCCATCCGCCTTCCGTAAAACCGGGATCCTTTGCAAGGTCATTTCCATGGCGGGTATTGACGATGGAACCAGCATCCAGCCAAAGGCATTGGTTACGCCTTTGGGATTTCCGTTGTCAATACGGATAGCATTTTTCCAGCTACTGTCATCAAGCCCGGTCGTGTTCCAATCTTTTATAGAGAGGTTTAAATCTATCCGCTCGCCCGGCCCGGCAACATAATAGGGATGCCAGCCTATACCGGTGATAGGCTTAAATGATTTATCACGGATACATTTCCAGGTTTTATTGGTATTGATTATTTCTTCATTTGGCGTATCGCCCTGCATAATGAAACCTGTTTGCAGCGAGATCTGCGCTTCGGGGCGATAATCGCCATCGTTCCAAACCACAGCAGCGATGATATTTTTGCCCGGTTGAAGATATGGTGCCAGATCAACCGTTTCATAATTCCAGTAATAAGTATCTCCGCGTGCAGGGCCTAATGAAACCAAGGTTTGGTTAACATAAAGCTTATACCGGTTATCGGCAGATACATGAACAATAAAGGATGAAGGTTTAGCGGCAAGGTCAATGTTTTTCCTGAAATAATAAACCCCGTATTCCTTTAAAGATTCCTGCGGAACGGTGATCCAGGAGGCTTTCCACTGATGTTTTAAAAGCGCCGGACTGATGGTTTGCGCATAAGCTGATGCTGTAATAAACAGAAAGACTGCAAAAAAGCTGCGTTTTAAGAAAAGCCTCATGAAGTAGCGTGGTTTATAGGTGATTGGCAATTGCCTGCACAGCTAAATTACAATTAAAGCGGGATTTTTGTACACCTGATCAATTTTCGGTTCTTGAAGAAACAGGTAGAAATTTTCACACAAATTTTTTCGAATTAATCGAATTACACGAATTTTTTATTGATGTCGATTTTAAATTCGTGTAATTCGATTAATTGTGGCCGATTTGAAAATCAATTCGTGTAAGAATTTTTCGCCCCAATTTATTCACAAGTCTGATCATTTTAAGGGCCATATCCCCTGCCGTTATCTATCCCGATAGTGGATTGTTTCATAATTCCGTTATCTTTATTTTTTACAAACCTAAAACTATGGATGTATTAGCCGTCTTTTTATTAGTGGTTGTCATTATCATGATGCTGAACCACAAGGGCAGTTTAAACAATAAGATCAAAGAACTTGAATTTAGAATATTCGAACTAAAAGGTATTATTGAACAGCTTAAGATAACCCGGCCGGGTGCTGAAGATGTCAAAAAAGCAGAAGAACGGGCACCTGCAATCATAGCTCCGCCACCTGCACCTTTTATACCAGAACATCCTGTTGAAAAACCGAAAGCTCCTGTTGAGGCAGAGATAAAACCAGAACCTATTACACCTCCAAAAATTGAACGGCAGCCCGAAGTTATTGAAGACAGCCAGTCGATTATCAATCGCCCTATAAAAACACGCGATTTTAGGCCCGCGAAACCTTTGCAGCCCAGGCCGTCTTTCTTTGAGCGCCATCCCGACCTGGAAAAATTCATTGGCGAAAATCTCATCAATAAAATAGGCATAGCCATCCTGGTGCTGGCCATTGGCTTCTTTGTAAAATATGCTATCGATAACGATTGGATAGGCTTAGTAGGCCGCGTGGGCATAGGTATTGTTTGCGGCGGTATTTTGATTGGTGTTGCACACGCACTCCGCAACAGTTATAAAGCGTTCAGCTCAGTATTGGTGGGCGGTGGTCTGGCTGTGTTTTATTTTACCATAACGCTGGCCTATCAACAGTTTAACTTGTTTAATAGCCAAACAACAGCATTCATCATTTTAATTGTGATCACCATTTTTGCAGTGGTACTCTCCTTATTATATGATAAGCAGGAACTGGCCGTAATTGCTTTGGTTGGCGGTTTTGCCAGTCCTTTTATGGTGAGCAACGGAAGCACCAACTATAACGGCCTGTTTATTTATCTGCTGATATTAAATACCGGGCTGCTCATCATTGCGTACTATAAAGCATGGAGGGTGCTTAACATTGTTTCGTTTGGTTTTACGGTAATTGTTTTTTCAACGGTGCTGTATACACTTAAACCTCCTACCTACCATTTCGGCTTTATTTACGCCAGCATTTTTTACGCGCTTTACTTTGTTATCAATATAGCCAACAACGTACGCGAAAACAAAAAATTTATCGCGTCCGATTTCAGCATTTTGCTTCTTAATACCGGGTTATATTTTGCTACCGGCCTGTACCTGTTAACCATGATGCATGCTGAGCAATACCGGGGTTTGTTTTGTATTTGCCTGGCTGTGGTAAACCTGGTGCTTTCATACGTCCTGTTCCGCAATCGTAAGGTGGATACTAATATTTTGTACCTGCTTATCGGCATTACGCTCACGTTTATTTCGTTAGCTGCTCCTATTCAGTTGCATGGCAATAACATTACCATTTTCTGGGCTTCAGAAACGGTGTTGCTTTATTGGCTGTACCTGCGCTCTGGCATTCAGCTCATGAAATATACAGCTGTGTTTTTATGGATAGCCATGTTGCTAAGCTTGCTAATGGACATGTACCAGACTTATAGTAACTACAGTTTGAGTTTAACCATAATTGCAAATAAGGGTTTCATCACTACGCTATTTGCTGCTGTGAGTTCATTTTTACTTTCGGTATTAGTTAAAAAGGACTCAACCAAGGTGGAGCACACCAATGTTTTTACTGAGCAGCTTTTTGGGGTAGCCGCACTTGTGCTTCTTTATTTAAGCGGCCTGCTGGAGATCAACCACCAGTTCCTGAACCATTACCCGGATACCAACCTTAATATTTTATATGCGATGGTGTATACGCCTGTGTTTGTATTTATCTACTATACGTCATCGCCCAAAATACAAGTTATCAATTTTAGCAGCAACACAAAATTTGTGATACTGTTCATCTGCCTGGTTGTTTACCTGTTACTTACACCACAATATTATTCCCTGCAACATTTGATGCTCGAAACTAAGAAGCCGTCGACCAGTCATTTTATGGCACATTGGATTGGTGCTGTATTTATCGGTCTGTTGTTTTACAGGGTGATCCGCTTATGTCAGCAAAATATGAACGAAGGCCTGAAAAAAGCGTTTACCTGGGTATTAAGCGCGGGCGTTGTATTGTTTTTAAGTTTTGAGGTGAGCCTGATGAGCAACCTGCTATTTTTTAGTAAAGCTAATTCTATCGATCAAATAGAAACCGTATACGTAAAAACCGGCTTACCCGTATTATGGGGACTGCTTTCCTTCGCATTGATGTGGCTGGGCATGAGGTACAAACTGCGGGTGATGCGTGTAGCTTCGCTAACGCTGTTCTCGCTCACACTATTAAAATTATTTTTGTTCGATATTAAAAACATCCCGGTTTGGGGTAAAATAGCTGCTTTCTTTTGTTTGGGAGTACTATTGCTTATTGTGGCCTTTATGTACCAGCGAACAGCAAAAAGATCCATTGCCGATGATGAAGCTAAAAAAAATGAATAAGCTAATACTTTTAACACTGCTGCTTTGCGGGGCTATATTACCGGCATCGGCACAAAAAAATTTTAAATATAAAGCCGCGCTGCACAAGATTGACAGCACCGGTTTTTACCGCATTGGCTTACAGCCGGAATTGGTAGCAAAGGCCAAACCCGACCTGTCGGACATTCGCATTGCAGACGCGAAAGGCGACTTTGTGCCTTACATCCAGGCTGGCAGCCTGCCGCAAAGAAGCCAGCAAAGCTTTGTTGTTTTCCCGGAGATCAGTAACACGCCAAAAACCGATACCAGTACTGTTTTTATCATAGAAAATAAAACCGGACTGGTACTCGACCGCCTTTGGATCAGGCTGCAAAACACAGCCGTAAAACGTAAAGTGAACCTGCTGGGCAGCGATGATCTGAAACAGTGGTTTGCCATCCAGGAAGAGATCCCCTTGCAGGAAGCTGTACAAAACAGTGAAGGCACCTACCTGCAATCGTTATCGTTTCCGGCGAGTAATTATCGCTATTTAAAAATCCAGGTAAACGATAAAAACAAAAACCCGGTTAAGTTTTTGGAGGCCGGCATTTATACAGAGTACGCATCAACAGTTCAAAGTTACACGCCTGTTGCGCCTTTAAATATCACCCGTACCGATAGTAATAAAACTACCTTTATCGACATTAAGCTGAACGATAATTACCAGGTAAATAAGTTGCACCTCAATATCAGCGCGCCGAGGTATTATAAACGGAGTGTTACCGTTTACCAGTTTGTAAACAATGGCAGGGAGCTCTTGAGCGAAGCCGAGCTGTCATCAGATAAAACGCCTGATCTGTTAATTGCTGCAAAAACCAATCACCTGTTAATAGAAATAAGCAATGGCGATAACCAACCGCTGAGCATCGGCGAGATCAAAGCGTTTCAATCCGACGAATATTTGATCAGCTACCTTGAAACTAAGCAAAGCTACCGGTTCCTGGTCGGTGACCCCTCGGCTCAGGTCCCGGAATATGATCTTAAGTTTTTTGCTGATAGTATTGGAGGGAACACCCCGGTTATTAAACATGAGGCTGTTGTTAAAAATACCGGCTATGCAGTGGCAGCAAAACCTGCCGGGAAAGATTACACTGTACTGATTTGGGTTGCTATTATTGTTTCGTTAGGGTTGTTGTTGTTGTTGACTTTGAAGATGACCAGGGAGGTGAAGAAAAAGGAAGGGGAAAGATAAAATTTACACCCTTTAAATTTAGGATGAGATTGGATGTAGAGGTTTGCCCATCCCGGCAGACTTATACTTTAGAGCAAATAACCGTCAGCAGAAGCTTAGAGAGTAAATCAAAGTTTTACAAACCATCGACTATGGTTTATGGACTATCAACCACAAATTCTTACATTTGTATTGAGGTAAAAATTGGATAAAGTAAAAGTTTTAGAGAAATATCTACCGGCAGAAGCGGCCCCGCTCATTGCCCGGTGGATTGACTACTTCAAATGTGAATTTAAAATTTCGCGCAACCGTAACAGTAAATTTGGCGATTACCGCTCACCTTATGGCGGCAAAGGTCACCGTATCTCGGTTAATTACGACCTTAACCCCTATGCTTTCCTGGTAACTACAGTGCATGAGTTTGCACACCTGCATACCTGGAACGAGCATAAGCAAAAAGCCAAACCTCACGGAACAGAATGGAAAAACAATTTCAAAAAAATGATGCAGCCATTTTTTGAAAAAGAGATTTTCCCGGCAGATGTTAAAAAGGCTATTGTAAACTACCTGGATAACCCGGCGGCGTCAAGCTGCTCAGATTTGAACCTGTACCGCTCGCTGCGCAAATATGATCCCCCCAAAACATCCGAAGCAATTTTAACGGTAGAAAAGATCCCGCTTAAGGCATTGTTTAAGCTAAAGGACGGTAGAGTGTTCCGCAAAGACGAAAAGCTGCGTAAGCGCTTTAAATGTACCGAAGTAGCTACTAAGCGTATCTATCTGTTTAGCCCGGTAGCGGAGGTGGAGTTGATTGAAGGGGCAACGGCGGCGTAGCATACTTTTTTATTTAAGCCGTTTTAACTAAATTAGCATAAAAGTATTTACAACATGAGTCCTACCATCCCTGCAACTGCTGTCGATATATACCGGAGGCTGCCCGAGGGTACCAGATGCGAAGTGTTGTACAACCAACTCATCATGACCCCGGCACCCAACACCGACCATCAATTCATTTCCGTAAAACTTTCGGCCCTGCTTTATAATTTTTTGGAAGAAACAGGTAAGGGCGTAATACTGCATGCTCCTGCTGATGTTTATTTCGAACAAGAACAATCCGTTTTACAGCCGGATGTACTGGTGATCCTGAATGAAAATAAGTCAATTATCCAAAAGGATGGCATTCATGGTGCACCTGATGTTGTTTTTGAAATACTATCCGGTAATCGTATTCATGACACTTTAAAAAAGAAAAACCTGTACGAAAAAGTGGGGGTAAAGGAATATTTCATTATTGATCCTGAAGATAAAAAGGTGGTCATGTTCGCTTATAATGAAGCGCACCAATACGAACTGGTATATGAACTAACCGGCAAAATCACCTCTGAAGTTTTAGGGTGTAGTTTTAATTTGTAACCGTCGGTATTTGCGTATATGATTCGCTTCTACGGATCGTACTTATCCCAATCAATTTATTCCGTACTTTTACCGCATGGCAAAAGTTATATCATTTGTAAATAACCCTTACCAGGAAAATACTTATGTTTTGTATGATGAAACCGGCGAATGTGTGATCATTGACCCGGGCATGTATACCGCGCCCGAGCAAAACACTGTTGTTAGCTTTATCAAAAACAATAACCTGAAGCCTGTTATGCTGCTCAACACCCATTGCCATATCGATCATGTGCTGGGCAATAAATTTGTGTTCGACCAGTATGGCCTTAAGCCCCGTTTCCACGTTGGCGAGTCGGAAGTATTGGCAGCCGTAGTAGCTTATGCACCATCTATGGGCTTCCGTTACGATGTATCGCCTATGCCAGATGAATTTTTGCCTGAAACCGGCAGTGTTCACTTTGGCAATACTACGCTGCATCTGATATTCGCACCCGGCCATTCACCCGCTCACTTGTGTTTTTATGATAAAGAGGCTAAGATATTGATAGGGGGCGATGTCCTGTTCAGGCAAAGCATCGGTCGCACGGATTTGCCGGGAGGTAACTTCACCCAACTGATTGATAACATCGAAACCAAACTGTTTACCCTGCCTGATGATGTTACCGTTTATCCTGGCCACGGTCCCGAAACAACCATCGGCTACGAAAAACAAAACAATCCGTTTTTAACTTAGTTAACATCATAGCAACGTTTTACTGAGCATAAGCAAAACCTGAACGCATAATTCCCACACAATTGAACACCTCCATTTACATAGCAAAGCGTTACCTGTTCTCGGGCAAAAAAATGCATGCTATCAACATTATTTCGGGTATATCCATGTTGGGGGTGCTCATTGGCAGCGCGGCTTTGCTTATCATTCTTTCGGTGTTCAATGGTTTTGAAAAATTTATCCTTTCGCAATACAGTAATTTTACGCCCGAAATAAAGATAGAAGCCAAGGTTGGCAAAACCTTCAATCCCAATACATCTTATTTCGCCTCTTTGCATAAAGATGCGCGCGTATTTTCATTTACCGAAGTATTGCAGGAAAAAGCCCTGATCAAATATGGCGATAAACCATTTTTAGGTACCGTAATGGGCGTGAGCGATGATTTTTTGAAAAACAACCAGCTCGACAGTACCATAGCCAGCGGCTCATTCACGCTTAAAAGCGGCGATCAAAATTTTGCCGTTATTGGCGCTACCATACAGGGGAGCTTAAGTATTAATGTTCATGACGAGCTTTCGTCCATGCAGATCTATTCGCCGCGGCGCGATGCGGAAAACTCGGCTAATCCTTTAAATGAATTTGTTGTACGCAGCATTAACCCATCGGGCGTATTCGACACACAACAGGAGTTTGATGATATAGCCATAACCCCCATAGAGTTTGCCCGCGACCTGCTTGACCAGCCGGTAAATGTTTCTTCACTACAGCTTAATTTTAAGCGCGGCACCAATATCGATGCCATGCAAAAAGACATCCAGGATAAAATAGGGAAAGACTTTACCGTAAAAAACCGCAAGGAACAAAACAGCGAACTTTACAAAACCCTTAATTACGAAAGCTGGGCGGTTTACATGATCCTTACCTTTGTGCTTATCATCGCAATATTTAATATCATTGGCTCGTTAACCATGCTGGTTATTGATAAGCGCAAGGACATTGCCATTTTAAGCGGACTGGGCGCCAATAAAAATATGATCCAGGGGATTTTCTTTTTTGAGGGAATGATGATCACCGCTATTGGCTGTATTATCGGCATAACGCTGGGCACCATTTTTTGCCTGTTGCAGCAGCATTACGGATGGATAAAAATGGGGGCCAAAATGTCGGTGTTAGACTCGTATCCTATCGACCTTAAAATTAAGGATTTTGGCCTGGTGCTGCTAACCGTTGGCGGCATTTCGGTAATAGCTGCCGGCATCAGCGCCCGTTTAAGTATTAAAGGATTGGATGAAATCAAACAGGATTTGTAAATTTGTTAAATGGGTATGAGGTATATCAAAGTTTTTGTTCTGCTGCTTGTTGTTATTGCTGTTTACGCATGTAATAATGATGCCCATAAAAAAGACGGGGTTACGCTTTATAAAGGCTTGTATAGTGCAGGTCCTGAAATTAAATCATTTAAAGATTGCGATAGCGGCCAGGAGTTTTGGGCTGTTGACAGTTCGGCCCAACTGGAGCTTCAGTATTCGCAGCTCAATTTCGAAAAACCCTACGAACCGGTTTACGTTGAGGTTGAGGGCATCAAATCAAAATCGGGCGATGTTGGTCGCGGGTCTGAATATGACAGTACACTCGTTGTAAAAAAAGTAGTAAAAATAACCAAAGAGATCCCGCAGGACGTATGTAATTAACCCCCTGCCGCCATTGTTAATAAAAGCCTAAAACAATAACTTAGGCTTTTGCATTAAGCATTAAACACTCATCTGCCTTATCGGCGTAACTAACAACCCATGGAATCAAAACGTCAGCAAAAATTTGCCGGAGTAATACAGGAAGACCTTGCAGCTATTTTTCAGCGCGAAGGCATGAATTATTTGCCTAATACACTGGTAACCATAACCAAGGTACGCGTAACGCCCGATTTGGCCATAGCCCGTATATTTTTAAGCTTTTTGGGCAATCCCAATGTGCAAACCGCTTTGCATACCATCAAATCGCACGCTTCGGAAATCAGGTACAAACTGGGCGCCCGCATCAAAGACCAGGTAAGGATCATTCCGCAGCTTGAGTTTTTTGTTGATGACACCAGCGAATACGTTGAGCGTATGGACAAGATCTTTGATAAGATCAGTAAAGAGGAACGCCAGCCCGATACCGAAGAAAACTAATAGTCACTGATGGACCGGCACACGCTGTTTGCTAATTACGTTAACAATCATCCCGAAGCCATTGGCAAAGTGGTTGATTTTGATGCAGATCATGACCGCCTTTACCATTTTGACCTTACCGCCGCCAATAAGGAATTGACGGCTGAGGTTATTAACAAGCCGTGGATGTTTAGCCAGTTAGTAAACGAAAAGCTGCATGACAACCATTGCCGTTACGGTATTGGCGGGTATATGGAACACCGTACCATTTATGCCTTTAGCAGTCATTTTGACACAGATGATGAGCCCCGGCGCCTGCATTTGGGTGTCGATATCTGGAGCGACGCCGGAACGCCGGTATATGCCCCGCTTGATGGCATGGTACACAGTTACCAGGATAATAATACCATTGGTGATTACGGCCCAACCATTATTTTACAACACGACCTTGATGGCTTAACACTTTATAGCCTGTACGGGCATTTAAGCCGTAAAAGCCTGAACGGGCTTTCTAAAGGGGTGCCTGTGTCTAAAAACAGCCAAATAGCAACCATTGGCAATGCCGATGAAAACGGCCATTGGCCACCGCATTTGCATTTCCAGCTGATGTTTGATATGGAAGGTAAACAAGGCGATTATCCCGGCGTAGCTAAGTTTTCGGAAAAAGAGATCTGGCGGAAGAATATACCTGACCCCGGCTTGATATTGAAGTTTCCGAGAGCGGTAAATGTAAGGTAGGCCTCATAAAGACGCATAATTGCGTCTTCCCCACCACCCCATCTGGCGCAAGTTTTTCGTAATTGCCGGTGCTGGGATAACTTTTGCTTCCTGCTGTCATTTTTCCGTTAATACCGTAAACTTAAAATCAAGCGGTTCAAACAGGCGGATAAGCTCATCAATAAAAGTTTGCCCCCATTTTACATACATGAGGCCGAAGTTTTCAGAACGCTCCTGCAGGCTGTCTTTAGGGAAGAGCTCGGCTTTGACAGCGGTTAGCTGCTCCAACCGTACACTGTAATTTCTTTTTTCGGCACGGATCAGCTTCTTTTCAAGGTTATCCATTGCCTTTTTAAGGCGGGCCTGTACAGCCGCAGCTGATGGTGAAAGCGTAGGGTCGATCTTGTATGCGCGGAGTTTTATTTTCTCAAAAAGGTTTTCCATTTCGCGCCATTCTTCGGCAATGCTCAGGTTATGGCCGCTGTGCTTTTTGATCCAATAGGTTTGCAGGGCATCGCTTTGTTTAAACAAGGCAAGTGCATCCAGATCCATACGTGATATCTTGGCAGCTTGTTCTTTCTTGATTACCAAAGCCGAGTTGCGAAGGATGAGGATAGGGAAATCAATTTTGTAATGATCAAAATTGGATTTCAACTCGAGCCAGTAAACTACCTCTGCACCACCACCGATGTAGGCAATGTTTGGTAAAATACATTCCTGGTACAGCGGGCGCATCACCACATTAGGGCTAAAGCGTTCGGGATATTCGGCGATCTCCTTTTTCAGCTCAGCTTCAGTAAACCTGATTTCGGCATTGAGCACATGATAGCTGTCATTCTCGAAAACTATCCGCTCGCGAAGCTGATCTTTCAGGTAAAAGAAATTGATCTCGCGTGGGTTAACCTGGATGTGTACACCAAGCTCATGCAGCTTTTGGTTAGTTTCGGTAATGTTTTTAAAACTATGCTGACCGATGATGTCCTGCTCCATAAAAGGCGCGAACTCTTTTTTAAACTCATGGTCATCGGCATCGATGATCACCAAACCGTACTGCCCAAAAAGTGAGTTAACAAGATATCTTGTAGCGTCGGCAAGCTTATCAAATTTGGTATAGGCGGTTTCAACAATTTCGGCCAGCTCGGTTGCATGGCCTTCCATACCTAAAACGCCTTTGTACTGGTTAAGTGCCTGGCGCATGCTCACCGGGTCGATACGGCCGGTTGCCCCCGAGGCTTCATACCACCAATGTACTTTTTTACCGCCAATGTTGGTATAGTTGATCTCGGCAAAGTCGTGGTCTTCGCTGGCCATCCAGTAAACAGGCACAAAATTTTTATCGGGATGGGCGGTTTTCAATTGCCGAGCCAGTTTGATAGCCGTTGCAATTTTATAAAGGAAATATAAAGGCCCGGCGAAGATATTAAGCTGGTGGCCGGTTGTAATGGTAAAGGTATTATCCTGCTTTAACAGCTCCAGGTTTTGGGCTGTAAGGGCAGTTGAATAAGTACATAATTTACCCGGCTCTTTGCTTAAACACTCATATTGCTTAGTTAAAACACGTACCAGCACTTCGCGGTCAGCAACTACCTTTTTGTTTTTCAGAAATTCGGCAAAACCGGCCATATCCGGACGGTAACCATAAAAAGGGCGTAGTTCGGGTTTATTGTCGATATATTCGGCAACTGTGCTTGAAAAAAAACCGGTGTCTTTATAACTTATACAGGATGCGTCCATTGTTGATTTCGGGTTTTGGATGCTCAGTTCAGATTTCCCCTAAAACAAAACATCAGCAAATAAAATTAAATGCTGATGTCGAAATTAGATTATAAATCGCAAATCGCTTTACAGCCGACCGCAAATTAACATTATTTTACAATTTGTCCATAAAGGTCAAAGTCTTCTGCACTGTCTATCTTTACGTTAACAAAGCTGCCAACGGTAGCATAATCAATGCTTGCATCAATCAAAACTTCGTTATCAACCTCGGGCGAATCAAATTCTGTACGGCCAACAAAATAGCCGCCATCCTTTTTGTCAATCAGCACTTTATAGGTATTGCCGATCTTTTCCTGGTTTTTATCAAAAGAAATGCCCTGCTGGATTTCCATAATGGCATCGGCACGCTCCTGTTTTACTTCTTCAGGTACATCATCAACCAAAGTATGAGCGTGGGTCTTTTCCTCGTGCGAATAGGTGAAACAGCCCAAACGGTCGAACTTGGTATCCTCAACCCATTGTGCCATCTCTTCAAAATCCTGCTGGGTTTCGCCCGGGTAACCGGTGATTAACGTAGTACGCATAGCAATGCCCGGTACACGATCGCGGATCTCGTTCACAATATCAATGGTTTTTTGCTTGGTAATACCACGGCGCATCGATTTCAGCATGTTATCGGTGATGTGTTGCAAAGGCATGTCAAGGTATTTACAGATGTTTTCGCGCTCGTTCATCACATCCAGGATCTCCATCGGGAAACCTGAAGGATAAGCATATTGCAACCTGATCCATTCGATACCGTTCACATCAGATAAACGGCGAAGCAGCTCATCCAGATTGCGTTTGCCGTAAAGGTCGAGACCGTAATAGGTTAAATCCTGTGCAATCAGGATCAATTCTTTTGTTCCGTTTTTAGCGAGTTTTTTTGCATCCTCAACCAATTGTTCAATCGGCGAACTCAGGTGTTTACCCCTCATTAAAGGGATGGCACAAAACGAGCACGGACGGTTACAGCCCTCAGCAATTTTAAAATAAGCAAAATGCGATGGCGTTGTTAATAAACGCTCGCCAATAAGTTCGTGCTTGTAATTTGCACCTACAGAAGCCAGCAGGTTTTGCAGATCATTGGTACCGAAATAGGCATCAACGTTGGTGATCTCGGCTTCAAGCTCAGGCTTGTAACGCTCGCTCAGGCAGCCGGTAACAATTACCTTACCTACTTTGCCCTGCTCCTTAAGTTCGCTGTATTGCAGAATAGTATCTATCGATTCCTGCTTGGCATTATCAATAAAGCCACAGGTATTAATTACTATAATATCATTTTTGCCTACCTTCTCGGCCTCATGCACCACATCAAACTGGTTGCCCTTCAGTTGGCCCATCAATATTTCCGAATCGTAAATATTTTTTGAACAGCCTAACGTAACCACGTTTACACGGGGTTTGGCCTGCTTAACAGATGGACGGGAAATTTCTTTTGTCTTCATTATTTCCAATTGATTTCAGTGATTTTTTTGATTTCACTGATTCCATTTATACAGACAGTCTTTTAATTGAACAACTTACATTGCCAAAGTTAATCAATAAGCCTGTCTTGATTTTACTTGCTTTTAAATAGGATAAGAGTTGCTTTTGGAAAATTATCGGTAAAAAAGGGCCGGTCACTGCTTTTAGTTCAACAATAACTTTGCCTTCAATAAAAAAATCACATCTAAATTCTCCAACACACTTTTCCTTAAAATATAATTCGAATTTCTTTTCTGTTTCGAAAGCTAAACCTTCTATTTGTAACTGATGTTGTAAAGCTTTTGAGTATACTTTTTCGATAAACCCTGGCCCTAAATGTTTATGAACTTCAAAGCAACAGCCTATTATTCTCTCTGTTAATGAATCGTTTTCATAACTTGCCATGGGTAATCGGTGAAATCAAAAAAATCACTGAAATCAAAAAATCAAGCTTTAAACAAGCTGTCAACAAACGCCTGCCTGTCAAACAGCTGCAGGTGATCCATTCCCTCGCCAACACCTATATATTTAACCGGAATCTTAAACTGATCTGATATTCCTATAACCACACCACCTTTAGCTGTACCATCCAATTTGGTTAGCGCCAGGGCGTTTACATTGGTAGCTTCGGTAAACTGCTTGCATTGCTCAATGGCGTTTTGCCCGGTTGAGGCGTCCAGTACCAGCAGTATCTCATGCGGAGCACCGGGGATCACCTTTTGCATCACGTTCTTGATTTTGGTTAGCTCGTTCATCAAACCAACTTTATTATGCAAACGGCCGGCAGTATCTATAATAGCTACATCATCGCCATTGGCCACAGCCGAACGAAGGGTATCATAAGCAACTGAAGCAGGATCGGAACCCATAGCCTGAGCAACAACTTTTACACCAACACGTTCACCCCAAAGTTTAATCTGGTCAACCGCGGCTGCACGAAAGGTATCGGCAGCGCCTAAAACAACCTGGTTGCCAGCCTGCTTAAGCTTATGGGCCAGCTTGCCTATGGTGGTGGTTTTACCTACGCCGTTAACGCCAACTACCATAATTACGTATGGCTTATGATCGCCATATTCAAAATTGCGGAAGTCGTTACTGTTGTTTTCGGCAAGCAGTTGTTGAATTTCATCTTTTAACAGGGTGTTCAGCTCGTTGGTGCTTACATATTTATCCCGGGCAACACGGGCCTGGATCCTGTCAATGATCTTGAGCGTGGTGCTTACGCCAACGTCGGATGTAACCAGGATCTCTTCCAGCTCATCCAGCACATCATCATCAACGGTTGATTTACCGGCGATGGCTTTGGTGATCTTTGAAAAAAAGTTATCCTTGGTTTTTTCCAAACCGGTATCAAGCGCCTGCTGTTCCTGCTGCGTGTTTTCCTTTTTCTTAAAAAAATCAAATAATCCCATGTTCGTTGATATGCAAATGTGCTAATTTCAGATGTGCAGATTGTTTGTTCAATGTACTAATTTCAGTATTCAAATATGTTGCCATATCAAATCACCTTTCTTCATCTGCGCATTTGCACACCTGAAATTTGCACATCTAATTTCATTCAACAAAAAAAGCCCTCTCGTTAAAACAAGACGGCTTCAATATTTTAATCAAAGAGTGATTATATAGTTTTACCTGCAATTGCATCCTTAACTAAATCGTTAGGGACAATTTGCTCTTTGAATGAATAAGCACCAGTTTTAGGTGATTTATTCATGGTGATCACTTTTGAATATTCTTTGCCTTTACCTGCTACTTTCAGCGTTGCAACTACTTTCTTTGCCATGTTGTTTAATTATTGATTTAGTGAATTATTGAGTTGGCTATATCAAGATAAAACTTAATGAGCCAATCAATCCGGTCAACTAATTATTTAATCTCTTTGTGAACGGTTACTTTCCTCAAAACAGGGTTGAATTTTTTCAACTCTAATCTTTCAGTTGTATTTTTTTTGTTCTTAGTGGTGATATAGCGAGACATGCCTGGCATACCGCTTGTTTTGTGTTCGGTGCACTCTAAAATCACCTGAACCCTGTTGCCTTTTTTTGCCATTTTCTTTTTATGTTGTACGTGTCACCTCACGGCTTACGTAATTTTTCAATTTATTATACTGCTAAACTTGAAAGTCAACTACTAAATGTAGCCTTTTTTAACAAATTTATTGATGCAGGCGGTAATACCGTTTTTGCTGATAGTTTTTACAGCAGAAGTAGATACCTTTAAGGTAATCCATTTATCTTCTTCAGGAATATAAAACTTTTTAAGTTTCAAGTTAGGATGAAACCTGCGTTTTGTTTTAACGTTTGAGTTTGAAACGTTGTTACCTACGATAGATCCTTTTCCTGTTAGATCACAAATTCTTGACATGACAAATATTTTTAATTATCAACCCTTTATCCAAAAAGAGTTTGCAAATATCAGACTTTTAAATCAAATATTCAACAGGGATTAAAAAAAATTTCAAAAAAGATTTGCAGTAGTGCCAGGCGCTTATCTATTTAGCTAATAACAGGTTATTCTTACCTGTGTTGCTGTCGTCTGAACTCGAATTGATGGAATTTGATCAATTAACAGAATGCTAAGCAAATTCGATGAATTCTTTTAATTTCATAAATTCGAGTTCAGACAAAATCGGCGAGTAATTTACCGGGTTCTTGAAAATCAATTACTTACGAATTAAGTAACAACTCTGCCACTTCCTCGCCCACCAAACTCCCCATGGCCACGCCCATGCCATTGCATCTCACAGCACAGAAAATATCAGGCTGCACTTGTTTTACTATCGGGCTGATCTCCTGCCCGAAACCCATGATGCCGCTCCACCAATAATCAATCTCTACATTTTGGCCGGGGAGGATCACCTGGTTCAGATAGTTTATCAACTGCTGTTTAACTTCATCGGTATGGCCAAAATTCCAGGTTTCTTCAGCTTTATAATTGAGGTTGCGGCCGCCGCCAAACAACACCCGCCCATCAATATTGCGGAAGTAGTAATAACCCTGGTTAAAATGATAAGTGCCTTTAAGTTTTAAACCGGAAACCGGCTTGGTAACCATTACCTGTCCGCGGCCGGGTACTACATCAAGCTGAGGATATAGCTGGCTTGCAAAAGCATTTGTAGCCAGGATCACTTTGCCCGCTTTAAAAATACCTTGCGAGGTACTTAGCCTGATGTGCTGATCTTCCTGCCCGATAACGGAAATGCCACAATTATTAAGTACCAATACGCCGAGTTGGTATGCTTTATATAATAGAGCACGCATCATTTTGCCGGTGTGAATCTGTCCTTCAAAAGGGTTGTATATGATATGCTTCACTTTATTGAAGCCAAAACCTGCAATTTTTTCATCGGCTACTGAATAAATGTCAGCATGGCCTATAGCATGTTTTAATAATTTGTTAAGGTGATCTATTTGATCAATACACTCACGTGCGTGGCTTTCCTCATGATCCATAAACAGTTCATGCCCGCCATATTGATAATAATCGATGTTAGCATCACCCAAATTTTCCCTTAAACGTTGCAGTCCTTTCCACTTGTAAGCTACCAGGTGCATGGCCTCCGTTTCTGATGAATGATTTATTGCTTCAATTTGCTCCGAAACTGTACCAAAACAGGCAAAACCAGCGTTTTTAGTACTGGCGCCCGATGGTAAGAAGCCGCGTTCCAACACTAAAACTTTTAAGGTTGGTTGCTGTTTTTTTAACTGAAGGGCGGCGCTAAGGCCAACAAGTCCGCTGCCAATAATGATAACATCGGCGTTATCGGTAAAGGCTGTACGCTCCCAGTATGAAAATGATGGCTCCAACATGTTCAAAAATAGCTATTCGGGAAGCAAAAACTTTGAGGTAACCTAATGCTTTTAAACTTTTTGCTCAAAGCGGAATAGTTTTTGAACAAGCGCTGTAACGTTTGTAAGGTTTCAACCTACTTAGTTTTAACTTATATTTATCAATATCATATGAATCACATATCATTAATTATGGGATACATCGCGCCGAACTCGGCCTGGTTCCTGATGATTATTGTTGCCCTGGTAAGCTTTATTGTACAATGGCGGTTCAGGAGTAAAATTAAGCAGTATTCTGAAATTGGCTTAATGTCTGGCTTATCGGGACAGGAAGTAGCCGTGAAGATGCTGCGCGCCCATGGTATCTTTGATGTACAGGTAATTTGTGTTGAAGGACAGCTTACGGATCATTATAACCCCGAAACAAAAACAGTGAACCTGAGTACCGATGTTTTTTACAGCCGCAGCATTGCCGCTGCCGCTGTCGCCGCACATGAATGCGGCCATGCTGTGCAACATGCCGAAGCTTACGGCTGGTTAAGTTTCAGATCGGCTATGGTGCCCGTTATCAACGTGGCATCAACTATTACCCAGTGGACTTTGTTCATCGGCATTATGCTGTTATTCTTTTCAGGTAGCCCTTATGTTTTGGCAGTTGGTGTTGCCGCGCTTGCACTGGTTACATTTTTTAGCTTTATAACCCTGCCGGTTGAGTTTGATGCAAGTCGCCGGGCGTTGGCGTGGCTGGATAACAATTATGCTGTGGTACAAACCGGACAAGAACATGAAATGGCAAAAGATGCCCTCTGGTGGGCTGCCATGACCTATGTAGTTGCCGCGTTGAGCGCTCTGGCTACGCTGGTTTACTATGCATCGTTTTTATTTAACAGGAGGAATTAACCCCCTAACCCCCTAAAGGGGGAAGGATTGTTGTAATTATAAAGGCCTGTTTCATTCGGAAACAGGCCTTTGTGTTTTAAAATGACACTTGCACTCCCCCTTTAGGGGGCCGGGGGGCTTTTAATCTTCATGATCTGTTCATTTAACAGGCCGAAACTTAATGTAATGTTCATGTTACACGGGTAGGTTTGGGTAAAATCATATATCATGAAAAAAATAGCAAGTGTATTTATGGTGCTTTTGATAGTGTCAGCAGCATCCGTTAAAGCCTATGCACAAATCAGTATAGGTGTTTCTGTAAATATAGCACCGCCTGTATTGCCTACCTATACCCAGCCGCCCTGCCCTGTTGATGGATATTTATGGACACCCGGTTATTGGGCTTATGACCAGGATGGCGGATATTACTGGGTTCCGGGAGTGTGGGTGAGTCCACCCAGGGTGGGTTATTTGTGGACGCCTGGTTACTGGGGATACGATGGTGCAGTATACGTTTTTCATGAAGGCTACTGGGGCCCGCACATCGGATTTTACGGCGGTGTAAACTACGGCTACGGTTATGTTGGAACCGGTTATGTTGGCGGACGCTGGGCCGGCAATTCATTTCAGTACAATACCGCTGTTGTGAATGTTAATAACACGGTTGTGCATAATACCTATGTCAACAAAACTGTTATCAATAACAACGTTACCGTTAATAATAACAGTTTTAACGGACCGGGTGGTGTGACCGCAAAACCACAGCCGCAAGAGCAGGCTGCCGAAAAGGAAAATCACATACAGCCTACTGCTGATCAAATTACCCACCGGCAGGTTGCGGTAAAAGACCCAAGCCAATTTGCGAAAAATAATAACGGGCATCCGGCAACCGCTGCCATGAACAAGGTCAACGGAAGCCGTTTTACACCGGAAGGAAGCAGGGCACAACCCTCAGTAAGAGCAAATGCAGCAGCTAATCCGGCTCATGCTGGTAATGCTGCACCATCTGCCGACAATTCCGCTAACAGCCATTCTCCAGCCAGGAGGACAAATGTCGCGGCAGTAAATAATGGTGCCGCAAGGGCTGCCGCTCAGCATAGCAACAGAGCTCCCCGCAGGCAAGCTTTGGCTCCGCGCGAAGAAAGACCGCATAGGGAAAGACAACGATAGCCCCAATCTTAAAACCATATATAAAGAAAAGCCCTAACGGAGTGATTCCGTTAGGGCTTTTCTTTATATTTTTGATTTGTCTTTCTTGTTTCTTGAATCTTGCCGTCTTGACTCTCAATTCAGCCTGTATGGCGCTATCAGATAAAACTCCGGGATTTGTACATTGAAGTTGGCGTTATCCAACAGCCGGACCATGTGGTATTCGCCTTTCATGTTGCCCATGTCGGTTTTAAGGTTACAGCCTGATACATACTCATGGGTATGGCCTGGCTCAATAACAGGCTGCTGGCCTACTACACCTTCGCCTTCCACTTCGCGCTTTGCACCGTTTGAGTCAAATATATACCAGTGACGGCTCATCAACCTGATGGCGTAGTTGGTCATGTTTTCGATGCTTACCTTGTAGGCAAACATAAAATGATCGTTTGCCGGGTTTGAATACTCCGGCTGATATATGGTTTCGATGGAAACCTTAACACCCTCAGTTATAGTGGTAACCATGTGACAAGTATCGTTTATTTCAAATATATGGAAAGGGAGCAAATATTAAGCCATTTCGATGGCATATTTTTCTTCGATCTCGGCCAAAATCTGGTCAACTGCTTCAAGATCAGGGGCGGTAACAAAACGCATCCTGAACTCTTTGAAATGATCTATCCCTTTAAAGTAGTTAGAGTAATGCCTGCGCATCTCGAAAATGCCCGTTTTAGGGCCTTTCCACTCTATTGATTTGTATAAATGGGCCCGGCAGGCTGCAACGCGCTCGGCAATTGTTGGCTTATCCAGGTATTCGCCGGTTTTAAAATAATGCTTTACTTCACGAAAAATCCATGGATAACCAATCGCGGCACGACCGATCATCATGCCGTCAACCTCATATTCCATACGCCACGCGGCGGCCTTTTCGGGCGAATCGATGTCGCCATTGCCGAAAATGGGGATTTTTATCCGCGGATTTTTTTTGATATCTCTGATCAACGACCAATCGGCTTCGCCTTTATACATCTGCGAGCGGGTACGGCCGTGTATAGTAAGTGCCTTGATCCCCACATCCTGCAGGCGTTCGGCAACTTCGTAAACATTTTTAGTGTTATCGTCCCAGCCCAGGCGGGTTTTTACGGTTACCGGTAAATGTGTGGCCTCAACAACCGCTTTGGTCATGGCTACCATTTTATCAATATCCTGTAAAAGGCTTGCGCCGGCACCGCGGCAGGCCACCTGTTTTACCGGGCAGCCATAATTAATATCCATTAAATCGGGATTGGCCAGCGTAGCTATTTCGGTAGCTTCGCGCATGTGGTCAATATCACTGCCGAAGATCTGGATGCCGATAGGCCTTTCGTATTCAAAAATATCCAGCTTTTGCCTGCTTTTTGCCGCATCGCGGATAAGGCCTTCGCTTGAAATAAACTCTGTATACATCATATCCGCGCCGTTTTGCTTACACACATAGCGGAAGGGCGGATCACTCACATCCTCCATCGGCGCCAGCAGCAGCGGGAACTCCCCTAAATCAATATTTCCTATTTGTACAGACATCCTTATCTTTAGCCTGCAAAAATACGAATTTTACATCGAATGATAAAAGCCTCATATCAAAGCCCTCAGCCACAGGGAAGTCAAATAACGCCGTTTTTACAATTTATAATACTGATTGCGCTAACTATAGGGATGCTGATTGTGTGCGGTTTAATAGCTGCCGGGATTATCGGGGTAATATTCGGATCACAAACACTTACGGATACATTTACTTTTAATACCCGAAATCCGCATGTTGGTGCCGCTTTATGGACGTTGCAAATCATCAGTACTACGTTGCCCTTATATCTTGCCCCTGTAATTTTTGCGCGCTTTATAGTAAGGGAACCTGTAGATTATTTGAAGATTACCCCCAAATTTCCACCGGTGCTGTTATTGCTGATCCTCTCTATCATGATCTGTTCATCCCCGGTTATGGAGGTATTAGTAAATGTTAACCAGAAACTGGTTTTGCCGGCCCCATTAAAAAGTTTGGAAGATGCGTTGCGCGCAATGGAGGCCCAGGCCCAAAAAGCCACCGAAGCCATGCTTCAAATGAAGACCATATCCGACATGCTTTTTGCGGTTTTAGTAGTTGGGTTGTTAACTGCCATTGCCGAAGAGTTTTTATTCAGGGGGTGTTTGCAAACCATCATGATCCGGTGGACAGGAAATCCGCATGCAGCTATCTGGATCACGGCTATCCTTTTCAGTGCTTTTCATATGGAGTTTTTTACCTTTTTACCGCGTGTGGCGCTGGGCGTGTTTTTTGGCTATTTTGTAATGTGGAGCGGCAGTATCTGGACAAGTGTTTGGGCGCATTTTTTAAATAATGCCACCCAGGTTGTGATCCTGTATCTGTATTCGCAAAAGCGCATTACGCTTGATCCTAACGATCAGCACGTTTTTAATTACCAGAGCTATGCATTAAGCCTGATAATTATTTTAATTTTGCTTTTTATGTACAGAAATACTGCTAAAGGAAAAAGCCCGCTGTTGAGTTAAATGGAAAAAAACTGGGTCAAAATTTTTACTTCAACTAATTTTTACCAATCAGAAATTGTTAAGCAAATGCTTACCGGGAATCATATTGATACCGTTTTGCTGAATAAACAGGATTCATCGCACCGGAGCTTTGGCGAAATAGAAGTTTACATTCACCAGGAGGATTTTAGTAAGGCTATTGAGATCATGATCCTCAATCAAATTAATATATGAAACAACGCGCCATCACTGGCTTATTTTTTATTATCGTAATGATCGGGTCTAATTTGTTAGGCCCGTATGTATTTAGTGTTTTTTACCTGTTATTGAGCCTGTTTTGCTTGCTGGAGTTTTACAAGCTGGTTAAACAGGGCGGTATGCAGCCCGAGCGTTTTACTGGGGCACTTGCCGGCGTAATCATGTTCTTCTTTTTTGCGGCTAACTGCTATTTCTCGGCATATAAATATATTATCCTGCTGCCCATACTGCTTAGCTTTATTCCGATAGGCGAGTTATATAAAAAATCTACCGCGCCATTCACTAATATTGGCTTCACTTATTTGGGTTTGCTGATGGCTGTTGTGCCGTTCATGTTTTTCCATGCCATGGCTTTTACGCGGGGAGATGGTGTTTTTAACTTTCACGTGCCGCTTGGCTTTTTAATTATGCTGTGGAGCAATGATACCGGGGCTTACCTGGTGGGCAGCAAATTTGGCCGTAACAAGTTGTTTGAAAGACATTCGCCTAAAAAATCATGGGAAGGCTTTATCGGGGGCATCCTGATCTGCGCTTTGGCGGCATATATTTTGAGCCGTTTTTATACAGAATACAATTGTTTTGACTGGATCATTATGTCGCTTATCATCTCAAACTTTGGTACCATGGGTGATCTGGTTGAATCCATGTTCAAGCGCAGCCTTAACGTAAAAGATTCGGGGGGCATATTACCAGGCCATGGCGGCCTGCTCGACAGGTTTGACGGCTTGCTGATGGCCGCGCCAATTGTATATGCATACCTGTACTTAATTTCAAATTAGTAGTTTTGTATTAAACACAATAAATAATGACCATACATAAAGAAGGCTATACCTCACTCGCTATTACTATCCTGTTCATTTTTGTTTTAAATGCGCTCATCCAGTTTTACATGCCAACTGCGCATACGCTGAAATGGATAGTTTATATTTTTTCGGGTGCTTTATTTTTGATCATCCTGCAGTTTTTCCGCAGTCCATTCTTTGATATTGAAACCGCCGAAAATACTATCCTTTGCCCTGCCGATGGCAAGGTTGTAGTGATTGAAGAAACTGAAGAAACCGAATTTTTAAAAGATAAACGTATTCAATTATCGGTTTTCATGTCGCCGGTTAATGTGCACGTGAACCGTAACCCTATTGCAGGTGTGGTAAGTTATTTTAAATACCATAAAGGTAAATACCTGGTGGCCTGGCATCCTAAATCATCAACCGAGAACGAACGTACAACTATAGCTATTGAAAACAGCAAAGGTGTAACTGTATTGTTCAGGCAGATAGCCGGTGCACTGGCCCGCCGCATAGTTTGGTATGTTAAACAAGGGGATATTGTTGAGCAGGGCCAACAGTTCGGTTTTATTAAGTTTGGCTCGAGAGTGGATGTTTTCCTGCCGCTGGGTACTAAGATCCTGGTAAATATTGGCGATGTAGTAAAAGGCGGTCGTACGGTTTTGGCTGAGCTGGTTGATCCGGAGCCTGTAAAAGAAGCTGCAAAGCCTGATGCAATTGTTGTTCCTGAGCCGCCTGCTGCTCCAGTTGAGCCAGCCGTTTTGGTAGAGGAAACACCTACTATGAACAGTATTACTCCTGCTCCGTCACTGGTAGTTGATCATCCTGAGACAGCTGAAAATCCGGCAGTGGAAGAAAGCGCCGCAGAGAAACCTGTTAAGAAAAAAACAGCATCAAAAGCTAAAAAAGTTGATAGTGGTGATGCGGCAAAGGAAGCGGATAGCGAATAATTAGCGTACGTTTTATATAAAGAAAGGCAGATGGGGAACTCATCTGCTTTTTTTGTGCTTTTTCGAAAAGCTATTTAAAATGCGTCATTGCGAGGTAAGAAGCAATCCTCTATTAGTATAGCGGCTATGCAAATTCGCTCTGTAAAGTTGGGGATTGCTTCGTACCTCGCAATTGACGTGGTTTTTATGGGTGTTGCACTGTCGCAGGTTTAGTGGCAGCGTAATCTGTGATTCGATATCGTTGAAACTGAAAGCTTAAGCCATGGTTCACCAAGGGTTACAAACCCGCGGTAGTTTACTTTGATAGCTTGCCTTTGCCTTCGTGTTTGAAAATCAACAGATTAAGAGGATCGTTTTTCAAAAAACATCACATAGCAAAAGGCCTTACCGAAATTATTTCAGAAAGGCCTTTTAATCTTTTATATACCGCTAAGCGGTTGGGTAAATTAAACGCGTTTTGATTTGATACGAGCTGCTTTACCAGTAAGGGCACGCAGGTAGTATAGTTTAGAACGACGAACTTTACCAACGCTGTTAACTTCGATCTTGTCGATGTTTGGAGAGTTAACAGGGAAGATACGCTCAACGCCAATGCCATTTGATACTTTACGCACAGTAAAAGTTTCGCTTACACCAACGCTGTTACGCTGAATAACAACACCTTGGTAAACCTGAACGCGTTCTTTATTTCCTTCTCTGATTTTATAGTGAACACTTACAGTATCACCAGCTTTGAAGGATGGAAGCTGCTTTTTTTCTACTGATTGCTCTTCAACAAATTTTACTAAATCCATGATTTTAAGCTCTTAATGCGATTTTTAGCCCGTAAAAATCGGATTGCAAGTATAGGGATTATTTTCAATAAAAGAAAGCCAAATTTAAAAATTTCCACATTTAGTTTTTTTATTAACAGTAGGTTGTGGTTTTAGCAAAGATAAGGGGATGTTTGCGTGGGTTAACCACCCCTTTTTAAAATTGGACAGCAATGTTAAACCTATTGCCGCTTTGGCGATGTTATTAAACTCATGTTTTTGATTAAATTGCCAATGCTAACCAAGCCTGACATGCGCAACTCAATTGATTCAATTATTGCAAGAGCCTCCAATATTGCCAGGTGGTTATTCTTTATCAACCTTATACCAACAGTTATTGCGGGAGGCGTTATTTTTATCACCTTTAATAAGTTGGAACAAAACTCTTTTAGAAATATTTACGATTGGATAGTCCTAAGCTTAATGTTATCTGGTATAGCATTGCAATATATTTACTATCGACAGACGACTAACACAGACAATGTCCTCAACCCGGTTGGGTGGGTTTTCTCAATAATTGTCAATGCAATTTTTATTGTTAGCTATCTGGTTAGGTTTTTCAGCGCGCCGTCCTTCGGCGCATTGATGATCGTTTATCCTGCTGCTTTTCTTGTTTGCAGCGTAAAAGGGTTAAGATTGATAAGGCATTTCGAATCATCGTATATTTCGTAATGCCATAAATCGGCTTTTTATTTTTCAATAATTCCCAGCACGGGTCTCTTCTCGGTGAAGTAAGCTATAAGTGTGTAGATCAGTCCAATTAAAAGCTGGTTAAATGCAAAATTGATGAGCGTATCGCTGCAGAGTGCGAGTGTTTATGGTTGCCTTTTAACAAAGCGTTGAATTTTGAATAATTATATCCGGAGATAGGCTATAAATTGGTATCATTGATACATGCCATATCATATGCGTTTTAATGTAAAGCAAAACCCCTATTTCCTGTTTTCACCGTTCCTTGTTTATTACGTTTATCGTGTATTGAAATTTAAATATCCTGTGTTGTATGGCGATGAGCCCAGGTACGTAGGTTTTGCATCTAACTTAATTCATGGTTTTTATTCGCCCCCCGCGCCTGATATCAATTTATGGAGTGGTCCGGGTTATCCTGTTGTACTCATGCCTTGTGCCGCCTTGCATTTGCCACTTATTTGGTATTCCTTATTAAACGCGCTTTTCTTTTACCTGTCGGTAGTGTTTTTTAATCAGGCCCTGCGTTATGTGGTTAAGGAAAAACTGGCGATGCTATTTGCCGTTATATGGGCATTTTATATTAATCTTTACCAGTTTTTACCCGCTATTTATACCGAGGTTTTTACTTCATTTTTAATAGTAAGTATTGTATACAGCATCACCTTGTATTATGTGAAACGTAAAACAAGGTACCTTGTACTTTCAGGTTTTCTGATTGGTTTCCTGGCCTTAACCAAAATCATTTTCGGTTATGTAATATTACTTTGTTTGATTATCTGTTTGCTGTTAAGTATCATAAAGGCGATAAGAATATCTTGTATTAATGCGGTATATATCTTCGCTATAGCCTTGCTTACCACGGTACCTTATCTTTCCTATACCCAACACCTTACCGGAAAGATTTTTTACTGGGGAAATTCCGGAGGGATGAGTTTGTACTGGATGAGTTCGCCTTATGATTTGGAATATGGCGACTGGAAGGCTCCCTATCTGTCTAACTCCATACTCCCGATGCCGTTTAAATCAACCGAAGGCGATTCGCTGCTGCAAGCAAATCATGCCAAAGAGATATCTTTTATCATGGCGCATCAAGGTGTTGAGCAGGATGAGCTTTTTAAAAAAGCGGCAATCAGGAATATTAAATCCGCACCTAAAAAATTTGTAAAAAATTACTTCTACAACATCTCGCGAATGCTTTTTGATTTTCCTTATTCATATACCTACCAGGTTACTCAAACAATAAGTAACATTATTACGGGATCCTTGCTTTTGTGGGCTTCCGTTATATGTTTAGTTATAAGTGTAATTAACCGAAAGCAGATCATCTATCCGGTTAAGCTAACAATGCTGCTTTTTACGGTTTACTTTTTGCTTAGCGGCTTTGCAAGTGCTTACGTGAGGCAATTAGACGTTGTGGTGCCGATACTGCTTTTTTGGATAGCCTGTACTATTGATAAACTTCCAAAAATGAGCCTTAAGTTTAAAGAAACGGCTGTTTAATCTTTATCCAAAAGATCCGGCCGTCGTGCTTTTGTGCGCTCTAATGCCTGCTCGTGGCGCCATTTTTCTATTTCGGGAGTATTACCTCCTAAAAGGATCTCGGGGACCTTGTGCCCGTTCCAGTCGGCCGGACGGGTATAAACAGGGGCATCCAGAAGGTCATCCTGGAATGAATCAGATAATGCGGATGTTTCATCACTCAACACGCCGGGGATTAGCCTTACTACGGCATCAACCAGTACGGCGGCGGGCAGTTCCCCGCCCGAAAGTACGTAATCGCCTATCGAGATCTCGCGGGTAACGTAAATGTCGCGGATGCGTTGATCGATACCTTTGTAATGACCGCAAAGGATAATGATATTTTTTTTGATGGAAAGCTGGTTAGCGATAGCCTGATTGAGGGTTTCGCCATCGGGCGACATGAAGATGATCTCGTCATAATCACGCTCTGATTTTAGCTTTTCGATGCATGCCGCAAAAGGTGGAATGGTCATCACCATACCGCTGCCTCCACCGTAAGGATAATCATCCACGCTTTTTTGCTTATTGGTGGCATAATCCCTCAGGTTATGAACAACAATTTCAGAAATCCCCTTTTTCTGTGCACGCTGTAAAATAGAATGTGCAAAAGGGCTTTCAAGCAAACTGGGCAATACAGAGATGATATCGAAACGCATATTTTCTTCAGACTCAGGATAAAAGAATCAGGATGCAAGATTACTGAAAAATGTCCTCTCTCCGAAATTGTCTTGATTCCTGAGTCGTGCAATCTTGCTTCAATGACTATCCTCTATGCTGATAAATTCCCCATAAATTACCCGCCGGGTCAGTAAAATGTGCGGTAATTTCCGGGAAATCCTTGCCAATTGGTTGAACAATGATACCTCCATTAGCCTCTATCAGCTTAAGTGTTGCTTCTGCATCATCAACCATAATAGAGATCAGCAACCCTGCTTTGCCCATCGGTTCGCGACCTGTTACCCACATACCGCTTACTTCGCTTACCCCGTCATCAAACGAGGCGGAGCCGTGATTATCCGTACGGATGTGCCAGCCGAAAACAGTTTCAAAAAACTTTGTGGATATGCTGATATCAGTAGCTGGAATCTCGATATAACATATTTTGCCGTTGCCGTAGGTGGGTTGCTTTGCCATGGGGTTATTGGGTTAAAGTTTTAAAATCTACGCAAAAATTATGTCATTGCGAGGAGAAACGACGTGGCAATCGCATGCTATACAGGGCGGCTATGCTTCCGTGCGGTTGCCGCGCTACGCTCGCAATGACATGGTTTATAAAAGTATTTTGTTTAAATAACCTTCTCAATCATCCACCGATGCCCGAAAGGGTCAATAAAGTCACCCTGGCGGTAACCATAGTCCCAATCTGTTACTTCCGAAGCTATTGTTGCGCCTGCCTGCCTCGCAGCTTCCATCACAGCATGCACATCATCAACAAAAAGACCGATGGTTACAGTGGTAGCCTTTGTAGTATCGGGGCAAAGCACAGCCGTTCGTTCGGTTTCTTCATGCAGGTGAAAAATAGTTCCGTCTATCGAAAGCTCCGATACATGGATGCTGCCATCATCATTGCTAAAACGCCTGAGTTCTACCGCGCCCAAAGCTTTAATGTAAAAGCTGATATCGGTTACACCATGCGGAATGGCTAACTGCGGTGCGAAGCTTGGTTTTGTTGCCATGGTTATATTGGTTTAATTAATCCTCTTCGTCTAACGAAAAAATATCTTCAACAGGTTTGCCAAATACACGGGCTATTTTTAAAGCCAGCACGGTAGATGGCACGTACCTGTTGCTTTCGATGGTATTGATGGTTTGCCGCGACACCCCGATAAGCTCTGCAAGCTCGGCCTGGGTTATGTTTTTGATGGCGCGCTCAACCCTAATGTTATTTTTCATGCCTGCCCCTCTTCCTTATTGATGAGGCGGTTGTTCTGAAAAATTTTCCACCTGAAACGCACAATGAAAAACACAAGCGGTACCAATAAATTTAAAAACAAAATATGTTCGGTGTCTTTACTTAATATTAAACTCACAACCAAAAGTATATAATTTACATAAATGGCCCATTGCAATGAGTCGAGCCGGAGTTTAAAGATCTGTTCGTCTTCAATGCGTTCTTTTGCGAAAGCGATAAAGAATAAACCTATGGCCATGAGCAGTGTGGTAGTCATGAAAAAGATATGATGGCTGTTAAACAGGTCGTCGCTTACAGGTTCTTCATGCATGCTAAAGCCCATCTCTTTTTTAAACATTACGATGGGGATATGGATCAGGAAAAGTGCAAGTCCCAAATATCTAAACCAGTGCGGAAATAAGAAGTGTGATTTCATGATTGTAAAGTTTGCTCGAAACACAGGATGGCTGTATTCTGAATTTTTCTTATTGAATCAAGTATAGTTTAATTTGATTCTTTTGCGAGGCTTCTATTTAATAAAAAAACCTTCCATCTAAACCGGATGATAAAGAATATCAAAGGAGTAATGACATTGTAGGCTACAATTTCGAGAAATTTAAAGCCATGTATCAAAACGACTAAGATCAGAAAAAGGCAATAGTTTACATATATCGCCCATTGTAATGAGTCCAATCGCAGCTGTGAAATATGCTCATCTTCATCTTTTTCTTTGGAGAAAGCTATAAGCAATAATCCGATGATAACGATGATAATATTAAAGTCGTTTGTGATATTCATCCAGATATTGGGAGTATCTCCTGTTTGGGCGAAGCCCTGGGGATAAATAAATTTTAAAGCAACGGCTTTTAATATATCTATGACAAAACACAAGTAACCGATTAGCCGACAATAATGCGGAAATAAAAAGCGTGATTTCATAATTGTAAAGTTTGGCTTACCAAAAGTAAAATAAACTTTACAAATGTCAAATATTTTTGACAAGTATTTTTTAAAATTCCGTTAAAAAAAAATGCCCGTGAGACGGGCATGAGGGAATCTTATTTCTTTAATCTAAAAGCCTTTACTCTCAAACTTAACCGTCCAGGTAAATATCCAGCAACCCTTCGGGCAGGTCAATGTAAATCTCACCGCCTTCAACATCAATACCTTTAATGATCTCTAAGTTAAGCGGGAAAAGTACTTCCTTATTTTTGTATTGAACTGTGGCTATCAATTGCTGGGGATATTCCTGCACCGATAATATTTCGCCCAGTTCACCGTGGGTTTCATCTATAGCAATAAAGCCTTCCACGTCATTCAGGGTAAATTCGCTCTTTTTCTTTTTAGGTTTTAGCTTACCTGGCAGGTAGATATCCCGCTTTACCAGGGTTGATGCTTTTTCAATGGTATCAACATCTTCCAGGTTTAAGTAGGCGTTGTTTTTTTGCAGGTACTTTATTGATGATACAAAATAAGGGATCATTTTACCCGCAATGTCAATAAACACCGCGTTAAATTTAATGGCTTCAATGCCATCAAAATCAACGTAGATCTGTAGCTCGCCCTTTAAGCCTTTGGTTTTTAGGACGCTGCCTATCCTGAAATGCTCTTCGGTTTTCATTTAAAAATATAATTAAACAATAATGGCGAAGCTGTTTGCCTCGCCATTATTCGGATTTAAGAAATCAAACGTATAGATTCAAGATAAATTACTTTTCCTGCGTTCTGTACGCTTTTTTCAAAATTATTCTGCGCTTTCAGTTTCTTCAGTTGCTGCATCTTCTGCAGGAGCTTCTTCTTCGGCAACAGGAGCGTTTTTAGCAGCAATAGCAGCAGCTTTTTCTTCGCTCTTTTTAGCTTCGGCAGCTAAAGCGGCTTTACGGGCTTCGTCTTTAGCAACATTAAGGCTGGTTTTTTTACCGGTGATTTTGCTGTCTTTCTGGTCAAGCCACTCAGCAAATTTAGTTTCAAGTTGCTCTTCGGTTAAAGCACCTTTTTTAACACCGCCTTGTAAGTGTTTTTTGTACAGCACACCTTTGTATGAAAGGATAGCACGACAAGTATCGGTAGGCTGGGCACCGTTGTTAACCCAATCTAAAGTTTTGTCGAAATTGATGTCAATAGTTGCGGGGTTGGTGTTTGGGTTGTATGAACCTAAACGCTCAATGAAGCGTCCATCACGTGGAGCGCGTGAGTCTGCTACTACGATGTAATAAAAAGGTTTGCCTTTTTTACCGTGTCTTTGTAGTCTGATCTTAGTTGCCATTGTAAATTTTTATGTATTCAACATTATCCCCGGAGTTCTTTCTGCGGGGATGCAAAGGTATTAATTTTTATCATAATTAAAAATGGTTGATAATTAATTATTTATGGTTGAAGTGAATGGTTGATTGGGTTGACTGCTGAATGGTTGTTTTTGCAGGGCATGATTTGGTTTATTCAGCTGTTTTTTAAACTTAACATTGCAATAATTTAAAAAAATCGGAACTTACCCGCCATGAGCATTAACAGAAAAATACGGATAGCTATTGATATGGATGAAGTTATTGCCGATACCATTGGCAAATTCATCAGTATGTATAAAGAACGGCATGGCGAAGAAATAAGCCTGGGCAATATGGAAGGTAAGGAGTTTAGGGAGATCCTGCCGCCGCACTTAAGCGAAACCTTGCGGGTTTATATTAATGAACGGGGCTTTTTCAGGGATATCCCGGTAATGCCGGATGCACAGGAAGTAGTGAAGGCCCTGCACGAAAAGTACGATGTGTACATAGCATCGGCTGCTATGGAGTTCAAGTACTCGCTGGAGGATAAGCAGGAATGGCTGGAAGAACATTTTCCATTTATTTCGTGGACAAACATTATTTTTTGCGGGCACAAGATTTTGGACGCGGATATCATGATAGATGACCGGATCAAAAACTTCGCCACCTTTAATGGCCGGAAGATCCTGTATACCTCACCGCATAACATGATGCTTACCGACTATGAGCGGGTAAATACCTGGAAGGAAGTTGCAGCGAAATTATTGTAGTTGTTTGTTTATCATGTAAATAGCCATATCTTTAAGTATTCACAGCTTTTTTATATGTTTAACCCAAACCCGGCTGCAACCGGAAATTGTACAATTGTTTTTGATATCGATGAACAGAAATACCTGTTTGTAAGTGAAAGCTTTTACAGCCTTTTTGAAGTAGGCGCTGATCACCTTCGTCAAAATGTTGATTTTTTGATTGGACTGGTAAAAGGTGAAACGTTTGCCGGTGTAAAGCAACTTACTGAAGGGCTTGCTATGAACGAGTCGATCCAAATAACTTATCACCTGGAGGCCAGCCAAAAGCAGCTAACCGAAAAACGGACACTTGCTACTGATGGGCTCACCAGTCATAAAATCATATTAAGTAACATTACCTCTGCCCTGGAAGGTGTACGTACCCCGATCCCTTTTATCAAACCCGGGCTAAGCGAGCAGTTCCTCAATTCGCTTATTGATTCGCAAACAAATTTCCTGGTACGGATAGATATTAATGGCAGATTTAGCTTTGCTAACCGCAGGTTTTTTAAAACCTTCGGTTATGATGAGGCTGACATAGTAGGTCATCACTTTTCAAAAACAACCATTCCGGAAGATGCGCAGCTGTGCCAGGAGGCTTTTGTGGAATGTATTAATAATCCCGGCAAGATCGTCAGGCTCGCTCACAAAAAGCCTGCTAAAAATGGGAGCCTGCATGATACCGAATGGGAGTTTGTATCCATCGCCGACGATAACGGAATGGTAGTTGAAATACAGGGCATAGGCAGGGACATTACATCTCAAATGCAAATGCGGGAAGAGGCTTTGCATATGAAAGACAGCCTTGAAGCATTGATCAATAATACCCGTGACCATATCTGGTCGGTTGATAAGGAGTTGCGTTATTTGTACATGAACCAGGCCTATGTTGAGCAGGTGACTCATTTAACGGGCCAAAAACCTTTTAAAGGTGAATACTCCTATAAACATCAGGGCTTTGGCAAGCAATTAATTGACGACTGGACTGTTTACTATAACCGTGCTTTAAGCGGAGAAAGGTATGATATTATCAGTGAAAGCATCGATCCGGTAAATGGGCAGCGTTTGTATTATGAAGTTAATTTTAATCCTATTTACACCGCTGCAGGCGATATAATAGGTGCAGGTTGTTTTGGTCATGATATTACCGAAAGGCTCAAAATACAGAAAGAACTCGTGAGTCAGAACGATCGTTTAAGAAATGTTGCTTCTTTAAGCTCGCACGAGCTGCGCCGGCCTGTGGCAAGCATGCTTGGGCTTATCAGCTTAATGGACCATGAAGATTTTTTTAACCCCGAAAACAAGGAGATCATAGCGCACCTGTTTACTGTGAGTGCTGAAATTGATACAGCGATAAGGCTTGTTGTTGACAGTACTATTGCCAAATAAAATAGCCCCGGCTTGATTAAGACGGGGCTGTTTTTATTTATCGTTTTAGCTTAAATTACATAGAAAGCATTTCAACCAGTTTAATCATGTTTGGATCAATGCCCTGGTGGTGTTTAATAGCATGCTCAAACGGGGTATAAGCAATTTCACCATTGATAAGGCCTATCATTTCGTTGCGGTGCCCATCTCTTAAAGCTTCAACTGCGGCAGCGCCGACACGGCTTGCCAATACCCTGTCCATACAGCTTGGCGCACCGCCGCGTTGTATGTGACCTAAAATAGAGATCCGGGTATCATAATTAGGGAACTTTTCCTGCACTAACCTGCCCACTTCAAACGCGCCCCCCGCATCTTCACCCTCGGCAACAATTACTATACGCGATGTTTTATCTTTACGGCCAAATTCAAGGCGGTTTAACAAACCTTCGAGCCCGGTTTTGCTTTCGGGGATCAGGATAGCCTCGGCACCGGTAGCAATACCGGTACGTAAAGCGATAAGGCCCGAGTCGCGGCCCATTACTTCAACAATAAATAAACGGTCGTGTGATTCTGCAGTATCCCTGATCTTGTCAACAGCGTCAACAACAGTGTTAATGGCGGTATCGTAACCAATGGTAAAATCGGTGCCTACAAGGTCATTGTCAATTGTACCTGGTAGGCCAACCACCGGAATATCATATTCGCTGCCAAAAACTTTAGCGCCGGTAAAAGTACCATCGCCGCCAATGGCTACCAATGCGTCAACTTTATTTTTTACCAGGTGCTCATATGCTGCCTTACGACCTTCGGGGGTTCTGAACTCATCACACCTTGCAGTTTTAAGGATTGTACCACCACGCTGGATGATGTTTGAAACGGATTTACGGTTCATGGTAAAAAAATCACCTTTGCCCATGCCGTCGTAACCACGGCGGATCCCCGTGACTTCAATTCCGTAATACATGGCGGCACGTACCACCGCCCTTATGGCAGCATTCATTCCGGGGGCATCACCACCTGAAGTAAAAACGCCGATATTTTTGATCTGAGTCATTTTTTTGTTTTGTTATGAACAGGCTAACCTATTCATAACTAATTAGGGTTGTAAATATTGTTCATTATTCAAACGCCGCGCCTAACCAATAAAACGCGGAATTTGAATTTTGCGCGAATTTACACTTATTTTTTTAACCCGATCTCTATTTTTTGTAAGCGGCTATGCCACTGTCTAAAAATTTAAGATAGCTGGCTATGTCATAATTTGCAGGTGACGGTGCAATTTCTGCACCTGACGCATCTTTAAGTAGGTTGCCATTGCTGTCGAGCATTACATATAACGGTTGAGAATTTGCATTGAAAGTACCCGCTTCTAAATCGCTCCATTTACCGCCCAGGGTTGTGATTTTCTTGCCACTATATTTTGATGTGAATTGTTCGGCAGCCGGTAACTCGGCTTTGTCATCAACAACCAGTTGCAACAGCACAAAATCATTTTTAATGCGGCTAAACACCTGCGGATCTGACCATACGTTGGCTTCCATTTTACGGCAGTTAACACAGTTAAAGCCAGTAAAGTCAATGAGTATCGGTTTATGCAGGGCCTTTGATACCTGTAAAGCTTGATCATAATCATACCATGCATCCAACCCTTTGGTTTTGATGCGGGTATAGTTGGCAGCATACTTGCGTTCGCCAATGCTCGCGGGTATGGCCGCTGATGGACTTGCTGTTGATGAACCAGAACCATCAGGAATAGCTGACAGGTTAAAATCCTGGGTAGCCTCCGGAGGTAAAAACGCACTAATGGATTTTAAAGGCGCACCCCACAAGCCCGGGATCATATAAATAACAAACGCAAATACGATTATAGCCAGGAACGTGCGCGGAATAGTAAGGAATTTTACATCGCTATCATGCGAAAACTTGATCTTGCCAATCAGGTAAAGCCCGATCAGTAAGCCAATGGCTATCCACAACGATAAAAATATTTCCCGGTCAAACCAGTTCCAGTGATAAGCCAAATCAACGTTTGATAAAAACTTCAAAGCAAATGCCAGTTCAAGGAAACCCAATACAACTTTAACGCTATTAAGCCATCCGCCCGATTTAGGCAGGGTTTTCAGTGCCGAAGGGAATAAAGCGAATATGGTAAAGGGCAGTGCTAAAGCCAGAGAAAAGCCGAACATGCCCATTGCCGGGCCAAGGCGATCACCTTTTGAGGCTGCATCAACCAGCAATGTTCCTATAATAGGGCCTGTACAGGAAAACGAAACAACAACCAATGTTGAAGCCATAAAGAAGATGCCTGCAAGGCCACCTTTATCCGAATTTGCATCCAGCTTATTGGCCAGCGAACTTGGTAGTGTGATTTCAAACGCGCCCAAAAAGGAAATACCAAAAACAATGAGCAGCAGAAAGAAGAATATATTAAATATGCCATTCGTGGCCAGTTCATTAAGCGCGTCCGAGCCAAAAATGATAGAAATCAGCAAACCTAACGTAACATAAATTACAATGATTGATACCCCATATATAAGCGATTGCATAACAGCTTTGCTCTTGCTGCCGCTTTTTTTGGTAAAAAAGCTTACGGTTAAGGGCAGTAAAGGATAAATACATGGCAAAATTACCGCGGTGAAACCGCCAAGTAACCCCTCAATAAAGATTTGCCAAAGTGATTTTGGCTTTTCTGCTGTTTTTGAAGCAGCAGCAGGCGCTTTTGATGCCTTTGCCGCTTCTGCCTTTTTTACCGAATCGGCTTGCTTTTTCCTGATAGCTAAGCTATCGGCAGCAGTGGGAATATCCGTAAATGTAACATCGGCAGCTGACACAGAAGTGTCGGCTGCTTTTTTTTGCACAGCATAAGCAGGGTTTGCTCCGGTTATGTTAAAAATAATGAGGGTAATTAATGTGATAAGCCCGGCGCGCAGGTAAGCACCTTTATTTAATAATTTCATGACTACTGTTAAGGTGTGCTGAATTATTTACCTAAAGGGATAGTGAAATCAACATCTTCCGGTGGCAGGCATTTCATATCGTTACAGGTCATGTAGGTTAGTTTGCCAGTAACTGCTGTTGCTTTGGGCGATTTTAAACTGATTTTTTGGCTAAAAACAACTTCCTTTTCAAAATAGCTTACATTCATGCTGAATGATTTTTCGTATTTGGTTACCGGCGTAGGCTCGGTAGTTTTGCCAACGGCAGCATATAATTTTGATGGGGTAAAATCAAATGAAGTTTTTATTGGGCCGCCGTCTTTTACGGTTTGTGAGTAAATGTGCCAGCCGCTTTGTATCGTTGCTTTTAAAAATACTACAGCTTCTTTTTCATTTACCTTTTTTGCCGCGTATGACCACCTCACCGGCGATTCGATCTGAGCGTAAGCGCCAACGCTGATGATAAGCGCGGTTACCAATACCAATAGTTTCTTCATTTGTGCTTTACTTTATTATTTATTAAAAAATTTCAATTCTTTAAGGTTAAACTCTAATTGCTGTCCGTTAGTATCTTCAATAACCAGCAAGCCATTTGGCAGTACATTTTTTACAATGCCATTGAACTGCTCGCTGTTTGACTCAAAACTTTTAACCTCGTTTAACCAGTATAGTCGGCTTAAGTAAGTATTCCTTACAAAATCAATTTGTCCGGCCTTCAGTTTCAGGTAGTATACTTCAAGCTTTTTGCAAATTTCCGATAATAACAGTGTTAAATCATAATCCTTTTGTAAGATTTGTTTTACAGAGGTGGCATTTGAGGCGCCGGGCGGAAAATTTTCCTGGTTTATGTTCAATCCTATGCCAATAACCGAGTCTTTGAGCTGCCCGCCCTGTATAGTATTTTCGATGAGCATGCCACCCAGTTTCCTGTCGGCATAGTAAATGTCATTAGGCCATTTTATTTTTAGCTCATCACCTAATAATAGATGCAGGGCATCATACACCCCTAAACTTACCGCGCGGTTCAAATCAAACTGGGCATCAACAGGTAAAAAATGGGGTTTTAATAAAAGGCTGAACGTAAGGTTTTTTCCGGGTTCGCTATGCCAGGTATTTTGTTGCTGGCCCCGGCCGGCGTATTGCTCTTCTGCCATAATGACCGTACCTTCGGGTACTGGCTTGGAATTTGACAGTAGATTTTTAAGAAAACTATTTGTTGAGTCAACTTGTTTAATTGTTACTAAATTTTGACCAACAAATAATCCTGAAAATATGTTATTTTGCAAAGTGTAATAATTTTATACTCAAAAACGTTCAAAACTAATTCTTTTTGATGGTAAAAAACAAAGTGTTAAGTGAATCTGCCTATATTTCAGAGTTGGCAATACATGGTATCCAGGAAAAAAAAGGCAATGATATTATTAGGTTAGACCTTCGTAATATATTCAGTTCGGTATCAGATTATTTCGTGATCTGTCATGCTGATTCGTCGACACAGGTAAAAGCTATAGCAAATAGCATTGAGGATGAAATTTTCAAAGCCACCCAAGCCGAGCCCTGGCGCAAAGAGGGAATTGAGCATGGCGAGTGGATATTGCTTGATTATGTGGATGTTGTGATCCATGTGTTCAGGACCGATAAACGTGAGTTTTATGGAGTGGAAGATTTGTGGGGCGATGCAGATATTAAATATTATAAAAGTGCATAAACATCCGTCACAAAAAGGCTCAACGCATAGTCTTACTGTTACCGCGTAAAATTTAAATTATAGATTGTAAGTTTGAGCTCGTAAAAAGAAATGAAAGATATTAAAGATTCTAAATCAGAAAATCCAAGACCTATCCGTAAAATTGTGAACAAGAAGCCCTCGCCAAAACCGCCCAAGTTCAATATCATGTGGCTATATGGTATTGTTATTTTGGCCTTTTTACTGATTCCGGCCTTGTTAAACGGCGGATCGGGCAAACCGGTTACTTTCCAGGAATTTGAAGCAAACATGCTTCGTACAAATGATGTTCAAAAAATTGTAGCTTATAAAAGCGGTGACCTGGTAATGGCCGATGTTTACATTAAACAGCAAAGTTTGTCAAAACCATATTTTGTTAATAACACCTCTAAAGAAAAAAACTTTTTTAATACCAGTACCAACAGCGGTCCGCAGTTTACTTTTACAGATGCCTCTTATGAAAGCCTGAAAAAGTCTATCGCCGATGCTCAAAAAGATGTACCTGATGATCAAAAAGTATCTTTACAATTTGAACAGGGACATGAAAGCCTGTTATCAAACTGGTTGGTACAAGGTGTTATCATGGTGATATTGTTTGCCGGCGTGTGGATCTTTATCATGCGCAGGATGAGCGGTGGTTCGGGCGGTGGTCCGGGCGGCCAAATCTTTAACATCGGTAAATCAAAAGCTACCCTGTTTGATAAAGAAGCCCAGGTAACCGTTACATTTAATGATGTTGCCGGTTTGGAAGAAGCCAAACAAGAGGTAATGGAAATTGTTGATTTCCTTAAAAATCCGAAGAAATATACTAACCTGGGTGGTAAAATTCCTAAAGGCGCGCTATTGGTAGGTTCGCCAGGTACCGGTAAAACCTTATTGGCCAAAGCTGTTGCAGGCGAGGCGCAGGTACCTTTCTTCTCGCTTTCAGGATCAGACTTTGTGGAGATGTTTGTAGGTGTAGGTGCATCACGTGTACGTGATTTGTTCCGCCAGGCTAAAGACAAAGCTCCTTGTATCATATTTATTGATGAAATTGATGCTATCGGTCGTGCCCGTGGTAAAAATAATATCGTAGGCGGTAATGATGAGCGCGAAAACACCCTGAACCAATTGCTGGTTGAAATGGATGGTTTCGGTACCGATTCGGGTATCATCATCTTGGCTGCAACTAACCGCCCTGATGTACTGGATTCAGCGTTATTGCGTCCGGGACGTTTCGACAGGCAGGTATCTATCGATAAACCGGATTTGATTGGTCGTGAGCAAATTTTCAAAGTTCACCTGAAACCAATTAAATTATCTGATGGTGTTGATGCCAAGAAATTATCGGCACAAACCCCTGGTTTTGCCGGTGCTGAAATTGCCAACGTTTGTAATGAGGCTGCGCTGATTGCTGCCCGTAAAAACAAGGAGTCGGTTGATATGACCGATTTCCAGGATGCTATCGACCGTGTTATTGGTGGTTTAGAAAAGAAAAACAAGATCATCTCTCCTGAAGAGAAACGCATTGTTGCTTACCACGAAGCTGGTCACGCTATTGCAGGCTGGTTCCTTGAACATGCCGATCCTTTGGTTAAGGTATCAATTGTGCCTCGTGGCGTCGCTGCGTTAGGTTATGCCCAATATCTGCCAAAAGAGCAGTTTTTGTACACTACCGAGCAATTGCTTGACGAAATGAGTGTATCTATGGGCGGTCGTGTTGCGGAGGATATCGTTTTCGGTAAAATTTCTACCGGTGCACTGAGCGATTTGGAGCGTATCACCAAACTTGCTTATGCCATGACCAAAATTTATGGTATGAACGATAGTGTTGGTAATGTATCATTCTATGATCCGCAGGGCGAGTACCAGTTTAACAAACCATACTCAGATACTACTGCCGAAATGATTGACGCTGAAGTACGAAAGCTGGTTGATGTGGTTTATCAAAAAACCAAAGACTTGCTGAATGCTAAACGTGATGGCCTTGAAAAGATAGCTCAGAAACTATTGGAAAAAGAAGTTCTTTTCCAAAGTGATCTGGAAGAAATTTTGGGTAAGCGTCCGTTTGACGAGCGCACAACTTATGATAAGTTTGTAAACGGTGAAGCCGCGTTAAATCCGGATGTGGATAACAATGCTATTCCAGACTCGCTGACTAATCCTGAACTTTCAAGAATAGAAAGCGAAGATCCGAAACTTTAATTTTTAAATTATAATACAAAGCCACCGGCAAAGCTGGTGGCTTTTCTTTTTTAGCCATGAGGGATATCACTACATCAAAAGAAAAACTGCTTAAAAAAATCAGGAAAGCACTTTTGGAGAAAAGGGATAACCCATACCCTCAACTGGAAGACCAGCCCCTTTATCCTGCAACGGATGAAATGCCCGAGGTAGTCTTCGCCGAACAGTTTACCAAGGTAGCAGGCCAGTTTGTTTTTTGTGAGGATGAGCTGCAATTTATTGAAAACCTGCTTACCCTTGCCGAAGAACGTAAATGGCACAAAATTTACTGCTGGGAACCTAAGTTGCAGGAGATCCTGAACCAGTTTGAATACCCGCACTACGAAACCGATAAAGACTTTGAACAAGCCGAAGTTGGTTTTACTCTTTGCGAGGCTTTGATTGCCCGTAACGGAAGCATCCTGCTTTCAAACGGTAATATGGCCGGCCGCAGGTTAAGCATCTATCCATCGGTGCATATTGTACTGGCTTATACTTCGCAAATGGTTATGGACTTAAAAGATGGTTTTAAACTCATCAAAACCAAATATGGCAACCAACTGCCATCTATGATCAGCACGGTAACCGGCCCAAGCCGTACTGCTGACATTGAAAAAACTCTGGTATTAGGCGCCCACGGCCCTAAAGAGCTTTTTGTTTTTATGCTGGAAGGGTGACCGCTGATTTTTTTGATTACGATGATTTTTCTGAACCATGATTTTTAGGATTGGAGGATTGGTCGGATTTTTCTGCTGTCTGATTTTTTACCTTTCGCCTTTTACCTTCACCTTAAAATAGTTCCTCCAAACCACATTCCTCCAATACTATTCGTTCACTTTGATTTAGCTTGTTGTATTCCCATTTTACGAGGCGGATGTGGCCGTCTGAGATTTCAATGCCTGTTATATCGCCGTCATCATAACAACAGCAACCGCTATTGAAATAGCTTGGGTTGCATGCGCTAAAATCGGGAGCCACATCACCCTTCACTTGCCGATTAACGATCTGTTTATTTAGTTCATCGGCCAGGTTATCGTCTCCGGCTTTCCTTGCTTTCGCGATATCGTTATACAGTTTTTCGAGATGGGTTAATGACCTGAATACCGGTTGATGTGTGTGCCCGGTTATTAGCAGCGTGTTTTTTTGCCTCTGGCTCCATTCATACATAATGCGGTTATGATCTGTTTTGAGCAAGTCGTTATTTGCCGGGGTATTAATATTAACCTTCAGATATGCCTGGAAAGGTGCCCATACATTGGATACAAACCATTTACTGAACCAGTTGCCATCGCTTTGCAAATCGCCCTGGTGGCCATGCGTCATGAATATATTCAGTGGTTTATCATTAACGGTTGTTTGTAGTACCGCTCCTTCATAGATCTTAATTACTTCATCATAAATTTGCTTTAATCCAACTGCCGCTAAAGGGTCATTGTCCCAAAACAGATCATGATTGCCAAATATTTTCATGAATTCTTTACGTTGTATGAACCGTTTTTCGCTTTCAAATGTGGCTTTGTTGTGCTTTTTTATGGTGATGAATAAGTTTTCCCAAAGCTCCTCGCTGTCGCCAAGATTGATGTAGAAAAATTGTTGGCTGTAGTAATAATCAAGTGCTGTAAGGTAGTTCTTCTCGGCGAGGGCGAAAATGTCCATATCATCACGGGCGCCCTTGTGTTGATCAGAAAAGATAATGAATTTACCTTTTTCTGCATCAAAGGGTATTAAAAGGCCTTTTTTACCCGACCCGGTTAGCAGGCTTTTGTATAACCGGTTCAATGATCTGTTAACCCGCTTCTTATCCGGTCGTGACGAGAGCCTGTCGGCCAACCGGGTAACCGGCTTAGTTAACAGTTTTTGTAAAAACTTACGCATGACTTTTTAACGTATGATATAGTGTATTGTGTTTTAAGTTGACAGTTACTTTTACCGTGTTTAAACGGGATGTAATACAGTGAAATAACGGATAGGTTGTTTTATTATAATTAGTTAGATTAGGCCTGATTTAAAGACACCCTAAATTATATGGAACCTATTGACTTAAAAACAGCCAGGGAAATGGTAGCCCGCTATAAGCAAACCCGAAAAGCGGTTATTGACAAACATCATGAGGTTAATGATACCGAATCTACATGGCTCCCGATAGACAAACTGAAGGAGTTTATTAATAATCTGCCGCCGGAAGCTACTGGAGTGAGGATACATTTTGGAGTGCATGATGCGGATCATAAAAATGCACCGCATCAAACATCGGTTGCCATAGTTGGTACAGTGGCAGGGAAAGGTGTGGATCAGCATATAGATGCTATACAGAGTGATGATGTGGCAAGCCTGGCGGTAAGTGGGTTAGCTGCTTTAAAATCAAGCAAGGATTGCCCGCCGACATGTCAATCCTGATAAATTTGTAAGCTGCATGAATGCTATTATATATTATTTTAGCGTTCATGCTTGATTCCCTTTATTATGTGATGTTTGTAGTGGCTTTTATATGTTGTATATTCACATATAAGTCGCTTGACAAAAATTTTAAATGGTTTTTGCCTTTCTTAGCTTTTGGGGTATTTTATAATTATCCGGCTATTTTTCAACTGCTTATTATTAACCATACCAACGCCTGGTGTAATAACTTCAATGACATACTGGAGTTTATTTGTTATACAATGTTCATCATGTCATTTGATGATCGGACAAAACGAAAAAAGTTTGTATATATAGCTGCGGGTGTTATTGTTGGGTTAACGCTTATTGATATATTTCTCATTCAGGGTTTTTGGCATAGAGCAACTATCGCGATAGTTATACAGAATATATTTGGCCTTTGGCTTGTTTGTGATTATTACTATAGATTATTGAATGATGATAATGACGAATACATAGAATTAATATCACACCCCCCGTTTTTGGCGATAACGGGGATTTTTTTCTATTATTTGGCAATGACATTTTATTACTCTTGTTTCAGCTTCATGGTGTATAAAAACAATTATCATTTTTATCTGATAGCAATGACATTGTTAGATCTTAACTCATTAATGCTATACGGCCTATTTTCATTTTCCTTTATATGCTTTTTCAGGAAGAACAATTTATCCTCATAATAATAGCGGGTACTGCTTTATTGCTTCTGTTAGGGGTGTTCATGGTTAGCTTTATGCTCATGTACCAAAAAAAGCAGAACAAAAACCTGCTTGAGCGCGAAAACCTAAAGGCCTCATTTAAGCAGGAAATGCTTAAAACGCAGATAGAGATTCAGGAGCAAACGCTTAACGATATAAGCCGTGAGATCCATGATAACATTACACAGGTTTTATCATTTGTGAAATTGAACCTGGGCCTGCTTAACAATAGCCTTGATGATGAAAAAAAAGCCCGTGTAAATGAGAACCGCGAACTGGTTTCGCAAACCATTAATGATTTGAGGCACCTTTCAAAAAGCATGAGCTTTGAGCATATCAGCTCACAGGGGCTTATAAAAACCCTCGAAACCGAAACCGAACGTTTAACCCGCAGCGGTATCATCAATGTTATTTTTGCCGTTGAAGGTGATGTATATAGTTTAGGCGAGCAGCGCGAACTGGTGATATTCCGGATCTTCCAGGAAGCGGTAAATAATACTTTGAAATACGCTAAGGCAGCTAACCTTAAAATCGGTTTGTATTATACTGCACAAATGTTTAATTTGCTCATCGAAGATGATGGTGCTGGTTTCAATACCGAAAAGGTTGATAATAAGGGCGGTTCGGGATTGCGGAACATTGAAAACAGGGCAGCTTTAGTAGGCGCGGACGTAATTATTGCCAGCTCGCCTGGTAAGGGTTGCCAGATAAAATTGTCGTTCAATCCCCTGGTACAACAAATTTATGCTAAAGGAACCCATTCAAATAGCCTTAGTTGATGATCATAAACTCTTCAGGAGCGGTATGGCTGCTCTTGTCACCAATTTTAAAAGATACAATATACTATTTGAGGCCGCAAACGGTCAGGAACTAATTGATACGATAAGCAAAGGCATAGTCCCTGATATTATACTGTTGGATATCAGCATGCCGGTTATGGATGGGGTTGAAGCTGCACAGGTGCTGCGGGCCAAACATCCCGGTGTCAGGATTATTATTTTATCCATGTTCGAAGATGCCGAAAAGGTGCTGATCATGGTAAAAATGGGTGTAAAAGGCTACCTGCTTAAAGATTCGGAGCCGCATGAAGTTGAAGACGCCCTTTTGAAAGTTGCGCAGGGAGAGCTTTATTACCCCGAGTTTGTAACCCGTCATCTGATCACTAACTTTAACAGTAAGTTAGAAAACATAAAGCTTAATCCCCGCGAGATCGAGTTCCTTCGTCTTACCGGTACCGAACTTACTTATAAAGAAATTGCCGAAACCATGAACATCAGCGTGCGCACCGTTGATAGCTATCGCGACCAGCTTTTTGAAAAACTCCAGATCAAAAGCCGCGTAGGGCTGGTTTTGTATAGCATAAAAAATAAACTGATTGAATTGTAATTTGCTAATAAATTTAGCAAATTTGTTCGATGTCACATGAGGAAAATCCGGATTTTTTTAAAGGACGAGGGGCGCAGGTAAATACGCACAATAAGTTTCTGAAAAACAAGTATGTACTTGATCATATCGAGGGTATTGACGAGCCTTTGCTTGAAAATAGCAACACGCAGCTTTTTGAAGAAACTCCAAAAAAAATAGTAAGCGAATCCAATAGTCCCGATCTGAGCCATATGTACTCGATCAACCCGTACCAGGGTTGCGAGCATGGCTGCATTTACTGTTATGCACGTAACACCCATGAATATTACGGTTTTAGCGCCGGGCTCGATTTTGAACGCAAGATCATCATTAAACCTAATGCCCCCCAGTTGCTTGAGCAATATTTCAACAAAAAAAATTATAAGCCCGTTTGCATCATGCTATCGGGCAATACGGATTGCTATCAGCCTGTTGAACGTAAGCTCGGTATCACCCAGGCGTTGCTTGAGGTTTTCTGGAAGTATAAAAACCCGGTTAGCATCATTACCAAAAACAATGTGATACTGCGCGATATCGACTTGCTTGCTGATATGGCTAAGCTGAACCTGGTGCATGTAAATGTTTCTATTACCTCGCTTAACGAGCAGCTGCGCCAAAAACTGGAGCCACGTACAGTAACTGCAACCGGCAGACTGGCGGTGGTGCAGAAGCTATCAGAAAGGGGCATTCCGGTACGGGTAATGGCTGCTCCTATTATCCCGGGTTTAAACAGTAATGAAGTGCCTAATATCATTAAAGCTGCCGCCGACAGAGGCGCTTTAGCCGCCGGTTTTACCATGGTGAGGCTCAATGGCAGCATAGCCGAAATTTTTAGCGACTGGATCTACAAGGCTTTTCCAGATCGCGCCGAAAAGGTATTGAATATGATCCGCTCGACACATGACGGCAAGTTGAATGATAGCGATTACGGTCGCCGGATGAGCGGCGAGGGCAAGGTAGCCGAATCCGTTCACCAGATGTTTAAAATGGCTTGCAAACGCTTTATGAGCGATAGGCAGATGCCAGAATATGATTATAGTTTATTTGTACCAAGGAAAGGGAAACAGACGAGTATGTTTTGAAGAGGATATTTATGTAAAAAACATTAAATTTGTTATGAAAGGATTGATATGGTATTGGTATTAAAAAAGGGAGCATCCAAAAAGGATATAGAGGCTATTGAAAAGGCGCTTTATAAGGAAGCCCCATCTATGGGTTTCGACGCAAAAAAATACAATGGAAAAGTACCATTAAAAGAAGATCCATTGACCATTCAAACTAAATTAAGAGATGAGTGGGAAAGAAATATTAGTTGATATGAACATTATATTGTACTTGCTGGATGGGAAAAGTTATTGCAGGGTAAGCAGATCTATATTTCATTTATAACCGAGCTGGAATTAATAGGATTTAAAAACCTTTCAGATCGCGATGAAAAACAAATACACAGCTTATTAAGTGATTGTTCAATTATTCAGATGAATAACAAATTGAAAGAACAATACGTAACAATAAGAAAAAAATATAGTTTAAAACTACCAGATGCTATCATAGCGGCAACAGCCATTTCATTCAATCTGCCGTTTATAACATCTGATAAACAATTCAAAACTATAAATAAGCTAAAGCTTGTTTCTTATGAGATTTGAATTTTTTAACCCTAAGCCGTCAACCCCAACGCCTATCCCCACCCCAAAAACATAACACAACAAATCGCCCCACAAAAAGCCCTCACCTAAAACGAGCCTGCCAAACAGGGTATGCCTCAGGTCATTTATCCAGGGCGCTTTATAAAGCTGGCTAAACTCTATCACGAAGCAAAACGCCAACGCAGCTACAACAGTAAACATACGGGGCTTGCTAATAAACAGGAACCGCATAATAAAGTAAACCATGGCAGCCCATAAAATATCGCCAATAAATAAAGGGATAAATTTAAAGTGACGGGATAGCAAGCCGAAGATAATGGTTGCTATTGTTAATATAAAGTAGGTTATCCTGGTTTTAGGCATAAAATAAATATCGGCTAAATAAATGCAACAAAAAAGGCACCCATTGGGCGCCTTTGATATATTTAACTTTATAAATGGTTGCTTATGCTTCTTCAGCTTCTAAAGCCATTTGCTCGTCAACAAGGATACGTCCGCAATGCTCGCAAACGATGATCTTTTTACGCTGACGGATGTCTGACTGGCGCTGAGGCGGGATTTGGTTAAAGCAACCAGAGCATGAATCACGCTGGATAGTTACAACCGCAAGACCGTTTTTTGCGTTTTGACGTAAACGGGTGTAAGCAGTTAATAAACGCTCTTCGATGTTATCCATAGCTTTTGCAGCCTGGGCATTCAACTCGGTTTCTTCTTTTTCAGTTTCGGCAGTAATGGTGCCTAATTCTTCTTTCTTGGCGTCAAGGTCGGCCTGGCGGGCTTCCAGATCGGCCAATGCTTTTTCGTAAACCTGGGTTTTGTTGGTGATTTCGAAGCCGTATTCGCGAATCTTCTTTTCACTTACCTGTATATCTAAGCCCTGGATCTCAATTTCTTTTGAGATTGCATCATATTCGCGGTTGTTTTTAACCTCGTTAAGCTGGCCTTCGTATTTTTTGATGTTTGCCTGAGCTTCTTTGATCAGGTTTTTACGGGTAACTATGTCATCTTCCACATCGTCAAGTTCACCTTTGATCTTTTGGATGCGGGTTTCAAGGCCTGCAACGTCGTCCTCAAGGTCGGCAACTTCCATTGGCAATTCGCCCCTTACCTGGCGGATCCTGTCAATCTTGGTGTGGATAGTTTGTAGTTCGTATAAAGCTTTAAGCTTTTGTTCTACGGTTTGTTCCATTAAATAAAATATTTGACGGGGTTTGTATTTACTTCTGTTAAACGGACGGCAAAGATAGGGAATTTTTTTCTAATTATTTCATACAATAATTGCTGCGTAAATTGTTCACTCTCAAAGTGTCCGATATCTGCAATAACTATCTTTCCTTCGGCATCAAAAAACTCATGATACTTGTAATCGGCCGTGATAAAAACGTCGGCTCCTGCGGCTATGGCATGCTTTAGCAAAAAGCCCCCCGAACCGCCGCACACAGCTACTTTTTTAACGTGTTTGCCCAATAATTTAGTATGCCGTATCACATGCGTGCGCATCTTATCCTTTACATGAAGCAGGAAACTTTCTTCATTAAGCGGCATTTCCAACTCGCCTATCATACCCGAGCCTACCTGCTGGTGCTGGTTGGTTAAATTGTAAAGATCATAGGCAACTTCTTCATACGGATGGGCCAGGATCAAAGCCATCAGGATCTTGCTCTCCAAATTGGCCGGATACACCGTTTCAATGCGGATCTCATCTTCCTTGTGGCGTTTGCCAATTTCGCCCACATAAGGGGTTGCGGCATCATTGCCTTTAAATGTCCCTGTTCCCTGTGCATTAAAACTAACCTCGCTGTAATTGCCAATGTTGCCTGCTCCTGCATTAAACAAAGCATCGCGTACAGTGTCGGCATGGTTTAGCGGAACGTAAGTAACCAGTTTTTTGATCAGGTTATGTTTGGGCAGCAGTATTCGGCTGTTTTTTAAACCCAAAGTTTCACAGATACGGGCATTAACACCGGTCATGATGCTATCCAAATTGGTGTGAATAGCGTATATGGCAATACCTTTACGAATAGCTTTTTCAACTACCCGTTCCACATAGGTTTTGCCGTTGAATTTTTTTAACCCCTTGAAAACGATAGGGTGGTGCGATATGATCACCTGGCAGCCGGTAGCAATAGCCTCATCAACCACAGCTTCGGTACAGTCAAGAGAGATCAGGGCCTGGCTTACCTCCTGCTCCGGGTTGCCAACTATCAGGCCAGAATTGTCATAATCTTCCTGATAGTTGAGCGGTGCGAGGCTTTCAAGGTAAGCGGTTAGGGCAGATAGTTTCATTAAGTTTTTTTAGAGATAAATAGCCGCTTTGTTTAGCTGCTCATTTTAGCCATTTGGTAGCTTTCATAAGCCATATTCTTATTATACTCCAAAGTTATCGACTTATTGTTGATCAAATCCACAATAGTGCCAATCCAGCAAAAGCCTACTGTTAGCAAATAAACAATACCCATCCCAATCTGGCCTAATACAAAGCGCTGAATGCCGGCAAAACCTACAAAACCAAGCAAGGTAAACAACAATATATCCTGCGAGTTTTTGCGCTTATTGCTGTAAACCATGTAAAAATATTTTTTCTGGCTTTCTGTAAGATCGGGGGTGGCGTGCTGTAAAAATCCCAACTCTTCCGGCGAAAAACCGGCAAACGTACTATGCGGGTCCTGGTACATGTTCATATAGGTAAGGCTTATTAAAAAGTAATAAGCCAAATTTAAATATTTACCGCATTAAAACTATAGGTTAAAAATGATTTAAAAATTCTTTTCCATACATAGGGGTAAACAATAGTGAGGTTGTAATACCTGTATGAAAGTTTTAGTAACCGGGGCAACAGGGTTTATTGGCAGGCAGCTCACGTTATCGCTGGCTATGCAGGGCTATGATGTTAAAGCCTTATGCCGTAATACCGATCACCCTTATTTAATAGAGCATAAAAATATCGAACCGGTTACCGGCAATATCCTGTACCGGCAAAGCCTGGGCAGGGCAATGCAGGGCTGCCAGCAGGTGTATCATACAGCCGCCATGGCCAAAATGTGGTGCCGTAACCCCGATGATTACCATGAAACCAATGTTGTTGGTACCCGTAACGTGCTTGAAGTTGCGGCAGGTGCCGGTGTACAGAAAATAGTTTACACCTCAACCTGCGGTGTTTGGGGCCCAACAGTAAAACATCCCATGAGCGAGAATGATCCAAGAATAGCTGGTTTCCCCATTGCTTACGAGCGTACCAAATACCTGGCCGAGCTTGAAGTGCAAAATTTTGCAAAGCAGGGAGGGATTTACATCGTTACAGTAAATCCATCACGCGTATATGGCGAAGGGCCTGTTACCGAAAGTAATACAGTAGGTAAAATGGTTTCGGCCTATTTACGCGGCAAATGGCATTTTATTCCTGGCAATGGCGAACAGGTAGCCAATTATGCTTTTTTAACCGATGTGGTTGATGGACATTTGGCGGCTATGAATAATGGAACCAGCGGCGAACGCTATATTTTAGGCGGAGAGGATATTAGTTTTAATGATTTTTTCAAAACAGTACATCAGGTATCAGGTAAACAACATCGTCTCATTCATCTGCCGTTAAAGACTATTGAATTTTATAGCCATTTTGAAAAGCTTAAATCACAGCTTACCGGGCTGCGCCCTTTCTTTTTGCCTGAGTTTGCCGAACGTTTAAAGTATGATCAAAAATACAGCAGCAATAAAGCCATAACGCAGCTTGGTTACCGGATAACCCCTTTTACAGAGGGGATGCATAAAACCATTAATTACCTTCAACAAGCCTGAAGCATGATAGATCAGACAGCCATTATAACCGGAGCCAGCGAAGGGTTGGGTAAATCGTTTGCCATTGAACTGGCGTCGCGGCAAATAAACCTGGTACTGGTATCATTGCCAGCTACCGGATTGCCTGAGCTGGCATCCTTTATCCGTAAAAACTTTGAGGTTAAAGTGAATTATTTGGAAATTGATTTAACACTTGCCGAAAGTTACCCTGCAATTTTTAATTACCTTAGTGATGAGCAAATTACGGCCCACCTGCTCATCAATAATGCGGGTTTAGGTAACTGGTCGTGGTTTGAAGATTTGAACATTGGGTTTTATAAAAAGCAAATTGAACTGAACGTGATTACACCTGTACTGCTTACACGCTTGTTCCTGGCCCAGGCCGATGTCTCTGCTACCTCTTATATATTGAATGTAGGGAGTTTGGGCGGCTTGTTTGTGGTGCCTAAAAAGCAGGTTTACGGTGCTACCAAATCATTTATCAGGTATTTTACCAAATGTTTGCAGCTGGAACTTCATGGCTCAAATGTGAAGATCAGCTTGCTTAGTCCTGGAGGGATCAATACCAAGCCCGAGTTGCTGGTAATGAATAATAAACTCAAAGGCATATCAAAGGCAACCATTATGGAGCCCGGGCACGTAGCACGTATAGCGGTGGATGGTTTGCTGAAAGGGAAAAAAGAGATCATCCCGGGTGTGGTAAACCGGATGCTTGTTTTATTAAACAGTTTGCTGCCTGCCGGTGTTAAAGAAATCATTATAAGGCAGCGACTGGCCACCATTATTAAAAGCTGACAGCATGATCATTTCATTACTTACCTATCGGCATATTAAAAACCTTTGCAGCTTTTTTAAGCGCACCCGCAATAGTTTTAAGCTTATTAATAATGAGCGGATCGTTATTATTTCGGGCAGCATGCGCGGATTGGTATTGTATTTTGACCGCGATGCATGCGAGGTGAAAAATGGAGAAACAGATTTTATCAGTATTGATATAACGCGCGATTTTTCGGTTGAGATGCTGATGCGGATCCTGGTTAATCACAACATGATAACTCCTGTTTTTGAAGGTTGATTGCCCTCCGGGTGCCCGCGTTTCAATTTTCCTGAGCTATTTCATCTGATGCGGAATTTTAAATTCGTACACCCGTTGTAACGTATCCGAACGATATTATCTGTCTATGTTTTTAATAAATTGATTATTAATGGTTTATATCATGGCTCGAATTTTGAAGACACAAAACCCCAGATCTTCGTTAGTAACCTTTAGCCTTTGTAATCATGATCAGAACTTACTTTAAACTTGCCTACCGCAATTTAATTAAGGATAAAGCTTATTCTATTATTAATATATCAGGTTTAGCTGTTGGCCTTGCAGCAAGTATCCTGATATTGCTTTGGGTACAAAACGAAACAAGTTATGATCAGTTCCATAAAAATGCAGGGCAATTATACCGTATAAACTGGGATGTTGATGGTTTAACTGTGGCCGGTACCCCTACCGCAATGGCCGCATCCGTAAAATCACAATTGCCGGTTGTTAGAAATGCGGTGCGCATCAGCCCGAAGAGTTACCTGTTTGAAGCCAACGATAAAAGGTTTATAGAAGACAAAGTAATTTATGCCGATCCTAATTTCCTGGATGTATTTTCATTTCCGCTTGTAAAAGGTGATCGTGCAGAAGCTCTAAAGCAAATAGATGGCGTTTTAATAACAGAAGCAACAGCCGCGAAATATTTTGGCGATCAAAATCCCGTTGGTAGGTTTTTAAAGAAAGACCATAGTGAAAACGTAATAGTGACCGGGGTTTTAGCCAACATCCCTGCTAACTCGCACATGCAATTTGATTTTGTAATGCCAACAGCAGCATTGTACAGAACTAACCCAAAGGTTGAAAAATATCAATGGGAAGCGCCGTATTTTCATACTTATCTTCAGTTAGATGAAAATTTTGACCCAAGCCCTGCCAATTTAAAAAAATTGGAAAGTCAGATTTTTCAGATCTATCATAAATACGAACCGCAAATGAAAAGCGCGTTCCATCTTCAACCCGTTACCCAAATTCACATGGCCCCGGCGATAGAGATGGATTTACCCGGACACGGTAATGCGCTGTACCTAAAAATGTTTTTTGTTGTAGCTATTTTAATACTTGCCGTTGCCTGTATCAATTTCATGAACCTGGCTACTGCGCGTTCGGCCCGAAGGGCTAAGGAAATTGGTTTGCGTAAAGTAGCCGGAGCGCAAAGGTTTCAATTGATATTCCAGTTTTTAAGTGAAGCCGTGTTCATTGCTTTTTTATCGTTGTTGCTGGCACTTTGGATAGTGATTTTAGTTCTGCCACAGTTTAATCAGTTAGTTGGTAAGCAACTCGCAGTTAATTTCGGTGATGCGAAGCTCTGGCTTAGTTTGCTGTGTATTGCCTTGGTAACCGGGGTGATATCGGGCAGTTACCCGGCGTTGTTTTTATCCGGTTTCAACCCTGTTAAAGTGCTTAAGGGGAATGTGAAATCAATGGGTGGTAATTTAATTTTTCGCCACGCTTTGGTGGTTACCCAGTTTGTGGTTTCGGTGGTGTTGCTGATAGGTACGGTGGTTATTTACCAGCAACTTAAGTTTGTAAGAGAAAGGAACCCCGGCTTTAATAAATCCAGCCTTTTGTATATGGATATAAATGGCGATATGGCTAATAAAGAGGCTTTATTGCGAAACGAGTTGAAACAGGATCAGCTTACCAGTGATTTTACCATTACCAGCGAGCTTCCTATCGATGTAGGATCTGGCGCAAACGTTTCATGGCCGGGCAAAGATCCCAAAACACTTGGTAACCCGACACCCGGGTTATATGTAAGTGAGAATTTTGCCCATCTATTCGGATTGAAATTACTGGCAGGCCGTTTCTTTTCCGAATCAATTAAAACCGATTCAGATAATTGTGTCATTAACCAAAAACTATTGAGCTTGATGGGCTTTACTGATCCTGCGGCAGCCATTGGCAAACCGATGACATTGCACAATAAACCCAGTGTTATTATTGGTGTGGTTAAAGACTTTAATTTCAAACCTGCCCAGTCGGCCATTGAACCCCTGATCATTGCTTTAACAGGTGGTGGCGGTAATGTGGTTATACGAACTAAGCCCGGAGCAACCTTTGCAACTATAAAGGCTCTGGAGAAAATGAGTAAAGAAATTAGTCCTGCTTATCCTTTCAGCTTCAATTTTGTTGACCAGCAAATGGCAAGCCTTTACCATGGAGAGCAGCAGATGGGTAATATTTTTAAACTATTTGCGGCAATAGGCATTTTTATTTCATGTCTTGGTTTATACGGTTTATCGGCGTTTATTGCCGAACAGCGTACCAGGGAAATAGGCGTACGCAAGGTATTGGGCGCATCGGTATTTAACCTGGTTTATTTATTATCATCCGGAATTACCAGGTTGATCCTGATAGCTATCTGTATAGCATTACCGGTTGCGTGGTACGCGGCAAATACCTGGCTGGCTGGATTTGCTTATCATATTAATGTTAGCTGGCTGATATTCTTGGTGGCATCGGGGTCAGCTTTGGGTATAGCCTGGCTTACGGTTAGCTATGAATCTATCAAAGCCGCAACCGTGAACCCTATTAAGAGCTTAAAAACTGAGTGATGCTTGCGTTACATAAATGAACACCCAATTGTCCGTATCCGAACGATAATGTGCTGTTGCTTTCATTTAAGTTGTTGACATGTAGCTATTTGTGATATTGGCACTGTTTTGCATGCCACACAATTAAATAAAACGGATTTTTATGCTGAAGAACTATATCAAAACCGCCTGGCGGAACCTTGTCCGCAATAAGTTTTATTCGGTGATCAATATTGCCGGGTTAACCCTGGGCCTCGCCATTGGGATCCTGATCCTGCTTTGGGTGCAGGACGAATTTAGCTTTGATAGCTTTCATAAAAACGCATCAAATATTTACCGGGTAGAGCTTTTTGGCGGTACAGGGGCCAGCAAGCAGATCTGGCAAACAACAGTGGCACCGATGGGGCCGCTGGCTAAACAGGAACTGCCCGTTGTGCAAGATCAGGTGCGCATAACCAATAACTGGTTTTTCTCATTATTTAAATACCAGGATAAAATTTTTAACGAGCAGGCGGTAGGCTTTGCTGATCCCTCCCTGTTTACTGTTTTTGATTTTCCGCTGATTGAAGGTAACAAGGCAAAGCCTTTTACGAACGATAATTCCGTAGTGATTACAAAAAGAACGGCAAAAAAATATTTCGGTAATGAAGATGCTTTAGGAAAAGTTATTGTGGCCGATAATAAAGAGAATTTTACTGTATCGGGCGTTATTGATGATTTCCCGCTTAACTCAAGCATTAATTATGATATGATCATGTCCATGAGCTATCATATCAAATATATGTTTACCAACAATAAGGTTGATCTGAACCATGATTTCAGCAATTACGCTTATGAAACCTATTTGTTGTTGAAACCGGGCACTTCTTTAAAAAAGCTATCGGCCGATTTGAATAAAGTTCACCTGAAACGGAAGCCTGAAGATACCGATGCCGATTACCTCTTGCTGCCCGCAACTAAAATGCATCTTTATAATGCGGACGGCACCGACCGGGGGATCAGCACTGTACATATCTTTATCATTATCGCCTTAGTAATATTAGTGATTGCCTGTATCAACTATGTTAACCTTTCAACCGCGCGGGCCATGCTGCGCGCCAAGGAAATAAGCATGCGAAAGATCATCGGCGCGGCAAAAACACAATTGTTTATGCAGTTTGTGGTAGAAACAGCTTTGCTGTTTATCCTTTCGTCGGTTTTAGCAGTGTTGGTAATTTATAACGTAATTCCTGTATTTAATGAAATTGCGGGTAAGCAACTGGTATTTAATCTTTCCAACTACCATATCTGGTTGGTTATTGCGGGTACCATCACTGCTACCCTTGTATTGTCCAGTATTTACCCGGCGCTACTGCTTTCATCTTTTGAACCATTAAAAGCACTTAAGGGTAAAATATCCAATGGTATTGGAGATGTGCTTTTCCGTAAGATCCTGGTAGTGGTGCAGTTTACCTTTTCAGTAATATTGATCATCAGTACCATTGTGATCACCAGCCAGCTTAATTACATCCGGTCTAAAAATTTAGGCTATGATAAAAGTCATGTGTTTGCTTTTTGGATGCGCGATATGAAAGATCATTATGATGCTGTTAAAGCCGAACTTTTGAAACAACCGGGGGTTGAAGCCGTAACGCGTTCAAGCGGCAATATTGTTAATAATGGTGGTATTTCCGGCGATAACGATTGGGATGGTAAAGCCACCGGTCAAACGTTTATTGTACATCCCCAGGGAATTGATAAAGATTTTATTTCTTTTTTCAAGATAAAAATGGCTGCAGGTCGCGGTTTTGATGGCTCGGTGAGTGATTCGGCTCATTATATCCTGAATGAGGCTGCAATTAAGGAGTTAGGTATGAAAGACCCGATAGGCAAACGTTTCAGGTTGCGTAAAACCGAAGGAACTATCATAGGCGTGGTAAAGGATTTTCACTTTGCAAGTATGCGTGAAAAAATTGGGCCGATGGTGTTTTTCTACGCCCCGGATACGTATGCTTCACTGTATATTAAAACAACCGGCGATGGTGCGCCAAAAGCCATAGCAGCTGCCGAAAAAGAGTTTAAACAATACAATGGGCAGTTTCCGTTTGGTTACACTTTCCTGGATGACATATTCAACAAGCTTTACCAGGGCGAACAGCGGGAAGGTACATTGTTTAACTATTTTGCGGGGATAGCTATTTTAATCTCCTGCCTTGGCCTGCTTGGTTTGGCAGCTTACACCGCTCAGTTACGTACCCGCGAAATTGGTGTGCGGAAAGTTTTGGGTGCCACCGTAACAAATGTTGTTGCCCTCTTAGCAAAAGATTTTATTAAGCTGGTGCTTATTGCTATCGTTGTGGCTTTCCCGATTGCCTGGCTGGCTATGAGCCACTGGCTTGATGCATTTGCTTACCGAGTCGTCATAAGCTGGACAGCCTTTGTATTAGCTGCTGTGATTGCTGTATTGATCGCTTTTATCACTATCAGTTTTCAATCGGTTAAGGCCGCGTTGGCTAACCCGGTTGATAGTTTGCGGAGGGAATAATAGTTGGTTCAAATTGGTAGAGACTCGTCACATGCGTTTCCCGAATGACTGGTTTTGCGTTGATTGCTTATCTGTCCTCATGGGAGACGCATGTGACGCGTCTTTACTTTGAAACTTAAAACAATTCCACCAACCACTCTAAAGCCATTCCTCTTGATCCTTTGGACTGTTGGGCACTCCACTTATTAAATATTTTTTGCTCTTGATATTTTGCTTTAATTTTAAAGCGCTATTCCAACATGGCGTTTTTATGAAAATATTCTTTAGCCTGATCCTTACCCTTTTTGCAGTTAATTCATTTGCTCAAACTGAGAGTGAATTTCCCAATCAAATACATACAGTTAAGTCCGGTAAGCTTGTAAGAATAACCGGAACTAAGGTTTATATGCAGATACCTAAAGATTATCAGTATATAAAAGAGTTGGCCCGCTATCAAAAAAATGATAAGTTGTATATACAAGTTGTTGAATCAACTGCTGCAAATTTTAATAATGCCAAGACTGGTTTTACGAGGGAAGCAATTGAAGCCAAAGGGGCAAAAATTGATGTTGTAAAAGGCATTAAATTAAATCAGTTTGACGGCATTTTTGGCGATGGACCTTCCAAATATCCCGGCGAAACAAAAGTGATGTTAGTTTTTGGTGACGAAACATTTGTTACCTTGATTGCGGGCGTTTGTAAAACAGCAGACGGACAAGGAAAAAAGGAGTTATTAGATATCTTGAGATCAGTTTACTATGACAAGGAATTGAAATCAGATCCGCTGGAATTGGCTAATTTTGAATTTGATCATTCCATCACCAATTTTCAATATGCTATGACCGCTTCAAATATGTTTATGTATAATGAAAATGGTAAAGCTGATGTGAACAACTCGCTGGCCAATTCTTTTATCATTGCGTCACTCCCTAAAGTTACTGAAGAGAAAGCGAATGAGTTTGCCAATGATATGCTTTGGCGATACGAAAAAAAGGGTATCAAGCTTGACAATAAAACAATAAGCAAAACCAAAATAGGTAATTATACTGCCTATGTTTTAAATACTAAAACAACACTTAACGGAACGGCTGGTGTAATGTACCAGGTAGCATTGGTAGGTGAAAATTCCAGTCTTCTTTTTATGGGAAGTGCTTACAGCAATACAAGCAATTACCTTGTTAAGTTTAAAAAAACAGTAGAGTCGATAAAGATTAAGTGATTAGTTTAAAACAACTCCACCAACCGCTCTAAAGCCATTCCTCTCGATCCTTTGATCAGGATAGTTGAATTGGTAATAGGCTGTGCTTTCAAAGCAGCAATGGCACCTTCGGCAGTTTCATAAAACTTGTCCATGGTCAATGGTCCATGATCCATGGACTGCGAAGCACCTAAAAAATCCTTTCCGATAAAGATGCGTTCATCAACAGCGGTATCCATAGCTTTGCGGATAACAGATGCATGTTCAACAGCCGCTTCCGGCCCCATTTCAAACATATCGCCCAAAATAAGTACCTTCCTTTTTGCTTCAATTTTGCCCACGTTTTCAATGGCTACAAACATGCTGCTTGGGTTGGCATTGTAATAATCGCAAATGAGCGTATTAGTAGCTGTTTGTACAATTTGCGAGCGGTTATTTTTAGGCTGATAACTCTCGATGCCGGCGTTGATTTCATTAGCCGGTAAACCGAGATATGTTCCGATACATATGGCTACTAAAATATTGGGCAGGTTATAAGTACCAGTTAGCTGGGTTTTAACTTGATAGCTGTCGCCGGTTTTATTATTGGTCCACTCCAAAGTAAGTAAGGGAGAGTTTTCCAACAGTTCACCGCTAATGAGATTATCAATGGCATCAGTACCATAATACTCCACATGACGCAAACGACGGGCCGCAGCCATCTCCATTAAAACAGTATCATCGCTATTGATAAAGACAGCACCATCTGTTTTGCTTACTCTCCCTTTAGGGGGCAGGGGGGCAAAATAATCATACAACTCTCCTTTACCCTTCTTTACACCTTCAACTCCGCCAAAACCTTCCAGATGCGCTTTACCAACATTGGTAATTAAGCCAAGCGATGGTTGAGCAATACTGCAAAGCATCTCGATCTCTTTTTGGTGATTGGCCCCCATTTCAATAACGGCCACCTCGTGGCTGGCATCAATGGTTAAAATTGTAAGTGGTACACCAATATGGTTATTTAAATTGCCTTGGGTAGCCTGGGTTTTAAAATGCTGCGATAATACGGCGTTGATCAGTTCTTTGGTGGTGGTTTTTCCGTTGGTACCTGTAAGTCCGATAACCGGGATGTCAAGCTGGCGGCGATGATGGCGCGCTAAATCCTGCAAGGTAGTTAAAACATCCTCAACCAATAAATACTGTTCGCACAGTTGATATTCGGCGTTATCAATTACTGCGTAAGCTGCACCGGCCTCAACTGCTTTTTGTGCAAAAGTGTTGGCGTCAAACTTATCGCCTTTGAGGGCGAAGAACAGACTGCCAGGCACTATCTTCCGGGTGTCGGTGCTAATTACGGGGTGTTTGAGGTATATATCGTACAGTTGGGTTGTGGTAGTCATGTGTGTTGAACAAATACAATTCAAAAATATGTCATCATTAGCTTGCGCACGTTTGCAACGAGTGCTTAACGTGGCTCGGCGATTGTATCGCCGGGCTTGCGTTTTAAACGCAAGCCCATTTTAAGCGCTCGTTGCAAACGAGCGCAAGATTGTTCTTTCAAACTTAACAAAAATTATTCCCCCTTGTTCATCCAGCCAATTACAGCTTTGATTTCACCGTAGCTGTAATCATCGCCTAAAACTTCTTTTAAGGGCGATAGTCTTTCAGTTCCATAACTTTCAACGGCGTCGGCAATAACAGCGATCTTTTTCTGCGGAACTATTTCGGTGATATCCAGATCGCCGTTTTGTACATAATAACTCAGGTGTGTTTCTATGGTAGCTGTAGTGAACCCGCGCTCAGCAGCTATTTCGGCAACGGTTTTTCCGGAGCGATATAGGTTAAACGTTTCGGCTTTAGTATCATTGCTTCGCGAAGAAGATTTGGTTTGCCCCGGTGATTTCGCCTTCCGCTCCCGTTTAGGCGATTTCTGTTTTATTTTTGAGCCGAGGCCTTTTTCAGCACAATAAATCTTAACCGGTTCAAGCAGTTCGCGACCATAACGGGCCAGTTTAATATCGCCAAAACCAGAAATCATTCGCAGTTCATCCAAACTTTGCGGTAGGTAGGTAGCCATTTCCTGCAGTGTAGCATCGGATACAATAACATAAGCCGGTACATTTTCACCCTCGGCAATGCCCCGCCTAACTTCCCTTAACCGGTTGAATAACGGAATCTCATAAGGCAGGTTTTCTTCATGGTGAACCTCTTCAACTTTTTCTATCTCAATAAACTCAACCTTTTGCCCGCCCTTTAATACGTCGGTGCTCTGCGCGGTAAGTTTTAATACCGGGTATTCATCGCCGTCGGTTTGCAGATAGCCCATACTAATCAACTCGCGGATGTGGTGCTGCCAGTCGGCCTTGCTGATATCTGCACCGATACCGTAGGTTTTTAACTGCTTATGTTCTTCACGGATCTTATCGCTTTTTGATCCCCGTAAAAAATCAATCACATAGTTAGCCCCGAAACGTTCATTTAACCGGGCTACCGCCGAGAGCGCTTTTTGAGCGATCAGCGTGCCATCAAAACGTTTATATTCGGTTAAGCAAACATCGCATGAGCCGCATTTGGCAGGAAATTCCTCATCAAAATATTTCATCAGGTATTGCCGGCGGCAGGAGAGCAGCTGGCAATATTTAACCATATCATTAAGCTTGTTAAGCATAATGCGGCTTTGCTGCTCGTTACCCTCTACTTTGGCAAAAGCCTGCAGCTTCATAGCATCGCCGGGCGAGTAAAGCAACAATGCTTCCGATGGAAGCCCATCGCGCCCTGCCCGGCCTGTTTCCTGGTAATAGCCTTCAATGTTTTTAGGCAGATCAACATGCACTACATAACGCGCGTTTGATTTATTGATGCCCATACCAAAGGCGATGGTAGCTACAATGATTTTGATATCATCTCGCAAAAATGCTTCCTGGTTACGGGCTTTTATTTCGTTGCTTAATCCGGCATGGTAGGCTTCTGCAGCAAAGCCTTCATCTTTTAAATCCTCGGCCAAGGCCTCGGTAGATTTGCGGGATAGGCAATAAATAATCCCCGACTCATCCTTATGTTCATTTAAAAAGGCGATGAGCTGTTTAAAGCTGTTCTTTTTAGGCGCCACGCGGTAAGTAATATTTGCCCTGTTAAATGAGGATACAAATATTGCCGGCTTATGAAGGTTGAGCTTTTCAAGGATATCTTTTTGCGTAAGCTTATCGGCTGTAGCCGTAAGTGCTATAACCGGCACCGACGGAAACTCTTCCTTAAGCCCGGCAAGCATTAAATACTCAGGCCTGAAATCATGTCCCCAAGAGGAGATACAATGTGCCTCGTCAATAGCTATCTGTGCAACTTTCAGCGTTTTTAAAAAAGGAATAAGCTTACTTTCTTTATTTTCTTTGCTTTCGGCACTGAACAAACGTTCGGGGGCAAGGTAAAGTAGTTTGATCTCATTGTTTCGGAGCCGGTTTACAAGCACCCTCGTTTCCTCGGGATTTAACGACGAATTGAGGAAAGCCGCAGGGATGCCGTTAACGTTCAGGCTATCTACCTGGTCTTTCATCAGCGCAATAAGCGGTGATATTACAATGGTCAGCCCATCGAGCAGAACAGCAGGTAACTGGTAGCACAATGATTTGCCGCCACCGGTAGGCATCAGCGCCATTACATCCTGCCCCTTAAGTATATTTTGAATGATAGCCTCCTGCTCATGCCTGAAGGTACTATAACCAAAGTATTTTTGCAGGGCCTGGATAGGTGTCATGTTTGTTAATTGCAGATATGCAAATGTGCAGATTTCAGATTATAAATGTGCGGATTTCAGATGTGCAAATTTTAGATAATGCGCATCCTATTTGTTTTGTGTTTTTATAAATAAATTCAGTATGATTTCTAATCATTTACATATCTGCACATCTGAAATTTGCACATCTAACAATTTGCCAATATTTTTCTGCATATTAGCTTATCTCTTTTCTCCTATATATCTATTATTTATTTATGATAAAAAAACATTTACTCCTTTTTGTATTTGTAAGTTTTTTTTGCCCGGCCTTTGCGCAAAAGATCCAATCGCCGCAGGAGTTCCTGGGTTATAAACTGGGTGAGCATTTTACTCCACATTATCGTATCGCCGAATATTTTAGATACGTTGCGTCGGTTTCAAAAAATGTAAAACTTCAGCAGTTTGGTACTACCAACGAGGGCCGGCCTTTACTGGCGATGTTCATCGCTTCTGATGAAAATATTGGCAGGCTGGAAGAGATCCGTCATAATAACCTTAAACTGGCCGGGATTGAAAGCGGTGGCGGCAGCACTGCCATGCCTGTTGTTACCTGGCTAAGCTATAATGTACATGGTAACGAGCCTGCATCAAGCGAAGCTTCGATGTGGACTTTGTTTGACATGGTTGATCCGGCAAATGCTGCTACTAAAGCCTGGCTTAAAAATATGGTTGTTGTTATCGATCCTTGTTTAAACCCCGATGGGCGCGACCGCTATGTTAATTTTTATAATTCGGTAGTTGGCGCTGCGCCAGATCCCAGCCCAACATCGCGCGAGCACGTTGAACCATGGCCGGGAGGCAGGGTAAACCATTTTTATTTTGACCTTAACCGTGATTGGGCCTGGCAGCAGCAAAAAGAAACCCAGGCCCGCGTAGGCTTATACAACCAATGGCTGCCGCAGGTTCATGTTGACTACCATGAGCAGGGTTACAACGCACCTTATTACTTTGCCCCTGCTGCCGAGCCTTACCATAAAGATATTACCCAATGGCAACGCCAGTTCCAGATCACCATTGGTAAAAACAATGCCAAGTACTTTGACCAGAACGGCTGGATGTATTTTACAAAATACGAGTTTGATTTACTGTACCCATCATATGGCGATACTTATCCTTTATACAATGGCTCTATCGGCATGACGTATGAGCAAGGTGGTATCAGTGCCGGTTTGGCTGTGGTTACCCGCAGTGGCGATACCCTTACCTTGGTGCAACGTGTGGCCCATCACCATTCAACAAGTTTAAGCACGCTTGAAATAGCCGCGTTAAATACTCAAAAGCTTTTGGATGAGTATAAAAAGTTTTTTGACAACAGTCGGGCCAATCCCCCGGGCGATTACAAAACCTATGTTATTAAAAACGATAACAATAATAAAATTAACGCGTTGGCAAAAATGCTGGGCCGCAACGGCATCCAGTATGGTTTTGGCTTAGCTAATAAAACCGTTACTGGCTTTAACTATGTTACCCAAAAAACGGAGCAATATAATGTTGGCGCAAACGATCTGGTAGTTAATGCCTATCAGCCTAAAGCAGTATTACTGCATGTGCTTTTGGAGCCCAAAACTTTTATCCCGGACTCTAATACATATGATATTACAGCATGGTCGCTTCCATACGCTTATGGTTTAAAGGCCTATGGGTTAAAAGAATCATTTAAGCCTGCCAGCACCGAGTGGAGTGTTGCTGCACCTAAGCCGCTGGTAAATACCCATGCCTATGCTTATGTATCGGCATGGCAATCGGTTAACGATGTGAAATTTTTGGCCGCTTTGCTTAAAAAGAAGATTAAAGTGCGTTATGCCGAAAAGCCATTTGAAGCAGGGGGCAGGCAATTCACAGCAGGTTCATTAATTGTTACCCGTGCAGGCAACGATCTGGCCGATTTTGACCAGGTGGTTACTCAAACCGCTGCATCACTTAATCAGGAGATCACCCCTATTTCAACAGGCTTTGTTGATAAAGGATCGGATATCGGTTCGGATGCGGTAAGGTATATCCATCAGCCTAAAATAGCATTGATTGCCGGAGATGGTATAAACTCCGAAGCAATGGGTGAGGTTTGGCATTTGTTTGAGGCACAAATTGGATATCCGGTCACTTTAATAAGGTACCAGGATTTAAGTCGCACAAAACTGGGCGAGTTTGACGTAGTGATTTGCCCCGATGGGCGTTATGAAGATTTTCCTTCAGAGAAATTACAGAACTGGATCCGTGATGGCGGTAAGCTGATAGCCGTGGATAATGCTGTATCATTACTGGTTGATAAAAAAGGCTTCCTGATTAAGCATAAGGAAGAGAAAAAAGAAGACAAGGATAAAGAAAAGGACAAGGATAAAACCGTTAAATTATATGGAGATCGCGACCGGTTAGCGCTTAGCGAGTCCATCCCCGGTGCTATTTATAAACTGAACCTTGATAATACACATCCGCTTGGCTTCGGTTTGCCGGATTACTACTATTCATTAAAGTTGAATGATGATATCTATGATCTTTTCTCTGGCGATGATGGCTGGAACGTAGGCACTATAAAAAAGGATAGTTACGTATCAGGCTTTGTGGGTGCCGAATCAAAAAAGAAGATCATAAACGGTTTGCTGCTTGGCGTACAGCCCATGGGCCGCGGTTCGGTAGTTTATATGGTTGATGATCCGCTGTTCCGCAGCTTCTGGGAAAACGGTAAGCTGTTATTCAGTAATGCCGTATTTATGGTGGGACAGTAACCCCCCAGCCCCCTGAAGGGGGAGCAGCGACATCGCTTTAAAAGTAAAGGGCTTGTTCCATTTTGGAAACAAGCCCTTTACTTTTAACTTATAGCCATGCTAATCAAAGGCTCCCCCTTCAGGGGGCTGGGGGGTTAATTATTCCCCTTTACCCTTCCTTTTTCATCATCGGCGCCGCTGCGGTGCTGACGCATTTTGATAGAACTGTTACCAAAGTTATAAGTAAAAGTAAGGCGCATTACCCGGGTATCATTTTTTTGTTTGATAACAAAGTTATTGTTCACCACCTGGCTGCTCAAGTCATTGCGGCGGATGTTGAAGATGTCATCGCATGAAGCTTTGATGTTGAATTTCTTTTCCATGAATGATTTACTGACACCCATATCTACTGAGTAGCGTGGTCTGATCTTGTAAATGCCGTAGGTTAATGATGATTGATAATCGCCGGTTACTTCAAAGCGGTAGCCTGCAAACTTGAATGTTTGTGTTGTACGGCCCTGGAAAGCCCATTGCCCATCATTGAACTTTTGACCAGCAAGGGTATCCGACTTAAAGCCCAGGTAAAACGCGGTTGCGTTAACATTGCCCTCCCACCATTTGGTAATGGTGAATGGTGTGTTGATGTTGACATTGTAACCGGTTTGTGTTTGCAGGTTTTGATGTGTTTCAAATGAACGCTTGCCTTCTGTTAAAATCAGCTCTGTAATAGCATCGGTTGTGTGACTGTAACCAAGGCTTACATTGATAGTTTTATTATAAGTATAATTAAGCTCAAAATTTTGAGTGTATTGCGGGTTCAGGAACGCATTACCTTGCGAATAAGTGTAAGGGTCAAGGTAATAAACAAAAGGGTTCAGATCGTCATAGCCCGGACGGTCGATACGGCGGCTGTATGAAAAGCTTATCTCGTTTTTATCATTAATGGTTTGGTTAATAAACACGCTTGGGAACAGGTTTAAATAACTCCTCTTAACAGGTGTACTGCCAATCAGGTTACCTGTAGACCGGGTTTGCTCGGCACGTAAGCCTAATTGTACCGAGAATTTTTTGAACTGTTTGTTCAGGTTCAAATATCCGGCGTTGATTTTTTCGGTATAAATAAACCGGTTGGTACGTGTAGTATCATTAATATAAGCACCGTTGCTGAAGATCTGCGCTTGCAGGTCATTATCGGTTTTAACACTGCTGAATTTTACCCCGGCTTCCAGTTTGATGGTTTTGGTAAGCGGTTTGGTGTAGTCAGCCTTACCGGTGTAGATGCTTATGGTTGAAGGTGTTTGGTTACGCAGCATTTGTGGTTCATGCTGTATACTTCCATCAGGTAAAAAATAATCGGTATTGTACATGGCATTGGAGTTGTTTTTGAATTTAGAGTAATCCAAATCAATGCTCAGTTCCTGGCCGCTGGTATCAAGCTTAAGCCTGTCGTTAAGGTTAAGGGCAAAGTTTTTATAGGTTTGCCTGATATCTGATGTAGTGCGCAACGATGAATCAGGCACCCCAAATTGTTTGCCGATAATTGTGCGGTTATCATTCAAGTCTTTTTCGCTGTTTGAATAGCCGCTTACCACAAAACCTATGGTATGTTTTGGGGTTAGGTCATAATCGGCACCTAAACGATAGTTGTTGTAATGGTTGATGCTTGGCAGGCTTGATTTCTGGTTGAAATAAGTTTTATTGCCAAGCGAATCAGTAATGATACGGTCAATGCCAATATCGTGGCCACGTTTGTTATCACCCCTACTTAATGAGGTAAATACATTGAGATTGCCTTGTTTGTGATTAAGGTTTAGGCTGCTGTTATCGCGCCAGTATTTGCTTTTGGCACCACCTACAGTGATACTGCCGTTTGTGCCCGATTGTGTATTCTTTTTTAATTTGATGTTGATGATCCCTGAGTTGCCTGCTGCATCATATTTTGCCGATGGGTTGGTAATGATCTCGATAGATTTAATGGTATTGCCATCAGTTGAACGTAATAAAGTAGCCAGCTGCGCTGCCGTAAGATAGGTTAGCTTGTCATTGATCATGACAGTTACGCCTTGTTTGCCTTTCAGGCTGATGTTATCGTCCTTATCAACAGTAACGCCCGGTGCACGTTCCAAAATTTCCATGGCTGTGTTGCCAGCTGCAAGTACGCTGTTTTCAACGTTCATTACCGTACGGTCAATTTTACGTTCAATGAGCGGTTTGGTAGCAGTAATAGTTACTCCCTTTAATTCGGTACTGCCTGTGTGCAGGTTTAAAGCAGGAGCTGTAACATGCGGTGTATTTGCAGGCACGGTGAAGCTTTTGCTTACAGCTTTTTGATAGCCAACAACAGTGGCTTTAATAATATAGTTGCCCGCTTTTATGTTGTCAAAAACATAAACACCGGCATCGTTACTTAAGGCTCCTTTAACCACGGTTGAATCAGATGCGCGCAAAAGGCTTACAGTTGCATAATCAAGTGGTTTGCCCTGTTCATTGAGTAAGGCCCCGGATACCTTGGCGGCAGGCGCGGCCTGCTGGGCAAAGGATACACTACAGCTGATAGCAACAAGCAGCAGTGTATAAAATATGTTGTGTATGATAGCTTTCATTTTTAGTTCGGTTTAAAAGTAAGGGCAATACAATGCCGTTAAAGGATTGCTCCTTTTTTAAAATTTGTAAATAAGTGTGTTTAGTTTCCGGCGTGCTTTTTCCGGTTTTTTAGGGTTTAGTAGTTATGAGATATAGGCGATTGTTTTCATTGTGTTAATGCTTTTAATTTAAATTTAGCAAAACAATCCCACCTGGCTTTTAGGCCATTTTTTAACGATTATTAAATTTATGTTGCCGGATTACCCGGAAATGGTAATTGTGTTGCTTTTTACATTAAGATGCAAAAACAGGGGTGTTGGTTACAGATTATTTTCACTTTTTAATGCGGGCATTAAATTTTTTGCCATATCCTTAATAATCCGGAAGGTAATTGGCATTTCATTTTGGCGGGTAAAGTTTGATTTGAGGTTGGTTACCCTGCTGTTTAAAAGCGGATTACCGCTTGTTTGAAGCAGGGGGTAGAAGGGTATAATAAGCCCGCTAAAAATTAGCAGGCTTATATATTTAAAAAGTATTTTCACAGGGAAATGGTTTATTGTGCTTTTGCTGTATCGGCGGGGCTTGCCGGTAAGGTATCCTGTTCCTGTTTGAGCGCCTTTAGGCTATCTGCTTTGAATTTGGCTGCCTTTATCGGGTCAACTTTGCATTCCAGCCCATTGGTGGTCATGATATAGGTGGCTGTGGTAATGCCATCACCATCGCTTTTGCACTCATATATATTGAAGTTGATGTTACGGTCGAGTTTTTGATCAATAATGATCTTAGCGTTAAGCGGTACTTTTAGGGTTAGATGTAATTCCTGCCCGCGCCATAAAAAGCCTTTAGGCATTTCCAGGTGGCGATCGAAATTCAATACCGAATCTTTTTGCTCAAAGCGATAGGAAGCGCTGCGGGCGTTGATCAAGGCTTCTTCAAGATTGCTGCCGCGAGCGCTGAATGTTTCGATGAGCACCGGTTGCGGCACATCACTCTTTTCAATATCGATGTTAACGTTGCGGTTTGGCATGTCATCGCCATTAAAATCATCATCTAAAATGATCATGCCTTTAAAGCGTTCATTTATTTTAAGGCGGGTACTATCCTCATTACTTAAATACTTGGTGTCATTCAGCTGCAGGTAATACGTGTTGTTTGCAGTTGGCTTAAGTTTAACTGTTTGCGTAAACTTACCACCCTCACGGAAGCTGGCCGCTGTTTTTACGCCATAGTATGAAACTGCGCCCAGCGAGGCCAACCAGATACATAATAAGGTGGTACCAATTGAGCGGTTAAATGAAGCCTTTTTAAACAGGAAGCCTATCGTTGATAAAATAATGGCTAATAAAGGTATAGTTAGTACTAAAAAGCCGCTCGCCATAAAAATGCCATTGGCCTGGTGATTAGTTATGTTGAACGGAAACAGGTTGTAGATGCCCATATTACCAGCCGCAAATAAAGCGACAAGCGAAACGATGAGCGCTATGGTCATGCCAAGGCAGGCCAATAAAACAGCTGCAGCCAATAGTTTGCCAAGTAAACTGCCCGTACCCCTTAAAAAGGCGCCAAGATGTTCAAAGATATCGCTGATCAGATCGCGAACCTGGTAAATGAACGGTTTGGCTTCATGTTTAAAGTTTTGAAGGTTTTCGCGTACAGTGCTCAACTCTTCTTCAAAGTTCTTTTTAAAACCCTTCAAATCCTGCTTTTCACCCTTCATAGCCATACGGTCGGCACGGGTTATGGCTTTCGGCACAACCATCCATAATATAATATATATAACAAGGCCCATGGCGGCAAAAGGCACCAGGATAACAAAGGCCAACCTTACCCAGGCCGGGTTAATGTCAAAATAATTGGCAATACCAGCGCATACACCACTGATGAGGTGATCGTCCGGATCGCGAAAAAGCCTGCGGCGTTCGGTATTGTACTCAAACGGATTGCCACCCGCAGCTTTGGCGTCGGTTTCAGCAGTTTCAAAATCCTGTACGCTGCCCATTTGTTCTGTAACTTCCTTAACGTCGGTCTCAACAATAACTTGTTTGGCATCTCGTGCCAGGATCTCGTTAAACATTTCGGCAATGCGGTTTTCAATGTCGGTTGTGATCTCCAGGCTATCGGCCGAAGTAGAAAAATGACGCTTTACATCCGTCATATAGTTCTTCAACACTTCGTAGGCATCTTCTTCAATGTGAAAAACCATGCCGTTTATATTTATGATAATTGTTTTGTTCATGATTATAGTGAGTTTGTAGGTTTTTCTATTTTCTATCGCCGATAGCTGTTTGAACAGCAAATACCAGCTCCTGCCAGGTTTTATCTAATTGTTCAAGTACGGCACGGCCTTCGTCCGAGAGCACATAGTACTTTCGGGGCGGCCCGGAAATTGACTCCACCCAGTTATAGGTGAGCAGTCCGTTATTTTTTAAACGGGTTAAAAGAGGATACAGAGTACCCTCAACTACAAGCAGTTGGGCTTTCTTAAGTTCAGCAATTATGTCTGATGCATATGTTTCGCCCTTAGCTATGATGGAGAGGATGCAATACTCCAGTATGCCTTTCCTCATTTGGGTTTGGGTGTTTTCGACGATCATAATACAAAGATATATGTTTTAGATTGTATTATGCAATACATAGTACTATAATTATTATTCTTTTAGCTAAAACTTGGCTTTTTGAAAAAAAAATGACGTTTTCAAAGAAATTACTTGACTTTTTGATAACGTAACATTACTTTTATGATTAATTAACTATTAACTGATCTTATTATTAACGAAATGAAAAAACTTCTACTCGTAAGTTTGTGCTTACTTGTGTTGTCTATGACGCAAGTATTCGCACAAAACCGTACAGTTACTGGTACGGTTACGGCCAAAGACGACGGCCTACCCATTCCGGGAGTAACAGTAAAGATTAAGGGTACAACCATAGGTACCCAAACCAGTGCAGCCGGTAAATTCTCTCTCAGCGTACCGGCAAATTCAACGCTCACATTTTCATTCGTTGGTTACACGTCACTTGACAAGGCGGTTGGAACTTCATCAATTGTTAATGCAGTTCTTGAACCCTCAGCTAAACAGTTGGGAGAGGTAGTTGTGACTGGCGCTCTTGGTATTAAAAGGGCAGCCCGCGAAACGGGTTACTCTTCAACCAAAGTAGGCGGTAAAGAACTTACCCAATCAAACGTTGTTAACGTTGCTAACGGTTTAACTGCAAAAGTTGCCGGTTTAGCGGTATCAACTATTGATAACAGTATCGACCCTCAGGTGAGGATTACCTTACGTGGTAACAGGTCGGCCCTGGGTAACAACACCGCGCTTATCGTTGTTGATGGTGTGCCAATCCCGGGCGGATCATTATCATCAATCAACCCGAACGACATCGCCGACATTAACATCCTTAAAGGTGCCGGTGCGGCCGCACTTTATGGTTCGGAGGCAGCAAACGGTGCGATGATCATCACTACTAAGAGAGGTACAGATGCTAAGCCCGTGATTACTTACAGCAATTCGTTCCAGCTTCAGGACGTTGGTTTCTTCCCTAAACTACAAAACCAATACGGTATCTACGGTGGTGAAGGCGCTCCTTATGTTGATCCTATTACCGGTTTCTCGCTGTACACTCCTTATGAAAACCAGCAATATGGTCCGCTGTATGACGGTCACATGGTGCAGGTAGGTTACCCTGCAGGTGGCCCTAATGGTCCGGTATTGATGGTTCCGTACTCTGCTCAGAAAAAAAATCCTATCAAAGCTTTCTTCAACACAGGTATTGTTGAACAAAACAACATTAGCTTCTCTCAGGGCGATGCCAAAAACTCATTTTATTTCTCTGCTCAGAACGCTTACCAAAAAGGTGTAGTGCCAAGCGATAAAAACAACCGTACGTCCGTGAGTGTGCGTGGCGCTAAAAGTTACGGAAACTTTAAAGCCGATTTCTCGGTTGAATACACCCGTACAGATATCAGTACTTACGGTACAGGTTACAATGGTTCATTGTTGTATACCAACCTTATCCAGTGGCCATCATTCCTAAATATCAAAGATTTCAGGGACTCTAACAACGGGACTTTCGCAAACCCAAGCGATTTTTATGATGCTTACGCCATCAACCCTTACTGGATCACTGATAACTCAAGGATCAACAAACAAAGGGATGTGTTCTTGTCAAACTTAACCTTGTCATACACCGTGAACAAATGGGTTGATCTGAACTACAGGGTTTCGCATAACTTTGGTATCGACCAGGAAAAAACCACACGCCGCGAGGTAAACTTTACGCCTTACAGCATCAGCGATCCGCTGGGTGCAGGTAGTGTACAAAGTACCTTTACTACAGGTAAAGCCCCGGGCCAGGTAAATGATTACTACCAATATGGTGATGGTACCGCCAATGGCGATGGTTACGCCAGGTTACAAGGGGATGCGATAGTGACTATCCACCATAAATTTTTCAATAACGACCTTGGTGTTAACTTACTTTTAGGTAATACCATTACTCAAAAATACCGTAAATCTATGAACACAGGTAGCAACAACCTGTTGATCAAAGACTTTTACAACATCAATACTATTGGCGGTATAGCTAATGCTGCCGAATCTGAATTTAAAATTCGCCAGGTTGCATATTATGCGGCTTTAAACTTAAGCTACAAAAATTACCTGTTCCTTGAAGGTACAGTAAGGAATGAGCGTGATTCTCGTTTAAGTACTGCAAACAGGTCGTTTTATTATCCATCAGGTAAAGTATCGTTCATCCCAACGGATGCCCTCGACTTCCTGAAAAACAACAAAGTTTTAAGCTACTTAAAATTATATGGCGAGGTTAGCCGTGTGGGTAACATCTCAATTGATCCTTACAACTTAACTGATACCTACAGCGTTACCTCTGGTTTCCCTTATGGTTCGTTAGGTGCTTTAACTGCAGGTTCAATTCACTATAACTACGGTTTGAAACCAGAATCGATCAACGAGATTGAGTTTGGTGCTGAGGCTTCATTCTTTGACGGCCGCATCAGTGCAAAAGCCACATACTACAAACAAAATAGTAAAAATCAAACCCTTAAAGTTAGTACCTCTGCGGCTACAGGTTATCAGCAGGTATTATTGAACGCTGGTGAAATTGAGTCAAAAGGTGGTGAATTTGAATTAACCGCCGATGTGTTAACCAAAGCTAAAAACAAAGTTGGTTTACGTTTAGGTGGTAACTTATCAATTAACGATTCGAAAGTGATATCGTTATTGCCGGGTATCAACTCGTTACAAATTAATAACAACGTTTTTGCAGTGGAGGGGCAGCCTTTCCCGGTTTACAAAGGTTCAGATCTGTTGCGTGATCCTCAGGGCCGTGTAATTGTAAGCGGAACTACCGGTTTGCCATCGGTTGATCCTACTTTAAGAAACTTTGGCCGTACAACTCCTAAATACATCCTTGGTGTTAATGCCCAGGTTAGTTACGACATCGTAACCTTATCGGGTGTTGGTGAGTTCCGCGGCGGTTACATCATCTACAACGGTGTTGGTTCAACCTTAAACTTTGGCGGTTCATCACAAATTTCAACCGAAGCGGGCCGTTCACGTTTTGTGTATCCTAATTCGGTTATCCAAACTTCGCCGGGTGTTTACACGCCAAATACCAATGTCACTGTTGCCGATGGTAACTATGGTTTCTGGCAGAGTTCTGCTTATAACACCGCAAACGGACCAAGGGTATCGAGCGCTGCATTCTGGAAAATCCGTGAAATCGCACTTAATTTTGACCTAACTAAATTTATCCGTACAACAGGATTCATCAAAGGTTTAAGCTTTGCATTAACTGGTCGTAACCTGGCGTTATGGACTCCGAAAAGCAACCCTTGGGGTGATCCTGAGTTCAGTAACTCTGTTGGTAACGATGTTGGTACAAACAGTGCTTCGCAAACGCCTGCAACCCGTGTTTACGGTGCTGATCTTCACGTAACGTTTTAATTAGTTTAAAAGATAAAGAGATGAAAAAATATTTTTATATAATGGTAGGTCTGGTTACCATCGGTTTATCCGGTTGTAAAAAAGACTTCTTAGAACTTTCGGTGAACCCGAATACGCCGTCGGTCACCACTCCGCAATTTACGTTGGCTGGTGCACTTAAAGTAGCGTCGGATATCGTTAATATCAATTACCCTCACTACGGCGTTTGGGCAGGTCAGTTATCACCGAGTGGTAACTACGTGCCGAGCCCGCAGTTGCAGCAATACCAGTTCACTACGGATAACTATCAGGTATTTGCCCCGCTATATGCAAACTTAACCAACTTTAACACGCTGGAAACTATTTCTGCTGATGCTTCATTTGCAAAATTCAGGGCGATTGCCAAAATCATGAAAGCGTATGATTTTGAACAGCTGGTTGATAATTATAACAACGTTCCTTACACAGAGGCATTTAACTCGTCAAAAACGCTGTTCCCCAAATATGATAAAGGAGCTGATATTTATGCCGACCTTATTAAACAAATCGATGCAGCTATCGCATTAATTGACGGTAACGCTTCAGCTACCAGCCCTGATATTTCAGATATCGTATTTAAGGGTGATATGGCTAAATGGAAATTGTTTGCCAATACTTTAAAATTACGTTTAGCTGTTCGCGGTAAACTAACTGCTACATTACCAGCTTCGGGTGATGCTAACTATCTTAACGCAAGTGTGAAAGCCGCTACCCAACCTGGTTATACCAATAGCGACGCGGTAGGTGGCCAGCAAAGCCCATTCTGGAGAAGCTTTGGTTTTGATCAGAATGGTAACCCAACCGGTAACAACGCGTACTACCGTGCTAATGCATACGAATTAGGTATATTAACGGCAACTAATGATACATTAAGGGCCAGGGCGTTTTATGCTGCAATAGCTAACGATCCGAAGAAAATCAAACGTGTTGGTATCATATTTGGCGATGATTCTGCTGTTCCGAATGCGGGTACAAGCGCTATCGGTCCTGGCTTGTTGAAATCAGCTACACAGGATGGTATCCTGATGTCATCAGCCGAGTCGTACTTCCTTCAGGCTGAAGCTGTATTAAACGGAACCATTACAGGTAATGCACAAGCACTATATGAGAGCGGTATAAGAGCTTCATTTGTTGCTTTAGGCCTTAGTGCTGATGATGCTGTTACCTACTATAGCCAGCCGATTGCTAATGTAAGCTGGGCAGCGAGCACTAATAAACTTCAGGCTATCATTACTCAAAAATGGATTTCATTAACCGGTTACGGAAGCCTTGAAGCTTATAACGAGATCAGAAGAACAGGCTATCCTGCTGTCCCAAGATCAATTGATTCAAAAGCAATTGGTACAGGTTTGCCAACCAGGGTGTTTTATCCAACTTCTGAGTATCAGCAAAACGCCGATAACGTAGGTAAAGAAGGAACCATTGACCCATTCAAATCAAAGATTTTCTGGGCTAAATAATTAAAAAATAGACAGATATGAAAAAATTTATATATTCGAAGCTAACGGGCGTTGTCCTGTTGGCGGGCGTAACATTACTTAGCTCGTGCCTTAAAGATGACAGGTACGTAGACTTTGGGGCATCAAAACCTATTGCCGAATTACCGATAAGCGGTTTGACAAATTTTAGTAAAGATGCGTTCACCGAAGCGGGCGATACTATTGTTAGGCAGTTTGCAGTTAATATTGCATCGCCGTCAATCCCAACAACTGATACGAAAGTAACTTTGGCAGTTGATAACTCGGTTATTGCAGCTTACGCGAAAATTGATAACAGCGTTTCTTATGTAGCTATGCCTGCAAACGCTTTTGTGTTTACCGATGTCTCTGTAACTATAGCAAAAGGTACCCGCACAAAAATTGTTTCGGTTACTATTTATAAAAATAAGTTAGATCCGTCTTTAAGTTACATGCTTCCAATTGTAATAAAAGACGCTTCAGGAACCACTATCAGCGGTAACTTCGGTATCCATTATTATCACGTAATTGGTAACCACTTTGCCGGCGTTTATAAATGGGATTATTTACGTTACAATAACAGTTCAGGCACAGGAACTCCAACAACTGATTCCAAAGGACAGTCGGCCACTTTGTCTCCGGTTACTCCAACTCAATTTGAAGTTGCTTCCGGGTATTTGGGATTACGCTATGAAGTTACATTTACGCAGAATGCGGGTACTTATTCTAACTTCGCAGTAGCGATAAATGCTGATGACGCAGCTGCTTTGGCTGATGGAACTTTGGCCGGAGCAAAAATATCGATCAGTTCGCCTGCCGAAATAGTGTCTGTTGATCCAATAGCTCAGAAATTTATTTTCAAGTTTAAGGTTCATAATAATGATAACGGATCAGATAGATCGCTTCAGGATACTTACTATAAATAAAATTTATTTGATGAGATTAATAAACAGGTCGCCAATCGGCGACCTGTTTTGCTTTAATAGATATCGGCTTTTACCTTTGCTTTCAATATGAGGTTGCAAAAGCTATGCATTCAAATTTGCCTGTTTTTTGAGGTGAAAATGATATTAAATTTTGATAGGTATTTCGGGATATCTTAATATTAAATTAATGTGATTATTTTTTATCAACACTATATTTCCCTGGCCCAATAAATATTAAACCGGCAAACGTAACAGCATCTTCAATGGCATGAGCGGCATCGCCCAGGCCACCGCCTGTACGTAGATGCGTTAACGCTGCAACTACAAGGGTTATAAAAATTAGGATACAAACCGGCCTGAATGCCAGCCCGATGATCAGCAGAAAGCCTCCAAAACATTCTGTAACAGCTGCAAGTAATCCCCAAACCGCCGGCCAGAAATGGATTCCTACATATTTCATTGATTCGCCAATATCTTTCCAGTTTTGGGTACCACCCATCAGCTTGGGATAGCCATGATAGATAAACATAATACCAAGTCCGATGCGGATGATCAGTAACCCCAAGTTTTTGTAATTGCCTAAATTGCCTAAAAGTGCCATTGTATAGATGTTTTGCTGATATGAGGGGCTTAAGGTAATAAAAATGTTGGAGGGTAGTAAAATATGGGACTTAATTCCCAGGGAAATCGCGTTTAAAATAATTCGATCTGTTTTACTAATCTCATACTGAGAAATTTTTACACTAATGCATTGCAAGTTCTCAACAATTAATCGAATTACACGAATCTTAACTTAATTCAATTCGTGTAATTTGATTAATACGTAAAAATTAGTGTCAAAATTTCTCAGTTATTGTTTTTCAATCCACATGTGGTTAAAAGCGATTTTCTTGACTTAATTCCGTTTTTGAACGGACATAAGCTTCTTAATGGGAGCTACGCAATTCTGCGCTTTTTCTTCCTTAAGTTAACGGCTACCCGGCTCCGGTTCATCAACGAATTAGGTAACCCTGTGTTCTTGTTAAATGGTTGATTGTTAGTATTTTGTATATTAAAAATCGAAATTGTGTTAACCCTGTTAACCCCCTTTTAGCCCTGAGTTAACGGCTATGTACTCGCATAAAAAGAATCGTGCTTGCCTGCTTTTTTGATTGTGGCTCATAGCCGGTGCTTCTCAATCTACCATATTTAAACTATTGTGCTTATATTACTATCTCCAAACAACCCGTATGAAAGCAAGCCTTATTTTATCACTATGTGTGTGTTCGCTGCAAGCTATAGCTCAAAAAAATGCCTTACGTACACAGGTAAATACCAAAGCCGATGCCCTGCAGGAACAGGTAATAACCTGGCGGCGTGATTTTCATGAACATCCCGAACTGGGTAACCATGAGGTACGCACATCGGCCATTATCGCCAAACATTTACAATCATTAGGTATTGAGGTAACAACCGGCATAGCTACTACCGGTGTGGTTGGGGTGTTGAAAGGCGGGCATCCGGGACCGGTTGTGGCTCTGAGGGCGGATATGGACGGGTTGCCGGTTATTGAGCGTACACCTGTGCCATTTGCATCTAAAGTAAAAACTACTTATAACGGACAGGAGGTTGGCGTGATGCATGCCTGTGGGCACGATTCGCACATGGCCATACTGATGGCGGTTGCGCAGGTGCTATCGTCAATGAAAGCAGACTTGCACGGAACCGTAAAATTCATTTTTCAACCCGCCGAAGAGGGCGTTGAACCCGGTCAGAAAGGCGGGGCAGAGCAAATGGTAAAAGAGGGCGTGCTGGAAAACCCCAAAGTTGACGTGGTTTTTGGTTTGCACATTAATTCGCAAACGGAGGTTGGCAAAATAACCTACCGGCCGGGTGGTACCATGGCTGGGGTTAATGATATGCAGATCATCGTAAAAGGGCGGTCGGCCCACGGAGCTTATCCATGGTCGAGCGTTGACCCTATTGTAACCTCTGCCCAGATCATCAATAACCTGCAAACCATAGTGAGCCGCAATATCAATGTAACCGAAAACCCGGCAGTGGTAACTATAGGTGCTATAAAAGGTGGTAACCGCTCAAACATAATCCCCGAATCGGTTGAAATGCTGGGTACCCTCCGCTCCTTCACCCCTGCTGATGAAAAAATGCTGGTTACCAGGGTAACCGAAATTGCCACCAAAACAGCCGAAGCGCAGGGAGCAACAGCTACGGTAAAAATACCCTACAGCAACCACTATCCTGTAACTTATAACGACCCCGAGCTGACCCAAAAAATGCTGCCGAGCCTGCAGCAAACTGCCGGTGCCGCTAATGTGCTGTTGCGCCCTCCTGTAACCGGCGCCGAAGATTTTAGCTTTTACCAGGAAAAGGTACCGGGCTTGTTCATATTTTTGGGCGGTATGCCAAAGGGAGGCGATCCGCTGAAAGCACCATCGCACCATACGCCCGATTTTTATATTGATGAAAGCGGCTTTAGTTTAGGTGTAAAAGCCTTGTGTAACATGACCATTGATTACATGAATAACAAAAGGTAAGTTACTTGGTACCCGATAGCTCTTTTTAATTGCTGCTGAAACAATAGTGATCAAAAAGTATTTTTACAACGGCTTATTCGTATATTGAACGGCTTTAATAGCATAGTGTGAAATTGTTAAGATCATGAAAAAGCATTTACTACCCCTTTTATGCCTGTGCATGTTTATGAGCAGTTTGCCTGGTGTTGCAGCTTCGGCAGAAATGGTGCTGCCTGCGGATACGGTAGCTAAATTAAAGCCCGAGGTACGCCAGGTTGTTGAAACGGTAATAAAAGCTTCCGGCACTTTCAGTATCGAAGCAGTATCCGATCTTTATGCTCCTAATGCCGTAGTGGCCGATGAACAGCCTCCTTTTTCGTGGAACGGGCAACTGGCCGGTGTGCAATGGATAAATTCGGTACAAAAAGCGGTTAAGGATTTTAAAATCAGGGATTTTAAAGTCGATTTGCAGCGTATCAAAACTTTTCAGCAAACCGACGAAATAGTTTACCTCATAGCTCCTGTTGAATATACCGGCCTTGTGAACGGTGAGCATTTTGAAGAACAGGGGGCCTTTTCGTTCGTATTAAGGATAGTGAGCGGTAAATGGCTCATTAAAAGCCAGGCTTGGGTACCGCGCAACGGCATGTAAAACACCAGTCTGTATCATAGGCCGGCCTACTTTTGCAATCTGAATTTAAAATTAAGATTGACAAACTTCCCTTTAGAAAAGGCCTTGGTTTTATTTATAACTTAGCTTTCATGAACGCTATCCTGCATATATTAAATGGCGATGCCGCGTTAGATGGTTTTGATCAAACCGGACTCGACGGGGATGTTATGGTTTGGCGCGAGGTGTTTTCTGAAGGCCCTTTACAGGAAAATATCCTTTCAGGAAGTTTCTGGAGCGCACGCCGCGATTGGATTGGGACAACATTCGATGCCCCGGCTGATGAATATCAGCATAAAGTAATAGATGAACTGGGCAAACTAAACAGCCGGTATACCGAGATTAACCTGTGGTTTGAATTTGATTTGCATTGCCAGGTAAACCTGCTGGGTGTATTGGAAATGCTTTCGCTGAAAACCGATATGTCGGCCCCGGCCATTTATCTCATTTGCCTGGCCGATTGCGTTCAGTTTGATAATAAGAAAGGCCTGGGTGAATTAACCGGCGAACAATTTGAAGAATTGTATGATGCCCGCGAGCGCCTGAACGAATGGGAGCTCGGGCTGGCCGCTGATGCCTGGAGGCTATATGTTAATAATGACCTCGCCGGGTTAGAAAAATGGCTCAATGAAAATACCTTTTGGGGCGGCCTCCCGCTGCTTAAGCCCGCACTACAGGCACACCTTAAACGGATGCAAACCAATGCTGATGGATTGAGCTATATCGAACAAAAACTACTGGATATTTATAATGGCGGCGCTAAAACCAAGACGGCCATTTACCACGCGTTTTGGAAAAATGAAAGCATTTTTGGCATGGGCGATAGTGAGATCGATATCTACCTCAATAAACTGAAGGAAAAAGGATTGATTGAGGTATAAATTGTGTCATTTCCTGACTGAGCAGAGAGAGGCTGAACATTGGGCGAAAGAGAAATCTTATATGCCCGGCTTAAACGCCTTGGATAGCCGCTTGATATAGTGCATAAGATTTCTCACTCGTTCCTCGTTTCGAAATGACAATGATCAGTATGATTCCTACGGAACCGTGACGGCTATCGTTGGCGACCTTTCACTCTCATTCTTCATCCTATCTAATGCTGTGACTACATAAAGATAAGTTTTACCCTTAATAACAGTATTATCGTCATACCCCTGCGTGGGATCGTATTTGATTTTGAGAATATTTTTAGGATTGTCGATGTCTATCTTTTCACCATCGTTAAAACGGTAGATCACATAGCCGTAAACAGGCTCTTCATCTTTAGCTAAAGTTGGAGTAAGCCACCTTACTGCTACACTTCTACCTACGGCTTTGGCCGTAACCTGTTGAGGGGCGTTAGGCGGTATCGAATCGCGCCATAGCATTACCGGCGGCAGTGCAGGGTATTGGTAATAATTGTCGCGGAGCGAGTCGGTAAAGCCAAGCGGGTTGCTGGTGAGCGAATTGGAACTAAAGTAAACACTGCCCTGAACCCTTGGGTTGTTGCGAATAAGTTCTATTTGCTGAGGTAGCTGAGCCGGGTTTCTGAAAGCCTGAACTTTGCGCTCATTGATGCGGTAAGCCGCCTGGCCTACATATAAATGCCTGCCATAAGTATTGTCGCCCCACCAGTCGAGCAGCTTTTGAAAATCGGCAGCACGGTTGCCTATCTGCCAGTAAAGCTGCGGATTGATATAATCTATCCAGCCTTCTTTTACCCATTTGCGGGTATCGGCATAATTTTCATAATACGAGGAACCGCCATTGGTTTCGGAACCTTCCTCATTCTGCGCTTTATTAGCCCAGATGCCAAAAGGACTTACACCAAATTTGATGTTAGGATCATGCGCGTGAACGCTGTCGGCAATCATATGTATCAGCAGGTCCACATTGTGGCGGCGCCAGTCTTTAATATTATCGTAACCCTCGCCGTACTTTCTAAATGTTTCCTCGTCGTTTATTTTTTGCCCGGCAATTGGATAAGGATAAAAATAATCGTCCATGTGTACGCCGTCTATGTCGTAATTGTCTACAACATCCAGTATTACCTGTACAATATAGTCACGCACTTCGGGCAGGCCGGGGTTAAAAGTTTTAATGCCGCCGTAGGTAAAGAACCACTCAGGCTTTATTTTGGTAATATGCTGCGGACTAAGCGCTGCAAAGTTGCCGTCAAAAGTAGCGCGGTAAGGGTTAAACCAGGCGTGCAGCTCCATGCCGCGTTTATGTGCTTCGGTAATGGCAAATTCAAGCGGGTCATAGTTGGGGTTGGGGGCCTGGCCTTGTTTACCGGTTAAATATTTCGACCAGGGCTCACGGCTTTTGGCATAAAATGCATCGGCAGCGGGCCGCACCTGCAGCATAACCGCATTGATCCCGGTTTCCTGGTGCGAGTTTAGTATATCTATAAGCTCTTGTTTCTGCTTTTCTGATGGAGCTTTGGAGTTGGTTGGCCAGTCGATGTTAACCACGGTGGCTATCCATACTCCCCTGAATTCGCGCTTAGGCTGCACTTTTACATCAACCGGTGCCGGTACAAGATCGGCCGGCTGCGCATTAACTGTTAAACTTGTAAACAGGATTATAATCAGGAGTATGAACCGTTGGTATATATGCATCAAATAGAATTAAATTGAAAGTTGCAAAGATATAAACTCATAACGTAGCAGGTTTATTATGAAGTATAAAAATTGAAGCCTTATTGTGTTTTAAACATTTTGTAGTTATTTTAGCTCAACGCCTAAAACAATTGATGTAATAATTTTTTAAAAAATCATATTTTTAGTGTTTTAACGTTCAATATGTTAACCATTAAGGATAAACGCATCTGTATATACTTGCAGGAAAGCGCTTTACATCAATTAACAGTTGATATTTCGTTAAAAACTAAACACTATAGCTAAGCTTTTGTTATACCACTTGCTTAACTATGCTAAAACTTAACATTTAATTGCTATGGAAAACCAATCTGGGCAACAACAACCTAAGAAAAACTCAAACGTCATTTATTTTCTTATTGTAGTAGTGCTTGCTTTATTGGGTACCGATGTGTATCTGTACCTGCAAAAAAACAACTCCGATAAAAAAATAGTTTATCAGCATGATGAGCAAACAAGGCTGCAAACCGAGCTCGACAGTCTTGAATCGCAGGTTGAACAGGTCACTGCAGGCAAAGCCAAGATGACCGCGGCACTAACCGCCAAAAACGATTCGTTAAAATCTACCATTAAAGTTTTGAGGGCTAAACTGGCCAAAGGTAAACTTACCGCACAAGAACTTGCCAAAGTACAGGAAGATGTAAAACAACTCCGTTATTTTGTAACCAAGTATACTGCCGACATTGATGAGCTCAAAAAACAGAACACATCGCTCACCACCGAAAGGGATACTTTAAAAACCAATTTGGCAACGGTTGCCAAAAAGGTGGATACGCTATCCAAACAAAATGAGGATCTTGGTGCTAAGGTGAAAGTAGCCCAGGCACTCAAGCTGGCAACATCAGATGTGGTGGCCTATAAAATAAAAGGCAGCGGCAAAGAGGTGGATGTAACCCGTGCAAACCCAGCCAAAAAACTGAAGATCAACTTCACTGTGGCCAGCAATACTCTGGCTACAAAAGCTATGCATGATATTTATGTACGCGTCATTGATCCAACCGGAAACCTGATTACAGCACCTGATTCAGGAACTTTCAGCGCCGATGGCCAGGACCTGCAATACACCTACAAAACATCCATTGATTTTAAGGATGATGGCACACAATACACCATCGACTGGATAAACCCAACCCTTCCATTCCAGAAAGGCACTTATACCATTATGCTTTATGCTGATGGTGGTACTATGGGTAAAACAGGTATTACACTTAAATAATCATCGGCACTAATTTTTCGAATTAGGTCGAATTTCACGAATTACACAAAGAGGCCCGGTTTGCGTAGCAAACCGGGCCTCTTTGTGTTTTGTCTGATGTTCAGACGAAACTGTTATTGCAAGATGGCGGAATTATGAATTGTTTTTAATTCGTGTAATTCGACCTAATTCGAAAAATTAGTGATCATTACATTTTCATCAATGCCGGGCTTATCCTTAAATAAACTTCAAAGCCAACAGGTGCGCTACCGTAAATCGGCTTTAACGCCGATGGTGAAACATTGAGCGTAGCCTGTACGCCGCCGGTAACATTGGTGTTTTTGAAGCTGCTTAAAATACGGTTTGCTCCCAGGGTTACAGCATTGATATTAAAGTTGGGGTTAAGCGGGTAGGCATCGTGCATGTCCAGTTCTTCGGCGTCTTTTTGCACAAATTCATATCGGCCATAAACAGCGGTTTTGTTGAGCTGTAAAGTATTCTCCAACAAAACAGACGGCTGCGTTTTATGATTGTCCGAATAATGGTTTTGTCCGTAAACCAGTGTAGTTGCTACATAACTGTTTTTGCTTAACATTTTGGTATGGATGGCTGATGCAGTGAACCTGTTGACGTTTTGCCCCGGCTCAGCTTCTTCCGCGCTGTGGATCCATCCGTCTGATACCTGCACGGCCCATTCTTTGGATGGATTATAGGATAAACGTGCCGAGTATGAATCAAATCGCATTTTATCAAAATCATAGCGGTGCTCATCCGGCTCACGGCCGGTAAATATGGATCCTTCCAGCTTTACATTTTTGATACGGAAGCCCAATGTTGCGACACCAAAAGTGATATGTGTAGCATCCTGATAATGATGACCAAGCGGCGCATCGGGGTCATTGATGGCCGAAAGGCGGTGCATAAACACCGGCGGACCTAAAGCCGGCTCTCCCGGGTAACCGAACGAGAGATAGAGGTCAGCATCCTTAGCCACGCGCTGGGTATAAGCTATACTCAACTCAGCAAAGAGATCATGCGGGTGCTGTTTGTCCACCAATTTTTGTCCTTTGTATGATTCGCCGGTTTGATACAGGAGGGGATAACCGCCGTTGCCCACCAAAAAGGGATCGAACGAGAACATGGTATTAATGGAGAACAGCCCATTATTGCCTACTTTTCGCTGGGTCATGAACATAAGCCAGTTGGGTACATCAATCCTTTTACTGCCACCTCTCTTGCCCGAATTAAACAGGTCCTGGTTGTTATACCGCGCAAAAAAGCTACCATATACCATGCTCATCCATTTTTTACCATGGATTATGTAGGCATACAGTGGAGTTTCATCAGGCGCCCATGAGGTACCCGAACCGTCGCGGTTCATGGGGAGATCGCGCGAGAACTGGCTCGTCATCATCATATGGTGCATGGACGTATCCTTTTTCATATTGCCCATATCCATACCATCCATAACCATAGGTTTGGTGCTGTTCATGCGCATATTCTTTTTTGTGGTATCGCTCATCTTCATATCGTGATGGTGCTGGGCGGATGCGCCCACGGTAGCCAGGCTTAGGGCAACGAACACAATATATGCTTTCATAGCAGTGTAGGTTAAAGATTAAAAAAGTTGTACTCCAGCCTGATGAGGTACATGTTTTTAGTATTCCGTTGCATCTCATTATAGATAGGCGTACGGTACGAGAAATCAAGCCGGCAGGTACTGTTAAAGATCAGTTGCAAAGCGGGTGCAACATCCAGATAACTTTCGCTATGCCTTGGGTTGATTTTGCCCAGCAGTTCACAATACAAGTTTAAATTTACCTGCTTGTAGTCGCGATAATTACGTGGCAAAAGCAAATAGCCGCCAGATAAGGTATAAGCCGCGGCATTACGTACTCTATTGGTTGAAATTTCATAGTTCCCGCTGTTATTAAAAGCCCGCAAATAGCTTGCCGAACCTGAAAGTGCCAGCTTATGTAGTAGCTGGGTGAAAACCACACCGCCCTGTGCACCGCTGTTATCACCTTCTAAAGTGATCTCCCGGTTCACTATAGGGTTGTTAATACTCGATAGCTTGGCAAAAAATGCGCCCCTGAAATGCTTTTGAACGGTATCGATAGATAGGAACCGGTACTTGGCGTACACGCTGCCACCTTCAAAGTGCTGGCTTGAATTATAATAATCAGACATATAAACCGAGCCATGCACCATCAAATGCCGGCTAACGCCATACATGGCTTCAATAGTACTACGGTTTTTGTACGATGGCTTAAAATATCCCTGGTTTTCCACGCGAATGCCCAATGAGCCGGTTGCCATATTGCTGGCAGGTTCTGTATTTACATACAGTTCCTGCGCCAATACGGAGCGTGCCATTGCCATAAGGCAAACAGCCAATAATATCCTCTTCATAAAAAAAATGATGTTAAATGAAGAATTTAGATAGCTAAATGATAAACGCGGCCACTTGCAGGGGCAGTATCGGTAACCTGGCCAAGGTATTTTTTTGATACCGATTTGGGTGCGAAACCGTTGTCAACCACGGTAAAGCTCACATCGCCGGTGAATGATTTATCGGCAGCGTTAAGCAGGCGATAAGTATCGCCCCCGTAGTTAAATGCATTCTCGGCAACTTTGGTATTGGCAAAATTATAAGTGGCTTTTAAACTGTTAACCGAAAATCCGGAACCCTGAACCTTTTTGCTGATCTGCTCAAAATTTACCGGCACGTCATTTTTAAAGGTAATGAGGTAAGTGTTACGGATCAGATCAGTTTTGATTTCGCCAATAAACGGCAGTGTGCGCAATGCTTTTTCGGTTGATTTGGCGCAAAGGGCGCAGGTAAGGCCGCTAACTTGGAGTTCGGCTTTGGTAAATTGAGCTTTAGCTGCTGTTACAGAAAACGCAAATATGATGATGAATATTTTTAAAGTTTTCATGTTGATCGTGTAATTAATTGTTAGAGAATAAACTGCTGATAAGGTTTACCGGGTTTAACAATTAACAGATCAAATGCGGAAGATACAGTTGCGAATAAATGCGGCGATGCCCTGAACCGATGGATCGGGAGGGCCGCGGTCATAAAATTTGTCGGAAGAAGAAGATGGTAAGGCCGGAAATAGGCTATCGAATGACCAACTTGGCAGTTCAAAGCCAAATATCTTTGCTAAAAACGAAGTTGATTCGCCCTGGTGAGCGTCTTTTACTTTTACTTCAACCTGTTTATCCTTGCAGCATTTCATTTTGCCGCCTTTTTGGTCCATTTTGCAGTTAACCGCCGGGGCATCAATTTTTACAGATGCTACATAATCGCCGCAAATATGGAAATTAAGAGCAAAGCCCAATACTGTAACCGTGTACAGCATAGTGAGTAATATCGCTCCTGATCTTTTTACCATACTGCAAAAGTAGGTGATTAACTTGTTGATTACAAAATGTTTTTATCAGTTGGGACAACACATCGTTTAACAAATGTGCAAATAGTGATTTTGGCATATACCAAAAAGCCCCGGCTTTGCGCCGGGGACTTCTTCTTTAAACTATTAACTGATCTTATTATTACGATGTGTTACTGGGCAGCCTGTTTTGCCTGCTCCTTCATTTTTTCGTTTGCCACAATGGTGATCTCAACCCTGCGGTTTTGTGCGCGGCCATCGGCAGTGGTATTATCGGCAATTGGTTCACTTTCGCCTTTGCCGGTCACTGTCATACGTGATGAGGCTACATTACCCGCAACTAAATATGATTTTACAGCATCCGCCCTTTTTACTGAAAGGGTTTTGTTGTAACTGTCAGACCCTGTATTATCGGTATGGCCAATGATGGTGATATTAGTTTCCGGATTTTTTTGTAACGAAGCTGCAAGGTTTTGCAGGTTAGTTTGAGCGGCAGGTTTTAAATCTGATTTATCGGTATCGAATAAAATACCTGAATCAAATTTAACCAAAATGCCTTCACCTTCGCGGGTTACTGTGGCGCCCGGCACTGTTTGTTTAATTTCGGCAGCTTGTCTGTCCATATTACGGCCGATAAAAGCACCTGCGGTACCACCTACAGCACCACCTATAATAGCACCTAATGCGGTATTACCGGCAGCTTTACCAATAAACGCACCTACTGTACCACCGGCACCTGCGCCAATGGCAGCACCTTTTTGTGTTTTTGTAAGTGAATTACATCCTGAGCCTAATATGCCTGCTGTAGCTAATGCTATACCAAGGGTGGCTACTTTTAATTTAAGCGTTCTCATCGTACTTGTATAATTATGTTATACCGTGCTTTTTACAAAGCAGATGCCAAAAAAAGCGGATGGCAGTATTATATACTGCTTCCTTTAAAAGAACACCCTCCATCAATCATAGCAACATTTTTTTAATGATAAGTAAAGTTAATTTCAATGAAGTAAAGAATACCGGATTATTGATTTTTGCAACACTGCCCGATTTTTAGTACAAAGCAGCAGTAAAATTTTTGCTACAGTACAATTTGGCATACCTTTTTGCAGTTTTAGGAAATTACTATCAGTGTAGCAGGGAAAATAAGTTTAAAGGTGCTCCCTTTATCTTTTTCAGAAATTACATTGATTTCAATATCATGAAAGGCCGCTATTGATTTTACAATAGGCAGGCCCAATCCAAAGCTATCTTGTTGTAATGACTGTCTGAATTTTTTAAAGCGGTTAAAGATCAGCGGGATGGCGTCTTCATCTATACCGATGCCGGTATCAGCTATACTGATCATATACTTATCATTTACAGCAATGCCTGTTACCTTAATGCTGCCGCCCTCATGATTGTATTTAATGGCATTGTTGATAAGATTAAAAAACAGGTTAAAGAGTAAAAATTTATTGATGTTGACAAAATGCCAGTTGTCTGGCATCAACATTTCATAGCTGATGTTTTTATCCTGCAGGCGAATGGAGATCTCGTCATAAACCTCCTGCAATAGTTCGGATACCGATACCTTGTCTTCTTTTAAAAACTGTTCGTTCTCTATCTGGGAAATGAGCAGCAGCGTTTTCGTAATGCTCTTCAACCTGTTCAGGATCTTTTGCATTTCCAATAACCTGCCTTTAAGCTCATCGTTGATATCCTCCTCCTCAAACATATTCTCGATTTTTGACTGAAGAATAGAGATGGGTGTCATAAGCTCATGCGATGCGTTGGAAATAAACTCCCGCTCTTTATGAAACTTATCGGCAATGGTTTCGATCATGTTATGGATACTGATATCCAAATGCTGAAAATCTGATGTGGTAGTACGTACCTGCCGGTAGGTATGAAAATTAGGAAACTTTTGCCCTACAAGCTTAGTTTTAATAATAAGCCGTAAAGGCTTAAGCACATAGGTTGAATATACCTGGTCGGCCAGTACGGTCAGCAAAATCATTCCCAGCAATACCTGGAAAGCTATATTTTGCAGCGGGACGCTGGTTTCATCCAAAGTATCTACACTTTTGCCAATTTCCAGCAGGTAATTTTTGTTCTTAACCTTAAAGGTATGGCTTAGTATGCGATACTCTAAGGTATCCCCCTCACTAAAAAGGCGCTTACCTCTTTTTATAGTATCCAGGAAATAATCGGGGTCAACTTCGTCGAGGCTGATATATTCTTCCTTGAGCGGGAGGTAGCTGCCGTAGCCTTCGCCGTTTTCGATGTAGGTTTCAATGCCCTTGCTTTTTACAATTTGCAGCAGCTTGTTTTTTTGTTTGATAAGCTTGCTGTCGACATAATTACGGCTGATATTTTTGATCAATACAGGAACAAGCAATACAAACAGTATCACGATAACCAGCTTGGAGATGGCGTTAAAAAGGGTAAGTTTTGTTCCTAATTTCAAATACTCAGGCGTTGATCTTTATTTTATAACCCAAACCACGTACCGTTTCCAGCCAGTCGGGCGGGGCATAGGCATTTAATTTTTTACGGATATTTTTAATATGCGCGTCAATATAATTGCTGTCATAATCATTATTTACCACGCTGCCCCAAATATGCTCGCTCAGCTGCATGCGGGTAAGCGTACGGTTTTTATGTAATATCAGATAGGCTATGAGGTCAAATTCTTTTTTGGTAATGGTATTAACAACGCTGTTATAATAGGATATAGTACGTGCGGTAAGGTCGATCAGGAAACCACCCAGTTCAACAATGTTATTTTTAACACCAAACTTACGCCTGATGATGGCCTGCATACGGCTTTGCAGCTCAAGCAATGAAAAAGGCTTAGGCAGATAATCGTCGGCGCCAAGGTCGAGGCCTTTGATCCGGTCGTTGATCTCTGCACGGGCGGTGAGTATAATACATGCCGCCTCCGAATTAGTCTTTTTTGATTCCCTAAGCAGATCAAGGCCGTCATAATCGGGCAGGCCCAGGTCTATCAATATAAAATCATACAGATTTGTGGCAATTTTTTCGGATGCCGAAGTGCCGTCAAAACAAACCTCGCAGATATAGTTATAGTTTGAAAGAAAAATTTCAAGTTCGTGGGCAAGTGCTGTTTCGTCTTCTATTATTAAAACATTCATGTATTATGACTAATAAAAAACGTAGTAAAAAGTTAAATTATAAAATGACTCGCGCCGGTTAAGCAATACTCCTTCTACGTTAACTGGGATAGAATATTTGTACGAAAACTCAAACGTGTAATGCGGCCGGTTATAAGCCACCGGGATTTTGAAGCTGTAATTAAGCATGTTGAACCGGCGGTTACGGCTCGCATAACGCGGGTCATATTGTATAGAAATATTGGCGGCCTCGTCCCTGAAATGATGATCAAGTGAATAGCGCTGAACAAAATTCTGCGTGCCCAGGATGAAATTAAAGGAAGGGTTAAAGGAAAGAAAATCCTGGTCGTCAAAAATGCTCCAGCTGCTTTCCCAGTATTTTGAATTGCTTATCGTTAAAAAAATGTCGTTCGATTTGCCGAAAAGATAATCAAGCACAGCACTTGTTTTCAGGTAATGCCAATCGTATGAATTTTTAAAATTGATATCATTTGAGGAGGCCGACTTGATAACCTGTGCTGCATCCCTGGCAAAAAAGAACCGCGTATAACTTACTGAGCCGGAAAAGGCTTTCGAAAATTTGTAAAAATACCCTCCGCCCAAATCAACCTCATCAACAGGGGCATAACCCAAAACCTTGAAAGCCGACCCATATAAAAAGATACCCGACTTGGTATTATAAATCAGATCGGCAGTAACAAAAGGATATTTTACCGGGCCGGTACGACCAAAAAACAGCACGTCGCTGCCATAACTTACCCCGGCCGAAATTGACCGCTTACGAATAATGGTATCAGAATCGGCTACTAAGGGGTGCTTACCGGCAAAAAGGCGCAAATCAGTATCCGCACCAAATACGGTACCGCTTGCAGCCATAAAAAAAAGTAAGCAAAGGTATTTCATCAATATGGTAAATTGTTTAACCAGTTTAACTGCCATTTCTCCTCGGTATTTCGGGCGGGCGCTCCATGCCTTCGGGGCGGCGCTGCCTTTTGGGTTTGGGCTTAGGCGGTACGGCATCATCGTCAACAGTAGCCGGCTTAGCCTGCCGCTTTGCTTTGGCTATTTCTTTGATTTTTTTCTTTTCATCCTCCAGTTGCTTTTTGGTTTTGGTAGTAGTATCAGCCGCTAATAAAGTATACGACAACGCACCCGGTTTTTTGTTACCGGCATGAGCAAGCGCATCAATGTTTTTTGTAAGGGCATTGGCAAATGATATACGTGTTGCAAATATCAATAACAGGACAATATACGCAAACCACTTTATCATTGAGGAGAAGAAAAGGTAAAAATAAGGCTCAAATAAAGGACAATTTAAATGTTTACACCAAAATGAGAAAGGTACAACAAATAACAATTCATTTGCAGGAGCACTTGTAAAAATGCCGATGCAAATGAATTATCCGAATCACAATTATGATGAAAGGTTTATGAGTGTACTTTAATGTTTGAAAGTCAGAGAGCGATGTCTTTTGACGGATAAACCCGGTTTTGATCATCAATAATAACGCAGGCCACCTGGTTAAGCTGATTGATCATGTATAGGCCGGCGTTAACACCTATGGTGAGTATTGGTGTGGCCAAAGCGTCGGCAAATTCGGCGGTAGGGCTAAGGATGCTTACGCTTGTAATACCGCTAACCGGAAAACCTTTTTTAGGGTTAAATACGTTGGTGAATTTTTTATTGCTGATACTTGCATATTTTTCGGCATTAACCGATGTTGCAAAAGCAAGATTACTGATCTCCAAATCAGCAAAGGGTTGGTTTAGCTGGCTAATGTCGGCATCGGCAACAGTCCAGGGCTGCAGGTTTGGCTGTAAGCCCCATGCAAGCAGGTCACCACCAAAATTGATCACGCCGCTGCTTACACCGTTCATTTGCAATACATATTTGGCCCTGTCGGCGGCGTAACCTTTGCCGTTTGCGCCAAAACCTATGCGCATCCCTTTTTCTTTTAGAAAAACAGTTTGTTTTACAGCATCAAGCACTATGTTTTTATAGCTGGCCAGTGGAAGCGTACGTTTGGCAGTTTTTACCGAATTGTTTTCGGCTGTGGTTTCGTTAAACGCGTTATCAGCCAGGTAAGTAATATCAAAAGCGCCGTAAGTAAGTTCTGATATTTGCAGTGCCCTGTTAATGAGCCTGAATGTTTCACCATCGGCTTTAACCGGGGCAACACCGGCATTACGGTTTATGTGGTTGATGCTGCTGTCATCGCTAAAAGCCGAAAGCAATTTTTCAACCCTGTTAATTTCATCAATGGCAATGTCAATTTGCTCATCGGCCAGCAGGGGGTTATTGCCCACTACACTAATCTCAAATTTATCGCCCATTAAACGTATGTTGCGTTTGTAGACTGTTAAATTATCGGTTAAAGTTTTTATAGCCAGCATAATAATAATCTTTTAAGTATCTAAAAATGAACACACAATGCACCGTAAATTACCTTACGCGAGTTTGATCAATTACGCTACATCACTCCTTTACAAAAACTAAAGTAGCGGCGCTTTATGAAATTGAGATGAAAAAGGATTTTTAATTAATATAATTAACTGATTTTGACATTTTTTAACACTTAAGTGATAAAAAGAGTTAAAGCGGACAGAAGCGCTAACTGAAGAGGGCAGTGTTGAAGCAACATCGAAATAAAATATCTTTTTTCCTCTGCTTTTATAAATCTTCAGCAGGATATGGTGTTGAAGATCCTGAAAGTAATATAGTCCATATAAAACCTGATTATGTCCATTTATCAGCTTGTTTTATTATCGAAAATTACGGACCAATTATCAATCAAAGAAAAGTTTATGAGAAAGAATCAAATCCTTTCAGCGATAGCTGTGACACTGGCTTGCGCTGTTTTGTCCTGTCGTAAAAATGCTGTCCCTCCTGCACAGCAACGAGTGAATCAGCCAGTTATAAATTCCGTTCAAAGCGGGGGAAGCATAACTGTAGGAATAGGAAGCCCCCTCCAGAAGATTGACCTTATAGGGGCGGGCTGCTATTTTTATAGTGGGCACCTGGTAAACGGGATAACTAATTTTACTGATGCAAGCAACTGGCTTTGGCATGACCTTAATGTAAATGTTTTTAAAATTGTACTTAGAGCTGATGGAGTGGAGGATGTGAATGATAACACAGACCCGAATAACACAGATTTTTCTAAATTTAATTTTACCGGCAATTCTAACCTGGTTGACCAGATAACAGCGTTAAAAAAAGCGCAGCTTACAAATCCGGCTATTAAAGTTTGGGCTATTGTATTATCTCCGCCTAAATATTTGAAAACTAACAATAGCGTTAATAATGGAGGAACGCTTAATGCCAGTGTAACCAATGCTTATAGCGAGTTCGGCGAATTTTTGTATGCTCATATTAAAAATCTAAAAGACAATGGAATAACTGTTAATTATTTGAGCTTAATGAATGAGCCCGATTACCCGTCTTCGGGTATAGCATATGAATCGGCGGAGTTTACCACAGCGCAAGCTCAAAGTGTATATACAAGCACTGCCGGATGGCTTAAAACTAAATTACAGTCATTGAGTATCTCTGTACCTGTTTTTGCATCTCCGGATTGTATTGATGTAACCCATACCGGATCATATGTTTCGGGGCTTAATGCCTCGGGGAACGTAAGTCTTTTCACCACTCATCAATATTTAAATAGTTCGGCTGCTAACTTTTCAGCGGCCTCTTCATCAGCGGGTGCCAAGGGCCTGTATATGACGGAGTGGCACGCTGGCTTTGGTATGGGAACTACACCGGATGAATTAACGGCTGCCCTTGACCTTGTTAATAAATTTCACGATGCCTTTAGGGGCGGAGCGAAAGGCTGGCTGTATTTTGAATGGGGTAATCCTGAAACTAATTTTGGCGGGCTGCTGTATACTCCCTGGGGAGCGCCGGCGGTACGAAAGAAAAATTACTACGTTTTTCAACAATATACGGCTAACCTGCTTAACGAAAATTATATTCCTACAACCTTAACCGGCATAACGAACTTTGGAGCGGATAACGTAAGCGCTTTTACAACCTCAAACAAGGCCGATATTAATGTAGTTAACTGGAATACCGATCCCCAAAACAGGGTTAGGCTGTACTTTGGCGGCAATATAAGTACAATAAGGATTTACAGGACCAGTGCAACGGAAAATAACGTGTTGATTTGGAGCCAGGATAATGTGAATCAAAATTATTACGATGTTGATTATGCCGGAAAATCTTTCACTACAGTAAGGGTGACATGGTAATCGGGTCATGAATTTTCCCTTTTCACGTTCAATGGTCCGTTTTTTTGGTAATTCAATTTAAGGTTTTCATAAAACAAACGCCTATAGCCCGGTAAAAACCAGGCTGTAGGCGTTTCAATAATTTGAGTAAAATTTATTCCAGCGTTATTTGCCTCCTGATACTTTCTTCAAGTGAAATGAAGGTTTCGGTACGTTGAATACCTCTTACACCCTGGATCTGCTCGTTCAAAACTTCACGCAGGTGAGTGGTATCATGACATACAATTTTAGCAAAAATGCTCCATTCGCCGGTAGTGTAATGCAACTCGACAATTTCTTTAATTGTTTTTAATTGCTTTACAGCTTCATTATACTGTGATCCTTTTTCGAGGTAAATACCCAGGAATGCAGTGATGTCATATCCTAACTTTTGCGGATCTACCTCAAGGCTGGCCCCTTTTATTACACCCATCTCCTCTAACTTTTTCATCCGCACGTGTATGGTTCCGCCAGAAACAATCAACTCTTTAGCTATCTCGGTGTATGGAGTGGTAGCATTTTTCATTAATATTGATAAAATCTGGATGTCAAGATTATCAATTTCTAAATTTTGAGCTTTTCTGTGGGACATAAATTTGAATATCTATATTGAAATACAAGTTTAATTAAAATTCGATTAAAAATAAAATATTTTTGTTGAAATATTTGCAAGAAATAGATAGTCCTATTAAATTTGTATCAAGCAAAAGGGAAATGCTTAATGTTCTTTAAAGTAAAAACAATGTTGGGTGGTGAAATTTTTGGCAGACACACCTCCTTGTCCCGGTGGCGGAGATCATGGAAAACCCGAAGCGGGCTAACCACTCTGTGAAGGTTCGAATCCTTCCCCAACAGCGAGTTTAAGTACAAAGTCAGAAGTCTTAAGTCAAAAGACTTAGAACTTCAGACTAATGACTTAAGACTTACAACACTGTAGGATGGTGAAATTTTTGGCAGACACACCTCCTTGTCGCGGTGGCGGAGAAATTGGGAAACTTTTAGCAATAAAAATAACCACTCCGTGAAGGTTCGACTCCTTCTCCTACAGCTCTTCTCATAATTTAGGTTTATAATTGGTTAGTAAAGGCCCCTGCCCATCAGGGGCTTTGCTGTTTTTACAGCTTTTTTATTTTGCACTCTCCAAAATATTGTAATCAGCCTAAGCCAATTCGCATAACATCATCCGGATAGCTTCACGGGCACCTGCCGAAAAAAGCAGGAAAGGAAATAACCTTTCTATATATGACCGGACGCAGCAAAAACCGTCAAAATTACAGTAAAAAATAATGTGTCAGTTTTACACATTGGATATTGTTTCGTAAAGATTTAGTTATAAATTTGGTTGGCAACAATTTATTGCAATCGATTGTGGTATATTGCTGCCTTAAGTCCTGAAACCGATCCGAACACCAATTAACCCAATCTGCAATTAAGTCGATATGAAAAAAATCGTCCTGATGGTTCTTGTGGCATTTAGCTGCATTTACTTATCCTGTAACAAAACACGCCCCAATAAACCGCGCGTGCTTATCTTTTCAAAAACCATGGGCTTTCACCATGCATCCATCGATGCAGGCATAGCCGCTATCAAAAAGCTTGGCGCCGAAAATGGCTTTGAGGTAGACACTACAAAAAACTCGGCAATGTTTAACGAGGATACCCTCAAAAAGTATTCAACTGTTATTTTCTTGAGCACCACCGCCGATGTACTTGATTACAGGCAGGAAGCGGCTTTTGAACGTTATATTCAGGCGGGAGGCGGTTATGTAGGCATTCACGCCGCCGCCGATACAGAATATGACTGGGGGTGGTATGGTCGCCTGGTTGGCGCCTGGTTTTATGACCACCCGGGTATCCATGATAAAAACCCGAATGTACAGCCCGGCACTTATAATATAGTTGATGCCAACAACGATGCAACTAAAGATCTGCCTAAAGTATGGAAACGCACCGATGAGTTTTATAGTTTCCGCAAGCCATTAGCCACAGATGTACATGTACTCATTACCCTTGATGAAAACAGTTACAAAGGAGGGAAGCGTATGGGTAACCACCCTGCCACCTGGTATCATGATTTTGACGGGGGCCGTGCATTTTATACAGCCATGGGCCATACCGACGAAAGTTATAAAGAAACAGGCTACCTGAAAATGCTGCTTGCCGGTATTAAATATGCCATAGGCGAAAATAAGGAATTGGATTACAGCAAGGCTAAAACCCAACTGCCACCCGATGAGGATCGTTTTAAAAAGACACAATTATCAACCGGCGAATTTTTTGAGCCAACCGAGATGACCATATTGCCGAACCTTGATATTATGGTGATCCAGCGCCGCGGCGAGATCATGCTGTACAAGCACGATACCCAGAAGGTAAAACAGGTTGGTTTTTTTGACGTGTATTGGAAAGCCCATGTGCCCAATGTAAATGCCGAAGAAGGGATGCTTGGCCTGGCTAAAGACCCAGAGTTTGAAAAAAACAACTGGATTTACATTTATTACAGTCCTGCCGATAGTTCGGTAAACCGCCTTTCAAGGTTTACGTTTAAAAACGACACACTGGATAAAAAAACCGAGAAAGTTATTTTGGAGGTAAAAGCACAGCGCGAGATCTGCTGCCACACAGGGGGCTCAATAGCCTTTGGTCCGGGGCCTGATAAAACCCTGTTCTTCTCGGCCGGGGATAATTCAACTCCGTTTAATGAAAAAGGACAGAAATATGTAAGCAGTGGTTATGCTCCGCTTGATGACAGGCCGGGTCACCTGCAATTTGATGCACGCCGCTCGGCCGGTAATACCAATGACCTTCGCGGTAAAATTATGCGTATCAACCTTAAGGATGATGGTACATATGAAATCCCCGAAGGCAACCTGTTCCCGAAAGGTACGCCAAAAACCCGCCCGGAGATTTATGTAATGGGCGACAGGAACCCATACCGGATTTCGGTAGATCAGAAAAACGGCTACCTGTACTGGGGCGAAGTGGGTCCGGATGCGCATAATGACAGCCTTGACAACCGTGGCCCCATGGGGTACGACGAGGTTAACCAGGCTAAAAAAGCGGGTAACTTTGGCTGGCCATATTTTGTGGGCGATAACAAACCGTACCATCTTTATGATTATGCCACAGGCAAATCGGGCCCGGCGTTTGATCCTAAGCACCCGGTTAACAACTCGCGTAATAACACAGGTTTAACCGATCTGCCGCCGGCGCAACCTGCATTTATCTGGTACCCTTATGGTCCATCGGCAGATTTTCCGCAGGTTGGCGCAGGTGGCAGGAACGCTATGGCTGGTCCGGTTTATTATACCGATATGTTCCCCGAAGAAACCCGCCTGCCTGATTATTATAACGGCAAGTTTTTAGCATACGACTGGATGCGCGGCTGGATAAAGGCCATCACGCTAACTCCTGAAGGTGATTTTGACAAAATGGAACCTTTCTTCCCTAAGCTGAAGGTAAACTCCATGATTGATATGGAAGTTGGTCCAGATGGCAGGCTTTATGGGTTGGAGTACGGCAGTGGCTGGTTCTCGCATAACCCGGATGCTGGCCTGTTCCGCATTGACTATATTTCAGGCAACCGTCCTCCCGAAATTTCATCTTTCAAAGCTGATAAAACATCAGGCGTGCTGCCTTTTACTGTTAAGCTGACTGCCAAAGCCGCTGATCCGGAAAAAGATAATATTTCTTACACCTGGAACCTGGGTAATGGTGTAACTAAAGAAACAACCACCCCATCGCTTAGCTATACTTACACAACAGTTGGCGATTACAAAATTACTGTTGAAGCAAAAGACGATAAAGGTGCAGCAAGCAAAAGCGCGCCGGTTAGTATTTACGCGGGTAATGAGCAACCAACTGTTACTATCGCTATTACAGGCGGCAATAAGTCATTTTACCTGCCTGGTGTGCCATTCAAATACGCGGTTAACGTAACCGATGGACCTGACACCAAAGCGATAGATCCAAAACGCATTTATGTTGGGCTTGATTATATCGAAGGCTTTGATAAAGCACAATCAGCCACGCAGCATGAGCAGGGCGAGCCCGAAAATCGTGGCAAAACCCTCATGCTCACTATGGATTGCAAAAGCTGCCACAAAGAAGATGGCAAATCCATAGGCCCGTCATTTGTTCAGGTTGCGGGCAGGTACAAAAAAGATCCTAATGCCATGGCCAAACTCACCCAAAAGGTAATTAAAGGTGGTGCCGGTGTTTGGGGTGAAACCGCAATGTCTGCCCATCCAAACATTAAGCAGGGCGACCTTGATCAGATCATTAACTGGGTGCTTTCCCTCGATAACAGCAATCAGAAACCTTCGTTAGCTGCATCTGGCACTATTATGCCTGCTCCGCCTGAAAAACAACAAGCGGCGGCACTGGTACTATCGGCCAAATACACAGATGACGGCGGTAATGACATTAAGAAGTTGACCGGAAGCGCCATTGTATCATTAAACAGCAGTACTTACCAGTTTAAAGGCACCGAAAAATTCAACGGGTTTACCGCCTTTAAATACAATGGCATTAACCTGATGATCTATCCGGGTACCGACGGTTGGTTTGCATTGGAGAATATCGATTTAACAGGCGTACGCTCCATTAACCTAACCAATTTCTGGCAAGCGCCACCTACTGCTCCGCTTAATTTTGAATTAAGGCTCGATTCGGAAACAGGAACCCTTGCAGGTAAAGGAAGTATGCCTGTGCCTGCTAAGGATGCTAAAGGCGGTGCTGTTCACCTTGTACTTACGCCGGTTACTGACGGTAAAATGCACAAGCTGTTCTTCATATACAAACCGGCAAGTAAAGCCGCTATGACAGCAGGGGTAACATCAGTTGTGTTTAGTGCGAAGTAACCCAGCCCCCTCTAAATCTCCCCCGGAAGGGGAGACTTCAAAAAAAGCCAAGCCATCTCCAAAGGAGACGGTTTGGTGAGGCTTAACGTAAAACGCCCCTGCAGGTTAACCTGCAGGGGCGTTTTACGTTTCCAACGTTCGTGTCCTCACGAATGTCAATTAACAAGTCCTCACTAACTTCAAACTTAAAAAATCTTGAAGCCCACACTCAGTGCCCAAAGGTTTTGGCGTTTAGCAAAACTGTCGCTCACTTTGGTTAAGCCGCCCTCGTAACGCAAATCGGCAGTGATTGAACCTATATCAACACCGGCCCCGGCCTGGAAACCAATATTGCTTTTATTAAAATCATTGAATGCATTACCTACGTTATTACTTACGCTGGTGCTTTGATCAAGCGTGTAAGTATAAATAGGACCTGCCATAATGCGGAAGTTCAAATCTTTTTCGCCAAATGATTTACCAACCAATAACGGCACATTGAGGTTAGTGAACCTCACTTTACCGCTAAAAGCAGTGTTGTTATCATTTGATTCAAATTTACCGCCGGTGCCGCTCAGGTAAAGCTCTGGCTGTAAGTAAACGCCGTTGCCTACGCGGGCAAATAAACCAGCCTGGTAGCCGGTCAGGTTTTTGTCGTTAAAATTATCGGAGCCAATTTTTGAAAAATTGACACCCCCCTTTACGCCTAAAGAAAATTGTGCTTTTGCACTGATGCTTACAGCTATCAGCAATACTGCACTTAATAGATACTTTTTCATGATTTTCGATGTTAAATGTAAAGCCATAAACGCACGTTATCCTTTAAATTGTATACGGCCCTACGCTATTAATTTACTTTGGTTATAATCCGGCCCATATTTGAACCGTATTACGTATTATCAATACACGAGCCAAACAATTAGCAGTAGCAACTTGGTATTTTTTATATTTTTGCTGAAAATAAATTGAACATGGCTGAAATCAGTATTACCAACAAGGATTGGGAACGCGTAAAAATTAAGATTCAACGTAAATACAACCACCTTACAGACGAGCAGTTAAAATACAGCGAAGGACAGGAAGAAAGCTTGATTACCAAACTGATGGACCTGGTAAACCGAGATCGCAAATATGTGGTTTTTACCCTAAAAAAGGCCCTGGTTAATATTGATACCAACCGACTGTAAAATAGACACTGCGGTTATACAAACTGGATAGCTTTTTTGTATTTTTATTTTTTTCGAGGATAAATGATGAAACAGGGTTTAGTGTTCAAAAAAGAATACAAAAGAGCAGGCTTATTTGCAGGTATTGCATTGCTGGCCGCGGGCATAGTGGGTTTTAATGACGACCTGTTCCAGATCTCGAAGAACCTTGATGTTTTTGCCTCTGTTTATAAAGAGGTTAATATCAATTATGTTGATGACATCAATTCGGCCAAGCTTGTAAAAACCGGTGTTGATGCTATGCTCGATGGCCTTGACCCTTATACCGAGTTTGTGCCCGAATCAGAAATTGAAGATTATAAGCTGCATTACGTAAGTACCCAATATGGCGGCATTGGTGCCAGTATTTTTTTGCGTAACGGTAAAGTATTTGTATCGGAAGTGTTTGCGGGCTTCCCGGCCCAAAAAGGAGATGTACACCCCGGCGATCAGCTCCTGAAGATAAACGATGTTGACCTTAACGGCAAAAATAATGACCAGGTGAGCCAGTTGCTGAAAGGCTCAAAGGGCGCGGCCATAAAATTGTTCATAAAACGGGATAATACACCTCAGCCATTTGAAAAGAACCTGGTTCGTGACGAGATCAAACAGCCCAATGTATCGTACTTTGGCATGGTTGATGGCAACATGGGGTATATTAAACTGGATAAATTCCTTGAAAATTCCGCTGCCGAAGTTACCAATGCCCTCGGGGAGCTAAAAAAGAAAAATCCCAACGGTATCATTCTTGATCTTCGCTCAAACGGCGGCGGCATATTACAGGAAGCCGTAAAAATAGTGAACCTTTTTGTGCAGAAAGATGTGGAGATCGTATCGCAAAAAGGGAAGATAAAGGAAAAGAACTTTACTTACAGCACCATCAGCGCACCGCTCGAACCCGATTTGCCTTTGGTGGTATTGGTAAACAGCCATTCGGCATCGGCAAGTGAAATTGTTGCCGGCGCCCTGCAGGACCTCGACCGCGCGGTGATTATCGGGCAGCGCAGTTATGGCAAAGGCCTGGTACAGCAAACTTTCAATTTACCATACAATAGCCTGGTAAAAATTACCATTGCCAAATACTATGTGCCTTCGGGCCGTTGTATCCAGGAGCTGGATTATACCCACCGTAAGGATGATGGCAGTGTGGTAAAAGTGGCCGATTCGCTGATCCATGAATTTAAAACAAAAAACGGCCGTTCTGTTTATGACGGCAGCGGTATTTACCCGGACCTGTTTATCAAACAGGAAAAATTTGCCAATGTTACCCAGGCATTGGTGGGCAAACTGCTGATATTTGATTATGCCACCGTTTACCACGATAAGCACGTTAAAATTGCCGATGCCCGTTCGTTTACGCTATCTGACGGTGAATACAATGACTTTATAAAATACCTGGCCGATAAAAACTATAGCTACACCACCGCATCCGAAAAATTGTTAAGCTCCTTAAAAGTTGAAGCCACCAAGGATAAACAGTTCAACGATATCCAGGCCGAGTATGAAGGCTTGAAAACCAAACTTATTGCCAGCAAAAAGAATGACCTCATTCAACACAAGGACGAAATAAAACAAGTACTTGAAAACGAAATAGCGTCACGCTATTACTACGAAAAAGGACGCTACGAAACCAACTTTAAATACGATAAGGAACTTGCGCAGAGCGTAAAAACCATGCAGGACAAGGCCCAATTGGTATCAATACTAAAAGGCGAAGGCACCTATAAAGTTATCGGAAAACCTGTATTGGCCATGGCAGCTAAAAAAGCAGCCGATAAAGATAACGACGACGAATAGGCTGAACACCAGTTTGTTTCAATTCAAAATACACATTGCATCCAATTAGTTACCCCTTGCAATAGGTAAGGGAGTTAAACTTTTATGGCCTGTTATTGTCATATACTTACAAACAAACAATAACACCAAATGAAAAAGATAATTTTAACAGCTGCCATATTATTAAGCAGCTTAACCGTAAAAATAGCCGGCGCGCAAATAAGCTTAAATATCAACATAGGCAGTCAGCCGGCATGGGGGCCTGTAGGTTATGACCATGTAGATTATTATTACCTGCCCGATATTGACGCTTATTACGATATCAATGCCCACCAGTATGTTTATTTTGATAATAATGTTTGGGTGCATGGCGCTATGTTGCCGCCGCGCTTTGGCAACTTTGATGTATATCGCAGCTACAAGGTAGTAGTTAACGAGCGCACCCCTTGGGTTAGGAACGATGTTTACAAACGTAAATATGCCTCGTACAAAGGCCGTCATGATCAGGTTGTAATTCGTGATAGCCACGATGAAAAATACCGTAACCATTGGGTTGAACGTAAAACCATACGCAGGGTTGACGTAAAACAAAAATCAAACGGTAATAAACGCGGACATGATGGTCACGACAATCACGGCAATGGCCACCGCGATTAAGTTTTTGTATTGTTATAATTTTGATTGTTTTTATGAAGGACTGTCCCCCAAAAAGGACAGCCCTTTTTTCTTGCAATTCCCCTTATATCTTCCCTTAAGGGGCATAGTTGGCCTTCGGCACAAAAGTTGCCCCTTTATGTCACATTCCGGTTAACTTTAATAGTTTACCTGTATAGGTTAGCTATAAACGGACATTATATTCGTTACTTAGCTAACCGATTTATTGTTAAACGATTTAAATCAAATTACACTATGAAATATCGAATATCCATTTTGGCCCTGCTTGTAACAGCAGTATTAGGCCAAAGCTGTGTAAGCAGCAAAAAATACAAAGAGCTGGATGCTAATTACACACAATTGCAGAACAGCACCAAAGACCTGAGCATTAAATACCAAACCAGCGAACAGGCCCTTGCCGTGGCACGTGGCCGTAACAAAAGCCTTGAAGAGCAAATTGAGCAGCAAAAAACAAATGTAACCGCTTTGCAGGATGCCTTGAACAAATGTTTAAACTCAAGCAGCCAGGGCAATGTGAATATATCAAAGCTGGTTGATGAGATCAATGCTTCAAACCGCTATATACAGCAGTTGGTTAACGCTAAAAACAAAAGCGATTCGCTTAACATGGTGTTGACCAACAACCTTACCCGCTCATTAACTCCGCAGGAAACCCAGGATGTTGATGTAAAGGTATTGAAGGGAGTGGTTTACATTTCATTATCTGATAATATGTTATATAAATCAGGTAGTTATGAAATATCTGATAAGGCAGGTGCTACTTTAAGCAAGATAGCCAAGATTATTATGGACTATAGCAATTATGATGTGCTGATTGAAGGTAATACGGATAATGTTCCTATTTCGCAGAAAAATATCCGCAACAACTGGGATTTAAGTGCTTTACGTGCCTCATCAGTAGTGCAGGCCCTGCAAACCACTTACCAGGTTGATCCTAAACGTTTAACTGCCGGCGGCCGTGGTGAGTATAATCCTATCGCGGATAATTCAACCCCGAGTGGTAAAGCACAAAACAGGCGTACTCAAATTATCATAACACCAAAATTGGATCAGTTTATGGACCTGATAGGCAAAGCACCAGCCGATCAGCCCGCGCCGCCTAAACAATAATTGTAGTTTAGCTATCAATTTCAAGCCACCCGGTTGGGGTGGCTTTTTTGTGCGGCTATTTTCGTATGTTTTTGCAGACAGCATTGCAAGGGCTGAAGCAGGGCGCCGGGAGGGCCGGAAAGCTTTTATTTTCCATACAATTATTAACCGAATGATAACAAAATACAATTTTTTTAATTTGGAATATTGCTCATTTAATTAAGACGGAAAATAACTAACATTTGCTGTGTTACAATTAATTGAGCTTGCTTCATTACACTAAGGTTGCCATTACAATGGCATTTGTTTTGAATAAATGGAGCAACAGATATTGAGACAGGTTAAACCATGGGCTTTAACCGTAGTCATATAAATATAACTTATTACACGCGTTATGAAAAAGATGATTTTATCGGCAGTTATTTTGTTAAGCTGCTTTACTGCAAAAATAGCTTCTGCACAGGTTAGTATTGGTTTAGGGATCAACATAGGCAGCCAGCCCGATTGGGGGCCTGTAGGCTATGATCATGTTGACTATTATTACATGCCTGATATTGATGCTTACTACGATGTGCCAACCCATAATTATATTTACTATGAAAACAACGTATGGGTACACCGCAGGTATTTACCTGTAAGGTATCGTAACTATAATGTTTACAATGGATATAAAGTTGTGGTAAATGAGCGTAACCCATGGATACGCAACGCATACTACAGGGATCATTATTCCGGCTATCGCGGCCGTCATGATCAGGTGATCATCCGTAACAGCCGTGATGTAAGATATGCCAATCACTGGCGCGGCGGCGATCGCGGATGGCATGGCGGTAACCCAAACAGAGGCGGATGGCACGGCGGCGGTGATCATGGTCATGGTGGCGGGCACGGTGGTGACGGCGGACATGGTCACGGTGGTGGTCACGGGCATCACTAATAAACATTATTATATAGCAAATAGGCTTCCTGACAAGGAGGCCTATTTTGTTTCTAAGGCATATCTATAAGGTCATTGAGGCTCAGTTTAAGGCATATTTACCTTCCAGCCTTCAAATGGTTTTACCGTAGCACAAATGGGACTGCCGTCTTTTGCTGTTCCCGGAAAGCTCGTTATAAGGAATGCAGTCGAATGGTGGCCAAGCTGGGTTATCATGTCCCAGGTTACTCCGGAAAGCGGAACTTTAACTCTGCGGCTCCAGCCTCCCACCTGGCCTGCATATTCACCAACGTCAATATAAAGGAATTGACTTGCGGGCTGTCCCTGTACAAACGGCCCCGAAAATCGAGGATCATTGATCTTCTGCGGATCGCTTTTTAATTGGATCGTCAGATTAAATTGGATATCCAGCCCATCGGATCGTTGTGTCTGAATGGTTTCATATCTGTTTCCGCTGCCCTTTTGAATTCCGAAATCTACCCCCGCCGGAGGATTTTGCAGAATAATACAAAGTTGAATATCCATATACAATTATAATTAAAACCAATCTTCAAAAGTTTTATCCGGAGTATTTTCTTTTAAGCTGAGGCACTACCTAACGTTCAGGATGTAATAAGCGCTTTACTTTTGCTTATGTTTGTGTTTTATCAAATTGATTACTGATGTATACGCTTTCGGAAGAAAACTATTTAAAAGCTATTTATCGCCTTGCATTACAAGGGAAGGATTTTAAAATAACGCCCACCGCCATTGCCGAATCGCTCAGCAATAACCCGGCCTCGGTGGTAGATATGATCCGTAAGCTTACCGAAAAACAATTGATAGAATATGATAAAAAGAATGGTGTAAGGTTAACCCAGCAGGGCTTAAAGGATGCTACATTAATTGTACGCCGCCATCGACTCTGGGAAGTTTTTTTACTGGAGAAATTAGGCTATCACTGGGATGAGATCCACGATATTGCCGAAGAACTGGAACACATTAACGACGCCACCCTTGCCGACAGGCTGGATAAATTCCTGGGATTTCCTGAATATGACCCGCATGGCGACCCTATACCAAAGGCGAACGGTAAAGTGCCTAAATCCTATTCCGTAAGCCTTTCTGAGCTTAAACCTGGTGCCCAAAGTCATGTTGCCGCCGTGCGCGACACCAGCAGTTCATTTTTGCAATACCTTCAACGGCTGAACATAGGGATAGGCACAAAAATTCAGTTGATTGAAAAAATTCCGTACGACAATTCGCTGGTGATAAAAATTGAAAACCGCGGGGATACCACGGTTTCGCAAAAGTTTGGCGAGAATATATTGGTGGACTAATTTAGGTTAAAGGCGAAAGGATAAAGGTTCAGTTAATCTTTACAAAAAAAGCCTTTTACCTTTCGCCTTTGTCCTTTTACCTCTTTTATGGTTTCCCCGTTACTCTTGATGATTCGGCAAGTTCACCATCAACGTCTACATCAAAGTAGAGGCGGTAGATCTCCCATTCATTTTTGGGTTTGTAAAACATAAACGTCATGCGGGCCGGTTGGCCTTCGTGTTTAAGCAGATAGCTGTACAGAACCAGGCTATTTGAAGCCTTGCGTTGCATGATCAGGTCCTTGCCGAGATATTTGCCTATTACACTGCGCATGGAATCTATTTTAACAATAATCCCGGTAAGTCGGGTTGAATCCATCTGCTTGTTGCTTTTAAAAATATCAATCACTGCACGGGCCGTGCCTTGCTTGTCGTATTCTTTAAAAAACTTATCAATAAAGGTTTGTACCCCGGTTACCGGAGCCGCAGCCGGAGCTGCGGTAGCAGCGGCCGCCTGGGTTTGTGCCGAGGCGACATTGCCGGTGAATACCAGCGCCGATACGATAAAAAATAAGGGTTTAAATGCTTTAAAGTAGGTGTATCGCATGTTCAAAAATGTTAATTTTTAAAAGTAGGCATTTTTTGCAAATCCCCCAATAATAGCTGTTAAGATGATTGAAATGTGGCAAAGCGGGCAGCTAAAATAAAGTTTCTAAAAACAAAGAGCCCGGTATGAAATACCGGGCCTAATTGAATATTTTGTTTAAGAAAACGATTACTTGGTAACGTACATTACTTCTTTAACCGCTTTGATCACCCTTTCAGGATTTGGCAGGTACTCCTGGATCAAAGTTGGAGCATAAGGAAGCGGAACATCGCCACCCATGATACGCAGGATAGGAGCATCAAGGTAATCAAACGCGTCTTTTTGAACTTTGAAAGCAACCTCGGTAGCAATTGAACCTAACGGCCAGCTTTCTTCAATAATTACCAGGCGGTTTGTTTTCTTTACCGATTCGATAACTGTAGCATAATCGATAGGGCGTACAGTACGCAGGTCGATCACTTCAGCGTGGATACCTTCTTTTTCAAGTTCGGCAGCAGCAGCGATAACCACTTTCATGATCTTGCCAAAGCCAACTAAAGTAACGTCAGTACCTTCTTTAACAACTTTTGCTTTACCCAATGGGATATAGTAAGTTTCTTCAGGCACTTCACCTTTATCGCCATACATTAATTCCGACTCCATAAAAATAACCGGATCGGGATCAAGGATGGCTGATTTTAATAAACCTTTAGCATCGTATGGGTTTGATGGTACAACCACTTTTAAGCCAGGGCAGTTGGCATACCAGTTTTCAAAGCACTGGCTGTGCTGTGAGCTAAGCATACCTGCATTACCGGTAGGGCCGCGGAAAACAATCGGCACCGAAAACTGGCCGCCGCTCATTGACATCATTTTGGCAGCGCCATTGATGATCTGGTCAATAGCTACCAGTGAAAAGTTGAAAGTCATGAACTCGATGATAGGGCGTAAGCCGTTCATTGCCGAGCCAATGCCGATACCGGCAAAACCCAATTCAGAGATGGGCGTATCTATAACACGCTTTGCGCCAAATTCGTCCAGCATTCCCTGGCTTACCTTGTACGCGCCGTTATATTCGGCAACCTCTTCACCCATCAGGTATATATTCTCGTCGCTGCGCATTTCTTCGACCATGGCCTCTCTTAGCGCTTCTCTGAATTGTATTTCTCTCATTATCGTAAAATGATGTTTTTTTGCGAACGCAAATATAAACACTAATGTGTTAAATGCAATTAACCGTGGTATTGGTTTGATTTTTAATACATATATTTTACATTTTAAATCGAAAAAAAACTGATAGTGTCCATTTAATTCAAAAATTAACAATGGCTTATTCTAAAAATGGCAATCAAATAACGTTTTCCGATGATAACAGCATTGATTTTGAATATCCAATCGAGGAAATTTTTGAAGTTGACGGTATTTTAGTTGTTACATTGAAAATACCCAACAATGTTCGTGATCGTCGTAATGTTTTTGCCTTTAGCAGAACCGGCGATTTTTTATGGCAGATAAAAGATGTACCGCTCTATCACAACGGCGATTTCTGCCCCTTTATAGGAGCACTTGTCAATAAGCAAAACGAATTTGTATTATTTAACTGGTGCGATACCGCTGTTATCATAGATCCGCAAACTGGTGATGTTATCAGAACATATCAAACAAAGTAGCTTTGTTTATATCTTGATCCGGATATTGATCTTATCCAACAGCCCTGTAAGCCATACCATTACAAAAGCAAATATAATACACTTGATTAAGCCCCCGGTGCCCTGGCTCAGGTATTCGGGGTAGCCTATCCTGCTCATTTCATACATGGGATAAAACAGGAAGGGCACTATGTAACAGGTAAAAGTGTTGGTGCCGGCGGGCTCTATCACCTTAAACCAGTTGTATTTATTTTTAACATCAACCAGGAAAATAAAGAAAGCATATACCACCAAACTAATGCCGGTACAAATGAGCACCCATGAAGGGGTATCGCGTTCTTTAGAGATGCCGCCACTAAAATAGCGCACGATAAAGCCCAGGTTAAACAAAATTATTGCAATCAGGATCATGGCCACCCAAAGCATCTTCATTTCGTTATTGGCCTTGAGGCGCATGTACAATACCGAAATAAATACCCCTGCCATGGTGAACGATTGCATGGCGCCATTACCCGCAATCCAGATATAGCCCTGCAGCTTGTCGATAAAATCAAGAAAGCCGAAATGCACATCCAGGTTAAAAAATATGAAGAACATCCAGGCCGCCAGTTGTACCCATAAATGCCCGTCGGAATAATAATAGATAAGCGCACAAAGCATGTATGACCAGCCTATCAGGCCTAAAATACCCCACCAGGTAAAGTGAAGCCAGGTATGTCCGGGGTCGCTGGTACGATAGAGGGCTGCCATGCCTGCAAGTAACAATATGCCGAAGCCCTGCAGCATATAGCGTTTAGTGGCTGACGTATCCTTACCGTAATCTAAAAAAATAAAGAAGAAGCTGAATGTAACCAGGCTTTCCCAAACGGGTTTGGGTAACAGGGTGGTAGCTTCATTGTAGGTTTCCATGTTGGCATGAAAGAAACCTATAAAAATGAGCGCGAACGAGCGGCTCACTATCCGTGATAGTAGCTTGAAATTGTCGCCCTGCTTTAACCTGTTTTGAAAAGCAAAGGGAATTGAAAGCCCGACTATAAATAAAAACGCGGGGAAAATAGTATCTGCCAAACCCAGCGCATCAACATTTGAGCCCGCGTGTTTAAGCCATGTTGGGGTATTCGGAATGCCATCCAGGTCATTCACAAATATCATGAGGAACATTGTTACAGCGCGGAATGCATCTATTGAACGTATGCGGCTAAGAAAATTATTCATTCAGTCATGTAAATGCAACAAGCAGCGTAAATGTTTTAATTTAACGGTAATTAAATTGAAACATTACTATTACAAGGCTTTTTTAATCTCTGTCGCGGCTTAGCTTGCTGAATAAAAGTGGATTTTCATTAAGTTCGAGTCCTTCCCTGCGGTTTTTGACAATGTGGATAGCTGTAAACAGCGCTTCGCGGAAGGAGACCTCAGAAGCCTGGTTTTTTCCTGCTATATCATACGCAGTTCCGTGATCGGGCGAGGTGCGCACAAAGTTTAGCCCGGCTGTAAAATTAACACCTGTTTCAAAGGCGATCTGTTTAAAAGGGATCAGGCCCTGGTCGTGATACATAGCCAGTACAGCATCGAACTGCAGGTAAGTGCCATTGGCAAAAAAACCATCGGCCGAGTATGGGCCAAATGCCAGTATATTATTTGAGCGGGCTTCTTCAATAGCAGGTATAATGATATCTTTTTCTTCGCTGCCGATGAGGCCGTTATCGCCGGCGTGGGGGTTAAGCCCCAATACGGCTATTTTTGGCTTGCGCACCCAGAAATCATTTTGCAAACTATGGTTCATTAGCTTCAGTTTGGCCAATATTTTTTCGGCGGTAATGCTTTCGGCAATTTTTGATACCGGGATATGACCTGTAACCACGCCAACGCGTAAAGTATCGCTCACTAAAAACATCAGCGATTCGGCAGCACCATCGTATTGCTGCAAATATTCGGTATGGCCGGGGAAGTGAAACTGCTCACTTTGGATATTGTCTTTATTGATGGGGGCGGTAACCAATGCATCTATATAACCTTCTTTCAGGTCATAAACAGCGCGCTCCAATGATTTAAAAGCGTACTTGCCTCCTGCTTCCGTAACCTGCCCTATATCAATCTTTACATCTTCCTCCCAACAGTTGATCATGTTAGGTTTGCGAAAATGAGTTTGTGAAGGATCATTGATCACCAAAAAATTAAGCTCATTAACCTGGGTCGCGCGGCGGTGGAACGAAGCCACTTTGGTATGCCCGTAAACAATAGGCGTACAATAATCATAAATCTTACTATCGGCCAAAGTTTTAATAATTATCTCTAAACCGATGCCGTTTACATCGCCAATGCTGATCCCAATTTTTAATTTATCGCTCATTTTTATATATTGATTTCACTGATTAGTTCGTGATTTCACCAATTACTTGATGATTTTCACTGATTCTAATTGTGATTGTTTATTATTTAAATTTACACCAAATCGGGCGTTAAGCGTTAGACTTTAGGCCTTTAGCTTTAAGCTTTCATCTCGCAAATAAAAGATTTTAAGCTTATAGTTCCTGATAAAAGCACAAATATGATTTAATTTGCTCAAATATTTGATTAATAATGACATTGGTAAGGGCAAAAAAACATTTAGGGCAACATTTTCTTACTGATAAAAACGTAGCAGCAAAGATAGTTGACAACCTGAAACCCGAAGGGCGTTTCGGCCATGTGCTTGAGGTGGGGCCGGGCATGGGTGTATTGTCTGATTTCCTGCTGCAAAAAAGTGAGTATGAAACCTCACTCATTGATATTGATACCGAATCGTACGATTTTCTGAAAAAAAAATACCCGCAATTAGGTACCCGCCTTATCAATGCCGATTTTTTGGAGCTTGATTTTAAAAGCATTTTTCCCGAAAACTTTGCCATTATCGGTAATTTCCCCTATAACATCTCATCGCAAATACTTTTTAAGGTGCTTGACAACCGCCAGCAGGTGGTTGAGGTAGTGGGCATGTTCCAGAAAGAGGTTGCTGAACGCTGTGCCGCCAAACCAGGCAGCAAGGAATATGGTATACTCAGCGTGTTTTTACAAGCCTATTATAAAGTGGAATACCTGTTTACGGTGAAGGCCGGTGTATTTAATCCTCCGCCCAAGGTGCTTTCGGCAGTGATCAGGCTTACACGCAACGATAAACAAACACTTGATTGCGACGAGAAGCTATTTTGGCAGATAGTAAAAGCGGGTTTTAATCAGCGCCGCAAAACCCTGCGCAACGCCATATCATCACTCATCAACAAAGAAAAATTGACTGATGAACCTGTCCTCGATCTTCGTGCGGAAAGATTGAGTGTAGAGGATTTTGTAAAACTTACTAACGCGGTTTCAGCGAGCAGGTAGGTAATTAAGGTTTCAGTCCCCTCCCAATCACCGACAAAAGGGAAGAAATGAGGTCTCTATATTTTTAACCCGCTACTAAAACCTGCAAATGCTGCTAAAAAATCAATGCTTATTTCCAAATCCAAATTCCCTGTATGAATTTGGCACATCATCGGTATTGCTGAAGGCAAAGGTGAAAGTAGTGCTCCAGTTTTCATAATCGGCTTTTTTATCCTGCGATGGTTCAACATGGGTTGAACTGACCATATATACCCCCTCACGGCTCAGCTTAAAAAATACCAGGCCGTTGCTGTCGCTCAATAATTTTTGCGGAACGATGGTGCCGTTCAAAGTACGTACATATTGCATCACCACAGCATCTTTCATAGGTTTACCTCTAAAAAGCACTTGAGCGGTAACATCATCGCCATAGCTTGATTTATAAGGGTTTTGCTGTATTACAATTTCATATTCCTCACCCAGGGGTTTATCAAAGTCCTTACCGTTAGCTTTATCAACAGAAATAAGGGTTTTGCTTGACTGGTGATACTTTTCAACAAAGTATTGCTGACTACTGGCCCGGGCTTCTTCGGCCATTTTATCAAGGCCTTCACTTTCAAGTGCTCTGATAAATTTATTCCTTTCCGATTCTGTTTCATCATCCCTTACCAGTTCAAAAAGTGCAAGACCGGAGTTTTGCAGCTCATAGACAAGCAGACTGCTATCGGCAGAGTTACTGACTTTTGAAAGGTCCGTTTTCTTTGAGCCTTCATACAGCATAAATTTAGTTGCCTTTGCTGTGGCAAACTTAAATTCATTTTCGGGTTTAAACTCGTTGCCGCTCAACAAGTGCAGGTTAAGCTTATCGCCTTTGTGAACGTAAAAATTATGTGGCAATAAGAAAAAATCCTGCGAACTGGCCGCAAAGCCGATCATGAGCAGTAATATAATGATGAAAATAGAGGTGCGCTTCATAGTTTTTGGATAGTATCACCAAACATACAAAGTTTTAAAAACTTCAGTAGTTTTACGTTATGATTTTTGACAGGAAAAACCTCGATAATGATACTTTGCTGGAATTTTATAAAAAAATGCTGTTTCCGCGCATGGTTGAAGAGAAGATGCTGATCCTGCTGAGGCAGGGCCGCATTGGCAAATGGTTTTCGGGTATTGGCCAGGAAGCCATAGCAGTTGGCAGCGCCCTTGCTATGAATGCCGACGAATATATTTTGCCTATGCACCGCAACCTCGGTGTTTTTACATCGAGAAATATCCCTTTGTCGCGGTTAATGGCGCAATGGCAGGGTAAACCCTCGGGCTTTACTAAAGGGCGCGACCGCTCCTTCCACTTCGGTACCCAGGAGTATAAGATCATTGGGATGATATCCCATCTCGGTCCGCAGCTTGCCCTGGCCGATGGCATTGCCTTAGCGGATGTATTATCGGCTAAAAAAAAATCAACCCTTGTTTTTACCGGCGAGGGTGCCACCAGTGAAGGGGACTTTCACGAAGCACTTAACATAGCTTCTGTTTGGAAACTGCCGGTAATATTTCTGATCGAAAATAATGGCTATGCCCTTTCAACCCCAACCAACGAACAATATAATTGCCGCGAACTGGTTGATAAAGCCGTAGGCTACGGTATTGAAGGCCGCCGTATTGACGGCAATAACCTGCTTGAAGTTTATAACACCATAACCTCACTTAATAAAGCTATTCGTGAAAATCCGCGCCCTGTTTTGCTGGAATGTATGACCTTCAGGATGCGTGGCCATGAGGAAGCATCAGGCACCAAATATGTTCCCACTAATTTATTTGAGTGGTGGGCAGGAAAGGACCCGGTTACAAACTTTGAAAAGTACCTGATTACCGAAGGGGTTTTGTTTAAAGACATGATCTCTGTTATCCGTAAGGAGTTCGCCGCCCTTATTGAAACCGAAATTGAAAAGGCTTATGCCGAAACAGATATTATACCGGATGTGGCCACCGAGGTGCAGGATATGTACAAGCCTTACAGCTTTCCTGCTGTACAGCCAAAATCATCGCCGGTTACCAGTAAGCGCTATATAGATGCTATTAGCGACGGGCTTAAACAAGCTATGCGCAAACACCCCAACCTGGTGATCATGGGACAGGACATTGCCGAATACGGCGGCGCATTTAAAATCACCCAGGGCTTTGTTGAGGAGTTTGGTAAGGCGCGTGTACGTAACACCCCCATTTGCGAATCGGCAATTGTTGGTGCAGGCATGGGACTTGCGCTTAACGGCTACAAAGCTGTGGTTGAAATGCAATTTGCCGATTTTGTTACCTGCGGCTTTAACCAGGTTATTAACAACCTGGCAAAAACGCATTATCGCTGGGGGCAGAGCGTTGATGTGGTAATACGGATGCCCGCGGGTGCAGGTACCGGCGCAGGCCCCTTCCACTCGCAAAGCAATGAAGCCTGGTTTACCAAAACTCCCGGCTTAAAAGTGATTTATCCGGCTTTTCCGGCAGATGCCAAAGCCCTGCTGCTTGCCGCCATTGACGATCCTAACCCGGTAATTTATTTTGAACACAAATACCTGTACCGCAGTATCAGCGCCGATGTGCCCGATAATGATGTAATGATAGAGATAGGCAAGGCTAATGTGATTAAGCAAGGCGAAAAGGCCAGTATAATTACATTCGGCCTTGGTGTACACTGGGCATTGGAGTATGCAGACAAGCGTCCCGATCAATCCATAGAGATCATCGACCTGCGCAGTCTGCAACCCTGGGATCAGGAAGCGGTGGAAACCAGTGTTAAAAAAACAGGCCGGGTGCTGATTTTGCATGAAGATACACTCACCAATGGTTTCGGCGCCGAAATTGCGGCCCATTTGGCCGAACATTGCTTTAAATATCTTGATGCCCCCGTAATGCGTTGTGGTAGCCTCGATACAGCCATCCCCATGAACAAAGCTTTGGAAGATCAGTTTTTGGCCAAGGCGCGATTGGAAGAAAGCATGGAACGGCTGCTGGCTTATTAGCAGGGCCCCCGAGCTATACTTCTATTCCTTTAGGTTTCATGTAGCGCTGGGCAGCACCGTTAAATATTTCGTTAACTCTTGATCTTAACTGATTATTGGCGATCAATTCGGGTATAATAAAAGACTATACTGCTTATTTCATTGCCTTTTAGGTGAAACACATTGAGTTTTTAGAAGAAGCATAACTACGGTTAATATTAAAAGTGTTTCAATTATTTTTCAATAAAAAAGGATTGTTCAACGGGCATTGCCGTTTGCAGTTTAGGCTCATGGCTATTACCATATTGCCAGGCTACCACGGTAACTTTTACCGGGAAACGGCTTCTCGGCGGAATAGCTGTAATATTTAATGTATTGCCTGATAGCTCCGCCGGGCCTTCTAATACATAAAACCCCACAGACACCTGTGCATCTGAGCTGGCATCCAATTTTATTCCCTTTGCATGTGCCTTTTGGTTGGGGACCGGAAAAAATGTAATATGCTGCTCCTTCCCCGCTGTATTGTGTGGTGGCACAAGCATTTGTGATTGCTGTACGGCCGGTTTATACTCAGCATCTCCAGGATGGGTAGCAGCAAACCACAACTCATAACTATGCGGGTTCTCCCAAAAACCGGCCTGCGGGCTCAATCTGAAAGTGGAATCATTTATCTTGATAACCGGGCCTGTAATGCGGTTAATAGCAATAGGAATATTCCCGGCAGCATGCCCTATAGCGGAACCAACCGGCATGCCAGCCCAAACAGGTAAGCGGGGACTGCCCCCGGGCACCGTATCATAAAATGCAGCATGGAGTTTAAAAGTGATGCCATCGGCTTCAGGTTCAAATTTCAGGTTTACTTGCTGGTGCGTATTACGCTGTTCAACCATCCCGCCATGCTGTACATAACCTATGAGCTGTGGTTTTTGATTACGATGTTTTGCCTGGTAGGTTATTGTTGCCCGAGCTGTTTCTTCATCAAAATACCAAAAAGCTTTTGAAGCATCGCCCTTGTACCTGCCTACAGGTGCTGCATCCGCGGCGGGCAATTCATTATAGCGCCATTTATCAACCAGCCAGCCGGTTTTTGTCGGATCGATATCAATCAATTTCGGAACATTACCCGGAGGTACATTTTTTGGCAAGCGGTACTCCATGGCTTTTTTAATGTAGAAGGCCAGGTAACCGGTTTTTTCAGGCGTGGTAGCGAAATGCCCCTGTGCCGGGTTGGATAGCATACTCAACGGCAGCAGCGGATGTTCCTGTCTTTCTTTTAATCCCTCATCGCTCCAGGTGTTGGCAGCTTCGTATTCGCCCATTGTTTCTAAACAAGGGACATAATCCAGGCTTTGATCTTTACGCCAGATATCGGGAGCAAAAATGTTTCTTACATATGGCCATTGCCCGCTTACTGAGATGCAAGCAAGCGTACGCGAAGGGTTCCAGACACCAAAATAATAAGGCGCGCTTGCCGCTGCCGAATGCCCGATAGGGATCACCGGCGCTGTTTTCAATTCGCTATAACCTGAAATATCAGCGAGGTCATTGATCAACGTGTTAAACTGATCTCCGGCGCCCTCATTAAACAAAAACTTAAGATTGAAAGCCGGGCTAACCCAAATCTCCGCAACACCCAACTTGCCCATTTCCTTTCTGAATTGAGGATCTTCCAATATGGATTGCTCCTCCATATTGTTCTGGGCGAATATGACCGCCTTCACTTGCTTACAATTCGGCGATATCCATAAAAAAGCCCTTGACGGATCCCGCTTGGTACCAGCAGGCTTAACCGCCACAGACCATTGCCAAACAGCCGCTTGTGCTACCGGCAGATCTACCAACATCAGCGAGCTTAAAAAAATAAAATAGAGACAATACCTTCTCATAATTTTAATTCAATACAATTTCAGCATCGGCGCTTGCCGGCATATTAAAACACCATTGTTTATTGAAGCCCTGGTTTACCGGCTCGGCTTTTATCGTTACATTATTGAGTGTGATAGTATGGTGTGCAGGCAATATGTGGGTTGATATGTTTCTCCGGGCACTTTTCATTAGTGTTTAACTTTATAAAATTTAGCGCCGAATAAAAAGATCACCGCGTAGCAGATGATCGGAAGGTAATAAGCGTGAGCGACACTATGATTGGCTATCTGCCCCATTATCATTGGAAATACCGCGCCTCCTACTACCCCCATCGCTATAAAAGATGAAGCCTGTTGTGTATGACTGCCCAGGTTTTTGATCCCCAAACTAAAAATGGTGGGGAACATAATGCTAAAAAAGAAGTTGATCATGAGCAGGGCGATGTATGACGTCCAGCCCAGGCTCTGTGCAACTATCAGGCACATTAAGATGCTGCCGCAGGCAAATGCCGCTAATAATTTATTGGGCGCTATATAAGTCATTAATGAAGTGCCCACAATACGTCCCAGCGCCATCATCCCCATAAAAATAATCATAAAGTAACCGGCCTTTTCATTACTGAAATGCATAATATCCACACCGTAGTTGATAAAATATGCCCAGGTGCCGGCCTGTGCCGCCACGTTAAAAAACTGTGCCGCAACTGCCCATACAAAATGCGAATGCTGATATAGTTTTTTTGATGGCTCCACGTCCACGTTAACCGCATCAGGATCGATGGCCGTAGTTTCTGCATGAGGATCTGTTAAAACCGGAATTTTCAAAAACATAAAAGCAACCGCTATAAGTATAATCACGCAACCAATGGCCACATACAGCGTTTTTACAGAGGTAAGATCGGTTGAACGCACCGTGTCCGAACCTAAAAGGAAATAAGAACCGATGGCCGGACCGATCATGGTACCTACCGCGTTAAATGTTTGCGCGAAGTTTACACGCTGGTCGCTCCGGCGCTGATCGCCCAGGGCGGCTGCAAAGGGATGCGCAACAGTTTCTAAAGTAGCCATACCGCAGCCCATAATAAATAAGGCTATCCTGAAAAAAGTAAATGAAGCCGCGTTGGCTGCAGGGACAAAAAGAAATAAACCCAGGGCAAATAAAATCAGGCCCAGGATTACGCCCGGTTTATAACCAAACTTCTTTAGAAAATATCCTGCGGGAATACTCATAATAAAATAAGCCCCAAACACGGAGAACTGGATTAAGCCGGATTGAGATTTGGAGAGATTAAGCACATTTTGAAAATGCTTGTTCAGCACATCGCTCATGGAATGCAGTAAACCCCACATTAAAAATAGCGAGGTTACAAATACAAAGGTTACGATGAATTTTTTCTCGGTAAAAGCTGGTTTATTGGTCATATTGTTGTTAAAATTAATTACCCGGATGATTGGCGTTAAATAAGATATTAAGTCCCCGCCTGCTATCAAAAGCCGCAGCAGCACCCATCAGCGCCGCGTCTTCTCCCAATAAAGCTAATTTTATTTTTAAACTTTCAGCATATGCCGTTAACCTGGCGGTAAGTTCATCCAGAAACATGCCCGACGCTTTTGCAATATTGCCACCGATAACAATTACATCAGGACGTTTGGTTTGGATAATATCCCGGAGGAATAACGACAGGTTGAATGTAAACTCATCAAAGATGTTCCGGACCACAGCGCTGTGTTTGGACATTGATATCAACGAGCTCACTCCGGTAGTGGACAGTCCGGTTGTTTCATGATATCGCCGTAAGAACCATCTTGTAGAGAAATAATCATCTGCAATGCTATCTTTATAAGGTCCGCCGCCCAGGTTTAAATCTTTCACAATGCCATCAATGCTCAAAGCTGAACCAAACCCTGTGCCCAGCGTAAGCCCAAGAACCTTACGGGAGCCGGTGCCTGCTCCCGCTACAACTTCCCCTTGTAAAAATGCTTCGGCATCATTTCGGAACAGGATATTTGTAGCATCTATCCTGAGCTCTTCCGACAAGTATAACTTAATATTTAAACCATAAATGGCCTCATACTTATGCAGGTCTTTGATCAGTGAAATCCCATTTTCATAATCAAACGGGCCAGGCATGGCCAGGGCAACCTGCTGAGCCGGAGATCCGAATTTTTCATAAGCCTGTGTTAATGCTTCCGCCCAGGTTTTAAGTATTTCAGTTGCCGTTCCATGGGAGTCCACAGTTAACCGGGTACGGGTATCTTCAATGATCATTTTTTTTTCCAGATCAATGACCGCTGCCGTAATATGCGTACCGCCGATATCTGCACTGATTACATAATTATTTTTATTCTGTTGGCTCATGTATGCTATATATATTATGGATTATTTTTCCGGAGTTAAGTAAACCGCCTCTCCGCCTGATGGCAGCAGGGCAAGTTTTAATACTGTTTTACTGTTAACAGTTTTACTGCTGACCCTAACATGCGTCTCAGTATTCACCGACGGGTCATCGCTGTAAATAGTCGCTTTATACTTTTTACCGGGTTCTAAAAAACTTAGGTCAAGTTTGATTTCACGTGCATCATTGTTTGTGATAGTACCTACAAACCAATCTTTTCCGCTCCTGCGGGCTGTAGAAATGTATTCGCCAGGTGTTCCCTGCACTATTTTCGTTTCGTCCCATGTGGTTGGGATCTTGTCCCAAAATTCCAGTTCGTGCTCATTATGCTCCGCCGATGGCTTGTCATACCAATACAACGTTTGCAGCGGGCTGTAATAAATTGCGGCCAGCGCCAATTGATGGGCATGGGTAGTTTTAATACGTTTATTAAAATAACAGAAGGTATAATCGGCTGCTCCGGCAATGTATCGCGTAAAAGGCAGCACGGTATTGTGCGTGGCATCGGGCATTTCCTCGTTGCCACGGATCCCTTCGGCCGACATCAGGTTTGGCCAGGTACGCTGCTCGCCGGTTGGCCGCCAGTCGTCATGAATATTTACCATGATCTGGGCAGCGGCCGCCTGTTGAATTGCTTTTTCCACCCAGGTTGTCCAGCGGTGCGAGCCCTGCTGCACAAAACCAAATTTTACGCCTTTTACACCCCATTTATGATAAATGGCAAATAAACTATCACTTTGGGCTAATAAACCCTGCTGATTAACATATAACCAAACACCAACGCCCTTATCCTTGCCATATTTGATTATACCGGAGAGGTCAAAATCAGGTATAGCAACCTTGGTAGCATCCGAGCTAAAGCTAAATGCCGGTCCGTACCATTTCCAATCAAACAGAATATATTGCAGGTTATGCTTTACCGCGAAATCAATATTGGTTTTTGCATCATTTGTTGTCATGGCCATTACCCGCATGATTTTACCGGGTTTAATCCAATTAGTATTGGCTATTGCCGATGGCTCATTAAGATTTAACATCATGTAATTATGTTCAATCAGGTCGCCCGGTTTTTCAGCTATCATGATTGCCCGCCATGGCGTGCCTATCGGCGAGATGAGCTGCGCCCCGCCAAACATAGAGGTTACCAGGGTGGATGGTTTATCGGCACTCAGCTTAAATTTGGTGCGTGCATAATCAATTAGTTGTGCTTCCCCCAGCGCTGCAAAAAGGCCGTTAGGCAATTCGATGGTTAACGGCCGTTCGCTTTCGCCGGGCCAGTTTTTTAGCGACAGTTTGTAATACGGCGCTTGTGCCCAATTGGCAAACCAGGCCTGGGTGCCTTCAGGCAGGTGAAACTCGGTGTTTTCCGCAGTGATGTTGTAGTAGGTTCCTTTAGGGTTTTCGGGGAAATAATACCGGAATGCAACCCCCTCGTTATAAACCCTTACCTGCACCTGCATTACATAAATGGGATTGTCATCCTTTACCAGCGTAATATTGATTGCGTTGTAATGATCCCGGATCATAGCCCGCTCTCCGGTAACTGGTGCCCATGTGGTATCATGCCGGGATGAATCAACGCCGGTGATCAACAGGTTTTCGCACCAGTTTTTATGCTGATCTACCTTCAGCGCCATTGCTTTTTCTGAAAGGTCATTATCCAGTTGCAGATCGAGAACCGACTGCAGAATTACCGGTTTGTTTTTATAATCCACGCTATAGTACATGGCATGTTTCCCGGCCTCAACTTTTTGACGAAACCTGAATGTTATATTTTTATCCGGCGACCGAAGGCTAAGTACAGAATCTTTTATTCCCTGTCCCCGAACCACACTGATAAAGCAGCTTAACCATAAACCGGTAATCAATATTATTGCGTTTTTTTTCATGTCAGATAGTATTTATCCAGGTAAGACAAATAATTTCACGATTTATAATCATATGAAAAGCAATTAGCAGTAATAATTATAAAGTTGATTCCGATCTTCTTGAGAGATAGTATATTACAGATAGGTAAGGGTAGATAAATAGGAGCTAAAAAAGTGAGAGCCTGACATGTGCGAGCATGTGCCAATTGAACCGGCCACTTTTAACCGCCCGTTGGCAGCCTTCATGGTTGAATTTTCGGCCCAGGGTATGATTCTCCTTCCGGAGAGTTCATCAAACTCTCATCTTAAATGCCCGGGCTTGCCATAAGCTCTTCAACGTTGCAAAAGCCTAACCGGGAGGAGCGTTGTTTCATGCGCGATTCAGGGTTTGCCCGATAGGTAAACGTAATAGGCAACAGTGCCACCCTTGCTTCCTGAATAAAAATAATTTGATAAGCACTTACGCAGCATTCGAAATATACTTCACCAGGCTTCTTTTGGCCACCGGCAGCAGTGTTTGCTCAAGCGGAAAAGTGATATCGCTGTGTACATAGTAAACCGCGGGGTTGGGCATAAACTTGTTCCGGTTTATGAGATGCAGTTTAATACTTTCGGGGGTATTGGTGATACTTTGTTCGTAGGCATCAACAAAAGCTACGTTAATGCCCCGGTATTTATCATCCTTACCTTCAAAAATAGTGATCTGGTACTCGTAGACCCGGTTGGTGCGTTCTTTGCCATTCTGTAACGAAAAATAACCGTGATAGGGCATTAAAGGGATAATGCCCACCGGATCAATATTCACATGGCTTTCTACAAAATCATAAATGTCCCTGCCGGTTTTTATAGCCGGGTCCATTTTGCCTAAGGCATAGGTAATGATCTGCTCTATCTCCTGCATGCTTTGATCATCCATAATGATCTTTTGATAGGTAAGCTTTACGGCGTCGATATCAGCCTGTGTTAAGCGTTGCGGAAAAGCCTGCTGTAACAGCGATTTATTCTTTTTAAAATCGATGAGGTTATTGTAATGAAATATCAGGTCGGCCAGGTTGGGATATAACCGGCTGTTATCAAAGTGACTATTAATTTCCTGAAGGTAACTTAACAGGATATATTTTTTGTATTCAAAATCAATATGACCTTCAATAAACCAGTTTGCGCCTAATTGCCTCATTTTTCAGCCTCCTTTTGATAGCTTAAATTAAACAAAAAACACCAACTTTGCAATATGCCCTATGGAACCCTTTATTTAATTCCCGTACCGCTGGCCGATGACGCGGCTGCAAAATCATTTACACCATACCTTACTGATACCATAAACAGTATCAAGGAGTACATCGTGGAGAATGAAAAAACCGCCCGTCGCTTTTTAAAAGAGGCCGGCTTGAAAACCCCGCAAAGCGAGCTTTTGATCCATGATTATGGCAAGCATAACCGCGACATGGGTAAGGCTGACTTTTTTAAAGGCCTGCAAGCAGGTAATGATGTGGGTTTGATGAGTGAAGCCGGCTGTCCCGGTGTTGCTGATCCCGGTGCCGAGATTGTGGATAAAGCCCACCGCATGGGCATTAAGGTTGTACCCCTGGTTGGCCCAAGTTCTATTTTGCTGGCGCTGATGGCTTCAGGCTTCAGCGGACAAAGTTTTGCATTTCACGGCTATCTGCCTATTGATAAAGTGCTTCGTGCTAAAAAGATCAAAGAGCTGGAAAGCACAGCCATAAAGCTTGATCAAACCCAGCTATTTATCGAAACACCTTTCCGCAATAACCCCATGCTTGAGGAGATCCTGAAAACAGGCAATCCCAAAACCAAGCTTTGTATAGCCCGCGACCTGACCTCCGCAACTGAGTTTGTGCAAACTAAAACCATTGCCGAATGGCAAAAGAAAGTGCCTGACCTGCACAAGCGCCCAACCATCTTTTTACTCTATCACGGCAATAAATGACCATAAGCCAGCAGCATACCCCGGTTGTAATAGTAGGCGCCGGTCCGTCAGGTTTGATGATGGCCGCCCAGCTTTTGCGCTATGGTGTGCAGCCGGTAATTGTTGATAGCAAGCAGGGACCAACCACCCATTCAAAGGCGCTTGCAGTTCAGGCACGGTCTATGGAGATTTATCGGCAGATGGGCATTGTCGATAAAGTGCTCAATGATGGTAAACGGGGAGGAGGTGTACAGTTTAACCAGGACGGTGAAGAGGTTGCCAGTCTTTCGCTTGCCAATGTTGGCGAAATGCAAACGGCTTTTCCATTTATCCAGATGTACCCGCAGAGCAAAAACGAGCGGTTATTGCTGGATTTTATTACCCTCAACTGCTGCCCGGTATACTGGAACACATCGCTGCTGTCACTAAGCCAGGATGCTGATAAGGTAACACTGAAACTGCAAAGCGGCGAGGATAAAGAAACCATTACCTGCGATTGGCTGGTTGCGGCAGATGGTGCCCATAGCACTGTGCGCAAGCAACTGAATATTCCTTTTAATGGGGATACCTACCAGCACCAATTTTATTTGGCCGATATAAAAATAGACTCCGACTTTGGCGATAAGGTTAACCTGTTCCTCTCAAAAAAAGGTTTCGCGGGCTTTTTCCCCATGCCCGATGAACGGAGCTATCGTGTGGTAGGCAACCTGCCCGATGAGTTTGATAAAAAAGACGAGCTTCAAATTGAAGAGGTGTTACCGCATTTGCGGGATGTAACCCAACAACAGATCATTGTTGAACATACCAACTGGTTCACTACCTACCGCCTGCATCACCGCATGGCCGATAAATTCAGGAAGCAGCGCTGCTTTTTAATTGGCGATGCCGCGCATATCCACTCGCCGGTTGGCGGCCAGGGGATGAATACCGGTTTGCAGGACGCCTATAACCTGGCCTGGAAACTGGCAGGTGTGGTTAATAACCAGCTTAAGGTATCGGTGTTAGATAGCTATGCGCAGGAAAGGATGCCTGTAGCAAAAGAATTGCTCAATACTACCGACCGGATCTTTAAAATGATCCTGTCGCGTAACTGGTTCATTAACTTATTAAAGAAATATTTGCTGCCTGTTGTTTTAAAATGGGTATGGAGGAAGCCCAGCCTTCGCGAAGCCTTTTTTAAACGGGTATCGCAAACCGGTATCTCCTATCGCGATAGCGCCATAAACCTTAACTTAAGCCATGCCAGCCAGATCAAAGCAGGCGACAGGCTTCCTTATCTCAAAGTGTTCGACGAAAAACGGGAGGTGGAAACCGACCTGCATGAATGGTGCAGTAAACCGGGTTTTACGCTCATCTGTTTAGGCAAGCTCAAAGAGCTCGACCTGTTTACCATCGCCAAATGGATAACCCAAAACTATGGGGCCAGTCTCAACTTTTTTTACCTGCCGCCTTCAACAAAAAATCAACACATTTTCGATGCTTTCGCCATCAAAGAAAACCAAAAGAAAGCCCTCATCATACGCCCGGATATGCATATCGGTTTTTTAAATGATGTGGTGGATATTGATATGATGGATAATTATTTGCTGAATGTAGCGGGGATGAAGTCCATAGACGATGGTCAATAGTCCATAGCTCTTGAAGTTAAAAGTCACCTGTAGAAGTCAAAGCCTCATTTCTGTCACATTTACCATGGACTATCGACTATTGGCCATGGACTAATAAACCACCATCACCCAGCCGCTCATTAAATTCCAATTCTTTAAATCTATTATATAGTAATATATTCCTGACGGAATATCTCGGTAATGCTCACCACAGGATCGCCAAGGCTTTGCGCGTTTGTTTTGCGAACTGATAAAAAGAAAAAAAAAAGGCTGATTAGGGGGAGTAACTTTTTTGCTTCCAACGGAATACTGTTTTTAAAAAAGCGCCTGCATGTAACTACTAACATACAGACGCTACTATCGCAACTATTATGAAAAGGGGTATTAATAAACCATTTATGGGGTTATAATTGGTTTATGATATAAATATGGGGGCAAAGCCGGTTTTTATCAATAATGTATCGATGAATAGCGCTTTTGTATTGGTGAATGTAAAAGGAGTGGAAAATAGTTTAAACGCCTGTAAATAACCAGTTAATCAGTATCTGATCCGTTTGGATAACCGTAAACAGGGCAGCTCCACCAGGCGATAAAACAGGTAAGCAAAACTGATACTCACAGCAATGCCTGTTAAAAATTCAAACGCCCTGAATCCAAATGTTTTTGGCAGGTGCATACCCATAAAAGCTACAAGACTGCTCCCAACAACATCATGGGTAAGGTATAGCGAAAAAGAGATTTTGGAAAAAAACGCAATAACCGGATAGCGTTTTAACGGCAGTATTAAAAGGACAAGTGCCAGAAGGCCGGCAGCCATAGGAAGCCACCCCGCACCATATAAACCAATGGCAGTTACAGCTACGCCATATATCAAAACCTCAGCTACCCCCTTTTTACCTGTCAGGTACAGGTAATATAATATCCCAAGAGCAAAAAAAGGAAAAACGTTTAACAGTGTTGATCCGGGTACGGGTATAAATAAAGGCAATAAGCAAATCAGGGGCAGGGAGATGGCGCCCCATTTTTTTATAATAATTGGAAAGAAAACGCCGATGAACAGGTAATATTGCAACTCAATCCCCAGCGTCCAGTAAACGGGGTTTAGGTATGGGCGACCAGTAAAATTGTTGATATAAGCTAAGTGGGTTAATATGTTACTGATATCGGGCCGATAATTTGTGTTTAATAAATACCCGGCCAAAATGGTTAATAATATGGAGGCTATGTAAGGCGGCTCAATGCGTGCTATTCTTTTTAAAATGTACTTGGGGAATAAGGCCCAGCTATAATTTTCAGGAATAGCCCAGCAAATTATAAAGCCTGACAACAGGAAAAACATTTGAACGCCCAGCCAGCCGTAGTGCAGGCCGGGTAATGATTTGCCGCCAAGATGAAACAAAGCTACCGCCAATGAAGCTATTGCCCTGATATAATCAACCTGCTGGATATGTTGCCTGGTTTTATTCTCTGTTAAAGTCATTATATAAAAGCCAGTTGATTAATTGTTATTGATAAGCCAATCATGATAATTGCATTCATTTTACTTCTGTTTCGACCAGTTGCGTGCAAAATCATTATAGCTTTCGCTTACCGGCAGCTCAACATTTGTAAGCCGCACCTTACGATTTTGAATAGACCGGATCTTGTTGACAGGTACGATATAGCTGCGGTGAATGCGCTGAAATTTGGCGGAGGGCAATTTCTCCAATACCTTTTTCATGGGTATCAGCGTAAGGATGGTTTTATCATTAGTGATATGGATCTTGATATAATCCTCCATACTTTCAATATATTCAATAGTATCCAGATCTATTTTAACCATGCGGTATTCGGAGTATACATACAGGCTTTCGTCAGTTTCGTCGTCGGTGGGCTTGTTTTTGTACTTGTAGTAATCAAACGCCTTTTCAACAGCTTTGGTGAAGCGTTTAATATCTATCGGTTTTAAAATATAATCAATCGCTTCCAGTTCAAAACCCTCATACGCAAACTTTTTATAGGCGGTAGTAAATATTACCATGGGTTTAGTCTGCAAAGAGCGCACAAGGTCAATGCCGGTAACATCGGGCATGTTGATATCAACAAAAAGAAGATCTATTGGGGTGTTTTTTAAAAATTCGGCGCCGGTTATAGCATCTTCAAAAGTATTAACCATTTGCAATGCCGGGAAGCGTGATACATATTCGCTTATAAGCCTTAAGGCCAGCGGTTCATCATCAATGGCTATACATTTAAGCACCATAATTTAAGTTTGTAAAGTAAGTTGAACAATATACTCATTATTCAGGCTGCTTATATTGAACAAATGCCTGCCAGGATATCAATGTCCAGGCGCTGTTTGGTGTTGTTTATGCCGATGCCGGTATGCTGGTAATCACTTTTCCGTAAACCAAAAACCCGGTTTTTGCAGTAAAATGAAATATTGCGCTCATTAATATTAATTCTAATATCAATAGCAGCAGGTTCGCGCTTGCTTACGCCATATTTGCACTGGCCCCGGGTATTTAAAAAAACAGCGGAAAGGCCATGAACAGTCTTAACTTAAAAGTCTGTAGTTTAAGTAGTAAGTAAAGCGTACAGGTCAACACGTCAAAGCTTCGATTCAGACTCAAAACTTACCCATGAATAGTTTCACCTTTACCGTAGTTCTGAATTACCTGGGCTTCATACTCCAGAAATTGTTTCCAGCGGGCTTCAACATCAATTTCTTCAGCGTATTTTTTGGCCAGCCGAATAAACATAGAGTAGTGGGTTGCTTCGCTTACCATTAGTTCGTGGTAAAAAGTTGCCAGTTGTTCATCATTAATATTTTCGGACAGCACTTTGAAGCGTTCGCAGCTCCTGGCCTCTATCATGGCCGAAAACAGCAGCCTGTCAATTAGCTGGGCTTCGCGGCCTCCGCCGGTGATGATAAATTTTCTGAGCTCGTTCACATAGTTGTCCTTCCGCTCGCGGCCGAGAATATAACCGCGTTCCAATATAATATCATGTACGCGTTTAAAATGATCCATTTCTTCCTGCACCAGCAGGGCCATTTCCTGTACCAATTCGCTCAGGTTTGGGTTTTGAACAATAAGGGTAATGGCATTGCTGGCAGCCTTTTGTTCACAAAAAGCATGATCGGTCAAAATTTCTTCAATATTGCTCTCTACCACGTTTTTAACCCAAAGCGGATCGGTAGGCAACTGCAGTTTTAGGATGGTTTTCTCACTCACAGTACAAAGATAGTTTTTGGAGGTGAAAGGTTAAAGGCGAAAGGTAAAAGGTATTTTTACCGTGGAAATTAAAAAATGAAGACCATCTTTATGGGATAGCCTTCGTTATTGGCGCTTGATCCGGTATGAGTACCGGTTGCCGTGTTTAGCACATCATGCCGGCAGTAAAAACCATACCAGCAAGGTTTTTCTATAGCATTAGTTAAATCAACTAAAACTAAGCAGATCAATTGTAAATACCAAAACCGAATTTGCGGGGATGCTTCCGGCCGCACTATTGCCGTAGCCTTCTCTTGAGGGGATCACCAAAATAATCCGACCGCCGGTTTTTACATACGGCAGGCCCGATTGCCAACCCTTGATAAGGCCCTGCAGGCTTTGGTTAATGGTGCCCGAGTCAAATGTAGTTCCATCCAATAGTTTGCCGGTATAAGTTACTTTAACAGTCGATTTAATGGTTGGATTTGCACCTGTTCCCTGGATTACTATCTTGTAATAAACACCAGAGCCATCAGCAGTAGTATGAAAAGCAGTGTCAGTACCGATATAAGCTTTAATAGCGGCATCATCCGTGGCTGCCTGTTTTGAGGCATCGAATTTGTCTTTTGAGCACGAGGTGAGGATCACCAATGGGGCGAATACGAATAATAGAAATTTCTTCATTAGTTAATAGTTCTGTTTGGATTAATTTGACGCGCAAAAGCTACAGAACGCTACAATAATTGAACTTATTTTGGGAAGATTAGTTAAATTCTGTTAAATCGACGGTGAACACCAATACCGAATTTTCGGGGATGCGGCCTACGCCATTGGCACCATAGGCGAGGCCCGAGGGTACAATGAGCAATACGGTGCCGCCCGCTTTTACCAACGGGATGCCTATTTGCCAGCCTTTAATCAAACGGTCTAACGAGCTTGAAAAACCGCTTGCTTTATCAACCACCATATCATTTAACAGCGCTGCGGTATAATTTACAGTGACCAACGAATTTTCGTTAGGATTTCTCCCCTTGCCTTCGGATAAAACCTGGTAATAAATACCGGAGGGGTGTTTCTGCACTTTGATCTGCGGGTTGGCCTTCAGGTAAACGCGTATCAGCGAATCATCTGTTTGGGCTTGTTTAGCACGGTTTAATTTCGCTGAGTTATCACATGACATCATCAGTGTAATAATAACCGCGCTTAGCAATAGAACGTATTTTTTCATGAGGGTTGGCCAAATAAAAGCCCCCTTTGCAATAAAGGAGGCTCAGTGTATGTTTTGGGTTGGTTAAACCGTTGTTTTTATTTTTAGTTCGGTCATTTGTGCTTCGGCAATGGTTGATGGTGAATCGATCATCACATCGCGGCCCGAATTATTTTTAGGAAATGCGATCACATCGCGAATTGAATCCAAACCTGCAAATATCGATGCCAAACGATCGAAACCAAAAGCAATACCACCATGTGGAGGTGCTCCATATTCAAAAGCATCCATCAAAAAGCCAAACTGTTTTTGTGCTTCCTCCGGCGAGAAACCAAGGTGCTTGAACATCAATGATTGCAAGCCGCGGTCGTGGATCCGGATAGAGCCACCACCAATTTCGGTACCGTTGATCACCAAATCATAAGCATTGGCACGTACAGCTCCCGGTTCGGTATCCAGCATGGCAATGTCTTCGGGTTTTGGCGAGGTGAACGGATGGTGCATAGCATGATAACGGCCACTTTCTTCGTCCCACTCCAGCAACGGGAAGTCAACAACCCATAGCGGCGCAAAAGTATTTTTATCGCGAAGGCCTAAACGGTTACCCATTTCTAAACGCAGTTCGTTCAGTTGTTTACGCACCTTATCAGCGCCACCGGCCAGGATCAGCATCAAATCGCCTTTTTCGGCATTGAAAGCAGCAGCCCAGTTGGTCAGCTCATCTTCACTATAAAATTTATCAACCGATGACTTCAGGGTGCCATCCTCATTGTAACGGCAATAGATCATGCCGGTTACACCAATTTGCGGGCGTTTTAACCACTCGGTAAGCTCATCAACCTGTTTACGGGTATAACCTGCGCAGCCTTTGGCGTTGATGCCAACAACCAGTTCTGCATTGTCAAAAATGCTAAATCCTTTGCCTTTAACAATATCATTCAGATCAACAAACTCCATCCCAAAACGTAGGTCGGGTTTGTCAGATCCGTATAAACGCATAGCATCTGAATACAACATGCGCGGCAGTTCAACCAAATCAATACCCTTTACAGTTTTGAACAGGTGACGTGTAAGGCCTTCAAAAATATTCAGGATATCTTCCTGGCTCACAAACGAAAGCTCGCAGTCGATCTGGGTAAACTCTGGCTGGCGGTCGGCACGTAAGTCCTCATCCCTGAAACATTTTACGATCTGGAAATAACGGTCAAAGCCGCTTACCATCAATAATTGCTTAAAAGTTTGGGGCGATTGCGGGAGGGCGTAAAATTCACCTGCGTTCATGCGGCTTGGCACCACAAAGTCACGCGCGCCTTCTGGAGTCGATTTGATCAGTACCGGGGTTTCTACCTCGATAAAATCAAGCTTATCTAAATATTTACGCACTTCCTGCGCCATTTTGTGGCGAAGCACCAGGTTGTTGCGGATAGGGTTACGGCGCAGGTCGAGGTAGCGATATTTGGCACGCAGTTCCTCGCCGCCATCGGTTTCGTCCTCAATCAGGAACGGCGGCAGCTTGGCGGCATTAAGCACTTCAATATCAGTAACGGCAATTTCAATTTCGCCGGTTGGGATTTTGGTATTCTTGCTGGCCCGTTCAATTACATCACCGGTAACTTTGATCACAAACTCACGACCAAGCCCGCGGCTTTTTTCGCGCAGGGTAGCATCTGTATCTGTGTTAAATATCAATTGGGTTAAACCATAACGGTCGCGCACATCGATAAAAGTGGTACCGCCCAAATCGCGCGATTTTTGTACCCAACCGCATAAAGTAACGGTTTGGCCTAAATGGCTGATATTTAATTCGCCGCAGGTATGAGTTCTAAGCATAACAATGTTTTATAAAAGTCTGCAAAAGTAGGGTTTTAGTTGGAAGTCTGGAAGTCCGAAAGTCGGAAAGTCCGAAAGTAACAGTATTCTTTCTGCATAATCTATAGGCTTACTGGCTTTTGAGTGCAGATATTCAGCTTTCGGACTTCCTGACCATTGACTTTCGGACTTAAATCCTATCTTTGCCTCAATAATTCTCAAGGGGTGCCTTGCTTTGGTTGCAAAACAAACTGCAGATTGTTTTACCAAACTGAAAGACGGGCTGAGATCATACCCAGGGAGTAAGTCAATAAGTACTAAGTTTTAAGCCTTAAGTCAAAGCGACTTTGGACTAACGACTTCCGGCTCACGACTTCCTCCCACACCTGATCCGGATAATGCCGGCGGAGGGATAAAGGTAAATAAGTTAAGTGTACTGCCGCGTTACCCTGGCGCGCAGATGGTTTAACTCAATTTTTGTTTTACAATATTTTGAAAAATTTATTTGTGGCTGTTATGGCCCTGTTGTTGCCTGTTATGGCATCGGCCCAGATTTCCATTTCGGGGAAAGTGACCAATCAATCCGGCGAAGCATTGCCCGGCGCAACTATTACTATTTCAAACCCTCAGCAAAGCACCGTTACCGACGCTGCAGGTAAGTATAGTTTTAACGATCTGAAAAAAGGCAATTATGCCGTTAAAGCAAGCTATATCGGCTATCAACCTTTAACCAAAAGTGTTACGCTTGCTGCTAATCAATCAATTAACTTTTTATTGGGCGGCAGTACATTTACTGCCGATGAGGTTACTGTAACCGCTACCCGTGCAGGTAAAAACTCACCTACAGCATTCACTAACCTCAGCAAAAAAGATCTCGAAAAAAACAACTTTGGCCAGGACTTGCCTTACCTGCTTAACCAAACGCCATCGGTAGTGATCAACTCGGATGCAGGTACAGGTATAGGTTACACAGGGATCCGCATCCGCGGATCAGACGCATCACGCATTAACGTAACGGTTAACGGCATTCCTTTAAATGACGCGGAAAGCCAGGGCGCATACTTTGTCGATCTGCCCGACTTCGCATCATCTGTCAACACCCTGCAGATCCAGCGTGGTGTGGGTACCTCAACCAATGGAGCAGGTGCCTTTGGTGGTAGTATCAACGTACAAACGGCTACCCGCAGGGATACCGCCTATGCTCAGCTCGATAACTCGGCAGGTTCATACGGTTCATTAAAAAATACAGTAAGCGTAGGCACCGGTTTGCTTGGCGGCAAGTTTAGCATAGATGGTCGCTTATCGCGCATCCGTTCCGACGGGTATATCGCCCGTGCATCGTCCCGGTTAAAATCCTTTTTTGTAAGCGGAGCTTATTATGGTGATAACAGTACTTTAAGATTAAACGTGTTCTCGGGCCATGAACGTACCTACCAGGCCTGGAACGGCGTAGCCGATTATGTAATAGGCGATGATACCCGCCCGGATAACCGTACTTATAACGAACTGGGAGATATGGGTAACGGAGCCTTTTATAAAGACCAGGTTGACGATTACCTGCAAAACCATTACCAGTTGCTATACGATAAAAAGTTTTCGGATAAACTGTCGTTCAGCGGGGCCCTGCATTACACTCATGGCGAAGGTTATTACGAAGAGTACAGGAAAGGAGATGCTGTGAGTAATTATGGTTTATCACCTGTTATTTATGGTACCGATACCATTTCAATCACTAATCTTGTTCGCAGGCTGTGGCTTAATAATGATTTTTATGGTGTTACTTATGCCTTAAAATATCAGCCTACTACCAAACTGAACTTCAACCTTGGCGGCGCCTATAACGAATATAAAGGTGCGCATTATGGTAATATTATTTCTGCCGAAGAAAGCATAGGCGTTGGTCCTAACTATCAATACTATCGGGATGATGCCAAAAAGAAGGACTTTAATATTTTTGGCCGCGCCGAATGGCATGTAGACAAATTTTTGTTGTATGCAGATATGCAATACCGTCACATTAATTATTCATTTTACGGTATCGACAAAAACCTGAATAATGCCCAGCAAACAGCGCAGTTAAACTTCTTTAACCCTAAAGCAGGTGTTACTTACCAGTTTAATGAGCACAGTAATGTGTATGCCTCCTTTGCGGTGGGCAACCATGAGCCCAATCGCGATGATTATGTCGACTCGCCTCCGCAAAACCGGCCGAAACCAGAAAACCTGAAAGATTTTGAGGCCGGCTACCGCCTCAGCTCACCTGTTTTTAGCGGGGAGTTGAATGGTTTCTACATGCTATATAAAAATCAACTGGTATTAACCGGCTCATTGAATGATGTAGGCAGCCCGGTGCGTACCAACGTAAAGGACAGTTACCGAGCGGGTTTGGAGTTTAGTGGAAAAGTCAAAATCACTGATCAGTTAAACTGGAGCGCTACCGCAACCCTCAGCACTAACAAGATTAAAAATTATCACCAGTTTTTCTCTAATTATGACGATGGCTCGCTGGTTGAGGAAACTTTTGCCAAAACAGATATTGCCTATTCGCCGTCATTCACCGGTTCAAGCGTAATCAGTTACAGCCCTGTTAAAGGCGGGGAAATTGCTTTCATCAGCAAATATGTAGGCAAGCAATACTTAGATAATACCATGAACCGTAATCCCGAAGGTTTTGGCATAGCACCTGATAATGCTGCTAATCCTTATGCTGCCAACCGTTTGCTGAACAGCTTTTTTGTGAACGATGTGAGGTTGAGGTACAGCTTCAGTGTTCGCTCGGTTAAAAACATTACCGTTGGCCTGCAGGTTAATAATATCTTCAGCGAGAAGTATGAAAATAATGGTGCTACCTACCCGGATATTGAGGGCGGGCACGTAATTAACTACAACTATTACTTCCCGCAGGCCCCGCGAAATTTTATGGCATCGTTGAGTCTGGGATTTTAAATGAGCACTAATTTTATATCGACACAAATTTTACGAATTGGATCGAATTTCACGAATTGAGGATTAGGATATGAATCATTGGCTCGACCTGTTCATTGAACAAATAAAGGAAACTACCTGGCTGCAATGGCTTGCTGTTGCGCTGGGTGTTACCGAGGTGCTGCTGGCCCGCGTAAATAACATATTGTTGTACCCGGCAGGAATATTGGGTACGGCCATCTCGATATTTCTGCTGATGGAAGTTCATTTATATGCCGAATCGGTACTGAACGGCTACTACATTGTAATGAGCGTTTATGGCTGGATCTACTGGATAAAGAAGCGTAACGAGCCTCCGGTAAAAATTACCTACTCCACCAAAAATGAATGGATAATAAGTTTGGCGATCAGCATTGTGGGTTGGGTGGTATTTTATTACATGATCAAAAACCTACCTGCTAAGTATTTTACACCGTCAAATGTGCCCGGCTGGGATGCTTTGGTATCCTCTACCGCCTGGGCAGGTATGTGGTTACTGGCACGCCGTAAAATGGAGAATTGGATTTTTTTGAACATTTCCAACTTCTTCGCGGTGCCGCTTCTGTTTTACAAAAAGCTGCCTATGTTTGCCATGCTCACCATCTTCCTGTTTATTATAGCGATATGGGGCTATTTTGAGTGGAAGAAACAGGTAGAGGCAGAGCGGGTGGCGGTTGGAGATTAGAGGTTAGGAAAAATGTTCAATGGCCAGGTTGTACCAGGTGTTCAATTTTAAAAAGTGTAAACACCCGGCGTTTTTTGAAAAATAAACATGGTTGATAGTCAATGCTTTACGAATTGGTTGAAATTCAATTTTAATCAAATTGAACGCCTTGGTTTTGGTAATCAGCACTTTGTGTTTTTAAGGAGCCGAATCATTGAACACCCGTTTTTCAAAAATTGAACACTGACAAAATACTGTCAGTATCTTTTGTTATCCTGATGGTAAATTGAGTATTGTCTGTTACGCTTTAAGCCTTTTGCTTTCAGCTTTAAGCTAAATAAAAAATGCATCCATCACAAAATTTAAAACCCGAATGGGTAGATATCATCCGGAAAGCAGCTCCTGCAGCTGAGCAGGCCGGCAAGCTGCACCCCGATCAGCTGGCACTTATTTATGAGCAGGGCTGGTTTAAATTTTTAGTGCCGCAGGCTTATTCCGGTCTGCAATTGGCCTTGCCGCAAATGGTGCGCCTGGAAGAAAGTTTGGCCTGGGCCAATGGCAGTTTGGGTTGGGTTGTGACTCTTTGTGCCGGTGCAGGTTGGTTTGGTGGATTTCTGGATCCGGCTTTAGCCGCAGAGATCATGGCCAATCCGCAATTATGCCTGGCAGGTAGCGGTGCATCAACAGGTACAGCTACCATCAGTGGTGATGGCTATATGATCAACGGAACGTGGAAATATGCCAGCGGTGCACATCATGCCACACATATCACTGCAAATTGCATCATTAAAAAAGGCGATGAAACTGTTTTGAATGATGATGGTGAGCCACTGATATTACCTTTTATTTTTGATAAAAAAGATGTACATGTTTTCCCGGCCTGGAAATATGTTGGCATGATGGCTACCGGGAGCGATGCCTATGAAGTAAAAGACCTGTACGTTGATAAAAACCGCTGTTTTAAGATCGATCCGCAATACACAGTTGTCAATGAGCCGTTGTACCGCTACCCCTTTCTGCAATTAGCCGAAGCAACGCTGGCTGCTAACCTTTCGGGATTAGCTGTTCATTTTCTTGACCTGTGCGGACCGGCCTTTGAGGAACGGATGAAAAACCCGCGTTTAACCAAACCTCAAAAGGTATACATTCAACAACTTCTGGCCGATCAGATCATTTTACTCGATGAAGTCCGCGCCGAATTTTACCAGGCTGTTGATTACTCATGGAACAACTTTGACTCGGCCGATAATAACTGCTTACAGGAAGTAAGTTTAATGAGCCGGAAGCTGGCCAAAGTTTCGCGCGAAAGTGTGGATAGGCTTTATACCTACTGTGGTTTATCCGCCGCCAACCCCGATACGGAAATTAACCAGGTATGGCGGGACCTGCATACCGCAGGTCAGCATTCGCTGTTAACCTTTGAATCGATTGATTAAAAGATATTCAGTTAGCTCGTTCGTAACCCCGTAAAAAATCGGAATGACGTTTGAAATTTATTTAAAGATGGTGCATGGGGCTGCGTTAGGGATGGGAGCGGATACCGGCCTGTGGCTAAGGCCTTGTGCAGTATGAGCGTACAGCCCGGGCCGCAGGCAACGCCCATATTTATAAATCAATTAAAAAACGCACCCGATAATCAATAACTTACATTTACGTCATAACGTCCCTTCAGAGCCTCTCGCAGAGAGACCCTGAGGGAACATAAACTTGATTCCGGTAAAACACACCTTTCGCCTTTTACCTTTATCCTTTCACCCCAAATCAAACCTTCGCAAACTTCTTCACCGTTTCGGTTACATGTGCCAAATGGTGGTTGCTGTGCCATGCGTACAGGGCCAGTCCTTTTTTCAGCGATATCGTTTCGCCCGAGGCCGGGTGAACAAATGTGCGTGCCCATTCGTTTTCGGTGAAACTTTCAAACAGGGCTACAAAATGCTGATGGATGCCTTCCAGCATTTTTAATGAAGGTTCAACCGGCAGGCGGTAATCTGGCAGCAATGCCCAGTCGGCCTCTTCATATGGCTTTATGGTTGGGTTATTTTCGGTAAGGGCAAGCTTAAAGCGGGTAATGGAATTCATGTGGCTATCGGCCAAATGGTGGATCACCTGGCGCAGTGTCCAGCCGCCGGTGCGGTATGGGGTATCCAGCTCCTGGTAATTAAGGCCGGCAATTGCATGTCTCAGTTTCCCGGGCAGGGTAGCGATATCTTCAATCCAGCCGCGCATATCTTCGGCAGTGTACGAAGCCGGGGGCGCAAACTTCCCGATAGGGTATTTCATTTGTTCGTCTGTCATCATAAATGTTAAAAAAATTTAAATTAGGTATTATTTTATACTACCACAAGCTTTTGGCCTATTTTAGCGTTCTGTAGATTGTTAATTTAACTGATGATAAAAAAGTTACTGGCCGTACTTTTAGTTTTTAACTGTACGCTATCCTTTGCACAAACCATTAAAACCGACATATTAGTTGTAGGCGGAAGCGCAAGCGGAACAGCGGCCGCCATACAAGGCGCACGAAGCAAACTAAAAACCATGCTGGTTGAACAGGGCCCCTGGCTTGGCGGCAGCATGACAGCCGGCGGGATGTGTATAATTGAAGGTAACCGCAATTTACCAACAGGCATCTGGGGCGAGTTCAGGCGCAGAGTGCGTGATTTTTACAGCAAAACCCCGGGTTATGATACGGCTTACAATGCTATGCTGAGATTTGAACCCTATACCGGGGCAGCTATCCTCAAAAAAATAACCGATACAGTAAAAAACCTCACCGTAAAATTAAATACCCCATTTACAGGTATTAAAAAAGATGGCACCGGTTGGGATGTAACTATCACCCTCGACGGGAAAACCGCTACCGTAAAAGCCAAAGTAGTTATTGATGCTACCGAAACCGGCGATGTGGCCGCCAAAGCAGGCGAAACCTATGTTTATGGTTTTGAGAGTAAAAAGCAAACTAACGAAGCCCTGGCGCCAGATAATGAATCGGCACAGTTGCAGGACCTTAGCTGGATTGTTATTTTGAAAGATTTTGGTGCCGCGACAGATAAGACCATTGCCAGGCCCGAAGGCTATGATGCCGCGGCGTACACTTGCCTTAAGGGTAAGAATATTAAAAAAATGCTTGATGATGGCAGGCTGCCCAATGATAAATACATGATCAAATGGGCCGAATGCGGAAACCAGTTCCCAGTTGCCCCTGATAATTTAAAGCCGGAAAACCGGGAAGCTTTTTATGCCAAAGCACGCTTGCATACTTTAGGATTGATCTACTATCTGCAAACCGAACTGGGCTACAAAAACCTCGGTTTGGACGAAGACTTTACTACCCCCGATCATTTGCCATATCTTCCATATTTGCGCGAGGCAGGTCGCGCGACAAAAGGTTTGGTGAGGATGATGCTGGATGATGTGTACAAACCTTACGACCGCGAATCAAAACTTTACCGTACAGCCATTGCCGTTGGCGATGCCTCGCCGGGGCAGCATTATACAGATGCCAATGCTCCGAAAGTTATTTACCCGCCTTTCCCTGCTTATGGCGTACCGCTGGGGGCTATTGTGCTTAAAGACCTCGATAATTTACTGGTAACGGAAAAAGCCATGTCGGTAACGCACCTGGTAAATGCCAGTACCATGTACCCCTCGGTACAAATGGCCATTGGACAGGGTGCCGGTGCAGCCGCAGCCTATTGCGCCTTTTTTAAAACCACCACCCAAAACTTAAATGTGCGGATAATCCAAGGCGAACTGCTCGACTTTAAAGCCTGGATCATGCCCTTTGCCGATATTAAACCAACCGATCCGTATTTCAGGGCAATACAACAAATAGGTGCTTCAGGGTTACTAAAAGGCGTACAAAAAACGGAGGGCAATACTGCGCGTTTGTTATTTCAGCCTGATTCCTTAGTTGCCACAGCCGAAATCAAACCAACGCTGGAAGAGATTTATACCCGGGGCTTTTTATGGTTTAATAAAGAGAAGCCCGGCCCGGTGTTCACGGTAGGAAACCTATTATCGTTTATCAGCGAAACTACGCTAACCGATCCGCATACTTTAGAAATTGCCATGCAAAAGGCCTGGAAAGATCAATATAAATTCAGTTCTGATTTTGATATGAAACGGCCGGTAACCCGTCGTGAATTTGCTATACTGGCCAACAGGTTTTTTAATCCTTTTGCGCGGTCGGTGGATATTGCGGGGAGGATGGTGAATTGACGATCATTTAAAAATATCATTTTGACTTAAAAAGAGAAGTGCTGTTCGAAGTCTCTGACTTCGAATTAAGTATGCCTGTAGTCTGAGACGATAAAACCCAAAACATTTCCTGTAGTTACAAACTACAAATATAATGGTCCAAAGTCAAAGACTTCGGGCAGTGGGGGTGACATGATTAAAAACGGGTGTCATGCTGAGTGATTTAAATCCGTTGGATTCTGAAGGAGCAATGACATCTCCTCCACGTCATTGCTGAGTTACGAAGCAATCTCTTATAGGCAGACAAGGTGCTTAGTGGTATTGAACTTACATCGTCGCGCTCTTGGCCGCGCGGGGCCAGATACTTTTGTCTTGACACAAAAGTATCCAAAAAGTCAAGTCAGCAGATAGGCTTCTTTGCGCTCACCCACTCCACAACCCGTCGCGCCGGCCTTTGCCCTGCAAAACGGGCAGAACCACGGGCTGCAATTATTTTGCCCGCTACGCTCGCGCTTTCCCAATGCTTCTGCAAAAACTTGCTATGCCCCTTCCAGCGCTCAAGGCCACCATTGTTCTGCCCGCTTTCATCCGAAGCTTACCTGCTGACGGGAACATTCTTTATTTATTATGTCATGGGTAGCCTGTCGAAGCATAGCGGGCTGGGTCTCTGCGCGCGACCTTCGACAGGCTCAGGGTGACAGGCCCTCTTTTGTCATTTCGCTTTGAGAGCCCGCCGGATTTAAACGCCACTCATGACAAAAAACAGGTAATGATAAACCGGTCTCGGCAATCGTTAACATGCCCCTGCAGAACCAAGTTTTTATAACTCCAATTCCAACTGATCCCCCGGCCCAAGCTCTTTATCATCCCGCTGCTTAACCGGCAATTCGCCAAAGTTTGAAAGCGAAATGCCCAACAGCCGCACTTTTACATCATCAACACCTGTGGCAGCCATCAATTGTTTGGCCGTATGGCTGATTGTTTCCAGATCATTTACCGGGGTTGGGAAGGACTGATTGCGGGTAATCTGTTTAAAATCGTGGTATTTTACCTTGAGGGTAATGGTGCGGCCTTTCAATTCATATTTAAGCAGCCGGTTATGTACCGTGATCGCTATCTTATCCAGTTCAGCCTCCATTTCCTCAAGTGTTGTCAGGTCATAAGCGAAAGTATCTTCGGCGCCCAGGGATTTGGTTTCGCGGTGGGGTTGCACTTCGCGGTTATCAATGCCGCGCACTATCTGGTAGTAAAATTTGCCAACCTTGCCAAAGTGTTTTACAAGGTCACTTTCTTCCATTCGTTTCAGATCGGCTCCGGTGTGCAGTCCCATCTGTTTCATTTTTTGAGCGGTCACCTTACCTACACCAAAGAATTTTTCGACAGGCAGCTGCTCCATAAAGTTTTCGATGCTTGATGGTCCGATAAACTTCAGGCCATCGGGTTTATTGATGTCAGATGCTATTTTGGCTACAAATTTATTGATAGACACTCCTGCCGATGCGGTGAGCTGCAGTTCGTCTTTAATAGCCTGTTTGATAAGTTTGGCTATTTCGATGGCCGAGCCGATGTCCTGCTTATCGTTGGTTACATCCAGGAAAGCTTCATCTAAAGAGAGCGGTTCTATCAGGTCGGTATAACGGCTAAAGATCTCCCGGATATGTTGTGATACCTCCCGGTATACATTAAACCTTGGCCTTACAAACAAAGCATGCGGGCAAAGCTGTAATGCCTTTTTCGATGACATTGCCGATCGGATGCCAAATTTTCGGGCCTCGTAACTGGCGGTGGCTACCACACCTCCCCGACCTTCGGGCAAGCCGCCCACCACCAAAGGTTTACCCCGGTATTCCGGAAAATCCCGCTGCTCAACCGACGCGTAAAACGCATCCATATCAATATGGATAATTTTACGATGGGTATTGGGTGATTGCTCGGTCATGGTGATAAGAACAAATATAGGCGGGTTGCAGGTTTGCTGCAATTGAGCTAAGGCTGCAATTGTGGGGATTGAGCAGAGAGTGGCTGGATATGCTCGAACAGCTTCCATTTTATAAACTGCTTAAAGAGCAGAAAAAAGGACGGATCAAAACAAAGAAAGTTATAATAATTATTTGATAATCAATAGATTAAATGTTGTCTTTAGGGGTAGACAAAAAGAAAGGCAGAACCCTTCACCGGTCTGCCTTTCAAAAAAATAGAAATAAAACTATGATAGCAAAAATACATAAAGTTTGCCTTTACGGGCAAACTACGTTCTGCCCTCAATCTCAAAAAAACAAACTCATTTTTATTGCTTTCGCTTAAATTGACGGTTATGCCCGGAAGGGAGTTGGGTGGGGCCTTAACTCACACTCGTTACCGTTTTCTTCAGTTCTGTTTCCAGGTTTTGAAGCTCGGTATTTAACGTGCGGCGATTGGCCGTGCCTTCATCGTGGATCCGTTTTACCTCAGTAAGGGTTTCAATAAGAGATGAAGTGGTCTTTTTCAGTGTATCTAACGATACTACCGTTTTTTCATTTTCGCGGGCTACATCAATACTGTTTTGTTTCAGCATTTCGGCATTCTTTTGTAAAATGGTATTGGTGGTATCCGAGATCTTTTTCTGCATCTCCACATTCTCTTTCTGACGGTTGAGGGCAACAGCTATGGTGAGCTGGTTTTTCCAAACCGGGATAGTGGTTGATACGATAGATTGCGCCTTTTCGGCAATGGTGGTATTGTTGTTCTGCACCACACGGATCTGCGCCAGCGACTGCAGCATGATAAAACGAACCACTTTCAGGTCGGCAAGGCGTTTATCAAGGCGGTTCACAAAATCGCGCAGATCGGCAATTTCATAGTCCTGGTAGCCTGTCGGGTTACCGTCCATCACAGCCAGTTTTTCGTTAAGCTCATTGTATTTGAGCTGCCCGGCAATGATCAGGTCTTCCATTTGCTTGATATAAGTAACGTTGCTGTCAAACATGGTTTGCAGCGAGCTGTTATCCTTTAACGAATTAACACGGCCTGCCTTGATCTTATTGGTGATCTTATCGATGTTATTAACCACGGTATCGTATTTCTGGAAAAGCTTTTTGGTATCAACCACCAGCTTTTTCATGAAGGGGATATGTGATATAAATGAGGTGAATGCGTTTTGGTTCAGCTCGTCAACGTCAATATAATTAAGCTCGGTAAGTAACTCGTTAATCAGCCCGCCTACCTCGCCAGAGTTATAGGTGCGTACTGAAGTAAGAAAGTTGTTGCTGTATTTCTCCATGGAGTTTTGTACCTCAACACCATAGTTCAGTATCGAGTTAACATCGGCTGGATTGATATCTTTCCCCATTTCACCGTACTTTTGCAGGTCCTGGTTTGGTATAGCGTCAAGGTTTACATTCCCCTGCTTATCTACCTTCATTGGTACATTGCTGCCTGGTGAAGCTGCCGCCGGAAGGTCCAGATTGGTTGGAGTGATCAGCGGTGGTATATTCAGATTTAGTTCATCATTGTTTGGTGCACTTTCCATAATCTTATTATTAATGATTTAGTAGTACTTAATTAGCTGATCTTAAGCGCCACCCGGCTTAATACTTAAGATCAATGAATTAAACTTTTACAAGTAGGTTGCGGTTACAGTTTTCACTGTTTCTTCCAATTTACGGTCGCGGGTTGGTTCGCCGATGGCATTAAATTTCCACTCGCCGTTCTTTTTGTAAAACACGCCCATCACCATAGATACATGGCCTGCAAAATCCTTGCTGTGCGCAATATCATAAGTAGCGAAGATTTCGTTAACACGGGTTGGCGTACCTTCATAAATACGGATAGAGGCAAACGGTATAGTGCCGAAGTCCTGGCCACGGAAGCTGTTTAACACAAAGGCTACATAGCTTATGGTTGGGCTCAGCGTAGCAAAATCAACGGTGATCACTTCATTGTCCAGGCCGTCGTTGCCGGCCATATCGCCGGTTAGGTCATCACCGCTGTGCCTTACAGCGTGGTCTTTTGAACGCAGGTTTCCGAAGTAGATTACATCAACCAAACGTTTGCTTTCATCATATAAAATGCAGCTGGCATCAAGGTCAACGGCCTCTTTGGTAGTGCCAAAGCCAAACAGGCCTTTTCTTTCTATCGCGCCCCAGTTTATCCCAACGCATACATTTTGTAATTTGCTGCCGTTACTTTTTTCAAGGCTGATCCGCTGTCCTTTTTGAAGATTGATAGCCATAATTTTAGTTGTATTTGTTTAAATAATCCTGTAAGCCGCCTTTCATACCGGCACCCACAGCTTCAAATTTCCAGTTGTTATCTTTTTTGTAGATACGGCCAAATTCAACCGCGGTTTCTATCGAAAAGTCTTCTTCCAGTTCGTATTTCAAAATATCGACGTTAGTAGCCGAGTCAAAAATGCGGACAAAAGAGTTGCGTACCTGACCAAAGTTTTGGCGGCGGCTTTCGGCCTCATGAATGGTTACCACAATGCAGATCTCAGTAGCACGCGGATCGATCTTTGAAAGATCAACAATGATCTGCTCATCGTCACCGTCACCTGCACCGGTCAGGTTATCGCCGGTATGCTCTACAGCACCATCCGGAGATTTTGAGTTATTATAGAAAACGAAAAATTCGTCGGCCAGTATTTTCTTATTATCGCCTATGATGAACACCGAAGCGTCCAGGTCAAAGGCCGAGCCTGTTGATGAGCTGTTTGTATCCCAACCAAGGCCTATCGTAAATTTAGGGGCACCAATAGTTTCCCTTTGGCCTTTTTGCAAGTTAATTGCCATGCTGAATTAGTTTATTATTGTTTATTAATAGGTTTTGTTTAATAAAGTTTAAGTTAGGTGTATAGGCTTCAATGGTATGATAACCATTACCCAAAGCCATATCATACAGCAAGTTTATGAAATTGCTGCCTTGATCTTGTATAAAGATGCAAAAACTTTCGTGATCGTAATTTAAAATATATTTTACTATGCGGGTGTTGATGCAAAAATTAGTGCCCTTAATGATATCATTTAAATGGTAAATGTTTTTAACATGATGATAGTTAAGATAATTCTCAATATTGGGGTGGATGTTTTTGTTCACCAGTTCGGCAAAGTACAGCATGTAAATATCGTTCTGTAAACCGTATTCATTTACCATTTTCATGATCATGCGTTCGTGACTGCCGGTTATCTTGATATCATCTAAAAAAAGCAGGGTTTTGTCTTTAAGAAAATCCTTATCAATATGAAACGAATCGTTACCTATTAAATTAATCCTTTGCTCAGCATCCAGCTCGCCATAATCTTCTTTGTAGGTTATGGTACGGTGAACCTTGGTTTCCTGCACTACAGGGTAACCATGATGGGCCAGCCAGCGGTTAAGCCTGCACACAAAGTGGTTTTTCATTGCAAAAGTAGCCGTAGGAATAAATGAGTATGGGCTTGATATAACTACGATCTGTTTTTCTATTGGCTGTTTAGTTAAGATTTCGCTGATAAAGCCATCGGCCAGATCGGTGCCGAAGTAGCGGGATACCTCGCCATCGCCAAATTTAAAGCGACTGTAATCATCGGCATCGAAACCAAAATGTGTTGCGCTGTTGATATGATGTAATGAGTAGGTAGCTTTCATAAACTTAATAAGGTTAAAATGGATAAGTTGTTTGAATTGATGAGCAGGCTATCAAGGCCTGCATCTTTAGCCCCCGCTATATCTGCCGCCGGGTTATCGCCTATATGTATGATACCTGACCGGTCTATCTGCTTTGGTTTATTACACTCTTTAACTTTTTGCACCATCAGCTTAAATAAATCCCCGTTTGGTTTCGACATCCCCTCCTCGTCCGAATAGATCTGAAAGTTAAAGAACGTATCCAGCCCTAATTTAACCATTACCTTGCGGAGCGTTTGTCCTTTTATAAAGCCTGTATTACTTAAAATACTCAATGAGCAATCACCTTTTTGTTTTAGATGCTGCAGCACCTCAATTGTTACAGGTGAGTAAAGCACCGGCAGATAGTAAAACAGCAGGGTTTCCATGTCGGCATACAGCTTATCGATATTAACATCGGCAAGCGGATATTGGTTATCATTAATTGTGCTGATCACCATCAGGTACATTTCATCCGCGTCAATGTTTTTACCAGTACGTTCGTTCACGGCATTGCACATGAGGTCAACCTGCCTGAAAGCCCGCGCTACCTCATCAATACTTTTACCCGCCGGATTAAAATCCCGGTGAAAGATCTTGGTACGTTCTATTTTAAAGTATGGGTTTGATTTGATGAGCGTGAGCCAAAGATCAAATGAGTAATGTTGGTACATTTATGTTTAGGTAGAATTAAACTTAACCAAAATGTCATTGCGAGCGTAGCGTGGCAATCGCTTGCTATACAGAGCGGCTATGCTTACGTGCGATTGCTTCGTCGTTCCTCCTCGCAATGACATGTTTTTATATTAATAGTTCCGAAGCAATTCCGAAAGACTATCAGTACTATGCGGATCACCTATGGCACGGAATTTCCAGGTGCCGTCTTTGCGGTATACTTCCGCAAAGGTCATGGAACACATGCCGTTGTAAGTTGAATCGCCGGAGAGACTGAATTTTGCGATCTCTTTACCATGGCTGTCAACCGCGCGGATGAAAGCATTCTCCACCATGCCAAAGTGTTGATTGTTTTTACGCCCCTGATAAATAGCTACCAGGAAAAGGATGCGGTCATATTTCGGATCGAGCGAATCAAGCTTTACGATGATTTGCTCGTCATCGCCCTCACCGGCCCCGGTGCGGTTATCGCCGGTAAGCCAGATGTGTCCCGAAGGATGGCGCATCGAGTTAAAGTAAATCACATCTCCCTCGAACATATTGATAGTACGCCCATTAGCGGTTTGTTTGGCATAGCCGCGATTCGCTACTTTACCGTTCTTGTCCAGCAAAAATGCAATCGCATCCAAATCATATTCTGCCTCTTCGGCACCGCCAAACAGCTTGCCTAAAAAGCCGCCATGGGTTTTCCTAACGTCCCAGCCCAAACCTATAGTTACTGATGACAGGTCGAAGCTTTCGCCTTTATCATTTTTACGCAGGTCAATTGTTTGACCTTTTACCAAATTTATAGCCATTGCCTTATTTGATTATTTGCCCTTTAAAATATTTACTTAAAAAGAAGGCGAGGTCTTCTTTGTAACCCACACCAGATGCTTCAAATTTCCATGCGCCACCGCGTTTGTATAATCTGCCAAACTCAATGGCTGTTTCGATAGAAAAATCCTCACCCAATTCATATTTGCATACTTCGGCACCCGTTTGGTTATCTAAGATACGAATGTATGAGTCACGCACCTGGCCAAAATTTTGACGACGGGCTTGTGCTTCGTGAATAGTTACCACAAACAGGATCTCCTGGATGCGGGCATCTACTTTAGTGAGGTCAACAGTGATCGATTCATCATCGCCGCCGTCGCTGTTGCCGCCTGTTGGGTCATCGCCGGTATGATGTACCGATTGCTCGGGCGAGTCGACATTATTATAGAATACAAAAAATTCATCCTGGGGTACCAGTCGGTTAGCATCGATCATGATAGCCGATACGTCAAGGTCGAAGTCATAACCTGTGCCTTCGTTTGGGTTCCAGCCCAAGCCAACTGTCATTTTTGAAAGGCCGATATCAATTTTCTGCCCTTTTTGTAAGTTAATAGCCATTTTAGTATGTGTTATTTTTAGGTAAAACCTGTGTAGCCTATTGGGTTTTGCGCGGCGCTGCAGGTATTGAGCCGGAGACAAACCGGCAATTAAACGCTTAATCTAAGGTAGATGTTTTATTGAGGTGATATTGTAAAATTGTCTACACAAAAATAAGACGATGACAGGGGGCGGTTGTTACAGAAGAGGGGGAGATAATTTAGTTGCGTAATACGCAATTATTTAACAATGGTTGTTGCATCTGTTTTAGCTCATTCGTAATAGTACGTTGTAGTCGCCCAGTCGCTTTTTTATGTAACACGATTAATACACTTGCTGTAGCGTATTAAGGGAGAGTGATTTGGTAATTAAGTGAAAGTCATGTAAATTCCGTTTTTATAAAAACCTAAATGGTAAAAAAATCACTCCTGGCCCTAGTTATCACCTGGGGCATAATGGCAAACGGTCATGTTTCTGCACAAACGGGTCCCGATAGCACGGGTTTAGGCCTCGTAATTGCTAATTATCACACTGCTATAGGGCAACAATCACACTTATATAACGGGCCCGAATATGAGTTTTATGATCCCATAATAAAAGGTAACGCATATGTTTTTGACAATAAGTCATTTACGGCTGGAGATGTAAAATACGGGGCAGCGGTTTATCGCGACGTCCCGATGTTATATGATCTGAATAAAGATTTGGTGGTTATACTGCTTTATAACCACTTTACAAAAATTTCATTACTAAGCGAGCGTGTGCCGGAGTTCTGGCTGCTTAACCATCATTTTATACGCATTACTACCGACTCAACAGGCCAGGCCCGCCTTGCTACCGGTTTCTATGATCAATTATACCAGGGAAAAAAGATCGGGATCATTGTAAAAAGGGCCAAGAGTATCCAAACCAGCACGGGAAACAACACCATCGAATCTTTTTTTAGCGAAACCAAAGATTATTATGTTAAAAAAGGGGATAACTATTTCAGCTTTAGCGGAAAGAGCGGACTGTTAGATATTTTTAAGGATAAAAAGAAGGAGTTGCGGCAATATATAAAAGCCAATCATATCGACTTTCGCGAAAATCAGGAACAGGCTATAGTGGATGTAACTACTTATTATGATCATTTAACTAATTAATGCGGCGTGCCTTATTATTTAATAACAGGGCAAAAAATAATATAGCATTAATGTATACGGCAGGAAAATAAAATAACCGGATGAAAAAAATTTACTTTCTAAGTTTCTGTTTTTTGATTTTAATTAAACTGTGCCAGGCCCAGCAGGGTCCGGTAAAATCAATCAGCGTAAACTTTCAACAAGCTACGATTGAGCAGTTTGTAACAGAGCTGGAAGCAAAATCAGGCTTTCATTTTTTTTACGACGCCATGCAGTTTGACAGTTTGAAAATAACTCTGCAGGCAACCAATAAACCTATTGAAACCATATTGAGCCAGGCTTTTAAAAACACCGGTTTTAGTTTCGCCATAACCAAACACCAGCAGGTGTTTTTAACTAAAGGGCGCGAAATACAAACCGGACTGGCGGTAGGTTATTTTGGCATTACAACTGCCAATGCAACTGCAGCAAATATAAGTGTATCCCCGGCTAATGCTGATCTTGATAAAGATAAAAAGATACCCGAAGCAACAACCGAAAATAAGCTATACGAAATAGGGATCAAAACCAACACTATTGAGGCGGGTACGGCAACGCTTTCGGGATATGTAAAGGAAGCAAAATCGGGCGAATCTGTAACAGGTGCCAGCATATATGTAACCAATACCAAAACGGGTGTAGCTACCGACCAGTTTGGCTATTTCACTATCAAATTACCCAAAGGCAGGCAGGTTTTAAGCGTTAGGGGCGTTGGCATGCGCGATACCCGCAGGCAGATCATCCTTTATTCGGACGGTAAGATCATTATTGAAATGCAAGAGCAGGTAACCAGCCTTAAAGAGGTAAAGATCTCTGCCGAGAAAGTGGCTAATGTGCGTAATGTTCAACTAGGGGTGAACAGGCTTGATATTAAAAGCATTAAACAAGTACCTACGGTATTTGGCGAAGCCGATATATTAAGGGTAGTGCTTACCCTGCCCGGCGTTCAATCAGTAGGCGAGGCTACCACGGGTTTTAATGTACGCGGGGGCTCGGCCGATCAGAACCTGATCCTGATGAATGACGCCACCATTTATAACCCCTCGCATTTTTTCGGCTTCTTTTCATCATTTAACCCCGACATAGTTAAAGATATCGAACTATATAAAAGCAGTATCCCCGAAAGGTTCGGCGGGCGTTTATCATCGGTGTTGGATGTTACCAATCGTGAGGGTAATAAAAAGAAATTTACAGGTTCGGCAGGCATTGGTTTAATCACCAGCAGGCTTAATGTTGAAGGGCCTATCATCAAGGATAAAACCTCGTTTTCATTCGGAGGCCGTACCACGTACTCCGACTGGCTCCTTAAACTCCTGCCCGATGCCTACAAGCACAGTTCGGCTTCATTTTATGATCTTAACCTGGATATAAGCCACCAGATTGATGATAAAAACAACCTGTATCTAACCAGTTATATAAGCAGAGATAAATTCAGGCTTAATAGCGATACTGCTTATAGTTACAGCAACAGGAATATCAACCTAAAATGGAAGCATAATTTTAATAATAAACTATTCAGTGTTATTACGGCCGGGATAGACAAGTACCAATATGATGTTTCAAGCGCCGATAACCCGGTAAATGCTTATAAGCTGAATTTTGATATTAACCAAAGTAATTTTAAAACGGATTTTACCTATTACCTTAACCGCAAAAATACTGTCGATTTTGGGTTAAGTTCCATTTATTATAAGCTCCATCCGGGCAGCTTTCAGCCTCTTGGCGCCCAATCATTGGTAGCTCCTGATGTCGTTTCCACACAACAGGCCCTGGAAAGCGCCTTATATCTGGGCGATAAGTTTGACGTGACCGACGATCTGTCGATAAGCGGTGGTGTAAGGTATTCGATCTACAATTTCCTGGGGCCGCAAACAGTGTATAACTATGCGCCTAACCTGCCCAAAACAAGCGCCAACCTGTTGGATAGTACCTATTACGCAAGTGGTAAGTTTATTAAAACTTATTCGGGGCCCGAAATCAGGCTTTCGGCCAGATATCAACTGGGCGATAACCTATCGATCAAGGGCGGCTATAACACACTCAGGCAGTATATTCACCTGTTATCAAACACAACTGCCATATCCCCCACTGATGTTTGGCAACTGAGTGATCCCAATATCAAACCTCAATATGGTGACCAGGTATCATTAGGCCTTTATCATAATTTAAAATCAAACACCATTGAAACGTCGGTCGAGGTTTACTACAAACGATTAAGGGATTATCTCGACTATAAGAGCGGCGCTAACCTCGTATTAAACCATCATATTGAAACGGATGTGGTAGGTACAAAAGGCAAAGCATATGGAATTGAGTTTTTAGTAAAAAAAGCCACCGGGAAAGCCAATGGGTGGATCAGCTATACTTATTCGCGCACGTTTTTAAGACAAAATGATCCTAATGCCGGCGATTTGATTAATGGGGGGGCTTATTATCCTGCAAATTTTGATAAGCCACATGCTTTTAATTTTATTGGTAACTACAGGTTTTCACATAGGTTCAGTGTTTCTTTAAATCTTACTTACAGCACGGGCAGGCCTATTACCCTGCCTATTGCCAAGTATGAGTATGGTGGTTCCGAGCGGGTATTTTATTCGGACAGGAACCAATACCGCATCCCGGATTATTTCAGGTCGGATTTTTCAATGAACATAGAGGGCAACCATAAAGTGCACCAATTAACCCATAACTCATTTACAATAGGGGTGTATAACTTAACCGGCAGGCAAAACGCGTATTCGACATTCTTTACAGAGCAGGGAGGGGTCATTAACGGGTATAAGCTGTCCATATTTGCCAAGCCTATTCCATTTATTAATTACAATATCAGGTTTTAATTGAAAGCGATGAAAGGAAAACGATATATATTAATTTTATTATTGCTGGGGGGCATATACAATGCCTGTAAAAAGCCTTATAACCCTAAAATTGTTGACTCTCCCAATCATTACCTGGTTGTTGAAGGGGTAATAAACAATGGCAGCGATTCAACCATAATAAAATTAAGCAGAACGGTTAACATCTCAGGCAATGTAAGCACAAGCGGAGTTGATAATTGCGCGGTATCTGTTGAAGCCGAGGGGGGAACAGCATATTCACTTACACCCCGGGGAAATGGGACTTATGTTATACCGGCGCTTAACCTGGATGTGTCAAAAAAGTACCGTGTGCATATTATCACTAACGATAATAAAGAGTATGCGTCTGACTATGTTGAGGTAAAAAAGACACAGCCAATTGATAGCATAGGGTTTAATATTAAAAATGGCAACATGCAGGTTTATGCAAATACGCACGATGCTTCCAATAGCTCCCGATATTATAGGTGGAGTTATGAAGAAACGTGGCGCTTTCATGCTAAATATCAATCGGCCTATATGGTTGATCCTGTGGCTAAAGCAGTTGTTTTTCGGCCACCCAGTGAGTATAATTATTACTGCTTTGCGGGGGCCAAATCCAGTACCATAGTTATAGGATCATCAGCTAAGCTGTCACAAGATGTAATATACCAGCAACCGGTAACAACCATAGCCTCAACATCTGAAAAGATTGAAATGCGTTATTCCATTTTTCTGAAACAGTATGCGTTAACCAAAGAAGCTTATCAGTTTTGGGAAAATATGAAGAAAAACACGGAGCAATTAGGAAGTATATTTGATGCGCAGCCATCGCAGTTAACAGGGAATATCCACAATCTTAAAGATCCGGCTGAGCCTGTTATTGGCTATATAAGTGTAACCAACATTCAATCGAAAAGAGTATTTATTGACAATGCCGATCTCCCTCGCGATTGGGCGCCTACATATCCATATGATTGCGGTCCCCTTGATACTGCACTCTTTTTTAATCCCAAAACCAAACAAAATGATGTACTGGGCATCATAATTAATGGTAATGCAATACCTGTGCTTGATATAACCGAGAAAATGAACGTAATAGGTTATACTTATTCATCAATTGAATGTACCGATTGCAGGATCAGGGGACGAGTACAAACTCCCTCATTTTGGAAAGAGAGATAAAAAAGTTTATGAATGATGCCATGAAAATAAATCAATAAGGTTTGGCTATGAATGAAATTAAAAAACTTGCTGTGGTTCCGATGATTTCCGGCATGTTACTGTTGTCAGTGAACGGGATGGCGCAAACTATAAGCCAAATCTCCGACAGCTTTAACAAATACTATCAGGCTACTGTACAGGAAAAGATTTTTGTACATACTGACAAAAGCGCCTATATGACCGGCGAAATTTTATGGTTTAAAGCGTATAACGTTGACGCTACTTATCATAAGCCGCTTGGTCTTAGCAAAGTTGTATATGTTGATGTATTGGACAACAAGCAAAATGCCATAATCCAAACTAAAATAGAAATGAAAAACGGCCTCGGGAGTGGCTCTGTTTATATACCAGTATCGGCAAGCAATGGTAATTATAAGTTAAGGGCCTATACCAACTGGATGAAAAATTTTACTCCTGATTATTATTTCGAAAAGAATATTACCATTATTAATCCTCTAAAATCTCCCGAAGCCATAACTAAAGTACAGGCACCGGGCTACGATGTTCAGTTTTTCCCGGAAGGGGGAGATTTGGTCGCGGGTATTAACAGTAAAGTTGCTTTTAAGGTTACGGCATCAGACGGTACAGGCTTAAGTGAATGCAGAGGTTTTATTGTTGATCAGAAGCACGATACGGTAGCGCGCTTCCGGCCATTGAAATTTGGTATTGGCAGCTTTTTATTCACCCCGATAGCCGGGAATGTTTATACGGCTGTTATTAAATCGGGCAATACCCCGGCTGTTACCAAAGAGTTACCTGCCGTTGAAAGTCGGGGTTATGTAATGGCTGTAAAAGATGCAGGTAGCACACGGGTGGAGATCACAGTAAAAGGCGCCGGCGCTGAAGCTGGCGAATTATATCTGTTTGCTCATACAGGCCAATCGGTTAAAGCCGGCATGACAGCACCTTTTAACAACGGCAGTGCCATTTTTACGCTTGATAAAGCTAAATTGGGCGAAGGAGTGTCGCACTTAACAATTTTCAATAGCGCCAGACAACCCGTGTGCGAAAGGCTTTATTTTAAACGTCCCAAACAAAACCTCATTATCGAGGCCTCTGCTGATCAGCCTTCATATACCCGCCGTAAAAAGGTAAGTGTGGACATCGCTGCCAAAGATTTTTCGGGGCGCGTAAAACCTGCTAACCTGTCAATGTCGGTTTATAAGATTGACTCATTACAAAATATTGATGCCGGCGAAATATTCAGCTATCTGTGGCTCAAGTCAGATTTACGTGGAAATATTGAATCGCCAGGCTACTATTTCAAAAATTCCGATGCTGAAGCCGACACAGCCCTTGATAACCTCATGCTAACACAAGGGTGGCGAAGGTTTCAATGGGATAATGTATTTGGTAATAAACAGGCGGCATTTAGTTTTTTGCCAGAGTATGACGGGCACCTGATTACCGGTAAAATAACCAATACGCAAACCGGTGGTATTGCCAAAGATGTAGTAGCTTATTTAAGTGTCCCGGGAAAACGGGTACAGCTGTATGCCGCAAAAAGCGATTCGACAGGCAGGTTGATTTTTAATACAAGACAACTTTATGGTCCCGGCGAAATAGTAGTTCAAACCAATTCAGAACGGGATACCACCTATCATATTGATATTTTAAGCCCTTTTTCTGAACAATTCGCAAAATCCCCAATATTAAAATTTAACCTAACCCGGGGCATGCAAAGTGCCATTGAAGAACGAAGCCTGGGCACGCAGGTTCAAAATATTTATTTAGGCAATAAGATCAAGCACTTTTATGAGCCGCAGGTTGATAGTTCGGGTTTTTATACAACCCCCTATAAAACCTACCTTTTGGATAACTATACCCGCTTTACTACAATGGAAGAGGTATTGAGAGAGTATGTAAAGGAGGTTTGGGTTAACAGATCGCAAAAACGGTATCACATCAAAGTATTGAATGGTAATGGATTTTTAGATGGCGACCCCTTAGTGATGCTTGATGACGTACCTGTTTTTAACATAGATAAGGTTATGGGTATTGACCCGTTGAAAGTTCGTAAGCTGGAAGATGTTCCGTACCGGTATTATTGGGGACCATCTGTTTACGAAGGAATCTTAAGCTTTACAACTTATAAGGGCGATCTTGGCGGTGTTGAAATAGACCCAAAGGCAGTAGTGCTCGATTATGAAGGTCTGCAATTACAACGTGAGTTTTATTCTCCGGTATATGACACTGAACAGTCAGTAAAAAACAGGTTACCCGATTTCAGAAACCTGCTTTATTGGGGGCCGGATATCAATACTTCAGCCGCTGGTAAAAATCAGTTGTCGTTTTATACGTCTGATCAAACAGGGAAATATATAGGAATTGTACAAGGGGTTACGTTACAAGGTGACATCGCAAGCCAATATTTTAGCTTTGAAGTGAATTAACTACTATTAAATTTCTACAGGATTTATATTTTGTGATTCCTGATTTAATGTTGAATATCAGTAATTTACAGCCACCAAAAAAGGCACACCGCACAAAAAAGTGCTTAATTTTCAAAATAATGAACTTTTTTGAAAAAACAATTTGTGTAGAATAAAATGGTTTGTATATTTGCACACCCAAACGGAGGAGTGGTAGTTCAGCTGGTTAGAATACATGCCTGTCACGCATGGGGTCGCGGGTTCGAGTCCCGTCCATTCCGCTAAAAGCCTTACTGAAAAGTAAGGCTTTTTTGTGTTTTAAGCTTTTTTTATTTTAAGTTCTACAATTTGTGTAGATCAAAAAGGTTTGTATATTTGCAACCCCAAACGGGGGGAGTGGTAGTTCAGCTGGTTAGAATACATGCCTGTCACGCATGGGGTCGCGGGTTCGAGTCCCGTCCATTCCGCTAAATCAATATTAAAATTGAGCAAAACCCGTCAAATGATATCATTTGACGGGTTTTTTGTTTTCGGGACACACCAAATTGTTCATCTGGAATCATAATTCAGGTGAGTAATTCGGTGAGTCAATTAAAGTAGCTCAATGACTCACCAATTCTATTGCAACTGTTTGATATGTAGCATGTTCGGTAAATGAACATCTTGCGCTCAAGTGATGAGAAAATTAATTTTGATTCACTATTAATCCTCATTATTATGAGAACAAACGTCAGTCTGCTTTTCTATTTAAAAAAGCCAAAGCACTACCAATCAGGCCCCATGCCCGTTTACCTCCGGTTCACTGTTGATGGTAAACGATCAGAAACCGCCAGCGGAAGAACCTGTGAGCCCTCCCGCTGGAACAACAAAGCCGGAAGACTTACCGGAATGAAAGAAGATGTCCGTGCTTTAAACAATTATCTCGATGGATTACAATCTAAAGCATTTGATTGCCACCGGATCATGACCCTGCATGATGAACTGATCACTGCCGAAACCTTAAGAAACAAGTTTATCGGAAAGACAGATAACGTAAGAACAGTTACAACTGTCTTCGCAGATCATAACCAAAAAATGAAAAACCTGGTAGGGCAGGAATTTGAGAAAAGCACTTTGCAGCGCTATGAAACTTGCTTGATGCACATCAAAGATTTTATGCAATGGCAGTTCAACGTATCGGACCTGCCTGTTACCAAGATTAGCTTTTCTTTTTTAAATGATTTCGAATACTATCTAAGAAGTATTCGCAGATGCGGTAACAACTCAGCTATCAAATACATTAAAAACTTTGGAAAGATTGTTAGAATATGTCTTGGTAACGGATGGTTAACCGTCGACCCTTATCTCAACTATAAACCTAAAACTTCAAAGGTTAACCGGGTAGCACTAACGAAAGACGAACTCAAAGCCATTTTGGAGAGAGAAATGCCAGTAGAGCGGCTGAAACTGGTTAAGGATATTTTTCTGTTTAGTTGTTATACCGGTCTTGCTTACGTTGATGTGAGTAAGCTTAAACGTTCTGAAGTACTAAGGGGAATCGATGGTGAAAACTGGATATATACGAACCGGAAAAAAACCGATACATTATCCCGGATTCCCTTGCTCCCTGCTGCGCTCGAAATTATGGAACGATACCAGGAAAACCCGCAATGTCAATGCGATGACAGGGTATTGCCGGTATTAAGCAATCAGAAGATGAACGCCTATCTTAAAGAAATCGCCGATTTGTCTGGGATCACTAAAGTACTTACTTTCCATATTGCCAGGCACACATTTGCCACCACCATCACGCTGAATAATGGGGTGCCGATAGAAAGCGTTGCTAAAATGATGGGGCATACCAATATCAAAACGACGCAGATCTATGCCAAGGTGATGGATCATAAGATCAGTGAGGATATGAGTCTGCTGAAGCAAAAGTTAGCTGCAAGTTGATACATAATCGAATACGGGATAGTCTGCTATCCCGTGTTTCTTAACTTATAAGAAGGTTCTAATATTTTAAAGATGAAGACGACAATGGCAAATAATGACTTAATACCCGAGGAGATCGTAGTAAAACAGATTTACTACATAAGAGGCCAAAAAGTAATGCTGGACAGCGATCTGGCAACGCTCTACCAGGTAGAAACTAAACAATTAAAGAGACAGGTCAGAAGGAATATAGAAAGGTTTCCAGGCGAAGATTTTATGTTTGAACTTACACCAGATGAGTATAGTTTAATTTCAAGGAGCCAAAATGGCACCATGAAACAAGGTTATAATATTAAATATGCTCCGATGGTTTTCACGGAATTAGGTATCAGCATGCTTTCAAGTGTTTTAAACAGCGCAGCTGCAATTCAGGTAAACATCAGGATTATGCGAATTTTTATTCGCTTACGCCAAATACTTATAGATAACACAGAGTTGAAGCTGGAAATAGAGCGTATCAGAACAAAACTTGAAAGCCAGGATAAAAATATTGACTTGCTATTCGGCTATCTCGATGAACTGATCGAAAAAAAATCACAGCCGATGGACAGAAAAAGAATAGGTTATATGCCGGATACTGATAGCTTTTAAAAAACAGGCATTCAATTCACCTTTATATACTTAGGAACACTGGCATGGATTTCCATGCCAGTGAATCCTTTATGCTATCTGTGCATCAATTGTTATAGTCTTGCCGCAATCAAAATTGCTATGCTCGTCCTGGTGTACATATCCGAGTTGATTGGTCAGCAGCTTAGTTTTCCCGATATTAAATTCAGGGGTAGCATCGTGATGATGGCCGTATATCCAGTAATCAACGCCGCTGTCCTCAATAAAAGCATCTAAGTCGGTGGCAAAAGCTTCATTTAAAACGCTGTCTAAATATTGTTTGGGATAATGCTGAAATGTAGGCACGTGATGCGACACAACGATGTTCCTGATATCCTCATTGCGGTTATCCGCTCCAGCCTTTAATGCATTTTCGAGAAATGCAAGGGAATCAGAATGCATCTGGTTGTATTTTTCTACCGAGAACCACCGACCTTCATCTTTGATCACCCTGAAATCCATCATCCCCCGTTCGATATAACGGGCTTTATATTTCGATATTTTCGACCATAGTGTAGTAAAATGGATCTTGACGCGGTTCAATTCAATAGTAGAATTGTTAAGCAGCGTCACGTTGGATCGGATCGACTCACGAAAAACACCTGACCTGTTGGCTATATCGAAATGGTAAAATTCGTGATTACCAGGAACCCAATACGTATGATCATAACTATCGGCAAGTAAACTAAAGAAATCACCATGACGGTCAATTTCCTTCAATGGTATTATATCTCCCGCCAATAAAAGGATATCTCCATTTATCTGCAAAGGGTTTAAAGCCATATAATTCCGGTTTTCCGGGAATTCCAGGTGAAGGTCTGAGGCTATCTATAAATGCATAATTGTAAATGTATTTAGTATTTATTTAACGATGGTACACTCAAGCTTCAGAAATCACTCTTATCTGCATCTTTCAACCATTCATCCTCAGCCGGGCTATAAGGATCCAGCCAGTCTGCTTTGGCATTCGCCCAGGAAAACCATTGCGGATCGGGATCCGGCATAGCCAATGTATATTCCCGGATGAGTTGAGCTTGCTTCCAGCGTTCGGCATCCCTCATCAATTCTTTAAAAGCTTCTTTTTCCTGTTTCTTTCTGGCTTCAAATTCAGCTTTTTCTTTTCTTTCCCGTTCCCAGTTTGCCTGCCAGATCCGCGCTTTCTCCAGGTAAAGTTCTTCCTCTTTTGCGGCCAGTTCCAGCTTTGCCAGTATTTTGGGTAATTGCTCTTCCAGCAAAACAGCTTTGAGATCCTGCCATTCCGATTTTAGCCTCGTATCAATTCTGAAAACAACTTTCCCGTTCGGGTGCCACTCGTAATTACGATAGGATTTATCATATACCTTCACCTTGGTTGTCCGCTCCCGAAATGTCACTTTCAATCTAATATCGCGTATCACAACATAATTGCCATCGTCATGCAGTTCAAAAAAATAACCGCGTGCCCTCACGCATTTGATCAGCGTATCCATAAAGCGGAGTGCACGCCCTACGTTAGCAGGTGAGACTTTGATATCCAGTTCCCGCTTTGCCGTGATTACCATGCCCGGAAAATTCGGATCAGTCAGCCTTTTCAAGCTCTCCCTGGCAGCGAGCGTGACCGGCTCGGGCCTGACGAGGCGATCAGGCACCCTGAAAGGCAGCTTTTCGGATGCCACTTTTCTGGTATGAATTTTTAGTTGACAAGCCTTTTTTACCGGTGCTCCGGCGGGTCTTTCTTCAAATACAGCCGGTTTATAAATTTTGCCGGTTACGGGCAGCACGGGCTGTTTCAGTTTATGCCCTGCCTGGATCTTAGCCCATTGTCCCCGCTTGGGAACAGGAACGTCCATGCGGATACATAACTTGCGAAAGCCAACATCTGATATGAGATATTTCTTCGCGATCAGCGTCATGGGTGTTTCCCAAACAAGCCGGTACAACTCTTCACGTGTAAATGTGATCATAATACCGGGGCTGCTGCTTTTAATTCTTCGGTATCGAACTCACCCAGGCTGCGCAGGTATTTCAATGTGATGACCACTGAGGAATGTCCCATGATCTTTTGCACCATATAAACATCCTTTGTTCGGCGAAACACGTCAATTGCAGCCGTATGCCGGAAAGAATAAAGGGTTTGTTTGGGATAGATCAGGCCGTGGCTTAGCATTTTCTTTTTTTCGCGGTTCCATTGCTTTCCGAAATAGGTTTGGTTGAAAGGTTCGCTAATACCACTGAAGATATTGTCCTCCCTTTTTAACCCCTGCAATACCGGATCCAGTTCATCCCTGACGTAATCCGGTACGTAAACCACACGGATCTTGCCGCCTTTGTTTTCTGAGCCATCGAGATGAATCTCCGTATTGTCTTTCCTGAAGTGTTTCTTGGTTAACAACCTGATCTCTTCATGCGGGCGTAATAAGCAACCGTAAGTCATCAGGCAGCACCGGTAAAGATTGGTGTGGTTAGCTTTCAGGAAAGTAAATACAGGTTCTAACTGCTCTTTTTCGTAAGCCAGATGGAGTGTTGCTTTAACCCGCCTGGATTCAGTTCTTTTCGCGGCTATCAAATCCTCGTCGATCATTCTTGAAGCGAGGTTAAAAAGAATATTCAGCTCCCGCCGCCTGTTCATATAATAGGTTGCAGAAGAACCGAAAAGCTGTAAGAACTCTTCGATCCTGGAGGTGGTCAATTCCCGGATCGACATTTCACGTCCTTCCGCTCCAAGAAACTCCATGAAATGGTTGAAGGCGTAGCGTAAATTGTTTTTGTGGTGCTTGCTTAGATCGGATTCGAGCTTTTTATTCAAGGCCTGCTGGAACAGCAGGCCGATTGAATCGTTTTTATTTGATTTGTTCATCCAACAAAAATCCTGTGATACCGCGAGGCGAGCCGCAAACTCGTTTGTAAATTTCCAAAAGTCTTACAAGTCTAATAACGGAAGATATCCATTGAGTGGCATAGCAAACCAGAAAGGATAATTGTTATTCTGTTAATTCAATTCTTTTTAATTCTTTCTTGTAAAACTTTTCGACCTGTACTGTCAAACGGCGAACGGTATCAATGATGTTATTTACGGCGAATATATTGAGGGAACTTTCATAATTTGCAACTTTGGTGTAGCGGTCACATAAACGTTGAAAATTCTTTTTGCCAATGGTTGTGTCTAATTCAAAAATGTTGGCGAAATCATCGGATAACATCCGTGTTAAAGTCAATAGCTTCTCGAGGTCATCAACCGGCTGTCTGAAGCCGATGGCCAATTGCAGCACACATTTGAGTGCATACCCTGAGACCTGGCTTAAAAAGTAGGTTGCTATCCCGCAATCGTAATCTCTGGCAATCCGCTCGGCATCTGTCAAAAATGCTCTGCCGATTTTATTCCATTTGGTCCAGATCGCTCTCATCGCCTCTTTTTGCTTCTCGGCTGACTGAATCTGGAACGGGGGCAGTATAAATCCATCTTTAGAATAGATATTAACTCCCTCGGTAAAAACATAATTCCAGAAACGGCCATCGGATTTTATACCTTCAACTGCACTTCTGACACTGTAAATAATCGGATACACCTCGGTTTCTTTTGTAATCGAATCTGCCAGTTTTCTTTTCCACACCGCATCTTCATTGTCTGTCAAGATTAGAAGGAAAGTGAAATTTGGGGATTTGGCCTCACCGAGGTAAATGATCGCTGACAATGATTGTTCAAGATCAAATATCCCTCCTGCAAGTTTCGTATAATCATCCCTGCGGGGCGAGGCGGACTCTGACATTCTGATTGATTCGAGGTTAACAAGATTTTGCTGTTTTAGTCGAATGTCCTCGGCTGGAGGGGGATGATCTTCAGTGCTAACAGTATCATTATCTCTGGATTTATACTTTTTGCTTTCATAAGGGTAACCACTTTCAATTTGATTGAGCAGCCACGCGGCAGAGTGCAGTTTACAAAGATTATTGTATATGCTCTCCATCTTCAAGATGATGCTTTCATTATTGAGTTCGTAGTCTTGTAGAGCTGCATACAGCCACTGTTGCAGATGATCGCGGTAAAGTTCCACGCCTATCTCTTCATACACTTTAGTTAAAGCAAAAAACGGATTCAACAACTCTTTTTCATATAGATCATTAGGAAAGTAAGCCCATTGCTGTTTGGCTTCCTGTAGCTCCTCAAATGTTATGATATCAGGGCCTTCATCAACACAATCAATTTTGCGAGTAGTCCACAGTACATGGCACGCTTCGATCAGGCGAAACCATTGGCGAACGCTGTAAACTAATTCGCCCGGTCCCCTCTCGCCGATATAATAATCATCAGAGAGGGCCGACTCCTTCAACTTGGTTAACTGTGTTTTTTCAAAACAAGGGTGGTCTGCGAAAAAAAAGAATTCTGAAAACGCAGCATAAGGATTCTGTATCTCCTCGAAATACAGATTTTTAGGATAGTGTTCCCAAGGTACGTAATGACGAAAATACATATAGTTTGATTTAGCTGGCGATGACTTTCATCGCCGGTACAAACTTTTACATATTGTGGTTTCTAACCTAATCGCCCCCTGTACTATGTAATACCGTTGAAGGGATAAATTACTCAATATTATTTCTATATTAGATAAAGCAAGGCTTTTTATTATTTTGTTTAATTTTGAACGAACGCTATATAATAACTTATGAACACGACTGACACATCAAAAAATATACATCAAGGCCGCAACGTTAAACGCTTTCGTGAAATGATGGGACTGAAGCAAGAAGCACTGGCAATTGCGCTTGGTGACGAATGGAGTCAGAAAAGGGTGTCTTTATTGGAACAGAAAGAAGTTATTGAAGATGATATATTAAGGCAGGTGGCTGAAATCCTAAAAGTGCCTGTTGAGGCGATCAAAAGTTTCACAGAGGAAGCAGTTTTTAACATAATCGGTAATACCTACCACGATACTTCGAGTTCAGTTCAATATCAATGCACCTTTAACCCTATTGATAAATTAATTGAGTTATTCGAGGAAAACAAAAAGCTATACCAAGAGTTACTTAAAAGCGAGCGTGAAAAAATCGAAATCTTTAAAAATAAAAGTTAGTAATAATTTCAACTTTGCTAATAACCTAAACAGTTCAAGCCTTTTATCGGTTGATCTGTTACTTCATGCGTAACCAACTTTGAACACCATGAAAGTAACAATCGGAAAACACGCTCTTACAAAGGGGCGTCACCGCCTGTTTTTGGACTACTATCCACCAATCGTAAACCCAAAAACAAATAAGCAGACCGCCTACGAAAACCTTAAACTCTTCGTATATGACCATCCGGCTACTTCCGGCGAAAGAAATCATAACAGGACTACGATGGAACTGGCAACAACGATCTGCGCGAGCCGCCAGCTCGAATTACAGGCTCAGAAACATGGAATGTCTCCAAGTTTCAGGAAACACGAAAGTTTTATTGCCTATTTCAGAAAACTTGCCGATCAGCAACGTGGTTTGAACTGGCATAACTGAGATAGCAGTGTTAGGTATTTTCAACTATTTGCCGATAGGGCAGATTTAACCTTCTGAACTTGACCTTTCCCTCTGCGAACAGTTCAAACGTTTCTTACTAAGTGAACCCAAGTTGCGCGAATCAAGGCGTGGCATCGGGCATAACAGCGCACTGAGTTATTTCAATAAATTCCGTACAGCATTAAAACAAGCCTGGCGTGAAAAACTCATCAACGATGATCTGCATGCCTTGTCGCCCGGACTAAGAGAAATTGAAGCAGAAGTGGAGTATTTAACGATGGATGAAATACGGAAATTGCTTGAAACGCCCTTAAATGATGATCTGTATAAAAGAGTGGTATTACTTGCAATTTTAACAGGTCTTCGGTTTTGCGATATTAAATATCTTACCTGGAAACAGGTTCGCGGTGAACGGGATAACTACTACCTACAATTCCGTCAGCGCAAAACATACAAACCTCAGCACGTTTACATTTCTAACCAGGCATTTGATTTAATGGGAGAACGTGGCGGTCCTGAAAAAACTGTCTTTCCAAAAGTTAACTATAATTACACCCGGAATATGCTCAAAGCCTGGCCAAGGGAAGCGGGCATAAACAAACACCTGACGTTTAGTTGCCTTCGGCATACCTATCAACCTTACAACTCGATCATGGCACAGATATCTATACTATATCAAAACTATTAGGGCACAGGCACCTTAAAACCACGCAGCGATATACTCGTGTAATGGACAAGGCAAAGAAAGAAGCAGCGAGCCGGATTGTCCTCGACTTTTGATCTGCGCACACCCAGTCATATCACCGCTTAAACACCTGGAGCTGTTAGCAGGGAAACTGTCAAGGGCCGGCGATAGTCGGTTTACTTGCCCTTGACAGTTTTCATGCGTAGCTATCTTTGTAACTGCGGTGCGATGACTAATCAATATTCAGCGGGCGGTAAGGCAGGTGTGTATGAGGAACGAATACACTCCTGCACGTGCGGCGGTAAGGCTGGCGGCGTAATGGAACCCGGAGCGCGTGGTGTAATGTAGCCACCTGCCGCAGTCGCATGGGCTTCGTGGTCTTTACTTAATAATAAGAATAACTATCTTTCTCTCGCAACTATAATTCACTCGCAATCCACTGTAATTTTGTTCGTCAATTGTACTTTAACGGTCGCCTATAAGATCTTTTTCCAATTGATTGCAAACCATAGGTGAGGAGGAAGATGTTTTATCCAGCCAACGTTTAAAAATGTTGCTTTAGTTGCACGAATAGCATTTTACAAATTAAGCAATTTAACCAGTTTGGTATAACTTGATATAGACCAAGCTAATGCATTCCTTCATTTATCAATTTTGGCTCGAAAATGATTATTACAAACGAGGTAATTTTGTCTTATCTATATTGTCCGCACAAGGTGTATCTAAAATTAAGCGGGAATGTCGGTAGATTGTCTGCTATATTGAGTTCATCAAACGGGAGCTTGCCTATTTATCCAGCAAGTTTTTTGATTTCAATACCCTCATGATTTCTGTAAGATCCGCCTCCAGGTTGTTCACGCGTTTATACATATCAGTCGGGTGCCGGAACTTATTATTGATATGGCCCACTGCAAACCAGATCTCAACCACTTCATCAGGGTAGATCTCCTGGTTAGGGTACAGGTTACGGTTGTCCAGGGCATCGGATTTGGCGACGATAAAGCCATATTTCTGGATCCTGTTCAGTAGTCTCTTGATCAGTATTCCCCGGTCCCTGGTTACGATGATGTGCACATGATCTTCTACGATATCCTCGAACTTTTCCACGAAACGCCCTACTACGATTTCTTTGTTTTCGAGTGTTGGGAACATACTGTCGCCGTCTACCTCGAATGCCCGGTGCGTCCCGTTGTTCAGGTAAGGCAAGCTAAAAGATGCAAGTTTCTCCATATACTCCCGGTCTGCGTATCCCTTGGGATACCCAGCGGAGGCCCTGACGGGCACATACAAAATGGTCTCGTTGCCGTCGTTATCTACGCTGATAACCTGGATCGGAGAAATTGGAGGGTGGCTGGCCTGAAGCTGCTTGAAGCTACCGGTACGCCTGACCGTACTGGTCGCAATTCCTGTTTTTTCTTTGTCATCAAGGGGGGCGTTTCCATCCTTTTCATCAAGCAGCATCGCCCCATCGCCCGTGATAAGCCAGGTTAGACTAATGTCTAAGTATGTCCTGCAGATCTTTTCCAGTATGGCGCTTCCGATGCCGCCGTCCCGTTGCTGAGACTTCTTTATATAGCCATTTCCCAACAATAATTGCCTCTCAGCCTTTGAGGGAGAAATCTTTTTGTGGGCTAAAAAAATTAAAAGCCTGTCTATGGGCCTGTTAGGCATAATCTGATAATATTATTAGACTTTTGTCGAATTTTATTTGCAAATAATAGACAATAGTCTAATATTTGTATGTGCAAAGGAACATTATTATGAGCAAAAATAAAAATATTAAATCCACTTATATCAAGAAAAACGGTACCGACTCGTTGCTACACACACGTACAGCGGGTGATACCGACCGGGGGGGCAAAGGATGCGTTGCCGCCGGTGTAAATCATGCGCTGACCTTTACTCACCATCAACCTGTTTAACACACTTGAATATGACACTAAAACTAACCATCCGGCAGGCGGAAGCGTTGCACAACCTTTTCCGGGAGATCGTGAACCAGGATCCTGCCCCTGATATTACAGAAAGCCTAGTAAAAGACCTGCTGAAGTCGGTCTTCAGAAAACTGGAGGCGAAACTGGCAGCGAGGCTTAAAGGGGATGGCTATAGTATATTGCTGACTGATATGGAGGCCAAAGCATACTATCTTTATTTTAGCCAGCGTTACCTCGGGGAGGGGTGGAGATACGAACAGGCATTCATCAATGACCAGCTGAACCTTTTAAATAAGCTTTACGCATGAGCAAGGTACACGGGACAGGCAACGCCACGCAAAGACAGCGGTTACAGCGGCTGCCGGTTGAGGACTGCAAACCTTTTAAATATGCGCTGCGTCAGCAGGGATAACACCATATAACAATCCTACTGTAACTTTTAAAAGGATCAGCTTTTGAATGACCCGGGCCGGACATTATTGTTGATAATTTCGTTTTACTTTTATTTTATATCTAAACCAACTATGGCACTCGGTAAACAATTGATTTCCAATATACTCTCGGAACCATTAAAAAAAGAAGGCGTTAAGCACGTAAAAGGCATTTTTAAAGCGCGCCGCGATCATGATATTGTATGCCGCCTGTATTTTCATTACAAGATCAAAGGCCTGCAATATGAGCGCGCGGTTGAAAAACTGAATACTGAATTTTACTTGGGTGAAACAACAATTTCCCAGATCATTATGCAGGAGCGTGATGTGCTCGAAAAGCTTAAATCGGAGGAAGCGGACAGCAAATACCTTCAGAAGCTCCTACCTCACTTCAACTGGTCATAAACGTTATACCTGGCGGAGATCCTCATGACAAGGCCGCAATTGCCGCGGGCCGAATTCAAATTGAAACGGACAGAAACAAGAACCTGACATATGGATATACAACAATACCACGAGGCTTTGGAGTTTATAAATTATTCCGTCGTGGAAGCGCTGGGCTTCAAACCGGCCGGCGCCTCCTCTTTTCTTATAGGAATTTCGGAAATATACCGGCTCGGAAATATAAGCATAGCGTTTACCGCCGGTGATGAGATCTTTGTAACCGTAAGCGATGAGGTGAGAGATATCAGACGGACCACCGAACTGTTAGCCCTCTTAAACAAAAAAGCCGCTGGGTAAAGCGGCTTTTTTGTTTTAAGATAATTGCAATGACAGTACCATATCGGGACGCTGACCCGTGTGTCCGACCTGCATGGCGGTGTCGTCGACGAAGCCAAAGCCGAAACGCAGCGCTCGGACCCGGATATCAGTCCGCTTTCTGCGTTTGTTCTTGGCACGGACCCTGCTCATGGGATTAAAATACTGCTGGTCGCACCAGCCGTGCAGGGCCTGATTGATCTTGTGTTCAAGATTGAAATAATCAGCTGCAGTAGATCCGCTGTCCGGCCCCGGCCCCGGTGCCGCCATGGCCAGTAATAATTCAAGTATGGCGTCCCCCTGCTGGATGGATTTCTTGTTGTCCGTATAGTTAATATCGATCCGTCCAAGCAATACGCAGGGAAATAGAACCGGACTCGCATTTTCTTCGCCCCATTCCAGCTGCCCGATATCCATACCGATAAATTGTAAATCAGGGATCGTGGCAAGCCGCTCCTGTACGCTCGAAAATACATTGGCCAGGATGGCATCTGTTTGTGATGTGCTCATTTATTTATTTTTTTGTTAATATACTGTTAGCCAGTAACCCATAACGCTGGAAAAAAATCCTTAGCAGTATTTTATCGGTAATGCCGGGCTCTTGGTATTCAAAGATGTCTGTTTTACCGCTTTCCCGCCAATCGCATATTCTGATGATTAATGCGCTGTGCATCATTGGCTGAAACGATAGCTATCATCCTGAAAAAAGGCAGACAATGGGGAGCTGTCTGTAGGTGCTGTCTGCATCTGTATACTGTGTAATATCTGCAGCAACCGAAAAAGCGTCCTGCGCAGTTCTGCAAAAAACAAAGCGGCGAAATAGTTACAAGTGCATTCATTCCGACGCGCCCGGCGGCAGGCCCGCGTTTTCACCGTCAGTTTCGGCCGGTCTTATTAACAGTTTTAATACGCTATAAAATAAGCAGCGGAGCCCTGCTGTTCCCAGGCACTTTGATTATCGGTTATTCCGACAAATGCAGCTTCCGGACAAATGCTATACCTGCATAATCCCGGTAGGGGTGCTGGAATCCGGGTTGTCTCATTATTAACCGGATGCCGGAGGGGCGCCTCCCTGATATTGAAATCTGCGAGTTTTGATTGCTAAAAATATTAGTAATTGCTTCATTTTGAGCATGGTGCTTTTTCTATTGAAATGAATAAAAAAACGAATGATTAACGCAACTTTTATCATTGCCAAAAACGCTGTCAATCAATCATAAACACGGTTTTTTATCTCCGAAATAGCGCCGTACGTTTGTCATGAAGCCGCTTGGAAAAGTAGCGGAAAAAAGAAAAATGACAACCTGTAGCGACGGCTTGGGAATCCCGGAAACAGGGAAAAGCACCAGCTGCTTTATCAAAGGGCCGCCCGCCGCAGGGGCAGGAAATGCCTACCGGTCGTAAGTGTACCCGCGCCTTAATAGTCCCCCGATACGGTCAGGGGCGGCGCGGTTAAAAAAAAGAAAAATGAAGATCTATATAATAAAAATATGTACCATGATAAGTTCTCTGCTAACGAGGATGCTCGTAACTTTTGACTACGAGGACCTGCGGACCCTTTTTCAAAGCATTGCTCCCTCCTGTAAGTACAGCCTGACAAGACCGCTGCTCGTGGTGAGCCTGACGTTCCCCGGTCTTTCGGGGCTGGCCTCACTCGTTCCGGATATCCCGCTGGCGCTCGGTATCCAGACAGCTGCCCTGATCATGATGCTGATGGCCTTTGTGGTAGAGTTGTTGAGCGGTATAGCAGCATCCAGAATAAAAAAGGAACGTTTCAGCAGTTTTCGCCTCTCCCGGTTTTCATTCAAGGTTTTTATATACCTGGTGCTCATCGCGGTCCCGTACCACTGGTCGCAGAATTACGCGGCTAAGGGGGAGGCGGTCATGGCGGAATGCTTTGACTGGCTGCAGAACTTCCTGATCATCCATATCGCGCAGGAAAACATGGTTTCCATACTGGAAAACCTGGCAGTAATTGAAGGCAAGGAAAAGTCAGCCTGGATCGAATCAATCAAAACTAAAATAACATCATTATGGCGATAAATAAACACACGCTCAGTGAACGCGGATTAAATATAATAAAGTCGTTCGAGGGGCTGAAATTAACCGCGTATCAGGACGAGGCGGGTAAATGGACGATAGGTTATGGGTGTACTTACTATGCAAACGGCAAGGGGATACAACCGGCGGACCGGCTGCCCAACAAGGAATGCGCTGCGGATCTGCTTTCAGCGGTTTTAAAAGACTTTGAGCGGACGGTTAACAGGGTGGTGAGTGTGCCCGTCAACCAGAATCAGTACGACGCGCTGGTCAGCTTTCATTACAATACCGGCAGCCTGCCCTCAAGTACCCTGCTCAAAAAGCTGAACAAGGAAGATTATACTGGTGCCGCGGCGCAGTTCCTGGTCTGGAACAAGGTAACCGATCCCGGAACGGGAAAGAAAAAAGTCAGCGAAGCGCTGGTTAAAAGACGTGAAAAAGAAACGAAACTGTTTAACACCCCTGCCTGAATAAATGAACAATATTTTAAGAGTTATAGGCGGTCTTTTTGCAGGCCTTTTGCAAAAACTGACCGGGCTCACGGCGCTCAGGGTACGCCTGCCCGAAGGCATAGCGATCAGTAACCAGCAAATCGATTACTGTATCACCGTGGTGAATAATATCAAGAAGGCCCTGAACGGTGACCTGACAGCCGGACGGGCCTCGCTGCTCGCCGGCCCCGCCGATGAGCGTATGAGGAAGATGATTGAAGAAGCATTGCCAGGCATATTATCGGGGCTCACTTTTTCGGCCGGTAACCAGCCAGCCGGTCATGGTGATCTGCTCAGCGGACCGCTTGATAAAATAAAATCCGCCGCTGATGCGGATAAGGACCATCTGTACCATGCGCTGGCCGCCAGGCTGATGACGGTCGTTGGCGAAGGCCGTTTAAGCTGGAGCGAGGCGGTGAGTATACTTGAAATCTATTTTAAGCAAATATTCAATAAACAATAAACCATATAAAATGAAAATCGAAAAGAACCAAGCGTTCATCAAGGCCCTCAGTGATGCCGGGGTCACGCAAGCTTCGCTCGAAGTACTGTTTGCGACCCGCCCTGAACAGGAAAGCGTCTTTGTGACCTCAGGCGGACTGGCCTTTTTCTCTGAAAGCCCCGCCGGTAGTCATTCGCAAAAGCTTGCCTGCGCGGATTTTATTGAAGTTACCCGCGGAGAGACACTATTCGGGGAAGCTTTAGGAAAAGACCAGGCGAAAGCAGCTGCCGGCACAACGAAGAACACTTTAGCGGAGGCTTTTGCCACCGTGGACGATGAGAGAATACCATTTCAAAACAGCCTGATAGAAAAGGCAACCCAATCAATTAAAGGAGATAAAAACTAATGATTCCTGCAGTAAATGTGCAACTGGCCAAGGGCCAGTTAGGCGGTTCTACCGCAACCAACGACAATATAACAGGCGTTTTGCTTACCGGTTCCGGAACTGGAACACTACCGCTGCTTACCCCGGTTAAGCTTGTAAGCTTAGCAGACGCCGAATCCAGGGGCATAACCGAAGAGGCCGAACCGGAGGCCTACCAGTTCGTCCGTGAATTCTACAGTATTGACGGTACACAGGGATGCCCGGTATACCTGATGCTCGCTGCCGCGGCGACAAGCTTAACGACGCTTTGCGATGTTACCGTAGCAACCGGTCTGAAAAAACTGATCGATTTCGGCGGCGGAGACATCCGTGTAGCCGCCGTTGCACGCACCCCGGTTACCGGATATACGCCCACTGTATCCAAGTTTATCGACAGCGACGTGATTGCCGCGGTTCCGAACGCGAAAGCTTTCGCCCTGGCAATGTTTGCCGCACACAAACCGTTGCGTATCCTGCTTGCAGCCCGCGTTAACGATGTGACAAGCAGCACGATTGACAATCCAAATGAACTAACTGCCAATAACGTAGGCCTGGTGATCGGCGGAACCGCAGCCAACGGCGTTACGTCTCTGGGCCTTGTGCTTGGCAGAATCGCCGCTACCGCACCGCATGTCAATATCGGCAGGGTAAAAGACGGGGACCTGCCGATTAGTAACTATTTCATCGGAACGCAAAGTATATTGCCTGACCTGGACAATCCCGACCAGGCTTATTTCAGGCAGCTTGACCAGCTGATCGATGCAGGATATATCACGGTCAAAAAGTATGATCAGAAGGGCGGTTTGTTTATCAGCAACGACCCGATGGCCAGTCCTGAAACAGATGACTACAACAGCCTTACTTTTGGCCGTGTGATCGACAAGGCGGCGATCGTTGCCTACCAGACTTATGTTAATGAGATCAATGATGACATCGATCTTGATGACAACGGCCGGATTGAACCGGTTGTGCTGAAGGCACTCGAGGCTTCTATGGTAAATGCACTTAACCTGAATATGGCGGAGAGCATGAGCAGCGACCCGGTTGTTTATATCGATGACACCCAGCAGATCACGCAAACCTCTACCCTGCAGGTTGAAATAGGCATCCGCCGTAAAGGATACAGCAAATTAATCAATATCAAACTGGGTTTCAATAACCCGCAAAACAACAATTAAAGATGGCAAATTATGTAAACAGTCAGGAACTGGAATGGAAACACGCGGACCTCAGTTTTCTTGGTGTAACGATCCGTGGCCTCCGTGGCTTTAAATACAAAAAATCTACCGAAAGCGAGCACCTGTACGCGGCAGGCGACCAGCCGGTCGGTATCCAGAGCGGCAATAAAAAGATCGAGGGCAGCATCAAATTGTTGAAATCAGAGCTTGATCGCCTGAATAAAGCGGCCAGAACCGCGGGTTATGCTGATTTCAGCGAAGTGCCTTACCAGGCGATCGTTGCGACTTTCCATTATAAAGAAGCCTTCGGCCGCGATAAGCAGACAGACATCATTTCCGGCATCAAATTTACGGAATGGGAGAAAGGCATGGAACAGGGCGCCAAGATGATGGAGATCGACTGCCCGTTCATTGCGCTGAGCTTAAAGTCTGAATAACAGTATTTTTAATAAAATAAATTAAAAAAATCGGATCGTGAAAACAAGAGATATAATGCCCCGCAATGCCGGGAATGTTACGCCGGAATTGCTTGCTGCCTGGAAAAAAGATTATCCCGGCGGCGTTTTTGAACTCGTAGTTCATAGCGGCGAATTTGAAACCATTCACAGTGAAGACAGCAAAGTACCCCTCAGGGTGCCTGTTGTTCGCTATAAAGGTTATATGCGCAAGCCGACCAGGGACGAGATGCGCGAACTGACCTCTAAGCAGACCGACCCGGTTACCTACACGGAGATCGTGTTGGATACCCTGTGGCTGGGCGGCGACGAGGAGATCAAAACCGAAGATGAGGTTTTTTACAGCATTATGCCAACCGTTCAGAGCGTACTGGACATCAAGTCATCGGAGCTAAAAAAATTATAGAGGCCGCCCGTGGCGATGTTAGTAGCAACTATCTCGGATTCATTGATACCACGATAGCCTACTACACCACCTATGATCCCTCAACATTATCCGATGAGCGTTGGGCGGAAGTTTATAAACAAATTGAACAATTACGAAAAGAAGAAGCTAAACAATATGGCTAACATTGTCGAATTTACTGTCCAGATACGTGATATTGCTTCCGGCCCGATGCGATCATTGACCAACAACGCGAACTCGGTATTCAATAACATCAGTTCCAGAATCAGCCGCGTCAGTGCTCAGGTACGGCGACTGGATTCGCAGATCCAGGGTTTGACCCGGAGCCGCCAAATCTCGATCGACACCAGTGAGATCAGGAAGGCAAGCCGGCAACTCGCCGCGCTGGAAGCCCAGTGTATCAATCTCTCCAAAACAGAAGATAAAGCGGAAGGCGGCAAAAAAGATAAAAAGGAGAGCAAGGTAAAGGACTGGCTCGATAAAGGCATCGGCAAGATGTTCGAACTGGGGACAGACCTCATTGAAAAGGGAATGTCCAGAGATAGAGAAGGCGATGCTATAGAAATCATGGGCGGTAAAAAGGGAGGTAAGCTAAAGAACGACCTCAATACATTCGCGGACCGCAACGGGATGGGTGATGATGTATTTAAAGACGGCAGGAAGCTGCTGGCTTCCGGAATAGTACCTGAGAATATTATACCGGGGCTAAAAATGCTCGGCGATGTGGCCCTGGGCGATTCAGGGCGAATGAAAGCGCTTACCGATGTGTTCGCTGAAACGGCGAGTACCGGTAAACTGGCTGCCGGCGACCTCCCTAAATTTATCGACGCCGGTTTTAATCCGCTGCTTGAGATGAGCCGGAAAACGGGCCGGACTACCGCCGAACTCAGGGAAGATGTAGATAAAGGCAAGATCAGCTTCCAGGCACTTGCAGAAACGCTGCAATACGCTACGGGCCCGATGGGTACATTTCATAATGGAATGCAGCGTATGGGAGAAAGCCCGGCAGGTAAAATAGCGGCGCTCCGGGAAACAATTCAGTCGTTGGGTGTTTCCATTGGAATGGCGTTGCTGCCCGCCCTTGGCTTTGCTGCTGATCTGCTCAGCCGCTTTGCAGGCAACAAGCCGCTTATGTATGAGATCGCAGCCGGGATCGGAGCGATGGCAATTGCCTGGGGCTTATATTCTGCCTGGACACAGCGCGCGGTAATATGGCAGGCCATACTCGATGGATTGATGCTTTGGCCTATCGTGCTCGTGGGAGTACTGGTAGGCGGGCTCGTATGGCTAATCAGCAATCTGGAAGGTGTAGGGAAAACATTTACATCTATCTGGCAGATCATCAAAAGCGGTTTTGGTTTAGCCAAGGTGCTTTTTAGAGAATCATTCCAGGAATGGGTTTATACATTCGATTTTCTCTATCTTAAAGCCAAAAGTATCTTCCAGTATATCGGCCAGCTGATCAGCAACACCGCCCGGGCTATTGACCTGGCTCTAAAGCGAGACTTTTCGGGCGCAAAAAGTGTACTCACCGCTCACATCAGTACAGATGCAGACAAAGAGATCAGTGCGCTGAACAGGAAACGTGCAGCCCAGTTGGCCGAAAACAGCAGGGAGTTCGCCGGGCATTTGCAATCTGTAAAGGCCGGTTGGAACGGGATAGGTATTAAATGGAATAAACGTAAAAACGAAAACGGCAGTTCCCCGTCCGAAAAGTGGATACCCACAGGAGTAACAACGCACGCTGCGTTAGGATCGGCAGGAACTGTTCCTGCAACGGTCGGCGAGACTGCCAAGGGAATCGGCGGCGGCGGGCAACGGAACCAGGTCATCAATATCGCCAAGCTTGGCGTGGATCAGATCAGCCTGCATGCTGCCAGCGTTACGGAAGGCGCAGCCGAGATCCGGGCCATATTCATCGAAATGTTTAACCAGGTAATTAACAGCGGTAATGCCGCAGTAAACCCCAACTAATGTTAACAATAAACCAATCAGATACTGTCTTTGACATCGCAGCCATTTTCAGGCAGTTGTACGGCTATAAGCCTGCCCAGATCCCGGAGTTGCCGTCTGCAGCGGCAGAGCGTTCCTATAATTTCAGCCCGCGTGCGCCAATGCTGACGAACCCTTATGGTAATTCCTATTACAGCGGCGAAGATACAATAGGGCGCGAGGTATTCTGCCCGCTGACCATTATGGTCGGCCAGATTGAATATTTTTTCCCCTATACCGTCATCGGCTTTGAACGCGAAAAAATGATCAAGGAAACAGAAATGTCGGAGGCCGGAGGAACGGCCAAGCAGATCATCAGCATGAAGGACTGGAGCATCTCGGTCAAAGGTTTCGTGATCGGATATCAGGAACAATTACCCGGTGACGAGCTGCAGGCGCTCAAATATGTGTTTCAGAGCAAAGAGGAGGTTCGGTTGAAATCAGCTTATTCAGACCTTTTTCTTTCCGCAGATGATCGCGTGCTGATCTACAAGCTGTCCATTCCTGAAAAACCAAGGGTGATAGGCGTCCGTGACTTCGCAATGGAAATGAAAAGCGACAGCATTTTAAAATTAACGATCGATTCAAATTCAAAGTAATGGCTTTTGTACTGAACAGCATTATCAACATAGGCAATTACAGCTTTGCCGGTGGCGTCAACGACCTGGTGATCAAAAAGAACATTCATACGATCGTCGACAGCGCAGTTCTCAAAATACCCGGTGCCGTCCGGATCGTCAGGGAGATCCCTGCCATCAGGGACGCACTTGGTTTCGCGGGGTTGGGAGAACCGGGCAGTGCCGCTAACCGTCGGGCTGAAAGTATCGATATAGCCAAACTATTCAGGGAGGGTGACCCGGTCAGCATCGACCTTGGATACAACGGTGTGCTGCAGAACGAGTTCCGGGGCTTTGTCAGACGGGTCAATATTACCACGCCGGTCAGCATTGAAATGGAAGGCTATGCATGGCAGCTCCGCAACAGGAACATACTGGCCAGCTGGAAGAAAACCACGCTACGCGAGGTTCTGGGGCAGGTTATAGCAGGGACAGATATCGTTTTAAGCCCGGACATACCGGACATGCCGCTGATCAATTACCGGATACCGAACAGGAACGGGCTCCAGGTGCTGGAGTCCCTGAAGGATCAAATGTTCCTGACGGTTTATTTTGATGATAACGTTCTGTATGCCGGCACGGAGGAAACCAGGACAACAGTGACCGGGGGTATTACTGAAAGCATGACCAACCTGGAACAGGTGACTTATAAGATAGGCTATAATTGTGCCTCCGATCAGCCAGACCTGAAGATCAGATCAGCTAAGGAAACCAAGGTACTGGTCAGGATAAAACAGCATAGCCGGACCGGCGCTGTCACCACTTATGAGGCTGGAGATCCGGGAGGTGCAGTAGAGGAACGCAATATCCCGTTTACCGGCCACCCGGACAGCCTGGCCTCCCTCGCGAAAAACGGACTTAAGCAACTGAAATATGATGGTTATGAAGGTTCGCTTTCGGGCTTGCTCGAACCCTTTTGCAAACCCGGCTGGAAGGCAGTCATTTTTGATGCCCGGTATGACGGTGGCCGGGCTGGTACCTACTTTATAGAGGGTACCGAGGTTGGTTTCGGGGTTAACGGGGGAGAGCGAAAGGTCCAACTAACCTACCGTTTGTCGGAAAGTTCAACTAACACGGAGGTCAAATGAATGAATTAAATAAACTAAGAAGGTCGTTTGTAAAGCTCGCCCATGCAGGCGGCCCGGTGAGTTTTCATGATGCTGTTGTCGTTGCAGTGGATCAGGACGCTTTTACCTGTGACGTACTGCTGGATGAGGCAGAGGTCTACGGCGTGCGGCTGAGAGCGGTGATGAGTGACAGGAAAAGTATTGATGTGTTGCCGGTCGCGGGCTCTCCGGTAGTGATCGGGAAGCTGGCAGATGATGATTATATCGTGATCGCCTGCGATCAGATCGCCATGTACCGGATAACGACCGGGAACACAGTTCTGCGGGTCGACCCTGAAGGTTTATTGGTCAGTAAGGGCGGAGATACCCTGGGGAAGATCCTGAATGACCTGGTCCGCGGCGTATTAAGTATCGCTGCTCCGAAGGACGTGCCCGCTATAACCGAATTGATTGAACGCATAAATGATCTTTTACCATGAGCCTGGATACACAAGATTTTAAAGCGGGCCTGAAAGAGGTCTATACCCGGACCTATGAGGCATCCGGGGACAGAGATGCGGCGCTGGACGCTTTTATCGATGCTTTTGCAGATAGGTTGGAAGCATATATCAGGACAGCCGACATCATATACAACAATGGTTTGACAGCCGGGAGCAACCCGGTAACAGGAACTTTTAACGGGCATTTACAATGATTGATTACCTGATGGATGACAATGACGATCTGCTGATCGTAAACGGCGACTTCGTTCGCGGTGAAAGTAACCAGCAGCAGCAGCGGAAGCTGTTGCTGGCTGAAAAGGGAGAATACCGGCAGGCGCCGCTGGCTACGGTTGGTACGTTCCAGTTTTTGAATGATGAAGGAAGTATCGCCGGTGAGGATTTGCTGCGTGAGATTAGGCTTCGCTTCAGTCAGGACGGCGTGGCGATCCAGGGCATGGGATTTGAAAACGGCTTTTTAAATATCAGAGGAGACTATGTCAAATAATAAGATAATTAAGGCAGGCCAGGCACTGGCCGATATCGCCACGCAGTACACGGGGACAGCGGAAAACGTGTTTGCGCTTGCTGCCCTGAACAGAATTGGGATAACGGATGCGCTGAAGCCAGGGGCAACGATAGATGCGGGTAGGGTAAGCGTATTTGAAGTAGCCAGCTACTTCGCGACCTACGGCATCAGCCCCGCTTCGTCGGTCGCTGATGTACAGGTGCTTGCCCCCGCCGGGATAGAGTATTGGATAATTGAATACGATTTTATAGTAAGTTAATATGGCACAAACAATAGAATACTGGAACGGCCAGATCATCAGCAAGGTAAACAGCGATGAAACACTGGCGGCACTGGACCACACCAGCGCGGTGGCTGATTTTAAATTATGGGCTTATATTGTGGCCTTCGTAGCATGGACGGTCGACGTACTTTTTGACCTGCGCGCTGCCGAGATCACCGACACGCTGGCCGCCAAAAAACCGCATACGCTGAACTGGTATCGGGAACTGGCGCTGCGCTTTCAATACGGGCAGATGCTCCTGCAGGATACTGATCAGTACCTGAACAGCGGCCTCAGCGATACGCAGATAGCAGCCCAGAAAATTATCAGCCAGGCGGCGGTTACAGAAAATACCGATGGCTCCGTCAGGATGAAAGTAGTGAAACAGGCAGGAGGCGACTACGGGCAGCTTTCCGATGACGAAAAGCTCGCGTTCAGTGCCTACGTCTTTGATACCAAGGATGCCGGGGTACGTGTTCACGTGGATAGCCTGCCTCCCGATGATCTTAAACTGGTACTGGATGTTTACTATGATCCGCTGGTACTCGACGGCGCAGGAGCCCGCATCGACGGAAACGGAGACACTCCGGTCATCGACGCGGTTAACGCTTACCTGCAAAACCTGCGGTTCAACGGAGAATTTGCCAAGACGCGGCTGATGGACCAGCTGCAGGCCGTGGAAGGCGTCGAGCTGGTGGGGATTTTAAGCGCGCAGTCGCGATATGGTATCCGTCCCTTTTCCGAGATCCAGGAGCGGCTCATACCGGATGCCGGTTACCTGAGGGTTATAGAGGATGGTTTCACCATAAATTATTACCCGTATGCCTGATTATGATAAGCTTTTCAATATCGGCTATGACAGGCTGATCATGGAATCCATACCCGGTTTCAAACGAAAACCGGTGCTATTCGCCTGGCTGCGCGCACTGTGCAGCCCCTTTGTACTGCTTTACAACCGGTTGATGGTACGCCGGGCGGCAGATCTGTACAACCTCATGCATGATGGCAGGGTCTTCAGCCTCCGGGCGGTGATGAACGACCGTTTTGATACCACTGGGCGGCGTATCTCCATAGCTGACGCTTTCGCCTTTGACCGGACCTTTATTTTCCGGACTGATGAAAACAAACCTTTGTTTGCCGGTACAATAGCGCTTCATAACCCCGGGGATTACGGCGATACGGGTGTAGACTTTATCGTCAACGTGCCCTCCGCGGTCCCGCTCAGTGCGCAGGACCTGGTAGAAATGAACGCCCTGGTGAGGTACTACAAACTGGCAGGAAAACGATTTTTAATATACAGAACGATATGAACAGATATGATTTTACACAGCCTGGCGGTTTCCCGTTTGACCAGGGTGTTCTTCAATTCATGCAGGATTGCATCAATACCGCGGCTTCGGCTGCAAACCTTTCGGGACCAATGTCGATCTTATCCGGCTGCGTGGCCAGCGGCGGGTCGGTCAGTAACGGCGTAGTGGTCATTAACGGAGAGATCCTGCCTTTTACGGGCGGTGTCGCACAGGCCAAAGTCATCATTATGGAAGAAGCTACCTCGCTGACTTTCGAGGATAATGTCTCCCGGACGGTAAAGTATGTCCGTACAGCTAAATTCGGCGATAACGGTGTAAGCAGTTATCTATGGGCGAATTTTAAAAGAAATACGGCAGAAGGCGTGCTGGCCCGCCTTGATCGCTTAGAGGGGCTGCTAAGGCCATTTGCTGGCCCCGGAGGTATGGTTTGGTGGAAGGGGTCGATTGAAAATATTCCGGCTGGTTGGCAAGAGGTTGTTGATTGGCGGGGTAAATTGCCGATGCATTGGGATCCGGCCGATGCTGACTTTGACACAGTGGGAAAAATTGGCGGTGCAAAAGATGTAACCATGACGCTGGATAATTTAATAAAGCACACTCACCCTACTAATCGACCGCGTACCGATCATATCGGTGATCAGTATGAAGGCAATTCTTTGAAGAGCGACGATGATCGCGGCTTATATTCGGGAGATGTTATTGCTACTGGCCCTGCCGGAAGTGAAACGCCTACTCCAATGAAAACCATTAACCCCTACGTAACAGGCATGTGGATTGAGCCGATTCTCGGCTTTTTTGACTAAAAAAATTATAATACCATTATAAAGATGACAAGAGCACAATTAAAAGCATTTTTTACGAGAGGCGCAAAGCCTACCGCCGGGCAATTCGCTTCGTGGATTGATTCGTTTTGGCACAAAGATGACGATACTCTGCCTATTAGTAAGATTGGTGGCTTGTCTACCACGCTGGCCGGGAAAGCTGCAAACGAAGATTTACAAAATGAGGCTACCACTCGCGCAAGCGCCGATGAGGATTTGCAAATGCAAATTGATGAACTGACAGAAAGCGGCGGCATAGGATATACAGCCGAAGATGTGGCTAATAAAAATATAGCAAATGGATACGCCGGGTTAGATGAAACTGGTAAAGTTTCGGCAAGCCAGTTACCCAGCTACGTAGATGATGTGCTGGAGTTTGCCAATTTCGTAGCATTACCCGCACCGGGCGAAGCTGGTAAAATTTACATTACCACGGATAATAATAATGAATACCGCTGGAGCGGTTCAACCTATATTCAAATCGTTGCATCACCGGGTACTACTGATGCCGTGCCCGAAGGTGCAACAAACAAGTACTTTACCAATTCAAGAGTTTTAAACTCCATTTTAACAGGTATCGGCTTTGGCACATCAACAGCCGTAGCCGCTACCGATAGCATATTACAGGCGTTTGGAAAATTGCAGGCTCAAATAACGGCTCTGTTTAAAATTCCGACTGGAGGTACAGCCGGGCAAATACTCGCAAAAAACAGTAACGCCGATGGTGATTTGCATTGGATAAATGCACCTGTAGACGGCGCACAAGGCCCGGCAGGTGTTGGAGTGCCAACCGGCGGTACTGCTGGTCAAATACTGGCGAAAAACACTAATGCGGATGGTGATACACATTGGATAAACGCGCCATCTGGAGGCAGCGGCGGTTCGTCCGAACCTTCCGGCCAAATTAAATCATTTAGGGTTGATTACGGCGCTGTGGGCGATGGCGTAACCGATGATACAGCGGCGGTTGCAAATGCTTTAGCTGCCAATAAGAGGATATTTGACAAGGGTGATTTCTTGGTCACTGCTTTTGATAATACAAACGGGGTAACTATAGACGGCGATGTCAGGATTTTAAAGCAAACCACATACCTTAAACAGCAGATAAATAGCTATGCTGATAAATACCAAAGGGTATTCGGTGAAGAGTATTTATCATCATTTCACAAAAAGCTATTAGCTAAATCAGCTGTTAAGGTAATTCTTTCAGGAGATAGTACAACTGCGGGAACTGGCGCAAGCTCAAACACATATCACCCGGATATACTTCTTAATCAGATAACTTTAAATAATCGGATTAACAACGTAACTTATGTTAACAGCGGTATAGGAGGCCAAGGTACTCCTTATTGGTTATCGACTTCTTTATCGGCAGATTTGGCTCAAAATCCTGATGTGTATATTTTACGTTGGGGAATAAATGATAGTTGGGCCGGTGGCACTCCCGAAGCTAATGCTACTGCTTTTTTAAGCCGCTTGGATACTGGACTATCTACCATAAGGAGCACAACGGGGTTTGATTATCGGCATTTAGCTATTATTATCCAATCGCAAAATCCAACGACAGATGATTCTAATGGGCATCAGGGACAGATTTTTAATGAGCTTGTTAATAGTGGCTTAAGAGCATTAGCCAGAAAATACCAATGTGTTTATCAAGACATTTACGGCACTTTTCAGGATAGTGTACACGGGCAGGATTACTTAACAGCCATAAATGTATCATTACCCAACGAATTAGTTCACCCGCAAGACCCTCTATATGTAGCAATGGCCAATAAGACATTTGATGTTTTATTCCCTGAATACTTCAGAGGCGATGGTGTTGTTGATGCCGGGCAATCTGGGCGTTTGTTTTCAGCGTTACCGTCTGCGTATAGCAAAGGTATTACACACGAATATGTCGAATCGTCTAACGGGTGGCCTATCAACGGATTTCTCATAACTCATCACCTTAGTAATGACATGTATAGGCAAGAATTGGCGTCTTTCGATGCAACCAATAACGGTAAGCTTTACGTTCGTGTCGGATGGTCAGTATCGGGTTGGCAATCTTTCTACATTTTATCACCTGTTCCAACAGCCCTTGTTTATGACGGTACTCCGAGTGGTATAACACTTTCTAAACTTCCTACTGCGTTTCCAACGGGGATATGTACTGATTATGTTTCTTCCTCTGATGGGTGGCCTATCAATGGAATGCTGATAACTCATAAAGCGAGTATCGGTACCGTTAAACAAACGTTGTCTTCTTATGACACCGCGACAAATGAATACGTAAGGGTAGGATGGTCATCGTGGCAGGCATGGAAACAAGTAAACTTAACATAACAGAACAACAAAGCCCCTAATTATTAGGGGATTTGTTGTTTAAAATGGGTTTCATTTTTGGCATAAGATGAGCGCAGCCAGCAAAGTGCATAAATGTTGATAAATCATAGATGCTTTTTAATGCACTTTGTTCAGTTTCATCAATTCGTATGGTTTCCTTTTTAGTTAGCTTCCTTGCAATCTTATCGTATAGAGATTCTAAGGCAGATACCTTTTTGTTAAATAAGAATGGATAAAATGCGGCAAGGATATTTATAACGCAAAAATTAAAATTTGATGGTAACCAGTTAACCATGCCGTCTTTAACAAGTTCAAAGGACATTGCAGGGTTCTCAAAATTCCACTCTCCTCCATGGGTATCTTCATAGTTGTTGTATATACTTTCAAACTTATCTCTGTGATAAGCAGGAGAGCAAACAAAAATACCAGCTTGCAAAACTTGATTTAGTTGATTATTTGGCAAGCCTCTATTGATATAATAAGCACTGGGTGTTTTGTTATCAATAAATTTTACGTTGTTTTTTTTCCAGTCATCATATAGGCGCTGTAATGAAATGTCAAATATTTCTTTTGTTGGTATTGTGTATTGGTCAACTCCTCCAACCATGTTTAAAGGTACATTTGTGGTAATATCTTGTGCGTTAGAATTATTAATTATCACATCGCAATCAACCCAAACTATTTGGTCATAATTTTTTGACCATGGTTGTGATAAAATGAGAAGTTTTTGCCATGATGGTGACCGTTTGTTTGCTCTTTCAGATTTGTCGAGAGGTTCGTTTATGACAATAAGTTTAAAATTGAACATGTCGCAATACTGCTGCCAGTTCTCCCGACAATATTTTTCAAATAATGTCTCGTGCTTTTGGCCTATCGCCAAAGTGACAATTGCTTTTTTCATATTTGGTTATAAGTGGCTAAATTATAGTTTTATCGATAATTAAATATTGCAGTTTTCGATTATTGAATAATAGCCATTTCTATTTATGATTAAGTGATCTAATACACCTATATCAATTAGGCGCGCTGCGTTCATTAGGCGTTTAGTACCCTCGTAATCTTCAAGCGATGGCTGAAGCTCTCCAGAAGGGTGATTGTGTGCTATAATGATACTTGTAGCCATGCAACTCAATGCGCATGAGAGGTGCGTAAACACTGGAAGCTCAAACGCAACTACGTTCGATATTAAGTTTACACTCTCCATGAAATAACTTCGTTTCGCCCATTTAAGAAAAGTGTATTTTACGCGCGGCAGGCTGATAAGCTTTTCAATGTTATTTTCCCGCCAATTTTTCGACCAGTCTTAAACAATAATTTTGTGCCTGGGAATGTATTCACAGCTACTCAATCACCATCCGATTATCCCTTGGGGTTGAGCCAATTCGAGGCGAGCTCAACATTTCCGGTTCAGGGGCAAGTAATCACATTCAGGTCAACAAACACCATTTCAACAGGTTTTTCAAGTGATCAGAACCTTAAAGGGTTTAGTGTTACTCCGATGAATTCAAGCGCGCAAGCAGCAATTATAGCCAGTATATCTGTGATCAGCGGGGTTAATATTAGATTAAGCTATGATTCCTCGGCTCCGGCAGTAATAGGATCTACTTTCGCTTGGACTGCATTTCTTTGATCGTTAATGGTTGTTTCAGATGGTTCTGTCCAGCTACACGATTGGTCCCAACCCGTTGAGGGGCCTTCGTCAAGCGCAATCATTTTTTTGCCACACCATTGGCAAGTACGTTCATTTGGTTTGTATATCCAGTAATGAATATTATGCTTACAAATAAGATTTTTAATATACAATAACATACCTTAGCTATTAAACCATTAATTAATACTTTAATATACCCAATTTAAAACTATTAACAAAATTACTTTTTTCATGTTTGCTTTATTATAGTCAAACGGGGTATTTTAATTGGCGTAGACAGATTGATGACTATGTAAATGATTGATTAGCATTGAAGCCCCTTTAAACCGTGGCCGTTGCGCAACAGGGCTTAAAATGGCTGAATAATTAAATTGCAAAGCAAAAGATTATTCGGCCATTTGCTTTTACAGGCAATGCTGAAAGCAGTTAATATGTTTGCTATCTTCAATAAACA
>NZ_BMKD01000004.1:543526-652559 GCF_014643835.1 Mucilaginibacter rubeus | reverse complement strand
AATATTCCTGGCAAATTTTTCGCTTAAACTCCTCACTGTACTGGCTCTGCCATTTACCCCCATACACTTTTGAATATCTTTCCATTTTTGTTTACTGATGTGTAAACCTATTTCAGGACAAGACAGATTGAATAAATTCCACAAAAAAAGCGATGAACACTGCCCACCGCTTTCTTTTAAATATTAAGCTGCTTATGCTTTTTTCTTATCAGTTGGCTTTGCAGCCGGAGCTTTCTTTTTGTTTTCCGTATAAGCAGCACCACCTAAGGCAAGCACCAGTAGGATTGAACCTGCTAATGAAATATTCTCGCCGGTGTAATATGATGCCGGGTGGAAAATAAATTCAATTTTGTGGTTACCGATTGGGATCTGAGCTGCACGTAATAGATAATCGGCACGGAAATAAGGTTTTTCAACACCGTCGATATACATTTTCCAGCCTTTGTTATAGTATACTTCAGAGAACACCGCAATTTGTGAGGCGGTAGAACCGCTTGTGTAAACCATATGGTCGGGCGAGTAGCTGGTAAGCTCAATTTTGCCTTCGCCGGCACCTGCTCCCAAAGTTTTTTCGTCGATAATGCTTTTGTATTGTTTATCAACAATAGCTTCATCTTTTGGTGTAAAGCTGCTGATGGCTACCATCTCCTGGTCTGCATTGTCGGCATATTTAATACTTTTAACAAACCATGCGTGGCCACAGGCTGTTTGGTTTACCTGCATGCCTACGTTTTGTGTTTTTGGATCAGAGTTAATAATGTACTTCACGTTCATCATATCCAAAACATCCTGGTTAATGCTTTTGCTTAGTTGATTATCAACAAGCTCTTCCCAGCGTTTTAGCCTTGCTGCCGAGTAACCACCCAATGACTTGTAGAAAAATGGTGTAAGACCATCGCCTTTGATTGATTGTGTGGCGTCAAATACCCTAAAATCAGGATCTTTATCTTTCATGATAAACTGGTCAACCTCGCGTGGCTGTGGTGTTTCATTGTCTTGTTTTGGCGCAAAGCTGTCGTGATTTAAATAGCGTTTGTCGATACCCCAAAGGTCAACAAGGATCAGCGCCAGGAAAGCAAGCGATGCAACAGTTGGATTGATCTTCTTTTTAAGGAATGCCCATGCAATACCAAATGCTATGGCAATGAATATAAGTGACCGGATAGCATCTGCTTGTGCTATCGATTCCCTGTCGGCAATTAAAGCGCGGGTAAGGGCTGAACTATCAGTTTTAAGGGCCTGACCAATTTGTGCAATAACGCCGGCTTGCTGTTCGCTAACACTGAAAGATAACAGCAATGAAGGTACCACGGCCACAATTAGGACAAGGCCACCAGTAATGTAAAAAGCAATTTTTAGTTTTTTAAACAGGCTTTCTTTATCTTCATTTATAATAGCTTCGTTTACTGCTAATACAGCAAGGATTGGAAAGCAGAAACCTACAATTGCCAATATTGAGTCAACTGCCCGGAATTTATTGTAAAGCGGGAAATAGTTAAAGAACAGATCAGACAGAAAAGACCAGTTTCTGCCAAATGATAATAGCGTAGTTAAAACCACAGCACCAAGCAACCACCATTTAATACGGTTTTTAACAATCATTAAACCCCATACAAACAGCAAACAAATTACTGCACCAAAATAGAATGGGCCGGCGGTGAATGGTTTATTACCCCAATATAAGGGTAGATAATTGGCCGAAATGCCGGTAACCTGATTAGGGTCGGCTCCACTTGCATTAAGCGCTTTGATTACGTGTGAGTCCGGATCGGTAGAGCCTTGTTCGCCGCCGCCATAAGCGTTAGGAATAAGGAAAGTGATACATTCACCAACACCCTGGCTCCATTCAAAGGCGTAATCGCGTGCCAAACCGTTATTGGGCTCTGCAGCTTGCCTTGTGAGATTTGATTTGCCACGGATGGTTTCATTGCCATAGTCGGCAGTACTCCATAATATGGATGCATTTACAGAAACCGCAAGAAGAGTAGCCGCCGCTATATACCCCAGCGATTTTAGAAAGCTGTTGAGGGTTTTATTTTTGATAGCATGGTAAAGTTCAATACCCACCATGATCAATAAGGCCAGCATCAAATAATACGTCATTTGTATGTGGTTGGCCCTGATCTCTAACGCAAGAAACAAGGCTGTAACCGCGAAACCAAGTAAATGCTTGCCGCGAAGCGTAAGGATGATACCCGCAAGTATCGGCCCGAAAAATGCTATGGCGAAGGCCTGATTAGCATGCCCGGCAACCAGCAAAATGATATTATATGATGAAAAGGTAAACGCTATTGCACCTGCCGCTGCAAGCCATGGATTAACCTTTAACACAATAAACAGGAAGTATGTACATAATAAGAATAACAATACTGTACCAACAGGGGTTGGGAAAGTGTAATTTATGGCAGTAACCACCCATGTAGTTAAATTGGCTTTATAAGGTGCCCACACCTGGTAGGTGGGCATGCCGCCATAGATCTGGTTGGTCCAGAGTATCGTAGTGTCTTTAGCTTTGTAATCGTTGATTTCTTTTTGGGTTGATAGAGCCCTTGTAACGTCATTGCCGCCTAATGTTTTTCCCTGGAAAGCCGGGGTTAAAAATATAAAGCAGATCACTAAAAAAATTGCAGCTATGGCAAAATGAATGCCGTTACGCTTAAACCAGTTATTCATTTAAGTTTTTTGAAATGGATATTATATTCCTCAAAAATAGAAATTACAATGAGAATAGGAATTATAAGTTTTGTTAAGGAATAACTTAACAGGTTTGCGCACGGCTGCGCAGCAGGAAAAACATGGCAATCAGCACAATGATAGATATTACGTAAGCAATAACCTGCGCCTTGCCGTAATCTTCGCGGTATTTGCGGATGTTGAAAAAGTTGTAAACGCCCAGCCCCCCCATGATCACCCAGTAAAAAGTGCTGATTTTAGTGCAATTGGCAAAAATTTGAGTGGCAACAATAAATACTATCACATTAGTGATAATAAGCGTAATTGACTCGGGCGTGTTGTTATGATTTTGGCGCCTTCTAAATACAGGGTTGGTGTCCATGATTTATTGGTTAGGTTTATTTTACTTCTTCGTAATCAACAAATTCACCTTCACTGTCGGGCACGCTGCCTTTTTTAGGCTGCGGAATATGGTCGATCCTGATTTTTCCATCAGGTTTTGGGCCTTCATTGTAGTTACGTTGTTGCTGTTGATATTGCTGTTGGGCTTTATTCACAACACTTTCAAAAAGGAACGGCAGCAGGTAACGCGCCAGGCTGCGGATAATGTATAATATACAGATAGATATGATCAGGAAACGAATAAGAATCATACTGTTAATTTTGAGCTTACAAATATAAGGTATATAACGGTAAAAATGTTTTATTATGATTTGAGGATAGCTGACGCTGTTTTAATTTGAAGATAAAGCAATTTGAAGGTTTGAAAATGTGGGGACTGTCGTTTTCAAATCTTCAAATCAATAAATTTTCAAATTAAAACTTCTCCTCCATCATTTTTTCCAAAGCAAACATTTCGTCGCGTAGTTTGGCAGCCAGCAGGAAATCCATGTTTTTGGCGGCGGCAAGCATATCTTTTTTGGTGTTGTCGATTGATTTTTTCAGGTCGGCTTTGGTCATATACTGAACTATCGGATCGGCGGCAAGGGTTAGGGTATCAGTTTCTACATAAGCCTGCTGTACACCGCCCTTAAAGTCGACCACTGATGTTTGCTCCATAATTTCCTCGCGCGTTTTGCCAACCGTTAGCGGTGTAATGCCATGTTGTGTGTTATATGCAATCTGAATTTCGCGGCGGCGGTTGGTTTCATCCATCGTGATCTGCATCGAATCGGTTATGGTATCAGCATACATGATCACACGGCCACGGTCATTACGGGCAGCACGGCCAATGGTTTGGATCAACGAACGCTCTGATCGCAAGAACCCTTCTTTATCAGCATCCAAAATAGCCACTAAGGATACTTCAGGTAAATCCAATCCTTCACGCAGTAAGTTGATCCCTATTAATACGTCAAATTCGCCAAGGCGCAGGCCACGTAAAATTTCCACGCGCTGCAGTGTTTTTACTTCTGAGTGGATGTAGCGGCATTTAATGCCCAGCCTGTCCATGTATTTGGCCAGTTCCTCGGCCATGCGTTTGGTGAGGGTGGTTACCAGTACGCGGTCGCCCTTTTTAATTGTTTTATCTACTTCGTCAAGCAAGTCATCCACCTGATTTATTACCGGGCGAACGTCAATAACGGGATCAAGCAAACCGGTAGGGCGGATTACCTGTTCTACCACCACACCACCTGATTTTTCAAGTTCAAAATCGCCGGGAGTAGCGCTTACATAAACGGTTTGCGGGGCAAGGTTTTCAAACTCCTGGAAATTAAGCGGACGGTTATCCAAAGCTGCCGGCAGGCGGAAGCCATAATCAACCAGCGAGATTTTACGCGAACGGTCACCTCCATACATCGCCCTGATCTGCGGAACAGTTACGTGACTTTCGTCAATCACCATCAGGTAATCTTCCGGGAAATAATCGAGCAAGCAGAACGGCCTTGCACCAGGCTTGCGCCCGTCAAAAAAGCGGGAGTAGTTCTCGATGCCCGAACAGTAACCCAACTCGCGGATCATTTCCAGGTCGTAATTAACCCTTTCTTCCAGCCGTTTGGCTTCCAGGAAACGGCCGTCATCAATAAACTGTTTTTTGCGGGTTTCCAGCTCTTCCTGTATAGCCCAGATAGATTGCAGGAAACGCTCTCGGGGGGCAACATACAGGTTGGCCGGATAAACCACCATGTGTGTCATTTTTTCGATGGTTTTACCGGTGCCGATATCAAAGGCGCTTAACTCTTCAATATCGTCGCCAAAAAAGGAGATGCGGTAGGCATAATCCAGGTAAGCCGGAAAAATATCGACGGTATCACCCTTAACCCTGAATGTTCCTCGTTTAAAATCGGCAGTGGTGCGGGCGTATAAAATTTCGACCAGGCGATGTAAAAAAGCATTCCTGCTGATACGGGTACCTACGGCAAATTTGAAAACCGAGTCGGCAAAATCATCGGGGTTACCCATACCGTAAATGCAGGATATAGACGATACCACGATCACATCGCGCCTGCCCGACATTAAAGCCGAAGTAGTACGTAAACGAAGCTTTTCTATCTCCTCGTTTATTTGCAAATCCTTTTCAATGTAGGTGTTGGTGGTAGGGATGAAAGCCTCCGGCTGATAATAGTCATAGTAAGACACAAAGTAGTTCACCGCGTTTTCGGGGAAAAACTGCTTAAACTCGCCATAAAGCTGTGCCGCTAATGTTTTGTTGTGGCTCAGGATCAGCGTAGGTTTTTGCGTTTGTGCTATAATATTGGCAACCGTAAAGGTTTTGCCCGATCCGGTAACCCCCAAAAGGGTTTGATATGGGTCGCCGTTGTTGATACCTTCAACCAACTGCCTTATAGCTTCAGGCTGGTCGCCGGTTGGTTTATATTGAGATGTTAATTGAAAATCCATGTTGTTATGTAAAAATACAAATAATCCAGAAACAGGGTTTGCAAATCAAAATAAGTACATGGTAATGACAACCGTATGTCAACATTGTTGGATTTGGGGTGATAAATTACATTTCTGCCTTTAAACGTAACGCCCTATCCAAAAAACTCTGCTGCTTTATTTTCTCTTCGGCTTCAATAATAGCCTTCATCAGGTTGTTTTGGGTGTCGGCAATTTCCGCGGCGGCCGCTTTCATGATTTCCCAAACAGGTTTCATGCGCACAATAAGTTCCTGGCCTTTTGTTGTTAACATGATAAGACGCTTCCTTTCATCGGCCTTATCCTTTTTTGATCGGATCAATTTCTCTTTTTCCAATTCTTTTAACAGACTGATGGTGGAAGGATGGGTATAACCAATTTCGGCAGCGATTTCCACCACGCTTAAAAGGGGCTTAAAATGTAAAGTGTAAATAACGGGGAACCATTTGGGTTCAAAATCAATATTGCTGGCTTTATAAATAAGTACGCCTTCCTTGCGCAGCTGCTCGGCCAGGCGCTGCAACCTTGTTGAAATTGCTAAAATTCCCGATTCGTCAATAACATTCATCATACCGCTGTTAATTGTTCAAATGTAACTCATAAAAAATGGTATCTGCAGCCATAAGTGGGAATGATTCAGGTAAATCCTGTTTGGCAAGGCGGGTAAAGCCATTTTTTTCATAAAACCGATGGGCCGCTTTCAGCATCTCAACAGTGCCTAAATAAATGTGGGCAATGTTGTTTTGTTTGCAATAATCAATAAGATTATTGAGCAGTAACTGCGCGATGCCCAGCTCCTTTCCCCGGTATTCTTTAAGTACAAACATTTTGCGTATGGCCGCCGAATTATTATCAAAAGCAATAAGTGCAATGGTGCCAACAAGTTGTTCGTTGTATATCGCTCCCCAAAAATCTCCGCCGGTTTGGTGGTAATTGGTTTCAATATCAAGCAGGTCGGGCTGGGCTTCAAGCGTGATAGGCACATTAAATTCAATTTGCTGAATTGGTAAAATGATATCAATGATCTGCTGGCAATAAGTATTGTTGAGTGAGCTGATAACAGGTGTAGTATCCATAACTTTAATATTTATGTACAAATCTACGTAGTTAACTACATATATTCAAAATTTATTATCCTTCCCATGGTGCGGTATGACATTTAATAAACAAATAGTGATACTATTGCTCAAAAACGCTTAAATTTAAGCATGATTTTTATCCTCAATAAAACCAATACCATTGCCAACCAGTTCCTTGCCGAATTACGGGATGCCGTTATTCAGCAGGATAAGGCACGTTTCAGGCAGAACCAGGAAAGGTTAGGAGCCATACTGGCTTATGAGTTGAGTAAATCATTACATTACGAAACCAAAGAAGTTCAAACCCCCTTGGGTACAGCCAGTGTTAATATACCGGCCGATGAACCGGTGCTGGGTATTATATTGCGCGCCGGCCTGCCTTTTCACCAGGGTTTTATGCAGTTTTTCGACCGGTCGCCCTCTGCATTTATCACAGCTTATCGCAAGGTGAAGCGTAACGGCAGCTTTTTGATCCAGGTGGATCATATCTCAACCCCTAACCTTGATGATAAGATCTTTATTTTGTGCGATACCATGCTGGCTACCGGGCAAAGTATTGTATCGGTTTGTAAGGAGTTGATGGCTCAGTATAAAATAAAGGAGCTGCACATTGCCGCTGTAATTGCAAGCACCGAAGGCGTGGCGCATGTTAAAGCCAATCTCCCAAAAGCCAAACTCTGGCTCTGCGCCGTTGACGACGAAATGACCAGCAAAGCTTATATTGTACCTGGTTTGGGTGATGCGGGCGACCTGGCATTTGGGGAAAAAGTGTAGTTGATTTCGGATTTCGAATGTTCGATTTCGGATTTATTTTGATTTCGAATTTCGGAATTGGGATTTCGGATTTAGTAATATTGAAATTCTTAATTTTGAATTTTTAAGCAGGGAAAAAAAATCGAAATCGAACATCCGAAATCCGACATGAAACAATACAAACACATCTTCTTTGATCTCGACCATACCATCTGGGATTTCGATAAAAATGCCGAAGAGGCCCTGCATGAGTTATATGTTATTCACCAGCTCGATGAAATAGGCCTGCAATCTGCCGAGTTGTTCATCGAAACTTATACCCGTAACAATCACCGCCTTTGGGCACAGTATCATATCGGCGAGATCACCAAAGATGAACTGCGGGAGGCCCGTTTCAAATCAACCTTTACTGATCTTGGTTTGCATCCCGACCTGATGCCGCTTGATTTTGAGGATGCTTACGTAAAGCTTTGCCCCACCAAAACCAACCTGTTTCCGCATGCGCACGAAACACTGCAATACCTGCAATCAAAATATACCCTGCACCTGATCTCGAACGGGTTTAAAGATTCAACGCGGATAAAAATCGCGGGGACCGACCTGGCCAAATATTTTCAGAACATTATCATCTCCGAAGATGTTGGCGTTAACAAGCCGGACAAAGCCATATTTCAACACGCGCTTGACCTGGCCGGGGCATTAAAAGAAGAAAGTGTGATGATCGGCGACAGCATCGAAGCTGATATCCGCGGGGCGCTTAATTTTGGAATGGACGCTATTTATTTTAATCCTTTTAAGGCGGAAAAACCTCAGGATGTGCCCGTGCAGATTGCTCATTTAAAAGAGTTAACTTTACTTTTATGAGTATCGCCAAAGAACGTAAAGCTATTGATGCAGCCCTTGATGAATACCGCAAACAACTGGATGTTATCCCCGATGTGTTGTTTGATGTTACTCCGGAGGATGGCGGCTGGTCGTTTGCCGAGGTTTACAGTCATATTATGCAGGCTACACTGGGTTCATCAATCGCGCTTGAACGTTGTACGCACGGCAATTGCGAGCCAACTAAAAAAGGCATTAATTGGGAAGGCCGGATCTTGCTGTTGTTAGGTAAATTTCCGCCGGTTAAAACAACAGTCCCCAATGCGGTAAGCGATAAAATGGCTGCCAATAAGATCAGTAAGGAAGATGCCAAAAACCTGATCATCAAATGCCGCAAACGGATTGAAACTACTATGCCACTCATTGCCGAATCATCGCCGGCTAACAGATACAAGCACCCGCGTATGGGAATGCTTAATGCCAGGCAATGGTTTAAATTTATCCGCATTCATTTACAGCACCACTTGAAACAACTTAACAGGATCAAAAATAAATTTAGTACAGCAAAGTAACCTTTTATATTTAATGTAGTCTTAACAGTAGGATAATGTTAAATTTCAGACATTTGTAAAAATCTTTGTGATGAATTTTGAGTATGCTTATTTGGTAGTTATAGGGTTGCTGATCCTGGTCGGCTGCTTTTATGCAAGTCCATATGAATTGACTGTTAACGAAGATGAGGACGACGAGTAATCGTTGCTTTATTAATAACAATGTTGTTTTCCGGCATATCTTGCCGGCCTGTAAAATAGCCCCTTAATTTAATGGCAAAACGCGAAGTTGATATTGTAGTAATATCTGATGTGCACCTTGGTACTTACGGCTGTCACGCAAAAGAGTTGCTTAAATATTTAAAAAGCATCAAGCCCAAAATCCTTATCCTTAACGGCGATATTATTGATATTTGGCAATTTAGTAAATCATACTGGCCCGAGGCACACATGAAAGTAGTGCGCCGCATCCTGAAGTTTGTTACCGATGGCATCCCGGTTTATTATTTAACCGGCAACCATGACGAAATGCTGCGCAAGTTTACCGATTTTAATATGGGCACTTTTCAGCTGCTGGATAAGCTGGTGCTGAATATCGACGGTAAAAAAGCATGGATCTTTCACGGCGATGTGTTTGACGTTACCATGCAGCACTCCAAATGGCTGGCTAAACTTGGGGCTGTTGGTTATGACACATTGATTTTGATCAACAGTTTTGTAAACTGGTTCCTTACCGCTATTGGCAGGCAAAAAATGAGCTTTTCGCAAAAGGTGAAAGCCAGTTTTAAAGAAGCGGTAAAATTCATTAACCAATTTGAGCAAACCGCGGCCGACCTGGCTGTCGATAAACAATACGGCTACGTGATCTGCGGTCACATTCACCATGCCGAAATCAGGGAAATTACATCTACTCAAAATACAGGCTCGGTGCTTTACCTTAACTCGGGCGATTGGGTAGAAAGTTTAAGCGCTCTTGAATATCACAACGGCAAATGGGAGGTGTTTAAATACAAGCCGGATGATTTCAATACAGATGCTGATGAAGATGATAAAACCGATTCGGAAGATCTGAACGCTATGCTCGATGTTAAAAACTTGTTGGAGCGCTTTAAACACGAACACGATTAAATTACTTACCGAAAACATTTTTCTTTACTAAATTAAGCCCCTGAATATTGGTGCAGACAAATCAGCGTGTCCGCTGTACCTGCGCGGTATAATCATCATCCTTTTGAAAAGAATTTATTTTAATGAAGATACTGTTTGGTATACAGGGAACAGGTAATGGGCATATAAGCCGGGCAAGGGAAATTGTGCCCCTGCTGCAACAATACGGCGAGGTTGATTTGCTGGTAAGCGGCACCGAAGCCGAAGTATCATTATCACAACCCCTGAAATATCGCTTTCATGGTGTAAGCTTTGTATTTGGTACCAATGGCGGCGTGGATAACTGGGCCACCTGGAAAATCATGAACCTGCGCCAGTTTCAGCGCGATCTGCGGAGCCTTCCCCTGAAACAATATGACCTCATCATCAATGATTTTGAACCTGTAAGTGCCTGGGCTTGTAAATTACGGGGTGTACCGTCGGTATCCTTAAGTCACCAGTGTTCGTTTGTATCGCCCAAAACACCACGTCCCGAAAAAAAAGACCCCTTTGCGCAATGGCTTTTAAAAAACTATTCGCCTACTACCTATCATGTAGGCTTCCATTTTGAGCGTTATGACACTTTTATCAATACGCCGGTAATCCGTAGTGAGATCAGGCAGATGGAAACCTCTAACCTGGGCCATTATACAGTTTACCTGCCGGCCTATGATGACAAAACACTGCTGAAATATTTAAGTGCCGAAAGAGAGGTTAAATGGCAGGTGTTTTCAAAACGGCAAAAGCAGGCCTACAAATCGGGAAACGTGGAGATCTTCCCCGTAAATAATGAAGCTTTTAACAAAAGCCTGGCAAGCTGTACCGGTTTGCTTACCGGTGGCGGTTTTGAAGGCCCCGCCGAGGCCCTGTTTTTACAGAAAAAGGTAATGATGATACCCATGAAAGGGCAATACGAACAACAGTGTAACGCGCTTTCGGCCTCCAGGTTGGGGGTTCCGGTGGTGAGCGAAATAAATGATAAGTTTAACGGCCATTTAAACCACTGGATCAACGACAGTAAAAAGATCGTAGTTGATTTTCCGGATGAAACCGCCGCTATTGTTGATAAACTGGTAAAGCAGTATACAAGGTAGTAAAGCATTGCAACTTAAGCGGTTTTTCTGCTAATTTTGCAACCGCAAACACGGCCGCGCATATGATCAATCTTTTCAGGAACTATAATCCCCTTAATATTATATGGCTGGCTATTTTGCTGTTCGTGCTCCGGATAGGTTTCATGGTGCAGGTTCCCGAAAAAGTTGAGTTTATTTTTGTAGAACCCTTTGCACGGCTGCTGGTACCCGTAAAATATGAATACGCGTTTTCGCCGCTGCTTAATGTGATACTGGCCGGCGGGCTTGTATTTATCCAGGCTTTATTGCTTAATTCGTTAATTAATCATCATAATTTATTAGGCAAGCCAACCTTTTTGCCGGCACTGATGTATATCACGCTTTCGGGCTTGTTTACACCCTTTTTAACTTTAAGTGCCCCGCTTTTATGTAATTTCTTACTCATCTGGATGTTGTTTAAATTATTCAACCTGTATAAGGGGGAGGATGTTAAGTCAACAACTTATGATTTGGGGTTGATCGTGGCGGTGGGATCGCTTGTTTATTTTCCGTTTATTTATTTGTTCCTGGTTATATGGATAGCGCTTATGATATTCAGGCCGTTTAACTGGCGCGAATGGGTTATTTCGATATTAGGGTATGTAACCGTGTTCTTTTTCCTTGCGGTTATTTATTTTATGAATGATATGCTGCCCCGGTTTAGCCATATCTGGTCGCCCTTAGGCAAAAAATTTCCCGATCATATCAGCATTAACTCCTATAACTACCTGCTGCTGGTGCCGGTAATTGTAATATTAGTGCTATGTTTTTTTAAGCTGCAGCAAAATTTCTTTAAAAGCTACGTGCAGATCCGTAAAACATTCCAGCTTTTGTTTTTTATTTTTCTGATCACATCACTTTCATTTTATCTCAATTCGGAATTTCGGCTGAGCCATTTTTTGCTTTGTGCAGTGCCGGTAACGGTGTTTTTTGCCTATTATTTTTTGTATGCAACCAAGCGCTGGTTTTATGAAATACTGTATTTGTTGTTGTTTATCAGCATCATTTACTTTCAGTTTAACAAATTTTAACTTTTACATTCGTCCTTATTTCGGCGGTTATGTTAGTTTTGTAGCCTGAAACTATATAATAAGCTATTTAGGTTCAACCTCAATTTAAAAAATAATTCTGATGAAGTTTGGAGTAGTTATATTTCCCGGTTCTAATTGTGATGAGGATATCATATATGTATTAGAGAAAGTGACGGGTCAGCAAGTGGTAAGGTTATGGCATAAAGATCATGACCTGCAGGGTGTTGACTTTGTTGTTTTACCCGGTGGTTTTTCATTTGGCGATTACCTGCGTTCGGGCGCTATTTCCCGTTTTTCGCCAATTATGCAGGAGGTTATCCAGTTTGCTGCCAAAGGTGGCTATGTAATGGGTATTTGCAATGGCTTCCAGATATTGACCGAGGCCGGTTTGTTGCCAGGCGCGCTATTGCACAACACCAATCGCAAATTTATTTGCCGCAACATTTACTTAAAACCGCAAACAACTCAATCATTACTTACCGCTCAGCTTGATCCGCAGCAACCCTTAAGGATCCCGATAGCACATGGTGAAGGCAACTATTTTGCAGATGCCGATGTGATCAAAGCCCTTAACGATAACGACCAGGTAATGTTCAGGTACTGCGATGAGGCCGGCAATATCACTGCTGATGCAAATCCTAACGGATCATTGGAAAACATTGCAGGTGTTACAAACCTGAGCAGGAATGTATTTGGCTTAATGCCGCACCCGGAACGTGCTGCCGACGGCTTATTAGCCAATGAAGATGGTTTAGCTATTTTTGAATCAATATTATCAATAGTTAGGGCCTGATGACCAGCCTGGTTATCGATATTGGTAATACACTCATCAAAATCGCGGTTTTTAAACTGGATGAAATACTTGAGGTTAGCCAATATGAAACCATTGATGTGCCGGTACTGGATGCTTTGCTTAACAAATACCATCCTGTTAAGGCAATCATCTCGTCGGTAAAAAAAAATACAGAAGCATGGCAGGCCGGACTGGGGCAAAAAATTCCGCTGACACATTTTAATACGTTAATGACAAGCGGAATAAATAACCATTATTTAACCCCTGAAACCCTTGGGCCCGACAGGCTGGCAGCTGTTATAGGTGCATATCATATATTCCCGGGGCAAAATAGCCTGGTAATAACCGGGGGTACAGCCATTACTTATGATGGTGTTGACACCGCGGGAAATTATTTTGGCGGCAGCATATCGCCGGGCTTAAATATGCGTTATAAGGCTTTGAACAATTATACGGCAGGTTTGCCGCTTATTGAACCCGATGCCGGTTTTGATACGCCATACGGAAACAATACAACCACGGCCATCCGTTCGGGAGTACAAAACGGAATAAAATATGAGCTTACCGGTTTTATTGAAAGCTATAGAACCATGGGCGAACAACTGAACATTATACTAAGCGGGGGCGACAGCATTTTTTTTGATACTCTATTGAAAAATAGCATCTTTGCCCGCTACATAAAAATTGAACCATATTTGGTTTTAAAAGGATTAAACGCAGCTATACAAAAGCATAATGATTAAATATACCCGGTTTTTTATAACACTTTTATTGGCTGTTGCCGCTTTTTCAGCACACGCGCAATCAACGGCAACCTCAAGCTCTCCATATTCACGTTACGGTATCGGTGATATTGATCCTCAGCTAATGGGACAAAATATAGGTATGGGCGGTATAGCTGTAGCCACCAACAGGATAAGCCTTTTTAACAATATCAACGTGATAAATCCGGCTTCATACGGTGCTATTAATCTTACAACCATTGATGTTGGCTTATATGCAAATTTTTTAAATCTGTCGCAAACCGGTTCGGCAAGCCAAAAAAACAGCAATTTCAGGCTTAACCACATCGCTTTCGCCATCCCTACTTCAAAACGTTCGGCATTGAGTTTTGGTTTATTGCCATACAGTGAGCGCGGCTATAATTTTAAAAAAACGGTGAATAAATTAGGAACCTCGGGTTCACCTGCCGATACCAACGTAACAAATTACAGTTATAGCGGCGATGGTAGTTTATCAAAAGCATATTTGGGATATGGTTTTGGCATCGGTAAGCATTTGTTATTAGGTGCAAACGTATCGTACATATTTGGTAATATTAAAGATATCGCTACTACCGAAATCCCTGGCCTGGCAGGTGCCATCAACTCAAAAATTGAATCGAGCAATGCCATTGGTGGTATCAACTATGATTACGGCTTGCAGTATTCATTTGATTTTTCTGAAACCAAGCATCTTGTATTTGGCTATTCGGCATCTGCAGGTACAAAACTGCACACGCAAAGCAGCTTTATTGTTAGCCAGTACTTTAACGATGCAAACGGAAACCAGGACATCGCTGCCGATAGCGTGGTTAGCACAACCGGGCCTAAATCAAAATTAAAATTACCGCAGATCAACAGATTCGGCATCTCTTTCCAAAGTGATGGTAAATTTTTGGTTGGTGCCGATTACTCCATGGGCAAATGGTCCGACTTGTCAATTGCCGGCGTAAACCAGGGTTTACAGGATAGTAAAACTTTCAATATCGGTGGTTCATATACCCCAAACATATCAACCATCAGAAACTACCTTGCCACTGTTGATTACCGCATAGGAGCTATATACGATCAAACTTACATGCACATTAACGGTACTACTATTAAACGTTATGCCGGTACTGTAGGTGTTGGCTTGCCTTTGCGCTCAAATAACGGCAGTTACTATAAAATTAATATCGCGGCAGAAATAGGTCAGCGCGGTTCGTTGGTTAACGGTTTGGTTAAAGAAAACTACGTTAATATTCACCTTGGCTTTACTCTTAACGATAAGTGGTTTACTAAGTATAAATTCGACTAATTCGCTATTATGAGCCGCCCTGCAGTTAACATACCGGCTTTATGCCTGTTACTGTTGCCAATGGCGGCTTTCCTGTCTTCGTGCGAAAATGACCTGAAAAAAGTTAGGGAAATTTCGGCAAACGAAGTTGATACCGTAGCGCAGCGTACTACGGGGCTTGATCTGATCATGAGCGATTCGGCCAAAGTGGAGATCCATCTTACTGCCCCGCTGATGATCGAATACCAGATCAAGAAGCCTTATAAAATTATGCCTAAAGGCGTAAAGATCGACTACTATGATCGGGGAACTGGCCAGTTTGCCGGTGATATCATTGCCGACACGGGTATCCAGCGTGAGCAGGAAAAATTGATCGAATTTCATGGCAACGTAGTTGCAACCAACGCCAAAGGCGAAACCTTTAAATCAAACGAATTATTTTGGGACCAGGTAACCAAGCGGGTTTACTCCAATAAACCTGTTCAGGCCACACTTAGCGGCGGTAATGTCATGAATGGCAATACCTTTGAAAGTGATGATAAGCTTTTAAACCCTACTTTTAAAAGCAGCACCGGGCTGTTTCATGTTGATGAAAAAGCGACACAATAATGACTTTTTTTAACGAAAATTTTGTGTTATAGAATTTTGTTAAAAATTGTATCTTGCGCCCTCTTAAAAAGAATAGAATAATTATAAATGTAATATGGGTATAATGGGTTTTTTGCGCGAAAGGATGGGGAAGATTCTCGCATTCTTTATTGGTTTCGCGCTGCTTGCATTTATTGTGAGCGAAGTTGTAAGATCGGGCGGTTCCTTTTTCAGGGACGATAGTAACGAGCTTGCCGTTGTAAACGGCGAAAAAGTGCCCTATGACAAATTCAACGAAAAGCTGGAGCAAAACTCTGCACAGTTTAAACAACAGGGACAAAGTATCTCTCCGCAAATAGCAAGTTATCTGCAGGAAACTACCTGGAACCAGTATTTAAGCCAGTTGCTGATAGGTAAAGAGATTGAAAAACTTGGCCTTACTGTTGGTGATGATGAAATGAACGTAATGATCGGCGATAACAATCCCGACCCGCAGATAGCCCGTCAGTTTGCCGATCAGCAAACCGGTCAGTTTGATCGCAGCAGGTATGATCAGTTCAAAGCCTACCTGCAATCAGGCAAAGCCGACCCTGCTCAGAAAAAAGCCTGGAGCGATTTTGTGATCGACCTGATAGAAGCTAAAAAAGCTACCAAATACATGACTTTGGTTACCAATGGCCTGTATGTAAACTCGCTTGAGGCTACAGATGATTACGAAGCAAAAAATAAGCTGGCTAACTTTAAATATGTATCGCTTGATTATGCTTCAATCCCTGACGCTAAAGTTACTTTAACCGATGCTGATTACAGCGCATATTATGATGCACACAAAGCTTCATTTAAAACTCCGCAGGAGTTAAGGAATTTTGAATACGTTAGTTTTAACGCGGCTCCTTCAAAAGAAGATTCAGCGGCAGTTAAACAACAGGCCGAGAAATTAGCGAATGAATTCAAAACTACTCCTAACGATTCGCTTTTTGTGCAGATCAATGCCGAAACCAAAGCGCCTTTGGCTTATCAGCGTAAAGGCAGCCTTGACCCTAAACTGGATACTACCATGTTTAGCGCAGCTAAAGGGTTTGTTTATGGCCCTTACCTTGAAAATGGCAGCTATAAAGTGGCTAAGCTGGTTGATACCAAAACCACTTTCGATTCGGTTAAAACCAGGCATATCCTGATCGACCTTGCGTCGGCAGGTGGTGAAGAAAAAGCTAAAGCTAAAGCCGATTCAGTTAAAAAATTAATTCAGGGCGGTAAATCATTTGCCGAACTTGCAACAGCTTTCTCCGCCGATAAAGGCAGCGCGGTAAAAGGCGGTGAAATTCCTTCATTTGACGCCAATGGCTCAATGGGCGGTCAGGGCAATTTAGTTCCTGAATATTACAATGCTGCTTATAAAGCAAATAAAGGCGATATCCTTGTTGTGAAATCACAATTTGGCTACCACGTTATTCAGGTTGAAGATCAGAAAGGTTCTGTTAAACTGGTTAAAGTTGGTGTTGTTGATAAGCCGTTAACTGCAAGCAGCAAAACCCAAACTGTAGCTTACAGCAAAGCCCAGGCATTCTTAGCCTCATTAACACCTGATAATTTTGAGGCAGAAGCAAAAAAAGAAGGTTTGAAACCCCGTACAGCCGAAGATGTTACTGCGATAGCTTCTGGTCTTCCTGGCCTGGATAATGCGCGTGACGTGGTTAGATGGGCTTACAAAGCCGAAAAAGGCGATATTACCGATAAAGTATTTACCGTAGGCGACCAGTATATAGTAAGCCGCCTTACCGAAATTAAACCTAAAGGTACCTTATCTCTTGAGGCTGTTAAAAAGCAAATTGAGCCAATGGTACGTAATGAGGTTAAAGCTAAACAATTGAAAGAGAAGTTTGATGCAGCCCTTAGCGGTGGTACTTCAATTGACCAGGTTGCCCAAAAAGTAGGCAGCAAGGTAGTTCCGGTTGAAAACATTGTATTTGCCAATCCTATTATCCCAGGTCAATCGGCAGAGTATAAAGTTATCGGTTCAATCTTTGGTTCGGCAATCAACAAAATTTCAAAACCTGTTGATGGTGCACAAGGTGTTTATGTATATGTGGTTAATGGTTTCACTAACCCGCCGGCACTAACCAACGCTATTAAACAAAAAGAACAAATTAACCAGGCGCTTTTACAACGTTCACAAGGCCAGGTGCTGGATGCATTAAAAGATAATGCAATTGTAAAAGATAACAGGGCTAAATTCTTCTAAACAAAATTTAAAGTAAATTTACATCCGGGATCAGCGTTAAGCCGTTCCCGGATTTTTGTTTATATACGGTCTGTTGGGCTTTTATATAAAGCAGTTAAGTAGTATTAGCTTTAAACTTTGTGCGTTCTGCTTTCAGCTTATATAAATATTGATAATCAAGCTAAGCGGCTTTAGGCTTTGTGCCTTCAGCTTTTGGCTTTCATATAAAAGATATGGATATCCAGGAAAACATAATAAACAAGGTAGCTCAGAGCGGCCTCGTTACCTTAGACCCGGCCTCTTTTTATCCTGCCGGCGATCGCGTCATTTATGATATTAAAGATAACCTGTTCTATGGCCTGATCCTTCGCGAGAAAGATTTCAGGGACTTTATAAAGGAACATGACTGGGCGCAATATGAGGGCAAAAATGTAGGTATCACCTGCACCGCCGATGCTATTGTACCAGCCTGGGCATATATGCTGCTGGCCAACCGGATGGCCCCTTACGCCCGCGAAATTGTTTTTGGAGATAAAGAGGTATTGGAAACTGTACTTTTTGAAAAGGAAATAGCCAAAGCCGATTTTGAACAATACCGCGGGCAGCGGATTGTGCTGAAAGGTTGCGGCGATACCGAAGTGCCGGTATCTGCTTATGTTGAGCTGACTAAAAAGCTGAGCGCTGTGGTTAAAAGCCTCATGTTTGGTGAGCCTTGCTCAACAGTACCTATCTATAAGCGTAAGGATTAAGTATTTAAGCGGCAGTGCGCAATAAAAACAAGTTTAAACCATTTATAATAGCAGTTGTCATATCACAAGCCTGGCTAAAAAGGGCTATTAATCAATGAAGAAACTGCTGATAAATAAATATTTTTTTACTGTACTGCTTTTTATAGCCTGCTGCAAGGGCGGATTTGCCCAGGAACTGAAAAAGATCAATGAGTCGATCTTTAAAGCAGGTGAACAACTGGACTACAAGATGAAATACGGTTTTTTTACTGCTGCCGAAGCTACCATAAAGGTAGAAGCCAGCGATAAGAAATATAATGACCGCCCTACATTTCATCTCGTGGCCGAAGGCAAAACCGCCGGCTCTTTCGACCTGTTTTACAAGGTACGTAACCGTTATGAATCATATGTAGATCAAACAACGTTGATGCCCTATTTTTATACAGAAAACAGGCGCGAAGGTAAGTACAGGCATACCGACAATGTTACGTTCGATCAGAAAGACAAGAAGGTAACGGCAAATAAAGGAACATTCGGGTATAAAGGTGAATCCTTTGATTTTGTATCGGCTTATTATTTTGCGCGGGCCATTGATGTTTCAAAGCTGCACCAGGGCGATACCTTTGATCTGCAATATTTCCTGGAAGACGGGTTTCACAGTATGCAAATAACCTATGTTGGCACTGAAACGGTTGAGTGTTCGCTTGGTAAGTTTAATTGTCTTAAATTTAGCCCGGCAATTATTCCGGGGCGCATTTTCCGGAAAAACAGCAAGTTGTACCTTTGGGTTACCAACGATAAGAACAGGATCCCGGTAAAGGCCCACGTTGAAGTGCTGATAGGCAGCGTAACAATGGACCTGAAATCGGCTGCAGGACTTAAATATCCTTTGAACCCTATAAAAGATTGATTTAAAAAAAGATAATGATTGAGGTTGGCAATGTATTACTGCACGAGGATGTAGTAAAAGAGAATTTTGTATGTAATTTAAATAAATGCAAGGGTGCCTGCTGCCTTGAAGGTGACTCGGGCGCACCGCTTAATGCCGATGAACTCGATATTCTGAAAGAGATCTATCCTAAAGTAAAGCCTTACCTTACCGCGAAAGGGATCAAAACCATTGAAAAGGAAGGGGTTTACGTTACCGATTTTGAAGGGGATTATACTACGCCCTGTGTTGATACCAACAAAGAATGCGCCTATGTAATATGGGAAAACGGCATTACTAAATGCGGTATTGAAAAAGCGTATGAAGAAGGTGCCGTTAATTGGAAAAAACCCATATCGTGTCATTTATATCCTATCCGCATAACATCTTATCCCGAGTTTGATGTTTTAAACTATGACCGTTGGAGTATCTGCAGCCCTGCATGTTCATTTGGGGATGAGTTGAAAGTACGCGTTCACGAATTTTTGAAAGATCCGCTCATCCGTAAATACGGAGCAGATTGGTACCGGGAACTGGAAGATACCGTTGCCGGAATTTAATCTTTTGTAAAACTTTTTAGGCCGGATATTTTTTCTTTAAACTGTAGTATAACGCCTTGCCTAAACCTATAATTGAGCGTTATAGGAGTAATTACAATAAAATTGGATATTATTGTACTACCTAATATATCTACGGTCATAATTAATGAAAAAGGCTTTAATAACAGGCATAACGGGTCAGGATGGCGCTTATTTAGCAGAGTTTTTGCTGAAGAAGGGCTACGAGGTACATGGGGTTAAACGCCGCTCATCCTTATTAAATACCGACAGGATAGATCATTTATACCATGACCCGCATGAGTCGGGTGTTAAATTCAGTCTGCATTATGGCGACCTCACCGATTCAACAAATCTGATCAGGCTAATCCAGGAAGTTCAGCCCGATGAAATTTATAACCTTGCAGCACAAAGCCATGTAAAAGTGAGCTTTGAAACCCCCGAATATACCGCCAATGCTGATGGTGTTGGTGTACTCCGTATTCTTGAAGCAGTAAGGCTTCTTGATCTCACCAAAAAAACACGTATCTACCAGGCTTCCACATCCGAGCTGTATGGCTTGGTACAGGCTGTGCCGCAAAGTGAAACCACGCCCTTTTATCCACGCTCACCTTACGCGGTGGCAAAACTATATGGCTACTGGATTGTAGTTAATTATCGCGAAGCCTATGGTATGTATGCCTGCAACGGGATTTTGTTTAACCATGAAAGCCCGGTAAGAGGCGAAACTTTCGTTACCCGGAAAATTACCCGGGCAGCATCAAAAATAGCCCTTGGCTCGCAAAACTGTTTGTATGTAGGCAACCTTTCGGCACAGCGCGATTGGGGGCATGCCAAAGATTATATAGAGGCGATGTGGCTGATGCTGCAGCAGGAAACTGCCGAAGACTTTGTAATAGCAACCGGTGTAACAACCACCGTTCGTGATTTTATCAGGATGGCTTTCATGGAGTTGGGTATCGAAGTTGAATTTAGCGGAAAGGACGAGAACGAGCGTGGGGTGATCATTGATATTGATGAGGAAAAGGCCATCGCGCTTGGATTGAACCTGGAGGCTTTGAGGTTTGGGCAAACTGTTGTAAAAGTTGACCCCAGGTATTTCAGGCCGACAGAGGTTGATCTGTTAATTGGAGATGCTGCCAAAGCTTATAACAAGCTCGGCTGGAAACCAAAATATGATTTGCAGGCATTGGTGACGGATATGGTACTGGCAGATCTGCAACTGGTAAAAAAAGATGAATATCTGAAAAAAGGTGGGTTTAGCACGCCTAATTATTTTGAATAACCAAGTATAAAACCATATAAACCATTATATGAAGAGAATATTTACAAGCATTATTTTACTGCTTTTGATAAGCGGGTTTGCGAAGGCCCAGTCAATATATCAACCTTATAACTACCAGTTTTATCAGAAACTAAATGAGGATGTTTATTCCACCAAAACAAGGGTACACAGTTCATTAAAACCATTTATGGTTGATGACTCACTTTTGAAAGTTCACTATGACTCATTGATGAACTTAAACGATATTAAAGGGCGTTTTTTTAATGAACATCAGATTGATGTTAAAAGCAGCAACTCCACCTTCTATGCCGATCTGTTGCCCGACTTCAATCTGAGTCGTGATTTCTCCGGCAAAAAGAACACCAATTTTGGTACCCTTGGGATCCAGTTGGGCGGTACCTTCGGAAAAAACTTTTCGTATAATGTGGCCGGATATGAAAACCGCGCGGTATTACCTAATTATTTACAAACCTACGTTAACCAGGTTGGCATAGCCCCCGGGCAGGCCTACGCCGGTATTTACGGCAATGAATACCGCTGGTCATATATCACGGCTAACGTTTCGTATACACCGATAAAATTTTTGAACATCAGCGCGGGGCGCGATAAAACCTTTGTTGGCGATGGCTACCGGTCATTATTATTATCTGATTATGCATCGCCCTACCCATTTTTCAAGTTAACGGCAACGCTGGGCAATGTGCGTTATATGGCCATGTGGACTTATTTTAATGACCCGCTTTCGGTAAAAGTAGATAACGGGGACAGGAAAAAATTTGGTGTATTTCACTATTTAGACTGGAACGTATCTAACCGGTTATCACTCGGTTTCTTTGACGCGGTGATATGGGCTGCTAAGGATGATTTAGGCCATAAACGCGGGTTTGATTTTACTTACATCAACCCGGTGATATTTTTAAGGCCTGTTGAAGCTTCAAATGGCTCCCCCGATAATGCTTTGATAGGATTTACAGCTAAATATAAGCTAACTGATGGCATCACGGCTTATGGCCAGTTTTCGCTTGACGAGTTTGAGTCTTCAAGCTTCTTTTCAAGTAAAGGTAGCTCGCGCAATAAATACGGATTTCAATTGGGTGTAAGGGGGGCTGACCTGTTTAATGTTAAAGGCTTAAACTATTTGCTCGAGACAAATAATGTTAAACCATATACCTATTCAGAGCGTTCTTCGGTAATCAATTACACTGAAAATGGCGAGCCGATAGGACATCCCTGGGGCGCCAATTTCCGCGAGGTAGTTGGACTGCTTAACTATTCATATAAAAGGTTTGATTTTTCAGGGGAGCTTGACTATGGGCATTACGGGCTTGATATCAATGGCCTGAACTATGGTAAGGACCCCTTTCAGGGTTATCGTGACCCGGCAAGGGTATATGGCAATTACACCGGGCAGGGCCTAACCACCAATATGGTTTACCTGGAGGGAAAAGTAGCCTATTTGATTAACCCCAAGTATAACCTAAGGTTTGAGCTTGGCGGCCTGGTACGCCGTGATAAGAACAACCAGTTCAATGATAAAACATCGATGTTAACCTTTGGTATCCGCAGTTCATTCCGTGCTATATATAATGATTTGGCGAGCTATAAAGTTCATTAAATTGAGCCCTGCATGATTAAAGAATTTTAACAAAACATAAAAAGCGACCATCAGTCGCTTTTTATGTTTTGTACGTAATAACAATTTTGCATTACGACGCTATCGTATTCACATTGCGTTTCTCAGTCATGTTACGTACTTGCCTGGCTATACCGTTGGCATCAAAGCCACAGTCGGCCCATAGTTCGGGCTGGTCGCCATGTTCAATAAACTTGTCAGGGATACCCAGGCGTTTAACCTGGATATTGGTATAGCCATTATCGGCCATAAATTCAAGTACCGCGCTACCCATGCCGCCTTCAACGCAGCCGTCTTCAACGGTAATTACTTTATTAAAGTTTTTGAATACGTCATGTAATAAAGCTTCATCAAGCGGTTTTACAAAGCGGAGATCATAATGGGCCGGGTTATAACCTTCGGCATTGAGTTCGGCAGTGGCTTTAATCACCTCGTTGCCGATAGCGCCAATAGACAGGATAGCCACATCATCGCCATCACAAACCTTACGGCCTTTGCCTACGGGGATGGCTTTGAACGGACGCTGCCAGTCAACCATAACTCCATTACCACGTGGATACCTGATCACGAATGGCCCCATGTTTTCCTGCTGGGCAGTAAACATCAGGTTGCGCAGTTCTTCCTCGTTCATGGGGGCAGATACCACCATATTGGGGATACAGCGCATGTAGGCCATGTCATAAGCGCCATGGTGGGTAGCGCCATCAGCCCCTGCAAATCCGGCGCGGTCAAGACAAAATACTACATTGAGCTTTTGTATGGCTACGTCATGGATCACCTGGTCATAAGCCCGCTGCATAAAGCTGGAGTAAATGTTGCAGAACGGAACGAGCCCCTGGGTAGCTAAACCGGCAGAGAAAGTTACCGCATGCTGCTCGGCAATACCTACGTCAAACGCACGGTTAGGCATGGCCTTCATCATCAGGTTTAATGAACAACCTGATGGCATCGCCGGCGTAATACCCATGATCTTAGGGTTTTGCTCGGCCAGTTCAATGATACTATGCCCAAACACATCCTGGTATTTAGGAGGCTGAGGCTTGTCGTATTTAGTTTTTTTGATTTCGCCGGTGATCTTGTCAAACAAGCCCGGAGCATGCCACTTGGTCTGGTCTTTTTCGGCAAGGGCATAGCCTTTACCTTTCACCGTGATACAGTGCAGTAATTTAGGTCCCGGAATATCGCGCAGGTCCTTTAAAACTTTTATCAGATGATTAACATCATGCCCGTCAATAGGGCCAAAATAACGGAACTTAAGCGCTTCAAAAAAGTTGCTGCGTTTAAGCAGGGTACCTTTAATGCTTTTTTCGAGTTTTTGGGCTACTTTAAAGGCATCCGGGCCAATGGATGATAGCTTGGCCAACACGTGGGCAATATCGTCCCTGAAGCGGTTGTATGGCTTTGACGTGGTTATGTCGGTCAGGTATTCTTTCAATGCACCAACATTAGGATCGATGGCCATGTTATTGTCATTCAAAATCACCAGCAGATTGGAGTTTTCAATGCCGGCATGGTTAAGTGCTTCAAAGGCCATCCCTGCGGTCATCGAGCCGTCGCCAATTACGGCTACATGCTGCCTGTCTGTTTCGCCTTTATAATGAGAGGCAACAGCCATGCCCAATGCGGCAGATATAGAAGTTGATGAATGGCCTACACCAAAAGTATCATATATGCTTTCCGAACGTTTTGGGAAGCCGCTGATGCCACCATGAATGCGATTGGTGTGAAACTCATCACGGCGGCCGGTAAGTATTTTGTGGCCGTATGCCTGGTGCCCAACATCCCAAACTAACTGATCGTATGGCGTATTAAGAACGTATTGTAGCGCTACAGTAAGTTCAACCACACCCAGGCTGGCGGCAAAATGCCCGCCATTAACTGATACTACGTCAATAATATACTGGCGTAGTTCCTTGCATACCTGTTCAAGCTCTGTTTCATTAAGTAGCTTTAAATCAGATGGATAATTTATTTTTTGTAATAAATTCCCGGCCGGTACCTGCATTGACATTCGTAAGGATATTTAACCTGCAAAATAAACTATTTATTGTTACATTCAGGGTATATAAAGATATTAAATTACTTAACAAACAGGATATGCCAAACAAGACAGTTTGGTTAAGGCATATTATGATGATCAACAGAAGCAGTGGATTGTTTGTTTTTAAACCTGAAAGTCTGTGCTTTGCAGCTTAATTCTTACTGCGATGAATCCGGCCGAAATGTTTATTTTTGACCGGATTTTATGACCGACGATAGTTTTGCCATTAGGTTACCCCAGTTTGAAGGCCCGTTTGACCTGCTGCTGTTTTTCATTGAGCGTGATGAGCTGGATATCCACGATATCCCGATAGCCAAAATTGCCGATGATTTTTTGCACTTCCTGCACCAGATGTCAAGCCTCAATATGGAAATTGCCAGCGAATTTATTTTCGTGGCAGCAACACTTATGCGGATTAAGGCCAAAATGCTGTTGCCGCGTTATGGCACCGAAGAGGCCGGCGATGACCCGGACACCAAAGAAAACCTGATCAGGAAACTCATCGAGTATAAAAAGTTTAAAGAGGTGTGTGAAGAGATCAGGCCTATGGAAGATGAGCGATTTAAACAGGAAAAGCGCGGCAATATCAAACATGACCTCGAACAAGTTGAAAAAGTAGCCGTCCCCGGCGAAGAGTTATCCGAATTAACCCTTTACCGCCTTATGGTTGTTTATGAGCGGATGATCCGCAATTTCACCAGGCGCAGCGAAGAGGTGAAACACACGGTAGTACAGTATCCCTACACCATCGAAAAACAAAAGAAGGCGGTTGCCGATCTGCTCAAGATCAATAAAATGCTCGATTTTAAAGCAATCGCCAAAGAATCTGAAAACAAAGTTCATTTTGTATATAACTTTTTGGCGGTGCTTGAAATGTTGCAACAGGAGCTGATAGATATCCAGATTGGATTGGGTTATAATAACTTTTGGATTTCGCCAAAAGAGATATGAGACATTAGATTTGAGACAGCCAAGTGTTTTAAAAAAGAGGAGGCCATCGGTTAGTTTATCGGAGGCTGATTTTTGGACTGATGTTCCAAAAGGAATTAAGCAGGCTATTCAAAAAGCCGAAGAACAACTTGATCGGGGTGAGGGCATTGCACATGATAAAGTGATGGAAAAAATAAAATCCAGATTTCTCAATAGGTGAAGTTGTTTGAGATTCAAAGAATAATTATGCGTTTAGGTCTGACGATTTATTCGCTGTAAACACCTGGGCGGCAAATAATATTGCGTTTATTTTAAGCCACGTAAAATCTAACATTACTCTTATCTCAAATCTCACATCTCACATCTCAAATCTATATCAATTGCGTAACTTAGCGCCGTTAAAAACACACAATGAAAAGAGACAAACTGATATTTAAGCTATTGGATGAAGAACAGCAACGCCAGGAAGAAGGCATTGAGCTTATAGCATCTGAGAATTTTGTAAGCAGGCAGGTTATGGAAGCTGCAGGTTCTGTTGCAACCAACAAGTATGCCGAAGGTTTACCGGGCAAACGCTATTACGGCGGCTGCCAGGTGGTTGACGAAATTGAAACCATAGCTATTGAACGCGCCAAGCAATTGTTTAACGCCGAGTGGGTTAACGTACAACCACATTCTGGTGCACAGGCAAACGCGGCAGTTATGCTTGCTGTATTGCAGCCGGGCGATAAAATATTAGGTTTTGACCTTTCACATGGTGGTCACTTAACACACGGTTCGCCTGTTAACTTTTCGGGCAAATTGTATGAACCTCATTTTTATGGGGTTAAAAAAGAAACCGGCCTGGTTGATTATGACCAGCTTAAAGAGGTAGCCCTGCGCGAAAAACCGAAACTGATCATTGCAGGCGCGTCGGCTTACTCACGCGATTGGGATTATGAGTTTATCCGTAAGGTAGCTGATGAAGTTGGTGCGCTGGTATTGGCCGATATCTCGCACCCTGCAGGTTTAATTGCCCGCGGTTTATTGACCGATCCGCTTCCGCATTGCCATATTGTTACTACTACTACCCACAAAACTTTACGTGGTCCGCGTGGTGGTTTAATTATGATGGGTAAGGATTTTGAAAACCCATTTGGTATCAAAACCCCTAAAGGCGAAATCAGGATGATGTCGTCATTATTGGATATGGCCGTATTCCCTGGTACACAGGGTGGTCCGTTGGAGCATATCATTGCCGCTAAAGCAGTTGCTTTTGGTGAGGCTTTGAGCGAAAACTACATGAAATACATTGTGCAGGTTAAGAAGAATGCCGACGCTATGGCCGAAGCATTTGTGAAACTGGGTTACCAGATCATATCTGGCGGTACGGATAACCACTTAATGCTGATCGATCTTCGTAATAAAAATATTACAGGTAAAGCTGCCGAAAATGCTTTGGTAACTGCCGATATCACCGTGAATAAAAACATGGTGCCATATGATGATAAATCGCCATTTGTAACTTCAGGCATCCGTGTAGGCACTGCGGCTATCACTACCCGCGGGATGAAGGAAAAACATATGGAGCATATTGTTGAATTGATAGATGCTGTAATTTCTGATCCTGAAAATGAACATTCTATCAAGAAAATCCGTAAAAGGGTTCACAAGTTAATGTACGACTTCCCGTTGTACAGAGATAAGGACTCAGAGTAAAAAATGACACTAAGGCAGGAAGATCCATCAAGCATAGAAGATAAGCGCTTAGCAGCGCTTAAATCATACAATGTTTTGGATACCATGCCCGAAAAGGAGTACGACGCTATTACGCGTTTAGCCTCCTACATATGCCAGGTGCCGGCAGCGCTGATATCGCTGCTTGATGCCGAAAGGCAATGGTTTAAATCAACATACGGCGTCGACGTGGAGGAAACACCCCGCGCCGACGCTTTTTGCAACCGCACCATCCAATCCGAGGCGCTTCTTGAAATAACCGATTCTAAAGAGGACGAGGAATTTAAGGATAACCCCATAGCCAATGAAATGGGCGTACGCTTTTATGCCGGCGCCCCATTGATTGATCCGGACGGCCACAGGCTTGGCTCATTATGCGTGATTGATACAAAGCCGCGTAAGCTCACAGCCGAACAGCGTGATGCGCTCCGTACGCTGGCCGATGAGGTCATGTCGCACCTGCTGCTCCGGAAACAGAAGCTTGAACTGGAGCGAAATTTGAAAAGCCACCAGGAATTTCATGATCTTTTTGACAGCTCGCCCGATATTCATTGTATCATGGACAGGGATTTTAACATCGAGCAAATTAACCGCTCTGCCAAACCGGTTTTGGGTTATTTAGCTACTGAGGTTATCGGTAAACCCATCTGGAGTTTTTTCCTCGAAGAAGAACAGGCAAAATCGCTGTCGGTCCTAAAAAAAGGGTTGAGCAGGCAGCAACGCCATTTTGAAATAGAAGCAAATATTATAACACCATCGGGCGATATTAAATGCATTAGCTGGTCGGTAACTTTTAAAAACGATAAGTGGTTTGCCAGCGGGCGTGATATCAGCTATCAGAAAAAGGTGGCCAATGAACTGGCATTACTATCATTGGTTGCAAGTAAAGTTACCAGTGGTGTAGTGATCAGCAACGCGGCCGATGAGGTAATATGGACCAATGAAGCTTTTGAGCAGATAACAGGTTACGGCCAGGCCGATGTGGAAAACCGGCGTTTGCGCGATGTGCTTAAAGGCGTACCGCTAGATGCCGAAGCTGTAAAACGGCTGGATGAAGCCATCCGCAACCAGGTATCCTACGAGGTTGACCTGCTGATAGATAAAAAAGATGGTGAACCGGTTTGGATCTCGGTATTTAACTCGGTGATCCGCGACAGCGCCGGGCAAACAGATAAATTTATCAGGGTTATTATTGATATAACCCAGCGTAAAAAGATTGAGCAGGACCTGGAGATCCTGTCCTTCGCGGCCCGCAAATCGCCAAGCGGTATCCTGATCCGCAGTAATACGGGCGAGGTGGTCTGGATGAATGAAGCCCTGGAGAGTATAACAGGTTATACGCTTGACGAAATGCGTGGTAAAATGTTTGGCACTATGCTGGTTGGCGAAGATACCGACCTTAATGTGTTTAACGCGGCAGTGAAAGCTGTAGAGGAAAAACGGGGATATGAAGTTGAAATAAAAGTTTATAAAAAGGACAAAACCCCAATCTGGATCTTTCTGTCAAATAGCCCTTTATTTAATGAAACAGGTAGTGTTGAAAGGCAGATAGCTGTCATGGTTGACATCACCGAACGTAAGAAAACCGAAGAACAGGTAACCATGCTTTCGTTAGTGGCCAGCAGTACTGCCAGTGGCGTGGTAATTAATAACAGCGATGGTAAGGTTGAGTGGGTCAATAAAGCCTTTGAGCAAATAACCGGCTATACTTTGCTTGATGTAAAAGACAACCATCTTGGTGATGTGCTGAAAGGGGAACTTACTGACGTATCTATTATCCAAAAGGCACGCGAGTTATCCCGCAATAAACAATCATTTGAGGTTGACCTGCTGGTTTACCGGAAAGACAGGCAGCCGTTGTGGATCTCGGTGATCAACTCGGTGATCATTAACAGCAAAGGCGAGGTTGATAAATATATTGAGGTTATCATTGACATAACAGCTAAAAAGAAGGCTGAAATTGAACTGATCAATGCCCGCGAGGAAGCTATACAGCTGAGCCGCGCCAAAGATATGTTCATATCGGTAATGAGCCACGAGATCCGTACGCCGCTGAATGCCGTAATTGGTATGTCGCATTTGTTACTGGAGGATGATCCGCTTGATGGGCAAAAGGAAAACCTTAATATTCTGAAATTCTCGGCCGAAAACCTGATGACACTGATCAATGATGTGCTTGATTTTGCCAAGATCGAAACCGGGAATGTTGAGCTGGAGAAGGAGCGGGTTGATTTAACCGAACTTGTTCAAAGCATAACAAGCTCCATGCAGTATAAAGCCGCCGAAAAAAATATATATATTAGCAAAAGCATTGATGAGGCCATACCCAAGGTGATTTTGGGCGACCGCACCCGGCTGATCCAGATATTACTAAACCTTGTTGGTAATGCCATTAAATTTACCGAAAAAGGCGGAGTTACCATCGATCTGAAAGTAATACAGCAATCAGAACAGGATGTGCGCATCAGGTTTGCAGTAATTGATACCGGCATAGGCATTGCTGCAAATAAACTGGGGACTATATTTGAGCAGTTTAAGCAGGCCGAACTGGATACTACACGCAAGTTTGGAGGTACCGGCCTTGGCCTCGCTATCAGCAAGCGGTTAATTGAACTGCATGACTCGCGCATAAATGTTGACAGCGTACCTGGACAGGGATCAACATTTTGGTTTACCATAGGTTTTAAAAAAGGAGATTACCAGTCAAACAGAAATAGTAATAACGTGGAAGAAGGACTTAAAATAAATGTTTTAGTAGTTGATGACAACCAGATTAACCGCCTGCTCATTAATAAGATATTAAAGAAATGGGGTGCCAGTGCTGATTTTGCCGAAAACGGCATTGAAGCTATTGAAAAGGTTGAAACCAACCGTAACTACAACGTAGTGCTGATGGATATCCACATGCCCGAAATGGGCGGTTTGGAAGCTACAGGCATTATCCGCGCTAAAACAGAAACTTATTTTCAGCAGTTACCTATCATTGCCCTTACGGCCTCTATGCTCAGCAACCAAATGGGCGAGATTAACGATGCCGGAATGAATGACTACATCCTTAAACCCTTTGACCCGAGGGTGCTTTATGATAAACTAAGCAGGTACCAGCAGCAGTAGGGGTTAGTGATTAGAGACTGGAGATTAGAGGTGAGTTTGTTTAAATCCCCGTACTAAAACAGATGTCATTATAAGCGATAGTGCGGCAATCGCACGGAAGCGTGACCGCTCTATATAGTATGCGATTGCCATGTCGAACCCCTGGCTCATTCCCATGTTGCTTCTCAACAATGACATGATTAGTATCCTACTCGATTATGGCCCTACACCGCATAAGCTATGGCCGCTATACTCAACTTCAAACCGGGAACTTTCAATAACTCCGCGCCGCAGGCTTCAAGCGTTGAGCCGGTAGTTACTATATCATCAACCAGCAATACATGTTTGCCTTCAAGTGCAGCCGGATCTTTAACCGCGAATACATGCTGCATATTCTCAAACCGGGCAAAGCGCGACCGTTGGGTTTGCGTTTTAGTGGCCACCGTACGTACAAGGCTGTGCTCATCAACTACCGCGTTTAATTTTTCGGCAAGGCCATGGGCAAAGCAGGCGCTTTGGTTATAGCCACGTTCGCGCTGGCGGCGTTTATGGAGCGGCACCGGAATAATTACATCTGCCGTATTAAAAATATCATTTGCGGCCAGCTGTGCCCCCGCTATGGCTCCAAGCAGATTACCGATCTGGTGCATGCCTTTGTATTTAAAATGGTGCATCAGGTTTTGGATCTTTCCTCCTTTATGAAAATAATAGAGCGCGTAGGCGGCTTCAATATTAATTTTACCCCAAAATTGCTGGGCTACAATATTAGCAGGCTGCTGATGAAAATTGGTGAACGGTAAATTAAAGCGGCAATCGCTGCAAATGATATGCTCACCTGCTACCAAGCTTGCCTGGCAGGCCGGGCAAAGTTCCGGGAACAGCAGGGCGGCAAAATCTGAAAGGTAGGCACGCAGTAATTTCATGCCCTCAATTTAATACGGATTTTTTAAACTTCGGCCAGTTTATCTTTTTCTTTAATGGCAAGCTGACCGCAGGCAGCGTCAATATCCTTGCCGCGGCTGCGGCGGAGGTGCGTGTTAATACCTTGTTTGGTGAGGTAATCGGCAAATGCTTCAACTTTATCCTCGCCGGCGTTGATGTAGCTGGCAAAAGCAATAGGATTGTATTCAATGATGTTGACCTTGCAGGGCAGGTGTTTGCAAAATTTAGCCAGCTCCATAGCGTCCTGGATACCATCGTTCACACCATCAAAAATAATGTACTCGTAGGTTACCGGGTTTTTGGTTTTGGCGTAGTAGTATTTTAATGCCTCGGCCAGGGCTTTTAACGAGTTTTGCTCGTTAATGGGCATAATGGTATTACGCTTTTCGTCGTTTGCCGCGTGCAGGGAAAGGGCAAGATTAAATTTTACCTGGTCGTCGCCCAGTTTTTTGATCATTTTGGCAATGCCGGCTGTTGATACAGTAATGCGTTTGGCAGCCATATTAAGCCCATCCTCGGAGGTAATGCGCTCTATCGACTTCATCATGTTGGCATAGTTAAGCAATGGTTCGCCCATGCCCATGTAAACAATGTTTGATAAAGGCTGATTATAGTTTTCGCGGGCCTGCTGATCAATTAAAACTACCTGGTCGTAAATTTCGTCGGGGTTGAGGTTTCTTTTGCGCTCCATATAACCGGTGGCACAAAATTTACAGGTAAGGCTGCAACCCACCTGCGATGATACACAGGCTGTCATACGGCCGGGAGTTGGAATTAAAACGCCCTCAATTAAGTGGTTATCGTGTAAAATAAAAGAATTTTTTATAGTTTTATCAGCACTAACCTGTGAAGAATTAATTTTTACATTATTAATTACAAAATTTGCATCCAGTTTAGCACGGAGTTCTTTTGAAATATTGCTCATCTCGTTGAAAGAAAAGCAAGATTTTTTCCAAAGCCATTCATACACCTGTTTTGCCCTGAAGCCTTTTTCATCCATACGGATGAAATGCTCCTGTAAAGCATTCAGGCTCAGGCTACGGATGTCAATTTTATCTTTTGTATTGTTCACAGTGCAAAAGTACTTAAATTTAAAAAAATCTATCTTTTTTTAAAGTCATTCTTTTTGGCTAATAAAAAACAATAACTAAAAGTTAATTGTACTTATTTTGCAGGACAGATTGTTTTGAAAAACGTTATGTGTTACGATACTAAGTTTAAATTTTAATGAAAAGTTTTAGAGCCGATTACGTTTTTCCTGTTTATGCCGATCCGATTAAAAATGGAATAGTTACTGTTGATGATCAGGGGAAGATCATAGCTGTTACCGATAATACCAAGTCCCCTGGCGGGCAAATACAGCAGGTAAGCGGTGTTATTTGCCCGGGATTTATCAATACGCATTGCCATACCGAACTTTCTCATTTAAAAGATAAAGTAAAGCCCAAAGGCGGCCTGGTAAATTTTATAAAAGACGTTCAATCCTTACGCAATACCGATCAGCAGGAGGTTCTTGATGCCATAGCTAAGGCCGATCAGGAAATGTATGATAACGGTATTGTAGCCGTTGGTGATATCTCCAACACTAATAATAGTGTTGCGATGAAAAAACAAAGCAAATTATACTATCATACCTTTGTTGAAACTTTCGGTTTTTTGCCCGAAAAGGCTGCTGAAGTTTTTGAAAAAGCGCTGGCCCTGCTTAGTGAATTTAAGCCCGGCTCGTGTTCTATAACCCCGCATGCACCGTATTCGGTATCAAAAGAGCTATTTAAGCTGATTAAAAAGCACAGCGATGCCAACGATGAGAACCTGCTCAGTATCCATAACCAGGAGTGTGAGGATGAGAACAAATTTTACCGGTATAAACTTGGTGCTTTTTTAGAGTTGTATGAGCATTTTGGTATGGATATATCCTATTTCAAACCGCAGGCCCGTAACTCGGTACAATCTATTATCCCGCTGCTCTCTAACAAGCAAAAGGTTTTGCTGGTACATAATACCTGTACCAACTTGAAGGATATTTACTTCATCAAACGGTTTGACAGAAAGATAAACTGGTGTTTTTGCCCTAATGCAAACCTTTATATTGAAGGGCGTTTACCTAAAATTGATCTTTTTGTTGACCAGGGTTTTAATATTACCCTTGGTACCGATAGCCTTGCATCAAACAGCAAATTATGCTTACTGAGCGAGATGCGTGCTATTCAGCAAAAGTTCCCTTCTATAGGCTTGCCGCGTCTGGTTGAATGGGGTACCCGTAATGGTGCCGGATACCTGGGTATCGACGATGAAAAAGGGACGCTTGAAGCAGGCAAAACCCCGGGCCTGAACCTGATTAGCGGCCTTGATGGGTTTAAGATCACCCCCGAAACCAAAGTAAAGAAACTGATATAAATTGACACTAATTTTCACGAATCAGATCGAATTACACGAATAACGTAAAGGAAACATTCGTGTAATTCGATTAAATTATAAGTAAGCTATACAGGGATTCGTGCAGATATCATCCTTTACTTACCGGCACTGTCAAATGAATTGTAACCTCGGGCGGTGTGCCGCTTCTGTCGATACCATATTTGGGAGGTTGTACTTTAAAGTCGCCTTTAAATACACCCTCACTGCCTTTTTCATCAAATGTAAAATGGATCGATTCGGGGTTGGTTTTGCCTTTCATTGTTAGCTTTCCGCTGGCTACGTAACCGTTACCGCTTTTTGACACCGAGGTTGATTCGAACCTGATGGTTGGATAATCGTCGGCGCCCAGGGCCGATTTTACGTGGCTGGTTTTAATAAAAAAGCCCGTGGCTGCTGTAGTTACATCAATGGTTGCCGATATTTTGGCCGCTTCGGGATGGTCTTTATCAAATGTTATATCGGCTTTTAAACCGCTGAATGAACCGCTTACCCTGTGGCCTTCAAAAGTTACCTGGGCTTCATCGCCTTTCACTTTCCAGTTGCCAAAAATAGCAAATGCCGAAAAGGTTGTAAGGGCAATAATCAGGGCAGAAAAAATAATTTTTTTCATAAAATAGATTTTTAGAGTTATATCAATCAAAATAAAATGTAATGCGTTTTGTAGTAATTACGCTTGTTAAGTAAAACGGGTTGCTTAGCCGGAAAAAAGTTACCTTTGCACCAGTAGGGTTGTTCGCTTCAAGCTTTGCGCATTCCGCTTTCAGCTCTTAATTTAATACCTGTCAAATCTAATGATCAAACATCTCAATATTACAGTTAAAGGCAAAGTGCAGGGTGTTTTTTACCGTAAATCAACCAAAGCGGTTGCCGATCAGCTTGGTGTACGCGGTTTTGTATTGAATGAGCCCAACGGTGATGTGTATATCGAAGCCGAGGCTGATGACACATTTCTTGATATGTTTCTTGAATGGTGTAACGAGGGCCCTCAGGATGCAGAGGTAAATGCCGTTGAAAGCCATGAAGGCGAATTGAAAAACTATCGTAATTTTGAGGTTGTTAAAAGGCGTTTGTAATTAAACACAAACTCATTAAATCGAATATCTCCATTGTCTACTATAAAAAAATTCGCCGGGCAAACTGCTATATATGGTCTGAGTACTATCATTTCCCGGATGATCTACTTTGTTTTAACGCCAATTTATACGCGTACCCTGCCGGTAAGTGCTAATGGCGTTTTTACATCGGTATATGGAAGTGCTTCTATCATTAACGCCATTTTGGCTTTTGGTATGGAAACTACCTATTTCAGGTACCTGCAAAAACGGTCGGATAACAAACAGCAGGTTTATAATAACGCGTTTGGTGTTGTTATAATGGTATCAGTAATATTCCTGGTTTTTTGTGTGCTATTTTTAAATCCTATTGTCAATTACATGCAGGCCGGCGTCACTAAAGATCATGCCGACTATACTTTTTACGTAAAGTGCTTCCTTGTAATTTTAGTGCTTGATGCTTTTTGCGTAATCCCTTTTGCCCGTATCAGGGCAGAAGGCCGCCCCATAAAATACGCCATTATCAAATGCTCAAACATCGGCCTTGTATTGATGCTCAATTTGTTTTTTCTGTTCGGCGTTCCGTTTATAATAAATCACCATTTGCCATCCGGAGCGTGGATGGCAGGTTGGTACAGGCCCAATTGGGTAGGATATGTATTTTTAGCTAACGCAATAGCAAGCGGGCTTACCATATTATTGCTATTGCCCGAGATATTGCAAATGAAGCTGAAGTTTGACGGTGCCATGTTAAGCGAAATGTTTGCATACAGCTGGCCTATATTGATAGCCAATATATCGTTCATCATTAATGAGTCATTGGATAAAGTGATGCTGAAGCAAATGCTGCCCCAAAGTATTGCCGATACGCATGTGGGCATTTATGGCACCTGCGCCAAGATTGCATTATTCCTGAGTATTTTCGTGCAGGCCTTCAGGTTAGGCGCCGAACCGTTTTTCTTCAGCCATGCAAAAAACAAAAACTCGGGCGAAACTTATGCCCGCATCATGACCTACTTTGTAATTATGGTGGCCGTTATATGTGTAGCACTCATTGCCAATGTTGATATACTGGCTACTGTTATAGTAGGAAAAGAAACGCATGAGGTGAAACATCATATAGTTTACAATCCGTTTTGGCAGGGCCTTGGCGTTGTACCGCCTTTATTGTTCGGTTATCTGAGCCTTGGTATTTATATGAATCTTTCGGTGTGGTATAAATTGTCTGACCAAACCCGGTATGGCTTATATATATCTGGGATAGGAGCGGTATTAACCGTTATTTTAAACTGGCTGCTCATTCCTAAATACAGCTATATGGCTTCGGCGTGGATCTCGTTTGTGGCCTATGCTACCATGATGGTGCTCTCGTACCTGTGGGGGCAAAAAAATTACCCCATCCCGTATAACCTAAAAAAGAACCTCGCGTATATAATTGTCTCGGTATTGTTTGTTTTTCTGTCGTTCACGGTATTTAAACGTAATATTTTTGTTGGTAACGGGCTTTTACTTTTATTTGCGGCCGGGGCGTATTACTTTGAACGCAAGGAGTTAAAAGCTATATTTAAACGATGATCATCCGCATAATTAACAAATCAAAAAATAGTTTACCGGCTTATGAAACTGCTCATGCGGCAGGCATGGACCTGCGTGCCGATGTAGAAACAACGGTAGTGCTTAAACCAATGGAACGTAAACTCATTCCAACAGGTTTATATATTGAATTGCCCGAGGGTTTCGAAGCGCAAATCCGCCCAAGAAGCGGCCTGGCATTTAAGCATGGTATTGGTATTGTTAATTCGCCGGGAACCATTGATGCCGATTATCGCGGTGAGATCAAGGTGTTGCTGATCAATTTCTCGACAGAGGATTTTGAGGTCAATACCGGCGACAGGATAGCCCAGATGGTAGTTGCCAAACACGAGCGTGTTAACTGGGAGCAGGTAGAAGTACTGAACGAAACCCAAAGGGGCGAAGGCGGCTACGGGCATACAGGGAAGTAATTAGAGTCAGGACTATAAGAGTCAGGAAGCAAGAAAGAAATATAGTCAAGACCATTAGAGTCAGGAAACAAGACGAATGAAGATTGGTAAAAGCAATATTAAATTAGAAAGTATACGGAAAACACACCTGTTTTCTGCACCTTTTCTTGCTTCTTTATTCTTGCCTCTTGCCATCTTGCCGCTAAATTCTCAGGCTCAGCATAAAAAGAACGGCGATAATAAAACACTGACATCGGCAGGTAAGGTGATGAGCTACCAGGACAGCGCTATGGTTAAGCAGCTTTTCTTTTCGGCCCTGCGCGAAAAAACGGTGGAGAACTATAAACTTGCTACCGAAATGTTTGAGCGCGTTTTACAGGCCGACCCTGCAAATGATGCTTCCTTATATGAGCTGGCCAACCTTAAAAGGCAGCAAAATGATTTTGCAGCTTCTGAACCCCTCCTGGAGCAGGCTGTAGCAATAAATAAGGATAACGAATGGTATTGGGCGGCACTGGCCGATAGCTATGAAAAAACCAATACCATTGATAAGCTTGAAAATGTTTTTAACCAGTTGATCAGGCTTAACCCGGATAAATCAGCGTATTATTTTGACAAGGCCAATGCTTTCACCATCCTGAAAAGGTACGATGATGCCCTTAAGGTGTATGACGAGATTGAAAAACTGAATGGTCCGAGTGATGATCTTTTAGCCAATCGTCAAAAGATCTATTTAAAGCAGGGCAAAATTGACCAGGCCACTTCCGAACTGGAAAAAGAGATAGCCGCTAATCCCGGGGAGATCCGTTATTACCTGGCCCTTGGCGAAGTTTATAATTCGAACGGGTTTGCCGATAAGGCGCTTAAAGTATTGCAGCAAGCTGAAAAGCTTGATCCGCGAAATGGTTTGGTGCACTTTGCGCTGGCCGATATCTATCGCGATAAAAAGAACAACGAAGCCAGCTTTAATGAGCTTACCCAGGGATTTGCCATTCCGGATATCGGCATCGATCAAAAAATTAATATTATATCCGGATACTTTCCTAAGTTTCCGGAGGCTAATGCAAAAGCCAGCGCGCTTGAATTAAGTCGGATCCTGACCGTTGCCCATCCTAACGATGCCAGGGCTTATGCTATTTACGGCGATATGCTGATCCAGAATACCAAATATAAAGAGGCAAAGCCGGTACTTAAAAAATCGGCCCAGCTTAATAACCAGGTGTACAATGTTCAGGAACAGCTGGTGCGCCTGGATTTAGGCGACAATGACCTTGATGCCGCTATTAAAGATGGTGAAAACGCATTGTCATTATTCCCGAACCAGGCCTGGATGAATTATCTTGTCGGTGTTGCCTGGGCACAAAAAAAGGATAACAATAAGGCGGTTGGTTATCTTAAAAACGCCACTTCATTAGAACTTCAGGATAAGGAGCTACTTTCGTTAAGTTTTTCATTATTGGGCGATTGCTATCATGAGTTGAAGAATATTAAAAGTTCTGACGAGAGTTATGAGAAAGCTTTAACCTACAATCCGGATAATGCATTCACTTTAAACAATTATGCGTATTATTTATCGTTAAGGAATGAGCAATTGGAAAAGGCGGCAGCAATGTCGGCACATTCCAATGAGCTGCAGCCTAATACAGCATCGTTTGAAGATACTTATGCCTGGATCCTGTTTAAACAAAAAAAATATGCCCAGGCCAAAGAATGGATGGAGAAAGCCCTGACGCATGATAAAGACAACAGCGGGGTTAAGTATGAACATTATGGCGATATATTGTTTTTCCTTGGGAATACCGATGCTGCCGTAACTAACTGGAAAAAGGCGAAAGGCTTTGGTGAGCAGTCACCAGTTTTAGATCGTAAGATAAATGAAAAAAAATATAGCGAATAGTTTACTTATAGCTTGCTGCCTGCTGGTAATGGTAAGCTGTAAAGCGCGTAAACAAGTTTTGGTTACCCGTAAGGCAGATTCGACCGCAAGGACGAGTGATATTGCCGGCAAACTGGCAGCCATAAGGGCAAACCAGGTAAATTTTACAACATTTGCGGGCAAGGCAAAAACCAAGCTTAGCATCAATAATAACAGCAATGATGTTACCCTGAATATCAGGATAGCAAAAGATAAAAGGATCTGGGTTTCCATCACAGCAGTATTAGGCATTGAAGCTGCCCGCGCCGTTATAACGCCCGACAGCATTATGATCATTAACCGCTTGCAAAGCGTTTACATTAAAAAGCCGTTTAGCTATATATATACTTACGCCAGCAAAGAGGTTAATTATAAAACACTCGAGTCGTTGCTGATTGGCAACGCCGTGCCCGAGCTGGTTAATGAGCAGGCCACTATTGATCATACCGATGGCAATACAACTTTGAGCGGCACCCTGAATGATCTGGTTTACAAGCTGATACTGGGTCCGGATAATAAGGTTACGCAAACCAATTTAGATAACCAGCGCCAGGCGCAATCGTTACAGGTTACCAATAATACCTTTATCGAAGCAACAAACCGGGTATTGCCGGCACAAATAGATATCGCATCAGTAGTAAAAGATAAAAAAATACAAGTTAATTTGCATTATACTAAGGCCGATTTTGAAGTACAGCAAAACTATCCGTTCAGCATTCCTGACGGGTACGAGCCTGGCAAATAATTAATATGTTTATTTAATGAAGTTTTTAAAAGCAGTTTTCTTTTTATTATTGGTACTGGCAGCAGTTAATGTACACGCGCAAAGCAGTGACGAACTGAAACGTCGTAAAGCACAGCTGAATAAAGAGCTTGAACAATTAAATGAAGATTACAATGAAACTTTAAACAATAAAAAGGCTTCATTAAAGCAACTAAGCATACTCAAGGCACAGATAAACCTGAGACAGGAAAAAATAGAAAATATCAACTCTGAAGTGAGGCTTTTGGATAACCAGATCTCAGAGAGTAGTAATAACGTACGTAGTTTACAGTCGCAATTAGATCAGCTTAAAAAGGAATACGCGGCTATGATCCTGTTTGCATATCGCAATCAAAGTGCATATAATAAAATGATGTTCCTTTTTGCATCAAAAGACTTTAACCAGGCCTATAAGCGTTTAAAATATTTACAGCAGTTTGGTACCTACCGTGAGCGGCAGGCCGCCTATATACAAGGTACACAGAAGGAGCTGCATGTTAAAATTAATGAGCTTGACCGGACAAAGGACGAAAAGAATGATCTTTTAAAGGATCAGCAAAAAGAAAAAGAAACACTGGGTAATGAACGTAATAACCAGGTTAAAGTAGTAAGCGATCTGTCGCAGCATGAGGGGATCCTGAAGAAACAGCAAAAAGATCTGCAGGCTAAGATAGTAAAAACAAACCGCGCTATTAACGAAGCTATCCGCAGGGAAATTGAAGAGGCCAGGCGCAGGGCTGCTGAAGAAGAAAGACGCAGGGCTGAAGAAGCTGCAAGACTGGCCGCAGCCAAAGCAAAGGCCGAAAATAAGCCCGCGCCTGTTGCACCGGCTCCGGCTAAGCCGGCTGCCGCGCGCAGTACATCAAGTGTATTGAATGCCACACCCGAGGCCGCTAAGCTGTCGAACGACTTTTTGGGTAATCGCGGTGGTTTGCCATGGCCGGTATCCAACGGGATAATTACCCAGGGTTTTGGTACCTATACCACGCCTGAAGGTATCAGGAGTGAAAGTACAGGTGTTGATATCCGTACTAACCAGGGCAGCACCGTAAGGGCTGTATTTGATGGTACGGTTGTAAAAGTGGGTGATGTGAGCGGCACCTATTTGGTAATTATATTGCATGGGGAGTATTTTACAGCTTACAGTAATTTACGGTCGGTAACTGTTGCGCGTGGGCAAAAAGTGAGCACCAAACAAGCTATCGGCACGGTGGCAACTGATCCATCGACAGGAGAAACGGAGGCGCACTTTGAAATTTATAAAGGAACAACACCGGTTAACCCCAAGATCTGGCTGGCGCCTAACTAATTAGTTATGAACTATAAGAAATTTTAATTGTATATATTTGTATCCTTAAACAGAATGCTATGTTAAGTTCAGTTTTGTTATTTTTAAATATTGGTACGGGCGAGATGGTACTGATACTTTTTGCAGCATTGATGCTATTTGGCGGCGAAAAACTGCCCGGCCTGGCACGGAGCCTGGGTAAAGGGATCCGCGACTTTAAAGATGCCTCTGAAGATGTTAAACGTGAGATCAATAACCAGATCAATAATTACGAGGAAAAGAAACCTGCACCTAAAGTAGAAGAAGAAAAACCGCTTTTAGATGAAAAAGCTTCAGAAGCTCCGGAAGCTGCAGCTGAGCACGAAAAGCCGGTTGTTGAAAATACTGTTCCAAATACAATCGCGATCAGTGATTATCATGTAAATACCCCGGCTGAGCCGGAACACCAAAGTCATATCAATTTAGATAAGACCATTACCGGTAGCCATCTGGATACCGAAAAAGAAGAAGAATACAAATCATAATATAATATTAATCATACATAAAACTTAAAATCATGGGTGGATTAGGCGCACCAGAAATTATTCTGATCATCATTGCGATACTTTTATTATTCGGCGGTAAAAAAATACCTGAATTAATGAGAGGCTTAGGGAAAGGCGTTAAGGAATTTAAAGACGCGCAAAACAGCGACGGCTCATCTTCTTCATCTGAAGAAAAAAAAGCTTAATACCCTAACAGGGATTAGGTTTTAATGCCATTTTTATCGAGTATATGAACTTATCTGTTGATTTATTTCTTATTTCAACGGATAAGTTTTTTATTTTAGCCCCATGGCTAATATTTATTCCTCTTTAACCGAAATAAAGAGCGGGTTGGAACGTGCAGAAATTACTGTTGAAGGTCTTGTAAAGGGCTATTTGCTTGAAATTGAAAAAAATGCTCATTTAAACGCTTTTAATGAAGTGTTTGCCGATGAAGCGCTGATTGCTGCAAAAAACGTTGACAACAAAATAAAGAATGGCACCGGCGGCAAATTAGCCGGTATGGTTGTCGGCATTAAAGATAATATCTGCTATAAAGGGCACCAGGTTAGTGCCTCCTCAAAAATCTTAACCGGTTTCACTTCCATCTTTTCATCAACCGTGGTTGAACGCCTGCTGGCCGAAGACGCGGTGATCATTGGGCGCTGTAACTGCGATGAATTTGCCATGGGCGCCACCAACGAATCATCATACTTTGGCCCGGTAAAAAACCATGCCGATGAAACTAAAGTTGCAGGAGGTTCGTCGGGCGGTTCGGCTGTGGCCGTACAAGCAGGGATGTGCCATGCCGCTTTAGGTACGGATACGGGTGGTTCGGTAAGGCAGCCGGCTTCATTTTGCGGTGTTGTAGGTTTAAAGCCAACATACGGAACAATTTCAAGGCATGGTATTATCGCCTATGCTTCCTCGTTTGACCAGGTTGGCCCTATCACTAAATCGGTAGAAGATGCTGCATTATTGTTGGAAGTGCTCGCAGGCCCGGATGAATATGACAGTACATTATCACAAACTCCGCCTCCGGCATCATATACTAACCTTCAAAAGCCGGGAAAAAAGAAGATAGCTTACCTGCAGGAAGCCATATCAAGCCCCGGCGTTGATACCGAAGTAAAAGACAACCTTGTACAATATATTGATAAGCTGCGTGCCGAGGGGCATACTGTAACACCAATAGCTTTTGAACTGCTGGATTATTTGGTACCAACCTACTATATCCTGGCCATGGCCGAAGCGTCATCAAACCTGGCAAGGTACGATGGTGTGCATTACGGCTATCGCAGTCCGCTGGCTACAGATTTACAGTCTACTTATAAACGTTCCCGTTCTGAAGGCTTTGGTAAGGAGGTAAAGCGCCGCATTATGCTGGGCACTTTTGTTTTGAGCGCGGGTTATTACGATGCTTACTACGCGAAAGCACAAAAAGTACGCAGGTTGATACAGGAAAAAACTAACCAGATACTGGAAGAGTATGATTTTATACTGGTGCCTACGGCACCCGAACCGGCCTTTAACATAGGTAAGGAAGAGAAAGATCCGGTGGTAATGTATCTTTCTGACATTTTTACCGTACAAGCCTCATTAACCGGTGTACCGGCCATATCAATACCTACGGGCAATAACAGCAACGGTTTGCCGTTAGGTTTACAGTTATTAACAAAGCACTTTGGCGAACAGCAACTGTTAGATTTTGCCAAATATTTTCTCGATCTGTAATAAAAAATGATATTTTAGTAAAATGCTGATGCTTTGGGCATTATAAATTAATCAAATCCCTGAATAAATGAAGAGATTATTTACGCTGACCATTTGCCTCTTATCACTCCAGGTTTTACAAGCCGAAACAAACACAACCAATTCGGCAAAGTCAATTAAGCAAATAAACCGGGTAACCAAATTCAACCCCGATATTGTAAACGCCGACACCACTATTTTACCGGTTCTTAACCAGTCGTTGCCGGTAAGCACATACGGCGGTTTGTACAAGCGCCGGTTAGATTCCATCCGCAAGGATATCCAGTTGGATTATAATGAATATGTACAGGCTTATATCGACCTGTATATGCATAACCGCGATGAAATGGGCCAGGTTGCAGGCTTAACCAAATACTACTTCCCCATTTACGAAAAGGCTTTCCGCGAAGCGGGGATCCCCGAAGAAATAAAATTCCTGTCGATTGTTGAATCAAAGCTTGATCCAAACGCAGTATCAAGGGTAGGGGCCACAGGTCTTTGGCAGTTTATGGGTACCACAGCAAAAACTTATGGCTTAAACATGGATAACTATGTTGATGAACGCCGTGACCCTATCCAATCGAGCTATGCCGCGGCTGCCTATCTGAAAGACGCGTACCAGGAATTTGGCGACTGGCTGCTGGCCATTGCCTCCTATAATTGTGGTAAAAGCAATGTGGAACGCGCCGTTGAAAAAGCAGGTGGCGTAACCGATTTCTGGAGCATCCGCCAGTACCTGCCTGTTGAAACCCGTGGTTATGTGCCGGCTTTCATCGCCATGAATTATGTGATGCATTATTTTAATAAACATAACATCGTTGCACAGGCCTGCAATTTCTCTACCCGCACCGATACGGTGATGGTGAAAAGGGTAGTGCCGTTAAGTAATGTTGCCCAGGCGCTTGATGTTAGTTTAAGGGAGATCACCATCCTTAACCCATCCTACCGTATGGCGGTGGTTAATGGCAGCGCTAAGGCGCCACGCAGATTGATTATCCCCCAAACAGCAAAAGATAATTATGCAGCACTATATAATGTGTTAAATGGTGTTGATGCCCCGGTGAAGCCTGCTGTTGCCAGGCCTGCTGCTTACGCCGCCGTTCAATATACACCGGCTAAGTCTGAACGCAAAATCCCTACCCATCATAAAGTGAAGAGAGGCGAAACACTTGCTTCTATAGCTGATATGTTTGGTTGTGAAGTTTCAGACCTTAAAGTTTGGAACCATCTTAAAACTAACCGGGCGCCTGTAGGGGCCATGCTAAGGGTATCGGCAGGGGAAGTTGCTGCCAACGTGCAGGATGACGGCCAGTATTCAAAGAATTAATTTTTTTAGTCGGGAAGTCCGCAGTCCGGAAGTCCGAAAGTATTTTTAGTCGGGAAGTCCGCAGTCCGGAAGTCCGAAAGTTGAGATCCAGCTTTCGGATTTGTCTTTTATACTATTGTAAGTTCTTCAATCGCCGCCCGGTTAATGGCTACAGTGGTACAGCGACCGCAAACAAAGTACTTTTAGCGGATTGTTAGTGTAACCCCTGTTTTTATTATATATCTTATTATCAATATTTTATATTGACAAATTGCGAAAAGTGTTAACCCTGTTAACCCCCTCGCCGCCGCTCGCATCCTGGCGAGTGGCGATTATCAAGCGGCCTCTGGCCGCCGGGGCAAAGTAGCTTAGCCGTTTTAACTTGCGCTCGTTTGCAACGAGTGCTTATCTTGGGTTAGCGTTTATAACGCGACTGGCGATGCAATCGCCAAACCATATTAAGCACTCGTTGCAAACGAGCGCAAGAGATGATAGTATAAGAATCTTTCGGACTTCCGGACTTTCCGACTTTCGGACATAAAAAAACATTTGTATTTTTATAGATAAAAAGTCTTTCCGTGAAAATCTTTCGGACTTATGCGGACTTTCGGACTTCCGGACAAAAATATTGCTATGGAAAAGCCAAAAGAAAATATTGATGAATATATTGCCGGTTTCCCGGATGATGTACAACAGAAACTGCAACAGGTGCGCGAAACCATCAAAGCCGCTGCCCCAGATGCCGGGGAAGCTATCAAATATGCTATTCCTACCTTTGTGCTCAATGGCAATTTAGTGCACTTCGGCGGTTTTAAGAATCATATCGGGTTTTATCCCGCACCGCAGGGTTTGGAAGAATTTAAAGAAGAACTTTCGGGCTATAAAGGGGCCAAAGGCTCGGTTCAGTTTCCGCTTGATGAGCCTATGCCCCTCGATCTGATCACTAAAATTGTAAAGTTCAGGGTTCAGAAAAATATGGAGAAGGCAAAGAAGAAAAAATAGAACATTGCCAAATCCGTTCTTTTAAACACATCTTATCAAAACTTTAACCATATTTTATCCTCTTTTTAACATAATCGCAAAAAGGGGCTTTTTTATGTTTGTTCCATAAAAAGAATTGTAATTTTGGGCGCTTCAATTTGAAAAAAATGAATAAAACTAACCGAAAACAGGATGCGCTGAATTACCACTCGCAAGGCCGTCCCGGAAAGATACAAGTTGTACCTACCAAACCAACAAATTCGCAGCGCGACTTAACCATGGCCTACTCGCCCGGTGTGGCTGAGCCATGTTTAAAGATTGCTGACAATACCGAAGATGTTTATAAATATACCGCTAAAGGCAACCTGGTAGCCGTGATCAGTAATGGCACTGCGGTACTTGGCCTGGGCAACATCGGCCCTGAGGCCAGCAAGCCTGTAATGGAGGGTAAGGGTCTCCTGTTCAAGATCTATGCGGATATTGACGTGTTTGATCTTGAGCTGAATGCTAAAAGTGTTGATGATTTTGTAAACATTGTAAAAGCGCTTGAGCCAACATTTGGTGGTGTAAACCTGGAAGATATTTCGGCCCCAACCTGCTTTGAAATTGAGCGCAGGCTAAAAGCCGAAATGAATATTCCCGTAATGCACGATGATCAGCATGGTACCGCCATTATATCCGGCGCGGCTTTGATGAACGCCTGCGAAATCCAGGGAAAAAAACTCGAGAAAATAAAAATGGTAGTTAACGGTGCGGGCGCCGCCGCGGTATCCTGTTCAAAAATGTACCTGTCATTAGGGGTTAAAAAAGAGAACCTGGTGATGTTTGATATCAATGGCGTACTAAACCAGGAACGCACCGATCTTGACGAGATCAGGATGGAGTTTGCTACTGGCCGCAAAGATGTTAAAACACTGGCCGATGCTATGAAAAATGCCGACGTATTTGTCGGTCTTTCGGCAGGTAATGTGGTAACGCCCGATATGCTGAAAGCTATGGCTAAAAAGCCTATCGTTTTTGCTATGGCCAACCCGGTGCCCGAAATTGATTATGACCTTGCAGCCGGCACACGCGATGATATTATTATGGCAACCGGCCGTTCCGATTTTCCTAACCAGGTAAATAACGTGCTTGGTTTCCCTTACATTTTCCGCGGAGCACTTGACGTAAGGGCCACTGCTATTAACGAGGAAATGAAGATTGCCGCCACGCACGCCATTGCCGAAATGGCTAAAAAACCGGTTCCCGAAGCCGTTAACCTCGCTTATAACCTTACTAACCTGAAATTTGGCAAGGATTACATCATCCCTAAACCAATGGACCAAAGGCTGATCACCGAGGTATCCATGGCGGTGGCAAAAGCGGCCATAGCTTCAGGAGTAGCCCGTAAGGTGATCACCGATTGGGATGCGTATGCGGAGGAGCTGAGGGTGCGCCTGGGTACTAATGATAAGCTGCTGCGGAACCTTACCGCTAAAGCAAAACAGAACCCTAAGCGCGTTGTATTTGCCGAGGCTGATAATTATAAGATCTTAAGATCGGCACAGATAGTGAAAGAGGAAGGTATTGCCACCCCTATTTTGCTGGGCAATATTGACAGGATCAAAAAGATCATCCATGATAATGACCTTGATTTGGGCGATGTTCATATCATTGATCCGCGGGAAGGCTGCGAGCATATGGATGAGTACACCGAGTTTCTGTATAACAAACGCCAGCGCAGGGGGATCACCCTGTACGAGGCTAAAAAGCAATTGGTAGACCGCAACTACTACGGCGCTTGTATGGTACAATTTGGCCGGGCCGATGCGCTGATCTCAGGTTTAACCAAAAACTATGTAACCACAGTAAAACCGGCCCTGCAAATTATCGGTACTGAAGAAGGTGTGAACCGTGTTGCGGGCATGTATATGATGATCACGGCTAAAGGCCCTGTATTTTTTGGTGATACTACGGTGAACGTAAACCCGTGTGTGAATGATTTGGTTGACATTACCGTGCTGATTGAACGCTCAGTAAAACAGTTTAATATCAGCCCGAGGGTGGCTGTGTTATCATACTCCAACTTTGGTTCGAATGAAGGGGAGATACCAGAAAAAACCAGGGAAACAGTAGCGATACTGCATGAAAAATATCCTGATATGGTTGTCGACGGCGATATGCAGGCCAACTTTGCGCTAAACGCAGATTTGCTTGATGATAACTTCCCGTTCTCAACGCTCAATGGTAAACCGGCCAATACGCTGATTTTCCCTAACCTGGAGTCGGGTAATATTGCCTATAAACTTTTGCAGGAAATAGGCGGTGCCGAAGCAGTTGGACCGATATTGGTTGGCTTAAAGAAACCCGTGCATGTGCTGCAGTTAGGTAGTTCGGTACGTGAAATTGTAAATATGGTTACCATTGCGGTGGTTGATGCGCAGGCAAAAGCTGCAGCCAAATAAGCCAAGCCCCCTCTAAATCTCCCCCGGTAAGCTCCACCCAAACCCTCCCCGGAAGGGAGGGCTTTTAAGAAATCTCGATAAAGTCTCCCCTACCGGGGGAGATTTAGAGGGGGATAAAGACGCTGGTATTTAAATGCTTAGCGTCTTTATCTTTTAAGGCGAGTATAATGCAGCTTTTTGTTTGTCATTATATGAACATAATGACGCCGGAATTTTATCTTTGGATAATCACTGTAAAGGCTGTTTGCCATTAACATCATTGTTTAATAATCTTAATAAAGTAATAATATATGTATGATTATATTAGTGGGAAACTAATGTTCAAAAGCCCGTCGTATGTGGTTATAGATGCGGGAGGGGTAGGGTATCATATTAATATTTCGGTAAATACCTATTCGGGCATTAGTGACGACGAAAAATGTAAACTCTTTGCATGGTTACACGTAAAAGAGGACGCGCACACGCTTTACGGCTTTGCTACAGAAGGCGAGCGCAGGTTGTTCTTACATTTGATCTCCATTTCGGGTATCGGGCCAAATACGGCAAGGATGATGTTATCGTCCATAAGCCCGGCCGAGATCCAGGCGGCTATTGTGACCGGTAATGTTTCATTAATCCAGCGGATAAAAGGAATAGGGCCAAAATCGGCCCAGCGGATCATTTTGGAGCTGCAGGATAAGCTGCGTAAGGAAGGCCCCGATACCTTAACTGTTGTGCCGGTGAGCCAGACGGTTAAGGATGAAGCACTATCAGCATTAGTAATGCTGGGCTTTGCGCGTAACGTTGCTGAAAAGGTGTTAGACCAGGAGATCAAGAAAAATAATGGCGAATTAACGGTTGAAGAACTAATTAAGTTCGCGTTAAAAACGCTATAATTACGGATAAATATCTACTAACTTTTGACCAAAGTATTTACTTATAAGACACTTATAAGTGTGTTGTTCATTGTGGTGTTCGGGGGGCTGGGTAATGTGTATGCACAACAAAAGCCTTCACCTGCGGCTAAAAATGACACAACCAAATCAAATGCACCAATAAACCTGACCGCGCCACGAAGCCAGCGGATGAGGGAAGGTATTTTCAATACCGACCCGGCAGGCCTGGTACGTACCATTGAATATGATCCGGCCACAAACCGTTATATTTTATACGAAAGGGTAGGTAATTTACTTTACCGCCCCCCGCAGTATCTTACGTTTGAGCAATATTTAAAACTTAAAGAACGATCGGTCCAACGTGGCTATTTTCAGCAGCTGGCAGATAATTATGCCTATGATTCGCAGCAGCCGGGGTTTATACCGCCTATAAAGGTCAGGAGTCGTACGTTTGAGCAGATCTTTGGCAGCTCGGTGATTGATATCCGCCCGCAAGGATCAGCAGAAATGATCATGGCCGGGCAGATAAATAAAAACCAAAACCCGCTTTTTAACACCCGCCAGCGCAGTCAGTTTAACTTTAATTTTGATCAGCGCATCCAACTCAACGTAACCGGTAACATAGGCGATAAGTTAAAGATCACCACCAATTACAACACCGACGCGCAGTTCCAGTTTGAAAACCAGATCAAGCTGGATTATACAGGCTCGCCCGACGAGATCATTCAGAAAATTGAAGCCGGTACGGTTAGTATGCCGCTTAATACCACGCTGATCACCGGTAGTCAGGCGCTTTTTGGCGTTAAAACCAAGTTGAAATTCGGACGGCTGGATGTTACAAGTATCTTTTCGCAGCAACGCTCACAGTCAAAAACCATCACCATTACCAATGGTTCGCAACAGGGCGAGTTTAGGTTGACGCCTGCCGATTATGAGGCCAACAAACACTTCTTCCTGTCGCAATATTTCAGGAATAATTATAATAGGGCGCTGGCCAATATCCCGATCATCAGCTCCAATGTAAACATTACTAAAATTGAGGTTTGGACAACCAATCGTACCAACGTAACTACCGATTCGCGCGATATATTGGCCTTCATGGACCTTGGTGAAAATAACCCATACAATAAAACAAGGATTGTGGGCGGCGGCAGTGCCCTGCCCGCGGGTTTTAAAGGACCAGGTTTTGCCCAGCAATCAAATAACCTGTTATCTGTTTTGCCACAAAATGCAAGGCTCACCAACTCCAATGATGTGGCCAGCTTTTTCCAGGGATCGGGCAATACGGATAACTATTCAAAACTAACTTACGCCCGCAAGCTTACTGATAAGGAGTATACCCTGCACCCGCAGTTAGGTTACATCTCCCTAAATTATCCCTTAAATAATGATGAGGTATTGGCGGTTGCTTACCAGTATACTGTTAATGGTGTGCAATACCAGGTGGGTGAATTTAGCAGCGATGTTGCCGTTAACCCAAATACGCCTAATGTGCTTTTTGTGAAATTGCTGAAAGGCGAGTTATTGAAAACCAACCTGCCTACCTGGGATTTGATGATGAAAAACATTTACTCCCTCGGTGCTTTTCAGATAGCCCCTACCAATTTTAAGTTAACTGTTACCCGCCTTGATGATAAAACGGGGATTGAAAAAACAGTAATGGAAGAGGGGCAAAACCTAAAAGGTAAGCTGTGGCTTCAGGTAGCAGGACTTGATAACCTCAACCAGCAAAGCGATAAAAAACCGGATGGCTACTTTGACTTTTTAGAAGGAATCACCATCGATTCGCAAAACGGGCGGATTTCGTTCCCGGTGGTGGAGCCTTTTGGTTCGGACCTGGCATCCAAATTTACCCCGGGCGAGACTGACCTGGTTAAACGATACGTTTATCAGCCATTGTATGACTCAACCAAAACCATCGCGCAGCAATATTTCCCTGCATTAAACAGGTATGTAATTAAGGGAACTTATACCTCAACAGGTGGTTCAGAGTACCAACTAAATGCAGTTAACATTCCGCAGGGATCAGTAAATGTAACCGCGGGTACGGTAAAATTGCAGGAAGGGAACGATTATACGGTTGACTATAATGCCGGGCGGATCAGGATCCTGAACCAGGCACTGTTATCTTCCGGTCAGCCTATTACCGTAAAGCTGGAGAATAATGAATTGTTCGGTGTGCAGCAAAAGTCATTGTACGGCACCCGGCTTGATTATCATGCCAGCGATAAGCTTCAGTTAGGTGCTACTTTGATGCACCTTACCGAACAGCCTATCACCCAAAATGAAATCGCCGGCGAAGAATCAATCTCCAATACCATTTGGGGTTTTGATGCCAATTACAGTTCAAACTCCCGGTTTTTAACCAGGTTGGTTGATAAGATCCCCGGCATCCATACCAAAGTGCCATCATCCATTAATTTTTACGGCGAGTTTGCCAAACTGATGCCGGGCAGTCCCGGTGCATTGAATTTTGCAGGCTCCAAACACGGCACATCTTATCTTGACGATTTTGAAAACAGTCAATCGGTAATAGATATTAAAGGAGCTAACAGCTGGCAAATTTCAGGAACGCCGCAATTGTTTGGAGAATCAGCTTTGTTTGATAACCTGAGCTATGGCTATAACCGTGCCCGCCTGGCATTTTATAATATCGACCCTATATTTTATACCAATGCAGGTTCCATCCCCATATCAAGAAGCGAGCTTTCCAACCATTATGTAAGGCAGGTGATTGAGCAGGAAGTTTTCCCTTACAAGCAGTCGGCTACCGGGCAACCGATTAGTTTGGCTACGCTTAACATGGCTTTTTATCCAAGTATCCGTGGGCCGTACAACTATGCTACCACAGGTATTAATCCCGATGGTACCTTGCAAAACCCTAAAACACGCTGGGGGGGTATGTTCAGGAAGTTGGAAACAAATGATTTTGAATCGTTGAACGTATCCTACATCGAGTTTTGGATGCTCGATCCGTTCATATACAAACCAAACTCAGCTGGTGGCGACTTGTACTTTAACTTAGGTTCGCTATCGGAAGATATTTTAAAGGACGGGCGTAAAAGCCTGGAAAATGGTTTGCCTGTAGACGGCGACCTGACCAAGGTGGATGAAACCAGCTGGGGGCGGGTGTCTAAACTACAGCCGGTTATTAATGCTTTTGATAACAACCCCGATGCCCGTAAACTGCAGGATGTTGGTTTGGACGGCATGAACGACCAGGATGAGCAAACCAAATTTGCCCCTGTTGTTCAGCAGATAAAAGGACAACTGAACGCGCAGGCCGCGACTACCATCGCTGCCGACCCTTCGTCAGATGATTATCAGTATTACCAGGGCGCGGCGCTCGACCAGGCCCGTGCCGGCATCCTCGACCGTTATAGCAAATACAACGGCACCGACGGTAACTCGAAAACGGCGCAGCAGTCACAGGCCGAACTCGGCATTCAAAATTCAGCCTCAACTTCGCTGCCCGATGGTGAGGATATTAACCGCGACAACAACATGAGCCAGGAAGACTCATACTTCCAATACAAGGTATCTATGCGGCCGGCCGATATGGTTGTTGGTCAAAACTATATCAACGATAAAGTTACCGCACAAGTGAAACTGCCTAACGGTACAACCCAGGCAGTTAACTGGTACCAGTTCCGCATCCCAATCTCAGATTATCAATCAAAAGTGGGCAATATCCAGGATTTTAAGGCAATCCGTTTTATGAGGATGTTCATGACCAACTTTGCCGATACCGCCGTGCTTCGTTTTGCGACCCTGGAACTGGTGCGCGGCGAATGGCGTGCTTTCAATACCGAAAAAAATCCGCTGAATGTTATTGCCGATCCGGCTATCCAAAACCCGCCGATAGATAATTCGACCATCGACGTGCAGGCTGTAAATATTGAAGAGAACGGTAACCGCACGCCTATTCCTTATGTGGTGCCGCCCGGTATTAACCGCCAGCGTAATTACAATAACCTGCAAACCAATACCAAACTCAACGAGCAATCGCTGTCTCTTAATATAAAAAGCCTGCGCGATGGATATTCAAGGGCGGCCTTCCGTACTTTTTATAATGACCTGCGCAAATACAAACGCATGCAAATGTTTATCCATGCCGAGGGTGATTATTTGAAGGATAATGACCTGAACGCGTTTATCCGCCTCGGGGTTGATTACCAGGATAACTATTATGAGTACGAATTGCCTTTGAAAATAACCCAGCCGGGTACCAGTGATGCGGGAGCAATATGGCCGGATGTTAATGAAATGGACCTGGAGCTTGATTTGCTGATCCGGGCCAAGCTTGCGCGTAATCACTCCAACGTAGCCTACAATCAGCTTTTTAAATACACCGAGGGTGATAAGGTAGTTTATATCAAGGGCCAGCCCGATTTAAGCAAGCTGCGTACCATTATGCTTGGCGTGCGCAATCCTTATAAAGGCACAAATGTTTTGCCCGATGATGGGTTGGATAAATCAGGAACTGTTTGGTATGATGAGCTGCGCCTTACCGATTTTGATCAGCGCGGGGGATGGGCCGCTACCGCGAGGATTGATGCCAAGCTTGCCGACTTTGCCGATATCACCGTATCGGGCAGTAAAACAACTATTGGTTTCGGTACCCTTGATTCAAGGCTGAATGACCGGAGCCAGAGTGATGATCAAACCTATGACGTATCGGCCAATGTTGAGCTTGGTAAGTTTTTTCCGGATAAAAGCGGCATCCATATCCCGGCATATATCAATTTATCATCACAAAGGAGCATGCCGCAATATGATCCCGGAGCGCCGGATGTTGAGCTGAAGGCATCGCTGGCAGCGGCAACGAGCACCAAAGAGCGCGACTCTATCAGGAACGCGGCTATTGATATTACCACCCGCAAAAGCATCAATTTTACCAACGTACATAAGGCGCGTACAAACCAAAATGCGCTTAACCATATTTGGGATATTGAAAACTTTAATGCCACTTATGCCTATACCGAATACAATCACCATGATTTTGTGACGCAGAATGATGTGGAGAAAACCTATAATCTCACACTTGCTTATAACTATACCAATCAGCCCAAATACTACAGCCCATTTGCCAGGATCATCAAAAGCAATATGCTGGCCCTGTTCCGTGATTTGAACTTTAGCCTGCTGCCGTCGCGATTGAATTTCAGCATCAATTTTAACCGCTTTTATTCGGAGAATACCCTGCGCGATAATGATCCTAATAACTATATCCCTATCCCGACAACTACATTCAACAAGTATTTCAACATAACCCGTGTATACGGCATAGGCTGGAACCTGTCAAAATCATTACAGATGGATATTGACGCTACCAATCTTTCGGTTGTGGATGAACCCGCCGGGCGAATCAATGGTTTAAAGCGCGATACCCTTTGGGATAACCTGAAAAAGCTGGGCCGTACAACTAACTATAATCACACTATTAACTTTAATTATACGGTACCTATTAACAAAATTCCGGGATTGGATTGGATATCGGCAGTAGCTCGTTACAGTACACACTTTAACTGGCAAACACAGCCGCTGTTTGCTATCAACAGTACCGCTTATGACGTTGGTAACAGTATTCAAAACTCAAGGGCAATCCAGCTTAATCCAACCCTGAATATGGTGTCGCTGTATAACAAGTTTCCTTTTATCCGTAAGGCCAATAATCCCAACAATAAAAAGAGCAATATCCTGATAGGCCTGCTAACCAGTATTAAAAACCTGAGCGCAACCTATACCCGTACCCAGGGAACGTTTTTACCGGGATACTTACCGCAGTCGGGCTTTTTTGGTGCAGATGGTAATGCCCCCGGATTAGGCTTTTTATTGGGCAGTCAAACAGATATCCGGGCTAAAGCTGTTGCCAACGGCTGGATCACCACCGATACCCTGCAAAATCAGTTATATACCACATCGCTAAATGAGGATATGCACTTCAGGGGTATTATTGAACCATTTAAAGATCTGCGGATTGAGCTTAGCGCATTTAAAACCCAGGATCATAATTACCAGGCCAATTTTAAATACCTGGCATCAAGCAATAGTATCGAAACATTAAGTCCGGTTACATCGGGTAACTACAGTGTATCGTTCCTTACCATCGGTACCGCATTTGAATCGGCAAAGGGGATAAATAATGTTTCATCTACATTTCAGAAATTTTTGGATGCCCGCGCCGTAATATCGCAAAGATTAGGGCGTACCAACCCAAATTCGGCAGGGCTTGTTGATGGCTATGCCGATGGTTACGGGCCAAATTCGCAAAATGTGCTGGTGCCGGCATTTCTGGCAGCATATGCAGGAAAAAATGCTTCGGGCAGTAACCTGTCGCAATTCCCAAAAATTCCTATTCCTAATTGGCAGGTAACATACAATGGCTTAGGTAAGATCTCCTGGTTCCAGGATATTTTTGATTCGTTTGATCTGAGCCATGGTTACCGTTCATCATATAATGTAAGCGGCTTTACCTCGCTGCTGCAATATCGCGAGGCTAACGGCGCTGCCACTTCGCGCGATTTAAATAATGATTTCCTGCCGTTGTACCAGTTTTCGCAAGTCACCATTTTTGAGCAGTTTGTGCCTTTGCTGGGTGCAAGCGTACGCTTCAAAAACAGCATGACCGCCAATGCCGAATATCGCCAAAGCCGTTCGCTGAGCTTAAGTATGCTTAACAGCCAGTTGGCACAGCAAAATGAAAAGATCATTGTTTTTGGCTTTGGTTATCACACCAAAGATTTCCATTTTCCGTTTGGCTGGTTTGAAGGCATTCAGCATAAGGACGTGAACTTTAAACTCGATTTTTCATTGCGCGATAATAAAACGCTCATTTACCGTGCTGATGTTGAATCGGCCGAGATCTCATCGGGCGCGCAAAATATTACCGTAAGGCCATCTGTTGATTATGTGATCAATCAGCGTTTTAACCTGAATTTGTTTTATGATTCAAACCTTACCAAACCCTATACTTCGCAAACGTTTAATACATCATTTACCAATTTTGGGATTAATTTGAAGTTGTTGCTGCAATAAAATTGAATGAAATACGGGACCTGATAAAGAAACGTCATTGCTGAGGTACGAAGCAATCGCGAACTTTACAGGGCTGTTTGCATAGCTACTCTGCCCGTCGGGGATTGCTTCGTACCTCGCAATGACGTGGTGGAGATATTATTTTCATACCTTATCAAAACTTCCCCTGGTCCATCAGCTTTTTTCGCCCCGCCGTTGTTGGTGTTGTCACCAACAACGTTTAGTCCCTCCGATATTTAATGCTTACAAGAGCCAAAGGAGCTGTTGGTGACAACACCAACAGCGGCGGGATGAAATACGGGACCTGATAAAGAAACGTCATTGCGAGGTACCCATCAGGTGGAACCCAAAAAAAATGAAATGACATGTAAAATAAATTTTAGCGATGGTGCGCGGAGGCCGCGTTAGAGATTGCAGTGTAAAGCCCACAGCGCGGGTTGGGATTGTGGGCAGGAAAGGCGAGGACTTGCAACGGAAAGCCCGGGCCGCAGGCAACGCCCATGTTATAATTTCGATCGAAAAAACACCGTTAATAATCAATAATTTACAATCACGTCATTGCGAGGTACGAAGCAATCGCGAACTTTACAGGGCTGCTTGCATAGCTACTCTGCCCGTGGGGGATTGCTTCGTACCTCGCAATGACGTGGTGGAGATGTTATTTTCATACCTTATCAAAACTTCCCCTGGTCCATCAATTTTTTTCGTTCTGCTTTTCTTTTCTGGCGCTGTGCCTTGTTTTTTAAGCGTTCTTCCTTGTTTTTGAGGTGTTCGTCAATGCGGTCTTTAGTGGCTTTTTGGCTTTTTTCATCAAGGCCGACACATGGTTTTATACCTGTAAGCAGGGTTTTCCAGATAGTTTTAAAAAATGGCGAATCTTTAGGCCGCTTATAGATCACTAATGATGATGTGAGCTTTCCTTTATCATCAGGATTACTGCGCCTGATCACGAAGAGGTTGGCATATATCGACATGATTGATTTTCTTTTGAAACGATCATTGACCGTATCGGCTTTTAGTAGTATCACCTTTAAATCGTTATATAAAAAATCAACCTTACCTTTAAATACCTTGCTGTTGGCCTGGATATCAAAGCTGAATTTTTTTACGCTGCCCGATGTCATTTTTACCATAGCCAAAGGCATGGTAGCTGGATTTAGCTTTCCAAATTCCATTGGTCCTAATGTGCCCTTATAACTGAAGGCGGCATCCGCATCGCTTAAATTAAATTTCAATTGCACATCGAGCCGGCCGCGGTTCATAAAATAGGTTGTCAGATCAACAAGGGTAATGTTGTTTTTGGCAATGGCCGATGGATTGTTGGTAATATTATAAATATGCCCGCTGGTATTGTTAAATGTAACGGTACCTGTTTTTTGAGATTTTTTATTGAACTCGTTATAGATCACATCAACGTGCCGGATTTTCATGGTATCGATCCTTAAATCAAGATTTAATTTCTTGATCATCATATTGGGGAACGTTTTAACCTTATCTGTTGTGGGATCTGGTTTCTTACCCGGGTTGGTGAAAGCCGTTATCTTGCCATTTGTCATGGTTAGGCTTGAAGCAGAAACAGTGCGGTATTTGTGATAATTTAAGTAGTCAAAATTGTTTAGCTGCACAGAATCGGCCAGTAAGCCCAGCCGGTCTTTCTTGCTTTTATCAAAAAAAACATCCGATTTAGTTGGCTGCATAGCAAGCCCTTCGATATTTAGGCGTGATGTGAGGGTGGAAAGTTTAAGATGCCTGATCTTATAAGTGTACAGGCCGCTTGGTGTTTCTCCGGTGTAATTGTTCAATTCGGTGATAATATCTTTGCAATAAAGCAGGCGCGATTTATCATATTGCGTAGCCGAATCAATGAGCAGGTCGTTTGCACTTAAGTTTAGTTCTTTAAGTTTGGAAATGGCCACCTTGTTGCCCGAGTAATCTTCATAGTTCAGGTTAACATCATTGAGCAGGATGCTTCCGATATGGATCGATTTCAAGCTTTTGGAAATTCGCTGCCAGGCCGTACGGCGATCTTTAACAACAGTATCTTTGGTATGGTTTAGCTGGTAGCTTACATTCAGGCGCGGCTCATTCAGGATGATTTGCCCAATATTAAGCTTTTTTTGAAAATAGAGCTTAAATGGATGCACATGGTTAAGCACCAGCCGTTTTACCTTAAGCTCAACCAGTGTATTGGGGACCAGGCGTAAACGCTTTTTTTGATTATAAACTGTCGTGTCGGGCTTAAGGGTTATATTGTAAATAATAATTTTGCCCTGAAGGATATGCAGCTCGGCATCCGAGAAATCTGCTTTGTAAAGGCTATCACTGCTGCTTAATACCACATCCTTTACTTTGGCGGCCAAAATGGGCGACCAATACCTGTTTACTACTACAGCCAGCAGCAATATCACTATAACCGGTATCAGCACAAATTTGAACGTTCTTTTTTGCCACTGGTGCTTTAAAAAATTGAGTGCCATTTACCGGTTGTTACTTTTTACCTGTGTTTTATGCTTTAACAGCAAGTTAGTAACTTTTGTTACAGTTGATGGGCGGGTAAGCTGTTTTTTTATAAAAACTCATACTTAATTCATTGTTTTTGAAGGTGCCTGTAGTAGTTTGCATGTTGTTGATTAACTGATATTGTGGTTTTGTTTAACTGTTAAGCAACCCTCGGGGATTTCAGGGCGTTATGTCTATATAAAAACCTTTTTTTAACACTAATAGACTCCCGATGAAAACAAAAATGTACTTAGCCCTGACAGGCTCAATTGTTTTAACTTTATTAGCAGCATCGTGCAAAAAAAATCACGACAACAACCCGACCACACCTAAAGCTGTTACCGGCGTACAGCTTACCTCAAACGCAACTTTTGGTAGCATCATAACAGACAATAACGGTCGTGCGTTGTACCTGTTCTCTGATGATGCGGCCAACGTTTCAACTTGTACCGGAGGATGCGCTGTAGCCTGGCCTGCCTTTTATAAAGAAAACCCATCTATAGGTACCGGCCTGGCAGCTGCCGACTTCGGCGTTATCACCAATGCCGACGGGAATAAGCAAACTACCTATAAAGGCTGGCCTTTATATTATTATGCAAAAGACGTGGCTGTTACCGATGTTAACGGCGATGGTGTTGGCAAATCATGGTTTATAGCCAAGCCGGATTATACAGTTATGGTTTCCTACGCTCAACTGATAGGGCATGATGGTAACCAATACACAAGCAAAGGTATCGCCGGTACTGAAAATTCACAATATATCACAGATGCCAATGGCCGTACTTTGTACCTGTTTAGCAAGGATACGTTTAAGACAAATAAATTTAGCACAGGTGTGGCGGCACATGATGCTAACTGGCCAATCGATGCGGTAACGGCGGTTCAAAGTGTTCCTTCTATTTTAAATAAAGCCGACTTTGATGTGATAACCGTATTCGGACAAACACAACTGGTGTACAAAGGGCATCCGCTTTACTATTTTGGTCAGGACAATGGTGTTAAAGGTAGCACCAAGGGTGTTAGCTTCCCTACGCCCGGTGCAGCTATCTGGCAAATCAATAATACCACCACTGTAGCTTTAACGCAGTAAGTGACGGCTTATTTGAATAGGATAAACGGGTAATGCGAAAGTGTTACCCGTTTTTTTTTGAAATAAATGAGATTTTATTTAATACTGACAATATGTCATTTAGGTATTTAAATTTTGTTTATTTTTGCAAACTAATTTTTTATATAAATGATGGATTTGCTTATTCCGGATAAAACACATGATGAGAGCAGGCAGGGTGAGGCGCTAATGTTAAAAGCCGAAACAGCTAAAAATAATGGCCGCAAGCTTTATATTGAAAGCTACGGCTGTGCCATGAATTTTTCTGACAGTGAGATAGTTGCATCGATATTGGCCGAAAGCGGTTTTGAAACCACTGCCGACTATAGCGTAGCCGATGTTATTTTCATCAACACCTGTTCTATCCGCGAAAATGCCGAACAACGCGTACGCAACCGTTTAAAAGAGTTTACCGTTGCCAAGGTGAAAAATCCGGGCCTGGTAGTAGGTGTATTGGGCTGTATGGCCGAACGCCTGAAATCAAAATTCCTGGAAGAAGAAAAATTAGTTGATGTTGTGGTTGGTCCGGATGCGTACCGCGATCTGCCGAACCTCATTAACCAGGTAGATGATGGTCAAAAGGCAGTTAACGTGCTGCTCTCCCGTGAGGAAACTTATGCCGATATCAGCCCGGTACGCTTAAACAGCAATGGTATCAATGCATTTGTATCCATTATGCGCGGGTGCGACAACATGTGCTCGTTTTGCGTGGTACCCTTTACCCGTGGCCGCGAGCGCAGCCGAGACCCTTTATCGATAGTTGCCGAATGCCGCGACCTGTTTGACAGAGGTTATCGTGAGGTTACTTTATTAGGGCAGAATGTAGATTCATATAAATGGACCTCTCCCCAACCCTCTCCAAAGGAGAGGGCTTTAGAAGGGCAAATTGAAGCAGGCGTTGAAAATGACAAAAGCCTCCCCTTGGGGGAGGTTGGAGGGGTAAACTTCGCTAACCTGTTGGAAATGGTTGCACTGATCGATCCTGATCTGCGGGTTAGGTTTTCAACCTCACATCCAAAGGATATTACCGATGAGGTGTTGTATGCCATCAATAAATACGATAATATCTGTAATTATATCCACCTGCCGGTACAATCGGGTAACAGCCGTATTCTTGACCTGATGAACCGCACTTATGACCGTGAATGGTACATCAATAGGATCGACGCTATCCGTCGTATCATTCCGGATTGTGCAATTTCAACCGATGTGATCACCGGTTTTTGCAGCGAAACAGATGAGGAGCACAAGGATACCGTAAGCATGATGGATTACGTAAAGTATGATTTTGCCTACATGTTTAAATACAGCGAAAGGCCGGGTACCTTAGCGGCAAAACGCTATGCCGATGACATACCGGAAGAGGTAAAACAAAAACGCTTAACCGAAATTGTAGCCAAGCAACAGGAATATTCTTTTTACAGAATGCAGGCCCGCATTGGCCGGGTAGAACGTGTACTGATAGAAGGTTTCTCCAAAAAATCAGACAAAGACTATTGCGGCCGCAGCGATCAAAACGCGATGGTGATTTTCCCGGTTGGTGAAAATTACAAGCCGGGGCATTATGTAAACGTATTGATTGAACGCAGCACTACGGCCACGTTGATAGGGAAAGTGGTATAGACAAAGGAAGTTAAGAGTCAGGAATCAAGAAAGAGAATAAAGCTAAGTAACGATGAGGCATAATTTTAAGAGCTTGAAGATTTGGCAAAAATCAATGGACCTTACTGATTTAACTTAGGACTATTGTAAAGCATTACCTATCGAGGAAAGATATAACCTGATTGACCAATTAAACAGATGTTCCTGTTCAGTTCCGTCTAACATAGCGGAAGGTTCAGGCAAGAGAACTAAGGCGCATTTTGCCGAGTTCTTAACAACGTCTCTTACTTCATCGTTTGAAGTGGAGACCCAATTATTAATATGTGAAAGAAGGGGCTACGGCTCTAAAGATAAATTAAAGGAGTGTTTAGACCTTGTTGTTGAAGTTCAAAAAATGATATTCTCTTTTAGGGAGTACATTTTGAACTCCGATGATGAATGAAAGCATTGCCTAAAATAAAAGACAAGATGTATTTAAGGAGCTAATTTGAGATAAGGATAATCTTCGCTCAAATCTTGCTTCCTGACTCTTGACTTCTTGAATCTTTTTTAAAATGGAAGTACAGGAAATAAAACAACGCTTCGGGATCATTGGCAATTCGCCATTGCTTAACCGGGCTATAACTATAGCAAACCAGGTTGCACCTACTGATATCTCGGTATTAATTACCGGCGAGAGTGGTAGTGGTAAGGAGGTTTTTTCGCACATCATACACCAGATGAGCCCGCGCAAGCATGGGCCTTTTATTGCCGTTAACTGCGGCGCCATACCTGAAGGTACTATCGATTCGGAACTTTTTGGTCACGAAAAGGGAGCCTATACAGGCGCCGTTGGTGAGCGTAAAGGTTATTTTGAAACCGTAAACGGTGGTACCATATTTTTAGATGAGATTGCTGAAATGCCGCTGGGTACCCAGGCCCGTTTGCTGCGGGTGCTCGAATCGGGACAATATATCAAAGTAGGTTCATCAAAAGTTGAAAAAACAAATGTGCGTGTCATCGCAGCCACAAATGTTGATGTGTATGAGGCGGTGAAGAACGGCAAATTCCGAGAGGACCTTTACTATCGTTTAAACACGGTACCTTTGAAGATTCCGCCATTGCGCGACAGGAAAGAAGACGTGTTTCTGCTGTTCCGCAAGTTTACGGCTGATTTTACCGACAAATACCGTACGCCGCCCATCCAGCTTGATGAAGAAGCGCAGCAGGTATTAACCAACTATTCGTGGCCGGGTAATGTAAGGCAGTTGAAAAACATGGCCGAACAATTGGCCGTACTTGAGCGCGACAGGATCATCACTGCCCAAACGCTGCTTACCTATATCCCGCACGAGGCCGGCGCGCGTAACCTGCCAATGCGTTTGGACAATCAGCCTAAAGAAGATTTTTCTGAACGTGACATCCTCTATAAAGTATTGTTTGATATGAAGCGGGATATGGTAGAGTTGAAAAAACTGGTGGCTGATATTATTGAGCATGGCGGTGTTTCGCCCCATTATGCTAATAATCCGCAAACCTTAAATCAGCTTTACCGCGATATTGAGCTGCATGGTAATAACGAACCACAATTTACTTTACAACAACCCGTTAATACCGTTACAAACACCAGCAGTAATAGCAGCACTATCGACGGTTTTAATATAACACATGATGCCGAAGAAGTAGAGGAATCATTATCGCTGATTGAAAAGGAATCAGACCTGATCCGCAAAGCTTTGAAAAAACATAAGGGTAAACGCAAACTTGCCGCTAATGAACTGGGGATTTCTGAGCGTACGTTATACAGGAAAATAAAAGAACTAAACTTATAAAATTGATGAAAAAACTTTTGGGGATTATTTCAGTGTGTGTGCTGATACTTATATGCCAATCATGTTACACGCTCAAAAATCAATCAATCCCTCCCGGTTTGAAGACCATCAATGTGCAGTTTTTTGAAAATAACGCCCCGCTGGTGGTAAATAACCTAAGCCAAACTTTCACCGAATCGTTAAAAGAGAGGATCCGTACACAAACCAGCCTAAGCTTAGTCCGCGGCGAGGCCGACGCAACCATGTCGGGTGCTATTACCGGTTATTCTATTGCTCCGGCATCTATTCAGGCTACCGCAAATAATGTGGCCCCAATTGCTGATGCTAACAGGCTAACTATTACCGTTCGTGTTAAATTTTCATTTGATGCCGCGAAAACTCCGGCAGATAAAAAGCTTAGTTTTGAGCAAAGTTTTACTAAGTTTGCTGACTACCGTGGGGACATTTCTTCGCAGGAACAGAACCTGATACGGCAAATTAATAAGCAATTAATTGATGATATTTTTAACGCGGCCTTTTCTAATTGGTAGGCAATTTGTATTTTCAACCACGTGGATCAATATTTGAACAGCAGGCAATACGAAATATTAGATGAACTGTTGGCTAACCCGGCCGAAACAGGTTCTTTTTATGGTTATAACCTGCAACAACTGGTTGATGCCTACCCGCAAAGCGGTATTTTGCGTGCTTTGCTTGCCCATGCCGGTACCAATAAGGATATACAGCGCGCGGCCGTTTATTACAAACCCGTTTTACTGCATAAATTAATTCAGGAGCCCGAAGGCCTTTCTCCGGTAAATTCATCACAGGTAATTAACCTGCTTGATGTTGTTCCGGTAAATAATACACCGGCCTCCGAAAACTATTTTAATATCGGTCCCGCTGTTGATGACCTGGCTGATACACTGCCACCGTTCTCCGAAGATTTAACCGCAGACACAGATCAGGATAAAAGTAGTTTCAATTTTATCAATATCGATGATCCTGAGCCTGAAATTGCAGATACAGAACCAGTAATGGAGTTTGCTGATCCGGGAGCAGTTGCAACTGAGCCCAACGGGGAATCAGTTTCATCAACCCACGATATAGATGATGAGGTTTACGATGAAATTGTTGGGATCGAGAATATAAGTATAGGCCAGGCTAATGTGAATGAACCCGTTGCTGCTAATGTTAATGCGGAAGCAGCGATAAACGATAAAACAGAGGTGGCCGATGAGGCGCCGGTTGCCGTTGAAGAAGCTAAAGACGTAAGGGACGATGTAACTGAAAAATGGATAATCGGCAATATCGCATCCACGGATTATTTTTTGTTTGATAACTCGGTCGTTGACACAAGGAATGATGATAAGGCGATATCGCAGGAGTCGGCTCCGCAGCCGGCAGAAATTGAAGCTGCTGAACAGCAGGAGGTTTTATCAAAGTACAACGACGAGAAAATGCCTTATACCTTTATGTGGTGGTTAGATAAAACCCGTAAGGAATATGCATCAACTTATCAGCCTTATAATATTGAAACGGTTGCACAGCCAAAAAAACCTGTAGCGCCTGATAGCCAAACAGCGGATGCACTGCAGCATCAGTATTATGAAAATATCTTCCATTCGCAATCTCTGGAGGAGCTGGAGAAAACCCCTCAGCCCGATGTGCCGGAGATAAAAAGAAAAGAAGATATCATTATTGAGAAATTTATTAAGGAGGAGCCCCAGATCAGGCCGCCATCAATTGATAAGCTCGATAATGAGAACAAAGCAAAGAAGAGCTCGGAAGACAGAAATGACCTGGTAAGTGAAACATTAGCCCAGATTTACATCGACCAGATGTTATATCACAAAGCTATTGCAACTTACAAAAAATTGATGTTGAAATTCCCGGAAAAAAGCCGTTACTTTGCAAGCCAAATTGAGGAGTTAGAGAAGAAAACTAATTAATATAAAGAAATGTATATCGTTTTAATCATTGTTACCGTAATTGTATGCGCTCTGTTAGGGCTTATCGTACTTATCCAAAACCCTAAAGGCGGTGGTTTGGCATCAAATTTTTCAAGCTCATCACAATTAATGGGCGTACAAAAAACCGGCGACTTTTTAGAAAAAGGTACCTGGGCGTTAGCTATCACCCTTATGGTATTGTCATTGGCTATTAACGTTGCTGTAAAAGGCGGCTCATCAAACAATGCAGACAATCCTGCGCTGCGTGAGCAAATTGAAAAAGCTTCAAAACCAAGCAACGCGCTTCCTTCATCAACTCCGGCATTAACACCGTCTGCTACACCGGCAGCTCCTAAAGCCGACAGCAGCAAAAAATAATAAGGTATTTAATCAAGATATAGAAGGCCTCTGGATATATTCAGGGGCTTTTTCTTTTTCCAGGAATTTCTGTCCCATCCGGGGCTTTCAGAGATTTAAGTTAATCCACAAAATTGTTTGTCGTTTAATCGGCAAGGCGTGTTGTTTTGCCCCTCTGGGGCAAAGGATACTTCTATTTTTCATGATACAAACCTTTTGCACCTCTGGTGCACCCGTCCATAAACAATTAATATATGTTTATTAAATCGTAAAAGTCTTCCCGGAGGGAGAAAATGTTTGCAGAAATAGCATTCTACTTTATCTGAACCCAGCTCAGCTGATTACTCAATTGGTAATAGCCAAATGAGCATTAGTTTTATAGGGTAACTTAAATTTCTGAAAGGCCCTGAACAGACATAAAGAAAACGCCCCCGATTTTCGTCGGAGGCGTTTTTTATACAAGACGATTCAAATTATAATATCAGGATCAATACCAAAATGATGATGATAATTGCACCAACAGAAAGGTAAATACCGCCGCCGCCAAGGGCATTGGCTTCTTTTTTCATTGATTTTAATTCGGTACGCAATTCCTTACGTTCAGCTTTGGTAAGCTCCGATTTATCCATTGCTTTGATCTCATTTACACGGGCCTTGATCTCCTCAACACGGGCTTGTTTTTGCTCGGTTGTCATGGTTGCTATTTCTTCCTTGCTTAGTGGGGTAAGCGCGTGGCTATCAGCAGCAAAGGTGTTCAACGCTGTAAATGACAGCAGCATGGTGAGGGCTAATAAATAAACTTTAGTTTTCATAGTTTTAATATTTAAGTGATTCTTTCTATGAAAGAGAAAAAGTGCGAAAAATGTTTTACCGAAGTATAAAATTATTGTAACCCAAATGTTTATAAGCAAACAAAATAGGCCGATTCAAAAACATGCCCCACGCTTAATTTTTGGATAGCTTCTTTATCCTTAATGTCAACGTGTTTGCCTTCGGTATCGGCACAGCCAAGCCATGGTTCTATGCAAACAAAATCAGCCCCCGGTTTGGCCCATAAACCAAGATAATTAAAATGAGGAAATTCAAGCGCTAAGGTTTGATCATGTTTATCGCTTTTAATAGTCACCATGCGCGATTTTAGATCTTTAAAAACAAGCGCGTCATCCTTAAAAAGGTCGCGGGTTAAGTAAAGTTTTTTGTTGGGAGTTGGCACAGGATGGGTTATGCCGTTAAAAAAGCCATCTTTTGATAAAAGGTGAGTGTTAAAATGTTCTTCGGTTTCAAACTCCAGGTAATAGTCCTCGTAGTTTTCGCCTTTGTTGAAGGGAACGTTAAAAGCCGGGTGCCCGCCAACAGAAAAATATATCGATTTTTTATCGAGGTTGATCACTTTATAGGTAATCCTAAGCGCGTTATCAATAAGATGATACAGGATCTGGAAATCAAATTTAAAAGGATAAACCTTTAATGTGTTTTCGCAGTTTGGTAACGAATAGCTTGCCGATGTCTCATCCGACTCTAATAAGAAAAATTCCGACTGCCTTGCAAAACCATGGCGCGACATGGCAAACTTTTCACCATCAACCAAAAGTTCATTGTTAATGAGGCCGCCTACTACCGGGAAAAGATTGGGGGCATGCCATGGCCATATTTTTTCATCAGCCTGCCACATATGTTCAATACCTGTAGCTTTATTGATAAATGAACTCAGTTGAGCGCCTTTGGTGTCGATAGCTACTTTAATGTGGTCGTTTTCTAAATGAGTGATCATAGGTGTATAATTAATGTAAAAGCCCGGCTTTATAAATCATAAACCGGGCCTTAAACCAATGTATTAAGAATTCGTTAATTGGACAACTTCCGGTTCAACGAAGTTAACAAATCAATCATCATCCTGTTCTTTTTTAGGTTCTAAAATTACAAAAGCGCTCCTTTTTGGTGCAGGCATAACCGATGCTTCGCCTTTTACGTACTTCCAAACCACTTCATTCAGGTCGATATCGGGTGCGGCGTCTTCCCTGGCAAAATTAAACAGTTCCGAGCGTTTGCTGCTCTCGTTTACCGCTATATTCCGCTGTTCCAAATCAACCTGTGCCGGCTTGGCAGTATATGGTGTAAGGTCGGGCTTGCTGGTGAAACAATCAAATAGCGGCATAGCGGCTGCATCATACTGGCTCATTGGAGGCAAGCCTAAAATAAGCTCGATGGTACGTAAAACACCCGAGGTTGAGTACATGCCGTGGATCACAGCGTTGCGTTTTACATACGGACCGGCCACAAACACCGGTGAACGGTGGGCATCAATATGGTCGGGGCCGTTTTGGGCGTCATCTTCCAAAATAAAAACCACCGACTCTTTCCAGATCGAACTGTGGGATAAATGTTCGATGAACTGGCCTATGGCAAGATCATTATCGGCCACGGCGGCGATAGGCGATATAGCGCCTTTGCGCTGCCCGCTGGTATGGTCGTTTGAAATGCGCACGGTGTTAAAATGCGGCACCGCGTTTACAGTTAGTAACGAATCAAAGTCATGGGCCCAGATCTCAGTCCTTTTAACATCTTTCACATTCAGGTCAAAGCCGGGCGACTTGATACAAAAATGCCCTTCCAGCGATTTTAAGTTTGCTTTGCCGGGGTTGCCATCGCTCACAAACTCGCCGTAAGTACGATAGCTTACACCAGCGCGTTTGCAATAATCCCATATAAAGCCATCGCGCGGATAGGCGGCTTTGCGGGTACCTTCAAAATCATAATTTCCACCGCGGCTTCCGTAACTGGTTGGCCATGTTTTTTCTACAAAATCGGTAGCATAAGCAGCCATGCTCCAGTTGTGGCCGTCGGCACTTACCTCCGCATCAACGTAAAAGTTATCAAGTAGTACAAATTCATTGGCAATAGCGTGATGGTTAGGCGTTACTTTATTGCCGAAGATGCACAACGAAGTGTCGCCGTTCCCTTGCGGCATATCGCCTAAAACCTGGTCGTAAGTGCGGTTTTCTTTAATAATATAGAACACATATTTAATAGGCGACTTTTCGCCCAGGCGCCGCGGAATGGGATTGCCTTCTTCTCCCTTGGCTGTTTTTTCAACTTTAGCTGTAAACGGTGTATTGGCGTAAACTTGTTTGGTGTAAGTTTTCAGTTCGGCATCAGACGGGCTGTTGATAAATGACAGCGTACCTTTAAACAGGCCACCTATGTATTGCTCCCGGCTGTTGATGGCCCCTTGCTTGTAACCGCTGTTATCGGTTTTTTTAACCGGCTGCGGCCCTTTAGGATTGGCCATTGATGAAAACCCTTTGCCGTTTGATACCAGGATTTTATTGCCCAATACTTTTACGTTGGTTGGGTACCAGCCTACCGGGATAAAGCCCTTGCTTTTGCTACTGCCCGGCATAGTAACATCAAATAAAGCAAGGCAATTGTTATCCGCGTTGGCTATATAAAGCGTTTTTCCGTTTGGCGATAAGGCCAGGCCATTGCTGGTTGAACCGGTGAGGCGGGTAGGATAAAGCGCGGTAGAGATGGTTTCTATTATCTTGTGTGTAGCTGTATTTACTACAGATACGGCATTGTCATTAGCATCGGCCACATACAGGAATTTCCCTTTCTTATCTAAAAGCAGTTCGTTAGGATGGCTGCTGGTTTTAATGGTGCTGAGCGTTTGCGTAGCTATGTTATAAAAGCCAAGCATATCACCACCCCATAAAGAGATGTACAGCGTTTTTTCATCGGGCGATAAAATGCAGCTGTAAGCTTCAGCAGGGAGTTTTACCTGTTTCAGAATGTCTTTTTTATCAGGATCGATAATATAAAGGGTGCTGTCTTCCTTTGTCACCGAATACAGGCGGCTGTTACTTTTGTTAGCTACCATGCCGGTAGGGCAAACCTTATTTTTGGGCCAGGCATTCGGTGCTAATTTGATGGTATCCGGGGTGCCCAATTTGCTACCGGCGATGTTGAATACCAGGATCCAGTTGTCATTACCGCCCGATGCATATAGTTTTTTTTCATCACGACTGAAAGCAAGTCCGTACCATGATTTTTTAACCACTACTTCATCAAGCAGTTTTTCATTTTTAGGGTCGATGAGCTGTACCGACTGGGTGCTTTGGCCGTTGTTGGTAACAGCTAATAATTTACCCGACACGGAAAGCTGCATGTTTAACGGTAGATCACCGAGCGGTAAAGACCTGCCTGCGGGACTAAGCTTCCAGCCGTTGGGCAATAATACCTGCCCTGTTTGTTCAATTTTTCCCGGAGTTTGAGCGAAGGATTGTAAAGCCGCACATAAAAGAACAATGCCGGCGATGAGTTTTAGTTTCATAAGAAAACGATTGTAGCCAAAATTACAAAATCGTTTTATTCCGAAAGGCTTGTTAACAGAAACTTAATACAACTTTATATCTACAGATTTTCTACAGAATTTAAAATTGCTATTTTAGTAAACTTGAATTTGAACAAATAGTTTCTGCTATGTTTAATTTATTCAGAAAGAAGCAAATACCACTCATAACACATCAATATAAAAACTTGATTATTGCCCTTCCTGCGCATTGGCAGTATGAATCTGAAGGAGAAGATCAGGAAGCTTGCTTTGATCCGAAATCGAAAAGTAGCCTTCGTTTTAATATTATGGAGGCAATTCCTCCGGAAGGAATTAATGAAGACGAAAATTTAAAACTTTTGATTGCCGGTTTGCCTTATGCAACCACCGTGCATGGAACAATTTTGGCAGGACCTGCTTATAAAGAATCGGAAGATAATGGTGTAATGATTATGCTTATCACCTGGCGATTGATAAAGCCTGAAAAAACGATTGCGGTTATTACCTATACGGTTTTGTCTGCTGAAAAAGATTCAGCATCAGAAAAGAAAACCCTAAACCTGATCAGAACTTCGCTGCTAAATGCGCAATTAACATAGTTTAGCAATAAACTAAAAAACAAATCTTTCGTGACGCATGATTTAGCCTCTGGTCAGCATACAATAAGCGTATCCAGCCGTTAGTTAAGCAACTGTTTTTTAAACTGGTTAGGGCTGATACCTGTTTCTTTTTTAAACAGCCGTGAAAAATATGGAAGGTTCTCAAAGCCAAGTTCGTATGCTATTTCAGAAACGTTTTGGTAATCACTTTTAAGACGGTTTTTTGCCTCGTTTATAAGGTAAATATGGATCAGTTCAATAGCAGTTTTTCCTGTTTCCTGCTTAAGCATATCACTTAGGTAACGAGGTGATAAATTAAGTTGTGAGGCCAGCGCGTTAACAGAGGGCAGTCCCTGGGTTAGCAATAAGCCGTTGGTAAAATAAGCTGCTAACACTTCATTAAATTTTGATACTGTTTTACCCGAAAGCTCTGTACGGTTAATAAACTGGCGTTTGTAAAACCGTTGCGAGTATTTCAGGATAGAATCGATATGCGTAAGTATAATGTCGCGGCTATACTCATCGGTGTTATTGTGATATTCGGCTTCTATCTTGTAATAAAGGTCCCACATGATCTGCTCTTCCGATGGCGAAAGGTGCAGGGCTTCGTTTGCCTCATAGTCAAAAAAAGCATATTTGCTTATTTCGTTATGCAAAAAGTGACCATGCAGAAAATCCTCGTGGATGAACATAATAAACGCATCCTCATCATACTCCACACTATTAAACTGGATCACCTGCCGGGGTTTGATGAACATCATGCTGCCATTATCATGATCATATTTGGTGCGGCCATACATGATCTGACCTACCTTAAGTTTTTTAAACCCGATCATGTAAAAATCAGATGTAAACTCTCTTTCGCCAAACCCACAGGTATGGGTGCACCTGTACAAGCTGAAGAGCGGGTTCTCCGGCATCGGGAAACCATTGGAGCGGTGCATATCGGCCAAACTTTTAAAATGCTGCATGATGAATAAAGTTAAACAAATCTACGCCGAATTGCGGCGTAGATTATACCAAATAATACCATTTATATAGAAGCTGAAAGCAGAACGCTTAAAGCCCAAAGCTATGGTCTGATTATTAACAGGAACTATAATATTATTTACCGTGTGCAGCGGCAGCTACCTCGTTCCAGCTATCCCACTCGGCAGCACGGCCTTCATAAGTTTGTTTAACCCACGGATACGCGTGTTTACCCAGGAATAACCGCAACGGAGGGTTTTCGGTGTCAATCAGTTTCAGCACAGCATCTGTAGTAGCTTCCGGTACACCGAAAATATCGGTGTCATTTAAACCAGCATGGAAAGCTGCCCTTACCGCGTCATATTCCGGCATTGCCACGGTTTGCGCGGCAGAAGCACCGGCCCAATCAGTTGCAAAGCCGTTAGGTTCAATCAGGGAAACGTTTATTCCAAAGCCTTTTACTTCGGCGGCCAGGGTTTCACTTAAACCTTCTACCGCAAATTTAGAGGCATTATACAAGCCCAGCACAGGTAAAGTAACGAGGCCAAGTACGCTCGAAAGCTGGATAATATGGCCGTAGCCTTGTTCACGCATAACAGGTAACACTGCCTGTGATAACCATAGTAAGCCAAAAAAGTTGGTTTCCATCTGCTCGCGGGCTTCCTGCTCGGTAGTTTCCTCAATACTGCCGAATAAACCGTAACCTGCATTGTTGATCAGTACATCGATGCTGCCGAAGTGTTCTTTTGCTTTGCTGATGGCCGCGAAATCTGCCGCGCGGTCATTAACATCCAGTTGCAGCGGTAAAATACTGTCGCCATATTTATATACCAGGTCATCCAAAGCGCTCAGGTTACGAGCGGTTGCTACTACTTTATCGCCTCTTTGCAGTAATGCCTCGGCCCATAATTTACCGAAACCACGTGATGCGCCGGTAATGAAAATTGTCTTTGCCATTGTTATTGTTTTTAAATGATGGCACAAAATTAACAGGGCAAACACAGGGCGATTTATACAGAAGTAGGGAACAATGATACATTTTTACGCGGAGACTTATAATCGGTAATGAGAATGTCATTAAGCGTAAATATCGGCAAAAACTCAAAAGCTGTTTGACTTTGATTGATTTAAATGTAGAGACGCATAATTGCGTCTCCCGCATTCAATTTCGGACGAAATCAGAAGCCTTTTAAATTGGCTCGTCCGCCGGGAGACGCAATTATGCGTCTCTACAAAAAACTTTCCCTCCGTTTTAAAGGCTCTTCGGTTTATAAAAAAACGCACCCCATCTACAGGGAGACGGGGGGGCGTTTTTTTATACGTCCAAACTCCCTCTCTTTTGGAGAGGGCCGGGGGTGATGTTATTTACTTTTCAGTACCAGTGTAGCACTTTTCAATCCATCAGCCGAAGCGGTTAAAGTGATCGTGCCGGCTTTTTCTTTGGCCTGTACTATGGCCAGCGCAAGGCCATGAAATGCTTTTCGGTAATCAGCTTTAAACGGATCATGGCTAACCGGATCGCCGTTGTCAACGCTGGCAATGGAGCCCTCGCCGGCAATCTTAAAGTTTACCTTGTTATCAGCATCAGGTACAACGTTGCCGTCTTTATCCAATATTTTTGCGGTGATAAATGACAGGTCCTGACCATCGGCTTTGATCTGCGAACGGTCGGCAGTCAGTTCGATTTTTGCAGGAGCCCCGGCGGTATGGATCTCGCGGGTTAACACGGTTTTGCCGTTTTTGCGTGATATAGCTTTCAGCGTGCCGGGCTGGTATTTTACACGCCACATCACATGCAGGTCGTCGCCGGTTTTCTTTTGGATGCCCAATGATTTACCGTTCAGGTAAAGTTCAACCTCATCGGCATTGTTATAGTATGCCCAGATGTCGATCATTTTACCGGGCTGCCAGTTCCAGTGCGGGAAAATATGGAGCACATTTTTATTGGTCCACTCGCTTTGGTACATATAATATACATCTTTAGGGAAGCCGGCCAGGTCAATAATCCCGAAGTATGAGCTGCGCGATGGCCATGAATATGGAGTTGGTTCGCCCAGATAGTCAAAGCCCGTCCAGATGAACATGCCCGAAAGGAAGTCGTACTTTTTCATCACCTTCCAGGTCATTTCATGTGTTGATCCCCATGGTGGTCGGGTGTTGTCATATGCCGAAACATTGTTGCCTTCCCTTACAAAAGGTTTATCATAGCTTGGCGGCCAAACCCTGATGCTATCCGAAGGCATTTCATAATAACCACGCGTTTCCAAACCCGAAGTAGTTTCAGTAGCAATAAACTTTTTACCCGGGTAACGGTCATGAAACTTAGCGTAATCAAACTGGTGATAGTTATAACCAACCAAATCAATAGCACCCGATTTTATAATTTTGTTGGTGCTATCCGGACGGTCATTAGCCGTAGTGAGCGGACGGGTTTTATCGAGGCTGTGAACAATAGCCGCCAACTCAGGCGCAATGCGTAAGGCGCTGGTATCTGCCTGTTGCGGGATTTCGTTGCCGATACTCCAGATCATGATGCTTGGGTGATTGCGGTCGCGTTTGATTTGGTCTTCCAGGTCGCGTTTATGCCATTCTTTAAAGTACAGATGATAATCGTAAGTAGCCTTTTTCCATTCCCAGCAATCAAAGGCCTCATCCATCACAATAAAACCCATTTTATCGCAAAGGTCGAGCAGTTCGGGAGCCGGAGGGTTGTGCGAGGTGCGGATGCCATTACAGCCCATCGCTTTGAGCATCTGCAACTGACGCTCCAATGCACGGTTGTTAATAGCTGCGCCAAGGCTGCCAAGGTCATGGTGATTACAAACACCTAAAATCTTCATCGGCTTCCCGTTCAGGCTGAAACCTTTATCGGCATCAAAATTAAAATAGCGGATCCCTACGGTGGTGGTATATTCATCAACTACTTTTTTGCCTTCAATAAGCTGGGTAACGGCTTTATATAAGTACGGGTTCTCTACCGACCAAAGCACCGGGTTTTTTACCGTAAGGGTATTGGTTATCGTTAAAGGCTCATTTTTATTTTGCGCTGCCGATGTAGCTTCGCCCGCGGCGGCTACCTGTTTACCGGCCGCGTCATAAAGTTTGGTGCTGATAAGCACCTGCGGCGATGACTGGTCATTATGCAGTTGTACCTGTACATTTACTTTGGCAGACGCATCGCTGATATCGCTCGTAGTTACATAAGTACCCCAATGATCGATAGCGGTTTTGTTGGTAGTAACCAACCACACATGGCGGTAAATGCCCGAACCTGAGTACCAGCGCGAATTTGGCTGCACCGAGTTATCAACTTTAACAGCGATAACGTTATTACCGCCGAAATTTAAGTAAGGAGTAAGTTCATACCTGAAAGAGATATACCCGTTTGGCCTGAAGCCAAGGTGATGGCCGTTGATCCACACATCGCTTTTTTGATATACGCCATCAAAATCAATATAAACCAATTTGCCTTTTGATGAAGCAGGAACAGTAAAAGTTTTACGGTACCAGCCAATGCCGCCGGGCAGGGCGCCGCCTTCAGGTGTGGCCGGGTTATCTTTTGAAAATTTACCTTCAATACTCCAGTCATGCGGCAAATTGAGCACGCGCCATTTGCTGTCGTTCAGCGTTGTTTTTTCGCCGTTTTCAACAGCGCCGAGGTTAAAGCGCCAGCTTTTATCAAAATCAAGTTTCTGCCGGTTTTGGGCAAAAGGTTTTAACGCGGCCAGCGTCAGGACGGCAAGGATGCATGCAAACTTATAAGCCCCGGCGCGGTGGGTTTTTATTGATGACATAATATCGTTTGAGATTAAATGTATTTTGGACACTAAATTATAAATAATAGGCTAAAAGCAAAGGAATAGTATAAATTAACCGGGGGGATCGCTTTATGCTAAATTATGTGTAAAATATCAAACTACATCTTAGATGCTGTTTAAGAATGATTAAATGAGACTACTATATCCGCCACGTCATTGCGAGGTACGAAGCAGTCCCCGACTATACAGGGCGGATTTGCTTAGCGGATCTGCCTCTTGGGGATCGATTCGTGCCTCGCAATGACGGCTTTTATATAATTTTTAAACAGCTTCTTAGTGTTTAATACTATTTCCTTTAACATTCCGTTTCAAGATTCAATGAAAGCAATCGCCTTTATCATGTTAATTTTTATGGTGCTCATTTCCACAATACCGGGAAAAGCGGAGCCTATATACAACATGACCAAAAATTGCTGTCATCATATGGATCATATGCCGCAGAAACAGCATGGCGGTCAAAAAGGATGTGACGGTGGTATGTGCATGACCATGCTATCGTGCAACAATTGCTGCTTTTTAAAAGCTGAACCTGTCAAGGCTGGGCCTGCTGTGGTTAACATTAATAACAATGTTGCTTCGCCTTACCTCGCAGGCAATTTATCCGATTACGCCAACGCCTGCTGGAACCCTCCGAAAGCTTAATAAAAAGACATCTGCCTGTTTTCAATAGTGTATCTTTTTATTAAAAATTCAAATTAAAAATCATGAAAAAGTTTCTTTTCATCACCACTGTGATGCTGTTTACCATATTTAATATTTCGTTTGCTAATACGCCTTGCTGCAATAACAAAATGAACCATTGCACCAAATGCGCAAAGTCATGCACCCGGCCAACGTGTTTAGACAACTGCAGCAAATCATGCAAAGCCTCGGGCGATTGCAATAAAACCTGCGGCAAATAACAAAACGCCCCCGGTAGAAACCGGGGGCGTTTTGTTAACTATCAATTTTAATGAACCTTATCGGTTTTATATATCCCAAGCGGCCCATCTATAATATCAACAATCTGCTTACTGAACAGTTGGAAATGCTCCTGCTTAACATGCTGATCAAGCCCTTCCTGGCTGGCCCAGGTTTCGTGAAAAATAAACTGGGTTTCGTCAGTTGTTGACTGGTATAGCTCGTATTGCAAACAGGCTTCTTCCTGGCGGGATGCTGCTACCAGCTTATCCAAAAAATCTTTCATTTGGGCAGTGGTGCCGGCCTTACACTTCACTAAGGCTGTTAAGTAAATTTTCATGGCTTGGGTTGTTTTGAGTAAATAGTTTGTTTAAATGTTCGTGGTAGCGTTGCAGGTTCTCCTCAATATTAGCGTTTTTCATTACGTCATAAAAGTGGATACTTTCTAAAGCCTGCATGCCGGTAAAAGCGTTCATGCGGTGAAAGCCAAACAGGGGGCCTTCGTCAACACTGCGTTCGTTAAAAAATTCGCCGGGTAAGGTGAATGCGGTAACCGGTGCGTTCCATGATGTGGTAAGCATGTATTTTTTGCCCTGCATTAAGCCGCCTGTGCCGTAATTAATACCGGGGTTTTCGGCGGTGCGGCCGTCGCTGCGGTAAATACCGTTTTGATATCCGGCGGTAAAAACTTCGTCGATATATTTTTTAAAGGCATGCGGTACCTGGAACCACCAAACCGGGGTGTGGTAAATGATCACATCGGCCCACTTATAATTTTCGGCCTCCTGCATAGGGTCGTACTCATGGTTTACATCGGTTGAACGAACTTCAAAATCAGGATGAGCGGTAAAATACTGTACGGTAGTATCCAATAAAGTTTTGTTAAATCTTCCGCCGGAGTGACCGAAGATCTGCCCTCCGTTTATTACAAATATGTTTGTCATTTATTTTCTGTTTTAATTTTCATCAAAATTACACCGGCTTAATTCATTATTAAAATAGTTTAATTTATACATTTGTATCATAATTATAATAGATAGGCTATGGTTAATTTTGAATGGTTCCGCACCTTTAAAGCGATCTATGAAACCGGGTCGCTAACCGGGGCGGCCGAAGCGCTGTTTATTTCGCAGCCGGGCGTGAGCCTGCATTTAAGTTCATTGGAAAGTTATGTAGGCTATAAACTGTTCGATCGCACATCGCGAAAAATGGTATCGACAGAGCGCGGTAAGATCCTGTATAACTATATACAGGAGTCTATCAGTAAACTGGAGGATGCCGAGCGGCATTTTCATAAAAGCACCGAAAAAGATATTCCTACTATAAGTATAGGTATGTGCTTTGAAACTTTTCAGTTCACACTTGAATCCTATTTGCCTACGCTGCCTTTTAATGTGATCATTAAATTTGGCGAATACCCCGAAATGCTGGCCGACCTGGACAACGGCATCCTCGATATGATCGTTACGCCTCATAAGGGTGATTATAAAGGTCTTGAGTATAAACCCTTTTTTAAGGAACGCATAGTGGTACTGGCCGGGGCGCAAACGCCAACCGACGAATTTAATGAACTATTGAAAACTAAAGACCTTAACCAGATTCAAACCTGGCTTAAAGCCCAAACCTGGTACGGCTCATCTGGCGATATGGAACACCTGCGGCGCTTCTGGCATATCAACTTTGGTAAAAGGCCCGATTTTAAACCCAATTTCATTGTGCCAAACATGGGCTCCATTATCCGCTGTCTCAGCAATGGCAAGGGGATAGCCGTGATCCCCGACTTTCTTTCAAAAAAGGAGCGCGATAGCGGCAACATCAAATTGCTTTGGGAAGGATATAATTTAATTGAGAACACCTTGTACTTCGGCACCCGCAAAAAATCCATTTATGCGGAGCAGGTGGCTATGATCCAGGAAATTTTTGAGCGGGAGATGGTGTAAGCCTCTAATCGCCGCCGTGGCAAAAGAAGATCATGTGATTATTGAAACTCAAACATGTCTTTGCTAAGGCCACCCGTATACCATCTGCCATTTATAAAGTAATAAGTTTCCTTACCTAAAATGATCATAGGGAAATTACCTGCAATTTTTTGTTTGGTCTTGTTTTTTGCGGTGATAAAGTGATCGTATATGTCTTGCTTAACGCTGTAAAAGACATTTTGCTGCGTGTCGAAGGCTAAAACTGTGTTATTGTCATAGGCATAGTTTTCTTTAGGGCGAGGTTTTGAATCAACAAAATCATGTACACTGACTTTTAATTTGCAGTTGTTAACACTGTTGCCAACCAAACGCAATTTAATGCGATACTCTTCCTGTTGTTCGCCGGATTCTCCGGTAAGATATCTTAAAACATGCATGGCCTTGTATAGATGTTGGCCATCCACGCAGATGATCAGTGTATTTCCTAACCCAACCCCCGATCCGCCTCTTACTGCATAGTTAATCGCAATGAAGTTTTTATTCAATAACCTAATGTCAGGAGGTTCTCCCCAAAAATCATCTATTGTAATAATATCCTTGAGGCAAATCATTTTAAGCACGTGGTTTGCATAGTCAGGAACGATCTTCACCGTTTGATTTTTACCATCGATCGAAATTATGTGATATGTTTTTGTGTCTCTCCCGGTTGCTTTTGCTTCGTATGTTTTCAGTTCATCCTGAGCAAATGCATGATTGAATGAAAGCGTAAGGATAGTAATAACTAAGGCGCATTTGTTCATAAGGCAGGTATTTACACCGTTGGTGTGGCCGTAAAAATACTCGCGTAATATTTACGATAGGCAAACAGCAAAAATACCTCTAAAACGATAACTGCCAGTCCAATTGGCAAACCGGCCGGTGCCAAAATGGCATGGAACAGGAATATATTAAGTGCAATAGGCAGCAGCAATAACACAAACAGTGCCGTATACCGGTTAATAATTAAAAACAGGCCGCTGGTTATTTCAATTACCTTCATGTATTGAAAAAAATAACCTGAACCAAATAACCCGCCGCTAAATGCCTGTGCCTTATCGCTCATGGGCGGTTGGGCCATATGCAGAAACTGGAAAAAGAAGTTTAAACCAAACACCACGAAGACCAGGCCCAGCAAAACGCGGGCAATTAATACTGCAATTTTCATAATTAATAGGTTAATATAAGGTTAAACACTAAGTTTAGTAATTTAATTGACATATTCAAATCCGCCTCATAGCTAACTATTTAAACAGGCATTACTTTTGATAAAACAGGACATATGAACATTCAAAAAATAACTTTTGGCAACGGTTGCTTTTGGTGCACCGAAGCCGTTTTTCAATCGCTTAAAGGTGTAACATCAGTAACCTCGGGTTATATGGGCGGTAAAGTTTTAAACCCAACCTATGAGCAGGTTTGTACAGGCGCTACCGGTCATGCCGAAGTGATTCACCTGGAATATGACGCCGGCGTGATCTCGTTTGATGAATTGTTATTGGTTTTCTTTAAAACCCATAACCCAACCACACTTAACCGTCAGGGCAATGACGTGGGCACACAATACCGCTCGGCTATATTTTATTATACAGATGAACAAAAGCAGGCTTCGGAAGCGATGATCAAAACACTTACAGATGAGCAGGTTTTTGACGATCCTATCGTAACCGAAATCACGCCGGCAAGTACATTTTACAGCGCCGAAGATTACCACCAGAATTATTTCAACGATAATCCTAACAAGTCGTACTGCGCGTTTGTTATCCAGCCAAAACTCAATAAATTTGCCAAGGAGTTTAAGGATAAAATAAAGCCGGAGCTGTTATAAGATGCCTATCATACGGAGTGTTTAAATCGAGCGGCTCTGAAGATGAAATAATATAAAGCAAAAGGGCCTGTCACCCTGAGCCCGTCGAAGGCTCGTGGGCAGAGGCCCTGTTCACCATGCTTCGAGGGCCTCAGCATGACACCCGTTTTAGTTAAACGGTAGTTCGTCAAAGCATGCCGGCGTACTTTTTCCGCATGAGTCTTCAGCAAGGTCTCGACCGGCACTCTTTTTAATCAACCCATATGAAAAAAAGCTATAGCTATCTACTATCAGGCCTGTTGTTATTCAGCGCCTGCTCATCTGTTAAAAAAACGGCCAATCCTAATCCCAGCATTACCAACGATGGTAAGATCTGGACTTCATTATGGCAGCAGCGGGCAGCGGAATACAAGGCATTATGCTTTCAGGCCTATAACGTAGCTAAACTCAGGGTTGATGAAGGGATTAAGAACCCCGGTGATAAACCACTGGCTATTGTTACCGATATTGACGAAACCGTGCTGGATAATAGCCCCTATGATGCCCATCGCGCCTTACAGAATTTAGATTACAGCGATGCCACCTGGAAACAATGGACCGACAAAGCCCTTGCTGATACCGTGCCGGGCGCACCTGCTTTTTTTAAGTACGCTGCATCAAAAGGGATCACCATATTTTATATCACCAACCGTAATGAAAATGAGCGGGCAAGTACGTTAAAAAATCTGCAGTTGTTTGGATTGCCTAATGCGGATGACGAACACCTGCAGTTGAAAACCACTTCGTCGAGCAAGGAAGCGCGACGTCTTAACGTTTTAAAAACACATAACATCCTGCTGCTTTGCGGCGATAACCTGCCCGATTTTGACCTGCTGTATGATAATCACCCGGCCGAAGAAAGCAGGACGGCTACTACACAAAAGCTGCAAGCGGAATTTGGCAAAAGGTATATTGTTATTCCCAATCCTTCGTATGGTGATTTTGAGGGGGCACTTTTCCGGTTTAATTATAAGCTTAGCCCTGCCCAAAAAGATTCGGTGATCAGGGCGAAGATCAAAGCCGATCAATAGAGTTCCCGATCTGTAACGATTGACCGGGGATAGCCGCCTGGCAGGTATATAACTTAATTGCCTGTATTTACGTATATTTACACGCTGATCCCGCTGTGGGTTTAATTATTTTATATAGCTAAAAGCATTTTATTTAGTTTAATAAAATAATTGAATGTTTGGGTGATGTCATAATCTTGCGGTAAAATGTGCATGAAGCGCAAATAAATTGCAAATTTGCATACTGCATTATTATTATTCAGTTAACCCCTGTTTAACTATGAGTGATAGAACTATTCTGGTTTGGTTTAGAAACGACTTGCGCATAAATGATAACGAAATTTTGTTAGAAGCTGTACGCAAGGCTGATAAAATACTGCCGGTTTATTGTTTCGATCCTTATTATTTTCAGCATAATGAAACCGGTGCCTCAAAAACCGGAAATTTCCGGGCGAGGTTCCTTTTAGAGGCCGTTGCTGATCTCCGCAAAAATTTACAAGGCTTCGGTGCCGAACTCATCATCAGAATAGGTAATCCGGCAGAAGTTATTCCCCAACTTGCCGAAGAATACCAGGTAAATGAAGTTTATCATCACCGTGAGGTGGCCTACGAGGAAACCAATATCTCCGAGCAGGTTGAAACTGCGCTATGGAAAATGAGGCTTAATCTTAAGCATTTCATCGGTCATACCATGTATCATAAGGAAGACCTTCCTTTTCCGATCAAGGATATCCCGGATAGTTTCGCGGTTTTTAAAAAGAAGGTAGAACGTGACAGTAATGTTCGCCCGTGCGTACCCAAACCCGATCATATCAGCGTTCCGGAAATTACCGATGCCGGCGAATTGCCAACCTTGCAGCAATTAGGTTTAAACGAGCCTGTTGACGATATGCGCGCTACTGAATATTTTCAGGGGGGCGAAACAGCGGCTTTGGTACAAATGCATAAGTGTTTTGCCAATGCAGACCAGTTGCTGAAACAAAAAAATGGGCGTAACGGCTCTGATTGCTCTTCAAAACTTTCTCCCTGGATCTCGATAGGATGTATCTCGCCGAGGCAGGTTTACTGGGAAATTCAGAAATATGGCAGTAATGGTAACCTGTTAAAGCTTGAATTGCTTTGGCGCGATTACTTCAGGTTCATGTTTAAAAAACACGGCCAAAAATTTATCAAAGCTAAAGACGAAGCTCAGGGCACTGACCTTGCACCGGACGCCGACCTGTTGCTCCAAAAATGGAAAAACGGCGAAACAGGCGTGCCCCTTATTGATGCAGCAATGCATGAGCTTAACGCTACCGGCTATATCAGTAATCAAAACCGGCAGGTAGTAGCGGGCTATTTGGTAAATACCCTTAAAGCCGACTGGGTACAGGGGGCTGCTTATTTTGAAGAAAAGCTTATTGATTATTCGCCGGCCAGCAATTGGGGCAACTGGGCCTTTATTGCCGGTGTTAACGATGCTAAGGAAAGCAAATACGCTATAGTTACCAAGCTGCCCAAAGAGCTTGAAGCCAAAACCGATTTTGTGAATACCTGGCAACCATCATCCATTGATGAAGCCGGGGATTTGGTTGGGGTGTAATTGAAATTCGACGTTTTGGCGTTTTGATAGTAGCGATATCGTCCATCAGCCGATGGATAATGCCTTGCGCAGTATAACCGGACCATGAGCCGAAGCAATACCTAAATCTTATCTAATTATTATTTCTATAAACCATCTATTTAAATAACTGTTGTTCTTTTGCCTCAAAACTCCGTATTTTCCCATTTAAGGATAAAATAAGCTTAACAAAGGCTAAATTTCTTTACAATTAATTATGAAGTATATAGCGGTATATCATTACTTTTGTACCGTTTTAAAGATCAGTTTCACATGGATCGTCTCAATTATATAAATAGCGGAAACGCTGCCTACATATCTTCCCTATACGAACAGTACAAACAGGAGCCGGAATCGGTTGATTTTGGATGGCAAAAATTCTTTGAAGGATTTGATTTTGGTAAAGATACCGATGCTGCCGGGGCAATTGCACCTGCTGCAGTTGGTCAAGCTACTCCTGAACATTTCTTGAAGGAAATTAACGTATTAAACATGATAGATGGTTACCGCTCACGCGGGCATTTGTTTGCAAAAACAAACCCCGTTCGCGAACGCCGCCATTATTACCCAGGCAAGGAGCTTGAAACTTTTGGTTTGAGCGAAGCTGATCTTGATACCGTTTTTAATGCGGGTGTTGAAGTAGGCTTGGGCGCTGCCAAACTGCGCGATATCCGCCAGTTACTTGAGGATACTTACTGCCGTTCAATAGGTACGGAATATAAATACATCCGCAATCCCATTAAAATAAAATGGTTTGAAGAGCGGATGGAGGGCCATCGCAATACGCCTTCTTTCACCCTTGATGAAAAGAAGGAGATGCTTAATAAGCTGAATGAAGCCGTAACATTTGAAAACTTTTTAGGTACCAAATTCCTTGGTCAAAAACGTTTTTCACTGGAAGGTGCCGAAGCGCTGATCCCTTCAATGGATTCGGTAATTAAAAAAGGCGCCGATCTGGGTATCGAGGAGTTTATCATCGGTATGGCGCACCGCGGGCGTTTGAACGTATTGACCAATATCATGGAGAAAACCTATAAAGAGGTATTCTCTGAGTTTGAAGGTAAAAACTACGATTCTGAATCACCTTTTGGTGGCGACGTGAAATACCACTTAGGTTTTTCAACCGATGTGCATACCAAAAGCGGTAAAAAAGTTCACCTGAGCCTTTGCCCTAACCCATCGCACCTCGAAGCGGTTGACCCGGTTGTGGAAGGGATCACCCGTTCAAAAATCGACTTTAAATATGGCGGCGATCATTCAAAGATCGCTCCGATCCTGATCCACGGCGATGCTTCAATTGCCGGACAAGGTATAGTATATGAAGTTTTACAAATGGAAAAACTGGATGGCTACCGCACCGGCGGCACCATTCACCTGGTTATCAACAATCAGATAGGTTTTACCACCAACTATAAAGATGCACGTTCAAGTACCTATTGTACCGACGTTGCCAAAACTGTGCTTTCGCCGGTTTTCCACGTAAACGGTGATGATGTTGAAGCTTTGGCTTACGTAGTAAACCTGGCTATGGAATACAGGCAGGTATTTAATGAGGACGTATTTATCGATATCCTTTGCTACCGCCGTTATGGTCATAACGAAGCTGATGAACCTAAATTCACCCAGCCGCTGTTATACAAAGCAATCGACGCGCACCCTAACCCGTTAAAGATTTACAATCAAAAACTGATAGATGAAGGCAGTATAGATGCTGAATTCTTAAAATCTATTGAAAAAGCCTTCAAAGATGAGTTACAGCAAAAACTGGACGAAGTAAAATCAGAGGAAAGGTTTACTGATACCATTGCCATGTTTGAGGGGGCCTGGAGCGGATTGCACCTGGCAAGCCATAAAGAACTGGTAAAAGCTATTGATACTTCTGTAGCCGAAGAAACCATATTGGAGATCGGTAATAAGATCACTGTGTTGCCACCAAATAAAGAATTTTTCAAGAAAATTGAAAAGCTTTTTGAAGACCGCAGTGCCATGGTGAACAAAACCAAAGTGTTTGACTGGGCCATGGGCGAATTGCTTGCCTACGGAACTCTGCTAAAAGAAGGTTACCCGATCAGGTTAAGTGGCGAGGACGTGAAACGCGGTACTTTCTCGCATCGCCATGCGGTATTGACGCTGGTTGATTCGGAAGACGAATTTACACCGCTTGCTGCCATTAACCCCGAAGCTAAACTGAGCATTTATAACTCTTTATTATCTGAGTATGGTGTTTTAGGTTTTGAATACGGCTATGCACTTGCAAACCCAACTGCTTTAACCATTTGGGAAGCCCAGTTTGGTGATTTCTTTAACGGTGCCCAGATCATTGTTGATCAGTACATCGCCAGTGCCGAAACTAAATGGCAGCGTGGCAACGGTTTGGTTATGCTGTTGCCTCACGGTTATGAAGGCCAGGGCCCTGAGCACTCATCTGCGCGTGTTGAACGCTTTTTAGAACTGTGTGCCGATGATAATATTCAAATTGCTAACTGTACAACCCCTGCTAACTTCTTCCATATTTTAAGGCGTCAAATGCACCGTGATTTCCGCAAGCCTTTGATCATCTTTACACCAAAAAGTTTGTTGCGCAGCCCTAAATGCGTATCGCCAATTGAAGATTTTACCAACGGCAAGTTCCACGAGTTGATAGACGATACTTATGTTGACCCTAAAAAGGTAAAACGCGTATTGCTGTGTACAGGTAAAGTTTATTATGACCTGTTGGACAAACAACAGGCCGATAATCGTAAGGATGTGGCTATTGTACGTGTAGAGCAGCTTTACCCAACTCCGGTTACGCAAATTTTGAAGATCAAAGCCAAATATGAAAAGGCAGAGTTTATCTGGGTACAGGAAGAGCCTGAAAACATGGGCGCATGGCCATACATTTGCCGCAAATTCCATAATGATAAGGTGATTAACCTGAGCGTTATTTCGAGGATAGAAGGCAGCAGTACTGCTACCGGCTTTGCTAAACAGCATGCTGCCCAGCAGTTATACATAGTTTCAAAAGCTTTTGAAGCCCCAGCCGGTAAAGCTGTTAAAGAAGCTGTTAAAAAAACAACAAAGAAAATGGCTGATGCCGGTGCTGATTGATCCGTCAATTAAGCATCCTGATATAATCCATTAAAAAATATAAAATCTACAATACTACAATATGAGCTTAGCGATTAAGGTGCCTACCGTAGGCGAATCAATTACAGAAGTAACCCTTTCGAGCTGGAAAAAGAAAGACGGCGACCACGTTGAAATGGACGAGGTTATTGCCGAACTGGAATCAGACAAGGCTACTTTTGAGCTTACTGCCGAAAAAGCCGGTACTTTAAAAATCGTTGCCAACGAAGGCGATGTACTACCAATTGGTGCTGTTGTTGCCAATATTGAAGACGGAGGTGCTGAAACTGCTGCCCCAGCGGCACAGCCGCAGCCTGAAGTTGTAGCCAACGCACCTGCTCCGGCCCCTGTTGCTGCTGCCCCGGCTGCTGCATCAGCAGCGTCTGTTGAAATTAAAGTACCGCCGGTAGGTGAATCTATCACGGAGGTTACATTATCCCGGTGGATTAAGAAAGACGGCGAAGCTGTTGCTATGGATGAAGCCATTGCCGAACTGGAATCAGATAAAGCTACTTTTGAACTTACTGCCGAAAAAGCAGGTACATTAAAAACAATCGCTAAAGAAGGCGATGTATTAGCGATTGGTACCGTAGTTTGTACTATTGAAGGTGCGGGTGCTTCACAACCTGCAGTTACCCCGGTAACCCCGGCTGTAGTTAACGCTACCGATGAATCGCCACGTGGTGGTGCAGCTGCCGAAAGTGCTAAAACTTATGCCTCAGGTACGCCATCACCGGCTGCCGCCAAAATATTAGCCGAAAAAGGTGTTGATCCAAAATCAGTATCAGGTTCGGGTGTTGATGGCCGTATCACTAAAGGTGATGCCCTTGGCGCGCAAGTCCCTGCAGCTAAAACAGCTGCTCCTGCTGCTGCCGCTCCGGTTGCAACTTCTACAGGTGGTGCCAGGGACGAAAAACGGGAGAAAATGACTTCGTTGCGCAAAACCGTTGCTAAACGTTTAGTATCGGTTAAAAATGAAACGGCAATGCTTACTACCTTTAACGAGGTAGATATGCAGCCGATCATGGAATTGCGCGCTAAATACAAAGACAAATTCAAAGAAAAGCATAATGTTGGCTTAGGCTTCATGTCGTTTTTTACCAAAGCGGTTACAGAAGCTTTGAAAGACTGGCCGGCTGTTGGTGCACGTATTGAGGGTGAAGAGATCGTATACAGCAATTTTGCTGACATCTCCATTGCTGTATCTGCTCCTAAAGGCTTGGTTGTTCCTGTTATCCGCAATGCCGATAGCATGAGCCTTGCCGAAATTGAGAAAGCCATTGTGGTACTTGCCGGTAAAGCCCGCGAAAACAAACTGACTATCCCTGAAATGACCGGCGGCACATTTACCATTACCAATGGTGGTGTATTTGGTTCGATGTTATCGACGCCGATCATCAATGCGCCTCAATCGGCCATTTTAGGTATGCATAATATCATTGAGCGCCCGGTGGCAGTAAACGGCCAGGTTGTGATCCGCCCGATGATGTACCTTGCCCTGTCATATGATCACCGCATCATTGACGGTCGCGAATCGGTAAGTTTCCTGGTAAGGGTTAAACAATTGCTTGAAGATCCTGCAAGGTTGTTGTTAGGTGTATAACCCTGCAAAAACTTTATAAAAGAGATCCCGGTTGGTTTTCCCTTCCGGGATTTTTTTGTGTAATAGGTTTCGCAAGGTTTTGAAATTTGTCAGGTGATTAGAAGTAGCGACGAACCAAGTACAACTAATCTCTGACCTCCAACCTCTAATCTCTAAAACGAACTCTTCACCACCCTTTTTAGCACTAACAAATTTTGACCATTAAGGCTATAGCCACTAATGTTGTTTTGATAGAGGTTTACCAGTTTATCGTAGTATAATACCACAATGGGCGATTGCTCCATCACCAGGTTGTCCATCTGGCGGTAGAGGCCGAAGCGTTTTTCATCATCTTTTACCTGGTAAGTTTGTTCAAAAAGTTCATCGAACCTTTTATTGTTGAACCCGGTATAATTGGGGCCGAAGGGAATTTTATTTTTGGAGTAAAAAACTGAAAGGTAGTTTTCGGCATCAGGATAATCGGCTATCCACGAACCATAAAAAAAGTTGATGCCATTTTTGGAGATCAGTTCGCGCAGACTGGCGCCCTGGGTTATCTCCACATTTGTTTTTATGCCGATGCGTTCCAATTGGCCTTGTACATACTCAATTAAACTGCGGTAACCAACGGTGGTAGCCAGGGTAATTTCGGGCATGTTTTTACCATTCGGATAACCGGCGTCTCGGAGCAGGCAACGGGCTTTTTCCGGGTCGTATATATAACCTTTTACCCCGGTGCCGTTAAAGCCTGGCATGCCTTCGGGCACAAAACCTCCGTAGCCCGGTGTACCCATACTGTTACGGAGGTATTTGATCATCTTTTCGCGGTCGATGGCGTAGTTGATGGCCTGCCTGATCTTGAGTATTTTTAAAGGCGATTTTTTTACAATGGGCAAAGTGGTATCCACCAGCATGCCCAGGTAAATGGTGTTCAGGTAAGGAGCGGTATTGAGTATAAATTTACCTTTATATTTTTGCGTTACCTTGCCTGCTTTGGTGAGGATGTCATCGCGATAGCTGCCGTCGATATCATTCAAAAAATCGATATTCTTTTTTACAAACTCCAGAAACGAAGTCTGCTTATCAGCAATAAAGGTAGAACGGATGGCATCCAGGTAGGGGAGGCGGTTGCCTTTTTCGTCTTTTTCCCAGTAATGCTCGTTTTTTAAAAACACCAGTACTTCGCCTTCTTTCCAGTATTTAAACCTGAAGGGGCCGGTACCTACCGGGTGGCTCCTGAAGTCCTTGCCATAAAACTCAACCACTTCTTTGGGTACTACAGAACAATATTGTGCCGTGAGTAAGCTTAAAAAGGGAGCGAAAGGCTGCTTAAGCCTGATCTGGAAAGTACTGTCATTAGGTGCCATGAAGGCGCTTTTGCCCTTTACCTTATCACTGAAGATCCATGAGCCGGATGAAGCAACTTTAGGATCGATCAAACGACCGAAGCTATAGGCAAAATCTGAGGCCACTGCCTTTCGACCTGTACCGTTTGCAAAATGAGGATCGTCATGAAAATATACATCATTACGCAGATGGAAGGTATATAATAAACCATCAGCTGATGTTTCCCAGCTTTTAGCAATACAGGGAATGGTTTTTAAACTATCGTTGATCTGTACCAGGCCGTTATAAAGCTGGTTGTCCATCCAAATGGTATAATGATTACGGCAAAAGGCAGGATCAAGCGAGGTAAGGCCTTCTTCCAGATTGATATTAAAAACGGTTTTGTGCTGATCGGGAGAAGTATCCGTATGGCAGGAACAAAGCTGAATGGAGAATAATACAAAAAGGTAAGTGATCAGCTTATTCATTTAAGCTAATATATTAAATGTTGCGTTAGCTGTGTGAATGAATAGCTGATTATTACGCGGGGATGATTGATTGCCGGCGATGGCTAAAATTAAAATAGAAAAGTAAAACCAGTTCCTTTTGATGGCTTTTTCATTTCTTCAAACTTTTCAATTTCCTGATTGAGCAAAAAAGAATATTCACCTGCCATGAATTCACGAAATACTTCAATATTTTTCTGTTCGCGGGTATCAATCAGCGCCTGGATATAGGCTACTTTATTTTCACTCCGCACTATTGCCAATGGAAGATTATAATATGCCTGAATGTAGTTCATTAATAATCGCGAAGTGCGCCCATTGCCATCATAATAAGGATGTATGCTGACAAGATTGAAATGTGCATCAAAGGAAAGATTCAGCTGTTCAACAACAGATAAGGGGGAGCTGATGGATTCATTGAGCTTTTTTACCAGGTCATTTGTCAGGCGTTCCACTTTATCAAAATTGGGGAAATAGGAAATACCTGCAGTGACGTTGCCTTTCCGAAATGCTCCGGTTCGGGAATCCACGGTACCCAGCATAGTATTGTATACTTTGCCGGTATTCTTCATCACCAAAGCATTGATTTCCTGCAAAAGAGATACTGACAATGCTCTTTTTACTTTTGCATTTTCAATTGTAAAAAGGAGGGCCGCGTGATGATCTGTTACCATCAAGCTGTCTTCCAACGGCTTGCCGTTGGGCGTGCGCCCTTCGGTGATCAGCACTTGTGTTTCTACCTCTGTCAATGTTGAGCCTTCAATCCGTGTAGAGTGATGGTCAATAGAAATGAGGTTAAACCGGTTGTGGTCAATCACATCAGCTATGCCAAGATCGTTGTATTTCTTTATCAGGTTAACTATTTCCATCGTTTCAACAACGCGAAAATACTTATAAGTTTTTACATAGTGGTTCAGTTGCCTGGCACCGGTAAACCTGGCAACTGAATTTAATTTTACTACGCATCAATACCGGTCAATCCCTTATAAAAATGTTTGGCATAACCTGCTATCAGCACATCGTGATCATTCCCGTTAATAATATGGCGGGCGTTGATCCAGTCGGCATGGGTGGCGTCAAAATATTTGCCTAAGCCAACGCCGGTAAACATGCCTTTTGTCATACCTTCAATCATAATATTGGCGGCTATATCAGGTTGAAGCGCCAATTCGGGATGGTTAAGCAGGTCGAGATGTAAATGCTTGCCCATGGCGTCATAGTTCTCGTACCAGGTTAATTGTACAAAACCGCGGCCATAATAAAGCTGATCGGGCGTTGTATAAGGGATACGGTGACCAGGCCCCCCGCCCATTTTAAATTTTTCGCCATAGGGATGACCTTTACCCTTGCCAAATTCATTTATCGGCTGCATAGTGCCTGCGCATTCATGGTAAACGGTGCCTAACATGTAGGCTACCTTACGCTGATCGGTAACGCCGGCATCAGCTGCGGCCTTTAAAATGGCTTCGATACCATCAATCTGGCTTTGTGAAATGTGCCCTTTAAATACAGACGCACGGATAGTGTCATAAAATTCTTTTGTACCTGGCATGATAATGAAATTTAGGTATTAGTAATAAAATTAACTGCTGTAAACGGATGTTTCAGATTAAAAAGGTATGGAAGATTTAGGTAAATATAAATATTCACGTTTGGAATACCAAGGCTGATATTCAAAGAGTTGGGCCAGGATTTTCAAGCCAATTCCGGCATTGGTTGAAAAGGCCTAAAAAAGGAATACGTTTATAAAGCAAATTTTAAAGTGCCCGTTTTATTACACGGGCACTTTAAATTAAAACCGCTCTTTTAAAAACTTGCCCGTATAGCTGTCTTTTTGTTTTAGAAGGTCTTCAGGAACGCCCTCAAATACTACTTTACCACCGCGGTCGCCGCCTTCCGGGCCAATATCGATAACCCAGTCTGCACATTTGATCACATCCATGTTATGCTCAATAACAATGATGGTATTGCCATGATCAAGCAGGGCATCAAATGATTTCAGCAGTTTTTTAATATCAGCAAAGTGCAAACCGGTAGTAGGTTCGTCAAAAATAAACAATGTTTTATTGGTGTTGTTGCCTTTCACCAGGAATGAAGCAAGTTTAATACGCTGGGCTTCGCCCCCTGATAAGGTATTTGACGACTGCCCTAACTGAACATATCCCAAACCAACATCAACCAGCGGTTTTATTTTGGCGATGATCTTTGGCTCTTTGGCAAAAAACTCGACAGCCTCGTCAATGGTCATGGCCAGGATCTCCGATACGTTTTTTTCTTTGTATTGGATATCTAAAATATGCTGCTTAAAGCGATGTCCCCCGCAGGTTTCGCAGGTAAGAAAGATATCTGCCATAAATTGCATCTCTATCTTAACTTCACCTTCACCCTGGCAAACATCGCAGCGGCCGCCTTCAACGTTAAATGAAAATGCGGAGGGTTTTAGCCCGGCGGCTTTTGCTGCCGGCTGAGCGGCGTACAGGTTGCGGATCTCGTCCCAGGCCTTAACATAAGTAACCGGGTTTGAGCGCGATGAACGGCCTATCGGGTTTTGGTCAACCAGTTCAACCTGTTCAATTTTGCTGTAATCGCCATCAATGGCATCATATGAGCCTGTTTGTTCGCCCGAATAATTACCTAAGGCCTTTTGAACGGCGGGGGCAAGGATACGTTTTACCAAACTGGTTTTACCCGAGCCGGATACGCCGGTAACAACAGTAAGCACGCCTAATGGAAATTTGGCGGTGACATGTTTCAGGTTGTTTTCGCGCGCACCTTTTATTTCAATAAAATCATGCCATTTGCGGCGGCTTGACGGGATAGCTATTTCCTCGCGACCGCTCAGATATTTACCGGTGAGGCTTTTATCGTCTTTTATAATTTCATTATAAGTACCGGTAAAAATCAGCTCCCCGCCATGGGTACCGGCTTCGGGGCCAATATCAATAATGTGGTCGGCAGCTTTCATGATCTCTTCCTCATGCTCAACAACCAATACGGTGTTGCCCACATCGCGGAGGGATTTTAATACGGTGATCAGCCTTTGGGTATCACGCGGATGCAAACCGATGCTTGGCTCATCCAAAACATACACTGAACCTACCAGGCTGCTGCCCAATGACGTAGCGAGGTTGATACGCTGCGACTCACCACCTGATAGTGTATTTGATAAACGATTGAGCGTTAAATAGCTCAAGCCCACATCGTTTAAAAAGCCGAGGCGGTTGGTTATTTCCATCAGCAAGCGTTTACCGATTTTGGCATCCGTTTCACTGAGTTCAAGCGATTTAAAAAATTCAAAGGTTTTATCCAGCGGCATCAGTACCACATCGGTTATCGACTTTTCATTGATCTTTACGTAGGAGGCATCCATTCGTAAACGGCTGCCCTTACATTCCGGGCAGGTAGTTTTGCCCCTGTATCGCGACAGCAAAACACGGTATTGGATCTTATACGTTTGTTCTTCCATTTCCTTGAAAAATTCATCAAGACCACGGAAAAACTTATTGCCGGTCCAGAGCAGGCGCTGCTCTTTTTCGGTTAGCTGATTATATTGACGGTGGATAGGGAAGTCGAACTTTAAGGCATGTCTTACCAGCGCATCGTTCCATTCGCGCATTTTTTCGCCGCGCCACGGGGCGATAGCGCCCTCGTAAATGGATTTACTTTTATCTGGAATAACCAGGTCTTCATCAATACCGATCACCTTGCCGTAACCTTCGCATTTTTTACAAGCGCCATACGGATTATTAAAGCTGAAGAAGTTTGGCGTAGGCTCTTCAAACTTCAATCCGTCTAACTCAAAACGGTCGCAAAAAAAGCGCTCATGCTCGGTATCGTTGTCAGGTTCCTGGAAACGAACAAAACAATCGCCCTTGCCTTCAAAAAAAGCAGTTTGTATGGAGTCGCCTAAACGGCTAATGGTTTCGTCTTCCTCATTTTTGGTAACGCGGTCAACAACTATGCGTACTGCAATTTGCTCATCAATTTCGGTAGTTTCTGCAGCGGCTTTTTTTGTCTTTGTTTTTTTGATCTCGACTGTTGGTTCAGCCGCCATTAAAGGAACGTTCTCTACTGTTTCATCCTCTAATAAAGATTCGATACGCGAAAGTTTGCCATTGTATTCAACACGAACAAAACCTTTTTGCATCAATACTGCAAGCTCTTCTTTAAGGCTCCGGTTGTTGTGCGGGTGCAATGGAGCAAGAATGGTTACCTGGGTTTCGTTAGGCAATGAAAGCACAAAGTTAACCACATCGGTCACTGAGTCTTTTTTTACGATATTGCCTGATATGGGCGATATCGTTTTACCGATACGTGAAAAAAGCAGTTTTAAATAATCGTAGATCTCGGTTGATGTACCAACAGTTGAACGTGGGTTTGAGGTAATTACCTTTTGCTCAATAGCTATGGCCGGTGCAATGCCTTTAATATAATCAACATCGGGCTTGTTCATTCGGCCCAAAAACTGGCGGGCGTATGATGAAAGGCTTTCCACATAGCGGCGCTGGCCTTCGGCGTACAAAGTATCGAAAGCGAGTGATGATTTGCCCGAACCCGACATGCCGGTAACTACCACCAGTTTGTTTTTGGGAATAGCCACATCAAGGTTTTTAAGGTTGTGCACCCTTGCGCCTTTTATAATAATATGCTTTTGCGGATCTTTTGCTGCTTCTTTACTCATTCTATTGAATTAGTTCATAGTTGATGGTTGATGGATCATAGTAGTACGCTTTGCAGGTTAGTGGCAAAATTTATACCATGAACCATGATCTATTAACCATGAACTTTTTGCGAATGCAAAAATCCTAAAATATTTAGCAGAATCCAAATGAGTTTTGATTGTTTATTGGATTAAACTACGTGAAATATTGGAGTTTACAGTTTGCTGACTTTTTAAAACTTAATGTTGTTTTAACAACTACTTTTTAAAAAATTTATTTTGGCGAATGATTAAACCTTCGGTATTAAAAATAAGTCTAACGGAAGCGTACCAAATAAATGATGGTTTTACAGGTAATTATGCCGATTAATAGTAAAGTAGGACGCAAAAAAAAAAATTTTATTTGTTTTTTTGCCAATAATTTATTTTATTTGAGCGAACAAATCTTTAACCCCTAAGGAGCACGCTATAGAATATACTTTACTTTAAAAGGTTTTAACTAAAAATTAAGTTTTAAGTAGTACTTTCTATGGATTTTCAATTGAAGAGTGATCAGGATCTAATCCATCTATATGTAGCTGGCGACGAAGCCGGTTTAGTAGAATTGATAAGGCGTTACCAATCAAAAATATATACTTCTATTTACTTGCTGGTAAAAGACGAATACCTTGCCGAAGATATTTTTCAGGATGCATTTATAAAGGTGATAAACACCCTTAAAGCCGGTAAATATAATGAAGAAGGTAAATTTTTGCCCTGGGTAACCCGTATTGCACATAACCTGGTGATTGACCATTTTCGCCGTGAAAAACGTGCGCCTATGATCAGCAATGGCGATGATTTCGATATTTTTGAAGTGCTTGGTAATTATGACGAAAGTACCGAGGACAAGATGGTTAGGGATCAAACCCATAAAGATCTTAAAGCACTGATCCAGCTGCTTCCATCCGAACAAAAGGAGGTGCTTATTATGCGCCACTTTGGTGATATGAGTTTTAAAGAGATTGCCGATATTACCGATGTTAGTATCAATACCGCCCTTGGCCGTATGCGCTATGCCCTTAATAACCTCCGCAAAATGATGCAGAGCAAAGAGCTTAGCCTGAAAAATTAGTTTTTCAGTATAAGAGTTTAGCAATAAAAGGTTAGAATATTATTGTTTAGGTTAAACTGGATAATAATATTCTAACCTTATTTTTTGTATAAAATTCTGATATTGTTTCATTAGTTGCTGATATAAAGTTATTTACTGTTGCAATAACGTAATTCATAGCTTCCGGCAGCTAATTTCTTTAAATAAAAATTTCATTTAATTTTCATTTAACAAAATATTATCTTTAAGCCACCGTTATAAACCATATAAAAATTATAGTAAAATAAGCTTATGGATGAAACCTTTACAAAAACGTTAAATGCATTAGCTAACGAAGCTGAAATGAACAGGAACGCACAAGAAAATCTGGACGCCGACGAAGTGATTTTTTACAATTCAATTCGTGCTGATTTGGACCTGCTGATCAGGAAACCAAAAGTGCAAACCATACACCAGATCCTGGATTATTCAAAAAGCTTACGTTAGTATTTATTGCGGATTCCCCACTGGTTCATAGATCATGATTGTTGAAAAGGTTACCGATGCGAATCGAAAAACCAAAACCCAATAAGTGATTTATGAACCTTTCTATTTTAAGATGGCTTATGGTTGATGGATCATAGTTCATGGTTTTTTATTGTTGTGAATATCTATACTTTTGGACAGGATCGCCATTGCGTTAAGCTGGGTGCTTGAGCCATGATCCATGAACTATCAACCATGAACTAAAAATGTTAAAAGCCGAACGCTATCGCCATTTTGTTGATTATTTTTCTAAAAACCAGCCTAACCCGGTTACTGAGCTGCACTATAGTAATCCATTTCAGTTATTGGTGGCCGTTATACTTTCGGCACAGTGTACTGATAAACGGATTAACCAGGTAACGCCGGCACTGTTTGAGCGTTTTCCTACTCCGCAAGATCTGGCTGCTGCAACATCCGACGAAGTTTTTGCATACATCCGGTCTGTAAGTTATCCTAATAATAAAGCCAAACATTTGGTAGGCATGGGCAAAATGCTCGTGGAAGTTTTTAACGGCGAAATACCTTCGGGGATAGAAAATCTGCAAAAATTACCAGGTGTAGGCCGCAAAACAGCCAATGTGATCGCTTCGGTTATTTTTGAAGAACCGGCCATGGCTGTTGATACGCATGTTTTTAGGGTGGCCAACCGCATTGGCTTAACTAATAATGCCCGTACCCCGTTGGCGGTTGAAAGGCAACTGGTCCAAAATATTCCTAAAGAATATATAGGTGTTGCACATCACTGGCTTATATTGCATGGGCGCTATATTTGTTTGGCGCGCAGCCCTAAATGCGATATTTGTCCGCTAACGTGGTTTTGTCGCTATTATGAGCGCAATAATACGGAAGCCGCGCTGCAAAGGCTTGAAGCTGCAAAACTTAAGAAGGCCAAAGATGCTAAAAAGAAAAAGGCCCTTAATATTATAGATAAAGAGTTGAAGAAGCGGAGTGTGGATAAAGGTTGATTAGGTGGGTAGTTGATTAAGTGAATAGTTGGTTATCTTCGCCAATACTAACCTAATCAACTACTCATTTAATGAACCATTCACTATAAAAATAAATTACTAAAAAAATTAGTATTTTTAAAAAAAATGTAATTATATTTGTTGAAGAAATTAATACGATGGCTAACATAGATAAAAATAGCGCTGATAAATTGAAGGCATTACAGCTTACGTTAGATAAGCTGGAAAAATCATACGGTAAAGGCACCATCATGAAATTGGGCGAATCCGTAGTTGAACAAACTGAAGTAATATCAACCGGCTCATTAGGGCTTGATATTGCTTTGGGAGTTAACGGTTTGCCTAAAGGAAGGATCATTGAGATCTACGGACCTGAATCATCAGGTAAAACAACTTTGGCTATCCATGCCATTGCCGAATCGCAAAAGAACGGTGGTATTGCCGCCTTTATTGATGCGGAGCACGCTTTCGATCGTTTTTATGCCAAGAAATTAGGCGTGGATGTTGAAAACCTGCTGATCTCCCAGCCTGATAATGGTGAACAGGCACTGGAAATTGCCGATAACCTGATCCGTTCGGGCGCTATTGATATTTTGGTTATCGACTCTGTTGCGGCATTGGTTCCTAAAGCCGAGATAGAAGGCGAAATGGGCGATTCAAAAATGGGCCTGCATGCACGTTTAATGTCACAGGCATTACGTAAGCTAACCGGCACTATCAGCAAAACAGGATGCTGCTGTATCTTTATTAACCAGCTGCGCGATAAGATCGGTGTTATGTTTGGTAACCCTGAAACTACTACCGGTGGTAATGCATTGAAATTTTATGCTTCGGTACGTTTGGATGTACGCCGAATCTCCCAAATCAAAGACACCGATGAGGTTTCCGGTAACCGCGTAAAGGTTAAGATAGTTAAGAATAAAGTTGCCCCTCCGTTCCGTGTAGCCGAGTTTGATATCATGTTTGGCGAAGGTATTTCAAAGGCCGGTGAGATCATTGACCTGGGTGTTGAATACAACATTATTAAAAAAGCAGGCTCATGGTTTAGCTATGGCGAAACCCGTTTAGGCCAGGGCCGAGATGCTGTTAAACAACTGATCCTTGATAACCCAGAGCTACAGGAAGAGTTGGAAAATAAGATTAAAGAAACGGTAACCGGCGAAAGCATGGAAGAAGTTTAATCGTGATTATACTATATACTAATCTTTAAAGTGATTTAATGAATATATAAGAAAGCTTCCTGTAAGGAGGCTTTTTTTGTAAAATATAAACTGCCGCGGGTTTAGCGCAGCGTAACCCGTGGCAGTACTATGTTAGCAATTGTTCCCGTTTTTCCGCAAAAAGAATATCTTTATCACTACATAAACCGGAAAAAGCTATGGGATCATCAAAAGAGATTGTTACAAATATGTTTGCTTCAGGTGGTATTACCGTGAATGGCAATAACTCATGGGACTTACAGGTACACAATCCTAAATTGTATGATCGTGTGCTGGCAGGAGGGTCCTTGGGTTTTGGGGAAGCCTACATGGAAGGCTGGTGGGATTGTGAAGCGCTTGACGAATTCTTTTTCCGCGTCCAGTATCACCGGGTTGATAAAATGATCCCGCGCGACTTAAATACGCTTAAATACTTTCTCAAGGCAAAATTTAGTAATCAGCAAACCAAATCAAAAGCTAAAGAGGTTGCACATAAGCATTATGATATTGGTAACGACCTTTTTGAGTTGATGCTTGATAAGCGGATGATATACTCCTGTGCCTATTGGGAAATTGCACAAACATTGGATGAGGCCCAGGAAGCTAAGCTTGATCTGATTTGCCGCAAACTAAAATTGGAACCCGGCATGAGCTTGCTTGATATAGGCTGCGGATGGGGCGGTCTTCTTCAATATGCAGCCGAAAAGTATGGCGTAAAAGGAATAGGTGTAACCCTTTCAGAAGAGCAGGCCATTATTGCAAAGGAGATTAACAAAGGTTTACCTGTGGAGATCAGGGTGCAGGATTATCGCGATGTACACGAAAAATTCGACAGGATAGTTTCTGTGGGGATGCTTGAACATGTTGGCTACCGTAATTATCGCATCTTTATGGAAAGGGTAAACGAAAATTTAGCAGATGACGGTATTTGCCTGCTTCATACCATAGGCGGTAATTACTCAACTAAAGTTACCGATCCCTGGATTGCGAAATACATATTTCCGAATGGGATGCTGCCATCTGCAGCACAGCTCTCAACGGCCTGGCAGGGCCTATTTATTTTGGAGGATTGGCATAACTTCGGCGTATATTACGACCGAACCTGTATGGAATGGCGTAAAAACTTTGAGCAAAGCTGGCCGCAGCTTAGCGTTAAATATGGTGATACCTTTTACCGCATGTGGCGCTACTATCTTAGTGCAAGCGCTGCATCCTTCCGCTCAAGAAAAAACCATTTATGGCATATTGTTTTAACCAAACCAAAGCATCTGGGATTGTACAAATCAATAAGATAAGCCCCTTCTTTTTCATTATCAAATAAATGACGTAAAAGTACGTATTCAATAAACGTGTTTTTACTTAATTGAAAATCAAGTATTTGGATTTACTTTATTGTATTTTAGGAAATTTCCAAAATACATACAATATGTTGCCATCACGTTTGAACAGGCCCCTGTATTTTTATAGGAAGCTTATCCCTTCTGTTTTAATCTCATTAATGCTGTGCAGTTGTTACACGGCCCGTGTCGAAACAAAGGCGCAGGCTGGGTCAGAGGTATCGCACCAGAATGTAAACTTCTTTTTTTGGGGGGCTATCCAAAGCCCCAAGCGAATCGTTACTCCTATATGTGATTCCCTTGGCTCCAATGGTATGGCCGAAGTTACGGTGAAGAATAATTTCGGTTATTCCTTGCTTACTGTTGTAACCTTAGGTATCTGGAGCCCTGCAAGGGTAGAGTGGAAATGCGGTAAACCTTGCGCCAAAGATGGCGTAATCAAATAAGCGGCTATGAAAGTTATTAAAACAGGGGTCAGCAGCTGGGAAAACCGGCACGAAACTTTTACCGAGCAAATTAAAGATCTGTATGAATTGGGCAACGAAGACAATCTTGATGCCCTTGAAGGTTATAATGACGCTACCAAAGGGCTTCAAAACCTGATTAAAGAAGCTATTGAGACCGGTACCCCATTGCGATCATTAGGCGCAGGCTGGTCATGGACAAAAATAGCCACCGTTAAAGATGGTGTAATGCTGGATACCAAACCCCTTAACACCAGGTTTACTGTTGCCGATACTGCGGTTAACCCGGCTTATACAGGCAACAAGGACCACCTGCTTTTTGCACAAAGCGGCAACGGCATCTGGGAGCTTGGCGCATTTCTGAAAAACAGGGGCTTGTCACTCAAAACTTCCGGTGCCAGTAATGGGCAAACTATAGCTGGTGCAGTGAGTACAGGAACTCACGGCTCGGCGTTTGACTTTGGTGCTACACCAGATTTTGTAGTAGGGCTCCATATTGTAATAAGTCCCGACAGGCATATTTGGCTGGAAAGGGCTTCGGCTCCTGTTGTGGCACAACGGTTTGTTGATCTGCTGCAAACAGAACTGGTACAGGATGATGAACTTTTCAATGCCGCTTTGGTAAGTTTTGGGAGCTTTGGTATCATCCACGGCGTACTAATGGAAACAGAACCCCTGTTTTTGTTAGAAACTTATGTGCAACGGTTACCTTATGATGCCGAACTTCAGGGTATGATGGCAACACTTGATTTTAGCGATACCGATAAGCTGCCATGCGGTAGCGAACGCCCCTGTCATTTTTCGGTGCTGCTTAACCCGTACGATCTGGACAAGGGGGCCTTTGTAACCACTATGTATAAGCGCCCGTATCGTACCAACTACCAGCCGCCGGTTGATAATGCGGCAGGGATTGGTCCGGGAGATGATGCTGCCAGTTTTATAGGTACTATAACTGATGCCGTACCTGCTTTGGTTCCGGTTGTAGTTACCAAGGTATTAAATACCAGCATGACAACTAATACTGATCCCCATTTTGGTACGCTGGGCGAAATTTTTAGCAATACTACATTAAGAGGCAAGCTGTTGAGTTCTGCCATTGGTTTCCCGGCAGAGCTTTCGCCAAGGGTTGCCGATTTGATGTTGAAGATCAATAAAGATATCGGCCCTTTCAGCGGTGTATTTTCATTCAGGTTTGTTAAGCAAACCAAAGCCACATTGGGCTTTACCCGGTTTGAACATACCTGCATTATGGAGTTGGATGCACCGCTATCAGACAAAGCTTATAACTTTTATACCCAGGTTTGGCTGATGCTTGAGCATGAAAATATCCCCTTTACATTTCATTGGGGCAAAGCCAACGAAATTACCCCGCAACGCATCCAAAGAATGTATGGCAATGCAGCCACCCGGTGGATCAACGCCCGGAAAACCCTGCTCAATGCCGATTGCCAGAAAGTTTTTACCAATCAAATTACGCAGCAATGGGGGCTGGCCTGAAATATGTAAATCCGGCGAAGGCAGTAATATACTGTCTGCTCTTTGTATGTTGCTTTGTGGTGAAGTTGAAAGCCCAGACCACCGGGCAGGTCATCGATGAGATAAAAGCGATAAACAATAAAGTAACCAATTGGCCTAATAGTAACGGACAGGGAATGTTGATCTCCAACAAGGCCATGAACATTTTCCTGTCAAATAAAATGAGTTCTTATCTCTCGGGTAACGAAGATCTTTCCCTCTATAAAAACTATGTTAATATCAATGCCGCCGAAGGGATGATCAGCATCAATCATAATTTTCACCAACCGGTTGATAGCGATGATTGGGTAAGATCATTTGTTGTAGCAGGAGCAAGGGTAAATATCGCCAACGCATATTCGGCAAAAAGTGCTAACAGGTATTATGATAATCAACTGGGTTTTACCATTCAAAAAACCTGGATGGGAAAACCGAAAACTTATTATATAGCAAACGGTGATTTCAAAAAGGAGATGGATGCTGCCCGGGCATTAATGGTAAATACAATCGCTCAAAGTATCAACAAAAAAGCTGAAGAGTTTGAGCAATCTCTTAATGCTTTAAAGCAGGAGGAGGTACCGGGCCAGAATCTAACTCAGGTTAAAAGCAAACTCCGCAAAACCTTTTATGCTTCGCTTCGGGCAGATTATTTGCAACAATTTTTTGAACAGCAATCAGAACTATTGGTCAATACAGGCAATTATGACCTGATAACCGATAACTGGACAAGCCTGGGCGTTTATATCCCGGTTATCCCACAAAAATTTATGGTAAGCAATGATGTTAATACACAGGTTAACAAACATTATAACTACCCGCTCGAATTATTTGTAAGTCATACCCGTTTCTGGGAAAGCCCCAAATTGGGCAGGTTCTTTTTAACTTTTGCCGGTAAAGGTTTTGTGAATAACGCGGTACAAAGCGGTTCCTTATTTAGTGCTGATGTAACAGGGGCACAGGGACTGGATGGAACAAATACCGTCACCATAAATAAAGGCGACCGGTACATAGGCCAATATAAAAACTTTATAACACCCCTCGCGGCAGGCAAGTTGGTGTATATCCCCGGAACCTCACATGTTGGCATTTGCTTCCGCATCGAAAAAAATTGGGGGCCTTATAAAGCACTTAACTCCATCATCGGCATCCCGATTGTATTGATCGATAAAAAAGGAGTCCCGGCCGTAAATTTTGAAGCACAACTTTTGCTTCAGGACATGAATAACTCCTTAAAAAATACCCGACTGCCTTACAATAAAACAGCAATCGGGTTAACGGTAGGGATCCCGTTTAGTAAAATTGTTTACTAAACCAGCTTACTCATCTCCTCCAAAACCACTCTTTTTAAAGCCATAATGTAACCGGTATGCAAGCCATCATGAAATGGCACAAAACGGATTGCTTCTTCTATATTGCTCAAGGCAACACCATAACGAGTCGTCATCGGTTGATAGTTTGAGAAAATACCCATCTGGTAATCTTCCTCCATTTTATCAACAGTTGAAATAAGCAGCTCTTTAACTTCGGCTATGTCATCAGCATTGATAAAGCTCTGCGGCTTTGTTTCGGGACGGTAGGGGGTATAGTATTTGTCATCAACCACAATAGGTACACCTGCGCGGGTATAGCAAATACCTTGCTGGCCCGAAATAAGGTGCGCCAGGTTCCAGATCAGGTTGTTATTAAACCCTGCGGGGATGTGGTTAAGTTGTTCGGAGCTAAGATCTTTAACAACGTTTAACAGCATCAGGCGCGGTTTTTTGATAACCTCAAATTCTTGTTTCATTTTATATTGGATGGGTTAAGGCCTTACAGCTGCGCTAAATTATGAAGATTGTGGTATGTTTTTCGTCAAATTATCACATCGCCGTTGCCAACGTTTTATGGCTTATATCTTTTATCATACCTTTGCCCATTCATTTACTCATCCATTTTAATGCAGGATACCTCTTTAAATAGCGCGCCGGTAAAATATAACAAGCCAATAATTTATTTTTTACTGTTGTGGGCTTTGCTAAATGCCGTACAGGCATTTACCCTGGAGATCCATGCGGATGAGGCCTACTATTGGGTTTATTCGCGTTTTTTAGACTGGGGGTATTATGACCATCCGCCTATGGTGGCCGTTTTCATTAAAGCAGGTTACAGTCTCATACATAATGAATTTGGAGCGAGGCTCTTTACGGTGATCAGCACAACTGCATCTTTATACCTGATGTGGATGATGTTAAAGCGTTACAGGGTTGATGTCATCAACTTTATACTGGTGGTTTCGGGCATCTTTGTATTCCATATTTATGGTTTTACCACCACACCTGATGCTCCTTTGCTGTTTTTCACGGTGCTGTTCCTGTATTTTTATCAGCAATATATTGAACAGGACAGCTTAAAACTGGCCATTATATTGGGCGTGGTGATAGCCTGCCTGCTGTATAGTAAGTACCATGGCATTTTGTTGGTTGCTTTCACGCTTGTATCTAATATAAAATTGCTTAAGCGAGGGTCTTTTTACGGAATTGTGCTGCTGGCGCTGGCTTTGTATGCACCGCATATCCTGTGGCAGGTAAACCACGATTATCCGTCAATAAGCTATCACCTTAGCGAACGTTCGGCCGATGACTACCAGTTGGATAATACCTATTTATATCCATTGGGGCAATTGATAATGGCCGGGCCGCTGATTGGCTGGTTCCTTTTTTATAAAGGGTTTACAACTAAGATACAAGATGTTTTCACCCGCACCCTGCTCGTAAACAGCGCGGGCATTTTAGCATTCTTTTTTCTTACCTCCTTTAAAGGTGAAGTACAACTCCATTGGACGCTTATCGCTTACGTACCGCTAAGCATGCTGGTGCTTATCAGTTTTGCTAAGCCGGGAGGCAAACCTGTTTGGTTTAACCGTTTGGCGGTGATCAACGTCAGCCTGATTTTGCTTGTTCGTATCTGTATTATCTGGGGGCCTCCGTTCTTGCTAAAGATCGATGCCATGAAAAGCTTTTTCGGCTTTAAGGATTGGGCGCATCAGATCAAACAAAAGGCTGGCGACAATTATGTGATTTTTTATGAAGGTTTTCAGGATCCGTCCAAATACAATTTTTATAATAACACCACCCGTGGGCTTGCCTATGATTCGCGGCATTATCGCCGTACCCAGTATGATATCTGGCCTATAGAGGACAGCGTTCAGCATAAAAAAACTTATTATGTACTGGATGTTTGGTTGCCCGGTGTAACAACCGATTCCATTAACGTATTTGCCGGTAAATGGTATGGCGGATGGGTGGATGACACACGCACCTATCAGCGGGTTGAATTTGAAACACTTGCTCCCAAAGAAGCCCTTAGTCCGGGCCAAAAAATAGATTTCGATCTTACGGTTAAAAATCCTTATCCATTCGCTATTGATCTCAGTAATAAAAATCAAAAGCACCCTGTATTTTTTGAAGCCTGCTTTTTTAAAAAGACAGATCAGATCACTAATCAAAAGGCAGATGATTCATTCCATAACATTGCCCTAAAGCCGGGCGAAAGCACTCATTTTAAATTTAACGTAACAGCACCGGAGCAGCCTGGCAGATATCAACTCATTTTTTCATTGCGTACCGAACCATTTTTTGGCGGACGTAACAGTAAGAGCATCAACATTACAGTAAAATAATAAATCGACTATGTTTAAACGGATATACCTTTTTGTCTTTTTTTCGATCATAACCACCACTGCAGCCCTTGCACAGGGCAGTCTTGATATCCATTTTAATGGCTTGGGTTTTATGGATAACCGGGAGTACAAAGATTTTGTTGCCCGCTCACGCACCTATTCGGGCGTACGTACCGCGCTTGACCTGGGTTTGAATATCGACAGCGTGAACCACTTTATTGTAGGGGTTAACGGCATTCATGAGTTTGGTGCAAAACCATACTTTTTAAAAGTTAACCCCGTTGCCTATTACAGCTTTACCGGTAAAAACTGGCTGTTCAATGCCGGTGCTTTCCCGCGCGAAGGTTTGCTGGACGATTATCCACGGGCTCTACTGAACGATACTTTGCGCTACTATCGCCCCAATGTTGAGGGTTTGCTTACGCGTTTTCATAATGCCCACTTTACCGAAACTGCCTGGATTGACTGGGTAAGCCGCCAAACCGTTACCGACCGCGAGCAGTTTCTGTTCGGCTTTTCGGGCAAATATCGGCCAAGCTTAACAGGGCCCTTTTATGTATCGCACTATTTTTTGCTGATGCATGATGCAGGCGCCGAGGTGCTTTTACCAAACGACCATATCCAGGACAATGGCGGCGGACAAATAAGATTAGGTTTAGACTTAAGTCATAAAACCATTTTAGATTCGTTATCTATTGAGGCAGGCGGCATGATGTCGTTTGAGCGGGTTAGGGGTGTTGATGGTTTTCATAAACCTGCCGGCTTTGTAGCCAATGCCTATTTAAGCTGGAAACGTTTTGCCTTGTTTGATGAATTTTACAAAGGCCAGGGTAGCCATATTATTTACGGCGATGCCTTTTTTGAAAAGAAAACTTATAACCGTTTGGATATTATTTACACGCCGTTTTTATACAAGCGTGTAAAAGGACAATTTATATTAAGCCTGCACCAAACACCGGGCTACAGCAGCAACCAGGAAGCCTTCAGGGTAACGGTTGACCTGGGCCGACAGACTTTGGTGAGGTTTAAAGATTAGTGAAGTTATGTGTAGAGACGCATTACATGCGTCTTTGCCTTAAATAAAATGACAGATCCTGCAAATTTCTGTCGCAAAAAGAGACGCATCACATGCGTCTCTACAATAATGTTAACCTTTATAACACACATATATATCATCCATGCAATTAAAAAAACAACTATTAATTTTTGCAGTATTACTGCTGGCGGTACCTGCAAGGCTGCTGGCACAAGACAACCAGTTTTCGGGCTGGGCGGCTATTTTTCACAGCCAAAAATTATCCGAACATTGGGGCTATTCGTTCGATGGGCAATTGCGCTCGCATGATGAGGTAAGTTACCTAAAGCATATCCTGCTTCGTCCCTCGGCTAATTATTATTTTGCCAAAAACAAGGTAGGGGCCTTGGGTTATGCCTACATAGCTACCTATGGCCGCACTCCAGGTAACGAAACAACATTTCGCCCGGAACACCGTATCTGGCAGCAGTACACATATACCCATAAGCTTACCAAGCATGTGCAATTGGCACACCGTTTTAGGTTAGAGCAGCGTTTTTTAGGGAATACCGCTGCTAATAAAAATGATCGGTATTTTGCCCAGCGTTTCAGATATTTTGCCCGCGCGGTGATCCCGATGAAGCCTGACTCGGACGTGTTTACAGAAGGTGCTTTCCTCGCCCTGCAAAACGAGGCTTTTGTAAACGTTCAAAATAAGAATAAAGTTAATAAACACTTTTTTGATCAAAACCGTGCTTATGTAGCGGTTGGCTACCGCTTTAGCAAATCATTTGACGCCGAAGCTGGTTATCTTAATCAATACATTAAACAAGCCGATGCTTATGTGGTAAATCACGTAGCGCAGCTGGCTTTTTATACGAGATTTTAAGACCAAAAAATTCCCCTCTTGAGAGGGGGCGCGGAGGAATGAGCGGTAGCAGGGGTGTGTTTCTGCTGTAGATTTATCAAAGCAGAGACACACCCCTACACCCCTCTCAAGAGGGGAATCGCACACCCCCAGCTTTTTAGAATCTTACTTCCCAACAAAAAAACCTTGCCAATATCACTGGCAAGGCTTTTTTGTTTGGGGATTATATTGAGTTAAAATGATCACTTCTTCGCCTGTGCAATCAACTCATTATTTAAACGTACGTACTCATCTGTTTTCATATCGGCTGCCATTTTTGCACCTTCCTGGGCTGTAGCTATTGCTGCAGCTTTATCACCTTTTTTCAATAAGATCCGGGCTTTCCATAGTTTGGGCACAAACGGCGGAAAGTTCTTGTCTTTTTCCAATTCGGTAGCCCAGGCTAAGGCTTTGTCCATATCTTTATTATTGTTGTAGTAATAGATCAAAGCTTCATAGTATGGCTTTTTATCTGTATTCATGGCCGAGTCAATTCGGGCCATTACTTTGGCATCGATATCGGTGGTCATGTGGATCGTGAAACCGCTATGCTCCCACATCATCTGCAAATCGCATGTAGTTGCCGCTACATTGCTGAACGCGAGGGTCATGGTTTCTGTTAAAACCTTAAGGTGTTCTGTTTTTACTTTAAACCGCAAAAAATCATCAGCTTCCTTATAGTTATACGCGCCCCATTGTTTAGGTTGTTTGCTAAGGATGATAGTCCACTCGTTTTCGCCGGGGATGCTGAACAGGCCATACTCGCCCGCCGGGATCTTGTTGCCCTCCATACTTACCTCGTCGGTAAATTTAATTACCGTGGCCGAATTGGCCCCCGTGCGCCAAACTTTTCCGTAAGGTTCCATGCCTCCAAATATTTTACGGCCTCTTACATCCGGACGGGAGTAAACCAGGCTGATTTTGCCGAGGCCGAAATCCTGCACAATACTTTGTGTTGAACTGGGTTGCGGCGTTAACTGCGCATAAACATTTACCGCAGTAAAGATCATCATCGTGATGATACAGGTAAATAACTTTTTCATGATTAAGTGTGTGGTGGTTATATAAGATTAATAATTGGTGTGCTACTTTTTATCGGCAGTGAATGTACCCGCGTCAACATCTTTTAAAAAGGCAATGAGATTTTTGAAATAGTTTTGCTGATCATCATACATACTCATGTGGCTGCCGTTAGGGCACAGGTAAGTGCGGCTGTTGGGCAGCAGGCGACCTTCTTTTTTCATGTCTTCGGGGTTCATTTCATCGTGTACGCCGCCTAAAACAAGGGTAGGCTTTTTTATATCCTGTAGTTTGTCCCAAAATTCCCATCCTTTAAAATTGCCGGTTACGTGAAACTCGTCAACGCCCTGCATTTGTATGTATATGGTATGATTAGCTTTTTTAAAGGCACGCCATAAAGGTTCGGGCCAGCTCTCTAATGGAAGCCTGCAGATCACCTGGGTATATAGTTTATTCATCAACAGGTCGTTGTATTGAGGCGAGTCGTATTGTTTAAGCCTGTCTAACGAATCAAATACAGTGATATCACGCGGCGTAAAAAACTTCTTCTTCAACTCAGCGGCATAGGCAACATAGCCTTTAATACCGGCTGTCATGTTTGATAATACCGCACCCTTAACGTGCGATTGGTATTTGTGCAGATATTCCATAGCCAGCATACCGCCCCATGAATGTCCGAGTATGTAAAAATTATCAAGCCCTAATCCTTTACGCACTTCTTCAACCTCTTCAACATAACGCGGAATGTTCCATAATGAGGTATCAGCAGGAGCATCCGAATTACCACAGCCAAGCTGATCATAATAATAAAACTCAATGCCCTCCTTCGGCAGAAAATCCTCAAAGCATTCCATATAGTCGTGTGAAAAGCCCGGACCGCCATGCAGTAGCAGCACTTTTATTTTACCGTCGCCAACTTTTTTCGTCCATACGTTATATTTACCGGCAACTTTAATGAGCTTATTCCCGCCGGTTTTTATTTCGTAAGGAGTGTTTGATGATTCAGTTGCGGTATCCGCCCCTGGTTTTGACGGATTGTTGCATGCGCAAAAGCAGGCAGCAATCAGGACGAAGAATAGCTTTTTCATGGTTAGCGATAGGAATGGTGGAGGTGATTATTTTAGATAAAGATAATAAGAAGCTAACTAAATTAGCTTCACTGGATATACAAAAAAAGCGTCATTGCTTTATTAATTGCAATGACGCTTCTAAATACTTAAAGAGGTTGCTTCTTTGGGGAGGATAAGTGAGGTTTATATCCTCTCGATATCTCCGCTACCTGCTTTTGAGCTTGAAATATTTTTAGCACCGCCGGTGTAATGCACATCGCCTGAGCCGCTTACGGATGCTTCAATTTTGTTGCTGGCGTTGATGGTAGCATCGCCCGAACCAGCTATGTGCACTTCGGTGTTAATGGTGATCAGGTCTCGGGCGGTAAAATCACCGGAGCCTACAACATTTACTCTTGAATTATCGGCACGGCCCGAAAGTTTCATATCACCAGAGCCTGAAATGCTGCTGTCCAGGTTTTTAGCATTCACTTTGCCCAGCATATCGCCCGAGCCAACAACTTTTAATTTTAATGAGGTGGTGGTGATGCCTTCTTTAAAATAAACATCGCCGGAGCCGGCAACGTTAATGCTGGTCATATCTTTAGCTACCACATGTACAATCATTTTACGGCTGCGGCCAAAGCTCCAGCTATCCCAGTTGGTGCCTTTTTTACTGTAAATCTTCAATACACCGCCCTGCACTTCGGTAATGATCTTGTCGATAACATCTGAAGGCGCTTCAACTTTTACCGATTCGTTTGAGCCCTGTGTAAAGTAAACGTCAAAAGAGCCTGCCAGGTCAATAGCGCTGAAGCCCGATAAATGACGGTCTTGCGTGGTTTGGTCGGCGTGTTTAACAATTGGGTTTACTGTTTTTGCCGATGCGTAACCTGTAGTTCCTGCTGCCAAT
>NZ_BMKD01000004.1:0-543396 GCF_014643835.1 Mucilaginibacter rubeus | reverse complement strand
AAGTTGCACGTGATTTGATTTTTTTGTGGGGGGGGGGGGTGAGTGGTTGGTTAAATAAGGCCTGTCAGTCTGAGCCTGTCGAAGACTCGCGCGCAGAGGCCCTACCCGCGATGCTTCGACAGGCTCAGCATGACACCTGTTTTTTATTTTGTCAGGGGTAAGAATCAACCACTTACCTAATCAACCTTAATATAATAATTAAACGTATCCACTTCCACATTGTCCTTCGTAATACCGTCAATCTTAACAGGGGTAAATTGCGTGGTTGGTTTAATAAAGATATACCCGCCGCCTTTTACACGCACCTTTACCGGCATGTTGAAACCTTCGGCATTGGCAATCCATTTGGAATATAGCTTGCCGTCTTTAACAACAAACTGCAGGGTTGGGATATCCTTATAATGCAGGTACTGGTCAAAAACAGGGGCAAGGTTCATGCCTGCCTGTTTGCAGATATAGCCTACAACATCATCATAAGTAACTGTTTTATGATAGAAGGTTTTGTTAAGCCCGCGGAGGATACTGCGCCATTTGTCATCATTATTGATAATGGTGCGCACCATGTTTAATAGGTTGCCGCCCTTGTAGTACATATCACCCGAGCCTTCCATATTTACACCATACGGGCCTACAATCGGCTTATCGTTACGGATGTTTTTACGGGTTCCGTTCACGTATTCCTGCCCGGCTTGCTTGCCGTAATAGGTTTCGATAAACAATGATTCAGAATAGTTAGTAAAACTTTCGTGGATCCACATATCGGCAACATCTTTTGAGGTGATGTTATTGCCGAACCATTCATGACCGCTTTCGTGTACCACGATGAAATCCCATTTTAGGCCCCAGCCGGTACCTGAAAGGTCGCGACCGAGATAACCGTTTTTATAGTGGTTGCCATAAGCGGTACCGCTTTGGTGTTCCATACCCAGGTGTGGCGTTTCAACCAGTTTATAGCCGTCTTCATAAAAAGGATAGGGGCCAAACCAGTATTCGAACGATTTAAGCATTCGCGGCGCATCAAGCTCCCATTGTTTTTTGGCTTTGTCAATATTGTAACTTAATGGCCAGTAGTCCATCGTTAACGGGCCTTTTTCGCCCTGGTAAGTACCTTCAAAGTGGGCATAGTCGCCAATGTTGGCTTCTATGTCATAATTGTTGATAGGGTTAGCCACAAACCAGTCGAACCGGGTATAGCCGTTATTCAGGTCGGTTACTTTGCGTAATCTGCCGTTGGATACATCTTTTAAACCATTAGGTGCGCTGATACTGATCAGGGCGCTGTCCACTTCGTCATATTGATGATCTTTTGTTGGCCACCAAATGCTGGCGCCAATACCCTGGCATGCAGTTGCCACCCATGGTTTGCCCAATGAGTCTGTAGTATAAACCACACCGCCATCCCATGGGGCACGTTTAGCGATGGTTGGGTTGCCTGAATAATAAACGGTAAACTCATCCCTGCTGCCTTTCTTTATGGTTTTAGGGAAGGTGACAAACACCGCGTTGAACTCGCGTGTAAAAGGGATTTCGGCACCTTCATAAACCACTTTCTCTATTTTTAAATTAGAAAACAGATCAAACTGAAGTTTGGTGAAATTTTGAGTAGCCGTGAATTTGAACAGGTTGCTGCCGCTGATGAATTTTTTGTCGATATCAAACTTCACATCCAGGTGATAATAGTTAATATCATAACAGGTGCGCAGCGGCGTTAAGCTGCCCCGAAGCGAATCGGCACGGGTAAATGTTTGCCTGTTGGTGCCTAATTGCGCCTGGCTTGGTGCTATGCCGACTATGGTAAGGCCTAAAGCGACAGCAAAAATATTTAACTTATTTTTCATGTATGTTGAGGGTTAATCCATGAGCGCACCCACGTAGTAGTTTAAATAATCAATTTCAATATTGTCTTTGGTGGCGCCTGCAATTTCAACAGGGCTCATTTGTTTTGTTGGGATGATGAATTTGTATTCGCCCCCCTTTATTCGCACCCTGATAGGCATGTTGAAATCTTTAGCTTCGGCTATCCAGCGGCAGTAAAGCTTGTTTTCATGGCTGGTAAATTCAAGCATCGGAAGGCTGCGGTAATGCAGGTACTGATCAAAAACTGCCGAAAGGTTCATGCCCGATTGTTGGTTGATGAAGCCCACCACATCGTCATAGGTAACTGTTTTATGATAAAAAGTTTTGTTAAGCCCGCGCAGGATGCCGCGCCATTTTTCATCATCATTAATAACAGTGCGGATCATGTTCAGGAAAACAGCGCCTTTGGAGTACATATCGCCCGAGCCTTCTTTGTTTACATTGTAAACGCCAACTATAGGGCCGTCATTATTAATGGTGAGCCTTAAACCGTAGTTATATTCCTGTCCGGCTTTTTTACCCCAGTTATCCTCCACAAAAAGTGATTCGGAATAACAGGTAAAGCTTTCGTGGACCCACATATCGGCAAGGTCTTTATCGGTTATATTATTGCCAAACCATTCGTGCCCGCTTTCGTGCACGATGATGTAATCCCATTTGCTGCCCCATCCAGTGCCCGATAAGTCATAGCCCATATAACCATTCATGAAGTGATTGCCATAGGCTACAGCTCCCTGGTGCTCCATGCCCAGGTGCGGGGTTTCAACCAGTTTATAGCCATCTTCATAAAAAGGGTATGGGCCAAACCAGTGCTCGAAGGCTTTCAACATAGGCTTAACATTGGCGAAAAATTGTTTTTTTGCTTTTTCCAGACTGGTTGGCAAAACCCAATAATCGAGCGTAAGCTTGCCTTTTTCGCCCATGTAGGTGTCTTCAAAATGAGTATAATCGGCAATGTTGGCAGCAACATCGTAATTGTTGATCGGGTTGGCCACAAACCAGTCGAACCGGGTATAGCCATCCTTAAGCTGCGTCACCTTACGCAGGCGGCCGTTCGATACATCTTTCAGACCTTTTGGCACACTGATGCTGATCATCATGCTGTCCACCTCATCGGCCAGCTGGTCTTTATTAGGCCACCAGATACTGGCGCCAATCCCTTCGCAGGCGGTTGCCACAAAGGGTTTGCCTAATGAATCTTTTTTAAATACCAGTCCCCCATCCCAGGGCGCGTTTTTGGCAATGGTCGGATTGCCCGAATAATAAACGGTAAACTCATCTTTACTGCCATTAGTTATGGTTTGTGGAAAGTTGAGGAACGCAGCGTTGCCATCGCGGGTGAAAGCAAGCTCTTTGCCCTTGTAAACAACTTTGGCGACATTGAGATTGGCAAACAGATCGAATTGCAGTTTATTAAAATCCTGTGTAGCCGTGAATTTAAATTGATTGCTGCCGCTGATAAACTTTTTGTCGATATCAATTTTAACATCAAGATGGTAATAGTTGATATCGTAACAAGTGCGCAAAGGCGTGAGCATTCCGCGCAGCGAATCGGCATGAGTGAATTGCTCTTTTTCCTTCAGGAGCTGCGCCCTTGCCGGTTGGGCAATTGTTGCTACGCCGAGTAAGGCGAATGCTGCAAAATATAGTTGTTTTATTTTCATGCGCTTAATTGTGTCAGGTTAAAGGATCTATAAAACTAAGTTAAAGCTTATTTACCTTAAACACTTGGCCGGATTGGACGGTCCGGCCAAGTGTTTAAGGTAAATGGAGAAAGACTAATCTCTTATCTCCAACCTCTAATCTCTACTTCAGCACCTGTACATCAATGTAACTGTCGTTATAAACGGTTTCGGTAGCCTTGATGTAATCGCTTTCGTCTGCTTTATACGGGTTTTCCACGAATTTTTGCGGATTACGTGCCACTATCGGGAACCAGGTGCTTTGTACCTGGATCATGATACGGTGACCTTTTTTGAAGGTGTGCAGCACATCCTGCAGGCGGAAATTCACATCGGTTTTCTGATTAGCTACCAGTGCTTCCGGTTTTTCAAAGCTGTTACAGAAACGTGCCGGCATTACTTCCGAACGTACCATTTGCCAGTAATTGCTCAGGATAATGTTTTTATTGGGCATGTATGAGTTGTTGGGTTCATCAGGCGGATAAACGTCAATCAGTTTAACAACAAAATCGGCATCGGTACCAGTGGTGGCTATTTTCAGGTGCGCCATGATCTCGCCGCCAAGGGTAACATCATCGTTTAATACTTCGCTCTGGTAAACCAGCACATCCGGGCGGCGGCCTGCAAAACGCTGATCTTCGCTCATGTAATTGTGCGGCGTAAAGCCCATGGTAGTGGTATTGTCCTCGGTATAAGGAACCGGTTTAAGCGGATCGCTGATGTATGAAACAGAGCCTGCGGTTGCAGGCTGGGTATTTACAAGTTTACCATCGGCACCTAAAAACATTTTTTCATGTACAGCATTGGCGGCAGGCCATTTATCAAATGTTGCCCATTCCTTTTTACCAGTATTAAACATGTAAGCATTTGGTAAGCCGGAATTTTTATCGCCCTTACCTTTCAAAAAGTGGTTAAAGAATTTGGCTTCAATATTTTTTTGATAGAATGTAGCCACGCTATCACCAAAGTAAACATTGCTATGCATGGTATGCCCTGTTTCGCGCGACCAGCGACCGTGGCCGAATGGTCCCATTACTATGGTATTATATGCATTTGGATCGGTTTTGTTGATGGTTTTATAAATAGCCAGCGGACCGGTTAGATCTTCGGCGTCAAACCAGCCGCCAACCAGCATCACCGCAGGTTTTACTTTGCCGTAATGTTTCAGCAAACCGCGTTTTTGCCAAAACTCATCGTAGTTAGGATGATTGATAGTTTCCTGCCAGAAGAAGTTATCATGATAAAATTTATCGGCATTTTTTAGCGGGCCAAGATCTAATAAATATTGGTAACCATCTTTGCTATCGGGTTTAAGCATGGTGTACCAGGCTTTGCTGGTTGTATCAGTTTTTTGAACACCAAATACCGGAAAGGTGAAAAAGTACCCCTCAATGAAAGCGCCGTTGTGATGAAAATCGTCAAAAAAGAAATCGGAAATAGGTGCCTGCGGTGATGAGGCCTTTAGCGCCGGATGGTTGGAGAGGATCCCTGCTGCGGTATAAAAGCCTGGGTACGAGATACCATACTGGCCAACCTTGCCATTGTTGTTGGCTACGTTTTTAACCAGCCAGTCGATAGTGTCGTAAGTGTCGGAGCCTTCGTCAACATCTTTTTTGCTTTTCTTGTTATCGACAACTGGCGTCATGTTGGTCCAGGTGCCTTCGCTTTTCCAACGGCCGCGTACGTCCTGGTAAACAAAAATATAGCCCTCTTTCATCATAATTTCAGACGGGCCAAGCCTTTGAGGATATTTATCCTCGCCGTAAGGGGCGATGCTGTAGCAGGTACGCATCATCATCATCGGGTACTTATTTTGCGATGAAGCATCCTTTGGGGTATAAATAGAGGTGAACAGTTTTACACCATCGCGCATGGTGATGTACACCTCTTTTTTGGTAAAATGCTCCTTTACGTAAGTGCTTTGAGCATTAACGCCGGTATATAGCAATACCAGCACAAAAAATAAGTTAATTTTCTTCATAAGATCAGTCGTGTTAAATTGGGTTAAATTTAATAAAGAGTTAATGATAAACCGATTTATCAATGGTTCTGTTACAAACTGGGTAAAAAGCTGTTAGTTTAGGATAAATCTGAACTATGGTTTATGGGATTAAAGGATTGCCGTGATTTTGTCTGAATTAAATGAATTTATTGAATTTGCCTGGTATTCTGATAATTCCTTAATTCGATAAATTCAGGTTCAGACAATAATCCTTAACTTTGCCCACCATAAAATACACACTACTATGCAATATGATGTTATAGTTATAGGTTCGGGCCCCGGTGGTTATGTAGCCGCTATCCGCTGTGCCCAGCTTGGTTTAAAAACCGCAATTGTTGAAAAGTATAATACCCTTGGCGGTACCTGCCTTAATGTAGGCTGTATCCCGTCGAAGGCACTGTTGGATTCATCTGAGCATTACCACAATGCCGCCCATGCTTTTAAAACCCATGGCATCAACCTTAAAGATCTTTCGATAGATTTTGGACAGATGATCAAACGCAAGCAGGAAGTTGTTGATGCCAATACCAGCGGCATCAGCTACCTGATGAAGAAAAATAAGATTGACACTCACTTTGGTGTAGGATCATTTAAAGATAAAAACACCATCACTGTTAAAAAGAACGATGGTACTGTTATCGAAATTACCGGTAAAAATGTGATCATCGCTACTGGTTCAAAACCATCGGCATTGCCATTTTTGCCTATCGATAAAAAACGCATTATTACATCAACCGAAGCATTAAGCCTGAGCGAAGTACCAAAACACCTGGTGTTGATCGGTGGCGGCGTTATCGGTTTGGAGCTGGGTTCGGTTTATGCCCGTTTAGGCGCCAAAGTATCTGTAATTGAATTTATGGACGGCATTATCCCAACTATGGATAAAGGCCTGGGCCGTGAGCTGCAAAAAGTATTAACTAAACTGGGTATGGAGTTTTATCTGGGGCACAAAGTTACCGGCGCTGCCGTAAAAGGTAAAGAAGTAACTGTGAGCTGTGATACCCCTAAAGGCGAAAAGCTGGAACTGAAAGGCGATTATTGCCTGGTAGCCGTAGGTCGTATAGCTTACACCGATGGTTTAGGTTTAGAGAATATCGGCATTACTGTTGAAGAGCGTGGCCGTAAAATTACGGTTGATGAGCACCTGGAAACCAAAGTTAAAGGTGTTTACGCCATTGGTGATGTGATTAAAGGTGCCATGCTTGCTCACAAAGCTGAAGATGAAGGTACGCTGGTTGCCGAAATTATTGCCGGCCAAAAACCGCATATTGATTACAACCTGATCCCGGGCGTGGTTTATACCTGGCCAGAAGTTGCAGCTGTTGGTCAAACAGAAGAGCAGCTGAAAGCAGCCGGTGTTAAATACAAAACCGGTTCGTTCCCGTTCAAAGCAAGTGGTCGTGCCCGTGCCAGCGGTGACCTGGATGGTTTTGTAAAAGTATTGGCCGATGCCACTACCGACGAAATTTTAGGTGTACACATGATTGGTCCGCGTGCTGCCGATATGATAGCCGAAGCTGTTGTGGCGATGGAGTACCGTGCAAGTGCCGAAGATATTTCGCGCATGAGCCATGCCCACCCAACCTATACTGAAGCGATGCGCGAAGCATGTTTAGCCGCTACTGAAAACAGGGCGATACATATTTAATAATTTCGGATATCGGATTTTCGATTTCGGATTTTTAATTTGAAATATTTAAAAGCGGTTATCATTTGATAGCCGCTTTTTTAATTTTAAGTTAGCGGTAAATACTTCGGCTATGAAAGTAATAACCTGCTCCTTATTCGCATTTTTTATTTTGCTTGGGTGCATAGTTCATGCACAAACCAGGAAAATTAAATCAATACCTGATATTGAGGTTTATGACATCAACGGAAAACATACCACGCTAAAGCAATTAGGCCAAAACAAAGTGCTGTTTATTGATTGCTGGTTTGTGCCCTGTCCGCCCTGTTTTCGTGAAATGGGCATGCTGCACAAGCTTTACGCCCAGTATAAAGACAACAAAAAATTTTGTTTCATAACCCTATGCCAAACCGATAGCGGGATAGTTAAGCGGTTTATAGCACAGGATAAATCGATGACTAACTTTGTTAACCTGTATAAACATTACAGTATGCGGGACGATTTTAAATTACCGGTTTACTTTATCCCGGGCTGCAATGAGAAGATTTATACAGGCAAAGTTTTAGCAAAATATACACCCGATGATAAAACTAAATGCCCCGACAGGCAGTTTGGTTTTAGGGGGTATCCAACAGTCTTTATCTTCAATAATAGGGGGAAGTTGATTTTCAAGAAGACCGGCTACGGTGATTACGAAGATGAAAATACCCAAAAGATGAAAGACCTGATAGCCCGAAGCTTAACCGCTAAATGATATGATAGTATTGGCAGATATAGGAATTGTAGTATTAACCATTGCGTTGATGGAACTCATCTCCTGGGCTATGCATAAATACCTTTTCCATGGGCCATTATGGTTTATTCACAAAACACATCATCAACAAAGGCATGGCTGGTTTGAACTGAACGACCTATTCAGTATTGGCTTCGCTGGTTTTGCTTTATGGCTGATATGGATAGGGCATTTAACTCTGGACTACCGGTTTTGGATTGGTACTGGTATCAGCATCTATGGTATCATTTATTTCATTTTCCACGACTGGTTTATCCATAATCGTTTCAAAGCTTTTAAAAGTGATAATCGTTATTTGGCCGGCATCCGCCGGGCGCATAAAATTCATCATAAATCAACGGAGAAATACCCTTCAGAAGAGTTTGGGTTATTGGTGGCGAGCAGAAAGTGGTTTAGGAAATGACTATTTTTTATTGAGCTCGGCTATCTTTTTATCTGCGCTTGCTTTTGCTTCATCGTTGCCATATTGTTTCACAAGCTGATAGTATTTGAGTGCATTGGGTTTATTTCCTTGCAATTCGTAACAATAGGCAATGTTATTTAAAACGATGTAGTCATGCGGTGCCAGTTTTTCGGCTTTCAGCAATGTCTCCAACGCGCGAGGGTAGTCCTTTTTGGTAAGATAACTGATAGAGAGATCGGAAAGACTGACAACATTATTTGGCTTGTATTTCAAAATGGCCAGGGAAATATCACGGATATAATCCATGTTTTGATCGCCGGCGTTATTTAATTGGATGATATAAGTTTGAATATTGCTAAGCATAAAATTTTCCGGATCTTCAACTGGTTTGCCCCCACTCCAGATCCATTTAAAACCGATAGTTTGGCCGTAGTTAACAGCCTTGATAATTTCTTCTGAAAAAGCTTTGTAGTTTTCAATTTTGCCGAGCAGATAAACTTTGCCGAAACGCATGTCCAGTCGCGCCGGAAATTTACCTATGCCGGTATCAATATATTCGAACCCCTTATTCAGATAAATTAAATTATAAGAAGTTTGGCCACCACCAAGATAGCCGGCAACTTTGCCCGTACTATCGGTAAGCTGAAAACTTTGACCCGCCGGCTGGTCTTTTTGAAGGCTGAGTACTTCGGTTAGCCCCTTTTTGGCATAATAATTATAGCTGGCTATATAAAAATCAGGATCATTTATACCGGTCTTTTGCCAGGCTTGTAATATTTTAAATGCAGCGGCGGTATCATCTTTAGCAACAAGAGCCTTAAAATCGGCCATGTAGTTTTGGGCAAAAATTGGCTGAATAAAGCAGGTAACAGCTATCGATAGAAATGTTAACTTAAGTTTCATTGTGACAGGAAATAGATTTTTGAGTGAATATACAAATCTCTTAAAACTATTAATGCATTTTGTTAAAGGCTGAAATAGAATACGCAGATTATTACCTTTGCCTCCAACATCTATGAACATCCTCATCGTAAACAACACCCCAATTCCTGCTACTAAATATGGCGGTACCGAGCGTATCATCTGGTGGCTTGGCCGTGAGTTAAACAGGCTTGGTCACAAGGTTACTTACCTGGTAGGAGCAGGCTCAACCTGTCCCTTTGCAAAAGTGCTCATCTATGATCCGACTGTTGATATCAACCAACAGGTGCCTGATGATATTGACGTGGTACACTTCCAATTCCAGGTGAGTGGTTTTACTAAAAAGCCTTATATCGTAACTGTTCATAATAACCCTGGTGGTTTGCAATTAGATGTTAACTCGGTATTTGTGTCGGCCAATCATGCACAAAGGCATGGCTCAACAGTTTTTGTGCATAATGCCATAGATACGGCTGATTATCAAAAACCTATGCTTGATAGTAAGCGCATCCATACCCATTTTCTGGCTAAAGCTGCCTGGCGCGTTAAAAATGTAAAAGGGGCCATCGATGTAGCTACCATGAGCGGTAATAAGCTGGTTGTACTTGGAGGTACCCGGCTTAACTTAAAAATGGGATTACGCTTTACACCCAACTTAAATGTCCGTTTCAAAGGGATGGTGGGCGATGAAGCGAAGTCAGTTGTAATGAACAGTTCAAAAGCCCTGCTTTTCCCGGTGCTGTGGCATGAGCCATTCGGGATAGCTATTGTTGAAAGCCTTTATTTCGGTTGCCCGGTTTTCGGTACGCCTTACGGATCGTTGCCCGAGCTGGTGCCCGCTGAAGTTGGCTTGCTTTCTGCAAGTAGAACAGAATTAGCAGCCGGACTAAAAAATGTTGAAAGCTTTAATAAACAATATTGTCATGAGTATGCTGTCGATAATTTCAGTATCGGCAAGATGGCAAAGGAATATTTAGCCCTGTACGAACGGGTTTTGAATGGTCAAGTGTTAAATTCGGCCATGCCCGAACTGATCAATCGCGATCAACCCAAATACCTGCCGTGGAATAATTAAAATTCAGCTATTTTTGGGCATAAATATTTTTAGTGGAGAGTACAGCAGCTTCAATTTTTTCATCGCAAAAACGGCCTTATTTTATTGTGCTGTTATTAGCTATCGTGCTTAATGTAGCTGGTATCGGCATCAAATTCTTTACTGATGATGGGGCTTTGTATTCGGCCCTGGCCCGGAGCATGGCACAAAGCAATAACTTTACCGATCTGATGTATCACGGTGCCGACTGGCTGGATAAACCGCATTTCCCCTTCTGGATTATCGCTATCAGTTTTAAGATTTTCGGCATCAATACTTTTGCTTATAAATTGCCCGCCCTGCTGTTTTTTTTCATGTCGGTGGCGTACACTTACAAGCTTGCCAAAAAGTTTTATGGCGATGAAACAGCTATTATCGCTATCCTGATCCTGCTTACCGCTCAACACAGCGTAATGTCAAATACGGATGTACGTGCCGAGCCTTATATTATGGGCCTGCTCATGGGGGCCGTTTACCATTTTTATAAAGTAAAAGAGCGTATCAACATTGCCGATATGCTGCTGGCTTCCATATTTACTGCCTGCGCAGTGATGACTAAAGGCATCTACCTGCTCATCCCGATAGGAACGGCTATCATCGGCGATTATTTATTTAAAGGAACTATCAAAGGTGTGTTCCACTGGAAATGGCTGCTCTCGTTTATATTGGTGGTGATATTTACTTTACCCGAAATTTATTCGGTGTATACCCAGTTTGACCTTCACCCCGAAAAAGTTGTTTTCGGTCGCACCGGGATTTCCGGTATCCACTGGTTTTTGTGGGACAGCCAGTTCGGGCGTTTCAACAATAACGGTTACATTACGAATACACACGGCGACAAACTATTTTTTGTTCATACCCTGCTGTGGGCTTTCGCGCCATGGGCTATTCTCCTGTTCTATGCACTATATGCTACCGTCAGGAAAATGATTAAACGCATAACCCAGCCCGAGTATCTGTGTATCTCGGGAAGCGTATTAATGCTGCTGATCTTTTCAGCTTCCAAATTTCAGCTGCCTTTTTACGCTAATATCCTGTTTCCGTTTTTTGCTATTATAACTGCGGTTTTTATTAGTTCATTAAAAGCTGGCGCCGGGTTAAAGTTTTTCAAGATAACTCAATATATCATGACAGGGCTTTTATTGGTTGCTGTTATGGTGCTTAATTTCATTTTCGCGCCCGAATGCTGGCCGGTATTTGTTTTGTTGATTGCAGGGTTTATTGGGTTGTCCATCTACATTTATAAAAAGCCAACACAAATTTATCAGCCTGTGTTTTTATTTACCTGCGCCGTGTCTGTTTTAGTGAATGCCTACCTGGTGACCGTAGCTTATCCTATTATTGTTGATTACCGCGGGGACCTTTCGGCCGCCGAATATCTTAATCAAAATTACCCGCGGCAAAAAGTGAGTGCTGCGGTTTTATCAAATACCTTCGATTTTTATTACAAAGGCGAAGCGACCTATAGTAACGTTTATGATATTCTAAAAACAGACAGCCTGAAAAGCCGGATTATAGTAGCCGATGAAAAAGCGGTAGCAGAATTAAAAAACAAAGGGATTGCTTATACTATAATAAAAGCTTTCCAGGATTTTCCTCATGAAAACCTGAGCCTGCCCTTTATCATCAAAAAGAAGAGGAGTACTACTTTGGATCAATTTTATCTGATCAGGATCAGGTAGAGCAACGCCTGCTATAAATTGGCAATGTCAAAATTAACAACTACCGTCTTGTTTAAACGTTCTAAACGGAAGGATCTATTTAGGCCAGGTTTGTAATATAGGGTGATAACACATAACAATCAAAAGGCTGTCCCTGGGGCAGCCTTTTGATTGTTTAAATAAATTTACCAGCCCGGATTTTGTGTTAACGCGGGATTAAGGGTAATTTGTTGCGCCGGAATCGGGTATAAATAATTTTTTTCCGAAAAATTACGCGCTGTATTGTCAAGGATCAGTTGACCGTTAGCATCTAACGCGTTGGTAGGAGCAGGCTTTAAAGGGTTTGGCCCAACATCGGCCTGCGTACCTTTAAATTTAATACCTACCGGCCACGGGCTTACAAAAGCACTGATGTTTCCATAGGCGGTACCGCCGGTGTTGCTAACCAGGTCGGTAGCGGCACTATGCCAGCGCTTAATATCGTCAAACCTAAAGTTTTCATAATAAAGCTCAATAAAGCGTTCCCTTCTGATCTCCGTACGCAGATCCAATCCGTTTGCACCTGCGAAACCATTGGTTAATGGCGGCATATTTTTATTAACACGCAGGCGCACCAGGTTGAGCGATTTGTTGAGATCGGCATCTGTTATGGCACCGTCACGTTCATAAACCGCTTCAGCATAGTTCAGCAATACTTCGGCATAGCGGATCACCGGGTAATCTTCCGACTCTTTGGTATCCGGACAGTTGCGTTCGGTTACCCATTTTTGATTGGTATAACCGCCAATCTTAACAACTTTTCCCATAGATAAAGCAATATCAGCGGCGTCATTTAGCCAGGTTACCCGGTAATTGGCGTTACCGTACCAGTAGTACATATTGTTAACCTGGATAGTATACTTTAAACGATTATCGCGGTTTATAAATTCCGATCCGTAACTTTCAAAACCCTGGAACAGGGGCGATTTTTCAATAGGCAATCCATCCTGGCACAAAAACGCGTTCACGTATTTATGCTGAGGCCCAATCTGCGTTCCCTGCCGGCTGATATTTGTTCCGATTGTTTTGCTGACATCATCATAACGGTACGATAAAAGGTACTCATGATTAGCAGTTTTGGTAACTGAAGCCGGGTTTGATTTTGGATTTTCGAGGATAAAAAGGTATTTCTGCGCAGAGTCGCCCAATATGGTACTATTACCGCCCAGGGCATTTGAAGCCGGGGTACCGAAAAGTGCAAATTGATTGCTGGTTATCACCGCGCTGGAAGCCGTGGCCGATTTATCGAGCAGCATATTATAACGGGCAGCATCACCGTTTCTGAATTTTTGCCATGTGCCTTCATAAAGTGCAACCCTTCCTAAAAACGCTTGCGCGGCGGGTTTGCTCACCCGGCCAAAATCTGCAGAATTGGCTAAGATGGATGCAGGCAGATTTGGTATGGCTGCTTCCAGATCGGCAACAATCTGATCAACTATCTGATCGCGTGATGCCCTGGTGCCATATAATTCGGGCGAATCAAGGTTCAGCGTCTTGGTGATCAGCGGAACCCCGCCATACAATTGCAGTAATTCAAAGTAGCAGTAAGCCCTGAAAAATTTGGCTTCGGCAACAAACTGGCTGATGCTGGCCTGGTCGGAGAATGTGGCGGCCTTTTCAAGTAAGTAGTTGCAATTCCTGATCCGGGAGTAATTATTATTCCAGTACGAATCACTTGCCGGTACTGTATTGATACCTGCGCCATAAACGCCACCTCCGCCAAATACATCGGCACGCCCGTCATAATGCGGGTTATCTGCAAACGAATTGTTGAAATTACGGAGATAACCATAATATTGGTTAGCAAATGTTTTAAAGTCATTGGCCGACTTAAAATATGCCGGATCCGATAGCTGGTCCTGCGGTTTAAGGTTAAGTGACTTGTTGCAGGCGAACAAGCCTGTAACAATAATTATTGAAAGGATACTGAAGATCCTCCGGTAAATATTTTTCATAATCATTTCAATTAAAAAGTAATGTTTGCGCCTACGGTTACATACCTGTAAAATGGATAACGCTCATTGCCTGCAGTGGTCCTGGTCATTTCAGGATCCCAGCCATCATGAATTTTGCTGTATTCCCACAGGTCGCTTCCCGAAATGTAAAACCTTAAACGGCTGATAGCTTTGGTACGCTCCAATAACGACTTAGGTAAGGTATAACCGATAACAAGGTTTTTCAGGCGTACATAAGCGCCGTTTTCAACGGACCAGCTTGAAATCTGGTAGTTGTAACCATTGATTCCATTGCTATGCAGGTTAGGGTAATAGGCATTTGTGTTTTCAGGGGTCCAGGTTTTACCAACCCATTGTGTGGTTTGCGCCTGGTAAACGGCGGCAAAGGGTACGCGCCAGTTATTTGCACCACCATTGGCCCTGAATATTGTCCGTTTACCCACCCCTTGAAAAATGCTTGTGAAATCAAAACCTTTCCATTGCAGGCTTAAAGTCAAACCAAAAGTATAGCGCGGAATGTCGCTGCCTAAATAAACAAGGTCGCCCATATCTTTTGCCGACGTACCTGTGGTTAACTTACCATCGTGGTTAACATCAACAAAATAATTATCTCCCGGACGTAAGCCTGAGTTTTGACCCGGCAGGTTGGTTAAAGGGGTGGCTACAGGGATGCCGATAGTATTGATCACTCCGCCGGGGGCATAATAGGTGGAGTTATAGGTATCAACCTGTGCCTGTGTCTGGAAACGGCCACCGTATTTAAGGCCGAAATACGACCCAAGCGGATAACCCTCAACAGTAGCGTTATAACCGGCACCTAATGCCGGAACGCCGTTAAAATATACCAATTTATTTTGGCTGTTGGTAATATTACCCGAAATACTGTAGGTTACCTGCCCAACGTGGTCTCTCCAGGTTAATTGCCCTTCCCATCCCCAGGTTTTCAGGTCGCCGTTATTTGACTGGGGTGCACCAATACCCAAAACAGCCGGATAGGTAACGCTCACCAGCATGTTTTTATTCTGATTGCGGAACACTTCAAAAGTTCCGTTTAAGCGGCCGTTCAGCAAACCGAAATCAATACCAATGTTCCGTTTAATCACTGTTTCCCAGGTCCTGTTAAGCGAAACCAGGTTTCCGGTGGTTGTAGTAGCGGTTGCGAGTGCCGAACCTAAAAGGGTATTGCTGTTGCCGACATTAAGCGATTGCAGGTAATCATAAAGGCCGATGCCACCCTGGCTGCCCGACGTAGCGTAAGAGGCCCGTAGCTTTAACTCGCTAAAAATATTTGTTTTCTTGATGAAGCTTTCTTCGCCTAAGCGCCAGCCGCCCATGAGGCTGTAAAATGGTTTCCAGCGTTTATCTGCAATAAATTTTGAAGAACCATCATACCTGCCGGTTCCTTCAAACAGATATTTGCCTTTATATGCGTAGGTAGCTCTTGCAAAATATGAACCCAGGGCGTAGTGGTTGCGCTGTTCGTCGTTGGTTACAAAACCAGCCAACGAACTGCTCAGCCCCAAATTTAAAGAAGGCACATCATCGCTGCCCAAATTGTAGGTACGTGTATTAAACATATCATACTCATCCCTTTCGTAGGAGCTGCCGATCATTAATGATACGTCATGTACTTTGTTAAAGGTATTGGCATAGGTAACACGTCCTATCAGGTTATAATATTTATCATTGATATTAGCACGGAAATAGTTTTGGCTCCCTCCCGAAGTACCACCTGCCGGCGCGGTAGTCCCGGTCAGATATTTATCATCGTATGAATAAAGGCGAACGGTTTTGGTTTGCACACGGTCATCCTGCCACCAAACGTTATATCCCGCTGTTCCGGTAAAGGTAAGGTGCTTCATGAAATTATAGGTAAGCGTTGAGTTTAACAGTGCCCGGCTGTTGTTTTCCAGGTTGTCGCCTCCATCTCTTAATAGTCCCGCGGGGCTTGTTACTCCTCCCCACTGATATGGCCGGCCAGATTGCGTGAACATAGGCAAACCGATCTGAAATCCGTTTCCAAGCGCACTGTAACTCCCCGAAGTGTACATGGTTGGCTGCTGGATGTTGTTTTGCTCAAGCGAAATATTGGTTTCCAGTTGCACTTTATCGCTGAATCTGTAGCTGTTATTAAGTCTGAGGTTATAACGTTGATTACCGTTATTGCCTATCCGGAGCTGGCTGCCGTCATTTAAATACCCTAACGAAACACGATAAGTGTTTTTTTCTGTTCCGCCTGATACCGAAAAATTGTGTTGTGTTGAAGTAGCCCTTCCCCATATGTACTGTTGTAGTGATACATCAATAAAGTCGAGTTCCTTTACATCGAGGAATGCCGGTACAGGCAAGCCGTTATAAAACGAATTTGCAGTGATACCTCCGGTGGTGTTTCCGGGAATCTGCGATGCCAGTACCACCGTGCCTTTATTGGCCAGCGCGAAGTTGGCCAGTTGGTACCAAAGGTCGGTTGTTGGCGCTACTCCATAATTATCATTTGTTCGGGCCTGAAGCAGGCCATTTGCCCACTGATCAATGTTGGTCATCTTGGGCTGAAGGCCTAATAATTTCTGGGACACAGAAGGGTCATACTGGATCACCATTTTACCTGCTTTACCTTTTTTGGTAGTGATCAGCACAACACCATAAGCTGCACGGGCACCATATATTGAAGCCGAACCATCCTTCAAAACTGAGATATTGTCGATATCATTAGGGTTGATAGAGTTTAGCTCGTTGTTATTGTTAAGGGCAACCCCATCCAAAATGACCAAGGGATCCTGTCCGTTAACGGAGGTTGCACCGCGGATCTGAAAGTTCCAGTTTTCGCGACCCGGCTGCGCCGAGCTCCTGGTTACCACCATGCCCGGAACCTGGCCCTGTAAATTGGCAATAGGGTTATTAGTTGGTCCGCGGTCTTCAAAAACTTTTGAGCTCACCGTGGCAATGGCGCCTACCACCGATGGTTTTTTTTGTGTACCGTAAGCAACCACTACAACCTCTTCCAGATCGCTTCTTTTGTTTGATAACTGAATGTTGATAACAGGGTCATCGCCAACGGTCACTTTACGCGTGTTATAACCTATAAAAGCGAAAGATAACTTTGCTCCGGGATTAACGGTTAGTTTGTACTTGCCGTTTACATCAGTTTGAATGCCGTTGGTAGTGCCAATAACCTGCACAGTTACACCAGGCAGGGGTTCCCTGGAGGTTGAATCTGTGACAGTACCGCTGATTTGACGGCTTTGCGCCGCGGCATGATAGACCATGCCTACCAGCAGCAAAAAAACTAAAAGGCACCGTGCCGAATACTTTTTTTGGTAAAAAAAACTCATAGTTTTTAAATTTTTAGGTTTGTGACTTAGTGTAATGATTGGCCCTATCCGCTCAATCACCATAAAGACACGCACATGGTTTTATTATACTCATTAATGGATGAGATTCTTTTTTTGGCAGGGAGCTTACAGAATTTAAGGGGGGGAGGATTGCAAGAGGGGTGGTGATTTAGGATTGGTTATTGCCCTGAAATTTGGTTATGCAATAAATTGGGGGGCTATAAAGCATAACACCCAATATAGTTTAATACCAGGTGGGAAAATGGCGACATTTTTTGATTATGCCAGTGCGACAACAGTTTTTTTTAATAATTTGGATAGAAACTGGCCTGCTGAGATGACTGTATTGCTGGTAATGATATTACTGTTGATGTTCTTGGTAAGGTATATCATAAAGGGGTTACAAAAAATGGGCAGAGTTTATATGGAAATCAGACCTTCAAAACAATCACTAATATTTGAGATATGAACACTAAAGTCATCCTTGGATATCTACTAATATGCGTTTACTTCTTGTCTTCATGCCAACGTAAGCCAACTGCCAGCCGAGATGTTACATCATCACCAAAAGAGATTAATGCTGATTCATTAATGAGGCTATCTTTGGTCGAAAACCATAAATATCTAACATTCGACACTTTAAAGTTCCTTATCCCGGGGGACTTGAATATAGATTCAAGCTATGTGTACAGTGGGATATATGAAATAAAGGGAAATTCCTTTAAAAGACACAAGAGTCTTATCTTTAATAACCATGCTTTTCTTACCACATCTGAAGACTTAGGGAAAGGTATCAGGGCTTATCTTTACGGGTTTGATATACGTAGCAAATCACTCATTAAAGACTCCACGTTTAAGAGAAAATTTTTATACAGTTCAGCTGGTATTTTCATTGTTGATCGCAAAACCAATAGGATCTTCTCGGTAGATAAGCCGGAGTGGTATGATGCCAAGGAAGAAAATATTATACCTGCTTCGATATCATACATTCGGGGGGATTACTTTGAAAATCTAAAAAATGTTTATAAAGTGGGCGATGAAATTCCGACCGATACTTCGTTGGTATCATTTTTTAATGAATCAATGGCTGCGAGTAGTAAAGATGTTTTGCTGCTTCCCAATGATTGGTGGAAACCCAACAAATAAAAGATATGCTGAGTTTATGAAAAACCTAACCCTTTTATTATAATACTAAGCATGGCTCAACCTTGCACCGGCGATACAAAGTGACAAGATCTTGGCAGTGTTCAATTTTTTAAAAAGCAGCTGTTCAACTTTTGGAAATGCTATTTTGTAATAGCTTGATTATCAACGATAGTTTGTTCAAAACACGATTTGATGTATTTTAAACCAAATGTAAGTTGTTGATTATTAGTACTATTTTTTTGGCGAAAAATACAAAGTGTTCACACTTTTAAAAATTGAACACCTGTGAAATGAGTGATCATCCTTATGTTTTCGAACGCTCAATACAGGCCGCTAATACTTGTTCAAGCACCGGCCTTGAAACAGGTTTGCTAAAGAAACCGGTTACAAAATCATAGCTGAGTGCCCGCTCCTTGTCGGTTGGGTCAATTGACGACGAAAATACATAGAGCAGTGGTTTAACCGGCAGTATGGATTGCAGATCCACAAAACCTTCAAGAAAATCCCAGCCGTCAAACCTGGGCATCCTGATGTCCAGAAAAATAACGTCCGGGCAATCCGCCGGGTTATCTGTCAATGATTTTAACGCATCTTCACCGTCGTAACTATGTGACACGGGTGTAAAATCTTCAATTCCTGCAATAAGCTTGTCCAGTATAATATGGTCAAGTTTACTGTCATCAATAAAGAGTAATCGGAACATAATTGATAATTATGATATTGTTGCATAAGTTAAGATATATTATCCGCTTTCAAAAAAAATGGATAGTATTACTACGCTCAACCTACAATTGGGAAAAGTTATTGTAGTATTGATTAATTTATTTATAAATTATGTGTGGTTCTATTTTTGAAAGTAATAGCTAAAAGGGCATGCATTTCGCTTTTGCGCATACATACCCTTTTTAGTTTTAATGAACCAGGAATATCACCGGTACCGGAGAAGCAAGCTTATAATTTGGTTAAAGCTATAATGTAGCGCTTTTTTCAACAATTACGTTCCTTGCGCGCATGTATGTGGTACCAGTAGGACCAGGTGATCCTGACGACCCTTCCATTTGGTAATCAATAATAATGTTCAGGTTTTTCCCGACAAAGTTAGCGCCCGTTTGGGTGCTTTTTAAAACACCATCTATCCAGTATTCGATGGACACGTCGGTCGCATTCGTCTTGGTCATATAAACCGAATAAGTGTGCCAGTTTCCGGGGCTGGAAATAGTTGTACCCACACTCGACCAGCCTCCGCTTGCATTTTTATAGGTATTTGTCCAGCAGGTTGCACTTCCTTTAAATTCCATAAAATCGCTTTCTGGTGGCCATGAGTCAGCTCCTGTAACCCAAAAGGCAGGCCATGTGCCAGTTTGTGATTCGCACTGAAATTCACCTTTAAAATGCCACTTAGGCCAGGAGTCGGTTACTACAGGTACGGTCTTGGCATAAACTGTCCCTGAATAATAATGGATCGGTAAATATGGATCTTTATTGCTGTTGCCAACGCTGCCGCTGGGCGCACTGGTTAGTGTAAGCACACCTCCGGAAACTGAAATATTTTGAGAGCGCATACGGGCAGATCCATTATGATCAGATCCCCAGGGATACAGGTCATTCCAATAAGTGCTGTACGAGCTAAAGGAGGTAGGAGGAATAACATTTACCCATGATACCGTATTGGTTGCAAGATGACTGGCTGAAGTATTTGCGGCGGAGTTGGCGGTAGCTGCATTATCTTTTCTACATGCAAAAAACGATGTAATCACAATAAATGCAATTAAAACAAAAGTTAAATTTTTCATAATAAAGATTTTTTAGGTTAATAGGTGTGCTTCTCTCGATAGTTAATGAGAGTACTGGTTAATTGGTGACACAAATTAACATACTTAAAATCCCATGGATAGGGGGCAAAACTGGAATTTATGGGGGTTATTATATATTAATATTATAATATAACGATACGATAAAGCGATTGGAGAGAGTGCCCCGAAATGCCCGGAAATGAAAAAGGTTGTTTTCGGGATGAAAACAACCTTTCAGAGCTTACTGTCGCCGGTTATTTCCAGATAGATTTCAACCCGGAAATGCTGATATTATTAATGGCTAATTTTCCGGTGGTTTTAACTGCAAGGTTGTTGAAATCTTCGGTTGGGAAATAGATTGCAGTCATGGTGGTTAAGCCTCCGTCGGCAAATAACTCTACTGATGATTTGTCGACTACTAAAATGAGATCTGAATTTTTAGCAGCGCTTTGCCGCGGTGCGGTAAAACGGCCGGAGAAATTCTTTTGGAAATCCATTTTTCCGGCTTTGGTACGATCTATATAGTATTCATCTTTGGCAGGGTCGTAACCAATAAGCAGTTCTTCACCTTTAGTGTTTGATAGCCTGATGCTATAATCTTTTAAGGTAGCAAAACTCAATTTTAAAACGTACCGGCTTTTGAGCTTATTAATTTTTGAACTAAGATCAAGAAGTGACCTGTTAAACACGGGCTGCTTTAACGAAATTGTTTTTTCTTCAATGTTTTTTAGTTCAGCCACAGGTTTGGATACCAGTAAAATTTGGCCTTTGCTTTGTTTCAGGCTAAGCTCACGTGGAATGGTTACGGCATTACGCCAGGCCTTTGTGGGCACCTGATTAGCATATTGCCAGTTACTCATCCACCCTAAAAATATTTTACGGCTGCCGGTATTGCTCCAGGTAATGCCTGCATATTGGTCGGGACCGTAGTCAAGCCATCTGGTATTTGAATCAAGCGGGCTAAACTTATTCCCATCAAAATTTCCTACAAAATATTGCGTTGCTGAACCGCCGTTAGGCCCGCCGGGGTTAAGGTTTACGATCAGGATCCAGTAGGTTTTTCCGTTCATTTTTAGTGGGAACAGATCAGGGCATTCCCATACGCCACCGTGTGCACCTGCCTTGATGCCGAACTCGCTTTCTTTTTTCCAGTTTTTCAGGTCAGGGGCCGAATAGAAGGAGATATGATCTTGCGTTGCAAGGGTCATTACCCATTTTTTCTCCGGGGCATACCACATCACTTTGGGGTCGCGGAAATCCCGGACTCCGGGGTTTTTCAAAACCGGGTTGCCGCTGTATTTAGTCCATGTGCTGCCGCCATCCAGGCTATAGGCAAGGCTTTGGTTTTGAAATTTATCGGTACCCTCTTTTTCTCCTTTAGGGTCATGATGGGTGAATATGGCCACCAGGGGTATTTTGCCATTTTTACCAAAACCGGTTGTATTATTGGAATCGACAACAGCACTACCAGAAAAGATATAACCAAGGCTATCCGGATACAATGCGATAGGTAACTGTTTCCAGTGGATTAGGTCTTTACTTTCCGCATGCCCCCAGTGCATTGGTCCCCATACAATGTCTTTAGGATAATACTGGAAAAATAAATGATAAGTATGGTTATAATAAACCATACCGTTTGGATCATTCATCCAATGTTGGGCTGGTGAAAAGTGTGCCTGGGGACGATGTTCATCCGCATAAGGTTTTGGGGAGGAATCCTGGGCCTTACAAATACAATTTAAGGCAATAAGAAGGGACAATATAAATGCGCCGCATTTTGTTTTCATAATTTAAGCTTTTAATAGGTTATATATTTGGCAGGGTATGCAAAAACTTACGGTACTTCTGGTATAAAAAAGGGAATCCCGGCCTAATAATTCAGGCCAGGTTTCCGTTGGTTAATTATAGTTTAATAGCCAGGGTTTTGTTTATATAAACCGTTGGTGAACGTAATCTCCGATTGCGGAATCGGGAGGTATTCATCTCTTCCAGCGGTAAATTTAGCCGTTGCTAAAAATGGCCTCCTAACTTTTTCTACATTAATGTAGTCGTTTAAAGTTTTTTCTGCAATCCCCCATCTAACTAAATCAAAGAAACGTGCCCCTTCGGTAGCAAATTCCAATCGCCTTTCCCATTGTAAAGCCTTGCGGGCATAGTCCTGTGTCCAGTTTGCCGGGCCATAGGGTTTTATATTGTAGGATGAAGGGAAAGTTCCATCCAGCTTTTTAAGTCGCCCTGTACTGGCTGCTGCCCTGTTTCTTATTTGATTAATTAATGGCAGTGCACTTGCCTGTTGCCCTAACTCAATATAAGCTTCGGCCTGCATTAATAAAACGTCATCATACCTGATGATATCATAATTTTTTGCCGAGCCCATAAATGGTCCCAGTTTAAAATAAGATGCGCTTGTAGCTAACTGCTGGTTACGCATGGTATGAAAGTTGCCATAAACTCCCGGGTCGCGCACCCAGCTATTGCTGAATGGTTTGGTGTTATCATATTTGTACGGATGCCCGTCTATACCAACAGTATGGTCTAACCTGGTGTCGACAGTAACTTTCGACAGATCGGCTATGCTGTTATTGAACGTATCAAAGTTAGGTAAACCATTGGCATCAGTTGTATAGGCATTAACTAAATTCTGACTTGCAGCATGGAACCCGCAACAGCCGTATTGAGGTGCCCCGTGCGGATAGTTTAAGCCGTCTTCAAAATTTAAACGCCCGGCGGTAGTACCATCATTGATAGTAAATTGTATGGCGAATACTGATTCGGGCCCGTTCTCTGTTTCGGGTAAAAAGTTATCAGCAATATCCGGGCTTAGCGAGTATTTGCCAGATGCTATCACCGCTTGTGTAAGCGTAACAACTTCCTGTAGCCTTGTTTTATTGATATTGATTACATGGTGTTTATCATCCTGCTCATAGGCCTGGTACAATCTTAATTTAGCTAAATAAGCCTGTGCATTTACTTTATTGGCCCTCGCTAATTCAGGTTGTTTAGCCGGCAAATTATCAACTGCATATTGAAAATCATCGGCAATTTTATTCCATGAATCTTCGTTTGATAAAGTGTTTGAAACCTTCAGAATGTCGGCAGGAGTTGCGGTTTCATCAAAAATAGGGATGTTTTTGTATAGCAATTTCATGGTAAAATAGCTATGTGCCCGCAAAAACCTCAATTCGGCCAAACGGATCTTTTTGTTTGGGAATTCAGCATCCGAAAGGGAGTTAACTGCCCTAATTGCCACATTTGCCCTTGAGATAGATTTAAACAAATTTTTCCAGGTGCGTGACACAAACGAATCCATCGAGGGCGTTACCAGGTTGTAATGTTCCAAAGCGTCAACTTCGCCAACATCGCCTGTACCGCCGCCGCCCTTATAAGCGTCATCTGAACGGACGCTGCCATAAGCCCAGTCGCTGTATATAGGCCCTATCATATCACCGTTTCCAATAGCTGCATAGGCCGCGGTTACCAAACCTTCAACGGCGGCCGGTGATTTTAAATCTGAAGGAGATAATACACCCTTTGGAGTATAATCTAATGCTTTTTTACAGGAACTAAAAATTATTAGCCCCGATAAAATAGTTGTTACTAATATTTTCGATTTCATATTGAATGATTTTTTTCGTTAAAATGATGCATTGACGCCAAAGCTGAAGATCCGTGGAATTGGGATAGGGTTGAGGTCAATCCGCTCAGGATCGGGGCTCAGGTACTTGCTGCTTTTTACAGTAAAGATGTTTTCGGCCATGGCAAACACCCTTAACCTGGTAAATACAGCTTTAGGTAAAATGGTATATCCAAGTTGAAGGTTCCTTAATTTGAAATAAGAGGTGTTTACAATGAAGTAATCGGAAGTACGGCCTTCGTTGTTATTGTCTTTTAACGTTAATGCTGGTACATTGGTGTTGGTATGCTGCGGTGTCCAGCCATCAAATACGCCGGGGCCAACGTTTTCGCGGCTGTGCATCAAATTGTTAAACAGGGTATATACGTCAAACCCCTTTCGGCCGGCAACACCTGATCCGAATATGGAGAGGTCGAATTTTTTATAGGTGAGATCAATTCTTGCGCCGTACTCTAAAGCCGGTAAAGTAGTACCTATCCATGTTTGATCGTTGGCATCAATTTTTCCATCGTGATTGATGTCTACATAGCGGATCCTGCCAGGACCGGCGCCGATTTGCGTTGGGGCAGCATCAACTTCGGCCTGTGATTGGAAAAGTCCATTGGTTTTGTAACCAAATATATCAAACTGTGAATGCCCTATGATGGTATTGTCTATATTGCCCGGGTAAGCTGGTCTAACGTTCTCCGGTAAATCGGTGATCTTATCCCTGAAATGAGAGAAGTTTAAAGTCACATTGTAATTAAAATCTCCTGACCGTTGGCCGTGGTACGTTACTAAAAACTCCCAGCCTCTATTGGTTTTTGATGCACCGTTAACGGTTTTAGATTGTCCTTCGCCCAGTGCGGATGCAACCGGAGGAGTAATCAGGATGCCGGTGGTTTTCCGGGTAAAATAATCGAATGAACCCGAGATTTTGCCGTTTAATATAGCAAAGTCCAACCCCGTGTTTAGTTCGTCGGTTGTTTCCCATTTAAGAGCAGGGTTTGCTGCCTGGGTCTGAACGAAGCCTGATGGCAGCGCTCCTGTATTGGCGCCGGATAATGAATATGCGGTACCAACGTTCATATATTGTTCCCAAAAGCCTGGCGTAAGTTGGTTTTGGGTGGTGCCGTATCGTGTGTTATAAAGCAAGTAACGTGACAGGTCGCCAATTTCCTGGTTACCTACCCGGCCTACGCCGGCCCTTAATTTAAGTTCAGAGAATATACTGCTGTTTTTCAGGAAGTTTTCCTGGTCTATTTTCCAGCCGATTGAGGCGGAAGGGAAAATACCATATTGGTTGTTGGTACCGAACCTTGATGAACCGTCGCGCCGAACGGTAGCCGACACTAAATATTTGCCTGCATAATTGTAATCAAAACGACCGAATTGCGAAAATAGGCTATTACCTATTGACCTGCCGGTAACAATGGTATTTCCTGTGCCGGCGTCCAACGTAAAATAATCTTCTGTTTGGATGGTATATCCCTGTTTTAAGGTTGTTTGAAAATCAGTAAAGGTTTTAATATACTCTGTACCAACTAATATTTTAAAATGATGCTTGCTATTCAAATCATAGCTGTACCTCAAGGTGTTAGAAAGCGTGGTGCTCAGGTAATGATTCTGATCAAAGAACAGGCTGTTGGTGGTGCGGTTTAATGCACCTTCCGAAAAAGTTGGCGTAATCACCTTGCTCAGGTAGTCTGCATTATCGGCGCCATAATTTGACCGGAAGTATAAATTCTTAATGGGTTGTACCTCTAAAAATACGTTACCAAAAGTGTTTAACCTGTTGGCGTTATTCCATTTTGCCAGGTCCTGCATGTGCAGTGGGTTGTTTCTGTCAGAGTAGCCAGCCCCTGATTCGCCGGCGTAGGTTACACCATCTTTTTGATACACCGGGATGGTTGGTGCCAACGTAACCGCCAGGAATGGAGTAGTAGCGCCACCCAGGTCCGTTGTGGTAAGGGTTTCGTTTGAGTTGGTGATTTTTATATTGACGCCGAAGGTAACTTTGCCATCAAAAGGCCGCGTTATGGCATTAATGCTACCGGTGGTACGTCCGTATTTGGTAAAGCGCACAAGGCCGGTGTTTTTGATGTTTCCAAAATTTATTTGGATAGAAGAGTTTTTATTACCTACCGAAGCCGTAAAATCATTATTGTAGACAAAAGCTGTTTTATATAATACGCTTTGCCAGTCGGTATCGCCGGCGGGAGTGTTGGGGTCGCCGCCTACAAACGGTTTAGGCGTAACGCTGTTTAAAACAGGGTTACTGAAATTATTATTCCAATCAAAGTTATAGATCTCTCCATAACCCGCGGCGGGGTCCTGCCCGTCGTTAACTGAAGCTTGCCACAAGGCCCTACCTCTGTCTACCGAGTTCAGCATTTTAAACCGTAACGATTTTTCGGACTGGATTGAAGTACTGTTATTGAACTGGAACTGTACCTTACCCTCGGTGTTGCCGCCGTTTTTTGTGGTAACGATGACAACGCCGTTAGACGCGCGTGAACCATAAATTGATTCGGATGAGGCATCTTTTAATACCTGAACTGATGCAATATTTGAAGGCGACAGGTTTTGAAATACCTCTGGCCTGGTGGTAGGGATCCCATCAATAATATACAGCGGGTTATTGTTGCCCAAAGTATTGGCCCCCCTAATCAGGATCCTGCTGGTTGCACCATTGGCAGAGCCATCTTTTTCAATATATAAACCCGCAACCCGGCCCTGTAATGCCTGCATGGTATTTCCCGAACTATTGTTTTTTACCGGCGCTAAATCAACAACCGCAACCGCGCCTGTTAAATCTTTCTTTCTTTCAGAAGTGTAACCGGTTACAACTACTTCATTCAGCTTGTTTTCCGCGTCTTTAAATACTACGTCAAGTGTTTTGGTATCCGCAGTGATAGTAACCAGTATTGGTTTGGCACCTACATAAGAAAACCGCACCGACTGACCGTTTTTTACGGCGATACTGAACTTTCCGTTTGCATCTGATAGTGTTGATTTTTGGGTTTCAACAACCACTATAGTAACTCCGTCTATAGGTTTCGAGGAGTTATCTAACACAGTCCCGGTAATGGTACGGGATTGCGCATATCCTTCACTTATGAGCAGTATAAGGAAAGAACAAATAAGTAATAATTTTCTCATTGATTTTTGTTTAAGAGTAATTGGTTTGATTAAAACATCTTGTTTATAAAGTCTTGGTATTCTTTGATTTTATAATCCGGACAACCTCCTTTCTTTGTTGCAATAAAACCGCCCATCGCTATTGCATTTTTTAATAAAATTTCTGGTGATTCGCCACGGTAATGGTTGGCTATGAATGCCGCTAAAAAGGAATCGCCGCTGCCTATGGTATCCCTTACTTTCACCTCACGCCCGGCAATGTGATAGGCTTTATCTTCTTTATAATAAGAAGCGCCGAATTCGCCTTTGGTAACTATGATCTCAGGGACGTTAAAATGATCCTGGATAAATTTGATCTGTTCCGATTCCTTCCAGAATGAACCTCTGAACAGGCCCTGCACCATCTCAAGCTCGGCCTGGTTAAATTTTACGATGTTGGCTTTGTGCAGCAGATCGGCCAGCAGGTCACGGCTTATAAAGGGCGGCCTCAAATTAATGTCGAATACTTTGATAGCATCGCTTTCCAGCAGCTCAAACAAGGTGTTGCGCGATACGTTGTTCCTTGACGCAAGGCTACCGAAAACGAAATAGGTTGAAGGCCTGATCTGTGTTTTGATGTGCTCGCTGTCATTAATAAAATCCCAGGCTACAGGAAAAATAATCTCGTAGGATACCTCGTTGCCATTATTCATTTTGGCTATCACCTGGCTGGTTGGGTGTTCGGTATCTGTTTGCAGCAGGTGTTTTTTTATGCCCCAGTTATCGAGCAGGTTTTCAAGTTTCTGGCCATCGGCATCATTACCTATTTTGCTTACCAGGCTGGCAGGCATGCCCAGTTTATTAAGATGGTATGATACATTGAGCAATGCTCCGCCGGGTTGAGGGCCATCCGGCAAAACATCCCAAAGTATTTCGCCATAGCAAACGGCCGGTGTCAAGGTATTTGTATGTAAGTTCATCATAGCTGATCCTGATTAATGCATTACCATGTTAGTTTCAATTTGCTCCAGCGATCTGCCTTTGGTTTCGGGCATCAACCTCCACACAAAAATTAACTGGCATATCATCATGGTGCCGAAAAAGGAAAATGTTATTGTGCCGCCAAGTTTTTCGGCGAAATACGGAAAGGAGAAAGCGATGAGTGCTGCCATGATCCAATGGGTTGAACTGCCTAATGTTTGGCCCTTTGCACGTACCTGGTTTGGAAAGATCTCCGAAATAAATACCCAGATAACGGCACCCTGCGAGAACGCAAAGAATGCAATGAATAGCATCATATAAGCGGGAACGGCAAAGCCACTCATGTGCCCCGAGTAAAAGGTATAGGCTACCAGGAACAGGGAAATGATAAGGCCAACCGAGCCAATAAGCATCAGGATCCGGCGGCCTACTTTATCAATAATATTAATAGCAGCAAGGGTGAACACAAAGTTGATTGCCCCAAGGCCCACTGTTGACAATAACGATGAATGGGCTCCAAGGCCTGCCATTTCAAATATGCGGGGTGCATAATAAATAATAGCATTGATACCCGAAACCTGGTTGAAAAAGGCGAACAGCACAGCTAATATTATAGGTGTTTTATATTGACCCGAGAAGAGGTTGCCGCCGGAAGCAGTATCATTTAAAGTTGAGTGTTTGATAGATGCCAGCTCCTGTTCACAGTTAAGCGGATTAATGATCCGTAAGATCCCGAGGGCCTTTTCCATTTCGCCCTTTTTAAGAATAAGCCAGCGCGGACTTTCAGGTATAAAGTAGATCAGAATTAAAAACAGAGCCGAAGGGAAAGCCTGTACGCCAAGCATCCATCGCCATGAAGTTTCGCCAACCTGGCTGATAAGGTAGTTGGACAGATATGATATCAGAATGCCCAGCACCACGTTAAACTGAAACAGGCCCACCAGCCTGCCCCGGCGGTCAGCAGGTGAAACTTCTGAAATATAGATAGGTGCTGTAACTGATGAGATACCAACACCAAGACCGCCCAGTAACCTGAAAACCAGAAATACATACCAGCTATCGGCCAGTGCAGTGCCCAATGATGATAGTAAATACGCCGCAGCTACAAAGTAAAGCGTGTTTTTACGGCCAAACAGATCTGAAGGCCGGGCTCCTAACAATGACCCGATGACTGTTCCTATTAGTGCGATAGAAATCGTGAACCCATGCTCCACTACGGATAGGTGCCAGAATTGCTGGATAGATTTTTCAGCGCCCGATATTACAGCGGTATCAAACCCGAAAAGGAAGCCACCAAGGGCCACGACCATGGACCAGGCCAGGACGGAGTGTTTTCTCATAATAATTATAAAAGGTGTTATACTGGATTTATTGAGGCCAAAGTAGGGTAATGGGCCATGTGAGGGTTATTGATTTTGTATCAATAAAGTATAAAAATCAATCTTGTTTTATCTTGTTGGTTCTCAGTTAGATAAAATAAAAAATGCGAAATTTGAAATTGAAATATTCGTTTATGTTACCTGTTACTTTCAATTTGGTTACATCACTCCGGTTGTGAGGTAGGTTGCCCGGCCCTATAAATTTGTTTTTCAGGAACGTTTATAGATATCTTTACTTTGTTTAATCCTAAAAGGGAAAAAATAAACCAATAATTAACCCTGTTTTATTACCTTTTTCTTCCAAATAATCTGAGCTTATGACCTTGCTTAATAAGTGGCATGCAAAAAACATACGGACCGGTATCCTACTGATCGGTTTTATGATGCTTATTGCTGCCGGTTGTAAGCGGGCTGATAAAACATCACAGTATACGATAGGGTTTTCGCAATGTATTGGTTCTGATCTCTGGCGTCGCACGATGCTTGATGAAATGAGGATGGAACTTTCATTACACCCCGACGCCCAGTTTATTTATGCCGATGCGGACGGTAACAGCAGCAAGCAGGTTGAACAGGTGAAAAAAATGCTGGATGATGGTGTCGATTTGCTGATCATATCACCCAATGAAGCGCAGCCCCTCACCGGGATAGTGGAACAAACGTACAATAAAGGTATCCCGGTAATTGTGATCGACCGTAAAACATCATCAGCTTTATATACAGCTTATGTTGGTGCGGATAATTACCAGATAGGTAAAATGGCGGGTGAATATGCAGGTGCTCTTTTAAAGGGAAGGGGGAATGTTGTAGAAGTTATGGGGCTGCCCGGCTCGTCTCCGGCTATTGAAAGGGACCGCGGTTTTTCTGACGGGTTAAGGAAATACACTGATATTAATATAACCGACAGGATATATGGCGATTGGTTAAAGGATAGCGCTAAAAAGCAATTGACCAGGATTGCACCTGTTATAAAAAATGCAGATGTAATATTTGCACATAACGACGTAATGGCCCTCGGAACGAGAGAGGTGCTTGACAAATTTAAAATTCATAGCATCAAAGTGTTAGGTGTTGACGCCTTGCCCGGGCATGGAGGTGGCCTGCAAATGGTTGCTTCAAAAACTATCAATGCCAGTATGCTATATCCTACCGGGGGTAAAGAAGCAATTATGACCGCTTTCAGGATCCTGAATAAAGAGTCGTTTGCCAGGGAAAACCTGCTACAGTCGGTTGTTATTGACTCTGCCAATGTACAGCTAATGAAAATGCAATGGAGCAAGATCAGCAGTCAGCAGAAAGATATTGAAAGACAACGATCATTATTGACCGAGCAGCGTGAGGTGTACAACAGCCAGCAATTGGTTTTAAACGTAATTGTAATGTCGCTGGTGTTAGCTATCGTTTTTGGCGGTCTTGCGTTTTACTGGCTCATGGAAAACCGGAAGATCAACAAAAGCCTGGAGGTTAAAAATAATGAAATTCTGCAGCAGCGTAACCAGTTGATCGAGATGTCGGCAAAGGCTGAAGTAGCTACGGAGGCTAAATTGCAATTTTTCACTAATATTTCTCACGAATTCCGTACGCCGCTCACGCTTATCCTCTCGCCAGTAGAAGATATGATGAGTAATGAAAAGTTAAACCTGGTTGCAGGGAAAAGTCTGAAACTGATCCATAAAAATGTATACCGTTTGCTGCGCCTGGTTAACCAATTAATCGAGTACCGTAAAATAGAATATGATAAACAACAGATCAATGTATCACCCAATAATATTGTTGAATTTGCCAGGGAGATCATCACCAGCTTTCAGGAAAATGCCCAGAAGCGTAACATCAGTCTGAGCCTGGTAAGCGATGAGCAACAGATAATTGTTTGGTATGATGTTAACCTGTTAGATAAGGTGTTTTTTAACATCATAGCTAACGCGCTGAAATTTACCAACGACAATGGCCGTATCCAGGTTAGTTTCAAAAATAGAGATGACAATTCTGTTGATATTGCCATCCAGGATAACGGGATCGGTATGGAGCCGCAGGACACTACCCATGTATTTGAGCAGTTTTACCAGGCGGAAAACAGCTCTTCAGGAGGATCTGGATTAGGGCTCGCGCTGTCAAAAGAAATTGTGTCCCTGCATCATGGCAGTATAGAAGTTAGGAGTAAAAAATGGGAAGGAACTACTTTTACCATTAACCTGCTGTTGGGAAATAGTCATTTTGACCAAACTGTACAGGAGCACGCTAATGCAAAACAAACAGGTATTGAAGAGCGGGCAAAAATTTATGTTACAGACCTGGCAGCACCTGTTACATTAACGGATGAAGGGCAAATATTCGGCACGCCCAGGGAGCAATCCATATTGATCATCGAAGACAATAAAGACCTGCTGAGCTACCTGAGTGAAAAACTGGGAGTTACTTATGAGATATTTACAGCGGATAATGGCACAAGCGGATTAAATGAAACCTTTGAGCGTGTCCCGGACCTGATCATATCTGATGTGGTATTACCGGGGATGTCTGGCAAAACTTTAACAGTAAAACTGAAAACTGATGTCCGTACTTCGCACATTCCTGTAATTCTTTTAACGGCACAAGGCAGTGTTGAACAACAGATAGATGGGATTACCTGCATGGCCGATGCCTACATTGTTAAGCCGTTTAACTTTGATTATTTACTCGCTACCGTGAAGAATTTGATCAAAAGCCGGGCAACACTCAAAGAACATTTTACCAGTGATGTAAGTAAATCAACTGTGCCTGTCTCAAAAGCCCTCGACAAAAAATTCCTGAATGATTTTGCCGGTATTGTAGAACAGAATTTAGCGAATGAAAACTTTAGCGTTGATGAAATATGTAAACTGATAGGAGTTTCAAGGATCCAGCTTTACCGAAAGGTTAAAGCGTTGCTTGGCTGCAGCATCTCCGATTACATATTAAACCGCCGGCTAAAAAAAGCGAAATATTTGTTAATGAATGAAGGGTATCCGATATCTGAAATAACCTATATGGTGGGTTTCTCTACACCAAATTATTTCTCCACGGTTTTTAAAGCAAAATATGGCTGTACGCCAAGCGAGTACAAACGCAAGCAACAGCATTCATAAGTTTTATTTTCTGATAATTAACGAAGGAATAAACGTTAGCTATTGTATAACAAAGTAACATCGCATGCACGGTGCTTAAAACTTTTTTTGCCAATCCCTGTTATTCCTGCATCGAAACAGCCTGTTGAGTTTTCAATGATTGGATAAGATGTATAAACCACACATCTAAATAAAACCGGATATTCACTGACAGGGCAAAAGAAGATAGCTTTTCATGAAAAACAACTTATTACCTGACCTCTTCACCTTAACTGCCATTTTTGAGGGAATGGAAGATGCGGTATTGAGCCACGATCTTGACTATATTATTTTAAATTGTAATCCGGCTGCTGAAAAAATGTTTGGCTGCCCGGCCCCGGTGTTGTTAGGGCAGAACATCCTTACCCTGATCCCCGAAAGCGTCCGTCAGGAACAACTGGCTATTCTTGAACGTGTATGGTCAGGTGAAAGAATAAATCACTTATATACTGTCCGCAGCAGTAAGCTACAGATTGATTTTCCGGTATCACTTACTATTTCGCCAATAAGGGATGAACAGGGGGAAGTAATTGGAGCATCTCACATTATGCGTGATGTGACCCACGAAAAAGAGACAGAAGAGAAGCGAGGCATGCTGGCTGCAATTGTTGAAAATTCTGATGATGCCATTATTAGCAAAACTCTTAACGGGATTATCACTACCTGGAACGGTGGTGCCGAAAAGATTTTTGGTTACCAGGAAAGAGAGACTATCGGTAAACATATATCTATTCTTATTCCTCGCGACAGGCTGTCCGAAGAAGATGTTATCATTGAAAACATCAGGAACGGTAACAAAGTTGATCATTTCCAAACCGTTAGGCTGCACAAAAATGGAAGCGCCATTGATATATCCCTTACTGTTTCACCGGTAAAGGACCGGCATGGAACCATTATTGGCGCATCAAAGATTGCCAGGGATATTACAGCCGCAAAGAAAGCCGAAACGGCCATCCGACACCAGGCGGCAAAACTGAAGATCCTGAATACTATAGGGAAAGCCATTTCAGAGAAACTTGATACCGAATCTATCCTGCAAAAAGTAACGGATGCCACTACACAGATTACCGGTGCCGCTTTTGGCGCATTTTTTTATAATACCATCAATCAGGACGGCGAAGCCTATATGTTGTACTCTTTGTCGGGCGCGCCAAAAGAGGCATTTGAAAATTTCGGAGTGCCTCGGAATACGGCAGTTTTCCATCGCACATTTAGCGGGGAAGGCGTACTAAGGGTAGATGATATAACGAAAGATCCCAGGTATGGACAAAATGCACCGCATTTTGGAATGCCCGAGGGGCATCTGCCGGTAGTAAGCTACCTGGCCGTGCCGGTTATAAGCAGTTCAGGCAATGTTATTGGTGGCTTATTCTTTGGCCACCCGGAAGCCGGTGTTTTCTTGCAAGAGCATGAAGACTTTGTGGTTAGCCTGGCTTCTCAGGCGGCAGTGGCACTCGATAATTCCAGGCTGTTTACGGAAGTAAAAGAGCTGAGCCAAAAAAAAGATGAATTTATTGCTTTGGCCTCCCATGAATTGAAAACGCCCCTCACTTCTATGAGCGGTTTTTTACAACTGCTGGAACGAAAAGTAATTGATGTAAACAGGCCATTTGTTGCGAAGGCTATAACCCAGTTAAAAAAACTGAATGCCCTGATCAATGATTTGTTTGATATCTCAAAAATACAATCCGGAAAATTGCAGTTTTATTTTGAAGAATTTGATTTTACAGCGCTTATCAAAGAAAACCTTGAAGCTATTCGGGAAGCCTATACATCACATGAAATTTATTTTGACGAAAACGCAGAAATGATTTTAGAAGGGGATAAAATGAGGCTGGAGCAGGTATTGACCAACCTGGTCACCAACGCGATCAAATATTCGCCGGAATCTGATAAAATCGAAGTATCAGTAAAAAAGTCAGAAACGGAAGTCCAGGTATCTGTTAAAGATTACGGTATGGGCATCAATGAGGAAAATATCAGCCACATATTCAGCCAGTTTTATCGTGCAAAAGATGTAAACAGGAGCATTACTGGCCTGGGCCTGGGGTTATACATTACCAAAGAGATCATTGAACGGCATGGGGGCCGCATCTGGGTAGAAAGTGAGCCCCGGATGGGATCGACTTTTTCCTTCGTGTTACCGCTAAAAAAACTAAGCAGTATTAATGCCCGCCTCCATAAAAACGGAGAAGAAAGATACTGAAGTTAAAGTTTTTCCGTTCCGGCATCAGACTTTGCGCACAATATACACCAGCCGGCTACACCAGCGATTTCTTAAGCCATTTGTATATGCCAGTAGATGCCCGAGCTTTATAAGCGTTCTATAATAGATAATTCGAATTTGTATTTTTTCACATCATTACGCTATAGTTAAATTACAGCCGGAGGGCTTGTCTGTTCGCGGAAATTCCGGGTGAGCCTGGTGAGTTGTCTTTTAAGCACGGTGGCCTGTTTCTTTAGTCCTTTGAGTGTCTCTTTGCTGTTCCGGGTATCCGCAGTGGTTGAAAGAAGCGCGATGGCCAGTTCGTTGTCATGCCAGTCGCCGATGGCTGCTTGTACCTGGTCAAGATAAGGTTCATTAAAAGGGAGGTCCAGTTCCGGGCGGGCCAGAGGGTAATTATAAAGCAGTACCTTCAGTTGTTTACGGCAGGTATGCAATTCCTCATTAAAACGGGGAGGGTTTATGGTTGTAGCAATGATTTCCAGTTGTTGCCTGTAATACAAGGAGAGATGATGTTTACTGATCGGCCTGATCCGCTTCAGCAGGCTGCGGCGTGTTTTTCGGAGCCAGGCGCTGTGCTGATCCTTATCGGCGTTAAATCTCCGGGTGGTGATTTTCATAATCTGCTGTTGCTCCCGGATAAAATCGGTGTTTTCACCAACTGCCTTGCCCAGTTCCTGGTTTATATAAGCATTCCTGATTTCGCCGGCCTGTTTAAATATCTTACGAACAGGTTTGAAGCGTTTCTCCAGCGTAACGTCCTCTGCCGCGCTGTCTCCCAAGATCAAAAGCGCCCGTAGTTTTTTTACCCCGGTGCGAAAACGATGCAAATCTTCCTGTTCGTCGTTTTTGACAAAAGAGCGGAGATGGCGTTTCATGGTTCGCCATGTTTTAATTATATACTTCTTTTCCGTTTTCTTTTTCATACCGGTTGGCATATTGTTGTCGAACCTTGCGATATCCTCAAAAAAGGGTGCCGCATATTCAAAAATACGGCTAAAGCGACAAATCTGGTCCAAAAAAAGGATCTAATTACCCCAATATTATTACATACAAATCGCCGGCTACACAACACCCATGGAGAGGCAATGAGAAAATAGCATATCCTTGCTCACCTGCTATGTTTTGCATTGCCCACGCCTGATGTCTGGATAGTTTTACCCGGAGCTTTATCATACTGAGCCAGGCAACTGTCCAGTGGTTTGCCCAGATTGTGTACACAGTCGCAAAAAACTTTACAAGCCTCCGGCTTGGCATTTCCAGCACACCCATTATTGCATTCCATTAATGAATTGCCCGGTCGGATATCATATACGAACTGGTTAATTACTATTACTGCGGCTATTGTTACAAAAACGCCTCCAAAAAACATGAACGGAAACTTGTTACTTCGTATTTCAGGTTGCGTTGTATGGCTGTTTTTTTGCTTGAATGGCAAGATGAATTTTAAACGGTCATAATCCCACCCCAGCAAATATAAGTTGGCAAGTACCATTAAGGTGGTGATGCGGGTGCCTTCAAACCTGACGGCGTAGGCCAGTATGCAGATGTTCAGTATAATCGGGAAATAGATTAGCGCCCCGAGGAGCCGAGTACGGGGAATCAATAACAGGATGGCGGCTGCCACCTGCAAAATACCAATAAAAGTGTAATAATAACCTGTATGGTGCAACGCTTCTAAATAATGGCCCATCGGTTGATTGGCCGACAAGCCGTTGGCGAACCGCTCGCCCATAATTTTAACGTTACCGGCTATAAAAAAACCGGCCGCCAGCACTATCCTGTTAAAAGTAGCAAAAAGCTGCATCCATTTATTTCCTTTTGCCTGGTAATGCAATTGGTCGAGTGTGGTAGAAATCGGCATGTTTACCTGTAATTTATGTTCATAAAAGCACTTTGAAATACAAAGTTATTGAAAATAGATTGATATTTGCAAGAAGCAAAAAATCCTCTTAGCGTTAACTTAGAGGATTTCTTTTTCTGTGGTACCAACAGGGAGTGAGCCAGCGCCACAAGGTTAAATAAAGAATTTTTATTTGACTCGCTTGTAGATTTCTATAGATTGGCCATTTGTGGCACTATTAATCACCTGGGTATATTCGTCATGGCCATTCATCGTAACTTTAACGGTAAATTTATTACCCTGAAGAAGCCGGTAGTTTGATATTTGCTCTTCTTCCCTAAGCGTATCATTACTAAAAGTAAATACCCCGGTGCCAAACCCATTTTTAAAGATGGTTTTTTCCTTATTTTGAGCAAGCCTGTGGACGAAAATAAAATGCCCTTCCCAGAATATTTTATACTGCGTTACGTCAGTTGAGATTGTGTCTTTGCCTTTTATTGTATAGGTTCTTTCCATTTTCCACAAGCCGTCAAGCACTGAGCTATCCGCTGACGGGAATTTTTTATATTCTTCCTTCAATGCATATTTTACACCTTTTACCGTGGCAAAGTCGGGGATGACTTGGGTATAACCATCCGGTTTTTTTGTAACCTCAAGATTATACGTTAGGGATGAGTCGAGCGCTCTGCTGGTGTAAATACTATGTTCCTTAAGTCGGTTAGCAGAGTCGAGTGTATAAGTGCCCACACCAAACCCAACAGATGAATCAGGAACGATACTGGCGTATAAATAGTTATGATCTGTGTAGATTTTAATTTGCGTTCGTTTAATAACAGAGTCTTTGCCTCCTCGATCAAGCACTTGTTTTTCAAGTTCATATACACCCGAAAGGCCTGCCTCGGACGACTTCTCTTTTTTCTTGCATCCAAAGATCAAGAAGCTAAATAAAGCTGCGAAAACTAAAATCTTATTCATAATGCTTAAGGTTTAATATGATATAAGGCTTTATTTCGTCTGGCAGTGGTTTTTATTTGGCGGGCGACAACTTCTTGGTAAAAGAGCCAGGTAAAGACAAAATAATGCCTAAAATTTTATCACCATAAATAATGCAATTGGTTACATAAACTTACAAATAATATATATCATAAACAATTTGTTAGTGAATTATTAAAAGCTTGTTAATGAATTTTTTAAAAAGAAGTATGGCCGTTTAATTAAATACGGAACAATGAGAATGTGAATCAATATTTAGCCGGAGAGAAAAAGATGCCTTTAAACAGAAAAAAGGCCATTTTCTTATCGAAAAATGACCTTCTTATTGCTGTAGTGCAGACTTTAATTATAACCCACTATTTCCTTTACGATTTACATAAATTAGCAAATTTAGACCTAAAATGAAAGCTGTTCAAATTTCTTGCGTCAAGATAGCACAAATGGAGAATATGGAGGCCTTGACCACCTAATTCCGAAACGTCAAACTGGCAATTCCGTTACCCTTGACCATGTTAAGCCAGTGAAAGCTAATTTTTATCTTTACAATTAAGAAAACCTCCATATGTAAGATAGGCGGTTTTCTAATAATATTTACCAATGCTGCCAATCAGAATTGAATTATTCGGTCACATTTAATGAATCGATAAGACCATCCTTAAGTCCTAAATGAAATTTCAGCACGATCGGGCTGCCAGGAAATGTTCCTGAAACCTCCGCGGTTAGTATTCCGTTTGAGCCGGATTCCTCATATCGGAGAGGTTTCATCACCGACTTATATTTCTCATTCGCTTCTTCGATCCATTGCCGGATTTCTGCTTTGCCGGTGTGGGTCTTGCCCTCGTCATGAACGATAGCATTCCCGGTGAAACATTCAGCGTAATCCCCGCTGTTGTAAGTATTCTGCGTCTCTATAAATTTGACTACTAATTGTGGTAATTCCATGATTTTTATTTGTTTGATTTTTAAATTGTTGGCACCGTTCCGCCGTCAATGACGAAATTTGTTCCTGTTAAGTATTTGGCTCTTGGCGAAACCAAAAAACCAACCAGTTCGGCTACTTCTTCCGGTTCAGCGGGCCTGCCATAAGGTATTCCACCCAATGCATCCATCACACCTTGCTGAGCTTCTTCCACAGTACTATTTGCATTTCTCGCGATCTCGCCCAGCCAGGCTATGGATGCCAATGTATTTATCCATCCCGGCGAAACAGTTAGCACACGGATACCTTTTGGCGTAACTTCATTAGATAAGCTTTTGCTATAGTTGATCAATCCTGCTTTTGAAGCTGCGTATGGCAATGTTGAATCATATAGCGGTAATATGCCTTGGATGGAAGCTATGTGAATAATAACACCACTTCTCCGATCTATCATTTGCGGTAAAAATCCCCTGTCGAGCCTCACAGGAGCAAGTAGATTAGCTTGCAGGGTTGATAGCCAATCCTCATCACTCAACGCTGAAAAGCCACCGGCAGGTGTCGATGAAGCACCAAGGTTATTTATTAGAATATCGAGCCTGCCATAAGTTGACAGCACTTCGCTGACCACTTTTTGCGCATCTTCTGCCTTGCTTAGATCGGAAGGGATAAAATGTAGGCTGCTGTTTTCCTTTTCAGGAGCATTCCTTGCAGTTATAATCACCGTTGCGCCAGCTTGTAACAGCCTTTCGGAGATCGCTCTTCCGGTGCCTTTTGTACCTCCTGTTACCAGGGCAATTTTGCCAGATAGTTCATTGCTGTAATTGATTTGTTGTATCATGATTTTTTAATGTTGTTTTTGATTGCACAAATCTCGACAGTACCAGAATACCATACAATTACGGGCTTACGAATCAGATAGGGACAAATTTATCCGTATTGCGCACATCGTGATGCGAACGTATATTTGTGTTGATGTATGTAAAAAAGATCACTCCCTCACTTAATTGCGGCCTTGACCTGGTTGGTGAAGTGCTGTATGGCAAATGGAAGATCCGCATTTTGTGGTTCATAAATGAAGGCCACCTAAGACCGAGTGAACTGCAGCGGAAGATTCCTGACGTGACGAGACGCGTACTGAATGTGCAGTTGAAGGAACTGGAGGATCATGAAATGGTGACTAAAACTATTTATCCGGTGATGCCACCAAAGGTGGAGTATGAATTGACGGAATTCGGAAAAACGCTGATCCCGCTTATTCGTTCTATTGGCCTTTGGGGTGACGAACATCAGGAACGGCTGCGCAGGGTAATTTTAAAGCACAACGAACCATCGTCAGCTAACACCGGAGAACATCGGCCTAACCTGAGGATCTCGGTTTAAAATAAAAGAGGATCGCAATCCTTGCAGCCTTCTTATAACATTTACCACATTAAAAGCCGTACATACCCGCTGCCGGTAGAGTTTCAGTATAAGAAAAAGGGAATGTGCGCTGCCCGAACGTCTCCGACTTCGGACTGTTATGCTTATTAGCGAGATTGGAAAATGCGCATTAAATAATCTACAGCCACTTTAAAGTAAAAAAAGCCTCTTAGAATTAACTAAGAAGCTTTAAGCTGTGGTACCAACTGGGATCGAACCAGTGACACAAGGATTTTCAGTCCTTTGCTCTACCATCTGAGCTATGGTACCAAACCGTTCCCGTGTTTGGGGAGTGCAAATGTAGCCTTTTTTTTATGTTTGAAAACTTTTTTTTGAAAAAAGTTTCTGTTCGCCTGCTGGTTTTAAATAATTGTGCAGGTAATCAGCTAATTAATTTTCAAATATTTTTTCGATCTCAAAACATTTCGCGCTTTAAACAATTCATTTAACTTTGAGAAAAATACTATGCACGCATAATGATTGCTCAGCTTATATTTATTATCATCCTGGCTGTTGCTGTTTACTTCTTCGGCAAGAACGTGTCTAAAATCAGGCGCAATATTTTGCTGGGTAAAGACACGGATCGTAACGACCAGCCGGCTTTGCGCTGGAAAGTGATGGCCAAAATTGCCCTTGGCCAAACCAAAATGGTTAAACGCCCCGTAGCGGCGGTAATGCACTTTTTTATTTATATTGGTTTTATTATCATCAATCTTGAAGTGCTGGAGATCATGATTGATGGGATCTTTGGCTCGCACCGTATCTTTGCGCACCCGCTTGGTGGCTTGTATGGTTTTTTAATAGGCGGTTTCGAGATGCTTGCAGTGTTGGTACTTACGGCATGTATCGTTTTCCTGTGCAGGCGCAATGTTGTGCATCTGAAACGCTTTACGGGTACAGAAATGACTCAATGGCCAAAATCCGATGCGAATTACATCCTCATTACTGAAATATTGCTCATGACCGCTTTCCTGACCATGAATGCGGCCGATTATAAATTACAATTACTGCATTTTGGTCATTACGTCACAGCCGGAAGCTTTCCGGTGAGTTCATTGCTGGCGCCGTTACTGCCTGGTAGCGCTTCGGCATTGGTAATTACCGAGCGTGTTTGCTGGTGGTTTCATATTGTTGGAATCTTGTGTTTCTTAAATTACCTGCCATATTCAAAGCATTTTCATATCCTGTTGGCTTTCCCCAATACGTACTATTCAAACTTGAACCCTAAAGGGAAATTTACCAATATGGCATCGGTTACTAATGAGGTCAAAGCCATGCTCGATCCATCATTCGTTCCCGAAAATAATGGCGATCCCGCCCGTTTTGGTGCAAAGGATGTAACCGACCTTACCTGGAAAAACCTGATGGAGGCATATACCTGCACCGAATGCGGCAGGTGCACCTCGGTTTGCCCGGCTAACATTACCGGCAAACTGCTGTCGCCGCGCAAGATCATGATGGATACCCGCGACCGGATTACGGAAGTCGGCAATAACATTGATAAGCACGGTAAAGACCATCAGGATGATAAATCATTGCTTGACAATTACATTACCCGCGAAGAGCTCTGGGCTTGTACCAGTTGCAATGCCTGTGTGGAAGCTTGCCCGGTGAACATCAATCCGCTGGAGATCATAACAGAAATGCGCCGTTATATTGTAATGGAAGAATCGCAGGCCCCGGCAAGTTTAAATAATATGTTCGGTAACGTAGAAAACAACGGCGCCCCATGGAAGTACAGCCAGGCCGACAGATTTAACTGGGCGGAGGAATAGTTTTACAGATCATAGTTAATGGTTTATAGATCATGGCTGTGAAGGGAAATAAAAATAATTAACAATGGTCCATGGACTATCGACCATAAATAAAACCATGAGCTATGAACAATGAACCATTGGCCATCCCAACCATGGCCGAAATGGCTGCACAGGGTAAGGAGCCTGAAATTTTGTTTTGGGTAGGATGTGCCGGTAGCTTTGATGAGCGTGCCCGGAAAATTACCCGCGATATCTGTAAGATATTGCAGCATGTGGGTATTAGCTATGCAGTGTTAGGTACAGAAGAAAATTGCACCGGCGACCCTGCCAAACGTGCGGGAAATGAATTCCTGTTTCAGATGCAGGCCATAATGAATATCCAGGTGCTTGACGGTTATAATATCAAAAAAATAGTCACCGGTTGCCCGCATTGTTTTAATACCATAAAAAATGAGTATCCCGGCCTGGGCGGCAATTATGAGGTGATCCATCACACGCAACTTATTCAACAGTTGATTGATGCCGGTAAGCTGAAAGCCGAAGGTGGCGAAAGTTTTAAGGGGAAAAGGATCACTTATCATGACCCCTGTTATTTGGGACGGGGAAATGATGTTTACGAGGCTCCGCGCGCGGCGTTAGAGATCCTGGATACCGAATTGGTGGAAATGAAACGCTGCAAATCAAACGGGCTGTGCTGTGGTGCGGGCGGCGCGCAAATGTTTAAGGAACCTGAACCAGGCAAAAAGGATATCAATATAGAGCGGATTGCCGATGTTATAGAAGTCAAAGCACAGGTGGTAGCCGCCGCCTGTCCGTTTTGTATGACCATGCTTACTGATGGCGTAAAAAATCAGGATAAGGAACAGGAGATAAAGGTGCTGGATATTGCCGAGATCACGGTTAGGGCTAATGGTTTATAAACCTTTTGTCCTGAAATAATGCAACGCGCTCTTCAGACTGTCAAATTTGGTGGAGCTCATGTTATGTACCGGTAAATCAAATGTAGTGGCCATTGAGTCGATATTGCCATTGGGATCCTCATAGGTTTGCACAATGATATCATCGGTTTGGGTATTGAATTTTACTGTGCCTGTAGTGTCGCTGCCCACGTAATCAACATTGGTTAAACGGTGCAAGTTGAAAGAAAAATATTCCTGCTTGCCCTGTTGATAAGTTTTCCTTAAACGTAAAAAATAGTCGTTGGTAAGGGCAATCTCCCACTTTTTAAGGTTGATATCAGGCGCGGGGTTAAACGAGGTGCTAAGGCACTTATTACTCCAGTTTAACCATTCCTGTTCGCTCATTCCGGCTTTAAAACCGTAATTTAGCGCACTAAGGGCTAAAATTGATGTAATGAGCGCGGTTTTTCCAATTGATGGCAGAATTGATATTTTCATGACAACAAAATGTAACCCGAAGTTAATAAATTGATATTTTTGGAAATGAAATTTTCTCCACAGTCAAGAGTTTGGATCTATCAGTCGGACAGGAAATTAACCGATCTAGAAGTGCAGCAGATACAGCCCGAGCTGAACAAGTTTACCACCAACTGGACAGCCCACAACAACCAGCTGAAAGCCAAAGGTGAGGTTAGGTACAACCGTTTTTTTATTTTGATAGTTGATGAAAGCCAGGCAGGCGCCAGCGGCTGTTCTATTGATAAATCGGTTCATTTTATGCAGCAGGCGCAGCAACATTTAGGCATCAATCTTTTCGACAGGTTCAATTTGGCTTATCGCGAAGGAGAGGAAGTGCTCTCACTGCCACGCCATGATTTTGAGGCTAAGCTGAAAGATGGTAGCATCAATAAGGAAACGGTTGTTTACAACAACCTGGTGCAAAATTTAACCGAGCTTGAAACTAAATGGGAGGTGCCGTTTAAAGATAGCTGGCATATTCAGCTGTTTCGTGACCTCGTAGCTAATTGATTGCCACGCAATTCAATTTTTTTAAATTTACTGTGCTTAAGCCGTGCAAATGTTTACCTTTGGCACAAAATTTAGATATAAATCATTTTACTGATACTTTATAAATAAGCTAAAAATGAAAGGCTTCATCTCAACAAAAACTTACGGATTTTTAAACTACGTTGTAGCCCTGTTAATGATTTCATCATTATGGACTTTTGATACACTTCATGTTGGCGGCGCTGCTTTGTTCCTGCCTTTGATCATTGGTTGGTTACAGTTGATCATGGCTATCTTTGCTAAAAACGAAATGGGCTTTATCAAGCAATTCCCGATGGTTATGCATAATGTTGGTGATGTAATTATGGGATCATTTTTATTTTGCTCACCATGGGTTTATGCTTTTTCTGATAAATTGGTAGCTCCGCAATTGATTTTTGGTGCTTACCTTTTAATTGTAGGTTGCTTTACCAAAGGTTCACCATTCATTAACCCACAGGTAGAAGAAGATCACGGTGTAAGCTATAATGCTTAATCCTTTTTCCTGAAAAGATATAATACAAAAGAGGTGCTCATTTGAGCACCTCTTTTGTATTATATGCCAAGCTCTTTTGATCGCTGTTCTTCCCGTTGATTACGCATGATTTTAGTGAAACCACGATGATTGTGCTGTTCATCAAACAGCGGGAAAACCAGCCCGCTGCCCCAAAAGCGTGTGCCGTCCTTGCGTACATGATAACGCTCATCGATAGCTCTGCCCCGGCTCAGCGCTTTTTTTAATTCGGCTTCGGGTTTACCTTCGGCAATATCTTCGGGAGTAAAAAAAATCCGGGCGCTTAGGCCTAATACTTCCTGTTCGGTGTAGCCAAGCACTTTTTGGGCACCGGTATTCCAGCTGTTAACGTCACCATTTTTATCTGTAGTGATCACCGCGTAATCTTCCAGGCTGTCCAACACCTGCCTGAAAAATTCCTCGCTCATCCTAAAATAAGTGTCGTCGAAAAGGTCCTGGCTGGTTATAGTGTCACCAAAGGTTTGATATTCGATGAAAATACTGGTATTGTCGACACCACAAACCAGTTGCATGGGCTCGCGGGTGATGCGGTAAAAAGTTTCAAAGCCTGTTGGTAATTTATTTAATTCCGGTTTTTCTTTTATTGGTACAAGTGTTATGTCGACAGCCTCATCTTGCTGTTGGTTCAGGTTGATCTTTACCAATACATATTCGTAGCCTTTTTCAATCAGGTCGCCGAGTAGTTGTGAGGTTAACGGAGTGCGCATTTATGGTAGATTGCTTGTTCAGGCAATTTCAGCACAAAAATGACACCAATTATAACGGTATAACCATCATCGTAGCCTGCTTATAGTTAAAATACCTCGTTAAGTCCCAAAAAGAACCCACTTGAACCATAAGTTCCCCTGGCATAATCAATACATAGATTAGAGCGCGTGTATTTATTAAACAACAGTCGCAAGCCCACTCCGCCACCGGGCTCCCAATACCTGAATAGTTTTATGCGTTGCTGGTTGTTAGCCGTTTCGGCATTGACAAAGGCAACACCGCTGAGCAACTTATTGCTTGTTAGCGGAAAGCGGTATTCGGCCTCATTGTATACAAACGACATGCCTTTAAACCTACCTATAATAAATGCTCTGCCAATGCGGCCATAAGCATCGCTGCCGGTGCCGGGCAGTTCAAGGTAGGGCAGTGCCCCGCTTAATAAATAGTTTGACCAGTGCCACAACGCAAAAACATGTTCGGGGTGAGTTGATGACAGGCTCCAGTACTTCCTGAACTCAAACTTTACCTGCATGGCATTGCGGTTGCTTCCCAGCCAGGTTTGGTTGCTCCGAAAAACTATATCGGCATAAATACCCCTGAACGGGCGGTTAGGCTGGTCGCGGTTATTGAACTGGAAATTGAACAACAAGCCATTAGCCTGGTACGAGTTAACAGGAAAGCCGTTACGGATACTATAGCGGTAGTTATGAGTTTTTGATATGGGGATATCCTTGCGGTCATCATCTATATGGCTGTAATAATTAAAGCTTAGCCCGGCACCTACATATATATGATGTGCCAGTTTACGGTAGATGCGCTCATTGGCTTTGATGTATACATAACGGATAGGGAAGGCATCCGGATTGTTTTCAAAGTGGGTATTGTTCATGAAAAAGCTGCCTTCACCAAAACTGCGCCTGCCGGTGCCGAGGCCGTTGTCCATGGCAACGGTTTTCCCTATTTGTACAGTGCCCTGCAGGTTCCACTTGTTTTGAGCCGAAAAAGCGTTTTGTTTAAACTCAAAAGTAGAGAGCCCGCTTGTTGACAGGTAAAAGCCGGCATTAATTACCGAAAGTGTTGTAGTTGAAGGATCACCAAAGTATTTTCCTCCTGATGAGATAACCCCAACGGCAAAACCCACGCTTGGGTTGTAAGCTGCCGATGGTAATACCGACCAATAGGTACGATTTCGTAGCTGTTCGGTAGCTGCGGCAGGTTTGCTGCTTTTGCCGCTGAATATGGAAGCTAAGATTCCATTGGCGTCTACCTGTGTTTGTAACGAATCAACCGGATCGGCCAGGGTTTGGGCAAACAACTTGCAGGTACTTAAAAGTACAATCAAGGTTAAGGTGAGCCGGTAAGCAGCGGGAGCCAATTATTCAGGAATTAATTAGTGTTCCTGCTAATATATTTATATCATCTGAATGTAAAAAACTTATTACAAAATAAAAATTCCATAAGTGCCGGCCGTCTGACCAATAACTAATTACAAGCAATTAAGAAGCTGCTTGCAACCAATTTGCTATTTTGTGCATCATGTTTGATATGAAGCTGCCTTTACTCTTATTACTAATAATGGTGTTGCCTGTTGTTGGCTTATCTGCAAAAAAACAGGATACTCTTGCTACAGAAAAACACTACTCAAAACATCAGTTAGCCGAAGATGTAAAATACCTGGTTGCCACGGTTGCCGACGTGCATCCTGATATGTATCACAGCATAAGTAAGGCTTCCTATTCGCGGCTCACTGATAGGGTGCTTGCCAGCCTGCACGATGGTATGACAGCGAAAGAGGCGTGGCCAATTATGGCAGGGCTGATAGGCGCATTGAATGAAGGGCATAGTGTGTTTAACTATCCCGAATCGTTAGTTGACGAATTGAAGGCTGGGGGAAATCTTTTATTTCCGGTACTGATAAGAGAGTTTAACGGTACAGGGTTTATTGTGAGACTTGATGCTTCCTTGGAAGATAAACTAAAGCCGGGCGATGCCATCATCAGCATCAATGGAATTACTATAGAGAAATTGATGGGTAAGCTGGGTGGTTATGCGGGCGGTCTGCCGCAATATAAAGCTCTTGATATCTGTCGTAACCTCATCGTGTATTTGCATCTGTATGGAGTAAACGGGCCATGGCATATCCGTTACCTGCGCAACAACCATGTAGATAGTGCAGTAGTAAACCCGGTTTCATGGGCAGATTTCAGAAGTAATATTGCTGCAAGAGCGAAAGACCTGCCTAAGATTAAACCAATTGCAGATCATCAATTTGATTTTTTGAATACGGATAAAGCTTATTTAGCATTGAATACACTTACAGCTGAACCGGCTGTATTTAAACGGTTTTTAGATTCGTGCTTTACTTCCATTAAAAACAAACAAGCCAAGGTGCTGATCATCGATTTGCGAAAAAATGGGGGAGGTAATTCGGCATTAGCCGAAATGTTATTAGGCTATATTACCGATAAGCCTTTCCGGATGGCAGGAGGTGTAAAGTGGAAAGTAAGCCAGGAGTACAAAGATCAGCTTAATGAAAAGTTAAAAGGAGAAGGGCCACAAAAGATGGCTTATTATTTTAATGCCATTAATGGTACTACTATATCAAATAGCGGTGATAGGCCTGACCGGCCAACATTTAATGATTTGTTATTCAAAGGGAACGTTTTGGTGCTGATTGGCCCGCATACTTTTTCAAGTGCCAACATGCTGGCCAATACCATTCAGGATTATAAGCTGGCTACATTGATCGGTGAACCATCAGGCGAGCCGGCCAATGATTATGGTGAGCTGATTTTTTTAAAACTGCCCAATACCGGATTTACGTTTACTACTTCAACCAAGCAATTTATCAGGGCCAGCGGCAATACTAATGATCAACACCCGGTAATGCCAGACTTTATGGTAAAGGATAACCCGCTAACACCTGCTGATGAGGTATTGGACTTTGCTTTAGCTAAATAATTGGAGAACTGATTTAGTAGATTTAAGAAGGTAAAGCATCATACTCATATAGCATTCCGGATGTGTTTTCTGTGTTAGGGATAGAAGTGGATACCGGCCATGCGCGTAATGCCTGCAGGCGTATGAACGTATAGCCCGGGCCGCAGGCAACACCATTATTTTGATTTGAGATTTCGGATGTTGGATGTCGGATTTTTTTATTGGGATTACACCGATTGATTTTTGATTACACAGATTTTTTCTGAACCGGGTTTATCGGATTCTGGTAGTTGTCTGAACTCGAATTAAACGAATTATTGAATTTTTTCGAATTCCTAAAATTTTGACTATTCCGAAAATTCAACAAGTTCGGGTTCAGACAAAATAAAATCCTGACAATCTTCGCCCCCCCCTTAAATTCCGGTTCAGACACTCCATCAGTCCAGTCGCAATCTTTTCCTTAAAATCTATTTGCTAATAAGATAATTAACCCTATCTTTGCAGTCCCGAAAATACGGGGTATAATAAACGTTTAAACAATTTAATTTAAAGCAAGTGAATACGTTAAGTTACAAAACTGTCTCAGCCAACAAAAAAACCGTTAACAAACAATGGGTTGTTGTTGACGCCGAAGGCGAGATTTTGGGGCGCTTGTCTACGAAGATCGCAATGATCATCCGTGGTAAAACCAAGCCTGATTTCACCCCAAACGTAGACTGTGGTGATAATGTGATCGTTATCAACGCAGACAAGGTAAAACTGACCGGCAACAAACTAAGCGACAAAGTTTATGTTCGTTACACTGGATATCCAGGTGGTCAGCGTTTTATTTCTCCTAAGGAGTTATTGGCGAAACATCCAACCCGCATCATCGAGAAAGCGGTACGTGGTATGTTACCTAAAAATCGTTTGGGTAAAGCATTATTCGGCAATTTGCATGTATATGCAGGTGCTGAGCATCCTCATGCAGCGCAAAACCCAACAGCCATTTAATTTTTAATTTTTAAGGAGAAAAAAAATGCCAACAACTAACACTTCAGGCAGAAGAAAAACAGCCGTTGCCCGCATCTACCTTACAGAAGGAAATGGTGCGATCATCGTTAACGGTAAAGATTACAAAGAGTATTTCCCTACTTTGCCATTGCAATATATCGTAACTCAGAGCACTGAGGTTTCTGGTAGCACCGGAAAATACGATGTTAAAGCAAACGTTGCAGGTGGTGGTGTAAAAGGACAGGCAGAAGCCGTTCGTTTAGCTATCGCTAAAGCTATTGTTGAACTTGATGCTGAAAAGAAACCGGCATTACGTGCTAAAGGCTTAATGACCCGCGATGACCGTATGGTTGAGCGTAAAAAACCAGGTCGCAGGAAAGCACGTAAGAGATTCCAATTCAGTAAACGTTAATCAAAGGAGGACAACAAAATGGCAAGAACAACTTATCAGGATTTACTGGACGCTGGTGTACACTTTGGTCACCTTACCCGCAAATGGGATCCGAAAATGTCACAGTACATTTTCATGGAGCGTAACGGTATCCACATTATCGATTTAAATAAAACCTTAACTAAGGTTGAAGAAGCTGCTGCAGCTATAAAACAAATTGTAAAATCAGGCCGTAAGGTATTATTCGTAGCTACAAAGAAACAAGCGAAAGATATCGTTGCTGATTATGCAAAAAGCGTAAACATGCCATACATCACCGAGCGTTGGTTAGGTGGTATGTTAACTAACTTTGCTACTGTACGTAAGTCAATCAAAAAGATGTCAAACATCGATAAATTGACTAAAGACGGTACTTACAGCAACCTTTCTAAAAAAGAGCGTCTGATGATTCAGCGTGAGCGTATCAAATTAGAAACCCTTTTAGGTGGTATCTCTGATCTGAACCGTTTACCGGCTGCTTTATTCCTGATCGACGTTAAGAAAGAGCATATCGCGGTTTCAGAAGCATTAAAGTTGAACATCCCTACATTTGCTATGGTTGATACCAACTCTGACCCTTCAAACATCGACTTCCCGATCCCTGCGAATGACGACGCTACAAAATCAATCTCTTTGATCACCAGCATCATCATCAAAGCTATCGAAGAAGGTTTAGATGAGCGCAAACGCGAGAAAGAAGACGAAGCTGAAAAAGAAGCAGTAGCTGCAAAAGCTAAAGCTGATGCTCCTGAAGTTAACGAAGGCGGTAAAAGAACCCGTAAAGTTGCTGAAGTAGCTGCTGAAGGCGAAGCTGAAGCTCCGGCTGCTGAAACAGAAGAATAAGCCCCCTAACCCCCTGAAGGGGGAACAAGGAACAAATATTTAAAGCCTCCCTGATTCCGTTAAAAGCATCAGGGAGGATTTTTAATATTAAAAATAGTTGCAGGTTACAGTAGCATAATACCATAGCGGTAACTTGTAACCCGATATAAAAAATCTTAAAACTCAAAAAAACATGTCTACAGTACAAATTTCTGCAGCCGACGTAAACAAACTGCGCCAGCAAACCGGTGCCGGTATGATGGATTGCAAAAAAGCATTAACCGAAACTAACGGTGATTTTGAAGCAGCTATCGATTTTTTAAGGAAAAAAGGTGCTAAAGTTGCAGCAAGCCGTCAGGACAGGGAATCAAACGAAGGTGTTGTTATTGCACGTACTTCTGAAGATTTTAAAACCGGTGTTATCATCGAGCTTAACTGCGAAACTGACTTCGTAGCTAAAAACGCTGAGTTCATCGCTTTTGCAAATGAAATTGCTAACAAAGCTGTTGAAGCAAAACCAGCTTCAATCGAAGAGCTTTACGCACTTGAAATTGACGTTGAAACTGCCCGCGTTAAAATCGGTGATGCGATCATCGAAAAAACAGGTAAAATCGGCGAGAAAATCGGCGTATCTAAATATGAAGTTGTTAACGGCGAAAAAGTTGTTGCTTACATCCACGGTAACTTCCGTTTAGGTGTATTGGTAGCTTTAAGCGCTGATGGTGCAGGTGCAGAAGATGCAGGTAAAGACGTAGCTATGCAAATTGCTGCTATGAACCCTATCGCTTTGGATAAAGATGGCGTTGACGCTTCAGTAATTGAGCGTGAGCTTGAAATTGCTAAAGAGCAGATCCGTGCAGAAGGTAAACCAGAAGCAATGGTTGAAAAAATTGCTGCAGGTAAGTTGAATAAATTCTACAAAGACTCAACCCTGTTAAACCAGGAGTTTGTGAAAGATTCGTCTAAGAGCATTTCACAATTCCTTGACTCGGTTGAAAAAGGCCTTACAGTAACCGCCTTCAAGCGGGTAGCTTTAGGAGCTTAATCATATTATCCCCCGATGAAAATCGGGGGATTTTTTTTGCCCTGTTGGGTCGTTATCCCTCCTATACTATGTCATTGCGAGGAGGGACGACGAAGCAATCGCAAGCTATGCAGGGCGACTATGCAAATTCGCGATTGCCACGCTACGCTCGCAATGACATAATGGTTGAATACGTAATTATTAAATCATGCCTGTTCTCGCCCTTTACAACCTCAAACTCATTTCAGCCGGCACCATCACCGAAGGTAAAGCCGTTTTAATTGAAAACGGTACTGTCATTGATGTTATAGACGAAAGCGCTATTCCGGCGGATGCTGAAAAGAAAAGCCTCAACGGTGCCTTCCTTGCTCCGGGATTTATCGATCTGCAAATCTACGGCAGCGGCGGTAAGCTTTTTGCCGGTACACCTACCGTTGAGGCGCTTGAACAATTGGAGAATGACCTGCTGAACCAGGGCACCATTGGCGTGTTTGCTACTATCGGCACCAATACCAATGAAATTGTGGAAACTGGTATTGAAGCGGCTAAGATCTATAGCCAAAAAAGCAGGGGGGCTTTCTGGGGATTGCACTTGGAAGGGCCTTATTTAAACCCTGCAAAAAAGGGCGCTCACCCCGAAAAGTTTATCAAAAAGGCTACTTTGACTGAGGTTAAAGGCTGGCTTGAAAAAGCTGATGGTGTTATCAAGATGATCACCATTGCGCCCGAACTGCAGGATCAGGAGGTGATAGATTATTTATATGAGCAGGGTGTTATCATATCATCCGGCCATAGTAATGCTACTTATGCCGAAGGCAAATCATTTTTAAAGAAACCGGTGCAGGCAGTAACGCATTTGTTTAACGCCATGCCATCTATGCACCATCGCGAACCTGGCTATATCCCTGCAATTTTTGAGGAAAAGCCATATACCAGTATTGTAGTCGATGGTATCCATGTTGATTTTGCAATGGTACGTTTAGCTAAACGCGAACTTGGTGACAAACTTTTCCTGATCACTGATGCCGTTACTTCAACCAAAGAAGGAGCTTATCAACATGAACTAAGGGGCGACAGGTATACCATGCCCGACGGTACTTTATCAGGTTCAAACCTTACCATGCTTAAAGCAGTTGAAAATTGCGTTAAATTGGCCGGTATTGACCTGGCTGAGGCCGTAAATATGGCTTCATTATATCCCGCCGAGTTAGCATCGCAAACAAAAAAGGGTAAAATAGAGAAAGGCTTTGATGCCGACCTTGTTATTTTTAACGCTGATTTTGAAGTGCTTGGGACTATACTAAAAGGTGATTTTTTAACAAAGACAACATAAAATTTTAACACTGAAATTTATTCGCTATTTTTGGCGAACTACTCCCGTATGAACAGAGCTTTATCAATTCTTGATATAAACAAAAGCAGGTTTCATCTTTTTCTATTATTAGCAAATCACACCAAATGAAATACAAAAGAATATTACTGAAACTTTCGGGCGAATCGCTGATGGGCGCAAGGCAATATGGTATTGATAACAACCAGGTTTTGCAGTATGCTCATGACATTAAAAACGTTTATGATGCCGGTATCGAGATTGCGGTAGTTGTTGGAGGCGGTAATATTTTCAGGGGATTAAGTGCTGAAAAATCGGGTATGGAACGTGCGCAGGCCGATTATATGGGTATGCTTGCAACAGTGATTAACTGTATGGCGCTGCAAAATGCTTTAGAAAGCATTGGTGTGGAAACCCGTCTGCAATCGGCCATTAAAATGGAACAGATCTGTGAGCCTTATATCCGTCGCCGCGCTATGCACCACCTGGAAATGGGCAAGATCGTGATCTTTGGTGCCGGTACTGGTAACCCTTACTTTACTACTGATACTGCCGCTTCATTACGCGCCATTGAAATTAAAGCTGATGTGGTATTAAAAGGTACCCGTGTTGACGGCATCTACACTGCCGACCCGGAGAAAGACCCAAGTGCAACCCGTTACGACGAGATTACCTTCCAGGAAGTATATGATAAAGGCCTGAATGTAATGGATATGACCGCCATAACCCTTTGCCAGGAAAACAAGCTACCTATCATTGTATTTGATATGAACAAGGAAGGTAACTTTATGAAAATTGCCAAAGGCGAAGATATTGGTACGCTGGTAAAGTAATTTAAGCTAAAAGCAGAAGGCTTAAAGCCGAACGCAAAAAGCTCAAAGCTAATAACGCTAACACTCAAAACGCTTTTGGCTTTATGCCTTAAGCTCAACCACATCGCTTTACGCTAAATACAAAAGGCCGCCTTTGATAAGAGCGGCCTTTTGTATTTAGGTGAATGAACAAAGCTATAAAGCTTTTAGCTTTAAGCCTTTGATTTTCTGCTTATTTGGCATCATTCACAGCCTTGATAGCATCGTCAGCAGCTTTTGCCGATGCATCGTCTTTCATAGTAGTACGTGAGGTTTTGATACCTTCCAGTTGGGTTACTATAAATGGTGCTGCTCCGTAAACCTTAAATTTAATGCCGGCATTTTTAAGCTCTTCAATACCTTGCTGAGCGTACTCTGGCTTATTTACTTTGGCAGTCATGTCAGCAAAGTTTTTAAGGGAATTGAATTTTTCCTGAATCCCTGCCTCGGTAAACGCATGGTAAACAAACGGCCATTCGGCATCATTACCATTAGTAGTATATAAAGTCATGATAGCGGTAGTTAATGCGCCTTTGTTGTCTTTTTCAAGGCCTTTGGCTAAGCTTAATGCTTTGGCCGGGTCAAGTTGTGCAATGGCGTTTAAGGCCGCGCCCTGTACAGCGTATGATTCGCTCGATATGGATTGGGTAAACAAAGTCATATTACCGCTTGCTTTCAATTTGCCTAATGCAGTAATAGCAGCTGCTTTTACAAGCGTGTTATTATCGGCTTGAGCTAATGCGATCAATATTGGCTGGGCTGCATTACGCACATCATCTTTAGTGAGGTTTAATGCCCTGATGGTTTTAATGCGGAGGCCATAATACTTATCCTTTAAAGCCGCGATCAGGATTTTTTGTGCTTGCGGACGGGTTTGATCTGATGCAGCAGCTTCTATAGCCTCGTAACGGTCGAGGTAATTAGGAGCGTTAAAATACTGGAATGAAAACTCTTCAATAGTTTTGTTATCAGTTTTTTTGGTAAGCAGGATCTTATCAGCATCAACATTCACCAGATCCGGTTTGCCGGCCAGTTGGTAACTAATAGAATCTACCTTGTCATTCATCCACTCTTTATGGCGCACTTTTTTACCGCCCTGGTAAATATCAATAGCCATTGGCAGTTTAAAGGTTTGGCCATCCTGTGTTTGTTTCAGGTAAACGGTTTCGGTTTTAGTTGCCTCGTCCCATTTGTAGCTGATGTTCAGTATCGGGTGACCGGCTCCATAATACCATTGGTTAAAATACCAGTTAAGGTCCTGGCCGCTGGCCTCCTCAAATGCTAAACGTAATTGCTGGGCTTCACCGTTTTTGAAGGCGTTAGTTTTCAGATAGATGTTAAGTCCTTTATAAAATGCAGCATCGCCTAAATAATTGCGGAGCATGTTCAGGATGCGGCCACCTTTTTGGTAGGTTACAGCGTCAAAAACGTCCTCTTTATCGGCATAATAAAAACGCACCAGGTTTTTAGTACTGGCTCCCTGCGAACGGAGATAGCTTTGCATATCTGCATAGTTATGCGCATCAGCTTCGTCCTTGCCATATTTATGTTCGGCCCAGATGGTTTCGCTGAAGTTGGCAAACGATTCGTTTACGGTAAGGTTGCTCCAACTTTCGGCAGTAACATAATCGCCAAACCATTGATGAAACAGCTCGTGCACAATAGTGCTGCGGCCATTGCTAAAGTTGGCGTCTATCAGTTCGCGGTGGGTAGCCTGTACGTAATCGCCGTGTAAGGTAGCCGAGGTATTTTCCATAGCGCCGCTTACGTAGTCGCGTACTACAATTTGTGAGTATTTAACCCATGGAAAATCAACACCTAAAGTTTTTGAATAAAAGTCGATAGCTTCGGGCGTGAAACCAAAGATCTCTTTGGCGTAAGGCGCATATTTAGGCTCCAGGTAGTAGCTTACCTCTTTATCTTTCCACTTATCTTTATAGATCTTGAAATCGCCTACAGCCATCATAAACAAATACGGCGAATGCGGTAATTCCTGCTTCCATGTATCGGTACGGGTGCCATCGGCATTTGTTTTTTGGGCGGTTAGTTTACCGTTTGATAAGGTTACGTACTTTGCCGGCACGGTCATCGTGATCTCTTCAGTAGTTTTCTGGCTTGGCTTATCAATGGTAGGGAACCAGGCCGATGAGCTCTCGGTTTCGCCTTGTGTCCAGATCTGGGTTGGTTTATCTTTTTCGGTACCGTCGGGGTTGATGAAGTATAAACCTTTTGCGTCATTGATAGCTGCACTGCCTTTAGCTTTCAGCTCATTGGGCTTGGCAGTATAATCAATGTAAATGGTATAACTTTCGTTATTGCGGTAAACCTTGTCCAGTTTAATGGCTACCGAAAGGCTGTCCTGGTACGTAAACTTAAGCGGCACATTTTTACCATTTTTTACTACCGAGATATTTTTAAGGTCCATGCCTTTAGCGTCGAGCCTTAAGCTATCAGTTGGATAAAAGTGAGGTTTCAAAGTAACCCATTCCTTACCGTACAGGTAGCGTTTTTTGTAATCGAAGCGCACATCAAGCTTGGTGTGGATAAGATCGTTGATTTTAGTTGGTGCAGCCCGGTAGATTTTTAATGCCGGGTTTTCTGGTGGAGGGGTTTGCTGCCCGTAAGCGGTTGCCATAGCTGTGGTAAGCACACACGACAGCATGAGTTTTGTAATTAGTTTGCGATCAGTCATATGTAGTACAAAAAGTTTGCTTTTTACAAGCTGTTAAGGATAGTTAATTTTCAAATATACACCCTGCCAGCCAAAATGTTTTGTGCGTAAATCACCTATGACGCACGGGATAGGATTATGTTACGGGAGAGTAGAGAAATTGTGAGTTTAAACCGGATGGCTTGGGAGTTGGTTAACAGGGTTAACACAATTCGTATTTTTATTGAATAAATAATTGAAAATAAGCTTTTTAATTAAAGAGGGGGGTAACACCAATGATTGGTTAAAGCTGTTCAGTTGTGGCTGGTGTTATCATGCCTGCTCAGGCTAAGGAATGACCTTGCTTAAAACCGGACACCAGATGTACGCTTTCGTACAGTAATAACGGGTGTTTTTGTGTAAGTATTTGATATGTAGATTTTTGTATAAATGGCACATGTTTTATTCGAAAATAACAGTTGTGCACTGCCTTTGATAAACTAACGCCCGTTTGAGAGATGAACTTGGATGACCACATTTGGAGCCTTGCTTCAAAGAAATTGGCTAATGAAGCTTCGGAAAAGGAGTTGCAGGAGCTAAACGCTTTGCTGGCCGAAAACCCGGAGCTGCATAGCCAGCTAAGGTTAATGTCGAAATGGTGGGATGATGGAGAGGAAAAGCCAAAGAGTGACGGTTCGGTTTTGTTTGGTAAGATCCAGGCAAAGATCAAAGATATGGAGGGTACAGGACAACCAGCGGTTGCAGTTGAAACGCCCTCTCCGGTTAAACCGGAGAAAACCATGCAGGCTAATTATAACAGTACGGAAAAATTAAAACAACATAGCCCCTTTTTAAATAGCACTGCCATGATCAAAAATTATTTAAAAGTCGCTTTAAGGCAATTACGCAAGCAAAAAATGTATGCCGCTATTAAAATTGGCGGCTTTGCGTTTAGTATTGCGGCCTGCCTGCTAATTGCTCTGTACATTCGCGATGAGTTGAGTTTTGATAGAAGCTACCCTAATGCAGCTAATGTTTACCGTTTGCTTGGGCATTACCACGATGGCTCGGTAGATGAAAAAGGTGTTGATTGGCCTTCGGTGATGGCCAAAGTGATTAAACAGGACTATCCGGAAGTAGAGAAATCAGGTCGTTTAATGCCAAATTCACTTTTTTGGGGTGCCGGCGCCAATGAGTTAAAGCGTGCAGACCAGGCTGATAATACCCACGAAGAAGGTTTTGCCTATGCAGATCAGGGCCTGATAGATATTTTGAACCTGCCCATGGTTTACGGCGATTCAAAACATGCCTTGAGCGAGCCATTGAGTATGGTGATTTCAAAAAGCAAGGCAGATAAATACTTCCCCGGTCAAAACCCGGTAGGTAAGGTAATGTACCTAAACAATAACAAAACTAAACCTTTTAAAATAGCCGCGGTAATGCAGGATATCCCCGGTAATTCGCATCTGCACGATTTTAAGTTCTTTATCACCCTTGCCGGTGTTGAGTTCTGGAATGGCGAACAGGCAACCTGGGATGCCAATAATTATCATATATACATGGCGCTGAAACCCGGCACCAACATAGCACAGTTTAATAAAAAGGTAAATGATGGCATCCTGAAAAATTATTACATCCCCAGCATGACACATAATGGCGATAAACGCGCCAGCAGGGTAATGAGCATTTTTAATTTAGTGGTTCAAAATGTACAGGATATCAATTTACGCTCGTACGATATTCATGATGGCATGTCGCACGGGGATATCCGTTTCGTGTGGTTGTTTGGCGCGGTGGCCGGTTTTATTTTGGTGATTGCCTGTATCAATTTTATTAACCTTTCTACAGCCAAATCGGCTAACAGGGCCAAAGAGGTTGGGTTACGTAAAGTAGTTGGCTCGCAGCGAAGTGGTTTGATAAGGCAGTTTTTGGCCGAATCATTATTGTATAGCTTTTTCTCGTTTGTATTAGGCCTGATCCTGGCCTGGGTACTACTGCCATATTTTAATACGCTGGCGTCCAAATCGCTTACTATGCCGTGGGCGGTTTGGTGGTTAGTACCGGTAGTGCTGGCGGCGGCATTCTTAATTGGCATTGTGGCGGGCATTTATCCTGCGTTTTACCTCTCGGGCTTTAAACCAGCCGAAGTGCTTAAAGGCAATTTAAGTACCGGAAGTAAAAGTTCGGTATTGCGTAATGTGCTGGTGGTTTTCCAGTTTGCTACATCTATTATCCTCATCATCAGCACGGTAGTTATTTATAACCAGATGCAATACCTGCTTAACAAAAAAGTAGGTTTTGAGAAAGATCAGGTGGTGATGATACAAGGTACCAATACGCTTGATAACCAGGTGAAACCATTTAAAAGCGAATTGCTGAAACTATCCACAGTTAAAAGTGCATCAATCAGCGATTTTTTACCGGTTTCGGGCACTAAGCGTAATGGCAACCAATTTTTTATTGAGGGAAGAGAAAAAATAGATCCTACTGTAGGTGGTCAGTTTTGGGATGTGGATCATGATTATCTCAAAACACTGGGCATTAAACTGGTGGCTGGCCACGACTTTATTCCCGATATGAAAGCCGACTCGCAGGCGGTGATCATTAACCAAATGATGGCCAACAAACTCGGACTTAAAAATCCGATAGGGAAAAAGATAGTTAACTATGGCCCGGGTAAAACAATTATCGGCGTGGTGCAGGATTTTAATTTTAACTCGATGCGCGACGGTATCGAGCCATTGGTGATGCATTTAAGCTCAAGCGAATCGATAGTATCGGTAAAAATAAAAGCCGGTGATGTAAAAAAAGCGCTCGACCAAATCACTGCAACCTGGAAACAGTTTGCACCAAACCAGCCCATTAGATACACTTTTATGGACGAGCGTTTTGCCAGCATGTATGCCGATGTACAGCGTATGGGGCGTATTTTCACAAGTTTTGCGGTACTGGCTATCATGATTGCTTGTCTCGGTCTGTTTGCCCTGGCTGCTTTCATGGCCGAGCAGCGCAGCAAGGAAATAGGGATCCGCAAGGTATTAGGCGCTACTATTGGCAATATCACTGCAATGTTATCCATGAATTTTGTAAAACTGGTATTTATTGCCATTGTGATAGCAACGCCTATAGCCTATTATGCAATGACCCAATGGCTGCAGGATTTTACCTATCGCGTACAGCTTAGCTGGTGGATGTTTGCGCTGGCGGGGGTGGCCGCAATTATGATAGCCCTTGCTACGGTAAGCTATCAAAGCATTAAAGCCGCGTTAATGAACCCGGTAAAGAGCTTGAAAGCGGAGTAGAGCGGTTAGAGGTTGGAGATTAGAGGTTAGGTTGATTTTGGAATATAAAATATGTCATTGCGAGGAGGGACGACGAAGCAATCGCACGTTATACAGAGCGGCGATGCTTCCGTGCGATTGCCACGCTACGCTCGCAATGACATGTTTGAAAGCACTATAATGAACCATTGAACAAATGAACTAATAAAATGATTAAAAGTTATTTAAAAACGGCATGGCGGTTTTTGTTGAAAAACAAAACCTTTAGTTTAATTAATATAGTGGGATTGGCTACAGGTACACTGTGTTGCCTTTATATTTTGCTTTATGTGCAGGATCAGTACAGTTATGATAAGCAACACAAAGATGTTAAAGACCTGTACCGTATTACCACAACGCTTGAGCTCACGGGTGATAAGCATGATGGCGCGGCAAGCTCGCCGCCAATAGCGCCGGCCATGAAAAATGATTTTGGCGAGGTTTTGCAGTTTACCCGGCTGGTAACAACCGAAGGTTTTGGAGCTAAACAGCATCTGTTACGCTACAAAGAAAAATCATTTTATCAACAGAATGCGGCTTATGTCGATTCTACTTTTTTTGATGTGTTTAACTTTCATTTTGTTAGTGGTAATGCCAATAAAGTACTGGCCGAGCCTTACAGCCTTGTATTAATGAAGCCGGTAGCCGATAAACTTTTCGGCAGCGAGGATCCTATAGGGAAAATGATCTCTATCGATAATTCATTCGGCAAACACGATTTTAAGGTTACGGGGGTGGTTGACGAAAGCGCCGGTCAGTCGCATATCAAAGTGAGTATGTTTATGGCTATGAACAGTGGCGGCTTAGGTCAGTACGTACGGCAAAATACCGCATGGGCCGGTAATAACTTTTTATATGCCTATGTAAAGCTGCGCCCTAATGCCAGCGCAGCAGCCCTTGAAAAAAAGCTTCCTGACTTTTTAAATAAATATGGTGCCGACCAATTGAAGGCCATCGGCATGAAAAAGGCGCTGCACCTGCAGCCTGTAACTACCATTCATACAACGCCAGGGCATGAGCATGAGCTAACCAAAACACTTGATCCTGCATTCCTGTACATTATGATACTGGTGGCTGTACTGATACAGGTAGTGGCTTGTATTAATTTCATGAACCTTTCAACAGCGCGTGCATCAAAACGTGCCAAAGAAGTAGGTGTACGCAAAGTAATAGGCGCGGGCCAGGGCGATTTGATGAAGCAGTTTTTGGGCGAATCGTTTATGCTGACGCTTATGGGCGTAGCCATCGCATTGCCATTACTCGTATTGCTGCTGCCATATTTAAACCAGGTAACCCATACCGATATTCATTTATCGTTTTTTAGCAATTACAGGCTTTTGCTAATGCTGACGGGCATAGTTGTGGTTACCGGTTTTGTAGCCGGAAGCTATCCTGCATTTTACTTGTCGGCGTTTAAGGCTATCAAGGTGATCAAAGGGAATTTTACCAGTCATATTTCGGCAGCAGGAATCCGTAAATCATTGGTAGTGTTTCAGTTTGTGCTGTCGATAGTACTTATAACAGGTATTATCGTGATCTACAGTCAGCTCAATTTCGTAAAAAATAAAGACCTCGGCTTTGACCAAAATCAAAAGCTCATCTTTAATTTTTATACCAATACCACGCAGGGCAAAATGAAGAATTTTGCAAATGATTTAAGGCAGCTGGCCGAAGTTAAAACCGTAAGCAATGCCGATAATTACCTGAGCCAGTTTGTACCGCATGATCACGGAGTTTACACTGCAGGAGGCAATATGACCACTGCAACTGATGCACAAAATATTAATACTGATGAGTTTTTTGCCAAAGCGAACGGCATTAAAATAATTGCCGGCCGGGACTTCCGGATAGGGGATACTACCCGGGTACTCATTAATGAAACCTTATGTAAGCGCCTGGGACTAAACCCGCAGACTGCTCCGGGTACACGATTGTATACCCAATATGATCCGGACCCGGTAACCTTTGTTGAAGTGGCCGGGGTAATGAAGGACTTTAATTACAACTCCCTGCATATGGAAGTAAAGCCGTTTATGCTGGTTTACCGTAATGATCCGCGACAGTTTAATGTGATGGTGGTATCAACAGATAGCAAAAACTATAAATCGCTGCTGGGCAAAATGGAAGCGCTGTGGCGTAAAGACATAGCCGACGCACCTTTTGAATATTCTTTCTTAGATACCGAGGTGCAAAAGCAGTATGAAACTGAAGTTACCTTGTCGCAAATTATTAATGCCTTTACGCTGATGGCGATAGTGATATCCTGCCTTGGCCTGTTTGGCTTGGCAGCTTTCAGTGCCGAACAGCGCAGTAAGGAAATAGGTGTACGTAAGGTGCTTGGCGCCAGCGTAACGGGTATTGTGCAGTTATTATTAAAAGATTTTGTAAAGCTTGTATTGATAGCCCTTGTAATATCCACGCCAATAGCATGGTGGGGCATGAGCAAATGGCTGCAGGCATTTGAATACCGAGTAACGATAAGCTGGTGGATGTTTGCCCTTGCCGGTATGCTGGCTATGATAATAGCCCTGTTAACCGTAAGCACGCAAGCCATAAAAGCTGCACGGATGAACCCGGTGAAGAGCCTGAAGGCGGAGTGACGAAAGTCATTAAGTCATTTGCTTCGCGTCATCAGGTCATTGAGTTAAAAATGACTTAATGACCTGATGACCCAATGATATAAAGTAAATGAACTAAGCATATGATAAAAAACTATTTAAAAGTAGCCTGGCGTAATTTGCTGCGTAATAAAACGCATGCCTTTATTAATGCTGCGGGGCTTTCGGTAGGTTTGGTGTGCAGCCTGCTGATCATGCTTTGGGTGCAGAATGAGCTGGATATGGATTCGTGGTTTAAAAATGGGTCACGGATCTATGCAGTTTATGAGTTACAAAAATACGACCATAAGCTGCATGGTAGTTACAATACTCCGGGCCGTACTACCGAAGAGATAAAAAAAGTATTCCCGGAAGTACAGTACGGTGCAAATATGGGTTTCGACCAATGGAATACCTTCCAGGTAGGCGATACAATATTAAAGATTGGCGGTACCTCCGCCGGCGAAGATTATTTTAACATCTTTAGTTATAAACTGCTTCAGGGTTCGGCCAAAACTGCATTAAATACCCCAAAGAGCTTGTCCATCTCGCGTAAAATGGCTAACCGTTTTTTTGGCAGCGCGGAGGCAGCCATTGGTAAAACAATCCGCTATGAAAACGCTAAAGATTTTACAGTTACTGCTGTATATGAGGACATGCCGAATAACAGCTCGCAAAAGTTTGATTTTGTGATGAACTGGTATAACTTTTTGGATGAAAACACCTGGGCGCGCGACTGGGGCAACCAGGGGCCAGCCGCTGTTATTATGCTTCGCCCGGATGCCGACCCGGTGAAGTTTGCCAAAAAGATCCCTCATTTTTTAGATTCTTATAATGGTACAAACCGTAAAACATCAACTTTTATCATCGACCTGGGGATGATGCGTTATAGCGATACTTACCTGCGGGGCAATTTTGAAGATGGAAAAATTGTAGGAGGGCGTATTGAATATGTACGTATTTTCAGCATAGTGGCGGTGTTTATTTTGTTGATAGCCTGTATCAACTTCATGAACTTAACTACAGCCCGCTCGGTTAAACGGGCTAAAGAGATTGGGGTACGCAAGGTAGTAGGTGCCGTGCGTTCGGCTTTAATAGGCCAGTTCATTGCCGAGTCGATGCTCATTACCGCACTTTCGGTTTTGGTTTCCCTGATATTGCTTGTACTGTTGTTGCCGTTTTTTAACGAGGTAACCCAAAAGCAAATTGAATTGCCCTTTTATGATGCTGCTTTTTGGTTCAAACTTGGGGTAATTACGCTGATAACCGGTTTAGTATCGGGGAGTTATCCGGCTTTATTCCTGTCGTCGTTCAATCCGGTTAAAGTGCTCAAAGGAGCGCTGAAGCTTGATACCGGTACCACTTTGTTCCGTAAAGGGCTGGTGGTGTTTCAGTTTGTACTATCAGTTGTGCTGATTACCGGTACTATAGTCATATCGGGACAGATGAATTTTATCCAATCGAAAAATTTGGGTTATGACCGCGAAAACCTGGTTTATATTCCGCTTGAAGGTGATTTGACAGCCAAATACAGCACTGTTAAGCAAGAGGCTTTGAGAATGCCCGGGGTTCAATCAATTACGCGGATCACCACTACACCTACCAATATCCAGAATGGAACGGGCGGTGTTGACTGGATAGGTAAGGACCCCAATGTTAATATCCAGTTCACCCAGGCATCGGTAGGATACGATTTTGTGAAAACTATGAAGATCAAAGTACTGCAGGGGCGCGATTTTTCGAAAGATTTCCCAACGGATTCTGTCGGCTATATCCTTAACGAAGCCGCGCTGAAAAGGATAGGGTATAAAAACCCAATAGGCCAGCCGCTGACTTTTTGGGGCAAACATGGCAAAATTGTAGGTGTAATCAAAGATTTTCATTTTAACTCCATGCATGAAGAAATTAAGCCATTGGTGTTAAGATGTGCCGAAAACGAAAACTATGGCAGTATCCTGTTACGTACGCAGCCCGGCAAAACCCGCGAAGCACTGGCCAGCATGGAAAAGCTGTGCAAACAGCTAAATCCGGCCTTCCCGTTCAATTATAATTTTTCGGATGAGGAATACCAGAAGTTGTACCAGAACGAGCAGGTAATTGGTAAGCTATCAGATGCATTTGCCTTTTTAGCCATCTTTATATCATGTCTTGGCTTGCTTGGTTTAGCCATGTTCACAGCCGAGCAGCGCGTAAAGGAGATAGGCATCCGCAAGGTACTGGGCGCGAGTGTAGGCTCGTTGTTCAGGCTTTTATCATCGGAGTTTATGTTACTGGTAGTAATCGCCTTACTTATTGCTTCACCAATAGCCTGGTATGCTGCTTCAAAATGGCTGCAGGGTTATGCTTACCGTACACAGGTACAATGGTGGATGTTTGGACTATCGGGTACGTTAATTATTTTGATAGCGCTGGCAACTGTAAGTTTCCAAAGTATTAAAGCAGCGCTGATCAACCCGATAAAAAGTTTGAGGTCGGAATAATTTGATTTCGGATGTTCGATTTCGGAGTTAAGAAATAATATTTTATCTCATTGTGAAGAGCGATGAAGCAACCGCATACTATACAGAGCCTATTTGCTTAGCATGCGGTTATCCTCCGGCAATGACTAAATGATAGGCACCAATGAACTAATGAACAAGTGAACCAATGAACTATAATCATGTTAAAGAATTACATCAAAATCGCGTTCCGTAATATTGTTAAAAACAAGGTGCATGCCTTTATTAACATTGCGGGTTTATCGGTGGGGATGGCAGTGGCCATGCTTATCGGTCTTTGGATCTGGGACGAGCTATCGTTTGATAAGTACCATAGCACCTACAACCGCATGGGGCAGATTATGGTTACACAAACGGCAAATGGCGAAACGCCTACTTTTCGATCGACCGTGGTACCGCTGAGTGCCGAATTGCGCACTAAGTATGCCAGCGATTTTAAACATACTTCGCTTTTTTGGGGTGGGGCACATATTCTTTCGGTAGGTGATAAAAAGATATCACAAATTGGGGCCTGGGCCGAGGGTGATTTGCCGGCCATGCTTGCATTGAAAATGGTAAAAGGCAGTTATACCGAATTCAGGGATCCTTCATCAATAGTTATATCTCAATCAATTGCCAAAGCGCTGTTTGGCAATGCCGATCCGGTCAATAAGACTATCAAAGCTGATAATAAAACAAACTTAAAAGTTATCGGCGTATATGAAGACCTGCCACGCAATACTTCATTTTATGAAACAAAGTTCCTGATGCCTTTTTTTAATAAAGACAATTGGTGGGGCACGCAAACAGGAGCATGGGACAATCATGGCTGCTCATTGTATGTTCAGCTGGCCGATAACGTGGATTTTGATAAAGTATCGGCCAAGATCAGAAACATTACCAAGCCGCATTTTAAGATGAATGATGAAAGTATACAGGTGCATCCCATGAGCAAATGGCACCTGTACAGCGATTTTAAAAACAGCAAACCGGTTGGCGGGCTTATTGAAATGGTTTGGCTGTTTGGTATCATCGGCGTATTTGTATTGTTACTGGCCTGTATCAATTTCATGAACCTGAGCACTGCCCGAAGCGAGAAACGCGCTAAGGAAGTGGGAATCAGAAAGTCGATCGGCTCCATGCGCTCACAACTCATCAACCAGTTTTTAAGCGAATCGGTAATATTTGCCTGTTTGGCGCTGGTGGTTACGGTGGGTATAGTTTTGATTGCGCTGCCATCATTTAATCACATTGCCGATAAGCAAATAAATATGCCATTTGGCAATGTTTGGTTTTGGCTCCTGGCTTTGGGTTTTACCTTATTTACAGGCGTCATAGCAGGCAGTTATCCGGCATTTTACCTCTCATCATTTGAGCCGGTGAAGGTTTTAAAGGGGACTTTCAAGGTAGGTCGTTTTGCGTCTCTGCCGCGTAAGGTTTTGGTTGTTGTGCAGTTTACGGTATCCATAGCGCTGATTATAGGTACTATAGTTGTGTTCAGGCAAATCCAGTATGCTAAAGACAGGCCGGTCGGTTATTCGCGTGCAGGCTTGCTTTCTATCGAAATGAGGACTCCTGAGATTTACGGACATTATGAAACTATGCGTAACGACCTGATCCAAACCGGTGCGGTTGAGGATATGGCCGAATCAAACAGTACTACTACAGAAATTTGGGCAAATAACGGAGGTTTCGATTGGGATGGCAAGCCTGCAGGCTTCGATCCAACTTTTGGTACCGTTGCTACAACTTATGATTTTGGGCATACCGTAGGCTGGAAAATTATCCAGGGCCGCGATTTTTCAAGAAACTTCCCTACGGATACCGGTGCCTTTATCCTGAACGAATCGGCAGTGAAAATGAGCGGTATTAAAAATCCGGTGGGCAAAGTGATCAGGTGGAACAAACAGGATCACATTGTTACGGGCGTTGTGAAGGATATGGTGATGGAATCGCCTTACAAAAAAACTGTAGCTACTGTATTTATGATGTTGCCCGGCTGGGTTAATTTCATAACGCTGAGGGTTAAACCAACTATGCCCATGCAGGAAGCTTTAAAAAAGATAGAACCTGTGTTCAAAAAATATAACCCCGGAAGCCCGTTTGATTTTAAGTTTAACGATGATGAATACGCGAGCAAGTTTTCGGACGAACAACGGATCGGCAACCTCGCTACCATATTTGCGGTGCTGGCTATATTTATATCGTGCCTTGGCTTATTCGGTCTGGCTTCATTTGTTGCCGAACAACGCATCAAGGAGATAGGGGTGCGCAAAGTATTGGGTGCTTCGGTGGCTAATCTTTGGCGGTTGCTTTCCACCGAGTTTGTGGTTTTAGTTACCATATCGCTCTTTATAGCTATTCCGGCAACATACTATTATATGAACAACTGGCTGCATAAGTATGAATACCGGTCGACCATAACCTGGTGGATCTTCGCGGCATCAGGAGTTGGCGCCGTGGTAATCACTTTATTAACGGTTAGCTACCACGCCATAAAAGCGGCGCTGGCCAACCCGGTAAAGAATTTGAGATCAGAATAAGTGGTTAGAGGTTGGAGATTAGAGGTTAGAAGAAGGGGAGACACCAACAAACTAATGAACAAGTGAACCAATGAACTTTAGTTATGTTTAAAAACTATTTAACCGTTGCGTGGCGAAACCTTGTTAAGAACAAGGCGCATACGTTTATCAATATTACAGGCCTGTCGGTAGGTATGGCGGTAGCTATGCTTATTGGCCTGTGGATCTGGGATGAGTTATCGTACAATAAGAGTTTTGACAATTATGACCGTATTGTGCAGGTGTGGCAAAATCAAACCTTTAATGGTGTTACAGATGCACAAACAGCCATGCCTATGCCGCTCGGGTATAAACTCCGGGATGATTTTAAGCATGACTTTAAATATGTAGTGCTTTCAACCTGGACAGATACGCATATTATGGCTTATGGTGATAAAAAGCTTACCAAACAAGGGAACTACATGCAGGCCGAAGCACCTGACCTGCTTAGCCTCAAAATGCTGAAAGGCACACATTCGGGCCTGGCAGATCCTTCATCTATTATGCTTTCTGCGTCACTGGCTAAAGCGCTTTTTGGCGATGCCGACCCGATGCTCAAGACCATTAAAATTGATAATGAGTGGAATGTTAAGGTAACGGGAGTGTATGAGGATATACCGCATAACAGCAATTTTCGGGATCTTGGTTTTGTTGCCCCATGGGATCTGTACATGACCACAATGCCCTGGTTAAAAAATGCCCGTACGCGCTGGGGCAATAATTCCTGGCAAATCTTCGCTCAGCTAAAACCGGGTGCCAATCTGGATAAGGTATCGGCAGAGATCAGGAATATAAAACTTGATGGTCTTAAAGCCCAGGGCGATAATGTGGGCGTGAGTTTTAAGGCTGCGGTTTTCTTACATCCCATGAGCAAATGGCACCTGTCCTCGGAGTTTAAAGGTGGGTTTAATACCGGCGGCGATATCAAATTTGTATGGATGTTTGGCATCATCGGTGTGTTTGTGCTGCTGCTGGCCTGCATCAATTTCATGAACCTGAGTACCGCCCGGAGTGAGAAACGGGCCAAGGAAGTAGGGATCCGCAAAACGGTAGGTTCGTTAAGGAGCCAGCTTATCAGCCAGTTTTTTATTGAATCGCTCATGATCGCCGTGTTTGCTTTTGGAGTTTCTATATTGCTGGTACAGCTTACATTGCCCTGGTTTAATACCGTTGCCGATAAAACAATGCATGTGCTTTGGGGCAATGTTGTATTTTGGTTGATGGGTTTAGGTTTCAGCATCTTTACAGGCTTAATAGCGGGAAGCTACCCTGCTTTTTACCTGTCGTCGTTTCAACCGGTTAAGGTGCTTAAAGGTACTTTTAAGGCCGGACGCTTTGCCGCTATACCACGTAAGGTTCTTGTTGTAGTGCAGTTTACCGTTTCGGTTACACTAATCATCGGTACCACCATTGTTTTCAGGCAGGTGCAGTTTACCAAGAACAGGCCTATTGGGTATGAGCGCACGGGCCTTGTGCAGATGGACATGCGCACGAACGAGATCCACAAGCATTTTGAAGCGGTAAGGACCGATCTGCTTAAATCCGGCGCAATTATTGAAATGGCTGAGTCTGGCAGTCCGCTTACAGGCGTTTATTCAAATAACAGCGGCCTTAACTGACGGGATAAGCCAGCGGGCTTACAGGATGATTTTGGTACAATAACTATTAGCCCCGAGTTTGGAAAAGTAGCCCAGTGGAAAATTGTTGACGGGCGTGATTTTGAAAAGAATAACCTTGCCGATTCGCTGGGTATTATCGTCAATGAGTCGGCCGCCAGGTTCATGAACTTTAAACACCCGGTTGGCGAAACGGTAGATTGGTTTAAAAAGTTTAAGATCATAGGTGTAATCAAAGATATGGTGATGTCGTCGCCATATGAGCCGGTTAAGCCATCGTTATTCTTGTTGGATAAAAATGATTTTAGCCTGCTTGATATCCGCCTGAACCCTAAAATGAGCGCGCACGACGCGTTGGCCGAAATTGAAGCCATGTTTAAAAGATATGCGCCAGGTACTCCTTTTGAATATAAGTTTACCGACGAAGAGTATGCCCGTAAATTCACCAACGAAGAGCGCATAGGCAAACTCGCCGGCTTCTTTACGCTGCTTGCCATTTTTATAAGCTGCATGGGCTTGTTTGGCATGGCATCATTCATGGCCGAACAACGCACTAAGGAGATTGGTGTACGCAAAGTGCTGGGTGCTTCAATATTTAGCCTATGGCAATTAATGTCGAAGGAATTTGTGCTCCTGGTATCGGTATCATTATTGATAGCCATACCAACAGCTTATTACTTTATGCAGGGCTGGCTGCAGGATTATAAATACCGGGCCGATTTATCATGGTGGATATTTGGCCTCACCGCAATAGGAGCCATCGCTATAACGCTGCTCACGGTAAGTTATCAAAGTATAAAAGCAGCTTCAATGAATCCGGTAAAAAGTTTGAAAACAGAATAGGGTGAGTGATTAAGACTAAAGGCCAGTTTTTACCCCGTTGCCGTGCCCTTACGACAACGGGGTGGGGCTTTCTGAACATGAATTAAACGAATTAAGGGGTTTATCGGATTTGCTAAGTATCCTGCTATAAAGTTTTAAGCTTTATGCTTTGTACATTCCGCTTTATAAATCTATAATTTGGTTCAGGCATCATTATGTAAATCCTCTAATTTTGCAAATTCAGATTCAGACAATAACAATAAAACACCGTAATGTCAATCTTGCATCCCCGCATAACGGTTTAAAGCATTATCCTTTCGGCATTCGGCACAAAATCTTACATTTGCCTGTCAATTTGGCTCTAACGGTTGCTATGGCGCAATTGTTGAGCCGGGTTGTATCATAATAAAATAATATGTTAAATTTTATCAGTAAGCTTTTCGGAAGCAAATCAGAACGGGATGTAAAAAGTATACAGCCTATAGTTGAGAAAATTAAGGCTGAATATGCTAAGCTTGGCTCCCTGAGTAATGATGAGCTTAGGGCTAAGACCATATATTTTAAAGAAACCATTGCCGAAGGCCTTTCTGGTATCGACAGTGAAATACAAGCCATTAAAGATCGTACAGAAAACGAGCTTGATATGGATGTAGCCGAAAAAGTTGAGCTTTATACTCAGCTTGATAAGCTTGAAAAAGACCGTAATAAAGAGCTTGAAGACATATTGATGAATATATTGCCCGAGGCATTTGCTGTAGTTAAAGAAACAGCAAGCCGCCTGGCTGCCAATAGTTCATTAGAAGTTACCGCTACCGAGTTTGACCGCACGCTGGCTGCCCGCAAACCAAACGTTACTATTAAAGGCGATAAAGCTTTTCATAGCAGCACATGGATAGCAGCGGGTAACGAGGTTACCTGGAACATGGTTCATTATGATGTGCAGCTTATCGGTGGTACCGTATTGCACCAGGGTAAAATATCGGAGATGGCAACGGGCGAAGGTAAAACGCTGGTAGCCACGCTGCCTGCATATCTTAACGCTTTAGCCGGACAAGGCGTTCACATCGTAACGGTGAACGATTACCTGGCCCGACGAGATAGTGAGTGGATGGGCCCGTTGTATGAATTCCACGGTTTATCTGTTGATTGCATCGACAAACATGAACCAAACTCTGAGCAGCGCCGTGCCGCTTATTTGGCCGATATTACTTTTGGTACCAACAACGAATTTGGTTTCGATTACCTGCGTGACAATATGACACGCAGCCCGGAAGAGCTGGTACAACGCAAATTGCATTATGCCATGGTGGATGAGGTTGACTCCGTTTTAATTGACGATGCCCGTACACCTTTAATTATATCAGGCCCTATCCCACGTGGCGATGAGCATGAATTTTACGAGTTGAAACCACGCATCGAGCGTTTGGTTAATGCGCAAAAAAACTACGTTAACGGCGTATTGAACGAAGCTAAAAAAGCTATTAACGACGGTAATACCGATGTTGATGGTGGTGGTTTAGCTTTGTTACGTGCTTTCCGCGGTTTGCCAAAAAGCAAAGCATTAATTAAATTTTTGAGTGAAGGCGGTAACCGTACCATCCTGCAAAAAGTAGAAAATCACTACATGCAGGATCAGGGCAAGGAAATGCCTAAGGTTGACTCTGAATTATTCTTCGTTATTGACGAGAAAAATAACCAGGTTGAACTTTCTGAAAAAGGTATCGAGCTGATCACCGCATCCGGCGAAGATCCTCACTTTTTTGTGATGCCTGATGTAGGTACCGAAATTGCCGAGATCGAAAAATCAACCTTAAGCGCTGAAGAAAAGATTGCCCGTAAAGACGAATTGATGCGTGACTTCTCCATCAAATCTGAACGTATCCATTCGGTTAACCAGTTACTGAAAGCTTATACCCTTTTTGAAAAAGATACCGAATATATTCTTGACGAAGGAAAGGTAAAGATAGTTGACGAGCAAACCGGTCGTGTATTGGACGGCCGCCGTTACTCTGATGGCTTACACCAGGCTATTGAGGCTAAAGAAAACGTAAAAGTTGAGGATGCTACCCAAACTTTTGCAACCATTACCCTGCAAAACTACTTCAGGATGTACCATAAGCTTTGCGGCATGACTGGTACCGCTGTTACCGAAGCAGGCGAGTTTTGGGAGATCTATAAACTGGATGTGGTTGAAATTCCAACTAACTCCGCCATCACCCGCGAAGACAAACAGGATTTAGTTTACCGCACTGTACGTGAAAAATACAACGCGGTAGCCGAAGAAATTGTTAGCCTTACCCAGGCTGGCCGCCCGGTACTGGTTGGCACAACATCGGTTGAAATTTCTGAATTATTAAGCCGTATGCTTAAGTTGCGCGGTATCAAACATAACGTACTGAATGCCAAAATGCACCAGAAAGAAGCCGATATTGTGGCTGAAGCTGGTAAAGCCGGCACTGTCACCATTGCTACCAACATGGCTGGTCGTGGTACGGATATTAAATTAGGCCCTGGCGTTAAAGAAGCCGGTGGTTTAGCCATTGTGGGTACCGAGCGTCACGAATCACGCCGTGTCGACAGGCAGTTGCGCGGTCGTTCTGGTCGTCAGGGTGACCCAGGTTCTTCACAGTTCTTCGTATCGTTAGAGGATAACCTGATGCGTTTATTCGGATCAGAGCGGATTTCAAGCCTGATGGTACGTATGGGCATTGAAGAAGGCGAGGTGATCCAGCACTCTATGATCTCCAAATCAATTGAGCGCGCACAGAAAAAAGTGGAAGAAAACAACTTCGGCATTCGTAAACGTTTGCTGGAATATGACGATGTGATGAACTCACAGCGTACGGTGATCTACACCAAACGTAAAAACGCCCTGTTTGGTGAGCGTTTGGATGTTGACCTGAGCAACACCATTTTTGATGTGGTTGAGGACATTGTTACCGAATATAAAGAAAGTGCCAACTACGAAGGCTTTACCTTAGAAGTGATCCGCTTGTTCTCGGTTGATATTGAGCTTAGCGCTGACGAATTTACTGCAAAAACAATTCCGGCATTAACTGATCTGACCTTCCAAACGGTAATGGACTTTTATAAACGTAAACAGGAAGCAGTTGCACAACAGGCCTATCCGGTTATTAAAGACGTTTATGAAACCCGCGGTCAGTATGTTGAAAACATTGTTGTTCCGTTCAGCGATGGTATTCACGGTATCCAGGTAGCCGTTCCGCTTAAAAAGGCGGTTGAAAATCACGGTCACGAGGTATTTAAATCTTTCGAGAAAAACGTTACCCTGTACCTGATCGACGATGCATGGAAAGAGCACCTGCGCGAAATGGACGAGTTAAAACAATCAGTACAAAACGCGGTTTACGAACAAAAGGACCCGCTGTTGGTTTACAAGTTTGAGGCGTTTGAACTGTTCAGGGGGATGCTGGCTAACGTGAACAAGGAAATTGTAAGCTTCCTGTTCCGCGGCGGGATCCCGGTTCAGCAACAGGCCGAAGAGGTAAGGGAAGCAAGGCCTGAGCCAAAGCTTGACTTGCGCAAAATGAAAACCACCAAGGCCGAAGTAGTGAGCGAAAGTAACGGTGTGCCTATGGATGATTTTCCGCAGGAGCCGCAAAAGATCACCCCGGTAAGGGTTGAAAACAAAATTGGCCGTAATGACCCTTGCCCTTGCGGTAGCGGTAAAAAATACAAAAACTGCCACGGCGTAGGGCAGAATTAAGCCTTTGAAAATGTCATCCCGAACTTGTTTCGGGATCTCATAGGATAAGTTGCCAGCATGATGCCAACCATGCTCGTGGGGTGCCGAAACAAGTTCGGCATGACAACATTTATTAAAAAATAAAAAGAATGAAAAAAGCAGTATTTGATCATCAAGCTAAATCAGCCGTTATCAGATACTGCTTTTTTGTTTTATTACTACTTGCATCAACCCAAAGCTTTGCACAAACCCGCGGCAAGGTTGAAGTGATCAAAGACCCGCTGGTTGACAGCCTGATAGCTAAAAGATTTACGCTGAACAGTACAGCAGGTACCGATGCCGCCGGTTATTCATCCTACGGTTACCGGGTACAATTCTTCAGTGGATCAAACCGCAAGGATGCCTACAATGCGCAAAACCGGTTGCAGCAGCAATATCCCGAACTGCGTACTTACATCAGCTATCGCGAGCCCAACTTTAAAGTGAAAGCAGGCGATTTCCGTACCCGGCTCGAAGCAGAAAAACTGGTACAAGAGCTGCGCTCATCGTTTTCAAGCATATTCATCATTTCCGAAAAAATAAATCTCCCTAAAACGGATCCTAATAATGATTAAAGAGCAAATACAGGAATTATCCGCAAAAATATTCAATGAGGTTGTGGCTAACCGCCGCCACCTGCATGCCAACCCCGAGCTTTCGTTTCATGAACTGCAAACCTCGGTGTTTGTAGCCAATAAGCTTGAAGAGCTTGGCCTGGAATACCATAAAATGGCTGATACAGGTTTGGTAGCCCTTATTAAAGGCGAAAAGCCGTCTGACGCCGGCAATGTGGTTGCATTGCGTGCCGATATGGATGCGCTTCCAATATTGGAAGCCAATGATGTTCCGTATAAATCGCAAAACCCGGGCGTGATGCATGCCTGCGGCCATGATGCGCATACCTCATCATTATTAGGTACAGCTAAAATATTAACCGAATTGAAAAGCCAGTTTGCTGGCACCGTTAAGTTGATCTTTCAGCCGGCCGAAGAAAAACTTCCCGGCGGTGCAAGCCTCATGATTAAAGAGGGCGTTTTGGAAAACCCCAAACCGGCTGCCGTATTGGGCCAGCATGTAATGCCTTTGATTGATGCCGGTAAAGTTGGTTTCCGTGCAGGTAAATATATGGCCTCAACTGATGAACTTTATGTTACTGTTAAAGGTAAAGGCGGTCACGGTGCTCAGCCGCAGCAAAATATCGATCCGGTTATCATCACCGCACATATATTAACCGCGCTACAACAGGTAGTGAGCCGTTTTGCCGATCCTAAAAGTCCGTCGGTATTATCATTTGGTAAGGTTATAGCCAATGGGGCTACCAACGTGATCCCTAACGAGGTTTATTTGGAAGGTACTTTCCGCACCATGGATGAGAAATGGCGCGAGGAAGCTCACAAACGCATGAAAAAAATGGCCGAAGGCATTGCCGAAAGCATGGGCGGAAGCTGCGATTTCAATATCATGCGCGGTTATCCGTTCCTGATCAACGAAGAAAAATTAACCCATGCCACCCGCGGCCATGCCGAAGCTTACCTGGGGAAAGAAAACGTGCTCGACCTGGACATCTGGATGGCTGCCGAAGATTTTGCTTATTACTCGCAGGCTGCCAGCAGCTGTTTCTATCGCCTCGGCACCCGTAACGAAGCCCGGGGAATAACTTCATCTGTGCATACACCTACTTTTGATGTGGAAGAAGATGCATTTAAAATAAGTACCGGTTTGATGGCTTATTTGGCGGTAAAGCAACTCGGCAACTAATTTCCCCATGCGTCATTGCGAGGCACGAAGCAATCGCACAGAGGCAGATCCGCCCTGTATATTCGCGATTGCTTCGTACCTCGCAATGACGTGTTGTAGAAAACAACGCGATGAAAAAACTTCTCCTTCTCCTTATCTTATGTACCGCCAGTCTGTTAACAAAGGCGCAGCAGATCAATCGCTTTAACCCTGATACTATCCGTACTATTGTTATCGATTCATTGGTTGATATCCGCTCACATAAACTCAATGCGCAGGATTTCATAGATGCCGTATTGGCCGATACAGGCTTTTATAAGGCCTTCCAGAATATGAAAGGCTTTGGCTTTACTGCCGAAAACCGAATTTTTACTTACGACAGCAAGAACCGGGTAAACGGGCGCATCTACCGTAAAATACTCCACAGCAACGCAGCCGGTAAACATAAAATAGAATACGTTGCTAAAAAGGACAGCGGTGATGTTTACAAAAAGAACGGCAAGTACCAGTTGTATACGGTTGAGATGTTCGATTTTATTTTCATGAACGCCTATAACTCTGATTTTACTAAAGGGGATGCCCTGCCGGGATCGGGAGGTAAAAATGAATCATACAAAAGCAAACTCAAAACGCTGATCTTTACGCCGGGCCGTAAGGTAAGCGGGATTCCTTTCATCAGCAGCAAAACGGAAATTTTCTCTAATGATATGCGCCAGTATTATTATTACGAATTTGCGCGTGGTAAGTACCTCGACACCATTCCTGTTTACCGCTTTAAGGTGAGGTGCAAGCCGAGCACATCCGACAGCGATACCATGATCAAGGAAATGACCACCATTTTTGATGAGCGTACCTTTCAGATCCTTGGCCGCTATATCGATATGAAGTTCAGCAACATGTTCTTTGATTTTAATGTGCAGATGGACATCGAGCTTAATAATTTCCAGGGCGAACCGCTACCTACAAAAATTACCTACCAGGGTAATTGGAATATTCCCTTTCATAAGGAAGAGCGTGCGAGTTTCTTGATTGTGCATAAGGATTATAAGAGGGAGTAAGCATCTTTATCTTAGCCCAACACCCGGGCGGGAGCAGGGCATAGCAAGAGGTAAATCATACAGTTTATAGGATGAAAAACTGATCTCTGACTGCCGCCCTGAATCTTGGACTAAACTAAGCCATCAATCGGTGAAATCAAACAGGTTAAAACTTAATGATCTTTTCTATCTGCTCGTTTACAAATTTTATGGTATCGGGCTTAAACAGGTTCCCTTCTTCATCAAACTCTTTGTGTATGGCCGCTATATGTAATTTAAGCGCCATAATGTTGAGGTGCAGGTAATGGCAAACGCCGGTAAAATGGTCGACCCCTCGGATATTACCATATTTGCCCGATGATAAGCCTATCAGCGCCGCTTTTTTATCATAAAAACTTTCGGGGAAGCTACACGCATCAATGAAAACCTTAAGTACACCCGGAAAGCTGCCGTTATATTCGGGGATAAGGAATATGAATTTATCCGTATTGGTAACTATTTGCTGGATAGGCTCAAATGCGGCGCTGCGTTTGTTGTAGAGGTCGGTTTCAATAACGTTTGGAGGCAGCTGAGCAAGTGATAAGATGCCTGCTTCAACACCCTTTTCCTGCAGTTTTTGCTGATAAACGTTAGCAAGTTTGAGCGTTGAGCTTCCCGGTCTGTTGGTTGACGATATTATGGTTATCATTTATTATTAGTAAATTGCTGACTGATCTGATTAGTAATATCGTTGTTGAATAATTTGTAATATTTTGTTAATGAATGGTTTAGTAATAAATATGGTTAAGTAATAATATTTATTAATTGCCGCACTGATAATTTACTAATTTGATCAATATTGTTTGTAAATAGGCAAAAGCTGTGGAATTCTACATTATTTAATTCCGTATCTTTATCACCGGATAAAAACTTTACGAAAGTAGAAATTTCTGTTTCTATTTAACGTTGTTATAAATCACAGAACTATAAATTTTTTTAAACTATAGAATGAGTAAAATTATTGCTTTAGCCAACCAGAAAGGCGGCGTAGGGAAAACTACATCATCTATAAATCTGGCTGCAAGTTTAGCTGTATTAGATTATAAAACCTTGTTGGTTGACGCCGACCCGCAGGCTAATTCAACTTCGGGCATCGGTTTCGATCCCCGCAATATAAAAAACAGTATCTATGAATGTATCATCAATGAGGTTGACCCTCATGAGGCCATTCAGAAAACTGAAACTCCCAATCTTGATTTATTACCCGCACATATTGACCTGGTAGGTGCCGAAATTGAAATGATCAATTTAACCGGCCGTGAGTTTAAAATGAAACAGGTATTTGAAAAAGTGAGGGATGAATATGATTTTATTATTATTGATTGTTCACCGTCATTAGGTTTGATCACCATTAACGCTTTAACCGCTGCCGATTCGGTAATTGTACCGGTACAGTGCGAGTATTTCGCGTTGGAAGGTTTGGGCAAATTGTTAAATACCATTAAAATAGTTCAATCGCGCCTTAACCCGCAACTGGAGATTGAAGGTATTTTGTTAACCATGTACGATGTGCGTTTGCGTTTGAGCAATCAGGTGGTTGATGAAGTTAGGACCCATTTTGAAGACATGGTTTTTGATACCATTATACAGCGTAATACCCGTTTAAGCGAGGCCCCGAGCTTTGGCGTATCGGTAATTATGCATGATGCTACCTGTAAGGGTGCAATAAATTATTTAAACCTTGCCCGCGAAATTCTGGAAAAAAACGGATTGGTTAAGGGTGAACAGGCAACAGCTACAGCAACAGTATAGTAAATGAGTGGTGAAAAGAGAAATGCCCTGGGAAAGGGACTGAGTGCGCTATTAAACGACACGCCTAACGTACAACCATACCAAAACAGAAACAGGGAAACAGCAAACCCGGCCGAGGTAAATGACCTTGGCTCGGTTAATGAAATAAAACTGGCCGAAATTGAGGTTAACCCGTTTCAGCCACGTACCGATTTTGATGAGCAGGCACTGGCCGAGCTTTCAGAGTCGATCAAACTGCAGGGTTTAATTCAGCCGATAACGCTCAGGAAAATAGGGGCACATAAATATCAGCTGATATCAGGCGAGCGTCGTTTTCGTGCGTCAAAGCTGGCTGGCCTAACCCAGATCCCGGCTTATGTGCGTACTGCCAATGATCAGCAAATGCTGGAAATGGCACTTATTGAAAACATTCAGCGCGAAAACCTGAATGCAATTGAGGTTGCCCTGAGTTTTCAGCGCATGATTGAGGAATGTAACCTGAAGCAGGAAGAACTGGGCGATAGAGTAAGCAAAAACCGCTCAACAGTGACCAACTACCTTCGTTTGTTAAGGTTGCCGCCGGTTATCCAGGCCTCCATTCGTGATGGCGAGCTTTCAATGGGGCATGCCAAAGCTATTTTAACGCTAACCGATCCTGCCAAACAATTATTTATACATCAGCATATTATAAAGGAAGGTTTATCCGTTCGTAAGGTTGAAGAACTGGTAAGAGAGATGCAAAAGTCGCCGGTAAAAAAGGAAGGCAAACAGCCGGAGCCGGTATCATATCAGTTGCAAAAGATCCAGGATGACCTGGCTTCAAAATTTAGTACAAGGGTAAAACTAAAAGTTGGCAGCCGCGGAAGCGGTGTTATCGAGATCCCTTTCCTTTCGGAAGATGATCTTGGCCGCATCCTTGAAATGCTTGATTGGTAATTGTTAATTTAAAAAATGTATAAATTCCTGTTTTTTTTAGCCGTATCAGCTTTTTTTATTTCTGCCGCACAAGCTCAGGTAGTTGATAGTACGGGGAGTAAAAAAAGTGATACGCTGAAAGTAAAGCATCCTGTTAAAACCCCGTCGGGTTCATTTGCTCCAAAGATTGATCCTGCCAAAGAAAAGATCTATCATCCCGATAGTACCCACATCCCGCATAAAGCAGTAATGCATTCATTGATGATACCTGGTTGGGGCCAGGTTTACAACCACAGATGGTGGAAAGTGCCGTTAATTTACGGAGGTTTAGGTTTGCTAACCTCGGCCATTATATATAACCAGCATTATTACAAAGAATATTTAACATTATCAAGATACCGCCAGGGTACTCCTCCTAATCCCGGCGACCCTTATTATACAGAATATAACCTTTATAAAGACGTGCCCGATGCCAACTTGAGCGATGCCCGTGAAAATTCAAGGCGTAACCGTGATTTGAGCATACTGGGCTTTTTAGCTGTATGGGGTATCCAGGCTATTGATGCTTATATCGATGCCAAGTTCATCCACTCATACACGGTGGATAATAATTTGTCGTTCAAAGTAGCCCCGGGTATAATTAATCAGCCGGTTTATGCGCAGGGTGCTAATAATGCTTATATTCCGGGTATAAAAGTTACCTTTACGTTTTAATAAGGAAAACCATAATACCTGAAATGAAGATAGCGTTACTTGGCTACGGAAAAATGGGCAAAATCATCGAAAAGATAGCCCTTAGCCGCAAGCATGAAATTGTACTTACCATTGATCATGAAACCCTCCATGACCTTACACCCGAAAACCTGCAAAAAGCAGATGTGGTAATTGAATTTACTACCCCGGCGTCCGTATTATCAAATATTGAGCATTGCTTTAATGCCAATGTACCTGTTGTTATTGGTACTACAGGCTGGTACGAGAAATTACCGGAAGTAAAACAGCAATGTATTGAGGGGAATAAATCATTATTGTGGGCTTCAAACTTCAGCGTTGGCGTTAACGTATTTTTTTACGTGAATAAGCTGCTGGCTAAAGTCATGAACAAGTACCCTTATTACGAAGTACAGGTTGAAGAGATCCACCATACCCAAAAAATGGATTCGCCAAGCGGTACGGCAATAACCATCGCCGAAGGCATCATTAACAACACCGATACCAAAAATGAGTGGATTAATGTATTAACTACCGACGACAGCGATGACGATGCGAATGTTGCACCTAACCAATTGCTTATAGAATCATTAAGGATTGACAGTGTGCCGGGTACACATACTGTTATTTATGATTCGGAAGTGGATAGCATCGAATTTAAGCATACTGCCCATAACCGTAATGGGTTTGCGTTAGGCGCCGTACTGGCTGCCGAGTGGCTGCACGATAAAAAGGGTTTTTACTCTGTTGAAGCCATGTTTGATTTTAACAGCTAATAGCTTTTTAATATAAATGGCAATAGCGGGCTATATAGGGTTTTATATCATTACAGGCCCGCTATTGATTTTAATACTGGCCGGATACTGGAAACTTTTTGAAAAAGCCGGTCGCCCGGGCTGGGAAGCGCTGATCCCGGTGTATCACCTGTATGTTATGCTCAAGCTAAGCCAGCGGCCGCTCTGGTTGCTATTGTTGCTTTTAATACCGGGCATAAACTTTATTATAAGTATCGGTATCCTCATTGACTTCATTAAATCGTTTGGCAAGGTGGGCATCGGGCAAATTACCGTGTCGGTGCTGTTGCCATTTATTTTTATCCCCAAATGGGGCTTTGATAAAAATACCCGGTACGTTGGTCCATCGGCAAGTGACGATTTCAGGGAAAAATACCATGATCTTGATAAATCACCTGTGCTGGAATGGACGGAAGCTATCCTTTTCGCTGTAATAGCGGCGACGGTTATCCGCGGGCTTTTCCTCGAGGCTTTCACCATTCCTTCGTCATCTATGGAGAGCTCACTAATGGTAGGCGACTTTTTATTTGTAAGCAAGATCAATTACGGTGCACGCCTGCCTATGACCCCCATAGCATTTCCATTTGCACACCACACTATGCCGCTCACCGGTACTAAAGCCTATTGGGATGGTATTAAGCTGCCCTACTATCGGCTGCCGGGTTTCAGCGAAGTAAAAAAGGGTGATGCAGTAGTATTTAACTATCCAATGGATGCCGATTCGCCGTTTTACCGTCCTGTAGATAAGCAGGAAAATTATATTAAACGGTGCCAGGGCACGCCCGGCGACATTATAAAGCTGGAGTACGGCCAGGTATACGTAAATAACCGTTTAATAGCCGCCCCGCCTAACGGAGAAATGGAATACCGGGTACGTACCAATGGTTCGGGAGGAGGGTTTGGCCCCCATATGCGATATAACCTTCATCTGTCGGATATTCAACAGTTTACCGGGGTTGATTTTACAGCGAATATGACTGCACAATCAGCCGAGAAGCTAAAAACATATCCCTATATTAAGGCGGTGAAGCCCGATATTAAGTTAAGAGGGGTGTACGATCATGAGGTTTTTCCGCATGATCCACGCTTCAGGTGGAACGAGGATAACCTGGGGCCAATTATTATTCCGCGAAGAGGCTGGACGGTAAAGCTCGACAGCATGACCATGCCTTTTTACCAGCGCGCCATTGAGGTGTATGAAAATAACAGGGTGCAGGTTAAAGGCAATGAGATATCGATAAATGGCATCAAGGCCGATAGTTATACCTTTAAAATGGATTATTATTGGATGATGGGCGATAACCGCCACAACTCCGAAGATTCGCGTTTTTGGGGCTTTGTGCCCGAAGACCATATTGTAGGTAAAGCCGTATTGGTATGGATGAGCTGGGATGCCAATTCGCCTTCATTTTGTAAAATAAGATGGGACAGGGTATTTAGGAGGATTAATTAGAGAGATATGCAGATGTGCAGATTTTAGATGTGCAGATGAATGGGAAGATATGCAGATGAGAGATTAAATAGTTATCAATTTGTGCCTAATAATAGGAATCTATAATTAATATGAGGGAGCGTAACATATAACGTGTAACATATATCTTATACATAAAATATAAACATTAAAAAATCTGCACATTTGCACATTCGATACATCATATGAACTGGAAATTCTGGAAAAAGAAAGATACAACTAAAGTAAAAAAGAAAAAAAGTGCGCTTCGTGAATGGGGCGATGCTATCATATTTGCAGTAATAGCCGCCACGCTTATCCGTACGCTGTTTATCGAAGCCTACGTTATCCCCAGCGGTTCGATGGAAAACTCACTTTTAATTGGCGACTACCTGTTTGTAAGCAAGGTTAACTATGGCGCAAGGATGCCAATAACGCCTGTTTCGTTTCCTTTTATGCACCACACCACTCCCTGGGGCACTCAGGCCTATTGGGGGGGAATAAAATTGCCTTATTACCGCCTGCCAGGACTAAGTGATATAAAGAAGCAGGATATCGTGGTTTTTAACGCGCCGATAGAGGCCGATTCTCCTTATTTCAGGCCGGTGGATAAGCGCGAAAACATTATCAAACGCTGCCAGGGTACCCCCGGAGACACCTTAAGTGTTGTTAATGCACAGGTGTATATTAATGGTAAGGCAGCGCCAAATCCCGAAAGAGGAAAGGAAGGTTATTTTGTTGAAACCAATGGGCAGGAATTTAACCCGGCTATTTTGAACGAACTTAAGATAGATATCAGGGGCAATACCGGCAACCGTTATGAAATGATGATGGGGAAAGAATCGGCAGCTACTTTGAAAACTTATTCAAATGTAAAATCAATTGTGCCTGCGGTAACGCTTAAGGGTACCAGTGACCCGCTGAATCCGGTTTACCCTGCCAAGTACCCGCGTTATAAGATCACACCTAATTTTCCTGACTTTAAATGGAATGTAGATAATTATGGCCCCATCATTATCCCTAAAAAAGGCTGGACAGTTAAATTGGATAGCCTGACTTTCCCGGTTTATGGCCGCGCTATCGAGATTTATGAAAATAATAAAGTAAATGTTGGGGGTAAGGATATCATGATTAACGGAAAAAAAGCCGATACTTATACCTTTAAGCTTAACTACTATTTTATGATGGGTGATAATCGTCATAATTCGGAAGATTCGCGCTTTTGGGGTTTTGTTCCGGAAGATCACGTAGTAGGCAAAGCTTTATTTACCTGGATGAGTATTGACAGTACAGCCAGCTTCTTTAATAAAATAAGGTGGAACCGGTTGTTCAGGGGCATACATTAATTGAAAATATAAAAATACCAAAGTGAACGTTTTAGGATTTGTAATAACATTTATTGTTTTAATCATATTGCCCTATATAGGCTTATGGAAATTATTCGAAAAAGCCGGCCGGCCGGGTTGGGAAGCTATAGTGCCCTTGTACAATTTATACGTCATGATCAAACTGAGCGGCAGGCCGGGCTGGTGGTTTATATTATTGCTGATACCCGGTTTGGGCTTTCTTGTTGCCTTGGGTATAACTATCGATTTTATTAAATCATACGGTAAGTTCACGTTTGCAGAGCATTGCGCCGGCATTGTGCTGCAGTTCATCTATTTCCCAAAATGGGGTTTTGATAAGGATACCAAATATTTGGGCCAATCTGCAAGCCCGGAATTCAGGGAGAAGTACAAGCGGGCACTTAAGAAAACCCAGGCACGTGAGTGGGCTGATGCCATCATTTTTGCGGTAATTGCTGCCACACTGATCCGCACGCTGTTTATCGAGGCTTATGTGATCCCCAGTGCTTCCATGGAGAGTTCATTGCTTATTGGCGATTACCTGTTTGTAAGCAAAGTGAACTATGGAGCGCGTTTACCCATGACGCCTGTTGCATTCCCTTTCGCACACCATACCATGCCGCTTATCAATACCAAAGCCTATTGGGATGGTATCGAACTGCCGTACTATCGTCTGCCGGGTTTAAGTGATATTAAAAAAGGTGATGTGGTAGTGTTCAATTATCCTATGGATGCCGATTCGCCTTATTTCAGGCCGGTTGATAAACGCGAAAACTATATCAAACGCTGCCAGGGTACCCCGGGCGATACGCTGAGTGTAGTTAAGGCCCAGGTATTTATAAATGGGAAAGCTGCTGTTACACCACCAAAAGGCGAAATAACCTATGATGTTAAAACAGATGGGAACGAGCTTAACCCGCAGATAGCAACAGATTTGCATTTGTCGGATATTTCATCAGTAAATAATACTGAGTTTATTACCAATACCACCGAGGAATCGGCAAAGGCACTGAGGGGATATTCAAACATCAAGTCAGTTACTCCGCGGCTAACTCCGCCGGGGGCGTCGGATCCGATGAACCCGGTTTACCCTGCCATTTTCTCCAACTACAAAATAGGAGCTAACACTCCCGACTATAAATGGAATGTAGACAACTTCGGGCCTGTCATTGTACCTAAAAAGGGCTGGACAGTAAAGCTGGATAGTTTAACCTTCCCGATCTACGGTCGTGCGATAGCCGTATATGAAGGCAACAAGGTTGAAGTGAACGGTAAAGACATCCTGATCAATGGAAAAAAAGCTGATAGCTATACCTTTAAACTCAACTACTATTTTATGATGGGCGATAACCGTCATAACTCGGAAGATTCACGTTTCTGGGGCTTTGTTCCTGAAAATCATATTGTGGGTAAAGCACTGTTCATTTGGATGAGTGTTGACGACAATGCATCGTTCATCCACAAGATCCGCTGGAGCAGGCTGTTTAATCTGATCCATTAGCCCCCTAACCCCCTGTAGGGGGAATTAAAGTGAAAAGCCTGTTTTGAGGAGCAAAACAGGCTTTTCACTTTAATAAAATCACTGCCGCGGGCTTTCAACCTGTGGTTTACCATAGTTTCAGTTTTCAGCTGAATTTCCGTAAGCTGGAAGCTTACATTATGCTGACCACGGGTTACGCTGCGCTAAACCCGCGGCAGCGGGCTAATATTGAACCTCTCCGCCAGTTTATTCAAATCTTCTACAACCGCATCAACCAAAGGAATGCCGTTTGCCATCCTGTCGGCTTCTGCTTCAAGTTCCGGCTCACCAGGGATAATGACCTTTTGTGACGGATCAACTGTGCTTGAAGATTTAAACCGCTCCACCCAGTTATCTAAATGATCTTTAAACTCATCAACAGGACGGAAGCCATCCACGCGCATAGCACCTAAAAAATGCCCTATACCCGCGCCAACGGGATCATTCGGCGGATCAAGAAAGGCCACGAACGGCGGTACCCATGGACCGTAATTGGCTCCCGATAGTACCGCGGATAATATATCAACTGTTGCACTTAAACCAAAGCCTTTATGACTGCCATGGTCGCGGTCGCTGCCGAGGGGCAGGAGGGAACCGCCGGTCTTTAGCGCATGCGGATCGGTAGTATAGTTGCCTTCTTTATCCTGGATCCAGCCTTCGGGAACCTGCTTGCCTAAGCGCTGAGCTATTTCCAGTTTTCCATTGGCTGCTGCTGAAGTTGCCATATCAACAATTACCGGGGGATATTTTCCTGCCGGAAAAGCATAACACATTGGGTTGGTACCTAAAAGCCGTTCATTAGAAAAGGTAGGAGCAACCAGTGGACTGGCATTGGTCATGGCAAAGCCGATCATATTTTTCTCCACAGCCATTAACGCATGATAACCAGCAATACCAAAATGGTTGGAGTTACGTACTGATACCCAACCCGATCCGTATAGCTCAGCTTTTTTAATGGCTACCTCCATGGCAAACGGAGCTACTACTAAACCAAGGCCTGCATCGCCATCTACCGTGGCTGTTGTTGGCGTTTCATGCACTATCCGGATGTTGGGCGTAGGATTAATGCGTTTCTTCTCCCACAGGCGTACATAACCGCTCAGGCGGGCTACGCCATGCGAGTCGATACCACGGAGATCTGATTTAAGCAACACGTCGGCTGCTAAAACCGCATGTTCATGGCTGCAGCCAATAGCTTTGAATATATTTTCGGTAAATGCGCGTAGAGTGGATGGCGATATCAGCATACGGCAAAGATAACCGTTGATTTTTAAAATGATTACGTTGATTTCGCTGATAAGGTACCTTGATATACTTGATTTGAGGATTGCCTGATATCGGTTTCCTAATGGTAATATCTGATGTTAAATTTGCGTTAGGGATAGAAGCGGATACCGGCCAAGTGGCTAAGGCCCTGTGTAGTATGAGCGGATAGCCCGGGCCGAAGGTAACGCCATAATTAGTAAAAAAACTTTTGAAGTTAGGCACAAGTGAGCCATATCCCACAGGCAGCCACACAACACTTGCGCCAAAAGAGAGAGATAGACGGACTTCTGCTAATCTCCAATCACCAGCCTCTAATCTCTACCCTCAAGCCATCGCAAACTCGGGCTTTACTTCGCTCAGGTGTTTGTTGTACCAGTTGGTGCTGTTATAGCGGGCGTTTATTTCGTAGATCTCGGGTTTTAGTTTCAGCAGGTTAAGGATATCCTGGCATGAAAAACGGTTACAAACCGGGTACAGCTCTTTAAATACACGCTCGATGAAATAAAAATCCTCGGGGTGATCAAGCGCAAAACGATGCGACATAGAATAATCCAGGCCGGTTTCCCAGGTTACGTTGCCGATGTTAAAAATAAGCGGATTTTCATAGATGTAGGGCGAGGTATGCTCCAGATCATGAGGGCGACCGGCATTTTCCCAGGCTTGTTTGAGGCAGGCCAGGGTCATCACTTCTACGTCGTTGCCATCGGGATAAGTGGCCGGGTACAGGTTGCTTACATAATCAAACTTTTGCCTGTTGCTGAAAAAATATTCAAGCACGTTATCAATGATCCGCGGATCGATCAGCGGGCAGTCGGAAGGGATTTTTACCACTACATCGGCGTTGAAAAATTTGGCCGCCTGGTAATGCCTGTCCAACAAGTTGCCAAGGCTGCCGCGATAGCAGGGAATGTTAAGGTTTTCGGCCTCTCTTGCTATAACATCATCTCCGGCACCTTCCGAGGTGGCAATGACAATGCTGGCCTGGTGCTGGATCATATCCAACCGCTCAACCATGCGGGCCAGTAAACTTTTACCCAATATAGGCAGCATTACTTTGCCATATAAACGACTTGATGCCATGCGGGCCGGCACAATGATCACTACACGCTCATCCATCTTTTCCGGAAATTTGAGGTTTATCAAAAAAACATTAACCGGGTTAAATGTATAATGGTAAGGTTTAAATATGGCGAAGTTTATATTATGAAATTGTTAACCTGTAGGTTGATCTACAAAAAATAAAACCCGGCACAATGGCCGGGCCTTACAACACAGGTATAGGTTATTTAATAATAGTAAACGTTGGTTTGAATATCTGCACTTAGTTTTTTATCGTCGGTTGCTGCTTTAATACCCTGCAGCCACACGGTATATACAGAACCCGCCCGAAGGTTAACGTTAGTAAGGCTGGCTAATACCGTAGTAGTGCCTTTTTGACGAATGTTAAGCGTGTAGGTAACATTGCCTTTAATAGTCACAAAATCAGATACCTGCTTGTATGCTTTGTTTGATGCCAGAACCGAATCTTTTGAAGTAACCAGGTCAACCGTACCGGCATCGGCGCTGAGGTTTGCCAAACGGATACTGGCCATCCCGGCGGCCGGCTGAATAATAGAATCGGCAACAAAAATTACATCGCGTTTACCTGCTGTGTTGGCAAGGTATACCGAGTAAAGTTTTTTAGCTACGAGGGTGATGGTATCGTCTGCAACTTTTTGCTTTGTGCCCGAAACATAAAAGGTTGCTGTTCTTTTACCTGGGTAGGCATTAATATAATCTATACCATGACCGTAACGAATTGGGAAATTATTGGCCCTGTTGGGCTCAAGATAAAAATCAACCGGATCAGAATCGGGTGAGGCATTGATGACCGAAACAAGTGCCACCGGCGGCTGAACGTAGTTGTTGTGATCTTTTAAACACGAGCTGAGTGTTGTTGCCAGCAAACACACCATCCCGATAATGCCTGCCCGCCTTGTTAATTTTTGCTGAACTGTTTTCATAAAATAAAATATTGGTAGTAAACTGATATTTTAACTTTACGTAACCAGCAGGCATTACGCTACTTTGGATTAAAAATTTTAACCCCGGTGTGATTAGCATAAATACGTTTGAGCTTAGGTTTTAGTATGCAAGGGATAGGGGTTTCAATTGTAAAAAAATAGCGGATAAAAATTATCCGCTATTGTAAATAAGTTAATGGATTATACAACAGGGATAGTGCCTCCATCTATAGTAAATTCGCTTCCGTTTAAATAAGCAGCACGGTCTGATACCAGGAAGGCTACCAGTTCGGCAACTTCTTCAGGCTCTGCCGGGCGGCCCATGGGGATGCCCCCTAACGAATCCATAATGGTTTTTAGTGCTGCTTCTTTGTCACCGCCGTTTTGTGAGGCCAGGTTGTCAATCATACCCTGTGCCCCGCCGGTATTGATAAAACCTGGCGCTACCGAATTAACCCGCACACCTCTTGGTGCAAGCTCCTTTGAAATGCCTTTGCTATAATTACTCAGGGCTGCTTTTGCTGCTGCGTATGGTAATGTTGCCTCGAAAAGCGGCATTTTACGTTGTATGGACGAAATGTGCACTATCACCCCTTGTTTTTGATTAAGCATGGTTGGCAGCAATCCTCTGTCTAACCTAACAGCCGCTAATAAATTGGTTTGCAGGGCTGCTTCCCAGTCTTCATCACTTAGCACCATAACTCCGCCTGCCGGCGATTCAGAGCCTCCAAGGTTGTTGATCAGGATGTCGATACCGCCTAAACGCTTAAGGGTTTCGCTGATCACTTTATCAGTACCGGTTTTTGTGCTCAGGTCGGCCTGGATAAAGTGTTGGGAGGTAATATCCGTTGGCTGCACACGGGCCGTAGTTACGATATTGGCGCCACCTTTAAGCAAGCGCTCAAAAATGGCTTTGCCTGCACCTTTTGTTCCGGCTGTAACCAGGATCTTTTTACCATTAAATTCATTTGGATCGATATTGAAATTTACCTTTGCAATCATTTTACTCTCTTTTTTGTTTATTTGACCGCACAAAGTTCAGGATGTATCGTAGCCGGGTCAAGTACGGAAAAATGATTCAATACGGATAAATTTATCCCTGTAGCCGCCGAAATTGGCAGTTTAAATAATACCAAAACGGAATTATTATGTATGAAAGGAAATTACCTATACAGGAAGAATGCGGGCTTGACCTGATACGTGAGGTGGTATTTGGCAAATGGAAGATCCATTTGTTGTATTACATATCGCAGGGAATCAGCAGGCCGGGGCAATTACAAAAAAATATCCCGGAAGCATCCCGCCGGGTGTTGAATATCCAGCTAAATCAATTAGAGGATGACGAACTGGTGGCCAAAACAGTATATAATCAGCAGCCGCCTAAAGTAGAATATTATTTAACAGATTTAGGGAAATCAATAATGCCCATCATTAATGAGCTCGGCCAGTGGGGCGATACTCACAGCGAACACCTGAGGCGGGTGATCAAAAAGCGATTGATATTGCCTGAGGCATAGCAGGTGAGAAGCGGACTCTTATCGTTCATGCCTGCTTTTGAGATTTTGCTATATCGCGGGTTTTGAAGTATAGTTTTTATCTATAGGTTTTACTTTTCCAGTTGTTCATCTATCATGTGTTGCAATTCATCTTTAAATTTGTCATCAAGCTTGATGTTTCCGGCAACAGACTGATGGAACATGTTTTTGATCATGCGATTAATGGCGGTACTTTGTTGCTGAAATATCCTGCAAACGCGGCACCCTGCCAGGTGGATCTTTAATTCCAGTTTTTCGCGCAGGGTGATCTCTCCTATATGCTGCTTCTCGATCAGGTAAGTAGCCTTTTTGCAGTTGTAGGCTATTTTGGTTAATTCGTCCATATTCTATTAGTTTAAATCCAATTTTTTTGAAGGCACTCTCTCAGGCTTAATTTAGCGCGGTGAATAATTACCCAAAAGTTGGAAGGTGATATTCTAAGGTGGTTGCAGATGGTATCGGCGGGCTCATCATCGAGGTGTTTCATCGTAAAAACCGAGAACCAGAGCGATGGCATTTTTTTTAAACATCGTTGCAGTATCAGCTCAAATTCTTTGCTTTCAAGGTGGTCGGTTTGCTCCATACCAAATTCTGCGGGGCGGTGATCTGGTTTCCAGTTATGGGCATCAGGTTCAAAAAAATCGTCTGTTTCATATTCGGCGAATGTTACCGCAGGTTCTTTAACAAAAGAGGATGCTTTTTTGCGGTAAACATCAACAATCTTGTTTTTCAGTATTGCAGTAAGCCATGCATGTTCGGTGCTTTTGCCCTCAAATTTTTGCAAGCGCTCGAGAGCGGTCAAAAAAGTTTCCTGTACAAGATCGCGGACTAATTCTTCGTCGTTGATGCGGGTAAGGGCATATTTATAAAGATAGTCGGCATGCTGCGCTACCCAGGCACGCGGATCGGTAATGTCATCAAGACTGGTGTAGTTGCTGTTTTGGCTTTGCATAAATCAATGTGGCGGTAATGGTTTGAGTAAAAGTTTATCGTTCATGCTATCTTCCTGTTGTTTTTAATTTGAGCGTTAGTCGGCAAGAAGAAGGTAACCTTACAGGATTTTTATTTTTTTTCTGAAACGGAAACAGCATAATACGATCAGAATTCAAGTAATTCTTTAATTCCAGATCAATGCAGACCCGATCAATTTCAGACAATAAAATGACAGAAATGCGTTAGTTCCCCTGTAAGGTTTTCTGTTTTTCTACGACTAAAGGGCATGAAAAAGATAAATCTGTTTATTATCCCATTGATATTATTGGCCCTTAACGCGTGCAGTCAAAGCACTCCGCATGCCGATAAAACTGTTGACACTAAAACATATCCGCAGGCTAAGCCGGCCAGCTATTGGAAACAGGTATTAACGCCCGAGGCGTATGAGATATTGGTAAATAGGGGGACGGAACAGCCCTTTCACAATCCTTATTGGAACAATCATGAAAAAGGAACATATGTGAGCGCGGCTACCGGCAAACCGTTATTTAGTTCGGATGCCAAGTTTGAATCGGGTACAGGCTGGCCGAGTTTCTTTAAACCTATAGATCCAAATGCGATCAAAATTGTTAAGGATACATCATATGGGATGGTGCGCGAAGAGGTAGTTGAAGCCAGCACCGGTTTGCATCTCGGCCATGTTTTTAATGATGGGCCTGCACCTACGGGCAAGCGCTATTGCATGGACTCATATGCTTTTAAGTTTATTCCGGCTAAATAATTAAACTATTTAAATTAAAAATATCATGTTAACAAAAAAGTTAAATATATGCCTGCTTGGCCTGCTGATATTGTTTGGCTGTGCCGATGCGCAGACCGGCGGAAACGGTTTTGCAAGCCTGCCTGCCCCAAAGGCGGGCGAAAAGGTTGCCACTTTTGCCGGTGGTTGTTTCTGGAGCCTTTCGGAAGGTTTGTATGAATTGAAGGGTGTTAATAAAGTAGTAGCCGGGTATGCCGGCGGCACAACTAAAAATCCATCGTACGAGGATGTTTGCGGTAAAAATACCGGTCATGCCGAATCTGTACAGGTTTACTATAACCCGGCCGAAATAAGTTACGCTGCTTTAGCCGAAGCTTTCTTTTATGCACACGACCCAACCACTGTAGACAGGCAGGGCCCTGATGTAGGCGACGATTACCGCTCGGTAGCATTTTACCGGACACCTGAAGAAAAGAAAACTTTGGAAAGCGTAATAGCTAAAGTTAACGCTACACATCATTACAGCAGCCCTATTGTTACACAGGTTGTTCCGTTTAAGGTATTATATCCTGCCGAAAATTATCACCAGGGATATTACAGGCAGCATATGAATAGCCCGTATATCAGCCATGTTTCAGTACCTAAAGTAATAAAGCTGCGTAAGGCCATGAATAGCTTGTTGAAACCCGAGTTTCAGCATAAAGATATGAATTAAGTGTAAATGTTGTATTTGACTGTTCTGTTGTCTCTACACCACGTTATTGCGGGTAACCATTAGGGAAGTCTTTTCATCCGCCTGTTTGTTTAAGAATAAAGCATTGGTCACCAGCAAAAAAAAGGCGAAAAGTGACAAAACCTTTCGCCTTTTCCCTTTAACCTTTCCGCTATCTATTGATTACAGATCGTTTTTAATTTTTGATTATAATCAGGATTTAGCGGTTCATTGGTTTGAGCCAGGCGCTGCGAACCCACATTGGCCGGACAGGCAATGCCATTAGGCCCGTCGTAAACCAAATCGGGTTTTGTGCTGAGGAGTTCTTTCGGCACGTAGATCTGTACAGTGGTTTTTGAATAGCTATGCGGATAAAACCGGATGTAATATCCATCAGGGTGTAATGACCATATGCCTGACGGTACCGCCGGATCAGGCGCCGGAGCCAAACCGGCTAACATGGCATACTTTTCCATCTCTTCGTAAGATGAATTACCAGAGGCAGCTAATCGGCGGATATTGTTTTCGGCCTCAAAAACACTTTGAACCGCAGGCGGCAATTGGCTTTTGGCTTTATCCATTACACTGGCGGGCAATACACCCAGCGCACCGCCTTCCAGCATTAACAGTTCATTAGCTGATAGCAGCCTGGTCGCGGTAAGCTTAATATCGGACCCCATATCAACAAACCTGGTGCGTGCAATAATCGACCATAATAATATCTGGATGCTATGCTGGTCAACCTCGGGATGAGTTTCAGCATGTTTTAATATCAGTATCACCACATCGCGCTTGGGCCCAAGCACCGGGGCAAGCATATACCCATCGCCTGTACTGGGGCCACGAGTACCAGCATGCAGACAATAGCTTTTGCTGGTCATTTCATAAAAACCGGCGCAAAGCTTAAAACCGCCCCCGGGTGCTTTTGGCAAAAGGTATAAAGGCTCGGCTACCTGCCCTTCCATAAACGATGGTGGCTTGGAGCCTGTCTTGTTAACGTCATTAAAGCTGGTGGTAATGGCCTGCGGCTGTTTCAGCAATTTATTAAGGCTGCCGCCCGATACCATATCGGCTCCTTTATCCAATATGGCTTTCCCAAAACCGCCAAACTGAGCTTGTACAGCAGTGCTGCAAAATAGGCAGATACCCAGACAAATGATAAGATGTTTTTTGAAGTTTTTCAAAGATAATATTAGGGTAGGGAGCAGGAGTTTTTTATGTTTCATATAGATATAGTGTTTAAGTTTCAATTGCAAGAAACAAAAAATACTATAAACTGTTTGTTGAATTTATTCACAATTGTTATACAATAGTTAATATATCTATAGTTAATATATCTATTGAGGGAAGTAGTAAACCCGCTAACTGGCTTTTCATTTCAACTCAAGTTCCATCTGAATATTGGCCCGTTCGTATGGTGAAGGTCTGCCTGCAACTTTTACAAAACCCAGCTTATGATACAGGCTGATGGCCGGCTTTAAAATGGTGTTACTCTCCAGGTAAAGTTTATGGCTGCCAAGGGCTTTGGCCTTTTCGATAATAGCCTGTCCGAGCAAAAAGCCTATATTTTTTCCCTGCGCCTTTGGCGAAACGGCCATTTTAGCAAGCTCATAGTCATAATCAGGATCGTCCATTTTCAGTAGGGCACATACACCAACGGGTTCGTTATTATAAAGCGCGACCAGGATATGGCCGCCGTTGTTAATAATGTAACTGTCGGCGTTATCAAGGGCCTTATAATCGGCCTCTTCCATTACGAAGTATTTGGAGATCCATTCTTCATTAAGCGCTTTAAAAGCCCCGGCATATTTAGGTTCATAAGGCACGATGTGTACTTTATTGCTCTCCCTTATTTTTTGATGTGCCTGTACCCGGCGCAACAATGATTTTTGTTCCAGCAGGTATTCCCATTCTTCAATAGCCTTCCATAGGTCATGGTTTGCCTGGGATAAAAGTTCTTCAACGGCATTGGTTACATCTGCATACTGGTCCTGGATTTTTTTTCCAACCTCAAGCCCTTTAGCCGACAGGCTTACCATGTTGCGCCTGCCATCAGCCTTATCCTTTTTCTCAATAACAAAACCGTTCTTCACCATTTCGGCGATGATCTTACTTACAGAAGGGTGCGAGTGGCCGATCTCTTTGGCAATAGCTGTAATGGTAAATTCGGCACCATCCTGCAATACATAAAAAACCGGGAACCATTTAGGCTGAAAATCGATATCATATAATTTGTAGATCCGCGCAGCATCTTCAACCATGGTTTCGGTAAGCATCCTTAACCTGCTGCCAATAGCCATTTTGCCCACTTTATTGAAAAATTCCATATAATTAGTAACTAATTATGTAACTGATTACGCAAATATATAATCATATTTTAAAAATCCCAATAACTAACTGCTGATTAGTGTCATCTGCAATTCATAAAACCTATAAAAAGCAAAAGCCGGACTCAGAAGCCCGGCTTTGAATGATAAAAGTTTTAAATATTATACTAATTCTTTACCCATTAATGGATCGCTGAAGCTTGACCTTCCTGTTTCAACCCGACCTGCAAAGCGTTTACCGAATTTATCAAAGCCGTCAACTTTTGTACTGAAATCATACCAGTTATGGCTTTTGCTTAAGTTTAATGCAATGGTTGCGCCTGAGCCTGCCTTTACAGCAACTTTATGATCGGGAGTTTTGTAGCCATGATCTGTTACCGTAATAGTTTGGGCCTTACTTGTATGATTTGTTATTTTCAGGGAGATGTTACCTGTTAACTTACCGGCAACCTGTTCGTATTCGCAAACAACATCAACCAGCGGATCGGCAGTATTACCCCGGTACTCGCGGAAAAAGCCGTTAGGGCCATAGGTGCGTAAATAATATTCGCCGTTTTCAAATTCATGCAGCGGCCATACATCTGCCAGGGTATAGCCGGCTTTAACGGTATAGGCCCAGGTACGCAGATCTTCCATTTTCTGCGGATCATTCATCGTAGCATATTTGCCGGGAGCATATACGTTAAATGGTGAGCCCAACGCTTTTGCACCAAAGGCTTTGTTACTCGCAGTAAATTTGATCTCAAACGATTTTTTATCAGCGCTTAATTTACCATCGGCATAAAGCTGGTAGGGCAGTGCCGATGAAGGTTTAATGCCTTTTTCCTGTTGGGGCATATATGGGGATGAATGCGGATCTTTATTGATCTGCGCAATTTCATCGGCGGTAAGCAGCTTATAATCTGATGGCAGTTTCTTAAACTGGGCTTTGTGAATGCTCTCCAAAAATGCTTCCCTTGCAACAAACTCAGGGTTCTCGATCTTCTCGCCGTTATATGGGCGGAAAACGCTTGAAAGATCACCGCAAACGGTACGGCGCCATTGGCTGATATTAGGTTCGGTTACTTTTTTACCAGTTTTGTGGCTTAAAAAGTTCTCTAAAAATTGCAGGGTTGAAGTATGGTCAAACACTTCGGAGTTAACCCATCCGCCGCGGCTCCATGGTGAAGCAATTACCAACGGCACACGGAAGCCTAAACCGATCGGGCTTTCGCGATCAAATACTTCCGGGAAGTTGTTGCGTGCTTTTTCCTGTTCTAATGTAACGAATTCAACGCTTGGGTCGATACCTTCTGATACTTTACCGGTGCCCGGTTTATGCGGATTAGGCGCGGTGAAAGGAGGCACATGGTCAAAGTAACCATCATTTTCATCATAAGCTAAAATAAAAACAGTCTTTTTCCAAACTTCGGGATTTTGGGTAAGAATGTCCAGCACTTCAGATACGTACCATGCACCGTACCAGGCCGAGCTTGGATGGTCAGAAAAATGCTCGGGGGCCGATAGCCAGCTTACAGTAGGTAATTGACTTCCTTTTACATCGGCACGGAACTGGTGTAATACATCGCCTTTAGGTACTAAAACTTCACGCTCGGTGCCATCATCATTATATTTCAGCGGACTTAAAGTGCGGTAATGCGGATCATTGATATTGGTTACAAAACCTTTTTGGTGCAGGTTTTTTTCGCGTTGCGAAAGATTGGCAAATTTACCAGGATCAAGGCTCGCCATGTCTTTTTTGATGTTCTCCAGGTCGCGTTGTTTTTGTTTAAGCTGCTTTTGTAAATGATCTATATGTGCATCGCCGGCCGGCAAAGCAGCAATTTGTTTTTTAAGGGCGGTTATCTCATCAGGCAAAACTGTTGACTTTTTTTGCAGATGGGCGATGTGCTTATCGTAAAGTTTAATGTTATACTGGCCAAAAAACTCCAGCGGGTTATCCTGGAAATTTGATAACCACGGATCTTCTTCACCCTGTAAACCAGTATCAATGGCAATTTCGTTCTGGTAATGTTTCCATGATATATTATGATCCTCCAAACGCTCGGGGAAGGTAGCCCAGTTGAGGGTGCCATAATCCATATCGTCATTCCAAACGTGTGCAAGGGAGTTTTCATGCTGTTCGGCACGGATAGTACCACTCCAGAAATACAACCGGTTTGGGTTTGTACCTGTCAGGGATGAGCAAAAGTTTTGATCGCAAACGGTAAAGGCATCGGCCAGGGCATAGTAAAACGGGATATCCTCGCGATTGTGGAAACCCATAGTTAAAGGTATGTTGGAATATTCCTTAATACCGTTACGCTTAACGTTAAGCCATTGGTCAAATTTGCCGTCGTCACGGGCATTAACCTGGTTGCTCCATGAATGCGGCAACGAGCTCATCCAGGTTGCTTTGGTATTCTTGATATCAAGGTGGAAAGGGGCATACGTTTCGCCTTTTTTGTTCGATTGCAGCCAAACCTTGTTTTTGTTGGGCAAATCAATAGCGCGTGGGTCATTATAACCACGTACCCCCTTCAGCATCCCGTAAGTATGATCAAACGAGCGGTTTTCCTGCATCAGGATCACAATGTGCTCGGCATCCAGGTAAGTGCTGCCCGGTGCCGGGTTAATGGCCATTGCTTTTTGAATAGATTGGGGTAAAATGCTGGCGAGGCCGGCTGCACCGGTTAATAGGGCTGCTTTTTTAAGAAAATCTCTCCTTGAATCAGACATAGTTTTATTTTTAGTCCATGGTCGATAGTCCATAGACCATGGTTTTCTTGTTTTTAGTCTATGGTCGAAAGTTCATAGACCTGGTTATTGTTTTTGTCAATAGTTATAGCCAATAAGCTATGGTTGGCTTATTGAAAAACCAAGATATGCAGTTTTTTCAATCCATGGACTATCGACCATGGACTATGGTCTAAAAAACTAACCGTCTTTCCGCCTGGCAATCTCTTGCTCGCATAGGCCAAATGACAGGGTCATGCCGTTACCGCCGAGGCCATTGATGAGGGTTACCCCGGGCTCAATATCAACAATAAGCTCATACGCGCCGTTGGTCATTTTAGGATAGATGCCGTGCCATGACTGCAGCATTTTCCAATCTTTAAAATTGGCGAATGTATGTAAGTATTCAATTATCAAATTATTAATAAATTCCTTATCAAACGGGTCATGAACTAAACCATATTCGTGCGAATCGCCTATGGTAAGCTCGCCGCTGCCGTTTTGTGATACCATAACATGGATGCCCCATTTCAGGTGGGTAGCATACTGTTCTTCGTAGCGTTTGCGCAAAGCAGGCAATGAAGATGCCGCCTGGAAACCTGGGTAATGGATCATAGACAAGCCACCACATAGCGATGGGCCTATGCGCCATTCATCAGGTTGAGTAACCAGACGCATCATTTGGAGTTTGCATTTGGTGATCTGTGTTTGCGCGAATAGTTCAGGATAAAGCGTTTCAAAATCGGCGCCGCTGCAAATATAGATCTCGTCGGCTTCCCAGCTTTGGGTGCCTGAACTTACCTTTGGATGTTCAATGCGGCTGATAGCGGTGTTCCAGTGAAATTCGACACCGAATTTTTCGGCGAGGTAAGCTGCCACCTGCCCGACGGCTACCCGCGATTCAACAATCATTTCCTCGCCGCTCCACAGGGCGCCTTTCAATCCATCGGTATTGATTGCCGGCGATTTTGAAACAGCTTCGCCTGGAGTTAGCACAGCGCAATCACGGTATTGCTTGTTTACATCTACATACTCTTCAATTACCTGCAGTTCATCATCGTGATAAGCAAGGTGTAGCGAACCAACCTCATTATGCCAGATCTTAGCCTCGGTACAAATTGTTTTCCAAATGCTTTTTGATAGCATGGCGCGCTCAAACATTGGCCCTGTAGCCTGGCCTATCGGCCATACCATACCAAAGTTACGGATGGAAGCGCCCACCGCGCGTTCATTGCGCTCAAATACCGTTACCTTATAGCCGCGAATGGCCAAAGCGCGGGCCGTAGCCAAGCCTACAATGCCTGCGCCTATGATTATTGCACTTTTATTGTTGTTCATTAGTTCAATAGTTCATTATAGTTCACTGGTTTGAATTGTTCAAACCTCAATTGATTTAATTGGCTGGATTGAAAGTTAGCGTTTGTTGCTCATCAGTTTCACCCGCAATTATCTTTTTTTTATCACGGGCAGCGCTTTGCAAAAAGTAAATGAGCGATAAAATACCGCAAATTCCGCCAACAATGGCTACCGTCATTGCGCCTTCCCGGAAAAAGGCACCCCAGCTTATTGAGGGGCGACCAAGTTCTTTTACCAGCAAAACACTAACACTGCCAAGGTAGCCCATCGAATCGGCAATGTACATGATAAAGCCCACGTTGCTTTTATAGTGGAACGATGCTATCATCCGCTCGAAAAATATAGCATTGTAGGGAACGTAGCCCATGTATAAGCCGAGGCCTACCAAGGTCATCCATAAGGTTGGGCTTACCATTTTAAGGGTAAACAGGATGGTTGATATACCTACCAGCGCGCAACCGGCAATGATCATTAAATGGATGATACTAAAAGCACGAAGGTTTTTTCGTACAAGGATCAGTAAACTCATGGCGACTAAAACCACCAGCGAAATTTTAATATCGGTAGTAGTAAAGATGCTGTTATCCTTAATGCCCAGGCTGGCCCAGATCTCTACTTCAAAATTGTCGCGCACGTCGCGCATAATGGTGAGTAATACATAAACAATGAGCGTGAGGATAATACCCGGCAAGAAACGGATGACGAATTGTTTACGCTCTGCTGCATTCATCGGTGTACGTTCCGAACGCAGACGTTTATCTTCGGCGGTAGGGGCAGGGATAAGCTCCATACAACCTACAAAAAATAAAAGCGGCAACACAAACACCGCCCCTGTTAAAAATGGCATATAGTATTCGTTTACATGGAAACCGGTTATTAAAGTTCGTCCGGTTGTTTTTACAAAACCCGACGCAAAAATGAGGCTGATGGACAATACCGAGGCCATGAACTCTGTTGAGCGGCGGCCTTCCAAATAACCAAAAACCAGCCCCCAGATAAGGCCAAGCGGAAAACCGTTGATAAAAAGAAACACGATATTCCATGGGGCCGGTACAAAAGCAAAGGCCAGCAGCGCCGCCCAGGCAATCCCGATCAGGATTAAAATATAACGGGCGCGGGTTTTGCTGTTAACTTCGGCTATAAACTTTATGCCGTAAAATTTGCTGCTCATATAGCCTATAACCTGAGCTATAACCAGCCAAACTTTATAATCAACATGAAAATACTCATGACCTGTGAAAGTTGCCGCTGCAAATGCCTTACGAAAGGCATACATGGATGTATACGTTCCGAAGGCTGAAACCGCTGCCAAAACTGAAATCAGTGCATAAGGCCATTGGGCTACTTTTGCACGTAAACTTTCAATCAGCCTCATTATACTATTGGTTTATAATCTCAACTACTTGTGCAATGTCGTCAATAATATGGGTAGGATTGTAGGTTTCCAACTCGGCACGGGTAAAAATACCAGTGGTTACACCTATAGTGTATTTGCAGCCGGTGTTTTGCCCTTCGCGTACATCAACCTCGGTATCCCCCACTTTAGCAACTTCCAAAGCATCAGTTATGCCGGCCTCAAGCATCATTTTTTGGATCATAAAGGGGTGCGGGCGACCAAGTTCAACTTCGTCCGATCCAACAACGTAATCGATCAGCCCTTTTTCCTGCCATTGCAGGCGGTTAACAATGGTATCAGCAATATCGCGCGAAAAGCCGGTATTGATACCAACTTTAACGCCCTGCTCATGCAGTTTAGCAAACGTTTCCTCTACGTTTGGCAGGGGTTCAATGCCAGGCTCAAACTGGTAAAAGTTAATCATTTGCTGCACAAATTCTTTGTGGATAGTGGTTACCAGCTCGTCCGTAATAACTGATTGATCAGTCTCATGTTCAGTAAGCATTTTGCGGATAGCGAGGGTTTTTTCATACCCCATCAGCGGATCTATTTTTTCCAATCCAACTTCATAACCGGACTTTTGCATGGCAGCCCTGAAAGCTTTGCTAACTTCATGATCGTCTTTAACCGTGGTGCCGGCTATGTCAAATACCACTAATTTTATACTCATAACAACATTTATAATGTTTAGCAATACTAAACTTATTTTATTAAAATTAAACTAAGTTAGTGTTAAGGTTTGGTTAAGGTGGTAAATGGTCGATTTTGTTCCCATAGTTTGTGTGCGAGTTTTACAAAGAGTTATCGTAAAAATTTGAGCCACACAGACAAGTAAATTGAGCCGTGCAAGAAATTTACCCATGAACAAGATACCTGATCTTTGTTTTAAATTAAATATCAACTATGGGAAATATAACGAAAATAAATTTGGGCAAAAACGGCCCGCTGGTTTCAAAACTGGGCCTGGGCTGTATGCGCATGTCATCAGTTTGGGGCAGCAAGGCCAATGATGAAAACGAAAGTATCGCTACCATACAGGCAGCTTTAGATAGTGGCATCAACTTTTTAAACACCGGCGATTTTTATGGTGCCGGTCATAATGAGTTGTTGGTGGGCAAAGCCATCAAAGACCGCAGGGACGACGCGTTTATCAGCGTAAAATTTGGCGCTATTTTTTATAATGGTCAATGGCTTGGCTTAGACCTTCGCCCTATAGCCATTAAAAATTTCATTAATTATTCGTTAGTGCGATTAGGTATCGACACTATCGACCTGTATCAGCCTTGCCGGCTGGATAACAGCGTACCGGTAGAGGATGTAATAGGTACCGTTGCAGATCTGATTAAGGAAGGTAAAGTACGCCACCTTGGTGTTTCTGAAATTACAGCCGATCAGTTACGCAAAGCCAACAGCATACACCCGGTAACCGCGTTGGAAATAGGCTACTCATTAGCTGACAGGCAAATTGAAAACGATCTGCTGCCTACTGCTAAAGAACTGGGCATTGGCGTAGTAGCATTTGCCAATACCGCCGAAGGTTTACTTACGGGCGATATGAAAGCGCCGCTTCCGGCAGATAGCTATCATAATCACTTTTCACGTTTCCAGGGAGAAAACCTGGTGAAAAACCTTGAAAAAGTTGAAGTATTAAAACAAATGGCCAGCGACAAAGGCTATACGCCTACCCAACTTGCTATTGCGTGGGTAAACGCCCAGGGTGTTAACATTATGCCACTGGTGAGCATGAGCCGCAGATCGCGCCTGCCGGAAAACATACAGGCTATGCAAATTGAATTTAGTGCCGATGAAATGAATACACTTAACACCACTTTTGCACAAGGCGCAATATTGGGCGGTACATACCTGCAACGATAAACAGAAGGGGCTGCATAAGCCCCTTCTGTTTTATATATTTACATAAAGTGACTAATCCAACCGAAATAATTCCTGGCGTTATCTTTTATTCTTTTTTCTCGAGGATGAGAAAGGAAAAGGTAGGCTTTTTTGAGCATAGCACCCTGGTACTACAGGTTTCAGGGCAATTCAGTATCGAAACCGCTAATCAAAAAATCTCTATGAAAAGCGGCGAAATGATGCTGATCCGTAAAAATCAATTGGGCGAACTCGTCAAAATGCCCGTTGATGGCGGTGACTATCAAACCATCATCATTTGCCTGAAAGAAGATATGCTGCGGCAGCTTGCCCTGGAAGAACAGATAGAGCCGGGACGGAAATACACTGGTCAGCCCAATATCAAAATCCCCGAAAGTGAATTTCTGCGGGGCTTTTTTCAATCTGTGATTCCTTATGTGCACCATCCCAACGAAAAAATAACCAAACAACTGGGCATGCTGAAAGTAAGGGAAGCCGTACACTTATTACTACATACTATGCCCGAGCTTAAAGATTTCCTGTTCGATTTTTCGGAGCCTCATAAAATCGACCTGGAAAAATTTATGCTCAGCAATTTTCATTTTAACGTACCTGTCGAGAAATTCGCGCAACTTACCGGTCGGAGCCTTGCGGGATTTAAACGCGATTTCCAAAAAACGTTTGATACTTCGCCCCGGCACTGGCTGCAAACCAGGCGGCTTGAGGAGGCGCGCCACCTCATCGAAAATAAAAACCGGAAACCATCTGAAATTTACCTTGATTTAGGATTTGAAAGCCTGGCCCATTTTTCCCATTCGTTTAAAAAAGAATTTGGCAAAGCACCTACCGAGTGGACGCACTAACCGGAGTTTTTTCTGTTGATAAAAGTGTATTATTCTATATCCAATTCACCACTCAACTTAATCAACCCAATCAACCATTCACTAAACTACTTCTTCTCTTCAAAAAAGTATACCACCAGCATGCTGGCCGTGGTATCGCCCATGTTTTTTGGAGTGTGGGGGATGCGCCCGTCAAAGAGCATGCTATCGCCCTGGTTAAGGGTTATGGTGTCGTCATCAAACTGGTAGGCTATCTGGCCCGACAGGATATATTTATATTCAAACGCTTCTGTTTCCACAAGCGGACGGGAGGCATCGGGTTCAAGCTCCAATATTACGATATCAACAGTACTTTGGCTTATTGATTGGGTGAAAATGCGCTGATAATGAAAACCATCGGCATGTTCTTTTTCAAAATGATCGTATTCGTGTTTGCGCTTTACCAAAACTGGGAGATGATCGCTTTTTGAACGCATATCTTTAAAAAACTCGTTCAAATCTATCTCCAGTGCTTTAATAATATCTATCAGTACGATAAGCGATGGAATGGTACGGCTGTTTTCAATTTGGGATATCAGGCCTTTGCTTACGTTAGCCCTTATAGCAAGTTCCTGTACGGTTATATTTTTTTCCCGGCGGCGTTCTTTTATCCGGTTACTGATCTGTATCAGTATGTCTTCTTCCATCTATAGCAGGTTATTTGGTGCGCAAAGTAATTAATCAGGCTATTTATCCAAAATGATTTTTTTGTTACGCTTTGAACAGTATAGTGTAAATGTTAACGGATATTTATATAATATTGTTGTATCAGTTAAGTTTCAATAAACAATACGTGCGTTTTGAAATTGTCTGTCTTAACAATATAAGCGGCCCTGTTGTATTAAAATTTAATGTTAAATCGGTTCTGATTGATATATTTCATGAATATTTAATAATTACCTAACCTGCATGCTGTTTATTTGCACCTAAAAATTTTAATTGCATGGCACCATCTCAATATAATCCGAAAGCTGTAGTTGATGAAGTGTTTTCTTTATACGAAAAATTTGGCGATGCCGATTATATAGGAGAGCCTGTTTCCCAACTGGAGCATATGTCGCAGGCAGCTTCACTCGCTGAAGCCGAAGGCTATGACGATGAAGTTGTACTTGCCGCTTTTTTTCATGATATAGGGCATCTTTGTGCCGATGCCGAAGAAGCAGGAAGTATGGATGGCATGGGCAATGTTGACCATGAGCGCCTGGGTGCCGATTACCTGTTAGAGCGTGGGTTTTCTGAAAGGGTTGCTAACCTGGTGCAGGGCCATGTAATTGCCAAAAGATATCTTACCTATAAATACCCCGAATATTATAACCGTTTGTCGGATGCCAGTAAAGCTACCCTTGAGTTTCAAGGAGGCGTGATGACTGCTGATGAAGCAGCCGAATTTGAACTAAACCAGGATGCCGAGCTTATCATCAGACTGCGCTACTGGGACGACATGGCCAAGGAAATGTATGTACCCGTAAATAACCTTGATCATTTAAAAGCTATTGCCCTGGCGCATCTGCAGGTGGTAAACGAATAATATCATATTAAGTTTTTGTGATTAATATATAATCTGCCTGTTACAAAAATCACCTGCTTAACACAGGGTGAACATCAAGTTAAGTATAGCTTAATACTAAATTGGTTTACTAATAATAAACAAAGTTTAGTATTGCTGCATGAAAAATTTGACTGTTTCACCCTTAAACTTTAGCAGATGAACAAGATTTACCAGAGATTAAAAACCGTAATAACGGTTTTGTTATTTTGCGTAGCTCCATCTATTTTATTCGGACAAACCAAAATAAGCGGTACTGTTACCGATGACAAACACTTGCCCCTGCCGGGCGTAAGTGTAAGAATTAAAGAACAAAATAAAGGCACTGTTACCGATATTGATGGCCGTTACAGTATTACGGCAACTGCCGGTCAAACACTCATTTACTCATTTGTAGGTTACGCGCCGGTTTACGTTGTAGTTGATAACAAAACAACCATAAACGTAACTATGATTGGCGATAGCAAGGCTTTAAATGAGGTTGTTGTGACAGCCCTTGGTGTAAAGAAAGAAACCAGGCGTATCGGTTACTCAACCCAATCAGTAAACGGTGCCGATGTTACCATGGCCCGCGACCCTAACCCTATTACAGGTTTAACAGGTAAAGTGGCCGGTTTATCAGTAGGCCCTTCGGCCGAACTTTTGGGTAACCCATCTGTATTGATCAGGGGTAACTCGGTTACATTATATGTTGTTGACGGTTTTCCTATTAATACTGATACCTATAACATCAGCCCTGATGATATCGAGACCTATACAGTGTTAAAAGGCCCGTCTGCAGCCGCACTATATGGTAGCCGTGCACAAAACGGTGCGATTTTAATTACCACTAAGAAAGGCGAGAAAAACAAAAAAGGCTTGACAGTTGATATTAACAGCAGTACGGTAATGAATACGGGCTTCCTTGCTTTCCCTCGTACCCAAAGCTTGTTTGGTCCGGGTGAAAACACTTTTTATACCTTTGTTGATGGTAAAGGTGGTGCACCAGGTGGTGTGGACAGCGATTACGACGTTTGGGGCCCTTACTTTGCTGGTCAGTTAATCCCGCAATATGACAGCCCGGTTGTTAACGGCGTGCGCCAGGGCACTCCATGGGTTGCACGTGGTAAAGACAACCTGAAAAACTTTTTGAAAACCGGTTACCAAACCAACAATAACATATCATTAGGTTCGGTTGGTGATACTTATGTAACCCGTTTTTCAGTTTCACAACAGCACCAGACAAGCTATATCCCTTCTCAATACCTTGATATAGCCAATGCTAACTTTTACGCTCAGTTCACTCCTACAAAACGTTGGAAATTTGAAGCGAACGTTGATTTTAACAGGCAATCAACTGATAACTTTCCAGATGTGCAATACGGCCCTAACAGTATTATCTATAACATTGCTGTATGGACAGGTGCCGACTGGAATATCAACGCGCCGGATATAAAAGCAATATGGCAGCCAGGTAAAGAAGGCGTACAATCGGTATTTGCCGAGTACACCCGTTACCATAACCCTTACCTGTTAACTCAAAAATGGACCCGCGGCCATTACAAAAACGACGTTTACGGTTACTTGTCAGGTAACTTCAAAATCAACGATAACTTAAATGTTACTTTGCGCTCACAAATTGATACGTATAACATCCTTCGTACTGAAGACCTTCCATTTTCGGCCCACCCTTATGGCCGTGAAGGTAACCAGGGCGATTACCGAGAAGACCGCCGTAACCTGTTTGATAACAACACCGAGTTATTTGTTAACTACAACTACACTATCAAAAACTTCGTGAACTTATCAGGTTTAGTTGGTTCAAACCTGCGCAGCTTTAACTACAACTCAAGCTGGACATCAACAGATTATTTGAACGTACCGGAAGTTTACGCTTTCAGCAACTCAAAAAATGCTGTACAGTCAACCAACTTCTCATCGGCCGAACGTGTATTAAGCGGTTACTACTCAATTGACGCTACATTTGGTAAATATGCTACCTTATCAAGCACCGGCCGCATCGATAAATCGTCGGCTTTCCAAAACGTAACTACTTATTACTATCCAAGTGTATCGGCAGCTACTGTGATCTCTGATTACGTTAAACTGCCCGAGGTTATTTCGTTCTTAAAAGCAAGGGCATCTTACTCAACAGTAAAAGCCGATGCTTCAAGCTCAACAATTGGCCCGGCCCCATTTAACGCAATTTCGGTTTACGGCGGTTCAACAACTACCAGCAATCCAAATTCAAATCCATTATTCTTAAACCCGCTTGGTTACGGCAGTACTTATAACTCACCTTATAACGGCCCAAGCTATCAGCTTAACCCATTCTACTTAACCAGTAAACCCTATAACAGCCAACCGGCAGCTTCTGCATCTGACTTTTTGTATCAGCCAAATATCAAAACTTCAACTCGCGTTAACTACGAAGAAGGTTTCGATATCAAATTCTTACAAAATCGTTTAGGTTTATCGGCTACTACTTTCCAATATATTGACGGTCCGCAAATTTTAGCTAACTCAATTTCAACGGCTACTGGTTACACCACTTTATATCTTAACGCTTTAAAAACCAAGAAAACCGGTTATGAGTTTTCATTAGAAGGCACCCCTATCAAAAATCTCGGCGGTTTTAGCTGGAATGTTTTAGTTAACGTAGCTACCTTTAAAGATGTTTATGAAGAGTTGCCTCCGGGTCAGGACACTTACAAAACATTCTTCAAAAAAGGCGACCGTACCGATAAACTATATGGTACCGCTTTTGCAAGAACTCCTCAGGGCCAAATCATCAATGATGCTGCCGGTAAACCATTAGCATTGCCGGTTCCGCAATATTTAGGCAACGAAAATGCCAAATACTCGTGGAGCTTCAGTAACAAACTGCGTTACAAAAACTTCAATATGGGTTTCCAGTTTGACGGTTCGGTTGGTGGTGTGATCATCGATTACATGCACAATAAAACCATGCGTGGTGGTGCAAACATTGAAACCGCTACAGGTGCTTTGGGTGACGCCCGTTATAAAGACTGGCAAAACTTTGGTAAAAAGGGTTATAACGGCAGTTATGTAGGCGAAGGCGTAACCGTGTCAAATGGTGCCGCTATTAACTATGACCCGGCCACAGGTAAAATTATTAACTACGGTGCTTTGCAATACGCTCCTAACGGCAAAACTGTATTTGTGCAGGATTATGTAAGTAAATATTACAATGTCGACGAGTCAAACCTGATGAGCAAAACCTTCTCAAAACTTCGTGAAGTAACCCTTGGTTATGATTTCCCTAAAGCATGGCTTGATAAATCATTCATCAAAAAAGCATCGGTATCGGTTTATGGCCGTAACCTGCTATACTTCTACGGAGACAAACGCTTCAAGGATGTGGATTTAGATCAGTATAACTATGCTACTTCTTCAACTGTATTGCAGTCGCCTACAGTACGTAGCTATGGTTTTAACTTAAATGTATCATTCTAATAAAACATACGATGATTATGAAAAAGATATTTAGAATTTTAATACTGCCGGCGTTTGCTTTGCTAACAGTAACCGGATGTAAGAAAAGTTTTGAGGACCTTACCAAAAATAATAATGTGCCAAGCGTTGTGCCGGCATCATTATTATTCAACGGGATCCTTAATAAGATGGCTGATTTGCCACAATCAAGCAATGAGATCTATTCGCAATATTACCTTTATAACTACGATTATTATGGCAATAACCGTTATGATGCCTTTGCCGACGGTGGCGATAACTATTACAACACGTTAAAAAACGTAGTAGTAATGGAGCAGCGTGCTGCAGCAACCGGTGGCGCTGCCGTTAACCCGTATGAAGCTATGGGTAAATTTTTCAGGGCTTACTTCTTCAGCAAAATGAGCCTCGAAGAAGGTGATATCCCAATGACCGATGCGTTGAAAGGCCTGGATAACCTTACTCCCAAATATGATGCGCAGAAAGATGTAATGGTACAATGTTTAGCATGGCTTGAAGCCGCTAATGCCGACTTAACCAAACTGATTGCCGATCCAAATTCGGGCGGTACAGGGGTTGGTGCCGCTTTGTCAAACGATATCTACTTTGGTAATGATCTTACAAAGTGGCAAAAAACTGTAAACAGTTTCCACATCAGGTTATTGCTTGCATTAAGTAAAAAAACAGCTGATATTGATGTAAAAGCACAATTTGCGGCTATTGTTGGTAATCCAACTAAATACCCGCTGATGACCAGCAATGACGATAACCTGCAATATAAATTTGTAGCGCCGAGTAACTACTATCCTCAAAACCCGGATAACTTTGGTCAAAACGGATCAAGGCAAAACTCATCGGCAACTTATATCGGTTTGCTTACTAAATTTAAAGATCCAAGGGTTTTTGTAACTGCAGAGCCTTCACGTTATTTGGTTGATACGCTGAAACAAAGCCCAACAAGTTTTGATTCATTTGTAGGTGCCGATCCGGGTCTTGACCTTGGTGTGATGTATAACAATGCAACCTTACAGCGCTACTCGTTCATTAACCGTAAACACTTTTATTCAACTTATATAGGCGAGCCAAGTATCCAGATAGGCTACCCTGAATTGATGTTCAATATTGCCGAAGGTATTAACCGCGGCTGGGCAACAGGCAATGCCGAAACCTATTATATTAATGGTATCCAGGCATCGTACCAGTATTATGGTATCCCAACAGTTGCCGGTTCAAGTATATTTTCGGCATACTTTTACAGACCGGGCGCAACCAAAGGTCCAGCCGACCAGTCGAGCTATGATGTGTTCCCGGTTACTGTTAACTGGACAACCTACTATGCGCAACCTGCTGTAAAATATGCCGACGGTGCAACAGGTCTTACACAAATATTACAGCAAAAATATCTCGCGTTGTTCCGTCACTCAGGCCTTGAGTCATATTTCACTTATCGTCGTACAGGTGTACCTGCATTCACTACCGGGCCGGGGACGGGTAATAGCAGCCGTATCCCTACACGTTTTGAATATCCGCAGTCAGAGCGTACTGTTAACGCTACAAATTACAAAGCGGCATTAACAAGCCAGTTTGGCGGCAGTGATGATATCAATGGCATCATGTGGTTGCTTAAATAACAAACCGTAAATAACACTATATAAAGGCCCCTTAGTTTGGGGCCTTTATTGATTAAACACGACCTATGAAAAAGCTGATCTTAGTGATGCTGTTTTCAGCATCTTTTACCCTCCTCTTTGCACAAACGCGCAAAACTCAAAATGTAGTTATTGTCACCATCGATGGTTTACGCTGGCAGGAGGTTTTCCGTGGTGCCGATTCGGCCATCATCAATTCAAATGATACGTATGATAAAAATGAGGTGCGTAAAAATTTCTGGGCCGACGCAATCTCAGATCGTCGAAAACTGCTGATGCCTTTTTTTTGGAACACGGTAGTTGAAAAAGGACAACTGTATGGAAACCGTGATTTGGGCTGCAAGGATGAAGTAGCCAACCCGTATCATTTTTCATACCCGGGATACAATGAAATATTTACCGGTTTCCCCGATAAGCGGATGAACACCAACGATGGGATCTATAACCCCAACATGAACCTGCTTGAATTTCTGAATAAGCAAAAAGGTTTTGAAAACAAGGTAGCCGCATTTGCATCGTGGGAACGTTTTTCGCAGATCTTAAGCCCGAAACGTGCCGGTATTTTAGTTAACGCCGGTTTTATGCCTCTGGATGTTCCTGGTATGAACGACCGCCTGAAATACTTGAATGAACTGCAATTGGAAGCACCGCGTTATATCAGCGATTCAACCCGCATCGACTTCCTGACATTTGAGTTTGCCAAAAACTATATGATGCAATACAAGCCGCGGGCATTATATATATCGTTTGATGAACCGGATGATATGGCCCATGCAGGCAATTATAAGTTTTACCTTGACCGTATTAAACAGGAAGATGGCTTTATAAAACAACTTTGGGATTATATCCAGTCAGAGCCTGCTTATAAAAACAAAACTACCCTGATCATTACCTGCGACCACGGCAGGGGAGATGAGCCGATGAAGAAATGGCATGACCATGGGTCGGACGTGTTGCATTCAGAGCAAACCTGGTTTGCAGTTATCGGTCCGGATACGCCTGCCTCGGGCGAAATGAAACAAGGTGAAACAACTTATCATAAGCAGCTGGCTCAAACCATAGCCAATTTATTGGGCTTTAATTTTAAAGCCGCGGCAGGTCATGAGGTGGGGGATGCGATAAGTAGTGTTACAGGTAAAAAATAAATAACGATGCGTTTTCAACTATTAACAATTTTGGGTTTACTATGGCTGCTACCCGGTGATGGGTGGCAGGCCAACCCGGCTCCTGTTTCAAGGCATAAGTTTATAGTCGCTGCCCACCGCGGCGATCACGTCATTTATCCGGAGAACACGCTTGAAGCGTATAAGGGGGCAATAAAAAATGAGGCGGATTATGTAGAGATAGACCTGCGTACCACCAAAGATGGCGAGCTGGTAAGCATGCATGATGGCAGCATTAACCGCATGACTGATGGCAAAGGCCAACTGAAGGATTTTACACTTGCGGAGCTATTGCAGTTAAAGGTAAAAAGCAAGGACACTGCAAGCAAAGAGGTATTTCGGATCCCAACCTTTAAGCAGATCCTGCAATTGTGTAAAAACCGGATAGGGATCTACCTTGATTTTAAGGCTGCAGACCCCGAACAGGCTTACCAAACGATCAAAGAATATGGCATGGAAAAACAGATATTGGTTTATATCAACAGCGCGGCTCAGTTTACAGGCTGGCGAAAAGCTGCCCCCAAAATGCCGCTGATGCTGAGCCTGCCCGATAGTGTTAAAAATACTGCCGGCATAAAAAGCTTCATTGATCAGTATCACCCCGATATTCTTGACGGATCTTATAACCAATACACTGCTGATATGGTGGCCTTGGCCGGAGAATACCACATCCCGGTTTGGCCTGATATCCAAAGTGTAGGTGAAGGCCCTGCGGATTGGAACAAAGCCCTTGTAGCAGGTTTAAAAGGTTTACAAACAGACCATCCTGCCGCTTTGGTGAAGTTTTTAAAAGAAAAGGGGTTGAGGTAAATTGTCTGAATCAGAATTTTCAGAATTTAAGAATGTCCGGAATGTGATGTGTTTAATTCTGAAAATTCAAGCATTTTGAAAATTCTGATTCAGATAGTTTCTTAACTGTCATTTACCATAACAGAGCAACGTTTGCAAATGAAATAATATCCTATGACCTCGCGCCGCGACCTTTCGGTATGCCCATCTAACCGGTAAAGGTTGCAGGCAATATTAAAGCCCTCGGAATATATATATCAACTAAAACGGTACCCCGATTACGTAAGAATACGTAGGATTAGCGTAACTGAATAATTATAACTACTTTTATATCAATTAGGTAAGATATTAACGGGTTTCTTTTTATAAACCAATGTAAAACCGCTTTGCCATGAAAAGAAATAATTTCATTACTGCCATGTTAGCTTTTGCTGCAATGCCTTTAACGTCCTTTTCTATAGATGTAAAGAGATTTATGCGGGTAAACAAAGGATTTAAAATAGGTGCGGGAGAGGGCCGCATACATGGGCATATTAAATTAAAAGGGGTCAATTCAAATATAATGGATGTGAAAGTATCTGGCAGTGATACCGACGGAGACCTGGCTATTTTTGAACAAACAAGTTTATCGCAAGGCCGGGGTACTCCATTGCATGTGCATCCCTTGCAAGACGAGATATTTTATGTTTTAGATGGCGCCTACTACTTCCAGGTTGGTGAAGATAAGTTCCATTTGAGTACAGGCGATAGTGTTTTTTTACCCCGAAATGTACCACATGCATGGACACAAGTATCTGAAAAAGGAAAAATGACGGTTACGTTTCAACCTGCTGGTAAGCTTGAAGATTTTTTTGTAACAATGCAAGCATTGGATCATGAACCAACAAAACAGGAACTCGCCAAAATTTTTAACGACCATGATATGCAAATAGTGGGTCCGCCGTTAAAACTGGAGTAAGCTTCATACGGTTTATATCAGGACAAGTCAAATTAGGTGTTTTTTTAACTTTCATTTAACACCCCAAGCCTACCTTTGTCATAAAATAATTACCTATGACCTCGCGCCGCGAATTTTTTGGCACTGCCTTAACTGGTGTAGCCGCTTTAAGTCTTTTACCTGCTGTCAATAGTTTTGCCACTGAAAATAACCGGTATAGCCGTGCCACCAAAGCCAAACTAAAATTAAGGTTTGCTTTAGCCTCTGACATTCATTACGGACAGCCGAAAACGGATTTTACGTTGCACACCGGCAACATGGTTAAATGGCTTAACGAAGATCATAGCAAAAACCACCTTGATTTTGTGATTGTTAACGGCGACCTGGTACACAACCGCCCCGACTTGCTCCCTGAGATCAAAACTAAATACCTTGATAAATTAAATGTTCCTTATCATACCATCCCCGGCAATCATGATTTTGCGGATGCCACGGTTTGGAAGAACGCTTTTGGTTATGAGGATAAATACACGGTAGAGTTTGGCGATATAGGTTTTGTACTGGCTCACACCGCTGATACAAAAGGCGTTTATACATGCCCCAATAATGCTTTTCTGAAAGCTTCATTAGACAAACTTGCAGATAAAAAGATAGTTTTTGTGATACTGCACATCCCGCCTACCAAATGGGTTAAGAATGATGTATTTGTCGATTGCCCTGAAACTATCCAATTGCTGCATGCTTATCCCAACGTTAAAGCTGTTTTTCATGGGCATGATCATTTGTTAGATGGCGTACGTTATACCGATAAACTCCCACATTTTTTTGATTCGCATATAGGCGGTGACTGGGGTACTGACTACAAAGGCTATCGCATAGTTGAAGTTGATGAGCAAAATGCTATCTACACCTACCAGGTAAACGCAAGCCAAAACCCGGTGCTAAACTCAGCTAAACTGTAAATAGAATTTCGGATTTATTATGGAGTATTTTTAGCGAAAGTCTTGAGCCCTGGGTATGTGGGTGGCTGACTTGTGCTTTTCCTGCTTTGTCCCTTTGCATGACGTAGAAGGCACAAGTTAGCCGTGCTCCGGCTATCGCACAAAACTTGCGCCAGCAAAGTTTATTATAGATTCTACTTTTCCACCGGATACTTTAACCCTATTTGCTCCCTTGCCTGATCTATCATGGCAATCATCTGCCTGGATAGATCATGAGGCAGTACCAAGCTTTCGGTTTTGCCTTGTTTTATAAGTTCACAAAAATGGATGATCTCATAGTTAAGCCCTCCGGCGGTAAATGGTTCATCCAGTTCTATGGTACGGCCATCAAGATAACTAATAGTGGCCTTTGCCGGGTTCCACCAGTTTTTGTGGATGGTGATGTGTCCTAATGTTCCTACTATCAGTGCATCTCCTTTGCCATGCATATCAAAACCACAATACAATTGCGCGTACCCATTTTGATGCAGGGTCTGGAATATAGCAAACATATCAATCCCGGTTTCACCAAACCTGCCCATGGTTTGGATGTCCTGCATGGGGCCGAGCCAGTCGAGTGCCAAAAAGGCTTCGTAAATGGCAATCCCCATGAGGCTACCACCGACAAGTTCAAGATTGTAATTTGGATGATCGGGCGGACAATCGGCCACGGCCGATCCGGCGCGTATATAGCCAACAGGACCTATAGGGTCATCAGTAATATATTCTTTTAATTTACTGTATAAAGGGTAGAAGGGCGGTTTCATTCCTTCCATAAAAAGCAAGCCGGTATGTTTGGCAACGGCAAGTACATTATCCAACTCGGCAAGGTTTACGGTAACCGGTTTTTCGCAAAGCACATGTTTACCTGCTTTAAGCGCGGCAATGCTATAGGCGGCATGGCTGTCAGGCAGCGTAGCTATATAAACTGCATCGATATCACTGGCGAGTAATTCATCGATACTTCTACAAGCTATACCACCATATTGTGCAACAAAGGCATCAACAGTTTCAGCTCTACGCGAATAGGATGCTGCAAGTTCAACGCCATCAACAACTGCGAAACCCTGCATAAATCTGTGTGCAATACGCCCGCATCCAATAATGCCCCATTTAAACATAGTTCTAAGTCTTAAGTTCGGAGTTCTAAGTCAAAAATTGATTTTTCAAGTATATGGCTTTAAATGCAAAAGCCCTGAGTAAATAATATATTATTACTACTCAGGACTTTTAACTTCCTACTTAGACTCTCGACTTAAGACTTCCAACTTATTGATACTGGATATAAATCGGGTATGGTTTGTATCTTGATAAAACCTCCTCAGGGGTTAACATGTGGTGAGGTGGTTTTTTGATATCGTTTTTGTAAAACAATTTAAAGCCTGTAAACTGTACCGGCTCCTGGTTAATGAAGTAGCGGTAAGTGCCGGTTTTTAGGTCAGGTTCGCCCCAGCCATCCATGTTCATTACCAGTTGAATTTCCGGGTGCAATTTGATACTCTTATAATTGGTCACCATCTTTTTAGTAAAGCGGTGAACTATCAGGATTTTTGGCGGCAGTCCATTTTTCTTAACAATTTTGGCAAGATAGTCTGATACGTAGTTGATGTCATCGGCATCATAAGTGCCAATCTTTTTACCTGGGTGAGTTCCGTCTTTCATTGAAAACTCAGGGTCCATACCAAAATGTACTTGTGGCAATTCCAGGTATTTTTCAAGTAGTGGTAATTCCGCGCGGATGTTGCTTAAAGCTACCTGTACATCTAAAAATACAATAGCATGGGCTTTTTTAGCCAGTACCAATACACTGTCGATCTGTTTAAATGGCATACGATAACGGAATTTGCCGTCTTTACCGCCATCGCCCTGGGCTACAACGGCAATGTAATGCAACGCAGGTTGAACAGGAGTTTTAGGATCTGCCTTTTCCCAGTGTTTTACTTCGCCTTTTAATTTGGCAAGCATTTCTTTTGGCGGCAATTCGCCCAAAATGCCCATTCTTTTTGAGTATAGGTTACCGTAATAAGCAACTACACGTTTGAATGGTAAAATAGCTCCACCAATTGGATAAGGCGTATTTTTTACTGGCCACCTGCCTGTAGTATCACCATGCGCGTTGAATTTCATCAACGAATCGTACAGCTTTTTATCAATAGGAGGGTAGGTGGATTTTTTAACGCTTAAGGTATCTGCTGTTTCAGCCTGGGCCGAATCACCTTTAACTGCAGCTGCGGTTTTTTTACCGTCGGTTTTGGCATTGCTGCCGTTTTGTGAGCAGCTGTTTAAAAGCAAAGCTGCCGATGCCACAAATGTAGCGGATAGTACAAGCGTTTTTAATTTCATTGTTTTAACTTTCAATATAATGCAGGTGTATGTAAGGCGTGTTTAATTAATTTAATTTCCAGCTACTTATAAAGCAGCAATTGTGTTGGTTTGGTCGCCGCCAAAGATAGATATTGGAAATTAATTACTTTTAATTTTATGAAACTTTCCAAAAACCCCTAAAGGTAGTTTTGACCCGGCTGTGGCCTGCAGGTAAAGCTCGCCAATTTCGAGGTTTTGCACCTGCGGGAACGAGCTTTTAATGAGGTTTTCAACTATTACAGATGAAAATCCAAGAGAGTAAGTGTTCAGGATCAGGAAATGCTCTTCAGGGTCGAGCAGTTGGGTTACATCACGCATCATTTCGGTGATATTATCTTCCAGTTTCCATTTTTCGCCGTTTGGCCCATTGCCGTAAGCTGGCGGATCGAGAATGATGCCATTGTATTTTTTACTGCGTTTCAATTCGCGTTTAACAAACTTCAGAGCATCCTCAACAACCCAGCGTATATCTTTAAGTCCTGAAATTTCCTGGTTTTCATTGGCCCAGGTAACTACTTGTTTAATGGAGTCAACGTGAGTGGTATCGGCACCTGCGGCGCGCGCAATTAATGAAGCACCGCCGGTATAGGCAAACAGGTTAAGTACTTTAGGATCTGGCGTTTTGAAGCGTTTAACGTTTTGGCTAATGTAATCCCAGTTTACAGCCTGTTCCGGGAAGATACCAACATGTTTAAACGAGGTAAGGCCCAGCCTGAATTTAATGGCGGCTTCCTTGTTTTTATATTCGATATGCCAGCGGTCGGGAGTTTTAGGATCTTTTTTCAACCACTCGCCTGATGTTGCCGAACGGCCTTTAAACTTGATATGGTGTAGACGCTGCCACTCTGAAGCGGGCAGGGTTTTGTTCCAAACCGCCTGCGGTTCGGGACGGATGAGTATGATATTCCCAAAACGTTCCAGCTTTTCAAAGTCGCCGCAATCAATCAGTTCGTAATCTTTCCAGTGCGTTGGGGTAAGTAATTGGATCATTTTTTTGAAGTCCGAAAGTCCGTAAGTCGGATGTCCGAAAGATAGAGAAGTCTATTGCCGGAAATCTTGCGTTAATTAATTTAATTGCGCAAATCTAAGGTTTTTCCTACGGACTTTCGATCTCTCAATTTTCACACAAAAATGCTTTCTTTCGGACTTTCGGACCTCCCACTTCTGACTCGCTATAGCGTAGCCTTCGCTGCCCGCATAAACGGACTGGCAAATACAAATTCGTTGAGCTCTTTGTTGTCGGTTTTGGCTATCTCCTTATTCGATCCTTCCCACCATTTTTTACCCTGGTGAAGGAAAATGATGTGATCGCCAATACCCATTACCGAGTTCATATCGTGGGTTACCACTACAGTAGTAATGCTGTACTCTGCTGTAAGTTCGGCAATCAGTTCATCTATCAGGATAGATGTTACCGGATCAAGACCCGAGTTAGGTTCGTCAACAAACAAATATTTAGGTTGCATGGAAATGGCGCGGGCGATACCCACACGTTTTTTCATACCTCCTGATAGTTCGGATGGATATAATTTGTTTTTGCCGGCAAGGTTAACCCTTTCGAGACAAAAGTTGGCGCGGTCAAGTTTTTCGCTTTTTGATTGATCGGTGAACAGGTTAAGCGGAAACATAATGTTTTGCTCAACCGTCATGGAGTCAAAAAGGGCCGAGTTCTGAAAAAGCATCCCTATTTGAGTACGGATAGGCACGCGTTGCTCAAAATTCATATTGGTAAAATTCTCGCCATCAAAAATCACATCGCCCTTAGTAGGTTCATGCAGCCCAACAATGCATTTAAGCAAAGTGGTTTTACCAGAACCAGACCCACCGATGATCAGGTTGTTTTTTCCGGGATGGAAAATTGCAGTGATGCCCTTCAGTACTTCGTTTTCGCCGAAGCTTTTATATACGTCTTGTATTTCGATCATAGTAACAGGCGTGAAATGATAAGGTCACAAAACAGGATCATGATACAGCTCCACACCACTCCGCGTGTTGCAGATTGGCCAACCTCAAGTGATCCGCCGTTAACATAAAAGCCCTGGTATGAACATATGGAGGTAATTACGAAGCCGAATGATATCGCTTTAACGGCGCAAACAGTGACAATAACCGGGTTAAATCCGTCGGTCAGGCCTCTCAAATAATCATTGGTTGATACATCATTTGATGCCCAGCAGGCAATATAGCCGCCGGTTAATCCTAAACCTACAGAAACAATAACCAGTAAGGGGATCATGGTAACACCGGAAATGATTTTAGGCGATATCAAATAACCAGGGGCGTTTACACCCATAATTTCCAGGGCATCTATCTGTTCGGTAACGCGCATTGTGCCAATTTGCGATGCCATGGCCGAGCCTACACGGCCGGCCAATACCAGTGCCGATATGGTTGGGCTAAACTCCAGGATAGTTGAATCGCGGGTAATACCTCCTACCACTGTTTTGGGGATAAAATCGCTGATAAGCTGGAAAGCCGTTTGGATGGTAGCTACCGCGCCAATAAAAAGCGAAATAATAGCAACAATGCCTAAAGAGCCAATACCCACCGAAACCATCTCACGCATGATCTCGGCCCAGTATACACTGAATTTTTCGGGTTTCCTGAAACTTAAACGCAGTAAGAGTATATATTTTCCTAAGCTATGAAACATGTAGATGCATAAAAAATCGGTTAAAAATACGCTTTTTACCTTTAAGCCTAAATGGTCAGGTGTTAAAACCAGTCATTTAAATTCAATTTTATAAGCGTTTCAATTACTCTGCTTACGTAAATTGCGGGCATAAAGCTTCACTAACTATAAAAATTAATTTAAACAATATGAAAAACGTACTCATCACCGGTTCAACTAAAGGCATGGGCCGCTCAATTGCAATTGCTTTTGCTAATGAAGGATTAAACGTGGCAATTTGTTCGCGGAACGAGCAGGAATTATTGAATTTTAAAGATGAGCTTGAACAATTTGATGCCGAGGTAAAGGTTTTTGCTATGAAGGCCGATGGCAGTAATAAAGCCGAACTGCTGAAATTTGCAGCTGCAGCAGAAGCAGAATTTGGTTTTATTGATGTTGTAGTAAATAACCTGGGCACGTTCATCCCCGCAAGTATATTGGATGATAACGAGGATACCCTTCAGGTACAGATGAATACCAACCTGATGCCGGCCTATGAGTTGTACCGTTATTTTGGTAAAACCATGGCAAAGGCGCATAAAGGCCACTTTTTTAATATATGTTCGGTAGCCGCTATAAACCCGGTGCCACAAGCGGGTAGTTACAGTGTAACAAAGTATGCGTTGTTAGGTCTAACAAGAGTAATGAGGCTCGAGATGCAGGAGCATGGTGTAAAAGTTACGGCCGTAATTCCGGGATCAACGTTAACGGATTCATGGAAAGGCGCGGTGGTTGACCCAAATACCATGGTGCTGCCCGAAGACATAGCATCGGCAATCATCAATATTTACAGGATGAGCCCCGGCGCCAATGTCGACGAAATCATCATCAAACCTGCGCCGGGCCAGTTATGATAAATCAACTTAAAACATAAACGAACATAAATTATGGAAAAGAAACTTCATCGCGATGAACACCGAAAGGTAATAGGCGGTGTTTGCGCGGGCCTTGCCGAGCACTTTGGCACGGACGTGGCAGTTATCAGGGCGATATTTTTGGTAACCCTTATTTTAAAAGGCTTTAGCTTACCTATATATATAGTACTATGGATAGTATTGCCCAAGAAAGGCTTTGACTTTACCCCCGGCGTTGATTACAGGGTACCTCCGCAGGATAACCCGTTTACAGGTGCTCCACAATCAGGACCATTTTACGACCCGAAATTTGCCGGCCGGCCTTTTAATCCTCCGCCATTTGTAAATCCTCCTAAAAAGCAGGCTTCAACAGTTGGGTTAATATTTGGCGTGGCGATGATCTTTTTGGGGTCGATATTTCTGCTTAACGAGCTTGACCTGATGCCCGACTGGGATTTTGAAAGCCTTTGGCCCGTAATGCTGGTAGGCGCCGGTATTGCCCTGATAATTTCAGGAGTAAAAAAACAGCCATGGGAAAAACAAAACTGGCATGCTAACGAGGTAACAGACGCTCCGGAAGCCGAACCTGCAAAAGAAGAAACTGAAACAAAAGATACACCTCCAACTATATAATATTATGAGAAGCGATAAACTTGTTCCGGGCGCGATCCTGGTATTGTTGGGAGTGGTATTCCTGCTGGATAACTTCCACGTAATAAATTTCGACTGGATGAACCTCCTGTATCTATGGCCTATATTTTTAATAATGGGGGGTATCAGCCTGGTATTTGCAGGCAACCGGTCGCCATTGGCTACTATTCTCAAGCTGGCGGTTGTAGTAGGCTGCTTTGCATTGCTGGTATTTGGCAACTTTGGCAAACGCTACCATTTTTGGCCAAATGCATGGACCTTCCACAGCGATGATTATAACAATGACGATGACGACGACACCGATACTACCAACACCGATCAGGGCGTGGTTAAAATAGGCGGCGATAAAACTTTTAAACAGGAGTATACTGCGGATATTAAACATGCCCGCCTTAACATCAGCGGCGGCGGTACCATATATAATTTAAGCGACAGCACTGCCGATTTGTTCAATGCCCAAACGCAGGAACTTTACGGTAAGTATACCTTTAACCATAGTAAGGATGATTCGGTATATGTGCTTAACCTTAATTTGAAAAATAATAAAGGTTTTCATTTTGACTCCGACGACCGCAAAAACAATAAGGCCGACATCAAATTAAACACCAATCCGGTTTGGGATATTGACGTAACTACAGGTGCAACAGATTTAAATTTTGATCTTTCAAAATTTAAAATAAAAAGCTTATCTTTAAAGGGCGGTGCAGCCTCGTTTGATGTTAAGCTTGGAGCCCCTCTTGCCAATACTAATATAGAGGTTTCAACCGGCGCGTCGGAGGTTACTATAAGGGTACCAAAGGGCGCTGCATGCCGTATCACCTCCAATACCGGCCTCTCATCAAATGAGTTTGAGGGCTTTAGTAAAAAGAGTGATAACGACTACGAAACCGATGGCTTTGATGCCGCAAAAAACAGGATCCTGATCCATATGAGTGGTGGGATCTCTGATTTTAAAGTTAACCGATATTAACCTAAATCCTGAGTAAAACGATACCGGGACATAATACAACAATAATGACTTGCCATCCGCTCCATCAATTTGATGGAGCGTTTTTTTTGCACCATATGGTAATGCTGGTTCAGGGTTTTGTCATTTAAGACAAGGGTGGGGTTAAAAAGTGTTAAATTGAAAACCTTTGGTACAAAAAATAAGTTTAATTTACAGCACAAATAATCTACTATGAAATACCGATACCTTGTATTATTCGCATTACTGTTTTTAGCCTGCACCGTAAATGCCCAAACCGTTGTAAAAGGCACTGTTTTTGAGTTTGGTAAAAACAATAAAATGGGGGATGTTTTTGTGCGCGATAACCAAAACCGGCAGATGACCATTACCGACAGCAAAGGTAATTTCAGTATCCGTACCGAAACAGGGCATACGCTTATTTTCAGTTCTCCGGGTTATGTATCGGATACCTTATATGTTACCGATTTTACCAACAAAAAAATAGAATTGGTTGCTCAAACCATAGCTTTAAAGCAGGTTAACATCAACGCCAAACGCGAAACTTTTGATGCTCATAAAGAATATCCCGAGGTATACACCCGGAGTAAAATTTATCCCCTGTCCCCAACCTCATGGTTTAGCAAGGAAGCAAAAGACGCCCGTCGTTTAAAAAAATATTTTAAGCACGAAGAAGAAGAGCGCCATGTAGACGAAGTGTTTACCATGAACTACGTGCAAAGCATTATTCCGTTGCGTGGCCGGGAGCTTGAAAATTTCATGACGCTTTACAGGCCGTCATACGCGTTCATCAAAAGTAACAGTGGTCCGTCGCTGGCGGTTTATATCAATGATTCGTACAAGAAGTATCTGGCACTACCGGCTGATAAACGTACGCTGCCTGATTTGAAAGAGTAGTTTTTTTAGTAGCAGCGACAGTTGCAGTAGCAGTTTGGGTTAGATATGAGTTGGCGCAGTTAGCATTAATCAATCTGCCCAAACGCTGATATCGTTAGTAATGATCTTTTGATAGAGCAGTTCGATTTGGCTTTTCAGGATCCGGTCTTCCGATAGTGGGGGCAGATTGTTGATGTCAAAATACTGAACATCCAGCACATCAAAGCCTTTATTAATTTCTGTGGTTATGGCTTTACAGTAGAAAACCATTTTATACACATAAAAAGGCTGTGGCGGGTGCGGGTGCATTTTTTTATCAAATACGGCCAGCAGCCTGTCGGCGGTAACCTGGAAACCGGTTTCCTCCCAAAACTCTTTTACTATGGTTTCCTTAGGTGTATAGCCTATATCGCCCCATCCACCGGGTAACGACCATTTTCCATCCCCGCTCTCTTTAGCCAGCAGGATCTTATTATCCGGCGAAAGCAGGATGCCACGCAAGTCAACTTTGGCAGTAGGGTAATCCGTTGCCTGGGGAAATAGCATATTGATGGTCTCTGCACCATAGCCGCTTACCTCATCAAACATTTTAGTGCTCAGGTGTTGCAGTTCCTGGTAACGTTCAATATCGTATTCGTTTTTGGCGTATAGCAGACCTGTATCGGCAACGGAACGTAATTGAGTTATGAGAGAAAGCAGGTTGGTATTGGGCATGATGTTTATAAAATTATGTCATTGCGAGGAGCGGGGCTGCCTGTGTGTATGGCGCGACGCGGCAATCTCGCAGCAAGGCGTATGCGATTGCCACGCTTCGCAATGACATGAAGTATGTGTAATTCTGAAATCAAAAAAATTATCCTCTGCCTAACAGCTCATCAAGCTTATTGCGTTCGGTTTGAAGTTCGCGGGCAAGCTTCTTTTCTTTTTCGTTGGCTTTAGCTTTATAGGCTTTGTATTCTTCGTCAAGCTCTTCGTAAAGCTTGATGCGGTATTTAGCTTCGCGGCTGTGTGCACCCGAGCGGGCTATCACGATAACGGCAACTACCCCAAATACAATAACCAGTCCCCACATTACCAGGTTGTATGTTGCTTTGGTAAACGGAATGCCTAATAGGCTTATCTCATCGCGTTTGGCGTTTGATTCGTTGAGGGCTTGTTCCTTATTGCTTGCGTCAGATTTAAGGCTTTCAACATTTTTACCCTGTTCGGCAAGTTTGGCCCGGGCCTCTTTAAGCTGGCGGCGCTCGGTGTTCAGGGTATCCTTCATGTTTTTCCACAGGGCGGCAACCAGCGGCTGCTGATAGTGGTATAGTTTGCTGAGCAGGTATTTGTACTGGCCATTAAGGCTTTTATCTTTTTGCAGGGCCGAATCGGCAGCAGCACTGATTTTGGGCAGGGTATAAGCAGATTTAGTAGGTTGTTGCGATGTTACAGCCGGATTTTTAAGCGCTGCCGGGCTCGATCTTACAATGGGCGGAATAGCATTAGGCTTTAAGGCAGCGGTTTTCTTCCTGGTGCTGTCCTGTGCAAAAGTTGCCGCAACACTGCCCGTTATCATCGCTATTAAAACCGTTATCGTAAGTAGTAAATGCTTGTTCATCAAATGTAAAATTAGGTATATGCTATTAACAAAACAGGATGTTTACGGTTTTTATTATATACACCCTGCGTTTTTGAGGCTAAAATAAGCTTTCGTACGTAATTAACCTACTCATAGTTATATTAGCGGCATGAATATAGGTATTATTGGGTTAGGCGACATGGGCCGCCTGTACGCAAAGGCTTTCGCAAAGGCCGGTTACACCGTTTCGGGCTGCGACCTGCCTGCCAACCGTGAAAAGCTTGAAGAAGAGCTTAAGCCCCACGGCATCACCGTTATGGATCACGGCAGCGACGTTGCCCGCATCAACGACCTGATCATCTATTCGGTTGAGGCCGATAGCATGGAGCGTGTGGTTGCCGAGTATGGCCCTTCAACCAAGTACGGCGCTATAGTGGCCGGGCAAACTTCGGTTAAGTCCCCGGAGATTGCCACCTTTGAAAAGCACCTGCCTGCCGATGCCCAGATAGTTACTTTTCATGGCATGCACGGCCCGGGGTTTGAACCCGCCGGGCAAACCCTCATCCTGATCCCGCACCGCTCAACGCCCGATGCCTACCAGCGCATGTACGACCTGTTTACGGCCATTGGCAGCAATATAGTTGAAATTGCCGACTACCACGAGCACGACCGCATCGTAGCCGATACCCAGGCCGTTACCCACGTTGGTTTTGAGAGCATGGGCACAGCCTGGAAATCGGCCGGGTTTTTCCCCTGGGAAAACGCTTCATATATTGGGGGGATAGATAATGTGAAGATCCTGACCACCCTCCGCATCTTCAGCTATAAGGCCCACGTTTATGCCGGGCTTGCTATCCTCAACCCGTATGCCCGCCAGCAGGTGAAGCGCTATGCCGAATCGGAGTCGGAGTTGTTTAAGCTGATGATCAAGGAAGAAGCCGATGCGTTTAAGCAGCGCCTTTACCGCGCGCGTGACTTTGTTTTTCACGAAAGCCGCAAGCCTATTATGCTCAATGATACGGTGATGAAGGAGTTCTCGCTGTCACAGCATGCCGATCATCAAAAGCCAAACTCGCACCTCAGTATCCTGAGCATGGTTGATGCCTGGTACCACCTCGGCGTTAATCCCTATGATAACCTCATTTGCCAAACCCCGCCCTTCCGTCTGCGCTTGGGTATTGCCGAATACCTGTTTAAGAACGAAGAGCTGCTGGAAGAATCACTGGAAACAGCCCTGTACGATAAAACCATCCGCGGCGATGACCTGGAGTTTCACTCGGCGGTGAGGGAATGGTCGGCTATTATTGGATATGGGGATATGGAGGGATATAAGAAACACTTTAACGATACGCAGGCATTCTTTAGCCACCGGCTTGAAGAGGGCAAAGCGCAAAGTGCGGAGCTGATCCGCAGGTTGATGATGGAGTAGTTTGGTATTAGTGATTAGAGATTAGGGATTGATTGGCAGGTGTTCAATTTTTTAAGGTGTGAACACTTGTTGTTTTTTGTAATCTGATTGTTGTTGATAATCAGTTGTTTATAAATTCTGTAAAATCATCTATTCGCTGTTTTGAACAGGTTGGTGTTGATAGTCAGTTAGTTGTAATTTTGGCTCGTAAAATGTTGAACACCCTGTTTTTGAAAAATTGAACACTGACATTGGTTGTAAGCTTTCAGAAAAGCTAAGGTCATTTCAAATATTCTGATATTATATCAAATTGTTGTTCAGAGACTGCGAAAACATCTCTTCTATCTTGGTTTTTGTCATGAAATGCATAGAATATCTCGATGCTTTCCTGATTCAAAATTTTTTTAAGATAGAGCATTTCAAATCTTCGTTTTGATTGATAGATCTTATTATCATTAACCGAAAAGTAATTCAAAGTAAAGAAGTTATCTGTTTTCCATTTTGAGGTACGGTGATATTTAACGAAATAAACTCTTTCAAAGGAAGGATGTTCTAAAATATTGTCGATAACACAATGGTCTGAAATTAAATGGTTTTCGAGGTATATAGAGCAAATCCATGGGCCGCCCATGTTAATGATCTGCTCTATATTCTCTATATTAAATTCTAAGCCACAAAGTTTTTTCTTCATTGTATCAGGGAATATATCAGCAAATGGCTAACTATAGGATTCAAGGAACTCAGCTATAGTATCTTCACTATCCATGTTCAGAATAGCATTTGCTAATTTTACTTGCCCTTTAGCTAACGCAATTGCTGTTAATGCTGTTGTTGCTAAATCTAAATCCCAATATTGGCTCATAGCAAGTTTTGCAAGCTCTGCCAAATCTTCAATAGCTTTCTTATAATTTGGCTTTAATTTAGTAGGTAAAAGTGGATTGTCCTTGTGCCTTTGTATTTCAATGACGGAAACAAGGCCAAGGATATTATAATCCACAATCTGTTTTTGTAATGATATTCGAACTAAATGAGGAACTGAATAATATGAGGCTAAACCAACGTCTCCCTGATGGTGTAGCTCGTTCCATAGTTCTTGATAGATTTGGTTAACAGTTTGTTTATTGTCTGCAAGTTCAAGTTTCTTCAAGGCTATTGAAGCATCATATAATGTTCCTCTGTAACCGCCTTCTAAGGTTGACCATCTTGGGTCGTCAAGTTCCAATGCAGGCTCATCTACTGATTTCTTAGGGAAGAAGTCGCCTAACTTTATTGTCATAAGGTTATTTGTTTCTCAAATATATAATAAACTAATGTAGCTTCTCCCATCGGGATCAGTTATTGGTACTCACAATGTTGTCGTATACATAGATCAACAACGCCGGTTAAGTTGAAGGCTTAACTTATTTTAGGACGATTTGTACTATCGCTAAACTTCAACCAGTGATGTGTTTTGATAATCAACGCGTTACTGGTTGGTGCTTTTAAAGTGGAACACTGACAGGATGGTGTCAGTCTTAATAATTTCAATTATGCGCGACACTTATCTGACTGTCCTTATTTCCGGCGATAAATAGCTACATTTGTTTCCTAAACCAATCTAAACTATATATGCGCAATTTTTATCCTGTAAAGGCAATTTCAAACCTCGTTGTTATATCCGCTTTTTCAATTTTGCTCATCTCCTGTTCAAAATCGCAACCCAAGCCACCCATTAATCCCGAATTGCCGGTTACCATAACAGCATTTGCTCCTGCCAAGGGCTTACCCAATACCGTGGTAACTATAACAGGAACAAACTTTAACACTACTATAGCTAACAACACGGTTACGTTTAACGGTGTTACTGCCAAAATTAATTCGGTAACAGCAACTCAAATTGTGGCAACGGTACCCGCAACGGCAGCCACCGGTAAAATAGAATTACTTAGTAACGGAAAAAAGGCGGCGTCGGCTACAGGTTTTACCGTTACAACAGGAGCAATGACTGATTTTACATCTCTTGGAGCTATAAATATTGATCAAATTAAGTTTGATGGCACAGGACGTATGTTTGGTGCCGACGGTACTAATGTGTATGAAATAAAACCGGATGCGCAAGAGGTATATTACACTAATACTTCTGTGAGTAATTTCACGGGTTTCGCTGCCGACGAACAGGGCAATTTATACATACCAGTTGCAGGCACGATATTGAAAGTATCGCCCGGAAAAAATGTATCTGTTTTAGCTGGTAGTGCTACCAGTACCGGATTAGCAGATGGTGCTGGAGCCGTTGCAAAATTAGGTTCTCAGTCAATTGATTTACCTATTAATGCGGCAGGGAATTTGTATTATCTAAGCAGTGGCGGTTGTGTGTTTAAGGTCACTCCCGCAGGAGTTGCTACAATTATTGCAGGTGGTAAAACCGGAGAGCAGGGATATGTTGACGGGAAAGGAAGTGCTGCGAGGTTTGGTGTTATGACCAGAGGAACTGCCGATCCAACAGGTAATGTTTATATAGTTGATGCCGATCATTTCCGAATTCGTAAAATTACTCCCGAGGGCGAAGTTAGTACTGTTATAGGTAATGGAGCATTTGGCCTTACCGATGGCGAGGGAACAAATGCACAAATATTCGGTCCTCAATCATTGGTATCAGACGCAGAAGGTAATATATTTTTTAGCGATGCTGATTTTGAAAACCATCTCTACAGGATAAGGATGCTCAATAAATTAGGCCAGGTGATAACCCTTATTTCTGGTAACACAACAAATGGCATTGTTAACGGCGCTCTTGGAACAGCCACTACCAATCGTCCTTTGGGGCTTGCCTTTGATTCTACCGGAAATCTTTATATAGTGAACTCCGGGGTACACAAAATAAGCAAGGTCACCTTTAATTAGGGTGGGGTGAAACGATTGGTTTTATATAGCCGTAATTGACTCTGCCAGAATGATGGCCGATCAGTAAATATTCAATAAACAAAAGTAATGCTATGGACAAGATACGCATCCTGGTAATTGGCCTGGAAGAAGCCGAAGTAAATGCACTTAAACAAAGTTTAAATTTTAACTACCTGATGGTGCATTATGACCTGGTACCCCAGGTGAAACTTATTGAGGGGCAGCTATATGTTGAAAGTTCATCTATACCAGGAAAGTATTTGCTCGTTAACAAAGTGATATTTCATGGTATTTACAAGGATGATCTCGATTTCATTACGCTATTGGCCATGTGGAACGGGCCATGTCTGCCTAATGCGCTTGGCATGATGGATCTGCGCCAACGCATCCCCGGCTTGGTAAGGGCCTTGTCGGTATCGAAATTTTCGGGCATCAAACGCGGAATGGTTATCGGCGAGCAGGAATACAATTCAGAAACAGAAGTTGTTGCCAAATGGGGCATATGGCATTGTGGTGAAGATAAAAATAAATTTAACGGCGACTGGACAAGTACAGAAACATCCGTTATTGAAGAATTTATTGATGGCGAAGCTGTACGCATCATGATAGTGGGTGATAAAAACTGGCAGATCAGGCTTACAGGCGACACCTGGCTAAAATCAATCCATAACGAAGGTTCATGGGAAATGGAGATAGATCAGGAACTATTGCTTGATAGCACGGCTATAGCCAAACACTTTAATCTCCAAACCGTGGGCGTTGATTACATTATTGGTAAAAACGGCGAAAGGTACCTGCTGGAAGTTAACCATATTCCAAACGTTACAGTTTTTCCTTTTGTAAATAAAGCGTTTATTGAGTATGCTGGTGAGTGGATGGTTTCATAATACAGAAGTAGAAATTTACTCACTGTATAAAAAAATATATCATTGGCTTGCCACATGTGCGAGCCAATGATATGAAAACAGATATACCAAATCACGCATTACTGCGCCGCTGACATTGTTTTGCTTGCCGTAGCTGTATTTATCCAGTTCAGCAACCGCTCCTGGATGTATTGTGTCCATGCCGGTGCGCAGGCGTGATAACATTCAAATTCTGGTACCAGTCCAACGTGGGTAAATACAATTTTTGTCGCATCGCCCTCTGCAAAAATTTCAAAGCAAAGTTTGGTGCCGGTCCACTCGGTTTGGTTTTGTGTAAAAGTTAGCTTGCTATCGGTAATCAGCCAGGCTATTTTCTTGTTGGGGACCAATTCAACAAGTTTTTGTTTGGTGTAGTGCGCCCCGTCGCCGGCAAAGAATGAAAACTCGTCGCCAAGTTTTTCCGACTCGCCTTCAAATATTTCCGAATGCAGGCCTGACCACCATCCCCGGACATTTTTTAACGCATCAAAAACTTCTTCAGGGCTGTGGTTTACCAATAAGGTTGTTGTGAAATCTGTAGTTGTCATTTTTTTGATCTTTAAGTTGAATAATTCGTTATTTAACAGGCCTTGTTAAAATGGGTAACTTCAAAGTTACGTAAATGTATAGGTAACTTTTGAGTTACGCAATTTTTTCTGGAAATTTTTTATTGCTTCATTTTGAGGGCGATGTGTGTCGCGTGTTTTTATTGAGGGTATTGGCACAGACACCCTTGCGGGGCAGCGACAGGCGTGAATGGGGCGTAATAAGCACAAGGTTAAGCTGAAAGCTCAAACCATTTGCCGGAATAAAAGATCGTGAGTTTTGTGATGATGTAGAATAGCATGCGGGCCACACGCGCCAGCGAGGGGGATCGGGAGCTGGCCATCTTAATTGCGCCTCGTATATGGTAAACATAGCGCGATCAGAAAAAAATCGTTTTAAAAAGGTAAAGCCAGCAAATGCCGGCTTTATGTTATAAAGCATGGTCAATGCTTAACTCAATTTTATATCACTTAATTCAATGGAAATGAATAGCGGGGCAGGAACCAAAGCGGTATTATCTTCATTCCGCTTGTAAACATGCCTGCTTGTTGGAAACTTTATACCTTGAACTTCTGTATAATCGGCCACATAATGCACGGAAGCCGCATTGTTAAGGATCTCGACATTGTAATCATGTCTCTTGAGAAGGCCTGTTTCATCAATATATAATACCTGTTCCCTGCCATGAGTAGCAATGTCTTCGGGGAAGGTAACATGCAATCGTCTTAAAACCTCACCATTTTCAGTCCATGGTTCCAGTTCCTTTACCTCATACCCAGGCTCTGCAAGGCAAAATGGCGCATTTAAATAGGTCCACATTGCGTAACCGCTAAAATAAGTTACCTGGAGTTTTGACCAGGGGGTTTCTGTTACATATCCCTTAAAACTGTTTCGCGGAAAATAAAGCTGATCAACCAATAGGTCATTGTCGTCGATGATGGCAACTTTATGTGCTTCAAACGTATTGTGCCAATCTTCTTTTAAGAAAGGATAAAAAGAAACATGTTGCTTTGTTGTGCTTGACAAGACATTGATATCATCCATTATACCCGGTACCTGCTTAAATGCCCAGGTGACACCGCCAATCTTAAGGTGCGCGGATATGTTTTTAAATTTTTTCCAGTTATCTAAGCCGCCATGGGCGTCGATCGTAAATTTCAAGAGGTCGTTCATATAAGAGTTATTTGCTTTGTTTGTCTAAAGAAACTAAACGTGCATTTGTAGTTGCTTTTTGCAAGTGCAAATATAGATATATTTACTTGTTATTTGCAAGTGCAAATTTCTTCGTTGATTTTTTTATCGCCCGTTTTATATTTAAATTTGCGCTTGTGATCAGCAAGCGCAATGGTTGTTGACGATTACGACGATATGATAAAAAAAATAAAGAAACGTTCGGCTTGTCCGATCAGCTTCAGCCTTGACTTTCTCGGTGATAAATGGACGCTGCTCATCATCCGTGACATTCTGCTTAACAATAAAAATACCTTTGGCGAGTTCATTCAGTCGGCTGAGGGTATCGCGACCAATGTGTTAACAGATCGGTTAAAAATGCTGGAAAACGAAGGGTTCATTATGAAATACCCGGTTCCCGGTAAACCGAGGGTGGCCTATTGTCTTACGGAGAGGGGTGTCGGGCTTATCCCGATCATTATGGAAATGGCCCTTTGGGGAGTCTCAGAAAATAACACCGAGATCAAAAAGGAATTGACGGCGGCACTCAAAAACGACAAGGCAGGTGTTATATCGGCATTGGCGACTAAACATTTGGAGATATACGGGCAAAGGAAGGAATCAAGGATAGAACCGGACCTTCCCAGCGCCTAATGATCAAACATCCTGTGCTGAAATTTCAAATTTTCCTTGCTCTGACATTGGCAGTTTAGTTTTCATTAAATTAGATGAACCAGGTGCAGGCAAGCTATTTTTAAGGGGAGGCCAAAGCCCGAACTCAACGGGGATGACCTGTCGGCCTAAATAATGATCCTGCTTAGGCACTGTACCACATCGTCCAGCTTCGCAGAAGCAAAGTAGTCGATCCTTAGGCTGGCGGAAGCGTGTCCTTATCCGACGTATTGTCTTTTTTATAGCTGAACTATTATCGGAAATGAAAGATTGTGAGTTGGTGATGACGTAAATTTAACGTGCGAGGCGCACGCGACACGTGTGCGCCGGCGAGGGTTTGGCTTATGATAATAATTTCTTATCAATCAATAAGGCACTCGTATGTTGCGGCATACATGACGTGCCTTTATTATGTAAGGAAAAAGGAATTTTTTGATTAAATGCAGAAAACGCCAGGCGGAGGTAAGCCTGGCGTTTGAAAACTGTATTACTACTTAACTTTTATTTCGATGTTATATGCGGTTCCTTTGTGTTTGTAAGCAACGCTAAACGTGCTATCTGTAAAGCTTGCTAATTGAAATACATTGTTATTACTTTCACCCTTCAATTGAGCAGTTACTAATACAATTCCGCTATCGAATGTAACATTAGATAGTGTGAAAGGCTTTTCGATATCATCTAATGATACATCTGTATCACTGGCGCCTAATTCATATTTTTTTACAGCAATGAAATCTGTTTTAGATCCGATCAGCTGTTTAAACTTTTCATAATCCGGTAAAACATTAGAGTAGCCTACGCCGGTTAGATTTGTTTCGGCTGTAGAACCGCTTTGAAAATAACCTCCGTATTTATTGCCTTCCGTACGTTGATTTGTAAGATAAACGATGTTCGCTCCAAACATGGCCGCTTGAATCTTCATTTTATGATATGCTCTGTCTTTTACTCTTTCCTGGCTGGAGAATACGGTTGTTCCTTTAGCTTTTGAACTTACATCGGTTAGTTTATAAAGGCCCCGAACTTCGCTTTCAACAGCAGTAATAGCAACTTTATCATAATCCATAACGCCGTTAATGGTTTTATACGACGTAGCTTCTGCAAAAGTCTGGACACGGCCGCTTTTGAAAACTATCTTTTGTATGGTGTTTTTATAAACGGAATTTAGTAAGTCTTCGCCGGGATAGGAATACTTAACTGCATCTGGTGTGATCTCTTTTACGTTGCAGGCTATTTTGGCGTTATTGGAAATAATTGTGTCAACTTGAGCTTTGCTTACCAGTGAAAAAGTACTGAAGAAAATTATTAAAGCTAATGTTTTAAATGAGAGCAGAAGGGACGGATTTCGGCCAGCTCCGAAACTTAAGATTTGGTTCATGATATGTTTAAGTTAATTAAGTCGTCAAATATAACAAAGCCTGCTTAAATAAGCTATCATGCACGCAATTAATTGATTGAAGGGCTTTGGTGGTTTCAACAGATCTGCTAAAGGTAGTTTAAATACCTGCAACTATTCCGTTTCGGGTTTTAAATAGGATTGAGAACCCGTGTAATAATATCCATTTGCTGACGCACGCGTGTGTGTGTTCTTATTGAGTCTCGCCAATCTATTGCAATCAACTTAGTTATCTATACATGGTATTGATATACGCGACACTCATGTATCAACGGGAAGGTGAGTGAGTCCGTGATCAGCAGCCTGGTAAGCTATGAAGCTGTTAAAATTGAATCGAATTATTTATGTATCCTAATAAAATCATTGCCGTTGGTTTTAGTGGCTGTTGCACAACATTAAAGCCAACGGTAATGAATGTTTCGCGTGTTGTAAAACGAATAAATAAATGTTTTTTGTAGAGACGCGTGTGATGCGTCCCCCGCTCCCGCAAGCGTCCTCGCTTGTGGGCACCATGCTAAGTTGTAAGAGGGCTTTTCACATTGTATACCTGAACGCGGGCCACAAGCGAGGACGCTTGCGGGAGCGATGATTTTAAACTTGAAAGCCACTGCTATTGACGGCCTTAGTGAGCAACAGTTTAAAGAAATTGCTGAAGGTGCAAAAGCAAATTGTATCATCTCCAAAGCCTTGAATGTGCCTATTTCACTGGATGTAATTTACGCTTAAGTAAATTTTGCTTTGGTATGCTATTCAGAGGACCGGTGAAGCCGGTCCTTTGTTTTTATGTTGAATGCTGTCATTTTTAATAACCGCCACGGGTTACGATTTAAGAATAATATAAATTTCACCGCTACCGCAAGGCAATGTCATTAAGTTATGGAACATTCCCAGAGGGGGAACCGGTTGTAGCAATATATTATACCGAACACAACCGTGCCAGAGGTACGGAACACCGGAGTTGTGTACCTCTGGCACACTAAAAACACTGTTTATTTGATTTCTACAAACCTTTTGCACCTCTGGTGCAACCTGTCAATCCCTGTCTTTACATTGAACCTAAACGCGGGCTACAAACGAGGACGCTTGCAGCAGCGATGGGACCAAACTTCCTACCACGTTAGGGATTGCAGCGGAAAACCCACAGCTTGGGCAGGCATTAGTGATCGGGGCAAAGCGAGGATTTGCAGCGGAAAGCCCGGGCCGCAGGCAACGCCATTAGCTGCTTCAGGAGGGGGTTGAATATCTCATTAAAACCCTGAGTTCCTAAATAAACGATTCCACCCTTTCTTCTTATTTACATTTATCTGTCTTCAGCTCAACAAAATATACTATCCAGCCCAAATCAATTCCCTCATCCATTCCTGCCTATAATACCTTATATTAGTATAGGTTTTCGTAACCAGCCAATTGTATTCCGGTTTCTCATTTTAAAAAGTCGAACATGAAAAAGGTATCGCTGTTATTTGTGTTCCCTGTGGTGTTGTTCGCTACCTATTTGTTTGCGTTCCAGGGAAAAAAATTAAAAGTATCGGGCAAAACAAAACCGGCAATCCCGGTAATGTGCGGATCGGGTATAGTGCAGGATGCAGATACGGCGGGGAACGGCAAATTTATACAGCGCTTGCCCGGCTGGGGGCATCATAATTATGCCATAACTGCCCATAATGACAGCGCCCGGTTTTATTTTAACCAGGGCTTAACTATGTATTACAGCTATCACATGAAGGAGGCATTCGCGTCGTTCAAAGAAGCGTCGCGCTTTGACCCCTCGGCTGCCATGGCTTACTGGGGGCAGGCTTTAAGCCAGGGCCCTTACTATAACGCAGGCGGGCCGTATGTTGCGCCCGCCGGTTTGCCTGCTGTTTTGAAACAAATGAACGCTGTTGCCGGCAGTGCCCCCGAAAAGGAAAAAGCCTTGATAGCGGCGATGAACCTTCGTTACCCGCAGGGGGGCACCAACGCAAGCGACAATGAAGCTTATGCACAGGATCTGAAGAAACTGATGCAGGCTTACCCAACCGATGCCGACCTTAAGATGCTGTATATCGACGCGGTAATGCTCATTCACCCCTGGGATTTTTGGGCGCCCGACGGTACCGATAAACCCTGGACAGCCGAACTGGTTACCTTGTGTAAAGGCGTTTTAAATACCAATCCGGAGCACCCGGCGGCGCTGCATTATTATATCCATTTAACCGAGGCTTCGCGTAACCCCGGCGCCGCGCTGGCCAATGCAGGGGCTTTAAAAAGGTTGTTCCCCGGTATCGGGCATATGGTGCATATGGCCAGTCATGTTTATCAGCGCAATGGTTTGTATTTTCAGGGTGTTGACGTTAATGAAAAAGCAGCAAAATGTATTGTTACTTATGCCGCCCTGGCGCCCAATTTAAAGCTCACAAAAATAAACTCTCATTTTTACGCTGTCGAAACACTTTGTGCCTTTAACGGGGCTATGTACGAGCGGGGGATGGAAGCGGCCCAACGCTGCCGCAATGCGGTAAAACCTTCGGCAGGCGATACTTATTCGCAATATCTGTACATGATGCCCGTATTTACGATGATGCGCCTTGGCAAATGGCACGAACTGCTGAAAGACAGCGTTGGCCCCAATGGCGACTGGGCTTATGCGCAGGTGTTATACCATTTTGCCCGCGGAATGGCATTTCTGTATACGGGCGGGCAGGATTCGGCCGTGGCCCAGCTTGCTTTATTGCGTGGCAGGCTTGATGATGCCTCTTTAAAACAGCGGCATATTCCTTTTAATATCGCGCTGGATGGCGCCACTGTTGCCGAAAATATATTGGATGGTGCTATTTTACTTGGCCGCAATAAGTTTGATGATGGCATGGCAGCTTTAAAAAAAGCAGTGCAAACAGAAGATAACATGATTTACTCGGAGCCTGCCGAGTGGCCTATCCCGGCAAGGCAGTTTCTCGGGGCCTACCTGCTCAAAACCGATTATAACCCGCAGGCCGAAAAAGTTTTCCGCGAAGACCTGGAACGTAACCCGGGTAACGGCTGGTCGATGCTGGGAATGTACCAAAGTTTAAAGGCGCAAAACCGTACTGAAAAGTTGCCTTATTACAAGGCGGGCTTCACGCGCTCGTTTTCGCATGCCGATGAGGTGCCCGTAAGTTCGGTGGTTATGAATTAAGGTAATGTTCCGGGCGACAGGTGCGGTGCCGGTTTTTGTTGGTTAGCTTTCGGGGAAAAATCTAAATACTTTTGTAGTTTAGACTCAAATCTAAAAAGCCTTAAACGAAATTTAAGTGAACAGATACCTAACCCAAAGATTTGTTTTAAGTGCCCTTTTTATAATCGCAATAATATTAGCGGGGATTCAATTTTTAAGCGACCGGGGCGTATGGCTTGATGAAGCTGTATTAACCCTTAATTTAATACACCGTAATGCTGTTGGTCTGTTCCGGCCTCTTGATTATAATGGGGTTGCGCCTGTGTTGTTCCTGCTTATTCAAAAAGCATTTATATCGCTGGTGCCCAGATCTGATTATGCGCTTAAGGTATTTCCACTTATCTGCTATTTGGCGTTCCTGCCTCTGTTTGCCCGGATACTAAGCAGGCTTTTCAAAAGCATTTACAGCATTATTTTAGGATTGAGCCTGGTTGTTTTTAATCAAACCATAATTTATTACTCGAGCGAGGCCAAGCAGTATATTGTCGATCTTCTGGTAATTACCATATTCTATTATCTGTTGATTGAAGAGAAAGCATTAAAGGGGTTTTACTATAAGCTTTTGGTACTGGGCTTAATCTGCATATATCTCTCCAACATCACACCGATTATCCTGCTTACGGTTGATGTATACCTGTTTTATAAATCGAGATCGGAAAATAGGCCCCTGGGCAGGCATTTTATAATCACCAATTTGTGTTGGGGTGTTTTCTTTGCTTTATATTATTTTGTGTTTATCTACAGCCACCCAACACAACATAAAATGGTTGGTTACTGGTCAAACGCGGGTGCTTTTATGCCCCTTGATTCGTCGTTTTGGGGGTGGATAGCAGGTCGTTTTCACGGCATTTTTTATTTTCTTTTTTACTTCGGGCAACTTATCGGGAGCTGTATTATGGCATTATTCGGCTTGGGGGTCATACTGTTGGTTAGGTACAGAAGATACGATCTCATGATATTAACATTACTGCCGGTTTGCGTCCATCTTGTTTTATCCGGGCTTAAATTATATCCATTTGAAACCCGCTTATATTTGTACTTAACCCCTGGCCTGGTCATTACGTGTGTATTTAGCTGTGAGTTTTTAGTCACCGGGCTATCTCATCTGAGATTTGGAAAAGTTATCGGTTTTATCTTTTTACTGCTTCCGGCATTAATGGCCAGGGTTGTATTTATACATCAGCCACCGTACACGCAGCATGATGATATTAAAAGGGGGATTGAAACCATCAATAAAAAATTTGAAAAAGGCGATGCCCTTTATACCGGCAACTTAACAGGCTTACCGGTAAAATACTATAAAGATTTAGGTATTATAAATGAGGGGCTCGATGTAATCTATAGGGATGGCCTTTTAAATACGCATCCTCCTTATGCCGTTAAGCGTTTGTGGGTACTTACATATTCCGTTGAAGATCAACCCCGGAAACTTTCTGAACTATTGAAAAGCAGGCAATTAATAAAAAAAGACAGTTTTGAAACCCGCGGCGGTGTACGCTTTAGCTTGTTTGCGCAAGACAATGCACTTGTTCAAAAAAAAATAGTTGCCATAGTAAAGAACTGAATATTTAGAAAGGCCTTAATAGAAACAGCAGGAGGATTTCATTTTTCGGAATGCTGGCTTATGGTGTCCGACTGTTAATTGTTTGCATTAGGGTACAAAAAACATTGTTTAGTTAATGTTGGAGGAACTAAAAGTGACAAAAAAACTGATTTTCTGAAATAGGAGTTAAACCGTCCATGGATTAGATACTATTAACCCTTTTATTTTTTTAAAGTCACCGGTATTGCGTGAAATCAGCGTAAATCCAAGCGATTTGGCGGTAGCTGCTATGATGGCGTCGGGAGTTTTTATCTTGTGTGCCTTTTTAAGTTGAATAGTCTGATCTATAATTTCATCCGATAATGGAATCATTATACAAGCACCAATAAATTCATTTAATAATTGGTCAGTTTCAGGAGAATTTTTATAGCCTAATACTTCAATTTTTACAATTACAGAAACAACAGGAGTTTCATTGATTACATCATTCATCCAAAGCATACCTTTTTCAGGCAGATTGCCGCTCAGATAATCAATTATAGCGTTGCTATCAATCAAATATCCCATTCTTTACGGCTTTGTTTAATGTGTTCCTGGAGTTTCTCAGCATCAGCGATTGGTAATTTGCCAGCAAATTTATCTGATAACTTTATTTTAGGAGAGGAAGTGTTTTTGAGAACTTTGATCAAATGCAACTTTTCAAGCTCCCTGAGCAGGTTATATGCGTTTTGATTAGTTACTTCTATAAGTAAAGTATCCATTATTTGAAGTTTAAATTCAAATTTATGAAATTCCAATCATTAAATTTAAGCCCTGATCATTGGGATGGCAATTATTGTAGTTGGCATAGCGGATATGGGCTATAGTAACCTTCCCCTTAATCCCCCCAATCTTTAAAAATTTCCCCGGCCCATCTTCAGTTTTACGCCGTCAACCGGGTGATGTTGTAACATACCTCCCAAAATGGCTATGAAAAGTCAAAAAATCAAACCGGCTAATGCTTAGCCAAATACCTTTCAAACATATGTTAAAACGCGGATGCAAAAATTATAAAAAAATAACTTACTAACTATTTGATAATTAATACAAAGTTTCTATCTTTGCCGTCCCTTTCGGGGGAGAAATATGCCTTGAACGAAGCCCTACTGCTTCGATGGGCACAAAAACAATTAAAAAAATGTCAGGAATTATTGGTAAAAAAGTAGGAATGACCAGCATTTTCGACGAAACAGGGAAAAACATTCCCTGCACAGTAATCGAAGCTGGCCCTTGCGTGGTAACACAAGTTAAGTCTGTGGATACAGACGGATACGCTGCTGTTCAGTTAGCGTATGGCGACAAAAAGGAAAAAAACACTTCTGCCCCTCTAAAAGGACACTTCCAGAAAGCCGGTAGCGCTCCAAAGCGTAAACTGGTTGAATTCAAAACTTTCGAAGATCAAAAAGCATTAGGCGACACCGTTACTGTCGACATTTTTGCTGCGGGAGATTTTGTTGACGTGGTAGGTACCTCAAAAGGTAAGGGTTTTCAGGGTGTGGTAAAACGTCATGGTTTTGGCGGCGTGGGTATGCAAACTCACGGTCAGCACAACCGTTTACGTGCGCCAGGTTCTTTGGGTGCGTCATCATGGCCATCACGTGTATTTAAAGGTATGCGCATGGCAGGTCAAACCGGAAACGCCCGTGTTAAAATACAAAACCTTGAAGTAGTTAAGGTTTTCGCGGAGCAGAATCTGTTAGTAGTTAAAGGTTCCATCCCCGGAGCTAAGGGTTCATTCGTAATAGTGGATAAATAAGATGGAAGTTAACGTATTAAACGTATCAGGTAAAGAAACAGGTGCCAAGGTGCAGCTTCCTGAGTCGGTTTTCGGTATTGAGCCAAATGATCACGCTATCTATCTTGATGTTAAGCAATTTCTTGCTAACCAGCGTCAGGGTACACACAAATCAAAACAGCGTAATGAAATTGCAGGTTCAACCCGCAAATTATACAAACAAAAAGGTACAGGCGGTGCCCGTGCCGGTGGTATTAAATCACCATTATTTAACGGTGGTGGCCGTGTATTCGGTCCGCAGCCACGCGATTATAGCTTCAAATTAAACAAAAAGCTTAAATCACTGGCCCGTAAATCAGCTTTATCATACAAAGCAAAAGATAACAATATTTTAGTGTTAGAGGATTTTAGCTTTGATAGCATCAAAACTAAAAACTACCTTAAGCTTGAGGCCGATCTGAATGTTACTAATGAAAAAACATTATTAGTAGTAGCATCTGCCGAAAATAACAATGTGTATTTATCAAGCAGGAACCTGAAGAAAAGCAAAGTAATTTCAGTTGAGCAGCTTAACACTTATGATGTGTTAAACGCAGGCAAGCTGTTGTTAACTACAGGTGCTGTTAAAACTTTGGAGGAAGCATTAGCTAAGTAATTATGGAAATTTTAAAACAACCCCTACTTACTGAAAAAGTTACTCAGTTAACTGACAAGCTTAACCGTTATGCTTTCAAAGTTGATCACAGGGCTAACAAAATTCAGATCAAGAGTGCCATTGAGGCAATGTACGGTGTAAACGTTACGGCGGTAAACACCATGAAATACGTCGGCAAACTTAAAACTCGCAATACTAAGGCAGGCGCCGTTCAGGGCCGTTCAGCTACTTACAAAAAAGCGATCATTACGTTGAAGGACGGAGAAGTAATTGATTTTTACAGCAATATATAATTATAGAAATGGCAGTAAAGAGATTTAAACCGGTTACCCCGGGTACCCGCTTCAGAGTTGATGTATCTAATTCAGATATCACAACAAACGTTCCTGAAAAATCGTTGGTTGTAGCATCAAACAAAAGATCGGGCGGTCGTAACAACAGCGGTAAAATGACTATGCGCTACTTAGGTGGTGGTCATAAACAAGCATACAGGTTAATTGATTTTAAACGTAATAAGTTTGATATCCCGGCAAAAGTTGCAACTATCGAGTACGATCCTAACCGTTCGGCACGTATAGCCCTGCTACACTTTGCTGATGGCGAGAAAAGGTACATGATTGCTCCGGAAGGCTTAACAGTTGGTACAATTGTAACAGCAGGCGAAACAGCAGCTCCCGAAGTAGGTAATACCTTACCATTAAAGAATATCCCTCTTGGTTCGATCATTCACAACATTGAGTTAAACCCTGGCCAGGGTGGTGTAATTGCCCGCAGCGCCGGTACTTACGCTCAATTATCAGCACGTGATGGCAAATATGCTATCATCAAATTGCCTTCAGGCGAAACCCGCATGATCCTGTCAACTTGTTTGGCAACTATCGGTACCGTTTCAAATGGCGAAAGAGCAAACGCTGTGTTAGGTAAAGCCGGCCGCAAACGCTGGTTAGGCCGCAGGCCAAGGGTACGTGGTGTAGCTATGAACCCGGTAGATCACCCTATGGGTGGTGGTGAAGGCCGTGCCTCAGGTGGTCACCCACGTTCACGTAAAGGTTTATTGGCTAAAGGCTACAAAACCCGTGACAAGAAGAAAACATCGGATCGTTACATCATTGAAAGAAGGAAGAAATAATGGCTCGTTCAATAAAAAAAGGACCTTACATCGATCATAACTTAGATAAAAAAGTTATGGTGCTGAATGATGCAAATAAAAAATCAGTTGTAAAAACATGGTCACGTCGTTCCATGATCTCTCCTGATTTCGTTGGTCATACATTCGCAGTACACAACGGTAACAAGTTTATCCCTGTGTACGTAACAGAAAACATGGTTGGACACAAGCTGGGAGAGTTTGCCCCAACCCGTACATTCCGCGGACACGCAGAAAAGAAAAAATAACAGGCAATGGAAGCAACAACAAAAATTAAAAAGTCTGTACTGATCAGGCAACAAAAAGAAGCTGCGAAAGCTCTTGTAGGCGGCGCTTCTGTTGCTAAGTTACAGGACTGCCCAACTTCACCACGCAAAATGCGTTTGGTGGTTGACTTGATCCGCGGTGAAAACGTTGAGAAAGCGTTATACATATTGAAATTTACTAACAAAGAAGCTGCTATTCGTGTAGAGAAACTTTTGTTATCAGCTATCAAAAACTGGGAAGCAAAAAACGAAGGCAAACGTGTTGAAGACAGCAACCTTTTTGTTAAGGAAGTATCTGTAGGCGGTGGCCGTCAGTTAAAAAGGTTACGCCCTGCTCCGCAAGGAAGGGGATACCGTATCCGCAAACGCTCAAACCACGTAACACTTGTTGTGGATAGTAAAAACGATAACAATTAATTTGAAATGGGACAGAAAGCACATCCAATAGGTAACAGGTTAGGAATCATCAGAGGTTGGGATTCTAACTGGTTCGGTGGCAACAACTACTCCGATAAATTAGTTGAAGACGAAAAAATCCGCAAATACCTTTCAGCTCGTATTGCTAAAGGTGGTGTATCTAAAGTAGTTATCGAGCGTACTTTAAAACGCATTACCGTAACTATCCACACTGCCCGTCCGGGTATTGTGATCGGTAAAGGCGGTCAGGAAGTTGACAAGATCAAAGAAGAGTTGAAAAAACTTACCAAGAAAGAAGTTCAGATCAACATTTTCGAGATCAAACGTCCTGAGCTTGATGCACAATTAGTTGCAGAAGGCATTGCAAAACAATTAGAAGCACGTATCTCTTTCCGTCGTGCCATGAAAACCACAATCGCTGCAACCATGCGTATGGGTGCCGAAGGTATCAAGGTAATGACTTCAGGCCGTTTAGGCGGCGCTGAGATGGCACGTAGCGAGCAATATAAAGAAGGCAGGATTCCTTTGCACACTTTCCGTGCTGACATCGACTACGCATTAGCAGAAGCATTAACTACCTATGGTAAAATAGGTGTTAAAGTTTGGATCTGCAAAGGCGAGGTTTATGGCAAACGCGATCTTTCTCCAAACATTGGCGGTACCAGCAGCGCAAGCGGCAAAGGTGGCAGGCCAGAGGGCGGTGCACCAGGCTTTGGTGGCCGTGGTAACGAAAGAGGCGGCGAGCGCGGCGGTGAGCGTCGTGGCGACAGGAAACCAGGTGGCGATCGTCGTGGCGGTGGTAACCGTCCAGGCGGACAAGGTGGAAACCGTCCGGGTGGACAAGGTGGAAACCGTCCGGGTGGCCCAGGTAAGAGATAATAATTAAAGTACAAGACAAATATCGAATAACGATATAAAAGCTTAAGAAAATGCTACAGCCAAAAAGAACGAAGTTCAGAAAGATGCAAAAAGGCAGGATGAAAGGTTTAGCCACCCGTGGTGCTGAACTTTCATTCGGATCTTTTGGTGTTAAATCACTCGAAGCGGCATGGATTACCAGCCGTCAGATCGAGGCTGCACGTATCGCTGTAACACGTTTTATGAAACGTGAAGGACAGGTTTGGATCAGGATATTCCCTGACAAACCTGTAACCAAGAAACCTGCAGAGGTACGTATGGGTAAAGGTAAAGGTGCTCCTGAATACTGGGTTGCGGTAGTACGCCCCGGAAGGATCATTTTTGAAGCCGAAGGCGTGCCTTTGGAAGTTGCTAAAGAGGCTTTACGCCTTGCAGCACAGAAATTACCGGTGCAAACTAAATTTATTGTACGTAGGGATTACGTAGAAGCATAAATTGAGGAGTTAGTTGAAGAGTTGTAAAGTTTTAATGTTGTGAAGTTAGATGCCGAATTTCACCATTCAAATAAAAACAATACAACGTTTAAACTTACCAACAGACAACAAATAACAAAGAAAAATGAAGAACTCAGAAATTTTGGGCCTATCAACTGAAGAGATTGTTGCTAAGATCAGCGAGGAAAGGGCTACCCTTACCAAATTGAAATTTGCTCATGCAGTTTCAGCTATTGAGAACCCGTCCCGTATAACCAAAGTACGCAAAGGAATTGCTCAGTTAAATACTGAATTAACAAAACGTAAAGCGGCGGCCGCTTCTGAAAAGAATTAATTTTTTAAACATTAGTAAAAATGGAAAGAAATTTAAGAAAAACACGTACCGGCCTCGTAGTAAGCAACAAGATGGAAAAATCTATTGTTGTGGCCGTTGAGCGTAAGGTGAAACACCCTATCTATGGTAAATTCGTAAAGAAAACTACCAAATTCAAGGCTCATGATGAAAACAATACCTGTGGCGTAGGCGATACAGTATTGATCATGGAAACCCGCCCGCTGAGCAAAACCAAAAACTGGCGATTAGTTGAAATTTTAGAAAGGGCTAAATAAGATGGTACAACAGGAATCAAGATTAACAGTAGCCGACAATAGCGGCGCTAAAGAAGTTTTAGTGATCCGTGTATTGGGTGGTACCGGTAAAAGGTATGCATCAATCGGCGATAAAATTGTGGTTACCGTAAAAAGCGCTTTACCATCAGGTAACGTGAAAAAAGGTACCGTATCAAAAGCCGTAGTTGTGCGCACTAAAAAAGAGATCCGCAGAAAAGACGGTTCATATATCCGTTTCGACGATAACGCAGCTGTGTTGTTAAACAACCAGGACGAGCCAAGAGGTACACGTATCTTTGGCCCTGTTGCAAGGGAACTGCGCGAGAAACAATTTATGAAAATTGTATCATTAGCACCGGAGGTATTGTAACATGGAAAAGAAAGTAAAATTAAAGATCCGTAAAGGCGACCTGGTTAAAGTTATCGCCGGCGATTCAAAAGGATCACAAGGCAAAATCGTTGAGGTTTTGGTAGATAAGAACAGGGCTATTGTTGAAGGTGCCAATATGGTATCAAAACATACTAAACCTAATGCTGCTAACCCTAACGGCGGAATTGTTAAACAAGAAGCTGCTATACATATTTCAAACCTAATGCTGGTTGATCCTAAAACAGGTAATACAACCCGTGTTGGCCGTCAAAAAAATGACGCCGGCAAATTAGTAAGGGTAGCAAAAAAATCAGGGGAGGAAATTAAGTAATGACTTACGTACCAAGATTAAAATCAAAATACAAGGACGAAATCCGCACCGCACTGAAAGATAAATTTCAGTACAAAAGCGTAATGCAGGTTCCTAAATTGGAGAAAATTGCCATTAACCAGGGTGTAGGTGGTGCAACTACCGACAAGAAATTGATCGAAAACACCATCACCGAGTTAACTACCATCACTGGTCAGCAAGCAGTATCTTCAAAATCTAAAAAAGATATCTCAAACTTTAAATTGCGTAAAAATATGCCGGTTGGCGTACGTGTTACCCTGCGTGACAACACAATGTACGAGTTTTTGGATCGTTTAATCGCTGTAGCCCTGCCACGTATCCGTGACTTCAAAGGCATCAACGATAAAGGTTTTGATGGCCGCGGCAACTATACATTAGGTATTACTGAGCAAATTATCTTCCCTGAGATAAATATTGACAAAATCAATAAAATCCAAGGTATGGATATTACCTTTGTAACCTCCGCAACAAACGATGTTGAAGCATTGGAGTTGTTGAAACAATTTGGTTTACCATTTAAAAATCAAAATAGCAATGGCTAAAGAAGGTGTAAAAGCACGTGAAGTAAAGCGCGCAAAATTAGTAGCTAAATACGCTGAAAAAAGAGCTGCTTTAAAAGAAGCTGGCGATTACGCTGCTTTAGATAAATTACCAAAAGCATCATCACCGGTAAAACTGCACAACCGTTGCAAATTAACCGGCCGCCCTCGTGGTTATATGCGTCAGTTTGGCATTTCACGTGTTACATTCCGTGAAATGGCTCTTGAAGGCAAGATCCCGGGAGTAAAAAAAGCAAGCTGGTAAGCAAAAGCTGAAAGCAAAAGGCGAAAAGCGTAAGGCATAAAAGCTTTAGGCTTTTTGCTTTATGCATTGAGCTTAAAATGAATGAATTAACCGATGGAAGGTCGCCCGGGATGTTACCGGAAGGAAACCACCGTCATAACACAATAAAATGAATACAGATCCAATCGCAGATTATCTTACAAGAGTAAGGAATGCTATTAAAGCCAACCACCGGGTTGTTGAAATTCCTGCATCAAATCTGAAGAAGGAAATCACTAAGGTGCTTTTCGACAAAGGTTACATTGCAAATTATAAGTTTGAGGATAATGGTCCTCAGGGCACTATCAAAGTTGCTTTGAAATACCACCCGATAACTAAAATTTCTGCTATCCGCAGCATTTCGCGCATCAGCAAACCAGGTTTGAGGAAATACGCAGGTATGGAAAACATGCCACGTGTATTAAATGGTTTAGGTATCGCCATCCTGTCAACTTCTAAAGGCGTTATGTCTGATAAAGAAGCTCGTCAGCAAAATGTTGGTGGTGAGGTTTTATGCTACGTTTATTAACAGAAGAAATTTAAGCAATGTCAAGAGTAGGAAAAGCACCGATAGCACTGCCACAGGGAGTAACCATTACAGTTTCAGCAGATAATGTTGTTACCGTAAAAGGTCCTAAAGGCCAGTTGCAACAGGCAATTGATAGCGATATCACTATTGCACAGGAAGACGGTCAGTTACTGGTTCAACGCCCGTCTGATCAAAAACGTCACAAAGCGTTACATGGTTTATACCGCGCGCTTTTAAATAACATGGTAATTGGTGTAACCGAAGGTTACAAAGTAACCCAGGAATTAGTGGGTGTAGGTTACCGTGCCACCAATACCGGTAATACATTAGATTTAGTGTTGGGTTTCTCTCACCACTATGTATTTGAATTACCGCAAGAAATTAAAGTTACAACCACTGCTGATAAGGGTAAAAACCCAACCATCATCCTTGAATCAATTGACAAACAGTTAATTGGCCAGGTAGCAGCTAAAATCCGTTCATTACGCGCACCAGAGCCTTACAAAGGTAAAGGTATCAAGTTCCAGGGCGAGATTTTGAGAAGAAAAGCAGGTAAATCAGCATCTAAAAAATAATCGTCATGGGAGCTAAACTATCAAGAAGAGACAGGATTAAAAAAGGCATCAGGAAACGCCTTTCAGGGTCAACAGAACGTCCCCGCCTGTCAGTATTTAGAAGTAATAAAGGTATTTATGCGCAGATCATTGACGATGTAACCGGTAAAACTTTAGTTTCAGCATCATCTTTATCAAAAGATTTTGCCGCTGAAGGTACAAAATCAGATCAATCAGTAGCTGTAGGCAAACTGGTAGCTTCAAAAGCTATCGCTGCAGGTATTAAAGATGTGGTTTTCGACAGGAACGGTTACCTGTACCATGGCCGTGTTAAGTCATTGGCCGAAGGTGCACGTGAAGGTGGTTTAAACTTTTAATCGAAAAGAGAAATGTCAACAATCAACATAAAAAGAGTAAAAACAAGCGAGATCGAATTAAAAGACCGCTTGGTAAGCATACAGCGTGTTGCCAAAGTAACCAAAGGCGGCCGTACTTTCAGCTTCTCTGCTATCGTGGTAGTAGGTGATGAAAACGGTGTTGTAGGTTACGGTTTAGGTAAAGCTAAAGAGGTAACTGAAGCTATTGCTAAAGGCATTGATGATGCTAAAAAGAACCTGGTAAAAGTTCCAATCATTAACGGAACTGTACCTCATGAGCAAATTGGTAAATTTAGCGGTGGTTTTGTTTTCATTAAACCAGCTGCTAACGGTACCGGTGTAATTGCTGGTGGTGCTATGCGTGCCGTATTAGAATCGGCAGGTGTACACAACGTATTGGCAAAATCAAAAGGTTCATCAAACCCGCACAACGTGGTAAAAGCAACCGTATCGGCATTAGCCCAGTTACGTGATGCAAATACAGTAGCACAACAGCGCGGAATTAGTTTAGGTAAAGTATTTAACGGATAATCAGTCATGGCTAAGATCAAAATAACACAGATTAAGAGCGTGATCGACAGAACGGAACGCCAGAAAAAAACAATCGAGGCTTTAGGCTTGCGTAAAATTAACCACAGTGTGGAAGTTGAGGCTACACCTGCTATAGTTGGGATGGTTAGGAAAGTGAACCACCTGGTAGCGGTTGAAAATATTTAATATCATGAATTTAAGTAATTTAAAACCTGCAGAAGGTTCAACCAAAAATAGAAAAAGAATTGGCCGTGGTACAGGTTCTGGCCGTGGCGGTACGTCAACCCGTGGCCACAAAGGCGCCGGTTCACGTTCAGGTACCAGCACCAAGGTAGGCTTTGAAGGCGGTCAGATGCCTTTACAGCGCCGTGTGCCTAAAGTGGGCTTTAAAAACCCTAACCGTGTTGAGTACACAGGTGTAAACCTTGACGTACTTCAGGAATTAGTAACAAAGTTTTCGCTTACTGCTGTTGATTTTGATACTTTGAAAGAGCACGGTTTGGTATCACGTAACGACCTGGTTAAGATCCTGGGTCGTGGTGAGCTTACTGCCAAATTAGAAGTTAAAGCACATGCATTTACTGCTACAGCTCAAAAAGCTATTGAAGCTGCAGGTGGTACCATAGTTAAGTTATAATTTCGATGAAGAAATTTTTCACCACATTATCCAATATCTGGAAAATCGAAGATCTGAGAGTGCGTATTACTAACACACTCTTATTTCTTTTAATATATCGTGTAGGCTCATTCGTGGTTTTACCGGGCGTTAACGCCGCGGTAGCATCAACTCAAAAGGCAGAAGGATTAGTAGGATTGCTGAATATGTTTGCAGGAGGATCGTTTTCACGTTCCTCTATTTTCGCGTTAGGTGTTATGCCTTACATTTCGGCTTCAATTGTGGTGCAACTGCTGGGTATTGCCGTTCCGTATTTTACCAAATTGCAAAAAGAAGGTGAAAGCGGTCGCAACAAGCTTAACCAATGGACCCGCTACCTGACAATAGGTATTACCTTTTTACAGGCTATAGGTTACCTTAAGTCGCAGGTTGCTGCTGATGCAAGGACTATTGCCGATCCTTTTACCTTTATCTTCATTAACACGTTTGTGTTAACGGCAGGTACATTATTTGTAATGTGGTTAGGCGAAAAGATCACCGATAAAGGTATCGGTAATGGTATCTCACTTATTATTATGGTGGGTATCATTGCTCAGTTACCAATGGCGTTTACTACCGAGTTCGTTTCGCGTAATGGCGGTGCCGGTGGTTTAATTGCTTTCATTGTGGAGATCGTAGGTCTTATTGGTGTAGTAATGTTTACTATACTGATAGTACAGGGAACACGTAAAATTTCGGTACAATACGCTAAACGTATTGTGGGTAACAAACAATATGGCGGTGTACGCCAGTATATACCTTTAAAGGTTAATGCTGCAGGTGTAATGCCAATCATATTTGCTCAGGCATTGATGTTTATCCCGCAAACTGTATCGCAGTTTTTCCCTAACGTATCATCAAACGGTATATTGATAGCTTTAGCTAACTATAACTCATGGGAGCATAACCTGTTGTTTGGGATATTGATCATCCTGTTCACTTACTTCTATACCGCCATTACGGTTAATCCTAACCAAATGGCCGATGATATGAAGAAGAATGGTGGCTTTATCCCGGGCATTAAACCAGGCCGTACTACTGCAGAGTTTATTGATGGCGTAATTTCAAAGATCACTTTACCAGGATCAGTATTCCTGGCTATTATAGCAATCATCCCGGCATTGGCCAGTTTGGTTGGTGTATCTCCGGTATTCGCAAGGTTCTTCGGCGGTACATCGCTGATCATCCTGGTGGGTGTTGTTTTGGATACATTACAGCAAATAGAAAGTCACCTGTTGATGCGCCATTATGATGGTTTAATGAAAACCGGACGGATTAAGGGACGTACAGCTATGCCTGCCGCTGCCGGTACCAGTCCGACAGCGATTTAATTAGCAATGTCAAAAATCAATTATAAGTCTGTCGAAGAGATAGAACTCATAAGAGAAAGTTCTTTACTTGTTTCAAAAACACTCGGAGAGATAGCTAAGGTTATTGCTCCGGGTGTTAAAACAATTGAACTGGATAAGCTTGCCGAAACCTTTATACGGGACAACGGCGGGATTCCTGCCTTTTTAAACTATCACGGATTTCCTTATTCACTGTGTATCTCCCTGAATGACCAGGTTGTACACGGCTTCCCCGGATCGCATGTTTTAACTGAGGGCGACCTGGTATCAGTTGATTGCGGCGTTGTTTTAAATAAATACTACGGCGACTCGGCTTATACCTTTGCCATTGGTGAAGTTAACGACCAGGTTAAAAAGCTGATGCGTGTAACGCAGGAATGCTTAAAGCTGGGTGTTGAAAAGGCGGTTGTAGGGATGCGTATTGGTGATATAGGATACGCGGTACAGGAGCATGCCGAAAAGAACGGCTTTGGTGTAGTAAAGGAACTTGTTGGCCATGGTGTAGGATTAAAGCTGCACGAAAAGCCCGAAGTACCTAACTATGGCAAACGCGGTGCCGGTATCAAACTGGAAGAAGGCATGGTGATAGCCATTGAGCCCATGATCAATGCCGGCCGTGCCGGTGTTAAGTTTTGGGATGATGGCTGGACAGTTTCAACATCTGACAAGAAACCTTCGGCACATTATGAGCATACAGTAGCGGTACGAAAAGGTACTCCAGACATTTTATCGACGTTTGATTACGTAGAAAATGTTTTAAAAGAAAAAAATAATAATTAAATAATTTTTTATTAATTTTGCATCCCGGTTTTAGGGCGGATAATTAAGTAATAATCAACAAAATATGGCTAAACAATCTTCGATTGAGCAAGACGGTACAATTAGAGAGGCATTGTCAAATGCAATGTTCAGAGTTGAACTTGAAAATGGTCATGAGATTATAGCGCACATATCGGGCAAAATGCGTATGCACTACATCAAAATTCTTCCTGGCGACAGGGTGAAACTGGAAATGAGTCCATACGATTTAACAAAGGGTAGAATAACCTATAGATATAAATAAAAAGATGAAAGTTAGAGCATCCATCAAAAAGCGCAGCGCTGATTGCAAAATCATCCGCCGTAACGGGAAACTTTACGTTATTAACAAAAAGAACCCGAAGTTTAAACAACGCCAGGGCTAAGAAAAAATTACTGAATTGGAGAATGATTGAATTACTGATGATAGCGATTCGATAGTTCAATAATTCGATAACTCAATAAATTACAAGAAATATGGCAAGGATATCAGGTATTGATTTACCAAAGAATAAAAGAGGAGAAATCGGACTTACTTACATTTTCGGTATTGGTCGCTCAACAGCTCAAAGAATTTTGACTGATGCTGGTATTGATTTTAACATCAAAGTACAAGACTGGACCGATGAGCAATTATCTTCTATACGCGGAATTATTAACGACCAAATTAAGGTTGAAGGTGCATTACGTTCAGAAGTGCAGCTTAACATTAAGCGTTTGATGGATATTGGTTGTTACCGTGGTACACGTCACCGTAAAGGTTTACCATTACGTGGTCAGCGTACTAAAAACAATTCACGTACCCGTAAAGGTAAACGTAAAACAGTTGCTAACAAAAAGAAAGCTACTAAATAGTGATTGGTGTTTAGAGGTTAGAGATTGGTTAATAGCCGCTTGATAACCTTTAATTCGTCAGGAATACCTCATTAAGTAATTTTTACGGGTCCGGATTATCGTATTGATCCAGTAATTCGTAAGTAACAGATTTAAAAAATGGCTAAAGCTAAAAAAGTAACCAAAAAACGCATTGTGATTGTTGAGCCTGTTGGCGAAGCGCATATCAATGCTACTTTCAACAACATCATCATCACCCTTACCAACAAAACCGGCCAGGCAGTTTCTTGGTCATCAGCTGGTAAAATGGGTTTCAAAGGTTCAAAAAAGAATACTCCTTACGCTGCCTCACAAGCTGCTGCCGATTGCGGTAAAGTTGCTTATGACTTAGGCTTACGTAAAGTTGAAGTATTTGTAAAAGGCCCAGGTGCCGGTCGTGAGTCAGCTATCCGTACTTTGCAAACTGCAGGTATCGAAGTAACTACGATTAAAGATATTACACCGCTTCCACACAACGGTTGCCGTCCTTCAAAAAGAAGAAGAGTTTAATTAACATATTTTTTAAAGCTAAGATTCGGCAGCTGCAGGCTGCATGATACTTTAAGAACACACAAAAATGGCCAGATATACAGGACCAAAATCCAAAATTGCCCGTCGTTTCCGTGAGCCGATCTTCGGTCCGGACAAAGCGTTAGAACGTAAAAACTATCCTCCGGGCATGCACGGTGCTTCAAAACGCCGTGGAAAGCAATCAGAGTACTCTACTCAGTTGCAAGAGAAACAAAAAGTTAAATACACTTATGGTGTATTAGAGCGTCAGTTCGAAAACTTATTTCACCGCGCTTCTGCTAAAGAAGGTATCACAGGCGAAAACCTGTTGAAATTCCTGGAAGCACGTTTAGATAACGCTGTTTTCCGTTTAGGTATTGCTCCTACACGTTCGGCAGCTCGCCAATTGGTTAACCACAAACACATCACTGTTAACGGTGCTGTTGTAAACATCGCTTCATATGCATTGAAAGCTGGTGATGTGGTTGCAGTACGTGAAAAATCTAAATCATTAGAGGCTATCACTACTTCAGTAGCCGGTAGAAGAATCAACAAATACAGCTGGTTAGAGTGGGATGCGAACAACCTTACAGGTAAATTCCTTAACTATCCTAACCGCGATGAGATCCCTGAAAACATCAAGGAAAACCTGATCGTCGAGTTGTACTCTAAATAAGATATGAGATATCAGATGTGAGATTTGAGAGTTTTTTCAAATCTCATTTCTGGTTTTCGTATATATGCAAATCACAAACAAAAGATTTGAATAAGCGTTTGAACAGCAGAGTAAATCTCACATCTCAAATCCCATATCTCAAATCAATTATCAAGTAAACAATAAATAAAGGATATAAATGGCAATTTTAGCATTTCAAAAACCAGACAAGGTTATCATGCAAAAAGCAAATGATTTTGATGGTACGTTTGAATTTCGTCCGTTAGAACCAGGTTTTGGTGTAACCATTGGTAATGCTCTGCGTCGTATCTTACTTTCATCACTTGAAGGTTATGCAATTACTTCTGTTCGTTTTTCGGGAGTAACGCATGAATTTTCAACCATCAAAGGTGTTGTTGAAGACGTAACCGAGATCATCCTGAACCTTAAACAAGTTCGTTTTAAGAAAACAGGTGAATCTGGCGACAGCGAGAAAATATTTGTTATTGTAAATGGCCAGGATGCATTTAAAGCAGGAGATATCACCAAATTCTCTAACAACTTTACTGTATTAAATCCTGATTTGGTACTTTGCAATATGGACCCGGCTGTAACGCTTGAAGTTGAGCTTACTGTAGGCAAGGGCCGTGGTTACGTACCAAGCGAGGAAAATAAAAATCCTGACGCTAACGTAGGTGTGATCGCTATCGACTCGATCTATACGCCGATCAAAAACGTAAAATATACCATCGAAAACTATCGTGTTGAGCAAAAAACCGACTATGAAAAATTAGTATTGGATATTGCTACCGATGGTTCGATCCATCCTGAAGATGCTTTGAAAGAAGCAGCTAAGATCCTGATCCAGCACTTCATGCTGTTCAGTGATGAAAACATGATGCTTGAAGCACAGGCTAAAGAAGAAACCAAAGAAGTTGATGAAGAGATCCTGCACATGCGCAAGATCCTTAAAACCGAACTGGTTGATCTTGACCTTTCTGTACGTGCCCTTAACTGCCTTAAAGCTGCTGATATCCGCAGCCTGGCTGATCTGGTATCGTACGATGTTGCTGACATGTTAAAATTCAGGAACTTTGGTAAAAAATCATTAACTGAGATCCAGGACCTGGTTAAATCAAAAGGTTTATCTTTTGGCATGAACCTGTCTAAATTTAAGTTAGACGAAGAATAAGAAAGAAGCAAGACGGTGAGAAGCAAGAATCAGGAATTTTATATCTTGACTCTTGATTTCTTGGCTCTTGATTCTTGTTGCAAACATTAAGCGAAAGCATAATTCCGAGGGCTTGAGCCTATCGCCCAACGGTATGCACGTGAAATATATAAAACAATGAGACACGGAAACAAAAACAATCACTTAGGCCGTACTACCAGCCACCGCAAAGCGATGCTGGCTAACATGGCATCTTCGCTTATTTTACACAAGCGTATCACTACAACATTAGCAAAAGCAAAAGTTTTACGCGGTTATGTTGAGCCACTTTTAACAAAATCAAAAAACGATACTACGCACTCACGTCGTACAGTATTCAGCTACCTGCAGGATAAAGACGCTACATCAATCGTTTTCCGCGAAATCGCTGAAAAAATTGCTAACCGTCCGGGTGGTTACACCCGTATCATCAAGTTAGAAAACCGTTTAGGCGATAACGCTGAAATGGCAATCATCGAGCTTGTTGATTACAACACTGTTTACGGTGCTGACGCTGCTGCTCCTGCTAAGAAATCAACCCGTCGTCGTGGTGGTTCTGGTGCAAAAGCTAAAACTGCTGCTCCTGTAGCTGCAGAAGAAGCTGTATTAGTTGAAGACGTTAAAGAAGAACCGGCTGCTGAAGCACCTGCACCTTCTGAAAACGAAGAAAACGCTGAAAAAGGCGAATAATTAATTATTCGGTTTAACGGATACTAAAAACGGCCCACTCATTTGAGTGGGCCGTTTTTTATGTAATTGACTGCCGGTTTTAGGTAAAATCATGGCGATTCCTGATCTGTTTACTCGCGGTTCAGGCTATAAGTCAATAAGTCTTCAACTTCATTCATCAAAGTGAAACCGCACTTTTCCAATATCCTTCGTGATGGCAGGTTATCTGCATAAGTATGCACTATGATAGCTTTCACAAATTCATGTGTAAATGCCCAGTGCGAAAGTAATTGTAAAGCCTCTGTAGCATAACCTTTGTTATGCTGGTTGGCGTCGATCATATAACCAATCTCCGCTTCGCCGGCATCATTAGGATAACCGGCAAAGCCTATGCCGCCAATGACGGTATTGGTGCTTTTAAGAACGATCTCCCAGCTGGTATACCACAGGTATTTATCAGGGAAGGCGAGCGTATTAGGTAGCCAGAAACTATCGAAAGCATCATCAATTTCTTTGAGATATAACGGATCGATTAGCATAGCTGAAGGAGTTAAGCCTAATGATAGCTCCAGCAGCTTACGGTTTTGTTTAAGCAATAATAATTGCGCGTGTGTTAACGGTATCATCTTTAACCGTTGTGATTGGATAAAAAACATTTAATGTTGGAATTAAATAACAATAAAAAACCAGTTCGCTTTTTTAAAGTGAAGGTACAGCCGGTGTGGTATGGCTGTTTGTTAAGCAATTCCAGGCAATGTAATAAACCTGTTGGGGGTGTTAAGTAACAGAGGCGGTTTGTTTGATTAGGATAAATATAAGGGATTTTAGTTGAAAATCCACGGCATTTTATAAAACTGAGAAGTGCGTTAGGGATAGGAGCAGATACCGGCCATGAGCGTAAGGCCTGCAGGCGTATGAGCATATAGCCAGGGCCGAAGGCAACGCCCATATCAGTTGGCAGTTTTGAGCAGGCAGTTTGCAGTTGATGATCACACATTATAGCAACGTAATTAAATGATTAGGCGTAATGCCCTTTTAAGGGGAATAAATAATAATACTATTGTCTATCACTTCGTAGATGATGCGGTGCTGGTTATCAATTCGCCTTGACCATTTACCCGAATATTCATGTTTTAATGGCTCCGGTTTGCCAATACCATAAATGGTGATTCTTTTATAGCAATGAGTAGACGTTCAATTTTCTTTACTATAGAACTCTGGCCACTTTTTAAGAAAAATCTAATATCTTCTTTAGCAGTGTCGGTTATTACAAGTTCCATATATCGGCAGGTGTTATTTGTGTAGTTCTACCGGCCTTTAAATCATCTTCACTTTGCTTCATTTTATTTACAAAATCCTTATTATAGGCTTTTTCGCCTTTTTCGGTTTTGTAATCAACTTTAAGAGCTTTCATAATTGCTTTTAATGCAGCTAACTGCTCTTTATCCTTCGGCAGTACAATCAATGTCTCCATATACAAATTTACACTTTATTAAATACAAATTTTGAAAGTGATTGTTGAATAAAAAGTTATTGATAAAATAAAACTCTGCTATGTAAACGCTACCCTCACCCATCAATATAAAACTTGATATCCCCAAACCGGCTGCGGCCTTCCCGCACAAAATTTCCATCGATATTGTAGAGCACATCACCAAAGAGGCTGCGGCCTTTCCTGATCAGGTTGTCGTCAATATTGCAAACTACATCGCCAAACATCCCCTGGCCCTTTTTTACTATTTTGCCATCTATGGTATATAAAATATCGCCAAACCTGCCCTGGCCTTTCCGCACATAGCTGCCATCGATAGTGTATAATATTGTTCCAAATTTATTATTGCCCTCCCTGACGTACTTCATGATTGATACCTGTGATTCGAAGTTTCAAGTTAGTCGATATCCTGCCAATTAGCAAACCAAATAATAACCTTTTGCCTTCAACCTTTCGCCTTTTACCTCAAACAGTCCTGCCAACCTGTCATCACAAAGTAAGTTATCCTGTCGCCTTGTTCACGAACTGACAATTACAGGCAATTTTTACTGCCATTGGCATATTGGCACAGGCATTGATAAACAGCAGTGGTAAGTAAACAATAATCAAAAAGAAAAAACAATCATATATGTCTAAAATAATTGGAATCGACTTAGGAACAACAAACTCCTGCGTTGCTGTAATGGAAGGTAACGAGCCTGTTGTTATAGCTAACAGCGAGGGTAAACGTACTACGCCGTCTGTAGTAGCTTTTATTGATAATGGCGAACGTAAAGTTGGTGATCCTGCAAAACGTCAGGCTATCACAAACCCTACAAAAACCATTTCGTCAATTAAACGCTTTATGGGTAACCAGTTTAGTGAAGTTACAAGTGAAGCGGCACGTGTACCTTATAAAGTAGTTAAAGGTGACAACAACACTCCTCGTGTTGAAATTGGCGACCGTAAATATACCCCGCAAGAAATTTCTGCAATGATTCTTCAGAAAATGAAGAAAACTGCTGAAGATTTCTTAGGTACCGAAGTAACCGAAGCGGTTATTACCGTTCCTGCTTACTTTAACGACGCTCAGCGCCAGGCAACTAAAGAAGCTGGTGAAATTGCCGGTTTAAAAGTACGCCGTATCATTAACGAACCTACTGCTGCTGCATTAGCTTACGGTTTTGATAAAGCTCATAAAGATATGAAGATAGTTGTGTTTGACTGCGGTGGCGGTACTCATGACGTATCCGTATTGGAATTAGGCGACGGTGTATTTGAAGTAAAAGCTACCGATGGTGATACTCACTTAGGTGGTGACGACTTTGACCAGGTAATTATTGACTGGTTAGCCGACGAGTTTAAAAACGACGAAGGCATTGACCTGCGTAAAGACCCAATGGCTTTACAACGTTTAAAAGAATCGGCTGAGAAAGCTAAAATCGAGTTATCAAGCTCTGCTCAAACTGAAGTTAACCTGCCATACATTACTGCAGTTGACGGTATGCCTAAGCACTTAGTTAAAACATTAACTCGTGCTAAATTTGAGCAATTAGCTGATAGCCTGATCAAACGTACTATTGAGCCTTGTAAATCAGCTTTGAAAAATGCCGGTTTAAGCACTTCTGATATCGACGAAGTGATCCTGGTAGGTGGTTCAACCCGTATCCCTGCTATCCAGGAAGCTGTACAAAAATTCTTTGGTAAAGCTCCTTCAAAAGGTGTTAACCCTGATGAAGTTGTTGCTATCGGTGCTGCTATCCAGGGTGGTGTATTAACCGGTGAGGTTAAGGATGTGTTATTGCTTGACGTTACCCCGCTTTCATTAGGTATCGAAACCATGGGTGGTGTAATGACTAAATTAATTGAGTCGAACACTACTATCCCTACTAAAAAATCTGAAACGTTCTCAACCGCCAGCGACAGCCAGCCTTCAGTTGAGATCCACATATTACAAGGTGAGCGCCCAATGGCTGCGGGTAACCGTACGATAGGCCGTTTCCACCTGGATGGTATTCCGCCTGCACCTCGTGGTGTACCACAAATCGAAGTTACTTTCGATATAGATGCTAACGGTATCCTGCACGTATCTGCAAAAGATAAAGCTACAGGTAAAGAGCAAAAGATCCGTATCGAAGCCTCTTCAGGTTTAACTGATGCCGAGATCAAAAAGATGAAGGACGAAGCTGAGGCTAATGCTGATGCTGACAAAAAGGCAAAAGAAGAAGTTGAAAAACTGAACGCTGCCGATGCCCTGATCTTCTCGACTGAAAAACAATTGAAAGAGTACGGCGATAAGATCCCTGCTGATAAAAAAGCACCTATCGAAGCTGGTTTAGCTAAATTGAAAGAGGCTTATTCAGCTAAAAACTTTGACGCTATCGAAGCTGCACAAACCGAGCTTAACACTGCCTGGACTGCTGCATCTGAAGATATGTACAAAGCTTCTGCCGAAGGTGCTCAAGGCGCACCAGGTGCCGGTGATAACGGTGCAGGCGCGCAAGACAACTCTGACACTGTAACAGATGTTGATTTTGAAGAAGTGAAATAATAAGTTTTTATATAATGAAAAGCCCGGTTTGGTTAATTCCATCCCGGGCTTTTTTTGTGGGGATATTGCCTGGTTGCAGAGTAGGATGGACCTGCGGGGCCATAACTGATCATAATATAAAGCAACGTAAGGCCAGCTGCGCTACGTATTTATGGCCCCCGTAAATACCTAAGAACACTACACTAAAATCTGTAAACTTTTTTAGGACGAGGCATAAAGAGCGGTTTTAACTCCGGAGACTCATCCTGTTGAAATTTTAGATTGATTAATTTTGTGCGTTAACCTAAATATGCAAAAGCCCCTGAAAGGTTAAACTCCATAGCAAATTATTTAAAAAGACGCCATTAACCGTCAACTAATCCATTAATAACTACTAAACTAATAGGGAAATGCTTAATTTCGCAACCTCATACGCGTAAACATCAAATGGACTACCAATTTAAAGAGATAGAGCAAAAATGGCAGCAGTTTTGGGCACAAAACCAAACCTTCAAAGCCGAAGACAAAAGCAGTAAGCCCAAATATTATGTGCTGGATATGTTCCCTTACCCGTCTGGGGCAGGCCTGCACGTTGGGCACCCGCTGGGCTATATCGCTTCTGATATTTTTGCACGCTACAAACGTTTAAAAGGCTTTAACGTATTGCACCCTATGGGCTATGATAGCTTTGGTCTGCCGGCCGAGCAATACGCCATACAAACCGGTCAGCACCCTGCTATAACTACCGAAGATAATATTGCAACCTATCGTCGCCAGTTGGACCAGATCGGCTTTTCGTTCGACTGGAGCCGCGAGGTGCGTACCAGCTCTCCCGATTATTATAAATGGACCCAGTGGATCTTCATGCAACTGTTTAACAGCTGGTATAATAAAGATGCCGACAAGGCCCAGTCAATTGATCAACTGGTAGCACATTTTGAAACCAAAGGTTCTGCCGGTATCAATGCCGTTTGTGATGATGAAATTTTAAGTTTTACTGCCGATGAGTGGAAAGCGTTCAGCAATGAAGAACAGCAGTCCGAATTGTTAAAATACCGCCTTACCTACCTGCGCGAAAGTACCGTAAACTGGTGCCCCGCTCTTGGTACCGTATTGGCAAACGACGAAGTAAAAGACGGCTTTAGCGAGCGTGGCGGCTACCCCGTTGAACAAAAGAAAATGACCCAATGGAGCATGCGCATTACCGCATACGCTGAAAGGTTATTACAAGGCCTTGATACTATCGACTGGCCCGAGCCTTTGAAAGAAATGCAAAGGAACTGGATCGGTAAAAGTACTGGTGCTTCAGTTAAATTCCCGATAGATAAATCAGGTCATAACGCTGTTTTGGATACCGACTTCATCGAAGTGTTTACCACAAGGGTTGATACTATTTTCGGTGTTACCTTCTTGGTAATTGCTCCTGAGCATGAATTAGTTTCTGCATTAACTACACCTGAGCAAAAGGCAGAAATTGAAGCTTACATTACTCAAACCAAAAAGAAATCGGAGCTTGACAGGATGGCTGATGCCAAGACTGTATCAGGCGCATTTACCGGTAGCTATGTGCTTAACCCGTTAAATGGGCAGCCGATCCCAGTCTGGATTGCCGATTATGTTTTGGCAGGATACGGAACAGGCGCGGTTATGGCCGTACCATCAGGCGATCAGCGAGATTACCTTTTCGCGAAGCATTTTAATTTGCCGATAGTGCCGATCATCGATATTCAAAATATCGAAACTGAAGCCGACCCAACTAAAGAAGGCACCTACATCAACTCTGATTTTATCAACGGCTTAGCTTACAAAGAAGCAACTGCCGCGGTGGTTGCCAAACTGGAAGAGATCAATGCCGGTAAAGCCAAAGTTAACTTCAGGATGCGTGACGCCATTTTCGGCCGTCAACGTTACTGGGGCGAGCCGGTGCCGGTTTACTTTAAAGAGGGTTTACCTCATTTAATTAATGAAAGCCACTTGCCATTACTATTGCCCGAAATTGATAAATATCTCCCCACCGAAACCGGCGAACCGCCGTTAGGTCGGGCAGAGGATTGGAAATATGAAGGTGGTTTGCCTTACGAGCTAAGCACCATGCCGGGCTGGGCTGGCTCAAGCTGGTACTGGTACCGTTATATGGATGCCCAAAACGATAAGGAGTTTGCATCGCGCGAGGCTATTGAATACTGGAAAGACGTTGATTTGTACATCGGTGGCAGTGAACATGCAACTGGTCACCTGTTGTACAGCCGTTTCTGGAACAAATTTTTGAAGGACCTTGACCTTGTTGTTGAGGAAGAGCCTTTCAAAAAATTGATTAACCAGGGCATGATCCAGGGCCGTAGTAATTTTGTTTACAGGCTGATTGACGAGGAAGGCAAAGGTACCAACACCTATGTATCGCACGGATTGATCAAAGAACATAAAACTACGCCAATACACGTTGATGTTAACATTGTTGAAAACGAAGTATTAAACATTGCCAAGTTTAAACAATGGCGACCTGAATTTGCAGATGCTGAATTTATCCTGGAAAACGGCAAATACATCTGTGGCGTCGAAGTTGAAAAAATGTCGAAACGGTATTACAACGTTGTAAATCCGGATGATATAGCAACCCGCTTTGGTGCCGATACCTTACGGATGTATGAGATGTTCTTAGGTCCGCTGGAGCAGAGCAAACCGTGGAATACCAATGGTATTGAGGGTGTTTTCAAATTCCTGCGTAAATTCTGGAGGTTATTCCATAATGATGCCTGGGAGTTTGGCGTAAACAATGCCGCTCCGTCAAAAGCCGAGTTGAAATCATTGCATAAGATCATTAAAAAGGTTGAAGAAGATATCGAGCGTTTTTCGTTCAATACTTCGGTATCCAGCTTCATGATCGCTGTTAATGAATTAACCGATTTGAAATGCAACAACCGTGCGATATTGCAGGATATGGTGATCATCCTTTCGCCTTATGCGCCGCACATTTGCGAGGAGCTTTGGTCGTTATTGGGTAATGCTGATGGTACTTTATCATATGCACCATTCCCTAAATTTAATGCCGAGTATTTGGTTGAAGATGAGTTTGCTTATCCAATCTCTATCAACGGTAAAATGAAAATGAACCTAAGCATCTCGTTAAGCCTTGATGTTAAAGAAATAGAAGTCTTTGTTTTGGCTAATGCCGATGTACAAAAATACCTGGATGGTAAAACCCCTAAAAAACTGATTGTGGTAAAAGGCAGGATTGTTAATATGGTGGTTTAATCCCCTCTGCCCCTTAAAGGAGGCACTTTTAGAAATCCCAACCCTGGTTTTGCAACGCAAGGCCAGGGCTTTTTTATTACCTGAAATAAAGATGTCAAATCCGAAGCACTTCGAAAGGCGGGAACGGGCGACGAAAGGATAAGAAATCTTATCTGCCCTGTATAGCCCTTGGCAGGGTATAGGATTTTTCTGTGGCCCCAACGCACGATTCTGTGCACCATCGATGATATCCTGAAAATTCTAATCACATTCTAATTTCTTTCTTAAACCGTTTTAATGCCCGGTACCGACTATTGTATCAACAAACAGTAGTAAACACAAAAAAGGTATCATCATGAAAACATTAAACATTATCATCCCGTCTGATTTCACCTTATCATCATTAAACATTATACCTGTTTTGGCAGAGCGCTATCCGGATCAAAAGCTCAATATATCGCTCGTTCATTTCCTCCAATTGTCCGACTCTATATCCGATCTGCTATTATTATCCCGCAGAAGCAGGGAATATCAGCTCATCAGCGATGAATTTTACGCCGGTTGTACTATGCTGAAGAATGACTATGCAGACCGGATAGAAAACATCACCCCCGATTTTTTTTATGGCAACACGGTGGCTGTATTTAAAAACTATCTCGAAGAAAAAGAGACAGGCCTGATTGCCATGCCCGAAAACCACAGCTATGCAAGGTTAACACCTAACAGTTTTGACCCTACCATATTGATGCAGCGGAGCGGGTATAAAATAATTACCCTTAAAGCTGAAGTTAAACAGTCTTTAACCATCGTTAATGCCGAAGCAGAACATGAACTGCTGGAGGTTTAATATTTATTAAAAATCATTTAAAACAACTATCTATGTTACTAAAAGAAAATATCCCGGTAAAATATGTAGTGGGCAAAATAAAGAATGAGTTGTTACTGGTTGCCGTGTATGCTGTAGCTATAGCCTTATTCCATCGTTTTTTGCCTGAGTACCGCATTTCAATCCCAATTGCTGTGCCGGCCATACTGGCTACCATCATATCCTTGTTACTGGCATTTCGCTCAAACCAGGCCTATGACCGCTGGTGGGAAGCCCGGAGTATTTGGGGAGCTATAGTGAACGATTCAAGATCGCTGGTGCGCGAGTTGATCACTTTCTTAGATGGCGATAACGCTGTATGTGAAGAAATTGAAGGATTCAAAAAACGGTTTGTTTACAGGCAAATAGCATGGTGCCATGGCTTAAGCCAATCATTACGCAAGCAAGATCCATATGCTAAAAACGCCCACCTGCTGGTTGACGAAGAAGTAAAATTCACTCATCGTTTTACAAACATGCCCAACAGCTTGCTAAAACTGCACGGGCTTGACCTAAAACTGGCTTATAAAAATGGATGGCTTAATGATTACCAGCAAGTGCAGATAGATGGTACACTTAATCGCCTGTGTGATGCTATGGGCAAATGCGAGCGGATCAAGAACACGGTATTTCCGGTTACATACAGCTTATACATCCATTTTTGCCTGTACCTGTTTATCATATTGCTGCCATTTGGCCTCATCGAATTCTTCGGCATGTTTGAAGTACCGCTGATCATAGCTATAGCGGCAGCATTTTTACTGGTAGAGAAAATGGCCATCCACCTGCAGGACCCATTTGAGAATAAACCGACAGACACCCCAACAACTGCCATATCGCAAACCATTGAACGCGACTTAAAGCAGATGCTTAACGATAAACATGAGAGTGAAAAGGCGCCGGTGCAAACTGCCGCCGCTAAAGCAAACGTATATTATATACTGTAAGCTTTACACCCCTGTGCGGGAAGGCACAGGGGTTCACTTATTTATTCCCTAAAGCCTAAACCTTCTTCTTTCATCTTCTCCTTCACTATCGGCACCGAACTTTTGCCGACACCGTGCAACTGCAAAAACTCTTTCTCGGTAAGTTTTGATAATTCAAGCAAGGATGTTATGCCCGCATTAGCCAACGCACGCTGAGCAGGGTTGCCCAATTTACCAAATGGGCTTTCTGATTTTTCAGTCTTCATGAGGAACGGTTTAATTGATGATCAAATTTAATATATTCTTGTGCTCGTTTGCAACGAGCGGCTTAACTTGGTTTTGCATTTGCAACGCAGCTCTACTCCTTGCGCTCGTTTGCAACGAGCGCTTAACATGGTTTTGCGATTGTATCGCACGATCATTAATTTAGCTTAAACACTTATCATCAATGTCGCATCAATACAGAGTTAGAAACCATGGGGAAATTCACTTTGTAACATTTACAATAGTTGATTGGATTGATGTATTTATCAGGCCATCTTACAAACAACTTATTATTGATTCCCTTATTTACTGCCAAAAAACAAAGGTTTGGAGATATATGCTTTTTGTCTGATGACTAATCACCTCCATTTGCTGGTATCCGCAAGAAGCCCAGTAAGACTACCTGATATTGTGCGCGATTTTAAAAAACATACCAACAAACAAATCATTAAACTAATAAAAGAAGAGAATGAAAGCCGGAGGATTGGATGTTATATCGCTTTCAATATAATGCAAGGTTTGATGATCGGATACAAAATTATAAAGTGTGGCGGGATGGCTATCATTCCATTGAGTGCGACCGGGAAGAAATACTTTTTCAAAAATTGGATTACATTCATGATAATCCCGTACGGGCAGAAATAGTAAGCTATCCTGAACATTACATATATAGCTCGGCGATTAACTATGCCGGGGAACGGGGACTATTGGAAGTGACTTTATTGGAGAGGGGCTTTATCTCCGTGAAAGCTTAACATGGATTTACGTTACAAACGTAAACCCATGTTAAGCACTCGTTATAAACGAGCGCAAGGGTATTTTATTTAGTTCTTGCGCTCGTTTGCAACGAGCGCTTAATATGGTTTAGCGATTGCATCGCGATACCTTGTTATTATTCATTAACCACACCCATTGAGCAGAATTTATCAATACGTTCGGCTACAAGCTCATCAATATTGCGCTCTTTAAGGGTTTTCAGGTCTTTTAACAATTGTTTTTTTAGGATACCGGCCATAGCAACCGGATCTTGATGGGCACCGCCAAGCGGTTCTTTGATCACCCCGTCAATCAGCTTGTTCTTAAACATTTCTGTCGAGGTTAGTTTAAGTACTTCAGCGGCACGCTCTTTATTTTCCCAGGTTTTCCAAAGAATGGTTGAGCAGTTTTCGGGAGAGATCACCGAATACCATGAGTTATCCAGCATCAGTACCCTATCGCCAATACCAATACCCAATGCGCCGCCCGATGCGCCTTCGCCAATAATAACACAGATCACCGGCACTTTCAGCACTGCCATTTCGAGCAGGTTACGGGCAATGGCTTCACCTTGTCCGCGCTCTTCGGCCTCCAAACCCGGATAAGCTCCCGGAGTATCAATTAAAGTAACAACGGGCTTGTTGAATTTTTCGGCCATTTTCATCAGCCTTAAGGCTTTACGGTACCCTTCGGGGTTGGCCATGCCGAAGTTACGGTACTGGCGCTCCTTGGTGTTACGGCCCTTTTGATGACCGATAAACATTACCGTTTGGCCATTCAGCGTACCAAAACCACCAATTATAGCTTTATCATCACCTACGGTACGGTCGCCATGCAGCTCAATGAAATCATCGCACATCAGCTCGATGTACTGCAAGGTGTAAGGCCTTTCCGGGTGACGCGAAATTTGTACTTTTTGCCAGCCTGTAAGGTTGTTGTATATATCTTTTTTGGCTTCTTCCAGCTTTCCTTCCAGCTCGGCAACAGTTGCCGACATGTCGAGTTTGTTTTTTTCCTCAACCTGCTTTACCTTCTCTATTTGCTGCTGTAACTCAGCCAGTGGTTTTTCAAAATCAAACGTAATCTTCATACACTTTATTTGGAGGCGCTAAATTAAGCAAATCAAACGGGATATTTTCAATTATGAGCAGCGAGTGTTTCCAACTTCGTGATTTGCTGCGGGGCCAATGCATTGCCGGTGCTTAAACAGGCCTGCAAAATGGCATTCCTGAGCTCGCCGTAATACAGTCCCGAGCGGTTAGCGTAAAAGATGATACTACCATTATCCGTGCCTTTTCTCATCAGTTTATCAAGCGTGGTTTCGTTGGTAACAATAAAATTGCCCATCTCTACCCGTTTGCGGTGCAGTTCGGCAGCAATGGCCGTAATTTTGGTAAGCTGAACCGGGCTCAGGCTTAGTTCTTTTTTAAACTTCAGCGCTGCATCGGGCATGGGATAATGGTTAAGCCGGGCAACCTGTTCAATATGGTCAAACAAATACTCACCGGTAATCAGTTGGGTAAACTTTTTGTCGCTCAGGGTTTTTATGGGCGATTTTTTCAGGGTACTGTCGGCTTGCTGGGCTTTGGCAGTGATGCTGAGCATTAGGGTTATGAGGAGGGGGAGGATGGTTTTTAGCATAAGGGGGATTTAGTATCTTATGTTTGAATAAAATATTCATTGCCGTTGGTTTTAGTGGCTGTTGCACAACATTAAAGTCAACGGCAATGAACTGTCTACCTGCAAACTGTATTTATCAAATTTAAAAATATTTTATGTAGAGACACATAATTAAGTCTCCAGTAAGATAAAACGCTTTGAATGAGTGTACGGGAGACGCAATTATGCGTCCCTACATTAAAAGGAATATTAACACTATTCCACCTTCACAACCTTTGTCCTTGCCGAAATTCCGTTTTCATTAAACGCTTCTATCTGAAAATAGTATGGCAGGCTTTTATCCATCCCATTAAAATAGTATTCGTTACGGCCGTAAACCATCATGTTGTTGTACAATTTATCGGGCGCTATGCCGAAGTAAATGGTGTAGCCGGTGGCATTATCGTTTGGCTTCCACTTAAGCCAGGCGTTGCGGCGTTCGCTGTCGCCACGCAGTATAATCAGGTTTTGCACGGTATCGGGTTTTGCACCTGCACCTTTACCAAACACCCTTAAGCCAGATATTGCAAATTTGCCTGTAGGCATGTGCAGGTTAACCATTTTTATGTAACGCGCTTTGACAGGATTTTTAAGCTCGATATAATCGTGCGGCACATCTTTGCGGTTTTTACTTTTGTCGATAAGGGGCTGCCAGGTTTTGCCATTGAGCGACGAATAAACGATATACTGATGATACACACCTAATGATTTGCCCATAAACGTGGCATCCTGATCGGCGTAGTTAATTTGGATGGCACTTACGGTGCTGGTCCCGCCAAGATCAGTTTTAAGCCATTCGCCTTTATTGGCTGTTTTGGCGCTCCAGTAAGTTTTAATATCCTCATCAACCGCGTTATTAGCGGCATACGCGCCAAGGGTTGATGAAACTTCTACGGGTTTATTATAATTGAGGATCATCCAGCCGGTGAAATTAGTTTTCAGGTGATCTTCCGGGCCCTTGGATAAATAATGCGGATAATCTCCATAAGCGGTATTGCTGTACAGTACGCCATCCTTATCAAAACCGGCGGGCCAGAAGCCAATGCGGCGCTCAAAGTTATTTTTCACCGAGATGCCCATGGTACTGATATGCCAGTAATTGCCATACTTATCGGCCCAGGTGGCACCATGTCCCGCCCCTTTGGCAAAGCCACCCGGTTTGTACGAGAAAGGGTTATGCTTTTGGTAAGTGAACGGACCAAGCGGATGATCGCTCACAAAAACACCATCGGCATAGCCACTTTGCTCAGTACCCGGTGCGCCGAATTGCAGGTAATACTTCCCTTTATACTTGTTCATCCATGAGCCTTCAATAAAGGGCAGCAGGAATACATTATCATTATGTTCGCCAAAGCGCTCCCAGCCATGCTCTTCTGGATTGAGCTTTACCATTTCTTTTTTGGGGCCGATGGGTTCAAAGGTATGCCTGTCAATCTCCTGCCCGTAAAGTGGCAATGTATTGCTGGAGCCATGGTAAATATAAACCCGGCCGTCGTCATCGGCAAACATACCCGGGTCCCAGGCGCCTACTTTAAAATAATCCTTGGCGGCTTTCCAATCGTCATGTGTGGGATTGGTGCTCATCCACAGGGTAAAATCTTTATTATAGGTCGATCCGATCACCAGCAGGGTATCGCCCAAAACCAGCGTGGCAGGAGCACAAAGTTCGTCACCCTTTACTTCGTTATATGGGCGAACAAATTTGCGGTACACAAAATTCCAGTTCAGCATGTCGTCGCTCCACCAATAGCCAAACTGATTGGTAGAGAACAAATAATACTTACCTTTAAACAACGTCATGGTTGGATCGGCAGTGGCGCGGTGTTTGCCCCAGCTCGCAAATGTTTCGAAAGGGGTGTAACCATAATCGAGGTTAAGCGGGTTGCAGTAGGTAAGGCGTTTTTGCTGAGCATGGGCGCTCATTGCGCAGCAACATATCAGGACGAGCAGATAACGGGTAACTGTTTTCATAAGGAAATACTAACAGGTTATAATGGTATTACAACAGGGGGCTAATATCAGTTTTTAAACAGCAATAAAAGTTTTGTGTACTACTACATCTGTTTCACATCGTAAAATATTTTAACATTGTGTGTTAAAAACACAATTAATTCGTACTTTCATCAGCACAAGCCAGTTATCCTAAATATCGCTTTTATGAACAAGAAATCCCTGCTGTTCTTCGTCATGCAATTACTTTTTATTGCATCTGCTTTCGCGCAATATCCTAAAATGGATAAGCTGCTTTACGGCGTAGCTTATTATGACGAGTACATGCCTTATGAACGACTGGATAAGGACGTGCAAATGATGAAAGCCTGCGGCATTAACGTGGTGCGCATTGCCGAATCAACCTGGAGTACGGAAGAGCCACAGGATGGCGTTTTCGATTTTACACATATCGACAGGGTTTTAAACGCTATGCAAAAAGCAGGGATCCATGTTATTATAGGTACGCCAACCTATGCTGTGCCTACCTGGATGGTAAAAAAGCATCCCGAGATCTTAGCTATTACCCCATCGGGCCAAAACCAGTACGGGCCACGGCAAAACATGGATATCACCAATAAAGATTACCGTTTTTATGCCGAGCGTGTTATCCGCAAGATCATGGAACACGTTAAGGACAATAAGGCGGTAATAGGATACCAGGTGGATAACGAAACCAAATCATACGGCACGGCCGGACCAAACGTGCAGGCGCTGTTTGTTAACTACATGAAGGCTAAGTATAAAACACTTGATAACATCAACCATATTTTCGGGCTCGATTACTGGAGCAACCGCATCAATAACTGGGACGATTTTCCGTCGATGGTTAATACCATTAATGGCAGCCTTTCATCCGAGTTTGCCAAATTTCAGCGGCAGCTGGTTACTGATTATTTAGCATGGCAGGCCGCCATTGTGCGCGAATACAAACGTCCCGATCAGTTCATCACCCAAAACTTCGACCTGGAATGGCACGGCTATTCGTTCGGCATTCAGCCCGATGTTGATCATTTTGCAGCGGCCAAAGCTTTGGATATTGCAGGCATTGATATTTACCACCCCAGCCAGGATAAGCTTACCGGTGTGGAGATCTCTTTTGGAGGCGATGTGGCCCGATCAATGAAAGGCGGCAAAAACTACCTTACTATCGAAACCGAAGCTCAGGGCTTTCCGCAATGGGTACCGTATCCCGGTCAGCTGAGGTTGCAGGCTTTTAGTCATTTGGCATCGGGGGCAAATATGGTGAGCTACTGGCCATGGCACTCTATCCATAACTCGGCCGAAACCTACTGGAAAGGTTTGTTAAGTCATGATTTTGAGCCCAACCCGGTTTATGACGAAGCCAAAACCATCGGCAAAGATTTCGACAGGTTAAGCAGCAAACTCATCAACCTGAAAAAGAAAAACGAGGTAGCCATCCTGTTCAGTAACGAAGCCCTTACCGGTTTCAAGGCTTTTGGCTTTGGCTGGGGCGTACGTACCGGCTATAATGATGTATTGCGCCAGTTTTACGATGGCCTGTACCATATGAACGTAGGCTGTGATTTTGTTGACCCAACAAGTAAAAATATTGAAGATTATAAACTGCTGATAGTTCCCCTGCTATACGCGGCACCGGATAGTTTGCTAAAGCGATTAAACACCTATGTTAAAAACGGCGGGCATATCATTTATACCTTCAAAAGCGGTTTCGCCGACGAAAATGTGAAAGTACGTACCACCCATCAGCCGGGAATTATTGAAGAAGCCTGCGGAATTTACTACAGCCAGTTTACCGAACCCAGCAATGTATCATTAAAAGCTGATGATTGGAACCTGAAACCCGAAGATAAAAAGCTGAATACCTGGATGGAGCTCATTACTCCTACTACCGCTAAAGTATTAGCTTACTATGATCACCCGGTTTGGGGCAAGTACGCCGCCATTACCGAAAACACTTACGGCAAGGGCCTGGCAACATATATAGGCAGCTTAACCACCAGCGCCGTTACCGACAAATTATTGGCCGATGCCGTAAAAAAAGTTGGTCTCTGGGGTACCGATCAGCAGATAGCCTGGCCTGTTATCACCAAACAAGGTGTAAACCAGGGCGGCAAAACGGTTCATTATTATTTTAATTATTCGGCAAAAGAAACCAATATGACTTATCCGTATAATAATGGCAAAGAGTTGTTATCAGGCGATAATGTCAGCAAAAACAGCGATTTAAAACTGGAGCCATGGGCAGTTAAGATCATTGAGGTTAATTAATTATCGTTGTCTAAAATGACAACATCTACGAAAAAATTATTTAATAGCGGTTTGCTTTATATTGCGCTATCTTTTTTACACCTTTAGCCTCCTAAAAATCGTGTAATAAAAAGACAGCTTATCACAAAGTCTGCATGCTAAAATTAAGATATATTGACGCCTTAAGGGGCTGGGCTATTTTAGGAGTTATAATGGTACACAGCTGGCAGGCAGGCTCGGCCAGTTACATACCACCCCAGCTCAATAACATTTTGGTGCGTGGGAGCGCCGGTGTTCAGCTATTCTTTTTTATTAGTGCGTTTACTCTTTTTCTTTCCGCAAATGCCAAGTATGGAACAGAGCAACATTTTACGGGTAATTTTTTTATCCGTCGCTTTTTCAGAATCGCGCCGATGTACTATCTCGCCATCATTTATTTTTTATGGCAGGATGGTTTTGGCCCCCGTCATTCGTTAGGTGATGCTCCTGGTATAACAGTTGAAAATATTATTGGCAACGTACTTTTTTTACACGGCTTCAATCCCACCTGGCTCAACAGCACTGTGCCGGGCGGCTGGTCGGTTGCTGTTGAAATGCTTTTTTATCTCTTCGTTCCCGTTTTATTTCATAAAATAAAAAACACACAGCAAGCCGCAGTATTTTTTATTTTATCACTTATTTTTCGTTTTATTCTTGATAATATTTTGCACCGCCATCCATTGATGCACAACGAAATTTTATGGAGTAATTACCTCTTCTTTTACTTTCCCTCACAATTACCGGCATTTGCACTGGGTATAATCTTTTATTTTATCATCAAGGATAATTATCAAATAAAGATTAAGCCATCTGTCATATTACTCGCTGCACTGATTCTGATGCTGCGAAATGCTCAAATAGACATTATTCCCGATTATCTATTATGCACAATAGCATTTTTATTGCTGGCCCTTGCCCTAAGCAAATTTGAATTTAAAATAATTGTTAACCAGGTCACAAGGTATATAGGTAAAATAAGTTTCAGCATATACTTAATCAATTTCGCTGTGATAGATTGGCTAAAGCATTTCCAACTGCTCAATTATTTTACTGTTCAAAGCCGAACCGAAGCTATAGCAAATTATACTACAAGGTTTTTATTAGTCTTGGTGGTTTGCATATTCATTGCTTCATTTCTATATTATTTTATTGAGTTGCCCGCTCAAAAAATCGGCTACCGAATCATAAAAAAGCGTGAGAGCAAACAATTGCTATAATCGTTAACGCGTATGCTTAGTTATTTGCTTGCTTCTTTCTCCGCAATATGATCAGCATGATCAAGCCAATGAGGCTAAATAGTCCCAAAATCCAGTAACCGCTTATCTGCGATGGGTTTACCGTTTTCTGATCGGTACTTTGCTTTACGCCGGCATCGCCGCTGGGTACGCTGGCTTTGTCACTGTCCTGCAATGTCCCCGTTCCGGTGCCTGATACGGTAGCTGTGCCCGGAGCACCCTGGCTCGACCCGTTCCCGGCGCCTGCCCCATTAGCCTTGGTAGTTGATGATGAAGTATCTTTAGATGATTGCGCCAGCAAAGGCGCTGTAGCGCCCAATGTTAATCCCAATAGCATAACGGCCAGTTTTATTTTAAATGCTTTCATGGTGTTTAGTTTTGATGCAGGTTGATTAAAACAATAGCTGTGCCAGTGATGGATTAATGTTAATAAATACAATGTTGAATGATAAACAAACGGTTGAGAGCTGGCGGGAAAAAGAAATCTCCTACGCCATGCTTAATTCGCTTTGCAAAGCCTATAAAACACACAATACCCTCAGGGGTACGTTCGTGGCAAAACGTGTTATTTGGTTTTATAAACCGGCAGCATTACCCTGATCTCGGTACCTTCGCCCTCTTTAGAAACGATACCGATATTGCCCTTATGCAACCTTACAATGTTTAGTGCAAGAGGGAGGCCTACGCCGTGCCCCTCATATTTGCCGGTATTTGATGCACGGAAAAATGGTTCGAATATGTGTTGGACATCACATTCGGGAATACCTATCCCCTGGTCCTTTACACTAAAAATGACGCTGTGATTTTCGGCATATACCTTAAGAATTACCGGTTTGTTTTCGGAATATTTACAGGCGTTAAGGCCAATATTACTTATGGCCAGTTTGAGCAGGTTGATGTTGCCCTGTGTAACCAGGCTATCCACATCATCAGGCAGTGATGAAAAATCAATGCTGAGGTTATTTGTCGGGATAATATGATCAACAGCTTCTTTAACCATAAACGCCAGCTCATCAGCCCTAATTTGCTCCCAGTTTTGTTTTTTACCGTCGAACCCGCTTTGTGCCAGCCCCAATAGGCTGGTAATTATATCCTGCAGGCTTTGTGTGCCGGTTAGGATCTCTTTGAGGTTTTTATGCAGATCGGCCCCTGGTTGATCCAGATTTTTAAGGGAAAGTTCGGCTTCGCCTTTAATGATGGCCAGGGGGGTGCGTAACTCGTGCGAGGCGTTGCTGATAAAGTTGTTCTGGGTTTCAAAGGCTGTTTCCAGCCTGTCGAGCATGTTGTTGAAAGTTTGGGTAAGCTCGGCTATTTCGTCTTTCCCGTTGTAATCCTCCAAACGCAAATGCAGGTTGCTGGCGGTAATGGTATTTACCTTTTTTATGATGCTGCGTACCGGTTTAAAGGTATGGTATGAAAACCGGCGACCAATAATATACACGATCAATATCGAAATCAGGAAACTGATTATCAGCACCTGCTCAAGATCATTCAGCTCACTAAGGCCAGATGGATTGGTTGCCGAAACCACAATAATAGCATCCCCCTCCGGAAAGTGGAAGATATTGCCGGCGTAAAATACATTGTCGGCTTTAAACCTCGATTTACCGTTGGCGATGATGTTATTAATTAGTTGGCGCGGAACGCCTTTAACTGTTTTGCCTTTTGTGTAAATATCAGGTTTAATGATGTATTGCTTTTCGGCTATGAGGCGTTCCAGATAGCGCTGGCGTATTTCCCGGTACATGCCGAGGCTGTCGCGATCATTGAGGTGATGGATCTGGGAGGAGATGTTTACACGGGTCTCAAGCCGTTTATAAAAATCATCGAAGGTAAACTGGTGCACAAAATAAAAGATAGCACTGCTGAATATCAATATTACCGATACTGTTAGCACCAGGAACAACAGCGCTACTTTTTTCTGGATGCTCATGCCGCGTTGTTTTTTAAAATATAGCCCATGCCAATAACTGTGTGGATGAGCTTGGGCTCAAAATCTTTATCCACCTTTTTGCGCAGGTAGTTAATGTATACATCAACCACGTTGGTGCTCATATTGAAATCAATGTTCCAAACGTGCTCCAATATCTCAATGCGACTGAGCATGTGGTTTTTATTTTTAGCCAGAAACTCCAGCAGGCGATATTCCGTAGCTGTCAGGTCAATGGTTTTATCACCGCGTTTAACTGATTTTTCGTCGCCGTTAATTACGAGGTCGGCAATTTGTATCACGTTTGGCGGCTGTACAAGATTGGTATTGCGGCGGGCCAGGGTGCGGATGCGGGCGTTAAGCTCGGCCAGGCTAAAGGGTTTAACCATGTAATCATCGGCACCGCTGTCGAGGCCTACAACTACGTTTTCGGTAGTACCGAGTGCGGTAAGCATTAATATGGCTGCGTTTTGGTTGGCCTGCCGCAAGCGGCGGCAAACCTCAATGCCGTTAATGCCGGGCAACATGATATCCAGTATAATGAGTTGAAAATCCATCTTCATGGCCATGTCCAGTCCGGTTGTACCATCAAGGGCAACACTTATCTCGTGACCTTCGGTAGTAAGGTCGCGCTGGATAATGGATACCAGTTTAGCTTCATCTTCAATCAACAGGATCTTCATCGTGGCAAATATATATTACGCTTAGTATAAACAATAAATAACCATGATGTTTTGGTTAAACTCCACAGGAATATCATTAAATTAAGCGATATTAAATTGTAAGCCCGGTTATGCCTAATCCTTTCAGACCCATCAGTAATTTAATCTGTTTTATGCTTGTTTTAGTCGTGTTTGCCTGCAATCATGCGACTAAGAAACCTGATAAAAAAACTGTAAAAAAAATGCAGAAAGTAAAGCTGAAAGAATATAAAGAGGTCAATTATACCGAGTCGCAACTAATCGCTTTTTTAGATAGTGTTGGCAGGTTGCCGGTACAGCCGCTTGCTGATACGGCTGCTTTTTATGCAGATTCTGTTTTTAAAACCTTTACCGAACCGATGCACAGAGAATTGTCTGCTGCCGATTTTTCGTTGTTAAAAAGTTGCATTCGTGTTGGAATGATAAAAGCTCAAGACGCAAAAAACATATTCGGAGAACTAAAAATTGATTCTGCTTGTACAGCTAAAGGTCTATTGGATTCTGTTAAAAAAGGAAACGTTTATTTAGAGTACTTCTCCTTTGATACTAATAAAAATAGATTTGACGAATTTGGAATATTAATAGGTGATGCAGGGCACTGCCCCGGTTCTAAATTGTATTTCTTTAAGGGTAAAAAAATTATTGCAAAGCAAAGCGGATATAGTAGATATACTGATAATGTAGAACATTTTAAAGATGCAGATGGTGGGAGTATCGTTTACCGTCGATTTGAATTTGCTGAAGGATCCGGTATATGGTGGCGTAATTATTTCTTTTATAAGTATGATGGGGATAATTTAATACCGATATTAAATTTACCCGAAACTTGTAACGCCGAAGCTTTTTGGCGCTTCTATGTTTCGAAATTCGAGGCAAAAATTCAAAAAACTAATCCGTTGACAATGAAAGTGGTTTTCCGGCGACAGTTTTACAATGATGATAACGATGTGTATTTTAACTATGGCCCAGTATTCATAAATGATTCGACCAGTATCAGATATGACTGGGATAATTCGAAAACCTTAAGCGGGCGATACCAACAAACTAAACTTAATAAAGCCCAAATACTATCGTATTGCCTCGCTGATAACGATTATCTTTTTATTAATTCGCATTACCAATTATTGAAAACTTTGTTGATGGATAAAAATCAACGACGGTGGCTATTAGATTATTTGAACAATGTGAAAAATTATTATAGCAACAAGAATAAATCCAAAGAAAGTTAAGTAGATAATAATACCTAATTTGCCAAAAAATGCCCGCTCAACGGCGGGCATTTATAAATATCAAGGGTCTGTCACTGGTCGAAGTTTAGCGACAGCGTAACTTCGTCCTAAAATCGTGGAAGCATCCTGCTTCCGCGACTCAGGTTAAAATGCTCGCTTTGAATTCTATTTAGACAGGCACACTCAAGCTGAAAGCTTGAGCTGTTTTAGGACGAAGTTACGCTGTCGCTAAACTTCGACCAGCTCTCGTGTAGATAAAAAAAATGCCCTCCTCACCGGTGGGCATTTTACAAATATCGAAAAGGAGACTTATTTTTTCCCTGTCACCCCAAATTTCTTTTCAAATCCACTCAGCTGTGCGCTGAACTTATTAAACAATTGCGGCTGCTTGTATTGCTTGCTAAACTCAACCAGCCCTCCTAAAATCTGCATTGAATATTGCAGGTCGCGGTTTTCGAGGTTGGTTTCACCTTTTTGTATCAGGGCATAGCTGTAATCAAGCTGATTGCTTACATAGTCATCAACCAGGTTAGCCAGTTTGTTGCCTAACTGAATATCGTTTAAGCGGTAAGCGTTTTCTATCATGTAATACTTTCGTACCGCTATCTCTAACGAGTTAATGGTAGTTGGCATTACCTCATCATACTTCTTAAGCACTTTACGGGCCGAATCCGGTTTACCTGCTTTGGCCAGGTCATCGGCCAGGGTTGAGTAAAGCCTGGTGATGAGTGGGTAAAACATGGTCATTGATTCGTGATCAAGATAGCTGGCGTTTTTCATGTTCCCCCATTTGTATTTGGTCATCATGTTTTCGTACATCTTACCGGTGTTGCTGGCTTCAAGTGGTCCGACAGCAGTATCCGGTTTTAACGGCAGTAAACGGTAAGCGAAGCCCTCGTTGTACATGTATTTGTCCAAACCGATCATATTACTGTTAGGTACGGTAACCGAAAAATAAATCGGTCGCTTCCAGTTGTTATGGCTCAGGATATCCATCATCGCCAGTACATCCTTGGTAACGTAACGACCGTTAAAGGTCCAGTCCATTTCCGGGGCTATTTTATCTTTATCGGCAGTTGGTACAGTGCCGGTTTTAATTACCTCGTCGGGGTTAACTGTCAATTTGAATTTATTGGTTGGCAGGTAATTGGCAACGTCTCCGTTGTTATACTCAACCATGGCTTCTTTTTTATCAGAGGTAATGAAATCGAAAACATCTTTCAGCTCGGTAGCCCCCGCAATTTTCTGATCGCTAAAATAGATCACATCACGTACGCCCGGTTTAAATTTATCATTCGGCATACTGATCGGCAATGGTTCCGATTCGTTCATCTTGTTTTTCATACCGCGGATGTACCAGTCGGTACCCAGCAGGCTCAGGTTTACGATACGCACATCGGGGCGTACGTTTTCAACTTCCTGGATGTACCAGAGCGGGTAAGTATCATTATCGCCATAAGTAAATAAAATGGCATTTGGCGCGCATGAATTAAGATAGTTATAAGCCATATCATGCGGGGTAAGCTTGGTTGAGCGGTCATGATCGTCCCATTCCTGGTTGGCCATTAATAAAGGAGCGGCCAGTAAACAAACCACTGTAGAGATAATGGCGCTAACCTTTGCATTCAGCTTTTTGCTTAACACATCGGCAATGCCTATCACGCCCAAACCTATCCATATGGCAAAGGCATAAAAGGAGCCTGCATAAGCATAGTCACGTTCGCGGGGCTGCAGCGGATCCTGGTTTAGGTAAAGCACAATGGCTAAACCGGTACAAACAAACAGGATAGCAACAACCCCGGCTTCGCGCTGGTTGCGCGCAAAATGAAATACAGCACCAAACAAGCCAATGATAAGCGGTAAAAAGAACAGGCGGTTATAGCTTTTGCTTTGGGTAACCGAATAGGGCAGGGGTTTACTGAAATTCCATCCGCTTATCCATTCGCCATCGGCGCCTGAATTTAAGCTTTGACCATCGAGGTCATTGGCGCGGCCTGCAAAGTTCCACAGGAAATAGCGGGTATACATTTGGTTGATCTGCCATTTGGCAAAAAAACTGATGTTTGAGCCAAAGGTTGGGTGTTCGCTTTCACCGAGACCCGTCCACTCACGGTAAAACTCCGGGTGACCAGGCTTATCGCTAAACATGCGCGGGAATATGGTATTACGGTCATAAACGGTATTCAATTTTTTACCGGCAACCTCGTATTTGGTTGCCCCGCGGCGGTAAATATTAGCGCCTTCGGTTTGAGCCGTAGCTTCCGAATCAAAAAACTGCCCGTATAATAACGGGGTATCGCCGTATTGGTCGCGGTTAAGGTAGCTGTTTAGGGCGAAGGCATTTTCAGGGTCGCTGTTGTTGAGGTTAGGATTAGCTTTTGCACGTACCACAATCATTACAAATGAGCTGTAGCCAAACAGGATAAAAAGCAGGCAGATCAAAAAGCTGTTAAGCGCGAAGCGTTTTTCGCGGATCTTTACTACATACTCTAACAAGGCTAAAACTACTCCGCTTACTATAAGACCTATAATACCACCGCTTATGCCTAATATCAGTACAAAGCATACGGCCGCTAAAATAATAGCAGGTTTAACAGGATTTATAGTATAGTAAATGCCTGCAACAATGGTAATAATGAGCAGTACAAAAAACACTACTGCCCCGCTGCCAAAACCCATACCCAGGGTGTTTACAAAAAGCAGGTCGGAAAAAGCCGCGCCTTTTACGGTGTATTGTATCACTCCCCAAAGTACAAAGGCCAATGCCACCACGCTTGCCAAAAAGGTAAGCAACGTTCCTTTTGTAGTAACATTTTTTACCCTGCGGAAATAGATCACCAAACCGATAGCCGGGATCACCAGTAAGTTTAATAAGTGAATACCGATGGAAAGGCCCATTACATAGGCGATAAAAACTATCCACCTGTCGGCATGAGGTTCATCGGCATGGGCATCCCATTTTAATATCGCCCAAAATACTACAGCGGTACAAAGGGATGATTGCGCATAAACCTCTGATTCGACGGCCGAAAACCAAAAGGTATCCGACCATGCATAGGCTAAAGCACCAACAAGGCCCGAACCAATGATGAGGATCAGGTTGGTTGAATTAAGTTGCTCTTCTGTTTTAATCAAAAGCTTTTTGGCGAGGGCCGTAATGGTCCAAAACAGGAACATGATGGTAGCGCCGCTGGCCAGGGCCGATGCCATATTGGCCCAATAAGCAACTTTGGTATTATCGCCCATAGATAACAGGGTAAATACCTTGCCAATGATGGTAAACAGGGGCGCGCCGGGCTGGTGGGCTACCTGTAAGCGGTAAATACAGGCAATAAATTCGCCGCAATCCCAAAAGCTTGATGATGGCTCAAGGGTTAAAATGTAAGTTACTGTGGCAATAATAAAGGCTATCCAGCCAAATATATTGTTGAGTTTTTTATAATTCATGATCGAACACTATGTAAAAAAACAGGATTAATGCAGCCGAAAATAGTAAAACTATTGTGATGTTACCATTAAAAACGGCCTTTTGAGTGCAGTTTTAATTTTATTTTACTGGATTTGAGGTGCTAATGAACTTTTTTAAAATTCTATTTTGACTTTCAAATATTCGCGCTATATTTGCATTCCTTTTCGGGGAGTAAAACAAACCAAAGGAGATTGCCTGATAGTATAATGGTAGTACGACGGTTTTTGGTACCGTTTGTCTAGGTTCGAATCCTGGTCGGGCAACAATAAAATTCGGATTTCGGATTTTCAATTTCGGATTTATTCTGATTGGAAAACTTGAAATCCGAATTGTGTTTTATAACGGTTGTATTTGTAAAAGATCAACGGTGAAGGACAGGTAAAATCCGAAATCGAACATCCCAAATTCAAAATCAAAATGCCCTTACAATTTAACCCGGTTAAATTATTTTCAGGATCAGGTTCGCAGGAACTTGCGCATCTTATAGCTGATGCTTATGGTCGTGAGTTAGGCGAAGTTGTGATATCGCGTTTTAGCGATGGCGAATACCAGCCGCATTTTAATGAATCTGTAAGGGGATGTGATGTTTTCCTGATCCAGTCTACCCATCAGCCTACCGATAATTTAATGGAGTTACTCATGATGATCGATGCCGCCCGCCGCGCTTCAGCACATTATGTAAACGCCGTTATACCTTATTTTGGTTTGGCGCGCCAGGACAGGAAAGATAAACCACGTGTTGCCATTGGTGCAAAACTGGTAGCCAACCTGTTAGTTGCAGCCGGCATTAACCGCATCATGACCATGGATTTGCACGCAGCGCAGATCCAGGGATTTTTTGATGTTCCGGTTGATCACCTGGATGCTTCTATCATTTTTGTACCTTATATTAAAAGCCTTGGCTTAGGTCACCTTACCATTGCATCGCCTGATATGGGCGGTTCATACAGGGCCCGCAGCTTTGCCAAGTTCTTTAATGCCGAAGTGGTAATTTGCGATAAACGCCGTAAACGTGCTAACGAAATTGAAGCCATGACGCTGATAGGGGATGTTACCGATCAGGACATAGTACTGATTGATGACATTTGCGATACCGCGGGTACATTGGCAAAAGCAGCCGGACTGATCATGGAGCGTGGTGCACGCAGCGTACGCGCGGTTTGTACACATCCGGTATTATCAGGTAAAGCTTATGAAACTATCGAAAACTCGGCATTAACCGAACTGATAGTTACAGATACAATCCCGCTTAAACAAAGCAGCCCTAAAATAAGGGTGCTTTCAACCGCCGAACTGTTTGCAAAAGCGATAAGCAACGTAAACGAACATGGTTCGATTAGTACCTTGTTTAAGGTGGATTAGTTTTAAGTCCATAGTCAGTGGTCGATAGTCCATGGCTGTGGTTGATTAGTTAGAATAAAAATAAATCTATGGTCTATTGACTATCGACCATGGACTACAAATAAATAAACAAATAAATAAAAATGAAATCAATTGCTATTAGCGGTTCTCTAAGAGAGAACGTAGGGAAAAGAGACGCGAAAGAGCTGCGTTACAATGGCCAGGTGCCTGCAGTTCTTTATGGTGGTGCTACCCAGACCCACTTTTCTGTGTCCGCAGCTGATTTGAGGGCCGTTGTTTATACTCCGGTTGTTCATTTCATCGATCTTGAAATTGCCGGTGTTAAATCACAAGCTATCATCCAGGACATTCAGTTCCACCCACTAACTGAAAAAATCACTCACATTGACTTTTTATTGTTAGATGAGAAAAAACCTATCACCATCGAGATCCCGGTAAAATTAACCGGTACTTCTCCAGGTGTTAAAGTAGGTGGTAAGCTGGTTCAAAAATTAAGGAAACTGCGTATCAAAGCGCTTCCTAAAGATCATCTTGATGCTATTGAAGTAAGCATCGAATCTCTTGAAGTTGGTAAATCAGTAAAAGTATCTGATATTAAATTAGATAACTTAGTGATCACCAACGCTAAAGAAGATACCATTGTTTCTGTAACTACCTCACGTGCATTACGTCAGGCAGAGCAGGAAGCAGCTCAAGGTAAAAAATAACCCCCTTAACCCCCTGAAGGGGGAACAAGAGGTGAAATTAAAAACAGCGGTAGAGTAATTCTATCGCTGTTTTTGTTTGAGCAATAAACAATATCTTCGCATAAAAATTTAATTAATTACTCGGAGCATTTCTGAAAGATAACCATCACGTCATTGCGAGGTACGAAGCAATCCCCGATTAGGAGGTCCGCCCTGTACAGTTTGCGATTGCTTGGTACCTCGCAATGACGATTGTATTGTTGGTTTGGATAGCTTCATAATTCCCCCTTTAGGGGGCCAGGGGGCATGAAATATTTAATTGTAGGTTTAGGAAATATTGGTCCGGAGTATGCAGATACACGGCATAATATAGGTTTTATGGTGTTGGATGAACTGGCCAGGCAAGAGGGAGCGAGGTTTCAAAACTCACGCTTAGCTTATTATACCGAGGTATCGTTCAAAAGCCGTACGCTTTGCCTCATTAAACCTACTACCTACATGAACCTGAGCGGAAAAGCCCTGAGCTACTGGATGAAAGACCTGAAAATTCCGGTGGGGAATGTTTTAGTTATCGTGGATGACCTTGCCCTGCCGCTGGGTACCTTACGCTTAAAACCCAAAGGCAGTGCCGCCGGGCATAACGGCCTTAAAAATATTGAAGAGGTGCTTGGCAACAATAACTACGCCCGTTTGCGCTTTGGCATTGGTGATAATTACCCCAAAGGCCGCCAGGTTGATTTTGTGCTGAGCCCGTTTGATAAAGACGAACAGCCCGAACTGCCTGCATTGATCGATCGTTCGATAGAGATGGTGAAGAGTTTTGCAACTATTGGAACCGAACTTACCATGACTCGTTATAATAAGTAACAACGTCGTTACAAACTAATATTTTAGTTAAAATTCCGTTCAAATCGTAATTCGTGTTGTAACACACGGGTGTGTACTTACGTCTTGTAAACCTAAATAACCTTATGAAACAAATCCTGCTAACGGTACTTTGCTGTTGCTTTTCTACCTTCTTATTTGCTCAAACAAAAGCTCCCGTCGCTCCGGCAGTTCCTAATATTACTGTAAAAGGTATTATCATTGATTCGGCTAATAACAAACCTATGGGATATGTTACTGTTGCGCTCCAGGATGCCGCCACCAAAGCGCCGGTAAAAAGCACGCTGGCTAAAGACGATGGCAGTTTTGAACTAAAAGCACCCGAAGGTAAAACTTACCAGTTAGTTGCTGTTTTTATTGGTTACGCCACCAAAACTATCCCGGTAAAACTTACAAATAATACATTTAATGCAGGCCGGATCCTGCTTTCGGCATCGAGCAAACAATTGAAAGAAGTTACCGTTACCGCCGTTAGGCCGGTAATGAAACAGGAGGTCGACCGCCTAAGCTATGATGTAACCGCCGACCCGGAAAGTAAGTCTATCACCGCGCTGGATATGATCCGGAAAGTACCTTTGTTATCTGTTGATGGCAACGACGCTATTAAGCTACGGGGTAATGATAATTACAAGATACTGATCAATGGAAAAGAATCGGCCATGATGGCTAAGAACCCATCGGATGTGCTGAAATCCATGCCCGCTGCCAATATCGAAAAGATAGAAGTAATCACCACACCACCCGCAAAATATGATGCCGAAGGCCTTGCGGGGATCATCAATATCATCACCAAAAAAAATGCGGACCAGGGGTATAACGTAAGTATCAATACGGGGTACAATAGTGTTTATGGTGAACGGGGCAATGTTAACCTTACCTTGAAGCAAGGGAAGTTTGGTTTTAGCGGCTATGCCGGTTATAACTACAGGCCCTTGCGTACGTCATCGTTCGAGAACATGACCACTTTTTTTAAGCCACAGTCAACCGATCCGCAGTCAACACTTAGTCAAACAGGTACAAGGGGCAACACTGGCAAAAACCTGTATGGCAGCGGTGAGTTAAGTTATGAGGTAGATACCCTGAACCTGATTACAGGCATGTTTGATTTTTATCATGGCAAAAGCAATCAGCATAATTATCAGGTTACTACCCAACGCGATAGCGCCGATGCTGTTACGCAATTTTACCGTTTGTTTAACAATGGCACAGGCGAATTTAAAGGATCGGATGTGGGGCTGAATTACCAGTTAGGCTTTAAAAAAAACAAGGAGCAGCTCCTTACCGTATCCTACAAATACAATTATAATAACAATCTTCAAACCAGCGAAGCCACAAAAGGTAATGACTTTAGCGGCGAAGGTGTCCCTAAAGATTACAGGCAATACAATAACTCAGGTTCAAAGCAGCATGCTTTTCAGTTAGACTATATCCAGCCTTCAAAAATTCTTACCGTTGAGGCCGGTGGTAAAGCAACCCTGCGTAATAACTATAGCCAGTTTAATACTGATGTAAAAAGTGACGTGGATAATGAGTATCACGCCGATACAGCGCAGGTGAATAATTTTACCTATAAACAAAATATTTACGGTGTGTACAACTCCTATTCGGTTAAGCTAACCAAATGGGCTTTTAAAGGCGGTATGCGGTTGGAACATACCACGGTTAACGCCGATTTCGCGGTAGGGAAACCAACCGTTAACCAAAGCTATGATAATTTTGTGCCCTCGGTATCGGTACAACGGAGCCTGAAAAGTAGCAGTCTCACACTTGGTTTTACCCAACGCATCCAACGCCCCGGTATTTACCAGCTTAACCCATATACCGACCAATCCAACCCGCAATACCGTAACGTTGGTAATCCTAATCTAAGGGCCGCGGTAACCAATAATTTTGAATTAGGCTACAGCAATTTTGCCAAAGGCTCCATCAACCTGAGCACCAATTACTCGTTTGCCAATAACACGGTGCAAAATTTAGCCTCGGTTGATACAGCAGGAGTTACTACTACAACTTACGCTAACGTAGGCTCGAACAAAAACTGGGGTTTTGATTTGAATGTGAATTATCCAATCACCAAAAAACTGAACGTGAATATAAATGCCGAATTACTGTTTGTTTGGCTGAAGGGCTATTACAACGGCTCGCTTTTCAGCAACAGTGGTAACCAGGGACACATTTTTACTTATACCAGCTACAAATTTGATGGTGGCTACCGCGCCGGTTTAAACATTGGGTATGACAGCCGTTATGTATTGCTGCAAGGAAAGGATAATTATTTTTTCTTTAGCTCCATCAGCGGTACCAAAACCATGTTTAAGGAAAAGGCCACACTATCAGTAAATGTTAACAATCCTTTCAAAAAATTCAACAAGCTCGACTTTTATACCAAAGGTGATGGCTTTGAAACTTATACAGCTAACAACAACTTTTACCGCACCATTAACGTGAGCCTGAGCTACAAGTTCGGCAGGCTTAACAGTAGCATAAAGAAAAATCAACGTGGTATTAATAATGATGATACCAGCAGCGGAAGCCGCAATTAACAACTTTAGTAACTAATCCGTTACCTGGCAGTGGCAAACGTTAAAAAGTGTTAAACGCATACTTTTTGGTGTCACGCCCGGGTATCTTAAACGTCTTATGACCAAAATCGCAATTATGAAACAATTTCTACTAACAGTGCTATGCTGTTTTGTCACGGGCATGGCTATGGCCCAGGCTGCCGCACCGGTTCCTGTTCAAAATATAACCGTTAAAGGTACCGTGATCGATTCGGCAACCAACAAGCCATTGGGGTATGGCACTGTTGCGCTGCAGGATGCTGCTACCAAAACTCCGGTAAAAAGTACGCTTGCCAAAGATGACGGCAGCTTTGAGTTGAAAGCTCCCGAAGGTAAAACGTATCAGTTAGTAGTAGCTTCAGTAGGATATGCAACCAAAGTGCTCCCTGTAAAAATGGATGGTAAAACGTTTGATGCCGGGCGGATCCTGGTAGCCCCTTCAAGCAAACAGTTGAACGAGGTAACCATTACCGCTGTAAAGCCTGTAATGAAACAGGAGGTTGACCGCCTCAGTTATGATGTTACCGCCGATCCGGAAAGTAAAGCGGTATCTGCATTGGATATGATGCGTAAAGTGCCGCTTTTAGCTGTGGACGGCGATGATAACATCAAGTTAAAAGGCAGCGGCAAATACAAGATCCTGATCAACGGAAAAGAATCGGCGTTGATGGCTAAAAACCCATCAGACGTGTTAAAAGCAATGCCGGCTACCAACATCGAAAAGATTGAGGTGATCACTACGCCGCCTGCAAAATATGATGCGGAGGGCTTGGCAGGTATAATTAACATCATCACTAAAAAGAACGCGGATCAGGGCTATAATGGCAGTGTCAACATGCGCTATAACAGTGTTTGGGGGCCGGGGTATAACCTGAACATGACAGCCAAACAAGGCAAGTTCGGGGTTTCGGGGTATGCGGGTTTTGGTAATCAGAAGCGCAACACCAATACCTCAACTACAAAACAAACATTTTTTAATCCTGAATCAGAGATATTACAAACCGGAAGTAACTCATTTGGCGGCAAGTATCGTTACGCCAATGCCGAGCTAAGCTATGAGATAGACACCTTGAACCTGCTTACCGGTTCATTTGAATTTTTTCACGGCGAATTTAATCAGGACGGATCACAGCGATCAGCCCAGACAAACGCCGCCGGCGATTTGACCCAAGGCTATAACCTGTTGAGCAATAGCTATAATCATGATCAGGGACTTGATGCGTCTGTCAACTATCAGTTAGGGTTTAAAGGGCATAAAGATGAATTGCTAACATTATCCTACAAATACAGCTACGGACCGAGTAAAAATTTCACAGATAACCAGTTTTCGGACAGGGTTAATTATTACAATGCACTTCAGCCCGATTTCAGGCAATATAATAATGCAGGTAACCGTGAGCATACTTTCCAGTTAGATTATGCTTATCCATTGAAGAAAATCAGTATTGAGGCCGGCGGTAAAGTGATCCTGCGGAACAATTTCAGCGACTACAGACGCGAAGACAAAGATTCAACCAGTTCGGTATATAACGTCAATGCAGGGCAAACCGGCGAGTTCGACTATCACCAGGATGTGTACAGTGCTTATAACTCGTATCAGTTAAAGATGAATAAATGGACAGGCAAGGCGGGCTTGCGTTTAGAGCATACGCAGGTAAATGCCATGTTTACAGGCACGCCGCTTGATAAAAGCTATAATAACTTTATTCCATCGGTTTCTGTTCAGCGCTCTATGAAAAGCAGCAGCATCAGTTTGGGCTTTACCCAGCGCATTCAAAGGCCAGGCATTTACCAATTAAACCCATTTATCGATAAATCGAACCCCAAATTTATCAGCACAGGTAATCCCGATCTGAAGCCGGAGCTGAACAATACTTTTGAGTTGAACTATAGTAATTTCTCAAAAGGATCAATCAATGTTGGTTTGAGCTATGCATTCTCCAATAATGCTATCCAAAATGTGACCAGCCTGATTCAAAACAACATGGGCGATCATATCGACACGGTTACTTTTACCACCTATCAAAACCTGGGCAGTAACCGTTCGTTAGGGTTAAACCTTAATACCAATTATTCTATCACTAAGAAGTTTACGGTTAACATCAACGGGCAAATTTCGCATGTATGGTTAAAAGGTACTTATAATGGTCAGTTTTACAAAAACGATGGTTACACCGGCAACGCTTTTGCCAATATTGGTTACAAGTTTGATGGTGGCTACCGTTTAGGGCTTGATGCCGGTTTCTTTAGCGGTGATGTTACCTTACAAGGTAAATCGAGCAATTTTATTTTTAACTCCTACGTACTATCTAAAGAGTTCCTGAACAAAAAGCTAACCATATCAGCGGTAGCCAACAACCCATACAGTAGATACCGTACATTCAGATCGACCACACATACAGTTGATTTTGACCAGGAATCATTATACCATAACCGCTACAGGAATTTTGCCGTGAGATTAAACTTTAAGTTTGGTAAATTGAATGGCGATATCAAAAAGAACCAGCGTGGCATTAATAACGATGATACCAAAGGCGGAGGAAAAAGCAATGGCGGCGGCAATGGTTAATTGCTGATAGATATTTGTTAGGAGAGGCGCGTAATGGCGCCTCTTTTTGTTTTTTATCACCATATTACATAACAACAGGCGAGCTGAAAATAGTGCCTGCTCATGATATATCGAAATCCGTAAATTTACCCCCATGAAAGTTTATGGAATTACCAATTGCAATACAGTAAAAAAAGCCCTCGACTGGCTTAAAGAAAATAAAGTAGCTTACGATTTTCAGGATTTTAAAAAGCTGGGTGTAAGTACCGAAAAGCTGCAGGAATGGGACACCAAAGCGGGCTATGAGAAATTTTTGAATAAACAGGGCCTCACCTGGAAACAGCTTGACCCGACAGTTAAAGAAAGCATCAAAACCAATGCCGACGCACTGCAATTATTACAGCAAAAAACCAGCATGATCAAACGCCCGGTTATTGAAGATAACGGCTTCCTTTTCTTCGGCTTTGATGAAAAGGTTTATGCCGATCATTTTTTTGGGAAGTAAAGATAGCTTGGAACTTACGAAGGGAAAAAGCTTCGTAAGTTTAGTTGGCTTTCAAACCTTGCCGTTGTTGGTGTTGTCACCAACAACTCTGTGCCATGTATTATCTTCTGCTGTAAGTATTAAGCACAAGCGATTTTAGTAATAGTTTTCCCAATGACTGAATATTGCGCCGTTGTTGGTGTTGTCACCAACAACTTTACTGGCGACAACACCAAGTGGAAGTGAGCAAGTTTTCCTTATTTTAGCATATATGGCTGAAATTAATTTTGACTATCATCCACAATTTTTCACTGCAACAATTTTAGAATGGAAGCAATTGCTAACAGAAGATATTTATAAGGATATAATTATAAGGAGTCTGCTGTTTTTAAAAAATGAAGGAAGTATAGTTGTTTATGGTTTCGTGATAATGCCTAATCATATTCATTTGATATGGCAGATACAAGACGGACATACACGTGATTTGGTTCAAATGCGTTTCTTGAAATTTACTGCTCAGCAAATGAAGTTCAAATTATTGGATAGCGATGATGATAGATTAACCCAATTCATAGTTAATGCAAAAGATAGGAAATATCAGTTTTGGGAACGCAACTCTTTGAGTATTGATTTGTGGTCTCCAAAAGTTTTTATGCAAAAATTGGATTACATACATAATAATCCTTTACAAGATAAATGGAAGCTGGCTCAACATCCTGAAGAATATAAATATTCGTCGGCCAGGTTTTATGAAACAGGGATAGACGAGTTCGGTTTAGTTACACATCATGCAGGGTGAATAGTTGTTGGTGACAACACCAACAACGGCGTAGTATCTAACGCGTCCCTAATTTTTTAGCAATTGTCGGTGTTGTCACCAACAATAACCAATTCACTTGATAAGCAGCCTCTAAGCACGAAATCAATTCCTTAATAAATCGGTAACAATCGTTTTACCAACCTTTTGCATCTGCCTAATTTGTAGTATACTTGTTCCTTTACGCAATTTATTTGACTGAACATGAAACTAAAACTGATGGCAGGTTGCAGCCTTGCCTTTATGTTGGCCGCAGGGGTGAGTTATGCCCAGCAGCCAGCGCCTACCACCACACTCCCCGCCGGTTCTGTTTACGATTATCACGAAACTTTCGGTCCCGGGTTTTACACTAAGAATGGTACTGAGTTCCGCGCGGCAAGCGGTGAGCCGGGATATAAATACTGGCAAAACCGTGCCGACTACCAATTGGCGGCAAAGCTGAACGATCAAACCAATGAAATTACCGGTTCGGAAGTTTTAACGTATACCAATAACAGTCCGCAAACATTGGGCTTTATGTGGATGCAGCTTGATCAGAACCTGTTTAAGCTCGATTCAAGAGGCACAGCTATCGTTCCGCCTGCGGGTAGCCGTAACTGGGGCCGCGGTGAAGCATTTGATGCTGGTTATAAAATTAAATCGGTAAAAGTTGCCAGTTTGAAAGGAGAATACGTTGACGTTAAATTCCTGATCACCGATACCAGGATGCAGGTTTTCCTTCCGAAGGAAATTGCTGCCAATGGCGGTCAGGCTAAATTGAAAATTGAATACTCATTTGTGTCGCCAAACTATGGATCAGACCGTATGGGCTACCTGCAAACCAAAAATGGTAAAGTTTATACTATTGCACAATGGTACCCGCGTGTATGTGTGTATGACGACGTAATGGGCTGGAACACCCTGCCGTACAGCGGTCCGGGCGAGTTTTACCTGGAATATGGTGATTTTGACCTGAGCATCACTGCTCCGGCAAACCATATCGTAGTAGCATCCGGCGAATTATTAAACTCGCAGGAAGTATATACCCCTGAGCAATTGAAACGTTGGGCAGCTGCCGAAAAAAGCGAAAGCACAGTAATTATCCGTTCGGCTGCTGAAGTTACCGATCCAAAATCGCGCCCTGCCGGTAAAACCCAGTTAACCTGGCACTTTAAAATCAAGAATGCCCGCGATGCTTCATGGGCTTCATCTGCAGCCTTTATTGTCGATGCAGCTAAAATGGACCTGCCAAGCGGTAAAAAATCAACTGCAATATCAGCTTACCCTGTTGAAAGCGATGGCAACGATGCATGGGGCCGTTCAACCGAGTATGTTAAAAAATCTATCGAGTATAACTCATCAAAATGGTTTGAGTACCCTTACCCTGCCGCTACTGCTGTTGCCGGGATAGTAGGTGGTATGGAATACCCCGGTATTGTTTTCTGCGGAGCTAAAGCGAAAAAAGCAAGCCTTTGGGGAGTTAACGATCACGAGTTTGGTCACACCTGGTTCCCGATGATCGTAGGCTCAAACGAGCGCATGTACGGCTGGATGGACGAGGGCTTTAATACGTTCATCAATACACTTTCTACCGCTAACTTTAATAACGGCGAATACAAAAATACCCGCGTGCCGGATATGCACACTATCGGCGCTTTCTTTACCAGGCCCGACCTTGAGCCTGTTATGAGCCAGCCGGCCAACCTGAAAGAAAGAAATACAGGTACCCTGCTTTACTCAAAACCAAGTGCCGGTTTAGTATTGCTACGCGAGCAGATCTTAGGCCCTGAACGTTTTGATTTCGCATTTAAAACCTACATCAACCGCTGGGCATTTAAACACCCAACTCCCGACGACTTTTTCCGCACGATGGAAAATGCAAGCGGCGAAAACCTGCAATGGTTTTGGAGAGGCTGGTTCCTGAACGACTGGCGTTTGGATGTTGCTGTAAGCGATGTGAAATATGTCGACAACGATCCAACTAAAGGCTCGCTGATCACTTTAGATAACCTGGGTAAAATGGCAATGCCGGTTATCCTGGAAGTTAAAACCAAAGGTGGTAAAGTTGACCGCGTAAAACTGCCGGTTGAAATTTGGGAGCGTTATGCATCATGGACATTTAAATATCCATCAACCGAAGAAATTGAATCGGTTACTTACGATCCTGATAAAGTATTACCGGATTACAATCCCGAAAATAACGTTTGGAAAAAATAATCTTATAAATCTCTCCTGAAGGGGAGATCGGTGAACGGCGACAAGATATCTTGTTGCCGTTTTTGCATTAAGCGTCCCTTGCCTGGTCTCCAATAGCGATAAGTGCCCCTGCTTACAATGCTAAACACCATACCCGGGAACGACCAGTTTTAAACTTGTTTTTTAGTCATATAGCCTATGCAGTTTTTTGTAAATTGCATATTAATAAACTGAAACCCATGGGACAGATTGTAATTGTTGCTTATAAACCTAAACCGGGCAAACAGGAAGCACTAAAACAGTTAATGAAAACGCATCTGCCACGCCTTAAGCAAGAGAGGTTGGTAACCGATCGTGAATCCATCATTATGGAAGCTGCTGACGGCACTATCATAGAAGTTTTTGAATGGCTGAGTGCTGAAGCTATTGTAAGTGCTCATCATAATAAAGCAGTGCAGCAAATGTGGGGCGAATATGCAGAAGTTTGTGATTATGTGCCGTTGAATACTTTGAAGGAGGCAGGTGATATGTTTGCAGGCTTCAAGCCGGTTAATTAAAAGTATGGATGAGCTTATTTCTATCCCATCTGTAACCGCTCACTCTTCAACTTTTTCTGAACGTCCTGCTTATAGTTGCGACCGATAGGCAGTTCATGTCCGGCAACATCCATGCTATAGGCATAAAAAGAATCTATTTTGTTCAACGCAACTATAAACGACCGGTGGATGCGTACAAACCTGTTCTCAGGAAGCATTTCTTCGAGCAGGCTGATCTTTTGCCTGGTAATGTGGACGTGGTTATTTACGGCCACTACTTTAACATAATCGCGCAGGCTTTCTATCCATAAAATATCATTGATATTAACCTTAATTGTTTTGCGGTCTACTTTAAGATAAATGAACGTATGGGTATCACTTACAGGCTCTTCATGGGTAATCAGGAGTTTGCCCTTATGCTCGTTTAGCTGATAAATCTTGTCGACCGCCCGCAGGAAACGCTCAAAAGAGATAGGCTTTAAAAGGTAATCAACCGCGTTGAGCTCAAAACCATCAAGGGCGTATTCGCTGTAGGCGGTGGTGAAAATTACTTTAGGTGGGTTCTTGAGGCTTTTCAGCAGGTCGGTACCTTTTATTCCCGGCATCTGAATATCCAGGAACATCAGATCGATAGGTTTTTGTTGCAGCAGGCGAAACGCTTCAATGCCGTCATTACAGGTGGCGGTAACCTCCATCTCGCTGAAGCGCGCAAGGTAGTTTTTCAATACCTCAATGGCATGTGGTTCATCGTCGACTATAAGTGTGCGGATTTTCATGCGGTTACCATTTGTTGTGCAGCAGATTGTTTTATGATTTTCAGGTCGAGGTCAAGTGCCACAAAAAAGGTATCTTCTTCGTTCACGATTTTCAGCCGCGAGGTATGAGGGTACAGCAGGTTGAGCCTTTTGGTCACATTCTTTAGCCCGATATGCCCCGGCGTATAGCCTTCTTCAACAGGATGTTCGGGTTTGCTGTTGGCTACTTTTAACTTGAAGTGGTTTAGTGTAACGCTGATATCAATATTGATCCAGGTAGCGCCTACCTGCTCGCTGGTGCCATGTTTAAAGGCATTTTCGATAAAAGGTAAAATGAGCAGCGGGGCTATAGTTTTATCTTTCAAATTACCGGTAATGGTAAAGTTAATGTCGATGCGTTCTTCATAGCGTAGTTTTTCGAGCTTTACATATTGCTGCATCATAAATACTTCCTTCTCCAAAAGTACTTCGTTATCTGAGCATTCATAGAGCATATAGCGCAGCAGATCCGACAGGCCAATTATAGCCTGCGGCGATTTGGGCGAATTATTAAGACTTAACGAATAAAGGTTATTAAGTGTATTAAATAAAAAATGCGGATGTACCTGGGCTTTCAACGCGTTGAGTTCGGCTTCTAATGCCGCCTGCTTGCGCTCATACCACATTTTAAAAAGTTTAATAGCCAATACAAATCCGGTAAACAGGTTAGTCCCTTTAAATGAATTTACCAGGCTTTGCCCATCTGTTAATTGCTCAAAAAACGGACGTTGGGTGGAGGCGATATAACCGGCATCTGTTACGTGCATCACCCTGATCAGGTAAGGCGCAACAAAAAGGATTCCGATGGTACGGCTGATAAACATACATGCAAAAACAAGCGGTATCAGCATCATGAAAAACATCACATATCGTTTTTCAAAAACGTATTTGGGCACCAGCCAGTAAGCAATGGCATAGTAATAAGCTATTTGTATGGGCATGTACAAAAGGTTATTGCGTAAGGATACCCAAAAATTGGTCTGGAACGAATAAAGCGTCGTGATGAAAAACGATACAATTACCCAAAATATCACGTGCTGCCAAAAGCGCGGCAGCTTTATATTATTGAGCAGGAGATCGAAGCCGGTATTCATATAGCTAATTTACTGTAAAACAGTTTAATTGGACGGCTTTTAGGATAAAAGTGCGACAAACTGCAATCATTTGATGACGAACTACCTGGAGTAAGGCTGCTTCGGTACGTTTTTCAGGTTGGATGTTTATTTGTCGTATTAAAATGCGGTTAATCGTAACTGGCGGGTTGTGTGCCTATGCTATTTTCAAGCCATTTTACGAGCCCTTAATTTTAGTTTATATTAAAAATAACACCATGAAAAAGTTGATTATCACAGTTTGTATACTGGCATTTGCAGCAGCTGCGGTGCAGGCTCAAAATAAAATAACAAACGTACGCGGTTTTTGGGTAGTTGAACACAATATTAATTTGCCCCGCATGCAAACCATTAAGTTTTATAACGATAACAATAAGCTGATATACGAAGAAACAGTTTACAGCAAACTCAACATTAAAAAGAAAAAGACCCGCCTGGCGCTTGATCAGGTCCTTGACAGGTTGAATGAGCGCACCTCCTATGTTGAAAGTAAAAACCTGGTAATGCTGAGCCTTGATTTAAGGCATTAAGATATTTTTTAAATATACGTTTAAAAACCGGTGGTCAACGCGAGGTATGGCGCCGGTTTATTTTTAAGAAAATTCTTTTCCTTCCCGTCAGCGGGTAAGCTTCGGACGAAAGCGGGCAGAACAATGCCGGCCTGTGCTGCTGTTGGGGCATAGCAAGTTTTTGCAGAAGCGGGGACAACGAGCGAGCGAAGCAGGGCAAAATAATTGCAGCCCGTGGTTATGCCCGGTTTGCAGGGCAAAGGCCTTGAGCGCAAAGAAGCCTATCTGCTGACTTGATTTTTGGTTCTTTTTATCAAGAAAAAGAACAAAGCCAACCCGCGGCGAATGAGCGGGCCGATATCAGTTAACTACAACTAAATATCTTGCTTGCCTTGTAAGCCTAATCGTAGGATTAATACTCCAAATACTTCTCAACCCGTACTGCTACCAAATCTCCCTCGGCATATTTCCCGGTTTCTTCACTCAAAACCCGCAAGATGATATCTTCATGCTCAAGGATCAGATCCTCATAAAAACCTTTAAATAGCACCTGCTTAACAATCCAGCTCCTGGTAGCTGCTATTAATTTAATTTTGATCTGCTCGGGATAAACAACCGCATATTCTTTGGTTATGTCAATGCCGCAAAACCGGGCTTCATGAGCGGTTAGTACGTTGCAATTGGTGAGCAACTGGGCGGTGTAAAGAAATTTCGGGTGTTTGTACAGTGCCTTGGGATTGCCATGCTCAACAATTTCTCCTTTGTTTATAACAATGAGCTCATCTGCCATCGATAGTACTTCGGCCGGGTCATGGGATACCATGATCACCGTTAATCCGGTTTCTTTAACTATCTGCCTGATATCATGCTGCAGGCCTTCCCTGAACGAAGTATCAACCTGGTTAAAAGGTTCATCGAGCAATAATACCTGGGGATGGGTAACGATGGCGCGGGCAATGGCTACGCGTTGCTTTTCGCCACCGCTCAGGTCGGCCACCCGCTTATCAGCCATGTTGAACATATTGAGCTGTTTGAGCACCCTTTCAGTTTTCTCCTGTTTGGCTTTGAGATCTGTTGCCGGCAGCATAGCCGCCACATTATCCCAAACTTTGGCAAATAGGTTAAGATCATCGGTATGCTGGGTTACCATTTTCATGGCATCATGACCGGGAATCAGCTTTTCTTCGGGCCCCCAAATGCGTTCGCCTTTAAAGTAAACGGTGCCTTCATCGGGTGAGAGCAATCCATATAACAAGCGTAGTAAAGTACTTTTACCGCTGCCACTTTCGCCAATAATGGCGGTGATTTTGCCCGGCTCAATAATGAGCCCGGTTTTTTTTACACCGGCCTGCTGTTTTCCCGGGTATATTTTACTTATGGCAACTGCCTGCAAAAAAGGAATCTCTGACATCAGGGGCAAAGATAAACCGTTGATGGTTATGATTACGCTGATTGCGTTGATTTCTTTTTTGGGATTACACTGATCATTTTGGAGATGAGAGTTCGCTTGAAGATTATAATCATTTACAATCAAAAATAATCAGCGAAATCAACGTAATCACCTAAATCAGCGGTCAGAAGCCAAAAGTCAATCCGAATGAGAAGTTCCTTAACCCTTTTTGATCCGGGCTGTTTTCAAACATGTCGTTAAAGTAATACTTGGCGTATAAGCCCATAATGCCGTAACCCATGCGTACGAATACGCCTTTGCGCAGTTTGGCAAAATGATAGTCGTCGTTAAATTTTTGCTTGCCATTTTCCTCACTGATTTGTTTTACGCGGCCGTTAAGCAAGATGCCAATCTCCGGACCGGCAACTAACCTGAAATAATTCCCCCGGTCATCTTCATGGCTGCGGTAATAGAACGATAGCGGTATGCGAAGGTAGGTTGATGAAAAACGGTTTTTACTGAAGTGGATACTGTCCTGAACGTAGGTGAGCACCGGCGCGTTACGCTGTATGGTGATATCATTACGTAAGCGGATATGGGTCCAGTCGAAACCGCCGGATAGATAGATTTTGAAAGCACTGTTAAACCGGTAACCAAATTGCAGTACATCAAAACCAAAGTTGCTTGTTTTCCACTGGCGGTAGCTTAAAAATTTGTTTTTATCAGATAGGGTAAAGCTGCCATTGTCAATCAGCGTAGCAAAACCGAGGTCGATCCTTGAAAAGGTTACCCCAAACGAGAAGCCTGGTGCTTTATGGGCATGGTATACGGTATCGGGCTCATCGTTATTGATATTCACCTGGGTTACGTCATCGCCAAAGCCAAGTTTTACTTTAACATGCTTTTTATGCGTAGTAGTATCGGTGGTGTTTTGTGCAGAATCGGCAGGTGTGCTTTGAGCAAAACCAAAGCTTGCGGCAAGGCATATTGTGATGGTAAAAATAAGGCGTTTCATATGTTGTGGTATGTCTATCGTTCGCTAAGATATTATTTGTCTTTCTCTTTTTTTACTTTAATAAAGCCCAGGTTCAGGCCTGTAATAGTGGCATCGTCTTCATCGGTGTTACTGAATTCAATTACTTTGTCTTTACGTTTATCAACAGCGGCTATCACCACGTTAAAAATATCGCCAAGGCTGCGGATGCGGTGCTTTTTTACAGATTTTGCTATAGCAGGAACGGCATGCGGCGATACCTGGGCTATTAATACCGGCTGTGTGTTGCCGCTGGCAATGATGGTTGATTTCGGGCTGATCCTGGCTGCTGTATCCGGAGCTGCGGCGTTAACAACAGGATAATCCGCGGCAGGGGCATTTGCTAATAAGGGCTCGTCTGTATGGGCATCTACAGGCGGTTGGGCAGTGAGTATTGGCTGTTGTATGGATTGCGTCAAGTTAGTTTTTGTTTTGGTTTTATTAACGTGGGCCAAATTGTTAACAGGTGCTATAACCGGGTTAGCAGTAATTTTGTTTTGGGCAGGGGGCGGAGGTACCACAGGCTCAACTGTAACTGCAACGGGTTGTTTTACCGGTTGATGGGTTTTAACTATTTCTGTTGGATGGTCATTATGTTTCCCCCTTTGTTTAGGGATAAACAGGATACCTGCGGTAATCAGTAATATAACACCTGCTGCTGCGCTTAGCAAAGGCAATAATATTCCTTTACGTCTGCCGGCGTTTGATTCGGCGTTGATGCCCTGCCATACATGAGCCGACGGTTGTATTTCCAGGTCATCAAGCTTTTGTTGAAACAGCCTGTCCAGTTCCTTATCCTGCATATCCATAACTTTTGCCCTCCATTTTAGCAATCTGTTCTTTCAGTATTGTACGAGCCCTTGATAGCTGCGATTTAGAGGCACCCTCGGTAATGCCCACAATCTCCGCTATCTCTTTGTGCGAATAACCTTCCAGCGCGTAAAGGTTAAACACTATCCGGTAACCCGGTGCCAATTGCTGTATCATGCCCATCAGCACTTTTGCATCCAGGTTGGCCGCGGCTATTGGATTAACCGATGGCTCATGCCCTGCCTCGTCAATATCAATTACCTGCATCATTTTATGATGTTTGCGATAGTATTCAATTGAACTGTGAACCATGATGCGCCTAACCCAGCCCTCAAATGAACCATCGCCCCGGTAATCATCCATTTTGTGGAAGACCCTTATAAAACCATTCTGCAACATGTCTTCGGCCTCCATGCGGTCGGTGGCATAACGCATACATACCCCCAGCATTTTTGAAGCAAACTGCTTATAAAGCAGTTCCTGCGCCTTCCGCTCACCGGCCCGGCAGCGGTCTATCAGTTGGTGAATGGTATATTTAGGTTCCAAAAACATCATTTATAAGTAAGATGGCAGAGTGATGCAAATGGTTGCATGGGGATGTAAATATTTTGATGAATAGTTTAAGAAGATGAATGATGATGATTTGTTGTAACTTCGGTTTACAGCTTTTTGAGAAGCGCCAATAGATAAAATCATGGAATTAATCCTAAAATCAGATAACAAGCAAAGCATCGCGAAGATAATCGCTTTGGCTAAAGAGCTTAATGTTATTGTCGAAGAAAAAAGTACAGAAATTGAGGGTATAAGCCGTGAAGCGCTCAAAGAGCGGATTTTGAACTTCAAGGCTACTTCTGAGTCTTCATTTGGTGATCCTGTGCAATAGCAAAGAGCCCAAAGGGAAGATGGTGAATTAGATATATCTGCGATTTTAGAAAATCAAAAGAATCTGCTGGAATTAGAGGGGAAAATAAAATTGGATGATAAGGCTTTTCAATAGATGACAGCTGATTACTTCTTTTCCCGGTATCGCTTATAGATCTTAACCGCAATCATCAATATAACAGCCAATGATACCAAGCCAACAACACCAAAAATCCAATTCAAAGCGCTCTTAAGCACCACAAGGAAAACAATGGCGAACAGAAAAATGGTAGCAACTTCATTCCACAAGCGGAGCTGAATGGATGTCCATTTGAATACGCCGTTACGCATCTGTTTTATTTTATTTTGGCAGATGAAATGATAGATCACTAAAGCCACAACAAAAGTCAGCTTGATATGCATCCATCCAAATTGAAGCCAAATTGGCTTGAGGATAAGCATCGTTGCGCCCGCTGCTATAGTAAGGTACATTGAGGGGATAGTTATGATATTCCATAACTTGCGTTCAATGATTTCGAATTGTTTAGACAATATAGTACGATCCGGCTCGGGCTTATCCTGGGCTTCGGTATGATAAATAAATAAACGTACGCTATAAAATAACCCCGCCATCCAGCAGACCACAAAAATGATATGTATAGCTTTTACGTAATCGTACATGTCAATTAATACATGTCATTGCGAGGAACGAAGCAATCGCGAACTTTACAGAGCGACTTGCATAGTTCGGGATTGCCACGCTATCGCTCGCAATGACATGTTGGCTTTATTATTAGTTTCTGTATTCTTTTATCACTTCTACCGCGTACTTCACATTATCAAACGGGATATCAGGCATGATGCCATGGCCCAGGTTAAAGATGAAGCCGTTTTCGCCTTTCATTCGGTCGAACAGGCGGTAGATGCGTTCTTTAATTACTTTTTTATCGGCATAAAGGATATGCGGATCAAGGTTACCCTGTACTGCAATACCTGCCGGTAAACGTTTTTTGATATCTAACAGATCGACATTCCAATCGATAGAAATTACATCTGGCTTAGCCTCTGCCATTAGCGGTGCAAAAACCGAGCTGCCTTTACAGAAAGAAATCACCGGGATATCTTTACGGTTTAGTTTGCTGATGATCTCTGCAATATAACGGTGACTAAATTCTTTATAATCATCCCATGCCAAAGCCTGTGCCCAGCTATCAAAGATCTGTACTGCGTTTACGCCTGCAGCAATCTGCATGTTGAGGTAATCGGCCGTAACGGTGGCAATTTTTGATAACAGCTGATGGGCCATTTCCGGCTCATTGTGCAGCATCAATTTGGTACGTTTAAAATCTTTTGATGATCCGCCTTCAACCAAATAGCTCATTACGGTAAACGGCGCACCTGCAAAACCAATTAACGGGATGCGGCCGGCAAGGCGTTGCTGAATTACTTTAATGGCATCGACGACATATTGCAGCTTATCCAATACATCAGTTTGCAGGTTGTCTATATCGGCCTGTGTACGTACCGGATTGGCAAACAGCGGACCAACACCCGCGTTGAAACTCAGGTCGCCTCCCATGGCTTCACCCGTTACCAGGATATCTGAAAATAAAATGGCACCGTCAATCCCTAACAGGTCAACCGGTAGCATGGTAACATCGGCAGCGATCTCCGGTGTTTTACACATTTCGAGGAACGAGTATTTGTTTTTAATATCCCAATACTCTTTCATAAAGCGGCCTGCCTGCCTCATCATCCAAACCGGCGGGCGTTCTGTCTGCTCCGAAAATGCCGCTTTTATTAATAACGAATCTCTCATACTTTAGTTAGATGCAAGAGGTCAAGAATCAAGAACCAAGAAGAGAACGTCTCCCTTAATAATTCTTGCTTCCTGACTCCTGCCGTCTTATTTCTTATTTTCTTGTCTCTTGACTCTTTTTTCCTGGCTCTTCCCTGATCTCCTGCTGAAGGCGGCTTATCACTTCCCTCATTTTGGCAGTTATTTTTTCTTTATGTTTTTCAGTTAATTGCAGATAGGCCTGGGCTTTTTCAAAATTACCGCGCCTGATGCTGATATTGGCCACACTAACCAAAGCGGCTACGTGGTCGTTAACCGAACGCAAGGGGTATTGTGCCGCTATTTCATAGTGCATTTCTGCCCCTTCAAAATCCTGCCTTTGCAGGCATAAACCGCCGTATATAAACTCATAATATCCCCGGCGGTTTTTGCTGAGCCATTCGGGTTTCATGATCTCGTTTAACGAGGCAGCAGTTTTATCATAATCCTTTACATGAAAATGTTTGGATGCTACAACCAACGTACCCTGCCTGAAATAATCCCAAATAAGCAGGATGATCATCATAGCTGCAACTGCCGCAAGTTCATAAATATGAAAGTATACCAATATACCTAACGACAGCAGAAATATAAACGCAATGAATATACGTGTCCTGTTACTGAACATTAATGCTGGTTATCGGTAAATTTATAGCCAACGCCACGAATGGAGTGGAAATAAACCGGGTTTTTAGGATCTGGTTCAAAGTACTTACGGAAGGTTAGGATAAAATTGTCGATAGTACGGGTTGACGGATAAACGTCATAATTCCAAACGGTTTCCAGGATTTGCTCGCGCGATACGGCGTCATTACGGCGCTCAATCAACAATTTAAGCAGCATGGTTTCCTTTTTGGTAAGGGCGGTAATGGAGCCATCTTCGTTAACCAGCTCAAATGAGTTAAAATGGATGGTTTTATCACCTATTTTATAGCTGTTAAACTCTTTCAGGTCTTCGCCTTTTAAGCTGCGTTTTACCAGGTTGTTCACCCTTAAAATAAGCTCCTCGAGGTTAAACGGCTTGGTAAGATAATCATCAGCACCTTTTTTTAAGCCCGAAATCTTGTCCTCATTGGTGTTTTTAGCCGTAAGGAACATGATAGGTACTTCGGTATTTTCAAGCCTGATGGTTTCGGCGACAACAAAGCCGTCAATTTCGGGCATCATTACGTCCAGTATCACCAGGTTAAAACGTTCTTCCTTAAATAACTGTAAAGCTTTTTTGCCGTTTTTAGCCGGAGTTACCTTATAGCCTTCCAGCTCAAGGTTAAGCTTAATTGCTTCTAACAAATGCTCTTCGTCTTCGGCCAATAAAATCCTTTTTTTGTTTGGCATATTATTCATTGTCTTAATTTAGGTTAGTCCAAATGTAACTTCAAAAATACTACCAGCAGGGCGGTTATCTTTAACCCTGATGCTGGCCTGGTGTTTATCCAACACCTCCTTAACAATATAAAGGCCCAGTCCGGTGCCCTTTGTGTTACGGGTTTCTTCACTGCCTACGCGGTAAAAACGATCGAAAATCCGGGTTTTCTCCTCGTCGGCTATGCCGATACCATGATCAGATACCTGCAAATAAACTTTATCATCTTTCGAAAACAGCTTTACCCCAACAGATGAGCAGGGGCTTGAATATTTTACAGCGTTTTCTATTAAATTGGTTACTACCGATGTCAGGGCAAACTTATCGCCAACTATTTCAACCTTAGGCTCAATCTCGGCCTCGATGATCTGCTGGTTGCAATCGCATTTGGAAATCTGCAGACGGTTAACAATGCTGTCAACCAAAACCGAAAGGTTAAAGCTGGCCTTAGGGAAACTATATGAGCGGTTTTCGATCTTAGATGCAAGCAGCATATTCTCAACCATATCGTCCAGTCGCTCTACATCATTTAACGATTTTTCAATAAAATCAAGAAGCTGTTCTTTGGTGAGGTGACGTTTCTGGATGGTTTGCAGCAGGATCTTGATAGATGCCAGCGGCGACTTCAGCTCATGCGTTACCGAAAGCAGGAAGTTTTTTTTCTGCTCCTGTAACCTGCGTTCCTTATTGAACGAGCGGTGCAGGTTAATGGCGCCAATTAAAAATACGGCTACAAACATAGCCCCTTCGCCCAGAATCATACCGGTACGGCGCGGTTGCAGCGTAACCAGCATATAGCCCCACCATACCAGTTCGGCAACGGCATAGGTGATGAGCGCGTAAAAAATAACAAATGACTTCTTCATATCAGTTGGCAGTTATCAGTTTTCAGTTGGCAGTAGTTTGTCAGTTTGCAATGTTATATTAAGTGCAAACTGCCCGCCGGCAACTGCAAACTGGCTACTTAGAATTGAATACTAAATCCAAACTATCAAATATAGCACGTTTTGTTTTCTCCAGGTCTGTTTTGGTATGGGCTGATGATATAAAGCCAACCTCATAACCCGACGGACCTAAATAAATGCCCCTGTTCAACAATTCGCGGTGGAACTTTTTGAATTTTTCCATGCTTGACGAATCAATATCTTCGGCTTTACGAATATACTCTTTATCTGTAAAAGCAAACCAAAATATGGAGCCTATGCCAAACACCTTAAACTTATAATTGCGGGCGGTAGCAAAACGCTGAATGGCTTCTACGAACTCCTCTGTTTTATTGTTCAGGTCGCGGTAAAAGCCCATGCGTAAAAGCTCACTAAGCTGGGCGATACCGGCACCCATAGCAACTGGGTTACCCGATAGTGTGCCTGCCTGGTAAACCGAACCTTCCGGCGAGATATTGCTCATGATTGCTGCCGATGATCCATAAGCGCCAACCGGCATACCGCCACCGATAATTTTACCGTAAGTGATGATATCTGGTTTGATTTGGTAATAACCGGCAGCACCTTCAAAGCCAACGCGGAAACCGGAGATCACCTCATCAAATATCAGCATGGTGCCGTTTTGCGTACAGATGTCGCGCAGGTATTGCAGGTATTCTTTTTCCTGTAGCAGCAAACCGTTATTTGCCGGTACCGGCTCAATGATTACCGCGGCAATCTGGTCTTTAAATTCTTCAAAAGCTTTTGCCAAAGCTTCTTTATCGTTAAGTGCTACCACGATAGTTTCGTCGGCAACAGATTTAGGTACACCGGCAGATGAAGTTTCGCCGAAGGTAACCAGGCCCGAACCTGCTTTTACCAATAAAGCATCAGCATGGCCGTGATAGCAGCCTTCAAATTTCAGGATCTTATCGCGTTTGGTATAACCCCTTGCTAACCTGATGGCCGACATTACGGCTTCAGTACCTGAGCTTACAAAGCGGATTTTTTCAATAAACTTATTGTTTTTCAGGATCAGTTCGGCCAACTCATTTTCCAATGCGGTAGGTGCACCGAAGCTCATGCCGTTTTGCATTACCTCGATAACTTTTTCCCTTACTTTGGCATTGTTGTGACCAAGGATCAGTGGCCCCCATGAGCAGCAGTAATCGATAAATTCGTTACCGTCGGCATCCCAGATATGGCTCCCATCGCCCTTTTGAATAAACAGCGGCGTGCCATAAACAGATTTAAAAGCCCTTACCGGCGAGTTAACCCCACCCGGAAAATAGGTTTGCGCCTTAGCATACAATTCGGCCGATTTTTCACGACTGATATCGGGCTTGCCCGTAGTATTTACCGGTTCATCCTCTGCAGAAAACATCTTTTTTATTGAATCGAACATATATTGTTGAAATTCTAAACTCTGATTTTTGTTTAACCAGTACTACTTAATTCCTTGTAATTGGTTAATTGTAAGTAATCGGTATTAATTGTGCTTTTCGATTATGTTTATCACTGTGGGCGTTGCCTGCGGCCCGGGCTTTCCGTTGCAAGTCCTCGCTTTGCCATCCCTCAATCCCGCCCGCGCTGTGGGCTTTCCACTGCAATCCCTAACGCGGCCTGCGCACTAACCTCTAATCTCCAACCTCTAATCACTACCCTACAACCACTTATTCTCCAAAACCTCCTTGGCATGATAGGTTAAAATAGCAGTTGCACCGGCACGGCGGATGCTGGTAAGCACCTCGGTAATGGCACGCTGCTCGTTTAACCAGCCGCGTTGTATGGCGGCTTTGATCATGGCATATTCGCCGCTTACGTTGTAGGCTGCAACAGGTAACTCGGTATTATCTTTTATTAATTTAATAACATCCAGGTAGGGCAGGGCCGGTTTTACCATCAGGAAATCTGCGCCTTCCAGTTCGTCCAGTTCGGCTTCAATGAGGGCTTCGCGTTGATTGGCCGGGTTCATCTGGTAAGTTTTTTTATCGCCGAACTTAGGTGCCGAGTTCAATGCATCCCTGAACGGGCCATAAAATGCACTCGCATATTTAGCCGAGTATGACATGATCGATACGTTGGTAAAACCATTATCGTCAAGCACATTACGAATATAACCTACACGACCATCCATCATATCTGATGGCGCAATAATATCAGCACCTGACTGTGCATGAGCCAAAGCCATTTTGCCCAAAATGTCAAGCGTTTCGTCATTCAGGATCACGCCATTATCTACAATTCCATCGTGGCCATCGCTGCTGTAGGGATCCATAGCTACGTCGGTAATAACGCAGGCCTCAGGGAAGTTCTTTTTTACCTCGCGAATAGCACGCAGATACAAACTTTCATCGCGATAGCTTTCGGTAGCAAATTTGTCCTTCAGTTCCTCGGCGATGTTTGGGAACAGGTCGAAAGAGTTAAGCCCAAGTTTAAGGCAGCTTTCAATTTCGCGCAGCAGGTTATCAATTGAATAACGGAATATGCCCGGCATCGACGCCACTTCAGTTTTCTGGTTTACACCATCAATAATAAACAGCGGAAAAATCAGGTTAGCAGCGCTAACATGCGTTTCCTGCACCATCTGGCGGATCACTTCACTTTTTCGGTTCCTTCTTGGTCGTTGTAACATATTATGATCAATACTCAGGTTTCTATAGTTATCTTACCGCCTGCGAAGCACAAATTTATATAAACGTATACAATTATGTGGCTTTAAAAGACTTTAAAGGCAATTTATGGCGTAAGAATGATTTAAAGCGAGGTTTATATAGAATATATAATTATATTTGTATAGCCTAACTACTTGAGGAATAATGAAATACTTTAGATTATCACTGATAATTGCACCGCTGGTTTTTGCTATGCTGGGTTCATGTAAAAAAACGAGCGTCCCCCCTGTATCCACAAAATCTGTATCCCAAAAGGTTTTGGCTCAGGCCGGAGCTGACGTAACCATTACTTTACCACAGGATTCGGTTCAACTGACCGGAAAAAGTGGTAATGCTGCTGATGGGATAGCCGGATATTTGTGGAGCCAAATATCAGGGCCTGCAGAAGCTTTCCTTATAAATGAGGCTTCTGCATCGGCTAAAGCAAGACATCTTGTCGAAGGGAAGTATCAGTTCCAATTTATGGTGATTAATAAGGATGGTCTTACGGGTGTTGATACTGTTGAGGTAACAGTAAAGCCTTCGGATGTAATAACACTTGATCTTTCGCCAACCAACAATCCTTATGAAACCAATATCGGTTTGTACAACGGTACGGATGCCAGTAACCGAACCGCGATAGAGGAACCGCTTGCTGCCTGGACTATCGGTGGCTTGCCCATCACCGTACGTAATTTATTAAAATTTGATTTAAGCAGCATTCCGGCCAATGCCACTGTCATATCCGCGGAGCTCCGCTTATATTCTGATACTATACCTAAAAACGGTGATTTGGTACACGCAAACTTCGGTGCTGATAATTCTTTTGTAATACAGCAGGTAGCTGCCGATTGGGATATAACAAATGTTAGCTGGTTTAATCAGCCTGCAGGTTTAACGGCCAACCAGATTGTGGTGCCAAGTACTAACCAGCCCTTTCTAAATATGAATATAAACGTAAAAGATATAGTAAGTGTGATGATAAGCAATAAATCAAATTATGGATTTAAGCTCTCTCTCCAAAATGAAGTATTATACACCAGCCGGATATTTTGCTCAAGCTATTATTATGACAGCACAAGGCACCCCAGGTTGATTGTGAAATACGTTAAACATTGATTTTTTAATATTGTCCGTAGCCTTACCACCTACGGACAATATCTGTTTTTTAGCACCTGTTAGTTAGGCAGACTGTTCCAAAAACAGCTTCGGCTAAACCTACTTCGTCGGGCGAGTACGGTAAGGTATATCTGGTACCCATTTCATCAAATTTCTTACCGGTTGATTTACCTATAGCAATTACCTGTTGATTAGGTTCTAATAAATTATCCTGAAAATATGCCTCAACATTTGACGGGCTGGTAAACACAAGTATGTCTGCGCCTGTGGCTTCAACGTGCTGCTCTAACACCGTTTCGTAAACCGTGAGGTCAATTATTTTTGTATCTGCAGATAAACCTTGTTGTATGCTGCGTAAAGAACCTTCGGCACCAGGAAACAATACTTTTGAATGGTTGGCTATTGCCGCAAAATCAGCTGCTACATCGGTGGTATCGCCGCTTTCACCAACATAAGCAGCAAAATAGCCGTTTCGGCGCAAGGCATCTTCTGATCCTGTACCCATTACGCCAAATTTTATTTTAGATGGCAATTGCGGTTTCAGGGCGAAGAAATACTCAACAGCATTTTTGCTGCTAAAAAATATCCAGTTGATATCCCGTAAAATATATGGGTCAAGTTTGTTGATTACCGGCACGGTTCGAATTAACGAGCGGGCATCTATTGCTATGCCATGTTTTTTCATAGCTTTACGGAAATAACTCTGCTCTGAAAGATCACGGGTTATAAATACGCTTTGAGCCAGTTTACGATTGGCGTCAAACATAGATACTATTCTCTCGGCTAATCCATCAGTTGTATCTGATTTTACAAATAATCTGTCCGGAAATTCATCTCCATCGTTGGCTTTAGAGGTAAACACCTGGAAAAAGCCATCTTCCTTACGGCAATAACAACCTAAAGGTAAGTGGCAACCACCGCCAAATAATTTTAATACAGTACGTTCAACAGCCAGCTCTTCGGCTACATCGGTATGGTGTAATGCCTGCAGGGCTTCAAAAAGTTCATGATCGGTTTCGCGGATCTGGATAGCCAGCGCGCCCTGTGCCGGTGCCGGGATCATTTCAACCGGAGTTATTTCTTCCACATGAAACTCGCTCAGGTCGAGGCCTAAGCGGGTAACACCTGCTTTAGCCAGCATAATGGCATCATATTTTTCATCGCGCAGCTTACCGATACGGGTAGGCACGTTACCGCGAAGTTCTTCAATTTCAAGATCGGGACGGTGGGCCAGGAGCTGGGCTTTGCGCCGGTTTGACGAGGTGCCAACGATAGCACCATATTTAACAGATAGCTTTTGGTGCACATCAACGCAGTCTTTCAAGATCAACAACAGTTCAGCCGGGTCTTCCCGTTCTGAAACTGCTGCGATGATGAGTCCCGGAGGATTTTCGGTAGGCAGGTCCTTATGTGAGTGAACCGCTATATCAATAGTGCCGGATATTAACTCTTCTTCTAATTCTTTGGTAAAAAAGCCCTTACCTTCCAGCTTATCAAAGCTGAGGTTCAGGATCCGGTCGCCCTGGGTTTTAATGATCTTTAACTCGGCGGTAATATTAATGGCAGCAAGGCTGTCTTTAACGAAATTGGCCTGCCATAAAGCCAATTCACTGCCACGGGTTCCTATAATCAGTTTTCTGTCCAAAAGAATGAATGTTTGCAGCTGCAAATTTAAATTTTTATGCCGATGATAAGGTACATCAATATAATGAATTATTGTTAATTGCAACAAAATGACGGTAATGTGTACGATTAGAGCCATGTAAAACCAGCCAGGCTGGCAACCGGGCTGCAGGCCGGGAGGCTTGCGGCGGCGGCGATTTTATAATAGCAGCATTTGTGTAACAAACAGGCTGTCCCAATTTTTTGATTCCCGAAAAAAAATGAAAAGATCCCGGCGCTTCTTTTTCTTAAAAAATGGATATGTTCCATTTTTTAAGAGTGAAACAGTGAAACGGATTTTAGATGTTATCGATTGATAGTCAGTGCGTTAATGTTTTGTATAGAACGTTGTTAAATTATTGATAATCAGCATTTAAAACTTTATGGAATGGTTATTGGGTGTTTCACGGCTGTTGAAGATAAGGCTGATTTTTTAACCTTTTTTCCTATTTTTTTTCATTTTTTTAAGGTAAAACTGGTTGGTTGAATTTGATGCTGACAAAGTATTGCCACCAGTAGTTAAAGAATGTAATATTAGCTTTGTGCCCTTCTCTCTATATCTGACGAAGCGTAGCTTCGTCAGATAGCTATTGCAGGCGCATATAACAGATTTTAACTTCGGCCGGCTAATGAAAAGTGGAACATAACGCCGCGGAATCACAAACCTGACTTTGTATCCTCAAACAATAATGGTGACCCATATCCGCACAACCAAACGTCCGTTTTTATTACAATAATTGCCTCTTGTAAAATTGTAATCGCTATATTTCAGTAAGTTATAAAGTTGGAATAACCTTTGACGCAATTGGGCAACTTGACTGCATTCATTTTCCATATTACCCCTTATGATTTTGCATTTTTAGCAACGATATTTATCGGGCTGACTTTTAGCCTGCTCTTATGGTTTACCCCCAATATTAACCGCTCTGCAAATCGTTTTCTGGCCCTTGCTATGCTAACCATTGTTTTATGGATGGCCCGGGTGTTGGGAGAAAGCATTGGGCTGGGTACTTACTTCCCGCATTGGAGCCGGTTGCCGCTTCAATTTTCGCTGGCGCTGGGTCCGTTCATTTATTTTTATGTACTTAAGATAACCCGGCCGGGATATAAATTACGTGGTACGGATCTGCTGCACTTTATCCCCTTGTTGCTGCAACAGGGCATTTTTGTATTGGAGATTGGGCAAAGCATCAGCACCGGCGTAGCAACTTACCACACACCTGTCTTTCAGCAAACGGGCTTGGTACTCAATATGGCAGCATTCATTTCTGTAGTTGCCTATTTGTATATTTCTTTCAGGCTGATTGAAAGCTATTATCAACAGTTGAAATTCAATCAAGTAAATGACCGCTACCGCAACCAAATGCGCTGGCTGGTCCGGTTAATCAAAGCCTTTGGTTTTTTATGGTTATTATGGCTGCCATATGCCGTTGCAGATTTTTTTTATTTCCACCAACGGTTAGGAATCCAAGCGTACTATCCCTTGTATTTGCTGTTAGCGGGAATGATGATTTGGATAGCGGCGACTGTCCATTCAAAACCAGGAAGCACTATTATTGCGCAGGCTCCCGCGGTTTCGAGAACACCGGTTCCGGCAGTGCTGCGGCAAAAGGGGGCCTGGCTCAGGCGGGTTATGGAAGACAAGCGGTATTACGAGGACGCGGAGTTGAGTTTGACCTCGCTCGCTGACAAGCTTGGGCTCACAGTGCATGAATTATCCCGGATCATTAATATTGCTCTCAAAAAAAACTTTAACGATTTTATTAACGAATACCGCGTTGCGGAAGTAATCCGGAAAATGCAGGATCCTGCTTTTGCTCATATAACCCTGCTTGGCATAGCACTGGATTCCGGTTTTAACTCAAAATCATCCTTCAACCGCATTTTTAAACAAATAACCGGCAAAAGCCCGGCGGAATATAAAAATGAACCTCACAAAGAGTTCCCAGGTTATAACTTAAGACGACGTACTCAGTTTGCAAGGGTAATTTCGGACCATGAAGCCGCGATCATGTGGTCTTCCCGAAAATTAAACCGCAGCTATATGTTCAAAAATTATTTTAAGATCGCGTGGCGTAATATCACCCGTCACAAAAGTTACTCGGCCATTAATGTAGCCGGGCTGGCGGTGGGCATTGCGGCCTGCCTGCTGATATTTGTAGTTGTTCAATATGAGTTGAGCTTTGACACCTATCAACCCGGTTATAAAAGCACGTATCGCATTGTTACAAAAAAAGAGCGGGAAGGTAATATCAGGTATAGTGCCGGGATCTCAACGCCTGCGATAGATGCTTTTCGTCTTTATTTCCCACAGGCTACCATTGCAGGTATCAACGCCATTTATGGCAGCCAGATCGTAGCCCCGGCGGCTAACGGTAACCCCGCCGGCGATAAAAAATTTATAGAGAACACCGGCATCATGTTTGCCGAACCTCAGCTTTTCGATATTTTTTCAGCAACCTGGCTTGCCGGCAGTGCGTTAGCTTTAAAAGATCCTAACATGGTGGTGATTGATAAAAGCAGCGCCATAAAATATTTTGGTAACTGGCAAACGGCAGTAGGAAAAACGCTCAGGATGGATAACCTGCTGACGCTAAAAGTGGCGGGTGTGATACAGGATGTTCCCCCAAATACCGACCTGCCGCTCAAAGTGTTGATTTCGTACATCACCTGGAAGAAGAACCCCAAAAGCTACCATTACGCATATACCTGGGATGAAACCAGCAGCGACTGCCAGGTATATATAAAATTTCCTGCAAATGTATTGCAAAGCAGCATCGAAAGTCAAATGCTTAGTTTTTCCGAAAAACAATTTAATAGTGATAGTGAACGCGCTGCCAGGAAAAGATATGCTGTAGCGCAACCCTTATCGGCAATCCATTTTGACACCAGTTTTGGCGGCACGCTGGGCGATCATGTAACCAGCAAGTCCACGCTGCGTACCTTGTCGCTTATCGCGGTGCTGATCATCGTTATGGCATCCATCAATTTCATTAACCTTTCAACCGCGCAATCCGTTGGCCGCTCCAAAGAGGTAGGCATCCGCAAAGTGCTGGGCAGCAGCCGCGGGCAATTGGTAGGCCTGGTAATGTGCGAAACGGCCATTATCGTACTAATTTCGGCCGGCCTTGCAATTTGCATAGCCGAAATTGCTTTACCGTTACTCAAACATATCGCCAGCGTTCCGGATACCATTGGTTTGTTCAATCCCGGCATATTGCTTTGCCTGGCCTGTGTAATAGTTGCAGTGATACTGCTTTCAGGAGTATATCCGGCAATTATCGTATCGGGATTTAAACCTGTTGAGGCGTTGAAAAATAAGATTAATTCGGCAGCTGTTGGTGGTATATCGCTCCGCCGTGTGCTGGTAGTTACCCAGTTTACCATTTCACAGTTGCTGATTATCGGAACAGCTATCGCCGTTAAACAAATGGATTTTGTAAACAATGCCGACCTCGGGTTTAATAAAGAAGCCGTATTGGCCATACCATGCCCTGCCGATAGCATCGGTTTATCACGAATGAACAGCTTTAAACAGCAGGTGCTTACCTTGCAGGGTGTAAAGGCAGCCAGTTTTTCGGCTGACGCGCCATCGTCATCGCATAATAATTCAAGCAATTTCTACTTCAATCATTCAGATAAAGATCCTGGCTTTGATATTTTCATGAAAGTTGCCGACGCGGATTACTTTAAAACTTTTGGCCTCAGGTTTATAGCAGGCAAAAGCTATGAACCCAGCGATACCGCGCGCGAACTGGTGGTTAATGAAACTTTTATACGCAAATTGGGTATTAAACGTGCAAATGATGCTTTGGGCAAAACCCTTACCTTTGATAGTTACGGAAACCTGCCCATAGCAGGTGTTGTTGCCGACTTTAAAACAAACTCCATGCGCGAGGAAGTTAAACCGCTGGTGATGTTCCCCTCAAAACAATCGGAACAGCAAATAGCGGTAAAAATTGAAAGCCGGAGACTTGCAAAAACGGCAGCATTGGTGCAAAGTGCCTGGGAAAAGAAATATCCCGAATATGCCTACACCGGCTTTTTTGTTGACGATAGCATTGCCAAATTTTACGAACAGGAAAACCAGCTCGAACTGATCTATAAAGTATTTGCGCTCATCGCCATTTTTATCTCCTGCCTTGGCTTATACGGCCTGGTATCGTTTATGGCGGTACAGCGCACAAGAGAGGTAGGGATCCGAAAGATTTTAGGCGCATCAGTAAGCAGCATTGTGTACCTGTTTTCAAAGGAATTTTTAGCTCTTATCGTGGTGGCATTTATGATTGGCGCGCCCCTTGCCTGGTACCTGATGAACGGATGGCTGCAAACTTTCGCCTATCGTATTTCGCCGGGCTTATGGGTTTTTATGGCAGCCATTACAACTTCGTTATTGATAGGCTGGTTCACGGTAGGTTACAAAGCGTTAAAAGCCGCGCTGGCGAACCCTGTAAAAAGTTTGAGGACAGAATAATCAGGAAGATTATTGTGAGACTACCTTCTCATCAGGGTCTCTTGTAGAGGACCCTGATGTTTCCACTATCAGCCTTGATCATCTTACGAGAAAAGGCCTACCTGCTTGGCGAAGACATCAGGGTCCTCTACGAGAGACCCTGATGGAACGTAATTTGATGGGCTCTATCGCAGGGTAGTAATGCCCGGCAAAAGCGCACACTTGTTGTAACGTTTCCGAACGGGTGTTATAAATAAATTGATATTAATGTTTTAATTATCAATGATTTATATTAATGGCATGGGTTTTAGATAATGCCTGTATATTAAATAATGTTTTAAGTTCAACAACTTCTACAATCAATATACCCATGTTCAAAACATATTTTAAACTGGCTTACCGGAATGTCATAAAGGATAAAGCTTACTCCATTATCAATATATCGGGTTTGGCGATAGGCCTTGCTTCAAGTATCCTGATTTTGCTTTGGGTGCAAAATGAATTGAGCTATGATAAGTTCAATAAAAATGCCGGGCAGATCTATCGAATCGACAGCGATTTTAGTGATTCTAAAACCGCGGCAAGTTCGGCCGGGATGCCTTTTGGATTAAAATCGGAGATCCCTGCGGTTAAAAATGTAGCCCGTTTATATCCCGGTTTTCCATCTGTTTTATTCGAAATAAGTAACCGGAAATTTCAGGAAGAACATGTGTTTTATGCCGATCCCAATTTTATGGACATGTTTTCATATCCATTAATAAAAGGCGACCGCGCTACTGCTTTAAATCAGGCAAATGGTGTTTTAATAACAGAAGATATCGCCACAAAATACTTCGGAAAAGAAGATCCCATAGGAAAAGTGATAAGGAAAGATAATAAGGAAAATCTGGTAGTAACAGGCGTTATGGCCAATATCCCGGCTAACTCCGATCTGCAATTTGACATCCTGCTTCCGATGGCTTTAATAGCACAAACCAATAATGATCTAAAAAATAATATCTGGGATAATTTTAATTTTTTTGGTTACGTACAGTTCGATAAAAGTTTTGATCCTTCCGCTGTTAATATTGCCAAATTAGAAACACAAATAGGTCAGATTTTTCACAAACATAGCCCGGATACCAAGGCTGCCTTCAAATTACAGTCTCTAACCAAAATACACCTGGACCCTGAAAGATTGGGAGATTCGTCCGGACATGGGAATGCGCAGTACGTAAGTATCTTTTTTGTGATCGCCATATTGATACTCGTTGTAGCATGTATCAATTTCATGAACCTGGCTACCGCACGTTCGGCACGCAGGGCCAAAGAAATAGGCTTACGTAAGGTAGCGGGTGCTGTTCGCGGGCAATTGGTGCTTCAGTTTTTAAGCGAGTCGGTATTTATCTCCTTTCTTTCCCTGTTACTTGCGCTTATTATTGTTCGGATGTTTTTACCAGTGTTTAATGATCTGGCTAACAGGAAACTTGTTATTGATCTGTCGGATGCCAGGCTTTGGTTAAGTCTTACCGGTATTGCTTTAATAACTGGTCTTATCTCGGGAAGTTATCCTGCCTTATTTCTCTCTGGTTTTAACCCGGTTAAAGTGCTTAAGGGTAGCGTGAAATCAATGGGAGGCAATTTGCTGTTCCGTAATGCTTTAGTTGTGGTTCAGTTTATGGTTTCCATTGTATTATTAGTGGGTACGGTGGTGATCTATAATCAGCTTAAATTTATCAGGGACAGGAATCCCGGTTTCGAGAAAGCCAATCTTTTATACGTGCCAATGACGGGCGAGATCTGGCATAAGCAGGAGGCTTTGAAAAACATGTTAAGGCAAACCTCGCTGACGAGCGATTTTACAACGATTACCGATTTGCCCACTGAACTTGGCGGCTGGACACTTAATGTGCAGTGGAGCGGTAAAGACCAACGTTCGCAATTGTCTATCCCGGTAATGTCTGCCGACGAAGATTTTACGCATACATTCAGAATGAAGTTAGCGGCCGGCCGAAGCTTTTCGGCAGCTTTTAAAACCGACTCGAATAATTACATGATCAACGAGAAAATGGCAAGTGTAATGGGCCTTACCGCCGGCACTGCCATAGGCAAGCCATTAGCGGTTTGGGGTAACAAGGGTACTATTGTAGGGGTTATAAAAGACTTTAATTTTAAGCCCGTTCAGCAAAGCATTGAGCCGTTGGTTATACCTTTCAATAAAATAGGCGGTTATGTGGTGATCAGGACCTTGCCCGGAAAAACTAATGCTACAATAAAGGCACTGGCGGCTATGAGCCAGGCGCTCAATCCGGCTTATCCCTTCAAATTTGATTTTATTGACCAGGAGTTATCCAAACTTTACAAAGGCGAACAGCAAATGGGCAATATTTTTAATCTTTTTGCCGGTTTGGGAATCTTTATTTCGTGCCTGGGTTTATATGGTTTATCTGCATTTATGGCCGAGCAGCGTACCAAGGAGATTGGCGTACGCAAAGTGTTAGGGGCATCTGTAGTAAACCTCGTTTACTTACTGTCATCAGGTATCACCAGGCTTATTTTGATAGCTATAGTTATCGCTATCCCACTTTCATGGTATGCGGTTAACAGCTGGCTGTCGGGTTTTGCTTATCATATCAATGCTGGCTGGCTGGTGTTCTTTATTGCCTCTGTAGCTGCATTGGGAATAGCGTGGATTACGGTTAGTTATGAATCTGTAAAAGCCGCGACAGTTAACCCGATAAAGAGTTTGAGGACGGAATGATTGAATGTTTGTTTTACAAGGGAAATAAGCCCCAATAATAGCCAAATAGGTTTAACGAAAAATACCTGCGTTAGGGATGGGAGCGGATACCGGCCAGCGAGCGTAAAGCCTGCAGGCGTATGAGTGTACAGCCCGGACCGGAGGTAACGCCCATATCCAGTTGGCAGTTATGAGTAAACAGTTTGCAGCATACATTTGATATTTTGCATGCTGATGATATGGTGTTCGGTTAAGCTGAAAGCTTAACTCATTTCAGGACGAAGTTACGCTTCGCTAAACTTCGACCAGTATTAGATAAAATCACAACCAATATTCTGATCAATTCTTAAATTAAAGAAATTCGGTTTCAGACAAAAGCAAGCATTCTGTCAATCCTCAAATCCCGTAAATTCTGATTCAGAAAGTTTTAGTTTTCATTGATCAATATATCTTTCGCCATAACCATGGGTACGCTGATATATTTTTTCTCCATGTAGTTGATCACCTTTTCCAGGATCTCTCGCGATTGCTCATCCAGGCCCTGTACTTCATCTGCAAAAACGGAGTTAATGGCGGTATTGCGGATCTCTTTGATTTTTTCAGGTACCTGGCGCATAGCTACTTCAATACGGCGCTGTTTAAGCTGCTGTACAAATTCGGCAATGTTTTGCTCAATGATAGCTTCGGCGTGTACCAGTTCGTGGTAACGTTCCTGCAGGTTCTTTTTGGCAACTTCGTTAAGCGAGTGCACTTCGATAAAGTTAACCGGGAATTGCTCCAGCACTTCGGGAGCGGTATCATTAGGGATGGCAAGATCGACAATGGTTTTCCTGCCGGTTTCGCCGTTGAGCAGCGATTGGTAAATTTCGGTAGTGATGATTGGCTCAACTGCCGATGTGCAGGTGATAATGGCATCAAAACCTTTTTTATAGCTTTTCAAAGCTTCGAGGTCAAACGCTTCTCCGCCCAAATCGGCAGCTAATTTTTCGGCATTGGCCACGGTACGGTTAAATACCGCGAAGTTTGAAAATTTATGTTTTTGAAGATATTTGGAAATGTTACGGTTAGTTTCGCCTGCGCCGATGATCAATACACGGGCATTTGAACAAAGATTAAGGTCTTTAAGCTTGCGGTAAGCCAGCGATACTACCGAGATTGGGTTTTTGGAGATGTTGGTATGCGTATAAACTTCCTTGGCTGTTTTTACCACGCAGTTCATGATCATGCGCATGGCATCGCCGGTTAGGCCGGCCTCTTTGCAATGTTCATATGCTTTGCGTAACTGGGCCAGGATCTCCTTTTCGCCCACGATCAAACTCTCCAGCGAACATGAAGTGCGCAATAAGTGCACCATGGCTTCCTGGTCTTCATAAATAGACGCGCTATCCATAAAAGTACTCAGTGAATCATGGCAAAGCTCTGTGTTAAAGGCTTCTATGAATTTTTTGGCAAAATCTTTGTCAACAGATTGTGGGGTTGTCATTACAAATTCCACACGGTTACAGGTAGCCAGGTAGAAGATCTCCGGGATATTGAACTGCTTTTTAACCTGTGCAAGTTTATCTGTCAGATTTTCCTGGCAAACCACCAATCTACCCAATTCCTTCAGTTCAATCTGTTTGTGCGTAAAAGCTATTACCTTTAGATACTTCAAAGCAGTTTTAAAATTTGACCGAACAAAAGTATCACTATTCGGCACATCCAATGTCAACACTTTGTCAAACAGGCTTATTTGGAATGGTTATAAATTGCAAAAACGGCTTGTTTTGCAGTATTTAAACTGTTTTGCAATGCGTATCACAAAATATTTGTAAATTAAAACATGGATAAGTATAAAAAAATAAGCCTGGTAATACTCGTGGCGTTTTACGTGCTTGCAGGCCTTAATCACTTCCGCGATCCGGGCTTTTACTACGCCGTAATGCCCAATAACCTGCTTTACCCAGAGACTGTTAACCTCCTTGCCGGGATTGCCGAAATTTCATTAGGTTTGTTACTTATACCAACTAAAACTCGGTACTGGGCTGCCTGGGGAATTGTTTTAATGTTGATTGCCTTTTTGCAGATCCACGTGAGCATGGCATTTAAAGCGCCAATGAAGTTAAATTCCATAACGGTTACACCTTTTTTAGCATGGCTGCGCCTATTCCTGCAGTTTGTGCTGATCTACTGGGCCTGGTGGCACACAACCGATACTAAAAAAGCCTAAACCAAAACAGCGTTTGGCTGTTGCTATCGAAGCAAAATAAAAATATGGATCTGCAAAGTATTGAAATGCGCAACCTGGAAGTACAGGACTACCAGGAGCTAAAAAAGTCAATGAAATCGGCCTATATGGATATGGACGAGGACTATTGGGATGCCAATTCTATTCGCCGGCTCATCAAAATATTCCCCGAAGGGCAGATCTGCATTACCGTTAACGATACGGTTGTTGGCTGTGCACTGGCTATTATAGTCGATTACCAAAAATTTGGCGATAATCACACCTACAAGCAAATTACCGGCGACAGTACCTTTAAAACCCATAATGACAAAGGGGATGTACTGTACGGTATTGATGTGTTTATCCATCCTAAATATCGCGGCTTGCGACTTGCACGGAGGTTGTACGATGCCCGCAAGGCCCTTTGCGAAAAGCTGAACCTGAAAAGTATTATTGCCGGCGGGCGTATCCCTAACTATCAAAAATTTCAGAACGAGCTTACGCCCCGTCAGTATATTGATAAGGTAAAGTATAAGGAGATCTATGATCCAACATTATCATTTCAGCTGTCAAATGATTTTCACGTGCGCAAGGTATTGCGTAACTACCTGCCCGAGGATAGCCGCTCAAAAGGTTTTGCTACACTTATTGAGTGGAACAACGTGTATTACGAGGAAGTAAGCGATGTTATCAATCATAAAACAGTAGTACGTATTGGCCTGGTACAATGGCAGATGCGTTCGTACAGTAATATCAGTGAGCTGATGAAGCATGCCGAATATTTTGTTGATGCGGTGAGCGATTACCAGGCCGATTTTATCCTGTTCCCCGAGCTGTTCAATACACCGCTCATGGCCGATTATAACCATATGGATTCGGCCAAGGCCATGCGCGAACTGGCCAAATATACCCAGCCCATTATCGAGGAGTTTTCAAAACTGGCGGTATCCTATAATGTAAACATCATTGCGGGCAGTATGCCTTATATTTTTGAGGAGTCGTTATATAACGTTTCCTATCTGTTCAGGCGGAACGGCAGCATGGAAGAGGTATACAAAATTCACCCAACCCCGGCCGAGATTAGCTCATGGGGAATGCGCGGCGGCGATGAGGTGAAAGTTTTTGATACCGATTGCGGCAAAGTTGGCATCCTGATTTGTTATGATGTAGAGTTTCCGGAACTGTCACGCATTTTGGCCGGTCAGGATATGCAGATCCTGTTTGTACCTTTCCTTACCGATACGCAAAACGGTTACAACCGGGTTAAGTTTTGCGCCCAGGCCCGTGCGGTGGAAAACGAATGCTATGTCGCTATAGCGGGTTGTGTAGGCAACCTGCCTAATGTAAATAATATGGGTATCAGCTATGCACAGTCGGCGGTGTTTACACCTTCAGATTTTGGTTTCCCGACTAACGGGATCCAATCTGAAGCTACGCCAAACACCGAAATGATTGTTATTGCCGATGTTGACCTGTCGTTGCTGGATGAGCTGCATGAGTACGGCAGCGTGCAAAATATCAAAGACAGGCGCACGGATTTGTATAACATTACTTTTAATGGGAAGAGGGTGTAGGGATTGTCCCCCTTAGTTGTTCCATCAATGCCTCTGCGAGTTTAAGTTTATCCACAAAATTGCTTGTCGTTTAAACAGCAAGTCGTCGTGTTTTGCCCCTCTGGGGCAAAGGGTATTTTATAACTTTACGAGCTACAAACCTTTTGCACCTCTGGTGCATCTGTCCTTGGGCGATTAATACATGTTTATTAAATTGTAAAAATCCCCCAGAGGGGGAAAAGGTTTGTAGAAATAACATCACACCCTATACCCGAACCCCAGAGGGGTTCAACTTATCAAGATTACCCAATTTGACTATTGATTTTATGGATAAACTTAAACTGCGAGAGACCGTGATGGGACTGGAATGTTTTAAATTTTGTGGTTGCTGTTAAAAGAATCCCTGAATATTTTCCAGCCGGCTTTCGTGAGTTTCCACAATTTTAAATACTTCCCATCATCAAGAACTTTACCATTTGGGTCAAAAACCTGCCAGGTGCCTTCTTCGGTAATGTAAGCTTTACCATCGCCATAGATATTGCCCGTTTGGAATTTAACACCTTTCACTTTTCCTGCAACAAAGGTATCCTCGAAATCCTTTTTCAGTGCATTTTTGCCATTTATAGGCAGCATATTTGGCGCCAATAATATAGCATCATCAGTATACAGGTTTATGATTGAGGCGTCACTTTTTGCAAACAGCTCATAATAAAGTGTATTTATTTTTTGAATTGAGCTTTTGATCTGCTGTAAGCCGGGATTATTTGCCTGGGCGATGCTGCTTTTGTACGTTAAGAAAAGACACAGGCATATAATTGCTGCAGTTAAGGTTTTTTGTTTCATGATCCTTTAAATATTGAATGAATAACTAAAGCGAAACTATATCCTTAAAATGGACCAAAATTGTAAAAATCGGAACAGCTTAATTATTGAGCGCGGCAGAAAAATCGGTTGAACTTTCGGGCGAAAACCGGGAAGGGGGCGACCCAGTGAAGAATTTAAAATCCTTTATAAAATGCGACTGATCAAAGTACCCGCACTCATAAGCGATAGAGGTGAGCGATAGTTTGTTTTCGGCAACCCGGTAAAGGCTTTTTTGAAACCGTGCTATTTTAGTGTACAAGTTCGGGCTCAGCCCGGAATAGTTTAAAAATATTTTCTGAAGGTACCGGGACGAAAGACCGTATTTAGCTGCCACTGTATTGATATTCTCCAGAAAATCCTCTTTGCTTAAGTCAAACATGATGTTGTTGACCAGCTTTAGCTTGCTGAATTTAGGCCCTGAGGTTAACAACCTTTTCATCAGAAATTCTTCCACTAAATCTATTCTCCGGTCCGGTGTTTTGGCCTCCATCAATCTCAAATGTAACAAAGCAGCTTCCTTTCCTCCCAACTCTTTGAAATCAATGATCCGGTCATTAAATTCTTCTATCCGCTCATTAAAAAAGCAGGCGGCGGTATGGGTAAAAAAGCGGATCCCAAACATACAATGCTTACCGTAAGAGGTAAAAGTAAATGGCTGTATAGTTTGTCCCCACAATTGTATATCGGGACAGGTTACCAGGTCTCCATTTTTTATTTGTTGAGGGCCATCCGCTCCCAGGTTGAATAAGATTTCGATAGCGCCGGTAGCAAACACCTTATCGTCAGTCATAACAGGAATATCAGTTTCGCACACAAAATAACATTGTATGAAATCTTTTAGTATGCCATTAGGACGATATTCGGTATAGCGCATGTCAACTGCAATCTGATATAATCAAATTTAATATAACTGTTTGGATGATTTTGCTTTTCAGGTTTAAATAAAATCTACGAAAGGCCGGAAAGGGGACGGGAAGAGAAGGCTTCAGTTCAATTGCACTTACTTATTTCAATAATATTTTCGGCCTTTAATACTAAATTAGCCTCCATGATCAGGAAAGATAATTTTACCCTTCCCGGCGCTAAAGGGCGGCCAATGCTTATCGATGTTACCTACGACGATGTTTTTAAAAATACACCACTGGTAATTTTTGCACATGGCTTTAAGGGGTTTAAAGATTGGGGCACGCATGATCTGTTAGCCCGGTATTTTGCCGAAAAGGGCTTTCGTTTCCTGAAATTTAACTTTTCGCACAATGGCACAACGCCTGCCAGCCCCTTAGATTTTGCCGATCTGACAGCCTTTGCCGATAATACCGTCTCTATTGAACTGGAAGATTTGGATACCATCATTGATTTTGCCTGTAGTGGGGCAAGTATGCCTATGGCTAATGGTGTATACCTCATTGGGCATAGCATGGGCGGCGGTGTAAGTATTATCAAAACTGCCGAAGATAGCCGGATTAAAAAGCTGGTAACTATGGCTTCCATATCCGGTTTCCGGAACCTGTGGCCTAAGCAAATAGAACAACAGTGGCGTTTGCAGAGCGTTTTTTACTTTGAAAATAAGCGTACCGGGCAGCAAATGCCTGTTAAATCAACCCTGTTAGATGATCTGGACAATCACCCGCTGAGGCTGGATATCATTAGGCAGGCAGGTTTAATAAAACAGCCATGGCTCATCGTTCATGGTGATGCCGACCCTACGGTACCTGTAAGCCATTCCCTGCAATTGCATGAAGCTAATCCTGCTGCGGAATACATAGTGCAAAAAGGCGCAGATCATACTTTTGGTGGCGAACATCCTTTTACCGGAGATGCTTTGCCGGCCCAGCTGATTGAGTTTTGTGATACGGCAATATCATTCTTAAGTAAATAAAGGCTGAGCTGTTTCAACCAATCGTGACTTTTTTACGTTAGTTATATCATACCTGATATTAGTACTATAATTGCTGTTATGAGTTTACCCGCATCGCGAAAAAAAGGACGAAAATATCTCAATACGATACCTACCGACGAGGCCGGCTTTGGTAAAATGATCCCCATTTTAAGGGAGTACATGAACAACAAGGCCGAAAATACGCCTAAGAAAACTTTAGGCCCTTTTAAAACAGATCTATCGGTTTACAGTACACCGCCCGCGTCGGGCTTGCGCATTACCTGGGTTGGCCATTCCAGTATCCTGATTGAGATTGACGGCAAGCGCATCCTTACCGACCCGGTTTGGAGCGAGCGGGTTTCGTTTTCGCAATCATTTGGGCCGAAGCGGTTTTTTCAACCGCCGATAGCTTTGGAAGATCTGCCCCCGTTGGATGCGGTGATCCAGTCGCATGATCATTATGATCATTTGGATAAGGCTACCATTAAGTTTTTTGCGGATAAAAACATCCCTTTTTTCTGTTCGATAGGGGTAGCGCAGTATTTAACCAACTGGGGCATGGCCGCCAACTTTATTACTGAAATGGATTGGGGCGACAGCGCCATGATTGGCAATGAAATTGTACTTACGGCAGCACCCTCACGCCATTTTTCGGGCAGGGGAATTGTTGGGCGAAACGAAACATTGTGGTCGTCGTTCGTGATCAAAGGTCCGCAGCATAATATTTACTTTGGCGCCGATTCGGGTTACTCGCCCGAATTTAAGGCGATAGGAGAGGCTTTTGGTCCGTTTGATTTGACTATGCTGGAGATAGGTGCTTATGGTAAATTCTGGCCGGATATTCATATGGGGCCTGATAATGCTTCAAATGCCCATCTCGATCTGAAAGGCAAATTGATGATGCCCATCCATTACGGTACGTTTAACCTGGCTCCGCATGCCTGGTACGAGCCTATTGAATGGCTAACCGCTATGGCAAACCAAAAACACATCGATTTATTTGTACCCAAACCCGGTGAGCCAACCGAAGTAAAAGGTGTCTTTAATTCTGATTGGTGGAAGGAATATTTATCTTAGAGGGATAAAAAACAATAAAAAGCAATAAAAAACATGTCATTGCGAGCGTAGCGTGGCAATCGTACGGAGGCAGGTCCCGCCCTGTATGGTATGCGATTGCTTCGTCGTGCCTCCTCAATGACATGGTTATGTAATCGACCATTCCATGTCCCAATCCTATATATTAGTCATTAATGGTAAACCCGAAGGTCCATTTACCATTCCCGAACTCAAAGCCCGCGGCATCAAACCCGGCGATTTTGTTAAAACCGACGATATGGTAGATTATAAAGAGGCTCAGGAAATTGCCGAATTAAGGGAACTGTTCGGCTTTGCCCGCCCTAAGTTGCTCATGCAATACTACGGCAGTTTTGACCAGCGCTGGCTGGCCTCGGCGCTCGACTGGTTTATCCTGTTCGGCGTATTTGTTTTACTGGCAGCCATGGCGGTGTTCCTGTTCATTACGGATAAGCAGGCGCGGATATATACCTCTATTAGCATTGTCGCTTTTACGCCCATAGGCAAATTTATTTATCATGTGGTAATGGAAAGCTCGGTTAAGCAGGCTACTTATGGTAAACAAATGCTCAAAATAAAAGTAGTTGATATGGACGGAAACAGGATCAGTGTTGGCAAAGCCATTGGCCGTAACCTGGCCAAAATATTTTCGGTATTAACCTTTTTTATAGGCTACCTGATGGCTTTTTTTAATAAACAGCAGCAATGTTTACATGATATGATAGCGGGGACACTGGTAATTAAGGATAGGTTGGTGTGAAACGGAAGTGGTTTCCTTTCTGTTAGGGAAAGCAATAAGTAAAGTACACGCAAGAAGTTCTTCAAGATAAGTTATTTTCTTTTAACCAGTTCATATTCCAGCTTACCCCATTTTAAATGGATGGAATCGGCACTAAAATCGGTTTTGTAAATATTTAGTGTGTCGCCTTTAACGCGAAAGAGAAAGTTTTTTTGATGGTGGGTATCCACATTAAAACTAAGCTGGTCAAGATCATTTTCCGGGCCGGCCACAAAATCAGTATTAACGTAATAGGTTTCATACTCCGAAAACCCTCTTACTTTACCTGCGTTGGTAAAAGTTACAGATGATTGTTTTCCGTCGGCCCCCGTCATTATATAATCGCCGGATATGAGTAGTTTATTGGTAATATAATCTATTCCGTAGCCCATATCGTTTACTATTTGTTTATCCAAAACCCTAATATACTTTGTGCTATCAATAACTTGGTTGTTTTTGTTATAATGATAAAGAAGTAAACTGGTATCGCCGCCTGTTATTTGATAACCAAGCTCGTAATAATTGGTACTCACTTCATAATCAATCCAGTTGGTTTTGAATGAAGCACGGTTATTACCTTGTTTTAAAAACAGGGTCAGGTTTGCTCCCTCATGATTATTTAAGCTTACGCCTGCTACAAGGCTATCGCTTTTTGCCGATCCCAAACTAATTTCAAGAGCGGCGATGCCGGATAATTTTTTTGATGAAATGTAAGGCGATTTGGTACGGATAAGATCGGCAATGTAGTCACTTTTCACCCAATTGCCGTGCATTATAGTTTTAATTTGCTGCAGGGAGTCCCGGTTAGGAATTGTATTTGCAGTTTGTTTATCGGATTGTGATGCAGTGTCGGAAACAGGTGTTTTGTTTTTGCTTTTACAGGATATAACGGCAATAAGAATTAGAATAAGCAAACTGCTGTTTTTCATAATTTGTTTTAAGGTTCTACCCGGCTAAGATATATAAATTCAGTTTGAGACTATTGGCTGCACAATAATTTATCCTTCATGCACAGGTAGCCTAATCCCAACATATTCACTAAATTTGCATTATATTAATTTCCATCATTGATGAATACTGATGCTGTTAAAGTGCTGCCCGGCCGTTATTGTAACTCGTTAACCGAATATTCACGCTTTGTTACCCGCGAGGTTAATATTGGCGACGTGCCTATGGGCGGGAATAATCCAATCCGGATCCAAAGCATGACTACTACTGATACCATGGATACCATTGGTACGGTTGAGCAATCCATCCGCATGGTTGATGCCGGTTGCGAATACGTGCGCATTACAGCCCCCAGCATCAAAGAGGCCCAAAACCTGGCCGAAATTAAAAAGCAGCTTCGCGCCCGTGGCTACACGGTGCCTTTGGTTGCAGATATCCACTTTACCCCAAATGCTGCCGAGGTGGCTGCCCGTATAGTTGAAAAAGTACGCGTAAACCCCGGCAATTACGCCGATAAAAAAAAATTCGACCAGATTGATTATACCGACCTGGAGTACCAGGGCGAATTGGAACGCATCTTCCAGAAATTTACACCGCTTGTAAAAGTTTGTAAGGAATATGGCACCGCTATGCGCATTGGCACCAACCACGGTTCGCTGAGCGACAGGATCATGAGCCGCTACGGCGATACCCCGCAGGGCATGGTTGAATCGGCCATGGAGTTTATGCGGATGTGCGAGCAGTTGAATTTTTATAACCTCGTGATCTCCATGAAGTCGAGCAATCCGCAGGTAATGGTACAGGCATACCGCCTGTTGGTTGAAACCATGGTTGCCGAAGGAATGAATTATCCGCTGCACCTTGGCGTAACCGAAGCAGGTGATGGTGAAGACGGCCGGATCAAGTCTGCCGTAGGTATTGGTACACTATTGGAGGATGGCCTCGGTGATACTGTTCGCGTGTCCCTCACCGAAGAGCCCGAAGCGGAAGCACCGGTCGCTATTGAGCTGGTTCGACGTTACACTATGAGGGAAAAGGCGAAAGGTGAAAGGCAAAAGGTAGCTACGGAAGTTAAAAACCTTTCGCCTTTAACCTTTGACCTTTTACCTTCAAAACACAACCCCTACGAATATAAAAAACGTGAAACCTACGAGGCCAACGCTTTCATAGGCGGGCATTTGGTGCCGCGGGTTGTTGTCGACCTATCTAAAAAGAACCTGAAAGACCCGGCGGTATTGAACGAGGCGGGCTACCTGTACTCGCCTTTGCTGGATAAGTATAACATGGCCGAGCAATCGGTTGATTTTGTTTACCTGGCCGATGAATTGCCTTCATTTACCTTACCGGGCAACTTAAAACAACTGTATAATTATAATACCTGGCTTAAACTGGCCGATAAAACCAACTGCCACCCGGTATTTACTTTACAGGAATATATTGGCGATGTCGATCGTTCATCAAAACTGAACCTTGTACATTTAAAACCTGCTGATATTGATTCGGAAGATTTCGGATCAATTCAACTTGATAAGTCGCTGGTGTTGGTACTTGAAACAGATGCTTTACACGGCATGGCCGAGCAACGCTCCTTCTTTTTTAAAATGGAGGAACTGGGACTTGATGTGCCCGTGATTGTGAAGAGAAGCTATGTTTTTGAGTCGGAAAGTCCGGAAGTCGGAAAGTCCGAAAGTGAGAAAGTCCATAGTCCATGGACCATGGACCATGGACAAACTCTTCTCCAACTCTACGCCTCTACTGACCTCGGCGCTTTATTAGTTGATGGTTTTGGCGATGGTATCTGGATAGATGCACCTGAATTGCCTACAAGTGTAATTACTTCTACTTCTTTTGGTATTTTGCAGGCTACCCGGTCAAGGATTTCTAAAACGGAATATATCTCTTGCCCAAGCTGTGGGCGTACCTTGTTCGATCTGATGGTTACTACCCAAATGATCCGCAGTCGTACCAGTCACCTTAAAGGGTTAAAGATTGGCATCATGGGCTGTATTGTAAATGGTCCCGGTGAAATGGCTGATGCCGATTACGGTTACGTAGGCTCTGGTACTGATAAAATTACCCTTTACCGTGGTAAAGAAGCGGTAAAGAAAAACATCAGTTCGGCCAATGCGCTTGATGAGCTTATCAATATTATTAAAGGCGACGGCAATTGGATTGACGCGGTGCAGGAGTAATTATCTGAACCGGGATTAAGCTGATTTACCGGATTTAAAGATTTTTAAAGTCCCCTGAGAACCTCTCGCAGAGAGATTCTCAGGGGACTTTAAGTTTGACGATTCACCATGCATCCTGAGAATCCATAAATCCTAAAAATCATGGTTCAGAAGCTCCGGAAGTTTTCGAGTTGCAAAGAAAAATGACTTAATGACTAATGCCCCAATGACCTCTTAAAGAAGGTCAAAGCCAATATCTTTCCTAAAGTACATGCCATCATAATAAATCCGGCTTGCATCGGCAGTAGCCTGTTGCAGGGCGCTGAACATATTATCCTGTACGGTAGTAATAGCTAATACACGGCCGCCTGTGGTTATTACATCATTGCCATCCATTGAAGTGCCTGCGTGGAACACGATCGAGTCGCGCACGTTTTCGGTACCGGTAATCACCTTGTTTTTCAGGTATTCGCCTGGGTAACCGCCCGCAACCATGACTACGGTGGCCGCTGTTTTAGGGCTGATGATGATCTCTTTTTCGTTCAGGTTCCCTTCGGCAACGCCTAACAGCAAATCAACAAAGTCCGAATCTATACGGCGCATCACACTTTCCGTTTCCGGATCGCCCATACGGCAGTTGTATTCAATAACCCAGGGTTCACCATTGCTGTTCATCAAGCCAATAAAAATAAAACCTTTATAAGGGATGCCATCTTTCTTCAAACCTTCAATGGTAGGGGTGATCACGCGCTCCTCTACCTTTTTCATATAGGCAGCATCGGCAAATGGAACGGGAGAGATAGAGCCCATACCACCGGTATTTAAGCCGGTATCCCCTTCGCCAATACGTTTATAGTCTTTAGCCTCGGGTAAAATTTTATAGCTGTTACCATCGGTCATCACAAAAACCGAGAGCTCAATGCCTGTTAAAAATTGTTCAACAACCACACGTGAGCTCGCTTCGCCAAATTTAGCATCGGCCAGCATAGCAGTAAGTTCGGTTTGGGCTTCCTCTAAAGTAAGGCAAATCAGTACTCCTTTACCGGCTGCAAGTCCATCGGCTTTCAATACCACAGGTAAACCGGCAGTAGCCAAATAAGTAAGACCATCCTGCAGGGTATCTTTGGTGAAAGTTCTGTAAGCAGCAGTAGGGATGTTATGTCTTTCCATAAACTGCTTGGAGAAATCTTTACTGCCTTCCAATTGTGCGCCTTCCTGCTGCGGACCAACAACCGGGATGTTTTTCAATTGCTCATCGGCCAGGAAAAAATCATGAACGCCTTTTACCAGGGGCTCTTCGGGGCCAACCAATACCAGGTTGATATCCTCTTTTAAAACAAGTGCTTTAATGCCTTCAAAGTCGGTAACTTTAATATTTACGTTTGTACCGTATTGGGTGGTGCCGGCATTGCCGGGAGCAATAAAAAGTTTGTCGCAATGAGCGCTTTGGGCTACTTTCCAGGCGAAGGCACTTTCCCTTCCGCCCGAACCAAGGATCAGAATGTTCATGCGGCAAAGATAGTTTTTTTAATAAGCCTTTAATACTATATATGAGGCTACTTGTGTTATAAGTAGTAAATTTACCCCATGGCCCGTAGACTCGAAAAGTTTGAAAAGCTCCCGGTATACCAAAAATCGCAGGAATTATTTGACCTGGCGGATGTAATTGCCGAATCATTAAAGGAAGACAGCATGAAAGAACATCTGGCCATACAGATGTGCAGTAATGCCGCTCTTATCCAGGCAAAAATTGCCGGCGCCGAAGGTGGTAGCCTGTATTCGCTGCGGATGCAAAATGCTGTGCTCATTAAACTTGCGGTACAGGATATGTTTAATGCCGTATCTTTTGCATCAATGGTAAAAATTAATGAAGAGGACTATGTACAGTTGATGAGGGAAAAGGTAGAGGAGTTTCGCCTGGTTTTTGTAGAATGGATCAGGGGATTTGATAAAAGCTATGATATCCCCGACAATTGGGCCATCCGCTTTGATACCAGTACGCCCGAACAGGAAAAGATGGAAGAGCTGATGTTTGATGAAGACCGCTTTTTTGGAGAATTTAACGAGGATGACGAAGACATGGGCAGCTTCAATGATTTTGACGATGATGAAGAGGATGAGGACAAAAACGACGACGATAAATAAAGCAGAATGACATCAATTTGATTTCGGATATCGAATTTTCGATTTCGGATTTTGAAAACAAAAAAAGCTGAAGGATTTTCCCTCAGCTCTTTTATGTTTTTTAGCTTTCTGCTTTAAGCCTTCGGCCTTCAGCTCAATTAGCAGTATTGTTCAAACGCGTCAATCAGGTTATCGGCAATCATTTGTGCCGGGCGGCCTTCTATCTGGTAGCGCTCAATCATATGCACCAGCTTGCCATCTTTAAACAGCGCCATGGCAGGTGACGATGGCGGGTAAGGCAGCATATAGTTACGCGCGGTATCAACAGCTTCTTTTTCCATGCCTGCAAAAACGGTTACCAGTTTATCAGGATGTTTGCCGTTTGCGGCGGCAATTTTAGCAGCCGGGCGCGCGTTTGCCGCAGCACAGCCACATACCGAGTTAACCATTACAAATACTGTACCTTCGCTTTCAATAGCGTTTTTTACAGCATCGGCATCTTTTAATTCTTCAAAACCAACCCTGGTCAGATCTTCCCGCATCGGGGCTACTAAATATTCCGGATACATCATTTTTTTTTGCTTTACAATAAAATCAGTGTTACAAAAATAAGAAATGATACTTGGTTTACGTTTATAAAAACTCAATAATAACAATTGGTTGACGATTAACGTAGAAGGCTATTTCATTGATAACCTGTTTACATACATTTAATATTGTTTTATTAACAGTAATTTTTAACTTGCATACCCCTAATTTATTTTGAATTTGATGAAACTTAAAACACCTGATATTAGCACTGTTGTTATCATCAACAAAAATCAACAGCATACAAAATCATTACAAATAAAAACCAAGCACCTTAACAGGCTTAAACACTACGCGTGGAGCATAGCTGCTGTTGTTGCCGTACTTGGTGGCTTGGTGTTTTACCTGCATCACAAAAGCGCTGTGCAGGAGGCCGAAAACCAACAGTTACAGGCGCAGATAGCTAAACTTAAAGGCACCATGCCGGTTGTTAAAGCAGAGGTAAATACGCAGGGTACTGCCCAGTCGTACATTCAATCTATCGAGGTTAAACTTAAAACTATAAATGAGTATTTAAAAAGGCGCGGCCTTAAAGGTTTTACTGTAAAGGGTACCGGGGGCGATGGCAACAGGGAAGGGGTAAAGCTACCCGATACCGAAGCTTACAGCCTGTATGACGATTACCTTAAACATTTAACAAGCACCATTGCGTTTACCCCGATGGGCTACCCGAGGATCAGCTCGTTTACCTCATTTTTTGGTTACAGGAGCGACCCTTTTGATTCGGAGCATGCCGAGTTTCACCCTGGTATTGATTTTAAAGGTAACCGGGGCGATGCAGTAAAATGTACAGCCAGCGGCAAAGTTGTTTTTGCGGGATGGGCCGGTGGTTATGGTAAATGTGTCAGGATTCAGCATATTAACAACCTGGAAACCTTGTACGGTCATCTTTCGAAAATTGAAGTGAAGGTAGGGCAGCAGGTTACCGTTGGTGATAACATAGGCAAGGTAGGTTCAACCGGGCACTCCACAGGTACACACCTGCACTATGAAGTACGTAAAAACGGGAAGCCGGTTAACCCGGTAAATTTTTTAACCCTGAATAAATAAGTTCTAAGCAGGAAGTTTGTTAAATCGAAAGTCTTAAATCCTGAGTCGGAAGTTGACCATGGATTATTATGATGCAGATTTAGAAACTATCGGCTTCGGACTTAGAAGTTAAGACTTTAAAAACATGGCTATTTTTTCTAAAAAAGATAAGGTTGCACTTGATTTACAGGCAATCTCGACCCTCATTAGCGAAGGCAGTGTATTAGAGGGTAACCTGAAAGCCCCGGCTTTTGTACGGATCGACGGACTGGTTAACGGCGATGTAATGGTTGATGAGGGCCTGATCCTGGGCGAAAAGGGGGAGGTTAAGGGCAATATAAGTACTAAAGAGATCTTTGTTTACGGCACTGTAAGGGGTGATATTAATACCTCCTCGCTTGAAATAAAAGCTACAGGCCGTATAACCGGCGACATCAAAACGCAGAACCTGGCCGTTGAAAATGGCGGGGTATACAATGGTAACCTGACTATGCAGCAGGGAGAGGTGCAAAAGCAGTTGCAGGCATAAGCCCCTTGTTTTTGTTTTGATATAGAAATGCTTATCTTTATATTATGACTACGATGACATTAAATGTGCCTGATGCGCTTGAAAAAGAGCATGATGAAACTGTGCGTTTTCTTGCCGCCAAGTTATATGAAGCCGGTAAATTATCGTTAGGGCAGGCTGCTGAAATGTGCGGAATGGAGAAGGTTGATTTTCCGGCAGTGTTAGCTGAATTTAACGTTAACTATATACAATACAACTACGAAGATATATTGGCGGATGTAGCCCGGATCAATGGTTGAATACGCCGTTATCACCGATACCAGTTGTTTGATTTTATTAGATAATATCCAGGCGCTGCATATTCTCCAATCCGTTTATAATCATATCATAACCACGCCTGAAGTTGCAGCTGAATTTAAAAAGCCCCTACCCGAATGGATACAGGTAATGACTGTAAGAAATTCGCAATTAATTGCTGTTTACTGTTTGCAGGTTGATATAGGTGAAGCAAGCGCTATAGCTTTAGCACAAGAAATACCAGATACTTTACTTATTGTAGATGATTTTAAAGGCAGGCGACTCGCAAGTCAGCTTAATATCAAATTCACTGGTACCCTGGGTGTTTTGATAGCCGCTAAACAACAAAATAAAATTCCGTCACTGAGGCCCTATTTTGAATTGATTAAGTCAACCAATTTTCGAATTGACCCGTTATTGTTAGAACGGATATTGAAAGACTTGGAAAATTAATATCAGTTAGCTTTTTAAGCCGCAGGCTCATTTATCGAACATCCTCGAAGCGCGTGAACCAAACATTTCATTTTCACAAGGATATCAGTTAACTTTGCACTCTCAAAAATAAAATCGATATGTCATCAGTAGAAACTGCATTCGTTAAATACAAAGTAAAAGATCTGTCGCTGGCAGAGTGGGGCCGGAAGGAAATTGAACTGGCTGAGGCTGAGATGCCCGGCTTAATGGCTTTACGTAAAGAGTACGGCCCAAGCCAGCCGCTTAAAGGCGCAAGGATTGCCGGTTGTTTGCACATGACGATCCAAACCGCTGTTTTAATTGAAACCCTGATTGCCCTTGGTGCCGAAGTTACCTGGTCGTCATGTAATATATTCTCAACCCAGGACCATGCCGCTGCTGCTATTGCTGCCGCCGGCATTTCTGTTTACGCCTGGAAAGGCATGAATGCCGAAGAATTTGACTGGTGCATTGAACAAACTTTATTTTTTGGCGAAGACCGCCAGCCGCTTAACATGATCCTTGATGATGGCGGTGATTTAACCAACATGGTATTGGATAAATACCCTGAGCTGGTTGCTGCTATCAAAGGCTTATCAGAAGAAACTACCACCGGCGTACACCGTTTATATGAGCGCATGAAAGCAGGAACCCTGCCAATGCCTGCTATTAACGTTAACGATTCGGTTACCAAATCAAAATTTGATAACAAATACGGTTGCCGCGAATCATTGGTTGACGCTATCCGTCGCGCTACCGACGTGATGATGGCCGGTAAAGTGGCCGTTGTTTGCGGTTATGGCGATGTTGGTAAAGGTTCGGCCGATTCTTTACGCAATTCCGGCGTACGTGTTATTGTTACCGAGATCGACCCGATCTGTGCTTTACAGGCTGCAATGGAAGGTTTTGAAGTTAAAAAACTAAGCACTGCTATCACTGAAGCTGATATCGTGGTTACTGCTACAGGCAACAAGAACATTGTTCGCGAGCAGCACTTCCGTGCGTTGAAAGATAAAGCAATCGTTTGTAACATTGGTCACTTTGATAACGAGATTGACATGGCCTGGTTAAACGGTGCTTATGGCAATACCAAAGTGGAAATTAAGCCACAGGTTGATAAATATACCATTGAAGGCAAAGACGTTATTATATTAGCCGAAGGCCGTTTGGTTAACTTAGGTTGCGCTACCGGTCACCCAAGCTTTGTAATGAGTAACTCGTTCACCAACCAAACTTTAGCTCAATTAGAGCTTTGGACAAATGGCGCGGCTTACGAAAACAAAGTTTACACCCTGCCAAAACACCTGGACGAAAAAGTAGCCCGCCTGCATCTTGCAAAAATTGGTGTTGAGCTGGAAGTACTTGACCAGGATCAGGCTGAGTACATCGGCGTAACGGTTGAAGGTCCGTTTAAACCGGAATATTACCGTTATTAATCTTTTTAAGGTTAAACAATAAAGGAGAAAGCCGAAAGGCTCTTTGCTTGGAAAATATGGAGAGGCTGTATCACATGGTGATGCGGCCTTTTTTGATTTATATGATTTGATGTTTTTCATTGGTCAAGTTCGATGAACTATCCCGGGCATCAGCTTTTGGAGGGTGCAGTTGAAATGTGTTTCACACTTGAAGACGCGCCACAAACAGGGAGGACTTGCGGCAGTAATTGATAGGTTATTTGATATTTAAGCTGATATGGATTGAAAAATCAGTAATATTCCTGTTATAATAGCTGTAATGACTAAACCCCAACTTTTAAGGTAGCTGATTTTTAAAATTTTCCCACCCATGTCTTCATAATACGGGTCCTTCCCTTTAACAAAAATTCTGTAAAATAAATATGCAATTGCTAAAGAGAAAATACCGTAGAAGAATAGTTCCCAATTCATTTTTTTAATACCGTTTGTTAAGGTTGTAGTTTGAGGTTTAAGCGAATTTAGAAATTATTACTCATAAGAATTTATTTTTCGCCAACACTTAGAGCCATTAAAAAATGGTAATATTTATGTAGTTATGACCGTTAATTGTTTGTCATTTGCTAATATTGACAATCGATTACAATGTGTGATCTGTACACATTTATACCTGTTTTATGCGTAAATTATTTACTTTATTATTTGTTGTTATTGCACTATCGGCCCGGAGCCAAACCAGGGGCGATTTTTCGGGCACCGTTACCGATAGCAAGAACCAGCCTATCGCGGGCGCTACGGTATATTTGCTCAATACCAATTACCAAACCAGTGCCGACAGAAGCGGAAAATTTATTTTAAAAAGCATAACTGCCGGGAAATATACCCTGCATATCAGCGCTGTTGGTTATGCGGCTAAAAATATCCCGGTAATTATAATCGGTACCAGTCGCCCAATAACAATTCAGTTGAATGATGCCAGCAACCAGTTGGATGAGGTTACGGTATCTGCCCAAAAAACCGAAGAGCAGGCACAACGTGTACCATTCAGCATTTCAACGCTCTCGGCCAAACAAATACAGGATTACAGGCTTTGGGACCTGAAAGACCTCACCGCCATTGTACCTAACTTAAACTCAGGTGCTCCCGGCGATGGCCGTACCGTTACCGGCATCCGCGGGATTGTTACCACATCATACGATCCGGCTGTGGCTACTTACGTTGATGGTGTAAACCAATACGGACTGGATACCTATATCCCCCAATTGCTGGATGTGGATAGGATAGAAGTGCTTCGCGGCCCGCAGGGAACGCTTTACGGCCGTAATGCTACAGGCGGCGTTATCAATGTGATCACCAGGCAGCCATCAAACACCCTGAGCGGTTTTGCCGGTGTTGATGTGGGTAATTACAATCAACAGCGCTATACATTGGGCATCAAGGCCCCATTAGTAAAAGGTAAATTGTATTTAGGCGTAGCTGGAATTTATTCAGGCTTTAATGGTTTTTATACCAACACCTTTAATAATACCCATTTTGATAAACAACATTACTTTTTAGGTAACTATTACCTAAAGTTTTTGGCTACTTCAAAGCTCGCTTTCACCCTGAATGTAAAAAACTACAACAACCGCAACAACGGCGCATTCACTTTAGCCGGTTCGCCCGATGATGCTCTAAGTCGTCCTTTTGAGGTTAACCAGAACGCTACGACTAAAATGGTTGATAATACTTTCCAGTCATCATTAACGGCTAATTACAGCGGTAGTGATTTTAATTTTACTTCGCAAACATCTTACCAGGTAAACAACCGCTATTATACCACACCTATCGATGGCGATTTTTCCCCTATCGACGCCGTATCTATCGTAAACAACTATGGCGGCAAATGGAATAAAGTAAAAACCACCATCCAGGAGTTCCGCTTTACTTCGCCGGCTTCATCTGCCTCAAAATTGAAATGGGCAGCCGGGACTTATGGCTTTTATCACTATGCGCCAAACAGGCAGGGCACTTACTTTGGTGACGATGCCGGCGCTGTTGGCTCGCCGATGACGGATTTTACCAGTATCAATACCAATACCGACAGGAACTATGGCATAGCTGTTTACGGGCAGGCTACTTATGCCGTGAATGAGCAGTTTGACATCACCGCGGGTTTGCGTTATGACTACGAGCATAAAAAAGAAAACGTAATGGGCGAGTTTCTGCCAAATGGCGGCGAACCGGTGGTTACCCGTTCGGATACTTCGTCAACGGCACATTACAAAGCCTTTACGCCTAAAGTGAGTTTGGCTTACCATGTATCGGCACACAGTAATTTGTTTGCTACGTACAGCCGCGGTTTCCGCGCGGGAGGCATTACCGAACTGGGTTCTGATCCTTCGTCTCCGCCGCTTTATTCTTTCAAGCCCGAGTACAGTAATAATTTTGAAGTAGGATCAAAAAACGACTTTTTAGATAACCGCCTCCGTGTAAACGTAACCGCATTTTATACCCGCGTTACCGATGCCCAGGTACCAACCCTGGTATTGCCTGATGCTATTACCATTACCAAAAACGCAGGCAAGTTAAGCAGCAAAGGTATAGAGGCCGAAATTAACGCTACCCCAATTAAAGGCCTGGAGTTTGATTACAACTTTGGTTATACCCACGCCCGTTATACTACGTTGGTTGTAGGCAACAATGGCGAAGAGGTGAATTTGAAGGGCAACAAGCAAATTTATACACCGAACATTACCAGTATGCTGGCCTTACAATATGGCTATGATTTGGGCGGTGCGCTGAAAACCAAATTGATTGCCCGCGGCGAGTGGCGCTATCTTGGCGATCAGTATTTTGACCTCGCTAACCAGATAGAACAAAAAGGCTACAGCAAGTTCAACGCGAGGGTAGGTGTAAGCACCAAAAGGTTTGGGTTGTTCTTTTGGGAAAGCAATATCGCCAACAAAAAATACATTGATTATGCCTATGATTTCGGCGCGACACACTTAGGCAACCCGCGGACCTATGGAGTGTCGCTAAATACTACTTTTTAATTGAAAAAGCAGGTTCAAACGTCCATGTTTGAATGATGCTTTTTTATAGCATTGGGATGTGCGATTCCCCTCTCGAGAGGGGTGGAGGGGTGTGTTTCTGCTTTGATAAACTTACAAACACACCCCTGCTACCGCTCGACCCATCGCGCCCCCTCTCAAGAGGGGATTTTAAAATGCTTCTTCTAAGCCATGCCCGGGTAAGTCGACGCATTAGGTTATTTTACCTTATAATATCCCGGATATTTTTCGTTAATTCAATCAAAATCTGACTGTTAATAAACTCCGATCACCATGAAAAAGAATATCCTGCCGCTGCTTATCGCTATAATTACCATTGCTATCACTTTTCCCGCGCATTCGCAGGTTATTACCAAATACGGAGATAACGTAAGCACGCTTGATGGCATCATGAAAGCTTATTACGATGTGGTCTCGGTTAAGAAAGGCGAAAAGGTAAGCTATGAGCGCGACAGCCTGCTGCATATTGCCAATGCTCATGTTGGTGCAGGCTATACCGATAAGCAAGGCAAACAGCAGTTTAGCTATATGACGCTGAAGGAATACCACAAACTGGCCGACCCATCATTGTCAAAAAATGGTTTTGATGAGCGGGAGATTGCCCGGCGGGTTGAAAAATTTGGCGGTATTTACCACGTATGGAGCACCTACGAATCGCGCAACACAGCTGATGGGCCGGTAACCGAACGCGGCATCAACAGTATTGAACTATTTAACGATGGCACCCGTTTCTGGATCCTGGCATGGTTTTATGACGGCGAGCGCAAGGATAACCCGATACCAGCGGAGTATTTGAAATAGTTTTTAAGTCGATGGCCCATAGTCGATAGACCATAGCCAAAATTAAGTGCCATGGACTATGGCCCATCGACCATGGACTTTTTCAACTTTCCAACTAAATACCTAACTTCACCGCCCTGAAATCATATACTTTAATTATGAAATTATTAGAAGGAAAAACCGCGTTGGTTACCGGCGCGTCAAAAGGAATAGGCCGCAAGATTGCCGAAAAATTTGCCGAGCATGGCGCTAATGTAGCTTTCACTTATTTGTCGTCTGTTGAAAAAGGCCAGGCCCTTGAGCAGGAGCTGCAAAGTTTCGGCACTAAAGTAAAAGGTTACCGTTCTGATGCTTCCAAATTTGATGAAGCTGATAAATTGATTACCGATATTGTTGCTGATTTCGGTACGCTTGATATTGTTGTCAACAATGCCGGTATCACTAAAGACGGTTTGCTGATGCGCATGACCGAAGAAAACTGGGACGAAGTGCTTGACGTAAACCTGAAATCGATATTTAATGTTACCAAGGCTGCCTCAAAAATCATGATGAAAAACCGCAAAGGTGTATTCATTAACATGAGCTCGGTTGTTGGTGTGCAGGGCAATGCCGGCCAGGCCAACTATGCTGCCTCAAAAGCAGGGATCATTGGTTTCTCTAAATCAGTAGCTAAAGAACTGGGCTCACGTAACATCCGTACCAACGTGGTTGCACCAGGTTTTATCCGTACCGAAATGACCGAAGTGCTCGACCCTAAAGTTGTTGAAGGCTGGGCAGCAGGTATTCCGCTTAAACGCGCCGGTGAAACTGAGGACGTAGCCAATGCCTGTGTATTCCTTGCATCTGATATGGCGGCCTACATTACCGGACAGGTTATCCCTGTTGATGGTGGTATGTTGTAAGAATGCACCTCCTCTAAATCTCCCCCAAAAGGGGAGACTTGAAAAAGCTTTTAAGCCCTCTCCTTTGGAGAGGGTTGGGTGAGGTTTAAAACTTATTCCCCTCCTTTCACAATAATTTCGCATTTTGCAGGTAATGTTTATTGGGCCGGATGATCTGCGCCCTGACGATACTATAGCTACAAATGTTTTCACTTACATGGGGTTCTGTTTCGGGATGGTGGTTGCCTGCCGGTTTATTGCTTGGCTTGGCATATGCCTGGCTCATGTACCGCAAGCCGGTTGACCTAAGTAAAAATTTACGCTATATCCTGGCAGTTATCCGGGCGATAACCGTTTTTTTTATAACGGTGCTGCTCATCTCTCCCCTGGTAAAATCGGTTAAATATGAACCGAAAAAACCTTTAGTGCTTATAGCGCAGGATAATTCATCGTCCATCAATACTTTTAAAGCTACAGGCTTTAACTCATCTGCTTTTGTTGATGGGCTGGCTAAACTAAAACAAGAGTTGGGCGATAAATATGATGTGCAGGAATTTAACTTTGATAAAGGCCTGCATTCCGGCCTTTCAAAAAAAATTAATGGTAAGCAAACCGATATAGCTGGTGCGTTGCACCAACTTAACGACAGGTTCACTAATCAAAACATCGGTGCGCTGATATTGGCAACTGACGGTTTATACAACCAGGGTAATGATCCGCAGTATGAGGCCAGGAATATCAAAACCAGCATCTACACCATAGCCCTTGGCGATACCACAGCCAAGCGCGACCTGCTCATCGGCAACGTGAATTATAACAAAACGGCCTTTTTAGGGAACGATTTTGTGATAGAAGTGCTTGCCACGGCTTACCAAAGCAAGGACGAAAGCATGAACCTGTCGGTTACCGAAGATGGTAAACAGGTGTACGCCCAAAGCATTGCGGTAACCGCGAACGATTTTAAAAAGATCGTCCCCATAAAGCTGAACGCTGCTAAAAAAGGCCTCAGAAAATATACTATCAGCATTGCTCCTGTTAAGAACGAGCTGTCCATCCAAAACAATACCGAAACTATTTATGTGGAGGTGCTTGATGCCCGGCAAAAGGTGCTGCTGTTATACAACGGTCCGCATCCCGATTTAACGGTGATTAAACAGGCTATCGAAACCAATAAGAACTTTGAGGTAAAGGCAAGTTCACTTGCTGATGCTTCAAGCATTAAACCGGCAGATTATAGCCTGGTGGTCCTGTACCAGCTTTCGGCAGGCGAATATCCGCCGGTGAAAAGTTTTATTGCTAAGAGCAAAACACCGGTTTGGTATATCATTGGTTCACAAAGTAACCTGCAGGCCGTTAACAGCGAGCAAAACACGGTACGCATAAGCGCAGGCCGTGCTGAAACGCAGGAAGTGATGCCCCTGCCAACCAATGATTTTACGGCTTTCACCCTCTCCGATTCGGCGCAAAAAAAGATTGCCGCCTTTCCGCCATTAGTAGCGCCGTTCGGCAGTTACGGAACCGCTACCGGTGCTTCAGTTTTATTGAAACAAAAGATTGGGGCTGTAGCCACTACATATCCCTTATTGGCTTTCGGCGATGAGGCCGGCCGGCGTATCGCCCTATTAACCGGTGAAGGCCTGTGGCGCTGGCAACTGGCCGAATATCAAAACTATGGAAACCGCAACGCTACCGATGAGCTGCTAAGCCAAACGGTGCAGTATCTAACTGCTAACGCCAATCGCCAGCGTTTTCGTGTTTATCCGGCCCGTAATGTATTTGATGAAGGGGAAAGCGTGATCCTTAATGCCGAGTTATATAATGAAGCCCTTGAGTTGATTAACGTCCCTGATGTAAAGATAGAGCTGAAAAGCACGGCCGGAAAAAACTATAGCTTCCTGTTTACACGTACCGGACAAAGCTATCAACTTGATGCGGGTACCCTCCCCATAGGCGAATACACCTACAACGCATCAACCCAAAACGGCAAACAGGAGTTTAAAGCTACCGGGCAATTCACCATAAAACCACTTAACCTCGAAACCCGTCAAAGCGCTGCTAATCATACCTTGCTTAATACCCTGGCCAAACAAAGCGGCGGGCAAATGATCAAACCATCGCAGCTAAGCCAGCTTGCCGACCTGATCCGCAAAAATGAGAATATCAAAACGGTGGTTTATGAAGATAAGCAATACAGCGATTTGATAGATCTGAAATGGCTGTTTGTATTGATCCTGCTGCTGTTATCAACTGAGTGGTTTTTGAGGAAGCGGGAAGGAGAAGTGTAGGGTAGTAGAGTCAAGACGATGAGATGTAAGAGACAAGAAGAGAAAAGAAAAAAAGCAGGGAATGTGCGATTCCCTCCCTTGGGAGGGTGTAGGGAGGGGTTTCATCGATATACTTACCCGTTTGGAATAGCGTATAACCCCTCCCTGCCAATGCGCAATCCCACCGCACCCCTCCCAAGGGAGGGAATAAAAAGACTCGAATAATTATCATAAAACGATAAAAAAATGGTTAAAATCATCCCATACAACCCCAAACTAAAAGCAATCGCCAGAAAACTTCGTAAAGAGATGACTTTTGGCGAGGTTCTCCTGTGGAATGAATTAAAAGAAAATAAGCTACTGGGTTTCGACTTTGATCGTCAGCGTTGTATGGATAATTATATAGTCGACTTTTATTGCAACGAACTAATGCTGGCAATTGAAGTAGATGGGCGATATCATAATTATGAAGATGTTTTGATTAAGGATGATGTCAGGCAAGCGAAATTAGAAAGCTTCGGTGTTAAATTTTTAAGGTTCGCCCAGGCGGATGTAAAAGATGATCTGCTTAATGTATTACGGGCTATTGAAGGGATGATAATTGAGATTGTGAAAGACGACTCTTCGATTGAACTGCCGAAAGATTTTGATAGAACATTGTTGGAATAGCGTAGAAACCCCTCCCTGCACCCTCCCAAGGGAGGGAATCGCACGGCCCCAGCTTTACTACTCTTTACTTCTCTTTCGTCTCCGGGATCACCACATAAACATCCTCATTGGCTTTTTTCATGAGGTACTTTTCGCGGGCAAATTTTTCCATTTGCTGGGGGTTAGTGGTCAGTTCTTTGAGTTCTTTGGTTACCTGGTCGGTTTGGGCTTTGTAGAAATCGCGCTCGAGCCTTAGTTTTTTAACCTGCTGATGGTATTGGTATTGCGAAAAAAGATCGTTCCTGTCAAAAAATATCATCCATACCACAAAAGCAATGGTAACCAGGAAAAACTTATTCTTGAAAAGATCTATAAGGCGTTTCATTGATACCGGCTGAATGATTTTCATTTAAAGCTATTTAATTTTTTCGACGGATACAAATATGCTTATTAACTTATTAACAGGGAAATTTTTATAGTGAGTGGTTGATTAGGTTGATTAAGTGAGTGGTTGGTTTTCGGAAATTATAACTACTCACTTGATCAACCATTCACTTAATCAACTTAATATTTATCCTCTTTTAGCTCCACTCATACCGCTGGTCCCACCGCGACCTGCCTCTGAACGGCTGCCGCCAGATTTTCTGTTACCGCCTGAGCGGTTGTTGCCTGCCGAACGGCTATTGCCACCACCGCTGCCTCCTGATCTGCGGTTACCGCCGCGACCACCGCCACCGCGTTGGCCGCCGCCCGAACCTCCTTTTTTAGGCGCTTCGTTTATTTTAGCTGCCATAGCCGCCGGACTAAGCGGATACGGGTGCCCTTCCTCAATCGGAATCTGTTTGGCTATTAGCTTGTGGATATCTTTCAAAAATTCCAGCTCTTCAGCATCGCAAAATGAAAATGCTATGCCATTGGCACCAGCCCGGCCCGTACGGCCAATACGGTGTACATAAGTTTCGGGTACGTTTGGCAACTCGTAGTTGATAACATGGGTAAGGTCATCAATATCAATACCACGGGCCGCGATATCTGTAGCTATTAATACTCGGGTTGTGCGGTTTTTAAAGTTAGTTAAAGCACGCTGCCTTGCATTTTGTGATTTATTACCGTGGATGGCTTCGGCAGTGATACCTACACGGTTCAGGTCTTTAACCACTTTATCTGCACCGTGTTTGGTACGGGTAAATACCAAAACGGTTTTAATGTCCTTATCTTTCAGGATATGGATCAGCAACGATTTCTTATCTCCCTTATCCACATAATAAACTGCTTGCTGAATGGTATCCGCAGTTGATGAAACCGGGGTAACTTCAACTTTTTCGGGGTTATTCAGAATACTATCTGCCAAGCTTTGGATCTCTTTTGGCATCGTGGCCGAAAAGAACAATGTTTGCCTTTTTGCCGGTACTTTAGCTATGATCTTTTTAACATCGTTAACAAAGCCCATATCTAACATACGGTCGGCTTCATCCAGTATCAGGAATTTAACATGCTCCAGGTGAACATAACGCTGGTTCATTAAATCCAGCAAACGGCCCGGTGTTGCCACTAAAATATCAACACCGCGGCGCAAAGCATCAACCTGCGGGTTTTGTGATACACCACCAAATATAACCAGGTTTTTAAGGCCGGTATGTTTGCCATAATTGGTAAAACTTTCGCCAATTTGAAGGGCAAGCTCGCGGGTTGGGGTTAAAACCAATGCTTTAATGGTTTTTTGCTCTTTGTGGGCTATCCTGTCCTGGTGTAATAATTGCAGGGTGGGGATAGCAAAGGCCGCTGTTTTGCCTGTACCGGTTTGGGCACAGCCCAATAAGTCGCGGTGTTGTAATATGATAGGAATGGCTTGTGCCTGTATTGGAGTAGGTGTGGTATATCCCTCTGTTTTTAAAGCCTTGAGGATGGGCTCAATTAAATTTAAATTTTCGAATGACATTCTGATTGTTTGTAATATATAATGTGCTAACGCGAAAGCATAAGCGGATCTGAAGAGTTTGCTGGGCTCAAAACCGTAAGCGAACGGGTAATTAGCTGCAAAGATACGCTTTTTATTGTTAAGAAATTTTTAAGAACAATAACTGCACTGGATTAGGCTGCCAGCGTTTCGGTATCAGGAGTTCCTTGTTCCTTTTTGGCCTTACGGTCTTTTTGCCATGATTCCAACAGGATTAAGCCCATACCTATCATAATAGATACATCGGCCACGTTAAATACGCCTGTTTGAAAGATCCCGAAGTTCATGTGCATAAAGTCTGTTACACTGCCGTATAGCATCCTGTCGTATAAATTACCTGCACCACCGGCAATAACCAAAACGATACCTGTGGTGGTTAATTTACCTATCGACGGTTTTAGCATGACATAAAAAACGCCAAAGGCAAGGGCCAGTAAGGGCAGCAATGATAGCAGGATGAATTTCCATGGGTTTTGCAGCGAATCGCCAAGACTTAAAAAAGCTCCCGTGTTTTCGGCATGCAGAATGGTGAAAAAGTTTTTGATAACAAAAATGTTATCGCTGATGTGAATATGCTCCCTAACGTAAATTTTAGTAACCCTGTCAAGCCCGATGCTTAAAACTAATACCAGCACTATACCCAATATCCTCAAAATCCCTTTTTTGTTCATTAGTTTATTTTAACAAGTTATTATAACGTGGTTGCCTTAGTTTAATTATATGGCTTTAGTTGCAGGAGGCAAAGGTATAAAAAAATAGGTGATTGAGATAGATAACTATAACAATGCACATTTATCAGGGTGTCATGCTGAGGTCCTCGAAGCATGTGGGCAGGCCTCTGCGCGCGACCCTTCGACGGGCTCAGGGTGACGGCCCTCTTTTTTTAGCTAAAACAAAAAAAGCCACCTGCTTTACACAGATGGCCTTTCACATCGGCAAAAAATTACTTTTTAAAGTATTTGAAATCTTTACCGATGAATTTGGCGTTAGCGCCTAATTCTTCTTCGATACGTAACAACTGGTTGTATTTAGCGATCCTGTCTGAACGTGAAGCCGAACCGGTTTTGATCTGGCCGCAATTTAATGCAACAGCAAGGTCAGCAATGGTCGAATCTTCAGTTTCGCCAGAGCGGTGGCTCATTACTGAGGTGAAGCCGTTGGTTTGAGCTAAAGTAACCGCATTGATAGTTTCGGTTAATGAACCAATTTGGTTTACTTTTACCAGGATTGAGTTTGCAATGCCTTCGCTAACACCTCTTTGTAAACGTTTAGTGTTGGTTACAAATAAATCGTCACCTACTAACTGTACTTTTTTACCAATTTTGTCGGTTAAGATTTTCCATCCTTCCCAATCGTCTTCGGCCATACCGTCTTCGATAGAGATAACAGGGTATTTTGCAACTAATTCGGCAAGGTAATCAGCTTGCTCAGCGCTGGTGCGGATAGCACCTTTTTCGCCTTCAAATTTAGTATAGTCGTATTTACCGTCTTTGTAAAATTCAGAAGCAGCACAGTCAAACGCGATGAAGATATCTTCACCAGCTTTGTAACCTGCTTTTTCAATAGCTTTCAAAATGGTTTCAACACCATCTTCAGTACCTTCAAAAGTTGGAGCAAAACCACCTTCGTCACCGACTGCAGTTGAAAGACCGCGATCGTGAAGGATCTTTTTCAGGTTGTGGAATACTTCGGTACCCCAACGTAAAGCTTCAGAGAATGAAGGAGCGCCAACCGGCATGATCATAAATTCCTGGAAAGCGATAGGCGCATCAGAGTGTGAACCACCGTTAACGATGTTCATCATCGGGATTGGCAGCGTGTTAGCATTTACACCACCAATGTAGCGGTATAAAGGCTGGCGGCTTTCCTGTGCAGCAGCTTTAGCTACGGCTAATGAAACACCTAAAATAGCATTGGCACCAATTTTACCTTTGTTTTCGGTACCGTCAATTTCAATCATTAAAGCGTCGATAGCATTTTGTTCAAACACATCGATACCTTTTAATTCAGGAGCCAAAACTTCGTTTACATTTTCAACGGCTTTTAAAACGCCTTTGCCCATGTATTTTGATTTGTCGTTATCGCGAAGCTCAACAGCTTCGTGAACGCCGGTTGATGCACCTGAAGGTACAGCAGCGCGACCAAATGCGCCGTTTTCGGTTAAAACTTCTACCTCAATAGTAGGGTTACCGCGCGAATCTAAGATCTGGCGGGCATGCACATCAATTATTATGCTCATAGTGAATTGTCAGAGTGTGGTTTGAATGAATACTATTAATAACGGCGGCTAAGTTAATGCGTAAATAAGGAAAACGCAATTGAAATTTTGTATTTGTAACGATTATAGGCAATTAATGATGCGATTTAACATGAAATTAATATAGAATGAGTGGTTTTTTCATGAAAACGGATGTCTGAACCGGGATTTGGGTGGATTTTTATGATTTATAGGATTTTTCTTTCCTTGCTTCCCCGGTTGCCGTGTCTCCACGGCAACATGTAAGGTTTGAAATTTGGTTGCCGTGGAGACACGGCAACGTGGGGAGGTTTTTTAATTCAGTTTAAAAAAAATCGGTGTAATCAGAAAAAGAATCAGTGTAATCCCAGAAATAAAATCAACGTAATCATCCCCATCAACGGTGATTAATCGCTCGTAGTAGGGACGTGCTCACGCTGCACGGCATTTTTGCGCTGGATGCGATACATCAGGATGAGCATGATATTATCCTTATCGCTTTTAGCGGCAGCCGAATAATTATATTGGTTGATCCAGCCAGCCTGTAAGATCCATGATTTATCAAACTGATAACCTACTGCGGCTGATATCCGATTACGTTCAAAGTTAGGTACCTTATTATTAAGAAATACTTCGTCGAAAACAGAAATGAACCAGGTTTTGGCTTCAATTTTGGTTTTGTTCAATGGCACAAACACATTTAGCCTGTAACGGAAACGGTTACGGTAATCGCCGTTAACCCAGCGCTGCTCTACCCGGTAGCGGTGTTCGAGCTTTAAGCGGTACAGGAACTGGTTGCTGGTGATCTGTTCCCAAAAACGGGTTTCGGTAGTTGTAGGCCCTTTGCCAATATCCATATAATCAAAAGTAGTGTAGCGGCCGGTACCTAAAAGCGCGGTAAAGTTCCTGTCTATATCATAACTTACACCAGCCTTTACCTCGTAATACTGAAACTGGCTGAATACATTATTGGTACGGGTTTGAAACTCGGTGTAACCACCCCATTTGTGGGAACTATCGCCCGGCAAAACTACGGTTACTATGCCCCAGGTGCCTACTTTTGAATCCTGTGCCTTAACAGTAATTGAACATATAGTTAATAAAAAGAGCACTAAAGCGATGGAATTGACGGGCTTGATTGTCATTGCAGAGATTATTTCTGCAAATATATTTCCTAAATGTTATCTTAATGTTAATATTAACACCGTTAATGTTAACATAATGTTAAGTATTTGAGTTTGGATTCTGTTGGTAATATGGTTGAGACTTACGAAGTTTCTAAAACTTTGTAAGTCTGGATTTTAAAATTTGGGGTAGTACGAAGCAAAAAGGCATCAAGCGTGGTTATTCGGAAATCTCAAATTCCTGCATCTTTCCTGCTATTCCCACTTAAACGTTTTTACCGCTACCGCATAAATTCCGATAAACCAGGCAAAAAGAATCAGTAATTGGTGTGTAACGTCACCTAAGCCAGCGCCTTCAAAAGCCACTTTACGCATAGCATCGTTTAAATGGGTTAGCGGTAACACCTTGCTGATATATTGCAGCCAGTTGGGGAAGGCGGTGATTGAAAAAAAAGTACCCGAAAGCAGGAACTGCGGCAGCGTGATAATATTGGAAAGCGGTGGCACCGAACTTTCGTTTTTGGCGATGCCAGATACAGTAAAGCCGAATCCCATGAAAATGATCAACCCGATGGCCGAAAGTACCAGCATATTTAATACAGTTGTTACACCGTGGATCAGCGTAAAACCAAACATGTAATGCCCGACCAGTATAATAAATAACGAACCTAACAGGGAAAAGGCCAGCCTCGCAATAGCCTCGCCCAAAACAATGCTGTAACGTTTAACCGGGGTTGCAAAAAAGCGTTTGATAACCAATGTTAACCGTAAGCTCAGAAATACAAAAGCTGTACCAAAAACACCACTGCTTAGCAACGAAAAACCCAACTGTCCGGGTAAAATAAAATCGATGTATTTATATGGGCGGCCGCTTATGGTTTCTTCTTTAAGGTCGATCAGGTTGGGGACTTTAACTGTGGTGTACGACTGAATGCGTTTCAATTCTTCCGACTGAATACGATAAAAAATGTTGTTCAGGGCTGATTTTAATACACTTCCTTTATCGCCCGATGCCTGGCTGTACTGTACATGAACGGTCATTGACGCTGGTGGAGCAAAAGGTTTAAGATCAAGTATTGCATCAAGGTTACCTTTTGCCAGGTTTTTGCTCATTTCATCAGCTGTTTGATCATGGATAAGGTGCATGATCTTGTTTTTTTTAAGCGCAGTGTAAACCGGGTTATTGGCGGATGTATCGCTGCCTTTGGCTACGCCCACATCTATCGACATACCGCCCCCCCCAATATTGGCAAAAACAATGATAAATATTAATGGGAAAGCCAGTGTAAACACCACCGCCGAAGGGCTGCGTAATATCGACCGGAAACTGGCTTTGGCAATGGCCAGGGTTGCTTTTGTATTGCTGTATTTATTGTTCATCCTTTTATGTCATGTGCCATTAGGCGTCATTAGGTCATTGAGTCATTTTGCCTGTGGGTATCAATAGGTCGGGGAGTTTTTTATATTGCTAACTGCAAACTCAAAACTGCATACTGGCTCCCCCCTTCAGGGGGCTGGGGGCTATCCTTCCCGCCATTCCTTGCCGGTTAAATTAATGAATACATCCTCCAGATTGGCCAGTTTTACCTGCTTTTTGCGTTCAAAGCCTGTGGCTACAAGCTCGTCGATAAAATGGTCGGGGGTATCAATGCCAATGATGTAGCCGCCGTCGACAAAGGCAACACGGTCGCATAGTACTTCGGCTTCATCCATATAGTGGGTAGTGATCACCACGGTGGTTCCCTGGTCGCGGATTTCGCGGATCAGATCCCAAAGGTTACGGCGGGCCTGCGGGTCGAGGCCGGTTGTGGGCTCATCCAGAAATATGATCCTTGGGTTATTGATTAATGTAGTGGCGATAGAAAAACGCTGTTTTTGCCCCCCGGAAAGGTCTTTATATTTAGCCTTTGCTTTATCGGTAAGGGCAACTTTTTCCAGCATCTCCATCGGTGTTTTGTCGATACCGTACAGGCCCGAAAACAATACGATCAACTCCGACAGGTTGAGGTTGGGGTAATAACCGGCGGCTTGTAACTGTACGCCTATCCGTTTTTTGATGCTATCAGCGTCGGTTTCAATGTCGAAGCCATCAACAATGATGCTGCCCGACGTTTTATCACGAAGGGTTTCAATGATTTCGAGAGTAGTTGTTTTACCGGCACCGTTGGGGCCAAGCAGGCCGAAGATCTCGCCTTCATAAACTTCAAAACTAATGCCTTTAACGGCTGCAAAATCGCCATAGTTTTTTACCAGGTTGTTTACAGTGATGATAGGTTGTTTTGTCATAGGGTAAAAATGCATCACATTCATGAAATAACCATGAGTTTTTCGGCGAAGTGCGCAATTTTTACGGTGAAAGTGAATTTTGCGATGGGTAATTGATATTATTTATCATCTGCGAAAACCCTGCGCTGGCTCCCCGGATGTCTTAAAATGAAAAGCCCGGATGATCATCATCCAGGCTTATAATACTCTCCGCAAAAGTTCGCCTATCGGGGTTAGGGGCCTTATCTCACTTTTGCACTTTTTATAGTTTTGCTTACCGGCCTTTCGTATTTTTAATGATATGGCCTTCAGCTTGTGATTTTCCCCATTTCCAGGTTACTTCGTCTCCTTTTTTCATATGCTCACCCTTTTAAAGGATAACATGTATGGTTAATTATTGATTATCAAAGATGAAATAACCATCCCTCGGGGTGCCGGGAAATTATTTTATTAAATGACCGATAGAGTGAACGATAACAACGGCATGTTCCGCGGCTTTCATAACTAAATGGATCAATTGAATTGCAAGTAAAGTTTTCATGGCATTTATTTGTTGTTGTTTAGTGATCCAAAATTGCACACAAAAGGCACCCTGCCGTTAGGTTTATTAGGCGAAGCAAGTGCGGTTATCGGTGAACGGCAGTAAAACATCGGAGAAATACCGGTAAAAAAGTGATATCGTCGGTAAAACTTTGGAGAGTAAAAAGCAAAAACCTCAGAAGGGATATTAACTTTGAGAGTAGGTGTTAACAATCTAACTTATATGGATTACTATTTAGATGAGCTTGTAATAAATTTAAACGGTATAAATACTGCCGGCTTAATGGATACCTGGTTATGGTTGATAAAAGATTTTAAGGAAATTTTAATGATATCAAAGCTCGGCGATCTGTTCTTTATAGGATATGATGATTGTATTTACTGGCTTGCAACGGATATGTGTGATTTATCGAAAGTTGCTGATAATAAACAAGAGTTTTACAGTTTTTTAAATGACGATGAAAAAGTGGATAACTGGTTCATGCCTCAATTGTTAAAGGAACTTGAAGATGCCTGTATTTATTTAGGTGATCACCAGGTTTACAGCTATAAGAAAATGCCGGTTTTAGGAGGAGAATACACAATTGACAATCTTAAGCCTGTTGATATTAAAGGTCATTTCGAATTAACCGGCATTATTGGTGAGCAAATAAAAGATCTACCCAATGGAACAAACGTCAAAATTAAAATAGTCGACTAATTGAGGTTTCAAATAAATTTTCAATATTAAAAAGCCGCTTTGCAAGATCGCAACGCGGCTTTGTTTTTCATAGGCAGATGAATATATTAACTGATCAGGTTAGCCAACGCCTGGATAACGGTTACCGTATGCTCCTGCAGGGAGATCATCACAGCTATAAGTGGATTGTAGAATGTTTTCATGATAATGTTATTTGCCGCAAAGATGTGCCGTTAGCTCATTGTTGAACAGTTATTTTAGGTGAAACGGCATAAAATGTCGGTGAACGAGTTTCAGGTAAGGGAGAAGCGCTTTTAAACAAGCTTCTACGACCAAAAACCCTGTATCCTAATCTGGCTTGACGGGTACCCCTGCAGTTTTAATAATTTACGTAATTCGCCTACCATGGTATGGTTGCCGGCAATGTAAAATACCGAGTGTTCCAGGTTATACTGTTGTTCCATTACCCACTGGATAAGGCTGTGGTGGCCGTATACATCATTACGTTCAATAGGCTTTAATGGCGATTTGAAATACTCGCTAAATAAACCCCTGTGATTTTCATCGGCCATAACTATAGCGCCCGAAAAACGCGTTGCGGGTAATACCATTTGCTGTAAGGCCAGCATATGCCCCATGCTGCTTTCATCGCCAAGGCCTATTATGGCCGGGGTGCCGGCCGGTGCGTGCCGGGTAGAACGGATTTTTAAATAGCGTACGGTATCGTTTTTTTGAAGTTGTTTAGCCCATTTACTGCCGGGACCGCTATGGGCTGCATCAATATACAGGGTGCAGGTGCTGGTTTCGGCATCCCAGCCGGCTGGGGTATAATCGCGGTAGGTAAGGTTATCAACTTTTATTTTTATGTAGGGTATTTCGTGCCAGTTTTGCATATCGGCCTGTGGTAAATGCAGGTCAATCTCAATCATAGTCGACGGCTCCCAATGCCTTACTTCAAGCACCCTGCCGCTTTGTAAAAGTTGGTTTTCAAACAAGCTGCCAGCCTTTCTTTTTAATTTATGAAGAGTGGATGTTTCCATGGTGTAGTGTTTTGATACTACAAAGAAACATTGAATTTTAGCCTCCTGAAATAGTAATTTCGGGGTAAATATTGGATTATTTACGGTGTTTGTCCCTGAACTCAAGTGGGGTGATGCACGCCGCTTTTTTAAACAGCCGGGAAAAATAGGTATGGTCATCATAGCCCAGTGCATGCGCAATCTCCTTTACGTTGAGGCCGCTGTAATACAGTAATCTTTTTGCTTCCAGTATTACTTCCTGGGTTATCCAGTAACTTACCGGGAAACCGGTGGTTTTCTTTAAAACCTCGTTAAGATATGATTCGGAAACATTAAGCATTCCCGCGTATGCCGAAGGGCCTTTAATTGTGCGCACATGCCTCAACAACAACTTTTTAAACTGATGTGAAATTTGTGCCGGCCTTGAAAGCTGCTTTTCGGGCGTATAAACGTTACTGAAAGTGGCCGCTGCCATGCCGGCAAATGATTGTATGAGCGATTGCAAAACCGGCAAAAAGAAAGCGCTATTATTATTCTCGTTGTTTTTTTCACGCAACAGGCAAAGGAGCTGCTGGTATTGCTTTAATTCAATATCGTTGAGTTGATAAGGCTGTTGCAGAAAAAGCTGGTTTTCAAAAATATTGCGGAAGTCGGCCGGAATATGCTGTGAATCGATGGCTACATACCAGCCACCGGCAAGTGCATTATTTATCCGGTGATGTACCTGTCCCGGCAGAATATAATAAAATGTGTTTTCGCAAAAATGAACTTCATTAAAATCTATCATCAGCGATGCTGATCCGTTTTCAATCAAAAAAAACAGGTAGTGATCGTCGCGATGGGCGCCCATCGGTACTTTTTTTGAATCTTCGCCGCTTTCAAAGTGCCTGATCTCAAATCCCGAATTTGTTCGTTCATGTAGTTGGTGTAAAGGGATATCTTTCATTTTGCAGGGTCGGTATTGTATTATGGTAACGCGATCTTTAACCGGGAGGTACATTTTCTCCAGGCTAAGGAATTTATTTTATATAGAATCTGTTAATTTATTCAGCTAAATTAACTTTTGGCTTTGTGCATTCTGCTTTCAGCTATATAATTACAATAATTCGGGGATTTATTTACCGCCATCAACCAGTGCATAAATCTCCTGCATGTAAATAGCTTCATCCATCGCAACATGAAAGTCTTCCCATTCATCAACAGTAAAGGTAAGCTGGATATCATTGACCGGCGTACGCATTACCACGCGTTCCTGTCCGTCGGGAAATGGGAAGGAATGGTCGCCGAAATCAAGATCGATAGCGAAATTTTTAAACTGGATAAATTGATCGGATGTAAAGCTAAGGATCAGGTTATGGTGCCATATAAATAGGCATTGGCATTCGGAGCAACGGCTTACTACCGATGTTCCCTTTTGGCTGAGTATTTTAGCATCGCACATAAATTCCGGTAATTAAAAATGAATTGGTGCCTGCTCTGCTGATTAAATGTTTGATATAAACAATTAAACTACAGAACAGGACTTTATATTTTAAGCATTAATAATCAAATAATTGTTAATGGGCTTGCGGCTTACTATTTTGCGCATAGCGTATTAACAGCAACAAAGAAATATGTTATTTAGAATAAATCCAAATAAAAATAAAGAAAACTCCAAAATGTGTTCAGAATTTAAGAGAAGGGGCTTAATTAAGTATTTGTATATCAACGATTTTTATTCAAAATCTTCTCCTTAGAGGATTGTAGTTTTTAACAAAACGGCCCTTCAAATTAATGGAGGGCCGTTTTATTTATACTGATAAGGGTTGCTTACTTGATATGCTTTTTTACGATCTCTGAAAGTGATGTCAGATCAAATGGCTTGGCAAGGTACCCATCGGCGTTACCGGCTTTGGCAATTTCTTTGATATTGCTCACGGCCGAAATAATGATCACGGGGATGTGGCTGGTAGCCGGATTGTCTTTTATGCTTTTACTTAGCTGCTGCCCATTTGCGTCACTGCTCCAATCGGTGAGCCAGTTATCAAGCAAAATCAGGTCGGGGTTAATAGTAGTCAGGGTACGCAGGATTCGGGCATTGTCGGATTGTACTACTTCGTAACCTTCTTCCTCCAATACATACACCACGGTATCGCGAATATCTTTATCGTCCTCTATAACTAAAACCTTTTTGGCCATAAACTTGATTGCTTTATACTTTATTAAAATTAAAGCACCTTCTTTTTGAAGCTGCTGTGTTTAAGTACATAACAAACAAATACCCGGTATTTGTTTTAGTTATAGTATTAAATAAAAAATATATTATTTAATTAAATGTTAACCCGCAACGGTATTATAGCATGCCCGGCAGCGGGGCTCATAGCTTTCCTTCTCGCCTAATAATATTTTTGAATTATCATGTACCAGGCGGTACGAGTATTGGGCCGGGTTGCCGCACTTTACGCAAACGGCCTGCAGCTTGGTTACCGATTCGGCAATGGCCATAATGTTGGGCATTGAGCCAAATGGCCGGCCCTTAAAATCCATATCCAAACCGGCTACAATTACGCGTACGCCGCGGTTGGCCAGTACGGTACATACCTCGGGGAGTTCATCGTCAAAAAATTGCGCTTCATCAACACCTATTACATGGGCATCGCTGGCCAGCAGTAAAATAGCCGAAGCGCTATCAACCGGGGTAGAAGTTATTTTGCTGGCATTGTGCGAAATGATGGCATCCTCGCCATAACGGGTATCGGCTTTAGGGCTAAAAATCTCAACCTTAAGCTTGGCAATGCGGGCACGGTTAAGCCTCCTGATCAGCTCTTCGGTTTTGCCCGAGAACATTGATCCGCAGATAACCTCAATACTGCCGCCTACTTCGCTTTTACGCCTGAAAACCTCTTCGTGATATACCATTTATGACTTTTATAGTCGGCAAATATCAGAATTTAATCCTATTTTTGGTAAGCATTTTCCTAACATTGAGGCCATGAAGCAAATGGATGTATTTAAAAAGATAGGTGGGATTTTAAAAGAGCTTAATGATCAATACGACTACCTTGCAGCTGATCCCAGCGAACTTAACGAGCTTGAATTAGAACTTTTTGTAGCCAATGCCCATTTTTTAAAAGACCATGCCGAAATACTGCGACGCATCAATGAGCGCGCGGCAGCTCCTGCACTGCTTGCAGAAAAAAACCAGCCTGCAGCTGAAGAACATATACCGGTGACCCTGGTGTTGCCTCCCGCTCCGGTGCCGGCAACACCTCCGCCTGTAAAGGAGGAAGCTTTGCATGAGCAGCGCTTTTTTGAACCGGTAGTACAACAGCACGTCCCTGTGCCGGTTGATAAGATAGAACTTACCAGCGATGCTGAACCACCGGCCCCGGTGCCGTTTAACCCGGTAAAAATAGAAGTGATCAACCCCGCGCCCGAAATAAAAGAAACACCCGAACCGCAAATAAATATTGCTGCCGAAAAAGAGGCAGATACTTATTCATTTCAACAGGAAATTCCTGAAGGAAGCAGCTTTGAACTAAATTTAAACGAGGCTGATACCTGGGATGATGAAGCTGACAGGTTTGAGCAGGAAGAGCTGATTGGTGAACTTCCCGAAAAGCCGGTTGAGATAGTACCCATGGCCGAACAGCCAAAGCCCGTACCGGTAACTGAGCCCGTAAAACCCGCTGCAGAGCCTGTTGTGGCTACAGCCCCTTCGGCAGATACAGGTAGCAGCCAGCAGGTACTAACCTTTAATCAAAGGATCATGGCCCAAAAGGCTGAGAAAGCGAACAACGCGGCGAGCACCACTGCCGAGCTGCCGGTTACCGATCTTAAATCGGCCATAAACCTGAATGATAAGCTGCTTTATATAAAAGATCTGTTTAATGGTTACAGCCTGGCCTATAGTGAAGCTATTGAGATAGTAAACCGCTTTAACACTTTTGAAGAAGCCGAACGTTTCCTGAAAACAAACTACGTAGTTAAAAATAACTGGGAAAGTAAAGCATCAACAGCCGATAAGTTTTACGCTTTGTTACGACGGAGATATCCTGCTTCGTAGCGGTTTAGTTCATAGTTGATGGTTCATGGTGAAGACGATTTTAGAGGTACCCCAACTTTCTGACTTACGGACTTCTGACTAAAATTATCAAACATTCGATTTCCTGTTTGAATCGAGTTTGATAAGCGTGAACAGGAGCATGGTGAAACTTAGTAATGACGAGCCTCCATAGCTGATGAACGGTAAAGGGATCCCGATAACGGGTACTACCCCGATGGTCATACCGATATTGATCACTACGTGAAAAAACAACACTGAAGCTACACCGTAACCGTAAATACGCGTAAAAGGGGATCGCTGCCGTTCGGCAATAAGAATTACCCGCAATATCAGGAACATGAAAAGGCTTATTACCGTTAATGAACCTGCAAAGCCCCATTCTTCGCCGACGGTGCAGAAAATAAAGTCGGTACTTTGCTCGGGTACAAACGAGTATTGGGTTTGAGTACCATGTAAATAACCTTTACCCCACATTTTTCCGGAGCCTATAGCTATTTTCGACTGGTTTACATTATAGCCTTTTCCCTTTAAATCGGTAGTGATACCCAGGAGTATGTTAATACGCTCTGTTTGATGTTTCTTTAAAACGTGGGTATAAATAAACTTTACACTGAATATAAACGCTATAGAGATTGCAAGGCCGATGATCACGGTTTTGATGAGCTGCCTGTTACGCTTAAATAAAAAGATAATGAAAGCGGTTATTACAGCCAGGATCAGGATAATATACAGCGGATTGTATAATAGCGATGTAACGAAAAGGGTGATGAACAACCCCGCTATCACCAGGAAATAAGGAGAAAGCCCTTCGCGGTATAAAACAAATATCAAAGAGCAAAATACCAGTGTGGAACCGGTATCGGGCTGCAGCATGATCAGCAACATCGGGAACCCGATAATCACGGCGGCCGTTAAAAATGATTTGGGTTCGGTAACCCGGATGTTGGTGCCGCTTAAATATCGCGCAAGCAATAAACAGGTTGCAAACTTGGCAAACTCCGAAGGCTGCAGCCGGAAACCGCCGCCCATGTTGATCCAGGCCTGGTTACCGCCTACGTTTCGGCCTATTACCAACACCAGTATCAGCAGCAAAACTATTACTACATAAAATGCTGGGGCCAGGGCAGCAATGAACCGGCTTTCGAGCAGCAGGATAACAATACCAATCACTACAGATACGCAAATAAAGATGAACTGCTTACCGTAATTGGTTGAGGCATCGACTATACTCGGGTGATTGGTGTCAAAAACTGCAGCATGGATATTGAACCAACCAATGGTGCAAAGTACCAGGTACAAAAAAACTGTAAGCCAATCTACATTGAAGAAGAAACTCCGCTGCTGAGTGCTCATGATCTTGCCCTCCCGCCAGTTAATGATTTAATCCAGTTCGCCGGTTTATTGTTATAAGCTGATTCGCGCCTTTCTTTTTTTATTGAATCGGCCTTGAACTTTTTAATTGAATCAGCTTTGAATTTTTTGATAGAATCAACCTTTGCCGCCCTGATACTGTCACGCCTGCGTTCTTTTTGCAGGTCTTGAGCATAAAGGCTAAGATCGGGCAGGCGGTTGGCATTTGCATAATAATCAACTGTAATTCCCGATTCGCGCGGGCTGATCTTACCTTTTAGATATTTTTCAACTATGAAGCTTGCAATAGGAGCGGCCCAATGCGCACCCTCGCCCGAGTTTTCAACTACAACAGCAATCGCTATCTTAGGATTATCGCGTGGGGCGAAAGCCACGAATACCGAGTTATCCTCGCCATGCGGATTTTGCGCGGTGCCGGTTTTACCGCACATAATAATATCAGGTATTTTTGACCGTCTGGCTGTACCGTTTTCAACCACTGCCTGCATTCCGTTAATAACAGGCTCAAAATATCCGGAATCTATCCCAACATAGTTTTTTTCAACGTATTCTTTTTTAATTACGTTTTTAGTACCGATTGCCTTGATAAGGTGAGGCTTATAGTAAAACCCGCGATTGGCAATAGTACATTCCAGGTTAGCCATTTGCAATGGGGTTGCCAAAAGCTCGCCCTGGCCAATGGCCAATGAAATGATGGTGCTTGAACGCCAGCCGCCTTTTTTGTAAACGTTATCATAATGCAGCGGCGTGGGCACGTTACCACGGCTTTCGGCCGGCATATCCAGGTCAAGCCGGGCGCCAAGGCCAAATTTCATTACATTATTTCGCCATGCGGTGAAATTGGCTTCTGTATTTTTTACCCCGTACCGGTCAACAATACGCTGAAAAACCATCGAGAAGTAACCGTTACATGACACGGCCACGGCCCGGCTCATGTTTACCGAACCATGTGCTTCGCCTTTATTACACGGGACCAACCTGTTGCCCGCCCGGTAGTGCCCAGTGCAATAGTAGGTTTCGCCCGGGTTAACGATGCCCTCCTGCAGCGCGATAAGGGCACTTAATGGTTTAAATGATGAACCGGGAGGATATTGAGCCTGGATAGGCCTGATGAAAAACGGCTTGTACGGGTTATTGTACATTTTGGCAAGGTTATTGCCTCGCTGACGGCCTACCATGAGGTTAGGGTCATAGGTAGGACTGCTCACATAACATAAGATCTCGCCCGATGATGGCTCTATGGCTACAATACTGCCCAGCTTGTTTTGCATCAGTTTTTCACCAAGCCTTTGCAGGTCAACGTCTAACGACGAGGTCAGACGTTCGCCCGAACGGGGTACGGTATCAAGCGCGCCATTGGCAAATGAACCCTTGGGTACACCGTGCGAATCAACCATTTGTACCTGTACGCCGCGCTGACCGCGCAATACATTTTCGTATGCCTTTTCAACGCCGGTAACGCCGATATAATCGCCAAGGCGGTAATATCCGTTTGAGCGTTTGATATCCCTGTCGGTGACCTCGCCAATAAAACCTAAAAACTGTGCGGCTACCGAGTCGGGATAAGTGCGTATGGTGCGGGGCACTATAGCGAAGCCCGGAAACTCAAACAGCTTTTCCTGCAATGAAGCATACAACTGAACAGAAAGTTGTTTTTCAAATACGGATGCTGTATTGGGCGATTGTTTTTTAGCCTTGGCAAAGCGTTTGTCGAAACCTTCCTTATCAATACCTATCATTTTGCAAAACAACAAGGTATCAAAAGGTTTTACTTCCTTGGGGTTAACGGTAACATCATAAATGGGTTCGTTTTGTACAAGGATCTTGCCGTTACGGTCAAGTATAGGCCCGCGGGCAGGGTAAAGTATGGTTGTGCGTCTTACGTTACTGTTGGCATAGATCTCGTACTTGTCATCAACTATCTGGATATAGTAAAGCCTTCCCAGCAGGGCTAATATGATAGCTATAAAAATACCGGTAACAACGTAGCGGCGTTCAAAAAACTTATTCATTTACGTTCTTTCCTTCTGAAAAATAGCAGGCCCGAAATTAGTATTAAAAATACGGTAAACAATGAACTCAAAACAACACGGCTTAGTGTGTATTGTATTTCAGAAAAACTAAAAACCTCTAAATTAAGCAGGAAAAAGTGATGGAATAGAGTAAGTATCAACACATAAGTAAAAAACCACCTGAAACCCATGATACTCAAAGTAGGTTCGGGCTCGTTATCAAAGCCATCCTTTTGTACCGTGATGCTGATGAAAAGTACACGTACCAATGCCAGCACAACGCAGGCCGCAGCATGAAGCCCCGGTGTATCATAAAAAGCATCAATAGTGAGGCCTGTCAGGAACGAGAGTACAAACAGCAGCAGATTAGGTACTTCAAAGGGAAGCAACAAAATGAAAAGGATATAGAAATAAGGGGTGGCAAGATTATAAAACGTTATGTTTTTTAACAGGAAAACCTGCATAAAAACCAAAACTATAAACCTAACAAGGTTAACAAGGATAGTTCTACTCATTTTTGTTTTGTACGGCCTCCAGTACCGTTTGTTCACCGGCAAATTTGTTATTTACCACGTAAACGTATTGAAGCTTTGTAAAATCAACAGCTAAGGCTACCTCAACATTGATGAGTAAACCGCCGCCTTTGGCATGCAGGTTGGTGACTTTGCCAAACGGTATGCCCGTAGGGAAAAGTGAATAGCCCGAGGTAACCACTGTATCGCCAATTTTGGGCTGCGCGTTATTCTGGATATCTATTAATACACCCCTGTGCGGATCAAGATCGTTGCCCCATACAAACGAGCCTATATCTTTAGTACCTGCAAGCATGGCGCTAAACCGCGTGTTTTTATGCAAAACTGATTGGATAATAGCTAAATGCTCGGTTACTGCAATAACCTGGCCCACAACGCCTGCACTTGTTATTACACCCATATCTTTTTGGATCCCATCCCTGCTACCCCGGTTAATAGTAATATAGTTGCTGCGTTTATTGAACGAATTATTGATTACCTTGGCTACAATATAAGTATATTGTTGTTTGTAAACGGTATCATTAACCTTGTGTTTTTCAACAGTATCAACATACATAGAAGCTTTGAGCTGGCCGCGAAGTTTCGCGTTTTCACGGGCAAGGCTATCATTGGTTTCTTTTAATGACAGGTATTCTTTTAACGCGTCAACCTGGCTATACAAGGAGCCTGTTATTTTATTGGTTGAGTTAATAAAAGACGCTTTTTGAAACGAGTTGTATTTGATATAAATAAGCAGTGAGCTAATCTCAAAAATCAGGAATAAAAAAAACGCGTTATACTTAGTTATAAATATCCAAAGGTTACGCATTGCTTTTCAGATTTGAAATTGGAATCAAGATAACAAGAACCAAGAGACAAGAAAAGGAGAACAACATTCAACTTATTTCCTTCTTGTCTCTTAATTCTTAAATTCTTGTTTCTAATTTACTGCATTAAAAATTTAAAATTGCCAATGTTTTTAAGGGCGGTGCCGGTTCCGCGTACTACGGCGCGAAGAGGGTCTTCGGCAACGTGAACGGGTAGTTTGGTTTTGGCAGCTACGCGCTTATCAAGGCCGCGCAATAACGCACCGCCACCGGTTAGGTAGATGCCGGTTTGGTAAATATCGGCCGAAAGCTCGGGAGGGGTAATTTCCAACGCTTTCAATATCGCTTCCTCAATTTTTGAGATCGATTTATCCAAGCAATGTGCAATTTCGGTGTATGATACCATAATTTGTTTTGGTACACCTGTCATGAGGTCGCGGCCTTGTACGGCAAAGTCGCCCGGCGGCTCGCTTAGTTCAGGAAGGGCAGCGCCAACCTCAATTTTAATTTTTTCGGCGGTACGGTCACCAATCATGATGTTATGCTGACGACGGATATATTGAACGATATCCGAGTCGAAGTTGTCTCCCGCTACGCGGATCGACTGGTCGCACACGATACCCGATAAAGCGATAACGGCAATTTCGGTTGTACCACCACCAATATCGATGATCATGTTGCCCATAGGCTCTTCCACGTCGATGCCGATACCTACAGCAGCAGCCATTGGCTCGTGGATGAGGTAAACCTCTTTGGCGCCGGCAATCTCGGCCGAGTCGCGCACGGCACGTTTCTCTACCTCGGTAATACCCGATGGGATACAGATCACCATACGCAGCGATGGAAAGAACCATCCCTTGCCCTGGTTAATCATTTTGATCATCCCACGGATCATGTGCTCGGCGGCGTTAAAGTCGGCAATTACGCCGTCTTTAAGCGGGCGCACGGTACGGATATTATCGTGCGTTTTACCTTCCATTTGCATGGCCTGCCTGCCAATGGCAATCACTTTATTGGTTGTTCTGTCAAACGCCACAATCGAGGGTTCGTCAACAACAACTTTATCGTTATGTATAATGAGGGTATTTGCTGTACCTAAATCGATAGCAATTTCTTGTGTAAAAAAGTTAAATAAACCCATCTGGTATTTCTTTCAGTATGTTATGCAAAGTTTATAAAAATACGCTTAAATAAATTAGCAATTTGCAAACTTAAGCGTTAAAAAATCACATTTATTGTGTTGGGGTTGGGTTGATAGAGCTTATTTATTAGATGGTTGACCGGATTTACAGGTAAATTAAGTTAAAACAGGTTAAAAACATTTTTCCTTTTCACCAAATCAATCCCTACTCTTCAATCAAACGTTTTTAACCTAATAAACTACTCACCAAATCAACCCGGTCAACCTTAAATGTTAGTGTTTAAAGTGACGTACGCCGGTAGTAACCATAGCCAAACCTTTTTCATTGCACATGGCAACCGAAAGCTTGTCATTAATCGATCCGCCCGGTTGTAAAATGGCGGTGATCCCAGCTTCGGCAGCCAGTTCGGCACAATCAGGGAAGGGGAAGAAAGCGTCGGACGCCATTACCGCACCGTTCAGGTCGAAACCAAAGCTTTGAGCTTTAATAATGGCTTGCTTAAGTGCATCAACCCTTGAGGTTTGACCAACGCCACTTGCCATTAGCTGGTTATTTTTAGCAAATACAATGGTGTTCGATTTGGTATGCTTTACAATTTTATTAGCGAAGAACAGGTCTTTCAATTCAGCCTCAGTCGGTGCTTTTTCAGTAACAGTAGTCATTTGGGCCGGACCTTCAATGACGGCGTCTTTATCCTGCTCAATTACACCATTCAATAAAGTTTTGAAATGCTTAACAGGCAGTTCAACCGGCTGGCGAACCAACAGGATGCGGTTCTTTTTGCCTGATAGGATCCGTACGGCTTCGTCTGTAAATGCCGGAGCGATCAGCACCTCATAAAATATCTTGTCGATCTCAGTTGCAGTTTCTGCGTCGATCTCGGCATTGGCAATAATAACACCACCAAAGGCCGATACAGGGTCACAAGCCAGGGCATCGATCCATGCTTCTTTAATAAATGAACGCGAAGCTACACCGCAGGCATTGGTATGCTTAAGGATAGCGATAGTAGGCTCAGTAAACTCATCAATAATAGCAACGGCAGCATCAACATCAACCAGGTTATTGTATGAAAGCTCTTTGCCGTTCAGTTTGTTGAACATGGCATCAAGGTTACCATAAAAAGTTCCTTTTTGGTGAGGGTTTTCGCCATAACGTAAAACCTGGCTGGTTTGGATACTTTGTTTAAACACCGGAAGCGGCTCGGCTTCGTTAAAATAGTTGAAAATATGTGTATCGTAGTTTGACGAGATGTTGAATGCTTTTTGAGCGAATGAACGGCGCTGATCAATTGTGGTAGCACCTTCCTGCGTTTTCAGGATATTTTCAAGGCCTGCGTAGTCATCTTTTGAAGCTACGATCACTACATCTTTAAAGTTTTTTGCAGCTGCACGGATCAAAGAAATACCACCGATATCGATCTTTTCGATCACATCTTCGGCACCGGCACCTGATTGTACAGTTTCCTCGAACGGGTACAGGTCAACAATTACCAAATCAATTTCAGGAATTTCATATTGCTCTAATTGTTGTTTATCTCCATCAAAGCTCCTGCGGGCCAAAATACCACCGAAAACCTTAGGGTGCAGGGTTTTAACACGGCCACCCAGTATCGAAGGGTATGAAGTAAGGTCCTCAACCGGGATCACATTTACACCTAAATTGCGGATGAAAGTTTCGGTACCTCCGGTTGAATAGATATTTACACCAAGGCGGTTTAACTCATGAATGATGGGCTCTAAGTTATCTTTGTAATAAACAGAAATTAAAGCATTTTTTATTTGAACTGACTGGCTCATGTACACACTGTTTTTTGAGCCGCAAAGGTAGTGATATTTAGTTAATTGGAGGTTAGTTAATTAGAGATTAGTTATTAGCATAGGATCGATATTTATCCACATCGAAATTTTATAGCAGGCGATATTTAATGTGTATTACCGTGCGTTCGATAGGCTAATTGTTGAGGTATTCATAAATAATTGGTAACTTAGTATATGACTACGGTGATTATTCAATCAAATTCGGAAAAAAAGACCCGCTTGTTGATGCAGCTTGCTGAAGAGCTTGGTCTTTCTGCGCAAACACAAGAAGTTAAGGATTTGAATACAATTGACGTCGCGAGGGGGATTGGAAGAAAAGCAACAGACGAAGAGCTGATTAATTATTTAAATAAAGATCTTGATGAAGAAGATATTCCGTTAGATAAAGCTTTTTCTAAATATACTCAATAAGCCCATCCTGTATTTTGAACGTTACTATTAAGCCTAAGGCCTTAAAGGTTATTGATGCGATTGTTGATTTTGTAGAATCGAAAAATACACCGGGAAGCGGTGCAAGATATGCTTTGAAATTCAAGACAGCTATCAAAAGATTAGCTGTACCTGGAGTACAGCATTCCATTTGTAACCATAAGGTTTTAGCCGCGTTCAAATATTCTTGCAGTCATTTCAATGACTGGGTTATAGCCTTTAAAATTGTTGATGGTGAATTGACTGTTTACGGAATTATACATGGGTCATTGTTGTTTTAATAACCCATAAAAGAACTTAGATAACCCCCTAATCACTAAACAACTCAGCTTTTCATCTTTTTCAACAGCGCCTCAACAACTTTCGGGAAATGATTATGCTCTAACTGCTGGCCTTTAAATTTTACGATCTCAAGCGTATCGCCCGGTTCAATTTTAAATTTCGACTGGTGGATAATCTCGCCTTCGTCAAAGTTTTCGTTAACGAAGTGAATGGTGATGCCGCTTTCCTCTTCTTTATCTTCTAATATTTTGCGGTGTACGTTATCGCCGTACATGCCTTTGCCGCCATATTTGGGTAACAGGGCAGGATGCAGGTTAATAATCTTATTGGGGAATGCTTTTAATAATGATTGGGGCACAAGCCATAAAAAACCGGCGAGCACAATCAGATCAACCTGTAAGTTTTTTAGCAGGCGGATAACACCGTCTGTTTCATAAAACTCATGGCGACTGAAAATATGCGAGGGTACCTCAAAGTTATCGGCACGCTGTAAAACGTAAGCTTGAGGATTATTGGTAAGTATCAGCACAACTTCGGCATCGGCATTGCGTTTAAAATGCTCCATTAACTTTTGGGCGTTTGAGCCGGAACCTGAAGCGAAAATGGCAATTCTTTTTTTCATCGATAATTTATTTTTCAACGAAGATGAAGCTACAATAGTTTCATCGGGCTGACTGTTTACTTGGCATTGAAACTATTAAAACCATTTTACAATTAAAAATATTTAAAACTATTGGGTGGCAGTTACTTTTTGCCTGATAAACCCGTAACGCATAATGCGTCGTTTTTTTGTTGCCGAATAGTTTGGTTCAACATCCCCTGTTTCTAATACCAGCGAATAATTACCCAAGGTAACTATTTTAGTGTTTTCAAATGGCTTTGAGGTACCGCCCGATGCTTTGGTGGTATCTTTACAAACCATGTCCGAAATTAAAAATAATTTATTTGCAGTAAGTGACCAGCGGCCCTTCGCGGTATCTGATTTGCATTGAAAATTAGTGTAGCTGCAGGAATTGTCGGCATTGAAGGTAAAAAGTTGGGTATCCTGGCAAGTTTGGTTTAAGGTATCTAAAGATACCTGGGCATCACCCACATAATTGGTAACGGTTATAGAAGCCAATTGCCAGTTACCTGCTAATAATCCGGGTATGTGGCTTAAGTTATCTTTCTTGCATGAATTAACAATCAGCGCAATACTTATTAAAAACAGGAAAAACAACAGCGGGGTTCTTTTCATTTATTAAAGGCAAAATTATAAAATATGGTTGATTACCTTGCATCAGTACACTGTAATAAACGCTATAAATTAAATTTATTTCAAAACCAATGCGCGTTCCATACCAAAAACTTGAAGCCGAATTTGAAAGAGTACTATTAAGTATTGATCTGCCGCTTGCAAAAGCCCGGCAATGCGCCGCCATTTTCGCCGCCAACAGCAGGGATGGTGTTTACAGTCATGGCCTTAACCGGTTTCCTGCTTTTGTACAAACTGTAAAGGAAGGCTTGTTTAAACCGGATGCTGAAGCTGTAATGGTAGACAATCTGGGTGCAATTGAGCAATGGAACGGTAATTTTGGTCTTGGCATGTTAAACGCAAGCACATGTATGAGCCGGGCTGTTGAACTGGCCGGAGAGTACGGCATAGGCTGTGTGGCTATCAAAAATACCAACCACTGGATGCGTGGTGGCACTTATGGATTACAGGCGGCTGATGCCGGATTTATAGGCATTTGTTTTACAAACACCATTGCTAACCTGCCGCCCTGGGGCGGGCTCGACCCGCGGCTTGGTAATAATCCCCTGGTTATTGCGGTGCCGCGTAAAGGCGGACATGTCTTATTGGACATGGCTATTTCGCAATACTCGGTAGGTAAGCTGATGGAGAGCAAATCGCAAAATAAACCTTTGCCATTGCCCGGTGGCTATGATCATGAAGGGAATTTAAGTACTGATGCCGATGCCATTTTGCAGTCAAAACGGATGTTGCCTATTGGTTTTTGGAAAGGGTCGGGTTTATCGCTGATGCTTGATCTGCTGGCGACATTACTAAGCGGAGGAAAATCTACCTCAAAAATCAGCGAACACGAAAAGGAGTGGGGCGTATCGCAAGTGTTTATCTGCCTGAAAACAGACACTGAGCAAAATGAGCGTTTAATAAATGAAATCCTGGGCTACACCAAAAGCAGCAATCCTGTTGATGGTGAACAGGTTTCATACCCTGGCGAAAATATGCTCAAAACAAGAGAGCGGAATTTACGGGATGGGATACCTGTTAATGAGGAGATCTGGGAAAGGGTTTTGGCGATGTGAACCGATGGATTGACTACTGACAAATTTACCCTACCATCATTCCCTCAAATTTTTCCCAAAAGCCATCGCGCGGTACGGGAGCGATAATAGCAACCGGTTCGTTTTTTACCGGGTGTACAAACGTAAGCTTGCGTGCATGCAGGCAAATGCTTTTGCGCAGGCTGCCGCGGGGATAGCCATATTTATTATCGCCTACGATGGGGCAGCCGAGGGTTGAAAGCTGTACCCTGATCTGGTGCGGGCGACCGGTTATCGGGTCAACCTCAATTAAATAGTATCCGTTTAGCTCGCCCACCAATTTATAGCTTAGCTCCGAGCGTAAGCTGCCCTGTACTTCTCGGTCATGGGCTTTGGTTACATTTTTCTGTGAGTTTTTTACCAGCCAATGTACCAGGGTGCCTTCTTCGGGAAATGGTTTTTTGCGCACTACTGCATAATAGGTTTTATGCATTTCGCGGGCTTTAAACATTTTGTTGATCCGGTCGAGCGCTTTACTGGTTTTGGCAAACAGGATCACGCCGCTTACCGGTCTGTCAAGGCGGTGTACCACGCCTAAAAAAGCGCCGTTAGGCTTGCTGTATTTTTTGGCGATGTATTTTTTTACCTTTTCGTCCAGCGGCTCATCGCCGGTTTCGTCAACCTGTACAATATCTCCCGCACGTTTATTTATGGCAATAAGGTGGTTGTCCTCATAAAGAACATCCTTATCGGTAATATCGGCATTGCTATAATTAAATTCAGGACGGGCCATTTGTGTTAGTTCATGGTTCATGGTTAATAGTTCATGGCCATCATCTTTACTATGATCTATAAACTATCAACTATAGGCTAATTAATACTGCTCTTTCTCGTTAGGGAAACTGTTACTTTTTACGTCGGTATTGTAATTTTTGATCGCATCGTGCATGATATCATACAGGTTGGAGTATTGGCGTAAAAAGCGGGGCTTAAAGCCTTTGTTAATCCCCAGCATATCATGGATTACCAGTACCTGGCCGTCGCAATGCTGACCAGCGCCGATACCTATTGTAGGGATTTGCAGACTTTCAGATACTTCCTGCGCCAGTTTGGCCGGGATTTTTTCCAATACAATACCAAAGCAGCCAAGTTCCTGGAGTTTAAGGGCATCATCACGCAGTTTTTGTGCCTCGGCTTCATGTTTGGCGCGTACGGTGTACGTTCCAAATTTATATATGGATTGCGGTGTAAGGCCAAGGTGCCCCATTACCGGGATGCCGGCGGTTAAGATCCGGCTAACTGATTCGGCTATTTCAACGCCGCCTTCAATTTTAACGGCGTGTGCCCCGGCTTCCTTCATAATGCGGATGGCTGAGTTCAGCGCTTCCTTTGAGTTGCCCTGGTATGATCCAAAAGGCAGATCGACAACCACCAATGCACGTTTAGCCGCACGTACCACAGATGATGCATGATAGATCATCTGGTCGAGCGTTATAGGCAGCGTAGTTTCGTGACCCGCCATCACATTGGAGGCCGAATCACCAACAAGGATGATATCAGTCCCGGCATCGTCGACTATGGTAGCCATCGAATAGTCATATGCGGTAAGCATAGAGATCTTTTCGCCACGAACCTTCATCTCCTGGATGGTATTGGTGGTGATACGCTTTATTTCTTTATTTACAGACATTGATAAATGTGTTATCGCAGTGCAAAGGTACTTTTTGATTTTGGATTAATTGGATTTCGGATTTCGAAATTTCGATTTCGGATTTTTCTGTTTTTGATTTGTTATTTTATCGGCAGAAAGCCTAATAAATCCGAAATCAAAATAATTCCAAAATCTCACACCCGAAATCCGAAATTATTTTCTACTTTTGCGCCGTGAATCCGGAAGTTCCTTACTTCAATATTTCTATCAGTTTTCACGGGGCTTTGAACCAGGCGATCCGATCATTTAACCCTTTCAATTTTTTTAAGCGATGAATTATTTCACCAAATTACCGGCTATATTGCTGCTTGCCGACGGTACCGTTTTTTACGGTAAAGCTGCGGGCAAAATGGGTACTACCACCGGCGAGATTTGTTTTAATACCGGCATGACCGGCTACCAGGAAATTTTTACCGACCCTTCATACTTTGGGCAAATTATGGTAACCACCAATGCGCACATTGGTAACTACGGTATTGCTAACGAAGAAGTTGAATCGGGCAGGATCCAGATTGCAGGCCTGGTTTGCAAAAACTATAACATCGCCTACAGCCGTAAACAGGCCGATGAATCGATACAGGATTATTTCCAGGAGCAAAACATAGTTGGTATATCTGATATAGATACCCGTCAGCTTGTTCGCCACATTCGTGATAAAGGCGCTATGAACGCCATCATTTCATCAGAAATATTAGACCTGGATGAACTGAAAGCAAAACTTGACCTGGTGCCTTCTATGGATGGCCTGGAGCTTTCATCGCAGGTATCAACTACCGAAACCTATACTTTTGGCAGCGAGGATGCTCCTTATCGTGTAGCGGTGCTTGACCTTGGTGTAAAGAAAAACATCCTTCGCAATTTTGATTCGCGCGAGGTTTATGCCAAAGTATTCCCTGCAAAAACTACTTATGCCGAAATGGAGAAAGATTTTGCCCCTACAGGCTATTTCATTTCAAACGGTCCCGGCGATCCATCAGCGATGCCTTATGCGGTTGAAACTGTAAAGGAGATTTTAGCTGCTGATAAGCCGATGTTCGGTATTTGCTTAGGCCACCAGTTGCTGGCTTTGGCTAACGATATCCCAACTCAAAAAATGTTTAACGGTCACCGTGGTTTAAACCACCCGGTAAAAAATATCATCATTAACCATTGCGAGGTTACTTCTCAAAACCATGGGTTTGGTGTAGTGCCGGAAGCCGTACGTGCTTCGGATAAGGTAGAGATCACCCACGTTAACCTGAACGACCAATCTATCGAAGGCATTCGCGTAAAAGGTAAAAAAGCCTTCTCGGTGCAATATCACCCTGAGTCTTCACCTGGTCCGCATGATTCAAGGTATTTGTTTGATGACTTTATCAAATTGATGAAATAAATTTTGATTGCACCTGTACAGATTTTAAATGTGCGGATGTTCGAAAGCCTTTCAATTTAGTTTGGAAGGCTTTTTTATTTCTCAGGATTCCTTTTTAACTTAGTTATATACCTGCCTGAATTATGAAGAAATCAATTAACCTGCTTTTAACGGCAGAAGAGAAAGCTATTCTCCGGGCTCAAAAAACAAAAATAGCCGATCTCACTACTTTCGCCCCGGATGAAGTTGCAATGATATTGAATGCGGATACCGAACGTGCCAGGGAGATCAACGCGTTGATTGAGTTCCAAAGTATTCCGTCATTAGGGATCAATTTTGCAACTGAACTGATACAGCAAGGGTATTACTCATTACAACAACTGGAAGGAAAAGACCCGGTTGAACTATTCAATGCATTTGAACGGCATGTGGGTGCCTGGGCCGATCCATGCGTGGAGGATTCATACCGATTATTGGCAGATTATATTAAACATGGTAACACTGGCAAAAGCTGGTGGCATTTCACTGCCGAGCGAAAAGCTTACCGGGCCGAGCATGGCTTCCCTGCAAGCCGACCTGCAAAGGCGTGGTACGAGTTGCCGCAGTATCGTAAGGGGAAAGGGTTTGCGGGGAGTAAATAAAAAAGTACGGGATTGTGCGATTCCCTCCCTTGGGAGGGTGTAGGGAGGGGTTTCTTCAATTGGGCAATGTTGTATAAACCCCTCCCTGTCATTACACATTCCAACACATCCCTCCCAAGGGAGGGAATTAAAAACATCATCCCACAAAAAAAAACGCGAATGAAATCTCATTCGCGGTTTTGGTATAAAAACTCAGGCGGATATCCTGGATTAGTTTAAGTATGATTGTAACAGGTTTGATTTTGAATTGTGGCGTAAACGCATCAAAGCCTTGTCTTTCAACTGGCGAACACGCTCGCGGGTTAAATCAAATTTTTCACCTATTTCCTCTAACGAATGAGGAGCATGACCACCAAGGCCAAAGAATAACATTAACACTTCACGGTCACGTTCGGCAAGGATACCTAACGAGCGTTTAATTTCCTGCGATAAAGAATCAGCCATTACTTCGGTATCGGTGGCAGCATCAGAGCTGGCCAATACGTCAAGTAAGGTGTTTTCTTCACCCTGAATAAAAGGCGCGTCCATTGAAATCTGCCTGCCGGCGTTATTCATCGAATCGGCAATTTTATCAACCGAAATTTCCAGGTTGTCTGCAAGTTCTTCGGGTGTTGGCTGTCTTTCAAATTCCTGCTCCAGTTTTGAAGCTGCTTTGTGTATTTTGCTCAATGAACCAATTTGGTTCAGTGGTAAACGCACAATACGCGATTGCTCGGCAATGGCCGACAGGATTGACTGACGGATCCACCATACGGCATATGAAATAAATTTAAAGCCTTTGGTTTCGTCAAAGCGTTTTGCCGCTTTAATTAAACCAAGGTTTCCTTCGTTTATTAAGTCGCCCAGGGTAAGGCCCTGGTTTTGGTACTGCTTAGCAACCGATACCACAAAGCGAAGGTTTGTTTTTGTCAAACGTTCTAACGCTACCTGGTCGCCCTCACGGATCTTTTGCGCCAGGATCACTTCCTCCTCAGCTGTGATCAAATCTACCTTGCCAATATCATGCAGGTATTTTTCGAGCGATGCCGATTCGCGGTTAGTGATTGATTGGGATATTTTAAGTTGTCTCATTTTTTAATACAGATTATTAAGCTAAAAACGGTTCAATAAGATACATGTGCCGGGTTAAACAACCGGAGTTAAAACAGACTACATTAAACTTTGCTTCCTTCTTTATTTGTGAACCCGGGATAAGTATTTAATATTTAAAACGAGGGTTTTCTTCTGATATTATTGCTGTAAGGAACGAGCGGTTTAAAAGTTTTAAAATAATGTGCTAACCAATAAATGTTTAATCAACATATTACCCTATAATGAACAGCACAAAGATAAACATTTATTTGCTATTATAGTGTCATTTAAACACCATGAAACAACGGTTAAAGTAACGATTGTATGCAATTAAGCTAATCTTGTTTAGGTTCAGGCGCTTGTTGGGTGTCATCTGTCTTCTGCTCATCATCATCTGCTTTTGTTTTTTTATGGTTTTTGTTCCACTTAATTTTTATTTTACCTTCATCGCCATCGGTGGCAAGTATGTGTAAAACAATGCCTTTCATACGTTTTTTATTACGTTCGGTTTCATCTGCTATTTTGCTGTCATTCTTCGGGTTGCGCAAGGGTACATCAAGGGCTATGTTAGTACCCCGCGATAGCGAATAGGTACCTTCCACATCCATGTTGAGTACGCTCGAGTTAATTTGCATGGGCGCAATTTTTATTTTATCACCATCAAGATCAAACCGGGCTTTTAAATCACCAAAAGTTATATTATCCAGGTCGCGAAAAGGGAAGGCAAATTTGCCTACGCTTTTTATGGGCGCAAAGTTTACCAATGCACCATCTGTTAAATTAACCTGTGCAAATCCTTTTATTGATTTCGGTACCAGGTCGCCGGTGTTTTTGATCCCGCCTTTAATATCAACCCTTGCCGATAGAAAACCCCGCAAGTTATCGCTGGTAAAATCCTTGAGACCGAAGTTGTTAAACGATGCAAAGAAAGTATTAGTATTTACGTGGTTAATAGTTGTGCTAATGGCAAAATTATTGGTTGGCCCCTGCAGCACCAGGCCGCTTAAACTCAATGATCCTCCCGAGCTTTTAAGGCTTACATTGCGCATTTTCATGGTGTTGTCGGCTAAAAGGATATCGGCATTAACGCTTGTCGCCAAAAACTTTTTATAATATACTTTGGCTAAGCGCAAGTGAAGTTCGGCCTGCCCTTTATCAAAGGCGGTATTAAGTTGATTGGTAATTTTGGCATTAGACATCCTTTTGCCCGCTCCTCCGCTGCTTTTACTGCTTTCGTATCCGCGGTTGTTCAGGAAGCCTAAAAACTCGCCAAGATGTATCTGCGGACTGGTGATCTGCCATACAATCAAAATCTTTTGTGGATCGGTATAATACAGGTTGAGGAAATTGCTCACCTTACCCTGCATGTACACTACGCTACTGCCATTTTGCAGGCGGATATTATTTATATAAAGATCTTTATCGGTAAATTTTAAGGCAATGGAGTTGTTTTTGAATACGAGCCCACGAGGGAGGTAATTTACATCCGCATTTTTAATATCTACATTACCGGTAACGAAGGGTTTGGTGAATTTAAAATTTACAATATCGGCTTTATAAGCAAGTTTTAAATCAACAATGCCTTTGGTAAATTTCAGGCTTTCATCGCCAATAACCGGGTTAAGTTTGGTAACGGGAAAGCGCGATCTGAAAATCCCGGTAGCCACCGGTGTATTCAGGTTGTTGATAAATGCGGTATCAATAGTAAATGGAATATTCTTATAGCTGCCGTTAAAATGATAAAGCTTTATAACCGAGTTATCGTCATTTAAACCTTTGCCATTGATGTAGTTATTACTGAATACGCCATTAAAACTACAATCTTCAACAGTGCCGCCCCGGGTAGTTAACACATTGTTTTTAACCTTGGCCGTAACGTAAATCAACGGATCGCCGCCGCCGCCAAAACTTCCTTTCAAATCGCAGGTAACATCAATTGGCTTTTTCAGATCAAACATTTTGAGGCTTTTGGTGATGTTGGCAGCCAGTAGGTTAGCAGCATCGTTCCATAAAATTTCATCCGCTTTCAGGTTAATGGTGAAATCAGTTTCGGGCGATTTAAGATTAAACTGTGCACCCACGGTAAATGGGTTATCGCCAATGTTTAATGTATTGGGGGCAAGGTTAATAACCTGCGATGCATAATCATAACTGATATCAAAATGCCCCTTTAAAAGCCTGTTTTTCATAAAGCTTCCCTTTTTGGTATTGAAGGAAAAGCTGTTTGCTATCGTATTCAGGTCGATATCGGCGTTCCACCCTTTAGCAGGGTAATCCAGGCGGCCCCGGATATCATTAACAGCGAATTTGAATAGTTTATAAGCATGACGGTCATCAACCACAAAATTCACTTTGTTTAACGAAAACCTCCCGATCTGTGTTGATGAACTGGTTTGTTTTTCTTTCGGGTCTTTTTCAAGTTTAGGTTTTGTTTTAAATATCGAGGTATTGCTGTAGCCGGTGCTATCGGTAAACAGATCGATATCGGCATTGCTGATATCTATTTTATTGATCACCACTTCGCCCTTTAAAAGGGCAGAGGCGTTTACTGATACTTCAAAATCTTTGGCGGTAAGCAATGTATGATGATGCTGCGCCCAGCGGTTATCTTTCAGTACTACATCTTTCAGTTCGACAGATACCCCAGGAAAACCTTTAAATAACGTTGGATCAATAGTGCCGATGGTTAGCGTTCCGTTCAGGTTTTTATTGAGCTCGGAGGTGATCATAGCAAGCACCCTTTGTTTATTATTATTAACATAAACAGTAAGGGCAATAAACATAATTATAATTAAACCAACGAGCGCTCCGGCGACCTTTAAGGTTATTTTTAACCATTTTGGCATTTCAACTAATTTATTGTTAAAGCGTTATGGTTATATAATTGTTTGTATTGTAACATATAATTAACACAAGGTATAGGAATGGGTAAATAAATCTGCTATAAGATACAATATTTTAAAGGTATAATCGGCTACATCAGTATCTGGAAACAACTAATAAAATAAGGGCTATTATAACAGGAGCCACCGGTATGGTAGGCGAGGGGGTATTGCATCAATGTTTATTGAGCGATAAGGTTGAAGCAGTATTGGTTATTAACCGTAAACCCTGTGGTGTAACACATCCTAAACTGAAGGAAATTATACATGCTGATTTTTTTAACCTCAAACCCATTCAGGATCAGTTAGAAGGTTACAATGCCTGCTTTTTTTGTTTAGGCGTTTCGTCGGTAGGGATGAGCGAAGAAGCTTATTATAAAGTAACTTACCTGCTAACCATGCACGTGGCCGAAATTTTGAGCCGAATTAATCCGGATATGACTTTTTGTTATGTATCCGGTGCCGGTACCGACAGTACTGAAAAGGGCCGCAGTATGTGGGCCCGGGTAAAAGGTAAAACCGAAAATGATTTGATGAAGCTGCCCTTCAAACAGGTATTTAACTTCAGGCCCGGCTTTATGAAAAGCTTTAAGGGGGCAAAAAATACCCTGCCATTTTATAAATACATCAGCTGGATGTACCCTATAGGCCGCCTTATTTACCCAAAAGGTTTTATTACACTTGAGGAAGTTGGCAAAGCCATGATCAATACCGCGAACCGCGGCGCCGGCCGCTGGATATTAGATGGAAAAGATATCGTTGCCATGGCGAATAGCTAACAGCGGGTAATGATATATGGAGAAAGCCATCGTGTAAACCCGATATATCGTAAGTGTTGGGTAGTTGTATTTTGATTAATATATTGATTAATAGTGTTTTGTGTTTTTGGAGCAAGCTTTGAAATGGTACTGTCAACAGTATTATTTATGAAACTTAAACTCCAGCAAAAAATGAACACAAAATTCATGAAAGGCCGCTTAAAAGCACATTTAATTGCGGCAGTTATTTTATTAGGCAGCTTGTTTGCCTTTACTTTTAAGGCCGCCGCCCAGGCACAGGCCGTAAAAAACATTGTATTAGTGCACGGCGCCTTTGCCGATGGCTCGGGCTTTAAGGCCGTGTACAATATCCTTACAAAAAAAGGTTATAATGTTACCGTGGTGCAAAATCCGCTTACTTCTTTAAAGGACGACGTTGACGCCGCCAACCGGATTCTGGATAAACAGGATGGACCGACGGTATTGGTAGGCCACTCTTATGGTGGTACGGTAATTACTGAAGCCGGGAATAATTCAAAAGTAGTAGCGTTAGTTTATATAGCCGCGTTTATGCCCGATAAAGGGGAAAATACGATTAAATGGGTACAGTCGGCACCTCCGGCTCCCGAAAATGGTATTTTGCCGCCAGATGATAAAGGTTTTGTTTACTATGATAAAGCCAAATTTCATGGCGGTTTTGCCGGCGACCTAAGTAAAGCCGAAGCCGACTTCATGTTTGCATCGCAGGGGCCAACTTCGGTTCAATGTTTTGTTACGCCTGTTGCCGAAGCGGCATGGAAAACCAAACCAAGCTATGCTATAGTGGCCACCGAAGATAAAAGCATTGTGCCCGATGTTGAGCGTATCATGTACAAACGTGCCGGTGCAAAAGTAACAGAGGTAAAAGGCAGCCACGTGATCTTCATTTCGCAGCCTGAGGCCGTTGCCAAAGTCATCATCGACGCGGCAAATGGCGTTAAATAATCAGATAGTTTTTGTTACAGTTTTAAGCGGAATTGGTCGTGATTGACTGTTCCGCTTTTTTATTGGTTTGCCGGAAAAGTGTTGTCACAAGGGCAAAGATGTTATTTGATTTTCCCAGTGCGCCGGATTCATTTTTAGTAACGGCAACGCTATATACTGTATGAGTAAATTAAACGTTTTACCACCCCAAAACAGCCAATCCGTTTTGTAAAGCTTATTTTATATTGTTAAAAGAACACTAATTATTGCCGGGCTGAATAGACGTACCGGCGATTTTTTCGACAGGTACTTGAACTATGTAATGACTTTTTTACAGGCCAAAAGGTTCCTTTAAGTAAATAATGCATTTTATCTGAATAAAATTTTAAATAAAATTTTTCTTTGTCAAAAATTAAGTGTTATTTCGACAATAATTATAAATCTTTATATGAGCAATAACCAATTAGTGATCGGGGTTGATTACGGGTCTGACTCCGTGCGCTCCGTGATAGTAAACGCGGCCAACGGAGAAGAAATAGCATCATCAGTATTTAATTACCCCCGTTGGCGCGATGGCAAGTATTGTGTACCTGCCGAAAACCAGTTCCGCCAGCATCCGCAGGATTATATCGACGGACTTAAAGCCACTATTAAAGATTGTATTGCACAGGCCGGCGGTGAAGCCATCGCAAAAAATATAAAAGGCATTTCTGTTGATACCACCGGCTCAACCCCCGTTGCGGTTGATGCTGCCGGTACTCCGCTTGCCTTAACCCCCGGTTTTGAAACTAACCCCAATGCCATGTTTGTATTGTGGAAAGATCATACTTCGGTTAAAGAAGCAGCGCAGATCAATGAACATGCTGCAAAATTTGATACCAATTATTTGAAATATGTTGGCGGTATCTACTCATCGGAGTGGTTTTGGGCTAAGCTGCTGCATGTGCTAAGGGTTGATAAAAGTGTACGTGATGCCGCTGCCTCATGGGTAGAGCATTGCGACTGGATCCCTTTTCTATTAACCGGCGGTAATGATGTTAAAGCTATTAAACGTGGCCGTTGCTCTGCAGGGCATAAAGCCCTTTGGGCCGAAGAATTTAATGGCCTGCCCCCCGAAGAATTTTTTGTTTCCCTTGATCCGGTGCTGGCTGGTTTCAGGGATAAATTATATGAAGATACATACACGGCCGATGAAGCAGCCGGAAACCTCAGCGCGGAGTGGGCGGAGATATTGGGACTCTCAACCGATGTGATTGTTGGTACCGGCGCTTTTGACGCGCACATGGGTGCTGTTGGCGGCCAGATTGAGCCTTACCACCTGAGCAAGGTGATGGGCACATCAACCTGCGATATCCTGGTTGCCCCAACATCAGAGATGGAAGGCAAACTGGTACGCGGTATCTGCGGACAGGTGAATGGCTCGGTTATTCCGGGAATGGCAGGTTTAGAGGCTGGTCAATCGGCTTTTGGTGATACTTATGCCTGGTTCAAAAACATCCTGGCCTGGCCATTAAATAACCTGCTTTCACAATCGCAGGTAATTGACGCGGCCACTGCCGAAGCGTTGAAGGAAGAAATTTCAGAAATGATCATCCCTGAATTGAGCAGGCAGGCAGCATTGTTACCCATCGAAGAAAGCAATGAGCTGGCTATTGATTGGTTTAACGGCAGGCGTACACCGGATGCCAACCAGGAATTAAAAGGAGCTATTACCGGTTTGGGTTTAGGCAGCGATGCACCACGGGTATTCCGTGCGCTGGCCGAGGCCACCTGCTTTGGTGCCAAGAGCATTGTTGACCGCTTTATCAGCGAGGGTATCCCGGTTAAAGGGATCATCGGTATCGGCGGCGTAGCAAAAAAATCACCTTTCGTGATGCAAATGATGGCTGATGTTTTGGGAATGCCTATCCGCATTCACCAGTTTAAACATACCTGTGCTTTGGGCGCTGCGATGTTTGCTGCGGTGGTTGCCGGTATCTACCCAACTATCGAAGAGGCTATGACAGCCATGGGCCGCGGCTTTGACGTGGTTTATGAACCAAACATCGCGTTGAAGGAAGTTTATCAGCAACGCTATAACCAATACAGCATATTGGGCAAGTTTGTAGCTGCCGAAGTTGCTTTGAAAAATAATCCTGAACTGCAAAACGCTTAATAAAGACATGAGTAAATATGATCATATAAGGCTTAGTGCCTATAATGCCAATATGCAGCTGCCCAAACTGGGCCTGGTGCTGTTCACTTTTGGTAACGTAAGCGCCGCCGACAGGGAATTAGGTGTATTTGCGATAAAACCAAGCGGCGTGCCTTATGAAGACTTGTCACCGGAAAAAATGGTAATCGTTGATTTTGATGGCAACACCATCGAAGGCGATCTGCGCCCATCAAGCGATACCAAAACACATGCCGTACTTTATAAACACTGGGAAGGCATCAATGGTATTGTGCATACACACTCCACCTACGGAACAGCCTGGGCACAGTCGCAACGTGATATCCCGATCTTCGGTACTACCCATGCCGATCATTTAACGGTTGATATCCCTTGCGCCCCACCCATGAATGACGAAATGATTAAAGGTAACTACGAGTATCAAACCGGTTTCCAGATCATGGAATGTTTTGAGGAAAAAGGCCTGGATTATAAAGAGGTTGAAATGGTGTTGGTTGGTAACCACGCGCCGTTTACCTGGGGTAAAACCGCCGAAAAAGCGGTGTATAACAGCGCCGTACTGGAAGCTGTAGCCCAGATGGCTTACCTTACCGAGCAAATTGATAAAAGCGCCCCCCGCTTAAAAGATGCACTAATTAAAAAGCATTACGAACGTAAACACGGACCCGATTCATATTACGGACAATAAGCCTGATGAAAAAAATAAACCTGTTTTTCCTGCTGCTTTGTTTTTTTGCCTGCACCCGTTTATCGGCACAGGTGGCAGCTACACCGCCTATGGGCTGGAACAGTTATAACTGTTTTGGTTCGGCAGTACATGAAGATGAAGTTAAGGCCAATGCCGATTACATGGCAGAGCATCTGAAACGACATGGCTGGGAGTATGTAGTAGTCGACTTTTTATGGTCGTACGATAACCCGCCGGGCAGCAATATCGGCAACCCCTTCCAATTGCGTTTACAGGATGGTTCATATGTTCCATGGTTAACTATGGATAAATGGGGAAGGTTAACTCCGCAACCCACTAAATTTCCATCAGCGTTTGGCGGTAACGGTTTTAAACCGCTGGGCGATTATATTCACAGCAAAGGCTTAAAATTTGGGATCCACGTTATGCGCGGCATCCCGAGACAAGCTGTTTGGTCAAAATCGCCGGTTAAAGGTACCAATGGCATTACTGCCGATATGGTGGCTGACACCAACTCAAAATGCCCATGGATGAACCACATGTACGGGCTGGATATGAAAAAGCCCGGCGCGCAGGAATACCTGAACTCGCTGCTGGAGCTTTATGCTTCGTGGGGAGTTGATTTTATTAAGGTAGATGACCTTTCACGCCCATATAGTAATGCCGAGGTTGAAGGTTATCAGAAAGCCATTCAGCAATGCGGCAGGCCTGTTGTATTAAGCTTATCGCCCGGTGAAACCCCGGTTGCGCAAGCGGCTCATGCTACCAAATATGCCAATATGTGGCGCATGGCTGATGATTTTTGGGATAACTGGAAAGAGATCCTGCACATGTTTGATTATGCTAAAAGCTGGGAAGGCGTAAGCGGCCCCGGTCACTGGCCCGATTGCGACATGATCCAGATTGGCAAGCTGAGTAAACGTGGACCTGTAGGCCAGGAGCGCTTTAGCCGTTTTACTGAAGATGAGGAATATACCCATATGACGTTTTGGAGTATCTTCCGTTCACCACTGATGATAGGAGGCAACCTGCCCGAGAACCGCGATTTTGAGTTGAAGCTTTTTACCAATGATGAGGTAATTGCGGTAAACCAAAAAGGATCGAATCCCAAGCAGTTATACAAAAAAGGTGGCGCCATGATCTGGTATTCGCAGATCCCCGGCAGCAAGGATATTTATGCCGCCTTTTTCAATATCGGCGATGATGATAAATCCGTATCCCTGAACTTCAAAGACCTGGGCCTGAAAGGCAAGGTAACTGTACGCGACCTGTGGAAAAAACAGGATGTTGGCCAGTACAAAACAAGCTATCAGCAAAAAATAAACAAACACGGCGCAGCATTATTCAGGCTGTCGCCAAAAAACTAAACCAATTCACTAAATCACTCATTCGCTAAATCAATAATTAATTATAATGATCGATCTGAAAACATTTGAAGTATGGTTCATAACCGGGAGCCAGAATTTATACGGAGAAGAAACACTGAAAAAAGTTGCCGAGCACTCGCAGGAAATTGCTAAAGGTATTGATGGCGCTGCCAATATTCCTGTGCGGGTAGTGTACAAACCAGTTGTTAAATCAACCGAAGAAATCTATAACACTTTACAGCAGGCTAACGTTGCTGAAAACTGTATCGGTGTTATTGCCTGGATGCATACTTTTTCGCCTGCTAAAATGTGGATTCGTGGGTTAAGCATCCTTAAAAAACCGATGCTGCACCTGCATACCCAATATAACCGCGATATTCCATGGAGTTCAATTGATATGGATTTCATGAACCTGAACCAAAGCGCCCACGGCGACAGGGAATTCGGTTTCATGGTATCACGTATGCGCTTGAACCGTAAAGTAGTTGTTGGCCACTGGCAGGATAGCGAAGTATTGAAAGACATTGAAAGCTGGAGCCGTGCGGCAGCAGGCTGGTACGACTGGCAAGGCGCTAAATTTGTTCGCTTTGGCGATAACATGCGCTTTGTAGCTGTTACCGATGGTGATAAAGTTGAGGCCGAATTGAAATTTGGGTTCGCGGTAAATACTTATGGTATCGGCGATCTGGTTGCCGTTGTTGACAGCATCAGCGATGCTGAGGTTAAAGCCCTTACAGATGAGTACGAGGCTACTTACACTATGGCCGATGACCTTAAGCAAGGCGGTGCGAGGTATCAGTCGGTTTATGACGCTGCTAAAATTGAACTTGGCTTACGTAAATTTTTACAAGATGGCGGCTTCAAAGGTTTCAGCGATACGTTTGAAGACCTGCACGGCATGATCCAGTTACCGGGTATTGCTTCGCAGCGCTTAATGGCCGATGGTTACGGTTTTGCTGGTGAAGGCGACTGGAAAACTGCTGCCCTGGTACGTGCATTCAAAGTAATGGGTGCTGGTTTACCAGGCGGTAACGCTTTCATGGAAGATTATACTTACCACTTTGATCCGAACAATGCCTTGGTTTTAGGCTCACACATGCTTGAGGTTGACAGCAGCTTAGCTAATGGCAAAGCAGCGTTAGAAGTACATGCTTTAGGCATTGGCGGTAAGGCCGATCCGGCACGTTTGGTATTTAACGTGGCTGGCGGTGCTGCGTTGAACGCTTCTATCGTGGATATGGGTAACCGTTTCCGTTTAATTGTTAACGAGGTTGAAGCCATTGAGCCTGTTGAAGACCTGCCGAAATTGCCAGTTGCAAGGGTGCTTTGGAAGCCACTGCCCGATATGAAAACCGGTTGCGCGGCCTGGATCTACGCCGGTGGTGCACACCACACAGCCTACAGCCAAAATCTGTCGGCCGAGCTGATCAATGATTTCGCTGATATGGCTGGTATTGAGTTTTTGCGTATAGGCAAAGACACCAAGCTTGATCAGTTCAGGAACGAGATCAGGTGGAATGACGCGGCGTATAAATAGCCCCAGCCCCCTCTAAATCTCCCCCAGAAGGGGAGACTTGAAAAAAAATATAAGATGGTCGCCGAGCGGCGGCGTTTTTTTTAAAGACTTACGAAGTTTTTAAAACTTCGTAAGTCTTAAGTTCTGCGCTGTTTCGCGTTAGGGATAGAAGCGGATACCGGCCACGTGGCTAAGGCCTGTGCAGTATGAGCGGATAGCCCGGCCGCAGGCAACGCCATGTGAATTTGAGATTTCGGATGTGGGATTTCGGAGTAGTCTGAACTCGAATTCTTGGAATTAAAGAATTTGTCGAATTAGATTAGCATTCTGTTAATCCTTTAATTCGGCAAATTCAGGTTCAAAAAAAATGAGAAGAGTATAAACTTAACCAATGCTTTAAAAAGCCCTCACCCTTAAGGGGAGGGTTGGGAGGGGCAACTAATTTAAACCAAATAATGAACAAATTTTCCACTATCGATTACGTGATCTTCGTAATCTATTTTATTGTAGTTACGAGCTACGGGTACTGGGTATACAGCCGTAAAAAGATCAAAGGCGTATCTGATAGTCACGACTTTTTCCTGGCCGAGGGGTCGCTTACATGGTGGGCCATTGGTGCTTCGCTAATCGCGTCGAATATATCTGCCGAGCAATTTATAGGCACCAGCGGACAGGGTTTTGCCGTGGGTTTGGCCGTTGCAGCTTACGAATGGGTTGCTGCCATAGCGCTGATCATTGTGGCTGTATGGTTTATACCGGTATACCTCAAAAATAAGATTTTCACCATGCCGCAATTTCTGCATACGCGGTATAATGAAACGGTAAGTTTTATCATGGCCATTTTCTGGCTATTGTTGTATGTGTTAGTTAACCTAACTTCTATACTTTACCTGGGTGCATTGGCCATTAACAACTTAATGGGTGGCGGATACCTGCACGAGATCATTATCGCGCTGTCTATTTTTGCCTTGTTCATTACCCTTGGCGGTATGAAGGTGATCGGTTTTACCGATGTTATACAGGTATTGGTGCTGGTTGTTGGCGGTTTGGCTACCACTTATATAGCGCTTACTTTGGTTAGCGAGCATTTTGGTTTGGGCAAAGACGCCATGGCGGGTCTAAATAAAATGATGAGCGATGCACCAGATCACTTTAAAATGATGATGGCTAAACCTAAACCGGGCGCTCCGCAGGCAGAGATCAACAAATACCTTGCGCTGCCTGGTATTGCTATGTATTTTGCCGGTCAGTGGATAGTGAACCTGAACTACTGGGGCTGTAACCAATACATCACACAAAGGGCTTTGGGTGCTAACCTGAAAACTGCCCGTACAGGGATCCTTTTTGCAGGTTTAATGAAACTGGCTATGCCTGTTATAGTGGTATTACCGGGTATTGCTGCTTACGTATTGTACAAAAACGGTGGCTTGCAACAAGAAATGGCATCGGGTGGTCACTTTAATTCGGATAATGCTTACTCGGCTATATTGGGCTTTTTGCCAACCGGTTTGAAAGGTCTTTCTGTTGCGGCTTTGACGGCTGCTATTGTGGCTTCGCTTGCGGGTAAGGCTAACAGTATCAGTACTATTTTTACGCTTGATATTTACAAAAAACACATCAGTAAAGAGGCCAGTGAAAAAAGTATGGTTAATGTAGGCAGGCTTACTATTTTGGCTGCATTAGTGTTCTCTATCATGCTTACCTGGAAAGATCTTTTAGGCATAGGCGGCGAAGGCGGCTTCACCTTTATCCAGAAATACACCGGCTTTATCAGCCCGGGGATCTTCGCCATTTTTATTTTAGGTTTCTTCTGGAAACGTACCACAGGCGCAGCCGCTATTGCAGGTATTTTGACAGGCTTTGGCATGTCGGTATTGTTCAATAACTATGCACCAAAATTGTTTGGTAACGAAACCCTGCTTTATACAGCTTTCCCTAATGGAAAAGGCGGCTATGAGATTCCGTTCCTGATTTGTATGGGGCTATCTTTCATGTTTACCATTATTGTGATGGTGGCCATAAGCCTTGCCGGACCGAAAGTTAATCCGAAAGCATTTGAAATTCCGCGTAGTATGTTCAAGGTTGAGAAATCAACCATGGCATTAATTGTAGTTACACTTATCCTGCTTACCATGCTTTATGCTAAATTCTGGTAAGTACAATAATTTATAAAATGAAGTTTTTTATTGACACAGCCAACCTGGCACAAATTAAAGAAGCCCACGACCTGGGCGTATTAGACGGCGTTACCACCAACCCATCTTTGATGGCTAAAGAAGGTATTACCGGCCATGAAAATATCATTAACCACTACAAAGCCATTTGCGAAATTACCGATGGCGATGTGAGCGCCGAAGTAATATCGACCACTTTTGACGAGATGGTTGCCGAAGGCGAAGCGCTGGCAGCTCTTCACGAGCGGATTGTGGTAAAGCTGCCCATGATAAAAGATGGCGTAAAAGCTTTAAAGTATTTTAAGCAAAAAGGAATTAAAACCAATTGTACGCTGGTGTTTTCGGCAGGTCAAGCCCTTTTGGCGGCTAAGGCTGGTGCTACTTACGTATCACCGTTTATTGGTCGTTTAGATGATATCTCAACAGATGGTTTACAACTGATTGAAGATATCAGGCTGATTTACGATAACTACGGTTATGAAACACAGATCCTGGCAGCTTCGGTACGCCATGCTATGCACATCGTTAACTGCGCTAAGCTGGGTGCCGATGTGATAACCGGTCCGCTGAGTGCTATTACCGCTTTGCTAAAACATCCGCTTACAGATAACGGACTTGCGCAGTTCCTGGCCGACCATGCCAAGGCTGCAGGTGTTTAGTTGAAATATTTGATTTTTGAATAAGAAAGTCCCGCGCGAGGCGGGCTTTTTTAAATTAAATATTTTAAGTGTTTTTTTAACAATTATAAATTAATTTTTATACATTGGTCTCACTGATTCCCAAACCATTAGTTAAACCAATTTATTTGTTCCGGAAATTATAATAGTTAAACGGCAAATGCTTTAAAAAGCAAGCTAACAACCTCAAATTATGAAGAATAACAAGAATTTATTAATGATGTTAAGCTGTTCGGCAGCGCTTTTTGCGGCTTGCAACGGTAATCCAAAAGCAACTGATTCAACCGTGAAAGATTCGACCTCGGTAACTACCCAGTCAATACCCGATTCGGCCAATTTTGAGGCGGATGTACAGGGGAAGAAAGTAAAACTCTTTACCCTGAAAAATAACAGCGGCGCAACAGTGGCCGTTACCAATTATGGTGGCAGGCTGGTAAGCTTACTGGTACCTGATAAAGACGGTAAAGCTACCGATGTTATTTTAGGTTACGACTCGTTGAAAAGCTATCAAAAACCAAAGGAGCCGTATTTCGGCGCCATTATAGGTCGTTATGGCAACCGTATTGCCAAAGGTAAATTCACCCTTGATGGCAAAGCTTACCAGTTGGATATTAACGATGGCGTAAACACCCTGCATGGCGGTTTCAACGGCTTTTACGGAAAGGTGTTTGCGGCTAAACAACTGAGCGCATCACAACTGGAACTTACCTATGTTTCAAAGGATGGCGAAGGCGGTTATCCGGGCAATTTAACTGCAACTGTGGTTTATACTCTGGGCGATGATAACGCGCTTAAGATTGAATATAAAGCAACTACCGATAAAACTACCATCGTTAATTTAACCAATCACGCATACTTTAACCTTAATGGTGCTGGTAACCCAACTATTACCGACAATGTGTTGCAAATAAATGCTGATGCATTTTTGCCGGTAGATACCACGTTGATCCCGACAGGCAAGCTGCAGCCGGTTAAAGGTACCCCATTTGATTTTACCACTTCAAAAACCATTGGTAAAGACATTAGCATTGCCGATGAGCAACTGAAAAACGGTAAAGGTTATGATCATAACTTTGTGTTGAACAAGCATGACCTTAGCACCCCAATCGCTACTGTTAAGAGTACAGTTACCGGCATTACTATGGAGGTATTCACCGAAGAGCCCGGCTTGCAATTTTACTCAGGCAATTTTTTAACCGGCGAAACCAAAGATGGCAAAGGCGACAAAGCTTATCCTTACCGTTCGGCGTTTTGTTTGGAAACCCAGCATTTTCCTGATGCGCCAAATCAGCCGGCGTTTGCTTCAACCGTGTTAAAGCCTGGTCAAACTTACCATACGGTCACCATTTACAAATTCTCCAAATAAATAAGTGATGCTAAAAAGAGCTTTTTTAATGCTGTGTGCTGCCGGTACTTTTACCGCGCTGCATGCGCAAACACAATATACCATAGCGGTTGATAAGGTAAAGGCACACATTCAGCCTACCATGTATGGGATATTTTTTGAGGATATTAACCTTGCTGCCGATGGCGGTGTTTATGCCGAGTTGGTAAAAAACCGTTCGTTTGAGTTTAACATGCCTTTGATGGGATGGAAAGAGCAAAAAAAGGATGGAGGTGATGGCCGCACTGAAGTGATCAACCGTGCTGTTGAACGTCCGGAGAATGCGCACTTTATAAAAAGCTACATCACAAGTGATGCGGGTTTCTATGGTTTCTCTAACGAGGGTTTCCGCGGGATGGGTGTTAAGGAAGGCGAGGAATACAGCTTTTCGGTAATGGCAAAACAAGACGGCGATACCAACGTAAAGCTGAACATTGAACTGCACGGCGACAATGATGCCATTATAGGTAAGGCAGAGCTTACACCAACTGATAAAGAATGGAACCGTTATAGCGTGAAATTTAAATCGGACGCTACAACGCAGAAAGCACAGTTGTATGTTTGGATGAGCGGTAAGGGCGTAATCGACCTGGATATGATCTCCCTATTCCCCGAGCACACCTGGAAAAACCGCCCGGGTGGCCTGCGTGCCGACCTCGTACAGCGATTGGCTGATCTTAAGCCTGGCTTTTTACGTTTCCCCGGTGGATGTATTGTTGAAGGCCGCGAGTTGAGCAACCGCTATCAGTGGAAAAAAACTATCGGCGCGGTTGATAAACGTGAGAATATCATTAACCGTTGGAATACCGAGTTTAAACACCGTCCAACGCCTGATTATTACCAAACTTTCGGTCTGGGCTTTATGGAGTATTTCATGACTGCCGAGGATATTGGCGCTTCGCCTCTGCCTATCCTGAATTGCGGTATGGCCTGCGAATTCAACACCGGTGAGCTGGTGCCTTTGGATAAACTTGATCCTTACGTACAGGACGCGCTCGACCTGATTGAGTTTGCCAATGGCGATGCCAGCACCAAATGGGGTAAGCTGCGTACCGATCTCGGTCACCCGGCACCGTTTAATTTAAAAATGATCGGTGTGGGTAATGAACAGTGGGGCCCGCAATATATCGATCGATGGAAAATTTTCACTAAAGCTATCAAAACTAAATACCCGGATATTAAGATCGTATCGGCTTTAGGCCCATCGCCTGATGGTAAAGAGTTTGACCTGTTAAATAAAACATTCCGCAGTTTAGGTGCCGATATTTTGGATGAGCATTATTATGCGCCTGCAAAATGGTTCAGAGATAATGCCCGCCGTTATGATAACTATGACCGCAAAGGTCCTAAGATCTTCGCCGGCGAATATGCCGCGCAAAGTAAATCAACCGTAAATCCCGATAACAAAAATAATTGGGAGTGCGCATTATCTGAAGCGGCTTTCATGACCGGTTTAGAGCGTAATGCCGATGTGGTGAACATGGCTTCATACGCCCCTCTTTTCGCACACGTAGAAGGCTGGCAATGGACACCGAACCTAATCTGGTTTGATAACCTGAAAAGTTATGCTACGCCGAATTATTATGTGCAGCAACTGTTTTCGCTTAACAAAGGTACCGATGTAGTGCCGCTTACCTTAAACAATGAAGCCGTAGCCGGCCAAAATGATAGCTATGCTACTGCCAGTTTAGATAAGAATACCAATGAACTGGTGATCAAATTTGTGAATACCAGCACTTCGGCACAAAATGTAAGCTTTAAGATTACCGGCTCAAAAGGTTATCAAAAACAGGCCACGGTTACTACACTAAAAGCCGATGACAAGGATGCCGAAAATTCATTAGCCACGCCCACAGCAGTTAGCCCTGTTGAAAGCACTATTGACATTTCAGGCAATACCTTAAAGCTGGCAGTTGAGCCGTACTCATTCAAAGTAGTAAGGCTTAAAAACAAATAATCGTTGAAAAAGATCCTTCTGATCATATCCTTATTGTTCCCGGGCATTTTCTGCAATGCCCAGGAACTAAGGACTGATATATCGGTACACGATCCGGTAATGACCCGGCAGGATAGTACGTATTACATCTTTTGTACGGGCAACGGCATTGCCATGTGGTCGTCGGCAGATAGGATACACTGGAAAGCCGAGAAACCAGTATTTGCCACACCTCCGCAATGGGCTCTTGACGCTATTGCTGGTTTTAAGGGACATATTTGGGCGCCGGATATTTCTTTTTACAACGGACAATATTTCCTTTTTTACTCGGTATCGGCATTTGGTAAAAATACTTCGGCTATTGGGGTAGCAACCAATACCACGCTTCATACTAATAATCCCAACTATAAATGGGTCGACCATGGTAAGGTGATCCAGTCTATCCCCGGCAAAACCAATTGGAATGCCATCGACCCCAATTTAATTACGGACAAAGACGGCACGCCATATTTGGTTTTTGGCTCATTTTGGGATGGTCTTAAACTGGTGAAACTGAATAAAGACAGGTTGAGCGTGGCAGAGGACCCTAATAACATCCCAACCATTGCTACACGTCGAAAAACAGCGTCAGAAAATCTCCCAGCTGTTGATGGTAACCCGGTTGATGCCGGCGGCAACGCCATTGAAGCGCCCTTTATATTTAAGCACGATAAATATTTCTACCTATTTGCTTCGATAGATTATTGCTGTAAAGGGCCGAAGAGCACTTACAAAATGATTATCGGGCGTTCAAAAACACTGAAAGGGCCATACCTGGATAAAGAAGGCATAGCCATGAACAAGGGCGGCGGCAGTATCCTGCTGGCAGGTGACACTAACTGGTATGGCGTGGGCCATAATGGCGTAAGTACTTTTGACGGTGTCGATTACATCATCTTCCATGGTTATGATGCAGCTGATAGGGGAATCTCGAAGTTAAGGGTTGAGAAATTGGATTGGGTTGATGGATGGCCGGTGATAAGGAAATGAGTGAAGTAGATTGAGTAAATCTATGTCATTGCGAGCGATAGCGTGGCAATCTCGTAGCTGATGTGTGTCCGATCTGCATAGTTACGAGATTGCTTCGTCGTTCCTCCTCGCAATGACATGGTTTTTATTTGGCAGGTTTAAGCGTCTCCGCTTGAACCATTTTCGTGTAAGCGTCCACGCTTACGTACCAGAAATGACTAATAACGTGAGCGTTGACGCTCACATTTTATATTATTCAAGCTCAAACGCTTGAACCTGCATTTGTTAACATTACAATATGAAAATATCACAATACCTGATCGCATTAGGCCTGGCATTTGGCAGCCTGACATACGCCAATGCCACAACCCGCGATACCACTTTCCATTCGGATGGTAATCCCATCATTAGACATAAATATACTGCTGATCCGGCGGCTATGGTTTATAAGGATAAGGTATACCTGTACACCGGCCATGATGAAGCTGCTCCCGGTCATAACGGCTATACTATGCACGACTGGACCTGCTTCACTACAACCGATATGGTGAACTGGACAGAGCATCCTTCGCCTATGAATGTTAAGGAGTTTAAATGGGCTAAGGATGATGCATGGGCTTCGCAGGTGATTGAACGGAACGGCAAGTTTTACTGGTATGTGGCTGTTGAACATGGCACTATTCATGGCAAAGCTATTGGCGTGGCGGTATCTGACAGTCCGTTGGGGCCGTTTAAGGATGCGCGCGGCAGTGCTTTGGTTACCAATGATATGACCAAAGCCGTTAAGCATTCCTGGGATGATATTGACCCAACAGTTATTATTGATAAAGACGGGCAGGCCTACCTGTTTTGGGGAAATGGCATTTGCTATTATGCTAAGCTAAAAAGCAACATGACCGAACTTGACGGCGAGATTAAAACCATCACCCTGCCGCATTACACCGAAGCGCCGTGGATCCACGAGCGTAACGGCTGGTATTATTTATCTTATGCTTATGAGTTTCCCGAAAAAACAGCGTATGCTATGAGCCGGAATATCAATGGCCCGTGGGGATATAAGGGGATCATTAACGAAATAGCTGGAAATTCTAATACCAATCACCAGGCTATTATTGAGTTTAAAGGCAAATGGTATTTTATATATCATAACGGGGCGTTAGTGCCTGACGCTGGCAGTTTCCACCGTTCCGTTTGCATTGATTATTTGTATTACAATAAAGATGGGAGCATAAAGCGGGTGATAATGACCAGCGAAGGGGTTAAGCCAGCCAAATAATTAGTCCCACTCAAGCCTTCCCCGGGTAGGTAGGGCTTTAAGGTTGTCCTGACATGATAGTCCAAAGGGCGAATTATTCCGGTTGATAAATACATAATTTAATGAAAAGTAATTTTACCAATTATTTTACTGATATTGCGTTGCTGAAGCAATATGGCCTGTAACCAGTTGGCTATGATTGCTTTGGTAAGAAACCAATTATAACAAAATATGATCATTAAAAATGTTTACTTATTACTTGCCGGACTTTTATTGGCCGGTTTTACTTCATGCAAAAAGAAAGAAGTTTTGCCGGGTAATTCCGGGAACGTTCCCGGTGATACGGTGATAAACACCGGAAAGGCGTTGCCGGCGGGTGCAAAAGACGGGGTTACCTTTATCAATTCGGGTAAATCGGTAATTTTTAACCTGTATGCGCCGGGCAAAAAATCCGTATCAGTAATAGGTGATTTTAACGGTTGGGATGTAAATGACACCAAGGCCGTGATGAACAACACACCCGATGGCAAACGCTGGTGGGTACAAATAGATAACATCGATCCCGCTGCTGAATATGGTTATCAGTTTTATATTGATAAATCATTGAAGGTAGCTGATCCATATACCGAAAAGGTGCTTGACCCTGATAACGATTCATACATTTCTTCAGATACCTATCCCAACTTAAAAAAGTATCCAACCGGGAAAACTACCGGTAATGTAAGCGTTTTTCAGGCCAATCAGCCTGCGTATAGCTGGAAAAACACCAGCTTTACCCGCCCCGATAAAAAGAACCTGGTTATTTATGAATTATTATTACGAGATTTTATTGATGCCCATAACTATCAAACCCTTACAGATACTTTGAAGTATCTCTCAAACCTGGGAGTTAATGCTATTGAACTGATGCCTTTTAATGAGTTTGAAGGTAATCTTTCATGGGGGTATAATCCGTCTTTTTATTTTGCGCCTGATAAATACTACGGTACCAAAAACGCCTTGAAAGCTTTTATTGATGAGTGCCACTCGCGGGGTATAGCGGTGATCCAGGATATGGTGCTTAATCATTCCTTTGGCCAATCACCAATGGTACAGATGTATTTTAATACAACAGCAGGTAAACCTGCGGCCAACAATCCCTGGTATAATGTGGATCCAACGCATCCTTACAATGTCGGTTACCAGTTTAACCATGAAAGCGCCGACACCAAATATTTTGTAAAAAACGTGCTCAAATTCTGGATGACGGAGTATAAGATAGATGGTTTCCGCTTTGACCTTTCAAAAGGTTTTACCCAGGTTAACTATGGCACGTCTGATGCAGCCGTGAACGCATGGAGCCAATATGATGCCAGTCGTGTAGCCATTTGGAAAGATTATAACAACTACATCAAAAGCATCGATAATAATAATTTCTACGTAATACTGGAACATTTTGCGGCTAACCAGGAAGAAAAAGAACTGGCCGGCGAAGGCATGATGCTTTGGAACAACCTGAACTATAATGCCAACGAAGCTACTATGGGCTGGCTAACCAACTCCAATTTTCAGGGTTTGTTTTATGATCAGCATACGTTTACGCAGCCGTATAACCTGGTAGGCTATTTTGAAAGCCATGATGAGGAACGCCTGCAGTTTAAAAATGAAAGTTATGGCAATGCGGTTGGCAGCTACAATGTAAAAGATAAAAACACAGGTTTGGCGCGCGAAGAAATGGCAGCCGCGTTCCTGTTCTCGGTTCCGGGGCCTAAGATGCTATGGCAGTTTGGGGAGCTTGGGTATGATGTAAGTATTAACCAGGGGGGCCGTACCAGCAATAAACCCATCTACTGGAACTATAATACCGATCCTAACAGGAGGCATTTATATGGTGTTTACGCTAAAATGATTAAGATGAAGGAAAAGAACGCTGTATTTGCCTCAACCAATTCTACTTATGACCTTGCCGGCCCTATTAAAACTATACAGTTAAAAGATGCCAGCGCGAATGTTGAGGTTGTTGGTAATTTTGACGTGGTGCCGCAAACCGGCAATATCAGCTTCCCGGCTACCGGAATCTGGTACGATAACATTACCAAAACCAGTATAAGTGTAACATCATTGCAATATTCCATGACGCTGAAACCCGGCGAATATCATGTTTACAGCAGTGTTCCTTTACAGCAATAACGAGGTTAAAACACTAAGTGTTAAGGCTTCAGGGAGTTGATAAATGCTGTTTTTACGACGTAGTTTTCAACAGGGAATTACACTTCCGAAAACTTTAAACGTGTAATGGCCTTATTTTTAATTGATTGTTAATAATTAATGTTACCTTTGTAGTAATTAAATAAAAATATAATGCAAGGAACAGTAAAATTCTTTAATGAAACCAAAGGTTTCGGATTTATTACGCCAACTAATGGTGGTGCCGAAGTTTTTGTACACGTATCAGGCCTGATCGACACTATCCGTGAAAACGATAGCGTTACCTACGATGTAGAGCAAGGCAAAAAAGGCTTAAATGCGGTAAATGTAAAAGTAGGTTAAACTATCAATTATATAAAAATCGTACAGCATCTGTTCAGCAATGGGCAGATGCTTTTTTTATACAATAAAAAAAGCCTAACGTATGCTATAAAACAGCTCCGTTAGGCAATAATTATATTCAACAGGGGAGTTTTCCTAAAAAGGCTTTACCATCTGCACTAAGGCATCAATAAATTTAGGTGCATCATTCAAACTCTCAACCAGTTGCACATGCTCACCGCCGAGGGCTTTAAATTCGTCACCATATTCGGTAGTTACTTCATATACGGTTTCAAGGCAGTCGGCTACAAAGGCGGGACAAAATACCAGGAGACGTTTTTTACCTTCGCCGGCCAGTTTGGCTACAATTTCGCTGGTGTAAGGCTGCACCCATGGGTCGTTGCCCAGGCGCGATTGAAAGCAGATGGTATATTTCTCTTTCGGAATGCCCATTTTTTCAGCTATCAGTTTCGCGGTATGGTGCGATTGTGCCGAATAGCAAAACCTGTTGACATCAGTAAGCGTTTCACAGCAGCCTGCAGATTTAAGGCAGGTATTATGAGTATGATCGGCTTTAATCAGTTGCCTTTGCGGCAGTCCGTGAAAGCTAAATAAAACATGATCGTACGTTTCAGGATTATATTTTTGAGCGTTATCAGCAAAAGTTTCAATCATCAGCTCATTATCATGGAAAGAGTTGATGAACGTAATATTTGGCGATGTTGGCCATTTGCCAACAATGTCCATCACCTTTTCATAAACAGACCCGGTACTGGCCGAAGCATACTGCGGAAACAAAGGGATTACCTGGATACTTTCAACAAGGGCTGCTTTCAACTTCTCCAAAGCCGATTCGATAGAAGGGTTTTGGTAACGCATAGCCAGCTCAACCATATAGTCATCGCCAAGGCGCTGTTGCAAAGCTTTTTGTTGTAAAATACTGTAATGTAATAGTGGTGAGCCGGTTTTAGGGTCCCAGATGGCCTGGTACAATTTGGCCGATTTAGGTGCTCTGAACGGAACGATAAGGCCTTTAACTAAAAGAGTACGTGAAATGGCCCCGATATCAATAACCCGCGGATCCATCAAAAACTCATTCAAATAACGCTTTACATCTGCTGTGCTGGGGCTATCCGGGGTGCCCAGGTTAACCAGTAAAATTCCTTTTTTAGCCATAACTGTAAGCGCAAAAATAGCAAAAAATGCCCCGTAAGTTATGACGGTGGTCACAATTTACAAATAAATGAGGTGTAAGGTTTATTTATTCCCTGTCACAGTATACTCCCGTTATTATAGGGGACGAAGCAATCCCCAGCTTTGCCGGGAGATTTGCACGATTACCTGTCTGTTTGAGAGGATTGTTCGTGTTTTTATTATGATGTGATTGTAATGTGTTGATTATTAAGGCTTTTTTGAATGGATTTCATGATATCGGCGTTGCCTGCGGCCCGGGCTTTACGCTGCAAATCCTCGCCTTGCCTGTACGCACTGAGGCCTGCACAAGGCTGTGGGTTTTCCGCTGCAATCCCTAACGCAGCCCTGCGCAACATCCCTAAAATATATTTTATACATCATTACGATTTTTTCCGAGCTTAATAGTGGATACGATGACGAGCAGCGGATTATGGATTGGTTAATCTGTGTTTTTCGGCAACGGAGCTTTCCACAGCCTCCACCACGGTACACCCGGCGATTCATGGTGCTCATAATGATAGCCAAAAAAATAGCAGCTAAAAAATGCAGCCAAATGATTACGGCGCTGGCTCCGGGCAAAGTGCCGGTTATTGTGTTCGCCTTTATGGGGTTGATATGTACCGAAGTAAAATAACTGTAATGTGCTCAGCAATGATGGTACAACCCAAAACATAATGAGGTTTGGCTGTGGGATCCAGATCTTCAGGATATTAAATACAACAGCCATCACCACAATTTGCCATATGGACAGGTAATTGCGGATAAATTGTACATACCATGCAAAAAAGCTGCCCTGATGATAATCCGGATCTTCATGGGTATGTACGTGGCTATGGTGCCTGTGGTGTTTGGTGTATAATTGCGGGTACCAGAACGAGGCATATAGGAACGTGCTGAGGTAACCCACAAAGTTATTTAAGCCCTTATCAGGCGAAACTGTACCATGCATAGCATCATGTGCGGTGATGAACAGCCCGGTATAAAGGTGCATTTGCACCAGCATCAGTACATAAACAAGAGGATTGCCGAAGCTGAAATGCCATTGCATCAGCAATGTAATGCTTGTTGCCCAGCAGCCAATTACCAGCGCGGCCACAAATAAACCAATATTTGACGGACTTTTTTGCATGTTACCTATTACAGCAAAAAGCGTGCTGTTAAAAGCTTTCTATAGCGGCTTTTACTTTCTGCATCAGCCACATGGGGGTTGACGTTGCACCGGCAATACCAATGGTATCATTTGGCGCAAACATGTTTTTATCCAGTTCGTCGGTTGAGGATATGAAGTAAGTATTGCGGTTGTGCTTGCGGCATACTTCATACAATACCTTACCGTTTGAAGATTTCTTGCCCGATACAAAAACAATCTTATCAAAGCGCGTTGCAAATTTGGGCAGGTCTTTATCCCGGTTACTTACCTGGCGGCAAATAGTATCATTAGCCTTAAGGGCGTAGCCGCGTGAAATAAGCTCATCTTTAACCGAGTAGAATTTATCCATACTCTTGGTGGTTTGGCTATACAACGTAATGTTGTGCGGCAGTTCTACATTGTCAAGCTCGGCAATATCCTGGAAAACTATCGCTTCATCATTGGTTTGTCCCTGCAGGCCAACCACTTCTGCGTGACCGTGCTTGCCAAAAATCAGGATCTTCTCGTTCGAGTCATATGAGGTTTTGATGCGGTTTTGTAGTTTAAGCACTACCGGACATGAGGCATCAATAAGGGTGATGTTATTCTCTAAAGCCGTACGGTAGGTGTCGGGAGCTTCACCATGGGCACGGATGAGCACCTTTTCATTACGGAGATCTTTAAGCTGGCCGTGTTCAATGATACGCAGGCCTTTTGCTTTAAGGCGTTCAACTTCCTCGTCATTATGCACAATATCGCCAAGGCAGTACAGGTAGCCATCTTCTTCTAAAATCTCCTCAGCCATATCAATGGCATAAACCACCCCAAAGCAAAAGCCCGAATCCTGGTCAATAGTAACCTTTAACTGATAATCTCCCATGGTGCTGCTAATTTACGGCAAAAATAACCGTTGATTGTAATGATTGCGTTGATTTTGATGATTATTATATCACTAAATAGTTGATCCCTTAGCTCAATACATCAAATTCAAGACAGCAAAAAATATAAATTGTGCAATCAGTAATGCCGGACCAACAATAGCTTGCCGCTTAAATTTAAACTGCTCAAATATAAAAAGCAGCAATGCACTCAGCGCAAACCAGCAAACATAGTTTTTAAACGGAACGCCGGCATCCAGCCAGTGCCAGTAATCAAAATGTATGGCAATGGGCTCAATCAGTACATCGAGCAAGGTAAGGACCATAGATCCCGTAAATATCCTTACCCAGGTATTTTGAAGCCTGCTTCGCTGCAGGATAACCCCCGCGGCATAGATCAGCAGGAACCAATTTACCCCGATCATCAGGGGGATTTCAAATAGTTTGATGCCAAGTGTGCTGCCATACTGATAATGCCCGAAGAGCCAACCGGTATGTACACCGATATATTCGGCCAGGAAGCCGATGCCGAAGGCGGTCAATGCAAACAGCAGAAACCTGCTGTCAAAATTGTCATAACTATAAACGATAATCCCAAGCATCAATAGTAAATGCCATGGTACCAGGGTTATAAATAATACGGTTAATGAGGGGATAATAAAGCCTGCCAACCCTACCAAATGAAACAGGAAAATAACTATGATACAGATCTTGTTTTTTGCCCGGACAGAATTATCGGATGCTATGGGTCTCAAATTTTTCGCCCTTTCCACATCGTGGTTTTGGTAAGATACCTTTGGATGGATAAAACAGCCACAATCAGCAGGCTAAACATTTGAGCAGGATGTAAAAGGATGTTATACTCCGCTTTTTGACCGGCCGAAAGGGAGATCATGATCCGCGTAAGAAAAATAAGGCCTGCGGTAAAAAGTATCAGCGGCATGTTCAGGGTTGTCAGGATAATCAGCGGACCGGCAATAGTGATGGTAATGTACACCAAAAAACCAATGATGCTGTAGTTAAACGCCGCCAGGAAATTTTTACTGAACCCGTTTATAGCTTCGCCATAGCCCCGGTACATGCGGCAGCTGATCATGCCGTTGGCCAGCAGTGCCTCACCATTATAACGCTCTGCTTTTATGAGGCGCATGATCTCCACGTCTTCCACCACCTTGTTTTTTACCGCTTTGTGCCATTGGTGTTTATGATAAATGGCAGCATCAAACAACATAAACTGCCCGCTGGCGGCTGCTACTGAGGCGTTTTTTAATATATATACCAGGCGTAAAGGCAGCAGGTTTAGCAATATGAAATGCATGAGAGGTACTACCAGGTTCTCGCCAAAGGTAAGCATGGTTTGATTGCTGAACAGGCTTAGTAAACCCAGCTGGTGCAAATGCATACGGTGTACCGCGCTGTTGATAAGGCGGTTACTAACTTGTTCGTCAGCATCCAAAAACAGCAGGTATTTACCATCGGCCTGTTTAGCCATTTGATGGCAGGCGTAATTTTTTCCCATCCAGCCATCCGGTAATTTACCTCCCTTTAACACCCTGAAATGAGGGTGACCGGCGGCAAATTCAGTACAAACCTGATAAGTATCATCGCTTGAATCATCGTCATAAATAATAACCTCGTAGTTGTTATAATCTTGCTGATGAATGGAATTTAACAGGGTTAATATGTTTTCGGCCTCGTTACGTGCAGGGATCAGGATAGAAACTTTATCCGAATAATACCGCCCTATATGGGGCAGCTTAGGGTTGGAGATATAATTGAATAGCGTTACCGCAAACCTGAGTATGATAAAAAAGAGGGTTATTAATATAGCTATGGTCACTTTTTATATATCAAATTCGGTTTGCAGCGCTTTAGAGGCTTCATAATGCCTTTGGTAAGCCTCTTGTAATTTACTTATGCTTTTACCGGTGTAATTTTCTGGTTCGTTTTTTAAATAAACGGTTGCCGTTGCCTTTTTATGTTTAAAGTATTGAATAAAAGTTGAAGCAAAAACGAGCTGGAAATTCCCGTTTGCTTTTTCAATGATCCTCATAACCCCCTTTTCAAAGTGTATGCCGGTAACAAAGTTAGCATACAGTTTGCCCTGCGGAAACATCAAAACCAAATTTACCGGATCGGTAAGCAATCCGGCAGCATAGTCAAGTGATTGGATGATACTTTTTGAATCTTTTTTTACCGAAAAAGCACCTACATATTTCAGGAAGCGCTCGTTACGGGCAGTCTCTTCCAGGATCATGACATGTAACTTTTTCTTCAGCAATTTATCGTTTACGCAATATAATATCAACCCATCCCAAAAACTAAAATGGTTGCCTATCAGCAGCACCGATTTGTTTTTATCAATCACAATATCGTTAAACAATAGTTCATGAAACGTTTTGCCAACTATCCATTTAATATAATAATGGACAATACGGTTCATGAAAAAGTTTTCTTTATTGCGGATCATATTTTACACGAATGTATTGCATGTCGGCTACAATTTTATCGAATTACACGAAATTTGCTGATGGCTTATCAAATGGAATTAGCACCAATTCGAAACAATTCAGGAAATTAGTGTCAATTAATTAGTGCTCCATATTGATCTGGTTCTTCAACGCTTGCTGATGCGCGTTATTAATGTTCTCCTTCAACTGCTCAAAACTAAGTTCGCCGGCAACACCTAAATCAAACAAATGAACATAGGCACGGGGCTTCAGGCTTTCAAAGTAATCGATCAGGGTACAATGATAAACCACCTGACAGGGGCCTTTTATCTGTCGCATCAGTTTATAAACACCGGTTTCAACACGGATATGCGTTTCATGGTTTGAATAGAGCTCGCCCTGTGGAAATATCACGATGAGGTTATCAGGATCATTTAATATCCCGGCCGAGTAACTGAGCGAGTCGAGTATTGCCCTTGACCCTTTTTGAATAGAGTAAGCACCAATGTATCGAAAATAACGATGCTGATCGAACTGGTCCTGCTGCATCATGATGTAGAATTGCTTTTTAAGATCATAAACAGCTGTCCGGTTAGCAATGAAACCATCCCACCAGCTAAAATGATTGGTCAAAAGCAATATTGAATGGCCGGGGCGTGGCTCAAAGGGCTGTACATTAACCTCTTTAAAATTACGACCGATCCACCATTTTACGCAACGGATGAATAGTTTACTCCAAAATTTCTTTTTACGCGAAGGTACCATGTTTATTTAACTAAATACTCGTCAAGTGCCTTTGTAACCAACCAGTGCCCAAGTTCAATTTCATGCACTTCGGCATTATGGAGCATTCCTAAAAATGGCATTGCCGCCGATTTAGGGAAAAGCTTATCATGCCTGCCAAATATCAGCAAACATTTAATTTTATGCTGATTGATTAGTTGTGCTACTTTCTGCACATCAGGCTTTAACTGCCTGATCAAATTTAGGGTATAATAGGTGTCAAGCCGTTTTTGTTCGGTATCAATTTCATTATAAGCTATGCGGTAAAGGCTTTCGTCAATAGCGCCAACGGTTTTCATGCTTTTAACTAAAAAAGGCGCCAGCCATTTGCTTTTTGTGGCCGTACGGAAAATTGCGCGTCCAAGCTTATTATGCAATATAAAATGAAAGCCTTTAAATACAGCCAGGCCATCAGGGGCCATTAAAATGATATCATCGATCATATCGGCATATTCTTCAACCAATATCAGGGCCAGGTTGGCGCCTATAGAATAACCCATTACCGAAAAACGTTGTCGGCCGTAAAGCTTAAACCATTCTTCCATGTAGCTGCGTACCATGGTTTTGGGCATCCCGGCCACGATCTGTTGTTCTGTCCAGCCATCCAGCCTGCTTTCGCCATGAAAAAAGTGATCGAAACCATAGATATGATATTGGGGTAGGATAGATTGATCAAGTACATGAAACTGCTTCCCTGTCATGCCATAGCCATGAAAGGCCAGCAGCGGCTTTTGACCGGTACCATACTCGTGAAAATGTGCTTTGCCCAAGCCGGGCAGATGTAAAAACCCCATTAAGGCAATATTAAGAATTTATGGCTTTTGTACAGTAAACAACCATGTTTTGTTTTGAATGATGGAATAGTCTTTTTATAAAATTGTCATTTCGATGAACGGCGGAGGGGGCGAAGCGGGGCGTGAAGAGAAATCTTCTGCTTCCTGCAATCCACCATACATGGTTTACTTACCGGGTGTACAAAATTTCTCACTCGTTCCTCATATCATAAATGGCATCTTTTATTTATTGATATACTTTATGATCATCTCCGTCGCCCCCACATTTTCCTTCACATAATTGAATACCTTTTTACGGGTAATATTATAAAACGCCTCGTCATTAACCAGTGTGTCAACAATATCTTTTAATTCTGTTTCATTGCTGATGCTAAAACCAGCTTTAATGGCTATAAGTTCCTTGGCTTCGTTAAATTTCTGATAATTAGGGCCAAAAATAACCGGCAGACCGAACGCGGCTGCCTCCAGGGTATTATGAATTCCCACACCAAAGCCGCCACCTATGTAAGCAACGTCGGCATAAGCATAAAGCGATGAAAGCATGCCAATATTATCTATCACCAGCGATTGAAGATTGTTAGATGTAAGCGATTGATTAATAAAATCTCCCGACTTCAGACCTTCGGCTTCGGTTTTTAGCTGTGAAAACGTGATGGCTTTTCCTTCCGGAAGCAGCTCTATCAAGTTATTGATCTTTTCTTCCGGTATTTCATGCGGAGCGAAGATGAATTTCCAGTTGGGATATTGGATTACCAGTTTAGCCAGGAAGGCTTCATCTTGCGGCCAGGTGCTGCCCGCGATAAACAGTTTGTGCCCGTTTTTAAATTCTTCAATCAGGGGCAATTGTTTAGGATTTTGTGCATTGGCCCAAACGCGGTCAAAACGGGTATCACCACTCACCGATGTATTGGTAATGCCTATGTTTTCCAATAGCTGCTTAGACCTGTTATCCTGTAAAAAAAAGTGGCTTACCAGGCTTAATATTTTGCGGTTAAAACCGCCATACCATTTAAAAAACACCTGTTCGGGTCTGAAGATGCCCGATACGATATACAGGGGGATGTTACGCTTGTTTGCTTCATTAAAAAAATGGAACCAGTACTCGTATTTAGTAAAAATGACAATTTCGGGGTTAATGGCATCAATAAACCTGCGGGCGTTTCGGGCGGTATCCAAAGGCAAGTAGTAAACATAGTCGGCCAATGGGGTGTTTTTCCTGATCTCATATCCCGAAGGAGAAAAAAAAGTGATTACTATTTTCTTTACGGGATGTAAATTTCTCATAGCTTCCAGTATGGGCCTTCCTTGCTCAAATTCGCCAAGTGAAGCAAAATGAAACCAAACACTGCTATCCATACGTACAAAAACAATGTTTTTACGTCCTGCAATCCAAAGTTTTGCCTTGTTGTTAAATAGCGAGGCAAAACGGATAAAAAGGGAATATAATTTGATACCTATATTATATAATAACATCAATTTTAACGCTGAATGATTATCTTAGCCGGGCATAAAAGTAATAACAATAATTACAATATTAGTTTTATGGCCCGCCCGGTGCTATAATAAGCTGGTTATATGGTTGATCATACAAATATTGCTAACCTTAATTTAAAACACATTTAACACTATGAAAATTGCAGTAATTGGCACAGGCTATGTGGGCCTGGTAACGGGAACTTGTTTAGCCGAAACGGGAAATGAAGTAACCTGTGTAGATATTGTGGAAGAAAAAGTAAACAAGATGCGGAATGGCGAGATGCCGATCTATGAACCGGGTCTTGATATTTTATTTCTGCGTAACATTAAACAGGAAAGGCTAACCTTTACCACTAATCTTGCCGAAGCAATAGCCCCGGCCAAAGTGATCTTTTTGGCGTTACCAACGCCTCCGGGAGCCGATGGAGCAGCCGATTTGAGTTATGTGCTTGGCGCGGCAAAAGATATAGCCAAACTGATCACCGAATATAAAGTGATCGTAACCAAATCAACGGTACCGGTAGGTACGGCAGATAAGGTAACCGCAGTGATGAAAGCCAATACCGATGTTCCCTTCGCTGTAGTATCCAACCCCGAGTTTTTACGCGAAGGTGTAGCTGTAGAAGATTTCATGAAACCGGATAGGGTAGTGATCGGTACAACGGATGAAAAAGCCCGCCAGGTAATGGGCGATTTATATGCACCCTACGTGCGCCAGGGCAACCCTATATTATATATGGACGAACGCTCATCCGAGCTAACCAAATATGCAGCCAACTCATTTTTAGCCACCAAGATCACGTTCATGAACGAGATTGCAAACATGTGCGAGCTGGTGGGGGCGGATGTGGATATGGTACGCAAGGGGGTAGGGGCAGATGGCCGCATTGGCAAACGCTTCCTTTTCCCGGGTGTAGGTTATGGGGGCAGCTGTTTTCCTAAAGATGTGCAGGCCCTGTCTAAAGCAGCCGAAGAAAATAAATACGACTTCAAGATCCTCAACTCGGTGATGGAAGTGAACGAAACTCAGAAGAAACGGCTGGTAGTTAAAATGCGTGAATATTATGGTGAAGGTGGACTGAAAGGAAAACATTTTGCCCTGTGGGGACTGGCTTTTAAACCGGAGACCGACGATATCCGCGAAGCACCGGCACTGTACATTATCGATGAGCTATTAGCAGCCGGGGCAACAGTAACCGCCTACGACCCGGAAGGCATGCCAAACGTTAAGAAACTACTTGGCGATAAGATAAGCTATGCCACCAATCGGTACAATGCCCTTGATGATGCAGATGCTCTGTTGATTGTGACCGAATGGCCGGTATTCCGTACGCCAGACTTTGACTTTATGAAGGAAAAGCTGAAGTCGCCGGTGATCTTTGACGGGCGTAACCTGTATGACCTGGACAGGATGAAGGAATATGGGTTTTATTATAACAGTATAGGCCGTAAAATAGTAGCAATATGACAGAAAGAAAAAGAATCCTGATTACAGGAGCGGCCGGTTTTTTAGGCTCGCACCTGTGCGACAGGTTTATTAAGGAAGATTATCATGTGATCGGGATGGATAACCTGATCACCGGCGATTTGAGGAATATAGAACATTTGTTCAAACTGGAGAACTTTGAGTTTTATAATCATGACGTATCCAAGTTTGTTTATGTACCGGGCGAACTGCATTATATCCTGCATTTTGCCTCACCGGCCAGCCCGATAGATTATCTGAAAATTCCGATCCAGACATTGAAAGTAGGCTCACTGGGAACCCATAACCTGCTGGGACTGGCCCGGAACAAGAAGGCACGGATGCTGATCGCCTCCACCTCGGAAGTATACGGCGATCCGAACATCAACCCTCAGCCAGAGGAATATTGGGGTAATGTAAACCCGGTAGGCCCGAGAGGGGTGTATGATGAAGCCAAAAGATTCCAGGAAGCTATTACCATGGCTTACCATACCTTCCACGGGTTGGAAACCAGGATCGTTAGGATTTTCAATACTTATGGCCCAAGGATGCGACTGAATGATGGAAGGGTGTTACCGGCTTTTATAGGGCAGGCACTGCGGGGCGAACCGCTGACGATGTTTGGCGACGGCTCACAAACGCGGTCGTTTTGCTATGTAGATGACCTGATAGAAGGGATCTACAGATTATTGCACAGCGATTACGCCCAGCCGGTGAATATCGGCAACCCTGATGAAATCACTATAAAACAATTTGGCGAGGAGATTATTAAGCTGACGGGCACCAACCAGGAGCTGATCAGCCTGCCTTTGCCAACAGACGATCCGAAGCAACGCCGCCCGGATATTACCAAGGCCAAAGCTATATTAGGCTGGGAGCCAAAAGTATCCAGGAGTGAAGGTTTGAAGATCACCTTAGAATACTTCAAGTCGTTGCCCGAACATGAAATAAACCATAAAGACTTTACCTATTACAATAAGTAAGGGTAACCAGGCCGGAAATTAATTTTTTTGGCCTTTTTTATAATATAAAAGCGGATGAATTGTCACAATCTGCTTACTTTGCCGAACATTCAAACATACTCTCTATTTAAACCATGAAAATATTAGTAACAGGCGGTTTGGGTTTTATTGGTTCGCACACCGTTGTTGAGCTGGTTAACGCGGGGTATGACCCCATTATCGTTGACGACCTGTCGAACTCGGATCCTAAAATATTAGATCAGCTTACAAAGATCTTAGGCTTTACCCCGGTATTTCATAAGCTTGATCTTTGCGATGAAGCCGCCGTTAGATCACTTGCACTCGCCGAACCCGAAATAGGTGGTATCATCCACTTCGCAGCCTTTAAAGCGGTGGGCGAATCGGTAAAAAAACCGATGAAATACTATCGGAATAATTTCTATTCGCTTATCAATCTGCTCGAAGCTTATTACGGTAAGGCTATCAATTTTGTATTTTCATCAAGCTGCACAGTTTACGGACAGCCCGAAAAATTACCCGTTACTGAGAATGCCCCGGTGCAACCTGCACAATCGCCATATGGTAATACCAAGCAAATAGCCGAAGAAATTTTGGTTGATATGGTAAATTCCGGCAGCGATTATAAAGTGATTTCGTTGCGTTATTTTAACCCTGTGGGTGCCCATGAGTCTGCTTTGATTGGGGAGTTGCCAATAGGAGTGCCACAAAACCTGGTGCCTTTTATTACACAAACTGCCATCGGCAAACGCGAAAAAATAACCGTTTTTGGTAATGATTATAACACGCCTGATGGTAGCTGCATCCGCGATTATATTCACGTAGTTGATTTAGCGAAAGCCCACGTTGCCGCGTTAAGGCTTGCCGAAAAAGACGAATTTAAAGGTTATGATGTATTTAACCTGGGTACAGGCAACGGCACTTCAGTGTTGGAAGTAATTCATGCTTTTGAAAGCACAACAGGCGAAAAACTGAACTATGAAATTGGCCCGCGCCGTGAAGGTGACGTAGAGCAGGTTTGGGGCGATGTTACTAAATCATCAACCAAACTTGGCTGGACAGCAAAACTGGGTATTGGCGAAATGATGTCGTCGGCCTGGGAGTGGGAAAAATATATTGCTCAAAATCCGTTCAATTAATATCAACAGCAGGGAATGAAAAAGATCATTATAACAGGGGGCGCTGGTTTTATTGGTTCGCATGTAGTGCGCAGGTTTGTGAAAAACTATCCTGATTACAGCATTGTTAATTTAGATAAGCTTACTTATGCGGGTAACCTGGCCAATTTAAAGGATATTGAAAATGAACCTAATTATAAGTTCGTAAAGGGAGATATTGTTGATATTGCTTTTATTAATGAGCTTTTTGCGGCTGAAAATCCAGATGCGGTGATCCATCTTGCTGCCGAATCGCACGTAGACCGGTCGATCACTAACCCCCTTGATTTTGTGATGACCAATGTGGTAGGCACCGTAAATTTATTGAATACCGCCCGCGAGCATTGGAAAGGCAAATATGATCAAACTCGTTTTTATCATGTTTCTACCGACGAGGTATACGGTACGCTTGGTGAAGACGGCATGTTTACCGAAGACACCGCTTATGATCCGCATTCGCCATATTCGGCTTCAAAGGCAGGTTCTGATCATTTTGTGCGGGCCTACCAGGATACTTATGGTATGGATACCGTTATATCAAATTGCTCAAACAATTATGGGTCATTCCATTTTCCGGAAAAACTCATTCCGCTGGCAATTAATAATATCAAGCAAAGTAAACCTGTACCGGTATATGGTAAGGGCGAAAATATCCGCGACTGGCTTTGGGTTGAAGACCATGCGCGGGCAATTGATGTAATTTTCCATAATGCCAAATCGGGCTCAACCTATAATATAGGTGGGCATAACGAATGGAAAAATATCGACCTGATCAAATTGCTTTGCAGTATATTGGACAAAAAATTAGGCAGGGTTGAGGGAGAATCGGCTAAGTTGATCACTTTTGTGACAGACAGGGCCGGGCATGACCTGAGATATGCTATCGATGCAACCAAATTAAAAAATGATTTAGGTTGGGTGCCGGGTATAACTTTTGAGGAAGGTTTGGAAAAAACAGTTGATTGGTACCTGGCTAATGAAGATTGGCTTAATGATGTAACGTCGGGACATTACCAGCAATATTACAGCAGTCAGTATAACGATAGATAAAAAATGTTCGGGCTTTTTAAGAAGAAGAAGGCAATAAGGGAATCAAAATTCAATTATGAGGGAATCATGGTTGATATGCACTCGCATGTGTTACCTGGGATTGATGATGGTGCTAAAACACCCGAAGATTCGGTAGAGTTGATAAAAAAGATGATGGAATTGGGGATAAAAAAAGTTATCGCCACGCCACACATCATGATAGATTTTTATCGCAACACCCCCGAAACCATAGGAAACGCGCTTACTATATTAAAAGCCGAGTTGGTTAAACAAGGGATTGATATACCTGTTGAAGCCGCTGCCGAACACTATTTTGATGAAACGTTTGAAGCACGTGTAGAGAACGGCCCGATCATGACCATGGGCGACAACCACGTATTATTTGAATTTTCATTTATAAATCAACCGCCAAATACTTACAGTGTAATTCAAAAGCTTCATGATAAAGGGTATAAACCTATTTTGGCCCACCCCGAGCGCTACCAGTACCTTGACTTAGACATGTTGAGAAACCTGCATAGTTGGGGCCTGGATTTTCAGCTTAATACCATATCCCTCACAGGGTATTATGGTAAAGAGATAAAAAAAATGGCCGAAGACCTGGTTGATAATAGTTTGATAGACTTTATTTCAAGCGATATGCACCACTTAAGGCACGCCACGGCATTTGGCGATGCGCTGAGAACAACCTATATTGAAAAATTGCTTGTCGACTATCCGCTTAAGAATAAGATGTTATTTTAAACAGGTATTATCCAACAAGAAAAGCGTCATTGCGAGGAACGAAGCAATCCCCGATTAGCAGGTCCGCCCTGTATGGTTCACGATTGCTTCGTTCCCTATAATGGCGTGATCGTAAGTTATTGATTATTAAGTGTATTTTTCTAATGGATTTTATAACATGGGCGTTGCCTGCGGCCCGGGCTTTCCGTTGCAAGTCCTCGCCTTTCCTGCCCGCAACCCCTCTACACGCTCCGGGCTTTACACTGCAATCCCTCCTATGTTTACATCTAATATTATTGTAATGATTTTATGAGTGAAAAGAGTGAGAGCACAGCAATCCCAAACAGCCTTGAGCATGTTGAGCGTTAGATATAGCCTCACTCCTTTACTTTTTTGAGTTTGAACAGAATGTAAGGAATACGACCAGGCAGTATATCCAGGATAACCAACAGGAGGAAAAACGAAGAAAGGTTTTCACTTATAACAGTTAAAAACTTTGATCAATGGCAAGCAGATTATTAAAACAAGTAGTAGGTATTGATGTGGCTCAAAAAGAGCTGGTGGTTTCTATCGGCAAGATGGATGAGCAGGCAGTTATAACAGTTTATGCGAACAAGATTTTTCCAAACAATGAAAAGGATTTGCAAACCTGGAAGTATGGATAAACAAGCAAAGCATCCCCCAATATCCATTAAGATATGTAATGGAGGCCACAGGTGTATACCACGAGCGCCTTGCTTATTATCTGGCCGGCAAAGGGTATGCTGTAAGTATTGTCATGCCCAACAAGATCTCAAACTTCTTCAAGACACTGGAGATCAAAACAATTACCGATAAATCAATGTCTTTTGCCATAGCCATGTTCGGACTTGAAAAGAAACTGGATAACTGGGTACAACCCAAAAGGGTGTTCAGGACCCTGCGGCAGATAACCCGTGAAAGAGAACAACTTATTGCAGAAAGAACCATGATCAAGAACCAGCTACATGCTGAACAGTCCGAAGCTTTTCCGGGGGAAGATACTATCCGCAGAATGATGGACAGGATAAAGATGATTGGTGAACAACTTAAAGAAATACTTACTGAGATTAGAACAGCTGTAGCACAGGACAAACATTTAAAACAAACACTGGCTACCATTACCACTATTCCTGGAGTCGGCTTATTAACGGCCACTGTGATCATAGCCGAAACAAACGGCTTTGAGCTGATCAGGAGTAAAAAGCAGCTGACCAGTTACGCCGGGCTGGATGTCAGGGAAAAAGAATCCGGCTCATCCGTTAAGGGCAAACCCAAGATATCTAAAAGGGGGAACAAGCATTTACGAAAAGCCATGCACTTACCTGCATTAGCGGCCATAAGACATTCAGAAAGATATAAAGCTATATTTGTCCGGATCGTATCCCGAAATAGCGTGAAAATGAAAGCTACTGTAGCAGTACAAAGAAAATTATTGGAGATGGTATACACTATATACAAAACCAACAAACCATTCGAAAAAGACTACCTTCAACAGAATGCACACATATCCGAAAATAGTTAGAGCAGTCGCTTCAATTGAAGGACTGCCCTAAACAGGCTAACATAAAGCTGCCTAAGACTCAAAAATAAAAAATAACTTTTGCATATCAACACAGAATCTAACGCGGCCCACGCGCAACACCGCTAAAATATATTTTACATGTCATTACGTTTTTTTTCGGGCTTCCCTGATGGTTACTCGCAATGACATTTTTTGTTTGTAGGCAGCCTCTAAGATTTTGCAATCGTTTTTATTCGTACCTAAGCGCTTCCACCGGATCCAGTTTTGCTGCTTTTTTTGCCGGGTAGTAACCCGATATCAAACCAATAAACGTACACAACACCACAGCGAAGAATAACCATCCCCATGGCACTACAAATGAGCCGCTTATTTGTACAGCAATAAGGTTTCCCGCTGCCATGCCCAGTATCATGCCCGCTGCACCACCTATGAGACAGATCACTATGGCCTCGATTAAAAATTGTTTACGAATGATTGCCGGGGTTGCTCCTATAGCTTTCCGCACACCAATTTCGCGTGTGCGTTCTGTTACTGATACCAGCATGATGTTCATAAGTCCGATGGCGGCACCGATGAGTGTGATGATGCCAACTGCAAAGCCGGCGGCAGTAATACCTGCAAGCTGGCCTGATAGTTCCTTTTGAATGGAATCGCTCCGGCTTATTTCAAAGTTATCCTGGTTAATTACATTAAGCCCCCTTACGTTTCTGAATAAGGAGGTAGCTTCGCCAATGGTAGCGTCAAGGGCGCCGGGACTGGCTACTTTAATAGTTACCGTGAACGACGCATTCTTGGTACTGTCTATCTGTTTAGCTTTCAATACAGGGATCACGCAAAATTTATCGCCACCGAATGAGCTTGAACCTTTTGATGCAAATACACCAACTATCCTGAACCTATCGGTACCAAGGTATATCGATTTATTTATCGGGTCTTCGGTTTTAAACAGTTTCTTTTTGATCTCATCGCCAATAATGACCACGTTCGATCCATGTTCCAGCTCAGAAGCGGAAAAATTACGCCCGAAAGCCAGCTTTTTACCCGCTGTAACCAGGTAATTTTCGTTTGAGCCCGAGATGGATATATTGGGATTTGTTTTTTGATTGCCGTATTTGGCTACCGCGGTACCAATTACCTCTAAATTAATGGCTACAGCTACCGGCAATTTAAAAGTATTTTTAAAACGCACAGCCTGGTCATAAGTAATGGCCGGATACACTTTACGGTGCCCGCCGTTGCCGAAGTTCAACCCCTCGCCGCGGTTTTGCAGGGTGAATGTGTTGGCGCCAAGATCGGCGAAAGCATCGTTGGTGAACTGCCTGATGCCTTCGATGGCCGTTAAAATACCTACAAGCGCCATGATACCTATCGCTATGATCAGCGCGGTTAACGAGGTACGCAGCCTGTTGCCGGCTATAGACTGTAATGCAATGGAAATGTTTTCTTTGTAAGAGGTTTTTACCGGCATGGTATAAATATAAAAAACTTGCTGGTATGACTAAGCATTATACCAGTTTGTTACATGCTGATTTAACTTAATTTTTGTGATTGGTGTGGCTAAAGCCCCGATTTGGTAACTTGCTATTTATGTTATAATTTTCCGTTGAATTTAAACCTTAAAATGAAAAATTATTATATCCTGTTTGCTATCTCATCGCTTGTTTTTAGTATTTCAAGCGCATATGGTCAGATTGAAATAACACGACCGATAGAACAATATGGTTTCAATCAAAAAACGGTAGTTACCAATGCAAAAGGCGAGAAATATACTTATGCTAAATGGCGTGAATTGATGGCAACCGGCTATTATATGTTGAAGCCCGTACAGCATGATAGTGATAGCTCTGCTTTTATATTAACCAAACGTGATCCGCTTGCCGATGGTATTTTGCCGACTAATGCTATTAAGCCGCCCGAAACCAGGTTTTTTAAAACGGGAAATACCTTTAGCTTTTTCAATATGAGAGATGTTAACGGTAATGTAATTACAGCTGCGGAACTGAAAGGGAAAATAGTTGTGCTCAATTTTTGGTTTATTGCCTGCCCGCCATGCAGATATGAAATGCCCGAACTGAACCGCCTTGTCGACGCTTATCAGGATAATAAGGATATTGTATTTATTGCAATTTCTTTAGATAAAACTGAACAGGTAGAGCGATTTCTGAAAGTGTCGCCGTTTAAATACCATGTGGTTAGCGATTCGATGCCTTTGTTTTCTTACTATGGGGTTGATGAGTGCCCGGTGAGCCTGGTTATTGACAGGGACGGGGTTATACGGTTTAACAGCCAGGGCTATGGCGATGGAACGGTGCCAAGCTGGATCAGGAAAACGATATCTGATATTAAATAGTGGGTTTAAATATCACTCGTTAACTAAATATATATACCGCTTAATGATTTACCGTGTTATTGTTGCAGCCCTTCAAAACAAAAGCCGCTTCATGTTTTACAATGAAACGGCTTCCTATATTTTAACCGGGGGTAATTAAACCGAGAACGAAGAACCACAGCCGCAGGTGCTGGCAGCATTAGGGTTGTTGAAAGTAAAACCACGGGCATTTAATCCGTCCTGGTAATCGATTTGCATACCGGCCAGGTATAAACCGTGCGCTTTGTGCATGAAAACTTTAATACCATCAATAATATATTCCTGGTCGCCGTCTTTTTTCATGTCGAAGCCTAAAATATAGTTCATGCCCGAACAGCCACCACCCTCAACACCAACACGTAAACCAAATTCGTCGTTTATTTCTTGCTGGTCTTTTAATTTAAAAAGTTCCTTTACTGCGCCCGGTGTAAAAGAAACCGGAGCAGCTTCAACAGCTATACTCATCTTTATTTTTATTTATTCCACACAAATATAACGTAAAATGCAGATTTTTGTTAGTGTCATAATTTTATGACCCCTGTATAACATTTATAAACATGCCCACTCTACCTTTTTTGTTTGATATTTTAAAGTACACTATTTCGGGCTTAGGCGTTGTGTATATCGCTTTTTACCTGTTTAAACCCTATCTTGATAAATCAGAAAGTATCCAGTTATTGGAATTAAAACGCACCATCAGTAATCAAACCCTGCCATTACGCCTACAGGCCTATGAAAGGGTTGTACTTTTTATTGAAAGGGTTAATCCTGCAAGTTTACTTATCCGTCTTAACGGATCGGCCGATACCGCCGCCGAATTGCAGGCTATTATTGTTAACGAGGTGCGCAACGAGTTTCAGCATAACATTACGCAGCAAATTTATGTAAGCGCCCGGGTTTGGAACGTGGTAAAAAGAGTGAAGGACGATACCATTAATATGATTAATAATGCTGTAAAAGCTTTGCCGCCGGATACTTCGGCGCTTGAGTTAAGCAAAGTGATCCTGGTGCATTTAAGCAAGCTGGAAGATAATCCTTATGATGTAGCGTTAGGCCTGATCAGGCAGGATATGGAAGAATTATATTAAGCTTATGGCCAGGGATAAAAAAATTACCACTACATCGGGTATCGAAATTAAGGAGGTTTATACCGAACCTTCAAATATGAGTGAATTGCCAGGTGAGTTCCCTTTTACCCGCGGCATCCAAAAAGATATGTACCGGGGCAAACCCTGGACTATGCGGCAGTATGCCGGCTTCTCAACTGCCGAAGAATCAAACAAGCGTTATCATTATTTATTAAGCCAGGGTACAAACGGTCTTTCGGTAGCCTTCGATCTCCCAACACAAATAGGCTACGACTCCGACCATGCTCTTGCCGAAGGTGAGGTGGGCAAGGTAGGGGTAGCTATTGATTCGTTGAAGGACATGGAAATCCTGTTTGCTGGTATTGAGCTAAAGGATATTACAACCTCCATGACCATTAACGCAACCGCTCCTATTTTGCTGGCCATGTACATCGCCTTGGCAAAAAAACAGGGGGCTGATCTGAAACAGATTTCGGGTACTATCCAAAACGATATATTAAAAGAGTACGCCGCCCGCGGCACCTATATATATCCCCCTGCGCCATCCATGCGGCTCATTACCGATGTATTTGAATACTGCAGTAAAGAGGTGCCCAAATGGAATACTATCTCCATATCAGGTTATCACATCCGCGAAGCAGGCTCAACCGCCGTGCAGGAACTGGCATTTACTTTGGCCAACGGCAAAGCCTATTTAAAGGCCGCGCTGGATAAGGGACTTGATATTAATGTGTTTGCCAAGCGCCTTTCTTTCTTTTTTAACTGTCACAGTAATTTTTTTGAGGAAATAGCCAAGTTCCGTGCCGCCAGGCGCATGTGGGCGCATATTACCAAACAATTGGGGGCTACCGATGCCGGCGCTCAAAAACTTCGCTTTCATACGCAAACGGGCGGATCAACATTAACAGCACAACAACCACTTAATAATATTATAAGGGTGAGCAACCAGGCGATGGCTGCGGTGCTGGGGGGCACACAATCATTACACACCAATGGGTATGACGAAGCCTTGTCGTTACCAACAGAAGCCGCAGCCAAAATAGCCTTGCGCACCCAGCAGATCATCGCGTTTGAAAGTGGTGTTACCGATACGGTTGACCCGCTTGCCGGTTCATACTTTATCGAAGCATTGACAGATGAGATGGAAGCCACTGCCCAATTGTATATAGATAAGATTGATGCCATGGGTGGCGCGGTAAAAGCCATAGAACAGGATTATATCCAGCAGGAAATAGCAGCCTCTGCTTACCAGTACCAACAGGAGATTGAAACCGGCGAAAAAGTTATAGTAGGCGTTAACCGGTTTACCCAGCAGGAGGAAGCCCCTGTTAATGTGTTTAGGGTGGATGACGCGATCAGAAAAATGCAGTCGGAAAAAATTGCTGAGCTAAAAAGGGAGCGTAATAGTAACGATGTTGAGAAAAGTTTACATCTTTTGAGAATGGCTGCTGCCGGTGCGGAAAACTTAATTCCTTTTATCGTAACTTCGGTAGAAAGCTATGCTACCCTTGGGGAGATCGCCGATGTATTGCGAGGTGTTTTTGGAGAGTATTAGCGTCGTGGTGTGGCTTCCGTGCATGTAGTATAGTGCACCACAAATCAACAAACCTGGTTTTTATTTTTTATAAGGCACTAAACCAGTGCGTTATTTTTTTGTTCACAGTAACCATCAAAAAAGCGCAAACATTACCCATGTTTTGGCGTATAATTAAGGGTTGTAATTGACAGTTTTATTTTTCTTTTTTTTGAAATTTCAAAAAAAGAAAAAAACAATTGAGAAATATTCGGATTGTGATTTTTATATCAAAAATTATGTTATCCATACGAAAATTTCATTAAAAAATCGAATTTGTTAGTAAAAAGCCAAATGTTAAAAAAGTGAAAATTTAATTTTTTTATAAGCTTTTTTTGGCAATATTCGATGTTCCGTAGCAAGGCCAAAAGTTGTTTCGCTGGGGGTTGGAAATCAATATTTTACTTTTATTTATATGGAAAAAACTTGTACGAACGTTTGGAATAGCTGCCTTCAGATCATCAAAGACAACATACCGGCCCAGAGTTTTAAAACCTGGTTTGAGCCGATAAAAGCTTTGAGAATGGAGGGAAGCGTATTAACCATACAAGTACCAAGTTTATTCTTTTACGAGTGGCTTGAAGAGCACTATGTAGGGTTACTGCGCAAGACGATCAAAAAACAATTGGGCGACGAAGGACGTTTAGAGTATAATATAGTTGTTGAGCAATCATCAAGTAAACCATATACAACTAATATGCCTTCAAACGGAAATGGCGCTGATTCAAAACATCAGAGTATGCCGATACCTATTTCAATTAACAAGGATATTAAAAACCCCTTTGTTATACCCGGGCTTAAAAAGTTGAATGTAGACCCTCAGCTTAACCGTAACTATACCTTCGAAAACTTTGTTGAAGGTGACTGCAACCGTTTGGCCCGCTCTGCCGGTTATGCCGTTGCCGCTAAACCCGGAGGTACTTCATTTAACCCTTTAATGATTTACGGCGGTGTAGGTTTGGGTAAAACCCACCTGGCACAAGCTATTGGTAACGAAATTAAGCGCACCCTGCCCGATAAACTGGTACTGTATGTATCATGCGAAAAATTTACGCAGCAATTTGTTGATGCTTTAAAGCACAACAATATTAATGATTTTGTGAACTTTTACCAGGCCATTGACGTGCTGATCATGGACGATGTGCACAACTTTGCCGGTAAGGAAAAGACACAGGATTTCTTTTTCCATATATTTAACCACCTGCACCAATCGGGCAAACAACTGATCATTACATCAGATAAAGCGCCTAAGGATCTGGCTGGTTTGGAAGAACGTCTGCTTTCGAGGTTTAAATGGGGCTTATCTGCCGATTTGCAGATCCCTGACCTGGAAACCCGTATGGCTATCCTGAAGAATAAAATTTACCAGGATGGTATCGATCTGTCAAACGATGTGATCGAATACGTTGCCCATAACATTGATAATAACGTACGTGAGCTGGAAGGCGCCATGGTGTCATTACTGGCACAATCAACCCTTAACCGCAAGGAGATTGACCTGAACCTGGCTAAACAAATGTTGAAAAACTTTGTGAAGAACTCATCTAAAGAAATTTCGATGGAGTATATCCAAAGTTTAGTGTGCGAGTACTTTGAAGTGCCTATTGAAATGGTAAAATCTCAAACCCGCAAACGTGAAATTGTACAGGCACGTCAAATATCGATGTACCTGGCCAAAGCACATACCAAAAGCTCATTGAAATCAATAGGTCATTTCTTTGGCGGTCGTGACCACTCAACCGTGATCTATGCTTGCCAAACTGTAGAAGATTTGATTGACACCGATAAGAAATTTAAAGGGTATGTTGCCGATATTCAGAAGAAATTGAAAATGTCGTAATAAACACGACTTTTAACATACGAAAGCCTTGCATTTGATGCAGGGCTTTTTTGTTTGGCATTAATTTTAAAGCAGGCGATTGTGTTTGGTTTTATAAAAACAACGTGCCCTCCATTACAATCACTGACGAGCCACTTACCAGCACATTTTCGGCTGTTACCTTGATATGGATGGTAGATGGATGATTTACCAATACTCCCTGCAAAATTGTATAATCCTGGTTGGTGTTTATGTAACTGACCTGCTGCAAAAATCCGGCAAGGGGACCAGCAGCTGTTCCAGTGGCAGGATCTTCATCAATGCCATATGCGGGATTAAAAAAGCGGGTTTCGGTTAGATAGTCACCCTCTGAAACATCGGTTGTGAATAAGTAAAACCCTTCAAAGCCGTAATTTTTTGAAATTTCTTTGAGCTTATCAGGGTTGGGTATAGCCTGATTAAGCAGCGCTCTGTTTTTTACAGGAACCATGGTGTGGGCTACTTCTGTTTTCATGATGGTAGGCTTCCAGTTATTTAATTCCAGATCGCTTGTTTCTAAGCCGAGTGCTGGCGCCACAATTTCCGGGCTAATAGTACCAAGGTTCTTCGCAGCCTGCTGTTTTACTGATACCAGTATCAGGCCGTTTTCTTCACTGATCACAACGGGCAATTTTTCATTCTTCATAGTTACCCAATGCTCATCACCCTGACCGTTAAAAATATCCCATCCCTTAAGCAAAGCCAGGGATACAGCGCCCAGCAAATTATGACCGCCGCCACCAACCTCATAATTACCCGGAGTAAATGAACGTACCTTCAATAATTTTTCAGCATCAGAGTACCGTACAAAGGATGTTTCGGAATAGCCGAATTCGCGGGCTATGTTGTAGTATTGAGATAATTCCAGTTCGTCGTCACACCACACTACCGATAGCGGGTTGCCTTTATATGGTTGGTGAGTGAATACATCAAGTATATAATAGGATAATTTTTTCATTTGGTAGATTTTTGCTTGTCGCAAAGTAGTGAAGGTCTTCAGATTAAATGTCAACACAGTTTAAAAATGAAGAAAGATTGGATTATAGTTTTTTTCTCTTATCAGCAAATGATTAAATCAGCATATCAACTTGATTCCAAATGAGGTATATTTAGTTATGAAAAAACTTATTCTTGCAGTATTTATTTTATTATCGTTCCAATCCTTCGCCCAGCAAACGGAGCCGGATGCTATTAAGCAAACCATCAATACTATGTTTAATGCCATGCGCAAGGGCGATAGCACGATGCTTAGATCCACCTTTGCTAAAGGAATCGCTTTTCATAGCGTAGCCAACAAAAAAGATGGCTCAACAGCTTTGGAAATTGAAAACCCTGATGACTTTGTTAAAATGGTTGGCACGCCACACAAAGGCGTATACGATGAGCGCGTAACTTTTTCGGATATCAAGATCGACGGTCCGCTGGCCAGCGTTTGGGCGCCTTATAAGTTTTATTTAGATGATAAATACAGCCATTGCGGGGTAGATGTTTTCCAGCTGATGAAAACTGCCGATGGCTGGAAGATCATTTATATAGTTGATACCCGGCGAAAGGATAATTGCCCGGAGTGATTTTACATCACTCCCAGCTTCATCATCCCATAAAATAAACCGGCGCAATGCATGGCCTGTTTTATTTCGTTGTTAAGCAATAATTGTTTCACCTCTTCAATGGTGTATTCTTCAACAATCAGGTCTTCCAGTTCGTCAAGATGCTGGCCTTGTACTTTTTTGCCGCCTTTGGTGAAATAGGTAAATGTTTTATTGTTAGCTGTTGACGGGTTGCCGTATACCGTACAGATCAATTCAAATTCATCAAACTGGTAGCCGGTTTCTTCCAGCAATTCCCGGCGTATGGCGTGTACAGGTTCTTCGCCGGCGTCAATTACACCACCCGGAATTTCGAGCGAGATAACACCTGCCGCATGACGGTATTGTTTCACCATCAATACTTTATTGTCTTCGGTTATGGCTACTGCATTAACCCAGTTTGAATATTCAAGTACATAATAATCTTCAACAATTTTGCCGTTTGGCATTTCGCATTTATCAATGCGGAGGGTGGCCCAGGGGCCTTTATGGATGTATGATGATGAAAGTAGTTTCCAGGTGAGATCTTTACTCATTAATGCTTATAGATTTGAACCTTGATTTTTAGGATTGAAGGATTACCATGAGGATAAACCTATTCTGGAATACAAGGCTCGTGAATAATTTTATTTGATACTTAATGTTGTTTTCGGGTTGAAGTGGAGTTGCGATAGTCATATCCTTTTATCTTTAAATCAAGCCAATCATGGTTCAGTTACCAGCTGCCGCTTGAGCCGCCTCCTCCGCCGCTTCCGCCGCCAAAACCACCGAAGCCACCGCCTCCGCCACCGCCGGAAAAACCTCCCCAGTCGCCACCGCTGCTCCGGCCTCCGCCGCCAAGCATATTGCCAGCAAGGAACCACCAGAACGGGCTTGCACCCCCCCGGCGACCGATGATCTGCCTGCCGCCTCCGCCTCCGCGATTGCGGAATACCAGGATCAGGATAACTACGATTATGACAATAACTATAAAACCCGCAGGACCGCCGTTGCTTTGCTTTTGTTTTTTTGACGCCTTATACTCGCCCTTCATAGCTTTGATGATGCTGTTTGTGCCTGCATCAAGTCCGCCATAGTAGTCGCCTTGTTTAAAATGGGGTTTAAGGTCGTTTTGGATAATATCCTGCGTAACAATATCAGGCAAGGCGCCCTCGGCGCCGTAGCCGGTTTGGATACTCATTTTACGGTCACCAATAGCAACCAATACCAATACGCCATTATTTTTGTCTTTTTGCCCTATGCCCCATTTCCGCAACAGTTGAACGCCGTAGTCGTTAATGTCATAATTACCTGTAGATTTCAGGATCACCACTGCAATTTGTGTTGAAGTGGAATCATTGAAGGCTACCAATTTAGTTTCCAGTCGCTGTTTATCAGCGGGGTTTAAGGTGTTGGTATAATCTGTAACGAGAGTATTGGAGCGTTCCGGAAAATCCTGAGCAATTGCGGCAATAACGCAAAGTGTAAATCCGAAAAACAGTATAAACTTTTTGAGCATGTTTTTAATTTTTAATCGCCATCCATAAAGGCTATATCATCCGGAAGTTCGTTTTGATCGCCATCTTGATGAGGGAAATATTTTTGGAGCTGTTCGCCGGCAATTTTCAGGCCTGTTACAATCCCCTCAACTATATCGCCATATTTAAAATGCTGTAGCATATCATCGCGGGTTGTGTCCCAAAAATTGGGTGGGACTACCTGGTTAATGCCCGCATCGCCTATGATGGCAAATTTACGGTCGACAGTAGCCACGTATACCAGCACTCCATGCCTGAGCTTGGTTTTATGCATATTGAGCTGCTGGAAATATTTTGCGGCACGGTCAAGAACATCTTCGCTGCACCGCTTTTCGATGCAAACCCTGATCTCGCCCGACGAGCGGTGCTCAGCATCTTCAATAGCTTTGCGGATGCGCTGCTGTTCCTCTTCGTTAAATACAGCCATATATTTTGATTTATGATTTCACCGATTTGTTATGATTTCACCGATAACCAGGGATTTCGCCAACCTTCAAAAAATCGGTGAAATCACAGAACAATCAGTGTAATCCCATCAAATTAATTAAACTCTACTTTAGGGGCTTTGTCGGCGCCTGGTTCGGCAGTAAAATAACCCTTTTCGGAGAAACCGAACATTTTGGCAGTTATATTGGCCGGAAACGAACGGATCTTGCTGTTGTATTCCTGCACGGCGTCATTAAAATCTTTGCGCGATACGTTGATCCTGTTTTCGGTGCCTTCCAGTTGAATCTGAAGGTCATGGAAGTTAGAGTTCGATTTCAGATCGGGATAGTTTTCGGTAATGGAAAGCAATTTGCCCAGGGCCGCGCTTAACTCACCCTGTGAGGCCTGGAAAGCTTTTATTGATTCGGGGGTAAGCTTATTGGGGTCAACCTGTACCGATGTTGCCTTTGAACGGGCTTCAACCACAGCTGTAAGGGTGCTTTTTTCAAAATTTGCTGCGCCTTTTACGGTATTAACTAAATTGGGGATCAAGTCGCTGCGGCGCTGATAATCGCTTTGCACGGCACCCCATTTAGCTTTAACAGTTTCATCTAATTTAACCATACTGTTATAGCTGCATGAACTTAAGGACATAGCTGCAGCTATGATTAATATAACCGAGAATAACTTTTTCATTTGTTTTTCGTGTGTTTTTGTGACGTTTTGGGTTAGAGTGCAAATCACGTACCGTTGTTACAAAGGGCATGAGTTGCTGACAAGGTGTCAAGTTACGGCTTTTTGGTAAATTATGGAAGGATGTGTGGTGTAAGACGTGCGATATGAGAAATAATTAGATAGATTTGAGATATGAGACGTGAGATATGGGAAATGATAATATTCTGTTCTTTTGCCCCATAAAGCAGAAAGCCCCATCAGGGGCTGCGTCTTTGTAAATGATTTGTATAAGGTTAATGGCGGGACCGGCTTATCCTGCCAGGCAATGTTCTTCGCGCATGGTTAGTTTCGCTACCATATCTTTTAAAAGCGTACGGGCGCGGTGAAGTGTAGTGCGTGATAAAAGTTCGCTCATGCCCAGCGACGAACCTATTTCCTGGTGCGAGTATCCTTCAATGGCGTACATGTTAAAAACAGAGCGGTATGTTTTTGGTAATTTTTGTACCAGTTTCATCAGGTCTTTAGCTTCAAGTCCATTATCATTAAATGAGCTGCTGATAGGTATAGCGGCGGCTTCCTCTGCTGCAAAATCATCAACCAAAACTATTGGCTTTAACTTGCGATAACGTGATATGGCACAATGTACCATTATGCGGCGGATCCATCCTTCCAAACTTCCTTCACCGCGGTAGTTTTTCATGTTGCGGAACATTTTTATAAAACCTTCCTGTAATATATCCTGTGCCTCGTCTTTATCGGTTGCATAACGCATGCAAACAGCAAGCATACGTGGTGCTAATAACCTGTATAATTGTTCCTGGCTCTTCCTGTCGTTAGTCATGCAGCCATTCCATATAGTTTGTAAGCGTTCGTCGGCGGTAGTCATTGTTTTATTATTTAAATACATGAGGTGCATGCCAATCTAAGTGCCATTTTGTAATTTATTGATTTTCAGTATTTTATTTTTTATTGGCTTTTAAAACTGTTCGATAGCGTACGGTCAATGTGCAAAGCCGAACGGTTTTGAGCGTATTGAGCACTAACAGAATGGGGGTAATAATTAAAATTTAGCCGATAATATTTATACAAAATGGGGGTTAACACTTTTTTGGATAAAAAAACGCCCAATTGTTTGATTGTTAGATATATATGCAAATGTTAGCCCTGAATTCTGTTAACCCTGTTAACCCCCCATTTGTTAGCAGCGTCAATCCAACCCAAAACTATATACCGCCTAAAGCTTAATAAGAAAAGGAGGGTAATCTTGATTACGATACAGCTTCCGGGTGAAAATGAGCTCAGGTAAAAATTGCTGATCAAAGTCTCCCCCTTTGGGGGAGATTTAGAGGGGGTTTCTTAACTTTGCACCATCCGGGATAAAAACCCGGCATCAGTCATGACAAAAGAAACAGAGATAGTTTGTCCTCCCGGGCAACAGGAAGATGAAGCAGTTTTAACGCAACTGGCGTCAGCAGCGCTTAAAATTCCCCTGAAAAATATTACGGCATTAAAAATTTTAAAGCGTTCCATTGATGCGCGCGGCCGCCGTGTGGTTTACCGCATGCAGGTGAGGGTTTTTATAGAGGAGGCCTACCGACCCGAAATTTTTAATGTTAATTACCCAAATGTACAATTTGGCAGGCCGGTAATTATTGTTGGCGCAGGCCCTGCCGGATTATTTGCCGCACTGCAATGCATCGAACTTGGGTTAAAGCCCATTGTTATTGAACGGGGCAAGGATGTAAAACAACGCCGCCGAGATTTGGCTAATATCAACAAACAAGGCCTCGTTAACCCCGAGTCAAATTATTGCTTTGGGGAAGGCGGGGCAGGTACTTATTCGGATGGTAAGCTGTATACCCGCTCAACCAAGCGGGGAGACGTGAACCAAGTGCTTAAAATGTTTGTGGCCCATGGTGCCGACGAAGATATCTTGATTGATGCGCGACCGCACATCGGCACCAATAAACTGCCGCAGATCATTACAGCTATGCGCGAAACCGTACTGAACGCAGGCGGGGAGATCATGTTTGATACCAAAGTAACCCAACTGCTGGTGGCTTTTGGAAAAATTAAAGGCGTAAAAATAGCTGCGGGCGAAAAGATCGTGGCTGATGCTGTGATCCTGGCTACAGGCCACTCGGCAAGGGATGTGTTTGAAATGCTGCATAGCCAAAATATCCTGATCGAAGCTAAACCTTTTGCTTTGGGTGTAAGGATAGAGCACCCGCAGGAAATAATTGACCGCGCGCAATATCATTGCGAATTGCGAGGCCCTGATCTGCCGCCATCATATTATAGCCTTGTTGAGCAGGTTGACGACCGCGGTGTGTTTTCTTTTTGTATGTGCCCCGGTGGTATCATCGCACCGTGTTCAACCGAGCCCGGCGAAATTGTGGTGAACGGATGGAGTCCCTCAAAACGGAATAACCCTTTCGCAAATTCGGGCACTGTGGTGCAAATTAATTTAGATGATGTTGCCGGCGATGATAACGACCCTTTTAAGATGCTCAACTTTCAGAAGCAGGTTGAACAGGCTGCTTTTGCGGCTGGCGGTGGTAACCTCGTAGCGCCCGGACAACGGATGGTTGACTTTGTGCAGAACCGTTTATCAAACGATTTACCCGTTAATTCATACTTGCCCGGTACTAAAAGCGTTGAACTGAAAGAAGTTTTACCGGGGTGGATCAATGAACGCTTGCGCAAAGCGCTACCGGTATTCGGTAAAAAAATGAAAGGCTATTATACCAATGACGCCATTTTGGTTGGTGTTGAATCGCGTACATCATCGCCTGTTAAAATTCCGCGCGACAGGGAGACCTTACAGCATCCACAGGTTAGGGGTTTATTTCCCTGCGGAGAAGGGGCGGGCTATGCGGGTGGTATAATTTCTGCTGCTATTGATGGAATTAACTGTGCAACTGCTGCTTTAAAAATATTATCATGACCACATCTCAAAAATTATTTAACCAGCTTCAAAGTGTTTTGTCGGGCCAACCATGGTATGGCCCTTCAGTTTATTCCATTGTTGATAATATCAGTTTTGAAGCTGCCTATGAAAAGCCCGCTGGCTCAATACATAATATTGCCGCTATTATTTTGCACATGACCGGATGGACTGAAGAAGTAATGGACCGAATGAATGGCATGGATGCACAGTTGCCTGTTCGTGGTGACTGGCCTGAACCCGGCCTGCCCGACGAACAAAAGTGGAAATGGATTGTTGAAGATATAAAGCTGGTAAACGTAAACCTGGCAGGCTTTATCCAAAATTTCCCGGAAGAAAAATGGAACGAGCCTGTTACCAAAAAGGGCGGAGAAGCCGGAGAAACTTACGAATGCCAGGTGACCGGTTTGATACAGCATCATATTTATCATTCCGCGCAAATTGCTTTACTAAACAGGATGATCAATGGCTAATAAAAAAACATTAATATTAGGGGCAACACCCGATACCAGCAGGTACGCCAATTTTGCGGCTACCCGCCTGGTTGAACGCGGGCATACCATTGTTAATGTTGGCATAAAAACGGGCGAAGTAGCTGGTGTACCTATTGAAAAACCTGAAACCATACATCATGATATTGATACCATAACGCTGTATGTTGGCCCACAAAATCAACCTCCGTTGTATGATTATATATTGAACACAAAGCCCAAACGGATCATCTTTAATCCGGGAACCGAAAATACCGAACTGAGGCGTAAAGCCAACGAACAAGGTATCGAAACCGAGTACGCCTGTACGTTAGTAATGTTATCGATAGGGGAGTATTAAATTTGGTAACCGTAATTTTGAATTACCGGCCGCCAATAATCAAGGTTTTTATCCCAGGCATGGCATCCAAATGGTAGTTTATTATTGTTTATTTTTATAGCTCGTTCGGGAAATAATTCGATTGAGAAACCCGTGGCTTTTTTATAAGAAGGGATATTAAGTACTTTTCTTTTCCTGTTAACTTCGATGCTCCAAAAAACATCTTCGTTGAAGTAATGATCATGGCTAAGGCTTAAATATCGTTTTGCCTGGTTTTTCATATTGATGCAGAGTTCATGAAATTTATTTACCCTGCGCAAGGAGAAACCACCGTTACCAACCCCGTTTTCAAATTGCATAGGTGATGGCCGGCCATCTTTTTGAACGTCGAACTTTAAATGCAGCCATCGCTGAAGTTTGGACTTTACAGCTTTAACAACATCCGGGTAACCGTACTTATGGATCCATGGCGCACCTATATAATCATAGCCCTGTGTGCACCATTCCATTAATTCATCGCTAAATACAAATGCATCCAGCTGATGTATCAGCATGAAATCGTAAGTTAAAAAGCTTCGGTAAAATTCTTCCGAAAGCATAAGTGCATTATAGCCTTTAATATTTTTAAAATACCTGTCGTCGAAATTAATTACATTAGCTATGGCATCTAATTGGGCTTCATCGGGCAATATAAGGTTATGTGGTTTAATAACTATTATATCATGGGCCGATAATACTTTAGTTGCCTGTACAAGAGCCGTGTGTTCGAGATTGCTCATAACAGGCTTATAAAAAGGGATCACTACTGCTGCTTTCACGGGTAAAAAAAGAAAAAAGTTGATGTTTTGTTTTAAACTTTAGCTGTTTGTGGCAGTTGCTGTGTTTAGAAAAAACTCCACGCACGAATACTGTTGTGATAAAAACAGTTGTTCGTTATAATAATACTGCAGTGATATTAGCGCAATAATAACGTCGAACGCTACAGATTGTTATCAAAAAATGTGTAACACTTAAGCTACATAAACAGGCTGCAATCTATATATGTACGAAATATCTTTAGATTTTTTTAGTATATAATAAGGGCAGGAGGTGCACTTTAGTTATAAGTAAGCATGCCCTGGGTTTGCAAATCAAAAACCTTTCAAAGCAAATAAGAGCCTACGCCTGGGCATTAAAAGCCTGCATATCTATCAGCTTTTTATATACGCCATTGTTTTGAAGTAATTCTACATGTGATCCCCGTTCAACAATACTGCCGTTTTCAAGCACAATTATAATGTCTGCATTTTGAATGGTGCTTAAGCGATGGGCTATGATAAGTGAAGTTCTGTTCTTCATTAGATTGTTTAAAGCTTCTTGAACCAGCTTTTCTGATTCGGTATCCAGGGCTGATGTTGCTTCATCAAGTAACATAATCGGCGGGTTGTTCAGCACCGCCCGGGCAATACAGATACGCTGACGCTGGCCTCCTGATAGTTTGGTGCCGCGGTCGCCGGTGTTGGTTTGATAACCTTTGCCTGTTTCCATAATAAAGTTATGTGCATTAGCTATGCGGGCAGCCGCTTCAACTTCTTCCTGGGTCACATTTGGCTTGCCGAATGCGATATTATTAAATATCGTATCATTAAATAAAATCGACTCCTGGTTCACAATGCCCATTAAAGCCCTTAATGATTCCATAGTAACAGTTTGGATGTTTTTACCGTCGATAGAGATCGTACCTGACTGGGGCTCACTGAACCGTGGCAGTAGATCCATTAAAGTAGATTTTCCGCCACCTGAGGGCCCAACCAGCGCTACTGTTTTTCCTTTCGGAATTTCGAGGTTGATGTTTTTAAGTACGTATTTCTCAGTTTCAATTAGCTGTTTTTCGGTACCCGAAACCTGGGCAGCATCAGGTTTAATAGTATATGCAAATGATACGTTTTCGAATTTGATCTTATCCTCAAAACCAGTTAGCTCCGTGGCATTGGGTGCATTAACAATTAATGGCTTCTCATCTATGAGTGCCAATACGCGTTCACCCGCCGCTATGCCCGAATGGATATTGCTAAATGAATCGGATATAGCCTTGGCCGGGCGCATGATCTGCGAAAACATAGCAATATAAACTATGAAATTATCGGCAGATAGTGTACCCTGGTGACTGATAATTAACGAGCCGCCATATAGTACTATTCCTGCAACCATTAATACACCCAGAAATTCAGATACCGGCGAGGCCATTTGCTGCCTCTTTGCCATAGAGCGGGTAATTCTTGAATATTCTTTGTTTTCGTGATCAAACCGGTTTTTTATAAACGAAACTGCATTAAATGCTTTGATAATCTTGATGCCTGATAAGGCTTCATCAAGATTACTGATCATGTTGCCGTAAGTTTGCTGTGATTCTGCAGCTTGTTCTTTCAAACGCTTAACTATCCTTGATATGATAAATGCCGAAACAGGGATTATCAACATGGAAAACAACGTCAGTTTAACTGATATTACAAATAAAAATACAAGATAAGTTAAAAGCTGGAAAGGCTCTTTAAACGCAACCTGCAAAGTACCCGTTACCGAAAACTGAACAACCTGCACATCTGCTGAGATCTTTGAAAGGATATCACCCTTGCGTTCATTACTAAAATAACCCAGGTGCAGGTTCATAACGTTATTAAAAACAGTACGGCGCAGGTTAAGCAGAGTGTATATACGCAGGTTTTCCATAATCCGCTGTGAAAAATAACGAAACAGGTTGCTTAGTAATACAGACACAACTATAGCTGCGCAAACAAATTTCAAAGCTCCAAGCGGCCCGTAAGTTAAATTGGCTTCGTGGGCAAAATAGTCGAAATCTTTTAAGGGGTTCCACCAGTTTGTCGGTTTGGTAACCGCTTCGCCGGTTTTGGGGTCAAAAATTGTTTTTAGCAATGGTGCCAGTAAAGCAAGGTTAAGAGTATTAAATATTACCGAAAATAAAGTACATATAAAATAAGGGACCGCGAATTTACCTATGGGACGGGCGAAGGAAAGAAGCCTGAAATAAATCTTCATTAAATTTTATTATAAAATGCAAAGCTAATAGTAATTAGCTAATAACGTGTAACGTGGTCTAAAAGCATATCATCCTACGGGCAAATACTTTTGGGTTGCCTGCCAAACTTGCTCGATATCTATACCTGCAATGCATGGAAAAGATTCGTCACTTTGTACTTTAAATACGCAGTTCCAGTTGCAATAATAGCAATCCATTTTTTCGTAGATAAATGATCCGTTTTTGACGATGTCTTCAGGATAAGGAACAAAACGATCGAAATGACCACCACCAACAATACATACAAAAGGAGTGTCAACGGCCGCGGCTATGTGAACGGCGCTGCTATCATTACAGATTATCATAGCTGAATTTGCAACCAACTCGATAAGTTCGTTTAAATTGGTTTTACCGCTGATGTTGACGACTGATGCTGATTGCGATTGTTCCATTATATAATTGCAGAGCGGTATTTCAGCTTTACCGCCCGCCAGGTAAATGATTTCATTTGTGTTTTGCTCAAGCTTTTTAATTAAAAGAGCAAATTTTTCAGCTTCCCATCCCCGGCTTTTAAGTCCTGCTCCCGGAAAGACAATGATGCCACTTTTTGTTGTTCGGTTAGCACCAATAAATTGTTTTCGAATGGAGATAAGTTGATCAAGTGCCTGTTCAAAAAAATATCGGTTCCTGGCAAATTCAAAATGTATTAAAGGGGGAATTGGTAATAATGTTTTATAAAATTTATCTGTTTTAACTTTGTATTTAGGCTCAATGCCCTCAGTATCGCTTTCAAAACCAATCAGGTTTGATGAACCCGAAAGCGCGGCGAGCCCATCCGTAATAAAGGTACGTGTACTGGTAGGGTTTAAAACTTTCTCATAACTTCTGCCAAATAACTGCAATCCTAATTTAAAAACTGCCCCGGGCGAATAATAAAGATTATTTGCTTTTGTAAAGAAAAATTTTGTTATGTATTGTCCGTCATGCGTTGTAGCAATATCGCGCCATATTTCGTTACCTAATAAATCTATTTCGTAATTACGGTACCTTGTTGATTGCTTTAAGATCTCAATAAAATTTCTGAACAAAACGTAATCACCTATGGCATCGGCCTTAATGATTAGTATTCTTTTTTTGGAGGGTTTGAATAAAGCAAAAAATCGGAATACGTATGGTATTTTTAGTAAGATGAAGCGTGTTAGCCGGAATAGATTCCTGTTTTTTTGCATTTAAAAACAACAGATAAAAGGTAATGTATTTGCCTTTATAATATTTACTTTGTACAATTAAATAATGAGCGAAAATACACAAAATATAACGTCAAAACAGGTAGATGCGTATGCACGGAGGCTCACAGTTATAATTGTTACTTATAATGCTGCCGCCACATTGCAAAAAAGCCTGGATAGCGTTTACATGCAAAGTTACCCTGATATTGAACTCATTGTTATTGATGGGAACAGCAGCGATGGCACAAAAGATATATTGATTGCCAATAACGATAAGATCACTTACTGGAGAAGCGAACCTGATAACGGCATATACGATGCTATGACTAAGGCTTTAAAACAAGCTAAAGGCGATTGGATTTATTTTTTAGGGGCTGATGATGATTTATTGCCTGATTTTTCAAATATGGCTATGGAACTAAATGAGCCTAATACCATTTATTACGGAAGCGTATTGACGAGAGGATTAAAGCCCTTGGGCGAGGTATCTGATTACTATCTTGCCAAGCACGGCATTATTCAACAGTCTATCATTTATCCTAAAATCGTTTTTGAAAAATATAGCTATAACTTTAAGTATCGTTCCTCGGCCGATTTTGCGCTGAATATGCAATGCTTTGGCGATAAAAGTTTGAAGTTTGTGCATTTGAACCATGTAATAGCAAATTTTAGTCATGATGGTGTTTCAGGCCAGTCGCGAGATATGGTATTTGAAAAGGATAAACCTAAACTGATATTAAAGAATTTTGGTTTTAAATTCTGGTTTAGGTTTATGGTCAGAAAAATGCGAGGCAAATCATAATTACCTGCCTTTAAGTACTTCCTGATATAGCTCTAAATACCGCTTAGCTGTTTCATCCCAGTTAAAAGTTTCGGCGTGGGCAATTATCTTATCTGACGGTGAATTTTTATGAAAATCTTCCAAACCTGCATTAAATACATTTTGCATTTCAGCAGGTTCAAAATCGTCAAAATAATAAGCACAATCTCCCGCAATTTCGGGTAGGGAGGTGCGGGTAGATACAAAAACAGGTTTGCCAAAATGCATAGCTTCAATTACTGGTAAACCGAACCCTTCAGCAATGGAAGGAAAAACAAATGCTTCACAATTTTTATAATACCAGGCCCTGTCATCATCTGATATCGGCCCGGTTATTTTAACCCTGTTTTCTACGCCATGTTTTTTTGCCTCTTCAATGATCTTTTCTTCATAGGGCGTTTTGATGCCCGAAATGACGAGTTCAAAATCATTATTTGCAAGTAAGGCAGGTAGTACGTGAAAGTTTTTTTTGGCTGCCACAATCCCAATGGTAAATAAAAAAGGTTTTTGAGGGAAGTAAGCCGGTTGGTGCCCTTGTTTTAATATCAATTTATCAGCACCATTATGAATAACTGTTAACCTGTTTGCAATATGCGGGAAGTAGGTTAAAACATCGTTAGCAGCAAAGTTTGATATTGTTACTATTTTATTACTTGAATTAATTCGCTCCCCCAGCTTTTTAAGGTACAGGTTCAGTTTTTCTTTGCCTACGTTTTCATGCACCTGGTTAATGTCATGTATAGTAAGTATCTTTTTGTATTTGCTCCGCACTTTTTTAGGCTTTAGCCTTGAAAACTGGTCGGTAAAATGGAATAGGTCAATGCCTTTGTTATTGTAGAAAAAAAACTTGTGATGCTTTTGTAAATAAGTTCTGTGTATTGCCGCATCCGCATCAAATTCGGTTACTGATTTATGCAGAAAATATGTCAAATTAAAACCTGTGTTTTCTTTTGCCAGGGCTTTCCCAAGGCTCTTTCCAAAATGATATAGGCCGGTATTCGGGTACCTCATGGAGTCCAACGTTACCAATACACGAGGTTTATTTATAGCCATGTTTTAACTTGTTCTGCCACCATAAACGGCGTAATTGTTTCTAAATTGTTTGTTCCGCTTTCAATATAGCCCGCCTTTTTGCCAACAGGTGCCCATCGGCCAGGGTGTATAGGCCTTAATGACGGGAATAATCCAAGGGTATTGATCCCGGTTAGAGCGGCCAAATGCAGCGGACCTGTACCTGAAGCAATAAGCCCGCCAGCTTTACTTATGAAGGCTATCAATTGCCCCAGCGACATCTGCCCGGTCATATCCCGTACTGTTGTCGGGAGTGTTTTGATCCAGTTTGCAAGTAATGCTTTTTCGTTTTCAGACCCTGTTATGATAATGTTGAATTTGTCGGGCGGCAAGTTATTGATGAGCTCTGCAAAATTATCCAGGCCCCACTCCATACCACTGCCATGCGATTTTGGATGGATGATCAGGTTAAATTTATCGTTTACAAGTACAGCCCCCAAAGCTGGCGTAAGCTCAACATTATTCTGGAAATTATTATGTGCTATAATTCCAGGTAAGGAAGGTATATGCTCAAGGCCTAATGGCTTTAACAGGACCAGGTTAAGCTGCGACTCATGCAGATCTGATTTTTTACGGCTTAATTTTACCAGCTTGTTACAGGTGTACCAATGAAAAACCCTGTTGGTTGTTCCTATCCGGAGTTTAATACCTGCCTGTTTTGCTATCCTGGCAATATGTTTATTGGGCAGCACGTGTATTACTGCGTCAATGTTTTGCTTTTGCAGATATTCAATTTGGCTAGTATCAGGGAGCGTTTTTAGTTCGTCGTAATTAACAAAAGCATCTATCGAAGCCATAGCGTTAATTACCGGCTGTGTATATGTTCGGCCCAAAAACGAAACTTTAGCGCCTGGGAACAATTGTTTAAGGTAGGATGCCACAGGTAATGTTAGTACAACATCGCCAATAGCATCAACCCTGCTTATTAAGATGTGCGGCGCTTCTGTATCCTGAAATTGGAACATGATTTTTATTGCAGATGTTGATCGGCTATTATATTTAACCAACGGCAATAATAAAGATTTAAATTATACAATAGTTTTATTCTTGTATTTTAATTATATAAATAATTTAATACGATGGATAAAATTAATACGATGGATAAAATAGGAAAGGTGTGCTCGTTATTATTCGATTACACACCTTTGCTACTAATTAATAACCTGGCTCTGTTTCTAATTTGATTGGGATCTCTTAAAATTAATATACAAAATTTACACCCCCGGTGCCTCCAGATGTTGTGTATAATTTGAAAAACGTACCATTATTAGGGCTTACTACTCCCCCAAATGTGCGGGTTGTCGCTAACGTTACTGTTACAGGACCAAATGTTGCCATTCCATCTGCAATAATTGATAAGTCTCCATCATTAGTTAAAACTAACATCGTGTTTCTTGGGTTTTTACTGCCGCATTTATAATAATATGTCTGAGATTCAAATACGGGAGGGCCATTTACCTGATAAAGCACCAAATTCAGATCGTTTTGTGCGTCTAATCTCGTTACTTTGTTATTTGTACCGCTTGCCCATAATACTTTGCCCGTGTTTTTTACATAGACAACAAGGTTTCCGTCATCCTGGTTATTGAATGCGTAGATTCCTGCTTGCCATGATCCTTTAGGAATTATTACAGACGAGGCTCCAGCCACTGGAAAACGTGAAATCACTGTATAGTAGCTTGACGGATACGGTGATGAATATGATTTTGAATAAGCACATGAAACATCACTGTTTATCGCGATTTTTTTAGCATTTTTGACACTATCGTTAATAAGCAGGCTATCGGTACCGGTACTTTTATTAAGATCTTTGGACTTTGTTTGTTTGGGTACAACTGTAAAATTGGTGTTGTTATTTTTGCTACAACCTAAGAAAATAAATAGGCAGGTTGTAATTAGAAAGATTTTTTTCATACAGATAAATTGGGTTATTTGAGCTAAGGTTATTAATCTTGTGAAGATATAAATAATATACATGTTGTAATATGTTTTATATATTATATTAATATTTAATTGAACGGAATACCTGATATCAATCTAAGTGACGATTTTCGTGTAATTGCGCGCGCGTTAACTATCGTTGAGAATGATCTTAATGGCAGCGGCGCATTGCTTAAAAGCCTTAAGTTTGATAAAAGCTGCCCGGCTATCGGCATTACCGGCCCTCCCGGAGCCGGCAAGAGCACCCTGGTAAACGGTATCATTGATATACTTTTGGTCAGCGGTAAAAAAATAGCCGTGTTAGCCATCGACCCCACTTCACCATTTAATTTCGGATCATTACTGGGTGATAGAATCAGGATGGCATCCCATTTTAATCATCCCGATGTTTTTATCCGGTCATTAGCCACACGGGGCTCTTTAGGAGGCTTGTCGGCAAAAACTATTGAGATGGCCGATGTGCTAAGGGCCGCAGGTTTTGATTATGTGCTGATTGAAACAGTAGGCGTAGGGCAATCTGAAATTGAAATTACCGGGCTTGCCGATATTACGCTGGTTGTATTGGTGCCTGAGGCAGGCGACGAGATCCAGCATATTAAATCGGGCTTGATGGAGATTGCTGATGCTTTTATTATCAATAAAGCAGATCGGGAGGGGGCCGATGTGTTTGCCAATAACTTAAAAAAGATCATTGGACACAGCGTTGACGAGCAGCCGCCAATTTTTAAAACTATAGCCTCTCAAAACCAGGGGCTCGGGGATATAGCCGCCTTTATACAACACACCAATTTAAAGCAAAACAACAGGCGTAAATTGCTGCTGACCGAAAAAGTATACAAACTTATTCAGCAAAAAATGATGACTGGAATCGATAAAAAAAAGCTTCAGCTTGATATAGCTAAAGCTTTGGAGGCCGGAAATTTTAACCTGTATAGTTTTGTGGATACTTATGTATAGTTATTTGATAGCTTAATGTAAAGAAAATACAGATTGAGCTTTTTTGTTTATATAAATTTAATGTGAGTTTTAGCTGTTCATAATTTCTTCAATGTGCTCTGCTTCAACCGGGATGCTACCCATTAAATCTATATTGCCGGCGCCGGTGATGAGGATATTGTTTTCAAGGCGGATACCCAACCCCTCAGCGGCAATGTAAATGCCTGGTTCGCAAGTTAATATATTCCCCGCCTCAAAAGGTTTATACCTGCTGGCATAGTCATGAACATCCAGGCCCAGGTGGTGCGAGGTGCCGTGCATGAAGTATTTTTTATACAGAGGCGCGTTTTTGTCTTGTTTTTCAACATCATGTCTGTCAAGCAAGCCCAGGCCAATAAGCTCTCCCGTCATGATTTTACCAACTTCATCCTGGTATTCATTCCATACTGTGCCTGCCACGATGAGTTTTGTAGCTTCCCGCATCACTTTCAAAACGGCATTATAAACCTGGCGCTGCCGCTCAGTGAAACGGCCGCTAACAGGTATTGACCGGGTCATGTCAGCATTATAATTGCCATATTCGGCACCAAAATCAAGCAGTATTACATCGCCCTTGTTACATACCTGGTTATTATCATTGTAGTGCAGCACAATAGCGTTGCCGCCCGAAGCAATAATTGGATTGTAAGCATGGCCCGTAGCACGCTGTCTGATGAATTCATGAATGATCTCAGCTTCAATCTCATACTCGGTTACACCGGGTTTGGTATATTTTAAAACACGTACAAAAGCATCACGCGTAATGTCGCAGGCTTTTTGCGTGAGCTCTATTTCAATATCTGATTTTATTACCCTAAGATCGCGTAAAATCGGTGCCGAACGGGTGTAATTATGAAGCGGGTACTTTAATTTAAGAGCTTCATACATGCGGTAATCGCGATATGGAACGGTATGAGCGTACCTGTCATTTTCGTTAGTATTGATGTAGATATTTTCGCTGTAGTTAATAATGCCATGGAGTATGGTATCATATTCATTCAGCCAAAAAATACTTTCAATGCCCGATGCTTCGCGTGCTTCCTCTTTAGTGTATTTATGGCCCTCCCAAATAGCTATATGTTCGTTGGTTTGTCTTAAAAAAAGTACTTCTCTGTATGCTTTATTAGGACAATCGGGGTACAAAACCAGGATGCTTTGTTCCTGATCAATGCCCGTTAGGTAAAAAAAATCCGGGTTTTGTTTAAACATAAATGCCTGATCACCACTGCGCGGGAACTCGTCACTGGCATGAAAAATAGCGATTGAATTGGGTTTTGTTCTTGAAACGAAATTTTTTCTATTATTTGTAAATAAGCTATTTTTTATCGGCAGATATTTCATATTTATCGGTTGAATATTTTATTAAATCATTTTTTTTTAGTTATTTGTGTAACTATTACAATTTTTGGAACAATGTTTGGTCATGGATTCAAACATAATTACTAAATTTGAAAAAAATCACAATTAAAATCGTTTAATCTTAAAAACTATGAATTATTCTACATTAAAGAAAACAGTCGCATTGTCTTTTGCTTCTTTGATGGTTGCAGGTTTGGCGAACGCGCAAACCGATTCAACCAAAACAACGGCAACTACAACGTCATCTGAAACCTCAACCGCTAAGGTATTTGGTGGTTTAGGCCAGTACAGGAAATTTAGCATTGGTGTAAATGGTGGTGTTACCTCACAATCATTAGCAACCGGTGGTTCAAGCGATTTCCAAAAGAAAAAACTTAGCCTTGGTTATGGTATTTCATTGAAAGAGCAATTAGCACATTCTTTTGCTTTACAATTAGACCTGAACGGCGGTAAAATTAAAGGCGAAAATGATGGTACCGGCGGCACTTACCGTAATGGTTATGTTAGCTATGATACCAAATTCTGGCAGGGAAGTTTAAGCGCGGTTGTTAACGTTGCTACTATCGATTTCATCCGTCGTAAAAATGCTGTTAACTTCTACTTCAAAGGTGGTTTTGGTTTAGCAATGTATGATCCAACTATTACAAGGATTAACGGTGGAACCCAAATAACCGGTCATTTCAAAAACAATGGTACTGACGGTACTCATTACGTAAAAGAACTGGTTATCCCGGTAGGTGCAGGTGTTAAATTCCGTTTAAGCGATGCGGTTGCCTTAGATTTGGGTTATACTCAAAACTATATTGACGGCGATAACCTTGACGGTTTCAACAGGGCTTATCCTACTAAAGACCACTACTCATACGGTTACGCTGGTTTAGAATTTACTTTAGGTTCAAAATCGAAACCAGTATTAGAGTGGGTTAACCCGGTTGCTATGATGTATGACGAGCTGTATGATGCAGCTTTACGTCAGGAAGTTGAAGCTTTAAAAGGCCGTGTTGCTAACGTTGAAACTGCAGTTAACGACCTGAAAAAAGATTCTGACGGTGACGGTGTTGCTGATCAGTTTGACAAATGCCCAGGTACTGCTGCAGGTAGCGTAGTTGATGGCTCTGGTTGCGTTATCGTATTCCCTAAAGCTGATTCTACCGTTGCTGCTCCTGCTACTGCTTACTCAAACATCCAGTTTGAATTTGACAGCTCAGTATTACGTACTTCATCTTATCCAGTATTAGATGCTACTTCAGCTGATTTACGTTCATCTGGTTCAGCTGTTGAAGTTGACGGTTTCGCTTCATCTGAAGGTACTGCTGCTCACAACTTATCATTATCTAAAGACCGTGCTAACTCAGTAAAAACTTACTTAGTTAACTCTGGTGTTGATGCTAAGAAAGTGAAAGTAAAAGGTTACGGTGAAACTAACCCAATTGCTGACAACTCAACTGAAGAAGGCCGCGTACTTAACCGTCGTGTTCAATTCAAAAAGAAATAATATCTGATTAAATATTATTTGCGAAGGCTCCGGATAACCCGGAGCCTTCTTTGTTTTATAAGGTTTTGTGCTTAATAGTTATACCTTATATAATAGGTATGGGTTTACAGCGGCAAAATTTTACGTAAGTTTGTGTAATGTATTTCTTCAGAAAAAAAGATCCGAACCGCCCCGATAATTTTAATTTAAGGGTGATGCATTTTATAAATGCGCTGGCTATTATTATGTTCCTGGCCGGGATTATCTGGAAACTGGTACAGGTATTTATACTTAAAAAATGAAAACAATCATCAATACCAACAATGCACCTGCCCCTATTGGGCCATATAGCCAGGCTACTTTAGCCGGCGGTTTTTTATTTGTTTCGGGTCAGATCCCTATTGATCCGCTAAGTGGCGAACTCATCAGCAGTGACATCAAGGCAGAGGCTACACAGGTAATGGAAAACATCAAAGCTATTTTAACCGAAGCCGGTTTAGGTTTCGATAACATAGTAAAAACCAGTATCTTCTTAACCGATCTGCAAAATTTTGTACAGGTTAACGAAGTTTACGGAACCTATTTTACTGCCGATTTTCCGGCCCGCGAAACTATCCAGGTATCCGCTTTACCAAAAGGGGTAAACGTTGAGATCTCGGTTATTGCGGTTAAGTAGATTTTTCGATTTCGGATTTTGTCTGAACTGGGATTATACGGATTTAGGGGTTCACTGAATTTTTTGAATTCTGCTAATTCCTAAATTCTGTAATTTCTGATTCAGACAAATGCGTTAGGGATAGGAGTGGATACCGGCTTGAGCCTAAGGCCTGCAGGCGTATGAGCGGATAGCCCGGCCGCAGGAACGCCCAAAATTAAAGATTGGCGGTTAGAGGTTAGAGATTAGGTTTGCATATGAAACTCGATAAGCAGATTTTAAGAACGCTCCATTTACCTTGCATCCTGGCCCAACCAACGATTATCTCGTTATATTATAGATTAGTCGATAGGTTATTTATAGCCATCTGTTAATTTAAAAAAACCACATAAACTACATTTACTCTACCGCTATAAAGAAAGGTTAAAACAGTTAATCAATGAATCCTTTTCAAACGCCACTTGTATACTTAAAAGGTGTAGGCCAGTCGAGGGCCGAGGTTTTGAAAAAGGAACTTGAACTGCACACCTTTGAGGATCTGCTGCGCCATTTCCCGTTCAGGTATATTGACCGTACCCGCTTTTATAAGGTAAGGGAGATACGTGAAGAACTGCCTTATGTACAGGTGCTGGCGCGTATTATCAACAAAGAAATTGTTGGTGAAAAACAAAGCCGCCGCCTGGTGGTAAAGGCTAAGGACGATACTGGTATTATTGAGCTGGTATGGTTTAAAGGCATTAACTGGATAGAGAAAACCATTATTCCCGGTAAGGTTTATATATTGTTCGGAAAGCCCGGCTTTTTTAACATGATGCCACAGATGGCGCATCCCGAAATGGAGTTATATATGCCGGGTGCTCAAAAACAGGGCAACCTATCCTTACAACCTGTTTACAACTCAACAGAAAAGCTCAAACAATTTTCGCTGGATAGCAAAGGAATTCAAAAACTTACTGCGGTATTGCTTGATCTGCATGCTAAGGACATACGCGAAAACTTGCCTTTATATATCATCAATCAGTTTAAGCTGCTCAACCGGGCCGATGCTTATCGTAACATTCATTTCCCGGCTGATGCTACATTTCTTAATGAAGCATTACACCGTTTGAAGTTTGAAGAGTTGTTTCTGCTCCAGCTTAAACTACTTAAAAATAAACTGCTTCATACGCAAAAGTTTAAAGGGAATGTATTTGATAAAGTTGGTCATTATTTTAATGAGTTTTATCATCACAAGCTGCCTTTTACTTTGACCGATCCGCAGAAGCGGGTATTGAAGGAGATTAGGCAGGATACCCAGCGAGGCATACAAATGAATCGTCTGCTTCAGGGTGATGTGGGCAGCGGTAAAACAGTAGTAGCGCTGATGAGCATGTTAATAGCTATTGATAACGGTTTTCAAACCTGTATCATGGCGCCTACCGAGATATTGGCCAACCAGCATTATCAAACCATTAAAAGCCTGGTGGGCGATGATTTTATTGAAGTAGCGTTATTAACCGGTTCAACCAGGCAAAAGGAGCGTAAAGTGTTGCATCAAAAGCTTGAAGAAGGTACGCTTAAAATATTGGTTGGTACCCATGCCCTTATTGAAGATAAAGTACAGTTTAAAAACCTGGGCTTTGTGGTAATTGATGAACAGCATCGCTTTGGGGTTGAGCAGCGGGCTAAACTTTGGCGAAAAAATGCTGTTCCGCCGCATATATTGGTGATGACGGCTACACCTATCCCCCGTACACTTGCCATGACATTATATGGTGACCTGGATGTGTCAGTGATTGACCAGTTGCCGGCTGGTCGTAAACCTATCCAAACGGTTCATTTTTATGAAAATCAGCGCTTACGGATGTTTGGTTTTATGAAACGGGAGATAGCATTGGGCAGGCAGGTCTATGTAGTATATCCGCTGATCCAGGAAAGTGAAAAGCTCGACCTTAAAAACCTACAGGACGGCATCGAAGCCATGTCGCGCGAGTTTCCGCTGCCTGATTACCGGCTTAGCATTGTACACGGCAAAATGAAGCCTGCCGAGAAAGATTTTGAAATGCAGCGTTTTATTAAAGGAGAAACGCAGATCATGGTGGCCACTACCGTAATAGAAGTAGGGGTAAACGTACCGAATGCTTCGGTGATGATCATTGAAAATGCCGAGCGTTTTGGCCTGTCGCAATTGCACCAACTGAGGGGGAGGGTAGGACGCGGGGCCGAGCAATCCTATTGTATTTTGATGAGCAGTCATAAATTGAGTCACGACGGCAAGATTCGTTTGGATACCATGGTAAAAACCAACAATGGCTTTGAAATTTCGGAGATAGACCTGCAGTTGCGGGGACCGGGCAATATAGAAGGTACCCAGCAAAGCGGCGTGGTAGATTTGAAGCTGGCCAACCTGGCCACCGACCAGGAGCTGCTTTTTAAGGTGCGCAAGTGTGTTGAAGCCATATTTGAAAAAGACCCGCAGCTGGCTCATCCCGAAAACCAGATTTTGCATCATGCCTTTGAAGTAAAGAACGCAGGGTTGAGTTGGGATAAGATATCGTAAGCCAGGAATACTACAGAATAATCCCGCGTCATTGCGAGGAACGAAGCAATCCCCGGTGTGTAGAGTAGCTGTGCAGGTTCGCCGGGTAAAGTTTGGGATTGCTTCGTACCTCGCAATGAGGTCTTTTTTAATTTAGTATAATGCCCGTAACCCTTCCTCCTTTAGCTGTCAAATAGTACATTTGTTAAAACTGATCTTACTATTTATATATGAAGAAATTTACTTTATTATTTTCTGTTGCTGCATTGCTGTGTACACAAGTTGAGGCACAGGACTCTTTAACTATCCGCAAAATGTATGACGAAGCATTGGTTAATGGCCAGTGTTATGAAAATCTCCATTACCTGTGTAAAAATATAGGTCAGCGCCTCAGCGGTTCTGGCAATGCTCAAAAGGCTGTCGACTGGAGTAAAAAACTGATGGATGGTTATGGTTTCGATAAAGTTTACCTGCAGGAAGTAATGGTGCCACATTGGGTGCGCGGTGCGAAAGAAGAGGCCGCTATTATTGATGGTAAAACCCGCATCCCGGTACCAATTGTTGCCCTGGGTATGTCGATAGCAACGCCTAAAGCGGGTATTACAGCTAATGTTATAGAGGTTAAAAGCATAAAAGAACTTGAGGGGCTTGGCGAGAGTGTGGTGAAAGGAAAGATCGTTTTCTTTAACCGAGCATTCGATCCGCGTTTTATTGAAACAGGTATGGCCTACGGCACAGCAGGCGATCAGCGTTTTATGGGACCGGCCGTAGCCGCCAAACTTGGTGCAGCCGGTGTAATCGTACGTTCGCTCACTGAAATCATCGATGATTATCCGCATACCGGCGCTACCCTTGCTGCCCCGGGCAGTAAAATGATTCCAGCTGCGGCCATCTCTACAAAAGCAGCCAATAAGTTAAGCGCTATGCTTAAGTTGAGGAAATTCCCGGCGGCAAAATTTTACTTTAAGCAAAATTGCGAGTTACTGCCTGATGTGAAATCATATAACGTTATAGGCGAAATTACCGGTTCTGAAAATCCTAATAAATTTATTACCGTTGGCGGCCACCTGGATTCATGGGATTTGGCCGAAGGTGCACATGACGACGGTACCGGCGTAATGCAGTCGGTTGAAGTATTGCGCATTTTTAAGTCAGTAGGTTATAAACCTAAAAACTCGGTACGCGCCGTGCTTTTCATGAACGAGGAGAACGGTCATAAAGGCGGCACTAAATATGCCGAACTGGCCGCCCAAAATAAGGAGCAACACATTGCCGCTATTGAAACCGACGAAGGTGGCTTTACGCCTCGCGGGTTCAGCTTTGCCGATGTATCAAAAGATTTTATCAAAAAAGTGAATGATAACTTCAAATCAATCCTGGAGCCATACGATGTTGACAAGTTAACAATCGGAGGGGCGGGTACGGATATTGAGCCGATGAAAGAAACGGTACCGGGAGTAGTATTGATTGGCTTCCGCCCGGATTCACAACGATATTTCGACTTGCACCATACTGCTAAAGACGTTTTTGAAAACGTAAACAAACGTGAGCTGGAACTTGGCGCGGCTGGTATGGCAGCGTTAATTTATTTGATAGATCAGCACGGATTGTAAGGAACCGAACCATGATTTTTAGGATTAAAGGATGATCCTGATGTGGTACCATGCATAAAATTCATGGTAATCTTCTAATCCTAAAAATCAAGGTTCAAAAAAATAGCTACCTTTGCGGCACATCTAAAAATTAATAAATAGTGACCGAAGAAGGCGATAGTAAACCCCGGAAAGTAGACTCCTTTGCAGCATTGCGTTATAAAGATTTCAGATCTTACATAGGCATGCGTTTTTGTTTCACCTTTGCATATTCCATGCAGGCCGTAGTCCTCGGCTTTTATATCTATAGTATCACCCATAGTAAAATAGCCCTCGGCCTTATTGGCTTGTGCGAGGCTATTCCGGCTATTGGTATTGCTTTGTACGGCGGCTATATCGCCGATAAATCTGAAAAGCGAAAAATGCTTTTGCTGATCTTTAGTGGAGTGTTACTGACATCCCTGGTGATGTTTACCGTAACACTCAAAAGCATGAGCGGTATTATTCATACTGGTTGGATTGTACCTATTATGTACGCTATGATATTTTGTAATGGTGTGGCGCGAGCCTTTTATGGCCCGGCAACATTCACCATTTACGCTAACAGTATCCCAAAAGAATTGTATCCAAATGGCAGTACCTGGAGCAGTAGCAGCTGGCAAGTTGCATCTATTTTGGGCCCGGCAGCAGGTGGTTTAATATACGGTTATGCGGATAAAGTAATACCGGGCTTAAGTGGTATTACCGCTACGTTTAGCTGTATCCTATTTTTATTATTAGTATCACTGGTATTGGTATACATGCTGCGTCAATATCCGGCGCAATATGTTCCTAAAGAAAGTATCTGGAAAAGCCTTTCGGAAGGGATTCATTTTGTGTTTGGAAACAAAATGATGATCGGCGCCATGAGCCTTGACCTGTTCTCGGTGTTTTTTGGTGGTGCTGTGGCTTTACTGCCGGTTTTTGCCAACGAAATATTAAAAGTAGGCGCCGAAGGATTGGGTATCATGAGGGCCATGTCATCATTAGGTGCAGTATTGACCATGCTGGTGATGACGCGTTTTTCGCCAATGGGAAAACCATGGCGTAACCTGCTTATTGCGGTAACAGGTTTTGGCTTGTCTATCATATGCTTCGGTTTATCTACTAATTTTTATTTGTCGCTGTTGTTTATATTTACCGAAGGTGCTTTTGATAGCATCAGTGTTATTATCCGAGGTACGCTGATGCAGCTTTTGACACCTGATCATATGCGTGGCAGGGTATCGGCCGTGAACCAGATGTTTATCGGCTCATCTAACGAGATCGGCGCTTTTGAATCGGGCACGGCAGCGCAATTGTTAGGCACTGTTCCGTCGGTGTTATTTGGCGGCAGCATGACTATGCTTATTGTGGGCATTACTTATCTCAAGACTAAGAAACTGATCCCGCTATCCCTGCAACAGATCCATGCGCCGGGTGAAGAGGGGATAAAGGAAGGATAGATCCCCAACCGTCATGGGTAACTTGTTTCAGCATCCCATAAGCAAGGTCGGCAATTGCTTAGCAAGGCGGCTTAACACGTGGGGTGCTGAAACAAGTTCAGCATGACGATATGTGTTTTAACCTCCTTCTCCCATCATGAATTTTTTGTGTAGATAACATTATTTTTAATCTATCCCCTTGCTTTGCTGCATGATAAATTCACATCTTTACGTTGCCAAAAAACGGCATCATCAAACCAATAAACAATAAAACAAACTCACCCTTACAAACAATGAAAAAGGTAATATTAGTAACAGGAGCATCTTCTGGTATTGGCTTAGCTTGTGCCAGTGCACTGCAAGCGGCAGGCCATACGGTTTACGGCTCATCACGTAACCTCGACCGCATGAAATCTGTATCGTTTAAACCTGTTCAACTTGATGTTACCGACGATGCTTCGGTAAAGGCAGCAATCGACACCATTATTAAGGTCGAAGGCAAAATCGACGTATTGGTGAACAATGCCGGCAATGGTGTAACTGGTCCGGCTTATGCTATGCCGGTTGAAAGTGCGAAGCAACAGTTTGAGGTTAACTTTTTTGGTGTGATCCGTGTTAGTTCGGCAGTATTGCCGGGTATGATCGAAAAAGGTCAGGGACTTATTGTAAATATCAGCTCGTTAGCTGGTTTATTCGGTTTGCCATACCAGGGTATGTACAGCGCCTCAAAATATGCTATTGAAGGCTACTCGCAAAGTTTAAGGATGGAACTGCGTAATACAGGTGTTAAAGTAACTCTGCTTAATCCGGGTGATTTTAAATCGGATTTTAGCCAGAACCGCGCTAAGGTTAAATTTCCTATCAAAAATGATAAGCTTGAAACTGAATACAATGCCGCCGTTGCCGCTATGGAAAAAGACGAAAGCATTGCCCCAAGCCCTGAATCATTAGCTAAAAAGCTGGTTTCGATAGTAGCTTCGTCAAGCCCTAAACATCGTTACCTGGTTGGGCAGGTTGGCCAAACTATTGTGCCTACGCTAAAAGCGATATTGCCGGGTGGGTTGTTTGAGAAATTGATGAATGATCATTACGGGATAAAGTAAGATTTTATTTCAATAGCTATAAAAATGCCATCCGGTTAGGATGGCATTTTTTGTTAAATTCAAAACTACTTCGGGTTTAGCGATAGCGTAACCCGGAGTGGGCATTGCTTAAGCTTTCAGCTTCAGTGATAAAGCTGAAAGCTTTATGCGTGTTTTACCACGGGTTACGCTATCGCTAAACCCACGGCAGATTTTGGATTTTATTTTATTCAAACCAATCTTTGCCATTATCCAATCGAATAAGCATATCTGAAAAAGATGTGCCGATTTCAATAAAGTACTTTTCTTCGTCATTAAGAAAATCTGAAAGAATAATACGATGAGTTCCATCTTTTCTAAATTGGATGCCAATGAATTCGCCTCCACCGTTGGTGCCAATACCTAATATACCAGGCCTGTATTCAGGAAATTCATAACCATCGTTTGCTTCTGCAAGTTCTTCGCCTGGCCATAGGCGCACAAAGTTTTCGCCAATAAACTCCCCAAACGGTCCGTAATTTTCGAGGTAATATTTATAGTCTTCAGGTAGTTGAAAAGGAAGAGCGTTTAAAATATTCTGTTCCAAAGGTTTTGACCTCCGTTCACACTCGTATTTATTTAATAGGTATTCGAGCTTTTCCATTTTATTTAGATCGCGTGTTAAAGAACTCAGTTAAACTATAAAAAAAGGCCGCATCACTTGTTTTTAGATACGGCCTTTATACGGACTTACGCTGTCAACTTCTTATACTTGATCCTTTTCGGAGCAACATCGCCCAAACGTTTCTTCCTGTTCTCTTCATAATCAGAATAGTTTCCTTCAAAAAAGTAAACCTGCGAGTTGCCTTCAAAGGCCAGGATATGGGTACAAATACGGTCGAGGAACCAGCGGTCGTGACTGATCACTACAGCGCAGCCGCCAAAGTTTTCCAGGGCTTCTTCCAGTGCACGTAAAGTATTTACGTCAATATCGTTAGTAGGCTCATCCAGCAGCAATACGTTCGATCCTTTTTTGAGGGTGATAGATAAGTGCACACGGTTACGCTCGCCGCCCGATAGTACACCCACTTTTTTCTGCTGATCGGCACCGTTAAAGTTAAACTTGGATACGTATGCCCTTGAATTTAACGGACGGTTACCTACCATAATAGTTTCCAAACCGCCGGTTACGTTTTCCCAAACAGATTTGTTAGGGTCGAGATCGTCATGCATCTGGTCTACATAACCCAAGGCTACGGTTTCGCCCACACGGAAGGTACCGGCATCCGGCTGATCTTGTCCGGTGATTAAACGGAACAGTGTAGTTTTACCCGCGCCGTTAGGGCCAATGATGCCAACTATACCGGCAGGAGGCAAGGAGAAGCTCAGGTTATCGAACAATAATTTATCGCCATATGATTTGCTTACGCCATTGGCTTCAATTACTACGTTACCTAAACGCGGGCCCGGCGGAATGAACAGCTCCAGTTTTTCTTCGCGTTCTTTGGTTTCCTCAGATGCCAGTTTTTCGTAATTGCCTAAACGGGCTTTTGACTTGGCGTGGCGACCTTTCGGGCCCATGCGTACCCACTCCAGCTCGCGTTCCAGGGTTTTCTGGCGTTTGCTCTCGCTCTTCTCTTCCTGGGCCAAACGCTTGGCTTTTTGATCCAGCCATGAGGAATAATTTCCTTTCCATGGGATTCCTTCTCCACGGTCGAGTTCGAGGATCCAGCCGGCAACGTTGTCAAGGAAGTATCTGTCGTGCGTTACAGCGATAACTGTTCCTTTATATTGTTGTAAATGTTGCTCCAGCCAATCAATAGATTCGGCATCCAGGTGGTTGGTAGGCTCATCGAGCAACAATACATCCGGCTCCTTTAATAAAAGGCGACATAAAGCTACGCGGCGGCGCTCGCCTCCTGATAGTACCGAAATTTTGGTGTCCGGTTCAGGACAGCGCAGGGCATCCATGGCGCGTTCCAGTTTGCTATCCAGCTCCCACGCGTTTACCGCATCAATTTTATCCTGTAATTCGCCCTGGCGGTTCATGAGTTTCTCCATGGCATCGGCATCTTCATAATATTCCGGAAGACCGAATTTTTCGTTGATCTCTTCGTACTCCTTTAATAAGGCAGTAGTTTCAGAAACACCTTCTTCAACTATTTCGCGCACGGTTTTTTCAGGATCAAGTTCCGGTTCCTGGCTCAGGTAGCCAACGGTATAGCCCGGCGAAAATACCACCTCGCCTATATTGGTTTTATCAATGCCTGCAATAATTTTGAGCAATGACGATTTACCGGAACCATTTAAGCCGATAACGCCAATTTTAGCGCCGTAAAAAAACGACAGGTATATGTTTTTTAATACTGTTTTTTGCGGGGGATAAACTTTGCTCACCCCGGCCATTGAAAAAATTATCTTTTCGTCTGCCATTATAATTGGATCAATAAATAGAAATTCAAATATGGCTAAAATAGATGAAACGGAGGTTGTAGATTAATGATTAGGGGGTAGTAATTTTAAGTTGTTTTTTGAGTTATAATGTTAATTTAAATTTAATTGAATCTTAAGCGAAGCGCACAACCATCACCGAGGGTTTCCCGTATATAAGTTATATGACGATACCTGCTGGCTAATGCCTAATTGTCATGTTTATGACGAAATGCCGTAAAAGGTGGAAATGTTATTAAATATTTGAAATTTGTTTAAACTTTTTTAGGATATTTATATCAAACAGGTAAGTTTCGTTCGTATATTGTAAAAAAAATGCTTGTTAGCGGGCTTTTCAGATAAAAACTGTTGATTGATGCCAAACTTTGATACATTGCGTATCATTACAATGTCTGTTTCTGCAAAGCATTAAATGTTGGCAATATTGTTGATGAAAGTAAACAGGCGTCGTAATTTGTAAAAACATAATTTATACATTAGGGCGTTCAATAATTAGAAAGGTATATATGGAAGCTAAATTTTCGCCGAGGGTAAAGGATGTTATTCAATATAGTAGGGAAGAGGCATTACGCCTTGGGCATGACTATATTGGTACAGAACATCTTTTGCTTGGGCTTATCCGCGATGGGGATGGTGTAGCAATTAAATTGCTGAAGGGATTGAACGTTGATACCGCAAAACTTCGCCGCGCCGTTGAGGATGCAGTAAAGGGAACTATTGGAACAAACGTACATATCGGCAGCATCCCGTTAACAAAACAGGCCGAGAAGGTATTGAAGATAACTTATCTGGAAGCCAAAATATTTAAAAGCGATGTGATTGGTACAGAGCACCTGCTGCTGTCTATCCTTCGCGATGAGGACAACATCGCCTCACAAATACTTGTACAGTTCAATGTGAACTATGAAGTATTTAAAGGTGAAGTTGAATCGCATAAAAACGATGTTACTGACGAAATGCCGGGATCACCTACAGGCGGCGATGACGACTTTAAAGAAGAAGAGTCATTTAGCCAGCCTAAAAAAGTATCCGACATTAAATCAAAAACACCGGTACTTGATAACTTCGGCCGCGATTTAACCCGCGCCGCCGAAGATGGCAAGCTTGACCCTATTGTCGGTCGTGAAAAAGAGATCGAAAGGGTATCACAAATTCTGTCGCGCCGTAAAAAGAACAACCCTATATTAATAGGTGAGCCGGGTGTAGGTAAATCGGCCATTGCCGAAGGGCTTGCATTACGCATTGTTCAGCGTAAAGTATCACGTGTATTGTTCAATAAGCGTGTAGTTACACTTGATTTAGCCTCATTGGTTGCCGGTACCAAATACCGCGGCCAGTTTGAAGAGCGTATGAAAGCGGTAATGAACGAACTGGAAAAATCACCTGATGTAATTTTATTTATTGACGAGATCCATACTATAGTAGGCGCTGGTGGTGCTTCAGGTTCGCTTGATGCGTCAAATATGTTTAAACCAGCTTTGGCGAGGGGAGAGATACAATGCATTGGCGCAACAACTTTAGATGAATACCGCCAGTACATTGAAAAAGATGGTGCTTTGGACCGTCGTTTCCAAAAGGTAATGGTTGAGCCGGCTACACCGACTGAAACTATTGAAATACTGAACCGCATTAAGGATAAATATGAAGAGCACCACGGTGTTACTTATACTCCTGAAGCAATCAACGCTTGCGTTAACTTAACCACCCGTTATATTACCGACAGGTTTTTACCGGACAAGGCTATCGACGCGCTTGATGAAGCAGGTTCACGTGTTCACTTAACCAATATCCACGTGCCTCAAAACATTTTAGATATTGAACAGAAGATAGAACAGATCAAGATTGAGAAAAACAAAGTTGTTCGCAGTCAGAAATACGAGGAAGCTGCGCAGTTACGTGATACTGAGAAGAATTTGTTAGTTGAACTTGACCAGGCAAAAGCTGTTTGGGAAGCCGAAACAAAATCAAAACGCTATACTGTAACTGAAGACAACGTTGCCGAAGTTGTATCAATGATGACCGGTATCCCTGTACAACGTGTAGGCCAGGCCGACAGTCAGAAGCTGTTGCACATGAGCGATACTGTTGCCAGCAAGATCATTGGTCAGGATGAGGCTATCAAAAAGCTAACCCGTGCTATACAACGTACGCGTGCAGGTTTGAAAGATCCTAAAAAGCCTATTGGTTCATTCATCTTCCTGGGTCCTACAGGTGTTGGTAAAACCGAGCTTGCTAAAGAGCTTGCCCGCTTTATGTTTGACACTGAAGATGCCCTGATCCAGATTGATATGAGCGAGTACATGGAGAAATTTGCGGTATCCCGTTTAGTGGGTGCGCCTCCGGGCTACGTAGGTTATGAAGAAGGCGGTCAGTTAACTGAAAAAGTACGACGTAAGCCATATGCTGTAGTATTACTGGATGAGATTGAAAAAGCTCACCCTGATGTATTCAATATCCTGTTGCAGGTTTTGGATGAAGGTCAGTTGACCGATTCATTAGGCCGTAAGGTTGATTTCAGGAATACGATCATCATCATGACATCAAACATCGGTGCCCGTCAGTTGAAAGACTTTGGCCAGGGCGTAGGTTTCAGCACTAATGCTAAAACTTTACAGGCCGAAAGCCATTCACGCGGTGTTATTGAGAATGCATTGAAACGTGCATTTGCCCCTGAGTTCCTGAACCGTATTGATGATGTTATCGTATTTAACTCATTAGGTAAAGAAGAGATCTTCAGGATCATCGATATCGAGCTTGCCTACCTGTTTAGCCGTGTAAATGGCTTAGGTTTCAAAATCGAGCTTACCGAAGCTGCCAAAGAGTTTATTGCCGATAAAGGTTATGACTCGCAATTTGGTGCAAGGCCGCTTAAACGCGCCATCCAGAAATATCTGGAAGATCCAATTGCCGAAGAGATCCTTAAAGGTGAATTGGCCGAAGGTGACGTGATGGTGGTTGATTTTGATACTGAAACCAAAGAGATCAAAATCACCGACCGTAAAGGCGAAAGCAAAAAACCAGAGCAGGAAGAGCAAAAGTAATTTGCAATACTGTAAGTAATATTAAAACCCCGTTTCGATTTTTCGGAACGGGGTTTTGTTTGCTGTCTGAACCAGGATTTTAGTGGATTTTTGGGATTAATCGGATTTTTGTCTGAACTCGTATTTTTTGAATTTTAAGAATTTATTTAATTGCCTTTTCATTCTGATAATTCACTCAATCCGTTTAATCCGAGTTCAGACAATATTCTGTAAATCCTTTAATTCTGAAAATTCTGATTCAGACTTACTTTTTTTCCACCACCTGCTCATAATCAACCGGTAACATTTCGGCAACGCGACTTATGCCCCAGTCACCTTCATAGATTACCGAATGAGGGTTAGCTACAATACCATTGTTATCAAAAAAGGCATATGGCTCATCGAAAGAAATAATGGTTGTGGCATTGTTAGGCATATTAAAAGCCTGTACGGTATTATCTGAAGGGGCTTGGCCTTTTTTAGTATACATAACATACAGGCAATCGGTAAATCCTATAGCAAATAAGCCTTCCTGGTCTGTTAGCTTGAAAAAGTCGGCCCTGTCTAAGGGTTTATTGACAAGACTTTGCAGGTATTTATTATTGAGGCCACCGTGGTAATTTGGATTGGGTTTACGGATCAGGCGCATCACAACAAAGTTTTCTTGTGTGAGACTATCTTTTATAGCCGACCGATAGAAATGCATATATGAACCAAGGTACGCTGATTGTCGTTCTTTACGCCATTTACGCTTTTGTTTTTCGGTTCCCTTCAGGTCTTCGAAGTTGGAGATTCCCTCATAATACAACATAGCTTTTGCCGGGTTGTAATTGAAGTTGGTTAGTTTGTACTTTATCCTATAGCCGAGAGCCTTGTTTTCAATCTCTAAGAAATCATGCGAAGAAGCTTTTAGTACATAGGTGATGTCATCATAATCAAAATCAAGCACATCTGAGTTCAGGATTTTACATTTGGCGGCATTGTCCGAATAGCCTAAAAATTGCTGCCTGAAAATAGCATAGTATTTTTCACGGTTAGGATCAGGCCTGATCTTTACTTCATTTAACTGAAAAGTTTTGGGGATAATGCTGATGGTACCCAGGTTGATATTGGTACTGCCCGCCTGCAAACTATAAGTGTAGGTTTCATAACCTACTATAGATATAATGAAATCATACTTGCCGGGCTTTACGTTGCTCAGGATGAAAGTACCGTCATCAGCCGTTTTGTTGCCTACCTGGGCATTGTTTAAAAACACACTGGCATTGGGCACAGGCCTGGTATCGGTCATGTTAATTACTTTGCCGGTAATTTTTACCTGGGCCATACAGTACGCAGGTATCAGTAACAATAAAAGCAATAAGGACTTACGCATAGTTAAAGTTAAACTAAAACATTAGTTAATCGATATAGCCGCATAAAAAATCTTCAGAAACGATGATCCGAAATAAAATAATTTAAAAAACGTTTAAACCTTTGAACAATTTTTTGTTCAAACAGTTATATAATTAACGCAATACTTTATGAAAAAAATCTTGACTTTAATTTGCTGCACTATAGTACTTGCTGCAACATCGTGTAAAAAGGAATATGTAACTACCAGCCCGAGTGCTACCACTATTTTTGATACCCTACCAGCTTTTGTTGCTAATAGTGACGTTGGTGGATATACATCAACTTTAAATGTTCCTGAAATTACAGATTATTATGATAAGCATGGCGCTGTTTTGGTATACCTGGATAACAATGGGACGTATGAGCAATTGCCTAATGTGTATGGAGGTGTAACATTTAGAGCTGAGTATGGCAATGGTGTGTTATACATAGATGCTCAAAATGCTGATGGTACAGTGCCAGCTAAACCAGATCCCCGAAAAGTGAAAATAGTATTGGTGCCGTAATCCAATCTAACTCAAAACAAAAAGGAGCCTTGCAAACGCAACGCTCCTTTTTGTTTAAGAACATTTGAAATTATTTCCCCATCTGGTCAATAACCGCCTGGGTTACGCCAGTGTAAGAAAAACCACCGTCATGGAAAAGGTTTTGCATGGTAACCATTTTGGTTAAATCGCTAAACATAGTAACGCAGTAATCAGCGCACTGATCAGCATCAGCATTACCCAGCGGGCTCATTTTTTCGGCAAACTCAATAAAGCCGTCGAAGCCTTTTACGCCCGAACCTGCGGTTGTACGGGTTGGCGACTGAGAGATGGTATTAACACGTACTTTTTTAGCCATGCCGTACTCATAACCAAAGTTACGGGCAATGCTTTCTAATACTGCTTTGTTATCGGCCATGTCATTGTAGCCAGGGAAATAACGCTGAGCGGCGATATAGCTTAAAGCCAATACCGATCCCCATTCATTAATGGCATCATGTTTCATGGCAGCCTGCAAAATGCGGTGAAGGCTTAATGCAGATATATCAAACCCTTTATGGGTAAAATCGTAATTGTTTTCAAAGTAAGGGATGTTTTTGCGTACGTTAACGCTCATGCCTATTGAGTGCAGGATGAAGTCAACCTTGCCGCCAAAATGCTCCATGGTTTTGGTGAACAGGTTATTGATATCATCGCCATTGGTAACATCGGCACCAATAACCGGCGCGTTACATTCTTCGGCCAGTTTATTGAGTTCGCCCATGCGTAAAGCAATAGGGGCGTTTGATAATACAATTTCAGCACCTTCCTGTACGGCACGCTGTGCTACCTTCCAGGCTATTGATTGCTCATTTAGTGCACCGAAAATGATGCCTTTTTTACCTTTTAATAAATTATAAGCCATTTGTTAAGTTTTTATAATTGAAGCAAAGTTATAATTATTTATCAGTTAGTTTAAATTCAACCGAAACAGTTTGAGGCACCGCCACCGGTCTCCCATTTTCAATCGCCGGTCGCCAGTGGGGGAGGGATTTGATAATGTTGATCAGCACTTCCTCGCAGCCGTAACCTATACCTTTCAATACTTTAAATTTAACAGGGAAGCCGTCTCTTTCAACCTGGAAAGCTACGGTTACAGTACCCTCAATATTATTGTCAATAGCTTTGGGTGGGTAATGTAGCTGCTGTTTTATCAGTTCAGTAAAGTGCCCGTTTCCGCCTTCAAATTTTGGGGGTGCTTGAAAGCTAAATTTATCAATATTAGCTGTACTGTAAGTTACGTTAAATATCGGTGTCACTTTTTTGTGTTTACGAACAGCGGTAATAGCTATAGGGTTTTGAGCAGTTATATCTATCGGAGGTAACGAAGCCAGGTAAATGATCATATACCTGCTACCTTTATTATAAACCGGGACGGCATTATATAACACACTTTCTTCAAAAGTTAGAGTATCATTAAACTTTGCCCCTTTTAATTCAAAATAACCGGTAGTATCGGTCATAGTGCCCACGTGCCATGAAGGTGCTTCCATCCAGGTGTTTGTTGATTGTATACCGATGTGCCTGATGGGTTTACCCATGCTGTCGTAAATATACCCACGCAGGTTAATAGTGTCACGCTTAATAACCGTATCGGGTTTGCTTTTTTGAGCCGATAAATTGATCGAAACCAGCAGCAGTATCGCGCATAAAAATGTTCTCATCACGGTTTAGGTTATATGTAATCACTTGACTAAACGCTCAACAGTTCCCTCGCATTTTGCAAAGCACTCTCACCCGGCTTATCCCCGCTTAGCATTTTGGCAATTTCCAATACCCGTTCATCATTATTCAGCTGTTTAATGCGGGTAAAAGTAGCCGCCTCGCTGTCATCCTTATAAACAAAATAATGGCTTTGGCCCTTGCTGGCAATTTGCGGCAAATGGGTAATGGTAATTACCTGCAGGTTTTGGGCTAAGCGCTCCATGATCTGCCCAACCTTGTTGGCAACTTCGCCCGATACGCCTGTATCTATCTCATCAAAAATAATGGTAGGCAGGGCTGTGTATTGCGCTACGATAGATTTAATGCTCAGCATCAGTCTCGAAAGCTCACCACCCGAGGCGACTTTGCTCATCTCGGCCAAAGCATGTCCCTTATTAGCCGAAAACAAAAATTTAATGTTGTCGATCCCCGTAGCAGTAAGTAAGGGAGCTTGCTCGGTAGCTCCCCCTTTAGGGGGCGGGGGGGGCGTCTGCTCAATCTTCAAACTCGAGTTTCCCATCCCCATTTCGGCCAGCGTTGCCAACACCTGCTTCTCAATATCCGGGATAGCTTTTTTGCGGTTGACTGATAACTGCGTCGCCAGCTTTTCAAGTTCGGCTTTATCGGCGGCAATTTGTTTTTGCAGTTTTTCGATAGCTTCGTCACCAAAAAGGGCTTGCTGCACTTTGTCTGATAATTCTTCCTGAATCTGCAATAGCTCGGCGATGGTATTTACCCGATGCTTTTTTTGCAGATTGTAGATCATGCTTAACCGGTTGTTCACCTCTTCGGCACGGGCTTCGTCAATAAAAGTATGCTGCTCGATGCCTTCAATTTCGGCGGCGATATCTTTAAGTTCAATAATAATGCTATTGATACGCTGATGTAATTCGGCAACAGCAGGATTGTATTTTTCTATCGAACCTAAAGCCTGTCCAGCTTCTTTTAACTGGATCAATGCGGCAGCCTCGCCGTCCTGTAAAAGATAATTAGCGCCTAAAAGGCTGCGTTTAATTTCTTCTGCATTATTAAGGGTGTTGAGCTCCTGTTCCAGATGTTCCTGTTCATCGGCAACCAATGCACCTTTTTCCAACTCATCAAACTGAAACTGGAAATAATCCAGATCGGCTTTTGCCTTGTCGCTTTCGGCAATCAATTGGTTAAGCTTACTCAATGATTTTTTATAGGCCCGGAATTTTGTTTGATAATCAAACAGTAAATCTGAATGACGCGCAACCGAATCAACTACTAACAATTGAAAATCCGGGTCATTAATTTCCAATGTAGCGTGCTGCGAGTGGATATCTATCAGTTTTTCGCCCAACTGTTTCAGGGCTGAGAGGTTAACCGGGGTATCGTTCACAAAAGCACGAGATTTGCCATCGGCCGAGATCTCCCGGCGCAGCACGGTCTCCGTTTCGTAATCGAGATCGTTTTCTTCAAAGAAATCGGCCAAATGAAAGCCGCTGATTTTGAAAGTGCCCTCAATAACGCATTTTTTCTGCTGGTTGAAAAAGTATTTACTTTCGGCCCGCTGTCCTAAAATAAGTGAAAGGGCACCCAATATGATCGATTTACCTGCACCGGTTTCGCCGGTTAATATGTTCAGGCCGCTATCAAAACCTATCTCCAGGTTATCGATAAGCGCGTAATTATTAATGGTTAGCTTTTGAAGCATAAAAAAAGTGTCCTCATTTTATTGAGGACACTAAATTACAAATTAAGGTTCTTTAAAAAATATTTTTAATGCTAATTGCTAATTTATTTAGTCTCAGTTGGGGTGAGTCAAAAGTCTTAAGTCCAAAGTTCAAAGTCGAAGCTGGACTTGAGACTTAAGACTCCCGACTTAAGACTTCTGACTTAGTATCAATTTGTAGCGCTATCGGCTTTGATTTCCTCTTTATCGTCGGTATCAAATTTATAATCAAAGTCTTTGTCCATTTTATCGCGGTAAAGTTTCATTTTTTGTTTAAACGCCGGGCTTTTCATATAGTCCCGCAGTTTTTTGCTGGCTTCTTTAAGCCGTTGTTGTGCCGCTCTAATTTCAGGGCTATCCTGGAAGCTACGCATTTGCCGGCCAATATCCCTCATATCCTCCTGTAGTTTTTTCATATCGGGATTGTTGTAGGCCATCCTGATGCTATCGCCCATGGCCTGCATGCGGTTTCTTTTAGCAATAAACTCCGGCGAATCATAGCGGCTGCGGATTTTTTGGCCCAGCGTTTTCAGTAGCTCTGTTTGCTCTTTTACGTCGGCCGGGATCTTGCTTTGCAGCTCGTCCTGGTACTTTTTGTAATTAGGGTCTCTATCGTCATTATAGCTATTATAGCCGCGGTTATGCGGAATGCCATACTTTTTCTCCAGCTCTTCGTTCATTTTTTTAAACTCAGGACTGCTGTAATAAGCACCGATCTTGCGGCCTATCTCACCCATCTGTTCACTGGTTTTTTTAGATTCGGAAGTTTCGCCATATTCCTTTTGAAAATCTTCGCCCATTTTTTGCATTTCCAGTTTCATTTTTTCCATGCCTTCAGTATTATAATAGGCCTGCAGGGCTTTGCTTTTAGCTTCAAGCATTTCCTGTTGCTTTTTGAAATCATTGCTGTTGTAGTATTTACCAATCAGCTCGCCTTGTTTGTTTACTTCGGCGCTGAGTTTTTCAAGATCGGGGTCGTTAAAGCCGCTATAGTCAAAATTATCATGGCGTTGTTTAGCTCTAACTATTTCGGCCTGGGTTTTCTTTTTATAGGTTACGGGCTTTTTAGTTTTAGGAGCAGCCTTACGTATGGTATCTTCCACAAATATGGCGTGTAAGGCGGCAGGGGCAGTAACCTTTTTAACGGTTAGCTTGCCATCTTTTATAGTGGGGTTTAGCCAGGCAATGCTGCTAACGCCGGCAGTCATTATAGCAATGGCCACAAGCAGGTGGCGGATATTGCCTATAGGTTTCTTTGTTTTCATAATGCGTTCAATTCTGTTTAATAAATGATATTTTTTGCCATTAGCAGCCAGGGCCAGCAGTAAATGCTGCTGCCTGGTTTGCTCAAGCTTCAAAAGCGCGTGTGCATAGATCAAGGGTTGCTGTGTTGTTTGCACAACAAGGTCATCGCAGCTGTTTTCGCGCTCCTGGTTAATGATTCGATTAATTAATTGGGCAAAGGGATTAAAGAATAACAGTATGGAAATAAATTGCTGCATCAGGTTCAGCAGGTAATCGTTACGTTTAATGTGCGATAGCTCGTGCAGTAAAATGGCTTCAACCTCGGTAGCCGATAAGTATGTAGTAAGGGTTATCGGCAACAAAATAATGGGGCTTAAAAAGCCTATCATACAAGGGGCATCAACCATACGGCTAAAGTTTACCCACACATTTTTAGTAATGCCCAGCTTTTGGCAAAGCTCATCGGCAAAGTCCTGCAGCCTGTCGGCGGGTACCATGGTACGTTTTATCAGGCTGATCCTTTGCCAGCTTAAGCTAACTTTAAGCAGGTTAAATACCAAACCAGCAAAGTAAAGGGCTGATATATAAGGCAGATAGCCTTTTATAACGTATTCGTAATAATTGCTTTGCGGTTTGAATGCTACTTCATGCAGCGGAAGGTAGAAACGTGGTAATAAAGATGGTGCATTGGCGGATGTATAATTGATCCACTCGTGCAGCCTGAACTGATGGATAAACGTGTATATAAACCAGGCGCTTATGGCAAGGATGGCGCCCATGGCCAAATTGTGCTTTTTAATGGCCGATAACTGCGGCCTGCAAATAAACACTAACCTTAAGGCAAACCATACTAACAAACCCTGCCATAACGATTGCAGAATAGTTACGCCCAACACTTGGCTTATATTATAGAATAAATTTTCCATCACGTTTATTTTTTATCCTGATCAAATTGATTCAAAAAATTTTTAATAGCGTCAATCTCGTCTTTTGATGCGCGGTGCTGGCCAAGCGCCTGGATCACCAAATCGGAAGTGGAGCCTTTAAATACAGTAGACAAGATTTTATCCAGAGCGTTGCTTTGGGCCTGCTCCATTGTGAATAAAGCCTTGTAAACATGGGTTTTTGAAGTGGTGTCGCGCTCAACCATTCCCTTATCATGCATAATCTGCATCAATTTTAAAGTAGTGGTGTAGCCGGCATCCTTGTTTTTAGCAAGCTCCTCGTGAACTTCACGTACGGTGCACTGGCCCTTTTTCCAGATCACCTGTAAAATTTCGAGTTCGCTTTCTGTTGGTTTAATTTCCATCTGTTTCTATATTACGAATTTCTTCGTACAAATATCTACGATAGATTTCGTATTTGCAAATAGTTTTGAAATTATTTAACAATTTTAACGGTTGGGGAAGAGGAGGGTGGTTGATTGGTTTGATTAGGTGGGTGGTTGGTTATTTTTTTCTGAACTCGAATTAAACAAATTTTGAGAATTTCTCGAATTTGCCGGGCATTCTGTTAATTCTTTTATTCTACAAATTCGAGTTCAGACAAAATCCACCAAATCCCGGTTCAGGCAAAATCGCTATCTTTTGGTTACTTTTGTACTCAATAGATTCGGAAAATAAAAACTCCGAAATCAAATATCTCAAATCCGACATCAAAAAAACATGCTGCAAATACAAGAAAACGTATCCCTCAAAAATTTTAACACTTTCGGTATTGATACCAGCGCCCGTTATTTTGTAGAGATAGCCCATGAAACCGAACTAACAGAATTGTTTGCCGACCCGCAGTGGCAGCAAACAGAGCGACTAATACTCGGTGGCGGCAGCAATATGCTCATGGTTAATGATTTTGACGGACTGGTAATCCGTATGAATATCCGCGGAATAGAACACCGCATCAGCCATGATGACGTTTATGTAGAAGCAGGTGGTGGCGAGGTATGGAATGACTTGGTTAATTATTGCGTTGCCCATGACTATGCAGGTATCGAAAACCTGAGCCTGATCCCGGGTTCGGTAGGGGCATCGCCTATACAAAATATAGGCGCCTATGGCGTTGAGCTTAAAGATGTATTTCAAAGTTGCTGCGCTTTTGAAATAGCGACAGGAACATTCAGAACTTTCAGTAAAGAGGATTGTAAATTTGGTTACCGCGAAAGCATTTTTAAAGCCGAGCTGAGGGGACAGTATATTATAGTGTCTGTAAAGTTCCACTTATCGCTGGTGGCAAGCATTAACACCAGATATGGGGCTATTGAGCAAGAATTACAAAACAGGGGTATCTCAAACCCTACTATTAAAGATGTATCGCAGGTAGTGGCGCATATCCGGGTATCCAAATTACCCGATCCGTCAACTATAGGAAACGCGGGCAGTTTCTTTAAAAATCCGGTGATCAGTGCCGAAGAATTTGCTGTGGTGCAAGCTAAATTTCCTGATGTGGTAAACTATCCTGCTGCTGATGGCGGCGTAAAACTGGCTGCCGGATGGCTCATTGAACAATGTGGATGGAAAGGAAAAACCGTTGGCCACACAGGAACATGGAAAAACCAGGCCCTGGTTTTGGTGAACCACGGAGGTGCTACGGGGCAGGAAGTGTATAACTTTTCGTCGCAAATCATAGACAGTGTGTACACTAAATTTGGCGTTACACTACAACGTGAGGTTAATATTATTAGTTAAATAAGTTTATTTAAAGTGAATTTTCATTTTTAATAAAATTTCTTCTGAATAACATTCCTGTTACAAATGTTCCCTGAATAAGTTTGATTCTCGAATGTTGAAATTCATAACGTCCTGTTTTTCAGTATGGTATTTGTTATCAATGTGTGAATGTTACACAATGGGTAAGTTTCAATACCGATGTTTAAATGTGGACTTTTTACTACACACTTTGGCTTAATGGCATCATGCTTGTCTAATTGTTAACACAAAACTTTAACAAAATGACAAAGATTGAGTTTAACACCCTTGTACTACGTCAGGCGACTTCTTTAAGATCATACGCTTTACATTTCACGCACGACGCAGACGATGCTAACGACCTTGTCCAGGATACAATGTTGAAGGCCATAACTTACTACAACAAGTTTAAGGAAGGCACCAATTTAAAAGGATGGTTATATACCATCATGAAAAACACATTCATCAACAACTATCGCCGTTTTGTTAAAATGAGCACTTTCGTTACCAAGAGTGATGAAATATCGTCGCCCAACCTGGTATTCAGTTCAACCAAAAACCAGGGCGAAGCCAAATTTGTTATGGATGATATTAAAAAAGCTTTAGACAGGCTGCCCGAAGATTATTATGTACCCTTCACTATGTATTTTGAAGGCCATAAATACCATGAAATTGCCGATCACCTGGATATCCCGATCGGTACGGTAAAAACCCGCATACACGTAGCACGCAAGCTGCTCAAGAAAAACCTTAAGGCATATGATAACGGCATCGCCAAACCCGTTTACGCAGAGAATTAATGTTCAATTAAACTCCATCATATATATAAATAGGAAACCCGCCCATGAGGCGGGTTTCTTGTTTTAGCTCGGGTTATTAACGGGTTTGTGTTATCTTAAAAAAGGTACAGCTGGCTGATAAAATATTTGCCGGGTGTTATATACCAGTACGCTGTTGAAAACGATATAAATAAAGTTTATAGCATAAAACAACGGAAAACCTAAAAGTAAAAGTTCGCCGGCGCCCAAATTTAGTATAGATGGAATATGAAAAAAATCGTTATTAATAAGGATGATTGTCGTTACTGCGATAAACAAGCACCACGAAATTTGAAAGTTGATAAGCCGCTTGCAAGGTTTATCGATATCGGTTAATGTTTTTCTGTTAGACAACCACAGGGCAAGTGGCAATGCTATTCCTAATAATGGGAATATGATAAAACTTAAGGCTGATAAATTGAATTGCAACAAGAAGTTTCGGTTATCATTACTCAAGATCTCCGTTGGCTCGGCATTTATTTCTGTTAAATCTTCGGGCGTAATATTTAGCGCGGCTGCCAGTCTTTTAAGTGTATCGCCCCTTGCGTCTGTTTCATCGTTTTCTATTCGTTGTACGGTTCTTAAACTTAGTTGGGCCTGTTCAGCCAATTCTTCCTGGCTTAATCCTTTACGGTTGCGCAATTCTTTAATCTTTTTTCCGGGGTTATAGGTTTTCATATTGATATATTTTGCTGAACAAAAGTATAACAGCCTAAAGATATTAACTGCCGACTTGTTTACGTCATGTTTACGACATCGCTGTTAAAGCTACTACGCCAACTTCTTCATTGCTTCCTTCGCTACCACCTGCCCCGAGATAATTGCCGGTGGTACACCAGGCCCGGGTACAGTGAGCTGGCCGGTATACAACAGGTTGTTGATATGTTTTGCCCGCATGGCGGGTTTAAAAAAAGCGGTTTGGGGAAGTGTATTTGCCAACCCATAAGCATTGCCTTTAAATGAATGATAATCTACTTTGAAATCATTAAGCGCATAGCTTCGTTTCGCCACAATCGAACTCCTGATATCGTGCCCGGTAATGTGAGCAAACCTGTCCATCATCAGGTTAAAATATTTTTCGCGGATGGTTTCGTCATCATTTAAGCCCGGCGCTATCGGCATCAGGAAAAACAGGTTCTCGCCGCCTTCCGGGGCAACCGTGCTATCGGTTTTTGAACTACAGCAAACATAAAACAACGGGCTGGTAGGCCATTGTGGCGTAGTATAGATCTCTTTGGCATGCAACTCAAAATCTTCGTCAAAAAATAGATTATGATGCTGTATGTACGGCACTTTTTTATTAGTGCCGATATAGAACAATAAGCTCGATGGCGACATCGTCCGGTTATCCCAGTATTTAGTAGTATAATTACGATGTGGTTTCTCGATTAAATGCTGGTCAACGTGTTGATAATCTGCCCCTGCAATTACCATATCGGCGGTGAATACGCCGTTATTGGTTTGGATTTTATCAACCTGTTTATCCTGTATATTGATTTTTGTAACCTCTGTATTGAGCCTGATCTCAACTCCCAGTTCGGTAGCCAGGCTTACCATAGCTTTTACTATTTCGTTCATACCACCCATGGGATACCAGGTGCCCAGGGCAAGGTCGGCATAGTTCATCATGCTATACATGGCCGGGGTATTTTGCGGGGTGGCTCCTAAAAATAACACGGGGAACTCCAGTAATTTAATTAGTTTGGGGTTTTTAAAATATTTGCTTACATGGCTGCTCATACTGGTAAGCAGCTGCATGCTGAAGCTTTTTTTGATCAGGTTAAAGTCGATAAATTCGGTGATGGAATGGGAGGGGCGGAAAACGTACTCACCCATGCCTACTTTATATTTATATGCCGCCTGGTTTAAGAAATCCTGTAATGCTTTACTACTGCCAGGTTCGGTTTGTTCAAACAGGGCTTCAAGCTCAATCATGTCTGCGGGGACATCAAATATTTCATTTTTGCTGTAATAAATACGGTAGCCGGGATCCAATCTTTTTAATTGGTAATAATCGGAAGTTTTTTTGCCGAACAGTGCAAAAAAGTTTTCAAATACGTCGGGCATCCAGTACCAGCTTGGCCCCATATCAAACCTGAAACCATCCTGCTCCCAGACCCTGGCACGGCCGCCGGGCTGGTCGTTTTTTTCCAATATGGTAACTTTATAGCCTTCTTTAGCCAAAACACAGGCCGCCGATAAACCAGCAAAGCCCGAACCAATAACAATAATATGCTTGCTGCTCATGTTTAATGTGAAGCCCAAGATAAGCAAAATGTTTTAGGCCTATAAAAAACAATACCGCTTTGAATTTGTACTTTTGAAAAAATGACCACGCGAGTGCCGATGATGAGCCTGTACGATGAAACTTGTCTTGAATGCAGTAAACTGATAACTAAAAAATATAGCACTTCCTTTAGTCTCGGCATTAAAACTTTCGATAAAAGTTTTCGTTATCCCATTTATGCTATCTACGGCTTTGTACGTTACGCCGATGAAATTGTAGATACCTTTCACGGGTATAACCAGCAGCAACTGATCAGCAGGTTTGAGGAAGAGACTTTCAAGGCTATCAGAGAAAGGATCAGCACTAATCCCGTAATTCATTCTTTTCAACAGGTAGTTAACCGGTTTAAGATCGATCATGAATTGATCAGGGCTTTTCTGAGATCAATGGAAATGGACCTGGATCACAAAGCCTATGATAAGGGCAGCTACCAAACTTATATTTATGGTTCGGCAGAAGTTATCGGCATGATGTGCCTGCGTGTTTTTACCAATGATGATAGTCTTTACGAGGCTCTTGTACCCAAGGCCCGAAGCCTGGGGGCCGCTTTCCAAAAGATCAATTTTTTGCGGGATGTTAAGGCAGATTATACAGAACGCGGGCGTACATACTTTCCGGGGATTGATTTCAATAATTTTACCGAGCATGATAAGCTTGCCATTGAGGCGGAAATTAAACACGATTTTGACGAAGCATTTGAGGGAATAAAATGCCTGCCCGCTGGTACGAGGCTTGGGGTTTATATTGCCTATATTTACTACCTGCAGTTGTTTAAAAAAATAAGTTACACGCCTGCCAACGTAATACTGCAAAAACGCATCAGGGTTTCTGATGCGCGTAAAATGAGTTTGTACATCAAAGCTGTTCTGCAGCAAAAGTTAAATGTTATTTAATGTTAAGGAAGATCTTTTTTGTAGCCAGTATATTGGCAGTTGTATTCAAGTTGCAAACCGCTAATGCCGAAGAGCCTAATCTGAAAGTACTGCGTAAGCAAATGCTTATTGCTATTGATAAAAGCAAAACCACCGATTCGTTGTATAATAATCTTAATAGTATCAAAGAAAAGAGTGGTATAGTGAATGGTTTCATAGGCGGCCTGCTTGCCTTAAAAGCCAAGCATGCCTGGAACCCATATTTGAAACTGAAATATCTTAACAGATCGGAAAAGGTATTTAAGCAGGCATTAATTGACGATCCGCATAATATCGAGATCAGGTTCATGCGCTTTTCTGTTGAACACAACGTGCCTTCCATTTTAGGTTTTAATAAAGACCTCGCGGCGGATACCGACGATATCATAGCCCAACTGGGTAAAAAGAATTATGGCTCGGCCGATAAGGAATTGACCATCCAGATTATCAAATTCCTTCTTCATTCAAAAAGATGTACTCCTGCCCAAAGCCAGGCGCTCAATAAACACTTAACCGAACTTACGTGAGATACACCTATTTACTGATCAACCTGCTAACGGTATTTTTTCCCGTTGTGCTTTCGTTTGATAAAAGGGTGCGGTTTTACAAAAGCTGGAAATTTATATGGCCCGGCATGGCCGTTACTGGTTTGTTTTTTTTGTTTTGGGATGTGCTTTTTACCGTCAGGGGTGTTTGGTCGTTCAATTCGGCATACATCATTGGCGTTAAGTTTTTTGGTTTGCCTTTAGAGGAAATACTATTCTTTTTAACGGTACCGTTTGCCTGTATATTTATTTACGCCTGTCTTAATCACTATGTTAAATGGCTGATGCCTTTCAGGCTTACCGGTATTATAAGCAGTATGGTAATATTACTGAGTATCCTGATGCTGATATTTTATCACGACCGGCTTTATACCGCGGTTACGTTTGGCTTATTGCTACTGCTTGTGGTGTTGATTCAATACGTTTTTAAGGCCGATTGGGTTAATCGTTATTACCTGGCTTATATTGTAGCACTTTTACCATTTTATATAGTAAACGGCATATTAACCTCTGTCCCAATAGTGTTATACAACAATGCCGAAAACCTGGGAAAGCGGGTTGGCACTATCCCATTTGAGGATCATTTTTACCTGATGGCTTTACTGCTCATGAACATTGGGTTCTTTGAATATTTTAAACAACAGAGGTTAAGCCGATGAGTGAGTTGCCGACATATACCAAATCACAGCTGGCCTTATGCAACGGTCAGGATAAACCCCGGATCTGGGTTGCCTATAAAGGTGATATTTATGATGTAACTGAAAGCCGATTATGGCGAAACGGGAAACATTATGAGCACTGGGCCGGACAGGATTTGACAGATGAACTTGCCGACGCACCACATACCGAAACCGTATTTGAGAGATTTGTAAAGGTAGGTCGCCTCATCACCCCCACCCTCTCCATTGGGGAAGAAGACAAGGACTGATATGCTTTTTAAACAAAATGTTCTAAACCATTTTTGAATAATTTTTGAAGTGTGACGCCCTTTTTCTGTCACTCCTGAGTCATTTAGTGCAGTGATTGATGAGCTATATTCTGTAATAAACCATGTAAATATATTGTTACGTGGCCATTTCTCGCCGAAAAGTATGAAAAAATTAAGCTTTTTCCTTCCTGCCATGCCTTTTTCAACGGGCTATACATGGTGCAATTTATTGTTGTAAAAAGAGGTTTTAAGGAACTGTGAGTTGTAGTTTTTCTTTTGGATTTCTCGTAACAGTTAACTTTATTGTGTTTTGATTTACAAGAGCTTGTAAAACAAGTTAGGAAAATGCCTCGCGCATTTTCCTAACTTATAATTAACAATATTAACTGACTTGTTACCGGCCGGATCTAACGGCCATATGGTATTAACGACAGCAAAGGTAATTTCTTGTTGATAATTTCCTAAAACCTTCACTGTGGTTAAAAAAATTCATGTAAAAGAAATATTACATTTATTATTTGTTTTATTTTATCATTGGCTATTAAGTTTGCTTCCTTAACTATTAGCTAAATTTTTTCTATGAAAAAACGACTACTACTAATTTTGTGCAGTTTCGTATTTGCTGTAACACAGCTTTTTGCGCAAAATCACACTGTTACCGGTACGGTAACGGCCAAGGAGGACGGCCTTCCCCTGCCGGGTGTATCCGTGAAAATAAAAGGGACAACTACCGGTACCCAAACTACCGTCGACGGTAAATTTTCACTCAGCGTTCCAAACAACGCGGTTCTATCATTTAGTTTTATCGGTTATGCTACCCAAGATGTACCTGTAGGCGCTTCAGCAAACCTAAAAGTGGTTTTGGAAGCATCAGCCCGCGGCCTTAACGAGGTAATCGTAACCGCGTTAGGTATCTCAAGGCAGCAAAAATCACTGGGCTACGCTGCTCAGCAGGTAAAAGGCGACGACCTTACAGTAACCAAGCAATCTGACCTTAACACCGCCCTTGCAGGTAAAATTGCAGGCGTACAGGTTTTAGGCGGTTCGGGTGCAAAGTTTGGTACGTCAACTATCCGCATCCGTGGTATCAACTCATTATCGGGAGCAAATCCAATTTATATTGTTAACGGTGTCGTTACCGATCCTAATGCAATTAATAATGATGATATCGAATCATTGACAGTACTTAAAGGTCCTGCTGCTACGGCGCTTTACGGCCAGAGGGCATCTGAAGGCGCCGTTGTTGTGACACTGAAGAAGGGCGTTGATAAAGGTATTGGAGTGTCATTAAACCAATCAACAACTTTTGAAAAAGTTTATCAATTACCTGAGTACCAAAATGAATATGGTGGTGGAACAAGCACCAAATGGGATACTTATACTTATGATCCTGATAATGGTTCTCCTGCATCATTTGCCAAGTTTAACGGCGTAAAAATTTATGATTACGGAGTTGACGAAAGCTGGGGACCTAAAATGGATGGTACCCTGTACGCTCCATGGTATTTTTGGGATCCGTCAAATCCCGATTTTGGTAAGTTAAAGCCGTTTGTTCCGCAGCCAAATAACGTACGTGATTTTTATCGTACAGGCGTAACCTACAATACCAATGCAGCGTTTTCAAAAGCTGCTGATAATTACAACTTCAGGGTATCATACACGAACATAGATCGTACAGGGATTACTCCAAATAGTAATCAAAAACGTAACAATGTTGGTTTAAATGGCGAGCTTAAGTTAACCAAGAAATTAACAGTAAGCGCTAACTTCAATTTTTCCCAAATCAATTCAAACAACATACCTCAGGAAGGTTACGGTACACAAACTGCAGGTTCATTTAGCCAGTGGTTCCACAGAGATGTTGAAATTAACAAACTTAAAAATTATAAAAGGGCGGATGGTACTTACACTTCATGGAACATTACCAGTCCGGACGACTTAACGCCACATTACTGGGATAACCCGTACACTGAGTCTTATGTGAATACCTCACAGTCAAATAATAATCGTGTATTTGGTAACTTAACCGCTACTTATCAGTTTACTAAAGATCTCTCTTTGTCGTTAATTGCCAGAGAAGACTTATTAAACCGCGACGATAACTCACGCGTAGGTTCAGGTACTATTAATACCGATTCATATTCTCAGAGCCAGTATACTTACAAAGAGAATAACTATGTTGCTAACTTAGCATATAGCCACAATTTTAAAGACCTTTCTGTAAAAGCGGGCTTATATGCCGAAACACGTCAGGATCGCTACCTTTATACTTCAGGTAATACAAATGGCGGTCTTTCTATCCCTGACTTGTATACCCTTACAAACTCGTTGAATGCCCCTACATCATTTAGCTACAAAGCGTTATCAAGGGTAAACAGCTATTACGGTTTTACTTCATTTGGATATAAAGATTTTTTATATCTTGATTTCAACGCGCGTAACGATATTTCATCAACTTTACCAATAAATAACAACTCATATTGGTACGGTGGTTTGTCAGGTTCATTTGTATTTACCGAACTGATGCCCAAAAATGATATCCTTACATTTGGTAAATTAAGGCTTTCTGCTGCGAAATTAGGTTCAGACGCACCTATTTATTCAATTTATCAAACGTATAATTTAACTACTACGCCATACGGGCCAACTAAAGCAGGTAACGCGGCAATTCAAACTGTGCCCAATACGTTACCTAATCCCGGCCTGAAACCATCGCTCTCTACATCATATGAAATTGGTACCGAGTTGCATTTCATCAAAGACCGGGTAAGGTTTGATTTCAACTACTATACGCGTACTCAAAAAGACCAGATCCTGCCACTTCCTGTAAATGGGACTTCTGGCTACTCTACAGCCGTAATTAACGCTGGTCAAATCAGGAACGATGGTATCGAGATAACTCTTGGTGGTACACCAATTAAATCGAAAGAATTTACCTGGAATGCTGATTTCAATATTTCATTTAACAGAAATAAAGTTATATCACTGTACCCCGGTCTTAACAACCTGAAAGTTACTCCTGATGGTTTAGGTGGCTATACCGCCTCGGGTGGTAACCAGGCTGCGGGTACCCAAAGCTTTGGCTTTGTCGGTTCACCAAGCTTTGGCATTAACGGCATCGTAGGTAAATCTTATGGTCAAATCATAGGCTCAGGTTTTACCCGCGATAAAAATGGTAACATAGTAGTTGGTGATGACGGCTTACCTATTGTAAACAATACTGTTAATTTAGGAAGCATGCTGCCAAGTTACACTGGTGGTTTTACCAACTCTTTTAACTATAAGAATTTTATACTCGCGTTCTCTCTTGATTTCCAAAAGGGCGGCAAATTTGTATCGGTTACGCAGCAAAACCTGAACGGTTCTGGCTTAGGGATCGAAACTGTAGGCAACAATGCTAAAGGCAATCCAAAGCGTAACGATGTTGCCGATGGCGGCGGTGTCTTAGTAGCGGGTGTTCATGAAGATGGCTCACCTAATACTACCTATGTTGATACCCGTACATTGTATGAGCAGTCATACAGCCAAATCTGGGAAAAATGGACCTATGATGCTTCTTATATAAAATTAAGGGAGGTTAGCGTAGGTTATTCATTCCCCAAGAAGATGTTGGGCAAGCTACCGTTCCAAACGGCTTATTTTGGCATAACTTCTCAAAACCCGTGGATGATCTATTCTAAACTTAAAGGTGTAGATCCGTCTCAATTGCAAACTTCTTTCTATGAAGGTGGTCAGTTACCAAACACAAGGAATTTAGGGTTTAATATCAAGTTGACGTTCTAATTAGCGCACAAATCATGAAAAGATTATCTAATATTAGTAAATATATAGTTGGGGTGGGTATAATTATCCTTGCCTCATGTAAAACCGGGGGCGACGTGAATGTTAACCCTAATCAATCGCCAGTTGCGCTGCCAGGTTTTTTATTGTCCAGTGCCATTCAATACCTTGGCGGTGTAAATGGGGGAGGTGCTACAACGAACATTAACTCGTTTACAGGCGAATTATATTCACAATACCTGGCAGAAACCTTTTATACCAATGAATCATTATTTTCATTAAAGCAATATGATTATCAGGGGTATTATACAGGTCCGCTAAAAGATTTAAAAACAATTATTGAAGTTAATACCGATCCTTCTAAAAAGGATCAGGAGATTGTTAAAAGATATGGATCTACTAATAATCAAATAGCTACAGCCAGGATTCTTACTGCCTTTATCTATTTGACAATTACTGATAGATGGGGCGATATACCCTACTCACAAGCTTTGAATGGTAAGGCTAATTTTTCGCCGGCTTTTGACGCTCAAAAAGATGTGTATACAGCTTTAATGAAAGAGCTTGACGAAGCGCAGGCACAGTTTGATGGTGGTGCATCTTTCCCGGCTCAGCAAGATATATTATTTGGAGGTAATGTTACCAAATGGAAACATTGGGCCAATTCATTGCATGCAATTATGGCTTTAAGGCTTTCGAAAGTTGATCCGACTACCGGCAAAAATGAGTATGCTAAAGCCGTTGCTGGTGGTTTAATGAACTCAAACAGTGATAATGCTGTGTATGCGTATCTGGCAGCTCAAACTAACGAAAATCCATACTACAATAACTACCGTAACCGTTACGATTACGCGGTAAGTAGTTTAGTTGTTAATACTCTAACTAATCTTCATGATCCGAGGTTGACTGTTTACGCGGCACCGACTGCCTCAGGTACTTATGTAGGTTTACCCTATGGTACATATGGTGATGCTTTAGGCGATTACAATCAGGGTACACGTTCTAAACCGGGTAACGTATCATTAATAGGTATAGCTGTTTCTGGTCAAGCTTCGCCAACTGTTTGGACATCATATGCCCAAATTATGTTTACACAGGCCGAAGCCGCTCATCTTGGCTGGATAGCTGGTGGCGATGGAGTTGCTGCAGACTACTATAAAAAAGGTATAGCTGCGTCGCTGGAGCAAAATGGCGTTAGCCTTACCAATGAAACTGCTTATCTTGCACAGGCATCGGTTCAATTTTCGGCTGCAACAGCTATGGATCAAATCATGACCCAAAAATGGATTGCAGGTTTCTTAGGTAACGGTTGGGAGTCATGGGCAGAATATCGCCGTACTGGCTTGCCTAAATTACTTGATCCGGTTCCGGGTTCATTAAGCCCAGGCCAGAAAATTCCACGTAGGCAACAATATCCACAAACAGAAAGTGATCTTAACACTGCGAATTACAATGCTGTAATTGCCCGTCAAGGTCCGGATGCGCTTAATACAAGGGTTTATTGGGATAAACAATAATTATTGCTTATAGGTTATGAGAACAACAAAGGCTGCCATTGGCGGCCTTTGTTGTTTATGGAGGATTTATCTATATCAATACCCAGGTTTCAAATTCAATTATTCTTTCACCTGAATTGGTGATCAACGCTATTTTATGCTCGTTTATAATGTCAACTTTAAGTATAGTGGGAAGACCATTAAATCTTATCTCATTGCGGTGGTACAAAGTAACATTGTTAAATCTTATAATCTTAGGTTCAAAAATATTCTCTTCCCAATTTATAGGGTAGTTAATATGAAAGTCGAATGTTTGAGTTTCTGGATATTCGATAACCTTTAAAACTGTTGCGTCATGAAGAAAGTAGTCGTTGAAATTCATTCTATTTAGATTGATATTACAATATATTTATTACAAATGTCCTATTAAAAGAATGTGAGGGTAAAGTTTGTTAAGAAAGTTAGATAAGTAGTTTTTATATTAAAAGATATAGTACTTTAATTCATCATACCATCGGTGCAATCATACTTCAATCGTTGTAATCTTCAAATCAAAAAATAATTCCCGCTCTCTATTTGATATTCAAAACATTGTGATTATCTTTGCCCTCCCTTGAAAGGAGGTATTTTAGGAATTATGATCATTATTAACGTAAAAGACGGCGAATCATTAGACAAAGCATTGAAACGCTTCAAAAAGAAATTCGAAAAAACAGGTGTTTTAAGAGAACTACGCAGTCGTCAGGCTTTCGAAAAAAAATCTGTAACCCGTCGTCATGTTGTTAAACATGCTATCTACAAACAGACTTTAAACCAGGAAACTGTTTAATTCTTTTTTGTTGAAAAGAATTAATTAATTTCTTGACACTATATTAAAACTATTTGTACATTCATAATCCCGGATGTATAAATAGTTTTTTATGTTTTTAGAGCGTTTTATCCAGTACATCAAGTACGAAAAGCGGTATTCAGTGCATACTGTTTCCGCATATCAGTCTGATCTGGATCAGTTTATGCGCTTTTTAAACAATCCCGGCGGTGCCGATCCCGCACCTGAGCCGGTTATTACCCATCCATCGCAGGTAAGCTACCATGACATCCGTAACTGGATGGTTGAGCTTATTGATCAAAAACTTACCGGCCGTTCGGTTAACCGTAAAATGGCCACGCTACGCAAATACTTCAAATTTTTATTGCAGGAAGGTATTGTTGAAACCAACCCGGTATCAAGGGTACGGTCGCAAAAAGTTGCTAAAACGTTGCCCGTAGTGGTTGAAGATACGCGCCTCACAAAAATGTTAGATAGTGATGACATTTTTACAAATGATTTTCCGGGCCTGCGCGATAAGCTTGTTATTGAGCTGTTGTTTGGCACCGGCATGCGCCTTGCCGAACTGTTAGGTATTAAGCAACAGGATATTAGCTTTGAGGGGGGAGTGGTAAAGGTACTGGGTAAGCGTAACAAAGAGCGCATTATCCCTATTAATAATGAGCTGAAGGCCCTGCTGCCCGAATATCTGGAGGTAAAGAAAAATCAAAATTTTGATAACAATTCCTTCACATTAATCGTTACAAATAAAGGAGCCGATGCTTATCCGAAATTGATTTATTTAATAGTGCAAAAATATCTGTCTAACATATCAACCCAAAATAAACGGAGCCCACATGTGCTCAGGCACACCTTTGCAACCACTATGCTAAATAACGGGGCCGATTTAAATTCAATTAAGGAGCTTTTGGGACACGCCAACCTGAGCGCAACCCAAATTTACACGCACAATTCAGTTGAAAGACTAAAATCTATTTATAAACTCGCCCATCCAAAGGCTTAAAAAGGAGGAAACATGAAAATTACAGTGCAGTCAATTCATTTCACCGCAGACAAGAAACTTTTAGATTTTATTCAGAAAAAAGCTGATAAGCTTGATACGTTTTATGACCATATTATTAGCGGTGAAGTTTACTTAAAGCTTGAGAATGTGGAAGATGAATGTAATAAGATAACGGAGATCAAATTATTGCTACCCGGAAATCAAATATTTGCAAAAGAGAAGTGTAAGAGTTTTGAGGAAGCTACCGACCTGGCGGTTGAAAGCCTGAGGAAGCAAATTGAAAAGCATAAACAAAAGAAAGCCCTTGCTGATGCTACAGCAAAAAAAGCTGTTTTAACGGCAGTTGAGGAGGGTTTTTAATATTATAAAAAGGCTTGTTTTAAGCGTAAATCGGCAGGTTTTTAGCCTGCCGATTTTTTTTGATAAAAAATTTTGACGTGGCGTTATTTTTTGTAGATTTGCAGTCCCTTTCGGGGAGGTATTTAACGCCTCGAAAAAAAGTTAAAATAGTTCTTTAAAATATCAAAAAGCTTATTACTTTTGCGCTCCGTTATCGAAAGCAACACCGCGTTTAGATAATGTAAAGGCAAAATAAATATAAGCCTCCTTAGCTCAGCTGGTAGAGCAACTGACTTGTAATCAGTAGGTCATTGGTTCGATCCCGATAGGAGGCTCAGTTTTTTTCGGATTGAGGTATTTAGCTTCAATTTTGGATATCGCAAATCCGGAAACAACTACCGGGGGGATACCAGAGCGGTCAAATGGGACGGACTGTAAATCCGTTGCTTCGGCTACGAAGGTTCGAATCCTTCTCCCCCCACTTATCAAGTAAGCAGTTTGTAGTTCGCAGTTAGCAGTTTTGTTAACCGAACTATAAACTGCTAACTTGATTAAAAGGGTTTGAGGAATGGGTGTCATTGAGCGGTTAAGCTGCTAATTGAAAACTGCAAACCGAAAGCTGAATAAGCGGAAGTAGCTCAGTTGGTAGAGCGATAGCCTTCCAAGCTATAGGTCGCGAGTTCGAACCTCGTCTTCCGCTCGGTGATGTCGGATTTGAAATTTCCGAATTGAACTAAGCAAAAAATTAGATGCCGGGTAAGGCAAGTAGAGAAAGGAATAAATCCGGCATCGAACATCCGAAATCCGAAATCAAAAAATAAGCCGACGTAGCTCAGTGGTAGAGCACTTCCTTGGTAAGGAAGAGGTCACGGGTTCAAATCCCGTTGTTGGCTCGGTGTTATAAAACATACATTAAAGTTAAAATTAACCTACAAAAATAATTTATAGATCATGGCAAAAGAAAAGTTTGACCGCAGTAAGCCGCACTTAAACATCGGTACAATCGGTCACGTTGACCACGGTAAAACAACCCTTACCGCAGCTATTACTAAAGTTTTGGCTGATGCAGGTTTATCAGAAGCTCGTTCATTTGATTCAATTGACTCGGCTCCTGAAGAAAAAGAACGTGGTATTACCATCAACACTGCCCACGTTGAATATTCAACAGCTAACCGTCACTATGCACACGTTGACTGTCCAGGTCACGCGGATTATGTGAAAAACATGGTTACTGGTGCTGCGCAAATGGACGGTGCAATCATCGTAGTTGCTGCAACTGATGGTCCGATGCCACAAACTCGTGAGCACATCCTGTTAGCTCGTCAGGTAGGTGTACCTGCACTTGTTGTTTTCATGAACAAAGTTGACATGGTTGATGATCCGGAATTATTAGAGTTAGTAGAAATGGAAGTTCGTGAATTATTATCGTTCTACGAATTCCCAGGTGATGATATTCCAGTTATCCAGGGTTCTGCATTAGGTGGCCTTAACGGCGATCCTACCTGGGTTGGTAAAATCATGGAGTTGATGGATGCTGTAGATAGCTACATCCCAATCCCTCCACGTTTGACAGATCTTCCTTTCTTGATGCCTGTTGAAGACGTGTTCTCAATCACTGGTCGTGGTACTGTTGCTACCGGTCGTATTGAGCGTGGTGTAATCAACTCTGGTGAGCCTGTTGATATCCTGGGTATGGGTGCTGAGAACTTGAAATCAACCGTAACTGGTGTTGAGATGTTCCGCAAAATCCTTGACCGTGGTGAAGCTGGTGACAACGTAGGTTTATTGTTACGTGGTATTGAGAAAACTGATATCCGTCGTGGTATGGTTATCTGCAAACCAGGTTCAGTAACTCCTCACACCGATTTCAAAGCAGAAGTTTACGTATTATCAAAAGCAGAAGGTGGCCGTCACACTCCATTCTTCAACAAATACCGCCCGCAATTCTATTTCCGTACCACTGACGTTACTGGTGAGATTTCATTAGAACCAGGTGTAGAAATGGTTATGCCAGGTGATAACGTTACAATCACTGTAAAACTGATCAACGCTATCGCAATGGAAAAAGGCTTACGTTTCGCTATCCGTGAAGGTGGTCGTACCGTAGGTGCTGGTCAGGTAACTGAAATCTTGAAATAATAATATTTCAATAAAAAGGTTAATTTGAAAACATAAGTTTAGCCTTTAACGGCAAACTTATGTTTTCTTATTATAAATAACACACGGGAATAGTTCAACGGTAGAATAGAGGTCTCCAAAACCTTTGATCAGGGTTCGAATCCTTGTTCCCGTGCTTAAGCACAATATAAAAATGGCAGGCGTAGCTGAATATATTAAAGAGTCATACATCGAGTTAACCGAAAAGGTTACCTGGCCTACATGGCGCGAGCTTCAGAGCAGCGCTGTTTTGGTATTGGTTGCCGCTATAATTATTGCGCTGGTTATCTTAGGTATGGACCAGATCATTAATTATTTGCTTAAACTGTTTTACACATCACTAACATAATATCAGGGGAGACGGAGATGAGTGATCAATTGAAATGGTATGTAGTTAGGGCTATTAGTGGTAAGGAAAAGAAAGTTAAACAATACATAGATGCCGAAATTAGCCGTTTGGGCATTAGTCATTTGGTACCACAGGTATTAATACCTACCGAGAAGTATTATCAGATGCGTGATGGAAAGAAGATCGCGAAAGAGCGTAACTACTTTCCGGGCTATGTGCTTATGGAAGCCGTTTTAGATGGCGAAACTGAACACATCATTAAAAATATAAACAGTGTTATAGGTTTTCTGGGCGATAAAGCCGGAAACGCTATACCGCTTCGCCAGTCAGAAGTTAACCGGATTTTAGGTAAGGTTGACGAGATGAGCACACAGGGCGAAACCATGAATGTACCTTATTATGTTGGTGAGGCCGTTAAAGTTATGGACGGACCTTTCAACGGTTTCAGCGGCGTTATTGAAGAGGTTAACGAAGAGAAAAAGAAACTGAAAGTAATGGTAAAGATATTCGGGCGCCGTACGCCGCTTGAATTGAATTACATGCAGGTAGAGAAAGAATAGATTTGAGATGTTAAATATGAGATTTGAGAGTTTCCCTTTTCTTATATCGATCTTGAATAATTAATAATATAAAAAAGAAGCGGGTATTTAGCTTGGGAGTCTCATATCTCACATCTCAATACTCAAATCTAAAAATCTTAAATGTTACTTAGCTTCCACTTACTAACATTGAGTTTATAATTAAAGTAAATTAAAATGGCAAAAGAGATCGGTGCAATGGTTAAGCTGCAAGTTAAAGGCGGCGCCGCAAACCCATCACCACCAATTGGCCCTGCATTGGGTGCAAAAGGTGTGAACATCATGGAGTTTTGCAAACAATTTAATGCACGCACCCAGGACAAAGCTGGAAAAGTATTGCCTGTTTTGATTACTGTTTATGTTGACAAATCATTCGAATTTATCATCAAAACCCCGCCCGTTGCTATCCAGTTATTGGAAGCTACCGGTTTAAAGAGTGGTTCTGCTGAGCCTAACCGTAAAAAAGTTGCCAGTGTTAACTGGGAACAGGTTGAGACTATAGCAAAAGATAAAATGGTTGACTTGAATGCATTCACAGTTGAATCGGCCATGAAAATGGTGGCAGGTACTGCCCGCAGCATGGGAATTACCGTATCAGGTACAGCTCCCTGGAATTAATTAATTTATACAAATCAGTTTAAAGACAGTGGCAAGATTAACAAAAAATCAAAAAGTGGCACTCTCCAAAATTGAGGCAAACAAATCGTACACATTACAGGATGCATCTGCATTGGTAAAGGAATTAACCCTTACTAAATTTGATTCATCAGTTGATATAGACGTTCGTTTAGGTGTTGACCCGCGTAAAGCCAATCAAATGGTACGTGGTATTGCAACATTACCTCATGGAACCGGTAAAACTGTACGTGTATTAGTGCTTTGTACTCCTGATAAGGAACAAGAAGCTAAAGACGCAGGTGCAGATTACGTAGGTTTGGATGATTATATTGCCAAGATTGAAGGCGGATGGACTGATGTTGATATTATCATTACTATGCCAAGTGTTATGGCGAAGGTAGGTCGTTTAGGTCGTATTTTAGGCCCGCGTAACCTTATGCCAAACCCTAAATCAGGTACAGTTACCCCAGAAGTTGGTAAAGCTGTAACTGAGGTAAAAGGTGGTAAAATCGATTTCAAGGTTGACAAAACCGGTATCATCCACACTTCAATAGGAAAAGCATCTTTCTCTGCAGATAAAATTTATGAGAATGCATTAGAAGTATTGCAAACAATCTCTAAATTAAAACCTTCTGCAGCAAAAGGAACATATTTCAAGAGCATTCATATCTCTTCAACTATGTCGCCTGGAATTACAGTTGAAACTAAATCAGTAGCGGGGATCTAATCATGAATAAAGAAGAAAAATACGACCTTGTTGTAGCCCTAACTGAGCAAATCAAAGAGTATGGTAATTTTTATATCACTGATACCTCTGATTTAACTGTAGCCAAGATCAACAACATCCGCCGTAAATGTTTCGAAAACGACATTACGATGCAGGTAACCAAAAATAGCTTGATCAAAAAAGCTATGGAAGCTGCAGGCGGCGATTTCAGCCCTATATATGATGTATTAAAAGGTTCATCATCAATCCTTTTCTCAAAGTCAGCAACTGCTCCGGCAAAGTTGATCAAACAATTAAGGAAAACAGGTGAAAAACCAATTTTAAAAGCAGCTTATATTGATTCGGCAGTATTTATAGGTGATAACCAGTTAGATACTTTAACCAAACTGAAATCAAAAGAACAACTGATCGGCGAGATAGTTGGCTTACTACAATCACCTGCCAAAAACGTACTTTCTGCACTACAATCAGGCGGAACTACAATTGCAGGCCTTGTAAAAACATTACAGGAAAGAGGTTAACGAACGCCTCGCAAAAGTTCGACAATAACAAACAAAAAGCATTAAAAGTAAAAATTTAAATAAAATGGCGGATTTAAAAGCGTTTGCTGAACAGTTGGTAAACTTAACAGTAAAAGAAGTAAACGAATTAGCTCAAATATTAAAAGATGAGTATGGTATTGAGCCTGCTGCTGCTGCTGTAGCAGTTGCTGCTCCTGCTGCTGACGGTGGCGATGCTGCTCCAGCTGCTGCTGAGCAAACTGCATTTGACGTTATCCTGAAAGAAGCAGGTGGCGCTAAATTAGCAGTTGTTAAATTAGTAAAAGACTTAACTGGCCTTGGTTTGAAAGAAGCTAAAGATCTTGTTGACGGTGCACCAAAAGAACTTAAAACTGGTGTAACTAAAGAAGAAGCTGAATCTTTGAAAAAACAATTAGAAGAAGCCGGAGCAGTAGTTGAGGTTAAGTAATTTAACCTACTGAAATATAGCATCAAGACTCCGACCATAAACGGTCGGGGTCTATTGCTGTTTATAAAGGTTTTGAATTAGATGTGAGATATTAGATATGAGATTTGAGATTTTTCAAATCGCTATTTCATATCTCAGATCTCATGTCTCAAGTCTCACATCTACAAAAATTAATAACTAAAATTTAAATACCTTGGCAAACAATAATAATCAAAGAGTAAACTTTGCAACCAGTAGAAAGGTACTTGATTACCCTGATTTTCTGGATGTTCAGTTACAATCTTTCCAGGAATTTTTTCAATTGGAAACCACTTCCGACAACCGTTATAAAGAAGGGCTGTTTAAAGTGTTTGCCGAAAACTTTCCTATTTCAGATTCAAGAAACATCTTTGTCCTGGAGTTTCTTGACTACTTTATTGATCCGCCCCGTTATGATATACAAGAGTGTATCGAACGCGGATTAACTTACAGCGTACCATTAAAAGCAAAGCTTCGCCTGTCATGTAATGATGAGGAGCACGAAGATTTTGAAACAATTGTACAGGACGTGTACCTGGGTACTATCCCATATATGACGCCAAAAGGTACATTTGTTATTAATGGTGCCGAGCGTGTAATTGTATCACAGTTACACCGTTCGCCAGGTGTGTTCTTTGGTCAGAGCCGCCATACCAACGGTACAAAATTATACTCGGCCCGTGTTATTCCTTTCAAAGGTTCATGGATTGAGTTTGCTACAGACGTTAACAACGTGATGTATGCTTACATTGACCGTAAAAAGAAATTCCCGGTTACTACGTTGCTTCGCGCCATTGGTTATGACTCTGATAAAGATATATTAGAGCTGTTTGAACTGGCCGACGAGGTTAAAGTAAGCAAATCAGGCCTTAAGAAATATATTGGCCGTAAGCTTGCTGCAAGGGTACTTAAAACATGGATCGAAGACTTTGTGGATGAAGATACCGGTGAGGTAGTTTCTATCCCTCGTAATGAGATTATCCTTGAGCGTGAAACCTTACTGGAAGACGACCATATTGATATGATCATTGACTCGGGTGTTAAAACCATTATCCTTAACAAGGAAGACGCTTCAACCAGCGGTGATTATACTATTATATACAATACCTTACAGAAAGATACTTCCAACTCTGAGAAGGAAGCGGTTGAACATATCTACCGCCAGTTACGTAACGCTGAACCACCTGATGAAGAAACAGCTCGTGGTATCATCGATCGTTTATTCTTTTCAGATAAAAGATATGACCTGGGTGATGTGGGCCGGTACCGCATCAACCGTAAATTGAAACTGAGCACTTCGGAAGAAACTAAAGTTTTAACCAAGCAGGATATCATCGCGATTGTTAAATATCTGATCAAATTAATCAACTCAAAAGCTGAGGTGGATGATATCGATCACTTGTCAAACCGTCGTGTGCGTACCGTTGGTGAGCAGCTTTATGCTCAGTTTGGCGTAGGTTTGGCACGTATGGCCCGTACCATTCGTGAGCGTATGAACATCCGTGACAACGAGGTGTTCACACCAACCGACCTGATCAACGCACGTACATTATCATCTGTGATCAACTCGTTCTTCGGAACAAACCAGTTATCACAGTTCATGGACCAAACCAATCCACTGGCAGAGATCACGCACAAGCGTCGTCTGTCAGCCTTAGGCCCCGGCGGTCTGTCGCGTGAGCGTGCAGGCTTCGAGGTTCGTGACGTTCACTATACCCACTACGGTAGGTTGTGTACTATCGAAACTCCCGAAGGTCCGAACATTGGTTTGATTTCATCACTTTGCGTACACGCTAAGATCAACAACTTAGGCTTTATCGAAACTCCGTACAAACGTGTAGTTGACGGTAAAGTTATGGTTGATGAGCCGGTTATCTATTTATCTGCTGAAGATGAAGACGGTAAAACCATTGGCCAGGCAAACGCGGTATATGATGACAAAGGTGAGTTTGAATTGCCACGTGTAAAAGCACGTTTCGAAGGTGACTTCCCGGTTATCGAGCCAGAGCGTCTGGATTTGATGGACATCGCTCCAAACCAGATTACTTCAATTGCGGCTTCGCTGATTCCGTTCTTAGAGCATGATGACGCCAACCGTGCATTGATGGGTTCAAACATGCAACGCCAGGCCGTACCATTGTTGCGCCCTGAAGCGCCAATTGTTGGTACTGGTTTGGAAGGTCGTGTTGCAAAAGACTCCCGTACCCTGATCAACGCCGAAGGCGATGGTGTGGTTGAGTACGTTGATGCTAACGAAATCCGTATTAAATATGACCGTAACGAACTTGATCGTTTGATCTCGTTTGAAGGAGATAGCAAAAGCTACCGATTAACCAAGTTTAAGAAAACCAACCAAAGCACCACCATGAACCTTAAGCCTATTGTTAAAAAAGGCCAGAGGGTTGAAAAAGGTGAAGTACTTTGCGAAGGTTACGCTACCCAGAATGGCGAGCTTGCATTGGGCCGTAACCTTAAAGTAGCGTTCATGCCTTGGCAGGGATATAACTTTGAGGATGCGATTGTAATCTCTGAGCGTGTTGTTTCACAAGATATCTTTACTTCAATCCACGTTGAAGAGTTCGAGCTTGAAGTTCGTGATACTAAACGTGGTGAGGAAGAGTTAACACCAGATATCCCTAACGTATCAGAAGAAGCTACTAAAGACCTTGACGAAGACGGTATCATCCGTGTAGGTGCCGAGGTTAAAGAAGGCGACATCCTGATTGGTAAGATCACCCCTAAAGGTGAGTCAGACCCATCACCGGAAGAAAAACTGTTACGCGCTATCTTCGGTGATAAAGCCGGCGACGTTAAAGATGCTTCATTGAAAACCCCGCCGTCAATTGCCGGTGTTGTTATTGATACCAAATTGTTCTCTCGTGCTAAGAAAACTTCAAAAGCTGAAGAAAAAGCACAGTTAGAGAAATTGGATAACAAGCATGATAAAGCTGTAAAAGATCTGAAAAATACCTTGATCGAAAAGTTATTTGAGATTGTTAACGGTAAAACTTCGCAAGGTGTTTATAACGTTTATAAAGAGTTACAGGTTCCTAAAGGTGTTAAATTCACCCAAAAAATATTAGTTGAGCTTAATTACGATAACATTAACCCAACTAAATGGACTACTGATGACGATAAAAACGATCAGATCAAGATCCTTCTTCATAACTTCAACATTAAGTACAATGAAGAGTTGGGTGCTTACCGTCGTGATAAATTCGCTATCAGTGTGGGTGATGAGCTTCCATCAGGCATCGTGCAAATGGCTAAAGTTTATATCGCTAAAAAGCGTAAGCTTAAAGTAGGTGATAAAATGGCGGGTCGTCACGGTAACAAAGGTATCGTTGCACGTATTGTACGTGACGAAGACATGCCTTTCCTTGAAGACGGAACACCGGTTGATATTGTGTTGAACCCACTGGGTGTACCTTCACGTATGAACTTGGGCCAGATCTATGAAACCGTATTAGGCTGGGCCGGTAAAGAGCTTGGTGTTAAATTTGCTACTCCAATCTTCGACGGTGCAAGCCATGAAGAAGTGGAAGAGTGGATTAAGAAAGCCAACTTACCAGAATCAGGCCGTACTTACTTATACAATGGTTTAACAGGTGATCGTTTTGATCAGCAAACTACTGTAGGTATTATCTACATGCTGAAATTAGGTCACATGGTTGATGATAAGATGCACGCCCGTTCAATCGGTCCGTACTCATTGATCACTCAGCAACCATTGGGCGGTAAAGCACAATTCGGTGGCCAGCGTTTTGGTGAGATGGAGGTTTGGGCACTGGAAGCATTTGGTGCATCAAACATCCTGCAGGAGATATTAACCGTTAAATCGGATGATGTTATCGGCCGCGCCAAAACATATGAGGCTATTGTTAAAGGTGAAAACCTGCCAACGCCATCAGTTCCTGAATCATTCAATGTATTGGTTCACGAGTTACGCGGCTTAGGTTTGGATATCACCTTAGAATAAGGTAAAAGGATAAAGGTGAAAGGTAAAAGATTATGTCCCTTACCTTTCACCCTTTAAAAGTCATTAGATAACAGGAGAAGGAATCGGCAGAAAAGGAAAACCTTTCGCCCTTCGCCTTTCACCTTTAACCTACAAAAAAAGAGATATGTCTTACAAAAAGGATAATAAAATCAAAAGTAACTTTACCACCATTACCATCAGTTTAGCCTCTCCAGAGTCTATCCTTGAGCGTTCAAGCGGTGAAGTTTTAAAGCCGGAAACCATTAACTACCGTACTTACAAACCCGAGCGTGATGGTTTGTTCTGCGAGCGTATTTTTGGTCCGGTTAAGGATTATGAGTGCCATTGCGGTAAATACAAACGTATCCGTTACAAAGGTATCGTGTGCGACCGTTGCGGTGTTGAAGTAACCGAAAAGAAAGTACGTCGTGAGCGTATGGGCCACATCAACCTGGTGGTGCCTGTTGCACACATCTGGTACTTCCGCTCATTGCCAAACAAAATTGGTTATTTATTAGGCTTGCCTACAAAAAGGCTCGACCTTATTATATACTACGAGCGTTACGTAGTTATCCAACCGGGTATTAAAGAAGCAGACGGAATCAACAAAATGGATTTCCTTACTGAAGAAGAATACCTTGACGTATTGGATACCCTTCCAAAAGAAAACCAGTACCTTGACGATAAAGATCCTCAGAAATTTGTTGCCAAAATGGGTGCCGAGGCTTTGGAAGAGTTATTAAAACGCCTCGACCTTGACGAATTATCATTCAGCTTGCGTCACCAGGCAGCAAACGAAACTTCTCAGCAACGTAAAAACGAAGCCTTAAAACGTTTACAGGTTGTTGAAGCTTTCCGTGATGCAAAAACCAGGATCGAGAATAACCCTGAGTGGATGATTGTTAAGATTGTTCCGGTTATCCCGCCTGAGTTGCGTCCGTTGGTACCACTGGAAGGTGGCCGTTTCGCTACTTCAGATTTGAACGACCTTTACCGTCGTGTTATTATCCGTAACAATCGTTTAAAACGTTTGATTGAGATTAAAGCACCAGAGGTGATTTTACGTAACGAAAAACGTATGTTGCAGGAAGCTGTGGATTCGTTATTCGATAACTCACGTAAAGTTAACGCGGTAAAAACTGAAGGTAACCGTGCTTTGAAATCACTTTCAGACATCCTGAAAGGTAAGCAAGGCCGTTTCCGTCAGAACTTATTAGGTAAACGTGTGGATTACTCTGCCCGTTCGGTAATTGTTGTAGGTCCTAACCTTAAATTACACGAGTGCGGTTTACCAAAAGATATGGCTGCCGAGCTGTTTAAACCATTTATCATCCGTAAAATGATTGAGCGTGGTGTGGTTAAAACAGTAAAATCTGCCAAAAAAATTGTTGACCGTAAAGACCCATTAGTTTGGGATATTTTGGAAAACGTATTGAAGGGACACCCTGTATTACTAAACCGTGCGCCTACGTTGCACAGGTTAGGTATCCAGTCGTTCCAGCCAAAACTGGTTGAAGGTAAAGCGATCCAATTGCACCCATTAACCTGTACAGCATTCAACGCGGATTTTGACGGTGACCAGATGGCCGTTCACGTACCACTTGGTAACGCGGCAATTTTGGAAGCCCAAATCCTGATGCTTGCTTCGCACAACATCCTTAACCCTGCTAATGGTACGCCTATTACTGTACCATCTCAGGACATGGTGCTTGGTTTGTACTACATAACCAAAGGCCGTAAAACTGATGAAACACGTGTGGTTAAAGGACAAGGTTTAACTTTTTACTCTGCAGAAGAAGTAATTATCGCTTATAACGAGAAAAAACTTGATCTGCATGCGTTTATTAAAGTTAAAGCTTTAGTTAAAGAGCGCGATGGCAAAATCGTAAACAAAATTATTGATACCACTGTAGGTCGTGTGTTGTTTAACCAGCATGTACCAACCGAGGTAGGTTATATCAATGAACTGCTTACCAAAAAATCACTTCGTGATATCATTGGTGAAGTAGTAAAAATCACCGGTATGGCGCGTGCTGCCCAGTTCCTTGACGATATTAAGGAATTAGGATTTAAAATGGCGTTCCAGGGTGGTTTATCATTTAACCTGAAGGATATCAATATCCCTGCAGAAAAAGTAACCCTGATTGATACTGCTTCTAAACAGGTTGATGAGGTGATGAACAACTATAACATGGGTTTCATTACCAACAACGAGCGCTACAACCAGATCATCGATATCTGGACACGTATCAACAACCGCTTAACTGCTAACGTGATGGACATCCTGAGCAACGATAACCAGGGCTTCAACTCTGTTTACATGATGCTTGACTCAGGTGCCCGTGGTTCTAAAGAGCAGATCCGTCAGCTTGCAGGTATGCGTGGTTTGATGGCTAAACCTCAAAAATCAGGTTCAGGTGGTGAGATCATCGAAAACCCGATCCTTTCAAACTTTAAAGAAGGTTTGTCGGTATTGGAGTACTTCATCTCTACCCACGGTGCCCGTAAAGGTTTGGCGGATACGGCGTTGAAAACAGCGGATGCTGGTTACTTAACACGTAGGTTGCATGACGTTGCCCAGGATATGATTGTTGGTGAGGTTGATTGCGGTACTTTAAGAGGTATCTACACAACTGCACTGAAAGATAACGAGGACATTGTTGAGCCTTTATATGACCGTATTTTAGGTCGTACCACTTTACATGATGTTCATGACCCTATTACTAACGAACTGTTAGCAGTGGCTGGTCAGGACATTACCGAAGAGGTTGCCAAAAAGATCGAGAATTCACCGTTAGAAGGTATCGAGATCCGTTCGGTATTAACCTGCGAAAGTAAACGTGGTGTATGTGCATTGTGCTACGGCCGTAACCTTGCAAGCGGTAAACGCGTGCAAAAAGGCGAGGCTGTTGGTGTAATTGCTGCACAGTCAATCGGTGAGCCGGGTACACAGTTAACACTTCGTACATTCCACGTGGGTGGTACCGCGTCAAACATCGCTGCTGAATCTCAGATCAACGCTAAGTTTGATGGTATCATCGAGTTTGAGAACGTACGTACCGTTACTTATGAAACTGCCGAAGACGGCGCTGTTGATGTGGTATTAGGCCGTTCGGGCGAGTTCCGTATTATCGAAGCAGGAAGCAATAAAGTAATTGTTACTAATAATATTCCATACGGTTCATACCTGTATGTAAAAGATGGCAGCAAGATTACCAAAGGCGACCGTATCTGTTCATGGGATCCGTACAACGCGGTAATTATCTCTGAATTTGCGGGTATTGCTCAGTTTGATGCTGTATTGGAAGGCATCACTTTCCGGGAAGAAAGTGACGAGCAAACCGGTCACCGCGAAAAAGTGATCATCGATACCAGGGATAAAACTAAAAACCCGGCTATCCAGATCACAGATAATAAAGGTAACATCATTAAAGGATACAACATTCCGGTAGGTGCACACATCGCTGTTGATGAAGGCGACAGGTTACAAACTGGTCAGGTTATTGCTAAAATCCCACGTTCAACCGGTAAAACACGAGATATTACAGGTGGTTTACCACGTGTAACCGAGTTATTTGAAGCACGTAACCCTTCAAACCCTGCTGTAGTGACTGAAATTGATGGTGTGGTAACTTTAGGTGGTGTTAAACGTGGTAATCGCGAAATCACCATCGAGTCGAAGGATGGCCAGATTAAAAAATACCTTGTACCGCTTTCAAAACACATCCTTGTACAGGATAATGACTTTGTTAAAGCCGGTATGCCATTGTCTGACGGCTCAATTTCACCTTCAGACATCCTTGCTATCAAAGGCCCTGCCGCAGTACAAGAGTACCTTGTTAACGGTATCCAGGAAGTTTACCGCTTACAGGGTGTGAAGATCAATGATAAGCACTTTGAGGTTATCGTTCACCAGATGATGCAGAAAGTTCAGATCGAAGACGCGGGCGATACCCGTTTCTTAGAACGTGAAGCTGTTGACGGCTGGGATTTTATGAACGAGAACGACGAGATTTATGACAAGAAAGTTGTTGTTGACCCAGGCGATTCAACTACATTGAAAGCTGGGCAGATAGTTTCATTACGCCGCTTACGCGATGAAAACTCAGTATTGAAACGCCGCGACCTTAAATTGGTTGAGGTACGTGACGCAATCCCTGCAACGTCAAGTCCGATACTGCAAGGTATCACCAGGGCATCGTTAGGTACGAAGTCGTTTATCTCGGCAGCGTCGTTCCAGGAAACTACCAAAGTACTGAACGAAGCAGCTATCGCAGGTAAAAAAGACAATATGCTTGGCCTGAAAGAAAACGTTATCGTAGGTCACTTAATACCTTCAGGTACCGGTTTACGCGAGTATGAAAATATCCGTGTAGGCTCACAGGAAGAATTTGACCGCCTGATGGCTTCGAAAGCAGAAGAGTTGGAAGCTTAATTTTCAACTGTTTAAATATTTTATTGAGCCTCCCGGTTTCCGGGAGGCTTTTTTTATAACTTTTTTTAAAATTGTTAAAACAAAGGTAAAACATCTCTGTTCTACGTTCGACCTTGCGCAAGGTCACAATGGGGTTGATCCATGTTATCGAAAGTAAAACAAGGCTCAATAATCACCTCAAAAAAAGGCTGTTTATGGAGAACGTCTTTTTGTTATTTTAGTAGCATGGAAGAACAAAATGAAAATCAGCTCAACATTGAGCTTTCAGAAGAAATTGCAGAAGGTATCTACTCAAACCTGGCTATCATTACTCATTCAAACTCTGAGTTTGTATTGGATTTTATCCGGGTAATGCCAGGCGTACCCAAAGCCAGGGTAAAATCGCGGATCATATTAACCCCCGAGCATGCCAAACGCCTTCTTTCGGCCCTGGAAGATAACATTGAAAAGTATGAAGCCATTAACGGCCGCATCAAAGTACAGCCTGATCATCCAGGTTTCCCTATGAATTTTGGCGGTACAATGGGGCAAGCATAATTGATAATATTATATTAAAATGCCATTTTGGTTAAGGAAAAGTTATGCTTATGCCTTGTTTGTGAAAAATTTAATAATAATGTGTTGTTTTTGAGAAAAAAGTGTATATATTGCAACGTTTTACAACTTACACCTATAAAGACATGAATTCCTAAGTTCTATGAGAAAATCCCATATTGTAAATTCATTTTTAGTTCTGTTCATTTTATTCATTTCTGCAGGGCTGCTTTCTTGCAATTCGGCCAAAAAGGTAAAATATTTTCAAGATCTTGCTGACTCCGGTCAGATGAAAACGATCTCTAAAGCAGATTATCAACCTCCGGTAATTCAACCCGATGATATCCTAACAATTGTTGTGCAGACTATCGATCCTCAAAATACTGCAGCTATTAATGTTGGCAATCTTCCGTTTCCAAGTACAGGCACCTCATTAAATCCTACAAGTTTGTCGAGTGTTAGTCAGCAACCATCGTTAGGTATTTTAGTTGATAAAGATGGTTTTATTACCATTCCAATACTCGGAAAAATCAAAGTTGCCGGCTATACTACATCTGAAGCTACTGAAGTAATAAAGGCGGAGGCCATAAAATATTACAAAGAGCCAACAGTAATAGTGCGTTATGCAAATTTCAAAGTAAGTGTAACTGGGGAAGTACTCAAACCAGGAATGTATGTTTTACCAAATGAAAAGGTAAGTGTGCTCGACGCTATCGCTTTGGCAGGTGATTTAACAATTTTCGCAAAAAGGGATAACGTATTATTAATACGTGAAAATAAAGATGGTACTAAAACTCCATATCGTTTTAATCTGAAAAAAAGCGACATAATGAGTTCTCCTTACTTTTATCTGCATCAAAATGACATAATTTATGTAGAACCCGGACCAGGTAAAGTTTCAACAACCGATGCTTCACAAGCAAGATATTACACCTTAGTTGGGTCCTTACTGTCAGTACTAATCGTTTTATTTACAAGAAAATAATATTCAGGAATGAATTTAAATAACCAAAGTCTTGAAAAACCTCAGGAAGAAGTAGGTATTGATTATAAGAAATACATTGCAAGGGTTATCACAAACTGGCCGCTGTTTTTGATTTGTATAGTGGTGTTTGGAGCTGTGGGATTAGTTTACAAAAGATATGCCACTCCTAATTATAAAGTTAATGCTTTAATGATAGTTGAGCCCGAAGATAAAACAGGGGGAGGCGGTTCTGCGGCAGGCGGCTTAAGTAATTTAACTGATATATCATCTTTATTCGGTATCCCTAATAACGCCGAAAATGAAGTTCAGATATTGAACTCAAGGCACATCGTAAGCAACGTAGTAAAGGCGTTGAATTTAAACGTTGTAATTAGATTAAATGGGAGAATTAAGAAAACCGAGCTTTTTGACGAAGCTCCTTTCACGATTGATGTTACCAATAAACGCGATTCTATTGATCTCAGAAGGTATAATGTAACAGTTAAAAATGATTTGATACATATACACAACAGCGTTGAAGATATTGATATAAATGCTAAGTATGGTCAGAAAGTAAGTTTACCGCAATATGATATTGTTTTCAATCCGACAGGAAACCCGGTAGACAAGATCGGTTACGTTGTGGATATTGCGTCTGTCGAATCTTCTGTTGAAGCTCTATCTAAAGGTGTACAGGTAAGTTTGTCCAGTAAAACGACCACTACGATCAATCTATCTTTAGATTATCCCAATTCAAAAAAGGGTGAGGCCATCTTGAATAAGATGATGGAGATTTATCTGAAAGCCAACAGGGATAATAAAGTTCAGATTGCTGATAGTACCCTTACATTTATTGACGAACGGTTAGAATTGGTAGGCAAGCAATTGCAAGGAGTAGAACAGAGTTTTGAGCAATTCCGAAAAACAAATAAGATTGCCGATGTTGATGAACAATCAAAAGCTTTGATAGGATCTGCAAGCGATTTCCAAAAACAGATCAGTGCACTTGATGTACAAATTTCGGTAGTTCAGGATTTGTTGAAGTTTCTGAATAATCCAAATAACAAAAAGGTTATCCCTGTTACAGCGTTAGGATCTGATAATCAAACTATCTCTGATGTTGTAGGGCGCTATAATGAATTGTTGCTTGATCGTGATCGCCAAAGTTTGGCAAGCACCGAAAAAAACCCTTATATACAAGCTCTTGATAGTCAAATTGAGAGCCTACGCCTTATCGTACTGAAAAATATCAATTCGTACTTAAAAGGGTTAACCGTAAGCAGAGCCAATCTCCAAAATCAAAGCAATAGTTCTTTAAATAAAATAGAAAATGTGCCCGCCCAGGCAAGAATATTCTTAGATTATACAAGACAGCAAACAGTTAAGCAGGACCTGTATGTTTACTTATTGCAAAAACGGGAAGAAACAGCAATATCTAAAACATCAACCATTTCAACAGCAAGGGTAGTAGACCCGGCTAAAAGCAGCTATGAGCCTGATAAATCAAAAATATCACTGGTTTTTGTATTGTGTTTAATAATGGGCTTTGTTTGTCCGTTAGTTTTTCTGGGGATAAGAGAAATGTTGAACGTCAAAATTATTTCCAAATATGACGTTGAGGAACATACTAAAATACCGGTTGTTGGAGAAATTAGCCACAATGACGAAGAACAATCGTTAGTGGTTACCAATAAATCAAGATCTATCATTTCCGAACAGTTTAGAGGATTGAGAACAAATTCTCAGTTTCTATTAAATGCTGACAAACCACAGGTAATAATGGTAACATCAAGCATGAGTGGTGAAGGGAAGTCATTTATATCATTGAACCTGGGTAGTGTATTGGCTCTGAGTGGCAAAAAGGTTGTTTTTATAGAGTTGGATTTACGTAAACCAAAGCTGTCTCAAAACATAGGGATTGATAATAGCTACGGGTTTACGAATTACGCTATATCAAACACGGTTGAAGTTGACGCAATTATTAAACCTACATGGTTTAGCGAAGATTGTTTCATCATTAGTTCAGGCGCCATTCCTCCAAACCCGTCCGAATTACTACTCAGCGCCAAGCTTGGTACTATGATTGAAGAATTAAAGAAAAAATTTGATTATATAATTATAGATAGCGCCCCAGTAGGTTTGGTTTCTGATGCATTGTTAATTGAGAAATATGCCGACCTCACTTTGTATATAGTACGGCAGCGTTATACTTTAAAAGCTCAATTAGGTCTTATAAATGATCTTGTTGTATCAAATAAAATGAAAAAAGCTTATTTGGTCATTAATGATATCGAGACTAAGAAAGGCGGGTACTATGGTTACGGGTACGGCTACGGGTACGGCTATGGTTACGGTTATGGCTATGGTGATTATATAGATCAGGGAAACTCAAAAAAGGGCTTTTTTGACTTCATCAAGAAGAAGAAATAGCATTATGAGATCAACTATTTAGTTGATCTCATAATACTATCTAACAATAATCAGCATCGAATTATTGATAACTAAAATTTATTTTTTATGGCAGGGAATAGGTATGAGCAGCTTGATTCACTAAGAGGGATTGCGAGTTCTCAGGTTTTTTTGATGCATTTGCTATCGATCTCATCGGTATTCTTTGCGGCTACTTACTGGGGAGTGCCCGATGCGGGCACTATGTATAGCACCTCAAAGTGGGCATATATCCTTACCTATACTCCGTTAGCGTTCTTTAAAGCTGGTAATGAAGCCGTTGTTTTTTTTTTCATACTAAGCGGGTTTGTTTTATCAGGAACACTATTTAACAGAGTTAATTATCTGCTATTTAAGCAATATTTAGTAAAGAGATTTTTTAGATTATGGGTGCCTTTTATTATCGTTATTGTACTCTCAATAATTTTAAGAAAGCTTTTTTACACCCCGGGTATTAGCAGCCACCCTGAAATTAGCTTTTGGTTTAAAAAAATGTGGGAGCACCCTGTTTCTGTAATCAATTTTATTAAATTTCTTTTTTTACAAGGCGGTACGCACAATGTTGATACTACATTGTGGAGTTTAATAATTGAAATAAAGATATCTATATTATTGCCGCTTTTTATTTTATTGATGGACCGGCTCAATAATGGATATAAAAACGCGGTGTTTTTAATAGTAGTAATCTTAGTATCGCATTTTTCTTTTTCTTTATTAAGCGATAACCCCAAGATTATCTATGATGCAAAAGTTTTACATTATGTGTCTCCTTTTATTTTGGGCGCTTACTTAAATAAGTATCTGAAATTTTGGGTTAATAAAATAAATAACTACTCAAATTTATCTGCCTGTGTTTTGTTCTTTATTATGGTTATTCTTTATTGTATTGATGGGCTAAAGCATTTTATTGAACCGGTGCCTGCCCTGTATTACATAGTTGATAGCATAAGTTATGAGGTGCAAATGTTTGCAAGTTTGGCCTTTATCATCTTGTCATTTCATAGTTTGTTTCAACGGAGGTTATTACATTCTATTTGGCTTCGATTAGGCCAGATATCATATAGCCTTTACCTGATTCATCCCTTACTATTATTAAGTGTTACTTATTTGCTGTTGCAAAAATGGCAACTGTTTGAAATATGGGTGTTGCTTATACCATTAACACTGGGCTTGTCATATGTGTTTTATAGATATGTGGAAACCCCGATAAATGATTACGGTAGAGAATTAGCCAAAAAGTTAAAGGGAAAGAAAGCAGAAGTGGATAATAAAAAAAAAACTGAGGAACAAGTTAAAATTAAAGCCATATAAACAATTTATAATATTAAATAATTAAGCATGAAAGTAGTAATATTAGCTGGTGGATTAGGAACCCGATTATCAGAAGAAACGATACTTAAGCCAAAACCAATGGTTGAAATCGGGGGTATGCCAATATTATGGCATATAATGAAAATTTATTCTCACTACGGGTTTACAGACTTTGTTGTTTGCCTCGGTTATAAAGGCTACTTGATAAAGGAATATTTTGCCAATTATTACCTGCATAAATCCAACGTAACAATCAACCTGGCAAATAACGATGTAAAGGTTCACGATACCCAAGCTGAGCCATGGAATATTACATTGGTTGATACCGGTTTAGAAACAATGACAGGTGGCCGTTTAAAACGTGTAAAAGAATACCTAAACGGCGAACCATTTATGCTAACCTATGGTGACGGTGTTGCCGACATCGATGTAAACGAACTGGTAGCTTTTCATGAATCTCACGGCAAATTAATAACGCTCACTTCTGTACAACCCGAAGGCCGTTTTGGGTTGATAAACTTTGATGATAGCCAAAAGATTTTGTCGTTCCAGGAGAAACCGAAAGGCGATGGAGGATGGAGTAATGGTGGTTTCTTTGTTTGTCAGCCTGAAGTTATCGATTATCTTGAAGATGATACTACAATATTTGAACGGGCACCACTCGAGAATCTTGCGAAAGACGGCCAATTGTTCGCCTACAAACATCACGGTTTCTGGAAACCTATGGATACCGTGAGAGATAAAGCGCAACTCGAAGAAATGATTGCTTCAGGTACTGCCTCATGGATTAAATGGTAGTTTTTTCTATAATAGATAAGTACTTATACTAAAAATACACTATGGAAAATTTGTTTAACGGCTTTTATAAAAACAGAAGAGTGCTTGTAACCGGGCACACTGGTTTTAAAGGTTCGTGGTTATGCTTAGTACTTAATAGGTTAGGTGCCAAAGTTTACGGTTATTCGCTGCCTTCTCCAACAACTCCGAGTTTGTTTTCTATCGCTCGTGTGAACGAACTTGTAACTTCTGAAATAAATGACATCAGGAATTATAACGCCCTTGCGAAATTTATGGATGAGGTGAAACCTGAAGTTGTTATACATATGGCTGCTCAACCCCTGGTCAGAGAATCATATAAAAACCCTGTAGAAACTTACGAGGTTAACGTGATGGGCACCGTAAATCTTTTACAAGCTATAAGGAACACAAAAAGTGTAAAAGCGGTAGTAAATGTAACCACTGATAAATGCTATGAAAATAAAGAATGGGTTTGGGGATACAGAGAAGATGAACCGATGGGCGGCTATGATCCATATTCAAATAGCAAAGGTTGCTCGGAATTAGTGACATCATCTTTTAGAAATTCTTTTTTCAATCCGGAGGCATATAGTCAACATGGAGTTGGCCTGGCATCTGGCAGGGCTGGGAATGTGATTGGCGGCGGCGATTGGGCAGTTGATCGTTTAATACCTGATTTTATTCGTGCTATCACTAATAACGAAAAAGTTGTAATAAGAAACCCTAATGCCATTAGGCCATGGCAACATGTTCTTGAGCCGCTTTCAGGTTATTTAACGTTAGCCGAAAAATTGTATCAGGATGGTGTTAAGTACGCTGAAGGATGGAATTTTGGCCCTGATGACTCTGACGCGAAGAACGTAGGCTGGATAATTGATAAGATATGTTCGCTATGGGGTGATGGTGCTCAGTTTGGATTGGACACCGGCAATAACCCACACGAAGCCAATTATTTAAAACTGGATTGCTCAAAAGCCAAAACTTTGCTCGGATGGTATCCTAAATGGGGAATAGAAACCGCGTTAGGAAATATCGTTGAGTGGACCAAGGCTTACCGCGATAATTTGGATATGAAAGAGGTTAGCTATAAACAAATTGAGCGCTATTTTTTAGGTTAAGTGTATAATAGTTTTATATAATAATAGAAAAATGATATTTACCGAAACAAAATTAAAAGGAGCTTACATAATTGACCTTTCTTTAAGGCAGGATGACCGTGGTTTTTTTGCCCGCGCATTTTGTGCTGATGAGTTTAAAAAGATGGGATTGAAATATAACATGGTTCAAAGCAACCTTTCTAAATCAATACACAAAAACACACTCAGGGGGATGCATTTCCAAATTGACGGCGCTGAAGAAGCCAAACTTATACGCTGTATAAGAGGCGCCATAACTGATGTTATTATTGATATCCGCCCTGAATCAGCTACTTATTGCGAACATATATCGGTTGAATTAACCGGAGATAATTACAAGATGATATATGTACCTGAAGGATTTGCACACGGGTATCTAACAAATGAGGATAATTCTGAGATCTTTTACCAGGTTTCAAACTTCTATACTCCTGGCAGCGAAAGGGGCATAAGGTGGAATGATCCGTTATTTGGTATTAACTGGGGCATAACCAATCCGATAATTTCTGAAAAAGATAATTCTCATCCTGATTTTATAAAAAAATAATCAAGCATACCTATGAAAGTACTTATAAGCGGAGGCGGAGGCTATATCGGATCAAATTTATTAAATAAAATAATTGACAAAAGCGAAGCGGTAGGGGTATTGGGTAGAAAAAACAATCTTTCTGTTCAGTCAGAAAAAATTGTTTTTTATGAGGCGGACATTACGCAGCCAATAAAAATAGAACTTAAGCATCAATATGACGTGTTTATCCATTTGGCTGCCGCGAATGATATTGATTCTTTGGATCCTAAAACAGCTATGCTCACTACAGTATTGGGTACTAAATACTGTCTTGATCTGTGTAAGGCCAACGGCATAAACAAGTTCATTTACTTTTCAACTTTCCAGGTATATGGAAAGGTAAGTGGAGTAATGAATGAAGAAACGGTGCTTGAGCCTGTAAATGATTATGCTATAACCCACATGCAGGCCGAAGATTATGTTAAGATGTTTAGCCGGACAACTTCAATAAAGCACATTATTGTGAGGCCTACTAATATTTATGGTGCCCCGGTTAATAAAGATATTGATAGATGGACACTTGTACCTAATTGTTTTTGCAAAGAAGCGGTTGAAAAGAAGACCATCACATTAATGAGTTCCGGAAAGCAAACAAGAGATTTTATCGATTTGAATGATCTATCAAACGTTACTATTATGCTCTGCGAATCATTTGCTGATTATGAAAATACAATCGTTAATGGAGCATCCGGAAACAATTTTACCATAGTTGAGATCGCTGGAATAGTAAAAGAGATTTATGAGGATAAGTACAATGAAGAGTGCAAACTGGTAATAAAATCTGATCAGCCTTTAGAAGCAAACGAGGTTTCGATAAGTACGGATATGATTACAAAATCGGGATTCAGTTTGTCCGGTAAAGAATCTATCAGAGCCGAAATTTCGAGGATATTTGATCTGCTTAAATAACGTATTGCCTGGTTACAAATTAACATTTAAAATTCAGTTCTATTAACGTAACAATGTATGTTGCACAAGATTTTCCGATATCTCAAGACATTAATCAAAATGGATTATTTTTCCAGGTTAATGTTAATCAGAAGAACATATCGTCACGTTTTTACACAATTTTATTTAAAGTTTTTTTTTAACGGTGTTGGCAAAAAGGCCATAGTTTTTAAGCAAAATATATTAGTATTTGCTAAAGGAATTACATTAGGAAATAATGCAATTCTTTTACCTAACAGCCGGATAGAACTTTTGCCACGTTATGCGGGAGTGGAATTTGAACCTAAGTTAGTTTTAGGTGATAATTCTCAAATTCATCCAAACTGCCATATTACCTGTGCAGATTCAATAGTTATCGGTAACGATGTAATTGTCACATCAAACGTAACGATTACTGATATAATACATCCGCATGATGATATTAACATTCCGATAAATAAAACTAAACTCAAAACCTTTCCGGTAAAGTTGGGTGATCAAACTTATGTTTATAACAACTCGGTTATACTTCCGGGCACCGAAACAGGCAGGCATTGTGTAATTGCCGCTAATAGCGTTGTAAGTGGAAAGTATCCTGATTACTGTGTGATTGCTGGAGCACCTGCCAAAATCATAAAAAAATATAATGCAGAATCGGGTTTATGGGAAAAAGTTTAACCGTGTTTACAAGCCGCAGAAGTTGCTTAATACAATCTTTGTTTGGCTTTAATAATATTTAATGTTTGTTTCAAAATATCCTTATTAATAATAGAAAAATTATTTTATGAATAAAATCCTTGTTGTTACAACGGCTCATGATGAAGATTATCAATTTGACCAGTGGTGCAGTTTTTATAATGAGTTTAAAGATGAAGTGTATGAACACGTAATTGTTGATAACGGTTCAAAACCCGGCTATAAAAAGAAAGTTAGGGACTATTACACAAATTCAACAATTATTGAGCTTGAGAAAGATGGTGGTGTAGCAGGTGGCTTCAATGCCGGGATAAAATATGCCATGACCCGGGATTGTACGCACATCATTTTTATAATTCAGGATATGTACCTTCCAAAGGGCAGCCTTACCCGTATGGCTGAAATAATGGAAGAAAAGCCTGAATATGGAGTTATATGCCCGGTGATTTTTTATGAAAAAAGATCGCCCATAATTCGCGAATACGGAGGTGAGATTTCAACTAAGGATTTTGTGATAAAGAAACATTATGTAGGATCTAAACTTGATGCTTCTATCCCGGCTTATAAAGAGGTGACTTTTGTTTGTGGAGGAATGTATATGGTTAAAAAGGAGTTTTGGGAAAAAGTTGGTCTTTACGATGAGAAGATATTTTTATACGGCGACGAAACAGATGTATTTTACCGGGCAGTCAAACATGGTATTAAGATAGCGGTTACCACTGATGTTCATTGCTGGCATGAACATATATGGAAAGATGGCGCAGGTGAAAAAGGAAGGCGGTTCCCATCAAATGAAGCGTTGTTTTATACCGCACGTAATTATTTCTATCTGATTAAGAAACATGGAACCGCCAAAAACCTGGTATATGGCATTGGCAAGCAATTATGGATGCTTCCTAAGTTTGTATACAGGTACATTTTCAGAGATTATTTTCCTGATAAGGTTGGTGTATATATAAAAGGGCTAATGGTAGGGTTGTTTAAAAAGATATAGTGAATAGGTAAGGCGATGATCCATCCCATTTTTACAGCCTGAAAAAAGATTTTAATTTGATAATGGTTAGTTTAGTAGCGAAGTTTAAAAAAGTAGGTACCTTAAAAGTTGTAAAAAACTTTAGCGAGTTGGTTTTTGGTAACCTGGTTTATCAGGTTTTTAACCTTCTGAGCTTAATTTATATAGCCCGGAGATTAAAATCAGAAGGCTTTGGTGAATTTAGTTACCTACTTGTGCAGGGACAGTTATTTGCTACCATAGCTTCTATCGGGATTAAGAATATTTTAATTCGGAATATAGCCAGAGATCTGAATCAATCAAATACAATTTTTTGGGCTGGTATTTACCTGCAGGGTATCGGATTTATTGGGTCTATTATTTTATTAGGCCTGTACAGCTGGTTGGTATCTCCTTATGATGCATTTACGTTTGTTATTTTAAGTATTAATATAATGTCGTTGAACTTTTGGGATACTTCTGAAGCTGTTTATATGGCTCATCAGAGAATGCTTTATCCCGGAGTGTTAAAATCAATAACATTAGCCATTTGGGTAGTTTTCATTTTTGTCATAAGTAATAAATTGTTTACTTATCAAACTATGTTTATCACCTACACTATAGTGTTGTTTATAAACATAGTGGTTGCCTACTTTGCGTTAAAACAAGCTAAATTGTTAGATAACAAAATAGTTGATTTTGCGGCGACAGTGAAAAACATTTTTGGTCAGGCTTTGCCATACTTTATACTAATCGTGGTAAATCTTCCGATAAACTTTTTGGCAAACAACTTTTTGAAAATAAATAGTAGTAATGCTGAGTTAGGATACTTTAATACAAGCAACAGGCTTACACAGCCCGTAAAATTAATTACAACTCTTGCACTTTCTTCTTTTTTTCCTAACGTAAGCGTGTTATGGGTTAACAATGCCGAACGTTTTAAAGATAAGATTCAGCAATTGATGCCATTGTTTATTAATATTTTATTGCTGATATGCGTGTTCTTTTCAATTTTCAGCAAGGAGATAATCCTCATTGTATTCGGAAAGGACTATCTGCCCGCTATTTTTATTTTTAAATATCAAATTTGGTTTGTTTTCTTATTTACTATCCAGGGTTTGGTCGGAACACTTTGGATGGCAGCAGATAAACAAAGGATTTTGTCGATATGCGGTATAGCGAACGCTATATTATGTACTCCTGTATTGTGGTTTGGGTCGTACTATGGGGCAAAAGGCGAAGCGCTGGCATATTTTTTATCATATTTGATTATTACGCCATTATTGTTTTTGGTTTTCTACAGATCATTGAAGCTAACGTTTTCAGTTATGATAAAGCCTTCAATAGCTTCACTTGCGGTAATAGCTATTGGTATATTTATACCAGATAATAGCTTGATCTTAAGAATAGGAGTATGTGCTTTGATATTCTTTGTTATACTGTACTTTAATAATAGTAGCATTAAAGCTTTTTTTAAACGTGAAAATCAATAACTGTGGTTAGTTTTTTTAATATAATAATGCGTAGATGGCAGTGTTGGGGGTTAAACGGTAAATAGATGAAATTAAAAACTATTTTTCTTTCGCTTATACTTTTTATGGGATCGGGCTATTTCAGGTTGATCTTTTTTAGCGTGAATGTTATTGCCGTAAGTCAGGCGCTGGTTATAATTTATTTATTTGGTACTGTGTTAGCCAATTTGAATAAGTTAAAACTTACCATTTTTCAAAGGCCGATTTTTTTTATACTTGGTTGTGTTTTTATCAGCGCGTTCAATGCTATAATGTTTCATGATCAGGATTTCGCGACTACTTTTCTCGAGCAGCGGTTCATGTACTTTTATTTATTATATTTTTATCTGTTGGTAACAAAGCCGGATATAGATATGATGTATAACACCATATTGATCCTGGCATCACTGGTTTCTTTGATAGTAATCATACAGGTAATAGTTTATCCAATTGAAATTGTAAATAGTTCCAATTTTCTCGTTGAAAGATCAACCGTTCGATTCAGAATCGACGGGCAGGAATACATATATCTGGGACTGTTTTTCCTGATTGACAGAATGATCCGCCAGGGATTTAAGGTGTTTCAATTCGCATTAGTTATTCTTTTAACGGCAGGCTTGTTTTTACAGGGGTCGCGCTATATATTGTTTGCTTGTGCCGTTGGTATATTCCTTTTATTTATCAACTCTAAAGAAAAAGCAAGGGCGATTGTGGTAATGTTCCTTTTATTTGTCGCAGCTATTTTCTTAATCCCAACTAAGTATTATGAAGAGATAACGGCTTTAACGGCCGATCAGATACATCAGGGCGATAGCTACATCAGGGTAAAGGCCGCCAATTATTTCTTGTTTAATTTCTCTGATAATATTTCGGAGGTATTGTTTGGAAATGGACAGTATGATGCCAGTTCGGCATATGGCGCCAAAGTAACGCGATTAGGTGCATCTGAAGGGTATTTTTTATCCGATGTAGGTTTCATAGGAGATTATGCACGCTTTGGACTAATTTATCTGTGTGTATATTTTTCCCTGATATACAAAACCATGCGAAAGTCAAAGAAAACAACGGAGTTTTTTTTCTTAATAACAATACTCTTAATGAGTTTACTCAGCTGGCCATTTTCTTATGCTGCGGGCGTTATCTGCTTTTCAATCTGTCTTTATATAGTCAATGAAAAAGCCCGGTTAAAAAAGATAATGTTAAATAGTCAGGCAGAAACGCAACTTATTAAATCATGAAGGTAGCTGTATTTGCATTAAATTATAAAAACAACTATTCTGGAGGGCGAATCCACGCGCTGATGATGGCGCATGGCTTTGCTGCAAACGGTTATACGGTTGATTATTATACCAATTTAGCGCCGGTGTTTTTTGATGATTTTAACATTTACCCCGGAAGCGGAAATTTGCACTTAAAAGTGAGTAAGTATTTTAATTTTCCGCGTGTAAATAATTATGACTTATTACTGGTTGTTCCGCACCTGGCTTCAAAAAAATCTATCGTGTTTGATAGGTTCTTTTTCTATCCAACTGTTAAGAAGTTTCAACGTGCTTCCAAATGTCAGTTGTGGTTTCTTGATTTCGAAAGTCCAAACTGGATTAATAAACTAACCCCGCAAAGCAGGCCGGAGAGTGCTTATAAATATAGCAATAAGATTTTGCCATCAGTTGATGCAATACTGTCAACTACGAAGGAAGGAACAAAGTATGCTGAAGAATATTATGCCCGATTTAATCCTAACTTAAGTTTTAAACAACTGTATCTGAGTATTAACTCAAAGGTTGCAGATGGTTTTATCGATACTCAAAAAAGAAACCAGGTTATTTATTTCGGACGTTTTGGAGAAAAGCACAAAAACTCAAATGTGCTTAACGATATTATAAATGCTTTACCTGCCGGGTATATTTTACTTGTTATTGGTAATCCGGCAAAATTAAATCCGGAGATATATCAGGATTTGATCAATCAGGCAAAAGAAAACAGTATCGAGTTGGTTTTTAAATCAGGCATTTCTGAGTCCGAAAAATATAAGCATTTAGCGTCGTCAAAACTATTAATCTACAGTTCGTCATTTGAAGGGTATGGTTTACCACCTATAGAGGCACAGTACGTTGGAACGCCGGCGTTATGTTCTGATATTCCGGTATTGAGAGAAGTAAATAAGGGAGCTGAGTTTATCAACTTTGATGATAAAGAAGCATTAACCGCCAAAATTAATAGCATGTTAAACACAAACTATGACAAAGACAAGCTTAAAGCAAGTGTAAGTTCTTTTGCTGAGTTTGATAATTATGTTAAAAATATAAAATATTTAGTTGATTCAATTTAAGATAGAATACATTGTAGAAATGCCGGGTAGTAAAAGGGCAGCTGAAAAATTTTGAATTAATAAACGGCAACCCCATGGTATTATACACTATTAAAGCTGCGAAGGCATCAATAGTTGTTGCTAAAAGTTTAATCGCGATAAAGCAACAATCAAAAAAAGGATAATCTGATTTAAAAGTCAGTCGTTAATAATATTATAATCTCATTCTATGAAATTAGGAAAAGTAATAGCTCATATCCCCGCAAGAGGGGGAAGTAAAAGGGTACAGTCAAAAAACCTTAGGTACATGGATGGTAAACCAATGATTGCCTATAGCATTGAAAGTGCTTTAAGTTGCAACCTATTGGATGAGGTTTATGTGAACACCGATGATGATTCACTTGCGGCAATAGCTGAAAGTTTAAATTGTAAAGTATACCGGCGCCCCGCATTATTGGGTGGTGACGACGCAACCGGCGAAGATTTTACTTATGATTTTATTAATGCTAAAAATCCGGATACACTGGTGCTTATTAATCCTGTTTGTCCTCTGATCCGGGAAGCTGATATCCAAGGTGCGCTCGAGGCATATTCGGCATCAGATGCAGACACCCTTATTGGATGTACACAAACACAAATGCAGTCATTTGTTGATAATGAACCGATAAACATTGTAGTTGACGGCCCGCTTGCCCCGTCGCAGAATAATAGGGTGATTACAATATGTAATTGGGCTGTAACTATATGGAACGCAAATGTTTTTAGAAAACTATACGAAAACAACCGAAGCGGATATTTTGGGGTGAACAGGCTTTTTTGGCCGCTTGACCCATTGGTAGCTGTGAAGGTAAGCGAGGAAAAAGATTTCAGGCTTGCCGAGGCGCTATTAATTGCCAGGAAATATCAGTCAACCCAAAATGCAACGCCCAAGTACTGGAGCAAGTAATTAAGGACACCATTGCATTTTGTCAACATAACAATTGTAATAAAAGAACGATAATTTATACTATGAAAATATTAACCTCGCCCTCGTCTTTTGGCCAAGTTGGAAATGAACCTGTAGAGTTGCTTCTCCAAAATGGTTATGAAGTAATCAATAACCCTTACGGAAGAAAGCTAACAGAAGATGAAGTTATAGAGTTGGCTGCAGACTGCATTGGTATAGTAGCCGGTGTAGAACCACTTACCGCCAGGGTAATGGATGCACTGCCTAAGTTGAAATGTATCAGCCGCGTTGGAATAGGCATGGATAGCGTAGATTTAAAATACGCAGCCGAAAAAGGGATTATTGTAACCAATACCCCCGATGGCCCAACCAGGGCAGTTGCAGAATTGACACTGGCTATGACACTGTCATTATTGCGAAAAATACCACAGGCTCATGCTGATCTTAAAAATAAAGTATGGAAAAAGCAGGTAGGCAACCTTTTTCTTAATAAAGTTGTTGGAGTTGTAGGTTTAGGACGTATTGGTAAACTGGTATCGCAACTGTTCAGGGGGATAGGGAACCCGGTAATTGGTTATGACCCTTACGCTGATGCTGCTTGGGCAACAGATAACGGAGTTGAATTGGTTGATTTTGATACATTGTTAACCAAAGCCGATGTCGTTACAGTTCATGTACCAGGCAATGAAGACGGATCTGCGGTAATAGGTGCTAAAGAGATTGATTTGATGAAAACAGGCGCGTTCCTGGTAAATATATCCCGCGGTGGTATTGTTGATGAAGAAGCTTTATATAATGCCCTTGCAGCTAATAAATTAACCGGAGCAGCTATTGACGTTTTCTCTTCTGAGCCATATTCGGGCCCTTTATGCGATCTGGATAATGTAGTGCTTACCCCTCACCTTGGTTCATACGCCGAAGAAGGAAAACTATTAATGGAAATTGACGCTGTTAAAAACTTAATTAACGCACTAAAATAATACATACTATGAATTACAAAATTGGTATAATAGGTTATGGTGTAATGGGAAAAATCCGGCACCAGGCTATCGATGAAATTAAAAAAGGCGTTGTAGTAGCTGTATCTGAGCCCAATGGAGAAACTGAAATAAAAGGTATCCCCAATATCAGCCATGAGGAAATTATAAATCATGCAGATATAGATGCGATCATAGTTTGCACCCCCAACTTTTTAAACAAAGATTTAACCATACGGGCCCTGAATGCCGGAAAGCATGTTTTTTGCGAAAAACCACCCGCTTTTACCGGTGCTGATATATTAGAGATACAAAAAGCCGAAGCAGCCAGCGGCAAAAAATTGATGTACGGTTTTAATCACCGTCATCATGACAGCGTTATGCATATCAAAAAGCTGATTGACAGCGGTGAATATGGAAAAGTATTATGGTTGCGTGGCCGTTACGGAAAAAGTGTAACCAGCGATTATTTTAACCAATGGAGGGCTAAAAAGGAATTAGCCGGCGGTGGTATCTTAATGGATCAGGGTATTCATATGCTTGATTTGTTCCTGTACCTCTCAGGTGATTTTGATGTTGTTAAAGCTGAGGTTTCAAACCTTTATTGGCACATGGATGTTGAGGATAACGCTTTTGTGATCCTTAAAGAATCGGCAACGGGCAAAGTAGCTTCATTACACTCTACCATGTCGCAATGGCGCCATTTGTTTTCGTTAGAGATATTCCTTGAAAAAGGTTATATGGTATTAAACGGGCTTATAACATCATCAATGTCATATGGCGAAGAAACACTCTCCATTGCCAAAAACAGGTCGACGGCGCCTGCGGCTACCTGGAAAGATGAAATAGTAACCAAGTATGTTGATAACAACAGCTGGCGTTACGAAATGGATCATTTTTTTGATTCAATTACTGCTGATAAGCCGATAGCCATCGGTAATTCGGAGGATGCTTACAAACTCATGCGTATCATAGATAAAGTATACGAACAAAAAGAATTTTAATTAGTAACAATAAGATAAAAATCTATTACAATGGAAAGACAAGAGAAAGTTAAAAACTACCTGGGTGATTATATCGCCCGTTTGACTGATATTTTAAATAAAATTGAAGTTGCAAAACTTGAGCAGGTAATTACTGCTATGATCACTGCTTTTAAAAACGGCAATACCATTTATGTTGTTGGTAATGGCGGGAGCGCCGCTACAGCATCTCACATGCAGGCCGACTTCAGGTTCTTTGTTCGTTATTTCTCAAAGTTCCGCCCTAAGATTATCGCTTTAACCGATAACGTACCTATGATTACCGCAATAGGTAATGACAATAACTTTGACGATGTTTTTGTTGAGCAAATGCGCGGTCAGTTTGTTTCAGGCGATATTTTGATCGCTATATCGGCAAGTGGAAATTCACCAAATTTGGTTAAAGCTGCTGAGTTTGCTAATGAATTAGGCGGTACTACAATTGCATTCGTAGGCTTTTTGGGTGGAAAATTAAATGAAATATCATCTATACCACTGTATACACCAAATCCTAAAGGAGATTACGGCCCGATTGAAGATGTGCATATGATCTTAAATCATATAATAGTAAACTACCTTTCAACCGACGAGGAGTTTTTAGCACTTACTGCTAACTAATTATTCTTTATGGATAGCATATCTAACATAAAGATTGATCTGACTGGTAAAGTGGCACTTATAACCGGCGGTACAAGGGGCATTGGCAACGCGATAGCCGAACGCTTTCTTGAAGCCGGTTGTTCTGTAATTTTAACCGGAACTAATGCTTCCGAAATAGAGCGTTTAAATAATGAAAATACCGTTAAGAGGATCAGTTATTTACAGCTTGATTTCACCCGTCCTGAATCAGTTGAAAGGTTTTTGTTGAAACTGAATGAATTAGATAAGATAGATGTGCTTATCAATAATGCGGGGATTAACAAGGTTGCGCTCAACGTGGATACTACCGATGCCGATTTTGATTTGCTGCATAATGTTAATGTAAAGGGACCGTACGTGCTTTGCCGTGAAGTTAGCAAACTGATGAAAAAAAACGGTTATGGCCGCATTGTTAATATCACCTCTATCTGGAGCACTATTACCAGGCCGGGGCGTTCTGTTTACACCACCAATAAAAATGCCATTGTTGGGCTTACCAAAACGTTGGCAATTGAATTGGGTAAGTATGATATCCTGGTAAATGCAGTTGGGCCCGGTTTTACGCTTACGGAGCTTACAGCTACCACAAACTCGGCCGAAGATTTGAAAAAACTAACTGAAGTTATCCCTATGAACAGGATGGCTCAACCTGTAGAAATTGCTAACGTTGTACTTTTTTTAAGCAGCAATTTAAATAGTTATTTAACAGGTCAAAATATAATTGTTGACGGAGGATATACCAATGTATAATTTTAAAATAAAATCAATTGTTCACGATTACGGTGTTCAGTTTATAGATGATACGCAAGGAGTTTTACTTAAGGAACTTAAAGAAGGCGACGTAATTATCATTGATAACAAAATAAAGGAGCTATATAAAGATCTGCTTCAGCCGGTACTTGATTTGTATTGGCACATTGGCATTGATGCCTCCGAAAAAGTTAAGAGTTACCAGGGGGTGATGCCTATAATTGAAAGCCTGATAGATAATGGTTTCAGAAAAAATCATAGGTTGGTTGCCATTGGCGGCGGTATAACCCAGGATGCTACAGCGTTTATAGCGTCAATCATGTACCGTGGGGTTGATTGGTATTTTTTCCCAACATCATTACTTGCCCAGGGCGATAGCTGCATAGGAAGTAAAACCTCTATCAATTTTAATCAATATAAAAATCAGCTGGGAGGTTTTTATCCGCCTAACCAAATATTTATTAACCTTGAATTTTTAGATACCCTTTCATTGTGGGATTTGAAATCAGGAATGGGCGAAATGTGTCACTATTTCATTGTATCGGGCGAAGAGGATTTTACAAGGTTTAAAAATGAATATGCGCAGGCCCTAACAGATAAAAAAGTTTTAGCCGGTATAATTAACAGAAGCCTGGAAATAAAGAAGGGCTACATTGAGCGGGATGAATTTGACAAAAACGAGCGCCTTGTATTTAATTACGGTCATTCATTCGGGCATGCTATCGAATCATTAACTAATTATCGGATACCTCACGGAATTGCTGTAAGTTACGGTATGGATATGGCCAATTTTGTATCAGTAAAGCTTGGATACATTGATAATTCGGTGCGTCAAAACATAAGGGAGTTATTAAAACAAGTGTGGGAGGGAACTTCTATTACTGATATCTCGCTTGATAAATTTACGGTAGCATTAAGCAAAGACAAAAAGAACGTAGGTAAAACATTGGGCTTGATCCTTAATAAAGGTTACGGCAAAATATTCAAAGATTTAAGGCCGATGGATGAACAATTTGTTGGATGGCTAAACGAGTATTTTACAAACGAATTAAACTAATTATACAATGATAGTTGATAAATTAAAGAATATTGATACATATAAAGGCATTTCTGAGGATATATATGCTGGTCTTCAATATTTACAAAACGCCACTCCGGATATTGAAGTTGGTGTTTATAAAATTAACGATAACGTAAAAGCGATTGTTAGCGAATATAATACCGTTGAAAACTTTGAAAGGGGATATGAAGCTCATAAACACGTTATTGACATTCAATATCCTATAAGGGGCCTTGAAAGGGTTAAATGGTCGCCAATTGAAGGTATGAATGTAAATATTCCGTATAGTGAAGAGCATGACCGTACCTTCTATAAAGATCCATCAAGCCAGGGTACTCATGTTGATATAGGGAACGGAATATTTGCTATAATGTTTCCCGAAGACGGACACGGCCCTCAGCATTACGTTAATCAGCCAGAGTTTATTAAAAAAATTACTATTAAGGTAGCTATTTAGCGTGTTGGTAATCTGTTAACAGGTGCTATATATTAATCAACATTGTTGCTGCCCAAATTTCATGTTTAAAATAAATCTATCCCTATGAATATCCGCCTTTCACATATTATCTCACAAAATACGCCGTCGTACGGAAATAAGGATCGCATATTTATAAGGGATAATTCGTCAATTTTAAAAGGTGAAACAGCAAACACAGCTTGCTGGATATTTTCAAATAACCATATAGGTACCCATATCGATTCGCCTTTTCATTTTTGCCAGGACGGAAAAAAGACTTTTGAAATACCCCTGGAAGAATATTTTTATAAAAACGTTGTTACGGTAGAAATCCTTTGCAGCGAGGCAAAATTGATAAACATCAGTGATTTTGAAAATTTACCACCAATTAATAAAAATGTTGAGCTTTTGCTGATACGTACTGGATTTGAAAATTACAGGAATGACGATAAGTACTGGAACGATAACCCTGGGTTGGCGCCGGAACTGGCAGATTACTTCAGAACCGAATACCCTGAACTAAGATGTGTAGGCTTTGATTTTATATCCCTTACTTCATGGAAGTTCCGACCACAGGGAAGGGAAAGCCACAGGCAGTTTCTTTGCCCGGGCGGCGATAAGAAAAGTATTCTTGTAATAGAGGATATGGCGTTAAACGAAGCGTATCATGAATTTGAATGGGTAATTGTAGCCCCTTTATTTGTGGAAGATGGAAATGGTGGTGCTGTAACAGTTTTGGCAAAAAAGCGGGAATCTTAAGCACTGAAAAAATAATTACAGCTTGATCAAACATTATGGCATTAGGAAATATTAAACGTTTATTAACCCTGAAAAGGAGCGATGTTACCCTATCACGGATAAGTAAAGCGATTTGGAGAAGGATTGCTGATATACCTCAAAAAGTTATTTGGGCTGCCCCTTTTCCATTCACAAAAGCAAACAGGAGCGGTATTGAGCAATTTAAAAATATACATGCCGGTAAACGGTGTTTTTTAATTGCCAATGGCCCAAGTTTGAAGCATATCGATTTTTCACTATTGAAAAATGAATATACTATAGGCTTAAACCGGATTTATTTAATGGAAAAAGAAACTGGTTTTTCGCCTACATATTTAGCATGTATCGATATAGAAGCCCAGTTATCTCAATTTATTGATGACTATGATAATTTACAGTTGCCATGTTTTTTCAATTGGGATTATAGACACAAGTTTTCAAAAAGAAAAAATCAATACTTTATAAAAGATAAATTAACACCTGAATTTTCTACAAATATCGCCAGGCAAGGATATGGTACCGGCCAGTCAGTTACTTATATGGCAATGCAGCTGGCGTTTTATATGGGGTTTAACGAGCTATATATTATAGGAAAAGATCACTCATATAATACCAATGCGAAATCAGGGGCAACTATTAAAAGTACAGGAAAAGAAGACAATCATTTTATAAAAGGGTATTATAAACCTGGAATGACATGGTTTGCGCCGGATTTGCAAAGCGAAGAATTTGCCTATAAATTGTCTCGGAAGGCGTTTGAGCAAGATGGACGGATAATTAAGGATGCCACAATTGGCGGGAATTTGCAAATATTTGAAAAAATTGATTTTTACTCATTATTTCCCTCAAGAAATAAAGGATAACACCTTACGGGGCATAAGTAGTTAACAGATTTATTACATTGGTAATTGCAAAAAAGATAATTTATCGTAAATTACAGTGCTTTAATTTCAATATTTTCCATGTTTTAAATTAAATTTGTTAAAAGTTTAATCAAAAAAGGCGGCCTTTAGTAATAAAAAATATTAGCTGCATGAAAATAAATACCATATGAAAAATATATTCAACACTATAAGTTGTCTTGGCTATACTGTTTATGCTGACTCATTGAATAAGGTTTCTATAAAAGAGAAAGCCTTAATTTCAACCATTAATCAATATTCATATTGTATTGCTAAAGAAGATGTTGATTTTAAAGAATCTCTTAAAAAATCTGAAATACTGCTGCCCGACGGTGTTGCTATTGTTTGGGCTACAAGATTGCTGACCGGGAAACGAATAAAGAAAATTGCAGGAGCCGATATACATAGCTATTTGTTAAATGAGGCAAATTTGAATAATGGTTCATGTTTCTATCTCGGTGCAACAGATGAAACTTTAGGAAAAATCATAAAGCGGGTAAATGATGAGTATCCTAATATTAAAGTTGGGTCATATTCGCCCCCGTATAAACCGCAATTTAGCGACAGCGATAATAAGGAAATGCTTAAAGCCATAAATGATTTTAAGCCGGATGTACTATTTGTTGGTATGACAGCCCCAAAACAGGAAAAATGGGCCTATGCTTTAAAAGATCAAATTGATGCAAATGTAATTTGCTCGATAGGGGCAGTATTTGATTTTTATGCAGGAACAGTAAAACGACCAGGTAAGCTTGCAATTAACCTGGGAATGGAATGGCTGCTGAGATTATTGAAGGAGCCAAGGCGCTTATGGAGACGTTACTTATATTATGGGCCGATTTTTTTGTACGAAATATTTATGATCAAATTTAAAAGGAGGGTTATTCCTTCGTAGCCGGCTTCTTTTTGCTTAACTGTTTAATTTTAAGTAATAGTTGCCTAACAGAAATTATTTGAAATAGAGGTTCCGTTTGTAGTATTTAATAAAAGAAAATATAATGAAGAAAATTGCTTTAATCACAGGGATAACAGGCCAGGACGGTGCCTATCTAACCGAACTACTATTGTCAAAAGGATACGTGGTACACGGTATAAAACGCCGCAGCTCGTTATTTAATACAGATAGGATTGACCATTTATATCAGGATCCGCACGATGATAATAAAAATATGATCCTACATTATGGTGATCTTAGCGACAGTACTAACCTTATCCGCATTATTCAGCAAGTACAGCCCGATGAGATCTATAATCTTGGGGCTATGTCGCATGTTAAGGTTAGCTTTGATACTCCCGAGTATACAGCTAATGCTGATGGTATTGGTACTTTAAGATTGCTTGAAGCAATCCGGATTTTAGGGCTTGAAAAGAAAACCAAGATATACCAGGCTTCAACATCTGAACTTTATGGACTGGTACAAGCAGTTCCTCAATCAGAAACCACTCCATTTTACCCTCGTTCTCCGTATGCAGTTGCAAAAATGTATGCGTATTGGATAACTGTAAACTATAGGGAAGCTTACGGAATTTACGCCTGCAACGGTATTTTATTTAATCATGAAAGCCCATTGCGTGGTGAAACTTTTGTGACCCGTAAAATTACCCGCGCAACTGCAAAAATTGCTATGGGGTTACAGGATAAATTATTTCTGGGCAATTTGGATGCTCAAAGGGACTGGGGACATGCTAAGGATTATGTGGAGGCCATGTACCTTATATTACAGCAGGAAGTTGCTGAAGACTATGTTATCGCCACTGGGGTAACTACCAGGGTTCGCGAATTTGTAAGGCTGGCATTTGCCGAAGTTGGTATCGAGATTGAATTTAAAGGTGAAGGTGTTAACGAAGTTGGATATGTTGTTAGCTGTAATAACCCTGATTTTCAGATCGAAATTGGTAAGGAAGTAGTAGCGGTCGACAAAGCGTATTTCCGCCCGACAGAAGTTGATTTACTTATCGGCGATCCAACAAAATCTAAAACAAAATTAGGTTGGGCTCCTAAATATGACCTGCAGGGATTGGTTAAAGAAATGGTTGCGGCTGATGTGGATTTATTCAGAAGGGAAAAGTTATTGAAAGAATCAGGATACAGCATTAAAAACCAATTTGAATAATATGGATAAATCAAGTAAAATATACATCGCCGGTCACAGGGGGATGGTTGGTTCAGCCATTCAGCGAAAGCTCGAAAAGGAGGGTTTTACTAACTTTGTTACCCGTAGTTCATCTGCACTTGATCTAAGAGACCAAAAAGCGGTAGCTGATTTTTTTGAACAGGAAAAACCAGATTACGTTTTTTTGGCTGCAGCAAAAGTAGGAGGTATTGTAGCCAATAATGTTTACCGCGCCGAGTTTTTGTACGATAATCTGCAAATACAAAACAACATCATCCATCAATCATACTTGAATGATGTAAAAAAGCTGATGTTTCTTGGTTCAAGTTGTATTTATCCTAAACTTGCTCCTCAACCATTAAAAGAAGATTACTTATTAACGGGTTTGTTGGAAGAAACGAATGAGCCTTATGCAGTTGCAAAAATTGCCGGAATAAAGATGTGCGATGCATACAGGGCTCAATATGGCTGTAATTACATATCAGTTATGCCTACAAATTTATACGGGTTTAATGATAATTACCATCCTCAAAATTCGCATGTTTTGCCGGCACTGATACGTAGGTTTCATGAAGCCAAAGAGCAGGAAGCGCCGTTTGTAACCATTTGGGGAACGGGTTCTCCGAAACGGGAATTTTTATTTGCCGATGACCTTGCCGAAGCATGCTATTATTTAATGGAGAACTATAATGAACCCGGTCTTGTTAACATTGGCACGGGTGAGGATATATCTATAAAAGATTTGGCATTGCTTGTTAAAAAAATTATCGGTTATGAAGGAGAGATTACGTTCGATGTTTCTAAACCAGATGGTACACCAAGAAAATTAATGGATGTAACCAAGTTGAGTGAAGCTGGGTGGAAATATCATACCGGCCTGGAAGATGGAATTAAATTTGCTTACCAGGATTTTTTGAGCAAAGAGGGTGAATTTGCTCAACGTTAAATGATTCCGTTTTATAACGCGCTTTAACTATATGCCGCTTGCGGCAGTTATTTCAAAAAAAAGTTTGCCTTTTTACAAGGCAAACTTTTTTTTGAAGATTTTGGGCTTTCGGGGCTCCCCATTAGGATGGCGATTATATAATAATGTCTCCAAAATTTGCTAAAACGCCTCACGAAACCGTGAGGCGTTTTGAGGTAATAAGTTATTTAGATATGAGTTGCCGGGCAGCATTAACCATAGCGGCAACCGCTGGTTTAGGCTTCAAATTATCATCTAATATATTGGCGTGCATCTTGCCAAGGGGATTTCCTGTTAATTTATTTTTGTATTGGGTATTTGTTGAGCTGGTTGGGTCCCATTCGCCCCATAATATTATAGCATCACATTTTTGGGCCTTGATGCAGGCTGAAATTACGCCGGCAAATAATTTTCCCTGCTTATCAAAGTCAAACTGGTTTGGTGAACCGATAATTGTTGGCCTGAATAAAGGTGGGTCAACTGGTGATGTAGTTGACATAATTGCGTCTAACTCAGTTATTTCGCTTGTAAGGCCAATAGCTGCAAACCTGTCCATGTTTTCAGTTAACTCGCTAAATGGATGGTTATATCCCTGATACAAATGAGTTTGGAAACCCACGCCATTAATAGGAACGCCTTTATCTTTTAGTTGTTTAACGATATTAAACCATCTGTCCATTTTAAAACCTTTGTATTCAACGTTAAATTCGGTCCAATAAAGTTTCGCTGTAGGATCAGCTTCGTGCGCCCATTCAAATGCTAATTGAATATAATCAGTAGGGTCATTTGAACCGGGCTTGTGAATTACATTCCATATTGGTAAGTTACTTCTAAGTCCGTTTGGCAACGAATATTTTGGATTAAAATCGGGGCTGTCACTCATCGATTCATTGACAATGGCCCATGAAAGCACGGCTCCCGGATATTTATCCCTATAATGGCGCATTACAGCCTGGATATGATTTTTTAGGATATTTTTAAGCTCATCAGGCGTAAAGTTTCCTTTTTTTACCCAATCAGGCACATACCACCACACAGGGCTTTGCATTTGTATTTTGGCGCCATGCGCTACAGCAAAGTCTGCAACTTCATCAATGCCCCTAAAATCATACTGGCCATTTTTGAGTTCCACATGATGAAACCAGGCAGGCACGGTATACAAATTAAAATACTGGTTAATTTGTGTTAAGAAGTTCGCCGGACGCGGAGCTGCGAGTTCAACATCTTCGTTCCCCAAAAAATCGCCAAAATAAATGCCTTTTTTAATTAAAAGTTTTTTCAGGGTGCTGGGATCTGAACTATCCTGAATATCCTCTTTTTTTGCCAGGCTTGCAATGGCATTGCGGATAGGTTTTTGTTCTGGTTGTTTTTGTTCTGGTTGCTTTTGTTCCTGTGTGGTTGCACTTAATTTGTCATCCTTTGAGTTAACCTCGTTGTCTGCTGATTTTAATTCAGGGTCAGCTACTGTGCGCTGTTGTTGAACCTCTCGCTCTTTGAAATAGAGATTGATACAGAAGAACAACAAAAAAAGACTAAGTAATGAGATAATTATGTGGGAACGATATTTATTTATTTGCATGCTATCAATTAATTATTTGTTAATCCTTTTTCTTTTGTAAATGCCTTTATTTAAGACGTAATAAACGATTTTTGTATGAATTAATTATGAATGTTATTTAAGTATTTCGTGCAATCCACTGTAGCCTGATTAAGAAGAAGGTGCAAATTAACGTAACTTGAATTACTTTTTTTAACATTTGCGGCTGCATAATTTTGCTATAATGAGAAACTTAAGTTTTTTGCCATCGTAAGAAGTATAACTATTATTGATGTAACCAGGGTTTTATTTAAGCCGTTAAAAGACTTTTTGAATGATTATCGGCTTTGATTATAGATCTATTAGTTAATATTGCATAAATTTTAATGTGTTTTGTCAATTATATCAAATTATAATGACCACACATTACTGTGTTTATAAGGGAAACATATGACTATAATACCAACCCCGCTTGAGGGATGTTTATTAATAAAACCACGTATTTTTAATGATGACCGCGGTTATTTTTTTGAATCGTTTAATCAACAGCGGTTTGCTGATGCTACGGGCTTCAATGTCAATTTTGTACAGGATAATCAATCCTATTCAACTAAAGGTGTATTACGTGGCCTGCACTTGCAAAAAGGTCGGTTTTCGCAAGCTAAGTTGGTTAGGGTAACCAAAGGCGAAGTATTAGACGTAGCTGTCGACCTGCGCAAGGGATCGGCAACTTATGGGCAATATCATGGAGTGCATTTAACCGAACAGAATAACGAGCAATTTTTTATTCCCCGTGGATTTGCCCATGGCTTTATTGTATTGAGCGATGAAGCTGTATTCCAGTATAAATGTGATAACTACTATAACAAAGAGTCAGAAAGTGGTCTGCATTATGCCGATCCTGATTTAAATATTGATTGGCAGCTCAGCGGGAGCGATGTGCTGGTATCGGACAAAGACCTTGAACTGCCCTTTTTAAAGGATGCTCCTGATTTTGGGTTCTAATTTTTATCCTGGTTTAATCAAAAAATAACACTTCTAAAAAATGCAAAATATCATCGTATTTGGAGCATCAGGACAATTGGGTAACTGCTTAAAGAAAGTTGCAGGCGAAAGGAAAATAGATTATATCCATTTCCTGCCCGAAGAAGAGGCAGACATTTTGCGGGACGATTTGCTCGATATTGTTTTTGAAAAATATAAACCAACGTTTGCTATCAATTGCGCTGCTTATACCGCTGTTGATAAAGCGGAAGACGAAGTTGACCTGGCCCGGGCGATCAATAAAACCGGGGCCGCAAATCTTGCCAGGCATTGTAAAGCATATGGTGCTACCCTTGTGCAGATCTCAACTGATTTTATTTTTAAGGGAGACGTGGCATTGCCACTCACAGAAGAAGCCATTGCTGAGCCTATCAGTGTATATGGCCTTACCAAACTGGAGGGAGAACAGGCAATTGCGGAAATTCTTGATGAACACTATACAATTCGTACAAGCTGGCTATACTCCGAGTATGGCAACAATTTTGTAAAAACCATGCTAAGGCTTGGGGCCGACCGTGATGAGCTTAAGGTGATTGCAGACCAGGTGGGCACACCCACATATGCTATTGACCTGGCAGAAGCAATTTTAACTATCATAACAGCTGGCAAAAAAGCATATGGTATTTATCATTACAGCAATGAAGGGGTAACCTCATGGTATGACTTTGCCAAAGGCATCTTTGATATTTCAGGTACTGATGTTAAAGTACTCCCAATACGCACATCAGAATATCCAACGAATGCGCAACGACCGGCATATTCGGTACTGGATAAGGCTAAGATCAAAGCTACGTTTAATATAGAGATCCCTTACTGGCGCGACAGCTTAAAAGCTTGTATTAAAAAATTGGCTGCCGCACAATAAACAATGAGTTTTAAAAAAAATAAAATGCCAGGCTTTTCTTACAAACCTGGCATTTTTTAGTTTTTCCCCAAATAGCTTACAGGAATGTCCCAGCTGCTACCGTTTCATTAGTTGATTCATCAACCAGGATCAATGAGCCGGTAATACGGTTTTTGCGATACTCGTCAAACACTACGGGTTGAGTGGTGCGTAAACGGATCTTCACCATTTCGTTCATCTTAATATCAGTATTTTCTTCCTGCTTTTCAAGCGTATTGATATCAAGTTTATAATAAACTTCCTTAATGATCGACATTACCTCGCGGGTGGTGGTTTTGAGGTGATATTTAGCACCTGGGCGCGGGCTGCGGGTTGCCATCCAGCAAATCATGGCGTCAAGGTCCTGGCTCACCTGCGGTTCGCTGTCATCTTTTACAATCATATCGCCGCGGCTTACATCAATATCATCCTCCAAAGTAATGGAAACCGACATTGGTGCAAAAGCTTCCTCAACCGGACCCGAATAGGTATCGATAGATTTTATAGCCGATGTTAGCCCTGACGGCAATACAGTGATCTTATCGCCAGGCCTGAAAATGCCGCCTGCTATCCGGCCGGCATAACCGCGGTAATCATGATATTCAGCCGCATGAGGACGGATCACTGTTTGCACCGGGAAGCGGGCATCAGAGTGGTTTTCATCACTGGCAATATGAATAGTCTCCAGTGTATGTAACAGGCTTTCGCCTTTGTACCATGGCATGTTTTCCGAATCGTTAACCACATTGTCACCAGCTAAAGCACTGATAGGTACAAAACGGATATCGGTGACATCAATTTTTGCTGCAAAAGCTTCATATTGTTCAACTACTTTGTTAAAAGCCTCTTCGCTGTAATCAACCAAGTCCATTTTGTTTACACAAACAATAATGTGTGGTATTTTTAATAGTGATGCAATAAACGAGTGGCGGCAGGTTTGCTCAACCACACCTTTGCGGGCATCAATAAGCACCAGGGCAAGGTTTGCGGTTGAAGCGCCGGTAACCATGTTGCGGGTATACTGGATATGGCCGGGGGTATCGGCTATAATAAATTTACGTTTGGGTGTGGCAAAATAGCGATAGGCCACGTCAATGGTAATGCCCTGCTCACGCTCCGAACGTAAACCATCAGTTAATAATGAAAGATCAACATGCTGAAGCCCTTTTCGTTCGCTCGATTGTTTTACAGCCTCCATCTGGTCTTCAAAGATGGATTTCGAATCGTATAGCAAGCGTCCTATAAGGGTGCTTTTCCCATCGTCAACACTACCTGCTGTAGTAAAACGTAATAATTCCATTGTGGTGGTATGTTTTGCTCCGGGCTTGACTGCCTGAAGGCTCATTGAATCAAATTTAAAAATAACCTTGTTTTTTCCTGTCTTCCATTGAGGTATCCGAGCGTTTATCGTCACTTCGGTTACCGCGTTCGGTGCTGCGGGTTGCTGATACTTCAGCAACTATCTTCTCCAGTGTATCGGCGTCTGATTCGATACCGCCGGTGATGGTGATATCGCCCAGGGTACGAAAACGCATGAGTTTGTTTTCGATAGTTTCACCCTCCCTAAGCTGTAAGAATTCTGAAGCAGGCAGCCAGGTATTATCGCGGTAAACCGCGTTACGCTGATGTGCAAAGTATAATGAAGGTATGGCTATATTTTCTTGCAGAATGTAGTTCCAGATATCCATTTCGGTCCAGTTACTGATCGGGAACACACGGAAGTGTTCGCCCATGCGCTTGCGGCCGTTAAAGATATTCCAGAGCTCGGGGCGTTGGTTTTTAGGATCCCACTGGCCAAACTCATCGCGGTGACTGAAGAAACGTTCTTTAGCACGGGCCTTTTCTTCATCACGGCGCGCACCGCCGATAGCGGCATCAATCTTATTGCTTTCGATGGTATCAAGCAGGGTTACTATCTGCAATTCGTTGCGGCTGGCGTTGATACCGCTTTCCTCAACTGCGCGGCCTTTGTTAATTGATTCCTGAACTGAGCCTACAATAAGTTGTACGCCAAGGTTTTCAACCAGCTTATCCCTAAACTCCATAGTTTCGGGAAAGTTATGACCGGTATCAATATGGATTAGGGGCATTGGGATTTTAGCGGGCCAGAATGCCTTTTTTGCCAGGTGTGTTACAACAATAGAGTCTTTCCCGCCCGAAAACAGGATGGCAGGACGATCAAATTGTGCAACCACTTCCCTGATAACGTAAATGGCCTCTGATTCTAATTCCTGCAGATGAGTAAGATAATATTTATGCATGTTAACAATGAAAATCCGCTAAATCCACCTAAATAGTAGTTTTTAACGTTCAAACTGCAATAATAACAATTTTATGCTAATGTTGAGGGTATTAAATGGATTTTGCTTTTGAAAAAGGCTTGTTGCCTGGTACATGGTTTATGTTCAAAATAATCAGATAAAATATAAGTTTGCATATTGAACAATAAATACCAACTTTATACCTGATAGCATTGTTCAACAGTATAATAATGGGCCCTGATATTACGGAAGCATTATTATATACTAACTTTGGGACGTTTACTTAAAAATTAGTATAATCAAATATGAAAGGCATTATTTTAGCAGGAGGGTCAGGCACCCGGCTTTATCCTATAACCAGGGCAATCAGTAAGCAACTGATGCCTATTTATGATAAGCCTATGATATACTACCCGCTATCGGTTTTGATACAGGCGGATATCAAAGAAATTCTGATCATTACTACAGCCGAAGATAATCCCGGTTTTAAGCGGTTATTGGGCGATGGTACAGAGTTAGGCTGTAAATTTGAATATGCTATACAGGAAAAGCCTAATGGCCTCGCCCAGGCTTTTGTTATTGGCGAGCAATTTATAGGCGATGATAAAGTAGCTTTGATATTGGGCGATAATATATTTTATGGTACCGGATTTAACGAATTGATCCGCAGTTTTAATGATGTAGATGGCGCAGCTATTTTTGCCTATCATGTGGCCGATCCTGAACGTTACGGTGTGGTTGAGTTTGATGCCGAATTCAGGGCCTTGTCAATTGAGGAGAAACCTTTGCAGCCAAAATCGAAATTTGCAGTACCCGGCCTTTATTTTTATGATAATTCGGTAATTCAAATAGCTAAAGATCTTGAACCCTCACCCCGCGGTGAGTATGAAATTACCGATGTTAACAAGTTTTACCTTGAACAGGGTAACCTGCATGTTGGCGTTATGGATAAGGGAACAGCCTGGTTAGATACGGGTACGTTTGATTCATTGAGCGACGCTACCGAATATGTGCGCGTGATCGAAAAACGCCAGTCAACAAAAATCGGGTGTATTGAGGAGGTTGCTTACCGCCGTGGGTTTATCAATGACGATCAGTTGCGGCTGTTAGTTAACAAGTATATCAAAAGTGGTTACGGCAAATATTTACAAAGCCTGCTGCCGCAATAAAATAATTATGCGGAAGTTTCAATGGCTTTGACCATCTGGTCAATAACATCGGGAACACCGGCATCAAACCAAACAAAATCTTTATCTTTTCTGAACCAGGTAAGCTGCCTTTTGGCAAAGCGCCTGGTATTTTGTTTTATAAGCAGCAGGGCTTCATCGAGGCTGGTTTTACCATCGAAGTAATCAAATAGCTCTGAATAACCCACTGTATTTAAAGCATTAAGCTCCCGGTAGGGCAGGAGGCTTTTTACTTCTTGAATAAGGCCTTGTTTAACCATCAGATCGACGCGAAGGTTTATACGCTCATATAGTTTTTCGCGGGGCATATCAAGTGCCAGTTTGATAATATTAAAAGGTCTTTTATTTACAGTAGCGTTGCGGTAAGATGAAAATGGTTTACCTGAGGTTTCAAATACTTCCAACGCCCTGATGATACGCTGAGGATTATTAAGGTCGACCTGGGTATAATAATCCGGGTCGACCTGTTGTAAGTGTTTTTGTAATGTTGTAATTCCTTCCCTTTCCAGTTGTTGGTTTAGTTTTTCACGTACTGAAATATCAGCTACGGGCAAGTCATCAAAGCCTTCACAAATAGCTTTAATGTACAAACCTGATCCTCCCGCCAGGATCACCTTATCATGTACTTTAAAAAGTTCATCTAAAAGCGCAAGCCCCTGTTTTTCAAAATCGCCAACAGAAAAACTTTCGGATATGGAGTGCGAATTGATAAAGTAGTGTTTGGCCGCAGCCAACTCGCTTTCATCAGGTTTGGCAGTACCAATACTCATCTCCCTGAAAAATTGTCTCGAATCGGCAGAAACCACCACAGTATTGAAATGCTGCGCCAACTTAATAGCTGCAGCTGTTTTCCCTACTGCAGTGGGGCCGGCAACTACAATGAGGGTTTTATTACCCTGCGTCATGTTCATAAGCCTAAGCTTTACTCATATCAAAAATGTCGGTAACTAAATATACTTCGTCCCGAACTTATTTTTTACATCAGCCACAACCTGCTTGATGTTTTGTTCCTGGTCGCGGGGGCAAATGAGCAGGGAATTGTTCGATTCTACCACGATATAATCATGCAGCCCCTGCAATATTACCAGTTTTTCGCCCGGCACGTTTACCATGCAGTTTGAAGAGTCATACATGATCACTTTTTCGGCAGGGATAACGGCATTACCTACATAATCCTTTTCGGCAAGGTCATATATTGATGCCCAGGTACCCAGATCGCTCCACCCAAAATCCGAAGGTAATACATACACATTATCTGCTTTTTCCATAATGCCGTAATCTATCGAGATATTGACGCATTGCTGGTATACATTGTGAACGTGAGGTTTCTCTTTATCCGAATTGTACACCGGCTTCGCATCAGCAAATATTTCGTGCATTTCGGGCAGGTACTGGCTAAAGGCCTTAACAATAGTTTTGGCCGACCAAACAAAGATACCGGCGTTCCATAAAAAGTCGCCGCTTTGAATAAAGGTTTTAGCTATTTCAAGGGTTGGTTTTTCGGTAAAGGTTTTTACTTTATGAAACTCATCATTGATAACGTTATCAGTGTATTGGATATATCCGTAACCGGTATCGGGCCTTGATGGTTTAATGCCCAGGGTTATCAGGTAGTCATTTGAAGCGGCGGTTTGCAATGATTTTTCAATAGCGGCAACAAAAGCATCTTCATCCAGGATCTGCTGATCGGAAGGGGCCACAACAATGGCGGCATCGGGGTTAAGACTTTCAATTTTAAAACAGCCATAGGCAACACAAGGTGCGGTGTTTCGCATTACCGGTTCGGTAAGGATCTGCTGATCCTCCATATCTGGCAATTGTTGTTTTACAAGTTTGGTGTAGTTTTCGTTAGTAACAACGTAAATATTTTCTTTGGGGCAAACTTTCAGGAAACGTTCGTAGGTGTTTTGTATTAAGGTTTTACCGGTACCGAGTATATCGATAAACTGTTTGGGGTGCGATGTACGGCTTATCGGCCAAAAGCGGCTTCCAATTCCTCCGGCCATAATTATGGCATAGTAATTTTTGTTATTCATTGATAAATGGGGGTAAATTATTATGAGCTGGTTAAAGTATCAAAACAAGTGAGACGGCCAAACATAAAAAACGAGTATATAAATTATATACTCGTTTTTTGTGATTAATAATCGTCGCTACTGCTACGGCCGGGCCTTTCATCATCATCAAAGCCTTCGTCATCGCTAAATTCATTGCCGAATTCATCTTCCTCCTCTTCTTCTTCGCCGCCGCTGTGTTTTTCTTCCGGCAGATCATCGGTATCTGTAACTTCCGAAAAATCTTCGGCATCCTCCGGGTTAAAGGCCATTTCGTTCAAAAAGTCGAAGTCTTCGGTAACAGGCGGTAAAACGGTAGCATTAAATGCATTGCCAAATTGTTTAGGCGCTTCGCCAACTGATTTTACAACGGCAGGGTAAGTAGTGCCCGGTGTTTCATCTAAAATGATCTTCATCAGTTCCACATGAAAATCAAACGGGCGGTCGAAATTGAATGTATAGTAAAATTTTTGGTGCGGATCATCAATAAAACTCAATAGCTTTACTTTATTCATTAATGATACACCACGGTCAATACGCCTTTGGTTAGGCAGGTAAGTTATTTCTTCACCTTTAGTCCACTGATCATTGCTGATATAAAATGATGAAGGAAATTCCGGATTATAACCGGTTGACTGATGAATTGCGCGGTGAAGATCTTCGAAAGTTTGATTTGATTTTACATCAATTTCTCTCGTAACGTCATCGTAGTCTTCAAAAGTAACCCTGAACCTGTATACTGCCATTGCTTATTGTAGATTTTGGACAAAAATAATAATGTTTTAATTTAATTTGGGGTAGTCACAACTTTTAAGCCAATTTCAAGGCCCTTGCTTATTGTAAAGCTTAACGCGGCCTCACGATTGTTAGGAATTTCGCCTTCCAATATGGCTTCGCGGATCTGATTTTTGATTATTCCCACCTCGCGGCCTTCTTTTATACCGAACATGGTCATGATATCGTTACCGGTAACCGGCGGTTGCCAGTTACGGATGCTGTCGCGTTCTTCAACATCTTTTAATTTTTGTTGAACAAGCTCAAAATTGTTACGATATTTTTTAACCTTATATTCATTTTTGGTGGTGATGTCTGCTTTACACAACAACATGAGTGCTTCAATATCGTCTCCTGCCTCAAAAAGCAAACGCCTCACTGCCGAATCGGTAACTATGGATTGTGAAAGTACGATGGGCCTTAAATGCAGCTGCACCAACTTTTGAACCTGCTTCATTTTTTCATTAAGCGGCAGCTTAAGCTGGGTGAAGATCTTGGGCACCATGCGTGCGCCCCGGTCTTCATGACCATGAAAAGTCCAGCCGTGGCCGGGCTCAAAACGTTTGGTGGCGGGTTTGGCTATGTCATGCAGTATAGCAGCCCAGCGTAACCACAGGTCGTCGGTAGTTTCACAGATATTATCGAGCACCTGCAGCGTATGGTAAAAGTTATCCTTATGGCCTTTACCATCTACATAGTCAACCCCGTAAAGGGCTACCATTTGCGGGAAGATCTTATGCAGCAGTCCGGTATCAAACAGGTAATTAAAACCTATTGATGGCACCGGCGACAGGATGATCTTGTTCAGTTCATCGGTAATGCGCTCCTGCGATATGATGCTGATCCTGTCGGCAGTGGTTTTAATGGCTTCAACAGCGATATCATCAATCCTGAAATTAAGCTGGGTAGCAAACCTGATGGCCCGCATCATGCGCAGCGGATCATCAGAAAATGTTTCGTTAGGATTAAGCGGTGTGCGGATCAGCTTGTTTTGCAGGTCGGCAATGCCGTTAAAGGGATCAAGTAACTCGCCAAAAGTATCCGGGTGGAGGGAAATGGCCAGCGCGTTGATGGTAAAATCGCGGCGTTTCTGGTCGTCTTCCAAAGTGCCGTTCTCCACAATTGGCTTGCGCGAGTCGCGGCGGTACGATTCCTTGCGGGCGCCAACAAACTCTATCTCCAGATCGCGGTATTTGAGCGAGGCGGTACCGAAGTTTTTATAAACCGCCAGTTTAACTTTAAGTGTATTGGCAACAATTTCGGCAAAGGCTATCCCGTTGCCAATAATCACGATATCAATATCTTTCGACGGGCGGTTCAGGAAAATATCGCGCACAAAACCACCTATAGCATAGGCCTGTACATTTTGTTCGCCCGCCAAACGGGATATAACAGAAAATACGGGATGCCTGAGGTGTTGTTGCATAGTTGGATGCTTAAAAACGCTAATAAGGGTACAAAGGTAAGATTAATTGGTAAAATGCCCCGGTTAAGTCGAAAGTCTTAAGTCCTAAGTATTTTACCACTTAATAAACAAAACTTTCAGACTTCAGACTTTGAACCTCATACTTCCGGCTTTCTGCACGACAGGGGGTTAACAGGGTTAACACAATTTTAATTATTTTGATTTAAATAATTGATAGTCAGTATATTAAATATGTAGAGGGGTTACACAAAATATTTTCCAAAAATGTTTCTGTTAAAAGATATTTTCAAAAACACCTTTTTAACTAATCACTAATCTCCAACCTCTAATTTCGCGTTAACGACGCAAAAACTCAAACCGCCCATCAGGGGCCAACCTCATGATGGTTGACGGTGTTTTGATCTCCTTGCTGTGCTGCTCTAAATCAACAACATAATCAACACCGTCAATAATTTCCTGGTCTATTTGCGAAAAATATTGCGGCGAGGGCTTGCCGCTAATATTAGCTGATGTTGACACCAAAGGTTTGCGTAAACGCTGGATCAGCTGTTGGCAAAAAGGCGTGTCTTTTACAACCCTGACCCCCACACTGCCATCGGCGGCAATTAATGCCGGAGAAATGTTTTTGGCGCCCGGCATTACCAGTGTTAAAGGGTTTTCTGCGTATTCAATCAGTTCAAAGGCCAGCGGGTTTACTTCACTGATATAGCTTTCGAGCTTGTTTTCGGTATCCAGCAAAATGATCATGCTTTTGGCCTCATCGCGCTGTTTCAGGCGGTAGATCTTTTGAATGGCTTCGGTGTTGGCGGCGTCACAGCCTATGCCCCAAATGGTATCGGTAGGGTAAAGGATGATGCCACCCTCTTGTACAATTTTAAAAGCCTTGGCTACTTCGTCTCTAAGCATGGTTCAAAATATTTTGGTAAAGCTGCATTAATTGCCGGCTTAGTTTATCATCGGTAAAATTAGCTGCGTGAGCGCGGCCTTTGGTTATCATGGTTTGCCTTAATCTATCATCACTAAGCACCTGGTTTAGTTTTTCGGCAAGTCCAGCATCATCATCAGGGTTCACATAAAGGCTGCCCGGCCCGCCTGCTTCTTCAAGGCAGGAGCCTGTTGCTGCTATAACCGGCGTGCCACAGTTTAAAGCTTCTAACACCGGTATGCCAAATCCTTCGTACCGTGACGGGTAAACAAATACCGATGCCAGCTGATAAACAGCAGGTAACTCTGCAAAGGTAACGTCTTTTAAAAATATTACCCGGTGGTTTAAGTTATTAGCTGTTATATATGTTTTAACCAATTCTGTGTATCGGGTTTCTTTGCCAATTACTACCAGTGTTATGTCATCCACATTTTTTAACGCCTTAATGGTTAGCAGCAGGTTTTTGCGTTCCTCAATAGTGCCAACACTCAAAATAAAGCGGTTGGGTAGCTTATATTTTTCTTTTACAGCCGATTTTTGCGCGGCGGTTTGTTCAATTGCAAATGAAGGGTCACATCCCTGGTAAATAACTTCTATTTTTTGGGGGGCGGTGCTGAGCAGGTCGACAAGGTCATCCTTTGTTTTTTGGCTTATGGCGATAATTTGATCCGCGACGCGGCAGGCATGTTTAACCTTAGCGAGGTAAATACGGTAATTAACTGCACCAAAATGTTTCGGATAACGCATGAAGATGAGGTCATGCATGGTGACAACCGACTTAATGCCGGTATGTTCGATTCCCGAAGGCAACTCGTGACTTAAACCATGGTACACTTCAATACCATCACGTTTTAAATCTTTGATAATTCCTTTACTACGCCACCATGAAGTGAACCATTTGCTTTTTGGGGTAACTGTGCGAATGCTGGGATAATCGCCAATAAAATTAAGCCGCGGATTGGCTTTGGCCTTTGGCGTATATAAATATAAAAGGTTGGATAGATTGAGCGACGCTATGCCTTTAATTAACCAGCGGCTGTAATTACCCAAGCCGGTATTATTGTAAAAAGCCCGTTTAGCATCGTATCCTATCTTCATGTTTTAGATATGAGATGTGAGATATGAGACGTGAGAAATGCTGCATTCTCAGAGGAATATAGCAGATGTGAAATAAAGGTATTGCCGGAATCTTTACCATGCAAAATCTCATATCTCACATCTGATATCTCATATCTATAATTATACCGCTACGTTGTTTTCACGCAGGGCGTCATTTAATGACGTTTTTTTGTCGGTTGATTCCTTGCGGGTGCCGATGATGAGGGCGCAAGGCACCTGGTATTCGCCGGCAGCAAACTTTTTGGTATATGAACCCGGAATTACCACCGAGCGGGCAGGTACGCGGCCTTTATATTCAACCGGGGTGCTGTGGGTAACATCGATGATTTTGGTTGATGCGGTTAATACCACGTTTGCACCTAATACAGCTTCATGTTCAACATGTACGCCCTCAACAACAATGGCACGTGAACCAATAAAGCAGTTATCTTCAATAATAACCGGGGCAGCCTGTAGCGGTTCTAAAACACCACCAATACCAACACCACCGCTTAAGTGTACATGTTTGCCAATCTGCGCACATGAGCCTACAGTAGCCCAGGTATCAACCATGGTGCCTTCATCAACATAAGCGCCAATATTTACGTACGATGGCATCATGATAACACCTTTGGCCAGGTGGGCACCGTAGCGGGCAATACCATGAGGTACCACGCGAACGCCGGTTTGCTTGTAATCCGTTTTGAGTTTCATTTTGTCATGAAAAACAAAAGGGCCGGTTTTAATTTCTTCCATCTGCCTGGTCGGGAAATACAAAACAACCGCCTTTTTAATCCACTCATTTACATGCCAGCGTGTGCCAATGGGTTCGGCCACACGGATCTCGCCTTTGTCCAAACGGTCAATAACGGTTTCAATGGCGTTGGTGTATTCATTATAGTTCAGCAGGTTCCTGTCTTCCCAGGCCTCTTCAATCAGTTTTTTAAGATCTTGCATTGGTGAAATTAAACTTTTGGCAAATTAAAGGATTTTTTACTTTTATGCTGTTTTGATGCCTTCATGGCCATAAAGGGACAAAACAGGGACAAAATTGATTACCTTATATTAATGTTTTTTGAGTTATGAATTTATTTACTTGCACACTTCCGAAGAAGATTAGCAGGGACAAAGATAATAAAAAGTGGTTTGTTCGCTACTCCATTACTTATAATGGCGAAAAAACAGAATACCCTAAAGAGTATAGTGAAAATTCACCCCGGAATTTCAATAAGTCTCCAATTCGATTGCTTTGGTAGAATCCCAACCTTTCTTTTTAAAAAGTCTTTTGCTTAAAAGTAGTCCTAAAGACAAACCTAAAACTACTCCTGATACGCTGAACGGCAAAACGAAATTGACAGGGTTTTTCAATATAGCAAATTGGTAAAAGATTGCTACACCAACAAGCAAATAAGAAATGATGGTCGATATTGAAACCCCGATTTTTTTAGGCCGGGGAACGAAATAAGCAGTAAGTACTATCAGAACAAAACACAGAATGAAAAACACAAGGAAATGATACATTGCATCAGTAACAATGTTTTTAGCCATAAAATCATTTAAAGGGTTGGCGTATGCTAATGCAGATATCAGGCCAGTAAAAATTAAAAAGGCAAATAAAACTCCTAAAATCGTTTTAAAGATATTCATCCTGTAGGTTCGGTTATCAAAGATAAAAATACTTCGGTCTAATATTTATTAATGTGAAATTGATAAAGAAGGCTTGAGATTCATTAAGAATGAAGAAGGTGTAGTTTTACATGCTTACAAAGATATTGTAGGTGTTTGGACTATCTGTATAGGCTGTACTTATTATCCGAACAGTAAACCAGTAAAAGAAGGTGATATCATCACTCAAATCCAATGTGATGACCTTTTTTTGAATGTTTGCGTATAATATTTTGACTTACAGAGCCTTGTTTTACACACATTTATACAATATCCGGACAATCGATGGGTAGCTATATAAAAAACATTAAGTAAGCCTTAATTTTATGTAAACGGAAACCAACGTTTAAACTAATTAGGTGTCAAAGCCTTCCGGACAGCGAGTGTCGGGGAGGCTTACTTTTTTTATTTCAACGGGCGCTTATAGGTATAATTCCGGGGTTGGTATAATAGATTTTTGGGTAAATAACTTGATTTTAAAAGAGCGTTTATTTATTGTTATTTGTTAATGTTGTTGGTAAATAAGTTTATAAAACAGTAAACATTAGCACTTTACTTATCGTATAACTGCTTATTATATCAATCTGTTAGCTTAGCTGAATATTGGTATAATTGTTTTAACCTTTTAATTTATTGCTGTTAACAAATTATTCCCAATATGACCCCTTTAGTACTATTTGCAGTTATTTTGCTTTCGGTGGCACTGCTGCTTATCTTAAGCGTTTTGTTTTTTAGTTTACTCAAATACATCCAAAGGCGCTATTATCCACACTGGAAATTTCCGGATTATGTTAGTGTTGGTTATGCCGAATACCTTTATCATAAGTTCATTAAAAAAGACCTGCCCAAGTAAATTGTAAAAACGAAGTTTTGCGGTTGTTGATTTGCCAGCATATTAAAAAATGTTGTGTTAATTAGCCCTTGTGACTGTGAATCGTAATTTTTATAAAGACGTATTATTTGGTGTAGCCGTTGGCGACGCACTGGGTGTTCCTGTTGAATTTAAATCGCGGGAAGACATTGCTAAAAAGCCGGTAACTGATATGACCGGTTTCGGTACTTATGGACAGCCGCCGGGTACATGGTCGGACGATAGTTCGTTGACTTTTTGTCTCGCCGATGTTTTAGCAGATGGTTATAGTTTGCAAAAAATTGCCGATAGTTTTGTTAACTGGTTATATAACGAACAATGGACTGCGCGCGGAGAGGTGTTTGACGTAGGCATGGCAACCCGAGTTGCTATTGAACGGGTTTTACACAAAGTACGGCCCGATCTGGCCGGTGAGTTCGATGAATCATCAAATGGCAATGGTTCGTTAATGCGGATTCTGCCTCTACTATTTTACATAAAAGATAAGCCTGTAAAAGAGCGTTTTGCCATCGCAAAAGAGGTATCATCTATAACACATGGACATGTGCGTTCAGTAATAGCTTGTTTTTATTACCTGGAGTTTGCCCGTAGCTTGCTGGCAAATAATGATCCTGAATCTGTTTATCAGAAAGTAAAGACTGAAGTGTCTTCGTTTTTAGAGGGAACAACTATTAACCCTGATGAAATAGCCTTGTTTGACAGGTTATTGAAAGGCGATATTTACATGCTGCCTGTAACTGAAATACAAAGTAGCGGGTACGTACTGCATACTCTTGAAGCGGCAATTTGGTGTTTGTTAACCACAACGAACTATAGCGAAGCCGTATTAAAATCTGTAAATTTGGGCCTTGATACCGATACCACCGCAGCGGTAACAGGTGGATTGGCTGGTTTAATTTATGGTTTTGAAAGTATTCCGGAACATTGGGTACTTATGCTTGCCCGGAAAAATGATATTGATGCATTGGCCGAACGCCTGGCCAGTAAATATAAAAGCAATTGAATGTTATGGCCGAAAAAGAGAAACTGAGAATAGATAAATACCTGTGGGCCATCCGCGTGTTTAAAACACGTACGCTGGCTTCTGATGCCTGTAAGGCCGGCCGCATCAAGCTGGACGGTAAAAACATCAAGCCGTCATACGAGGTGAAAATTGGCGATGTTTACCAGGTAGCAAAGGGCATTGAACGCAAGGTTGTAAAAGTAACCGGCTTGTTGGAAAACCGGGTAGACGCCAAAACGGCTGTCAATTTTTACGAGGATATAACTCCTGTTGAACAAACCCAGGCCTTTAAATCAATGTTTCATGCCCCGATACTGAAGCGTGATCGTGGCACGGGCCGCCCCACTAAGGCCGACAGGCGCGAGATTGATGACCTGAAAGATAATTTTTTTGAAGAGCAGGAGGAAAACCAGGATTAAGCAGATTTTAGGGATTGATGGATTTTGATTTGCAAATGAGAATCAAAGTCCTGCCCATCTGATAAATCCTACAAATCCGGGTTCAGACAAAATGTCCTCCCCCAAATCCCGGTCAATAATGATCTTTATGCTCGGTTGTTTCCCAAAGTTTAAAGGCGGTTAACGCTTCATCACGAAGGATTTGGACAAAAGGGAGCTTGCGTTTTTCCATGGTACAGCCCAGTTCATCATAAATAAAATGATCGTCGAAACCTATCGCGGCCGCATCGGCTTTGGTATTGGCGTAATAAATTTTATCGATACGGGCCCAGTAAATGGCACCCAGGCACATGGGGCATGGTTCGCAGCTGGTATAAATTTCGCAGCCTGATAAATTATAGGTTCCCAGTTCCTGGCAGGCCAGACGGATCACCGAGACTTCGGCGTGTGCGGTAGGGTCATTAGTGGGCACAACACGGTTGGCGCTGCGGGCTATGATCATGCCGTCCTTAACAATTACGGCCCCAAAAGGCCCGCCCATTCCGCGCTTTACATTGTCTTCGGCCAACTCAATGGCTATGCGCATAAATTTTTCGTGTGCCGTATTTTCCATATTGTCCTAAATTAAAAAACCTCAACCGAAGTTGAGGTTTTAATTTGAAAATGTGTCAATTTGAATATTTGAAAATGACTTGTAATTTTCAAATTACTACATCATCAAATTTTCAAATCGTATATTATTTTTTGTCTTTAGCGTAAGCTTCGTTAAGGCGTTTGGCAACGTCAACGGTAACATCTAAAGATGGATCACCATACAATACGGTTGGATTGGCTTTTGAATAGGTTAACACCAGTTTGTAGCCTTTTTCTTTAGCATAACCTTTTACAAAGTCGGCAATTTTATCATACAGCTTAGCATTTTCAGAGGCTTGCTCGTTTTGGAATTCGGCACCTGCATTTTGAGAGTAGCCCTGTAATTCCTGTTGTTTACGCTGTAACTGTTGCTCAGTAGCCTGGCGCTGATCGGCAGGCATAGTAGCCTGATTTTTCTGGTACTCGGCAACCTGGCGCTGAAAAGCCTGACCGCGGTTTTGCAGATCGGTTTGTGATGCTTTGCCTTTTTCTTCAAGGCGTTTTGACATATCCTTAAAGTAATCGTACTTGTTTAATAGAGAATCGGAGTTTACATAAACAATAGTTTCTTTATCAGGAGTTGCTGTGGTTGCAGCAGCCGGTTTATCGGCGGTTTTATTTTGAGTACAGGCCGCAACGCTACCTGCAATTGCTAATCCTAAAGTAAGTTTGGTTAAAACTGAAGCACTGGTTTTCATTCTGTCAATCTGAAAATTATTATAAAATTTTGACAAAGATAATCTTTCATTGCAAGTATCCTAATCGGATGTGCAGATAATCAGATGTGCAGATTTCAGAACGCGAATGTGTAGATGATGTTTGTTGCGGCAGTCCGTTATTTGAAAACGAAGATTTTTTTCACGCTAAGGCGCTAATGCCGCAAAGGTTGGTTTGCCTCAAAGGTTTTTATGGTCTGTAAATTTGCATTAGGGATAGTAGCGGATACCGGCCTGAGGGTAATGCCTGCAGGCGTATGAGCGGATAGCCCGGCCGCAGGCAACGCCATTAATGATTTTGAATATCGGATTTTTGATTTCGGAACTTATGAATTGGATTCTTTAAAATTATTAATGCATTGCCAGGGTTGGAAATACAACAAATTCTATAAATCCTTTAAATTCTATAAAATTCGAGTTCAGACAAAGTATTCTGACAATTCTAAAATCCTGTAAATTCTGATTCAGACAACTCTCCACAACAGTACTTTTATCCACAAATAATCGTTAATACGGGGTATTTTTTGTAATTTTGAAGATTGTTTCATTAAATAAATATGAGCGAAGAAATTCAGGATAAATCCAATTATTCAGCAGATAACATACAGGTTTTAGAAGGTTTAGAGGCGGTGCGCAAGCGTCCGTCGATGTACATTGGCGATACAGGTGTTAAAGGCTTGCACCACCTTGTATATGAAGTAGTTGATAACTCTATCGACGAAGCCCTTGCCGGTTATTGCGATGATATAAAAGTTACTATACATGTTGGCAATTCCATAACCGTATCAGATAACGGTCGTGGTATCCCTACGGGTATCAATACAAAAGAGGGTAAATCGGCGCTTGAAATTGTAATGACCGTTTTGCACGCCGGTGGTAAATTTGATAAGGATACTTATAAAGTATCCGGCGGTTTACACGGTGTGGGTGTGAGTTGCGTTAACGCATTATCAACCCATGTGAAGACCCTTGTGCACCGTGAAGGCAAAATCTTTACCCAGGAATACGAACGCGGCAAGCCGATGTTTGACGTTAAGGAAATTGGCGTATCTGATAAAACAGGTACTATTCAAACCTTTCAACCCGATCCGGAGATTTTTACTACAACTACCGAGTATAAATATGATACGCTTGCTGCCCGTTTGCGTGAACTGTCGTTCCTGAACAAAGGCATTCGCCTGAGTTTAACCGATGAGCGTGAAACCCAGGAAGATGGTACTTTCCGTAGCGAAGAGTTTTTCTCAGAAGGTGGTTTGCGCGAGTTTGTTAAGTTTTTGGACGGAACACGTACATCGATCATCCCCGAGCCCATTTATGTAGATGGTAATAAGGGGGGCATCCCGGTTGAGCTTGCCCTCCAGTATAATGATACATACAGCGAGAATGTTTTTTCGTACGTAAATAACATTAACACCATTGAGGGTGGTACGCACGTAGCGGGCTTCCGTCGCGGTTTAACCCGTACCTTAAAGGCTTATGCCGATAAAGAGGGCTTGCTGAAAAACGTAAAAGTTGAGATCAGCGGCGATGACTTCCGCGAAGGATTAACTGCCATTATATCAGTAAAAGTTCAGGAGCCTCAGTTTGAAGGCCAAACCAAAAGTAAGTTGGGTAACAACGAGGTAATGGGCGCGGTTGACGTAGCTGTGGGTGAAATTTTGGGTAACTTTTTGGAGGAAAATCCTAAAGAAGCCCGCCTGATTGTAAATAAAGTAATCCTTGCCGCTACCGCCCGTGCCGCCGCCCGTAAAGCGCGCGAAATGGTGCAGCGCAAGAGTGTGATGACAGGCTCGGGATTGCCGGGTAAGCTGTCTGATTGTGCCAATAGCGATCCAACCCTTTGTGAGTTATTCCTTGTCGAAGGTGACTCGGCGGGTGGTACCGCCAAACAGGGCCGTAACCGTGAGTATCAGGCTATTTTACCATTACGTGGTAAGATCCTGAACGTGGAGAAAGCCATGGAGCATAAAATTTACGAAAACGAGGAGATCAAGAACATGTTTACCGGTTTGGGCGTAAGCCGCGGTACGCCTGAAGATGATAAAGCCCTTAACTTAAGCAAGCTCCGTTACCATAAGATCATCATCATGACGGATGCCGACGTGGACGGTTCGCACATTACCACGCTGATCCTTACCTTCTTCTTCCGTTACATGAAGGAGCTGGTTGAGGCCGGTTATGTATATATTGCTTCGCCGCCGCTTTACCAGGTTAAAAAAGGTAAGGAGTATGAATACTGCTGGAACGACGTACAGCGCGATGCCGCTATTCAGCGCCTTAAAGGTGCCGGCAAGGAAGACAGTGTGCACGTGCAGCGCTATAAAGGTTTGGGTGAGATGAACGATATCCAGCTTTGGGATACTACCATGAACCCGGCAACCCGTACGCTTAAACGCGCTACCATTGAAAACGCCGCCGAGTGCGACCATACCTTCAGTATGCTGATGGGTGATGAAGTTGCCCCACGCCGCGAGTTCATTGAGCGCAACGCTAAATACGCTAAAATAGATTCGTAAGCCCCCCGACCCCTGAAGGGGAGAGATGGTTGATACAATTTTTAAGGCCCGCTTCTTTTTGAAGCGGGCCTTTTTTGCAGGAGCTTGTCCGCGCTTGGTTTTGGTAGGGCGTATTTAAATCCATTTTGCCGGAGTTATTGTAATCGCTAACTTTAATTATGGAACATTACGATAATCGGGTTGATGCCTACATCGAAAAATCGCCCGAATTTGCAAAGCCAATTTTAAACTATCTGAGAGCTGTGGTGCATGAAGCCTCGCCTATGATAATTGAAACCATGAAATGGAGCATGCCTTTTTTTGATTATAAAGGTGTGGTTTGCAATATGGCCGCTTTTAAACAACATTGCTCATTTGGTTTTTGGAAGGCATCGTTATTATACGACCCACAAAAGGTATTAAGCCTGGCCGATCAGGCTGCAGGTAGCTTCGGCCGCCTGACCAGTATTGATGGCCTTCCTCCAAAGGAAATACTTATAGCGTTTATACAGCAGGCGATGGTCCTAAATGAAGATAATAAACCCAGGCCGGCTTCCCAAAAGAAGTCGCCCGCCCAACGCGACGAGCTGGTAGTACCTGACTACTTCGTGAAATTTTTAGAAGCTCATCCGCAAGCCTGGTTAAACCTTAACCAATTCAGCTACTCGCAGAAAAAGGAGTATATTGAATGGATAACCGAAGCCAAAACCGAGGCCACCCGCCTTAAGCGTATGGAAACCGCCGCTGAGTGGCTTACTGAGGGTAAATCAAGGCACTGGAAGTACAAATAAATTCCAAATACCGAATATTAAACTTAACGCTTATGTTTTTCATCGATCTTAAGTATATCGCCCCTCTTGAAGAGATTGATGCTTATATGGAGGTCCATCTGAAGCATCTTAATAAATATTATGATGAAAAGGTATTTGTTGTTTGGGGGCCTAAGGTGCCGCGCACGGGTGGAGCTATCCTGGCCTTTGCGGGCTCAAGGGAGCAAATAGAGAAGATCATTACCGAAGATCCCTTTTACAAGCATAACCTTGCTGAATTTACCGTCACCGAGTTCTTGACTCCTGTGTATCATCCAGATTTAACGGCACTGCTGGACGGTGCGGAATAGGTTTAGTTTATTTTATCCAGCCGGGTTGGTTTTTCATTTGGAAAGCTGAACACCATGTAAATTTTGTTGCCTTCTGTATGGAAAGTAATATCGGCCCGTTCATTTTCGTACATAAAGAATGATGCTTTTGCATATGGTATAATTACCATAGGTATTGCATCATTTTGGACGAAATATAGTTTGCCTTCAGCAACATAAGTCTTGAATTTGTTTTTTTCATCGCCTGCTATCTGGTAATTACCTTCATATTGTTCCAATTGCTTTGCAGGTATATTAATAGCCTTATGCTGTTTGCAATAAGCAAATTTTATTGCGTTTTGCATTACTTGCGCCAATGCTGCCCCATGCCCGGCATTTGGGGTGATCGCGGTAGCAATATCAAGCCCTTTACAATGCTGGTTTTCCATGTAGATTTTAAAATCCTGAATGTTTTTGCTGGTTAAGAGCTCAAAAGAACCTACGCCTAAAAATACCCTGCAGTTAATGTCATGATTATTGGCGAAGTATTTTTTAGCCGAAGGGATCAGTTCACTGCCGCTGTTGCCCGGAGCGCCTATGAAAATCATGTTAAACAGGTTGGGGTGCTCAAACAATACCATGGTAGTGAACATGCCACCAAACGAATAACCGTATAGTGCTTTATTATCGCTTACACGATACTTGCTTTGTATAAAAGGAATTACTTCCTGCTCAATAAATGATATGAACTTTGGTCCGCCGGTTGCGGGGTTCAGGTCGCGGCTTCGCTGGTTTGGGCGGCTGCCGTAACCAATGCCTACAATGAGTGCTTCGGTGGTTTCATAATCCTGCCGGAGCATGTTGAAGCAGTTCATGGCAACGGTCATGTTCCAGTCGCCATCGGTCATGTATAATACCGGGTATTTGGTTTTAGTAGTATCATAACCCGGAGGAAAATGTACGTAGATGGTATAATCTTCGCCAATAACTGTTGAGTGATAGTCCCATTGCACCATGTCTTTGTCCGTAAAGGGGGCGGGGGTATCGCTTTTAACCTGCGCGGCAGCAATGTTTGCGAAAAAGATAAAAGCAAGCAGACAGAGGTTGGTCTTGATACTTTGTTTCAACATGGCGTGTGGTTATATAAATTAAGATAGTCTTAATTTACAAATGGTTACAGCGTTGCTGAAATAAAAAAGGAATACCGGGAGAGGAATTTTCATTCCCCCTTTAGGGGGCTGGGGCTAAAAATCCAGCGGCCCCAGCCTTTTCATATTTTTCATAATAAGGTATTGCCTGTGCTTTAAATATTTGGTTGGGTTGGTGGCCGACCATTTTAGCGGGCTTGGGAAAATCACCGCTATGGCGGCGGCTTCCTGCCGGGTTAAATCGGAGGCCGGTTTGTGAAAATAAGCCTGCGAAGCAGCCTCAACACCGTATATGCCATCGCCCATTTCAATCTCGTTCAGGTAAACCTCCATGATGCGCTTTTTGCTCCAAAAGGTTTCTATCAATATGGTAAAATAAGCTTCGATACCTTTACGGAGTATGGAACGGCCTTCCCAAAGGAAAACATTTTTGGCTACCTGCTGTGATATGGTACTGCCGCCAATTAGTTTTTTGCTGTGCGAATTTTTTTCGATAGCTTTTTCGATGGCGTTAAAATCGAAGCCGTGGTGCTCTAAAAAGGTCTGATCTTCGGCAGCAACGGCGGCACGTTTCATATTGTCGGAGATCTCGTCAAAATCTTTCCATTTTTTATCTATCTTCCATTCCTTACCTGCCGATTTACGCTGGAAGCCGCGTTCGATCATTAACCAGGTAAAAGGAGGGTTTATAAAACGGTAACCAATTACACCCAAAAGGCTTAAACCAAAAAACAGGATGAATATCAGTTTAAAAATTCTGAATATCAATTTAGGGACGCCATAAAGCTTTGAATCCGATGGTGAATTCCGTTTGCCCGACTTTGATTTTTGGTTGTTTTTGCCGAAGAATTTGAACACTGTTATAAAATATTTCCTGATAAAAGAAGAGGGTGCTTTGCTTTAGCAAAACACCCTCTAAAATTCTAAATTTTTTCCAGAAATCCGAAATAAATATTCTTGATTTCGGATTTCGAGTTTTCGATTTCGAATTTGTTTTTATTTAATTCTAATCATAAAAAAAAGGTGTTTTGAATTAACAAAACACCTTTTAAGTTTTTCAAAATCCGAAATCTTAAATCCGAATTCCGAAATATAATTATTCCGCTACTACTTCAAACGGAACCTGTACTTTAACTTCTTTATGCAGGTTGATGTTGGCAACATACTCACCAACAAATTTTGGCTCCTGGTCAAAAGTGATACGACGACGGTCAACTTCAAAACCTTCTTTTTTCAATGCATCAGCAATTTGGATAGTGTTGATAGCACCGAAGATTTTGCCTGTTTCGCCGGCTTTAGCACCAATGTTAAGTTTAACACCTTCTAAACGAGCTGCGATAGCATCAGCATCCTTGCGGATTTTTTCTTGCTTAAATTGAGCTTGTTTAAGGTTTTCGGCTAAAACTTTACGTGCGCTTTCGGTAGCTAATATGGCGTAGCCTTTTGGTAAAAGGTAGTTACGGCCATAACCTGGTTTCACATTTACGATATCGTCTTTATCACCCAGGTTTTTTACATCTTGTTTTAAAATAACTTCCATTTCTTAAATCTCCTATTATTTTAATGAATCTGTAACGTAAGGTAATAAACCGATGTGGCGTGCGCGTTTAACAGCCTGTGCCACTTTACGCTGAAACTTTAATGAAGTACCGGTTAAACGGCGTGGTAATACTTTACCCTGGTCGTTAATGAACTTTAATAAAAAGTTTGCGTCTTTGTAATCAATATACTTGATACCGTTCTTTTTGAAACGGCAGTATTTTTTACGGTTATCCTCCACTTTTGGAGCGGTAACATATTTAATTTGTTCGTTAGCCATTAGTTTGCTGCCTCCTCTGCTTTAGCTGCTGGTTTTTTGTTAAAAGCACCGCTGCGTTTTTTGTCATTGTAAGCAATGGCATGTTTATCCAAAGCAATGGTCAGGAAACGCAAAACACGCTCATCGCGCCTTAACTCTATCTCCAATTTGTTAATTAATTCACCCGGAGCCTTAAATTCAGTTAAGTGATAGTACCCTGTAGTTTTCTTTTGGATTGGGTACGCTAATTTTCTCAAACCCCAATTATCCTCCTGGACAATTTCGGCTCCGCCATCAGTAAGAATTTTGCTGTATTTGGCATTTGCCTCTTTAGCAGTCTCTTCTGAAAGCAACGGGGTTAGAACGATCACGATTTCGTACTGTTGCATTATACTTGATTTTTAATTATTTACCCGCTATAACGGGGCTGCAAATGTAGGGGTAATTATTGAAACAATCAAATGTTTTTAAATGAAATGCTACGTGTGTAACAGCAAATTAGCCCGGCAGTGCTATATTAGCAGCCAAATTAATATTATGAAAAAGAACCTGCTCCTTTTTATCGCATTTTTTATAACAACAACCGGTGCAATAAAAGCACAAACAATAGGGCCCGCGCAGCAACGCCTGCTTGATTCGCTTTGTAAGGAACTGTCCAAAATTGACGTGGCAAAGATATCTACCAAACAAGCTGCCAATGATGCTTTTGAAAAGTGCTTTGAAAACCATGCCGACTTGCTGATGGATGTAGCCAAAGAGCAAAATGTTGAGGTAACCGATGAACCGGCAATGAGTAAAGTAGGCGTGGAGATCGGTAAAAACCTGATGAAGCAAAAATGTGGATCTTTTATGCAACTGGCCATGAAAATGGGAAAGGGTGACGATGCTGAGGGTACCGGCGCGCAGGTTACTACCGGCGTATTTAAACGGATTGATACAAAAGGATTCAATTATATTGTTATAACAGATAAGGCGGCGGCCGAAAAATCATTTATCTGGCTCAGGCAGTTTTCCGGGTCTGAGAAATTTATAGATGCTTCACCGGCTAAACTTGCCGGTAAAAAACTGCAGATAACCTGGAAGGACCTGGAAGTGTATCTGCCGCAAGCCAAGGGGTATTATACGGTAAAGGAAATAGTATCGATAGATATTCTGTAAACAGGGGAGAGATTGTGTTGATAAAAACAATATTTTTTCTAAAACTTATGGCATAGCTTATGGTTTTACTTAAAAACTCATAAGCTATGCAACCCGCAACTATTCAAGCCGAAAAAGGAACAAGCAATCCGCTTACTTTCGATGAGATCTTAATGTATGGCGGAGGGGATGATCCCCTTGAAGGCGACTGGGACGACCAGGAAGATGAAGATTTTGATGATATCCTTGAGGATAAAGAAGATCTGCATGAAATACAGGTTGATGGCAGTATCGGTGAGCCCGACCCCGAAGATGATGATCATTTGCCTGATGATGATATTTAATATATTATGTGTTAAGTCGTGTTTGTTTGACCGCGATATATTAAGTTCCTTTTTGCTTATTCCTGTTTATTTCCTGTTGCTGCCTTAAAAAGGCAATCAGAGCAGCCTATTCCCTAAGCTGAGTTAAATTAAAATTGCGTAGTAATCATAACGCAGGCTCTTTTGTGTCTATTTTTTTCTTCATGATTTAATTTTTTTCGACCTGAGTTTCATTGACTTAAACGTATAGTTAAATTTAATTTGAAGTTAAAATGCGAATAATGTAATTTATTTGCTACATTACGATTGTTTTTGTATTAGCAATAGTATTATTGATGTGATTTTAATAAAAAAATAATATTATTTTTAATAGATTATCATTTTTTGTTATTTGAAATTAATCGTTAGCCGAAACTGTCTGTTATGAAAAAATTAGTCGTCTTATTGCCGATATTATTATCTTTTTTTTTAGCAAAAGCACAAAATCAGGATGTGCATATTAGCCTGGAGGCCCAGGGCATTGTCACTACCAATAATTCAGTGCCATTTTGGTTAAGGGCAAATCAGTTTGGCAGTATTCCGTTATCGGGTGGGTCCGGTAGCTTAATCGGAAAAATTCGGAAAGATTATGATACAACAAAAACTTACGACTGGGCCGCATCCTTTGAAGGTAGAGGAAATGCCGGAAATAATAGCAAGTTTATTTTAGTTGAGGGATTTGTAAAGGCCCACGCCGGTATTTTTGAATTGAAAGCTGGCCGTTCAAAGGATATTGTGGGGATTGTAGATTCGACCCTTTCATCCGGGGCATTTCCGATTTCAGGTAATGCCTTAGGCATACCCAAGATTAGTTTAAGCATACCCAACTATTATAGTATTCCATTTTTCGGGAAATTATTTGCAGTTAAGGGGACGTTAGCAAGTGGTTATTTAGGAGATGTTAAAGTTAGAACTGGTGAAAGGCCAACAGATTTCAAAGGTTATTATCTGGAAAATACACTGTATGTTAAAATAGGCAAGCCATCATGGAGATTTAAGTTTCAGGCGGGCTATAATCATGAAGCCTTATGGGGAAATGAAAAACGTGTGTTTAGCCGTTTTCAATTGTCGGGATCCGAAACGTATTGGTATGTGCTTACCGGTAAATTATATCAGGGAAGTAAAGTTGGCAATCATTTAGGTTCGTTAGACATGGGCGCTGAATATAGATTTGATGGGGTCACGGTATCAATATATCGCCAAAACTTTTATGATATAGGTGCCTTAAGGTCATTAGCTAATGTCACAGATGGCTTAAACGGAATTACTTTCGTTAATAACAAGCCAAACTCGGATCATTTTTACTGGAAGAAGTTTTTATTTGAATTTTTATACACAGCGAACCAGGCTGGTAAGGCGGATTCCAAGAAAACAAAATCAGGTGCTGAAAATTATTACAATAATTATGAGTACGAAGAAGGATGGTCATATAACGAAGTTGGATTGGGTACCCCCTTTATAACTACAGTAAATGATGTAAGAGATAGCCAAATAGGTAATAACAAGCAATTTTTTGTAAATAACAGGGTTTTAGCGTTGCATACCGGTGTGCAGTTTTATGCCTTTAACTGGCTTTATACAGGCAAGTTTTCCTATTCAGAAAATATGGGAACTTATGATAATGGCACTGAACTGTATAGATCGGTTGGAGGCAAAATACGAAGCCCTGCCAATTATGGGGCATTTAAAAAGGTGCATCAATACTCAACCTATTTTGAGGGAATCAGGGCGTTAAAAAATGGTTATTCTGTTGGATATGATCTGGCATATGATCATGGGGGCCTGCTTTACAATTCGTTTGGCATTATTTTAAAGGTGTCAAAAGCGTTTATGTAATAATGCCGGGTTTAACATGGCGAAGAGGCCGGTGTGTAAAAAAATTAGCAAAGCCGCTCTTTCACCAAATCTAATTTCTCACTACCTTAGCACTTGTGGATAATTTCATTGTTTCGGCCCGTAAGTATCGCCCGGCTACTTTTGAAACCGTTGTTGGTCAGCAACATATAACCAATACGCTCAAAAACGCTATAAAAAATAACCAGCTGGCACAGGCATTTTTGTTCTGTGGGCCGCGTGGCGTGGGCAAAACTACCTGCGCACGGATCCTGGCAAAAACCATTAACTGTACCAATTTACAGCCCAATGGCGAAGCCTGCGGCGAATGCGCTTCATGCAAGGCTTTTGAAAACGGAAATTCTTTTAATGTTCATGAGCTTGACGCTGCTTCAAACAACTCTGTTGATGATATCCGCAGTTTGATTGAGCAGGTACGGATCCCGCCCCAGGCGGCACGTTACAAGGTTTATATTATTGATGAGGTGCACATGCTGTCGCAGGCCGCTTTTAACGCGTTCCTGAAAACACTTGAGGAACCACCTCATTATGCCATATTTATATTAGCTACTACCGAAAAGCATAAGATCCTGCCAACCATTCTTTCGCGCTGCCAGATCTTTGATTTTAACCGCATCAGGGTTGAGGATATGGCCAACCATCTGGCATCAATTGCCGGCAAGGAAAGCATAGGTTATGAGCCCGACGGCCTGCATATCATAGCCCAGAAAGCCGATGGCGGTTTGCGCGACGCGCTTTCGATGTTTGATCAGATTGTAAGCTTCTCTGGTGGCAAAGTTACTTATCGTTCGGTTATCGATAACCTGAACATACTTGATTACGATTATTATTTTAATATAACTGAGAGCCTGCTTAAGGAAGATACCGCTAAAGTATTATTGTTTTTTGACGAGATCCTTTCGCGCGGGTTCGATGGCGCGCATTTTATAGCCGGGCTTTCTGAACATTTCAGAAATCTGTTGGTGGGGAAGGATCAATCGACACTAAAGTTGCTTGAGGTGAGTGAAGGCATTAAAACAAAATACCTGCAGCAATCGCAGCAGGCATCGGTGTCGTTTTTGCTCTCGGCCATGAATATTGCCAATCAGTGCGATATTAGTTATAAGCTCAGCAAAAATCAACGGCTCCAGGTTGAACTGGCATTACTCAAGATGTGCCACCTGCCATCGGTGTTTAACCTGGCAACCACACCACTCACTGTAACTTCCGCGACCGACGGGGGACTAAAAAAAAAACCTGATACCTCAACAGTAGCGCCTGTTAACGGAGCGCAGGCAAGCCCTGCTGTATCTATGGTGAGCGAAGCCGCACCGGTATACAGTGCCCCACCAAAAGAGGTTGTAACGCCATCTGTACAGGTAAAAGAAACAATAACATCGCCTGCTGAAAAGCCTAAGATAGTAATGCCTTCGCGAAGTACGCTCACCCCTTCATTAACCGGTGAAGTTAAAACGCAGGAAGAATTACTTGAAGAAGAGGACCCATATTTAAAAGGAGAGGATAAAGAGGATTTTACTATGGACGCCTTTTTGCAATGCTGGAGCGATTTTGCTGCATTCGCAAAAAAAGAGGGTAAAAAAACTTTGCTAACCGTTCTTACAGCGGGCGCGCCGCGCATGCTAAAGCCCTATGTTTTTGAAGTAATAGTAGGCAATATGGTGCAGGAAAACATTTTCAGGGATGAAAAGCCGGTTATGTTGAATTATCTGCGCAGTACACTTAAAAATTTTACTATCGAGGTAAATGCCCGGGTTGACGAACAAAAGGTAGTACGTAAGCCTTATACCGCGCCCGAAAAGTTTCAGCATATGGCAGCCCGCAACCCGCAGTTGCTGGAATTGAAAAGCCGGTTTAATCTTGATTTTGATTAACCGGGTTTTGAATGCTGAGCTGCGGGCTTAATTAAAAACCCACAACTCAGCAGTTAATAAATTATCTCAGGGGTTCCCTGTCATTTTTGGGGTATCCCTCTTCATCAAGGTCGTCGCGGTCATCTTCGGGAGTATGAGAAAGGGCGGCATCAACCGGATCAATCTCAACACTTTCTCCGTTGTCAATGTGCATTCCCAATTCATCTACATCGGTTTCAAGCGAACGGTCTTCGTCAAATTCGCCCTCTACATCGTAAGGGTTTGCCTCGTCATAGGTGGAGTTAAAATCCTCGCCGTTTTTTGCGGCAGTGTGATACGGGTCGGGATGGTCATAATCCGGGTCATCGCTTTTAACATCGTATTCGTAGCTATTATCGTCCGGGTTATAGCTCAGGTCTTCCTTATCAATGGTTTCGCCCAGTTCATCTTTCAGGCTTTCGTCGCGATCAGGCAGATCATCATTGAAACCTGCATCGTCTATTTGATCGTAGTTCATAGGTTTGTGCTTTTATTATATAAATATACGCAGTAAAAATCCTGCCAAAAAGCAAATCAACCAAAAAAGATTTAGCCTAAGCTTAATAATGGATCTGTTTGCGGTAAGATGTAACACCACCAATGGCAAATTTAAAACCTAAAGTAACCTGCGAATACGCGTCATTATGCGCGCCGGCTACGTAGGCGTCCAGATTATCGCCCATAATAAAATTGTACTGGTAGCCCAGGTCAATTTTAACTGCAGGCTGGTTGTAACTGTTAAACAGCTTAAACTCATAACCCAGCCTTAGTGGTATAAATATTTCATTTGTTTTGCGTTCGTAGGGTAATTCCAGGCCCTGCTCTAATAAAAGCGCATCTTGTGTTCTGTCTACAACATTATTATTAATGTATCCTAAGCCCGATGACAGGTAAAGGTTTTTAAAAGCATTGGCTACAGCACTTTTCGAGTAGTCAATTAATTCGCCTGCCTGTACCTGCACCCTGAAAGAGTAAGCACTGAAATGGTTTTCAAATTGCCTTTGAGTACTTGTAGCCGGCGAACCGCCTTTTAAACGGCCTACCTCCACATTAAATACATAATTTACAAACGGGCTTTGATTGTAAGTAAAGTTAAGATTTATAGAAGGTGTTGTTTTTAGGGTTTGCACATCGGTGGAACTGGCCTGGTTGATACCTGCGGCAAAGCCAACGTCATATTGTGCATAATCAAAGCCTATTTGGGCTTTAGCTAAAAAAGATACAGAACACAGCAGGATTATAATGGAGATTTTTAGTATGGATTTTATCATAAATAAACGGCAGCACCTGTATAAAAGGAGCTTGTTTTATGGTAAGCGTTTTATTTTATAAAAATAGCACCAAAGTTTATAAAAACAACAATGCCGGTACTAATAATTGTCATTATAACGAAATCTATAATTTTTCATTGCGTTATTTGATAAAATTGATAAAGTCAATTTTATATATTTGGGCCGTTTGTATAACAAAAACCACATCAGGCATGTCAAAAATAAAAGTAGAGAATCCGGTAGTTGAACTGGATGGCGATGAAATGACCCGAATAATCTGGAAATTCATCAAAGACAAATTGATTACCCCGTACCTTGATCTTGATATTAAATATTACGATCTGGGTATCGAGTACCGCGACCAAACCGACGACCAGGTAACTATTGACGCAGCTAACGCTATTAAACAATACGGCGTTGGTATTAAATGTGCTACTATTACGCCCGACGAAGCGAGGGTGAAAGAGTTTGGGTTAAAACAAATGTGGAAATCGCCGAACGGTACTATCCGTAACATATTGGACGGCACTGTTTTTCGTGAGCCTATTGTTATGTCCAATGTACCCCGCCTGGTACCTAACTGGACAGCACCTATCTGTATTGGCCGTCACGCGTTTGGCGATCAGTACCGTGCTACCGATTTCTTAACCAAAGGCAAAGGTAAATTAACCGTTAAGTTTACTCCTGAAGATGGCGGCCCCGAGCAATCATACGAGGTATTTAATTTTAAAGGTGATGGCGTTGCATTAACCATGTACAATACCGATGAGTCTATCAAAGGATTTGCGCATGCCTGCTTTAACCAGGCTTTAATGAAAGGCTGGCCTTTATACCTTTCAACCAAAAATACCATCCTTAAAAAATATGATGGCCGCTTCAAAGATATTTTTGAAGAGATCTATCAAAATGATTACAAACAAAAGTTTGAAGCAGCGGGTATCACCTATGAGCACCGCTTAATTGACGACATGGTTGCATCGGCCCTTAAATGGAACGGTAACTTTGTTTGGGCTTGTAAAAACTACGATGGCGACGTACAGTCAGATACTGTAGCACAGGGCTTTGGTTCATTAGGTTTAATGACCTCAACCCTCGTTACCCCTGATGGTACTGTAATGGAAGCTGAAGCTGCCCACGGTACTGTAACCCGTCACTATCGTGATCACCAGGCCGGTAAGCCAACCTCGACAAATCCAATTGCATCTATTTTTGCCTGGACAAGAGGTTTGGAATTCCGTGGGATCCTGGATAAGAACACAGAATTGATCAATTTCTGCAAGGCTTTGGAAGAAGTTTGTATTGAAACCGTTGAAAGCGGCAAAATGACCAAGGATTTGGCCATTACCATTAAACCCAAAGTGGAGCATGGTACCGATTACCTGTACACCGAGGAGTTTTTGGCTGCAATTGACGAAAACCTGAAAAAACGCTTAGGTAAATAATAAAATGCTTATTCAATAAAAGGGGCTGTCTCGATTTGAGAACAGCCTCTTTTTGTTAGAATTTATTCATAAGATAACTCGAATAAAATAATTTAAACGCCAATCTTCTACTTTTAAATTATTTCTTAGACCTTATTATGCCATTGTATTCAAATAACAAAGGGAAACTCCAAAAATTAAATCTTATATCATTAGATAAAGAGAAAGCCCTTCAAAAATTAGTTGAGGAAAATTTACTTGAAATTTTAGACATTAAATTTTTATATTCTGAATATCCAACGACACATGGAGGAAGGATTGATACGTTGGCAATCGACTCTGAAGGAGCTCCAGTAATTCTCGAATACAAAAGAAACAGAAATGATAACGTCATTAACCAAGCGTTATCATATTTGAAATGGCTTAAATCTCAGAAGGTTGAGTTCTTCGAAAGATTAGTTGTAAAAAAATTGGGCGATAATAATTCAATTGAAATAGACTGGCATCATCCGAGAGTAATTTGCATTGCTGAAAGTTATAGTAAATACGATATCGATACATTAGAAATCATCCCATTACGGCTTGAGCTTTATAAATATCACTATTATGAAAATGATATTTTCGCTTTAGACAAAGTTAATGGGGATGATGAAAAAATAGATTCGACGATTATCGTTTCGAAAAAAAAGGAGAGCATAAAAGAATTTAATCTACAAATCAAACAAAACGATTCATCGCAATTGTTGGATATTAACCTGGAGAGGCAATTAAATAAAGCGCAGCCTTTTGTAAAAGAGTTGTTTTTTGATTTAAGAAAAACAATTTTTGAACTGGATGAAAATATCTATGAGAAAGCTAATGCCAATAATATAGCATTTAGAATATCTAAGATGTTTGTGGAGGTACATATCCAAACAGATAATGTATTAATTTATTTAAGACCAATAAACTATAATGACCCTTTGGGCAAAGTTTTTAAAGTCCCAGATACCCACCGATGGACATTGAATAGAGGGTTACGGATTAGAACAGTTACCGATTTAAATTATGCGGCCCCGTTAATAGAAAAGTCCTATCAAGATATATTGTAAACCAATTTAGCATTTTCAATTATCTATTTAACTCCTAACTTAGCGGTCAAAATACACAACACTATGTCGGCATTATATCCATTAAAATTTAAAACCATATATAAAGACAAGATATGGGGCGGTCAAAAGATAAAAACCTATTTGCATAAAGATTTTGGCAGCCTGCCCAACTGCGGCGAAACCTGGGAAATATCCGGCGTTAAATCTGATGTTTCGGTTGTAGCTTCGGGCGCTTTGGAAGGCGAATCACTGGCCGACTTATTAGAGCAATACAAAGATGAGCTGGTTGGTAAAAAGGTTTATGATCACTTCGGCAACATCTTCCCGTTATTGGTGAAATTTATTGATGCCAATGATGATCTTTCGGTACAGGTACACCCCGATGACAAGTTGGCCAAAGTACGCCATAACTCATTTGGTAAAACCGAAATGTGGTATATCATTGAAGCCGATCCGGGGTCGACACTGATTACCGGTTTTAACCAGGAAATGACCGAGCAAAAATATGTCGATGCTTTAAACAGCGGTCATATCATGGATATCCTTAACAAAGAAGATGCAGTAGCTGATGATGTTTTCTTTTTACCCGCAGGCAGGGTGCATACTATTGGCAAAGGTTTATTGATTGCCGAAATTCAGCAAACATCTGATATCACTTACCGTATTTACGATTTTGACCGCGTTGATGATAAAGGCAATAAACGTGAGCTACATACTGAAGAAGCCCTTGCTGCTATCGATTATAAACATTATCCCGAATACAAAACATTATACGAGCCTAAAGAGAATGAAACCGTAAAATTGGTTAGCTGCCCGTATTTTACAACCAATGTGCTTGATTTTGATGAAAGCACATCAAAAGACTACTCGGCCCTTGATTCTTTTGTGATCCATGTTTGTGTTGAAGGTGGATATACCGTTAAATATAACAATGAAGCGTACGCCGTTAAAATGGGCGAATGTATCCTGTTGCCAAAAAGCATCGATAAAATTGAGCTGGAAACAACAGGTGGCTTTAAAATACTGGAAAGCTATATTGAATAATAGCATACGGTTGTTTCCTGCGTTTATGAAAAAACAAATATATTTTTTAAGCCTGGCCACAGTGGCATTACTTGCGGGTAATGCCTGCAAAAAAGAAAAGGGTGAACCTGTAAATGCTTATGCAGGTAAGTATTCGCTGATATCAGAAACGAATATAAACATCACCACCGGTCACTCAGATACCTATACAAACGTTGTATCTCCATGCATAAGTGATAACCAAACTACCCTGAAAGGTGATGGCACATGGACAGCCGCTTACGTAGGCGCTGAAGATTGTTATGTTTCAAGGACTGATAATAGTTACACTATTATTGGGCAAAAGGGGGCATCTGCGTCAGGTTCCTGGGTGCAAAGCGGTAACCGGATAAAGTTTACTTTGTCCAATAAATCTGTTTCATACGGCGTGGTGAGCAATGTAGGCGGAAAAGTTCAGCTTACATTTAAAGATACCTCCCAATACTTTATTTCTACTTCGGTGTTAATGAAGCAATAATAAATACGGAGCCTTTTAGGTTCCGTATTTATTTACTTGCTCGTTCACTTGCAGTTAAACGTTGTCAAAAACCTCTTTTAACTGATTTATTCTTACAGGTTTGAACAGATAGTCAGAAACTTCAGAAATATTTTTAGCCCGGTGGATATCGTTAAGATCAACGGATGAGCTCACCATATAAACAGCGATCTTTTTCCCCGTTCGGGGTTTTATTTTCGCAAATTCATGCATAAACTCCCATCCATCCATAACCGGCATATTAATATCCAGTAATATTACATCGGGTAGGTTATGGTCTTCGTTTGCTTTTTTCAATGCGCAAATGGCTTCTTCTCCATTTACAAAATGGCTTAATTGGGTATTCAGTTCCTTTATGCTTATTAATTTTTTAAGGCCGTAAACGTAAATACTATCATCATCCACAATCCAGGTGTTAGCCGGACTTCGCTCTGCAATCATCTCTTGGTAATTTTAATTATACCAGTCTGATAGTAAATTTTGTGCCAACGTTTACTGTACTGTCAACTTTAATGCTTCCGCCTAATGCTTCAATCTGGTTACGGGTTATAAATAAGCCAATGCCTTTTGCATCCGTATTTTGATGAAATGTTTTATACATGCCAAAAATCTTATCGCCATAACGGTCAAGATCAATACCAAGGCCGTTATCTTCAAAAATGAGATAAATATGTTTCCCTTCTGTTAAGGTATAGCATTTTATAACGGGCTGCCTGTCGGGGTGACTGTATTTTAAAGAGTTGGTAAGCAGGTTTTGTAAAATACTTTCCATGTAAGCCGGTATATAACTAATCTCGCGGCATTGCGTAAAGTCACCTTCAACGTGGGCGTTTATGGTCTCAATATTATTTTTTAGTGCCGAGCAAATGTTTTTGAACATCGGCTCCAACTCAACCATCTTCCGCTCTTTGGTAATTTCAGTTTGAATTTTAACTATTTCGTTGATGTGTTCGATAGTCAGGTCCAGGCTGTCGCTGATGGTTTTAATATGCGAAAAGATCTCCTCCCGCTCTTCAGTTGTTTCGGTTTGTTCAAACAGGTTTACCATAAATTGAAGATTGCCCGTATGCGAACGAAGATTATGTGAAACAATGTACGCGAAGTTTTGCAGGCGGCGGTTTTGGTCGGTCAGTAAATTTATCGACTGTTCAAGTTTCAGCAACTTTCTTTTTTCGCTGTCGATATCCTGGATAACCCCTTTTACTGATGTGCATTTACCCAGGTGATCAATCACAGGTACAGCCTTTACTTTTAGCCATAACATATTGTTTTTGGCCGAACGTAAAAGCAATTCAATATCAAAGGGCCTGCTGTCTTCAACAGTATGGTTAATAGCATTTTGTAAAACAGGCCGGTACGGAGGCTCAAAAAAACTAATAAACTCTTCAACGCTAAGTTTTAAATGATTTTGAAGATCAAATAAGTCATATACTTGTTTTGACAGCACAATGGTATTGATGTTTTGAGGATCAATTTCCCAGATGCCTAAGCGTGCTGTTTTAAAGGCACCATCATTGGTGATTTGGCTATGAGCCGATAATAAGTCATCTTGTTTGTAACGGTTGATGTTTACAAGCGAACCGTAAACTATACTGCCATGCTCGTCGTCCAGTTTCCTGATAGTGGTTTCAAACCACTGGTACCCGTTTTTTTTTGTTAAAAAACGTAATTGGAGCGGTGGTGTGTCTTCCGCTATCCTGTTGTTAATGGCGTTGAAAAAAAACGGTTTATCGCCGTGGTAAAGCAGATGTTCAAAAAAAGTATAAGCATCACATTCAATTTCATTGACTTGATAACCTAACAGCGTATAGAAGCCCGTCGACCATTTTACTTCCCTTGTATTGAAATTGTACTTCCAGATCCCCGTATCCAGATCATTGATCAAAGGGGTAAGATGTACATCATCGCCGGAAAGTTTGCCCTTTTCAAAAAAACTCATATCAACAATCTGTTCACTAATTCAACTTGTTTTTGACACGTGCATATGACTAAAACATGTGCCATGATTTGAAGTTTTTATAATTTATAACCATCAGTTGTATGGCCGTGGCTTCTTATCAATCATTTATTCCACATTTGGCCTGCTTCAAATATAATATTTTTGATACTTTATAATGTATTCTTTTACTGGTATTTACGGCTTGAAGAATATTTGGCCATATCTACTCTTAATTGAAGTGATATTTTACAAAAATATGCTCACACTTCATTTTTGTGTTAAAAAAATGAAGGTATCCTTCATGAAATTGTTTGATGTAATTGAATTGTAAAAAATTGCGGCCACCAGTTTAGTAAATATGGGTGAACTATTATTGGGTTTTATAATGTCCTATTTTACAGGCAATTTGCCGGAAATTTAACTTTGTAGAAAATATTAAATCATTATTTTCTTATTAGTTCATCAAGCGCGTTTTTTGCAATCCATTTGGCCGATTTGCTGGGCTGGTTATATATATTTTGTGCAGTGTTAATGGCTTTAACTTTTAATATATTATTCCGTTTGCCTATTTGACGTAAAGCCCAGTTAATAGCTTTTTTAACAAAGTTCCGGTTATCCCAGGCTTCCCGCTCCATAATGGGAAACAGGTTTGTAAATATTTTGTCGGGCGCCGTTTTATTATGAACTGCATATTCGGCCATTAAAACGAAACCGGCACGTTTTACAAATTCCTGCTCATGACTGCTATATTCAACAGCTTTATCAATGGCAAATGGGGTGCGGTCAAAAAGATTACCGCAAACCTGGTCGCAAATATCCCATGAATAAAAGCCGCCGGTCCAGCTGTCCATTAGTTCGGGGGTAACCTGTTTAGGATCAGCTATCATGGAGGCCAGCATCCGGGCTTCATGTATTTGCGTATCCCAAAGTGCTAAAGCCAGTTCATGATCTTTTTTAATGATCTTAGCCAGTTTGCGGATCTCCGGCAATTTTACCCCTAAAGCCCTCGAATTATCAATACCAAAACGGGCCATGCCTTTTAAGTACGCAGCATCAGCTTTTTCTTTAAGCTGTTCAAGTACAAATAGTACGTCATCCATTTAATTGGTCATGCTTTTCTTTTGGAGGGTGTTGTGAATCGGCACTACCTGCATCAGTGCCGCGCTGCAATAAAAAGGGTGCAGCTCCATCACTAAAGCCCCTGCTTTGATGGCCGGATCGGTTTCGGTAAGTTTTTGGGCTTCTTCCACAGTTTCTACATTAAAAATAAAAATGCCGCGTAAAGGCTGGTTATCTAAAAACGGCCCTGCAACAACAAGCTTACCTTCGGCAGCAAGGCGGCCAATATTTTTAAGGTGCGCCATCTGCAGCTGCATATTAGCCGCCGAATCTTTGAGTTGTGTTGGCCCTTCTTTTAAAAAGGCCATCACATATTTTTTCATACCATAATCATCGGCTCCGAGTTTTTTGGCCAGGGTGGCATCATAAACGGGTTTGGTGGCCGGAGCATTCTGGGCTAAGCAGTTAAGGCTTAACGCAAGAGCGACAATGATAAGTAAAGCTTTCTTCATAAAAAGTGATTGTTGATTATATCAAATATAATCTATTGCCAACCAAATAAAAAGCCGGGCAATGCCCGGCTCCTAATCATAATTTCAATATTAAAAATCTGAAATCGAAATTCCGAAATCTCAAATCAAAGATTCCCTCTCGCTTCCTGTTCACGTTCAATGGCCTCAAACAGGGCTTTAAAATTACCGGCACCGAATGATTTGGCACCCTTGCGCTGGATGATCTCAAAAAACAACGTCGGCCTGTCTTCAACAGGTTTGGTGAAGATCTGCAACAGGTATCCTTCGTCATCACGATCGACCAAAATACCTAAGCGTTTTAATGGCTCAAGGTCTTCATCAATATGGCCAACGCGGTCGATCAGATCATCATAATAGGTTGAGGGAACAGTTAAGAACTCAACGCCCCGGTTTTGCAGCTCGGTAACGGTGGCTACAATATCATGCGTTGCAAGGGCCAGGTGCTGTACACCTTCATCCTCATAAAATTCAAGGTATTCTTCAATCTGCGATTTCTTTTTACCCTCGGCAGGTTCATTGATTGGGAATTTTACATAGCCGTTCCCGTTGCTCATCACCTTGCTCATCAAAGCCGAATACTCAGTAGAGATCATTTTATCATCAAAGGTGAGGATATTGCGGAAACCTAAAACCTCTTCATAAAAGTTAACCCATTCGTTCATTTTATGCCAGCCAACGTTGCCTACGCAATGGTCAACATATAGCAGGCCGGTATCTGCCGGGTTGTAGTTATTTTCCAGCTTTTGATATCCCGGTAAAAACAAGCCTTTGTAGTTTTTACGTTCAATGAACATGTGCACCGTTTCGCCGTATAATTTAATGCCGCTGGTTCGTACTTCGCCGTTTTCATCAGTCAGGGTTTGCGGTTGCTGGTAAGGCTGGGCACCTCGTTTGGTGGTTTGCTCAAAGGCATCGTAGGCGTCGTCAACCCAAAGGGCCAGCACTTTTACACCATCGCCATGTTTTTTAACATGATCGGCAATAGGGTGATCAGAGTGCAGGGGAGTGGTAAGCACTATCCTGATCTTACCCTGCTGCAAAACGTATGATGCCCTGTCGCGCACGCCGGTTTCGGGCCCGGCATAAGCCAGGTTTTGAAAGCCGAAGGCGGTTTTATAATAATGGGCTGCCTGTTTGGCATTGCCAACATAAAATTCCACATAATCGGTGCCGTTAAGGGGCAGGAAGTCAGCCCCCTCTAAATCTCCCCCGGTAGGGGAGACTTTTTTATCTAAAGTTTGTGTGTTCATGGTTAATTATTGCAATGATTTTTGAGTTATTGTATTAGTGGCCGGAGTTTAAAACCTTTCAGCTTTCGCCTTTAACCTTTCGCCTTACTCTTGCCAGCTCTTATAATAATTTTCGTCCTCAATCTTAATCGCGTCTTCCGTAAGCATCAGCGGCCTGAATGGGTCGATCATCACAGCCAGTTCGTCCGTTGATTCTTTGCCTATTGATTTTTCGACCGAGCCGGGATGCGGGCCGTGTGGAATGCCACCGGGGTGCAGGGTGATCTGCCCTTTTACCACGCTTTTGCGGCTCATGAAATCGCCATCTACATAGTACAAAACCTCGTCGCTGTCTACATTGCTGTGGTTGTAAGGAGCAGGGATAGATAACGGGTGGTAATCAAACTTGCGGGGCACAAAGGAGCAGATCACGAAGTTATTACCCTCAAAGGTTTGGTGTACCGGAGGCGGCTGGTGTAAGCGCCCGGTTATAGGTTCAAAATCATGGATGGACAGCGCCCAGGGATAATGGAAGCCATCCCAGCCAATAAAATCAAAAGGATGGGTGCCATAGATATAAGGATAAATGAGGCCTTGCTTTTTGATCAGGATCTTGAAATCGCCATGCTCATCATAAGTTTTCAGATTGGCCGGTAGTTTGATATCGCGCTCGCAATAAGGTGAATGTTCCATTAGCTGCCCGTACTGGTTACGGTAACGCTTTGGCGGACGAATAGGACTAAAACTTTCTACAATAAAAAGTCGGTTGCCCATGCCGTCAAACTCCATCTGGTAAATGGTGCCGCGGGGGATCACCAGGTAGTCGCCGTATTGGAACTTGATATTGCCGAAACCTGTTTTTAAAATGCCTGTACCTTCGTGAATAAAAACTACCTCATCGGCCTGGCTGTTCTTATAAAAATAGTCGGTCATGCTTTGGCGCGGCGCTGCCAGCGAAATATGCAGATCGCTGTTTACCAGTACCGGCTTGCGGCTTTGCAGGTAGTCATCCTCGGGCTGGATATTGAAACCTATCAAACTGGTATGCTTCAGGTGTTTTTCGCGTGCTATTTTAGGTTCCACACTATAAGGCTCGCCAAGGGTTTTTACAATGGTGGGCGGATAGGCGTGGTACACCAGTGAATAAAGGCTTGAAAAACCTTCGGTTGATACCAGCTCTTCGGCATATAAACTACCATCGGGCTTACGGAATTGCGTATGCCGCTTAGGCGGAATTGATCCTAAACTATGATATAGAGGCATGGATTGGTTTAATTGGTTAACAATAAAACGTATAAAATGCTGATTTGTGTTCGGGCTAAAAAGTCCGTAACGCATAGCCTGACCATTTAATAAATAATGGTTAAAAATAATAGAGGAAAGAGGAGGGGGAATTAGTATTGCGCCAGCACGATCTTGGCAAGCATAGCATCTCTGAACGATGACGCATCGCTCATGGAGGTTAACCCCAATGAAAACAGAAAATGCATTTGTACGCGTAACATGATACTAAGTTAGCGGGATTATATTTAGGATGCAAGTTTTGGGTTGAATAGTGAGTGGTTGATTAGGTGACTGGTTAGTTATTTTTTAATCCTTACGCCGCCGCTCGGCTCCAGCCCATAGCCATTAACCTAAGAGATTAATTTAGCACATGCGCTTTAAAATCCCCTCTTGAGAGGGGGCGTAGTGGGAAAGAGCGGGAGCAGGGGTGTGTTATACAAGCGATAAGCTGCACGTAGAATAACACACCCCTCCACCCCTCTCAAGAGGGGAGTCGCACATTCCCTCGCTTTGAAGAGTTTTTTCCTTAAGTTAACGGCTATGGGCTGGAGCCGAGCGGTGGCAGTATATCTTTATATACGCCCGCGAGAGGGACCTCTCAACTTAATCAACCATTCACTATAATTCCCTCAATCAAAATCATTAGCTTTGATTATACCAATTAAGCTACTCTATGAAATTAGTATCCTATAAAACCGAAGACCGTGAACATCTTGGCGTTTTTGTTAATGGCCATATCTACAATTTAAACTCCTGCGATAAGCTGATCCCCGACAATATGAACGAGTTTTTATGGGGAGGCCCCGAACTGATGGAGCATGCTGCACGGGTTAACGAAGATATCCGGTCGGGAAAGATAGAGGCTAAAGAGGAACTGTTTTTTGAGCTGATGGCACCGGTACCCCATCCAACATCATGTCGTGACGGTTATGCATTTCGCCAGCACGTGGCTTCGGCAAGGCGCAACCGTAAGCTGGATATGATACCTGAGTTTGATCAGTATCCTATTTTTTATTTCACCAATCACAACGCCATACAAGGCCCCGGCGAAATTGAATGTATGCCCGATCATTTTCAAAAACTTGATTTTGAGCTGGAAGTTGCCGTTGTTCTCAATAAAAAAGGGCGTAACATTACAGCTGCCGAAGCCGATAGTTTTATAGCGGGATATATGATCATGAATGATATGAGCGCCCGCACCCTGCAAATGGAAGAAATGCTGCTGAACCTTGGCCCGGCGAAAGGTAAAGATTTTTCGACGGTGATTGGTCCCTGGCTGGTAACACCCGACGAACTGGAGCAATATAAAGTACCTGCAAAACCTGGTCATACAGGGAATGCCTATAACCTGGAGATGAAATGCGTGGTGAATGGCAAACAGGTATCCGCAGGTAATATGGCCGATATGGACTGGACCTTTGCCGAGATCATTGAACGTGCTGCCTATGGATGCGATGTATTACCGGGTGATGTAATAGGTTCGGGCACGGTTGGTACAGGCTGTTTTCTTGAACTGAATGGCACCGGTGTACTTAATAATGCAGATTATGAACCACAATGGCTGCAGCCGGGTGATCTGGTTGAAATGGAGGTTACCGGTTTAGGCATGCTCGGGAATATTATTAAAAAATCCAATAGTGATTTTTCGATATTGAAGTTGAAGAAGTAAGAAATAATACCAGTAAGCATAAAATGCGTCATTGCTATAACCCACCAGGAAACCCCGGGAAAAAATGGTTATGACCTTTAAAATGTATTATGACGTGCGGGGCCGCGTTAGGGATTGCAGTGAAAAGCCCACAGCGCGTGCAGGGATTGCGGGTAGGAAAGGCGAGGACTTGTAACGGAAAGCCCGGGCCGCAGGCAACGCCCATGTTATAAAATTGATCGAGAAAATATACTTAATAATCAATAACTTATAATTCCGTCATTATAAGGTACGAAGCAATCCCAAACTATACAGAGGGACTTGTATAGCTTCTCTGCCAATTGGGGATTGCTTCGTACCTCGCAATGACGGTGAAAGTAAAACGTCCATGCCCACCATCCACATATCCGATCTTTCTCCTGTTCAACTGCAAAGCTACCTGAACTTTGCGGTAGCTCCGCGACCGATTTGCCTGGCCTCAACGGTTGATAAAGCCGGGAATGTAAACCTGAGCCCTTTCAGTTACTTTAATATTTTCAGCGTTAATCCGCCCATATGTATTTTTTCGCCATCACGGCGGGTGAGGGATAATACCACCAAACACACGCTCGAAAATGTAAAAGAAGTGCCCGAATGCGTGATCAATATTGTTAATTATGATATGGTGCAGCAAACTTCGCTCTCAAGCGTAGAGTATCCGCAGGGTGTTAATGAGTTTATTAAATCGGGTTTAACACCTGTACCATCCCAATTGGTAAAACCGCCACGCGTGGCGGAGTCATATGTGCAAATGGAATGTGTAGTTAAGGAGGTTGTTGAATTGGGACAAGGCCATGGCGCCGGCAATCTTGTATTCGCCGAAATCAAGATGATGCACATTAATGATGCCGTTTTAGACGCGGATGGCAAAATAAACCAGGCCAAAATGGACCTGGTTGCCCGGCTTGGCGGCGACTGGTATTGCCGGGTTACTAAAGATAACCTGTTTAAAGTAGCCAAACCCAATACCAAAATGGGTATAGGTGTTGATGCACTGCCTTATGCTATCCGCAACTCGAGGATCCTTACAGGTAACAACCTCGGGCAATTGGGTAACCTCGAAGCTATACCCGGCGATGAGGCTATCGAAGCCTTTGCGCTTACCCCGGAGATAAAAGAAGTACTTGATGCCACCATCGGCGACAGCCAGACCCGTGAGCTGCAATTACATTTGAAAGCTAAGCATTTACTTGAAGAAGAGCGGGTTGAAGAAGCTTTGATGGTGTTGCTGATGGAATGATAGCTGAATACGTATTCTTCTGCCAGTGTGAGACGGATCATCAGCTACATCCCTTTAAAGTCTGTTATAGTGTTTCCATCATACCGGTACACTCCACCTATAGCACCAAACCAAATATTTCCTTTATCATCTTCTAAAATCCCAAAAACCATTGGCTTATTAGTTATTTCGGTTACTGATGGCTTTTTATCAGACAAGGATTTTTCATCGTAACGGGAAAGCGCCCAGGCCGCTGTATTAGCGCTAAAACCAGAAAGTACCCTGTTGGGGTTATCAGCACTTTCTGAACTTGTCCAAATGTTTCCTTTTTTATCTTCGTAAACGTAACCCGCAAATTTCCGGGTGAAATTGGTAAATGAACTACCATCATAGCGCCACAGTCCATCACCGCCGGCGAGCCAGATATTGCCCTTTTTATCTTCCATTACAGAACGAACATTGGTAAAAGGTTTACCATTACGGCTGAAAACGTTAAATATTTTTCCGTCGTACACAAAGGTGTTGCCTCTTGTGGCAAACCAAAGCTTGCCCGTTCTGTCTTCAATAATTGAATTAACTTCGTAAGGTGCCCTATCCGGAAATGTTTTCCCTGTTGGGTCTTCATTCATCCCATATCCGTTTATGATATAATTCCGAAATGATATTCCATCATACCGGCTTGTTCCACCCCAAACGCCGAACCAGATGCTGCCTTTTTTATCTTCATAAATACTTACAACATCATTATTGAGAAGGCCATCCTTTATTGTAAAATTACGAAAGGATTTCCCGTCGTAACGGTAAACACCTGAACCGATAGAGCCGAACCACAAGTTGCCTTTCCTATCTTCTAAAACAGAAAAAAAGCGGGCCGAACTCACTTTACTTGTGATATTGGTAAAGGATTTCCCATCGTACCGAAAAATACCATCAAATGCAGCAATCCAAATGTTGCCTTTTTTATCTTGTATGATATTACGGGTGATTCGGTTAGGTCCGGCGAAAGGGATTACGCTTTCGGCATGCTTTTGCTGGGCCTGTGCAGGGGAATAAATTACTCCTGCCAGCAGAATAATCAGGCAGGACAAAACGTTTCTTTTATTTTTCATATCATATCAAAGTTGATCCAGCGAAATTACTTTGATACCTTACTGTCAGAAGAACCAGGATTGTAAATAAAAATGTAAACTTTGTAAATAAAGTCTCCATGTTATGCCTGGTGGCCGAAGTCTCCTCCCCGGGGAATGCAAATCCTTATTCGGATTGACATTGAGCGTGTGTTAACGCCAGAAGTGTTCGGAAGAAATAGAAAAAGCGAGGGATTGTGCGATTCCCTCCCCTGGGAGGGTGTAGGGAGGGGTTTTATTCACAGACTTATTCGCCTGAAATGAAGTATAAACCCCTCCCTGCCACCACGAAATCCAGCCGCACCCCTCCCAAGGGAGGGAATTAAAATCTTTCGAATACTTCTGGTGATAATACCGATCACAAGCTAAATATTTGAGCCCCATCCGCGTAATCAAAAAATCAACGGTTAATAAGCGTATTCCTTCCCCTTAAGATGATAATCAACTGGTAGCTGTCGTTTTTCAAATAATTCGTAAGCCGGTTTGAGGCTGCGCCAAAAGGCATCCTGTCTGTAAGCCGCATAGCGCTTTAAGTTTGCGTCATCCATCCGGAAAGGGAAAATATCAACACGGACTTGCTTTTGGCCGGCTACAAATGCCTCGTAAACCAGGGTATAAATTTCTTCTATCCGTGCATCGGTCATGGCATAGCAACCTATAGAAGCACAGTGCCCATGTACCATGATGGCGCTGCCGGTATAACCTTTAGCTTTATCAATGGCATTTGGGTAGCCAACATTAATAGCCAGGTAATAGTTGCTTACCGGGTTTAGTTGTTTAGGCTCTATGGTATATAAACCTTCCGGGCTTTTACCGTCGCCGCTGCGGGTTTTGGTACCTAACCCGCCGGAGTAGGTGCATACGTCATAAGTTTTAAAGAGCTGGTATTTATTAGCCGATTTTACCCATACTTCAAGTATGCTGATGTCTTTGATAATACGGAGGTACACCGAGCCATAGGAAGCAAAGCCTTTGTCTTTAAGTTCTTTCTGAAGTTTAGGCCATACTTTAAGACGCACATCGTTAGCTCTTTTGCTGTCGGGGATTTCGGTTTTGTGAAGTGCTGCCAATATAATTAATAGCAGCAATGTAATTGGTTTAGGCATTGGTTAGGTTTTTAACTATAATTATAGTTAACGGAGTTGTTGGAAGGAAATTATGCGGGAGGGGAGATTTTTTGTTGGCTAAAAATGCAGGTTATAATCTCCATGTCATTGCGGGCGCAGCGCGGCAATCGCACGGATGCATAGCCGCTCTGTATAGCATGCGATTGCTTCGTCGTCCCTCCTCGCAATGACATTTTTTTGTTGTAAGCAGTTGGTTCTATATCCCCAGCACCTGTTTCAACTTCACATACCCTGTTTTACTTACCGGGATTTTAGCGCCTGATTTCAGGATGGCCAGGTGTGCGTCTTTTTCGTATGGGTCGATACGGGTGATTTGTTGTATGGCTACGATGTAGGAACGATGAACACGAACAAAATGATTAGGATCAAGGGTTTGCTCAAAAAAGCTCATGGTTTTGTTTTTGAGGTACGAGCCTTCTTTGGTGATCACACTTACATAATCATCATCGGCCTGCAGGTATTCAACATCGGCAACCGGAATGATCTTTACCTTGGTGCCGGTTTTTACCACAATGCGCTCATGCTGGGCGGGCGACTGGGTAGCGGCGGTCTCCAGCAACTCTTCCGTTTGCTTAACGGCAGGTTTTGGCGCGGCTGAGGCCAGGAATTTTTCAACCGCTTTATTAAACCGTTCTTTACTGAATGGTTTTAATAAATAGTCAACCGCGTGGGCTTCAAAAGCTTTGATGGCGTATTCGTCAAATGCGGTGGCAAATATTACGGCAGGAGGTTGTTCAACCAGTTCAAGCATTTCGAAGCCGGTAATTTTAGGCATCTGGATATCTAAAAAAACCAGGTCGGGCTGGTGCTGCTGAATGGCTTTGAGGCCTTCAAAGCCGTCGTTACATTCCTGTATCAGTTCAATGTCTTTAAAATCAAGCAGGTATTCCCTTACAACCATGCGGGCTAAAGGTTCATCATCAATAATTAAAGCTCGCTTCATAGTTGCGGTATTTTTATAATGGTTGTGTACAGATCATCGCTCGCATGGGTTTCCATTAAATCATTGCGGGCATAAAGCAAATATAATCGCCGTTGCACTCCCCGCAAACCAAAACCTGTACCTTTTTTTGGTTTAGATGTTTGCGGATCGTAGGGGTTCTGTACCATTAAGTTCAGGTAGCCATCCTCAATTTCACCGCGAATGCTCACTGTAACTTCGCCTATGGTGTCGTACAGGCCAAATTTAATGGCATTTTCAACCAAAGGCTGTAACAGCATAGATGGCAATATGGCACTTCCGCATTTGGGGTCGCAGCTTATTTCGGTTTGTAAACGGTGGCCAAAGCGTACTTTTTCTATATCGAGGTATAAATTAAGATGTGCCAATTCCTCGGTAAGGCTAACCTGTAGCTGATCGTCCTTTTTAAGTGTTCCGCGCAAAAAGTCGGATAACTGGTGGATCATCCTGCGGGCCTCATCTGGTTTAAAGCCAATAAGCGCGTTGATGGAATTTAAGCTGTTAAACAGGAAGTGGGGCTGTAGTTGCTGCCTCAAATTATATAATTCGGCCTCGCGGGCCAACTGCTCAGCTTCGGTTTTGCGTTTCAGGGTTTCTTTCTGGTCGAGTTGCGAAAACCAAAGCAAGCTGATCATGGCCATCCAGCCGATGGCTAAAAAGTCGGTGAAAAAGCGGATGGTTAACGACTGGGCCAGGAAACCGGTGTAAATTGTGTCGCTGTTAATGAGCGGTAACAGGTAACGGCAGCCGGCGGTGCAGATCCCTGCCAGCGCAACGCACCAGATAAACAGGTTAATATAGCTGCCCTTACCCGGCTGATAGTAGCGTAAGTTATTATTGATAAGCCAGCATGCACATGAAAGCAATATGGCGCTTAACAGGCCATCGGTAGCGGCGGTGAACCATAAAAAACCAAAACTATGGATGATGTAAGTTTGCAGTGCGGCCCAGGCCACACCGCATATTACAAATGCCGCGTATAGTTTTGATGTTTGTATTGATGGAACTTCCAAAACGGGTTACTTTCTGTGGTTTTAAGGTTTAATTTCTGATGCCCAATAAGGCCGACTTATGATGCGCCCATGCAATGTACAGGTCGGCATCGGGTGTTTCGTGTATGTTGTAATACAATTCAGCACCGTCGGTAAGTTCGCCAAGCTGGTTAAGCTCGGCTACATCAATAAATTGCCATTTAACGGTTTGCTTTTCAATATTCTTAAAGCTATCCTGGTTGGCGTGACCTATGCGGTTGGCTTTTTCATAAGCCACCAGTTCATTATCTGCGCTGATTAACCTTAATTGCTCATCAAACTGCGCCTGATGGTCGCCATCCCCGCTTATCACCCTGAAAACTAATTTTGCTACGTACCAGTTCATGTTGTTTATGCTTTTCGTAATTAGCTGCCTTAATTAATAACTGCGGATATCTACCCCCGCGAATATGGATACCCCTTTAAGTACCAGCACCTTTTCGCTGCCTACGCTTGCGGTGCTCCTGATGCGTTTATCATCAACGCTGGCAAAAACCGCTGCCAGGTCAGATACTACCTGCCAGTTTGATGGCACAATAATTTTAGTGCCGCCGAAGATCTGGGTGATGTCGATGATGATACGGCCATTAATATCCGCCTGCGTAAAATCAAGTTCGGCACCGCCAAATATGTTTACGATATCGCCACCGCGGAACTGTTTGGAAAGGATTGTTTTGTTAACCCCGCCAAAAATGGATACGGTATCGATATAATCATCGCCGGAATATTTGGTGTTGTATTGCTGTTGTTTTTGAGCGTAGGGATCAACCGGGGGGATCTCGGCGCCTTCTTCTTTTACGGTATAGTCAACAGTTTCGGCTTTCTCAAATTGGAAGGGCTCTTTTTTATCCCAGTTGGTCCATTTTTCTCCTTTGAAATCGTTTTTCCATTGCTGCGGATCAAAATGTTTGTTGCGCCTTAATATCAGCCACATACCAAATCCAATTACAGCTAAGGGCCAAAGAATACGGTCGGAATTATTGATGTTTTTGCTGAGCAGAAGCAATACACCTAAGCCTACCAGCAAAAGCCATGAGGCTTTTTTGTACTGATGCTTTGAGCCAATATAAAGCCCCCAGAAGACAAGCCAAAATGGCCACAAAACAATATTATGTGGTATAAAGAAGAGGTTGAATTGCTGAAGCAGCAGTATGCTGCCTACAGCAAGTAAAATGATCCCGGCAACAGACTTGCCCTTGTTAGGATCTTTTGGACGTTCTATATCGTTGTTCATTGTATTATCTGCAAATTGAAATCATATCCAAAACTAAGGTAACATTATAGTTGAGCCAAACAAAAACTGGCGACGTATTTAAAGAAATCGGTGAAGGGGGATGTTTTGGCGGTGAAAAAGTTGCGGTTGATTTTTTATCATCCGGCAAAAATAAAAATTTGTATGTTGTGACGGTTTTTTATCGTAAATAACCGTGCTAAACTTTATCATATTAAAAAATGGAACAGGAATACACTATATCGCTATACTGGCGAATTTTTTATGGAGCAATGGGGACATCAGCAATTGTTTTTTCATTATTCCTGCTAACTAAACCGACTAATGGACTTATTATATTCCCCGTTGTATTTGGAACGGGAGGTGTGGTAACATTAATAAACCAATTTAAAAGTAAGCTTATAATATCTGATTACAGTATTGTAAGAACGACCGTATTTGGTACCAAAGAGCTTTTGCGTGCTGATATTAAAGGTTTCAGGATTAACAATAAGGTAATTGTTATTGAGCCTGTAGAAGCAGGCTATTCCAAAATAAAAATTCGCGACTATTCAAGCATCGGGAATCTTAATAACCTAACCTCTTGGTTGCGCACTAATCTTAAGGATTTAAATAAAGAAGATTACGAAAAGGAGAAAAATGATATAATAAATAATGCTAATTTGGGATATAGCGAAGGGGAGAGGACAGACAAGTTTAAAGCAATAACACGGTTATCGGGGATATACAACTTTGTTGGGTTTGTACTTTTTGTATTGTTCTTGTTTTTTCTGAGGGATACCAGCGCGGCTGATGCAATATTATTGGTTTTTCCTTTAATTGGTATTTCGATTATTTATTTCAGTAAGGGGCTTGTAACATTAATTTCTAAAAGAAACAGCGCTTATAACAATGTAATGCCGGGCTTATATCTCGGAGTATTATTATTGGTTTTAAAATCTCTGAATTATTATCACATAACTAACTATGATAAATTAACTGTTCCAAGTCTGATTTTAGGTTCAGTTATTCTCGGAGTATTAGCAGTGAAAGGATTTAATAACACATATAGTTCACGTATCGGGCAATTTTTACTAATGATTATATTTTCAGCAGCTTATGCTATAGGGGTAATAGCCAATGTTAATTGTTCTTTTGATAAGTCAAGTGCTCAAATCTATTCTACAACTGTAACCGATAAATTTATCTCCTATAAGCATGCAACTAATTATCATATCCGGATAGATAGTTGGGGGGATCATCACGAAGCGGAATATATTATAGTTCCCAAATCTTTTTATTACCATACAAGTGTTGGCTCAACGGTGCGTGTAATGGAGAAAAAGGGACTTTTTAAAATGCCATGGTTTTATGTCGACTTATAATATTTTTAAATCGATGGGAGGACAAACAAAAAGCCGGAGCTTTTTAAAAATGCCCCGGCTTTGATATATGATGGATGATTGAGTTTAAGCTTCGGTTTTGGGTTGTTCAAAGTCGAAGTGTTGTTTAGCTTTTTCGTTCTTTTCCCAGAAGTCCCGGTCGGTTTGTTTGGCCGGTTTGATGGCTATCCAGGTACCAAGCAGCATCAATGCAATTGGCCAGGTTATGCGGTCGGCGTTATAAACGTTATCATTTACCAGGAATATGATGCCTAACAGTATCATAAAGATCCATGATGGTTTTTTAAAGTCATGTTTGGCACCCATGTAAGCGCCCCAGGCTATGAACCACATTGGCCAGCTAAAAAGCCAGTCGGGAATAAGGAAGGCATTGAGCTGATCTATCAGAAATAAACCACCGGCGGCCAGTAAAATTATTCCTAACATGATTTTGCCATTTCTTTTGTTTTCGGTGTTTATTATATCGTTGTTCATCGCTTTAAGTTTTAATGTTACCCAAAACTACAGCAACAGGGCAGGCGGGTCAATCAATTGTTGGCGATGTAAGGGGAGATGTCGGTAAAGTAGGGGATAAAGGCGGTGAAAGCCCCCTCTAAATCTCCCCCGGTAGGGGAGACTAAAAAAATTAAAGCCCACTATGCAGAGGGCTTTAATTTTTTTAGTATTTTAAGAAACGGCATTGATGGTCATTAGCGTAAAGGGCGACGCCCCAAGTCTCCCTTACCCGGGGGAGATTTAGAGGGGGCTTGGTTCCTGCTGGCTGAGGCAATGGAAACTGCCGAGGCCCCAGATAATGTCGGTGCTGTCAATGCCTACAACCTTTCGGTCGGGGAAGCATTTGGTTAATATATCAAGCGCTTTATCATCGTTCTTTGAACAGTAAGTAGGCACAATCACGGCCGAGTTGGCTATATAAAAATTAGCGTAAGAGGCCGGTAAGCGGGTATCTTCATAAACAACCGCATCAGGCATGGGCAATTCAACAATGTTTAGCTGTTTGCCGTTAAGCAGGCGCATGGTCTTCAGCGTTTCGAGGTTTTCCTGAAGGATGTGGTAGTTCTCATCATTCTTATCTTCCTCAACAACGGTAACTACGGTATCCTCGTTTACAAAGCGGGTGATATCGTCGATATGTCCGTCGGTATCGTCACCTACAATACCATCACCCAGCCAAAGGATCTGTTCTGCGCCATAATAATTTTGCAGGTAGCTTTCAATCTGTTGCTGGTTAAGCTGCGGGTTGCGGTTTTTGTTGAGCAGGCAGGCAGTGGTAGTTAAAATAGTGCCTTTGCCGTTAAAGTCGACCGAGCCGCCTTCCATTACTATGCCGGGATTAAATACCGGCAAACCGAAGTGATTACCTATTTTGGTAGGGATCACGTCATCCAGGTCAAAAGGAGGGTACTTACAGCCCCAGGCGTTATAACCCCAGTCAACAATGGCTTTTTGTTTAGTAGCAGGGTTTATCAAAAACGCCGGACCGTGGTCGCGGCACCAGGCATCATTGGTCGGGAATTCAAAGATCTCTATTTTGTTAAGATCAACACCTGCGTTTTGCAACTGGAAAATCACCGAGGCCTTCATATCAGCATCAGTCACGTTAATGCGTACCAGTTCGCCTTCGGTAACAATCTTTATAAACTCAATGTAAGGCGCGTAAATGGTATCGATCTTGCCAGGCCATGATGCCTCTTTGTGAGGCCAGCTTAGCCAGGTAGCCGTATGTTTAGCCCATTCAGCAGGGAAAGAGAAGCCTTGCGCCAAAGGCGAGTCCGAAAGTCCGGAAGTCCGAAAGTCGGGAAGTGAGGATTGGGGTGATATATCTTTCAATGGTGACATTTAATAATTGGTTATTTTAGAGAGTTACGCAAACCATTCAACATTGCTAAAATTTCTTCGCATTGCTGATATAGTTTTGAAAAATTTTCGTCAGATATCAAATTCCGCTTTTGTGCTAAGTAAAGACATCCCACAACTTCAATATCCGATCGTAAAGCATAACCGACAAATTTATTAAACTCTGCGTTTGATTGGCCGGTCGAGCCTTCAGCAATATTTAATGAAATAGAATCCGCAGCCCGTTTTATCTGAGATGTTAAAATAAACAACTCATCTTTTGGAAAAGTTTTGGTTAGGTCATGAATGTCGGCCGACAGATCGACAGCTTTTTGCCATACAACTAACTTTTCAAACTTAAAACTCATATAAACTCTTTCTTTCGGACTTTGCTGACTTTCGGACTCAAGACATTAGTCCTCGTCTAATAACCTTTTAGTTATCGGCTGATAAGAATCTATGCGACGATCTCTCAAAAACGGCCAGTGACTTCTGTAATAATCAGATTTATCAAGATCCAATTCCTGTACTACAACTTCTTCATCATCGTGTGATGTTTGATGGATGATCGCGCCGAAAGGATTGGCAAAGAATGAACCGCCCCAGAATTTTACGCCGGCTTCTTCGCCCACTCGGTTAACGCTTACTACGTGTATGCCGTTAGCTACAGCGTGCGAACGTTGAATAGTTTGCCATGCGTTGTATTGCTCAACGTTGGTTGCTTCATCCTGCGTGGTAGCCCAGCCGATAGCGGTTGGGTAAAATAATATATCGGCACCCATTAGGGCAGTGATGCGTGCAGCTTCAGGATACCATTGGTCCCAGCAGATCAGTACACCTACACGGGCAAATTTGGTGTTAAATACTTTGTAACCTAAATCGCCGGGAGTGAAGTAAAATTTTTCGTAAAAGCCCGGGTCATCAGGGATATGCATTTTGCGGTATTTGCCTAAATAGCTTCCGTCGGCATCAAGCACAGCGGTGGTGTTATGGTAAACACCCTGAGCACGTTTTTCAAACAATGAAGCAATGATCACCACATTAAGCTCGGCAGCAACTTTTGAAAGCTCATCGGTTGATGGGCCGGGAATAGCTTCGGCCAGCTTAAAATTATTGTAATCTTCTTCATCGCAAAAATAAAGTGAGGTAAAAAGTTCCTGTAAACAAACTATTTGCGCGCCTTTAGCAGCCGCTTCCCTTACTTTAACAATTGCTTTTTGCAGGTTCTGCTCTTTATCAGCAGTACAGCTCATTTGTACTAAACCAACTTTTACTTTACTCATCTCCAAAAAATTTGCGCAAAAATAACACTTTGAAACAAGGATTTCACCCATTTAATATTATGATTACACTCAGTTGAAAGTACGATTACACTGGTGTGAGATTGCCTTTGCCATTTTACATTGATCCCTCCCCGAAATAATAACCTGATTTACTGGTTTTAATGTTTCCTGAAAACAAAATGAAGTTTTTTTGTTAATTGACTATCCGATACATCGAAATAAAAAAATAACATAGCTTTGCAGCCGAATGACACAAACAGAAGATCTCATTGACGAAGGTGCCGAACACAAAACCTGGAAAGGTAAGCTTTGGGGCGTTATAAAAGTAATCCTTATCATAGTAGTAACCGGTGGTTTGCTTTACTATGTATTCAGTAAGGTGCCGTTTGCTAAAATTAAATATCGCTTACTCCATGCCGACCGCGCCTGGTTAGCTGCCGCTATTGCCTGTTATATCGGGTCGATGTTTTTTTCATCATGGCGGTTATTAAGCTATTTCAAATCCATTGGTTTACGGTTAGACTGGCGCTTCAACCTCCGCCTGTATTTTCTTGGCTTGTGCTATAACGTGCTATTGCCCGGCGGTATCGGTGGCGATGGTTACAAAATTTACCTGTTGCACAAACGCTATCATTTACCTACAAAAAAAGTGTTCTGGGCCATCCTGTTTGACAGGCTTAGCGGTTTTTGGGCGATAGGCGCCATTGTAGTGGGGCTGGTTGTTTTAATACCGAGTTTTCCCTATCACCTGGCCTGGCCGCTTGGTATAGTATCGGTTGGTTCTGTGATCTATTACGCCGTAGCCCGTAAATTTTTTAAAGAATACACCCACAACTTTATACAGGCACATTTAAAAGCCATAGGTGTACAAAGCATGCAATTGCTTACCATTATTTGTTTACTGCTTGCGCAGGATTTCAACGGTAAGTTTGCTCCGTATCTGCTATCGTTTCTTTTCTCGTCGTTAGCGGCAATTATTCCATTTAGTTTGGGCGGCGGCGGTATCCGCGACGCGCTGTTCCTTACACTGGCCCGGCAGTTTAACCTGGCCGAAGATATGGCTGTGTACCTGAGCTTTGGATTTTATCTCATCTCAATTATTGTAGCTTTATTAGGTGTATATTATGTGCTTATTCCTAAACGACTTGAGGCTGGCCTTAAAAAAGGCGAAGAACCAAAATTGGAAAATCATCCAATAGAAGAATAATATTTTGCTGTTATTTTAATTTCAGAATAATAAACTGAAACTTGTTTTCATGGCAACCATCTGCTAAACTTGGCGTTGTATTATAAATCGCCAGTTATCAATGAGCCATTTTAATGATTTTAATAATCCGCAGGTTGCGGCATTGCCCGGTCATTTAAAACAATTTATAGTCGACCAGCACTACGAGCATTATACGCCTATCGATCATGCGGTGTGGCGCTATGTCATGCGCCAAAATTATAGTTATCTAAAGGATGTCGCTTACTACCCGTACATTCCCGGCCTGCAAAAAGCAGGTTTAACTATTGAACATATTCCCAATTTACAGGAGATGAATGATGCCCTCGGCAAAATTGGCTGGGGTGCTGTTACGGTCGACGGCTTTATCCCGCCGGCGGCCTTTATGGAGTACCAGGCGTACCGGGTGCTGGTTATCGCCGCTGATATACGCCAGTTAAAACATATTGAATATACTCCAGCTCCTGATATCATTCATGAATCGGCAGGGCATGCGCCCATAATTGCCGACAAGGATTACCATGAATACCTGAGTTATTTTGGATCGATAGGGGCTAAAGCCATGTTTTCGGCACAGGATTTTGAGCTTTATGAGGCTATCCGCGCACTATCGATATTAAAAGAAATGCCTGATGCCGATGAACAGGAAATCCTTAAAGCCGAAGAGCTGGTAACTTATTGCCAGGAGAATATGGGTGAACCTTCGGAAATGGCGTTGCTAAGCCGCTTACACTGGTGGACGGTAGAGTACGGCTTAATAGGCACTCTTGAACAGCCAAAAATCTATGGTGCAGGCCTGCTTTCATCTATCGGTGAAAGTTCAACCTGTATGAATAAAGATGTTCAAAAGCTATGGTATACTATTGACGCTGTTAAATATCCCTATGATATCACCAAGCCGCAGCCCCAGCTTTTCGTAACCCCCGATTTTCAAAACCTGATCAGTGTGCTGGAGGAGTTTGCCAATACCATGGCTTTCAGAAAAGGTGGTGCTTACGGATTAAACAAGGCCGTTGAAAGCAAAAATACCTGTACGGCTGTTTACAGTTCAGGCTTGCAGGTTTCGGGTAACATTACCGATTTTAAGACAGATGCAGCCGGCAAGCCTTATTTTATAAAAACCACCGGTCCCACCGCGCTGGGCCTAAACTATAAACAGTTAAAAGGGCATGGTAAAGATTATCATAAAGATGGTTTCAGTTCGCCGGTTGGTAAATTGAAAGGCTATCACAATACACCTTTGGAGGATTTTTCGGAGGATGATCTGAAAGCAGCGGGTATGATAAAAGGGTTGGGAACCGAACTGCATTTTGAAAGCGGGATCACCGTAAAAGGCATTATTAAAAATATCCTTTCGGAGGATGGCAAAATCTGCCTGATCACTTTTGATAACGTAACCGTTACTGATGATAATGGAACGTTGTTGTTTGATCCGGCCTGGGGCGTTTATGACATGGCCGTTGGCGAAGAGATCATTTCGGTATTTTGTGGCGCGGCCGACAGGGAAGCTTATGAAACCATTGTTTATAAATCCAAAACAGAAACCCATCACGCCCGGCATGATCATAAAACCAAAGAATTGCACAAGCTTTACCAGCAGGTACGAAATTGCCGCATTAACCATGGTGATTATGGTTTTTTAGGCAATGTATGGCAGCAACTCCAAAAAGATCATCATGACGATTGGCTTTGTGCCCTCGAGATACTGGAAATACTTGACCATGAAGGTGTAGACCCAGTGTTAGCAGCCGAAATCAAGCATTTTCTTGAAGAAAAGGGCCGTAACGAGCCTGAATATGGTAAGCTCATCAGCGACGGCTTTTACCTGATTAAGCACCCGGTTGAGCAAAAATTGGTAGTTTAGCGTTGATTTATCATCTTAGAGGATAAATCACGCGTCATTGTGAAGAACGAGGCAAGGACGCGTGGGAAATGAAATTAATAATAAATAATCATTCCCCCTTTAGGGGGTTAGGGGGCATATGAACATCATAATAACCGGCGCCAGTAGCGGCGTGGGCTTTGAAGCCGTAATTGAACTGATACTTTCGGGCAGCCATAAGGTAATAGCCCTGGCCCGCTCACAGGATAAACTGGAACGTTTGCTGGAGATAGCACATGGTTTAAACCCCGATTGCCAGTTGTTTGCTTTAAAATTTGATATAGTGCATGATGATTATGAAGGTTTGCAGCAGTTCATCGCATCACATTTTGATAATCGGGTTGATATTTTAATCAACAATGCAGGGGTGCTTATCAATAAGCCATTTGCTGAATTACTCGAGTCGGATTTTGTAGAGATGTTGCAAAGCAATTTTATTGGTCATGTACGTGCTATCCAGGCATTGCTTCCTTTAATGCCTGCGGGCTCGCACATTGTTAATATTGGCAGCATGGGAGGATTTCAGGGGAGCGCTAAATTTCCGGGGCTGGCGGCTTACTCAGCAAGTAAATCAGCATTGCATACGCTAACCGAATGTTTAGCACAGGAGTTAACCGAACAAGGGATCAAAGTAAATTGCCTGGCTTTAGGATCGGCACAAACCGAGATGCTGGAACAGGCTTTTCCTGGTTATCAATCGCCTGTAATGGCGTTTGAAATGGGTAAATATATCGCTGATTTTGCCTTAACCGGGAGCAAATTTTTTAACGGAAAAATAATACCAGTAGCAGCAAGTACCCCTTGAAATATTAGATAATATTGCAAACATTTTTTATAACTTAGTTATTATAACTATGTTATACCTGCCGCGTATGGACACAAGGTTTACGTCACTCTTTACTCATTCAAAAGATATTTTTTTTGTCATGGATATGAATGGCGTGATCATGCATACCAACCATGCTTTTCGTAACATCCTTAACTATAGCGATGATGAATTAACAGGCATAAATATCGCAGCGCTATGCCATCCGGCAGATAAAGAACGCCAGGCAGAATCACAGGGCAGCCTTCTGCTTAATAAAAAATTAGTTGGTTACCAAAGCCGTATTAAAGCAAAAGACGGGTGTTACTTTAGCATTATCTGGTCGGTGATATTGAATGAGGATGATAACCTGATTTATTCGAGCGGTAATACGCTGGCCGGTATGATAGGCCAATCGGGAGATGATATTGTTCAGCATACCATCCAAAGCCTTAATGAAGGTTTTATTGTACTTGATGCCAACTGGAATATAATTTCCTTTAACCCGGCTTTCCAGGCCATGACTAACCTTAGCTTAACCCAACTTGATCAGGCCAATTTTATGCAGATTAAAAGTCTTGGTTTAACTGAAAGGGTAGAGAGTGAGTTTCAACTTTCATTAACCTGCAAAAAATCAATACAGGTACAATATTTAAATGCATATTCAAACAGCTGGCTTCGCATCAATATATATCCATATCAGGACTATCTGGCTATTTTTATACGTGATATAACAGAAATTAAAAGGCAGGAAAGGGTATTGGAACTCGAAAAACGAGTATTGGAAGTAAATGCAACAGCACAATATACACTTGCACAATTGGCTGTTGAATTACTTACCGGAATTGAAAGAATCTTTCCGGACATGATCTGTTCTGTTTTGGAAGTTGATGACGCACAAGAAAAATTGTATACGCTTGCCGGCCCGCGGTTGCCACAGGCTTATAGTAATCAACTGGAAGGTTTGTCAATAGGGCCAAATGTAGGCTCCTGCGGTACGTCGGCATTTCACCGCAAGCAGGTTATTGTAAGCGATATTGAAAACGATCCCCTTTGGGCTGATTATGTTTATCTTGTTAAACCCTATGGTCTTAAGGCTTGCTGGTCATCGCCGGTAATGAGTTCAAAAAATACCAAAGTTTTGGCCGTGTTTGGTATTTATTACCATACTGTACGTGAGCCAAATGATGACGAGTTGAGTATTATTGAGCGTACTGTAAATATTCTGAGAGTACTGATAGAAAGCAAAAAGACCGAAGATAATATACGGGAACAAAATCACAGGCTGCAAACGATAGCCAATATCAGCTCGCACGAGTTGCGCAAACCGGTTGCAACTATCTTAGGTTTAGTTAATTTGTTTGATAATGAAGATCTTCAAAACCCGCTCAATAAAGAGATCATCGGGCATATTGATACAACATCGCAGCAACTTGACGGGGTTATACACTCCATTGTGGAAAGAACGGCGTATATTAAGGCTTCCGAGGCGGATGTGTAAGTCGAGGACGAAAGGATGAATACAATTACCAAGACTACATTGTATAGTAATTTGTCCGACGCTACGATTTCTTTACTTGAAATAGCGCGGAAATCGTCATGGAACAGAATAACTGACAACTGTTTGTACATTACATCTGAAATAGAAAACAGCGCGCAGAATTTTTGTGATTTGCACAAGTCGAGGAAACAGGAGAATGATCAAAAGGTACCCCGGTCGCTGGCCGAAGTGTTGCCGCAATTGCTTTCACTTTTTGATAATCTTCACGACATCAATTTATACGTTTACAGGGCTGAAAGAAATGTTACGATAATAGAAATTGCTTATTATCTGAAAACTTCATTAGATGCAATGTATCGGGAAACAATAATTAGCGATCCACCTATGCTGCACTATAAAGTTCCAATACCGAATTACGGAGCGCTGAAGGAAGACCGGGATAAAAAATTTGATATCAACTGGCAATTGAATCCGCTAAATCATCGGCTGAGGGTGTTTTGGATGCGCCTTAAATATAAATTGGGTATGTATCCTTTTTAAGTGGCAAATCAATCACTACAAAATTGCAATACACCTGAAGTTTAAACGCATTTTTAACTTCAGGTGAAGGTTGCTCTTCCCTTGGCGATACCTGCGCCCTTGAATCAACTGATCTTACCCGCCAATGCCCCACAGCTTTAGATATCTCGCCATTTGCTTTTCAGCCTTTAACGCCCACTTTTAAAAATTCGTTAACCACTACTTCAGATACGTAGCGTTTAATACCATCTTTATCGGTATAGTTACGATTGGCCAGTTTGCCTTCCACAGCAACTTCATCACCTTTTTTGAGCAGGTCTTCGGCAAGTTTAGCTTGTGTGCCCCAGAAAATCAGGTTATGCCATTGGGTATCGGTTATTTTCTCGCCTTTATCGTTTTTATAACTTTCGTTGGTGGCTATGGACAGGCGTACCATCTTTTTATTACTGTCAAATACTTTTACTTCCGGGTCCATACCTAAGTTGCCTACCAGGCGCACACTGTTTCTTAATGAGTTCATCGTTTTATTATTTATGTTTATTGTTGTTTGAATTAACGATACAAAGGTGGGGAGGGCAAGAAAAATTAACCGGATATTAACCGTTTATAGTCGATAGTATCCGTTTGCAAGCGTTTGCAAACGGATAAATTAATCGCTATCTTTATGTCATGAATCAGGAAAGAGTATGCTTAGATTGTGGTACGCCACTACAAGGCCGTGCCGACAAAAAGTTTTGTAATGATCTGTGCCGCAATAATTATAACAATCAGCTTAACAGTAACAGCTATAACCTGGTGCGTAATATCAATAATATCCTGCGCCGTAACCGCCGTGTGCTGGAAGAGTTGAACCCGACCGGCAAAACCAAAACAACCCGTAAAAAACTCACAGCAAAAGGTTTTGATTTTGACCATATTACCAGCATCTATCAAACCAAAACCGGGTCGACCTATTTTTTTAATTATGAGTACGGCTACCTGTTATTAGATAATGATGAAGTGTTGCTGGTGAAACGGGAAGGGGAGCAGTAGCATTTTGCTTGAGTAACAGTTTGCAGTGAGCAGCAGTTCGCTGTGAGATTTGCCGGTTTATTTGATTTGAACTTTAGGCGTTCTGTATTCAGCTTTAAAATCCGATTCTCTATAGATTTAATAGCATTTAACAGTTTAATATTTTGATAATTAATACTTAACTGTTGTTTCATTCGGCGCTTTATGTTTTCAATAAATTTAAGTACGTTTGGGGAAATGTAAATTTTTAATTTTTGACTGATCTTACTAATTTAAAATGAAATTATTTATTAAGAAACCGATTGCTCAACTAATGGCTGCTTCGGCAGAGACGGAGAAGTCGCTCAAGAGAACCTTAGGCGTTGGCTCACTTATAGCACTCGGTATCGGCGCAATTATAGGTGCCGGTATTTTCGTTCGTACGGCAGCTGCGGCAGGTGAACATGCCGGCCCTGCGGTTACCATCTCTTTCCTTATAGCAGCCGCCGGTTGCGCCCTGGCCGGATTGTGCTACGCAGAATTTGCCAGTATGATCCCCATCGCAGGATCTGCTTATACCTACTCTTACGCTACCATGGGCGAGTTTATTGCCTGGATCATTGGCTGGGATTTAGTGCTTGAATACGCGCTTGGTGCCGCTACAGTTGCAATTGGCTGGTCGCAGTATTTTAATGAATTTTTAACCACTTTCTTTAACGTGCATATACCATACGCATGGTCGCACTCGTTTATGGAAGTCTCAAATACCACTGCAGGTATGTACGCCGCCGAAATGGGTACAAGAGGTATCGTTAACCTGCCGGCTATTCTGATCCTGTTCCTGTTAACGCTGTTATTGATTCGTGGTACTGCAGAATCGGCAGTTGTGAATAATATCATCGTAATTGTAAAAGTTGCCATTGTATTGATGATCATTGGTTTAGGCTGGCACTTTATTAACCCGGCTTTCCATACCCCATATACTATCCCTGCCGATGCAGGAAAAATTAAAGTGAGTGCCGGAGTAGTTGACTATGCCGATACCTTTAACCATGGATGGCTTGGCGTATTACGCGGAGCAAGCGTTGTGTTTTTCGCCTTTATTGGTTTTGATGCAGTTTCAACTGCTGCTCAGGAAGCTAAGAACCCACAGAGAGACATGCCAAAAGGTATTTTGATATCGTTAGTGTTTTGTACTGCACTTTATATTCTGTTTTCGCATGTGTTAACAGGTTTAGTATCATACAAAGATTTCCTGATCCAGGGTAAAGAAGCTTCAGTAAGTTACGCTATCAAAACCGCTATGCCTGGTTATGGATGGTTGGCTTCATTTGTTACTGTATCGATACTTGCAGGTTTCTCTTCGGTGATCCTGGTGATGCTGATGGGCCAGACCCGTGTATTTTATACTATGAGCACCGATGGTTTGATCCCTAAAGTATTCTCAAAGCTGCACCCTAAATTCCGTACGCCTTACAAATCGCAATGGTTATTCTTTGTGTTTGTGTCATTATTTGCCGGTTTTATTCCTGATAAATATGTAGGGGATATGGTGAGTATAGGAACACTGTTTGCTTTTGTGCTTGTATGTATTGGTATCTTTATTTTAAGGAGAACCGACCCTGGCATTGAACGCCCGTTCAAAACTCCGGCTTATATGATAGTTTGCCCGCTTGGCGCCCTCATATGTCTGTGTATGATTGCCAGCGAAGGCTGGGAAAACTGGGCAAGGCTTATTGTTTGGTTATTGATTGGTTTTGCCGTTTACTTTGGTTACAGTATCAAACGTTCACATGTACGCCATGGTAAAGTTGAAGGTGCTAATAACCCTATCAACCCTAAATTTGTTGAGTAATCATAACAATGTTATCATAAACAAAAAAGGTTCTGAATTTTCAGAACCTTTTTTGTTACATTCTCTTTTTATACCAGTAAACCAATGATACCGCTTCATGAAGGGCGATAAAAACCTGTGGGTATTAGTATTTGTATGTATCATCAACTCGTTAGGGTTCGGCATTATTGTACCGATACTTTACTCTTATGGTAAAACCTTTGGCGTTACCGGCGAAACATTAGGTATCCTCACCGCTTCCTTTTCAGTAGCTCAGTTTTTTGCCACACCGGTTTTGGGTTCCCTGTCTGATAAATGGGGGAGGAAGCCTTTGCTGGTGATCAGCCTGGCAGGTACCTGTATTTCCTTTATTCTGTTTGCCGAAGCGAGGAGTATGATCATGCTTTTTGCAGCCCGGATTTTGGACGGGCTAACAGGAGGAAATGTTTCTGTGGCACAGGCCATGGTATCGGATACGGCAAGGCCGGATAATAGGGCAAAAAGGTTCGGTATACTAAGTTCTGCCTTTGGGTTTGGTTTTGTGATTGGGCCTGCCGTGGGCGGCTTCCTGAACAGGTACGGTATGCAGGTACCTTTCTTTTTTGCGGCTGGCATTTCACTTATAGGCACACTTTGCAGCCTGTTCTTTTTAAAGGAAACCAACCCGCCCGATAAAACAAAAAAGAATTCAGAAAAAACTAAATTTTCGTTTACATCGCTGATAACTACCCTTAAACGGCCGGTTATTGGCACGGCCGTATTTACAGGCTTTATGCTCACCATGGCGCAGTTTACCATGATTATCGCATTTCAAACTTTTACTGTTGATGTATTGAAGATCAACCCTACACAGATCGGTATTCTGTACGCAGGTTTCGGCGTGAGCGGTATTATTATGCAGCTTTGTGTGCCGCTGTTTACCAAATGGTTTTCATCTAAATCAATGATCCTGTTGCTCTCTACTTTTCTTTGCCTTGCGGCGATGTTTGCAACCGGGCTCACCAATCATTTTATTCCGTTCGTTATAGGTATTTGTATTTATGGCCTGTTCAACGGTCTGCGTAATCCTATGCTCAACGCAATAATTGCCGATCATATTGACCATAAAGAACAAGGCAAAATATTGGGCATCAACCAGTCGTATGCTTCCATAGGGCAAACCCTTGGTCCGGTTACAGCCGGCTTTGCAGCTTTGCTATCGGTACATGCTATTTTCTTCTTATCTTCATGCTATATTTTAGCTGCGTTGCTGCTAAGTATCCGGTTAAAGAGAAAAGAATAAATTTAAGAGACCATGCCGCACCCATTTATTTTTAAGGAGATCATTTCGGTTACGATGATCCTTTTTGCTATTATTGATATTTTGGGTGCTATACCGGTAATTATCCAGCTCAGGCAACGTGTAGGTCATATCGAGTCGGAAAAGGCCAGTATAGCCGTGCTGGTGCTTATGGTGACCTTTCTTTTTATAGGTGATGAACTATTGGCTGTAATAGGCTTGGATATTTCTTCATTTGCTATTGCAGGTTCATTGGTGATTTTCATCATCGCCATGGAAATGATTTTAGGTGTCGACTTTTTTAAAGAGGAATTACCACAGGCCGCTTCCATCGTACCACTGGCTTTTCCACTGATTGCAGGAGCCGGTACCATGACTACGCTGCTTTCCCTCAAATCGCAATATCAAACCCAAAATATCCTTGTAGGCATTGTGCTGAATACCCTTGTAGTTTACTTAGTTCTTAAAAATGTAAAGTGGCTGGAAAGGTTGCTTGGGCCGATAGGTTTGAGCGTATTGCGTAAAGCATTCGGGATTATTTTATTGGCTATAGCTATTAAACTGTTCAGGAGTAATACGCATTTGTAGATATCAAATATATACTACATGTCATTGCGAGGAGCAGCCAGGGAATGTGCGCAAAGGGCGACGCGGCAATCTCGTAGCTAATGCATATTAGATTGGCATGATGGTCATTAACGCGACGAGATTGCCGCGCTATGCTCACAATGACATATTTTTTATTAAATGATTGGAGAAGGGCTCAGCCTCGCCACAAACATTGTATCAGCCTTACGCTCGTAGCCTTTTAAAACCGCTTTTTCTTCAAGCTTTAAGCCAAGTTCATTTACCAGGTAGTCAACCACATCTTCGTTCTCGCCTTTAAAGGCCGAGCAGGTAATGTAGATGAGCGGCTTACCGGGCTTGAGGTATTTTACTACGTTTTGGGCAATACTCTTCTGAAGCTTTTGGAAAAACTCAATCTTATGCACATCAAACTGGGCTATCATTTCAGGAGTACGTCCCCAGGTGCCCGAGCCACTGCAGGGGGCATCAAGGATGATCCCGTCGAATGCATAATCATGCATCACCGAATCAATGTTTTGGGTAAGGTCGAGGGCTTTTTTCTGGTATTTGGTTAATCCGGCCAATTGAAAGCGCTCATCAAGGTTAGCCAATATCGATTCGCGGATATCGGATACAACCAGTTTGATATTAGGCTCATCTTCATGCAGCAATAATGATTTACCACCCGATGCTGCGCAGGCATCCCACCAGCTATCCCAGCGTTGCGGCTTAAAATAATTGCCAGTTTGCTGCGATGAATAATCCTGCACCTCAAACCAATGTTGTTTAGGAAATATGGTTTCGAGGCGCGTACCGTTTGGCAGCGAATAACAGCCATTACCTTCGTCTTTAAATACAACCTGGGCTTTGGTTAGTTCGGCTTTTACCAAATGATCATAACCGTTGCGTACGCGGATAAACAGATCGGGCTGGCAAAAAAATGATTTTAGAAAAGCTTCTTTATCAATCCCTTCTGAAAGCTGGCTGCTCCATGGGAAAACATCTGCCAGTTTAAAATCAGGGTAGGCGGTTTTTACAAGGGCCAGTTTATCATCGTCACTAAAACCAACACATACAGCCCACTCTGGTTTGAAGTGTTGCAGGTAAGAGTTGGTTTGGGTGTTGCATAAAAACTCGGCAACTAACAGGCGTTCATCTTCAGGCACATCAGGCAGTGCCCTGCCAAGCCGAAAGTAGTTGTATACTAACCGGTTGGCAACCCGCCTGTCGGTTGAGCCCATTTGTTTGTTTTGCCGGTAAAAGCCGGGTAAAAATTTACTTAGTGGCGTATCGGCAGGGTATTCACCCAAAATTCGCTGAAACGTTTTAAGCTGATTTATAGCCTTCATTCTACCTGTTTTAGCTCAAAGTTAGTATACATTAATATATTTACGTGGGTATTGATCCAACCCAGGCCCGGCTTTTTGATGAAATGAAAACTGTTATGCAGGCCGGTAAAATCGGTTCCCTCAATTGAAGCTAATCCTTTATCGGCAAAAAGTTGCCTGCCAAAGTATAGCCCTTCATCAAAACCCTTAATGGCGTATTCGGTCGGTTCAACGTGATAAGCACGCCTATAGTTACGTAAAAATGTTATTGTAGCCCCCGCTTTGTAATTTATTTTTTCGGTAGAGGTAATATGCGTATTCAAACGTTGTAAAAGTTGCGGTTTCAGGAAGCTAAACTTCTCCCAACTCGGGTGCCCAAACACCATAACCGGGTAATGTTTGTTCAATGTATCTAACGACCGGAGGGTTACACCCAAAAATGCCTGGTCGGTAGCGGGGATCAAAAACACATTTTTTTCGGTTTTTGATAGCTGCGGCAGCAGGCTACTCAGTTTGCCCCGTATAACATATACGTTGGTAACCTTTACCTTCTTTTTGCTTAAGCTGTCGATAGCCTTTTTAAAATTAACAGCGTAATCATTTTCCTGGTTAAAGCCCGAACGCAGAATAAAGATTTTTTTAGGCTTAACCGTTCTGTTAATGTATTCGGCAGCGCCCCATGCGTGATATTCAAGCGGCGGAATAGCAGTGATTAAATTTTTGCTTTTAATTGTGCTTGGATTGGCAGGCGATAGGGGAGATAAAATTGGTCCCTTTGAATAAGACAGTGCGCCTGAAAACGCTTTTACACCGTCCGGGAAAACCGGGCCGACTATCAGATCACTTGAACGTACAAACGCGTTTAAAGCCAGATCATGTGCCTGCATAGCCTCATCCTTTGAATCAAAGATCTGCAGCTTATAATTATTTCCGTAAGCAGTAAGCGAATCGAGGGCGAGTTTAAATCCCTGGTAATATTCAACAGCGATATTGGCCTGGCTTAATTGTATAGGGCTATATTTTTGAGCCGGATTTAAATGCTCAAGATTCAAAGGCAGGATCATGGCTATAGTAGCTACCTTTTGCTCCGGGGCTTTGACCGGTTTTTCGGAGGTATTATCGGGCTTTTTTTCGATGTCAGTCGGTTTTTTTATGGTAGTTGCTACCGGCCGCGTTTTGGGTGAACACGCGGCCAGCAGCAAGGCTATGCAAAAAAACGGTAACCACTTATTCCCACTCAATGGTGGCCGGTGGTTTTGAACTGATATCATATACTACCCGGTTAATTCCTTTTACGTTGTTGATGATCTCGTTGCTGATCTTGGCCAGCAAGTCGTACGGTAAATGGCACCAGTCGGCGGTCATCCCGTCAACCGATTCAACGGCACGGAGGCAGATCACGTTTTCGTAAGTACGCTCATCGCCCATTACGCCTACCGACTGTACCGGTAAAAATATAGCGCCGGCCTGCCAAACTTTATCGTAAACCCCGGCAGCACGTAAATTGTTTATATAAATTGCATCAGCTTCCTGTAATATCGCTACTTTTTCAGGCGTGATGTCTCCCAAAATCCTGATAGCCAGGCCCGGGCCCGGGAAAGGGTGGCGACCTAAAATATTAGGGTCGATACCTAAAGCTTTACCTACTTTCCTTACCTCATCTTTAAATAAAGTGTTAAGTGGCTCAACTACTTTAAGTTTCATAAAATCAGGCAGACCACCAACGTTGTGGTGCGATTTGATGGTAGCTGAAGGGCCTTTTACTGATACCGACTCGATAACGTCGGGATAGATTGTGCCCTGGCCAAGCCATTTCACATCCTGTACCTCATGCGCGGCATCATCAAATACTTCGATGAACACCCGGCCGATAGCTTTACGTTTCTTTTCAGGATCGGTTAAGCCGGCAAGCGCGTCATAAAAACGTTGTTTAGCATCGATGCCTTTTATGTTTAAGCCCATGTGTTGGTATGAATCAAGCACCTGCTCAAATTCATCCTTACGCAAAAGGCCGTTATCTACAAATATACAATGCAGGTTTTTGCCGATAGCATGGTGCAGCAATACTGCCGCAACCGACGAATCAACGCCTCCTGATAAACCAAGTACTACCTTATCATCGCCCAGTTTTTCGCGAAGAGCGGCAACTGTGGTTTCGATGAATGAATCAGGTGTCCAGTCTTGTTTGCAACCGCAAATGTCAACCAAAAAGTTTTGCAGCAATTGTTTACCATCAATACTGTGGGTAACTTCCGGGTGAAATTGGATGCCGTAAGTTTGGGTACCGGTAACCTGGTAAGCGGCAACTTTAACGCTATCGGTACTTGCAATTACCTCAAAGTTATCGCCAATGGTTGCAATGGTATCGCCGTGCGACATCCACACCTGTGAGCCACCTGGAACATCCTTAAACAATGGATTATCTTGTTTAATATATTCCAAATTGGCGCGACCGTATTCACGGGTGCTTGATGGTAATACTTCGCCGCCATGAAAATGGGCAACATACTGCGCACCGTAGCAAACACCTAAAATAGGGCGTGTGGTATGGAATTTTTCAAATTCGAAATGAGGAGCATCTTCCTGCCTTACAGAATAAGGGCTGCCGGAAAGAATGATACCTTTTACAGTGCTGTCAATTTCGGGATAATGATTGAAGGGGTGGATCTCACAATAAATATTGAGCTCCCTGACACGGCGCGCTATAAGTTGGGTGAATTGCGAGCCAAAGTCAAGAATGAGGATTTTTTCTTGCATGGGCAAAGATAGGATTTTGATATGAAATGTGAGATAGGAGATTTGAGAAATTGTCTGAACCCGAATTTATTAAATTAAGTTCCACCTGCGCTCATCTGTGATGAGTGCTTAATATGGTTCCGCATTTGTAATGCGAGTTGCGATGCAATCGCTAAGCCACGTTAAGCGCTCGTTGCAAACGAGCGCAAGTAGAGTGTATACATCAGGGTCCTCTGCGAGAGACCCTGATGGGACGTTAAGCTATATTAAAATCGCAATTAAAATCCCACTAATCCAAAAATCCCCCCAAATCCCTGTTCAGACGTTCTGATAATTCAACATCCAGTTAATTCCATACTTATCAGTAAACTCTGCGAAGTATGCCCCAAAGAACATATCGCTCAATGGCATGGTAACCACACCACCGGCCGAAAGTTCATTGAACAGGCGCTCGGTTTCTTCGCGGCTTTCGGGTTCAACATTGATGTGCATATTATTGCCGGTCTGCAGTTTAAAGCCCATACTCTCCGGCGCGTCGGTAGCCATCAGTATGTGGCCGCCCATAATGGTAAGTTCGCCGTGGATGATCAATTTTTTATCAGCTTCGTTCATCCGGACCTCAGCCGGCAACTCTATATCGCTGAACCGCGTGAGTTTTTTACCTGTAAACTCGCCCTTAAAAACCTCTTTGTAAAAGGTTAAAGCCTCTTCAGTGTTTCCGGGGAAATTTAAATAAGTGGTAACCCTTGCCGCATTGCCCGGTTTCAGATCTTTCCTTATTCTGAAAGCTGTGCTCAGGTAATGATCAAGGTTGCTTAAGCCGGCAGTGAAGCCTTCCTGGAAGCCCATACCAACAATGGTTTGCATATCTTCCACTTTATCAAAATAGATATCGATGTTAACGGTAGTATGCTCACCTTCGCCGGTAAAGTTCTTCTCCCAGTTCATGACAGGAAAATTGGTATTGGTTACAGCATTTTCATCACAAAAGGAAACGGCATTGGCGATTTTTTGCGGGACTACAATGGTTTTATACTCTTCCTTGCACCATGTTGGATGTTCAGTATGCTCCGGGCCAACCATCTGGTATAACCAGTAGCCGCCTTCCCTAAAATCCATGGTTTTTGTTTCGGTGCGATAAGGTTTTGGTGCCCACCACTGGTCAAGAATTTCACTGTCGGTCCATGCCTGCCATACTAAATTGAGTGGCGCGTCAAAAGTTCTTACCACATTAAGCCGTCTGTTTTGCAGGTCTTTGGTAAATACGGTTTCGTTGTTTGTCATGACTGTTTGTTTTTTAGGTTTTGTAGTACGTTATCTAACTGGCTAAAACGGGTTTCCCACAGGGCGCGGAACTGGTCCATCCAAACATCCACTTCTTTCATTTTTTGAGCGTTAAAATGATAATAAATTTCGCGGCCGGTTTGTTTTTGATTAACCAGCTGGCATTCGCTCAGGATTTGGATATGCTTAGATACAGCTTGCCTGCTGCTTTGAAAATGTTCGGCAATGGCATTGGGTGTCATAGCCTGCAAAGCAAGCAAACTAATAATGGCCCTGCGGGTAGGATCGGCAATGGCCTGAAATACATCTCTTCTCATAAAAACTTTTTTGCAACCGTTTGATTGCAAATATAAATGCAATTAATCGGTTGCGGAAATTTATTCGAAAAAATATTTTAAAGCTCGTATTTTAAGCAAACGAAGAAATAGGACGTTAATAAAAGGGGAGTAAGTGGCTTATTCTTCATCTGTAAAATGCGCTTTCCGTTTCTCTTTGGCAAATTTATCTGCATTGTAATTTTCAGATTGCCCCCTGGGGATAGATAGCGAATGCCAGGTTTCATTGCAAAGCATCTTACCTAAAAAAACGATCTGGCCAACGTGGTAAGGGTAATGGGCCAGCTGCCGGTTAATGGCTTCCATAACCGTATGGCCCTGGTTGCGGATATAGATGATCTTATCGAGATCGTCGGCGGTTAGTTTATCAAGCGTATCAAAAAGGCATTGCCATCCCTGTTCCCAGGTTTTGGTAATTGTTTGGCGGGTGGGGGTAGAAGGGGTAAATTCAGCTTCCCGGTTACGGGTGGATTTTTCACCATCAGTAGTGAAAATATCAGTCCATCTGGAAATCATATTGCCTGCCATGTGCTTCACGATCATGGCAATGCTGTTTGATTCGGAGTTGTATTGCCAATATAATTGTTCGTCGGTAAGCTGTTCAAACGTTTTTTCGCCGAGGGATTTGTAATAAGCAAACTGCTTTTTTACACTGGTTAAATAGTCATTTTCCATAAGTTAATTTACAGCTGAAAGCAGAACGCAAAAAGCATAAAGCTATGAGCTTTGGTATTAAATTTATAATTGTTCACACAGTTTTTTTAATATAGCAAGTGTTACATTCCAGTAAAAATTAACATGCTTGTAAATTATTTCGTCCGGAAAATTATTTAAGGTTAATATAACCATTGTTTTATCTTCAATGGGGGTTAATACAAAGCGGACTTCTGTGTAATTTTCAGGTATATCAGGCAGGTTTGAAAGCGAACTCCAATAATTATATTGAAAAACCTTTTCGGGGTCGAATTGCCGGATAGTGCCCTTGTTTTCAAAACTTATCCAGTGCAGATCCCCCCGGAAAATTATTGGGCTTCCAACCTGCCATTCGGATATCACATCAATTGCAGAATCAGACATCCATAGCTTAATTAATGCCGGATTTGTCATGGCATCCCACACCTTTGAAACCGGGGCATTGATATTAACCGTTTTATTTATTTCTGTTTCATATGGTGAACTGTCTGTCATGTTTCCCTGGTAGTTGATTAAGAGGTAAAGTGAAAATAAAATTTAAAAATGGGAAAGACCAGCGTTAACCAATTTATATGACCGTAATTGAACATGATATGTGCAAAATCAGACAGTTGGAGTGAATGGATTTTTGCTTAAGGTGTTGGTTTTTAATTATTTAAAACAATGACACGATATGCGTGTATAATAAAGTACAGGCTGAGATTTAACCTGGTTTAGTTGATCGATATCAATGAGACGTTGTCGAGATTGCGTTCCGGGGTGAGATACGGAACGCATTTTTTTTGAGAGGATTATCAAACAAAAGTAATTGTCATTTCGAAACGAGGAACGAGTTAGAAATCTCTCTCGCCGTTGTTGGTGTTGTCCCCAACAACTCCGCGCCGAGCGCCGCTCAATTACTACGTGGATAGCAAATGGTGATTTCGTGATTATTAGATATAAAACAGGCAAAAAAGTTGGTGGTGACAACACCAACAACGGCATGAGTTTTTAGTTTTTAGTGCTCATGAGGGCTACGCCGTTTAGAGGGGGCTTACTGTTTTCCTTTCAAACTATCAGCTTTTGCTTTTTCTTTCTTCTTGAAAAAACCTCTCAGGAAAAAGTTATGCTGAACGGCTTCCAGGTCATCATTTAATTTGATAGATGCTGCCTGCAGGTTATTAATGGCCGATTGTGTTTGCACCGCCGCTTTGGGATCGTTCAATAATACGCCTAATGCATTATCGGTAGTGTTAAGCTTGTTACTTGCCCTGGTAAGATTGCTGGTAAGTGTTGAAGCGTTTGCTGCGGTTTGCTGCAGTTGGCCTACAGCCTGTTTAATTTGAGCAAAGGTAGCTGTATCCGTAAGCATTTTATCGGCAAGGCCGCCTTTGGTGTTCATTTTACGGCTAAACTGGTCAAGCTGTACAGCCATTAAAGCAGCACTTTGAGTAGTGGCCTGCAGGTTGCGCATGGCGCCGCGCAGTTGTATCGCCATGGTGCTGTCGGCTAATAATGCGCCAACGGTACCTTTACCTTGCAATATGTTATGGCTTAATGATTTAAAATCGTTAGTGATGGCTAACAGGTTTTGGTTATTATCCTGCAGGGTTTTAAGCATGTCATCGGTCGAGAGCATTTTTTCGGATTGCAATACGTCACCATCTTCAATTACCGGTGCCTGTGCGGTTCCGCCTTCTATCACAATAATTTTATTACCTATCAAACCGTCTGATCCTATTTTGGCCATCGCGTTGCGGCGGATGTATTGCTGTGTAGCCTCATCAACATTCATATACACCTGGACCTCTGATGGGCCGATAAATTTGATATTGCTGATAGTGCCAACTTTAACGCCCGAAAACCAAATGGCGTTGCCTTTCTTTAAACCGGCAACATCGGTAAATACGGCGCTTAACTTTATATTTTTAACAAAGGCTTTTTGCTGGCCCCCCAGGGTAAATACCCCCAATATAAACAATATGAGCCCAAGTGCCAGGAATATGCCTACTATGATCGATTTTCTTTTTTCTGCTGGATCCATGATAATGGTATATCTTATCTAATTGTTGTTATTCAATAAAGTTGTAATCGTAAAATGGTTTCACCCGGCTATCGGTGGTGTTAAACACCTCGTCGAAAGTGCCGGTGCGCTGAAACTGCCCGTCTAAGAGCATGGCTATCCTGTCGCCGGTTTGCTTGGCGCAGGTCAGATCATGTGTTATAATGATGGATGATGTATTATACCGCTGCTGCACCTCGTTAATCAGGTCATTGATTTCGATACAGGTGATAGGGTCAAGGCCGGCGGTAGGTTCATCATACAGCATAACCTCGGGGTTCAGGATCAGTGTTCGTGCAATGCCGATACGCTTACGCTGCCCGCCCGAAAGCTCGGATGGCATCTGGTTGATGGTTTGCGAAAGTCCAACCGCGTCAAGCACCGTTTCAACCGCGGTATTGATCTCCCCGCGGGTAAGGTTACGTTTGTTACGCACCAACGGGAACTCCAGGTTTTTACGCACGGTCATACTATCGTACAAAGCGCTGTTCTGAAACGAAAAGCCGATACGGATGCGTAATTTCTGTAAGTCATCTTCGGTAATATGAGCGATATCCTGGCCAAATACTTTTACCATACCCTCATCAGGTTTAAGCAGGCCCGATATGATCTTGATCAGTACCGACTTACCTGTACCTGAGCGGCCAAGCACTACAAGGTTTTCACCCTGGTAAAGGTCAAGGTCAATACCGCGGAGTACGGCATAATCCTGGAAAGCTTTTTTTAAGCCCCTGATGCTGATAACCGGGTTATTATGATCTGTGTGTACTGCTGCCTTTTTCATATCTCCATAAATTAGCGGAACCAGCCGGTTATCTGTACAATAATAACTTCTTCAATAAACACCAGGAACATGGCGGTAATTACCGCGCCGTTTGCAGCTTTACCCACGCCTTCGGTTCCTTTATTGGAGTTATAGCCCTGGTAACAGCCCACAATGCCAATGGTAAAGCCAAATACAATTGATTTTATAAGCGATGCCACAAAATCGGTAAAGGTTAGCGGCTCAAAAACTTCCTGTATAAAAGTTGTCCAGGTGGTGCCTTCGTTCATGGTTACATTTAAATACCCGCCAAATAAAGCCACAAAGCCTGTATAGGTTGATAAAATTGGAATAGTAAGCGTGGTAGCCAGCACGCGGGTACATACCAGGTATTTAAATGGTTTGGTGCCCGATACTTCCATCGCGTCTATCTGCTCGGTAACGCGCATGGACCCCAGCTCGGCGCCAATGCTTGAGCCTACTTTTCCGGATGCTATCAGTGCGGTAACCAAGGGCGCAAGCGCACGCATGATGGCTATGGATACCAGCGAAGGCAACCACGATTCGGCGCCAAACTGTGATAACGATGGCCTTGATTGCTTGGTAAATATCACCCCCACAATAAAACCCGTAACCGATATCAGGGTAAATGAACGTACACCTACTTCATAACACTGGCGTATAACTTCCTTAAGTTCAAAAGGTGGTACAAAAGCTTCTTTAAAAAAGCGGATGATAAACTGGTTTATCCGGTAAAGCGTTAAAAAAAAGTCGCTCAGGCTTTGTTTAAGCTTCACGAATCTTTTGTTTGTATGCCTGGTTATGCTTTGCGTATTGTCCATTAAAAATGTACTTGTATATGCGTATGGTAACTCTACAAAACCCGCAGGTGTTTGTTTGCTGTACCGTGTTTTATTTCATTAAGATACTTTGGGCAACTTTTTAAATCGTTTTAAAAAGAATTTGTTTAATTAATAAAATGACATAAAAGTATTAGGTGCCGATGCTTTGTTTTGAGTGTTTACAGTAGTAATTTAAACGTTTTTGGTAATTTAAAACTAAATAATGAAAAAAAAGTATTACATCTTGCCCGTGCATTAAAAGTACATTTGATAATAAATCAATTATAAAATGCTGTAGCAAAAGGCCGGCCAAAATCTCTGCCGGCAAATTATCAATACAGTATTAATGACAGATTAAATTACGGCTAAATAAACCTTTGACCGTTTGGGTTAAATGTTTAAACCAATTTGTCTGCAAACCTAAAAGTTAAAATTTATATAGCGCAGTACAGCCCCTAAAATATTAGTTAATGAAGTGTAAAATTTTGATAAGTTGCCTTATATTATACTGTATTACCAGGCATTTTAAAACGCGCTGCCAAATTCATTTGAGTTTTCACGGCTTGATATTAACGGCAAATTATCAGATAGTGAGGTTAACTGTGATTTTGCCATACAACTAACGTTAAACCCTGCAGGCACATTTTAATTGGTTACAGTGCTGTAAGGGGGCATAATACGCAATGAGGTAACGAGAATTAATAATTAATTGTTTAATTGACATTTTGAAAGTATAAAAGTGTTAAATTAGTATCATTAATTAGTAAACTTATTTTAGTGGATTCTATGACGACAAGTAATGTAATGCGGGAGATAACTCCGCTAACGCCAAGTGATTGTTTTACTATTTTTTCGAGGGTAAAAAAGAAATTTGATTTTCCGCTTCATTATCATGACGAATACGAGCTTAATTTAATTATCAACGCCAAAGGAGCCAAAAGGGTGGTAGGTGGCCATATTGAGGTTATTGAAGAAGTAGAGCTTGCGCTGATAGGCCCAAACTTATACCATGCCTGGTTTACGCACCAATGTCAAAGCGAAGATATAACCGAGGTTACCATCCAGTTTCATAAGGATCTGTTTGATGAAAAGTTTCTGAAGCGAAATCAGTTAAGTTTTGTAAAAAGCATGCTCGAGCGCTCGCAAAGGGGGATTTCTTTCTCATCGGAAACCATTTACGCGCTTAAAGACCGGATTATGCAGCTGGATAAAAAAAGTGGTTTTGACTCTGTATTAGAACTTTTATCCATTCTTCATGACCTGTCAATTTCCCGCAATATGAAAATGCTGTCGGATCCAAGCTTTACAAATGAGAAGTTTTACTACAACAGCCGCCGCATTGAAAAAGTGTTTGAGCACATGAATATTAACTATAACAAGCAAATCACCCTTGCCGAAGTAGCTAAAATTGCCAATATGCCCGAAGCTTCATTTAGCAGGTTTATCAAAAAGCGCACGGGCAAAACCTTTATTGACAGTTTGAACGAGATCAGGCTTGGGCATGCTTCCAGGATGCTTATTGACTCTACAACCACGGTAGCCGAAATTGCCTATAAATGCGGCTTTAACAATATCTCCAATTTCAACAGGATCTTTAAGCGTAAAAAAATGTGTATTCCCAAAGAATTCAGGGAAACCTATACCGGAAACCGCGTATTTATTTAACTGGTATTTATTTGGCTTTATGGCTGGTTAAAAATGTATCAGCCTGTCGATAAAGTTAAATATAAGGTTAAAAAAGTATTATAAAGTTGCTGATAATAAATTCATTTTTGAGTAATGACAGTTAGGTGTCTGAACTCGAATTTTTGGAATTTATGAATTCGTCGAATTTATTGTATTTGGCCATTTTTAAACCAGGATTGTAGTATTCTGACAATTATTTAATTCAAAAAATTCCGGTTCAGACAAAATCAGACAAGATGAAGTTACACTTACTTGATGTTGCCATTATAGTTTTATACCTGCTGAGCACCATTTTTATTGGTTTATGGTACCGTAAAAAGGCCCGCGAAAATAAGGAAAGCTATATGCTGGGCGGCAAATCTTTACCCTGGTATAAACTGGGTTTAAGCGATGCCTCCGATATGTTCGACATCAGCGGTACCATGTGGATGGTAAGCCTGTGCTTTGTTTATGGTATGAAAAGTATCTGGATCCCCTGGTTATGGCCGGTATTTAACCAGGTGTTTTTAATGATGTACCTGTCGCGCTGGCTGCGCCGGTCAAACGCCGCTACCGGGGCCGAATGGCTGGCAACCCGCTTCGGTAAAACCGGGCCGGGGGTAACAGGGTCAAATGTGGTAGTTATCGCTTTCGCGCTGTTAAGCTGTTTTGGTTTCCTGGCTTATGGGTTTATTGGTTTGGGCAAGTTCATTGAAATATTTATTCCCTGGGACCTGGTTAAAGCTTACGTGCCCTTCCACGTGGCGCCTCAGTATGTACCGCATATGTACGGGATCATATTTACGCTATTTGCCATGTTTTATTCTATCATAGGTGGCATGCATAGTATTGTACTGGGCGATATGATCAAGTACGGCATTATGACCGTAGCCTGCGTGTGGATCAGTTTCATAGCTGCAGGCAAACTCAGCGGGAACCACCTCAATGTGCCCGATGGCTGGTATAGCCCTTTTTTTGGTAAAAATCTTGGCCTTAGCTGGACGGGGATCATCAACGAGGTAAACAATAAGATCAAAGAAGATGGTTATTCGCTGTTCGGCCTGTTTTTTATGATGATGACTTTTAAAGGCTTCTTCGCGGCAGTGGCCGGGCCCGCGCCTAATTATGATATGCAAAAGATCCTCTCCACCCGCTCGCCCGAAGAGGCCAGCAAAATGAGCGGCTTTGTAAATATCATCCTGCTGCCTATCCGTTATTCGCTTATTGTGAGTTTAACTATCCTAGGTGTACTTTTTTATCACCGAATGGATTTGAAAGACGCCAAAGGGGCTATTGATTTTGAACGCATCCTGCCGGCCGTGATCAACAACTTTTTGCCGGTTGGTTTGGTTGGATTGTTGCTGGCCGGTTTGCTTGGAGCTTTCATGAGCACCTTCAGCGGTACCATGAACGCGGCGCAAGCTTATATTGTGAATGATATCTACCTCAAATACATCAACCCGAAGGCATCTACCAAAAAAATCATCACCGCCAATTACATGGTGGGGGTTTTTGTGGTAGCGGTAGGCGTGATACTCGGCTTTTTTGTAAAGGATGTGAACAGTGTGCTGCAATGGATAGTATCGGCACTTTATGGCGGTTATATAGCCAGTAACGTACTTAAATGGCATTGGTGGCGCTTTAATGCCAACGGTTTTTTTTACGGGATGCTTTCGGGGATTTTGTCAGCCATGATATTCTCGCTTATTATCCCTTCGATCCAACTGTTGTACTGGTTCCCGGTGCTGTTTGTCATCTCGCTGGGGGGCTCGGTTATCGGCTCGTACGCTACAGCGCCAACGGATATGACCGTGTTGCGGTCGTTTTATACCACCGTAAGGCCGTGGGGCTTTTGGGGGCCTGTTAAGGCTTTGGTAATGGAGAAAAATCCATCATTTGTGCCTAACAAAAACTTTAAGCTAAACATGTTCAACGTGGTTATCGGTACTATTACACAATGCTGCCTTACCATACTGCCCATGTACCTGATACTGGCACAAAAAGCATCGCTCATAGTTACCATAGCCATACTGGTGGTTACTATTACCATACTGAAAAAAACATGGTGGAATAAATTAAAAGACTATTGATAAAAAACTATATGACGCAGGAATTTAACCAAAGGCTCATTCAACTACAGGCCGAACAAGCGCAATTGATTAACCGGCAAAACCAGGTTGAGGAAACAGGCAACGGTATTTTTTGCCGGTTTAAATATCCTGTGCTTACTGCCGCCCATACCCCGCTTGAGTGGCGATATGATCTTGATGCTAAAACCAACCCTCATTTAATGGAACGTTTTGGTATTAACGCGGTTTTTAATGCCGGCGCTATAAAGTTTAACGGCAAATACCTGATGGTAGCGAGGGTTGAAGGCGCCGATCGGAAATCGTTTTTCGCTGTGGCCGAAAGTGCTGATGGGATCAATGGGTTTAAATTTTGGGATTACCCGGTTGAACTGCCCCAAACCGATGAGCCCGATACCAATGTGTACGATATGCGCCTTACCCAGCATGAAGATGGCTGGATCTATGGCCTGTTTTGTACCGAACGCCGTGACCCCGAAGCTCCGTCATATGATCAGTCGATGGCGATAGCAGCCTGCGGTATCGCGCGCACCAGGGACCTGGTAAAATGGGAGCGCCTGCCCGATCTGAAAACCAACTCGCCCCAGCAGCGCAACGTGGTATTACACCCCGAGTTTGTTGATGGTAAGTATGCCTTGTATACCCGTCCGCAGGATGGTTTTATCAGTGCAGGGACCGGTGGTGGAATAGGTTTTGGCTTGTGCGATACTATGGAGCACGCGGTTGTTGACCATGAAACAATCATTCACAATAAAAGCTACCATACCGTTTACGAAGCCAAGAATGGCCAGGGCCCGGCGCCAATCAAAACGGAAAAAGGCTGGCTGCACCTGGCGCATGGCGTACGCAATACAGCTGCTGGTTTACGTTATGTGTTGTACATGTTTATGACCGACCTTCATGACCTTACTAAAGTACTTTACCAACCAGCAGGTTATTTTTTGGCACCGGTCGGTGAGGAGCGTATCGGCGATGTATCCAATGTAGTGTTCTGTAATGGCTGGATAGCCGATGATAACGGATCGGTTTATGTTTATTATGCGTCCTCAGATACCCGCATGCATGTAGCCACTACTACAATTGATAAACTGATAGACTATGCCATGAACACACCGGCCGATGGTTTGCGTTCGGCCTCATCGGTACAGGCAGTGTACAATATTATCGATAAAAATAAAGCTTTAAGCCAATTACAGGGAGCCGGCGCCTGAACAGAGATTTAAACATGCTTCAACCATCAAATACTGTTTCAAATCATCAGCTTGCTGTCTTCAGCAATGAGCTAACAGGTGAGTTGAAAAATATCCTCAATTATTGGCTCAATCATACTGTAGATGATGTAAACGGTGGTTTTTGGGGCAAGATCAACAATGATAACCAGGTTACTCCCGGTGCCCCCAAAGGTTCGGTCTTAAACGCGAGGATACTGTGGAGTTTTTCTGCTGCTTACAATCAAAAGCCTGATGAAGCTTATTTACAGGCAGCTAAGCGGGCCTATGATTATATCAAAGCTCATTTTGTTGATGATGAGTTTGGCGGCGTGTATTGGTCGGTTGATTACAAAGGTGATATGCCGGATACAAAAAAACAGGTATATGCCAATGCCTTTACCATTTACGCGCTGAGTGAATATCATATAGCTTCGAAATCGGAAAGGGTAAAGCAGGAAGCCATCGGCCTCTATCATCTTTTGATCAATAAAAGTTACGACAAGGATAAAACGGGTTATCTCGAAGCTTTCACGCGCGATTGGCAGCCGCTCGGCGATCTTAGGCTAAGCGCTAAGGATGCCAATGAGAAAAAGACCATGAACACCCATCTGCACGTACTGGAAGCTTATACCAACCTGTACCGCATCTGGCCGGATGGCGGACTTAAACAGCAGATTGAAACCCTGATCAATAATTTTTTTGATCATTTTATTGATGCTGGAACCGGGCACCTCGTGCTGTTTTTTGATGAGGATTGGAACCGCCGGTCAGAAACCATATCGTACGGGCACGATATTGAAGCCACCTGGCTTTTACTGGAGGCCGCCGAAGTTATTGGTAATCAGGAAATTATCGAGAAGGTCAGCGGCACTTGCATCGCGATAACAGAAGCAACCGTACAGGGTTTAGATGTAGATGGTGGCTTATGGTATGAATATGAACCGGCGGATGATCTCCTCATCAAAGAAAAACACTGGTGGGTACAAGCCGAAGCTATGGTAGGTTTTTACAACGCCTGGCAGGTTAGCGGTAATGATAAATACTTTCATTTGGTCCTTAAAAACTGGGCTTTTATAAAAGATAAAATACTGGATAAACAAAACGGTGAATGGTTTTGGGGTATCAAAGCCGATGGCAGCATAATGCCCGGCGAGGACAAAGCAGGGCTTTGGAAATGCCCCTATCATAATAGCCGTGCATGTATTGAAATTATCAGGCGTATAGGCCCGATAAATTAGCCGTAAAGCAAGGCTTCAAATGGTTTAACTTAGCGGCAGTGATTATGATAAAATTTTTCAGAAGGATTGCTGTTTTATACCTGCTGTTCCATAGCTCAACCGCTATGGCGCAGCTGTTTGAACCTGCCGATAAGCACGCCACAACCGAAACCCTGCAGCTTTTTTACAGTATGCAGCGCCTGCTTAACGTGGGGGTAATATTTGGTCACCACGATGACCTGGCTTATGGTGTGGGATGGCGTAATGAACCAGGCCGCTCAGATGTTAAGAGTGTTACCGGATCATACCCGGCTCTGTATGGCTGGGATTTGGCCAGGATTGAGCACGACAGCATTCATGATATTAACGGAATCGCCTTTGAACAGCAGAAGCAGTTTGTTAAGGACGTTTACGCGCGCGGCGGCATCAATACATTTTGCTGGCATATGGATAACCCGGCCAATGGCAAAACCGCCTGGGATACCACACAGCATGCCGTAAAAGATCTTATCCCCGGCGGCGCTTTTCATGATGTATACGTTGGCTATCTTGATCGTGCGGCCAATTATTTAGCTGATATGAAAGGCCCGGAAGGAGAGGCTATCCCGATATTGTTCCGGCCATTTCATGAACTTACGGGCAATTGGTTTTGGTGGTGCAAAAACACCTGTACCCCCGATGAATTTAAAGCCCTGTGGCGTTTTACTATCGAATACCTGCGGGATAAAAAGAAGCTGCATAACCTGCTCATCGTATATTCGGCGGCTGATTTTGAATCAGAAGATGAGTTTTTGGAACGCTATCCCGGCGATGCTTACGCGGATTTTATAGGCTTTGATAATTATTGTACGCAAAGCGTTGAGCGTTTTCAAGCAAAGCTGGATCAACGCCTTGCCATTGTTGATGGCATCGCTGTAAAACACCATAAAATAACATGCCTGCCCGAAACCGGCTATGAAGGTATCCCCATGCCCAACTGGTGGATGGATATATTACTGCAAACCCTTGCTAAGCATAAAGTATCCTACGTAATGGCATGGCGCAACGGAAACGATCATCATTATTACGTTCCATATCCCGGCCAATCCAGCGCCGGTTATTTTATAAAGTTTTATAACAACCCGCAAACCATTTTCCAAAACCGCATAACACCACTGGGCATTTATGGTAAGCCAAATTGGAAGCAGTAGCCTTGCGGTTCATGGATGATATTTCATGGTTCATAGAGGAGTGGATAATACATTCATTTTGGCTTTATGCTTTAAGCCTTCGGCTTTTTGCTTAAAACAGCTACCCCCGATATCCCGGCCAGCAAAGAGGCTAACAGGATCCCATATTTGGCCTGGTCAATCATTTCGGCATGATCAAAGGCCAGTGCCGATATAAAAAGGGACATGGTAAAACCTACGCCTGCAAGCAAAGCCACACCTGTCATTTGTTTCCAGGATGAGCCTGCGGGTAATTGTGCGCCAAATTTTACCATGAGCCAGGTAAAGAGCAATACACCTGTAAACTTGCCGGCAACCAGGCCTATAGCCACGCCCATGCTAACAGGGTTGGCCAGTGACGAGAAAAAGTCATGGCTAACAATAATCCCGGCATTAGCCAAAGCAAAAAGCGGCATGATGACGAAAGCTACCCAGGGGTGCAGGATGTGTTCAATTTTTTGCAGCGGTGTTTCGGCGTCAAGGCTCAGCTTTTTTATTTTATCAATAATGTGGTGCTGTCCGGGCGTTATAAGTGTGCTGTTGTTTGGCTGCTCGTTTTCAAAATCGGTAAGGTATTGCTTTACAGATTGGGTGTAACTGATCTCACTGATGCGGGTACGTGCGGGAATAGTAAAAGCCACCAACACACCCGCGATGGTTGCGTGGACGCCTGAAAGTAAAAAAGCTATCCAAACAGCGAAGCCTATGATCAAATAAAAAGCGGTACTCCTGATCCCCATTTTATTGCCGATAAGTAAAAGTACCAACAGCCAAACCCCAACAGTAAGCGGTACAAGCGCTATGTGGCTGCTATAAAAAAGAGCAATAACTAAAACAGCGCCAAGGTCATCAGCAACGGCCAATGCCGACAGGAAAACTTTTACAGAGGATGGAATATGTTTGCCCGCCATAGATAGTAAAGCCAGCGCGAAGGCTATATCTGTAGCCATCGGAATTCCCCAGCCATGGGCTGATGGCTTACCTGTATTAAAAAGGAAAAAGATGAAAGCGGGCACCAGCATTCCGCCCAATGCGGCAAACATGGGGAGCGAAGCCTTTTTTACAGAGGATAGTTCGCCGGCCATAAACTCGCGTTTCAACTCGAGGCCTATCACAAAGAAAAATAAAGCCATAAGGCCGTCGTTGATCCAAAGGTGCAGCGGATGGTTTAAAACATATTTATCAAAACCGAGCGATAGTTTAAGGTCCCAAAGTTGGTGGTAACTGTGCTGAAAAGGCGAGTTTACCCATACGATAGCCACGATCACGCTGATAAAAAGCACTATGCCGCCGGTATGTTCCTGGTTTATGAATTTGCTTACCGGCTGCGTGATTTTATCAATAGGGTAGCTTTGTTTCATAGATGCCTAAAATAAGGAATTAAGTTTGATTTTTGGGTGACACAACCTGTCGATTCAGGGAAATCGCTTTTAACCACATGCGGATTGAAAAACAATAAATGAAAAATTTTCACACTAATTTTTACGGATTAATCGAATTACACGAATTGAATCAATTTAAGATTCGTGTAATTCGATTAATTGTGGAGCGCTGCAAAGCATTTGTGTAGAAGTTTTTCAGTATGAGATTAGTAAAACAAATCGAATTATTTTAAACGCGATTTCCCTGCCTGTCGATTACATCCATTTAAAACAAAACCCGGCCATAAAACATTTATCAATGAAACTGGATATTATGAATAACTATCAGCAAAAATGGATAAGTACATTGAAAAACGCTCATTTAAATGGTTGGGAGATCAAGCCGCAGGGTGATGATATTTTTGTGGAAATGCCGCATGTTACGGATCTTAAACTGATAAGGGATAACCTGCCCGAAACACTTGCGCTGATGGCTTTAGATATTAATTTACCGAAGGAAAGGCTGAAGTTTATTTTTCACAACGGGTACGAGCAGTTTGAATACCTGCTTAATCCTGCTGCTGCGGATTTGGAACAGGAGGGGTAAAATCAACGGTTGTTGTTTCGTTAGGTAATTCCTCTTTGGTATTGTCCGAATCAATTTTGGCCATTGTTGATACCACTACTACCGAAATTCCCATACAGGCAATCAGGATAAAAGAGGCCCTGAGGGTAGCAATTCCTGCTATAAAACCGATAACCGGCGGACCGACTAAAAAACCCATAAAACCAATAGTTGATACTGCCGCCAGTGCAACGCCCGGCGACATGGTTTTTGATTTACCGGCAGCGCTGTATACCATTGGCACTACAGATGATACACCTGCACCGACCAGTAAAAAACCGGCCATGGCTGTATAAACATAAGGGAAAGCTACCGCTATTAACAGGCCTGTCGCGGTCAGTGATCCGCTAACCTGCAAAGTGCGTTTTAAGCCAAATTTGTGAGCAAACCAATCGGCCACAAAACGGCCGCCTGCCATGGTGAACATGAATGTAGTAAAGCCTATGCCAACCAACGCCTCGGGGGCCAGTACCACTTTTTTGAAGTAGATCACGCTCCAGTCGAACATGGCGCCTTCGCAAATCATCGAACAAAAGGCTATGATACCTAATTTGATGAGCGATTTATCAGGCATTACAAACACAGGCCCGGAGTCGGTTACTTTATCATCTTTCAGGTAACGGGCAGCTACGGCCACGCCAATCGCTATCACGATCAGCATTAACGAAAAATGATGAAAAGGGATAATGCCGTTGGCTATCATGAACGTGCCTATACCTGCTCCGGTAAAACCGGCCAGGCTCCACAGTCCGTGAAAAAATGCCATAATTGGTCTTTGGTAAAGCTGCTCGGTAGCTACTGCCTGCGTGTTTACCGCAATGTTTACAGAATTGCTTGCAAAGCCGAAGCATAGCAGGCAGATGATAAGCTGAAACGTATTTTGTGCGAGGCCTAAACTTACCAATGCGGCAGCGTAAACCAATAGCGCGGCGATAACGAGTTTTTTACTGCCTATTTTGGTGATGATCCAGCCCGAAAAAGGCAGGGAACACATGAGGCCAACCGGCAGGGCGAATAACACGGCACCCAAACCGGCATCTGATAAACCTAAATTTTGCTGAACAGTAGCAATACGCGATGCCCAGCTGGAGAAACTTAACCCCGCCATAAAAAACATAGCACCCACGGCAATGCGGAGCGTTAGTTTGTTAATGGTATCTGTTTTTTGTGCGATATTGTTCATGTTTTAGCATTGCCATAGTGTCTAAATGACACTATGGTTAATTGCCACAAATATAAGGCAATTAATTGTACTTTTAATAAGCTAAATCGTTTTTTACTTTTACGTGAATTAAACGCTATATAAATGGAAAAGCGCTCGCTTAGCCTGTAATTGACTGAAAGCGAACGCTTCTATAATCTTGTTTTATATTGTTAAGTTTTTACATTGAAGGAGCCAACAACGACATATGATATACCAGTATTCAGGTTTTTAAACTCAGCCCTGAAAGTACCTACTGCATTTCCTTTGCTTGTGCTTGAATGATTTAACGTTGTAAACTTAACTTTGCCACCCAAAAAAGTAGCATCTATATTTGTACCCAAATTAACATTCAAATCTATTAGATCATAGGTGCCTGCGACCACTGTATTGGCTCCTAACTGAAATATATCCGAACCATTACCATTGATGTACGAAACCATAGTAGTTCCGGTAGTAGATATCGGACTTTGATCGATAGATGTAAGCATAGGGCCGCTCTTTACAACCTTGGCACCTCCATCAACCTGGTAGGAGATGGTTCCTTGGGAAGTAGCCGGGTAATCAGATCCATCGTCGGCAGTGCTGGTTCCTGTTCCAGTCCCTGTGCCCGTCCCGGTACCTGTCCCCGTTCCGGTGCCTGTACCCGTCCCAGTTCCTGTACCTGTACCCGTCCCGGTGCCTGTACCAGTTCCCGTTCCCGTACCAGTTCCTGTACCCGTCCCGGTTCCAGTCCCTGTCCCTGTTCCTGTATTTGTAGTAGGGACAACGGCAATTGTTTTTGTTTCTTTATCCGGCCCGAGCGGTGGGTCAAGTTTGCAGCTACTTACCGAAGCTGCTATTAAAAGAAGGGTAATTACTTTACAGTAAATTTTTTTCATATATACAAAGAGTGATAGTTTATGGTTTTAACGGTTTAAATATAAGTATTTTAGCTCTTTGTACGTAGGAGAAAAACTATTTGATACAAATAATGTTAAGAAAAGTTTACAATTTTTTTAATTATTTACAGTCGCCATCGGGGCTGCATGATTCACCTTCGATCGTATCAAATGCTGGTTTGGGGTTTTCTTCCTGCCAGCCGGTAAAGGCTTTTGCAAGGGTATCTTTAAATACGGCCACCTCCTGTGCCCCTGATACGGCATATTTGCGGTTCATTACAAAAAACGGAACACCGCGTACACCTAAATATTGAGCCTCGGCAATATCATGTTTTACATCGTCGGCGTAGGTGTCGCTTTCAAGCGTTTGTTTAATTTCTTCAGCGTTCAGGCCAATCGCCGTACCCATTTCAATAAGGGTTTCGGTATCATCAATATTACGGCCTTCAGTAAAATATGCCCTGAACAAAGCTTCTTCGGCAGCGTCTCCCAATCCATGTTTTTTGGCCAGATGAGCTAACCTGTGCGCGTTAAAACTATTAGCTACAACCGATTTGCTGAAATTATAGGTAAGGCCGGCTTGCGCCGCCATTTGGGTAACATGCTCGTTCATCTGTTCGGCATGATCAAGCGTCCATCCTTTTATATCGGCCAGATACTGGTTAATGCTGATATTGGGATTGGTTTTAAGATCGGGATTTAGCTGAAAGCTTTTCCATTCTATCTCAATTTGTTCTTTGCCTTCAAAGCCGGCCAGTGCTTCCTCGAACCTGCGTTTGCCTATATAACAAAACGGGCACATCACATCCGACCATATTTCTACTTTCATCATTTCCATTTTAAATGTTTAAACAAATTTAAGGCCTGTAATTCTTAACCCCGTAAGGGCAAAGTAAAATTTAACAGGCTTTGTTAGATGCCAGAGTGATTTTTGAACTACTTTTATGGCTTTAAAAACACGTTCCCCTCATGAAGAATTTATGCCTGAGATGCTTTTTGCTCTTAATGATCTTTACATGCCTTAAAACATCGGCACAACAAAAAGTAGCTGATAAAAATTTATTCAGTGCAGGTTACGCGGCAGGTTTTATCGGCGGCTTGTATGATTCCTATTATCCATATAAACAATTAAAGCAACATGGCGATTTTGGTTTGGGCGCCCCGGGCAAGCTTGATGGTGAGCTCATGGTGTTTAACGGCAAACTTTATCAAACCCAGTCAACGGGTAAAACAACCCAACTTGCCGATACCGGCAAAACCCCTTATGCTGTGGTTTGCTTTTTTCATGCCGAAAAAAGATATAAGTGTAATAAGCCTTTATCTAAATCGGCACTGTTTAGCTACCTCGACAGTATCTTAACCAACCAGAACGGGATCTACGCTATCCACATCAAAGGAAATTTTAGTACGGTTAAAACAAGGGCTTTCCCGCCGGTTGATAAACCTTATTTACCCTTGGCGGCGATGCTTGACAGGCAGCATTTTTTTGATTTTAAGAACATCAAAGGCGATTTCATAGGTTTTAAGATCCCCGCACTGATGGAAGGAGCGCATATCAGCGGTTACCATTTTCATTTTTTATCTGATGATAAAACCGGTGGTGGCCATATCATTGATTTGCTTGCAGATGATATCACCATTGAAGTTGAAACGTTGACAAGTTATACCATTGACCTGCCGCAAACGCCGGAATTTAACAGCTTTGACTTTAAGAAAGACCGTAAGGAAGAGATCAAAAGCGTGGAGAATGGAAAAAAGCAATAATGACTGATCGTTTTTATTTGGACGATAATTTTTTGTAATATGTAAATTTTTATAAATTAGGAAATTATAAACCAATTATAAACTTATTGAGGTAACAGCCCAATGCTGAGGATTTATTGAATAAGCATGAGATGGAACAGTGCTAAAATATTCTGGATAGGTATCATTTTACTGGTGGTACCCGGCCTTATTCATGCTTACCTGCTCATGCCATTTCCGGGCAGCCAGGATCTGAATGCCATAACCCTGTGTTACTATCTCGAAAAGGTGATCATGCCGCTGCGTTTGATTGGCTTGCTATTCATTGTTTGGTACTTATTTAAATTCTACGCTAAAAATACCTTTAAACAAAAGGCTGTTAAAGCCGCTGTTTTTGTACTTTGTATAGGCAGCTTTTACATAACCGATTATATGTATAAGGCCGAAACCATGTTTAAAGAAACCACAAAAGCTGTTTTTGCCAATGGATTAAAAAACAGGGTGCCGTTAAGCTACCTGGTAGTAGGTGTTGTAAACAACGGTGTCGCCAAAGCTTATCCGCTCATCTACCTGGGCTATCATCATAAACTGCAGGACGATGTAGGCAATAAACCTGTTTTGGTTACCTATTGCACCATGTGCCGTACAGGCAGGGTTTACAGTCCGGTTATAAACGGTGTAAGGCAAAACTTCAGGCTGGTGGGGGCAAGGCACTATAATGCCATAATTGAAGATGAAAACACTAAAACCTGGTGGTACCAGGCTACCGGTAACGCGGCTGTTGGGGAGCTGAAAGGAAAACAATTAACCGAGCTGCCTTATGAACAATTAACCCTCGCGGCCTGGTTACAGAAACATCCCGAAACACTCATTTTACAACCCGACAGGCTATACACCGCAGATTATGCCGACCTGAAAAACTACGACCGTGTGCAAGCTATCGATCGTGACAGCACTATAAAAAACAAAGACTCCCTGATGCGTAAAAGCTGGGTAATTGGTGTGATCATAAACGGCAAAGCCAAAGCTTATGACTGGCGCCACATGTACGCCAAACGTCTGCTGAATGATGAGTTGAACAAAAGTTCACTGCTTATTGGCATTGAAAAAGATAGCCTCAGCTATCATGCCTGGAATACATCAGTAAGCGGTAAAACCCTGCACTTTAAACTGGATGATAAAGGTATGCTTACAGACGAGGAAACCGCTTCGGTTTGGGATTGGGACGGCCTATGCTTAACCGGTACGCAAAAAGGGCAGCGCCTTGCTAAAATTCAGGCCTACCAGGAATACTGGCACTCATGGAAACATTTTCATCCCGGTACCGTGTTTTGGAAAGGCGATGAATCGCTGGAGCAAACGGCATCCATTTACCCGCCTTTTTAACAAGCGGCTTTAATTAAATAGCGGTTGCTATTTTGCTGATGTCATCGTCATTAAGCAGAGCGTCTTCAGAAATGTTGGGGTAATACTTATTCAGGATCTTTTGAATAAGCTGGTAGCTTTCGATGGATTGAATGGGAGCGGAAGCCAGTTCAGTGATGGTTGAACCAATGAGCTTAAGTTTTTTTGCCTCATACTGGTTGATCACAAAGTCAGAAGTTTTTTTCTTACGGCTTTGTTGTATGAGATCATCAAGTTTCTTGATCTCTTCAACCAGGTCAATCATTTTTAATACTTCCACCTTTTTCATCAGCGCCAAAATTAGTGATTTATTTGTAACAGGGGGTATAACAGGATATAAGTTGTATTGTTTGTAAGTATGAGACGGGTGGAAGAGGTAATTGTTACGGATAGAAATTGAGCATGTTTTCAGTGTGTGCAAGATAGCGAAACAAAAAAAGCGTCATTGCGAATGATTAAATCCATGGACTCTGAAGGTTAGATGACAAAGAGGGACTTGTCAGTCTGAGTGTTAAATCCGAAGGCCTTTGAAGGTGAAATGACAAAAGAGGGCCTGTCAGTCTGAGCTTGTCGAAGACTCGTGCGCAGAGGCCCTGCCCGCCATACTTCGACGGGCTCAGTATGACACCCCTTTTTTAAGTCGTCATGGGTAGGAACGAAGCAATCCCCGACTTTACAGGGCGGATGTGCATAGCCGCTCTGCTACCTGGGGATTGCTTCGTTATCTTATAATGACGTGATTGTAAGTTGTTGGTTATTAAATATATTTTTTTGATCGATATTATAAATATGGGCGTTGCCTGCGGCCCGTGCTATACGCTCATACTGCACAGGCATTAGCCACAAGGCCGGTATCCGCTCCTATCACTAACGCCCCCCCGCACCGTCTGTAAAATGTGTTTTATACATCATTACCCATTTTTTTTCCGGGTTTCCCCGGTGTTTCCTTGTAATGAAGGGGCGGAGACAGAATTATAAAACGATTATTTCTTATCCTCCGTAGTATCTCTTTCAACCAGGGCCATACCGCATTTAGGGCAGGTGCCGGGTTTATCAAAGGTAAGATCGGGGTGCATGGTGCAGGTGTATTTGCCTTTTTTCTTTACGGTTGAGGTACTGTCGGTTTTGCCGTTGCTTTTAACCGCACTGTTGCAGGCGCCAAGGGTAAGGCCGGCTAAGGCTAAAATGATAAAGCTTTTTTTCATTGATTATTTGTTTTTGATGAATGAGGCCAACCCGAATAACGATACTACCAGCACACCTAAGGCGGCCAGCATACTCACTATATCGCGGATATCCTTACCCGCCCAGGTCATGCCGAAATACTTGTGTAAAAATATAAAAGAAAGCCCTTCGGCTCTGTCAATTCCTGCAACTTTTGCAGCCAGTTTTGATGAGGTAGTTTCAATGTACCAATTGCTGCCGTCGGCATAATTTACCCTTTCAACCGGCAGGCGTTTGTTAATGAAACCGTACTCGTTATCAAACTGCTTTACCTGGTTAACTTTTACCCTGCCATAAAATTTATCAGCATCAAGGTTGGTATGGTAATAGTTACTTAAAAAACGGGCATAATTCTCATCTCCATTAATTTGTTCTTTGCCGGTTAAGGTGTTGAAGTAGGAGATCTGCTTTTTATTATCAGTTACCTGGTAATAGCTGTTGCCATTAAAGCTGACCACGGCTATCCTCTTGATGATACTATCGGCAACAGGAAGCTGAAGGTTGGAGATAGCCAACTGTTTCCTGTTGATCACCTGCCCATAATCAGGCTTTGGTGTTTCGGTATTGTGCAGTTTTACGGCAAGGTGAAAAGCCCCGCTGATCACAAAAGTAAACATCACAAACGAAACAATAAGCCCTATCTGCCGGTGATAACGATGAACGATGCGCTTGTCCTCACCGCCATTTTCTTTTCGCTTTTGAGTTACGAATTTAAACTTCTTCCACATTAAACCATAAACGGCTAAGCCGCTGATAAGGGCTAACAGCATTACCGTCATGATGATGAGTAATATTACATTACGGAAAGTATCGCCGCCGATATCAGCCAAAAACTGCCAGGTATGGAACTGTTCAAACAGCCAAAGGAAAGCTTTGCGGATATTGTTATTAAATGTCCCCATGCGGCTCTGACTGGTTTCAATATAAATATTCATGCCATCGGGACGGTCAAAGCTAATCTTCCAAACAGGCAAAAGGTGATTGATGGGCTGGTATTGCCCATCAAACGTTGTTTGCAGATCGATCTTTTTAATGTTAGATGTCGAATCCTGCGTAAAATAGCGGGCAAGATAAGTGGCATATAGCTTATCCCCATTTTTTAACAATACCCCATCATTGGCTGAGTAGTAATTGTACACGCTATCTTTATCCAGCACCTGGTAATAAGTGTTGTGATTGAAATTAACCAGTCCGAAGTTCCTGATAACGGAAATGTTATTTTTATCCAATACCTGCTGAATGCTGAGCACCGGTTTCATCCGGCTTTGTAATAAAGGCTTGAATACCTCTTCGGCTATTGACGGCCGGAACCAGTTTGACATGAACGGGTGTGAAAGACCGCTCAATGTCCAGAAGATCACCGGGATGAGGGCCGTTAAACCCAGCACCCGGTGCCATTTATAAAAATTGCTTTTTACTGTTGCAGATGCCATTGATCAATATTTTGAAAATGAATAACTGATGCCCAGGGTGTAAGTACGTGGCGGCGCGGCATTATAAGTATCGCCGTACTGGCTGCTGGTTACTGTTGTAGCGTAAAGCTCATTGGTTAAATTAAGCACATTGAACCAGATGCCCGCGCCTTTTAATACGCTGCTTTTTACATCATAACCCAGGCGCAGGTTGTAAATATCATAACCTGAATAGGTTTTGGTATTGGCAGGGTTGGTGTAGTATTGATTGATGTGCTGCCACTCTGTTGCTATCCTGAAGCCGGGCAGGTATTGCGGCTTGTAGCTGAGCTCGGAGTTGGCAACCCAGGCCGGCGCGTTGTTCATGCGTTTGCCATCATAGTTGGTAACCGTGTTGGTACCAGTGGTGTAATTGGTGGTCACTTCACTGTATTCCACATAGGTGTGTTTGGCATTGGTACCGCTAAACCTGAAGGTAAGCTCTTTAACCGGGGCCACAGTAAGCGAGTATTCAACCCCCCGGTGACGTGTTGCGCCTGCGTTTTGGTTCTGGGTAGTGTTATCCGGCAGAAGTTGGTTAATGATTTCGTTATGGCCTTCTAAATCAAACACACTCAGCTCAAAATATAGCTTTTTGTTAAAAGCGGAAAACCAGCCACCGGCTTCGTAATTATCAAAAGTGGCCTGTTTAAGCTGGGTAAGCTGACGTGAACTGTACAAATCACCTGTCTCTGGTGGTTGGAAACCTACGCTATAGTTGGCGTAAATACCTTTGTTATTGCCAAAGTTATAGGTGATGCCCAATTTGGGAGCAACGATATTAAAATTGTTGGTTTCCTGTTGTTTATACTTGGTTTGTCCGGCCGGGATCTCATTATCGAAATTGTAATGAACCCTGTCATAACGTAAACCGCCTACAATTCTTAATGCTTCCGTAGGCTTGACTTCATACTGGACATAAGCCGCTGTGTTAAACAACTTGATCTTGTAATTATCAATGTACCTGCCGGTATTACTGAAACCGGTGTAGTAGTTGTTGGCTACATCTTTGGTGATATCAAGATATTGGGCATAATATGAACTCGGGCTATCATCCATATAAACACCGCCAATCAGCCTCGAATGCAGGAAATCAAAATCAACCCGGTGCTGTGCCAGTAAGCCATAGCTGTTGAATTTTTGATCGTTTACCTGGCCGTTGCTGCTTTTGTAAACGCCATTAACGTCGCGAACATCGGAAATATAATAGCTTGGTAATTGTGCTGTGGAGTTATTGCGAAAGAAGAGCGTTACAAATGTGCTGTTCTTATCACTCCACTGATGATCCAGGCGGGTGCCGACACGAAACGATTTTACCTTGCGATAGGTGAAACGTTGGTTGGAGCCATAGCTGCGGTCATAAAACCGGGCGCTGTCCAAACTACCCGGAGTTTGGGTGTTGAGGTAATTATAGGCAGCTGAAGTGGTAAGCTTTGTTTTGGTACTGAAATCATAGGTAGTTTTAAAATTGGCCGAGTACTTATCAAAATCAGAATAGTCCTGCCAGCTATCTGCCTGATGGGCTATATAACCGCCAACGTATAAACCAAATTTGCCTTGTGTGAAACCACCATCGGCATCCACGCGGCGGTAATGGTAATTATCTCCCTGAACAGAAACATTGCCGGCGTAGCCTGTAGGCGGTCCCTGGGTAATAAAGTTAACCGCGCCACCAATGGAGTTACTGCCGTAAAGCGATGATGCTGGTCCTTTAATCACTTCGATATCCTTAACGCCCGACATGTTGATCTCATACAGCGAGTTATGGTTGAAGATGCCTGTTGGGCGGATAGGTACGCCATCTTCCATATACAGGTAAAGTGCATTGTAAGTTATAGGCTGACGAATAGCCATGGTATGCTGTTCGTTACCCAGGTTCACCATGTAAACACCTGCAACCTTGTTCAGCAATTGATAAAGGGCAGTGGCTTTGGTATCCTTAATTTGGGTAGAATTGATTTTACTGATGGCGATGGGGGCGTCCTGCCTGGCCTGGCCCTCGCGGCTGGCGGTTACCACTACAGGTTGCAGGTCCACAGTTGAAGGCTCTAAGGCAACGTCAAGTTTTTGGCCTTTTATGGCAGATACTTCAATAATGTGCGCGCTGTAACCAACCATGGCAAATTTAAGCCGGTTAACGTCTTGTGCATTGATGCTAAAGTGCCCTTTGGCGTTAGTCATGCCCAGTTTTTCGCCGGTTTTAGCATCGGCATTACAAATTGATGCACCCGCGATGGCTTCGTGAGTATTGGCATCTGTTATGGTGCCCTGTATGTTTTGGCCGTGAGCCAGGGTTTTAACGAGTATAAAAGTTATAAGTAGGATTAAATATCGTTTCATTATGTAGTATTACGGGAGTTGCCTCCCGGTGTAAAAATGGGTAGGGTAGGGTGTGGAGCGATTGATGGGAATGGATTGTAGCTTCTGCCTGCCATTACTTTTTGCCGATGATTGGTCAAAAAACGTATGTCACGCCGAGGAACGAAGTACTTAAAAACGGGTGTCATGCTGAGCTCGTCGAAGCATGGTGGGGGGGCCTCTGCGCGCGTCCTTCGACAGGCTCAGGATGACAATCCCTCCGCACCCAATGTCATTTAACCTTCTTTTGATGGTTTTTTAGCACGTAATTACAAGGTTGTAGTTATACAACTGATATAGCTATCCTACACCATCAATCAAAAACCAATAAAAATGAAATGATTATCCTAACTGCGGAGGCTGGAATATCGTAGCCGGGCGATCGGCCGGTACGGTGGGGGTGTAAGGGGTTGAAATAACCTGCAACAGGCTGGAGTGGAATTTAACATCAGTTGAGCTGATGACATAAACCTCCTGAAAGAGGCTCTTTTGCGACTGCCTTTCGTCGCTGGCCTGCTTGTCCTCTGCCTGTTTGATCTTTTTCGCGAAGTAGCATTTGCCATCGCAATGGAGCCAGGGTTTGTTCCTGTTTTCGCAAAGCTTGGTGGCAATGTAATTCCTGTTCAGTTCAAAACCCGCGAAAATAAAAAAACGCGAGAAGTTGACCGTGATCAGTGAAAAGATGAGTAAATAGGCTGTAATACGTTGCAGCATGGCGCAAAGGTACGCCCTGTGGGTTTAATAAGCAACTTTAGTTAAAAGTCGGTAGTCTTAAGTCGCAAGTTCTAAGTCGGAAGTCTCGGTTTTTTTTAAGTCTTGAGTTAAAGTTCAAAATCTAAAAGCATCAGACTAAAGACTTAGAACTTTCGACTCAAGACTTGTCCCTTTTCAGCGTAGCATGCAGGTGCTGGCCTTTGTAAACCAGGTCCATACCAATGGAATCCTGATAAACTTTACCCGTATGGGGCGAACTGCCTCCCGGCACCGGAATACTGAAAGAGAAATTATCGCCGTTGATCATGCCGTCGGTAATAGCCACATCCCCTTGTGGCGCGTGGGCAGTGCCGGTAAGCTTGCCACTGTCTACCTTAAAAGTGTAGCTTAAGGGAAAATGATCATCGCCCGGAAGCGCTAACGAACCTATCCATCTGCCGTTAATATCGGCCATCGAAATAAAACTGAAAGCGGTAATAATAACAAACGCACTGATCACCAGGAACTCTTTTTTCATTGTTGATATAGTTTAAGCAGATGCCTATAAGCAGTAATTTTAAACTATATACAATTTTGTTGCCTTTAAGTTTAAAAAAAAGAAAAACCTTACCGGACGGGTAAGGTTTTTTCTTTTTTATTTTAGAAAATGTCATCCTGAGCGTTTAAATCCGGAGGCCTGTGAAGGGGAAATGACAAAAGAGGGTCTGTCAGTCTGAGCCCGTCGAAGACTCGCGCGCAGAGGCCCTGCCCACCATGCTTCGACGGGCTCAGCATGACACCCGTTTTAAGTTGTCATGAGTAACTTGTTTCAGCACCCCACGAAACAGGCAGACCATGCAAGGTCGCTTAGCAAGTGGGGTGCTGAAACAAGTTCAGCATGACGATAATATTTGAAAATTATTTCTTATCAACTGGTCTTTTCAATACCGAGTTGCTTTTTGAGCCATTGATATCCAGTTCAACGCTAATCGAATCGCCCATGAATTTACCTGTATGCGGAATTGTGATACCGCTGGTGGCTACTGTAAATGAAAAGTCGGTACCATTGGTTTTGCCTTCTTTAATGTCAACGTCGCCTTCCGGAGTTAAGGCTGTGCCGGTCAGTTTATCGCCATCAACCTTAAAATTATAAAGCAGTGGGTATTCCTGGCCGTCGCTTGTAACTAATTTGCCGGCCCATTTGCCGTTAAGATCAGCTATAGCTGCAAGACATATCATAAAGCAGCTTACCAATAGTGTAGTAGTAAAAATCTTTTTTTTCATAAATTTGAATTTTGGTTTATAAATATAAGCACCTTGATTTATAGGATGAAATGATTATATGATATTTTATGGTGTGGAATTTGAATATCATGTAATTCTTAAATCAGGAAATTAAGGTTGTTGAGCTCTTTTTAAAGTGCTATGTACTTTTGAGCCATTGGCTTCAATATCAACACCTACCGAATCGCCATAGAATTTACCTGTATGGGCAATGTGAATATCTTCGATGCTTACGGTAAATTTAAAACTGTCGCCGGTTATTTTGCCATCTTCAATCGGCATATCGCCTTTAGGCGTTTTGGCTGTGCCAGTTAGTTTGTTCCCATCAATCTGAAAATTATAAAGCAATGGGTAAACTTCTCCGGTTTCTGTTTCAAGCTTACCTTCCCATTTTCCGGAAATTCCCGCAAGGGCTGCAAAGCAGGCTACAAAACAAACTGTTACAAGGGCTAAGGTTAAAAAAGTCTTTTTCATAGCTGTTGTTTTTCTATCAGTAAATGTATAATCGATATTGAACCAGAACGTAAACTGTACATTAAATTTACCGTCGGCAGTATTATCGGTTTATGAACAAAGATTGTACTATAACGGCTTGGTAATTAATGCCGGGTTCAATTTTTTACTTTCACTTGTATTTAGGGGCATTTTTTGACTATCTCTAAATAAATGTTAATGATACATTTCCAATTATTCAAAATCATTGTACCTTTAAATCTGCATACTAACCGGGCGAAATCCTGTTTCGCTTTTCACTTTTAAACAACCTATAATAATGAAGAAAATTTTTACCGCATTGCTATTGTTGGGTGGTACATATCTGGGCGCTTCTGCACAGGATGTTCAGCTTAACAAAGGCTGGAAATTTGCCGTGGGTGATTCTGCCCAATGGTCGTCCCCAACTTTTAACGATCAAAACTGGCAAAACATTAATGTTGCCCATTCCTGGGAGCCTCAGGGGCATCCCAACTACGATGGCTTCGGCTGGTACCGTGTCCACGTAGTGATCCCATCATCGCTTAAGGAAAAAGCCTATTTAAAGGATAGTCTCCGCTTAAGCCTGGCCAGCGTTGATGATAATGACGAGGTGTATTTAAACGGAAGGCTTATCGCCAAATATGGCGGCCACAGCGGAACCATTAAAGATGGCCATTACGGGCCGCGCACTTATAGTATCCCGGCTTCAGATCCGGCAATTTTGTGGGATAAAGAAAATGTGCTGGCCATCCGCATTTATGATACCGGCGGAGATGGTGGTATTTACGGCGATAATTTTTCTATTGCCATGGCCGATGTAATGGATCACGTTACAGTTAATACCGATGGCGATTTTACTTTCCAGGAAAATAACAGCCTGGCCAAATCAGTTAAATTGATTACGACCAATAAATACCAGTACCAGGGTACTTTGGCCTTTAAAGTTACCGATCCTGAAACGGGCGCGGTGATCTACGAAAAAACAAACCCTGCAAACTTTACCACCGGCAAGCCTTTTACCTATTCGTTTGTGATAGCCCGCTTAGCAAAAAAATCGTATACCATAGCTTATACTTTTACAGATCAAAAATCGGGTAAAGAGATTGTTAAAACCGAAACCACGCCTTATGTGCTTACACCTTACCCATCGCCCAGGCCAAAAATTAATGGTGCCGATGTTTACGGTGCAAGGCCGGGTAACCCTTTCCTTTATCTGATCCCGGCAACCGGTAAAAAGCCGCTTACCTATAAAGCTGCGGGCTTGCCCGCGGGCTTAACGCTTGATGCTAAAACCGGTATCATTTCGGGTGTAGTAAACCAAAAGGGAGATTATCCTGTAACGCTTACGGTTACCAATAGCTTAGGCAATAAAACCAAAACACTAACGATTAGCATTGGCGATAAAATCGGTCTTACCCCAGCCCTCGGCTGGAACAGCTGGAATGCCTGGGGATTAAGTGTTAATGACGAAAAAGTAAAGATCTCGGCTAAAGAAATGTCGGAGAAATTAAGTGCTTATGGCTGGAACTATATCAATATCGACGATGGCTGGGAGGCGGAAAACCGTGCTGCCGATGGCGCCATTGTAGCTAACAGCAAGTTTCCGGATATGAAAGGGCTGACCGATTATGTACACAGCCTTGGCTTGCATACCGGGATTTATTCATCGCCTGGTCCGCGCACCTGCGGCGGCTTTTTGGGCAGCTGGCAGCATGAAGACCAGGACGCCAAAACTTATGCCGACTGGGGTTTTGACTATTTGAAATATGACTGGTGCTCCTACTCGGAAGTTACCCCACCGCATCCCGACCTGCCTGCACTTAAGAAACCATACGAAGTAATGCGTACCTCTTTAAATAAGGTAAACCGCGATATTATGTTCAGTTTTTGCCAGTACGGCTGGGGCGATGTTTGGAAATGGGGTGCCGAAACCGGCGGTAACAGCTGGCGTACCACCGGCGATATCCAGGATACCTGGAGAAGTATGAGTGATATTGGCTTTAGCCAGGATCCTGCTTCGCCTTACGCTGGTCCGGGACATTTTAATGATCCGGATATGCTGGTTGTAGGCAAAGTAGGCTGGGGGCCAAGCCTGCACAATAGCCGTTTAACCTATGATGAGCAGTATACCCACATCAGTTTATGGAGCCTGCTGTCTGCGCCGCTGTTAATCGGCTGCGATATGGGGCACCTGGACAGGTTTACGCTTAGCTTGTTGACGAATGATGAAGTACTGGCTATTGACCAGGATGCCTTAGGCAAAGGTGCAAGACAGGCTTCTAAAACAGATGAGCAGCAGATTTGGGTAAAAGAGCTTACCAAAGGTGAAAAAGCAATAGGTTTCTTTAACACATCTGATAAATATCAAACTGTTAACCTGGAAGCTAATGACAAGTTGTTAAAAGGCTTTACCAAAGCCCGCGATGTTTGGGAACAGAAATACCTGATAGCGGTTAACCACAAATACACTTTCAAAATCCCACCGCATGGCGTAAAGCTTATTAGGGTTATGTAAGGATTTAGGATAGGGAGATAAAAACACGCGTCGTTGCGAGGTACGAAGCAATCCCCGATGAGCAGGGCCACCTGTATAGTTTGGGATTGCTTCGTACCTCGCAATGACGCTTTTTATTTGATTAGCTGATTTTCATGTCCCCTCATGGTCTCTCGCAGAGGACCCTGAGGTTCACCGCGTTTGGGTATTTAGAACAGCTGGTCTGGCGTATATATCAATCTGCATGGCGTATACATCAAGGTCCTCTGCGAGAGACCTTGATGGGATGTTGATAGCAAAAATGGCCTATATCTATTCGATAAAGGCCATTTTTATATAACGTAGTTGGGAAAATCAATTTGGCACATCGTAATGATATATCGGCGAAAAAACTCCTTCACTTGTAGTGTAGTAGCCTTTACCATCGGGTTGGAAGCCTATGGCTTCACCCTGTTTTTCAACTTTGTAGGTAAGTTCCCGTGGCTTGCGTACCATGGTTTCCCATATGGGTTCGTTATGCTGACGGCGCCAGTAGTAAACTTTGTCGTAACTTTTTAGCAGGATCTGCTGCCCGTCTTTAGAGATATCGCCGGCTGTGATCCATTTAAAAGGTTTAAAACCCGCGAAGAACAATTTGCAGCGTTTGGTTAATACTGTTGTTGTATTGGCCTGGTATTTTAACGGACTGGTGTAAACCGCAACGGTATCACCCCTTTTGCTCACAATGATCAATTGTTTGCCTATGGGGTCAATCATCAATGTTTCCGCATCTTTGGGGCCATCCGGATATTTAAAATCTGCCCGTACAGCTTGTGTGTTTGTAATAGCCTTATCACCTGTAGCCCATGATTTTTTTTCGGCCATGCGGTAAACTGTAATATATGGCCTGTTTTGATTATTATCGCCTATATCGCCAAGATAAACATAACTTTTACCTTTTTCCGGTCCGGGACCAACATCAATATCTTCACAATCCTGTACACCCAGCTTTTGAGTGCTGTCTCCCTTAAAATAAATGGTTGATTTAAGTTTGCCTTCGGCTGTTATAGCAAAAAAACGGCTGGTATCGCCGCTGTCGTTATGTACATAGTAAGTGTCGGGACTAATAGACGATGCCGCAATACCCGACGTTTCATCCATCTCTTTATCATTCAGGGTGCCTGTAATGTCCTGCCTGTCGAGCAGCCTGTGCTTGGCAAAAGCCCCCATAAAAAGCAGGGATACAATGGGTAGTAGTATATTTAATTTTTTTGATCGGCTCATTCTGTTTCTTGCAAACAATAACGCAAATAAAGCGCGTTAGTATGAAGTTGACATTAATTATTTGATTTTGTTACGATTATATGAAAATTAAGTAACAAACAGGGCAAATGGTACACAATATTCGTACCATGAAACATTTATGCCGATTCAAAGGCATGTAATAAAGCATTTTGCCTGTATATTTCGGTAGGGGTACGGTAATCGGCCAGTTCCAGTTCCTGAACGTATTTGCAATTACAGGGGTGCCCGGGTTCAATAAAAACAGGCATATCATAGCCCAGTTGCTGGTAATATGGAGTGATGAACGCTTTTACGGGCAGGTCGTTTGCTGCGGAAACAACATCAGGCGTAAGTTTTTTTAAGGCTTTAAAAGCAGTTTGATTTCGCAAAGTCTGAAGTTGTCATAAAGCGGGATCCAGCGTATTAGATCGTCAATATTAACTGCTATGGCATTATGTTTTACTCCAGTAAGGACGCCAATATTCACTTCGCTATTGTTTAAAAGACTAATGATCATAACCTGCTGACCGATATAACGGCTAAAAATAATGAGCTGGGCTGCCACACTTACATGTTTCATTTTGCTAATTTTATTAGCAAGATACGAAGATTAGTTAGTGAGATGCAAGGGGAAATGTGAAATGTTTTTAGGCGTGGGTCAGCAATGTACTACCAACAAAAAAGGGCCTTATTTCAGGCCCTTTTTCATCGCTACCGCAAGCGTCCTCGCTTGTGGGTATCATGCTAAGCTATGCGAGAGGCTAATCAGGTTGTATACCTAAACGCGGGCCACAAGCGTGGACGCTTGCGGCAGCGGCGGATGCAAGGGCGAATGTGAAATGTTTTGGGCGGGGGAGGCAATGTACTACCAACAAAAAAGGGCCTTGAAAAAAGGCCCTTTTTTGTTTTTATTATTTCTCAACGTCTATAAGTTCCGGCTTTGTGGCTTCAGATTTGGTGAGGTCGATATCTGGTTTTGAAATATCTGTTAACGCTACGCGGCCGCGGTCTTTACGCAGGATGCGGTTAAACAGCGAGATCTCCCTGTCGAACAAAAACTGGAAAAACAGTTTGGTCCATGAGGTATGATAGTATAATGTATCGTAATATTCCGGGGCCGTTTTCCTGATCTCCGGAAGTTTATTCCATGGGATAGAAGGGAAATCATGGTGCTCATTGTGGAAGCCTACGTTAAAAGCAACTGCATTGAAATTGCCGTAGTAGCTGTATGTTTCCTGTTCTTCGGTAACGGTAAGGTAATGTTCCTGGATCCAGCGGGCGCCCAGCGGGTGCAGGCCAACTGAAAACGAAAAGCTTAACAGCAAAAACGCTACTGCATGCCAGCCCATAAAGTAAGCGATTGCGGTTGTAAATGCTGCCTGTAATAACCAGTTTGTCAGGATCCAGCCGTCAAAAGGATGGATTTCCCTTAAACGTGAAAGGCGGAACAATTGAAATACCGGGAAAAACAGCAGCCAGATTGCTTTACCAAAAAATGAATTGCTGATCAGTTTGGCTTCCCAGCGGTTTGGTAAATCGGCATCAAGCTCATGTACACCTTGAAAGGAGTGATGTTTGATGTGGTATTTTTCGAATGAAATAGCGCTTGGCAATATTTGCGGTAAATTGGCAAACATGGATGCCCAACGGTTTGCGTTGCGGTTTTTAAACAATAGCTGGTGAGTACATTCGTGGATCATTACAAACAGCGCGTGATCGGCAAAAGCGCCAAGTAAATAGGCAGCTCCAAAAACTATCCACCATGATTGATCACGTACAAACCAGGCTAAAACAACCTGGAAAGCTACTAAACCAATAATGGCCCATATGGTTTTTGGGTTTTTGCCTATAAGCTTTCGCAGTTGCGGAAACTCCTTCAAGATTTTTTTTGTGCGGATACGATGAGGTTCAGACTCCTGGGAATAAACAAAATCAGTCTTTTTAATCATATAGTGTTAAAACGTTAAATATAACGATAACGTACACAAAAGTTCATTGTTTTGTAAAAATTAATTAGTAATATTAGGAATAAACAAAATCTTCATGATCATTTCATGTAAATTTTATATACAATTTACGTTAGTTTTGCTTAAAAACAAGCACCTTAAAAGTATTTGGAATGGCTTTACGTGTACCGGGCTCAAACTGTGCAACGCTTAAATAAATTTTGTGGGTTTTGGCGTCAATTGTCATCGTGCGGGCCCTTTCGGCAGTTTTTAGGGTTTGGATCACCTCATATTCATCAGCCGATTTTTGTTTGATGATGGTAGTGGTGCCATCGCCGCATGAGCAAAATATAAGTTTGGTTTCAGGGTCATAAACTACAGCATCAACCCCCGCGCCAATTGGCAGGGTAGCAGTCACTTTACCTGTTTTGATATCAACAACACTAACCCCCTTATTTTCGCGGCAAACGGTAAACAATTTCTGGTTAGCGGCATCAAGCGCTAAACCGGTAGGGCCACCACAGGGGGCAAGGGGATAGTTTTTAATCACTTTAAGGCTTTTGCTATCAATAACATTCAGGCTGCTTTTATCTTCAAGGTTATTGTAGATTTTACCTTTACCGTCGGATACTGCAAACTCGGGGCCGCCGCCAAGTGCAACCGTGCCAACCTGTTTAAGCGTTGCCGGGTTAATTACCGATGAATTATCACTTTCGCCGTTGAAGGTAAACACCCGGTCGGAGTAAGGGTCATACATAATGGCATCCGGGCCATTGGCAGCTGTTAGGGCAATTGTAGTAATGGTTTTAAAAGTTTTCAGATCAAAAACTACTACCGCATTTGCCTTGCCATCACTAATGAAACCACGATTAAGTTTATTTACAATGGCTATACCGTGAACGCCTTTCATGTTATCAATAACGCCAACCGGCTTTTCGGTATCCAGGTTGATGACATTTACAGCGGTACCATGCGATACATACAGGTTGCGGTTGATCTTGTCGATAGCCAGGTAATCGTAACCACCGTCACCCGGTAGCGCGATGGTTTTATCGGCCACATAGGTTTGCGCGTTCAGTTTAAAAGGAGCTATACCTGCTATGAGCAAGGCTACGGCCAAAATTTGCTTTTTCATTTTTCGGGAGTGTTTATTGCCATGAAATTAAGTCCCGAATCTGTAAAAATGCTGTGTTAACCGTTATGGCTTTCATTAATTTCATTTAAATGGGTACTAAACCCTTTGCTGTACAATATACGGAGCATAGCCGGCAAAACAATAAGCAGTAATGGCAATGCTGCTAAAAAACCGCCGATAACTGCAATTGCTAATGGCTGATGCAATTGAGCGCCGGCACCTATGCCTAAAGCAAGCGGCAACAGGGCTATAATGGCCCCCAAGGCGGTCATTAGTTTTGGTCTTAAACGGGTACTGATGGCAAAGGTTATAGCGGCGTCAATGTTTTTATTTTCATTTTCGATAGCGCTTTCCTTAAACTGCAGGAAGGTGAAAATGGCATTTTCGCCAATAATGCCCACAATCATGATCAACCCTGTATAGCTGCCCACATTGAGCGGCGTACCGGTAATAAATAAGGCCAGGAAGCTGCCGGCGATGCCTAAAATGCCAATTACCAAAATAAGCAGCGCTATCCTGAACTGCCTGAACAGGAATAATATCACACCAAAAACCAGTAAACAGGCAGTTATCAGGATAATAAGCAATTCTTTAAATGACTGCTGCTGCTGGGCGTAGGCCCCTCCGTACTCCACATGGTAGCCTGTTGGCAGGTTTACGTTATCGTGGATGGTTTTTTGAATGGCCGTTATTACGGTACCGAGGTCGCTGCCTTCCAGCCGGGCACTTACTACGTTCATGCTTTGCAGGTTTTCGCGGTTGATCTCGGCATCGCCGGGCTTTAACTCTACCGAGGCGAGTTCAGTTATAGGGATGAGTTTGCCGTTGGGTAAAAATATATGCAGGTTATGGATGTCATTCACGTTAAGCGAGCGGTTACCCGGGTAAACCATGCGGATGGGTGAAAGTTGTTCTTTTTCCAGCAAACTGCCTATCACATTACCTTCAAGCGCGGTTTGGACCTGCATTTGCAGATCGGCTGCGGTAATTCCATACTGTGCGATTTTGCTGTAATGGGGTTGAATGCTTACCGAAGGACCGGCGATAACAATACCCGGCAGCACATCGGCAGTGCCTTTTACTTTTTCAACCAGCCCGGCTATCTGCCTTGACAGGTTTTGCAATGTTTGTTGATTATCACCAAATACTTTGATCTCGATAGGCTCGGCTGATGTGGTGAGGTCGCCAAGCATGTCGGATATTACCTGGCCAAACTCAACCTGCAGCGCGGGTTGGGTTTCTTCAACCATTTTGCGCAAATCGCTGATCACCTCTTCGGTGCCTTTGGTGCGATCTTTTTTTAGTTGGATGAGGTAATCACCGCTATTAGGCTCTGTAATAAAAAAGCCCATTTGTGTACCTGTGCGGCGCGAATAGGCAGTTACATCCGGATGTTTTATGATCTGTTTTTCTATCTGGCGCAACATCCGGTCGGTTTCTTCCAGTGATGTTCCCGGAGGCGATTTATAGTCGAGCACGATGGCGCCTTCGTCCATATCAGGCAGAAATCCTGTTTCCAGCAAAGGCGGTACTATCACTATCACTGCTGCCAACGCGGCAACAATAATAAGGCTTACATAGGGGCGCAGGATACAGAAACTAACCCACTTTTGTTGTTTAACTGTATGTATTTCTTCTGTCTTGGCTTTTGCTGTATTTAATTTAGGCTTACGCGTTACGAGCAGGTAAATTACAGGCAAACCGATCCAGGTTACAAAGAATGAGCTCAGCAAGGTTATGATCATGGTTTCGGTAAGCACCTTGAAGTAGGCCCCGGCCACACCCGTCATCAAAACAAAAGGAATAAAAATTACGATAGTACTGATAGATGAGCCCACCATGGCCGGGAAAAGGTAATCAATAGCCTTGCGTACCAAATGGCTGCTCAACTCGTCCGGGTGTTCTTCGTGTACCCTGTGGATCTGTTCAACCACTACAATTGCATCGTCAATAATTAATCCTATGGATGCTGCGATAGCACCCAGCGTCATGATATTAAAAGTATAGCCAAGCCAGTATAGTATAAGCAGGGTAAGCCCGAGTGTAACCGGGATGGTAATCAATATGGTGATGCTTGCCTTGAATGATCGTAAAAAGATCACGGCCACAATAATAGCCAGGAGTAAACCTACCCAAAGGCTGTCACTCACGCTCCTAACCGAGTCGTTCACAAAATCGGCCTGAACATAATATGGCCGTATACTTACACCCCGCGGGAGTAGTTTTTTCAGCGCGTCAATCTTATCGGCCATATCGTTACTAACCGAAATGAGGTTGGCATTGGGTTGCTTCACTACGGCTATCAGTACCCCATCATGCCCGTTGGCGTTGATGCGGGTATACTCAATCCCTTCGTTAACCTGGATGCTTGCAAAATCCTTGAGCCGTACTATCCTTTTACGGTTGTTGCTGATCACCAGGTCTTCCAGTTGATCTTTGGCATTGATGGTAGCATCAGTAACAGTGAGGTACATGCGCTTATAATCAGACAGGTAACCCTCTGATTTTACGAAATTAGTAGTAGCAAGCGTATTGCTGATAATATCAGGCGTAAGGCCTAATGAGGTCATTTTTTGCTGATCGAGTGTGAGCCAGTATTCCTTGAGTTTACCGCCGATCACCCTGATCTCCGATACCCCGTCGACCTGCGAAAGGAATGGTTTTACTGTGTATGTAGCTAACTGCCTTAATTCAATAGGGGACAGGTTATGGCTCTCCAAAGTGTAACCGCTTACCGGTAAAATGGAAGGGTTCATTTTGGCTACGCTGATATTTACATCGGCAGGAAGGTCGTTCTTGATCTGGTCGATGCTCGACTGGATACGCTGCTGGCTCAGGTCGATATCGGCATTCCAGTTGAGCAGGGCCGAAATTTCGCAGCTTCCCCTGCTCGTAGTACTGCGTACCAGTTGCAGGTCGGGCACCTGCTTAATGGCATTTTCCAGCGGTTTGGTAACCGTAACCATCATTTTATTTACCGGCTGCAGGCCCTCGTCGGCAATGATCTTGATCTTGGGGAAAGTGATTTCAGGAAAAAGCGAAGTTTGCAGTTTTGAATAAGCAAACAAACCGCCCATAATAATCAGGGCCAGCACCAGGCCTAAAGGCTTGCGATGGGTTATGAAGTAATTTTTGCGCTGGTTTTCCTTCATCACTCTACAATTTTCACTTTAGCCGTATCTGCCAGTCCGTAATTACCTGTAACCACTATTTTATCATTCGCCGAAAATTTGGGGGTTAAAATTTCCACCCTGCCGCCGGCTTCAATGCCTTTGGTTATGGCGGTTTTTACCGCGGTAGTAGGATTGATCAGCTTCATTACCCAAAACTCCGTTTGTGTTTCATTGCTTAGTATGGCCGATTTTGGAAGTGATAGCGTATGCGGGCGTATCGACTTAATGATCCGCGCTTTAGCTACCAAATTTTCAGGGATGGGATTGGCGCTGTTTACCTTAAGCACAATGCCCTGGGTTTGCGATAGTGAATCAACAGCAGGCATTGATGAGCTTACTTGTGCCGTCAATTTTTCGCCGCCGGGCAGTACAAGTTGTACGTCCTGATTGTTTTTTACATAGCTACGCAGTTCATAAGGCAATTGCATCACAAATACAAAGCTTGAGCGGTCGCTGATCACGGCAAGCTGCTCACCATCCTGCACATAATCGCCCTGCTGGTGATTGAGTTGGGTAACGTAGCCATTACCGGCAGCTTTTATTTTATTTACGCCCGAAAACTTAAACGTAGTATCCAGCACATTGATGCTGTTACCAATACTCTGTGCTTCTTTAGTTTTTATGCTGAATAAAAACTCGCCTTTATTTACATAATGCCCCGGCAGGATGTTCACCTTTTGGATGTAACCGTTAGCATTGGCTTTCACAATGTTTTTTTGCTGAAAAACGGAGGTAGCGCTGAGGTCAATATAGTCCATCATGGCGCTATCGGCAACTGTAGTTACGGTTACAGGTGTTTGAGCGGCCGAACCTCCGTCGCCGGCATCATCCGCAGGTTGGGTATTGCCTTTGCAGCTATACAGCAAGATTAAAAGGCCTGCAAATAGGTATATATGTTTAAATTTCATATTATTTATTCCAGTAATTGAGCTGATTAATGAGCTGCAGCTTATTAATATTGGTTTGCGTTTTAAGGTTTTTTATAGCAAGATAATTATTAATGGCCAATACCAAATCGGCCACACGTACGTCACCTGTTTGCAGCAGTTGGGTGTCAACTTTTACCAGGCTTTCGGTATATTTCATCTGTTCATCTATCTGGGCTAACAGCTTTTCAGAACCATCAATCTGCTGGTTTAACTGGGCAATCTGCTGGCGGTATTGGGTATCAAAAAATGCTTTGTAGCTGCGCCGGGTATCCTCTTCTAACGACAGCTTACGGTACTGGATTTTGCGCTGACCACCGTCATACAATGGCAGCGTAAAGCTAAAACCAATACTGGCGCCGAAATTTTTATATGCCGGTCCGCTTAAAAAATCGGAGTTATAGCCGCCATCGGCCAGCAGATTGATCTTAGGTTTGTAGCTGAAATCCACCAATGCACGGCTATTCACCAGCTTAAGGCTGTCCGTTTTATACTGGCTGAAAAAGATGCTGTTGCTGATATCGGCCCGAATAGTTTTCTGAATGCCGGGATCCTGTAATTCAATATAGCTGGTATCGGCAATGCCGGTTAAATAGTTAAGTGTAGTATAGTCATTTTTATATTGCAGCCTTGCCTGCGACAGCGTTAGTTCCTGCTGCTTAAGGGTAACCAGAAAGGTAAGGTAATCGCTTTGGCGATAAACATTGGTGCGCGTTAACTTTTTAAGCAGCGCTTCCTCCCGGTTAAGCAGGGTGACCACTTCCTGGTTAAATTTTACCTGTTGCAGGCTGCCAAATGCGGCGATGTATTGCGCGGTGACTGCTTTTTTCAGATCCTGCTCGGATATTTTAGCGGTATTGAGCACCGATTGCGATTGCAGCTTAACTGCGTCGATCTGGGCGGCAATATTTTTTTTGCTATCCAGCGATTGATTAATACCCAATAGTGCGTTGAGCGTATGTTCGTTGGTTATAGCAGGCGCATAACCATAACCGCCGGACACCGGGGCATAAAGTCCTGCACTGTTAGCGCTAACCTGTGGCCTGTAACCTGCCCTGATCCGGAGGCTGTCCAATTGACCTGAAGCAACCTGGTTTTGCAGGTCCTTTAACAGCGGACTGTTGCTTTTGGCAAGCTCCAAATAATGTTCAAGATTGTAGGTTTGTGCCTGTGTAGCAGCACTAAGCAGGCAAAATAAAAAGCCGAAAACCCATTTTATCCGGATGGTCAAAATAATGCGTATTGTTTAAATAATAGCTAAGCTACACGATAATTCTGGAAAAAATTGGTAGGGACAGTGTAACAAATTTAAAAGTTAACCTTGAAGATATGGTAAGGCTCTTCATAACTGTAAACCAGTTGATAACCCAAACTTTCGCAGATCTGTTTGGAGATAGTGAGCCCCAGCCCGCTGCCTTCAGATGTGGATGCTTTATGAAAGCGGGTAAAGATATTTTCAGGATTCAAGGCTATTTGCTCGCCGGTGTTTTTGATTGTTAAATTTTCGGCTGTGAGGCTGATGGTGATTTCGCCGCCGCTTCTGTTATGCCGAACCGCGTTGATGATGAGGTTATTCAACAGGATCTCAATAAGGTAATTGCTGGCTTCAATTTCCTTTTTGGCAATTGTTGAAATAACCGTTATTTCTTTGTCGTTGAAAATATCTTCCAATTGATACAGCAAATCATCTATAAGTTCCTGTAAATCCAGGTGCTGTCGATCGTTCAGTAGTTTGTTCTCAATCTTGACCAGTAATAACAACGATTGATTAAGCCTGCTCAGGCGCGATACCGCGCTGTAAAGGTCATTGAGTAACTTGCTTTGATGCTCGCTAAAGTTTTCTGTCTGGATCAGGGTATCCAGTTTTGAATTGATCACAGCGATAGGGGTAAGCAATTCGTGCGAGGCGTTTTCGGTAAAGGTTTTAAGGTCTTTATAGTCTTTTTTTACCCTTTCGGCCATGGCGGTAACTTCGGCCTGGAGTTCGTTAAACTCGTCGATAGTAGTATTGGGAGATGGCATTTCGCGGCTATCGGTAACGTTGAATAGTTTCAACTCGCTCAGGATACTGTAAAATGGCTGCCAAAGCCGGCTCAATATGAGGCGGTTGGTAATTACCAGCACCAGCAGCAGTAATAAGATAACGCCAATGGTAATGCCGAAGATGATCTGGATCAGGTCTTCAGTTTCTACTTTCGATTCAACTATCAGAATTTTATAATACCTGTCGCCAACTTTTACCGAACTGACCAGGCCGCGACCAGATTCCGGCTCGTCTTTTTCGCGGTAATAAGTAGTGTTAAAAAATTCGCGTTTAACAGAATTGGGTTCGGCCGAAATAAAGGTGATCTGCTGGTCTTTCGAGGCAAAAACCTGGGGCAGGTGGTGATTGAGCTTTACATAATCAAAAACTTCCTGCTCTTCAACCTTAAGTGAATTGTCTTTTTGATTAGTAAGGATGAGGCTGATAGCCTGGTAATAAATAACGCCCGTTATCAGCATGATAACGATAGTAGCAATTAAATTTACCCGGTTATACCTTTCCGAAAGCTTCATTATTGATCGGCAAATTTGTAACCCATACCATAGGCTGCATAAATATAATCCTTACCGCCGGCTTCCATTATTTTTTTGCGGATGTTTTTGATGTGCGAATAAATAAAGTCGAAATTATTGGCCAGGTCGATGCCATCGCCCCATAAATGTTCGGCAATGGCGTTTTTTGAAATTACTTTGCCTTTGTTGGATATGAAATAGATAAGCAAAGCAAACTCTTTACGGGTAAACTTTACAGGGGTTCCGTTTACAGCTACGGTTTTAGCCATCAGGTCGATACTGAGCTCGTTAAAGTTAAGCACGTTGCTGCCATTGAACATTTTACGCCTGATGATGGCAGATACCCTTGCCTTCAATTCCGACAGGTGAAAGGGTTTTACCAGATAATCATCGGCACCCAGGTCAAGGCCCTGGAGGCGGTCATCGAGCGAGTTTTTGGCCGATATGATGAGCACCCCATCGGTGTAATTATTGGCTTTAAGCTTTTTTAATATATCAATACCATTACCGCCGGGCAAGGTGATATCCAGCAGGATACAATCGTAACGGTACAGTTCAACCTTGGCCAGGGCTGCTGCATAGCTGGCCGCGGTTTCGCAAATGTTGCCGGCTTCGGCAAAATATTCTTCAATACTTTCGCGCAGGCCTTCTTCGTCTTCGATGATGAGTATTTTCAAAACGTTTTTTTTGATAAAGTTAAAATGCCAATTTGTACAGATTCTGGATTTTGAGTAGAGCTAACAGCTATCTCACAGATTTTGTACAGAATGCCTAAGCAAATTTGCACTTAGCTTGTTGCAAGTTAAATACAAAATCTGATCATTATGTGGTGGATCTACGCATTACTTTCGGCACTGTTTGCGGCGCTTACAGCCATTTTTGCCAAAATAGGGATTAAAGGAGTTGATACAGATCTTGCTACGGCCATCCGTACCGTCATAATCCTGATCCTGGCCTGGGCCATAGCGCTTTTTAAAGGGAGCCATGGCGGTATGGGCAGTCTTACTAAAACCAACTGGACCTTCCTCATCTTGTCTGGCTGTGCAACCGGCCTTTCGTGGATCTGTTATTTCCGCGCCCTGCAGTTGGGCAAGGTAAGCCAGGTTGCCCCGGTTGATAAACTAAGCGTTGCTTTGGCCATCGCGCTTTCTGTTATTTTTCTGGGCGAACCGTTAACTTTAAAAAACGCTATAGGCGCGCTGCTTATCATCGGCGGCACAATTGTATTGATTTTCTAATCTTTTTGTAACATGCTCATATACAATGTAACAAGCATATATACATAACAAAAACATATTGTAACAAATACACTTCAATACCATTTAATTCAGATTTAATCCAATCTTTCTTATAAAATTTGTGGTTCCAAACACCCGTATTTTATAATGAAGTCTGTTTTTTTGATATTATTTTCTTTTATTTTTATAACCACCTTACACGCCCAAACTGCCCCAGGAGCCAGGGGGAAAATCACCGGTAAAGTTACCGATGCCACTACAAAGCTACCGGTTGACTATGCAACCGTATCTGTATTTAAACAAGGCGCTGCTTCACCCTTCAATGGCATCAGTACCGATCCCAAAGGAAATTTTAGCATAAATAACATCCCCGCCGGGGAGTATAAAATAACAGCCGAATTTTTAGGTTACCAGAAAGCAACTATCGAACATGTAATGGTTAAAGATGGAGCCGTATCATTGGGCGAAATCAAACTGGCGCCGGTTGCTAATGAACTAAAAGGCGTAACCATAACTGCCAAAGTACCTACCGTAGAAAACAGGATTGACAAAATGGTTTACAACCCTCAAAACGATTTAAGTGCACAGGGCGGCGTAGCTATTGACGTATTAAAAAAAGTACCGCAGATCACGGTTGATATTGATGGTAATGTGGAGCTTCAGGGCAATGCCAATATCCGTTTTTTGATCAATGGTAAACCATCAAGCATTTTTGGGGCCAGCCTTGCCGATGCTTTGGCCAGCATCCCGGCCAGCCAGATCAAAAGTATTGAGGTGATTACCAGCCCGGGCGCTAAGTATGACGCGGCCGGTACGGGAGGTATCGTAAACATTATCCTGAAAGACAGCAAAGTGCAGGGCATTAACGGCAGCGTTAACCTATCGGCAGGTACCCGCCGCGAAAACGGCTCATTTAACCTGAATGCCCGCAAAGGCAATTTTGGCGTGAATGCTTTTTTTAGCGGTAATGCCCAAATTAATACTAATGCACCTAATACCCGTAACCGCGTATCAACTGATTCGGCCAATAATAAAACTACCTTGTTCCAGCAGGGAAGTAATAACTTTAAACGTAATGGTTACGAATCAGGGATCAATTTTTCGTGGGATATTACCCCTAAAGATCAGCTGACCGCAGGTGTGGGCTTTAATCATTTTGGTAACCATGGCAACGGAATTACCAACCAGGATCAAAGCGAGGTTGACGCAGCAGGTAACCCAATATCTGATATCAGGAGTATCCGTAACTCAAGCAGTAAATTCAGTGGCTACTCAACCGATGTAAGTTTGAATTACAAAAAAACTTTCGCCAAAGAAGGACAGGAGCTTGATGTATTATATTCATCAAGTTTTGGCCGTAATTCGTTCAGTTCATTTCAGCGGCAGGATTATGATTCGGGCATAACCTCATCCGGTATCTCCAACAACAATCCGGGTAAGGACAGGGAAACCGATATCTCTGTTGACTATACGCAGCCGGTAAGCAAAAACTTTACACTTGAAACAGGCGGCAAGCTTGTATTTAACCATATCAACAATAACGTTATAACGGATACGCTTTTTGGCGGTAATACCTTTGTGCCCAACCCAAGCCAAACCTATGGTTTTACTTACGACCGTAAAGTGTATGCCTATTACCTGTCGGCCTCAACATCGGTATTTGATAAGTTTTTGGATGTGAAAGCTGGTTTAAGGGATGAGTATACCACTACTACAGCCGATTTTCAGGGTGTAAATATCCCTTCTTATAATATCCTTGCGCCATCATTGGTTTTCTCTCATAAGTTTGGAAACGGCGGCGAATCACTTAAATTAAGCTACACCCGCCGCATTCAACGCCCTGATTACGGCGACCTGAACCCTTTCCTGAATATCAGCGACCCGCATAATATCAGTACCGGTAACCCAAATCTTAAACCCGAAAAGGGCGACAACTTTGAGTTGGGTTATAACAAATCATATGATAAGGGAGCCAATATCAACATAGCGGCCTTCTATCGCCGTAATACTGATGATATTCAACAGTTCACTACCTTTTATTCCACGTTTGACGTGAATGGTACAATGTATACCGATGTGTCATTGAACCAGCGTTATAATATAGGTTCGGAAGAGCGCATCGGTATCAATATTTATGCTTCGGTGCCGGTAACCAGTAAGCTAAGCCTGCGTACCAATATGATTTTCAGCGACAGGCGCAGCACCAACCCTGGTTTCGCCAATGTAAGTGCCTTCGCGTACCGCCTTAACCTCAACGCGCAATATAGCTTTGGTCATGATTTGAGCGCCGAGTTTTTTGGTAACTACAATTCATCGCAAAAGGGCATCCAGGGTACCAATCCCAAATTTGTGTTTTACAATTTCGCCATGCGCAAAATGTTCATGAACAAAAAAGCCAGTATTGGGCTTACAGCTACCAATCCGTTTGCCAAATATGTGAGTCAAAGCTCATCAACCTTTGGCAGCAACTTTTATTCAACCAACCTGAGGCTGGTGCCGGTACAGTCGTTCGGCATAAGCCTGAGCTATAAGTTTGGCAAGCTTGAATTTAAGAAGGATCGGGAAAAAGATAGAAACAATGATCAGGATAATAATGGAGGTGACAATGGCCCTCAAACTGATAAGGGGAAATAACCTCACCTAAATCCTCTCCAAAGGAGAGGGCTTTAAAAACAAAAAAGCGATGAGTTATCATCGCTTTTTTGTTTAAAATATCTATTTAAAGGCTTCTCCTTTGGAGAGGGTTGGGTGAGGTTACCCGTTCTTGATCAAAATACTTTCAATGATCAGCGTTGTATCTTCACAGCTGTCGGTAGCAGTTTCCATGGCTGCAAAAACATCGGTATATTTAATTAATTCAATCGGATCTTTTTCATTATTAAGCAGATCGGCAAAGGCTTTATTGTGAACTGAATCGGCCTGGGCTTCCAGTTTTTTGATATTGCTGCAAAGCTCAAAGATCTCAGCCGATTTGTTCAGGTTATTCATCGCGTTTACCGCTTTTTCAAGCTCTGTACTGGTCTTAAGGATCAGCGCGGCCAAATCTATCATTGGCTGGGTAATAACAGGCACGTTGTAAAGGTTGATCCTGCGGGCCGCCATGGTAATGCTATCGGCTACGTCATCAATAGCCGATGCCAGATCGCACATATCCTTACGGTTAAATGGAGAGATCAGCATCCGGCCCGATTCTGAAAATACCCTGTGGGTAACTTCGTAACTTTTAAATTTCAGCTTATCAATATGCGCAAAATTAAACTTTTGCTCATATGATGTTGGGGCGTTAACGGCTTCATTCAGTAGCCTGGCCATTTCGGTAACATTGGCTACAGCAGTGTTGAACAAATCGTAAAAAACCTGGTTTGAGTTTGGAAATATCGATTTTGAGTTAGTGCTCTTCATTGATCTGTCTTATCAGTCCGTGAATTTACAGTAGTTATATTCAGTGGATTTTAAAATATGTTACTATAAATTATTCAGCGGATAAAAGTAACCATTAATACAATGCCAAATGTTAAGTTAATGTTAAGAATGGTTAGGCCAATGTAATAAAACAAAATTAATGAGATTATAACTTGTTGATTTAAAGTAAAAAGAAACCCGTATATTGAATGAAGAAAATTGTGTAACATTTAAGTTTAATTAAAACAATCCTGCCATCTGCAGTATTGTATTTGTATTAGTCAATCCAATTATGAAAGCCGGGGAAAAGCATTATAAATGCGTAAACAGCAAAACAGGTTACGCCATTTATTACCATTCGCTGGGTAGGGAGCTCAGCAATGAAGAAGTGAAAGCCGAATTAGAAAAAATACGTGCGCGTGTAGCTATTCAAAACGGTATTTACCTTGAAACACTTTACTGGGAAGAAATGAAGCAGGATGCTGAACTGACGCAATAGCAGGCGCGGTTTTGCAAGGGGGTATAACTAATTTAAAATGAGTGTTTTTGCAAATAAATACTTATATTTAATTGCCATTATATAACCAGTCTAACCTGCTATTATTCCCGCTTATGAAAAAGATAGTTTTATCGCTGTTAGCGGCATGGTGTTGCTCTGTGCCTGTTTTTTCACAAAATAATAAGCCGGTTTCACCTTCCGTTCCTTTAGATGCTGTGGTATCGCGCCTGCAAACTTTATCGGCCAGTAAAGCGGTTGAAAAAGTGTACCTGCATTTAAATAAACCTAATTACAATGCAGGCGATACCATATACTTTAAAGCATATGTAACCCTGGGCGAACAGCATGAGCCTTCAAAGTTAAGCGGCATGTTGCATGTCGACCTGGTTAACCCCTCCGATTCTCTGCTGCAAACAATCCCGCTGCAAGTGGTTAATGGCTTGGCCGCAGGTGATTTTAGTCTTCCCGGTATCTTGCCCGGAGGGGCCTATCGTATCAGGGCGTATACTAAGTGGATGATCAATAACGGGCAGAATTTATTTGACCGGCAGGTAAACGTCAATGGGAAGGCATTTGCGGGCAATAAAGCGTTAGTGGTTAGAGCAGGTAAACCTAACATCGCTTTTTTTCCGGAAGGGGGAAGTTTTGTAAACGGTATACCAACCAAGCTGGCCTTTAAAGCGGTAAGTGCAAACGGGCCGGGGCTTGATGTTAAAGGTGTTGTGGTTGATAACTCCAATGCCGAAGTAACCAGGTTTGAATCGAAACACCTGGGCATGGGACTTATATTTATTACTGCCGAAGCAGGTAAAACTTATAAAGCTAATTTAACCTATGCCGATGGTACCAAAGCGATAGTGGATTTACCGAAAGCCGATAACGAGGGGATCACATTGATGGTTAACAATGATAATCCGGATAAACTTGGCATTGAAATAAATGCCAATAAAGCTTATTACCTTAAAAATAAGAACAAAGAAATAGGTATAATTATTTATTCGGCCGGTAGTATCCGCTCGGTAAAAACCGTGCTTGATAACCAGGTGCTCGACCTAAATCTTAATAAAAAAGATTTTAAAACAGGTATAACCCGGATAACGCTTTTTTCGGAGCAGGGCGAACCATTGAATGAGCGCCTGGTATTTATCCAAAATCCCGACCTGTTAACGATTACATCTGTTAGCGATAACCCTTTATACCCGGTAAGAGGAAAGGTGCATATTGCTATCAATACTAAAAACAAAAATGGAGAGGCGGTAAAAAGCTATTTATCAGCATCAGTTATTGATGCCGGTAAAGTATCTGTAACCGGGGACGATGAAAATAGCATATTATCAAGTCTGCTGCTAACTTCTGATCTGAAAGGGACAATTGAGCAGCCCGATTATTATTTTGCTGATGTTAACAATGATACCCGGTCTAACCTGGATGTATTGATGTTAACCCAGGGGTACCGCCACTTTGAGTGGAAGCAAGTGCTCAATGATAACAATACCGCCGTAGCGTATACTGCCGAAAACGGTTTCGATGTATCGGGCCAGGTGAAAACAATTTCGGGGAAGCCGGTTGATGGCGGTATGGTAACCCTGATGCCGCAGGCAGGCGGGGCTTTATTAACACAAACCACCGATCTGGATGGTAATTTTACTTTCAAAAACCTGGTTTATGATGATAAAACCCCGTTCATGATCCAGGCTAAAACAGCCGAAGGGAAAAGTAATACCAAAATATCCATTTCTCTGGCAAAGGCATTAACAAATATTAAAACCGGAGATTTGATGGGCCCGGCACAGGGGGTAAACGGTGCGGGCTTTGATAAAACAACGCAACAGCCGGTTTACATAGCTGATGCGAATAGCAGGGCACTTAATGCGGTTACTATTAATGAAAGAGGTATTAATGCCGGTAAACTTACTACAGAGGTTTTGGGGAAAAATAACCTGCGAGACCAAAGCACCCTGTCAAACGGGTTGCAGGGCCGTTTAAATGGTGTTGTTTTGAGGCAAGGCGTACCCTACCTGGCCGATAAGGTGAACCCGGCCATGCAGGGAGGGCCAATGTTGATCGTAGTTGATGATACCGTAATACCGGCCGGAACAAGTATCGATAATTACAATGCTGCTGATGTTGAAAGTGTAAATGTGTTAAAAAATAACGATGCTACCATATATGGTGTAAGAGGGGCAAATGGGGTATTGGTGCTCAAATTGCGGAAAACTCAAGCTCCGGTTGTTTCAAATAATGTGATGTCGCCAGGCTTACTGTATTTTACAGCAAGGGGTTTTTACAAAGCCCGTACCTTTTATTCACCGGTTTATGAAGCATCAACAGGTGCTGATAAGAAACCTGACGCAAGAACCGCTATATACTGGAACCCCGATATTGTAACCGACAAAGATGGCAATGCCTCGTTTGATTTTTTTAATGCAGATAGCAAAGGTAATTACCGTTTGGTGATGGAGGGTATTGATGAAGCAGGCAATATAGGACGGAGCATATTAACTTATAAGGTACAATGATGCCGGCGCATAAAAAACCCTGCCATGGTAGGCAGGGTAAAAAAACCACAACAATTGTTTAACCTTTGGGCTATGAATCCCTCCGGTCGATTCCTAATTGCAATATGATCTTTCAATTATTAAACAATATAAAATCAAAATAGTTTAACCATCAGGTGTTTATTTTCAGTGTTTTATGTGTTAAAATCACCTCTCGAAGGTATTTAAACGAATAGTTGTTTTTAAACCAAATTTCAATCTATCTTTATATTAAACAATTTATGAGAAATCTTATGAAAAAATCATTTCAGCTTAAAGCAGCATTCCTGTTTGCTTTCGCCTTATTAGTATCAGCGGTAACCTTTGCCCAGGACAAACCAGCAAGCCCGCGCGATAGCGTTAGCGGTACAGCGGCTGGTTCAACTATTACTATTAACTATGGCAGCCCATCGGTTAAAGGCCGTAAAATTTGGGGAGGTCTTGAAGCTTACGGTAAAGTATGGCGTGCAGGTGCTAACGAGGCCACAACTTTTACAACAACAAAAGATATCAAAGTTGAGGGTAAACCACTGGCAGCGGGTACTTATAGCTTCTTCCTGGTCCCTGCCGAAAACGGTACCTGGACAGCTATCTTTAACAAAGTGGCCAAACAATGGGGCGCGTTTAAATACGATGAGTCAAAAGACGCCCTGCGTGTAAACGTAAAAACCAAAGCCGCGCCGATGCACGAAAGATTAGTTTATACAGTTGATGCAAAAAGCTTTTGCATGTTCTGGGATAAGATTGTAGTGCCGGTGTCTGTAAGTAAATGATATTCAGTAACCTTATTTTTCACAATTTTGAAAGCCTCCTGCCAAGGGGGCTTTTTCTATTACCCGGGTTTTTAGCGCGCAAAAGCATTCTTTTTTAAACCTGAACCCTAAAGCCCTATATTTACCTTAGATAATGCGCTACCCAACCAACAAAAAACCTGTACTAAAAAGGATCATCGCGATAATATCATTGGCATTGGTTATTTTTTTGCTGATGCTGTTTACTGATCACCCGGCCGCTGTTGAACGTTATTATGCCAATGGTTTTTACATTATTATTTGCCGGGTTTTTCATTCCGTTTTAAACGTATTTCCGTTTAGTGTTGGCGACATTATATATATAGCCGTGGTTATTTATTTGATCTATGCGGTGATCAGGCTAATTGCCCTGCTGTTTAAAAAAAGGTTCCAAATGGCGGGGAGACTTTTTTTAGGATTGGTTATAGGTATACAGGCGGGCATTGTGGCTTTTTATTTGTTGTGGGGAATGAACTATTTCAGGCTGCCGGCCTCCGAGCGGCTTGGGCTCAGCGACACGGCTTTTACAACCGCCGATCTTAAAGCCGTAACCCGCATCCTGATTGACAGCGCCAACGTTACCCGTGCACGGCTTACACCGGCCGACTGGGCCCAAAGTAATACCCATATTTATAATACAGCACGGCATGCAATCGGCGTACTCAGTAAAGATTCTGTTAATTTCAGGGCTTATAATCCTGATATTAAACCATCGATATTGACGCCCTTATTAAATTATATTGGCACCTCGGGCTATTATAACCCTTTCACCTCCGAAGCCCAGGTAAATTACCAGATGCCCATTTTTAACCGGCCCTTTGTGGTATGTCATGAGATGTCGCACCAGATGGGATATGGAGCAGAGGATGAAGCTGATTTTGCAGGTTTTGTCGTAGCCGTAAAATCACATGACAGGTTACTGCGTTATTCGGCATATCATCTCGCCGTGCAGGAGTTCATGCATTCGCTTGGTGCCCGTGATACCCTTGCTCATAAAGAACTCAAAGCACTCATCAGTAAAGATGTACGCGGCGATTATATCACCGAGCGTAATTACTGGCTGGCCTACGAAAACAAGCTGGGCGCCATAAGCAGTATTTTTTACGATAATTTCCTGAAAGCCAACAACCAGCCCCAGGGCCTCGAAACCTATAACCGCATGGTGTTGTTAGCTATGGCGTGGTATAGGGGTAAGTGGGTTCATTAATAGTTCATAGTTGATGGTTCATGGATCATGGCCGAATTTGAATCTCGTTAGTGATTACCACTAATTGCCATGAACCATTAACTATGAACCATGATCTCTTTCATAAACAAAAAAAATGCGTTCCGTATCTCACCCCGGAACGCACACAATATCACGTCTCAAATGATATTGAATCAACTAAATCTCAGATATCATCTTAAATGCGTACCCAAGCTCTTTATATTCGGATACCGGAGTGGAAACCGGTACAGAAATTTATCAAATGTTAACTGTACAGTTTTAAAGTACAGCAAATAATTACCTCAAAAAGCCGATTGTAAATATTTGAATAAAAACGGCGCTGCTATGTAATTATTATGAATTAATCTCCAAATTTACCTCAAAATCTTTAAAAAGCCTCGTTTACTTCACATTTATATGGATAAATTGTTTGGTAAAATTGCTGTTACTATAAAAGCAAATTTTATTATTGTTTCAATGTTTCTTCCTGCTTTGGTTTTTGCTCAAAAAATTAATCAAAAGGAAATAAAACGGGAGAAAACATTAGCAAAGTCAGTAACCATTATCAGGGATAATTGGGGAGTTCCTCACATTTATGGAAAAACAGATGCAGCTGTTGTTTTCGGATTGATGTATGCCCAGTGCGAAGATAACTTTAAAGGCATTGAACGTAACTACCTTTACCAGTTAGGTAAACAGACCGAGGTTGACGGCGAAACTAATTTATATACCGATGTGCAGCTGCAACTGATTGCCGATAGTGCCGACGCCATCAAAGATTACAAAACAAGCGCCCCTTGGTTCCGGAAACTATTGGATGCTTTTGCCGATGGCATTAATTATTACCTGTACAAACATCCCGAAGTAAAACCCAAAGTATTTAAACATTTTGAACCCTGGTATGCGTTGATGTTTACCGATGGCAGCGTTGCCGCTACCGAAACCGGGGGCATTAAACTAAGCGAAACCAACGACTTTTACAGTACCGCCCCCGAAAAGCTTGGCGCGGTAACCGGCCAGCCTGTAAAAAATATTTATGATATGGTGAACGAGCGCGAAACCGGTTCAAATGGCTTTGCTATAGCACCATCCAAATCGGCATCGGGCCATGCTTTGTTGTATATCAATCCGCATGTGCCGTTCTATTTCCGCAGTGAGGTTGAGCTGGTAAGCGATGAAGGCCTTAATGCGTACGGGGCCGTTACCTGGGGCCAGTTTTTTATTTACCAGGGCTTTAACCAGCATTGCGGATGGATGCATACCAGTGCCTATGCCGATGTGGCCGATCTTTACGCCGAAAAGGTGAGCAAAAAGGATGGTAAATGGTATTACGAATATGATGGTAAGCTAAGGCCCGTTATCACCCGCGAACTATCTTTCAAAATAAAGCATAGCGATGAGATTGAACAGCGCTCTATAACAGGCTATTATACCCATCATGGCCCGGTGCTGGGTGCAAGGGATGGTAAATGGCTGGCACTTAAAGCCAACAACCGTTCATACAATGCCCTGGTTGAGTCATGGCTGATAACCAAAGCCAACAACCTGACCGAATATAAAAAGGCCATGAACATGGTATCAAACGCTACAAACAGTACTGTTTACGCCGATGATAAAGGGAATACCATTTTTTGGTACGGCAATTATATTCCTAAACGCAACCCTAAATACGACTGGAGCCTGCCGGTTGATGGCAGCACATCAGCTACCGAATGGCAAGGTATCCACAAGCTGAGCGAGATCATCACTATTACCAACCCCGCCACCGGGTGGGTCCAGAACTGTAATTCAACGCCGTATACGGCTTCGGGCACGTCAAGTCCGAATAAAAGTAAATACCCGGTTTACATGGCCCCCGACGGTGAAAACTACCGCGCGGTAACTGCTATCAGGATTTTAAAAGATGCGAAAAACCTTACGCTTGATGACCTGGTAGCTAAAGGGTATGACCACCATCTCGCTGCTTTTGACGATCTGTTACCATCACTTTTCAAAGCTTATGACGCCGCTCCCGATTCGGTTAAGCAATCGCTTGCCGGGCCAATAAAGGTCCTGCAGTTGTGGGACAGGAATACCGCTATCCATTCGGTAGCCAGTTCGCTTGCTATTGAATGGGGCACCCTGATGATGAAAGCGCTGCCCCCGCCTCAAACCGATCAGGAAAGCACTTTTATTACCCGGCGCTTTCAAACGCTGGTTAAAACCATAAGTCCGGCGCAGCAGTTGGCCTGGTTAAACGATGTACTTCAAAATTTGCAAAGCCGTTTTGGTACCTGGAAAGTGGAGTGGGGGGAGATGAACCGTTACCAGCGCCCGGATGATGGCATTAGCTTTGATGATAATAAACCCAGTATCCCGGTTGGTTTAACAGGATCGGGCTTTGGACAGCTGCCATCGTTCCAGAGCCGTACCATGAACACCAACAAGCGGTATGGATATTCGGGCAATAGTTTTATCGCTGTTGTGGAATTTGGTACACGGTTAAGGGCTAAAAGCATCGTAAACGGCGGCAGCTCTTTTGACCCTGCATCAAAAAACTTCACCGATCAGGAGCAGGGCATTATTGACGGTAAATTTAAGGACGTGCTGTTTTACAAAAAAGATGTTTTAAAGCATGCGCAGCGCACCTATCATCCCGGCGACTATTTTAAATAGTATAAAAAGTATATTTGGTAAGTTAAAAAATGAAGAGAACCCTGTTAATTGCCTTATTGTTGTTTTGTGGCGCAACGTTGTTCGCCCAAAGCATAACCATTAATGATCTGGCAAATATCTCCAATCTTTCAAACGCCGAAGCACACAACTATCTTACCCTCGGAAAAAAATTCAAGCGCCAGTATCTCCAGGATGTTAATGGCAACAGCATTGAGCACCTGAACAGGATAGGGCCGGATAATAAGGAAGAAACTATTGTAATAGGCGTTAACAGCAAGCTAAGCAGCGGGGCTATATTGCGCACCGTTACCTACGCCACTTCTACACCGCAACACATCATTAATTTAATAGGCCAGGCAAAACACATGGGCCTGATCATGAAACTCCACGGTTCTGATATTAAAAACGATATCTATCTGTTTGATAATGATTTTTTCCATATCGTAATATTCCTTAATCACGATAATATCTCCGGCTCGGTAGAAGTGCACCAAAAGGAATATTTAGGTTTTGATTGATTCTGAACCGTGATTTTCGGGATTTAAGGATTGCCGGGATAATAGTCGAAATATCCCTGGTTATTTAAAATTCCGTCCATTTAACAAATTCAAAAAACAGTTCAGACAAAAATCCTGTCCATCTAATAGATTCCTTAAAAATCCCGGTTCAGAAAAAATCATGACAATCCTTAGATCCTGAAAATCATGGTTCTGATCTATGCCAAAATAGTTGAACATTTTGTTTAATTCCCGATAACTATTTACCTGCAAACCTTATTTCTTTGTATTACCGATATAAACTTTTTTGAGAGCTATTCTATGAGTAAGCGATACTGTTTAACCCTCGATCTGAAAGATGACGCGGCACTCATTGCCGAATACGAAAAATATCACCAGGCTATTTGGCCCGAAATTCATGACAGCATTATCGCCAAAGGAATCACCAAAATGGAGATATACCGTTTTGATACCCGCATGTTCATGATCATGGAGGTTGATGATACTTTCAGTTTCGATAAATCGGCAGCTTTAGATGCGGCGAACTCTAAAGTAAAGGAATGGGAAGATTTGATGTGGGGATTTCAGTCGCCGGTAAAAAATGCGCCCGCAGGTGCAAAATGGGTTTTAATGGACAAAATTTTCTCCTTATAAATAGAATAGTTATGCTAAAGAAACTACAATTACTGTTGATGTTTGTATTGCTGATGGCCCCATCGGTATTTGCACAAAAAATGATAGGCACCGAAACCGACGCCCAGAAAGAGAAACGCATGGAATGGTGGAAGGACGACCGCTTCGGCATGTTCATTCACTGGGGCCTGTACTCGCAGGCCGCCCGTCACGAATGGGTAAAGCATAACGAAAAAATTGATAATGCAGGTTACCAGAAATATTTCGACCAGTTTAACCCTGATCTTTTTGATCCGCAGAAATGGGCAAAGCAGGCCAAAGCGGCAGGGATGAAATATGCTGTGCTGACCACCAAGCACCACGAAGGATTTTGCCTGTTCGATTCAAAATTTACCGATTATAAAGCTCCCAATACCAAAGCCAAACGCGACCTGGTACGTGAATATGTGAACGCTTTCAGGGCACAGGGTTTAAAAGTGGGTTTTTATTATTCACTGTTAGACTGGCACCATCCCGATTATATAATAGATGAGCATCATCCGCAGTCACCTGCCGATAAAAGTGATGCATCATACGCTAAGCTGAACAAAGGGCGTGATATGGCCAAATACCGCCAGTACATGCGCGATCAGATCACCGAACTACTAACCAAATACGGTAAAATCGATATCCTTTGGCTTGATTTTTCATTCCCGCGCAAAGATGGGCATGGTAAAGGTAAAGACGATTGGGGATCAGTTGAATTACTAAAGCTGATCAGGAAGTTACAGCCAGGCATCATTGTAGATAATCGCCTTAACCTGGAAGAGTATAAAGACGGCGCCGATTTTGAAACCCCTGAACAGGTAAGCACCGCCGAGTTAGCTAAATACCGCGGCAAAACCTGGGAAACCTGCCAAACCTTTTCGGGTTCATGGGGGTACTACCGCGATGAAAATACCTGGAAAACCCATCGTCAATTGCTCGACCTGTTAATTACTTCGGTAAGCAATGGCGGTAACCTGATCCTGAACGTAGGGCCAACCGCCCGCGGCGAGTTTGACTATCGTGCTACCCGCGCGCTGGATAGCCTGGCTTATTGGATGCACGCCAACAGCAAATCGGTATACAATTGTACGTTTGCTTCTGATACTTATAAAATACCCGAGGGAACCAAGCTTACTTATAACAAAGCCGCCGGTAAACTGTATATACATTTGTTTAACTATCCGCAAGGCAAACTGGTATTGCCCGGCTACAAAGGCAAGATTAAATACGCGCAGTTTTTAAATGACAGCTCGGAGCTTTTATATAAGGATGGCAGCGGTGACGACCTGGAGTTAACGCTCCCCGCACAAAGGCCGCCGTATGAAATTCCGGTAATTGAACTTACGCTTCAGCAATAAGCAAAAAAATATTGTCCTTACTAAAAAAAGGACCGATCATATACAAATAATGTCAACACAAAAGGAAACATATTTAAGGATCCATCCGCATGATAACGTACTGGTAGCCTTACAGGACCTGCCGCAGGGAACCGTTATCACGTTTGATGGACAGACTTTTACACTGGTAGATAAAGTAGCAGCAAAGCATAAATTCGCCATTAACGAACTGCCGGTAGGCAAGGAAATTTACATGTACGGCGTACTGGTAGGCAAAGCCTCGGCCGTCATACCGCAGGGTGGTTTGTTAACTACCGAAAATGTACACCACGCAGCCGAAGGATTTCACCTTGGCGAGCGCAAACTACAATGGCACCAGCCTGATACGGCTAACTTTGAAGGCAAAACCTTTATGGGCTACCACCGTGCCGATGGTTCGGTAGGTACAGGTAACTACTGGATTGTGGTACCGATGGTTTTTTGCGAAAACAGGAATATCAATGTATTAAAGGAAGCACTGGTTGATAAGCTGGGCTATAAAAAAGCCAAAAGCTACGAGGGCGATGTGGAGCAGTTGATGGAACTTTACCAGGCTGGTAAATCTGTTGAGGAAATTTTGAATGCCGATATCCAGGCATCCGAGGATAAGCCAAACTCTAAACGCTTGTTCAAAAATATCGACGGTATTAAATTTTTGAGTCACAGTATGGGTTGCGGCGGCACCCGCGAAGATTCAGATACCCTTTGCGGATTGATAGCAGGCTACATTACCCATCCCAACGTGGCCGGGGCAACCATATTAAGCTTAGGCTGCCAGCATGCGCAGGTAAGCATTTTGCAAAATGAAATTGCCAAACGCGATGCTAATTTCAATAAGCCGCTGGTTGTATTGGAACAACAAAAAGTAGGTACCGAAAGCGAATTGTTAAAACAAGCGTTGAAGCAAACTTTCGCCGGTTTGGTCAAAGCCAATGAAACAACCCGTCAGCCGGCACCATTGTCAAAACTATGTGTTGGTTTGGAATGCGGTGGTTCGGATGGTTTTTCGGGCATTTCGGCTAACCCGGCATTGGGTTATTTATCCGATCTGCTGGTTACCATGGGCGGTTCGGTGATCCTTTCAGAGTTCCCTGAGCTTTGCGGTGTGGAGCAGGAACTGAGCGACCGTTGTATCGATGTTGAAACCGCTAACCGTTTCATGCACCTCATGACTACTTATAATGCACGTGCAGAGGCGGATGGGTCGGGCTTTTATGCTAACCCATCGCCGGGTAATATCCGCGATGGATTGATCACTGATGCTATCAAATCGGCCGGTGCGGCGAAAAAGGGTGGCACTTCACCAGTAACAGCGGTATTGGACTACCCGGAAAAAGTAACCAAACCGGGTTTGAATTTACTATGTACCCCCGGCAGCGATGTGGAAAGCACCACTGCCGAAGTAGGTGCAGGCGCAAATATCGTATTGTTCACCACCGGTTTGGGTACGCCTACAGGCAACCCGGTTACCCCGGTCATCAAACTATCAACCAATACGGCCATGTTTGAGCGCATGCCCGATATTATAGATATTAACTGCGGTACCATTATTGAAGGTTCTGAGACCATTCACCAGGCCGGCGAGCGGATCCTGGATTACGTGATAAAAGTAGCCAGCGGCGAAGCAGAACCAAAATCGGTAAAACTTGGCCAGGATGATTTTATTCCGTGGAAAAGAGGAGTGTCGTTATAGGCAGCCCCACCCAACCCTCCCCGAAGGGGGGAGAACTTTCGATTTGCGTGGAGGCATAAAGTTGTAGGTGACAACACCAACAACGGCGAAGAGGAGAGTGTCGTTATAACATCAATAAAAGCCGGGGCTCGTGCGATTCCCTCCCTCGGGGAGGGTGTAGGGAGGGGTTTCTTCGATATGCTTAATCGGCAAGCATGGTGTATAAACCCCTCCCTGCCACCGCATAGTCCAACCGCACCCCTCCCGAGGGAGGGAATTGAAAAAAGTTGTTGGTGACAATACCAACAACGGAATTGAGAGATAAATTAATAATAACCATAAAAACAAAAAAGTCTCCCCTTTAGGGGGAGATTTAGAGGGGGCCCGGCCCATACTTATGTTCAAACTAACCAATAAATCAGTAATTGTAACCGGTGGCGGCAGCGGCATAGGCAAAGCTATGGCCGTGTTATTTGCACAGCAGGGTGCCGAAGTTCATATCATCGAATTAAATGACCAGGCGGCAGCCGATACCGTAACTGAAATAACTTCGGCAGGTGGCAAAGCAACCGGCTATGCGTGTGATGTTAGCAACCAGCAACAAGTGGTTGATACTTTTACCAAAATAGGTAAGATAGATATCTTGATCAATAACGCAGGCATAGCGCATATTGGCAGGGCAGATAATACCAGCACCGAAGATTTTGAGCGCGTGTTTAACGTGAATGTTAAAGGCGCTTACAACTGCCTTTACGCGGCCCTCCCGGCAATGAAAGCCAATGGCGGCGGCGTGATCCTCAACACGGCTTCCATAGCGGCCAGCGTTGGTATTACCGACAGGTTTGCTTACTCCATGAGCAAAGGCGCCATCCATGCCATGACTTTATCGGTAGCGCGCGACTTTCTGCATGATAACATCCGTTGCAACTGTATCTCGCCGGCAAGGGTGCATACACCTTTTGTGGATGGCTTTATCGCCAAAAACTACGCCGGCAAGGAGGATGAGATCTTCGAAAAGCTCTCAAAAAGCCAGCCGATAGGCAGGATGGGCAAACCTGAAGAAATAGCAGCTTTGGCGCTATACCTGTGTTCGGATGAGGCCGGATTTATTACCGGTACCGATTACCCTATCGATGGCGGCTTTATCACCCTGAACAATTAAACCTGACTTGATATGATTAAAAAGCTATTATTAATGGGTATGTTGCTTGGCGCCGTACGCGCGGGTGCTCAAACCTACACGCCAACGGCCGACAACCTTGCTGCAAGGCAAAATTTCCAGGATATGAAGTTCGGCCTGTTTATTCACTGGGGTATTTACAGTGAGCTTGGCGCGGGCGAGTGGGTGATGAATGAAAAGCATATCCCTTATGATAGCTATAAACGCCTGGCCGATTTCTTTAATCCGCAGGCTTTTAACGCCCACGACTGGGTGATGTTTGCCAAAAAAGCGGGTATGAAGTATATCACCGTTACCTCGCGCCATCATGATGGGTTCAGCATGTTTGGTACTAAAGCATCGCCGTACAATATTGTTGATGCTACGCCATACCACAAAGACCCGCTGATGGAGCTGGCGCAGGAATGTGTTAAAGAAGGCATCGAACTGCATTTTTATTATTCGCTGTTGGATTGGGGCCGCAAGGATTATGCTTATGGCAGTCCGATAGTTGACGGCAAACCCGCAAATGGCGACTGGGACAGCTACATCAATTTCATGAAAGCGCAGCTTACGGAGCTCATTACCAAATACCCCGGCGTTAAAGGCATTTGGTTTGACGGCCACTGGGAGCGTGATGTTAACTGGCATTATGACGAGATCTACGGATTGATCCATAAACTGAACCCCGCCATACTGGTAGGCAACAACCATCACCTTGAACCTAAAGAAGGCGAGGATTTCCAGATGTTTGAGAAAGACCTGCCCGGAGCCAATACAACCGGCTTCAGCGGTAAATCAAAAATAGGTGCATTACCTTTGGAAACCTGCGAAACCATCAACAACAGTTGGGGCTTTAACATTACCGACAGGAGCTTTAAATCATCAAAACGCATAATCCATTATTTGGTGAACGCAGCCGGTTTAAATGCAAACTTTTTATTGAACATAGGCCCGATGCCTAACGGAAAAATTCAGCCTGAATTTACCGATACACTGGCTGTTGTAGGCGCCTGGGTACAAAAAAACGGGGAAGCTATTTATGGTACCCGAGGCAGCGGTATCCCGGCACAGCCCTGGGGAGTAATCACCCAAAAAGATAAAAACCTGTATGTGCATGTGATGACCGCACCGCAACAACCCTACGTTTTCATTCCGCAATTAAAAGGCAAAGTAACTAAAGCAGCATTACTGGCCGATGGCAGCACGGTGAAATTTAAACAACAAACCGAGGGCGTGTTTGTATATCTTAGCGGCGTGGCAACCGACCCTAACGATACAATTATTAAACTGATAACAAACTAATACAACGACAATATGAAACTTATACGATTTGGCGAGATTGGGAAAGAGAAGCCGGGAATTATACAAAACGATAAAAGATATGATGTATCGGCCTTTGGCGAAGATTACACCGAACAGTTTTTTGAAACTGACGGACTTAGCCGCCTTGCTGATTTTATAAAAGATAACTTACTGCCCGAAGTTGCCGATGATGTACGCTTAGGAAGTCCTATCGTGCGCCCTTCAAAACTGGTTTGTATTGGCCTTAACTATGCCGATCACGCTAAAGAAACCAATGCACCGCTGCCGCCCGAGCCGGTGATCTTTATGAAAGCAACCACCGCTATTGTTGGTCCGTTTGATGATATCATGATCCCTAAAAACTCGGTTAAAACCGATTGGGAAGTGGAACTTGCTGTGGTTATCGGCAAAAAAGCATCGTATGTGGAAGAAGCCGAGGCTATGGACTACGTTGCCGGTTACGTACTGCACAATGACGTAAGCGAGCGTGAATTTCAACTGGAGCGTAATGGTACCTGGGATAAGGGTAAAGGCTGTGATACCTTCGCGCCGCTTGGCCCGTTTTTAGCTACACCTGATGAAATTGCTGATCCGCATAACCTGCGACTGTGGCTAAAAGTTAACGGCGAAACCATGCAGGACGGTACTACCTCAAACTTTATATTTAACCTGCCGCACCTGATCTCATACACCAGCCAGTTCATGACCCTGCTGCCGGGCGATATTATCTCGACAGGTACACCTGCAGGGGTTGGCTTAGGGATGAAGCCGCCGATCTACTTAAAAGCAGGCGACGTGGTAGAATTAGGTATTGAAGGCCTTGGCGAATCAAAACAAAACCTGATAGCTTATGCTAAAAATTGATGCACATCAGCATTTCTGGCAATACAACCCGGTAAGGGACAGCTGGATCACTGAAGACATGCAGGTAATAGGGCGGGATTTTTATCCCGAAGACCTGTTACCTGTACTGCAAAAACACGGCATGGATGGCAGTGTCGCCGTTCAGGCCGATCAGTCGGAAAAGGAAACAGAATTTCTGTTAGATCTGGCATCCGTTAACCCCTTCATCAAAGGGGTAGTAGGCTGGATAGATTTGAAAGCCGGTGACCTTGAAGATCGCCTGCATCATTTCAAAAAATATGAAAAGCTTAAAGGCTTCCGGCATATTCTGCAGTCGGAGCCCGACGAGCAATACATGCTTGATCCGCAATTTAAAAAAGGCATCGCCGCTTTGGGCAAACACGGATATACTTATGATATCCTCATCTTCCCTAACCATTTGCCGTATGCTGCGCAATTGGCAGCTGAATTTCCGGATCAAAAGTTTGTGCTCGACCACATGGCCAAGCCATACATCAAAGCCGGAAAAATTGATGGATGGAAACAGGATATCGAAAAGCTGGCAAGCTATCCCAATGTATCCTGCAAGGTATCGGCCCTGCTCACCGAGGCGGACTGGGACCACGCTCCCGCAGCTGATTTTATCCCTTATATCGATATTGTATTCAACGCTTTCGGTATCAATCGGGTAATGTTTGGTTCCGACTGGCCGGTATGTTTGCTGGCTGGAGGCTATGAAAAAACAATGGAGGTAATGGACCTGTATGCCGAAAGACTATCTGCTGCAGAAAAGGAATTGTTTTTTGGTGGGAACGCAACTGCTTTTTACAGCTTGTAGCTGGTGTTACTATTGATGCAAATGACAGGCGATCCGTGGGGACACGGATCGGGAAGTGTTCGGAAGAAATAAAAAAAGCGAGGATTGTGCGATTCCCTCCCTTGGGAGGGTGTAGGGAGGGGTTTCATTCACAGACTTATTCGCCCGAAATGAAGTATAAACCCCTCCCTGCCACCACGAAATCCAGACGCACCCCTCCCAGGGGAGGGAATTAAAAATCTTCCGAACACATATGGTGTCCTCACGAACGCTTTTGTAATTTATGTCATTGGATAACCACCACGGCCCTCCCGGGAAAAATCGTAATAACTTGTAAAATACATTTAAAGATGGTGCGCGGGGCGCGTTAGTGATAGGAGCGGATACCGGCCTTGTGGCTAATGCCTGTGCAGTATGAGCGCATAGCACGGGCCGCAGGCAACGCCCATGTTCTGAACCGGGATTTGGGCGGATTATTCGGATTTATTGGATTTCTCTTGAAATATCTCCGGCTATTTAAAATCCTGTCCATTTCAGAGGCTGTTTAAAAACAAATAAAAAGCGCCATCGATATGACATGGTTTGATAAGTCTTAAACCATCAAATTCCGCGTTTTTACGATACTTCGCCACTGTACTAAAATCACTAATCTGTACTGTATATTATTTATTTCAAAACGATAGGCTCTATTATCAATATGATAGCGCAGTGTTTGGTGCATTTAATTATAAATCAATTAAATATCAGTATAAATGTAATATTAAGGTAACACAGAGCGTCAGATATAAGTATGGCACACATTTAGCTGTATGTACACATGATGGGTATAAAATAACATTAAAAAGGCGAACCATTTCTCTCCCGATAACGTTATATGGATACCAATCAGACTTAAATTTTTATGTTAGACGTTATGTACACAACCCTGTTACAAGTTGTAGTCCTGCTTGCGGTTTTCATTTTGCCGATGTTCATATTTGGCAAAAAGATCAGGAACAAAAAAGTAAAGACCGTTAATTACAAGATAGATACCGATACCTCTGAGGCCCGATATGCTATTAATGAAAATGGCTTCCTTGAAGAAATAAACACAGGCAAGCTGTCAAAGCACCGTAGTTGAGTGCAAAAACATACAAAAGCAAAGCACGCTTTTGCCTGCTTTGCTTTTGTATTTAAAACTGATCTTATTACTCCTGTTTTTTTAGAAACCCTTCTCATCCGCGCTTGGGCCGTAGCTGCCCGGTATCGGGATATCCAACAAACGCAAATAAACTCCCAACTGTGCCCTGTGGTGTACAATCTGGCAATAGGTCATCCTGATCACTTCTGCTTTTGTACGTTGATTAAGGATCTGTTCTCCGTTACGAAGTGTCCAGATTTTATCAAACGTGCTGATATCAGCTTTTTGCAGGCTCGAATAGCCATCGGCCAATGAGTCTTCAAATAATTTCAGCAAATCGGCAGTGCCGCTTACTTTTTTAGGCTCGTAAGGTACAGTGGCAAAATCCAGTTCATCGGTATTTAAGGTAATAGTAACCCAGGTAGGCAGTTCAGCAATGTGGGTCGAGAGCTGTTCAATGGTCATGCTTTTAGGGTGCGGTTTCCACTGGTATTTATCGTCGGGGATGCGGCTTAGCATTTTTTCGGTGGTTTGAGCTTCCTGCTCCATCTCCTGCAATAACGATTTCAAAGTGTCCATAAGTGTTGTTGTTTGTTTTATGATGTAAAGTAACGGAGGGGTAATGACAGCCCTATGTCAGCAGGGACAGATAACGGCAATATTATTTTTCTGAACCAGGATTTTTAGGATTTGAGGATTGACAGGATAGTTTATTTTGACTCCGCTGCTTTAATAAAATAGTGTTTCTCCGTCAGCAGATAAGTTTCGGGTGAAAACAGGCAGAACAATGTTGGGCTTGTGTGGTTGCAAGGGCATTAGCGAATTTTGCCGGAAGAGGAAACGGGTAAGGCCAGGCAAAATTTAGCAGCCGTGGTTCTGCCTGTTTTGCAGGGCAAAGGCATGGCGAGGCATGGAGGGCTGGCAGTGCGGCAAAGAAACCTCTCTGCTGACTTGATTTTTTGGTTACTTTTGTATCAAGACAAAAGTAACAGCCACCGCGGCAATTGAGCGGCGAATGTATGTTGGTTAAAACCGAAGCCTAATTAAAGAATAATTTGGGCGTTTCCACGAAGAGTGGCCGGGCTTTCCGCTCATACGCCTGCAGGCATTACGCTCAGGGCCGGTATCCGCTGCAATCTCTAACGCTGGCTTTTGCTAATTTAAACTATGAACTACACACCACCACAGCTCCGCACCGTTAACGTAACCCGTTACGTAACGCCTTTGCGCGAGGGCGGGTCATTACCGGCCATTGCCGAAGCTGATGACGAATTTTTATATGTACTGAAATTTCGTGGGGCAGGCCAGGGGGTAAAAGCCCTCATTGCCGAACTTATTGGCGGCGAAATAGCGCGCCTGTTAGGTTTCAAGGTCCCTGAGCTGGTATTTGCCAATTTAGACGAAGCCTTCGGCCGTTCGGAAGCTGATGAAGAGATCCAGGACCTGCTGAAGTTTAGTGTGGGGCTTAACCTGGCGCTGCATTATTTGTCGGGCGCTATTACTTTTGATCCGGCGGTAACTATTGTTGATGGCAAACTGGCTTCGCAAATAGTTTGGTTCGATTGCTTGCTTACCAATGTAGACCGTACCGCCCGTAACACCAATATGCTGATCTGGCATAAAGAATTGTGGATGATTGATAACGGCGCCGCGCTGTATTTTCATCACTCATGGAACAACTGGGAGGAAATGGCTACCCGCCCGTTTTTACAGGTGAAAGACCATGTGCTGCTGCCCCGGGCCAACCAACTGGACACGGTTGATGCTGAATTCAAAGCGATCCTAACGCCCGAAAAGATCCGTGATATAGTAGCGTTGATCCCCGACGAGTGGATCACCTACCGCGATTTTGAAGAAACGCCTGATGAGGTACGAAATATATACGCGGAGTTTTTAATAACCCGGCTGGCCGCTTCAGATGTATTTGTTAACGCCGCAAAACAAGCCCTATATGCAGGTATTTGAGTACGCCATAATCCGCGTTGTACCAAGGGTGGAGCGCGAAGAGTTTATCAATATAGGGGTGATCCTGTTTTGTCCCAAACAAAAGTTTTTAAAAGTATTGTTCAAGGCTGATGACGCAAGGTTAGCTGCCTTTTGCGGTGACCTGGACCTGGATTGCCTGAAGGAAAATATCAATTCGCTTGAGCGCATCTGCAATGGCGAAAAAGATGCGGGGCCAATCGCGTTGCTTGACCAACCTTCACGCTTCCGCTGGCTTACGGCTACACGCAGTACGGTGGTACAGGCTTCCAAAGTGCATCCGGGTATGACTGCCGATGCGGAGGCTACGTTGAACAGATTGTTTGAGCAGATGGTGTTGTGATAATATTTGCCCGTGAGGACACAGGCAAAGGGGAAGACAAAAAACTCGCGCTCGTTTGTAACGAGTGCGTAGCTGGGTTTGCGTTTATAACGCACAGGCGATACAATCGCCAAACCAGATTAAGCACTCGTTGCAAACGAGCGCAAGAACATTATCTTAACACTACATTACCTCTCATCACTTCGCCGATGCTGGTGTTGTCTCCAACATCTAACCGCCCCTACATTACCTCTCATCACACTATTTCTCCATCATCGTAAAATCAAATCCATTAGTTTTATAAGCACAATTATAAACGCAGGGATATGAACATCAACCGAAATCTGATCAACAGGGCCATGCTGCTTGTGGCTCTCATCATTATAGCTGTTTTTACAGCAGTAAACGCCAATGCCCAAAGCCACAAGAAATTCAAAATAATAGCCTTTTACACCGGCCGGAGCGACCTGGCACATATCAGCTTTGTGCACGAGGCTAATCGGTGGTTTCCTAAAATTGCTAAAAAGTATAATTTTACCTACGACAGCACCAACAACTGGGCAAATATGAACCCTGAGTTTTTGGCCAGATACCAGGTAGTAATATTTTTAGATACCCGCACTGATAACCCCGAACAACGTGCAGCTTTTGAACAGTATATGAAAAAGGGCGGCGCCTGGATGGGGTTTCATTTTTCGGCCTTCGCGCTTACGCCTTCAGACTTTCCGCAAAACTGGGACTGGTACCACAACGAGTTCCTGGGTTCGGGACAATATGTAAGCAATACCTGGCACCCAACTTCGGCCATTTTAAGAGTTGAGGATGCTAATCATCCGGTAACCAAAGGCCTGCCCACCATTTTTAAAACCAACGCTAACGAATGGTACCGCTGGGAACGCGATCTTCGCAAAAATCCTAATATCGATATCCTGCTGGCGGTTGATTCAACAAGTTTTCCCTTGGGTACAGGCCCAAAGCAACACGAGATTTGGCATAGCGGTTACTACCCCGTAGCCTGGACTAATAAAAATTACCGCATGGTTTATTTCAACATAGGCCATAATGATATGGACTATGACAGAGGCACCAACAAAGAGCTTTCTCAAACTTTTGCTAATAATAATGTTGATAAGCTCATCATCAATTCGCTGCTTTGGTTAGGCAGAGGAAAATAGTGGCGCCAGCCCCTTGAAGCGGAAGTTTTATTTTTACGCGGGTTTAAGGTGCATCCACGCCCTGAACCGTAACCTAAGAAAAAAACTCTTCAAAAGTGGGGGAATGTGCGATTCCCCTCTTGAGAGGGGCGGAGGGGTGTGTTATTCTACGTGTAGCTTATCGCTTGTATAACACCCCCCCTGCTCCCGCTCTTTCCCACCGCGCCCCCTCTCAAGAGGGGATTTTAAAGCGCTTACGCTAAATTAATCCCTTAGGTAATGGTTATGGCGTCCACGCCTGAACATGGTCATGGATAGAGCGTCCACGCTCCCGGCCACAGGCAGAAAATCCTGCGTATTCCGGCGCAAAAAACGATCCGAAAAACAGACCATAAAAATGGTGTCACTACTTTGTCAGCATGCAGACAAATTAAGCCGCCAATTGGTTTTTTCTCAAAAAAATCCTAAAAATCAGCAAAAATTACATTGGTAAATGCTGCCGTTTTTAATCTTTCGAAAAAAAGTATTTTAAACTCATTATAGTTTTAAGCGTTGATTATCAGTATTTTAATAATGTTTCAGGTAAATGGTTAAAATATTGAATATCAACGTGTTTCATAAAATGGGTGTACCGCGTTTTTACATTCAGAATTTGGAACACCCCAGTTTTCCGGAAAAAGAACGCCGGGAGGATTTTTAAATTTTTATGGGGAATCAAAAATTTGGGACATGCGTTTTGTTACAATTGGAATGCAGGACTTCGTCGGGACAATGTAAATAAAATACCTATTGGTATATTTTAAAGGTGCTTTTGCTTATTTTGCCGGCGAAATCCTGCCTCGCTTATGAAAAAGTTAAAAACGGTATTTAACCAGGTAAAATCTCTTAATGGCGCCGAAGCGCCTGGTATGGTTAACTTGCTATGGCAATTGATCTGTTATTCGCCCAAAATGCCGGTCCGCTTGCAACAGCAGCAATTGCTTGACGAAGCCAAAGCATTTACGCTTGAAGTAGACGATCCTCATTTTGCCAAATCTGCTTTAAAGTTCAATGGGTTTACCTGGGGGGAGGGGAAGCGCAAAATACTTATTACCCACGGCTGGGGCTCAAAAGCCGCCGACTTTGCCGAGCTCATTACGGCTTTAAAAAATATTAATGATGTGCAGGTAACCGCTTTTGATGCGCCGGGTAATGGCAGTTCGGATGGGGAGCTGTCAAACCTCCTGCTCTTTGCCAAAGCTGCGACTATGGTAATCAAAACCTTTGGGGCGCCCGATATGCTCATCGGTCACTCCTTAGGGGGAATGGCCAATGCCATTGCTATTAAGGAAACGGCTATTCAGCCTGCCTTGCTCATCAGCATTGCCCCGCTGATTAATCTGAAAGAGAATTTTATAGCCAGCCTGAACGCGGCCGATGTAGCCCCGGGTTTACAGGATCAATTCTTTACTGATTTTGAGGCATTGTTTGATATGGAGGCTTCGGATTTTACACTTCATAATTTATATCCTGCCGGCTTGGTCCGGAAACATTGGTTAGCCTATGACCCGGAAGATAAAATTGCACCCTTCGCATTCCTGGAAAACTTCCTTATCGCTCATCCCGAAGTTGAAACCAAAGTATACCAGGGGCCCGGTCATGAACGCATTATTAAAGATGAGCTTGTTATATCAGATCTCGTTAGCCTGATAGCTTAATTTTACATAAAATGCTTTTAGCCTTCTGCTTTTAGCTTTTATAAAACTATTTGGCTGCCATTACCTCATCCATGGCTTTCATAAAAGTTGTCACTTCAATTTCGTTCCGGTGTGCCTTTAAATATGCTAACAGCTTCCTGTGCGCATCTGCGGGTGTAACCAAATAATCGCCGCCCACGCCGTGAAACATGAAGATGCCCAGTCCGCCGCTTTGTTGTACTTTCTTTACAAAATCTATCAGGGCATCGCCGGTTACCGGGTTGCCTGTTACGCCCCATGAAGGCACTTTTAACGGGTCGAGGTTTTTAAAATCAGTGATCACAGCATCAGGTCCGCCGCCTATACGGGCGTATTTTGCGAGGCCTGCTTTACGCAGGGTATCAACATAGTTCACGCCGCCAACTTCAAGTTCAGTGCAGGGGTAGGCATAAGTGCGGCCACCCGTTTTACTATCAAGGGCAAGAAGCAGGGTGTTCATTTCCTTTATTTCGCGCACCATGATATATGGGGTATAATTGGCCGAATTGTCGGCAGGATTAGTTTTTACATTTAGCAGGCAGGGATGGTACAAAGTATGGTTAGCCAGTTCGTAACCTTTTTCACCTGCCTGGCGCCAGCGGGGTAACGAAGCTTCGGTCATGTTTCCGGTTAAAAAAAAGGTGGCGGTAAGGTGTGCCGAATCAAGCTGAGGTATAGCTGTGTTTAGCTGCGAAGTTAGCCCGTCATCATATGTAAGCACAATGATGGCTTTTTTGCGTTTGGCTTGTTGCGCGTTGGCAGCAAATAAAAAGTTGAGCAATAACAGAAACAGCGTTAATTTTTTCATGACGAGGGCTTTGGATTAGTTGGCCTAAAATAAAAAAATCCGGTTGATAACCGGATTTTTAAATAAGAGTTTCGTTTGTAAAAATGTCATTTCGATAGAGCTGGAACGGATGGTGTGCGGGCGCGAAAGAGAAATCTTGTACACCTTGTTGAGCCTAAATGCATGGCGTATAAGATCGTATGCATGAAACAGTTAAAGAAGAGTTCTTGAAAAAAAGGTTGTAGATTAAAGTAAACAACTAAGAACAAACACTTTAAATCAAGAACTCATGCAACAAGTTACACAATTAGATTTTAGCGGGCAAAAGATTTTTGCGGGGATAGATGTCCATAAGAAATCCTGGAAGGTAAG
>NZ_BMKD01000003.1 GCF_014643835.1 Mucilaginibacter rubeus | reverse complement strand
TGCCTTGCATGTCCTTAATATACAAAACAAATACCTGATTGTCAAATGTTTATAAAAAAAATAACCCAATCGAACTTTATTCGACTGGGTTATTTGAAAACCTCAGTTTAGTTGCGCAACGGCCACGAATATACCGGGCTTACTATTTCATATTTTGATGATCTTACCGCCTTTTTGCCCGGAAGGTTTAGGCGAATCAGGTTTGGGAATATGTTTTATAATGTAGATAAGCGTATGGGCTATTGCGCTTATAGCTTTCACACCAAAATGTACAAAAGGCTTCATCACTTGCCAGGCATTGCTATGCTGATGCTGTACCTGCGGACCGTTTTTGCCTATCCTTTTTATATCGTTGGTTGCCATAATCTTAGTTTTAATGTTTCATATAAAAAGCATAAAAACCTTGCCACAAATCAAGCCCGATAAATCAAATCCGTATTTTATAACGTTACTACCTTTTTCTTCAGCTCAATAACCGTAACCTCAGGCCAAATACCTAATCTTCCAGAAAATGCCAGGAAACCAAAACCACGGTTTACGTACAGATACCGGTTCTTTTCATTAGCTAGGCCGGCCCAGTCAACATAGCGGTATTTTACCGGGCTCCACCTAAAGCCGGGGACCTCCACCCCAAACTGCGCACCATGAGTATGCCCTGATAGGGTAAGATGGATGGTTGTTGGGTTATAACGAACCTGTTCTTCCCAATGGGTAGGGTCATGCGAAAGCAGGATTTTAAAGGCATCCGGAGGTACGCCCTGAAGCGCCTTATTCAAATCGCCTATCTGGATGAAACCTCTGCCCCAGTTTTGGATCCCGATCAGGGAGATCGATTGTCCGCCTTTTTCAATGGTTACATTTTCATCCAGCAGCAAACGATACCCTAAAGCTTTGTGATGTTGTTTAAGCTTATCGAGGTTGGCTGCTTTTTCCTGCAGGCTATCCCAATGGATATAATCACCGTAATCGTGGTTACCTAAAATGGAAAACTGTCCGTAGGGCGCTTTAATTTGACCGAACCTGTCGATATAAGGCTCTATTTCTGATGCTGCATTATTCACCAGGTCGCCGGTAAAAACAAACAGGTCGCTTTTTTGCGCTTTAGCCAGGTCGATACCGCGTTGCATAGCCTCGGTATTATCAAAGCTTCCCGAATGGATGTCAGAAAGCTGGGTGATGGTAAAGCCATCGAAGGCATCGGGCAAATCATCAAAATAAAGGGTGGTTTTATGCAGCTTATAATCGTACTTACCTTTAAGCATGGCATAAAAAAACGAAGTAAAAGGCACGGCAGCCGCCAGTACCGCTATTTCACTGATAAACTTACGCCGGCCCGGAAAAGCCGATTGCCCGACGCCCCCGCCCGAACCACTGATCAAATTGAATACACCTACGAAAAACCGCCCGAGATCGCCAAGGGATAATACGATTATGAAAACCAATTTGGTAATAAAAAACGTCAGGAACAGGCTTAGCATCCACTCATGAAACGGGCGCATGCCGCTTGCTGTGCTAAAAGCGCCAAAGCCAAATAAAAATAAAGCAGTTACGCCTACAGATATGATCAGGTACCCCCATAAAACAACATTGCGCCACAGGTTTGATGGCCAGTCGGCAGTTAAGGTTTTAAGGCCGGAATGGATGTACCAATCAAACAACAAACTAATCAACGCAATAATTGCGAATACCTTCAAAAAACCACTACTGTGCATATAAATCCATATAAGACTGCAATTTAAAAAAGTAAAGGTAATTAGAGGGTAAAATTGCAGATGCAGGCCAGGTTCAACGATTTTTAGAAAGACAGGAACTTACTTCATGCAAAAATAGAGACCAATAACTAATAGTAGTTGGATACAAATTGCCGCGAAAAGTCGTTTAAAGCCATTTATTTTGAGTGGGCCCAATACATATACCGCCCAGGATAGCAAAAATAAAGCCAGTGCCAAGCCTCCAACTATTAAAAGATTTGGGCCTTCAGAGTCATTAAAAAGAAAGAACAGCAGCCTGGAGCAAATGATAGCCGTTACCGCCAACATTATTAATGAAGTCTGTTTTGACCTGAAATATAAATTTGTTGTGTTATTACCCATAACCTTAAGATGAGTATTACACAAATATAACAATGTAAGCAGAGATTCTTCATCTGTTTATTTGTCAATGTATTTTAGTTTCAAACCGGGACGCTGCTGTAAAATTATGATCGCAATTGGTAAAGACTAAGTTCCTCTCATTCAATTTATCTACCTTTAAACCCTTATCTCACACACCACTAATGAAACTAAAACACCTGCTGCTGTCAGTTCCGCTTTTATTAACGTTACAGGCATTCGCTCAAACTAACACTAAAACCGATACTGTTTTTTTCGAAGATTTTAACAACCCCGCCCTCAACAGGAGCAAATGGAATGTTGAAGTTACAGGCAATACTGTTAACGACGAGCAGCAGGCCTATGTTGATTCGGCGGCTACCATTTATATGATAGATGGTAAAGCCGAAGGTGCCGAAAACGGCGCACTTGTTTTAAAGGCTTTATATAAACCCGGCTTTACCAGTAAACAGCAGCGTAAATATGATTTCATTTCAGGCCGCATTAATACCCGTGCTAAAATGGAGTTTACATATGGCACGGCCTCATGCAGAATGAAAATGGCGGCAGGCGCAGGCTTATGGCCAGCTTTTTGGTTGCTTGGAAACGGTAAATGGCCCAATTGCGGCGAAATTGACATAATGGAAACCGTAGGCGACTCAAGCTGGGTAAGCCACGCTTTGCATGGACCCGGCTATTTCGGCGATACGCCGCTTGCAAAACGGGTATTTTTCCCGGCAGGCATTGATGTTACCCTGTGGCATGTATATTCGGTAGACTGGTTGCCTGAGAGCCTTGTTTTTAAGGTTGATGGCAAAATCACCTATACGGTAACAAAAGCAATGGTTGAAAAATATGGCCGCTGGGCTTTTGATAACAAAAAATTCATCATCCTTAATTTTGCATTAGGCGGGGGTTATCCCGGTGGTGTTAACAAGGTTACCAAACCCTATCATGGTTTATCAGAAAATACAGTTAACAAAATCAAAACCGGAGATGCCAAAACCATTGTAGACTGGGTACTGATAACTAAAACCGTGAATTAATATTGTTGATACATTTGTAAAATAAAGGTTATTTAAATTTTACTTTCATAAAACATTGGGTAAATTTTATTACCATATTTTTGAATTATTAAAAATAACATCATCTACCCATGGCAATATTAACCGTACAAATACCCGACTCAGAGATCTTTACTTTATCAAGTATAGTTGAACAGATATCAGGCAGCATCATCAAAGTTACTGCCGAAGAAGACATCAATCAGGGCGATTGCATTTTACATAAAGACGACCTTATAATTAAAAACAAACTGGAAGGCAGCCTTCATTCACGGCACCTCTGGAACGATTGATCTGCCATAAACGATCCCGGTTTTTAAACGCCATAAACAAAACAGGCCGTGCTTCATCAGTGCGGCTTGTTTTGTTTTATTTACCTGTTTAATTATGTATAACTACGCGTTCGTGTACACGAACCCTTTCATCGTGTCGTCGCCTGTGTCGTTCCCGGTATTCGGCCGAACAGCTGGTAAAGCCCATTGCTGCTAATATTAATAATGAAATTGAGCGTGAAACAGTAGTTTTCATAGCAAATGATTTATTAGTTTTCGATAGATAAACTATGGCCAAACAGTTATCATGCCATAAGAGTGCGGCAACAAAGCCGTAAAAGGAATGTTACAGTAGGATACTCATCAGTCGACAACTATTTCAAGCGACAACTCAGGAATTCCGTGGCGCCATAACCCGGTTAATCCAAATAAACAAAAAACCGATGGACAGAAAGGCTATAAGCATCAATAATGATATTGCTCCATAGCTGTTTGCAGCGTTAAAACACTATAAAACGGCCCTGTAAAATACAAACAAACTATTATTATCCCTTAAATAAATAATAATCTGCAAAGGGCGGTAACATAAATTCAGTTTCATACGTATTATATTTTCATGGAGGATTTTATTCTCAATTAGCATTTTTTTAACTTTTGGGGATAAAATACGAGTACTTTAACAAGTTGATTGACCTGATAACTAATCGCAATTAAAAACTTAATTAAACGCCGGATGAAGTATGAGGGGCTATGTAAATATACCAGGATCGGTTGATTGTAACTGCTGCAAGGTTTGCGGTGCAAGACCAATAATTGTGCTGATTAAAGATATTGGATATGTAGTAAAATGCCCTGTTGATGACAGTCATTACAGGACCGATGCGGGCCTTATTGATATTAATGACTGGAATTTACACAATATCAATTGTATTAATCCCCTGGACGAAAGATTGATATTCAGTTTTCATTGAATGCTTGTGTAATTTATTTGTGCATTACTTTAACCATAATGCTAAACCTATATCTTTAGGCATTTAAATTACTAATCCTAACAATGAGATCTTTATCAATAATTTTTAAAACAGCCAAACTAACCACGTTGCTGCTGGCAATAACTGTGCTTTTACCTGTGGTTTGCAAAGCGCAAAACGGCACCGATATCTCACCGGTAATTGATCATATCGCCATTACTACCGGTAACCTTAAAAAAAGTACCGAATTTTATACCAAAGTATTACACCTTAAAAAAGTTGACAACCCCTTTGCCGATACCGTACACCAATGGTATAGTCTTGGCAATAATGTAAAACTACACGTTATACAGGCCGAACGGAACGAAAAACAGGTTAAAGGCGTACATCTTTGCTTCAGTGTTTCGTCGGTAAAAGAGTTTGCAAAAACGCTTGATCAAATGAATATCCCTTACTCAAACTGGAAAGGTGACAGTAAAGAACCTACCTACCGGGCAGATGGCGTATTGCAACTGTATTTCCAGGATCCGGATGGCTACTGGATTGAAATAAACAGCCCGGCCAAAAAATAAGCCGGGCTGCCAAACAATCACTTAACTAAATTTTTGTATTCTTTTTAAACCAATAGCCTTTCCACAGCCAGAAGCCCGAAAGTACTATTATTGGGAAGAATACCCATTTTACCGCCGCAGCCGCGTTAGGAATTTGAGCCACCGGGCCATAAATATACCCTACAACTGGGATGCTTAACAAGATATGGACCCATCGGATCAGCTTACGTTCAAGCGAGGCTGTCATTGTAAACAGGTATTAATAATCAAGCTCCTGGCAATGGATGCCGGCCTTTTGTAACAACGATTCGATATAACGTGGTGAAAGATCCTCAGCCTCCACCCGTAAAATATTATCGCAGTCTTCCAGGTCAAAGTTCCATTGGGCTATGGCAGGTATTTTGGTTAATAAATTTTGTACCCGGCTCACCTGCCGTCTCTGCCGTACACTTGTTGCAAATACCAGTACATCCATTGTTATGTTATTTGAGGTAGATAAATATTTATTTATAAAGCTGAAAGCGGAATGCACAAAGCTTAAAGCCGGACATGCTGATTGCTTACTCAGTCTTCTTTTCTTCGTTTGTGGTAGTCTTAAAATCGTCCCAGTCACGGCTAAACCTGCCATGCCCGTGGCCTTTCCATCCGCACATGCGGTCCTCCCACTGAGCGCGGAACTTATCTCTGTCTTCAGGGCTCATATTCTTAAAACGTTCGGCCATACGTCCGCGCATCCAGGGCGCTCCTCCTCCGCCTTTAGGGCCACCTTTCCCAAAACCAAACAAAATCTTGCATAAAATAAATATGCCAACGGCCTGCCAGTAAGTAATGGTTGTTACATGTAAAATATCCGGCAGTAAGTTGTTCCATAGCTGCATTACTATAAAGCTAATAATAGCCAGGCAAGCGACTACCCCAAGCGGGATGAAGAAAAATCGCCTTTTATAAAAAAATGGTTTCATGTTATATAATGTCTTAATTTTTAATATTCAGTAATTTCCGTGTAAAGCTGGGCAAGCCGTTTGCGCAAGTGTAGTACGGCGTAACGTTTTCTTGATACCAGCGTGTTGGTATTTAGCCCGGTACGTTTGGCAATTTCCTCAAAGGGGATATCTTCAAGCTCATGCCAAACAAATACCTGTTTTTGTTCTTCGGACAATTCATCCAGCGCAAAAAATAACTGCTCCCAAAAAAGGTTGCGCAAATACTCGGTTTCGGGAGTGGTAGCTTCGGTAAGGAGTATGGCTTTAAAGTCCGGTGCCTCATCGTCATAATCCTCATCATCGGCCAGCATATCATCAAGCAGGGTTTCCGTCTTTTTTTTATGCTTATCAGTTATTTTGTTCCGGGCCACCCGGTATAGCCAGGCGCTGGTTTGTTCAATCGGTTCAGAATTGATCACAGCGCTAAACTGGTACCAAACATCCTGGAGTATATCCTCGGCATCGGCATCGTTTTTTACCCTCCGGCGAATAAATCCCAACAGGCTTTTACCATACGAAGCAATTGTTTGTATGATGTGGCTGTTTTTGTCCTGGGGCATTATCGCTGTTGTCAATTTCTTTATCCTTTTTAAAGATAAAGACGATTGTGATTTAAAAACATTTTAATTTTTTTTCAAAAAAATCTATTGCGTATCAAAAAGTCATTTCAGACAGCTAAACAGTATTTATTTGATTGCAGAAGCGACTTAAGCAACTGATGTTTAAACATCATAAAGATAGTTTTGTCGAATTAAATTCATTTTAATTAAAAATATTTGAACTTTATTCAATTTATATCGAATATTACTGTATGATTAACGAACCGGAAATTATTTTAGATAAAACCGACCTGCATATTTTGCGATTGATGCAGGAAAATGCCCGGATCTCTAATGCCGACCTGGCCCGTGAGCTTGGCATGGCGCCATCCGGCATACTTGAGCGCGTAAAAAAACTGGAACAAAAAAATGTGATCCAACAATATACAACGCGCATCAATCCGGCGGCCCTGCAGCAAAAAATGCTTGCTTTTATATTTATGAAAGCGGCCGATGGGCCAGGAAGCGATGCTACATCAAGCGAACTGGCCAAAATACCCGAGGTGCAGGAAGTGCACCACATAGCCGGCGACGACTGTTATTTAATAAAAGTGCGTACTTATGATTCGGCATCGCTAATGAATTTAATGCGCACTCATTTCAGCAAGATCCCTAATATTTTGAGTACTCGAACCACTATAGTGCTCGAAACCAAAAAAGAACAACAACAACTGGTTATACCCGAAAAATAAATATATCATGGCACCTGCTACCGCAAAATCCACTTCGCCCATATTAGTTATTATAGCTTTCGCTATTGTTTATATAGTATGGGGCTCTACCTACTTTTTTATAAAAATTGCAGTAGCCGGTTTTCCGCCGCTGCTGTTGGGCGCGCTACGTTTCTTCACAGCGGGTTTGCTGTTAATGGCGTGGTGTGCAATTAAGGGTGAAAGGATTTTTGTAAGACAAAACATATTGCACGCGGCGGTAAGCGGTTTTCTGTTGCTGGTAATAGGTAACGGCGCCGTAATATGGGCCGAACAAACTTTACCAAGCGCTATGGTGGCCATTATGGTAACATCGCCGCCAATTTGGTTCGTGCTGCTTGATAAACCCAGCTGGAGCACCAACTTTAAAAGCAAAAGCACCATTATCGGACTTGTAATAGGCTTTATAGGTGTGATACTGTTATTCCGTGATCAGATTGCAGATGTATTGGGGTCATCGGCAGGCCCCTCAAAATTACCAGGGATGTTATTGCTTTTATTTGGTACGCTAGGTTGGGCATCCGGGTCGTTATATTCAAAACATTATAACACCAAAGGATCGGTATCGGTAAATACGGCCTGGCAAATGCTTGGGGCCGGCATATTTTTTATTCCCGCAAGTTTTTTAAACAACGAGGTACAAACCGTACAATGGCATGCTATACCGGCACAAAGCTGGTATGCCCTGGCTTATCTCATTATATTTGGATCGATAGCGGCATTTAGCGCTTATGTATGGCTTTTACAGGTGAGACCGGCCACCCAGGTTGGTACCTATGCCTATATTAACCCGGTGATAGCCGTATTATTGGGGGTAATTTTTGCAGGCGAACATGTAACGCTGATCCAGGTTATTGGACTGGTTGTAATATTGAGTAGCGTGTTGCTGATCAATTTATCGAAGTATAGGAAGGCGAAACATGGAGAGCTGGCAGTAGCGAAATGAGAGCTTAAACCAATGTGGTCATATCCATAAAATCATTTACCTTTATGGATATGCCTTTGCCATTTTTGATATCTTTCCGCCCCTGAAGTATCTTTGAAACAAATTTCTCGTTATAGTTTGATTCTATTTGATAATCAATCTCCATTAGTTTTAAGAAAGTCTTTAAAGCAACAAGCTGCTCTTTAGTTTTGGGTTTAACTGTAAAAACTTCCATCGTTTAGATAAATATAATTCATTTTAGATAAAGAACCGCCTATCAACTCTCCCACTTCCCAAATTCAAAATACTTACTGATACTAATGCTCACTTTACTACCAACGGGGTACTTACGCCTGTCGTAATTGAGTACCCGCAGTGTTAAACCACCTTTTTCAACAATAAGTTCTTCAAAAAAGCCTTTGAACAACACCATTTTCACCAGCCATTTGCTGCCCAGGCTACTTATTTTAATATGCTCCGCGTAAACCACTACTACGCTGCGTTTACTTTTTATGCCGCAAACTTTTGCCTGGGCCGATGTTAGCCGGGTACAACTGGCCAGTATTTGTGCTGTGTACAATAATTTAGGCGAATGATATAACTGCTCGGGACTGCCGTTCTCCACTATTTCCCCTTCTTTAAGTACAATAAGTTCATCGGCCATGGAAAGGATCTCGGCAGGATCATGCGATACTAATACTACGGTAACTCCCCATTCCTTTACAATATACCTGATATCGTGCTGTAAACCTTCCCGGTAGGTGGCATCTACCTGGTTAAAGGGTTCATCAAGCAGTAAAACTTCCGGGCGGCTAATCAATGCTTTGGCAATGGTTACGCGCTGCTTTTCACCACCGCTTAATTTACCAAAGGGCATTTCCCTAATGGTGTAGATATTTAAAAGGTTCAAGGCTTCGGTAACATGATGGATAGCCTGACTTTGATCTTCGGCAGGCAAACCTTCACATATAGTGTCCCATACCGATATTCGCGGATCAAGATCGTTATCGTGCTGCGCTACCATCCTCATAACCTTGTGGGCATGCTGAATACCTTTTTGCCTGCTTAATACCTGCTCTTCCTTAAAAAACACCTCGCCATGGTCGGGCTCCAGGGTACCATATAACAGATTAAGCAAAGTGGTTTTCCCGCTGCCGCTTTCACCTACTATCGCTGTTATCTTTCCTTTCGGAATAAAAATGGTAACGTTATTAACCCCCGAAGACTTATCCCCAAAAAAGTTTTTAGTAACCGATATGGTTTCCAGTATCAGATCATCTTGCATCTACGGTAATTAATTTTCAGGATGTTATTGGAAAACCATTCACCCCGGATCCAGGCTTCTAATCTAAAGAAAAGTTGAAAGCAAAAAAACTTAATATGCCAATCTGAACGACAAGCGCAAAACAAATAGTAACTAAACGCTATTTATTATAGATAACCAAATTATATAACCATGAACAAAGCCATAGGGATTGTACTCATTATTGTAGGTGCGGCCATGCTCATCTGGACAGGCTTTACTTACACCAAAAAAGAAAAGATCATTGATGCCGGCCCTATACAGGTATCGGCCGACAGGGAAAAAACTGTTAACTGGCCGCCCTACCTGGGCGGATTATTAGTTATAGGCGGTATTGTTGTAGTTGCTACTTCAAAAAAATAGGGGCTTATTTATTATCTGCAGCTTTAAGTGAGCTAATGTCCTTACCGGCAAGCAGTTGCTGATAATTGATCAGCTGAAACTTTTTACCCTTCATTGCTGCAAACTCGGGCGAGAGCAAGGCATTAAGTTCGGTTTGGCGGTGCAAACTGGTAAGGGGCTTACCCTCTTTTGAGTTCATCATGTTACTGTTCATATCAACCAGTACATCCATCTCGGGGCTCGGGGTAGCGGTATGCAGCACCATCATATTGGGCTTATAGGGATTTAGCTTGCTTATGTAAACTAAAAACGCTTCTTTTTTTGTAGCGATAGGCTCACCCCACATTTCTTTATAGGTTTCGCCGAAATAAGTTACACTGCTTAGGGTTGATATAGCCAGGTTATATTTACGAGCCAGTTTTTCGGTAAGGGCACGCAATTCGGGTGTTGAAAGCGCTATGCCCATATGCGGATCGATATAGGTTATTTTTAATCCTGATGCCTGCGCCCTTTCAATCTGGGCCGACAACTCGGTTTCAATTTCGCTAAGTTTATAGCCGCTTTTAGCAAACGCCCGCGTTGATTGCGGAAAATACCCGTTTGAATCAACCAGGCTCGGAACAGCCGTACGGCCGGTAACAGGCCCCCAGCGATAATTTTTCCATTCGGAGGTCAATGTAAGATGAACCCCAACCGTAACATTAGGATACTGCTTTAGTATTTCAACTGCTTCCTGATACCACGGGCACGCAAACTGCACCGAAGCCGAAAGCGGCATGCCTGTTTGAGCAGCCTTAAGCAAAGCCATATTTACAGAATGGTTCATGCCGATATCATCCAGCCTGATGAGTAACCGCGGCAAATTACCATTTAGTGACTGCGCGCGTACTTCCTTGCTTCCTAAACAAGTCATCAGCATAAGTAAACAAAACAATATCCGTTTCATCATTTTATCTTCAATAAAAAAATTCACAAACGTGAGGTCGGCAGGAAACCGGCTCCAACTCAACATTATAAATATCTTATTATGAGGCTTAATAAAACAAACTAAATTGAACATGATAGCATATTGTTACATACAGGCGAAGCGCTCTTAAACTCTAAAAGAAAGACCAGTCATATCAATAAAATAATTATAAAAAAGAAGGCCACATCATTTGTTTCATGATGGGGCCCCTGGCGTGCAGTACTCAGCAATTTAATATCATTGGGCCGAAACCAGGTCGGGATTATGGTTTACCTGGCTAATGGTGAGGGCCTGCTGAATGTTGAGCCCGGCACCCTGCTGGTCCGACATCCATTTTTGGATCAGTGCATTTAACGTGTTCAGCTGGCTGGCATAAGCATCGGGATTGGCGCCTTTCAGTTTTGCTAAATAAGCCACCGCGTCGGCTATTTTTTGCGCATCTGTTTTACCATCTTCCTGTACAGCCCAGTTTAAATCTGTAACCACTTTGGGCAGCCATAATTTAATGCCATTCACAATTACTGCTGATGCCGGCACCAGGGTTTCCAGTGTCGTTTCCAAAAACTGGCCAGCCTGGCTTGCTTCAAGGTTTTTGAGTCCGTTAGCAACTTTGTCGGCTACGGTAATGATTTCATGTACAACGTCTGAAGCGTTATGGAACAGGGATTTTACGTGATCCCACATTTTTGATAAAAAAGACATAGGTTGTAGTTTTAAGTTTATATAATTTGATTGTTGGTTCACAAACATTTAAAGCCATATACAGGCGGTCCGAACACTATAAATACTATTGCTTCAAGCTATTTGCTGATTCAGAAAACTGCAAATAGCCTCCGGGTTAAATGGCTTTAATTAGAGAAGATAAAATTGACGATAAAAACACCCGGGTAACATAGTGTTTATACGCTTTCGGGATGCGGTTTTTACGTTATTTAATGAATATCAGCCGTATTACCAATGTTTTATTGTGTTAAAGCCACGGCTTAGTTCGGGTTTTACCCTCTCATATTTATATTTTTCAAACTAAAAGCTCTATATTCAAATCTAAAACCCTCACTATGAAATATATAAAACGTAATTTTATTTTCGGCGCGTTGTTGTTTGCCGGCACCGGCAGTTACGCCCAGCAGGAAGTTATTGATACCGCGGCTTTCGGCCGTATCCGTAAGGCAGAACTTAGCAGCTCACAAATTCCGCAGATAGCGCATTATTTAACCGATGTATCCGGTCCGCGGTTAACCAACTCACCGGGTTATGCCCGGGCAGCAAGTTGGGCGGTTGCCACCATGAAAAAATGGGGAATGACCAATACAGCTACCGAGCCCTGGGGCACTTTTGGCAAACAATGGGAAGTGCAGGATTTCAGCATGATGATGCGCGCACCCTATAATGCACAGATCAGGGCTTACCCTAATCCCTGGAGTCCGGGCAGTAACGGCCTGCTGCAAGGTGAAGTTATGGTAATTACATCGGCACAGGCTATAGATACTACTTATCTGAATAGTCACGCTACCGGGTTTAAAGGCAAATTTGTGCTGGTTACCGGTGATGCGGCTGATTATAAAAAGGACTTTGAGCCATCGGCTGAAAGACTGGCCGACACCGCGTTAGCCAACCTGAAGGATACTTATATGGTGTCCCGCTCCATGATCGACATGTATACTACCAAATACCTGAAGATCTTTAAAACAGCAGACCGCATATTGAAAAACGCCGGTGCTCTGGCATTCATTAGCGCGGGCCGCGGTAATGTTAACGGAACCGTTTTTGTGCAAGGTCGCTACGGCTATAAATTAACTGATCCGGAAACTGTACCGCAAGTTAGCATGGCTTCAGAGGACGGGCAAAAGATCAAACGGCTGATCCAATCGGGTCAGAAAGTTGAGCTGGCCATGAGTTTTACAGGCAAAACATCTACCGAAGATACAAACGGCTACAACGTAGTAGGCGAAATCCCCGGTACCGATCCCAAACTAAAATCGCAGCTGGTGATGCTGGGCGGCCATCTTGATTCGTGGCAGGCAGCTACCGGTGCAACAGACAATGCCGCGGGCTGTATTGTGATGCTGGAGGCCGTTCGCCTGCTCGATTCACTTGGGCTTAAACCTAAACGCACCATCCGCATTGCACTGTGGAGTGGCGAAGAGCAGGGTTTGCTGGGTTCATTCGGTTACGTTAAAAAACATTTCAGGGATGGCGTTAAATTTACTGTAAAGCCCGAGCAGGCTAAAGTATCGGCCTATTTTAACCTGGATAATGGTACCGGAAAAATCAGGGGGATTTTTGCGCAAAACAACGAAAAAATGAAACCGATATTTGAACAGTGGCTAAAACCCTTTAATGACCTTGGCGCCACAACGGTAACTATGGCCAATACCGGGTCAACCGATCACCTGGCGTTTGATTGGGCTGGCATACCGGGTTTCCAGTTTGTGCAAGACCCTATTGATTATGAAACCCGCACACATCACAGCAATATGGACGACTACGACCACCTGATGATAGACGATCTGAAACAGGCCGCCATCATCGTAGCCTCATTTGTGTACCAGGCCAGTATCCGACCTGAAATGCTGCCAAGGAAACCGCTTGTAAACGAAACTTTTGTTTTTGATGGATTTTAGCAGAATAGCAAACGGCCGCGATTAAATAAGCGTACTGAGACGCAAAGGCAAAAAAATCTTTGCGTCTTAGCGAAAAATATTTTCCTCAACGTATATTTTAATACCGGCTTGTTTAAACTTCAAAAAAACGACGGGCGATAAACATTACATATAAGCATCAGGAGATCTCGATGCTTTGCAGAGCCGGCCCCGTTTTGATCACCGGGCCGGCCTTCTTAATGGGTTTGAAAAATAGTTAAGAACGGTTAACGGATTTCAGGATCCGCCGGTCTTCTGCTTTTTTGTTTAACCTGTTTTTAACAAATGAGTTGACCATAATAACCAGGATACAACAGGCAACTAATACGTAAATAATTAGGATGTGTTTTGGCATTTCAGTTTATAATTTCCTAAATGTAACAGGTTTGCTACTTAACCTGCAAGCGTTTTTTAAAATAAAGTTTCGACTAGTTTGGTACAAAAGTCAAAAAAATGTCATTTTCCAATTTCGGAATTCGGATGTTCGATTTCCGATTTATCCTGCGTGATTAAATCCATGGACTCTGAAGGTTAGATGACAAAGAGGGCCTGTCAGTCTGAGCCTGTCGAAGACTCGTGTGCAGAGAGGCCCTGTCCGCCATACTTCGACGGGCTCAGTATGACACCCATTTTTTAAGTTGTCATCGATAGGTTAAGAGGAATATTTTCCGATAAAATCTGTCGGTACAAAATCGGTAAGCCACACCTTGTTTTCTGACAGGTAGAATTTATGACCCAGCCGGTGCATTTCACCCGCCGCAACGGTTAACACCACAGGTTTACCATGGCGTTGACCAACTTTAACGGCCGTTTCAAGATCGCGGCTCAGGTGTACGTGCTGCCGGCTCCGCTTTTCGAGCCCGGTTTGCAAAATCGCCTCAACCGACTGGCTCCCTGTACCGTGATATAGCACATCCGGTGGTATTTGTGCTTCATAACCCAGCTCAACCTCAACCGAATGCCCCTGGCTGGCGCGGATCTTCTGCCTGGCACCATCAAATGCGAAACGCTTTTTGGCGTTAGTTTCAACTATGTGGTTTAGTATTTCAAGAGTTATGGCTTTACCATGTGCAGCCGCTTTCAGCAGCAACTCGTCAACGGCTACCCAGCCCTGCTCATCAAGTTTAATATTTATTGCTTCGGGCTGATGACGTAATACCAGGCTTAAAAATTTGCTTAAGCTGGTCGTTTCTTTTTCGCTTATCATTAATGCTAATATAAATGCTTTATGTCACGAATTTAACAACCTGCTCAAATTACCTCCTTGCGGGATGGGGCTATCCCCAGCATAATGCTCCAGTGATTTTCGGTACAGATCCTTCATTTGCTTAACCAGAATCCGCGGACCAAGCACTTTCAGTTTAGGCCCGAAACCGAGCAATTCCCGTTCAAGCTCAAAATTCAAAACCACTTTTATGCTGAATATTGTCCCATCTACTGTAACCTGCAGTATCTTTTGGGTGTGATGTAAAGGTTTCGTAACAACATAAGGAGCGTTTTTATCATCTACCCAAAAAGTAACCTCAACATCGCGCTGTCCCGCGGATTTAGTTACGCCTAATACATCATTATAATAAGTAGCCAGGTTAACCTGTGTATTTTCAATATAATTATCAGCGTGTACTTCGACAGTCTGAATCCTGTCAAGCGCCAGTGTAAGCAATTGTTTATTTCCTACATTCTTTACTCCCAGCATAAACCAGCGGTTACGGTACTCCTTCAGCAAATAAGCGCTGAAGCAAAATGTACTGGCCTCCCTTGCTTTGAATGACTGATAGCTAACACACAACGTATTCTTGCTTACAATAGCCTTGCGGATAATCTCAATCCATTCCAATCCCTTCAAGTTATCGTTCTTTTCAAAATCAACTACCGGCACACTGCGTGTTTTCTGGCTGTAGATCTTGTCTTCCAGTTTGGTTACCATTTCGTTAAGGTCGGCAAAATGCCCCAGGCCTTTAAACTGGCCCAGCAAACCGGCTACCTCGCTAAGCACCTGCATGTCCTGGTTATTGAGGGGGATGTTATTGATGCTGTAATTTTTGTCGGAGTAGGTGTAATACTTTTTATCAACCACTACAATAGGCGCTTCGTACCCCAACTTATTACTGCGCATCATTTCAATATCGGCCTGTACGGTGCGGCGGCTTACCCCGCTGTCTATCCCCTGGTATTCGTACAAAGCTTCGGAGCAGGCTTCAATCAGGTCGTCAAGCGTCCATTGCCTGCGGCGGTTTTGCAGGCAACTGTCGATGGTTCGGTAACGGATAAGGGCATTGCGGTTTACAGGCATATTTTGATTGGGATTTAGGATGTTTGTCAACACCCGTCATTGCGAGGTACGAAGCAATCCCAAACTTTACAGGGAGATCTGCATAGCTGCTCTACCTATTGGGGATTGCTTCGTACCTCGCAATGACGGTCTTAATAATGAATAGCGGATTAAATACCAACTCCTCATTTTTTTTATAATATTATTAAATTATTTTTTACTGCGCAAATACATTGCGCAGTTGCAATTTTACTTTGTATCGTTAAATAACAAAAGCAGCTAATTAAGAAACCCCTCCGCCAATTGGCGGAGGTTCAGGAGCGCTATGGAAAAGATAAAAATAAGCAACAACGAATTAACCTCATTAGGTATTAACGACGTAAAGATATTAGAGAACTTTAGCCGTGTGGCCAATGGCCTGTTAAAACACGGTGTAATGGATAAGGAGCAGATCCTGGCCAACCTGGAAGCCCTTATTGACGACCCGATGCCTTACGCCCTTAAAAAAGGCGGTAAGTTCAAGAACCTGGCCGAAGCGGTAATCGACTTACGAAAAGAAGGAAAATTTTTGAAACAGCCGCGAACCAATTTTGCCCTGAAACAGGAAATTGCCGATTTCCCGGTTTACGGCCTTGAGCATATTGAAGTGGGTGCGCTTGCGCAGATGAAAACCGCGGTTAAATTACCCATAGCCGTAGCAGGCGCTTTAATGCCCGATGCGCACCAGGGTTACGGCTTGCCTATTGGAGGCGTACTGGCTACAACTGCCAATACCATCATCCCCTTTGCCGTTGGGGTAGATATTGCCTGCCGCATGTGCCTGAGCATTTTTGATTTGCCTGCCGGTGTAGTTGATACCGAAACCGACATGCTTAAAGGCCTTTTGCTTGATCATACCAACTTTGGGATTGGCGGGGTTACCAAAACGCATTTTGATACCTCGCTGTTCGACAGCCCTGTATGGAGCGAAACCAAGACAATCCGGAACCTGAAGAATAAGGCTTATGCCCAATTGGGAACTTCAGGTACCGGCAACCACTTTGTTGAATGGGGTGAGCTTACCGTTGCCGAAGATACCCTCGAAGGCATCCCGACAGGTAGTTACCTGGCTTTGTTATCGCACTCGGGCTCACGCGGGTTTGGTGGGAGCATTGCCGATCATTACTCAAAAATTGCTATGAGCAAAACCAAGCTTCCGCATGAAGCCAAACATTTGGCATGGTTAAATTTAGATAATGACGAGGGGCAGGAATACTGGATTGCCATGAACCTTGCCGGCGATTATGCCAGTGCCAACCACCACGAGATCCATAATAAAATAGCACGTGCGCTTAACCTTAAACCGGTAATGATGATAGAAAATCACCACAACTTTGCCTGGAAAGAGCAGCTTGCCGATGGTACCGAAGTAATGGTTCACCGAAAAGGCGCAACACCGGCAGGTGAAGGTGTACTTGGGATCATTCCCGGCAGCATGAGCACACCTGGGTTTGTGGTACGTGGTAAGGGTGATGCTGCATCCATCAACTCGGCATCGCATGGTGCAGGCCGTTTAATGAGTCGAAGCGCCGCCTTTAAAACCGTGGATCCAAAAGCGGTTGCCGCTAACCTGGTAGATAAACGCATCACCCTGATGGGAAGTGACCTTGACGAAGCCCCGATGGTGTACAAGGATATCCATGCCGTGATGGCCGCCCAACATGATCTGGTTGATGTACTGGCGAGCTTTCAGCCGAGGATAGTGCGGATGGCTGATGCTAAGGAAAAGCCGGAGGACTAGACGCCCCCCGGCCCCCTAAAGGGGGAGTTTGAAGCTAAAATTAGAACTTACATTTACAGACAATTAAAGTTCCTGATCACAGGCCGCAGGCGTCTCCGCTTGTGGCTCGCTTTTAGGTAATCTTCACGAAAGACAACCATATCGGCTTAGCATAATACCCATAAGTGGGCACGCCTACGAGAGCGGAGTACTATACGCACAATATCCGTAGTTAAGAATAGTGGCTTGAGAGAAAATGTTTTACAAACCATCACAAAACTCTTTTTACCGGAATTTTCCTTTTTTTTCCTTTTGGGATCTTGTGTAGAATTTCCTTTTGCTTAAGTGCATAGCGCTGCTCATTTTCCTTTTTGATCTCACTTTGCAGGATGCGGAAATGCCTGGAAAGTTGTTTTTTAATCTCAGGTGAGTTAAATCCCTGTTTCGCTCTAACTCCCCGCCCGTAACTGATTGATGCGGCGCGATAAGCATACGTTACGAAATTATTGCGGCCAACATGGCTGTATTTATCAAATAGGCCCTTTGTCAACAGCTTTGGACCATTGGAATGCTTACCATAGGCTTTTATGAGAGTATTACGAATACCCGCTTTCATTTTCCTGAAATAAGCGGATAAACTTCCAGGCCTGATATAAACCCGTTGTCCGTCAAATTCAAATCCCAGGTATTGTAGTTTTTTATTTTTTTCACGTAAAGCCCCTAATGCGCCATCGAATGACCGGAGTTCTTTTTTTACAAAACGAAAGTCGATAATCTCCGTCTTTTTCGATTGTATTGTCAAACCATGAAATCGAATCTGCTCACATAGTTTGTTATGTAGATAAACCTTATCCTTAGTTTTGCAAACGATTAGGATATCGTCACAATAACGTCGGTAGAAACTATTCATATTACGGCAAAGATTGCTCATATGCAGATCAAATTGTAGCAGGTAAACATTGGATAGGGTCGCACTGATCGGCGAACCTTGCGGAATGCCGATCGACAATGATCCGATACCCAATGGATGATTGGCATCATCGATTTTTAATACTGCTTGATTTCTGACAATAAGGTTCCTGCTCCGTAAATAATCAAACGCATCGTGCCTGCTCTTGCCAACGGTCATTGCTACTGGTATCATATCCAAGAGGCATTTACCTTTGGGCACTCGACCATAGTTAAAATGCTTTTTCAAAGAATCAGCATAAGTATAGCTATAGGCTGTCAACGCTTTGAAAACAGCAAATGTATTGGCGTCTAATTGCGACCCGCCCAGCACGGTACACCAATGCCTTTTCAATTCTTCGTGCGGAATAGTATCAAAATAGCCTTTGATATCGAAACCAATAGCTGAGTATAGTTCGTTTGGCTTCGAATGGTTGGAGATCTGGTCAAAGATTTCCTTAGCGAACTGAATATTGCAGTTCCCGTCTAAATCATCCCTATAAGCCAGTATACTTTCAGAAAATCCGCCCGCGCGTATGTAAGTCTGATAACGTCTTTTTAGCAACAGGTCAAAATAGCCGATAATGAGCGCATCAAAATGTGCAGCAAATGAAATGGGCCGCTCTTTGGTTTTAAGAGCGTACTTACCCAATTCATCTTCATAGCGAAAACGAGGCGTTTTGATGATAACTTTTAAAAAAGGAAGAAAGGAGTGTTTAGCGATACCACGGCCGGAAATGTCTTGCAGTAGGGCTTTAAGTTGTATGAGAGCTGGTTCGATATTGATCGGCCTATCGAAATGAACATACTTTTTCGGGGAAGATTCTCTTGCCTTTACTTCAAATTCTGACCATATAATGGGATCGAATGACATGAGTTGTTCTTTTAATGGGACGTTAGCCGGAAAATACCATCAGTCTTCATTTTCCGGCTAACGCACAATGTCTGAGCACTGCGAGGTAAATGACCGCTCCGATCACCGGGGACTTGCACCCCTTCCTACCTTTTCCACACTTGGCCAACAAAAAATTCTGTCGGCACTTACAGATCTTACCAGCGTTCTAATAAAATCCTCCGGGTCATTTTACGGTTTGACTGAACCATTTTCACCTCCCGGACTTCGAGTTTCTGCTTAGAGACCCCTTCGGTTTTACTGTTTCCAGCGGAGCATTTTTAAACACATAATTACTATGATTGCTAAACACATCTTAACGAATGAAGCTTCACACAGCATCGCGGCGCATCAGTATTACCTGAACTTAGCCATTATTGCCTTGCTTCTGACCAAGAAATTGCTTAACTTTAATCGTTTCCCCGCGGCCTGATCATTGCGACCCCCTTGGGCGTTATAAAGGTAACAAGAGCTGTGACTATTTTTAGCCTGTATTTTTCAACATCGAGCTTAGTTATAAACAATATAGAGTAATATAGTGCTTTTGTGCCATAGTAGAGATCCGAATTCTTGACTTCATTATCCGTATGCATATAGACTGTGTCTACATATATCCCAATCACTATTTTTATCACACATGGAAGCTAAACCTTTTCTTCAGGAGATTCAACTGAAACGCGATACGGTACCATCTTTTGATGCCTATCCATTTCACATCCCTTCCATCAGAAGCCTAAAGTCATTAAAGTTCCATCGCGATGTTACTTTTATCATTGGCGAAAATGGTTCGGGGAAATCAACGCTGGTAGAGGCCATCGCTTTGCATATGGGTTTCAGTATCGAGGGAGGCTCAAAAAACGCGCAGTTTCAAACGCATAATAATTCGTCGCAACTTTTCAATTATTTAACCGGTATAAAAAGCTACAAAAAGCCAACCGATCATTTCTTTCTTCGGGCCGAAAGCTTTTATAACGTAGCCACCTATATGGAAAATGTTTATGAAAACGACAAAGGCAGGTTTGAACGGCAATACGGAGTAAGGTCGCTTCATGAATGCTCACACGGCGAATCGTTCATGGCTACGCTAACCAATAGGCTTACCGGCAACGGGCTTTACATATTTGATGAGCCAGAGGCCGCATTATCGCCAAACAGGCAGATGGCGGCACTCTCGCTCATCAATACGCTCGTGAATGAAAACTCACAGTTCATTATAGCCACCCACTCCCCCATTTTATTAGCCTACCCGGGTGCGACCATTTACCAGTTAGACGATTCGGGCATAAAACAGATTCGTTACGAAGAAACGGAGCATTATATGGTTACCAAACATTTCCTGAATAATTATGAGGAAATGACGCGGATCCTTTTTGGGGAATGAGCAACTGCCTCCAAAATCTTTTAAGCTCCCATATTACCGGTCTTAACCTCCCCGGCGCGTTTGTAATTAACAAAGATCACTCCGCTTGGTGTAACGGTGCTTTCTGTTACCTCCAAAGTAGTAGGCACGGTGTCCTCACTGAATATGGTTTTTCCTTTGCCAAGCAGTACCGGGTATATTTTAAGCCAAAGCTCGTCTACCAGGTCATGTTTCAGTAACAGCTTAACCAGTTCCCCGCTGCCCCAGACTTTGATGTCCGAACCTTCTGAATCTTTCAGTTTTTTAATATCATCTACACTTGTAAGGAACACGCTGTTGTTCCAATCGGATTTATCCTTTGTATTGGATAGCACATATTTTGTTACCTCATTAATACCAGGCCAATAATCTGCATGCTTAGGCCAATACTCCTCAAAAATGTCGAACGTTTTCCGGCCCAGCAGAATGTCTGTGGCTTCCATCTGCTGCTGCATGAGTTTACCAGAAACCTCATCCATAAAAGGTGCCGACCAGCCGCCATATTTAAAACTGCCTGATTGATCTTCTTCCGGGCCGCCCGGTGCCTGCATTACGCTATCTAAACTCATGAATGTTAAAACGATTATCTTTCTCATAAGGATTTTAATTTGATGTTTAACTTATTGTTTTTGTGATGATACAAATCTCCATAATAAGCCTATAATACCTGCGGTTCAGATGCGACAAATGATAGGGCGAATGCGACAGAAAATGATGCATTCTTTTATAAAGGATTACCAGAAAACTGTAGCTTTATATAAACTGTACCAATCATAAATGGGTCAAAGAGCAAATTATATACTTATTGAAAACTCCCTGCAAACTATTTATTATAACCATTGGAGAGCTAATTGTATAACCTCTGATCTTTATCTTGGAGAAAAGCGCTTTATAAATTTTGTAAGATCGTGTAAGGTGGTGACTGTATTCCTGGATGAAGTTTGGGTAGAAGGATTTGTAATTGTTAATATCGATAAAAAGACACTCTATTTCTGGAGTTTAGAATTCGGCACAACATCAGCAACCAGTTTTTACTTAAAGAACCTTCAAGGCAAATGGAAAAATTGGTCAGTAAATTTACTTTACAACAAAATGTATGATATCGAACAGATTTTAAATATCGATTATATTTCACAGCAAAAGCAATTTCCTCTATTAATAAACACGGCAGATGAGGTAATTAATGATAAAGTTGGCGAATTTGGCAATACCATAATAATTATAACACCAATTGCAACACATACAACTCAATTAGGAAATGTTTCTTTAGCTGGTATATTAAACTTTGGAGAAGCTGTTGTGGATATTTTATTACATAAAAAAGAGTATCCACTGCCAAAAGAAGAAGAAGACAAAGTATTTGTGACCTTAATAATAGATACAGTTCATAAAGCGATAATTATCGACAACAGCGAATTTGGGTTGTGGGAACAATGTCAAGGCAAATGGAATGGATATAGTTTTAAAATGGGAGACTTTGGTTACATTGGAGCCTTAGAACTTGCTAATATTAATACTGACCAATTAGCTATGACTCCCGAACAGATCAAAATTGCCTTCAATGGCCTGATCAAGCCCTCGAAAAACTTTGATCCTGTTGGATTTGCGGGAAAGTTATTAAACGAAAACAACGATATAAAATTTAGCGCAGGCTTTTTCGACTCCGTACAACCTCGGCCTAACTTAATTGAAAAGCTCAATAGAACTATCGGTAAATTATTTAGTACAAAAAAGGATCAGTAATATAAATGGCAATGGAGTTTTGTGAGGCCGAAGAGAGACTCGAACTCTCAAGAGGCAAGAATTAACATTTATGAAGCACCTGGGTATCTTTAAGGTGTGCTCCCGACGAGATTCGAACTCGTACATCTATGAATCCAACTTCATCAAGAATCAAACAGTAGAAATATTCCTCATATTTAAATTACAAATTTCCCCTTTACAAACATCTTTAAACAAAGATTTTATAATTTCTTTACCCCGGTTATATCAGCTGTTAATTATATTGCAGGCATCATATGAAAAAGAACTATATCGATCTGCTCGAAAACATCTATGCCTTGGCGCAAACCGGGATCAGGTATACCAAAAGCCCTTTCGATATGGAGCGCTATCAAAAGCTGCTTGATATAGCCACACAGGAGTACAGCGAATTTACCGGCCTGGAAACCGAAGTTTTAAAAGAACGCTTTCGTAACGATCTGGGATATGCCACACCCAAAGTAGGCGTTAACGGTATCTTGTTTGATGACAATGGCCGCCTGCTGGTTGAACACCGCAGCGACGATTTTTTATGGGGATTGCCCGGCGGTTGGGTCGACGTTGGCGAAGACCCGGAAACAGCCATGAAACGTGAGTTTTGGGAAGAGGCCCGGCTAATTGTTGAACCGGTTGAGATCATTAAATTCTTCGCTATCCCCGCCGGGCAATTTCAGCAGCCTCATAGTTCGGTAGTAGTGCTTTATTTATGCAAATACGTTAGCGGCAATATCGAAACATCCATAGAAAGCCTCGAAATAAAATTTGTTGATCCGGCCGAAATAACCAGCTGGCATAAAAACCACGGGGAATATGTAAAAGAGGCCTTACTTCATCGAAAAAAAGCCTTATCGCAAATGTAAACAAACTTATTTCTTCACTTTCATTCCTCCTCCTGTATGAGCTGATTCCTTCATCTTTTTTCAGTCTCATTTTACAACATTCAGCTAAACGGGCAAATACCCCGCATAAAATAGCACAGCATTTCACATAATGCGTAAATATTTGACCATCAGCAAAATATAAATGTATATTTATATACTGCTCGCTTAGCAATTAACTGAACTCAAACTGATTTTTAAACATTAAAGCCATGAGTACATCAACCAAAGCATTCGACAAAAACACCTCTATGGGTTTTAGGGACAAAAATACTTCAATGGGATTTGCTGATAATGAAACAGGCGCTGAGCCCGAAGATGAAGCCGCCGAGGGATTTGTAGCTTCGCCCGACCCGGATGATGCAACTGAAGAACCATCGATAGATAGTTAATAACTGTTTTATCCGGCTGGTACCATTGCCCTGTATATCTATCCCCTTCCTAAGATGGGGACTTTGTTTTATTTTATAATTTATGCTAAACCACATACTAAAGGGAATGGTTTGCTTATGCCTTTTAACCGGCATCGCCCCGGATACCTATGCTCAAAAAAACGTACTAAACCAATTAAAGATACAAGCGGCCCGGCATAAAAATGATACCGCAGGTGTTGAACCTTTACGCCGGTTAAGTTTACAATTGCAGGCTACCCGGCCAGATAGCGCGCTGATTTATGCGCAGCAGGGGCTTGAGCTGGCCCGCAAATTTTCGTTCAAAAAAGGCGAGGCCGATTGCATGAACCGCCTGGGTGTGGTTTTATGGAAAAATGGCAAATATGACCAGGCCCTTTCTTTTTTACTCAACTCACTAAAAATACGCGAAGAAATTAACGACCGTCTGGGTATTTTAAAAAGTTTGAGCGACATAGGCATTGTTTATTCCGACCAATTGGATAATGTAAAAGCTTTATCCTACCATTTTAAGGCTAAAGCTGTTGCCGAAGAACTGCATGAAACAGCACGCCTGGGAATTATCCTGGCCAATATCGGCAACTGTTACATCAAGCTTAACAAGGTTGATTCAGCTTTAAACTATGAGATGCAGGCTTACACCATAAAGCAGACGTTAAAAGATACGGCTACCATGCCAAACACCTTATCCATTTTAGGCGATATCAACTATAAAATGGGGCACACCGCCCTGGCGCTTGATTATTACCGGGTGAGTATAAGTTATGCTGCAAAAGTAAACGACCAAAACAGCCTTGCCGACAGCTATAACAGCGTAGCGCAACTCTATAAGCAAAAAGGCATGGCCGATTCAAGTATCTATTATGCAACGCTGGCCCTTAATGCCGCAAAAGCCGCGTTATATCCTGAAGGGATTTTTCATGCCGGCAACCTGCTTACCGGTGCCTATCGCGGCAAAAACGATCATCTCGAGCTGCAATATCTAAAAACCTCCATAGCCGCAAAAGACAGTATGTTTAATGCCGAAAAAATAAGGCAGATCCAAACGCTGAGCTTTAACGAGGCCGCCCGGCAGGAAGAAATTGCCGAAGAGAAGCACCGCGAAGAAGAAGCGCGCATTGTTAATCTGCAAATGGTAGGCATCGCTGTGTTTATCCCCACGTTTTTCCTGATTGTATTGCTCCTAAGCAAAAGCCGAACCCATCGCAAGGTGATAGAATTTATGAGTGTATTGGCACTTTTACTGGCATTTGAGTTTCTTACCCTGTTTATTCATCCTTTTGTGCAACGCATCAGTAACCATTTACCCGTACTTGAACTGGTGATCCTGGTATGCCTGGCTTCTGTATTGGTACCTTTTCACCACAAGCTCACCCATTTTATGCACGAGCGACTGGTGCACGGACATCAGCGTCAGCATCCTCCGGCTAACAACACGCCGGTACCTGTACCGTCGCCAGAGAAAAAGGGAAGTAAAGCGGCTGCAGCAAAGCGTAAACCTGCACAAGGGTAGATACAATCTTATTTTTCGCCACATTACTCCCCCGGTTAAAATCACGGTTAAAAATTGGGTTAACGATTTTTTGTTGGTTAAAACCTTAGTCAACATACATTTTTTAGCCTATAATTGCTTCGCCGGCGATCAATTAACCAGTAATTAAAAACCTTATTACACCACCAACTATAGCCAAACCCGTTATCAACCAACATTTATAATTATGAAAAAACCAATCTGCTTTTTAGCCCTGAGTTTGTTTATTACCATGGTAAGCTGCGGTAAGGGCAAAGAAGTTACACCCGCTGCATCGAAGCCTGATACGAATACGACTACCCCAACCGATAACAGTACCGGCTTTAGCAGCGCCGATGCCGATCTTGCTTACGCAGCCTTTAATAATGCCTTTTACGATCCAAACAATAAACTATACTTCAGCACCACAAAAAAAGGGGGCGTAGCTGCCATCTGGACACAAGCCATTTACTGGGACATGGCCATGAACGTATATGAACGAACCAAAGCTCCCACCCAGCTTACCAAAATAGCCGACATATATCAGGGCAACTACAATCATTACGACGGCTACAACTGGAACAACACTACCGTTTGGTTTATTTACGACGATATGATGTGGTGGGTTATTGCACTGGCCCGCGCCAACCAGCTTACAGGCAATGCTACCTATCTTGAAAAGGCAAAAGCAGGGTTCGACAGGGTTTGGAACGGATCATATGACCCTATAGATGGCGGCATGTTCTGGGATTTTCAGCACAGCGGAAAAAACTCATGTATCAACTTCCCTACCGTTATAGCAGCTATGAAATTGTATAATATCACTAAGGATGTCTCTTATCTTAATAAGGCCAAGTCTATCTATGCCTGGTCGAAAACTAATTTGGTGGATGCATCGGGCAAAGTGAACGATAACAAAATAGGCAACAACCCTCCGGGTGGTCAGGACTATACCTATAATTCTGGTACCGCTATTGGTGCAGCCATGGCCTTATACAAACAAACCAACGATGCAGCTTACCTTAACGACGCCAAACTATATGCCGATTATGTAAAAAACAATATGTGCACCAACGGTATATTACCTGCCGAAGGGGATTTTAACGAACAGGGTGTTCTGAAAGCTATTTTCGCGCAATATATAGTGCAACTGATCAACGAGGGTGCCCAGAGTCAATACCTGAGCTGGATCCAAACCAACGTTAACACCGGCTGGAAAAACCGCGATGGCAGGAACCTTACTTATCGTAATTACGCCGTGCCTACCCCAACCGGCGATATTCAATCATATGAGGCCAGCAGCATTGTAACTTTTATGCAGTTGATACCTCCAACTAAGAAATAAGCATTACGCTCTGCTATTTCCCACAAAACACGAATGCGCTAAAAATCATTTAGCGCATTCGCGTTTGTCCGCGTTTATACATAATTTAAATAATCCACAATTGCGGCGTATCCCTGAAATGATTGATCTCCTCAATCACTTCCAGTACCTCATCGGGCGATAGCTCATTTTCGCCGTCGGCAACGTAACTAAAAACTTTTCCGGGTTGCTCAAAAGTAATATACCCCAGGTAATCGGGATTATTCTTTTTATTTACCTGCAAAAGCTTATCAGGCTGGTTAAGCTTGCCTAAAGTTGATTTATCGCGGCGATAAATACTATAAGTATAGGTTAACACCGGGTGACCGTCTGCATGGGCATCACTGTCCGGTATTATAAGAAGAGTTAAATTTTTAGCTATAGTAATAAAGAATGGTTTCATATGTAGCGTTAAGTGCAGCATCAAGATATAGCAAGAGAGATGCCATAATCCTTATTTCGATAAAATTAATTTACTTTCAATATAAATAATATTTTTCAATAAAGATTGAATTATGGCACGATTTTTAAAGTGTTATATATAACAAACTAAATACATCAAACTATGAGATCATTATTGTATATCATCGCAGTTATCCTGATAATAGGATGGGCGATCAGTGTGTTTGCCTATTCGGCAACAGGTTTAATTCATGCTTTATTGGTAATTGCCGTAATTTCATTTTTGCTTGGCATTATCAGAAGCCCTTCAACAGTTTAAAAACTATTTTTCTATAAGAAAACAGAACGCGGGCCGCAAGCCCGCGTTTATTGTTTTGGATTTAAGCTAAAAATATCACACAAACTTTCATAACGTTTGTTTAGTGTTACTATAAGCTTTACGACGATGACATTAAGCGACGAAGAATTCAGGGAAGAATATAAACCACTGCACATCCCCTCACATTTTGACCCACTGGATACCCAGCAAAATAAAGCCATATATGCGCTGGCACAAATTGGCGAAGGTACGGCGGATAGTGTACTGAAAGAACTGGAAACCCTGCAGCCCGGCGTTGTGAACGAACAGGTCGCCGCGCTGGTTAAAACCACCCTTGTCAGCCTTTACAATAAAGGTCTTATTAAAGGCGAAGAACATAACGGGCAGATGCATTACAACCTCAGCAAGATCACCGAGGCTAATGACGGCTCAACGAGGCACGAATAGTTAATCTTCCTCGCCGTTTACATTTGCAGTGAGCACATCGCTCATATAATCAAAAAAGGGGCGCATATTCTTAAAAGTATCAGAAGCTTTTATGATGAAATCCGGGCGTAAAGCCTCCTCATCGGTAAAGCGCCGTCTTACTAAAAACTGTTTATAACGCAACAGCTCAATAGCTTCATGATCTGCAGCATAACCTTGGGGGGCTGTTTTCAGCTGTTCGCCTTCCAAAACACCAAAAGTTTTTGTAAACTCCTTACTGCCGATGATTTGCTTCAACGGCGAGGCATCAAAAGCGATATCATCGCGGATCCGCTTAAGATCGGGCGTATCCGGAGCCCAAAAGCCACCTGCTATAAATGTATTACCCGGTTCCAGGTGAAAATAATAACCGCCGCGGCGGTGCTTTCCCGCCCGTTTAAAATTCCCGCTCCAGTTAGTTTTAAAAGGCGTTTTATCTTTTGAAAAACGGATATCCCGATAAATGCGGTGCAGGGCCTTTTTTGCGTTGGGCGTTTCGATAACGTCATGCGTATTGAGCAGGTTCAGTAGCCCGACAGTAAAAGCCTCCACCAGTTCAAGCTGCTGTTGATATGCCTCTTTATGTTGGGCAAACCAGTCGCGGTTATTGTTCTGTTTCAGTTGCCTCATAAAATCAAAAGTGGAGGCGGGTAGTATTAGCTGGCTCATAATTAAAAATAATCTGCAAAAAGCAGGAAAGCCAAATTAGAGAAATTTGCAGGCTGTCCAAAATCGAATCCGCCTGCACTGTTTAATAATACATTCGGATGATGCTTAAGCACCGGATTTCCCCTCAAAACAAAAATGTGACACTTGTTTTTTGCCGAAAAACCTATCTTAGCCAAACAATCAAACCTGCTATGAAAAGGCGCTCCTTTGTTAAATCAACCCTGTTAACCGGTGTAACCGCAACTGTTTTACCTGCCATGAGCAAAGCTACAGAAACTTCCCCCAAAGCTGCCGAATACTATGAACTAAGGGTATACAACCTTAAAAATTCGGAACAGCAAAAACTGGTAGAGGATTTCCTGAAAGATACTGCTATCCCTGCCTTCAACCGGTTAGGTGTAAAACATGTAGGCGTATTTACCGAAATGAAGCACGAAGGCCAAACCAGGCTTTTTGTGCTGGTGCAGTTTAACAGTCTTGCCCATTTCGCAGCAGTGACCGATAGTTTCGCCGGCGATGCAGAACTGCAGGCCAAAGGCGCTGCTTATCTTAATGCCCCGGCCGCTGCCCCGGCTTATGAACGGATAGAAAGCTCTTTGTTAAAAGCGTTTGTACACATGCCGCACCTGGAAGCACCCGAAAATAAAACGAGGATCTTTGAGTTGAGGCAGTATCAAAGCGCAACTGAAGCCGCAGGTAAAAAGAAAATTGAAATGTTTAATGACGAAGGCGAAATAGATGTATTTAAACGCCTCGGTTTCAAGCCCGTTTTTTGGGGTGAAACCGTAATAGGTTCACAAAGGCCTAATCTTACCTATATGATCACCTTTGATGATCTTGATGCCAAGAATGCTCACTGGAAAGCTTTTGGTAGTGATCCGCAATGGAAAAAAATCAGCGCTATGCCCGAATATGCCGATGCGCTGCTGGTGAGCAAAATAACGTCAACTATGCTGATGCCAACACCTTACTCACAGATTTAATTTTTTACAGACTTACGAAGTTTTGGAAACTTCGTAAGTCTTGCTTATCAACGGCCTTTTCGAATTTCATCATACAGCTTATTTTTCATAAATTTATTAGCCACGATATGGAGGCAAACAGGCAAACACTCAGTGAGGCTGAGATTGAACTTCTGAAAGAAGGCTTGAAACGAGGTTATAAAGAGCGTTTTCAAATGGCCACCCGTTTGTACAAGATACAACAAACCATGAGCAAGACTTCGATAGTACATAAACCAGTTATCAGCAAATAATCTGTGGATGTATTTGACGAGGAAATATTAAGCCTTTCCAAAACCATATTCCCCCTTAATTTCTCTACTGCCTGTCTCAACGTTTGTTTTAAATAGATATTGCCTTAATTAAGATCAAAAGCCCCTGGTTTTGAGAAAGGCCAAAGGTGCGCAATTCTTATTGAGACTTATAACTTCCATCAACTATCACAGAAGCTAAGAAATACTCAGCAAATATCATAAAAAATACTATTAAATAAGTAAAAACAATAGTTATCCATACCCGGCTCTGCGCCGGGATTATGAAAGTTAAGGCCCGGGCGTAATGCTATTACGCAGGCAAAAATAAAAGAGGCCGGTACAAGATTCGAACTTGCGGACATTCCTTTTGCAGAGGACTCCCTTGAACCACTCGGGCAACCGGCCATGTTGTGGAAATAAAAGGACTTGAACCTTTAACCGACACCGTATAAGGGTGCTGCTCTTACCATTGAGCTATATTTCCAGCTGTAAATCAGTAGGGTAACCCGAACTTGAACCGGGAGCCTCCACATCCCAAATGTGGTAATCTGACCAATTGATATACTACCCTGTAAAGCAAAAAATCCCCTTAGTTTTTATCTAAGAGGATTTTTTAATGTTGTTATATACTTACTATATATACACAGCTATCTCCTCTGATAAATCAGTATGGGTGATGGACACTGTATACATATTGTTGTTTTCATGATGCAATTATACAAACAATATTTAAATTAAAAAATAATTATGAAAAATATTTTTTTTTCAATTACCCCAAGCTCCGCGTTAGCGATAGTAGCGGATACCGGCCAATGTGGCTAATACCTGTGCAGTATGAGCGTATAGCGCGGGCCGCAGGTAACGCCATAATTGATTTCGGATTTGGAATTTTTGGAATTTTCGGTTTCGGATTTGTTTATATCATCTCCCAATTAAGGGATTAAGATCTTTTTCAATTAGTTTAGCATTCAGTCAATTCTCAAATTATGTAAATTCTGATTCGGACAATGGCGTTGCCTACGGCCCGGGCTTTCCGTTGCAAGTCCTCGCCTTTCCGACCCACAATTCACCCCTCGCTGTGGGCTTTACACTACAATCCCTAACGCTGGCTTGCGCACCGAAAGTTGAAAACCTAAAATATTCTTCGTTTATGCCCACTTTTTTAAGGTTGTAAGAAGCTAACAACTGCCCAGCGTAATAATAAATTCAAAAAAAATAAAAATATTTTTCACTGCGCAAATACACTGCGCAGTAGCCTCTAACCTTTGTATCAACAAAACAAAATAAAGGAGGTTCAAAATGAAATTCAACCTGTTAAGCAGAGTAAAAACCAAAACGGTAAACCATGAAGGTGCAAAAGCCTTTACCATGAGTGCCGAACTGGAATTGTACACCACGGTAGTAACCTGGAGCTTAAACGACACCTTTTATGAAAAAGACCAGGCACGTATGGAGCGCCTGCGTAATTTGATAGCTAAATGCAACCCGGTATTTGTTGGTAAACTGGCAGTTTATGCACGTACCAAAATGTATATGCGTTCGGTACCGCTGGTGCTGGTTACCGAATTGGCTAAGCTGCACTCGGGCAACGATCTGGTTGCCCGGGTTACCGACGGGGTTATCGGTCGCGCAGATGAGATCACCGAGCTGCTGGCCTGCTACGAAACATTAAACCAGCGTAAGGGCACTAAAAAGCTCAACCGCTTGTCAAAGCAAATGCAAAAAGGTTTATCACAGGCTTTTAACCGCTTTGACGAATACCAGTTTGCTAAATATAACCGCGATGGCGCTATTAAAATGCGCGACGCTTTGTTCCTGGTGCACCCACGTGCTAAAGATGAGCTGCAGCAGTTGATCTTTAACAAGATAGCCACAAACGAGCTGCAAACGCCTTACACTTGGGAAACAGAACTCTCGGCCCTTGGTCAGCTGAATTTTGACAGTGCTGAAGCAAAAGCAATAGCGTTCCGCGCCAAATGGGAAGAACTGATTGATAGCGGTAAAGTTGGCTATATGGCCTTGCTGCGTAACCTGCGCAATATACAGGATGCAGGCGTAAGCTATGCACACTTTAAAAAAGTATGCGCAACCATTGCCGACGGCGAACAGGTGGCTAAAGCCAAACAGTTTCCATTCCGCTACCTGGCTGCTTACCGTGAGCTGATAACGCCAACCTCGGCGGTGCAAAACATTGCAAGGGCAGCCAAAGCAGCTATAACTGGCAACAAAGGCTACACCGGAGAACTGCTGGATGCATTGGAAAAAGCGGTACAGGCAAGCGCAGCCAATATCAGGGGTTTTGATGAAAATACCCGTGTATTGCTGGCCTGCGACGTGTCCGGATCCATGCAGCAACCGATCTCGGCTAAGTCAAAAGTACTATTGTACGATATTGGTTTAATGCTGGCGATGCTGCTGCAATCGCGTTGTAAAAATGTGGAGGTAGGTATGTTTGGTGACCGCTGGAAGACCATTACTGTACCACGCGGCAACATTTTGGGCAACGTGCAGGAGTTTTATCGCCGCGAAGGTGAAGTGGGTTACTCTACCAATGGTTACCTGGTTATCCATGACCTGAGTACCCGCCGCGTACAAATGGATAAGGTAATGTTATTTACCGATTGCCAATTGTGGAACAGTAACGGAGGTAGCAACCATATCCAGGAGCAGTGGGTTTACTACAAACAACACATTGCACCACAGGCAAAACTGTACCTGTTTGACCTGGCGGGCTATGGACAGGTACCTTTGCAGTTACTGCAAAACGATGTGCATTTAATTGCAGGCTGGAGCGATAAAGTTTTTGATGTGTTAGCAGCAATTGAAAACGGGAGCTCGGCGCTGAACATTATTAACAATATAGATTTATAAACGTGCAGGGAGGCTAACATCCCTGCATTTAAAAAATAAAGATGCCGTAGGCAAGGGTTACTTCGCAGCCAATAATGGGGAGGGCATTGTGGCGAAAGCCGTGATGGAGGTTCGAGTCCTCGCATGCAAGTCCCCTAAGTCTCTTGCCGACCTTTGCTCTTTATAAAAGGAGGTGTCGTAAATAAGTAATACTTCGTCACGGACCCGTTGTCGGGCTTGTCTACGAGCGGGAGAAAAAGAGACTTATTGATTTTTACCCTCCTTTAAAATATTGAAAATAAATAAGGTGCCGTAAATGTGCGCTACTTCGTGTCGCCGGTTCGAGCCCGGCTTCCGGAGCAACCCGGAGTAGCTCAGTTGGTTAGAGCAGAAAACAGCATTGCTGAACGTATGTTGACAGTAGCCCTTATTTTTAAAATGAACAACAGGTTAAAGTGCCGTAAATAAGTATTACTTCGCTTTTTAACCCCAGGGTCGCCGGTAAAAATCCGGCCTTTAGCCGCAAGCTAAGGTAGCTCAGACAGTTTGGAGCATGGGACGACTGAACCACTTGTTAGCCATTGCCTTTGGCCTGTTGTTCATAAATTTCTTTTACCTAAACCTGTTGCAATCAGGAATAAAGATGCCGTTGGTAAGCGTTACTTCGCCTGTCAAGCCAAGCGCTACCATTCATCGCTCTTTACTCCCTGATTTTAAACAAAAAAACTTCACCCTTCGGGGGTAAGTAATGAAAGATGCCGTAAGTGGGTGCTACTTCGATGGTTGAAAACATGTAGCAATACATGAGTGCCGGTTCGAATCCGGAATACACCTGCTACCTGTAGCTCTTTCATTTTTTACTTTAACATTAAATCTCATGACTGAAACTATACAACAAAAGTTTCTTGAATTAGAGCAAACTAAAAAAAGCTATCTTATTGCAAATAAGAGCTGAATTTTATGAAAACAGCCCGCTATAGTCCACTGCCATATTACATGTAAAAGCTGTTTAAAACATGGAAGCACGAAACGATCCCGATTTGCAAACCGCTTTGTAGAGTTTGGCATTGCTTCGTGCCCAGCAATAACGTTTCTTTGGCATGTTGCAATCGTGAGCTATCCTTCAATAAACACAAAAGGGCCTTCCAATGCGGAAAGCCCTTTTTTAACTCCGAAATCGGAAATCCGAAATCAAAATCAATCTCTACTTATGCTTCGAGCTCATGTAAAAAGTAATCTCACCTCCGTTCATGATCTCATCATGGCTAATGAATAGCTTATCAAGCGGTTTGCCATTCAGTGCCATCTTTTGCACATAAACATTTTTGGCACTTTGATTTTTTACATTGATGGTAAACTTTTTACCATTATCCAAATTAATAATCGCATGGTCAATAGCCGGACTACCGGTTGAATATTGATCTGAACCCGGAGCAACCGGGTAAAAACCAAGTGAGGTGAATATGTACCAGGCGCTCATCTGGCCTGTATCATCATTGCCTCCTAAACCATCGGGGGTTGGCTTGTACATCATTGGTAAAATCATGCGTACGCGTTCCTGCGTTTTCCAAGGTTTATCGGTCCAGTTGTACAAGTAGGCTACGTGGTGCGATGGCTCGTTGCCGTGCACGTAGTTACCGATAATACCGTCGCGGGTAATATCCTCTGTTTCGGCAAAATATTTATCGGGCAAGTTCATGGTAAACAATGAATCCAGGTAACGTACAAAGCGCTTATCACCGCCCATCAGTTTGATCAGGCTTTCAGGATCCTGAGGCGCAAATAGCGTATAGTTCCAGCTGTTACCTTCAATAAAACCTTCGTTAATGGTGCTCAACGGGTCAAACTTAGTCCTGAATGAACCATTGGCCAGTTTTGGGCGCATGAAACCTATTGAGGCGTCATAAACGTTTTTATAGTTTTCTGAACGCTTGACAAACTCCTCGTAGATATCGTTTCTGTTTAGTTTTTTTGCAAGCTGAGCAATTGCCCAGTCGTCAAAGGCATACTCCAGGGTTGAAGATACAGACACACCACTTTTCTCATCAGAGATGTATCCTTTATCCATATACTCACCAATACCTTCATAATCGCGGTGGCGGGCGGTGGTAACGCAGGCATCAAGCGCTTTATTAGCATCAAAATTCACATTACCTTTTATTACAGCATCGGCAATTACAGCAACGCTGTGGTAACCGCTCATACACCAGTTTTCGTTACCGGAGTTTGACCATACCGGCAGCATATGCTCCGGACTTTGATCAAAATGGGCCAGCATCGACTGGATCATATCCGCGTTACGTTTCGGCTCAATGATATTGAACAGCGGGTGTAATGCCCTGTAAGTATCCCAAAGCGAAAATGTAGTGTAATTGGTAAAACCATCAGCCTTATGTACATTTTGATCAAGGCCTTTGTATTGACCATCAGCATCCATGTACAACGTAGGATTGATCATGGTATGGTACATGGAGGTATAGAAATTTTGTTTGGTTTCCTTACTTCCGGCTATCTCAATTTTATGCAGTTCCTGTTCCCAAAGCTGCTGACCATCGTTTTTCACCTTATCAAAGTCCCAACCCGGTGCTTCGGTACGCATGTTATTTAGCGCGCCGTCCATACTTACGGGAGATATGGCAAACTTAATTTTGATCTTCTCCCCTTCTTCTGTTTTAAAGTCAAAGTAGCTGCGGATCTGCCTGCCGGCAATTTCAGGAAAGTTTTTGGTTTGATTGAATTTACCCCAGAAACCACCGTACACCTCGCGTTTATCGTACTTTTTATAGCCATGCTGATAAAAAGGTTTTGAAAAACTCATAGCGAAATACAGTGTACGGGTGCGTGCCCAACCATTGGTTTGACGGTAGCCTACAACTGTTGAATCGTTAACAACTTTAACGTAAGTCCATATGTTTTTGTCGGGGTAGTTATAGATCCCGGCCATGAGGTCGAGTATAATGTGCGACTGATCAGACTTGGGGAAAGTATATTGATGAAAACCAACCCTTGCTGTGGTAGTTAGCTCGGCAGTAATATTATTAGCGTCAAGTTTTACTTTATAATAGTTGGCCCCGCTAACCTCATTCTGGTGCGAAAACCCCGAACGGTAGCCGCTACCGGGTTTATCGGCCACACCAGGATTGAGTTTCAAAGCACCAACGGTTGGCATAATTAAAAAGTCGCCCAAATCTGAGTGACCGGTACCGCTGAAGTGGGTATGACTAAAGCCCACTATCGTTTTATCGTCATATTGATATCCTGCACAATATTTGTATACATCCGGATTGTAATGACCGTCCTTTTCATAGCTGGCAGTGTCTGTTTCGGGGCTTAATTGCACCATACCAAAAGGCACCGTTGCTCCCGGATAGGTATGCCCCATGCGTTGTGTACCTATAATAGGGTTAACATAATCAACCAGCTTTTCTGTTTTGTTTTGAGCCTGGCTATAAACGGCCGTACCTATTAATAATGCTGTAAGTATTCTTCTCATTGCAATCTTAAGTATATTCATTGTTTCCTCTCATATATAAGGAAATTCTGCGTCGCGGCCCCTGGCCTGTAACCTCTTTTTTAACAAAGCAACTAATTTATGTAAAGCAGCCCGCTAAATATGGGAGTACGTGGTATTTGTTACAGATACCTGTAACAAACGGTTTAAACCGCGGGATTTGAAGCGTAAGCGGCCCACAACTCATCCACTGTTTTACCGGTAAGGCTTTTCCAGCTGTCGTTGGTGAAAGTATGTTCACGCAGTTGCTTATCAAGTATTTTTACCAGATCGGGCTTTGCGTTTTTTTCCGCCCAAAGCAAAAAACGTGCAGTTACACGGTAAGCATTATCATAATTTTGGGTCGATTTAAATGCGGGTAATGCCCATTTGGCCCCGGCGTTGTCAACACCAAATTTAAAACGGGCATAATCGGCAATCCCCTCGGTTAACCAGCCGGGGCCGTCGCTGTTGCCATAAGCCTGCACAATATGCATTACTTCGTGGGTAACCACGTCAATATCGCCGGGATGTTTGGTCATATACTTCGCGCTGAATACTACGGTGTCATTTCCGGTAGCAGCCACGCCGTCATAAGCGGTATCGATAACAAACGTTACTTTTTTAGATGTTTTTTTGTTGTACTCCTTGGCAAGCTTTGGATACACTTCAAAAAAGGTTTTGATCAGCCTGTCTTTCAAATCTGTGCTAAATGCAGCATCCTTACTGATAAAAGTTACCTGGTAGCCTTTTTGTTTAAAAACTTCCTGTGCATTGGCATTCAAACCCATGAACAAGCCCGAAATTAAGAATAGTGAGAAAATAAATATTTTTTTCATGAATAGTTTTGGTTTTTGCGATTGATAATGATAAACCAGCCAAATATAGATAAAACGTTTTATCATTAAAACATAATCCTCTGTAATATTATTAATAGTTTCCTTTCAATTTGTTCAAAAACAAACGCCTGTTGCTCTTCAAACAACAGGCGTTTTTTAATTAAACAATATTATCAAAAAAGAACTATGAAGCAGTTGAACTATTGTGGAGTTAGCCCCCTACTACCCCAACCGGTTCTAACTAACCAGGTGAGCAGCATCAGTGTTCAAAGCTAATTAAATAAAACGTTTTACCAAATGATTTTGAGGATATTCGTGTACCCAAATAGTAAACTATTGTCACGCCGTAGCCTTCGACAGGGTCGATCCCCGCTCAATCAGTTTCGACGGGATTTTCAGATCAATTTTTGAAGCATCAAGTTTATGGGTGTTGATCTGCGCCATTAAAATATCAATTGCCGATTTTGCAATATCGTAAGTAGGTTGTTGTATGGTAGTGATACCCGGTGGGTATAAGCTAAACACTTCATTATCATCAAAACTTATCACGGCCAAATCATCGGGGATACTAAGCTTAAGATCTTTGATGGCCTGCAAACCCATGGTACCCAAATAATTGGTGGTAAAGAAAACAGCATCCATTTGTTTTTGCTTTTCAATAAATGCTTTAACAGCCTCAACCCCGTCATTCTTGTCCATATCAAAGGGAACCTTTAAAACCATCTTACTGCTCTCTTTCAGGTTATTATCTTTTAAAGCAGCTTTGTAGCCCAGGCTCCGGTCGTTTAGCTGGATCAGCCCGAGGTCGGCAGTCACCATCCCGATATTTTTATATCCCGATCGTACAAAACAATCAACCGCGTTGTAGGCGCTTGTATAATTATCAACCAGCACATGAGGGATGCTTGTCCCGGGGAAATATCCGTCAATAAGCACTACAGGTTTTTCATTATCAACCAGGTTCTGGATATCTTTTTCCAGCCCTTTCATCGGGGTAATAATATAACCATCAACCAGTTGCTGGCTTAGCATCCTGATCATATCCTTACCTTTTTGCAAGTTATTGTTGGTGCTGCAATAAATAATACGATAGCCGTCTTTTTCAGCCTCCTCTTCAATAACCTTTGCCATCTCTCCAAAAAACGGCCCGCCAATGCTCTCCACTATCAGCCCGATAACTTTTGAAACACCCGTACGCAAACCAACCGCCATACGATTAGGTTCATAACCATTTTTTTTGGCCACATCCAATATCTTTTTACTGATCTCTTTGCTGATACGGCCCTTTCCATTTAAAACAAATGAAACAGTAGTTATTGACGTATCGGTAAGTTTGGCTATATCCTTAATGGATATCTTTTTTTTCATCATCGTTTTTTAAATTCAGGTTTAAGGTTTAGTATGCCCGACATCTTAAAGTGTTATCAATTTTCATGTTAAACCGGTAATTAGTCAAACAGATATCTGTTAAAATTTAACTTTTTGCTTTTTTTCAATCAAACCCGGCAAGTTAATTTTGCTAATTGCCAATATTTTAACCTTGTAATATAAACATTTAAAACCGGACTGGTAAATATAGCGTATGGCTTGCATTTTCGACCTTTTCAACAACAATTTATTGCAAAACAGTTATAAACTTTCATTAAGATCATTAAAAATCAAAATAGAAGACCTGTGTATAAAAGCTTTCATCGTATCAATTGCTGACAAATTAATGCTAAATTTAGATTTTGTGTTTTCCCTGATTAATTGGTATTTTAAAACTTCATGAGTATAACGCCGAAACTCAACCGCTTTGATCTTTCAATGATTGTTGTGAGCCTCGTAATAGGCATGGGCATTTTTGCAGCACCGGCAGAAGTGGCAAAAAACTCAAGCACACCTCTTTTGTATTTCGGAGCCTGGCTGCTTGGGGGAGCAGTAAGCCTGTGCGGGGCGCTCACCTTTGCCGAAATTGGTGCCCGCTACCCTACCACAGGCGGTTTCTACAAAGTGTTTTCATATTGCTTCCACCCTGCTTTTGCTTTTATGATTAACTGGGTGCTGGTGATCAGCAACGCTGCTTCGGTAGCTGCCGTAGCATTGATAGGCGCGGAATACATTAACCCCATTATTATGCCACAAAGCCTGCAAAACGATGCGGGCATCAAAATCATGACCATCACTTCCGTGGTTGTTTTATATATTATCAACTACCTGGGCATTAAAATGAGTGCCCGTACTCAAAACGTACTTACGCTTTTTAAAATAGGCATGATCCTGATTTTGTGTGCGGCAGTATTTAAAGGTAACATCAATGCTACCAAAGAAGTTATCGCATATCATAATAATAACAATATAAGCGCGTTCGGAATAAGTTTGGTAGCTGTATTTTTTACCTATGGCGGTTATCAGCAAACTATAAATTTTGGAGGCGATATTATAAACCCGAAGATCAATATCCCCAAGGCTATATTTTTTGGAATAGCTACCGTGATATCATTATACATGCTTATCAACTTTGCCTATTATTCGGTTTTAGGTATCAGCGGGCTACAGCATAAAACTACGTTAGCGGCAACCCTTGCAGGGGTTTTGTTTGGTGCTGCGGGATATAAAATAGTATCGCTGCTTATGTTTGTTTCGGTACTGGCTTTCGTTAACGTTAATATTATGGCCAACCCGCGTGTTTATTACGCTATGGCCGAAGATGGTATATTACCAGCCCGCTTTAAACGTGTAAACAGCCAAACCCAGGTACAGGAGTTTGGATTGAGCTTTTTTGTTGGTGCGGTGCTCATTATCCTGTTTTTTGCCAATTCGTTTCAAAACATATTAAATTATGTAATGTTTTTTGACACCATTGGCCTTTCAACTGCAGCTATAACGATCTTCATTTTACGGCGCAAAACCAAACATCTCAATAATACAGGCATCTATATCATGAAATGGTACCCTGTTATACCTATCATATTTATTACAACCTATTGGTTTGTCACTATCAGCATTTTTATTGAAAACCCACAGGCTGCTTTAATATGCATCTGTGCTTTTATTGCCGGCCTTATTATCTACTATATCACAAAACGAAGCCAAAAACCTAACACTATACTTTAATTATGGATTTGTCATTTATTTTAAATGAGCTTGGGGAGGAAAGAGAGAACTACTTTAACGCCGTTTCGCCGCCAATTATGCAATCAAGCAATTTCTGTTTTAAAGACGTTGCAGCACTTAGGGGGGCAATGAATGATGAATTTGAAAGCAGCCTGTACTCAAGGGGACAAAATCCCACACTCACTATACTCAGGAAAAAACTTGCCGCGTTAGATGGCGCGGAAGACGCCCTGCTGTTCAGCAGCGGTATCAGTGCTATAAGTGTCCCCATTTTATCGCTGTTAAAATCCGGTGATCATATTATTGCCGTCGATAACCTGTACAGTTGGACAATTAAATTATTTAAAGACTTTTTACCCAAATTTGGCATTACAACCACATTTATTGACGGAACAGTTTTTGAAAATTTTGAACAAGCTGCAACTCCGCAAACCCGCTTAATTTACCTCGAAAGCCCTAATACATTTTGTTATGCCTTACAGGACATCAGAAAAGTGACCGGCTTTGCCAAATCAAGGGGCATCACAACCATGATTGATAACAGCTACTGTAGTCCCCTTTATCAGCAGCCCATATCAATGGGGGTTGATCTTGTGGCGCAATCAGCAACAAAATATATCGGCGGCCATTCGGATGTTGTGGCAGGTGTGCTTACCGGCAGCAAGGCTATGCTTAAAAAAATCTTTGAGCACGAGTTCATGAATACCGGTCCGGCGCTGTCGCCCCACTCGGCATGGCTGCTTTTGCGGGGATTAAGAACGCTCCCGCTGCGGCTGCAGCGCAGCTTTGAAAGTACCCGGATCATTACAGAATGGCTTGTCTCTCATCCGGCTGTACAGGATGTGATCTGGCCTTTTAGTCCCAAATTCAATCAGGCCGATTTGGTTAGCCAACAAATGCAGGGCTGCGGAGGTTTATTTAGCCTCGTATTAAAGCACAGTTCATTTAGTAAAATTGAAAAGTTTTGTAACAGCCTGCAACATATTTTACTTGCTGTGTCGTGGGGAGGCCATGAAAGCCTTGTTGTGCCGGCCATCGCTTCTTTTAGTGAGGATGAGTATTCGGCCGATAACGACCATCATCAATTAATCCGGATGTATATTGGTTTGGAAGATCCACATTATTTGATGGCGGATATTAAACAGGCTTTAGAAAAGTAAATAGTCCCGGCTCCGCGCCGGGATTACTGTTTGGTTTTTGAAATCAATTTTAATTATTTTATAGGGATGCATGCTGAATACCTTTTGCATGCTGATGTTCAAAATACAGGCACTTGATCTGGTACTCCCGGTTAACACTGTCATAAGCCATCAGATCAGCATCGCCGTGAAAGTAATTGCGGATGCTATACCTGAAATCATTTTGGTCAGGGAAACTCTTGTACACATTTGCTACAGTTAAGTTTAAAACAGGCGTTGCTATAGCGGCACTGAAGAAATACTTTTCGTAGCGGGCATAGCCTTTTCCTTGCGGTATTATTTGTGCATGTGTATAAAGCGGAAAACCGGCTGTATCAAGTATCTCATATGCTTCATTTTGATAAAACCTGTAATTTTTACCTCCGTCGCGGTAGCCAAAAACATTGCCCTTTAACAGACTGATCTTTTTACTTCCGGCTTTAACGCTGATGTGCTTTCCTCCAAAAAAATCATTGATTTTTAGTTTTTCACCAGCTTCGGGCACATAGCTTAGCCTGCCGGCTTTGTAATCCTGTACAGTTAAATAAATACCTGCGTTTGCATTTGTGTTTTGTGCCACAAGTCGGTTCGCCTGTATACTTATCATCATTGTGATGATGATCATTTTAATTGAATTTTTCATTTTGTTTACTATTTAATCTTAAAATTAAGGGCATAAAAAAGCCGGGCGGCAAAACCCGGCCTCCAACCTTTACTAAACCTAGCCCTGCAATCCAAACGGGATAAGTTATCGCGGTTTTAAAGTACGTTTATGTTACACGCCTCTTTGCGCTTAAAAACGCACCAATAAGGCAGCTATAAATCTTGTTTCAGAATTCACCAAATCGGGGACAAAATTAGTACCGCCAAGTGGTGTAGTATTATAACCATCAGGAGATGTAACGCCACCATGACCGGCAAAGTAAGGAACATCGGCATGGCGGTGTACCACTTCCATCCTGAAAGTCAGGTAATCGTTAGGCATCAGATCCACGGTAGTTGAATAGTCATAAGCATGGAACTTATCGCCGGGATTAGCCGAGAACGGATGTGTACCAACTGCACCTGTGCCCACTGCCGGGATGGGGTTGGCATCGCCCGTTGGGTAAAGCACCAGGTAACGGCCGGGGTTGTTCATCACACCACCACCTACTGTCCAGCCTAAATGGCCGTTAGCCATTACCATACGGTGATAAAACATGGCGCTGGCAAAGTATTGGGCCGGCCCTTTAACAGGATCGGATTTGAAACCGTTAACGCCATCGCCTTTTTCATCGCCAAGGTCGCCTGTTATAGAGAAGGCCGCACTGTTTACGAAAGTGTTTTTATTTTTGTAATAACGTACCTCCACGCTGTTATCAGTATGGAAGCGCTTACGACCCGGTTTATCCTGGGTATCGGCACCATAATAGTTATTACTTAGCACCTGAAGCCATTCTTTAGGGCGCCAAAGAACCTGACCACCAATGCCTGGCCTACTATTAAACATACCGTATGATTGCCAGCCGTTAATTAGCCAAGGCTCAATTTTCAGTTTGTCCGATACAAAGATCTGCACACGCACACCGTTAAAAAACCATGGCGTATTATCACTGGTGAAGGATGGCTGGTAAGCCCAGTTTTCGGCATTATAGTACGAGAACAAACCTACGTACGACATGAACAAACCTGCATCAACGTTGATACCGTTCAACACATTAAAATGGTAACCGGCGTTGGCTTCGCTCAGGTAGCGGTAAGCTGTTGAAAGATCAAACTGTCCGCGGGTAACACTGAAGTCGTTACGGGGCACTACAGTTGATCGCGTACCAAATTGGGTAAGTACGCTGGCACGCACATTATCATAATGAAAATCGCCACCGAAAGCTACAGTCGAAATTTCAAACTCATGGTCGCGCGCCAGTGCAGTTGAACCAACCACGGTATGGTCTATAGGGTTATTGTTTGAAGCGGTATAATTAAAATCAAGCAGGAAACGACCGGTAAAATATTTAGTATCGAGCAGGGCTTTGTGACGGCGATCGTTGCCGTTAAGCCAGGTAAAATCGCCAAAGGCAAATGGTTCGGGTTTAGTTTTTACGGTGTCTTTAACTGTGGTGCTATCTGGTAATGATGCAGCGTTTGCCTGGGCATAGGCTAAAAGTAAAGTAAGGCCTAAAGCAATAAATAAGAGAAGTTTTTTCATTTTTTGTATGAGATTATTTGTTCGCGGCCGGAGCGGGTTGCAGTGTTTAGTTTTTATTGCTCCTGCCTGCGTTAATTATGGCACGCCTGCCAATTGCTATACCAAAGTGGCTGCAATATTTTTCGCCGATTTGATTATCAGCTCTTTATTAGTTTTTGTTTTATATTTTGGTTGGGGATAGTTGAATGTTCTGTTTCATTTTGAGAAGGCGGTTTTCTCATGGTGATTAGATAAGAGTTCGTAGTCTCTGAAGTGTAATATCAAACTAGTGGGTCCTGTCACCCTGAGCTTGTCGAAGGGTCGTGGGCAGAGGCCTGCCCGCTATGCTTCGATAAACTCAGCATGACATCCTCTCTTTGTTAATCAATTCATAATAATATGATACTCTTCAATTTTACGGTACAGGGTGGCTAAACCAATTCCAAGCACCCTTGCAGCTTCTGATTTATTGCCTTTCACATATTTCAGGACCCTGCGGATGTGGTGGCGTTCTACGCTATCCAAATCAAGTGCTACAAGGTCATAATAACCACCGTTATGAAATTCGTTGGGGAGTAGCTTAGGAGTGAGTATAGGTTCGTCCATCAGGATGATAACCCGCTCAATTACATTTTTAAGTTCGCGGATATTGCCGTTCCACTTATGCTGGTTGAGCAGTTTAAAAAAGTTCTCGTCCACATCAGGCTGCTTTTTCTTCACTTTGGCCGAATACAGTTTGATAAAGTGCCGTGCCAGCACCTCAATATCACCTATCCTATCCCGCAGGGGCGGCAGTACTATAGAAAAGCCGGAAAGGCGATAAAACAGATCGAGTCTGAAGTGCCCGTCTTCCGATTCCTTTTGCAAATCGCGATTGGTGGCTGCAATGAGGCGTACGTTCACTTTAATGGTTCGGGTTTCGCCTATTTTAATGAAAGTACCGTTTTCTAATACCCGCAACAGTTTGGCCTGTAGGTCATGGCTCATTTCGCCAAGTTCATCCAGGAAAATAGTACCACCATTGGCTTCTTCAAACAAGCCTTTCTTGTCTTTGAGCGCACCGGTAAATGCCCCGGCCTTGTAACCAAACAATTCACTTTCCAATAACTCTTTGCTAAAAGCACTGCAGTTAACGGCAACAAAAGGCTTGTCTTTACGCAGGCTTTCATAATGGATGGCTTCGGCAAATACTTCCTTGCCTGTGCCGGTTTCGCCTAAAAGCAAAACGGTGGCATCAGTGCAGGCTACTTTTTTTGCCAGTTCAACCGCCTCCAGTATCGCCGGCGATTGCCCTAACACTATAGGGAAACCATGTTGGGCTTCAACCTCATTTTGCAGCTCGTTAATGTGATATTGCAGGTTGGCTTTATCAAGCGCTTTACTTACCAGCGGAATGATCCTATCGTTATCATCGCCTTTGGTTATATAATCAAAGGCTCCGTTTTTAATAGCCAGCACCCCGTCGCTGATGGTACCAAAGGCCGTTAGGTTGATGATTTCGATGTAGGGCTTTATTTGTTTGATGCGCTGCACCAGTTCAACGCCATTGGCATCGGGCAGTTTCACATCGCTCAGCACCACCCTCACATCCTCGCGCTCAATGATCCGCAGACCAGCTTTGGCATTTGGTGCCTGAATTACGTGATAACCTTCCAGCACCAGGATCCGGGCCATCAGTTCGCTCAGCTTAACTTCGTCATCAATTATTAATATGCCTGATTTCATTTTTGTATTTGTTTGGATTATTGATGAGCATCAGCGGTAGTGTTTCCAGCAACCTCACATATAAGCTGATCCCCTTCTTGATCTCTTCGAGGTAAATAAATTCATCGGCCGAATGTGAGCGGGCCGAATCACCGGGACCAATCTTTACCGAAGGGATGGATAACCAGGCCTGATCAGATGTGGTAGGCGAGATATAAGTTTTGCAGCCAACAGCTATTCCCGTTTTAACTATAGGATGCTCAGGAGATACCGATGACGCGGCTAATGAACCGGCGCGTGGACTTACCTGGCAGGATACATTACGTTTGATGATATCAACAATTTCATGCTGTGAAAATGTATCGTCATGCCTGATATCAACAGTGAACTCGCAGCGGCCGGGCACAATGTTATGTTGCGAACCCGCCTTAATCGTGGTTACCGTCATTTTTACGGGTGCAATACCTTTTAATTGTTGCGGAAACTGGTAAAGGCTAAACCATTCCAGATCACGCAGGCATTTGTGAATGGCATTATCGCCCTCTTCGCGCGCGGCGTGACCGGGGCGGCCATTGCTTACGCAATCAATAACCAAATTGCCTTTTTCGGCAATGGCCATCTGCAATAAAGTAGGCTCACCAACTATAGCCAGCTCGCAATTGCCCAGCAGGGGCAGGATTGATTTAATGCCATTTTCGCCGGAGTTCTCCTCTTCAGCAGTAATGGCGAGGCATAAATTAAAACCCAGGCCCTGATAGCAATAAAAATGCAGGAAAGCAGCAATTAACGATACCACACAACCACCCGCATCATTACTCCCCAGGCCATAAAGTTTCCCTTCGCTTATTTCCGGACAAAACGGGTCTTTTGTGTAAGCTTCGTTTGGCACAACCGTATCCATATGAGAGTTAAGCAATATTGTCGCTTTAGTTTCATCGTAGTATTTATTAAAGCACCAGATATTGTTTCCCTGCCGTTTCACCTTTACCGAATACCCAAGCAAATGCTGTTGTATAGTATCGGCAACCGCACATTCATCGCCGCTGAACGACGATATTTTGATCATGTGCTGCAGCAGCACAACTGATTCGCTAAAAAAATGCGGGTTTAAAGGCATGGTATGCCCCACCAGGGAGGTGACGGGCTGCTCATTCAATGTTTTTATCATAACTGATTAGTTTAGTTGGGGGTCGAATAACATGGCCGTACACAGGCAATTGCAGCGATTTTTACTTTGCAGCACATCGTAGTTTACACAGCTTTTGCAGGCATCCCAAAAACGAGGTTCACCTGCTACTTCGGCATAGGTTACGGGCTCAAAGCCAAGACGGGTATTCATTTTCATGATGGCCAAACCAGATGTGATACTGAATATTTTGGCGGTTGGGTATTTACTGCGCGAAAGGTTAAAAATACGGTTCTTAATTTCGGAGGCTACACCCTGGTTACGGCGTTGCGGTGATACGATGAGCCCGCTGTTGGATACAAATTTCCCATCGTCCCAGGTTTCGATGTAGGAGAAACCTACCCATTCGCCATTTTCAGTTACGGCCATTATAGCTTTGCCAGTATCGATTTTTTCTATTACTGAGGCGGCCGATCTTTTGGAAATACCCGAGCCTCTTGCTATGGCCGAACTTTCCATTTCCCTGATAATTTCGTCGGCGAACACTACATCGGCCGGAATAGCCGGCCTTACAATAATTCGTTCATCTTCCATTTTATATGTTTATTTCAGCTATCAGCACGGATTTGTTGAATAACTGTACATATCCCAATGCTAAAAGAATGCCCGTTGTGGTACGCTTGTACCATTTATAGGTTTAGGCCATGTAAATGAAGATTTTAGTTTTTAGCGCAGGTCCGGAGCATAAAAAAAGCCTATCAAAATGAAAGGCTTCTATTTTCAAAACAAGATATTTTGATAATTATTCAACCGGCTGATGGTATTCAGGGCTGTTTTTGAAATGCTCAAGGCAGCCATCGGCATTTACAGCCAATCCGCTTATCTCAGTTTTAGGGGATGCTTTTTTCTTTTTAGGGCCGGTAATTGAAACAATAATAACTGCTATTAAAGCGGTAACTTTAAGTATAATATAAAATGCTGCCATGGCTTTTTAACTTAATCATAAAAACCGGCAATAAACTAAACCTATGCCAAAAGCTAATAAAGCCGTCAAAATACGCACACTGCACCAAAGCGGCCACAAGCAGCCATCGCCCTCCTATCATTTTGGGATATATAAATTATCAAAATGATAAAGTATTGAAAGCAGGCCGATGTTATTAAAGAGTTGTGTAAATTAAATGACTGATCGATCAAAAACTTTACAATCCTCACTCAAGAGCGCGCCCCGGGGCATGAGCGGTAGCAGGGGTGTGTTTCTGCTGTAGATTTATCAAAGCAGAAACACACCTCTCTCCCCTCTCAGGCGGGGAATCTCCCATTTCCTCACACTTTAATCCTTTAAGTTAACGGCCAGCGGGGGGGTTAACAGGGTTAACAGAAATCGTAAAAACCTAACACATATAATTGATAATCAATAAATTAAACAACAGGCAGGGTTACCTCCCACAGCAGTCTCCCGGCGAGAACGTTTACTTTAAGTTCGCCCCAATCAAAACCAACTTAAAATCAATAAGTTACTATAAAATATAGCAGCCCTACTCCCACTTTTTGATCCCCAGCTTTTGCATTTTTGAATGCAGGGTTGATGGCGGCAAACCTAATTTAGATGCGGCCCCGTCCTTGCCGCTTATTTTACCATTGCACCGTTTCAAAACCTCCAAAATATGGTCGCGGGCGTGTTCATCAATGGTTTTCAATCTGTCGGTTGCTATATCGGCAAAGGCAGGGCTTTCCTTTTTTCCCTGCAGCTTGGGCAGGTAAGCATCTTTTATTACCGGGCCATCCGTTAACAGGATACTGCGTTCAATAAAATGTTCCAGCTCGCGCACGTTGCCCGGCCAGTGGTATTCAAGCAGTTGGGCCATTACGTTTGCTGAGATCCCCGTTACCGCTTTACCGATCTTTTGCGCGTATCGTGCCAGGAAATGATTAGCCAATACCGGAATATCATCTTTACGTTCCCTTAAAGGTGGAATGATGATTGGGAACACAAACAGCCTGTAATATAAGTCGAGCCTGAAGCGGCCTTCTTCAACTTCTTTTTCAAGGTTGCGGTTAGTAGCCGCAACTATGCGTACGTTGATCTTCACCGGGCCCCTGCCGCCAATGCGTTCAATTTCCTGCTCCTGTAATACGCGTAACAGCTTCACCTGTAGCTCGGCCGGCATTTCGCCTATCTCATCCAGGAAAATAGTACCGCCATCGGCCAGTTCAAATTTGCCCGTACGTTTTTCCACAGCCCCGGTGAAAGCACCTTTTTCGTGCCCGAACAATTCGGACTCAATCAGGGTAGCCGGCATGGAGGCACAGTTTACCACTACCAAAGGCTTGTTTTTACGGGGCGACAGATAGTGGATACTCTTGGCTATCTGCTCCTTACCGGTACCGCTTTCGCCTAAAACCAATACCGATGTATCAAGCGGAGCCACTATACCAATGTGATCAAGTACGGTGAGCATCTGATGGCTTTTACCGATAATATCTTTAAAGCCTGCTGCTTTGTTTTTCTCACTCAATTGATTTTGGCCTGATTTATCAATTCTGGGTGGTGACGGCTCAGGCGCATCAAATGGGATGATCGCCTCCACCGTGGTCAGTAATAATCTGTGCAGCCGATCTAACAAGATCAAATGATCATTGGTATAACAATCGGTTTTGCGGCTGTAAAACGAAAAATGAATAACATCCCCACCAGACGAAAGCAAAGGCAATCCTAAAAACGATTGCATATTAAAAACCTGGGCTATAAGCTTTTTAACGGGAAACTGCGGCCAAATCTTAACAAAATTGCCGGCATTATAAAAATCAGCCTTGGTTATCCGCGGACTGTCATCCTGCATCCGGTTAAGCTGTTTTTTATTTGTTTTTGTGATGTTTACCAATTCATCCGGGCCTATTACCTGGTATTCATCAAATCCGGTACGCAAAAATGAAATGGCGTTGTCAGGAAAACCCGCACCATTTTTCATGGTAACAGTTAAATAATCAAACGGTACATGCGGCTGGATACTCATTGCTATTTTCAACAACTTTTGTTTCCAGTTTATCGGTTCGGCAACAATATTTTTAAATACTTGTTCCAGGGCCTGCTCCTGGCGCAATTTGGATTCAATACTGTTTTGATGGCGATAAAATGCCACGTCAAGGGTTATCAGTAGTTCTTTTTCGCGGAATGGCTTTACCAAAAAACCATAGGGTTGCGTAGCCTTTGCCCGTTCCAGGATACTTTCCTGAAAATTAGCCGACAGGTATACAAATGCTATATTTTTTGAAGTGAGCACTTTGGCAAGGTCAATACCATTCAGGCTGCCCTTTAAAAATATATCAAGCAATACCATTTCCGGTTTTTGCTCGCCAATGATCTCCAACGCTTCGGGTACAGAATCGGCAATGCCGCAAACTTTATAACCGGCACGGGTTAATATTAATTTCAGATCATACGCCACCAGCGACTCATCCTCAACTATTAATATCTTTTTGTTCATATTTTAATTAGCTGCAAAAGTTTTTCGTTCAATATTATTTAACATCTTCTCGGCCCTGAATTCCACGGTGATTATAGCGCCGCCGTAATTTTCTATTTTAAAATAACCACCCAGTTGTTTACTTAATGCTTTCATCATTTCCATCCCTAATGAGCTTGCTTTTTGGATGTCAAAATTAACAGGCAAGCCTATTCCATTATCGGCTATGGTGAGTATAATAGTCTCCTCGGCCAGTTGTAAGGCTACTTTAATTTCGCCCCGCTGCGCAGGAAAGGCATATTTTATGGCGTTTGTAATGGCCTCGTTTAGTATAAGCCCTACGGGTACGGCCTGGGCAACATCAAGCTTAACGGGCTTTATCATTTGCTCAAAACGAATTCCCCTATCGCCGGGATCATAACAATCGGCCAGATAATTGATCAGCTCATTAATATAAACCGACATATCGATATAAGCCACATCCGAATTACTGTACAGCTTTTGATGAATAAGCGCTATGGCCTGTACCCGGTTTTGACTTTCCCGGATTGCGGCAAGTGCCGCGTTGTTCTTCAAAAATGCCGATTGCGTATTAAGCAGGCTCATTACAATTTGCAGGTTGTTTTTTACCCGGTGATGCACTTCCTTTAACAGCCAGTCCTTTTCATCTAACAGACCATCCTTTTCGTTAAGCAGGATTTGTAACGATAGGTTCTGATTGTTAATTTCCGTTTGTTTTAACTGTAATTGCTGGTTGCTCCTTTGCTTGTGCCGGTAGCCATTAAATGCCAAACCTGCTATAATGATGAGCATGGCCACACCGCCAAAAGTAATGTTACGCTGCATGTTTACCTTTTGCAGTTCGGCTTTTTGATTCTTGCTCTGTTCCTGTAAAAACCTTATCGACTGCTTGTTTTCATTAGTCTTATATCTGATATCAAGCTCCTCTATCTGCTTATTTTTAATGGCATTAAACAACGAGTCATCAAGGCGTTTATGGATCTCGAAATGTTTTATAGCAGCTACATAGTTGCCGGATGCCGAATCAATCCGGAACTGCATGCCATGTATCTTGGTGAGTGTGATAGGCCTTATGGTATTTGATGGCAGCGATAAGATCTGTTTTGTATAAATGCCCGCCTTTTTATATTGTTGAATAAGCAGGTAAAAGCCGGCCATGGTTTCGTTGTAATGCACAAAATCTGTAACCATTTGCTCGTTGGTGGTATAAAAGTCTTTACTAAAGTTAGTAACCTTATAAACATCCATCATTTTCAGATAGTATCGCTCAGCTTCCGGGTAATCTTTCAGTGCAACGTAGATATTGCCAAATGCCTCATACATATCAACCTTTTGCGCCAGGATCTTTGGTGGTACATCTTTTACCGCCTGTTTCAAGTATGCCAGTGCTTCTTTAGGCCTTTTAGCTGTTATGAAATCATAAATAATGAGGCTCAGGTACCCATAAAAATCTTCGTATTGTTTTCTATGCTTTAGTATCTCTGCCGATTTAAGAATATAGATGAGGCTTTGGTCATATTTATTCAGATCGGCGTATACCAATGCAAGTTTGGCGTAATAAAAATCGGCCAAAGCCGTATCAGCCGTGGCGTTCATGCTTTTTATTACCTCATGGCGATATAAAAGCTCGTTATGCAGATCAACCTTTTGTTTGCTTATCTCGGCAAGGGAATGATAGGTATAATGAAGTTGTTTATAACCTATTGCTTTGTATTGGGCCAGCACCTGGCGCAGTTCGGTTTCGGCCAGATCAAGTTTCTTTTGGCTAAGATGGATGTCGGCTATGTTCTTGTTCATATCAGCCTCATCCAGTTTATGGCCCGTTTGCTGAAATAAGGCCCGGGCCTGCTCATAACTATTTATTTTATCAGGAATGGCAACTGTATTGTCTATAGATATATTATCGCCTAAGCGGGCCAGGGTTTTACCTTCCTGGTACTGATCACCTGTTTTATGGTAATAACCAACCACTTCCATAAAAACAGCTTTACCCTGCTTCAGGTTGTCCTGCTTTAGATACGCCGTCCCTTTAAGCATCATAGCTTCGTTAAGCCACTTTGCCGAATGGATGGCAACACTCATTTGTATGGCTTTATTGAAAGCGGTGATGCCGCTATCCAGCACCTCTTTGTGGTCGCCTTGCTTGTTGAGATAATAGCTGCCTAATTGTATTTGCAGCTTAATAGTATTGGTGTCGACTTTGTTTTTTTGGTTATCGAGGTTGAGTTTGATGGTAGCAATGTCCATCTTTTTTTGCCCGGAAACGCTTGGGGCAAAAATTAAAGCAATAAAACATGTCGCTATATATTTAAACATACACTTAGTATTTTATTGCCCCAGAGATAATTACCGACAAAACCATAACGAAATCATCTCCTGTGAAAGTCACGGAATAGTGATAGGCGATGATTTGCTAAATTTATTCAATTTTATGCAAACGGCATCAATAAGCAGAAAGCTAAATTTTCTTTATTGCTGAGATAATCAGGATCCGGACCGGCATAAAAATCCCGAAGCCTGCTCAACCAGCCAATGTACAGATCATGGATTCGATTGTACAGATTATAGATAGCAGAGAAATTTCGGATTTATATCCCGGAAGTTCCTACCAAACCCGGTTCTCTTTAGTATACTCTCTTTCAATACCTTCCAATATTAGTTCAGAGGTTATGCGGTTTTCCTTGCGGGCCAGCATTTGCAGGCAGGCAAATTGTACTACATTCAAGATCCCGGAACCACTGAGCTCATATTTACGCGAGATCTGCTCAAGGTTAATGTGCCCGTTGAGGTTGGCTTTAGGCGGAAATGATTTTTGCCAGATAGTATAGCGTTCATCGGCATTGGGCAGCGGGAAGTTTATAACCGACTGAAACCGGCGCATAAAGGCCTCATCAATGTTATTTTTAAAATTAGTTGCCAGTATTACCAGGCCATTATGCTGCTCCACACGCTGCAGCAGGTACGATGCTTCCTGGTTGGCATATTTATCGTGTGCATCTTTAACGTTAGTCCGTTTGCCAAAAAGCGCATCGGCTTCGTCAAAAAACAGGATCCAGTTTTTATTATCGGCCTTTTCAAATAGCTTGGAGAGATTCTTTTCTGTTTCGCCTATAAACTTGGATACGATCATTGACAGATCGATCCTGAAAACCGGCTTACCCGTGTACTTACCAAGCAGAGATGCGGTAAGTGTTTTTCCCGTTCCCGGCGGGCCGTGAAATAATGCCCGATAGCCTGGTTTCAGTTTCCGTTCCATGCCCCAGTCGGTCATTAATACCTGCTGGTAGTTCACCCAGTTTTCCAGCTCCGCAATTTGCCTGCGGGTGGTATCATTGAGTACAAGGTCATCCCAGTTATAGGTAGTTTCCAGGTATTGTGCCGGAAAGTTCATACTTAGTTTGGGAATAGATTCGGTGCCGCTGATCAAAAGTTCAACATATTCGGGCTGTAACAATAATCTGCCGGATAAAGCAGGCTCACCTTCGGGCACATCCTCCAGGTATAAAATGTGCTGCTTCGCCAAATTACTATGATGATGAAAAAGATCAGCTATCTCCAGCCGCTTTTCCAGGTCATCGCCTGCCAAAACAAAAACCGCTGTTTGACCGGTTGGCAAAAAGCTGCGTCCGTTACGGCTCCTAACTCCACCAATCTGCTGAAAATCACCCGATTCACGCATGTAAGGCTGAATAATTTCATCAAAAAACTCAACCTGTAAATGAGGTACCAGGGCCATCATTAGTATAATAACCTCATTGCTGTTCAAGCCATGATCATCAATTAATTTTTCGAGCACACTACCATTTCGCTCTAACTGGGGCAGCAGCGGAGGCAAATAAGTTGCGTCGTTACCAAATACAGTTTGCAACCTGGCTTCAACACAACCGGCTGTATACTGCATCAGCGCTTTTAATTGCTTAATATTAGTATCCATTTTATTTACGCGGACCGTTTTGCTGTACAACATGGGTTAACTCGTGCGCCAGCAGGTTCATACCTGCCGTGCTTTCGGGGTCAAACTTGGCTGCGTTAAAATAAATATCGTTACCATGCGTAAACGCCTGCGCTTTTGAAAGGTTGCAAAGCTCAACAGCCTGCTGCCCGGTGTGGATTTTCACCTGTTCAAAATTGGCGTTCATCTGATGCTCCAATTGCGTACGTACTTTGGCAGGTAAGGGACTGCCTCCACCTTTACTTTCGTTCAGCAACCTGTCGAACTTTGCTTCCGGGGGTTCGGGCCTGCCTTCGGTTTTTTCTACACCGCCGCCTTTTTCTTCCTTTTTTTGTGCAGCAGCCTTATCGTCTTTTTCTTCGCCTTTTTCTTTTTTCTGAGGCTTGCCTTCGTCCTTTTTATCTTCTTCGCCTTTTTTTTGCGGCTCCTTGTCTTTTTTGTCTTCTTCCTTCTTTTGCGGTTCTTTGTCCTTTTTCTCTTCCTCTTTTTTCTGAACCCCTTCTTTATCCTTTTTATCTTCTTCTTTCTTTTGGGGCTCTTTATCTTTTTTATCCTCCTCTTTCTTCTGAGTTGGTTTCTCTTCTTCTTTCTTTTCGTCTTTTTTCTGCGGCTTGCCTTCCTCCTTCTCGTCCTTTTGTTCTTTTTTCTGAGTCGATTTCGCATCCTTTTCCTCATCCGCCCCCTTTTTTTGAACGCTCATTTGCCCCATTCGCTGCGATGAATTAGCAGTTGCCTGCTGTGCCATAGTCACCTTATGTGCTACCGCATCGGCCTCCTGTTCAAGGGCACTGTCCTGGTTGCCGTCAATCTTCCTCGCCTGGAAAAAGGCATCACTATCCTGCTTGCTTTTTTCGCGGCTGCCATTAAAAAACGGTTTCTCGGCTTTATCCGCCTGTTTCTGACTAAGCGGCTGGCGTGTATTTTGGATGTATTTCATAGGAGGTTTAGTTTAAATTGTTTAACAGATCCAATTGCTTTTTGGCATGAGCGCCCCATTCGCCGGGTTCATGCAGCAGGTCTTCAAAAATCATCTTTGCCTTATCTCTCTGATTTAAATTAGCTAACGCTATGCCCAGGTATAGTTTTCCTTTTTTGTTTTCGGGATGTTGTTCAAGCAATAGTTCCAGGTGTGCAAACGCGGCGTCAAAACGGTTAAGCCCAAGGCAAAGCACTCCTGTATTTAGCCTTATCTCCTCGTTTTCAGGGTCATATTCCAGGATCCGCTCGTATTCTGCCGCCCCTTCATTTAACTGACCGCTTTGCAAATAAGCAACGGCCAGGTGGTTACGTACCGCAATATCGCCAGGAAACAGCATCAAATACCTGATCAGGTACCCTGTAGCCGACGCATAGTTTTTTATCATTAATTGGGACAGACCCGCAGTTTGCAATGCCCTGCTGTTTTGCGGGTTCTCTGATAAAACATAGTCGGCCATTTCAAAAGCTTCATCATACCTGCCGGTTGAAAGATAGACCTGCGCCAGTCCCATCAATAAATTTAAACTTGTGGGGTTAAGTTCCACCGCTTTAAGCCAGCATGTTTCAGCGCTTTCCATATCTGCCGATAACATATACAGTTTTGCCAAGCCTTCCCAGGCTTCAAACTGATCGGCCTTAAGCGTAATGGTTTGCCTGAAAGCGTTTAGAGCCTTATCATACTGACCCAGCAAAACTTCGGTATTAGCCAAATTAAGCCATGCCGAAGCATTTTGGCTGTCAATTTCTAAAGCACGTTCAAACAGCAGCTTCGCTTCGGCAAATTTATTTTGCTGGTAAAACAACATTCCCCGGTTATTGAGCAGGGTAACATTGGGCTCATTTAAATCGGCAGCTTTGGCATAATACGCCTCGGCAGCTTCAAAATTGCCGTTAAGCTGCTGTATAGCACCAAGGTTTATCAGTTCGGTTAGTTGGCTTCGGTTGCTCATAACATTTCTTCTTTTACTTTATCTGCTATACCACCTGCTATATCAGAAATGCTGATTTCAGGATAGGTAACTTTAATATCATCGGTTTTCACATCAAACGGTTCGCCATCCTTATAATGGATTGGCAGCGAAACTTTAACCTGCAGATCAGGGCCATAACTAAATGACGCCAGGTTTTTAGTCCACTCTTTTGAAATATCTGTAACCAAAAGATCAAGTTCGGCTTTAATGAATGCATTTACATCAAATGTAAACTTAGGGTGTACCTCTATCTCGCCTAAAGCGTTAAACTCAAACCCGGTTGTGGGCGACCAGGCCAGGTCGGCAGCCGCGCTCGCCTCACCCTCCAACCCTAATCCGCCAACTATTTGGATGCCGCCGGTAACGCTGGCAGGCCCGATACTCAGACCAATACCTAATGCGGCTTTTAATTTTAAACCGGCATGCGCCGGGATCACAAATTTTGCCCCGCCGCTAATGCGTGTATTTTCCGGGTGTGAGGGGTTAAATTCTATCTGTCCAAAAACGTCTTTGAGTTGGCCGGGGCCTACAGCTGCATCAAAATCAAGGCCGCCATCAATAGTGGCCACAATACCGATACTCTTAGGCCCAAGCGGGATGGCGAATATGGGAATCTGGATGGTTGGTACTTTGAACAGCTCTTTATTGATGCTCTTTTTAGGGAACACATCAACAGCCGAAGGAAGATCCAAACGGCCAACAACTTCAATTTCGCCGGCTGGGGTTACCCTCACACTTGCTGATGCCTGCAGCCAATCGGTAACTTTAAGCGTTAACTTACCCGATCCATAGGCGGTAAACTTATCTCCTGCCGGGCCCGATGGTGTACCATCAGCGGCAATAGCTCGATTGGTTGCGCCAACAGTGACTTCGCCTGATACCCGGTCAGCAACGTAAGATGCCTTGCCTTCAATGGTCAGCGCGCCATCGTCATAAGAGATTGACAGCTCGGTATTGATCTTCGGTATTTTAGGTATCGCCTTACCATTGGCTTTTACATGGTAAATTTCATCCGGCCCCCGGGTAACTTCAACATTCCCGCTGCCGCTTTGGATGCCCGGCATATTTTCGTCAAGAACGAAGCTGCCGCCGATAATCAATGTTTCGTTTCCATAAGTAACGTGGATCTCGGCGCTTTTTACGCCTTTGATATCAGGCTCGACTGTTCCGGAAGCATTAAATATGTTGTTGGCATAATTTATATTGATATGCGCCGATTTAAGACCTTTTATTTTACCGGCAGGAATGCCAATATCTCCCGAAGCGCTAAATTCTCCATTACGATAGGAGGCTTTTATTTGTGCCGGATTAAAGGTTTTTGAATCAAAATCAAAAGCCCCCTCAAGCGCAAACTCTCCCGACGTGTTGGCCATAGCGCCAACTTTACCTTTACCCAGTTTCTTTATTTCAAAATTAGCTTCTCCCTTTATGCCGATTCCTGAGGTAGCTGCGTATACTTCAAGCGAAGTATTGGTGATTTTAAAAGGCGGTGGTACCTTGATCTCTCCCGAATTAAATACCTTACTTATTTTGATACCATCTTCATTAAAAATAATGTCGATAGCGGAACCTCCGATAATCGGAACATCGGTATTGATCTTGCCGAATCCTATCAAACCAGACTCACCGATATCTAACTCCGTTATTGTTATGGGGCTTAATCCCTTTGCCTTTAGCCCTGCACTTAAAGCCTGTTTTACAGCTACACCACTTAACCTACCGCCGTATATACCGGGCACCGGTTCAATTGGTTGTGTTGTGGATATCCCCGCCACAAACGCGTTATCCATGAATACTTCAATAGTAGCAGATCCTTTTGAACCCGCACTGAGTATCGTGGTGTTGTCTTTATCTTCATAAGAAATCTTTCTTATTTTCAGATTAGCACCGTTTCGCTTTATATGCCCTACCTGAACATTAACATCTTTCTCGGTTGTTTTACCCGCTTCCGGGGCCCATTTAATATTTTGTGTTGCTCCATATCTTTCGCTCGTGATCAGGGAAAGATTAGTGCTATCTATAAGTTTTGCTCTCGCTTTATCTGTATCTGAGAGAAATACCAATTTTTTAAGATGGTCGCCAGCCTCAATTTCACTTAACTCCCAGGCCTCTTTACCGCCGCTAATAGGCAAGCTCCCGTCAAGCGTTCCGGCAGTAATGGTATATTTACTCATTACCTCGGCTGCACCCGGCTTGGTTTGTCCGTTGGGCATGGTGGTAATGGCATTCAATGCTGCTTCAACTTTTGAGGTGATCTCTGTATTGATATTTGAACCAGACGACCTGTTTGCTGCGGCCTCAAGCATCCAAAGATTGGAGATGCCATCTTTTCCACCTAATTGTAACTCAACTTTGTGATCAACATCATAGCCATTATTTATTTCATGACCTTTATCGTTCCAAAACGGGCGTGCAAAAGTAGTCTTGAGCTGGGTAATGGAGCCGGTAAAAAGGTGCTTCAGGTTAGTAAGTTTTTTTTCCGACTCAAGCGTCATGAAAAAATTGGAGGCGTTAGCCTCTTTGGGGATCTCGGCCGTTTTTTTATTATTGAAAACGGTATCAAAACCAGCTCCTTTGGTTGCAGCGTCGTTCCAATCGGCAAGGTGTTTGCCCGACCTCTCAGTTTTTTTGAAAGAATAATTAGTTGTTGAGCCAGGCATAAGGCCAAGTTTTAAGCCTGGTATGTTTATTTTAGGTATAAAAAGCGATTCCTTTGATGCTGTTGTATCAATCGGATTTTCGGCGGTAGCAACCTGACCTGCATTACCCGATACATCGCCCTTAGTTGGTTTACGTTGTATTTTCTTTTTTAATCCACTCCCCTGTTGTACCGTATGCGTCACCTCATGCGCTAACAAGTGCTGCCCCGATTTACTTTGCGGGTCATATTTACCCGCCCCGAAATAAATATCATTGCCGTGGGTAAACGCCTGCGCCTGTAAATCGTTACTTAATCCGGCGGCTTCACTGTTGTTATGGATGCGTACCCCACTCAAATCCCTGCCCATTGCTCCTTCCATTTCCTCGCGGGTATTGGCAGGCAATGGTTCGCCGCCGCCTTTGCTGCCTTCGATCTTTTGTTGCGTTTGTGGAGATACATCCGGAGCGGCCGACTGGCTGCTGCGTTTTAATGTATTCCCCTCGTTGGGATCGCCATCACTTTCAAAAATGGGGCGGCGCTGTAATTCTTTATCGGCTCCGTTCTGCTCTTTTTCCTGTTTATCTTCCTTCTTATCTTCTTTCTTTTGCACAGCGGGGGTAGCTGCATTAGCAGGACCCGTGGTAGTAGTAGAACCAGTTGCAGCGTTGGCTACGGTTTTAGGCTGATTAATATGCTGAACAACTTTATCAGCCACCTGGTCGGCCTGCCGTTCAAAATGATCGCCAGGTTCATTCACCGTCATTTTACGCTGAACCTTATTCCCTTCAAAAAAGGGCGCTTCCTGCGCCTGTTCAACATCATGAGCGGCAGAGAAAAAAGGATCTTTCCCTGCCCCCTGCTTGTTTGCGGGCTGGTTTTGTTTGGTGTTTGCAGGTGCTGCCTTTTGCGGTGTCTTCATTGCCATTCCACGTAAAAAGGTTCATTCATCCAGGGCAGTTTAACTACGCCAATGCCCCATGGCAGTGATGAAAGCAGGATATCCAGGTCCATCCGCTCTACAATAAGGCGGGCAGGCTGTTCTGCTTCAATTAGTTTCCCGTTGCGAATTAAGAATGCTTCGCGCAAGCCGCCGGGCGATGTATTTTTTAATGCTTTCCAGTATTTTATCACGGTTCGGAGCATATTGTCGCCTTCATCAAGCATACGCTGTGGTATTTCAACTTCACGTTCTAAGGGCTCGTCAAGTGGCCACCGGCATAAAAACTTTTCAAAATAAAGGTCATATTCAAAGGCATTCACATTACCGGTACCTAAATAGTGCAGCAGGTGAACGGCCAGTTGCCTTGCGGGCAGATCAACAAAATCGTTATCCTGCAGCAAACCAAAATCTTTAAAGAAATACTCCAAAAACGGGTGCAGGATCACCAAACCGGCCTGGGCTACATAAGTTCCGGCAATTTCTTCTTCTTTTTTCAAGCTTGTTTCCGGAGTGTTATCGGGTGTGATTATGGGCTTATTACTTTGCAGCAGCGATTTATTTTCTGTTGATTGGATAACTGTTTCGGCTATTTGAATGAGGCTCATCGCAGAAATTGAAACAGAAGCTTTTAACTCTCCGGTTATTAAAGCGGTTAGCTTTTTCAGGATTGCACTATCACCAGCAAATTCACTATGGCCTGTCCGCAGGCAAATCATCAGCAAGAGCTTTTCAATGATCTGCTGCCCGGAGTCGCTATTAAATTCCGCTGGTAAAACCTCTATAATGTTAGCGTGTATGTTTGTTGCTGATTCACCAGTTATCAAACGCCTGATTTCTTCAACAACAGCGTCGACCTTTTTTTGAAATCCATAAGTCTCGGCCTGAAGTAAAACCATTGCCAGCTTTTTAATAAAAGCCATACCAAACTGGCTGAATAACCTGGCTGCCGCAAGAGGTGAGCTCTTAAAAAGATTGATAAGTTTTGATTGATAAACGTTATCATTGATCAACTGCCCCGATAATTTATTTAACCAAACATCTTCCTGCTGTAGCCACTCTGTTGCAGCAACAGCATACCATGGAAGCTTGCCCGTGTTAAGGAAATAAACAAATACATTAAAAGCCTGCTGTTCATCGGTAAGTAGTGAATAATCAATGACATTATCCGGCTCATCTCCGTCGGGCAGCAAACCGGAGTTTAAAGCTGGCTCAAGCGCCTTCGATAACCTAAATTGCAGTTGCTCAAAAACATCTTCCATTTTACCCGAACCCAGATCAATATCAATCTTATCTATCAAAACATGACCAGGCAGATCCATATCATCCAGCAATTGCTCCAGTTTTTTGAGCAGCACCTGTTCAAAGTACCGCACGGCCTCGTCCTGCACCTTTTGGGCAGTGCTTCGGTGTGATACTTCAATATCAAGTATCAGCTTATGGATGATATGTGTGCTACCTGCCATAGCTCAACATTATTTAACAGTGCCCGGATCTGTAGTACCCGGATCTTTTTTGATAATCTTCGGAGCTATTTTTGGTGTCACAGGAGTTACAGCCGGATCTGCCGGCGGTGTAGCCGCCGGTGTTACAGTTGTACTCGTTTTAATCACAGATGGTTCTGCTTTTGGTGTTACAGTTGGTGTTGGCGTTACCGATGGTGTTACCGCAGGTGTATCCTTAACTGTAATCACCGGCGGTACAGTAGTACCCGTTGGCGGTGTAGTAATCACAGGCGGAACCTTAGTAACTACCGGTGTAGTGGTTTCCGGCGGCAAGTGGGTAAGTACCGGAGTGGTGGTTATAGGAGGCAAAGCAACAGGCGGCGTAGGCGTAAACACGGCACGACACTTCTCAAACTTACCATTCACTGCTGTAAGTGTAATAACTGTATTACGGCCACGCGGAAACTGGCGCATATCAAACACTTTTACTGTGTTTACCTCATTACTGGTAGTTCCATCGTCAAATGTCCATGTAAACTTAAAGCTGCCCGGATTAGGTGTTTTATTTGTTAAAGTAACAGTGGCAGCACCTTTTTCATTATCCATAGTTACCTTATAGTCAAACGAGGCCTGCGGATGCTCATGGATCATGAGCGTACAAGCAGGAACCGGCTTGCCGTTCACCATAAAGTCGTTGATGCTGACATCATAAGGACCTTTCGATGGATCAACAACCCACTGGCTCCCCAATAATTTAACTGCATCTCCCGCTATTTTTGAGGTGATAATCCCTGTTGCGGGTTGTACGGCAGTGAAGTTTATATTACCCTCATCCGAACAAACTTCGCTGGCAGCTAACTGCAGGTCTACAGGTTCCTCAGGAATCTCTACTGTAATAGTAACCTGCTCAGAATCGGTACAATCATGGTTATTGGCAGATAAGATGAAGGTTAGTTTACCATCAGGGAATTTGGCACGAAGATCAGCATATTGGAAGGTAATGTTATCATCCGGTGTGGTAAGGTTAGCATGTACCTGTCCGTCGGGCATAGTCCAGGTGTAAGCAAATGTATCGCCCGTTGCCTGATTGGTTGTAGCCGTTAGCTGAATAAATACGGCAAACTGGGTTGTATCACTTATGCTGGCTGCAGGTTTAACAGACGGATGTTTGAATACGGTAATGGTGCAATCGGTTGGCTGATCATTTACCGTAAATTTAATCTGCTGGCCAAATGTACCGTCTTTAACTTTAGTAGTATCAAAATAGGTTATTGCGTCTTTAGTTACAACTGTAGTTTCAAAACCAGCCGAGGCTTTGATAACCCCATCAGCCGGGCTAACTTTAAACTGCAGCAACCCTTCGTCAGAACATGCTACGGCTTTAGGTAAACTAAGCCCTACCTGTGGCTTAGGCATGATAAATGCTACCGGCGGACAATCAGAATAGCACATATACGGCAGGCAGAAATCGGCAAATACTATATCGGCAGGCACATCGGGGTTTGCAGCTACAGCTCTTGATTTTCCCAGTTCGAGCGCTAAGGCCTGAGTTTTCTTGATGATCTCGGCCTCATTTGTCGGGGTATACTTACGTTTCGACCGGCTTTCATAATATTTTACAGCATCGGCAATGTCATCATACTTGGTGTTTTTGGCAATATAAGCCATCGCGTCGCTATCACTTGCAAAACCTTTTACAAACTGCTGTTCGCTTTCAAGCGCCTTTAACCTGTCTTCGAGCGGAGATTTGCCTGAAGCGCTGGTTGGACTGGGTGCAGCTACCGCAGTAGCATAAACCATTACAAAAGTACCACCGGCCGGCACACCTGCCAGGTGTTCTAACCCGGTATGATTGGCGGCATAGGCCGAAAAGGTAAGCTGTTGCAGCAGCTTGGTTTTGCGGTCCTGTATTTCCTTTAATATTACGGCAAGCGCCTGGCCCGCACAGCAATTTTCAGATAAGCGCCATAATTGTAATTCATAGTCATCTTCGTACCCTTTGCGTACATAGTCGCTTTTAGCAAAAATCTGGCGGCTTTTTTGAGCAGCCAACTTTACTTCGTTGCAAAGTTCATCCAGGCGGGCTGTAAAATTATCAATGGTGTCTTCGTCAATATCAACCAGCCTGTCGGGCAGCCACTGGCTTATGTTACGGGTGCCGGCTATCATGCGCACAGGGATATCAACTGCAATGGCTTGCTCATATGAGCCTGTTGCCGAGGTATCCACAGTTTTGCCTGCGGCATCTGCATAGTCAGAAATACTGATGGCCCCGCCCTGCCTGCGGATCTGATCTACATAATAACCTATACTGCCTTGTGCTATATTGATATTATTGTCAACCGCGTCGATACCGCCATCCATCACATATCTATCGGTGCTTTTATTGATCGCAAATCCGCTGCTTATTTGTTCGCGGGCAGTTGCCTGCACCTCGCCGGTATCCGCTGTTTTGGCAGCAGCCATTCGCATTTTAGGTGTGGCTGCTTCTTCCTCATTGGCCAATTCCAGTTTCTGCTGGGCCGCCTGATACCGGATCTCATTCGCCACCGAATAACCTGTTTTGGTATTAAAGCTTGAAAAAAACTTGCTTACATCACCATAAAGGCAATTCTGCTCTGCCTGGAAAGCTTTTAATGTAGCCTCCAGATCATTAAACTGGCAGGCATAATCATCGATATCAATATCACTAAGGCTTACATCCCCCAAACGGATGGCAACCACATCAAATGGCAGGTTACTGTCTTGCCTGATCTTATCAACCGCCGCAATAGCCTCGGTATATTTCTTGCCGATATGCCCTTCAATCCTGAAAAAATTATTGGAGTCGATTGAATAGGCGAGCGGATTTACCACCATATCATTTGCGGGCGAATAAGCTCCGGCATTATAACCAAGGATCAATTTATCTGTGCCCTGCAGCCACCGGTTATAACTCCACTTTTGAGCCAGGTCGACCGGTTTGCCGTAATAAAAAGGGATAGCCCTTGCCTCTAAAGGTTTACTGTTATCTGTAGATGGTGTTATTTTCACCACCGGGCTCGGAGGCAGCGTAAACCCGCTGCTCATAACGTTCAGCCTGTCGAGCAGGTTAATGGCAATGTTCAGCTTATCTTTATTGGCGCTGATAGCCGGCGAGGCATAAAATTTATGGCGATATGGCGTTGGCTTGGCCGTAGGCGTAACATTTAAAGCACCCAGCATAATATGTTTGGGGAAAGCATAAATATTGGGGCAACACTGGTAAATGATATCCGAAAGTATAGCCCTCAATTCATTATACCCGGTTAACAGATCTTTGTAAAAATCATACAGATATTGCGCCTGCATTGGGGCTGTAGCTTTACTCAGCGTTGTATTGATATTGGCAACGATACTGGTAATAGGATAAACAGATTGCGGATCGAGCGCAAATTTGAATGTATTGTAGAGCGTTTGAACAGCACTTGATAAACCACCGGCGCCATCATTTGCAATTTTTGAAAAGGCAGCGGTAAGCGCTGATGATGAAGCGGTTGTTTGCGTGTTAAAAAACACGCGTTTTGCAGCTAATACAGGAGCATCAAAATAGGCATTATAAGCGTTGAAATACTTTTTGTAAATATCATCATAAATAACCTCCGAACCGGTTTGCTCAATTATCTGGTTCATATCAGCCTGGGCAATAAGCAACACTTTGGGTTTGGCTACCTGCTTACGACCCTGGTTATCACAATCAATAGCGGTACAGGCATCGGGATCCTTAGAGTAATATTCCAGGTAAAGCAGGCCGTACATTTCGGTAAGTTCCTTACCGGCCTTTGATTTAAAATTGGTGAGGGCAAAACTATCAACCGGGAAAGCGCCCTTATCATCGGGTGTTACCAGCTCCCATAAAGCCATTTGCGCGGCATCGGTGCCCATGGGATAAAACGGCGGATATTTAATCAGCGAATTATCATAGGCCCTGAAGTTTTTATAGGTTGTTTCGGGCATGTAAAGCAAATCGCCATCGGTAGTTACGCCGCAGCCCTTGCCTATGGTTATGCCGTTGGCATCGCCTTTGAAACTTAAGCCGCATACCAGGCCAACACCAATTAAACAGGTACGGGTAAGGCGCTGCTGATCTTCAAAAAACTCTACAATATCATTCAGCTGTTTGGCTGTCAGCACCTGGCTGTCAACAAAGGAGTTATACTCTAAAGTTATATCGGTGAGCTTTATGTTGGTTACTGGTGGCATGGCTTTTTCATTTAGGTTTTAACTGTTATTATTTGTGCCGCCTTGCAAGGTGCCAAGGCTGGTTTTGTTCAATATTATCGGGTTGGTTTCCTGGGTATCATCGTCGCAATCGCTTAGCTGGCCCTGCTGATAAACAGTGTATAGTTTTTCAAGTACATCAATAAATTTGCTGTTCAATACAGGGTCTATAGGCGTATCGGTACTTACCGCTATGTGTTTGGCAGCAAGCCAATCTTTATAAATCGCTTCAAAACCAACCATCTGATCATGCCCGATGAAACAGATGCGCGGCAATACATGGGCTGGTGTTTCGGTGCGGATGAGCCGCTCGGCATAGGTTCGGAAGGCTGTGTTACGCAACCTTACGCTGTACCCCGGCAGTATCACACAAACCCGGAACGAGTATGGATCAAGCGGCTCGCAGTACACACCGTTAGGATCAAGGCAAACCGGCATAAACTGGTGGTGGGTACTATCATCGCCGGTATAATCAAATGGCGGGCGCAGCAAGATGTTCTCAATCACGTACATGCCCTCCATCTTGAAATCGTTCTGCATAAATTTGATGATAAATGCTATCTCGGTTTCGATGGCGGCAGCGCTGAACTCCATATCATTATGGGTAAGCAAAGTACCCGCGGAGTTGGCTATGTTATATACATATTTACCCGCGGTAGCTCCAGGACTTAAGCGGTAATTTTCCCTGTCGCAGGCCAGTACGGATACCAGGCCCAGGTCTTCATAAGCATCAATCTCCTTCAGGAAGTTGGCATTACCCTTAAATTTCACCACGCCAAGCTGCGATATCGTCCAGTTGTAATGCAGGGCATCGGCCTTAAACAAAAGGTAATCCTCAACGCTTAGCTGCTGCATTTTATAGTTGGAGAAACCCAGGAGCATGGAGATCCGTTTTTCCATGCCCGATACGTTCACCAGTTGCTGATCCGGTGTTTTGACATTGTACAAATCCATCCCGCTGCCGCGGCAAATGCTCATCTGGTCATAGTCTTTCAAAAACTTAACCTTATGCCTGATGATGTTGCGCTGGTAATCTTCACCGTAAATGCGGTACATCAAAAAAACATATTCGTTAAACTGTTCGGCAAAACGGGCCAGCAAATGGTCGAGGAATTTATTTTTCCGTTCGGGATAGTTATCCTGCCCGGTTTCTTTAATTACATCATCAACCGTTTTCTCCCATTGGGCATAACCATCCAACAGCTTTTCCGCATCGCGGATGCCATTTACCGTATTGCTGAAATAGGTTTTGCGGATACTATCGTCGGCAGTAAGCAAAATCCTGGCATTTGAAAGCTGGGCGAAGTAATTGGCCAGCACCTGGTCATAAAACAGCAGGTAGCCTTTAAGCTGTAAGGCCAGCGAACGTTGCTCCGTTGTAGCAGTATCTGGCAGGCCCAGCGGCGAGATACCGTAATTTTCAGGAAACTGATTTTGCAGCGTTTCATAATGGCCTATATCCCTGTAATCGCCTTCAGGTATTGGCAGGTCGACTATCTTTTTAGCCTCTACATTGTCCTGCCAGTCTTTCCGAAGCTGGTTAAGATCGGCCTGGGCTTCGGACTGTTTCAGTTCGATAGGCACCACATCCTTATAAAATGTGAATGATGAATTGGTTTCGCACAAAACAGGCTTGTGGCCATCCTGTACACAAAGCAGCCATTCGTTTGATTTATAGATCTTATCGGCAACCTCGCTCTGCGGCGCGGTACAGCCGCAAAAACCAAAGGAAATTCTTTTCACCAATCGTACACCGTCAATTTCCATGATAATGCGGTACAGATCAGACAGGCGCACCTCTGTACGCAACTGCGAGGCCGCAAGTTCGGCCGGGATGATAAACCCTTGTTTAGCAAATTTAGCATCAATACCCTGCAGGTTTTCAAAATCAAGTACCGGGCCCTCAAAGATCTCGTCGGTCTGCATGCCTTTATCCAGCAATTCTTTAAGCAGGTAAAATTTAATATCGGGTGTAAGGTATTGCTCAATATTAAACATGATCTGCGCCCAGATCATTTCAGGATCGGCCTGGGGCTGCAATTCAATTTCCGCGCAGATAACTATCTCCTGGTTTTCAACCGCTTTTACCTGGCCAAGGTCTTCACACAACTCACGGAAGTAATGATATACCGATTTTATTTGTTTGATGATGTCATCCTGTTTCGCTTTGATCTTAGCCGCATCACCACCCAATTCAGGAAAATCCTCAAAATCAATCAGGATATCGTTGATACCTTTTAGATCGAATTTTACTTCTTTACCGGTTAGGGCATTTTCGCCGGGTTTGGCATAACGCAGCAACGGTTTACCATCAGGTTGTTTATAGTTGGCTATGATACTATGGGGCGATTTTTTGATCCAGGCATTCCGCACACCATCTATCCGCACAAATAATTGACGGTAGTCGTCGGGGGTAACCGGGTAAGTGGGCAATATTTTTATGGCAGATAAGAACTGCTCATGCATACTGGTGGTATTGTCATGATCAACCGCTAAAATATTTTCAACGGGCAGGGTAATGCGGTAGTTCAAATCAGTGAGTGCATAGCAAAGCATCTCCAGCGTGGTAATACCTGGGTCATGCACGTTATAATCCGACCAAATGGCACTGGCCAGGTCGCGGATATGCTGCATACCTTCGGTGCGCAAAGTATTATACTCGGGCCCAAGGCTGGTATCAATTTGTTTTGGTATGGTTAACTGATCAATCATGGGCATGTAGGTATGGTTTTGGTATCAATTAAATGTTGCTTTGCCGATACAAGGATTGCCTTTGAATTGCCTGCCTCCAAAACATCGGGGTTTGCGGGCCCCGATGCTGTGAAGTACATCTTAAAATCGGCTATATAATCAACATAGGGTAGTTCTTCAATAAAGCGGATCACCACACTTTTGTACAGGATGCCGCCAAAATCAATATCGGCATTACGGTTAAAAGCCCAGGGCGACAGATAGTTGATCACATCGGTGTTCAACTTAGCCGCGTATAGGTTTTCATCCAGTCCGAAGTAAAATTTCACCTTAAAATCAAGGATTACCTCCTCATAATCAGGATTAATAGCCAGCAGGTCAACATGCATAGAGTTTAATCCCGACAGGTATTTGGTGATCTCGCTCAGGGTATTTTTGCTCACGCGGGGCTTAAATGGATCAAAACTGATCTGGTTACGGATATCGGGAATAGCCACAACCCTTACACTGCCGGGGGCTACTTCTATATTGTCGTTGGTATGGTTAAGGCATTTAACCCTGAACACCTGCGGAAACTGCGCCATCACCAGGTGTTCATAATCCCAAATGGTGATAGCCCGGTGTTTATGCCTTAAGCGTTCGCTAACCCTCAGGCGGAAAGCACCATCATCTTCCGGCAGCAAACCGCCAAACGAAGCATATGGCTGAGTAACCGATTTGATTTGCGGCAGCCTGTCGAGCAGTTTGCTGATGGTACCTGCGGGCAACCCGGTTTCCAGGTGCGAAAGTTCATTATCATTATCGGCAAATTCGGCTTCGGCAGCCTGGATATGTACGTTGATGAATTTACAAACCGAATCTATCGTTACTGCAGTTGGCAGTTCAACCCCAAGCCAGGTGAGGCTTTGGTTTAGGAATGTATTGTTGGTTGTAGCGCCTTCTGGGATTAAAAATTTGATGATCCCCGAGCGCAAAAAATCATTGGTATCATCGCTGATGATATTGCTTTTATCCAAAGCAAGCCATTCATTGCCTGATAAATAATACCATTTAGGTTGAATAGTATCCGAGAACGAGGGAGCAAGCGCGTCTTCACTGCCCTCGGCTACCTGGAAAAGAATACTGGCTACAGACCCCGTTTCGATACCCGCAATGCCTATGTAAAAAGCTGCAAGATCAGGAGCTTGCGGTATAGCAGTAATATTCCCGTCGATAAGCCCGTGATATTGTTTTTTGAGGAAAGCATGCTGTTCGGCCTGGCCAAATGGCGTTTCGTGAAAAAATTGAACATTGTGGTTGACGTAATCAGTCAACAGATCGGCATTAATGTTACTGCCAGTAAGCTTATCAATATCATTTGAAGCAAAGGCCTTATAATCAATAGTGATCGACGCTATTTCGGGCGTATAGGGCACTGAGGGTATAATTGCGCCGCCGTCCTTTTTAATCATGGCGGCGGCAAATAGTTTAGGGTACTCACTATGCAAAAAGTCGCGGTCTAAATTGATACGGATATAGTTATCCTTAACCCCGGCCGAAAAATTTTCTGTTTGTGTTTGTACCTGTGTCCCGGTTTCCTGGAAGCCTATAAAACCCAGCGTAGGAAAAAAGAACTGCATGGGCTGTACATATTGCTGTACGAGTGCTTTTTCGGCCTGCGCCCCCCAACCGTAATTAAATGCGCCGGATACGTTAAAATAAAGATATTGGTTAACAAAACTTGGGGCCTGGTTTACCGGCTGGGGTACACCATCCGGTGTTAAGGTAAATGAATCATCCAGCACACTGATTGAACTTCCTCCATCGGGGAACCATTTTCCATCTTTAATGAACGATACCTTTGCCGTAAAGCTATCTTTATTAGCAATAACCCGCCCGCCATAATCAGTAGCGCCCGAAGAAGAAGTGATACCATAATCACCGGGTGCAAAAGTCGGCTTTACAAAATTTACCCGGTAAGCATTATAATAATCTTCCATCGGGCTGGGTACCCCTTTCCAGTTAATTTGAGGTTTGATCTCTGTCCACTGTTTTTGAAAGATTTCGGCATTACCAATGTAAAGGTTTGAATGTATTTTAGGTACAGCCCCAAAAGCAAGGAATGGTTTTGAGGGATCAACTTTGCCATTGTCATTTTCAACAGCCAGATTTTTCATGCCGGTTACAGCAACGTCAATCTGCACGCTATCAAGCCGGGCCTTACTTAAGGCCTGGTAAACAGGATAAGCGTTGTCCTGCACGGTCATCAGCAGGCGAATAACCGGAAAATCGGTTTTGTAATTCTCTTTATGAATAACCTGGTTATAGGGCACTACTGCCTTAGCTTTAGGTGGCACATTTACGGTGATCACCAATTTTTGCTGGTTAAGTGTAGCAGGCGCTGTTGAAGGAAAATCGGCCTGGAGCCAATCTTTTTCAGATGTTAAGAAAACTTTAAAAAGCTGTCCTATTAAGACAGGATCAAACCCCACAAGACCTGTGAAGTTCAGTGTTAAAGTTATAGTACGGTCACCCTCGCTCATGAGCAATACTTTTGATGCAAAAGCAAAGCCCATTGATGCCGTTGGCCAACTTTTACTGCCAAAAGGGTTCCACTTAGGTACATCATCTTTAAAAGGCGTACCCAAACCATCAGCCGAAAAAGTAACATCGGCATAGACTACCTTCTTATCCGCGGGCGATTGGTACCAGCTTTTCATAGCCGCTATAGTGGCGCTGTTTACAGCCAGCTCTGCGTTTGTTTTAAAAACAACCGGTTTGGGTTTGGGGCTTTTATCTTTACCGGCATCAAGTGGTGTACCTTCCGGCAACAGGAAACCGGTGAGGTTACGGGCCAGTTCAAATATAACGTGTACCTTGTCAGGTACTTCGGGGCGGTTACGCAGCTGCAACACCTGCTTAAAATAAAAATCAAGGTGCCGGCCGGTAAACTGGTTCAATGCATCTTCTGAGTGTTGCAGCAGCATAATAAAACACATGAACAGCGCCAGGTGTGGCTCTACATCGCTTTTAATGCTTGGGTCGGGAAAACCTAGGCCGGCATTCTGCATTTTAACCTCAACCTGCTTCAAAAAATCCTGCAGCGCTTTTTTATCCTGGATGAAAAACGGCTTCCAATCGCCCTGGGGGTAATTGCTGTCTTTCAAGGTATAATAGTTTATTTTATCGGCATAAGCAGCAGCGAACGTCAGCCAGTCTTCCATGCCCAATTCCTCAATTGGGGCGTAGGCTGGGTCAAGCGCTTTCAGGAAGCGCTGTGACTGGCTTGAGCCATCACGTTGAAGCGGATTTTTATCGTTACAGGCCATGGTTAGTTCTTATTGGTTGGTAGTTATGCTGGTAATGTCATTTTTATAATAAGGGAACACGTAGTTGTACCTTGAATTGGTGGTACGTACCGTGTAATTGAGCTTAATAAGCAAAATCCCTTCGTTATCCATACTGGTGTCAACCTCGGTGCTATTTAGCGTTATCCTGGGTTCAAAATACAGTATGGCGGTTTCAATCAAATCCTTGATATAGGTTTTGAGGGTAAGGTTCACAGCCTCAAAAACTATCTTTTGTAAATCGCACCCGAAAGTTGGCTGCATAATGCGCTCGCCCAGCCGGGTGCTGAACAGTATGCCCAAACTGCTTTCAATATCGGCCTCGTCGGTAAGCATTTCAACTTTACCGGCAGCCTTGTCAAAGCTTGGCGGGAAGCTCCATCCCCTGCCTATAAAAGGTATTTTTGGTTCCATTGATCAGCCTCCGATTATTACTGTTGGGCAGCCTAACACTATTGATCCGCCATGGGCTGTGCTATCGCCCATACGGGCGGCGGGTTTCCCTCCTATCAGCACCGTTGCCGAACCCATGATTATCGAGTCGGGCGGACCGGCGCAGGTACACATATCGCCCACGCATACCGCCGGCATACCACCAATGAACACCGTTGGTACCCCCGGTCCTATTACCGGGCCGCCTACGTGAGGCGAAGGCCCGTTGAACATAGGGCATACGTGCATATCGCCTATCCTTGCTGCTGCTGCCATTTTTTGTTATTAGTTTATTTGTACAATTGAGCCTTTCAGTGCCGCCGTACCGCTTGATTTTACTTCCACACTGGCCGATCCTTCGGCCGAAAGGGCGGTATTGGCTTTCAGGCCCAGGTTCATTCCTTCGGCGTTAAAATCCTGCTGGGCTTTAAGCACCAGTTTACCCTGGGTTTCGATGGTGATGCCATCGCTGTTCATTTTTATCGAGTTATTGTTCTCATCCTTTAACTCAATCGCCCCGGCATCCTCGTCCATGATGATCTTTTTCCCGGCCGGTGTTTCGATGGTTACTGATTTTTTATCGTCATCAAAAATTAGCTTCATTTTGCTGCGGGTTACAAAACCCTTTTGGTTGTTGGCGTCGGCCGCGGTTAAAGGGGCGGTTTTGTTGCTGCTGTTAAGCATACCCAGTACCACCGGTTTACGAGGATCGCTGTTTAAAAAACCAACAATTACCTCATCCCCAACTTCGGGCAAAAAGAAACTTCCGCGTTCCTTTCCGGCATCCAGAGTTGCTACACGCGCCCAAATCCCCTGATCATCAGCGCTGATCACCGGCATACGTATCAGTATGCGGCATTCACCATCAGGATCACTTTCCAATTGGGTTACAACGCCAATCTGCAAACCGGGCACTGCCTGGATCAAAGCCGAAGCGGGCTTTATACTGGTTTCAAACTTTTCGGTAAACCACTGCGGATCCAAACCAAACTGTACTTCCAGTTGCCAGTCACCGGCTGAGATATGATGCTGAATGTGGCTTACAAAGGTGTTGCCGTTAAACCTATCGCTCAGATTACTGAGTTTGATGATCATCCCCGGTTTCACTGTATGGATGCCTTTAAATTTCACCCTGCCCCTCACTTTTGAAAGCACCTGTTTTTGCTTGAGCGATGTTGCCCAGGCCTGCAATTCGGGCTGCGAAAGCTTACCGCCATGATTGAGGTGGTAGTTGCTTTCGTTAAACACCCCTGCCAGGTCATCGGCTGTCAGGTTGCCGTTCAGCTCGCCCGATGGCGGGTTGGCATCAACCTTTTCAATTTCCTGTGACGCCGGGTTCCAGGTGCGGCCTGTTATGGAGGGGAACTGGATCCTTGAATCAATCTCGGCATCCAACTCTAGCATGGTAGCGCCAAATGATAATTCCACAACCGCGGTGCCACTTATTTCCGGCTTTTTGATGGAGAGGGTATTATCATCGGTATAAACCAGCATCCCGTTCAGTTCGGCGCGCCCGGTTATAAAGTCCCAGTCGGTGGCTTCGTATTGCACCAGGTCGCTGGTGGTGATGTTCATATCGGCAACATCGGTACTTAAACCGCTGTAAGTGCCTGCTATAGTAGTTATTGCATCGCTGTCCTTCACGTTTTCGCCAAAGTACTTGCTGTGGCGGGCAAGGGTCATGGCAATGGCCTTATCGCGGCATTCAATAACCAGTTGCGAGCCGCTGTTACGCAGCTTGATACTGTGTTTAATAACCACACCTTTAAACAGTGTATAATTATCCGATTCGTAACCACACAAAATCTCGATGTTTTTACCCGGCACAAACAAGTCACCGTTGCTGGCATCAAACTTTTGGGCCGAGGTATCACCATCAATAATCACCAGTTTGGCGGCTGCAATCCGGTTTACGCCTTTATCAATCACCATAGCCTCCACCTGCATGGTGCGGGGTATCTCGGTGCCCTCAATTTTTACAATCGGGGTAACAACGGTACTTGGCCGGGTGGTTTCTATGGTGCGGCTATCTGCCATGATTTGTTATTGATTTAATGGTGGAAATTTGAGCTTTGTGCCTGTTTTAAGGTACCTGAAATCGTTAAGACTGTTTGCCCGGGCTACTTCTATGTAATACTTTGAATCGCCGTAGATCTGGTAGCAGAGCAGCGGCAATGTGTCCCCTTCGTTAATCACCCTCACTTTTGTTAAATCGGGCGACTGGGCATTTTCTTTAGCTACCCTCTTTTTATCCTCAACCGAACCAATGAACGAAGCTTTTACAATTGCCCTGAGCGGGCGGCCCTGGCTATCAAACAGTTTATAGCTGATATCCATTGTTTCCAGGGCACCGTCAAACTGAAGCGTTCCCCAATAGATACTTACAAACCTTGGCCGGTGCTTATCGCCCTGGTATTCGATGATGAGCTTTTGCAGGTTATCGATATCCTCGTCAACCCCTAACTCACCGGCGGTAGCACCATTGATTACCCCGGTACGATCAAACATCAGCTCGAAATCCATTTTCTGGGGCTCAATTTTGGAAAACTTGGGCAACTTGCCCGAGGTTCCCTGCGCCTGCTTATCAGAATACTTGATCTCGATCTTCTGGCTGTAGCTTTCGGGGTTAACCTGTACCGTCATAGAGCCTTCTTCATTTTTGCTCTTCGGATCGGACCAGGCCACGATCTTCATTTTGGTTACGTTATCGGCCATCAGCGTTCGTTTTTATTTTTCAAAATCTCCAGTATCTGCTCCACGCATTCGGCAATGATCTCATCTTTATCACCGCCACCGCCACTACCGCCACCGACACCCGAGGGCTTTGAATCCTGTTCGGCAGGGCTTTGATTTACGCTCACGCGGATGTTCAGTTCTCTGATCTCAATTGGCATAACATCAGGTTTGAAGGGTGTAATACTGGTATTGCAGCTCAAAGCTTTCAATTGCGATGCTGTTTTGCTCGGCATTCAAATCGCTCAGGCTCCATTTTTTTGGCCAGGCCTGCACTACATTCCAGGTTAAAAGCGGGTCATGTTCTTCATTAAGCAGGCTTACGGTCAGGTCTTTGGGTTCGATAATAAAATTATTGAACACGTTATTGCACCAGTCCATCAGCAGTTTTGATTCGGTAATGAGCCCTCGCTTCAGCACCAGTGCCGGAAACTTGGCCCTTACCGGCAGCGCGTGTTCAAAACGGTTTTCGCCGCCCTCCTTTTTGGATTCTGTTTCCATCTCCATGGAAAGGCCCGATACGTTCTGGAACCGGCTGTCGATTTCTTCATCGCCAATGCCTGTAAAAACCACCTTAAAGTGAAAACCTAAAGGCGGATAACCCGATTTAGCGTCGAAGGCCATGATTAGCCGTTTTTGATGGTTAAACCTTCGTGTGCAACCTCAAGCGTTTCAATTGCGGCCTCGTTGGCATCAGCCTTCAAATCGGCCGACTGGATCTTAACCGGGAATGCATTTTTTACCGACCAGGTAACTACCGGCTGATGCTCTTCGTTAAGCAGGTTAATAGTAAGGTCGCGCCGATCTATCTGGTTTAGTTTTACGGTGTTCATCCAATCATAAAACTCGTTATCATTAGCAAATGTGCCGCGTTTTAGGGTGATGTTACCGTATTTGCGCATGCCGGGCATTTTTACCTTATTGTATTCCTTGCTGCTGCCTTCGCGGTATTCAACCACTTCGGTTTCAATTTGTAAGCCAGTTACTTCGGTAAAACCGATGCGTGTGCCACCCCAGTCAACCTGGAAATGGAATTTGGGTAGAGGATAATTTGCCATTTTATTTGTTTTAAATGAAATTCATTGATTTATATAGAACCTATTAATTAGCTTCAAATCAAGTAATTAATAGCTTTATGCACTCCGCTTTAAGCTTTTATATAATTAACTCTCCTGCATTTTGTGTGAGAAGCGGAGGATGATGAACTCGGCAGGCCTTACTACAGCCATACCAATTTCAACTATCATACGGCCCTCCAAAATGTCGAGCGCGGTCATGGTTTCGTTAAGGCCAACGTGTACAAAAAATGCGTCTTCGGGTTTAGCGCCCTGTAAGGCCCCGGCACGCCATTGCAGCGTTAAAAAGTTCTGGATCATTACCCGCACCTTTGTCCAGGTGTTGGCATCATTGTTCTCGAATACAAAAGGATAAGTAGCCTTTTTAACCGATTCTTCAACCATGATAAAGAAACGCCTGACAGGGATATAGCGCCATTCATTATCATTACCTGCTAAGGTACGCGCGCCCCAAACCAAAGTGCCCCGGCCCGCAAAAGCCCTGATAGCATTGATTGATTTACCGGTGGCAGTAACATTCATATCGTCCTGGTCGCTGTTGTCAATTTTCACAGCGGGGCCAATCACATTGTTAAGGCTTACGTTGGCAGGTGCTTTCCAAACTCCCCGGGTACCGTCAACATTGGCATACACCCCTGCTATTGCCCCAGACGGCGGTATAGTGCTCATTTTAAGCGTTATTGCCGAGTTGGCGGCACTGAAAAATACATTACCCGAGAATAAAGCCTGTTCGGCAAGGTTTTCATAAAACAGGGCACCATTTATTAATGCGCCAAAACCAGTTAAAATGGTGGCAACGGTATCCTGCAGCGCCTGTACGATGGAAAGCGCACCGGCTGCATCCTTGGTAAAGTTGTCTGCATTGGCAGCTACAGCCGCATAGTTTGAGTTAGCTAACCAGGGTGTATTATCCAATACCGAATAAACAGGCGCTGGATTGCGGCCGGCGGTCGCATTAGCAGCAACCTTGGCATTTTTTTCGTAAGCAATGAGGCTGGTGACGGCAGCGGCAAGCTTTGCATCTTTACTCAATGCATCAATGTCTTTGCCATACAACGCACCAACAGCGGGTGCATCTTTAGCCTTTTTACCCGCGGTAACAATGGCGGCCAACAAATCGAGGTAACTGGTTAGCTGTACATCGGGAGTTATGTTTTTGGCAATATTATTTGCCAGTGCGGTTAACTTTGCTTTAACGGCATCAATGCCACCAACCCTCAACGCAGTTGCGTCAGCGGCGTTACTAAATACAGATCCGATTACTTTATCAGTGTCCTTGATAGCATTTTGCAGATTGGTTACCAGTGCCTTTTCATCAGTGCTTTTTGAAAAGCCATCATAATTGGTGATCTTGGCCGGTACCCCTGCATTGTTCCAAAATTCCATCTGCCTGAAATCAACATTGACATCATAAGTGGTTATAATCCAGGGATAATAAGCCGCGCCATAATTGAGATTGTTGATCCCTATCGAACTCCGGAAGTCATCAATAGGCTTATTGCTAACATCCTGGCGTTTATCGCCCTGCAGCACATCAAGTATCGAAAACCTATCCTGCATAGAAGCGCACAGGCCCAACGCTTTGGTTTGCAAACCGCTAAAAGCAACAAGGTCGGGGTTACCACCGCTTACCAGCTCAACCGCATCGGGAAACAAGATCAGTGTAGGCTCATCCTCGGCCGATAGGGTATCGATACCTCCCGATATAGGCGGCGCCGTTACTGCAGATGAGAAATCTCCCACCGAAACGATATAGCATGGCCCGCCGCCATTATCAAAATATTGCCTGAGTGATACATACAGATGAAACCGTTTATCGGGTGCTACGTTCAGGATCTGGTTTGTAGCCGGGTTAACAGTAACCTTAATGGTTGCCGGTACATAGCCGCCCCCAAATAAGCTTTCAAACTCCAGCAACGATTTTATACGGGTTGGTACATTTACCAGCGATTTGCCTTCAGGAGTTAATGCAAAAGCTGTAAAACCAATAAAGGCGGGTATAGCAGTTTCAACCTGGGCAACTGATGGCGGAAACAGTGCAATCTCCTGCACGTAAACTCCGGGTGTTTTATAAGCCATGACTAATTGATTTAAGATTGAACCATTTTATGACTGAAACGAAGAATGATAAACTCGGCCGGACGGACCACAGCCATGCCTACTTCAACAATGAGCCTGCCTTCCAGGATATCCAACGAGGTCATGGTTTCGCCAAGGCCAACGTGTACAAAGAAGGCATCCTCAGGCTTGGCGCCCTGTAAAGCACCTGCACGCCATTGCAGTATTAAAAAGTTGGCTATCATGCCGCGTACCTTTGCCCAGGTATTACCATCGTTAGGCTCAAATACAAAGGGTTGGGTTGAGTTTTTAACCGATTCTTCGACCATGTTAAAGAAACGCCTTACCGATATGTAACGCCATTCGTTGTCATTACCTGCCAGCGTACGTGCTCCCCAAACCAATACACCCTTGCCCGAAAATGCCCTGATAGCATTTACTGATTTACCGGTACTGGTAACATTCATATCTTCCTGATCGGCATCATCAATTTTTACCATTGGGGCTGCTACCATGTTAAGGCTCACATTTGCCGGCGCTTTCCAAACACCCCGCGTATTATCAACAGAAGCGTATACACCTGCTATTGCCGCTGCGGGAGGTAAAATAACCGAGAACAGGCTGGTTTGCTGTTTGATATAGTTATACAGGTCACTGTTTAAGTGATAGATAGAATTGGCTGTATTGGCATCGTCGCGCAGAACGGCAGTGGCCGGAAAATCAGTTGGTGTAACGCCTGTTCCGGAAACAATCAGCTGTTTGCTTTCATTGCTGAAATAGTTGATGCTGGTTTGCAGCCATGGATAATAGGCAGCACCATAACTAAGGTTATTAACCCCAATAGCTGTGCGGAAAGCAGTTGCGATATCACCAAACGCTTTCTTCCCTTTATCGGCTACTGCCACATAGGGGTCAATAAGTACTACCCTATCCTGCAGAAATGCAGCCTGGGCCAATGCCGCGGTAAATAAGCCATAATAATCTGCAGGTGCGGTAAGGGTTACCGCATCGGTAAACAGCAAGATTGTGGGCTCGTCTTCCTTTTGAACCGCGGCAAGCGCGTTTCCAAGCAAAGCTTTGTCAACATTAACAGCCGCACCAGTTTGGCCTGCCGAAACAATGTAACAAGGGCCACCGCCATTGGCAAAGTAAAGCTGCAGGCAATAGTACATCCTGAATTTCAGGGCTGCGTAAGGATCGTCAACCGCGGCATCAAATGAAAATACACCGGCCGCCTTTTTGATCTTGATACCGGTTGCTGTTCCGGTTGTGGTGAACAGGGTATTCTCGGCAAAACCAAAGATCTGCTCATACTCTTTAAGCGATTTGATCCTGACGGGGTTATACTGCAGCGATGCCCCGTTATAGCTAATATTTTGTGTATAGCCTATAAAGGCCGGGATAGCCGTTTCAACCTCGGCTACCGATGGAGGTAGGAGTGGAATTTCTTCCACGTAAACACCCGGAGTTTTGTATGTTGTTGCCATATTACTGTTTTTTACTTCCTAAAAAAATATATCTGAAAAAATCTGATTGGTTTCTGGTTTAATAAGGGATGCCGTTGCATTGGGCAGGTCGATAGTGGTTGGATGATTATTTTTATCCTTCACTTTCACAGCTATGAAACCCTGCCGGGTAAGGGGCAGCGCGTTATCAGTTACTGATGCCGCGCCAAAAGTTTTACCTATATAGCGCCAGTAGGTTGCCCGGTTTTTAAACCGTAAGCTAAACACCGGCGATTTAAGCGTGGTATCCGCCTGTAACAGGTTATAAGTTGCACCGCTTGTTTTAACACAGATATCAATAAAAGCCCAGGCCGATGAGTCCATGCTGTAATAAAACGGAAAGTCGTCAGTATAACCTGCGGTTGCCAGGTGGGCAGTATATAAACCTTCCGGTAAATTGCCCATATCAGCTTTGATGATGTTCAAAGGCCCGGTTTCCACACTGCCGGGCACGTTTACAACATTGCCAAAGCGATCTTTTATAGTGAGTACCGGGGTTTTATTAGCCACCGTAACCTGGTAAGTAAATATGCGTCCAAATTGGCGGATCAAATCATTATTACTTGCGTAGGCCAGCGGTTTTCCGCCTACCAGCGGATCAGCTACCCAGTTGCCCGCCGGGGTAGCGCCCGCTGCCGGATCAAGGTTATTCTTTTTCTGGGCGATAAATAATTTAGTTGGCGCAGCCTGGTTATCTACCAGCATATCGCCGGGGTAATAGTCGGTAGCAGCCTTGTACACATTCGGTGTCGCTGTTAAAAACGGCGCCACACGCGGCGAATACGAAGGATCGTTGGTAAAAAAGTATACCATACCATCCGGCGCCTTTAAAGGCAGTGAGCTATAGTTCGCAAAAAGCCCGTCGTTAATAGCCATACTAAAGCTAAATACGGTGTTATCCGGCGGTACTATCTGCGGCTGTTCCTTCGTGCCGTTTAAAGTATACGGAATGCCGGTAATAATGCCGGTTTCGGTTTGCTTATAAACCATGTGCAAGCCTGCAAACTTTGCCCTTGTAGCTTTAGTAGGCGTTACACTCATAAAGCTGCCGATATCGTAACGTTCCAGCATGGCCAGACGCGCGTCGGCACTCAGCGTGTCAAAGAGTGTGATACCGTCATCCAGGTGATAATGATGACGGATGTCAACCTCAAAAAGCGTTTCGTAGTTCAGGTCCAGTACCATCGGGTTATAATTTACAGGTTAATCGCCGGCACTAATCGTTAGCTCAGTTTATCGCTCAGTTCTATCTTTTTAATGATGCCACGTGTTTCGGTCACATTATCGCGCAGTATTTCAATCAGCCTGACGCGGTACAATACATATGGAAATTGTTTACCACCCAACGTGCTCCACAGGTAATTGGCCTGCTCAAATGTGGGCGAGTAGATATCAAGTATAAGGCGAAAATCGCCGAGGCCTACTTTCGTGGTCGGGCTGTTTTGTTTGGTAAAAGTGCTCTTCCCCTGAAAAAATTCGACGATATGAGACAGGAAGATCAGTGATTTTTCATAAGAAGAATGCAAACAAGCCGAAAACAAAACATACAGGTTAAGGTACATTGGCGCGTTGCGATAGTTAATATCATCGCCGTTGCGTACATAATTGGGTATGTTTTTCATGGTAAACTCTTCGGATATATTTACCAGCGTTACCAGGATATTTTCAAGTCCTTTGATCTCATCATCGCTCAGGTGGGCCACGTTTTTAAGCTGGGTGAAGCTTGAGCTGAGTCCGCTGTTCCCGTCGGTTGTTTTGAGATAGTTATTTAACTGCTCGGCTAAAAAACTTACGGTTTGGTAAATCATGATAATTAGATGTTTATAGGTGGTTGCAGTCCCGCTGCTGATGTTAATCCAAAGTTGGGCATCAGGCTTTAGTAACATGCAAGTGTATGCACGTTAATTACCACGTATTTATACGCAATTAAAACACGTATAAATACGTGGTAATGAATAGGTTAAAACAACACAAAACCTTTAATCTATAGTTAAAACGGGCTTTTTCTGTTTACGCATTTTTCCGCCAAACAGCCCTAAGTTTAAAAACAAGGAATTTTGGCGATGCGCGGATCTGCACATTTCCGGTATCCTGAACTTCAGATAATTCTCCGAAAGGCAAGTACTACTATCCTGAAGGATACCAGTATCCTTTAGGATAGTAGTATCTTTTTGATAGTTATTCAAGGTAATTTTGCTTCCAAAATAAAGAGCAATGAAAATATTACATCTCATCAGCAGCCCGAGGGGCGAAGCATCATTCAGCGTAAAATTAGGCAAGGCCATCGTAAGTGAATTACAATCGGCCCACCCGGATCATACTTTAATCACACATGATTTAACAGCTACCCCCTTCCCACACCTGGAAGAAGCACACATAACATCTTTTTTCACTCCTGAAGAAAAAAGGACACCCGAGCTTGTTGAAGCCGTTAAACATTCGGACGAGGCAGTTGCCGAACTAATGAATGCCGATACCATAGTTATTGATGCACCGATGTACAACTTCGGCATTCCATCAACCTTAAAAACATGGATAGATCATGTTGCACGTGCAGGCAAAACTTTCAAATACGATGGAAAAACACCTGAGGGATTAGTTAAAAATAAAAAAGTATACCTTGCCATTTCATCGGGCGGAGTATATTCTGAAGGATTCATGAAAGCTTATGATTTCACTGAGTCCTATTTAAGGGCAGTACTGGGCTTTATGGGGATGACGGATATTAAAGCATTTAGAGTTGAGGGCGTAAAGGTACCGGGCATGCAGGAAATTGCTTTAGATAAAGCGATACAGGCAATTGAGCTTTAATATTAAAACATCCGGAGGAAGTAGTTGCTTTCTTCGGGTGTTCTTGTTTTAAATTTTAATAACAAAGCTATCCGTTAAAACAGCTGTATTTTCGTCCTCATCGGCTAAAGTGTAATATTCACCGGTTAAGGTGAGCCCATTGTTAATCTTTTCAACAGCGATCTTTAAAAAACCATGACGGGTATCGCAACTGTATTCAAGGCTAACCCCATCAAACCTGGAATCTTCGGCAGTAAAACCCGTATTGTCGGTCAAAGCAATTGGATGCAATTCATCAAAGCCTCCGGTGCCGGCAACAATAAAAGGCATCATGGTTAAGTCATTATATTCCTTACTGAAACGCTGATAATTGTGTACGTGCCCGCTAAAAACTATATCAGGCCTGATGCCGGTTTCTTCAAAAACACCTTCTAAAAAATCAATCATCGGCAAACTGGCTCCATGATTAATATCTGCCGAATAAGGGGCATGGTGCATACAAAGGATAATTGCCTTATCTGGCCGCTGCATATCGGCAGATCGCAGTTCCTCCATAAACCATTCACGCTGCTCGCGGGTAACAACGCCATACTTAGGTACATTGGTATGTAAACCGATGATGGTTGCCAGCGGGGTGTCCATTGTCCAGTAAATATTGGGCTGCGGCATGCTTTTGCGGTCTATCCTTCGGCTCAGCATTACCGGGCGCGAAACAGTATCACAAAACACAGTTGTAAAAGCATCAAGGCTTTGATACGGCATTGCAGCAGCAGGATTTACATCACTATCATGGTTACCGGCTATCGCGAATATCGGCCCCGGATAAAGGCTATAGGGTTCAAAAAACTGCTCATAATAGTTTTGAGCCTCTCCGTAGTTGTAAACAACATCACCTAAATGGTACAAAAACTTTGGTTTACCGGCGCCGGAAAGCACTTTATACTGTGCGGCCATTAAAGCTGCTATGCGCCTTTGCGAACCCGGATTACGGATGCTGCCGGTATCCCCTACCATATGAAAAACCATTTTGTCATCAGCAATGCCGTGCACTACATCATGTATGGATAGATGATAGGGATAATTGCCGGAGGGCTCGGGCAGGGGCTGAAATTTATAGCTGTCATCCGGCTGATCTTTTTTGATGACCGGGCCTGTGTGTTTTAACGAGGAAATTAAAGCCATCTGCTCCATGATGTCAACAAAATTACGCAACCTAATATTAAGGCAGGGTTAAATTGGGGTTTAGGGTTTAACAGGGCCAGCCTGAAATCACGGGTTCAAAATTCTATCAGGCCAATGGTAATTGAAGTGCTTACCTTTGCGGCATGAAAAACTACAAAATAATCTTATCTGCAACCCTGCTTACTTTATCGGCATGTACTGTTAATCATGTTAAAAACACATCTGCCGGTTCTGATTCTGCTAAAAATCAAAGTTCTGCCCCTGCTATAAGCGCCAGCCTGTTTGCCAAAATGCAAATAAAGCCCACAATTAAAATTGGAGACGCCGTTGAGCTAAAATTCACCGTTTACAACGATGCCGACACAGCCCGTCAATTCTGCAAATGGCATACCCCGTTTGAGCCGCTTATGAGCAAATATCTTGATGTTAAAGATGCAAGCGGTCAGGAAATGCTGTACAAAGGAGCTATGGCCAAAAGAATTATGCCTCCGCCGCCCAGCAGCTATATGAAAGTTAATCCAAAGGATAGCTTAACGGCTACTATTGACCTGCTAAAGGCTTATGATATCAGTAAACCATCAAAATATACTGTTATTTACGTAGGGCAAAATATGAGCGGGCTTACCGTGAAAGACAGTGTAGCGTTTGTTTATGAAGGGAAGTAAAAAAGGAAAGATTTAATATTTGGTGCTTATTTATGCTCATCGATGGTGAGCTTTTAAAAGCCGCTCTTGAGAGGGGCGCGGGTAAATGAGCGGTAGCAGGGGTGTATTTCTGCGGTAGACTTATCAAAGCAGAAACACACCCCTCCGCCCCTCTCAAGAGGGGAATCACACAATCCCACCTCTTTTATATGTTCTTCAAGAGGCTACCTCCTTCATTTTCTTCAACGCGGTTTTGGCCACCGTTAAAGCATCCTGTGCATAATAACTTTTATTAAAAACCTCAAACGAGATCACCAGCGGCCGTTCGGGGTTTTTAACTATTTGCAGGATCTCTTTAAGCGGGGCGATACCATCTCCGCAATAGATCCTGTCGGGTTCGGAGATCAGCTCAGGACTGATACCTGCCGGATAGTCATTTACATGAAAAATATCCAGTGCGTGATGACCAACATAATTTAGGCTCTCTACTGCTGATTGCCCCTTAAAAATATGGAACACATCGAGTAAAATGCGGGCATTCGCGTTACCACACTGTGTAGCTACATAAAGTACCTGGCTTATATGTTTCAGATTTTGCGATCCGCCCCACATTTCCAGTTGGGGTAAAACGCCTGTTTGCTCGCCCATTTTCAGGATGGCGAGGTATCGTTCAGTAACCACATCCAGATCAAGCACCGGGCCTTTGGTCACGCCCGCCGGAGGGGCTGCAATGCGATGACAGCCTATCTGTGCCAGCATGTCCATTTCCCGTTGAAGCTGCTCCAGCGCTTTTTTACGGGTAGGTTCATCATTGGCCAGCCATGGGGCAAAACCTATGGCATCTTCAATTTTCAGACCTAAGCCCGCGATGATCTTTTTGGCTTCGGTTAATGACCCGCCGCTTTGCAGATAAGTTTGCAGGGTATCTATCCAGATCTCTACTGAGGTAAAACCGGCTTTGGCAGCTACTTCAAGCTCTTTAACAAAACCAAGATTATGCCCGCGGATGGTGCTCATATTTAATGAGTAAACAAAGCCATTGCCTGTTTTTGGAGCTATGGGCGCTGCTACCGCTGCGGTTTCGCTCAATACGGCAGCCCCCGCCGTTAAACCTATCGCTTTTAACACTTGCCTACGGTTTAAATTACTCATATACTAATCCTTTAAACCTTTCAGATAGGCAATGGTAACAGGCAATTGCTGGCTGTACGACGGACTTTCATCCTCAATAAAGTAGTGTTTAATACCCGCCTTTTTTGCAGCTTTCAGCACTCCGGGGATATCAATTTGCCCGGTACCTAAGGCAACATCATTTTTGGTATCGGTACCGCCGGTAAGGTCGTTAGCTACGCCTTTGCGGATATCTTTCAGGTGCATCAGTTTCATCCTCGAAGGATACTTATTGATCAATGCAGCCGGATCCTGCCCGCCATGGAACGACCACAGGATATCTATCTCGAACGAGACATATTTCGGATCGGTATTTTGGGCGATATAATCAAACAGTGTACCATCGTTATAAGTTCCAAACTCGTAACCGTGATTATGGTAACAGAAGCTTAAACCCGCTTCACTCAATATCTTACCCACCCGATTAAAATCGGCAGCGGCTTTCTTGGCATCATCCAAAGTAAACTCTTTACCATGCGGGATCCAGGCAACCATCACATATTTGGCGCCCAGTATTTTAGCCAGCTTGATCACGCTACCCGGATCATTAACAATTGCGTCATACCCCGCCCCGGTTGATGGGATGCTGATACCGCGGTCATCGCACATTTTCCTGAACTCTTCGGGTGGCATCCCTTTCGGCCCTTCACCTTCAATTTCAGTGATGCCCAATGATTTTATAGTATCCAGCACGGCAGCTGCAGCTTTTGGCATACTACTGCGAAATGTGTAAGCCTGCACCCCTATCGGGCCGGTAAATAATGGTTTGCTTTGTGCTGAAGCTTTGTTTTGTCCCAAAGCCATGACGGCTACGAGGGCTATAAAAATGGTTGATTTTTTCATGGTTAAAATTGGTTAACGATTAATAATTGCAGAATCCAGACTCACGAAGTTTTTAAAACTTCGTAAGTCTTTAGCTGCTTTGTCATTTCACTTTCAGAGGTTGCATATTTTTGCGCTTCGAAATCGTTACTCAACAAACTGAATATCCTTCAAATTTAAAATACCGTCACTCGGCTTAGAATGTTTTATGGCGAAGAAATATACATCATGCTTTCCTCTTACAGGTTTACTCAACACACCGGTTACTTCACCGGTTTTATCCCAGGAACCGGTGGTTGAATAAGCCACCGAACTGATCACCGGCCCGGCCTGCGAATCGAGCCTGACCTCTATCTCCCCGTCGTAATCTTTCGAGGTGTATTTATAAGTAAACTTGCTGATGTTGGTCAGGTCAATATTCCTGAACAGTACATATGATTTATGGCTCCCTGCCGACAGGTCATCTTTAAATCTATTAAAGCCTTTCAACTCATCGGCATAAACAGCCTTCTCTGCAGCATTCCGCAACACCACCATATCCGTAGCTTTCAGCGGACCAACAACTTTACCGCCCTTATCGGTATAAGATGCCAGCAGTGTGTATTCTCCGCGCGGTTCGGCATCATTAAATTTCAGATTGAGTGTTCCGGTTAAGGGCAAAGGCAATACCGGGCTCTTTTTATCCGTAAGCGAAAAAATGTATTTCACTATTTCCCGCGTATCGGCATTTGATAGTTGCGGATGCGCACTCATTACATGCTCGGTACCCCAGCTACCCGCGCCGCCCGCAATTATCTTTTTAGAGAGCTGATCAATAGCTCCCTTTTGTGTTTTGTACCGTTTTGCAATAGCTAAAAAGCTTGGCCCAACGGCTGTTTTACTAATAGTATGGCACGATTTGCAATCACTATTAGCCATCAGCCCCTTACCCGGATAGCTTACCTCGGTAGTTGACAAAGCCGTTAAGTTTTGTGTGGTGCTATTGGCCGAGGGCTGCGGGTTATAGATATAAAATAATTTTACCCTTTTTGGATCTATTTTACCGTCCTCCTTATCACTAACCACTACATGGTAGCGGAAAGGCTTGCCTTTCCAGATGAATGATTTATTATCAGCACTGGCTATGGTAACTTCGGGTTTGGTATTGCCAACTCTTACAATTACCGTATCCCTACCAGTTAAGCCCCCCTTATCCGTTACTTTTAAAATGGTTTTATAAACGCCCGGTTTAGTAAAAGTATAACTTGCCGATGGTGTAGCGGCACCGACAGTTTTGCCGTCAAAAAGCCACTGGTAAGTGATCCTATCATCGTCATCTAAATCTTTACTGTTCTGGCTGCTAAAGCTTACCTTAAGCGGGGCCTGGCCGGCTATTTCCTTTTTAGCAGGAAACTCTTTTAACTCCGCGGTTAAAAACCTGGTTTTGGCGAATTTATTAAATGCCGCTGTATCCGAAATACTGGCTTTGGCAATCGGCGCACGGTTGCCGGTATTGTACTCAATCTTAACCAACCGGGCATCTTCATTTTGAGCACCGTAAACCGAGCCATACTCCAGCATATACAAGGCACCATCCGGGCCAAACTCCATATCAATCGGTCGGCGAAAATCGCCGTTTGCAGGCATAAAAGCTTCATTGCGTAAATAGTTTTCATTTTCATCAAAACGAAGATTGATCACCCAGTTACGCATCCAATCTGCTACAAACAAACTACCGTCATAATATTCAGGGAACTTGTTTGGATTTTTAACGCTTTTATCAAACTCGTAAAAATCGCCTCCGATAGCGCAACGACCACCCATCCCCAGTTCAGGAAATTCATCCGAAGCTGCATAAGGATACCAGATCATGGCAGGCATAGCCGGTGGCAACACATTTAAACCGGTATTATTGGGAGAATTATTCACCGGCGCTTTAGGATCAAAATTTGGTCCGGGTTTAGCGTTTACAAAATCCCAATGCGAGTAAGCAAAGTTGTTACCCACAAAATATGGCCAGCCAAAGTTTCCTGCTTTGCGCGCCTGATTAAACTCATCATACCCGCGCGGCCCCCGCGGTGAATCTTTACCTGCATCAGGCCCGATCTCGCCCCAGTATAAAACCGATGTTTTAGGATTTACCGCAATCCGGTATGGATTACGGCAGCCCATAACATAAATTTCGGGCTTGGTTTTAGCCGTACCTTTCGGGAAAAGATTTCCTTCGGGGATGGTGTACGTGCCGTCAGCCTCGGGGTGGATCCGCAGGATCTTGCCTTTAAAATCATTAGTATTGCCGGCGCTCCGCTGCGCGTCAAGACTGTAATGCTCTGTTCCGGGGCGCTCATCCAGCGGTGCATAACCATCAGAAGGAAAAGGGCTTGAGCTATCACCTGTTGACAAGTACAGGTTTTTATCCTTATCCCAGGCCAGTGAGCCACCGTGGTGAGCACCGCTCACCTTTTGTACAGGCACTTTAAGCAGTACTTTTTCCGATTTAAGGTCGAGTACATCCGCCGGACTTAACTTGAAGCGTGAAAGCTGGAAATTAAGCGGTTCAATGGTTTGTCCGGCGGGCATGTAGTAAATGTAAACAAACTGGTTCCTGTCAAAATCAGGGTCGAGCGTGAGGCCGATAACACCCGTACCACCTTCATAGGTGATCGGGAATTTATGGATTAATTTAAACTTATTGGTTTTGGTATTATAAACCGAAAAATTGCCCAATAACTGGGTAAAAAACACACGGCCATCCTTTGCCGCCGCCAGTTCCATAGGCGAGGCAATGTTACTCACCAGCACAGTTTTGATAAAACGACTTTGATCGGGCGCTACTTTAGAATATGATTTACTGTAGTCTAACGGTTTGCCGTTACCCATGGCATATTTGATACCACCGAGCAATTGCCCCAAAAACAGGGGATCACTGTAGCTTTCGTCGGTATGGCCGCAGCCTGTATAAAATGCCCGGCCGCCGTCAAATTCATGATACCAGGTTATGGGATGATTGGCGCCGTTGGTACCCCCATCGTAAGTATTTTCATCGAGGCTTGCCAGCACATGGATACCGCTGTAAATAGATTTGTAATTGTACCATTCGTCGGTACGCTCCCACCTTGCGGGCAGGTTGGCAGTGGCCGGCTGGCTTTTATCCGTTACATCTATTGTTGCCTTGCGAATGTTGGAATTATTGGGATGGCTTGAAAAATAAGCCCCAACCAGTTTGCCGTACCACGGCCAGTCGTACTCGGTATCAGCCGCAGAGTGTACCCCCATAAAACCACCGCCTGCCTGGATATAACGTTCAAAAGCTGCCTGCTCAACCGCATTAAGCACATTGCCGGTGGTACAGTTAAATACTACCGCCTGGTATTTCTTAAGATTGTCATCATTAAAATTAGCAGAATTGGTGGTGGTATCCACATCAAAGCCATTCTCGTTACCTAATTTTTGAATGGCCGCTATCCCAAACGGGATGCATGAGTGGTGCCAGCCTAAAGTTTTTGAAAACACCAGCACACGCGGTTTATCAGATGGTTTTTTAAAGGAATACAGCAGGAAAGTTAATCCTGTCAAAAAAACGAAGGTGAGTTTTGTTTTTAATGACATGTTTGAGGTTATTATTGGTTTACATTTAATGAACAGCCATAAAAACAGCATTATCCATCACCTTGCTAAAATGATTTATAAACGAGGCAAAAAAATATGAAATGCAGTATCGCTAAAAAGGGCTGTTCAACAATTGGCTACACAATATTACTATTTAAAAAACTCACTGTGTATTCATTACACTTTTATTTTGGGCAGGAATGGGTTTGTAATTGAATTGTTACTACTATCAATACCAGATGAGATCCGCCGGGTGCGGAGGCGCATAGTTGAGTCTCCACCGGCTCCGTTCTGAAGATAAGGTAAGGGATATTTTTAGGGAAATAAATTACCTTACAGCGAAAGCTCACTTCGCGGCAGGCAGTAACCAGGTACTAAGACAAAATCTGGTTCCGGTACTGGCGCGGACTCACCTTTTTAATCACTTTAAAAAAGCGGTTAAAGTTTGATACATTATTAAAACCGCACTCATAGGCTATATCTGTAATACTGTTATCTTTATTACTTAGCAGTTTGCAGGCATAGCCAATTCTTGTTTCATTTACAAACTGGGTAAACGACTTTTGGGTACGCGCCTTAAAAAACCGACAGAAGGCAAATGTGTTCATGTTAGCCACATCGGCAATAGTATTTAGTGAGATATCCTCCCTGAAATTGTCAAAAATATACTTAAACACCTGGTCCATACGCTTACTGTCATGATACTGATAGTAATTGATATAGTTGATACTGGCCAACAGGTTATGCTCCGGGTCTGCACTCATGATATTAAGGATCTCGAGCAGGGTGATGATCCTTTGCAACCCTTCCTGCTGTACTATCTGGTACATCAGTTTTATTACCATATCACGGCTTTTACCCTTTAGCTCCATCCCTCTTTGCGCCTTACTTAAAAACGACTCCACTTTGCGTATGTTACCAAATGCCGAAAGATTCATGAGCAATTTTGACGGATTGAAGTGAATAGATAATGAATGCGCATAATGTTCAGGGTCATCCTCGTTGGGTTGTTCCTGGGTATTATGCCAAACATGCGGAATATTTGAACCAAGAAAAATAAGCTCCCCGCTTTCAAAATAATCAACCAGATCGCCGATGATGCGCTTGCCCGAGCCTTTTACAATGTGTACCAACTGGCATTCTTCATGAAAATGGAACTCACTTGAAAAAAAAGGAAGCTTTACTTCCCTGGCAACAAATAGGTCTTCTGACTGTACCCCGTCAGACAATACGGCTAAAATTGGTTTCATTTTAACAAAACATGAAGAGAAAAGCTAAATATAAGCAAAAATACTATCGAAAGTTGCCAATTAAAGTGAAAGTAAAAAATCAAACCGCGCTAATTTTACAGCATCATACCTTATCCGGAAAGGTATAATAAACCGATTTATAAACACAAGGAACAAGATTTCATTACGGCTTTTCGGCATAGAACGGCCTGAAACTATTTGTAAAATATATTTACCTACATGTACATCAATAAAATTGAAGTTACCGACAAGCGTTTTAATTTAGGCAATGGCGCCGGCTCTGATGCAGTAAACGATTCAACCCAGTATGCTTATGCCGTTTGTGAGCTGCATACTGCCAGCGGTGTAACAGGCGTTGGCCTGGCCTTTACCCTGGGAGCTGGTAACGACCTGGTATGCAAAGCCATACAATATCTTTCCGGAACACTTAAAGGACGTGAGATTGAAGAACTTATGGCCGATTTCGGATCGGTTTACCGTTCGATACTGGATTCGCCTACCTACCGTTGGCTGGGTCCGCACAAAGGTGTTATGCAATTAGCCCTTGCAGCTATAGTGAATGCATGCTTCGATCTTTGGGCCAAGAGTCGCCAGGTACCGCTCTGGAAACTTTTGCTTGATCTGAGCCCGAAAGAACTGGTAGCCACGCTCGACCTGAACTACCTGGAAGATGTATTGACCGTTGATGAAGCTGAAAGCATTTTAAAGGGCAATTTTACAGGCCGCACATTACGCAATGGCGTTTTGCAAACAGGTTATAAGGCTTACGATACATCAGTGGGCTGGTTTAATTATTCTGACGAGAAGATCAAAGAGAATGTAGCCCGCGCCATTGACCGGGGATTTACCGCCATGAAGTTAAAAGTTGGCTCAGATGATCCGCAACGCGATATCCGCAGGGCAAAACTGGTACGTACCCAGGCAGGCGACAAAACAACCATTATGCTTGATGCTAACCAGAAATGGAACCTGCCGCAGGCCATCTCCATATGTAAAGAATTAAGTTCGATCAATCCTTACTGGATAGAGGAGCCCACCCACCCTGATGATGTTTTGGCACATCAAACACTGGCTAAAGAAATCGCACCGCTTAAAATTGCTGCGGGCGAGCATATCCCTAATAAAATCATATTTAAAAACTTTTTGCAGGCCGGCGCCATGGATTTTTGCCAGGTTGATTGCGTGCGGGTTGGCGGTGTATCCGAATTTTTGACGATAAGCCTGCTGGCAAAAAAATTCAATATTCCTGTGGTACCGCACGTGGGCGATATGGGGCAGATCCATCAGCATTTGGTATTGTTTAACCATGTGGCTATTGGACACGAAAACTTATTTTTGGAACATATACCGCATTTGGCCAAATACTTTAAAAATCCGGCCAATATTAGCGGGGGCTATTACGCCGTACCTGCCGAAGCAGGCAACAGCAGCGACCTTGTAACCAGCTAAAAACCAAAAATGAACCAATTATTAAACAAAGTAATATTTATTACCGGAGGCGCATCGGGCATTGGCCTGGCCTGCGCCGAAGCTTATATCCGTGAGGGAGCAACCGTTTTTATAATGGATGTAAATGAGCGCGCCCTGTATAAAACCCTCGACCGTTTTGGAGGTAATCATGAAGGTATTCCTGGCGATGTATCAAAGGCTGCCGACGTAAAAGCAGCTTTCGATGCAATAAAGAACCACTATGGCAGGCTTGATGCTATCCATAACAACGCAGCTATAGCCCATCCCTCAAAACCTGTTGACGAAACCGAAGAGGGTGAGTGGGATGCACTGATGAACATTAATTTGAAGAGCCTGCTCTGGACAACCAAATATGGTATCGACTTACTTAAAGCATCAAAAGGCTGCATTTTAAACACCAGCAGTATGGCCGGAGATATTGGTCAAAGCCTCCATGCTGCTTATACAGCAACCAAAGGCGGCATCAATGCCCTTACCAAATCAATGGCGCTTGATTATGCACAATATGGCATCAGGGTAAATGCTGTTTCGCCTGCCGGCGTATGGACACCATTGCTTAAACAATGGGCAGCCGAACAGCCAGATCCCGGATCGATAGAAAAATACCTGAATGACATTCATGCATTAGGTTACTGCCCAGAGGGCGATGTAGTGGCCGATGCAGCGGTTTTCCTGCTTTCGGACGCGGCACGGTTTGTAACCGGCTGCATTATGCCTGTGAGCGGCGGCGCCGAACTTGGATACAGACGATAAAACAAGATATGAACCATGAACAAAACCAACAGTAACGCATCAAAATACCTGGCTCCGCTGCTGATAGTAATGAGCCTGATGTTTTTCTGGAATTTGAGCCGCAATATTAATGATGTACTCATCCCCCATCTGAAACGGGCATGCCAGCTAACTGATCTGCAATCGTCGCTGATCCAGTCGGCATTTTTTGGCGCTTATTTTTTGATGGCCTTACCTGCGGGGCGCTTCATTGAAAAAAAAGGTTACAGGGCAGGAATGCTTACCGGGCTTATATTAGCTGCTATTGGCGCCGCCATATTTTATCCGGCAGCAACCACCAGATATTACCCTGTGTTCCTGCTGGCATTGTTTACCATGGCATCAGGCTTTGCCATACTTGAGGTTACGGCTACTCCCTATATTTCAAAACTTGGTGATCCCGACCAGGCCTCAAGTAGGTTAAGCCTGGCGGCTGCGGTTGGTTCAATGGGCGCTACCATAGGGCCCTTCATCGGCTCTAAATTTTTATTGCATGAAAAGGATATCCCGGCAAGTCTCATCCAGTCATTTACTTCTGAGCAACTTAAGTCGTTTTTAAACAGCGAGGCGCACCTTGTGATTCCTCCTTACCTAACACTCGCGGGGTTGTTTGTGGCCTTATGTTTAGTACTGTACTTTTTAAAGTTGCCGGTAATTCATGAAGGCAACAGCAGGCAAAAACTCTCCGGAGTATTTAAATTCAGGCATACCATACTGGGCGTATTAGCAGTTTTTGCCTATTTGGGTGCGGAAGTTGGCGTGGTGAGTTTTATCATTCGCTACACAAAGTCATTGAATATTGCTGGTATTACCGAGCAAAAAGCAGCCTTGTTTATCACACTTTACATGGCACTGGTTTTAGCCGGGCGCTTGCTGGGGGCGTTTTTACTTAAGCAGGTTAAACCCAATAAAGTGCTTACCCTATGCAGCATAGGTGCTTTTACGCTGATATTGGTATCCGTACTTACGGATGGTTATGTATCCATAATCTCGCTGTCAATAGTAGGACTGTTTACCTCCGTGATGTATCCTATCATATTTACGCTCAGCATCAAAAATATAGGCGATTATACAAAGGTTGCTTCGTCATTACTTATTATGGGAGTGGTAGGCGGTGCTATTATCCCGCCAATAATGGGCTTGATATCAGACCATTCAGGCATCAGGATGGCATTCATTGCGCCGCTGGTGTGCTATGTATACGTATTATATTACGGACTGAAGGGTTATGTTGTAAAAAACAAGCTTTATTCCGACGAGCCGGAAGAACCTCTGTTGACAGTAATTGGACATTAACTTTACCAAACTTACGAAGTAAAACTTCGTAAGTTTCTGAACCTTCACCCTCGCTGATGCTGCCATGAACCATCATCAATAACCATGAACTAAAAGTAACCAATGCCATATTGCGCAACTTTTTGCATTTCAATATTATTTTGTTGTGAGAACTACACTTAATACAACTAAATTGTTTCAGCAAGTCGCTTTTTGCCCGAAATCAAAAAATCGATGTCAAAATAGTATCGAAACAAATCAATTTTAGTGCAATTTATTGTTAATACCCTCCATATTTTTACCCTGATTATAAACGCCAGCTACTAAAAGTTTACAAAACATTTTTTAATCAGAAACCACAATCCAAAAAAAGGACGAAGTTTTTGAAGTGGAATTTTTATATCCAAAATTGAATGATTAAAACTTTACTAATTACGCTATTATTTGGGTTCACAGCCGGTATTGCCTCAGCACAAAACCATGAAAATGCCAGTGCGGGCAATGCCCCAGCCGTATATACCATTCAAAATACAGCTAATGATAGCTGGAAAGGATTTGAACGTGTTAATATTACCATAGGCCCTCACAAAGCTTATTATGTAAACCCTAAAAAGGCGCTCGAAGGTAATCCATGGGTTTGGCGGGCTTCATTTCCTGATTGGCATACCGATATTGATAGTATTCTGCTAACCAAAGGTTTTCATGTAGCTTTCGTGAATGTTGATGATCAATATGGCAGCCCTTATGCTTTGCAGGTTTGGGATGCTTTTTATCAGTATTTAACAACTAAACAAGCTTTCGCTGCCAAAGTTGCCCTTGAAGGCGTTAGTCGTGGCGGTTTATATGTATATGGCTGGGCCAAACGCAATCCTGATAAAATTAGTTGCATTTATAATGAAGCCCCTGTTTGCAATATTGAAAGCTGGCCGGGAGGTAAACTAAGTGCTCCGGGCGATGCCGCTCTGTGGAAACAGCTGCAACAGGTGTATCACTTTACCGAACAACAAGCGCTTGATTACAAAGACAATCCTATTGATAACCTTGACGGGCTCGCTGCTTTTAAGGTACCGGTTATGCATATCATAGGTATCAATGATAAACTGGTACCCAATGCCGAAAACACCAATATCCTTGCTCAACGTTATACCGCATTAGGCGGGCCGATGATGATATACCCGGTAACCGCCGGACCACAGGAGTTGAACGGGCACCACTTCCCTATCGAAAATCCCGGGCACTGGGCTGATATGATCATAAGCTACTGCTATCCTGTAAAAAAAGTGCTGCCATATACCGATTACTTTATAACCCGTAACGGCTTGGCCAACAGTCTTAGTGTATTCAGTGCGGGCAAGAAAGCTACAGTAGCTTTTTTAGGCGGATCAATTACCTATAACCCCGGTTGGCGCGAAAAGATAAGCCGCTACCTTACCGAGCGTTTTCCTGCAACCAGCTTTCATTTTATACAGGCTGGCATCCCCTCGTTAGGTAGTGTGCCGCATGCTTTCCGATTGCAGCGGGATGTGCTTGATTCGGGCAAAGTTGATTTGATGTTTGTTGAGGCTGCGGTAAATGACAATGTGAACGGGCTGGACAGCCTTACCGAAGTGCGGGCGCTGGAAGGAATTGTAAGGCATGCAAAAAAAGCCAATCCTTCGATAGATATCGTCATGATGTCATTCGTCGATCCGGATAAGATCAGGGATTACAACAACGGCAAAACCCCGCTGCAAATCAAAAATCATGAATTAATTGCAGGACATTACGGCTTGCCGTCCATTAACCTGGCCAAAGAAGTTACTGATAAACTTAATAACCATGAATTTTCATGGCTATATGATTTTAAAGACCTCCACCCGGCTATTTACGGGCAGGAGCTTTACTTCGCCACCATAAAAAGCCTGCTTAATTCATGTTTTGACAAACAGCAGATTGCTGCTATTAAAGCCAATCCATTACCCAAACCGCTTAACGCGCTTAACCTCAACAATGGCCGCTATTACAGCATTCAAAACGCAAAAAATTTGAACGGATGGGCCATTAATCCCGATTGGGCACCCAACAATAACCTGAGCACCCGCCCTGGCTTTGTACATAAACCGATGCTTATTGCTACAAAACCGGGCTCATCATTAACATTTCCATTTACCGGCACCGCTATAGGCATGGCTATTGTATCCGGACCGGATGCCGGCATTATCAGCTACAGCATTGACGGAAGCACTGAGAAAATGATGGACCTGTACACGGAGTTCAGCTCATGGATTTATCTGCCCTGGTATGTAACCTTTAGTACCGACCTCAAAAAAGGCCAGCACACGCTCAGCCTGAAAATTGAAACCGATAACAACAAAAACAGCAGGGGGAACACGTGCCAGGTACTCTATTTTTTAATCAATTGATTTTTTTAAAAAACAGCAATACGCTGTAAACGCAGCTCAAAACTTTTAATTGTCAACTTAACATATCTAAAAAATGATCAAACCTTTTACTAATGGAAAAACCTTTTACCATCTGCGCATTTAAATGGCACTTAAAACAAATAAACCCATCAACCAAATCTCAAAAATAAAGAACCATTATCAAACCACTTTTATGAAAGAATTTTACCAACGGATTAAAACCTGGCGGGCGCTTAGACAGTCTCATAAGTCTGCACCGGGTTTTTATTGCTTTGTATTATTATTGCTGAGCTTTATTTGCTCAGCGCAATTTACACACGCGCAAAGTAAAGTAACCATTACCGGCCTCGTGACCGACACACTGGGCGGTAAAATTGCAGGCGCCAACATTGTGGCTATCAACCGCAAAAACCTGGGCACTACTACCGACATTAACGGCAAGTTTGTGATAGATGCCGAGCCCGGTACTATCCTTAAAGTATCGTACGTAACTTTTATTGATCAAACCTTCACCGTTTCAGCCGGTAAGCTGGTAGTAAATATTGTGCTTAAAGAGTCCAAACGCGGCCTCGAAGAAGTTGTGGTATTGGCCTACGGCAAAAAAGAACGAAAAGAAGCCGTAGTAGGTTCGGTAACAACCGTTAAACCGGCCGATCTGAAAATACCTGCCAGTAACTTAACCAATGCACTTGCCGGACAGGTTGCAGGGATCATCGCCTTTCAGCCAAGCGGCCAGCCAGGGCAGGATAATTCCAGTTTCTTTATCCGCGGTGTAACCACTTTTGGTTACAAAAAAGATCCGCTTATTTTGATAGATAACGTTGAACTTTCCACAACCGACCTTGCCCGCCTGCAGGTTGATGATATCGCCAGCTTTTCGATATTGAAAGATGCAAGTGCTACTGCACTTTATGGTGCCCGCGGTGCAAACGGTGTAATTTTGGTAAGCACCAAAGAAGGTAAGGTTGGTAAGGCCAAGATCAACGCACGTGTGGAAAATTCCATATCACAATCGGCCAAAACACTGCAGCTTGCCGACCCAATCACCTACATGAAGTTGTTTAACGAAGCCACCATCACCCGCGATCCGTTAAGCCCGCTCCCCTTCTCTCAAAATAAAATATTAAATACAGAAGCCACCATACGAGGCGACGCAGGCAGCAACAAGTATGTTTATCCCGCTGTCGATTGGCTGGATATGCTTTTCAAAAAACGCACAGCTACCCAGCGTGCCGATATGAGCGTAAGCGGCGGCGGCGATGTGGCCCGTTACTATGTATCAGGCTCATATAATGTTGACCATGGTATTTTGAGGCAGGATATTGCCAACAATAACAACAACAACGTAAAGTTTGAAAACTACCAGCTGCGCTCAAACGTTAATATCAACTTAAGTAAAAGCACCGAGCTTATTGTAAGGCTTGCCGGTTCATTCAATGAGTATAATGGCCCTCTTACTGCCGATGCTTCATTCTCGACCGACCTTTATAACGTTGCCGTACACACCAGCCCGGTATTGTTCCCGGCATATTTCCCTGCCGATTCGGCCAACCGCAATGTTAAGCACATACTGTTTGGTAACGCAGCACCTGCCAACGCAGGCTCAGCATCAAACGCCATTGCATACAACAACCCATATGCTGCATTGCTACGTGGCCATAAAAATTATTCAGAATCAAGGTTATCTGCCCAGTTGGAGTTAAATCAGAAACTGAATTTCATAACCGACGGGCTTAACTTTCATGGCTTATTTCATACCAACAGGTATTCATACTTTCAGTCGCAAATGGGGTATTCGCCATTTTACTATAATGTGAATACTTATGATAAAGCTACTAACCAGTACACCTTAACGTGGCTTAACCCACAGCCAACCGGCAATAACGTAGCCACCGAATACTTGAATTATGAGCGTGACCCAAAGACCGATAACCTGAATACCTATATCTATTTCCAGGGTGTTTTGGATTATAATCATGCCTTTGGCAGTCATAACCTGAGTGCATCATTGATTGGTACACGTCAGCAAACGGTTTATTCGGCAGCGAAAGATCCTGTACTTGACAGGCCAACACTGCAATACTCACTCCCGTACCGTAACCTCACCCTTGCAGGCCGCGCTACTTATTCATTTAAAAGCCGCTATTTCCTGGAATTTAACTTTGGTTATAACGGTACCGAGCGTTTTTCGGCCACCCACAGGTTTGGTTTTTTCCCTACTATTGGCGGTTCATGGATCGTATCTGACGAAAAATTCTGGGGATCGGGACTTTATGATGTTATTTCCCGCTTGAAGGTAAGGGCCAGCTACGGCTTGGTAGGTAATGATGCCATTGGCTCACAACGTTTCTTCTTCCTGTCGGATGTTGACCTTAATGGTGGCAATCCTGCATCGTTCGGTACTTACAATGGGTACTCACGCAACGGTGTATACATCAGGAATTACGAAAATCCTAACGTAACCTGGGAAACCTCGCGCCAGCTAAACCTTGGCCTGGAGTTCACCATGTTTAAAAACATCAATGTAGTAGCCGAAGTTTATAAATATCACCGTTATAATATTCTTCAAACACGTAGTTCGCTCCCTACTACATTGGGACTTGAAGCACTTAACCAATATGGAACCCCTAATGTTACTGCCAACATTGGCACGGCAGATACTAAAGGTATCGACTTGCAAATGGATTATAAGGCGGCTATTAATAAAGATGTTTGGCTGCAGGGCCGCGGCAACTTTACCCTGGCAAGCAGCAAATATGGTAACTATGAAGAGCCTCAGTATAAAGAAACTTACCGTTACCATAAAGGCCAGGAAATAAACAGGCAATACGGCTACATTGCCGAACGCTTATTCGTAGACGATAACGAAGCCAGGAACTCTCCTTCACAGATTTTTTCGCTCAACGGTGTCTCTCCGGCCGGCGGTGATATCAAATACCGTGACTTAAACGGGGATGGCAAAATTGACGATAAAGACCAAGCCTTTATCGGCTATCCAACAGTGCCCGAAATTGTATATGGCTACGGTTTATCAGCCGGGATCAAAAACTTTGATATCTCCTGCTTTTTCCAGGGCCAGGCTCGTGTGTCGTTCTTTATCGATCCAAGCCGCACCAGTCCGTTCATTCAAAGCCCCGATCCGTACATATATGGCAATACACAGCTGATAAAAGCCTTTGCTGACAGTCACTGGAGCGAGGAAAACCAGGATTTATATGCAACCTATCCAAGGTTAGGTGTAACCGGAAACCAGATCGAAAACAACCGCCAAAACAGTACCTGGTGGATGCGTGATGGTAGTTTCCTGAGACTTAAATCGGTAGAGATAGGTTATTCGTTGCCGCCATCAATTTTAAAGCGCCTAAACGTAACCAAATGCCGCATTTACTTTAACGGCTTAAACCTGTATACCTGGAGCGCCTTTAAACTTTGGGACCCTGAGCTTGGTGGTAATGGTTTTGCCTACCCAATACAAAAGGTGTTCAACTTAGGCATAAACGTTAGCCTATAATTTTTTACAGATCAATACTTAGTATTATGAAACAATATTATAAACTTTTATTACTGGTAGGGCTCCTGGTTTCGGGCGCATCATGTAAAAAATATCTTGATGTAACACCAGATAATACCGGTACCCTCGAGTACGCGTTCAGGAACCGTAACGAGGCCGAAAATTACCTTTTTACCTGCTATGCTACTTTACAGCAATTTTATGATCCTACATCAAACATAGGTTTCACCACATCATCGGAAATCATTTATCCCAACAACCTCACCAATCACCCGCTTAATGAAAATGGCTTTAGCCTTATCCGCGGCACGCAAAACAGCGCAAGCCCCGGTGTAAACTGGTGGGATGGCGAAAATGGCGGGCAGGCATTGTTCCGTTCTATCCGCAGGTGTAACATCATGCTTGAAAACATTGACAAACCTGTTGACCTTTCACCAGCTGAAAAAGCAAGGTGGATAGCCGAGGTAAAGTTCCTTAAAGCATATTACCATTATTACCTGTGCCGCTTGTATGGGCCGGTACCACTGGTAAAAACCAATATCGATATTACGGCCAGCACCGAAGAGGTAAGGGTAAAACGCTCACCGGTTGATTCGGTATTTAATTATTGTGTCCAGTTGCTGGACGAAGCCATTCCTGATCTGCCACCGGTTATCACCAACCAGGCAAAAGAACTTGGCCGCATTACCCAATTAACCGCCTTATCAATTAAAGCCGAAATGTTGGCAACACAGGCCAGCCCGTTATTTAACGGCAACCCTGATTACGCCAGCATGAAAAATAAGGATGGACAGGCACTGTTTTCCAGCACCGTCGATCCGCAGAAATGGAAGCGTGCCGCTGACGCCTGTAAAGCGGCCATTGATGCCTGCGAAGCTAATGGCCTTAAATTATACACATTTGTATCGCCTCCAACGGTAGGTTCCCTGTCAGATCAGTTGCGTAACGAGCTAACCATCCAAAACGCCGTTACCGAAAAATGGGATGTAAACCCCGAACTGATCTGGGCATTAAATCCAACATTTCCCTGTCAGGGATATGCAACACCAAGGTTAACGCCAAAATCAGCTGTTAACATTTTCTCGAACCCCTCAACATTTGCCGTTCCGATTTCAACACAGGAGCTTTTTTACACAGCTAACGGTGTACCCTTAACCGAGGATAAAAATTATGATTATACCAACCGTTTTGCACTGAAAACAGCAGGCGACGCCGATAAATACTACATAGCTCAGGGTTATACAACCATTAATGAGCACTATGGCCGCGAAAGCCGCTTTTATGCCAATATCGCTTTTGATGGCAGTATCTGGTATGGCAACGGCATTTACAACCAGGACCAGGCCTACCATGTTGAAGCGCGCGGTTCAGGTTCATTAGCAGGTCCAAAAGATTTGAACACGCTAAACATCACCGGCTATTGGCCTAAAAAGCTGGCTAATTACCTTTCAGTTTATGATGATGGTTTTCAGCCAATTGAATTTCACCTGCCGCTGATGAGACTTGCCGGTTTATATCTTTTATATGCCGAGACCCTGAATGAGGTAAACGGCCCCACAAGTGATGTATATAACTACATTGACAAAGTAAGGGCAAGAGCAGGTTTAAAAGGTGTGTTGGAATCATGGTCAACCTATTCAAAAACTCCGGGCAAGCCAACAACTAAAGAAGGTTTGCGTGATATCATACACCGTGAACGTCGTATTGAACTATGTTTTGAGGCGCAAAGCGGGTGGGACCTTCGCCGCTGGAAAGAAATCCAAAATGTATTGAGCGTACCACTGCAGGGTTGGAATATCTATGAGTCTGAAGCTGGTAACTACTACAGGCCGCACACCGTGTTAACACCGGTTTTCGGGCTAAAAAACTATTTCTGGCCAATAAAGGACAATGACCTGATCGTTAACAACAACCTGGTACAAACCACCTACTGGTAGGCGTCCCCTCCATTTAAAAATGAATTAATTCAACATAAATAAGAATTATGAAACGCATTAAAAATTATACGATAACAACACTGGTGCTTGCAGCAGCGTTGTTTATGGCGTGCTTAAATTCATGCAAAAAGAACGACGGTTACGTTAAGGAGGTTTCGACCGATATGACCAAGCCTGCGGTGGTTACCAACGTAAAAGTTAAAAACTTTAACGGAGGTGCTTATATCACCTATGATCTGCCAAACTCAGATAACCTGCTATATGTGCAGGCTGAGTACCGCATTAACGATAAAACTACACGCCAAACCAAATCGAGCTATTATTCGGATACGGTTACAGTTGACGGTTTTGCCAAAAGCCAGGAGTACGAGGTAACACTTTACTCGGTAAGCAGGGCTAACGTAAAATCGGATCCGCTGGTGGTTAAAGTACACCCCGATACCCCTTTTTATAAGCTGATAAAACCTACACTAACTATCACGTCTGATTTTGGCGGCGTAAACATCAAGGCGATGAACCCTAATCAAAAAGATATAGGGGTTATTTTATTGGCCTTTGATAAATCAACACAAGCATTGGAGGTTGTAGATCAGCATTATACCAAGGTTGATACCATTAATTACTCTATAAGAGGCTATCCGGCGGTATCACAAAAATTTGGTGTATACGTAACTGATAAATTTGGCAATATATCTGATACTACCATTGTAAACATCACCCCGATATTTGAAACGATACTTGATAAGAGCAAGTTTTCGGTATACAAAACCCCTACTGATAGCCCTACAGCTTATGGTTGGGAAGTGCCTTACCTATGGGATAACAAAGCCGACGGCTACTCAAACGGTTGGCACACTGCTCCGGGAGCGCCCGCTCCAATACAGGTTACCTTTAGCCTGGGTGTATCGGCACAATTAAGCCGCTTTGTATTATGGGAAAGGCCAAATCAGTATGCCTACGCGCATGGTAACCCTAAAGATTTCAGCATTTGGGGATCAAACGTTAATGCACCGCAGGATATAAGGCTCCCTGATTATGCTCCTGTAGGAACTGTAGTTGGCGACTGGGTTAATATCGGTAACTACCATTATCCAAACCCGCCATCGGGCCTTACACCTGGCTTCACCAATGCTGCCGATGCTGACTTTGTCGCGGCCGGGGTTAACTTTAATATCCCTCCGGGTTCAACACCTATTAAGTACTTCCGCTTCATGGTGCATGACACATGGTCAAACGGCGACTTTGCCCACATGATGGAACTTTCAATTTATGGTAACCCACAATAGGCATTAACTCATTTAGATTAAACGAACATGAAAAATATTGTCAGAATAGCTGCTTTCTGTTTGCTTGGATACCTGTTGTATGGTTGCAGCAAGCAAGACACACAGTTTGAATCATACTTAAACGGTCATGAAGTTAAGTATCCGGGCACAGTAACCAATGCCCACTCCCGTCCCGGAAATTTACGTGCCGCCCTTACCTGGAACCCAAGCTCCGATCCCAGCATAACCCGTTACGTGATATACTGGAACAATAAGGCCGATTCAATCATTTACAATTCCACCAACCACAATACGTCGGATAGTTTAACGGTTGTTATACCAAACCTGAACGAATACATTTATTCGTTCACTGTTTTCTCGTACGATGCCAAAGGCAACCGCTCTATTCCGCTTGATATCAACAATGTAAGAGTTTATGGGCCTATTTATCAATCGGGCTTAGCAAACAGGGGGTATAATGTTACCAATCCATATGGAATCAGTGCCGATGGAAAGCTTACCCTTAATTTCCTAAAAGTTGATACCAGTACCCATAATGTGTTCACAAACATAAAATACACCAATAAAGCCGGTAAAGAAAGTTTTGGAAAACTTAGCGCCGATAGCATGTCGGTTACACTCGCAGACTATAAGGCAGATACCAGGATCCAGTTCTTATCAGCCTTTAAACCAACGGTAAATGCGCTGGATACTTTTTATGTGGCTAACTATGAGGATTTCCCAACCATTAATTCTGTCGCTGTTTGCGATAAAAAACTGTTCAAAAAAGTTTATTTAGCCAATGACGCTAAGCCTTACGAGGGAGATACAGACATTGACAGGCTTTGGGACGGCAGTACAGGACCGCAGGGCTTCCCTAACATTTTCCATAGCGATGGCAATGGCCCGTTACCGGTAGTGATCACCTTTGATATGGGAGCTGTTTACAAAGGCCTTGTAGCCATTGAGGAAACAGGCCGAAACTGTTGTCACAACCCCGATGATTTTGAAGTATGGGGCATTGCGGATATTACCAACGCTGCTACTACCCTGAAAGCTAATGATGCCGGCTGGACTGCCGAATCTATTTCCAAAGGCTGGAAACTGCTTAAAGAGATTAAAAGGACCGACGACGGCAGCGCGCCATTAAAGGTAAACTTCGATCCTAATCCTCCGGCGGTACGTTACATCCGCATCAGGATCAAACACAACTCAAACAACGAGGGTAACTACACCAATATGAGCGAGCTTACCTTCTGGAATAACGCACTACTATAATAACACCCCAATGACCGGGCTGACTTGCGGCCTGGTCATATTTTAAAAAGCATAAAGACGAAGACCTCTATAATGTTCACACCAAAAATTCAGCAATGAAAAAACCGGCAATTATTCTCCTGTACCTGTTTTCTATAATCAAACTCAGCTTTGCCCAGCAGGCTGTTACTGTGAAAACACCCAAAGCGGTTTTGGATGATTTTATGACCAAACGCTTCGGCATGTTTGTACACTTCGGCCCGGTAACTTTACGCGGTACCGAAATTGGCTGGAGCCGCAACAAAGAAGTAGCGCAAGATGACTATGATAACCTGTACAAGGAGTTTAACCCGGTTTTATTTAATGCCGATGCCATAGTAAAAGCCGCCAAAGATGCAGGCATGAAATACCTGGTGATTACGGCAAAACACCATGATGGCTTTGCTTTATGGCCATCCGCTTTTACTGACTATAACATCAGCAAAACACCATATAAACGCGATATGGTTGCCGAACTGGCTACGGCCTGCAAAAAACAGGGTATCCTGTTTTGCATCTATCATACCGTGCTCGACTGGCACGACCCTAACTACCCTATCCATAACCCTTACGATTCGACAAAGAATGTTAGGGGTGATATGGCGGCCTTTAAAACGCAAATGAAGAATGAGCTAAAAGAGCTCATCACCAAATATCATCCCCACCTGCTTTGGTTTGATGGCTACTGGGAAAAACCATGGACCAATGCCGACGGGCAGGAGATCTATTCGTACATTAAAAGTATTGATCCAAAGGTGATCGTAAACAACCGCTTAGGCAAAGAAAGCGAAAAGCTGAACGCCCAATCGGTAGGTGATTACCTTACGCCCGAACAGCGCATCGGTCAGCTGAATATGAACGAACCATGGGAAAGCTGCATCACCATCTGCCAGCAATGGGCATGGAAACCTAATGATAAAATGAAAACCGCGCAGGAGTGTATCCAAACACTGGTAAAAACAGCCGCCGGTAATGGCAACCTACTATTAAATGTTGGACCTATGCCTGATGGCCGCATTGAAGTGAGGCAAGTTGAAACATTACGGCAAATGGGTGCCTGGCTAAAAAAGTATGGTGAAAGTATTTATGGCACCAAAGGCGGCCCGATTGCCCCTAATGATAACTATGCTGTTACACGCAAGGGAAACAAGATCTATTTGCACGTATTTCAGAAAAAAGGTGATAAAATTGTGCTGCCTAACATGCCGGGCACTAACATAACCAATGCTTATGTGTTGGGAGGAGCCAAAGTAAATTATAAACCGGATGCCACAGGCTATATCATTGATTTGCCGCAAACCTTACCTGATGCCAACAGTAATGTGATAGTATTGGAACTGAATAAAAACGCCGAAGAGATCCCCGTAATTACCACAGGTAAATAAAATAAAAAAAACAGAAAACCTAATTAACATAAACATGCTAAAAAGAACGCCCCTGCTAATAACTGTAATGATAACAGGTATTACAACGTTTACTCACGCACAAACAAAACAATTAAAACTTTGGTACAAACAACCTGCCCAGCGATGGGAAGAAACCGTTGCACTTGGTAACGGCCGCCTGGGGATGATGCCCGATGGCGGTGTTACTGCCGAAAAAGTAGTATTGAATGATATCACCATGTGGTCGGGCTCATCGCAGGATGCCAACAATTACGAAGCCTATAAAAAACTGCCCGAAATAAGAAGCCTGCTTGCCGCCGGTAAAAATGTGGAAGCGCAAGCCATTATCGATAAATCATTTGTATGCACGGGAAAAGGATCAGGCGGGGTACCTTTCGGTTGCTTCCAGATGCTTGGCGACTTGAACCTGAACTACCAATACAAGGGCATTGACGGCAAAAACATAAAATACGAAAACTATGAACGTGAGCTTTCATTAAACAACGCGCTGGCCAAAACCACTTACCAGGTAAATGGCGTTACTTACAAACGTGAATATTTTACCAGTTTTGGTAATGATGTAGATGTGATTAAACTAAGCGCCGATAAACCGGGAATGCTTAACCTGAGCATCAATATCAGTCGACCGGAGCGCGGGGTTACTTCAGTAGAAGGTAATGAGCTTGATCTTACCGGCCAGTTGGATAATGGTACCGACGGCAAAGGCGTAGCTTACAAAGCAAGGGTAAAGGCGCAACTAACCGGCGGTTCATTAAGCAGCACCCCTACTTCGCTGGTTATTAAAGACGCAACCGAGGTGATCATTTATATATCGGCGGGTACAGATTTTAAGAATCCGCAATATCTCAGCAAAATGGACGGCGCACTGAAGGCCGCTATGAAAAAGCCTTATGCCTTGGAAAAAGAGCAGCATATCGCCAACTTTCAGAAACTCTTTAACCGCGTAAAAGTTGATCTTGGTGCTTCAGAAGCAGATAAACTAACTACCGATCAAAGGCTTATCGCTTTCCATACCAATCCCGATGCAGATAAAGGCCTCCCTGTTTTATTTTACCAATTTGGCCGCTACCTGAGCATTTGCAGCACGCGTGTAGGCCTGTTGCCACCCAACCTGCAAGGTTTATGGGCTAACGAAGTGCACACCCCGTGGAACGGCGATTATCACCTGGATATTAATATTGAGATGAACCAGTGGCCGGTTGAAGTTTCCAACCTGTCAGAACTGAACCTGCCCCTTGCCGATCTGGTTAAAGGCATGGTGCCCCATGGCGAAAAAACAGCCAAAGCTTATTACAATGCCGATGGTTGGGTAGCCCATGTAATCACTAACCCCTGGGGCTTTACCGAGCCTGGTGAAAGCGCATCATGGGGAATTTGTAAAGTTGGTTCGGGCTGGCTTTGCGATAACCTGTGGCAGCACTATGATTTTACAGGCGATAAAAACTACCTGAAACAAATTTACCCGATACTGAAAGGCGCTGCGCAATTTTACAACAGTATGCTGATCAGCGATGCCAAAACAGGTTGGCTGGTTACCTCGCCTTCATCATCGCCCGAAAACAGTTTTTACCTGCCCGATGGTACACACGCCAGTATCTGCGTAGGTCCAACTATTGATAACCAGATCATCCGCCAGTTATTCAACAATGTGATAACTGCAAGCAAGATGTTAGGTACGGATGCTGCATTCAGCAAAACACTGGCTGCTAAAGTGAAAAAGCTCCCGCCGCCGGGTGTTATATCTAAGGATGGGCGCATCCAGGAATGGCTGGAGGATTATAAAGAAACCGAACCGCAGCATCGCCACGTATCACACCTGTATGGTTTATTTCCGGCATCTCAGATTACACCAGAAGCTACACCCGCACTTGCCGAAGCCGCTAAAAAAACTTTAGAGGTACGTGGCGACGACGGCCCAAGCTGGTCTATCGCCTACAAAATATTGTGGTGGGCACGTTTGCATGACGGAAACCGCACTTACAAACTGTTTAAGGAACTGATGAAGCCAACCATCAAAACCGATATTAACTACGGTGCAGGCGGCGGCGTATATCCTAATTTGCTATCAGCCGGTCCGCCGTTCCAGATCGACGGTAACTTTGGCGCGACAGCAGGTATTGCTGAAATGCTGATCCAGAGCCATGCCGGGTTTATTGATTTTATTCCTTCTATCCCTGATGCATGGAAAGCACAGGGCGAGGTTAAAGGCCTTAAGGCCCGCGGTAATTTCACAGTTGATATGAAATGGAAAGACGGTAAAGTAACCTCTTATAAAGTAACCTCACCTACTCCGCGTACGGTTAAAATAAAAGTTAACGGACAGATCAAAAGTATAATGGCCGTTAAAGCTTAATAATGGCTTATAAACAAATAAGGCATCCTTTTCAGGGTGTCTTATCTATACAAGTTGTTCTTTATTAAGCCGTATTGTAAAGAATGCTATTTGACTTAATTACAATAATTGCATACCATAAATAAAATGTAATTTACACATTTAATAACCTAAAATTCATGCAAAAATTCCTTACACATTTTATAATTGCTGTGCAATTGTCCGGCTTGCTTTGCGTTTGGCAGCCGGCAATTGTTTCGGCATCAACCCGAATCATTACTATCCAGCCAACCCCGAAAGGGAATATATCGTTTTCATACGGTACCTCTGGCACTATTAATTATGATCAAAAAACCGGCACTTTTTCTGTTATCGAAAATGGAAAAACTGTACTTGGTAATTGCTATAGCAAAGCCGGCATCAACGGAAAACTTATTACTTCAACAGCGTACAAAAACGTTGCTTATACTAAAGCCTTAATAACCGATGGTTTTGGCAAAGGCGTAAAACATACTTTCACCCTAAGCGGCAATAATTTGCCAAACATGATGCAGGTGTTTTATACTTATCCATCGCACAAAGGCTATTTTTTTGTCGAACTTTATGTTGAGGGCAAAAACCTGAAAACAAATTACATGGAGCCGATAGCCGGTAATATGGCAGCAATACCCGGCGATACCCGTTCGGTATTTGTGCCTTTTGATAACGATACCTTTATTAGCTACGATTCAAAAGCGTTTAAAGCCCCGCTTACCAATACCAGTGCTGAGATAGGTACTGTTTTCGATAACAGTAGCCGCAAAGGCCTGGTGTTTGGATCTGTAGAACACGAAACCTGGAAAACCGGTGTGCGTACCATCGCCAAAAAAGATAGTGCCAACACCTTTGAAATATGGGGAGGCTACACCGAAGAAGCTGTAAACCGCGATAAAATTGCCCATGGTTATATCAGCGGTAATACCGTTAAATCGCCTAAAGTATTTGTGGGCTGGTTTGCCGACTGGCGCAATGGTATGGAAGAGTTTGGTAAAGCCAACCGTATTGCCGAACCACCTTACATTTTTAACTGGACAAAACCTACTCCTGTTGGTTGGAACAGCTGGGGCGTTATGCAGGAAAAACTCAATTACGATAAAGCTATCAAAGTAGCCAACTTTTTTGCCGATAGCATCCCTGCATTCCGTAACGGCAATACCGCGTTTATTGATCTCGATTCGTTTTGGGATAATATGATCAGCGGTGGCTGGGAAGGTGATTTTGGCAAACTGAAATCATTTGCCGATTACTGTAAATCAAAAGGCCTTCAACCCGGCGTGTACTGGGCCCCATTTACCGACTGGGGTTGGAAAGGCGGCCCCAGCCGCAAAGTTTTAGGAAGTAACTACACCTATGGTGAAACATGGACAAAAGTTGGCGATAGCTATCACGACATAGACGGTGCCCGCGCAACAGACCCAACCCATCCGGGTACCCTGCAACATATTGACTATGTAATTGGTAAATTAAAAGCCTGTGGTTTTAAAATGATCAAGATCGACTTTCTGGGTCATGCGGCGGCCGAATCAAGCCATTTTTATGACCCTAAAATCACCACCGGCATGCAGGCGTATAAAAGGGGGATGGAACACCTGATTGATCAGTTGGGTGATCAGATGCTGGTTTACGCTGCCATTTCTCCCAGCCTGGCAACCGGGCGTTACGCACACATGAGGCGCATTGCATGCGATGCTTTTAAAACTGTAAAAGATACCCGCTATACCCTCAACAGCGTAAACTATGGTTGGTGGCAAACTTACCTATATAACTATATTGATGCCGACCATGTTGTACTTTCAACCGAAAGTGAAGGTGCTAACCGCGCCAGGATGCTCTCGGCCATTGTTACCGGCACGTTCATAACCGGTGATGATTTTTCGACACATGGGCAATGGAGTGACAGAGCAAAGGCCATGTATCAAAATCCTGAGATCTTGAAAATTGTGCAAAATGGAAAAGCTTTCAGACCAGTTGAGGGGAATACAGAAACCGGAACAACAGAACAATTTGCACTTAAAATTGGCAACAGCTTTTACCTGGCACTGTTTAATTATGGTAATGAGGATAAAACTTATGCCGTTGATGCTAAACGGATAGGATTTGAAGCTGGCAAAGGAAAGATTACCAAATCCTTGTTACAAGGCTATAACCTGAACAACACGGGCATCGTTGTAATAAAAGCAGGCGATGCTGCGCTTTTCAAATTTGAAGGGGCTAAATAAAAACCATGCAAAGGCGCCGGCAACAGATTCCCCTTAAATCACCGGACGCCTTTTGAGGGGATGAAACCCTGTATCGTTTTTAACTGTTTAACTTAACCGATTTTGCCCGTTTGCAAGCAAGCGGGCATTTTGATTTTTTTGCGTTTACACAGCATTTGTTTTTGTGTTTAACGCCCGCAACGTTAGTCTTTTCTATCTGGAGCGAAGTAAAAAACAATCCGCCGGTAACGGCCAGTATGGTAAAAAATTTCATAGCAGTAGGTTTTAACATAAAAGACGATCTTTTTTTGCGAATGTTACAGCAAGGAAGGCAAATGTTGATTTTCGCATATTTTTTTAACAGGACCATCATTCAATGTCATTTTTATGTTCTCCTCATCCTCCTACCCTCAAAAACAAAAAGTCAGTGACCTCGCGTTACTGACTTTTTCATTAACTATTAACTGACCAAATATCCTTAACAAAAAACTATCTGGTACTGCAAACATAGTGTGTTAAATACGTGCTACATGTGTGAAAAGCACCATCTTAACACAAAAAGAAAACTCTTATCATGCTGATTGTCTGTATTTTAATGGCGTTATCTTATAATGCGTGCGGAATAATCTGATGAACGAACTTGGGCATTCAAAACCTACCATACCAACTACCTCATTTACAGGATAACGAGTATCTTTCAGCAGCATTAGTGAGCGTTTTAAACGCAGCTGGATCAAAAACTGGTGCGGTGTTAAACCAAAAGCCTGCTTAAAAGTGCGCAGCAAATGGTTAACCGAAAGGCAGGCATGTTCGGCAAGATCTTCAAGGCTAATGTTTTGGTTATAATTACTGTACAAGTACTCTTTAGCCAGGTTAAGACGCCGCAGGATCTCAACCCTGGTTCCCTGGTTTAAAAAGTCGAGCTTTTCGGCTTTTTTGCAGATCTCATCATTATAAATATGAAAATAATTAATGAGCGTATGGTGCAGGTATTCGTTGATCAGCATTTCATCCTGCATTCCATTATCCAGGTGTTGTTTCAGGTGACATACATTGTACTTGATATCGCCGGCAAACGGATATATGGTTTCATTAAACTCCGGCTGTAATTTACCGTTACCGTAGCCTTTACTTAACAAAGTGTCATTGTCAAAGGTCCAGCAATCTTTAAAATCCTGCAAAAACTGCTGATCAAAATTGATGGCAAATGATTGTACCTGCTGGCCAAGATCGGTATCGGTTGAATATTGTGTACCCCTGTTCAGGATCAGGAACGAATCGGGATATATGGACAAATGTCTGCGGCCAATATCATAACGTTCATTACCGTTTAATACAAAGCGAAGGCTTAAATCTGAAGTATACTGCGGCCCCTGCCTTTGGCCGCCGGTGCGACTTACAATCTTGTTGTTGTTGCGTAATACTTTTGAATAGTCCATTGTGATATGATTTTATTGTTCGTTATAATTTCTTTCTTCCAGTAACATGAATTTGTTGCCCGCCGGATCCAAAAATTCGGCTGCCAGTCCGGCTGGTAAATATGCAGGCGACTTGCAAAAAAATACGCCGGCCGTACGGAGCACATGATAATCGTTCAAACAGTCGGCAGTGTTAATGATAATATTACTCTTATCACTGTTGCCGTCATTATTAGTTACAAGCAGCGCCACATTTAATTTATCCGACTGGATCACCGTGCTTTCCTTACCCTCGTAAAATGTCATTGTGCCTGTTACTTTGAAGCCTAATTTTTGAGTATAAAAATCAATTTGACCCTCAAAGTCAGCTGTATACACAGGTATATATTTCAATTTCATTTTACAGTAGCTATTAACAGAAACCAGATTGTAATGATGGAAACCAACCTGTTGGCCAGGGGCAGCAAACAGGATAATTTTTGAAGCGGGTTTACAGTAGCCGGTCAGTTAAAACTACTTAACATATCAAAGGTACTTTACCTGCAGGGGGATAGTATCCCCCTATTTGGGGGATTTGTGAATTAGTAGGGTTTGGATTTTCAAAGCGATCCGTGAGGACAGGTATCGCGGGAATGATTATTTCGGAGTTGTTGGTGTTCAGAAGATTCTTTTATTTCCTCCCTTGGGAGGGGTGCGGCGCGGTTGTGTTTTGGCAGGGAGGGGTTTATCCGCCATTTCAGAGGAATAGGCAAGGCGATGAAACCCCTCCCTACACCCTCCCAGGGAGGGGTGCGGCGCGGTTGTGTTTTGGCAGGGAGGGGTTTATCCGCCATTTCAGAGGAATAGGCAAGGCGATGAAACCCCTCCCTACACCCTCTCAGGGAGGGAATCGCACTATCCTGCGCTCCGCCAATGTTGATATTGTCACCAACATTTTCCGTCAACCTGATTAATGTGGAAAGTTGCAACTACAACACGAATACCTCTAAGCCTATATCAGCTTATTCTGCCTTGCCAGTTTAATGGCATCGGCACGTGAGTTTACATCAAGTTTCAGATAGATATTTTTGATATGGCTACGAACAGTTTCAAGATCGATGAACAATTCATTGGCAATCTGACCACGGCTTTTGCCTTCGCCTATCAACTCCAGGATCTGGGTTTCTCGCTTAGATAAGGGCGATTCCTGATTTTTTTGAAATGAGCGGATTACCAGGCGTGCAATATTAATACTCATAGGGCCGCCGCCTTCACGTACTTCTTTTATCGATTCGATGATCTTGGTTGACGGGGTGTTTTTTGTAAGATAGCCCGATGCCCCGTTGGCCAGCGCGTTAAAAATCTGTTTTTCAGATTCGTAAACAGTTAGAATTAAGATATAGCAGTTGGGTAAAAGCTTTTTTAATTTGGGTATAGCGTCAATGCCGTTAACTCCGGGCAGCTCTATATCCAGCAGGATTACATCGGGTTTATCCGCAGCTATTTTTTTAGCAGCCTCGTCATATGAACAATAGGTACTGATCACATCATAGCCCTCGGTAGCACCAATTAAAAAGGCATAGCCATCGCGCAGGGTTTCATCATCCTCAATAATACTTACCTTAATGTTACGGGCCATGCTTAATTGCTTAACTGATTTTTACTAAACTTTAATGTTACTGATGTGCCTTTGTCTGCTTCCGAATTAATGAGCAGTGATGCGTTGATCCGTTTTGCGCGGGCATTAATGTTATTGATCCCCCGGCCGCGATGAGCTGCGCTGCTATCAAACCCTTTACCATCATCGGTAACCCGGAGTGCTATCGCGCTTTTATCGCTCTGATCAAGCTCAAAAACTACCTGTCCGGCATCGGCATGTTTAAGGATGTTATTTAATAGCTCCTTAAATATCATGGTGATGTTACGGCTGTATTCCATAGGCAGTTTTACCAGCTGAATATCTTCATCAACGGCAGCAAACTCAAAATCAACCGGTACATCATGAAAAACCTCTATCCCTATTTCGCGGATATGGTTCAGGGTTTCATACAGATTATCGCTTTTAGGATCAAGTGCCCACAGGATATCCTTTGTACCGTTGTATAGTGATGCCGCGTTTTGCTTGATCTGATCTACGATTCCGCGCTGATCCGCCTGCTCTTTATCTATTTTGGCATTTAGTATTTCTGATAAGACGGTGATCCGGGTTAATTTGTTACCCAGATCGTCATGAAAATCTTCGGCTGTTTGCTGGCGGATCTTTAACTTCTCTTCCCGCTTCATGGCTTCAATTGCCTTTTGACGTTTTATTTTACGCTGATGCACTAAATTTTGCACTCCGAAACCAAGAAACACCAACAGTAAAATGGCCAGCAACCTGAAGGTAAATGTTTGATAAAACGGAGGAATAATTACAAAACTGAAACTTGCCATTTTGCGTGATACCTGCCCGTCGGGGCTTATGGCTTTTACCTTGAAAGTATATGTACCAGGCGGCAGCGAAGGATAATTGACCACATTATTGCGCATGGGCGAACTAAAAGCACTATCCAGCCCAACCAGCTTATACTGGTAAGATACCGCGTCAGGATTTTTGAGGTAAACACCAAGAAAAGATATCGACAAATGATTTTGATTATGTTTAAGCTCGGCCCAGTCATTAAGGTCGATAGAAGAGCGTTTTTCGCCATCCTCCTTCATCAACTGTACCGATTTGATGAACACATGCGGCGGCGGCGAGGGAACCATTTTTGTCATGGTATTATACACCATAACAGCCTTGGTGGTACTGATCCAAATCTCGTGTCCGCGGTGCATAATGGCATTCTGGTTGGCCTCCACCACCGGTTCCTTTGAGCCTATGTTATCAATTACCCAAAAAGTTTTCTTTGCAGGGTCGTATTGCATCCGGTTAATTCCCCTGCCGGTACCCATCCAAAGGCGGCCACGTTCATCAGCAGCAAGGCTGTAAATACTATTGGCTTTGAGCCCGTCATCAACATTATAAATATTTACCGCTCCGGTTGTCATATCCCAGGTGTATAAACCGCTATCATCTGTACCAACCAGCAGCAGGTCGCGATATCGGATCATGCTGTAAACCGCAGTAGCCGGAAATGATTTAAGTTTAAACCCCGGAACTATTTTTTTATTTACGGCCAGCATAACACCGTTTTGGGTGCCTATCAAAAGAGAATCGCGCCCCAGGCTAAGCATTGCGGACGAATAAGGGGGAATACCTTCCAATTGTTTCAGCTCGCCGTTTTGGTAATAGAAACAGCCCATTGACGTGCCCAGCCATATAGTACCACTGTCATCGGCAGTAATAAAATTACAAGCAAAAGATGAACTGTTTTTTACCTGTCTGAAACCCTTTTTATCATACTGCCATAAACCAGTTTGCCCGGTACCAATCCAAACAGTGCCGTTTTTATCGGTATATAAACTTTGCACCCCCTTTAAATATGGCGAACCGGTTGGTACGGGCACTTCGCTGGTCCTTTTTCCATCATATCGCAAAATGCCACCACCATCAATCCCCATTAAAACATTTTTGTTCCAGTCTTCAGTTACCGACATTACGATTTTTGATTCTGGAATACCTTGTGTGCGGTCAAAAACGGTATATCTGTCGCCTTCGCAGCGGTAAAGGCCATTGCCAAGGCTACCCAGCCACAGGTTTTTATCTGCATCAAAATAAATATCAGGGACAGAGTTATCGGTAAGTCCGTTTGATGAGTTATAGTGGATCACACCATCGCTCATAATACAATATGCTCCATTATCGGTACCCAGCCAAATATTAGCATCAGCGTCCTGTTCAATGCACAATAATTGACCTTTTATTTTTCCCGTAATATTTTTTATATCCAGTGGTTTAGCCATACCATTCCTGGCACATAACAAACCCGAGCGGGTTAGAAGATAAGTTTTGCTTTTATCAAAACGGTCGAAAAAAATCCTTTTGATAATTTGCTCACTATATTGGGAATCAATATCAATTACATGTTCCCATTTTTGTCCTTTAAGGCGATAAATACCTTTTTTGTAAACAGACACATATAACAAACCTGCACTATTAACAGCCAAACTGGTGATAAAAATATCAGGATCATCATTAATAGGGACATGCTGCATCTTATCATTTTTTACCCTGAACAGCATCCCGGCAGCTGTAACCCAGATAGTTCCCTCTCCATCCTGGGTTATGTTGCCTACAAAAGAGCGTTTAACCGGTATATCCGGTTTATACTTCACAATCCGGCCATTATAGAGCCTTGCAAGCCCATTCATGGTACCAAACCAGGTACAGCCCCCTTTATCCGAAAAAATGGTTGCAACATAGTTATCAGGTAAACCTGTTAAGCGGGTATAAGCCGTAAAATCCTTTCCATCAAAACGGCAGGCCCCGCCAAAGGTACCTATCCAAAGGCGATGATCGGTATCCATGGAAAGCTTGTTTATTTGCGACTGGATGAGCCCATCCTCAATATCATAGTGCGCAAAAATGTATTTCTGTGCATGGACCTGGCTTGTAAACAACAGCATACCTGCAAGGAAACACAAAATCAGAAAAACGGGGAAACGCGATAGCTTATTCAATTAAAAACGTAAATTAAATTACCTGTATGGGGGTACAATTAAAAAGTTAAATTAAAGCTAATTAAAATAAAAAAAATCACCCCAATAGGGTGATTAATTATTATCAGTTACGGGAGTAAATTTTAATTTTTGGCTACAACAGAATTGCCATTGTTTAAAGGCGTTTTTATGTCCTCAAACATTTTGCAAACCTGTGTAATTTTCCAGTCGTGCCGGTCATTTTTCTCGATGATGAGGTAATCATGCTGCGTGCAGTTTTCGTAGTTAAAATCAACCCGTGCAATTACCATGGCATCGCTTTTGGCAAGCACTTCGTAATTCGACTGGCAATTTTGCTGGGTCCCGGCATCCTTTTTCATCATGCTTACCAGGTCGTCTTTTTCCTGTACAAGTACCTTTTCACCACGGGGTAACTTTAATACGGAATTATCACTCATTATTGATTTTAATTTTTTAAAGTTGGAGGTCATGTGGCTGTCAATGAAGTCGCGGATCACGCTGGCGTATCCTGTTTCGGCGGCCGGACGGCCATACATGGTGCTGGCAGATAATAACCCTACTATGCATGCCAATAAAAATTTATTTTTCATTTGTGATATTTTTTTGATCAAATGTGGGCAGGCTTTGATCAAAAAAATATGCCTATCACACCAAGCAACCCGGCCATACAGCAGGCTGGTGCCTTTCGCCTATAAAGGTCATTTTTTGCACTTTTTGAGCAGATCTGCAATTAATCTGAAAATCTGTTCAGATAATTCTTTAATTATCAATAAACCATAGCAGAACCTGTCCTGCATATTTAAATCTGTACGAAAATATTTTTATTTTTGAGAGCATCTTTCACCGATTAAAACCACGCCATAACTTGGAACCGACTGAAAACTTTTTCCGAAGCATTATTGAGGCCTCGCCTTTTCCGGTGTATATGTGTATGGGGCCGGATAAGCTCATTGCCATAGCCAATGATGCTACCTTGAAAGCATGGGGAAAAGACAAATCGATAATTGGGAAACCATTTGACGAGGCGCTGCCCGACCTTCAGGGCCAACCGTTCAGCAGCCTCATAAGCGAAGTATACCGTACCGGCGAAACTTATCACGGCAACAATGCACCTGCCGAATTTATAATTAACGGCAAACGGCAAATTAATTATTACAAGTTTACTTACCAGGCTGTACGTAACTCGCGCGGTAAAATAGTTGGCGTTATTTGTTTCTCGACCGACGTTACCGAAATTGAGCATGCCCGACAGGCGATGGAAGAGAGCAGGCATACTTTGTATAACATGGTGAGGCAAGCCCCCGTGGGCATTTGCATTATAAACAGCGATAACCTGGTAATTGAAGTAGTGAATGACTCGTATCTTGAGCTGGTAGGCCGTAAACGTGCAGAAATGGAAAACCGGGGCGTTTGGGAAGCCATCCCTGAAACGGCCGAATTGTATGCCCCCGTAATGGATAATGTTATTGAAACAGGGCAACCGATTACCGCCAAGGAGCATAAACTGCTGCTTGTACGCAATGGCGTACCCGAAATGGTATTTATTGATTTTGTTTATGAACCTGTTAAAGGGTTTGATGGCGAGATAAGCGCTATTATGGTAATTGCCATTGATGTAACTGAAAAAGTTTTTGCACGCCGCAAAATTGAGGAAGCCGAAGAAAGGGCCAGGCTGGCCGTTGAAGCTGCTGAAATCGGCACCTTTGATCTTGACCTCGTTACCGACGAGATACTTACATCTGAAAGGTTTAACATTATTTTTGGAGTTGGGCGTGATGCCCCCCGCGATTTATTTTTGAAAGCACTGCATCCCGATGACCTTGAACTACGCAATAATGCTCATAAAACCGCGCTTACTACCGGAAAACTTTTTTATGAAGCGAGGATCATCTGGCCAAACGGCTCTATACGCTGGATCAGGACGCAGGGTAAGGTTTATTATGGCTCAATAAACAAACCGTTGCGTATACTGGGCACCTTGCTTGATATTACCGAGTTTAAACATTTGCAGCAGCAAAAAGACGATTTTATCAGCGTCGCCAGCCATGAGCTAAAAACGCCAATGACATCGATCAAAGCATCGATGCAATTGCTGGACAGGTTGATCAAGGTTGATCCCTCATCTGATAAGATCCCCCAGTTTATTAGCCGCGGCAATAGCAGCCTGAATAAAATGCAGCAACTGGTTGATAGCTTGCTTAATGTTTCAAAAATTACTGCGGGGCAGCTTGCACTTCATAAAACACGTTTTTTGGCAGCCCAAATGATCAATGAATGCTGCGACCACGTGAGGCTTGCAGGTACACATGAACTTGAGCTTACAGGCGACACCGATCTGGAGCTATACGCCGACAGGCAACGGATAGACCAGGTTGTTGTTAATTTTGTAAACAATGCGGTTAAATATGCACCCGACAGCAACCGGATTGTCATCAATATCAGTAAACAGGACAACATGGCCAAAATATCGGTACAGGATTTTGGCCGGGGGATCCCACCGGAGAATATCCCGCATTTATTTGAACGCTACTACCGGGTTGATACCTCGGGTATTCAATACTCAGGGCTTGGACTTGGCTTGTATATCAGCGCGGAAATCATTGAGCTTCACGGCGGCGAAATGGGGGTTGAAAGCGAAGTAGATAAAGGCAGTACCTTTTGGTTTACGATACCGTTAAATTGAAATTTAAATCCCGATTGAAAATAGTAAAACCCATAATCATCGTTTTATTGTTTTGCCTGCTCACTGTTTTTACACAAATTGGTGGGTTGGTTTATCTCATTTCAATTAGCCTGCACATACTAATCAACAAAACAGTAAATAATAAATATTACCGCCAAATTACCAAGGCTGTAGTTTTTATGGTGTTATATTGCCTTACCACTTTTTTAATTGTACCTCCGCTTGCCAGGCTTTCGGGCAGGGTGCCGCTCCCCTTCTCCCAAATCAATCATATAAAGCCGCTAAACCGGCTAACCTGCCTGTTCAACCGTAATTATGTTCGCCCGCAACTTAAGCAGGCTGCATTTGCCGTAGCCGCCGAAATGAACGATAAGTATCCGGGAAGTACCCTGAATTATCTTGACGCGAGTTTTCCGTTCATTAATGGGTTTCCGCTTATGCCCCACCTGAGTCATAACGATGGTAAAAAACTCGATCTCGCATTTTTTTATATTGATAACAAAACAGGCTTAGAAACCGATAAAGCCCCTTCGCCAATCGGATACGGAATTAGTGAAGAGCCGCGCGCCGGGGAAATCAACACAACACAGGCTTGCCTGATAAAGGGTTATTGGCAGTACAGCTTTTTGACTAAAATGGTTCCCCAGAGCAATAAAGTTAATTTTACTTTTGACAGTTTACGAACAAAGGCACTTGTAACCCTCTTTGCATCGAAAAATGTCATCAAAAAAATATTTATCGAACCTCATTTAAAAAATCGTCTGGGCATCGAAACACCAAAGCTACGATTTCACGGATGCCGTGCAGTAAGGCATGACGACCATATTCATGTACAACTATAGATTTAAAGCATTTATTAATTTTCAACATACGGATTATAACAGATCTCCCAGCAATTCCCTTCAGGGTCGGCAATAAAACCGGCATAACCGCCCCAGAAAGTTTCAGCCGGATGCTTCAGGATTTGTACTTCTGCCAACCTCAATTGGGCTATTTTGGTATCAACATCAGCTTTTGAAGCCAGATTTATAGTAAGATAAAAACGATTGCTTCCGGCATTATTGCTTATATTTGTGTACTTTGAAAAAAGCAGCTCACTGCACAGGATAAGCACCAAATTATCAAGCTTTAACATTATTACCTTTTCGTTTTCGGCAAGCATCTGCCATCCGAATTTCCCGGTATAAAATGCCTTGACCTCGTCAAGATCTTTAACTGCAAGAGTAATGGCGGTTAGATGGGCCTGCATTGTATATTTTTTTATTAGATCCTATCCAATCATGAAATCAGGGTTCCTGGCTGATTTTATTTCACACTCAAATTTAATCGCCAGTTAATACAGCCGGAGTAAATTGAGCTAACCAAATATATAAACATGCAGATCAATTATTTCATAGTAGCCATTGTGACAACCCTGTTAATAGCATTAATGATATGGATAGTTAAAACTAACCGTGAAGACGAAAAAGACTTTGAAAGGCAGATCATTGACCGGGAACTTAAACCAAGGGAACACCCCAAACCTCAAAAAGCCCATAAAGCCATGTGATCGGGTAAAACCCGCTATCAACTCGCGTAGTTTCACGTATCATTTTGTACGATCCTTTTTTTTAAATTTAACAACCCAACCTAATATCTATCTCATGGCAGCAGATAAAACTTCAGATCAGCAAGTATTTTATGTAGGACTTTGTATGGCCGGCGCCGTATCTGCCGGAGCCTATACAGCAGGCGTTATTGATTACCTGCTTCAGGCATTAGCAGAATGGGAAAAGCATCGCAATGAACCCGGTGTCCCATCGCACAGGGTGCAGATCCCGGTAATGGGCGGCGCGTCGGCAGGCGGTATGACCAGTATCATGGCCGCATCCTCCCTTAACAACCCGATAACCCATATCGACAAGCCATCAGGAGATCTTTTAACCGAACATCCCGAAAACAAGCTCTACCACTCCTGGGTTGACCTTGTGCAGGCTGATATGTTCACAAAAATGCTGGATACCAGCGACATCAAAAGCTCGGGTGTAATATCGGCACTTAATTCTGATTTTATTAATGATGTTGCCAAACGCGTAGTTGCTGCCGATCCAAAACAATGGCAGCCGCTGCCCGCTTATATTAAACCCGGTTTAAAGATCTTTACCACGCTTACAAACCTGCAGGGCTACGCCTACAATGTTCCGTTTAATTCGTCATCGCCGAAGCGTACCAAATATAACATGCGCATCCATAATGATTACGCATGCTTTGAACTTACAGAAAACGCCATTGCCGGGCATAATAACGGCTGGATGCCGCTTGACCTGAAAAATAATATTAATACGGATATAGCCGCCGACGCTGCAATGGCCACCGGCGCCTTTCCGGTTGGATTGCAATCAAGGATAGTTAAACGCGATGCCCAATATGTTAACAATAACCCATGGTTAAGCAATTACCTGGTTAATACCCCTATTGATGCCGGTGCATACCAAACTCTCAACGTTGATGGCGGCATGATCAATAACGAACCTTTTGATAAAGTCAGAAGTGTTTTGGACGATCTTACCGGTCAGCCCGATGTGGACTACAACAACTTTAACAAGTTTGTTTCAACTGTGCTGATGATTGAACCTTTCCCTACCCAGGCGCCCACGCCAATTTCACAGTCAAGGTCTATATCAAACGTAGTAGGTTTAACGTTGTCATCTATGCTATCGCAAATGCGCTCAAAGGCTGTTAATATTAAAGACGCTATGGACGAGGATTGCGCAGGTCAGTACCTGATCACGCCATCGCGCCGCGTAGATACGCCCGATGGCAAATCGACAGACCTAACCGGCGAGCAAGCCATAGCCTGCGGTGCGCTGAGCGGATTTAGCGGTTTTTTAAATAAAGAATTCAGGGTGCATGATTTCTTTTTAGGCCGGCACAATTGTAAGATCTTTTTGCGCGATTACTTTACCATACCAGCCAAAGCACTTACCACCAACCCTATTTTTAAAGATGGCTATGCTAATGCCGACAAAGCCAAATTTAAATCAACCCAAAGTGATAGTTACCAGATCATCCCTGTATTTGAAGAAGATATCAAATTCCCGGATATTAAATTTAGTTCGGGCAACAACTGGCCCACTATTAAAGAACAGGATATAGACCGTTTTAGTGATGGATTAAAAAATCGGGCTCAAACCATTATGCTCAATGTAGCAGATCTAGGGTGGCTTACCAAAAGCCTGTTGTGGATAGGCGCTAAGGTGATCCTCAATAAAATGGTAACCAATAAAATTATGGTGGTGATAAAAGGCGAACTAAAAACCTGGAAGCTACTGCCGTAAGCAGCACATGAAATTAAACTTACTAAAATCCAGACTTACGAAGTTTAAAAAACTTCGTAAGTCTTCAATAGCTTTCTCATTTGAGCTTTAAATAGCTTTAAATACAACTATCCCGTTATGCCCGCCAAAGCCAAAAGTATTGCTCATGGCTACTTTCACTTTATGGTCGATGGCATCTTTCAATACAAACTTCAAATTATCCGGAATAGCGGGGTCTAAAGTTGTGGTATTGATTGTTGGCGGGATTATTTGATTTTCAATTGATTTTATAGCAGCTATGGCTTCAATAGCACCGGCGGCACCAAGCAGGTGACCAGTCATTGATTTGGTTGAACCGATGATGGTGTTTGTTTCTTTACCTTTTGTAACAGCAAGCAAAGCGTTAATTTCAGATAAGTCGCCAACCGGCGTTGATGTGGCGTGCATATTCAGGTAATCTACATCCTCAATGCTTAAACCCGATTCGGTCAATGCCTGCTGCATGGCACGGGCAGCACCTAATCCTTCCGGATGAGTGGCTGTCATGTGGTATGCATCAGCAGTCATAGATGCCCCGGTCACCTCTGCGTAAATATGTGCGCCGCGGGCAACTGCATGATCATAGTCTTCAAGTACCAAGGCACCGGCGCCTTCACCCATAACAAAACCATCACGATCAATATCAAATGGCCGTGAAGCATGCTGCGGATCGTTATTGCGGCCCGACATCGCTTTCATTGAGCTGAAACCTCCAATGGAAGCAGGCGTAATAGGCGCTTCTGAACCGCCAGTAACAATAATTTTAGCCTTACCTAAACGGATGTAGTTAAAGGCATCCATAATAGCGGTATTGGACGTAGCACAGGCCGAAACCGTGGTATAATTGATCCCCATAAAACCGTTACGGATAGAGATCATGCCCGAAGCCATGTTTGAAATAAACTTCGGCACAAAGAAAGGGCTAAACCTTGGCTGTCCGTTACCTTTGGCGTATTCAGTTACCTGCTCCTCAAAAGTTTCCATACCGCCTTGTCCGCTGCCCCAGATAATACCAACATCAAAGGGATCCATTTTGCTCAGATCAAAACCCGAATCTTTGATAGCTTCATCGGCTGCAACAAGCGCGTACTGGGTAAAGGTATCGGTACGTTTTAATTCGGCCTTATCAAGGTGATCTTTGATATTGAAATCTTTCAGTTCGCAGGCAAATTGCGTACGGAATAATGATGCATCAAAACGGGTGATGGTTGCAGCACCGCTTTTACCGGCAATTAAGTTTTGCCAATAAGTTTCTACATTATTTCCAAGCGGTGTTAAAGCGCCCAGACCTGTTATAACTACTCTGTTTAACATGATGGTTTTATTAAAATCGGCGCAAAGATATAAATATATACCACTTGGTATTTTGCTCAACATTTAAATAGTGTAATTTTACATATCTTCGATGCATAAACATCTGAAATGCGTTTTTTATTAAAACTCAAATCATGGCAATTATTCGCTCTCATTGTAATACCGGCTTTCGTCCCTAATAGCTACACAGTACTCATGTATTTGAGCTTATTAATAGGCCTTAGCTGGATTTATGCTATAGGCGTTACTATGCATTCTTTAATTCCAGTAATAAAACCTGATATAAAATATTTTCGGTTCTCTTTACTGCTGATCATAATTGCATTAATAATCTCCAGGATTGCGCAAGTTGGCGGAGATAATTTAGCAATATGGTTTTCTGCAACAGGAGGAATTATTTATGTTATAGGTTTCATATGTGCCTGTGGTTTTGCAGGCAAAATGCTTGAATCAGTAATTGAAGGAGAAATAGTTGGCAATAGCGATGCCCTTAAAGCAATAATTTGTCTTATTTTTTTTCCTATCGGTCTATGGCATATACAACCTGCCGTTCAACGGGTATTAGCTAAATATGACAAGCAAATTGTTTAATCACTTCCCAAAAATCTTATTTAATTCCGAGTAAGGAACAGCATCATTTACAAAACCATAACTTCCCTGTGAAAGTTCAACAGCGGCCCGCTGAAAAGCGCCCAAAGCAGCCCTTGCCAATGCCGAACCAAGACTTACCCTTTTTACACCCAGGTCGGCAAGTTCATTGAAGCTAATATCAAAACCTGCTGCGCCAAGTACAATATTCACGGGCTTAGGCGCAACGGCCTTTACTACTTCGCTTATTTGTTCCCTCGTTTTGAGGCCCGGCGCAAAAAGCACATCGGCACCTACATCGGCATAAGCAACAAGGCGTTTTATGGTGTCCTGCAGGTCTATTTTCCCGTGGATCATATTTTCGGCCCTGGCGGTCAATGTAAAATGAAAATGAAGGCTTCGCGCAGCTTCAACAGCAGCCTTTACCCGTGCAACCGAAAGGTCGAAATTGTAAATGGGATCTTTATCATTTCCCGTAGCATCCTCTATCGAACCGCCAACCAGTCCCACTCCCGCTGCGGCTAAGATAGTTTCGGCACAAATCTCCGGCGTATCGCCAAAACCATTCTCCAAATCGGCAGCTACCGGTAAATGGGTTGCACTGATGATAGCCCTTGCATTATCAAGCGTTTCATCGCGACTGATCAGAGCATGCCCATCCGGCCGGCCCAGTGCATAAGCCAACCCGGCACTGGTAGTAGTAAACGCTTCAAAGCCTAAACCGGTTAAAATTTTAGCCGAACCAGCATCCCAGGGGTTGGGGATAATGAATAAACCATCACGCTTATGCAGTGCTTTAAAAACTTCGGCTTTTTGATATTGGGAATTGTTTATTGCTGATGACATTTGAAGGCAGATTAATGTTTATCGAAATTAAGCAAAAGTTAGCCTGCAGTCACGAGTATTAAGTCAGAAATTTGCTTTTTGACTTAATACTTACGACTTCTAACTTCCGGCTTAATATCCCTATTATTGCAACAGCAATAGTTATGAAACAAAAAGTAGATATTGAAAACTGGATCAGGAAAGAGCATTACAACTTTTTTAAACAGTTTGAGGAACCCTATTACGGCGTAAACGTAAACGTTGATGTAACGGCGGCCTATAAGTTTGTGAAGGATAACGGGATCTCATTTTTCCTTTATACCATGTACCAGTCTTTAGCGGCATCGCAAATTATTGAGCCTTTCAAATATCGTATGGAGGGCGACGAGATTTTTATTTATGACCGGATTGATGCCAGCTCAACCGTTCCGCGGGCTAATGGCACATTTGGCTTTGGTGAATGGCCTTTTCATCCCTTGTTCGAAGATTTTGCCCGCGATGCAAATAAAGAAATTGAACGCGTGCAAAGTAACAACCTGCTTGAACGCAAAGCTTTAAACAATGTGATCCGTTTTTCTTCGCTACCCTGGATCAATTTTACCTCACTGTCGCATGCGCGCATGTTTTCATTTATGGACAGCTGCCCCAAGGTTTCGTTTGGTAAAATGACCGAACATCATGGTAAGCGCACCATGCCGGTATCCATCCATGTAAATCACGCGTTGATTGATGGCATACACGTGGGCCAGTATATAGATTGTTACCAGGAGCTGCTGAACAAAGGATTTTAGGCTGCCGTAAAACGCGCAGAAGTTGCGTACCTCAGGCACGCTAAAACCCTTTAATAATTATTCTACAACCCTTTAGCACCTCTGGTGCTATCTTTCCGTCTATTGATCTACAAGATAAAAAGTTTAACTTTTTTTAAACACATTCTCCTTAACCATAAACAATGGCAGCGAGCCATGATCAAGCACGCGTGAATGAAAATCCCTGATGTTAAATTGGGCACCCTGCTTTTGCTGCAATTCCTCTTTCCAGTGCAGTATTTGTAATGCGCCATACTTGTAGGTAACTACCTGTGCCGGCCAGCGGCGCATGCGGGCAATTTCGCGCATGGCAATATCATCCTGCCCCCGGATATTCTTTCTCCAAAATGCCAGTGCATGTTCATCTGTCCAGCCGTAATAATTAAGCGCTACATCCAAAGGCACACGTACCGCCCGTACAATGTCCCACTCCCATTTGCCCAGCTCATCATAAGGCGTTTGGTATACGCCAAGTTGTGTGCCTAACTCTTCGGTATATGCTGCCCAACCCTCAGCAAAGCCCATATAATAAAAAAGCTGCTGCACGGCTGATGTTTTGGTTTGCGCCTCCGTACTCGCCTCGTAATGGTGACCGGGAACTCCCTCATGCATAAAAAGCCAGTCGACCTGCCGTTTATTGTATGGCTTATCAAAAAGATTATAGTAAAACGCATTACTATCGTAATAGCCGGGCGTTTGTGCCAGCTGCCTGCTTTCGCCTTTTACAATTTTTAGCGGGGCTATGTTGGTATTGCTAAACAGTTTGGACATGTTGGCATAAATGACCGCTTTGGTATTTTCGAAGGCTTGCTGTACTGCCTTCGGGTCACTGATAAAAAAGGAAGGATCATTGATGTGTTTATAAAAATCGTCCTGGCTTAACCCGGTTTGCAGGCGGATAGCTTCAATATGCTTTTGAACGCGGGCCACTTCGGTAAGGCCAAACTGGTAGATCTCATCAGGAGTGGCGCTGGCACTGGTCCAGCGTTTAAGCAGGTAGGCATACCAGGCTTTGCCGTTGGGGATAGTGATAATGCCGCCTGTGGGGATTACAGCAGGTTTATTCTTTAACCAATCCTGCTCAAGTTTAATCCGCTCTAAATTAAGGGCGGCTTCATAGCTGATCAGCTGATAATCTACTTTTTCCGGTTCGTTGAGCTGATCTGCTTTGAAGGCTGATAAATCAGTCTTAACTTTTTCAAAAAAAGCTAACTGTTTTTGCACATCAGCAGCGGTGCCAATATGCTCTAAGCCACTTACGTAGCTTAACTCCAATTGTGGTAAATGCAATTTGGTGTAGCCGGCTACAAAATCATTGCAAAAAGCATCAAACGTTTGCTGACCAAAAGCAAAAGAAGAAGTTAAAATAAAAAACAAAAAAACAAGAGGTCGCCTCATAACAACGGAGTGGTTAACAAACCTAAATATTTGCTTTGATTAATTTATGCAAAAACAAATCTCCTGTTAACCATTATCAGCAATCCAAAAGCATTTTTGCTTATGTTGACTGGATGTAGCTGTGCAATTGCTCGATAGTTTCCCTTTGTGAATGGATAGTTTCGTACACCACATCACTCATTGAAATAATACCGCATAACTGATCGGCCACATCAAACACCGGTAAATACCTGATATTATTTTCGCTCATGATCAGCATGCATTCGTCAACTGATGATTCGGGGGTGATCTTCGGGAAATTGGTACTTATGATCTCGCCGGCGGTGGTTTCGTCGGAGTGTTTACCCATTAAAATGATTTTACGGGAGTAATCTCTCTCTGTCATCAGGCCCATATACCTGCCATTTTCGGTTACCACTACCGAGCCGATGTTTTTTTCGGCCATCAGTTTCAACACGTTAAACACGGTGGTATCGGCAGGTACTGCAGTAACGTTGTTCCCCTTACGGGCCAGGATATGCTTTACACTTTTCATAAATACTCAGGTTAATTTGGTAAATTCAAGATACGAATAAGTAACAGAAAAACAATGGATTGTGGAAAACAAAATCTATTCAGGCTAAAAAAACCGTTCGGCTATGCAGTTAAACCAATCCTTATATTGTAACTAAACGGGTGTCCCAATTTTTTGATTCCCGAAAAAAAAATTAAAAAACGCCGGCTGTCTTTTTTGCAGAAAAATAAATGTTCCATTTTTTGAGTCTGAAACGCAGGACAGTATAAAAATGAAACAAATTGATAATCAATCAATTAGCCCATTCAGTAAAACACATTCAACTAACTGATAGTCAGTAAATAAAACTAATAAGAATAAAACAATACGTATTTTACAGAAGATTTGACGCCATGTTTATTCAACCTGTTTTTTTGTTTTTATCGTAATTTTTTGAATAAGTTACCCCAATAATAAAAGGCGCTGACAAAATAGCTTCACCAACAATCTCAATTTATTTTATTAAAAAAGCCCCCCGATAATTAAACCGAAGGGCTACCAACCTATATAAAAACAAACCTATTGTTTTCTCTTTCCCCAAATGGCAGTGCCATGGTTATCTAACCCGGTAAATATCAGGGTTGATGTTATTTTATTTTCCCAGTCGCGCTCACGTTCAACTTTTAGTTTGTAAGTATCGCCGTTGCTGTATTTAAGCTCAAGCCATGGAGCGGTAAATGTCCATTTATCAGCAGCGTTACCATCAATAGTACCGGCAGCATCCAGTTTAAAGGTTGTTGAAACCTGGAAATCCGGATTGGTTTGCTCGGTACCATAACCCGGTACAACATGATAATTCAGCGTAATTTTTTCATAGGTCCCTGCCACATCGGTTGCAGCTATAGTTGTTTGAGCAACATTGGCATATCGCTCAGGCGATACTATTGGCCAGCCGTCGGTTGTCCATGATATTTTACGAACGTGCAGGTCCATAAAGTAGGAGTTAATACCCGGCCTGCCCTGGTGCGCCATGTAATATTGCCCGCTACCGTTGTCAAACACTGCACAATGCCCTGTGCCCTGCCAGCCGCTTTGGTTGCTGAACTGGTATGGCGCAAGGATCATGGGGCCATGATCTTCATTGGTATTGATGTCATGCCCGTTATAATCATAAAACGGACCGGTCGGGCTATCGCCCCTCCCTACCCTAACATTATACTTGGTTTGCAGCCAGTCATAACTGATAAACAGGAAATACTTTTTCAGATCGGGGTTGTAGATCACTTCCGCGCCTTCAATGTTACCATTGTATTTGCCGCCGGTAAAACCGCGGTTAGCTATGCGCTTGCCCTTATCGCCCGAACTGGCCGCCAGGCCGGTTGAAGGATCAAGTTTAAGGATATAGATCCCATCCCAGGCCGAGCCGTAGTACATGTATTGCTCGCCGGTGGTTGTAGTTATTACGGTTGGGTCGATAGCGTTGGTTTGGATGCTGGCATCATTGGCTGATGTTACAACGAGGCCTTTCTCCGTCCAGGGGCCGTCAGGCGATGAAGCCGTCGCCATACCGATAACACTCAGGCGTGGTACAGACGATGAAAGCGAATAATACAATCTGTACTCCGAACCCACCTTCATTACGTAAGGTGCCCATAAGGCGTTGTAAGGCGTACCGCCTTTACCCGTAATATAGGCAGATCCCTGCGCCGGCAATGACGAAAATACCCAACCCACATACTCCCACTGCACCAAATCCTTCGACCTGCGGATTTGCAAGCCCGGTCTTACATCAGTACCAAAAGCCACATCGGTACTATAGCAATAATAATAATCACCAAACTTTTTAATGGATGGGTCATGCACGTTATACACTGTCCACTTAGGATAATAGGTAAATGCCGCAATATCCGCATAAGTATCACTGATACTGTTGATATCAAACGCCGTTGTTACCGGTGGAGTTGTGGTAGTATCCGTTTTAGTTGGCGCAGGTGTTTCCTTTTTTGAGCAGGAAAACAGCACTGTTGTCAATGCGGTTATTAAATATAGATTTTTCGCTGTATTCATCGTCTTAGTCATCTCTTTCACTTAATTTTTTATTCCCTCCCGCGGGAGGGGTGTGGTGGACTGTGAAGTGGCAGGGAGGGGTTTATACAAGCAGTATATTTGCCATGATTCATAAACCCCTTCCTCCTGCTTCCCCAGGGAAGGAATCACACCTACCCCCGCCCTTTTTTTCTAATACCCCGTATTTTGTACCAAACCAACATTGGTTTGCACTTCGCTCAGCGGTATCGGCAAATACTCTTTACCTGCGGTATAGGTATTAAATTCCGGGTCGCGGGACTTTAGCCAGGCCAGTTTAGCTGCATCCTGTAACCAGCCCCAGCGACGGATATCATCAAAACGGTGACCCTCCAACGAAAATTCAAGGAAACGTTCGTGACCTATCTGATCGCGCATCTCAGCCTGGCTCATGCCCGGTTTTACCGTAGCTAAGTTTGGCAAACCAACACGGCTGCGTACCTTCTGGATATATTGATAAGCATCGTTTGTTTGGCCCAATTCGTTCAAACATTCAGCGTACATCAGCAGTACATCAGCATAACGCATCAACCTTTCGTTGATACCCGATCTCCAGTCATACTCGTCGGCCTGTCCGCTGTCGCCGTTTTCATATTTATGGCAAAACAGGGCGTTTAATGAGGAGCTGCCGGCGTAGCGGGCGGCAAAATCCTGGTTATATAATTTTTCGCCGGGTTTGTTGTAATACATAGTTACATCCAAACGTGGGTCGACACCGCCACTGGTTGTTTTTTCCTGCAGATATTCATTGTATAATGCAGGCGTTGGCTGCACATCTGTAAAACCAAAACTCGCTGCGCCAAAGGTGATGGCACGGGCAGATGTACGGCCCCATCCTGATGACGGATCGCCTCCCCAGCCCAGATCAGTACCTCCGGCATCCCTTGAAAACTGAACCTCAAAAATCGATTCGGAGTTGTTTTCATTATTGGCAAAAAAGTTATCGTAGTAATTAGGCACAAGGCTATAAGTACCCATGTCAATAACTGATTTGAACTCGGCAGCCGCCTCGGCATATTTCTTTGTAAACAGGTAGGTTTTCCCCAGAAACGCTGCTGCCGCTCCCCTGGTAGCGCGACCTATCTGTCCATCGGGCGATAAGCCGCTGTAAGTTGTTGGCAGCATGCCTTCGGCAGCTTTAAAATCGCTGATCACCTGCGCCCAAACTACATCCTGAGGTTGTTGTTTTTGGAAATAATCGGCACTTGAGCCGGCGGGAACCAACGGCATAGGTACGTTTTTATAAAAATCGGCCAGGTGGAAATAATACAGGCCACGCAGAAAATAGGCCTGACCCAATACACGTTTCTTCAGTTCGGCATCCATATTAATGGCGGGCACATACTTCAGTACTTCGTTTGCACGTAAAATACCCTGGTAATAGGCCGTCCATGAAAACAGCACACCGGCACCGGTGCTTTGCATGTTGAATTTGCCCATGTTATAGATCTGGTCCCAGGGACTGTAGCTTGTAGCATCATCGCCCCTTGTGTTTTCCACTATCGGCGAAAAACGCATGTATGAACCATCAATAATTAAACTGCCGTATACCGCGTTAATTCCCTTTACGGCATCACTGGCATTTTGCCAAAACGTTTGGGTGGTTTGCGCGTTAGGGTTCACTGTGGTTAAATCGCCTTTTTTACACCCCATAGTAAATACGGCTATCAACAATATTGTAAATACCGCCTTTGTATATATCGTTTTCATTATAAATAATGTTAAATCGTAAATCAGTTTTTATAATCCTAATTGTAAGCCTACCAGTAAAGTGCGCGGGTTAGGGAACGAACCATAATCAAAACCGCGGTTTATGGTACCATCGTTAATAAAATCAGGGTCGAAGCCCTTGTATTTGGTGATGGTGTACAGATTTTGTCCAGACAGGTAAACCCGCAAGCTCCTGATCACATGTGTACGGTTCAGCAAACTTGTTGGGAGCGTATAACCCAATTGCGCGGTTTGCAGGCGGGCATACGAGCCGCTCTGAATAAACCTGTCCGAATTGCGGTTATTGGCGTTAGGATCACCTATGATAGGGCGGGGTACGTTAGTGTTGGTATTAGTTGGTGTCCAGTAATTTAATTCATCAGTGCTCGCGTTGGTATATTGGCCTGTCATTAAAGACTGGTACACCCCATTGGCTATTTTACTGCCATAGTTACCTTGTATAAATACTGATGCATCAAAGCTTTTATAATTAGCGCTGAAGTTAAAGCCATAGTAAAGTTTTGGTATAGCGGAGCCTAAGTAAACACGGTCGTTATCATTGATGATGCCGTTATGATCAGTATCAACAAATTTAATATCGCCAGGGGCTGCACCTGTTTGAGTAGCATGAGCCGCTATATCTGCTGCATCTTTGAAAATGCCTTCGGTTTTAAATGCATATAGCTCGCCTACCTCACCGCCAACAGCTGTTTTACTGTATGCACCGTAAATTGGGTTACCGCCATTGCCTAAGGATAATACTTTATTTTTAACCGTTGAAGCGTTTGCGCTGATGGTATAATTGAACGGACCGTTGTCCCTGCTGCGATAAGTCACCGTAAACTCAATACCTTTATTGGTAAAAGAAGCAGCATTAACCAGTGGGGTGTTAATGGCACCTACCGAAACCGGGATTGGCACAGGTAAAAGAATGCCTATAATTTTGTTAACATAATACTCCGACGAAAAGCTTAACCGATCCTGAAACAGGCTCAAATCCAAACCAACATTGGTGGTGCGTTTTTGCTCCCATTTGTTAGTTTGGTCAAATACCTGCGTTTGGGTTGCGCCAGGCGCCAATGTATTACCAAATACATAACTGGCATTGGCATTTACAACGGCCTGGTACGGGTAAAATGCAAGCGCGTTTACGTTACCCAATGTACCGTATCCCGCTTTTAATTTTAATTGGGTAATAGCTTCGGGCAGGTGCAGGAATTTTTCTTTATTGATATTCCAGCCAACAGATACACCGGCAAAATTACCAAAGCGGTTATACTCCGGCAACTGCGATGTACCATCACGCCTGTAATTGGCGGTTAGCAGGTAACGGTCATCATAGTTGTAGTTTACGCGGCCAAATATTGGCGAATAAAATTTGCGCTCGTTGCTGTTGCCAAATACTGTTTTATCGGTAGTATTGCTCACATTATCAAATGCAAAGAGGTATGGCTGCGGCAAATTATAGGCTATACCGGTAAGGTTATCATTTTTATCTTTTTGATAAGCCGTACCTGCCAGTAACTCGACATTATGCTTTTTGATATTGAATTTGTAGCTCAGCGTATTTTCAACAAGTGCGGTATAGTAATTACCGCGGGCATCGCTGTAGTAAGCCGTTGTATTGGGATAAAACCAGCCCAGGTCATAAATAGGATCGAAATAAGTGTTCTTGAAATCGTTACGGTCATAGCTTGCGTTAAGACGATATTTCAGGTTTTTGATAAACTCAATTTCCATCCATGCCGAAGCCAGCATACGATTGCGTTGCCCCGTGCTGTTTAACAAATTATTTACACCAATAATATTCAAAGAGATAGCCCTTTGGGTGTTTTGATCAACACCACCATAACCGCCAACACGGTTAGGATCGTAAATAGGCATAGTGGGGATAGCTGTAACCAGGTCAACTATTTGGTTGCCTGTACCATGAAGGTGAGGATATGCGAGGTTATTGTAGTCGCCCTCGGTATAAGCAAACTTACTGCCGAAAGATACAATGCCCTTTTTACCCTGAATATTACCACTCAGGTTATAGCGCGTATATGAAGGGCCGGACACCGTTGTGCCGGTTTGGTTAAAATAATCGAAAGCAACGTTATAGCTCATGTTTTCGTTACCGCCAGATAAGCCAAGGTCATGGCTTTGGGTATAGCCGGTTCTGAAGCCCGATTTTTGCCAGTCGGTATTTACGTTGCTGATAAATTTGCTTGATGACGGATCATTGCCCGGAGCCAGCGATAAACCTGCATTAGTTTCGGCAGCGTTGGCAATTTTCTGATAGCCTACCCTATCGGTAACCGACAGCGTTTTAGGATTTTTCTGGAAGCCTGCATAACCATTGTAGTTGATCTTCATGGCGCCGTTGCGGCCTTTTTTTGTAGTGATGATAACCACACCATTGGCACCACGGAAACCATAAATGGCACCTGCCGATGCATCTTTAATTACCTGCATGCTTTCGATATCAGTTGTAGGGAAATCGAAAGGTTCCATAGTTGGTACACCATCAATGATATATAGCGGATTGTTGTTGATCAGCGAGCTCACACCACGAATGCGGATAGAAACGCCTTCGCCCGGTACACCCGAACCATTTACCTGTACGCCGGCAACCTGCCCCTGTAACGCTCTCGCAACATCGGGTGTTACACGTTTATTGGCGTCCTTTACGTTTACCACAGCAACCGAACCTGTAAGATTTTCCTTTTTCTGTGTGCCGTATCCAACCACAATTACCTCGTTTAAAGAATTGGATGCTGCTTTCAACTGTATATTGATGAGCGAATTGCCACTTATTGTCACCTCTTGTGAAGTGTAGCCAACAAATGAAAACACAAGCACCACACCTTCCGTGTTAACATCGGGTATTTTTATATTATAACGGCCCTGCACGTCGGTTTGTGCACTTACGTTCGTCCCTTTTACTTTTACAGTAACGCCAGGCAAAGGCAGGCCTTCATCATCGGTTACCTTACCGCTCACAGTGCCCGGGGCCATTGCCTTTCCCTTTTCGGTAAGGATAACCAGGTTATTATCACCCAGTGTATAACTCAGGTTGGTATTGCTAAGTACAATTTTCATCACCTCTTCAAGCGATGCATCTTTTGTATTTAAACTGGCGGGCATATCGTTTTTCAACAACATATCGTCGTTATACAAAAAGCGATAGTCAGACTTCTTTTCGATCTCCTTAAGTGCCTTCTTCAGCGACACATTCTGGAAATTTACGTTGATCTTGGTCTGACCATATCCCTTTGAAAACGCCTGCAATGAGGAGACGAGCACCAGGATACAGATAAATTTAAACATAAGAAGTACTTTCAAAAATTGGTTCAGCCGCAATGGGTTAATGCGGTGTGCATTTTTTTTCATAATTTAGCATTAAGGTTATTTTAACTATTTGGTTTATAGAAGGACTGGTAGTTAACTTTGTACCACATTATAATGGGGGGATGCGGGAACATCTTCCCATTTTTTATGGTTTAAGATTTGATACTTATTTACGCATAGGCTCTTTCATAAAGGTTTATTAATTAATAAATTACAATTTGGTTAGTGTCAATTTTATAACGAAACGCCGCCGTTTTCTGCAGGCTCAATAAAGCCTTATTAATCGATTCTTTTTCAAACTTACCGGTAAAGCGCAGCTTTTTTATATCCTCATTTTCAAAAACGATGTTCACATTATATCTGCGCTCCATTTTTTGGGCGATATTTTCAAAGTCTTCAGCGTCAAAGGCCAGTTTATTTTCAAGCCATAAGGCTTCTGATGGCAAAGTGTCCTTTTTGGCTTGGTGGATACGGCTCAGTGCTATAAGCGGAGTTTCTTCAGCTATCTTATACGCTGGGGTATTACTTTTAAGTTGCAGTTCCTGGTTGTTGATTACCGTAATTTTTTCTGACGGGTTAAGGATGATCTTTTTTTCGGGATTTTTTAAAACGGTAAGTTCAATTTTACCGCGAATGAGTGCGGCTTCGGATGTTTTATCATTATTATATGAACGCACATTGAATTTAGTACCTAACACCCTAATGCTGATGGTTGTGGTAGTAACTACAAAAGGGTGCTGCGGATCTTTAACTACATCAAAAAAAGCCTCACCCGCCAGGGATACTTTTCTTTCCTCGGTACCAAAATCATTATTATAGGTAAGCTTGCTGCCCATATTGAGCCAAACGCGGCTACCATCGGGCAATTGAATTTTACTGATCCCGTTTTTAGGGGCAGTTATTTCATTGGACTTTCCCGGCACGATGGTTTCTTTACGGGTAAACCAAAAAACGCCCAACATTAAACAGGCGGCAGCTAATAACGATCCCAGTTTAATGATCCTGGCTCTTTTCCTTTTGGTTTGGATAGCGATGACTTGAGCAGCTTCTTCAGCTTCCTTTTCTGCAACAACATCAAGTTCAGCTTCAAAAGCTTGCCATTTGCTCAGCAGTTGTTCATCCTCAGTAGTTTGCTGATCATTTTTCCAGATTTCCTCCAGCTCATCCATCGGGTACGTAATGATATCCCCCTGTTGCTGTAACAGTTGCTCAAGTTCAAGTAACTCTTCGGGCGAAGCTTCACCATTTAACTTTTTACCAATAAGTATCCAGATGTTATTAATCATTATTTACGGCTCTATATATAAAGACTGTAAATAATCGGGATACCCCAGTGGAGAATTAAATATTTTTTGAAATTTTTTCTGGGCTAACTGTAGCGGGCAATTTTTGGGCATCCTTTAGCCCCAGCACAAGCGTTTTCAGGGCGTTGCCCATGTGGTATTCAACAGTTTTACTGGAGATATCGAGTAAATCGGCTACTTCACGATATTTCAGGCCGTCTTCCTTTATCAACTTAAAAACAAGGCGGCATTGATCGGATAGTTTGCTCAATGTAGTATTGATCAGTTTGGTAAGGTCCTCGCAAACCAGTTTGTCCTCCCCTGTTGCGCTTGAATCGGCAACATCTGCATGCACATCATCAATATTCACACTTTTAAGCTGATTTTTGGCAAGACAGGTAAGCGATTTGTTTTTAACCGATGTGTAGCAGTAATAAGTAAAGTTATTGATTTCAGGCAGTGAGGCGCGGCGTGTCCACAGATTCATAAAAACGTCGTTGGTGATCTCTTCAGCCAGTTCATCCTGTTTAACCAGCGATTTTGCGAGGCTAAACAATTTACCATAGTAAAATAAGTACAGCCTTTTAAAGGAAGCCCTGCTGCTGTTTAAAGCAATGTCATTAAGCAAGTACCTAATCTCGGTGTCCAGCATCTCCTTATCGGTTGTAATTACTTATATCAAAACCCGGTACGGGTTAAGTATGGTTTAAATTAATATAATTGGCTTCATTAAAGCGAGGTTATCACGCTAATGAAAATCTAAGGTATAATATTTATTTTAATTGTTCAAAAAACAATTAAAATATTTTTAGTAAAAAATCAAATACCCAAAAAACACCCTCCTAAATTATTCTACAAAAGATAACTAACGGAAGCATCTGTTAAGAATTCAACTTTAAAATTAGTTAATCTTCTCGCTCTTTCAAGGCATATTAACCTATAAATAAAGTGTCATTTAAACAATAATTAATATAAAGCCGGAATAGATTTTGCAAAAACTTACAACAAAAAAGCCCCGGCTTTCGGCGGGGCCTGCGTTTTTTAGCTATAAGTCTTTAGTCAGGCTTTTCTTTTCTGTACTTTTAACTGAAGACTTAAGGCTCAGAACTTGACACTAATACGCCAATATATTATTGATCAACTTCAACTCCTCATCGCTAAATGAAATATTGGCTAAACAACCGATAGAATCAGTTACCTGTTCGGGCTTGCTTGCACCAATCAATACCGAGGTAATGCGTTTATCTTTCAAAATCCATGATAATGCCATTTGCGCCAGGTTTTGACCACGCTGCAATGCAATTTCATTCAGCTTTGCTGCTTTGGCTATATTTTGTTCGGTTATAGCATCTTCATCAATAGCACCATTACCACGATGAGCTGCAGCCCGCGAGCCTTCGGGGATACCTTTCAGGTATTTATTGGTTAATAAACCCTGGGCCAGTGGCGAAAATGGAATACAGCCAACACCTTTATCTTCCAGCACATCAAGCAAACCACCTTCAACCCACCTGTCGAACATGGAATATTTAGGCTGATGGATGAGGCAAGGTGTACCAAGTTCTTTCAACACCGCGATGGCTTTTTCTGTTTCAGAAGCGCTATAGCTTGAGATCCCAACATATAAAGCTTTGCCCTGGCGTACTATCAGATCCAACGCGCCCATAGTTTCTTCGATGGGAGTTTCAGGGTCAGGACGGTGATGATAGAAAATATCTACATAATCAAGCCCCATACGTTTAAGGCTTTGATCTAAACTGGCTACCAAATATTTTTTTGAGCCCCAGTCGCCATACGGGCCTTCCCACATACCCCATCCGGCTTTGCTTGAAATGATAAGCTCGTCGCGGTAGTTTTTAAAATCATCTTTAAAAATACGGCCAAAACTTTCCTCGGCCGAGCCCGGCGGCGGGCCGTAGTTGTTGGCCAGGTCAAAATGGGTGATGCCTTTATCAAAGGCTAAACGTAAAATGTTACGGGCATTTTCCAGGCTATCGATACCGCCGAAGTTATGCCACAAGCCAAGCGATACCGCCGGCAGCTTTAAACCGCTGTTACCACAACGGCGATATTCCATGCTTTGGTAACGGTTTACATCAGGTAGATAAGTCATATCTTAAATAATTAGTAAAGTCCAAAGTTGGCTTATCTGCCACAAAAAATCCATTGAACTGGGACAAGAAATAAAAATATTTACAGGCGCATATTTGTGGGTATCCCCCGCTCCGCGCTTATATTTGAGCCATGTTTCAAAACATCAATGATTACGCGGCACGGTCAGTTAGTTTAACTGCAGAGGAAACAGCCCTTTTTAATGAGATATTGGAATATCGGAAGATCCCTAAAAAAACCCGCCTACTTACTGCCGGCGACATCTGTGATTTTGAAGCCTACATAAACAAAGGCTGCATCCGCGAATACATCATTGACGAGAACGGCGCAGAAGTGACCCTGCAATTTGCCGTTGAAGACTGGTGGGTAAGCGACCTGGCCAGTTTCCAGGATCAAAGCCCCTGTACTATGTACATTGAAACCCTGGAAGATTGTGAGCTGCTCATCCTCACCCGCGACTCAAAAGAACGCCTGCTTACCGAGGTGCCTAAACTGGAGCGCATGTTCAGGCTCATGCTGCAAAGGCACCTTACCGTGGTTCAAAAGCGATTGTTTAAAACCATCTCCACTACCGCTATGGAAAAATACCTGGAGTTTATTAATCGCTACCCTGGCATTCCGCAAAGGGTGCCACAACATTATATAGCCTCGTATTTGGGGATCTCGCCCGAGTTTTTGAGCAAACTGAGGGCGAGGAGTTTGAAAAAATAGATTATATAAACTTCCTGTAATTGCGTTTCCAATATTGCTCAATAAATCCCCATTTATAGTTCTTATATTTTCCAATTTCGCTGATCGGGTATTTTTTGATTAGTTGCTCTTTTGCTCCCCGCACTTTGGTAATAAACACTCCAATTTCTTTATCACCACAATCCAACCCTGATATATTGCCTATTTTGATAATTTTATTATTTATAATCTTAAATAGATCGCTATCCCAGTTTGAATCAGCACATCCGCTCCGGTGATAGGAATAATACAGGTTGGTATTCTTCAACCTTTCTGGTACGGGATAATCGGGAAAGTCTTTAATTAAAACAAACTTCTTCTTCAGTTTATCATAAAGTAGAAGATCGCAACGCCCTGCCACATTTGACATGTGTTCAATAAACAAGTCTTTATAACCGTCTCCATTAAAATCAACAAACTTAAATGAAGAAAAACCTTCCTCATAACAATCGCCCGAATTCAAATGCAGCATCGTTTTCCCATTGGGTTTTAGTATTGATATCGATCGGTCACTACTTTTATAATTAGCCTTATAAAGTACATCGTCAACCCGCGCCGTTACAGTTTGATAAGTATCCTCCTGGGCAAATAAACAATTGGTTCCAATAAGTAAAACAAGTACAATAAGAAAGGCTTTCATTCAAATGTATTATATGCATCTAATTTAAAAGAAAAGGGTAAATCACTATGAACGATCTACCCTTTTTCCAAATTACTAAAATATAAACTGCTATTTTAATCCCTATGAATATGCAAGCCGTTAAACTGCCGTTTGCCATTTTCATAACTGGTATTGCCTTGGGCAAAGCGCGGATATTTTGCACTGTATTTCTTAAATACGCTCTCAGGTTGCTTCACTCCGTTAACGATTAGTTCTTCGCCGTTAAATGAAAGCTCATGCAAAGCTTCCTCATTGGGAATAATATGATCAGCTACCAAATCACCTGTCATCTGTTTTAGCAGTCGTTGATCTTCGGCGGCGCGTTCCTGGTCTTTTTTGGCCTGAATCTGATCTAAGTGCGCCTGTTCCTGGTCGTGTTTAGCTTGTACCTGATCTCGGCTGGCCTGTTCCTGATCACGTTTGGCTTGCTCCTGATCGCGGGAAGCCTGCTCCTGGTCGCGTTTAGCCTGTACCTGATCCTTAGATGCCTGCTCCTGGTCGCGTTTGGCTTGTTGCTGGTCGCGCGCGGCATCTTCCTGTTCAACTTTTGCTTGTCGCTGATCTCGCTCTGCCTGTTCCTGATCGCGTTTAGCCTGCTGCTGATCACGACCGGCTTGCTCCTGATCCCGTTTAGCTTGTGCCTGATCTTTTTTTGCCTGGATCCTGTCTTTCCTGATCTGCTCGCGGATAGCTGCTATAACCGTACTATATTCGTTCCATTGGGTTGATGGAATGATTTCCCCGTCAACGGCCAAAGCTATCAGCTTGTTATTGGCTAATTCCATTTGGTAGGTTTTACCCTTCCAGTTAGTTTGGATGCGTTCGCGCCCCTTGCCATCAAAAGTATCGTAATTGTTATAGGCGTTGAAGGCCGTTTTTTTTCCCGGCTTCTGTGCATTTGCTGCAGTTGTTAATGCCGTTGCCGCAATCAACAACAGCGCGCTTCTTAAATAATTGGTTTTCATTTTTCTGTCGATTTAAAAGTTTAAAATTTGGGCAATAAATTTTCCTTCCGCCCAGGGGCAGGTTAAAAATTGATTGTTAACATGACTAATTACTGCATAGGCCGGCCGATAAAACGGGGTGCACTCCTGCTTTACGAACCAAATAAGAAATGTACCTGCTTAATTCTGAACGCTTACTTTGCTTTTTATAGGTTCTGTTTTGGGTTTACTTACCTGTGCCTGGTCACGGCGCGCCTGCTCCTGATCGCGCTTAGCTTGTACCTGGTCCCTTTCGGCCTGTTCCTGGTCAAGTTTAGCCTGCGCCTGATCCCGCATGGCTTGTTCCTGATCACGTTTGGCCTGCTCCTGGTCACGACGAGCCTGGTCCTGGTCTACTTTGGCATGTTCCTGATCCCGGCGGGCCTGTTCCTGCCCGCGGTTATATTCGGTTTTATCGGCCGAAACTTGCTGGCTTTCTTTTTCGGCCTGTTGTTTTGCGAGCTTCGCATCAGCTTCAAGCTGCTCCTGCGGAGAACGCGGCTCAGTATTAGCTATAATCACATTTTCATTTGCAGCAACAGGCTTCTGAGCTACTGCAATGTTTCTGTGCTTTGGGTGTTTTGGTTTATCGACAGATTTAACGGGTGCAACCGGCTGTATACCTGCAGATGGTGTGATATGCCGTTCCTGTTTATACACATAAGCTTTATCATTACCGGGATTATTAACTTCCCGGATCTGCGCGATAGTGGCCGTAGCTATTATTGCCGAAAGGATAACAACACCGCTTATCAAAAATACTTTATCACCCTGGCTTACCGTTTTGTTTTTATTACCAAGGATACGGCTTACCCTTTGCAACAACTGGTTCTTTTTACCAGGAAATGCAACCGCATAATTTGCACCGTAAAGCGAATGTTCTTTAAAGCTGATCAATGCCTGTATAAAATCGCGTTTGTTTTTTGTTTGGGCGAGGGCGATATCATCACAGCAGTTTTCCCGCTCATCCCTAAGCAGGGACGAGATCCACAATAAGCCGGGATTAAAGAAGAATACGGTTTCGGCAACGGTTTGTAAAAAGTTAACGATATAATCATGCCTGCGGATGTGGGCCAGTTCGTGCAGCAGTACAGCTTCCACCTGTTCGGGCGGCAGCCCTGCCAATAAACCCGCCGGGATCAGGATTACCGGTTTCAGGTGCCCGATAACCATGGGTATTTTCACATAACCCGATTCAAGCAGCCGAACAGCCCGTTTCAATTGCAGTTTTTCGCAAAGCAGCTCAACCCTGTTTTTCCAATATTCAACAGGTTCGGATACCTGCCTGTGTTTGGCATTATGGATAAACATGAGCCCGCGCATCATCCGTACCGACCGAAACAGGAAAAACACAAACCACAGCAGCACAACCATTGGCGCGTTGGCTGTAAAATAACCGATACAGGTACTGGCAAAAACCCGGATCCCATCAGCATTAAGGCTCAATAAAGCTGATGCCCTGCCGCCCATCGCATCACCAAACTGTACCATATTTTGCTGCGGCTGCTTGTTCCATTCCCAAACAAAAGTGAACAGGCAGGCCCCAACAAATAATAAAAACTGTACAAGTACCAGGTTGTACCTTACTGCCGCGCTTGTTTTTTTTGTAAGCAGCATCACCACAGCGCTCATAACCGCCAGCAACATCCCCTGCCATAGCGAATGGATCAGCATCCAGCTAAAAGCCTGTATCAGGCTGTGGGAAATGGTGTTGGTGTTAAGGAGCAGGTACATATCTGTAAAGTTTAATTATTGATCGTCCATTTTTTTGAGCAGTTCTTTTATTTTTCTGAGTTCTTCGGCCGATGTTTTGTCGTTGCCCAGCAGGGCTACCATCAAATCGCTCGGCGAACCATTATACATCGAATCAACAAAGCGCCCAAGCATGTTCCCTTTCACCTTGTCTTCTTCAACTGCGGCGCTGTAAATGTGCTTCATATTGGTTTCGTCACGTTCAAGCATCCCCTTCTCTTTCATTACCTGCATCAGCTTAAGGGTACTGGTGTAAATTACCGCTTCCTTTTGTTCATTAAGCTTATCATGCACAAACCTCACCGTCGACGGGCCATGCTGCCACAACACCCGCAAAACGTCCATTTCTGTTTTGGTTGGCGTTAAATCAGCAGTAATATCCTTTTTAAACAAACTCATAAACCAAAGGTACGTACCAAAAACGTACGTTGCAATAGCTAAGTTATTTTTTATTAAAAAAAAACTCTAAAACAAAACAACCACCCTAATACTAAGGTGGTTGTACATTATAAATATAAGATCAGTCGTTTAAAAACTCTTGGCGAAAGTTAATCCAACCCTTCCGTCCTGGTAAGTTGGCAACAATAAGGAGTTGTTGTTTTTTCCTTTCTCATTCCCCCCACGGAATATGCCATTACGGATAAGCGGGTACAGGTAATAAGCCGCTTTTGTTGATAAGATCCCAAAACCTGCTCCTGCTATGATGTCGCTAAACCAATGCTTGTTGTTATATACACGCAAAATAGCTGTAGTGGTAGCAAAGCCATAACCAACGCCGCCGTATATGGGCGAGCGGTCGCCGTACTCCTGCGCCATAAACTCGGCAGAAACAAAGGCGTTACCGGTATGGCCTGAAGGGAACGAAAACTTATCAGAGCCATCGGGCCGCTCACGGTGGGTAACACGTTTTAAGCCAAAAGTGGTACCGGCAAATATGGCTTCGGAAAGCACGAGCAGCATAGTACGGTCGATAAATGTATTTTTACCATGAACACCAGCCAGGTTAAGCGCATAAACAGACACGATAGGCGCGTATTGCATGTAGTTATCAACCTTGGTATGGAAGCCGGGATGATCCTTGTTCATATCATTCCGTACGCGATAATCAATATTACGTATAAATCCTACTTTAAACGATAGCAGGCCATAAGTGATAAAAGCCGCCGGTGGTATGTATGACGGAAACTTACTTTGAAGGTGTTTAACCGTATCGGGCAATGTCAGGATATTCCTTGCAGAGTCTTTCTGCAAGGAATCCTTCTTTACGGCAACTTTTTGTAATGTATCCTTAACCTGGGCATAAACAGGCAGCGAAGATGATGCTGCCAATAGCATCGAAATAAAATAAAACCTAAACTTTTGCAAAGAATCCCCCTTATTAAGCGCTGGTAAGCACAATTATACAATTTAATTCTGTAGAATTTCTGAAGCGCGTAAACAATAAATTAACACGCTGTTAACGTAAATAATATTCAATATGTTGTATGTGATTTAAAATTGATTGAAAGGCCAGCCCCTTATTTTAATTGTTCTTTTTACAATAAATAAAATTACCTATGTTTGATCTGTACTCCTTATAAATCACCAAACTACCTGAATGAAGACCATCAAACTTATCTCCTTCCTTTTATTATTTATCAGCGGCCGTATTTTTGCCCAGAACCAGGCCAATATCGCCATCAGCCTAAATGATAAAATTGGCGATATGTACCCCTTTTGGGCATGGTTTGGTCACGACGAGCCTAACTATACCTACATGAAGGATGGCCGTAAACTATTGTCGGAGTTGGCCGCTTTGAGCCCGGTACCGGTACGCATGCGTGTGCACAACCTGCTTACCACCGGCGATGGTACAGCCGCGTTAAAGTGGGGATCAACCAATGCCTATACTGAGGATGCCAGCGGCAAACCTATTTATAACTGGCACCTGGTTGACAGCATATTTGACACTTACGTTAAACTGGGTATGAAACCTTATGCCCAGATAGGTTTTATGCCCGAGGCCTTGTCAACCCACCCCAAACCTTATCGCCATTACTGGAAACCCGGCGATAACTATGATGATGTTTATACCGGCTGGGCTTATCCTCCCAAAGATTACAATAAATGGGAAGAGCTTATTTATCAATGGGTAAAGCATTGTGTACAGCGCTACGGCCAGGCCGAGGTTGAAAGCTGGTACTGGGAAGTGTGGAACGAACCAAACATAGGCTACTGGAAAGGTACTATGAAAGAGTTCTTTAAACTATACGATTATGCTGCCCATGGTGTAAAACGCGCCCTGCCTACCGCGCACGTGGGCGGACCGGAAGTTGCAGGCGGCTCGAGCCCTGGCGGAATGAAATTCCTGAACGCATTTATTAAACATTGTATTGCTGATACCAATTACGCAACAGGCAAAATAGGTTCACCTATTGATGTGATCTCTTTCCATGCTAAAGGGCAGCCAACGCTGATCAATGGGCGGGTGCGCATGAACATGGCCCCGCAGATCCGCGATATCAGAGAAGGCTTTAAAATTGTAGCATCATATCCCGAAACTAAAAACACCCCGATAGTAATAGGCGAATCGGATCCGGAAGGTTGCGCGGCCTGCGGTATGGCTACCAATCCGTCAAATGCCTATCGTAACGGCACCATGTATTCGAGCTATACGGCGGCTTCTATTGCCCGCGAGTATCAACTGGCCGACTCATTAGGTGTAAACTTCATGGGCTCCGTATCATGGTCGTTCGAGTTTGAAAACCAGCCCTGGTTTTATGGGTTCCGCGATTTGGCTACAAACGGAGTTGATAAGCCGGTACTTAACATTTTCCGGATGCTGGGCATGATGAAAGGCAAACGCCTGAAAGTAACCGGCGACCAGATGTATTCGCTTAAAACCGTGGCCGATTCAAGCATCAGGGGAAATAATACAGATATCGGTGCTTTGGCAGCCGCAGATAAAAAAGAAATGACCGTATTGCTGTGGAACTATCATGATGATGACCTGCACGATGCAGGGAAAACCGTAAAGATCAGGATAGAAAACCTACCTCCCACCTTTGTAAAACTAACTCAATACCGCATTGATGAAGAGCATAGCAATGCCTACGAAGTGTGGAAAAAGATGGGTTCACCGCAAAAACCTACAGCTGCGCAAATTAAGGAACTTGAAAAAGCAGGGCAATTACAACAGTTTGGCAAACAGGTTACGCTGCAGGCTAAATCAGGGCTGGCAGGTGCCACTGTATTGTTACCAAGGCAAGGGGTGGCTCTTTTAAAGTTTAGCTGGTAAGCAAACAGCATCTATCAAACTATAAAATTGTTCCAGCCTGCCTAACCGTAATACTTTTGATAAAGTATCGAGCGTATAGGTGGGTGGGTTATCGGTAAAATCGCCAATCCTTTACTTTTTTATAATAAGGTCTTCCCTGGCCGCCCACATACCAATATCCTGTTTAGTGAGCGCGGCGGCCATCAGATCGGGAAATTTATCGGGTGTGCAGGCAAAAATGGGCACCCCCATATCGGCCAGGAACTGTGCATTGCCATGATCATACGATGGAGAGCCGTCATCGCTTAAAGCAAGCAATACTACCAATTGCACACCTGCCGCAACCAGTTCTACCGCACGACGGCGCATTTCGGCAACGTTACCTCCTTCGTAAAGATCGGTAATGAGCACCAACACGGTATCCGTGGGCCGGGGAGCTATCTGCTGGCAATATGTTAAAGCTGCATTGATATCCGTGCCACCACCTAATTGCACGCTGAATAATAACTCAACCGGGTCGGTTAACTCTTCGGTTAAATCGGCTACAGCCGTATCAAAAACCACCATTTTAGTTTTTATGGCTGGGATAGAAGCCATAACGCTTCCAAAAATCCCCGAATAAACCACTGATGATCCCATCGATCCGCTTTGGTCAAGACAGAGGATCACATCCTTTAATGATGAGCGCTTACGACCGTAACCAATCCTTGTTTCGGGAATAATGGTTTGATATTCGGGTTGATAATGCTTAAGGTTTTTAAGAATAGTTGCCCCCCAGTTTATTTCATTATGCCGCGGCCTTGTATTGCGGGTACTACGATTTAAACTACCGGTTATGGCCTGGCGCGTGGGCTCGGCTAACTTTTTTACCAGTTGGTCAACAACTTTACGTACTACCTGCCTGGCGGTATCTTTTGTTTTATCGGGAATAACGCGGCTCAATGTCATCAAAGTTGCTACCAGGTGAACATCTGGCTCTACATTTTCCAACATCTCCTTTTCAAACAGCATTTGGGTCAGGTTCAGGCGCTTTAATGCATCCTGCTGCATTACCTGTACTACGCTTGATGGGAAGAAGGTACGGATATCCCCCAGCCAACGGCTTACATTCGGTGATGATACACCGAGGCCTCCGGTTCTGTCGCTGTCATATAAAGCTTCAAGTGTGCGGTCAACTTTAAGGTCGGCATCATCGAGGCTAAATCCGGTGCCTTCATTTTGATTACCGCCCAGTATTAACCGCCATTTGCGCAGGTGCTCCGGTTCAATTTCCATTTGTGTCGTTAATATTTATGGTTAAACCCAATAATTGCATAATAACCGGCAAACCTTGCTTAGCTCTTTCGACATCAAAATTAGCGCTGATGTTTGTATGCTGATGCCCCGTCCCACCGCCGGATCTGGCCTTTTCGCCAAGCTTTCTCCTTTCAGGATTGGTAAAATTGGCAAAGGTGCGGCGCAGTAAAGGCAGCACTTGCATAAAAACCTCACCGGCAAGACTGGCTACCCAATTGTCGATCACTTGCCAAAGGTCCTGATCAAGCAACAATAAAGTACCGCTGCCTTTCAAAAAGCCTTCGAGCCAGGCTGCGGCGATGACCGGGGCCGTGGCCGATGACATAGCAAAACTGAAATACTGCATCAGTTGGTCGCCCTCCAATTTACGGGCGTCATGCAGCAAACGGGTACTATATCCTCCTATAACCGCCGAGGTGTTTTTATTAGCTGCTATAGTCAACAGCGTTTGCTGCCACATGTTAATTATGCCCGTATCCTGCAATAGGTTAATGCCATCGTTCAGTTTAAAAAACAGTTCCAGCAGCTTTTGAGAGGCATCTTCATCAATAGCGATACAGGCATTGGGCAAACTGATACAAACGCGGGTAATAATGCTATTGATAATGCTGATCACCAATTCGGCATCTGTTTTGCGTACATTGCCATATCTTGCCACGGTTATCAGGCCGGGCACTACTTCCATCAGTTCGATAACGTCGGCAGAGGCCGCAGCCAGATTATTAAGCTGACTGATCAACGCTTCAATGGCTCCCGGCAATTCTGCCGGAATCGTTTTTTCAAGCAGATCGCCTATAACTTTCAGTTCCTTTGCTTCTTTTGCCTGGTTGAGGACGCTATTCGCGGCCGCTTCAGCTACAGTATTGCCCAAATTGCCGCGTTCAATAATCTCCACCGAATAGCCGGGGTCCCATTGCAGGCGCCATTGCTCTTTAAAAGTACCCTTACCGCTGGTGTATTGCTGCCTGCCCCAATTAATGCCCAGTAATTGCAGGCGGTGCAGGAGGATACTCCGCTCCAGGTCGGTATCTTTCCTCAGGTCGAGTGTATAATCTTTGTAATCGGCTGTTGCGGGCAGCCTTAATTTCTTTTGTTGTTTTTCGATATCGAGTTGCAACGGCGGTTTGGGAATCTCAACCGGCACCTCGCCTATCTGGTGGCCAACTATTAATTCGTCATGTACCAGTTTTAGCAAAATGCTCTCGCCGTTACAAAGTACGCTCAGCGTGGCCTCATTCAGTTCCTCTAACCCTACTTTGGGCAAACCCCGCAGTGAAGCGAGTGCACCGGCCAACCTTACCGCTTCAATAATATGGGCAACGGAGGTATCCATCTGCTGCTTACGGAAAAGTTGTGCCACCTTGGCCATCCACAGGGTACCATCATCAAGCGGATGGTTCCAGATATGGTTGTACCACCCCGGCGAATTGATACCGGCACCGTAACCGCTACGGAAGCTTAAACGGTTAAAAGTCCATGGAATCCAGGTGCACTCTGTTTTTACTTTTGGAAGCCCCTTCAGTATTTCGTTATCATCTTTTTGCGATGATTTTCCCTGTAAAGCTGGTGCGTGCCATGCTCCACAAATTACGGCTATGGTATGAAACATCTCCTTTTCGGCCTGGCGGATAGTGCGACGCATGTATGCTTCGCGCATCTGTTCAAGCTTTTTGTCCTTTTTGGGAAAACTCTCGCGGAGTGCCTGCATAGCTTCAGATACCGCATCAAAAACCTCATCGTTATTATCGCGGTACTCAAACGTATGCTCCCACCATTTTTCATCGTCGGCAAAGCCGGCAGCATCTGCCAGGTAACTTATCGGACTTTTATAGAGTTGCTCAAGGCTTTGTGCTTCGCTATTGATGTGAACTGTATCCGGCTCTTGTTGTTGTTCAACAACCTTTTGCTCCTTTTCAACAAACATCTGGTTACCGGCAGGGAGATCCATAAAACGCACATGGATATTTTGCCTGCGGGCATAAAGAATTGCCTGCCATTCGGGCGAGAAATCGGCAAAGGGATAAAACACCGAGCGTTGGGGGTCATCCGGCTGATAGCAAAGCAGCGCTACAGGTGGTTTCAAACCTTCGTTGCTTACCCATTGCAGCATGGCATCAGCTTCCGGCGGCCCCTCAACCAAAACAATATCGGGCCTAACCGTTTCCAGAAAAGCTTTCACATTACGCGCCGAACCCGGCCCGTGGTGCCTTATGCCTAAAATATGTACTGCCATTGGCTTAAGGTTTTTTGATTACAGATCGCGGCAGGCACGGTAAATGTCGGCCCAATCGGTACGTGGTTTTACTACAGTTTCCAGGTATTCCTGCCAAACCAGTTTATCCTGCACCGGGTCTTTAATTACCGAACCGATGATGCCCGCGGCAAGATCAGCCGCTTTCAATTGTCCATCGCCAAAATAGGCAGCCATTGATAAACCGCTGTTCACAACGGAGATAGCTTCGGCAGTACTTAAGGTACCTGACGGCACTTTGATCTTGGTTTTGCCATCAAGCGTAACGCCTGCACGAAGTTCACGGAAGATGGTCACTATCCGGCGGATCTCCTGCAATGCCGGCGGTTCGGCCGGCAGTTCCATTACTTTTTCAAAGCTTTCAACCCGGCGGCGTACGATGTCTATCTCCTCTTCCACCGAATCAGGCAAGGGAAGGATAACGGTATTGAAACGGCGCTTTAACGCGCTTGATAATTCATTTACACCTTTATCACGATTATTGGCTGTGGCTATGATATTAAAACCTTTAACGGCCTGCACTTCGATATTAAGCTCAGGTACGGGCAGTGTTTTTTCAGAAAGAATGGTGATCAGTGTATCCTGCACGTCGGCGCCAATACGGGTTAGCTCTTCTAAACGAACTATTTTACCATCTTTCATCCCGCGCATTACAGGCGTTTCTACCAGCGCATCCGGCGATGGGCCTTGTGCTATCAGGCGGGCATAGTTCCAGCCGTAGCGAATGGCCTCTTCACTTATACCGGCTGTTCCCTGGATAATCATGGTTGAATCGCCGCTTACAGCCGCTGCCAAATGTTCACTCACCCAGCTTTTTGCTGTACCGGGCAAACCGTATAATAACAGGGCACGATCTGTTGTGAGCGTAGCTACCGCTATTTCCATTAAGCGGCGGTTGCCAATATATTTTGGCGACACCTCAAAGCCATTCTTCAGCTTTCCGCCAACCAGGTAGGTTACTACCGATTGAGGAGAAAGTATCCAGTTGGCCGGACGCTTATCACCGTCCTGCTTTTTCAATTCTTCCAGTTCGTGTGCAAATAATTGTTCTGCATGCTGACGTAATATCTGTGACATGTTAAAGTTTTTTAGCGTTAAAGGCTTTAAGCGTTTGCTGTTTTAAGTTGAGTAAATTAATTAAGTGATTGCGGGTTTTGTCCCAGGTTGGCTGGAGGTTAACCTGCTGTGATGTTATGTTTTCGACATGTTTCAAAGCCTCGACAGGGATCAGGCTGATATACCGGGTAAAAAAACCACGATTATATTCGTAAGGCCAGTTAGCCATTTTTAGCAAGGCCGAAACCGCAAACTCGGTGCCCCATTCATCACTAATGCGGATGGCCTGAGCAATTGTATTTTGCGGATCATTGCCCAAGGCTTTCAGCAGGTATTTTTCCTGTTCTCTGCCGCTTAGCATTTCAACAAAATCCGGGTAGAACATACTTTGCCCGAGAAAAAACGGCACCCAATTCTTTTGCCCAAACTTTGCCACCGCATTGGCCAAAGCCGGTACCATAGCAGGTGCATATTTTTCAAAATATTCAACTATCTGAATGGGCGTTGCTTCAAACTGATCTTCCCAAAACGCCGGCGGCACGCTGCTGATGAGCTGATAAATAACATAGTTTTCGTCAGTTACCGTACTTTTAGGCCCCGATAATTTTTCGATGCCCGATTTGTAGATGCTTTCGTCAACTACGGCGGGAAGTTTTATTTGGATGGAAATTTTAGTAGTTAAACCTAATAAGGCCTTTTCTTTTTTTAGCGATACAGATTCACGTAGCAACTGCTGATACTGTTTAACAACCGACGAACCAGAAATACTTTTGAGCAGGGCCAAAGCTTCATCTTTAACCTTTTGCCCTTTTTCGTTGAGCAAGCCCTCCAACCATGGCAGGTCATTAGCATTACTATTCACTTTCATGGCTTTAAGCAATTCCAATTTACCGGCTGCATTCTCCTGCTCCCACGTTTGCTGCAGCCATTCTAAAGCTTTGGCGGGCTCATTCAGTCTTAAGCTTTTCAATATTTCTGAACGCTGGGCCGACGTACCCATTTGCCATAGTTCCTCATCGGCTATAGTAGTAAACCAGTTCCACGCAGGGTTCATTTTACTAAGCCAAACTCCCCTGTTACCGCTGCATTCAATAACAGCTTTGCGCAATACCATCTCCTTTTGTGCTTTTTCAAATACGACCGGCAACACATCAGGCATTAGTAATTGCCCTGATTTACAACATTGCATTAGCCACAATTGTAGTAATTGATCGTTCTCCTCGCCCAATATGGCGTTCAAAATCCCGGCAGCTTCGGGTGAACAGTACGGTTTTGTTTCTGCAAGCGCTTTATTAGCCGGCAGATCATTTTTTTGAAATGGTATAAAACCCGATTGCCTGTAATTGTAGATCACAGCAGCTTTTTGCAGGTAGCGTTCTTCTTTATCTAAGCCTGCTGAGGCCTCTATCGCATTAGCGATCAGGGCTACTTCTTCCGGCAAATCAGCAATAGCAGGTGTAGGTTTATCAGTACCCAGCATTGCGGTGTTTATGATACTTTCCCAGGCCTTCATCAGATACTTTTGTAATTATTTTGATGCCAAACGCCAATCGGGCGATATTTATTTTCTCTACCGATGACGGCCATATTTACCGGGTCGCCTCCGCTTATGGCAATCAGTTGCCAGATGTTGGTATAACTTGCTGATATTTTGCAGAGGCAGCCTTCGCTATCCTGTAGCCACCATTGCTTTTGGTAGAAAACCGGTGTTAGCGACGCTATAACAAGGGGCATTTCACTGCGAAATGGCAAACGGCTGTTTAGTATAGTTTCGTAACCGGCAACTTGCTGCCAGCCTGTAAATGTTTTTATATTAACGTTATCGATTTGCCTTATGATATTATAATCCTTAACGATAGCACGATACGGCAGGGCCGACGGGAAATACACCAGGGTAGCATCCAGGTACATCCCCGGCGAAAAGTTAAGCGGCGGGAATTGCCCTTTAACCGTAAATTGCAGCACCAGCGCATAACTGTTGGTTTTTAAACCGTAAAGCCAGTTTTGCTCAATGGTCAGTTGCTGCTCATCGCGGCTTTCCTTTCCAATAACAAGCCAGGTATCACTTACACCTGTTTGCGCCCGCAGCTCTTCCTGGTTGGTGGTGAAACCTATGACAGTGCGTAAATCCTGCTGCAAATCCGGGTCAATATTTTGAATGTTATTGTACCCCTCTGCAATTAAATATAATTGGAGTAATTTATCTATAAAGCCACTTTGCCAGCCGTCGTTCCAAAAGTTGGTAGCGCCAAGGTTCCTCACCATACCAGCCAATCCCGATGCCTGGGCATCAACCATACGGCGGGCCATATTATCCCAGTAAGCCGGCGTTTTTTCGGGGATGGTTAAAATTCCGCCGCGTACAATATCCTTGATCCAAACCATTAGCTCGGCTATCCCTGCGCTTACTTTTTGTTCACGTGCCTGTACACGTTTAGCCTGAGCGTTTTCATCTACAGATTTTTCGGCCGCCTTTTCAACTTTTTTTTCTTCTTTTTCGGCTCGTTTGTTTATCCAGTCGCTTACCCAGGCAGGCATTGTTGATTTGGCAAATAAGCCTGGTTCCCTCTCACATAAAAGCATTAAGCCTAAGCCATGCTTACATGGAAATTTACGACTGGGGCATGAACATTTAAAGGCGATAGCGCCAAGATCAACCTGAGTTTGGTAAGGTTTGCTGCCGCTGCCCTGGCATTCGCCCCAAAGGGCTTCTTCACTAATACCTTTGCTTACCCATTTGGCCGGGTTAGCCAAATCACGACCTGCTATTTTTGAAGCTTCATCAGGTGCGAGAGCGTATATCTGATCTTCTGTTAGCTGCAAAACTTGTGATATTTAGTAAAAAAAACGGGTTAGGTTTCTCGTTCCTAAAATCAGGATAAAATAATTAGCTGTCAACCCGAAAATAAACAAAAACCCTCCTCCGGTAATAACCGAAAGAGGGTCAGCCAACCTAACGTGCCCGGGTGAGTCGGGGCCTGTTAGTTAATAGTTACATTAAGTGCGAAATTATAAAGCAAATCCGTAAGCTAAGCGCAGGCCAACCATACCAAAATGATCCTGGTTAGCGCCCGAAAAGTTTTCATAGCGTACACTTACATCCCAGGTTTTATTGGCCCAGCCTATACCAGGCGAAAGATCAAGCCTGTGCGGGCCCCAGCCTTCTTCCAGTTTTTCGTAAGCGATACCAGCTTCGCCGGCAACATATACACTTGGTACAAAAAACTCTTTGAAACCGAATTTAATAGGGATTTCGCCATAGCTCGGATAGCGTTTACCCGTAGCAGGATTTTCTTTCTGAAAAAAATGATACCCGCCCATAGTATAAGTAAGCGCAAAACTATTGCTTATACCATATTGCAAACGGGCTGTACCACCTAAGGTAAAAGTAGTGCCAATTTTTGCTACACCTGTAGGTAAGCCGGTTTCAATTCCTAAACCTAAACGGAACGCATTTGCAGGAGTAGTTTGCGCTTTTACCGTATTTGAAAAAAACAGTGCTCCTGTCACAAGGGCCGCTGCTGTTAACTTTGATAGTAATTTCATGTAGTAATATGTTTGTGTACATAATGATTACTACCATTTTAGCAAAGGCGTTGCCTCAGGTTGCAGATTTTTTTATAACGGTAAGATATCTCCCTGCAAAATACTACTCTTTTATATAATGCACCCCGAGAACACCATCGGCAAAAGTGGTGCTTTTTGCCAGTTTGAGCTTTATCTCGGTATTAGGAAACAGCGGAATACCGGCACCAAGCACTATCGGGTTTACAAACAGCCAAAATTCATCAATCAATCCTTCCTGCATCAAATAACGGGCAAGGCCGGGGCTGCCAAACATGATGATCTCGCCGCCCTCCTGTTTTTTGAGGTCTGAAATCCGCGCCTTTACATCATCACTGATAAATTTAATCTTATCGGTATTTTTCCGGGCAGCAGTTTCAGACACTACATACTTAAGTGTATTATTATACCATGTAGCGTGTTCAATAGTATGCTTTGAGGGGTTTGGCCCATTGGCTGCTGTTGGCCAGTAGGCATCCATCATTTCAAAGGTTTTACGGCCATATAGGGCGGTGTCAGCTACCTGTGTGCGGGCGTTGGCATACTCAAACATCTCGCTGCTCACTTTGATCCAGTCCATAGCGCCATCAGTGCGCGCAACCATACCATCAAGTGAAATGTGCATAAACAATACTAAGTTTCTCATAATATCAGTGGTTATATTTTATATATCAAAATTAAACCGGTACTTCACCGTATGCAGGGGGCTAAAGCGACTTTTAAAGGGTGTAAATATGACTATAGTAAAAAGGCCATGCTCCCGCACGGCCTTTGTTATCAATTATAAATTACTTTACAACGTAGCCATATCAATTACAAACCGGTAACGCACATCGCCTTTTTCCATACGGTCATAAGCGGTGTGAATATCCTTGATATCAATCATTTCAATATCCGAAACAATGTTATTTTCGGCACAGAAATCAAGCATCTCCTGGGTTTCTTTAATACCGCCAATTCCTGAACCGGCTAAGCTTTTACGGCCGCCCAATAAGCTGAAAGCAGCAATCTGAGCTGGTTTAGGCGGTACGCCTACACAGATATGAACGCCATCGGTACGTAATAACGACAGGTACATGTTAAAGTCATGCTCGGCCGATACGGTATCCAAAATAAAATCGAAGGAGTTTTTAGCTGCTTCAACCTGTTTTGGATCGGTAGTTACCACAAAATGGTGAGCGCCTAATTTTTTAGCGTCTTCTTCTTTCTTAGGCGATGTACTTAATACGGTAACATCGGCACCAAAGGCAACACCAAATTTAACAGCCATGTGGCCTAAGCCGCCTAAGCCAAGCACGGCAAGCTTATGGCCTTTGCCAACTTTCCAGTGCCTTAGCGGCGAGTAGGTTGTAATGCCGGCGCATAACAACGGGGCAACGGCGGCCAGATCAACGCCTTCCTTAAGGTGCAGCACAAAATCCTCATTAACAACAATGGTGTTTGAGTAACCACCATAAGTAGGTGTTTTATGATCCTGTTCAAGGCCATTATAAGTTTGGGAGTTGCCATTGAGGCAATATTGCTCAAGGTCGCGTTTACAGTTTTCGCATGTACGACATGAGTCAACCAAACAGCCGGTAGCGGCAAGGTCGCCAACTTTAAAACCTTTTACATGCTCGCCAACTTTAACTACGCGGCCAACAATTTCATGTCCGGGCACCATAGGAAAAATGCCGGGGAACCAGTCGTTTTTGATCTGGTGCAAATCGGAGTGGCAAACGCCACAGTACAAAATATCAAACTGCACGTCATGAGCACCCACTTCGCGCCTCTCAAAAGTCCAGGGGGCAAGCGGTGTGTTTTCATCTTGCGCGGCATACGCTTTAGTTTCAATCATAGTAGTAAACGTTAAGTAGTGTGAATGATGATTTATTGAGTCTGGAAAGGATCTCCATAACAAATGTACAATGATAATTTTATAAATATCGGCCAAGTATGGGTTGAAATAAAAAAGTGACACATGAGGGGATAAATATTAACCACAGATAAAAGCAATCATTTAATTTAGCATACAGATTAACACCGCATGAAAATAGCCATTGCTACTCCGCCTTTTCCGAAATCAATTAATGACGGTCTGCAACAAGCCGAAAAGCTGATTAAAGATGCAGCGTCACAACAGGCAGAGGTTATCTGTTTCCCTGAATCATATATACCTGGATATCCGGGTATGATAGCCGATCCGGAGCCAACATCGCCGGAGATACTGCAATCGGCGCTGGATGAAGTATGCAAGATTGCCGCCGAAAATAATATAGCGGTAATTATGCCTATGGATTGGTACAGCGAAGACGGGCTTTTAAACATTGCACATGTGATATCCCAAACCGGCAAGGTACTTGGATATCAAACTAAAAACCAATTAGACCCATCGGAAGACGCCATTTGGGTGCCGGGCACACAACGAAATATTTTCGAGGTAAATGGCTTAAAATTTGGCGTTACCATTTGCCACGAAGGGTTCCGTTATCCCGAATCGGTAAGATGGGCGGCGCGTAATGGCGCGCACATCGTTTTCCACCCGCATTTTTCGGGCAGTAATACCGAAGGCGTGCTGCTTACCGAGTGGGGTAGCATGACCAACCCTTATTACGAAAAGGCGATGATGATGCGGGCGCTGGAAAACACCATCTATTTTGCCAGTTCCAATTATGGTTCGCTTTACCCCGAATCGGCAAGCTCAGTTATAGCACCGGATGGCACCTGTTTAGTTTACCAGGCTTACGGCACAACTGGCGTAATTATAGCTGATATCGATTTAGAAAAAGCTACTGGCTACCTGGCTAAAAGATTTAAACCACAGTTGTACGATTATTAAAGGCGCCGATATTTTAACCATTATTTGAATTTTGTAAATAATGGATTGATTTATTAAAACGACTCCCCTCCCATCTGTTTTACTTTTGTATCAAAACAAAAAAGAAAATGGAAAACAGAAATAAAATTGCCGTGGTAACCGGCGGCAGCCGTGGCTTAGGCCGGGACATGGCCTTAAGACTTGCCGAAAAAGGAATAGATGTTATTATAAGCTACAATACCAATGCAGAGGAGGCAGCCAAGGTAGTTAACCTTGCAGAACAAAGCGGCGCAAAGGCAGCAGCATTGCAACTCAATACCGGAGTAATTAAAAGCTTTGATGCATTTACCGAAAAACTGCGTGAAGTTTTGACGGATAAATTTGGAACCGATCATATCGACTTTTTAATTAATAATGCGGGACAAGGCGGTTACAGCGCCATCAGCGATGTTACCGAGGAATTCTTTGATGATTTGTTGAACGTGCACTTTAAAGGTGTATACTTTTTAACTCAAAAACTGATCCCGTTGATGGCCGATGGCGGTGGGATTGTCAACGTATCATCCGGGTTGACGCGGGTATCGGTTCCGCGTTCTTCGGCCTATGCGTCTATGAAAGGTGCGGTAGAAATTTTCACCCGTTATCTGGCTAAAGAACTTGGCGGAAGAGGTATCAGAGCCAATGTGGTTGCCCCCGGCGCCATCATGACCGATTTTGGCGGCGGCCATTTACGCAACAGCGAAGAAACCCAAAAAATGGTAAGCAGCATAACTGCATTGGGCAGGCCGGGCGTTGCGGAAGATATCGGCGGCGTAGTAGCTTTTCTTTGCACCGACGATGCGCGTTGGGTTAATGGCCAGCGTATTGAAGCATCGGGTGGTATGGCAATTTAAATGGAAAACATCTTGATTAGTCGGGTACCTCGGTAAATTAATGAGGTACCCTTTTTGTAAGGGGTTGGCTGCATATTACAGAAAGTGTCAATAATGCGTCTCTACAACAGGTGATTTATTTTAATATTTCCAATATCGCAATCACCGCGTTATTGCTTAACGCTTCCATGTCAGCCTCTTCCAACTGCCATAACGCCAATCCGTCACGCTCGTGCATCAGGCGGCCCTGCAGCTCAAAAGCCCCGGCAAGCACAAATGCGTAAAATAACGATTTATTGTTTTGAAGTTGATAAAGCGCATCAGCCCTCCCGCCAAATACCCCTGCATGCAATCGAAACGGATGCATTCCGCTGGTGGGGACCAGGTCGATCAGTTCATTTTGTCTGTTGGTAATATCAAATTTAAAAACGGCGTCGCGCGGTAGATCTATAACCTCATCATCTTTTAACTGAAAATAAATGTAATTGATCCAATCGCTTTTATAAAGATTAGTTAATTCAAGACGCTCACCGGCAACAGCATAACCTACAAACAGCTCTCCAACATCAATCAGGCGGATATCTCCGTTTACCCTTTTTAGTAGCACTTCACCTGTAACCGGCATCAAAACAAACCAGCCGGAGTTTTCGACGGCGACATCAATCGAACTGCCGCCCGCCAGCATTTCATCATTCCATACCTCCAACCGGCCAAAGGGTTTACGATGCTCATTAAAGTAGTTACCATAGTTAAAACTGCTGTAACGCCTCAAGGTGTGGGTTTTCGTGAAACCTCTTTGGTCGGCCAAATGTATTTGCCCCGGTGAGATCTTTTCCATGTTAATTGTGATATTGCAATGAAGTTATGTTTATATACGGCTGCAATTGCATAAGGTTGGTGGATATGCAATTATTTTCGACATTTAACTGATTTTCGGCCTGTTGAGCGGATATCAGCAGATAATTATCTATGGTATCATGCCAAAACAACGGTTCGGAATAAAAATTAACCGCGACCTGGTGTTTATCCTTATCATTAATATCCGAATTGATGATCTCCAACTGAAACTTGCTGAACGTCAGAAACCGTCTGCCAACATTATTTAAAATATCAGGCATAATACTGCCAAGCTGCTGAATATAACCTGTAACCGATGGTGTAACCATACCGGCTAAACGCTGAGCATTGGGCACATTTCTTAACAACTCGGAATAGGAAGTATAGGCTGTTCCCTGGCTAAAGTTCTGGGCCTGCATTTTAAATTCCAGGTAGGTGCTTTCAAAAACCAGCTTATCCCATTGCTTGAACGACCGGATATCGATGATTTTACGATAACATAGAATGATGACGCGCTTTTGCATATGATGGTTCAAAAAACAAAATGGTTTTTTAAGCAGGTACACTTAAGCTGATAGCCAATACAAAACCGGCGGTGGTGCTACCGGTAACAGTAGCAGTTTCAAGCGTATATCCATCGCTAAACACATTATCACTCGCGTTATACGTATATCCGCTCATGCCTTTAGCATAACCATTAACAGCCGCCAGGGCCGTGCCGGAACCTTCCGGAAAAGCGATCTGTGTTACTTTCAATGATGTACCCGATGAGTTATACACATGAACGTGAATATGTGTAGCCCTGCCCGTATACCACCCTGGAAATATAGATGTAAAAGTTACCAGGCCATTTGAATCGGTAGTTTGCCTGCCACGTAAAAAATGAACTGATGTATAATTTGTTGATTGTGTACCGCTGCCGCCATATTCAGAATAATTGCCTTCCGCATCGCAATGCCAGATATCAACCAACGCTGACGATAGCGCGCTACAGCTATTATTGCTATTGTTGATTGTAATTTTCACGGTAAGTTTATACCCGGTACGGCCATCGGTAATATCGCTCCTTACATATGAAGCAGGCGAATGTGTTGGATATGGACCTTCCGTTTCGGTAGGCGCAACACTGCAACTGCCTGTGTCGGTTGAACCCGAGGTACTGCCGGAAGATGAAGTGGTAGTAGTTGTGACGGTATCAGCATCTTTTTTGCAGGCCTCAACCAATACCGACGATGACACTGCGCCAATTACCAGGCTTTTTAAAAAGTTCTTTCTTTCCATTGTTTGTTCTCCTTTTAAGTTTAATCTAAATCGTTGATTCAAAAGTAAAAGCAGTACAATAAGTGTTAAAACATGTGTCGGTTAGATGCGTTTTTGTGTCGATAAACAGCAAATTATCGGTGTGCGAAAAGATGAGATTGTATAAACATACAGTTGCATGACAGCTTTAAACCGTCAAATTTCTCTATCTTTGCATGTTTTTTTGAGAGTATATAATATTTATGGCATTAAAAAGCAGTGCGGTGATTACCGGTGTAGGTGGATATGTTCCCGACAACATTTTAACTAACAGTGATTTAGAAAAAATGGTTGAAACTAACAGCGACTGGATAGTTTCACGTACAGGGATCAAAGAAAGAAGAATCCTCGCCGACAGAACACTCGCTACTTCAGACATGGCTGCCTTTGCGGTAAAAAATTTACTTGAAAATGCCCAAGTTGATCCTTCTGAAATTGACTGTGTTATTGTAGCCACTTCAACCCCCGATTATCTGCTTATTTCTACCGCCAGCATCGTTTGTGATAAATGCGGTTTAAGCAATGCCTGGGCGTCTGACGTTAATGCGGCCTGCAGTGGTTTCCTTTATGCCTTTACCCTTGGCTCGAGCCTGGTTGAAAGCAACCGTTATAAAAAAGTAATAGTTATCGGTGCCGATCAAAACAGCGCCATTGTAAACTATGCCGACCGCAACACTTGTATCCTCTTTGGCGATGGCGCCGGCGCGGTATTGCTTGAACCATCTTCTGAAGATCTGGGCGTTATTGACAGTGTATTTAAAACTGATGGTCACGGGCGGGAACATTTATATGTACCTGGCGGCGGCTCTATGAACCCTGCATCAGAAGAAACCCTCGATGGTAAACTGCACTATATACGTCAGGACGGTCGCGTAGTTTTTAAAGCGGCCATTAAAGGCATGACCGAAAGCTGCACATCTGTGCTGCAGCGTAACAACCTTACCATAGATGATATTAACTGGCTAATCCCCCACCAAGCCAATTACCGCATTATCCACGCCGTAGGTGATGCTTTGGGCCTGCCTGAAAGCCGTGTTAAGATCAACATCGACCGTTATGGTAACACCACAGCCGCCACTATCCCACTGGCGTTGTGGGATTATAAAGAAGATTTTAAAGAGAACGATAACATGATCCTGACAGCATTTGGCGCCGGGTTTTCATGGGGCGCCACTTATTTAAAGTGGGGTAAATTGAGATAAGCGACCTCACCCCCAACCCTCTCCAAACGAGAGGGAGTTAAAATTCAACTCAATGACTACTGAAGAACGAATTAAAGAAGCCGAATCACGGATATTCAAAACCGTATTCCCGAGCGACACCAATCATTACGACACGCTTTTCGGAGGTTCGGCAATGGCCATGATGGACGAGGTAGCCTTCATTACGGCCACCCGTTTTACCCGTAAAAAAATGGTTACCGTATCATCCGACAGGATCGACTTTAACCGTCCTATCCCGGCAGGTACCATTATCGAACTTGTTGGCCGTGTATCACATATCGGCAATACCAGCCTAAAAGTTTTGGTTGAAATCTATATTGAAGAAATGTACTCTTTTGTGCGCGAAAAAGCCATCACCGGCACTTTTACCTTTGTTGCCATTGATGATCATAAGCACCCGGTAAGCGTTTTGTAAGCTGAAGGCTTAAAGCGGAAAGCTAAAAGCCAGAAAACGCTATCCTATTACCATTATTTAAAGATGCTTGCTTTGAGCCTTCGGCTTTAAGCTTTTCAATGTAGTTTCTTGCGCTTCAACAACCCGCCTGTTGTATCGTCAATGCTTTGCTGCACGATGAAAGCTTTGGGATCGATACGAAGGATAGTTTGTTTTAGCGATGGAATTTCCAAACGGGTAGCCACAGTGAACACAATATCCCGGGGATCATTTACATGGCCATCTTTTCCATAACCGCTTTTCCCCTGGTAAATAGTAACACCACGGCCAAGAGTAACTGTTATTGCCCTCCGTATCGCATCGCTTTTGGTCGAGATTACGGTAATACCCGAATATTGCTCGATACCGTTCAGCAAAAAGTCGATCATTTTGGCGGCAGCCATATAGGTTAATATTGAATACATGGCCGGTTCAACGCCGAGTACCGAGGCTGCTACTCCAAATATTAAAACATTAAGCAGTAAAATAAAGTCGCTCACCTTTAGCAGTTGTGTCTTTTTACTTACCAGCACCGCTGCGATTTCGGTACCATCAAGCACGGCTCCACCCCGCATGGCCAACCCGCTGCCGGTACCAATAAATACACCACCAAATACCGCGGTAAGCAATTTATCATGAGTAACATCCGGAAATTGCACTACTGCAAGGCATAATGAAAGCAAAGCAATGGCGGCGGTACTTTTAATAGCAAACCAAAGTCCAAGCTTCCGGTAGCCTATCCATAAAAAAGGCACGTTGATAACAAAGATCAAAACAGATATGGGAATGGAGGTTATATCAGATATCAGCATGGATACCCCGGTAGCACCACCATCGATAAAATGGCTTGATAGTAAAAAACCTTTTAGACCAAAAGCTGCCGATAAAATCCCGAGTCCGATATTTGCTGAATCCCTGATCGTGTTGATTGCCTTCATGCCCAAATATAGCTTTTTGGGGCTAAAGGCAGGTATAATAAGGATGAATAGGCAAAAACAGAGCAGCCGAAATCGTAAACAATACTCGGCTAAACCCTTTTTAGGAAAAGAACTCAGATAAGTATTGTTGTTGCTCAACAAACCATTTTGTTTATATAAATTCCTTATCTTTATTTAATTAATTGCTTATGATAACCGCTGAAGTGAAATTGAAAGAAAAAGATGCTGAAATGATTCTGAAAGTCATTTCAAAGCTCGGTGGAAAAGTTAAGGTTATAAACCCCGATCTCTCCAAAGAGACTTCTGCCAAAAAGAAATTTAAAGCCGACCTCGAGGACGCTTTCCATGAAGTAAAGCTCCATCAGGAAGGAAAAATAAAATTAAAGACAGCAAGAGAATTACTTGATGAGCTTTAATATTATCCCAATTGCAAGGTTTAGCAAAGAATTAAAACGACTTGCAAAAAAATACCCTTCGCTAAAGGCAGACTTTGCTAATTTACTTGATATTCTTGAAGTTACTCCACACCATGGTACTCCGATAGGGAAAAATTGTTTCAAAATACGTTTATCTGTTGCCAGCAAAGGCAAAGGTAAAAGTGGCGGTGCCAGGATAATTACCCATCTTATTATTAATTTAGATAGCGAAACGCTTTATCTTCTTAAGATATACGATAAAAGCGAAGCTGAAACAATAACTGACGCGGAGTTAAAGGATCTTTTAAATTCAATTAAAAGCTAATCACTTCACCACCACTTGTATCGTATTCCTGCTAATTTGCTCCAGCAAAATGGTTTTGCCTTCGGTTAGTTTCTTAACGGTATTCGCCCCGTCATGGCGTACTGTAATAAGCGTTAAACCCTCATTATACTTCACCTTAAAATCCTGTTTAAGACCAGTTAATAGCTTTTCAAAACGCTCTTCGTTCAAATCAAAGCAAACGGAAAAACTTAATGCTGATGTTTGCATCACATTTACCTTAACATTGTTTTGAGCAAACAGGCGAAACACATCGCTAAGGTGATCTTCCGTTATAAAAGAGTAATCCTTACCTGATACTGACAGTAATACCTGGTTTTGTTTCAGGATGATCACCGGCTTGGTAAACTGATTATGTCCATCTTCTTTAATTACTGTACCGGGCGCAGATGGGTCTGTAAACGGCTTTACCAGCAGTGGTATTTTAGCATTTTGTAAGGGTTTGATGGTTTTTGGATGGATGACACTGGCCCCGTAATAGGTCATTTCGATGGCTTCCGTATAGGAGAGCTCATCAAATTTAACCGTATCAGCAAAAAATCTCGGATCGGCGTTCAGGATGCCCGGAACATCTTTCCAGGCAGTAACCGATTCGGCGCCCAAGCAAGCTGCAAATATAGATGCTGTGTAATCAGACCCTTCGCGACCAAGTGTGGTGGTAAAATTTTCGGAGGTGCCGCCCAAAAAGCCCTGGGTTACAACAATACTTTTTTCAAGTAAGGTTGGAATATCCTTGCTGATACTTTCTTTAGTTTTATCCCAATCTACTATACCCTCTCTGTAAGTATTATCGGTATGCACATATCCGCGTACATCAAGCCATTTACTTTTGAACCCAACCTTGTTCAGGTAGGCATTAACTATCCGGGTTGATACCAGTTCGCCGATGGATATGATCTGATCATATACAAAATCATAGCTATCGTGTGGCTCATCCTCTATGGCCCAGTCAATCTCCACAAAGGTATTGGCAACTTCATCAAATACAGGGTGGCCCGGTTCAAATAATCCGCTCAGAATGTTGTAGTGATATTCTTTGATTTCGTTAAAGATCCCGTGCATATCATCGGTTTGCTCCATGTAGGCTTTGGTAAGCTTCTCCAGCGCGTTGGTAGTTTTGCCCATAGCCGATATCACGATGAGCAATTGTTGACCCGTATATTGTTTTACAACATTAGCAAGGTTGGTAACACCCGCGGCATCCTTAACTGATGCCCCTCCGAATTTAAAAACAAGCATTTATTTAATGAATTGACTTACAACCGAACCCGGCTGTACTAATGATTTGATCTGTGCGTAAGGAATAAACAATTCGGTAATACCGGCCACGTATGGTTTAATGTCATACTGATTATACAAAAATTTAATCCCAAGTGGCGTAATGGAAAAATTAGTATTGAGCGCGAATTTGTTATCCTTAAAAAAATAGTTAGCGGCGAGTGATGCGGTATCACTTAATTTTTCATTCTTCCTGAAGAGTTTCTCGGCAACGGCATTTAATTTATCATGATACCCGTCAACAAGAACATCATCAAGTTTGAGATTTTTACCGGCTTTGGCATCCCAGTTTATAAAGCCGACTGATGTGCTGCCATGAGCACCACCAGTGTATGAATAGCCCCGTACTTCGAGCGTTGTTAAGCTCGAATCCTGGTGGATTACCTTAACGGAATCATCCAGCGTAAAAAACATTCCCGACCGCAGGTTAGTCTTCCTGAATTCATCATATGATTTCAGGAACCTTTTGCTCATCAGCTCCAGGCTGGTGTCGGGCTTTCCATCCATAGCAAACATCGATGTAAGCTTACGGGTTATGGTATCATTTAAAGTTTTGGCGCTGTCGAAAACAGGGTAATTAATTTTTACCACCGTACAGGCGCTATCAGATTTAACGCCACAATCTGCTGCCCGTGCTTTGATGACTTTATAAGCATAACGCAGGGTATCAAATGACTTCTCGGGAATTTTATTAGGAACGCCCCACTGGCACGATGATAATCCCATCGCCATAAAAAACAACAGGCCCAGATTTTTCATAGGTATAGTATTAGTAGTTTAACAACTGCTCTTTTGAAAGCGAAGCATTTAACCAGCCCGCCTCAATATTCGCGCCGTACTTATTGTAAAAGTTAATGGCCGGTTCATTCCAGTCGAGCACCTGCCAAACCATACCGCTGAAACCTCTTTCTTTAGCTTCCCGGAGCAGCCTGTCGAAAAGTAGCTTGCCGATCTTCTTGCCGCGCATCTCTTCGGTTACAATCAGATCTTCCAGGTACATGCGGGAGCCTTTCCAGGTGGAGTAGCGAACATAGTACAAGGCAAAACCAACCACAACGCCGTCAACTTCGGCCACAAAAGCTTTCCAGACAGGGTTAGGGCCAAACCCGGTTTCTTCAAAATGCTGCAGGGTTACGGTAACCTCTTCCGGCGCTTTTTCATATAACGCCAATTCGTGTACCAGCTCCATTAAACGGGGACAATCGGATTGAACCGCGTAGCGAATATTAACCTCCCCCTGAAGGGGGTGCTGACTTTCAATTTTATTTTCTGTGTTATTCATGTTATTAATTGTCTGAACTCGAATTAAACGAATTAAGAGAATTTATCGAATTTGGCAAACATTCAGTCAATTCTGCGCCGTTGTTGGTGTTGTCACCAACAACTTTCTATTTATTTTAACAGGTGTTCAACTTTTTTAGGTGTGAACACTTACAGATATTCCACAAAAAAAATCAATTGATAATCAACCATTTAATTTTACGGATTATTGCCCATTCAAACAAAATGAACACATAATAACTGACAATCAAATACTTAGCTTTTTCACAATCTTACAAACTGAACACCCGTTTTTAAAAAATTGAACACTTAATTTCATTTCAAAAAACATGTTGTTGGTGACAACACCAACAACGGGCGGAACGCGCGGGATTTTCGTCTGAACCGGAATTTATCGAATTAAGCGAGTTATTTGAATGGTAATTTCATTCTGTCAATTCTTTAATTCCATAAATTCCGGTTCAGACAAATTCCAGTCAATTATTTTTCCAATGCTTAATTACCCTGCCGCCAAATATAGTACTGCCTAAACGCACCATATTACTGCCCTGCTCAATGGCCAGTTTATAATCCGACGACATGCCCATCGACAAAATATCAAAACTTTCTTCCTTCCTGAAATAGCTCAATTTTATGCCTTCAAAAAAGGTATTCAGCTCGTAATATTCTTCCTTGATCTGCTTTTCGTTATCGGTGTTTGTAGCAATGCCCATCAAGCCACGGATACGAACGTTTTTCATTGCAGCAAACTCTTCAGAGCGCAGCAATTCTATTGCTTCATCAAAGCCCAGTCCGTATTTGGTTTCTTCGTCGGCTATATAAATTTGCAAAAGGCAATCAATTACCCTTCCGGCTTTTTCAGCATGTTTGTTGATTTCGTGCAAAAGCTTCAGGCTATCAACAGACTGGATCATACTTACAAAAGGCGCTATATACTTTACCTTATTGGTTTGCAGGTGACCAATCAAATGCCATTCGATATCTTTAGGCAGTTGCTCATACTTCTCAACCATTTCCTGCACTATATTTTCGCCAAAAAGGCGCTGTCCGGCATCATAGGCTTCCTGTACATCTGCAACAGGTTTTGTTTTTGATACGGCCAATAATATTACCTTATCTGCTTCCGTTTCCTTTTTTAAGCTTCTGATGTTATCTGCAATGCTCATTTATCCGTAAATTTGCTTAATTAATCAGCCGCTAAATTACTGAATGCATAAATATATAACCTTGTTTTTTTCTGCAGCACTTTTTTTATGTGCCTGCAATGGCAAAAGTATTCCCAACGACGTCCTCAAACCCGACGCTATGGCAGCGGTGTTAACCGAAATGCACATCATCGACGGCAGCCTGTATAATACTACGCAAATACCCGATAGTTTGTATAAATACGGCGCGGGTAAATACATTGCCATGTTTCAGCGCCTGCATACCGATACCGCGCATTTTAACCGCAGCATGCGGTACTACGCCATGCAGCCCGATAAACTGCTGGCCATTTATGACCAGGTGGATATAAAAATTAAAAGTAAAACCGATTCGCTTGCCAAAGTGCAAACAGAGCAGAGCAAGGCTACGCGTAAGCTCGATTCGTTAAAAAACTTAAATATTAAAACTAAAATAGATTCGGCAAGAAAAATGCATCCTCATGAAAACACGGAAGCCCGCAAAGCCGACTCATTGAAAAATTTAAAAACTAAACTAAAAACCGACTCGGCAAGGAGATTCCATCCCCGCAAAAGCAAGAAAGCCCGCAAAGCCGACTCGTTAAAAAACTTAAAGTCATAACCTGATGCTTTACCCCCAAAACAGTGTAGATAAGCTGGGTTTTACCGAGATAAAAGAACTGATAAAAGCACATTGCCTGAGCGAAATGGGTCAACAAATGGTTGACAAGATCCAGGTGATGAGCAATTACGACCAGATCCATAAATTCCTGAGCCAGGCAAACGAGTTTAAGAATATCCTGGTTAATGATGAGGCGCTGCCTATTCAGCATTTTTTCGATATAAAGTCCCTTGCCAATAAAGCCCGTATAGAGGGCGTTTTTTTAAGCGAAGAAGAGTTTTACCAGGTTCAGGCTTCGTTAACCACGGTATTTGCCGTTATTGCTTATTTTAACGAGCGTGAAGGCCTGTACCCTAACCTTGAAGCCCTTTTTGAGCACCTGCCTATTGAAAAGGCGATCCTTAAAAAGATAGACGCCGTGATTGACCAAAAAGGCAAGATCAGGCCCAATGCATCGCGCGAACTGATGGAAATTACCACAGGCATTGCCAAAGCCGAACACGAAGCCCGCAAAAAAATTGATATGGTTTTTAAAAATGCCACATCAAACGGTTGGGCTGCCGATGGTTCATTAACTGTACGTGATGGCAGGTTGGTGATCCCCCTGCTGGCCGAAAACAAACGCAAGCTGAAAGGCTTTGTACACGATGAGTCGGCCTCGGGCCAAACAGTTTACATTGAGCCCGAAGAGGTATTTGTACTCAACAACCGCATCCGCGACCTGGAATTTGAACGCCGCCGGGAAACAGTAAAAATTCTGACCGCTTTAACCACCGAATTAAGGCCCTATGTGCCTTTGCTGCTCTCCTATCACGGCCTGTTAACCAAGCTTGATTTTGTGCGCGCCAAAGCCCTGTTTGCCATTGATATTGAGGCCGAAATGCCGCAGGTGATAAACGAGGCCAGGGTTAAATTATACAATGCCCGTCACCCGCTATTGTTCCTGAATTTTAAGGCAGAGAAAAAAACGGTTGTCCCACTCAATATGCAGATAGACGAAGGTACCCGCATCATCGTGGTATCGGGCCCCAACGCCGGCGGTAAATCTGTTTGTATGAAAACCGTTGGTTTATTACAGATGATGGTACAGGCCGGCTTACTCATCCCCGCGGATGAAGCCAGTGTCGTAGGTGTGTTCAAGCAACTTTTTGTTGATATAGGCGATGACCAGTCGATAGAAAGTGATTTGAGTACGTATAGCGCCCACCTGTCCAAAATGAAAAATTTTGTGGAGCAGGCCAACGGCAAAACCCTGATCCTGATAGATGAGTTTGGTACCGGTACTGATCCGCAATTTGGCGGGCCAATTGCCGAAGCTGTGTTGGAATCACTCAATCAAAAAAAAGTTAAGGGAATGGTAACCACGCACTACTCCAACCTTAAAATATTTGCCAGCAATACCGAGGGCATTGAAAATGCCTCTATGCTGTTCAATAACATTGAGATGAGGCCGCTGTACCAGTTGGAGATTGGCAAACCCGGCAGCTCATATGCTTTTGAAATTGCCCAAAAAATAGGATTACCGGCCAACGTGCTTAACCTCGCCAAAAACAAAATAAGCGAAGGGCAAAAAAAGGTGGACACCCTGCTGGTTGATCTGGAGCGTGAAAAACGTTCTATTTTTGAAACCAAACAAAAACTGGATAAGCAGCAGCGCAAGGTAAATGAATTGCTGGCCGAAAACGAGAAACTGAAAAGTTATCTTGAAGAAAACCAACGCTCGCTCATTAAAGAAGCTAAAGACCAGGCCAAGAATATTATCCTTAACGCCAACAAGCTGGTTGAAAATACTATATCCGAAATAAAGAGCAGTAATGCCGATAAAGAAAAAACAAAGCAGCTGCGCGAAAATCTGAATGTTGAGCTTAAAAAGAACACCGTTAAAACTGAGGCACCAAAACCTACTGCCCCTGCCGATGAAGAATTAAAACCCGGCGACTGGGTGAAACTCACCGATTCGGAAACTACAGGCCAGGTGATAGAGATCATTAAAGAGAATGTAGTAATTGCCATTGGCGATTTACGCACCGTTGCTAAAAAGAAACGCGTGATTAAAGTATCTAAATCGTCTGTTCCCAAAGAGATCAGGCGAAATTTCAGTTCGCACACCAATGACATGGCCAGTTTTAGTCCGGAGATTGACGTACGTGGCCAGCGTACCGAAGATGCGCTTCACGCCATTGAAAAACTGTTTGACCGTGCACTGATGATGGGCTTTAACAACCTCAAGATCATTCACGGTAAAGGCGATGGAATTTTACGCAAAATGATCAGGCAATACCTCAAAAAATATGAACAGGTTGACCGCATGGAAGATGAGCATGCTGATCGTGGCGGAGATGGAATAACTTATGTATATTTGAAGTAACGGCAAGGTTAAAATAAATAACCAAATAACAAGGAACGTCATTGCGAGGTACGAAGACAACCGACCGGAGGGAGCTCATTAATACCTATAAAAAACAAATTATAAGTATTAATAATCCCAAACTATACAAAGCGGATTTGCATATTCGCTCTGCCAATCGGGGATTGCTTCGTACCTCGCAATGACGGTTCACGATTGGTTAGCATTAATTTACCGATTCAACCTTAACTTATTTCAAATAAACTATGTCTTTAAAATCTATTGCTCCTATGTTATACACCCGGCAGGTACGGGAAAGTGTTGATTTTTATATTAATAACCTTGGTTTTACCTGCATTGGCTATGATGAGGACTGGGGCTGGGCCACGGTAAGCCGTGATGATATCGAGATCATGTTTGCTTTGCCTGTTGATAATGCATCGTTCACTGTACCTAAATTTACCGGCTCATTTTATATCCGCACGGATAAGGTTGATCTATTGTGGAGCGAACTGAAAGACAGGGCGGTGATTTGCTACCCCATTGAAGATTTCAATTACGGCATGCGCGAATTCGGCGTGTTTGATTATAATGGCTACCTGCTGCAGTTTGGGATGCCGATTGAATGATAATTTCTTAACAAATATTTAGCGGATAAGCCAATGACTTATCCGCTTCCCCGCCGTTGTTGGTGACAACACCAGAAGTGTTCGGAAGAAATAAAAAAAGCGAGGGATTGTGCGATTCCCTCCCCTGGGAGGGTGTAGGGAGGGGTTTCATTCACAGACTTATTAGCCTGAAATGACGTATAAACCCCTCCCTGCCACCACGAAATCCAGCCGCCCCCCTCCCAAGGGAGGGAATTAAAAATCTTCCGAACACCTATGGTGACAACACCAACAACGGCACAGACAAACCTAAGAAGCAATAGCTTATGGCCTTAATACTCGTACTGATCGGTGCAACAATCTTGTATTTAATAAATGGAAAAAAACTTTCGAATAAGACAACCTCTCTAAAAATATGGTGGTTCATTATTTATGCGGGCATTACTTTAGTGGGATTGTTGTTATTTTTTGAAATACTCCACATTATAAAATATCATTCAGTTGGATAACCATGATCTAACAGGTATATAGTTTCCTAACAACACCAAACAACGACATAAAGGGGTATGTTTTGCTTTGGCAAGTCAATCGCATAAGCACACCCCTGCCAACACACCTTCCTTACGCGCCCCCTCTCAAGAGGAGATTTTTTTGCTGCATTAATTTTGTATAAGTTTCCCCCCGCCGTTGTTGGTGTTGTCACCAACAACATTTGCTTACCAGTTTTATTAACGGTAACGTAATTAAAAAACATAATTTAGAAGTTGTTGGTGACAACACCAACAACGGCAGGCATAGAGGAGATTTTTTTGCTGCATTGATTTTGCATAAGTTTCCTATTTTTAGGGCGGCCAAACCCTAATAAAGATGCGCAGATTATATTTTCTTGTACTTTTCATTGCATTTACCGGTTCAATAACAAGCTGTTTCGCTCAAAATATTATTTTAAAGAGCAAAGATCAGCGCATCCGCTACACCGGGCGGATCAATCAAACTGATGAAGCTGCCGAACTATACTGGACGGGCTCATCGCTAAAAATTAATTTTGACGGAACAGGCGCATCGGCTGTGATGCAGGATGAACGGGGCGAAAACTATTTTACCATTATTGTTGATGACAAGGTTGTAAACACCATCCACCTTGATAATACCAAGCAGGCTTATACACTCGCTGAGAACCTGCCGAGCGGTAAGCACACCCTCGAACTGTTTAAACGTACCGAATGGGACAAAGGCAAAACCCTTTTTTATCAGTTCACCTTGGCCAAAGAAGCTACTGCATTAACTGCACCAGAGGCTAAAAAACGTAAGATCGAATTTTTCGGTAACTCCATTACCTGCGGTTATGCCGATGAGGACACCACCGGGCAGGATCGTGGCAGCGCCCCTTATGAAAACGGCTACCTTAGCTACGCGGCCCTTACTGCCCGTCACTTTAATGCACAGTATGTTTGCACCTCTAAAAGCGGGATCGGCATTACCGTGAGCTGGTTCCCGCTCATTATGCCCGAAATGTATAACCGCCTTGATCCAACAGACCCAACAAGCACCTGGAATTTCAAAAAGTATACGCCCGATGTAGTAGTGATCAACTTGTTTCAAAACGATTCGTGGATTGTAAACCAACCCAACAATCCACAGTTTAAAGAGCGCTTTGGCAGTAAAGCCCCCGAGCCGGAACAGATCATTAAAGCTTATAAAGAGTTTGTTAAAAATATCCGCAAAGCGTATCCAAAAGCACAGATCATTTGCGCGCTGGGTAGCATGGATGCAACCAAAGCAGGATCGCCATGGCCGGGTTATATTGAGAAGGCCGTTGCTGCTTTAAATGATAATGAAATATATACCCATTTTATCCCGTATAAAAACACCCCTGGTCACCCGAGCCTGAAAGAGCAGCAAGCTATGGCCGATGATTTGATCGCTTTTATGGAGAAGACGGTTAAGTGGTAAAATGAATATCCTTATTTCTTGCGCTCGTTTGCAACGAGCGCTTACTATGGTTTGGCGATTGCATCGCCAGTCGCGTTATAAACGCTAACCCTGGTTAAGCGCTCGTTACAAACGAGCGCAAGACTCTATCCTACTCTCCTACCCTCTGCTGATCAGGCAACTCATTAGGTCCGGGAATATTGGTTTGTTGCTTTTTGCTGGCATCCCCGTCATCGTCGGCAGTTCCTTCCTGGTATTGCTGCTGCGGGTTGGGCTTGCTATTACTGGTTTCCGTTTGTCCGCTGTCTTCATCCGAACGGCCGTTTTGTGACACGTTGATCACATTGCTGTAGTTGGCGTTACCGGCCTGGTTAGGATCTTTAAAATTGCTGTTTTCGGGATGTTCCTCGGCAGGCTGGGTGCGGTTAAAGTATTCGTTATTATTGCCCGCCATTTGCGAGGGGTTGTCTTTATCATTACCCGCCGGGGTGATATTGTTTTGGCCAAAGTTTTGGCCTCCCATACCGTTTCCTTCCATACCCGGGTCATTTGGGCTTTTCATTTCTGAGCTGCCAAACAAATAACTTCGTTTCAGGTCTTTTTCATCCTCATTATTGTCGTCATCTACCCGGTAAGCATTGGGTTTATTTCCTTCATGTTCGGGGCGTTTAAGCTCGTCGCTCCTGAACTCGTCATCTCGTAATTCCATAGGTTTTGATATTTGATGTATTAATTATTAATACAATTAATTTCCAATTGTTTTATAAAACCTATAAAACATCATTTATAAAAACACAGTCGTGCGGTAGGAAGTTATCTACATAACAATAAGCATTAAGCTTATTTTACTTAAATTTATAGCAACCAATTATAATATATGAATAAAGTAGTTAGTGGTGCTGATGAGGCCATCCGCGATATTACCGACGGCATGACCCTTATGCTCGGCGGATTCGGATTATGCGGATTGCCCGAAAATTGTATTGCCGCCCTGGTAAAAAAAGGGGTTAAGCATCTCACCTGTATCTCCAATAATGCCGGGGTTGATGACTTTGGTATCGGCTTAATGCTGAAGCAGCGCCAGGTAAAAAAAATGATCTCATCGTATGTGGGCGAAAATGCCGAATTTGAACGCCAGTTACTAAGTGGCGAGCTTGAAGTAGAACTGATACCACAAGGTACGCTGGCTACCCGTTGCATGGCGGCAGGCTATGGTATGCCGGCCATATTTACCCCGGCCGGGATTGGAACTGAGGTAGCTGAAGGCAAAGAAGTACGCAACTTTAATGGTAAGGATTATTTAATGGAGATGGCTTTTAATGCCGACTTCGCCATTGTAAAAGCCTGGAAGGGCGATACTATGGGCAACCTGGTATACCGGTCAACCGCCCGCAATTTTAACCCGGTAATGGCTATGGCCGGTAAGGTAACCATTGCCGAAGTGGAAGAACTGGTACAACCCGGCGAACTTGATCCGGATCATATCCATACACCGGGTATTTATGTACACAGGATTTTCAAAGGAAGTAACTATGAAAAACGCATAGAGCATGCGACGGTAAGGAGTAAACAATAAAATAATGCTTAGCCGCGCGTCATTGCGAGGAACGAAGCAATCGCGAACTATACAGAGGTACTTGCTTCGCTGCTGCGCTTGTTGGGGATTGCTTCGTTCCTCGCAATGACGGGAGCTACAAAACACATTTTCAAATTGAATTATGTTAGACAAACAAGGCATCGCAAAGCGAATTGCAAAAGAAATAAAAGACGGTTACTACGTTAACCTTGGCATTGGGATCCCTACGCTGGTAGCCAATTATATACCGGATACTATGGATGTGGTATTACAGTCCGAAAATGGTTTATTGGGTATGGGGCCTTTCCCATTTGAAGGGGAGGAAGACCCTGATACCATTAATGCAGGCAAACAAACCATTACCATGCTACCCGGCTCGGCAATATTTGATTCGGCGATGAGCTTTGGGATGATCAGGGCTAAAAAGGTAAACCTTACCATCCTGGGTGCTATGGAAGTATCCGAAAACGGCGACATTGCCAACTGGAAAATCCCCGGTAAAATGGTTAAGGGTATGGGCGGCGCTATGGACCTTGTAGCATCGGCCGAAAACATCATTGTAGCCATGCAGCACGTAAACAAAGCAGGCGAATCAAAGCTGCTGCCTCAATGTACACTGCCCCTCACCGGTGTACACTGCGTTAAAAAAATTGTGACGGAGCTGGGTGTATTTGACGTTTTGCCCGAAGGTGGCTTCAGGCTTATTGAAAGGGCTCCGGGAGTAAGTGTTGAAGAAATAAAACAGGCTACGGCAGGGAAGCTTATTATTGAAGGCGACGTGCCGGAAATAATTCTGTAGTCACGTCATTGAGTAACCATCAAGGAAACCCTGAAAAACACCGCGATGACGTATAAAATATATCTTAGCGATGGTGCGCCGGGCGCGTTAGCGATAGTAGCGGATACCGGCCTTGTGGCTAATGCCCGTGCAGTATGAGCGTATAGCGCGGGCCACAGGCAACGCCCATATCACAAAACAGGCCCCAAAAAACCAACTTGATAATCAATTATTTACGATGACGTCATCATAAGGCACGAAGACAACCGACCGTAGGGAGCTCATTAATACCTATAAAAATCAAATTACAATTATTAATAATCCCCAATAAGCAAGTCCGCTCTGTATAGCTCGCGATTGCTTCGTTCCTCGCAATGACGATTTAGTAAAACGCTATAGCATCCCTCAAAGAAACTCCTATCTTTAAAACATGAATTTCATCTTTGGCATTGCTGGAATGATGGGCATGGCAATTGGCGCACTGCTGTATTTTATACCCGCTATAATTGCCCGCGAAAAAGCCGACTTTAAATTAATCTTCCTGTTAAACCTGTTTCTGGGCTGGACTATTATCGGCTGGATTTGGGCGCTTATCTGGTCGTTTGAAAAGGAAAAAGCGCCTTTAGATTATTATAAAGCCGGCTATCCTGGTTATACAACCGAAAAAGCGCTGAAGCTGCATGAACTATACAAACAATTTGATGCCGGCGTTATTACCAAAGCCGATTACGACAAAGCACTGAAAGAGATTTTAGGCGATCTGTCTTAAAATAAACGTCCCCTCAAATCAGCCGAAATTTCTTCTGTTATCACCATAATATCCTCGGCAACGTGGGTGTTATTGGTGATCACGCGATCGCATTCATCTTTGTAGGGCAGCAGGTATTCTTTGTAGGCCGGCACCACGTGGTTGATCCATTTGTACATCACATCATCATGCGAATAGCCGCGTTCTATCAGGTCGCGTTTAAGGCGGCGCTGCAGGGCGATGTCTTCATCAGCATCAATAAACACTTTCAAATCAAGCAGCTCCGATATATCTTTAAAATGCAGGATAAACAAGCCCTCCACTATCAAAATAGGTGCAGGCTTGATCTCTATCATTTTGGGGATAGCATCGGGGTTATTGAAAGTGTATTCTTGTTTCAGGATAGCTTCCTTATTTAAAAGCTTGCTGATATCCTGCTGAAAATGTTCATGATCAATAGTTGAAGGAAGATCAAAATTATATTCTTTGTTCTCCTCCTTGGTCATGTTATGTGCTACCGGGATGTAATAATCATCCTGCGATACGAGGCTCACCTCGTCGGCAGTAAAATGTTCTAAAAAGCACTTTAAAAAAAAGGTTTTGCCTGAGCCGCTTCCGCCGGCAATTCCAATAATATAAGGTTTATTCATTCGGGCTGCCGTAGCTGATATTTACCTGGAAACGTTTATCTAAAGCACCTAAAGCATCGGCAGTGTTCTTGGTCATGATGATCAAAACATTTTTGTTTGTTTCGTTATCGGTAAAACGGCCAACAACCTTTGCAAAGGTGGTATGATTGTTCATAGGGTTGGTAATTTTAATGATGGTGCCTATTGGTGCTGTACGGTGCAGCACCAACTCCTTTTTAGGATCTAAACCGGCGTCATCCATCCAGGTAGCCACGCCTTTTTCAACTTTCTCGTATAAACCAAAACGGTTAGCTTTGCCATGGTCGCCGGTGGTGTCCTGCTGCGCAGCAACAGAAGTTGAATCGCGCTGCATTACTGGCTGTTTAACCTCTTCGGGAGGTAAACCGCTGCGCACATTAATCACCTGGTTAGGTGCTAATGAATCAGAGCTTAGTTTATTAAGTGCTTTGATATCCTCAACAGATGTATTAAAACGCTTGGCGATAGAAAACAAGGTTTCGCCCGCCGATACTTTGTATTGCTGCACATTAAGCATGCTTACTTTTTTAACGGTATCGGCAGCTGCTTGCTGTGTTTTATTTACTGTAGCTTGGGCTACAGGCGCAGGTGAGCTAACCGGAGCTTGTACCTGTGGTTTGTTTTGCTGAACAGGGGCCTGGGTAACCGGCTTTTGTTGTACAGGCGCAGAAGTAGTTGCTACCTGTTTTGCAGGCGCAGTTACGGCAGGCTGTGCAGCAGCTTCACCTGAAAAAGGTAATTCGGTAGGTACTTTAACAATGCCGCCAATTTTAAGCGGGGCGTTATTATTAAACTGTATAATAGCTTTAGGGCTGACGTTGTAGCGACGGCCTATAGAGTAGTAATTGTCTTTGGGATCAAGCTTGTGAACGATCACTTTTTTGCCGTTCAGGTTTTCAACACCAATTGAATCAACAACTGGGTTTGCAAAAAGCGATATGGAGAGTGTGAGTAAGGGAGCGACCAATAATAAAATCTTAAATTTCATAATAAATTATAATACAGTAATTTACAAGTTCAACACTATTAAGCCCGATCTGTTTTTTAAATAGATGAGCTGATTATTATGTAGTACAAACGCCTCGGGCTGCATTTTTTGTATAGCGTTATGTAACAAATCGTGATACAAAAGGGTACCCTCCTCGTTAAATACAAACAAGTGCTGTTCAAGATGCTCCTGCAAAAGCGTGTGCAAAGATACAATTCTGAATCTATTGTAGCTGATATAATGAACCGCATTTGCATATACGCTGAGCGGTAAATATAAACTATTTACTTCCGCTGAGGGCAACAGTTCAGGGCTAATGATCTGATTATTCAGCGGTTGATCAGGAACCGGCTCGTATCCTCTTAGTGTATTGCCGGTTTTAACATCAAGTAAAAATAATTTCTTTGGTTGTAGCTGGGCATTGTAAACTACAGGGCCATTTACCGACAGATGATCAAAAGCTAAAGTAAAATTACTCCATAATGCCTTGCCCGTTGTAGCTTCAATAGCTGTCAAGCCCTTATGTACCGGCCCTGTGGCCGATTGGTAATTATGGAGTAGTAATACGCCACCATAAGCAGCTTCAATACCAGTAAGCCAGCGCTCGGGGGTAGTTAAACCTTCAAAATAAACCTCACCGGTTTGCAGGTTCAGGGCCGAAAAACTAACCTGCTTATCGGCATGGTCCCTGATCTCCAGAAACAGCGTTTGGCTGCTTTCGTCAATTTCCATACGCCAAACCGGGGCTTGGTAATTTTTGATGATGAAGGGTAAAAGCGAAGTCATAAAGTTGCAAATATGCTCATTAAAATTAAAACTGTTTACCTTTACCAAACATTGCCCGCAAAGGCATGTTACACTTAAAAACATCAAATTTATTTATGAATGCTAAAGAAATAAGCCTCGAAGAAGTTAAAGTAAAACCCGTAGTTGACCACCTGAACGACCTGCTGGCTAATTACCATATCCATTACCAAAAACTGCGCGGCTGCCACTGGAACGTTAAAGGCACAAGTTTTTTTACCCTGCACCTGAAATTTGAAGAGCTGTACACTGCCGCGCTGGTTACTATTGATGAGCTTGCCGAAAGGATCCTGAGCCTTGGCAAACCTCCTATCAGTACTTTTAAAGATTATATTGAAACATCAAGCATCAAAGAGATCCAGACCATCGGCCTAAAGGATACCCTGATGGTGAAAGCTATTATTGAGGACCTGGCTGCGCTGATAAAAATGGAACGCGAGATATTGACCATCACCGCCGATGCTGGAGACGATGGCACTAACGACATGATCAACCGCTTCATGCAATTCAACGAAAAAAACACCTGGATGCTGCGTTCATTCGTGAACGAGGACTAACCCGCACATAATCTTACTGTAAAAAAGCCACATCACGGACAATCCGGATGTGGCTTTTTTTAAAACGAGGTTTACACCGGTTTGCATATTTCGTATATTTGCACTAAACAAAATGCCATCACTTTAAGTGGCAGATGTTCTGTTTATTTTCCTATGGTGTAATGGTAGCACGTCAGATTCTGGCTCTGAAGATTGAGGTTCGAGCCCTTGTAGGAAAACTTGTTTTGGAAAGCTCTTAGCGTATCGCTAAGGGCTTTTTTTGCATTTTGTAGCCTTTATTAAAGACATTATAAAGAAAACATGCCTATATCATTTGAAAATTATGTAAAACAAAAAACTTATATCTATTAACGTGAGATAGGCACGATTTAATCTGACAGTTGAGTTACAAATTCTTTATTGTTTCCCAGTCAACCACGCCAACTTTATTTGCCCAGGCCAGGTATTCCTTTTCCAGTTTAATAACCTTTGCGCGATATTTCGTAGCCAGGTCCTTCGTTTCAGATCGGTCTGCTTCCAGATCATATAACTCCCAGGGTTGCTTCGGTTCGGCTACGAGCTTCCATTGGCCTTTTCTTATGGCCCTGCTACCTTCATGCTCCCAAAATAAAGTTTCATTACCTGACGCAGCTTTGCCTTTAAAAACATTAAGCAAACTGGTACCGGCCAATGTTGTAAGGCGCCTGTTTTTAAACAGAGCCGGATAAGTTACCCCGGCCAGTTCCAAACAGGTAGGCATCAGATCGATCAAGTGGCCAGTGCTGCTATTGGTAGTCCCGGCTTTGATATGTCCCGGATACCAGGCAATCAACGGAGTGGCTATACCACCTTCATGTGTGTTGCGTTTAAACAACTTAAATGGTGTATTGCTCAGATTTGCCCAGGGTATCTCATAACTGTCGATCGAATTTACGGAGCCGGGGGGGCCGTTCTTTTGTATTACTGTTGCCAGGCTTTTAACCTCATCGGCGCTGCCTCCATTGTCTGATGCAAAAAGGACAATGGTATTTTTGTCTTTTCCCAGTTGCTTCAATTTGGTCATAATCTCACCTATGCAGGCATCCATGCGGTAAACCATGGCGGCATAAATAGCCATCCGGGTATCCCATTTATCTTTTTCATCGGGAGATAATGAATCCCATGCAGGGGCACGTTTATCTCGGGTTGATAGCTGCCATTGTTTTTTAATGATACCTGTAGCTAATTGTTTCACATACCGCTGTTTCCGCAAAACATCCCAGCCCTTAAGGTATTGGCCTTTAAACTTTGCAATATCCTGTGGCAGTGCCTGAATAGGCCAGTGCGGGGCATTGTAAGCTACATACATAAAGAATGGTTTCTGCTGATCTTTGATCTCATACAATGATCTGATCGCGAAATCGGTAATAGCTTGCGTAAGATATTTTGAAGTATCGCTGCGGGTGATCTCTTTATCATTCAGCATAAAAGTGATCTTGCTGCCATCATTATAAAGCGGTGCCGAGTTGAAATAACTACTCCCGTTGTTCAGCATGGTGAATGATTGATCAAACCCGCGGTTATAGGCCAGTGCAGATTGCTGCAACCCAACATGCCATTTACCCGATACGATGGTGTTATAACCCGCCTCATCTTTCAGCAATTCGGCGATGGTGGCGCTATGCTCATTCAGGTATCCCTGGTATGCCGGAGAACCTTTGTATTTTACCATATCACCCACACCTGCCTGGTGCGGATACAAACCGGTAAGCAATGCCGCACGTGACGGACAGCACCTGCCCGCGTTATAAAACTGGGTCATTTTTAAACCTTCCCGGGCAAGTCTGTCAATATTAGGCGTGTTGATCTCTGAGCCAAAGCAGCCTATATCAGAAAAGCCCATATCGTCGGCCAAAATGACAACGATATTGGGCTTTTGCTTTGGGGCCTGCCCAAATACAGGCCCCGTGCAAAATAGAGCTACCAGTAGGTAGCCAATGTATTTGATCATGTTCCGGTTTTATTTATTATTGGCGGCCAATCCGCTTTTGGCCAGTTCGGTTTCGGCAATAACCTGGGTTGTTGATGAAAAGCCCTGCTTTTTCCAAACTTCCTTACCGTTTTTATACAGCACCAGCGTTGGCAATACATTTACCTTTAGCTCTTTAGCCAGATCAGTGTTGTCATAAACTTCAATACTGATCACTTTAGGGGTAAAAGCCGAATTTGCTTTGAGCGAATCCAATACAGGTACCAGCTTTTTGCAGGCCCCGCAATACTTCGACCCAAAATCAACCAACACTAATTGTGATGAAGCCGCCAGCTCATCAAATTGGGCTTTTGATAGTGAAACGCCTTTTTTGGTTGTAGAAATGATAGGATAACCCGAACCTATCCAATTGGCTAAACCACCGGGCAATTCCTCTACATCCTTAAATCCTTTAGCCCTCAGCTCGCGCGAAAGTACGGTGCTACGGCCATTAGCTATTGAGTAAACAAATGTCGGCTTTTCCTTATCCAAACCATCCAGTTTTTGCTGGTAATCTGCTGCTTTTGCGTCAACATTTACTGCACCTTTAATATGATTTTGCGCAAACTCTTCTGCCGAACGGGCATCTAAGATCTGCGGTTCTTTTGCCTGTTTTAGTTTGGCTGCAAAGGCTTCAAGCGATAATAAAGCAGGTGATTGGGCTTTCACCCCGCCGGTAAAAACTACCAGTAAGGCGAGTAATACAATTTTTAAGTTTTTCATAGTTAATTATTGTTTTCGAGTTTGTGGATCCGTTTGTTATTGATATCATCACGATCAATAAAAGGATAGATGTGATTCTTTTTGGCTTCCGCGTCAAACAGATCTTTCAGCTCTTTTAATTTTTCAGGATATTTTTTGGCGAGATCAACACGCTCATTAAAATCCTCGTTCAGGTTGTAAAGCTTCCAAACATCCTTATCGTAATTACGCTCAGGGATGGTTTTCTCTTTCGGAAAGTTCAGCAAGTCCACATTATCCGGTCGGTGTGCGGCTTCGGCCTTCCAGCCATCTTTGTAGATGGAGCGGGAAGTGAAAATGTAATAGTACTGCTGCGTATGCAATGTTTTCGCCTGCGCATTGTTGAACGAGCTAAAGAATGACTTACCTTGCAACGTATCCTGCTTAATGCCCTTAACGTACTCCGGTAGTTTTAAACCGGCCGCCTCAATAGTGGTCGGAAATACGTCTGATACATGGCTGTACTGCGTACGGATGCCGCCTTTTTCTGTGATCAGTTTTGGATAATAAACTATCAGCGGGTTATGGGTGCCTCCCTCAGCGTCAGCATCCGATTTCCAATATTTGAACGGTGTATTAGCTGCCTGTGCCCAGCCTAAAGGATAGTTGGTTGAAGCCTCTGGCGTACCAATGGTTTCGTAATCGCTTTCGTTCTTTTTAATATAATCAGCCTCGGGTGTGGTTGCTGCCGAGTTTTTAGGATTGATAACGCCATGTACAGTTCCTTCCTTACTCGCTCCGTTATCCCCTATCATCACAAAAACCAAAGTATTATCAAACTGGCCCGAAGCTTTCAGATAGCTGATCACGCGGCCAACCTGGTGATCGATGTAAGTCAGATATCCTGCATAAACCTCCATAAACCGGGCATACAATTTTTTCTGATCGGCAGGCAGGCTGTTCCAGGCCTGGATCCGCTCGTTACGCTCAGGCAGTTTGGCATAAGCAGGAATGTAACCGGCTTTTTTTTGATTTTCAAATACCTTTTGGCGGTAAGCATCCCAGCCTTCATCAAACTTGCCTTTATACAGGTCGCTCCATTCATGGCTCACCTGGTGCGGGGCATGGGTTGCTCCCGGCGCATAGTATAAAAAGAAAGGTTGATCAGGTGCTGCCTTGTGCGCAGCATCAATATAAGCAATGGCTTTATCAGTGATCTGCTCGTTCAGGTTGCGGCCGTCGGGTTTGATATGGAAGTTATCCTCTACCAAATGCGGCGGGTTATACTGATCGGTAGCCGATTCCAGGAAGCCGAAATGATGGTCAAAACCCTTACCGGTAGGCCAGCGGTCAAACGGACCGACGGCTGTGGTGTCCTCATCAGGCGTTACTCCCCATTTACCTACAGCAAAGGTGCTGTAGCCGTTAGCACGAAGCGCCTCGGCAATGGTGCCTTTATCAGGCGGAATGCGACCATCATATCCCGGGAAACCGGCAGCGGTTGAAGCGTGGGCAAAGTTACCCATGTGTACATAGTGATGATTACGCCCGGTAAGCAGGGATGAACGTGTTGGCGCGCAAATACCAGCCGTGTGAAAATTGGTATAACGCAAGCCGTTGTTGGCCAGCGTATCAAAATTTGGAGTACTGATCAAACCACCAAAGGTTCCTGAGGCGCCGAAGCCTACGTCATCCAGCAAAATCCAAACAATGTTTGGAGCGCCTTTTGGCGCTTTGAGTGGTTTATTCCACCACTCTTTTGATTCGGCAAGTGTTTTGCCTTCTACGCCTTTATAATTGGCGGGATCAATTGGCGCTATGTTTGCCGGCGTCACCTTTACCTGCGGCAATTGCGCAACCACAGGCGCGCTGAACGCAACGGCCATTGCCGACATGGCGACAATTCGTTGATAAACGGATTTCATAATTGTAATGGTTATATAAGTTTTTTAATTAATCCAATCAAAGCTATAGCTTTGGGCTTTGTGCCTTCCGCTTTTAGCTTTTATATCATTGGTTACTTTTTATAGTTTTTGTGGATGCGCTGGTGATAAACATCATACCAGTCGATAAATGGATACAGATTATTTTTTTGAGCTTGTGCCTCAAAAACTGCTTTCAGCTCCTTTAACTTTTCAGGATATTTTTTGGCGAGGTCAACCCGTTCGTTGAAATCCTCATTCAGGTTGTATAACTCCCAGGTATCCTCATCAAAGCTTTTATCGGGCACGTTTTGGCCAACTTTAAAATCGCCCAATTCTACGTTATCGGGGTGGTGTGCAGCTTCAGCTTTCCAGCCATCGCTATAAATCGATCTCGACCCAAAAATGTAGTAGTGCTGCAAAACATGTTTTGATTTTGCTTCGGGATGATCAAATGAATACACCAAAGAAGTGCCCTGCAAAGTATCCTGCTTAATGCCGCGGATATACTCGGGCAGTTTAATACCGGTATACTCCAATGTAGTAGGCAATACGTCAATCACATGCCCGTATTGGGTGCGGATAGTGCCTTTGTCTTTAATGCCTTTTGGATAGTAAACTATCAGTGGGTTACGGGTACCTCCTTCGGAGTTGGCATCCTGTTTCCAATATTTAAATGGTGTATTGGCCGCCTGTGCCCAGCCTAACGGGTAGTTAGTGCTGGCCTGTGGTGTACCGATATCGTCAATGTCTTCAATATTGGTTTTTAGGTAAGCGTCTTCTGCAACAAGTTTAGCCGAGTTCTTTTTAGGGTTGATAACACCGTGAACCGTCCCTTCTTTACTGGCCCCGTTATCACCAATGATCACGAACACCAGCGTATTATCCAGCTGACCGCTTTGTTTCAGGTGATTGATGAGCCTGCCAACCTCATGATCGGTGTAGGTAAGATAGCCGGCATATACTTCCATAAAGCGGGCATACAGTTTTTTCTCAGCATCTGGTAGTGATTTCCAGGCCGGGATGCGTGAGTTACGCTCGGGTAGTTTGGCGTAGGCCGGGATAATACCCAATTGCTTTTGCCTTGCGATGACCTTTTCCCTGAAATCGTCCCAGCCGCTGTCAAACTGGCCTTTGTACAGGTCGCTCCACTCCTTCGCAACCTGGTGAGGCGAATGCGTTGCACCCGGCGCATAGTATAAAAAGAATGGTTTATCAGGAGCTACTTTATGCTGGCGTGTAAGGTAGAAAATGGCCTTATCGGTGATCTGATCAGTAAGGTGGCGACCATCCGGGGTTACGTGGGCATTGTCCTCAACCAAATCAGGCTTGTATTGATCTGTTGCCGATCCTAAAAATCCAAAGAAATGGTCAAAGCCTTTGCCCGTAGGCCAGCGGTCAAACGGCCCTGCATCGGTAGCATCTTCATCAGGTGTCAAACCATATTTACCAACCGCGAAGGTGTTGTAGCCATTTTCGCGCAAGATCTCCGCTATAGTCCCCTTATCAGATGGAATGCGCCCATCATAACCAGGAAAACCTGCCGATAAGGTAACATGCGAAAAACCACCTTCATGAACATAATGATGGTTACGTCCGGTTAATAAAGCTGATCGCGTCGGCGCGCAGATCCCTGCTGTATGAAAATTAGTATAACGCAGGCCATTATTAGCCAGCGTATCAAAATTGGGGGTCTTGATGACGCCGCCAAAAGTGCTTGTAGCGCCGAAGCCAACATCATCTAAAATGATCCATAATACGTTTGGCGCACCGGTGGGCGCTTTATGAGGCTCAGGCCACCACTCCTTCGAATCATCAAGCGTTTTGCCCACCGTGCCGCCAAATACCGGCGTTTGTCCGTTTTGTGCTTTGGCTGTAAATGCTGCAAGCAAGCCAAGCGACAGGAACAATGTTATTTTCTTTGTTTTCATTTGTATGTTGGTTTATTCGGCATAGCTGGAGCGGAATTTCACACCCCAGCGGCCGTTTTCTTTGGTTAGTATGTATAACGATAATTGAGATTACTGCCAGCCGGGGTTTTGCGTAAGCTTACCATTGCTGTTATCAATTTCCTGCTGAGGTATCGGGAACAGGTAAAATTTGCCTGCCGCGCCTTTGCTTACATTGGTTTTACCAACTTTAAGCAGGCTTGCCTCCAATATTCCATTGCCCGAAGCATCCCGCTCGCGGATCAAGTCAAACCAACGCTGGTATTCAAATACAAACTCCAGCCTACGCTCTAAATAAACCGCGTTACGAAATGAAGCCTGGTCAAGCCCGGCAAGATCGTCCAGCCCGGCACGTTTTCTCACCCTGTTGATAGAAGCATATGCTTTGGCAGTTGGCCCGTTTAATTCATTTTCTGCTTCAGCATGGATCAGCAATACATCCGAAAAGCGGATGATAGGCACATTGGCGCCCGACTCGGCTTCGTTAGATGCCACGCCCGGATCATAATATTTATTAAAGAAAGGGATAGAGTCGTTGGGAATAGTAGCGTCATTCAGCTTACCATACCACAGATTAGTTGCAGGACTTTGAAAGCGCGTTACAAAACTCACCCGCTTACGCTTATCATTGGCCGGATACAACTTATAAATGCTGAAAAACTTATCTACGCCGCCGGGTTTGGTAGCATCGGGCACCGGGTAAAACACCACCTGATCGGCATAGCTGCCCACTATACCCGGGATACCGTTCAATATTGATCGCGGAGCCTGGTTGTTGCCCTGTCCCTGTGAGTTTGATTTAAACTGCGCCGAAAAAATATGCTCCTTTCCATTTTTGGTCGCAGGCAAAAACACATCGGCATAGTTGGCAAACAGGTCATAGCCGTATGGGCCATTAATTACAGCTTCTGCCTGCGCTACGGCCTTATCCCATTTACGTTCGGTAAGATAAACCTTAGCCAGTAAGGAGTTGGCTGCACCCGCTGTAGCCCTGCCTACATCCGGACCGGTATAGTTATTTGGCAAATCGGCAGCAGCATTGGTTAAATCGGTTTCTATTTGTGCATAAACGGTAGCCGCGGCTGTTCTCTGAATTTGCAGATCAGATAGATTAATTGATGTTTGATCGTGCAATACCAGAGGCACATCGCCATACAAACGCACTAAATTAAAATAATACAATGCCCTCAAAAACTTCGCCTCGGCAACAAGCCTTTTATTTAGCGTAGCATCAAATTTGATATCAGGAATGGTATCAATGGCGATATTAGCCTTTTTAATAGCTGCATAATGCTGTTGCCAGATCTGCAGGATCCTTAGGCCGGAAGCTGAATGGCCTAATACAGACTGTGAGCGTACGTCGGCATTGGTAGCACCGGGGCCGGGACCTTCATCATCGCCCATAAAATTCATACCCGTGTTAAAAAGGGTGTTGTACGGTGTTTGAACACTATTTGCCCCGGCGTTCAATAACGAATAAGCAGCTGTGACTGCTGCCACGGCGTCTGCCTGGGTTTTATAAAACTGGCTTGCCGGGATGAACGACCGAGGGTCTTCCTTAAGTTTGGCGCATGAAACAGCGGCAAAAGCAACCAGTATAATAAGGTATTTAATATTTTTCGTCTTCATATCTTAAAAAATCAAGGTTTAGCCGTTACAGGGTAAGCCCTATGCCAACTATTACAGATTTATTGTTCGGGTAAGCACCGTTATCAACTCCTGATGTAATGGCCGATTGCTCGTTGCTGCTTACTTCAGGGTCGTAACCGGTATATTTGGTCCAGGTTGCCAGGTTTTGGGCACTCAGGTATATCCTGACTTTCTTGATAGGCGACCTGGAAAGTACCGACTGCGGAAAAGTGTAACCAAAACCAAGGCTTTTAAGGCGCAGGTATGAGCCATTCTCCACAAATCTATCCGATATAGTTGGTGCAGGGTCCTGGTATGCGCTATGTACATCGGTGTTAGTGTTGGTCGGCGTCCAGCGGTTTAGCAAGGTAGTTGTAGCATTGGTATAGCCTGTTCCTAATTCCAAAACACCTCTTTGCTGATTGTAGATCTTGTTGCCATATGATCCTTGCAAAAACACACTCAAGTCAAAGCCTTTATAGGCAAAAGTGTTAGTGATACCTCCGGTAAATTTAGGCTGCGAGTTACCAAGAATTACCCGGTCGCCGCTTTGTGTTATTTTACCATCGCCGTTAATATCCTGATAGTTTTGACCTCCCGGCGAAGTATTGGCAGCCGGGGTAAGTACCGGTCCGCCGGCCTGGATGAGGCCATTGGTTTTGTAACCGATAAATGAACCTATAGGTTCGCCAACTTTAATGATGGATGGCAGCGACGAATCTGGGATGAACTGGTTAACGCCGTTACCGCCAAGGCTCAGCACTTTATTACGGTTAACTGCAAATACCAGGTTGGTGTTCCATACAAAACTGCCAACAATATTGCGCGAGTTAATACCCAATTCAAAACCCTTGTTTTGCACCGAACCTACATTTTCATACTGCTGCGGGTTGGTAATAGCAGTGTTGGTAATGATGGTTAAACCGCTTGTTGCCGGTAAAGGCAGGTACAACAACAGGTTGGTTGTTTTCTTGTAGTATACATCGGCTGTTACAGTAACCCTATCTTTAAACAAGCCCAGGTCGAAACCAAAATCATACTGGCTTGTTTTTTCCCAGGTTAGGTTGGGATTGTATAAACTATTTGGCGCGAAACCAGCAACTGTTGAGTTACCAAAATTGTAACGATAATAACCTAACTGCGAGTACGACTGGTAAGCCGGGATATCGCTGTTACCTGTTTGTCCCGCACTCAACCTCAGTTTCAACTGGCTGATAGCCGTTACATTTTTCAGGAAATCTTCGCTCGATGCATTCCAGGCAATAGCAGCCGATGGGAATGATGCCCATTGATGCCCCGGTGCAAACTTCGATGAACCATCGGCACGCAAGGTTAACGTTAACAGGTATTTGCTGTTAAAACCATAATTGATCCTACCCAGGTATGATTTTAAAGCCCAGGTATTTGACGATGAAGATGGCGCTATAGCAAACCCACTGCCCGATACCGAAGTAACACTGCCCGAACCGAGGTTGTTAAAGGTATCGTAATCACTAACAAAGCCCGATGAACCTGTTATGGCGCCTTCGGCCTTAAACTGCTGCTGGGTAAACCCTGCCAGCACATTTAATGAATGTTTACCAAACTTTTTGTTATAGGTAAGCGTGTTTTCATTAAGCCAGTTAAATGAGTTTAGCGTACCAACCTCGCCAAGGCCCGAATAACCTGATCCCTCATAAACGGTAGACGGCAGGTAGCGGTTTTGTTTATTGTCGATGATATCCACACCGGCCAATACTCTTGCGGTAAGGTTTTCGGTGATCTTATAATCACCTGCGATATTGCCTAAAATGCGGCTTGTGGTAGTTGTATTGGTTTGGTTATATAGCGTATTGATCGGGTTTCCGTAGGTGCCCTCAAATACGTTTTTGATAAAGAATGAACCATCGCTATTGTAAACCGGGGTGGTTGGCGTCATTAGCAAAATGGCAGGAACGACACCCTGGGGTGCAATTTGCGCGGTGGTGCGGCTACCGGTAATGAATGAAGAGATCTTAAACTTATCGTTATAATCGTGCTCTACATTTACCCTGCCTGCGTAACGCTCAAAGTTGGTATTTTGCAAGATCCCGTCCTGTTTAAAGTAATTGCCGGAAAAGGCAAGTCTTGTACGCTCGGTACCTGAAAATATCGAAAGACTATGATTTTGTGAAGTCCCTTTACGGAAAGCGGCACCTTGCCAGTCGGTATTGGCATTGTATGGATTAAGCTGCGCTTCTGTTTGGGCGGTTTTACCGGTGTTTACCAAAGCATCGTTACGCAAAGCTTCCCATTGAGAAGTGTTAAGCAGCGACAAGTTTTTAATTACCTCCTGTTTACCGAAGCTGCCATCATAATTGATAGATGATACGCCAGCTTTACCTTTTTTAGTGGTGATAATGATTACACCATTGGCGCCGCGTGTACCATAAATAGCCGTGGCCGAAGCATCTTTCAAAACCTCAATGCTTTCAATGTCCGAGGTATTGATAGATGCCAGCGGATTGATCTTTGGGCCATTGGTTACACCGGCATCGGTAAGTGAGTTGCTGTTTGAAGTAGGAAAACCATCAATAATATACAATGGTTCGGCAACAGCGTTGATAGAGTTTACACCGCGGATCTGCACGGTTACGCCTGCCCCAGGCTGCCCGGTAGCCTGTGTTACCTGGATGCCCGAAACAGAGCCCTGCAAGGCCCTGTCGAGCGAAGGAACCGGCTGCTTCAAAGCAAGCGCAGGTACCGAGGCTACCGAACCGGTGATATCCTTACGTTTTTGGGAACCGTAACCCACCACAACCACCTGGTTTAGCTGGGTTTGAGCGTCTTTAAGTTTAATTTCAACAGGGCTGCCATCGGCAATAAACTCTTTCTTTTCGTAGCCGGTGAAGGTGATAATGAGTTTGTATGGAAATTTCTGGCCGGTTATAAAGCTGAATTTACCTTCAATATCGGTTGAAACTACGTGCGTGGTACCCTGGATCTTGACCACGGCACCGGGTAATGGCTCGCGGGTTGTGCTGTCAATTACACGGCCAACCAGGTGCGAATTGATGGTAGGCTGCGTTTGCTGCGCGATGGTTAACAACGGAAAAGCAATAAGCAACAGAAATGGGATTAATAGTAGTTTTTTCATGTCGACAGGTTTTTAGAAGATGAAAAACCGGACAACTGATCAGTAACCGTATTAAACGACATGTATAATTGCTGCGGATGAAAGGCATCCTCAATAATTTGCAGCGTAAAGGATGCTGCGTGCAGCGGAGAAGGCAACGCATAGCCAACCCCTGCATTTGCAATATTTTGCATAGATTTGAATATTAAAATGACACCATTGAAACAGGCTCAACGCCAATCGATCCCTGTTTCGTTGTTTTAATGACTGAGGGAAAGGCTTTGCTTTTCCCTTATTTGAAGAATGTAATTGTTTACTTTTTCATGTTCCTTTCTGGTTATGCCTGTTGAAGCAGGCCGATCAATCATTTATTTTAGGGGTATTATTTAATTGCTTACACAACGGAAACCAAGGTGCTCCATACCGCTATCTTCGGTAGTTTTCATCCGGCGCGATACGCGGTAACCGGAGCAGTAGCTGTCGTTACACAAAAATGAGCCGCCCCGCACTACCCTTTTAATGGCATAAGGCTCGTCCGGGTCATATGATTTTGAAGCGCCTTTGGGGTTTTTAACTCCCCCCGGGTTGTTTACTGTTTTGTAATAGTTATTATTATACAAATCGGCACACCACTCCCATACATTACCGGCCATATCATACAGGCCGTAACCATTGGGTGCAAACGAGCTAACCGGGGCCAGGTAATAATAATGATCACGTTGGGTGTTTTTATAGGGAAAACTCCCCTCCCAGGTATTTGCTTTGGGCAGCCCCTCATTCACCTTCTCATTTCCCCAGGGATAGATCTTATCTTCCAGTCCGCCTCTCGCGGCCCGCTCCCATTCGGCTTCAGTTGGTAAACGTTTGCCTGCCCATTTGCTGTAAGCTACGGCATCGTACCATGACACCTGCACTACCGGGTAATTATCTTTACCCTTGATATCGCTGCCCGGCCCATGTGGGTGTTTCCAGCTGGCACCTGTTTTCCACGCCCACCATTGGCTGTAATCGTTCAGGTTAACCGGTTTATTTGCCGGCACAAATATCAGCGAGGCCGCGACCAGCAAACTATCAGCAGGCTTTTCGGTACCCGGGGGCATTTGCTTTTTGAGCTCGTTCCAGTCGGGCTTACGCTCGGCTGTGGTGATATAGCCTGTGGCTTTCACAAATTTTTCGAACTGGGCATTGGTAACCTCGGTTTTATCTATCCAAAAACCATCGACACTTACGTCGTGTTTGGGGTATTCATCAGGTTCAGCCTGCTGGTTATCGGCTCCCATTCTGAAAGTTCCGGCCGGTACCCAAACCATCCCCGCATGGCTGGTTTGGGTATTACCCGTATCGGGCAGAGCAAGCGCCGCACCGCTTAACCCCGCTGCTTTAAACCTGTTGGGGATATTTGATTCGCAGCAAAGTTTCTTTTTAGCACCGGGAACCGTGGCAACCGCAATACCCGCCACTGGTTTCGCCGGTTGTTTACATGATGCTAACCATACGGTACTAAAAAGTATAAGTACAATCTTTTTCATTACGCTTTTACAGGCTGTAACTGAAATGCTGTGTCAACCTGTTCAGCTTCGGGCTGCACTGCAACATCGGGTCTGTATAAGTGATGAGGCTGCAAAGGCACATCTTCTCTAATCATCGGGCCACCGGCTGCAAGTTCACTTCCGGGTATCTTTGATTTAAATAAAGGCCAGGCCAGCTGTGCGTACCATTGGTCGCCTTCATAATGCGAAATACCATAAGCTTTAGGATACTGACGCGAGATATGAGCCGTACCGAAAATAATGTCCCACCAAAAGAACATATTACCAAAATTACCTTTATAATAGCCTACCCCGTCATCGGTAGTAGCTGCATGGTGCGCATGATGCGTTGCAGGCGTTGAAATGGTACGTTCAAGGATCCAGGCCAGGGGGTGTAATATTTTATACTGATAAAATGGTTTATCCCATGGAATGCTTGAATGCGCCAGTGTGGTAATGGTACCTTTAATACCTTTCACCACTACCGCAGGGATCCCCAAACCAAGGTAAACCAAAGCTGTGGTTAAATAGGTTTGCGAAAAAAAGATGGTATAAATGATATTTTGCCTGCTGGCCATTGCCATACCCATGTATGATGCCGAGTGGTGTGTACGGTGAAAACGCCATAGCCAGGGCACCTGATGGTGCAAACGATGATACCAGTATTGGGTAAGATCATCGGCCACCGCGATGATGATGAATCCCCAGAAAAATGGAACCCAATCAAAGGTGTTCTTTAATCCTGGTAATACAACCGGCAGCACTTTTAATCCGTAATAGGCCACCATTGGTTTTACCACCAGTTTAGGGATGGTAAAGCAGGCAATATCCACCCATTTTTCATTTTTGTTCCAGCGCTTTTTATAAAGGCCGAACGAAAATTCCAATACACCGAGTACCAATACCAAAACGGAAAAGCCATAGCCGTTAAGGTTTTCTATTATTTGCTTTATCTGATCAATCATTGTCTGGCGAGTTTGATGTTTTAGTTTTTATGGTGTTTTCCTGTTTATGCTGATGTTGCTTCTTTTCCCATGGGCGCTGACCGGTGATGGCGAAAGTGCCAAACATGAGCGCGATAGGCAGGATATAAAGCAGCAGGCTCAATGAAGCGTTTTTGATAATCTGCTTTTTGGTTGATTGATCCAGTTTCATAAAGGTGTACTGTTTTGAGGTTGAACAATTTGCGCTGTTTTAGTTGCAGAGCCTTTTTCCAATAGCTTACGGCCAAGCCACAGCCCGCCAAAAATGATAACAAAAGGTATGAGGGTTACTATAACGCCTACCAACACCTTTTTCCCAATCAGGGAAACGTCGTTAATGGTCATAATGAACTTATATTAAGTGATTAACAATGCAGGCGTTGCATAGCAATCCGCATAAAGCAGCAATGCCTGGTAAATAATGTAATGAATTGAAAAATTGAGTACCGTGCGATCAACGCACGATTATGGAGGAGGGATTACCCCTTGTGACGTAGCCTTAACAGCAGCAACAAGAATAACAACAAGAAGTAAAAGCAGCAGTATTTAACTGATGATTAGCAAAGCCGTATTTAGGTAAAAGTTCGGGTTGCATGGTGGGTGCTTTTAAGTGATTTAATTATTGTGATTAATTTTCTGAAGCAAATGTAAAAAAAGATTTGATAAATACTACTAATTCTATAGAAATTATATAATAATTATAAATAAAGTAAAGATGTCCCGGCGTTTTTTTGAGATACTTCTGGCTACGTCCCGGATTACCTGAACTAATACAGAGATCAGCCTACAAAGAACCGTAATTAGGCTACAAAGCAAAAGGCTTGTTCCCCGAACTTTGCTTTCATCAAATAAAATATAATATGACACAGCAAACGAATAAAATATGGTTCATCACTGGCGCTTCGCGCGGCCTGGGACGTATATGGACAGAAGCGGCATTGGAGCGCGGAGATCAGGTGGCCGCGACGGCCCGCGATCTGAGCAGCATCGCTGCATTAAAAGAACAATATGGCGATCGGGTATTGGCACTGGAGCTCGACGTAACTAACCCTGCTCAGGTTAAAGAAGTCGTAAATAAAGCGCATGAGCATTTTGGCCGGTTGGACATCGTGTTGAATAACGCGGGGTATCCACTGATCGGGACGATCGAGGACGGCAGTGCCGGCGATATCCGCGCCCTGTACGAAACCAACGTGATAGGCCCTGTTAGTGTTATCCAGGCGGCTTTGCCGCTGCTGCGTGGGCAAGGTTACGGACATATTTTGGGTACTTCCAGTAACCTGGGGCATCTGGCCATGCCGATCCTGGGCTATTACTGCTCGTCCAAATGGGCGTTTGAAGCGATCCATGAAAGCCTGGCCCTGGAAGTGGCGCAGTTCGGTATCAAAGTCACCATCATTGAACCGGGCGCATATGCAACAGAATTTGGTAGCGATCAGATCCCGAAGGTTTTCGAAGGAAATCCGGTCTATCACGATTTTAAAGCGAAATTCATGGAGGGACTAAAAGGCATGGAGAGAGGCAACCCGGCCGCTACCCCGCAGGCGCTGTTCAAAGTGGTGGACTCTGAAAACCCGCCGCTACGTTTTAACCTTGGTAGCCATAACCTCACCGGCCTGAAAGCTGCCTATACGGAGCGCATTGCCACCTGGGAAGCCTGGGATGAAGTTTCGCGCTCGGCGCAATGAAATTACAAAATACGGACACCAGCCACTGCAAATTACGGCCTGGTGTCCTTAACTTAGCTATGATGAAAAAGGATGAGAACCCGCCCTTGAAACTGGAGTCGCTGACCGAGGCGCACCGGATGTTCGGCTTGCCGCAGCCTAAACACCCACTGATCAGCCTGATTAACGGCGCACACACCTTGTTGGAAGGCAAATTGCCCACCCGGCATGTGCTGGCCTATTACAAGATCGCTTACAAGCCCAGGCTGGGCGGTAAGTTGAAATATGGCCAGGGTTATTATGATTTTGATAACGGCGGTTTGTTATTCGCCGCACCGGGGCAGATCATCGGCGGTAACGACCTGGAGGGTACAGTATGCTCAGAGTACACCCTGATCATCCACCCGGATTTCTTTTTGGGGTACCCACTGGCCAAAAAGATCAAGCAATATGGCTTCTTTTCCTACAGCACCAACGAAACACTGCATCTCTCGGAAGAAGAAAAAAACACGGTCCTGGCTATCTTTAGCTTTATGGAAAAGGAACTCGACGGCCGGATCGACGACTTTAGCCAGGAGGTGATGATCTCCCAGATTGAACTGCTGCTCAGTTATGCCAACCGTTTTTATAAGCGGCAGTTCCTGACGCGCAAAGCGGCCAGCACCGATATCCTGCAACGGTTGGAGGAAACCCTGGATGCGTATTTCAATGATGAACTGACGTTGAGCCGCGGCATCCCTACTGTTGCGTATCTGGCCGAAAAACTGAACCTTTCGCCTAACTACCTGAGTGACATGCTGCGATCACTGACCGGACAAAGCGCCCAGCAGCACATTCATGACCATCTCATTGAAAAAGCGAAGGAAAAATTGTCCACCACCAACCTGTCGGTCAGCGAGGTGGCCTATGCTTTAGGTTTTGAGCATTCACAGTCGTTCAGTAAGCTATTTAAGACCAGGACGAATCTCTCGCCGCTGGAATTCAGGAAATCTTTTAATTGACAACTTACTGTTATCCGCTATCATTTTAATAATTACACGTTTGGCAGATAATAGTTGACCCGTTTTTTTGCAGCTGCCAGAATTGCCGGTTGTTCCACAACTTGAACTACCGGGGTTTGCAGTCGCCAGAAACGTTTACATTTGCACAGAAACGCCCTTTTTCAAATTGCCTGCTCCAAAATATTCTTTGCCATCTTTAAGGACGACAACTTTTAAATGGGCAACCTCCTTATTAATGGGATAATTGCCCTCCCGGGCAACCACACGCAACATGATTTCGTGGCCGCTTTTTGTTGCCTTGAATTTGATTTTGCTGTACTGCTTTTTCTTAAATTCCCAACCTTCGCCCCTATCCCAGTAAAGTTCGCCCGTAGCGTTGCCTTTTGCATCTGGATTAATATATAGCGTTAAAGTGTTCAACGATTTCTCACCTGTATTTTGGATAACGTTTCCGGCAGGAATAATAGCACCGCTTTTCAGCAATAATTTAGCCTGATAAGGATCTGATTCTTCGCCATCAACAAGCGTTACCTTCTCCCATTTTCCGGCAGGCAGTTTGATATCTTTAGCAAAAGATGGAACTACCAGAAGGTTGTTGCCTAATAAAAATGACTGCTCTTCACTTCTTAAACTTAAATCTTTCGGATCGGCAAAAAAAGATGGTTGCATTACCGGCAAGCCTGTTTTGTGGGCATTGTAAAACAGCGTATAAAACAATGGCAATAAGCGATACCGACGACTAATGGCTATCTTCGAAGTTGTTTCAACGGCATCGCCAAATGCCCATGGCTCTTTGTTATTAGTACCCGCGCAGGCGTGCCCGCGGGCAAACGGCAAAAACACACCGAAGCCGAGCCATTTGGCCCACAGATCAGGACTGGTATTACCCAAAAAGCCGCCAATATCGGGCCCACTGAAAGGCTGACCTGACAAACCAAGGGTAAGGGACATCGGTACTGATACTTTCATAAACCGTTCGTCGGCTAAATTATCTCCCGTCCAGGTTGCGGCGAAGCGCTGGCCACCCAGCAAATTGGCTCTTGTTAAAATAAATGGCCGCTTATTTGGATTGGCCTCCATCACACCCTGTCGGGTAGCCTGAACCATCAACCGCCCATAAGCGTTATGGTATAACAAATGCGGCCCGGTGGGGAGTGCATCTCCACCCCTGTGTTGGTTATTATAAGGCATGGTACCTAATCTCTGCTCTTTCGGTAAAGCCTCGTCATTTACTGCCGGCTCGTTCATATCGTTCCATACACCGTCAACCCCGGTAGCCATAAATTGATGATACAAATCCGCCCACCAGCTACGCGCTGCAGGCATGGTAAAATCAGGGAAAGCACAATCGCCAGGCCAAACTTTGCCGTGATATTCCCTGCCGCCAGCGTCTTTAACCCAAATATCGTTGGCTGATCCGGATTGATAAACCGCATATGCACTATCAGCCTTAACACCTGGATCTATCATAAAAACAGAATGAAAACCTTTGGCATGCAGATCATCGTTCAGTTGCTTAGGATTTGGAAAATTATTTTTATTGAAGGTAAAAACACGGAAACCTTCCATGTAATCAATATCCATCCAAATGGCATCGCAAGGTATTTGCTTTTCCCTGAAGGTGTTGGCTATTTCCCTCACACGTTGCTCTGAAACGTATGAAAAACGGCACTGCTGATAACCTAAAGCCCACCTTGGCGGCATTTCTATAGTGCCGGTCATTTCGGCCAGCCCCTTAACCACCTCTTGCGGTGATTGACGATCGATCACAAAGACACGAAATAACGGACCTTCGGTATTGTAGGTTATTTCTTTCGAATCCGTTTTCAGCTCCGCTTTCCAATAGCTATCAAAAAGAATTCCGAAAGCGGTGCCGTCTTTCCGTACACCCATTACCCAGGGATGGGTTTGATAAAGGCGTTTTCCATTATCTGTGCCATAAGCACCGTTATCGGTATTCCAAAGTTTTATAGTTTGGCCGTTCCTTAATAGCGGGCCAGTGACTTCTCCACCGCCATATAGGCTAATGTCGCCCTCCAAATGAACAACAGCGCTTGCCTTCCCCTCATTCAAATTAAACTCAGGAAAAATACGCCATCCTGCCGGAACAGCTTTTTTAATAGAAGGTTCCCTTTGGAGCATCAGAGATGGAACTTTAGATTGATTGAAACCTTCAGGAACAAATTCGACAATGGATTTGCCGATGAGGCCCGATTGCCGGATAGGGATATTTTTTGCATCGACCGAAGAAAAGACCAGCAGAAAAAAGAGAATCAGATAATACCTGATAGAGGTTGTCATATAAAGTTTTAGTTGATGAATTTTAATCCTGAACATTACAGGATCAAAGTAAAACATGAAGGCAGCACCGTGAGCAACAAGTTGTTTCTACAGGTCGAAAAATCCAGCGACATATTTAATCAACAATTTAATATTCAGCCATTTAAATAGAACCCGCATGAAAAAAATCTCATAAAAATCGCGCAACCAGCCAATGCATAGCTTAAAAAACCGCGTTTTTCGAGCGAATATCCCTTTCCTTAAAACAGAGCTTGTAAATTTTAGATGTAATTTTATCCCCGTTTGCATAAAGCATCCCTCTTTTGTTTTCGAAATTGGTTTTTGCCGCCTTAGTATATTATCATGCAAACACAACATCTGCCGAAATCATTCAAATTTATATAGTTGAAAATGAAGAAAAATTTACTGCTTGTTATTATCTCATTATCCCTGGTAGTTCGCTGTTATTCGCAGGAACTGAGATCTGATAAAATATTAGCTGTTCTGAAATCTGAACTCGAAAAAGAGAACTCGTACGATCTTAAAAAAGAAGACCGCATAAAACAGCTCCGCATTCAGCTTAACCTCAGCGACAAAAAGAACTTTAATGCCCAATACGCCCTTTGCAGCCAGATTTTTGATGAATACCATTCCTTTAAGTTTGATTCGGCATTTATGTACGCGAGGAAGATGATCACCCTTTCAGAAAAGTTTAACAATACCAACAAACTAATCAGGAGCCAGGTACAGCTCGGCAGCACGTTGCTTAACTCCGGTTTTTATAAAGAGGCTTTTGATGCTGTTGAGGCCATTAATATTCATGGCTTATCCGATTCGTTGAAAGCAGATTATTTTAACCTCCGCGCAAGGCTAAACGCGGGGATTGGTGATTATGATGATGACGCTTATTTCTCGAAGATCTATCGCCAGCGATCTGAAGAAGATTTTAAAAATGCCGAGGTCGCAACGCCATCAAATGAGTTTGAAAAAACCATCAACATGGCATTTCAACCCGACTCGATCAGGGACAAAAAACTAACCCCCGATTTTTACTATGACTTTATCATTAGTGAGAACCTGCCCGAACACAAAGTGGCGATGGTTGCCACCAGGCTCAGTTTTGCCTACACCGGCGATAACCGGATCTTGTTCCTGGCACTTGCCGCGATAAACGATATTCGATCGTCAACCAAAGAAACACTGGCGATATTTCTGCTGGGGCAGGAACTGTTTAAGCGGAGCAAAACCGAAGACGCATATATTATGATGCAGCACGCTGTAAAAAATGCAAAGTTTTACGGAGCCCGGAGCCGGGAGGTGCAGATAGAATCCATATTACCACTTGTTGCCGGTAAGGTTATCGACCAGAAACAACACGAAAGGGATAAATTACTGATAGGCTTCCTGATATTTTTGATTGTTGCTGTAGTACTTTTCTTTTTACTGGTGATTTACCGGAAGCAGATTGAACGCATTAAAAATAACGAGCGTGTAATTAAGGAAATTAACAACGACCTAAAAAGCATTAACGACAAGCTCTGGGAATCATCAAGAATTAAAGAAGAATTTATTGGCTTGTTTTTTAAAACCTGTTCATCTTATATCGAAACACTTGATAAAGTTAAACGCCGTACGCAGCACAACATTAAGCTTGGCAAATACAATGAAGCCAACGCGGTGCTTGACAAAGTACAGGTAGACAAAGAAAAAGATCAATTGTATGACACTCTGGATACCATGTTTTTAACGCTCTTCCCAAATTTTATAACATCTTTCAATGCCCTGTTAAAAACCGAAGACCAGATCTGGCCTAAAAGCGGTGAAATGCTGAATGCCACCCTCCGGATCTTTGCTTTGATGCGCCTGGGGGTAAGCGAATTAGAAACTATTGCCCAAATACTTGATTATAGCGTAAGCACCGTGTACACCTACAAAAACCGGGTAAAAGTAAAGGCAATGGTACCTGCCGAGGATTTTGAGCGAAAAATAATGGAGATCAAATTTATAGATGATCTGCAACCTGTCGGTGCATCGTTATTGACCTAAGGTGCCAAAGCAAACAGCCACCGGATCCTGAAATATCCGGTGGCTATGGGTTAAACCAACCGCTTAATAGCCGGGGTTTTGTTTGAATTGCGGATTAACGTTCATAATATCCCGCCCGATAGGAAATATCTCGGTATGCTTGTCTCCATCAGGTTTCTTATCCCACCAGGTACCGGTGTTGAACACTCCCCAACGGATCAGGTCGGTACGTCTCCGGTTTTCACCAAGAAATTCCCGGCCCCACTCGTCAAGCATTTCCTGGTCGGTGAGCTGGCTACCATCCGGTTTATAAAGGCTTGAAGACCCATCAGGATAGTTGCGTCGCCTTACCTGGTTCAGATAATTGGCGGCACTGGCTTTATCACCCGCCCTATAACGGCACTCGGCCAGGGTATAATAAATTTCTGATAACCTGATCTCCGCGTAAGCTGAAGTGATCCTGTTAGGATCTGGTGTTGGATAAATAGGATATTTCACCATGAAAATGCCGGAGTTATGGTCGGCATGATTCATATCCGACTCCTTATCTGCAATTTTGGTTCCCGGTTTTGCGCCGAGGAACATTCCCACCTGGTCGCGGATGTAAAGTGGATAAGGGCCTTTATTGCCTTTAACAGTATCGGTACGGCTTACACCGTTTACCAAATGCGTATAAGGCAGATAGCCATATAAAAACATACCCTCGCGAGTACTGTTGCCCAGGTTTTTATATTTCTTTAACCGCAGGTCATCGGGGTATTTATGAAATTTAACATAAGGTTTGCCCAACTGGAAAGCGTACTCAACGCTATCTATATCGTGCCCGGGTTGTAATGCATAGCGCGGGTTAGCCTGCCCGAAATCTGTAAATCCGCAGTATAGCGGAGCTGCGTCGTAAGTCATTCCCCAAAAAAACATCCCGCCATCGTACTGCCAGTGTGTGCGCGCCAGTGAGCCTGGAAAACCGTAGATCACTTCCGAGTTTAATGTGGTGTTGGTATAATCGAAAGGGGCATCCCATCGCGTATCAAGTTGATAAGCGCCATATTTACCGCTAATGATGTCACGGCAAACAGCTTCGCATTCGGCATATTTATCGGTACCGGTATAAACTTTGGCGTTGAGATAAAGTCGGGCCAGCAATGATGCAGCACCAGCTTTGGTCCAGCGCCCTATACCTGCTGCTCCAAGCTGTTGCCGGGTGGGCAATCCATCGATAGCGCCTTTCAATTCCGATTCGATGTAATTAAACATTTCCTGCGGGGTAGATTGCGGGTTACCGTGTGTAGCTGTTTTTACATCGGTAACAATTTCAATATTGCGATAAAAATCAAATGCCCGTAAATAAAACCAAGCCCGTAAGGTATGCAGTTCTGATTTAAAATCGGTTAATTCTGCATCGGTAACACTGAGTTTTGCCGGGTCTTTGATGCCTTCCATATCGGTAAGCGAGTTGGTTGCCAGCACAATGCCCTGGTAAAAGTTTGTCCATGCACCGCTTGTAAAGCCATCTGTAATAGTCCAGGTATGGTAATGCATACGTTGATAGTAGCCACCATCCTGCCAATCGCCCTGGCGGTTGTAGGTAGCCATCTCGTCGGTACAATCTTCGCCTGCAGCATAAACATCGTTGCCCTGGATACTCCAGTACGCGTGTTCAAATGGGCGTAAAAAATCCCTGATCACATCATCCCTCCTGCTCAGAAAACTCGCGGCATCTACCTTATCATACACGTGCTCGTCGAGTTTTGTACAGCTGGCAGTCAGCATGGCCGACAGTAAAATACCGCTGATATATACTTTATATTTTTTCATGTCTTTTCAATTTTAAAAGGTTGCCTGCAGGCCAAGGATTAGTTGAAGTGTAGCCGGATAATAATTAAGCGAGGTGTTCACGCCCGGGGTAAGTCCGTTAACCTGTACCAGGTCAGGATCGCCGCCGGTAAAGCTTGTAAAGGTGTGCAGGTTTCTGCCGGTGGCGTAAATACGTATTGATTTAAGGTATTTGGTTTTAAACGGCTGGGTATAACCTAAAGCCACGTTATCTATTTTTACGAACGAGCCATTTTCCAGGAAATAATCGGAAGCGATAGCTGTTGTTGCCGAATTAGTTAACAACGAGTATTTACTTTTACCATCATAGGCCGATCGCAGCACGTTAGCATCGCTTTGGCTTGATGGCGTACCTATGTAGAAAGCCGCGGTATTGAATATTTTATAACCAAATGTGCCGCGTAGAAAAATCCCCAGATCAAACCTTTTGTACCTGAAAGTATTGCCAATGGAACCGATAAACTTTGGTAAACCGTTCCCTACAAATTGTTTATCATCTGATGATGCCTGGTTGGCCTGAACTATGGTGCCATCTTTTTTATAAACCTGCAAAGCCCCATCCTTATTCACCCCTGCCGAGCGCAGCGTATAAAACTCGCCAATGCTACGTCCTTCCTGGATACGCTGTATATTACCCGGCGATCCCGGAGCAGGCAAACCGGCCAATTCAACAAATGGCGCGCCTTTGTAAACATCGTTAGAGAAGGAAATGAACTTGTTACGGTTATAAGCCAACGCCGCGGTTATGTTATAACTGAAATCCGGCTGACTGATTACGCTGCCATTCAACGCCAATTCCAGGCCGTAGTTTTTCATAGTACCTACGTTGGCAAAGGTTTGCGATTGGGAGTTTGGCGGCAAGGGCACGTTATAATAACCAAGCAAATCCTTGTTTTTGCGGATGTAATAATCAAGTGAACCAGAGATGCGGTTATCCAGGATAGAAAAATCAATACCAGCGTTAAAATTGATCGATTTCTCCCATTTTAAATCGGGGTTTACGTTTGATGTAGGGCCATAAACCTGGTAAGTTTGGCCGTTGTACGGAAAATAGCCCGCACCACCATATAGCAGCAATGAAAGATAACTATCGAAATCCTGGTTACCTGTAACGCCGTAATCTGCACGTAGTTTAAGATCGTTTACCCATGGCAGCGCGCCTTTCATGAAACTTTCTTCGGATACACGCCAGGCAGCCGAAGCTGCAGGAAAATTACCCCATTTGTTTTTTATACCAAATTTGGACGATCCTTCCCTGCGCAAGCTTGCCGTAAGAATATAACGATTGTTAAAATCATAATTCAAACGACCGAAGAATGAGATCAATGTTGAGCCATTCTGCGTTGAACTTACGGCAGATTGGCCCTGCCCGGCGGCACCACCGTTGTATAAACCCGAGCCAAGATTGTTCCACAGGTATGAATCGAATGGAAAATCATAATTCTGGGCGTAAAAGGTATTATAGTTGTAAAGGGTATATGAATAACCGCCTAAGGCTTTGAGGTGATGTTGACCGAGATTGAGCGAATAATTTCCTGTCCATTCCACGTTTTTCTGGTCATTCTCTTCCTGCCGCTGCGATGCGAAATTGGTTTGGGTTATTTTGCCCGCGTGCAAAATGGATGATAATGTTGAAGGGGTAAAATTGAAACTCCTGGTCGATTTACTGATTTCAGATATCGTTACCGTTGTGCTCAGGCTTTTAAGAATATTTACCTTTAACGATCCGTTAAGATCCATTTCTTTGATTTGCGCTTCAGATTTGATCACATTAGCGTTCTCAACCGGGTTATTGGAGAAAAAGCCGGTATTGATATAGTTGTACCTTCCTGGGTTATCGTAAATTGGATAAGTCGGGTTTAAAGTGAGCGCGTTGTTGAAATTACCCTGATCAGAGTTTTTGGTATTCATATACCTGGGCGCGATATTCAAGGAAGCCACGAAAACGCCATTGTCTGATGTATGGTTTACGTTGATCCTCGCGCCATATTCCTTTTTATGCGCCCGCAGGTCAATTCCATCCGCATTGCGGTAGTCGGCCGATGCGAAGTAATTCGTTTTACCAGAACCACCCGACAATTGAACCGTATGTTTTTGAGCAAATGCCGGCGAATTGGTAACCGCATCCATCCAGTTTGTTTTAGCGCCGTAATCCTGTCCCTGACTATTTTTTACCCTGTCGGCAATAAACTGTTCGGGTGTAAGGTTTTGCAGTTGATTAGTTAAATAGTCAAAACTGGCATAACCTTCATAAAACGTACGCGCCTGCGATGAGCCTTTTTTTGTGGTGATGATGATAACGCCGTTGCTTCCGCGTGTACCGTAAATAGCCGACGCGGCACCGCCTTTAAGCACATCGATACTTTCAATATCATTTTGGTTGATATTATCAATGTTGCCGCCGGGCACACCATTCACCACATACAACGGCCCTAAACCCGCGTTACGCGATGAAACGCCCCGCAACTGAACACTGGGCGATGAATTGGGATCTGCACCGGAAGTATTGGTAATACTAAGTCCTGCAACCTTTCCCTGTAACGACATTAGGGGGCTGTTTGAGGCTACCGGAAGCAGATCTTTTGAGGAAACGTGTGTAATAGCGCTCGATACTTCACGTTTATCAAGCGTGCCATAGCCAACGCTTACAACAACCACCTCCTGCAATGAATTATTTGCCGCAGAAAGGGCTACGTTTAATGTGGCGTCGGCAGTTAACGGCATTTGTTTGGATGTGTAGCCGATATATGAAAAAGAGATCGTTTTAGCAGATGCGGGAACGCTAAGCGTATAAACGCCCTTAGCATTAGATGTAGTACCTACCGACATCCCGGTTACCACAACACTTACGCCTGGTAAAGGCGAACCGTCGGCAGCATCCGTAACAGTACCGGATATAGTTCTGTTTTGTGCCAGCGCCGTCCCGGTAAAAATACAACAGAGCACTATGGCACTTAGCCTGAGTAAAAGTTTCTTGTACATAAAAAGAAATTATAGATTGATTTTTGAGGTTAATTGGCCGCGCAATAAGGTCTCCGGCCACGACGAAAATGAGTGCCATTAAGGCGGCGAATGAGCCCGGTTTTCTGTTTTCATAAAGTGAGATTTTGATGGCCGCCAGGTATTGGCAAAGCGCAAATTGGTACGTTGTGAAATTAGAAAGTTAGTAATCCCCAATACACAATCGCGACCGGCATCCACAAAAAATCTCACAACAAATAAATACAAACGCCTGTATAACAAGTATATAATTCAAATAAAAACGAGAAAAATCTCAATTAAAAAAGGTTATCATTTTCAATTGAGCACCGATCAAACCGAATTGATGTAACAGGGAAAAGTAAGGCGCGTGTGAGGAGCTAAAGTTCATTCCATAGAAAAAAGTTGTCAGTTGAGTTGACAACTTACCCAAAATAGTACGCAAGCCCGACACTCCCACGAACCAATTTTTAGATGATCTGAAAGGTTTTGCCACTATGTTTGAAGATTGAGGTTCGAGCCCTTGTAGGAAAACTTGTTTTGGAAAGTCTTCCGTTGAGCGGCGGGCTTTTTCATTGTTAGAATGAGCTGTTAAAAAGACTGGATTTTTTAATTTCCCAATAACTTTTTCTTTTGCGATTCGTATTCATCTTTCGTTAAAACACCATCGTCCAATAGTCTTTTAAGTTTTGTTAACTCGTCGGCGACACTGAATTGTGGGACCTGATTTAATTGTTTAGGCTTGAAATTTGGCACGATTATCTCTCCAGCTTCGATAGCTGCTTCTAATTCGACTACACCATTTCTTGACGGGAAACTTACAACGGTAAATTGTTTAAGCCCGAATTTGTGAGATTCCCATTCTTTAAAATATTTTACGATAAGCCTTGTACTTGCATACATTTTTTGGAAGTTCACTTGATCAGTTCCAAGCAAATCGTTTGCAGGTTGATAGATAAATTTAAAATCGCCATTCGGATCAGAACCCAAACCCACTTTTAGCGTATCTCCCTTGTGAAATGTGCCGTATTTCGTAATCAAGGGGCCATCCCACTTGCCGCCCGGAATTTGAGCCAATAATAATTGCGGAATACATAAAAAGATTAAGAGTAAAGTTTTTCTCATGTGATTTAGCTTGGTGACTATAAACTTAGCCATTACCCTAAACTTTTCCAAGTTGACAAACATTACCTAACATACTTGCATGAAGAAATATATTGGGAGCAATTAACAAATTACACGGAGTTTTTTTGAAAAAATCTATTTATTAACTACCGACCACCCTACGCCGACCTCGTAGCCTTCTCAATATCATCCCACATTTCATCTGGTATCATTTCGAGCCCGCTGAACTGACCGGCACCCTGCAGCCACTCTCCCCCATCGATGGTAATCACCTCGCCATTAATGTATCCTGAATAATCGGATACCAAAAAAGCGGCCAGGTTAGCCAGCTCCTGGTGTTCGCCTACACGTTTAAGCGGCACCCTGTTTTTGAAATCAAACTTTTGGGCCATATCTCCGGGCAATAATCTTTCCCATGCGCCTTTGGTAGGAAAGGGCCCCGGCGCAATGGCATTGGCACGGATGCCATGCCTGCCCCACTCAACGGCTAAGGATCTGGTCATGGCCAGCACACCGCCTTTTGCACAGGCCGAGGGCACAACATAAGCCGAACCTGTAAAAGCATAAGTGGTTATGATATTCAGGATGTTTCCGGGCATTTTCTCTCTGATCCAATATTTGCCCAAAGCCAGCGAACAATTGGCCGAACCTTTTAAAACAATATCAATGATAGCCGAAAACGCGTTTGCCGATAAACGCTCCGTAGGCGAAATAAAATTACCTGCCGCGTTATTCAATAGTGCATCAACCTGCCCAAATGTTTCAATAGCTTGCTGCAACATTGCTTCAACCTGGTCGTACTTCCGCACGTCGCAGGCTATTGGCAATACTTTACGCCCGGTTTCGGCTTCCATTTCGGCTGCAGTTTGTTGCAGCACATCCAATTTGCGACTGGTAATTACCAGGTTAGCACCCAAATGCAAAAAGTAAGTCCCCATGGCCTTGCCTAAACCTGTTCCGCCGCCCGTTACAATGATGGTTTTTCCTTTTAAAGCGTCATCTCTTAACATTCCACCGGCAGTCGCGGCGTTTGGATTTGCAGCATCATTTGAAATTTTAGGATCTGTCATCGTCAATTATTTAACATCTGTATTTTTTGATTTTAAATTTTGGATCATCATTTGAAGACCTTGCCTGGTTTCGGGTGCCCACCATTGCTTCAGCATTTTGTCCAGGGTATCGGTTTGGTCGGCTTTGAGTTTCCCTATCAACTCCTTTCGCAAATTCAATTTACTTTCCGTCCAGGTAACCGGGTTCAGTTTCATAAAGGCTGTCACCTTTTCTATTGCAGCGTTCATTAACCTATCCGGTGAAACAACGTCATCGATAAGCCCGGCTTCTAAAGCTTCGTTTACCTTAAGCAGCTTCCCTTCCATCAAATATTGATAAGCTTTACGCTGGCCAAGCCAAAATGCATATAAGCTAAAAACACTATCAGGAACGATAATACCAACCGGAACTTCATTTAAGCCGATGATAAATGCTCCTTCAATCATCACCCGATAATCGCAGCAAATAGCTAATATGCAGCCGCCCGCCGGGCTGTGACCGCTAATGGCAGCTACCAAAGGTTTCCTGAAACCAGCCAAGGCACTTTGCAGGGCTAAAAAATCCACCCAAAACTCGCGGCTTTGTGCCTCATCATAATCATAAGCCTCAATCAGGTCGATCCCCGACGAGAAAAAACCTTCCTTGCCGGTTAAAATAACCCCGCCTACGTTATCATCATGCTCCAGCGTTTTGATACAAGAGGTCAGCTCTTTAACCATTTCATGATTGATGGCGTTCGACCTCCCCCTATCGAGCGAAATCACTATCAACCGCCCTTGTATTGTTGTTTGAAATGTATTCATCGGTTAATTTACAAGGGTTGGATCTTCGCTTACTTCGCAGGGATACATTTTATCTATTTCGGTTTTGTATTTTTCGGTGATCACTTTCCGTTTCATTTTACCTGTTGGGGTAAGCTCACCGCTATCTATCGACCATTCATTAGGAAGCAAGGTGATCTTCTTCACCTGTTCAACATGGTTAAATTCGGGATTATAGTTATTGATAATGGATTGATAAAGCTCAATAACCTTCGCATTTTTAACCAATTCACTATTGGATGAAAAAGTGATGTCATTGTCCTTACACCAAGGCTTTAAATGAGTGTAGGATGGTACAATGAGCGCCGCGACAAATTTCTTTTCCGCACCAACAACCATCATCTGCTCAATAAAATAATTTTCCTTCATCTTATTTTCGATGGGTAGCGGGGCCACGTATTTACCGCCCGAAGTTTTAAAGATCTCTTTTTTCCGATCCGTTATTTTCAGGAACCCATCCCGGTCCAGTTCGCCTATATCCCCGGTATGGAACCAGCCGTCTTCCAGTACATCTGCCGTTAGTTCAGGGTTTTTATAATAGCCCAGCATCACATTCGGGCCTTTGCAGAGGATCTCGCCATCAGCGGCTATCTTCACCTGTACACCGCTCAGCAAACGACCTACGGTGCCAAATTTCCTTCCGCTTTTTTCATAACAGTTAACAGCAATTACAGGCGATGTTTCGGTAAGCCCATAACCTTCCATAATAACAATATCGGCAGCGGTAAAAATTCTTTCCAGCTTAATGGGGCAGGCCGAACTGCCGACTACGATGGCTTTTATATTTCCGCCTATAGCAGCACGCCATTTGCTGTAAACCAATTTATCGGCTATGGCCAGTTTGATCTTATACCGCAGACTGGTATTATTAATTTCATAAGCTTCGGCCAGTTTTACCGACCAGAAAAAGATCTTCCTTTTAATACCGGTTAGTTTCTGCCCCTGCACCATAATTTTCTCAAATACTTTTTCGAGCAAGCGGGGAACCGCGGTAAAAAGGGACGGCTTTACCTCTTTCATATTTGCGCCGATGGTGTCCATACTTTCGGCGTAATAAATAGAAAAACCGTAGTACAGATAAACATAGGTACACATCTTTTCAAAAATGTGGTTCAGCGGCAAAAAGCTCAAAGCGCGCTTTTCTGTAACGGGGATCCGGCTGAGAATGTCGCCGGATGCCGAGGCATTGGTCATGATGTTTTTATGTGTAATCATTACCCCTTTTGGCCGGCCCGTAGTGCCCGAAGTATAAATGATGGTTGCCACATCGTCTTCAGTAATCTGATCATTGATCTGCTGCATTTTTTGCTGATAACCTTCTTGCAAAGGCTTAAGCAATGTGCCCCAATAATCACAGCCGTCGATGTTATCGAAAGTAAATATGCCTTTTAACGAGGGTATATTTAAATGAACTTCCTTAACCTTATCGCATAAATCTTTGCTGCTTACAAATACATATTTCACTTCGGCCTCGTTCAGGATCTGCTCAATTTCTTTAGTCCCTGTATTAGGGTATAGCGGGACCAGTATGGCTCCCGTTTGCTGTACTGCCAGATCGGTTATGATCCACTCGGGTCTGCCGTTGCTTATCAAACCTATTTTATCGCGGCCTTCGGTAGTGCCGTCACCGCCCGAAACGCCCAGGGCCAACAAGGCTGCGGATAGCTGGTTGATCATGGCATGCACTTCTTGGGTGCTGTATGACCTCCAGGAACCATTCTCCTTCGCATTCAAAAGATCCACCTTAGGCTCCTTAGCCTGGGTAATCATGCAATCAAACAATCTTGTCGCCTTTTCCATGCTTGCAATGGTTTAGATAAAGGTAAATTCCTACAACAGTTCAAATACACCCGCCGCGCCCTGCCCGGTGCCTACACACATGGTAACCATGCCATACTTTTTTTCGCGCCTTTTCAATTCGTTAAAAAGCTGAACAGAAAGTTTGGCCCCGGTACAACCAAGCGGATGGCCGAGCGATATAGCCCCTCCGTTTACATTTACAATTTCGGGATTAAGCTCCAGCCCCTTTATTATCGCCAGTGATTGTGAAGCAAAAGCTTCATTCAATTCTATCAGATCAATATCCTGCTGTTTCATCCCTGCCATTTTTAACACTTTGGGGATAGCCACCAGCGGGCCTATCCCCATGATCCGCGGCGGCACACCTGCAACGGCGTAATTAACCAGCCGGGCTATGGGTTTAAGGTTGTTCTGTTTCATAAAACGTTTGCTAACCACCATCACAAAAGCCGCCCCATCACTGGTTTGTGACGAATTGCCTGCAGTTACCACGCCCTTTACATCAAATACCGGTTTAAGCTTTGCCAGCGCGTCAATTGAGGTATCGCTGCGCGGACCTTCATCTGTATCTACCTTAAATTCCCTTTTCGCTTTTTTGCCGCTCTCATCTACATAGGTTTCCACAATATTTACCGGCGCTATTTCTTCTTTAAACTTGCCTTCTTTAATAGCATTGATGGCTTTTTGATGCGAATTGTAAGCAAACTGATCCTGCTCTTCGCGGCCGATATGATATTCTTTAGCTACAGCTTCGGCAGTGAGGCCCATGCCCCAGTAATAATCGGGATGTGCAAGGGCAATATCGGCGTTAGGCACAATGCGCCAGCCCCCCATCGGGATCAGGCTCATGCTTTCCACACCACCCGCGATAATACAATCGGCAATACCGCTGTGTATTTTTGCTGATGCTATGGCAATTGTTTCCAGTCCCGATGAGCAATAACGGTTCACCGTCATGCCGGGTACTTTATCGGTATCAAGCGCCATTAATGAAATCAGTCTCGCAACATTCAATCCCTGTTCGGCTTCGGGTGTAGCATTGCCTACAATTACATCATCAATCTGCTCTTTATCAACATTAGGCACTGATGCCAGCAGATGCCTGATCACATCCGCCGCAAGCGTATCCGGACGGGTAAACCTAAACCCGCCCCGGGTAGCTTTTCCAACAGCGCTGCGGCTGGCTGCCACTATATATGCGTTCATTTTATTGAGATTTATACTTAAAAAATTTAGTTCCTTAACACTTTACCACCGGTTAAAATCGATTGGATCCGTTCAAGCGTTTTCTTTTCGGTACAAAGCGAAACAAAGGCTTCACGTTCCAACCCCAGCAAATATTCCTCGCTCACTATGGAAGGCTGGGACAGATCACCGCCCGAAAGCACATAAGCCAGCTTTTGCGAAATTTTCACATCGTGCTCGCTGATGTAATTACCGCTGTACATAGTATTGGCCCCTACATAACCTAAACCCAGGGCCTGCTTACCCAGTACCCTGATATCACCGCGCGGAATAGGCTGTATGTACCCTTCGTTCGCCATCTGCAGGCATTGCTGTTTAGCTTCGGCAAGGAGCCTCTCGCGCGATACTACCACTATGTCCCTGCCCTTTTTAAGATAGCCAAATTCAAAAGCCTCATAAGCCGAAGTAGATACTTTGGCCTGGCCGATGGTTAAAAAACGGTCGCGGAAATTATTGAGTTCTACGTCACCTTCCTGTAGTTCGTCTGAAAGGCGCAGGGCAAATTCCTTTGTGCCCCCGCCTCCGGGAATCAAGCCAACACCAAACTCAACCAAACCCATGTATAGCTCGGCATGTGCCACTACCTTATCGGCATGCAGGCACATTTCGCAGCCGCCACCCAGGGCCATTTGATGAGGTGCTATAACCACTGGAACTGATGAATAACGGATCCTCATCATCGTGTTCTGGAAAGCCTTGATCACCATATTGAGCTCGTCAAACTCCTGCTCAACGGCCATCATAAATATCATACCCACATTGGCCCCTGCGCTAAAATTTGCGCCCTCGTTTGATATAACTAAGCCTTTATAGCTTGCCTCGGCAAGGGTGATGGCTTTATTGATGCCTTCAATCACCTCACCGCCTATTGTATTCATTTTGGTATGAAACTCAAGGTTCAGGATACCATCACCAATATCGGTAATGGTAGTACCGCTATTTTTCCACACCGTATTTGTTTCCCGGATATTACCGAGCAAAATAAGGCCTTCGGTACCAGGAATCACCTTGTAGCTTTTCGACGGAATATCATAATACAGGCGTTTGCCATCTTCTATTTTATAAAAGCTTTTTGCACCCGCCGCAAGCATATCATATACCCATTGGGCCGGTTTGTGCCCTGCCGCTTCCATGGCTTTTACCGTATCCTCAACACCAAGCGCGTCCCATTTTTCAAATGGGCCCAGTTCCCAGCCGAAGCCCGCATTGGTGGCTGCGTCTATTTTATAAAGTTCGTCGGCTATTTCGGGGATGCGGTTACTGGCATAGGCAAATAACTGATAAAAGGTAGCCCTGTAAAAATCACCGGCTTTGTCTTTTGCTGCAACCAGGATCCTGAGCCTATCTTTTAAGTTATCAACCGCCTTTGTAGTTTCCAGCGAGGCAAATTTTACTTTTTGAGAGGGCTTGTAATCAAGCATTTTCAGATCGAGCGCATAAAACTGGTTTCCACCTTCGCCTTTTTCTTTTTTATAAAAACCCTGCCCGGTTTTACTGCCCAGCCAGTTATTTTTTAGCATTCCCTCAACAAATGAAGGAATTTTGAATAACTCCCTTGCCTCATCATCGGGTGCGTTTTTGTAAAGACCGTTGGCAACATGTACCATCGTATCTAAACCCACCACATCATTGGTGCGGAAGGTGGCCGATTTTGGGTGACCTATTACAGGCCCTGTCAGTTTATCAACCTCTTCAACCGTCATACCGGTTTGCTCCACATAATGCAGCACACTCATGATGCTGAAAACCCCGATACGGTTACCGATAAATGCCGGCGTATCTTTGGCTAACACTGTGGTTTTTCCCAGGTATTTTGCGCCATAGTCCATCAAAAAATCAACAACGTCCGCTAAGGTGTCTTTTGTGGGAATGATCTCCAGTAATTTTAAATACCGGGGAGGGTTAAAGAAATGGCTTCCACAGAAATATTTTTTAAAGTCATCGCTCCTGCCTTCGGCCATTAAATGTATTGGGATACCGGATGTATTGGAAGTGATCAGTGTGCCGGGTTTACGGTACTTTTCTACTGTTTCAAACACATGTTGTTTAATATCCAACCGTTCCACAACTACCTCTATAACCCAGTCGCAATCCGCAATTTTGGGCATATCATCTTCAAAATTGCCGGTTGTAATACGTTTTGCGAAAGATTTGAGATAGATGGGCGAAGGGTTTGACTTTAACGCGAAGTCCAGCGCGTCATTAACAATTTTATTCCGCGCTTTTTTATCTGCCGGAGCATCCTTGGGTACAATATCAAGCAACAGTACCTGTACGCCGATATTTGCAAAGTGACAGGCGATACGACTGCCCATTACTCCCGACCCCAATACTGCAACCTTTTTTATAATTCGTTTAGCATTCATTAGTATCTGCTTGTGTTATTAAAACTCTTTATCTTTAATTTACTCTGCCCGCGACCAGGTTGTTGTCCGCCCGAAAAGCGAAATACCAATGTATCCGCGGATATCCAGGGTTTTACCTTTATAGGTCATTTTACAGGAGTACGTTTTGCCGTTATTAGGATCGTAAATTGTTCCGCCCGAGTATTTGTTATCCCCATCTTTCACAAAATCAGCCAGTACGGGTAAGCCCAGCCTCGGCCTTGAACGTAATTTTTCGTCACTATTCATTTCGTCAACTTTCGGCTTCCCATCTTTTAATGGTTCCTTAAGCCATACCACCTTACCATAAAATTTACCGTTGCTTTCTTTAGTGATCTGGATTTTGGCGGTTTTTACATCGTTGTACCATAAACCTTCAATTTTATCGGTTTGCGCTTTTGCGTTGATGCTTGCCGCCACAATGGTTAGCAGGATTAATACAAAACGGGTGAAATGTTTTTTTGATGCTGACATTGCCTTAGGTGTTTTTTATAGTTAAAAACAAGTCGGTTTTTAGGTCATCTGTCGCACTTACCCAATATCAATACGGGTATTGGAAGCCACCTAAAAAGAGACAGAGTAGAATTATAAAATGGTTTATATAAAGCTAAAAGCAGCATGCACAAGGCTTAAAGCTAATAGCCTGGTTATTATTATTTAATTATCTATGTGAATTAATAGATTCTAATCATATCCCCGATACCGGGATGGTTTATAATAACAAATATCTATTTCTGCGGTGCTTTATAAAGGTCTAAACGGCGGAAACATTTGTCAATATTTCGGAATTAAAGTTAGCTGGTTTTATTTGATAATTGCGTTACAAGCTGGATATATTGCTGCATGGCATTATCGGCGGTAGTGCCCTTCTGTTTTAGCCAGGCATCATATTTTGCTTTAGCTACAAAATCAAACATACCCGGAGGGTTTTCTGTATTTATATCGCCTTCCGTTGCTTGCTTATATAAACTGTACAGGCGTAATAATGTTTCATTATCAGGTTTTGAGGGTAGTTCCTTACTCTCTTTAACGGCCCTTTCAAAAGTGCCTTTCAGATCGGTCATAGATAAATTATTTAAAGCTAAAAACAGAAGGCATAAAGCCCAAAGCTTATAAACTGATATTCAACACTATTTAATTATTTCAGGCTGGATTGGCCTCTTCCACATAATCACTGCTCCGGGGCGCCTTCATAAACATCTGGCTTAGTTTTGAAGGCAATACGGCCAGCTTACGCTTTTCCATATCTATCCATGAACCTTCGGCATTTACGATTGCGGCTTTAACACCGTCACCCCGGTACAGCTCATGCCTGATTGCCCAGCGGGAACCATCAGGCCTGGATTTGGTAAGCTGGCAGGTTACCCTGATCTGCTCATTGATCCCGATCTCTCTCAGGTAAATCATTTCTTCCCTGAATAATACAGGCCCTATTTTGTATTCATAAAGTGTAGGCAGTTTTAAACCCAGGCTTTCAAGCATGGTGATGCGTGCCTGTGCTGCAAGATCGGCATATGCAGAATGCCGCATGTGCTGGTTCGAGTCTATCTGCGACCACAGCACCTGTCCTTCATAAAAAAACTCCATAGCCCTGATTATTTATTGATGATGTTCCTTAAACTTTTTTACAGCAGCAGTCAGTCGTGGCAGAATCTCCAACGCGTCACCAACTACACCATAATTGGCTGCTTTAAAAAATGGGGCTTCGGGATCTTTATTGATCACTACAATAGTTTTTGAACCGTTAACCCCGGCCAGGTGCTGGATAGCCCCGGATATTCCCACTGCGATATACAGATTTGGGCGAACGGTGCCACCTGTTTGGCCCACATGCTCGTGATGCGGTCGCCAGTGCGAATCGGCTACCGGGCGCGAGCAGGCCGTAGCGGCGCCCAGTTCTTTCGCCAGGTCTTCCAGTATGCCCCAGTTTTCCGGGCCTTTTAAACCCCTGCCTCCCGAAACAACCAGCTCGGCATCGGCAAGCGGCACCTCGCCGGTCACTTTATTTACCGATTTCACTTTTACGCCAAAATCCTTTTCGCTAAAGCTAACATCCAATTGCTCAACAATCGCCTTACCCTCCTCCTTTTTCGCCGGGAAAGTGTTAGGCATCAGCATAATCACCTTTACCTCACTTAAAATATTTACATACGCAAATGCCTTGCCCGAAAACACGGCTTTTTTGACCACAAAGCCTTTTTCCGTATCGGGGTAAGAAAGCGCCCCGGCTACCAGGCCTGCTTTTAATTTTACAGCTATCCGCGGCGCTACCGCCCTGCCCCTGATATCATGAAGGGTTACAACTACTTTACTATTCTCCTTTTGTGCTGCGGCTATTAACGCGCTGGCATATGCCCTTGAGTGTAACTCGTCCAACCGGCTATCGGCAACGTGCAGCACTTTTTGAGCACCGTACTGGCCAAGGTTTTCCATTTCAGCTTCGGTAACGCTGCCTAAAGCAACGGCAGTTACCGTAGTGCCCATTTTTGGGGCTATTTGAGCGGCATATTGCACAGCCTCAAAGCTTTGCTTTTTTATAATTCCTCCGGTATGTTCCACCAATACTATTACAGACATTTTTTTGTTTTTTTAGTTAGAAGTTAACTGTTTAAAAACTATTTAAGTTTTTCGGGTAGAGACGCATAATTGCGTCTCCCGCAGGACAAGCGGCTTTACTTATCTTTTTCAATTGCCATAATTTGCATTCGGGAGACGCAATTATGCGTCTCTACATTTAATAATAATTGACATTATATAACCTTAGCCTCTGTATGCAACAGCTCTACCAGTTCATCCATATCATCCGGGCTTACCAGCTTGATACCGGCCTTGGCAGGCGGCAATTCATACGACAGTATTTCGGTTACTGCAGCTATTCCTGAAGGCGTAATGACCTTTAACGGACGCGTACGTGCTGCCATGATGCCGCGCATATTGGGAATGCGGGCTTCGGCAACACCTTTCTGGCAGGAAATAACCAGCGGTAAATTACAGGCATCTGTTTCTTCACCGCCCTCTATTTCACGATTTACCACAGCAGCATTGGCCTCTATGCTGATCCCGGTTGCAAAACCAATATAATCGAGATCAAGCAATTCGGCCAGCATGGCACCTGTAGTTCCGTTATTGTAATCGATAGATTCTTTGCCGCATAAAATAAGGTCATAACCAACCCCGGCGGCATATTCGGCTATATAATGAGCCGTTTCATAAGGGTCATTGCTCTCAGCATCAATACGGATAGCTTCATCGCCACCCAACGCCAACGCTTTCCTGATCACGGGCTCAACATCGGCCTTACCTACAGTTATCAAATGAATTTCGGTGGCGATACCGCTTTCTTTTAATTCGATAGCCCTAATCAACGCGTACCATTCATCATACGGGTTGATCACATAAGTAACCCCATCGCTGTTAACAGAAGTATTATTATTTTTTAATACAATTTTGGTGCTGGTGTCGGGCACCTGGCTTATACACACTAATATTTTCATTATCAGAATTTTGTTTTTTAGGTTGATGTTATTTGAAAAATAAGCGAGGGGATTGTTGCCGTTAACGTAAAAGGCAGGGGATTGTGCGATTCCCCTCTTGAGAGGGGTGGAGGGGTGTGTCTCTGCTTTGATAAGCATACAGCATAAACACACCCCTGCTATCACTCGTTCCTTCGCACCCCCTCTCAAGAGGGGATTTTTTTTATCTTAAATGAAGCACTAAAAACAATATTTATTTTCGGAGATCAATTTGGCTGCGACATTTCTGCGTGCCTGGGTAGTATTAATATCTTCGGTTTTGGTGAAACGCTTAAGTCCCATGAGCATCATCCTTCTTTCATCGCCTTCGGCAAATGAGTTCAGTGCTTCTTTACCCGATTTGGCAATATGTTCGGCCGCGTCATTGATGTACACCCGCATCATGTCCAATTGTTCTTTACACGCTTCTTCGCCCCTTAAGCCAACCAATTTCTCTACCCTCAATTGCAGCGATTCGCTTACATACAGCTCTATCAGCATATCGGCCAGGTTCATCAATACTTCCTGCTCTTTGCTCAATTGCATCATTAGTTTTTGAACAGCCGCACCGGCTACCATCAATATGGCCTTTTTAAAATTGGCTATGTATTTCTTCTCTTTAGTGAACAGACCCTCCTCTTCAGCAGCGCCGAAATCAGGGATGCTTACCAATTCACCGGCTACTTTCTGGGCCGGTCCCATCAGGTCGAGCTCGCCCTTCATAGCACGCTTCAGCATCATATCAACTGTTAACAACCTGTTGATTTCATTGGTGCCCTCAAAGATCCGGTTGATCCTTGAATCGCGGTACGACCTGTCCATCGGTGCCTCGGCACTATATCCCATACCACCATAGATCTGCACACCTTCATCGGTTACATAGTCCAAAACCTCAGAAGCATGAACTTTTAAAATTGCAGCTTCGATGGCAAATTGCTCAGTGCCTTTCAGTTTGGCTTTGTTTTCATCAATGCCCGATGCAATTAACATTTCTGTAGCCTCCTCCATGTTCTGACTGGCCCTGTACACAGCCGATTCAGCAGCATAAGTACGGATGGCCTGTTCGGCCAGTTTATATTTTATCGCTCCGTATTTGGAAATAGCGCGACCGAACTGTTCCCGCTCATTGGCGTAACGTACCGATGAGGTGATCACATCCTTACTGGCCCCAACTGTTCCACCTCCTAATTTAATGCGGCCAAGATTAAGAATGTTAACGGCTATCTTAAAACCGTTTTGCCTTTCAGAAAGGAGGTTTTCAACCGGCACTTTGCAATCATTAAAAAAAACCTGGCGCGTTGAGCTCCCTTTGATCCCCATTTTATGTTCTTCCGTATTTAACGAAAGACCCTCAAAATCCTTTTCAACAATAAACGCGCTCAAGTTTTCATCGTCATCTATCTTGGCAAAAACCGTAAACACATCGGCAAAACCAGCATTGGTGATCCACATTTTTTGCCCGGTGATAAGATAATACTTACCATCTGCAGAAAGCTTTGCCCTGGTTTTACCCGAATTAGCATCTGAGCCCGCAGCAGGTTCAGTAAGGCAATAAGCCCCCTTCCATTCGCCGCTGGCCAGTTTGGGGACGTACTTTTGCTTTTGGGCATCATTGCCGTAGTATAATATAGGCAGGGTACCTATACCTGTATGCGCCGAAAAAGCAACCGAAAATGAATGGCCTGCACCTAACTTTTCTGTAACCAGCATGGCCGTTTTGAAATCTTTACCAAAACCGCCATACTCTTCCGGTACAGATATACCTAACAATCCAAGCGCACCGGCTTCGTCCATTAAATGGCGCATTAACCCCTCCTCCTGCTCGTCAATACGCTGCAGGTTTGGTGTTACCTGCTGTGCCAAAAAATTGGTACATGTTTCGGCGATCATCAACTGCTCTTCATTCCATTCTTCAGGAATAAAAACGCTTTCCGCAGAAGTTTCCCTGATCAGAAACTCCCCTCCTTTTATGGCTTTCATCGGTTCTGTGGCATTCATAAAGTTTTATTGGTTTATAATCAGGAGTAAAATTAGAGGCATTATGAAGCCAAAGAAAGGGCAGCAATGCGGAGATATTAGTCAAAAAGTCGGAAAGAAGATGAGAATGGGAGGGTGGAAAAAGGCTGTTGGTGTCCGAAACCTGAAGATCGACTGGGAATGATGGTTTAAAAACCCATGTCATTGCGAGGAGGAACGACGAAGCAATCTCGTAGCTATGCAGATGGACATGCATTGGCTACGAGATTGCCACGCTGCGCTCGCAATGACATATTTTTTTATTACTTAATTAACTAATAAACAATCAATGCGCAGATATCGCCCTATAATCAGAAGGCGACATGCCGGTATGTTTCTTAAAATATTTACCAAACGATGATTGGTCGGGGAAATGGATGCTCTCGGCCGCGCGTGCAATGCTGATCTCATGATTTCGCAGTAATACTTTGGCTTCCAATATTACCGCGTCGTCTATCCATTCCCCCGCGGTTCTCCCGGTTACTTCCTTAATGGTTTCGGTTAAATGTTTGGGAGATACATACAGCGCGTCGGCATAGTATTGCACGCTCCGATGTTCTTTATAATGATGGAAAATGAGGGATTGGAAAAGCACGTTTAGTTCCTGTTTCCTGGTTTGTTTACCTTTTATTATCAGGTGTTGCTTTTCGTAAATGGCCTGTATTTCATAAAGCAGTGTCATCAAAATGCTCCTGGATATTTCAACATCATAAGGATGCCCTTCGCGCGCTAATTTTTGCTGGATCAATAAATAAATTTCCAGGATCATTTTGGCATCGGCATTGCCCGGATAAATTACCGGGATAGATGCGCTGTTAAAATAACTGAATGATTCAAGGAAATGGCTATTGGCGTTATTTTCGATTAAAAAGGCTTTGCTGAAAACAACAAACCGGCATAAAAAATCGGCACTGCTATCGTAAATCCTCAAAACATGAAAGGGGGTTGCCAGAAGCATGGCATCCGGCCGGGCATCGTAAACCTGCAGGTTTACTTCTACTTTGGCTGTGCCCCTGGTACAAATGCCTATAATATAACCGTCCGAACGATAAGGATATTCGCTCAGGCTCAATAATTGCTTTTCGTCAACAACAAAAAAATCGGCACCAGCCAGCTTGTCTGCATAAAGATCTGCAAATTTCGACAGGCTTAATTGTCCAACTTTATTATTCATATAGTTTAGATATATAATTTTAACTATTGTATTTATTAAAGACGGTTGTAAAGCAATTTTCTTATCTGATATTAAAAATAAGCTTTATCCGACTTTTTGACTAATATCTCCGCATTATAGCCCTTTTTTTCTTTTTAATCCAAACTAATTTTATCCCTGACAGTTTCAAATTGTAACCTACAAGCAATTTCCTGTCACGAACCAATTATATTTTTATGAGAAAAATTCTACTATTGGTGCTCACCGCAGCACCGCTGTTAGCTTTTTCCCAGGGTTTCCAGGTGAACCTGGGGGGGCAAAAGCAAATAGGAATGGGCCATACAGGTACGGGTATCGTACAGGATGGCGCTTCCGTATTTTTTAACCCGGGCGCGGTAGCCATGCTGCCCGAAAATTACATACAGGGAGGAATAAGCCCTTTACTGTTCAAATCTGTTTTCAACCCCGCCGGAACCTCAATACAGAACCATACTTCCAACAAAGTTGCTACCCCGTTCCATGCTTATGCGGTATGGGGGCCCAAATCTTCCTTCTGGAAACTGGGACTTGGCGTTTATACTCCTTTTGGCGGCTTAACCGACTGGGGCAATACCTGGCAGGGCAAATATGTGTTGGAAAGCCTCGACCTGAAAGCTATTTATATTCAACCAACATTAAGTATAAAACTGGCCGACTGGATGAGTATCGGCGGAGGCTTCGTTTACAACCACGGCAGCGTTGATCTGACGCGGGCTATCCCACTTGCAAACAGCAGCGGCGACCCAGGGCAGGCCCGGTTGAAAGGCGGCGGCAAGGGCTACGGGTGGAACGCGGGCGTTTACTTCAAAACAGAAGCAGGTATTACCATAGGGATCACACACCGCTCGCAGGTAAATACCACTATTTCGGCAGGGAACGCTATTTTTACTGTACCTGCATCGCTGCAAAGTAGTTTCCCTCAGCCCAATACCTTTAGTTCAACCATACCCTTACCGGCCACTAACTCCATCGGTTTCGGCTTTTACCCCAGCAGCAAATGGATATTGGCCATGGATGTTAATCTGGTTAACTGGGATAGTTATAAAACGCTATCGTTTGATTATAAAAACAATACGGCTGTATTACAGGACACCCACTCCGCCCGGAACTACCAACAGGCGTTTAGCTTACGCGGGGGCGCTCAATATAAGGCTACCGATAAACTGGCCCTGCGTTTTGGCGGCGGTTATGGCGGCACCGCTGTTTTGGATGGCTATGTAACTCCCGAAGTGCCAGATGCCAACCGGGTTTATGGTACCCTGGGCTTAGGTTATACCGTAGCCAAACGCCTGGATATAGATATCTCCTTTGAGTATGAGCACCTAATGAAGCGCACGCAAACCAATATCGAATCGCAATTATCGGGAACATTTAAAACCGATGTTTACATACCAGGTATCTCATTAGCCTATCATTGGTAATCCTTAAAGAAATCAGTTCATGAAAACGTTTAAACTACATATTTATATTGTTGCAGGGTTACTGTTATTAGGTGCCTGCAAGCCCGAAATCCATACACCAAAACCATCCGCAGGATCTGTTGATTTTTCACGATACATTGCGTTGGGTAATTCGCTCACCGCCGGGTATGCCGATGGTGGCTTATACCTTGCAGGTCAGCAGGTATCTTATCCCAGCATCATCGGCAAGCAAATGCAGTCGGTGGGCGGGGGCGCATTTACGCAGCCGCTATTCAGCACGGCCCAGGCAAATGGGTCCGGGTATTTATCACTTACCGGCTTTAATGCCGATGGCACACCGATTACAACTCCTGTAACTACCAATCTGGCAGTACGCGGCTTATTGCCAGTACCCGGCTTCGGAAACGTAACTTTATATACCAAATATACCGGCGATATCAATAATTACGGTGTGCCCGGCATTAAGCTGATGCATATCACCTACGCACCTTATGGCAACCTTAACGGGTATTTTGAACGACTGCTGCCTGGTAACGCGCCAACAAACTCCACCACCTATCTTGATTTTGTAATGTCGAAGCCATTCACTTTCTTCTCAAACTGGCTGGGGAACAATGACGCTTTAAGCTACGCCACATCCGGTGGGGCCGGCGACGTGCTGACAGATAAAAATACTTTTGCTGCCCTATATAATGTATTGATCAACACCCTCACTGCCAAGGGGCAAAAAGGCGTGGTTGCAACCGTACCCGATGTAACTTCCATACCTTATTTTAATACCATCACCGTTTCTGCAATACTGGCCGGCGTGCAAAAAGCCAACCCGAATGCAAAAGCATTGTATATCAACGCGCTGGTTTCTGGCAGTACTTATGCGCCGCGCGTAGCGACGCCTAATGATCTTATCGTACTGACCTTCCCCACAAGCAAGATCGGGCAGCTGGTTGCAACTCCTGTTGGCAACCTGCCTTACGGTTTAACGCCATATACGCCGATAGATAACCAATATGTACTTGACGAAAAGGAAGTTGCCCTTACCGGGGATTATGTAACTTCTTATAACACCACCATAAAATCTGTAGCGGCGGCAAAAGGCCTGGCTGTATTTGATGCATATACCTTTCTGCAAAATATTAAACTGAACGGGATGGTGGTTGACGGTGTAAGCGTTAACTCAAATTACATCAGCGGCGGTCTGTTCTCATTGGATGGAGTGCACCTTACACCGCGGGGCTATGCAATTGTGGCCAATGAATTTATCAAAGCCATTAATGATAAATACAACTCATCAATACCACAGGTGAATATATCAGATTATAACGGGGTTAAGTTTCCCTGATCATTAGTCAGAAGTCTTAAGTCGAAAGTCTTGATTTCTAAGTCGATAGGGATAAATCCTAACTTAGAACTCAAGACTTTCAACTTAGAACTAAATTATCCCGCAGCACTATCCGGTTCCGATTCATCGCCTGGCTCCCAAAGCTCAATAATGTTCCCTTCCGGATCGAGAATATGAACAAATTTGCCATAATCATACTCGGCAATCTCGTCAATAATGGTTACGCCATCTTTTTTTAATTCGTCTACCAGTGCAACAAGATTTTCTACCCGGTAATTAATCATAAAAGGCTTAGTCGACGGATTAAAATATTTGGTATCCTGCGGGAACGTACACCAGGAGGTGGACCCTATTTTCGACGGATCATCTGCATGCCGCCACTCAAACGTTGTCCCGTATTGGCCGGAAGGCAGTCCAAGGTTTTTGACATACCATTCGTTCATACCTTTCGGATCGTCGCATTTAAAAAATACGCCTCCAAGGCCCGTTACTTTTTTCATAGTTTAATTCTGTTTGTATGATTAAGGTGCTATAACACAGAGAAATTTGTACACATCTTAAAGATTATTAACATCAATTAAATACTTTATGATGTACAACGTTTTGAGCAATTTCCATCTATTTTAAAACATTACCAAATCCGTTTTCAGATTTTTGCCCACTACTTTGTCAATCTTTCGTTACAGTGCTGTATCGTTTTCAGATAGGTTTTTTACTTTTTAGAGCCTGTATAACCTCTTTTAACTTTTCGTTGCTGTTGATGGTTTTTAAACCCTCTTCATACCCTATCATATAAATTTCTTCGGCGGCATCGGTATCAAAAATACCATAACCACCCAAGCCACGCGGCTCGATAACTATATCGCACAACATTTTATGCGCATTGAGGCCCGAATTAATCGTTATCATGGCCGCCCTGTCAACCAGGTTCACAAATGATTTAATTGTTGAAACAACAGGTAAATGGTTACAGCATGAACCTATGATAAGGTCACAATTACCCACCAATGGTTCAACCGGAAAATTATTGAGTATGCCGCCATCAACAAACATATGATCGTTAATGATGATGGGCCTAAAAATACCTGGCAAACAGCATGACGCTAAAATTGCTATATCCAACTCGCCCTCGGTAAAATAAACCAGTTTTGCTTCTCCAATGTCGACCGCCGGAATGGTAACACGTGTTTTGAGGCTTTGAAATGAATTATGCGGAATATATTTATTGATCAATACCCTGGCATGTGTTATTGAGATCAAACCGTTGCTGCCAAATGCCGGGCGCAGCAATTTGAGCAGGCTGTTGTCTTTGATGACGCGTAAAATTTCTTTTGGGGTATATCCCTCTGCAAAAAAAGCCGCAGCTATTGCGCCTGCACTTGTGCCCGAGATATGCGAGAATTTGATACCATAATCGGTTAGGGCCTGCATCACCCCCAAATGGGCCACCCCTCTTACCCCCCCGCCAGACAACACTAATCCTATCTTTCTTGAGCCGTTTTGATCAATATTTGTATTCATTTTATATAGATTACCACCAGTCCGTTACCCGGGAAAATCATCGGACCGTTGAGGTCAAGATATTACTTTTTTAATTTAAATAATGTTAATTTTTTTAATGATCAACTTTATTAATCTTATTCGCCGGACGACAGATGGCATAATTTCTATACATCAACTGTCCAAATGGTGCCGCCCTTGTTTTTTGTTATCAATTAAGAATACAATCAATACATCATATACGTATTTATCTCACCGAAGAAAACATCATATCTTTTAAAGATTTAACGGAAAATTAATTTTACTACAGGTTCTTTGGTACAGTTTTTCGGGTTCTTTACCTGATGACAAAAAACCTTCTCCTCTTCCTGTGCCTGTTTATTGTAAAAACCTCTTTAGTGTGCGCACAATCACCAACGCTCAATGGCGTATACATTGGTGCAGAGTTATACAACACGCCTTTTAACGGCATGCAGATCAACAATATCGTGATCAGTTTCCGGAGCGATGGCACTTTCAATAACGCATTGAACCAGGCAGACTGGAAAACCAAATCCAGCGGTTCTTACACAGTTAAGAACAACCTTGTACAACTCACATTTAAAAACGGCGACGAAAGCAAAAAATATAAACTGGCAGCTAATGGACGCCTTGAAAGTACAGCAGGGATAAAACATACCTTGTATAAGGTTAAAAAAGTAACTGTTATCCCTGCCGGGCTATATGAAAAAAGAAGCGCTTCCACCAGTGGGGGAATAGGTACGGGAATGCCGGCGGTGGGCGCTTTTTCTTCTGATTTAATTTATTTTGATGGTAAAGGTAATTTTTCAACAGAACGGTCGAGCGTTGTTGGTGTAACGGGTGACGCAGTGGGCGGTACTATAGGTGGTAAATTTGAAAAAAACGGTAAAACCAGTGGAACTTATAAATTGGGCGATGGAGAAATAACTTTAACATTTGGTAATGGCACTGTTGCCAAACAAAGCTTCTTTTACAGTCCGCCAAATGAAGAAGACCTGATTTTGTTGAATGGTGAATTCTATTTCAGAAACGAGGATGACAAAGAAAAGCCAGCAATTACACAAGGAACCACCGTTAGTTCAAAGACAAATACAAGTAAACCTGCAACAACTGGCCTGCCTGCGCCAGCCAGTCTGCTTACCCAACTCAGGGCACACTATGGTGGCGAAAACATAGACAAGTTAACAACTGTTAGGGAAACGGCCACAGTAACAGGTAACATGCAAATTATCGCTTTAACCGATATCCTTAATAACAGGATCCGTGCAGAAGTAAGACAGAACGGGAAGTTACTACTGGTAAAACAGCTGGACGGAAACGAAGGCTGGCAATGGATGAACGGCACAAAAAAGCCTTTAACGCAGGATGAAAAAGACGAACTAACCTTAAGCCTGTACCAGGGGATCCTGGGCTTGCATAAAAAACTAAACAGCTCTTTCCTTACAGGCACAGTATCCGCATCGGGCGATGATTATATCGTCACTTTTTACAGAAGTAAGAATAAACTGTTGTACCTGATTGGTAGTGATTATAGCCTGAAAGGAAATGCTTACTCCATCAATTCAGCGCCTGCTAATATTTCTATCTACAAAGATTTCACAAAAGCCAATGGCATCACCTATCCTGCTACCACCGAATCATCCGACGGAAAAAACAAACTGGTGTCAAACACGACCTCTATCGAGTTTAATCCTGTTTTAACCGAAGATAGTTGGAAAATGCCGGGAAGCTAAGTGTATACTTAGCTGTTGCGGTTCCATTTAAGCCTGTGGATACGCTTCCAGTCGGTGAGTAATAATCCAGCTAAAAAATCAAGTATGGCAATCATATATCTGACAAATTGATAACTAAAGATAGCGATTAAATCATAACTAAAAGACTTTCAGGCGATAAATTACCTCTACTTTTTCAAAAACGACATAGCCGCCGCACTTCCCGCCCCTACTGTTAGCCCGGCTGCCACATCGGTTGGATAATGAACACCGAGATACATTCTTGAATAGCTGGTGGCGCCCGCCCAAAAGAAAGATGGCGCTATCACATACCATTTAGGATAAGCCGCCGATAAAGCCGTAGCCGTAGCGAAGCTTGATGAAGTATGCCCCGAGGGGAACGAGGTACCGCCCGCTTGGTAAACCGGCGTGATATTGATATTTTGAATAAATGGCCGCGGCCTTTTCACCAGATGCTTGATCAGCAGCATAAAACCATATGATATGGCCGTGCTGCTGGCTACATAACCTGCGTTTTGGCGCATTTCTTTATTATTGCTTGCAATACCTCCTACCAGTAAGCCCGCCGGGATCCCGATATCGCCGTACAAAACATTCTTGCTCAGGAACATGAAAAAACCTGTTTGGCCGGGTGTGCGTTGATTTTGCAGATCGATCATGACACGGTCGTCCCAGCGCTGAACAGCGGGGGGAATAAATGCAGGACTATTTACGGTGACTTTCGCCGAATCCGCCTGAGCGAAAGCTTTGTTTGTGAAGCAAATAAATAAGCACTGCAAATGAATTAAAACTACCAGGGATTTAAGCGGGGAGATTTTTTTCATAGGCGATTGATCTGTAAAAGATGTACCGCTAATTTAGCTATAAATACCTATTGCGTGGAGATTGTTTGTGTGCTTGGGAGTAAAAGCACGAACAATAGATGACCATATGAATAAGACTTACGAAGTTTCAAAAACTTCGTAAGTCTGGGTTCTAATCAAGTCACCTCACTATTGCTGTGGGATGCCGAAGCAATTCATCTATGAAGTAAATAAAATGGGTGTCATGCTGAGGTTCTCGAAGCATGGCGTGCAGGGCCTCTGCACGCGACCCTTCGACAAGCTCAGGGAGACAGCCCCTCTTTGTTTAATTGTATTTTACCTTCAGAGTCACTAGGTTCGAAGATGCAGCATGACACGATTAAAATTATCCCAACTTCTCAATAATCTCGGCGGTAGTACCCACCTGCCCTATTCTCGGGAAAATGTATTTGAAGCTGTGGGCATGCGCTTCGGCAAACATATCGGTCATGGCATCACTGGCAAAGGCTATATTGTAGGCATACTCGTTGGCCGAGCGGGCAGTAGCTTCAACACCTATGCTGGTGGCTACTCCGGCCAGTACAATTTGTGTAACGCCTCTTTTTTGCAGTTCTTCGTGCAGCCCTGTATTATAAAAAGCGCCCCAGGTTTTTTTGGTGATAAAAATATCTGTTGGTTCGGTTTTAATTTCGGTAGCTATTTCGTTCCAGTCGGCGGGGAGTTCGGTCATGCTGTTTCTATTGTTGTCGCGCCTGGTTTTAAAAGCCGCACCGGTTGGTTCTACATGAACAACGACAATAGGCTTACCGGCCTTGCGAAAGGCTTCAACCAATTGAGCCGATTTTTCAAGTATGCAGGCCATTGGATGAGCACATGAAAGTTGTACAATGTATTTCTGCAAATCTATCAGCACCAGTGCTGTATTTTGATCTAATGTAGTTATCATGGTAGTTGATTGTTTAATGTTAAGAAATTGCTTCGGCGGGCTGCTGCATGGCTTCCATAGTTTTCTTTTTAAGCCTGCTGCGCCTTAAAAAAGCAAAATGTAAAACCCCTAAAAGCAGTGCTATCATGCCTTCGGCCATAACGGTATCGGGCACACCTATCTTTTGCGAAACCGCGCCAATAAGCAGACCGCCCAGCGGCTGCATTCCAAAAAAAGACATAGCATAAAAGCTAATTACCCGGCCGCGCATTTCCGGGCTTGCCGTGGTTTGGATAATAGTATTACCTATAGTGATCTGCGACATCATGCCAAAACCGATAATTGCTGAAAAAAACAGCGCAACAGGATAATTGTGCATATGTGAGAATGCTATCAGCCCCACCGCAAATATTACTGTATTAACTGCAAGGATCTTTTTAAGATCGGTACCGGCACTTAATGAGGCCAGGAAAATGCCGCCGCTAAAAGCGCCAAGCCCTATTACACTATCTATCACCCCAAATGTTGACGCCGTTCCTTTAAATATATCCTTAGCATAAACCGGTATCAGCGTACTGAATGGCAGTACAAACAGGCTTATCGACGCAAGCATCAGTAGCATAAACATAATAGTGGGAGTATTCCGGATATATTCGAAGCCGTCCTTCAGATCGGCAAATACGTTTTTACCGTGGGGCTTGGGCATAAATTCGGGCAAACGCATCATCAGCAATGAGCCAATTACCGGAATAAAGCTCAGAGCATTGGCCCCAAAACAAACCGAATCGCCAAATTTTTCAATAATCAGGCCCGCTATCCCCGGCCCTATTAACCGCGACAGGTTCACCATGGAAGAGTTAAGGGCAAGCGCATTAGGCAGGTCGGATTTATCATCAACCATTTCATATACCAACGATTGTCTTGCCGGAACATCAAATGCGTTAATCAGTCCTAAAACAGCAGTCAAAGCCATGATAGCCCAAACCGAATAATATCCGAAAAACACCAGCACAGTGAGCAAAATGGCTTGTACCATGGAAGCCACTTGCGTAAACAACAATACTTTAAAGCGGTTATACCTGTCAGAAACCACACCGCCCAAAAACGAAAAAAGAAACGAGGGGAACAAACTTGCAAACAAGGTTAGCCCCAACATAAACTTGGAGTGCGTTTGCGAATAGATCACCCAGCTTACAGCGGTTTTCTGCATCCAGGTACCCAACAATGAAACGGATTGCCCGGCAAAATACAGCCGGTAGTTGCGGCTTTTAAAAGCGTTGAATGTACTTAGCTTACTCATTTATCCCTTTCTGTCAGTTTTTATTAATCAAAGTCAACAAGTTTGGCCAGAGGTGCCAGCGCTTTTTTCAGGATCTCCTGCTCTTCGGCAGTGCAGGTGGCTTCGAGGGCGCGGTTAAGCCATTCATCTTTTTCACTTCTTGATTTATGGATGAGGCTGATCCCCTCTTCCGAAAGTGAAATGATCACCTTGCGTTTATCCAGCTCGGAGATGCGCCTTTTGATCAGCCCGAGATTGAGCAGGTTACTTAATACCTGCGACATGGATTGTGTGGTGATCTTCTCCATAGCTGCCAACTCGTTAGGCAGGATCTCCTCATGCTGAAAGATCAGTGCCATGGTTGACCGCTCGGTAAGCGAAAGCTTTTCGGCAGTAGCCGAAGTCTTCCTGATCTTTTTACTAAGCCTGCCAATGATAAACCTCAATTCGGAAGCCAGTTGGATCTCTTTTTCGTCGCTCATACAATTAATCAGTTAAACTTGTAAGTTTACCTTACAAATATAGAGATTATTTTGTTAAGGGAATGTAAACCTTGATTTTCTTGATTTGAAGATTTCCTGATTTAGGTTTTGGATACTGCTCAATAATTTTAATGGTAAACAACCTGCTATCAGGGGAATCCATTAATCCTAAAAATCAAGGTTCAAATCCCGGTTCAGATTTGCTATTTTTACCCCGTGCCTGCTCCTGAAAAGAAAACACCCGTAAGAAAGAAAGCGCCTGCCCGTAAAAAGCCGGTAGTTAAAGCAAAACAGCAGGCCAGTTTCTCCACCCAGTGGATAGTGGCTATAGGCGCGTTGCTGCTTATCCTGCTTTCGCCTTTTTATTATGGCTATATTTTAAAATTCGGCAGTGCCACCTGGCGGTGGATCATGGATGCGGGTGAGGATACCCATTACCGAAAATATAAGAACTTTGCTATCCATATTCCCGACGGTTATTCGGTATATGGTATTGATGTGTCATCCTACCAGGGCCGCATTAACTGGAAACAGGTAAAGGCCATGCGCGAGGGCGATGTCCATATCAGCTTTGCATTTATAAAAGCAACCGAAGGTATATTAAGTGTCGACCCTTATTTTCAGCGCAACTGGCGCGAAGCGCCGAAGGCAGGCATCATGTGCGGCGCTTATCATTTTTTTCTTCCGCAAAAAAGTGGTGTATGGCAAGCTAAGTTTTTCCTGCAAACCGTAAAAACTGAAAAAGGCGACCTGCCCATGGTGGTGGATGTGGAACGATTGTATCGCACCAGTCCTGAAAAAATGCGCGAGCAATTGGAGAGTTTTATCAAAACTATTGAAACCCGTACGGGGATCAAACCCATCATCTACACCAACCTGAAATTTTACCAGGACTACCTGGAGGGTTATTTTGATGGTTATACCCTTTGGATAGCACACTACTACCAGCCCAAACTGCTTGTATCCAACAAAACCAACTGGAAGTTTTGGCAGCACTCGGATAAGGCCCATGTTAATGGTATTAACCATGTTGTGGATTTTAATGTTTTTAAGGGTGATAGTACGGAGTTTGAGAAATTGCTGGTGCCGTAAGTAAAATCTCCTTAGTTAAATTACTGCTCAACGATTTGGGCTAAAGCCAGCCGCTCCTTAAATTACAAACCGTCGGTTAAAACCGACGGCAATGAAATAACAAATCTTTAAACAAATATTTTCAGACAAAGATATAAAACACTCCTTTGTCTGATGTGCAGCCATTATTACTACAAAATAAAAAACGTCATTGCCGTTGGTTTTAACCGACGGAAGTATGGTAGAAGTAAAAGGGTTTTAGCCAAAAAGCACTAAATAAAATAACCAGTCAATATCTCTTTTCTAACACGCAATAAATATGTATATTGATGTTAAAAACAAGAACAAACGTTGTACAAAAGAAAAATTGCCTTAGCTGCCAGCCATGTTCATAAAGAAGATGAAGATACGCTGGATGTGGAATTTTGGCTCAGCAAAAGCCCTTCGGAACGACTGGCGGAAGTAGTTCGCTTGAGGCGATTATATTTTATTTCATCAGGCAAAACCTTTCCAACCAAAATAGAGAAAATTATTTTTAGAAGAAAATTGCAATAGCTAAGCAGATCAATTTGTTTGGAAAAGTCTTCTAAAAATACTTCTATCTAATATTGACAATATTATTTACTTAATTCTGCTTCTTATAGTACAACACATACGATCCTCCCAAAATCGCCAGAAACACCAACGGCATCACACGGTTTGCTACCGGATCACCTGATGCACTATGTGCTATAAACGCCGAAACAAATACAAAAGTAAATCCTGCATAAGTCCACTCTTTTAGCCTGGCAGGCACTGGTACCAATAGTAATATTGCACCGATAACCTTGGCTATTGCCAGTTCAATCCTGAAGTAATCGGGGAAGCCTAAATGATGAAAAGCTGCAGCCATTTCGGGCTTTGTTAAGTATGAATAGCATGAAAAAGCCATCATCAATGCTACAATAGCGGTCAGTATCCAGTAAAAAATTTTAGTTGCTTTCATTTAATGAATTATTTGCCGCAAACTTAGCTACCTTTGCTATTAAAAAGATACTACTATCCTAAAGGATACCGGTATCGTTAAGGATAGCAAGTATGAATAACGAACAAATCATTCACAATAAAGAGACCTGCAAAGCTTCTGTAACCGCAGTACGCGATACGCTTTATGTAGTAAACGGTAAATGGAAGCTGCCGATGCTGGTAAGCCTGATGACCGGCCCTAAACGGTTTAAGGAACTTCAGCGCGATCTGGAAAGCATCACGCCTAAAATACTTTCGAAAGAGTTAAGGGAGCTTGAACTAAATGGCTTTGTTAAACGGACGGTTTATGATACCACACCGGTAACTGTAATTTATGAACGTACCGAATATGCTGATACGCTTGGTAAGGTTGTTTCAGAATTGCGCGAATGGGGCATGAACCATCGTGAACATATTAAACAAATGAGCCGGGCTGAAGCCGATGCCAAAAAAACAATGGCAGTTTCATTATAATGTAGTAAATAGCTCTTCAGAATTTAGAAGCACAAAGCGCCTTTGCCTGGTAAGCAAAAGCGCTTTTATAAACAATAACATTATGCTTTTTTCTTCTCGGGGCGATGAGCGCTATCCCGGCTTGATGTTTGATCGGATCGCTGCCCGCCCGCATTACTGATACCTTTTTGCTTTTGGGCATCATTTTGGTTAGCAAAGGCACGATCGGCAGTTGGTTTGCCCTGTGCATCGGTGTTATTCTTAAAATGCTGTTGACCTTTCATAGTAGCTATATTTAAATTCAACAATGTTTATATAGTTACTACAAGCAAACAGTAATTGGGTTTTATAAAATTAGCCCGAACTATCCATTACCGGTAGTTGCATTATTAAGAAGTTCCATAGCTCCTTCTGCACCAAGGCGTTCCATTAAATTAAATTCTTTAGATTCGAGGCGGTTGTAGTTTATAAAAAAAGCCTCTATCTGGTCGGTAAGGCTGTGCGGCAGTTGTGCGGCATCATACAAACCGGTAAAAATTTTTGATACTACCGGCACTGCCAGCAACCTGTCGTTCCGGTAGCGTTTCCCATCCGGACCGGCTTGCTCTACCTTAAAAGCTCCTATCAGCCGGCAATCTATCACACAGCCCGGAAAAGTACTGATCTCAGATATGACCAGCACATCCAAGGGATCGCCGTCGCCCCCAACTGTATCGGGTATAAAACCAAAATCAAAAGGAAAAACCATACCGGCCGGCAATAGTTTTTTAAGCCTGAACTGATTGGTGGCGGCATCATAATCATACTTATGGCCGCAGCCTTTAGGCGTTTCAACAATCACCGTGATCTTATTTTCTAAATTATCCATGCGTACATGTTTTATAAACCTGGTATTTTAACCCCGGAAGCTTTCAAGTCCTGCAAAATGTTTTCCTGTACAGCCAGTTTGGTATCCTGGAAACCATGGGCATGAACCCAAACATTAACTCCTACACGATAACCATCAGGATCTAAACCGGCAATACCTATCCTCCTGTCCGGAGTTTCCAATATATTTTTTGATTTATCGATAGAAGAGTTAATGACCGACTTCACCTCATTAAAATCAATATTATTGGTAAACTTCAGCTCGATATCAAGCCTGCGGGTGCCTTCCCTGCTGATGTTAATAATCACTTCGTTTGAGAGCTTGCTGTTAGGCATAATAACTATCCGGTTATCAAAGGTTTTAACAATGGTATAAAAGATCTGGATAGCGATAACCGTTCCTTCAAGGCCTTGAGCTATGATATTATCGCCCACAACAAAGGGCTTGAGCAGCAGTATCAGCACACCGCTTGCAAAATTTTGTAATGTACCCGAAAGGGCTAAACCAGCGGCTACACCAAAAGCACCCACGAGTGCAGTGAACAAAGTGATAGGCACACCCATGATCTGCACAACTCCTAAAATGAGCAACACACGCAATACCACTCCTACAAGACTTTGCAAAAACGGCTTTATGGTTGGGTCTATTTCCTTTTTTTGCATATGGGCCTGCCACCATTTCAGCAGCAGGTTAATGAGCCAAAGGCCGATGAATAAAACCACCAGCCCAATCAAAAAACTGGGTGCATAACGGATCACCCAAATGTATACCTGTTCATAAAACTTTTCAATCTTCATAAAACAAATCGTTTAGCTTCCGCATAAAACCACCTATGCTTAACGCATATTGGGGGGAAGGGTTTGTTTTAATGGCGTCAGCATTTCTTTCATCAATTAAAAAACTATAAAACAACAGCTTAACATCTGCGATAAACAACAGCACAAGCCTATTAATTAAGCAGATTATTGATTATTTTTGTGTATGCAAACACTCGAGATAATTGTTCCTGATAATAAAACACGTTTGGTTAAGGATATCCTGAAAGAATTGGGTGTAACTATTAAAGTAAAAAAAGAGAACAAAACACCTAATGCCGAAACTATTGCCGCTATGGACGAGTTAAAAGCAGGCAAAGGCAAAAAATTCAAAAGTGTAGACGAACTGTTCAAAAGTATCTAATTTGATCATGTTCGAGATCGTCACCTCAACCAAATTCCTCAAAGATTTAAAATTACTTAAAAAGCGTTCGCTTAACGATTTTCAGCTGTTGCAGAACGTAATTACCATACTCGCCAACAAAGGTCATGTGGGCCTCGACAAAAAACATAAAGCCCATAAGTTAAGTGGTAGCTACAAAGGCTATTGGGAATGTCATGTAAAACCCGATCTCCTGCTTATCTGGGATGAGAATGAACAGATCAATCTTTTAGAATTAGTGCGAACAGGAAGCCACTCCGATCTGTTTTAACAACCATTTAACACTTCAAGGCTCCAAGTGTTAACAAATGTTAAAAGTGTTAAATTTCAATACGTTACCAATTTTAAGCCCTAATTTGGTATTAACTATTTGAAAAAACTTTACACTTTATCATGAGCTACAACAAGATCAACAACCTTTTGGGCTGGCTTTGTTTTACCCTTGCATCCTTAACTTACATCCTTACTTTAGAACCCTCTGTAAGTTTTTGGGACTGCGGCGAATTCATTTCCTGTGCCTACAAACTCCAGGTATCACACCAACCGGGCTACCCGCTTTTTGCCATGATAGGTAAAGCTTTTTCCCTGCTCTCACTGGGCGACAGGACAAAAGTTGCCTATTTCACCAACCTTGGTTCGGCACTGGCCAGCGGGGCTACCATTATGTTTCTATTCTGGAGCATAACCGCCCTCGCCAAAAAACTGCTTGCTATAAAAAATACTCCTGTTAATACAACCCAAACCTTACAAATAATGGGTGCCGGGCTAACCGGCGCCCTTGCATTTACCTTTACCGATACCTTTTGGTTTTCGGCGGTTGAAACCATTGTTTTTGCCTGGGCATCGTTATGTACAGCTATAGTATTCTGGGCTATTTTAAAATGGGATGCCGTTGCCGATGAGCCGCGAGCCGACAGGTGGCTGGTTTTTATAGCTTATGTAATCGGCCTTTCTATCGGCATACATCTGCTCAATTTATTAACCATACCGGCTTTGGTAATGGTTTATTATTTCCGCAGGCATAAAAACATCAATATTAAAAGCGGTCTGATAGCATTTGCCGTGAGCATCCTGATCCTGGCCTTCGTTCAGTTCGGGATAAGGGGATATACCATTGGTCTCGCGGCCCGGTTCGATCTGTTTTTTGTAAACAGTCTTGGACTTGGTTTTGGCAGCGGCGTTTTGTTCTTTTTTTTGCTGATCATCGGCTTGCTTATCGCCGGGATCCGGTACAGCATCCGCAAGCAGAAACATCTTTTAAATATAGGCCTGCTTTGCATTGTGTTTGTTTACTTTGGTTACAGTTCTTTTGTTTATATCCCTATCAGGGCTTCGGCAGGTACCAATCTTAACAACTCCCACCCCAGCGACGCGTTTACGATGTATGAGTACCTTAACCGTACCCAATACGGCGAAACTCCCTTACTTAAGGGCCCATACTTTGATGCTAAAATAACAGATGTTACAGATGGCACACCGCTTTATCGTAAAGGAAACAGCAAATACGAGGTAGCCTATAATAAGCCTAATTATGTTTATGACCACACCAGCATTCTGCCCCGCATGTGGTCGACAGAGGAGAATACCACCTATGCCCAGGACGTGCAGTTTTACCGCGACTGGCTGCAGTTGAGCGATAATGCCACGCCTACCTTTTCGGATAATTTAAGGTGGATGTTCAGCTGGCAAATGTACCAGATGTACTGGCGTTATTTTATGTGGAACTTTGTTGGCCGCTACAACGATGATGATATGGAAGGGCAGACCAACATGAATGGCATCGGCGGTAACTGGACGTCGGGCTTGTTCAACAACGCCTCCAATACGCCTAAGTTTGTATTGAATAATGTTACCTATACGCCCCTTTATGCACTGCCTTTAGTAGTAGGCTTGTTTGGCATGTTTTATCACTTCAAAAAACGGAAGAAAGATGCTCTGGTCATAACGTTGCTATTCTTTTTCACCGGGTTGGCTATAGTATTATATGTTAACCAGCCATCTGTACAGCCGCGCGAGCGTGATTACTCATACGTTGGCTCATTTTATGCATTTGCCATTTGGATTGGTTTAGGATTGATAGCACTGATTGACATAATACCTAAAAAGATCAGTCCGCGGTTTGCCACCATTGGGGCTATGGTTATTTGTACTATTGTTGGCCCTGTTTTGCTGGCAAGTAAAGAATGGAAAAACCACGACCGCTCAACCAAAATGGCGGCGCATGATATGGCTTACAATTACCTCATGTCCTGCCCTAAAAATGCTATTTTATTTGACCTGGGCGATAATGATACTTACTCACTGTGGTATGATCAGGAGGTGGAAAACATCAGGCCGGATGTACGTATTGTAAATCTGAGCCTGTTGAGTGCCGACTGGTCGGTAAGGCAAATGCAGCGCAAAATAAACCAGGCCGACGCGCTGCCCATTACCATGAGCTTTGATAAATACAAGCTGGGTACCCGTGATGTGATCAGGTATAATGATGCCAAAATACCGGGCTATGTTGATGTAAAAGATATATTTGACTTTATCACCTCGGATGATAAACGTACGCACGTTGAATATACCAATGGCACTACCGAAAACTACCTGCCTACCAAAAACTTCAAGCTGGCAGTTAACGCCGATGATGTAATGAAAAATAAAGTTATTACGCCTGAGCAAAAGGGTATGTTAACAGATACTATGAAATGGAAATTCCCGCCTAATTATATCACTAAAGAAAACCTTGCCATGATAGATATACTTGCCCATAACGACTGGAAACGGCCAATTTGTTTCACTACATCTATTGGGCAAACAAGCATGGTTGGCTTACAGCCATATTTGTACCAGGAAGGTTTTACCTATCGCCTGTTGCCTTTCAAAACTGATTCATCGTTAAGAGATCAGCTTTCAAAGATCAACAGCCTGGTGATGTACAGCAACATGATGGATAAGTTTAAGTTCGGCAATTTCAAAACAGCCAAATACCTTGATCAGCAATCAACAACCATGTTTTTTCCGCAAATGGTGTCTGCTTTTTCTGATCTGTCGGCGACATTACTGAAAGAAGGCCATCGTAACCTGGCACTTAATACCCTGCACAAATATGAAGAGGTGATGCCTGATATCAACCCCAATTTCATGACCGCACAAGGCAAAATAACAATGGCCGATACCTCGTATAAGTTGGACTATGCCAAGCTGGGCAATAAACTCATTAAAAGTGTTAATAGCTACCTAACCGATAAGCTTGATTATAACTACCATCAGTTGCAAAAAGATACAGGCCGGTTAAGTCCGCGCGATGTGCAGATCAGTATGCAACTTCTCAATAATATGGCAGCCATTACTCAAAACGGCAACCAAAAAGAACTAAGCGGTCAAATAATTACACAGCTTAATGACTATGCCGAAAAGTTTAAAAGTATTCTCCAGCTCTAAACAACCAACATATATATGCCATGGGGCAGACTATTTGATTTAGCCTGCCCTTTTTTATACTTTAATAATTCACGTATTTTTCTTCAAAAGTACCATCGGCATACAGGTCTATCAAACCATAGCCGGGGGCTGTTTCCCGGCGGTTCCCCTCCCACCAGGCACCGGAAACGGCGCCGTTGCACAGGTAAGTAACATTGTTATAAACTACTTTATCGCGCATATGCAAGTGACCGCTCACACATAGTTTTACATTGGGGTGCTGGTAAAACAGGTTAATGATCTTAGCAGTATCGGTATGCATATCGCCGCCAAGCATTGTCCACTTGTTTACAATATCATCCTCTATCATCAGTAAAGCCGTCAATATCGGTATGTGCGACATGACCATTACCGGCATATTGGCGTCCGTAGCTTTCAGCTCATCGCTGAGCCAGTTAAGCTGTTCATCGCCCAGCTTACCTATATACCAGGTATTATCAATATCTAAGTGCACACTGTCCAGCACAATGATCTTCCAGCCGTTTTTTTCCATGCTGTAATAAGGCTTTACAAGCTGCAGTTTATCCAGTGCGTATTTTTTTCCGTAGATGGCCTGACCCTTGTCGTCCTCGTACCACCAGATATCGTGGTTGCCCAAACAATAATGAACGGGCAAACTGCATTCGTTTTTCATGATGTTTTGCACCAGCTTCCATTGATCATTGATGGTACTGATGTTTTCCTTGTTCATATCAAAAACAATGTCGCCGCCATTTAATACCATATCAACCTTTGGCGTTTGTTGCTGCAGGTGGTGAAGGCACCTGGTAAACCTGGCAGGGGCATCAAACTTATCCTTCAGGTGCACATCGGTAATGTGGGCTATTCGCAATGATGGCTTTGCAGCCGGTGTTGTATTGCCGAGTGCTAATGAAGGTGCCAGAAGCAGGCCGCCTATATTTTTTAATGCTGATCTTCTTTCCATAATATAAAAGCTGCCTCCCGGGTTCAGGCAATTTGAGGGTTAAAAATACATTTATAATATTGGTGAGCCACGGGAATTTCTGTTAAACTTTTATTAAGAAAATAATGACCGAAACACCTGTATAAAACAAAAAGCCTTCCGCGTTAGCAGAAGACTTAATAGATTTGTGTAGGGAAGGTTAAAATATTATTTCGGAGCGCTTAGCTATTAATTATTGAAGATATGGCCTGCCTGCCATGTACTCATTTACAACCCCGGCAATGTATTTATTGTTGTAACCCGTTTCTTTGTTTTGCAAAACTGTTTTATAATAAAGCAGCAGAAAATCGTACACCCCCAGTTCGTGAACCTGCTGGCTGGTCTTAAACAAGCGGTTCATACTCATTTGAATAAGGCTGATCACAAGCAGGTTCAAATCTTGCGGCACCGTTCCGGATGAAATAAGTTCGGCAAGCAATAAAGCTGCCGGCCTGTTGTTTAAACTCCGGTACCTGAGCAGGTCGTTGCCTGCAACCGCGGCGCCTTCGGGAAATAGGCCCTCAATCTTGTTACGGTAATGCCTGTATTTAAAAGTCAGTTGCTTTGAAAGCAGGTTATCATAATTAACGCCCGGATATGATGAAGCTACAAGCAGCTTCATAAGCTCGTTTTTTTGTTCGATCTGAAAATCAAAATCGTTCAACAGCCTGTCAATTGATAACAGTCCCCAAAGCCACCTCACCTCTTCAAAGTTTTCGGTCACATCCGCTCTTGATATGAGGCTGGCTATGGCAAGGCTATCGTTAAAAAACAACTGTTCAACAAGCTCAATGGATGCTTCTCCGTAACGTTCTAGTTCGCGCTCGTAGGTATCAAACTGAACCTTCCAGATCTGCTTTGATTTAATTGAGGCCGAAAAGCAATTGTTAATATTTTGAATGACCCTGCCCAATGCAAATACAGAAGCCAGATGGACCCTGAAACGAATATGAGGTTCAGGATCAGCATAACGTACATAAAACCACTGATCAATCAAGTCTTCATGGTAAAGCTTTTTGCTTAGCTGTATCAGCTCATTGCCTATCACATGCTCGGCAGTTTCAATACCGCAATACAGTTTTACATACAACCATTCATCCCCCGGGAAAAACTGACGTTTAGCTGCATTTGTACTAAGCGGCCCCATACCGGTATACTTGCCGGCTATCTTTTCGCCCCGTTTTAAAACAGCCACAAATTGGTTACCGATAAGCTTTTCATCCTTCTTTTTAAGCATGATATTATCGCGTTCGCCAATGTATTCCTTTAAAATAATTTCATTCTTTTTCTTGCATGACGAAAGCCATGCAGCAACCTCAAGCCTGCTGTTAGTATGTACGACCAATTCACTATCAATATCTGTAAAAACAAAAGCCTCAGGCAGATCCCAGTATTTAACAAACTTCGCCCACGCTTCGTTGTAATCAACTGCCAGTTCTTTTAACAGCTGCTGTAAATCAGCATTGGTGATGTACCAGGTTTTTAAGGCTAATATTACACCTTCATAAACTACCCTTGGCGTTTTGGTTACCCCAAGTTTAGGTAATATATCAAGATTAAACCCCAACTCGTATTTTGAATCCTGACATTGCAGATCGGCCAGGAACCGGTACATGGGTAAGGCTGTCATTCCGTAATTATATGCTGTATTTAAGCGGGGGATAATCCGTTTGCCTAATTTGGCCGAGCGCAGCACAACATTATTTCCTTTAACAGATACAAGCAGATCTGTTATATTAACTTCCTGGTCACCAGTGTTTACCGGCGTTTGAAACCGGTAATCCCGATATGGTGCGGAGGTAAAGCTCCCCAGGTAGTCATCAGGCGTGTGTACAATTTCGGCAACTATAGCCGGCTCATAAATACGGGTTTCTGTTTCGGCTATTTCATCAAGGATCTGGCCAAAATTCCGCTCGGCATTAGCCAAACGGCCAAACATTGAGGTACCGGCCGGCCATCCGCAATGTTCAAGATACAGCAAGGGCTCGTCATGGCCCGAAATACGAAACATTACCGAAAAACTTGGGGGTAACTCATCATCGTAAGCCTTAACGCCGTCAAACTGTGACTTTTGCAAATGGATAATTTCCTGCCCGGGATTGTTAACAATTTGCCCGATAAGCCACTTCACGGCGCTGGTATATTGCAGATCTTCCTTATCAGCTGCAAAGCCAGATGGTTCTGTATAACAGTTTATGGCATAGCCGATACCTTTTTCAGGATCAAGCGCTTCTGTTAGCAAAATCTCGCGCTCATGATACCGGTCGCGGAAGCGTTTTATAAACGTTTCCAGGTTTTTACTTTGATGCCTGGGTGTGATCCGGTTAAGCAGATCAATGGCATCGAGCAATTTATCAGCATAAGCTTTATCAAGCGTAGCCGAATCTGCCTGCCTAAAATAATCAACCTGCAGTAATGTCCCCTGTGAGGCATCACCTGGCAAATCTTTCAAAATCATAGCAACCTTATTATTTTTTGTAATTACATTATCGGTGCCGGTCAGCACCTGCTTAACGGTTTTCAGTTTTGATAAATAGTTTTGTGCCTGTGCACTTTGGTATGCCAACCGGGTAAAAATGCCAATGGCCTGGTCAAGGTATTCCCCGCTCTCAATACACGGTTCAAGCTCACTCCACAAAACCTGGTTTTTAATCAATTGATCCAAAAAAGCAGCGGCACATTCCGGAGTTTTGCCAAGTTTTTGCGTTATAAATAAGCATATCGAATTGTATGTCCTGGCGTTTTCACAAAACCCGATAACCACCCGCAGATCATCAGATATCTTTACCGGCGATGCTTTGTATTTACAACGGTTTACAGTTTGACGGTCAATTTTAAGGTAGGTCCCGTTTAAGGTATACATTGTTTTATTTACCTTGTAACTTAACAATGTCCGTATGACACGATTATTTAAAATTTGGCCGTTCAAATTAACCGCTGCGGCAACATTAAGCCTTACATGCTGGTAAGCATTACCAAGCTGTAAATCGCTCGTATTCCCCCAGGTAACAGGAGCGCAACCTGCAAATAACCCTGATGGATTGGTGCCAGTAGCGCTCCTGTTAATAAATTTGGCCAAGGTTATTTCAAGCTTCTCCAGTTTTTTCGCATCTGTAATATCATCTATATGCAAAACCGCTTCATACAAGTTTTTAGAGGTAAGCCAAAGCGCCTGCATAAACAATTCATCTTTTGTGAATGCCCTGATGGTTTCTTTATCAACTGTTTCCACGCAATCAAATGCAGGAAACCTGAACATCAGGCCCGATGAGAATTTATATTGTTCGGATAATTTGGCTGTTTTCATTGTAGTTACCTCTGATGGTTCTTATCATAAAACAGACATACTTAATATGATCTAAGTTCGTCCTTAGAACCCTGTTGAACTTGAAGTTTTTTCTGTTGTAGTACCCGTCATAGTCATATAGAAATCTACAGTGCCACCATTTTTTCCAATGTTATTTGTAAGTGCCCGGTTTAAAATTTGCACTTGTTTAATTTGGATCTTTGGTAAAGATGCTTTGCTATAATTTTTCATACTTTTAAGCTTTTTAAAGGGTGTGAATGATGATTTATCTGTTGTTATAGGATAAATGTGGCTAAGCGGATGCAGGAGAGGAAAAAATTAGTACCAATGCGCCGTTGGGGACGACCAAACCCATTAAAAGCAGGACAAAAAATTTATGACAACGAATGCAGAGCGGCCAAAATCCAGGATAAGGGTATTCTTTCAACACCTGCTTGGATGGCTTATTTATATATTATATGAAGAGGCCGTTGTCTATTTTTCAAAAATTGACATAAGCACTGTTTTTGCTTTTATTGTAAATGCCATTATATTTTATAACACCTGGAAAATTTTAAGGGCCATAAGTAAGAAGATCACTAATGTTTTTTTTCTGGCACCTGTTTTATTTGTAGTATCCACGGCTATCATTGCTATAACGGTATTGTTTAAGCTTGAGGTTGATGCATTGATATACCATACGTCGTTTCAGGTTTCGGCCGATCCTGATAAAATCTCCAGCCTTATTATGCGCACAATATATTTTGGCGGAATGGGGGCTGCATTTGGCTTTGCAAGAGAACTGATACAACGGGAACGCGAAGTGGCTCAACACAGTATAGAAAAGGCTCAGATACTTGAACAACAGCAAAAGCTTGAAAAGAAAGCCCTTCAGGCCGAACTAAATGTAATAAAATCACAGATCAATCCGCACTTTGTATTTAATACACTCGGCTTTTTATATGCTGAAACTTATAAGAAACTCCCGGAAGTAGGACAATCAATCATCACACTTTCAAACATTATGCGGTATGCATTAACCAAAAATGAGGACGGGTTTAGCAGCCTTGAAAGTGAGCTTGCCTATATCAAAGACTTCATAAAAATTCATGAAGACCGCAGCAAAGCTTTTTTTATGAAGATAAGTATCGAAAGCGGTGTTATTCCGTATAAGGTAGTATCATTGGTTTTAATTACCCTCATCGAAAACATGTTTAAGCACGGCATTTTCAATCAAAGCACAAAGGAGGCTGTGTTGAGCATTACCGTTGTAGATGGGAAGCTGCATTTTTATTCGCTTAATTATAAAAACAATAACAGCGTTAACAAAATACAATCGAACGGGATAGGATTAAATTATATTCGCGAAAGATTAACGGACGAATATGGCCGGGACGGATATGAACTACTGGTGGATGAAACGCACAATAGCTATGAATGCAAACTTACCATGCCTTTAAAATATCATGAAAGTAATTAACTGTATTATAGTTGAGGACGAGCCTTATGCCATTGATATTTTAAGCGATTTTATATCAAAAGTGCCTTTCATTAACCTTACCGAAACGTTTACCAATCCTATTGAAGCACTATTATATTTAAAAGGATCAGCCACTGACCTCATTTTTCTTGATATAAACATGCCTGAGCTTTCGGGTATCGACCTTATTAAAATGCTGCCTAAAAGCACGGAGATCATCATAACATCAGCCTTTAGTGAATTTGCGCTGGCGGGATTTGAAAACAATGTGCTCGATTACCTGCTTAAGCCCTTCGCTTTCGACAGGTTTTTACAGGCTTCACAAAAAGCCCTTGACAAGCTAATACTGCTTTCATCTAATAAGCCAGCGCCGGTAATTGACCTGCAGCCAAAGCCCGACTCATTTTACCTGAAAACCGATCACGGTAAAATTGTGCGCATCAACTTTGAGGATATCATTTATATAGAAGGACTTAAAAATTACTGTTCGGTTTTTACAGAAAATGAACGGCATATCTCGTTGGTGAGCATGAAAACCTTGGTTGATACCCTACCCCAGGAAAATTTTGCGCGGACCCATAAATCGTACATTATTGCTTTAAAACGCATTAAAGCTATTGATGGCAACATGGTGATCTTTGATAAGATTAAAGAAAAGATCCCCATAGGGGTTACTTACCGCGACAGCTTTTTCGCACTGCTCAATAATAAGATGTTCAAGTAAGCTATACTTTCCCTTTACGGGCTTTTTCCGATTTAAGGAACTTTAAGAGCATCCCGTACAGGATGCACTCATGCAGGCGCTGCCGGCTGCTAAAATAGCGGTTAACTGCCATGTGGATCACGCTGCTCAAAAACTTCGCATTCCAATCAATAGTGTAGTTTTGCAGCAGTAATTCTACCTGCATTCTTTTTTGCCGAAGCAGGTCATCATATGCTAAAAGCAGGTTATTAAGGCTGCCATGATATTTTCTATATAATTGATCAATCTGTATTTTAACCGCCTTATCATCAAACTCGGCAAAAAAATAAGCCTGCTGCCTTTCAACAAATTGCAGTTGGTCGTTTAGGTCATTGCTCATCAGGTTTAGGTAATCTTTGATCAGCCAAAAAATCAGGAGCCAGTCTTCCGTATCATAGCGGTTGCTTTCAAGCAGCCTGAATACGCTGCAGCAAAACGAAGTTTCAATGCAAAAAAGGCCCTCGGCTTGTTCAATTTGTTGCCCGTAACGTTCCAGTTCGCGCACGTAGGTATCAAGTTGTACAACATGAAGCTGCCCGCTTGTCAAAAATGGCGACAATACCTCGCGCACAGCCAGGTAAACATCCTGAAAATCACCCTCATCAAGCAAATTAATCCTAACCCGGATGTGATTATCCGGGTCATGGTACCGGATAAAAAACCATTGTTTTATTTTAACAGTACCTGAATAATTTAACAGTTCATCCAATTTTAACAGCACCTCGTTGGCGATGTTACTGCTGAGATATAGCTTGATAAATAACCACTCGCTTCCGGGAAAAAAATTACGCTGAAGCGTATTTTCAATATATTGGAAATATGGGGGCTTCAAAGGCCTGTCGAAATGGAAGGGTGCAACAAACTGGTGCATGTAAGGATCGCCATCCACATCTCGTACAATAGCCTCATGCTGAAGGTGAATACACTCAGATAAAATCAAAACCGGGTCCTGCCTTGCTATTTCCTTTGCAAGTACCTGTATACTAATCTCATTTTCAGTATCAATCAGTAATTCATTATCGCCCTTTATTATATAAAATTTATCGGGCAGTAACCACTCATTCCTAAAGCTGTTAAACAAATCGCCGAATTTATCCATGAATTTTTCAGCCTTGCAAAGTTCACCCAAGATAGCGGGCGTAAACTTCCAGGTGGCACGGTGCAGGATAACGCCAAAGCTGGTTTCAACGCGTGGAAAAAATACAAAATCTGTAGAGAGTGCCCCCCAGTTAAAACTTAAGCTGCCATTGCCCCGCTGATGCTGGATATCGCACAAAAAGGTGTAAATGGGGTGCTGCGACCTGTTATAATTATAAGCACTGCTTAAGCGCGGAACTACTTCCCGCTGATGTTTTTTTGAAAACAATTTAAAAACGCCCTGCTCAAGCTTTATGTAGATATCGTCAAGCCTCAAAACTGAACTTCCCTTGGCATCATCAATATAAGCCAGTTCATGGGGCCAGAAAGGCGGGTGCATCATGACGTTTAAGATCCGTTCTTCGGGCATATGGATCACTTCGGCAAACATGGCATCCGGGCAGTTGGCGATCTCCTTTGCCGCTATCTCTAAACCTGTTTTATAAATTTCGGCATCCCCAACTGCAAACCGTGCTATCATGTTTAAAGCGCCGGGCCCGGTAACTCTCTCCAGGTATACCATATCGTTTTCAAAAAGCTGAAAAACCGCCGACATGGAAAATGGCAAATGATCCGGGCTGCGTTCCCTGGCAAAATTATCAGGTATAATAACTTTATACTGTTTTTCAATTTTGGCGCGGTTTAACAGGTTGAGCATTTTAAAATCTATTTCTGTATAATCCACCCACGAAGGGCCCCCTTCACTTCCGGTGTACAGCCCTTCTGTAAAAAGGGTTTCATGCTCATACCATTGTCCGTATTCGATTCCTGTATCGGTGTCAAATGCCTCCAGCAGCGGTACGCTCTGCTCCTCATACCTTTTCCTGAACCTGCCTTTAAACTGCTCAATCCTTTTATTGGGAGCCACGGCACTCACATTATTAAGCAATACAATCGCCTTAGTTATTTTCCATTGCAATGATTGGTCAAGCTCCCGGCTTTCCATCTCGTTAAACCTGGTTACATGTACCTGGTCTTTAAGTTCCCTGCCGGTTATGTGATTAGTAATTTGTTCAATAGCAGTATATAACGAAAACCAGTTTGAGCTTTCAACATCTCCATTATTAATTTTATTAAGCAAATCGACCAATTCATTAATGGTATCCCTTAATCCCGGATCATCAGTCTTTTGCAAAAAGACCGGAAAATCATACCCTATTGCCGGCTCAAATGCCGGTTTTAGCAGTTGCCCTTCAATAAGGTCATTAATAAACACAATGAAATCATCAGGCTCAAAATCCGGGAATTTTTCGAGCAGTTGTTGTTTATTCCATATTTTATCACCAACAACGGCAATTATGTCATCAAGCACCTCATTGCAGGCAATGGCGCTCACCTGGTAAACCCTCTGGTTATCAATAATTTGATAAGTAATAAATCGCAAATCGCCCCCAACTTTATAAAGGGTATTATTCAGCTTATATCCTGCAGATAATTGATTGGAGTTTTCAATTTGTTTGGCAAGCGAGAAACTCACCACAGCGTCGGGCACTACATGTCTCCTGAACTTTGCCGTAAGTTTTACTTTATTTGCAGCCCCCCAGTAAACCGATGAACAACCCGCAAACAGCCCAAACGGCGTAGCCCGGTTTGCCATACGGGCCATATATTTATAAAAACTTGATAGTAATTGAGCTTCTTTAGCTTTCGTTTGCTGCCCGTTTGCAAAAAAAGCATCCAGTTCATTATAAAGCGATTTACTTGCCAGGTAAATACTTTCTTTGATTAACCTGTTATTCCATAATGTAAGCAAGCTTTTTTTATCAAGCTTTTGCCTGTACGACAAAGCAGCAGAGCGTAAAATTAAACCGTTAATAAAATTAACTTTCATCTGGATGTACAGGCAAGGTTCAGTATGTAAACAGCTAATTTAAGTAAAAGCTATTTTTATTGGCAGGTTTGTTATGGGTGCTGTCTATTTCTTTGTTTATAATATGGTTACTATAAAACTAAATTGATTAATCATTTCAACAAGAATGATTAATCAATTTAGTTAATATCGCCCTGCTTCATGCCTTTGTATTTAACGCAAAAATTGATATATTAACAAGGCGATCAAAATGTTTGCCATGCAAGTACACTATCCTAAATAGGGCAGCAAAAACTTACAAAAATATCATCCTTCGGTAATTAAGCACACTTGATTCCAGGGCCTTCACTTATAGCCGAGGTTCGGGTTATCAATTTGCAAGCAATCCGCATGACACAGCATGATAACCACAAGCGACGACGTTCGCGATAGCATATGGACCGACTGAAACTACATTAATTACTCCAACAGCAACGCATCCTCATCATCGGTAAGGTTAAGCTGAATAGTATCACTCCCCGCAATCCCTTCAATACTGCCGCGGATGTGAGCGGCACTTAGCAGCACTTTATCCAATTGCTTTTCGCGGGCTTTCCAGAGTTTTTCCATGGCATCGCGTTCGCGCTGAATGGATTGGCGCATGCTCATATATCCTTCACGAATAGCCTTCCATTGCTCCGAAAACTCGCTGCTGGTAAGGTAATCATACAACAGGTGCATTTTATCACCTTTATTATCCTGTGATTTGGCCAGGTTTGATAATTTCATCACGCCATCCCTTAAAATGTAGGATACTGCCTTTACCTCATCAAAACTACAAATCCAAACCCCGTCACGCTCGCCAAAACAATCCATGCCTTTTGGGTAGCATTGGGTTACAATAACGGCTACATCAACCCCCATGCTTCGCATGTCTTTTTTAAGCTTCTCGATCCAGTCTGCCGAAAAAGCATTGGTACGCTTGCTTTCATAAATAATGCGGCCGCACTCCTGGCCAAACTGGTTACGCACAGTTTGTACGCAGTCGGCACCGCGTACGCCCTTCCCTACTTCGCTTATGATATCGAACGGGAAATAATTGCGTAATAACTCTTCCAGTATCAGTTCCTGGGCTTCGCCCTGCAACTGCATAGAACCCTGCTCGGCTTTGCGCTTCATTTCATCGGCCAGTTTCTTCTGGTCGTCAAGCTGTTTTTCAAGCTCCTTTACCTTTAGCTGGTATTCGGTATCTTTTATGCTGTGGCGTTCGGCTTCCTGCTTGCGGATCTGGTCGGTAAGTTCGTTCCGTTGCTCCTGCAGCTTGCGCTGTATGGCAAGCTCCATTTCCTCTTCCTTTTGATGCAGTTGTTTCTCGCGCTGCAAAAACTCCAGCTCTTTCTGGCGTGATAGTTTTAGTTTTTCCTCAGTTTCAGCGGCTGAATTTTTAAGCAGTACAAGCTGGTTCTCAAAATCCTGGCTTATGGTTTTACGCAGGTTGTCTTCAAGCGTTTGCTGCAATTGCTTTTTTTCGTTGTTAAGCCTTTGTTCAAAGGCTGCCTGCTGTTGGCGCTCCTTATTTAAAAACTCCTCATCCTTTTTGCGGTATTCTTCTTCTTTTTGACGGGTATAATCCATCATTTTAACCCTGAGCTCTTTTTTATACTCCTCGGCCATTACCTCTTCTATCGGAAAACCGAAACCACAACTTGGGCACTTAACTTCTGTAGCCATATTATTTATATAAAAGCTGAGAGCAGGATGCACAAAGCTTTAAGCTAATAACTTGATTATTGATATTATTCAATCACTTAATAAAAGGAAAATATTTCCTGTAAATCAAAGATAGGGATTTTACTGTTTAGCAGATGATATGTAACTCATGAGGGGTATTAACATTATTGTAACAAAATGAAACTACAATGATAACAATCTGTTGTAAATGCCGTTTAAAATACCGAAGTTTATAACATGCAGATATTGAGAATTGGAAAGGTAATGTGGAGTCACGATTATGACCTGGCCACATTAGGGTTGGCAAATGACGGAGGAGCATTATTTGCATTTACCCCGCCACCACACCATTATAACGGCGAAATTATACTTACCCCTAAAAGCCTTGTACTTGACGGTGATAGTTATGAACATATCCCCCTTGATAGCCTTGAGCAATTATATTTAGGTTTTGACGAGCTATACAAACGTTCGATGGTACGGAACAATGGTTTATTCTGGCAACCGTTAAGATTACGCTACAGGCTAAAAGAAGAGCTTATTACATTATATCTTATTGTTGACCATACCCTTTTTGGAGCTAAAAATCAATTGTGGTTTAATACCCTAAAGCAACTGCTTTCCCGCAAAGCCTAATTGGACTTTCTTTTCTCCCTCTTTTTACCGGCGCTTCTTTCAAAGCTAAGCAGTTGCTCAGCAAATTACCAATTCAGGTTGTAAAAATACCGTGTAACGGGTATTTTATAAAAAGAAACATAGTGACATATTTGCAGCGCATTATTTGCGCTAAATACCATTATCACTTTTTTATGAAAAAACTTGGTTTCCTGAGGCTATTCTCCTGCTTGCCCCTCATCGCAATCATCATTCCTGACATAACCGAAACGCTTATCAATCCGGAGTTTAAAGTATCCTTTACACATGTCGTAGCAAGCGCGGCCCTTATTTCAATAATTAGCGTTTGCTCCTTAATAATCCGCTATCAAAAAAAACAGGGATTAAAAATGCAGTATCTGCATTCCTAAGCATAGATCTTCCACTGCCTGTATCATAAAACAAGAAAACAGCGCGGGTTATCCGCGCCGTTCCTGTTAATATATTTTTGCAATTATTTGGCTTTGCCAAACTCACCATTTGCTTTAATAGCAACTTCGTCGCTTACCATAGCGTTGCCAAATTTTGAACCGAAGTTAAAATCAGAACGTTTGATGGTGCCGGTTAACTGAAAACCTGCATCATCAGCTTTGCTCATTGGGTTTTGGATAGTACCACGGTACCATAAATCAAATGAAGCCGGTTTGGTTACACCGTGTAAAGTTAAGTTACCGGTAAGTTTGTAGTGCTTATCAGATGTTTTGGTGATACCGGTGCTGGTAAAAGTAATAGTTGGGTAAGTAGCAACATCAAAAAAATCAGGGCTTGTGATGTGTTTATCGCGCTGATCATTATCTGTAGTTACTGAGGCTGTTTGTATGCTGATCTGAAATTTAGCGTCGCTGAAATCAGGTTTAGCGGCAGTGATGGTTGCATCATAGTTTTTAAAAATACCATCAACATCAGATACCATTAAGTGGGTTACTGTAAATTTAACGTTTGAGTGAGCTTTGTCTACAGTCCAGGTAGTTTGTGCTGATGCCGCCGTGTAGGTGAATGCTGCTGCTAACAGGATAAAAATCTTTTTCATTGTTTTAATTTCTTTTTTTTGTTTTTGATTTATGGCTCAAAAGTATGTAAATGATCCGGACTTCAAATAAAATAAATGTTTAAACATGTTTTTATTGAAATCGGATGACAATATACTACCATTTTAGTAGAACTTACAAGAAAAACAAACTATTTCCGGGGAGATTTATACTTAGGTTTTTAAGGTTTTTTGTTTGTTACGGAGCATGCTCAATGCCTTATCGGCCCTTACTTTACGGGTAGCCTCCTGTTTAGCCGAACCTACCCAATCACAATAACCTTGTTTGTATGATTTGGACAGGCTTGCAAAAAACGCATGGGCTTCAGCATCGTTGTCAAGCAGGGCCTGCAGTTCGGCAGGTGTACCTTCAATATGTTCGCCGGGTTTAAGCATGGTTTTTCATCTGGGTTTACTTGCCGATAAAGATAATATTAATTGGCATAAACACCGGGCTGAAAAACCATAATTACGGCAAGTAAAACTATTAAAAGAAATGAGATAGCTAAGAGCGTGTCGATAAGCAGCCTTTGGTTTTTTGATTCCATATTACTTTACTTAAACAGTAAAAGCTGCAGGTTAGCTTACGGTTGAGTTATTGTGAAAACGGCAGCAGGCCGTAATTATTATAGTATTTTTGCACCAAAAGCCTATGTAACGCAAATTTTATAAAACCTAAGGCAAATAAAATTGTTGCCTAAAATAATTGAGATTTTACTAAAATAAAGTAATTATGTGAGATAGCCCGGCCTAATAACCGGGCTATCTTTTTTTTAAAGGCTTTATAACCAATTACCCCCTCTTTTTATATTCCTTTAACGCCGGTGAAACGGTTGCTCAAAAAACTCATCCACTTTTTTATTAAACTCATCGGTATGTTCGACCAATGTGCCATGACCCGAATTGGGCAGGATCCATAAATAAGCGTTCGGAATATTCTCGGCTATCTGAACGGTGTGTGTTGTTACGATAAGGTCATGGTCGCCGGCAATAATAAGCGACGGGCATTTAATAGTTTTCAATGCCGATAGTTTAATATTGGGTTCTTTATAATCAAGCAGAAACACCTTCCTGTCGTTCTTTTCTTTGGCAGTGATAAAATGATAATCCTTTTTGCTGGCATATTCCTTTTCCATATCCTTCCATAAGGAAGGGATCAGCGCTGTAGAATCGGGCCAGAGGTTGGCACCGGTCGAGGCCAGTTTTATTACTTTGTTGGGATGGCGCATAGCCATCACCAGCGCGTTAATGCCACCGTCACTCCATCCTATCACATAAGCCGAATCGATATGCATTAAATCGAGCAAAGCAGCAAAATCATCGGCCATCATTTCAAAAGTAAGTGAATCGCGCGGATCGGTGGACTTGCCATGTGCACGGCTGTCAACAGCTATTACTTTGTACTTCTTTGCAAAATAGGGTATATTTTTTTTAAAGGCATTGATGCTGCTACTGTTGCCATGTATCATCAGCAGGGGTTTGCCTTTACCATAAACTTCGGCATAAAGTTTTATCCCCCTAACATCATAATACTTACCGGCAGCGGCATTATCGCCATAAACAATACCTTTTTGCTGGCTGCAGGCCAAAAATGCCTGACATACCAATACAATTAACAACAACTTTTTTAACATCATGATCACACCTGTTTAAGTCATTAAATATACATACATAATGCAAAGTTTAAACTTCTGTTACGGACCCAGGCTATTATTTTTTAGATAGTGCTGTAAATCAAACATGTATTATATTTGCGCACTTTAACAAATGCGCTTTTTAAACCATACGGTTAAAACAATATCATACCTATAATTATTTGTTATAGAATGAATGTTTATAAACCTGTATACATATATGTTCATGCCTGCTTCCTTTCCTAAAAAATATAAAATATTTATTTCGCTTTTTTCTTTGCTATGCGTGCTTTTCGCCGCCAGGTGTTTCGGGCAACAGTCTGCAACAGCAAGCCCCAATCGTTTCAAATTTAAAACAGTTATTATCGATGCCGGGCACGGAGGAAAAGACCCAGGATCGCACGGGGCTTATTCAAAGGAAAAAAACGTTTCATTAAGTATCGCCAAAAAGTTAAGGGATGCCATAAATGATGAAATGAGCGGCATTAAAGTAGTAATGACCCGCAGTACCGATGTTTTTATTGAGTTGCACAAACGTACCGATATCGCTAACGACAATCACGGCAACCTGTTCATTTCCATTCATTGTAATTCATCCCCCCAGCGAAAAGGATCATCGAGAGGAACATTGTTGCTTGTATACGGCTTTCACCGCAGCCAGGAGCAGCGTGAAGCCTTGCGCGAAAATGCTTCGATATTTATAGAGAAGGATTACAAAGAAAAATATAATGGCTATGGCGATGACGCTGCGGTAAATACTATTGTACTTAACGCGTTTCAGCAAAAATACCGCAAGCAAAGCATCCAGTTTGGCGATTTGGTTGATAACCAGTTCCGCAAAACCAATGGAAGGCATAGTTTGGGTGTAAAGGAGCAGGGTGTTTTGGTATTAGCACAAAGCGGTATGCCCGCCGTATTGGTTGAAACCGGGTTTATCAATAATCCATCTGATGAAGCATACCTGAACTCGGCCAGCGGACAAAACGAAATTGTACGATCAATCCTAACAGCGCTAAAGCAATACCGTAATAATTTGGAGGGTAACTAAAAATAAATGAAGGCAGGAGGCAACATTTATATCCCTGCTGCCCTTATTTTATTTTACCCTATGGATGATAAAGCCGTTATGAACAGTTTCCATACCTACTTTAGGGTAATATTCCATAGCGGTTGTGGCCGAAAGCAGTAAAAGCATAGTTTCATCGCCAATGGCTTCCTTAGTTAGTTCAATCAGCTTTTTGCCTATCCCTTCTTTTTGATAAGCTTTAGTAACTGCCAGGTCTGAAAGATAGCAGCTGTAACAAAAATCGGTCAGCGCTCGAGATATGCCTACCAGTTTATCACCATCCCAGGCGCTTACCACAAGGTTTGAGTTTTGGTACATCCTGGCAATCCGCTGCTCGTCATGGGTTGGGCGTTTCAGCCCGGCTGTATCATAAAGTTCTATCACTTGCCGGGCGGATGGTATTGTACCGGTTTTATAAGTTATTTCCATATTGTTATTGAGTTGTCTACAAGCTTTTAATCAAATGTAAACAGCATCCGTATTATCCCAATAAGCCAGGATTAAGAAAGCAGGTAGTCCAGCAAATATGAAAACGGGAAGCGGGCAGTAAGTTTTACAGCGTATCATTCAGACCGCTTTACCTAAGTGTTAGTTAATTACCATTTTTTAAAAATAACAAATACCGCCAGCACAATTAGCCCGAAGCCTACCAAATGGTTCCAGCCCAGTTTTTCATTTTTGAAAAGCAGGGTTGTGAATATCATAAACACCGTAAGTGTAATGGCTTCCTGAATGGTTTTTAATTCAACCAGGGTAAAGGGGCCGCCGTTTTCCTTAAAGCCTCCTTCGTTAGCAGGTACCTGGAACAGGTATTCAAAAAACGCCAATCCCCAGCTTATAAGTATAATGGCTATTAAGCTTAGGTTTTTGCCCCAATCATACTCCTTAAACTTAAGGTGCCCATACCACGCAAATGTCATAAAGGTGTTGGATATAAACAGAAATGTAACAGTACGCAAGCCTTTCATCAATACAATTTTTTGTGCAAATATCAATAAATTGAGATTGATAACACCAGGGGCTGTAAATTGTTATGCTATTATTTATAACAATTTAAAATTTAAAAACCAGTTCGGCACCAAGCGAAAGCGAGTTCCAGTTTTGTTTTCCCGAAACATCACCCAAAGTTAGTTTCTGGGAAAAGAAATTGTATTTTGATTCGATGCTGATCCCTAATTTAGGAGTTATCGGAAATATTACCCCTACTTTAGGAGCATAATATAATGATTGCGACCATTTATCATAAACAAATGGATCTACGCCATCAATTTCATACCCCACAGCAAAATCAGTAAAATATACCCCTAAGTTCACGCCGCCATATACCCTGAAGTTATCGGCTATATCAATATTATAAGCAGCACCTCCATACGCGGCAATTACGGGCATATCCGCATAATACGTATTTGCAGTTGAGCCGGTACCTTCAACTTCTTCTGAAATTAAATATTCATCGGGCTTAAAGTTCATGTACCCTACGCTCAGATTTGCTGTAAAAGGGCCTAAGAACCTGTAAACGCTGGCATTAAAATTAATGGCAGGTTTAAAGGTATAATTAAAGTTACCTTGCGGAATATCGACACCTGTACCTGCGGCTATGCCCCAGCCATCGCTAAAATTAACAGCGCCGCTGCCTCCCCCACCATATGTTAATGCCCGGCTTGAATGATGCTGGGCCATAGCAGCATTAAAACAACAAAACAGTATAACTATTAAAAATATCTTAAAACAGACAGCTGATTTTTTCATGAGGAGTAAGTGCGCCTTACGGGTAGAAGTTAGATAATGGTGTTTAGGGTTCATTTACCCGTAAAAATAAAAAAAAAAGTTAACCCCGAACACTAAATTAATTTCATAACATGTAAAGCCACAAAAAAGCCCGACCTAAATAAACCGGGCAACAGGGCTTTAAGGGTACTAAACAATATATTTGGTTTATAATGATTAATGTTAAAAACTACGGGTAACCGGCGAGGCCCGTAATTTATTATTGCAACTGCGAACCAGGCCTGTCGCCAAGTTTCCGGATATAGGCTATGCCCAATGTACAAGCAATTATAAAAAGAAATAAAAAGCATTCAATGTATATATGAAACGGCGAAATATCTTGAAAACGGCCAACTATAAAAGTAGAAATATCAGGCAGTAATAAGCCGAACAATGGAAAGCCGGCAAACATTCTTAAAATTGCTAATTTTTCCATAATATTTTAAGGTATCAGTTAATACCTCTAATTTAACACTTTAGAGAACAATAAAAAAAATAATATTTATTAAAAAGCAATAAATATTTTCGATATGGTTAATGTAAGCTTTTATAGATTTAAACGGCATCAGAGTTTATAATATTCCTCAATTGAGCGGCCTATTTCCTGCAGTGGGATCAGATGATCTCCAAAACGATGCTCAATAATTTCCCAGTAACCTTTTGTTAACCGGGTTATGGTGTAAAAAGCCGAGTAGTTCAATACACTGAAGGTAGTTTCATTAACAACCGAAGGTATAATTTTATAAGTCCGCTTATTAACTCTTAGTTCAAAAGGCTCCATGGGCATCCGTTTACACAAAAATATTGTGCAGTATACGGATATACAAGCTCCACGCACCCCGTATTTTAACCCATTTTACACTACGTATTTTCACCCTAAAAAAGGGTTAAAAAGGCATTGCTTTTACCAATTCAAGTACATTTTGTTTTATTGCAGGATCGTTTTCAATGATCTGAACAAGCTCATTATCGTCTGACACAGAAACAATTACAAAATTTTTATCCTGGTTCCAGAAACTACCGCTTATAACAACTTTGCCATTGCTTTTAAGGTCAGCGTAATAACCATTTCTATCAACTAAACATTGTTCGTTATCCGCAAGGCTGCCAATCTCTTCAAAAAAAAGCATCACGTGATGCGGGTCTTTATAGGCTGATGCATGTACCATAAGTTGACTATTTTATTTAATACTTAATTATTAAACTGATTAAGCTAAACAAGTAACCTCTGTTAATATATTACCCGGAGCATTAAAATAAAACCCATAGCCACCACGCAAAGGCGCAGGAGCTTGCGTTACAGCTACTCCCCCTTTTACCAGCCGGTCATAAACTTCGGCAACCTGTTCATGGCTGTCAACCAAAAAACCGATATGAAAAGCATCGGGGTAACTGTTATTGCCATTCCGGTTAAAGGTATCAGCCATAAGCACCAGGATAAAACCATCCTTGCCTTCCATTACGGCCAGCATATTATTACCTTTTACACCGGTACATTTAAAGTTAAAATATTGCTCAAAAAATTCGGAGCAGGCGGCAACATCGGTCACCGGCAAATTAACATGATTAAGTTTAATAGTTGTTGCTGACATATTATTAGGGCTTTAATGCTTTTAAAACCAACCCCAGTGCTTGTTCCATCAGTTTATCATCCAATTTAAAACTACTGTTCACATAGCTGTTGCCCTGGTTATGAAATTTGATGAGCTGATAAAGCGGCGCATATGCTACTGCCCAATAAACCTCAAAAGGCAGTGGTATCAATTGCTGCTTTTCTTCTGCATTACGCATAAATGCGCCCAGTACCTGCCCAAAATTAACGGTAAGCATAGCGGTTACTTTTTCATAAAAATGTGTATAGCGCATAATTTCAATAAACTCCATATCTAACGGACATTGCATGAAATACTCGAGACGGTTGCGCCATTGTACCCTCAGCCCATCTGCAAAATCCATATCAGGCGAAAAATTTTGAAGACTAAAAGTCATCATCTTTTCGGCTACACCAACGCAAATACTGCTTATTAATTCTTCTTTATCCTTATAATAGATATAGATGGTAGCTGGTGACACTCCTGCCGACCGCGCAAGCTTATTCACCCCAAAACCGTCAAGACCTTCAGCCACTATCAATTCTATCGCCTTTTGGCGTATTTGGTATTCTTTATGTTCGTCACGTGGCCTCATTTCAACACAAAGATAAGTGAGCGTTCGCTTATTTAAAAATTTATTTTTATTCCTTTCGGATATAGGCTAAAAACTTGTATCATCCTAAAAAAAATCCATAAAAAACACGAACGTTAAAACAATAACCGGGAATGCAATGTTCTATCATCACTTAATTAATAATTACTAAAAATTAAAGAGGCATTTTATAAAGATGCCTTCAAAATAGTTACCTGGCTGGTTTTGAAGGTTTCAATTAAATGAATGCAATTTTATTTAAATTACAAAGAAATAATACGTACCTTAGCATTGTCATACTAAATGTTAATAATTATGGAAAAATTAATAATATTAAGAATGTTCTTTTGCTTCCCGCTTGTTGGTCTGTTGGTTCCGGATGCAGGTATTTTGTTGTCAAACTTCCCTGGCAAGGTTCCGGTAATTCACATTGTAATTGAGGTAGCATTATTGGTGTGCATTGCGCTTTGTACAGCCGCAATAGCATATGGAAAAAAACGGAATCAGGGCAGAACGAACGAAGCTTCTTTTTCCTGATCCATTGATTAAAAAATAAAGGAATATTCCTGTCCGGTTGTAATTAAACTCTTTAAAATTGGGGCTTTTACGCCCCAATTTTACCCCCAATGCCCATTGCCCCCCGCTCCTTTCTTATTAGTTTTAGATATTTCATGATGGTATAAGTTTTGCCATAGTCAATAACAGTTTTTTATTGATATTTGATAAACCGCTGCCGTGTTCATGAAAAAAATTCTATTTCTGCTTTTTTTGCCGCTATGTTCACTTGCCCAAACAGCAAGTAAGTATATTCAGGAGGGAAACTCAAAAGCCAATGTAGGGAATTACAAAGATGCCATACAAGATTTTACACGTGCTATAGAATTAAACAACAAAAACGCGGACGTTTTTTATTACAGGGCCAATGCATATGGCAACCTCAAAAACTATAAAGCAGCTATTAATGATTATGCTCAGGCCATTGCCCTGAAAGCCGATTTGACCAACGCCTACCTGTATAAAGCCAATGCAGAGGCTGCCATGCAAGACTATCAGGCGGCCATTATTGATTTTGACCGCGCGATAGCGCTGGGACCAAAAACTCCAGACATGTTCCACTACAGAGGCAATGCTAAAAGTAACATGAGCGATTATACCGGCGCTATTGCCGATTTTACCACGGCACTTCAATTTACACCAAACAACTCCGATCTTTACAAGTACCGGGGCCTGGCCAAAAACAATAATAACGATTTTACCGGGGCCATTGCTGATTATAACATGGCTGTTAAACTAAGCCCTAACAGCGCCGAAATCTATCAATACATGGCAGGCAGCAAGGCCAGCATAAACGATTATAATGGCGCTATTGCTGATTATACCAAAACACTATCGCTTAATCCCGATAACGCTGAAGCATACTTCTATCGGGCAAATACCAGGGCAAAACTAAATGATTTTAAAGGCGCGGTTGATGATTATAAAAAAGCGGCCGCTATCAACCCCAACCTTAAAAACCTTTTGCTTTACATGGCCAATGCCCAAAGCAGCCTGGGCGATTCAAATGGAGCTCTTGATTATTTCAACAAGGCAATTGCTCAATTTCCCCGGAATGCAAATCTGTACCTTTATCGTGGAATTATTAAAAGCGACAAAAAAGATAATAATGCCGCGTTGGAAGATTTTAACAAAGCTATTGCCCTTGACTCCAAAAACGGCGATGCATACCAAAGTCGTTCATTTTCAAAGCTGGCATTAGGCAATTACGAAGGCGCCAGAGCTGATGCCGATTCGGCAATTAAAATAAACCCCAACAGCATAAGTGCTTACGTAACCTTGAGCAAAGCTAAAATGGCCATGAAGGATACCGCGGGAGTGATTGCCGATTTAACAAAAGCAATCGGCCTGAACGGTAAAAGTGATGAAGCTTACCTGTCGCGCGGCGATGCTTATCGCGATTTAGGGGCTCCCTTAGCTGCTATTAACGACTATACCAAGGCCATTGCTATAAACCCGGTTTATACTTACGCCTTTTTAAACCGGGCTATTGAAAAAACCAAACTGGGCGATTATGCCGCGGCTGTAACTGACCTCGAAAAACTGATCAGTATTGCCCCACAACAACAAAATGGTTATTCACGATTGGGTAAAATCAATAATTTTTATAAATACACTAACAATGGCGTACAAATATTTAACAAGGCTATAGCACTTAACCCTGCAAATGCTGATTTTTACCTTTATCGGGGTGAAGCAAAAGCCGCCACCGGCGATGCCAAAGGGGCCATGGCCGATTATAATACCGGTGTACTAAAAGCCCCTAAAAATATAACGCTATTGTTGAAGCGGGGCCTGGCCAAAGCAGACGCTGAAGACAACAACGGCGCCATAGCCGATTTGAACAACGCACTAAAAATTGACTCATTATCAGATTCAACGGCTTTAGTATGGCAAGCGCGGGGGTTTGTAAAAGCCAAACTTAAAAACTATAAAGGCGCCCTCGCTGATCTCGACCGTGCCGTGTCAATTTACTCAAACGACGAAACCTTTTTAATCAGGGGCGATACTAAAATGGCTATGAAGGATTATGCCGGCGCTGCCGATGATTATCATAATGCCATTTATATGAACGATACCAATGTAAAAGCTTACTCACATAGCGGTATTGCTAAAAGTAATCTCGGGGATGCCCAGGGAGTGAAAGAAGATTTTGCAGCCGTGGTTAAACTTGCCCCTAACAATCCTGATCTATATATTGACAGGGCTGCCGCCAAAATAAATTTAAAAGATCTGAACGGAGCAATTTTAGACTGTAATACCGCTATAAGCCTTGACGCGAAAAATGGCCGTGCTTATCTACAAAGGGGGCTTGCAAAAATAACCCTTGATGATAAAACCGGCGGCTGCGCCGATATGAATAAAGCTTTAAGTATGGGCGTAAAAGAAGCATCTGATTTTATTATAAAATATTGCAAATAACAATAACTTTTCATTTACAATACTCGTATAATAAGTAACTATTAACTGATCTATAAATAACAATCAAGCCCCGAAAGGGGCTTTTACATTTACGCGGATTTGGAGTGGTTATACCGCCTTCTTATCTTCTATATGTAATTGCGCGCGCAGCTCTTTCAATTCCATTTCGTAGGCGCGCATACGGGCCTGTAAAATATCAACCTCGGTACGCATCATTTGTATTTCGGTAATAAGCTTGGCCGATTCGGGTTTGTTGATCATTTTTTCGCCCGTACCAAGAATAAGCCATTCGGGCGAGTATTTAAGCTGAAAACAGAGCTTCCGGATAAGATAATAGCTAATATCCTGCTTTTTGTTGATCACCTTGCTAATGAAACCCTGATCAACACCAATGGCCCCGGCAAGCCCCAGCTGGCCGCCGTGCTCTTTTACAACTACCTTTAACCGTTTTATAATCGCTTCGTCAGACATAAGTGACTGCAATAATAATCATTTTGTTTATCCATGCAATATATAATTACTTTATTGAATAAGCACCCAAAACAAAAAAGGTCAAATGCCCCAACAGCAAATGACCTTAAAGTAAAACTAACCAACAAAAACTATATATGACAATAAAATAAACTCAGGTTAAACCATAAATTATTTATTTCCTAAATTTTCAAGCAGCTCGCCAAGCTTATCATTATAAACCGGCAAACTGATCTTTCCTGCATGGTACTCATCTGCTATCTGTTGCAGGTTTGTCCCTATTTTTTGCTTCGCATCGTTACGAATATTCATATGACAGGTATCAGCACTGAGCCCCGCATTAATTTTACTTATTTTTTGATCCATGCATCGTTTCATCAGTAACGGCTGCACATCATTCGCGTTTTTCAGCAATAAATTAACCCTGCTGCGTTGTTGCTTATCAAACTGTAAAATAACAAATACCAGTCCGAGCCCCGCTATCATAAACAAATAAAAATAATCCATATAAAGCACTGATATTAAACATTCATTATACATTTTAATACGAAGTCAATAAAATAAGGTTGCATAATATTAAAAACTTTTTTCAAATATTTCTCAACGACAAAAATCCTTCTGCACAAATTTTAAAATACGCATAAAAAGCCGACCTTTACATTCATAATCCCTTAACAAAAGGGATACATAAAATTGCGATCATTATGAAACCGGGCGATAAGGTAATTTGTATAAACGACAAAATAGATCCTGAAAAGATGGCTGAAATACGGCAGGACTTTGAGATTTGGATCACCAAAGATAAGGAATACACCATACGCGAAATACTTGATAACAATGGTATTGTAACCGGCCTGTTGTTGGAAGAAGTACACAATTTCCCCAAATTTTTTAAACTGATAAACCGCTTCCAGGAACCTGCTTTTGCCCAGTGGCGTTTCCGCAAGCTAAACTACGCAAGTCCTGAAGCCGAAGCTGTTAGCGAAGATTTGGAGCTTGTTGAGCATATTGAAAAAGAACAACAGCTGGTTAAGTAAAATAGTGTAGAAGCCTGCATACCGGGCCTCCTTTAGGCATACCATAATTACTTTGTTAAAATAAGTTAAACATTTGGCCGCAACCTATTCATAAACGGATATTTATATAGCGAAACTGCTGCATATAATTATCGGTCTGTATGAAAAAGTTACCCGCATTGTTTTCACTGGCAACCTCAATTGGATTGTGGTATGCCTGCACCCAGCACCCGAAAAACAAAAACGCTGTTGATAAGTCTGCTGTAAAAATCAGCAACCATGAAGTTAACATTGCTTACACAGATTCGGGTAAAGGTGATACCGCATTGCTTTTTGTACATGGATGGCGCATTAACAAAAGCTACTTTAACAAATCACGTAAAATCCTTTGGTAATAAATGCCTGGTTATTACGATTGATTTGCCTGGTTACGCCCAATCAGGTAAAACCGTAACTCATGGACGGTGAATGATTTCAAGCCTATGAAACAGTATTTAAAGCAATTTTAACAACACGGTCAATTATGTAATAAATGCCAAATAGCATATTTTACAGCTAATTTAATAAGTATAATCGCTTGCTGCACCTTCTTCTACAAGTTGTGTAAGCAAAGCTTTCAATACAGCTTCGCGGGTCCATTGCTGTTCGGGTGACGAGGCATCCTCTTTATACCATTGCAAGGGGTGTTAATTTCGATGCGGGCCTTGTAGGCAAAGTTTTTGGTTGGGTGTAATTTGGTACCCTCGTAACTATTCAGATTTTCGGCTTTAATGATCCGGGCAAGGTCACGGATCCGGATATCTACCTGAAGGCATTCATCAATTGAGTTTTTAAAATCCTGTTTATCTTCCAGCCACAAAGTAAGCACTTCATCGGTAATATCGTGTTCGGCAATAGTTATCCGGCTGTAATCATAATCAACCGATATAATAAGCCACCAAAGCTGGCTTTTAAGTTTTTGAGAAATTTTTATCATGATAATTAGTGTATTGATTTCGTATTATTTTAATTGAGCATTTTAGACCGTAATACCTGCAACCAGGTTATGACCGTTTAAAAGCGGGCATCCATCCCGGCATATACTTTTGGATAGCAGCAATTTCATCTCTATATTTTTCACATGCAGTTTTGTAACCCTCAAAGCGCTGCAAAGCCTCATGTTCATTCAAAGTATCCCGACTATCTTGATTGTTATTAACTCCTGTCAATTGCCGCAAGGCCGAAAATGCTATATGCATGGTAGTATGATATTGATTATTTATTGATATTATTTCTTGATTTTAAATTACAGAACATTGTATTTAACTAAAAGAATACTCTTTATAAAACGAACCGAACATTTTGATTTGTGAATAATTTGACTTACATTAGCAATTATCAACGAAACAAATATACAGAATAATCTTTATTATAATAAAGAAAAATCTTTAAATTATTTCATCCATGGAAAACGAGATAAAACCAAACAAAATAAAGATTGTACGGCCCGAAACATTGGAGTTCATCATACTTTATAATCAGCTTAAGGGAAAAGCTTTTAACGGAAATGCTCAATTAGCTGAAGCGTTAGGCTTTAATTCACCAAGCTCGATCACTGAAATAATAAAGAGCCGACAGAACATAGATCCAGAAAAACTCCGTATTTTCAAAGAAAAATACAAAGACTACATAGCAGGAGATAAAACACAGAATTTTCCTGAATCAAAGCCTGTATCCAAACACAGTGAGGGCATACCTATGTATGAAATTTCTGCAACCGCTTCAGGCGTAGAAGTATATAACGACATTAATGATTCACAGCCTGTTGGTCATATGAATTTCCCGGGCATTGAGGACTGCGATTTCGCACTTCCGGTTTGGGGGCACAGCATGTATCCATACCTTGAAAACGGCTGCTGGGTTGCACTAAAAATAATTCATGACAAAAAGATCCTACCCGGCGAGGTTTATTACATTGAGTGGGGAGATTACCGCATGTATAAACGCCTGCTTGCAGGGGATAGCCCTGATGAAGTAATTGCACATTCAGATAATACAACCGAGATGGTTGGCAACCGGCTTAAATATGCCCCATTTATTATAAAAGTAGCCGACATCAAAAAACTTTGCCTTGTTAAAGATATCCACAAAAAGCATAACCATTAACCCGCATGGCGGTAGAATTTGTTAAAAGAAAAACAAATTCTACCGCCATTATTACCTGCCCGGTGACCAGTTATCATACTTATAAAATGAATACCGAAAACCGTATAAAAACCCTACGGCGAAATAAGCTGATCATTATTACAAAAGGCAAGCTATCATATCTTAAACACTTCCCTATTTTTAATTACAATTTATTTGACAGATAAAATGACAATCCGGCTGGCTACCCTCAATGATATACCCCAGATATTAGCTTTTGTAGCTGAAGTAATACCTGGCATGAAAGCAGCAGGTAATTTTCAATGGAATGACGACTATCCCAATAAACAAGTATTTACAGATGACATTAACCTTAACCAACTTTGGGTGGCCGAAGTTACAGGAGCAATTGCGGGTGTGGCTGCCCTAACTACCGATCAGGATGCAGAATATGCGCAGGCCGGGCTTGATATCGGTGAAGCTGCTATAGTTACGCATCGGCTTGCTGTAAACATTAACTACCAGGGCCGGGGCGTCGCCACAGCACTTCTCAAGCAGGCCGAACATGAAGCTATACAGCGAGGAATAAATACATTACGAATTGACACCAATACTGCGAACATGGCAACGCAAAAGCTATTCCCAAAGCTGGGCTATGTTTTGGCCGGCGAAATTAGCCTGGATATAAGGCCGGGTTTAAGTTTTTTGTGCTACGAAAAGCGGCTCAATAGCAAACAATAACAAATTACAACAGCTATCCGGCATGGCTAACCTGTTTCCATCTATTTAAAGCTTCACATATTTACACAAAACTTACAACCATTTCTCAATAGTTATTCACAAATGGGCATTTTATCAACAATAGCTTTTTAGTTTATTCTTTATTCAATTATATTTATAGTAATTATAAACCGCAGGCCTCTGCCGGAGTGATAAAGTTGTAATAAAAGAGAAGAAGATGGAACCTATCATGATACTGGTAATCGCGGCTATTATTGCTGCCATAATTTTAGTTGAATTTAACAAACGGCAAAACACAAAAGCTGGCGATAGTAGTCATATAACCGCCGATGTGCAACAGCTATACCTGCTTAAAGCTGCAGAACATAAAATAGAAGTAATTGAAGATTTGCAAAAGAATGCTGCCAATACCAACAATACCATTGTAACAAGTATTGAACAGGAGTTAACACGCTTAACAGGGGCTTTTGAAAAAGGCGATATCAAATTGAAAGAATTTAACCTCAAGCTTGACAACTTACTTAGTAACCTCGATGTTAACAATTCACTGGCACAAGCATCATAAACAATAAGTTACTTAATTGCGCCGGCTCGCATATATCACTTTAAAAGTGTTACATACCCCGACAGCGGTTTCTTACCATCTTTAAGATCAACCACGTAATAATAAGTCCCGGCCGGCAGCACGTACCCATTAAATTGCGCACGTAAACAGATCAATTTCAGGGCTGTTGTTTGGAAAGCAACAAATTAATTTAAATTATAAAATCCGACATCACCAAAAACAAAAAAGCCGGACTAAGCCGGCTAATATTTTTAAAAAAGAAGAATAATGTTTTAGTTGGTATTAATTACGTCTGAAGCCACCTTTTTGGCCACCGCCGTTAAAGCCAGGACCTTTATCTTCGGCTACGTTAACCGTGATCCTGCGGCCATAATAACTTGCTCCATTCATGCAACGTATCGCTTCTTTCGCTTCATCCTCGTTAACCATCTCCACAAAACCAAAACCCTTACTCTCTTTTGTTTCGCGATCTTTAATGATCCTGAGCGATTTAACCGGCCCAAAATCACCAAACACAGCTGTTAATTCGGCCTCATCTACTTCTAAAGGAAGACCTGCAATAAATACTTTCATCAATGTTTTTAAAATTTGCGTAAAGGTACAAAAAAAGAGCCGGATTCCTGCCTCGCCCGGCACTAATGATGATTAGGTAATGGCTTTTTTACCTTCATATTACTGAGTAAAATTTCCAAACCAATGTTAAAAACAGAACCGGATTTTATTTGAGTTGTAGCTCGAAGCTTCCCTCAACGCGGTAAAAGGGAGAGTCAGACTTATCGTCTTTAGCTAAAAAGGTAAAGAAAGTACCTTTAGCAATCATATTTTCGTGATTATACTGATCTATATCAATCTTACCAAAATCCTGTTGTCCGGCATATTTGGTCAGGGTATATTGAAGCAAAGGTTTTTTTTCATCAACCTTAAACAAAAACTGACTTCCGGCTACGTCGCTGCTGGTTTTCACAGAAGCCAATCCTAACGAGCTGATGCCAAAACTCATGTTATGCGCTTTATTGATCGCTGTGATGCCAAAGTATTTGTTATCGCCATTATGCACGTTTATGAATGCGATTGAATCCTGGCTGGCATCGAAAGTGTAAGTTGAATCTTCGATGGTAACTTTTAAAGTACCTTTGCCTGCAAGAAAATTACCCGGAGTATTGATAATGTTTACTGACGATACGCTGTCCTTACTGCCTGATGTTTTAACCGCGCTGATATCTTTCACTTCCTCGTCTTTTTGGCAGGAAGTTAAAGCCACCGAGATGGATAAACTTAGTAAAACAAACCATTTAGTAAAACTGGTACGTATCATAGGCTTATTGGCAAATAAACATAGCAATAAATAATTACAAATTTCATTAAATATGGTTAAACGAATTAATTTTTTAACTTTTTTTAACTTTTATATGAATATACGTCAATAGTCATGCTAAAGTTGCCGGTTTACGCGCGGTAATGCACTTTTAATAAAAATGCAAAAAACAGACAAGCTACGGCCTATTTTCAGGGATTTTCACCATCCAAAATGTAAAAATTAAAATACAAATTACAGGCAACATGCTGTTAATCAAATCAATATCGACCAATTAAAACACTTCGCCCACATTAATAAACAAGCCTTTTGACCCTTCGCGCCCGAAACCATAATCAATGGCTATGTTTGTTTTGGATACCTTATTTAGTTTAACCCTTAAACCGGCCCCAAAACCGGGTTGCACAGTTTGCAAAGCCGTACCCGGTGCCGCCGAAAACGACTCGCCGTTTACAAAAGCTACCCCTCCAAGTAAACCATTACGGGTTATTTTAAACCGGTATTCGCTTTCAAGGTAAACCATTTGCGCCCCTCTAAACCTGCCCTGTATGTATCCGCGCCCGGTAGTAAAGCCTGGGTCGTGCCCCGTAGCGGGCAGATCGAGATATGCCGGCCGTCCATTAATTACCAGCCAATTATATGACCAAAAGGCCAGCACGTTATCCGAGCTTTCCGGAAACCTGAAGTATTTGCGCACATCAACAATTAAAGAGCGCCAGGCAGTTGTACTACCTAAAAAAGTATAATTATCCCGGTACTGTAACGAGGTGTAAAATCCGCGCGACGCATTGATCGGGTTATCGCGACTGTCATAGAGCCCGCTAAACGTTATCCCGGTTGATATAGCGCGGCTAACAGGGCCGTACCTTTCATAGTCGGACGTTTTTCCGTTTAACTGCCCTTTCTCGTACATATTCCACCTGTCATCAAAAATATATCCCAAACCGGCGTAAAAATTTCCGGTTATATTGCGCAAAACAGTTTCATGAAAACGAAAAAAACTATAAACCAGGGGATTTTCATTATCCCTGTCAGAATTACTGCCTAAGCCAAAACTGCTTTGCGGATATTTGTAAAACCTGAAATCGCCTATAAAATCATATTTATTATTTTTCGACCATATGTTTGATTGGATGGGGACGATCACCTGCTTATTTTGAGTGTAGGCAGGGTTTACTGTTATGGTGGAGATCCGGGTATCGGGTGCTAATCTGAAAATCACATTGCCTGATATAGTACCCGCCAGCCCTGTTTGTAAAGTGTAACCTATAGCCGGAATAATTGATATTACCGGTTTTGAAGTTACAGAATCAACTTTGCCGGGCTTCTTGCTTTCACCAAAAATGGATCCTATAACGTCAAATATATCTTTTTCAAAAGTGGTATCGGGATGGGTAACCAGTATTGTATCTTTATATTTAGTGTGCCCTATCGGGATGTATCTTTTATCCTGGGCGTGTACTCTGATACTTATGAGCAGCCCTGCAAAAATTAAAATGCTTGTTTTATTAATACCCATTATAATTATTCGATGCAGGAAAAGTAAAGGTTTATCCGTGCAATTATAAAATAATTATTTAAGTTATTTGTTTGTACAAGATTTTATTGAGCTTTAAGCCGCGGATCAAAAGTGAACTTATTTACACTGCTGATAGTTATTTTGTTATAATCGGGATGGGCCGGATTAAGCAGGTAATTATATTCCAGGTCAATAATTGCCGATGGTACTTTTAATACGGCCGTTTCCATTTTACGAAGCCAGGTATCGCCAAGCAATTGAGTAACCGGGTAGTTAATTACCTTGTGCCAATTGGCATTAAGTTTTTGGAGTTTGTTTACAGTGATTTCAAAAACAGGCAGGTTATCCGGTATCTGAAATATAATAACCGAAAAATCACCTGCATATAAAGCAGTGCCAGGCGAGTGCGCCAGTTTTTCAAGGCATGAAAGAGCCAATGAACCGCCTGTATAGATCATATATTGTCCCAATGAATTCCATCGGCCGTCAATTCCTGAGCCTTTGCGGTCATGGGCATATTTGGTTTGACTTATCCGGTAAACGTTCAAAAGATAGAAGGAAAGATTAATAACCTATTTAGTGATCATAAATTTGCGTTAAAAATGCAATCAATAATTCACTAAATCATTAATTCAATAATTATTTTTAGGCAAGCACACCGTAATCAATACGGATAAGCTGACTTATTACAATACCAATGCCTGTTATGGTATCGAGTAAATCAAATGGGATAGCATCAATACCCGGATTATAATGTTTTAGCCAGCCTTTAAACTCATCAAGGGAGCCAAAGGTATCCAGGCCCTTGTCAAAAAGCTCAAACAGTTGAATGATGTGCTCACTCAGCCCCTGGTTTAGCTCATGTGTGCTTTGTAAATGCTTACGCAAAGTAGGCTCGGTTATATGCAACCATTTGGCAATATCACTTTGAGTAGCACCGGTTACCTTTACTAAATCAGTGATGGAATTTGAACGCAACCCTTGTTTTATAGCCCCAAGCTTGGCCAAAGGCGATTTAAAATAGGTTTCATAAGGCATCAGCAGATCATTAAAAACCTGCATAGGCGCATCGGTAAATACATACGGGCGGGATGCAGCCTGCCCTTGCCTGCCTTCAATAGCTGTATTACGTTTAATTGCTTTGCTCATACACAAATGTAAATATTTTCTATTAAAAAAGAAAATATTTACATTTTATTTATTCCACCGCCTATGCCTATCCACTTGTATCTGCTTAAATAAAAAATTACCAATAAAATTAGCAATTGTAAAAAATATTCCCGACATTTGATTATTCTTTTATGCCAATCGGCATTTACAACATAATGAAGCCCTATATATTTTCCTTTGATAACGCGGCCCAGGTTGAGCGGCTTATTGACAAATATTTCGCCTATATAAAGGGGAAATATCATATTGAACAAAAACCGGTAAAAAACAGTAAAGACAATGCAGAAACTATTGAACAAAAGGTTTGGGACCGTGAACCCGAACCTGCAACATTATCAGGGCTGGCCCTTGCCCTTGGCTTTAGCAGCCGGCAGGAGTTTTATACTTATGTACAGCACGGCCCGTTTTCACAGGCAGCTAAACAGGGCGTTTTACGCGTAGAAGCCTGCTATGAAGCCCATCTGCACCAAAATGTAACCGGGGCAATGTTCGCGCTAAAAAATATGGGGTGGAGCGAAAAACATGATCAATTACCAAATACAGAAGCAGGGAACATTTTAACAGTAAAGGTCTTTAGCTCAGGACCTCCCCCTGCCGGCAGCGAAAAAGAAGTAAAACTATAACTCCGGTACCCGTTTGCAACCTCAGCTATCAGATTAAAATCAGTAACAATGACCGATGAAGAAATAATCACCGACATTCCATTTAAAGAACCGGAAGGTTTTCACTGCTCTGTCCTGTTCAAACAAAATTATCTTTCAACCGCGCATGTGGTAATTAACCAGGGAGGCACCAGCAGCGGTAAAACATTTGCCATTGAGCAGGCGCTGTTTTGCCTTGCCTGCGAAAACCCCAAACAGGTGATCACCATAGTTGGACAGGATATCCCTAACCTTAAAGCAGGCGCCCTGCGCGATGCTCTAAATATATACAGCTCTTCGCCGGTATTACAGGCAAAAATTAAAAGCTATAATAAAAGCGACCGTATTTTCGAGTTTCTCAACGGTAGCATAATTGAGTTTAAAAGCTACGACAACGGACAGGACGCAAAATCCGGAAAGCGCGACTACCTGTTTATCAACGAAGCCAATGGCCTTACATGGGACGTATATACAGAATTGGCCCTGCGTACCAAAAAGCGCATTTTTATTGACTATAACCCCAATACCGGCTTTTGGGTACATGAGCACTTAATTGGTAAACCGGGGGTACAACTTATAGTGTCCGACCATCGGCATAACCCGTTTTTAGGTCAGGAAGTACGTGATAAAATAGAAGCGTTAAAAACTGTTGATATTGAACTATGGAAAGTATACGCCCGTGGTTTAACCGGCAAAATAACCGGGCTTATATTTGACAACTGGTATATCTGCGAATCTATCCCGGCCGATGCCCGTTTGATAGCCCTGGGCTTAGATTTTGGTTTTACCAATGATGAAACCGGATGCATTGAAGTATACCAGCAAAACGGCGAATTGTGGGTAAACGAGTTACTCTACAAAACAGGCCTCACCAACACAGATATTTCCTCAAAATTAAAAGAGGCCGGTGTAGGTTTTAACTGCGAAATTATTGCAGATAGTGCAGAACCCAAATCAATAGAAGAATTAAAACGCCTGGGGTGGCGTGTTACAGCTGCAAAAAAAGGTGCCGATAGTGTTAAAAACTCTATTGATATCCTTAAACGCTACAAAATAAATATAACCCGCAATAGTACAAACCTGCGCAACGAGCTTAACCGTTATAAATGGCGCGTAAATGTAACAGGCAAAACCATCAATGAACCGGTTGACTCATGGAATCATTTGATAGACCCCTTAAGGTATATCGCCCTTAATAAACTAAAAATAAACGGTACCGGAAAACTCCACTCGCGCCTGCCGCACAGGCAAAGCATTCAACAGGCAGGGGTTTTACACGGGCTGATCTAAACATCCATAATCAAAAACCACAAAACCGATACAGGCTTAATAGATATGACAGAACAAATATTAAAAACAACCCAGGGCAAGTTGCGGGTCCGGATACCAACGCAATTAAATGAAGTAACCCTGGGCCAACTAATGGATTTGCAGGCCCGGCCCGATATAACAGATTTGGAGGCCATCAGCATACTTTCGGGCATCCCGGTTATTGAGCTTCATAACATCAAAAACTATGATGATCTGCACCAGTTTGGCGATGCCGTGCTTTCTTTATCCTACCAGATTAAACACCTGTACAACAGTAACGAGATCCCCAAAGAGGTAATTTTTATGCTATCTGGGGACAGCGGGGCACCATTCCAAAAAACAAAGGTAAAAGTAATGCAAAACCTTTCGGTTGAGCCTGCTGGCGCTTTTATGGCAGCCCGCGATATCATAGCCGAAGAAATAAATACCCATATAAAAACCCATGGCGAAGATGATTGGCAGGAACATTTTAACCCATCATTAAACGCCTGCTGCCAGGTATTGGCACAATACTTTTATTGCCGGGCTACGGGTAAAAAATATAACGAATATGAAGTCGAAAACTTTATTGATGAAGTTAAAAAGCTACGGGTAACGGAGGCACTGCCCATCTCAAAGCATTTTTTTACCTGTTATCCCAGCTTATCGATGCCGAGAATAAGCTTTTGGCATCGGTTCCTACCGTATTGGAAAAAAGGGCAGGAATCCAGTCGTTCGAAAAATTCAAATACATCAACACTGTAAACTCATTAGCAGGCGGCGATATTACCAAATGGGACTTGATCATGAGTATGCCATATGAGCGCTTGCTTACCAAACTGCTGCTTAACAAAACTGAAGCTGAATATCAAAAACGATATAGCGAGCTATCTCAAACTACAACTTAAAGCGCCTTATCCCTGCAAGGCTATTAAATACCAAACCACCCCAACCCAGGGATCGGGGCCTGAATTATTATGCGTAACCAAATAGAAGCTATTGTACAAACACTTAATGGCAACCTGGCTTTTGCCTATGGCACCCAGGCCGAACTGAATACCCTTGCAGATGATATCAGCTTTCCCTGCGTATTTCTTTACCCCCTTCAGCCTATTGAGGTAAGTCCGCAGGTTAATGGCTCGGTTGATAATACGTTCACCGTTTATATGGAGTTTCTGTTCAAAACAGATTTTGGACAGTTCACGGCCGAAAATGAAACCTGTATATCGCAGGCACTGCAAATGGCTAACCAATTTGTGGTAAAAGCCTCAAAATACAGGGAAGGCGAAGGCCGGTACTTCAGGGTCAAAGCAGGGCAAAAAGCCAAATGTGTGCCGGTTTATAACAAGTTTGATGTTAACACCACCGGTATTGGTTTAACCATAGCGTTATCGGCCATGTATTTTGATGCTTTTTAAACCCTCATTCTAACCAATAAAAAATGAATATAACAGCCACTATTAATGAAACCATCAGCTCAACAACCTACCCCGACCAAAACGGGGGACAAATCGATCAGGGCGATGTATTCATCAGCATTATTGATGCTGATACCAGGCAGCCTACCAATGGCAATAACTGCGAAGTCACCTATCAGCGTAACGAAAACGGGTATACAAGCACCTTCACCGTTATTGTAGCCGGGCAATCATTCCCACTTTATTCAGGTATCATCAGGGATTACGAATATAGTCCCCAGGGCGATATGATTCGGAGTAATTATGTATCGTTCAGCATAATTGCTGTCAAAGCCGGTGACAATCCTTCCCCCAATCCCTCTGTTTGTAATCTGAAGATAAATTATATAGCTATTAATAAGATCGAGTCGGCCCCGGGAGCTGCCGACGCTCAGATTACAGTTAACGCGACCTCAAGTTTTGCATCCATATTGTATAGTATCGATCTGGGTGTAAACTGGCAGGCGTCTCCTGTTTTCACAAACCTAAGCGGAGGGTTAAAACACATACTTGTAAAAGACAGTAACCCCTTAGGCTGTACAGACACTGCGGAGGTTAGTATTTCAACATCCACCAATCTGTTAACCGGTGACCCTTCGGTAATGCTCCCCGATGGATATATATCACGCTGGAGCGCGGCGTTCAATCCTATCGTGTTTACCTATCAAAGAAAAGATTTCACGATTAACAACATAACAGCCGACGGCGAAAAAGGGCATGCCTGCATCAGTGTTAACGCCAATTTTAAAGACACCAATACAGGTTTGGTTAAAGTCAAGGAAGGGGATAAAATCTATCTGAATACGAACGCTTATAAAGGAGTTTATACCATTGAAAAAGTAACCGGCACCAATAGCATAGTGATTGATACTTCCTTTATAAACGGTGACACTACCGGTTTTATTAATATCAACAGCATGTACCCGTATTATGAGCTACATACCCGCATTACCTATAACGATCCGCTTACCAATAACCTATCCGCTATAAAATCAGTAAACCGGCCGGATAATACCGGCTTAGTAAAAGCGGACCTGTCAAACTTTTTACAGAGTTTGCTGCGCCCGGCCGACAGCAGCGATTACAACCAGGTTGATCATCGCGATACCAATCTCTGCGCCGCTTATACGGTTGAGTACGCCCAGCATTATGATGATGGCTCAAACGAAGGATTTACAAGCAGCTTCAGTCAAATTCGGTATCCGTACTATGTGGTTTATGCGGCCAAACAGCTCGGGGATAAATATGGCGGCAACCTTGCAGCTTATGTACCAAACGTTAACTCACCTGCACAATGGATAACAGATTTTAAAGAACCTGTGTATTCGGCCGGGTACCCATTCGATATTGGGTTTATCTGCACCGATGAGATGGCCGGCCTCCAACCCTATTGCCTGCTTACTTTGCTTGATATTAACCGGAACCCGCTACCGGGTGGTTCACAACCCGATTATTTACAAAACGAAGATGATTCATGGATATTGAATGAAGATGGCAGCAAATTTAGTATTGGGAACCAGACATCTTTTATCATGCCTTTAACAGGTCCCGCCGGCCTGCACCGGCTTATGGTTAATGCAAACTTCCCGGCCGTGGCCTATTACTTCAATATCCAGATCAGGTATGATGATGAAAATGGCTCGCATTCGTTAACCAAAGCACAAACTATACGGATAGATGATGCTGTTGATGATAATTCAGTATACCTGAGATGGATCGGGCTTAGTGGTTCCTGGAATTACTATCGTTTTGTATTTAACCAGGAAATAAGCCTGGATGTTCAAAATGCTGTTATAATTAAAAACTTTGTACAAAACTGGCAAACCCAGGAAGGAATTGAAGAAGTGATCAGCAAAAGTGCAGGGCAAAAAATGAAGGTTATGGCCGAAGACCTTTCTGTAAATGATATCCGCGGGCTGCAGTCAATTAAATATTCGCCAAAGGTACAAATGCTGGTAAATAAAAATCCTGTCAGGTGGCAAACCATTGTGATAAATACGGCTACCTACAGCGAATATGAAACCCGCAACGGGCAGGCCCCGTTTAGCGTAACATTCAACATGCCGTCGATAAATATTCAAAGCCAGTAACCGCCCTATTCTTTCGTAAAACTAATGTTATCAATCCCATAGTAATAATCACCATCAACAGTTATACTACTTTCATAACTTACTTCAAGTGCATTTTCGCTAAGTGTATTAACGGTATAAGTGCCTTCATAAAATGCCGGTGTTGTTTTACTTATGGTTAATACTTTATCCTTCAAAGTGTATTGATATTTAATAAGCGCCGTTTCGCCCGACGGAGTGCGGTTTGACGTATAACCTGAACCATCATTATTAAAAATTTCAAAATCAGCAGCCGAGTAATCTGTACGGGCAGTATCTCTCAATAGTACATTGTTTTTATAACTGCGGGTATGATATTTTTTCAGGTACCATTTACCTGTAATAGTAACTACAGGGTTAGCAGCCTTATCATCTTTTTTGCATGATACCAGGCAACATACCAATATGGCAATTATCAAAAGATACTTTACATGCATTGAATGCTGTTTCAGGTTAATTGGTCGGGATCATAAACTTAAATAAATTATTGATAATAAACCAATTGTTTTAAACAACGATCAACAACTAACATTTGCTAATTTCATGAATCAGATACAACTTTATATTAATGACCAAGTGGTTGATTTAACTGATGACAGCCCTATTGCGCTTACCTTCCAGATCAATAACCTGGCCGAAGTTAAAAACCAGCAGGGCAATACCAGCAACCAGTTTAAGATCCCGCTAACACAGCGTAACCGTCAAATCCTGGGTTTCCCGGATGATATAGCTTTTACTACTATGCTCCCTTATGATAATTACCAGGCAAAAATCATCCAGGATGGGCTGGAGATTATTCCTTACGGGCTGGCTGTACTTAACAGCATTGAACAGGATATGGCCAACATCACCATACTAAGCGGTAACGTTGATTTTTTTGATGCGTTGGAGGGAAAAATCTATGACATGGGCGATAGCAGCAGCCCAACATCCAATTTGGGTAAAAACCTGCCGTGGCAGGCTTTTGACCACCCCTGGAATCTGGATACTATTATCGCCTCACAAAAAAAGGCAGACGGCTGGATATGGCCCGTTGTGGACTATGGATCGATAAACGAAGTTTATTTTGATAAACCTTTAGATGTGTACACCATGCGCCCCGGCTTTTTCATTAAAACAGCAATCGAACTAATGATCAAAAACACAGGTTATAAAGCAACAGGCTCCTTGCTTAAAAATGAGTTATATCCTAAACTTATTTGCCAGTTTGCCAATGACGAATTTGAGCATGGCTCAGATTTTCAAAATTCTGTTGAAGGCTTGAGTAAATCAGCATCGATGTTGTATGTAACAAATAACGACCTCGTAATAGATGGCGGGCAATTAGGCATGCATGCTAACAACAATACGGATAGAACATTACCAATTGGGTTTCAGGAATACCACGCAAAAGAGCGGGTTAACGGAACAGCAAGCCTGATATTGGATTTGGATATGCATGGTATTGCCAATACTGGCGATAATGGGTATTTTGAACTCATTATCAACTATCGCGATGCAAATGGGCATGAAAATGTTTCAACAAAACAAACGATAAACTTTACCGACAAGGCCTATCCGCCTAACACCAGGGAGCGCACAGAACCGGTTAAGAACTTAAAACTCACATACGATTTTGAACTTAATAAAGGGGATTCGGTTTTTATCTCTTATCACCTGCACCGTTACAATACAACGGTATTCATTCACAAAGGTGCTGCATTTAGGTTTGATGTTGACCAGAAACCAATTTTATACGGTCAACAGGTTCAATGCGAACGTATTTTTCCGGATATTAGTCAGAAGGATTTATTGAAGGATACGCTACAACGTTTCGGCATTGTATGCCAAACAGATAACAGTACCCGCACCGTGTCGTTTAACTCATTTGCTGATATTGTAGATAATATCCCAATCGCAAAAAACTGGACCAGCAAATGCATCGATCAGGGCAAAACTATTAGCTTCCAGCTTGGTGGCTATGCACAGGTTAACTACATGAAATACAAGGATGATGATAATGTACTGCCTAAAAAGTTTGCCGACGCAGAAATTGTGGTTAATGACAAAACCTTGCCGGCCAGTGCAGATTTGTTTGAAAGCCAATTTGCCCCTACCCTTAACCGGGCTTTTACTGGTGGAACCATAGCTCAAATCAAAAAACTCGATCCTGACAGCGATAACAACGATTTTAGTATCGGGACATCGCCAAGAATATTGATAGATCAAAAGTTAAACCTGCTTAGTCTTAAAAACTACCCTACTGTAAAATTTACCGATGGCGAGAAAACTGTTGAGGTAAATGACGTTGTATCGGTACCTTATTTTTATAAACCCGACGGTGAATTTAACCTTTGCTTTAGCGATAAACCGGGAGTTAACGGTAGCATACAGTCTGGCTTAAAAACAAAGTATTATCCGCAGCTCGAAAAAATACTTACGCAAACCAAAAAGGTAGTCAGATATTTTTTGCTTACACCCCGCGATATCCTTGAGCTCGATTTACTTATTCCTGTTTATCTTGAACAGGATAGTTGTTATTACTACATCAACAAAATTGATAGCTGGCGAAAAGGACAGCCGACGAAGGTTGAATTGGTGAAGTTGGGATGATAATTATTAATTGTTAAATAGCATTTGTATGATATTATATAAATGGTATATTTACCAAAAAAATTAGCATTTTATTGTACAATAAATCAATAAACCTACATCATGAAATTATCACGATTAATTCCCGTTTTGTTTTGCCTTGCTGCTTGTAGTGATAGTACACAACAGGGAGACCAATTGAAAAACATGCCTGCTCCGGAACTGGCCCTCATTAAAAGAGTTGAAATTGCCGACTCCGCTAAAGTAGTTAACGATAACCCAATCAAAAAAGGCGATGCCGTCAAATACCATAAAGCGGCTATTTTAAAATTTGTACAAGATACTTTGCAGGGGAATGTAAAACAATGGTTAGCGGTTATAGAGACAATAAAAACGACACCGCTTGTAGACGATGATTATGATACCAGCGTAAGATTATTGATTCCGAGGAATAATTATTTAGACGAAAAAGTTCCTGAATTTGGTACAATAATATTTGATGCTCAAATTGATAGCGCAGGCGCAGTAAAAAATGCCTTGAAAGAAATGAAAGACGGAGACAGAGTAATTGTTTCAGGAACCTTTGTAAGGGATATCGTAAACAATATTGATTTTGATAATATCATCGATTTACATGAAGGCTTTAACAGCCCTACGTTTAAATTTAATATTCAAAGCATAACCAAACGACCATGATTTAAACCGTTAAGAAAAACTGCTGGCTAAATGATTTAGTGTACGTAATTATAGGATATTACCTCATAAATAGTAAATGGCTATGGTCACACTACAGGTTAATCCATGCTATTTGTTTGTTCATTCCAATTTACTTCTTCCGTCAAATAAGCCATAACTTGAGATGGCAAATTTTCTAAAAAACCACCAAACCTGATGTATTTAACGGCGTAATAAATATGCCATATGGAACTACATTCATAAGCATAAAACCCGTTCAGTAGTCACAAACAATTGGCTTACAAGCAAAAACGACATTAACATCTTTAACTCAAACAGAAAACCCTCTTTCCATCCTGCAAAACGCATACCGACAGTAGCTCTTTCCAACACCTCCTACCCCTCATTCCTATTTCCAACAACGATCAACCAATTAAAACAACTTACATTATATGCCAGATGAAAAAAAAATAACCGTCGATGTTAAGGTTAACAGCGATGGACAAAGACAGCTCGACCTATATACCAAAGCCTTTGTCAACTTCCGCAATGCTATAGCTGATATGTCAAAACCTTTGAATACTTTAAGCTCCGATCTTCCTAAACTGACTGATGCCATTGACAAATTAAATACTCAAAATCTCAAACTGGCTGATTCAGGCGACAAAGTTGCCAATAAGATCCCTGATATGATTAGCGCGTTTCTTAACTGGAAAGACATACTGGACTTAATTAAAAAAGGCTCAGAACTGGCTGAGGGAGCATTCACACTTTTTGAAGGCGCATTAACAGGAGGTTTGGCTATCCTGGCGGTATATGGCCCCGAAATAATTAACTGGGCAATGGCTCTTTTTAAAGGAAAAGAAGCTATTGATGTTGCCACGCTTAGTTTAAGCAATCTTAACAAGGGATTAGCATCAACTGACTATTCACATGCTATCGAAAATGTTGATATGCTTCGCATCAAAGTGGGACTTGCAAGGAAGGAAATGATTGACAAATCAGAAGTTGTAAAAGAATATAATAGCACCATCGGGCAAACCATTGGGCAGGTTAAAACCCTTGATGAGGTTGAAACCATATTAAAAAACAATTCTGCAAACTATATTAAATCAATGATGTACAAGGCGGCAGCGATGGCCGCTGTTAAAGAAGCCGCTGAAAATCAGGTTTTGGCTGCAAAAGAAAGGGCAAAATCCGATGAAGAAAGCAGTAACTATTGGGACAGTGGGTTAGCCAACTCAAGTGACCCTAAAATAAAAAAGATTTATCAGAAACGTGCAGAAAAAAACAGAAACGACGCAGCAAAGCCTTATGAAGACAAAGCTAATGAATTGTTGGCAGCTGCCGCAGACCTTGAGACAAAATGGGCCAAATTTGATCAGCAAAGCCCAATTAATAAAATAAAAAAACAGATTGAGGAGTTAAAAAAACAGACCGATGCAGGTGTCATAGGTTCAAAGACATTTGTAAACTTGCAAAACTTACAAAAGCAACTTGATCAGTTGAATGGTATCGAAACAGATTCGGATAGTAATAAAAACTCGTCTAATTACGGTACATCTGTTAAAATACATATAAGCGAAGAAGAACACGCTAAACGAAGAAAAAAGACAGCATCTTCACGAAGTACTGAGATGCTACAAGCTAAAGCAATTGACTTTACCAAGCAAGTTGAGCTTGATAAACAAAATTATGATAGGGAGCTTAATCTGTTAAATGAACAACTCAATAAAAAATTAATCAGCCAGGAAGAATACAACAAAAAAAGTGAACAACTTCAGGAAAAACTTCACCTCGCTATTGGCGATAAGATCCAGTTTTTCAATAAGAATGATTTCACAGAAGCTCAAAAGCAAATGCAGGCCGTAATAGATGCCCATCAACACGAGGATACTATGGCAAAGGATGAGAAAAAGGTTGACAAGGCCTTGCTGCCCGGTCAGAAATTAGAAGCTGAAAAACAACTCATTGATGATAAATATAGTTACGAGATTAAACTGGCCGCCGGCAACGTCGACAAGATTAAAGAATTAGAAGATCAAAAGCAAAAGGATATTACAGCGTTAACTCAGCAATACGAGCAACAACGTAAAGAGTTTGCATTGCAAAGCGCACAACAAGTGGCCGATAAAGCTTTTTCTATCATTCAAAACAACATTAAAACTCAAAGCGATGCCAGGATAAGAGGGTTGGAAAAAGACAAATCAGCCGAACTAAGCAATAAAAACCTGACAAACACCCAGAAAAAAGCGATTGAAGATAAGTATCAAAAAAAGGAAGCTGCAGAAAAAGTCAAGGCCTTTAAGGCAGAACAGAAAGCATCGATATTACAAGCCGTTATTAACGGTGCATTGGCCATTACCAAAGCAACGTCACAAACGGGTATACTTGCTCCCTTTGTTATACCAGGCATCATCGCCTCTACAGCTATACAAGTAGCCACTATTGTAGCTCAAAAACCACCTCAATATGCTAAAGGCGGCTTACACTATCAGTCCGACGGTCGGGGGGCATTATTGCCCGGTTATAGCCGTACCGATAATACAAACGCATACCTCCGTTCGGGTGAAGCTATTGTTGTGTCTGAAGCCATGCGTAATCCCTGGGCCCGTAATTTGGTAAGTGCAATTAACGTGGCGCATGGTGGTCGTGACTTTTCGATACCCAATCCAAGCCGCGGTTATGCCATAGGAGGTATATTTACCGACGGAGGCAACGCTAACCGTTATTATAATCAACCAGTCAATGATGTGAAGGACCTGGCCAATACCCTCGCTTACCAAATGATCAATAACTTCCCTCCTGTTTATGTGGATGTTAAGGATATTAACAACCAGCAAAATATTCTCGCTCAAACTATAAACAGGGTAAATTTGTAGCAAACTATGCCAATTATCATAGTTAACATACCTCTAACCTCTAACCTCTAACCTCTAACCTCTAACCTCTAACCTCTAACCTCTAACCTCTAACCTCTAACCGCTAACCGCTAACCGCTAACCTCTAACCTCTAACCTCTAACCTCTAACCGCTATGGATATTCAAATCGCAAACACCCTGTTTGATGAAGGCATTTTCTCGGCCATGTATAAAGCAGGGTTCATCACTACTAAAGTATTTGTGTATCGTGAAATTTATTTATGGGTAAATGCCCAGCAACAAACGCGCGGTATTTCTAAAAATCAGGCAGTACTTGAAGCCGAAATCAAGTTTAATAAAGACGAACGCACGATTTGGCGGGCACTCAACTGTTTTTCTGAAAAAGCAGCTTAAAAATTCTTCCACTGACAAAACACTGTCACCAGATTAAAAGAAATTTGTATCGACATTTGTTATATCAATCAGCTAAACAAAAAATAGCCCATAGCCAGAATCAGCCGAAGCAAATTCAATTCATTCAAAAAATTCGGGGTCAGATAAACAACTGACAAAACACTGTCACCATCCAAACAAAAAATAACAACGACCTTTGATACATGCCAGCCGGCGTTATAAGACGTAAAAAAAACGGCCGCTATTACAAGCTAATTAACAATCCCCAGTCCATCTTCAGGACTTTCTGACTTCCCGACTTTCGGACAAAAACAATACCTATATGAGCTACAAAATTTATTTATACGATACCGAAACCGACTGCATTGGTTCGGGTAATTTATCATCAGTTTACATACAAACCCAACTTGGGGCGGCAGCGGGCGATGACGTTGAAGTACACATCAGTTCGGTAGGCGGCAGTGCATTTGATGCCATCGCTATTTATGATCTGCTTAAAAAGTATCCCGGTAAAGTTACTACCTATATCGACGCGCTGGCCGCCTCGGCAGCTTCAGTTGTTGCAATGGGCGGCAGAAAAGTGATCATGAGCAAATACGCATTGCTTATGATTCACAAACCTATGGTTGGCACAGGCGGCAACGCCGATGAACTCTTAAAAGATGTACAAATGTTAAATGTAGTTCAGGAGCGCCTGGCACAGATCTACATGGACAAATCCGGGTTAGACGGAGTTACCGTAAACAGCTTGATCAACTCCGTCACTTGGATGACTGCCGATCAGGCCCTTGATCTCGGCTTTATCAACCAAATAGAAGATTATCAAACAGAGATCACTAACAGCGCGCTTATTAAAAACTATACAAACGCTGCCCCAGCAGTTTACCAGCGATGCATCAACAAAATCTTAAACATAAATAACAACAGCATGAACATCGAAAACAAAGAACTCATTGAAAAGACCACATCGGTATTAGACAAGATCATGAACTTTTTTAAAAAAGTGGTAAACAAGCAAACCATCACCGATAAGGGAACGCTCCATCACGCAGGCCAAATTGAAGAAGGCGCCGAGGTTTATCAGGACGAAGACATGACTACACCTGCCATAAGTGATACTTATACCTGCGCCGATGGCAAACAACTGGACGTTAAACAGGGAAAGATTCAGACAGTAACACCTGCCGATCCCGAAAATGCACCGGAAGCAGAAGACGAAGACGAGGATCTGCCGGAAAGCAAATCTAAATCAGCTAAAAAGCCTGCCGATGTGCAAAACCGCATGCAACAATTAAAAGCCCGCTTACACGCGCAAAACGCACTGTTAACAGAAGCCCGTAGCGCGCTTGAGGAAGCCAACAACCGCCTGCAGAAAACACGTACTGAAGTAAAGAACGAAATCAAATCAACCTTTATACCCGAAAGCTCAAAGCGCAGCAATAAAACCCACTCAGAGCCCGCTCCGTTTTTTGCCCCGCAAACTGAAATCGCGAAAAACGCGGTTAAAAAAGCAATAGCTTCCTAAAGCTACTACCACATTACCTTATCCTTCTCATATCTAATTAACCCATTCTCACTATCCCTATACGTTTAAAACAATCAAAAGCTCTCCCTTTAGGGGGCCGGGGGGCTAAACTTTATGGCTCAATTTACATTTACAAACAACACCTACGCCGGCGAAGCGCTGGCAGGATTTATGGCAAGCACATTACTCGAAGCAGATTCGGTTAAGCGTGGCCTGCTCACCGTAATTAACGACGTAAAAGCCCGCAAGGTGATCCTTGATGTTGATGACGACGTTGTACTGCAAAACCCTTCGGGTATCTTTACCGATCAGGGTACAACCGCTCACCAAACCGAAAGCTATCTTGACCCCGTGGTTTACGAATTTATGAAACAGGAACAATGGGATAAGCTGGCCCAAAGCTGGGAAGCCCAATCCCTTAAACCAGGAGCCTTTATGGATTATGAAGGTGTGGTTGACCTGTCGGACTTTATGGTGCAGCGTTATTTAACAAAAATCCAGATTGCTAACGAACGCTTGTACTGGCTTGGCAAAGGTGCCACTAAAGAAGCAGCCTTTACCGCCGATTTCCCCGGCCTGCTCCCATCAATAGCTGCGGCTTCAGGCGTTTATAAGGTAGGTTTAAGTAAACCTGCCACCTCATTAGCAGCCACCGCAATTGATGCGAATGGCATTGTAACCGTGGCCGATACCTCAACCCTCGCTGATGGCGATGTTGTTACAATCACCGCGGTAACCGGCACCAGCAAGGATACTACCAATGGCGCGCCAGGTATCGCTGTTCAGGGCCAATCTTACTTTATTCAGGTAGCGAATGCCACCTCGTTTAAGCTGGTGCGTAACTACAACGAGGTTAACAGTCGCAAACCTGCAGCTTTTAGCGGCACAGCTACCGCGGCTATAGTAAACTACATTAACGTAAGCAATGTATTGCAGGTGCTGGGCAGCGTTTATGCCCAGCTTGACCCTGCCGATAGGATTCAGGAAGATTTTAACTTACAGATTCCTTTACATGTGGGTTATGCGTATGCCCAGGCGCAGGCAAACAAGGCATTAAACGTTATCAACGCCTTTACCGATATGAAAAAGATGGATTACCTGGGTATCCCGCTTCAGATCATGAACCACTGGCAGGCTAATACCATTTTAGGTGCAAGGTCGTCAAACCTGTTCCTTGGTGTCGACCTGTTAGGTGATGCTTCTGAGCTATCAACCGTTTACCTGAAGCCTTACACCAACGATAACGTGGTACGCATGAAAGCCCGTATGAAAGCGGCCGTAAATTTCAAATTTGCCAACGAACTGTTCTACCTCTCTGCTTAGTGAATTGTTGATTGGGTTGGTTAGGTGAGTGGTTATTAACTCTTTACCCTATCCCTAACTAACCCAATCAACTTAATCAACCATTAACTTAATCAACCAATAATAACATGTCAATTTATAATAAAATAAACGCAGGTTTTAGCCTGGGCACTGATGAACCTATTACCTCGGGTATTGAGGATGTGATCTATATTTTCAATGCGGATGATGTTGTGCTCACTTATGACACTACCAACCCGCTTATTGTTAAAGGATTAACCGCTGTGAGCAATGCCAAAGTTTACAAATTTGAAGGAACAAATAACAGTTTCAATACTACTTCCAAACAAACAAAAACACAGGTAGGCCCGCGTTATACCGAAGAGATAGATTTCAACATAGCAGGTTTATCTGTTGATATCAAAGGCCAGCTTATGGCCATGGGATATGGCCGTGTACGCGCCATAGCGGTTAACAATTACAAATCGAGTGATTCAGCTATTGAACTTTTTGGCGCGGTAAACGGATTGATACTAACCGATGCCGAACGTAATGCCGCAGACGAATCACTTGACGGTGGTTACAAACTGAAGCTTACCAATCCTGATAAAATGAAAGAGCCCTACCCTCCCCGCGCGGTATCTATTGCTCCCGGCACCGGCAGTGCCACTTATGCCAGCACTTTATCAGCTATCGAGGCGCTGGTTACAGCATAATCATTGTGTCATGAGGTCATTAGTCATTGTATAATGGCTAATGACCATTAAAAGATCTTTTTTCTATAACCTAAAACTAATGACCAAATGACTGATGACGCAATAACAAAGAAATACATGCTTAAACCCGACTTTCATCAATTTGTACCTGGTTCGGCAGCAATACATTGCAATGAAAACCTGAGCGATGAAGAAGCAGAATGGTACTTACAACGATATCCACATATAGAAGCGCTGTTTGCCCCCCGTCACCCTGAAGGGGGAGTTATAATCCAATCTAAGAATAGGCGCAAATCAATGGCTAATAAAGATTCAAACAAAGGAGGTTCAAAATGAAAACCTACCTTCCGCAAATTGAACGGCGAATACTGGTAAGGCCAAACCAAACCTATGGTATTCTTAATTATGACCTGGATAATGCTTATCCGCAGCGCATGCTCGAGTTGGTAGCCGGATCACCTACAGCAAAAGACTGCTGGAACAAACGAACAAAATTCATTGCCGGTAACGGGTTTGAACAAAGGGACCTCGGCAAACAGGTAATTAACTCTAAAGGCTTGACCCTTGCCAAACTATTAAAGGCATTGGCTACCGACAAAGCACTTTTCACTGGTTTCGGCATTCACCTAAATTACAATGCTGATTTTAAGATTGTATCAGTAAGCTATGTGAAGTTCGAAGATATCCGCATGGGTGATACTGATGCCCCGGAAACAGCCGATAAATACGCACTATACTCGGATTGGGGCCGCAAAACCTGGAAAAACATCATGCGCAGCAAGATCACGTTTTTAGACAGGTATAATCCTGATCCGCAGGTGATCCGGGAACAGGTATCCCGGGCCGGCGGATGGGAACATTACAAAGGACAGTTGTTTTATTTTAATCCGGAAGTTGATGATTACCCGTTAATTGAAGCAGATTCGGTATGGGAAGATTTTGAAACCGAGGCCGGGATCAAGATTTTCAACAACAGGGAGGTAACCACCGGGTTTCTGCCATCAACCATGCTTTTTATGCAGTCGCGCCGCGAGGAGGCCGAAAACACCAGGCCTGATGCCGATGAGTACTCAGCGGCCAATATCCCATCGCAGCTTGAAAAAGACCTCGGCGCATTTCAGGGTGCAAAAAGCGCGCAAAAGATCATCGTAATTGAATATGAAGATGAAAACTCAAAACCGGAATTCAAAGCCTACCCTATTCAGAATAACGATAAGCTGTTTGAAACGACGGAACGATCTGTCGAAGCCCGCATCATTAAAGGCTTTTCGGTACCAAAAGAATTGATTAACGCCGAAAAATCATCAGGGTTAAGCAACGGCAGCGAAAAGAAGCAGGCAATTCTTGAGTTCAATGACAATACCGCGGCCGACAGGCTTGACCTGTCAGAAACTTTAGCTGAAATTTTCAATCGTTTTTACAGAAATATAAATCCCGGTAATAACTGGAACATCGTACCCGTAACAGCGATAGCAGCCGATGATAGCCCGGGTATCAAGGCCGGAAACGCCATCAACGGGCTCCTGCAATCGGCCATTCCTCAAAAAAACAAAATAGCTGCGTTGATATACGCCTATGGTTTTAAACAAGCCGAAGCCGAAGCAATGTGCGCTTAATTAAGTCATCAGTCTTTAGTCGTAAGTTCTAAAAGCTGCTTAAGCCTTATCATTTTCATCATTCTAATTTAAACAAAAAACGACTTAAGACTTCCAACTCAAGACTTAGAACTAAGACTTAAACACAATCATAAACAACATTTTCAAATCCCGTAACGGGAGTTAGGAGGCCATGCTATGATCTATTTAATCAATCAAACCATATTTCAGCAATACGAAGACATTAACATAAATATTAAACCCGAACGGCTCAAAGTATTTATCAAAAAGGCCCAGGAGCTTGACCTAAAACCATTTTTAGGATATGCTTTGTACTACCAGCTAATAACCTATTGCAATGATGACGGCACTATAAAAGATGATGCGCCGCAGGCTTATAAAGATCTGTTAAACGGCAGCGAATATCTTGACGAGTATGGCCGCATCGTATTATACGAAGGCCTCGCTCCCGCCCTGGTTTATTTCACCTTTGCCCGCTTTATTGAAAACGACGCTGTACACTACACTGCAACTGGACCAGTTATTAAACGCCACGATAACGGCAATGCCCTTTCATCGCCCGAGATTGTAAAACTGGTGCAGCAGCAGCGCAGTATAGCCAATGCTTATGCCAATGATATAGAAAAATTTTTAAGAGATAACCAGGAAAACTTTCCGCTTTGGCGCTACAACGAAAAGAATAAAAGCAGCCGCCAGTCCGGTCCACGGATTCGTGGTATCGACAAAAATGATTTCAACTATCCGGGCACAATTAACAATTACAATTTACCAATAACCGAATTTTTAAACTGATGGCGAACGATAAAAAAATAAGCGAGCTCCCGATAGCAGAAACTATAAATACCGAAGACAGATCAATCCTGATCAGCAACAATGCCGATTATCAATTCGATTTTGCCACCCTGCTTCAATTTATCAATTCAGGGCTAAACGCCGGAGCTAACCTAACCTTCGGCCCGGTGCTTCCGCAAAACACAAGCGGTAAAAACGGGGACGTATTTATAAACACTGCAGCAGGCTCCTTTGCGCAAAAAATAGCAGGTGTTTGGACAATTGTTTACACCATAGCCACCGGAAGCAGCGGCGATACCACCGTGCTATACGGCACAACCAGCCCCAGTTCGTCAACCGGTAATAATGGCGATACATTTATAAACACCGTAAGCGGCATATTTTACAAAAAGACCGCCGGAGCATGGAACCAGGTATTCTCCATGCAAACAGGCCCGCAGGGACCACAAGGAGCAAGCGGAACGGATGGTACCAATGGTACAAACGGCAAAACCATATTAAACGGAACAACCAATCCGGCAAACAACCTGGGTACCGACGGCGATTTTTATATCAATACCTCCTCTTATTACTTTTTCGGCCCCAAGACCGCCGGTATCTGGGGCAGCGGAATTTCATTGATAGTTTCGGGCGCACAATTTGAGGAAATTGAAAACAAAAATACACCCAACGGCTATGCGGGTTTAGATGGCAGCGGAAAGATTTCGGCAGCCCAACTCCCCGGCTATGTTGATGATGTACTGGAGATTGCCAATTATGCATCCCTGCCGGCGCTCGGAGAAACCGGAAAAATCTATATTACTACCGATACCAACAATGAATACAGGTGGGGCGGATCGGCATACATCCAAATTGTCGCGTCGCCCGGTACTACCGATGCTGTACCCGAAGGCGCGACAAACAAATATTTCACGGTATCGAGGGTTTTAAACGCTGTACTTACAGGTATCGGATTCGGAAGCGCCTCGGCAATATCAGCAACCGATAGCATTTTACAGGCATTAGGGAAGCTGCAGGCTCAAATTACCGGTTTATTTAAGATTCCTTCGGGAGGGGCAAGTGGGCAGATCCTGGCAAAAAACAGCAATACTGATGGTGATTTGCATTGGATTAATGCGCCTTCCGGTAGTGGCGGGGGCGGCTCGTCTGAACCATCCGGGCAGATTAAATCTTTCAGGGTTGATTATGGAGCTGTTGGGGATGGTGTGACGGATGATACGGCGGCGGTTAATGCTGCTTTGGCGGTAAACACTGTAATTTTCGATACTGGTGACTTTTTAGTAACCAATTTGGTTAATAAATATGGATGTAAAATATTAGGAGGTGCAAGGATATTACAGCAAACAATTAATACAAAGCAGCAAACTAACACTGCCTACGCCGATTCTCCAATGATCTTTGGCGAAGAATATTTATCAGCTTTCCATAAAAAACTAATAGCAAAAACCGCTACAACAATTGTGTTGTCAGGTGATAGCACTACTTACGGTAATGGGTCAACAACAGGATATGACCCAGTTAGTTTATTAAGAGATATGACAGCTCGTCAATATGTTCAATCAGCAGTTACATATGTTAATAATGGGCAGTCAGGAAAAACGACACAACAATGGTTGGATACTTATTTAGCAGCGGACTTGGCAGCGAACCCAGATGTATTAATTTTAAGGTGGGGAATAAATGATGGTTGGATACATCCCGGAACATCAAAAGATGTCATTGATCGTATTGATACTGGCTTATCGATAATTAGGACAAATGCTAGCTTTACGCAGGATAAACTTTCCATTATCTTGCAATCACAAAACACCACGCAGGATGATAATATGGATCACCGCGGTCAAATATGGAATGAGGAGTTGAATAATGGCTTAAGGGCTCTGGCTCGTAAATATCAATGTTGTTTTATGGATATTTACGGGATACTTCAAGATAGCAAAAATTCTGATGATTATTTACTTGTTTATAGTAATGGTAATATCCATCCAAAAAACACGCTTTACGTAGAAATTGCAGCCAAAACATTTGAAGTTTTGTTTCCTATATATTATCGAAATGGCGGAGTTAATAACAGGGGAGCGACCGGAATTACAAATGCAGCAAAGCCGTCTACTTATCCATTAGCCATATCATTGGATTTTGTTTTAGTATCGAATGGCTTTCCCATCAATGGCCTTATGATGACAACAAGGGGTGGACAAGGAAATAGTCAAGTCATACAAAGATTGAATAGTTATGGAGGTAGCGAATCTGTTGAATATTTTAGAACTGGATTTGCTGAACAGGGTGATACTTTTACCCCTTGGGAAAAAGTACAGAAAGTTGTAACTCCCACGTATATTGACAGTGGTAATTCCGGGAAAACATTAACGACAGCGATGTCTACTTATCCGTTTGGTATATCGGTGGATTTTGTTTTTAATAGTGACGGATGGCCAATTAGCGGAATGTTATTAACAACAAAAGGGGCTTATGGAGCAGTTGCTGCTATTCAAAGATTGACAAATTATCAAAATCCTACAGTTGAGTACATACGGGTTGGTTCTTATGATAACTTCGGAACGAGTGGCTGGCAAGATTTTAAACCGGTTCAATTAGCAGCGCCTGTTCAGACGTATTTTGATAGCGGTATGTCAGGCATTACCGCTACAAAATTACCTAATCTTTGGCCTAACGGCTATTCAACTGATTTTGCTCTAGCAAGCGATGGCTTTCCTATAAACGGGTTGCTTACCACTGTAAAATGTGCTTCGCAATTAGTTAGGCAGGAGCTAACTACATATGATACCGCTACAGTTATGTATATCCGCGTCGGTTATACGGGTTTAGGCGGTAGTTGGCAGGCTTGGAAACAAATAACCTTGGTATAACAACGATTGTTATATTTGACTATGAAAAAAATGCTTTTGGCATCTATTGTCCTAAATATTATTTGCTTGCCTCTGGCCAGTATGTATCTAGTTAGGAAAATTCAATTCTATAATAGTTTAGCACCGAAGTCTACAAATTTTCCAAATGAAAATATCATTTGGAAAATTCGGAACTCTGAATTTAAAGCCTTTGAAATAGATAGTAATTCAATTGTTTTTATTGGTGATAGTCAAACTCAAAATTTTGAAATTGCAGAAGCGTTTAATGATATTCATGTTAAAAACAGAGGCATAGCTTTAGACGGCACCGCCTCTGTATTAAGTAGGATCAATTACATAGTCGATAAACACCCTCGAAAGATATTTATCCAAATCGGAATAAATGATTTATTAAGTGGTGTTCAGCCGCGGATTGTTACAAACGACGTTAACAAGATGATTAAGCAAATAAAAAGCGTGTCACCTCAAACGTTGATCTTTATTCAAAGTGTTTTTCCGACAAGCTGGAATAAGTATAAAGATCAGAAGCCTGTTTTAAATAATATAGTTGAGCTGAATAAGCACCTACAAGCGTTAAGTGATAAAAGTGATTGTATCTATGTCAATTTGTTTAGCTTGTTATTAAAAGGAAACGGATTAAACCCGCGATATGACTGCGGCGATGGTTTACACCTGAATGGGCAGGGATATCTTTTGTGGAGAGATTGTATTAAGCAATTTATTAATGGTTCAATTGCGTTTTAAAATACAAATACTTTTACTGTTTTAACATAGCCAAATTACCTCACCTACGGGTACAAGTCACAGGAATAAATGCCCCTCCAATAAATTCAGGGAGCATCCACAACCATTATAGCACAAATGCTGTGCTTCTTTAACCAATTTATAATATCTACATCATGACAACATTTGAACACAGAGAGATCAGGGGCATTACCATAAAGAATATGATAGTCACCATAGCCAGCACCGTAAGCATTGTTGTTTCGGTAATGACAGGCTACTTCCAATTGAAAGGCGACATTAAAGATATCCGTTCATCGCAGGAAACACAAAGCAGGATCAATGAGATCAGGTTGAAAGTACTGGAAGGACAAGTTAATGTATTACAACAGGAAGTCAGTGGATTAAAAGAGGGGAAGAGATCTTAAATAAATTGTTTAAGAGGTGTGCCCAGAACGAGATTCGAACTCGTACATCCTTACGAATGCCACCCCCTCAAGATGGTGCGTCTACCAATTTCGCCACCTGGGCTTTTAATAAAATGTGAGAATCTTTCAATTCTCACATTCTAATTTTTCTTACTTTAAAAAAGGCGTGCCCGAAGAGAGACTCGAACTCTCAAGAGACAATTCTCAACGGCTTCTGAGACCGCAACGTTTACCAATTTCGCCATCCGGGCTTATCGTTTTATTAACAAGCGTGCAAATATAATCGTTTCCGGCAAATTGCAACTTAATAAATTAAAAAATCAATATTATGTTGTTTAACGGCCTTTGAAAATCTAACTTAGGTTTCATAAAACTCTTTATATCAAACGTAATGAAACTAAACCGCATTTTTATTTCAGGCACCCTACTTTTTTCTTTGTGGTTCAATTCTGCCCTGAAAGCACAAACTATTACCGTTTTACAACAGGATAAGCCAACAAGCATCCGCGGTTTATCTGTAGTTGATGATAATATGGCATGGATAAGCGGCAGCAAAGGATACATCGCCAAAACAAACGACGGCGGCAAAACCTGGAGCTGGCAACAAATAAAGGGTTATGAAAAATCCGACTTTCGGGATATTGAAGCTTTCAACGACAAAGAGGCTGTAATCATGAGTTCGGGCACGCCGTCCCTCATCTTGAAAACAATTGATGGCGGACAAACCTGGCATGAAAAATATCGAAAAACGGATACTACCTATTTTTTAGACGCTATGGATTTTGCCGATAACCTTCATGGCTACATCTTGGGCGACCCGATCAACAATAAATTTTTATTGCTGGAAACCAAAGACGGCGGTGAAACCTGGAACGAGTCGAATAATGCCCCAAATGCACTGCCGGGAGAGGCATCGTTTGCCGCAAGTGGCACATGCCTCAGAGTATCGGGCAAAGAGGCGATATACATCGTTTCAGGGGGTAGTAACGCCAGGCTTATTTCCTTACAGCCTCACAATAATCAATGGCAGTATTCAAACCTTCCACTTACACATGGAAAAAGCAGTGAAGGCGCTTTTTCAATATCGATAGGGCAAAATGCCGGTATTATTGTCGGAGGTGATTATGCCAGTGATAAAAAAACAGATTCAGTGGCGACTATCCTGGCGGTTCACCCTGTCCTCACATTTACACCACCCCAAACAGGGCCGGCAGGTTTTCAATCAAGTGTTGAGCACATAAAATCCGGGATATTTCTTTCCACAGGCACACCCGGGAGTAATATTACTACTGACGGCGGCCAAACATGGAAACAAATAGATAGCACAAGTTTTAATGTTTGCCGCAAGGCAAAACATGGTAAGCTTGTATTATTAGCCGGGAATAGTGGTAAAATAGCCGTTCTAAAATTGTAGTTTACTGGTTTTTAACGGCTTAAAAAAACCTTAATATTAATTTAAAAAATAGCTTGCAGGGAATAATTAAGAACCCTATATTTGCACCACTTTAAACGGAAACGGTTAACCGAACCAAAGAAGTTTAAAGAATGATTCCGTAGCTCAGCCGGTAGAGCATAACACTTTTAATGTTGGGGTCCTGGGTTCGAGTCCCAGCGGGATCACAAAGCCTTTGAAAAGAGGCTTTTTTATTTAAAAACAAAAGCTGCCTTTAAACAGCCACGCCTTAGTAAGCGAAAAATTTAAAGAATGATTCCGTAGCTCAGCCGGTAGAGCATAACACTTTTAATGTTGGGGTCCTGGGTTCGAGTCCCAGCGGGATCACAAAAGGCGCAAGAAATTGTGCCTTTTCTCATTTAAACCGTACCCCGCATTGTTTTAACATATAAACGCCCTTCTTCCGTTCAGGTTGAGTCGCGTCGAAACTACTGAACATCTTTTTCGTTATATTGCTCCACAATTAAGCACAACCAATACTAAAAATGACCGGCGGTAATAAGAACGATAAGGTGAATATGAAAACGCTTGCGAAAGAGCTTAACCTTTCAACCGCAACCATATCCAAAGCGCTGCGCGATAGCTATGATATAAGTCCTGAAACCAAACTGCGGGTAATGGAAGCCGCCAGGCGTTTAAATTACGTACCTAACGCTTATGCCAGCAGTCTCCGCAAACAAAGCAGCAATACTATAGCCATCATTATACCCGAAATTGCCGACAGCTTTTTTAGCCAGGCCATTAACGGCATTGAAAGTATTGTCGCGCCAAAAAAATACCATGCGCTGATCTACCTTACCCATGACAGTTATGAACGGGAAGCATCCATGTTTAATGACCTGGCCAGCGGACGCGTTGATGGCCTCATTATGTCCGTAGCCAGCAGCACCCAGGATACAGGACATATTAAAACATTACAGGAAACAGGCATCCCCATAGTTTTTTTTGACAGGGTGTGCGAGGATATTACTGCGGATAAAATAGTAACCGACGACTATAATAGCGCTTACAACGCAGCCACACACTTATTGCAAGCCGGATGTAAAAACATCTCACTGGTTACCATCAGTGGCTATCCTTCTATTTTAACCGCCCGGGAACAAGGATATCGCAACGCTTTAACTGACAATGGGTTTGTAGTTAAAGATGCAGGAATAGTAACCTGCTCCAACAAATATACCGACGAAAATGTAAATATAATCAAAGCGCATTTGGCAACCGTTAAACCCGATGGTATCATAGCTACCGTTGAACAGCTGGCTACCGCAACTTATCTGGCTTGCGATGAACTGAAACTACAGATCCCTTGTGATGTAAAAGTTGCTTGTTTTACCAATCAAATTACCGCGGCCATACTTAATCCATCGCTTACTACTATTTTACAACCTGCATATGATATGGGAAAGCAAGCAGCGGAAATCCTTTTCGGCCGCTTGTCCGGGCGGCTTAATGAAGCCAAGCAGGAACTGATAATGCCATCGCAATTGATAGCAAGAGCATCAACAGCCAGTTAGAGATTGTTATATATCGTTCTTAAACGTAGGAGACACTACCAGCTTACTTTTTTTCTGACGACACTATATTTTTGATATCATCAGCAGATAATGCGGCTTTGAATACTTTCACTCTGTCCATAAAGCCGTGAAACACGCGTTCCGATGGAAACTCTTCGTTTCGGCCTAACGTCCATTTGTTATTTACCGACAGATCAGCGGTTACCTCTAACAGCGTGGTTCCGGCCAAAACACTATCGATATAAACATACAGCTTTTTGCCGTTGCACACGCCCGCAATGTGGTGCCAGTGTTGTTGCCAGTCGGCAGGGAGGTTTACAGTACAGTCGCCCCTGCCCCATCCGCCCGCAAAAAAAGTCAGGGTTCTGTTATCGGTCATTTGCAATACATCGTTATCGCCTTTGGTAATGATATCAACCAAACCTTTCTCATTGCCCATCGGGTAAACCCATCCCATCATGGTAATGGATTCATCCATATTGTCCAAAGATGGTGAGTTTGGGACTTCCAAATAAGTACTATCGCTAAATAATAGTTTATCATTAGTAGTTGTTACTGAAGATGAAATAACATTTCCGTTGTTATGAAAGCCCGAACTATCAGCTACTATCTTACCACGGGCTATCGATGCGAAATCAAGTAATAATGATTCTGTAGCATTTTCATAAACCTTGTAGATAGTTTTCGCCGTATCGACCCTCACATATTCAAATCCGTTTTTGGACGCTTTTATATGATGACTAATGGTTTTAACTTCACCGGCATCAAGTTTAATATTATCGGTAAAAACAACCGAATCATTCTGGATTACAGGTATAATAAAGGTTTGCTTTAATCCGCCAGTATTTTTTATCCGGTATTTTATTTCCTGGCTTTCATTCAACCTGATCATCGGTTTTACTTCCAGCCCCGATATTTTAAAAGCTTGCTCCTGCGGTTTTGCAGGCAGATTCACTTCGACAATCAACGGTAGTGTATTATCAAGCTTCAGTACCGTTTTTCCCACAGGGTAAAGGCGAAACTCAATAGAATCCTGAACAGTTTGTCCCGGCTCAACCAGGCAGTTTTTATAACTATATGGCTTTCCGTTAACCAACAGCTTTATGGTTTTAATGCCCTTGCTACCTGTATTTTTAAGTTTAAACCTTATCACAAGCGGCTCGTCAGGCACTGCATTTTTTTTATCGACCGAATAACTCGCTGTACTAAAGGCAGTATTTTTTTGTGTGGCCGATAGCTCAATCGGATCTTTATCGGTTGGCCAGTTACCTGGGGCTTTCCCCATATCAAAAGTCATTGCACCACCGTTAACCAACACCGAATGTGGCAGGGCCAATTGCTGCCAGGCTTTGCCATTCACATGCAGAGCCTGTACGTAATTATTTTTTTCAGATGAATTATTACTGCCGATGATGAACTTTTTGCCATTGGGTAAATGAAGCGTTACAGATTTGAACAAAGGCGCACCGATAGCGTAAAGCGGATTACCAGGACATACCGGATATATCCCGAGCGAGCTAAAGACATACCAGCTTGATGTTGAACCCAAGTCATCATTACCGGGTAAACCACCGGGTGTGGCGCTGAACCTGTTGAGCATAATATCCCTCACCCATTTTTGTGTTAACTGAGGCTTACCTGCCTGATTGAACATATAAGGCAAATGGAAAACAGTTTCGTTATCAAATAGAATAACATTATTGCGCAGGGCAGGGTCAAGCCGGGCGGAGAATTGTTCGTTGCCGCCGGTCATGTTAATAAGGTCTTTACCGTTTTGAGGTACAAAGTACGAGTACACCCATTTATCGCCCTCTTTATATCCTGATGTACCGGGCTGCAGTTTAAACTCATCACCATTACGCGGAAGCATAAAGAGTTCATCTTTATTTAAAAGATTACGGTAACTAAATCCCCTGTTTGCTAATAATTGAGCGGTTTGTTTATCTCCCATCGCCTTTTCGGCAAATTGCGATAAAGCCCAATCATCATAAGCATATTCTACAGTGCGGGTAACCGACTCAGGTTTGGTGAATGGAACGTAGCCTTTTTGATGGTACACTTCCATGTCCGATTGCACGAATGGGCCATCAATCAAATCCTTCTTCATAGCCTTGTAAGCAAGCTCTTTATCGAAACCGGTAATGCCTTTTAAGTATGAGTCAACAATGATAGGAATAGCATGATTGCCCGTCATGCTTTCTGTTGGCAGATGCCCGCTTTGCTTGTAAACATCAAGCATGGATAAGATCACATCCTGCTGCTTCTGTGGATAAAGCAGTGTAAGTAATGGGTGCAGCGACCGGAAAGTATCCCATGGAGAGAAAGCCCCGTACTGATTTTGCCCTGTTTTTTGATGAACCTCGCCATCATTCCCCCGATAATTGCCATCAGCATCATCAACAACCCAGGGCAATAACAGCGAATGGTAAAGCGCCGTATAAAATACTGTTTTGTTTTGCTCGTTACCGTCGATTATATCAACTACCGATAATACTTTAGCCCATTCGCCGCCGGTTTTCGCGCGAACCTCATCAAAAGTTAAGCTACCGATTTCCTGATCAATATTATGCTGTGCATTGAGATAGCTAACTGATGATTTACTTAAGCGCAAAGTAATCACTTTAGTCTTCGGGAAAGTGAAAACCCAGCCCCCTTTAACTTCCTTTTTTTCCGTATATCCTTCGCTAAAGTTTATCACAGCGTTTGCAACTGAAGTATGGATCACTTTACTTGATATCGCCTGGATTTCACCGGCATTTCCAACGAAAATTTGTGGATTAGTGCTTCCATTGAACATAAACCGAAACATGCCAGTTCTCGTAGTAGCTGTAGCTTCGGCGGTAATCCGCTGGTTATCAAAATCCACTTTATAATAGCCCGGTACGGCAGTTTCTTTTTTGTGCGAAAAATGCAGGCTTGACTTTCCCGGTTCAAAACTTTCACTACCACTAAACGGCATCACAAAAAAATGGCCTGATGATCCTTCAGGAAAACCGCTCATGTGGCCAAAGCAACTGAAATAATAAATTGAGCTATCGGTGTAGTTATATCCCCTTGTCCCTGTAGTCCTTGTTTCGGGACTTAGTTGTACGCTGCCCGACGGCGCAACAGCTCCCGGATAACAACCTCCATTATTACCCCATTTGGTAAGCACATTGCTAAGTGATGTACCGATAAACGGATCAACATATTGCAGATGGTCTGTATGTTGGGCATAGAGGTTGCTGCCCAATAAAACTGCGGCTAAGGCGAAAACGATATGGGATAATGACTTCAATTTAAATTATGTTTTGTAGAGATGCATCACATGCGTCTTCAGCATCTGATAATACAACGTTGACCTTTTGGTTGGAGACGCATGTGATGCGTCTCTACGTAGATATTATATTTTTATGTAGATCTTCTTTTTATCAAGCACCCAAGCCACCAGCCAGCAAAGCATCATATAACCTAGTGCAAATACCAGTGTACCAAATGCGCCGGGGAAGATCTTTTGATAAAGCACTTGGTTTATCCAGTCGTAAAAACTTAGCTGTGGTTTTACCCAAATGGTTTGGAACACGGTTAACAGCAATTCTGACAGCAGATATATGGCCAGTGAATTGCGCCCGAATATGAGAAAGAAGTTTGTGCTACTCTTTACCTTTTTTATTTCGATGGCAAATACCATAAAACCCAACAACAAAAGGTCGATACCAATGGTAAGCAGTGTGAACGAACTCGTCCATAGTTTTTTAGCAACCGGGAAAAATTGCGCCCAGAATAAGGAAATAGCAATCAGTAAAACACCGCACATAAACAAACGGGCAACCGACTCATAGTTTTTACCCTTACGCTGTATAAACGCTCCGGCCAGATAACCGCCAATTACATTCACAATGGCTGTCATGGTGCTGAGTAAACCCTCCGGGTCAAAAGCTATCGGACCGCCTTTATCGTGATATAAATGATCGTTTCCCATTAACACAATATCTAATCGGGTGCCCGCATTGCCAAGCATGGTATACTCTTTACCCTGTTCGCCGCAAAATATCAGGAATGCCCAGTAGCCCAATAAAAGCACAGCAGAGATAACGATGGCCGTCTTTTGCGAGCAATAATGAACTATCAGTGCGCCAAAAAAGTAGCACAGCGCTATTCGCTGCAACACGCCCATGATACGGGTATGGCTTAGTGGGTTAAACACCCAATTACCCGCTTCACGATGGAAGAAAGGGAACCAGTACATCAGATACCCCAGCAGGAAAATGATCACCGTGCGCTTAAAGATCTTGCCTATAAAAGCGGCATCCGTTTCAAATTTCTTTTTAGAGAAACTAAGCGCGTTGCCAACTGCAAAAAGGAATGATGGAAAAACGAGATCGGTGGGTGTAAAACCAATCCAGGATGCATGATCAAGCGGCGACCATACGTTTGCCCCCGAACCGGGGGCATTAACGATGATCATGAAGCAAATGGTCATACCACGGAAAACATCGAGCGCGGTAAATCTTTCGGTTGTTGCAGCCATTTTTGCAATTATATTAATTAAGGGGTATTGAAATTTCTTTGATTAACCGGCCTGCGGCTTCTTCGGCCACAATACGGGTTTTATTGATACTATTGCCGTCTTCGTCATAAACCACCACCTGGTTTACACCCGGTTTAAGCCAGCATTCGGGGATATAAAGGCTTTTCATATCCAGTTTTTCAGGGTACCTGCCTAAGTTGTGACCATTAACCCAAACGGAGCCATGTCCTAATCCATCGGGATCAAAACGCCAGATGAATGTACTTCTTGCTGATGATGGCAGACTGAAAATGGTGCGATAAAAGGCTGGTCCATTTTTTACTTGCTTAACTGCTTCAAGCTTCGTCCAGCCCTGAACAGCTTGCGCATCACCCGGACCACCTTTTAATTGCCAGTTGATTACCGCTGTGGCATCACCTATGGCATTGATTTTTACAGATTGATCGATGCCCCCTTCATTTGAGTAATTTTCAATAAAAAGGGTAAGATCAACCGGGTGTTTTAAGGTTTCTGCATCAGTAATGTTCACTTCAAATGGCTGGTTCCAGCCGTCATGATGGGCTACTTGTTTACCGTTAATAAATACGGTGGCGTTTTCGTCAACGCTTTTAAACAGCACTGCTAATTTTGAAGTCCCCGCCGGCTGCTGAGGAATAGTAGTGTGAAACCAGGCATAACCCTCTTTCAGGTTAAAAACATCCGCGCCTATTTTATATTTTTTGTAAACCGATGTATCAAATGCCGGTGGCCCCTGTTTTACATCGTCTTTTTTGTTTGCTTTGGTAAAATACCAGTCGCCAAGCTCAGAAATGAACGGTCCGCCTTTTTTAATGAGCGCATTGCCGAAAAGGCCTTTGCTGTCAACCTGGTCTATCGGCCCAAGATAAGCAGCTAACTTATCCCTGCCGTCGTGCGCGGCAAAAACGGCCAGTGTATGTTTGCCTTTGATAAGGTTAAGTGTTAATTCATTATCATTCAGTTTCCATTTAGCCGTGGGTTTGCCGTCAATAAAAGCTTGCCCCCTGCCGCCACCTTTTACCTGCAGGGTATATTTTCCGTTGGATGGTATATTTATGATAGTCCTATACCAGGCATCGGCAGTTATATCGTCATCCGCTCCCATTGGCTTCGGATCCTTTGATTTGAGCCAGCTGCTTGTGTTTACATTTGTTGCCGCGTTAACGGCTGCGTTTTTATATTGCCAGTTAGCTAAGCTGATAGTTGACTGCTGATTGCCTTTCTGCGCATCAAGGCTGAATGGTATCTCCTTGCGATCAGTATATAATACCGCTTTCTGAATTATGCTCTCGGTTAAAGGCGTTTCTGCTATTAATTTTAACTGGCCATTTTTAACCGATGCCTCACCAACATAGTTCAACCCAGTGATGATGTAGTTTTTGTCTTCGCTTTCGGTAATCCACGTTTTATCGGTTAAAGCACGATTCATGACTAAAACCCTTACAGTTTGCGAACCAACGTTAAAACTATATTCAACAACCTTTTCCGCGATTGCCGGCATTTGCTCATCGATAAGCACATTATTGTTATCGATTTTTACCGAAGACAATACCGACGAGGCTTTCACTTTTGTATTAAAACGAAGCAACAGCGGCTCACCGACTTCAGCATCAACAATTATAGTTGTGGTATTAGCCTGCTTAACAATAGCAAACACGCGGGTAAGTGCCCAATCAAGCGTAACCTCATCGTTAAGCCTATAATTGTGTACCAACGGATAAATCTCTTTGGGCTGTAGGCTGATCTTTTTTCCCGCAAACAGGTTCTCGTTACCCTTGATATTTAATGATGAACTTACCTTAGATGTACCCGGATTATCCAGGAATATCAGATCACCTGCCGGGCTTGTACGGGCAGATATTTTAACCGTTGTGTTAACGGCAATGCCTTTGTATGTTTCCGCAGCGTTAGTGCTGTTCTCCAATACATTCTGAAAACTGCGGGAGAACCATGCGGCGCGTTTAAAAGTGTAATAGATTGGTCGCAGATCACCGGCCTGGCCTATACCAGTGCCATAATCGTATGAAGCTGCGTCCTCATCATTATTGGTATAGCCAAAGTTTGAACCACCGTGCGCCATGTAGTAGTTATAGCCGTTGCCACCGTGAGCAATGATTTTCCAGGTGCGCCTATCGTAAAGTTCGGCATCACCGGGTTTGGCTCCATATTGTGAATACCAAACAGCCCAGAATTCGGTAGAGAACCATGGGTTTGGCCGCTCATCGTCATCCAGTTTTCCATCACCGGCCGGATCGCTGGCGTGATGTAATCCGCTGAAGAAATATGGTACCTGCATACCCATATCCAAAGCTTTTGCCTGCAGGTGTTTAAAGTAACCATCAGGCATTACTGTTCCCCAGCCGTTGGGGTGCTCATTCTCCAACTGAACCAAAATCACAGCGCCGCCTTTATTGATCTGCCTCTGGAATACCACCGGCAATAGATGGTCAAAAAAACGATCTACATATTGCTCAAAAGGCTTATTGTCCTCGCGCACCAGCAGTCCTTTTTTAAATTTAAGCCATATAGGGTAACCGCCATTATCCCATTCGGCACAATAATACGGGCCAACACGCACAATGGCATATAAGCCCAGTTGCTTAACTATATCCAGAAATTTACCAAGGTCATGGTCGCCGGTAAAATTGAATTTACCGGGCTGCTCTTCATGAAAATTCCAGATGGTATAGATCTCTATACAGTTAAAACCCGCCCGTTTTATCCGCAGTAATCTATCATACCAAAGTTCATGCGGGATGCGGGCGTATTCCAACCCGGCCGATGCGATAAATGTGCGTTTACCCTGAACAATAAAGCCTTTGCTGTCAAAATCAATATAAGGCTTTGCAACTGCTGTGGCTGGAAAAATATGATCGTTTGAGCTCTGGCTGTGGGCTGCTGTAAAAGCGGTTAGTAGTAAAATAAATGTAAATATAACGTAGCGTATTCTCATGATTCATCAAAAATCCAGACTTACGAAGTTTTAAAAACTTCGTAAGTCTTCAACTTCATATTTTTTTATCGCGTCCCCAAAATCATCGCATTATACTTCGCAAACAATTGCTTTGATTTTTCAATGGCATCACCTTTTGCTGTATCGGTATAAGCATTATCATGCTTGTTTACCCATTGCCACTCCCAATCCTTTACCTGCTTATCAAAGGCTTCGGCATTAAAGTCGGTTTTGGTTGATAACGACTTATCCAACTGCCCAAAGTACATTACCCAACGTGGTTTGTAATATTCCTTAATTAAGCCCGCCCATTGGCGATTGGAATATTCGCGCAAACCGCTTTCTTTATCGCCCCAAAGGGTAACCAAATCGCGGGCGTTAAACTCGTAAAGGTTTTTCTCCTTATCAGTTACGCCGTTAGTCCTTGCTTCGTTGATCCATTTGCCTAACAGGAAATCTTTGCGCGTGCTTAGCAGCGCGTCCATATCATCCATGAGCTCCAGGAATTGGCTGCTATATAATTTAAATTGTTGCTGATCCTTATTCTGATAAGCCTGAGCCATTTTCTGCTGTAGCGGACTTGCATAATTGGCCAACACCTGCCGGGTAACATCAACCAGGTCATACTGAAAACCATCACTTTGTTTTAGGCTGTCGGCAGCATTTATGAGTAGCGTCCAGGCTTTAACCAATTGCATAGGGTCATAATCCAGTTTGGTCAATACCCTGTCGATATATTTTTTTATTATCGGCCTTGCCACAATGATCGATTCTGGGCCGCCTTCGGTTAGGCCGCCTGAGTACACCGAATTTAACAGGATGTGCCATGCTTCATCTGCCTGATTGTTAGCTTGTCCGTAACGGCGCTGCGCATAGTTAGCTACCCATTTATCGGCATCAATCGGGGTATCGTTCCAAACGTTTTCCAACATTAGTGCAAACAGCGCAGGGTTTTGTTCGATACCTTCGGGTGTAACACCAATACCACGCATATTTTTTGATTCAGGATCATGCAGGGCCATGGCCGGATCGGCAGCTACATGGCGCATACGACCAAACAGGCTGATGTTCCCGCCAAAGTTTTGGAGCATACTCCAGATCCATGGTTTGCCATAGTAAGCTTCCGTACGGTTCCAAACCGGGTGGGCATCGCTGTACAAATCAAGCACGATCATCTGCTCGTTTGGCACAGCGTTAAGCAGCGCTTTAATCTGTTGCGGCTGCCAGAATTTGTTATTATAGTGAAACATCCAACCCTGCATTACCCAGATAGCTTTAGGATCGGCAGCAGCCATAGAGTTGAATACTTTCTTACTCATACCATCCAGGTAGGTTGAATCATTTGTTGGCGGCACGTTTTCATTAAAAGTATCGGCCGAGTACAGGTGGTCGGTACCGAACTCTTTTGTTTGTGCCTCTATATATTTTTTACCGATGGTTTCAAACATCGGATCGTCGGGATCAAGTATAAAAACATCTGGAAACCCGGCATCCCAGTTGGTTCTTTTAACCTTAGCAGCGGGGAATTTATCTTTAAATGATGGCGGCACATGGCCGGTAAATGACGACAATACAGGCGTCATCCCAAATGAGCGTTCGCGCTCTAAAATCTTTTTTTGTAATGCTTTATGCGAGTCCATCCAATGTTGCGGCAGCGGGCCGCCCCAGGCATCAATGTTCCCCATCCAAAACCATGAAAAATAAGCAGGGCCGCTAAAAAACTCATATAGTTGTTTATCAGTAAACCCCATGTCTTTGTAAACGGTTTGCCAAACGGCTTCTTCGCCGGTTATGGCCAGCGGCATATTGATACCGTTCAGGGCCATCCAGTCAATTTCTTTTTGCCAGCGTTCCCAATCCCACCAGGCCATGGTGTAATTAAACGTGCAGTAATTTAAGTAGTAGCGATATTGGTAAGGCGTGGTTTTATGGATGAGGCCTTTAACTGACGGCAAAGTAGCAGGCAAATTAAGGTTTGTGCCATTCCAGCCGATATCGCAAAAGCAATAATTTTTAAGATAGTAATTTAGTGCTGATGCTATAGAAAGGCCATTATTACCTCTCAGCACAATTTTACCATTACGGCTTTCCAATTCAAATACATCTTTGCCGTTTTGTTGCGGGATAGCCTCAACAACAAACAAATTACCTTTGCCGGGAATTACTCTTTCAATAAAATCGTACGAGGCTTTCTGATCAACCTGGGCACTGGCTTTAAAACCCAATGAAATAATAGCAACAACAAGTAAACACTTTCTCATCAACAGATAATTAAACGCTGGAAATAAATACCGGCAACATGAGGCTCTCCCCTATTGCCGGTATAAGGATATAATTATTTAAAATTAGGGTTCTGTACTAACACACCTTTACTCTTATCAATCTCAACCTGGGGGATTGGGAAGTAATAGTTTTTAGGGCGTACAAAGGTTACCGTTTTGTTTTGATCAAGCGGAGCTTTGGAAACAGCAAGGTTATAAATTGCCGCTATATCCACAATTTTAGCTTTATCCCAGCGCATCAGGTCCTGATGGCGTTGATCTTCACCCGCCAGTTCAACTCGACGCTCATGGATCAGCTCTTTCATGCCAGCTCCTGAAACAGGTTTTAACAGTGGAGAAGCCCTATGCCTGATCTGGTTGATCAAAGCGTCACCAGCTCCGGCACCTTGTGTACGGATCAAGGCTTCGGCAACTAATAAATAAATATCTGCAGAACGCATTAGAGGCACAGCATAACTGTGGTCAACTCCACCGCCATCAGCTTCAGTATTAAATACAGCGTACTTTTTAAATGCATAACCAGTAGCAGAAAGATCGGCGGTAAACGTTGTCAAGCCCTTGCCATCACCCAGATCAACCTTGTCGCCAACGCTTAATAAAGTAGCCTGTTTACGCGGATCACCTGCCTCAAACTCATTGGCAAGTCCCTGTAATGGCTGACTAAAGCCATAACCGTTCCATGATCTTGGAATGTAATAAACTGTAAAGTCATTTTGTACAACGGTTTGTACAGCCTGGATCGAAAAAAGCAACTCGGTGCTGGTTTCGTTAGCACGGGTAAAATTATCGGCGTAGTTAGCAGCCAACGCGTAATGTGAATTGGAAATCACTTTTTGACCGGTTGCAATTGCCTCAGGAAGTTTTTCCCAATACATGTAAAGCTTGGTTAATAAGCCCAATGCAGTTCCTTTGCTTACACGGCCGCGGTCGGCAGAGCCATAGCTTTCAGGCAAAAGATCCACCGCTTTCAACAAGTCCGACTCGATCTGTTTTCGTACTTCTTCAATTGGCGATTTTGGAACATTAAAAGTTTGTTTTGAGTAATCATCTTCGGTAATGATAGGTACATCGCCATGAATGATCATTAAACGCCAGTAGCCAAAGGCACGTAAAAAATAAGCTTCGCCCATACTCCGATTTTTAATATCGGCAGATATTGCGGTGATCTTTGGGATGTTAATGATGCAATTGGTTGCCCGGTTGATGGTTTCATACCTCCATTTCCATGGATACCTGATGGCTGCATTTGAAGCATCATAAGTTAAGTTCTCAATGCCCTCATCCTCGCTATGATCACCTGAACGCCAGTAATCGTCAGATGGAACATCAAATGTAGCCTCCGCGTGGCCAACATAATCCTCTTCTTCCAAAAGGCTATAAATACCGGAAACCGCATTTACAGCATCAACTTCGTTCCTGAAATAATTATCTGAGGTATAAACCCCTTGTTGTTTAAGATCAAGTGCTTTTTTACAGGCGCTGTTGAGTAACGCCAGCCCTATAACCATATATATTGTAATTTTCGATTTCATGATTTTAAAGTTTAGCAGTTATACCGAATGTAATTGTACGTACCGTAGGGTACTGGGCCACATCAACCCCACGCTGCAGGTTGCCATTAGTATAACCAAGCTCAGGGGTGTATCCTTTATAATTGGTTATAAAAAATATGTTTTGACCTGATGCATATAACCTTACGCTTTTCAGTGTCGCTTTTTTAGCCCAGCTTGCAGGTAAAGTATAACCTAAAGTGGCATTTTTGAGGGCAAAGTAATTCCCGCTTTCGACAAACAGGTCGGATGTGCGATAATTGTCGTTAGCACGATCTAATGACATACGCGGGATCGAGTTGCTTGTGCCCGGCCCTGTCCAGCGGTTCATGTCTTCGGCATAAAGATTAAACGGATAGGTTGGATCAATACCTTGCATCCTATCGGCATTATAAAGGCTTACACCAAATACGCCGGTAAAGTTTGCTGCAAAGTCAAAACCTTTGTATGAAAGACTGCCTTGCAAACCAACTGTAGCATTAGGATTTGGATTGCCCAAATTGGTGCGGTCATTACCATCAATCTGGCCATCGCCATTTAAATCCAGAAAACGCACATCGCCGGGTTTGATATTAGCCTTGCGCGAATCATTTTTAAGCGCCGGATCGTTATCAATTTCTGCCTGGGTTTGGTAAAGGCCATTTGTTTTCCATCCGTAAAAAGAAGCTATCGGCTGACCCTGATATGTTCTTGAGATTTCCTGGCTTGAACGCCCGTAAACTGTCGAACCAATGAAAGTACCTTCTCCATTAAGTTTAGTTACCTTATTTTTGATAAACGAAGCATTGGCACCGAATGAATATTTTAGTTTATCGCCGCCTTGATAGTTAATTTCAACTTCGACACCTTTGTTATTCATTGTACCGATGTTTTGATTTGGAATAGCTACCGAACCCGCTGAACCTACTACCGGCGGTGATATCAGCATATCTTTAGTATTCTTATTGAAATACGTAAGTGTGGTATTTAACTGGTTATTCAGGAAACCAGCATCAAGGGTAATGTTGGTCATAGCAGTACGCTCCCAAGTAATATCCGGATTTGCAATACTTGTAACAGCTGCACCACTTACTCCCGTGCCGCCAAAGGCATAACCACCATTTTCATAAGTACTGCCAATTTTGATCAAGCTTAGATACTGAAAAGGCAGTACATTTTGATTACCCAACTCACCATAACCACCCGTCAATTTCAAGTTATTAATCCAGGTGATATTTTTCATGAATTTTTCACTGGTAATTCTCCAGCCCAAGGAGAATGCAGGAAAGTACCCCCACTGTTTGCCGGGCGCAAATTTGGAAGAACCGTCTGCACGAAAAGTAACGGTTGCCAGGTACCTGCTGTCAAAATCATAAAATAACCTTGCAAAGCCCGACTGCAGTGAAGATGGCTGAGGCAAGATATTTGAATTGAATTGGCCATTGCCCTGGTTAAGCACCCGTTGATCGGGATCGGTGTCGTCATAACCAACCCTTTGAGCGTTAAAACCGTAATCTTTAAAGTTTTGATAAGAATAACCACCTGTAAAAGTTACGTGACTTTTGCCAAACACCTTATCATACGTAAGAAAAGATTCAAGCAACTGTGACGATACTTCCTCTTCAGATTGAGTTAAGGTAGAATTTGGGTTTGGCCTTGTTTGATTATTATCTGCGATACTAAAATTATAATTGCGGATAAATGTACCGTCAAAGGCATAGTTAACCTTCAATTTCAGCTCCTTTAAAAAGGTAATTTCAGCAAACGCGTTGGCCAAGGCCCTGTACTTTTTAGTGTACCTGTCGGCCATTTGGATAGTAGCATAGGGACTGTTGATATCACCCAACTGATTAGCAAAAGCCTTTGATGTACCGTAAGTACCATCAGGATTTACCAGCGGTATAGCCGGGTTAAAACGCAGAGCCGAAAATATCAAACCCGTTTGCGAATTATTGTTATCAAAGCCATTGTTATTACCGTAGGTCAGTTGAACGTTCTCTCCCAGTTTTAACCATGAAGTTATCTTATGCTCGGAATTGATACGTGTACTGTATCGTTTGAAGTTGGTTTTATCAATAATACCATCCTCGTTATAAATAGAGCTTGAAAAGTAATAGTTTGAAGCATCATTACCACCCTGGATACTAACATCGCCATTGGTTACACGCCCGGTACCCATAATAGCCCTTTGCCAGTCAGTTCTTTGAGTAGCATAATAATTATCATCCCATGGAGCATCAATTGCTACGCCGTCATTTGTATAACGTTCCCTTTTTAATTTAAATAAATCTGGAGCCGTTAGCAGATTAAGATATTTAGTTGTGTTGGAAAACCCGCTATAAAAGTTAACAGTGGTTGCCAGCTTTTGATTATAAGTACCTCTTTTCGTAGTTACTAAAACCACACCATTCGCAGCACGTGTACCGTAAATAGCGCTTGAAGAGGCGTCTTTCAAAATGTCGACGCTGGCAATATCGTTGGGGTTAATGTCACTTAACGCGTCAGGGTTACTGGTAGGTACACCGTCAATTACAATTAACGGATTGGCATCATTCACTGTACCTGTTCCACGGATCCTGATGCTCGGCGCAGCGCCAGGTGAACCATCGTTACGAACAATACTTACACCACTTGCACGGCCATCTAAAGCCTGGGCCGCTGTACTAACAGGCAAGTTTTGAATATCCGATCCTTTAACGCTTGCTACTGCACCCGTAACATCAACCTTTTTGCTGGTACCATAACCAACAACCACAACTTCGGTCAAGGCAGATGGCAGGGCAACGAGGGTGATATTTAAAGTTTGGCTTCCGGTTATAGTAACAACCTTCTTTTCATACCCGATATAAGATATTTCCAACACGCCGTTTACAGGGGCATCGATACTGAAATTACCATTTAGATCGGTAGTAGTACCCTGATTAGTACCTTGAAGCCTAATGTTTACACCAATAAGCGGTTCACCTTTGGCATCAACAACTTTTCCTTTTATAAGGGCAAGGTTTTTGGCATCCTCCTGGTTGGCAATGATCACTACATGATCATCACTCATTTTATAGGAGAGCTTATCATCAATGATAACGGCAAGCAGCTCATCAATAGTTGCGTCTTTTACATCCACATCAACCCTACCCAACTTTTTAACACTGGCATAGTTGTAAAAGAAACGGTAATCACTTTGTTTTTGAATTTTGGTAAGGACACTGCTTACTTCGGCCTGCTTTAGGTTAAGCGTAAATTTCTGCTGTGAGTACACTTTTGCAGAAACTTGCACACAGGTAACCATGACCAATAAAAATACTGCTTTCATCAGCAAAATAACTTTGAGACACACGGGCGCGCCACGAAGCGGGAACACCCTTCTTGTTTTTTTCATTACATTTGTTTTGAAAATAAATGGATGGAGTAAGTGCTGTGTTACAATAGCTTACTCCGTTAATAAAATCCTATTTGTTTGCGGGGAGGAGTGGCAGCTCTTCCCTTGTTTATTTGAGGATATTTCAGGAATCTGACAGGTAAGTTTTCAATATCATAAGCTGTTAATTAAGTGGTTAGTTAGTTTATTTTGTTTTTATTTATCTTTCTTTGACAGGTACACCGTTTGTCCATCAACCCTAAAATTGAACGGCGTGGTCAGTTCAATAATGCCTAAAGCTTCCTTCAACGTTTCTTTATCAAGTAAACCGCTTATCTGCTCGGTACGAAGCGCCCGATCTTCAAACACAACCTGCACGTTGTATTTGCGTTCAATTTGAGCAGCCACATCTTCAAACATCTCGTTGGTGAACAGGATGCGGTTATCAACCCAGGCTGTTTCTTTCACTTCATCCGGCTTAACATGAGGCAATTCGGTTACCTGGTATTCAATTTTACCTTCCTTGCTCTTTACACTTTTAGGCTCCCGGTTATTAACAACAATCAGCTTTTCATTAGGCAACAGGATAATCTTTTTTTCGGGATTGTTTTTTAATTCAACCTGTACCTTACCTTTTAACAGCGTAGTTTCAACTGTTTTATCATTATTATAAGCCTTAACATTAAACACCGTTCCTAATACCTTTACAACAAGCTTAGCAGTATGTACCAGAAAAGGTTTCTTAGCATTTTTGGTAACTTCAAAAAAACCTTCGCCGGTAAGGCTTACATCCCGGCTATTTTTTTCAAAAGCCTCAGGGTATGAAAAAGTACTGCCTGCATTCAGGGTAACCTGTGTTCCGTCGGGCAGTTTGAGCTTTTCGGTTTTACCGTAAGGCACACGAATTTCATGTAATATGTTTTCGGTGGTTAAAGTATCCTGCTGTACCGCTCTGTTATAAAATAAAACGCCTGTAGTAACAAGCACCAGTACCGCTGCAGCAACCCATTGCCACCTGAACATTGGTTTTATCTTAGTATCATTCGCCGAATTTTCGTTCAAGCTTTTAATCCGGTTCCAGATTTCCTCCAGGTTTCCGTTAATCTCTTCCGGTTTTGTTTCTGTTGCTTCAGTGCCGTTTCCTTTTAAAGCATTGGTAACATTGTAAGTTTTTTTATAGTCGGGAAATTGTTCAAGAAACATGTCGAGTTCGGTCAATTCTTCAGCACTGGCAGTTTTGCCCATGCTTTTGGCCATTAACTCAATAAACCTGGATTTGCTCATAGTAATTGGTATTCTGGCTTAAGGACACAGCAGTTCCCAGTTTTTCCTAAAAGAAATTAAAATATTTTTTTGAAGGGGATCAACCTATTTATTCCCAAGTGCCTCATCCAGTTTCTTCAACGCGATGGCCAGTTGGGCAAATACAGTTTTGTTAGAGAGACCAAGGATATCGGCTACCTCATTGCAGGAGAGATCATCCTCTTTAACCATTTTAAAAATGAGCTTACAACGGGGCGGCAAACTGTTTACAGCGTTTAGAACTCCGGCTTGCAGCTCTTTGCTGATGAGCAATTGCGCGGGATCCACCGATAAATGAAAATAATAGGTTTCGGCAAGTTGAGCGTCGCGGTTTCTTTTTGAGGTGTTACTTCGGATATGGTTAAGACAGGCATTTTTTATAGCCACATAAAAGTATACTTTAGGGTTCGAGATCTTGTTAAGCTTGTGGCGGCCAGTCCAGATATTTACAAAAAGATCGTTGATAATCTCCTCGCAAGCTTCCTTATCGCCCAAAAAGGACCAGGCAAACTGATTAAGATTATTGATCAGCAGCTTATACAATTCATTAAAGGCAGATTCATCATTATTATAATGAATAGAATCTATAAGTTCTTTAATCTCCAATGTTGAGCGGCTTGCTTTTAACGGGAACAGTTAACTGAAATAATGTACAATTTTAAGTAAAAAATCTTGATCAAAGCTATTTTAGGTTGATTTAAGAAACCCCTATCTGCTCATCGCCCAAAACCGATTGTCTGCAATTCTATTATCGTAATATTCGCGGTTTAAAATGTCTAATTCAGGTGATAAGATGTCCGCTTGTACCATAAACCCATATTTCCATATTGAAACCTGTTATATTTTAGCAGCAAACGGAAATAATTGGGGTGTTTGGTCAAAACAGATTAAAGTTTGACGGTGGTTTTAGTAACACAACAGCAGATTTGGCCTATAGGCCATAATTAACTTTATATTTGCCCGGCGACCATTTTATTTCCGCAAACCCTTGCAATAAATGAAAGACACAACATTTAAAATCTCTCCCGGAATTATATGGAGCAGTTCAATTTTCCTTGGCCTGTTGGCCTCCGTTCCCCAAATAGCCGAACGCCATTTTAAACCCGCTGAAGCGGCAGTGAATTCGGCGGTTACGGCAGCATTTTCATTGTTTGTATGGTACTATAATATCTATACGCTGCCAAAGCAATCGGGCAATAAACAACTGAATAAAAGCATCTCGTATTCCCGGCTCCTTACAACACTGCTGATAGGTATGGGGGTAATGCTGGCCTTAGCCTACATACAGCAACTGATACTAACGCATTTGAATTTTGGCCCGGTAATGCTGATGATCGAAGTAAGGGGCATACTTATTAACCTGGTATTTTATATGCTTATAAACCTGTTGTACCAGAACTACCAAAACCAGCAGGTTAACGTTGAGTTGGAACGTATTAAGGCCGATAACCTTGGCGCACAATATGAACTGTTGAAACAGCAGATCAACCCGCATTTCCTGTTTAACAGTCTCAATACCCTAAAGGCGATGGTTGAGACCAATGACCAACACTCGGTAGATTTCATCCTTAAACTTTCAAATTTTTACCGTTTTACGCTTGAGAGCCGAAAATTAGACCTCATTCATTTATCCGACGAACTGGAAATTGTAGAAGCTTACAATTTTTTACTTAAAGCCAGGTTTGAAGACGGTTTTATTTTCACTAATACTATACATGAACAATATCGCGGTACGCTAATTCCCCCATTCACACTGCAGCTATTGATAGAAAACTGTATTAAACACAATGTGGTATCATTAGATCATCCCCTGCATATCAAACTGTATACTGAGGGTGAAAACATCGTTATGGAAAACGAAATAAAACCAAAGCGCTTTGAAGAACCATCAACAGGTGTTGGGCTTAAGAATATCAATTTGCGTTACGATCACCTGCTTGATAAACATATAGAGATCATATCTGAAGATAAAATATTCAAAGTTAAACTACCTATTATACATGAACATTATCATCATTGAAGACGAATTAAAGGCGGCCCGTTCGCTTGAAACGATCATATTAGAATTAAGACCGCACTCAAAAATAATTGCCAAGCTTCAGAGTGTTGAAAGCTCGGTTGCCTATCTTTCAGAGAACAAGCAGCCCGATCTTATTTTTATGGATATCCAACTGTCGGATGGGTTGTGTTTTGAGATCTTTAAATCGGTAAAGGTGTCCTGCCCTATTATTTTCTGTACCGCGTTTGATGAATATTCGTTAGAGGCATTTAAGGCCAACAGCGTTGATTATGTACTCAAGCCTTTCTCAAAAACAGATATTGCCGATGCCTTTAAAAAAGTAGACGAGTTGCGTAATTTCTTTCAGCAGGGTTCATCTCCTGATATCAGCAGCCTGCTATCGCAGGTTACGCCTCCTGCCGGTAAAAAAAGCTTCCTGGTATTTAAAAATAATAAGTATATCAGCATAGCGTCCAATAATATAGCCTTCTTCTACATCCGCAATGAACTTTCGACCATCATGACTTTTGATCAGCAGGAATATGTGGTTAACCAGTCGCTTGATCAGATCAGCGGTCAGCTCTCGCAGGAGCAGTTCTTCAGGCTCAACAGGCAATACATAGTTAACTTCAGTGCGATAAAAGAGGTGGAGCATTATTTTATGCGTAAGCTGTTTGTGAAACTAACAATTCCAACTCCCGAGAAATTACTCATCAATAAAGAAAAAGCGCCGGTATTTTTAAGCTGGCTCGAGAATAGATAGTCTTTTAAGTTCGAAGTCGGAAGTGTTGAGTCAGAAGTTCTAAAAAGCTGTATAATTTTTTCAAGTAGAGACGCATAATTGCGTCTCCCGCAGGACAAGCGACTTTGCAGACCATTTGCTAAAGTAATTTGCATACGGTGGACGCAATTATGCGTCTCTACAATTAAAAACAACTGAGAACTTAAGACTAAAGACTTTCGACTCAAACAATGCCCAACTGAGCTTACAATATGTCCGGTTGGGCTTTTTTACGCTGTTTTAGCGACCATTTCGAGGCTAATTTTGATGTAAATTAAAATCGAAAGAAATATGAAAACCTTAAAAATTTTTAGCTTTTGTGTTGGTACCGTGGCACTGGCACTTGCTACCGCAGCTTACGCTAATCGTAAAATAAATGCGCCTAAAACCGAAAACAACACTACTCCCGGAAAAGGTTTTGCTTTGGTAGAATTGTTTACTTCAGAGGGATGCTCAAGCTGTCCTCCTGCTGATGAATTGCTGGCGAGGATCCAAAAAGAGTCACAGGAAAAGCCTGTTTACATATTAGCTTACCATGTTGATTATTGGAATAACCTCGGCTGGAAAGATGTATTCAGCAATGCCATGTTTTCAAAACGTCAAAAAGAATATAGTTACTATTTAAATGCCCAGGTTTATACACCCCAAGTTATAGTTAATGGTAAAACTGAGATGGTTGGCTCGGATGAGCCGGCACTTCGTGAAGCGATTTCGAATGCATTAACAACCGCACAAACTGCTCAGGTTTCCTTAAAAGCACAACAAACCGGCGATAAGCTTGCTGTAAATTACGAACTATCAGGCAACACTGATAACCAGCAATTGCTGATAGCCGTTGTGCAAAAAACAGCCATCAGCAAAGTTGCCCGCGGCGAAAACGAAGGCAGAACTTTATCGCACGCCCAAATTGTACGCGACTTAAAAACAGTTGCCCTAAGCCAGGTAAAAACAGGCCAAACCATTATTAGCGTTCCTAAAGAATTTAACCAGCAAGAATGGGAAGTAGTAGGCTTTATACAAAACAAAGATAATGGTGAGGTTTTAACTGCAACAAAAGCTGTTTTAACCAGCGAAGCCGTAGCCAAAATATAACCACCATAAATTCAAAAATCATGAGCAAGTTGAAACAAGGCCGGTTATTAATGGGATTCTTGTCACTGTTCTCTTTATCATTCCTGACAAGGGCACCGTTTGAACGTAACCCGCAGGATTGTGAATTGATCTGCGTTACGGGAAAGAGAAAAAAACCGGTGGAAAATAACTAAATCTAACATAAACAGGATCGGCCCTTCGCAGGGTCGATCCTGTTTTTAATAAATACTATCATGAAAACATTACTGCTAATTGCCATAGCAACATTTTTAAGCATTGTGGTTTATGCCCAGGCAAACGAACTAAATTGTACCGAGCAGGCATTTACTTTTAAAATAAACCTGCCGGCGGGTGGACGCAACTATTCTTCCCAAACAGGCCGCTTTGACGCTTCGCAATTATCACCGGAGTTCAGGTTGCCGGGTGCTAATACCAGTAAACAAAATCAAGCGGATAGCATTCTGCCTGCCGGCTTTAACAAAAAACCTGATCCATACACAGCTTATTCTTCGGCCGATAATATCCTGCTTAAAAAGATGACATTTCTACATCCTAAAATAAACGCTGTAACAGGTAAATTTACCTACACAGCCTACGATCATTTTAAGCTATTGCCAATGCCTGTCTTAAACGCCTTAACTCCGCTCTTAAACTAATCATCATTAACATAAAAAAGCAAACCAATGAAACTCAACTATTACGGTCACTCGTGCTTCTCGGTAGTAGCCGGAGGTAAACACATTTTGTTTGATCCCTTTATTACAGGTAACGAATTGGCAAAAGAAATCAACATTGATGAAATAAAAGCTGATTACATTTTTGTATCGCACGGGCATTACGATCATATTTTGGATGTAGAAACTATAGCCAACCGTACAGGCGCTATGGTTGTGGGTATTTATGAGGTGTATGATTACTTCAGCAAAAAAGGCGTTAAAAATGTGCATCCTTTAAACCCTGGCGGCAAGGTGACTTTTGATTTTGGCATTGCCAAATCATTCATTGCCCAACACTCGGCCAGCTTTCCGGATGGCAGCTATGCAGGCGTGGCCTGCGGTTATGCTTTAAAGACCGATGATGGTAATCTCTATTACAGTGGCGATACCGGTCTCACCTTAGATATGGAACTGGTGGCAAGATGGATTGATCTGGATTTCGCGGTTTTCCCGATCGGGGACATGTTAACGATGGGCGTTGAAGATGCCATTGAAGCGGCAAAGCTTGTTAAGGCCAATAAGGTTTTGGGGGGTCATTATGATACTTTTGGCTTTATTAAAATAGATAAGGACAAAGCTTTTAAACAATTTGAACAGGCAGGGATAAAATTGTTTTTACCAGCCATTGGCGAAAGTATAGAGATTTAAATCTGTGATTTTCCATACATAAAAAGGCCTGCTCTCTTTAACAGGAGCAGGCCTTTTTATGACTTTTAAAGTACCCCCTTCAGGGGGCGGAAGGGGTTTATACTAAATTGATCTCAACATTGATATTACCGTAAGTCAATTTTGAATAAGGACATGTTTGGTGTGCTTCTTCAATCAATGCTTTGGCTACTTCAACATCCAAACCTGGCAAACTTACATTTAAACGGGCTTGAAGGAAATAAGCGCCGATAGTGATACCCAAATCCACTTCTGCATCAATAGCCAATTCGGCAGGGAGTGCAATCCTTTTTTTAGCGGCAGCAATACCGATGGCGCCTTCAAAACATGCTGACCAGCCTGCTGCAAATAATTGCTCGGGGTTTGTGCCTGGTTTAGGGGTTCCGGGAGTTGAATGTTTGATATCCAACTGGCCATCGGTACTAACAGATGAACCACCGTCACGACCGCCAACTGTACGAACTTTACCGGTATATAATACTTTGTCGATTTTATTAGCTGAGATAGCGTTGATAACCTTGATCTTACTGATACCTGATTCTTGAATAGTTTCCATTGTGTTATTTATTTATTAATTTTTGTTTTTTGTATGCTCAAAGATACCCTGATATCGCCCGGTGCCCTATCACTAACTATGTGAACCGGACAAGCCATGTCGTGAACAAGACATTCTTTAAGCCGAAAGTTCAACCAGTACGAGAGCTATTGAAACTTTTAATCACAACCGGTAAAGAATAAGAAAACCAGCTACACATTACGCGTAATTATTCTAAATAAATTTGGATACTACGTTTATAAACAGCAATTTTAAGCAACTCATTGTTCGTAAACCAATTGAAGAAGTTTATTGCTCTAATGCTGCTCGGTTTTCACCTGCTTAATATAGGCGGGCAACTGGCATTGCATCAGTTCATGGTTTACAAAAGCAATAAATACTTTGCCGAACAAACTGCCAAAGGCTTTTACAATGTGAAAGACCTTACCGAGGTAGTAATCCCGGTAAACATGCCTGGCATAACCGACTGGAAAAACTACGAAAATATTCATGGGCAGATCCGGTTTGGCAACAACAGCTACAATTATCAAAAAATGCGCGTAACCAGTCGCGCAATTTATTTGATGTGCATCCCAAACTACGAAACCACCCGGCTGGCCGATAAGAACATCATTAACGCCAGGGATGTAAAAGAGAACCCTGTACCGCAAAAGGAGCATGTACCCTTTGGTAAGATAATTATGCAGGATAACCTCAATTTCACTTTTGTACATTTTGAGTTTGGCTGCCCTGTAAAATATACTCAACAAATTGTTGTTCACCCGGTTCAACAGTTAATTCCTGCTCACCAGGATATTCCGGAGCAACCGCCAAAGGCTGTTTGTTAATCTTCTCCCTGTTTTAATTCATTTTTAGGGTAGCGGCTGTGCCACTATACTGTTGTGTTATTATTTATTTCTGTCGATAGTTTATTCGTGGCTCAAGAGCTATGAAAATAGCTATATATCGATAAGATTAGTAATCTCCAGACAGGTACATCCCCTTCCCCAACCTACAAACATTCAAAAATTATTTATGCCTTATATTACCCTTGAAAGCCATTTGCCGGGCATTACCGGCCTGTTGGAGTATGCCAAAGAACCGGCACAACCTATCCGTAACCTTACGCAATTTTTATTGCGCGGCCCATCCACCCTATCCGAAGCTGATCGCGAGCTGATAGCCACCATAGTATCACACAACAACCAATGCACCTTTTGCACTACCGCTCACACCGCCGCAGCCGATCTGCTTGCCGGCGAAGCCGAAACAGCACAAAAGGTAAAGGAAAACATCGAAACCGCTCCGGTTACCGAGAAAATGAAAGCCCTGCTTACAATTGCCAAACTAACCGCACAAAACGGCCGGAATGTAACTACCGAAGCCATCGACCGTGCCAAAGCAGCCGGAGCTACCGACATTGAGATCCATGATACCGTGCTTATAGCTGCCCTATTTTGCTATTATAACCGCTATGTTGACGGATTGGCCACTGCCCTCCCAGCCGATGCCGGTTACTACAACGTACTGGCCGAACGCCTTGTTAACCATGGTTATACCCGCCTGCCGCAAGGCTATGATCATTTGAAAAAATAATCCTAATCCCTATTTAAAGTAAAACCCAATCACAATGAAAAAACTTTTATTCATCATATTACTGCTCAGCTCAATAAACCTGTTTGCACAGAAAATTAAAATAACGGGCAACATTACCGATGCAGCTACAGGCAAACCTGTATCCGGCGCAAGTATTTCCGTAAAAGGGAAACTCACCGGCACCACTACCGACTCAAAAGGTAGCTATACGTTAAACGCCAATAAATTAAAGCTGCCCTTTACTATCATTATATCGGCAGTAGGCTTTGAAGTGCAGGAAAGCCAGGTAACCTCTGCCAATAATGATATCAGCATAAAGCTAACCCAAAAGGCAATTGTGCTCAACGAGGTGGTATCATCTGCAACGCGTATCAACCAAAGCATTTTGCAATCGCCGGTAAGTATCGAAAAAATGAGCCTTAAAGCCATTAAGGACAACCCTTCGTTTACTTTTTATGATGGCTTGCAAAGCTTAAAAGGCCTTGAAGCGGTTACCAGCAGTTTAACCTATAAACAGATCAACACCCGCGGCTTTAACAGCACGGGTAACAGTCGCTTTTTGCAGTTGGTTGACGGCGTGGACAATCAAACACCAGGCTTAAACTTTTCAGTTGGTAACCTTTTTGGCGCTTCGGATATTGATATCGAAAGCGTGGAAGTTATTCCAGGTGCGGCTTCAGCTTTGTATGGCCCGGTGGCTTTTAACGGCTTACTTTCACTTAAAACCAAAGATCCTTTCAAATACCAGGGCTTAACCGTGCAGGTAAAAACAGGCCTTAATCACTTCGGCGAATCGGTTGTTAAACCACAGGGCTTGTATGATTTTGCAGCCCGCTATGCCAAAGCTTTCAACGATAAATTCGCGTTTAAAATCAATGCCTCATACCTGACCGGGCGCGACTGGTATGCCGATAACTATACCGACGTAAGCGCTTCAACACCGGCAGCACAACGTGGGCCTAACAACCCCGGGCGCGATGCGCTAAATATTTATGGAGATGAGGTTACAAAAACCTTACCCGGCATTGGCTTGGTTTCCAGAACAGGTTATGAGGAAAAAGACCTGATGAACTACAACGTTTACAGCCTTAAACTTAACGGCGCATTACAATACCGTTTCAGCAATAACCTGGAGGCAATCTACCAATACAACTACGGCCGCGGTACTGCAAGCTATACCGGCAGCAGCCGTTTCGATCTGAATAACTTTGTTTTGCAAACACACAGGATTGAGTTAAAAGGCAGCAACTTCTTCGTCCGCGGCTACTCGGTTGAAGAAAATTCGCACGACTCATATAATACCCGCTCCCTGGCCCAATTCATCAACCGCGACTGGGTAAAAGACCTGAACGGAAACACTGTAACACCTGATAAAGCCGATGATACCTGGTTTACCCGTTATGCGGCTGCGTTTAACGGTTCGGTAAGTGGTGTTACGCCAAATAGCAATTCTGCCGCAAGAACTTTTGCTGATCAGGGCCGTTTTTTACCGGGTACTGCTGAATTTAACAATGCCAAAAATGCATCTATCCACAATTATGGCTTGAGCGGAGCGGGTGTTTTCAGTAACAGTAAATTTTACCATGCCGAAGGCCAGTATGATTTTACCAGCGCCATAAAAGTGTTTGAGCTTTTGGCAGGCGGCAGTTTCCGCGATTACAGGATGTTTACCAATGGCAGTTTGTTTGATGACAAGGTAAATCGTGTAACCATTAAAGAGTACGGTTCGTTTTTACAGGCTGCTAAAAAGCTGTTTGATGATAATTTGAAACTGACAGCCTCTATCCGTTACGATAAAAACGAAAACTTTAAAGGCAGCTTCACCCCTCGCTTTTCGGCAGTTTATACGGTTGATAAAACCTCAAACTTCAGGGCATCATATCAAACCGGTTTCAGGAACCCAACCCCTGTTGATCAGTTTATCCACCTTAACGTAGGCCCTATCACTATTTTGGGCGGTGCGCCTAATAACAGCAAGGGCTTAAACGTTTATGAAAACTCGTTCACCTCGTCATCGGTAAGCGCTTTTGGCGCTGCGTTTGGCAAGGCGGTACAAAGCGGTACGTCATTCCCACAGGCTATCGAACAAAACAAGGGGCTGCTCCAAAAAGCAAGCGTAGCCTACATTAAACCAGAGCAGCAAAAAGCATTTGAAGTGGGCTATAAAGGCTTGATGATGGATAAATTACTGATTGACGTAAACTACTATTACAGCAGCTACACCAACTTTATTCTGAATACTGTGGTTATTCAACCCAGCAATCCAATTCTTGGTTCTGATGGCCAGATTACCACAGCCTCCGCAACTGATATTCCTAACGGTAAGGTTCACGCCTTCCAGTTGTATACCAACGCACCGGATAAAGTATCGGCCCAGGGAGCAAGCGCCGGTTTAACATACCTGCTTAACGGCGGTTACGCTTTGGGTGGTAACGCAACTTTATCAGTATTTAACCTTCGCAACGCTAATCCTAACAATATTGCGGCTTTCAATACACCAAAATGGGGCACCAATGCAACATTTGGCAACAGCAACGTAATCAATGATTTCGGTTTTAACGCGGCATGGCACTGGCAAACTGCTTACGACTGGTATGGCACATTTAACGGTACCCGCCCCGGTCGCGTTGATGCTTATTCAGTTGTTGATCTGCAGTTCAACAAAAAACTGCCAAAATTTAAATCAACAATTAAAGTTGGTGGCAGCAATATCTTCAACAACCGTATTTACCAATCATATGGTTCGCCGGCAATTGGCGCCATTTATTATGTTTCAATAGTATTTGATGACCTTTTAAAATAGAATAACATGAGCACTTTAGCAATTGAAGAACAGCAGCTTGCAAAACCTCAAACAAACCTCAGTGCCGCCTATAGGATGGTGCTGTTTGTGATCTGTTTTTTTAGTACTGCCCTGGGCGGTTCGGTTTCCACGCTGATGTCGGTTTACTTGCCTGTTGTGGTAAAGGATCTACAGGGTGCCGTTCCGGCCAATGAAATCAACGCCATCAGCGGGTATATCAATGCCATTTTTATATTCGGCTGGGCCTTTGGTGGTTTTACCTGGGGGGTAATCAGCGATAAAATGGGTCGGAAAAAAGCCTTGCTGCTCGCCATTGGCAGCTATGGCGTATTTACCATTTTAACCGGGTTAATGCCAACCTGGTGGGGCGTGCTGTGTTGCCGCTTTTTCAGCGGTTTTGGCGTAGGCGGCGTTTTGGTAACATCCATAACGCTGGTGAGCGAAGTCTGGCCGGCCAAAAGCAAAGCAGTGATCATAGGCATTCTTTCCATAGCTTTCCCGGTAGGTATTTTCTCTGCAGGGCTAATCAACTTTATTGTATCGTCATGGCGGTCGGGCTTTTTAGTCGGGGTAATCCCTCTTGCATTGGCATTGATAGGCGCTCTGGTTTTGAATGAATCTGAAAACTGGCTCAACTACCGTAACGATATCGCCAACCGCGAAAATCCCTTGAACAAGCTCCTCTCTAAAAGCCATCGCCGCGAGCTTATTGTTGGCTCCTTAACCTTCGGTACAATGCTGATAGGTTTATGGGCCATATTTTCGTGGCTACCTACCTGGGTGCAAAGCCTGATTACCGACCATGATGCCGCAAAAGAACGCGGCCTGAGCATGATGTGTATGGGCATGGGTGGGTTAACCGGTGGTTTCTTTTCAGGATGGCTTGTTAATTTACTATCTATAAGGCGCTCCATGGTGATCTGTTTTGCGGTTTGCGCAGGTATGTCATTCGTCCTGTTTAAAACTAATACTACATTCAGTACGGCAGTTTATATCGAGATAATAATACTGGCTTTATTCTTTGGGGCGAGCCAGGGCGTATTATCAGCCTATATCCCCCAATTATTTTCAACCGGCATCAAAGCAACTGCAACAGGCTTTTGCTTCAACATCGGGCGTATTTTTACAGCTACCGCGGTTTTATTTGTAGGCGTGCTGGTATCAACCCTGGGAGGCTACGGTAACTCGCTATTCATCTTTTCACTGGTATTTATAATAGGCTTGCTGGTAGTATTATTTGTACAGGAGAAAGCCGAAGGCGAGGAAAAAGCAAAAAGCTGAAGGCTTAAAGCCGAAAGCTTAGAAAATTAAAAAAATCACTAATTCAATAACTCACTAATTCACTAATTAAAAATATGGCACACATCAATGTACCCGAAGGCGTTCCGGGCATCCGTTCGCTGGTAATGTTCAGGCCCGAAACCGGTCAGTATTTGTATGAACTGGCTGAAGTATTATTACGCGGAGAGTCAACCTTAAGTCCGGCCGACCGCGAGCTGATTGCTACCTACGTATCCTATCGTAACAACTGCACATTTTGTTACAGCAGTCATGCCGCCGCTGCCCGTTGTTTATATGAGGATGACGCCCTCATTGTTAACGAAGTTTTATGCGATATGACCGAAGCGCCCATCAGCGCTAAACTAAAAGCCCTGCTAAATATTGCGGGCAAAGTACAAATCCTGGGTAAAGAAGTAAAACAGGAAGACGTTGACGCAGCCCGTGCAGAAGGCGCTACTGATCGCGAAATTCACGACGCGGTATTGATAGCAGCCGCGTTCAGCATGTTTAACCGCTATGTTGACGGGCTTGCCAGCCTTACCCCTACCGACCCGGAAGCTTATGCCGAAATGGGCAAACGTATGGCTAAAGGCTATGTATTACCACAACCGCAGCATTAATTTTTAACCAGACAGATATGGCACATATAGAATTAAATAACGACCTGCCCGGCATCCGCGGCCTGATGTTTTATAGTCCGGAAACAGAGGCCCCGTTAAATGCCCTTGCCGAACAACTGCTTCGCGATGACAACAATTCCCTATCGCGCGGAGAACGGGAACTGATAGCAACCTATGTATCCTACCTCAACGATTGTTTCTTTTGCCAAAATGTACACGGTGCAGTAGCCGGCTATTACCTTGGCTGCAATATTGATGAGATAGACGCCATCAAAGCCAACTTTTCGGCAACTGATCTTTCAGCGAAAATGAAAGCCCTATTGGCCATTGCCGGCAGCGTACAAAAAGGCGGTAAACATGTAACTACCGAGCAAATTGAAGCGGCCCGCTCGGAGGGAGCTGATGATAAGGAGATCCATGACACTGTACTAATTGCCGCGGCTTTTTGCATGTTTAACCGCTATGTTGACGGCTTAGGTACATGGGCACCACAAGATAGACAAATCTACATTGACCGGGCACCCGAACGCGCAGAGGTCGGCTACATATCAAGCATTTTTAAGAAAGTTTAATACCTAAGTTTTTATCACATCCACGGCCCGGAGTTAAAAGCTCCGGGTTTTTTTGTTGGCTTATCTGGGTACTTAAGCTATAATTGTGAGTTGCCTTTACTGACAAAAAGGGGTTTAACAGGGTTAACAGAATTCGGGGTTAACATTCACATATATAACTCATAATCAAATAATTGACACTTATTTATACAAAAATATGTTAACCCTCTTTTTGTATAAATATTATCAGCCAATTTCAATTCACAGGTAACACAACGTCATGGGTCGGTAAATTTGATTTATACAGCCTCGCTATTTGAACCACCGTAGTCTGAAGATTACAGGCATAATCATCCGAGGTCGGAGACTTCACTTTTTACTTTAAAGCTTATCATTCTACTTAAACACCACCCTGCTCCCCTCACTATGTGCATTAAACTCCGGCGCGTACATGCATTGGATACTGGTAATCCCCGTTGAATAATTGCCAGGCTGTACTACCCGCAATTCGTATTCAAACACATAATTGCCTTTATTTAAATTACTAATAAAAAAATTGGTAGCGACATCTTTATTTACCTGGTAATAGGATAAGCCATCCTGATATTTATATTCGGACAGAACTGATACGGGCTCTGCACCCGCCGGGCGAAGATCTTTCAACTGAACATATTCATAATCACGACCGGCTTTTAAATAAATCACCGCTTTGAGCAGATCGCCGGTTTTAGGCTGATGAGCCGCATCAACTGTCTGTAATATAGGCCCTGCATCTGTTTGTTTTTTAATAAAGTATTTACGTTCAAGGTGAATATCCGTTTGCGATGGGGTGATCTTATCCATTTGCTCCAGGTACTGCCAGTACATTGCACCGTAGCTGATGGATTTCCCCTTGTTTTTGATCTCCACCTTGCCTAATGACGGCTTTATTTGCTCGTCACCCCAACTGGCTTTGATATAGCCTGTACCTGCATCAGCCTTTACATCCGGTTTTAAATCGGCGACAGGCTTATTATCGAGCTTAATTTCAGATGCGCCACCTTGCAGCCAGTCTTCCTGTTTCAGCAATAGGGCATATACAGCAGCAGCAGTCGCTTTGGTGGTTTTCCAGTTATTGGTTTGCTTATTGCGCATAAGCCATATTTTCATTTCCTCAACCGCTTTTGCGTTATTACCAGCCTCAGTGAACAACTCAATCATTAAACTTTGCGTTTCAATCGGCGACTGGTACCAGTAATAACCAACCATGTTTTTACCCCAGTACATTCCCATCTCATCCGAAGTTTGTGTAGTTTCCATCAGCGATTTAATGATGGCCTTTGCCACCAATGGCTTGCCGTTGCGCAACATAGTCACGGCTATCATTCCCTGCTCATAAATGCTTTGCATTACCCATTGATCTTCGGCTCGTTTCAGATAATTATTGAAGATAGATTTTAACGCCGGTTCCATTGGCTTATCAGTGTAGTAACTCCGCACGTACCACGCATGGGCTTCATCGTAACCAATCTCTCTTTTTTGATAGTCCTTTTGTTTCTTCTCTTCTTTATCCTGTTTTACCAGCCCGGCATCCATATACCCAAGCGCTTTGCCGGCAATCTCTTTTAATATTTTATTATCGGCTGTGGCTATCTTCAGGTGATAAAGCTGTCCTATTCCTTCCAAAACATGGCGGGTGATGTAATCATCGGCATAATTGCCCCCAAACCAGGAGAAAGCGCCATTCGGTAATTGCTTTTGTTTCAGTTTATCCAGGTTAGCCTTCATTTCGTAGCTCATTTTATTGAGATCAAAAAGCTGGGCTATCCTTTTCTTTTGCTCCGACTCGCTAAGAGCATCCTGCAGCCATGGTGTTTCTTCGAGCAGTGTGGCTTTTAATTCCTGGTTCTTTTCGAGATTGGAGAGCAATTCTTTACTGTCGCCACTTTTCCATTGATCAAATACCTGCTTAATCAGCGGCATTTTACTGATCAAATCTGTCGACAAGCTATTGGCATAATAACGGCTAAACAATTGTTCCGAACACTCATACGGAAACTCCATCATGTAAGGAATGGCCTGCACAGCATTCCAGGCTGGATTTTGACTGTACTCCAGCGTGAGAGTTTTACTTTTTAACGTGATGCTGCTATTGTTAATTAGCTTATCAAAATTGAATGTTTTAGTTTGCCCGGCCCGCACCATCATCGGCAAACTTTCGGTAACCAACATACGGTTTGGCAATACCGGGATAGTATTTTCTTCGCCGTCGGTGTATTTACCCGCATCGGCAGTTAAGCGATAAGTAAGCGCATCAAGGCCAGACGGAATTACCAATTTGAAAGAAACTGGTTTTGTTGCAGAGCCATCAATCTCAAACTTTTGCTGCGCCTCGCTATTGTTTACCAATAATGAAACAGGCAGCATATTAATGCCGTTGAATAGTCGCAACTCAACATTCCCTTTCAGTGGTTCTGTATTTAAATTAGCCAACCTCGCGGAAACGGTCACCGTATCACCTTCACGTAAAAAGCGGGGCATATTGGCGTTTATGCTCAATTGTTTTTGTGTAACAACTTCAGCTTCTGTATATCCAAGCTGCAATTGTTTGTTATGCGCAAAAGCCCTGAACTTCCATTTGGTAAGCGCCTCGGGCATGGTGAACTCAATCAATACCTGTCCTTTTTCATCTGTACGGAGCTGCGGGTAAAAGAAAGCGGTTTCGTTAAAGTTTTTGCGGGTAGCGATGGGTTTAAGTGTACCATAACCAACAGATAGTAATTCTTTATCAAATTTCCCAACAGGCTTTACGGCTATTTCCCGCAAAACTACTTTATTGTTAGCATATTGATTTACCGATGCTACATCGTAAGCAACCTGTAGCCCGGGCGCTCTTCCCGCCAACGCGTACATTGCGTTAGGTTCACTTTCGACAACTCCTGTCATATCACTATTGCCAACCGGCTCACTAACTGCCATGTATCCATCCGTATCCGCAGACGTTTTCTTCAGATAATCCTTTCCGTTAAATCTTACACGAGCGGCATTTTTCAAACCCATCCGCACATACCCATTTACCGGCGGGTTCATATATAACGTAGCCAGGTACTTTCCGCTAAACACCAGTGTAGCATTTTTGGGTACTTTAATCTTATAAAAACCTAATGAATTGGATGTTGTACTAATATTTGTGCCTTTGATTGCGATCTTAACATCTGCTATTGGCATTTTAAACAGGTTAAGCACCCGGCCGCTTACTATTGAGCCGTTTTTTACAAGGGCTGAGTTTTTGATGAACAAAGCCTCTATCTGCCTGTCTTTAGCAGAACCATTTTTATAATTTGATACGGATGCGAGATAGTTGTTGTAACCATAGTTATAACCGCCAAAGTAATTGTAGTCCGCCCAATCCAACGTTTCATAATTAAAACTTGCAACAATGGGTGTTTGATAGTATCGGGAATAATCAAAGGGCGCAGTGCTAATTAACTCTACAAATTGATCATAATTTTCCCAACTGAAATAATAGATATTGTTGCCGTCATATGTTGGTAATTGCTTATCCCAGGTTTGCGGAATTGCAACGTCATCGAGCGAGGCATCATACATACCGGCCAATAATTCGGCTTGCTCCTTTTCTTTACCAGGCGCCGATACCTGTACTTTCCATTGTTCTTTTTCGCCGGGCTGTAACTTATTTCTGAAAGTAAGCAACCGGACCTTTAATGCCGATGTAATGTCTTTTATTTTGATGTGGGTATAGCTGCGGTACAAACGGTTATCGTTCAGCATTAAAAATTGCACCGCGAAATTGTTTTTAGCGGTTGCAGGCACAGGTATTTTTAAGCTCCGCTGCTGACCGCCGCTAACAGTAAGCCACTCTGCCGATAGCATTTTAGGCCCCTCATATTTTTCAACCAGGAGATGGGTTTCCCTGCTTGTGCCCAACCAAAATTCGGCAGTTTGCCCGGCCTTATCTATTTTATCATTAATGACAGTTGCCCAGCTATCCATATCTGGTGCCCTGCCAGCCTCAGCGTGAAATTTGATAAAATATGTTTGCGATGTAGTATCGCCCTTACCGCTCCTGGCATTTATAACCAATTTATAAACGCCGGTTGGCTGTTGTTTCATTGCCGCCAGATCAAGTTGGCTATAGGTACTATCTGCAACAGTTATGCGGTCGTCGATAATAGTTTTATCTGTTTGCCAGTTTTCCTGCTTGTCCTCTTTTTTATAGGCATAGCCCGGAAACAGCTTTTTAAACTCACCGGCATCCATCAGGTGTTGATCAGGCGCTTCCCATAACCGTTTTTTGAACACGCTTTCTGGTTGCCTTAACGAATACACCTTCACATTCAGCATACCGTTTTGCGGCTGGCCATTTATATTGTTAAGCTTTACCGGGATAGTTAATTTATCCTTGACTGAAAGTTCTTCAGGCACTGTCCCATCCAGATCGAGCACATTATCGCTTACTTTGACTTCGGTATTTGCCGACTGTGTTTCACCACTTCCATCAGTTACATCGGCGGCGATACTGTAATTATACATATCCGGAACTTTTCCGTTACCGGGTGAAGCTTTAAATGCAAACTGAAATTCGCCATTGGTATTTGTTTTAATGGTATCAGATGCTATCTCAGCCGGCGTGCCTCCTACGATGTAGTCGTTACCTCCCATTTTTAAATAATAAGGGCGATATGCTGGTGTTCGCCTAACGTGATAAGCTACTCCTGCGCCAGATAACCCGTAGCCAGAAAACGCGGTAACTTTACCTTTGATACGTACGGAGTCATTGAACCTATACGTTTCCTTTGCCGGCGAAAATGTTACCTGGAATGTAGGCCGTTTGTATTCCTCAACGCGGATCGTTACCGAGCCATGATCAGTAATTACAGACATCATTCCACCCAGCGTTTGCTGAGGTATAATAAATGAACCTGTTACGGTACCGTACTCATTGGTTTTAAGGTTCAGACTGCCCTGCTTTTGTCTGTTGGCATCAAACAAACTAACAATAATCTGCGCGTTAGGCACAATGCTGCTTTTATTATTCAACGTACTTATCTGCAACGCTTTAAAATAAACTGTTTGCCCCGGGCGATAGATCTGCCTGTCGGTAAATAAAATTGTTTTTTCGACAGGCTCGGCAGACGGCTGCGATGTTTCTACAACACCATAAACATAGTTTTGCCTGCCGGTTAGCCGATCATTGTCAGTTGAAAGGTCTACATTATAGTAATTGCCTCTACATGTAAAAGTGAATACTCCGTCAGCATCGGAGTTGCCTTTACTGATAGGGTTCCTTAACATTTTGTCTTTACCGTTATAAGTATTGTATACATCAACCGTTACATCCTTAAGCGGTTTTCCGCTATCACGATCAAGTACCCTGATCTCTTTTACTCCGTTAGGCCGTTGCCGTGTCACGTAGGCTAAACCACTTACCCTAAAACGCGCTAAACCGGTTAATGCAGGCTTATTTTGCAAAGCATCATCAACTACTATAAAATAATTGCCCGGCTGCAACGGTGCTATTTTAAATTCGGCATGGTGGCTTTTATAATCGTGCATATCAGGCAGCAAAAGTTCGCCGGTTTCCGCGGGCTTTAATTTGGTTACAAAATCATACACCTTTTTGCTGATGTTTAACTCCCATTCTTCATCCTGGTTATTGCCTTTTTTCAGCTGATTTATTTGCGCATCGGTAACCCTATAAATTGCAAACTTTGCCTGTTTAATATTAGCATACTGCAAGCTTGCTAATAATGGTTTGCCGGGAGCATATACCTCTTCAACCTGGGCTGATAAGGCCTGTTGCTCTAGCTCATGAATGTAAGCCTTCGCGTTTTTTCCACTTATACTGTTCGGAAATAACTCTTTAGCTTTTTCATAATAACTATGCGCTGTAACCAGGCTATCAATATTTTGATAGTAAAGCCCCATTTGTACTAAAGCTTCGGCACTTATCGGTTTAGCAGCATAATTGGCTGTTGTACGTTTTAAGCTCGCCAGATACAACGAGTCGGCATTGCTTAAAGTAGATTTTATATGCAGAAATTTAAGACGTTGCAGTTCCAGATCAGCGAGGGCATCTGTATTGTTTTCGTGCAGATGAAATGCTGTAACCTGCTGCAACAACTTAATTCCCTGATACCAGGACGAAGCGGTGTCGACACTATTGACGTTCAACTTAACAAATGAACCGGCATCTCCAAAAAAAGCAGGATCATTCACAGAGAACGCCATTTTGGGTTTGATGATTTCCGGTTCGTCAGCCAAAAAGAATTCAAAAGCCCGCTGTACCAGTAAGTCATAAAGTGTGGGCCGCAAATAACGGATGCTTTTATCGCCCTTTAAAACACCATCAAGAGTGCCGATTGGCGTGGCCTGTAACTGTTTTGTATCTGCAAGCGATAGCCGGTATTGTTTTGCTGTTTCTGAAATGATGGTTTGCAGGTCCCACTTGGTGTAATCGTTGCCGGGCGTTTCAAGGCGGCTCCGCTGGCTGTAATTGTAACGATTGTCCTTGTAATAATTCCAGTACATTTCGGCCAGCATTGATTGCAGCACCGGCTTTACGGGGAACTTCGCCTTATCAATATCCGCTTTTAACCGGGAGATAATGGCAGACAAGGCATTTTCCTCAATGTACGACTGAAATGTCATCCGGTAAATTACTGCACGAATTTGCTGCGGCGCATTACTTTCATCGTGGGCCAGCTTGTCGAGCTTATCAACCTCCTTCAATGCTGATTTAGGCAAGCCTACTGCGGCCAACGAATCGATCCGGAAATTGAGCACGTCATATTTAGTTTGTGCCCATATCGGGTTAACAGAAATAATTAAGCTTAAGACAAGCAAACAGGCAAGGTTTTTGGCAAGTTGTGGTAACATGCTGGATAATGGTTTTGGTTGATGTTTAAACGACGTACCAAGATATAAAATATCCATAGGTTAAAATTTAACGTTTTTTAACGGTTGATCAATCACTCTACCTTTAAGATGCAATTACAAATCTTTTTCCATAAATAGTTTTCAGACCTCATATCCAGCCAATTGAAACAGCAATATTACTTTGTAAATTAATTTAAAAAGTTAATTTTAGTTATGCTTACCACCAATCATAAACCAATTAAAACCCTGCTGCTCACAGCATTTATTGCCTTGCAAGGCTTGCAAAGCAACGCCCAAACCAAACCGGGCACAACCGAAATAACCAAATGGCAATACGGCAAAACCGGGGCTGTTTCCCTTACTTACGATGATGGCTCCATGAACCAGTTCAGGAAAGCCCTACCCGTAATGGAACGCCTTAAAATGCCAGCAACATTTTTCATCATTACCGGATCCATTCCTGGATCCAAATACCATGGGAAATTTATTGGCCGCCCGGTAAAGGAGATCATCAAAGAATCGGCAACTGTATCAACCAACGATCAAAACTTTTTTGAGCGGTGCTCGGCCACAGGGTATTTGGGTTATATGGGTACCATCGCTTCGCATACGCAGGCCGGAAGTTTGTACGATAGCGGTAAAAAGGAAAAAGCTTTTAAGGTGCTGGATGACATCTATGCTAAAGCCCGCAATGGCGAATTGAAACCGGGTTATGAACCTAATGATGAGTTTAAACAATCCATAGGTTCAACCTGGAATGATTTCAGAAAAGATGCAGCCAAAGGTTACGAGTTTGCCAGTCATTCTATCACCCACCCCAGTATGCCCGGACTTGATGAGCCAAACCTGCTTTGGGAACTGGAAAAAAGCAAGGCCGATATCCTGGCCCAGCTTGGCCCTAAACATACCTTTTCGGCCGAGTGCCCGTACGGTTTTGAAAACGACCGTGTGATGGGCTACGCACTCAAAATTTATCCAGCCCTACGCAATCGCATGCCCGAACCATGGTTAAAGGAAATTGATCGCGCCAGCAAACAAACACCCGGCTCAACAGATAAAGATTATATTCAATGGCAGCGCGGCGCAACTACAAAAACACCGCTACCTATGATGAAGCTTTGGGTTGATACTACGCTTAATCATACCAATACCTGGCTGGTACTTGTTTTCCATGGGGTTGACGGTATGGGTTACGAAGCCTTGCCAAGCACTCTGCTCGATGAATATTTCCAATACATCAAAAGCGAAAACGATAAACTATGGGTAGCAACTTTTGGCGATGTAACCCGTTATATGCGCGAACGTGAGCACGGCAAGGCCGATGCTTCAACTACAGGAAACATAATACAGGTAAAAGTAAGCCATAGCCTTGATGGCAAAATGTATTATCTGCCGTTAACGCTCAAAACCTACGTATCACCAGGCTGGACAAATGCAACAGTGACCCAGGGTTCAAAAAGCAAAAAGATTAGTACAGCTAAAGATCAGCACGGTACCTATGTACTCTATCAGGCTCAGCCAAATGAAGGCATAGTAACGCTAAAGAAGGGATAATTATATTGGATAGTTTAATTGATGCTGAAGTAGTTTTTGATAAAATAGCCTGCTTCAGCACCAATTAACAATTGCTTTTAGTTCAACTGCAAAGTTTGGGGGCCAAACTCTTCAAAATGGATCAGTTGCTTATCGATCCCTTTTTTAACCAATTCGCGGTAATGCAGTTCAATAAAACCTGCCGGTCCACAAATGTAATATTCGGTATTGGGCTCAAAGATCTCATCGCCCAGTTGGTTCAGGTCAACCCAGCCTTCATATAAGTCGTCAGAGGTTCCTTCCTCAACCTCATTATAAAAAATATGTTTTTTAACCTCTTCGTTTTTACCTTCCCAGTGTTCAATAACTTCTTTAAAAGCATGCACATTTTTATCGCGGCAACCGTGAACCCATGTTTTTGGTCGCTTACTGCCGCTTTTGATCAGGCTTTCCATCATGCTCATTAATGGGGTTTGGCCAACACCTCCGCTTATAAAAACTATCGGGTGGTCACCATCGCCATTTAACACAAAGCCACCTGCCGGCGCAGATACCTCGATGATATCACCTTCATTAACAAAATTATGCAGGCGGTTGCTGATCATGCCATCGGCAAGCAAAGCTGTTCCAGCTTCGCGTTTAACCGAAATCCGGTAATACTCGCCATTAGGCGCACTTGAAATACTGTACTGACGGGGTTGTAACAGGTTCAGCTCGGGCAAAAACAAACGCACGCTTAAAAACTGACCGGGCGTAAAATCCGGTACCGCTCCGCCGTGCGTAGGATAAAGGTAAAAGGAAGTGATTTCTGCCGATTCTTTTACTTTCTGTTTTACCACAAATGGCCTCCAGCCTGTCCAGCCACCTTTTTTAGCCACTTGTTTACTGTAAAGGTTTTGTTCATGGCCAGTCATAATGGCCGCCAGCTGATTGTAAGCAACAGTCCATGCTTCGAGCAGCTCGGGTGTAGCGGCATCGCCCAATACTTCGCTGATTGAGGCAATCAGGTGACCGCCAACAATAGCATAATGCTCGGGCCTGATATCAAGACTTGTATGTTTTTGACCAATGCCATCAAGCACGGGCATTAACACGCCCGGATTTTCTATATGCTCGGCATAAGCCAGTACAGCCATGGCAAGAGCGGTTTGTTGTTTGCTGTTTTGCTGATTGCCCATGTTAAACACATTTTTAAGTTCGGGGTTATGAGTAAACATCCGGTTGTAAAAATGAGTTGTTAATAATACTCCATGCTCTTTCAATACAGGCACTGTGGCTTTAACCAGCTCTTTTTGTTCTTTAGTAATCATCATTTTAACAGTATATATTTATAATTAATTACGCGGCTACGGGGATTACACAATAGTCCTGCCGGTCCCACCCTTCATATTAGCGAGTTTGCTCTGAAACATTACCGCCATCAGGCCCGCCCTGTTCTTAGCATCATCAGCCATTGGCCCGGCAAAGTGCGTATCAACCGTTTGGGTAAACAGCTCCAGCCAACGGTTAAAATGCTCGTCATTTATAGGCAACGGTGCATGTTTGGCAAAGGGATTGCCTCTGAAACCAGCAACGCCAAACAATGCAGCATTCCAGAAAGCGTACATTTTATCAAGGTGCGGCTGCCAGTCGTTTTTTATAACTTCGGCAAAAACAGGCCCCAATAAACCATCGAGGCGCACCCTGGTGTAAAATTCATCAACCAGTATTTTAATTGATGTTAGGTCTTCTATATCGTTCATTAGTTTGTTTATTTGTTGAAATACACGCTATTTAGCAGTAACCATCACAATTATTATTCCATTGAGCCTAACCACCTTGCCAGTATAAACCGGTCTAAGAATCGCGCGTAAAAAGACCATTTAGTGTATTTCAACCGGCTATTCGCGACAAGTTGCAGAGCCCAGACTTATGAAGTTTTTGAAATTTCGTAAGTCTTCTACTTTTCATATCACCTCAAAGTCCATCGGATTTCTTTGAGGTATTAACTTGGTTTTTATATAATATATTAATACCTTTTTATCCTTTAATTAACTACTTCAACATCCTCTTTTATTTAATTCATTAAAATTGGAATGCTTTGACCGCGCCTAACTTTTCGGGTGGGCGATTTATTTTTTCAGTACTACAATTCCCAGGTTCAGGTCTTCGTTGAACTGGCCTATGGTGATAGATTCAAGCATGTTTTGTAAACGGTTCCTTACATCTAAAAAATCATGATGCAAGGGACATGGATTTTTTGACGAACACTCTTTTAACCCTAAACCACAATCCCTGAATATGCCACCGCCATCAACCGCTTCTATTACATCTGATAGCGGGCGGGCCAGGCTTTGTGCATCAAGATAAAAACCGCCGTTGGGCCCTTTTACCGATTGAATAATACCTCTTCTACTTAAATCCTGAAGTATTTTAGCCAGGAAATGCTCGGGCGAATCAATGTTTACGGCTATTTCCTTTATGCCAACCCTACTGCCGTCGGCGGTGCGCTGGGCTATAAAAAATACCGCCCTTACCGCATACTCACATGTTTTTGAAAATATTCCCATTGCTTTATAAAGCAAAAGTAATTATTTAAATCAACAATAAAAGATATAAATATCTTTTATTGTTTCGTTTACTTAAACCTGACAGTTTATGCCATTAGTTTTATTGCTTCCGGGCTGGTGACGTTAAATTTATTTTGCTGGTTAAGCGGCAAGCTAAAAGAAAATACAGCACCTCCATCCTTTCCGTTTTCGGCCTTCACTGTACCGCCATGTTTTTGGATAATGCTTTTCACAATATACAAACCCAGGCCTTTGCTGTTTTTTTGCCTTATCGATTTTTGATTGCACTGGTAAAACTTCTGGAACAGCGCCTGGCTGCTTTCCTCATTAATCCCTACCCCCTCATCATGCACCGATACTTCAACATCATTTTCGTTACAGTCTATATTAATGTTAATGTGTGAGCATGGTGGCGAAAATTTGGCAGCGTTGGTTAAATAATTGATCAGCACCTGGATAATCTTGTATTTATCTCCCCTAACCAAAATGCTATCGGCAGTGGGATATTTACAAAAGCGGTGCCCGGGATAAAGGATCCTCATTTCACCAAGCACTGTATCAACCAGGTCGTTAATATCAAACAGGCTATAATTGAGCTGTGTTGATCTGTCCTCGCCGGTTGATGGTGATAAATATTCATCAATCAGTTTGGTCATCCCGTTAATGTGCTGATCAACCATGTTCAGCAACCTCACCGGTTGTTTATTGATGCTGAGTGCAAGATGGTTAATTAAAAACTGGGTATTGAGCTTTATAATAGTTAACGGCGCACGCAGTTCATGATTTACAATAGCCATGCTCAGGCATTCCTCGTTAACTTTCTGAGTAACATCTTCAATGGTACCAATCATTTGTTCGGCAGTACCCCACCTGCGTGAGTATAAAACACCTGTAAGCCGGATCCATTTTTCGGTACCGGATGGAGTTACAATTTGCACCTGCTTTTCAAATTTGGTACCATTAAAGGAGGCAACCTTAAACTCATGGATAAGTCCGCTCAACTGCCCGGGTTTAACCAGCCCAAAAAGTTGTTCGATATTTTCATCATATCCCTTTGATAGCTCAAGCATCTTGCGCATCCGCGGGCAAAAGGATACCCTATTTGACCGGAGCTGGATTTTCCAATTGCCTATGTATGCTGCTCCTATGGTATGTTCGGGCATTAGCCCCGCCCGGCTTTCCATATTTCTGATTTCCCTGTTCATTTGGATATGTTTTTCTTAAATTTTATTTTATTACTGATAGATTTAACCTGATTACATTATTAAATTTTGACCATAAGCTTAATGACATCCCTTTAATGTACACCCCGTAATCGCTCATTAATATGCCCTTCATGTCATGGTTAATTAACCGAATGGCATACACCAAACTACAATCATTATTCTTTCCCGATGATTTGCAGTGATAGGTTTCCAGGATATCAAAATCATCGGGCGAAATCAGTTCGTTGTATTGTAAGCACCTGATATATTCATTCTCAATTACAAAATCGTGATTAAAGCCCCGCTCCTGCAGATCAATAATGAGGTTAATCAATTGTTCATCATAGTGATGCATATTGTCATTCATTAAATAGGTGATGCCATCAATTCATTTTCAATAGTGTTTGCATTGGCCTTATAAAGCCATAAACCGCCTTGCAAAGTCATGTAAAAAAGCAGGAGCAATGCCTGTATTGCAATAAGCGGCACAGGTACGCTTATTGCCAAGCCGGTGACGCTGCCCGATAGCTGTAAAAACATATCGGCCGATATAAAACCAATGCTTATTTGCTTAAGCACGGGTTTGTCCGGCATAAGCATAATAACCAGCAAAGCAAATTTCAATGAACATATACTATAAAGCACGATTATGAAAAATCTGGCGGGCACCAGTTGTTCCATCAAACATGTGTTAAGCTTAATAAATAAACCTGTTGCTATAAACATCAACACACTTGTAAAGAAGGCAACTGCCAAACAAACAAACTTTTTCATAGCATGAGGGCTTTACACTTTTATCGCACAATTAATTAATGCTTAATTATTAACTGTTATTTAACAATGTAAAGTTCGGGCCGGAAATACCCGAAATCAATGTACTAATTATGGTTTCAGTAGTACAAATTACATATGACCCAAGACAAATAGGACGTTAATACTATATAGGATAGTATTCATTTTCGATATTCCCGAAATTCTTTTCGGCACGGAAAACCAGGGTTATTGACACGCCCTCGCTATTTTCCATTTTAAAATTCCCGCCAAGCTGCTTGCTCAGGGCCTTCATCATTTCCATACCCAATGACGACGCTTCTTTAATATCAAAACCTTGCGGCAGGCCAATACCATTATCGGCAATGCTCAACATGATATTATTATCATCAAGTGTACCAAGCGAGATGTTTATAAAGCCACGCTTGTGCGGAAAAGCATACTTAATAGCATTGGTAATAGCTTCATTGAGCATAAGGCCGACAGGTACGGCCTGGGCAACGTCTATTTTAACACGTTCAATTTGCTGTTCAAACCTGATTCCCCGTTCATGAGCGTCGTAACAATCGGCAAGATAATTAACCAGTTCGTTGATGTAAACAGCAATATCAATAAAGGCTACGTTTGAGCTGCTGTATAATTTTTGATGGATAAGCGCTATAGCCTGTACACGGTTCTGGCTTTCACGGATGGCAGCAAGTGCCGCGTTATTTTTTAAAAATGCCGATTGGGTGTTAAGCAGGCTCATCACTATTTGCAGGTTATTTTTTACCCGGTGATGCACCTCTTTCAGTAACCAGTCCTTTTCATCAAGCAAGCGGTTTTTATCCGCAGTTAAAAGCTGCAGCATTTGACTTTGCTCACTGATCTCCTTCTCCTTTAGCTGCAACCGTTTACTGTTTATTTGCTTTTGCCAATAACCAACATAAGCCCCCCCAAAAACGAAAAGCAACGCCACAATGCCGACAATTATAAGATCCCATCTCATAACAAACGCACTATTTTTTGCCCACAAAACAGCCTGGAAGATATGATCGTGACGCTGCGCCGGCGAGTTTGTGGATATCAAAAGCAAAATGCCCGTTAGTGTCAGCTTGCAATAAAACCGCGATAAGTTTTTATTGATATTCACTTGATATTATTTTTATGGTCAGCCTAAAACTAACAGGTTCTTGTTCGCTACACATAACTCCACACACATAAACCTGTACTCAAATTCAACTTATAAAAATAATATACTTCATAAAACCGGCCGATGTATTAAACATGGATTTTGATGTATAAATTACATATCGCATTTACCTGCCTGCAATAAAACCAATATTAATTTATATAATTAATACCCCGCGATATTATATATTATACTCCAACCTTAAGCCGCGTTCATGTCGGTATAAACGGTAAAATTGTTTTTCCTGATACCATTTAACAACCCGTTCTGTTGACAAGTGATTGCCGGCGAGTATGTGTTTAGTGACATAAAAAAGATGCGATATTTCGTTCCGTAAGTAGCAATATGATGATATTTCGTTAAGCTCCATCATTCAAAACACAATGCAAACAACTGACTATCAATAAAATAAAAACATCGGCACGAAATTAGAGAGAAGGCACATGCTTTACAAGCTTTAAACTTCGCAGCCATGAAACAATTTAACGATTTTGCACCGTTACATTTTGAGAAAGCATCTTATTACCTCCCTTTCAAAATCCATACTATCGAATGGATCAAAGAAAACGGCGTCGATCTTCCCAACAATTATTTCATGCTGATATGGATAGTTTCAGGCAACGGCTATTACAGGCTCAATTTGCAAAAGGAGGCGGTTAACACCAATCAGTTGCTGCTAATAAAACCCGGCCAGCTGCATGATCTTAAATTTAGCAATAGCCTGCATGGTTACGTAATATCGTTCACCGATTCGTTTTTGGATGTAGATGATTATGGCCGCGACCTTATATACAACCCTATCCATCAAATATTTAATCAAACACCAATCGTTACCATTAACAGCGAACTGGCCGATGATATGAATGATATTACCGAAATAATGATGAAAGAATATAGCCGGCACAATCTTTACCGTGCCGAAATATTAAAACGATATTTTAAGATCTTCCTCATCTATCTTTCACGCCAGTTGGAATCGATGGAACAAGCGCCGAAACAGTCGCGCAATACCTCCATATTACAAAACTTCATAAGCTTGCTCGATAAAAACTTCAGGGAGTATAAAATGGTGGCCGATTACGCCGACAGATTATCTGTAACCCCCAATTACCTTAACGAAGTGGTAAAAAAATTGACCGGACAATCGGCCGGCCATCACATCAGGCAAAGAGTTGCAGCCGAAGCTAAAAAACAAGCTATACACCCCGACAACTGCATGAAAAAAATAGCGTATGACCTGGGTTTTTGCGATATGGCCCATTTCAGTAAATTCTTTAAAAATGCTACCGGGATCAGCTTTTCTGATTTTAAGAAAAGGGGCACTGTATTGCAACCTGTTTTTTAATAAGCTATTCACAATCTTATTTAATCAACCTAATAACCAATTAATTAAATTTATCATCATGTCAGAAGAAGTACAATTAATCCCGGGCAACTCCTTAATCACAGCAACTCCACAGGAAGGCCGTGAACTTGCTATTAAAATGGCAAGGCTCATCATCAAAGTAACTCAGCCCGATGCCGAAATTCGTGGTAAGCTAAGAGGTGTTTACGCCGAAGACGCAGCGATGCTCATTGCCGTAGGGCAAACAGTGGCAACCGAATTTGCTACAATAGCTGCAGCTAATAATTACTGGCGATAGCGCAACAATGGCCGAGCTTTGCCAATTAATTTCATATTTTAAGCCCGGTAATACATCGTGCATACACAAGTAATTATTATCGGTGCCGGGCCAACCGGTTTAATGGCCGCCTGCCAGCTGGCCCGCTTTAACGTTGAGTTTATTATTATCGATACCAAGCCGGCACCTACCCATGAGTCGCGGGCTATGCTGGTTACGGCACGCAGCATGGAAATTTACCAGCAAATGGGCTTGGCTGATACTGTTTTTGAACAGGGACAGGTGATTGGCAAATTTGCAATTTACATGAATGGCCGGGAAAAAGCAGTACTTGAAACAGCCAACGCAGGCAACGGACTCACCGATTTCCCCAACCTGCAGGCATTTGAACAGTTTAAAAACGAGGAACTGCTTTACGAGCAATTAAAAGCTACAGGCCGTGACGTTTTGTGGCGAACCAGTTTGGTTAGTTTTGAACAGCATGATGATCACGTTGTGGCCAGTCTTTACGATAAAAGTGATCCGTTCAGGAAAATAAGTATTCAAGCCTCCTACTTGCTGGCTTGCGACGGTTCATCGAGCCCGGTAAGGCAGCAACTGGGATTAAGTTTTGAAGGAGGCACCTACCAAAATAAATTTTTTGTGGCCGATGTAAAGCTTAGCTGGCTGCAACCAGCAAACAAGCTCATTGCATCACTGTCGCATGTTAATTTCTGCGCCTTTTTCCCCATGTATGGCAACGGTAATTACCGCATTTTAGGTACCCTCCCCGAAGGTTTTGCAGGCAAAGAAAATGTTATTTTTGATGATCTTAAAGATGTGATCACGGCCAACATTAAGCTGTCGCTGAACATAGAAAAATTAAACTGGTTTTCAGTTTATAAACTACATCACCGCTGTGTTAACAGTTTCAGGATAAACCGATGTTTTTTATTGGGCGATGCCGCACATATTCATAGTCCCGCAGGTGGACAGGGCATGAATACCGGCTTGCAGGATGCACATAACCTGGCCTGGAAACTGGCCCTGGTGCTGCAGGGCGTTGCTGATGATAAACTTATTAATACCTATCATGACGAACGGTACCCTTTTGCCCAATGGCTCATGAAATTTACCGATAAAATATTTGCATTCATGACAAGCTGTAACTGGTTCTTATATCAATTACGCACCTACGTTATGCCCAATATTTTATGCCTCGTACTGTCAACCCAATGCATCTCAAAACGCATTTTCAGGATCTTGTCCCAAATTTGGTATTCGTACAGAAAAAGCCCGCTTTCCCTGCAGTTTATTAAACAGAAGCTAAAATTTAGTGCCGGCGACAGGTGCCCCTACGTTATGACCACTAACGAAGGCAAACTACAAAGCATCTATCATTTGCTCCTGGAACCCAAATTTCACCTGTTATGTATTGGCAGCATTGGGTACGACGGCCTAATTCCTGATCACTTAATAAATTATATCAAAGTAGTTAATTTACCCCTTAATGAAAGCTGGCAAAAATTAGGGGTACAATCAGGTTTATACCTGTTAATACGGCCCGACAATTATATAGGCCTGCTTAGCGATGAAATAAGCCCAGGTTTGATAAGCGGTTATTTTGATACCTTCAAAGGTAAATGAATACTAAAAGACCTTAACAAACACTAAGCTTCATCATATATAAAATCAATGCTCCAGCGATAAGTAGCTATACTTGCCAGTAATAAACTACCCGCGCTATCGGCCCAAACCGAATAGTTAAAAGGAGCCTTGATTCCTGAAAATATGGTCATGCAAAGGGCAAAAGTAAGCGTAAGGGCAAAACTTGCATAAGCCGCCGTACGAGTCTTAAAACCTACAATAAACATGATGGCTATTGAAACCTCGGCCACTGTTGCTAAAAAACCCATGACACCTGCCATCCACCGGCTCAAATATGGCATCAACGTATTGGTATAAACCACAAAATTATCCCAACTACCCCAGCTTACTGAATTTTGCCCTGCCGGCCCCATGAAACCCAAGCGATCTGCCACGGGCAGCAAAAAACCAATCGCTAAAGCAAAGCGCAAATAAAGTTGTGCTATTTGAAGTGTATTTTTCATCTATCAACATTTATGCACCTAAAATACAGGTTTAAAATCCTGCTTAAAAACGCAAAATCCATGTTTACACAAATAAGATAAAAGTGTCATCTTTTTGTTGAGAGGCATGCAGGCTATCATTTATCCAGAATTTCTACAGAATGTGAGGGTAGTATCGCATCACTCACATGTCTGCCATAAGTATTGTTAAAAGGACCGCTGCCTACGTTACCTCCTTAATGGAAGAAAACCTTCCGGCAACTATGTATTTTCATAATTTGGAACATACACAAAGGGTGGTAAACGCCGCCATTGAAATTGCCGGGCACAATAAATTAAAAAGACAGGAATTAACTATCTTAACAGTGGCCGCCTGGTTTCATGACACCGGCTACCTTTACCATTACAAGGGACATGAAGATACCAGCATGGTTATTGCCGGTACTTTTTTAATGCAGCACCATTACAATAATGATTTTATACAACAGGTATGGGATTGTATTGAAGCTACAAAAGTACCGCAATCGCCCCAAAATCTTATCCAGCAAATTATTTGCGATGCCGATATGCACCACCTGGCATCTGTAAACTACCTGGATTTTGCCCATGATTTAAAACAGGAATGGGAAGTACATCTGGATAAGCAATATAGCGACAAAGAATGGCATACCCTTAATTTAAGCCTGTTACAACAACACCAATATTTTACAGAATACGGTAAAACGGTATTGCAAGCCATGAAGAAGAAAAACATTGAACTGATGAAGTTTCAGGGTTAATGTTTCTTTACAGTTTCTTTTCGTACACGGCTTAAGGTTTCGGGGGTAATGCCTAAGTAAGATGCAATCATCGCCTGTGGCACCCTTAGCGAGAGATCGGGATATTTCTGCACAAAATCAAGATATTTTTGCTCGGCAGTAAAGGCAATGGCCGAGTGAATGCGGTTTTGACTGGTGATGAAACTTTTGTTCAGAATGGCATTAACCATATCGTTAAAAGCCTGTATATCACGGCAAAGCCTGTCGAAGTTTGTTTTGGTAATCAGTATCAGTTCTGTATCCTCAATAGCATCAATATTATTTTTAGAAGGCTCGCCGGTAAGCAGACTGGCACGGTCGCCTGTCCACCAGTTTTCTTTAGCAAAGCTTACTATGTTTTCGCGGCCATTTTCATCAACGCTGTAAAATCGAACCAAGCCTTTGGTTATAAAAGCGTTATACTTCCAAACATCGCCTTCCTGCAATAAATACTGCTTTTTACGGAGTTTTTTAAAAATACAAACTGCTTCAATTTTAGCATAGTCGGCTTCGGTGAGTGTTGCTTTCTGGCCAATGTACTCTTTAAATTGCTCAAACATATAAAAGCAAATATCTCCTTTATCCGGGGATATTTGCTTTTGTTCGGGTAATCTTTTTATAATTAGGTTATGCGGTGTATTTGCTTAACCATTTTGTTTTGATAGCGGCGCGGGCATCAATAAATTCCTGGTCGGTACCCTGCGCTACGGCATCAAGTGGATAACGCAACGGGCGGGTACCCTTTTCCATTTCAACCAGCCTCAATATACCATCGGCAATAGTTTGAGGGTCCATGTTAAACTCGGCCATTTTGCTGAAAAGCGCTGTGCCCATGGCGTTAAATTGCTGTGCTGAGGTCTCGCCGTATTCGGCCACAACTTCCGGTTTATCGGCATGGATGCCTGTTTTGCTGCCATTATTCATTTCGGTTGGATAAACGCCCGGCTGGATACTAACGCTCTCGATGTTGAACTGCGCAAGCTCATCCTTTAAACCTTCGGTAATACTTTCTACCCCAAATTTGGAAGCAAGATAAGGAATCATGAACGGCAGGGTATGACCACTTGCACCCGATGTAATGTTGACGATAAGGCCATTTTTAGCTTTACGCATCCCCGGCAAAACCGCAAAGATGGTGCGCAGGGTTCCATAAAAATTCACTTCAAACATCTGCCTGATCTGATCGAGCGAGTAAGCTTCCAGTACGCCAAAGCCTGAAACTGCGGCATTGTTCACCAACACATCAATATGGCCGTATTTGGTTAATGTATATTCAAAAGCAGCTTTAACTGAATTATCATCAGTAATATCTACCTCAACTACTTCAACATTTGGCAAGGCTGAAAGCTCTTTGGCTACAGTTTCATTTTTGCCATTTATTCCGCGCATACCTGCTATTACGGTATGGCCTGCATTTGCAAGGGTTATAGTGGTTAATTTACCAAATCCTGTACTTGTTCCGGTTATAAAAATTGTTTTTGACATTTTGTATCGTTCTTTTGTTGATACAAATCTACCGCGATGCTATAACCTGTACATTGACATTTGATAAGAAGGAAATTGACATTTGTCAAGAAGATGGAGCAGAGATTTAAATCAATGTCATTTCTCCTCGTTCCTCGTCGAAATCTTATACGTCCTGCTACAAACTATACAGACAGCTTGTATAAGTTCTCCTTCGCTCCGGCACACATTCCGAGCCTTCTGCTCTATCGAAATCACGACGCCGGTTATTCCCGAATGCTATTTCGTTCCTGAAGGTACAACCAAAGGCTGTCCATCTTTCAGTGGCACACCAAAATTGGGCGAGCCATCTTTATTCCATGTAAATTTTTGCGCGCGTGGCGAACGTTTATTACCGCAGCCTTCGTTAGGGTTTGAGTTGGCATGGTACAGGATCCAGTCCTCCCTTCCATCTGGCGATTTAAAGAATGAGTTATGACCGGGCGCGTAAACGCTGCTTTCAGGAGATTGCTTAAATACCGGCTCCTCTGTTTTGATCCATGAGTTAGGGTTCAACAGATCACTATTTTTAGAAGCGGTAAGCATGCCCAATGCATAAAAGTCAGTCCAGCAGCCGCTGGCCGAATAGATCAGGAATAACTTATCTTTATGTTTCAAAATTTCCGGTCCTTCATTTACGCTTACATGTGCCGGGTTACCGGCATCATGCAGATCGCCATTGGTTTCCCATTGATAAGCCGGGCTCGATATTTTCACGCGTTCGCTGCCGATGGTCATTGCGTCTTTCATTTTAGCAATGTAAATATTCTGTTGACCGTTATGGTCTCCTTCCCAGCCCGACCAGATCATATACCAACTACCGTTATTTTCAAATACCGAAGCGTCAATAGCCCATTTATCGGTGCTATCTGCTATTTTTCCTTTAAACTCCCAGGTACCTTCCATTGGGTCGGCCGAGCTATTTTCCAGTACATATATGCGATGGTTATTGTTATCGCCATTATCCGCGGCAAAATATACATACCATTTGCCATTTATAAAATGGAGTTCGGGCGCCCATATGTCTTTGGAATAAGCTGTACCAGGCGGCGGCGCCCAAACAGCTTTCTTAGGTGCAGTGCTCAGCTTGGTAATATCTTTTGTTTTCCAGATAACAATATTGCCCCCTGTTGAATTGGTATAGTAGTAAAACCCGTTTTTACAGATCACCCAGGGATCGGCGCCTGATGGCAGCAACGGGTTGGTAAAAGTTTTATTGCCGGTATTTTGTGCAATTGCCGTGCTGGAAAATAAAAGCAGCAGCAAACAGGCAGTGAACATTTTTTTCATAGAGCTGAAAGGTTTTAGCGTAGTTTATAATGCGCTAAAAATCTGTAAAAGTTTTCACAAAAACAACAAATGTTAAGCATACATTTATTACCAATCAGGTATTTAATATTAAGCTTTTACCGGTTGAGAGGAACTGCGGATAAAAACCCGGGTAGGCAATACGGTAGTTTCAAACTCTGTAACAGGCCGCTTGCTCTCGATAATGCTGATCAGCATTTCGGTTGCCTTTTTTCCCATTTCAAAACCGGGCTGATAAACAGCACTTAGCGGCGGGTTTAAAACTTCGGCCAGTTGGGTATTGGTGAAGCCGAGCAAAGCGATATCAGCAGGAATCCGGAAGCCTAATTTATGAAGAAGGGACAAGGTCGTAGTCGTGATCCTGTCGGAGGCTGTAAAAATAGCATCGGGCTTACTTTCAGAAAACAATTCACTTAGCGCGTTTTCGATCTCGGCAAGGTCTTTACCACCATGCGGGCAGTACTTGATCAATTTTTCATCAGGTATTATACCATGTTGTTCAAGTGCGCCTTTGTATCCCCTCAAGCGTTCGGCTGTGATAGATACATTTACCGAACTGGTGATATGCGCTATTTTGCGATATCCCGCATCAATTAACTGGGTTGTAGCATCGTAGGCGCCGGCAAAATTATCAGCTACTACTTTATGGGTATCAATTTCATCGCTTACCCTATCAAAGAAAACTATCGGTAATCCTTTTTTATGAAGCTCTTTAAGATGATCAATATTGTTGGTTTCGGTTGAGAGGGAGATCAGCAAACCATCAATGGAGCGAAAAGTCAGGTGACGTACATTTTGCATTTCAAGCTCATACGATTCATGGGTTTGTGTAATAAACACATTATATCCCTTACTGTGTGCTACTGATTCGATGCCATTGATCACCTGCGAAAAAAACTGGTTCTCAATAGTTGAAACTACAATGCCGATAGATTTGCTGTTGCCCCGTTTAAGGCTTTGGGCATTAAGATTGGGCTGATAGTTGAGCCTTTTAGCACACTCCAGTACAAGCGCCTTGGTTTTTTCGCCAATTTCATGACTGTCTTTAAGCGCCTTGGAAACCGCTGACGGTGAGATCCCTAACTCTTTAGCAATATCCTTTATGGTAACTCCGCCAAAATTCATTTCGCCCCCTTGCTTATGATCCTAAAATTAACAATCCAATTATATAAAGGAGAGTAAACATAAGAAAAATAAGTCCTGCACAGTATAAGGATGTATTATGCCATGTAACATTATGCTGACATCCACGAATTTAAATTCATATATGTGCTATTTATCCCCCGGGCTCGGGCGTGTTGAATCTCCTGTCTTAATCTCTTAAAAATCCATCTATCTTCATATTCCATTCCTGTTGGTAGTATTGGTTTGTACCGTGACTGGTTTCGTTATCATACTGATCTTGTAGCTGGTTCATTTCACGGTACGAGTCAAGGTATTGTACATTAATATAGCCATCATAGTTATCAACCGGGAGTTTCATAGTCATAAGGGCCCTCTTAAAATGCCGGGCTATTACCGCTACAATATCAAAATGCCGCTGCTCATGATTTAGAGCATAGTCTGTACGTCCTTCCGGCTTTACCCAGGCGGCACTTTTAGGCAAAAACACGCGCATGCTTATCTTCACTACCACTATCGACTTTACTACTTCTACCTGTTCTGTGTAACCAAAACTTGGCTGCACTTCGGCAACATACTTTTCGCCCCGGGCTTTATCCTGAAAGTCATTCCAGGTTAAAGGCCGCTTGGCCGAGTAGTAGATGGTATCGCCTTCCGGTTGTTCAGAATAATCGGTAAAGATTAATTTTACTCCTTTAGCCAATTTAATATTAGTGTCGGCTTCACGATTCATCCATCTGTTAAAATACATCAGGCCAGCTTCAAGGGCCCGGCTCAACAGCACCCCGGTATCATATTGTTGCCCTGCACCGCGATAGTATGTTGTAGCTGCCGGGTAATCAATCAAATGCACATTGTTCTCAGCTTTTTTCAATTCAAACCACAATTGTATGTCCAGCCGGCCTTCTATCCTGCCATCGGCCATTGCCGTTTCAGTAAGCTTTAACTTCTTAATGCGGATGACCACCGGGCGTAACATCTTATTAACAGGGATAGCATAATCAGCAAATTGTTTAACAGCTGTTGCTGCCCCTCCCTGTAAATCAACTTTATACTTTACTGCAGGCAAATTACCTGTGGCCGAAAATAACCAGGCAACAGCACTCCGGTCGGGCCGTTCATCAGTAACGCTTGCGATATAAAATTCGTTCGGCTTTTCATTTAACTGCCTGTTTGTTAAAACAATTTCGGCATTTGTTTTTTGTGCTTTTGAATTTAACGGACAAAACACCAACATGTACAAAATAACCGGTAACCACAATCCGCCTCTGTTAAGAACGCTACTCATAATTGGTAAAAATAATGGATGGGGCACGTCGCCCCCGGGGGTATTATAATGCTCAAAATACAAATAAATTGCACTGTTTAACGTGTAATTATTACTTTTGATTATCCATAGCCGGTACCACGGCAGTACTCAACAATTTTAAAGTTTTCCACATGGATATTATCTTAAGTATTACCTTCGTTAAAAGAAGTGTTATCCACAATTGTTAATTTCTAATGTGAAAAGCCTCTTTTTGGTTTAGCTATTTTCGCACTATCGTTAGTATGCGCTTTATGATCAAAACAAGATACATCACCCTGCTCATTCCCGTATTTTTATTTTCAGCTGCACGAGCCCAGCAAAATCCTTCCACTCAAATTTACCGCACTTATCACGCGGCTATTGATTTGATGGACAAAGGAAAATTTGCTTCGGCGGCCGAACAATTTCGCCTGGTTGAAGCTTACAAAATTAAAACAAGCACCCAGCCACAGTTTGAAACTGAGCTATCGCTCACTAAAGAAAACTGCCAGTATTATGAAGCATTCTGCGCCCTTAACCTGGGCAATGATGATGCCGAAAGCATGTTTCTCCGTTTTATAAAAGAACACCCTGAAAATCCGCTTACCAAACAGGCTTTTTTCCAGATTGGTAAATCGTATTTTAAACAAGGTAAATATGAAGACGCTATCCGCTGGTTTAACAAGGTTGAGGCAGGCGAGCTTAACGGCCATGACAATACCGAGTATAAATTTCGTAAGGGTTACGCCTATTTTGAGTTAAAGGATTACAAAAATGCCCAACTGCTTTTTGGCGAGGTTAAAAACAAAAGGTCGGAATTTACTGAGGATGCTACTTATTACTTTGCTTATATAGCTTATTTAAACAAGGACTATCACCTGGCACTGGTAAATTTTGAAAAGCTTAAAAACTCAAAAAAATACGAAAACAGCTACCCTTACTACATCTCGGCAGTTTACTTTTTAGATAAGCGTTACGATGATGTGCTTAACTACGCTGTGCCTATTGTAAATAAAACCCATCAGCAAAACGAAACGGAAATGCTGCGCATCATCGCTGCATCGTACTTTGCTAAAGCCGATTATGACAACGCGGTTAAGTACTATGGCCGTTTTGAAGACCGGGATCAGGGCCGTACCCAAAACACGCAGGACAGCTACCAGATGGGTTATACCTATTATAAGGTAGGCAACTATGCCAAAGCTGCCAGCGAACTGGAAAAATTGGTTGAACAGCACGATGTTTACAGCCAAAGCGGTAACTATACCCTGGGCGATGTGTTCCTGAAAATGAACAATAAACAGAGTGCCCGTAACGCTTTCCTCAATGCCTCCAAGCTTGATTATGATAAGCAATTACAAGAGGATGCCCTTTATGAGTACGCCAAACTATCATACGAGCTCGACTTTAACCTGCAGGCTTTAGGCGCTACAAGGTTATACCTGGCTACATACCCACGTTCAAAACGTATTGACGAGGTTAAGGTATTATTGGGTGAAGAATTACTAAACTCACGCAGCTATAAAGAAGCTGTGGAGATCCTGGAGCCCATCCCTAATAAAAGCCAGAGTGCACGTTTAGCTTATCAAAAAGTTACTTACTACCGGGGATTGGAATTTTATAACGAGCGTGCATTTGAGAATGCGATTGGTATCTTCCTGCGTTCGCTGAAAGATCCGGTTGATAGCAAAACTGAAGCCTTAACTACTTACTGGATGGCAGAGGCCATGTTCGAGGTTCGTAAATACGGCGAATCGGTAGAGAATTTCGAGAAATTCCTGAGCATGCCTGAAGCTAAGGAAACTGATGTTTCTAACTACGCCAACTATGCTTTGGCTTACGCGGCCTTTGGCGACGAGCAGTACAAAAAAGCAGCCAATTACTTCGAGAAGTTTTTACAAGGCGATGTAAAAGACGCCAACACCCAGAATGATGCCATCACCCGCCTTGCCGATAGCTATTTTGTGATGAAGAGTTACGGCAGTGCGATGACCTACTATAACCGCATCATAGCCATGCACAATCAGGGCGAAGATTATGCGTTGTTTCAACGTGGTATGATCCAGGGTTTACAGGGTTCATTGGATACCAAGATCAGTACATTGAATGATGTACTGAACAAATTCCCTAACTCTGATTATGCAGATGACGCTTCATTCGAGATAGCTTATACCTACTTCCTGAAAACAGACGGTGATAAAGCCAAAGCCGATCTGCAGGCCATGATCCAGAAATATCCGCGCAGCAGCTATGTGCCACGCGCACTGGTTACTATCGGTTTGATTGATTACAACGCGGGCAACGATGACCTTGCTATTGAATCATTCAAAAAAGTAGTACAGGATTACTCGTCAACCGATGAGGCCAAACAATCTTTAAAACAGATCGAAAAGATCTACACTGATAAAGGTGACGCCCAAACATTTATTAACTATGCAGGCACCACCCCTATCGGTAATTATACCACCTCCGATCAGGAAAGCATCATGATCACCGCAGCCAACAACCTTTACCTTAAAGGCGACTGGCAGGGTACTGTAAGCGCGGTAAACGCTTACTTCGATAAGTTTCCAAGCAAACAGATCTACGAAAAACAGGCACGCTTTATTCGCGCGCAGGGATTGGCCAATTTAGGTCGTACAGAAGAGGCTGTTGTTGATTATAACGTGATCCTGAACGACTGGACCAGCGCCTACAGCGAAAAGGCATTGATCAGCATGGCTAAATTATACATGCAGCAAAAGAAATATAACGAAGCTGTAGTGTTCCTTAAAAGGCTCGAAACCAATTCAGAATATAAAGCCGATTATACATTCGCCATTACTAACCTGATGTACTGCTATTCGGAAATGCAAATGACCGATGATGCCATTAAATACGCCGAGCTGGTTAAAACAAATGATAAAACATCGCAGGAAGATAAATTTAAAACCGGCTTGTACGAAGGTAAGGCTTATCTTTCAACCGGCGATACTACCCTGGCTGTTAAACAGTTCACCTATACTGCAACCAACACTAAAACCGTTGCCGCTGCCGAAGCCCGTTACAACCTTGCACTCATTGAGTATGAAAAAGGCCGTTATAAAACAGCACAAAAAATGTGTTTTGACCTGGCCAAGGAAATGCCAAACTATGATTACTGGGTAGCCAAAACATACATTTTGTTATCTGACACCTATGTAGGCTTAAAAGATACCTTCCAGGCCAAGGCAACCCTGCAAAGTATCATTGATAACTATAAAGCCGATGACGACATATTACCTACTGCTAAAGAGAAGCTGGATAAACTGAGCGGCCGCAAAACCAAAGCCCCTGCCGCAGGCACCAAAGAAACTGCCCAGCCCGATACAACTAACAAACAGTAACAAAGAGTAATATAAAAAAAGACAAGCAATGAACTCAAGATACACATATACGCTGCTTACCTTAATAATAGCATTATACTTTGTTCCTGCCCAGGCACAAACAAAGAAATCTACCAAAAAAGCAACAGTAAAAACTGCAACTAAAAAGCCTGCCGCTAAACCGGCACCCAAAAAGACCGCGCCAAAACCTATAGCTAAAAAAGCTACAGACAGCAAAAGCTTAGGCGATGCTGCTGCAAAAACAGCGCAGGATACAACTAAGAAGGGAGGCGGCAATAATCCCAACAACGCTGCCAATGGCGGTAGCTTATCAGAAGAAATTGTAGTGACCACTGCCTACAAACCAGTGCTGGCCGATGCGGTAAAGATCCGTCGTAACCCTGATTTGGAAGATAAAGTGCCGTTTAAAGCACCTTTAACCTATGCCCCGCTCGATAAACGCCAGGAGCAAAACTCCGAGATCAGGCAGCTTGACCCAATGAAAAGGCCGGCAGAACAGGATTCTGTTTTAACCAACAATTATGCTAAAGTTGGTTTTGGCAACCTGAAAACCATTTATGGCGAAGGCTATTTTGCCAACGGTCGTGATGAGGCTTTACAATTTGGCGGTTTCATTAAACATTTGTCGCAATCTGGCTCACTGCAAAAACAAACCCAAAGCCGTGATGACGTTGGCGTATTTGGCAAAAGTATCATTGGCGATAACAATATCTCAGGCCGTATCAACTACAATCGTTTAGGTACCTATTTTTACGGTTACAACCAGGATGCTCCCGACAACAATTTTGTACCGACAAAACAGCACTTCAATACCATAAGCGGCGAGGTTGAACTGGCAAAGAATTACAAAGACGTTGAAAACGACTTTACCTATGCTGTAAAGTTAAAAGGATACGCATTTAGCAATGCTTACCAGGCACGTGAAAACAATGTAGTTATTTCAGGCTTTCTAAATCAAACTGTTAAGCAGTTTTATGCAGGCTTAAGCGGATCGTTGGATCTGGCCAGCCAGAAAGACAGCCTTTACAGTCTTGGTAATAACATTGCACGTGTCAACCCTTATATTAAATTTCAGGGCGATAACTATAAAATAGATGCAGGCGTTAACATCGTAAAAGAGTTTGGCGATTTTGGTAAGTTTTACATTTTCCCAGCCGCTAAATTGGAGGTACAGGTAATCCCTAAATATGTACGCCTTTTTGTTGAAGCTAAGGGCGATGTAAACCGCTCTTCACTGCACGATTTTGCCATGATCAATCCCTTCATCGGCCAAAACATCAACATCAAAAACTCAGTTGATCAACTGGATATCAGTGCCGGTTTAAAAGGCACCCTGGCCCCCGGCTTAAGCTTCAAAGCTTCCGTGTACCGCAACAGCATTAAAAACATGCCTTTAATGGTGAGTAACTTCAACGCTGAAGGCAACAAATTCACTGTTATTTATGATGATGGCAAAGCCCGCGTAAACGGCTTTAATGGCGAGCTGGATTTTAAAGCAACAGACGATTTTAACATTTTCGGCCGCGTTGAAATAAAAGACTATCAAATGGCTAAAGAAAGTGAGCCATGGAATTTGCCTAAATTTTTATTAACTGCAGGTACTGCTATACATATCGACAGCAAATTGACCGTTACAGGTTCGTTGCTTATCCGCGGCTCAACAACCGACAGGTTATTGGTATTGGCACCAACTTCTACCCCGGGAAGCCCGGTTTACAACCAGATTAAACAGCCTATTAAGGGCTTTGGCGACCTGAGCGGCAGTGTAGAATACAGGATAAACAGCAGGTTTTCGGTATTTGCGCAGGCTAATAATATCCTGAGCAGTTCGTATCAAAATTGGTTATACTACCCTAACTACGGATTTAATATCTTTGGCGGGGTAGGGTACTCGTTTTAAGCCCTGTTTGATGTTTTAAAATTAACCGTATTTTTACCGGATGGATATAGCCAATTATTTAAGCGAACTACTCGGCCGGTACACCGAAATAAGTGTACCTGGCTTGGGCTGCTTTTCGCGCCTGCGCGTAAATGGCTATTATGATGATGTACAGGCAACTTTTTATCCGCCCGGTCATAAGCTGCATTTTGATCAGGAGGCTAAAGACGATGAGATCCTGACACGCCATATCGCCGAAAAGAAAAAAATCTCGCTGGCATCATCCAAATATTTCACCGAAAAATACATCAACAGCCTTAAGCAGGAGCTGGTGCTGCATGAAGTACCTTTTGCCCAATTAGGCTGGTTTTATATGCAGGAAGGCAAAATTGCTTTCAGACCGCAGGAACAGGCACCGGGCAGCGATCCTTTGTTTTTTGGCCTTACTCCGGTAACCATTAACAAGGTTAACTACGTGCCCCCGCCGCCACCGCCGCCGCCTTTGCCTACGGCTATATCTCTACAGCAAACCTATACACCGCCGCCTGCAAACGCAACCCTTGTTGAGCAGCCTGAGTATATTGATGATGAACCCGAAGTTAAGCGGGGTATCAGCATTTGGGTTATAATAGCAATTGCAGTGGTTATACTTGCCGCAGCAGCTTTTGGCGTATATAAATATAACCCCGCACTATTACATCTTAACAATGACAGCCCTAAAGAACAACCAAAGGTTGAAAAGCCCAAAGCTGCTCCCATAATTAAGCCGGATAGGATCCAAAAGGATTCCACTCCAACTGTTGCTGATACGGCAAAGGCAATTTCTAAACCTGTTGAAGCGTTAAATAATCCGGCAGCCAAAACAGATACCGTAGCACAGCCGGAGTTTGCGATATTTTTAGGATCGTTTAAAACGATAACCAAAAGCAATGAGGCGGTTAAAGATTATAAAAGCAGGGGGATTGATGCCCGTCTGCTGAAAGGCCCCGGAACCGGTCCGCGGATCAAGATCATAATTGGAGGGTTTTCCTCATCCGAGGAAGCAGAAGCCGTGAGAAAAAAACTCATATCACAAGGAAAAATAACTAAAGACACATACTCAAAACAAATTACTGATTCCACGAAATGACTTTATTATTAATTCAGCAAATTACAGATACCGCCAAACACCTGGCAGATACCGCAAACCACGCCGTAACAACCGCAGCACTGCCAACTGAAGAACTTCGCTTTGGCGACCTGCTGATCAAGGGTGGCTGGGTAATGATCCCGATAGGTATTTTAGCTGTACTGGGGCTGGTAATATTTTTTGAACGTTACTTTACTATCCGTAAAGCATCTCGTGATGAATCAAACCTGATGGTACAGGTACGTTCAAGTATCCACTCGGGCAATTTGGAATCGGCCATTGCTATTTGCCGTAACAATAACACGCCGCTTGGGCGCATGCTGCAAAAAGGTTTATTGCGCATTGGTCGCCCTATAAAAGATATCGAAGGGGCTATTGAAAACGTTGGTAAGCTGGAAGTATCCAAACTGGAAAAAAATATTGGAATTTTAGGTATCGTAGCCGGTATAGCGCCGATGTTTGGTTTCCTGGGTACCATTGCCGGTGTAATCAAGATCTTTTATGATATCTCAAAAACCGATAACATCAGCATGGGTGTAATCTCTGGCGGTTTATATGTAAAAATGGTAACATCAGCCGCAGGTTTGTTTGTGGGTATCGTAGCTTACGTGTGCTATCATATTTTGAATATGATGGTTGATAAGGTGATCCTGAAGCTGGAAACCGATGCCATTGAATTTATTGACCTGTTAGAGGAGCCGAGCAAATGAATTTAAGAAAACGACACAGGGGCGCATCGGCAGAAGTACATACATCGGCAATGAACGATATTATGTTTTTCCTGCTGCTGTTTTTCCTCATAGCCTCAACAGTTACCAACCCTAACGTTATTAAGCTGGTGTTGCCTAAATCATCAACAGGGCAGTCGGTATCTAAAAAAACCATAACCGTTTCAGTAACCAAAGACCTGAAGTACTACGTAGATAAAAAAGAGATCCCGGTGGATGCTTTGCAAACTACACTGGCGGGTTACAAAACCCTGGCTACCGAACTTACTATAGTTTTGTATGTTGACAAAACTGTAGCCATACAGGATGTGGTACAGGTGATGGACGTGGCACAAAAGTTGAACATTAAACTGGTTTTGGCGACAGAACCTAAGGGATAACAGTGGCAGTTGCAGTTTAAAGTTTATAGTAGATTATTGCAGTAAGTTACTGTAATCGTTTAAACAAACTGCCACTTTTTTTAGTAGTAGTTGTTCTTTAAGTAGCAGTTGCAGTTTTTAGCGGCAGTTTTAACAGATTACTGATAACAATAAAAAAGTGCTACTCGCTGCTGCCACTGCAACTAAGAAAATACTGCTAATTAAAAAATTGCACTAATTATAAAAATGGAGTACAGGGAAGAAAATAACTATCCGAAAGCATTTATAGCAACAGGCATTATTATGGCTGTGCTGATAGCGGCATGTTATTTTATAGTATTCAAAAATCCGCCGGTTGAAGAGAACGGAACAGGCGGCATATTGGTAAACTACGGTACGGTTGATGAAGGTATGGGCGATGATTACATGAGCACCGAAGAACCTTCTGTTGCCGAAAAAGCCAATCACACCAAACCGGACAAGGTTACCGAAAGTAAACCCACCGAAGAAAAACCAACGCCCGAAAGCAGCGAAAAAACGGTAGTTACCCAAAATAACGAGGATGCCCCAGAAGTGGCCGCGCCTACTAAAAAACCAAGTCAAAATGTTGCCCCTACTCCTCCGGTAAAAACACCGCCGGCAAAACCTACCGTTAACCAAAATGCTTTGTACAAAGGCAAAGCATCAACCGGTACCGGTGAAGGCGATGGCATAGGCAAAACTCCGGGCAATCAGGGTAAAACCACAGGCACAACGCTCACCAATAACTATAACGGAACAGGATCCGGCAATGGCGGTAGCCTGAATATGGCACAGCGTAACTTTGTGAGCCGACCCTCTGTAAGTGACGACAACCGTCAAAGCGGTAAAATTGTAGTTGATATCAGGGTTGATAAAGACGGCAACGTTACTTATGCCCGTGCCGGCGCCCGTGGTACTACGATATCAGATGCAGGCTTGCTTCAAAAATGCGAAGATGCTGTAAAAAATTCCAAACTCAACCCGCTTGATAATGCCCCCGATCAGCAACAGGGTACCGTTGTTTTTGTGTTTAAGGTAAATTAATTCGGGAAAAGCGAATGGATCATAGTTCATGGTTCATAGCGATGTCGAAATAATATTACATTTACCCGTTGTCTTTTAGTAAGCTTCAGTACTATTTTTGCCTCGTAAAGTAGTGGTTCAAACCATGAACCATGAACCATGAACCATGAACCATGAACTACGAACAAACCCTACAATATCTCTATACCCAGCTTCCCATGTTTACACGGGACGGGGCTTCGGCATTTAAGAAAGACCTTACCAATACGCTCGAGCTTTGCAGGCGGTTGGATAATCCGCAGCATAAATTTAGAAGTGTGCACGTAGGCGGCACTAATGGCAAAGGATCAACATCGCACATGCTGGCCGCCATTTTACAAACTGCCGGTTACAAAACAGGGCTCTATACCTCACCCCATCTCAAAGATTTTCGCGAGCGGATCCGCATTAACGGACAAATGATCAGCGAGCAAACTGTAGTTGACTTTGTTGAAGATCACAGGGCCGATTTTGATGAAATAGCCCCTTCCTTTTTTGAGATGACCGTTGCTCTTGCCTTTGATGTTTTCGCCAAAGAAAAGGTGGATATTGCCGTTATCGAGGTAGGTTTGGGCGGTCGGCTGGATTCAACGAATGTGATCACTCCGCTGCTCTCGGTAATTACCAATATAGGTTGGGATCACATGAACATGCTTGGCGATACCCTGCAACTTATAGCCGGCGAAAAGGCAGGCATCATCAAACCGGGCATCCCGGTGATCATTGGTGAACAACAATCGGAGTTATCAAACGTGTTTATCGATAAAGCTACGCAAACTAACAGCAGCATTCGGTTTTCATCAGAACAGTGGGTTGTTGAAAAAGTGAAAGGTGAAAGGCAAAAGGCGAAAGGTGATGCCGAATTATTGGAACTGCGCATCCAAAGTAAGGACTTTGAATTTAAGGGTTACGACTTAGCACTTGATCTCCCCGGTACCTATCAGCTTAAAAATGTAAAAACCGTTTTATCTGCCGTTGATGGATTACGCGAGCAGGGTTTCGTAATTACCGGTGAGCATCTCAAAACAGCCTTAAGGCAGGTCAAAAACCTCACCGGTTTGCATGGCCGCTGGGAAACCTTAAGTAAAAATCCCCTTACTATTTGCGACACCGGGCATAACCCAGATGGCATAGAGGAAGTATTGAAAAATATCGCATCTGTTAAATACAATCATCTGCACATGGTTATCGGGATGGTAAATGATAAAGACACCGGCAAAGTGTTATCGCTGCTGCCTAAAGATGCTACTTATTATTTCTGCAAACCAGACATTCCAAGAGGCCTGGACGCTGAAAGCATGAAAGCACAGGCGGGGGCTCATGGTTTAATTGGTGAAGCCTACCTTTCTGTAAAAGAGGCATTGTTATCGGCACAAAAAAATGCAGCTAATGATGATCTTGTTTTTGTAGGCGGCAGCACTTTTGTGGTGGCTGAAGTTGTCTGAATCAGAATTTACAGAATTTTAGGATTTTCAAAATTTTGATATAGGAATTGGCAAGGTTTTCTGCTAATTCAAATCCTGTAAAATCTGGGCTTGAAGTAAAACATGCTGTTAATTCTTAAATCCTGTAAATTCTGATTAAGACAGTTTCTTCCAAACCACCTCTCCCATTACCGCTCCTCCGGTAGTTGGCGCAGGTACAGTGTACTTAAAAATATCGCCCGAAATTGTAAAGGGGCGTTTTTGCTGTGTGCCCTCCCAGTTTGGGAACGATGCATGTTCGATATTGAAAATGATATTATTCCCTTCAACTTTATAGGTACCGTAATGAGCATTACATCCTTTTATCGCGGCTCTGTTCTCATCATCGGTACCCTTAGCTTTATCACCCGATGCAAATTTTAGCCGGCCTTCACTGTAGATCTGTAAAGCGTAATGCCCCATAGCGTCAACTATAAGGGTCCCCTTCGGCGAATCCCCGTAAAGATGGGTGCGGCTGCCGTCGGCGGCAATATTATCAACTGTTACCAATTCATAGGTTCCGGTCAAATTATGACCAGAGGGTTTGTTCTGTGCCAATGCTGCACACGTAGTGAACAATATTAGAATGAAAAGCAATTTATATTTCATGCAGCAAAGTTATATTTGCTATATTCCATTAACAATAAGGCACAAAAAAGTAGCCTGATTACTAAAAAGTTACCATGCTGTAAATCAGTTATATTATTTTTAATTGATGGATAAAAAATCAAAACACGAGGCTCCAAGATGCGGTATCGACTACGCTTTTCAGCGGATAGGCGGCAAATATAAAGGTCGCATCCTGTGGCGTTTACGCAATGGCACCATGCGTTATGGCGAGTTACGGCGCACTGTAACAGGAGTAACCTCTAAAATGCTTACCCAGGCCCTGCGTGAGCTGGAAGATGATTGCCTCATCGTTCGGCAGGTGCATGTTGAAGTACCTCCAAAGGTTGAATATACCCTTACCAATACAGGCCGGGAATTACTTCCTTTTTTACAGTTACTCCGCGATTGGGCCAAACATCAGATGCAGGTTAATGATATAGTAGCCATGCCATAATTTAATTTCAGTAAAGTCAAAAATACCTTTATTAATCTACCTAAAGTTCTATTTTTACGGCCCGATCCTCACCTAAAAATATGACATATATAGCATCTGCTGATAGGTATCAAACAATGCAATATCGCCGCTGTGGCAACAGTGGCATCAAACTTCCGGCTATTTCATTAGGCCTTTGGCACAATTTCGGTCACGTTGATGTTGCTGATAATTACCGTAAGATATTGCATCTCGCTTTCGACAGCGGCATCACCCATTTTGACCTGGCCAACAACTATGGCCCGCCTCCCGGCTCGGCCGAAGAGAATTTTGGAAAGATCCTGAAAGAAGATTTCCGCGATTACCGCGACGAACTTATTATATCGAGCAAAGCTGGTTACACCATGTGGCCGGGCCCGTATGGTGACTGGGGCTCGAAGAAATACCTGGTAGCCAGTCTTGATCAAAGCCTTAAACGCATGGGGCTTGATTACGTGGATATCTTTTACCACCATCGCCCCGATCCAAACACGCCGCTTGAGGAAACCATGGCTGCGTTGGATCTCATTGTTCGCCAGGGAAAAGCTTTGTATGTTGGTGTTTCCAACTATCCGGCAGAGCTGGCTTCAAAAGCTATTAAGATGTTGAAAGAACTGGGCACACCATGTCTCATTCATCAGCCCAAATATTCCATGTTCGAACGATGGGTTGAAGGCGGTCTGCTGAATGTTTTAGGTAACGAAGGCGTAGGCTGTATTCCTTTTTCACCACTGGCGCAAGGCTTATTGACGGATAAATACCTTCATGGCATCCCCGAAGATTCAAGGGCTGCGCGACCAACAGGTTTCCTTCAAAAAAGTCACATCACCGACGAACGCCTGAACCAGATCAGGGATTTAAACAGTTTGGCAATACAACGGGGACAGTCGCTGGCCCAAATGGCACTGGCCTGGATCCTGAAAGATGAGCGCGTAACCTCTGTATTGATAGGCGCGAGTAGGCCCGAACAATTATCCGATTCACTAAAAGCTTTGGATAACCTCGGGTTTTCGGCAGAGGAGTTAGCAAGGATAGAAGAAATTTTGGCCCCCTAACCCCCTAAAGGGGGAACTATGGTGGAGCGCCAATTTCTATTCTTTTCGACAAGTAATTTTAATATCTTTCCTTAAATAAAAATTAAAGTCTCCCCTTTAGGGGAGATTTAGAGGGGCTAACAATGATAAACTGGGGTATTATAGGTTGCGGCAACGTAACTGAAAAAAAGAGCGGGCCTGCATTTAAAAAAGTGGCGGGAAGTAATCTTGTGGCCGTTATGCGCCGCGATGCAGAAAAAGCGGCCGATTATGCTGCACGTCATGGTGTAGGCAAATGGTACAGCGATGCCAGTGAATTACTGAACGACCAGGAAGTAAACGCGATCTACATAGCCACCCCTCCCGCATCCCATCTCGATTATGCACTTACCGCATTAAAAAAAGGGTTAAACGTTTATGTCGAGAAACCGGTAACCCGCAATTCGGCCGAAGCAAGGGCTATGGCGGAGGCAGTAAAGGAAAGCAATTCAAAACTTACAGTTGCCCATTATCGCCGGGCTTTACCTATGTTTTTAAAGGTTAAAGAATTGATTGATAACCAGCTTATTGGCGCGATCCGTACTGTACAGATCAGGATGTGGCAAAGCCGCAAACCAACTTTGATTGCCGATGTGGAAACCAACTGGCGTGTACAGCCCGAATTATCAGGCGGCGGCTACTTCCATGATCTTGCCCCGCATCAGCTCGATTTGATGCTGTATTATTTCGGCGAGCCTGAAATGTATCATGGTTTTTCGCTCAATCAATCAAACTCAACACCTGCCGACGATCATGTTTGCGGACAGGTCCTATTTAAAAACAAGGTAGTAGTTAACGGTTCCTGGTGTTTTAATGTAGCCGAAAGCGAAACCACCGACACCTGCGAGATCATCGGGACAAAAGGAAAAATCACCTTCCCGTTTTTTGGCAATTACATCAGTTGGAAAACTGATACTGAAGAAGACACCATAGCTTTCACTCATCCCGAGCATATCCAGCAGCCTTTCATAACAAAAATAATAGCTTACTTTAATGGCGAAGGCCCTAACCCCTGCTCCATTGAAGAAGCAGTAACGCTGATGGATATCATCGACGCGTTTACATTAAAAAAATAAATGAAAAACCTAACCTTATCGTATCCGCTCATGCCGGCAGGGGCGGATAAAAATGTAGTTAAACCCTCAAAGGCATTTAAAAATCGTGTATATATCGCGGTAAGCGCTATTATATTATTCATCATTTGCTACCTGCTTTTGTTTTTGGGCTCGCTGGCAATAGCCATAGCATTTGGATACATAGGCGTAGCTTTTATAGTGCTTCATCCTGCATTTATAACGTTGGTAGTTGGAGCGGCGCTAATACTTTCGGGCCTTATGCTGGTTTACTTTGTGATCAAGTTTATCTTCAAACGCACGCGTGTAGATTATTCAGACATGATTGAAATTACCGCCGATCAGCATCCCGCATTGTTTGAATTCATATCTAAAATCACCATCGAAGCGCAGGCACCCAGGCCAAAACGCATTTACTTGTCTGCTGATGTAAATGCCGGAGTGTTTTACAGTTCAAGCTTTTGGAGCATGTTCCTGCCTGTTAAAAAAAATCTGAAAATAGGTTTGGGCCTGATAAATTCTGTGAATCTGTCGGAGTTTAAAGCAGTGATGGCGCACGAATTCGGCCATTTTTCACAACGAAGCATGAAAGTTGGCAGCTATGTATACAACTTTAATAAGGTACTTTATGACATGCTATATGACACCGAAGATTATAGCAATCTTATCAGCAGGTTTGCACGTGTGCACGGCGTTTTTAGCATGGCAGCATCTTTAAATATCAAGCTGATACAGGGGATGCAATACGTTTTGCGCAAAATCTATATAGTGGTCAATAAGGCCCATCTTGCATTATCACGGGAAATGGAGTTTCAGGCCGATGCTGTGGCTGCCTACGTAAGCGGATCAAACCATATCATATCCTCGTTAAAACGCATTGATATAGGACAAGCTTGTTATGAAAACCTTATCAATTATTCGCGTGCAAACCTTAAACAAAATAAACGGGCGGACAATCTTTATCCCCAGCATCTGGAAATGATCAGGCATTTTGCCAACTATCATAAGATTGAGATTGATGCGGCTGCGTTACCGATCATATCAGATGGCTGGAATTTGCCGGAAAGCAGCGAAATAGTAATTAAAAATCAATGGTCATCGCACCCTACCAACAACGAGCGCGAATTACATGCTAACCGCATCAACCTTACAACCACAACAGTAAACGAGCCCGCGTGGGTGCTTTTTGAAGATCCGCTACTGGTACAAACGCAACTTACCAATCACCTTTATGAAATTGTTAACACTGATAAAAATGCTGAAAGAGTTACAATCGAAGCTTTTAAACAGGATTTTTATGGTAAGATCGCTGAGAATTCATTTGATCCGCGATACAATAACTATTTTGATGACCGGTTAATAACTACGTTTAATATCGATGATGCATTAGCAAATCAGGATTACATCCGCGATCAAACTACCTTTGAGGAACTGCTGAATGCGGAAAACAGCAATTTGCCGGCGAAGGCCCGCCGCTTACAGGGGGATATCGATATATTTGATCAGCTTAATACGGCTGATCAAATCAAAACTTTTGATTTCCGCGGCACTAAATATCACCCCAACGATATTTATAACCTTCAGACATTGCTTAAATCGGAATATGAAACTGTGCAAAAAAGAATAGAAGAGTTGGACAAAAATCTTTTCTTATTTTTCTATATGCGCTCAACCGATACTCAACGCGAAATGCTAATTGCGCAATATAACAACCTGTTTAACTATCAGCAGGAGGCAGTAGCTGACTATGAAATGTATAATAATATTATGCGTGCGCTCGCGCCTGTTTATAATAAGATGACTGTTGAGCAAATTCATGACACCCTTGCTGAAGTTTATAAACAGGAGCGCTATGTAAAAAAACGCATGCACGAAACTATTACTGATGAAACAAGCAGGAAATATTTTAACGAAGAGCAGATCAAAATTTTAGAGGATTATCTCGCTGCTAAACATACTTATTATCTTGAACCAAGATACGATAACCAGGCTTTACAAAATTTCAACGAAGCTATGGAAGTGTATGTTTTGGGCATTGCCAAACGTAATTTTGAGATAAAGAAGGACTTGCTCAATTTTCAACTTCAGCTTGTTAATTAAAAAACCAGTGATGGTTTCTAAAACAGGCTCATTGAAAGCAGTTATAAACACTTCAATGAGCCTGTACCAGAGGCCTTTTATCAACTTTTCTTCTTCGGCACTTTGGCGCCTTCTTTTCGCGCTTCGGAAAGCCCTATAGCTACCGCCTGCTTTTTGCTGGTTACTTTTTTGCCGCTGCCGCTTTTCAGCTTGCCTTCCTTCATTTCGTGCATGGTTTTCTCAACCTTCTCTCCGGCTTTTTCTGAATACTTTGCCATAATGTTACTTTTTAAGTAAATGATAATATTACAATGCAAAATATTTGCCAAAACATACAATCAGCGGTAGTTTTTTAATAGTAGCAGCGACAATTTTAGTAGCAGTTACTGAGTGGCAGTTGCAGCATATATGGTAGCAGTTTTAACGACTATAATAGCAAGTACACCAAACTACGGCTGCTGCTCCTACTTAAAACTGCAACTGCTGCTCAATCCGGCATGATTTAAACCTTTCGCATTTTTCACCCGGTCTGTTCCCGATTATTACTTATCTTCAAACTTCTGAAATAATTACGTGTTAAGCCATCATAAATACCTCTACATTTGCCCTGTATGCCAACAAAAAAACTCATCGCTCCATTTTACGAACGTCTTGCTTTAGTACTTATTGGTTTTATGGCCCTGGGTTACCTGATTATTATGGGTAAGGATCTGCTTGATCCCATGATCTTTGGTTTCATATTCGCCATACTGTTGCTTCCCGTTTGTAATTTCCTGGAAAATAAGCTGAGATTACCCCGCAGCATGGCATCGCTGGTTTCTATATTATTATTGGTTGGTGTTGTTGGAGGGATCCTCTACCTGGTAGGGTCACAGATCTCAAACATGGCTAACGACTGGCCGATGCTTCAAAAGCAGGTAAAACAATCAATACAGGACTTGCAGCAATGGGTTCAACATGCTTTTCATGTTAACGCTGCCAAGCAAATGGCCTATGTTGATGACACCGCCAAAAAACTCATGGAGTCGGGCACTGATGTACTGGGCACTACTTTTGGTGCCATCTCATCGATCATGCTGTTTTATGTGTTCATCCTGATCTTCACCTTTTTTATACTGTTATACAGGCGTTTGCTCATCCGTTTTATGGTATGGGTTTTCAGAGATGAAAATGAGCACGTGGTAATGGATATTGTTGAAAATATTCAAAGTATTTTGAGGCAATATATATTGGGGTTACTGTTAGAAATGGTAATAGTAGCCGGAGTAGCCATTACCGTTTTTTGGATGATTGGTATAAAATATGCCGCTTTGCTGGGCATTATAGTCGGTCTTTTCAATATTATTCCATACATCGGGATCTTCACCGCCTTGCTTTTAAGTACTGTTATAACTTTTGCTACCGGCAGTATCAGCAACACTGTAGCGGTGGCTGTTAGTGTTATAGGTATTCACGCAGTTGATGCCAATTTTTTGCTGCCCACTATAGTCGGTTCAAAGGTTAGGCTCAATGCCCTCATCTCTTTTATAGGCATTATTTTAGGCGAAATGATCTGGGGCCTTTCGGGCATGTTCCTTTCTATTCCTGTTATTGCCATATTCAAGATCATATTTGACCGCATTGAAACACTTAAACCATGGGGATATCTGTTAGGTGGCGATTATGAATATAAAAAACCTGCTGCGAAGGCCATGAAAACAGAATAAATTCTCAAAAAAAGACAAACCTAAACCTGTAAACTTTCGTTTAAATATACTGAACTTTAATTTTGCAGAAACTGTTGCTCCCCCCCTAACAATGGAAATTGTAAGAGATACGCCACGTGCTATTTACAGGTGTAAAAAATGTAATGAGCCTTTAAAAACCAGGCGTAGGCGTAGCCTTGCATTAAAAATCACCCTGTTTTGGCTTCCCGTTCGCAAATTTTTTTGTGAACGATGCCTTAAAACCCGTTATGTAATGTAACTGTTCATAAAAACAGGCGGCATTTACTTTAATTATTTATGCATATCCTTAATTTAGTAGCGTAGCATACTAAAGCTAAATCTGCCTAAAATGAACCTCAAGTATAAATTACTGCCATTTTTATATATTTTCCTTTTCCCTGTAATTTTGGTTGCACAAACTCCAAAGGCCTCAACTTTCAGGCTGGTACCCTTAGGTGTGCTCGGAGGTATTGATGAAAGTAACCTATCGGCTTATATGCTTGCACCCAAAGGCAGCAATAATTACATCTGCCTTGATGCGGGCACAATCCATTATGGAATTGAAAAAGCTGTAACGTGTAAAAGCTTTAATGTACCCGGCAATGCTGTACTCAGGCAGTACATTAAAGGCTATTTTATATCCCATCCACATCTTGACCATATTGCTGGGCTTATCATTAATTCGCCCGAAGACAGCATCAAAAACATCTATGCACTTAATGATTGTATTGAAACGATAAAGACGCACTATTTTACATGGAAAAGCTGGGCCAATTTTGCCGACCAGGGTGAAACACCAGCACTGAAAAAATATCACTATAAAGTACTGGAACCCGGTACCGAAACAGCTATCGAAAATACCGAGCTTAAGGTCCGGGCTTTCCCGCTCAGTCACTCCAATTTAACCAGTACTGCTTTTTTGGTGAATAGCAATAACAATTATTTGCTTTATTTAGGTGATACCGGCCCCGACGAGATAGAAAAAAGCAGCAACATGCAAAACCTGTGGCAGGCCGCTGCTCCGCTGATAAAAAGTAAAAAATTAAAGGCTATTTTAATAGAGGTATCTTTCCCTAATGAGCAGCCGGATAAAACATTGTTCGGTCACCTTACGCCAAAATGGTTAATGGCCGAGATGGATAAACTGGCCTCGTTTACCGGCACAGATGCTATAAAAGGCTTAAACATTGTAATAACTCATTTAAAGCCGCCAATGACCAGCATCAGCAAAATCAAAACTCAGTTAAAAGCTGCTAATAAATTACAGCTAAACCTGGTATATCCGCAACAGGGAAAGGCCCTTAATTTTTAAACCTGAAACATCCATTACCATGAAAATACTTAAACCTGTTTTTTTATTCCTGTTGCTGGTAAGCAGCTTCAATTTATTTGCGCAGCAGGGCAAGGTACTTGAAGAGCAAAGCCTCAAAAGCAAAATTTTAAAGCGCAATGTAAATTACGCGGTTTATCTACCTCCGGATTATGAAACGGCTAACCGCACCTACCCTGTAGTTTACCTCCTGCACGGCTATACCGACGACCATACCGGCTGGCTGCAATTTGGCGAAGTTAACCGCTATGCCGATAAAGCTATTAGCGATGGCACTATCCCGCCCATGATCATTGTAATGCCAAATGCCGATTCGAGCTGGTACATCAACTCTTATGACAGTAAGGAAAAATATGAAGACTTTTTCATCAAAGAGTTTATGCCTTATATTGAAAAGGCATTGCGCATCAAGGCTGAAAAAAAATACCGGGGAATTGCAGGCCTTTCAATGGGCGGTTATGGAACGCTGATCTATACACTTAAACATCCCGATCTGTTTGCAGCCGGTGCGGCCTTAAGTGCCGCTGTATTTCCCGACGATCAGCTCGTAAGCACTCCTGATGATACTTATGAAAAAATATTTGCACAGCTTTACGGCCGGGGCTTAAAGGGGAAAGACAGGGTTAACAATGCCTGGCAAAGTAATTCGGTTTTAAACCTGGTGCAAACCAAAACTACCGATGAGTTAAAATCTGTAAGATACTGGATAGATTGCGGCGACGACGACTTTTTGAGCAAAGGCAACTGCCTGTTGCATATTGCCCTTACCGAAAAAAATGTACCGCATGAATTTCGCATGCGCGATGGCGCCCACACCTGGACCTACTGGCGTACAGGGATCACCAACGCACTGCAATTTATTGGTGATAGTTTCAGGCAAAAGTAGCAGATGCGCTGTTTTCAGATATGCGGATGTGTAAATGACGATTAATTGAATCAATTAGAATATGAGTATTATAAAAAGGATTTTGCTGGTTTGTTTATTGCTGATTTCGGCAAATGTATTTCCGCAAACTACCGGTAAGGTGATTGAAGAGCAATATATAAAAAGCGATATTTTAAATCATAATGTAAAATACGCAGTATACCTCCCTGCTGATTATGAAACATCAAACCGGACCTACCCCGTAGTATACCTGTTGCATGGTTATGGGGATGACCATACCGGCTGGCTGCAATTTGGTGAAGTTAACCGCTATGCCGATAAAGCTATTGCCGATGGTACCATTCCACCGATGATCATTGTAATGCCCGACGGGGGCACAAGCTTCTTTATCAATGCATACCAGGACAAACTAAACTATGAGGACTTCTTTTTCAAGGAGTTTATACCATCTATCGAAAAAGAATACCGTATAAAAGGTACTAAACAATACCGCGGCGTGGCGGGCTTATCCATGGGAGGCTTTGGCACACTGGTATATAGCCTTAAACATCCCGATATGTTCTCAGCAGCGGCGGCTTTGAGTGCTGCGGTACGTAGCGATGATGATTTTATGGCGATACCCGACGAGCGCTGGAAGGATGTATATAGCAAGGTATTTGGCCCCGATCTTAAAGGAAAAGAACGCCTTAATGCTACCTGGCAGGCTAACTCCATACTGGGATTGGTACAAAGCAAAACAACCGATGATCTGAAAAATGTGCGCTACTGGATAGATTGCGGTGATGATGACGCGCTAAGCAAAGGGAACAGCCTGCTGCATATAGCCCTTACAGAAAAGAAAGTGCCACACGAATTCCGCATCCGCGACGGAGCCCACAACTGGACCTACTGGCGCACCGGCATCACCGATGCATTAGCATTTATTGGTGATAGCTTTAGGCAAAAGTAGGACGTAGGAATATAATAAAATAGCTATTAAATCCTGAGGCCTCTGAAGATTGTTTCGGCCCCCCACAGGTCAGTCAACGCTTTGATCAGCACGCCCGGAGGCATAACGAGTGCGGTGTTGAAGCAAGTTACCCATGACAACTTAAAAAATGGGTGTCATAATGAGCCCGTCGAAGTATGGCGGGCAAGCCTCTGCACACGAGTCTTCGACAGGCTCAGACTGACAGGCCCTCTTTTGTCGTTTCACCTTCAGAGGCCCCTGGATTTAATCACTCAGCATTACTCTGGATGGAGTAATTTGACGCTAATCACTCAAAATATCTTCACATTTCTCTTTCAAAACCTTCAAACGGTTATTCAGTTCGGTCAACCCGGCATCATTACCAATGTTCTTATAAAGCGTTTTTATCAGGGCCAAAGTATTGTCGTCAGCATCGCAGGCCTGTGCCTTCTCCAATTGCGGCAGGGCTTTTTTAACAGCTTTAATGTATTCGGCATCTGTAGATGGGCTATTCAAAGGCTTATCAGCATCCGGGATATTTTTGAGATACAAGTACCCCAAAGCCCGGTGGGCCACATAATAATCAGGTTCGGCAGCAACAACGCGCTCGTATAGGGGTATTGCATTTACACTTTGATTATCATCTTCATAAAGCCTGGCCAGTGAATTGAAAAAATTGATCTTCACTTTGGCTGATAGTCTGGCTGTATCCTGCATAATTTGCCGGGATAATTCCATTGCCTTATCCTGTTCACCCTGCAAACGCGCCAAATTAAAGTCGAGGTATTTGTTGTAGGTATCTTCAGCAGTTTGGGCCTGTGTTAAGGTAACAGCCATTAATAAGATTATTACCGTCAGTATTTTCCTGGGCATGATTGCGGGCTTGGTTCTGAGCTATAACGCTGAAAGGGAGTGTTTAATATGAAAACCAAAACTATAAAACCTTAAACATTTTAACCAAAGGCAATACCACCCCATCAGGCATCGGCTGATCTATATTTTCCATGGCTTTGTATCCCATAGCTTCGTAAAGCGGCACACCGGGCAACGTAGCTCCTAATTGCAGGCTCTTAAAGCCGTTGTTTTGTGCAGCAGTTTCGCAAACCTTTATGATATAACTACCTATACCCCTCCGGGCATAGTTCGGATGAACAAAGAAAGCCCTGATCCTGGCAGCATCATGATTGGGATCAAGCAGCGGGTCTTCAATTTCTTTATGCTGATCGCCGCCGTAAAGGGTGTTGCGCTTACTCCAGCCTCCGCATCCTACAGTTACTCCGTCTATTTCAGCCACGTAATAAGTACCATCGGTAACCAATTGGGTATCCACTCCAAAAATATACTTAATAGCGCTTTCAATCTGCTGCTGATTATAATAATTAGTGCTTAATCCACGAACAGAAAGAGCGATCAGCCCCTGCAATTCGGGGATATCATTAAAAGTTGCCAGGCGGGCCGTAATAGTAGACATGGCGGTAAATGTAACGTTTTAGTAAATACCTCAACCCGCGCCATTAAAGAATTACCTTATTCTGAAAATTGAATAATTCTGTAATTCTGATTGGGACAGTTCCCCCTGGCGCAAAACACCTCTCTCCTCACACTGCAATATCATTTTACAAAAACAGTACATACACACTGCTTGTTAGTACGCATATTTGCAAAAACAAAAAACATGTCTACACTATTCTCTCCCCTCAAAATAAAAAACATCGAACTAAAAAACCGCATCGTAGTATCGCCTATGTGCGAGTATTCAAGCCAGGATGGTTTTGCCAACGACTGGCACCTGGTACACCTTGGCAGCTTTGCCACAGGCGGTGCAGGATTAATCATTACCGAAGCCGCCGCAGTATCACCCGAAGGCCGTATTACCTTTGCCGACCTGGGTTTGTATAAAGACGAACATGTTGAAAAACTAAAACAGATCACTGATTTTATAAAGGCACAGGGTGCTGTTCCCGGTACACAGCTGGCGCATGCAGGACGTAAGGCAAGTCACCAGGAACCATGGAACGGCGGCAAACAGGTTCCTGCCGATCAGCCAAATGGCTGGCAAAGTGTTTCGGCAAGCGCCATTTCTTTTTTTGAAAATGAAGAAGCACCGATAGCTTTAGACAAAGCGGGCATTGAAAAAGTAAAAGCCGATTTCAAAGCCGCTGCTAAACGGGCTGTTGATGCCGGTTTTCAAGTGATAGAATTGCATGGCGCACACGGATACCTGATCAATCAATTTCTTTCACCGTTCAGTAACCAACGTACAGACGAATATGGCGGAAGCTTCGAAAACCGTATCCGTTTACTCCTCGAAATAATTGAAAGTGTTAAGGAAGTTTGGCCCGAAGAGAACCTGTTGTTTGTACGGATTTCGGCAACGGAATGGGTAGAAGGCGGATGGACAGCCGGTGACTCGGTTGCATTAGCCACTATTTTAAAAGGCAAAAGTGTTGACCTCATTGACTGCTCAACAGGCGGCAACATACCAAATGTTAAAATTCCATTAACGCCAGGTTATCAAGTTGAATTTGCCGAAAAAGTTAAAAAAGAAAGCGGTATACTTACAGGTACGGTAGGTTTGATTACCAAATCGGACCAGGCTAACGAAATTATAGAAAACGAACGCGCCGATCTTGTGTTTTTTGCAAGGGAAATGCTTCGTGATCCGCATTTCGCCCTGCGCGCTGCACATGAGCTTGGCCACGAAATAAAATGGCCTGTTCAGTATGAACGCGCTAAATGGCATTGATTGGTTAATGGCTAATAGTTCATGGTTCATAGCAGTACCTGAAACTATTTCCCAAACTAATCCAACCATGAACAATGAACCATAAACTATGAACTAATATAAAAACCACACGCTATGAAACGTACAGCAAACGCCCATTGGAATGGTACATTACAGGCTGGCCAGGGAGAGATCACTACCCAGAGCACTGTATTAAACAAAACCCAGTATTCATTTAAAACCCGCTTTGCCGACGGCATCGGTACTAACCCTGAAGAGTTATTAGCTGCTGCTCATGCAGGCTGCTTTACTATGGCTGTTGGTGCTGCTTTAACCCAGGCAGGCTTTACTCCTAATGATTTAACTACCGATGCAATCCTTGACCTTGACATGCAAGCCTTAGAGGTTACAGGCATTCATTTAGAAATAAAAGGATCAGCAATTGATGGTGTTTCTGAAGAGCAATTCAAAGAAATTGCCGAAGGCGCCAAAGCTAACTGTATTATTTCAAAAGCGCTGAGCGTGCCAATTACTTTAAGTGTTACTTACGCTTAATCACATTTTATAAAATGCAAAAAGGGGATTGTGCTATGCATAATCCCCTTTCTATTGACACATCTTGTCATCCCCCTATCCACTCCTTTTTTTTTAAAAAAAAGCCGCCGGCAAACCGACGACTTTTCAGCACATATTAAATCAGGGGGTCAATAAGCTATATTACAGCATAAATACAAGCAACATGGTAATATGGACCAAAACGCTGAACGCGAAAAAACCAAGCAGTGTACGGATACCGGAGCCGCCCATGCCGGCTATAATGTTGGCAAAGAATAACACAAGAGTTACTGCCAGTACTGCTATCGGGGCATTGTAATAATACAGCAGAAAAGCAGGTACAGGCAAAAAGAGCACGCCTTGTGAAACAAGTGAAAACATGAACCAAACTGTTTTATTAGGGGCCTGGCTATCGGCAAAGGCCATTAACTTATTCCAGGTATTGTTGCCGGCTTTAGTATTGGCGGTGTTAACGGTATTGGTATTTGCAGCGGTCCATTCAGGAGCATTTATTTTTAAAGTTGCCATGATTGTTATCTTTTAATGATACAAAGATGGCTGGTACCGCTTACCTGTAACATGACCATGGCGCGTTAAAAAAATGATCGTGGTCACTTTCAAAAGCTGAAGGCTGAGAGCAAAATGCACCCTAATAAAAACCGGGTTAAGGCATTTGAACATTAACCAACTCACAATAGCATTACCATAAGCTATTGATTACTAATTTAAAAAGCTTTATTCAAAGCAGACTGATTACCCTCTAAATCAACCGCTCTCACTGTTAACTTGCCTTTACCAGCCGCACTCCTATCCACCACAAAATAATTTAACGGCGTAAAACCTATCCGTTTGCCATTATTGTAAATATTATAACCCAACACCCGCTTATTATCCTTAGATGCCTGCCATTTTAAGGTACCGGTAGCTTTGGCCAGTTTTACCTGCTTTGGGGCAGTGGGTGGTATTTTATCCGGGTCAAGTTGCGTCACACAGTTCATCAGCGCGCGGAAAGTGTGGTAAGTTCCCTTCCAGATCTGGCCTTTGAGAGCTGTTTTATACTGTGGTTGTTTATCTATGCCGCCCTGGTACCAGTCGCCATGTTCATGGTCAATGAGGTAGGTTTGCGTGTATAGCCACAGGGTTTTAAACTTTTCAAAGTACTGGTGCTTATCCTGCGGATACCTGGCAGCCATAATGAGCAGCGTGTTGAGCCCTTCTGCCTGCGCCCACCAGTTCTTGGTATCCTCAGTAATGGTAAGTCCGGGCTTATCTTTAAAGTAATAGCCCTCATCGTAAAAACCGCCCACTTTATTATCCCAACCATTATCCAACGCATCATCAACCATTTTTTTGCCCACCTGCAAGGTTTTGATATCCCCTTCAATACCTAAAGCATGTGAAGCTTCGAGCATCAGATAAGCCGTTTCTACATTATGTCCGTACGAAATATGGTCAAGGCTATGATGCTGCTTATAAACGGCAAGGGTAGAATCGTGGTAAGATACCGGTGTCCAATCGGGTTGAAAAAACAGGATAAGATTTCCCTTATCATTAGTGATCTTATCACGCACCAGCCTTAACATTTCTTTCAGGCGGATTTTAAGCAATTCATCCGGCCACACGCTGTATAATTCAGTAAACGCCTCCAGCAGATGGATGGATGAGTTTTGATCTTTATAACCCGTTTCGGCAGTAGATTTTATGGTTGCATCCCTCACAATTGGTGTTCCATCACGCTGCATATGCTGATAGTAACCCTTATAAACCGGATCGTGAGCGTGTTTTTCCAACCACCAAAAACATTGCTTAGCCAAATTTAATGCACTGGTATCGCCCGAGGCCTGGTAATATGCTGCAAGCGCGTAAATTGCAAAAGAATTACCATAAGCTTCTTTAGGAGCAAAACCACCCTGTTTGGGATTGCCTTGTTTATCCGTAAAAATGTAAAAGCCACCGTATTGCTTATCCCACAGCTTATCCCTCAAAAATTCATAGCCATGACGGGCTCCCGCTATGTAATATTTTTTTGCGGGGAAAAGTTCAGCGGCTTTGCTGTTGCTCCAAACGTGGCGTGCCTGGGTTACTATCATTTTATCCTGGTTACCTGTTGGCTTGAAATCATAGGTGAAAGCACTTAAAAAGCCACCATCGGCAGTATCAACAGCGGCCGGGTACCAGGGCTTAAGCAGTTCATCAACCATGGATATTTGCATTTCATGGGCTATCTTTTGCTTTTCGCTCTGATTATTTTGGGCAAATACAATCGACACTGCGCTGGTTAAAGCCGATAGCAATGTGATCTTCAATTTCATAAGCTTACTTTTTATTTAAAACATGATCGGCCGCTAAAACTAAAAACAGGTAGTCGGTTGTGCCACCGCCCAAAACGTATTCGCCCTGTTGCCATAGGTAAGGCCAGTTAAGCAGTTCGGGAAAATCAGGCCGGATAAGCGCCGTGCCGGAGGTGATACCACCGGGAATATATGAGCGGTCGGCCCGGTTAAAGCCGTACGCAGTTGTCATTGATTTTGAACCCACGCCCGATACAAACGAAGCTGTATTGGAGCCCGGATGGCAGCCCAGCACAAAATCAATGGCGTGCAGCATATAGTTATCACTAAAAACAGACGGAAAACCGGAGTATAAAAAGTATTGTTTATAACCAAAATTCTGGATACCCCATCCCGCTCCCCAAATATTGGGTTCATACGGAACTCCATAAGGGGTTTTAGTTCCCTGCTGCTGAATTTGAGCATATAGTTTTTTTACTGCTTCGGTTATTTTATCATGATAATTTGCATCATTGATCAACCCCATGGTGCGGCCAACCAGCCAGCCGGTGTTATCAATATTATTGGCTATCGCATCGGTATTGTTTACCAGGTAATCGGCATAGGTTTTATCTTTTGTGGCGATGAATAATTCTACCGCCAAAGCAACCCGATGGAGCAAAGTCTGGTCAGGTGTGTTTTTCCAAACTTCCTGTGCTATTTGCAGGCATTGCGTAGCAAGTGTATCATTATATCCCTTCATTACACGGCTTGCAGCAGCCAAGGCGGCGGCTGTTTCTAACGAACGGCCAGGGTTTTCCTCGGTAAACACCCAGCGGTCATCAGCCGCCGCAGGCGTTTTCAATACAGGGTTAGTATTTGAAGCATTGGTTACAAAAGATTTGTTATCGGTGATATTGGCGGCATCACCCAAAATGGTGTACTGCCTGATGGTTGGCTCAATAACTCCACGGTAAAAACGTCCCAAGGCCTGGTAGCCTCCTGTAATGGCTAATAAACCGTGCTCAATCTGTTGCAGCATATCCGGTTTGCCATCGGGCTGGTGAATTTCAACGATGTGGTTCTTTTGGTCGATAGTTGTGTTATCATATCTTACGTCGAAAGCCTCATAAGCTAATGTAAGTCCGTGAACCGTTTCTGCCTGCGATTCAACCCGCAGGTCAAAATCTCCGGCATCATGCCACGCACCACGGTCGAGAAACGGTACGTTATCGCCCGGTTTATATTTATTGAGTGTACTATGCCCCTGAATATAGCCGTCGAAATGGTTGGAATCAACCGGCGCCATTCGGGCATCATCCATATGGCATAAGCCATGCCATACGCGGTATTTTTCGTTAACACGCATATGGCACATCTGTATAGGCAGGAAATATGAAAGCGTTGGCTGCCATACATCGTTTCTAAATACATCAGTGCCGATCTGGAATGGCTCCGTTTGATAATTGCCATATTTTACTAAGTACATACCCGGTTTGGTGATCTTTGTAAAATCAAATTGCAGGTAATGATACCTTAAAAAATCCCCCCAAATGGTGGGTGTGGCTTTCAAAGCGGTTATTAGTCCGCCGTTTTCATTTATTCTCATCAGGGAAACCGGCAATACTTTTTTATCATTTTTATCCAGTTCAATTACTGCAATTTTTTGCTGCGCGGGATGATACCCTACCTGCGATACCTGCACTACCGGTTGCGATTGCCAGCCCTCTACAGCATTTGGGGTTACCCGCCATTCTACAGCATCTTTTGACGCGCCTTTAGCCACTAACGAACGTACCACAAACCAGCCATTGTTATGCTTGGCCCGGCCATCCAACAATTGCAGGCTGCCGCCCGAAAGGTTTTCGATAGTCATGCGCTGTAAATCGGTTTCGGGCGTAATAGTGAGCTTTCTGCCTTCGGCCATGGGCATAACCTGGGTTTCACCTTCTTTGTCGATATAAGTTTGTCCATCGGCCTGTTGAGGGAATATGCCAAATTGCTTATCCATGTAATAAGATTTGCCAAACAAAATCCCCGGGAATAACTCCAGGTTAAAACCTACTTTACCTATCCAATTATCGGGCAATGGCTTATCCAAATCAACAATGATCCTGAACGCCTTTCCCACAGGGACCACCCGAATATTATAAGCAAAATTCAGATCCGGATAGATAATTGGGTTAAAACCATGGCGGTTCATATCCGGGTTGGGGAACTCCATGCGTACGCTTACTTCACCGGTAGCTTTATTAACCACACGCTTACCTACTTTGGGTATAGGCGACCATTGACCCGGCGTAGGCTCCAGCCTGATATCACCATTGGTAGCTACACGCTGTCCGTTTTGAATAATGCCTACCCCACCCTGGTGCCCCTCGGGGTAAAAATCATGTGCAAGCATTACGTTTACGCCCTTATATTCAAGATATTCCTGCGCGTTAAGCTTCATTAAGTTTGCAGCGGGCTTAACCTGTGCATACAAAAAACTGGGCAGTAAACAACAGGCAGCAATAATCGCGCTGAAGGTAAATTTAGATCTCATCAGGGTAATGGATTAACCGGTAATATGCAACAAGATATTTGCACGGCTAAAAATACCTCTGTGACAGGGGCTCAGTATAATGATATATTAACCTTTTGTTGCCGATTTTATACAATAACGGAGATTTTACATTAAAAATCACTATTAATAAAACCAGCCAATAACACTGCAATCAACTTATTACCAATTAATTAAAAATAAAATACCTGATATTAGGTATTCATTTTGTTCAGTAATTAATTTAAATTTGATTACCAGTAATACCTGTGTGCCGAAAAAGGGATCAAAGAGTAGGCAACAATTATTAAACCGATGGCCTTCCTGTTATGCTTAGCTGTAATAGCTTCACTGCTGTTACTGAACCCCTGTTTAAAAAAACAAGTTTTTAAACTATTTACAGCTGTTTTTTTTATTCTTACTTTCTCTGAAGCAGTTCATGCTCAGCCTGCAAACCCCGATAGTGTAACAAATAACAGGGTTAAAAAAGATTCAGTAACTAAAGCCCTTCTTCCTGATTCTATATTAAATATTTACAACCTAAGCGGAAGAAAAGATTCGGCCAAGTTAAATGAGATCATCGCTATTAGGCTCAAAACTACACTCCCAATCGATTCGTTCAAAACCCTGTATGTTGACGACATCAAAGTAGGAGAAACTGCTTTTTGGGGCAGTAACGACTATGAAAAAATAATTTATTTCAAGATAGATGAATCCGTACAAAACCTCGCCGTGCAGTTTTTAGCCAGCAAATCCATTGATAAAGCCCGTATCCCGGTGTATTTTTCTGTAGGCTATTCAGGTGGCTACATAACCAAAGGATTAATAAAAACACAGCTTGAAGTTAAACAAAAAATAAGCCGGATATGGGTATGGATAATGGCCGTTGTAATGGCCGGTTTCCTGGCAATGGGCCTAAAAAATAACATCTTAAAGGATGACGCCAATTTATATTACAGCCTAAGCCGCACACAACTCCTGTATTGGACGGTTATTTTTTCCGTTACTTACCTGTACATATGTAATGAAACGGGCGCTTTGCCGGATATCCCAGGCTCACTGCTGGCTATCCTCGGTATCAGTGCCGCAACAATGGCCACAGGTAAGCTTATAGAAAACGACCAAAAACCTAAAACGGAAATTGATCCTAAAGCACATAGCGAAGGTTTTTTTCACGATATCCTCTCCGACCGAAGCAGTATTAATATCCAGCGCCTTCAAAATGTACTGTTCAATATTCTGTTCGGACTGATCTTTATACAAAAAACAGTTTCATCAAATTTGTTACCTGATTTTGACAACAACATTTTACTGATGATGGGTATTAGCGCAGGCACCTATGCCGGTTTAAAAGCCACCGAACCCACCAAAGACCAGGTAACGGAACAACATGATTCAACAACTATTGGAAACGAAAAACCGGTCGATAAGCCCGACGGAGATGACAGTAAGGGAACCGGAGGCAAAACAAAATAAGCAATGCATTTAAAGCCTTTTAATACAAACAGGCACAAACCCGGTATCATTACATGACAAACCGGATCTATGCCTGTTTTTTAATTTAGGTTTAAGCTGGAATTAGCTTTGTACGGTAACGGTTGGATCCCAGTAATAGTAACCAAATAATACCGGATCGTTAACGCCTCTCTGGCGTACATAAAGTGCAAACTGAACGTTGTATTGTTCGGTGCCTTTGCTAATTACAGTAGCCTGGTTAAACCAAAAATATTGATCTGAGAACCCAACAGGAAGTGCAGTGCCATTAGTAGGTAAAATACCTGTGCGTTTATATACACTGAAGGTTTCACCATCAAACACTACATCTTGTGCGTACCATGCTAATTTGTAAATAACCACGGCCGAATCAAAATTACCATACTCTGATACCGCATACCAGCGTATAACGTCGCCTACATCAGCTTTGATGTTAAGGTCGGCCCCGCCCGAACCGGTAATGGTATTGCCACGGGTAGCAACCATATACATATAGTTATGAGGCAAACCTGTTGGATTGTTAGGATCCTGGCTTGGGTTTGGATAATCGGTAGTAATTGCATCGGTATCGATAACTACCTGGATGTTGATGATCTCCTGCGAGGTGGAGAGAAATTCACTGTTAATTGCCATGACTAAAAAGGGTTATTAGGATAAATAAATGCCCCTACTCTTTAAAGGATTTTCGGGTTAGCTCCTTTGATCAGAGCGAACAGAACCGAAGCGCTTCTTAACCGGTTTTTCTTATTCGCTTATCACAATACAAACCTCCGCTTATTTAAACGGGCTTATTAGAGAAAAAATACCGAATAAAAAAAATAAGTATTTATACGTATACAAACCATAAAAACACCCTTTCACACTATTTCACACCTACTAACTTTGCGGTATAGGAAAATCAGCAGAAAACGAAGCGAACAATAAATAATTAGTGAGAAATTTTTTCACAGTAGTATAAATAATTTCTCACTTATATAATTTATTATTACCAACATAAAATACAAATAATACAACTATATTACCTGCATATTAAACCTATTATATCATGAAAAAACGACCTTTTAACTTATTCAGACCGATCGCTGCCGCGATTACTATTTTCTTGTTTTTTGCCATGACTTCATGCAGGCAGGCTACCAAATTTGCCCAGGTAAAGTATACCGCTACGCAGGTTAATCACTGGCTCGACTCGGCCAAAACTGACAATTTTGTTTTTCAGTTTTACAGCCCCCAGGTTGATGACGTTAAAAAGCCATATCAGCTTGTATCATATATTCTGGATACAGCCGGAGGCTATCTTAACCCGATGCATCCCGATACACTGGCTATTGCAAAAGATACACTGGTTAACTTAACCGGCCCGGTGGTTTTAGGCAATACGTATCTAACCAAAAAAGCTATTATGGCGATTATCTCAACCGATAGCGGAAAAAAACGTGATTATGACTTCCTGGTTTTTACTCCTAAGATCATAGCTTCCAACCAGCACCTTGTATACGCCATCAGCCTTATAAAAAACGGTGTACCTATTGATTACCGCGACTCAGACACCGGGGATGTTGATTCAAATCCATCACCTCCGGCAAAAATGTAATAGCGTTACAAAACTGCTGCAAAGTGGAACAGCTAATAAAAGGTATATCTGACTGGTCGGAGGTTTGGGCGTTGCTCATTCCCCTGGCCATTCTTTGTTTGAAGAAAAAACAACCAGTTTTTAACAAACCTGTTGTTATATATTTATGGACAGCGCTGGCAATTAATGTAACTATTGATGCCATATGGAAGCTTAAAACAATTTTACCGCACCCATACAACACCAATAATTATCTGTATAATATACATTCCATAATCAGGGTGTTATTATTCAGCTCTTTTTTTATAAAGTTAAACCAGCAGTTTTTGTCCAAAACAAAAAGGATAGCACCGTATATTTTTTTAGGGTTTGTACTTATCAATTTCAGCTTTTATCAAAACTTTTTTGATTATGGACAATTGAGCAGCAGATTACTATCATTTGAGGCGGTAATTATGATGTTTTATTGTATGCAGTATTACCTGTTTAAAATAACCGACGATGAAGAACCCGGTAAGAAACAGCCCGACTTTTGGATAGTAACCGGCCTGGGTATTTACTACACTGTAAATTTTTTTATTTTTCTGTTATACAATGAACTCACAATACGCCTGCACAATTTTGCCATAAACCTGTGGAATATCCACAATTTCACGTATACTATTTTATGTGTATTTATAGCGAAAGGGTTATATGAAACAAACGAATGATGATATCAGGCTCCTGCTCTTTATGGGCATTGCGGTTATGCTTTCCTTATTCGCGAGCATATTGCTCATTTTTATATTTTTTCAGCGTAAAAAATACCAGTATCAGCAAAAAATACAAAAGCTGCATCAAACCCAGCAAAACCAGTTGATAGAGGCAGCTGTGCGCAGTGAAGAAACTGAACGTCATCGTATTGCCGAAGAGCTGCATGATGAAGTGGGCGCCATTTTATCGGCATCAAAGCTGCATCTACAAGGAGTAAAGATCAACGTTATTGATAAAAACAATGAGCCGAGGTATGAAAAAGGACAGGAGCTGCTTGACATGGCCATTAAACAGGTGCGTGGTATTTCGCACAATTTGCACTCCAGTATTCTGAAAGAGTTCGGGCTAAATGAAGCAATCAGGCATTTTGTTGAGAAAATAACAAATAACGACCTCATATTTATTACCACCGATCTTGATGATTCATATACAACCCAGGCTAATGAAAATGATATTAGCATATACCGCATGGTGCAGGAGTTAATGAACAATGTACTTAAACATGCCAGACCTAAAAAAATACATATCACATCAACTTATAACCACGATGCTTTAAACATTAGTATTTTTCATAATGGGAAGGGGCTCAGCCATGCACAATATGAAGAACTGAAGTTTAATAAACAGGGCCTTGGCCTCAAAGCTATCCAAACCCGCATCATTTTGCTGAAAGGCGAGGTATCATTCAATCACAAGCCCGAAGGATACTACATTAACATCAGTATCCCCCGAACAATTACTATTTAACCATTATAACAATCAAAAAGAAGGCGATGAAACCTATTAAAATTGCCATAGCCGATGATTATACCATATACAGGGACGGCCTCAAAATTGGACTTACCCAGGATGAGAACCTGGAAGTAATGCTTGAGGCCGGCGATGGTGAAGACCTGATAAAAGGCATTGAAACCAATATGCCCGATGTAATTATCATGGACCTTAAAATGCCTGTTATGGATGGCATGGAAGCTACCAAACACATTAAAAAGAAGTATCCTGATATGAAAATTTTAGTGGTGACGATGTACGATGACGAAAAGTTCGTAATTCATTTAATGGAGATTGGCGCCAACGGGTATCTGCTAAAGAACGCGGAAGCTGAAGAAATCAGGAAAGCGATATATTCGGTACACGAAACAGGCTATTACTTTAACAATATAGTAAGCAACGCACTTTTAAAGAAATTGGTGATAAAAGGCAATATCAAACCATCCTTTAAAGAAGGCGTTGAACTCACCGAACGGGAACAGGATGTACTGAAATTAATTTGTGCCGAAAAAACTGCCAATGAAATGGGCAAACAACTGTTTCTTAGTCCGCGCTCGGTTGAAGGGATCAGGCAGCGCCTGATAGATAAGGTGGGCGTACGCAACACCGCCGGGCTGGTAATGTTTGCAGTAAAAAATGGGATAATATGATGCTTTTAAATTAGCCATGCCATTTTGCATGTCATCTTAAGACGAGATTTCTTTTTTTTTAATAAATACACAAAATACAAACTTCAAATAAATCGTAAAAGCAAACAATTGGTCTTTTCATCCAACAAAAAACCTGATTTATCGGGTTTAAAATCAATTAAATCAATAATAGCAAAAAACTATTCAATGAAAATTCAATTTTTTGATAAAAAATACAATTTTCATTGATATTTTTACAACAAAACGTTGACTGATTGATCAAGATTTGAATGAAAAGAAATATCCAGTGCGATAATCAAACCTGTCTTTTATGTAAAGGCTGTATAAAAGAGTGGCTGCCGGCAATTGCAGCCAACAAAAAAAACTTTAATGTAAAAAAAGGACAGGTTATTTTCAGTGAAGGCGACCCGGTGAAAGGAATTTACTTTGTTTATGAAGGCAATGTGAAAGTTCATAAAAAATGGGGGGCAGATAAAGAGCTTATTATTCGCTTTGCCAATAAGGGCGCTATTTTTGGTCACCGCGTGCTGGGTAAACATGCCACCCACTACCCTATTTCGGCAACAGCCTTGGAAGCAGGCATTATATGCTACATTGATATGGAGTTTTTTGAGGCTACTTTAAAAGTAAACCCTCAGTTTACCTACCAGCTAATGTTATTTTTTGCCGACGAGCTGCAGGAGGCTGAACGCAAAATGCGTAATCTCGCACATATGCCGGTAAAGGGCCGCGTTGCCCAGGCACTCATAAGCCTCAAGAATCAGTTTGGTACAAACCCGGAAGGCCATATTGATGTAGAACTTACCCGGCAGGACCTGGCCTCATACGCAGGTGCTACTTACGAAACTGTGTTCAGGGTAGTTAATGAATTGATACAGGAAAAACTAATTAACACCAACGGTAAAAAGATTAGTATTATCAATTATGATAAACTTTTTCTTTTAACTCAGGATGATGAGTTGTAAATGGGATAATTACTTCAAAATATTATTATCCTTTTGCCTTAAATGGGTTTATTATTTTTAGCTTTTGGGGTATAAAAATCATCTAAGGCGTAAAGCAGAATATTGGTATCAATTGCGATATTATTCATAATCATTAGCTTCACCCCTGTCAAACCTATACCCATTATTCAAGGTAAATTCATTTAATCTGTCGTTCAAATGATCAACGGTTTTTTATATAGACTCAGTTTCTCTTTCAATTAACGACAATCATTTTTAACATTTAGATAATTATCGGCAGCCAGCCCTCACCCAACAAAATTCCGTACTTCAGCCGGCGATAACGATGTTTGCTTTTTAAAGAAGTTTGAAAAATGTGACAACTGCTCGAAGCCCAGGCTATAGGCTATTTCCGAAATATTCCAGTCGGTTTGTTTAAGCAGGATGCGGGCCTCCTGGATGAGCCTGTTGGCTATATGTTCGGTGGTTGTTTTTCCAGTGCTTTCTTTTAATACCTTATTGAGATGGTTACTATGAACAGCGAGCCTGTCGGCATAGTCCTTCGCAGTACGCAGGATAACCCTTTGATCGGGTGATGCTATTGGAAACTGCCTCTCAAGCAATTCAATAAACAGGGATGATACCCTTGCCGATGCATTATGAATATTACTGTAATTGGTAAGCGGTTGCAGTTTCTGACCATAATGAATTAGCTCCAGCACATAGTTCCTGAGCAGGTCATATTTGTACAGATAGCCGGATGCTATTTCCTGCTGCATTTTTTTAAAGATGAACGCGATCTCATCGGCCTGTTCGTCGGTGAGCATAAATACAGGACAGCCTCCGGGACTGAAAATAGGAAGTGAATCCAGCACCACACCGCTTTTTGATTTCACTAAAAAGTCATCGGTAAAAATACAGAAATAGCCAGACTGGTCCAGATCCTGTGGTTTCCAACTGTAAGGGATTTTTGGGGTGCCAAATACCAGCGCATTTTTTTCAATATTGATTACTTTATCTGCGTATTCAGCTATGTTTCGGCCCCTCACCAGGTTTATTTTATAATATAACCTGCGATTGTAAGGCACATGGGTAGGATCCTTCTTTATTTTAGCAATGATATCGCTAAGGTTGAATACATTAAAATGCCCTATCTGGTTATTGATATCAGCCGGAAGCAGGTCTCCCACCGTGCTGTTGGTACGCTCGGCGGCGTTTTTATAAAAATCCTCTACTGTTACTGTTTTCACCTTTTGCTTTAATGATCTACACAAACTTAATGATAACTACATCACTATTTGCTTCAGGTAAATCAGTTCTTACAAAACCCAAACAAAAGTTTTCAGTAGATCAACACTTTATATTTTCCGGAGGCAAAACAAACTTAATACATAACAGAAATGTTATTTGAATTTAATAAATACCACTAACAGATAATAAAAAGAAACCGCCTCATAATTGACTTACGAGGCGGCTTCTTTTTATTTAACACCGGTATTAATAACCCGGGTTTTGGTACATCTTAACAGGATCAAGCTTGTACTCATCAAACGGAATCGGGTAATAACGATCTTTAGTAGTGAAGTTTGCTAATGAAGCCAAACCAAAATCAGTTTGCTTTTTGGCGTGGAAATAAGCTACCAGTTCAGCATCGTTAAAGGTACGCAACAGGTCATACCAGCGGTGATGCTCAAATGCAAGCTCTACGCGGCGCTCGTGCAAAATAGCCAATTTAAGGGTTGGGTACCTTGTAGCATAATCACTGTTAGTTATTGATACCGCGTAAGTTGGCATACCTGCACGTACACGCACCTGGTCAAGCAAATTGATAGCTGCAGCCTGATCGCCAAGGTAATTGTCAACTTCAGCCAATGAAAGCATTACATCAGCAAAACGCATCAAGATCCAGTCGTTACCACCGTAACCTTTGTCGGTTGCTTTATCACTGTTATCTCTGAATTTGGTTACAAACCAATCTTTTACAGTTGGATCGTTTGCGAATTTTACCGAGAAAGCCATACGTGGGTCATTTGCTTCATACTCATTAATCAAATCGTGGGTAACATTATAACCCGCACCTGAAGATTTAACCCTGGAATTTATAGTTTCGCCTTTAGCCTGAAAGTTGCCGGCTATTGCCGAACTATAATTAATATCTCCCTGGATGTTCGCGATCTGGAAGATCAGTTCAGGACATGTGGTTTTCTTGGCTACGTCAAAAACATCAGTATAAGGAATGGTACTCAATGTACCGAAAGTACGCATGTTGTAAGCATTCGTTAAATATGTTTTAGCGTTGGTTAAATTAGTTGTGCGGTTTGCCTGATCCTGAGTAGTTGCCATAGTAAGATACACCTGCCCTAACAAGAAATTAGCAGCGGCTTTTGAAGTTCTGCCTGTAGAAGCCTGCAGGTTAGGTAGCGGGCTGTTATTGATAACATCGAGCAAGTCGGCCACTATTTGCTGATAAACCACAGCTTGTTTTTCGCGAAAAGTAGCTGCAGGCAAATCAGCATAACCCAATTGTTTGGTAACCAATGGCACATCACCCCAAAGGCGTACTAATTCAAAATAGGTAAACGCACGTAAAAATTTAGCTTCTGCAATATATTGCAACTTTACTCTGTTATCGGGGAATGGCACAGCATCAATATGCGATAATACCACGTTGGCCCTGGTAACTGTACCATATAATGATACCCAGTGAGATTTCAAGTAGGTATTACTCGGAAGTATTGAAAAGTTACCGAACTGGAATGGTTCGCCTGCGTTTGACTGGTTATCCTGCGTACCGGTATCGTCCGAGCGCTGATCTGTCCATAAGTCGCTACTTTCGCCAACGTTGTTACCGCTGCGTAATGATTGGTAGATGCCGTTTACTGCTAACAACACATCGTTAGGGGTTTTATAACTCGCATCAACCGTTATAGCGTTGGGGTCACTCTGATTTAAAAAGTCTTTTTTACAAGACGGGCTTATCGCCACAGCCGCCGTAAGGCAGGCAATAGCTACAAATTTTTTATTCATCTCTATATCTCTTTAAAAAATTCATTAAAAAGTAACATTAACACCTAAGTTGTATGACCTAACCAGCGGGTATGTACCATAATCGATACCTGGTGCAAGGTTGGCAGGCTGGGTATTGTTTGACGCAGCGCCTGAATAGTTATAATCCACATCAGGGTTATAACCTTTGTACTTGGTGATTGTGAAGGCATTCACAACACTGGCAAAAACGCGTGCTTTGCTTAAACCTAAAGTTTGCTGTAAAAAATTAGGCAGTGTGTAACCTAAGGTAAGGTTGGTACAACGCAGATATGAGCCGCTTTGCAGGTAGAAAGTTGATAAACGGGTGCTGTTACTTTGTGTACCGGCACGTGAAGCGCGGTAAAATGAACCATCTCCCGGTTCAGCTTCATTACGGTAACGTTGTGCAACATTAGCGTATTGGTTACCGGAACCTTCGCCGTTGTACAAATAGTAATCCTGTCCGTCAAGGATCTTGTTACCATATGAACCATTGAATGACGCACCAAAGTCAAAGCGTTTGTAAGTACTGTTAAGGGCAAAACCGTAAGTAAATTTAGCATATGGCGAACCGATTATGGTTTTATCAGCGTCGTTGACAATACCATCTTTATTGGTATCTACAAACCAAAGGTCGCCGATTTTGGCCGGGTTAGTTTGTGAAGCAGACGGAGCAGTTTTACCTACGTTAGAGGCATTGATTATGCCACCAACCTGGAAACCATAGAACATACCGATAGGCTGGCCCTGGGTAGTTATGCTGGTAAGGTACGAACGCTCGGCACCGTTGATGATCAGGGTGTTTTGAGCAGGCAGTTTAACTACTTTGTTGCGGTTTAATGAGATGTTGCCGCTTGCACCCAAGGTGAAATCTTTAGTGTTAACTATCTTGCCATCTAACTGCAAGTCAAAACCGGTGTTACGGATCTTTGAATCGCGCAGGTTAGTTAAGATAGTGGTACTGCCGGATATTGCCGAAATTGGCTGGTTATACAACAGGTTATATGAATAACTTAAATAATAGTTGGCAATGATCTGTAAACGGCCGTTAAATAAACCGATATCGGTACCAAAGTTATACTGCGATGTAGTTTCCCAGCTTAATTTTGGATCCTTTAAACCACCAGGATATGTAGCAGTTGCAATACCACCGTTTAACACCGCGCCAACGGGACTGGCCAATGTTTGGGTGATAGCATAGTTAGGGATATTGAAGTTACCGCTTTTACCCCAGCTTGCACGGATCTTAACTGTTGACTGATCGCCAAGGAAATTGTGGTAGAATGACTCATCAGATAAATTCCACCCGGCGGCTACCGACGGGAAATAGCCATACCTGTTTGTTAAACCAAAACGTGATGAACCATCCGCACGGAATGATGCGGTTAAGAAATATTTACCGGCGTAATTATAATTTGCACGACCAAGATATGATAATAAAGTGTAAGTACTTTTAGAAGCTGAGTTTAAGCTAAAGAAAGCCGCATCTGCACCTTTGCCTGAAATTTCGGGCACGTAATCACTTTGGAAACCGTTTGCTTTTACACTCGTGTAATCGCTTGTAGTTTTTTGAGCAGTGTAACCGGCCAAAGCATCAAAATGATGTTTGCCAAATTGTTTGGTATAGTTTAAGGTAAACTCGGCCAGCCTGTCAACATTGAGCAGATACGACGCCTGCGCGTTGGCCGCGTTGATAGCCTGCGACGATCCCGGAGGGTTAGCACCCGAGCTTAAAGTAGTTGGATAGTAATAATCGTATTTTTCAGTATAAGCCTGCGTACCCAAATTGGTTTTGAAGTTAAGACCAGGTAAAATGTTATAAGTAACATTTGCATTATAAGTGCTGCGATAACCTTTTCGGGTTATTTTAATACGATCGGCAAGGGCAAGCGGGTTTTCAATACTTTGGTAGCCATATTGAGATGAACCTGCTGCTTCAACGTTGGTTTGGTATGAGCCATCAGCATTATAAGCAGGCAGATAAGGCATATAGATCAAAGCCCCTAAAATTGGGCTATGGTCAAAACGGCCTTCCTGTGTTTCCTGGTTGGTATTTTGAGTGTAAGATATGTTTGCGCCAATGTGAATACGTTTGCTTACATCACCATCGATATTGGTACGGAAGTTATAACGTTGCTGGCCTGTATTTAAAATAATACCCGGTTGATTTTGGTATGCACCGCTTACATAATAACGAACACCATTTGAAGCACCTGAAAACGACAAAGTGTGTTTTTGAAAAAATGTGTTGCGGTATAACTCATCCTGCCAATCGGTATGTACTGTTTGTTTAATAGGGGTTTGCGAAGCAAAATCATATAAGCCATTAGGAATACTTACACTGCCCGAGTTACCAACGTTAGTAACGCGGGTTGCGTTGTTATCAGAATACATGGCGTCGTTCCAGGTATGGCCTGAGTTTATCCAAAGGTCATGATAAGCGTTGTTACGACCGTCGATAACCAACAGGGCTGCCTGATCTGCGTCAAGCAGTTTCACTTTGTGGGCAAGTTGGTCAACGCCTGTTTGCACGTCATACTCAAAACGGCCTTTACCTTCTTTACCTTTTTTAGTAGTGATCAATACCACACCGCCAGATGCGCGTGAACCGTAGATAGCGGCAGATGCAGCATCTTTCAAAATATCGATGCTTTCGATGTCATCAGGGTTAATGAAGATATCATTACCGGCCGGGTAACCATCAATTACATATAGGGGATCAGAGCTGGCGTTGAATGAGCCAACGCCCCTTACCCTGATTTTAGTGCTTGTATATGGTGCACCGCTGGTTTGGGATACTTGTACACCTGATACCTTACCAGCAAGGGCCTGCCCCAATGAAGGTGCAGAAAGATTAAGATCACTGGCTTTAACGCTGGAAATAGAACCGGTAACATCACTTTTACGAATAGACTGATAACCGATGGCCACCACCTCGTTAAGCATGTTTGATTTTGGTTTCATCTTAACGTTAATGGTTGATGAACCGCCAACAGTTATTTCCTGCTGCTCATAACCAATAAAGTTAAAAACCAGCACGGCGCCTTCATCGGCCGAAATGGTATATTTACCATTTGTGTTAGTTGCAGTACCTTTATCAGTCCCTTTGATCCGAACTGATACGCCGGGTAACGGAAGATTAGTTTCGTCGGTAACAATACCGGTGATTTGGTTTACGTTATATATAATATTTTTTGCCGAAGCGTTTGAGATAAAAGGTTTTAGCAAAACCAGTAAAAACAATACAGGAATTAAAAAAAACCCGCTCAAAAGATTTGGATTAATCTTTTTATTCATATTTTTAAAATTGATTGTTGAAAGAAATGACTTAAAGCCTTGGACCGCTTTTGAGTTATTTGACAATTATCCCGGACCAGGTGAGTGTTAGCGCATTCACCGGTTCTTAGTTTTATCGCCGGGCCCGATGTTAAGTTGAAGTTATGTTACATAGGCGATATTTTTAAAGACGTGAGCAAAAAATTAATAATTTAATAATTATTATTGCGTTATCATTAAATAATATTAATACAGAGTTGTTAATATTGTAATAATGACAGCAAAGCTAAACCTGCTATCTTAACCAAAGGATACCTTAGTGTTAAATTTACATTAAACAAAAAATAGAAAAATACCTGCCTCTTTGCAGGATTTTTTACTTTAGCCAGTTGTTTAATACTACCATGAAGTAGTGGTAAAATTCACGTTATTTTTCGGTGGTGAGGTTACGGCTATCCCTTTCTCCCCACCACCGAGCAAGGAAAAACCTTCCAGCTCATCGTCCCTGTCAATACCATCAACCTGACTTAGCACCACCTGTTTACCGGCTTCAATTGATTTTTTAAGATCAACATAAGTAAACCGCCATTGCCTGCCCTCAAGCTTATTCTGGATCAGCATTAAAATGCCTTTATCAGCTTTCCAAAACAGATTTTGTACCCAGGGTGTACATGTAAATTTTTTGTAAAGCACGCCGGGTTCCTTCGTGCTTTTGGCTTTGGCCAGTTTTTCTGGGTCGTATAAACGCACTTCGTTGCCGTGATCACCATAATCTGCAGTGGCTACATACCACTTATTATTATATTTTACATATTCCGGACGGGTGCCCTGGATACAGGCATCATCCTCAATGGTATTAATTAAATTACCATCAAGCGTACCGGTTTTAAGCAGGCCCTTCCAGTTCACATTATAAATTACTGCCCTCCACTGGCTGCCCGCTGCATTAAGGCGGATGGAATTACCTATAAATGTCGGGCCCTTATCATTGTTATAAGCTATACCGGTAGGGTGGTTAATAATATCCTGCCCGTTTTGGGTTAGCTTATATTCCTTATGCAGATATACCAGGCTGTCATTTTCCAGCTTAAACTCCCGGATCATTCCAACTTCCCTGTCACCATATAAAAATATGCGACCGTCTTGGTATGAAATGCCCTGGCAGGCGCCCAACGAGTCGATTGTTATGGCACGGTTAAGTTTATGATCAATCGTACCGGTGGTGATGCTGACAACACCTAAAACAACAGCTATTATAGTTAAAGTAAGCTTTTGCATAAGTTTAAATAAAGTAATTACATTAGTGATCAGGCGATAACTTTAAGCTTTTCGCGTTCTGCCTTCAGCTCCTAACGGGGGTCAAGTGGTTCGTCAGGATCAATTTGTTTGGCTTCTTCTACCGGGTAATATTCAACTTCGGTCTCGGAGTTACGCTTGGCCAGTTTGTAAGGCACATAGTTCAGTTCCTTTTGGCAGCGAGCATCCATATTCATAATAAAATCGGCTTGTGATTTATCGGTTACCACAATACCGGGCTTATTGGCAGGGATGCCATATTTATAAATGAGCCTGGCACTGTTACGCATATTTGTTGTAGTATGACGTGCATGAGGTTCAATGATGATCACATTTTCAGGAATATGAAGGGTTTTCATTAAATAAACCTTCATTTCCCCGGCTTCATTATATTTTGTTTTATATGGATGCACATTGCCGCCCGATACAATGATAAACGGGGCTTTGCCCGCCTTATATTCCTGTACCGCCAGCCTGCAACGCAGCATCCCCTCCCCGCTCAATGGCGATGTCAAATTATCCGGACCAGCGCCAGGTACAAGAATATTTGAATAAGGATAATCGGCCCATTTAATGGTTTTGATACGGGTTACGGCAGCTTTGTTTGCGTTTAGCTCCATTGGCTCGTAATTGGCAGGGTCCTGCCTTTCGTTGATCTGCAGATAGAGCAGGGCTGCCTGCATAGCGGGTTCAAAAAACAGCTTTGTTCCTTTAATATCACCTAACAATGTAGCAGAAGCATCATACATTAGCGTAAAATATGCTCTCGATTTAATATTGTAGCTGATAGAGTCTATCTGCGGATAATTAGGCTTTTTGCCTTCAGCATAAACGCCAATAGTGTAATTGATGCTACCTGCGTCCTGCTCCCATGCTTTTATAAGCAATTGCTCGGGCGATAGCTTTTTATACAAGCTGTAAAGACCCGATGGGATCAGTTTCGATTTAACCATCCTGTTAAGCGCGTTACCTGTTTTATATAGTGCTGCAAGCCGGTCGCTTACGGTTTTGATGTCATCATCAGTTAGTTTTGCCGCAGTTACTAAGCACGCCGCGTCTTTACAATCAGTGAGGGAAGTGCTAAGGGCGCTTAGCTTTTTCTGAGTGAGCTGTGCCAGTTCAGGATCGTTTTTAAGTAAAGTGCTTACTTCGGCATCCTGCTCAAGTAAAGTCAGCAGGCCGTAGTTTTTAATCTTTATATAATCTGTCGGGCCATTTTTAACAGGGGCCTGGGTTTGCGCGAAGGCACTTATACCGCCTAATCCAAGCATGGTTAGTAGCAGGAGTCTTTTCATTAAGCTGCTTTTTAACAAGCCGCAAATAACGTCTAAGCAGATAAACTCAAAGTTAACTACCGGTAACTTTCCTCTTACAAAACAGGCCTAATTTCAATTTTAATTAAGATATACCATCTTTAGGCGTAAAAAATCCATATCAAATTTGATATTTGCAAAAGCTGATAAATCTTTCAACCTTCATCTATGGAAAATACTGCCTTATTAAAAGCCATTATTGAAAATGCTATCGATGGCATTATTACTATCGATGAACGGGGGATTGTCGAATCTATCAATCCTTCGGCCTGCAGGTTATTTCAATATGAGCCTCATGAAGTTATCGGCAAAAATGTATCGATACTGATGCCCCAGCCATACCGGCAGGAACATGATCATTATATCAATCGATATCAAACTACCGGTAAACCACATATCATTGGTATAGGTCGTGAAGTAACAGGCTTGCGTAAAGACGGCACCCAATTCCCGTTCAGACTTGGGGTTAGTGACGTAAATTTTTCGGGGCGTAAAATATATGCCGGTTTTATACACGACCTTAGCCGTGAGAAGGAAGCAGAGGACAAGCTAAAGGAATACACATCACACCTGGAGGAAGTGGTAGAGGAACGCACGCTCTCCTTAAAACAATTTGTTCTCGAACTGCAAAAAGCCAAAGAAGAAGTGAGCCAGTCCCTCGAAAAAGAGAAAGAACTGGGACAATTGAAAAGCCGTTTTGTTTCCATGGCATCGCATGAGTTTCGTACGCCACTAAGCGCTGTTCAATTATCGGCCTCGCTTATTGATAAATATGCCGAGCCTTTGCACAGCCTGCAGATTAGCAAGCATGTTAATAAAATCAAAAATGCCGTTGGCAACCTCACTACCATTCTGAATGATTTTCTCTCGCTCGAAAAACTGGAAGCCGGCCGTATTGAACCATCATACACCAGGTTTGACCTGGTTAAGCTGGCCGAAGAGCTAACTGAAGAAATGCAGATTATGGCCAAGCAAAACCAAAATATCCTTTATCAGCATACAGGTACAGATAGTATGGTTTACCTCGATATTAACCTGCTCAAAAACTGCATCATCAACCTCATCACAAACGCCATCAAATATTCGGGCGAAGACAGCTTTATTGAATTTAGTACTGAAATAAATGCTTCCGGCTGTTCCATTACTGTAAAAGATAATGGCATAGGCATTCCCGAAAGCGACCAGAAGCATTTATTTGAGGCATTTTTCAGAGCGCACAATACAGGCAATATCGCGGGTACCGGTTTAGGCCTTAATATTGTGGCCCGGTACACTGCCCTTATGAACGGCAGGGTTGATTTTCAAAGTAACGTAAACGAGGGTACTTCATTCACCATTTCATTTTCCGCATCATGAACCAAAAAATCCTGATCATCGAAGATAACAACGATATCCGCGAAAACGTGGTAGAAATACTGGGGTTGGCCGGTTACACGGTATTTGAAGCCGATAATGGTAAAACCGGTATTGAACTGGCCGTTAACAACCTGCCAGATGTAATACTTTGCGATATCATGATGCCCGAGCTTGATGGTTATGGCGTTTTATTTATGCTGAATAAAAATCCCGAAACCGCCGCCATACCTTTTATATTTTTAACCGCAAAGGCCGAACGGATTGACCAACGCAAAGGCATGGAAATGGGTGCCGATGATTACTTAACCAAGCCTTTTGATGATATTGAACTGCTAAACGCCATTGAAAGCAGGCTCAGGAAAAAAACTGCCCAGCAAAGCTTTTATAGTCAATCGCTCGAAAACCTAAACTCAATTGTATCGAAGAATAGCGGTCTCACCGAACTTAAACGTATTATTAGCGAACGCAAGGTACGCCTGTTTAAAAAAGACCAGGTAATTTATTACGATGGTGATAAGGGGAATGGCTTGTACCTGATATTGAAAGGCAGAGTTAAAACCGTTAAACTGGCAAACGATGGCCGTGAGTTGATGACCGCCATCCACTCTGCCGAGGAATACCTTGGGGTAAATGCCATGCTCTCGAACGAGGCTTACACAGATACAGCAACCACCCTGGAGGATAGCCAGCTGTGCCTGATCCCGAAAGATCAATTGGACAACCTGCTCAATTTATACCCAGATATTGCGCGTGAGTTTATCAAACTGCTTTCTAATCATATCCGCGACAGGGAAGAGCAATTATTGCAGCTTGCGTATAACTCAGTACGAAAAAGGATGGCCGATACCCTGGTGCGACTGCATAAACAGCAGGGTGGGGATTTCAAAATTTCGCGGGAAGACCTTGCTGCTATGGCCGGTGTGGCAACTGAAACTGTGAGCCGTACCCTTACCGATTTTAAAGATGAAAACCTAATCGATAAAAAAGGGAGCCAGATCACCGTGCTTTCGCCCGAACGGCTGGCCAAAATGAAAAACTGACCGCTGCTATTTTTAGATGATCCTGCTCATTCACTGAGCAATGACTTGATTACAACAAACCATTTGCACCCCTGTGCAACCTATTTTTGTATCAACACCAACAGCTCCTGTGGCGTTTCATAAGTTGTACCTTTGTAGCTGAGTACTTTAGCGCCAACGCATACGGTATCAACGGTTTTGGTAGTGTGTGTAATATAGATCTTCCCGCGCACGTCCGGTTCTGTACCGTCACTCACCATTTTCATACCGGTTAGCAATTGCATTACACTATCAACGCCCGGCTTTTTATTAAAGTTTTTTTCTTTCCCTTCGGGGAAGTAATAATCAAACTTATCGCAGGTGATCCTGAACTGTGTTTCGCGGCCAAGCTCGGTGAACTTAAATTTGATGGATTGGACATCATCATTTGAGCTGGTTTCGCTTTTGCAGGCCGCAAATGACAGTGCTGCAAGGAAAATAAGTTTATAACTTTTCATTATCAGTTCGATATTACGGTTCCAATAAAGTTAAGGTGTTTACCAATAGAATAAAAGTTGATATAAAAATCCTCTCAGGGGGCAGGGACCTATTTCAATTCATCCAACACCCTAAACATTTTCTCCTTTATACTCCTGTTCGGGCCGCTGAAATTATTAACCATGATAGAAAAACAAAGCTCTCGGCCGTTTTTGGTTTGATAACCGGCATAACACAACACATTATTGATGCTGCCGCTTTTCATTTTCATATCATTATAAACCGGCAGACTTGTATAAAAATCAGCAAACCAGCTTTCCTTCTTTGCCGATTGCAGGATGCGGGCCAGCGTTAACGTAGTTACCCTGTCACCGGGCGAAAGGCCGCTGCCGTCGTAAATATTCATGCTGCGGGTATCTATACCTTTGGCCGCCCAAAACTTTTGTACCTCATCCACACCATTTGCCGTTGTAGGCTTGCGTCCCTGTTTCCAGGCTATGGTTTTGAGTAACTGCTCGGCGTACAGGTTAATACTTTTCTGGTTAAGCCAGTAAATTATTTTGCTTAAAGTTGGTGATGATATAGTTGCCAGATTTTTAGCATTTACAGGCAATGGCAGGTTTTTAGCGCTCAAAGTATTGGCTGACTCCGGCTCATTACCGATAATGATACCTAAACTCCTCAGCGTATCATTGAGCCGCAACGCAGCATCATAAGCAGCATCAGGGACAGCGGCCGAAATACTTTTTTTCTCCTGATCAACAGCATAAGTTCCGCGCAGATATATTACTTTACTGCCAACCGGTAAAAAAGCATAAGCATTATCGCCTGAGCCGGCAGAACCATTTGTCAACTCGCTTTTAAATGCAAGGTATGGCATCAGCGGAACAGTACGTGATATGCCAACCGGGTTACCAACCGCACCCGTACGCAGCTTTATATCAAATTGATTTTCGCGCCAGCAAAGACCCGATGTACCGGCTCCGTAATAGTTACCGATGTCCTGCCAGATCCAGCCTTCGGGGATGGATTGTGTACCGAAGATGCTGTCATCGCCAATGATGCGGCCGTTAACTTTTTTGATCCCGGCCTTTCGCAAGGCGTCGGCCATAAGGGCCAATACATGCCCCTCTTTGGTTTGCTCATAACGCCAGCTGCCCAGGGTTGGGTCGCCGGCACCTTTAATGACGATATCGCCGGTCAGGGTGCCATCGGCCCCAATCTCACCGGTATAACCCAATTGCGTTTGATATTGAAAATCGGGACCTAAAATATTAAAAGCCGTAATACTGGTAATGGTTTTAAGCGTTGAGGCGGTAGCCAAACCCATGTTAGGGTTACCGCCAAACACCTGTTCCCCGGTTTTGGCATCAAGTACGGTTAATGATACTGAAGCATAATTGCACTGGCTATCCGCCTGCAACCTCCCAAAAGCATTTGATATTTTTTGCTGAAGCGTTTGCGCCGCAACAGACTCTCCTATAAATAAAAAACTAATTACCAGTAAGCGCCTCATCCTGTTTTTTAACGTTCCGTTGCGAAATATAATATATGGGCACACCAATCAATACAATAATTAAGCCCGGCCAGGTAAACTGCGGTTTGTAAATGATCAACAATACACAAAATATCAGTCCCATAATAATGTATATGGCAGGCAAAATTGGGTATCCCAATGCTTTATAAGGGCGCTCAGCATTTGGATGTTTTCTCCGCAGAATATAAATGCCGAAGATGGTAAGAACATAAAAAATAACCACTACAAAGGATATCATATCCAACAAATCACCGTAACGGCCGCTTAGGCAAAGTATCGAAGCTACCACGGCCTGAATCCATAAACCAAACTCGGGCACGCCAGATTTATTTAATTCACCTGTTTGTTTAAAGAATAACCCATCTTTTGCCATAGTGTAATAAACCCTTGCACCCGAAAGTATCAGGCCGTTATTGCAGCCAAAAGTTGATATCATGATCATTATTGCAATGATATAAGTACCGAGATTACCAAATATGATATGCGATGCAGCTACAGCAACACGGTCTTTATCGGCAGTTGCGATATCATGCATAGATAGCACGCCAGTATAAGCAACGTTAGCTGATACGTAAATGATAGTTACTATTAAAGTCCCTAAACCAAGACTTAGGGCAACATCCCTTTTAGGGTTTTTCATTTCACCTGCTATAAAGGTTACGCTATTCCATGCATCACTACTGAATATCGAACCTACCATCGAAGCTGCAATAGCACCCATGGCAGCAGCAAGGGTAAGACTAACAGTTGTATTATCCGCTTTAAGGTTATGAATATCCCAGGCGTTACTCCAGTTGGCATGCCATATTTCAGGCTTTAGCGCTACAAAACCAAATATGATCAAACCAAACAAACTTAAAAGCTTGGTAAGTGTGAATGTGGTTTGGATAAGTTTGCCACTTTTTACTCCTTTGGTATTAATATAAGTAAGTAATACAATGATGAAAATTGACATCAACTGAGCGGCGCTGATCTTTAAGAAACCGAGTTGAAAAAGAATGTTCTCCTCGCTAAGCGGATGAATCAAATAAGCAGCAAACTTACTAAAGGCCACCCCTACCGCCGCAATAGTACCTGTTTGGATCACTGCAAAAAAGCTCCAACCATATAAAAAAGCGATGAGCTTGTTGTAAGCCTCTTTTAAATAAACATATTGGCCGCCAGCTTTGGGAAACATACCGCTCAATTCGCCGTAGCTAAGGGCCGCGGTAAGGGTCATGAAACCGGTGATAACCCAGATAGCTATCAGCCAGCCTGCCGAGCCTACGTTACGGGTAATATCTGCACTAACAATAAAAATACCTGAGCCTATCATGGATCCTGATACCAGCATGGTACCGTCCAGCAAGCTAAGCTCATGTTTCATTTTTGGTTGCGATGAGTTTTTCGCCATATATTGTTTTAGGGTTTAAATCTCTAAACTATTCAAAAAACTTTAATATTAACGATCACTATAGTAAATAAATAAAATTACTATTTTGCAATCACCAATTGTTATTACACACTGTTAAACCAAGCAGTACTACTTTATTAAACCAAATTTGTGATATGGATTTTCTGAACAATTATTTAATTTATTTAATTCCTGTTTTGGGGCTTATCGGGATCCTTGTTATGGCTATTAAAGCCGCCTGGGTTACCAAACAAAACGCCGGTGACGGCGACATGGCCACACTCGCCGGTTACATTGCCGATGGCGCTATGGCCTTTTTACGTGCCGAATGGAAAATATTAGGCGGCTTTGTTGTGGTTGCCGGTATTTTGCTGGCATGGTCGGGCACAACGGTTACCACTTCAAGTCCTGTTATTGCCATATCATTTCTGATAGGCGCGTTTCTATCTGCCTTTGCAGGTTATCTGGGGATGCGTATTGCTACCAAAGCTAACGTACGTACTACACAGGCTGCACGCACCAGTTTGGCACAGGCATTAAAAGTATCATTCACCGGCGGAACAGTAATGGGCTTAGGCGTTGCCGGTTTGGCCATTATTGGTTTAGGATCGCTTTTTATTGTTTTTTATCAGTTTTATGTTGTTAAAGTAGCAGGCAGCAGTGTTAACGGCGAAGCCATGGCAAAAGCGCTTGACGTTTTAGCCGGTTTTTCATTAGGTGCAGAATCCATAGCTCTGTTTGCCCGTGTTGGCGGCGGCATTTACACAAAAGCGGCCGACGTAGGTGCCGACCTTGTTGGTAAAGTTGAAGCCGGTATCCCCGAGGATGACGTGCGCAACCCGGCCACCATTGCAGATAACGTAGGTGATAACGTAGGCGATGTTGCCGGTATGGGTGCCGACCTTTTTGGCTCGTATGTAGCCACCATGCTTGCTACCATGGTATTGGGACGCGAGATTGTATCGCACGATAATTTTGGTGGTATTGCCCCCGTATTGCTGCCAATGGTAATTGCCGGCCTTGGCTTGATATTTTCGATAGTGGGCGCGGCTATGGTGAAAATCAAATCTGAAACCGACAGTGTGCAAAAAGCATTGAACATAGGTAACTGGGCATCAATTATACTAACTGCTATAGCTACATATTTTGTTGTACAATGGATGTTGCCTTCGGGCGAATTTCACATGGTGCGTGATGAAGTTAACGGGGTGGTAAAAACTGACGTGATACCTTTTACAAAAAACGGTGTTTTTGGATCGATATTGGTTGGCCTGGTAGTAGGTACTTTAATGTCGATTATAACCGAGTACTACACCGCCATGGGTAAACGACCGGTATTGAGCATTATCAGGCAGTCGTCAACCGGTCACGCTACCAATATTATTGGTGGTTTATCTGTAGGCATGGAATCAACCGTGTTGCCTATTCTTGTTTTGGCATCGGGTATTTATGGGTCATATTATTTTGCCGGTTTATATGGTGTAGCTATTGCCGCTGCCGGTATGATGGCAACAACGGCCATGCAACTGGCGATAGATGCTTTTGGGCCAATTGCGGATAATGCCGGGGGTATTGCCGAAATGAGCCGCCTGCCCGAAGAGGTTCGTCACCGTACCGACAACCTGGATGCTGTTGGCAACACTACGGCCGCTACCGGTAAAGGTTTTGCTATTGCTTCGGCAGCATTAACTTCACTGGCTTTATTTGCGGCTTTTGTGGGTGTTGCAGGTATTGAACATATTGATATTTATAAGGCCAACGTACTGGCAGGTCTGTTTGTTGGCGGAATGATTCCGTTCATTTTTTCTGCTTTAGCTATTGCGGCGGTGGGCAGGGCGGCTATGGCCATGGTAGAAGAAGTTAGGCGCCAGTTCCGCGAAATTCCGGGTATCATGACTTACGAGGGTAAACCAGAATACGAAAAATGTGTGGCTATCTCCACCAAAGCGTCGATCCGCGAAATGGTTGCCCCTGGTTTAATCGCACTGATCACCCCTATTATCATCGGTTTTGCCTTTGGCCCCGAAGTGTTAGGCGGCTTGCTGGCCGGTGTTACCGTATCGGGTGTATTGATGGGGATTTTCCAAAGCAATGCAGGTGGTGCATGGGACAACGCCAAAAAATCATTTGAAAAAGGCTGTGATATCAATGGCGAGATCTTCTACAAAAAATCAGAACCGCACAAAGCATCAGTAACAGGTGATACTGTAGGTGATCCGTTTAAAGATACTTCAGGCCCATCCATGAACATCCTTATTAAGTTAATGTCGATAGTTTCACTGGTTATTGCCCCGCACCTGAACAGCCATCCGGCTGCAACCAGCGCAAGAATCCAAAAAGAAATGAACAAACAACCTATGAGCATCCATATGGTTGTTAAAGTAGAAAAAAGCGTTTAATAGTTTTTATAGTTAATAAAGAGAGCCGCCTGTTGAGGGCGGCTTTTTTTGTCTGAACCAGAATTTATACGATTTGCCGGATTATCGGTTTATTAATAAGAACGGGCCGCGGAGAACATAGACGAGATTTGAGAACCTCTATTTAACATAATCCCTTTCACCTTTCACCTTTCACCTTTCACCTTTCACCTTTCACCTTTCACCTTTCACCTTTCACCTTTCACCTTTCACCTTTCACCTTTCACCTTTCACCTTTCACCTTTCACCTTTCACCTTTCACCTGTATTCCAGAATATCCCCCGGCTGGCAGTCAAGCGCCTTACATATGGCTTCGAGTGTTTCAAAACGGATGGCTTTCGCCTTGCCTGTTTTTAGGATAGAAAGGTTTGATATGGTGATCCCTACCCTGTCGCTCAGTTCATTTAATGACATTTTTCGTTTTGCCATCATCACATCAAGATTTACTATTATCGGCATGACTTAAATAGTTAAAGCTTGCTCCTCTTTAAGCCTCGCCCCTTGCTTAAATGCTTCGGCCAGGATAAATATCAAGATAGCAAATACCAGCGTGCCAAAATTAAACGCCGATGTATTGATGATTTTTAGCGGCACATGCAATTTAGCTATTAACACCTGATAGGATACCTGCTGCCCTATATAATCAGTCAATGTAAACAGCAATAACAGCATCCCTGTGCTTTTGATCAGCCTAATACATCGCTGCTCAAATAAAGTACCCTCTACAATATTTACAATAACCTTATTAATAAGATAGGCTATTCTTATTACTATCAGAGTTGTAATAAGTATCAGCCCAGTTTCAATCGCGTTTAATGGCCAGCTTACAGATATATTATCATTATTAACTACTATATCACTGTTTATAATTATATTCTTTAAAGTATAGTTTTCACCTATCTTCATTTCGCCCCCATTTTTTTGCGAAATGAAGCTTCCGTCAATAGTGGCTTGCAATGTTGGACCGTATCTTTTAGCGCCATCTATTGTACCTATTCCATCATTGTATCCATCCTTAAACCCCTGCCAGAAATCGGCAGCCATATTCTGAAAAACAAACAAACCAAACACTATATAAACAAGTATTTGCAGGGCACGTACCTTTTTCATTACACTACAATATTAATTCAATTCAAATAAAAACAATATTTATTAAATAACAAAATAAATTCATTGTTTTACAATAAATTTTATGCGATATACATAAATTTAAAATTTTGAATATAAAATTTTACACTGGTATTGCTATTTCTGATTTATATGTTTTATTTTAGAAACAAAATATTAGCTTTGCACGTTCTATTCAGAATATAACGAATAGAGAGGTTTATTAAATAGATGAGACAACTCAAAATAACGCAATCCATTACCAATCGCGAGTCGCAATCGCTTGATAAATATCTGCACGAGATTGGTAAGGTAGACCTAATAACCGCCGAAGAAGAAGTAATTTTAGCGCAAAAGATCCGCGAGGGCGACCAGGCGGCATTGGAGCGTTTAACCAAAACTAACCTTCGCTTTGTTGTATCTGTTGCTAAACAATACCAAAACCAGGGCCTCACACTGGGCGATTTAATTAACGAGGGTAACCTCGGCCTGATTAAAGCCGCCAAGCGTTTTGATGAAACCAAAGGCTTTAAATTTATATCATATGCTGTATGGTGGATCCGCCAGTCAATATTGCAGGCTATTGCCGAGCAATCGCGTATTGTGCGTTTACCGCTTAACCAGGTAGGTTCATTAAGTAAGATCAGCAAGGCTTTTTCAAAACTTGAACAGGAGTACGAGCGCGAACCATCGCCTGAAGAACTTGCTGATATATTGGAGACCACTGTTGATAAGATCTCCGACACACTGAGTAACTCTGGTCGCCACGTATCAATGGATGCACCGTTTGTACAGGGTGAAGAGAATACATTGCTTGATGTACTGGAAAACCAGGAACCAAACACCGATTCGATCCTGATCAATGAGTCATTATCTGAAGAGATCAAACGTTCACTATCAACCTTAACTGAGCGCGAGCGCGAGATCATTGTATTGTTCTTTGGCTTAGGCACCAACCATCCGCTTTCATTAGAGGAAATTGGTGAGAAGTTTAATTTAACCCGCGAGCGTGTGCGCCAGATCAAGGACAAAGCCTTGCAACGCTTGCGCCATACTTCAAGGAGCAAGATCCTGAAATCATACTTAGGTTAATCAAAAAATTTAAAGGAGATATTAAAAGCCACCAGTTATGTAACTGGTGGCTTTTTTCTTTAGCATGGTTAGCTGCAATACAACAACTGCCGCCCCTCAACTACTAATGACGATTTATCAAAATGACTTAATGACTAAATAAGCCGCCTGTCAAAACTAAAAGGCTCTCTTTTTAAAAGTTTAATATTAAAGGCATCGGAATGCAAAGGATTAAGCAGATAATTAAACTCGGCAGGTACAATTGATGAGGGTACTTTCATTAATAAGTATTCCTGCTTTTTCAGAAAAGCATCTCCAAGCTCGCGCAAAATTACCGGCCCGGTGATATCCCGCCAATCCGCAGGTAGCTGTTCAACCTCAACAGTAATTATTTTACTATCGGGAACTTCTATTTCAGTAAGACAATAATTTCCCGGAATTATCAGCGGATCTAAATGTACCAAAACCTCAAGCACTGCTAACGACCGGGATGAAGCAAGATAAAGCATCGGCTTACCTTCACTATTCCACCTACCTCCATACAAGCGAGCCCCAGTGCCGCTCAGGTCGGCAGCATAATTGCATTTGGTAATACGGTAAAGTATCATCAGGCAAAAATACCGTGCTCTATACGGCCAAGCTCTTTAAAAACCATATCGAAGCCGGCTGATGTATCCAGGATAGTTACAGGTGCCTCGCCCCTGAAAACTACCGATGGCGTTTTAACCCAAATCTTGAATTTATCCATCGATTCAAAAACCTCCTCGCCGCGGGTATAAAGCCGTGCAAGTTCAATAGCCTTTTCGGCGTACTCGGTTTTGATAATGGCGTCATCCTCGTAGCGTTGTAAAGTACGCTCAGAGATATGTAATATATTGGCGAGCTCCTGGATGTTTAGGGAGATTTTTTTTGCGAAGGAAAGCAAAGCGCTTTTAGCGATCCCTTTACGTGCAAGACTGATAATATCAAAATCACTTAAATTATTAATGTCAGACAAAGCATCTGAATTTGATTGATTTGACTTATTTTTTACAACTATATCTTGCTCAAAGTCTATTTTGCTCGATCTATAAGCAGGTACAGCTTGTAATTCTTCAGCATTAATGGCACGCAATTTCATACTGAGGTCTTTCAACCGCATAATACGCTCTCGTGATTTGCGAAGCTGATCTTCAATAGATTCTGTCGACTCATTAGCTACTTTTTTGCCAATTCTAACTTCTTTCTCTACCGTTATTTCCAAATCGCCTAAAAGCTTATCTATAGGAGATTTATCCAATTTTTTAGCTTCAGCTGCGTTTTGTTTATGGAAAACCTTTTTTGACATTTATCCAAATATAACTACCATTTGTCGCATTTACAAATATCAAGCCAACAAAAAAGCGATAAGTTTTAACCTATCGCTTTTTATCACTGAGTCATTGTTCATTAAGTTATTGACCTGTGATTTTAAGACTTACGAAGTTTTGGAAACTTCGTAAGTCTGGTTAAGAGTTTATTCTGCTATTATCAAAAAATAGTTCTTCTTACCTTTTTGAGCTACGATGAATTTACCGCCAATCAAAGCATCTGCATTATAAACATCATCGGCAGTACCTATTTTGACTTTATTGATAGCAACACCACCACCTTGTATCATCTTTTTAGCCTCGCCTTTTGAGGCAAAAACAGCTGTTTTAGCAGCTAAAAGATCAGCAGCATTAATGCCCTGCTCCAGTTCACTCAATGCTATATTATAATTAGGTACACCGGCAAATAAGTCTAACACTTCCGCATCGCTAAGCTCATTCAAAAACTCAATCCCGATATTCCCAAATAAAAACTCTGATGATTTTATTGCCTTTTCGTATTCGGCCTCACTATGCACACGGATGGTGATATCCTTAGCCAGTGCTTTCTGCAATACTCGGGTATGTGGTGCAGCATCATGCTCAACCTCCATCGCTTCAATAACCTCACGATCAAGCAGAGTAAAAATGCGGATATATGACTTAGCGTCAACATCGGTGGTGTTTAACCAAAACTGGTAAAACTGGTATGGCGAGGTGCGTTCGGCATCAAGCCACACTGCTCCGCTTTCTGTTTTTCCAAACTTGGTACCATCAGCTTTTTTGATAAGGTTGGTAGTTAAGGCAAAAGCCTCACCGCTATCTTTGCGACGGATTAGCTCAGTACCGGTAACAATGTTTCCCCATTGATCGCTGCCACCCATTTGCAATGAGCAGTTATGGTGCTTCCATAAGTAGTAAAAATCATAGCCCTGTACCAACTGGTAAGTAAACTCTGTGAACGACATACCTGTGTCGCCTTCCAAACGTTTCTTCACCGAATCTTTGGCCATCATATAGTTAACCGTAATGTGTTTACCCACATCACGGATAAAATCAAGAAAAGTAAAGTTTTTGAACCAATCGTAATTATTTACCATTTCGGCACTGTTGACACCGGTATTAAAATCGAGGAAACGGGTAAGCTGCTTTTTTACGGCTTCCAGGTTGTGCTGCAGCACATCCTCTGATAATAAATTACGCTCGGCAGATTTGCCCGACGGATCGCCTACCATGCCGGTAGCCCCACCAACCAAAGCATATGGTTTATGACCTGAACGCTGAAAGTGGATCAGGGTCATGATCTGGGTAAGGTGACCAACATGCAATGAATCGGCAGTTGGATCAAACCCGATATACCCCGAAGCCATACCTTTATTTAACATATCCTCGGTTCCCGGCATTTCGGTATGCAGCATGCCGCGCCAGCGTAATTCTTCAACAAAGTTCATATCAAGTTCTGTTTCAAAAAGGTGCAAATATAAATGAAATTGATACACTAATTTTCACTAATTGAATCGAATTTCACTAATTGCAGATACCCCCTTTGAAAAATTCGTGTAATTCGATTTAATTATCTATTCGTGAAAAAATCCGTGCTTATATAGGTTAACTACAGGTAAAATCTGTTTCAAATAATTACTTATATTTCGTATCTTGAGCAAAACCGGGTATTTTGCAAGGCAAGGCTTATGAATTTTTTATCGCATTTTTATTTCGACAGGGATACGACCAACTGTTACCACGTGCTGGGAACGGTGCTGCCCGACCTGCTGAAAAACGCCGATAAAAACATCATCCTTCATCCCGAAAAACTGCACCACACTGATAACAAGGTTAATTCGATCATAGCAGGATGGAACAAACACCTTGATGTCGACCGGTATTTTCACTCATCTGCTTTTTTCACCACCCGTTCGCATGAGCTTAAAAAGTTGTTAGCCCCGGCCTTAATAAACTCGCCGGTAAAACCATTTTTTTTAGGGCACATCGCACTTGAGTTAATTATTGATAACCTGCTGCTGACCACTGGCAAAATAAGTGTCACTGAATTTTACGACCATTTAGAAGGTTGTCAGGACGATAAAATAAAAAGCTTTTTAACCTTTGCCGGGCTTGAGGATACTGCCGTTTTCTTTAAATTTTATGAAGGTTTTAAAAAAAGCCAGTATCTGCATACTTATGCCGAAACGCACCAGATTGCCTATGCATTAAAACGGATCTGTATGCGCGTTTGGAAAAACCCATTCACACCAGAGCAGGAGGTGATCATGGATGAAATATTGAGCAGTTACCGCGAGGAAATGCTGAATGATTTTATGCAGATTTTTCAAGAGATAGAAAATAAACTCAACGCAAATTAAAGTTTGTCTTTATATTTACTGGTTAAAAAACCTTATCTCAATGAAAAAAACAATCTGCATACTGTTATCGGTATATTCAATTTTAACCTACTCCTGTAAAAAAGACAAGAAGGAGACCGCATCGATAATAGGAAAATGGTATTGGGTTGAGCAAACCTATGATGATTACACTAATGATAAATTGACTGATCATCGTGATTATACCACTACGCTTGACCCGCTTAGTTATTTTGAATTTAAAGTCGATGGCACATTCATTGAAAACCCCCAAGATCGTAATGGGCTTTTTGAATATGGCAAATATCAAATTGCTGGCGATAGCTTATTTGTAAAAAGGGATATTGACCAAAAGGCCACTCGGTATGCTATAAAAAAAATTACAAGCTCAAGCCTGGTCATACATTTTTCTGGCAGTTCCTCTATATACCGGGGAGAAGTAGAATACACTATGAAAAGGCAATAATTATTTGTTAACTGGCCTTAATATTAAGACTTACAAGAGTGGCAATTAGTATCAAAAGTTATTCTAACTCGTTTCTGACCTAAAATTGCCTGAATATAAGCAATTAACATTAAAAAATTTCTTTTTTCAATAAAATATATCCGTACCTTTGCAGTCCCAATTAACAAATTGGGAAAAGGAGAAAAATTATTTAATGGCAAAAAAACAAGAAGCAGAAAAAGAATTAAAAGCGAAAGAAGCTGAACTGGGTACAGTTAAAGCGGCTGGCGAAAAAGAAACTATTGAATCAGAAGCTGATTCAATATCAATTGAAGAGATCAAATCAAAAATCGCGGCTACACCAAGCGAAGATTTCGACTGGGATGCTGACGACAAAAAATTTGGTAACTACAGCGATGACGACCGTGAGAAATTTGAGAAATTGTATGATGGAACTTTCAGCTCTATCACCAAAGGCGAAATCATCACCGGTACTGTTGTTAACGTTAACAACAAAGATGTTGTACTTAACGTAGGTTTCAAATCAGACGGTTTAGTATCAGTATCAGAATTCCGTGACACACCTGATCTGAAGATCGGTGACAAAGTTGACGTTTTTGTTGAATCGCAGGAAGATGCTAACGGTCAGTTAGTACTTTCACGCAAACGTGCAAAAACTCAAAAATCATGGGAGCGCATTAATTCAGCCCTTGATAACGATGAAATCATCACCGGTTTTGTTAAGAGCCGTACTAAAGGTGGTTTAATTGTTGACATTATGGGCGTTGAAGCCTTCTTACCTGGCTCACAGATCGATATCAAACCTATCAGGGATTACGATGTGTATGTAGGTAAAACTATGGAATTCAAAGTTGTTAAAATCAACCACGAATTCAAGAACGTTGTGGTATCGCACAAAGTGCTTATCGAAGACGATCTGGAAAACCAAAAAACTGAAATTGTTGCTCGCCTTGAAAAAGGTCAGGTATTGGAAGGTACCGTTAAAAACATTACCGACTTTGGTGTATTCATTGACCTTGGTGGTGTTGACGGCTTACTGCACATTACAGATATTTCATGGGGCCGTATTGAGCACCCACGCGAAATTTTGGCATTGGATCAAAAAATCAACGTTGTTGTGCTTGACTTTGATGACGAGAAAAAACGTATCGCTCTTGGCTTGAAACAATTAACCCCTCACCCTTGGCAAAGCCTTTCTGAAGACATTCAGGTTGGTTCAAAAGTGAAAGGTAAAATCGTTACCGTTGCTGATTACGGTGCATTCCTTGAAATCATCCCTGGTGTTGAAGGTTTGATCCACGTATCAGAAATGTCATGGTCACAAAACCTGCGTAACCCTCAGGAATTCCTGAAAGTTGGTGACGAGATCGAAGCTCAGGTATTGACTTTAGACCGCGAAGAGCGCAAAATGTCACTAGGTGTTAAACAATTAACTCCTGATCCATGGCAAAACGCTGCTGAAAGGTACGCAGTTGGTACTCAGCACGTAGCTACAGTTAAAAACATGACCAACTTTGGTGTATTTGTTGAACTGGAAGACGGCATCGACGGCTTAATCCACATCTCTGACCTTTCTTGGTCTAAAAAAGTTAACCACCCTAACGAATTCACTAAAGTTGGTGAAAAATTAAACGTGGTTGTACTTGAGCTTGATGTTGAAAACCGCAAACTGAGCTTAGGCCACAAACAGCTTGAAGAAAACCCTTGGGATACTTTTGAAACTATCTTCACTATCGACTCGATCCATGAAGGTACTGTTATCAAAGTAACCGACAAAGGTGCTATCGTAGCTTTACCTTACGGTGTTGAAGGCTTTGCGCCAACCAAACACTTAGTTAAAGAAGACGGTAAGAGCTTAAAAGCTGAAGAAGCTGCTGAATTCAAAATCATTGAATTTAACAAAGAAAACAAACGTATCGTTATTTCACACTCACGTATCTGGGAAGAAGCCCGCGCTGATGCCCGCGTACAGGAATTTGAAAACCGTAAAAAAGAAGCAAAAGCTGCTACTAACGCGGTGAAAAAAGTGAAAGATTCTGTTGAAAAATCAACTTTAGGCGATCTTAGCGTATTAGCTCAGTTAAAAGAGCAAATGGAAGGTGCTGAAAACAAAGCCCGCAAGGCTGCACCTGCTGCTAACAGCTCTGAAGAAGAAGCATAATTTTAGCTTAAGCAATTATATAAGCCCCTTTGGTTATCCGGAGGGGCTTTTTGTTTCCCTTTTATTTTATTGCGCTCATTTGCAATGAGCGCTTAATAGGGCTTGGCAATTGTATTGCCCGTGGCGTTATAAACGCAAACCCGTGTTATGCACTCGTTAAAAACGAGCGCGAGTTAGTTTTGTATATTTGGGATATGACCACCGGCGAAACCAACCTCAATACCCTACTTAAAAACATGACACCCGTAATTAATGAAGGTGACTATGTTTATTTCACAACATCATCATTAAGTAACATTAACACTGATGCTATCATAGCTTTTTTTTTAAAGAACAGGAAGCCGTAACCCTCATTCTAAAAAAAGAAACAGCCGATAAGCTAAATCTTGAATACAGCTATATTGCCGCCTGGATCACTTTAACCATCCATTCATCACTGGAAGCGCCTGGTTTAACCGCTGTATTTGCAACTGCGCTGGCCAATGAAAATATCAGCTGCAACGTAGTAGCTGCTTATTATCATGATCATATTTTTGTCGCGAAAAAAAGATGCAGAAAGGGCGATGTTGACTTTAAGAAAACTTGCCGAATAACTGAATTGTAAAAAGTCTCCCCTATCGGGGGAGATTTAGAGGGGGCTTTTGAAAACAAATTATTACTTTTGCCCAAATCCACCCATACGATGCAAAATCTAACACTGCTCGACGGACAAAAGTTTCAAATTACCATACAACGTTTATGTCGCCAGTTAATTGAAAATCATAACGACTTTTCAAATACAGTATTAATTGGTATTCAGCCGCGTGGCATTTATTTAGCCAAACGCGTTGCAGAAGAACTTAGAAAAATCCTTCCCGATAAAAACATACTGCAAGGCGATCTTGATATCACCTTTTACCGCGACGATTTCCGCCGCCGCGAATCACAACTGGTACCTAATCAAACAAAAATAGATTTTATTATTGAAGGTAAAAAAGTGATCATGATGGATGATGTGCTGTGGACAGGCCGTACTATTCGCGCCGCTATGGATGCCATGCAGGCATTCGGCAGGCCGGAGAAAATAGAGCTACTGGCTTTGGTTGATCGCCGTTACTCGCGCCACATCCCGGTATCTGCCGATTATGTGGGTATCGAGGTCGATTCTATCGCATCACAAAAAGTGGTAGTTAGCTGGAAGGATACTGACGGCGAGGACAAGATCGTTCTTGTTTCAGAGGTACAGGAATAAAATATAATATACACAAAGCGTCATTGCGAGGTACGAAGCAATCCCAAATTGTACAGAGCTATCATGCAAGAAGTCTCTGCTAATCGGGGATTGCTTCGTACCTCGCAATGACGGAATAAAAATAAAAATTCAGAAATCGAACATCCGAAATCCGAAATCAAAATAACATGGCAGGACTGAGCACACGACACTTATTGGGTATAAAAGATTTGAACCAAGCAGATATTGAGCTGATATTTGAAACTGCGGATACCTTTAAATCTGTTTTAAACCGACCGATCAAGAAAGTGCCGTCGTTACGGGATGTTACCATCGCTAATATTTTCTTTGAAAACTCAACCCGTACCCGTTTATCATTTGAACTGGCCGAAAAAAGGCTTTCGGCTGATGTGATCAACTTCGCGGCCTCATCATCCTCTGTAAGCAAAGGCGAAACGCTGATCGATACAGTAAACAACATCCTGGCTATGAAGGTTGATATGGTAGTAATGCGTCATCCGTACGCAGGCGCCGGGATCTTCCTGTCAAAACATGTTAAAGCACAAATCGTAAACGCAGGAGACGGTGCACATGAGCACCCTACCCAGGCCTTGCTTGATGCTTTCTCTATCCGTGAAAAATACGGCGATGTAGCTGGAAAAAAAGTGGTGATTGTGGGCGATATCCTGCACTCACGCGTGGCACTTTCCAACATCCTTTGCCTTAAACAACTGGGTGCCGAAGTAATGGTTTGCGGCCCAACCACGCTTATTCCAAAATACATAGGCTCGTTAGGTGTAAAGGTTGAACACAACCTTATTAAAGCCCTTAATTGGTGCGATGTTGCCAATATGCTCCGCATTCAGCTGGAACGTCAGGATATTAAATATTTCCCTTCACTAAGGGAATACACCATGCTTTTCGGGCTTAACAAAACCATTCTGGATTCGCTGGATAAAGAAATCACTGTGATGCACCCCGGCCCTATTAACCGTGGTGTGGAGATCACCAGCGATGTGGCCGACAGCAAACAGTCTATCATTCTCGACCAGGTAGAAAATGGTGTTGCCGTACGCATGGCTGTACTTTACCTGCTGGCCGGACAAACACCAACCATATAAGCGCATGTTTCAGATATGAAATTCAATTTTAAAACATATCTGAAACATACTTACAAAACCGAACTGGTTTATCTTGCCGTTATTGTTGCACTGTATTTTTACGACCACAACAATATCATCTTTCTTTTATTTTTCCCGTTCTCGTTTGTACAGGGTTACTATCGTTATCAGTATAAATTAACCCAGGCCGAAAAACTTAAGGCCAAAGGCCTCACCGAAGAGGACATCGACAACATTAGCTTTGTAAAAAAGTGGGAGCACTCGCGCCAACGCGGTATGTGGAACTATTGTATCATCGACGGCGGGTTTATTTTCGGATTGGCAATATCCCTTATCACAAGTGTAGCCTGGCTAATTTTCAAAGGCAAAGACATGCACACATTACTTGCCGAACCCGGCGATATGTTTGCTTTTATCGGTTTTAATTATATCATCGGAGCCGGTATTGCCGTTATCATATTCCGTATGAAATGGAAATACAATGAGAAACGTTTTGTGCGCCTAACCGATCCTTTGGCCGATAATTACTTTGCCAAAGATTACCAGGATATTTAAGTCAGTAGTCGTAAGTCAACTTTTCCCTTCAGGATAAAGACTAAACGACATTAATTAAACACGAATTATTTCATGAAACTCAGGTTCTGCTTTATCTTACTTTTATTTTCCCCTGGCATAATCTTTGCCCAAAGCCATCAGCAGTTCAAAACCGATTCGGTATTTGTGCTGGTGAAGAAATTCTTCAATGCCAAACAAGCTGACTCCATTTATACCTTAACCGGGCCTAATTTCAGGCATGCCGTAAGTGCGGGCCAGTTCCGCAGTCTTACCGAGCAACAATTGTTCCCCTTAAATGAAATTAAAGGTTCAACGGTAATCAGCTTTGTTAACAATAAAGTAAGTACCTACAAACTGGTATTTCAGTCGGCAACATTGCAACTGCTTATGAGCCTCGATGCAGGTAATAAAATTGAACTTTTTCTGTTTCAGCCATTTAAAGATGTCACAGCCGATAAAACCACACAGGTACCTACCTCCAACAAACTGCTCAACCCAATGGATAAACAGGTTGATGAAATTGCCCGCCCGTATATTCAAAAAGTAAATACAGTAGGTTTGAGCATAGGCATATTAAAAGACGGACAGATCAGCACTTATAATTACGGAGAAACCGCCCGCGGCAATAACCAGCTACCAACGGGCAATACAATCTTCGAAATTGGTTCTATTACCAAAACATTTACCGCTACTTTACTGGCTTATTACGCCAACGAGGGCAAAGTAAAGTTAACTGATCCCATAACCCAATACCTGCCCGATTCAGTAAAAACCAATGTCGCACTGAATGATATAACTTTGCAAACGCTAAGCAATCATACTTCTGGGTTGGCAAGGATCCCGGAAAACCTTCAGTTTGATTCTGCCAGTGCAGCAAATCCCTATAAAAGTTATAATAAAAGGCTACTGTTTAGTTATCTAAAAACCTGCAAACTCAACAGTAAGCCAGGAGAACAATACGCATACTCCAATTTGGGAGTTGGTTTATTAGGAATGATACTATCACAGGTAAGCGGCAAAACATTTGATCAGATGGTGCAGGAAGTGATCTGCAGTCCCTTGGGGATGAAAAATACAGTACAGCATTTAAGCGCTTTACAACTGCCCCATTTTACCAAAGTATACAGTCAATACGGTAATGCAACAGTAGCCTGGGATTTTAACGCCCTTGCCGCCTGCGGGGCCCTCCATTCAACGGTAAATGATTTGCTGATATATGCAAAGGCAAACATGGCAAATGGTACAGACAAGCTATCAAAGGCTTTTGAGCTAACCCACCAAATCACCTACAGCAAAGATGCCAAAATAGCCCTCGGCTGGCACATTATTTTGGTTGATGGTGTAGAATACATTTTCCATAACGGTGGCACTTACGGCAGCAGTAGCTTCCTGGCTTTTAATGCTGATAAGAAACTGGCAGTGGTTATACTATCCAATGCTGCTGAAAGTACGGATGCTGTGGGGACGGGGATTATTAAGAAGTTGCAGGCGGAGGGGAAATAGAACAAAAGAAACAGGGATTATGCGATTTCCCTCTCGAGAGTAATGGCCCATGAATTGACAGTTCCCTCCCTTGGGAGGGGTGCGTTAGGATTCTGTGTTGGCAGGGAGGTGTTTCTACGCCTTGATAACGATTAGGTATCTCGCTTAAACCCCTCCCTACACCCTCCCAGGGGAGGGAATCGCTCAATCCCCGCCCTTAAATTTCTCTAATTGTCTAATGCTGGTCTATTACTCTCAAGGGGGGAATTTAATCACTCGCATAAAAAGAGCCCGAAAACTTTTCAGTTTTCGGGCTCTTTTCTCTTCGCACTATCCAAAAGGCTGAATCTAATCGAACTTCAATTTATTAATATTTCAAGGTCGATCCGTTCCTGATCTCGTCTGAAGCTACTTTTACCAGCTTGTCATCAGGTTTCAGGTCGCCACCGAAGATCTCGATACTATCGCCATTACTCAGGCCTTTTTTAACATCAACCCAAACGGCCTTATGATCAACAACTTTTATCACAAACACCTTTTCGGTCGAAGTTGCTACGGCTGTTTTAGGTACAACATAAGTACTGTCGCCGGCAGGCAATGGTACACTTACTTCGGCAAACATGTGCGGGATCAGCTTTTTGTCTTTATTGTAAACGTCCATTTCTAAACGTTCGGCACGTAATTTTTCATCAAGCGCACCTGCTATACGTTTTACCTGGGCGGTAAATTTTTGGCTTGGCAAGGCTCTTACGGTAAAATTAACTTCACTTTTGTTGCTCAATGCGCCTGTGTAAATTTCAGGCACTGATACCACTAAACGTAAACGGCCCTGATCCTGAACTGTAAACAATGGATCGGTACTTTTTCCTCCTGGACCAACATAGGCACCCAAGTTAACGTTACGACTGGTGATCACGCCATCAAAAGGGGCGCGGATCTCCAGGTAAGCCAAATTAGCTGATACTTCTTTTAAGCCGGATTTAGCGGCATCAATATTGGCCTGATCGGCGTTCTTTTTAGCTTCGGCTTGCTCCAGGTCGTTTTGTGAAACAGTACCCGGCGTTTTGCTGGTGCTTACCAACCTGTCATAGGTGGCTTTGCTGGCAAAGTAAACCGCTTCAAATTGTTTAATGCGAGATTGCGCCGCAGCCAATTGCGAGTTAATTTCCGGCGCTTCAAGCACAGCCAATAACTGGCCCTGCTTAACTTCTGAACCGATATCAACCAAAAGCTTTTTAACATAGCTGTTGGTTTTGGCATACAGGTCAACTTGTTGGTAAGGGATCAGCTCACCAGGTATGGTGATGTTGCTGCTTAACCTGCCTTTGGTTACCGGCACAATTTGTACAGTGGGCGTTTCAACAGCTTCCTGTTGCTCCTGCTCTTCCTGTTGTTCTTTCTTTTCTTTATCATCCGAGTGGCAGGCACTCAATGAGCCTATTGCCATTGCTAAAACGGCAAGCAGCAGTATTGATTTATTTTTTAGCTTATTCATGGTGGTGCAAAGGGACATAAAATTTACTTTCTTTATCTTCCGGGTCTAATGAAACAGATTGAGTTGTGGCATTACCTTGTACCCAGGCAAAAACCAATGGTAATATCAGGAGCGCTGCAAAAGTTGAAGCGATAAGTCCGCCAATAACGGCGCGACCTAATGGTGATGTTTGATCACCACCTTCACCTAAGCCGGAAGCCATCGGGATCATACCTACAATCATGGCCAAACTGGTCATCAGGATAGGACGAAGACGTAACGCTACAGCTTCACGGGCCGACTTCAGTGCATCGCCGTTGTGTTTACGCAACTCTTCGGCATTGGTGATCAGTAGCACTGCGTTGGAAATAGATACACCCACCGACATGATCATACCCATGTATGATTGAAGGTTAAGTGTAGCGCCGGTGATTTTTACCAGCAGCAATGAACCAAACAAAACAGCCGGCACAGTTGATAATACCACCATCGACATTTTGAACGACTGGAAGTTTGCAGCCAGCATCAAAAAGATCACCAATACGGCTACCAATAAGCCCGATTGTAAGCTATTAAGCGTATCGGTAAGGGTTTGGCTCATACCATGCATCTCAACTGTTAAACCGCGCGGTGGTTTGCCTAATTCGTCAATGGCTTTCTGCACATCATTGGTTGCAGTACCCAAATCCTTTTTGTTGATGTTTGCCGTTACTGATAATGTTGGCACAGCGCCTACGTTATCGTTTTCGCCAAAGGTGGTACCTGTTTTAACATCAGCTACATCACCCAAAACCGGGCGGGCCTGGTTTGCCAGTACAGGGATCTCCTTAACATCATTCAAACTGGCCATCTGGTATTCTGGTACCTGTACCTGCACAAGGTAGCTTAAGTTTGATTTTTCATCAATCCAGTTATTCTTTTCGGTAAACCTTGATGATGAGGTTGAAGCTACCAATGAACGTGATATATCATTTAAACCTACCCCAAGCTGTGCGGCCCGTTGCCTGTCGATATTAATATCGATAGTTGGATAATTAAATGATTGACCTATCTGCACATCGCGCAGGTATTTGATATCTTTAAGTTTATTGATAACCTTAAAGGCATACTCAACATTTTGCTTTTTGTTTTTACCGGTAATAGCTACTTCAATAGGCGTTGGCGAACCCTGGCTCAGGATCTTATCAGTCAACTCAATCGGCTCAAATGATAGTTTAACGTTGGGTAACTGTTTTGCCATCTCGTGCCTGAATTTTTCCTTCAGGTCATCAAGATTAACCTTATAATCCTCCGTTAAACTCACCTGCATCACAGATTCCTGCGGACCAGCCATAAACAGATAGATAGGGTTGGTTGAGAATGATGAAGGGTGCGAGCCAACAAATGTCGAAGTTATAGCTATGTGGTTTTTACCCACAATATCGCCCAATATATGTTGCGCCTTAACAGCTATTAATTCCGTACGCTCTAAACGCGTACCATCAGCAGCCCGCAAACGTACCTGGAAGGTACCTGAGTTTACCTTAGGCAACACGTCACGGCCTATGATATTGAATAACAGGAAAGCAAGGCCAAAGGCAACGATTACATAAATCGTTACCAGTATCTTGCGGTTAGGCAACATGCGGTCCATTAGGCGCATGAAGCTATCCCTGAATTTGTCAAAGCGGGTTACCTCGTCGCCTGTATGTTCAAGGGCAGCCTTCATGGCTTTTTCTTTTTGTTCCCATGGCTCACCTTCATCCTCCAGTGCAAAACCATCTTTATGGCTGTGGTCTTCATGTTTGTTTACCATGATCCAGTTGGCCATGATTGGTACAAAGGTTTGCGCCAGGAAGTAAGATACGATCATCGAGAAACCGATAGCCAGCGCCAGCGGCAGGAACAATGCTCCCGGAATCCCGTTCATGGTAAATGCAGGTGCAAACACCGCCAGGATACAGAACAGGATCAACAATTTAGGGAACGCGATCTCCTTACAGGCATCCCAGATAGCCAAAGCTTTCGGCTTGCCCATATCAAAATGCTGGTGAATATTCTCAATTGTCACCGTCGACTCATCCACCAAAATACCTATCGCCAGCGAAAGCCCGCTAAGCGTCATAATATTGATGGTTTGGTGTGCCAGCGACAGGAAGAAAATAGCCGAGATAATACAGGTGGGGATAGTAAGGATCACGATAAGCGCCCCGCGTTTATCACCTAAAAACAGCAATACCATAAGCCCGGTAAGTACCGCCCCTATCGCGCCCTCTTCGGCCAAACTTTTTACCGCGTTAATTACATAAACCGACTGGTCAAACACGAACGACAGCTTCACATCATCGGGTAGTAAGGCCTGGAATTTTGGCAATGCTTTTTTCAGGTTTTGCACTACTTCCCAGGTTGAGGCCGTGGCCGATTTGGTGATTGGCAGGTAAACCGAACGCTTACCATTAATAAGTGCATAGCCGTTGGTGATATCGGCGCCATCTTCTATAGTGGCAACATCCTTCATAAATACGGTTTGGATCCCATTTTTATAAAGCGGGATATCTCCAAAATCCGGGATTTTCTTTATCGTGGTGTTTGAAGGTGCAAGGTAGTTGTAATCGCCTATACGCACGTTACCTGCCGGGGTGTTCTGGTTATTCTCGCGCAGGGCGGCCACGATCTGGTCGGGTGTTAAATTGTGCGAGCGTAACAGGTTTGGATCGACCTTAATCAGGATAGTACGCTGGTTACCACCAAAAGGAGCCGGCGCAACAAGGCCGGGGATTGAGGTAAATGACGAACGTACGTAAACCAAAGCATAATCGAGCAATTCGTTATTGCTTCGGGTAGCGCTGCTCAACACCAGCTGACCAACCGGCAGCGTTGAGGCATCAAAGCGCAAAATGAAGGGTGGCTGCGAGCCCTGGGGGAATGCGGCCTGCGCCCGGTTGGTGTAACTCGTGACCTCCGCCGCGGCCTGAGCCATGTTTGTGCCCTCGTAAAAAGTAACTTTTATTAATGTTAAGCCTTGTATGTTTTTTGTTTCGATGCTTTTTACGCCCGATACGAAAAGCAATAGGTTAACATATTGCTTACCAAAGTAAGCTTCCATTTGGTTTGGGGTGAAACCGCCGTATGGGTGCGATACATATATAACCGGCAGGTTCAGATCGGGAAATATATCGATCTTGATAGTCCGTACCGCATTTATACCGAAGAAGAACAGCCCGGCTACTATAACCAATATGGTAATTGGTTTTTGCAGCGCCCCTTTTATCATTCCCATTGTATATGTGTGTAACTGTTAAAAATTATTGATAAAAATCCCGAAATCGCCGGTAGCTGCTGATTTGAACAGCAGCGCCTGCCATACATTGTTCAGGGCTATGTATTTGTCAACCTCGGCCCGGTTAAGGGTATAAAGCGCCTGTGTAAAATCAACTATATTTGATAGTCCGTTTTTGTACAGTGTATATTTTTGAATGTAAGCGTTGTTAGCGGCCGATACTTCAACCGGTACCTCGTTTACATTTTTAAGGGCATTGCTTATGCGTGTTTCGGCCAGGGTACGCTGCGCTTCCAGTTGCTTATCAACCAGTTCGTAGTCGTTTTTCAATTGCTCTGAAGTGAACTTTTGCGATTGAACCTGGTAGTGCGTCCTGAAAACGTTTGTAAAGTTCCAAATCATGCCAATACCAAACAGATAGTTATAACGGGTTGGATCAACACCTGCACCATAGCTGCCGGTATAGCTTGATTGATCAACGCCATAATCCGACTTAAAGCCCGATCCCCTGCCCTGGTAAACACCAAACAAGCTAAAGGTTGGCAAGGCGAAAGTGCGGAGATATTTAGCCTGCTGATCGCTCACGTTTACCCTGTTTTGATAGAATTTCAAAGTTGGATGATCGGTCGCGGCAACAGCACTTAACGCTTCCAGGTTATTGGGCTGCCTGGTAATGAAAGCGCTATCCAATTGAAATTCCTGCGCGGGTATCCCTAAATAAATAGATAGCTGATTACTTTGGTCCTGCACGGCTTGCTGTGAGTTGGTAAGCGCTATTTTGGCATTAGATACCTCGGCATTGGCCAATGATGAATCCACGCCCGGATTTAAACCGTTCTTTACGCGGGCAACTACTACCTTTTGCAGTTCCATCGCACGGTTGAGGTTATCCTGCTGTGCTTTGGCAAGTTGCTGAGCCGCAAGGAGGTTTAAGTAAGTAGCAGCAACACGTACCTGGTGCTGAAATTGCTCCTGTGCAAGATCTGTTTCATCGCGCGATACGATGGTTTTCTGTACGCCGATCCTTTGCTTTGATCTGCCGAAGGCGAAAAAGTCCCAGCTAACGTTGGTTAAATAGAGGGCCCCAAAAGCGGCATTCCAGTTCTGTTTGGCCAAAGCTGGCCCCGATGAGGATACCGACAAGCCACGGTAACCATACGATGGTCCGTTTTGGCCGTTCACTGTTCCGTAGTCCTGCTGCGCGGAGAAATTTACATCCGGCAGATACTCCGTTTTTGTTTCTTTGAGGTATGCCTTAGAGGCGTTAAGCTGGTTTGCCTTCGACTTGATGGAAGCATAGTTAGCAAGGGCCATTTGTTCAGCATCCTTAATGGAAAGGACTTTTTGCTGAGCTTGTACGTGTAAGACATATGAAACACTCAAAAAAAACAGGAGTAATTTTTTTGAATTTGTGTTTAACATGAGGTGTATTTTATACACGGCAAATGTATATCTATATGATTCATGAAAAAAATGAATTAATTTTGTGTAAATCATTAGCAAAACTAATAATGAATATTGCACTACATCATTTCAGGTTAGTTGATACTATTTCAAAAGAGGGTTCGCTGACCAAAGCAGCAAGCGCTTTACACCTAACTCAATCGGCCCTGAGCCACCAGTTAAAAGAGCTGGAAAAGGAACTGGATATAGAGGTGTTCCATCGCCAGGGAAAGAAGCTTCAGCTTACCGAAGTGGGTTATCGTTTTCTACGAAGTTCGGAAAAAATATTGGCCGAAATACGCACCCTTGAAGAAGATATTAACAACTATAAAAATGGCAAAACAGGCAAGCTCAATATCAGTATGCAGTGTTATACAGCGTACCACTGGCTGCCTGGTGTAATTAAGGATTTCAAGAGCCAATGGCCTGATATTAACATAAATATAGTTTCGGATGCCAGCCGCCGACCGCTCGAATACCTCATGCGTGGCGACCTTGACCTGGGTATTGTGCGCACCCAAATGGTGAACACACAAATCGTTTATGAACCCATTTTTGAAGACCGCCTGATATGCATTTTACCGGCCGATCATCCGCTTGCAAAAAAGGCCGTTATTGACATCTGCGACTTCCAGGATCAGGAGTTAATTCTGGCCCTTTATGACCCCTCTTACCAGGAGACTCCGGTCATCGAAACGCTGATCCAGGAGCAGCATGTAAAGCCCAAAACACTTAACCGGATCCACTATACTGATGCCACTATTGAGATGGTAAATGCAGGCCTCGGAATAAGCGTTATGGCCGACTGGATAGTGAAGCCATACCTCCCCGGTAAACACATTGTTACAAAACCATTACATCACAGTATAGCAAAACGCACGTGGTATGCCGCTACTTGTAAGGATACACCGGTAATTCAAAACTTTTTGAGCTGTTTAAAAAACCATTTCTGCAAAACCGAGCTACTATGTAATAATGTTGAAGAGGTTGCTACTTACCCCGAACTGCGTGCGATATAGCATGCTGCTACTTTCTATATTTATACTCAACGGCCTTCATGCACAGGTTGCATTAAGGCCGTTTCCGCAACATTGTAAGTATACTTCCGGTACAATCAAGCCCAATCACCTCAATCAGCAACAGTTGGATAGGCAGGTAACCAGTTTTTACGATCAATGGAAACACAGGTATATAAAACCGGGCTGCGATAAAGAACAGTTTTATGTTTGGTTTGAAAAGCCCGGGAAAGAGTGCGTATCCGAAGGGCAGGGTTACGGTATGGTGATTACCGCGCTAATGGCCGGGTATGATAAACAGGCAAAAACCGTTTACGACGGCTTGTATAATTATTACAAAGCTCATCCGGCCAAAGCATCCCCTTATTTAATGGCCTGGGCCCAGCTAAAGAACTGTAAAAACCACGACCGGGATGCCGCCACCGATGGTGATATAGATATCGCATATTCCCTTCTGTTAGCTGATAAGCAATGGGGAAGCAAAGGCCATATCAACTACCTGCAGGAAGCCAGGATCGCGATGGCGGCAATTATGCACTATGAAATCAATCCTAAAACGTTTTCTGTTTTATTAAGCGATGGCAGCGACGGAGATAGCGAAGATTATTATGATATGCGCGCTTCTGATTTTATGCCTGCCAACTTTAAAGCATTTGAAAGTGCCTCAAAAACCGGTAAATGGCAGAAAGTCATTGATAACAACTACCGCTTATTCGGCTATCTGCAAAAAAACTACAGCCCGGATGCAGGCCTGGTGCCCGATTTTATCAGAGGAATAAAGACTAAAGCCCGGCCTGCTCAGCCCAACTACATGGAGTCAAAGTATGATGGTTATTATAATTACAATGCATGTCGTGTTCCATGGCGCATAACAACTGATTATTTATTATATGGCGATAAGCGCGCAAAAGCTTTTGTAAACCCGATAAACCGATGGATCAAAGAAACTACCAACGGCGACCCTGATAATATTTCGGCAGGGTATACGCTTGAAGGAAATGATATTAAAGGGCGATACTTTGAAGCATTGAGTTTTATTGCTCCCTTTACGGTATCTGCCATGGTCGACAAAAGTAATCAGCAGTGGCTTAACAAGGTATGGGACTATCTCGTGGCTTTTAAACTGAAGGATTATGATTATTACGATAATACTATCAAAATGTTGGATATGATTATTGTGAGTGGGAATTATTGGAAGGTGGAATAGCGCCTCCAACTGTTCATGTCATTGCGAGCGTAGTGTGGCAATCGCACGGAGGCAAGGCCGCTCTGTATAGTATACGATTGCCACACTACGCTCGCAATGACATGGTTTTAATTACTCATAATCCAACAACATTTCCGCCGCCCTTAAACCACTGGTAAGCGCAGCCTCAACGGTCCCCATAGCTATACCCTCATATAAATATTCGCCTGCAAAAAACAAGGTATCGCCTATTGGATGACTCAAAATCTTCCTTGCTTCAGCCGTTTCTGTGGTATCGTAGCTGTATGATCCGCGCGAAAATGGATCGGCTGTCCAGTTGATTACATTCCAGGTAAGGAGTTTTTCTTTCAGCTTCGCGATATCTATCTTAAAGATATTCGAGATAGAACCAAGGGCTTCTATCAGCATATCTTCATCGCTTGTATTTATACGGGCTGCAGCGGGTGGCCCGCCAAGCCAACCGGTAAGCAGCGGGCGATGTACAGGCATCTGGGTCCACCAAACGGGTATGACCTCGTTTGAAAACAGAAAGCCCATATCTTCGAGATCGGCACCGGTCATTTTCCGGGTTTCATCGCTGTACCAAAACGCTTCGTCAAATTCAAGCAAAACTTTGATCACCGCACCAAAGCCAAGCGATTTCAACGCATTAATATAATAATCAACCGGGGGATCAAAACTCAGGGTGCCTTTCAGTCCCGCTTCGGCCTGTAAAATTCCAAGCGGTACAGCAATCAGCAATTGTCGGGCCTGATAGGTTATCCCTATGTCTGTGCTTACCGTAACATGATGTTGGCCCCAGTCAATGTCTTTTGCAACGGCATTTAGGTAGATATGCCCACCTCCCTGTTTAAATTCATCTGCCAGGTGGCTGATCAACCGGCAATAACCACCTTCCACACGGTATTGCGCATCTTCGTGCTCATTTTGCCATTCTTTACGGATAGAAAAGGCGCTGGCTTTTTTTGGATCGGCGTTGTCATAGCCAGATACATATCCTCTCACTGATTCACGGAGACCTGCATACTTTTCGCCCGAAAATTCCTGTTGCAGGAACGCTTCAATACTCATGTCATGCTTCAGCTGCATAATGCTTTCCAGAAATTCGTCCCAATGTTCAATAACGTGCCCTTCGGCTATAAACTTCCCATCTTCATATTTCCACATAGAGGCCGAGGCCGGATTATATTTAATGCCGGCTTCATTAAGCAAGCTTTGGGTTATGGGTAAATCACCATGAATAAATTCGGCGCCCAGCTCTGCAGGTTCTAAAGATGTACCATGTTCCAGCGTATGGATCCGACCTCCAAGTCGGTTACGCCCTTCAAGCAATACAATATTCTTCCCAGCTTTGGCAAGCGTACGGGCGGCCATCAAGCCGGCTGCTCCTCCTCCAATGATAATTACATCTGTATTTTCCATATGTAAAATGCGTTGAGCAAGATAAGCAGATTTTTAAAGCTCCGCCTGTATGACAAGTCATTCTTAAACAAAATTTAACTTTGAAAACAGAACGCGGCACAAGTCCCCCCAACCACTATCCAAACACACAAGACTTGCGCCAAAGACAAAAAGCAAAGGCTCAAAGCCGCTAAGAAAAAATCTTTGCGTCTTCGCGCCTTTGCGAGAATATTAAGTTTAAAAAGTTTTACGGTAGCGTTATCACCTGCTTATCCAAATTCCAGCCTTCAAGTAATATCGTTGGTTTTACCATGCCCAATTTGGCTACAGGAGCGCTAACGGATACCGTGATGCTTTCACGCGGCGCCAAGCTAAAGTAATTGCCTGTCCAGTAGCTTGGCATTACCTCCTCACCGTTTTTCATCAATTGCGGGCGGACAAAAAATGCCAGTTGATTGGAGTTATTGGTGAACTGCATAGTCCATTTATTTTCACTTACTCCTTTTTCAGCTTTGATCACTTTGCCTTGTACCTGCGCATGTTTCATATCATTCAATGATGTAAAGTCATCAGTGGCCGATAACCAGTAAACATTATGTGATACATTTTTGCCTGTGGCATTAGTTAAGTTTAATACAACAAAGCTTACGCCTTTGGTATTGGCAAGTGCATCTTTGAGCTGGATCACTTCCTTAACTCCGGTTTGTGCTAATCCTACATTGCCAACCTTTTCTGATTTTATCAGTTTACTGTTGATATCATAAATATCGGCCGTTGCAGCTAAGCTGCCTGTTGCATGGTGCGTACGGTTGATGACAGCTATCGACGAATTATCATAATTATATTGAATGTGAACAGGTTCGCAAGCATTTTGCATTGTATAGTAGCCTGCGTTAGGTTCAAGGTACCAATCGTAGATCTGCCATATTACACTTGGCAAGGCCGCATTTAACTTCCAGAGCATTACGCCGCCGGTTTCGTTCAGTTTATGACCATCGGCTTCAAAAATACCCTGGTAGCCTACGGCGTTCATGAGCTGCATCTTGTCCGAAAAATTAACGATGCTACTTGGTTTGCCATACCTTTTGGTCATTTCTTCATAATACTTATCATATTTACCGGCTCCGGTTGCCGCGTCATGGTAGCCCCATGAATTATTAAGCGGGAATGGCAAATTTGTATCCCAAACCAAATTAGGGATGATCTTTGGCAGGGTAGTATAAGGCGGCTGCGACGGTAAGCCTGTTTCATCCTTAAATACCCAATCCTTAGCATCATCGGCCAGCTTATAATAGTCTTTAGGATCCTTCCACTCGTACGGGCCACCGCTGTAAACACCCGATGGCATCTCATCAGGCCACGAGCCCTTCCAGCCGGCAGGCAGTTTGGCAAAACCCGATGAACTTGGAATGAACGGACGCGTACCATCTAAAGTGATGATATCATTACGCATTACATCATATAGCTCTTTACGGGCATGGCCTTCGTTCCCTCCTGTCCATACCAATAAACTCGGATGGTTACGGATGCGATAGATGGTACTTTCTACGTTTTTGATGAATACGTTACCTGCCAGCGGCCAATCAGGCGAACCTTTAAATTCGCCCTGGGTATCGCCGGTGATCCAAAAATCCGACCATACCATCTGCCCGTATTTATCGGCAGCATTCCAGAAAGCGTCCGGCTCAGTAACGCCACCGCCCCAAATACGTACCAGGTTAACATTAGCATTGCGGCACAGGTGCATCTCATAATCATAACGGGCCGAATCGCGGTTCACCATCATATCCGGTACCCAGGCGCCACCTACCAAATGCACTTCCTTCCCATTAACATAAAACTTACGGCGTACAAAACCATTGGCTGTAGTTTCGGCTTTTGAGGCCACCTTGCGGATGCCAAATACAAAAGTGGTATCGTCACTTACAGTATTCCCTTCAGCGTACTGCATACGGATCCGGTATAAGTTTGCTTTACCATAACCGTTAGGCCACCATAATTTAGGCTGATGGATTATCAGCTGGCTAATCTTATCGGCATTTAAGTCGACCGCTTTTTCGGCACCGGCTGGTACAACCACAGACTGGCTAAACTGAACCGGTACGCCTGCAAAATTTTCGGGCTTTATACTGATGGTGAGTTTACCACCACGCGTTGCAGTTGTATTGTTTGTTAATGTCAGGTTTAATGAAAGCTTTGCTATGCCGGTATCGGGCAGGTTTGGCAGATCAGTAACCAGTTTTGGCCTGCTAATAGTCACGGCACCGCTTGTACGCAGAAAAACCGGCTGCCAGATCCCCATATTACGGTCGCGCACGGGCGGGATCCAATCCCATCCTGATGAGCAAAGCATAGTTACGTTTTTGCCGATATCACCCGTTGGCCCCCCATTTTCATAAAACGGACCGAGGGCTTTCAACTGCTCCTTTGCAGGATATCCCGGATAATCAAGCGGATAAATTTTTACGGCAAGGGCATTTTCAGCACCAGCTTTAACTATATTGCTTACATCAAGGTTATGTTCAGCAAACATACCAGCCATCTGGGTACTGTCGGCAATTTGCTTGCCGTTAAGCCATACAGCTGCCCGGTAGTTGATACCTTTAAAGATCAATTGGAAACGACGGCCTTTATCTGCGGCAGGCACTTTAAAAGTAGTGCGGTACCAGTATGGTTTTTTCCAGGGATTAGGGTCATTGGGTAAATGACTGTATTGTTCCAGGTTATATTCTTTATTAAACTGATCGGAGGCATCAGGGATCAGCATATTATTAAGGCCCTGGTATGGGTCTGGATAAATGTGATTGGCCACCAGTCCGGTGAGTACTGTAGATGGTACTTTTACAGGAAACCAGTATACCGGCGAGTGGTATTGTGTATTGGAAAGTTCAGTGCCTGGTGCACTTACCAAAGCCGATGATTGCAGATCGAAATTGCTTAATTTAACTTGTTTTACAACTCCTGATTGTGCCGAAACAATGGCGGGCAAAACACAGGCTGCCATAACACTTAAAGCAGAGCGGATACTTTTGTTCATTTAGTATATCAATAAATAAGTATGGCAAAACTACTTAACATACAACCAGATACAGCGGTACTTATTTATCAATTTATTGTACAAATGATACGTTTTGGGGCTTTAGTAATCAATTTACCAGTTTCTTATCAAGACAACCTCTGTCCTTGTTAAAACGGTTAATGAAACCCTACTTCTTGATTGTTTTATTCTGCAGTACAATAATTGGCTCGTACATATCCCAGTTGGGTTTATAATCCTTTTGGTTCATCAGGCCCTGCGCCCCTACTGAAAAATTGCCCAAAACCAGATCAGTATCGCCATCGCCATCAATATCACCGGCTTCCATCGAAATCCAACGGCCTAATAAATTAACCGGAACCTCGTGTACTTTAAACTTTCCCGGACTAACCTGCTCGTGATAGGTAAAACCTTCGGTAGGATGATATTTATAATCAGGAAAGAAAGCTATTACAGCAAGATCAAGATCTCCATCCTTATCAAAATCGGCGGCTATTGCTTTGGAGCAGCCGTTGATATGGTAAAAGTAGGTTTGTATAAATTTCCAGTTGCCTTGATTGGTAAATATATAAACTCCATGATAGGGCTTAAATATAGGCGAGTAATCATTGTTATCGCCGCAGGTATATACAATGTCGAGTTTGCCGTCATTGTTAACATCCACCAACTGGAAACTGCTCGACCCATATACAGATGGAAAACGTATGATATTTTGGGTAGTAAATCCTCCCTTTTTATCGTTCAGAAACAGCCAGATCCCTTCATCGGCCTGGGCAAACAGGCAGGCAATATCAGGCCAGCCATCGCTGTTAAAATCGCCGGTATAAACTATTTCAGGACCAGGAACTGCACGGATGATCTTTCTTTTGAATGTATGATTAGTTTGTTGCTGTAATAGGAACAAACCACCCCGGTCGCGGCCAAAACCGCAACTAACATAATCCATCAGGCCATCTTTGTTAAAGTCGGCCGCCGCACTTTTAACCGGGCGTGGCAGACTATCGGCCATTAGGGTGGTATCTTTTGATTTCTTGTCGAGATTAATATGTGTTAAGGTTCCTTTGAGTTGATCATTAGGCGGAAGTATCCCGATGCAGGTAACTACGACGCTGTTAGGTTCGGTTGCCGATTGATAAAAGGTAGCATCGGTTATTGGCGAATGGAATTTTTTTATCAGGGTAGCTGTAAGGTCACTATTCCAGCGGTAAAGCTTATTGCCGGCATCTCCTGCATAAAAGTGCTTATCAACATCATTAAACTTAACCATGGTGGTCATGGCCTCCCCTGATTTTGTGTCAACATTAACAGGTCTTTTCACCGAAAATATAGCCGAATCGAGTAAAGCATCCGGTTTGGGAATTTTTAGTTTTTTGGGTGAGGCGTACTTATAGTACACAACAATCTTTGTCCAGTCAGCAAGAGACAGCGTGGCCCCCGGACCTGCTATATACTGGTCCATAAAGGAGCGCATGCCAAGTTTTGCTCCCATGGCCGGTAATATGTGCTTGTCCCAGGTGGCACTATCCAGTAAAGAAGCATCGGGTGGTTCATGGCAGCTGCCGCAATGTTGGAACGCCGTTTTTTTAGCGTCGGCCAAAAGTTCTTCGTCGCTCGGTTCATTATCGCCGCAACTATTCAATGCGGCAATAACAACAGCTGCGAATATTATAGTCAGCAACAATACGTTTCGTTTTATTATGCTCACCCCTCCTGCTTTCCTCATACAGTTCGGTATCGCTTTACTTTTTGGTGTGATTTTCAAGCATTATCAATGGCAGGTGCTGGTCCCAATTAGGTTTAAAACCATCCTGGAACATAAAACCATCTGCATAATTACCTAATACAATGTCGGGTTTGCCGTCCTTATTCAAATCTGCAATTTCCATGCACATCCAGTGGCCAAGCTTGCTAATTGGCAAAGCGTGGGGCTTAAAGTCTAAAGGTTTAGCCTGTTCAAAGTAAACAAACTCTTCGGCAGGCGTATTTTTCATATCGGCAAAGAAAGCTATCGTAGCAATATCGATATCTCCATCACCATCAAAATCGGTGGCAATGGCTTTAGTACAACCATTTATAGGGTAAAACCAGCGTTGTTTAAAGTTCCAGTCGCCCGTGTTGGTAAAAATGTATAAGCCGTGGTAAGGTTTCAGAATCCTCGAATCACGGTAGTTGTAGCCGCAGGTTAGTACCAGGTCAAGTTTGCCGTCATGATCCATATCAACCAATTGAAAACTGCTTGAACCATAAACCGGCGGAAAATATAGCAGGTTCCGGGTTGTAAATCCTCCTTTTTGATCATTCAACAACAACCAAAGGCCTTCATCGCCGCTTCCGGTTAACAGCATTACATCTGTCCAGCCATCGTTGTTAAAATCGCCGGCTAAAGCTTGTGCAGCGCCCGGCTTGTCATAAATGGTTTGTTGCTCATACGTATGATCCTTATTTTGCTTAAGCAGGTAAACGCCTCCTTTAAATTTGCCCTGACCGCAAACTACAACATCCTGCAAACCGTCCTTATTAAAATCGCCTGTTATTGTGCCAACAGGCCGGGGCAAATCAGATGCAATGTAAGTTTGCTCGTTATTAACATGCTGCGCATCAAGGTTCACTTTAACTACTTTACCATTCGGAAAATCAACCGGTGCCATACGCCCAATACAGGCGAAAAAGCCTATATTATTCCCGGCACTATCCTTGTCAAAACTAACCCCAACTGCGGCTGATGGAAATTTGGCGAGGGAGTCCATTTTTAAATTACTGTCCCAGGTATACAATTTTTCATCCACAGCGTCGGCACTATACATACGCCCTGTAGCTGCATTGGCAGCAAGCATAGTAGTAAAAGCGGTATAACCTACCCGTGCAGGCTTTTTAAGTGTAAAACCAGCCCAATCATTTATTAATGGGATTGGCTTTTTAGCCGGCAGCAAGGTGTCGGGTGCAGCTTTTTTATAATAATCTAAAATGGCTGTCCATTCGGCAATAGTGGCGCCGGTAGTATCAAGCGGATTATCCTTATAGTATGACGAACCGCCATAAGTTGAAATATGCAGCAGCGGGGCCATATTAACCAGCGTGTGGTTAAGCCAAACATCCTTAGGTAATGCATCAACAGGCACTAACGAGTGGCAGCGGGTACACTTTAATTGTACCAGGTTTTTACCATCAACTATCACATCGCCGGTAAATTTATAAGGTTGATATGCCGGTTTCCGCTTGCAGCTATTGATGAGCGTTAAACCGGCTAATATTGCAGAAAATGAAAAAAGGTATGATATGGTTAATAAGCTTTTTTTTAAATTCATAAAATAGCTCAGCCCTTAATTTTTAAGTTTTAATTTTTTCCAGATATATTCGCCTACCTGTTTGCCCTGTACAGCGCCCTGATTAACGCTGTTCCGGAAGTGGATGCCGCCGTAAAACCTGCTTATTGAAGTTTCGTCGGCAGCTTTCAAAAATGAGTCGAAATGGCGCTGCATGCCTATGTAACGCAGATCGCTGGTATCCTGATAGGCAAAGTTATCGCCAAATAAATGCGTAAGCACCACAGCCGAGGCCCCACTGATATCGCTGTGGCCGCTCGGATACTCGGGGAATGGTGGTGTTTGCAGCATTGGCAACCAGTCGTGGTCAATTTTATCATTGATAATGGTTACCGGTCTTATATAATTAGTTTCATACTTAACCTGCCAGCCGCAAATAAAAGCATCAAACAAAGCTATTGAGGTAAGTGCATAAGCCTGCGCAGTTTTTACAACATCAGCATGGGTTTGCTTGCAGGCAATTGCGGTTATGCCGATCCAGTGACCGCCCGGGGTGATTTTCTTGTTAGCAAACATCATGTGGCCATTATGCTCAATAACAAAAGGATTATCATCCCAAAACTTTGCAATAGTTTTTTGCTCGGGCGTAATGTTTTTGCTTTGGTTATACACCTCCATTGTTTGTCTAAAATACTCGCTGTTTTTATCCTCGCTAAAAGCAGGTGGCGGAGGCAAAGGGAACATGGTTGAGGTGTCAACGGCGAAAGTATGCATAGTACCCCAGCAAAACTCAACACCATCCAGGTAATCGGGAGGAGTAGGATGCCAGTTACCCGGATTATCGTTGCCCAAAAACCTTGGCTTGCCACGGGTTTGGGGATAATTATCAACTGCTGCTCTTTTTAAGATGTACTTGCCAATTTTTTCGCCAAATGCCATTGAGCGGGCATAGGTTGAATCATCCATGTTGTCTTTATACATGGCGTAAACCTTGGCCTCATATTTTTTGAGCGAATCGATAGAGAAGGTAACCTTATGAGCTACTGCAAAAAACGCTGATGTAGCCGCAAGCGTATAATTATACTTTACCCCTGCCTTTGGTTCGGGAGGTTTACCAAAGCCCCGCAGCTGAGCTGTAATTGAATTGTATCCGGGATTAGAATAACGTATTGCCTCATAAGCAGCCAGCGAGGTATATCCATAAATACGGCTTGCTACGGGAGGGCTGAACACATCATAAATAATAACCTGCGTAAGCTGATCAATGTTGTTATGTATAACATCAGCATCTTTCATCATCGGTGTTTTTTTAGGCTTACTACCGCAACCTAAAACAAGGGCACAACCCGCAACGGCTATAAATATTTTAAAGCATCTCATTTATAATAGTTTATTTAATTGGTACATTACGTTGATGGCCATAACTATCGGTTACAGTTATCGATGCCATGTTATCATCAATATTAATGAATCTGCCCGATTGCGACAAGAAAGAATTACCATTATAAAACTCCTGTTTAGCAGTTTTACCATTTTTGTATTTTATGGTTGCAAATGCATCAAGCGGCTGCAGATTATAGGTTTTAACTGGCCGTTTCAGTTCAAACAATTTCATACTGTCACGATTTTGAGTAGCTGCCAACAGGTAGTTACCACGGGCTCCTTTAAGCTTCACCAGGGCCTTGCCATTGCCAGGAATATAAATACCGCTTTGCATAATGCTGAGCGGTTTAAAGCCACCTTTGCCATCTCCCTTTAGCAATAAACCATTAAAAGCATCATAACGGCCAGTTGCAACCTCAGTGCCGTAGTCATTGCCGTTCAGTGCAACATCAAGGTTGCCATCTCCATCAAAATCATCAACAGTAATGCCGCATAGTTCAGACATTTGCGCTTCAACCGGGAGTGGAATAGCCGTAAACTTCCCTCCCCCGTCATTGCGTAAGTATACCGATTGCAGGTAGTTCACTTTTAAACGCAATGCCCCCTCACGCATTTTTGGGGTTATCACCGAATCCATTGTCGCTGTTGCAAATGACCTATAATTCTGGAATCTGATACGCATGCTGATCATTTGCTTCACAATATCGTCGCGCCCGAAAGCCGGAAATTCCTGCAATTGGCCCTGCTGATCTTTCAGGAAAACAGAGGGGAAAGCATCGTAGCTGCCATTCTTATCAAAATCCTTAGCAGTAATATAAATCGGGTATTGATCGGTTGCTTTATAAAAAGTATTGAGGCCGGTATTGCCTATAATGTAATCAGTATCTCCGTCGTGGTCAAAATCGCCGGAGGCAATTGTATTCCACCAACCAAGCTTATTTTCAACGCCGGTGCTTTGCGTTACATTTTTGTATATGCCATGATCGTTTTTAAGGAATGTGATCGGCATCCATTCGCCGGTAAGAATCAGGTCGGGCCACCCGTCATTATTAAAATCGGTAAATGTGGCATCGCAAACCAAACCTATATTATTCAATTCTTTTGCCGCTGATGCGGATACGTCGGTAAATTTGATAACGCCGTTCTTGCTATCGTTACGCAAAATAAAACTTGAAACCGGCTTAGGATAGTTCCAGGGATCCACACGGCCGGAGATAAACAGATCCATTTTGCCGTCGCGGTTTATATCTGCTGCTTTTACACACAGTTTGCTGGTAAAGTTTTTAGGCAGGGCATCGGGTTGCAGTTTGAAGTTGCCTTTACCATCGTTAACATAAAGCCTGTCCTGGTAATTTGATGAACCAGGCTCGCTTTCATAACCGCCGCTGGCAACGTACAGATCAAGGTCGCCATCGCCGTCGGCATCAAAAAGCAACATACCTTCGTCTTTCACTCTTACAGGCGATATCATATGTGCCATATCGTTGGGATCTCCAACCGGGATGATAGTTTTAGGTTGAGGCACTAAATCGCGCTGAATAAATTTTCCGCTGGCTTGCTGCAATAATAACTGAGCCGGATATTTTGTAGTGCCGCCTACCACCATATCATCAATGCCGTTACCATCTACATCGCCAACCGCTACGGCCGGCGTATATTCCGACAGTTTATGCGGAAGCAGTTTCTGAACATTAAAATCGATATAATCCTGATCATTATGTTTATAGGTTATTCCTGCCGATTGAGTGACATCTTTAAACAACGCAGTGTTATCAACAGAGGGCTGTTTATTGGTATAATTAAGCTTCGCATCGCCAATTTTAACCTGGAGTGTTTGATTCGTTTTAACATGGGTAAGCACCTGTTTTTTACCGTTATCCCAGCGGATCACTACCGAATCGAGTTGAGATATGTTACCCAGGCCAAAGTGGGCGATATCCTGTATGGTTGATAAATAACCACGGTAAGGTGTATTTTCATAATATTGATGTTTGCCGTGATCGTAATAAATATCGGCAAAAGCACCAAGACCGTTCAGGTTTTTAGTACCGCCGTGAAACTGTATATGTAAGTAGTTACTACTGTTTGTTGCTTTATTACGGGAGGTGTTTCTGTACACCATGGCTTCATCATTAATATTGTTGATCACCATATCCATTGCGCCGTCATTATCCAGATCGGCATAGGCACATCCGTTTGAAAACGAGGGAGCATCAAGCCCCCAGCTTTGGGTTACATCTTCAAACTGCACACCATTGGTATTGCGGAAAGCATAGTTGGGTATTTTCACAATCGGGATTTGGTCAAGCACCTGTTGGGTTGACGCTACCGAATAGGCCATTTGCCTGAAAGTTATAAAATCATGATCAGTTACATCGCGCGGATAGCCATTGGTTATTACAATATCGCGATACCCGTCATTATCAAAATCGGTTATCATGGGTCCCCAGCTCCAGTCTGTTTGTCCAACACCACTTAAAAAAGCCACATCGCTAAATGAGGGGTCGCCAATAGAATCATTACCGCCAATTCGCGGGCCGTTGTTTAATTGTAAAGTATTACGGGTGTATTGATATTGATATTGATACCTGTCGAAATTTTGAAATATCTGGTAATTATTAGGCGGCATGAACATCTTTTTACGGTAGTTATCCTCGGGGTTCATGTCAACCTCAAAAACATCGGCAAGACCATCGTTGTTTACATCCTCAATATCCTGCCCCATGGAGCTGAAGGCGGTGTGCTTAAAATACTCCTTCACTTTATCTCTAAAAGTGCCGTCGCCGTTATTGATGTATAAAATGTTATCGGTTAAAAAATCGTTGGTTACGTAAATGTCTTTCCAGCCATCTCGGTTAATATCTACAATGGTGGCAGCATGTCCATAGCCTTCGGTCCCAATGCCTGCCCGTTTGGATACGTTGGTATAAACCGGGTGTTTTAACGCCGGATCCCAGTCGCAGCGGTAAAGCTGCCCGGTACTCCGGTGACTTCCATTAGTTATTATCGGCCTGAAAGTACTTTGATTATCTCCGGCTACAGCCTCATTAACGGTGAGGTACATATCCAGGTCGCCATCGTTATCATAATCAAAAAACGACGCCATGGTTGAGTGAAGTTTTACATTGAGGCCATACGCTTTAGCCATTTCTTTAAAGCGCGGTACGCCGTCGTTACCTATTCCCTGGTTTACATAAAGCAGATTAGTGCGCTTAACCGAATCATCAAGCAAAGTATAGCACACATATATATCCATAAGGCCGTCGTTGTTGATATCAACAACAGCCACTCCCCTGCCCCAGCCGCCACTCCCCTTTACACCGGCTACGTCGGTAACGTCATCAAATTTCATATCGCCCTTGTTAAGGTATAGCTTATTTGATGTAGTATTGGCTACAAAGTAGATATCCTGCAGGCCATCATTATTAAAATCGCCTATGCCCACGCCACCGCCATTATACAGGTTAAGTTTGGTAAGCGGGTTTATGGTGTCATTTTCAACGATTTTATTATTGAAGGTGATACCCGAGTGCGAAGAAGGTACCTGTTCAAAAAGTGTAGCTTTTTTACAGGCACTAAATAAAACGGCAACCAGGCATATAAAGGGAAGGGTATACTTCATTATTGGTTAGTAAACTATAAAAAAAGGTGGAGATAACTATCTCCACCTAAAGTTAAATATTTAAAATCAATGGTTAATTAATAACCAGGGTTTTGTTTCAATACACCTTGTCCGGTTGATGCAGACAAATCAATTTCACTTTGCGGAATTGGATAGTATTCGTTTCTGCCTTTGGTGAAATGAGCGCCTTTTAGCTGTAGGTTGATATTGATATCATATGCAAAGAAGGCGTTGATCTCATTTGCCATGCTTCCAGTACCCTGATCCCAGCGTTGTAAGTCAAAGAAACGCTGACCTTCCATCGCCAGTTCAAGCTTACGCTCAAAATGTATGGCTGTACGCGCATAATTTTTATCAGCAAACACACCGGCAGGGTAAGGTTTGATCAGATAATTATCAGCCGGAGTAGTTTTAACTGTATACTCAGATTTTGAGGGATCATAAGCAGAGTTTTTGTAAACCCACCATGAACTGCCGGCAGCACGGTTACGGACTAGGTTCACATAATCCAAAGCTTTATTAACATCCCCAACTTCAACTTCGGCTTCAGCAGCCATTAAAAGTACATCACTCCAACGCATCAGGTTTACGTTATTTGAAGTAACCTCGTTAGCTGCCCAATAGTTTTCGGTACTTGAATTGGTACCTTTTTCGGCAGACGAGTAAACGTTTTTACGCGGGTTAAATACACCGTCTGTAGGGTCACGGATCCAGGCAGCCGGAGGATTACCCCAATCAAGATACGGAATATTTGGGCGGCCCATGGTGATATCAATACGAGGATCTACAGTACCGGTATATGGATTAGTCTTTCCACTAACTAATTGACCATCATTAAAAGTAGTAAACAACGGCAAACCACTGGCATCCGTTTTAAATGAGTTAGCCAGTGATTGAGATGGATTAAACCAGCCGCAGCAAGCGCCAGGGCCTCCGGTATAGGGAAAGTTAAGCTCATCACCGGTATTACCATTGTTACCACCCGAGTTATCATTTACCGAAGCCTGTGCTGCAAAAACTGATTCGGGGCTATTTTTTTGGGCAGCCTGCGGACTAAAGTTCCTTTGAAAGTTCACGTTTAACGCAAACTTGCTACCGTCACCTTTTATCCCGTTTGGTATTAAGTCATCAAACAGCTTCTTGGCTTCTAAAAATTTATGCTGAAACATTTTTGCTTTTGCCAAATATGCAACGGCAACCCATTTATTAGCGCGGCCTTTTTGTGCCTGGGTAACAGGAATATTGTCAATACCGGCTTGCAAATCAGCTTCAATATTTGGCCATATATCCTTGTCGTTAGGCAAGTTGTAATTGGTGGCAGTTTCGTCAACATAAGGAATCATGTTATACATTTTTTTAAGCTCCATATAATAATACGCTCTTAAAAATTTAGCTTCACCAGTTATCCTTTTAACATCATCAGCGCCTATATCTTTCGCAAGGGCAAGCGTACGCAAAACGTCATTTGCACGGGCCACACCATCAAAGCATAATGTATACTTTGAAGTGATATACGGATTTGAGGTTGCTAATGTAAAATTACCCACCGGCAATGCGTCGTTACCGCCGTCTGATGGTTCAGAGCCTTTATAGGCATCTCCGGCAGCCACGCTGCCAAATAACCAGTTAGAACCGGCCGCGTTAATACCGCCGCCGCGACCGCCTACACCATCAAGCAATGAATAAGTGCCTATAAGCAAACTCTCAACACCTGTTTTATTAGCTACGATACTCGGGCTTAACGACCGTTGTATAGGCCTGTTCAAAATATCCTTCTGGCAGGCGTAAACCATACACACTAACAATACGGCTAATGGTATAATTACTTTTATGTTTAATTTTTTCATAACTTTTATGATAATATAACTATTAGTATTAGAATGTTGCGTTTACACCAACGTTATAAATTTTCTGATTTGCAGGATAGTTACCGAAATCAATTCCGAAGCTGGTGTTATCCTGTAAGTTTGAATTTTGAAGCTCGGGATCTAAACCTTTGTATTTTGTTATGGTAAATAAGTTATTGGCTAATAAATATACCCTTATCCTGCTGACACCTAAACTTTTAATTTTTGATTGAGGAATAGTATAGCCTAATGTCAATGATTTAAGTCTTAAGTAAGATCCATTTTCAACATAAAATGAGTTGAATACGCTCGAAGTACTTAAGTTGGCATTTCTGCTTAACTGAGGTACAGTTGCATGGCTGTTATCAGCACCTTCGCGCCAAACATTAGGACCTAAAATGTCGGCGCTTACGTTGCCGTTAAACACCTGAGGGAAATAAGTCCAGTATTTAATATAATTAACTACTTTATTACCATAAGTACCGTAGAAGAACGCATTAAAGTCGAAACCTTTGTAGCTTGCTCCTAAGGTTAAACCACCGGTAAATTTAGGGTTAGGATTGCCTATAAACGTCCTGTCCTTATCATCAATGGTGCCATTATGGTCTACATCCACATATCTGAATGCACCAGGTGCTTTACCAGGCTGGGCTGGCGCAGCATCAACTTCGGCTTGGTTTTGAAATAAGCCCGATACCTGATAACCAAAAAACTCACCTACAGGTTGGCCTGGCTGCAACCTAACAAAATTTTGCAAACGGGTTGAGCCTGAGCTGTTGTAGTCTTTATATTTCAGGCCACCGCCCAAAGCAACCATTTTATTTTTGTAATGGCTAAAATTTAATCCTATGTCATATCTCAATCCGTTACCCGCCGTACCGTGGTAACCGAAGTCAATATCAATACCTTTGTTACTGATGTTACCACCGTTTACATAAGGTGCAGATGCGCCACCTTGCGGTGCGAACAATGATGAAGGGAATAGTAAGCCAGATATATCTTTTTTATACAACTCCACAGAAAGGGTAAACTTGTTATTGATAAAAGTTGCATCAAAACCAACGTTGGTCACCTTATCAGTTTCCCAGGTTGTTGATTCATTACCAATTTGAGATTTATATAAACCGGTTAAGGTTGAGTTGCCTGTACCTGTTATATCGTAGTTAGCATTACCATTTGATTTTGCGTATAAACTATAAGCATTACTTTGGCGCTGATTAACACCCGATAACGAACCCAGGGTTCCGTAACCTCCCCTGATTTTTAAGTCATTCAGCCAGCTTACGTTTTTCAGGAAGTTTTCTTTAGAAATACGCCATGCACCAGTTATTGAACCAAACGTACCATATTGATGGCCAGGAGCAAAGAACGATGAACCATCATGACGAATAATACCACTGATATAATATTTTTCATCATAGTTATAGTTAACCTGACCGAATTGTGAATATAATGTGTTGTTGTAAAGCTGGTCGACAGCGTTTGTTGGTGTACCATCACCATTTTCTACAGTTACGTAGTTAGGATCATAGCTTAGCGCATAGGTAGTATTACCAGCTCTTATACCACGGCCATAATTTGTAATAGCCTCAGTTGCAACGAAAGCTTTAATACTGTGTTTGCCAAATTGCTGGTTGTAGCTTAATTGATTGGTCCATGTGTATGAGCTGTTATAGCCTGCAACCTCAGTGAACGAATTGTTGGTGGTATTACCTTCAGAGTTTTCATACGCGGTTGGGGTAAAGTAGTAGTAGTAGTAGTTATCTACCGTTCCACCAAACTGGGTGCGCACAGTGAAATGTTTCAGGAAGTCAACCTCAGCAAATACGTTACCGGTAATATCCCAGTTGTTGTTCCTGTCGTTTTTTGTACGTTCCTGACGGGCAACCGGATTGCTTGAGTTACCCAAAGACCCAGGCCGTGTACCCGCATAGTTGCCCATGATATCGTAAACCGGAATTATAGGTGGTTCACGATAAATATATGATATGCCGTTGCCTTCATTTTGGTTGTTGCTTACATTGGGATTTCTTTTGTAGAAGATGTATGCGTTTTCACCTACACGAATATTTTTTCCAACATTAAAATTGGTATTAATTCTTGATGAATAACGCTTAATGTAAGTATCAATAAGCGTACCCTGTTGATTATAGTAACCTATCGAGAACAAATAAGTCGATTTTTCGCTACCACCGCTTGCAGTAATGTTATGGCTTTGTATAGGTGCAGGTTTAAACACTTCATGAAACCAATCTGTACCTACTTTATTTGCCCTGGTAATATTATTTACATCCAGCTTATCTATGCCGTTCGGACCCAAACGGTCGGGGTTCAACGGTTTCCCGGTAAGTGTGTTCAGGTTGTACCAGTCAGCGGTAGTACCAGGGTCACCTACATGCGCACCTGCAGGCTGTATAAAATCAGGTATTGTCCAGGTTTTAGTGTTCTTTGGATCAAACTGGGTATTTGTAGTAAGCGCATTTGAATTTTTAAATGATTCATACACCGCTTGCATATAAGTTTGAGTGCCCGCAAGTTTAAAACCATCCGCAAGCGGCCTTTGGGTACCATACATGCCATCATAAGTTATAGTGGCAACACCAGATTTACCTTTTTTAGTAGTTACTACAACTACACCGTTTGAACCACGTACGCCGTAAACCGACGCAGCACCGGCATCTTTTAATACCTGGATTGATTCGATATCGTTAGGGTTAACGTTATCAAGGTTACCTTGTGTACCGTCAATAATTACCAGCGGGGCTGTGCTGTAAATAGAACTGATACCACGAATATTAACAGATGTTCCCCCACCCGGGTTACCGGAATTGGTAACTGTTACACCGGCTGCCTGGCCCTGAAGTAAAGAGGTTGTGTTACCAGAAGGCACAGTTTTTAAACTCGCCACGTTAACAACCGCTACCGAACCTGTAATGTCCTTTTTACGTTGTGAACCGTAACCAGTAACAACCACCTCATTAAGCGTGCTGCTGCCTGATTGTAGCGTAACCCGAAGGTTTACATCGGTACCTACCTTGACTTCGGTAGTTTGATAACCGATGTAAGATACTACCAGTGTATTGCCCGGGCTTAGGGTTAAGGTGAATTCACCATTAACATCAGTTACAGTACCTGTACTTGTACCTTTGACGCGTATAGAAGCGCCAACAACAGGTAATTTATCGTCGGAGCCGATAACTTTACCTTTGTACTTTGTTTGTGCTGTAACTACCAATGAAGATACCAGGCAGCATAGCAGCAAACCCAAGTATCTTCCTTTTAGGAGTAAACTTTTAAACATGAGATTGAGATTTAGTTGATTAATATATTTGATTTAAGCTTTTAAGTCGATAATTGGTATTGCTAAGTTTTAAAATAGAAAATTGCACACTTGCGGGTAGCCTGTTTGAACTGAGCGATTGTGAGATAAGCTCTGTTAAACAGATTAATGGAAGATGAAGTGTTGGAAAGTAAAAAATGTAAAAGTTTTATCATATGAACTTCTCTCGTATAATTTTTTTTAAACTTTTTATCCGTGTAGTCACCTTTTTTATGCTACCGCAACCGAAGCAACATTAAAGTTAAAATGTTATAATAATATTAGATTTTGAACGATTTCTGCCAAAACAGAAATTTATATTGGCTATGGAACTAATGTAATTAGTGTGTACTGTATACACAAGTAAAATAGGTAGATTTACAAATTAATTATTTATAGGTCGATTTATCCACTAAAATTACAAATTGAGAATATTTCATTAATACATTGCTAACACATGGCCTACTTTTTTAAAAATATCGTATTGTAAAAGTGTTGCTATTATTCTGTAACCAGTGCAAAAAAGTTGTTGAAACAATAAATATTACCCCAACCGAGCTGTTATCTTAAATATTTTGCCCTTAGTTTAATGTGCGGGCCCTCCCTGCCATAATTTACCAAAGTGTTAAAATATCATTATACTTTGCAAATACTGTCAGGTCAACATTTATTATTAATTATACAATAATAAATGTTAAATATACATTTACCCAAGCAGTACTTTTCAAACAATAAATGTTCAGATTACATTTATTACAATCGATTTCACGCCATTATACAACATTTTATACACTTTTTCCAAAACAAAACGGCACCGGTAAACTTTACTTACCGGTGCCGTTCAGATATTTTCGTGCATCAAAAAATACCTTTACTATTTTTAACAAAGTGCTAAAAATGTATTACACTTTAAATGGCACTATTTAGCCCACCAAACCGATGTATTATGCGTATCGGCCGAGTTGGTTCCTATTTCAACTACAAATTCGCCTGGTTCCCAGTCATACTTAAGCTGCGTGTTATAAAACTTCAATAGCTCCGGAGTAATAGTGAAGCTTACCTGTTTTGACCCACCCGGCTTAAGGCTTATTTTTTGATAACCCTTAAGCTCTTTTACCGAACGGCTGATACTTGCTACAGGATCGCTTATATATAACTGTACCACTTCTTCCCCCGCATATTTACCCGTATTGGTTACTGTAACAGTAGCCGTTAAGGTTTCATTACCTTTTAATTTGGTTTTGCTTACGCTAACAGCGCTGTAGTTAAAGGTGGTATAGCTTAAGCCGTAACCAAACGGATAAAGCGGATCGTTTGAAATATCAAGATAATTTGACCTGAATTTTGAAGGACCGCCTTTGTATGGCCTGCCCGTGTTTTTGTGGTTGTAATAAATAGGTATTTGCCCTACGCTGCGCGGAAATGTAGCAGTTAATTTACCGGCCGGGTTATAGTCGCCAAATAATACATCGGCGATGGCGTTACCGGCCTCGGTGCCGGGCGCCCAAACGTCAAGTATCGCGTTAGCATGCTTATCTTCCCAGGTTAGGGTAAGCGGACGACCGTTAAACAGCACAATCACCATCGGTTTGCCCAGTTTTGAAAGTTCCTTCAGCATGTTTTTCTGGCTTTCGGGAATATCGATATCCGAGCGGCTTGACGATTCGCCCGACATGCTTTGGGATTCACCAACAACAGCCACAATCACATCCGATTTTTTAGCAGCGTCAACCGCTTCTTTCAATAATTCGTCAGCCGGCTTAGCATCTAAAGAAACCATTCCGGGACCAAAGTTCAGCCTTTTAATAAACAAACTATCTTCAGTTACATTAGCACCTTTAGCATAGTTAATGGCAACATTGTTACCCACAACATTTTTAATACCTTCCATTACGCTCACCGATTTTTGCCACTCGCCGGCAATAACCCATGTACCCAGCATATCGCGGTGATTATCGGCCAATGGGCCTACCAATGCGATGCTACCGCCTTTTTTAAGCGGAAGCGTTTGATTATCATTTTTTAATAATACGAAGGAATGTTTAGTAATCTCTCTTGCAGCTGCGCGGTTCGCAACTGATAGCTCTTCTTTAGCCTCTTTACCGGCATCCATCGATTTGTAAGGGTTATCAAACAAACCTAATTTGTACTTAGCTTCCAATACACGCTGGCAGGCCTGGTCAATTTCCTGCTGGGTGATTTTCTTTTGTGTAAGTGACTTTTTCAACGTTTTCAAGAACCCCTCTCCTACCATATCCATATCCAAGCCGGCTTTCAGCGCAAGGGCAGATACTGTTTGCAAATCGCCAAGGCCATGATCTGTCACTTCGTTTACAGCGGTATAATCAGATACCACGAAACCTTTAAAACCCCATTGTTTTCTTAATAAATCGGTTAACAACCATTGGTTAACTGTTGCAGGCACACCATCAACTGTATTAAATGAACTCATGAAACTGCCCGCACCGGCATCAACTGCTGCTTTATATGGCGGCAGGTAATCCTGGTACATTTTAATGCGGCTCATATCAACTGTGTTATACTCACGGCCGGCTTCTGCGCCACCGTAAAGTGCAAAGTGTTTAACGCAGGCCATCACGGCATCGGCATCTTTCATACTGGTACCCTGGTAACCCTGCACCATAGCTTTTGCCACTTGTGAACCATACCATGGGTCTTCACCCGAGCCTTCAGAAATACGGCCCCAGCGCGGGTCGCGGGCAATATCAACCATTGGCGAAAACACCCAGTTCAAACCTTCGCCGGTTGCTTCTTTAGCTGCAATTTGTGCCGACTGTTTGATCAGGCCCATGTCCCACGTTGCCGACATGCCCAAGGGGATAGGGAAAATAGTACGGTGACCGTGGATCACGTCCAAACCAAAAATAAGCGGAATGTGCAGCCTTGAGTTTTTAACGGCTATATCCTGGATCTGGCGGGTTTGTGCTGTACCCCAAACACCAAACACTCCACCAATTGATCCATTTTTTATATTTTCTTCAACCCCTTTATTTACTACCGATCCTGTTGTTGCCGCTCCGATGGTTACCAGGTTTAACTGCCCAATTTTTTCATCGAGTGTCATTTTACTCATCAGGCCTTTAACATAGGCATTCATTTTTGCATCTTCGGTTTTGCTTTGGGCCAATACCTTATTATAAGGCATCAACGCCAAGCAAAGTGGCGTAATGGCTATAACAAGCCGACTTGAAAAATACTTTTTCATTTTTTAATTTATGTGGGTAGTAAATAATTGGTTAACAAATATGACTAATAATCAGAGCATTTCATTGCGCCTTTAAATATTTTTGACAATTTTAGAAACAGGATGCTACGGCATTTATCATAGTGTATTAAGTACACAATTGTAAATATTATAATTAAAAAATCAAACTTTATTTGTACAATAGCACAAATGTTAAGTAAACAGCAACTTATTGAGTACAGCGAGGATGCCCGCAAAAATTACGTAAACCACATTTCTATTGATTGTGTTGTATTTGGATTTCATGAGGGGCAAATGAAAGTGCTGCTATTAAAAACCCATGACGAAGAGAAGTGGTATTTGCCCGGCGGTTTTGTACTTAAGGAAGAACCGATAGACAATGCCGCTGTAAGGATACTACAGGAACGTACCGGTTTAGATAAAATATTTTTACAGCAGTTTCGTGTATTTGGTGATCCCGACCGTTCAAAGGTCCATAACGATATGTATGCCGATATGCTGCCAAAAGAACAAAACTGGTTTTCTGGCCGGTTTATATCTATTGGCTATTACGCGCTGGTCGACTTTTTTGGCGTTATACCCCACCCCGATCAGTTTTCGGAGCTTTGTGCCTGGCGCGACCTGGATGACATGCCCGAGATGCAGCTCGACCACGAAAATATTTATAAAAGCGCTTTGGATGCCTTGCGCCTGCAGCTTAACTATCAACCCATAGGTTACAACCTGATGCCGAGAGAATTTACCATGCCCGAGCTGCAAAAATTGTATGAAGCCATTTTAGGTAAAAAGTTGGACAGGCGTAACTTTCAACGCCGGATCTTAGCTTTTGGCATCCTTAACCGGTCTGAAGAGCCACGTAAAGGCGGTGCGCATAAGGCGCCGTACCTGTATTCGTTCGATATAGAAAATTACCAACACGCCTTAACCGAAGGGTTTAAAGGCGGTTGGTAATTGCCGATAAAAGGGTTATGGCTCACGCCGCGGCTATCGCCCGTTTTAATGTAAAATAAAATGTACTGCCCGAACCTATTTCACTATCCACGCTAATTTTACCTGCTTGCGCCTCAATAAAATCCTTGGCGATGGCAAGGCCTAAACCCGTGCCGCTTTGCTCGGATGTAGCATTAGGCACCTTAAAATAGCGCTCAAACAAACGGGGCAGATATTGCTGTTCTATTCCCTTGCCATGATCAGTTACCGAAAACTCTATCTCATCGTTCTTATGTTTTTTAACAACCAGTTCAACTGTCGATTTTTCGTGGCTATATTTTATAGCATTCGAAAGCAGGTTGATGAGCACCCAGGTTGTTTTATCCAAATCGGCATGTACTTTGGGGAGGCTTTGATCGCATTTCACCTTAATTTCTACATGCTTTTGATCGGCTATAAACTTAATGGCTTTTACGGCATAATCCACAATATTTTGAGGATGCGTACTGCCGAAGTTAAGTTGTAATTTACCTGTTTCAACCTGTGCCATATCCAGCAGCTCGCCGGTGATGAGCAACAGGCGGCGGGTATCGTCTTCTATATTACCTATCAGCTGGCGCTGCTCGGCATTTACTTCGCCTATACGTTCATCTTCCAATAATTTCAGGCTCATTTTTATGGATGAGATAGGGGTTTTTAACTCGTGCGATATGGTAGCGATGAAATTAGTTTTTGCCTCATCCAACTGTTGATACTCGGTAATATTTTTTAGGATAATCACTTTGCCTATCACTTTATCCCTGCTGCTTACCGATAATGATTCGCGCGAATAAAAACCTTCGCGCTCATCAGCAAAGATCCGAAGCTTTGCCTGGTCATTAACAAGCAGCTTGCGCATCAGGTCATTTTCGATGGCAATATCTGGCGCGTATTTACCGTTGAGCTGATCTGGCTTCATGCCGATCAGGTTGCAGGCCACCTGGTTGGCAAAAATGATAACACCTTTTTCGTCAAGACCAATAATGGCATCATGCATGGAATTGATAATAGTTTCAATCCGCTTTTTCTCAAACAGGATACTGGCCAGGTTACTGTTTTCAAACTCATCAAGCTTGCGGGTCATGTTATTGAAAGCCTGGCCCAGTTCGCCAAACTCATCGTCCGACTCAAAATGAATCTGCTGATGGTAGTTTTTGTTTGATACCTCTTTAATACGGACCGTAAGCTCCTTAATTGGGTTGGCGATGTATCCCGGGAAATTAACCGCGAAACTGAATGCCACCAAAAACAAAAACGCGCCTAAAAATGCCACCAGCAACGACCCTCGTTTTGAAGTTGTGTTAGCTATCTCATTCTTTCGCGCGATGGCATCCATGTTGAGCTTCATTATCCCATATACCTGCCTGTGCAGGCGATTGCGTAAGTCGTCTTCGGTTATTTTATTATCAGGTTCCTGCGTTAAACGTTCAAAAATAGCACGCAAAGAATCAGTAAGCTGCAGCTCGCCAACCTCGGTAATATTATGTTCCTGCAATACCAAATTGTCATTTATCGTTTTTTGTTGGTCTGCCGATAGTTTGTCGGTGCGCGAATCAATAGCGGTAAGTATATTTTGCATATACTTTACTGTTTTATAATTATCCTTTAATATAGCACCTGCATCGGCAGATAACCGATTTAGGAAATATATCGACATTCCGCAGCAAATTATTGCCAGTACAAACAGGAAACCTATCCCTGCCCGGAGTTTATTTTTTATTGTCATGGCTATGAAAGTATTACAAGGTCAATATCAGTTTTCGACATTTTATTTAGTAGCTGTGTAAACACCGCTGTTTTCATGATAAGCTGGTAAAATTTAAACCGCGGCTTGCCGATGCAAATCGTGGTAATATCATATTTTTCGGCCGTTTCCCAAATAGTACGTGCTACGTGATCGCTCTTTATCTTAAGCACTTCACCACCCAATTGAGTGGCCAGTTTCATATTATTTATGAGATGCCTTTGCGTGGCTAAGTTAATTTTATCGCTGCTCTCGCGCGAAGTTTGCACATACAGCAAATACCATTTGGAGCGATAGTATGACGATAACCTTGCTGTTTTACGGATAATAACCTTAGCCGACTCATCATTGGTACTGATACAAGCTAAAAACAGCTCGGGCCTTAGCTTAATTGTTTTAGGCACCTCAATATCAATTTTCCGCTCTACCTGGTGGGCCACCTCACGCAGGGCCAACTCGCGCAACTGCAAGATCCGCTCCGCCTGGAAAAAGTTACTTAGCGCTGTCGGGATCTTTTTCTCATCATAAATTTTGCCTTCTTTAAGTCGTTCAATCAACTCATCGGCGGTAAGGTCGATGTTTACCACCTCGTCGGCCAGTTGCAGAACCTTATCGGGTACACGCTCGTGGATGGTTGCACCGGTTATCCGTTCCACTTCCTCATTAAGGCTTTCCATGTGCTGAATGTTCACCGCACTGATCACGTTAATGCCTGCATTCAGGATCTCCAGTACATCCTGCCATCGTTTTTCATTGTTGCTGCCCTCAATGTTGGTGTGGGCAAGCTCGTCAACTATAACCACCTCGGGGCGCAGGCTTATTACAGCTTTCAGGTCCATCTCCTCCAGCTCCTTCCCCTTGTAAAACAGTTTACGGCGGGGTATTACAGGCAAACCTTCCAGCAAGGCATGGGTTTCTTTACGGTTATGGGTTTCGATGTAGCCAATTTTCACGTCGATACCATTGCGCAGCAGGGTTTGGGCCTCCTGCAGCATCCGGTAGGTTTTGCCTACACCGGCACTCATGCCTATATATACCTTGAACTTTCCGCGGCGCGATTTTCTGATCAGCTCCAGGAAATGCTCTACAGATTGCTCTTTAGTGTCCTCATTCATAAGTCGCCTTTGAATCTTCCTTTAGTTTTTATGGTGTTCCATGCCGGTCAGGCTTTCCGCTCACTTTGCACATGCTTTAGTCACGATGCCTGGATTTGCTGTAATAGTTAAGCATTTAATTGCTGCTAAAACCCATAAACGGCTGCCAGCACAAACTGTGATGCAGACTTTGTCAGATCACCATTGCGTGCTTTAAACTGCTCTACCGATCCGTGATCCAATCTCACCTCGGGTATTAATGTTAACGGGCCTGCTTTAACGTTAGCAGTAAGCGTTGCCGCTGTAACCGATTTACCATTTACCGGCCCTGCAATTGCGGTATAAGTACCTGTTTTATGCTTAAAATATTCGCCCCTTAAACCAAGTGTAACATATTTTGAAACTGCCAGTTGCGGATACAAAGCTACGCCCGAAAAACCGCCGGTAACACCTTTGTTTGCCGAAAAGTCGGCCGCGTTCAGGCCAAGCTTAAACGCGTTTGTTATTTGATAGGCAGTTGTTAAATCAAACTCGGTGCCTACAATCCCTCCGGTAATTACGTTTAAATAGGCGGTCCAGCCCTTAACCGGGTTTAATATCAGCTGAGCGCCAAAACTGTTTACTTGATTTGACGACCGGTAATAATTCCAATTATCATTAAACACACCGGCCATCACGTTCACTTTATCCGAAAACGAATATGCGGCTTTAAAACCCGCGTTTTGAAACGGGCCATTGGTAAACAGATAAGAGGTTGAGTAGTTAAAATTGCCAACCGGGCTCACAACTTCATAACCTATAAAGGTAGCCATATATCCAGCAGTAAGTACAAATTTATCTGTTACATCATAAGCCACATACAAGTTTTGAATATGATACGAATCGCCATCAGATCCGTTTGGTATCGACTGGCTTTGTCCTCTCGGACCAAATGATAACTCGCCTACAAAAGCGGCCCTGCCAACCTTTTTCTTTAAACCCAGATCTATCATCCCGATAGAAATTGAATTGTGATCCGTTGCAAAACTCGTCGGGATCTGCGATCCCCTGTTCGCGAAATCATACTTAAAATAGGTATCAACCGAGCCATAAACCACCAAAGGCGCATCGGATGTGGTTTTGACCGTATCCTGAGCCTTAACTATAAAAGCACAGGTTAACATCGAAAATATCAATAGCAGGAAAAATTTCATTTAAGTAGGTATTAAAATTTCCGGGTTCCTTATTGGTAACCCAAATTGTGTTTGTATCCTCGCCGTTGCTAATTATTGCTAACCCCGGCGAGGATTTGAGCTGCGCTAAAACCGCGGCAGCCTGGTTTTTACTTCTTCAATCCATCCAAAGCTACATTCAGCTTTAATACATTCACTTTAGCAGGACCAAACAAACCTAACAAAGGCTGCTCAGTATGCTCATCAACCAGTTTGTTTACGGCATCAACTGATAAACCGCGAACTTTAGCTACACGGGCAACCTGTACTTTTGCTCCGGCTGGTGAAAGATCAGGGTCCAAACCGCTGCCTGACGCTGTAACCAGTTCGGCAGGAATTTGTGAGCGTGTTACGTCAGGGTTATGTTTCAGGAAATCCTCAATCCTGCCTTCAACCTGTTTCAGGTAATCAGGATTTGACGGGCCTTTGTTTGAGCCTCCTGAACCGGCAGCATTATAATCAACTGATGACGGACGACCCCAGAAATACTCGTCTTTAGTAAACTTTTGACCAATGTTGGCGTAGCCAACTACACGGCCTTTGTATGTAATGGTTTCACCATCGCCTTTACCCGGGGTAAATTTACCTATACCGGCTATAGCTAAAGGATAGATGCCTGCTGTTAATACTATCAGTATTAGGGTAAGCTTGATGGATGGCAACAAATATGTTTTCATTTTATTTAATTTTTAAAGATGAGTTTGGGAACGTGGGGTTTGTGACGGATGGTAGTTAAAGCTTATCTGTCGCCCTAAAACCATACCTCACGTCCCCGGCTCATTTAGTTTTTATATGAATAATGAAACAGCTAAATCAATTAATTTAATGCCTATAAAAGGTATAATAATACCGCCTAAGCCATAAATGAGCAGGTTACGGCGTAACAACGCACTTGCGCCTATCGGTTTATACTCAACGCCACGCAAAGCCAATGGTATCAGCAACGGAATAATAATAGCATTGAATATCACCGCCGAAAGTATCGCCGATTGCGGACTGTGCAGGTCCATAATGTTCAGCGCTTTTAAGGCGGGCATTGATACCATGAATAAAGCCGGAACAATGGCGAAATATTTAGCTACGTCGTTTGCTATACTGAAAGTTGTGAGCGTACCACGTGTCATCAGCAACTGTTTACCTATTTCCACAATCTCGATCAGCTTGGTTGGGTCGTTATCCAGATCCACCATGTTACCGGCTTCTTTGGCAGCTTGAGTACCGCTGTTCATGGCTACGCCAACATCGGCCTGGGCAAGTGCGGGGGCATCGTTTGTACCGTCGCCCATCATGGCTACAAGTTTACCGCCTTGCTGTTCTTTCTTAATGTAGTTCATTTTATCTTCGGGCTTGGCCTCGGCAATAAAATCATCCACACCGGCTTTCTCGGCAATAAACTTGGCGGTAAGTGGGTTATCGCCGGTTACCATCACCGTTTTAACACCCATTTTACGCAGGCGTTCAAAGCGTTCGGCAATACCGGTTTTAATGATATCCTGCAACTCAATCACACCCATGATCTTTTCATTTTGTGATACAACCAATGGCGTACCACCGTTTGATGAGATCTTTTTAACATTCTCCTCTACATCTGTTGGAAACGGGTTACCAGCTTTTAAAGCAATATTACGGATGGAGTCAAAAGCACCTTTGCGGATGCGTAAACCATCGGGGGTATCTAAACCGCTTGAACGGGTTTCGGCAGTGAATTTGATAAACACTGAATCGGCTGGAGCGTGGATTTTTAGTTTGTGCGGACCTTGCTCGGCCAGCTCTACAATCGACTTACCTTCAGGGGTTTCGTCGGCCAGTGAACTTAATACGCAAGCCATTACAAACTCCTGCTCATTTACCCCTGCTGTTGGGTAAAAGCTGGTTGCTTTACGATTACCAATGGTTATGGTACCAGTTTTATCCAGTAATAAAGTGTCTAAGTCACCCGCTGTTTCAACAGCTTTACCACTTTTGGTGATCACGTTGGCGCGTAAAGCCCTGTCCATCCCGGCAATACCGATGGCCGATAAAAGGCCACCGATAGTGGTAGGGATCAAACAAACAAACAACGATATAAAAGCGGCTATAGTGATGGGCGTATTTGAATAATCACCAAATGGCTTCAGGGTAACGCACACAATAACGAAGATCAGCGTAAAACCAGCTAATAAAATGGTTAAGGCTATTTCATTAGGGGTTTTCTGGCGTGATGCACCTTCTACCAGCGCGATCATCTTATCCAAAAAGCTTTCGCCCGGTTGGGTAGTAACCAATACTTTAATCCTATCGGATAATACCTTGGTACCGCCGGTAACTGATGATTTATCACCACCGGCCTCGCGGATCACCGGGGCGGATTCACCTGTAATAGCCGATTCATCAATGGTAGCGATACCTTCAATAATTTCACCGTCGGTAGGGATATTATCCCCTGTTTCGCAAATGAAAACATCACCTTTTTTTAGTTGTGACGACATCACTTTTTCTTCCTTACCGTTAACCAGTAAGCGGGCAGGTGTCTCTTCGCGGGTTTTGCGGAGACTTTCGGCCTGGGCTTTACCACGTGCTTCCGCAATGGCCTCGGCAAAGTTGGCAAACAGCACAGTTAACAATAATATAATGAATACCGTAAAGTTGTAGGCAAAGCTACCCTGGCCTTTATTGGTCAGCGAAAATATGCTCACAATGAGCATTACAACTGTACCGATCTCTACAGTAAACATTACCGGGTTGCGGAACAGCACACGAGGGTTTAACTTGATAAAGGATTGTTTAAAAGCATCCCTCATCTGATCACCCTGAAACAATGTATTTTGAGTTGAGTTCATGATTATTTTAATGAAAAATGTTCAGCAATTGGGCCTAAAGCCAGTGAAGGGAAGAATGACAACGCTGCAATGATCACGATCACCGCGAAGATCATCAACCCAAAGGTTGAAGTATCACTCTTCAATGTACCGGCCGATTCAGGTATATATTTTTTGTTAGCCAACAATCCGGCAATAGCCAGCGGACCAATTATTGGCAGGAACCTGCCCAATATCATCACGATGCCGGTGGTATAGTTCCAAAAGATATTACCATCGCCCAAACCTTCAAAACCCGAACCGTTGTTGGCTGCGGCTGAAGTATACTCGTACAACATTTCGGAGAAACCATGTGTACCGGGGTTATTTAACCAGGCCGAAGGTTTAACAGCCCAATCGGCACCGGCTACGTTAACCACATAATATGATGATATGGCCAAGCCTACAAGGATAATGAACGGGTGAAGCAAAGCGATCAGCGAAGCTATTTTCATCTCCCTCGCCTCTATCTTACGGCCTAAAAACTCAGGCGTACGGCCAACCATCAGTCCTGAAATAAATACTGCTACTATGATAAATATGTAGAAGTTGAGGATACCAACGCCGCAGCCACCATAAAAACAATTAACCATCATACCCAGCAGCATCATAGTACCTGATACCGGCATAGCACTGTCATGCATGGAGTTTACCGAACCTGTAGAGATAATAGTAGTCACGATGCTCCAGTAAGCCGAGTTAGCCGGACCAAATCTTACTTCCTTACCTTCCATAGCACCGGTTGGCTGGCTGATACCCATTTTTGCGATGGCAGGGTTTCCGTTCAGTTCGGCATTCATAGTCGGGATCAACAGCATGAGCATACCCAGCGTCATTACGCCGAAGATCACATAAGCGAATTTCTTTTTATTGAGATAAAAACCCAATGCAAACACCAACGCGATCGGGATAGCAACCTGTGCTACCAGCTCGACAGTATTGGTTAAATAGTTAGGGTTCTCGATAGGGTGGGCGGAGTTTGCGCCAAACCAGCCGCCGCCGTTGGTACCTAAGTGCTTAATAGCAACCAGAGGTGCAACCGGTCCGCGGGATACGTGAACAGTGTCGCCCTGCATACTGATGAAAGTATCTTTACCTGCATAGCTGGTAGTCATGCCGTTAAAAGCGAAGATCACGGCTATTACAAACGAGATAGGCAATAATATACGGGTGATTGATTTTACAAAATACTCCCAAAAGTTGCCCAGCTTATCGGTAACCTTATCTTTCATGGCCCTGAAAACAACCACCAGCGCAGCAATACCTGTAGCAGCCGATACAAAGTGTAGGAACATAAATACAAAGTGCTGTGTAAAGTAAGTAGCACCGCTTTCGCCAGAGTAATGCTGCAGGTTACAGTTTACCAAAAAGCTGATGGCAGTATTGAAAGCTGTATCAGGCGACTGCCCTGGGTTAGCATCGGGGTTAAGCGGCAAATGACCTTGTGCCATTAAACACACAAAGGCATATACCAGCCAAACGCTGTTGATGGTAAGCAGTGCCAGCAGGTGCTGTTTCCAGTTCATTTCGCGTTTGGTGTCGATACCGCTGAAACGGAAAATAAAGCGATCAAGCGGGGCGAGAAAATCGAGCCAGGTTTTTTCGCCCTTAAATACCTTAGCTATGTAGCGGCCAAGGGGAATGGCGATGGCTAAGGTGAGCAGGTAGGTGAAAATTACACCCGTTAGTTCAGTGTTCATAGTTTAATTTTAAAATTTTTCGGGTTTAAGAAGTACGTATACCATGTAAATGAACACGGCTATTGCTACGATGAATAATGCTGCCATGATTTTAGATTTTTTCGAAGTACGTTACAGATTTAAAAAAGACCCAGAATACCACTACAAATGTGGCCAGGTAAGCGATTGTGAGTAAAGCATCCATTTTTATGTGTTTTGCAAAGGGCTTTGCCAAGTGGATGCCAAGAAAAATTATTATTATATAAAAAACTGATTGTTAATTATTTATACAAGTATCAAATTAAGATTTTATTTATTTAGCAGGAATTCAGCTATCATTTTGATAGGTGATTATCAAAGTGGAATTACATTTCTCCTTATCATGGCATTATGATATCTTCGATCACTTAAATCTTATTTTTATGGGACAAAGCGCGTCATTATATCAGGTTACCAACGCCGACTTTTTGAAAATAGCGGATAACCTAAACGATCTTAACCTATTTGACATCGCAAAATCAAGCAGGCACTTCGATAAATCTTTTGAAGGACTTCGGTTTGTGCTTTCAAAAAACAGGGATACCGAAACTACAGACCTTGTACAGGAAATATTTTATCCTGTTTTGTTTTTAGGAGAAGAAATAGACTACGCAAATTTTGACTTTGAAAATACTCCGGACGATTTCGACAGCGTTGCCTTATATTTTCATGATCCATCGAAAGTAGCCCTGATCAACCAACTTCTCGAATTGGTTAGTAATGACGATTTTGTAAAATCATTTAACGCCGATGAGTTAAATACGAATGATATTTATCCGGGTAAGGTCTGGAGCACAGGCACAGGCGATGACCACGCGTTCAATATAACGCATATGCTTCAGGAATTTATCAATCTGAAAAAGGTGTTCAACAGTGCAGCGATTGGTAATGATTATGTTATTTGTACTATTGGGTAACGAAAAATAATGTTTTTTATGAAGGTATTTGTGCGCTGTATAACAACGAAACGGAGCTATTGGAAAGTCATATTTACCCCAAATTTGTTATAAAGTATACAAAAAAGAGACTGGGTCGAAATACCTGCGAAAGTTAGCTGGGCCAAATGTTAGACAACGGAATGAGTATTAAACTATATCTTTAAGGGAGGGCAAAACAGGAGTTTTCTTTGCGAGAAAAGTGGTTTACTGAGAATATTTATGTACCAGCGTAACTTGGTCTAATAACAGTGGCCTCTGGCCTGTGTGTACGGCAGCCAGAGGCCGCTTGATAGTCGACACCCGGAGAGTTGTCTGAACTCGAATTTTTAGAATTTAAGAATTGCCAGAACCAAAGAAAGATTCAATAGATTCAGGTTCAGACAATCCGAAATTACTCCAGGTTATATTCCTTCAACTTCCTATACAACGTAGCCACACCAATATTCAGTAAATGCGCAGCTTCCGCCCTATTACCATGAGTATGGTTCAAAACCCGTTGAATATGCAGTTTCTCTACAGAAGAAAGGTCAAAAGCTGAGATTGGTGCACCGCTTTTCACCTGTTGCTGCTGAACTTCATAAGGTAGCAGGCTCTCATCAAGCACATTGCTATCGGTCAGGATCACCGCACGTTCTACAATATTCTTCAACTCGCGGATGTTACCGGGCCAAGGATAGGCTTCCAGTTTTTCTATGAACTCGTCGCTGAGGGTATTTACCTGCTTTTTTACTTTAAGGGCAAAATGCTGCATAAAGTATTCGGCCAGCAGTTTGATATCTTTTTTACGCTCGCGTAAGGCTGGCAGCGTGATCTGGAATACTGAAAGACGGTAATACAAATCAGACCGGAAATGGCCGTCATTGATTTCGTTGAGCAAATTACGGTTGGTAGCTGCCAGAATCCGTACGTTAACCTGGGTGGGTTTAGTATCGCCAATTTTAATGAATTGCTGCGATTCAAGCACACGAAGTAGCTTAGCCTGCAGATCGTGATCGAGCTCACCTATTTCATCTAAAAATATAGTGCCGCCGTTGGCCTCTTCAAAAAGTCCTTTTTTATCTTTAACTGCTCCCGTGAATGAACCAGCTTTATGACCGAACAGTTCGCTTTCCAATAATTCCTTAGTGAATGCGCTGCAATTTACCGCCACAAATGATTTTGCGCTGCGGTTGCTGGCCTGATGAATAGCTTCGGCAAAAATTTCCTTTCCGGTACCGGTTTCACCCAGTAATAACACAGTAGTATCGGTAAGTGCCACCTTTTGGGCCAGCTTGATCACATCACTGATAGCAGTTGATTTACCGATGAGCCTGTCAAAACCAAACTTATCATTCAGCTTGCTTTCCAGTTCTGCAACTTTTTGTTGCAGCAGGGCTTTATCCATGGCCTTGCTTACCAGCGGGATGATCTTTTCGTTATCATCCCCTTTGGTGATATAATCAAATGCACCGGCTTTTATGGCTTTTACGCCATCATTGATAGTTCCGTAGGCCGTTAATACGATGATCTCGGTGTTGGGATAGTTTTTTTTGATGGTTTCAGAAAGGGTGATGCCATCAATATCAGGTAGCTTTACATCGCTTAATACCACATGTATGGTATCCTGCTGTAATTTTTTAAGGCCCTCTTTGGCTGTAGCCGCAGTAATTACCTCATGGCCTTCCAACTGCAGAATGCGCGCCAGCAAGTTACGGAGGCGTTCTTCGTCATCGATAATTAATAGCTTACCTTTTTGCATCGTGGCAAATATGGTAATTTATTTTGAACCTTGATTTTTAGGATTTAAGGATTTCTTGATAGAATAGTCCTAAATAGTCTCATTCAAAACCTCAGGGAATCCCATAATCAAGCGAATCAAGGTTACCAACGGTAACGCCTTGTCGCCCGCATCAGTTGCCTGTGGCGTTTAGCCTCATAATAATCGCTGGTTACAAGGATAGAATGAATCACGCCCGGGATCCAGAAGAAAAGGGTTAAAAATATATTCAATATAAATGCACCTATCCTGCCGGTGGTGAGGATGGCAAGCGGTGGCAGTAAAAAGCACAGAAAATATCGCATGGCAGTAGTTTTAATGTTTAAACCATTTAGACAATGCGCCGGGAAATTTGTTACTGCTTTATTTCTTCACCAAGATTAGGTGGCAACTGGTCGCCAAAAAAAAGCGCTTTCAATTCAGTAGCATCATTCGGGTTCATTTTTCCGCCTAATATTAACCTCAATTGGCGGCGGCGAAGCGCACCCTCATACAATGCGCGCTCTTTATCCGTTTCAGGTACCAGCTCGGGCACGTTTGTCTTTTGGCCATCTTTATCCAAAGCAACAAAGGTATAATAGGCCTCATTACTTTTTACTTTAGTGCCTGATGGAATGTTTTGCGCCCATACATCCATCCTTACCTCAACTGAAGTAGTGAACGCGCGGGTAACCTTTGCTTCAATACTAATCACATCACCTAACTTTATCGGTGACTGGAACGATACGTTATCTACTGAAGCTGTCACCACGATCCTGTTACAGTGCTTTTGTGCCGAAATAGCAGCGGCAATATCCATCCAATGCAGCAGACGGCCACCCATCAGGTTGTTTAAAGTGTTGGTATCATTGGGCAATACCAGTTCGTTCATGATGGTGTATGATTCCTGCGGCGATTTTCCGGTCATATTCAGTCTGCTTTTGGGGCAAAGATAGGAAAAAACCTCACCCCAGCCCTCTCTTTTGGGGATTGGCTGAACGTACCTTGTAAATGTTTTGCCCCTGCCGAAATCCCTTTGCCCTGAAATAAAAACATGTCATTATAAGAAGAACGACGAAGCAATCGCACGCAATACAGGGTGACCGTGCTTTCGTACCATTGCTTCGTACCTTATAATAACGTGTTTTTTGTTTACTACTCCGTCTTCAAACTCTTTACCGGGTTCATCAGCGCGGCTTTCACGCTCAAAAACGAAACCGTTGCAAAGGCAACCAGCAACACCAGGAAAAATGGAATAACAAACAGGAAGGGGTTGATATCCATCCTGAAAGCATATGTTTGCAGCCATTGATGAATAGCGTACCAGCCTATTGGTGCCGAAATCACAAACGATACCACTACAAGCAGGGCGAAGTCTTTATACAACAATCTTAAAATACTGTTTACTGAAGCTCCCAGTACCTTGCGTATGCCAATTTCCTTGGTGCGCTGTACAATGGTGTATGATACGAGGCCAAATAAACCTAAACAGGCCACAAAAATGGCGATGCCGGTAAATACGCCAAACACCTGCCCAAAGCGCTGATCAGTTTTGTATTGCTCGTTAAAATGCTGATCTAAAAAGAAATAATCAAACTGGTCGCCTGGGAAAAAACTGGCCCAGGTTTTCTTTAAGTCGGCGATGGTTTGCGGCATATTGGTTGTACTTACCTTTACCGATACCGGGCCCCGAACATCAGGGATACAACGGAAGATCATGGAATCGTAGGCATCATGTAAGGATTGCTGGTGAAAATTATCAGCCACTCCTATTATCTCATAAACCTGTCCCCAAAAATCGATGCGTTTGCCAAGGGCATCGGCAGGTTTGCTAAAGCCTAACTGTTCAACCCCTTTTTTGGTGAATATCACTTTATGTGGTTCATCTCCAAACTCTTTCGAAAACTTACGACCGGCTATCAGTTTGATATCATAAGCGTTAAGGTAGTCATAGTCGGCACCAATAATGCGGTATTGTTTGCTTGTGCTTTGATCGGAGCCAACCAACTTAATACCGCCAGCGTTCCATTGCACAGGTTCGCCGGGGATAGAAGTAGATACGGTTACACTTTTAACGGCAGATTGCGCCAGGCATTCGTGTTTAAATGAGCTCATGCTACGGTAAAACGAATCTACCTTAACCAACGGAGCTTTAATGACCAGTGTTTGATCTATTTTTACCCCTAACTTTTGGCTTTGCATGTATTTAAGTTGTTTGAACACTGTAAGCGATCCTATCAGTAAAAATATCGACGCAGCAAACTGGAATACCACCATTGCCTTACGTAATATCACTCCCCCTGGCGATGCCAGGATCTTGCCTTTCATCACCTCAACCGGCCTGAACGCCGATAATACAATGGCCGGGTAAAAACCGCTGAAGAATGAGCCCAACACAAAGATTCCCAAAACAGCCAACCAAAAAGTTGCTTTAGCAAATAACGTAAAACCCATCTGCATGCCGGAAATATTGGCAAATGCAGGCAAACAGGCCATAATGATAAGCAATGCCAGGCCAATAGCCATGGCGTTAAGCATCATGGCCTCCAACATGAACTGGGTAATCAACTGTGCTTTTGCCGAGCCCAAAGTTTTACGCACCCCAACCTCTTTAGCCCGGCCAATACCTCGGGCAGTAGCCAGGTTGATATAGTTGATCCATGCTATGATGATCACAAAAATAGCGATGCCCAAAAGCAGGTACACCGACTTGCCATCTCCATTGGGCTGAAACTCCAGCATCCTGTTGGAATACAGGTGGATATCCTTTACCGGCTGAAGTGTATAAATGCCGCCTTCGCCCGTACCAGGATATTTATCATAAGCTTTTTTTACTACAGGGATAAACTTAGCTTCCAAAGCACGCGGATCAACTCCCGGTTTAAGCAGCAGGTAAGTTGTGCAGCCGTCACTCAGCCAGGCATTATCGAGATTAAAATCTTTATTAGGCGGATTTTCTTTAAGCAGCGTAGCGTAGGATTGCATGATATCGAAATTCATATGCGTGTTGGCAGGCATATTTTCCATTACGCCGGTAATTTTAAGCGGCTTATCTGTATTAATATACAAGGTTTGTCCCACGGGATTTACGCCATGAAAAAGTCTATCGGCAATTTGCCGGGTAATTACCGCGGTGTTGGGTTCTTTAAGTGCGGTATTTCCGTCGCCGTTTATTAGCGGGAAAGAAAATGTTTTGAAAAATGCATCGCTTACATAGTAAACATTCCGGATCACCATTTTCTGATCCCTGTAATTGGCTATGGTTTGCCCTGCTCCTACAATCTTTACGTACTCTTCAATATCGGGGAGCGCATTTTTAAAAGCTGTGCCGGGTGCAAAGGCCCCACCGGCCCACTGAGTGCTCAATTTGCCATTGTTGTACCTATCCTGGTTAATACGGAATACACGATCTTTGTTGACATGGAAATCATCGAAACTAAGCTCAAAGCTAACATATTGCAAAATGAGCAAGCAAGCCGCCATGCCAATAGCCAGTCCTACTATGTTTATAGCGGAGAAAGCTTTGTTTTTTGAAAGGTTTCTAAAAGCAACCAGCAGGTAATTTTTAAGCATAATTGTGGGGTTTATACTGGCAATTCAGCTAATCGCGTGCCTTATTTTTAAATTACTGATTATAAGTAACTTGCGTCGAAACCAATCTACGAAACTGTTCGTTTTCGCACAGTGATTGTGCGGTTGTGATGATTTAGTGATTAGTGGTTGGAGATTAGAGGTTAAGCTAAATTCCTTTTTTTTGGAGCAAGTATTGTGTGGTTAGAGGTGTGGGCCTACCGGTTCCTTATGTTCCCCCGGAGGGCTCTTAAAGAAGACCCTGAGGCTTCATGGAATTTCTTATTCACTAATTACGGTCGCTTATATTGCAAAAGTTTATTAAAAAAACTGTGTATTTTGCTTGGCGGGTATTTCGCGGCCCTCTTCGAGAGACCCTGAAGAGACGAAAATATAGTGATAGCAAGCTAAAGAAATGCGGTAAAAATGCCTATTTTGTTTTTTTATAATTAATTTCATATATCACTGAACCTCAGCACAATCTTTTATGGACACGGCAATCGAACAAATATTCAAGGTATTCAATCATATTGTTAGGGAGCTACAGGTTTATTTTACCAGCGGTATTTTGGTGTTATCAAATATTTATGTAATTGATTTCTTCTATTACAATTGTTCATTGTTTAACACCATCAATCAGAAACAATTCCTGATTCCCGCCATAATAATCACGTATGTTATAGGGCACATTTGTATGGCATTTTTCTATATACTATTAGAATGGAGAGGACTCGATAAAAAGCTTAATAAATTAATGGGGTTCAGTTATATCATTAAGTCTTCAGTCCTTCCAAGTATTTATAAAAAAGATAAAGAAGCATATGTCCATTTTATTGAAAGATATATAGTATTATCTATGATGCGTTGGAACTTTAGCGCTGCTTTTTTTATTAATTTCCTTATTGATCTCTCTTTTACAATTTTCATCAAATATTACTGGCAAGTTGTTCTTTTAACAACCTTGAGTTTAGTAGTATCTTTTATAATGTTTGTTTTGACAAGTAAAACGGAAAAAGATTATGCAGGAAGAATCCAATCAATGGAAAACCTGTAACCCGCCATCCTACTGATAAAAGCGAACTTCCTTCCCCGGCGCAAGTATTGTGTGATTGGAAGAGCGGGGCTTACTTGTGCCCTTAGCATTAGAAAGTTCGTTGTCCGGGCAATAAAAAAAAGGGGTGGGCACAGGGAGACGGACGGTCGACTATTTAAAAAAACAACACGGGTTATGGTGGATTCCTTACTTTTGATAATGTCGCTAAAAATAGTAATAACATCTACCTTCACTTACAACTCAATATCGTCCAATGATAAAAAGAATGGCCGCCATCTTCATCCTAAACCTGTTTACCTGTAAACTAATAGCCCAGCAGAACACAGGGCCGGTTAAAACAACCCATCAGGATACATTAAAAGGGTCAGTAACACCTGAAAGGGCATGGTGGGATGTGCTCCGTTACGACCTGACTGTAAAGCCAGATTACATTAATAAAACCATCAGCGGTAAAAATGTAATTCAATATAAAATTGTAAAAGCAAAGCACACCGCACTAATGCAAATAGACCTGCAATCGCCCTTAAAAATAGATAGCGTAAAAGCAGGAGGCGCAAACTTAACATTTACAAAAAACGGCGATGCATGGTTTGTAAAGCGCCTACAACGGTCAAAAAATAACATTCAAAACATTACGATTTACTATTCGGGCAAACCAAAACAATCAGTTAACCCTCCATGGGATGGTGGTTTGGTATGGCAAAAGGACTCTGTAGGCAGACCATGGATGGCTGTTGCCTGTCAATTGCCGGGGGCAAGTGTATGGTTTCCATGTAAGGTTTACATTGGCGATAAACCCGATAAAGGAGCTTCGGTTACTATAATTACCCCAGATACATTAGTCGCGGTATCAAATGGAAGGCTTCAGCGACAACTTAAAAATACAGACGGCACCTCAAGCTACACCTGGGCCGTGAACAACCCTATAAATAATTATGGGCTTACCTTTTATATAGGGAAATATGAACATGTAAGTGACAAATTTAAGGGCGAACGCGGCAACCTTGATCTGGATTTTTGGGTACTGGATTATAACCGGGAAAAGGCAAAAGGTTACATGGTTGCCGAAGTTCGAAAAACTTTAACATCATTTGAGCACTGGTTTGGCCCATACCCATTTTACAGTGACGGCTTTAAGATGGTTGAAGCACCGTACATAGGAATGGAACATCAAAGCGCTATCGGCTATGGAAACAAGTTTAGATTGGGTCGCTTTGGCCTTAATCCCAAACGGCTAACTTATTGGGATCAAAAAACCGACCGGATGATAGTTCATGAAACAGCGCACGAATGGTTTGGCAACAACATAACGGCAAATGATCCTGCCTACGGCTGGTTACAGGAAGGCTTTGCCGGCTATGCGGAGGAATTGGTTATTGGCGATCTTTACGGGCCAAAGGCGTCCCACGATTTCTTTTTGAGCAGGACTACCAATCGGATAGGCAACAAGGCTCCGGTAATTTCTCCCGACAATATTTTTAAAGACGGAGGTGAAGACGCCTATCTGAAGGGTTGGGTTTTAATCCACATGTTACAGGCTATTATCAATAATGACGGTAAATTCAAGGAAGTGTTACGGGGACTTAACAGAAGCTTTTATCACCAATCGGTAAATTCGGCACAGATAGAAAACTATATCAGTAAGGTCAGCAAAAAAGATCTCAGCAAGATATTTGGCCAATACTTAAGAACCACGCAGATCCCTGTATTGGAATATAAAATTGATGAAAAAAGCTTCGAATACAGATTTACAAATTGTATAGACGGTTTTACCATGCCCGTTAAAATCAAATTGATTGATCAACGTTGGATTACCCCCTCAACGAACTGGCAGTCACTGAAATTAGAATATCTTCCTACTGTCGACTCAGTAGCTATTGATCCTGATTTTTATATCCAGGCAAAAATCGTTAAATAACTTAATTATAAACCAGGTACCTGGTCCGCCTTACAGATTATTGGACAAAATAAACAAAAGAGATATTATTACAGGCAGAGCGTGGTAATTGCAGGAGGATAGAAATGCCTTCTAATATCTAAGTTTATCTCACATCAGCTCATTATCCTTTTTAACATGATAAGCCTTGTACGATAAGTAAAACAAGGCCAAAGCTGGCAGAGCGCCAAGGATTATCCCAACTGTATTAGGCTTTGGATAGGTAGACACTATTTGCACAATAAACAATATCGTGGCAACTATACCACCTATAAGATAAAGATATTTGAATTTGGGGTTCATAGGTCATTTACATACTAACAACAGGGCATCCTTAACTTGTTTACTTAGTTTTGAAAGACTTACGAAGTATTTGGAACTTCGTAAGTCTTTCAAAGCTGCTTACCGTTTCAATTCATATTTAGCAGGCACATCAGGTACCAGTTTAAATACCGCAGCCGCAAGCGGCGGTATAGTAATTTTGATAGACTGGCTTTTGCCATGCCAGCTTACCTGATCGCTGTTTACAGGCTCATAATTGATGATGCCGCTGCCCCAGTATTTTTCATTATCCGAATTAAAGATCTCTTTCCACTTACCGGCAGCGGGTACGCCTATGCGATAATCACGGCGTACAACAGGGGTCATGTTCAGAATGATCATCAGGTCGTTTTTACTGTTGTGTCCCATCCGGCGGTAAACCAGTATGGAATCATTGGCATTGCCGCCGTCAACCCATTCAAAACCCTGGTGCGAAAAGGCTTTTTCATACAGCGCAGGCTCTGTACGGTATAAATGGTTCAACGCCTTAACTGTTTCGCTAATACCCTGGTGATTTGGATACTGCAGCACATGCCACTGTAACGATTTGCCGAAATCCCATTCATCGCCCTGCCCAAATTCGCCGCCCATAAAGAGTAGTTTTGAACCGGGGTGTGTGAACATGTATCCGTACATCAGTCTCAGGTTAGCAAACTGCCTCCACTCATCGCCGGGCATTTTGCGCAACATACTACCTTTACCATAAACAACCTCATCATGCGAGAAAGGCAGCATAAAGTTTTCGGTAAAGGCATATATGGTGCTAAAAGTTATTTCGTTATGATGATATTTACGATGGATAGGATCCTCATGAAAGTAATCGATAGTATCATGCATCCAGCCCATCATCCATTTCATACCAAAGCCCAGGCCACCTAAATAAACCGGGCGACTAACGCCGGTAAATGACGTAGATTCTTCAGCTATGGTTTGTACCGATGGAAAATGGCTGTAAACAGCTTCATTAAATTCTTTCAGAAATGATATAGCTTCGAGGTTTTCGTTACCACCATACCTGTTAGCTTCCCATTCGCCATGCTTGCGCGAATAATCAAGGTACAGCATTGAGGCCACCGCGTCAACGCGTAAACCATCGGCATGATACCTTTCCAGCCAAAACAGAGCGTTGCTGATCAGAAAAGCCCTTATCTCGTTTCGGCCGTAGTTAAAAATATATGATTTCCAGTCGGGGTGAAAACCTTTGCGGGCATCGGCATGCTCATAAAGGTGTGTACCGTCAAATTTATACAGCGCATGGATATCTCCCGGAAAATGCGAAGGCACCCAATCCAGGATTACGCCAATACCGGCTTTGTGGAATTCTTCAATCAGGTACATCAGTTGTTGTGGTGTACCGTAGCGTGATGCCGCTGCAAAATAACCACTTACCTGGTAACCCCAGCTCGGATAATACGGGTGTTCCATAATAGGCATAAACTCCACATGGGTGAAGCCCATTTCCTTTACATAAGGCACCATTTTTTCGGCAAGTTGAGTGTAAGTTAAAAACTCGTCCGGACTTTCGGGATTACGCGCCCATGAGCCCAAATGCACTTCGTAAACCGAATATGGCCTGTCGAGCGCGTTATGTTCATGACGGTTCTGCATCCAATCCTGATCCTTCCACTCATAAAAAGTATCAGCAACTATAGAGGCAGTACGCGGCGGCAGTTCCCAGCGTAAAGCAAAGGGATCGCTTTTTTCCAGGTCTTCGCCGGTTGATGATTTAATATAGTATTTATACGTTTCGCCATTGCCAACATTTGGAATAAAACCTTCCCAAATACCCGATGAATCCCAGCGGGCATTCAAACTATGCGAACCGCGGTTCCAGCCGTTAAAGTTGCCAATTACCGCTACGTATTGTGCGTTTGGAGCCCAAACGGCAAAATAAGTCCCAATAACATCCTGATATTCCACTACATGCGAGCCCAGTTTTTCGTACAGCTTATAATGTTTGCCCGACTTAAATAAACTGATATCAAAATCCGTAAAACGGCTGTATGGTTCAACGGCTTTAAGCTTTACAGGTTGCGGGGTAATTTCTGTCGGGTTATTGGCATTCACCGCTTTCGACTTAACCGGCGCAGCTTTTTTAACGGCTGAAGGCTTTTCGGCAGCCGCTGTTTTTGTTTTAACTGCTTTTTTAGGTTCCGGGGCTCCTGTTTCAGGCGTTACTTTATCGGCTTTGACCTTAGTGACGGCTTTTTTTTCCTTTACAGGCTTTGTATCCGGTAAGGGGTTCTCGGTTTTAGTTGTTTTTTTGGCCATGATATAGATAACCTGTTAGGGTGTTAGTAAATAACCCAAATCACAGGAATGAGTTTGGTTTATATGTAATCAAATATAACAGGATTAATATATTATGCAGGGTTTTGGAGATTTATTTTTGAAGGGAAGATTGTCTGAATCAGAATTTACCGAATTTGAGAATTAACAGGATAACTTGTCTGAACTGATTTATTGAATTAAGAGAATTTATTAAATTTACTAAGCATTCTGTCCGTTCATCTAATCCAATAAATTCGAATTCATACAAAAAACGCCATTGCAGTAGCAATGGCGTTTTAATGAGATAGCCTTAACGTGAGCAAAGCTATAAAGGTTTTTTTTCTTGATTTACAAGGCTACAGCTACCTTTAACCTTTTGCTCTTCAGCTTTAACCTCTTCTAAATACTATCTGCTTATTTCAATATGTTTAAAGTTTTTACTGTATTTAAATTCTACCGTTTTATCATCATTTAGTTGAAATTCTTTTACCTCTTTGCCATCTACTTTTATTTTTGATGGCGTAAACGGCAAACCTATCAGGTTAAAATGATAGCCGTCATAGCGTGGGGTATACAAACCTTCCAGGCTCTGATCAATGGTTAAATTTTTGCTGCTGCCATTTACCACAAACTTTTTCTCCAGATAAATATCCTGCTCGTAAGCAAAGGTTTCGCCGTAATCTTCAAACAGGAATGAATTTACTTCATAATCGGTATAGTAAATATTCAGCTTTACTTCTTCAATCTCTTTGTGGCCAACATACTGCATTACCGGGTATTCAGGGATTACCGAACCTGCTTTAATGAATAGAGGCATGGTTTCAAGTGGGGTATCTACTGATACTTCCTGGCCGCCGTTAACAACCTCGTGAGTCCAGAAGTTGTACCATTTACCTTTAGGCAGGTATACGTTGCGTTTGATCTGGCCCGGTTCCATTACAGGGCAAATCAGGATCTTATCACCATATGTAAACTCATCCTGGCGGAAGTGGTTTAGCTGTGTGTCCTGCTCATGCATCACTATCGGCCTCAAAATAGGGAAACCATAGCGGTGATGCTCCCAGAAAGTGGAGTACAGGTAAGGGATCAAGCGGTAACGCAGTTCGATAAACTTACGGTTGATGGCAGTGAATGGTTCACCAAAACTCCATGGCTCGCGCTCTTTGGTATCACCTGCCGAGTGCGCACGCATAAACGGCGAAAAGGTGCCCATCTGAATCCAGCGGGTAAACAGTTCGCCATCGGGCTCACCACTAAAACCGCCAATGTCGGTGCCGCAAAACGGTATGCCGGATATCGACAAACGCTGACACTGGATATTACCCAGCTTAAGGTGTTCCCATGAGGCCACGTTATCACCGGTCCATACCGATGAAAAGCGTTGTACGCCCGAGTAACCTGCCCTTGTAATAGTAAAAGGGCGTTTGTTTTTCATGATCTTGCGCAAACCCTCGTAGGTTGAGCGTACCATCTGCATACCATAAATATTATGTGCCTTGCGGTGCGAGCCGCGGTAACCATCATACTGGTGGCGCACATCATCGGGGAAGGTGCCGGCACCGAATACAGCGGGCTCATTCATATCGTTCCAAACACCGGCAACGCCCATTTGAACCAATTCGTCAAACAAACCGCCCCACCATTCGCGCACTTCAGGATTGGTAAAATCTGGAAACTGGCAACGGCCCGGCCATACGTGCCCCTCCATAAAGTAATCATCGCTTCGACGGCAGAAATATCGCTTCTCCTTACCCTCTCTGAATACCTCGTAGTTGTCATCCACACGAATCCCCGGGTCAATAATTACCACAGTTTTAAAGCCATCAGCCGCAAGCTCGCTGATCATTTTTTTAGGATCAGGGAAATACTTACGGTTCCAGGTAAAGCAGCGGTAACCATCCATATAATCGATATCCAGGTAGATGCCATCACATGGGATCTGGTTTTCGCGGAAACCTTTAGCTATCTTCCTAACCTTGGCCTCCGGATAATAGCTCCAGCGGCATTGATGGTAACCCAATGCCCAAAGCGGCGGCATGGGGTGTGTACCGGTTAGGGTATGATAGCTTTTTACCACATCCATCATGTGCGGCCCGTGGATATAGTAATATTGCAGTTCCCCGCCATCAGCCCAAAAACTTGTTTTAGTCCTGTCTTCGGCGCCAAAGTCAAATTGCGCTTTAAATGTATTATCAAAAAAGATACCGTGTGCTATACCCTCGTTTACGCTGATGTAAAAAGGGATACTGCGGTACAAAGGGTCCTGGTTCCACTGAAATGAATAGGCATCAGTGTTCCAGTTTTTTAGCCTTTTGCCACGCAGGTTAAATTCGGTTGGTTTATCGCCTAAGCCAAAGAAGCTTTCGTCGGGTGCGCAGGTTTTGGTGCAAAACACATAATAACCGCCCGCCTGCACGTTCTCTTCCCAATGCATTGGCACAGCATCGATGCTGGTTACATGGTTACTGCTATCTGAAAAAGAGATAAAGAAATCCTTTTTGCGGATATGGCAGTTCACTTTATAAGTAGATACCCGAAATTCATTATCATCTTCATGCAGAGTAAAACCTGCCGCCTTGGTTGGCAGCTTAGGCACCCCGTATGAAAAATCGTCTAAAAAAACGCTATGCGGCGCAAGCCTCACACGGATAATCTCGTCGGTAACAACTATTACTTCAACTTTAGCATCGCCATCAGTAAAGTAGAACTTATTCCCCACCTGATCGGCATGATTAGGTACACCGAGATACTTTTTTACAACCGGCTTAATACCATCGGCAGGGTTATTAAGATGGTGAAATTCCTCTTCTTCTTCAAGTAAGTTTTCTGCTTCAATTAACTTACTGGTTATCAACTCCGGATTTGGGGTATTACTTTCCATTCAAACAAATTAGTGGCTTCTGCAAAGATGTATAAAGTGTACTTACTACGCAATATACAATAATTGAATTAACGAAAAACCATTAACCGTGCCAAATCCTTAATTTTTATTCAATTTGCAGCTTCAATTATTTGAATTTTCTTACCATCCTGAACAAAAAGAACAGCTATCGCCCCCAGGAACATAAAAATACCGGCCATTACCAAAGCATAAATGGCATGCCCGCTGTATGCATACTTCACTATCGGACCACCAATAATGCCATTAACTATTTGCGGAAAAGTAATAAAGAAATTAAAAATACCCATGTATACGCCTATCTTTTTGGCTGGTATTGAGCTCGATAGAATAGCATAAGGCATAGCAAGGATACTACCCCAGGCTAAACCAACCCCGATCATTGACAAGATCAGCAAACGGGGATCAGGAATAAAGAATACTGAGATTAACCCTAAACCGCCCATAGTTAATGAAAACGCATGTGCTTTTTTTCGGCTCAGTTTTTTAACTATGCGGGGCAATAGCAAAGCATACACTGCCGATACTAAATTATATACACCAAACAATACATTTACCCAGTTGGCAGCATCATTATAGGCCGCAGAGGACGTATCCCCCGCCGGGATGTGGTAAACGTGGTCAACAACTGCCGGGGTAGTAAATACCCACATAGAGAAAAGTGCAAACCAGGAGAAAAACTGTACCAACCCTAATTGCTTCATAGTTTTGGGCATGTTGACCAGGTCGGAGAAGATCTCCAACAAACCGCCCTTATGCCCAGATACCGTTTCGTCCTTCTCATGAAAGGTTGCATAAACTTCGGGGGGATATTCTTTTGTGCGGACCACAGTCCACAAAATAGCGCCTATTAAAACCGCGGCACCAATGTAAAATGAATACAGCACATTATTAGGCACAATGCCCTGATTGGCTGTTTTGGCTATTCCAAACCATTCGGCAAAAACATAAGGTAACCACGAACCAATTACAGCGCCTACACCTATCAAACAGGTTTGCATGGAAAAACCGGTTGTATGCTGACTATCGGGCAGGTTATCGGCTACCAAAGCTCTGAATGGTTCCATAGCTACGTTGAATGAAGCATCCATGATCATCAGCATGCCCGCGCCTACTACTATCGGCGGGATCAGCGCTGCCAACATAGATGAGTTGGGCATAAAAAACAATGCCAAACCCGATAAAATAGCGCCTGTTAAAAAATACGGGCGGCGCCGACCGAGACGGTTCCAGGTCCTGTCGCTGTAATGACCAATGATGGGCTGAACAACCATCCCTGTAATAGGCGCGGCCAGCCAAAACCACGACAGATGCTCCACATCGGCACCAAAGGTTTGGAGGATGCGGCTGGCGTTACCCGTTTGTAAGGCAAAACCAAACTGGATGCCCAAAAAGCCGAAGCTCATGTTAAAGATCTGCCAAAAGCTTAACCGTGGCTTTTGCGCGATGGTTGGTTTACTCATAATTGGTTTTATAATGTCAGAATCAAAATTCACAGATTTTTTTGGATTTTCAGAATATCAGGGTGTCATGCTGAGCCTGTCGAAGCATGGCGGCGAAGGCCTCTGCGCGCGACCCTTCGACAAGTTCAGGGTGGCAGGCCCGCATGGAACACTATGACCTTTCACAACATGACAAGCATTCTGTCAATTCTAAAATTCTGTAAATTCTGATCAAAACTCCAGCAACAATCCGCCCATGGCTGGCAGGCTTACTTCAACACCATTACGTATATCGTCGGTATTGAATTTAGCGCCGCTTAGCAGGTCGGTGAATTGTTTATGGCCGCTTTGGTTTAATTTTGTTAACAGGTCTTCCGGAAGCTTCACGGTTAGTTTACGCTCGCTTCGGTTAAAATTGGTTATCACTAATATACGCTGGTTATTTGTATAACGAGCGTAGATATACAAACGGGTGTCAAATCCCGGTTGATGCTCGTTAGCTATCATCAGTTCATAAAACGCGCCTGATTTAAGAGCCTCGCTGTTATGCACTGCAGTAAGCAAGCTATGGTAAAAGCCGCGAAGCTTCTGCTGATCTGCCGATAACTGCGCCCCATCGTACTCGTGATTATTAACCCATTTTTGATGCTCGGGCACTCCCCAGTAATCAAATATAGAAGTACGGCCATCATTGCCGCTAAAACCCTCGGTACCAATAGCAGGCTCCCCTACTTCCTGGCCAAAATATACCATCACCGGGCCAGTATTTAACGTGGCTGTTACGATCATGCCCGGTACAGCCAGCCAAGGGTTACCTGCGAAATCATTTGAGGCAATGCGCTGCTCATCATGGTTTTCCATAAACCGGAGCATGTGCTCGTCGATGCCTTTGCTATCGTGGTTCCAAACTGCGTTAATTTCCCAGGTTGATGAATTGTGCTCATCGCGGGTTAAGCGTTTGATGGCGTCATACAGGCCTACCTTATCATACAGATAGTCGAACTTGCCTTTATAAATATAATCGTTATATTTTCCTTTATCGTAAGCCTCACCAATGAATACCAAACCAGGATATTCGGCTTTTAGTTTGGGGATCACCCACCCCCAAAACTCAATCGGCACCATCTCCACCATGTCGCAGCGGAAACCGTCGACGCCTTTTTCGCTCCAGTAATGCAGGATATCATAAACCTTATTCCAAAGTGGTGGGATAGGGTCAAAATAGCCGCGACGGTGATCCATATAATCAACACCATAATTCAGCTTCATGGTCTCAAACCAGTCATTAATTGACGGGGCAGCACTGAACACATCATTGCCGGTTGCCTTAGCCGGGTTCTCATCAAATTTGCCATCCTTCAGCGGACTATTAAACTCGTCACCTCCCGGATTATAACCCGACGGTACAACAAAAGCCTGACCAGGGATGTAATAAAAATCGTTCTTCGGGCTAAAACCCTTGCTCTTATCATCATCCTCCCCAAAATCGCGCACGCCTGCAGGTTTAACATCTGATGCATAAGTGCGGGCTACGTGGTTGGGTACCAAATCCATCAATACTTTTAAGCCGTTGTTGTGGGTACGCTTGATCAACGCTTCATACTCACCTATCCGGTTGTGTACGTCAACTGCCAAATCGGGATCGATATCGTAATAATCCTTAATTGCATAAGGCGACCCCCCCCTTCCCTTTACTATATCCGGATCATCGGCTTTAATACCATATTGCGAATAATCAGTCATGGTAGCGTGCTCAATTACGCCCGTGTACCAAACATAGGTAAAGCCCATTTTCTTTATCTCCTGCAGGGCCTTATCGTTGATATCGTTCAGCTTGCCTACACCGTTTTCCTCAATAGATCCATTAGTTTTATTAATTGTGTTGGTATTGCCAAACAGGCGGGGCAATAACTGGTATATGATGAGCTTATGGTTGGTAGTTTGTTCCATGCGTTTTTTTGTATGATGTGGTTTTACCTGTGCCAACGTAATGACGGGCAACATTGTTGCAGCAATAAAACAAGTAAATAGTTTATTGCTTTTCATTACGCTTCAACAAGTAATTCATCATTAGCTTTCACTAACTGCTCTTTTCCGTAAACCAATACCGTAGTTTCAACATCCGAGGCATTCTTGATCTGCACACCCTCCTTGCTCACCTTAATATTCAGCAATGCACCGCGGAAACCAATATGGAACGAAAACGACGACCATTTTTCTGGAATGAACGGCTGGAACGAAAGCTTGCCATCCCTTACACGCATACCGCCAAAACCTTCCACAACCGCCATCCAGGTACCGGCCATGGAAGTAATATGACAGCCATCTTCGGTATCGTTGTTGTAATCGTCGAGGTCTAAACGGGCAGTGCGCAGGTAAAACTCATAAGCACGCGCCTCATCGCCGAGCTTGGCAGCCAAAATTGCGTGCACACATGGCGATAACGATGATTCATGCACCGTACGCGGCTCGTAAAAATCAAAGTTGCGGCGAATAGTATCTATATCGTACTGATCTTCAAAAAAATAAATCCCCTGCAGTACGTCAGCCTGTTTAATGTAGCATGAACGCAAGATCCTGTCCCAGCTCCATTTTTGGTTGATAGGACGTTCGGAAGCCGGCAGATCTTTTACCAGGATCTGTTCTTTATCAAGGTAACCATCCTGCTGTAAAAACACCTGGCGTTTCTCGTCGTATGGGTAATACATCTTTTGGACGATATCGTTGAAACGGCCAAATTCGGCTTCCTCATTCAGGCTTACCTTGCTCACCAATGCGGCGTATTTTTCCGGATCAGCTGCTTTTATTTTATCAGCAACATCAACAGTATATTGCATACACCAGGTTGCAATAGTACTGGTGTACCAGTTATTGTTTACGTTGTTCTCGTATTCGTTTGGCCCGGTTACGCTCAGCATTACGTACTGCTGTCTGTCCTCCGACCAGTTAACCCTTTGCGACCAAAACCTGGCTATGCCTAACAATACCTCAAAACCGTAATCGCCTAAATAAGCTTCATCGCCGGTATAACGCACATAGTTATAAATAGCAAACGCAATAGCTCCATTACGATGGATCTCCTCAAAAGTGATCTCCCATTCGTTATGGCATTCGGTACCATCCATCGTAACCATTGGATATAAGGCAGCGCCATTTTTAAAACCAAGCAATTGTGCGTTTTCAATGGCTTTACCTAACTGTTTATAGCGATAAAGCAGCAAATTGCGGGTAACCCTTTGCGGTGCTGTTGAAAGGTAGAAAGGCACGCAATAAGCCTCGGTGTCCCAATAAGTAGAGCCTCCGTATTTTTCACCGGTGAAACCTTTAGGCCCAATATTCAGGCGGTCATCTTCGCCGGTATAGGTTTGGTTAAGCTGGTATATATTAAAGCGGATGGCTTGTTGTGCCGATACATCGCCATCAATAATAATATCATTGTGTTTCCATTTTTCGGCCCAGGCAGCAGCTTGTTCGGCCAGCATGGTATCAAAGCCTTTCGCACTAATTCGGGTTAATGTGGAATTTAACTGATCAACCAGTTCTTCGGGCTTATAGTTTTGGGATGACAGGTTAGCGGCGTATTTAATTACCGTAATACTTTCGCCCTGTTTTGCCTCTAAGCTAATCTTAGCTGCTACGTATTTTTCTTTTTCGATAGCCTCCGTAGCTGGTTCAATAACAACACCACCTTGCAGGATGTTAAACTTCATACCGGTAGCAACAACAAAGCCTGTTTTTTTGGTGCGCATTACAATGTAACCGCCATCGGTTTGTGTGCCCTTGCTTACCTCGTCCCAAAACTTTTCATCGTAGTTAGAGTCTTTGTTTACCACATCACCATCAATGGATGGTGTTAGCGTAATAGCACCGCTGAAATTTAACGGAGTAAACGTGTATTTGATAGCGCCTGTTTCATCATCGGCCATGCTGCAAAAGCGGATAGCCTCTACCTTTACTTCTTTACCCGACGCGGTTTTAGTATGAAAATCTCGTTTCAGGTAACCTTCCTTCATGTTCAGTTCCCGATGGAAGCTCATTACCTCGCATTTGGCAAGGTCAAGCTGTTCGCCATCAATTACAATATCGATACCTACCCAATTGGCTGCGTTAAGTACCTTGGCAAAATATTCGGGGTAACCGTTTTTCCACCAGCCCACGCGGGTTTTATCCGGGTAATAAACCCCGGCCACGTAGTTACCCAGCAAAGTATCGCCGCTGTAAGCTTCTTCAAAATTGGCACGCTGCCCCATACGGCCGTTACCCAAACTGAATATGCTTTCAGAAATTTTATTGTAATGAGGATCGAAACCTTCTTCAATTATCTTCCACTCATCAGCTTTTATGTAGTTTTTCATTGAGTCACTTTATTTAACCGTCATTGCGAGGGACGAAGCAATCGCGAACTGTACAGGGCGTGCATACAAAGCCGCTCTGCCTATCGGGGGTTGCTTCGTTCCTCGCAATGACGATTCATTTAATATCATTACAACTTATACAATTTATCCAGTGTCATTTCATCCAAACCCTTAATAACCAGGTTGGCGCCTTTCAGTACATCCGGTGAACCGATGCCTACCACTTTCATATCACCGGCAATGGCCGCTTCAACGCCTGCAATGGCATCTTCAAAAACCACACATTCTTCGGGCAGCACGCCGAGGGCTTGTGCACCAGCCAAAAACACTTCCGGATCGGGCTTGGCTTTGCTTACCTTGTTGCCATCAATCACCGCGTCAAACATATCGGTGATGCCAATTTTTTCTAATATTGTCATGGAATTTTTGCTGGCCGAACCTAATGCGGTTTTAAGGCCCACCTTTCGGCAGGTTGTCAAAAATTCTTTAGCTCCGGGCAAAATCTCTTCAGGTTTCATCTGGTTCACCATTTCCATATACCAGGCATTTTTTTGGGTGGCCAGTTGCTCCTGCTCAGCTTCGGTTTTGGTAACGCCGCCCCAACCTAATATCAGTTGCAGCGAACGTACACGGCTTACACCTTTCAGTTGCTCGTTCTGATGCTCGGTAAAATCAAAACCGAGCGAGTTGGCCAGCCTTTTCCAGGCTTTATAGTGATAAACGGCAGTATCAACAATTACACCGTCGAGGTCAAAAATACAAGCTTTTATAGTATTCATTTTTTTGGGTAAAACACAGGGAATTAGTCCCCTAAGATATTATTTTAATGGGTAACACCGGGTATTAATTCTAATACTAAAGTTGTCTTAGCCGGTATGGTCAGCTTATCCAAACCAATCACCTCATCCGTTAGTACATTCTTGGCTTTTTTGGCATCTCCAATGCGCTCAAAATATCGTGCAGTGGTGGTTTCCTGGTCTTTTTCGCTGCTGTTGAACATGATCATTACCGTTTTTTGAGCATCGTACCTGAAATAAACATAAATGCCATTTTCGGGTACAAACTGCATCATTTTGCCGGTTTGCAAAGCGGTAGCGCCTTTGCGGTAATTAGCCAGCTTGCTCACGTAGTTAAAGGCATCGTTCTCTTTTTTATCGCGGCCTTCGGCAGTAAACTTATTTTGTTTATCACCGGCCCATCCTCCCGGGAAATCCTCGCGCACTAAGCCATCGGGATTAGAATAATTTTTCATCAGGATCTCATCGCCATAATACATTTGCGGTACACCACGCATGGTAAGCAGCATAGCCATTGCCGATTTGTATTTTGTAATATCTTCGCCTACCACGGATAGTAAACGGCTCATATCATGGTTATCCATAAATATAGTATTGCGGGTAGCGTCCTGGTACAAAAAGTCCTGTGCTATTACGGAGTATAAGCGGCCAACGCCGTCTGTCCAGCCATCTTTTCCATTAATAGCTTCGTAAATAGCATCTTTTAAAACAGCATCTGTTACGCCGGGAAGCTGGGTATCAAAGCCACGGTTAACGGTATTACCCTGTGTAAAAAATGCCTGGTTAGCAGCCGACCATACCAGCGTTTCGCCAAATATGGAAAGCTTCGGAAACTCTGCCTTAACATCTTTTGCCCATTTGGCCATGTAAACCGGCTCGTTATAAGGGTAGGTATCCAGCCTGAAGCCATCGATACCTGCATACTCCACCCACCAGATGTGGTTTTGGGTAAGATAGTTTTGCACGTAAGCGTTGTTCTGGTTCAAATCGGCCATACGATGGTCAAACCAACCATCCTGCATCAATTTCCGGTCCATCGGCGAAGCATGTGGGTCCATCACTGCCGCGTCGCGGAAGTTTGATTTGGTATAGACTGGCCATTGGTGTACCCAACTTTTCATTGGCATATCCTGTATCAGGTAACCTTCGGTACCGACGTGGTTATGCACCAGGTCTTTAATGACTTTTAAACCCATGCTATGGCATTTTTCAACAAACTTTTTGTACAGATCGTTAGTACCGTAACGGGGGTCGATCTTATAATAATCGGTAACCGCATAGCCATGATATGACGCGCTGGGCTCATCGTTTTCAATTTCGGGGGTAAGCCAGATGGCGGTCACACCTAAATTTTTCAGATAATCAAGGTGGTTCATGATGCCCTGCAGGTCGCCTCCATGACGACTGAACATGGAATCGCGGTGGATGCCGCGCTCGCGCAGGTTATCAAATGAGTCGTTGGCTGCATCGCCATTGCTAAACCTGTCGGGCATAATCAGATAGATCAGGTCTTTACTTGTAACACCCTGTATCCTACCCGCAGACTTATCGCGCTTGTTGAGCGTATAACTGTAAGTAAGATCCTTTTCACCGGCTTTTTTAAATTTTATCGGGAACGTTCCCGGAATAGCTGATGAAAAAATTTGCAGGTCGACAAATAAATAATTTGAATTTTCGACTTTATGCACTGCTTTAAGCTTAACGCCGGGATAGCTTAAAGATACGCTGCGCGATGCGATGTTGCTGCCATGAACCACCAGTTGCAGGTTAGGATTGCTCATGCCAACCCACCATGACATAGGCTCAATGCGCTCAAGTGCAGGCATTTGTGCCTTTACACCCAAAGCAGCCAGCAAGCAGCATAAGGTGGATAGTAAGGTTTTTCTCATATAAAAAATGATAAAAGGATAATTGGTTGGGTTACAGAAAGCCTGCAACCACGTTCCAAATTTATAATAAAATTAATTGCTTGTATGAAAAAAAATAATTCACGCTAATTATTTCGAATTAGAGCGAATTACACGAATTTGCTTATCCATCATAATTTGTCGAGCCCGAAGCATTCGTACTAATAAATTCCCATACTAATTTGGCTAATTAAATTACATTAATGCCTCTACGCAATAATTCATGTAATTCGATTAAATTGTATTGAACATGCAAGACATTCGTGTTGAAATTATTTTCTATCTTTATTTGGATTGATTACAAATAATACCAATATTTGCAACGTTATATGATTGCGACCACCGAACTAACTTTATGGACCGACGTTTTCAGCACCAAAACAGGTGCCGTTTACCAATGCGATGCGGAGCGTTGCTGGTATGTCGATTTCGCCGGTAAGGTTGCCCGGTTTGATCATCGCAATTTCTTAAAATTACGCAAAGCGGTTTATGCCATCGACATTGAGCAAAAGTTGCTGAACACCACTACCGATCCTGACGTGGAGATCATTTTCATCTGCGCCTGCGACCATTGTTATGTACTTTCACTGGCTCAGATCATCAGCCTGAGAGAGCTTTTAGAAGGTACTTTTGTAATGCTGGAACTCAACCACATTATCCACGACCGCCTTTACAGCAACTCACTGTAATTAGACTAATTATCAACACAATTTAGATTAATTTCATATTGTCTTTAAATTAAACTAATATGTCTTTACCGCATTATTATTGTATATAATTTCCTGCAATAAGACATATAACATTAATTTATCAAGACCATGAAAGACCTACTCCGCATAAAAAGCCTGATATCATCAGATATCGAAGCGCTTTTAAATCAGCAAGTTAAAAAAGAAGCATTTTCGTCGTCAGCATATTTGGCCATGGCATCATGGTGCAATCGCAACGGTTATGATTTTTCATCCGAATATTTTTTCAAACAAGCCGAAGAGGAGCGCCATCACCAGCTAAAATTTTATAAATATATCCTTGATATGGGCGGCAATGCTGTATCACCTGAGGTAACCGGCATTAAACAGGAATATAATTCATTCCGCGAAGTGTTTGAAGACGCCCTCGACCAGGAAATCAGCGTTACCAACGCTATCAAAAACATATATGCGCGCTGCATGAAAGAACAGGATTTTGTTACTATGGAGTTCCTGAACTGGTTCCTGAAAGAACAACGCGAAGAAGAATACAAAGCCCGCCGCGCCCTCGAACTGTTTGAGGTTATCGGCGAAGAAGGTACCGGCAGATGGCAGATTGACAAGCACGTTGGTCAGATAAAATATGATAGTGAGGCTTAAGCCCCACCCTGCCCCCTCCAGAAGGAGAGGTTTCCAACCAAAATGCCTTTCGATAAAAGAAAGGCATTTGTTTTAACATCTTATTTTAAGGAGACTGGATCGTAAATCAAATGATGCGGTTTTTTTTGTTTTGGTGGCTCTTTCCTTTTCATATGATACCTTCGGCATTACCCTGCAAACACAAAAAAACCGGCGATTGCTGGCCGGCTTTTTATAAGGTCGAAAAAAAGCTTATTTTCTGAAATCGGTCGATTTGCTGATATTCTCGAAAGCAGCCAGGTCTTTCTGAACGGCTTCGATCTTGTTTTGCGCCATAGCGAATGAATCTGAACCCAGGAATAAGTGCAGCGGGCGCTCTCCCATTTCAGCCACCTTGATGAAGGCTAAAGCCGCATTTTCGGGGTCGCCGGGTTGGTTGCCGATCACTTGTTCGTTGTGGATCACTTCCAGGTCGCGGGCTTCCTTATAGTCATTGATCGGGTTTACTGCGGTGCGCAATGAGCCTTGCAGCAGGAAATTGGTCTTGAAATAGCCGGGATAAACGATGGTGGCAGTTACGCCCAGTGATTTTGCTTCAGCCGAAAGCGCTTCGGTAAAGCCGGCAACCGCGAATTTGGTGGCGTTGTATATACCCCATCCGGGGAAAGTGCCCAGGAAACCGGCTATTGAAGAGATATTAAAGAATGCACCTGATTTCCTGGCGCGAAATATCGGCATTACGTTACGGATCACATTTAGCGAACCGAATACGTTGACGTCGAAGTTTTTGCGGGCTTCGTCGTCGGACAGTTCCTCCAATGTGCCGAGCTGCCCGTAACCGGCGTTATTCACAACTACATCGATCGTGCCTAATTTAGCAACTATCGCAGTAACCGCTTCGGCTACACTGTTATTGTCGGTCAGGTTCACCTGCAGCGGAAGAAAATCATCGCCACTGTAGCCCACCTCGGTACGTAAGGCTTCTGCATCCCTTGAAGTAGCCGCTACCTTGTAGCCTTCAGTTAACAACCGTTTTACTAAACTTAAACCTAATCCTTTTGAGGCTCCTGTAACGAACCATACTTTCTGTGTTTTCATTTTCTTGATCATTAATTGTATGGTACAAAATTGCGCAGGAAGGCCCTGAAGGCACTTATTCGAATCACAGGAAAATTTGTGAGTTTCAAATATGAGTGGAAACAGCCGCATTTCTGCGGAATTCTGAAGGGGAAACAAGGGCCTTTTTCTTGAATAGGGAGGTAAAGGCGGCCTGGCCGGAGAAGCCCAGCCCATCGCTGATCTCATTGATACCCCAGTCGGTTTGCACGAGTAAGGATTTGGCCTCATGGATCAGACGATCCTGTATATGTTCCCGCAGGGTTTTTCCTGTCTGATTGCGAACAAGGGAATTCAGATAATTGGGGTGCACATGCAGTTGGTCTGCAAATTCAGCCGCCGTTTTAAGCTTAACGTAGGAGTCGCGTTCCTGTACCTGAAAGGATGATTCCAGTAAGGATAAGAAACGGTAGATATAGCTATAACCTTCCGAAGCCTTCGTGCGAATCAGGTTCTTGCCAGCGCGCCGGCTTTCGAGCAACAGCATCTGCAACTGTAATAAAATCGCCTGCTTTTTATCGTCGCTGTTACCGCGGTCTTCCCGGTGCATCGTTTCGAAATAACCGTTGATCGTGGCCGACTGTTCGTCGGTCAGTTGGATCACCGCCTTATCAGTCTCAAAGTTCGGGAACTGCCGGAACAACTGAAGCACATGGTCGGCTTCGAGCCCGAAGTAGTTCGGATGGATCAGGCAGAAATGTCCACCTGTCTCTGCTGAGGTGGTTTGCCAGGACATGATCTCGTCGGGGTGGAGAAAAGCGATCTCATTCCGCCTCATTTCGTAGCGGTGAAGGCCGATGGTCAAAACTCCGGTGCCCCGGGTCATATGGAAGATCTTGTAAAATTTACGACGGTGCGGCGATATATAATCCTTAATCGGGTAAGTGTCCCGGTTTTGAATGACAAAGTATTGCGAATCAACCGGGTAATGCTCTACGTTGAGCAATGGCTGCTGGTAGTTGTCCGCTGCGAAAGTTTCCAATGGCATACGGGGAATCGTTGAATTTTCCATGGGCCCGGGGTAATGTAATTTGATTCGCACAAAATTAGTGAATTTTAACAGTGCTGTCCAAGCCTGACAAAGCCGGGGCTCATGATACAGCATCTTTGGAAGAAGTCACTCAATCAGATCCATCAACTTCAACACCTCTTTAGGGTGATATTCTTTCAACCAGGTGTTGCCGGGCTGGATACTGCACACAGGAGCATATTTACACCTGTCAGTGCATTCGGTTTCAATTACCTCCAACTCTTCGGGGGCGTGATGATGTTTAATGTACGATTTTGCGATCTTGTACATTTCCTTACCGCCTCGTTTTCCGCATTTGCTGCCTACGCATACGTACAACACTTTATCAGGTATGGTAAATTTGCTCATAATGGCAATTATTAAGAATATGTTAATAATCAGCAAAGTTAATGCTTTAATGTCCCAATCGTATCTGAACCGGGATTTAATTGGATTTACAAGATTGAAAGGGCTTTATTACAGTGCCGCTGTCCAATTCGATACGCATACATCGACATGGTGCCGATGCCAATTTTTTTTAATTGTATATTTTAAAAGATAAATTTGAAATTTAATGTAGGGGTTAAGCCAACCCATTAGCATTAAACAAAGCTAAGTATATGAAAGCAATTGAAATTATCTCCATCCCAGTAACCGACCAGCAGGCAGCCAAAGCGTTTTACCTAAAAATTGGTTTTGAAATATTAGTTGAAGCTAACTTTGAAAAACAAACCTGGATCCAGATGGCATTTCCGGGCTCGCCTGTTTCCATCACCCTGGTAAACTGGTTCCCGGAAATGCCTGCAGGTAGTGTACGCGGCCTTGTAATTAAAACCGACGACCTGGATAAAGATATAGCAGACCTTAAAGCCAAAGGCCTTGAAGTAGGCAATGTTGACACAACCCCATGGGGCCGCTTTGCCACTGTTAAGGATCCCGACGGAAATGCGTTGAGCCTGCATGCGAAATAATTTCAGATGCGCAAATATGCAAATTTTGAATGCGCAGATTATTTGTTAGATAAGCTCATCAAATCTATCTGCACATCTGAAATCTGCACATCTATAAATTCATCTGCATATTTGCGCATTTGAAATCTGCACATCTATAAATTCATCCAAAATCCGCACATTAATATATGACATTTAAAAAGTACTCTGCCCTACTTCTCCTCATATTACTTATAATTGCCGGTTGTAATCCCAATAATACCAAACAACCCGATGCCAGTGTTTATAAAGTTGTGAAAATAAAAGATGGTGATACTTTGGGTTTGCTTACCGGCGATAACCAGCAGATTACTGTGAGGCTTGCCGAAATTGACTGCCCTGAAAAATCGCAGGCCTTTGGACAGGCAGCTAAAAAATTCACTTCCGATCTGTGTTTTGGTAAAGAGGTGAGATTAATTGGCAACGAGCATGATCGCTATGGCCGTACTGTTGCGCAGGTAGTACTTATCGATGGCACCAATGTAAATTATGCGCTGGTAAAAAATGGCTACGCATGGCAGTATAAAGCCTATTCCAAAAACACCGAACTGGCTGCTCTGGAACAACAGGCCCGCGAAGATAAACTTGGTTTATGGCAGGATGCCAATCCTACCCCGCCCTGGGATTTTCGCCGGGAAAAGAAACAACCTAAGACAGACTCACTTCAAACTCCTAAACCTAAAAAACATTATCGCAAGCGTAAGCCAAGACTTGAATATGCAGCCTAAATGGTTAACTTTAGGGGCATCATCATCCAAGCAATGAAGTTTACCAAAGCATTCATATCTATCTTTTTCACATTACTGCTCATTTGGGCACTGCAAACTAAAATAAGCCTCGTTCCACCATTAGGAAAATTCCTGAGCCCTGCTGATGGTTTTTGGCAAAATGCCGAAAGCAAGCACATTTTGCCAACGCTCGACCTGAAACTTAAAGGCTTACAGGGCAAGGTTACCATTAAATTTGATGAGAATCATATCCCGCACATTTTCGCACAGAACGAGCACGACCTGTACTTTGCCCAGGGATATATGACCGCAACCGACCGTCTTTGGCAAATGGATATCCAAACCCGGCAGGCAGCAGGCAGGCTGGCTGAAGTTATTGGCCCCAAAGTATTGGATATTGACCGCTATCACCGCCGCATGGGAATGGTTTACGGCGCCGAAAAAACAATAAAGGCAATGATGGCCGATCCAGTAGTGCGCAACATGATCCTGGCGTATACCGATGGCATCAACAGTTATATCCATCAGCTAAGCCCGAGGAGTTACCCCATAGAATTTAAACTCCTGAACTACGCCCCCGAAGACTGGAAACCTATCAACTGCGCCTTTTTGCTTAAGCTAATGTCGGAAACATTGGCCGGCGGCTCAAACGAATTTGCCATGACCAATATCCTGCGCAAATTTGGCCCGGCCACTACAAATGATCTTTTTCCCGATTATCCTATGCACGAAGATCCCATCATCCCCACAGGGACAAAATGGGATTATTTTAAACCACTGCCCATTCCCAAACCATCTGCTAATTTTTTAGCCGGCATGGCAGATAGTACAAATACTAAACCCCGTGTTGAAGGTATCGGCAGCAATAACTGGGCTGTAGCGGGCAGTAAAACAGCAAGCGGGTATCCTATTTTAGCTAATGACCCGCATCTTAACCTCACACTACCTTCTATCTGGTACCAGGTACAGCTTTCGGCGCCGGGTATGAATGTTTATGGCGTATCATTACCGGGTGCGCCCTGTGTTATTTTAGGTTTTAACAATAACATCAGCTGGGGTATTACCAATGTTGATGCCGACGTATTGGACTGGTACCAGGAAAAATTCAGGGATACCAAAATGGAGGAATACTGGTACAACAACAAATGGAATAAAACTACCCGCCGTGTTGAAAAAATTGAAGTACTTGGTCAAAAACCGGTTTATGATACAGTAGTTTATACGCATCATGGCCCGGTTGTGTATCAAAACAATGCTCAAAAAGCCGATGGCCCTGATTTTGTTCCGGTTGGGCATTCTTTAAGGTGGATAGCGCACGAATCATCCAACGAACTGATGGCTATGTACCTGCTTAATACAGGCAAAAAATATAACGATTACCGCAAGGCGCTTACCTTTTTCAGCGCCCCTGCTTCAAATTTTGTTTTTGCCAGTAAAGACGATATCGCCATAACGCCAAACGGTAAATATCCGCTTAAATACAAAGACCAGGGGAAATTTATTTTAGATGGAACCGATCCTGCCGACGACTGGCATGGTTGGGTACCATTTGAGCAGGATCCCACCATTAAAAATCCGCCTCGGGGATTTGTAAGCTCAGCCAATCAGTCGTCAACAGATCCGTCTTATCCTTATTATATCAACTGGTCATTTGCACCCTATGAACGCGGTAAACGCATTAATGACAGACTTTCCGTTATGACCAAAGCCACCGTTGATAGTATGCGCATCCTCCAAACAGATGTTTACAGTATCCGGGCACAGGACATTTTACCAACCCTACTTAAATATATCGACCCAACCAAACTTAATGCTGCACAACTTAGTGCTTACGATCAAATCAATAAGTGGGACAAAAATTTTACGCCGAATTCAATAGGTGCCACTGTATTTTCCAACTGGTGGTCGCAATTGTACAATGCTGTGTGGGGGGATGATTTTGCAGATAAAACCCTGCAAAACAATTTTCCTTCTGTAGATCGCACAGAAAAGCTACTGCTTAATGAGCCAACTTCCAAATGGTTTGATGACATCCGCACACCGGCAAAGGAAACCGCGGCGGACATCGTTAATAAAGCTTTTGCAGCTGCGGTAAAGGAAATTACCGACAGATGTGGTAAACCCGGAGCAAACTGGCAATGGGGTAAATTTAAAAAAATGGAGATAGCGAGCCTTTCCCGCCAACCGGCTTTTGGTTCGGGTAATTTTGAATCGGGTGGCACAGCATCAACAGTTAATGCCCTTCATGACGGCCATGGCCCTTCATGGCGTATGGTGGTGCAAATGGGTCCCAAAGTAAAAGGTTACGGTATTTTTCCCGGCGGCGAATCAGGTAATCCCGGCAGTTTTTTCTATAACGATATGTTCAAAACCTGGAATGAGGGGAAGTTAAAAGAACTGCTTTTCATGCAATCAGTAAATGAACAGTCACCACGCATTAAATCAACTTATACATTAACCGGTAAATAATAGCACTATGTTGTTCTTCATCATACTTATACTTTCATTTGCCAGCGGATATTTTTTACCCTGGTGGATAGTTGCCGTCATATCATTTTTAACGGCCCTTTTTATTGGCACAACAGCAAAAAGTTCTTTCTGGCAAGCCTTTATAGCGGTTTTGATGGTGTGGATAGTACTGGCTCTCTTTAAAAGCATACCCAATGACCATATCATGGCTACAAGGATAGCCCACTTATTTCATCTGCCTGGCTGGGGCTATATATTAGCTGTAACCGGCATTTTAGGAGGCTTAGTAGGTGGAATGTCGGCACTGTCCGGACTACTGCTTAAACGGGCATTTCAAAAGCATTAAAACAAAAATACCCGGAACTTAGCCGGGTATTTTTGTTTATCAGCGCATTGTTTTTAAAACGCGGTCAATGTTTCTTTTAATGTTTTAACCGCCTCGGTATTGCTGCTTGCCTGCGCAAAAATATCCTGCGAGGTGGCTTTGGCTCCATAATAAGCAGCATTTGAATCCTTATCAATGCCCAGGTTTGAGCCATTGATAGTTATCCCGGCAAACAAACCACGGCTGCGTGAGTATGAGTAAACCTCGGCCTGCAGCTTATAATCGGTACTTGCAGTCGAACTGCGGCCAACAGGACCGGCTGCTGCAGAAATATCGCCACCAATAGTAAAATCGCCATTCTTGACTTTGGTTAATACACCTTTATGGCGGAACACCAGTACCAGGTCAACGGATTGTACGCCGATTTGTAAGCCAAAGCTACCGCCTGTTAAGGTAACAAACACCGGATCACTCCATTTGCCATTACCCAGTTTCACCATGGCTACGCCTTTACCACGTTTACCGCCAATGCCAAATCCGGCATTGATGAGTTTGGGGATGATAACAATGCCTTCGTATTCTTCCAATAGCTGATGCGGGATGCTTTCTTTCATCTTGGCAAACTCTTTCAACACATTTGACGAATTATGGATGCGTTCTGTCTGCTTGCTGTCATCGGCCGGTTTTGCCGATATCATTACAAAAAAGAGACCTAACAAAACCGGGAGTCTCAAGAATTTTAATGTTTTCATGGGGATGGATGATTAATATTATTAATTATATATTCAATACTTAACTAACCCCCAAAACACGTACTTGTTTTTTAATTTTATGTAATAGGAACGTCAAACACGCTCAATTTTGCATATAAAACAACATGCCTGGGCATTTCTGGCATGCAAATATTCAACATTATCATTTTCGGCAAATATTTCGCTAATTAATTCATCAACATCGGCATCACCAACAGGCCGGGTTAAAACCATTTGCTGCGCTTTGCTGTAACCTATGAGCGACAGCGGGAAACTCTTTTTATTAGCCTTAATCTCCGGCGGGAAACGATAAATATCGCTGTACTCCTCCACATCTTCAGCGTGAATAAAAATAGGTCCCGGCTGGTTATAGGCATTTTCGATTTCAAAAGGCGAGTGCTTTAGCAACAGGCGTTTATCAACATTAGGTTCAAAGGGTTTAAGTGAAACCCGGCATGGCCCAAGCCCGGTAGCCAGTTGCTCAACCACTTCGCCTCCAAAATCGTCGGTCATGGTTGTCCTTACTTTTTCGGCGAATGATTTTGATAGCGGTACAATTTTAAATGTATTCATGATAATTATTTTTTAGATAGATCAAAGTTCGCGCGATAAACAAAGCGTTTCAACCCGAAACTTGCGAAGTTTATCTGAACCTTGATTTATAGAATTGAAGGATTCATCGGATGCCAATAAATAGTTCGAAAGTAAATCCGTTGATCCCAAAAATCAATTTAATCCCGGTTCAGATAATCTGCACATCTGAAATCCGCACATCTGCACATTTACTTATCTTTGCCTCAATGGACAAACCAGGTAAACAGGAAATATTTTCTATCAGCACCGAAAAGCAATTTAACGACGCTGCCTTGCGGGTTTTCAACTACCAGGCACAGCATAACCCGGTTTACAGCCAGTTTATTGAAGGATTGAAAATTGATCTGTCATCAATTACATCTTACAGCCAGATCCCATTTTTACCTATTGAGTTTTTTAAGTCACATACTATATTAAGTACCGATGCGCCCGTTGAGGTAACCTTTACGAGTTCAGGTACTACCGGGATGATCACCAGCAGTCACCGGGTTACAGATAAAACCTGGTATGAGGAAAGCTTTCGGCGTGCCTTCAATATTTTTTATGGTGATATCAGGGATTTTACCGTACTGGCTCTGCTCCCGTCCTACCTGGAGCGTGAAGGTTCATCGCTCATTTACATGGTTGATGACCTGATTAAACAATCAAATCACCCGGATAGCGGTTTCTTTTTGTATAATCATGACGAGCTGTTTCATCAACTTAAAAAACAGCAGGATGCCAGGAAACCTACGCTTTTAATAGGTGTTACTTTCGGTCTGCTCGATTTTATTGAAAACTACCAGGTCAACTTCCCTGAACTGGTTGTAATGGAAACCGGCGGCATGAAAGGCCGTCGTAAGGAAATGATTCGCGAGGAGCTGCACGCCATTTTGGGCAAAGGCTTTGGTGTAAAGCAGATCCACTCGGAATATGGAATGACGGAGCTGCTGTCACAAGCTTACTCCAAAGGCGACGGCATTTTCAATTGCCCGCCATGGATGAAGATCATCATCCGGGATACTAACGATCCGCTCAGTACGTTACAAACTGGTAAAACAGGCGGCATCAGCGTTATTGACCTGGCCAATATCAATTCCTGCGCGTTTATTGCTACGCAGGATTTGGGCAGGATTTACCCTGATGGCTCTTTTGAAGTATTGGGCCGGTTTGACCAGTCAGACATCCGCGGATGTAATTTGTTGATTGCTTAATACCATTTGAGAATCAAATGTTAAGAATCACGTTTCAGGAAAACTTGATTCTTAACATTTGATTCTTGACTCTTTAACAGGTATAATTGTTATTTTTGCGCGCATCATAAATGCTAAAAATATGATTGAGAAATTTTTAAACGAGGAACAGGACCCTAAAACAGTTGAAAAGGTTTATTCACGCCTTGTTGATCTACTTTCTTCAGGCGAAGAGGTTATCTACATTGCCGTTCAGAAAAAGCCGCTGGTAAATCTTTTTCCTGATTGTATAGCTATTACCAACAAGCGTGTGCTGTTTTTTACCCCAGCCAACCTGGGGCTATCTATCAAGTTTGTTGATTTTGTTTGGAAAGATATCGTTGACGTATATACCAAGGAAGAAATTATCGGCTCCATTTTCAGCGTAAAAACCACCGGTGGCGCCGAAATGGCAGTTGATTACCTGCCTAAAGTTCAGGGCCGTAAATTATACCAGTACGCCCAGGAACGTAAGGAAGTTGAGCGTGAAGCCCGCCGCCAGCGCGACCTGGAACAAAAACGTGCCGAATCGGGCGCTATCCAGCTGGAAAATTCGCCTGCAGGCGCTTTTGTAGCACCGGCATCGCCTCAGCCGTTTTCTCAACCAAATGGCTATACAGCACCGGCCGCACCGGTAACGCCACCCGCACCAGCCGCGGCACCGGCTCCTGTTGTACAGGAAACACCTCCGCCTGCCGCACCAAAGCCTGATGAGCTTACCGAAAAACTAAAAAAACTAAAAACCTTGTTTGATAATGGCCTTATTTCGCAGGAAGAATATAACGCCAAAAAACTTGACCTCTTGAGTGACTTATAGTCTTTTAGGGGACATCGTACCCTTATAAAAAAAGAGGCTGTATCAATGTGTGATATAGCCTCCTTTTTTTATCTATAGGCTGGCAATTAATCTCTAATTACCAACCTCTAATCTCTAAAAAGAATTAAAGCGCTAAAACCTCTTTAACACGGTCGGCAGCTTCTTTCAGCAATATTGCCGAGTAAACTTTCAAACCCGAGTTATCGATCAGTTCTTTTGCTTCGGCAGCGTTTGTGCCCTGTAAACGAACAATAATTGGCACCGGGATATTACCGATCTCTTTGTAAGCATCAATTACACCTTGCGCAACACGGTCGCAACGAACAATACCACCGAAGATGTTGATCAGGATGGCTTTTACGTTAGGATCTGAAAGAATGATATTGAAACCAGCTTTTACAGTTTGCGCGTTGGCAGTACCGCCTACGTCAAGGAAGTTGGCAGGCTCGCCCCCGGCAATTTTAATGATGTCCATAGTAGCCATAGCTAAGCCGGCGCCATTAACCATACAGCCTACGTTACCATCAAGCTTAACATAGTTGAGGTTTGATTTGCTGGCTTCAACCTCGGTTGGATCTTCCTCATCAGTATCACGCATTGCAGCGTAATCCGGATGACGGTAAAGCGCGTTATCGTCAAGGTTTACCTTTGCGTCAACAGCTAAAATTTTATTATCAGAGGTTTTTAAAACGGGGTTAATTTCAAATTGCGATGAGTCGGTACCTTCATAGGCTTTATATAAAGCAGCAATGAATTTGGTCATGTCTTTAAATGCTTCGCCTTCAAGGCCAAGATTAAAGGCTATTTTACGGGTCTGGAAGCCCTGTAAACCAACTTTAGGATCAATCTCTTCTTTAAATATAAGCTCAGGGGTTGAGTGTGCAACTTCCTCAATATCCATACCACCTTCGGTACTGTACATGATGATGTTGCGGCCACGTGCGCGGTCAAGCAATACGCTCATGTAAAACTCTTTGGTTTCACTTTCGCCCGGATAGTAAACATCCTGTGCAACTAAAACTTTCTTAACTTTTTTACCTTCAGGACCAGTTTGCGGAGTTACCAGCTGCATACCTAAAATATTGCCGGTATGTTCTTTTACCTGCTCGATGTTTTTGGCAAGCTTAACGCCGCCCCCTTTACCACGGCCACCTGCGTGGATTTGTGCTTTGATCACTACCCAGCTTGAGCCCAGGTCTTCTTTCAATTTTTGGGCAGCCTCAACAGCCTGCTCAACAGTATCGGCTACAATGCCTTCCTGAACTCTAACGCCATAGCTTTTTAATATAGCTTTACCCTGATATTCGTGAATATTCATGTTTTGAAGAATTTGCGGTAAAGCTACAATTTTGTTTGAAACGGTAAACACCTTGTTTCAGTTTATTTGCCCTTATCGGGGTAAATAACATTGTATTTACAAAGGATGCAAAGTACGGGAAACTTAGGGAATTGAATATTAAGCACGCTAAGGCGCAACGCCGCAAAGAAAAAGTGGTACAATTTGTTTTCAGTTGAGAGCCTCCTTAAATCATTTCATTTAGCTCTTTGTCAGAATCAGGATTTACAGGATTTTAAGATTAATAGAATGTTCGTGAAATCAGAAAAATCGGGTGTCAACATAATCAAGAATCATCAACGGTAAAAATCGGTGAAATCATAAATCAATCGGTGTAATCCCAACAAAATAAATCCAGCTAATCCGTTAACTTTGCCAAATGCTTAAAGCCAGATCTATCCATAAATCATACGGACAGTTACAAATATTAAAGGGCGTTGACCTTGAGGTACAAAAGGGCGAAATCGTAACCATCGTTGGGGCTTCAGGTGCCGGAAAAAGCTCATTACTTAACATATTAGGTACCCTTGACCGGCCAGATTCGGGCACTTTAACCATTAATGATATTGAACTAAACAAACTAAATAACAAACAACTAAGCGATTTCCGGAACCGGCAGATTGGTTTTATATTCCAATTCCACCATTTACTGGCCGAGTTCAGCGCTCTTGAAAATGTTTGCATCCCAGCCTTTATAGCGGGAAAATCAAAATCTGAAGCGGAAAAAAAAGCGGCTGGGTTGCTTGACCTTTTGGGGTTGAAAGACAGGTTGCACCATAAACCTAACCAGCTATCGGGCGGCGAGCAACAACGGGTAGCTGTGGCGCGTGCGTTAATCAACAATCCGGCACTTATTTTTGCCGATGAGCCTTCAGGCAACCTTGATTCGGTAAACGCGCTCGAGCTTCATGAATTATTTATTAAGTTGAAGAATGATTTCAGGCAAACCTTTGTAATTGTTACTCATAATGAAGATCTTGCAAACTTGTCAGACCGCACAGTTACAATGAGGGATGGTTTAATTGTTAACGGTCAATAGCCATATGAGCATTTTAATTACCGCCGCCACAACGGCTCAAGCCTACCAGCTCAAAAACAAACTGGAAGGAAAAAATATTATTTTGGGTGATCATATGGACCTGCCTGATTTTATGATAAAAACCGGCAAAATGATATTGTTGCCCAATCCAGCTTCGGCAAGTTATACACATGAAATGCTAACGCTTTGCCTGGATAAAAGCATCGATTCGGTTTATTTATTAAGGCCTGATGAAACAATACTCTTGCTAAAGGCCGAAACCCTTTTTAATGAATACGATATAAACCTACACGTAATTGCTTAATGGACTATAAGGATATTGATAAACGTAAAACAGCTTTTATTTTTGAGTTAGATAATGTGCTTTATCCGGCAAAGGATTATTACTTTCAGGCTTATTACCTGTTTGCAAACATGCTTGAATATATTGAGCTGATAGATGCAAAGGCAGCAACCAAAGTATTAACTGATACGTATATAGCTGAAGGGAAGGATGCCGCATTTAACCGTTTAACGGAGCAGTTCCCGGTGGCCGAACAATACCGCGATAAATTTGAGAACCTGCTTTTAACTGCCAAATTACCGCTAAAACTGCTTTTATATCAAAATATACTTACCTTAATGCAGGATATTGTGGTCGACCGCAAAAAATTGTTTATTGTAACTAACGGCAATGTTCAGGAACAGGTAAATAAAATTAAACAAACCGAATGGCACGGGCTGGAAAAATATCTCCGCTGCTATTTTACCGAAGAAACCGTACCAAAACCCGAACCAGATGTAATTAACCTGCTTATTCAGGAACATGGCCTCCAGCGTAAAGAAATAGTGATGATTGAAAATTCGGAAACAGATAAGCTTTGTGCCGAAGCCAGCGGCATTGACTGTATCAGTGTTGAAGACTTTTTATAGTATTACCTATAACATACTTACTAACAAGGCGTTTTAATACTTAAACTCAAGTGTATGAGAAAAATATTTTACTTTTTAGCCCTTATTTCCGTTGCATCGATATCTGCCTGTAAAAAAAATAAACCTATTAATAACGGCGATGATGGTACTACCGGCCCGCCAAGCACCGGTACCGCTCTTGATCGTATAAGAGATTCTGTTTTTTTATATCCACAGGAAACCTATTTGTGGTACAACCAGCTTCCAACCTATAAAAACTTTCAGCCCCGTAATTATGTCAGTACTGATACTATCACCGGGTTAAGCAGCGAGGTTGACCATTTATCGCAATATGCCATAAATCCGGCAAGCTCTCAACCGTATGAATATTATGATAATACCGGCACGGCCAAATATTCGTTTATTGATGATGGATCCGTATCAAATGAATTGAGCGGTAATGGCGGCGACTTCGGTTTTTCGGTATTCTACCCTACGCGGTCAGATTTGAGAATCAAATATGTATACCCTGGTTCACCTGCTGATAAAGTAGGTATTAAACGCGGGTATCAGATCACCAAAATAAATGGGCGTACCGACCTTGCTTACGATGACGGAGGTTCGACTACCCAATTTGTAATACAAGCCTATGCATACAGCAAAACTATCAGCATGACATTGGCCAGACCGGATAATACTACCGTTGATGTAACGCTTAATACTGCTAACTATACCATAAACCCTGTTATTACTTATAAAACACTGGACGCCGGCTCGGGCAAAAAAGCAGGCTACATGGTTTTTAATTCTTTTACTGATAAAACCAATGCCGGTCCTAAAATATTAGAGGCCTTAAACAGCTTCACTGGTATTTCCGATTTGATCGTTGATTTAAGGTATAACGGTGGCGGATCCGTAGAAACTGCAGAATACCTTGACAACCTTTTAGTACCATCGGCTAAGAACGGCACTAAGATGTATACAGCTTATTTTAATGATAAGCTTACAAACGATAACTATACCTTGTTTAAAAACCTTTACGAAATACCCAAAGGATTTTTTTCGGTAAGCAACCAAACTGTTAATTTCCAAAAACAAGGGTCACTTAATTTAAGCCGGATATTCTTTATAGTTGGTAGCGGTACTGCCTCAGCAAGTGAGTTAACCATTAATAACCTGATCCCTGAACTGGATGTTGAATTGATCGGCTCTGTCACCTATGGCAAGCCTGTTGGTTTTTATGGTATTGATATCAATAAATACCAATTGTATATGCCAATGTTCTCCACAAGAAATTCGGCAAACAATGGCGATTATTATACCGGTATGACACCAGGACAAGGCATTTATAAAGGTGTTAGTGCTGTCGACGATCTGACGAAAGATTTCGGCGACCCTACCGAAGGTTTATTAGCACAGGCTCTAAGTTATATCTCTACCGGCAAGTATAAAACCGGTTCAGTAACCACACAAAGCCTGGCTACCTCATCAAAAAACGTGCTTTCGGCCGATCAGAAACGTGCGATGGAACAGAGGTTCACCCGCAGCAAAGTAAAAGGTTTGATGCTTAAAACACCATCGGTGTTTAAAAAGAAGAAATAAAATTTTTCCGTATCATTTAAAGGTGGAGGGCTGAAAAGCTTTTCGCCTTTTTTATTATGCTAAAGCTACGCTTGCCGTTGTTGATGTTGTCACCAACAACTTTATGCTATGCGTACCGACTTTAGTGGTTAATAAAATCCTACAGGTATAACAAGTCGTTGGTGACAACACCAACAACGGCGAAAGGCGCGAGCTTTTAGCTTTCCGCCTTAGGCTTTAAGCTCTAATCAGCCAGCTCTCTTAAATCAACGGGAACAACGCGGGAAATCCCCTGCTCAACCATGGTTACGCCGTAAATAACATCTGTACTTGCAATAGTTCGTTTGTTGTGGGATACAATGATGAATTGAGAGTCTTTGGAGAAGGTACGGATAATGTTATTGAACTTATCAATATTGGTATCATCAAGCGGCGCGTCAACCTCATCAAAAATACAGAAAGGTGCAGGCTTAAGCAGGTACAGCGAAAAAAGTATAGCGGTTGCCGTAAGGGTTTTTTCCCCTCCCGATAGTTGGTTGATGGATAATGGTCGTTTACCTTTTGGCTTCGCGATGATATCGATATCTGACTCGAGCGGATGATCAGGATCAGTCAGGATCAGATCGCATGAATCCTCTTCATTAAACAGCGAGCGGAATACTTTAATAAAGTTTTCGCGCACCATAATAAACGCGGTCATGAACTTATCTTTCGCGGTATCATCAATCTCCTGTATGGTAGCCAGCAATGATGCTTTGGCTTCACTCAGGTCTTTCTTTTGCGCCTGGATAAAAGTATAACGCTCATTCATTTCGTTATAAGCCTCTACCGCCATCGGATTTATGGCGCCAAAATCATCCAGCTGTTTTTTTAGCTTTTCGGCTTTCTCGCGCAGGTCCTGCTCACTTTCACCTTCGGGTACTTCGCTTTCCGGCAGGTCTTCAATATCTATATTAAACTCAACCGAAAGACGCTCTTTCAGCGCGTTCAGATCTATCTTTAAATTATTTCGTTCGTCGCGCAGCTCATTCTCAATAACTTCGCTGTTTTCTTTTTTGCGCCTCAATGAGCTTACCTGACTCTCATTTTCGGTGATGAGGCCGCGCCATTGATAGTACTCCTGTTCGGCTTGTTGTGTGGCCTTTTCCAGATTTTCCTTCTGCTCGTACATCTCCAACAAGTTGTCATCCGAGTTATCGGCCAGCTTCAGGTTTTCCTGTATGGCAACCTTTACCTTTTCGAGTTCAATGGTGTTTTGACGGATCCGTGTATCAAGGCTTTCCTGCTGAGTGTCACGATAGTCGAGGTCTTTCATTAAACCCGACACTTTATTTTGCTGCTGATGGAAACGGATATTTTCCTGGTTGTAAGCGTTCGATTGAACCGATACGTACTCATTAAGCTCGTTAAAAGCCATCTGCTTATCGGCCAGCAAATCGCTTTGAATCTGACGCTGGGTTTTCAGTTCGGCCAGTTGCGGCTGTAGGGCAGCCATTTCATCTTTTATACCTGCAATTTTGCGGGCGATATCTTCCTTACGGTTAAGGCTGTTTTCAATAAAAGTTTGATATTGCTCCTGGCGCGTTTTTACAGTGATCAACTCGTTATTTAAACGGTTCAGGATCTGTTGCTGCTCATTAATCTCAGCTGCCTTGGTTGAACCGCGTAATGCACCAAGTTTATTTTGCAATTCTTCGGATTTTGTTCTGAATGCGCCCACCTGGTTCTCTATCCCACGGATCTCCTTAGCTAAATTCTCCAGGTTTTTAGCACGACCGATCCTTTTACCCTCAAACAAACCAACCGAACCACCGGCCATGGTATGTTTTGATTTATTGAACTTACCGCTCTTGCCGATTAACACAACGCCCTGCGGTAAAGTTTCGCTATTGATCTGGCCTTCTTTATCGTCATCAACCAGGTAAACACCTTTAAGCAGGTAATTACAAAGCGGCAGGTAACGTTTTTCAACCTCAATAACACTAAGTGCCGGGATAGCCCCCCCCTTTTCGAAGCTGATTTGTGCAGGCGATTCATCAGCGTAGTTATTCAGCACAAAGAAATTTGCTCTGCCCTTTGCCGAATTGCTCAACAGGCTTATAGCCTTTACTGCATCGTCGTAGCTTTCAACCACGTAATAGTTCATGAGCGGTTCAAGGTAGTTTTCAATGGCTACACGAAACTCCTCCTTACAAAAAAGCACATCGCTAAACAAAGGTGCATTTTTGGCCCAATCGGTGTTCTTTTTCAGGAACCTGATAGATTCGGGGAAACCCTCCAAGCTATCAACCATACTTTTGGTAAGGTTGTATTCGTTTTGCTTGGCATCAAGGCGACGGCTCTCTTTTATAATGGTATCCTTAACCGAGTTCAACTCAACATCGGTTTCGGCAATTTGTTCTTTTAGCTTATTTTCAAACTCAACAGCCTGCTGAAACTCATCGTCGAGTGTTTCCTTGCGGTATTGCAGCTCGGCAACCACCTGGTTAAAGTGCGAAAGTTCCACCTCTTTATTGGTGGTATCTTCCATATTACGCTGGCTTTCCTGCTCCAAAGCCTGTTGCTGAATTTGCAATATATCCAGGTCTTTTTCTGCCTTATAAGCCTGATTTTGCAGGCGGGTATTGATATTGTTAAGCTCGTTGAGCTCATTACGGGCTTCGGCTTGTTGTGCACATAATTCATCAACGGCTTCTTTTAAATCAGAAAGTTTGCTTTGGATGGTTTGCAGCGCTTCATCCTCGGTGGCCTTTTCCTCGTTTAAGCGTTTAATGTTATATAAAACGTGGTTCAGCTGGTTTTTATCGCGTTCTAACTCTTCAGTCAGACGCGATTCTTTATCTTGTTGAAACTTCAACTGTTCATTCTTGATCTTCTTTTCGCTTTCGTAAGCCCGGATCTTTGAAACAAACTCATTGGTTGTTTTTTGCTGCACCGAAAGGTTCTTTTCTTTGGTGATACTATCCAGCTTTTGTTGTTGCAACGTTGCTTCCAAAGTATCTATCTGGATAATAATATCGCCTTTCTCGGCTTTATGCTTTAGCTCCTGCTCCTCTATCTTTTTCAATGATTCGCTAAAAGCCACGATCCTGAACGAAGCCAGCATAATGCTCAATGTTTTATACTGCTCCTTGAGACGATAGTATCGTTCAGTTTTCTTCGCCTGATTCTCCAGCGATTTGAGGTTTTTCTCAATCTCAAACAGCAGGTCATCAACACGGGCCAAATCGGCCTCTGTCTCTTTCAGCTTACTGAAAGTTTGCTTTTTGCGGAGCTTGTATTTAGAGATGCCCGATGCTTCCTCAAACAGGTTACGGCGTGAGCCCTCCTTATTGGTGATGATCTCGTCGATCATCCGGAGCTCGATGATAGAATAGGAGTCGGAGCCGATACCCGTATCCAAAAAAAGATCGGTAATATCCTTTAAACGGCACTGTACATCGTTAAGTCGATATTCGCTTTCGCCCGTGCGGTAAAGCTTACGGGTAAGTGTTACCTGCGAATAATCGGTTGGCAGTACGTTTTTTGTATTATCAAAAGTGAGGGAAACTTCAGCAAGGTTAGCCGATTTACGGCTTTTGGTGCCGTTAAAAATAACGTTATCCATTTTCTCCGAACGGAGCATCCGGGTGCTTTGCTCACCCAAAACCCAGCGGATACTGTCAACAACGTTCGACTTACCACAACCGTTAGGCCCGACAATAGCGGTAACGCCCTCATTAAAATTGATGGTTATTTTATCGCCAAAACTCTTGAAGCCTTTGATTTCTAAACGGGTAAGCTGCATTTAATTTATTAAGTACCTTGCAAAGTCCAAACCTCCAAAGTAATTATAAATAATTGAGTTTTGAAAGTATATTTTGATTTGAGGTGAAAGGAAAAAGGCGAAAGGAAAAAGGATAAAGGCAAAAGGTTACTGGCAGGGTTTGTATAACGTCACTGCTTTGTTCCTACCGATGACAACTCAAAAAGGGTGTCATACTGAGTTCATCGAAGTATGGTGGGCAGGCCTCTGCACACAACCGTTCGGCAACTCAGGGTGACAACTCCTTTTTTGCCATTTACCTTTAGCGGCCCGGACTTTTAGATATTCGCAATGACAATTATAATTTAAACCCTTATCTCCCCCTTCAAATAAGTAACCGCTTTGCCACTCATCAACACGCGGTCACCTTTAAGCTCGCACCAAAGTTCACCGCGGCGGGCTGAGAGCTGATAGGCATGAAGCTTATCTTTACCAAGGCGTTTTGCCCAGTACGGGATCAGGTTACAATGTGCAGATCCGGTAACCGGGTCTTCGGGGATGCCTGCGCCGGGGGCAAAAAAGCGTGAAACAAAATCAGAGTCATCGCCGGGTGCGGTAGCTATGATCCCTACCGTATCCATTTTTGACATGGCGAAGAAATCGGGCGTAAGCTCCCTGATATCCTGCTCGGTTTCATAAACAATGAAATAATCACGCGAGCGCAAAAATGCTACGGGCTGCTTTTCACCAAGCGCTTCGGCCAATCCGTTTGGAGCCTCAATTGGAATAGGTGGCCTTGACGGAAAATCCATAGTATATTTATCGCCATCGCGCTTTACAATTAGCGTTCCGGCCTTTACGGTTTCAAAATGAATTACATCTCCCTCATATCCCAGCTCCGAAAACAGGATATGAGCAGATGCCAGGGTAGCATGTCCGCAAAGATCTATCTCATACTCGGGCGTAAACCAGCGAAGCTTATAACCATCGTCGTTTTTCACAAAAAAAGCGGTTTCGGCAAGGTTATTCTCAATGGCTATCATTTGCATGGTAACATCGGGCAACCATTCATTAAGCGGGCAAATAGCCGCCGGGTTACCGCCAAAAAGCTTATCGGTAAATGCGTCGGCCTGGTATATGGGGATGGTCATAAAAATATTGTATTTTAGCTAATATAACGAGGTGAGAATCAAAAAGCAAGAATATGAGAATCAAGATGCGAGAATACGAGAATCATGATGCAAGACTGTGAGAATCAAGATCTTTCTTATCCAGCTTCTTTATTTTTTTTTGCTTCTTTATTCTTGTATCTTGATTCTTGCAATCCTGCTTCTATAATTGTTCGATCCATAAAACGGAATTACCCGAATTATATTGGTTAGGTTCGTAAAGTTTATTGCCAGGGTCTATCATCCATTTACCATCCACAATAAACTTGTACAGTTGCTTGCCTGGCTTCAGGTAAACACTTACAGTCCACTCTTTACCGTTAAAAGCAAGTGTGTAACCAAAATCATCAAAGTTATTAAAACTGCCCGCTAAATGAACCTTTTTAGCATTATTGAAACCGCTTAGCTTAAACGTATAATTTGGCTTCACCGAAATATATGAATTAACAACGCCGCCCTCCATCATATTACGAGGGTTTTTGGGGTCGGTGATCCAGTTATCATCCACAACAAACTTATAGCCATAATTGCCCGGCGGAATAATTAAGGACGATGCCCAGCCCGTTTTGGTTTTGGTAAGCGGGATCAAGCCATGCTCCCAATTATTGAAGCTTCCACCTACGTACACTTTCTTTGCGCTGGTATAACCGTCAAGCTTAAACACAACCGTTTCGCCAAGGTTCAGTATTGAGTTTGTATATCCATCAGCGGCCTGGATCTTATTGGGATTAGCAGGGTCGGTGATCCATTTGCCATCAACCAGGAAACGATACGCCTGTGTGCCTTCGTGCAGGTAAAGCTGTTTTTGCCAGCCTTTGGGGCTTTTATCGAGGACGATATTGTTAGCGTCCCAATCATTAAAGCTCGCCGCCAGTGTTATTTTACGGGCATTGACGTATCCGTTCAGCTTAAAGGTGTAGTTATAACGAAAGTATATCGAATTATCGTCATGATCGCTCACCAGGTTGTTATAACGGTCGCTGATCCAATGGCCATCCACAATAAATTTATATTCATATTTGCCGGGTTTCAGCTTTATGTCGGCAATCCAACCGCTGTCGGTTTTGGCCATGATACCTTTAAGGGTGCTCCAGTTATTGAAGTTGCCTGATAGCAGTACCCTTTTACTTTGGGCGTAGCCGGGCAAAAAGAAACGGGTTAAACCAGATGCTAATTCATGAACAGTGACTTTAGCAAAGTTATTGATACCGAAATTAACATCAGCCGGATACCCCGGCGACTCATTATCATTGTTATCTATTTTAGTAGTTATCAGGTAAGGAGTAACTTGTGGGTTCAGGTTAAGGGCCTCAAGCGGCCTGTCGAACTCTATTACATTTCCCTGTTTTTCGGCCATTGTCCAGCCGTCTTTTTTCAGGGCGGTAAAATCGCCCTTCAAAATAGCAGCGGCATTTGCACCTTTTAACCCGGCTTTTTTGAGCAAGCTATCTACCTCCGCTTTAGTCGACCGCATATCAATGAGCAGCCTCAGGTTATCGCCGCCCATAACCAGCTTACCGCGTTTTTGCGCGCTTGCAGACAAAGCCATGCAAACCATCGCAAAAAAAACAATAACTATATAGGCCCCTCTTTTCATTACTGATTATTGTAAATGTACATTTCAAATTCTTTTTTAACAAAGTTGATAGTGAATATGCCCCTTACAAAGAAATCGTAACCCAATACACCATCTATTGTGTAACCATAAGCGTTCCCCATTTTTTCGAGATTGGTGATCAGGATCCGGTTTTTCATATACTTGCGGTCGCCCACAACCAGGTTATCAAAACGGGTATAGATCACCTCGATAGAAGTACCGCCAATCCCCATAATTTTTGAGCGGCTAACTACCTCCATATCGGGCATTAGCTTTTTTGATCTCCTGTAATCGAGCAAGCTGGTTTCTGCGGCGCTGTCAAAAGCGAACCAAAGCGAATTATCGTTAACAGTACCCTTCATTAAAATAACATCATTAAGTATGCGGAAAGGGCTTACCATAAACCGGTCATGAAATACTTTCTCAGCCGGAGGGATATTGCCGTTTTCGTCAAGCTTTTGAATATATAGTGTATTACGGAACAGATCGATTGTAATGGCAAAATCTGAAAATAACCGGGTACCCAGCAATCCCAATATTTTGATCCCTTTGCTGTTTTCGATAGAAGACAGATCGGTAACATCGGCCCTGAGCCTTGGATAATGTAGGTCAAGGATGTTAAAATTACGGATATAAGTAGTAAAAGAGCTGCCGGCAACCCCGTTGATTCCTGCAGATTCCTGCTCAGCTACGTGTGGCAGATCCCTAAAATAGGTTTCATTTAAAACCAGGTACGGCGCGCCGGTATCCAGCACAAAATTACCTTCAAGGGTATCGATCTGAGCTTCAATAAGAATTAGGTTCCCAGCCCTTTTTATCGGAATGACTAAAGTTTTAAAATCACCGGTGGGCGATGGATCAGGATCGGGCTTTGCATTTTTAAAGGTGATGCCATTGATAGTCACTTTCTCGCTGCCCGCCGCACTGAAGCAACAGAAAACTAAAAAAAAGATCAACAGATAAACCTTAGGCATCGTATTAAATACTATACCTAATAGACCCTCATTTTATGCCTTAAGTTACACAGTCTAACAATTAAATAATGTGACTGATGTACCGGTACCTGATCAGATCATCAGGGTTGTTGATGGCTTTGGTGCTCCCGTCGGTAATTAGTACTATTCTATCGGCCACGTCAAGGATATTATAATACTGATGATCGGTAACAATGATACCTTTTACCTTAGCGCATTTACGAATGATACCCTTAAACATTTCCGCCTGCACCGGCGAAACATGAGTAAATGGCTCATCGAGCAATATAAAATCTGCCCGGCTGTAAATACACATCAGGGTTTCCAATTGCCTGAGTTCTCCGCCGGATAGCTGGCCGGGCTTTTTGTGATGATGATCCTGGTAAATTGACAATGAGGTAAATTCATCAGTAAATTGAGGATCGATAATGGTACCAGCAAGGCTTTGGATCTTTATATTTTGCGGCAGATAATTGTGCTGGGGCAAATAAGCTACCCGACCATCGTCATAACCTTTATAAATGTGTTTATCGTCGATGCTGACGTGCTTGTAAGTTGGCTTTAGGCTACCGAAAATAACCCGCAGCAGCGATGACTTGCCACAACCGTTGCGGCCAAGCAAACCTACCACCTCACCCTGGCGGCAATCGAGATAAATATCTTGTAAAATCTTGCGTCCATCAAACTCGAGGTGAACGCTGTCGGTTTTTAAAATATACTGACCCAATATTTTACCAGTTTTAAGAGCGATAACAGTATTCCGTAGGCCAGGGCATCGCACGTAAGGGCGTACAGGTATAACCTGTCGATCCCGTAACCTGCATTACGGAAGTAGAAGAAGGTTTTAGTTGAGTTGTAATTATAATACCGGAAGCCGATGATTAAACCATAACTCATTATTTTAAAAATGTATGATTCTACAATATTAACCTCTCCGCGAAACAAATAGTAGATGCAGATCATGTTGATGGTCATGCACCATAACAACATCGACTTATAAAAATACCAGGTGATTTTTATGGTGTTACGCATTCAGCTAATCATGACAGGTGAGCTAAAATAACGCAGGTTGTGGCTTAAAATTTTCCTCGCAGGCAATTCTATTTTGTTCGCCTGCTGGTTCACCTGGCGAACAGGTTCGGGGATGCGGTAATTGCCGACACAGTTTTTGATGAGCCCGGCACTTTACTCCACACTGATGTGTTGTTCCAGCGATCTGTAAAACCGGACATACTCATTTTTATGTTTACGTCCACGCTTACTTTAGCGTTGCTATGTAAGCGCGGACGCTTGAAGGGAATTACATATCCCCTTTGCTCACAAACCTTATTCAACCCGCTCCTTTAGCGCTGCTTCCCAGCCTATTATTGCGTTTTTACGGGTACTGCCCCAATGATACTGACCTATTTCGCCGGTTGATTTTATTACCCGGTGGCAAGGGATCAGGAACGCTACGGGGTTACTACCTACCGCTGAGCCGACTGCTCGGTAAGCATTTTCGCTGCCTGCTTTTTTGGCAAGTGAGGCATAAGTGGTTAATCCGCCGGGAGGTACTTTCAATAACGTCTCCCACACCTTGATCTGGAAATCGGTTCCTTTTAAATGCAGCTTGATCTCGTCCAAACGGCTCCAGTCCTGTGTGAAAATAAACAAGGCATTTTGCTGGATTCTGTCAACTAACTGGTTGTATCCGGCGTTTGGGAAACTTATTTTCAACTGCTCCAAAGCTTTCTCTTCCCCATCATCAACAAAAGCCATATGGCAGATACCTTTGCCCGTTGATGCCACGATCACCTTACCAAAAGGCGTATCGGCAAATGAATAATTGATCTGCAGCATAGCCCCGCCGTTGCGGTATTCGCCAGGGGTCATACCTTCTACCTTAATGAACAGGTCATGCAGTCTGCCACCTCCCGAAAGCCCTGTCTCCAGCGCGGTATTAAAAACATTGGTGTTGTCCTGCTTTAATATTTCCTTGGCATGTTCTACACTTAAATATTGCAGAAACTGCTTAGGCGTTACCCCCGCCCAATCCTTAAACATCCGCTGAAAATGGAAGGGACTTAAATTAACATGTTCCGCAACTTCATCCAGTTTAGGCTGTGCCTTAAAATTCTCCCTGAAAAAGCCAATCGCATCGGCTATGCGGGTATAATCTATCTCTTGTTGAGTTTTCATAAAGCCTTATATTTAAATAATTCAATTGTGTTTTTTAGTATTTATAACACAAAGGTACCGGCCTCGCCCATGCTCAACAATCCGATTCTTGCGGAGTTTTCAGGCGATATGCTCTTCGATTATCTTGCTTAAAACTACCGCATTATTTAATTTCGGCTCTTTTGAAGAAAACACCAGCGTCACTGTTTTATGCTGCCTGATATAATCTACCAATTCATCCAAAACCTTTGCACCCTCAATTTCGGCGCGGTATTTTTGGTTAAAGGCTTCAAATTTTTCAGGATCATGGTTATACCATTTTCTTAGCTCGTTAGATGGTGCTACACCTTTAAACCACTTGTCAATCCGTTGGTCTTCCTTTTTTATCCCCCGCGGCCAAAGGCGGTCCACCAAAACTCTAACGCCATCTGCCTCGGCATAAGGTTCGTAAACCCGTTTAAGTTTAATCTCCATGATATGTATTTAATAATTTCTCTTCAATGAAACCGACAGTATAAATTCCGCAAGAATCGGATTGCCCGCCAATCTGCCTAACGATAGTTTTGGTCCTATTCAAAATAACAAAAATGACACCGGAACAAACACTTAAAGATCGTATCAAAAATCTTGATTGGGATCAAATTAATAAAACATTACATGACAACGGTTTTGCAATTGTTAAACAGGTTTTAGGTGAACGCTACTGCGATACATTAATCAGCGATTATGACGCAGATGCTTACCGCAAAACCGTCAGCATGGAGCGCTACAGATTTGGATATGGCGAATACAAATATTATAATTACCCGCTGCCTGCTATTATAACCGATTTAAGGGAGAGCGTTTATCCGTACATCGTACCTGTCGCCAATAAATGGATGAAAGAGCTTGGTATTGACAAACGATTCCCTGGCACCCATGAAGAAATGAAACAGTTAAGCCATGAAGCCGGGCAAACCAAACCCACAGCCCTGATATTGCAATACACAGAAGGCGGATTTAACACCCTGCACCAGGACCTTTACGGTGAAGTATATTTCCCCGTCCAAATGGTTTTCATGCTCGATCAGCACAACAGAGACTATACAGGCGGCGAATTTGTAATCACCGAGCAAATTCCGCGGGCGCAATCAAAAGTTAATGTACTTACTCCTGACATGGGTGATATGGTTTTATTGACCACTAACTTTAGGCCGGTAAAAGGCAGCAAAGGTTATTACAGGGTAAATATGAAGCATGGTGTAAGCCCGGTTCACAGCGGTAAGCGCCATAGCCTGGGCATTATATTTCATGACGCGCTGTCTTAAACTGATTGATGTGACTTTGATCCTCACCATTGAAAACAACGTATAACATGCTGCAGAACCGCGTAAATCCATTTGGACAACTTATTAAAACGACAGCGCGAGGTTCCTGGCTCGGTAACCGGGGCGTAATCCATAATGAAGACAAGGAAATTGTGCGCGCTTTTAAAATTAAAGCCTGGATAACCTGCGCTTTGGAGTTCAGGGGCCGACACCGGGAAATCATGCAGTCCGACCGCTGGACTGAACTCTTCTTCCTTGATGAAGCCACGGCATTTTCAGCAGGGCACCGGCCTTGTTTTCAATGCAGGTATAAGGATCATCAGCGATTTAAAGAGTTTTGGCTAAAAGGCAACCCTCAATACGGTTTTGACATGAAAACACCGGTAGCCAAAATAGATGACATTTTGCAGGCAGAGCGCATTACAGCTGATAAGTCAAAAGTTACCTATCAAGAAAAACTAAAAGCCCTGCCTAACGGCACATTTGTAATTTATGATGACAAATCACATTTACTCAAAGATAACCTGTTGTATTTATGGAGCCCTGCCGGATACCAAAAAGGAATAAGGCTCCCCAATGTGGATATAATCACAGTACTAACTCCCCGGTCAATTGTGAACATGTTCAGTGCAGGGTATGTACCTCAAACGGGGCTTTGAATATCCTTTAGCGGCCTGCCATAATCTCAGGAGTAAATAATTTCCAATGCCCCTCAGAAATAACCTCGACGGCTCCGTCAATCACTTTAATCGCGGTTTGATCGTCAATAGCGTATGATTGTACTGGTATGGAAGCAGCCAGTTTCTCAATATTGGCCAGGGAATTGTTCGGGAACCACTCATGATCCAAATGCGGGTGGATAGCAAAGTCAACAAAACTTAATGACTTATCACTATCAGCCGGCAGCATATGGTTGCCATAGGTAGTACCAAAGCGGGTCATGATCATACTACCGGCACTCAGGCCAACATATACCATCTTTTGTAAAAGCGAGGGCAGCAGATCCGCCAGCCCGGATTGCTGCATCCAATAGGTCAGGTACTGGCAGTCTCCACCACCTACCAGTAAAGCATCGGTTTCCCGGAGCATATCAACCCATAACTCTTTTTTGATACTGGGTAAGGCGGTAAGTTCCAATAAGCCCAGCGACTTCCAACCCAATTGGCAAAAGGGATCACCTAAGGACCCGCAAATAACCCTTCGTACTATGTCGCCACCGTTGGGTATAGCGTATATCGCGGTAGGGATAAAAAGGGCGTTCGCTTCGGCAAACGGTTTGCCCAACAGCTCTATCAAAGCATTTTGAATACTCATATTGCTGATTCCGGCAGATGTAAGAAGTAGCTTCATAATTTGTTGGATTATAATCAATGTTAATAAAAACGCTGAATTAAATTCATAAAATATCCAAAACTCCCCCTCCATCCATTCAATTACCTTGTTCGTCGGTACAAAATTTCAGATTAAAACCTCAGGGCTACCTTTACACCATCAAATAATAATTTGATCAGTGATAAGGTTTAGGTGATAGCCCCCAAACAGCGAGTGCAAGGGGGCTTTCTTATATAATCCACTCATCCCTATTTTTAGGTAAAACACGCCGCTACCCCGTTCATCTATACAATTTCCCAATTCACCGACACATGGTTGTTAAAACCCCCGCTCATCTTCACCTTTGATTTATAATTCAGAAGCAGGGACACTGAATTATAGTTTTTTTCGTATAAGATGAAGCACCTGTGCAATGTACAGGTGCTTTTTTTAAATTCGATGCTAAAATATGTGCCAGCCAGTAGCTCCGGCATTGATGAATAAAAGAATCTTAAAATAAAATGATCCGCTCAAAAGCAACCACTTTTTTCATTCATGCTGCAGGCTGGCTTGTGTTTTTAGGGTTCCCGCTATTATTCATGAACCGCACACAGCAAAGCAGTGCCGGCACCTATACCGTCCTGTTTTCGCCTTACTACTGGCTGTTTTGTCTCACCTATATATTTATGTTTTACCTGAACGCCTGGTATCTGGTGCCAAAGTTCGTGTTCCGTAAAAGATATGTCTGGTATGGGCTTATTGTGCTATTACTTTCAGGCTTTGTTTACTTTTTGCAGCCTTTTGATAACCTGCTCCTTCACAACCTTGTTAAAGGGAATAAACCTGTAGCAACAACAGCCCCTAATCCACAGCCTATAGGGCCGCAAATTACGCTTACGGGCATTGACAGCTCAGCACCTAATCAGCAAAACATGCCTTTTGGCCCGTTGCCGCACGAAGATCTGCGGATGCAGGACCCCAGCCTTAAACCCACCAACCGCATTATTTTTATTCATCAATCCGGTAATATTGATATGGTAGGCTTATTTATTTTTATCATTGTAATGGGACTGAGCGTTGCCATTGCCACGGTTCAAAAATGGCAGCTTACCGAGCAGATGGTTACCCGTGCCGAGGCCGAAAAAGCTCATGCCGAACTCTCTTTTCTTAAAGCCCAGATCAATCCTCATTTTTTATTCAATACGCTGAATAATATTTATGCCTTATCGGTTACCAATAGCGAGCATACTTCCGAGAGCATCATGAAACTCTCTAACATCATGCGCTATGTAACCGATGAGGTAACGGAGGATTTTGTTTTACTGCAAAATGAAGTTGATTGTATCAACGATTATATCGATCTGCAACGCCTGCGACTCGGCAAAAAAACAAAGCTTGATTTTGAAGTTTCGGGCAAGATTGACAATCAAAAAATTCCGCCCCTGATACTGATGACCTTTATTGAAAACGTTTTTAAATATGGCGTAAGTAAACACCAGCCATCAGTTATTAATATCTGCTTAAGGGTAAACGGCAACCAAATGCTGTTCATCTGCAAAAATACCATTTTCGAAAAACGACCTGCCACCGAACGGAAAGGGATTGGCATTGCCAATAACCGCCAGCGCCTGCAACATATTTATCCTAACAAACACCGGCTTGACATTAGCATAGCCGATGGCAATTTCATTGTTGAACTGGAGATTAACGCTTAAACTGTTTATAATGCAATTAAAATGTGTAGCTATTGATGACGAGCCGCTGGCCCTTCAAATAATTGAAAAATATGTAGCTGAATATCCCGCGCTAACATTGGTTAATACTTTTGAGGATGCCATATCGGGCGGGGAATACCTGAAAATGAACAAGGTAGATGTGCTGTTTATAGATATTAACATGCCTGATATTACCGGTATCGACCTGGTAAAATCATTGACTGATAAACCAATGATCATTTTTACCACTGCCTACAAAAATTACGCATATGAAGGTTACGAACTGGAAGCGGTAGATTATCTGCTGAAACCAATCAATAACCTGCGCTTTGACACGGCAGTTCAAAAAGCAATTGGTTATTATCAGTATAAGCACGCCGATACCACAAACGAAGGCGACTTTCTGTATGTGCATTCAGAATACAGGCTCATCAAGATCAATATCAAAGACATTGAATATATTGAAAGCATGCAGGATTACATCAAGATCCATATATTGGGTGTAGCCAAACCCATACTAACACTGATGCCATTGAAAAGTGCAATTGAAAAGCTGCCTGCGTCAAAGTTTATTCGTATTCACCGCAGCTTCGTGGTAGCGCGTGATCAGATCAGGTCTATCCACAACCGCAAGGTAAAACTAACCGATGTGGAGCTTCCTGTAGGTACAAACTATACCGATTTTATCAAATACTGGCACAAATAATCAATTCATCGGCACATTAAAGGCGTTGAACGACACATTATTTTACAACCCCTTAAATAGCCTCAACTTTATATTGTTAAAATTGACACTAATCCTTAAAGTCATGAAAACAGCAGGCGATAAAAAAACCATCTTAGTACTTGATAAAAACAGCCGGATGTTATCCGTCATTGATGACATTATGTACTATGGCGATTTTAATGTGCATTTAACTTTTGACCCTAATGCTATATATGATAAAGCTAAAATGATTAATCCGGATTTGATCATTCTGGATTATTTGTTGGTAGATAACGATTGTGAACTGGTTTGCCGGGACTTTAAGGATGATAAGCAGCTATGCAATGTACCTATCATTATTGTAACCGCTTTTAAAACAAAAAAAGCACAGGCCGATTCTTATAAATGCGATGCCTTGTTTGTAAAACCGCTGGATATGGAAGTGCTTGCATCAAGGATAGAATACCTGATGGCATCCTGAAGCTGGTTTTGTAAACTCATATAAACCTGCTAAGTTTAGCTTTTATTAATTAAACAACCCTGCACTTATAAAATGAAACTCAAGAGCAACATAGCCACCAGCGAAAACGGGTTTATTTTTAACCCTGCCACCGGCGATTCATTTTCCGGTAACGGTATGGCGGCAAAACTGCTTGAGGCTATGAAAAGCGGCAAAACCGAAGATGATATCAAGCAGGATATTCTGAGCAGGTATGAAGTGAGCGAAAGCCAGCTTAACAGGGATTGGGATAATTGGATGCTGCAGCTAAAAGAAGCAAACCTGCTCGAAATTTAAGGATGATGCCAAACAAGTACGCTGATTTATGTATTGCTGTTACCGGGCTCAATGCCAATGACAATCCGGGGCCGGGGATGGCGGTCATCCGTTCTTTAAAAGAGTATTTTGGAGATGGTTTGCGCATAATTGGACTGTCGTACGAGTCGCTGGAGCCCGGGATTTACCTACGGGATCAGGTAAATAAAACTTACCAGGTCCCCTATCCCACCGAAGGTACGGCAGCCCTCGCTGAACGTTTGGCATATATCAACCGGCAGGAAAAGCTTCATCTCATTATCCCCAATTTTGATTCGGAGCTGTTCAATTTTATAAAGATAGCGCCGCAATTGCAGCAAATGGGTATTGCGACCTATCTTCCGACATACCAGCAACTGGCGTTGAGAGATAAGGTGAACCTAAAAAATTTCGGCACAAAAAATGGTTTTTACGTGCCCGCCGACCATAAGCTTTACACAACCGATGATATTAAAAAAGCGGCTGCTGAGTTCAACTTTCCTATGGTAATAAAAGGCAAGTTTTATGAGGCTTATGTTGTATACACGATGGATCAGGCATTGAAAGCCTTTCATCAATTGTATGCAGCCTGGGGCGTGCCGGTAATAGCCCAGCAATACATCAAGGGCAACGAAATCAACATCGCGGCACTTGGCGATGGTAATGGCAACAACATCAGCTTGGTGGCTATGCGCAAGCTTTATATTACCGATAAAGGGAAGGCCTGGGCGGGCGTTACCATTAAAGATGATAAGCTTACCCAACTGGCCGACAACTTTGCCCGCGTAAGCAACTGGAAAGGCGGTTACGAAATGGAGGTCATGAGCAATGCCGACGGACATTTATACATATTGGAAATTAATCCCCGATTTCCGGCATGGGTTTATTTAACTGCCGCCGCCGGCCAAAACCAGCCTGCGGCATTGGCCAAAATAGCGATGGGTGAAACCGTTGAGCCCTATGCCGATTACCAGGCCGGCAAACTGTTTGTCCGCTATTCGTGGGACCATATTGCCGACATCGCCGATTTTCAGCAGATCTCGGCGTTTGGCGAATTATAATTTATAACGATGGAAAAGCTGCCATACGAGAAACCATATATAAAAAAACTACAGGCCGGTGCCCTTAATAAATTCGGCTCCCGCACCGGTGTGCAGCCCGTTAAAAGCATCGATGGCGTTTCGGTTAAAAGCCTGATCGAAAACTACGGTTCGCCGGTGTTTGTATTGTCCGAAAAACAAATCCGCAAAAACTACCGGGCAGCATACCGCGCTTTTAGCACCCGCTACCCAAAGGTACAATTTGCATGGAGCTATAAAACCAATTACCTCAATGCTGTTTGTCAGATTTTTCACCAGGAAGGCAGTTGGGCGGAGGTTGTTTCGGGCTTTGAATACCGTAAAGCATTGGGCAATGGCGTACCGGGCAACAAGATCATTTTTAACGGACCGGGCAAATCTCTCAACGATCTGCAGTTGGCCATCGAGCATGATTCGCTGATCCATATTGATCATTTTGATGAGCTTAACCTGCTGCTTACCTTAAGTAAAAACATGGCCAATAAGCCACGTGTGGCCATCCGTATAAATATGGATACCGGCGTTTACCCACTTTGGGACCGCTTTGGTTTTAACTATGAAAATGGAGAAGCCTGGTCGGCGGTTACAAAGATCACAGGCTCGGGAAGTCTGCAATTGGTGGGCCTGCATTGCCATATCGGTACCTATATGCTCTCTGCCGATGCTTATGGTATAGCAGCTAATAAACTGGCCGAACTGGCTGTTCGCTGCCAGACCGAACTTAATCATAAAATAGAATATCTTGACCTGGGAGGCGGTTTCCCCTCAACTAATACACTAAAAGGTGCTTACCTGCCGGGGAATGATACCGTGCCGACGGTTGACGACTTTGCTGAAGTCATAACTTCGGCTTTGCTCAATTTTGGCTTTGCCAATGATGACCTGCCGCTGCTGATATTGGAAAGCGGGCGCGTTTTAATAGATGATGCCGGTTACCTGCTGGGCACTGTTATTGCCAACAAACGTTTAGCCAATGGCAAAAGCGCTGTCATAGTTGATTTTGGGGTCAATATCCTGTTTACATCTTTTTGGTATGAACACCAGGTAAGCCCTGCTAATGATTTTGCAGCACATACCGAAAACACAGTGATATACGGGCCGCTTTGCATGAACATTGATGTGATCAGGGAAAGCATTAACCTGCCCCTGCTAAATCCCGGCGACCAGGTTGTTGTGCACAAGGTTGGCGCTTACAACATGACCCAATGGATGCAATTCATCACTTTAAGGCCTGCTGTTGTGTTGATAGACGAGAAGTTGCGTACGCATCTCATCCGCAAAAACGAAACATTGGAATATACTGCCGAACCAGAGTTAGTACCCGCTCATTTAAATAACAACAAGTGAAGCAAATTCCAGCATTCATAAAAACCGTCATCAATTCCTATTCGGTTCTGTTTTTTTCTCAAAACCGGGTATTGGGGGTTATTTTGCTGCTGGTATCATTTTTCAACCCGGTATCCGGCTTTGCAGGGTTGAGTTGCGTCATTTTCTCTTTGCTGATAACAAAATCAGCAAAACAGGATAACGAAGATTACCGGGCAGGAATTTACAGCTTTAACTGTTTATTATCAGGGATAGCATTTGGTGCTTTTTTCCAGGTTAACGTCATGTTTGTGACCTGGCTGGCGGTTGCCTGTTGCCTGGTAGTGCTTGCTACCATCATTATGTCAAAGCGCATGAGTAAACCGGGTTTACCTATACTTTCACTGCCATTTATCCTGGTTTTCTGGCTTGTACTGCTGGCATCCAACAGCATCTTCAACACTGGATTATCACAAAAAAGCAGCTCCCTGCTCGAAGAAATTTACACTGGCCCGGGTAACCTGGCCGGCGCCGAAGGTTATCTTGCCACAACGTTACCAAAACTGATGAGCTTATTTTTCCGTTCATTGAGCGCAATTCTATTTCAGCATAATATCATAACCGGAATGCTTATTGCTATAGGGATACTTGTGCATTCGCGCATTGCATTCAGCCTGCTTATCATTAGCTTTTTAACGGCCTGCGGGTTTAACAACATCACAAATACCTACCCAGAGGGTATCAGCTATTACCACCTTGGTGCCAATTTAATGATGGCTTCAATGGCCATCAGCAGCTTTTTCACCATCCCATCGTTACGCTCTTACCTGCTGGCAATTCTTTGCATCCCCTTGGGTTTCATACTCATTAATGCCCTTACCACACTCATGGCCTTGCATGCGCTGCCTGTTTTTTCATTACCGTTTTGCGTGCTTAATATCAGCCTGCTTTATTTTTTAAAGTTAACCGGTCATCACCCCAAATTGCAGTTAACCATAGCACAGCATTACTCGCCCGAAAAAAATCTTTATCATATTTTAAACCTGCAAAACAGGCTGAACGATCTGAAATACATGAGGCTCAATTTGCCGTTTATGGGCTATTGGACGGTTTCGCAGGGTTATAATGGTAGCATTACCCACAAAGGCGAATGGGGCCAGGCGCTTGATTTTGTGATTACGGATGATGAACAAAAAACATTTCAGCATCCCGGTACCCTTCCTGAACATTTTTATTGTTTCAATAAGCCGGTACTGGCCTGCGGCGACGGCATTGTAGAACAGGTTGTAAACCATGTAGAAGATAACGACATAGGCGAGGAAAACCTGAAGGAAAACTGGGGGAACACCGTAGTGATACGCCACGCCGAAGGGCTTTATTCCAAACTCTCGCACCTCAAAAAAAACTCTGTAAAAGTTAAACCCGGCGATATCGTAAAACAAGGTGATCTGCTGGGTTTCTGCGGTAATTCGGGTCGGTCGCCCGAGCCGCATTTGCATTTCCAGTTGCAGGCTACGCCTTATATAGGATCTAAAACACTGCCTTATCCGCTCGCCTATTATTTTACCAAAAAAGCTGATCAAACCATCTTTGTAAGCTACAATATCCCAAATGAAAACGAATTAATAAGCAACCCCGAAATCAATACGCCACTCAAAAAAGCATTCGACCTGCAACCGGGCTTCGTATCTAAATTAGTTAACGGAAACGGCTCAACCGAAGAATGGGAAGTTTTTAAAGATGAATTAGGACAGTCATACATCTACTGCAAAACAACAGGTGCCGTTGCTTATTTTATTAACAATGGAACTATGTTTTACTTCACCAGCTTTTATGGCGATAAAACGTCGCTCCTCCACTATTTTTACCTTGCCGCATATAAAGTTATTTTTAACGATGCCGGGTATAGCCCGGCTAATGATGAGTTCCCGGTACCGCTTACCCATAACAAAACATTGCTTTGGCTGCAGGATTTTATTGCGCCTTTTTACCGGTTCATCAGCATAAAATATAAAAGCGGGATACAGTTAAAAAAAACAGGGTTAAACATTGTATCCAAACAATACCAGGAAATTGCAGGTAGAACATTGTCCCTTACAGAGGCAACCATTTTTGTAGATCATAGCAGCCTGCAAGCCCTCATTATAAATACAAACGGTCAGCATATTGAAGCACAATGGAGTACAGAAAATTAACCATACTTTTTGCCTTGCTATTTGCTGCTCTTGTAACCCGTGCACAAGATAATAAACTTGCCACGGCCGATAGTACCGCCGAACAATTGTACAATGCCGGCAACTGGAAACAACTTATCAGGTTTGTAAATCAATCGGTTGCTAAAAGTGTAGACTCTCCTACCTTGCGCTTTAAGGCCGGGTATGCTTATATGCTTACCGGTAACTATAAAGCGGCCATCTATCAGTTTAACCGGGTTTTACTTAAAGAGCCCCAAAATGTCACTGCATATTTGTATGCTTACTACTGCAACACCTATATCAACAACAATAACACCGCGTTTTACAATGCATCGCATTTAGACACAGCAACCCTGCGTGCTATCAAGTTATCACCCTTTGGTTTAACTGATGCGGTTTTAGAAAGCGGCATAAAATTGCCGAATAACCACGAACGCGACAACGGCTTTTTTGAACGCGCGGGTATCGGTTTAAGATTATCGTGGCGTTTGCAGTTGGATCAATCATTTATGTTTTTCAAACAGAATATATTCAGATCGGGCTATATTGATTACATTAACCAAACAGGCAAAACCGACCGCCAGTTTGAATATTATGCTAAAGCGAAATATTCTTTGACTAAAAACATCAATTTACTTGGCGCGTACCATTATTTACACACCAGCTACCGGAGCAATATTTACCAAAGTAACCTTGGGCTGTTAGGAATAAAATATGATACCCGCTACATTGATTTGCAGGGCGATGTTAATTTGGGCAAACTCATTAATAAAACCTTAAAACAATATGATGCCAAAGTGGATTTTTATCCACTGGGAAACTTGAATTTATACACCACAAGCAGGGCATCGGTACTGAATTTAAGCGGAGTAACGCATTTCATTTATAGCCAGTCGGTGGGATTTAAAGTGTTAAACAAAACGTGGCTGGAAACAGCCGCTACTTTTGGCAACCAGGATGATTACCTGGATGCAGACGGGCTTTATGTGTATAACGCCATCGATCCTACAAAATTTAAATGCGGTGAAAGCGTTTTTTATCAGTTAGGTAACCATGCCTTATTGAATTTAAATTACTTTTATGAAAAGAAAACAGACATTTACCGTGCTGTTAACTATAACCAAAACTCTGTTACGTTAGGTATAACATGGAAATTTTAAAGAAGACCTTTATTCCCATTTTTTTATTTGTATTTGCAGCACAATTGCAGGCACAGACAAATGTGGTGCTTCAAAAAGCTTTTCACAACAGTTATACCAATGAATTAAACAAAAACTACGTTGCTGCCATTGCCGATATTTACCCCTACTATTCGGAAAATAATTATGAGATAGCCATCAGGCTGGGTTGGCTTCATTACCTCAATAAAAACTACACTGCTTCGCAAACCTATTATCAAAAAGCAGTTAACCTGAAGCCCGGCGCTATTGAGGCTAAGTTTGGCTATATAAAGCCGCTCTCCTTTTTGCAAAACTGGGATAAAGTGCTGGAACAATATCTTGCTATCCTGAAAATAGACCCTCAAAACACACAGGCCAATTATTGGGCCGGCGTAATTTATTATAACCGTAAGCAATACGAACCCGCTATTAAGCTTTTCAGGGTAGTAGTAACGCTTTATCCTTTTGATTATGACGGCAACCATATGCTGGCCTGGTCGATGCTTATGGCTGGAAAAAAATCGGAAGCAAAACCTTTTTTTGAAAAAGCGCTGATCATCAAACCTGCTGATGCTTCCAGCACCGATGGCTTAGCCAGATGTAATTAGCCCGGTTTAAATTTTTCGTAGAGACGCATCACATGCGTCTCCGACAGCAAATTTGCGCATTAAATACCTTCATGCGCAAGACGCATGTGATGCGTCTCTACAACAAAAAACATATTCTTCATACGTCGATTTAAATCACTCATTTGTCGACACATTTCCCGACGGCCCGATTTTCCAAATTAATTTTAATTAAACCTGTCCGAAAAAAGGCAGCGCTAATTATCAATTTAAATTAATTCTATGAAAATGAAATCATTTTACGCCTCACTATTGATGGTCGGCACAATAATCGGCCTGGCATCATGTAAAAAGGAAAACGCTTCAAAATCAGCTTCGGCCGGCAGCGTTTCGTCATCAGCCGTCACATCAACCGGCGCCATCGCTATTAGCCTTGCGTCGTCCGGAACTACTACCGACAGCGTTTATATGGTTGGCTGCTATGGCAAGCATGATACCAAAGACTCCGTTGCTTTTAGCACATTACCTACAGCTATCGGCACTTACCTTACAGCTAATTACAGCGGTTATACATTCAAAAAAGCATACTCCATTACTGATAGTACTAAAACAGTTATCAACTACATTGTAGTTATCAAATATAACAGCGCTTTGGTTGGCCTCAAATTCACTGCTGCTGGTACGTTTGTAAGCATCCTTGAGCAACGCGAAGGTGTTGACCTTAAAGGACCAGGATGGCACTTAGGCGGATTCTTTGATAATCGTGACAGTAAACACCGCGATACCATTGCTATTTCGGCCCTTCCTGCTGCTGTAAGCAGCTATTTTTCAACAACCTATCCAACAGATACTTTGTTGCATGCCTCTATCGCACCTGATAACGTATACATTTTGATAAGCCAGAACGGGGTACTTTACTCAACAACGGTAACCGCGGCAGGCAAACTTGTAAAACGTATTCAGATAGAAAAACACGATTTAAAACATGCTGTAGTAGCTGAAGCTAACTTACCGGCTGCTATTACCACTTATCTTACTGCTACTTATCCGGGCTACGTATTTGATAAAGCATTTTCTGAAAGCCCCGGCGGAACCCTGCAAGGTTACGTTGTGTTGATTACATCAAACAATACCAAATACGCTTTAATTTTTAATGCGTCTGGTACATTTGTCAGAGTCCTGCCTATCCACTAAACAATCAAGATTATAGCGCTGTTGGTAAGCCATGTTTTTAATTAAACATGGCTTACTTGCTTAGTTTCAGAGCTCCAAACAGTGGATCACATATTTATTTCCTGCTGATGAGCTTAAAATTAGAGAATTTAACATATGAACGGTATGGCCCGTAGGTGCTATGGTAAAGGCCGATTTGCAGATCAGCACCGTTTAAATCAGGCCTTAATACCGGACTTCCGGGCAGATCAGTCCAATGTATGCCGTCACTACTGCTCCTGATGTAAAACACATCACCCGATTTTTGGATCTGCAGATAACGGTTATAATTCCAGCCGGTTTGGGTATTGGTTTGCATCCGGTCGCCGGTTTTAAAATTGGTGAGCATGTTGCCACAATTCCAGGCCGGAAAAATACTGTTCTGGATCAGGTTTTCGCTGCCTTCAGTACCGGGTCGTTTTGCTTTGCGTACCATCAAGCCCATATCACTGTTACCGGCCACCTTTTTGTCCTTAAGGCCACTTACGTCAGCTACTTCTACCTCGGCCACAAAATCGCCCAAAACATTACGGTATAAAAATGGCCCATAAGGCAAGTTACCGTCCCAGTTTGAACCTTTTGATTCCAGAGTTAGCACGCCGTCTCCTATAAATACCTTATCATCCGGCTTATCTCCACCTGTCAAACCATTCCATATAGTGCCGGTTGTGCCATTGATTACAAAATCTTTATTAACCGTAAACCCATCTGCAATAACATTAAATAATGCTGATGATGTGCTCACCGGCAATGCGGCAGTTTTTGAACTTACATTACCATAGTTGTCTTTAACTTTAAAAGAGTAGCTATAATTTTTATCGGCCGCAAGCCCATAACTGATATAATGCGGATCAGCCTGCCAGCCGCTTGATTTGCGGTTATCTGTCTCGTTAATAAAATCATATTGCAGGTTTGATTTTACAGAAGCATATTCGGGCGCCTCCATTTCAACCATGCCGGGTGTTACAGCCGTCGGAGCAGCTTTAAATGCAAACGAACCTGCTATAGGCGGATGATAGTTCTGTTTCCAACCCAGGCTCAATTGTTTAATTTCTGCTGATGATAAGCTATGTTTATAGACCACAAGATTAGATACCGCACCATTAAAACCATCGCCCAGTAAAAGCTTGCCGGTGAGCTTGTCTGTATTTGATGTTGTTGCAACCAGAGCACCATCTACATATAATTTAGCGACATTTCCGCTAACAGCTTTTATAACATAGTGCCATTTGCCCGTACCTAAATATTCACCGGCATTGATGAAAGGCTCTTTCAACGATTGTGCTCTCAGTATCGAACCGTTTTGCGTTGATGCACTTTGATAAACGCTTAATGCTACGCTGTAACCTTCTTCGCTATTAACAGCAACATCGTTATTAAACATAAGCGGGCTTTTGCCATTAAAACTAACAGCTATTTTTCCTTTAATATCCCTTACTTCTGCTACCCGCCCATTAGCAGATTGAAACGCCCCGCCTGCACCTCCGTTGTTTATCCATTTTTGAAGCGGACCATAGTTAAGTTTCGCGGCATCGAGGTAAAGGGAGATATCTGATTTGGCAGGGTGTAAAGCCCATTGCTTTATCACACTATCGGCCAGCGGTTGATTATAAATTTTAAGCGAGGAAATAGCACCTGAAAAATAAGCCGAACGGTTTGTTTTTGCACCGATGATAAATTTATCTGCAAGCTGTAAAAACAGCATCTTGTTTTCTGCATTATTCAGCTCGCCATCTACAAATAGTTTTTCGAACGATCCATCAAACGTAACTACAACCTGGTGCCATTTCCCGGCAGCGGGCATTGTTTTGTATTGAAAGTCGGAAACACCAAAATGCTGAACAGCGCCGGCAGTTCGGTTGCTTCCATAGCCGAAAGTAGCGCTGCGATGATCTGATTCGCCGTTTGTCCAGCTTAATACTGGGTTTTCATCTTTGATCAGATCGGCGTAAACCTCATACGATACAGTATAACTGTTGTTGCCGGCAAGCGACCGGGGTACGGCTACAGTTGATTCAAGCGATTGCGTACCGTTAAACAACAATGCCTTTTTACCAGCGATGATATCAATAACAGGAGGTTTACCATTCGCAGTAAAACTACCGCTCAAGGCACCTTTGTTAACCCATTGGGTTACCGCTTCGCCGGCCTGAAAATTATCGGCGTTTAGGTTTACCAATAAACCTTCTTTCTCGTTTGAAACTACAGCCGTTGATGTTTCTTTTTTATTGACAGGATCAACGTTGCCAGTTACTACCCTCTCGCCGTAAACTTTTACGTTCCAAATCGCTTTGTATAAACCCGGATATTCTGTGCCGGTAATTGTTAAGCGTATAAACCGGGCCTGCGCATTTCCTGAATCTACCATCGGCGAGCCATGTTGCTTATTCTCTGTTCTATCAGCAAAAGGCTTCCAGTTTTTGCCATCTACCGATGATTCTACAAGGTATTGGTAGTACCACGTTGCATATTCAAATTGCGTTAATACCTGCTGCACGGTCTTTATCGCACCTAAATCGATGGTGATCCAAGCCGTCTTGCGACTGTTATCGGCAGGTTTCCATAAGGTGCCGTTATTGTTATCAAGTGCAAATGATGGCTTATAATTTTCGTTGTAAAAAGATGAGGCTGTCACCTTTTTTTGATAAGCTTCGTCGGGAGCATTAATAGTACTTTTTCCTAATAGCCCAACTCCAAGATGGGTAGGAACAATCTTTTCAATATTGCCTTCGGCATCAAACAGGATCTTATCTGCGCAAACCTGCCGGTGATAGCCCCCGTTGGAGTGCGGGTTATTATGGCGGTGATACACCATATAAAAATCATCTCCCACCTGCACAACCGACTCGTGGCCCGGCCCGTGGATAGTTCCATCAGCATTGGTACTTAGCACCGGGTTGTTTTTGCCGAACTCAAATGGCCCCATTGGCCCGGTCTTACTGATGGCGTATTGAACCCTGTAGGTGGAGTCTTCGCATAGGCCGGATGAGTAGGTGAAATAATAGATGCCCTTGCGCTTAAACATGAAGGGCGCTTCAAAAAAATCTTTCGCAATAGTATTGGGAATCTTTGCCGTTTTGGCAAAGGTGTGCATATCCGGGTTTAACAAACCTACGCCGCAACCATGATCAGGATAGATGCCCCAGGTACCCCAAAACATATAGATCTTTCCGTCATCATCTTTAAAGGTTTGTCCATCCAGCGTAATCACCCCGGGGATAAAGTAATTGGGGATCATTGATTTGCCATCGGGCAGTAAGGGCGTCCACGGCCCGGTAGGGCTTGCTGACGATGCGCCATAAATGTCAACCGGCTGGCAGTAGTACATGTAATACTTGCCATCGTTACCATTGATAACATCCGGGGCCCAATAGTAATTGGAGGTTGGCCAGTTCATATCATGCATGGTCCAGTTCACAAAATCTTTGGATGTCCAAACCTGTGATGGGCCGTGCCCGCCGCCGTTGCCATCGGTGGTAGCATAAATGTAGTAGGTATCGCCAAACTTGCGAACGGTTGGGTCGGCAAAGTAGCCGGGAATAATGGGATTGCCATTACCCGGCTCTGTTGCCGATTGTTGCTGTGCAGAACTGTTTAAAACAGCCAGACACAAGGAAAAGAAAACTATCAACTGAAATTTTCGCATTGTGTTACCTACCCAGCAAAATTAATTATGTGCTAACTCATCGGTGTTTCTTGCAGGCGGCTCTGTATTAAGCAGGTGCTTTACAAAAAAGTCGCGTTTCTTTTTACGGCCGTAAGGGCCGCCATCGCTATGACCCATGCCCGGCACCACCAGCAGGTCGAACATTTTATTGTTTTTGATCAACGCATCCGCAAAACGGAAGGTTGACTCAGGCGGAACATTATTATCAGCTTCACCTACTATCAGCATCAAATCGCCCTGCAATTTACCGGCGTTAGTGATGTTTGATTGCTGCTCATAATGCGGCCCAACAGGGTAGCCCATCCACTGCTCGTTCCACCATTGTTTATCTATTCGATTATCATGACAGCCACAGGCAGATACCGCAGCTTTATAAAATTCAGGGTGGAACAGCAATGCCCCTGCCGAATTTTGCCCGCCTGCAGATGTGCCGTAAACGCCTATCCTGCTGATATCAACCTGCGGATATTTAGCAGCAAGCGCCTGCATCCATAAAATACGGTCGGCGAAACCGGCATCAGCGAGGTTATGCCAGCATACATCATGAAAAGCCTTTGAGCGGTTGGCCGTACCCATGCCATCCATTTGTACCACAATAAAACCCAGTTGGGCTATGCTTTGCATCTCATTCACAGCGGAAAAACTTTTAGGCACAAATGAGTCCTGCGGGCCGGCATAAATATTTTCAATTACCGGGTAGCTTTTATTGGGATCCATATTGGCCGGACGATATACCACGCCCCAGATATCGGTTTTGCCATCCCTCGCCTTGGCGACAAACACTTCAGGAAGTTTAACACCTGTGGCCAAAAGACCGGTCAAATCGGCATGTTCAAGCTCCATAACCGTTTTCAGGTCGGCTGTGTTTTTTATTACAATGCGGGGAGCTATATTAACTTCCGAATACGTATCGATGTAATATTTTCTATCGGGCGAAAAGCTTAGGCTATGGTTGCCTTTTTCGGGCGTAAGGTCAACAAGATTTTTACCATCAAAGTCAATACGGTAATAGTGCATGAAGTAAGGGTCTTCACCGGTATTTTTACCGCTTCCTTTAAACCAGATCTGCCTTTTCTTAACATCAACGCTATCAATATCGCGTATTACCCAATCGCCTTTGGTCACCAATTTTTCTTTACCACTCAATTCATCAACCAGGTAAATATGACGCCATCCATCTTTCTCGGTGATCCACACTATCTCATGCGTTTTGGAGGCGTAATAAGTAAAGATTCTTTGCTCGTAAATAAAAGTGTTTGTTTTTTCATCAATGATGTTTCGGGTTTTATCGGTGGTAACATCTACCTCAATAACCCTGAAACGCTGGTGGCCCCGATCTGCTTTTTCATAGGTAAAATAACGGCTGTCGCCATCGTGCCAATGCAATCGCGGCGCACCAAAAAAGTCGATCTTTTCAGCATCGGTTTTTATCGCGCTTTTATCAGCGATGTTAAATATATATTGCTGATACGAGGTAAATTCATCGCCCGGCTGATCATACTCATGTGATTTCAATACCGCCCGCGTGGTACCGGGTACCGAACTAAGCAAGTAATAAACTTCTTTTGTTTTCTTAGGGTCAATGCGATAACCAACAATGTGCTTACTATCCGGCGACCATGTAAGCTCGCCGTAAGGTTTATCTAAATTACCATCGGTGGTTAACTTGATCTCCGTTGAGTTTTTTAACGATTTAATGATGATGTTTCCGCCTTTTACAAAAGCAGCCCATTGTTTGTCGGGCGATACAGAATCGGCGCTAACACCTTCCCAACGGTAATGGCGTTCCTGTAGTGGTTTCTCGTTATCATAACTTTGATGTACCGTATCGATAGTTTTAATGCATTGCAATGTGCCCAAATCACACTTGAGCCAGGTACCGCCTGTTTTAAATGTTGCCTGCTTTTTATCGGCACTAAAAAACATATCTTCAATACGGAAGCCGCCATCTTTCACAGGTTTGCCTGTTGCTTTGCTTACCTCATTACTTAACTGACTGCTTTCAAAAATGGTTTTCTTTGTTCCCTTTTCAGGATCAACCAAAATATAAGCTGTTTGGTTGTTAGCAGTTTTTTTACCGTACCAGAATTCATTCCCCCCAGCCTGCCAGTTGGGCCTGACGCCGGTGATAATCGGAATCTTCTTTAAGGCTGAATCAAGCGCATCGGCCGCTTTGTAGTTTTGCAGCACTTCTGCGTGGGTGGGGTAATATGGAGTAGCTTTATGTTGAGCTTCGGCTGATTGACCTGCAGCCCCTAAAAAAATGGTTAACAGTAAATATTGGTGGTACCTTGTCATAAGTTATAGTGTTAGGTAAAGTTACTCAACACCACCCGTTTAAATTTACATAAATTAACACATCATAGCAGGCATTTAACAAATCGGCCCGCGGCTTTTGGATGCGGGCCGATTTGTTTGGTTAATCCCTTTTGCAAGTTCAAGCGCCCTTCGCTTAAATTATAAAATAACTAAGTGTTCACGGCAAAGCCGGCAAGGGAGTCGAGGGGGTTAACAGGGTTAACAGAAATTCAATTTTTAATATATAAACAACTAAGAATCAATTAATTAAACAAGATACAGGGTTACGTATGAATCCACTATTCAGTTAAAGCTAAGTGGCCGTTAGCTCAAGAAATTAAACGAACAAAGGATTTAAAAAATCATCTCTTTAGAACAATAACCCATGATTGGACGCGAGTAAAGAATTAAACGCCGTATCGACTCACCCTGACTTCGCTGCGCTCGTCACCCCTCTCTACGCAAGCGTAAAGAGGGGGTTTTACTCTTCTTTCCTTTACCCTCTTTCCGCCAAAGGCGAAGAGAGGGTTGGTCCAGCATAGCGCAGACCGGGTGAGTCAACTATGCGCCATATCACTCTTATTTATCCGCTATCCTCTCAAAGCCTCAATCTCCTGACGAGTTTTAGGCAAATATTTACCTAATAACTGGCTACCTGTATCGGTTATTAAAAAGTTATCCTCGATACGGATGCCGCCGAAATCACGATAGGTATTCAACACATCGTAATTAATAAACTCAGCGAATTTCTTTTCGGCCTGCCAACGATCTATCAATTCGGGGATGATATAGATACCCGGCTCTACGGTAAGCACATACCCGGCTTCCAGTTCGCGGCCTAACCTCAATGATTTTAGACCGAAAACAGCAGTTTCCTTTTTCAAAGTATCGGTATAGCCAACGTATTGCTCGCCTAAATCTTCCATATCGTGGGTATCCATGCCCAGCATGTGGCCTAAGCCGCATTGAAAAAACATGGCATGCGCTCCGGCTGCAACAGCCTCGGCCGGGTCACCTTTCATCAGGTTTACCGCTTTCAGGCCTTCGGCCAGTTTCTGGCAGGCTTGCAGGTGTACATCTTTGTAGCGTACGCCGGGTTTCAGCATACTAATAGCATGATCCATCGAGTTCAAAACCACATCATACAACTCCCTTTGACGGGTGCTAAACTGCTTGCCTACCGGGAAGGTACGGGTCAAATCACCGCCGTAGTGCATGGCGTTTTCGGCACCGATATCGCTCAGTACCATATCGCCCTCTTCCAGGATATTGCCGTAATAGTGCGTGTGCAGTGTTTGACCGTGTTTGGTGATGATTACCGGATAACCTAAGCGCGAATCATTGGCAATGGCCACTTCATGCGCTTTGGCTACCAGTTCGTATTCCCTGATACCCGGACGGGCATATTTCATTACTGCCAGTTCCATATCAACGCTTATGGATACGGCTTTTTCTATCTCGGCAACTTCAAGCGGAGTTTTGATCACCCTTTGAGCTATTACCGCTTTTACCAATTGCAATGAAACGCGACCGGCCACATCTTCCAGACTGGTGTTTAACCAATCGGCCAGCTTGATTTTATTTTCCGGGCGATAAGGCGGCAGGATATGAACCGGGCGACTGCCGGTAACCGCCTTATGAATATAATGCTTTACATCGGCATAAGGCCTTGTTTGCGAAACGCCAACCAGTGCAGCCATCTCACTTACAGATGGTAAGGTGCCTGTCCAGACGATATCATCGATAGTAAGGTCGTTTCCAAATATCACTTCCTCACCGGTGTCTGTATCAATAATGGCTGCCAAACCTGCTACATCAAGTCCGAAATAATATAAAAAACTGCTATCCTGCCTAAACAGGTAGGTATTGTCTTTATAGTTCATGCTGCTATCCTCGTTCCCTAACAAAACGATGATACCGTTGGCGCCCATACTCTGTTTTAAAACATTGCGGCGCTGTACGTAAACCTGCTGATCAAAACGTTGAAGTTTCATAATGCAAAATTAAACATGCCGGCTCTGTTGAGGAACCGGCATGTGCAAGTATAATTTATATTTGATTATCTGATGATGATTAACGGCTCACTATTTCTTCCATTCGCCGTCAAACAAACGCCAAATATTTGCTGGATTGGCCTGTTGCAAAGCTAAAGGCAACAAAGCATCCGGGCAGTTTTGGTAGCAAACCGGGCGTACCCAGCGTTTAGCTGCATTAACACCTACCGCTGTAAAACGACTATCGGTAGTGGCCGGAAACGGGCCGCCATGCACCATACTGGCACAAACCTCAACACCAGTCGGCACACCGTTGAACAATACCCTGCCTGCTATGGTCGGCAATAATTGCAACAGGTTGGAATGGCCCGCAAAATCCTCGTCGGTACCCATTACTGTAGTAGTGAGTTGTCCCGATACCGATTTTAAAACTTTGATTAGTTCCTGCTCGTCTTTACAGCTTACCATTAATGAGTATGGGCCAAACACCTCTTCACGTAACAGGTGGTTTTCAAGGAAAGTTTCGGCGCTTACCAGTGCGATGGTTGGCTGAGCTTCGATATCAACAGCCTCTGTGGCTGATTTAACAACGCTGCTTACGCCACTTTGCTCTAAAGCTGCATGGCTCTTTTTCTCATAAGCCGAATGGATACCAGCATGCAGCATCTTGGCTGGTTTAATAGCTTCAATACCATTACCCAAAAGTTTATAGAAATTATCAAGGCCTTCGCCTTCAATAGCAAGCATTAAGCCCGGATTGGTACAAAACTGACCAACACCTAAAGTAATAGAACCTGCATATTGCGCAGCCAGGTCGGCGGCGTTTTTGCTCAAAGTATCTGGTAAAAATATAACCGGGTTGATGCTACCCATTTCTGAAAATACGGGGATAGGCTTTTTGCGTTCTGATGAATATTGCAGCAATGCCAGTCCGCCAACAGTTGAGCCTGTAAAGCCAACGGCAGCGGTATCATCTGCCTGAACCAGTGCTTTACCGCTTTCAAACGATGTGCCATGTACATGCTGAAAAATATGCTCAGGCATATTGCTGCGCACTATCGCTTTTTTGATTGCCTGGTAAACCATTTCAGAAGTTTCGGCATGGGCAGGGTGTGCTTTTACTACTACCGAACAGCCTGCACCCAAAGCACTTGCAGTATCGCCACCTGCGGTTGAATACGCAAATGGGAAATTGCTTGCGCCAAAAACAACAACCGGTCCCAGTGGGACAAGCATTTTGCGGAGATCCGGGCGAGGTAATGGTTTCCTGTCGGGCAAAGCGGTATCGATACTGGCCTCAACCCAGCTTCCTTCGCGCAGCATCCCGGCAAACATGCGCAACTGACCAGTAGTACGTGCGCGCTCGCCGGTTAAACGTGGCAACGGAAGATTAGTTTCTTCGGATGCTTTTTGCAGCAGGGCATCGCCCAGTGCTTCTATTTCATCAGCAATAGCTTCTATAAACAGGGCCTTTTGTTCGGCACTTGTTTTTTGGTAAGCCTCAAACGCGCTTTGCGATTGCTGCATAATGATATTTATTTCTTTGGTGCTTTCTTCTTTAAAGTTGTTAGCCATGGCAGATATTTTAGTAAAAAACGAGGGCTTACGCCATTATTTTGCGCAAGCAAATATATTTAACCTTTTATGATATGTACTGAAGATTCCTAACCAGTTATAGCAGGATTTTATCTTATTTATACAACACAATCTCAAAACAGATTAAAAAACGGTCAAGCGATACAGTACTCAACGCGAGGGCAACGGTCTTGTTTACATCAATTTATAAAACCTTACCCCATGCGGCGGGATGTTGCAGGAAACAGCGACAACATTTTTAGCGAGATCTTTTTGCTGCCAGAGATCCCGCACTGTTTTGGCCTTACCCTGTTTTATACTTTTAAACTGCAGATCATACTTTGCGTATTTTTCACCAAGATTAAAGATGCCTATGGCTTTGCTGCCATCTGCCAGCTGTTTAACCCAAACCTGGATTTGCTTATCATTGATCATCCTCTCGGCCTGCTTGCCTGCTACATCCTGATCAATGGCAATTACTTCACGGTTTTTTAACAGGTTGAGAGTAAAATCATCAAGCTTATCCATATCACAACCAATAAGCAGTGGTGCCGATAAAAGGCTCCACAGACTCATATGGGTATATTGTTCATAAGGTGTCAGATTGGTTTGGTGAAGATTTTCGCCCCAACCCACCCTGCCTAAAATAAGCATATCCGGGTCGTTCCATCCTCCCGGTCCGGCATAGGCTGCATTATTGGTTTGACTGAAGCCAATGCCATACAAACTTTCCCAGGTATCGGTGATATCCTCCGTGGTACGCCACAGGTTGCCATTCATTTTTGCGCCCCATTTCCAAACATCTTTGATACCGTACTGGCAAATGCTGTAAATAATATCCCGTGGTTGCTTTGCCAATTCATCGCGCATGACCATGTATGGCTTTTGCTGTGCGAATAATGTGGTATCACCTGCCGTTTGGTCTGAGTAGCTGCACAGATCGTATTTTAAATAGTCAACGCCCCAGTTAAAGTAAGTGCTGGCATCTTGCCCTTCATGCCCTAACGAGCCGAGGTATCCGCCACAGGTCTTTATTCCCGGCGATGAATAAATGCCAAACTTTAATCCCTGCTGATGCAGGTGCACACCAAGGGCTTTCATATCCGGAAACTTTTCGTTTGCGGCTATTTCTCCATCCTGTTGCCTTGCGGGTGCCTGCCAGCCATCATCCACGTTAATAGAGTTCCAACCGTAATCGGTAAGGCCTTTATCAACCATAGCTTTAGCCGAAAGCCTTACCTTTTCATCGCTTACATTTAATCCCCAGCAATTCCAGCTGTTCCAGCCCATGGGTGGGGTAAGCGCTAATAACTTACCCGATTTAATAGTTAGCGTTCGTTCGCTTTTTCCTAAAGTATTGCTTACGGAAACTGATACATTGTAATCACCTGCTTCAGGTGCAGTTCCTGTTATAATGCCTGTTTTATTATCAAGTACTAAACCTTGAGGCAAATTCTTAACCATATATTTCAAGGGCTGTTGTCCGCTTGCAGCAATTTTATAAAGTACCGGTGAGCCGGGATGAACGCCTAAAACTGAAGCGCCATTAATCATTGGCTTTAAAGATGCTTTAGGAGTAAGCAAATACGGCGCTATTTCGGCAAAGGTTTTGGTCTTGTCGGATGCCGCTTCGGTAAACTCGTAAAACAGTTTAATGCCCTCGCGGTGCGGGAAGGTAAGCGTATAGGTTTCCTTACCCAACGGTGGCAGATTTGCGTTTACAGTTTTTTCGGCGATTGTTTTTTCAGTAACCTCATCGATTATCTTATAGTGAAACTTGCCTGTGATACTGGTTCTAAAGCTATTACCTACAGTTAATTTCCTAACAGATTGTGCATTGGGTAAAAAGCTAATGTCGGTTTGAGTGAAAACAATACCGTCAAATTTCTCCAGCATATCAATAAAAGGAGCGCCCATAAAAATCCCCCCTGAGCCTCCGCCATCGTATACCTTGATGGCTATGATATTTTCTCCATCCCATTTAATAGCTGGATCATCTGCCGCAATACAGTAATTACGCACGGCAGGCCATTTACTTATGTAACCGCCTTTATCTTCAGGGAATGCCCCGGTTTTACCTATCAGCTTACCGTTAAAATACGTTTCGTCAACGTCATTAACATGGGCGAGGAATACCCGCAAACTATCGGCCCACACCGCCTGCTTTTTCAACGATGATGGAATTACCACATGAATCCGGTACCAAGCAAAGCCGTGGTAATCGGGATAGCCCTGCTCCTGCCAAACGTCACCAACTTTGATGTTTTTCCATTGGGTATCGTTGAAAGCAGCTTCTTTCCAGGCGGCATCATTCCCGGTAGAGAACTTTGCAGTGCCCAGCTTAATAAAATTTCCGTTTTGAGCATGAACTGCTATGGCAATAGTTAAAAGCCATAGCAGCGATAAGATCTTTTTCATGAATTGATATAATGAATGTCCCCGGTCTACAAACTTTCAACCGGGAGTTCGGCGCTTTTGCGTTGTTTACTGCCACCTATCAGGTAATAAACCGGGATGCCTGTTAAAGTGATGATCAAGCCAGGATAAGTATAAGCAGGTTTGTATTTGATGAGCAACAGACAAAAGGCAATGCCCATAATGATATAAATAACCGGCAATACTGGGTAGCCGAAAGCTTTGTAAGGCCGCTCCGCATTGGGCATTTTTTTGCGGAGTATAAAAATCCCGATGATAGTAAGCACATAAAAAACCACCACCACAAAGGAGATCATATCCAGCAGATCGCCGTATTTACCGCTCAGGCTCCACAAACAGGCAAACACACATTGCAACCACAAACCAAAACCCGGTACCGAGTTTTTATTCAGCGTTCCTACTTTTTTAAAGAAGAGCCTGTCTTTAGCCATCGAATAATAAACCCTCGCTCCCGACATGATGAGTCCGTTATTACAGCCAAAGGTTGATACCATGATAAGCAGCGCAATGATCACCGTACCCGAGCTGCCAAAAATATGCTGCGAAGCAACCACGCCTACCCTATCTTTATCGGCGCTGGCAATATCATGCAGGGAAAGCACACCAGTATACATTACATTGGTTAAAATGTAAATCACCGTCACGATCAGTGTACCCAGCGCCAGGCTTAAACCGATATTCCTTTTCGGATTTTTGATCTCGCCGGCAATAAAAGTTACGTTATTCCATGAGTCGCTGCTGAATATGGAGCCAACCATGGCCGAGGCTATTGCGCCCAGGGCTGCAATGGTAGTATAAGAAGCAATGGAACCATTAGCGCTGAGGCTATGCATGCTCCAGGCATTTTTCCAGTTCTCATTCCATACCGAAGCTTTTAAAGCAAATAAGCCAAACACAATTAAACCCAGCAAGCTCAGCAGCTTAGCCATGGTGAAAATAGTTTGCACAATTTTTCCGCTGTTAACGCCGCGGGTATTGATATAGGTTAAAAATACGATCACCAGGATTGAAAGCAGTTGCGCCGGTGATATGGTAACGAAGCCCAGATCAATAGCAACAAGACTTTCACTCAATTGGGGGATGAGGTAAGCTGTAAATTTGGCAAAGGCCACGCCCACGGCCGCAATAGTAGCCGTCTGGATTACCGTGAAAAAACTCCATCCGTATAAAAAGCCCACCAAAGGACTGTAAGCTTCCTTCAGATAAACATACTGCCCCCCTGCTCTTGGGAACATGGCGCTCAGTTCACCGTAACTTAAGGCCGCAGTTAGGGTCATAAAACCGGTGATGAGCCACACAAATAGCAGCCAGCCTGCGCTGCCCACATTGCGGGTAATATCCGCGCTCACAATAAAAATACCGGAGCCAATCATACTGCCCGCCACCAGCATGGTGGCATCCATCAACCGCAACGAAGGCTTAAAAGAAGTGCTGTTCTCCATAAAAAAGTTTTTTTGAAAGCTTAAAGCTGATAGCTTTCGATGCTGTTTAATTATTTAGTCTCAAAGTCGTAAAACTTCCAGCTTGTTGTAAAGTCTTTAGTTAATGCCTGGTTGGTTAACGTGGCGCGCAACATTTCAACCGGGATCAGGTTTTCTTTAATGGCGGCATCGTGGAATTGCTTGTAGGTCATTTTACCGCTGTCAACCAGTTCTTTCCTCAATTCTGTCAACTGCAAACCACCTAACAGGTATGCCACCTGGTAAAGCGGACTATAGCCTCCCTCAAATGAGCGTCTAACTTCACCCTCGGCGTTGGCTTTTTCATGACCTACACGGTCAACCAAAAAGTCGATACATTGCTGTGGAGTCCAGTTACCTAAATGATAGTTAAGTGAAAATATGATGCGGGCGCAACGGTGCATACGCCAGAACAGCATACCTACACGTTCTTCAGGTGTTTTGGCAAACCCTTTATCGTAGAGTAAAAGTTCCCAGTACAAAGCCCAGCCTTCAACCGCGAATGGGGTACCGAAATCCTGACGATAAGCTTTGTAACGGCTGTTCATAAAATATTGCAGGTTATGACCGGGAATCAATTCGTGCTGCACCGTCCCCTTTGAAAAGTAAGGGTTGTTGCCGCGCATGCTCATCAGTCGGTCTTCATACTGCATGGTATTGGTTGGGTACGAGATGCTGATTTCCTTGCCACCGGTAAAAAATGGGTTAACCAATTGCCTTTGCGGCGACATCATTACCATGCCCCAGGTTTCCTCGGCCAGTGGCGGTATTGTGATCAGGTCGCGCTCTTTGATAAAGCTTAGCGCATCGTTATATAATTTAACAATCAGTTCGGGCTGATGACCTACCGGCACGTAGCTGTTTTTTACTTTCTCCAACGCTTTTTTCCAGTCGCTGCCAAAACCCATTTCCTGCGATGCCTTCAGCATTTCCTTATCGCACCAGGCAAACTCTTTGTTGGCAAGCTTGATAAGCTCTTCGGGCGTGTAAGGGATCATTTCGGCTTGCAGCTGATTGATCAACTCTTCCCTGCCGATGGGCACACCTTTTATACCGCTGCTATCGCTTTTCTGGCTGGTGTTCAACTTTCCTTTGCTTATAGCCAGCTCACTGTACCTGTTCAGCGCATTATCAAGGGCTTTATAAGGTTCAGGTACCCACCAGGTAAATGAAGGGTCGTATTTATTATAGAACCCAAAAAAGTCCTTTAAACGACCTTTTAAACCAACTAATGCAGCTTTGGTAACTTTTGCTACAGGCATATCTACCGACGGAAGCTTACGATATGCCGTCGTATCTGCTTTAAGTTCTTTCAGGATCTTGTTCAGGTCGCCAGCAACTTTTTCGCCATCAACAAACGTTCCGCGGCGGCGCTTTTGTTCAAGCGCGTAAATCTCATCGGCAAATGAAATGTATTTAGCAGCCTGACTATACAGGCCTTCTTCTTTCTTCAGATCTTTCAGATCAAAGTTGATGCGTTTCTTCAACAGGATATAATCAACCTTGCCGTAAATACTCAGGGCATTAAAGTCGGTTTGCTCCAGCTGTTTCAGATAATCATTGTCAACCTCAATTAATCTTTTACGTTGTTCTGGCGAGTTAATGACATCCTGTTTGTATTGTTCTTCGGCACGATCATTAACGTTATACGGCGAATAAAAGTCATGAATAGCGTTCATATCCTGCCCGTATCTGATAATGGTACCCGCTACTTCGCTGCTTTGCTCATACAAATTGCCGGCAGGAGCGGTCTGCGCTTTAACGGTTAGGGTACCAATAGTAAGGGCGTAAAGAGCCAAACCTTTTATGGTTGTTTTAGTATTAATTAGCACGATATATTTTGGTTTGAGGTAAGAAAATTAAAGTAGCTATTAGCTTGCAGCCCTGTTCAGGCTTATCAGATTGTTGTTGTATGAGTCGAGATAGCCACGTGGCGAATTACCTATTACGCATTTGAATACCCGGTTAAAGTTAGTAATACTCTTGAAACCGCACTTGTAAGCTACGGTGTTAATACTTTCAAATTTATGGGCAATCAATTTTTTGCAGGCCTCGTTGATCCTGATCTCGTTCAGGAACGAAATAAAAGTATGACCAGTATGCTTTTTGAAATATCTGCAAAACGACTCCGGCGTCATATAGGCCACCTTAGCAACGTCCTCAAGCGTAATAGGCTCACTGTAGTGCTGCATAATGTAATTATAGATATTACCAATCCTGATCCCTTCATTTTCGGTTATCCCCGGCAGGTTGCCATAGGTTGATAAAGGATCCAATTTGCTTTTGATATTGGTAAGCCCTTTAAGCAGATGAAAAAACTGGATCAACTGGTCAGGGCCGGAAGCTTTTTGCAATGCGATCATGATCTGCGATATTTTGTCAACAACAGAATGCGGTAATTTAAAACCCTGTTGATGCTGCTGCATAAATATGAGGCTCGGTTTAAGCTCAGGTAAATTAAACAGCGGTGCCAAAGCCCCTTCCGGGTTAAAAAATATTGTAAGCGCCTCTATCTGCTTGTTGGCATTGGGCGCAAAATATTCGGGGTTACTTTTAAACACATGCGGCAGGTTGGCGCCTATTAAAAACAAATCGCCTGCAGAGTAATCATGCATATTATTTCCTGCAATCAAAGTCCCCTCACCCTGCTGGATCCAGGTAAGCTGAATTTCTTTATGACGATGCAGGTATGGGTAATGATAAGGCAAACAAACCTTTTCTGCAATCACACTTTTATCGTGCGGAACCGGGATAGTAAATTGTAAAACTTTCATCTGCTACTTGATTATCACTTGTTGAATTTACAATTACTTAACTTAATTTGCCAACAATTGAAGTTAAAAGGATAAAATACGGGCAATATTTGATAATTTATGGTTGATACAGGTGCCTAAATTGACCGAAAAACCCTTCTTTATCCAACAAACATGAAGTAAATTAAATGTTATATAAACAATTAAAATCAAAATTATAGGCACCACAGCCACTATTTGGCCGAATAAAATATTTTTAATTGTACAGAATACAACTATTGTATATTTTACACTTACCATGCATTTTACGCAGAAAACCCATTTTCAACCTGTTTTTTATGATGCAGGTAATAAAACAAACTCCTGTTAACGCAAAAAAACCGTTCATCAGGGGTGAATGAGCGGTTCCGTTTTCCGGCATGCCGGAAGGGTAATCAATTGTTTAAATTAAGATCTTTCAGGAGCAAATTCTTTAATATCAATAGAGGTTGGTTTGCCCGATATAATTTCACTTGCCAACAAACCGGTTGCTGCGCCCAGACTAAGCCCCATCATACCATGACCGGTAGCCACGGTAAGGTTGCTATATTGTTTGCTCCTGCCGATGTATGGCAATCCGTCTGCAGATGAAGGCCGGAAGCCGAACCAGATATCCTTTTGTTCAGGAACAGCAGGTTTTAAACCCGGGAAGTATTTTGGCACGGATTCTACAATACCTTTTACACGGTTCATGTTGATACGATCGTTGATCTTGTCAAGCTCCATAGTACCACCATAGCGTAAACCACCATTCATTGGCGTAATGGCAACCCTTGCTTCGGCCAGCAATGCAGGGATGTGCATGGTGTCGCTATCATCTTTTACATTGAATGAATATCCTTTACCCGGCATCAGCAAGATTTTTAAACCTAACAATCTGCCAATAGCCGGCGACCATGAACCACCAGCAATAATGTATTCATCAGCGGTAAACTCTTCATTGCCTGCCAATACCCTGCTCACTTTACCGCCTTTAGTTTCAATTTTTGTAACCTCTTTATTGGTAAGCAATTTTACACCGGCAGCTTTCAGGTACCTGATCAATGCGGCCATCAGCTTATTTGGCGAAAGGTGTGCATCGCAACGGTAATGTACCGCGCCCAACACGTCAAGCTCAAGCTTTGGCTGTAGCCTTTTACAATCATCAACACTAAGCACCGCCATATCCAAACCTAATTCCCTGCCTTTTTCGGCCATGTGCGCCTCTTCTTCGCCTGCCTTTTCGGTTTTGTAAAACATCAGGATACCTTTTTCAACCAGGTCAAAATCAAAGCCTGGCTCTTTGCTCAGATCTTCATAAAGCTTTTTACTGAGCAGGGAAAGCTCCGTTAAAGGAACAGCCGATTTTTCAACGTGCGCGGCATTCGCTTTCTTTAAAAATTTTAATCCCCATGATATCAGTTCAGGGTTTAAAGATGGCTTTACGTAGAACGGACTTTTGCTGTTAAACATCCACTTAATGCCCTGCGAAACCATACCCGGCGTTGCCAGCGGGATAAAATGGCTTGGCACTATCATACCGGCGTTTCCATATGAACAGCTATCGGTCATATCGCCCTTATCCAGCACAGTAACTTCATGCCCGGCCTTTTGTAAATAATAAGCCGAACTAAGTCCTACTATCCCACCTCCTATTATCAGCACCTTTGCCATTTTTATTTTAAGCTGAAAGCTTAAGGCGGAAAGCCGAAAGCTTGTTAATATTTTTAAATCTGTTAAATGAGAACGTCATTGCGAGGAACGAAGCAACCCCAATTAGCAGGTTCGCCCTGTATTGTTTGGGGTTGCTTCGTTCCTCGCAATGACGTTTGGTGATATATTAGATCACCTGAAAACCGTGAGCATAGGGATCGTCATCATCTATTTTGATGGTGTTGTAACCGTAAACTTTAGCCCAACCCTCAACGCTTGGAATAATGGCGTCGATATCATTGATCTTAACCACATCCTCAACCCTGCCGGTAAACTTACTGCCTATGATGCTTTCATGAATAAAAGACTCACCTACTTTCAATTTACCTTTGGCAAACCACTGCGCCATACGGGCCGAAGTACCGGTTCCGCAAGGCGACCTGTCGATAGCTTTATCACCGTAAAACACGGCGTTACGTGCAGTAGCATCTTCAGATAGTGTAGCACCCGCCCAAAGGATATGTGTACAGGTATTAATTGTAGGATCCTGTGGGTGTACAAACTGGTACTTTTCGTTAATCCGTTTGCGCAACATCTGGCTCCAGGCAATCAGCTGACCTGCTGTATAATGCTCGATACCTTTAAAGTTAGGCTGAGGATCAACAATGGCGTAATAGTTACCACCATACGAAACGTCGATAGTAAGTGTACCAAGGTCAGGGCATTCAACTTCTAAATCAGTTGCAGCAAGATATGCGGCCACATTTCTGAGTTTCACCGAGGTTACCTTTTTGCCCTCCTGCTTATACTCGATCAATACAAGGCCAGCGGGCGCCTCCATGCGCACAATACCCGGAGTTTTAGGCTGGATCAACCCTTCCTCAATGGCTATGGTGATTGTGCCGATGGTTCCATGACCGCACATGGGTAAACAACCGCTGGTTTCGATAAACAAAACAGCAACATCGTTTTCCGGGTCATGTGGTGGATACAGGATACTTCCCGACATCATATCATGACCGCGGGGTTCAAACATCAGGCCGGTCCTGATCCAATCATACTCTTTTAAAAAGTGCTGACGTTTCTGGCTCATGTTGTCGCCTTTAAGCGCAGGACCACCGCCTGCAACCAGCCTTACCGGATTGCCGCAGGTATGGGCATCAACACAAAAGAAAGTTTTACTTGCCATATGTTATTATAACGCTACCTCAGTCAATTTACCCCAGCTGCCTACAGGCAATTCTGGCCTTGCAACAAGCGCGTCGTTTATGATTTTCTGAACTTTTTCGCGCTCAGCACCAATTAATGGTAAGCGTGGCGCACGTACATTTTCGGTACCTATACCGGTTGCAACCTCAGCCAGTTTAATGTACTGTACCAATTTAGGATGGATATCCAGCTCAAGTACCGGCAAAAACCAACGGTAAATAGCCAAAGCCTCGTCGTAACGTTTTGCTTTAACCAAACGGTAAATAGCCACGGTTTCTTTAGGGAAGGCATCAACCAAACCGGCAACCCAGCCATCTGCACCCATCACAAGGCTTTCCATAGCCAGCGGATCAACACCGGTAAAGATCTTGAACCTTTCACCAAAACGGTTGATCATGCGGGTAACGTTTGATATATCACGGGTTGATTCTTTTACTGCCTGGATATTATCATAAGCAGCAAGCTGTTCAAACATATCTAAAGTAACCTCAACCTTATAATCAACAGGGTTATTGTAGATCATGATTGGCAATTCGGTACTTTTCGCAATAGTAGTAAGGTAAGCCACCGTTTCGCGGGCTTCACTATTATAACGCATTGGCGGCAATAACATCAGGCCATCCGCACCTTTATCAAACGCTTTTTGTGCATATGCAACAGCAGCTTTGGTAGTTTGCTCGGCAATGTTCAGTACAACAGGTACTTTTCCTTTTACAAACTCAACAGTATGGGTAAGCAGCGCGAATTTTTCATCATCGCTTAAAACGCTTGCTTCGCCTAATGAGCCACCTAATATAAATCCGTCAACACCGGCCTCAAGCTGGGCATTCAGGTTTATATCAAAAGCTTCAAAATCAAGTTCGTCATTATCTGTAAATTTAGTAGTTACTGCAGGGAGTACGCCTTTCCAATCAAAAGTTATCATTGTATATTATTTTTCACAAAATTAAGATAGTACTTATTATCGTTTATTTAACAATTTAGCAGACACTAACCGTATTTTAACCTATAATGTTACTTACCGGCAATGCGCCTGCTAAATAACGCCTATTGCGCATCCCACCAAACCCTGTCGGTAAGCTTGGCGCTTTGCTGCGGCTGCGGGTTTGCAGTCATTTCTGTTTGCGGATATAACACCCTGCGCGGAATATCCGACAAGGCATTTTTCACCTTGGTTAATGCAGGGAAGCCTGTACGCCTCCAATCAGTATAGTTCTCCATCGACAGGAAGTTAGCAACAACCTTTTCTTCAATAATAAGCTTCATGGCGTTGGCACTCGTAAGCGTTCCCCTTGAAGTTAAATAATTATCCGCAACGGCATCAGCAATACCCAATTTTGACATATGCGATTTAACAGCCAGCATATATACCGGCTGCGCAGCAGTAGCCCCGGATATTATAAACGTAGCTTCGGCTTTTAAAAATAGCGCTTCTGAATAAGTAACAATATAGTTATTTGAGCTTGTACTTGCATAAAAAGAACCACCTAATGAATACGATTCCAAACTACCAATATCGTCCGAGCCGATTACCCTACCAGTATACAAACCCGTTTCAATTGCCGGGGCTACCATTTTTGATACGCGGGGATCTTTCCTGGCTGCAAAACCATCAACAAACGTTGAAGCTAATACCAGTGTTGAGCCCGGTAAAAAGTTTTGCTGCCACGGGTTTTCTGCCCCAGCACTACCGGCGAAAGGCATTTTCATATCATCATCATTACTTGTCATGCCGTTTTCAAGAGCGGTTAGGGCCAGTTGTGCCTGGGCGGCAGCTGTATGTCCCGGAGCTTTAGTGAGGTGCATATAATAACGCGCCTTTAATGTATAAGCCGCCTTTTTCCATTTGCTCATATCACCGGTGTAGTAAAAATCATCGCCAGCCGGCACCGTGGCGCTGCTTTTGGCAATATCGGCAACAGCGTTATCAAGCAGAGTTTGTATCTGCGTATAAACAGCTTCCTGGCTGTCATAAGTTGGGGTACGATTATCTATACCTTGAAAAGCCTTTGAATACGGCACATCGCCCCAAACATCAGTAGCTGAGCCAAGTGTATAAGCCAGCAAAATCTTTGATATGGCAGCGTAGTTGGCATTGCCATCGGCTTCCGCTTTTTTGTTTAACAGCACAAGGTTATTCATCACCTGCGTGTAAAAATTATACCAATCACTATCCATATCCTGATGGTACATGAGGTAGGTGCCAAAGTTAGGTGGCACCTGGTTTAAAGCGATCACCTGCAGGTATTGTTGTAGTACTATGGCCAGATTAGCACCACCAGCTGCATTGATATTTTGTGATATGGCAGCCTCAACTGGTGCAAGGATCTGAGCTTCTTTAACATCTATAGGCCTGTTGGGGTCCTGGTTTACATCAATGTATTTTTTACAGCCCGTAAAACTTACCAACGCGCATGTTATTAACGTGATATATTTATTTTTCATGACAATTTCTTATTAATGATTTAAATTATAGGGTAACTTTCAGGCTAAAATCAACTGATCTTGAAGTTGGGGTTGAAAATGAATAGATCCCCTGTGATCCGTTTGAAGAGCCAAACGAGCTAACTTCGGGGTCACCGCCTGTAAAGTGCGGAGCGTGGATCCAAAGATTGCGGCCGGTTACGCTAAATGTTGCCGATTTGAAAGGGCTTTTGCTTAACCATGATGGTTTTAAAGTATAGCCTAAACTAACGTTGCGTAGTTTTACATAGCTGCCATCCTGTATAACCGATTCCAAAACACCGTTTGCACGCTGATAATAAGCCTGACCGTTAACCGCTACGGTGTTTGGCTGTCCGGTAGTAGCATTTACGCCATCAACCACCCTTAAACCACGGTTTTCGGTAACTTTTGGTGTTCCGTAAAAATAGCCGTAGCCATCAACATTGTTTTGGATATCACCGCCGCGTTTGATATCAAAAAAGAAACTGAAATTAAATTGTTTATACCTGAAGTTGTTGTTGATACCGCCAAGCCAGTTAGGGTTAATATTACCTACTATACCTTGTGTATCATCGGCATACGGAAGGCCGGTATCATCAATCAATAACTTACCAGCTGCGTTACGGGCGTAGCGGGTACCGTATATTACGCCGTAAGGCTGCCCAACTACAACATTGGTGAAGGTATTGTTAATTAAAGACAGGTCTTTATCAAGATAAAGTACTTTGTTTCGGTTACGAGTAAAATTCAAGGTAAGGTCCCAGTTAAAATCACGGCTCTTAACTGGCGTAACATTTAATAATACTTCGATACCCCTATTACGCATTATAGCCGAATTTACACTTGTATAAGCATAACCTGTTGATGGCGCAAGGGCCACTGTGGGGATAATACCATCAATTGTTTTTTTGCTGTAAAATGAGGCTTCAAGGCTGATTCGATTATTAAAAAAGCCCGCTTCAAAGCCTGCTTCAAACTCGTTAATGCGTTCGTTTTTCAGATTTGGGTTACCGAGTACATCACTTTTCAAAAAGCCTGCCTGCCCTGCATAAGGGAATATAAGATTACGTATAGTTGCGCTATTATATGGTGTTAATAAACTATAAGGACCTATGCCGCCGTCATTACCAACAGTACCATATGAAACCCTTACCTTACCAAGGTTCATTACTTTAGAAAATTCCGGGCTGAAAAATTCTGAGAAGATGAAGCTACCGGCGGCAGAGCCATAAGGATAAAAGCTATGGTCTTTTGACAATACCGAGTTGCCATCATACCTTCCAGTTAATGATAATAGCAGGAAGCGCTTATACTCAATGTTTGATTGCAGGTAAAAACCAACCTTTCGTTGCAGATACGAAGCCTCTTTATAAGTAACTGTTGAGGCAGATGACATATTGTACAAGCCAGGTACGGTTAAACCTACACCATTTGCATATGTATTTTCTGTATAGTTTGAGATCAGGTTATTACCCAAAACAACGTCTACATTAAAATCACCAAATTGCTTATTGGCACTAATCAATAAATCGTTATTGTATTGGCGGTAATTGATATTCTGGTCAACGAGCCTGCCGTTAGGATTTGATACTGACTGGGTCGACTCATGGTACCTGTCCATCTCGGTATAAACATCGGCACCAAACCTTTCAGTAATAGTTAGCCATGAAAAGGGCTTATAGTCAGCAGTAAAGGTTGGCAAAAACCTGTTAACACCCGAATGGTTTTTGATGTTATCCAATACCCAATAAGGATTATTTCTGGAGAAACGATACAACCGCTGTGTCCCATCCGGGTTTAAATAAGGCTGCAAATCGTATGAAACCGGTGCTGTAAAAATTGTCCAAACCGGGCTTTCAAGGGCATATCCCTCAGGCAGCCTGTCATTTTGCGAGTTTGAATAATTTAATTGGAACGTTGTATTCAGATTTTTTAGCACCTGTGCACTATACTTTGCAAAAAATGTATTGCGCAAAAATTTGGTTGTAGGAACTGTTCCCTGCTGATTAAAATTAGAGTATGAAACCAGGTAAGTAGAATTGTCACCGCCGCCGCCAATGTTTACCGTATTGTTATAAGTATGGCCGGTTTTAAAAAACAGATCGGACTGGTTATAAACTTTAGCGGGCTGCCCGTTAATTTTCAGGGTATCCATCTCTGCTCCCCATGATGTACTTGTTTTTTGATTTACACCGTCGTAATAAATACCGTTTGTACCTTGCGAGTACTTATTTTGAATTTGCGGCAATAATGGGTTTTCAAAAGAAAAATCCGAAGAAAAAGTGATAAGTGGTTTTTTATTTATGCCACCGCTTTTAGTTGTAATGATAACCACTCCGTTTGCGCCCTTTGAACCATACAGGGCCGTTGCCGCCGCACCCTTTAAAACGTTCATGCTGGCAATAATCGACGGATCTATATCGGCAATACGGTTAGTTCCCGGCCCTGAATTAAGGTTGCCTGTTTCAGTATTATCGACAGGAACGCCATCAATCACCATTAAAGGCTCGTTAGTACCATAAATTGAAGATCCACCTCTGATCACAATCCTCGCCGAACTACCCGGCGTACCTGATGAGCTTGTAACCTGCACACCTGCAACCTTACCGGCAATAGCATTTACAAGGTTGGGCTCTTTTGACTGCGCAATGGATTCTGCCTTTACCTCCTGCGAACTGTAAGTTAAGATCCTTTTGTCACGCTTGATGCCCAAAGCGGTCACAACAACCTCATTCAGCGTTTTGTTATCCTCAGCCAGGGCTACGTTAATTTGCACCTGACCGTTTAATTTAACTTCCTGTGCGGTAAAACCAATAGCGCTTACAATAAGTGTCCCCTGCCCTGTATAGTTGAGGCTAAACACACCACTGCCATTGGTAACAGAGCCGGCGCTTGTATTTTTTATTCTAACGGAAGCGCCAACTATGGGCTCGCCCTTCTCGTCGGTTACCTTTCCTTTTAATGTTACTGTTTGCGCGTAGGTGCTGTAACAAAACACAAACACACTTAGTAAAGGCAAAATGAACCTCTTTAGTAATTGTTTAAACTTCATAAATTAAATTTTGGGGTTAAAAACTATATATTACATGCTGTATTTCAGACACGTAAAACTATCCGCGAGCCGCCCCTTGTTTTTTTATGAAATTTGCCAATACTGCCCGTATCTTAACATTACTGTTACAATAGCATTAATTTGATATTATATTTATATAAAAACCCATTAAAACGTTAATATATTGATAGTTAATTCGCAGTATCATTAATAAACTTACTGTAAATAATTCGCACGTTAAAAAAACGGATAAAATCCTGCTATCAACTGCAAAATATTATTCAAAACAACTGTGCAAAGCACACTAATTTAGTTGAAAGTTATTCTTACCGTTACACAAACATATCATGCTAATAAAAAAGTGGTTTAAATTGAACTTATGCCTCGTAGCCTGCTTAGCAGGGGCACAAACTATCCAGGCACAATCCTACGTACCCGAATTGAACGATACCCGGGTAAAGATAAAACCGGTAGTTCCGGTTAAAGCCTATTCTTTTAATTTAAAGGACGTTCAATTATTGGAGAGCCCTTTTAAAACGGCAATGGATGCTGATGTTAAATACCTGCTATCTATAGAGCCCGACAGATTACTTTCGGCTTTCCGTTCACACTCGGGCCTTAAACCTAAAGGTAAGATGTACGAAGGCTGGGAGTCATCAGGTTTGGCAGGGCATACATTAGGACATTACCTGTCGGCCATTTCCATGCACTACGCATCAACCCGCGATCCTGAATTTTTGAAACGCGCAAACTATATAGTTAAAGAACTTGACGAATGCCAGGTAGCCCGTAAAACAGGTTACGTGGGCGCAATCCCCAAAGAAGACACCATCTGGGCCGAGGTTGCCAAAGGCGAGATCCGCTCCCGTGGCTTCGATTTGAACGGTGGCTGGTCGCCATGGTATACTGTGCATAAAATTATGGCCGGTTTACTTGATGCCTATTTATATTGCAATAATGCCGAAGCCTTAAAAGTATGCAAAGGTATGGCCAACTGGACAGGGGAAACCATCAAAAACCTTGATGACGAGAAACTGCAAAAAATGCTGCTGTGTGAATATGGAGGTATGGCAGAAACATTAACTAACCTCTATGCTATTAATGGAGATAAAAAATACCTGGAGCTATCCTATAAATTCTATGATAAAAAGATTCTCGATCCGCTATCACAAAAACAGGATATACTGCCGGGCAAGCATTCTAACACCCAGATCCCTAAGATAATAGCCAGTGCACGCAGGTACGAGCTTACCGGCGATAAAAAAGACAAAGCCATTGCCGATTTCTTTTGGGAAACCATTGTTAACCACCATTCCTACGCAACAGGAGGTAACAGCAATTATGAATACCTGAGCGATGCAGACAAACTGAACGATAAGCTAACAGAAAACACTACCGAAACCTGCAATACCTACAACATGCTGAAATTAACCCGGCATTTGTTTGCGGTTGAGCCTTCGGCCATGCTGATGGATTACTACGAGAAAGCGCTGTATAACCATATCCTTGCATCGCAAAACCACACTGACGGGATGATGTGCTACTTTGTACCATTGCGTATGGGCGGCACCAAGCATTATAGTACGCCATTTGATGATTTTACCTGCTGTGTTGGTTCGGGCATGGAAAACCATGTTAAATACAACGAAAGCATTTACTTTAAAGGTGCCGATGGCAGCTTATATGTAAACCTGTTTATCCCCTCAGTACTTAACTGGGCATCAAAAGGTTTATCGGTGAAGCAGCAAAGCAGTTTCCCTAATGACGATCACATCACATTTACGGTGAACACCAAAAAGCCGCTTACCATGGCTATCCGCATCCGTAAACCAAAATGGACTGGCGCTGCTACCATCAGCATTAACGGGAAAACTCAAAATGCTGCCACTGATGACCAGGGATATATTGTGCTAAACCGCAAATGGAGCAACAACGATAAAATTGAATTTACAACACCCGAAAAGCTTTATACCGAAGCCATGCCCGACAATGCCAACAGGCGCGCGGTATTTTACGGCCCGGTATTATTGGCTGGTGTTTTAGGCAATACAGAGCCCGATCCGTTGAAAGGTGTTCCGGTTTTTGTAACCAGCGAAACTGACCCTAACCAATGGCTGCAAATGGTTGACAAGAAACAATTGAGCTTCCGTACGGTGAATATTTCAAAACCTGAAGAAGTTACACTAATCCCTTTTAATCAAACCCAAAATCAATACTATTCTGTTTACTGGGACGTATTTACACCACAGGCCTGGATTGTGCAGCAAAAAGCGTATGACGAGCAAAGGAAAAAACAACAGGAGTTAGAAGCCCGCACCATGGACATTTTACGTGTAGGCGAAATGCAGCCCGAGCGCGATCATAACTTCAGCAGTGAAAACGCCACTACAGGCGAAGATCACCAAAAGAAATGGCGGTCAACAGAGAACGGAGGCTACCTGCAATATGAAATGAAGGTTGATGCCAATGCGCAAAATACGCTGATTAACAGCTACTGGGGCATGGACAACCGCGGCAGAAAATTTGATATTTTGATTGATGGCGTTAAATTGGCTTCTGAAGATTTGAACCAATATAAAGAGAGCCGTTTTTACGATATCAGCTACACCTTGCCTATTGAACTGACAAAAGGCAAACAAAAAGTAACCGTAAAACTGCTGCCGCAAAAAGAGAACAGCGCAGGCCCGGTTTACGGCAGCCGGATGGTTAAAAACTAATTTTAAAAGTAAAAGAACTTGAATATCATGATCAATAAACAAAAAGCTGTCGTTGTGCTTGCCCTTTCATGGGCTGCACTTACAAGCCCGGTATTGGCACAGCAAAAAGATTACCCCATCCAACCTGTTGCCTTCACAAGCGTACATGTAAATGACAACTTCTGGCAGCCCAAAATGGAAGTAAATGCCACCGTTACCATTCCGTATGTACTGGCGCAATGTAAAGCCAATGGGCGTATGGATAACTTTTTACGTGCGGCAAAAAAACTGGATGGTGATAAGTTAAGTGAATTTCCATTTGATGATACCGACGTATATAAGGCCATTGAAGGTGCATCCTATTCCATGCAGAATAAAAGGAACCCGCAGCTTGATAAATCCATTGATAGCCTCATCTCCATTATCGGCGCGGCCCAGGAGCCGGATGGCTATTTATACACTTTCAGGACTGTTAACGCTAAAAAGCCTCATGAGTGGATAGGTTCCAAACGCTGGGAAAAGGAAGAAGACCTTAGCCACGAACTATATAACGCAGGCCACCTTTATGAAGCAGCTGTGGCACATTACCAGGCAACCGGTAAACGCACACTGCTCAACATTGCCATAAAAAATGCTGACCTGCTGGTTAAAACTTTTGGACCGGGCAAAATTGAGGAGTATCCGGGCCATCAGATAGTGGAGATCGGATTGTCAAAAATGTACCGTGTAACCGGCAACAAGCAATACCTCGACCTCGCCAAATTCTTTTTAGATGTGCGCGGCCCTAAGGGAGATGCTTACAACCAGGCCGATAAAAAAGTGGTTGACCAGCATGAAGCCGAAGGCCACGCGGTAAGGGCTGCTTATATGTACACCGGTATGGCCGATATAGCCGCACTAACAGGTAATACCAAATATCTGGCGGCCATTGACGATATCTGGAGTGATGTTGTAACCAAAAAATTATACATCACCGGCGGCATCGGTGCAACCGGGGCAGGTGAAGCTTTTGGCGAAGCGTATCAATTGCCTAATATGTCGGCCTATGCAGAAACCTGCGCGGCTATTGGCAACGTTTACTGGAACAACAGGATGTTCCTGCTGCACGGCGATTCGAAATATATTGACGTGCTTGAACGTACGCTTTACAATGGCCTGTTATCGGGCGTATCGTTGAGTGGTAACAGATTTTTCTATCCAAATCCGCTGGCTTCCATGTTCCAGCATCAGCGCAGCGCATGGATCAGTTGCGCCTGCTGTATCAGCAACATGACCCGCTTTTTACCTTCATTACCGGGTTATGTGTATGCCAAAAACAAAAACGACCTGTACGTTAACCTGTTTATGAGCAACTCAAGTAATATCAAACTTACTTCGGGTAACGTAAACATTGTACAACAAACCGACTACCCCTGGAAAGGCAGGGTTGACATTACCGTTAACCCCGATAAAACCGGCGAATTTACTTTAAGGGTACGCATCCCGGGCTGGGCAAAACAACAACCTGTACCAGGCGACCTGTACACCTTCATGGATAAGAAGTCTTTCCCGCTTACATTGATGATCAACGGGCAGGCAAAATCATTTGAAACTGAAAAAGGCTATGCCATATTAAAACGCACCTGGAAAAAAGGCGATAAGGTTTCACTTTTATTACCGATGGAAACCGAAAAGGTATTGGCCAATCAACAGGTTAAAGACGACCGTGGCAGATTTGCTTTTGAGCGCGGCCCAATTGTTTATTGTCTTGAAGGCCCTGATAACAAGGACAGCCTGGCACAAAACATATTGATTGATAAAAATGCCATTGCCGATGCCAACTATCATGCCGACCTGCTCAATGGCGTCGATGTAATCAGTGCCGAAGGAAAAAGCGCCAAACGCCAACTAAAAACCGACAGCATTTTACAAACCGACCAAATGGTGAAGGCTATCCCCTACTATGCCTGGGCCAATCGCGGTCCGAGCGAAATGACCGTTTGGATCCCTTATGAAACTTCGGCAGTGCGGCCAAAACCGGCACCTACCATTGCCAGCACCAGCAAAGTAAGCGCGTCGTTAAAAAACGTAAGGATGTTTGCTGCAATAAAAGACCAGTATGAACCCGCCGATTCCAAAGATACCAACTACCCATACCTGCACTGGTGGCCTGCAAAAAACACCAATGAGTTTGTGCAGTATGATTTTGATACTGAACACACCGTTAGTGAATCAAAAGTTTACTGGTATGATGACGGCCCATGGGGTGGCTGCCGCATCCCGGTATCATACAAGATCCTGTATAAAAAAGACGGGCAGTGGGTTCCTGTTAAAAATACTACATCCTACGCCATAAGTAAAGATAGCTTTAACGTAGTTACTTTTGAGCCGGTTGCTACTACAGCCTTGCGGATGGAAATTCAGTTACCGGTTGATAATTCTTCCGGGATCCACGAATGGGCGGTTAAATAACCTCCTATTATCCATAATAACAGTAAAGCCTTTCCGTTTATCCGAAAGGCTTTATTATTTTAATTACACCGCAACGGAATACTTTAAGTATGAAAAAGCCCATTTTACCTATAAACTTATATTCCCTACATTTGCGGCCTTAAAAAATAAAAAAATGATAAATTTCGAAAAAGTGAAAGAAGTAATCGCAGCAGCTGAAGCTGATGCAGCAAGCTTTTATGAAAAAGGCAACAAAGCTGCCGGTACAAGGTTGCGTAACGCTATGCAACAGTTAAAAGTATTAGCTACGGATATCCGTAAAGAAGTTACTGAAAAGAAAAACGCAGCAGCTTAATCATTGTTAAAAATGTTTTTAGATAAAGCGGGGCTGGTTTTCCATGTACCCGCTTTATTTTTTTTCGATGCCACTGCCATTTCAATCATTCGCTTGGGTTTTTCCACGCCGGCGAACTGCCTAAAGCACAACAAGGCATAGCAAGTACAACCTACTACCCGACACAAAGGTTTAAAATGTAACGAACAAGAAAGTATTTGTAACAAACTCAAAAGTATTTTCACTCCCGCTGATCTTTCTTTGTAAACCTTCTGAAAAAACATTCATAATCAAAACAACCCGATATGAAACGGAATACATTTGTACGCGCTTTGATGGGCGCTGCCACATTTTTAGCCATTCCATTTGATGGAGTTGCCAATAACCTCTTCAAAACCAGGGAAAAGAAAGGCTGTAAAACCGATGCAGGAGCAGATCGCGCTCAAAATCCAATGCACTTATTTGATGGCGATACTTTCTATACCAAAGTTTCAACCAGGGATACTGATGGTGATATGTATGTTTATGAATCAAACCGGGTTAAAAAAGGCGGGCCTAACCTGCATGTACATTATGAGCAGGACGAATGGTGGTATATTTTGGAAGGCGAATTTCAAATTAAAGTAGGCGACCAGCTATTCCATGCCAAACCGGGCGACAGCGTATTTGGCCCAAGGGGCGTTTCGCACACTTTTACTAAAATAGGCGATGGCGCACCGGCTAAAATGCTGATTACCTTTCAGCCGGCCGGTATAATGGAAGCTTGTTTCCAGGCATTGAGCGATGGTTTGATGAAAGGTAAATCCGAAGCCGAGCTTGATGCATTCAGAAAGCAACATGGCTTTGAACGTGTAGGCCCCCCGCTTGATTACTATAAAAAGTTTTAGCCGGCCCAACCATCATTTTTACCAAATAATTTATTTCTGATGTTAATTTACATACCTTTTTACTTATCATGAAGTGGCTTGCTTTTAAACAAAAACTGAGCCTGGTTTACTTACGCCTTATACCTTTAGCAGTTGTAGCTATAGGATTTGGGATAGGCCATGTGAGTTATAAAATTTATTTGCCAATCTGGGTTGTTAACGCCTGTTTAATGGTAGCAGCAACGTGGCATTTAGGTGGTTATCAACTCCGAAACAATAACCAGGAGATAAAGAAGCAGGTAATCACAGCTTTATTACTATTTGCACCCTGGCTATTATTTTCCATTTTCGCGGGGATGGGGCCCCCTCCTGCAACCTTGCAAGGCTGGGTTAATTCAGCTGCCGAGCAGCAGATCCGGTATACTATACTCATAGCAGGCGGTATTTTATTCGCGCTGGGTTCGGCATTGTTGAAAGTAAAATTACAGGCGGCAGGCGAAAATCTATATTCGGTAATGGCTTCAGCAGCGATCAATCTTGCAGTGCCGCTATTTATTATTAATATGGCATTTTGGGGATATTACTTCACAGACGCATTCAGGGTTTTCATAAAATTAGGCGGCACAAAACGTCCTGACTTGCATGGACCGATAAAAAGTTTATTTTATGTGATCAGTATAGCCGAAGTATTACTGATGTACCTTGGCACCGTATTTTTTGCCGTTTCACTTAAAGTCGCCGGGCTTTTTAATCCGGTTGCCTGCCGGTATTATATCATCTTCGGTTTAATCGGCATGGTGCTGGTTTTATTACCATCCTACTGGCCCGAGCCATTCGGCACCGCCGGTTTTCTTGTTGCTATACCCGCCATTCCTTTTATAATGCCATACCTCATTGGTATACACCTGTTAAAGCATGCTAAAGCTGATTAGCTAAATTGTAATATAAAAAAAGGGAGCTGCTACTTTTTCTCTAAAGTAACAGCCCCTTCTTTTTAATTGACTACCCCGACCCTATTTCCCTAAAACATCCAGAATAGGGTGATCAATAGCATTCAATGTATTTTCTGATGGTTTTATCAGTTCAAGTACGGTAATTTCATTGTTACCTTTTTTGAGCCATTCAACCGGCACATACAGGGTTTGCTGAGGACCGCAATTCCAATAGCGGCCTAAGTTGTGTCCGTTGAGCCAAACAATACCCTTACCCCATGTACTCATATCAAGATAGGTATCAGCCAATTTATCAACCTTGAAAACTGTTTTTTTCAATTGCGGTGTGTTGTTAGCTGCAACCTTTTTAATTGCCGGATTTGTTTTCACTTTATTGATATCATCAAAAGGCAGTGAATACATTTTCCAGTTTTTCAGCTCAGTACCGGCAAAAAGTACTTTTTCGGTAATACCCTTTTTGTTTTTAAGCAGATAAGGCCCAAAATTGATGCGGCCAAGGTTTTCAACCAAAATATCCAGTGTCACCTTACCTTTTGGTAAGCTGATCATCAAGCTGTCCTGGTACTTGCGCCTGTCAAGTATTCCTACACGTTTACCGTTTACGAAGACCACGCCATAATCACGCAAGTCTTTCAGTTTAAGCAGACCAGATTTGCCGCCGTTAATGGTTGTACGATACAACACAAAACCGTAAGCCTGGTTCAGGTCTTCAAAGGTAAGCGGAGTATTGTTGGCCTTTGCGAGCGGCAACACATCAAACAAACTGGTTGATTTGGTAAATTTAATTGCAGGCAAACCCATAGCAGGTTTAGCAGCCGGAACTTCGGGCAGGGTTACGCCTGCCGGAAGGTGTTTACTAATCACCTCTCTAAACTTCATGAACTTGTCGGTAGCGTTACCTGCCTCATCAAGCGGGGCATCATAATCATAACTACTGATTTGCGGTTCATATGGATTTTGATCATTATAGTTTGCACCGTTCATGAAGCCGCGTGTTGTACCGCCATGAAACATATACATGTTAATGGAAATACCTGCTGCCAATACCGAATCAAGCTTTGGTATAAATTTAGCCGCCGGTACAGTATGATGCGCAGTTCCCCACCAGTCGAACCAGGCTGGGTACCATTCGGCAATAAAATAAGGGCCTTTGCCATTATAATTTTCGCCGATCAATTTTTTAACTTTTGTTACATCATCAACACCGTTTATAGCAGGCAGCAAGCCCGGTAAATGACCATCCTTTATAGCTGGTTCAGGGTCGCAGGTGTAAAGTTGGCCATCAAAACCGGCGTCTATAAACATTTTGCGGTTAAGGGCCAGATAATCTTTATCGCTGCCGTACGACCCGTATTCATTCTCTATCTGTACCATCAAAATATTGCCGCCGTGGTTCACCAGCAGGGGTGACAGCTGCTTACCTACCTTGGTAAGATATTTTTTATAAGCTTCCAGGTATTTAGGCTCCTTGCTGCGCACCACTAAGCCCTGCTCTTTTTCAAGCCAGTATGGGTAGCCGCCAAACTCCCATTCGGCGCAAACGTACGGGCTTGGGCGCAGTATCACCCAAAGGCCTTCCTCCTTTGCTATTTTAACAAACTCAGCTATATCATGATTGCCTGTAAAATCATAATGCCCTTTTTGTGGCTCGTGAACATTCCAGAAAACATAGGTGCCAATAGTATTTAAACCCATTGCTTTGGCCATTTTCATACGCTGGCGCCAGGCCTCGCGCGGAACGCGGGTATAGTGCATTTCGCCTGAAATGATCTGCAGCGGTTTACCATCAAGCAGAAATGTGGTATCGCCAAGAGCAAAAGTATGCTTGGCATTTTGCGCCTGCAGCTTTGCGGATGCAAACAGGATAACAAAGAGGAACAGTAGTTTTATAAGTTTCATAAATGGAAAAAATGCAGGGTTTTAGTTTTTATTTGTATAAGGGGTTGACTATTTTACTGTTAATGTTATAGTTGATGATTTAAGATTACCGGCACTAAACTGAACCTGTACCACGCCAGGTTTACCTGTAGTTTGTACATAGGCCAATAAGCGCCCATGCAATGCTTTACGTTTGTTTGATTGGTAGCTTTCATGACTGCTGTTGCTGCCGCTTTCAAGGCCTAATAGTTTAGCCGCGCCGTTAATTGTTACTGTTATCTCATCGGTAGCAGTAAATACAGGGTTCCCGTTTTTATCGGTGATGTAAACCTCAATCTGGCTCAAGCCTTTTGTGTTATGGTTAAACAGGGTATTATCAGCTACCGTTTTAAGTTGATAAGCATCGCCGGCTGTTTTGATATTGTTAGTGCATACTTCAATACCGTTGTTGTAACCTTTAACAACCAGCTCGCTCGGCTCATAGTCAACCTGCCATGATGGAACCTGCCCTCTTGCGGCGCCGCTTATTTGTCTACCAAGAGATTTGCCGTTCAGGAACAATTCTGTTTCCTGGCAATTGGTAAAGCAATCAACTTTTACTTTACTACCGGATTGCCAATTCCAAACAGCCTCGGCAGTACGGTGGCTCCAGATCCCTCTGTCATCAGTTCCGGTAATAAGGCGTACACCTATATAAGCCATGGGCTTGTCCGACCAAAGACTTTGCCTGAAGAAATATTCCGGCTTTTTAAAACCGGCCAGGTCAATAAGTCCTGCTCCATTGCTACGCTGCGGCCATTTACCGGCCTCACCCAGGTAATCTATACCAGTCCACAGGTATTGGGCCGAAATATATTCGTTACTGTCAACAGCGTTCCAGGCTTGTTTTTGCATGCCGTTCTCACTGCCGTAAATGATTCGGTTGGGATATTTTTTATGATCTTCAGGATACCTGTATTCCTGGTAATTATAGCCCACAACATCCAATACATCAGGGTAGCCAACTTCGTTCGACATCACCACACCGGCCAGCGCGGCCGTTACCGGGCGGGTTTGATCAACGGCTTTTACAGCTTTAACTAATTGTTTGGCTATCGGTGTTAGCCCGCTTGCCGCTGGATGATCAGGCAGGTAGCCCTTACCATAGATCTGCGGGTTGCGGCCCGTGTTTAACACCTCATGGGTATATGGGTCGTTGGGGTAATCTATTTCGTTACCAATGCTCCACATAATGATAGATGGATGGTTACGCGCTCGCAGTACCATATCAGCTACATCCCGGTCTGCCCATTCTTTAAAATATTCGTGGTATCCGTTTTTGGATGGCGTACCAACATTCCAGCCTGCTACCCATTTGTTTTTTCCTACCTCCCATTCATCAAAAGCTTCGTCCATTACTAAAAAGCCCATCTTATCGCACAAATCGTATAAATAATCTGCATGAGGGTTATGGCTTAACCTGAGTGAGTTTACTCCCGCATCCTTTAATAATTTCAACCTGCGTACCCAAACCTCCTGTGGAACAGCTACACCCAGGGCACCGGCATCATCATGGATACATACGCCTTTGAGCTTGGTGCTTTTATCATTCAAAAAGAAACCTTTATCCTTGTCAAAACGGATACTGCGGATCCCTACAGATTGCGTTACCTCGTCAAATGCTTTACCATTGCGGCTAAGTGAAACCTGTAATTTATAGAGCTCGGGCTTTTCGGTATCCCATAGTTTGGGGGACGATAATTCTTTCTCAAACTCAACCTCGTGTACTCCCGGTTTTGCTTTTATTTGTTTTTGGAGGGCAATAGCCGCTTTTCCTTTCCCATCAAGCAGGTTTACTTTCACTAATACAGAAGCATCAACTTTGTCGCTGTTGGTAACACTCACCTTAATTTTTGCTGTAGCTTTAGCTGCCGAAACATCGGGCGTGGAAAAGGCCACATCCCAGGGGGCTATGTGTACCTGGTCTTTAACGATGAGGTATACATTACGATAGATACCAGAACCGGTATACCACCTCGAATCAGCAAATTCGCTATGATCTGCCCTTACAGCTATCGTATTTTTTCCAGTTAAATTTAGATACTTGGTCAGCTCATACTGAAACGAAATAAAACCGTTTGGACGTTTACCTAAATAATGTCCGTTGACCCATACCTCGCTATTTTTATATACGCCATCAAAGTAAATATAAACCTGCTTCCCCTTCCATGCATTATTACCGGCGAAGCTCTTTTTGTACCAGCCAATCCCCCCGGGCAAATAACCGGTAGCACTTGCCCATTCGTCGCTAAAAGGACCTTCAATACTCCAGTCATGCGGCAGATCGACAGTTCTCCATTGCGTTTCGGTAGCGATCCCGCTGATCCCCGTACTGATGTCGCCCTTGTGGAAAGACCATCCCGTATTAAATAAAACCGGTTTGCCAACGCCCTGGGCCTTAAGTAAGCCAGGCAGCATTAACATGCCAAGTACAAAAAGAAGCAGATGTTTTTTATTTTTCATTTTGATGACAGAGAGATAAAATGCTATTTGATGACACCTGTAAACGTGACAATAGAACGTGCCGGAACAACATTCTTATCACCGGTTATTTTACCGGCTTTAAGCTCGGCAACCTGCGATGTTAAATAGGATGATGTAAACTGAACTTTAGCATTATCCATATGAAATACTGCGCTTACATCATTAGTACCCTGGTTAACTACAACCACGGTTAAGTTTTTTCCATTTTTAAACGCCGACACCAGCAAGGGCTTTCCTTCTGCTACTGACGAAACTTCGGCCTCAACCCTTACAGCTCCGGGTTTAACAAACCTGCTGTAGTTACCCATGGCCCAAAGCATTTTACTGCCGTAAAAATTGCCGTCGGTTTTATTTTTGTCGATGTAAATGAGGCCATCCTTATAGTCATAGGCCGAAATGGCTGTCCACCATTGCCAGGCCGACGCGTTGGCCGCTGTAAGATCGGTGTGGATCACCGATGCTAAATATAGCGCGGCATCAATACCCAGATCACGCTTGTTACCGTCTATCTCACCCGCATTATCGCCTAAGATGCAATACTCCGATTGCCAGAAATCAAGACCATTAATAGTCGCAACACTATCGGCCAATGCCCTGCGAGCTTTTACTGACGATGCCATTGGCGACGTAGTGAAATAGCTGTGCGCCGCGATAGTTTTGGCTACCGAAGGCAGGTCGCCTACGTAATTGGCCGATCCCGGTTTAAAAAAATCGGTTATCTGACTGCCTTTACCCGGCTTATCACCTTTAGTAAATAAATAGTTGATACTCCCGGCCTCGCCAACCAAAATCTTTGAGCTAATCTTATTACTTACGAATTCTTTATTGATGGCCCGTATCAATCCTGCTACCTCGGCATTATTATATGGGGCACCTTCCTGACCGCCATCGCTCCAATCCCACTGGGGTTCGTTTACCGGGCTTATGTAATCAAATTTTACTTTACTTACCTGCTCAACTCCCTTTACAACTTTAGCCAGGAACACGGCATAAACATCATATTTATCGGGTGCTATATTAACTTTGCCTCCACTGGCGTACGCTTTTCCATTAATGGTAAACTGCACCGGCGGACTATTATTAAAACCTAAAAATTGTTTAACTCCGCGTTGTTTGGCGGCTTTCAGGAACCAAACCTGCCCGACCTGGTTTTGCCAGTTATAGCTGCCATCGCCGTTTAAAAACGATTCAGCACGGCGCCACTCGTCTTTAATGCCACTTTCGTTTCCCTGCTGGGCACTGCCCGCACCAATGTTAAACCTCCATAACGACAAGCCTATGCCTTTAGGCGAGCCATCGGCATAAGTATCCCGGCTAAAAAGCAGGTCGGCAATTTTATTGCGCTTATCATCAGGCCAGTTACCCACAAACTGGCAAGCCCACGCATCCGAAGCACCAAAATTGCTAATGGTTTGGTGCGTTTTTGAAAAATTGATATCAATAGTTACCTCTTTGCCCTGGCCGCTTACAAAAGGAATATTAATCCCCAAAACGGCCGCAGCCAGCAGTATTTTTTTTATAGTAGTTTTTATTATCATCGTGTTTAAATCAACAAATAAAACAGCACTGTTTAGCGCTGTTTTATTGCAATATTATTGTTGCACTATTTGCCATTGCTGGTTAGTAGCGCCGCCATAAGGCCACTGAATGATGCCTGCACCATTTGTGGTTGATGCGCCGTTAACATCAAGCGCAAGCCCGCTGTTACGGTTAAGTACTTTATAAATGCCATCGCTGGTAGCAGTAAGCTGCCATTGCTGGTTGTTGCCGCCGTTCCACGGCCATTGTATAATGCCCGCGCCATTGGCTGTTGAACTCATATTAACATCAAGCGCCTGCGTGCTGTTGCGGTTAGTTATTTTGTAATAGCCACCGCCATTGGCAGCAATAACCCATTGCTGGTTATTGCCCCCGTTTTGAGGCCATTGTATGATGCCGGCGCCGTTGGTGGTTGAGCCGCCATTAACATCAAGCGCCTGGCCGCTGTTAACATTTAAAAACCTGTAGTATGCACCGGTATAAAATGTATCGGTACCACCGGCACCTACGCCCCAGGCATATTTAATGCGACTTAACCCCGATGCATTTGTGGTTGATACAGTAAGGCCGGTGCCAGTCCCGTTTAGTTGTTGAATAGCATAGCTATCGCCCGTACGTACGCCTGGCCAGTAAACCGCGCCCATGCCGTAGGCACGTGCCTGGTTGGTTAATCCCTGCAGGTACGCAATTTCCTGGTCACCGCCAATAGCGCCGGTGTAATTTTTACCACCTGTCATCGGGATACCGAACTCGGTAAGTACCGCGCGGCTACTATAGGCACCGATATTGCCTTTTAAGCGATTTTCCCATTGCAAAGCGGTTGTCAGTGTGCCGTTGCTAAAAAAAGTATAATCATGTATCGACAATAAACAACCCGAAAAACGGCTGTCGGCACCTACCCCGGTTATATCCTGCGAATAGGACGTACCGCTGATCAAAATTCTTCCCTGCGGAACAGAAGGATAGTTACTTAACCACTGGGCACAGATGGTTGTCCAGTCGGTTAAAGTATACCCATGTGGCTCGTTAAAAATTTCAAAGTACACGTGGGCATTGCTGCCATATTTGGTAACAATGGTTTGCCACATCGACCAAAATTCGGTGGTATTATCTATCTTCCCATCTTCGGATGATTTGGCTTCCCAATAACCCAGTATCACATTCATCCCCTTGCTCAATGCTTTATCAATAACACCTGTGTAAGAGTTCCACCAGGTTTGCGATACGGTTGAATAGTTTACAGGCAGCCTAACCGTATTTGCTCCTGTATTTGTTTGGATTCCTGTTAATACGGCATCAGCTTTAGCAGAAACTGTAGCATAACTATCAGCAGATGTTAAACCGCTTAACACCAGTATCCCGTCGCTAAAGTTATCACCATCGGCAGCCCAGTTCACGCCTTTCAGCGCGCTTGCCGGTGTTGAATCTGTAGTTATTGTTTTATCTCCTGTTTTTATTTCATCCGGAGTTGATGATTTTTTTACTGATACGATATCCTTTTTACACCCGGCCGCCAAACAACACATCGCTAATAATGCAATACTTAAGTTCTTCATAATTTGTTATAGGTTAGAATTGGGAGAAAAAAGGGGGAAGAAAGAAGCTCTTCCCCCGGAATATTTTATTAGTAACCAGCGTTTTGTTGCAATTGGCCACCAGACGCCTGGATCTCGGCCCTTGGTATCGGCAACCAGTAATGTTTGGTTGCAAAAGAACGGCCATCCAAGGCTACTTTTGGTGTATAAGCAAAGCTGCCATCAGCGTTTTTGGTGATGATCACCCCACCCGCCGGTTTATTTTCGGTAACGTCAGCAATTTTCCAGCGGCGTACATCGTAAAAACGGTGTTCTTCAAATGCCAGCTCAACACGACGCTCGTAACGTACGGCATCACGCATCTGTGATTGCGACATACCTGAAGCCAAAGCCGGCATATTAACACTTGGACGAGAACGGATCAGATTAATCGCTGTACGTGCAGATAAGGTTGAACCCGAAGGGATCACATCCGGTCCGTAAGCTTCGTTAGCCGCTTCAGCAAAGTTCAACAGGATCTCAGCATAACGGAAATAGATCCATGGCTGGAAGCCCGCGTTACCCCACGGATTTTGAAGCGGATATGCATCATTCATATATTTTTTGAGGTAATAACCTGTTTTGGTAGTATTCCAGTTATCTGCTCCGTCTTTGCTATCCTTACCACCTGGAATAAAAGATTCAATAGCCCGGCCCCTGTACATCGCGCCGTTGTATAACACAGTGGCTGCAAACCTTGGGTCGCGGTGATCATAAGGGTGTGTCGGATCATAACCTGATGTTGGATCGGTAATAGCTTTACCATTATCCATTTCGTAATCATCAACCAAATTTTGCAGCGGTGTATTACCTGCCCAGCCGCCATAGCCGTTCGGCCCGTTGGCTATTTCAAGGTGCGTATGGTTTGCATTTTTAGTATATAAACGTTCAAAAATGGTTTCGTTGGTTTCGTTAACTAAAAACAGATTATTATAGCCACCAGTGTAGATACCATATTTATTCAAACTGATAACTGCCTGTGCGGCGGTAACCGCATCGGCCCAGGTACCTGCAGCATATAATGGGCTTGCAGCATATAATTTTAGTCTTGACTTTAAAGCCAGCGCCGCACCTTTTGTAGCACGGCCTAACAGCCAGCTACCATCGTTGTTTAGCGGCAACTTAGCAGCGGCATCATCAAGCTGAGCAGATACGTAATCGATACACTCTTTAATGGAGGCACGCTTGAATAGTGAAGGGTCCTGTAGGTTATCATTAAGGTTGGTTACCTTATCGCCCACTAAAACAACTCCGCCGTAATTACGGATCAGATCCTGATAACGGAAAGCCCTGATAAATTTCAGCTCGCCTTCAAGATGCATTTTGTGCCCGGCACTGAACGGCATGTTTGGCAAAAGCGCTAATGCCGAATTAACCTCGCGGATGCTGCGATAACTACGTCCCCAAAGCACACCTGCGCCACCTAAATTTTCGGGAGCAAGCTGGCCCCTTTGTATCAGCCAGGTAGCATCATCATTGTTATAGATCGATTCGTCTGTAAGTGAGCTCCACATGCTATATTCGAAGCCACGGCCGAAGCCTGGGTTTGAGCCATCGCCCTCTTTATCTTGCAATTTAGCACCGATATAACGGTTGGTAACATAAGCTTCATACACCGCGGTATCCGAAGCAATGGCCGATGATGCGATCCTATCCGTAGGGGTTACATCAAGTAAATTCTTTTTACATGCTGTGATGCCCAGCATACCGCCCATCATTAAAAATAAAAGCGGAGTTTTATATTGTAGTTTCATTATCGTCTTCTTGATTAAAATTTCACGTTAGCACCTAAGTTTATAATTCGCTGTTGCGGATAAAACTGACCGCTGCCACTGGTTCCTTCAGGATCGTAATCCTTCACTTTGGTAATGGTGAATAAGTTGAACGCACTTGCGTAAACCCTTAAACCACCTATTTTAAGTTTTGATAGGAACGGCGCATTGAAATTATAGCCTAATTGCACATTCTTTAACCGAAGGAAAGAAGCATCATTAAGCCAAAAAGTATTGTTATATAAACCACCACTGATAGCGTTCGATGCTCGGTCTGTTACACGTGGATAAGTTCCATTGGTGTTTGAGGGGCTAAACCTGTTATCGGCCCAGCTGCTGTAAAAGTTACCTACACTACCTGCTTCGGGCAATACATACTGGCTAACCTGCGCCTGGCCTGCAAATAGTACCGAAAGATCGAAGTTTTTGTATGCTGCGTTTAAACTAAAGCCATAAGTAATTTGCGGGATATTGCCGTATTTGCTACGGGTTTGGTCATCGGCATTTATTTGCTTGTCATTATTAACATCACGGTATATCAAGTCGCCAACTTTAGCGCCGGTTACGTGCGGCGTTGCATCAAGCTCGGCCTGGGTACGGAATATACCTATCGCGTTGTAAAGTAATGACGTACCTATCGGTAAACCTGTTTGGCGCTGATAAGATAAAGCACCGGGTGCCTCATCAATGAAAACAATTTTGCTTTTGGCATAAGTAATATTACCGCTTACACCCCACGTAAATTCATGGCCGGTATGGTTATAACCTAAAGTTGCCTCAAAACCATCACTGTTAAACTTACCTATATTTTCAAGTGGCACCAGAGGATCTGAGCCATAAGGGTTAACTATACCTGATGATCCGGGAATCGACGCATTCCTGGCTGTAAGTACATTACGCCTTCTTTGCTGGAAATAGATGGCCTCCACTGTAAAATTATGCAAAAAAGTGGCATTGATACCAATATCGAGCTTTTTAGAGGATTCCCATGTAATGCCGGGGTTTGCCAATTTAACAAGATTAACGTTTGGCTGAATAACGTTCGAGCCGCTACCCGGATTGCTTGCCACAAAACCATTGGGAACTAAAGTATAGTTATTAAAATACTGGAACGGGCCAACAGCGTCATTACCTAACGAACCATAAGAAGCCCTGATTTTCAGATCATCAAAAAATCCTACACTGTTTTTAAACCAATCTTCTTTAGTAATTCTCCAACCTACCGAAGCAGAAGGAAAATAGCCCCATTGTTTTGCGCCCGGAAAAATTGATGTACCATCAGCGCGTAACTGGCCTTCAAACAAATACTTTTCATCATAAGCGTATGTTAAACGGCTGATATAGCTGGCTCGATTGTAATTTGAGCTCCAGCCCGAATTAAGGTAATCGGTAGCTGCGCTTCCGCCTTGCGACAGATCAGGCAATTGCGATGACAGGTAGTTAAAACGTGTAGCATCAAAGTACTCGATGTGGTTTTTGCTTTGTTCATAACCAACAAAAGCGCTCACATCATGCAAACCAAACTTATGCGCGTAGTTTAATTTAATATTCGAGGTAAGCAAAATATCGTTCCTTTGCGACTCGAATAAAGTTGCCGCATTGTTATTGCCGCCTACTGTAACCTTATTATAAGTATTTGAACTCTGAACATAGCTATACAGAACATACGGCTTACTGAAGTTTTTATTCAAGTTATACGATTTATCAACAGAAAAGAAACCATCAACTGATAAACCTTCAATACCAGGGATAGCGTAGCTACCTTTTAAAATACCGTTAAAAACCTGTTTAGGATTGTTGGCATTACCACCAAGACTCGTTACCTGTACTGCCGGGTTATTATTTTCGATACCTGTAGTTGGCAAGCCATTTGGATAATAAGCGGCTACAATAGGTTTAGCACGGTAAACAGAACGGAACAGATCGCCCGCACCGGTTATCGGAAATTGCCTGTCTTCTTCACGGCCCGAAAGTGATAAACCTACTTTTAAGCGTTTAGTAACGTTAGCATCAATATTTGACCGGAAATTATATTGGTGATATTTGGTAGCACCATTTTTATAAATACCATCCTGGTAAAGCGTACCTAATGATACAAAGTATTTGATATCATCACTACCACCGGCAATAGAAAGGCTATGCTGGTTTTGCAAAGCCGAACCTTTAAGCGTTTGCTTTTCCCAATCGGTATTTGGATAATTTAACGGGTCAGAACCATCCCTAAACTTTTGGATCTGCTCGGCAGTATACGATTGGTTTAAGCCGCCGGCCGGGTTCGAGTCGTAATTAATCTCGTTCATGATCTGGGCATAAGTTGCCGCGTCGGCCATTTTTGGCAAGCGGGTTGGCGAACTGAAGCCCTGGTTGAAACTATAGTTGATAGTTGGTTTACCGGTTTTACCGCGTTTTGTAGTAATGAGGATAACACCGTTAGCAGCACGGTTACCATAAATTGCAGCTGAAGCGTCTTTTAGTACCGACATGCTTTCAATGTCATTAGGATCAAGCCTTTCCAAACCGCCTATCTGAGCCGGAATACCGTCAACAACAATTAATACATCGTTGCTGCCGCTGGTGGCCAAACCACGTACAGTAATACCTGAACCATCATAACCAGGTTCACCGCTGCGGTTATTAACCACTACCCCCGAAAAACGACCGGCAATACCGTTTGAAAGATTTGGCTGAGGGCTTTTTACCAGCTCAGAGCCTTTAACCTGCGAAATTGAACCCGTTAAAGTGGCTTTTTTCTGTGTACCGTAACCTACAACCACAACCTCGTTCAATGATTTAGAATCGGCCTGTAATTGAATGTTAAGAGTAGCTTGCCCGTTAAGGATAATTTCCTGCGTGTTGTAGCCAATATAGCTAAACACTAAAATGCCTGATGAAGCACTGGGCACGTTAAGGCTGAACTTACCGTTAACATCGGTAACAACCCCGGTTGATGTGCCTTTTAAGGCAACGCTTACACCTGGCAGGGTCTGGCCTTTTTCGTCGGTAACCTGGCCCGTTATTCTGGCATCAGGTAAGCGCTGTTCATTAATGGTACCCGCAAAAGCCATTACCGGCATTTGGACTGTAGCGAAACAAGCAACGGCCATGCCGGCCGCAACTACGAAAAAGCGGGGTGATCTTTTCCGATGGGGAGAATCCTTTACATGTAAATTTAGTTTCATATGGTTTTAAAAAATTGGTTTTTTAATCGGCTCAAACCTTGCAAAGCGAGGTGCATAAAAACAAGAAAGTGGATTCGGCATCGATAAACTACCGCCCCATTTTGACCTTATTATTTATACACGGTACAAAAGTTTGGTTTAAACCTTGGTTATTGGTAGGGCTAAATTGCGTTTTAAAGCAAAAATGAGTGAGGGGTAAATTCTGAATAAGACAGGGGGTATTTCATAAAAAAGCGCTTAAAAACAGCATTTTGGGCGCTTTTTAAAGAGGGGGTAAATCAATACTGGCAGGGGGACAAAAATAAGTTGTAGTATTTAGCCCCCCAACATTGCTGCGCTTGTCGTCCGCTCATCACTTTGTAAAGAAGGGCCACAAAAACAACTCTTAGCTTAGCTGTGAAACTGAAGCCGAAGGGAAGTTGGTCCGGCGAGGTATGAACCAGGTGAATCAACCAACCGATAAACACGATTAATTCTCCTTAATCACATCCCGGTTCACGTTGTAATTGTTGTGAAATGGCTTACGATATTTCTTAATGTAATCGGACGGATTTATACCGAACAGCTTGTTGAATTGTTCTCTAAAGTATTTGAGGTCATTTAAGCCCACTTTATAGGCCGTTTCGTAAACTGTGCTATCGGTTGTCAGCAAGATCTCGGCCGCCTTACGCAAGCGGATAAAACGGATAAAACTATTTGCAGATTGCCCGGAAATAGATTTGATCCGCTTGTATAAGTTAGAGTGGCTCATGCCTATTTCGGCAGCCAGTGTTTTGATGCTGAAATCCGGGTCGGTTAAGTGCTGCTCAACTATCTGCAAACATTTTTCTAAAAATTCCTTGTACTCCTGCGAAATCTTGAGATCATTTGATTTGTTAAGGGTTATTTCATTATAGAAATACTTCTGCAGGTTGTTCCTGCTTTTCAGGATCCCGTTAACACGGGCCACCAGGATCTCTTTTTCAAAAGGCTTGCTGATATAATCATCCGCCCCTCCTTCAATACCTTTAAGCTTTATTTCGGGCGAGGAACTGGCGGTAAGCAATATCACGGGGATGTGGTTCAGCACAGGATCTTCCTTAATACGGCTACATACCTCAATACCGCTTAACCCCTGCATCATTACGTCGCTTATTACAATATCGGGCACCAGGTGATAAGCAAGTTCAAGTCCATCTGTACCATTATCGGCTTCAAAAACCTCAAATTCGCCTGTAAAAATTTGTTTAAGGTACGTACGGATCTGTTGATTGTCATCAATCAGCAGCATGGTTTTGGTATCGGAGCTTAAAGCCTCAGAATTTTTGGCTGCGACGGCGTTTTCAGCCTCAACGGCGGCTAATTCACCCTTATTCTCCATTAGCTCATCCAGGAACACCGAAGTTTCGGCAACGTCTTCAAACACAAACTGCTGCCCAAAATGCTCCCTGCCTTTTAACAACGATACATGAAACACCGTGCCCTGCCCCTGCTGGCTGGTATAACCGATGCTGCCTTTATGGTTTTCAATAAACGCTTTAACCAGGTATAGCCCAATGCCAAACCCGCCTGCCATTGGCGCCGAATTTTGCAACTGGTAAAACTTGCCGAATAACTGATCGCCGGTACCCTCGGCTATTCCACAGCCGCTATCCTTTATCTCGATGGTAATTTTATCGTTAAAATCGGCTATTGTACAAGTTACTATGCCATACTCCGGTGTAAACTTCAACGCATTCGAGATGAGGTTAAACAGGGCTATTTCCATTTTTTCCCTGTCGGCATAAATCTCTATCGCATCCCTTTGACTTACAAAATCAAACTGAATATGCTTGGTACGTGCCTGGTGATTAAAACATAAAAACACCTCATGACAAAGCGATACGATATTAAGCCTTACTATTTTAAGCTTATCAGTGTCGCTTTCGGCTTTCCTGAATAGTAAAAGCTGATCAACCAAACTCAAAAGACGCCGTGCGTTGCGGTAAATGATATGCAAATTACCGGCGTCATCAGTAACCTCGCCCTTCCCGAACAACATATCCTTTACCGGGTTGATGATGAGCGTTAACGGTGTGCGGAATTCATGCGAGATATTGGTAAAAAAGGAAAGTTTACGCTCATTAAGTTCCTTATCTTTTTCGGCCGAAAGCTGGGCTACTTTAACCTCGTATTTAAGCCTGGTTTGGCGGTTTCTGTAAAGTATATAGTAATAAGTTACAACCCCTGCTGCCGCTATATAAATTAAATAAGCCCACCAGGTTTTATACCAGGGCGGCAGGATCTTAACCTGTAAGGTGGCATAATTATCAAACCACAAGCCATCCTGGTTGGATGCTTTTACCCTGAACGTATATTCCCCGGGTTCAAGGTAGCGGTAAGTTGCAAGCCGCTGATCGCCAACATAGTTCCAGGTTTTATCAAGACCATCCAGTTTATAAGCAAAGCCCCCCTTATCCGGGTAAGTATAATTCAACGAGGCGTACTGGATAGAAAACACCGACTGATCAGGCTGTAACGTGATCTGCCTTGCCTGGTTAATGGCTTCGGGCAATACGGTGCGGTCCTTGTCAAGCCCGCCAACTTCAACCTGCTTACCAAAAATCTGCAAACCTGTTATAATAACTTTTGGTTTATAATCGCTTTGATTTACTTTTTCAGGGTCAAAAAAGTTAAGCCCTTCTGTTCCCCCAAAATACATTAATCCATTAGCAGAATCAAACAAAACAGACCCTGCGTTAAACTGCCCGGCCTGTAACCCATCCGACTGATCATAATTTAAGATCTTATTATTCCGTACATCAAGGTTTGATAAGCCTTTATTGGTACTTAGCCACAATGAACCATCAGATGATTCCTTAATGGCCGATACTGTATTATTAGCCAGGCCATTAGTTTCATTAAACTTTTTAAAAACCCGGTTTTGAAGATCGTATGAAATTAATCCATCGCCCTCGGTTCCTATCCATAACCTGTGTTGTTTGTCGGGATGAAGTGAAAATATCACCTGGCCGGGTAAATTGTTTTTTTCATCAACAGGTTTAAAATACCTGCTGAATTTCTTTTGTCCGGCGTTATAAAAATCAAGTCCCCCACCATAAGTACCAACCCATAAATTACCATTACCGTCTTCGGCAATTGATCTTACATCGTATGAAGTAAGGCCGCTATTGGCTGGTGTATAGTTGGTGAAAGACTTTGTAACGGCATTAAACAGGCACAAGCCGCCGCCATTGGTGCCAATCCATAAATTTTTATGCTTGTCCTGGTAGATAACCCGTACGTCGTTACCACCCAGGCTTTTGTTATCTGCCTGGGTGTGTAGGTAGTTGACAAACGAATCCGTTTTCTTGTTATATTGCAAAAGTCCCTTTGCATAAGTACCAAACCATAAATCACCATCCTGATCGGTATAGCCGAATAAAATGGCATTGTCGGTAATGCTGCCGGGCTGCCCATCTGCTTTGTATTGCTTTATAAGGGTGCCATTGTGGCTGGTTTTGTAAATCCCCTCGCCATCAGTGCCCAGCCATAAAAAGCCGTCGCGATCCTGGCACAGGCCATAAAACCTTACCAAACTTTCGCCGCTGGCCCCATATCGCTTTTTAGCAATCTTTGAAAATTTCTCCTTAATGCTGCTCACCATGTAAATGCCATCGCCATAGGTACCTACCCAAACATTTTTATCCTTATCTATATAAAGCGTTTGAACAGAGCGCTGTGTAAGGTAATACCCGTCATCGCCGGTTACCGGCTGAAGAAAAAAGTTATTAATGTTGTAGTTGGAGCTTGTACCAATGTTAACTTTAAACAGCCCCCCATCCTGCAGACCTACAAGCAATTGCTTATCGCTATCTTCAATAACTGATATGTATCGTTTACTTTTAATACCCTGCTGACCGGTTTGCAGTAAGGTAAATTTATTTGATTGCCTGTTGTAGTAGCCGAGCCCGCTTCCGGTTGCTATCCACATGTTGTGAAAATGATCTTCAAAAATATCATTGATCCGGGTACCCGGCAGGTTGGCTATTGGAGGGCCTATGCCCGCAAGGTTGGCTATTACACCATCCTTATGACTAAAAACATTGATGCTGCCTTCCTGTGTACCCACCCATACCAGGCCCCTTGAATCTTCGTACAAACAGAGCACCCTGTTACTTGACAGCCGGGACAAATTGGCTTGGGTGTAATTAACAACTTTTACTGACTTGGTATTGAAATAAGAAAATCCCTGCCCATAAGATGTGATCCATAAATTACCATCATGGCTTTGGATGATATTACTGATATCGTTTTTGACGGCCTTGTTAGAGGTGAATTTATAATGGATAAACTTTTCTGTACGGCTATCAAATTTGCTGAGGCCGTTTCTTGACGACACCCAGATACTGCCATGAACATCGCACAAAACCTTTTGTACATAGTTACTGGCCAGCGCAGTTGAATCGCCCAGGCGCGATTTAAAAATCTTAAAAGTTGTACCGTCAAAACGATTGAGCCCATCATTGGTGGCAAACCACATAAAACCCTTATCATCCTGTGTAATGCTATTTACAATACCAAAAGAAAGACCATTTTTTAAAGAATAATTGAGGATCTTATTTTTGATGGGCGACTGCGCATGGGCCGAAGAAATGATCAAAAAAAGAACAAAACAGACAAAGGATCCCTTTTTCATTAACAAGTTGCAGGCTGTGAATTACACAAATAATTGGAAGATTAAAGCTACCTAATTAATTGTAAAGTAAACAATAATATTACAAAAATGTAAAATACCCGTTACAATAAGGGAAGATTTGCTTATTCGGGCTACATAGCAAATTATCAGTCCGGCGTTATTTACGACGACGATCACAGCCCATCAGCGATCTGTAATTGCTGATAATGATTCATTACCTCGTCGAAGCATATGGCGAGCCACCTGGTATAATCGCCCGGGTTTTCTTTCAGGTCGACTGCCAGCCGGGCCATCGTTATGTATTTAAATGAGGAGACCTCGTCATGGTCAGGGATCGGCAAAGCATCAGTGATGCCAAAAAACACATGATCGTATTCATTTTCAACCAGGTCGTCCTGGATAGCTGCACAGTAAACAAAAGAAAATACAAAGTTAAGTTCGGCGGCCATTCCCATCTCCTCCTTTAGCCTGCGATGGGCTGCTGTAAATGTGAGTTCGCCGGGCCTTGGATGGCTGCAGCAGGTGTTTGTCCATTTACCACCCGAGTGGTATTTGCCTTCGGCGCGTTGCTGTAATAGCAGCTCTCCTTTTTTATTAAAAATAAAAACTGAAAAGGCACGGTGCAGGCTCCCCTGAAGATGCGCCTCCATTTTTTCCATAGTGCCAATTTCCTGATCATCGCGATCAACCAAAATCACGGTTTCTTCTATCTTCACTCGCTATAATTTGTTGTTACCTTCCTGATGAGAAACGCTGATCTCCGGAATTTCTTGTTTTTTTGTTAATCTTAAAAACAGGGCCAAAGCCATGTCGCAAATTTCAGCTTTATTTTCAATAAAAAAACGGATTTCCTTTTGGATAAACCCGTTTTATTTTACGAAGTGACACTTGTTTAGTTTACATCAAACCAAAGCTTGGTAGTAAGCGCATCAGCTCCCTGTGCTGCCACCGCCGATTGGTAATTAGTTTTGTTGAGCGATTGCTCTGTACCTGGATAAATAAACCTTACCGGTATTTTACCATTCAGTGTACCTGCAACGGCGGGTTGCAGTTGAGGATAATCAAGCCTGCGCCATTCGGTCCAGCCTTCCAATCCCTGGCCAAACAAGGCTAGCCATTTTTGCTCGCCAATTGATTTTTTATAATTAGAGGCATCATATTGCACTGCCGGTTGCGCCAAATAGGTAGTAATATCCGCCGAAGCAATACCGTATTGCGCCAATGCAGCGGTAACGGCCTGACCGTATAGCGAGGCAGCATCTTCGGTAGTAAAACCGCGAGCGGCAGCTTCAGCCCTATCAAACAAGCTTTCGGTATAGCTTAATATTACAGCAGGGGCATGTGGTGCACGAAAATAAGTGCCTGGTTTAGAAGTTTTGGTGAAGCCGTAATTGCTGGCATCGCCCACCAACAAACCGTTTGGCAAGCCAACATAAGTTTGAGGTGTGGGGTCCTGCGTTTTGGCTGCGTATATAGATAAGCGTGGGTCATTGAGTGCAAACAGCTTATCAACTATAGTTTTACTGATACGGTAATCGTCACGGGTATCAAACAGATTGCTTACCGGATTTTGGTTAGGCGAATCTAAATAAACCAACTGCGCGGTTTCGGCATTCGAACCGATGTATGAGCCGCCTTCGGCCTGGATATCTGCAAGCACCTGTTTAGCCTTGGCTGGTTCCCTATCGGCAATGCGCAGGGCGATGCGAAGCCTTAACGAGTTGGCAAACTTTTTCCAGGAAGCAATATTATTGCTGTAGATCACATCTCCTGCTATAGCTTTGCCTGATGGATCAAGCGCGGCTTGAGCCGTTTTCAAATCATCTAACAAAGCAAAATAAACATCCTTTTGTGTATCATAAGCCGGGGTAAGATATTGATCAATATTGGTGGCCTGTTTGTAAGGAACGTTACCGTATGCCTCGGTCAACAAACTAAATGTCCATGAACGTAACACCAATGCGACACCTTTATAGTTGGCATTACCCTGAGCATCGCCAATTTTAATGATCTCATTCAGATTTACAATGCTTTTTGAATAGCCCGTACTCCAGAGTTCTTCAAAGGCGGTACTGGCATAAATATACCGGTCCGGGTCACTATACTGAATTTTAGACCAGTATTGAACAAAAAGCAAGCTGGCGTCCATGTTATTGGCTACTCCCCAATAAGTATCAGAAGTGGCTTTAGTAGCTGCTGTCAACAAGTAATCTGGCTGCGCCGTTTGCGAGCCGTTAGGGTTTTGATTGATCCTGGCAAGTTCCTTTTTGCACGATGTTACCGATAATAAAACCGCGGCGGATAATATGCTGATATATTTAAGTTTCATGATGTTTTAGAATTTAAGGTTTACATTAAAACCGATGTTACGCACGGTAGGCAAGGTAAGGTCTTCAAGGCCCTGTCCGTTGCCGGCATTAAAGGCTGTTTCCGGATCAATGTTCGGCGCGTTTTTATGGATGATCCACAGATTACGGCCAACTACCGAAAATGTAGCTCCCTGGAAGCCTATTTTATTCACCCATTTAGCAGGTAAAGAATAGCCCAGCTTTACTTCGCGAAGCTTAATGTATGAGGCATCGTAAACAAATGCTTCATCAATATTGGTAAAGCCTTTGTAGTATGATTGCGCAGGGATGATAGTGGTGTTTGGTGAACCATCAGCCTTAACGCCTTTAAATATCATCCCATCATTATATACCGTCACCCCGACAGGAGCAGCGCCGGTTACCTGCACCGCTGGATTTGTTGTTTTATTATCCGGATAGTAATAGCTTAAACCACCGTTAGCAGCACCGCGCCCCGGTAAGGTAGAAGCCAGTACGCCGGTATAGGTACCAGTACGGTTGGTGTTTGAGTAGATAGATCCACCGAAACGCGCGTCAACCAGGAAACTCAGGTTAATGCCTTTGTAGGTGAAGCTGTTATTGATGCTTCCTAACCAATTTGGAGTGAATTTGCCAAGGTAACGTTTGGTTGTGTTGAATACAGGTGTACCGTTAGCATCGATAACGATTTGCCCGGAAGCGTTACGCGTATAAGCGGTACCATAAAGTGCGCCGTAAGGCTGGCCAAGTGCCGCTGTTACCTGTACAGTTCGGTCAGACCCAATTGGCAGACTTTGCAAACGGCCTTCGGCATCAAGCGAAGCAACCATGCTGCGGTTCAACGAATAGTTAGTAGTGATATCCCAGGTAAACTCCTTTGATTTAATTGGCGTTATCCCCAATTGTATCTCAAGACCTTTATTATTAAGGCGCCCCCCATTGATGATTTTTTGACCAAAACCCGTGGCCGAACTAACCTGAACCGCAAGTATTTGATTGGTACTATTGGTATTGTATGCACTTACATCCAGATGTAACCTGTCCTGAAAAAAGCCTAATTCAAAGCCAGCCTCTGCCGATGTTGTACTTTCTGGTTTCAGTGTGTTATTGGCATCTGTAGCCGGTAAACTTTGCTGTGGATTAGCATTGAAAAGGATTGATGAGGCAAATACATTCCTTAACTGGTAAGGATCGGTAGCCTTACCCACTTTAGACCAGCCACCTCTTAATTTAGCATAGGTAAGCACATCGCTTTTAATGCCCAACGCTTCGGATAGTATTAAGCTTCCGTTTACTGAGGGATAAAAGTATGACATGTTATCAATTGGCAATGATGAAGACCAATCATTACGTGCCGTTACGTTAACGAAGGCATAATTCCTGAACCCAACCTGTGCCGATCCGAACACACTGTTAGTTTTAAGTTTAGAATAAAAGTTTGTTGAAACCAGTGGATCACGCGAATTACCCATGTTATATAGTCCCGGAATTGCAAGTTTAGGTGCTAACTGATCATTTTGTTCGAGTGTTTTTACCGAGATATTACCACCAACAAATGCATCAAGCGAAAAATCATTGTTTAGTTTTTTGGTATACTGCAACCTGCCTTCCGTATTATTTTCATTTACGCTGTAAGCATCTTCCTCATATGAGCCAAACGGTGTTCCATTAGTGCCATAAGCAACCTTGATTTTACGGCGGTCATTATAATAATCGGTACCGGTACGGAAGTTTGCCGATAGGCCATCGATGATCTTATAATTCAATTCAACGCTTCCGATCAGGTGATTTTTGTGCTGACCAACCGTGTTTTCATAAGCCAGCCAGTATGGGTTGCTATAGTAACTGTTATTCCAGTTAAAAGTGTTTCCATTGGCATCCTTGTAGTTTTTAAGCTTGTTGATATCAACCTGGCGCCCAAACCAGGTAAACTGCAGCATGGTACTGGTTGCGCGTTTTCCATAAGCGCCCGGCAGGTTATCAGCATCATCTTTAATATAATTAACAGTGGTATTTACTGTTAATTTAGGATTGAAACGGTAGCTTGAATTTAAAGCGAATGAGTTGCGCCCCTGCGATGTATTTGGGACAATGCCAGTTTGATGCAGGTTATTGTAAGATACCCGGAAATCACTCTTTTCGTTACTGCCCGCAAACGCAATACCATTATTAAGCGTCACGCCAGTCCTAAAAAAGTCTTTTACGTTATCGGGATGGGCGATAAATGGCACAGCCTGTCCATTGGAATAAAACTGCGGGATCAATGAGCCATCCAATGCAGGCCCCCAGCTTTCGTCAACACCATCGTTAACGCCACCGCCCTTACCGTCAACATAACTGAATTTACCATTTGAACCCTGGCCGTATTCATTTTGATATTTGGGTAATACCTGCACATTTGAAAAGCTGGTATTAGAGTTAATGGTAACCCCAAGCCCTTTTGCTCCTTTACCTGTTTTGGTACGAATAAGGATAACGCCTGCTGCCGCGCGTGAACCGTATAAGGCTGCAGCATTCGGGCCTTTTAACACGCTTAGCGACTCTATGTCTTCAGAATTGAGATCAGAGAGGGCATTAGCGAAATCCCTTGAACCACCAGATCCTAAAAACTGGGTATTATCAACAATAACCCCGTCAACTACAAACAAAGGCTGATTATCTTTAGTGATAGAAGTTTCACCACGGATAACGATACGTGATGAACCCATATCGCCCTGGCTGTTGGTAACCTGCACACCGGCAATTTTACCGGCCAGCGCGTTTACAAAGTTGGTTTCCTTTGCCTCAGAAATATCTTTCGATTTAAGCCCTTGTACCGCATATCCCAGCGATTTTTTATCCTTTGAGATATTGAGGGCCGTTATCACTACCTCATTCAGAGAATTTGGTGCTTCAACCAAAACCACGTTTAAGGTAGTTATTCCTTGCGTAATCGGGATCTCCTGGGTTGTAAAGCCAATGTAGCTAACCCTAAGCACATCATTAACATTGGCGTTGATGATAAACTTACCATCAACATTGGTTTGTGCGCCCGTGGTTTTACCTTTAACAGATACGCTGACACCCGGCAACGGCAACCCATCGGATTTGGCGGTTACCTCCCCGCTTATTTTAACGGATTGCCCCGCAACCGTCTGGACGAGAATAAAAGGCAATATAATTGCCAGTAATAGCTTGTAAATTTTTAACATGATAATTAATAATTGAGATTAATTTTTGATGCCTTTACCGGTACAAAAGACATGGCTATCGCCTTAGCGGGCATAATTTGCCCGGCTCATAAGCCTATCGTAACTGTAAAGAATTGATTAGGGGATGGTAATTATTAAGCTAAGACAAACTGCAGCAAGCCCGCATTTAAACACCATGCATGCTGTAAATGATTAACAGCAACAATGCATGCTTTGCATATTGAGACAGAAGGATTTGCAGATTGACTGGCTTTCCGAAACGAAAGTTTTCTTGTGTAAAAAAGTAGATTCTGTTTTCATAAAACGGGTATTAAATAAGTACTGATAGATTCTTTTTAATTGATGGACGCTGTTTTGTTGTTTACCAAAGCGTCCACAGCTTTTAACATGGACGCAAATTCCTGTTTATCGTACAAGCGGGTGAGGTAAACAATTTTCCCATCCCGATCGATAACCACATTGCGGGTAACACCGCTCTTTTTGCTGGCAAACCGGCCAAAAATCTCAGCACCAGGATCGAGTGCCAACGGATAGCTTATATTCATGACCTGGTGAAAACTTTTTACTTTGTTGAGCGGTTCATCGCGGTCAACGCCTATTAACACAAGGCCTTTATCTTTATAAGCCTGCCAGATCTCTTTTTCCAAATGCGGTATTTCTTCTCTGTATACGCTGCACCAGCTTGCGGTAAACTGCAGGATAACCACCTTACCATGCAACTTCGTTAAAGAAGTTTTTGTACCATTGGTCAATACGAGCTCAAAATCGGCAGGAGCAAGATCACCGGTTTTTATGATATAACCGCGGTCGTCAGCTGTCGGATCAATTGCCTTGGTGATCTGCGCAACAGCCGGCAATGTTGTTATGAAAAGCAAACAGGTAAAAAGTAATTGTTTAATGTTCATTGCTATACAGGTTAAACCGTAATATCATCCCGGTGATATTTTCAATATTTTAATTAGCAAGAAAAATGAAGAGGGAAAAGAAGTATACAACACCTTGCACTATACAAGGCCATAGCGTATTACATTATCTTTTCTACCCTATTTTGGGCAGACAGGAATTAGCACCTTTATAACAGTGGGCTTACAGGTTGCTAAGACATCACAGGGCCTTTCCCTCAGTCTTTCTTGATAATTAAAATATTCAAAGAACCGATTTGACGATGCAAATATATATAAATTCTACTAAAACCATAGACTTTATATAATTATTGCGATAAAATGAATTAACACTTTAAAATTCTGCAGGCTTATTTACAGAATTTGTTTACTGATTGGAGTAGCTGAAACTTTTTGAAGATAAATTCCATAACAACAAAAAGTCCCTAACGTTCGCTGCCGGGACTTTAACCTAAACTTATTTTGTAGATTATTAAACTATCTTATAATAAGGTGAAACAAGGCAATTAGGTTTTTAATTATTTAGCACTTTATTCGCCTGTTAACTGGCAGTCCCGTTAAAAAGGGCTGCAAAGCTATTTTCGGCTGTTATTTTTTCGATCAAATTTTCCAGTGACCGGTAGATGTTCATATTCAAAAATGGGCCTGCGCTAATCCTTTTAATGCCTGCATTTTGCAACGCTCTAAAATCCGGAAGGCCGGGCATACACATTACGCTAACCGGGAGGCGCGATAAGGCCGTTATTTTTTCAATATCTGCTATTTGGGTAATGCACGGAAAAAACAAACCATGCACACCCGCATCCTGGTAAAGTTTAGTACGGGTTAAAGCATCTTCCAGTGCGTTTGGTAAGCCAAGCAGAAAGGAATCGGTCCTTACATTTATAAATACCTCTACCCCTGTGGCGGTTAACAATGAAGTTATCTGTTTAAGTTTTGTGGCAAAGCCTTCGGCATCAACAATACTTCGCTGGCCATTCACCACTATCGAATCCTCTATATTGATACCTACAACACCAATATTATATAGTTTTGTGATGTTACTGCAGATAGCCTCCGGTGTTTCGCCATAACCACCTTCAAGGTCGACTGTTAGCATGGCTGATGTTGTTGCAGCTATGCGTTTAACAACAAAAAGGTAATCCTCAAAACTCATCTCTTCGCCATCTGCAAAGCCTAATGAGCTGGCAACAGCCACGCTTGATGTGCCGATTGCTTTAAAATTTAATTTATCATAAACCTGGGCGCTTTGTGCATTCCATACATTGCCAACTTGTAAAGGTTCGGTTTGATGATGCAGGGCTAAAAATTCATTGAATCTATTTTTCATGTTCTTGTTTTTATTTTATTCTCAAAATTAGGCTGGGCGCTTTTCTAAAAATTGTATAAAACGGAAGAGATTAGTGAAAGGTGAAACAAAAAATGGCCGGATAAATCCGGTCATTTTTTGTTTCAGATAGAGAAAATCAGGCTACGAGATTAGCCTCAGCTCCGAATGCATGATCGATGACAATTTTCCAGCTGCCGTCGGGTTGTTGTTTCATTAACTCTATCCCTTTTGCGGCAATCTGTGTTTTGCCATTGTCGGTGACGCTCCACTCCGACCGGCCTACCGCTACATCGCCCGATTGCAGACAGTAAACGGTTTTGATTTCCATTACTCCCGGAACCGCACAGATGCTTTTAACGGCCTGTTCAAATTGAGCCTTGCCTGATACTTCTTTTCCCGGCTCGGGAAAAATAATACCGTTGGCATCATACACATTCATAACTACATTTACATCTTTGGTGTTAAAAGCGGCTGCAAGTACCGCGTGCACCTCCTGTGGTGTTTTTGCTGATTTCATTTTGTTGTTTTTTTTATATCAGCAAAACTATGTGGCTCGAATAGCCCAAAATTGTATAAAACGGAAGAGTATTAACTGCCCGCTAACGCCTGGTTTATAGGCGACGCCTGAGCAGCAAATGAGTTAGGTGTAAAACCTGTAAAAAGCTTAAATTCCTTTATAAAATGTGCCTGGTCAAAATAACCGGCGCTGTAGGCTACATTCGTTAGCTTTTCTTCATTAGCGCTAACCAGGTTAAGGCTATGCTGAAAGCGGTTTATTTTGTAAAATAATTTTGGCGGTAAACCTGTATACTGCGAAAAAAGGGTATTAAGGTGCCGTGAGGAAATGTTATAACGGCTGGAAATAGACAGGATATTATCGTTGCTGTAATTCTTTTTAAGACTACTGACAATATCCCCGATAAATTTGATCTTCGAATGCTTTTTTTCGGTTGCCGATAAACGGCTCCGCAAATAATCTTCAATCATGGCCACCTTCGCATTCAGGTCGGCGGTCTCCAATAATTTTAAATAAAGCGTTCTTAATTTAGGTCCGAATACGTGCGTGGCATCAACAATTTCGTTGTTAAATTCTGATACATTTTCATCAAAAAAGTAAGCAGCCGAATGCGGGTAAAAACGGAAGCCGAGCATAATATTGCGCCCTACAGATTGAATGGGCAAAGGTTTAGTGATCTGGCCCCAAAGTTCAACTGGAGGAGTGGTAAAAAATGTATCACCTTTCTTTGATTTCCAATTTCCGGCACCGAGGTTAAAGATTACCTCCATGGTACCGCTCGGGAACACAATATCATCGTAGCTTCTGTCCGAATCAGATTCATACAGATAGAAGCACTTGATGTAAGGCTGCAGCCTTGGCTCCGGAAGCATCTCTTTGAAAACCATGATTACAAATATAGGATACAACGAAGTCGTCAAATTGTAAAAAACGGAACATATTTTTAGTAGCTTAAAGCGGAAGGCACAAAGCTTAAAGCTAATACGTGTTTAATTTTATATAAAACAAAAGCTGCCATGTGAACCTTCAATACGTTCACATAGCAGCTATACCATTATTTATATAAACCGAGGTTACTTTTTAACCTGTACAGGTTTTATACCTTCATGTGTAGGGGGTACCTGTTTGATCAATCCATTGCCATCAAATTCCATTTTATCAATACATACCTCACGGTTGTATCCTGCGGCATCGCCCATGGTAATGCCTTTGGGGTAGTTGAACCGGTGATAAACAATATACCATTCATCGGTACCCGGGATCTGGATCACTGAGTTATGGCCGGTACCGTAAATACCTTTTGCTGCATCTTTGGCGATAACTGTATTTTGCTCCGGAACCTCTATTGGCCCAAGTGGAGATTTAGAAGTACCATAATGCACACTATAATTAGGGCTCCGGGTATCATTTTCAGACCACATGAAGTAATAAGTTCCATTGCGGTAAAACACGTATGTACCTTCGTTATAATGCGAGTAAGGAGTAAGGATTTTGGTAGTACCCGGTTTTAATGAAATCATATCATCGTTTAACTCGGCCACTGCCATATAGCCATTGCCCCAGTACAAATAGTTTTTACCTGTTTGCGGATCGGCAAAAACATCGGCGTCAATCTGCTGTCCGCCTTTAACACCTTCAGGCAATTGTGCCACTAAAGGTTTACCCGAATCTGTAAATGGCCCAGCCGGGTCATTTGCCGTTGCCACCCCTATTTTTTGAGCGGCGGCAAAATAGTAGAAATATTTATACTCGTTGCCAATCTTTTTTTCGATGATACAAGGAGCCCAGGCATTCTTTTTTGCCCAGCTCACATCCTGCGGCAAATCAAGAATTTTACCCTCATCTTTCCAGTTCACCATATCATCTGAAGAAAAAGCCTTAAAATACTTGCCCGACCAACCATCAAAGCCGTCGCTGGTAGGATAAATATAGAATTTGCCTGTTTTTTCGGCGTACAGGATCTCCGGATCGGCATAGTATCCTGCAATAGCCGGGTTATGGGTTTCCTGGGCAGTAACCTCAAAAACCTGCGCTTTTTTACCTGCTATAGTTACAGAATATTTAACCGGGCCTTTGGTAAAATCCTGTGGTTTTGCCGGGCTGATAGTAACACCTGGAAACAAGGTAAAATGAGGATCAAATGATTTTAAATCAGTACCCGGCATTACAGGCAGGTGAGCTTTATGGTTCGCCGTATCTAAAACAATATTGATGGTTTTAATCTGCTTGTTAAGTGGCGAAAGTATGACATCTTCAGCCGTCTCCCATTTGGCAGTTAATGCCGCCGCTTCCTTTGAAGTTATAGGCATCACCGTACCATGGCGCGGATGGAAATTCATGGACACCTCGTCGTCAATCAGTTTAAAGTTTTCAAGATCGGTTGTCCTGGTAAATTGGTATTTACCTTGTGTATATAGGTCATACATCAAAATATAACCGCTGCCATCGTTTAATTTAAAAGTACCCGCCCCTTCTACCGGGTCTTTGGTTTGCTGTACGTATTTATCACGCAATACATAGCCAGAAGTTAGCTTATTCGATACGGCTATTTTTATACCTGCACCTGATCCCTCTGTTTTGAAAAACAGGTAGTATTTATTGTTTTTATAAACAATATCCCCGTCTATACAGGCACCGCCATCCGGCTTAAAGAAAAGCTGTTTAGGCTCGGTTGTAAGGCCTGTAAAATCTTTATTGGCATAAGCATAATAGATCTTGTCTGCCTCTTCGCCAAAACGCATCGACCAGTAGATCATATACTGTTTCTTCTGCGGATCATAAATGGTTTGCGGTGCCCATACCCTGTTCACACCCGCAAATTTTTCATAAAGTTTGGTGATATCAATTGTTTTCGAACTCCAGTGTACCAAGTCGGTTGATTTGAGCAATACCATAGAATAATCCGGTCCCCAGCCATATTTTTCGGTGTTCATGTCTGTGGCAACCATATAAAAAGTTTTACCGTCGGCAGCACGCATGATGTGCGGATCGCGAACACCGCCGGTAGCGCTGATATCGGCCGAATTCAAAACCGGGCGATTGTTATTCAGCGCACGGAAATGATAACCATCGTTACTCAAAGCAAAACGAATTTCTTCGCCACCTTTGCTCCCTGTGAAATAAGTAAACAGGTAGGCGCTGAATTTTTGCTGCGACTGTGCCATGACCGCCGTGTAAAAGCTGACCAAAACGCCCAGTAAAACTATTTTTTTCATGTATAATTGGTTTGTTTTTTTCGAATATTCAGGATAATTATTTGTGCTTTTCTATCTCTCTGCCGCTAATTCTGACAACCGTCAATGAATAGGCAGGTACGGTGAAAGCCCACTTCTTTTGCAATTTTATTACTGATGATTGTGGGACGATGGCTTGCGAATTATCGGCAGAATTCTTCACGTCCGGATTGCCTGTAATAACAGTGACTGTTGCCGATTTGGGTAGCTGACCAATTTTTGACAGATCTGCCTCTCCCGAAACAGGAGCATTACCGGCATTGGCAATTTTCAGGATCAGATCCCCAGTCACAGAGTCGCACACGGTTGAAACGCCTGCCGTGGTGTCAAGAGCCGCTTTTTCGCCTTTCAATTTTATTACATCCGGTAAATACTCATTACCCGAATTGGCAGCAAACTGCTGCTGAACATAATAGTTTACCGTTGGGAAAACCTTGCTACCATTAAAATATATCAAATTGGGGTTCCATGAAGTATGGCCTATCCGGGCAATAAGCGGTGCATATGACGCCATTCTAACCACGTCTCCGTTACGTTCTAAACTGGTCATGTAAACCGCTTCTGATAAGGCATTAAACAAGGTATTGCCCCAGGAAGCATATTCTCCTATATAAACTTTTGACCTGAGCCTGTTGTATGCATCATAACGCTGGGTATTTTTTAAAAACCATTGCGGCTTTTCATAATAATGCTCATCAACAATACCAACCGAAAGCTGATCGGCCAACTTCCAGCCTTTATCAAAATCTTCGCCCTTCGGACTTGGCCCAACCGTACCGATGATTTTAATTTCGGGATGGGCTTTGTGCACTGCATCATAGATCATCCTGAAACGCTCTTCAAATACGCCGGTGATCTTATCTTCATTACCTATACCAAGGTATTCCAGGTTAAAAGGTGCCGGATGACCCGCCGCGGCACGTTTTGCGCCCCAGGTAGATGTAACGGGCCCGTTGGCATATTCTACCAGATCGAGTACATCCTGTACATAAGCTTTCATTTCTTCCATCGGGATACCTTTTTGCCCGGTAGAACCTATCCTCCACGTACCGCCAGAGTTTTGACAGCTCACTCCTGCTGCAAGTACAGGAACGGGCTTTGCCCCTATATCCTCACAAAATTGAAAATATTCAAAATAACCCAAACCTGCCGTCTGGTGATAGTTCCAGATATTTCGTTGTTCAACCCTTTGCTCAACCGGGCCGATGGTATTTTTCCAGCGATAAATATTGGCAATGCCATCACCATGGGTAAGGCAGCCACCGGGAAAACGCATAAACTTTGGTTTTATATCGGCAATAACCTGCGCCAGGTCTGCCCGTAATCCATTTTTATGATTCTTAAAAGTTTCCTCCGGGAACAATGATACCATATCTATCCCGATCTTTCCTTTCGCTTTAATCAATAATACCAGTTTGGCACTATCATTATCAAAATTCACATGAATTTGTTCCGCATATTTTTTCCAGCCTTTATCAGATGTCGTAAATGAAGAAGAGCCTAATTCTTTACCCTTGCGGTCAACCAGAGCAACCTTTACGGGTAAAGACTGATCTGAAATCACATTTAAAAAAACCGAAAAATCGTAGTTTTTACCCTCTTTTACAGGGATCCCATCAAACCCTGAATTTTCGAGCCCCACTCCTTTTTGCCCTTCATCCTGAATATCAAGTAAAATGTAGTGCGGGTTATTGGGATGTACCGGGGCAGCCGTTTCTACAGAAATGGTACCATAACCAAACCCATCTGTTTGGTATTTCCAGGCGGTCATCGAATTCCAGTCGCGGTTATCGGCCGGGTTATATTCAAATGAGCGGTTCTGGATAAGTTCGGCATAAAGGCCTCCATCGGCGGCATAACTTAAATCTTCAAAAAAGATCCCGAAAAGATCAGGACTGATCTTCTTAGGTTTTGTGACATCGGCTTTTTGTTGCGCCAAAGCGCCAAACCAGCTAAATGCCGGTATTAATAACAGCGCGGCACGGCCTATTTTTTTCATCATAACAGGTTATAAGGTTAATTGAACTTTTGTACTCCTTTGGTGCTTACCTTTTTGATATTACCATCCGCATCAAAATTTAAACTATCCAAACACAGCTGCCTCAACACAAATGATTCCTTTTGCGGAAAAATGCGGTGATATAAAATATAGCGCTGTCCTTTTTCAACAAAGGTGGCATGGTGGCCTGGGCCAATCACGGTACTATCGGCAGATGTGTTCAATATAACCCTGTGCTCATCCTCAAGGAAAGGGCCCAGCGGACTGGTCCCTTTGGCGTAACCCACCTGGTAAGTAGCATCAATGGCCTTACCCTCCGAAAACATGAGGTAATAAGTTTGATTACGTTTAATCATATGCGCACCTTCAAAAAAATGAGGCGTGGTGATATCTTTTGGCATTCCATCAAACGAAACCATATCGCCCTTTAGCTTTACAGCCATACAATGCCCGTTGATCCATTTATACCCAGATCCCCAATACAAATAAGCGCTGCCGTCGGTATCAATAAAGCAATCCGGGTCGATATTATGCACCTGCGGGTAATCTGTAGATTTTACCATAGGCGTATTGTCGCTCTTTAAATTTTTCCATGGACCAAGCGGTGTATCGCTTACACCTCCCCAAACTTCACCGCCCACGGCTACATACATGTAAAATTTGCTATCCTTTCCTTTTACTACAGATGGCGCCCAAACCATTTCATTGAGCGAGGCTGGAGTGGTGCATATTTGTTTGGTTGGCCAGTTGATATGATGGCGCGTGAATTTTATAAAGTCGGCAGTTTCCAGCACGGCCAGTTCTTTATCGCCCCAGGGATCTATTGTGGTATAAATGAAATAGCGGCCTTTATCTTTCACAATAGTAGGATCGGCGAAGTATCCCCTGGTTATTGGATTTGGGATCATTTGTTTTTGCGCGCGTGAAGCTGTGCCAATCAAAACAAGTGTAAACAAGAAAAGTATGCGCCTGGTCATAATAAAGGTAAAAACAATTCAATATTAAGTGTTATTTTAACAATTAACTAATTTAATACGATTTTATCTTAATTATTTTTCTGATTTCGTCACTCGCAGACTCAAGTTAGCTTACAAATTAATAGTCAAATGGCTATAGCTAATTGAGTAACCAGCGTAAGTTGAACCCCTCTGGGGTTCGGATAAGAGGTTGAAAATTGTCTACTACAACCCTTTTCCCCTTCTGGGGGATTTTTATAAACTGATAAACGATACTAATTGAAATGTACTTAAGGACAGGTGCACCAGAGGGGGATTTTTATAATTTGACAAATGATATTAATTGAGATGTTCTTAAGGACAAGTGCACCAGAGGTGCAAAAGGTTTGTAGCATAAAAAATTATAGAAATATCCTTTGCCCCAGAGGGGCAAAACAACACGCATTGCAGATTAAACAACAATGCATCTTTAAGGGAAAATTTAAACCTACGAGAGCCGTTGAAAGAATTCAAACTACTTTGACCTTGCATGCGGGAGACGCAATTATGTGTCTCTACATTCAAACAGCTTCTTAGTTTATATTTTCAGGAAAATCTTATTTCGGTATAAAAAGTACAACAAAGCAAGCTGTACAAATACAATAGATATAGCGGCCCACACCGGTTGCCAGCTTTGAGCAAGATGACTTATTATTCCCCCGAACAAAAAATTAGCTGTATGCTGAAAATCAACCATCCCTTCAGATGCCAGGTAGATCAGGATAGAGTTTACCCCGATGAGCACAAAAGGGAATGCCCATTTTTTGTATCCGGCAACGTCAATCACGAGGTAAAATACAGACAGGAAAATCAGGCTCCATCCACCTACAAACATTACAAACGAACTTGTCCATAAACGTTTATTGATGGGGAAAGCAAGATTCCAAAGCATCCCTAACCCGATAAATAAAATACCGGCTGCTAATAAACAAACACCCTTTTTCCACATTGGCCATTTTGCAGATTCCAGCTTCAGGAACTGGCCTGTAAAAATCCCCAGCATAGCGGTACCAATAGCCGGAATGGTAGATAGTATACCCTCAGGATCATGCACTTTATCATGCAGGCGGCCGGGAAGTAATAAACGATCAATATAGGATTCAAGGCTGCCGTTCATGGTTAAAACCCCTGCACCGTAACCAGGTACAGGGATCAGTTCCATAGCCGCCCAATAGCCCAGCAGTAAAACACCAAACCATAAAATTTGTCCCCGGGTACTAAAATTCAGATAAATTACCCCGGCAAAAAACCAGGCCAAGCCGATACGCCCAAGCACACTGGCAAACCGGGTATTCTCCAAACCGTTAAACTTAAACAAACCATTAACAACCACGCCTAAAAACAACAGGATAATGGTGCGCCTGATCATGGAACGATAAATTTCACCTTTGGCTGAGGACGGTAACAGATACGGATAAGCCACCCCGTGTTTAGCAACTTTATTGCCCATAGAATAAGGCATGGAAACCCCGGCAATAAACAAAAACAATGGAAAGATCATATCATAAAAGGTGATCCCATTCCATTCGGTATGATGCAATTGCCCCGACATCCACACCAGGAGCGGCCAGCCGGTGGCTTTCGCAAGGGCGTGCACTACCCCTTCCCCACTCATGATCCAAAACATATCAAACCCACGAAGGGCGTCCAACGATAATAACCTTGCCGGCTTTACAATGGTAGTTGCAGATTTAGCTGTTGATGTATCCATTACTTAAGATCGTTACCCATGTTTGTCCTGTATTTTTCATAAAGCTGTTTGGCAACAACAGCGCTGCTTCCGGCAGGAACAACGGGATAAGTTTTGGACGAATTAACCCATTGCCATTCCCAGTTGCTTATTGATTTATTAAATAGTTTAAAGTCAGGTTCTTTACCCGTTTTTATTGATCCTTTCAACAGATCGAAAAATTTTTGCCAGCGCACTTTATAAAAGTCATTAAGCAATCCACTCCACTGCCTGCATGAATATTCATGCAGCGGGCTATCGGCATCGCCCCAAAGTGTTATCAGGTTACGGGCATTTTTTTCGTAAAGCGCTTTTTCGGCAGGGGTAGTTCCCCAGTTGCGGGCATCAGCTATCCAGGGGCCCAGCATAAAATCCTTGCGGGTGGCCAGCAGCCTGTCCATATCGCTGATCAGGGTAAGGTATTCGGTAGCATACTTATCAAAAGCCTTTTCATCTTTATCATGATAAGCCTTAATCCATTTTAGCTGGATCGGCCTGCCGTAATTAGCCAATACTTGCCGCGTAACATCAACCAGGTCGTAGTTAAAACCGCTGCTTTGTTTGCATGCAGGTATAGCTGCTATCATTTTATCCCAGGCCGGTAGCAGGTCTTTACGATTGTAGTTTAAACGTGTGCGTGTCCATATCGCGGCCGAATCAAGCGTTGGCCTGCCGGTAATGATCGATTCGGCCCCGTCACGGATATCCTTGCCATTAAAAACGGTACCCCGTAGCGTTTGCCAGGCATCAAGCGCATCCTTGCTTTTTACACCATAACGATTAAATAAGTACTCCGGCAGCCATTGATCGAGATCAACGGGTTTGTTTTGCCAGGTATGTTGCGTCATTAACTCATAAAGCACAGGGGTTTGTTCAATAGCTTCCATGGTTAAGCCAATCCCCACCATTTTCCCCGATTTAGGATCATTAAGGGCCTGCGCCGGCTGCGTAGCTACTGCCTCTATCCTGCCAAACAAACTATTGTTCCCGCCGTAGTTATGCAGCATGTTCCAGATCCAGGGTTTGCCGTAAAATGCTTCAGTCCGTTTCCATATCGGTTCATAATCGGTATTGAGGTCAAGTACGATCATATGATCATCAGGTACAGCATTCAGTAGCGCTTTGATCTGTTCGTTTTGCCAGAATTTGCGGTCGCTAAAAAATAACCAGCCCTGCATTACCCAAACAGCTTTCGGATCAGCCCCTTTCATACCGTCATAAACTCTCGCGCTTAGTTCCGAAAGAAATTTAGGATCGTTTGATGGCGGCTCATTCTCGTTAAAAGTATCGGCAGAGTATAAATGATCTGTGCAATAAACCTTGGTTTGTTCCTGTATAAATTTTTTACCGATCTCCGCAAATAGCGGGTCTTCCGAATCAAGGATATATGTATCGGCAAAGCCGTTGTTCCAGTTGGTTTGCTTTAGCTTAGCATTCGGGAAATGTTTTTTAAACGATGCCGGCACGTGACCTGTAAATGCCGGAAGTACTGGTTTTATCCCCAGTTCGCGTTCGCGCTGCAATATTTTGATCTGCAAATCCCGGTGACTGGTTATCCAGCTTGCGGGCAGCGGGCCGTCCCATTTATCTATATTGCCCATATAAAACCAGCCAAAATATGCGGGGCCGGTAAAAAAGTCCTGCATATCTTTATTGTTAAAGCCCATGCCTTTATAAACTTTATCCCATACGTATTCCTGCCCGGTTATGGCCAGCGGCATATTGATGCCGTGCAAGGCCATCCAGTCAATTTCCTTTTCCCACCGTTTCCAGTCCCACCAGCTCATACTGTAGCTATAGGTGCAATAGTTAAGGTAGTACCGGTATTGGTAAGGCGTGGTTTTATGAATCCTTTTGGCCGGCATAGGCAACTTTACAGGAAGCTTCAGATTTGTACCGTTCCAGGTGATTTGGCAATGTGCATATTCGGTGAGATAATAGTATAAGGCCGACGCCACTGCGATACCATTATTGCCCCTGAGTACAATTTTGCCTTTAGCACCTTCTACTTCAAAAACATCTTTGGCTTCATTTTCAGAAAGCGGTTGAACAACAAAATTTTGTGCATAACCGGGCACCACCCGTTTAATTAAAGCATAAGAAGCCGGCACTTGCAATTGTGCCTGAGCGCTGATCATCCCACCGCATATGCCACACAGCAGCATACAAATGAAAATCTTCGTTTTATAAACCATTTACTTTAGATGTTTTTATGATTATTGAGTTTTAGGCACATCGCCCGATAAATTTTGAAATCATTATCGCACACTTTCACGTCCCCTTAGGGTCTCTCGCAGAGGACCCTGAGGTTCAACCGCATTCTATATTTTACAAGAGCATTCAGAACGGCGAATTTGCTTGTATACATCAGGGGATGGGACGTTAATCAATGAATTTCAAAGTTATTATCGCACGCTTACATGATGTGCAGAAACTCAAGGCAATAAAAACAAAAAAAGCCATATTTCATTAAAAATAAATCAAAAAGGAAAAACAGCTTTAAAACTGATATTTCGCCCGATATTATAAATACCCAGGTGCCCGTTTGGCGATGACTGGTAATATTCAAAATACTTTAAACGGTTGAGGTTGGATTGATAGGCTTTATCAAACAAATTATCCACCTGTAAAAAAAATTCGCAAACAGGTTTGTCCGATTTATTTTTGATAGTAACGCCTGCTCCAATATTAAACAAGGCGTAGCCGGGTGTAGCCGTCTCCGTATTATCCAAAGCATAAAATCGGTTCTGCGTGGTGTAAGCATCCATTTCAGCCTTAAAGTAAATCTTCGAAAAAGCACCATACGCTTTCTGCAAACTGGCCTTAAACTCCGACCGGATATGCAGTGGCGGGATAAATGGCAGATATTTAGCTGCGCCGTTAGATTCATCAATAAGCTGTTTATTGCCGTTGATTCCCGTTACATAAGCCAGGCTGTTGTTAAAAGCCAGCCATTTAACATTTTGGGGATGCACATTTAGCGTAAACTCGGCCCCATACAAGCGGGCACTGCTTTGCTGGTATTGATAAGTGCTGTTACCCGGTACAATCACCACAGGATTGCCATTGGCATCAGTAAGTTTAGCCTGGTAAATGTAATTGTTGATATGATTATTGAATAACTCGGCGATCAAGTCAACATCTTTCAGGTAGGCGATGAAGCCCAGATCTTCCTGTAAACTAAATTCAGGGTTGAAGCTGCGGTTGCCTAAATACACGATATGTGCACCCGGGTCGAGCCCGTTTGAACCTATCTCGGTGATATTAGGGGCACGGTATCCGCGCGCGATGTTGGCTTTAAACAATAAGCGTTCGCTGATATTATAGGTTATTCCCAAACTACCCGAAACACCCTGGTAAACATGTCTAAAAGCCGGAAACTGTAAATGGGCGCTTGCGGTATCCGGTAATTTCAAATGCTGCTCAAACCCGTTTTTGGAGTTTGGCCCCACATAAAAATCGTTCCAGCGGATGTGCCTGTTATCATACCTGATGCCACCCGAGATATCAACTTTCCCAATAGTCTTTTTGGCGAACAGAAAAGCCCCGGCATCAAACAGGTTATAATCCGGGATCGGAAAATCTGTCGCAGCCTTGCTGCGGTTGGCCTGGTACATACCATTTAAGCCGAGGCTACTTTCTATACCTGCAATAGCCGGCAGGTTATATTTAAAATCGTAATTAAGAGTATTGAGCATCACATACAAACCCGGCTGATCAGGCAATGTAGGGTGGTTATATTCCCTGCGGATGCTTTTTTGTAAACCAAGCGAAGCGTTGATGCTACTACCTTCGCCCAATTTAAATTCATTATGCGAATAGATCCGGTAATGCTGAATACGCTGGTGCAGCGGAGTTATACTGTATGATCTTAACTCGCCATCACTTACAATTGGCCTGTTCCTAATATTGTCGGTACTACTTTCGGCTACTTGCTTAGTAAACTGCCTTGTAAGCGAGTCCCTGCTGCCATCGGGAATCTCCTGCCGGTTGTCGTAAACAGTTGCAGCAATTTGCGAGTACCCCCAATTTTTATCAACCCTGGCCATACCCGATAAATTGAACTCCCGGAAACCTGTGTTATACACATAACCATCAACACTATTATGATAATCATGCGCTGCTTTCGCAGTTGCCCGGAAGGCGTATCCCCAATCGTTCTTTTTGTATGACAAGCCCAGCGAGGTGCCGATCATGCCATTATTGGTATGGTAATCGGCGGTATAGTCACCTCTCAAAACATTATTTTCGCCAACCAGCAGATATGGGATCATGTTGATCACGCCTGCCAATGCATCTGAGCCATAAGTTAAACTTGCCGGCCCTTTCACTACTTCTGCGCGACCAATACCGTACTGGTCTATCTCAATACCGTGTTCATCGCCCCATTGCTGTCCTTCCTGTCGCACACCATCATACAAAGTTAAAACTCGATTGTAGCCCAATCCCCTGATAAATGGCTTGGAGATATTAGGTCCGGTAGTAACCGCGTTAACCCCCGGCACCCCTTTTACTATAGCATCAATAATGTTGTTATTTACATTCTGATCCATCTCTTTCCGGGTCATTACCGCGATAGGTATGGGATTACTTCTTAATTCTGTTTTCCGGGATACTCCAGTCACAGTTACTTCATTCAATTTAGAACTGCTTTCCTGGAGATTACCATTCAATACGGTAGCTTCCTCCGGTTTTACGCTTACATTGTAACGCCCGGTTACATACCCGACATTAGAAAACACAACCGTGTATGTACCTGCCGGAACGTTTTTCAAATGGTAATAACCCTTATCATTTGTTGTACCCCCAATAGAAGTTCCGAAAAGGGCAACGGTAGCAAAAGAAAGCGGTTCACTACCCGCGGTAAGCTTTCCCCTGAGGGAACCATGCTGGGCAAAAACCACTACCGGCATTAACAAAAGAGACAGTAAAAACAACACCTTCATTCGCTTTGGCATATTGTAAACAACATGCAAAACAAATAAAAAAAATTAGTCTTACCTAATTTTTATATCAAAGCGCATAAAATAACTTCATTTATCAGCCCGATAATAACCAAACTGTAAACAGAAGCTCTTTGCTAACTAAATAACCTGTTTATGTTGGGTTATGGCTGACTGTTGCGAAGAAAAGGCCAGCATAAAATCTTCGGCCCGCTTAACCATATTTTCTGAACCGATAAAAATAGCCGAGCGCTGGTGAAGTTCATTAACATCCAAATCAAGGATCCGCTCATAACCTGTAGACGCTAAACCACCCGCCTGCTCAATAATAAAGGCCATTGGGTTGCATTCATAAACTAGTCTTAGTTTGCCATTTGGATATTGCGCGGTAGTTGGATATAAAAAGATTCCGCCTTTAATCAGGTTGCGATGGATATCCGCAATCATTGAACCTGTGTACCTTGAAGTGTACGGACGGTTGGTAGCGATATCTTCAACCTGACAATATTTAATATATTTTTTTACGCCTAAAGGGAAATGGGTATAATACCCCTCATTAATAGAATAAATATAGCCATCCTTAGGCATTTTAATATCAGCGTGCGACAGGCAAAACTCGCCTATTGATGGATCAAGTGTAAAGCCGTTAACTCCTTTGCCAGTTGTATAAACCAGCATTGTTGATGAGCCGTAAATTACATAACCGGCCGCTACCTGCTCAGTACCTTTTTGCAATACATCTTCCAGTTTAGCTGCACCTTCGGTTGATTTACGGCGATAGATAGAAAATATGGTGCCCACACTTACATTCACATCAATATTTGATGAGCCATCAAGCGGGTCAATCGCCACAATATATTTGGCATGTTTTGAGATCTCTGATTCTATCAGGATATGTTCATCATTCTCTTCAGAAGCCACAACGCAGCATTCACCACCACTGCGCAATGCCGAAATGAATTGTTCATTGGCATAAACATCCATCTTTTTCTGACGTTCACCATGGGAGTTCACAGAATCGGTTTCGCCTATGATATCGATAAGTCCTGCTTTACTAATCTCGCGGTTAACAATTTTAGCGGCAATGCCTATATCCCGCAAAAGCCTTGACAGTTCGCCTTTGGCAAAAGGGAAATCTGCTTGTTTCTCTATAATAAATTGTCCTAACGTTTTTACTACTTTCATGGAGATATGTATTTAATTGGTTAACAGAAATATTAAAAAATACCGGAGTTTAGCCGGATGATTTATAATTAGGAGATGGCGGTTTGGCCACCGATGAATATAAGCATTAAAAGATAAACGACCTTTATAAACTTGGCCCTTTATCCTTATATTCAACTTTTTGCTAAGTTACCGGCCTTTAGTTGCCGAACTGTCATGCCCCGTCTCCTTATATTTTAGCGATTATTTACTACTCCAACTACCTGTTAAAGCAAATTACAGGCAGATCATATCATAATAACTTACCGGCAGATATCCCTTTTGATAATATCGTATAATAATTGGATAACGGTTGGATAAAAATGGGAGGCGGCATTATCCATCTTTGTTTTATATCAAAACCAATTAACCAGGGCCAGCTATTATAATATATAAGTATATGCCGCAAACTGAACATCCTTATCGCGACATCACTATCCGGTTTCCGGGCCAGGTAATTGTTGGCAAAAACTCGCTTTCAAAACTAACTGACGAGGTTTCCGGTCATGGCTATAAATCAGCTTTGATCATTACCATCAGGCCACTATCAACTAAACTTGAATCGCTTTTAGCTCAGTTTAAAGAAGCGGGCACCGCTGTTCACGTGGATACATCGATAGTAAAAGAGCCTTCGTTCAGGGATTTTGAAGATCTGCTTGCATCTGTAAAACATACTGAAGCCGATGTGATCATAGGCATTGGCGGCGGCAGTGTACTTGATGTGGCTAAACTCATAGCCGCGCAGATTGATAATGACCAAACCCTGACAGATATCACCGGAATTGGCTTACTTAAAGATCGTACTAAAAAACTCATTTGCGTGCCCACAACCGCGGGTACGGGCAGCGAGGCATCGCCCAATGCGATACTGATAGATGACGCCGATAATCAGAAAAAGGGTATTATCAGCCGCTACCTGGTTCCGGATATGGTGATCATTGATCCGGCTTTAATGATCAGTCTCCCGGCAGAGGTTACCGCAGCTACAGGTCTTGACGCGTTAACCCATTGCCTTGAAGCTTATACCAATTTACACGCGCATCCATTCATTGATATGTACGCGCTTGAGGGGATCAGGCTTATAGCCGACAATCTCGTTAAAGCAGTAAACGATGGTGCCAATGAAGATGCCCGTACGCAATTGTCTATGGGCAGTCTAATGGGTGGCTTTTGTTTGGGCCCCGTTAATACAGCCGGTGTTCATGCACTTTCCTATCCGTTGGGCAGCTTATACCATATAGCCCATGGATTGTCAAACGCTTTACTGCTCCCCTTTGTAATGGAATACAACATTCCGGCAGCACCAGAACGATACGCCGCTGTTGCCCGTGCATTGGGTTGTAACAGCAGTATCAATGATTTTGAAACCGCTCATGCCGGTGTTGAAAAGATCAGGCAACTGATTAAGGACTGCGGAATCCCCGCAAGCTTGAAAGAAATAGACATAGATAAAAACACCATACCCCAAATGGCCGCCGATGCCATGAAAATTACGCGCTTGCTTAAAAACAACCCGCGACCGATGAACATAGATGACGCTGTTAGCATTTACGAGGCCGCTTATTAAAACACTAATGAAATCAAAAAAGAAATATAATGGACTGGTAGTGCCATCAATTACGCCACTTACCAATAACTACAAACTTGACCACGAAGCGGTTGAAAAAATATTCGACAATATTTTCAACTACGGCGGTGTGCCGTTCATATTGGGTACTACAGGTGAATCAGCTTCGCTATCATACGAGCTTAAGCTTGATTTCATTAAACTTGCTGCCTCAATAAGGCAGCCCGGCCGACTGCTGTATGCCGGTATCTCATCAAACTGCCTGGCCGATTCAATTGACCTGGCCAAACGTTGCGCAGATGAAGGTATTGACGTTGCGGTAGCCCATTTACCCGCCTATTTTACCTTAACCGAATACGAAATCAAAACGTACTTTGAAACGCTGGCAAACGAAGTACCTATCCCGCTGATAGTTTACAACATCCCGGCTACAACCAATGTATCGATAAACCTGAACCTTCTCGATGAACTAAGCCACCACGAAAATATTGTTGGCACCAAAGATTCGGAACGAAACCACGAGCGTTTAAAGGATTCACTGAAGTTATGGGCGCACAGACAAGATTTCAGCCACTTTTTAGGTTGGGGCGCACAATCTGCTCATGCGCTATTTACAGGAAGTGACGGACTGGTGCCAAGTACGGGAAACCTGTTCCCTGATATTTATTACAAAATGATCGTTGCTGCCGACAACAACGACGAACCCGCTGCGCTGCAACTACAAAGACATTCCAACCTGATAGGGGATATTTACCAGGGCAAACGCCTGCTGGGCGAGTCGTTGGCGGCATTAAAATCATTAATGCAAAGCGCAGGATTGTGCCGTATATACATGATGCCGCCTTTATTGCAGGTTAGCGAAACCGAAGCCGCAGATCTGCAAAAAAAACTGCAGCGTATGCTCAATGTTGAAAATCTTAGCTTACCAATATACCAATGACAGCCGAAAAACCGATCATAGCCATAACCATGGGCGATCCGGCCAGTATTGGCCCCGAGATAGCCGTTAAAGCTTTATTAACGAAACGACTTTATGAGATCTGCCGTCCGGTAATTATAGGTGATACCGGTGTGTTTTTTGATATCGTAAAACGCCTTGGCTTAGATGCGCGCATAAGCTCCATAAAAGATATCCGCAACGCGAACTTTGAGTTTGGCAAGCCTGATGTATATGACCTGCAAAATGTAGATATGGAACAACTGCGTTTTGGTGAGATCTCGGCTATGGCAGGCAACGCCTCGTTTGAAGCCGTTAAAAAAGCTATTGACCTGGCGCTTGCCGGCGATGTTGACGCTACAGTAACCGGGCCTATCAACAAAAAATCCATCAACGAAGCCGGACATCATTTTGCCGGGCATACCGAAATTTATGCCCATTACACCGGCACAAAAAAATATGCCATGCTGCTGGTTGAACATAATATGAAAGTGATCCACGTATCAACTCATGTTTCATTAAGGCAGGCTTGCGACCTGGTTAAAAAAGACCGGATCATTGAAGTAATTGAGTTATTGCAGGATGGCCTTATTTCCCTGGGCGAGAAAAACCTGAAGATTGGTGTAGCCGGGCTTAATCCTCATGCAGGTGACTCTGGTTTATTTGGTACTGAAGATGATTTTGAAATCCTCCCTGCAGTGCAGGAAGCATTAAAGTTAGGTTATGATGCAGAAGGCCCTGTGCCTGCCGACACTTTATTTTCAAAAGCATCAACCGGGTATTATGGTGGTGTGGTAGCCATGTACCACGATCAGGGACACATCCCCTTTAAGCTTACCGGCTTTAAATGGAATGCCGAAAAGCAGCAAATGGACAGCGTGAAAGGCGTGAACATCACTATGGGACTGCCTATTATCCGCACCTCGGTTGATCATGGGACCGCTTTTGAAATTGCAGGCAAAGGCGTGGCCAGCAGCGATGCCATGATCCTGGCGATCGAGTCGGCGGTACAGTTGAGCAAAAACAAGATAAAAGTATAAACCATGATCGCTGTAATTGCAGATGATTTAACAGGAGCCGCCGAGCTGGCCGGCATTGGCCTTAACCACGGATTAAGAACCGAGGTGAGCACCACTGTTGATGAATACTGCGATGCCGACCTGCTTGTTATCGCTACCGATACACGTTCACTCGCGGTAAATGAAGCAAAGGATATTGTTCATGACCTTACCGTCCAATTACAGCAACTAAAACCCCGGTTTCTTTTCAAAAAGATAGATTCAGTTTTACGGGGGCATATTATAGAGGAATTGCAAAGCCAGCTTTCGGCATCAGGTTTAAAAAGGGCTTTGATTATACCCGGAAATCCTCACCATTCAAAGAAGCTTATAGGCGATACGTTTCACTATAACGATGCTCCTATTCATCTTAGTAATTTCGCTAACGATCCAACCTTCCCCGCCTTAAGCTCAAATATTGTTGAGTTATTAAGGGCTGATGAAAAGGTTCGATTAGTAAAAAGGGATGACAAGCTACCATCGACAGGAATTATCATAGGAGGGGCTGAAGATGAGGATGATCTTAAATATTGGATCAGCAAAACAGATGGCAATACCCTTTTAGCGGGTTCGGCCAATCTGTTTACTATACTGCTTGAATACTTAACAACTCCGCAAAGGATCGAAATCCCTGACCCGGAAACCACAGGCAGGCGGCTGTTTGTATTTGGCAGCACCTTTTACCAGGGTAAGCTGAATCTTCTTGATGGTAAACACAATAATATCCCGGTACACTATGTACCTGCGGCCACCATTTGCGCCGAAACCAGCGGCGATCATGTACATGGCCTTTTTGCCAGTCATGTAGCATCGAGCATTGTAGCTGGCAATAATGCTATCATTGCTATAAACCCCGATTTTATAAAGGATATAAAAGTAGACCCGGTATTACTCAGCCACAAAATGGCGGATATTGTAAAACAGGTTATTGATCATACCTCCCTTCACGAATTGCTCATTGAGGGCGGAGCAACCGCCTGGGCCATACTTGAGCGTTTGAACATCGAAAAGTTATATCCCTCAAAACTAATAGCTCCCGGAGTTATTCATATGCGCATAGCGGGCGATAACCAATTATGTTTAACTTTAAAACCCGGCAGCTACCCCTGGCCTGCCCCCGTTTGGGCAACCAATAATTATACCTGCATATGAAACATGAAACCCTGCACCTGGCAGATTATATCATCATAGCCCTGGCACTGGCCATTTCATTAACCATCGGTCTTAAGTTTTCGAAAGGACAAAACTCCACCAAAAAATATTTCGTATCGCGCGGCTCCATCCCGGCATGGGCAATAGGCATGTCATTAATGGCAACGCTCATCAGCAGTGTAACCTTTTTGGCCTACCCAGGCGAAGGCTTTGCCTCTAACTGGATTCTTCTTGTTCAGGGCTTAATGGTCCCGATAGTTTTATTGCTGATGGTATGGTTTATAGTTCCCCTTTACCGCGAGGTGATAGGTGTAAGTACCTATGAATATTTTGAAAAGCGCTTTGGCCTGTTCGCACGCTTTTATAGCTCTATCAGTTTCGTATTAACCCATTTTTCAAAAATGGGCACTGTATTTTTCCTGCTGGCGCTGGCACTCTCCAACATGACCAATACCAATACGTTCGCCATTATCTGGGTAATAGGCTTTGTGATCATTGTCATCACACTTATTGGGGGGATTGAAGCCGTGATCTGGGCAGATGTGGTGCAGGGTTTTCTGCTGATTGGCGGCGGTATCGCATCATTCATCATCCTCATCTGTTCGATAAAAGGTGGCTTTCCCGAACTCTGGCATATCGCCAGTGTAAACCACAAAAACAATTTCGGCCCATATTTCTGGAATTTCAAGAAGCTCACCTTTATCGTGATGGCTATCAACGGTGTTTTCTATGCCATCCAAAAATATGGTACCGATCAAACCATGGTACAGCGGTACCTTACAGCAAAAACCGATAAAGCGGCTATCAGGGCGTCGATATTGGGTGTGGCACTAACGGTACCGCTATGGGCATTATTCATGTTCATCGGCACAGCGTTATTTGCCTATTATCAACAAAACCCATTACCGGCAGGTATTAAGGCAGATGCCGTTTTCCCCTATTTTATTATGAGTAAATTGCCTACCGGCGTTGTTGGATTGATATTGGCCGCGTTAATTTCAGCAGCTATCTCCAGCCTTGGCGCCGACCTTAACTGCCTTTCTGCCATTGGCGTAGAGGATTACTACAAAAAGTTCAGGCCTGATAAATCGGATAAAGAATATTTGAAGGCCGGTCGTTGGATAGTAGTACTGGCTGGGTGTGGCGCGATGGGCATAGCCACCCTTTATCTGCTTGCGGGCGACGAAGGTGCATTAGGCATTGTGTTTACCCTGTATGCCATATTCTCAGGAGGCATTGCCGGGATCTTTTTATTGGGCTTGTTCAGCAGCCGGGCCAATCGCCAGGGGGTGAACATTGGCATTATTGCCTGTATCCTGTTTACGGGCTATGCTTTTTTGACTTCAACCAAAATTGGCCTAGGCGACGACAAACATATCCTGCTCAATTTGGGTAAATACAACTTTAATCAGCATAAATACATGCTGGGTGTGTACAGCCATTTAGTGGTGATCGTAGTTGGTTCCCTGGCCAGCTTGTTTTTCCCTAAACCTGAGTTGAATAAAAACCTCCTTTTCAGCGGATGGCTTGAGGCTAAGCGCGCCGGAAAGCTCACTAAATAATTTACAGCAATGAAAAAATTACTGGCGTTGGGCCCGGGTTTGCTCCTGTTTATATCGTTGCAGGCTCAGGTAAAACCGGCATCCATTTTTACCGATAACATGGTGTTGCAGCAACAAAGTGAAGCACCCGTTTGGGGTTGGGACAAAGCTGGTTCAACAGTTACCATCAGCACCTCATGGAACAAAAAAAGCTACAAAGCCAGAGTAAATGCCAACGGCAAATGGCTTGTTAAAGTTGCCACCCCGGTTTATGGCGGGCCGTATACCGTAACTATTAGCGATAGCAACACCATCAAATTAAACAACGTACTTATTGGCGAAGTTTGGCTTTGCACCGGGCAGTCAAACATGGAGATCCCTATGAAGGGCTACAAAAGCCAGCCCATAAGCGGCTCGGTTGACGCTATATTGAAATCATCTAATAGTAATATTCACATTTATACCATACCCCACTCATCAGTAACCGAAGTACAGGAAAACAGCAAACCGTCCGAATGGCACGTGGCCTCGCCTGAGTTTGTTGCCAATTTCAGCGCTACAGGTTATTATTTTGGCAGGTTATTAAATGAGATGCTTCACGTGCCCATCGGTCTGATCAGCGATTGTTATGCCGGATCTAACGCTGAGGCCTGGATGAATCCTGAAGGGTTAAAAGAATTTCCGGAGATCAAAGTTCCGGCCAAAACAGACACCATCAAAGCTGTATCACGCACGCCTACTACCCTGTTCAATGGCATGTTAAACCCGGTGATAGGTTACGGCATCAAAGGCTGCATCTGGTACCAGGGCGAATCCAATTACGACCGTCCCGACCAATACGAAAAACTTTTTCCAGCTATGGTAAAACGCTGGCGGGAGCTTTGGCATCAAGGTGATTTCCCTTTTTATTATGTTCAAATAGCCCCGTATGATTATGCACAGCTTCCGCCTTACAATAGCGGAGGCAAATACAATTCGGCCTATCTGCGCGATGCTCAACGAAAATCACTAAAAACCATACCCAACAGCGGTATGGCGGTATCGCTTGATGTAGGCGAGCAAGCACTCATCCACCCTCCGCGCAAAGAACCTATCGGCACACGGTTAGCCTACCTGGCCTTGGCACAAACTTATGGTATTAAAGGGTTCGACTATGCGAGCCCGTTGTATAAAGAAATGACTGTCGACGGTAACCGGGCCACCATCAGGTTTGAGCATGCCGAAAACGGGCTCACGTCATTCAACAAACCTATTCAAAACTTTGAAGTTGCCGGTAAAGACAAAATGTTTTACCCTGCACAGGCCATGATATCGGGAAGCGTAATTATTGTATCTTCAGCTTTGGTAAAAGAGCCTGTAGCTGTGCGTTACGCCTTTAAAGATTTTGTGGTGGGCGATCTCTTCGGCACCAACGGGCTCCCCGTTTCCTCATTCAGAACCGACGACTGGTAATTATGAAAAAACTCCTGCTGCTCTGCTTCCTGTACTGCAATATCGCGTTAGCTCAAAACAAAAGTATCGAACAATACAATGAAGTATGGATCAGCCAAAGCCAAAATTCAGGTCAATCGATGCCCTGCGGCGGTGGCGATATCGGGCTGAATGTATGGGTTGAAAAAGGCGAACTGCTTTTTTATATTGCCCGGAGCGGCACCTTTGACGAAAACAATGCCATGCTCAAACCCGGCCGTGTTAGGATCAAACTATCACCTAATCCTTTTGATGGCAATGATTTTAAACAGGAGCTGAAACTTCAAAATGGTTCGGTACTCATCAACGGCAAAAACGGTGATTTAAAAGCCCAAATAAAACTTTGGGTTGATGTTTTCCGCCCAGTGATCCACGTTAACATCAGCAGCAATAAAGCCATTAAAACCGAAACCACTTTTGAAAGCTGGCGTTACCGTGACCGGGAAGTTAAAAGCCTCGAAAAAAATGAAGGCTCCTGGAAGTTTGCCCCACGTAATGATGTAAAAACATTGAAGGATAACATCGACTTTAAAGGCAATGCTATCCAGTTCTATCATCATAATCTCGATTCCACCATATTTGATGTTACGGTAAAGCAGCAGGGTATGGATGCGGTTAAGGATCAAATGTACAATCCGCTTAAAAATTTAACCTTTGGCGGGCTGATGCAGGGGAAAAATCTAAAACCTGTAGGCAACACTAAAGGCCAATACCTCAACACCGATTTTGAAGGATGGAAATTGGAGAGCATTAAACCAGCCACCAATCAGGATCTTGAAATCTCTCTTTATACTCAACAAACTTCATCGGTAAACGAATGGCAGCAAGGTCTCGACAAAGTTGTTCAAGAAGCTGAAAGCAACACTAAAACCGCGTGGCAAAAAACAGCCGACTGGTGGAAACAGTATTGGGATAGAAGTTTTGTTTACATCAATACAGCTAAGCCCGACAATGATACCACAGCCTGGCAAACAGGTAAAAACTACCAGCTTTTCAGGTATATGCTGGGCTGCAATGCTTACGGGCAGGCACCCACCAAATTTAACGGCGGTCTGTTCACCTATGATCCTGTTTTTGTTAATGCACAATATGCTTTTACGCCCGATTTCCGCAACTGGGGCGGTGGCCTGATGACTGCCCAAAACCAGCGGCTGGTTTATTTCCCGATGCTCAAAAGCGGCGATATTGACATGATGAAACCGGAGTTTGATTTTTATCTCCGTTCTTTAAAAAACGCTGAATTACGCAGCAAGGTTTACTGGGGCCATAATGGCGCCTGCTTTACCGAACAGGTGGAAAATTTCGGTCTGCCCAACAGCGCCGAGTACACTTGGAAACGCCCTGCCGATTTTGACAAAGGATTAGAGTACAACGCCTGGTTGGAATATACCTGGGATACCGTTTTTGAGTTTTGCCTCATGATGATGGAAACGGAACGGTATAAAGGCGATGACATCCATCAGTATATTCCGTTTATTGAAAGCTGCCTCACTTTTTTTGATGAGCATTACCAATACCTCTCCCGCAAGCGCAGCGCTAAAGCATTGGACGGCAAGGGGCATCTTGTGCTCTATCCCGGCTCATCTGCCGAGACATTCAAAATGGCCTATAACTCCAACTCAACTATAGCTGCCCTGCAAACCATCACCAAGCGAATGCTTGCCTTGCCGGATAGCTATATAGATAAAGAAGAGCGCACCAAATTGGAAAGCCTGCTGAAACGCATCCCTCCTATTACGTTTGGCGAAATTGACGGTCATAAAACCCTCACACCGGCAAAATCATGGGAACGGGTTAACAACGAGGAAAACACCCAGTTTTACCCGGTATTCCCATGGGGGATCTTCGGCTTGGGCAAAACCGGATTGGATATAGCTTTGAACACCTGGAAACTGGACACCCTTGTAGCAAAATTCAGGAGCGGCATTGGCTGGAAACAGGATAATATTTTTGCAGCCCGTTTAGGCCTGACAAATGAGGCGGCTAAACTAACCACCTTCAAACTCAAAAACTCCGGCAGGCGTTTCCCGGCCTTCTGGGGTCCGGGTTTCGACTGGACGCCAGACCATAACTGGGGCGGCTCTGGCATGATAGGCTTGCAGGAAATGCTGATGCAGGTAGATGATAAAAAGATCCTGCTGTTCCCGGCATGGCCAAAGGATTGGGATGTACATTTTAAACTTCATGCGCCTTATAACACTACTGTTGAAGCGACATTGAAAGATGGAAAGATAGTTGACATGAAAGTTTTGCCGGAGGAGAGAAGGAAGGATATTACAGTGATGTTAGCTCAATAAACCCTTTGTTCATTTGTAACAAAAAGGGTGTCCCAATTTTTTGATTCTCAAAAAAAAATTAAAAAACTCCCGCTGGTTCTTTTTTGTAAAAAGAGACTGTTCCATTTTTTGAGAGTGAAAACGCGGGACACCTTAAAAATGAAACACACTGACAATCAAAGAGATATCAATTTACCCGAAACACCATTAAGCAACTGATTATCAGAAATTAAAACTTTAAAGAGTAAACTTCACTTATTTCAAAGACAGGTAAAAAAGCCTTTTTATTTCGTATTTTTCTAAAGGTTTTTGGGCTTTTTTGAAATTGATCATATCGGTTATAAATGATACTGACAAAATAATGTCACCAAAATTGCAGATATGAACACCGATATTTCATGCCATCCGGCTGAAGCCGGATGGTGCCGCCCGGTTACTGTCATATTGGGACAAAAAAAAACCGCCGCCGCTCGGCTCCAGCCGAGTGGCAATTATCAGGGCGGCCTCTGGCCGTCGGGACTAACCTTTGATTAATAATAACTTTTGCCCTTACGCTACGGCGGCCAGAGGCCGTGTAATAGTTGCCACCCGGCTGGAGCCGAGCGGCGGCATTTTCTCTATTGCAACCTTTCGCCTGTCGCCTTTAACCTCAAAATCACCTATCCAGCGGCATCCATGTTTCCATGTCCACATGCCCACGGTTACCCCAGGCATAATATGGGATCAACCTGATATCAATAGCGTTTTGTTTGGGTGCCGATATTTCTTTATAAAGCTGGTTACTCCAATTATTTTCATCGCGAAGATCAGCTTTACCTATTAGGCTCATGATCTCGCTGTTATCTATCCGGATCATTTCGGGTTTAAGTTGATTGTTAGCGGATATCGCTACACTGAAAACCTTTTGCCCTTTAGCCAAATCTGCCGATTCGAGGCAATAAACCACCGGGCCGCGTTTTACCGCTACCTGGTTGCGGGTTTCCTCAACCAGCGGGTTTGCTTCCATCATAGTAACCGGCATTGGCAGGTCGAGATCAATCGTCATTCCTTTGCGCCAAACAGCGTTAACTTGCGTATAAGTTCCTGGCGTAGTGTCTAATTGCGGTACCGGATGACCGAGAATTTTGATACTTGCTCCCTTACACCAACCCGGGATCCTCAAAAACACAGAAAAGGCTTTATTGCCCGGTACTTCATCAAACCGGATGCGGATCTTCCCATCCCAGGGGTAATTTGTAGTTTGAGTCATTTTTACAGGCGTACCGTCTTTCAATTTAGCGGTTATGGTGTTGCTGCCGTACAGATTAAACCACAACCCTTTATCTGATACGCTGTAGGCATAATCGCTTACCTCAGCAATGGTTCGCACCACATTGGGCGGACAACAGTTAGAAAGTTTGATATACCCCATCCTATCCTTAGACCAACGCTGCTTAAACGGCAAACTATCCGAATAAGCCAACGGATTGGTATATAAAAAGTTACGACCGTTAAGACTAATCCCCGAAAGTACGCTATTATACAATGCCAGTTCCATCACATCGGCATATTTGGCATCGCCGGTTACCTGCAGCATGCGCCAGTTCCAGAGTACATTGCCTATGTTTGCGCAGGTTTCATTGTGGGCTGTAAAGCTCGGTAATTGATAATCGCGTCCGTAAGCCTGGTGTACCTTTTGCACTTCGTTTGGATTGTAAGAAGTGCCATCTGGCGAAACACCATCATACAAGGCCCCGCAACCACCGGTAATGTACATTTTGCGGTTAACCACATCGTTCCACATCAGGTTTAAAGTATGCATGAGTGTGGTATCTCCGGTTTCGGCATAAACATCGGCAGCACCGGCAAAAAGATAATTGGCCCTCACCGCGTGCCCCATCGCCTGTGTTTGCTGCCTGAAAGGTGTCCTGTCCTGGTTGTCGTCTGTACCATCCTTCATCAAGCCACGGATGTCTATCAGGTTTTTAGCCAGTTCCAGGTATCGTGGATCGCGGGTGGTACGGTACATCTCCACTACCCCCATGTAATGCGAGGGGCAAATAGCGTTACGCGCCAGTTCGGGCGAGGCCGTTTTATAAAACTTGTAGAGATAATCAGTGGCTTTAACAGCCACTTTCAACAAAGTAGTTTTGCCTGTAACCCGGTAATGAACGCAGGCGGCGGTCATCAGGTGACCAAGGTTATACGTTTCAAAATTAAGGCGATCGTTAAAAGCTTTTTCCTTGCCGCTGTTCTTCCGTTCTTCAATAAGGGTTGGCGTGTGGATATAGCCATCCGAGCGCTGCGCTTTGGCAATAACGGCTATCGTTTTATCCATTAGCGCATCCAGCTTAGGATCGTGTGTGTTAGCATACATGCTGGCCACAGCTTCAAACAGTTTGTAAAAATCACCATCATGAAATGGCGGGCCTTCGTGCGAACCGGTGTCTAAACCGGCGGCTATTTCAAAGTTGCGGTAGGCATGACTGATCTTCGGATCGGTATAAACCCGCCACAGGTTAGGGATCATGGTATCACGGCAAACTTTGAACCTGTCGGCCCAAAAGCCGCCTGTCCACTGTACTGCGCCCATATCAAGGCTGCTTAGTTTGGCGTAACTGCTTTTGCTGGTATTTACCAGGGCTTTGTTTTGGGCTGATAGTTTTAATGTGCAGCTTAACAATAATGCTATTCCAATATATTTAAAAATCTTATTCATATCATTAAGGGATATAAGTGAGCAACTTCACGGGGCTTAACAAGCCGGCCGGCAACAATGAGCGCCCTTCCAAACGGTAAGGCGCATTTGTCCATGTAATACGTTTACTTTCGGGCAGGGTATGATCCCCCATCAGGCGGTTGGCCCAGGTGTTGGTTACCTTGATTACCAGTTTATTTTCGCCTGATTTGATGGCTTTGCTGAGATCTACCCGATACGGAAATGTCCAGGCTGTGCCGCAGTTGATACTGTTTAGATATACTTCGGCCAGATTGGATACATTGCCCAGATGGAGATAGGTTTTGGCTCCTGTTTTTGCGGTAAACTGAAATGTATGATTGTAAACCGCAGTGCCCGAATAATACTTAATACTATCATTAGCATTCTGCGACCAGTCTTCAGGTTGACTGAACGTAATCTGCTTTGCGGGGCCTCCGTATTTAGGATCAAACTGTACCTGCCAGTTTGTAAAAGTTTGTACCGTTTTAAAATGAGCAGGTTTATCATTCGCATTTTTTAAAACGGAACCTCCCTTTCTGAAAACGATAAACGCAGAACCATTTGCTGCTAAATCAAGCGTAATATTTGTACGACCGGATTTGCCCACACTACTCAACTGCTTTATTTCACCGGTTAAAGGATCCCAAAGTTCAGGCACGCGGCTTGCCGTCCTCAATGACAAATTAATTGTACGATTCAAAGATTGCTGATTGGAAATAAAATAAATATCAAGGCCGTTGTGGCTACGATGTATCCATGCAATGCCTTTTGCCGTTTGATCAACGGAGTCGCTCGCTATCAGATCACGGGAGAGACCTAATTCATCAAACGTATCTTTTTGATATGGCCCTATGAGTAACTTTCCTGAAGAGCCTTTGGATAAAACAGCTTTCATCCGCTGATCGCCCAATAAAACGGTAGCACCATCATTTACCAATTGCAGAAGCTTTTTTATCACTTCTGCCGATAACTGCCATGACTGAGGCGACATCTGGCTTACACCCGGTATTATCAGCATGGCATAACTTGCTCCGCCGGGCAAAATAATCCTGCCGTTTTTAACGGTAGCCAGGCGCAAAAGGGCATCTTTATTAAATGAATCATAGTTATATCCCCTCAGCGGGTCTATCCAGTTTTCGGGCAGCACCATATTTGCCGAGTGGCTTGCATCTTCAACCGAATTGATGATCGGTACACCTTTGTTGGCTAAGCGCTCCTTTTCCTGCTTCACACGTTCGGTGCCGAAGATACCGGGAAGGGTATTAACCAACCTATCGGGCAAAATTGCGCGGCGTGGTGTTTCTTCGCCTGTAAAAACAGCGATATCAGCAACCGGATGCCCTTGTTGCAGCATAGCCTGGCAACGACTGATATAATCAAACCAGGCCTTGCCCGGCTTCCACCAGGTTTGATCTCGCTGAAAAAATAGGCCGATACCATCCAGTGTCATACCCGGCTTACGGTCAAGCCAGGGGTTATGCACATTTACGTGAAAAACATAACGATTGATGCCAAGGGCAAAATTGCGGTCGGCAGCTGTTTTAAGCATTCCGGGGTGCTCGTCCCATAATAACCGCAACTCTGTAAAAGCCTCGGCCTGGATAATATTTTTACCGTAGATGTGCCCGCCCGAAATGGCATCCAGCATATCATTGGGCTTATCATGCGTAGGGCTCCGAAACCAAAACTCGCCCATCGGGATATCGGCATTTTGATAATGCAGCATGCCATCGCTCATCATGGTTGGGGCCACGCTTTCGGCGGTAAATGTGCAGCCTTTTTCATGCGCCAGCTTAGCCATAATACCGTAAAAATTACCTACCAGTAACTCGGCTATGGTTTGCCTTACATCAGCCAATACTTTTTCGGATTTTTCGGCGCTCTCTATCGGCACACCGGCCATTAGCGGCAGATATGGCAGCAGGTCATATCCCCTCCGCTTCTGAAATTCAGCAGCAAAAACCGGCGACCAGTTTTGGCTCCCGCACTCCCAACTATCCACATGAAAGATCTTTAAAACACGTTTCGCCAAATCCGGCCCAACCTGTTTTACAGCTTCACCAAACCAGTTATCAAATTGCAGTTTGGCAGCTTCGGGATTAAACTTATCGCACTCCAAACCGATGCCGCCACCGCCCGTAGCATTTGTATGCCCGGTTGAAGTATGCCCGATACGGATAATTGTCCATTTACCTGCGGGAGCCTGCCAGTTCAGTTTACCATCTGCTCCTAACCTATCGGTTAAATTGATGATCTTGTTTTTATCGACACAAAGGTTAGCCGGTAACTGGGCATCAGTAGTTTGTTTGCTTAAACGCCACACCTCACCTGTTTTACTTTCATACTGATGGATCTTGGGTTCACTCAACAATTCAACGCCTGATAATTTCAGCGTAGGTTTCCATTTGGCAAAATCAAGATCTTCGGCACCCGATTCTGAACCTTCTTTATCGTAAGTAAACCTGAAATATTTTGCTGTTGTTGGGGCGATGGCGTTTGTAATCTCTGCATCGCCATCCTGCCAGCCGTGGCGCGGGGGTTCCAACCTACCGAGCGAGCGAAAGTTTTTACCATCGTCACTCACTTCAAGCAGTAACCTTTGCGACTGGTAATTACTCGCCAAAGTATGAATAACAAGCGAGCGGCAGGTAAAGGGCTTTTCAAATTCAAGCTGCAGCCAGCACTGTTCGTTGCTTGTAAAGCTTTTGGGATTTCCTTTTTCAGCAAGATATTGTACGTCGGTATTAGGCAAGCTGGCAGTTACCTTCGGATGCTCGTCGTAACTGCTTATCCCTTCGCCCGGAAGCGATGGATAGGCCAATATTTCGATATCCTTATAATAGTTTTTATAGTGTTTGGGGATAGGCAAAGTATCATGGTAAACTTTGCCATCTTCAACCTCAATTTTTGACCATACCACCTTTTGCATGGAAAGCTCCGGTGTTATCCACGGCCCACCAGCCAGCGCAAAACCATCGCTGTCGTGCATGGCCAATTTTACACCTATCCTATCGGCTTCCTGCATGGTGAATTTTACCATTGCCCACCACTCCGGGCTTAACTGATTAATTGAGGGAGTGATAAACGGCGGATTAGCCGGGCCTTTAATGGGCATTAAATAAGCACCTGCTATTCCGGCCTGCTTCATGGCCTGCAAATCGGCGGTGATCCCTTCCCGATTTGCTGCGCCCTGCATCCAGTACCAAAATACCCATGGTTTTGCCGATTCGGGCGGATGCAAAAAGGCCTGCTTCAATTCATCGTTTTTAGGGGGTAGTTTACGCTGGGCCATACCCGGTAAAAACAGGCAGCAAAAACCGATTATAAGAATGCACTTCCTCATGGCTTCCTGTTAAATTTGATCTGATAAGCCGTATTACCTGCTACATCGGGTTTACCCTCGTAAGGTTTCAGGCAAAAACTGTATTGATATTTTTTCGCCGGAATACGGTATTGTTCCAAAGGCTCTGCCACTTCCGACCAGCTATCATTACCGCCCACTCCCATCTGTATCAGATCGATATTCAGCGTAATAAAACCTGCATTTCTTAGCTTATTGGTGTGCTTGGCCTTTTGAATATTTTCTTCGGTATAAGGCCAGGCGCTCATGCTCAACAGGCTATCGGCAGTGATCAGCAAGCCACCCGTTTTATGATGCAGCAACATCCAGCGTACATCGGTACGGTTGCCGTTTTCCTGGGGAACTACGTAAGGTTCCATGAATTGATTAATGCTTTGCGAATAGATCCCGACTTCTGAGCCTGAACGTCTGTCAATATAGTTTTCATAAGGCCCCCGACCGTAATAGCTGATATTACTATCGGCCTGTGCAATGCCCATTTGCATGCCAACCTTAGGCAGGTTTGGCAAACCCGGTTTAACATCAAGAGCATAAGCAACATTCAATAAACCATCGCCCCGAATAGTGTAATTCACCTGTACCGAAGCGCTATCGTTAAGCATTGAATAAAGGCTTGTAATTACAACCGCACCATCTTCAGTTTTTTGACTCGAGAGTTTTTTCAAAACAGGTGACGCTTTAAACCAGGCCGCCAGTTTCTTTTCCATCTTCCAGCCGCGATGATCATTATCGGTAACCGGTCGGGTGAAATGTGGCAATAAAGGCGCAAATATCTGCTGATTACCTTTGTACAGGTATGAGCTTAAAGCACCGTTACTTTTACTGATGCCTATCTCAAAATCTTTACCGCTGATATGATAAGCCTTGTCATCTTCCGATAGTTTTGTTTCCGGGGATTGCTTACGGTCAGTTTTTGCAACTGATGCTTTAAGCTTCGTTAATTGAAACTGATCGCTGGCTATTTCGTAACCTTTGCTTGCCCAAGGCTTATCTTCGGCAAGGGTAAAGTGAATATCGGCAAGATATTCATGGTTGGGTTTTAAAACGGGCAGATATTGTTTAATGCTGATTGTGGTATCATGCCCGGCTGCAAGGCTGATACGGGGAATTTGTTTTTTTAGGATGATATTGCCGTCTTCCCTCAACTGCAGGCTAACATTATAATCGGCCAGTGAAGCTACACTATGCCAGTTTTTGATGTGGATAGTTGCTTTATCGGCATCAACCAATTCACAAACCGCCGGCTGAAAAACATGCTTGCATTCGTAAATGGCAGGTTTCGGTCGCCCGTCGGATGCTACGATGCCTTTGATGGTGAAATTATCAAAGTAGCGTTCGCCATAGTCGCCGCCGTAGGCATAGTACGCCTTACCTATTGAATCATGTTTTAATAGTCCCTGGTCTTTAAACTCCCAGATGGCTCCGCCGATAACCCGCTTTGTCGATCGCCACTGATCCCAAAATTCTTTTAAGTTTCCGTTGGAGTTACCCATAGCGTGCGAATACTCCACGAAAAATATCGGGCGGTTATCGCCATTTTGCTGATTGGCCAGCAAGGGAGCCGTATAAATACCGGGATACATCCGGCTTACAATATCTACATAAGGCTGGTCGATAGGGTTTTGTAACCTGTGTGAATGGTCATTAGTTTTTGGATAGCGCGGATCGGTCGGGTCGATATATCCTTCGGCTTGTGGTGTACCTTGCGCAGGTTCATAATGAACCGGACGGGTGATATCAAAATCATGGATCCAACCGGCCATTGCCGCATGGTTTGGCCCCCTGCCGGCCTCATTACCCAGGCTCCAGATAACCACACTCGGATGATTTTTATCACGCATCACCATGCGGGTAGCCCTGTCGAGATAAGCGCCTGTCCACATCGGGTCGTTGCTTAATTTTGATCCCAGGCCGTGGGTTTCCAGGTTAGCTTCGTCTATCACCAGTATCCCATACTCATCGCACAGATCATACAGGTATGGGTCCATCGGGTAATGGCTGGTTCGGATACAGTTAAAATTGAACCGTTTGATGGTGCGCACATCATTCAGGATATCCTCGCGGGATAGCGCTTTTCCTTTAACGGGGTCATGATCGGGGCGGTTCACACCATACAGGTAGGTTACTTTGCCGTTAATCAGCAGCTTGCTGTCTTTTTTGCTAAACTCGATGCTCCTGATGCCTACCTTGCAGCTTTTCACTTCTAAAGTTTGGCCCGTGCTATCCACTAATGATAAAGTAAGCGTATATAGGTTGGGCTTTTCATCGCTCCATTTTTCAGGGCTTTTCAGCGTGGTTTCCAGTAAGCCGAATTTCACGTTATCCAACCTGGGGTAAATCTCGTTGATGATACTTTCAACGCTTCGCTCCAAAGGCTTTTGCAATACTTCTTTATTATTGCTGTCGAAAAGCCTTGCTTCAATCTTATAACCGGGTACGGCCTTGCCAGTTAAATTTTCAATCCGCGGGCGGATGCTGAAAATGGCATCTTTATATTGCTTGTCCAATTTGGCCTGCCATTGAAAATCAGCTACGCGCAATTTAGGTTCAGCCAAAAGCATTACTTCGCGATGGATGCCGCTCATGCGCCACTGATCCTGGTCTTCCAAAAAATAGCCATCGCTCCATCGGATCAATTGCACCGATATCACGTTCTCGCCCGCTTGCAGGTATGGGGTAATATTAAACTCCGACGGCAAAAAACTATCCTCGCCATAACCTAAAAACTTACCATTGAGCCAAACCTTAAGGCCCGAACTTACCCCGCCGAAATGCAGGGTAATGTTCATATCTTTCCAACCGGCGGGCAATGTAAACGTACGCTGATAACTGCCAACGCCGTTATAATCCTGCGGCACATGAGGCGGGTTAACCGGGCGAAACGGGTAAACCGCACTTTTATAAATGGGTTTATCATAACCCTGCATTTCAATACTTGAGGGCACGATGATCTTTTTCCAGCCGCTTACCCTGTTTTTATAAAAGTCTTTGGATGCATCGGCCGGTTTGGCCGCGTAACTAAAATCCCAGTAACCATTCAGGGACAACATCCTGCCTGATTTTTCCCTATCGCCAGCCAATGCATCTTTGATACTGCTGTATGAATATGCTGTAGCGCGTGCCGCATCCCGGTTTATGCCATCAACCAAAGGATTTTCCCAAGGTTCGGCATCATAAACCGTAGGCACGTTAGGGATGGGCGCGGGCGTTTTATCAACCAGTTGCGCGTAAAGCCCTGTTGATGAAAATGCTGTTAAAAGCAGGATAGATAAGAGCCGTTTCATCATTTTTTTGCGCTATAGTTTATGGTGTACTGTTTTTGTTTTTGGATGCTAAGTTCATAGGTTCCGTTGTCTTTTGCGATTAATTCTCCCTCCTTGCAAACAGGTTTGGATGTGCTGGCAAACCGTAGCAGGCCTGTTCCGGTATTACTGCTTACTTTAATTTGTTTGGTACTGCATGATACTTTGATATCTCCATCAGCAGTGGGCACGCTGCCTTCCATCCATTGCAGACCACCCAATTTAGGTTCGATGACATATTGCTGATAACCCGGCGCAGTTGGTTTTACGCCGAGATAATATTTACCCAACAGGTATATCGGGCTGGCGCCCCAGGCATGGCAAAGGCTTTTACCAAACGGGCGTCCGTACATGGCATAGCGGTCGGCACCCGTTTTAGCCGGATTGTACTCTTCCCAAAAAGAAGTAGCCCCGAGGTTCAGCATCCCGCCCCAGTAGTCCTTCATTTCTTTAAGCACATAACTTTGCTCGTCCATGGCGCAAAGGGCTTCCAGTTCGTAAAAGCGCATGTAGGGTGTGGTTATTTTCTGAATGTTATCATTCAGCAGCACGTATTTTTTAATTTCCTGTTGCTGGCCGGGGTTGAGGTAGTTAAAAAATATCGAAAACATGTTAGTATACCGGGTCACGTTATCGCTTTGCTTACCGTCAACCAGGCTATGTACAAAGGCATGTTTATCGGTATTCCAATACATGGAGAAGATCTTTGATTTCAGATCGGCCGACAGTTTTTGATATTGATCGTTGCCTGTTTTATCATCCATAATATTTGCACACAAAGCCATGGTCTCCAGGCTTCGGCAAAGCAATAGCTGCTCAAAGCTTACCTCGCCTTTTTTGCTGAGTTTATCGGCCCAGTCAATAAATACCCAATCGCCGGGGAGGCCTTCCATCAGGCCATTTTTATCACGGCGTTGCAGGCAGTAGTTCATCAGGCTTTGCATACGGGGGTACATTTGTTTAATGAAACTTTTGTCGCCGGTGTACTGGTAATAATCATAAATCCCCATGAACCAGTAAAAAGTATAATCCATAATGGTATTGATGTGGCTGGTTACGGGGTCTTTACCGCGGAGGGCGTACAGGGTTCGGGTTACTGTGGGCGAATCAAAATACAGGTAATAATTCATGAGGTAACTTTGATAAGCATCGCCCGACCAGATCCACCTATCCCTCTTAATGCCATCGATAAAAAACTCACGGGTATTCAGACGCAGGGTATAGGCCGACACATCCCAAATCTTATTGATCAACTCATCCGAACATTTGAAACTCCCCCGTTGCTCAACCGGCGAATACTCGTAAAGCATAGCAACATCATCGGCACTCACGTTACCATCGAGCAAAACATTGATATAACGGAATGCGCGTGAACCTTCCATAGTATAATCAGCTTTTTGCGGCTGATCAATATAAACGCTATCCAACAGTTCGCAATTAGTTAAGGATAAGGCTTCCTCTCTTGATTCACCGTAGCAGAGTTTAATATTGCCTTTGCCTTTTAGGCCGATAAGCTTGGCGTAACCAAATGTTTCCTTGCCAAAATCAACCAAAATGGAATGTTCTTTCCGCTCGGTTTTTTCCGGTTTATGCACCTCTGTGGGCAAACGGAACGCTGAGGGCAGTTTATCTGCCGAATCAAAATTCCAGTTGCCGGCATTTACATATTTTGTGGCCGAGATATCCGAGGTCTTACCCGATTCATCAATCCATTCCTTATCCTCATAAGTTACCAGCCATGAAGTATCTGACACCAGTTGCTGCCCCTTAACAAATATGGCAGGGGCAGCAGCCTGGTTATAAACTTTGAGACTAAGCCTGTGCCTGCCAGCCGGCACATGAATATTTTTAGGGTACCCCGCCAATGCCTTACCATCGAGCTTTACATTGTATTGTCCTTCAACAGCCAGTTCAACGGTTTCGGGGTTTGTAAGCGTAAAATCCTTATGAAAATCAACCAATACATAATGGCTGTCCAGTTTCCAGAATGGCGGAAAGAAAGCGCCCCGCTCGGTGCGGCGGTTTTGCATCCGGTTGCTGAGCCATACTTCATAATCGCCGGGATACCAGATCCAGGTTGCTTTCTGTGCTTTGGCCATATCGGCACAAAACATAAAGCTTAGCAGCGCGATAAATACACGAGCCTTATTGAATCTTATATGAGTAGTGATTTTATTCATTTTTAATGTCCGTTGAAAATGAGGTATAAAGCAATCATGACTATCGAGAGCAGCAGCCAGGCTATTTTTACACGCCGGGTAGGTTTTGCAGTATTTTCTGCTTCGGATTCTTCGGCCACGTAAACAGCCGGTGTTTTATCAAGCAGAGAAATCAAAACGGCAGATGCCGCCAGGAAAACAAATATGAAAAACGACAGCATCAGGTAATGCGGCCAAAAACTGTACTTATCGGGAGGTAACACCCACAGGTAAACCACACCCGTACCCAAACTAAAAGCCGAACCAGCCGAAAGAATAATATTTACCGCTTTGCGGGTAGTCCGTTTCCAATAAACGGTAAGCAAAAAAACTACAGCCAAAGGCGGGGCGATAAAACCCAGTACCGACTGGAATACATCGAACAAATTAAGTCCTTTAATACTGTCGATAGCAAGGGCCATACCTATTGCAAACAAACAACCGCCAATTACGGTGTAACGCCCTACCCTGATGAGATCTTTGTTAGTGGCGTTAGGATTGATCTTTTCGGCGTAGATATCCATCGTAAACACTGTGCTCAGCGAGTTTAAGGACGAGCCGACGGTACCTATCAAAACCGCTATCAATACCACAATAATTAACCCATTCATTCCCGGAGGGAAAAGATTAGTAACCATGGTCATATAAGCTAATGCAGGATCGCTCAGATGTGGAAACAGGATAAAACACAAAATGCCTGTGAGGATAAACAGCGGCAGCGATAATATTTTGAGCCAGCCAATGAAGTTAACGCCAAGCTGCCCCTGCTCCAGATTTTTAGCGCCCAATACCGATTGCACCATAGCCTGATCTGTACAGAAAAAAGCGACAGCCGATACCGGGTAGCCCAGCAAAATTGCATACCATGGATATTTAACATCGCTGGCCGGATGGATGAGGTTCCAGTAATTTGCAGGCGTTTGATGGAATACGGCTGATAATCCACCTGCTTTGTTTACGCCCAAAACGGTTAAAGTGAGCGATACGCCAATGAGCAGCAGCATCTGGAAAACATTTACTTTGGCGATGGCCTTCAAGCCACCTGTAAAAGCGAATAAGCCTGCAAATGAAACAAGTACAATGACCGATTGCCACATGGGAATGCCAAGGATCTGTCTTACTAAAAATCCACCGGCAAACAAACCTAACGATAGCCATGAGATCAGCATTTTGATGAGGGCATACCAGGCCAGGATATTACGGGTTGAATCTCCGTAACGGTTCCCCATAAACTCGGGCATGGTTGATACTTTTGCAGCAATATATTTTGGCGCAAATACCAATGCCAGCAACATCAGAAAAACAAAAGCATACCAGTCGAAATTAACGGCAACTATGCCCGTGCTATAACCGATACTAGCAAAAGCCAGCAGCATGGATGGCCCCACATTAGTGCCCCACATGTTAAAGCCAATGCTCGCCCAACCTAAAGATTTATTGGCGAGGAAAAGCGTTTCGTCGCTTTTGTTTTTATTACTAAAGCTGGCACGAAACCCGATTATCATCAAGATAACCAGGTACACGGCAACCACCGAGTAATCCAACAGTGTGAGGCGCGATACGATATTGCTCATGCCCAGGATCATGCGCTTAACTCGTTTACGGTTAAATTAAACTCAGTAAGAATGTCATCAACCTTTACAGGCTTACCAGTTTGCAATGATCTGTCCATAGCCTGAAGCAGGGCAATAGTGCCAATACCTTCTTTAATATCGGGATAAGCGGTATAGCCTTCGGTAATGCTATCGGCAAAGTACTCGAGGTAGTTTTGATACTCGCCGGCGTGGTGGCTTTTGCCCTCAAACCTGAAGTAGTGTTTCAGTTTATGTTCCCAGGTGATGATGCGTTCTTCGCCGGTATTATCGGTGATGGCATAACGCAGGTCCATGTAATCGCCCTGACTACAGCCTTCGGTACCACGTAAAATACAGCTCATTTCACTGTCGCGGGTAACGGGTTGCACCGGACCAGTGTAACAGCCACTAACACGTGCAATACGGCCATCCTTTGCTTTAAAAATAAAGTGCATGGTGTCCGGGTTTTTCAAACCACCTTTGGCGCCGTTAGCGCTCAGCATACCGTAGCCCATTACCTCTTCAATCTCCGGCAAATACCAGCGAATAAAATCAACCGGGTGACTTAAGCCACCGTACAGCCATTTAAAAGCTTGTTGTAATGACCATGGCTTCTCTAAAAACCAACGATGATCGGCATGGTAATAAGCCTCAACCGTGATCAAATCCCCTATCAAACCTGCCTCATAATCTTTACGCTGCTTTTTCATCGGTTCAAAAAAGCGCGAACTCTGACCTACAAATACTTTTTTGCCGCTTTGCTCAACCAATTCAAGCAGCTCGGCAGCTTTGCTCAAATCATCGATAAATGGTTTGGTACATACTACATGTTTACCATGCAGCAGAGCCTGTTTAACATGTTCGGCATGCAAGTGATCGGGTGTGTAAATGGCAATGATATCTATTTCGGCATCATCGAGCATGTCCTGGTAGCTGGTGGTGTATTGATGAAAGTTAAACTCCTCCGCGCGGTGTTTGCACATTTCAATATTCATATCGCATACCATTTTTAGTTCAAGCTTTTCACTTTTCAATACTGCCGACATGGTACTGCGCCCTTCGCCTAATCCTAATATTCCTATTTTCATTTTTATATCTTATTGCTGATGCTTTAATTAGTATGGAAAGGTTTAAATTCAATCCAAACCGCGCCCGATTTTGTACCGGGAATGCCTTCCTGGTATTTCTTCATCAGGCGGTTCCATTCATCTACTCTTGGATTATTCTCTGCGGTTTTGGGGTTTAGCTTATCAAGGCTTTCCCCTTTGGGTATGCTGATGACCAGCATTAACTGCCTGCCGTTTTTGAACACGAGCAGTTGCTGAAAATTGGCGTTACAAAAGCCCTTCGCTACCTCGGGCCAGTTTTTAAACTGCGTGGCGTGGTAGCTTAAATATTCCTGCTGAAGCTTTGGGTCACTAACCAGGTTAGCAGTCATGACTATATTTTCCCATTGTTTAGAGCTAATGGTATCCGCGCACATTTTCCGGTTAAATGAGTAGAAAGGTTTTTCGTAGTATTTGATCGAGTCTTCGGGATAAGCCTTCTTTATTTCCTTAAGTGCATCTTCGGGATTGGGAATGTGGAGATAAATGGTAACATGATTTTTCCATTTACGGATATCATCCACATCATTCAATATGCCCTTGGTCATATCGTAAATGGGATCCGGATCGAAGTTTGCCCTATCATGAGCTATAACTTCAATAACAACCGGCCGTGCAATCAAATGCGGTTTCGTTGTAGCCATCGTATCTGTTCTGCCGGCTTTGTGTTTAACCGGAAAATCACAGCCGCTTATCGATATAAAAAAAGCGCTGCAAGCGGTTACGAGCATCAAATATTTCCTCATTTGCTTCATTCTGTTTTATGATTGATGGGCCAGTTGTCCCGGTTTGTAGATTTATATTTAAGCAAGTATTTGTAAGGTGCTTCCAAACCCGCGGCGCTCTTTATGGCAGCATCAACCTGCGGACCGTTATTTTCCCAAACATTACCGGGACCGTTGGCATTTTTCAGGAATTTATCTGCCGGGCACCAGTTGTTTTTTATGGTGATGTACGACGAGCCTTCGTCTGTGTACAGGTAAAACCAATGCTGGGGGTCATGCGCATAAGGGGCTTTGTAAATGCTGTCCACATAGTTATCACTGATAACCGAACCGGGTTGTGCCGATAGTGTATAGATAGCAGCCACATCGTACATATTGCGGGCATAATGGTGGATTTTATTGGCCGTGATACTGTTATCGCCCAAGGCGTTAACAATCTTGGTCCAGCCCCAGCCCATGCTGACGCCGGTGTAGTTTACATCGCAAACCTCGTTATGCGTTATGCTGATACCCCTAACATAACCCGCGCCGATGCCGACACAGCCCCAGTCTTCGTTAGTAGTATTGGTGATTAAATTATTGGCAATGGTATCATTGGTGCAGATCTCCCGTTTATCGCTTGGGTTATAAGGCAGGTGCACTTCCTGTGCTTCATCCGAATAAACGCCATCAAGGATCGCGGTGCCGCCAATATCTTTAAACAGGCTGCCTTTAATTATATCATTATGTGTGCCGCGCTGAAAATCCAGTCCGGTTGAAGCAATATGTTCAAAACCACAGCCATCAAATACAATGTGCGACGCATAAGCCACCTCAACAGCAGCCTTTGGCCGGTCTACCCATGCCTGGTTTTCCAATCCTTTTTTATCCGGCGTACCGGGAATTTTCAGTTTGTAAGCATCCAGCATATACATGCCTGCCTGGTGCGGAACCAAACCCTCTCTTGAAGGACGAAGCCAGCTGCTGTGTTCAAAACTGATATTTTTAAAGCTGAAGTAGTTTATCGGGTTATCAATGACACCCTCTATTTTCACCAATGTTTCCAGTTGAGGAACAGTTACCGTGGCCGTTTGCAGATCTTCGCCCTTACGGGGTATATAATAGATTTTATTAGCCTTCCGGTCATGATACCACTCACCGGGTTTGTTCAAAAAACTGATAGCATTACTGAGATAAAACGCTGAGTTCCCTGTTTTTTTAGAGATCCAGGGTGCGGGCCAGGGATGCTCTGACTGGATGCGGCTTTCGGGCTGATAAAATGATAAGCGGGCACTATCTCCCATCATTTTAACCGCCTTAACCCGTAAAATAGCGATAGCCCACCACTGATGAATAAACATCTCCATACCCTTAAGGTGAGACGTATCCGCAGAGGCTGGCCACGGGATTACACAAGTTTGGGTTTTATGATTCCAGGAAAGGATGCGGTTCATAAACGGTGCTTCGGTATCCCGGGCTCGAATGGCCTTTTCATTATTCACCCATAGCTGCCTGAATTGAAAAGGTTCATCGCCAATCATTGGTGCATCAGCAACCCATACTTTACCTTTGGCTTCCGCAGGCAGACCGGGGATTGCATAATCAACTTTATGCCAACCACTTACTTTAATGCCTCCACTTAAAACAGTTTTACCTATGCCCTCGCCTTCAATAATAGTTGGGCTATCGGCAGTACCAGAATCTTCAGGGCGGATAAATAACGGTTCATCTAACGTATAAACTCCAGCCGCGACTTTGATATAAATGCCACCTTTTATTGATGGATCGTTTAGCCGTCTCAGTTCACGGGCTTTCCTGATGGCCATGGCTACAGTTGCCAGCGGCTGTTCGCGGGTGCCGGTATTTGTATCGGAGCCTTTAGGCGATACCCAGATTTCGGCCGCAAAGAGGCTACCTGTCAAACTAACATTTAACAGCATTAACAAAACAACTATGCGGCGGATATTCATTTACGTTAATTACTTAGCCTGAAATATTGATTTTACATAGGTGGTATTCGCGCTGAAATTCCACTTTACGTTACGCGGGTCTTTGGCATCGCGCGAGCGTTCAATCACCAGCCAGCCTGTCCAGCCCATTTTATCTAAAGTGGCTTTTACCCGCTCCATATTGATTTTAGGATCGTTTTGCAGCCAAACGCCATCATCGTTGGTACAATGGATCTGAATGATGTATTTTTTACCCAATATCCGAAGCTCCTTATCCAGGTCGCGGCCGTTCCTGATGGCGTTTTCAAAATTGAAATAGCTTTTAATGGCCGGCGAGCCAATATCTTTCAATAACTGCAACTCGCCTTTCGCATCCAGCGCTGTTTCAATACCTATCACCACACCGGCCTTTTCGGCTATTTTGCCAACCTCTTTCAGGCGGGAAACAATAGCCGGGCGTAATTCAGGAAATTTTATAAGGTCGCCTTTGATACCCATCGGTAAAAAGCCAACTTTAACGCCCATTTGCATCATGGTGTTGATGCAATCCGTAACTGCCTTAACCGCGGTTGGACGTTCGGCAAATGATTGGGCGAAAAAACCGGTCATGCCCATGGATGGGATTTCCAGGTTCAGCTCTTTTGCCTTGTTCAGGAATACATTTCTGATCGAATCATTCGCTAATTGGTTATCAAAAGTTTCACGATCTCCAAGGCCGCCCATATCTACTTCTACCCCATCGGCACCAATCTCCTTAGCCAATTGAAATGCACCTAACTTTTGCCGTTTAAGGATCATCAGATCAACTACAGCCACCTTATAGCGTTGTTTTGATGCAGTTTGAGCCATTGCAGGAACACTGCAGGCACATACCATTAATACAATCCAAAAACCTGATATCAATCTATTTTTCATAACCTATTTTTTTATTGCCCGCGCAAATACTTTCTCCAACTGATCAAAACCTTTTATTGCATTTGCGGGAAGTTTTTCGCCCTTGTCGCCAAATACATACATGGCAGGTTCTTTTTCGATGGTGACCCTTTGGTCATCGAAATTGCCGCTGCTGTCTTTAATTTTATTAAGATCCAAGTGAAAGTTTTTAGCTACGAAAGCATATAACGCGGTCCTTTTTGACGGACCGAAATCATGCCCCTCGTTTGGCAGGTGCACATTCTCTACCTTATCTGTAGCTCCGTAATAGCTATATATTTTCTGGAGATAAGGAAAATCATGCTCGGGCATATTAGCTGTCCAGTCCTGCCCGTCCGAGATCAGGAGTTGAGGTCTGGGTGCTGCCATGGCTGCCAGTTCTACGTTGTCGGTTCCGTTGCCGCATTGATGGATAGGCATGCCGCTTTCGCAAGGGCATCCCCCGTAAAAATAAGATGACACCGACACAGCCGGGGCGCTTAGTTTGATCCGGTCATCCAGTGCCGTCATTAAAACGGTATGGCTTCCGCCTCCCGAGCCGCCGCTAATGCCAACGCGTTCCGGGTCGGCTTCTTTAAGTGAAAGCACATAATCCAGGATCCGGATGGCGCCAAGCGCCTGGATGGTCTGTGCCAGGCTGCGGCGATGATCTTCATCCTTAAATTGCAGCAATGATTCGCCCCAGGCAAAAAGATCATAACTGTAAGCCATCGCTCCCATCCGCGCCAGCGACGCGCAACGGATCTGGCAATCGGCCCGGTAACGCTGGTGTTCCCAGTGCCCGTCCGGACATAGTATCACCGGGATCTTGCCTTTAATTTTCAAAGGCTTGTATAGCGAACCATTGATGTACAAACCCGGCAAAATTTCGATAGCGATGTTCTCAACCGTATAACCGTCAAAGATTCGTTTAGGGGTGATGATTGGTTTTGACGCAGGCTTAGCCGGCAGAGGCGATAGCTCCAAAGCTTTGTAAAGCTCCGGCTTCAGCATGGCCTTACGTTGTTCCCAGGTATCACGGTCGTGGTATTGGGCAGCTATCCTGTCAAGCTCTTTCCAGCCATCACTTACCGACCAGCGGAAGTATTCATATTCTTTAAGCTTATACCTGCCGGGAGCCTCTTTATTCACCTTCAAATCGAGCGGGGTAAGGATGTTGACAAGTGTGGTATCCACATTGGGCCGGAAGCGCCATTGGGCATAATTAACCCATTTGCCCTCAACCTGGGCGGTAGTGTATCTGATCTTTACATGATATTTGTCCTGCACTTCATCAAGCACCTCCTTCAGGGTTTTCCTGTACATAGCATCGGTAGTTTGCTGCGCATGGGCGGCAAACCACATTGCTGTGAGGCAGGTTACCAGTATGTAGATCAGTTTTTTCATTGTTTTATTTTTTTGTAGAGACGCATAATTGTGTCTCCCGTGTGCCAGTCATATTCGCTTATCCTAAAGGAGACGCATGTGATGCGTCTCTACATTTTACCGTATTATCACGTCCCATCAGGGTCTCTTGCAGAGGACCCTGATGTACACGCCATGCAAATTCACTGTTCATACGGAGCTGTCACCCTGAGCCTGTCGAAGGGTCGCGCGTAAAGGCCCTGCCCACCATGCTTCGAGAGCCTCAGCATGACACCCCGTTAATTTGCTGCCATTTCCTCCACCTTACAAATCCTTAGTCTCCCCAACCGGTACCGGCGGCGTATAACCATCCACCTTTGGCCAAATACCATCCTTTATTTCCTTCATTTCCAATTTCGACGGATCAATAACAACATGTTTTATCTTTTGCCTGCGCCAGGTGTAAACTACATGCACCATACCATCCGAAGCTTGAATCACCGATGGGTAAGAATACTGGCTGATTGGTGAATCCTCCAGGATCGACGCTGCGTACCAGGTAATACCATCTTTAGATACAGCGACATTTAATGGCGTGCGGGCACCTTTAGCCAGGTTTCCCGGGGGCAAAACATGGTTATAAACCAATAACTGGCGGCCATCTTTCAAGGTCACCACATCAGTACCGGAGTTGTTATTCGGCAGACTGGTCTTTTCCAAAGGCGACCATGTTTGTCCCCCATCTTTGGACCATGTGCTCAATATCGCCCTGTTCTGACTGCGGCAAAGTGCCTGCAGCCGGCCATCTTTATAAGTTAAAATACTCGGTTGTATAGCTTTCATATCCTTGCCATCGCTGATAGGGCCTATCATTGTCCAGTTTTTACCGAAATCTTTGGTGGCCTCAAAATGCACCTGCCATGCTTTGCCTTCGGTACTTACCGGACTTAACAGCGTGCCGTTTTTAAGCAGTACCGGTTTGTTTTTGATCGGCCCTAAAAAGCCATCGGGCAAGGCTTTTTGCTCTGACCAGCTGATGCCACCATCTTTAGATGTTTTTACAAAACCTTTCCATTTTGCAGGGCTCGGTCCTATTTTGTAGTAAAGCTGTAATTCGCCTTTGGGCACCTGGTACAACACCGGGTTCCAGCAGGCATAGCGTAAAGTATCGTTCTGGATGCCGTTGGCTACGTTGATACCTTCTGTCCATTTGCCCTTAACAAACCTGCTAACCCAGATACATACATCAGGGTTGCGTTCTTTAGTGCCGCCAAACCATGAGGCCACAAGGCCGGTTGGTGTTTCGACTATGGTTGCCGCATGGCATTCCGGGTACGGTGCTTTATCATATATAAACTCATCCTTCACAATCCCCTTGCGCCATGGATTTTGAGCAAAGGCAGTGATCATGAATAAACAGCTTACCGCACCGGCGAACAAGATTTTTTTTAACATAGTACAATTATTTTTGGTTGGCGGCTTTATCCTTTGCTGCTTTGTCAGCAGCTTTTTTCGCGATGATGGCTTTAGTATAATCACCGTATAGCTTGTGCCAGTTACGGCCGTTGCTGTTGAGGTATTGCTCGTTTTTGGTTTTGTAAATCTCAAAAATGGCCGATACCTGTTTGATATTCTTAAAATCGACAGCCTGTTCGCGGGCCTGCTTCAGGTTAGCGAGGATCGCTGCTTCTTCAACAGGTGTCAGATCCGGTACAATCGCTTTATAACCGGCCAGTGTAAAGGCTACCTTACCAATGGTGTATTTATCAAGTACGGCTTCAACCTGTTCTTCGGTAAGGTCGTTACGCAAACCAGCCATGAGGTTTTCATGTACCGATTTTGGCAGCGACGAATTAATGATAATCTGCCTGTCCATAGTGCTCAAAGCTTTGCCGGTAGCCGGATCAATACCTGCCGGTACTGACTCATACGAATGACTGTTATTCCAGTCGCGGATGGCTTTGAGGTGGGTTGCAATTACATTTTTCACCCGGGTAGCCTTTGCTGTGTCCGTAAGCGATAAGGAGGCAACCCAATCCGAGGCTTTCTTATCCACTTCAGCATCGGCTTTGGCCAGTGCTTCGGGAGATGGAGCTGCTTTGGTTGCCTGTTGTCCCTGGGCTTTCAACGTGCATGACAGCGATAATAAGACTATCAGCATGACACCCATCCTATTTAATTTTTTCATATCAAATGTTGCTTTAATATTTTACTTCAAAATCATAATCGCCCGAACCAATATTGAGCACGGCTCCACCATTCTCCATTTTTACCTGTTTAATATCTTTTATAGCGGATACGTTCTTCCCGCCCTCAGTTACTTCATTCATATTTTTTGCCGGCACATAAACCAATGCCGAACTATTTGGCGGCACAGTAACATGCCAGCTAAAACTTCCCTTAGTATGGGTATAACTGCTTTTCACAATACCATAAGCCGTTTGGTATGAGGTATTAACACTATCTAAACCATTAATAATTGCAGGCTGCATAACCACTTGTTTAAAACCGGCATTTACCGTTTTTATCCCGGCTATGTCCTGATAAAACCAGGCAATAAGATCGCCAAGTAACATGATGTGGTTGCGTGAATTCATTGCCGGATTGGCGGTATCGCCATTCCATAACTCCCAGATGGTAGTAGCACCCCTTTCGGCCATATAACCCCAGCTTGGGTAAGTGGTATTGGAAGCTATTTTCCAGGCCAGATCGGGGCGGCCAAATTCGGTAAGGCCGCACATAAGCCATTGGGTACCGATAACGCCGGTACTGATATGATCATGCGCTTCGTTGATCTTAGCCACAATATTTTTAAATACTGCCTGTTTATTGGCTGTTGGCGTGATCCCGAAATATAATGGCAGCAGGTTGGCGGTAACTGTATTGTTGCTGTATTTAGATGTGGCTTTATTAAAATACTTATCGTTAAACGCCCTGACTACATTTTGCTTCGTACTGGCAAAAAACTGTGCATCAGCAGGTTTATGCAACATTGTCGCAAACTTTTTCATCAAGCCGGACAAGTGATAGTAATAAGCTGTAGCTATCAGCTGTCCGTTAGTATTCAATGATGAATCTTTGGCGTGGATCAGCTCTAACGATTCGGGGGGTACACACCAGTCGCCATATTTATCCTTGGTGACGATGTTATTTTTCATGTACTTGACCCGCATATAGTCCATCCATTTTTTCATGGAGGCGTAATGCTTTTCAATGGGCGCTTTATCGGCAAACTGGCGGTAAAGCATATCGGCCACCAGGATATAAGTGCCGGGCCAGGTCATGTTATCGCTGTAGTAATTCCAGTAAGCCGGGGCTACATCAGGTATTGCACCATCCGGCCTTTGCGATTGCGCTATATCATCCAGCCATTTAGCATAGAAATTACCGTTGGCAAATACAAAGCTTTCGCCAAGCGAACCTACCGCCCTGTCGCCCAGCCAGGGCATGCGTTCGTTACGCTGAGGGCAATCTACAGGCATACCTTTGTAATTGCTCAGGATGCCCCAATATGCATTGTGATAGATCTTATTGACGATGGCGTTAGATGTTTCAAAATGACCGATGGTCGGCAAGGCATCGTAAATCACGTGCCCCTCAAAATCGGTTAATTCGGGTTTACCGGGATAACCGCTGATCTCTACATATCGGAATCCATGATATACAAATACCGGGTGCCAGATCTCTTCTGCTCCACCTTTAAGTATATAAACATCAGTTACTTTAGCATCGCGAAGATTTGCAACATAAAGTTCATTGTTGGGTTGCAGTGTTTCCGCATAACGAAGGGTTACTTTATCGCCCCGGTTTCCTTTTACACGCATCTGTACCCAACCCGCCATGTTTTGCCCCAGATCCAGGATCCATACATCTTTTTTAAGTTGACTGATGCTGACAGGCTTAACGGTATCCATCACCCTGATCGGTTCATTCATCTGCGCGTCAAGCTTGCCACCGGGAGCCGGCACCAGCTCGGCTTTAAGCCATTGGCTGTCATCAAAACCAGCACTGTTCCATCCCGGAAATTCTTTAGTGGCATCATATTCTTCGCCATCATACTCGTTATTGGTGCGGATGGGGCCATCGGCAGTAAAATGCCAGTTGTCATCGCTTATGATGGTTTGCTTTGTCCCGTCAGTATATTCCACCTCCAGTTGCAGCAGCATTTTAGGAAACCCAAATTCTTTGATCTTTTTAGGCTTATATTTTGGCCGCATGGTAAAATAACGGCCGTTGCCCAATACCGTTCCGATGGCATTATCGCCTCGTTTCAGATAACCCGTAACATCAAAAGTATTGTACTTAACCGATTGGGTATAGTCGGTAGGTGCTTCGGCCAAAACCTGGTCGCCGATGGCTTTCCCATTCACATACAGCTCGTAATGTCCCAAACCAACTATATAAGCAGTGGCGCGTTTGATCCCTTTATTTAAACTAAACCCGCGACGGTAATACCGGGCCGAAAGACGAGAGAACTTGGAGATGCTATCCCAGGCAAAACCACGATCGCAACCAATCCACTTAGCTTTCCAGTCAGTAGGGTTCAAAAGCCCTACGCTCCATTTAGCTGGTTGGCTCCAGGCACTTGCTCCATTGTTTGTCCAGACCCTGACTTTCCAGTAACATGCAGCACGGCTGCTCAACACTTTGCCCGCATAGTTGATCATAATAGATTCAGCCGAACTTACTTTGTGTGAATCCCACAAGTCACCCTGCCCTACTGTTAGCTTTTCGGGAGATGAGGCCACTAAAATTTGATAGGCCACCTGGTTGGTATTCCGCGTATCGCTGGTGATCTGCCAGCTAAGTCGGGGCTTACCGGTGCCGATGCCTAAGGGATTGTTCAGCATTTCACATTTCAGGTTTTGCAGGCCGATCCAGGCATCCGCATAGCAATTGCCCAGGCAGGTTAAAATAACCGCCACAGCCAAACCTATATGTGTGCCTAACCTTTTCATCAATTATTTGCCCGAAAAGTCGAAATACAGGTTCAGCGAAAGTGCGTCTTCTATATTCCTGTCGTAATTAAAATATTGGTTTTTTTGCCCGCCCGGACCCAGTTTTTCAGGCTTTTGCGATTTGGTGCCTATCGGCGTTATGCCATGCATAAACGAGATATCGCCCGATGGGAAGGCCGGAGCTGTGTTGTAAACCTTTGCCGGATTTGCAGGTGTAAACAGGCGCATAAAGACATCGCGGCTGTTGCAAACAATGGTTACCGGCTGCCCGGTGGTTTGCAATTTCATCCAGTACAGGTTGGAGTAATAGCCTTTAAATTCGGGATAAACAACTTTGCCCTGCCCTGTTATGGTATTGTTATAAGTTTTATCCCAAATACCAAGCGATGTACCTTTCATACGGTTTTTCCATACCCTGTAAGGGCCATCGCCCATGTAGGTAACACCTTTGATCTCTTTTTCGGGGAAAGAGAAATTAACGCCCATTAATGTGGCATCCTCGCCTGTGGGCCAATATTTAACATCAAGCTGTACCCAGCCCGATGGGTAGATCGTCCACCTCAACAAAGGCTCGGATTTTTTGGGCGGGAATACGGCTTCAACCACGAGGTTATCGCCTTCGTAATGATAGCTGAGCTTTTCAAAACCTGTTTGATCCTGCCCTTCAACTAACACAGGACCATTGTTAAAAGGGATATCGCCCTTGGCGTTTTTCACACTAACCAATATGCGCGAATTGCGGTTAAACGCCAGCTCGATCCCGTTACTGGTTTTCACCTTGTACAGCGAATCTGTTTCAGCAATTACAGCCTTGCTTCCGCCGGTTTTGGTAATGATGCGCTTAGTGATCTTATCATGATTGCTCACCGGGAAGCTCCAGGTAAACAGTTCATGCTTGTTTACGTCAAGGGCAGATACATAAAGCACATCGAAATTCTGCCAATCTTTAGGTAATTGTAGCTGCAGGTTTCCATACTGCCCCGGCGCAACATCTGGTGAAGCAATAGTACCTGTTTTATTTACTGAACTGGCTCCATTAAGTGTTGCCAGTTTATAGCTGAATGTGCATTGTTTAAGACTTGTATAGGAATATCTATTCTCTAAACGTAATGTTCCATTGAATGCCGGAGTTATTTCGCGGGGTTCGAGATAAACCGGGCTCCAGATTTCCTTAATGGTATAATAACTGCCTTCTTTTTCATGGTAAGGGCCAACAATACCATCGGGACCATGATCGCCATCGCTGTCCAATTCTCCGTTTTTATCGGTACGCACCACAGCTTCATCGGCAAAATCCCAGATAAAACCACCTGCCGAAATTGGTGTATGCCACATTTGTTTCCAGAAATCATCCAATCCGGCACCCGCGCCGCCATCGTACAAGCCGTGTAAAAACTCGGTCGGAAAAAATATATCATGACCGTTGATACCTGTATTGGTACCGTAGTCATAATTGATATAATGCTGGGTATTTGTTCCTCTGAAAATCCCCCATGGATGGATTAGCGGGCGTTTTTGAATATCGAGTTCATCAAACCAATGATCGAGGTTAAAATTAAACCCACCCTCATTACCATTGTCCCACAGCACGATGGACGGATGATTGATATCTTTTTCGATCATTTCCTTAGCCAATTTTGAACCAACCACATCATCATAGGCATGGTGCCATCCGGTAAGCTCGTCCAATACAAAAAGGCCCAATGAATCGCATACGTCCAGGAAATGATCATCGGGCGGATAATGCGACATCCGTACCGCATTCATGTTCATATCCTTCATCAACTGAACATCCCCGATACTTACTTTTTTATTTAACGCCCTGCCTGTGGTTGGCCAAAACGAGTGACGATTTACGCCTTTAAATTTGATTTTTGCGTTGTTTACATAAATGCCATCATGCTCCCTCAACTCAACCGTACGGAAGCCAATCCGTTGTTTTACAGCATGAACGGGCTTACCACTTTCATTCAGCGTAAACACCACATTATACAGGTTAGGAAACTCTGGCGACCATAATTTCGGCGAAGCAATATGTGTGCTGATATTGGCAACAGTGTCACCCGCATTAACTTTTATAGAGAAAGGAGCACCAAATTTTTGCCCCGCCAAGGTATACACCTGCCCTGTTACTGTGCCGCTTTTTACAGATACCAGTTTTAGTTGCGCTTTTAAATTACCATTAGCTTTAGCGTCAACGGCATAATAGCTGATGTGCGATTTAGGGGTAGCTTCTAAAAACACCGGCCTGAAAATTCCACCGAAGATCCAGAAATCACCTTTACGTTCGGCCGCGTTTACCGATGCATTGGCGGAGTGTTTGGATACTGTTACCTCTAATAAATTGGATTTACCGTAGTTAAGCAAAGCGCTTACATCATATTTGAAACGGTAAAATGATCCCTGATGAATTGCCCCGGCCGATTTACCGTTTAGCTTTACCTCTGTGTCGGTCATCGAGCCATCAAAAACAATATTGACAGCCTTGCCCTGCCATGATGCGGGCACATTAAACTCATACTTATAAAGTCCTTGCTCCTTACCTCTTAAACTATCCTTAGCAAGACCGTAGTTGCATTTTCCAAAACCCTGAAATTCCCAGTTTGATGGCACCGGGATGGTGGTCCACTTGCCTGAATTGTTGCCCGCTGTACAATAAAACTGCCAGTTTACGGTATGGTCGCTGCCTGTACCCGATAAGAATAACTTTTGTGTTTCCTGGGCATGGCTTACCGACCAGTTGATAACAAACAGTAAAGCAATCCATATTTTAAAGCAGGCAGATTTCATTAGTATATTTAGTTAGCAGTTAAAGTAAATTTCAGTGGGTTATCCGTGCGGAAAGGCGCAGCAGGCAAACCATCTTTATTATAAAAATTGGGCTGAGCCGACTCCGACCAGGCAAAGCGCGCGGCTACAGGTTTGGCAACCGATTGTGCCGATACCTCAACCGTGTTTCTTTTTATTATGGCGGTGGCCGCGACAAAATTTCCGTCGGCACCGGCAATGGTGAAATCAGTAAGTGGTTTACCATCATGGTTTACCAAGCCAGCGCCCACATGATCAAACTCAAGGATGATCTTGTCGCCATTTATTTTCATGTGTTTGTACACCGGGCCCGAAAAAACTACCCGTTGTTTGTAGGTATTGGCAAGCGCCTGTAATTCAAGCCTCCTGCCTACCTCCCATTTAAATGGCGGGTGAATATTTTTAAGGTCATCATTCAAATCGGTAGTGATGATCATCCCCGTATTTGGGATCTGCAAAGCAACGGCCTGGGCTTCGCGCAATTCAGGTTCGGTAAAGGGCGTATAGGTTACAGGGCCTTTTCCCAGGGTGTAGTAATATGGCGCTATTTGTACGTAATAAAATGGCAGCTTTTTATCGCCCCATAGCTTACGCCAGTTGTTGATGAGCGCTTCCATTTTGTAGGTATAACTGATGGTTTCGCCTAAAAAACAAGCACTTTCGCCCTGGTACCATAAAAAGCCCTTCAGCGCAAAGGGGGCAACCGGCTCAATCATTTTGGCGTAGAACTTACCGGGATCACCCTCAATTTTAATGTTGTTGGCCTTAAAATACGGAATGGCATCAAAACCCTCCTGTGATACCCAGGGTTCAATCCTGCTGCCGCTCACCGCCGATGAAATAATACCTACCGGCACTTTCAAATCATGCTGCAGGTTTTTAGCAAAGAAATACCCTGCCGCAGAAAAAGCCCTCAAAGCCGAATCTTCGGCCACACTCCATCCCGAATGGGTAGAATCGGGCTTCAACATATTTTTCTGCGTAACCAGGAAAATCCTGATCTGCGGGTTATGCGCGCGGTCAAGTTCATCAACAGGCGAGTTTGAAGTGCTGGTATCCGGCTTTTTCACTTTGCTATTTTTGCGCATTTCGTACTGCATGTTCGACTGGCCGGAGCAAAGCCATACCTCGCCTACCAGTATATTTTGCAGTTGGATAGTGTTTTTTCCTGATATGGTCAGCGTTGTTGGTATGACGGATGCCGGCATCGCGTCAAGCTTTACCATCCATTTGCCCGCAGCATCGGCTACAGTTGTTTTTGTTTGTTTATTGAACTTTACCGTTACCTTTTCGCCCGGTGAAGCTGTGCCCCAAACGGGCACCGGAGCATTACGCTGCAATACCATATTGTTGCCTAATACTTTGGGCAAAACAACCTGCGCGCCGGCAATCCCAGAACTAAGCAGGCAGATCGTCAACCAACAATATTTTATCAGGCGCAGTATCATTAGTAATTACTTGTTTTAAATGATTTGATGTAGAACACGGCTTGTTTCGCTGCTTCTCCGGCATTTGGCCGGTCGAAATCCTGATCGGTAGGCGTATCGGCATCAGGGAACCTCCTGATATCCCCGGTACGGAACACTACCCGGTTTACGATTAGCACCGGGGCAAAAAACAGGCCCGTAAGCACATCCTTGCCGTTAACATTCACGGTGTAAAAGCGGGTATCAGTATTTAGCTTTATCACAATATGATATTGCGTACCGGCTTCATACTTCATGAAATTTTTGTTCCGATACCCGGCCTTAGTCCTGAACTGGCCTGCCGAATCAAGCGTGAGCCTAATGGCGGCAGTGCCTTTTTCATCCTGAAATTCAATATCCAGCATGCCGGTATTATTTTGCCCGGCTGTGATGGTAAAATCGGTCATTAATTTTTTGGAAACAGGTACAACACGTTCTGCTTTGGCAAAATCAAATGGGTCGCTGTCTTTTAGAGTTAGGGCTCGTTCGCCATCAGGTGACTTATCTATAGCCGCAGGTGCCCATTGCGGACTGTAAGTGTTCCACTTTTCAAGCTCTTTACCCGCTGGTAGTTGGTTAAAGATCTCATTGGCGTGCGCGTCCGCTTTTTCGGTTACCGGTACAGGGATAGATGATACCCAGATGTCCTCCTTGTTCATGCTGTAGGTTACCCAAAGCTTACCATCAGGCGGGTTGCCGTTTCCCTCTTCAATGCCACGCGTATATTGCGGCCCGTATGATTTATAAGCACCGCCGTAACGCATGGTTGTGATCTCGCCGTTAACCAGCAGCAAGTTGGTATAATCCAATCCGTCTTTACTTACAGACAACGCCAGCGGCCAGCGAAACTCCGAAGGATTGTAAACAGTAGCATATTTACCGTCGGATGTGCGCTGTCCCCAGATCTTGGCGTTGGCGGTTACAAAACGCGGCGCGCGGGCGGCATTTGCTGGCCAGGTTTTGCCATTATCGGTGCTGATAGCGGTTAGCGCGTATTTCCAAAGTCCAACCACACGGCCGTCTGGCAGGTGATAAAAGTTAAACGCTTTATAATCCTTATGCAGCGGGATCAGCGGATCTTTCCTATCGGTTTCCTCAACCCATTGCATCATCATCAGCGGGTTTGCCATCAGTTCATCGCAGGCCTGCACAAAACCTTTGTCCTTACTGGTTTTATAAAAAGGATATGAGGTGTTCTTTTCGTTCCATTTTGGATTATAGTGGATAAAATAGATCGGTCCGAATTTACCATTTGGCAATACTTCACGCACTACGCGACCAATGCCCAGACCATCATTCGGATCATCATGACCATCCAGGCAAATCCCATAAAAACCAAGCACCAGTAAGCGTTTTGATTTCGACGTATAAAAACCCATACGCTGGTGCATTACCGAATACAGGTCTTTCGCCACGCCTGGGTGCCCCTCTTTGGTAGTTCCATCAGGAATTTTATACTGAGGAAAAACTACCGTTGGTTTCGACCATGCTTCACCATCTTTTGAGGTTATGAGCAGGGTTTGTCCCGGCGGTACACTTTCACCTACCTTATCGCTCAGGTATTCAACATAAAAAGTATTATTCCAGTAGGCCAGCATCGGCGCATGGTTGTAAGTAAAACCAAACCCATCGGCCAGTTCCGGATGTTCACGGTTAGCCCTGAAGATCTGTTTGCTGTGCACGCCTATTACCGGGGTTAACTGCCCGTGATGATAATCGACATTGGCAACCGTATTGCCGCTGTAATGCACGGTATCCTGTGCATTGGCTATCCCGGCCATCGATATAAAAAACAATATGCTGATGAACTTATTCATGTTTAGCTGCTTTGGTTTGCCCGGCTGCCTGTAAAAGCTGCGCAAGCTGTTTTTTGGTAACCTTAAATATGGTGCCGTGCTTGTGCCCTACCGGTATGCTCACGCTATCGGCCAGGTCGGTAAAAGTTTTAAAGTCGGTTGTACGCATTGCGCCATATCTTTTTAAACGGTACGAATCATAATAAATCAGCCAGTTATCACCGGCTTTGGTCATGCTGGGGCCTTCACTAAAAGGTTCGGTAAATCGCGGAGTATAATTGCTATAAGGCCCCAGAGGATTATTACTAAAGGCCACGAGGATATTACGGTTAGGCCGGGTATTATCCTTTATCACCAGTGCATAATCATTTTTGGCCCGCTTTACGATCTCAGCATCAATTACGCTAAAACCCGGATCAAGGAAAAGCTGTGAGGGGCTGAAAGTTTTAAAATCTTTAGTTGTGGTGTAATACAGTCGGTGATTGTTATTTTCATCCTCTTGTCCCTTCGGAAAGCGGAATGGTACGGTTGAAGCCCAAACAATGATGAAATATTTGTTATCCTCGTCATAAAACAACTCCGGTGCCCAGGCATTCACCGCGGTAGGCTCATTAGCCATCACCTCAATGTGCTCTTCGGCCGACCAGTGGATCAGATCTTTTGAACTGGCATAGCCGATGCCTTTATCGTTTTTCCAGCCGGTTGTCCATACCAGGTGATAAACCCCGTCAGGTCCCTGGGCTATGGATGGATCACGCATGATTTTCGCGTTGCCAACCTCCGGTTTAATGAAAATGTGGTCAATAGCATTCCAGTGGTAAGCATCATAGCTGTACAAAAAGCGCAGGCCTTCATTAGCAGGCTCATGAAATGAAGTAAAAAGGTACACGCTTTTACTTGCCTTGCATGAAAATATCAATGCAATGGCAAATAGTAAAGTGATATGTTTAATTCCTTTTTTCACCGTTATATCGCGTCAATAATGAGCACCCAATCGTTACCATTTGATACTTTTCCTGGGGACTTAAATTTGATTATTTTAGCTTTCGCGAAGGTTCCGATAGTCGTAGTTTGCCCGTTGCGTGGGTTAAACCATGATGCTTTCAGTTTTGTGCCTTCCAGTTTATCAGCATTGATATTGATCTCCCTGCCGGTATAGGTATAAACAAAGACATAGTTTTTACCGCGGGTAGCTATCAGCCTGTTATACTTTACACCGTTATTACCGGCGATCAACGATTGATCCGGCACACGATCAAGGTATGGGCGGGACAGCATTAACTTTTTCAGATAGACCATCTGCTTTGCTCCCGGATCATTTACCGAATTGTACCAATATCCTTTTGAGCCGTAAGCACTGCCTTTATCTGTTGGTTTGTGCATTTGCATCACATCATTATCGCCATACGTATACCCACAGGCCCCGGCAAAAACCGACCAGTAGCCATAGCGCCTTACATCGGCAGCTGTCCAGCGGGGTAGCTTGATATCATGTAATCCGTAAGGGATCTTTTCATAGGATGGCTCGGCATCAAGCGTTGGTTTTATGGGTGATAGATTGTAATCTGTTTCAACATAACGCCAGTTATCTTCGCCGTATTTTAAATCTTTTTTGGAGGTATCCTGCGCGTAAGTACGATGACCCGATTGGAAACAATTGAAATCTAACCAATTCTCGTTATGAAACCATTTTGATGATTGCGTACGGCCACGAGGGTGATAAGTTATCAGATGTTTTCCGTCCAGTTCATGTAAAGTGTTACCAATAGCATTCCAGGTTTTTAATGAATCTGAACCGGCAATGTCGCCGCCATTCATCCAGATCACATTGGGGTGATCGCGGTATCTTTTGGCCAAAAATCCGGCATAAGCTTTTGCTTTATCAGCACCAATATGGCTTTCCTTAACTACCGATCCCCAAACAGGAACCAAGGCAACATATAATCCTTTTTCGGCAGCTTTGGTGATGATCCAGTCGATATGATCCCAATAATCGTATTCGTTTCCCTTGCCAAAGGTATTGCCGGGAGTTGTTTTTGGCAATGTGATATTCTTATTGCTTAGGGCAGAATCGCCATAGGCATTGGTTTCTTTGATGCTATGCACCACCATTACCTGTATCACGTTAAAACCCTGTTTGGCACGGACATCAAGGTATTGCTCGGCCTCTTCTCTTTTCAGTTTAGAGAACAGCAGCCATCCTGTATCACCCAGCCAAAAAAATGGCTTATCACCAGCCATAAAATAGCGGTGGTTAGCGGATATGCTTAAACGAGGCATTACATCGTTGCTTTTGAATGAAAAAAGCAATAAAGCAATGGCAATTAATATGGTAGATTTTTTAAGCATAATTATAAATTTATCAAGTTCCCCTCTTGAGAGGGGGCGCGTTGGGTTGAGCGTTGGCAGGGGTGTGTTTCTTCGGCGTTCATTATCGCTTTGTTAAACACACCCCTCCGCCCCTCTCAAGAGGGGAATCGCACTGGCCCTTTCTTCTTTAATCCCTCTATTTTTTCAAGCTCCCCTCTTGAGAGGGGGCGTGTTGGGTTGAGCGTTGGCAGGGGTGTGTTTCTTCGACGTTCATTATCGCTTTGTTAAACACACCCCTCCGCCCCTCTCAAGAAGGGAATCGCACTGGCCCTCCGCTTTTCTATATTTTTTCTAATCTTTCAATTACGGCTCAACCACAAAATGGTAGCCCCGTTCCCCTGTCCTTTTATTTCTGTATTACCAGCACCTTTCACCGTTTCTTCACCGGGCAAAAGCTCGCCGGTTTTAGGGTCGATCCATTGCGCTTTGTAACTAACACCGGCCGATAAATCAAGGTGAATCCCACCGCCATTACTATAGACGATATACCCTTTTGATGAAGCTAACGCCCATTGATCTTTAGGCGAACCCGGCAGCTCGGCAGGTTTCATACCGCTCGCATCGGCTAAAAAAGCTTTATTGGTATTGGCAGGAAGGACCGGCAATGATCCGCCTGCAATAAATATCGCCCAGCCAAAATGATCATAACCATCAGCAGAATAAAGCACAGCTTTATCCGGGTATTTGGTACGGTACTCATGTACCGCACGATAAACCTGCTCAAATGATGAAGCCTTGGGTTTAAAGATGCGGGCTTGCTGGCGCGGGGCCAGGCTTTGGCCGCCAATGGGTTCATAGGCCGTTCCGTTGGCCTGGTAATACCAATAACGAATATCTATAACATTGATGACCGAAGCTGTTGCCGGATTGGACAGGATAGCATCCTGCACATCTTTTGTAGCGCTTAAAGCGATAATCTGTTTCTTTTTATGTGTGGTTTCCCATTGTTTAATGGTTTCTACCCAAAATTTCATGAAATGCAGCGGACCGGTAAACTCCGCTCCAATCTGCTGGATCACCCCGGTATTACCTGCAAAGTTGTCCATACATTTATTGATGTAGGCAATGTGAAGCTTGCGCCTTGCCGGGTCGGTTTCGTCATAAAACTGCTCAGCCATAAACTGGCGTTTGTCGCCGGCATAAGGTACAGGCTCCGGGAAACCGGTGCCATTAATATTATTTGCCGTGCGCCATGGAAAATCGGTATAGTGCGCCCCAGCCTCAATAATATTGTGCTGAAAATAATTTTGGTGAACCAATACCAAACCTTTCTCATCGGCCAAGTCAGCAAATTGTTTCAGGCGGTTCCAGTACCAGGTATTGTATTTAGTCAGGTCGTATTTGCTTAAGCCGTCGTAGGCCAGTTCTTTTCCGCTCCGGGCAAAAGGCAGTTCATAAAACGGAGCCCAAACATCGCCGTCCATCCGGCGGATACGCTCGTGATCATCGCGGCGGCGATCATACCATAAGCCATAGTTGTGTTCAAATACCACGATATTATCTTTCCGCATCCAATCGGTTACCGCGTTAAGATCATCCGTTAACCCTGTGCCGGTTTGGCCGGGTACCCAACGGGAGATGGCGGGTTTAGCTTCCTTTTCAGTATAATCGGGATGAACAGTGCCGTTCCACCACGGGGTTTCAAAATGCTTGCCTGTTAAAACGATGTTACCACGGGTGAGCCAGCCGTTGGTAACACTCATTTTGGGTGCCAATGTAGCAACAGCCGGGCGTTTATATCCTATTTCATCAATAGTTTTGGCACCTGCCGATTCAATGTTAATCGAATTTCTTTTAGGCGACTGATCAATCCAGTTACTGATGGTAAGTGCAGGTTTACGGGCCGCTGCCATCAGTTCGGCTGCCTGCTCAACTGTCGGGCTGCTTGATGGTTCGGTGGCCGGGTACAGGATATCGGCTTGTTTGCTTACATCTTTATTTAAGCGGTTAGCTAACTGCGTGTAATAAAAACTTCTTGGGCTTATGGTGCTGTTTGATGTACTCCAGTAGCCATCACCTGCAAATTGCGCCCAGGTACCAAAAGCCCAGTTTTGAGCCGTTGGCGGCTGATAGCAATCCACACGAGCTGCGGTACAATTCCAGAACAGGCTGTTGGCGGCGCTCCATCCGGCGCCTTGTCCGTCCTGTCCACGGTTCATATAGCTCAGGGGTTGACCATCTATGTTTGCGATATCAAATAAAACGCCCGAGGCCCAGCTATCAATACCTCCGCTAAAACCCAGCGAACCTACCGACATACATTGCACAAAAGCGTTTGGCCCCGGCGCGCAATACCCGGTAGCAAAATCATGAAAACCCTGTTCGGAGTATAAACGTTGAAAAAGGTTTTGCCCCCCCATAGTAAGAAACGTATTACGGCGCTGTCCCCCTATTTCTGAAACCGGAGCAAGCGATTTACAATCCTCAACCGTTACCCGGTTTCCGGTAACACCAACAAATACTGTCGAACCTGCAAAATGCTCAAAGGTTACCTGGCGTACCCAGGCATCGCTAACATTTTCCATTGTGATAGCCATCCAGCGGTGGGCTTCATCTTTTGCGTTTGAAGCATCGTAAGCTGATTGCAGTTTTAAGTTTTCGATCCCTACTTGCACAATTCTGCCGGGCCATTGGTAAGAGGCTATCAAACCACCGCAGTACGCAGTATCCAATGCTGTTGTTAAAGGCACGTCAAGGGTAACTGTGTTACCGTCTACTGATGTTACTTTTCTATCCCAGTAAATATCGCGTTCGCCGGGCTTCCAGGCCAGCGCGGTTAAGTCGCCGCCAAAATGGTCGGTTTTGATAGTATTGATCCAGGCCTGCGTGCTTGGGCGATGGATCAAAACCAGATCTCCGGTTTTAATATTCGCGCCGTTGGCAATATGTAAAGTATTGGCATTTACCGGCACATAAGCATCGGTAATTTTAATTTCTTTGGATGTTTGCCGGTCATTTTTACCGGTAACATGAATAAAGGTTTCCCTATCGGTCCCGGATGCAAATAATGTGGTGCCGTTGGCAGTCATCCCGCTTCCGCGTAAAACAACGCCGGATGCGTTAATTTTGAGGCTACCATTAACCCGGTACACCCCTTTGTTAAGCAATACCGCTCCGCGAAAGCCATCTTTATCGGCAGGTAAACCAGCTACGTAATCTAAAGCGGCCTGGATCCTCAGTGTGGCGTCACCTGCTTTTACAGGCACTACAACTTTTACAGGCACAAAAGGGATAGGCTTTTCGGAAGCCATATATCCGCAATATGAAAAATCAGGAATGCGGTCGCCGTTGGGAGCAACCACATAATTTAGCTTGCCGTTTTTATCGGCAGCAACAGGCGGTTGGGGTTTAGGGGCTTTTTTCTTATCCTGTGCAAATAAGGGGGAATGCATAAGCATCCCCCCAGTCATTAAACCAACCCAAAAATAAATCCTTATAAACCTCAATCCCCGCATTATTAGCAGTTGTTAAAAATGTAATTTATTCATTGCCGTTGGTTTTAACCAACGGTAACAGAAGCTGAAGAACCTGGCCTTTAGCCTAATTATGCAAGTGGCATTTGGGCTAAAGCCCTCTTTATTCCATTTTATTATCCGTTGGTTAAAACCAACGGCAATGGTCTACACAAATGGAACAAATGGTTTTAATATTTCTGATATATCTTTATTTTAACGAAGCCAATTTCTTTTCGCCTTTAGCGGCTACTGTATTTAAATATACTTCGATATTGGTATAACCGCCACCATTTTTTGCAGGCAGGGCCGAATCTTTACCATCTTTAGGGTTTAAGCCATGAGCCAGTTCCCAATTGTCGGGCAAGCCATCATTGTCCGAATCTTTGTAAGGCGTGCCTTTATATTCAGGATAGCCACCAACCTGCCATGGAGCAGTGATGATACCCAGTTTGTACGAGTCTTTAGGTAATTTACGCACTTTAAACTGGTAAGCAGTATCGGTGTTCATTTCTTTGTAAGTGATCTTACCTGTACGTACCTGCTCAGTAATGCGCACATCAACCGGATCGCGTTTTGGCAGTGTTGCGCCGGCATTAGCGATAACAAATTTAAAGGCATCCTTTGCCGATAGGATAGTCATCGGAGGCATCGGGAACGGAACATCCGATTTCATGTAATCCTTGTATTGGCCGGCGTCAGGCAATTCTTTGCCACCAGGGCCTTCAACCTGGATGCCACCGTTCCACGCATCTTTAGTTACTTCGGGATAACCTTCCATAATATTACCTGATGCATAAACACGACCAAACACTTTCTCCTTCAGCTTGCTCCTGCCCGATTCCGGTTTCAGGATACGGTGACCAACCGGCTCATCTTTAGGTGTAACCGGACCAGGTTTAAAGTAGTTATTGATCACGTTGTAATTGGTGGTATAATCGCCGCCGTCCATTGAACGGTGATGCCAGTTAAATACCACATTGTTTACAAAGTTGTATACGCCATTCCAGCCAACAGATGGGTTACGGCCGGTATTATCGGCCCAAAGGTTACGCATCAATGAGCTGTTTTCGCCGCCTGTTGTTGAGCCGAAAGCGTGGTTCCAGTAATCCAATGATTCTGAATAAATACAATTCTGGATAGTGATATTTACGGTACCCAGCTTCTCTTCTTTCGAGCCATCGCCGGGATCAAACATGTGACGGTACATGGAAAAGTTTTCGTCCAGGCCCCAGCTTGCAGATACGTGATCGGCAATGATGTTGCCCACCGGGTTGCCACCCAAAGCATCATCACGGCGGCCAACATTGGTTTCGCCGCGGCGGAAACGCATATAACGGATCACAACATCATGTGTATTCACCCAAAATGATTCGCCTGCAATACAAACGCCATCACCCGGAGCAGTTTGGCCTTCAATAGTAATATACGGAGCCCTCACGATAATCGGTGTTTTGATGCGGATAATGCCCGCAACATTAAATACCACTATACGTGCGCCGCCTTTTTCGCAAGCTTCACGCAAAGTGCCGGGGCCATTATCTGCCAAACTGGTAACTACATATACCTTACCACCGCGGCCGCCAAAGGTAAACTTACCACCGCCTTCGGCACCCGGAAAAGCCGGGATCTTGGCCTGCGGCAAATCGGTCGGGCGCGCGGCCCATGGTACGTATACTTTGCCACGGCGCTGATCGGCCTGGATAATGGGCAGGGCGACCGCCCATGCTGAATCTGAACGACGGGTAGCCTCTTTCATCAAAGCTTCACTCTCTGCTTTAACCTTCTCCGGCACTTCAGGGTATTGGGCAAAAGCCGGTTTAGCTAAACCCAATGCCGCTGCTACTAAAAATAAAGCTGTGTGTTTTTTCATATTTGTATTCGTAATCTTCTTTTGTTAAATGGTTAGCAGGCACCCATCGTTCAATTAATTTATTATTGAAGCGGATCAAACGGCCCACCCCAGGTGTTATTTTGCTGTAAATTGATATTATTTAACAATGCCGCCGAAGGGATCCCGAAAAAGTAATCGCCCGACTGAACCGCAATGTTATAAGAATCTATAGTTTTAGTTTTAACGGTGAAAGATGTGCTGTACAGGGCATCCAATGATGTAGCTGCTAAAGCATCTCTTGTACCGGTAAGATAATCTTTACCGCTTGCGTTGTTATTAAGGGTAACTGTAAGCCCCGTTCTCTTTTTACCGTTCAATGTGCTTTCGAGCAGTTTACGGCGGCGAAGGTCCCAATAGCGTTTACCCTCAAAGGCAAATTCAATTTTACGTTCATTCATGATAGCGTTGATCATCTGATCAGGGCTCATGCCTGCATCTAAACCGTAAAGGTTATCGGCACCTGCTTCAATACCGGCACGTTTCCTGATAGCTGTTATATTGGTATAACCGGTAGTTACGTTGCCTAACGCTGCGGCACATTCGGCCTGGTTCAATAAAACTTCGGCATAACGGATCTCCATCCAATCTGTACCAACATATGGTGTATTTGCCACACTGACGTTAGGGTCAATAGCTTTGCGCAGGTAGAAACCTGAGCCTGTTGCCGATGCCGGTTCAGTGGTTTTAACACCGGAACCATCCGCTTTATTGTAATAAAAGTAAGTCCACAGGCGATAAGAGCTATTGCCGTTTATAGGCCAGTTACAACCGTTGTAGGCAATAGTTTTGTTAAACCTTGGATCGCGGTTATCAAAAAACTTTGCATCATCATATGTATACTTTAACGAGGTACCTGGTGCTTTTCCGTCAAGCATCGGGTATGATTTTACAATATCCCATGTAGGTTGATTGGAACCGCCTTTAGTACCTAAATAGGCCGGACGAGTCGCATTATCATAGGTATTGTTATTCTGGTTTTGATCGGTTGATGATGTGTTAAAACCTGTTATCAAAATTGCTTCCGGATTGCTGCTGTTTTCGGTAAACCACATATTGTCATACGAAGGGTTTAAACCGTAGTTATTAGCGGACAATATCTGCATTGCCTTATCATTGGCATCAGCAGCTGTTTGCCAGCGGGCCGCATCATTGCTGGGGTTAAACTGAGGACTTGCATACGTTAGCAACACCCTTCCTTTAAACGCAGCCGCAGCAGCCGATGAAATACGACCGTAATCGCTGCCGCTCCATTTGGCGGGCAAATATTTTATACAGCTGTCCAGATCGCTCACAATTTGTTTAAAGCACTCCGAAGTTTTGTTACGAGGCAAAAGCGCCGCGTTTTTGGCGTCCTGCCCAATAGCATCAAGCGGTTTTAACACCAGCGGAACACCGCCGTATAACCTTACCAGGTCAAAATACCTGAAAGCCCTCCAAAAATAAGCCTGTGCTTTATACCTATTTTTGGTAGAGGCAGGCAAGGTGCTGGCGTCGAGATCCTGCAGGGTTTGGTTAATGTTACGGATCCGGCCGTAGTTATTGCTGATATTCACCGAGGTACCGATGTCACCAACAGTTTCGATGGTAACCGTGCCTTTTACGTATGCGTTATCGCTGTAAAATTCGTCGCATTTGTCGCCTCCGCTGCCAATAGCGCCGCCGGTATCGCCAAACCAGCCAGGCTGGTTTGCTGTATACAGGTAATTGATGTTTAAAATAGCCACCGTTGAGTCATTAAAAATCTGGCCGGGGGTGCTGTGTGTAAGATCTTCCTTATCAAGCACTTTTTTACAGTTTGTAAACAGGGCTGATACGATCAAAGCTGCAAATATGGTTTTAAATAATTTCATGTCTTTCAAAGTTTAGAAGCCTAAGTTTAAACCAAAAGATACTGTGCGTAAGTTGGGATATGCCCCAAATGGTGATGAAATATCACGATAATGTTCGGGGAACGGGTTTACAAAGTTGATTGGGTTTGTAGCTACCACATACGCCCTTATGCTTGACATGCCGAGCCTTTTGGTGATGGAAGCAGGCAGGGTATAGCTTAAGTTAGCACTGGAGATATTCCAGGTGAAGGGGCTAACAAACCAAAAATCACTTGTAGCACTCACATCGTCCGAGTAATAAGGGTCGGGATATTTAGCATTTGGATTAGATGGGGTCCAGTGATCAGCCCAGAATACAGGCCTGTTCTGGTTAGCCGTGGCTTGTTTAATGGCGGCGCTCTCAATTGATTGGTTGCCACCCCAGCTCATTCCCATAACCACATTTAAGCTTAATGTTTTATACGCACCGCCAAAGTTCAGACCAAGATTGTAGTGGTTTGATGATTTCTTACCTAAATAAAACTGGTCGTTGAGATCGTTTTGTTTGATAACACCGTCGCCGTTTTTGTCAACGTAATTGATCATACCAGGTGAAGGCACGTAACCAAAAATCTTAACGTTTTGCGCGCCACCAGCTGCTGCGGCCCTTTCTGCAATGATCGCGTCGGCATCGGCTTGTGTACGGATAATACCGAGTGATTTGTATCCCAGTGTTCCCTGATCGCTTGATTTACCGGTCAAATCTTGAATGGTACCCACCTGCGCTGCAGCGATATCGTATTTAATGTATTTATTATCACTCCAGGAAAAGAACGGGCTAAAATTATAGCTAAAATTAGAACCGATTTTGTCTTTCCAGCTTACAGAGATCTCGTATCCGAAAGTATTGACAATACCATAATTTTCGGCAGATGGCGCTGCGCCTATAGTTACAGGAACTGAAGTGTTCAGCGATGCAAGCATATCATAGCGGTGCTCCCAGAAATAATCGGCCGAAACTGATAAGCGGTTACCCAGGAAAGCGGCATCTAAACCGTAGTTTGTTTTCAGGTCATGGTCCCAGGTTAAATTAGCGTTCGGGATAGCGATATTTAGCAGTGCGCCGAGGCCCCTGTCGCTATTGCCGCCGAAAACAGCACCGCCTTTGTTGCCGGTACCAAACTGGTAGTTAACCGCGTATAAGAATGACGGTGTATTATCAGAACCCAACAAACCTACCGAACCTCTGAATTTCAAAAGATCAACAAAGCTTACTGATTTAAAGAAGTTTTCTTTTGAAACTACCCAGCCTGCTGAAGCCGAAGGGAAATATCCCCACTGGTGGCCCGGTGCAAAGTTGGTATTGGCATCCGCCCTCATGGCCAATTCAACCAGGTATTTATCGGCGTAGGCATAATTTATCCTACCTGCAACAGCTTTACGGCCATATTCCTTCACCAATGTGGCCTGGTTTGACGATTGATCACCGATGGTGAATGTCTGGTTATCTTTTCCGCCTACAATTACTCCGTCGGCTTCGGCAGCTACACCTTCACTATATGACTCATATTGCTCATACAAAGCCAGTGCAGTAATTTCATGCGCCCCAAAACGTTTATGGTAAGTAAGGTTGGCGTTGAACTGGTAATTATCTGCCATTGTAGGGGTAAGGCGCACCCTGTCGCCATTTTTAATAGCTTTTACGCCTACCACAGTTCCTCCCGGAATATGGTTATTGTCGCCTTCGCCCGAGTATTGGTTGTAATAAAACGTTGAGCCATATTGCTTGTTAAAGGCATTATTAAGATTACGGTTGTAGCTAACATTGGCAGTTAAGCCGCTAATACCCGGAATTTCGTAACTCAAATTGGCTAAACCATTAAATACAGTGTTATTGTTACCTGTGTAGTTGTTAGAATTTTGAACAGCAAAAAAGTTAAGGTTATCGTTATTGCTGGTTCCTAAATATACAGGATGCCCGTCGATAAAATATTTTTGCCATGGTGGTGCCTGGTTAAGCGACAGAAAGTCGTTATCGGGGCTTTCGCTGGTACTTGATAGTTTATACCAGTAAATTTTGCTTTTGGCAAGATCTTCGCTCAATGACAATGACAGTTTTAAACCTTTCGCCACTTTTGCGTCGACACTGGCCCTGAAGCCAAAGCGGTTGGTATTTACGCCTTTAAAGTTGGAGTTTTGGTTTACATAATTTGCGCCTGCGAAATAAGTAACCTTATCATTACCGCCGGTTATGCTCAACGCGTTCCTGCTGGTTACTGCCGGTTTAAATGCCTGCTCCAGGAAATTTTGATTATTATTTTTAAAGTACTCAAGCTCATCCGGCGTATAATATTTTAAGTCTTTATTGCTTAAATCGCCGTTGATATAACCTTCGGGTGTTATGGTGTGGTTATACCTGGTTTGCTCAATATCATTCAAATAAGTAGCCATCTGAAAGCCCGACATCATTTTAGGAAGCTGAATTGCATCGGCAATACCTACTGATGAACTGAAGCTTACCTTTGGCCCGCCGGCCTGGCCGCGTTTGGTTGCTACAACGATAACGCCGTTCGCGCCTAAAATACCGTATATGGCAGCGGCTGCATCTTTCAATATCGAAATGTTCTCCACCTCACTTTGATCAAGCAGGTTGAAATCTGCTTCACTACGTTGTACACCATCAATAATGTATAATGGTGTTGTACTACCGCCATTCTTTGCCAGGAAAACAGGGTTACGGATAGTGATGGTTCCGCTTTGGCCTGGCCTTGCAATACCACCGGTAACACTTACCGCAGCATTGGTTCCGCGTAATGCGGCAGCAAGATTAGTGGTTGGTATATCCTGGATAGTTTTCATATCCACCGCGGCAACAGCACCTGTTAAGTGGACCTTCTTTTGAGTACCGTAACCTACTACCACAACCTCATCGAGGGCATTTTGTGATGGTACCATTTTAAAGTCGGCATTCATTTCGCCAATCTTCAGTGTTTTTTCCTGGTAATTGTATCCAAGAAATTTAGCCCCAACCACAATGGCCTGCAGGTTAGTAGCCTTAATTGAATATTTACCATCGGCATTGGTGATAGTACCTGTAGTACTGCCCTTTACCTGGATGGCAACCCCTGGCAGGGGAGCACCTTTTTCGTCCGTAACCGTACCTGTTATATTACGGTCCTGGGCTTTTAGCGCGCTGCCTAAGCACAGCAACACCGAAAGTAAGAGGAAAAGTTTTCTCATAAACTTGATAATTTAATTTTCATGATCAGGTTAATTAATTAGTATAATTGGTTTGCCCGGCTAAAGCTTATTTCATGATACCGGGATATTTAGGTTAGTTCAAAAATTATTGTTTTGCTGCCTGCCGCTCTTTGATCCGTTTTTGCCACTCTTCACCCTCCTTTTTCATATCGTAGCCCTGTGCGGATAGGTAATTATTAATGCGGCCCTTAAACTTCCCAAACCAGGCATGTTTTTTCTCTGCCGATTCGGCATCTATAGCATTCTCCCTGGCTTCAAGCAGCCATCCTTTAATTTTGTCTTTTTGCTCCCCGGTAAGGGTAGGTATTTCATCCTGGTAAGCGGTATAAGTGATTGGATAAATGCGGTAGGTCATACCGTCTTTTATTTTATCAACCTCATCAGCGCTTAATTCCTTATTCAGCTTATTGATATATGAGGTATGTAAAACCTTAACCTGCTTAGCCACATTACTATCTACAAGGGCGATTTTGGCATTGGCACCTGCTTTATCATCGGGCATCTGGGTTTTAATATCATTTACTTTCGCTTTACGCGCATCATAAATGGTGTTCAAATCACTGTACTGGGCAACTACAATATCACGCACTTTCTTAAATTTTACCGAGTCGGTAATGCCTGCTCCTGTAACAATTTTATTTGAACGTTCGGTTATAACTTTTAGGTAGTTGTTATCCACTGGTGCCTGCGCGAAAGCCTCACTGATTGCAACTGATAATAACAATATCACTATGTATTTAAAGTGTTTCATGGTTGTTTCAATTGGTTAAATTCTTTACAGTTTTTATAAAAGCCCTTAAAAAAGTATATGGTGTCCTGCAATTTTTTTTATGCAATTAATTGTTCATATCACAATTAATTAACTGTTAAAATCTTGTCAGTTCTAAAAGCCTGATAAAAAGTATAATTAATTTTATTGGTTTATATTTCCTGGTATCCTGCAGCCTGATTTACAAGTTGCTTTAACAAATATCAATGGTTAGCCTTTGCCTTTCCTATTTGTATTTATCTATTTATTATACAATCTTATCATAACCCACTTTTCGTGTTAAGGTAATTTTTTGTCAAAAGAAAATTACATTCGTGCAAATTGGGTTTGATTAAAAATTACTACTTTTAAAATATAAACCAGCGCGACGCATACTTAATTGTCCGCTCACCTGCTAATCTTTATTGATTTTTACAAAATGAAGCCCCATTTTCTCAAGGTTGCGGTTAAACCGCAAAATTCATTCAGTATCAGGCATGATATTTTGCCCACCTTCCGGGGTATCTGGCACTACCATCCCGAGCTTGAATTACACTACGTAATAAAGGGCGAAGGGGTTAGGTTTATTGGTGATAATATCAGCAATTTTTCGCCAGGCGAAATCACATTGCTGGGAGAGGCCCTACCACACTGCTGGCGCTGCAAGGATGAATATTTTTTGCCCGAATCCGGATTGAATGTTGAGGTGATCGTGATCCATTTTTTGCCCGACTGCCTTGGTCGTTATTTGTTAAATTTACCCGAAGCGTTCATGCTGCCCAAGTTGTTTGAGAAAGCTAAAAGCGGAATGGTAATTAAGGGCGAAGCAAGAACCGAACTGGCCAAACTGATGCGGCAGGCAGCGGAAGCCACCAACCTCGACAGGATCATTATCCTGCTATCCATACTAAAAGTACTGGCTGAAAATGAAGATTTTGAACCGATAACTTTATCACACAGCGATTTTCACCAATCTAATGAGTCGGACACCATTCGCCTTAATAAAGTATGCTCCTATACGCTGGCCAACTATAAACAGGAGATCAGCCTGGAAAAAATAGCAGCCATCGGCAACCTCAGTGTCACCTCCTTTTGCCGGTATTTTAAACTGATGACCAAGAAAACGTATTTTGATTTTTTAACCGAGATCAGGATCAGTCATGCCTGCCGTTTTTTGATTGAGGACAAATTACCCACCGAGGTTTTGTGCTTTGAATGCGGTTACAACAACATCTCTAATTTTTACCGACACTTTAAACGGGTTACCGGCATGACCCCGCTTGAGTATAAACGCCGTTATATTAAAGGACAAAAGCAGGCAATTTCTGCTTAGTTTGGTTAAGTATTAAGTCGTTAGCCAAAAGTTCCAACAGGCTGTTTTAAAATGTAGAGACGCATCACATGCGTCTCACGCATGCAAATCCAGGGTTTAATGAATTACAAAACGGCTTGTCCTATGGAAGACGTATGTGATGCGTCTCTACGTAAAAACTTCACAACAGAATTAAACAGGACTTTCGACTTAAGACTAATAGATACCGATCTCACTTTGAAGTGTAGTGTAGTTAGCGTAAAGATCTTCTATTTTATTGCGGATGGCCGGCGAGAAATAACCAACATCGCGCCGGGTAGTTGTTGATATTTTGAAGCCCCGTTTGGTAAGATAATATTTAGCAATTACCGGGTAAACATTGTGCATCACATCCATATTTTCGGTTAGAAATTCCTGTACCATGGCAACCTCATGCTGGCGCGATGCATCGGCATAATGATTACACAACCAAACAATAAGCTCCGGAAAAAAATTTCCCTGAATGCATGACAACCCGGCCGAACCTGCTATAAGTGATTCAACCGCGTGAACCATATAAGCATCATACAGCCCAAACGCCGGATTAACTTTGCTTGCCTCCAATTTCTGTTTTACCACGTCAATTTTAAGGCAGGTATCTTTATGATATATTACCCTGCCTGTTGCTGCAAAATGATGAAGCTGTTCTGCCGATAATAACCTTTTGTATGGCACCGGGCATTCGTAAAAGCCTAAAGGGATATTTTCAGTATGATTGAACAGTTCAAAAACACGGTCATTAAGTACAGCATCCGGTTCATCGGCATCAGCCAGCAAACTTGTAATGGCAATCACCGCCGAAGTACCTGTATCATATACCTTTTTTATAAAATCGGCTTGTTTTTCAATTGGCCCGCCAAAGGTACCGGTGGCCACGACAGGAACAGCGCCGTCAACAGTTTCAACCACGTGTTTGATAATTGCTAACCGCTCCTCACCACTCAATTCAAACATTTCGCTCGACAGGCAATTGGCAAACACACCAGCCGCACCCGCGCGCAGGTACATTTCGGTTAAGCGGGTCAGCGCTGCATAATCAATAGCACCGTTATCTTTAAAAGGCGTTAACATTACCGGGATAAAACCCTTTTTTGATTGTTCCATTTGATGATTATTAAACTGTTAACTGCCTTGTTTTGGTTAAAAATATTCCTGTTAAAAATATAGCGAGGGTACCCGCAACAATGATCATGTTGGTATTGAGCGTACTGCGAAGAACGGCGTATTGCTCGGGAATGAGTGACGGAAAAGTAAGCCAAAGGATCACCAAAACACCTATGATACTGGCAATGATGGCCTCATGGTTACGGGTTTGCCTGCTGATAATGCCCAGCAAAAACAAACCGAGCATACCTGCTGCAAAAATCCCCGAAAGCTGCCACCATAAATCAAGAATGCTTTTTACCCCTATCATGGCTATCCCGGCGGCCATGCCTGCAAAGCCAAAGAGTACGGTACCAATGTGCAGGGCGTTCAATGTATTTTTATCATTGAGTTTCGGCTTAAAGTACCGTTTGTAAATGTCGATGGTAAAAACGGTAGCTGATGAGTTCATGCCCGAACTGATGGTGCTCATGGCAGCTGATAAAATAGCAGCTACAATAATACCAACCAATCCTGCCGGGATTTTGGTAACCATAAAATGCGGCATGATCTTATCACCGTAATCGGCAGGGGTTAATTTGTTCATAAATGCCGAAACATCGGTTGCCGAAGCCGTTGCAGGCAGGCGCTCGATAGCTACCTGGTGCTTAAGGCTTAAGATCAGATCAGGATGCTGGCTGTAGTAAGCATATAAGCATGACCCTATTACAAAAAACAGAAAAGATGCCGGCACATAAATACCAACACAAAACCAAACTGATTTGGCAGCCTGCTTAGTAGATGTAGCCGCATGATAACGCTGGATATAATTTTGATCCATCCCAAAATTATTTAGATTGATGAAGAAACCGTAGAACAGGATCACCCAAAAAGTTGGTTCGGTAAGGTTCAATGAAAAACTACCCAGACTGAATTTGTGATCAGCTTTGCCAATTTCTACGATCTTATCAAAGCCGCCGGGGATGCTGTTTACGACCAAATAAATGATCAGCAGCGCTCCTAAAGTCTTGATGATGGCCTGCACGACTTCTGTCCAGATCACAGCTTTGATCCCTCCTGATACTGTGTACAGGATAATAGAGATTCCCATTACCACCATAATGGACTTCATAGACAGACCGGTAAGCGCCTGCAGACTTAACGCTATACCAAAAAATACAGATCCCATGCGGGCTATCTGCGTAAGCAAAAAACAAATAACCGCATAAACCCTGGCCCATGGACCAAAGCGTTTTTCGAAATGTGTATAGGCTGAAATATTGCCGGTATTACGATAAAATGGTATAAAATATTTTACGGCTATCCAGGCTGCAAATGGCATCGATAAGCTAAACACAAAAGCGTTCCAGTTGCCGCCGTAGGCTTTGCCGGGTACCCCTAAAAAGGTGTTACTGCTTAAAAAAGTAGCATAAATTGATAAACCGATAGCCCAGCCCGGTATTAAACCAGATGCAACGGTGAACTGCTCGGCATTTTTATTTTTACGCGAAAAATAAAAACCCACCAGCACCATAGCTATAAGGTAAATACCTATAATGGTAAAATCTAACACGGGCAACACTTTCATGCGTTAATCGGGTAGTATAGTAAATTTAATGTTATGGTTTATAAATTGCATAACAAATGTAACGTACTGCTGTTAGCCTTTACTGTAATATTTTCGCCTGCTATTGTATGATATTATCACCAACAAATAAATATACAAACAAAAAACGCCGCCGCTTGGCTCCGGCTGAGTGGCAACTATTCTCCGGCCTCCGGCCGGTATACACCACACTTGTTTACGGCGGCCAGAGGCCGCTTGATAGCTGCCACTCAGCCGGAGCCAAGCGGCGGCTGCAATTTTTTTCACTTTTTTTTAAAGAATAAAATAATCAGACCTATTGTTATGGGGATAAGGGAAATGAAATATGTATCTAAACCGATCCTTCCAGATTCACCTTCAATTTCCGGGTCATTCAGCATTCTTAAAAAGATAAAGAAAAGAACTCCTATAATTATAAAAACTACACCTGAAACTATTTTTAAGGACTTCATATTCACTCTTTATTTTTGTAATTGTAATTTAAAAGCGATACGGTTACTTTCAATAATTAAGTGAGCCGGTTTCAGTCCACCAGCCGTAGCAGTAATGGTAATTTCCCCGGCAACAGCTTTAGATTGGATAATAGCCAATCCCAAACCATTAAACAGGCGATGCTGATCAGATACAAAAGGTTCCAGATCTGTTTGTGAACCGTTATCCACACCTTTTAGTATTCCCTGCCCGGTTACTTTAAATTTCACCAACTGATTAGCATCGGGCACCGGAACGTTGTTTTTATCCAAAACAGATACGGTAATATATGACAGGTCTTTGCCATCGGCTTTGATTTTATCCCGATCTGCCTTGAGTTGTATTTTGTAAGGTTCGCCTGCTGTGACTACCTGCGTAGTCAACACCACTTTACCATTACGGCGCGATACGGCTTTTAATACTCCCGGCTCATATTTTACACGCCACATCACATGCAGGTCATCGCCGGCTTTCTTTCTCACGCCTATCGATTTTCCATTCAGAAAAGCTTCTACCTCATCGGCATTATTATAATAGGCCCAAACATCAATCATCTGCCCAGGCTTCCAGTTCCAGTGCGGTAACAAGTGCAGAACCGGCTTATTTGTCCACTCGCTTTGGTACATGTAATAAATATCTTTCGGAAAACCGGCCAAATCAACAATGCCAAAGTACGAACTGCGGGCCGGCCATAAGTACGGGGTTGGTTCGCCGATGTAATCAAAGCCTGTCCACACAAAAAGCCCTGAAAGAAAATCATACTTTTTGATGATCTTCCAGGTTTCCTCGTGCGTTGAGCCCCAATAGGCTGAAACATTATCGTAGGCTGATACCGTCAAATCAGCATTGCCATCCTTCAAAGGTGTTTTGCCATCTTTGGGCCAGCGTCTGATACTATCCGACGGCATATCATAATGCCCCCTTGTTGCCAGGGCCGACATATTTTCGGTACCGATAAACTTTTGACCGGGGTAGTTTTTCTTAAAATCTGCATAAACCTCCTGGTGATAATTTAAGCCAATTAGGTCAAGCGCGCCCGACTGATAAATGAAATTCTTTTTAGGATCGGCATCGCTCAGTGCCGATGTAACCGGCCTGGTATTATCCAGTTGCTTTACAATTTTAACCAGCTCGCGACCAATACTTACACCTGTACTATCAAACTGTTCCCTTATTTCGTTACCAATACTCCAGGCAAAAACGGACGGATGGTTCCGGTCGCGCAAAACCTGGTCTTGCAGGTCCTTTACGTGCCACTCGTCCCAATCCTCGTGATAATCATGTTTGCTTTTTTTCTTCTTCCACATATCAAAAGCCTCGTCCATTACCAGGAAACCCATTTTATCACACAGGTCAAGCAACTCGGGTGCGGGCGGATTATGCGAGGTGCGGATAGCATTACAGCCCATATCTTTTAAGATCTGCAATTGCCGCTCAATTGCACGGGTATTAACAGCCGTGCCCAAAGCCCCCTGGTCATGGTGCAGGCATACGCCATGAATTTTCATCGGCTCACCATTCAGGCTAAATCCTTTGTCTGCATCGAAGTTGAAATAACGGATCCCGGTAGTAGTTGTGTAATCGTCGATAACCTTATCAGCCGCTAACAACTGCAGCTTTACTTTATACAGATAAGGGTGATTTATCGACCATAATTGAGGATTGTTTACCTGAATGCTTTGCTGAATTATAGTGTCCTTTACGGTGGTAGTGACAGATCCAACAATCTTGCCATTATCATCCAAAACAGAAGCTTTAAGCTTAAACTTTGAGTTAACAGAAACCGGCAAAACCGTACGAATATAAATCTCTGCTTTTTGATGATCAACCTGCGGCGTGGTTATAAATGACGACCATTGCGGCAGATGGATTTTATTGGCAGTGGTTAGCCAAACATTGCGGTAAATGCCCGAACCTGTATACCAGCGTGAGTTGGGCTGATCGCTGTTATCTACCCGAACGGCAATCACATTTTGTTGTGTACCGAATTTAAGGTAAGGCGTTAAATCATACCTGAACGAGATATAGCCGTTAGGCCGTTTGGCTAAATAATGGCCATTTATCCAAACTTCGCTGTTATGAAAAACGCCGTCGAAATCAATCAAAATAGATTTAGTTTTTGATGATGCAGGGATCAAAAAGCTTTTACGATACCAGCCAATGCCTGCTGGCAATCCGCCTTCGGCCTGCGTGGTGGGATTTTTACTGTCGAATTTACCTTCAATGCTCCAATCATGCGGCAAATCAAGCTTCCGCCAGCGGCGATCGTCATACTTTATGGCGTTTGCTGCGGCATCATCGCCCAGAAAAAACTTCCAGCCGGCGTTAAAACTCTCGGTTTTGCGCACCTTTTGGGCAGATACAAAACCAGCCGCGAAAAACACTAAACACAGTGTATATAGATAACGTAGCCTCATTATTTGGATTTGCTTTTTTTAACAGGCGGCGCAACAAAGTTGAGCTCGCTTTTACCCAGATCTTTCGACACAGCTACCGCTATACCGCGCTGATCGGCTTTGTTTACAGCGCAATAAAAATGATAAACCAAGCCTTTATGCTTCACCACACACGATTTATGGGCAAACATGTTATCATAAGGCTCGGACGATTGAATGAGCTTCTCCCCTGTCCAATCAGTCCAGTGCACCAGGTCATACGAGCAGGCAAAGCGGTTAAACACGCCCGAATCGCCGGTTTTCCAGAAAGCGCCGAAATAAAACATAACATATACATTTCCTATTTGCTGAATGTATGGGTCGCCGGTAATGCCGTCACCGTGATTCAATACCGGGTCTTTACCGAAGCGTTTCCAGTGCAGCATATCATCAGACACAGCCATGCCAATGCGCTCCGCTCCTCGCTTTTTATTAACGCTGTCGCCATTGGCGTTGTAGTACATAATGAACGGGTGACCGGTTAGCTTCTTTTTATCCCAGATCACGGTTTGTTTGTATTGCGTGTGGTTATCCCACCAGCTTACATCTTTATCAATACTTGACAATACCGGATGATCTAATCCCTGCCATTCATGTACCGTACCCGGATCTGTATCGGTAGAAGCCACACTTATGGATAGCAAACCTTTCTCATAGCCTTTGCTTTGCCCGCCAAAATACGATAACCAATATTTGCCATTATACTGCTGCAATTTGTACGAGCCGTCCCATTTATAATCCTGCAAGCCGACATAACCGGCTTTTTGGTTATTGTCCCATTTGGTAGTATCATCCGAAAATGAAAGGATGCGACCCCGTGTTTTCCAGTGCAGCAGGTCCCTACTATCGGCCAGCCAGGTTTCATAACCGCGACCGTTAAAAATAATATAGCTCATATACCAGCTGTCACCCTGGCGAAAAACCGTAGGGCAATCAGCCTTCTGGCTATTATCTTCCGGAGCTATCACCAGGCCATATTTGTAAGGCGTTTTAACCTGCTCGTAAATATCTTTCATCACCTTTTCGGGTACTTCCTGGGCATGTGCCCTAAGTAGTAACAAAGTGCAGATAAGGAGTGCAGATGATTTAAAAATGTGTCTCATTTTAGTTTTAATATTATTTGGCGATGAATGTATAGTTGCCTGAACCAGCCTTGATCTCTGCCTTCCCATCGTGATAACCTACAAATTTGATATCATGACGGGTTTTGATATTTTGCCCGTCGACCATTATAGTCGCATTATTTTTTACGGGCAGAAAGATACTCGCGGTAGTATTTGCCGGGATGTTCACCTCCAGTTGAAACTGCCCCCGCCCCTTCGCCCAACTGCTTGAAATATTGCCATAAGGCGATTTATAATTAGCCTTAGCCCAGGTTACATTACCCACAGTTTCGGGCCTGATCTCAATTTTATTAAATGCGATGGCATCATCTGCCGGACGGATCCCGGCCAGGCCGCTGTAAAACCACTCCATCAGGTGCCCCAACATAAAATGGTTGTTGGATACCGAAGGCAGTGCCGCCCACGATTCGGTTAAGGCAGTGGCACCGTGAGCCAGTTGATAACCATAGCCCGGCACATCGGCACGACTGTTCATATCATAGATCACATCCGAGCGGCCTTCATCATCCAAAACCCGTAACAGGTAGCGATAACCGATGTCCCCTGCGGTAAGGGCATTCCCTCTGCCGCGGATATCTTTTACGATATTATTCACTACAGCTGCTTTATATTGTGGCTCAACCAAACCGGCATAAACCGACATAGCGTTGGCCGCCTGACTGCCTGTGCCGTATTGTTTAGTGTCAGTATTAAAAAACGTTTTGTTATAGGCCTGTTTTACTTCATCAGCCAGTTTTTTGTATGATGCAGCATCATCGTTTTTGCCAAGCAGCGTAGCTATTTTTCCGGCTATATCAAGGTCATAATAATACAGCGAAGTTGCCGTAATTCCTGGTGGTGTTAACTGCGAAACGCCGGGAGGATTTGGACCAAGATCATACCAATCGCCCAACCCCTGATACAGCAAATGATTTTTTGATTTTTTATCGAGATAGGCCAGGTAACGCTTGATCATATCATAGTTTTGAGCAAGCACTTCCTTATCACCATACCACTGGTATACATACCACGTCAAAATCACCGCGTTGCTCCCCCACTCAGGCGAATCGCGAAAAGGCTCGTCAAACTTTACATATTCAGGCGAAATTTCGGGGATCAATCCATCTTCTGTTTGAGAGATACGCATATCGTTGATACACTTACGTGCCAGGCCAACGATATCATAATTGTAATGTAGGGAGCTGCCGACTAAATGCGCTTCTTCCAGCCAGCCCAGTTTTTCGCGGTGAGGACAATCGGTAAATACGCTTGCCATGTTGCTTTTCATGGCCCAGTCAATCAGTTTAAACGTTTTGTTAAACAGCTCATTTGAACAAGCGAAACTGCCCACGGTTTCGGCACTGTTACGGGTGTGCAACCCTTTAATATCAACGATCACGGGTCGCTTCGATATATTGGTTTCTCCTTGGGGAACAGCACCCTGTACCTGCAAATACCTAAAACCGTAATAAGTAAACAAGGGATGCCAGGTTTCAACACCATCGCCCTTCAACACATAATCATAATAATGCGGACTGCCCGAGGCTTTTTGATTGGCGCTGCCATCCTCATTTACCAGTTCAGCGGGGACAATGCGCACAGTATCCCCTTTTTTACCCAGAAGACTGATCTGTGGGATTCCTGAAAAATTTTGACCCAAATCATAGATCCATGCGCCATTAGCCAGTTGCTTTTTACTTCGAGGCTTCAACACCTGCATGATCTTCAAAGGCTCCGCCATTTGCGCGCTCAGCCCGGGTATGCCGTCAACCTTGACCACATTGCGCCATTTAGAATCATCAAAGTTGTTGGTATCCCAGCCCGGTTGTTCCAAATTGGCATTATAATCCTCACCTCCATAAATACTGCTGAAAGTAACCGGCGAGGGTGCGGTTTTCCATGAACCATCGCTCACCACATTGTCTATCTTTCCATTGTCATACTCCAATATTAAACGATAGATCATTTTAGGATAGCCAAAAGCACCGGTAAGCTTGCGGTAACGCCTATCCCGCGGGATGTAATAAAATCCATTGCCCAGCATTACGCCTATGGTATTTTTTCCGGAGATAAGCTGCTTAGTTACATCAAAAGGCACATATAGTGCCTGCTTATCATATTTTGTCCACCCGGGATCAAGGAAATGATCGTCCACTTTCTTACCGTTCAGGTTCAGCTCAAAATGGCCTAATCCGCATAAATAAAGCGTGGCTTTTTTCAGTTTGGCCTCAACATTAAAAGCCTTGCGCATTAAAGGCAAAACATCATTGGCCACTCCCAGTTTTTTTGGTCCTTTACCATGATAAAAGGGTACAATAGCCGAAGAATCGGGTAATCTGTCATAAGCAATCCAGTAGGCACCGTTCCAGTCTCTTTTTGTAAGCAAGCCCATTTGCCAGCTGGCGGTATTGCTCCATGCCGACGCTTTACCATGGTTGTCCCAAACCATTACCTTCCAGTAATAAGTTTTGGCTGCCTGCATAGGTTTACCAATGCACGAAACCTGTAGCGACGCGTTTGAAAGTACCTTGCCCGAATCCCAGATATCAGCATTGTTGCTTGCCAGTTTAGCCACGTCACCGGCAACCAAAACCCTGTAAGCGGTTTGCATGGTGTTACGGGTATCGCTTTGTATTTGCCAGCTTAGCTTTGGCTTAAGCGATTCGACACCCAACGGATTGGTTTTGTACTCGCATTGCAGGTTTAACACCTTCAGGCTTTGCGCAAAAAGGCCGAAGGGCAGTAACAAAAACAACAGGCAGATCTTTTTTTTCATGTTAATATTTTATTGCATTTCGATGCCCGAAACAACCAAACCATCAGCCTTAATACCCGTGATTACCAGCTTATAATTACCCGCGTTGATACTTGTGCCCGTATTGGTTGCAACCGTGCCCGATTTATTTTTGGCTACCGGTTTAAAACTCAGTTCCTCCTCCTTCATTACCGTACCATCAGCGGCCAGTAATTGCATTTTTGCCTTAAAAGTTTGATTGCTCTGGTTATAATATTTTATGCGCAAGGCATACAGATCGGCAACACCCGGTGTTAACGCGAATGCCACACTGCCGCCTGCCGCACTGCTAAATTTAATTACTTTTTTTCCGTTCAGGGTATCGGCTTTTAAGCCATCGCCTTTTATCTCAGCCGTCTCCGCTTTATAACTTACGGTTTTACGAAGATCAGTAGCCGGTTGCAGCGAAGTAACAGGCAACATCACCACGGTGTACATGAACCTTCCTTTATTTTCGCCTAACGTAACTACATCAGCCTTTTTAAAACGCTTCCTGTAAACGGGTAACTGATAACCTCCATCGGCATCCGTTTTTACAAACAAGCCGGTGTTTTCATAATTGGCAATCCAGGACGGTCTTTGCAAGGCGGGTATGTCCATAGCAACGTAAACATCAGCGTCAGCATTTAAAGTAAACGAACAGGTTTGAGCCTGATTTGAATTAGCTGTACTTATCCAATCTGCACCATAAAATATTGGCGGCAGATCATTAAAAGTTACCCCGGCATCGGTGTATTGTTTTTGGCCAATGTCAATCCAGTTTTTTACCACCCATTTATTATGGCCCTGTAATTGGCCGATTATTCCATTACCTGCCTGTTGTGGTTTTACTGTTTTATTTAAAGTACTGATGGCTATAGCTGATATAATTGCTTCACCGGCCGCTGCGTTCGGAAAAGATATAGTTAGCATCCCGCCCGTAACATGGGCAACGATATTTTTCTTAAGCGCTTTAGCATATCCTGCTTCTTTCCAGATATCCAGATTGCGGATCATGGTTTTGCCATTCAGAGCTACATCAAACAAACGCCAGCCTGAACAATCCATCCCGCCGCCTGTGCCATACCAGGGCTCGGTAAAATATAGATCGATACGATAATCACCATCAGGTACCGGGAAATTAAATTTAAGTTTATCTAAACCATACCGAAAAGTCTGGAACAAAGCCCCATCGGCCGTGTTGCTGATCCTGTCGAAAGTGCGTTGCTGACTGGCAAAGAACTGAGGCATTCCGGGGTAATTGTCCGTCCATGATGTGGAGCCGGGTTCTTGTTTATTATCCTGATGCCTGTCGGCCATCCAGATGTTGCCGTAGGTATCGGTGTAATCCGGTCCGCCGCAATTGAGACGGTACAAATAGTTGTAACCAGCTTCGGGTTTCAGGATAGCGGGATTCTCTTTTGGCAAATGAGGTGCTTGTGGCAGATGGTTTAACATGATCTCATTATGCGTTACCGGCTTGCCATTAACATATCCTACGGCGTACAACACATTGTATTTGATATCTGCGCTATCCCATTGAAAATGCGTGCCTATGCCCTTCCGCTTTCTTTTGCCTAAAGATTCGTGGTTAATATCATTGAAAAGCTCAACCTCGTCGCAATTGGAGTAAACAATGATACTATCTTTTTTACCCGGAGTAAGCCAACGGTTGGGCCAGGTGTGCGATACAATGTAAACCATCGGCTCGCTACCTTTAGGCGCATAATTGGCCCTGTACATGTAAAACGCATCGGTTGGCTGCCCCCAGGGTGTAAACAAACCTTTATAGTTAACAGGGCCAACCCTATCCAGTTCCCGCTGCCCTTCGCCGCCTTGTGTGCGACCAGGGTTTTCATGCGAATACAACAGCCACTGAAAATGCCCCGCAACCTGATCTTTTACAGACCCGGCCAGGCGGACTTTGGTTTCCATCAATTGGGTCATGCGGTCTTCACTTAGCTGACCGTTGGCATTGAAAGGGCCTTCGGTATGTAAACCAAGGCTTCGCCATGCACCATATTCGCCTACTAAGATTTGTTTTTTCAGGTCATCTCCATAGGTAAGCGGGTTACCGCCGTAGGTACCCGTCCAGTTTTGAGGTACGTCCCAATCGGTACCTTCGCCGCCATTACAGGTTGTTATTTTGCGTTGCGATGAGGCTGTAGGGTCAAGCTTGCGGATGAGATCGCTGCATTCCCGGGCAAAATCGGCCGGTAACTTACTTTCGTTTTGTAATCCCCATAATATTACCGACGGGCTATTGCGCCGTTCTTTCACCCAGTCAATCAGTAAAGCTTTGTAATTGGCCCTGAACTCCGGCGAATCATACCAGATATGTGCCGAATATTGCGGCCACCATAAAATGCCCAGCTTATCCCAATACTGCTGATATGCAAGATTATGAGGCTGATGAGCATCCCGAAAAGCATTAAAACCTGCAGCCTTTACCTGCATTACCCGGGCTTTGATTTCCTGCGCTTCAAAAGCCTGACTTTTGCCCATAAGGTGTTCATACTCGGCAATGCCATTGATAAAAACAGGCTTGCCATTGAGGTAGAAACGATTATCCTTATTATTTCGGCCAATGGGCCAGTTGATCCAGCGGATACCGTAAGAGGTTTGAGTTCTGTCAATCACTTTTCCATCGGCCCAAACCTCTGTTACCACATTGTATAAATAAGGTTTTTCCAACGACCATAAATGCACATTTTTAACATCGGAAAATTGTTGACTTACCGTATTAACCTCACCGGCTTTTAATATTTTTTTTGCTTTTGCTTGCGCGATAGTATTGCCAGCGGCATCAACCATGCTGTTTGTCACGGTTATCGCAGACGGCTTACCACTGTAGTTTTTAACTTCAGTTTCGAGATTAAGCGTGGCCGATTTTTCACGGACGGTGGTATCATTCCAGATATGTACACCAAAAGGTTCAATCCTGACGGCGTTAGTGACCATCAAATGCACCAGTCTGAAAATACCCATTGGCTGCGAACCTTCCGAAAAACCCGGATCATCGGAGCAGGCCCCGCAAACCCATGGCAAATCTTTGATAAACGAAGGGTGATCAGCCTTAACGCATAACAGATTTTGTTTGCCTGCTTTGATAGCATCCGTTACATCAATGGTAAATGACGTGCGCCCGCCCGCGTGATAGCCAACTTGCTTACCATTAAGCCAAACCGTAGCGTATGAGCCAACGCCCTCAAACCACAGGAAATACCGCTTATCATTTTGCTTATTTTCAAGCGGGAATATTTTACGATACCGTGCGATACCATGTCTGTTGCCATGTTTCAGGCGGCGATAGCCGCCGTATGTATCCCAGTTATGAGGAACATTTACCGTTTCCCATTTAGCATCATTAAAACCGGTTTGCTCAAAACCGGCGTTTGCCTTTGGGTTGTTATCATCGGCAATACTTTTCCAGTTGGTATTTAATGAGATATCACTACGCTGTGCAAAAAGGTAACTATGTGAAAAAAGGAGCAAAAACAGCAGTGAGGTGATCAGTTTAAAAAAAGAGAAACACTTCTCTCTGCTCATCTCAAGAGTAATAGTCAATGAATTGGCAATTCCCTCCCTTGGGAGGGGCCCGTTAGGATTGCGTGTTGGCAGGGAGAGGTTTATACGCCTTTGTAACGACAAGGCATCTCGCTGAAACCCCTCCCTACATCCTCCCAGGGGAGGGAATCGCACAGCCCTCCACACCTTAAACTCCTCTATTGTCTTTTTATAGGTTATTACTCTCTCAAAAGGAGAATCGCACTGCTCCCAAACAATTAGTTCTTTTTCTGCGATCTCTCTGTGATATTTTTGAGTTTTGCCCATCTTTATAATTGTTTCAGATCGGCGTCAAAGCGATAGCTTTTACCTTTTTGAGTTTCGACATCTATGGTCTTTCCGCCATAATTTAAGCGACAGGTTTTACCCAGTTTGGAAAGCACCTGCAGGCTTTTCAACCGACCATTTTGCCATTCAAAATCAAGTACAAAACCACCTCTTGCGCAAATACCTTTGATGCTACCTTGCGGTAATGCAGTTGGCAAAGCTGGAAGCAGTTCAATAACATCACCCTGACTTTGTAAAAGCATTTCGGCTAAACCTGCTACGCCGCCAAAATTTCCGTCAATTTGAAATGGCGGGTGTGCATCGAACAGATTATGGTAAACGCCTCCCTTCTCTTTCCCGGAAGTTACGTCCGCAGGTGATAACAGTTTGCTCAGCATCAGATAAGCATGATTACCCTCGTGCATCCGTGCCCAGATATTTACCTTCCAGGCAATGCTCCAGCCAGTGCCTTCATCGCCACGGTATTTCATAGATTGTTCGGCAGCCTTTAACAGTTCGGGAGTTTTAAGCGAGATCTCAGTGCCGGGGTAGACACCCCACATATGCGAAACATGCCGGTGGGTATCCGTCGTATCGTCCTTATCTTCCAGCCACTCCTGCAGCTGACCGTACCTGCCGATTTTATTAGGTGCTATCTGACTGTATTTGAATTTGAGTGTATCGGCGAAAGCCTTATCAATATTCAACACTTTGGCAGCTTCGATACAGTTTTTAAACAGGTCGCGAATGATCTGGTGATCCATCGTTGGCCCGGCAACCAAACCCCCATGCTCCGGCGAGTTGGATGGCGTACTAATGAGGTAGCCAGTTTTAGGATCTTTCACCAAAAAATGCACAAAGAACTCGGCTGCACCCTTCATTTCGGGATAAGCCCGTTTTTGTAGAAACTCTTTATCGCCGGTATACAAATAATGTTCCCATAACTGGTGGCAAAGCCAGGCAGCGCCGCTAACCCAAATGCCATGATTGGATGCGTTAACAGGTACAGTACCGCGCCACAGATCTGTATTGTGATGCAGCACCCAACCCGGAGCACCGTAATGCTCAACCGCGGTTTCATGCCCGGTTTTGGAAAGGTCATCAACGATGCTAAAAAACGGTTGACTGCAAGCAGATAAGTTAAGTACCTCGGCAGGCCAGTAATTCATTTCGATGTTGATATTAGTAGTGAACTTACTGCCCCATGGCGGTGTAAGCAGGTTATTCCACAAACCCTGCAAATTCGCCGGGCCACCGCCCGGCCGGGATGAGGAGATCAGCAAATACCTGCCATATTGCGTATATAAACTGATAAACGAAGGATCAGGTGATTGGCTAAACTTCAGAATCCTTTCGTCCGTTGGCAGCTCCGCGTTTTCTCCCTTGCCTAAATCAATGGAAAATGTATCGAAATACTTTTGATAATCTTTTACATGAACAGCTTTAATGACGGCATAGCTTTTATGTGATATAGCTGCGATCTGAGCCTTACAAATAGCCTCGGGATTACCCGATACATCATGATAGTTTTTAAAATTGGTTGCCGCCGTGAGGTAAAATGTGGCTTCATCAGCTCCGGTAACCGATATGTTTTTTGAATCGACTATAACCTTACCACCCGCCGCCTGTACATGTAGATAACTTACGCCACTCAAAACACCACTTTTTACTTTTAAAGACAGCGCGAGTGTATAGTCATCAATTTTACGGGTTACATAGTTTCTATGCAGACTGCTCATTAACGCCTTCAACGTAATTTTACCCGGCTTATCGGCAGTAAGGTGTACGGCCATCATCTGATCGGGCGTACTGCTGAAATACTCACGAGTGTAGGTAACACCGTTGGCTTTGTAGCTTACATGGGAGGTGGCATTAGTAAGATCAAGATCGCGTTTATAATCAGTTATATCCTGTTTTGGAAATTGCAGGTACAGATCGGCGAAGGGCTGGTAATCGGCATTGTAACGGGGATATGCCGGCGGGCTATCATCCTGGATGAAATATTTCCATTGACCGGCAAGGCTAATCCCATCACTTTCGTTTCCTTCGGGATAAACCGATAAAGTTTTAGCGTTGCTTGTAAATCCACCTTTATCGTAAAAATTAACTACCTGTACAGCGATCCTGTTTTCGCCGATATGTACCTTATCAGAAGGGATAATGTATTTCCTGTAAGCGTTACCCGATGTTGTGCCGATGTAATCTCCGTTAAGCCAGGTCCGGTCTATATCACGTATCCTGCCTAAACTAATTACGATATTTTTTCCTTTCCAACCAGAAGGAATATTAAAATACTTAATAAACCAAACTGCTCCATCCAAACCTTCAAAACCGGGTGTTATTTCCCAACCCTGTTCAATTGACAAATTGATAGTTCTAAGGTTATTATCATGAAATAACTCGTCTTGCGGTAAATGGTATGAGCTCATCATATTGAACCATTTCGCCGAGTCAGCCGCATAAGTAGCTTCATTGCTTTTCGTACCCATAAAATGCTGCTGGGCCATGGCCTCTGCTTCGGCTTGTTTGCCTTCGGAAAGGAGTTTGCGGATGGGCTCTAAATATTTTACTGCACCTTTGCGGTTATAGTCGCGCGGGCCTCCTGTCCATAGGGTTTGTTCGTTGTATTGGATATGGTCTTCGGTAACCCCACCGTAAATCATGCCTCCTATCCTGCCATTACCGATAGGCAAAGCATCCGTCCATTTTTGAGCGGGTTGTTTATACCAAAGCTTAAGGGGCTGCTGGGCAAAACCCTGTACAACCTCAAGAATGAATATTACAATAAATAAGCTCCTTCTGCTACTCATAGATCTCAATTAAAAAGCCAGCGTAAATCTTTGATATTACCTTCGTTGCTCAGGCCAGCGTCATATACAGGCACATTGGCGTCAGCATCAACAATGCCTAAAATCAAGGCCGCACCTTTACCTAAGGTAAGCGTATTTGAACCTGCTTTAAAGGTATAGGTATGAATATTTACCGGAGGCAAGCCATCAATTTGAACGGCATTGGCAATCTTAATATCTGCCTGTCCATAGTCATTGGCACTGGCATCTGTTTCCAGTTGCGGCTCGGGCAGGTATTGAGGCAATTTACTATTGAAAAAACCAACCAGTACTTTTACCGGCTTATCATTTTTAAAGCCGATTGTTGTACCATTTTTCTGCTGATCTGCTTTTGATAGTTTTACTCCTTTTAAACCGGCCAGTTCTTTTGCGACGTTTTTTATCAAAGCTGTTGTATCGGAATAAACCGCTTCGTCTGAAATTACCTGATAATTGCTACTACTATTTTCAAACTTCACAAGCGCATCTTTCAAAACCACAACCTCCTTTTGCTTTTGCTGTGTTTGAGGCGATTTCAACGAATCGATATTGCGTTTAAAGTTGTCAAGTTCCTTTTGGTAAACCGGCAAAAGCTCGGCCCAGGTTTTCATTTTGGCATCATTGCCTCCAACCGGGATTTTGCGTTGTTTGGTTTGCATGCTGTTGGCATACAGGTAAGCATTTTCAGTTAGTTTCACCAATTGCTTATAATAATCCAAACTGGTTTGCAACTCGGGTAAAGCCTTTTCCAGATCGGCAACATCATCTGAATATTTATAGCGCAACACCCATAAAGCTGCTTTTGCTTTGTAAGCATAATTATTGGCCATTGCGTTATAACAATACATATCATTTTTTAAGCGGGCAAACTCGGCTTTATCTTTACTAATTTTCGCTGATGCTTCGTCGATAGCCTCAACAGCTTTTTTCCCTTGCACTATTACACTATCGATAACTTTTACCGGTGTTTCGCCTACGTGCGGCTGGCGCTTCCATTCCCTTTCGGCATATTCACTCATCATTTCACCAACAGGGCCTTCTGAATTGTATAACAGCGAAAACAAACCGTATTTTTCAGGATTTACCAGCTGGCTCATTAGCATGCCCAAGGTCATCGTTTGGCGGTTGCCATCAGTGATGCCGAAACGGCGCAACAACTCGGGTGAGATATTGCCTGATTGTTCATAAGCTCTTAAAATTGCTTCGCCATGAACCTGATCGCAGCCATACTTATCGGCCAATTGCTTTGCCCAATAGCTTATTTCGCCGACCCTTTCCCTTTTGCTATCCCAGGCATAGCGCGACCATGCCTTGTACCAGATCCAATCCCTCTCTAATTGCAACAGGCGCTTACCATCCGTTTTATCTGCTGTATAAGGCCAATCCCAGTACGACGCCTGCGGATACAGGTGCAGGGCATTTGCTCCATAAACAGTATGCATGGCCTGCACACATTTCTGAATAAAATCGGCCGAGCCATAGCGAAAAGGCTCCAGGTTGGCAAGGATATGCACATTTTCTATCTGCACGGTACCGATATTACTCAAAGTACGATGCAGATCAGCCCAGGGACCATGTGGTTCATAAGTAGTAAGCGCCTCGCCGTTGTATTTGGCCATGGTGTACAGATTGTGATATAAAGGTTTGGCGTATTTCATCACTGTGGGCGCATCGGTATCATGCGCACGGAGCACAATCGGCGGCTCATCCGTGCGACCGAGGGCTTTTAACCCATCTTTTACACCCGGAATGATGGTTTGTGTAAACCAGTCGATATCATCCTGACCCGCACCTTCCATAGCCTCGCCCAGTGTAATCAACAATCCAACGTGAGGGTATTTTTGTACAAAAGCAGCAATAGATTTACGGGTATAATCGGCAATAATGGGTACAATGTGACGGTTCCTGTCCTGCGTTTTCAGGTTATTTTTTTCGGCGAAGGGTTTGGATACGATGATGTTATAAAAACCCTGAATAAGCCAGATGCCACGTTTATCAGCTTCCTCGGCCAAAAAACTATAGATCTCTTCGTTTTTTTTGAAAGTAGCGTCATCAACCTCAACAGCGTAAGGATATTCCTTTACCCGTACCAGCGAGGCAAAAGGGTGACCATTCCACAAATACAAAGAGTTCATACGGTTATGCGCCAACGAATCCAGATAACGGATCCACAAAGCTTTATCATAAAACCATGGGAAATTTTGCGGCGTGTATGGGTACTCATAAGTACCCCGACCGGGAAGTAGCGCAGGCTTTTGCACCCCAATACAGGTACCCCGCAAAACCATTTCGGGCTGATCATGCAGGTTGATATTTACGGGAAGCTTGTTATTTAAATTGATCCTATCCGCCAGTTCAAGACAGCCATAAAGCGCACCTGAATTATCGGCACCTGCTATCAGGAGTTTATTTTTAAGGCCGCTATCACTGATGATAAAGCCCTCTTTTCGGGGTTGACTATTTGCAGCAGCCGCGAATTTCTTAACCGGAGCATCGGTAAGCAGCCCAATAACTATTGCGCTACCGGAAGGCATTGCGCCTTTATAAGTTTGTTCAGTAACTGAATATCCCGCATGCTGTAAAGCCTGAATCAACTTTTGTACGCCATAGCTTATCCTTGCATGATGCTTAGATAAGGTAACAATGGTGACTTTTTTTGACTTTCCCTGTGCGTTTAAATTTGAATGAAAACAAGAGATTAATATAAGCAACAGCAGCAGGCAACGGTTAAACATCTTCATTTTCATTGGTATTTAGACAGGCGTACGCAGAGCCGGTTTTCAATATTTGAAGCGAATTAGCTTCTTAAACCTACTCTTTAGTTTTGAACTTAATTGGTTGTATAGTATTCAAAAATATCAGTACGCTGCTGCAATTTCATCTGATATTTTCTCTATCTACTATACGATATTATCATCATTAAAGCCAACAAGCCAATAAAAGAGAGAAAATGAGTCAGGATTTAACCCGGGAGTTTCACCAGTACATGTTTCAGTTGCGTACTCCGGGATATTGCCTTACCATCGGCATAAATGATAAAACCTTTGCCTTTGTGATATTTAGTACCGGTTTTATCCCAAACTACGCTGATAGTATGCCCGTGATAAAGCACATTATCCAGCGCAAACCATTTCCATTGGTTTTGGGGGATGAGCGGGAAAATTTCGAGTAGATTATCTTCACGAGGTTTCAGGCCAACGAGATTGCTGATAACCAAATCGCAAAAACCGGAGTGGTTGTAATAGCTGCTTCTTGGGTTATCCCCTTTAAGCCAGTAACCTGTTTTTTCATCCTGATACTCGCCCAAATAAGGCAGTCCGCGTTTGATGTGCGAAAGAGCATATTTATGCAGTTCATTATAAAAAATACCGGGTGTCATAGCGCCTTTATTTTGATAAGCCGTAAGCAGGTTAGCCAGGCCCTTTAATGTTTGCGTAGTGGCAAAAGGCCATACCGCACCGTCCCACTCGCAGCCGTGCCCGGTACCATGGGTACGGAATAAAGGGTGCCTGCGTTCGGCAGTGGTAATGCCCCATGGAGCGTTAAAACCTTTGATATCGGTTAGTTGATCCCATTGTTTGGCATAAACAGGTTTATCATCGGGCAGGTTAAAATACCAGGGGATAAAGCCCAATTCCTCGCGGGCGTTGGCAAAATGCCCGTCGGGTTTACGTACTTCAAAAAAGGATGCGCTGTCGTTCCACAAACTATCCTGCACCAGTTTTTTTAGCTCGATTGCTTTTTGTGTATACTTTGTTTTTAGCGAATCATTACCTGTTAGCGCAGCCATTTTTGACAAAGCCACGGCATTGCCATACATGTAGCTGTTAATAGTAGGCCGGATGTTTTTTATTTTGCGCCCCCCGCTGATACTTTCCTCCATCGCGTCGCGCACGTCGAACTGCCAGAACAATTTGGAAGGCAGCTGTTTTTCCTTTTCCCAAACATAATAATCAGTATTAAGCAAAGGCAAGGCTTGTTCAACAAATTTTCTATTAAGGTTTACGAGGTAATAATTGTAAACCGCGTCATCTATCCAACTGCTGAACGCATGCAAATGGGGCTTCTTTTGCTTAGGATCAACATATAGCCAAAAGTTGATATACTGATTGATGTACTGCGGATCATGCAGCCAGCGCCCCTCATAAATTTGGTGACCAAGCGCACTACTTGAACTATTATAAACGCCGGTAAAGCTAACCGGCGTTATAAATTCGGTAAAAATGAAGCCATCGGGTGTTTGTTTTAGGTGTTTCCTGAATGTCCACCAGCGATAGTAATAGATTTTTTGAATGGCCGAATCCGGACACTCAAACAAAGGCACATTTTTGGCAAGCCATTCGTAAGCATGATCGTTAGTGATGTAGTTTTTAACCGTTTCAGTGTCTGTCTTGTTAAAGCTATTGACATAGGTTTTCAGTTTATCAAAACCCAACACGTGCTTTTGCTGCGCAAAAGCACTACCTATCATGCAAAAAAACAGCCCGGTAAAAAACGTCTTTTTTATCATCACCTACACCTCTACAATAGCTTTAATAACCCCATTCGCCGGGTTTAGCCAGCTTTCAAACTGATCTTTTACTTCATCAAATTTTACCCGGTGGGTAATATAAGTTTGAGGATTGACAAGGCCGTTTTTCATCGACCGGATCACGTGTTCAAAATCCTCGCGGGTAGCATTCCGGCTGCTCATCAGCGTAGTTTCGCGTTTGTGAAATTCGGGGTGACTTACTATAATTTCATCGCGCTGTAAACCAACCAACACATACCTGCCGCCATGCGCCAGGTACAAAAACGCGCCGTTTATAGCCTTTTGATTGCCGGTAGCATCAATCACCACGGTAGGCATATCGCCATTGGTGATCTCTTTCAGGCGCTCATTCACATCTTCGTTTTTTACGTTGATGGTATAATCAACCTTCAAATTTTCTCTGCAAAAATTAAGACGCTGTTCGTTCACATCGGCAGCAATGACTTTTGCTCCGGCAATGCGGGCAAATTCCATAATACCTAAGCCGATTGGGCCTGCACCAATAACCAGTACAAATTCACCCGGCTTTACATCGGCCCGTCGTACCCCGTGAGCACCAATAGCAAGGGGCTCAACCAGGGCCAGTTCGTCAAAGCTCAAACCTTCGCCATGAACCAATAAATGTGATGGTACCTGCAGGTATTCGGCCATGCCGCCATCCGTATGTACACCACAAACCTGGATATTTACACAACAATTTGGTTTGCCCGAACGGCAAGCGATACAATGCCCGCAATTGAAATACGGAATAAAAGTAACAGCCTCACCTTTTCCAAAACCTTCGGCATCGCCAGCTTCAACCAGTTCGGCAGCAAGTTCGTGGCCTAAAATTCGTGGATAGCTAAAAAAGGGCTGAGTACCTTCAAAGGCATGCAGATCGGTGCCGCAAATGCCTATACGTTTTATTTTGAGTAGTGCATTACCCGGTTTTAATTGGGGTACATCAGCAGTGCCATAATCCAATTGACCGGGTGTTGTACAGGTTAGTATTTTCATTGGTGTTAAGTTAGTAGTACTAAGTCTGAAGTTAAATTCAACTTTTTATACTTAGAAACTATTTTAAATATATTCATTGCCGTTGGTTTTAACCAACGCTAAAAGCTAAAAGTCCTGGTTTTAGCCCAATTATACAAGCGAATTTAGGCTAAAGCCCTCTTATTGCTGCACATTATTCCGTTGGTTAAAACCAATGGCTATGATTTTATCTGTCTGTAAACTACATTCAATAAATTCAAGCCACTCTCAGAACTTATGAATTGAGACTTTTATCTTTTTACAACGAAACCCCTCTTTTCCAGGGAATAAAATCATCCTGACCGTGGCGCACAGCATGAACTTCAATTTCGCCGCTGGCTACTTTTATCACATAATCCAGGATGCGTTCGCCCGCCTGTTCAATGGTTTCGTCACCTTCTACAATAGTACCGGTATTGATATCAATAATATCGCTCATTCGGTTAAATAATGCAGTATTAGTGGCGATTTTTACAACCGGAGCTATTGGATTGCCGGTTGGCGTACCTAAACCGGTAGTAAACAATACGATATTAGCGCCCGAGCCAACCTCGGCCGTGGTCGATTCCACGTCGTTACCCGGGGTACACAACAGGTTTAGCCCCGGCTGTGTTACTTTTTCGGGATAATCCAGCACATCCGCAACCGGCGATGTGCCGCCTTTTTTGGCTGCCCCGGCAGATTTGATGGCATCAGTGATCAGGCCATCTTTAATATTACCCGGCGACGGGTTCATGTAAAAGCCAGAACCGGCCTCTTCGGCCCGTTGGCTGTAGGTACGTACCAGATCGGCAAAGCGCTCGGCTTTAGTTTTATCCAAACAACGGTCAATCAGATTTTGTTCAACCCCGCAAAGCTCAGGGAACTCGGCTAAAATAACCGAACCACCCATCGCCACTAACAAATCAGATGTGTAACCGATAGCAGGGTTTGCCGAAATACCGGAGAAGCCATCCGATCCGCCGCACTCCAAACCTATGGTCAGTTTACTTAAAGGAGCCGGTTTGCGGGTATATTGGTTAGCCTGCATCAACCCGGCAAGCGTTTGCCTGATAGCCAGCTCCATCAAATCAGCCTCTTTACCTGTTTTCTGCTGATCTAAAATGTAAAGTGGTTTGTTAAACTCCGGCGAGCGTTTATTGATCTCCTCCTGCAAGGTCTTCACTTCGGCATTCTGACAGCCAAGGCTTAACACTGTTGCACCTGCAACGTTAGGGTGCGTAATATACCCGGCCAGCAAACCGCAAAGCGCGGTTGAATCCTGTCGGGTACCCCCGCAACCGCCTGTATGCGTTAGAAATTTAATCCCATCAACATTAGGGAAAACTTTATTACCGGCGCTTTGAGCAGTATCGCTGCCTATTTCGGTGTATAAAACCTCATCTATCTCCGCCCCTGCTTTTATTTTACCGATCAACTCCTGCGCTTTGATCTCGTATGTTTTTTTGCGACCATAACCCAAAGGTTTTACCAGGGCCTCCTGCAATACTTCAATATTTCGGTTTTCGCAAAAAACCATCGGTATTACCAACCAATAGTTCGCAGTACCTACGCTGCCGTCTCCGCGGTGATAGCCGTTGAATGTTTTGCCTTCCCATTTACTGATATCAGGCCTGTGCCAATCAGTATGGCTCTGGCCTGTTAAAAAGCTATTTGCAGCATGTTTTACATTGGCAGTACTAAGCAACCCGCCTACCGGGATCAGGCTTTGAGCTTTGCCCACCAGTACGCCATACATGATGATTTCGCCACCTTCGGGAATTTCGACAACAGCGAATTTATGCTTTGCCGGGATCAACTCTTTTACTGTATAAGTTTCACCTTTGTAAGTAACCTGCTCGTTAGCCTGCAAATCGGTTAGTGCTACAAGCACATTATCGGCAGGGTGCACTTTTAATATATTCTGTTTCATCTGTCCTCCTATTTAAATAGCGCTTATTTCCAGCTTTCCCTGTTCGTTAATAAGTTTAAACTGTGCTGTCACTGCTTCTGTAAAGCCGGGTAACGTTGTCAGATCGGTATCCCAAAGGCTTTTATTTTTAAGGATAGCTGCAATCGCTGTTTCTGCATCAACGCCGTTCCATGCTTTGCTTAAATTAGGTGCCTGGTCGTCGGTTACCGCGTAATTATCCGAATGGGCCGTTCCGGTATATTTGCCATCCGCCGTCTCGGTAATCTGCATAAAGCGGATAAAAGCTGCGAAACCAAGAGCCATCATTTGAGGTGCCTTATTGTTTTGTTTGTAATAGTTCAATAATAACGGAATAACCCGCATTTTAATTTTAGTAGCGTACTGCACCGAAATGCTCAGCCACTCGTGCCTGATGTTGGGGTTGCGGAACCTGTCGAGCACCTTGTTACCAAAATCACGGGCTACGTCTTCATCAATCTGGTATGGGATAGATGGCATGATCTCCGTAAACATCAGTTGAGTGATGAATTTGGTAAAATGCGCATCATCCATGGCTTCCTTCACTGTTTTGAAGCCGGATAGATAGGCTACGGCACAACTCAAGGTATGCGTTCCATTGAGCAGCCGGAGTTTCAACTCCCTGAAGAGTTCAATATCAGGCGTGATTACAACACCCTTATCAGCCTGGGCAAAAGATAGCACTTCGGCTATTTTCTCATCGCCCTGGATAGCCCAAAGACTATAGGTTTCGGACATGATGCTGAGGTTATCGGTATAACCGCGCTCGGTTTCCATGGCGTCACTTAATTGCTGATCCGGCCTGCCGGGCACAATCCTATCCACCAGCGAGTTGCAGAAACTATTGCTGCTCTCCAGCCAGTCCATAAAGGCGGGCTCCAGTTTATTCAGGTGGGCGAGTTCCAATACTATGGCTTCCAGCTTTTTACCGTTGTCAATGATCAGCTCGGTTGGGATGATCACCAAACCGGTATCGGGCCTTCCGTTAAATGCCCTGTATCGTTCATATAAAATAGCCAGCAATTTGCCGGGGAATGATGCTGGCGGATGTTTACGTACATCTTCCTTCACCAATTGGATGCCAACCTCGGTTGTATTGGAGATCACTATTTGTAAATCTTTGCTGCGCGCTATCTCCAGGATCTCTTCCCACTCGCCTGAGGCTGAAAGCACTCGGCTGATCGCCGAACAGATCACCTGCTCATTAACTTCTTCGCCGTTTTCAATCCCCTTTGAATAAATGGTGTACAAACCATCCTGCATATCAAAATCGGTAGTTGAGCCTTTATCGGTTGATTTAACAACTGCCACCCTGCCATTGAAAATGCCGGCACGGTTAGCCTTGTCGATAAAGTAATCGGGCAGGCCACGCAACAGTACGCCGGTACCAAATTGCAGTACCTTTTCAGGCAGATCGAATACATTGGCAGGAGGTAATTCTGCCGCCGGTACAGTTGTTTTGTTGAGGTTATATCTTGATAATATCATGTTCTTTTGAATTGTAATAAGTTACTATTTTTTTGTTTGAGGAATCTGCTTCACCAGCCAGCCTACCAAATCGTTAGCTGCTTTAAAGTTGTCATAGTCGGGTGGCAGCTTTCGGCCATCTGTATATTCGTTATAAAACCAGGGGTCGCCAACGGCAAACACAGTGCCTTTACCATATTTGGCGGTAGCTACAATTACATCTTTACCATTGATTAACTGCGAAACGGCGGGACTGGTTAATTGCAAAGTACTTAGCTCCTTAATGTAAACTTTACGGGCTGTTTTAAAGATGCTGTTATCCGCAGGAATATTTATTGCCCCTTGCTCAAAGTTACGACCAACTACACGGTTAACACTATTTTGATTAAAGCTGATACCAAATTTCGCCATTAGCTTGTTCAGATGTACAAATTCGGCATTACCGGTATCGTTATTTAAAACAACCAGTATCCCGCCATTTTTAACCCAGTTACTGATGGCTTTAATATGTGGTTCTTCAATATATTTAGCATCAGGGTTTTCCTTTGGTATATCAGGATCAACAATAATATAAACCGAAGCTTTCTTCAAATTTATATCATCCGGCGCCTCACTTAAAGTTTTGGTATGTAATCCGTAATTATTAAAGATCCGTCCAAAAAGCGAAAATCCGTTATTATCCTGTTCCTCCCACTTGTAGTGGAACGGGATGCTTTTACCGGTAATATCCTTATGGTATTCGTTATTAAAATAACTATCTAAAAGTACGGTTTTGCCTTTACCGGCATTCAGATTGGCTAAACGTTCCATCTCTACACTGGCCAGCATAAATGAACCAACACCTTTGGTTTCGTTGGTGACAGTCTTTACTCCGGTATAGTATTCGTAACTGCCATCGCGATATGGTTCGCCACCTACGCCTACAGCACCTGCCGTGCCTTTCAGGTTTACCTGTCCATCGGCATCGGTTTCAATAAAGTTTTTGATGATACCATCATAAGCTTTTCGGGCAGCAGGCAAATATTTTTGAGGCAGATAGCCTTCCCTTGCACCTTTAGCCAACGCATACACAAACATGCACGAAGCCGATGCTTCCAGGTAATTACCTTTTTTATTACCCTTGTCGAGCACCTGGTACCACAAACCTGTGCCCTGGTCCTGGCAAGCTTGTATAGCCACCGCAAGGCGCTTTAAAATGGCAACGAGTGCCGCTCGTTTAGGATGATTGGCCGGAAAATACGACAGCACATCAACCAATGCCATCGCGTACCAGCCATCGGCACGGGCCCATAAACTGGCCGAAAGACCGGTTTGCGGGTTAGCCCAGCGTTCTTTTTTGCTCTGATCCCAGGCATGATACAACAAACCTGTTTTAGCATCGCGCGCATGCAGCTCCATCCAGATAAACTGATCGGCTACCTGATCAAAGTCCGCATCCTCATGGTAAACGGAAGCATATTCGGCATAAAAAGGCTCGGCCATGTATAAGCCATCGAGCCACATTTGGTTAGCGTATCTTTTTTTATGCCAGAAACCACCTTCGGGTGTTTTTGGTTGTTCGTCCAACTGTTTGCGAAGTAACGAAGCAGCTTTGTAGTATTTTTCAGTACCTAATACTTGTTGCAAAAACAACAGGCTCCGGCCGGATAAGATATTATCCAGCGTATAATCTTTAGCCTTGTAAGTACGGATGGATCCATCTGCCCCCACATACCTGTCCATCGCTTTTTGGATATAAGTAAAATATTCACTCCGGGCCGATTGCTGCCAAACGCTTTGCAGCCCCTGCAAAACAATCCCCTGGTCATACGACCAGTTGGCGCCCGTTAACGAATCTGCCCAGATATATATAGCCGTGTTAGCCATCCGCTGTGACCATGGCAGCGTTTGCGCCCTTAGCCCCAGGCCCGCGAACAGGAAAGCACATAACAATAATATTTTCTTCATTATACAGCTCATTTTATTGACATTACATCCCAGTTATCATTCCCGGCAAGAATATTATTAAATGTATATTTTTTCATTTCGGCCTCAGTTAACTGATGCGACCATGGCGCACGTTTGCTGATATTGGTGCCGCTGCTTTTATATTCGGCAAAAAAGGCGGTCTTTTCATTTTCCGGGTTACGCCAGTTATCCCAGCCCTGGGCGCAGATGTAGCTTCCCATTGTTGTATTGATAAAAACAGATCTGGCGTATGGCCGCCAGGGCCTGCCCAGATAAACCTTTGTTACAGAGGTATCAGCTGCTTCAAGCCGGCAGTTCAAAAACACAAAACCAAATCGCTGTCGCGGTGTAGTTGCGGGAGCCGTAATAAAAGAGTTTCGGAGACTTTTGATCACACAGTTTTGGAAAACCGCAGTGGCTTCGCCGAAAATAAAATCGGTTGTACCTTCCATATAACAGTCTTTATAAAACTGGCGGCTGTTTTCGGTACCGGCATAAAGCGTATCCTGGTTGCCAAGCAGCCGGCAATTGATTATGGCACACCTGTCGCCCTCAACATGTAAAGCCACGGCCTGTCCTACGGGGCCTGCGGCATTTGCTATGGTTAAATTCCTGGCGATGAAATCATTTCCCTGCACCAAAACAGTGTAGGAAGTATAGGTTGTAAACTCGGCTTTTCCGAAGGCATCCTTACTCTGCGGGTTTGCTTTGCCCGAGAAATCGCTGTTGGTTATAATGGTGTTATCTCGGCCATCGCCTATCAGTTCGATATTACATTTCCAGGAGGGGATTACCAGTTTTTCGTGGTATACTCCGGCTTTTATGTAAATGCAAACCCTTTGCTGCGACAGGTCACGAACAGCGTTTACGGCCTGCTGAATGGTTTTGAAATCGCCGCTGCCATCCTGCGCTACAGTAAAGCGCTTCGGATAAACAACAGCCTGCGCCAGCAATAGTGCCGGAGCAAAAACAATCCATATCAATAGCGCCGCTCTCTTCATTAATTTGAACCGGTTATTGCATTTTTGGTTGCTCCTGAAGCAAACTCAGCTTTGTTCTTAGCCTTGGCGGCATCTGTATTCAGTAATTTTATTTGCTGCGACTTTTTACCGCTGACCTTAAACAACAACTCTGTATTGCCATAGGTAATATGATCAAACGCAAGGTTGTTGCTATTTTGAATATTTATGAGTGGGTTGGTTTCTTTGCTTTCGAGATGGATATTTTTCAGGAAGATGTTCTGTGCTTCTATTACATCTGCTCCTTTAACAGTTTTGAAGGTGCTGTTTTCGATGTGGATGTCTTTGATCCCCATTTCGGGTAGCCCCCGGATCATAAGCGCTTTTTCAGCACCGTTGCATACTACGTTATTTACATAAAACTTGCGAAACGAAGGTGTAGCTTCGGTTACCGGCACAACAGCCTGGTCATTTATATCATCCGCTTCGCCGGGCGATTTACCTCCGTAGTACATATCAAAAAGAATAGCCTCATGAAGAATATCCTTCATGGCAATATCCTTAATAAAGATATTTTCAACTACGCCTCCCCTGCCGCGGGTGGTTTTAAAACGCAGGCCAATGTCAGTACCAATAAACGTACAGTTAGACACGAAAATATTACGCGCCCCGCCCGACATTTCACTACCTATCACAAAACCGCCATGGGCACGGTAAACCACGTTATTCCGTACAATGACATTTTCAGTGGGCTTACCGCGTTTGCGGCCTTCTTCATCCCGGCCCGATTTAATACAGATGCCATCATCGCCGGCATCAAAAGTGCTGCCTTCAATTAACACATTCCGGCATGATTCTACATCGATTCCGTCACCGTTCTGGGCATTCCAGGGATTCCTGACCCTTGCGTTCTGTATGGTAAGGTCTTCGCATAGTAAAGTATGGATATTCCATGCGGGCGAATTTTGCAGCGTAACGCCCTGCAGCAATACTTTTTTACAATTGGTAAGTACCAGCATGTTGGGCCTGAAAAAATCTTTATAGGGTTCGTTGTCCTTTATAGTTTTCCCATTGCCAACAACACCTGCCCCAGGTGCTTTAAGGCCGTTAACATAACTTTCAGAAGGGTACCATGACCTGCCATTTTCGCTCACTACGCCTCCCGATGCTACCAGTTTTTTCCATTCAGCTTCAGTAAGCCTGTCTTTGCTGATGGCCCGCCAAACATCGCCGTGACCATCAATGATCCCTTCGCCGGTAATAGCGATATTGGTAAGGTTGGTACCCGATATCGGCGATTCATTGCGCACAGCGGCATGGCCTTCATAGTTACCTTCAACCAGTTTATACTGAGTTTTATCATCGGTAAACTGCAACAGCGCCGCCCTGCTTACGTGCAGGTTTACATTACTCTTCATCACCAGCGGCCCGGTTAGCCACAAGCCTTGCGGAATAAGCACTACCCCGCCCCCTTTGGCGCTACAGGCGCTTATCGCTTTATTGATACTTGTTGTATTTAACGTAATGCCATCCGCTTTGGCTCCGTATTTTAAAATGTTGATGGTATCCTTTTTAAATTCAGGTTTATTTACCCGCGGCAAATGTTGCCAGGAATACTGCTGACCCTGTACCCGCGATGTGACGCAACCCGCCAAAAGCAAAACCGCTATCCCTATCCTTGTTTTTACTACCGACATGTTTTTATTTTAAAACAGCTATTTATCGCCCTATAATTGGTGAAGGAACATTAAATCCTAAACAAGATTAAAGGCTGACGGCAATAAAAAAAAGAATTTGCCCAACAAAAACCGCGCAAACGTTCCCAGAAACGTTTGCGTAAGTTTTAGCGGCTAAAAAAAGAGACCGGATTTCTTCAGTTAAACTCAAAGCAACTCCGGTTTATAGTGATTTTATTTGATACCGCGCAATTACGAAGCCGACCAGTGCACCATATCATAAGGATAATTTGGATGATTAGCGTAACCGCTATCATCAAGTCCCAATATCTTAGTTACCGCGCCGGCCTCCCAGCTCCAGTAGCCTTTATATGAGCCTTCTTTTTTATGATTTTCATACCATGAATCGTCTTTATGCAACCTGTACCATTTGTCGAGGTAAAGTTTCATTTCGCGCTCCGCATCGGCTTTAGGCATTTTTGTTAAATCATAAATATCCCTGTAAGCTTCGGTGATAAGCGTATCCGGCTGCGGGCCGCTCCCCGGCTTTTTGGTGTTGATGATATACCATAATAAGGCATCCGGTGTCCAGGTTGGGTAACTGGAACCACTATCCGACTGGCGGATATAATTAATAACCGGCTCGTATACCTCATCAGGTACATTCAGTAAGCTGCCTAAGGCTACCATATCAATCATATCGGCATAAAACGCGTCGGCATCCCAGCCTTCGCCATAGTATCCGGCAGCTGCTATATATTCATTATAACACAGGCTGATATCATTCCCGATAGAATAGTTTAAATAAACCAGGTCAAGATGTTCCATAGCAAGCACCCAGTTGTTTATCGGGCGAAACTTTTCCTGCTGTTTTAGGGTGACATTTTGTTCCTGGTACATTTTTATTATCGACTGCTTCTTATCAAACATTTTTTTAAAGAAAGCAACGTCTTTATATTCTGCTCTTAACTGCGTTTCGGGTGTTGCCGTGGTTCCACCTCCGCCAAATAATTTATCAAAAAAACCCATTTTTTAAGCTGTTTAAATTTATGAGAACCATCCTGCAATTGATTTACCAATGCCGCTTCCGGCCAGGCCTCCGATAACCCCGCCAACAATACCACCAACCACCGTACCAACCCCGGGGCATATAGCAGTACCTATCATTGCACCTATTTCGGCGCCGGCTATACCGCCGGCAAGGCCACCGGCAGCACCGCCTACCGCTTCTTTTGTTTTTTTGCCAAAACCGCCCTCTTCTTCATACGCCGAATAGATACTTACTGCATCAAGGGCGATACCAACAACTATAAGCCCCCGGCCGGCAACTTTGCCAGCCACACTTAAAGCCGGAGAACGTGCAATTGCCTGGCTTGCCTTAAACAGGCCGTCATTTGCGCCAGTGGCAATTCTGCTATTACGTACCGCCTGCGAAAAATTAGATTCGGACAAGGCTGTAAGAGGTTTTGAATTGAGCATGGACGACCTTACACCATTCATAAAATTGCCTGCCCTGCTGGTTTTTATTTCCAGGGCCTCACTTTGCCCGCGGGTAGCTTTAAAACCGTTGGAGTTTATAGTTTCTGACTGCATGGTTCCGTCGGGCTTAACCCTGATCACCTCGCGGTTCAGGCTGCCATCTGTATTTGCCAGTCTAACCCCTGCTTCGTCTGCCGGGTTTATCGCCCCGTTATTGTCGATGTGATTTCGCGTCCATCGCTCACTTAACTCGCGGCCGGTTGTCGTATTTTGTATTGATGCTGTATTGTATTTACCGTCTGTAATTTTATACCCATTATCTTTGGCATAAGCCCCGTCAATGCCCGAAGCCGTAGGTTTATCAATATCAATTACAGGATGCTCGCTTCTTACGTCGCGAAAACCTTCCTGCCGATGATAAACGTTGTCCTTCATCTCCCCGTAATTACCGTGCCTGCGGTAATCACTTTCGCTGTTGCTCCGTACCAGGCTTATCTTGCCGTTTTCAACATCATAAATGGTACCGCGCTGCAATATATCAAGGGTGTTGGTGTACGAACCATAGTTGAACGTTCCGGCACCGGCACCCGTAACAAGCGCCCCGGCTGTGCTCATACCGCTTGGCGCATTAAAGTCAACACTTATTTTGCCGCCTTGTTTGCACAACAGGTTCGCATCTTCAAATAATAATTTGTAGCCGTTAACCTTAACACCTTTATTGGTCTTGTCCCAGTAAATTGGGTCAAATTTGCAGCTGCCACCCGTTACCGAACACCTGCCCATAGGCAAAATATTTTCACCCGGCACCATATCGGCCTCACTGGCCAGGAACTCACCATAAATTTTTGTGTTATTATGATGCGTTACCTTTAACCGCACAGGAGCCGACCCTTTATCGCACTTAAGGCAGCTATTGTTTGGAATATATTTTTTTGACATCGGATATTACTTTTTGTTAGTACTAAACCTTCAGCCTTATACATGCAGTATACTGTTGCTCAGCTCGTGCTTATCAACGCGTTCCTTCGGAAGCTCATGCTGTTCAATCCGCCTGCATTGATGTGCCGTTACAACGGTATAAAATGAGGGCACATGTAATTGCAAAAACAAATCGGCCTCCTGCAGTATGTTGTTTTCAAATTTGTAAATCTCTTCCATCTCGGTTTGCAGGTCAACCTTCAGGTTATAGGTATTTGTAAGGTCTTTTAGCATCCTCACTAAAACAGGTCTTTCAAACCTTTCTTCGTCAACCTCGGCTTCGTTAATTATGGTTACGGTGTTGCCATGTTGTTCGGTAAAACTGTAGATGACGAGCGGCAGGTCAATTGTGCCGAAAAAACCTTTCAGTATCAGGGAAGAGCTTTCATTGGCTTGCCATTCCCTGTAAAACGGTTGAAAAAAGCACCGGTAATGGCTGTACCCCATAAATGATTGCAGAAAGCGTTTAGGATCCTGCAGCAATTTGTCTGTTTCGGACAGCATTACATCGATACCATCCTGCTGACGATATTTTTTGGCGATTTTTGACCGGAAGCCCTGCTGCCAGCAATTAGCGATACTATTAAAATTATTGATGCCGATAAATTTCCCTTCCAGATCTGTTATGATCTGTACCGGCGACTGGAACCATTCCATATCTGCTGCCCATTCATGGATCAGCGCCGAACCATCCATATTTTGATCAAGCAGGGTATATTCATAAACCCGTTGCTTATCGTCATGGCTAATGAGTTTTATTTCAATCCACCTGTCTTGCACAAACTCAAGTACTTTTGTGCCGATTATAGTACGGTTGGATGAGCTAAGCTGGTACCATGAACTTTGAGCTGTATTTACCGGTAATATATTCATGATCATGATTGGTTAATTTCAACATCGCCTGCTATAATATGCGCAAGACTGCCGCCATTGAGATGCATTTTGTCGGTCGAGCTGATCTCGGCCGATTTGCTGCTTGATGAAAGTTTGCCGGCCGCCGCATCAAAAGTGATGTCTTTGGCTGATGCAGAAAGTTTGATGCTTTCGGTTTCGCTGGTAAAGGCAATATCTTTTTTCGCATTTGTAGTAATACCTTCATCCTGCGCCGCTACCGCTATCGATTTTTTGGCTGTAACATTGATAACACCGTCACCCCCGCCTTCTTTGGCCGGCGATGATGTTATGTTAATGCTATTGCCCGCATTAATGTTAATATCTTTTGATACCAGCGTTAAGGTGTTTGGCGCATAAATGGTTACCGTACCGTCGCCATTAAGGGTTACCACGTTACCGCTGGGATCTTTAACGTTAATGCTGCCATTGCTATCGTCCAGTATCACGGTGTTGCCGCTTCGGGTAGTAAGCGCTTTGGTTTTATTGGTTTGACTGCCGCCTGTGCCTGTTTTACCACTAAACATGCTGCCAATAATAACCGGGCGGGCAATATTACCCTCCTCAAATGCTACCAGCACCTGGTCGCCAACTTCGGGGATAAAAACAAACCCGCGATTCTTGCTTACTTTATCCGAGCTGCCTGCGTCAGGAGAAACTACTCTAAGCCACTCGGTAACATCATTCGCGGTACATTGCCATTTAAATTTTACTTTAACGCGGCCATGCCCATCCGGGTCGGCGTTGTCGGTAACATCGGCCAGCTGCATATCCGGGTTGGGTTTTTCGGCTTCAGCAACCGGGATACGCTCCGTATCGGCAGTAACGCCTTCAAACGTATTTTGGTAATGGCCAACACCGTCGATCTGGTGATAAACCGCCGTAACCAGGAACTTGCCAAAATCCTGCAATTCAAAAGCACCTGTGCCCCTTACACTCATGCTTACATTAAGTATTTTGCCCAGGCCCACCGTGGGGTTGTCGCCATTGCCTACAATGGTAACCAATTCGGATATCAGCGCTTTTTGCTGGTTATTAACAAAATCATCTATTTCTTTTTTGTTATTTACCCTAACAGCCAATGGTTCATTATAAACTTTGCTGAAAACTTTGTTTGACGCGCTGATGGCATGCGAAAGATCCGGCGTACTGCCCGAAGAGCCTTGCGGCTCCGACGAAAGCAGTTCATCCTGCCTGGGGTTGTAAGCAAACTTGTTATGCTTTAAAGGCGCTATCTGCATTGCATATTGCAGGCTGTGCAGATCACGCCCGTAAATTAGAGCAACCTCCTCCAGCTTATCAGGCTTACCGAAATTTAGTTTAGCACCATCGTAATAAAACCATTCGTAATACTCGGCCGAAAGACGGTTGATAAACTCAAAATCGCTTTCACGATATTGAATGATATAATCAATAGGCGAAGTATTGGTTGGTTTGATATTGAGGTTCAGATCATTTGCAGGTGCATCCTGCGTAGCTAACTGAATAATGCTGCTCAGGCTTTTGTTAAGGTACGAGCCGAGATCGGGGCCCCGGTCAATCAGGATGGTCGGACTAAAGCCGCTCACCAGGATATCGCCATGAAACCCATGGCTTTGCGAAAGCTCTACCTTGGTAACAATACCGCTAAATTTATTTTCGCCGCTATCGGCTGTGCCAAATTGCACGGTAATGTTTTTACCAATAAAGTCCTTTGAGTTTTCGAGCGTAACAGCGTTGTACTCTTCAACCATATCATGGTTAAACCTGAGCTGAAAAGTATGGTGCTCATTAAAACGCTGGTCAAGGTTAAAGGTAGAGAAATGGGTGATCTGGGTACCTTCAATATTGATATCTACTTTTAGTTTCTTTTCCATAATTCGGCTATAAAATCCATTAACCTTTAACAGGCCATGGGCTGTAGTAACTTATAATTTTATATTGCCCGTTAACTTTGCCAAAAACAAACCCGTACGATGTTTCCCTGCCATTTTTTTGCTCATATTGTTGCTGCAACTCGTAAAGCTTACTACCTTTATCTGTAACTTTTGCAATAACTTTATAATAGTTTTCGTCGGTAGCGGCGTCAATTTCCGACAGATCGTCTTCTGTGCTTTTGGGTATAAGACGAAGCGCGTCAGCATTCAATATAGTAGGCTCATACTGTGGATATTCTGCTCCGCTAACCAGCCCTTCAGCAGGGTTAATCTTAGCAGATCGTAAATCTTCGTTCGACCATTGGGGTGTTGTTTGCAGCGGGAAGTAAAACATGCCGGCCAGTTGCTTTTTATTTCTTTGCAGGGCAGCGGCTTTAAACTGTTTCAGGCAGGCTCGGAACAACTGCTCGTCGGTAAGGGCCGATTTATGTACAGTTCGGGAGGCCGACTTAGCTATGGTTTTGACGGTATCAGCAACCGGGGCTTTAGGGTTACTACTGCAGCCCACGGCCGAACCTGCCAACCCGGTAGCAAGCAGTAATAATACCATATATTTAACGATCCTTTTCATTGGTTAATTTCTGGGAATACTAATCAGTGCCCTGTCTTCCATCCGTTTAAGGATAACTGCCGCGCCCATTTGCTGGGATACCGCCTCGGCATCAAAAACACCGTCTTTGACATATTTGCCCTTGACATACTGGTTCGAAAAACTCCAGAGGTAAGGCGTGTGAATGCCCTTTTTATTATAACCGAAACCGTTATATCCCTCCAGCTTTTGCAAAATAAACGGCAGGCTCCAATTGGTTACCTTATCATACTTCATCAGTTTAATAGCATCAACAGCGCTCTCCTCAAAAGTAAACGGAGGGCCATGACCCACCTTTGGGCGATTGGCGGGCACCTGTACCGTATAACCGGTAAGCGGATCGCCGTTGTGCAGGTGTTTTTTGAAACTGAACGAACACTCCATATAATGTACGCAGGCAATAAAATACCAGGGGATAGCTCCGCCGCCGCCAAAAAGGTTCATAAACGCGAACGGATCGTTTGGGGTAAACCTCCCGGTGTCAAAAAAATTAGCTCCCAAAAGGCCGGTTGTCATCTGCGGTTTGGTCATCATATCCAAAACACTTTCGGGTTTGGCATTAGCCGCCGTTGGGTTTAATGATAGCGGTGTAGTGTTATAACGATCAAAAAAAGGAGTGTAGACCGATGCGAAAAGATTTTTATTTCCGGCAGCCGACGGCGCATTAGTACCAAGGCGTACCAGGTTTGAAATACTTTCGTAACGGGGGCGGTTTACGGTTACCTTTTCATCGATGATCTTATCGACAGCAGCGATTTTTTCCTTTTTAATAACACAGGTATTAAAAAGCTGCACGTATTCCATGGGGGTTGGAACCGACGATTTTTTCACCTTTTTCTTTGTAGTGGGTAAGGCTGGGTTTATTATTCTCTTCTTTCTTTTCATAAGGTTTATAACTGAACCTAAACAAAAGCTGTAAAAAGAACACGGAGGAAAATATGTTACTATCTCCTCCGTATCTTTTTAAAAGACAGTACAAATCAATTGTACTGAGATATTATTTAGGCCAGTCGTTTTCGTGCTCGGCGTTGCCTATTTTCAGCTTACGCGCCGATATCACAAAGCTTAACGACATTGGGTTGTTACCGATAATCGATATCCCCTCGTTATATTGAATGATGTAACCATCCTCAAAATTAAGCTCCTTCATTTTGGCATCTTCTTCAGATTTTTTGAAGGTGATAGTGCCATGAATTGGCTTGTACTGGCTGTTCACCATCGATTCGATAACCGAAGTATCTTCGGTTGATTCAACCTCAACCTGGATGGTACCACCATATACACCTGATGACGGACGGCCTTTTGAATCAACGTCCCTGTTTAATGAATAGCTGCACTGCAGCACGTCGAATTCTTTCGATCCTAAACTAATTCTTGCTTTGAAAGCCATGATCAATAAAGTTTTAAGTAGATAAATAAATTAAGTGCCCCTTCGGCACAAACAGATAACAAAATCGGCCGGGCTTAGTTTTTACCTGGCCAGTCGTTCACGTGCTCGGCGCTTCCCAGTTTCAACTTGCGGGCCGAGATTACAAACTTCAAGCTCATGGGAGTTGCGCCTGTAATGTCGATACCTTCAGAATACTTCACGATGTAGCCATCTTCAAAAGACAACTCTTTCATCTTAGCGTCTTCCTCAGATTTTTTGATCAGCAAAGTTCCGGCAATCGGTTTGTACTGGTTGTTAACCATTGATTCGATAATGGAGGTGTCTTCAGTCGACTCGATCTCGATATCGATAGTACCGCCGTAAATACCTGAGGACGGGCGTCCTTTTGAGTCTACATCGCGGTTTAATGCATAGGAGCAAGTGAGCACATCGTAGTCCTTGCCCGAAAAATTTAATCTTGCTTTGAAAGCCATAATGATAAATTTTAAGAGGTTAATAATTTAAAGTAGATGCTTTGCGCATTACTTTAATAACTACAATGTAATTAATTTATTGTTTTGAGAAAATATTAAATATTTATTTAAATAAGTTTTAACCCAAAAGAATATAATTTTTGAATCCACTTTTTACTGTACTCATTATCGAGGTTATAGAGATGCCCGATGGTACTGGTATGCACAGGCTTGATGCCGCGCTTTTCGAGGGTTAGTTTTTTTACTGCCAGATAGGTTGGCTTCATATCAACCTGCCAGTCCTGCCAGGCAGCTTCATCCAATATAGAAACCACACGTCCTGACCGGCCATTGAAATTAATCGACGAGCCGCTGATAAAAACCTGGTCGGGCATAAAAACGCGATCAAAAAAACCTTTAATTTTTGAGTTGATCGAATCTTTATAAACCGGGCAAAATATAACCACATGCGATGCCCATTTTATCGCGTTTACAGCTTGCACCAGGTCGGGTTCGGGCTCGTTATTGCTTAGCGTGAATTGCTTGTTGGGATTAAATTTAAGATCGGCGATGGCTATCTCTTTTACTACAGCTTCGGCGGCCTGGGCCCCGTCTTTATAAGCATTGATCAATGCCGCTGTGGTTGGTGTTTTATCTATATCTGCATTAATGATCAATAGCTGCCTCATCAATGCAAACATAAACCATATTTAACAATAAATAAAGTTAGGCCTTCGGTTAAATTAACCTAAAATGCACACAGCGCTGGTTTAACGGTTGAATATCGCTTTTAAAACCCGCCTCCTAACAAGAGGCACCTACGGAGCCAATATATTGTTTTGCACATATCCGATATCGCTCCAGTAGGTGCTTCCTTATTTTAAAAGGGACTCATTACCACTTCACAACGTTGTGTACCGCGATATTACTGCTGTTTATATTCGCTGTTCCAGGTTGGGCTTGCATCCTCACCTTTTTGCCCGTCAAGCTTTACCACAAAGCTTTTAGCGGGAAAATATGGCGTGATATTAATATCAAGGTGAATGCGGTCCTTTTGCTGTTCATCGCGCTCAAACCTGATTATTTTAAAGCGTTCGATAAGCCTGTCGGGCCCCTGGATGTTATCCAAAAACTTCACAATTTGCGAGCGCAGGTCCTGCTCTGTTTTTGAAGTCCAGTTTTCAAAAGCTCGGCGGTTCAAAAAGTCGAATAATACTTTGGTGATATAATCAAATACCCTCACTACCGAATAGGTTTGCAAACCGATATTATCGCCGTTAAACAAAGTTTTGGCCGAGAATGCCATTACCTTGCCATACTCATTCACCATGGGTACCAGGCCAATGCGCTCCAGGTGCGAGATCTCGCTCTTTTTAAGGTCAAAGCGTACACCATCCACCTCGTTAACCGCTCCGTGTTTTTTACCGGCGGTAACCTGCGACATCAGCGTATAATACATTTTACCGGCCAATGCTGCCGAGCCCGGGATATACAGGTCATCCTCTTCACCCGCTTCGGCAACTTTGCCGCGGCCTACCAGCCAGTTACAGGTCATGATGGTGTTTGATTTAAAGGCATCGCCACCGGTTAAATTGGCTGATGTAAACAGGTCTATCACATCATCCGGTTGTTCAAGATCCGCAAAATCGGTCACCAGCATTACTTTATTATCATAGGCTATTTTTGACCAGCGTTCAACTACCTTGTTTGAGCCAAGGTAGCCGGGTACAACCAGGATTGAATAATTTTGACGAAGATCCAGCCTGTCATAATTTTGCTTGAGTTCATTTGCAGCATATTCAATAAAGCGTGGGTTATCAAGCTCTTTCAACTGATCGATCGTGGCATTCATTAATACCACATTCTTCAGCTTATCCTGTTCGGTGTTTTTATAAAACAAATGCACTGTACGGTAAGCCTGTTCCAGCTCGCGGGTGCTTTCCAATACATTGAGTAAATTTTTGTTCAGGTTTTCTTCAACGCTTTGCAGTTTTTCGGCGCTTTTCTGAATAGTATCGCTAACTGATTCGCCGCTTTCCAAAGCTTCTATCCATTGATTAAGCTTCAGCTTAAGTTCTTCGCGCTCCCCTTTCTTCTCATCATCAGTTAAAAAGATCTGTTTACGGGCTTTGCGTTCGGGGTTCAGGTTTTGAAGGCCATCAATAGTAGCTTCCAGCAAATCAAAACCACCAACTTTTGATAGTTTATCTAAACTGGTTGATAGAGGTGCCGCGCCGCTTCTTTCTTTTATTTTAAGAGCCTGGTCTGTTGAATTTTCATTCAGGATCTGCTCGTTTGGTGTTGCCATGATCGTGTTGTTAAATGTTTAGGATTAGCTAATTATTGGTCAAGCTCGGTTACTATATTTTTTAACGCCTCAATAAAGGCCTGTTTGGTTTCGGCGTTATCAAGGGTTGACTTCAGCGTTTTGTTGGTTTTCAGCTGCTTCATGATATTGAGGTACATCTCGCGCTGAATATTAAGTTTATGCAGGTATTTACTTTGTTGTACCAGGTTTTTGGGGGCAAAATCGCCAAGATTGTTAAAGTGCAGCGTTTCGGTAACATTTGATCCGTTTTCTCTTTCAAGCTCAACACTTACTTTTGGCTTGTAATGAGCAAAAACCTCTTCAACATTTTTAAGTCCCTCAACCTTCTCAGGTCTCAGCGGCTCATTATCAGTTAATTTTTGAATAAACAAAGTTTTATTGGGAGCTATCTCACCAAATGCTTCTGAGGAATCAACTTTTGTTTCGTTTCCCCCTATTTCGTAATTAAACATAGCTTTATTTAATAAATGATAAGTATGAAAGTGTTTATGTTATAATGCAATAACTATAAAATTGTTTTTAACAGTATGTATTTCAGTTAAATTACTTAACTAATGCTCCACAATAATTCAGTATCATCACTTTTTTTATCTATGGCGATAGTATTTCCTTTTTTCAGTTCGCCCGAAATAATATAGCGTGATATTGGCCTGCGCAATTGGTTACGGATCACCGCCGATAGCTGCCGTGCACCATATTTGGGTGTAAAACCGCTTAAAGCCAGCATATTTTTGGCTTCGGCACTTAACTGCATGTTTATGCCCATTTTTTCAAGCGCCTGTATAAGGCTTTTGAGCTGGATCTCAAAGATGCGTACTACATTTTCTTCATGTATAGGTGCAAAGGGTACAATTTCTGATAACCGCGCCAAAAACTCCGGCCTGAACTTATTGGCCATCACTTCCATCAATTGGTTTGATGTAGGCATATGCCCCCGGCTAATTTGCTCAGATACCCACTCGCTGCCAAGGTTTGAGGTAAATAGCACCAGCGCGTTTGAAAAATCGCCTTGCTTGCCCAGCCTGTCGTGCATATGCCCTTCATCCAGGATCTGTAAAAAGATATCAAATACCGATGGGTGTGCCTTTTCAATTTCATCAAACAGCACAACCGAATAAGGTTGCTGCCTTATTTTGTTTACGAGCAAGCCGCCCTCTTCATACCCCACATAGCCCGGCGGCGCGCCATACAGCAATGCGGCCGAATGCTCCTCCTTAAACTCCGACATATCAAAGCGGATCATCGCTTTTTCGTCATTAAATAAAAACTCGGCTATTGATTTGGCCAGCTCCGTTTTACCGGTGCCTGTTGGGCCAAGCAAAAAGAATGAGCCGATGGGCTGCCCTTTTTTGTTCAGTCCGCTCCGCGATTCGAGTATGGCATCAGAAACGGCTTTCAACGCCTGGTCCTGCCCAACAACCCGTTTTTTCAGGAAGCCTTCCATGCCTAAAAGCCTTTCTTTCTCTTGTGCCTGGATCTTGCCTAAGGGAATGCCTGTTTTATAGGAGATAATAGCGGCAATATCATGTTTATCTACTACCTCGGTTTTATTTTGAGCCAATTCCTCAAGCCGGCTCAAATTGCGTTCAAAGTAAGCGATGTATTCATCAGGCGTTTCAAAAGTATCAACCTGGGTTTCATCTTCCAGCTGCCCTAACAACACCGCGCTTATTTTATTGCGATACACGGTGTAAAGCCATTTGTACGCTCCGATCAAATCACCCGCATCATTCAGTGCTTTTAATTCGTTCAGTTCGGTGCGGAGTTCGGAAAGGGCAGTATCGGTGGTATCGTTCATTAAACGGATAGCAGCCATGGTACGGTCGAGCAGGTCGAAGGCAGAGTCGGGCAGGCGACGGTCTTTCATATACCGCTGCGCCAGTCTAACGCACTCTTCGGCAGTATTATCGTCTATCTTTAAGTTGTGGTGCTCCTCATATTGGGGCACCAGTTTTTTAAGCATTTTAATAGCTGTAGGCGTATCGGGCTCATTTACCTGCAGCACCTCAAACCGGCGGCTAAATGCCTGTTCGGGCTCAATCACTTTGCGGTATTCGTCGATGGTAGTGGCACCAATCACCGTTATTTCGCCGCGGGCAAGTTCCGGTTTCAGCAGGTTGCCAACACCGCCGCCTATCGGCCCTTTATTATCAAGCAGTGTATGGATCTCATCAATAAACAGAATAGCTTTTTCAAACTGCTTTATCTCGCGCAGGATGTTTTTTAACCTGTCTTCAATTTCTCCTTTGTAAGATGCCCCCGCGATCAATGAACCCAGATCAAGTTCAAAAAGCTGTACATTCTTAAGCGATGCCGGTACCTGTCCGTTTACAATGCTAAGCGCGAACCCGTCAACCAGGGCTGTTTTGCCAACGCCCGCATCGCCGGTGATCATTACATTGGGCTTGGTGCGCCGGCTCAGGATCTCCATCACCATCCGTGTTTCACGCTCCCGGCCTATGATGGGATCTACCTTACCCTGTTTGGCCAGGCTTGTGCGGTCTACACAGTATTTGAGTAATGCTGTTGTTTGTTTGGGTACATCGCTGCCGTTTGTGGCCTGCGCAGAGGGATTTACCGCATGGTTAACATCCTCATTACTCAAATAAATATCCAGCAACTCGCGTTCTTTTACCGGGAAAGATTTTAGCTGGTTAGCATCAAAACCCACATTGGGCTTTATTAACGCAATCAACACACAAACGGGCGTAATCAAATCCTGGCCTAATTTTATGCGCACATTATCGGCTTCTTCAAATACCTGCTTTACCTGGCTGTTACCTAACATTTCGTCGGGCACGGTTAACGCGGCCGAATAATCTTCAATGCGTACTTCGGCCCAATCGCTTATATAAGCCGTGTCCTTCCCGATGGATTGAAGCAGGTTCTTCAACCCCACTTCCTGGTGCATCAAGCCTTTTAAAAGGTGCGCCGGACCGAATTCCTTATGGTGATATTCTTTGGCTAATGACTGCGCTACCCGCACCGCCGTTTTCACCGACTCGCTTAAATTAACTATATTCATATGCTATTGCAGGTTAGCCTGGGTTATATAATAATAGGTTTTGCCGTTTGACGTAAAGTGTTGGTTGGTAATAGCAGCCTGTTTAATAACATCACTGCTATGGATCAAATAGTGGATATATGCCTCAAACTGCGCCTGCGGCATATCATCGTTGTGTTTAAGATCATTCACCTTTTTATTATAGAAATCTTTTTTGCCGGGTAAGGGCAAACTGGTAACCCGCAGAAAATAATCGGCCAGGGTCATGTCTTTAATATCACCGCCAGATAAGTTAAGTCCTAAATGCTTGGCAGCGATATCAACGTAGTTATCAACCAATTTTGAGCGGTAATCGGACGCGTCCCGCTGCAGGTTTTCGCCTATCATGAGCGACAGCAGATCTGTCAGCTGCTTATAATCCTGCTCGTTCAATATCAGCAGGTATTGCAGCTGCCCCTTGCTTTCATTTACCAGGTTCCTGGGTGCTTCGGCGCTGAGGTAATATTTGAAAGCGTTATGCGGCATATTGTTTCCCAAATCGGTTGATGGCTGCCCCTGCTGCTGCATAACCAGCGGCTGTACATAACGGTTTTCGCGCCCGGTAAGCCTGAATGCGCTGTCGAGCGTATGGATCTGGTTACGGATATCATAATCTGTTTCGCGCATCAGGCGTTCAACTGCCAAACTCATGGCCTGGTTTGATTTTACTACTCTCTTGGGCGGAAATACCACAGCGCCCTGGATCAGGCTCTTTTTGGGATAATCGAGGTAAAAGGAAACCGAATCAGACAGTGATGTATTGAATTGCTGCACGTTGGTAAGGCCTTCTCCATTCACCATGCGCTGTTTTTTATAATCGGCCAGCTTTACCGCAGATTGTGATACAATTTGTCTTGCCTGGATTACAAAATCATTGTAGATAGGGTTGTAATCGCTAAATACCTGGATAGCTAACAAGCGGGCGTTGGCGGCCGCTATCTGACTGGCCACCGTATTAACCCCTACCGAATTACGATCTAAAGCACCGGTGGCACCAATCAGGATGACCAGGTTGGTTTCGTCGGGATGATTGCCAAAAAGGCTTAAGCCCGTGCGGATACCGTCAAAAACAGGTTGGGAACTTATCACCGGGGCACAGTTACCTGTTACTGTTGACTGTGATTCGAGGTATTTTACCAGGTTACGATAATCGGCGTTAAGCGGGGTTGACTGGATGCCCCCGGTTTGACAGCCGGACGCGTTACGGTAAACTACAGCCCCATATCTAACCTGGTTACCCCTGGCATGCGCATCAAAAATATCTTCAAATGATTGAATAGTGCTGGTAATACCCGAAAAATAATTGCGCATAGGGCTGCCGCCATCAACCACAAACACAATGTTAACGTGGTGAACATTGCTGCGGATCTTGAGATAATCCTTATATGCTAAATGCCCGCCTTTGATATTAAGCACACTGTTATGGCTTTTATCATAAACATCGGTTGCGAAGCCGAGGCTAAGATTACCCGAAGCAGATGAGCTTACAGGCATGCTCAATAACAAGGGAGCATTATCGGCCAGTAAGGGATCAAAAGCAAAATAGCCCGTACCTCCCTTGCTATTATTGGTTTTCAGGGAACTGTTGATATACCTTGCAATAGAATCATTGATCAACGGCTGGTTTTCCCTTGCCGACCCGATATATAGCCTATCGCCCCAGCTATGAACGGCGTCGGCGGCTATCCAGCCATAAACACTGCCAGCTGCATTATCGGCAATCAACTGCGGATCGGACCCTACCAATACTTTTTTTCCGTCGTCAGATTTTTTGTATACATAAACTACATTGTGCAGGGCCACTTTGGTTTTTTTCTGGCTTTGATCGGGCCCGGCAAAAATGTAAGCGGAATCAGTTTTGTCATAATAATAATCGGGCATAGTGAGCGGACCGGCACCACTTATAATGGTGATATATTTTTCGGGATAACCATTTGTGCTGGTAAAAGCCGACTGCCAGGGCAACACCTTTGAAATGCTGATCCATCCGTAACTTTGCGAGCCTTTTTTATTGGTAAGCTTTTTACCTTGTACCATGCCGGCCTGGTACTTAATTAGTTTTATAAACCCGTTTTTTTGTTCACTTACATAAAAAGGCTCCATGAAACTTATTTTTTTCATTACCAGCGTTCCGCCCGGCGAGGTATATGTATAATTTTCGGCCCTGTCCGAAAATACGATCCATGGCAGGGAAGTACGGTCGTCGGTATTGTAAATGCTGGTACGCTCATCAGGTTTTTCAAAAGCTTTGGGTAGCGTTACCACTGTTTTGCCAAGCGATACCGGCGATTGCGCCCGGGCCGCAATTACTATACAGGTTAAAAAAACGAAGCTTAATATATTTTTCATGTTGGTTGATGCAAATAGGTTTTAAAATGGATTATCTGGGCCTCTTTTCGGGAGCGGCAGTGGTTGCATGCTGCCTTACCGAAAGCATGCTTGAACAGTTTGATTTTGGCTTTAGGGTAACCTGTGCTTCGTCAACACTGATGCCACCTCCAAAAGTTAACCGCATACAGTAGGAATAAAAATCAGTCCGTTTGCTCTCGCCATTATCTTCAAGGTTTACGGTAACTTTCTCATCTCCGCAGAAATACCTCCTAACCAGGTAATAATAATGGCGGTTAAAATCACCGCCGTTGGCTATGGCCTGCAGGTGTGCCCTGATATCATCGATTACACGGCGCTCACTTTCACCAGGGTTTACGATCTGGTTGGCAAATGTTGAATCGGGATTGGTAATACGCATGCGGTGATAGACCGGGCGCCTGCTTTTATCCGTGCTCAGTTTGATGAAATAGGTACCGGGGTTATGAAAGGTGTAGAGTGCAGTTGGTCCTTTAACATCCACCCGGCCGGTTTCCCCAAATGACCATTCAAAAATCCGGGCGTTACCCTGCGCCTCAAGTCTTACCTGTTCATTTACAATTCCCTGTGTGGGGCCGTTAATTGTAATCAGGGTATCGGCAGCTATGGTTGGGGTACTATCTTTTACGCTAACCGGGAATTGCTGCGTCAAATTGCCGTCAACTGTAAGCCGTATGATATAGTCGCCTGTTTTTTTAAAGCGGTAGCTCCCGTTTTGTTGAATTGATTTATCGCCATTGCCGAACTCCCAAAGCCAGCTTTTTGCATTAGCCGTATTATCCGAGTAAACCAGGTGCTCGTTCAGGGCTATCTCGTCCTTCAGGATACGGGCGTTGATCACTCTCTTTTCAAACAATGAACTACGCAGCAGGAAAATGATACCGGCAATAACAACTACACCAGTAAAAATGTATAAAAAGGTGTAGGTGTTCCGGTTAGTATCGACGGGCCTCCCGTCGTTGTAATCGTTTTTCATTTTGCTTAGGTTATATATGGTAGATGTATGATGATGCTTACCGGGCCATGCTCATGTTTTGCTGCAATTGCCGCTGTGCAATGTGGCAGTCATCAACCGATCCTTTTATGTTCCTGATATCGTTATAATTGCCCGTTAGTTCGCGCTTATCATAAAAAAGTGCCTGCAACAGTTTTGAAGCGTGGATAAAGCATTTATACCGCGCATCATATGGGCGGCGGTTGTAATATGACTTTATGGCACCTATTGAACCGCTGATATCATTCTCCAAAAAAACGGCCTGCACGTTGGGGTTAAACTTTACTATTTTATAATACGTTGTATCAACGGTTGGTAACGCTTCGGTAACAAGGCTTTCAAACTGCTCTTCTTCGTTTACTTTTCTAGCAAACTCGCTTTTTGATACTAACCCTTCGTTGCCATAATTATAAAATATAGCCACGCACAATATCACCGACGTCACTAAAAACATCCCCATGAAAAACAGGAATTTTTCTCTCCGTTCTTTTAAACTAAATTTTAACATATGGCTTATTAATGCGGATAGTGATGGTTTAACTGGTTAATAGCCGATTTATTTACCCGGCTGCACGACTCTAACTGTGAGCGAAGGCTTTCAATCTGGAAACGTGTGGTAAAAAGCGAATCTTTGATGCTGGCAATGGTTTCAATATCGTTGCTGAGCTTTTTATACAACTCAAAACTTTTAAGCGGGTAAGGGTTACTTTGCAGCCGCTCACGGATATGCTGATTACTCTCCTGGATATCATTAAGCAGTACCGTTTGGTTATTAAGCTCCTGCGAGTTCATTTTTGCATACTGCGAGAGTTGCTGCATGCGCAGCAGGATCAATTCAAAGCTGTTATTGATATCGGTACGGAGCGCTATCAGCTGATCTGTTTTTTTAACGCGGGCATTTAATAATTCAAGCTCACGGCCCGAGGTTGCAAAAAAGAAGTAAACGATAATGATGGCAAAACCCAGTAATGTAATAAGGTACATCATGAATTTGCGATAAGCCCGGTTTAGGTCGTTATTGTTTACAGGTTTCATCTAATATTATAGTATCGGTTCGGTTTATTTACAGCTAAAAAAGCTGCATTTATAATATTTAACTCATATTTATTAATTAACCAATAGTGTAATAATTATCAAAAAATCAATACTTTATCAACTATTTGTAACCAATAAAACATATCTACAACTATTTTCGAAAATAAATGTTTATAAAAAGTTGAAATTTAACACAGACGCAATCCAATAATATCATTTATGCTAAACCCGCTTTATTCAAAACCGCTCCGCTTTAGCCATATCAATAATGGCCAGGACCTTGATAAACAAGACCTTGGCGCGTCTATATCGCAATACATCGAACTCATTATTTTTACCCGTTTTGGCGAGCACCGCTACAACCCCGAATTTGGCTGCGAGATCTGGGATATGGATTTTGAACTCATTATGAGTGAGAATATTTGGGAAGAAAAGCTGAGGCAATCGTTGTTGCGCTCCATCAGCAAATTTGAAAACAGGATCTATGATATTGATATCGACGTGAACATTACCGAGATCAACAAATTTTACCCCTTGCGCAATGTGAGCGAAATAAAAAAGAAAGTAGATATTACTATTAAAGGCAAACTGAACAAAACCGGCGAAACATATTTGTTCAAAACTGCTTTATTCCTAAGCCCGCTATCAGCATAAACCTATGAGCGCTATATTTTATAATTCAAAAGAAGAGATCAGGAACCGCATGCTGAAGAACGCTACCGAGTTTTGGGGCGTTCAAAACGTAAATGATGTTGATCCGCTGGTAAAGCTTTTGATTGAAGCCCTGAGCACCGAGTTGTTCAACTTAAACAACGATGTTAAAAACCTGGAGCATCGCATCCTGAACAAAATATCCAGGATCCTTGCTTCCGACTATTTAACGGCTCCCCTGCCCGCCCATGCCATATTAAAAGGTAAACCCATCGAGGCCTCAGAAATATTGAACATCGGCAATCATTTTTATTTCCGGAAACAGTTGGCAGCGGAGGTTGGCAAAACCAGCCCGGACCAACTGGACATTTACTTTACACCGGCAGGTGCTAACTCTGTATTTAATGCAGAAATAAAATACAGCTTCAACGGGGGCAGGCTGCAGGAACATATTGAAAATGGGCAGAAGAATACATTGCTAAACGTCCGCACCGGTGCTTTTGGCGAACCTAACACCCTTTGGATAGGCATTGAAACAGCAGTAGCATTGAATACTTTTAAAAATGCAGGAATCTATTTCGACTGGCCTGTTTACATCAGCAATACCGATTTTTACAGCCTGCTCCAGGTAACTAAATTTTACCTGGATGGTTCACAGCTTGATACTGAACCTGGCCTCATTTACGCTGATGAACAAGCCGACGATCAGAAACCTGTTTTTTATGATCAGCATATCATTAACCTTATAACCCGCGACGTCAGGACCTATTACAACAATCATTTTATTTCGCTTACCGATGAGCGGCTAAGCAATATTACCGACTTCAAAGCAAATTATCCGGTTGAGTTGCTGTCGTTTTTTAACGAGCAGGATTTGAAAGCACTTAAGCCCTGCCTGTGGTTCAAGATCGTATTCCCGGCGGCAATCCCGGCAAATGCCATTGATGAACTGCAGTTACATTTAAACTGTTTCCCGGTAATGAGCAGGCGGCTTCACCAACAAAAATTCAGGATCAAGGAGATCAGCGATATCATCCCAATAAAACCAGGTGCTTATGATCATTTTTTATCGATCCATGAGCTGCATGACGACAATGACGTTCGGTATAACGAGATCCCGTATAGCCAGGCCGGTATTAATTATGAGGGCAGTTACTCCATCAGGAACGGTGGCGCCGAGCGTTTTGATGCACGTAACGCCCGGCAAACCATCGAATATTTGTTTGAGCTGCTTCGCGACGAAAAAGCGGCCTTTGCCGCATACGGAAGCGACTTTTTAACAACGGCCCTAAAAACACTGGAGCAAAATATTTCCGTTATCGAAAAAAAATCCAAAAGTTCAAAAGATAATCATGAACTGGTAAATTACCTGGTACTAAAACCGGCAAACAAAGCGGCCATGTTATACCTCAGTTTTTGGACAACACTTGCCGATAATGCCAACAATATCCGCAAAGGCTCAAAGCTACAACAGGCGGAAGCCATTAAACTTAAGCCGGATACTTTAAGGCTCCTTACCACGACCACGGGCGGCCGAAACAGCCTTGGAGCTTCCGAGCGGATCCAGGCCTATAAATACGGCCTCACCACTAAAGACCGCATAGTTACCCTTGCCGATCTAACAAGTTTCTGCAGATATGAGCTTGGAGCAAAAATGAAAAACATCCGCGTAAGCAAAGGGGTAAGTATCTCAGCCAATCCCAGAGAAGGTTTTATTAAAACAACCGATATTTATATAACCCCGGCCGATCATGAACTTTCGGCACCGGAATGGGCCACGCTGCTTGAGCTGCTAAAATCAAAGCTGCAAAGCCGGAGCGTAATGGATGTTAATTATAGGGTGTTTACGGAATAAGGTATACATATCGATACCGTCATCGCCCTTGTGTTCTTTTGTTATTAAGCGACTGGCCCTGCAAATCGGACCGAATCACGGGCTGCATTATTTTGTCACGCTTGCTCCCCCTGCTCTATCGCGACATCGTAAATAACTAATAAAGCGGGATAATTTTAAAATATCCCGCTTTTTGCGTTTTATAGAAAACTTACAACGCCTTCTCCTTCGGCACAAAATCATTCATTACCGCCTCGCGGATCAATGCCGGCGGCAGGATCCCTTGCGACAGGATGAAATCATGGAAATGCAAAGCGTTGAATTTGTTGCCTAATGCAGCCTCGGTATCTTTGCGCAGGGCAATCATTTTGGTAAAACCATAAAAATAGCTATTGGCCTGGCCGGGAGCGTTAATGGTATAACGCTCAACTTCCTGGCGGGCAAAGGCACGCGATTGTACTACATCGTTCATCAATACATCAAGCGCCTGTTGCTGGGTTATCTTACCAGCCTGCAATTCAGGATCAAGGAAGGCGCGCGCGGCCCTGAGCAAGCGATAATCTAACGAAACCAACTGTCCTTCTAAAGGCATGTAAGGGCGGGTAATGTATTCGGAATATAAGCCCCAGCCTTCCACATTGGTGGAGTTAAAGGCGTACAGGGCGCGTGCCTGTGATACCCCTTCTTCCACCATTTTATCAAACTGTAATTCGTGGCCCGGCCTTGCTTCATGGGCTATGATGGTCCACGAGGCGGCATCAAAAGTAAAGTCATCGTACTTGTCTGTAGCTTTTTCGCCGGGTGATGCGGGCATGTTTAATGGCAGTACAAATACGCCACGCTGGCCGGTATTATTCAGAAACGGCGGTGGCACCATGTGTGGGGCCGGGCTCTGCGCAGTCTCGGCGGCCGTAGCTAAACGGATAATAGCCGGGCGGTTTGGCAGCGTTACCAGTTGATGATCGCGAATGATGCCTTCAATATCTTTTAAATGCTGCTCGTACAGCGGAATAATAGAATCTCCGTGGATCTGCTCTTTTTTAAGTTCACGAATTACAGCCCGATAGTCACCTGAGGGCAGGCCACGTTTTTTGGCTATCTGCCCGGCAATAGGCTTCATCTCGTCCTGGATCTGATTGAACAGGGCATGTGCCATTTCAGCTACTTTCGCAGGGGGAATATCTATACCATAAGCTTCGAGGTTCATAGCATACTCTTCGGGTGGGAGCCTGAAATCTGTACGGGCTTTCACCAGTACGTTTGCTTTTACCCATTTGTCATAATCTTCCAGCTGTTTTTTCAGGGTGGCATAAGGTTGTTCCCATCCGGTCACCTTGTATTTGGTACAAAGCTCGGCGATGCCGCTTACGATACTCGCATTGCGCGACAGATCGGTTTCCATGCGTTGCTTTGACGGATAGATCATGTTTTTGCCGTCCATCTGGTGCTGCAGACGTTCCCTGTAAATGGTTGTCAATGGTTTATAACCTTTTTCCAGTCCTGCATATTTACGGATACGCATTACCGCTGCCTGGCGACGGGCTTCGGGGGTTTGATCGTCAAGCAGTGTTTCCAGTCCGCCGTAAATTGTTGAGGACGCATTCAAAAAAGGGACCTGGCGGCTCAACTCAAAGTCCTGCTGGCGAAAACCCAGTTTGAGGTGGGTTATAATGATATTGATATCCTGTTGAATAAAAGTATTTTTTTCAGTCTTAAGGGCTTCGGTAAGTTTAGCGACAACGGCCTCTTCATCCTTGCGTTCGGCCATGATGTTTTGGAGGGTTGGTATAGCTATGTCACTGTCATACTCGGCCAGGCCTTGTGATGATCCGTATTCGGGCGAGTATTTTTTATCCAGATCAATAATGATTTTGGTATACGCATTTGATTTGGCTACCCATGCTTTTGTTTCGGCTGATTGCTGCGCCCGGGCATTAATGCCGATACCAGTCAATAGCACTAACAAACCGGTGCTTTTAAGTAGATTTTTGTTCATGGTCAATTTAAATTATGAATGGCAAGTTACTTAATTTGACCGTTGATATTTTTGATTACGTTGATTTCGCTGATAATAGCACATTTTGACTTTTTCGGCATTGCTGGCGACGACATCAACAACGGCACAACGATATACGTTAAATGAAACAGCCTGTCTTTCCGTAACAGAAAGCCAGGCTGAACAGATCAACGCAATAAGCGTAATCAATCAAAAAAATCAACGGTTAAAAGCGGTACCCTAAAGTAAGGAATGCATTGTTGTTAGTTTTTTTCAAATCGGCGAAAGGACTGGTTGCACCTACTTCATAAGGGAAAATGGTTTGCTTGCCGGTTACCCTGGCGTAAGTAGCGTCAACAAAATAAGCACCAAAATGAAAGCCTATACCGCCGCTAACTGTTTTAATATCGCTGCCAAGGTCTTTCATCGGGTTACCTTGCTGGCTGTAACCGCCGCGCAGATAAACGAGGCTGTTCACGTTTACTTCGGCGCCCACATGAAGGTTCACTGTTGAACGGTAAAGTGATTTGATATCGCTGTTGTCACCATCGGCAGTATAACTGTCGTTACTGCTTAAATGAGTAGTGGTATAATCGATATATTCAACATCGCCGCTTATGAAACCATATTTGCCTATGAAAACAGACGCGCCACCTGCTAATTTTAACGGCGTACGCAGATTGTAGCTTAGCTGATATGGTTCGGATTCGTTTTCATGACTCTTGCCACCTGTGTATTGCGTGGCAAGCCCTTCGGAATATGAATCATCAATATTATAAAACGTTGGTGAGGTAAATACAAAGCCCAGGCGTAAAGCTTGTATAGGTTTATAAATAATACCCAATTTGGCGTTAAAGCCCGAGCCTTTGGTGCTTTGGTCTTGCGCAAAAGTGGATGAAAAGTCGGTAGGGTTGCCGCCATTGGTTATAATGGCGTTGCCATTTTCGGTAAACCTGGCGTGCGAATTATACCTGATATCGGTAATAGCCAGTCCCAAACCTAAGTAAAGCTTATTGCTGTAATTGGCACCGAACGAAAGGTTAAACTCCGACTGGCCGCCGGTACGGGTAATCCCCGCCAATTGCCTTACCGGAACATTCACTGTGCTTGAATATGAGTTCGGGTCTGATGCCGGGCCGAAATTATCGATCAGGACATGATCATATGCCCATCCATCAAGGCCCTTAGGGTTAACACTGCCATATTGAGATACTTCGCGCTTGGCAATACCGGCATAGTAATCAGAAATAGAACTGGTTTGGTTTGTACCGCCGTAAGCAACGTTTTCATAAAAGTTATTGGTACGGCTGTAGCCCGCGCCATAATTGATGCTTAGCCAGCCTTTGCTTTTGTCGCGCCCACGGGTAGTTAGTTGCTGATAAAATACGATGGCTGCGTTGCTCATGTTCACATCGTTACGGTTGGCGCTGCCTGCCTGCCCAAAAAAGCTGGAGCTTATTTTTGAGTTATCATACTCAGGGGTAATACTAACCTCCGAGTGTGTAAAAAAGCCTAAGCCGGCAGGATTGCCGCTAACTGAACTCAAATCGCCGCCTACAGCTGTGCCGGCGTTCCCAATAGCTTTGATACGTGAAGTTGATCCGGTTTGAAAGGTTGAAAACCTGATGGCATCCTGTGAGTATTGCGCAAAACTATCTTTAGTAATTGCTACTATAGCAATTATGCTTAGTAAATACTTGATTTTCATAAAATTCAGGTAAATAAAATATAAGATTTAGGTTTATGGTCTTGATGGTCTGCCGCCACCGCCGCCACTGCTGCTGCCGGTGCTGCGTGAACTGCCGCCGCTTGAGCTTGGTGATGGCGTATACGATGGTTGCTGCGATGTACGTTCAACCTGTGGCTGTCTGTAAACCGGCTGTGCATCACGGGTAGGCGCCGCGTCCGTACGGGCCGGGCGTGCATAGCGGGTGCCATTGTTATTATTATAACTGTTATTTCCGCTATTGCTGCTGCCGTTACTGTAAGTGTTCGTTCTGCTGCCCAATGGTCTGTTACGGCCTCCGGGAATGTAGCCTATACCGGAAGTGGCACTGCTGACAGGGCGGCGCCCGCTGCCTGCAAAAGGATTGCCATTACCACGATAAGGACGCGCTGTACCTGACGAAGCATAGCCTCCACCATAGTAACCGCCATATCCACCGTATCCATAACCGCCGCCGTAATAACCGCCGTATCCACCATATCCGTAGCCTAAGCCCCAGCCACCATAATAACCGCCGTATCCATAACCTAATCCTAAGCCAAGGCCGCCGTAGTAGCCGCCATAACCCAATCCCCAGCCGTTGTAATAACCAGCACCGCCATAATATCCTAAACCACCATAGCTCAATCCATAGTTGTAGTAAGGATAGTTATTGTACGCCGAATAAAAGTCGTCATAATAGCCGAAAGGAGAAAAGTAACTGAAACGGTTTATACGTGCCGAATAATCATCGTAGTAAAAGTAATCATCGTCGTCATCACTATACCCATCCTCTGCAACCGGGGTTTGGTTGTAAGCCGGCTGTTGTGCGTAAACAGGTTCATCGCCCGCTCGTGCATCAGAAAAATAAACGTTGTCATTACTTTGGTTTGATGCAAGCTTGGTTGTAGAGCAGGAACTCAATGCCATGGCACCGATGATAAACATTCCTATCGCGATGTTCCGTTTCATATGCAGGTTAGTAAAAAGTTCAAGGTCAAATAAGTTTTAAATTTATAAATTTGGCAGCAATATACAACAATTACACAAGTCCAAATTCTATCCAATCAATATGAGCAAAGGTGTTATTAGTAAAGACGAAGATTATTCGCAATGGTTTAACGACTTAGTAATTAAATCTGACATGGCCGAGTATTCGCCGGTTAGAGGCTGTATGATCATTAAACCGTACGGCTATTCGATATGGGAAAAGATCCAGGCGGTGCTTGACGAGATGTTTAAAGACACCGGTCACAGTAATGCTTATTTCCCGCTTTTAATACCCAAGTCATTCTTTAGTAAGGAGGCCAGCCATGTTGACGGTTTTGCCAAAGAATGTGCTGTTGTAACTCATTACCGCCTCAAAAATGATGGCGAAGGAAATATTATTGTTGACGAAGAAGCCAAGCTTGAAGAAGAGCTCATCATCCGTCCGACATCAGAGACTATTATCTGGAACACTTACAAGGGCTGGATCCAATCATACCGCGACCTGCCTATCCTGGTTAACCAGTGGGCCAACGTAATGCGCTGGGAAATGCGTACCCGTTTGTTTTTACGCACCAGCGAATTTTTATGGCAGGAAGGCCACACCGCGCATGCAACGGCTGAAGAAGCGGTAGCCGAAACCGAGCAAATGCTGAACGTATATGCCGATTTTGCCGAAAACTGGATGGCATTGCCGGTAGTAAAAGGCCGTAAAACTGCTAATGAGCGTTTTGCCGGTGCTTTGGATACCTATTGTATTGAAGCTTTGATGCAGGACGGTAAAGCCTTACAGGCTGGTACATCGCACTTTTTAGGACAGAACTTTGCCAAAGCGTTTGATGTAAAGTTCACCAACAAAGAGAATAAAATCGAACACGTTTGGGCTACTTCATGGGGCGTTTCAACCCGTTTAATTGGGGCATTGATCATGGCTCACAGCGATGACGCAGGCCTTGTATTGCCTCCGAAACTTGCACCAATTCAGGTTGTAGTTGTGCCTATCTATAAACACCAGGAAGAGCTGGATAATATCAGCGCCTATGTTAACTCGTTAAAAAAGGAACTTAAGGCTAAAGGTATTTCGGTTAAGTTTGATAACCGCGATACTCATCGCCCGGGAGCTAAATTTGCTGAATACGAACTGAAAGGTGTTCCATTACGCGTAGCCATAGGCAGCCGTGATATGCAGAACGGAACAGTTGAACTGGCCCGTCGTGATACTAAAACAAAAGAAACAACCACACAGGAAGGCCTTTCCGGTAAAATAGAAAGCCTGCTCGAGGAGATCCAAAATAACATCTACAAAAAAGCGTTTGATTTCCGTGCCGAAAATACCACCGAAGTTGATACCTGGGATGAATTTAAACGTATGCTCGATGAACAACCCGGCTTTATCAGTGCACACTGGGACGGCACATCCGAAACCGAACAAAAAATAAAAGAGGAAACTAAGGCGACAATCCGTTGCATACCTTTAGATAATAAACAGGAAGAAGGTAAATGTATTTTGACAGGTAAGCCATCGACGCAGCGGGTGTTATTTGCGAGGGCGTATTAATTTTGTAAAGTCCATAGTTTATGGCCGATAGTCCATAGCTATGAATAATTGTTTTTTTACTATGGTCCATGAACTATCGACTACGGACCGTGCTTACAGCACAACTCATGAAATTCGCAACTAAAGCAATACACGCAGGGCAGGAGCCCGATCCAACAACCGGCGCTATCATGACGCCAATATATCAAACATCAACCTACTGGCAAAAATCGCCGGGGGATAATAAGGGCTATGAGTACTCGCGTGGTACCAACCCTACCCGTAAAGCGCTGGAAGATTGTTTGGCTGCTTTGGAAAACGCAAAGTTTGGCCTGGCGTTTTCGAGCGGTATGGGCGCTACTGATGCGGTGATGAAACTGCTTGCGCCCGGCGATGAAGTTATTACCGGTAATGACCTTTACGGTGGTTCATACCGGATCTTCACCAAGATCTTTGCTAACTACGGCATCAAGTTCCACTTTTTGGATCTGTCTGATCCGGAACTTGTTCGTGCCCATGTAAATGATAAAACTAAGCTGGTTTGGATTGAAACACCTACCAACCCAACCATGCGGATTGTGGATATAGAAGCCATAGGTAAGATCACGAAAGAGAAGAATTTACTTTTTGTGGTAGATAATACATTTGCATCACCATACCTGCAAAACCCAATTGATTTGGGTGCTGATATTGTAATGCATTCGGTAACCAAATACATAGGTGGCCACAGCGATGTGGTGATGGGTGCACTGATGCTGAACGATGAGGATCTTTATAAAAAGCTCTGGTTCATCTATAACGCCTGCGGAGCCACTCCTGGACCGATGGATAGTTTCCTCGTTTTGAGAGGCATCAAAACCCTCCACCTGCGCATGAAAGCTCATTGTGAAAACGGCAGGCAGATTGCTGAGTTTTTGAAAGATCATCCGAAGGTTGAAAAGATCTACTGGCCGGGCTTTACCGATCACCCAAATCATGACATTGCCAAAAAACAGATGCGCGATTTTGGTGGCATGATCTCGATTGTATTGAAAGACGCCGATTTGCAGGAGACTTTCCGCATCGCGTCGTCATTTAAAGTATTTTCATTGGCCGAGTCATTAGGAGGAGTTGAATCATTGATCAATCACCCGGTAAGCATGACACATGGCTCCATTCCCAAAGCCGAGCGCGAAAAAGCCGGCGTAGTTGATAACCTGCTGCGTTTGAGCGTAGGGGTAGAGGATATTGAGGATCTGCTTGAGGATATTAAGCAAGCTTTAAGTTAAGTTTTATATTAAAAAATACGCGTCATTGCGAGGTACGAAGCAATCCCCGACAGGCAGAGCCGCTCTGTATAGTTTGGGATTGCTTCGTACCTCGCAATGACGTTTTTGTAAATACCCATGACGGAAAATCTCAAAGCCTTCCTCGACGCGAAAGTTGCCCAATATAACCGCCCCGAATTTATTGAGAATGATCCGGTGACTATCCCGCACATGTTTAGCCAAAAGCAAGATATCGAGATCATGGGTTTCTGGGCTGCCACACTGGCCTGGGGACAACGGGTTACCATTATCAAAAAATGCAAAGAACTTATTACGTTGATGGATGGCGCGCCTTATGATTTCATCATCAATCATGAAGAGCCTGATCTGAAAAAGCTATTAAAGTTCAAGCACCGCACTTTTAATGATGTGGATACTTTATATTTTATCGCTTTCTTCAGGCAGCATTATGAGCGCTTTGAGTCCCTCGAAGACGCGTTTATTCCCGAAGATGGCGATTACTCCCCCTTTAGGGGGTTGGGGGGCTTTCGATCATATTTCTTTTCTTTGCCCGATTTTCCGCATCGTACTAAAAAACATGTGTCATCACCATCGCAAAAATCAACCTGCAAACGGCTAAATATGTTTTTACGCTGGATGGTGCGGAAGGACGATAACGGCGTTGATTTTGGCATCTGGAACCGCATCAAACCTTCCGACCTGATCTGCCCGCTTGATTTACATGTTGACAGAGTTTCCCGCAAACTCAACCTCATCACCCGTAAACAAACCGACTGGCAAACGGCCCTTGAATTAACCGAAAGACTCCGTGAGTTCGATCCTAACGATCCGGTTAAATATGATTTTGCCTTGTTTGGTTTGGGGATTGAAGAGCGTTGGGGAGTGCAGTTTTGATCATTTATCGGTTATAAAGTGGCTGGTTTTTGCTCAACTACAACTATGGGTTTGGGTTCTTCTACCCGGCGCATACGCACTAATTTACCATCATCAAAATAGTAATACATGTTTGCAATTACCCTTTGGGCATCGGCTTCAACAGTACGCTTGTAAATAGAATGGCCTGGTGTGGCTTCGACCAGCGAGAGGTTAAACCGTTGAGAGGCTGTAAAATCTTTTTCGCTCATGCCAAGTGCATATTGCGGAACGCCCCCATTTTGTAATACGCTGCAGCTTGTAATGACGAATAACAATGAGATGATTATGAATGACCTTTTCATTTGTGTGTTGTGATTTGGTTAGTAATACTGTGTTGTACCAGTATGACTTTTCACAAATGGAAAGGTTTACTAAACATCTGATTGAAGATGCGATGTTGCAGTGTATCAGGTTTATTAAATTTTAAAGCTTAATCTTCTACGCCTCCTCCTTAAAATAAACCTTATAATAATTCATCGCCCTCCCATCGTCAAAACCTTTCTCAATCAGTTCTTTATCGCCATGAATATAAATATGGAAGTTTTTATCAAGTTTTAAAACGCTTTTGTAAACACGGGCCTGTTTTTTTACCGCATTTTCTGATATAATAAAATTATCGGCAATAGGGCTGTCAAATTCCTGCTCGTACTGGTTTTTGAAAGTTTTGAATGATTCAATGGCCTGTTCGTTGCCGATCACTTCATTCGAAAACTCCTCCATATCAAAGGTTTCCTTCTCCTTAAAATACTTCATGGAGCGGTTCAGCAGGTCTATCTTGTCAGCTTTGCTCATCTCAAATTCTTCATCGATTTTTTCGGTGATGAAGTTTTTGTAGATGCCTAACGTATTGTTGGTTTGGTTGAAACTGTCATTGCGGATCTTCAACTGCAAAAAATCATCCTTCCAGAAACGGGCAGCTTCCTGCCCGCCGTTGGTTTTATCAACAACCACTACCTTGTAGCCGTTCTCTTTTTCGATATTGAAGATGAGTACACCCTTATCCAGTTTATTAATGTTGATAGCGTCCTGCTCATAGTCAACCTGGAAACCACCCTTGTCGGGATAAACTTTAAGGTAAGTTTCCTTGTTTTCCGACTTGAAGATCCCGATGGCATCCAGTGGGTTGCCTTCAATTTGTACTTTATTAAAGTAAACCACATAAAGTTCACCGCTTTTAATATTAGGGTGATTGGTAACCTTGTACAAATGTTTCGCTATTTTCTCAGATGCTTCGTGGAATTTAGTGCTGTCATCAAATACCTGTGTGGTAAAGTGATGGAGTTCGTTCAGTTCCAGGTCGCCACTGCTGTGCATCAGGTGATAAACCTCGTTAGCCTTTTCAAAAGGTTTCAGAAAATATTGCATAAGCAGGTTGGGAATAATCTCATCCTTTAATTCCAATGGCTGTTCGGAAAGTGCATACATCTCTTCCTGCGACTGATTACCAACGTGATGTACCGAAATAGTTTCGAGCGAAGCTTCAAAAAAAGTTACCATAATTGCCTGCGAAGGTAAAGATTTTAGTTAATGGTTCATGGATCATAGTTCATGGTGTGCCCGCGTTTTTCATGTTCAAGTCATATGGAGATGGATTAGAAGGAGTAGGTGAGAAAAATCACCACGAAATAACGACCTTTGCACTTTGGTAAATTAGGCGGGCTTAGGCTATGATCTATGAACCATTAACCATCAACTAAAAAATGACAGATAATACCGATACCATAGTTGCCCTTGCCACACCAAACGGCGTGGGCGCCATTGCTGTGATTCGCCTTTCGGGCCCTGATGCCATAAACATAGCCAACAGTGTATTTAAAGGTAAAGACCTGAGCAAACAGGCATCGCATACTATCCATTTCGGCAGCATTGCCGATGGCGATTTGATTTTGGACGAGGTGCTGGTATCGTTGTTTGTTGGCCCGCGGTCATACACCCGCGAAAACGTGGTTGAGATCTCATGTCATGCTTCGGGTTATATTATTGAAAGTATCATTAAGCTGTTCATCAAAAAAGGTACACGGTCGGCCAAACCCGGCGAATTTACGCTAAGGGCATTCCTGAATGGTCAGCTCGACCTGAGCCAGGCCGAGGCTGTTGCCGATCTGATCGCCTCCAACTCTAAAGCATCGCAGCAGGTGGCCCTGCAACAACTTCGCGGAGGTTTCAGCACTCAATTACAGGCCCTGCGCGAGCAACTGGTAAACTTTGCTTCGCTCATTGAACTGGAACTCGATTTTGCTGAGGAAGATGTAGAGTTTGCCAACCGTGATCAGCTGAAACAGTTGATCCACGAGATTACCAAAATTGTTGGCCGGTTAATTAATTCATTTGAGTTGGGTAACGCCATTAAAAATGGTGTAAACACGGTAATAGCAGGCAAGCCAAATGCGGGCAAATCAACCCTGCTGAATGCTCTGCTTAATGAAGAGCGTGCCATAGTGAGCCACATCCCCGGTACCACAAGAGACACGATTGAAGAAGTGCTGAACATCCAGGGCATTAATTTCAGGCTGATTGATACTGCCGGGATCCGGGAAGCTACCGATGCCATTGAACAGATAGGCGTACAGCGCACCATGGAAAAGATCAGCCAGTCGGCCCTGTTGGTTTACGTTTTTGACGCCGCTAAAATTACTATTGAAGAACTGAATAGTGATATCGCCAGCCTGCAAAAACCCGGGGTTACCATGTTAGTGGTAGCCAATAAAGCAGATCTGCTGAATAAGTCCGACAGTCAGAAAGTCGGTAAGCCCGAAAAAAACTTTGCGGATTTATTTGCTAATCACGATTTTGATGAACAGGATCTATCCACTTCTGCTACCTCCCTCCTACAGGCTTTGGGACTTCCGGACATTATTTTTATCTCCGCCAAAGAAAAACATCATATTGACGAACTGAAACACAAGATCTACTCGTCTGCCGTAAAAGACCAGCTCAGTGGCGATGAAACGCTCGTTACCAATATCCGCCACCTCGAAGCCTTACAAAAAACTGAAGAGGCGCTTGTAAGGGTATTGGGCGGTATTGATGGCAGTATAACTTCCGATTTTTTGTCGATGGATATTAAACAGGCACTCCACTACCTCGGTGAGATCACCGGTGTTGTTACTACAGATGATTTGCTGGAGAATATATTTAGTAAGTTTTGTATCGGCAAGTAAATTACGCAAGTTGACAAATGCTTACACTTAAACATTAATTCATAAATAAGGTATTATTCCTTTTTGCTAATATTGAAGGCGTTCACCTGCACTTCTACCTTACATTAACCAACCCTGCCAATAAATTGGTCAAGATCGTCGTCCTTAGCTAATTTAAGTTTTTGTTTAAGCCTGTACCTGGCCATGCGGATACTTTTTGGCTCAACGCCAAGGCGGTTAGCTATTTCCTTGGTATCGAGCCCCATTAAAATATATGAGCAATATTTTAGGTCGAGGCGGGTAAGGCAGTTTTCGGCTTGCTGCTGCAGGGCTTTGAAAAAACCGGGGCGACTTTGACTTATGACCTGTTGCTCATCAATACTTTTATCCATCCGCAGGTTTTGGTTAATGATACGGCCCATCTGCCTGGCCATAGCCGGTGAATCGGCTTTGCGCGATTTTTCTTTTAACAACTCGAGTATAGCGTTCTTCTCTTCAATCTTCAATGAACCGGCCAGTAACTCTTTTTCCAGCCATTCAGTACGATCCTGTAACAACTCCTGTTGGGCTTTTGCATGGGCATGTTCTTTTTCGCGCAGGGAAATCTGCAGTTCGGCTTCCTGTTTCTCGAGCATTAAGCGCTGGGCTTCGGCTTGTTGTAATTGTGCCAAAAGCTTTATTTCTTCTTTCTCCTGCTCGGTAAGCTGTTTTTGCTGCTGCGATGCTTTTAGTTTGTAATGGTAAGAGCTTAACAACAGCGCGAGTAAAATAATACTTGCCGACCCGATAGCTACATAAAGCCAGTTGAGTTGCTTATTAAAATCGGCGCGTTCGCGCAGGCGGACAATCTCATTTTCTTTAAGTACAGATTGATATTCCTCTTCCAGTTGCTGAACGGTAGCCAGTTTCTGGCTGTCAAATACCTTGCTGTAGTAGTCGATATATTTTTTGTAATAATCGAGCGCTTTGGCCTTGTCGCCGCTTTTTTCGGCTACGTTTGCAAGTCCTAACATTAACCGCGACCGTGTGATAGCGACGCCCGGGGCAGAATCCTTTAATTCGGAGATGCCGGTGAGCAGGTATTGTTCTGCCTTTTTGGGCGACCCATCGCGGAGCGCATATTCGCTTAATATGCCGTAGCAATTAGCAATAATTTCCTTACCGTTGGTGCGCCTGGCAATATCAAGTGCCATGTTAACATAGCTATAAGCGCTGTCTTTATAAGCGGAAGGATAGTATTTGAAATAACTGTTTGCAATATTAAGGGCCGTTGCCGAAGCGTTACTTTGCAAAAGTATTTTTTCTGCATTATGCCGGTAGGTGGCTAACGCAATCCGGTAATATACCATTGACGAATCAAGCAGCGCACGCCTGGACCTATTCTTTTCAAATGCGGAGAAAAAACTGTGGCCCAGCGTCATGTAACCTAACAATAAATCATCCGAATATAAGCTTTGCTTAGCCGCCGAAAGGCAATCGTACGCGTATTTGCGCTGTTTAAGGGTATCGCTGCCATAAGCGTAAATACTGGCGATGTAATGGTTGATGAGCGTCTTATAGCTAAATGCGCGCCGACCGTCGGCGTATTGTATTAGTTGTTCGGCTTTCAGCAAACCTGACATGGCCTTTTCATTATTTCCTTTTACCAGTTCCAGCCAGCCTTTGCGCAGCCAGGCAAAAGAAACCAGCACGTTATTTTTTGATTTTACGGCAATCTGCACCGCGCTGTCGATAAAAAGGGAAGCCCTGTGTTGCTGGTTTTTCTGCATTAGCAAATACCCCATGGTAGCATAACAAAAAGCGGCTGCACCGGCATCGGCGTTCTCTTTTGCCATGGTTAGGGCCTTGCCTGCGTTTGCTATGGATGCATCAATGTTTTTTTCAACGGTGGCCCGGGCAAGTTCGGCCATTACAACCGGTTTTTCGTGGTTACCGGCAGTTTTTAAAACTTGCTGTAAAGAATCAGTTACGAGTGATTGGGCCTGGGCTATGGTTGTGTATGATACTAAAAAAAAGGAGGTTATTGCGGCGACTTTATTCTTCAAAGGCATATAAAAGGTATTATTTCTTGCTTTGGGTATTAAGCTGATAATTAATTATCAGCATTATAACACAGAAGTTTAAGTAATTGTTGTAGATGATTTGTAGACGCTGTCAATCAAGATTGTAGACGGCTTGTAGTCGCCCTTTTTTTTGAGTGAGGGTATATGGGCAGCTAATTTTGGGTCACATCATTTATCGTTTAACCTTAAAAAACAAAAAGTTATGACAAACAAAAGCATGTCCATTGTGGCTTACATCACTATTATTGGTTGGATCATATCTTATCTTGAATATAAAAAGCGCGTTGATAAAAGTCCTTTGGTTAATTATCACCTTGGGCAGTCGCTCGGCCTCATTATTTTATCAGTCATCCTGGGAGTTGCTCTCGCGGTATTAGCAGCTATTATACCGGCCCTTTCGGTTGTATCGCTGGTTATCAGTGCCCTTACGTTTGTATTGCTGCTGCTGGGTATTATAACCGCCAATAATGAAGCTATTAAACCCTTGCCGGTGGTGGGTAAATTGTTTGAAGGCAAATTTGATTTCTCCAAATAATTCTCATACAAAGGCAAGCAAACGGCGATGTCCGGAAAGTCATTTTTACCTTTTACCTGTCACTATATTTTAATTAACGAACCCGGACCGCCAACAAATGTCGGCTTTCCGGGTTTAAATCAATTCAACAGGCTTTATGCTGCTACAATCATCACAGGTGCCTCCGGAGGGTGCTGAAGAGCTTTTAATTATTAACCTGATTTACCAGGGCCGTTACGCCGAAGCATACCTGCTTTTAAAAACGGAAACGCCCCAGCGGCCGGCAGGTATGTTTAACCTGGCTTTATGTTTTTACTGGCTTGGCAGCTATCGTGAAACACTGGTATGCCTTGATAAGGCCCGGATGTTAATGCCGATTGATCAGGGCGGGATGAGCCTTAACAGCGATAATTTTTACAAAGCCATCAGGGAAAAGCAAAATCTTGCAGATGAATACAAACTGCCTCTTACGTCAAAATATATTGCCTTGTTTACTGAGTTGGCGAAGGATAATATCACGCGGATTAAAACAGATTGCTGGCTGCAGCTTGAAGTATATCAAAAGGTTATTGAGATTGCTACCCCCATTGCGCACAAAAATTATAAAAACATTGCCGATGCGCTGCAGATAGCTAAAGAAAGAATTTAAATATGACAAACGAATTTAACCAGATCAGGGATGCCTATCATCGTAACATGTTTAATCCGGCGCCCAATGCCATTGATGTGATGGGCATGTATAAGGATTTAACCGATATTAATATTGTAAATGAGCAGGAAGAAAACCTGTTCCACCTTGCAGCCCGTTTTACCGATCCGGAAGCCATCCGGTTTTTAGCTGGTGCGGGTTTGAAACCCGCGGCCGACAAATACGGCAACACGGCTTTGCACGCACTCACTGGCACCAGGTTTGATTTGCAGGGTACTTCACCTGAGGATAAGGCGAAGAAAATATTTGATACCGCCACTGCGCTGCTGGAACTCGGTATCAACCCTAAAAAGAAGAACGATTCGGGCAAGTTAGCCTATTTTGAGGCCGGCCAGTTATATATGTACCCTTTTATCGAGGCTATGGGCAATGCCGGCGTAAAGATGGATGCAACGGAATCGGAGGGGAAAAATCTTTTACATGTTATCTGTGATAAACTCGTCCATCGCAAAACCATACCCGGAGCCATAGATGCAGCAACAAAAACTGTAAAGATATTGATAGAAAACAGCGGCATTGATACAGAAGATAAAGACATATTTGATACAACGCCCCTTACTTACGCGCAACGCAGCGGGGTAAAGGAAATAGCTGCACTGCTATCGGGCGATGAAACCGACATAGCTACCGGAGGGATGAGCATTCATGAAGCTGTATTGAACCGTGACTTCACAGCCGTGGAAGCACTTATCAAAGCCGGTGCAGACCTGGATGATTTTTCTGATCAGTACAAACGCACACCTTTAATGCTGGCCTGCGAGTATCCCTCAGAGCCAATGGTCCGTTTACTGGCCGAAGGTGGCGGAGATGTGAATTTCAGGACAGGTAATGGTGATACCGCTGTTTTTATACTGCTTACAAAGGCCGTGAGTAATTTTGGAAGGGGCATGAGCCGCGACCTGAAAGATATTGTGAAAATGCTGCGCATATTGATCAGGCACGGACTTGATCTTGACGCAGCGGTAAATAACGATGGTGATACTGCTTTAAACATAGTATGCCAGGCCGGTTACCTGGCCGATTTAAATATTGTACTGGCAGAAGAATTGGTTGAAGCTGGCTGCGATATTAATAAACCTAACGTTTGGGGCAAAACACCGCTGATGAATTTTGCACAAAAAGGAAATGAAATTAAATACAATATTGCCGAACTGCTGCTTGACAATAATGCCGATACCACCTACGCCGATAAAACCGGTAACACCGCATTGATGTACGCTGCTGCAAATGGTGATAAAATGTCGGGCAAAAAGATAGTTTCGTTGTTGTTGGATAAAGACAGATCGACGATTGAAAATGTAAATAATGCCGGTCAAACAGCGGTTGATGTAGCAGTTCAGCATAATAACGAAGCTGTTGTTAAACTGATGCTTGCATAGCCTGTAATAAATAGATATCTATGGATAATATGTTTTTAAACGCGTGTAAAAACGCACAAAAAGGGATAGTGCAAACATTCCTGAAAAAGGGAGGGATTAATGTTGACAAACGCGATAGCCTGGGCAATACACCCTTATATTATGTATGCTTAAAAAGTGCAAGGGATATTGCCAAAATGCTTATAGATGCCGGCGCCGATGTTAACCTGGGCAATAACCTAAGCGAAACACCCCTGCATTGTGCATCGCGCAGCGGCAGTAAAGACCTGATTAAATTATTAACTGATGCCGGTGCCGATGTGAATGCCGGTAATAACCACGGGCAAACACCTCTTTTTTATGCTGTACTTGCGGGTAAAACAGAAACCTCGCTTTACCTGATCTCATTAGGCGCCGATATCGCCGTTAAAGACAATGCCGGTTACAGTTTGCTCGATCACGCTACTGCCAACGGTATGCGCGACCTGGTTGCAAAATTGTCGGCCGGTGAAACCGCGCAAAGAGATGACAACGGCAACACGCCGCTTCACCAGGCGGTTTATAATAACCATAGCGAAACGATAAGCGCCTTGCTCAAGTCGGGCATATGGGATGTAAACGGATTAAATAACGACGGCGTTAGTCCGCTGATATTTGCAGTTAATAACTCCAATATACACGTAGCCGGACTGTTGATTAAAAATGGCGCCGATGTTAACCTGCATGTACAGAATGGTAATTCGGCACTGCACTACGCGGCGGGTATGGGCAACTATCATCTTGGCAAAATGTTGCTTGAGGCAGGGGCCGAGATCAACTCGCGCAACAGCTTTAGCGAAACTCCGCTTATCCTGGCAGCACAGTGCGGATTTAATGATTTTACAGCTTTTTTAATAGAAAACAACGCTGATGTAAACGCTGTAGATAATAACGGCCGGCACGCTATGGATTTTGCCAGTGAGCGCGGTTATACCGAAATACTGGAACAACTGTTAATGGCGGGTGCCGAAAGCCGGTAATAAAACAATACTGGTTTATGAAGAGTGCCTGCCGCAATATATGGAAACGGCAGGCATTTATTTTATTGAAACCTTTTAACCATACTTAATCAAGCAATGTCCAGGTACGTTTAGTTTGAATGGTTTGTATGGCTTGCTGCTCGGCAACTACAATGTTCTCTTTGCGTTGGCCTATGTATTCTAATGTACTAAGCTTATTCCACAGGGCAACAATTACCCGCATAAATTCATCAATCGCTGTCATTGACGAGTTTATCTCATGATGATTATAAACTATTTCGATTAAACGGGCTAAAAGCTCTTCAAAGTTACCGGGTGTTACATCCTTCCATTCATAAAAATATTTAAGCAATTCTTCCCTTTCTGCTCCCGGCATGCTTTTAACGGTACTGAAAAACAGATGTGCCATTTCTGAAAAGCAGGAAACCAGTTGGATAGGCGGCTGAAGATAGATCAGGTTTCGGTATGAAAAATAGATCCTCGCGATATAATCAAGCATTTTATCGCACAGCAGCTTCACATTTTTACCGATGGTAGATACCGAATCTTTCGAGGTGATCTTGTCAATAATACGGAACGAAAGCAGCTGAAGGTTGTTGATCTGTGCCCCAAAGTTTTCATAATAGGTCATGAGGCCGGCATGGCTTATCAGCGCGGTACATGGCGGGATATAGGTTACATTGGCCTGAAAGGAGCTTCCGCTTCGTACAAATTTACCAACCTCCATAAAATGCGCCCCGATGCTGTTCAGTTGTGACGCCGGCAAAACAGTGATACTGTAATGTTTGCTGATATCAGGATAGCGGATGGGCTGTTCTTCCGGGTCGGGTGTGCCTGAGGGTACACGTTCAAAGGGGTTTACGGTAAGCAGCACATAATAGGTTTCTGATGCTTCATTGATAGTTTCCTGGCCAAAATAATGGCTAAATGTTAACGGTTGTTCGGCACGGGTAATATCAATCCTGAAACCTTCGGCAGTAATGGCGTTACACTGGTTTAAAGTTACCTGCACCTGGCCTGATGCCCGTTCGGTGATCTGGATATCCAGCGATGAGCTTTGCCCTTGTGCGGGTGGAAGCAGCCCGAAATTATTATTGTTGAGCGGCAGCGAATTGGCATCGCGTACTATATCATGAATAAAATTATCAGTATTAACAAAATGTGCGCTGGAAATTTTCATTCCATCTATCCAGTTCACAGGTTTATGTTTTAGTGGGCTGATCATGTTTTTTTGTTTTAATCAAGTTTACAGGTAAATGGCCTGATCACCGGTACGGGCGGGTTCACTTACCACTTCCGATACACGTTTGGCAAATATGGTTACCGATTCGGTTATCCGGTTTTCTGTAATATTAAGGTCCGGGTCGATAAAGTGGCGTTGCTTAAAAAACGACGGCTTAATATAAAAGATCCACTTATAGCTTTCATTATTATTAAGCTTATACTGCACCGTTGATTTTGGAAATTTAAGATTATAATCATCAATAAACTTTTGAAACCACTGGCCAAAGTTCATATTTGGCGGTGCTTTGGCCTTTACTTTAAGCGGTTCAGGATCATCGGTGCTTTTATACAGCTCGAGCTCGAGCACCATCAGCCTGTCAAAATCCAGGTGTTCCATGCTGATCTCTTCAGGCGTACGGGGATATTGCCAAACCTTGTAAATTTCGAGCGGAATACTTAAAAAGGCGATGTACCCCCACCAAAAAACCGGCGGTAATAAAAATATTAGGATACTGGTTGAGGCCCACAGGCCATATTGCATATCATTAAGCCAATTAAATGCCAGCTTGAAAAGAAACATCCCCAGCAAGCATGATATTAAAGAAGCCACGAGGAAAAACCATTTTTTATCAAGAAACTGATCTTCATGGTATTTGCCTGCAAGCCAGGTGTAAAATACACCCATACCTAAATATATCAGTTGGCAAAATAAGTACCCCCACGGCATAAACTGCATACCTAAAAAGCCCAAAAAACCCGGAACTCCCAATATAACAGCCGTTAAAAGTAAAGTGATGATAAGGCGCCTGTTGCTTAGGTATTTGTTTTTCTTGTTCACCACCGACATGATCAGCGCGGCAATGAAGAACAGGACAGGAGCTATCAGATAACTTATAAAAAACGATTTAAGGTTCATGAGTATTAAATATGTAGGCCGGGCAGCTATCTTATATAAATTTCAATTTAGTATAATCAATTACCGATAATATTGGTTATTGTTTTGGATAGCATCAATTATTTAAATCACAAATGAGAATAAAAAAGCCTAATCAAATTGATACCGACTTTAAAGCGGCAGCTATAGCGGCCGAAATTATTGAAAATGAAATGGTTAGTACCGGTGATGTAATGATACTGCCCAAAGGCCCTAAAAAGCGTGCCTATGATAAGGAGATAGCAGGCATAACCGTTGATAAAAAAAGTGAAGATAAAAAACAAGTAACCACCATTTGGGTTAACCGCGATGGCTTTTATGATATGCTGCCCGAGGGATTGTTTCACCGGCCGCCTGCTTCGAGTGTGATGATCACCGAGGAGGACATGATCAAAGATATTAAAGCCCGCCGCGAAGAAGAAAAACAAACCCGCCGCTTTTTTGCCCCATTTGAGGCCGAGCTTAACTATTTCAGAACACTGGTCGAACTTTATGAAAACCGGCTCGACAAAAAAAATGAATACGATGAGCTGATCAATATATTTTTAACGGAATGGCAGGAGTTTGAGTGTTTTACAAAAAAGCAGATGCTTATTTTAATACATGTTTTACCTGTAATACATGAGCAGCGCAATAATATAAATTTTGTAAGCAGTATCATTAATATGATGTTCAATGTACCTTTATCATTGCATTACAAAACGGTATACCCGAAGCAAAAAAACAATACCATTATAAATGGCGGAACAGCCCTTGGCGCCGGTACTTTAGGCGTAAACTTTATTGCCGGTCAGGTTATTGAGGCCGAGCGAAAATTAATCATGAACATAGGCCCGGTGAGCGCCACCCGGATGCTGGAGTTTTTGCCCGGCACATCTGCTGCAAAAGCTATTGATGTATTATTATCCTACTTTATACCTTTAGGCACCGAAGTGCAATTGAACCTTCTTGCCGATCCTGCCTCGCAAAAATTGGTTATCGGCGGAGCAGGGGCCAATGCTACGCTTGGTTATACTACTTATTTGGGGTGATGATGATACGAATCTCATTTTTACACCCCGGAGTGTGTTTGAAATGACTTTCATATATAATTACCTCTTCGCCTGCTTCAACAGCCAGTGGGCGACATCATTCACTGCCTTGTCATTCTCATACCCGGCAGGCAACCTGCCGTTCACATATTCATTATAAAGCCACGGATCGCCAACAGCTATTACTGTCCCCTTACCGTATTTGGCAGATGCTATGATCGTAGCACCATCTTTGTTTTTAAGCACAGGTACAGCAGTCCCCGTTAAACCTATCGAACAGGCATCTTTAATAAAAACCTTAGTAGCTGTTTTCAATACCGGATTGTTTTTTACATACACAGCACCATCCTCAAAATGAGCATCATCAATTACATGGTTTTGCAGATCGTTATTGAAATGCATCCCGAATTTTGCAGCAAGGTTATTGAAATGAGGCAGCTCCACATTAACGCTGTCGTTAGCCATCAGCAGCAGCACACCACCTTTTTTTACCCAGGCAGCAATTTGCTCAATATCATCTTCCTGGATATAGTTTGGGTTCGGGCTCTCCTTTTTAGTATCAGGGTCAACAATGATATAAACAGATGAACCTGTCAGGTTTTCCAATGTAGGCGCTGTGCCAAGGGTATCCAGCTTAGCGCCGCGGCGTGTAAAAGCCTCGCCAAAAATCTTGAAACCGTTGTTGTCCGTTTCATCCCACAGATAATGAAAGCGTTCCGGTTGCCCGTTTACGCCCTTGTGCACCTCGTGGTTAAAATAATAATCGAGTGTTACAGTTTGGCCGCTTGCGGCAAAGCCGGCAAGGATAAATAGCGTGATGAGCGATAATCTTAGTTTCATAGTAGGTTTATTATTTGGTTAGCCTGTGGTAGGTGTTATCACCATACATTTTAACTTTTTAATCTATTTTCCAGGTGTTCAATTTTTTTAGGTGTAAACACTTTCGCTTGTTTTCAAAAAAAAACACTGATAATCAATAAGTTAACTTTATCGACAATTACCTTTTTAGCAAAAATGAACACATGTCCATTGATAATCAACAAGTTAATATTTTACAAGATCAAAAATTGAACACCTTGTTTTTTAGAAAATTGAACACTTTGTTTGTGCCCAATTTTACAGCCATATATCTCGGCGGTCATGCTGAGTGATTTAAATCCGGGGCCTTTGAAGGTTAGATGACAAAGAGCACCTGTCATACTGAGCCCGTCGAAGACTCGTGCGCAGAGGCCTGCCCGCCATACTTCGACGGGCTCAGTATGACACCCATTTTTTTCGTTGTCATGGGTAACTTGTTTCAGCACCCCACCCGCCAAGTAACTGTCATGTATGAAGCTGACCTTAACAATGGGATCCGAAATAAATTCGGGATGACCTTAGTTATATTATTCCCCTAAACTCCTCCAAAAATCGAGAACCCGCCATCAACGCAGATCATCGAACCGGTTACAAATACCGAGGCATCGCTCAGCAACCATACCAGTGCTCCTTTAAGTTCATCGGCATGGCCAAAGCGTTTAAACGGCGTTTGTTTGATCACCAGTTCGCCTCTTTGGGTATAACCGCCTTCGGGTTTGGTGAGCAGGTAACGGTTTTGTTCTGTAAGGAAAAAACCCGGTGCCAATGCGTTCATCCTTATTGCATCACCATAACGGTTAGCCAGCTCAACCGCAAACCATTGGTTATAGCAATCAACAGCGGCCTTACCCATATTGTATCCTAACACTTTGGTTATGGCGCGTTTTGAATTCATTGACGATATATTAACAATGCTGCCTCTACCTGTTTTGGCAATGGCTTCGCCGAAAACCTGTGTAGGGATCAATGTACCCCAAAGGTTCAGCTCCATTACTTTTTTCATGCCATCGATGTTCATTTTAAAAATATCCTCGTCGGGCTGCAAAACCCCCTCGGGCATGTTGCCGCCCGCACCGTTCACCAGGCCATCTATCCTGCCAAAAGCTGCCAGCAATTTATCTTTGGCGGCTACCAGTTCGGCCTCGTTCATTACATCGGCTACCAGTGCTATGGCTTTGCCCCCGGCTGCATTTATCGCGTTTGCGCGTTCTTCTGCTACCTGGGCATTACGGCCAAGAATGCCTACCGCGCCCCCCGCCTCAACAATACCATCTATAAATGCTTTGCCTAATATGCCTGTTCCGCCGGTTACTACAATTACTTTTCCGGCTAATGAAAATTGATTCTCCACTTAAACTATATTTTTAAGGTTGATGTATAATTATTTCAGATCTGTTATAGCTATGGCGTCCATATCGGTGTAATCGAGGTTTTCGCCTGCCATACCCCAAATAAAGCTGTAATTTGCCGTACCGCTGCCCGAGTGGATGCTCCACGGCGGCGATACCACAGCATCATAATTATCCATGGTGATATGCCTTGTTTCCTGTCCTTCGCCCATGTAATGAAAAATCTTTTGGCCTGCCGGTACGTCGAAATAAAAATATGCCTCCATACGCCTGTCGTGCACGTGGGCCGGCATGGTATTCCAAACACTGCCTTCATGTAATATGGTAAGGCCCATTACCAGCTGGCAGCTCCGTACACCTTCCAGGTGGATATATTTATTGATAGTGCGTTTGTTTGCCGTTGCTACCGAACCCAACTCAACCTTAACTGCATCGGCGTGGGTAAGCAGGGTTGTTGGGTATACCGCGTGTGCCGGTGATGACAGCAGGTAAAATACAGCCGGCACTGATGGATCGGCAGTTTCAAAAGTCACGTTTTTGGTTCCTTTACCAATGTACAGGCAATCAAGCTTATTCATTTCAAAGGCTTGTCCGTCGGCTCTTACTACACCGGCACCGGCTACGTTAATGATCCCAATCTCGCGGCGCTCTAAAAAATATCCGGCGCGCAGGTTCGGGTAATTTGGCAGCTCAAGTGTTTTACTTACCGGGTTGGCCATACCTACAATCATCCTGTCGTAATGGGTGTAGGTGCAATTGATCTGATCGGGCTGAACCTGTTTATCTATCAAAAATCTTTCGCGTATGGTAGTGGTATCGTAGCTTTTAAAATCCGTTGGGTGGACGCTGTGTATTGTTTTCAAAGCAAATGTTGTTTTAGAAAATCTTTTGTTAATAAATACAATTCTACAATCTTATAAACGATTTCAAAAGCCATTTAAGCCTTATTTTCACTCCAACGTTATAGTGATAACACGATTACTAAACCATTTAAAAGCTAAACTATAACGTTAAAGTAAATATTTAACAGATCATATATCATTTTAATTAATTAAGCTTGTATTATTGGTACATAATGAGCTGCCGAACCAGGGCAACGCCAATTCAATAACCGGTAAACTAATAAACTATGAAACAATTAGCAGCCTATAAAAACATCGCGCTACTAACCGTCTTTTTACTTATTGCAGGCATTGCTAATGCCCAGCAGCAGGAGCTTACAGCTAAAAGCGCAAAAACATGGGTAAAAAGCCGCATTTGGGCTAATGGGTTAAAGCTTAAATTAAACTCATCAACCAATAACCTCGAATTTGCGAAACAATATGCCGCCAATAAAGCGGTATGGGATAAGGCTTTTGAATTTCTGCGCGAACGCAATCTTGATCAGATAGCTCCCGGCAAATATCCTATAGATGGCGATAATGTTTATGCATCCGTTACTGAAGGCCCTTCCAAAGAGTTTGAACAATCGGCCTGGGAATCGCACCAAAACTATATCGACCTGCAATATGTGATCAAAGGCAAGGAAAAGATCGGTGTCGCCCCTATTGAAAGCCTTACCGTTACTAAACCCTATGACCCGGCTAAAGACGGTGCCAACTACAGCGGCGAGGGTAAATACTACACCGCCACTCCCAACGAATTTTTCCTGTTTTTCCCCAGTGATGGCCACCGCCCTAATATCAAGGTTGATGGTTATGATAAGGTGAAGAAATTGGTTATTAAGATAAAAGTGGTGAAGTAAATTTTTTCATGTCATTGCGAGGAGGAACGACGAAGCAATCGCATGCTATACAGAGCGGCCCTGCTTCCGTGCGATTGCCGCGCTACGCTCGCAATGACATTTTTTTCACCTACACCTGCACCGTTTTCACCAGCTTTCGCACATCAAATCCCTGATTGGCAGCCTGTACTACCAACTGATTATAGATCCGTTCATCAAGTGTTGAACGGCGGCTCAGGATCCATAAGTAATTTCTATTCGGGTGCCCTACCATGGCATAGCTGTAATCATCAGCCAAAGCAATGATCCAGTATTTACCTTTAAATGGCCACTGAAATTGTACTTCCAACTTTGCGTTACTTGTTTTATCAGCAACAACAGCACTGCCCTCAGCAATTTTTATCTTATTATCTTTTATACAACGGTTTTTAACAATGATACTACCATCTTTTGCTAAACCATAGGCTGCCGAAGTAAAAGTGCAACCCGACTCAAACCATTGCGGGAAAGCGGCAATTTCAAACCAGGAACCAACATATTTTTTCAAATCGACATAAGGAACAGTTTCAAGCGGTTTGCAGCGGGTTGCCTGTAAAGCTAAAGCAGTTAAACCTAATGCTACAGAGGTTGCAATGATCTCTTTCTTCATAAACCAATAACGCCTGTTATGCCCAAAAAGTTTAAAACAAAAGCATATTAACGACAGCCAAACGCCATATCATTATTTAATTACCTTTGCGCCAAAGCATTATTTTTATAACATGCCCGGTAAAACAAAGATCAGTATTTTAGGCTGCGGCTGGTACGGCAGCGCATTGGCTAAAGCGTTAATTGCCGATGGCATGCAGGTAAAAGGCTCAACCACTTCTACCGCAAAAATGGATAACCTGGCTGCATTGGGCATCCGGCCCTATGTAGTTAACTTTTCGCCGGGTGAGGAAATATATGATGCCGATTTTTTTGATTGCGATGTTTTGTGGATAGCCATTCCGCCCAAAAGCCGCAGCGGTGAGGGTGATATTTTTTCACAGAAGGTTAAAGGCATTATCCATGCCATAAAAAGGTTTGCTATACAGCAAGTGATTTTCGTCAGTTCCACCGGGGTTTATGCCGATAACAACAGGCACGTGAATGAACAAACCGATCCACAGCCCAATACGGAAGCCGGCAGGATATTATTTGAAGCTGAGAACCTTTTCCGTGCTGAAGATAGCTTTAAAACAACCATCATCCGTTTTGCAGGATTGATTGGCCCCGGACGCGATCCCGGCAGGTTTTTCGCGGGTAAAAAGGAGATTCCTAATGGTGACGCGCCAGTAAACCTCATCCATCTTGATGATTGCATCGGCATCAGTAAGACAATATTGGCTAAGCAGGCTTTCGGCTATCTGTTTAACGGCTGCTCCCCTAAGCACCCTGCTAAGGCTGATTTTTACACACAGGCTGCTCTTGATTCAGGCTTTGAAAAACCGGAGTTTATCAGGGAGTTGAAGGAATGGAAAGTTGCGGAGAGTATAAACGTTGGACCGGTATTAGCTTATCAATACCAGGTCTTGATTTAATGACGCAGGTTTAAGCGTCTACGCTTGAACCATCTCAAAGCGTGAGCGTCCACGCTCACATCTAACAAATGGTAAGCGTGGACGCTTGAACTCAAAAGCCTTAAAACACCGGCGCTTTCGCCTTATCACCCATCACAAATACCAGCTTCCCCCCTTTCATAATATCCTTATGTGTAATATATTCTTTGGGGTAAGGTTTACCATTTAAGCTGATGTTTTGCACATATTTATTCTCTTCGGATAGCCCCTTTGCTTCTATCACAAAACTTTTGCCGCCAGGTAAAGCAATGCTAACCCTATCTAATAGCGGCGCACCAAAAACATAACGGCCATCTGCCGGATTAACGGGATAAAAACCCATAGCAGTAAAGATATACCAGGCCGACATTTGTCCGCAGTCATCATTGCCAGAGAGGCCATCGGGTTTGTTTATATAAAACTGGTCGGCAATTTGCCTTACCAGTTCCTGGGTTTTGGCAGGGTTCCCGGCAAGCGTGTACAAATAAGCCACATGATGGTTAGGTTCGTTGCCATGTGCATACTGGCCTATTAACCCGGTAACATCAAGCGTTGAGCCTTTTCCAAACACTTTTGAATCCATAGTAAACAATGAATCCAGCTTGCCCGAAAATGCTTTTTTGCCGCCCATGAGTTTAATCAAACCCGGAATATCATGCTGAACCTGCCAGGTATATTGCCAGGCATTGCCTTCGGTATAGTCACCACCAATGGCCAGTTGGCCACTATCTAAATTGGCAAAAGGCTGTATCCATTCGCCGTTTGATTTTCGGCCACGCATCAAACGCGTGCTTTTATCAAACAGGCTATTATAAAACAGAGATCGTTTGATGAAATAATTGTAGTCACTTTGTTTGTTCAGCGCCTTGGCTAATTGAGCGGCGCACCAATCGTCGTAAGCGGCCTCCAGTGTACGGGAAACAGCTTCGCGTTTTACAGTATCTGATGGCAGGTAGCCATAACGCAGATATAGGCTCCAATCGTATTTTGGATTTTTATTATGTGTGAGCGTGTTTTTAATGGCAGCAAATGCCTTTTGCCGATCAAAACCTTTAATCCCTTTCAGCGCGGCATCTACAATTACCGGTACGGCATGGTTACCGATCATGGCGTAGCTTTCCTTACCCCACAGCGTCCAGATTGGCAGCATACCTGCCACGCCGTTGTGTTGTAACATGCTCTCTACCATTTGCCCGTCTTTTTCAGGACAAATAATAGTATACAGTGGATGGGCGGCCCTGTAAGTATCCCATAATGAAAGCGTAGAATAGAAAACTTTATCAGCGGATCGGTGCACCAGGCTGTCGGCTCCGCGATATTGACCGTCGACATCCGCAATGTTGTTAGGCTGGATCAAGGCGTGGTACAGGCTGGTATAAAATGCTATTTTCTCTTTTTTGCTGCCTTCGCCTTTAAGTTTACCAAGATTATTTTCCCATGTACGGGCTGCTTCCGTTTTTACCTGTTCAAATGTTTTGTGCTGTGTTTCGGCCAGCAGGTTTTTACGCGCACCGGCAATACTTACGCCCGATACCCCAACTTTAGCTTCAATAGTTTCACCGGGTTTCAGATCGAAATCCAATATTAAGCGGCGTTTATTATCGCCATCAATAAAATGCTGTCCGGTAAACGGGCGGTTAAAAACAGCCGTGAAATATACTTTTTTATCTACCCATTGGCTGGTGAAGGCATAACCACTGATAGTTATTTTGCTATTGATAGTGATCTCCCCGTCAGAAACATGCTCAGCCAATTGCTCCGGGCTATCAACCAGTCCGCTTTGCATATCAACAAGCAAATGTGCTTTACCGGCTTTTGTAAAAGTATACCGGTGCAAACCAGTATGGGCAGAAGCAGTTAGTTGAGCCTTAATATTGTTATCGCCCAAAATCACTTCATAATAACCGGGAGATGCTTTTTCTTCCTGATGAGAAAATTTGCTTTGAAACTTTTGAGGTTGATCGCCCTGAAAGGGAAAAAACAGCACATCTCCTAAATCAACACCACCTGTACCGCTTAAATGGGTATGCGCGAAACCGGTGATCACGTTATCTTCATAACGATATCCCGAGCAGTAGTTCCAACCAAAATTCCCGGTCTCAGGACTAAGCTGAACCATACCAAAAGGCACCGTAGCGCCCGGAAAGGTATGCCCTGTTGCGGAAGTGCCAATGAAGGTGTTTACGTATTTATTATACGATTGCGCATTAACCTCAACAGCCAAAGTCAACACTAATAAAACGGCAATCAGCTTTTTCATGACCTTTTACTATTTATATTCAATTGTCTTTTTTAACACAACATCTTCGGCCGAGCGTGCTATCATCACATCAAATGTACCGGGTTCGGTTACCTGTTTCATTTGATTATTCCAGATAGCGATATCTTCGGGCTTTACCGTAAACTTTACCGTTTTGGTTTCGCCGGGTTTAAGACTGATCTTGTCAAAACCCTTGAGGGCCATTACAGGCGTAGTTACCGAATTTAACTTATTGCCCAGGTACATTTGTACCACTTCCTTACCGGCCATGCTGCCGCTGTTGGTTACATCTACCGAAACCGTTATAGTCTCATTTTTTCCGAACGAAGCTGCCGATACCTGCAGATTACTGTATTTAAATGAAGTATAGCTCAATCCATAACCAAAGGGGAACAGCGCATCCGGCGATGAAAAAACATAGTCTTGTCCCGGTTTTTCGGTTGAACCCGGATTGTGATAAAAACCTTTGTTGGATGCCACATGATTATAAAAAACCGGGATATGCCCGGTTGACTGCGGGATAGATACCGTAAGCCTGCCTGATGGGTTTACCTTGCCGAACAGGATGTTGGCAATGGCATTGCCTCCCCTTTCGCCGGGATACCAGGCCTCCACAATAGCCGGGATATTCTCTTTTTCCCAGCTGATGCTTTGCGGTCGGCCGTGTACCAGTACCAAAACTACAGGTTTACCTGTTTTATAAACAGCCTGCAACAGTTCACGTTGTACACCATCGGGATCGATGTTGGTTACATCATAGCCTTCGCCGCAGGTGAATGGGTCTTTAGGCTCGCTTTCGGGTGCATGCCCGTTCCAGCCAACACCGGAGAATACCACACTGGTGGTGCCCAATACTACTATGACGGCATCGCTGTTTTTTGCTGCTGTGATGGCTTCAGCAAAGCCGCTTTTGTCCGGGCCCGACAGGGCACAGCCTTTGGCATAGTTAATCTTAACTTTATTGCCCACCAATTGCTTAATGCCATTGAACACCGTTGTACCCGAACGGCTGTCGCGGGTTGAACTGTAATCGCCATACTGAACCTGGTTGGCATTGGGGCCGATAACCGCCAACGATTTCAGGCTGTTCATATTGAGCGGTAAAAGCCGTTTATCGTTTTTAAGCAGGATGATCGATTCCTCGGCTATCTGCTGCGACAGGGCGATATGATCAGGCGTGTGTACCCGTTTTTTTAGCGCTGATGTATCGGGCAATGCCTTTTCAAACAAACCTGCTTTAAATTTTATAGTAAGGATACGGGCAACAGCGCTATCAACCAACGCTTCTTTTACTTTTCCGCTTTTCACCAGGCCAATCAGTTTATTATATACGTCGGGGCTCGGCGCTTCCAGGTCAACCCCGGCGTTCAGGCCAATTGGAGCAGCGCCTTCGGCGTCCTTGGCAATATGATGAAAAGTGTATAAATGTTTTAAACCTTCATAGTCCGAAAAAACATAGCCTTTAAAACCCCACTCCTCCCGCAATATGGTTTGCAGCAGGAAATGGTTAGCATGTGCAGGCACGCCGTCAATTTCGTTGTAAGCCGGCATCACAGCGTAAATATTTGCATTTTGCACGGCATCTTTAAAAGGCGGCAAAAACATCGACCGTAGCTCCCTTTCCCCTACTGATGCCGGGGCTAAATTGATACCTGCCACGGGGATACTGTAGGCCGCGAAATGCTTGGCTGTACACATCACTTTGTTTTTACCAATACCGTTTATTGTTTGCGAAGGATCACCCTGCATCCCAATTACAAACGATGTACCCATCCTGCTTACGAGATATGGATCTTCGGCATAACATTCCTCATTACGGCCATAACGCGGGTCGCGGATGAGATCGAACAAAGGCGAAAGCGCCTGGTCAACTCCTGACGAGGACGCTTCATAAGCGATTACCGAACCCATTTTTTCAATCAGCGCCGGGTTCCAGGTGCTGCCCTGCGCTATAGCCTGTGGAAAGATGGTAGCGCCTGCTGCCAGTTGCCCATGCAGGCACTCGCCTATTTGTATAGGCGGGATACCAAGTCTTGTTTTTTCTTTAGCATATTTTTTTGCAGCGATTGAGCGTGATGCTACATCATTGATATTGGTAAAAGGGCTTTCGCAAACGCCATAAGCAATTGGGTTTTGCATCGAGCCTTTTAACGAGTTCATGCTCATCTGGCCCACCTTTTCTTCCAGCGTCATACGGCTTAGCAAGTCTTTCACGCGTACAGGCACAGGTGCCTTGGGGTCTTTATAAACCTGCGCGGCTGCGATGTTAATTACAAAAGCAAACGCGATCAGTAGGCATAATTTCTTTTGCATAGTATCCAGATATTTAATTTTCAAATGTAGAGACGCATCACATGCGTCTCCCACATGCAAAGCATCGTTGCTTGTCCTCCTCGCCGTTGTTGGTGTTGTCACCAACAACTTTTCATGCGGCATTTCAGAAAATAAAAATCATAGGAGTTGTTGGTGACAACACCAACAACGGCATATTTTCATCATGTTCCCTCAGGGTCTCTCGCAGAGGACCCTGAGGTTCTTTGCGTTCTAAACATTTACCAGGATATTCAGAACAGCGAACCGGCGTGGCGTAGACATCAGGGTCCTCTGCGAGAGACCCTGATGGGACGTTACATTTACCAGGATAAAGAGCATGTCATTGCGAGCGTAGCGCGGCAATCTCGTAGCCAATGCATGTCCGCTCTGTATAACTAGGAGATTGCTTCGTCGTTCCTCCTCGCAATTGTAAAGGTTATATAATTCTGTTACCGAATTATATAACCTTTACAGCAATGACATGGCTTTTTACACCAACAATTTCAACTGATCTGCATCTTCCGTACACCTATGGTGTTGTCACCAACAACGGCATAGAAACCGATTTTATCCCCTCAATGCATCAAATAAAACTTAGGATAAAGCTTTTCCCCTCCGGCTACCTTCAATTCTATCAGGGTTTGATTTTCGTTGGCTTTATCAGCCATGTAATGTCCGCTTAAAGCATAGATGCCTTTTTTCAAATGTAATAAAGCTTTTTGCGGTTCTACATAAGTATTCAGCCCGGGTTTAATTACCGGTACTTCATCCAAAAACAAAGCCGGGCTAACCTCAAAACCGGTAGTTAATTCATAATCCGCTTCCTTGTCTATTTTGATAAAACCTTTAATTTTAACCCAGTTGATAAAACCTTCGGTTGCAATTTTAACGGGTACAATCAGGCTTGTTTGGCCGGTTTCCGTTGGCTTTTCATTTTCCAGCTTATCTATATCGCGTTCCCTCGTTTTAAAAACCTCGTAAGCCATACCGGTTTTGAGGTTAGCAACTTTTTCATGTGCAGGCTTGAAATTCACCCGCCTGATGTTGGCCATTTGGCGAATGTGCTGATCATTCAATGTCCAGGTGGTGAAGGTTCTTAAACCGATACTGTCTTTTAAGGGTACATTAATGTTTACCGGGAAAGGTACAGCCGGGCTATTATTATCCGGCATTTTGCCGTTTAACGCGTACCGAACTTTAGCTCCTTTCAGCGGGTAGCTCAGCGTTAGTTTAAACCGGCTTTTATTGGTAATTACGTTGTCTACGCCGTTAATATCAGGCAGGCGGGCGTTGAAATCCCACAACTTAAACAGGCCGTACTGGTTTTTCATTTTCCAGCCGAAGCGCTCCAGGTTTTTTTCATTTTTCGGGCTCCAGGTGAGTTCGGCCACGGCGAGGGCACGGGGGTAAACCATGTATTGCAGGTGCTGTGCGTTGGGCACCTTTTCGTTCCAGATATTGCCCTGGGCACCTAAGATATACCCGGCTTCGGCATTGGTTAGTTCTTTCGACTGCGGCTCGTAGTTATAAACCATTTGCCAGGTAACCGGCGGGTTCCAGCCTATCGGTTCCAAATCTTCGTTAGCCTGCGGAGCATCAAAGTACATGTATGGCAGCGGCGTCATTACTACATGATGATGCATCCTGGCGGCAGCTATGCCCCCGGCTTCACCCTGCCAGCTCATTACTGTTGCGGATTCGGCAAGGCCACCCTCTAAAATCTCGTCCCAACCAACCAACTTCTTATTTTTCGACAGCAGGAACTTTTCTATCCGTTTAATAAAATAACTCTGCACTTCTTTTTCGCTTTTCAGGTGCTCACGTTTCATTAGGGCAACTGCTGTAGGGCTTTTAAGCCAGTCGGCCATCTCAGCCTCATCGCCGCCGATATGAATGTATTGGTTCGGGAATAGTGCTATCACTTCTGTCAGCACATCTTCCATAAATTTGAAAGTATATTCACTCGGGTCAAGCATCCGCACGCGGTGTTTAGCCCCTGTCGAATCCTGGCAGCCCAGTCGCGGGTAAGCAAAAATAGCAGCCTCGCTATGGCCCGGCATTTCAATTTCGGGCAGAATGGTCACAAATCTGTCCTGCGCATATTTAATCACATCCCTAATTTCATCCTTGGTATAAAACCCGTCGCGACCGTCATCTATCAGGTTGTCCAGCTTACGGAATTCGCCCCGTTTGGCATAGTAGCTGATCCTGGCGCCAACTTCGGTAAGGCGCGGATATTTATCAATCTGGATGCGCCAGCCTTCATCGTCGGTTAAGTGCCAATGAAACACATTCAGTTTGTAATGTGCCATTACGTCGATGTATTTTTTTACTTCGTCAACCGTAAAAAAATGGCGGCTTACATCAAGGCTTAGGCCACGCCAGCCAAAACGTGGCTGATCGGCTATGGTACAGGTAGTTACTTTTAGGGGTGCTGCTTTATCTGTCGGCAACAATTGAATTAGTGATTGTACCCCGTAAAAAACACCAGCCCCACTGCCGCTGATACTTACCGATGCAGGGTTTACATTCATGGTGTAGGCACTCTCAGCATTAGACCAAACATTGTTTAACCTGATGGCTGTTTTGGCAGGGATCTTTTCAAAAACTTTTACCGTTGTTTGCAGGCCGTAGTTTTGATTAAGGTAATCCTGCAGGTATTTGCCTATCGGTTCTGTCTCTTTATTAACCCCGATCACCGCATTGTTACTTAAAATAAAGCTGCCCTTCCCTGCTTTTAAACTCACCGGCTGCGGGATAATATTAAACTGTGCGTTTACCGTTATTGCCAATAAAAGCAGTGAGGTGAATAGTAAAATATGTTTAAAAGATAGCGTTTTCTTCATTTCGGTAGATGATGAATAAAGATTATACCTTAATGGTAATATTCCTTTTGTAGAGGATCCAAACCGGGATAAAAATGATCAGCACAGTCAGGATAGCTCCGGCCAGTGAAGCGTTTTCGGGCGAGAGATATGGCACAAATAACTGATTATAAGTGAACGACCATAAATTGGTTTTACCTACCGGGATGGCAGCTATTAAAGCCGGGATAATATCGGCCAAAACATAGGCAGCAATGGCATTACGCCCGAACGCTAAAAATGGCGGCAGCAGGGCTTTATTCCCTTTGATATCAATAAACCAGTATGACAATGCAAGAATATTAATAGCCAGCCCGGCAGTAAGCAACACGAATGAGCTTGTCCACAATTGTTTGTTGATGGGAAAGAATGGATCCCAGATCAAAGCCAGTATGATCAATACGATGCCGGCTCCCATTATTTTAAGCAGATCAGCACTGGTTGCAAGCTTGCCCATTTTGAGCCAGGTACCGGTGAATACACCTAACAAACAGGTAGCAACAGATGGGATTGTCCCAAGCAAACCTTCCGGGTCCCAGGTTTTGGATGAGCCCCAGAGGTGGTTTTCGGTAAATACCGATCTGTCAATCCAGGCGCCCAAATTGGTTGCCGGTTCAAGGTTAGGTGTACCAAAACCCGGTACAGGTACCAGCGTCATCAATAAATAATAACCAATTAAACAGCCTACAGCAATGATTACCTGTGTACGGATACCGGTTTTAACGTACAGCAAGGCAGTTATGCCAAATACAAGCCCGATGCGCTGCAACACACCGGGAAAACGCAAATGCGCGAATTGAAAATCGTTGATCAGTGGTAAACAAACGCCAAGGGCTATGATAATCAGCGTACGGCGCAGGATGGATAACAGCAATTTGTTATGATTAGCTATATCCGCTTTTTTACTTTCCATGGCATATACGATAGATACGCCTACCATAAACAGGAAGAAGGGAAACACCAGGTCTGTTGGGGTACAGCCGTTCCATTTGGAGTGTTCAAGCGGCCAGTAAATATGCCCCCAATCGCCGGGATCATTTACCAGGATCATGGCAGCTACGGTAAATCCCCTGAAAAAATCAAGCGACAAAAGTCTTGGGCGGCTTGTCTTTGTTGTGCCTGTGTTTTTAAGCGCTTCCTGCTGATTGATTACCATAGTTGCTATGTATTACAGTACTATTAGCTATTTTTTTTATGGGTTTTTAAAATGTATTTGAACTGGTAAGTACCCGAGCCCACATCCATCTGCATATCACCGCCGGCCGGTTTGATGTTAGCGATATCTTTATTGGTATTAATGTCGATATTATTTTCTGTCACCGGGCCATCAACCGCCGGTAGGGTGACTGTAGCAGTAGTATTTGGCGGCACAATTACATCAAGGGTAAAAATGCCGTTATCAATACTCCAGGCCGATTTTACCTTTCCGTAAAGTGTTTCCAGCTCGGCATTGGCATTGGTCAATTTGCCGCCGGGATGCGGGAAGATATTTATTTTATGAAAGCCAGGGCTACTCTCGTCGGTATTGATCCCTGCAATAACCCGGTACATCCAGTCGCCGATGGCGCCGTAAGCATAGTGGTTAAAGGAGTTCATCTCCGGATCTTCAAAAGTACCATTGGGTTTTATGCCATCCCAGCGCTCCCAAATGGTAGTAGCCCCGTTTTTTACGGGATAAAGCCATGATGGGTATGATTCTTTCATCAACAGGTCATAGGCAATATCGGTATGACCGAAACGACTTAACACATGACAGATATAAGGTGTGCCTAAAAAGCCTGTTGTAATGTGTTCATCATAATCTTCAATATTGTTTACCAGCCTTTTGGCGGCAGATTCGCGCAGGTTTTCCGGCAGCAGGTCGAAGTTGAGGGCCAGTACATATGATGTTTGCGTACCCGAAATCATACGTCCGTTAGGTGTAACATATTCTGCCTGGAAAGCCTTTTTGATATCAGCTAACAGCGCGGTATATTTTTTAACATCATCTTCCTTACCCAATATGGTAGCGGCATTAATAACCAGCTGAGTTGAATAAGCATAAAAAGCCTGCGCTATCAGGTTTTTATCGGTAAGGGCGGCGCCATCCTCATAGTCGGTACCGGCGTAAAACAGCCAGTCGCCAAAGTGGTTACCGGTGTCCCAAAGGCCGTTTCGGGTATGCCGGGTAATGTAGCCCACCCAGGCGGTCATGCTTGGATACTGGTTTTCCAATACCTTTTTATCGCCGTAAGCCAGGTAAATATTCCAGGGGACAATAGTTGCCACATCGCTCCATCCTGAGGCTGCTGCCGAAGCGCTATCCAGCATGTTAGGGATCACATAGGGCACCGCGCCGTTTTTATGCTGGTCGGCCGAAAGATCTTTTAGCCATTTGGTAAAAAATCCGGCCACATCCATATTGAAGGTAGCGGTGCGGGAAAAGGCCTGGGCATCGCCCGTCCAGCCCATACGCTCGTCGCGCTGGGGGCAGTCGGTAGGTACATCGATAAAATTGCCCTTTTGCCCCCATTGAATATTATGCTGCAACTGGTTGATAAGCGGATTGGAGGTAGAGAACATACCCGTTTGCACCATATCCGAGTACAAGGCAAAGGCAGCCACATTGGTAGAATCCAACTGGCCATCATATCCTTCAACCTTCATATACCTGAACCCCTGGAAGGTAAAATGAGGTTCGAATGTTTCAATACTATCGCCCTTAAAAACATATACGTTTTCCTGCTTGGCTGTACGCAGGTTTTTTGTGTAGAAGTTCCCTTTCTGATCCAAAACCTCGGCATGGAACAGCTTTACCGTATCGCCTGCTTTTGCCTTTAATTTAAACTGAACCCAGCCAACCAGGTTTTGCCCAAAATCAACCACATGCTCGCCTGCAGGAGTGGTAAACACTTTAAGCGGCTTAAACATTTCGTGCTTGCGCACCGGCGGACCAAATGTGGCCACTAAATTTTCTTTAACGGTATCAACGGTGCGTACCGAATCCCAGTTTAAATCTTTGTAAGCAATGGTCGACCAGCCTTTCTTCTCCTTGCGGGCATCATAAACTTCGCCATCAAAAAATGATGATGAACGGATCGGCCCATAAGCAACCTTCCAGGTTTTATCCGAATTAATGAGTATCCGTTTACCGTTAGTGTACACCACCTCTAACTGAAAAAGTAAACCAAGCTTGGTGCCATACACATTCTTTTTTCGATTATAGGTATAACCACGGTACCAGCCGTCGCCAAGGGTTACGCCAACAGCGTTATCGCCTTTTAACAGGTCGGCAGTTACATCATAAACCTGGTACTGCAGGCGTTTATTGTAACTCGTCCAGCCGGGGGCAAAGTAGTCGCTGCTAATCCGTTTACCATTAAATTGCGCCTCATACAAACCGTGGGCAGTAATGTATAAATGCGCCGCACGTACCTTATGATCAAGTTTAAATGTTTTTCTGAACATGGGGCATGGGCCACCGGTAGTATCCGACAGGTAATTATTTTCTATCCATTTGGCACTCCAGTCGGCGGGTTTAAGCAGGCCCATTTTCCATGAGTTAACCATGCTCCATGGGGTAACCTGCTGCCTGTTGTTCCAGACGCGTACCTGCCAGTAAACTTTCTGACGTGAAGCGAGCGCGGGGCCGCCATAGTAAACATGCAGCGATTCATTGGAATTAACTTTTCCCGAGGTCCAAAGCAGGTCTTTGCCTTTCAGTAAGGATACGGCATTACTGCCTACCCTTATTTCATAGGCAATTTGCTGAATGTTGCGATCCCGGGTTATTAGTTTCCAGCCAAGACGGGGAGCGGCATCGTCGACAGAGATGGGATTTATTTTGTATTCACAAACCAGGTTATCAACCCGGAACGGCGGAGGAACAGGCGGCACTTTTTGTGCTTGTACAATTATTGGCAGAAAAGAAAAAAACAATATAATAACGCGTGTGCATACCTTTTTACACATACCTTTTTTGGGGTTTTAATAGTTCATGCTATTAAATAAACTTTAACAGCAATATTGTTTTGATATGCACCTGAAATTTTTCATCGAGCCTGCCCACAAAATGTGCGTTCATCGCAATATACACCTATAAACGTAATATAGCCTGGTAAAAGTTTCACCCTGGCCATGTAACATTATTAATGTTCAAGGTTAGCCTCATTAACGGGATATTGGAAAAGCAAACGGATATTGCTATAGGCCGCAGAATTAATTTGCCATGAACCATTTTTATAAGCCCGTTCGCGGGTAGCATGCGCTTTCATTACCTCTGTTGCTTTACCTGTACGCAAAAGATCAAACCAGCGGTGATTTTCAAAGGCAAGTTCAACCTGGCGTTCGTGAGCTATCGCCGCGCGAAACCCATCCTGGCTGGTAACATTTAAATCGGGATTGGCATTGCCCATTGATTTAGGTTCAAGACCGGCGCGCTGCCTAACCAGGTTCAGGTATTTGAAAGCATCGCCACCTGCTGCGAAGCCCTGTTCGTTTAAACACTCCGCAAGCATCAGATAAACATCTGCATAACGATAAACCGGGAAGTTGTTGCCGGTAATGCCTGGTACCGATGCAATGCTCTGATACTTCTTTATGAAAGGCAGATCGATGCCGTACTCATCTGATGTAAAATCAGTTAATGAAGCATCCCTCCTTTTATCACCTTCTTCATAAGCATTTACAAGGTCCTGGGTAGGGATGTTCCAACCGTTTTGAGCCCCATTAGCTATGTCATGACCGGTAATATCAGTATCATAATAATCCCAGGGGATAAATGTGTCTACGAAATCGCTGCCCAAACCATTCGGGCCTTCTATATACTGGATCTCAAATATCGATTCAGAGCCGTTTTCTTTATGAATATCAAAGTTATCGGCATAATCAGCATTCAGGCTATAAACACCCGATGAAATAACAGCACGAAGCAGCGGGATGGCCAAATCAAATTTCTTTTGGGTCATGTAAACTTCGGCCAGCATAGTTTCGGCTGTGCCCTTGGTTACACGCCCTTTATCGCCGGTGGCTGTATACTTCACCGGCAACTTGGCAATGGCAGTTTGCGCGTCAGCTATTATCTGGGTGTAAATTTTAGCGACCGGACTTTTAGTGGCAACTTTAAAAGCATCAGCTACAGATTGCGCTTCTGTGAGTACCAAAGGGGCATCGCCAAACATACGCACAATATTAAAATAGTTAAACGCCCTTAAAAACGATGCCTGTCCGGCTATCGTATCTGAAACTCCAGCATCAAGTTTAGCCGCGGGCAAACGCTCAAGAATAACATTACACCGGCCAATACCTATATAGCAAGCGTTAAAGAAAGACTCTACGATGCCATTGTTATTCAACTCCCGGAATTCATCTATTTCTTCGTTACCTGTTCCGGAGCGGTCATCAGGGTCATACTCATACGATGTGTTGTCGGAACGCATTTCGGCCATGGCCCAAAATGAACCATTATATAAGCCCTGAAGCGGGGCATATGCACCATTAGTGGCCTGAATGAACTGAGATTTGGTTTTAAAAAAGTTAATACCATTTTGAGTATCGGTGGGCTGAAGACTCAGATAATCTTTTTTACAGTTGCTTAACATCGCAACACAAAGAAAAACCAAAAGGTATATGTATTTTTTCATGCTTTTCAGTTGTTAAAGTTTGAACTTATCAATTGATCCGTTAAAAGCTTTTATACTTTAAAATGTTACGTTACATCCCAATGTGTAAACAGCCGAGACCGGATAACCTGTAAAGTTTACATTGGGCGATAAAGACCGGTTGCCATCCTGCCCCTCAATCCCTACCTCGGGGCTTCCGCCTCTGTAGCCTGTAATCAGGATAGCATTTTGGGCACTAAAATAAACCCTGAAATTCTTGCTGAATTTGGTTTTGAAATTATATCCAAGGTCAATATTTTTAACCATCAGGTATGAGTTGCTTTCAACCCAATATGAAGGGTAATAATCACGTGCAAGGTTAGTGTTAGATACCGTTGTTGGCAATTTGCCCGCCCCCGGTTGCTGAGGCGACCGCCAGCGCTGTATTACCGATTGCTCAACATTAAATACCCCATCAAGGTTGGTGGTAAATTGCTTGTACATATCAAATACGTGCCCACCAACAGATCCTGCCGAAATGATATTCATGTCAAAGCCTTTATACGATAGGTGGTTGTTGAAACCGAAAGTAAACTTTGGCCACGGATTACCGATAGGCACCTGATCATGCCCGTCAATGATACCATCATTATTAACGTCCTTATACCTGATATTACCAACCTGTTCACCGTCAAAATGCGGGTATTTGTCAAGTTCGGCCTGGTTTTGGAATATTCCTTCAAAAATATAACCATAAAATTGCCCCAATGGTAACCCCACCTGCGTTATGCTGGTAGGGTTATCGTTAATTGGTGCATCATATATGTAGGGTGTAGGGCCCAAGCTGATTACTTTATTACGGTTGAACGAAATGTTCATATCGGTACTCCAGTTAAATCCCTTTCCAACGATATTTTTGGTTGTAAGGGTAAACTCCCAACCCCTGTTACGCACATTGCCCACGTTTGTTAAAGCACTGCTATAACCGGAAACTATTGGTATTTGGATATATTGAAGCATCCTTTCGGTATAACGGTTATAATACTCGGCTATTAAATAAACACGGCCTTTTAATAACGAGATGTCAACACCAAAATCAAACTGTTTAGTGGTTTCCCAGCCAAGTTCCTGGTTGCCAAGATCTGTTAGCGACTTGCCAGGCGAAAGTGCGCCGCCAAATGTGTAGTTAGTATCGTCAACCTGCGATACCCACATATAACTTGCTACGTTGTTGTTACCCGCATGGCCATAACTGCCCGAAAATTTAACCTGGTCGATAAAAGAAGTTTTAGGAAAGAATGATTCATCCGAAATACGCCATCCGCCCGAAACCGAAGGAAACGTACCCCATCTGTGCCCAGGGGCAAATCTTGATGAACCATCGCGCCTGATAGAGGCACTCAGCAGGTATTTATCTTTATAAGCGTAGTTAACCCTCCCTATTACGGATAGCAATCTCCATTCTTCATTAATAGTGTTTGCGGTTATAGTTGTTGCAGAGCTTAAGGATTGGATTGCATCATCAGGAAAATCTGTACCATATGTTAAGCGGTAACGATTGGTTTCCTGCTGAATCGAATAATCGCCTAAAACAGTCAATGTATGATTGCCCCAAGTTTTTTTATAGGTAGCTGAATTTTCATTAAGCCAGTTAAATGTGTTTGATGAGTTAAATGAACCAACAGCTTTTACTTGTTTACCATCGCGGTTAGGTGCATTAAAGCCCCCTAAAAACGACGGCCGGAAATAATCACCGTTACTATTTTGATAGTCAACACCAAAGGTCGACCGTAGTGTAAGCCCGTCAATTACTTTCCACTCCACATAAGCATTGGCCAGCGTACGGAATTGCTTATACATGTTTGTTGTATTAACCAGCGCGCTTACCGGGTTCACGTTCTGGAAAGTACCGGGTGATCCTATAACATTGGTATACGAACCATCAGGTTGTTTTACGGGGGTAAGCGGGCTTTCAAGGTAAGCCTGGCTTAATGCTGCCGACAGAAAATGCCCATCTGTTTGCTGCTGGTTACGTAAACTGTACGTGGGCGCTATACTTAAGCCAATAATAACATTTTTTGCCACATCAGCATCCATTGTGCCTTTTAAAGAATAGCGCTGAAACCCGGTATTGAGTACCGTTCCCCGTTGGTCGAAATACCCCATCGAAAACAAGGAGCGTGCTTTTTCAGTACCGTTAGAAACCGTTACGTCATAATTCTGTATCGGCGCCACCCTGGTTACTGCGTCAAACCAATCTGTTCCCTTGCCTAAAGCTGCCGGATTTTGGTACTCAACGGGAATCGGGTTATTTGTTCCGTTAACAGCATTGGCATCCTGGATAGCCTCCTTACGCCACTGTGCAAATTGCTCGGCGGTCATCATTTTTAATTTGCTTTTAGGCAATATGGTTTGGATACCTGTTGAAGTATTTACCGTAACTGATGATTCTCCTTTTTTCGCCCTCCTGGTAGTAATCAATATTACACCGTTTGAACCGCGCGAACCATAAATAGCTGTAGAAGCAGCGTCTTTCAATACGCTGATATTTTCTATATCGTCGGGGTTGATGGTACTTAAAGGGTTTTGATATTGATCAAACCCCGGAGAAATGGGGAAACCATCTATTACATATAAAGGGTCATCACCGGCACCCACTGAACCGGCGCCACGTATATTAACAGATACACCACCGCCCGGAGTGCCGGTTACCTGGTTTACGGTTACGCCCGCGAGCTGGCCAGCCAGTTTCAGATCAAGACTCGCTGTTTTGATCTCTTTGATATTGCCCATTTTTACCGAACCTACAGCGCCCGTTACATCCTTACGCTCCTGGTTGCCGTAGCCTACAACAACTACCTCCTTTAATTCCTTGTTATCTTCACTTAAAACAACGTTGATAGTTGTTCTTTTATTAACCGGTTCCTCTTTGGTTTGAAAACCGATAAATGTAAATACCAAAACTGCGTTATCTTCGGCATTTAAGGTATACTTACCGTCCACCCCGGTTATGGCACCAACATTGGTACCTTTTACTTTAACATTAACACCTGGTAAGGCTTGATTTTTATCATCTACCACAATACCGCTTATGGTTATGGGTACCTGGGCAGGGCTTACATCGGGCGTTTTCTTTTTATTTACGATGATATTTTTATCATCTATAATATAGGTTAAAGGCTCATCCTTAAAACATTGCTGCAACGCTTCCTGTAATGAAGCGTTAGTTAGTGAAAGATTAACCGGTTTGGTTTTTGAAATATCCTTATACCTGTAAAAGAAATAATAGCCGCTTTGCTTTTCAATTGCTTTAAAAGCTTTATCAAGCGCTATTCCCCTCGCATTCAGGGTTATGGATTGTGAAAAGCTCTTAGCACTTAGCTGCAGGCAGCCGAGGGTTAATAATAAGACGGTTAATCTCATCGTCAAAAACAGTTTTGAATGTGTACCAAAGGCACTAAATACTTTACCAGTAAAGTTTAAATGCATAACTTCGTGATGTTTGGGTTAAAAAAATCTGTTATTGAAAACTCAGGAAAGCTTGATCCAATTCATTATGCCGGAAGCGTTGCAGCGCTTCCGGCTTTTCTTTCATTTAGATAAGGGGAGCTTAGGTTGGAATATTTTGAGATTATATCGTCAGTGTTTCTTCATAGTTTGGGTTTAGTAGTTAAAAATCAGCTGCCGGTATTTAAGGCGCAACAATTATTTTTTTGTTCTCAATCCTAAAACGCACGTGGCTTAATTCAAGGATGTGCAATACCTGCGATAGTTTTACATCCCTGCTGATCTTACCTACAAACTCATCATCAGGTATTTTACCTTCGTATATTACTTCGGTACCATACCACCTCGAAAGCTGCTTCATAATAACTTGTATGTTTGCCCGCTCAAAGTCAAAGAAGCCATTTTTCCAGGCTACCGCTTCGTCGGTATCAACATCAATAATTTTAATGTTTTTATCATTTATAATGCCCTGCTGACCGGGCTTTAATAAATTGCTCGTATTACCTTGTGTTAATTTCACCGATCCTTCAAGAAGAGTGGTTTTAACAGCGGCCTCATCGTTGTAAGCCATGATATTGAAATGCGTGCCCAATACGGCCACGTTAATATCTTTAACCTTTACATTAAAAGGCTTCGCCTTATTTTTGGCCACCTCAAAATATCCTTCACCGGTGAGTTCAACATCACGTTCGGTACCTGTAAATGCCGTAGGGAATTTCAGTGAAGAGGCAGAGTTAAGCCAAACTTTTGAACCATCAGGAAGCACTACCCGGTACTGGCCGCCCCTGGGGGTGCTAATGGTGTTATAGGCAACCGGTCCATTTTGCTGTTGATCTTTATCCGCGGTGTAAACCACCTGCCCATCCTGCGTTTTATTAATGCTGGTGTTACCCGATTGATTGAGCAAGCCGATCTTAGCCGAATCGAGTATCAGTTTGGAGCCATTGGCAAGGGTTAAAACAGCCCTGTTATCGCCAGGCTCAACGTCATGCTTTACAATTGCTTTGTTTTGAGCAACCAGTTTTTGCTGTTCATGTTTAATACACCAATGATAAACAGCAATGCCCGACACGGCCAACAGGATAACAGCAGCGGCAACATTTCTGAAAAAATGTAACCTTATAACTTTTGGGCCCTTGTTAGCTACCGGCTCGGCTATCGCCTGCCTGATGTTGCTTAACATGCGGTCTTCCAGTTCCTGTTTTACACCAATTATTTTTTCATCCCATTCGTCGGTATCACCCTGAAAGCTTTCGAAAAAATTCAACAACTGTTCCTTGTCCGCGGCAGTTGCCTGCCCGGCCAGGTATTTATCTATCAGTTGTAAAAATTCTTCTTTTTGCACAAATGTGGTTTTGTTAGGGAGAGTAAAAAAACGGGGGTATCCCCTACGTCGAAATGAAAAAAAATTAAAAGATTTTGTAAATAGGCTTTAACAAACGAATGTTAGCCGAAAATCAATTATCTCCCCCAAAAAAAATCCGGTGAAAAGCTGTGTAAAAACAATCAAGTCTCTAATCATTCAATAGAATTTTCATTGCCGTTGGTTTTAACCAACGGAATATTAAATAGCGATAAAGAGGGCTTTAGCCTAAACCCGCCTGTATAATTGGGCTAAAGCCAGACTTTTCGAATTATTTCACTGTTGGTTAAAACCAACGGAATAAATATTTTACATTTTTAAATAGCTAAGATTTCATTTGATGCTATTTATCTAAAAAAAACATCAACGCTTCCAGGATAAAAGCAGAGCCTAACGAGCCGCGCAACTGGCGAAGCGCTTTGGTTAAATGATTTTCGACGGTTTTAGTGGATATATTTAGCTGCAGGGCTATTTCCTTATGGGTAAGGCATTCTTCGCGGCTTAGCTTGTAAACTTCCCGGCATTTTTCGGGCAGGGTATCAATTACCTGGTTTATTTGCAGTAACAGTTCTTTATGCTCAATGGTGTTGTGGGTAGCTGGAGTGTGCAGGCGTTCTATCAGATCGTCAAAAATCTCGCTTCTTACGGGCGTACCTGTGCGGATTTGCCTGTAAACCCCATAACGTACCGATGCATACAGATAGGCTTTAAGCGATATAGTGATCTCCACTTCGGCCCGGCAATCCCAAAGCTTAATAAACAGTTCCTGGATAATATCCTCGCATGCCTGCCTGTCTTTTAAGATATTATAAGCCGCTTTAAAAAGCGAAGCCCAGTACCTCCTGTAAATCATGGTAAGCGCCGCTTCATCATCAGCCTTTAATCGGCTAATGAGCTGCATATCGCTCATCACAATTTTGTCGGGCATAGTTTACTAATTAAGTTCGTCCGGGAAACAAAGGCTAAAATTACTTAAATATTAATTTAATATATTTAAAAAGTAAAAATAAGCTTATCTGCTAATTATGAACGGCTTAACCATAGTTTCAAACTATTGGTTATTAATATAAAATAACCCCAAGGTTGTCAGAAAGCGTAGACATAACTTATTTATTATACAGGTTAGTCAATGCTATCCGGCAAAAAAAAGAGAGCCGCCCCTCCGGGCAGCTCTCCACTCTTAAACACTCAACTTTGAAAACAATCAATTCTTCAGTATCTCGTTTGCCAACACAATTTCTTCATGGGAAATAGTATGCTGGCGGCCTTTATATATTTTGAGGGTTACACCCGCATTTAATTCTTTTAATATTTCAACACTGTCATTAACCCTGCTAACTGGTACATGCGGGTCGGGGTCGCCGGTGGTGACCAGTACCGGGGTATTGTTAAAATCGCCTTTATAGTTTTCCTTAACCAGCTCCTCTCCTATCAATCCGCCGGTGAAAGCGATAATCCCCCCGTACCTGCCGGCATTTCGGCCGGTATATTCAAGCGTTAAACATGCGCCCTGCGAAAAACCAAGGAAATAGATATTTTCCTGTGCTATTCCTTTTTGCCTGAGGTCCTCAACCAGTTCGTCAATCACTTCAAGGGCCGAATCAAGTGCCGGTTGATTATTTTGAACCGGAGCCATAAAGCTGTAGGGATACCAGCTATGTTGATTGGCCTGTGGCGCATAGATAGCGTACCCATCTAATTCAAGATGATCTTTAAGCGAGATTATGCTGCTTGCCGATGCTCCGCGGCCATGCAGCATAATGATGGCCTTTTTGGCCTGTTCGGCGGGAACTCCCGCCGAAACAAGCTGTTTTGTGTGCCTGTACATCTGTTTTATTAAACTAATGATGGTAATGTTTTTTCCAACTCGCCGCGCAGGTTTTCATACTGTGCAGGTAATTTTAATCCTGTGCCCAATAATTCGGCTGGTTCATCAACCGCGAAGCCTGGGTTATCGGTTGCTATCTCAAACAAAACACCACCTGGTTCGCGGAAGTATAATGAGTAGAAATAGTTTCTGTCTATTTTGTCGGTGATATGCAAGCCAAGGTTTGCTATCTTTTCACGGTATTCCATCAATACTTTTTCGTTTGGTACGCGGAATGCTACGTGGTGAACAGAACCACCCGCTACATGACCGGCAACTTCTCCCGGAACTTCCACCAAATCAACTATAGCTGCATTTTCGACAGCATCGGTAATAAACCTGTAGCGGTTAACATGCTGTTCCAGTAAGCGATAGCCTAATACACCGGTTAATATTTTGGCAGTAGCCTCAATTTTATTTGATGTAATAGTAATGCTGTGAAAACCTTTGGTAGCATTGGCTGCGGTTACCTCGGCAGTTTCCCATGGCGTGCGGTCATCGGCTTTTTTGGGAACGATAAGCTCAAATTTCAAACCATCAGGATCAAGGAAAGTAAGATACTGCTCGCCAAATTTTTCGGCCGGTTTGTTGTAGATCACATTGTTATCCTCAAACCTTTTCAACCAGAAATCCAAACTACCTTCAGGTACCGAATAACCAATTTCAGTTACCTGCCTTGCGCCCCGGCGACCTGCTGTGATGCCTTCCCATGGGAAGAAAGTAAGGATGGAGCCGGGAGTACCGTTGCCATCGCCATAATATAAGTGATAAGTACCGGGATCATCAAAGTTTACGGTTTTTTTAACTAACCTTAAGCCCAATACACGGGTATAAAAATCATAGTTTTTTTTGGCATTGCCTGCAATTGCAGTGATGTGGTGAATGCCGTTTATAGTGTTTTCCATTGTTTTCCTTGTTTTAAATATTTTAATACTTGCTGTGTTATTATGATTCAAAATTACGGTCAAAATCGCCGGCGGCACTTGATGTAGGATAAGAAAAACGGGGAGTGTTTTTTTATTATTAAACGATTTCATTATCCGCCTTTCGGCAAAAAAAGTATATTCGGTTTTACATTTACATTGATGATCAACCTGTTTACATTCCGCAAATTTCTCAGTTGTATTCCGTTATGCTTGCTTTTTGCAGCGGTAACCAATGCTCAGGTAAAGGAGGAAGGCATTATCCCTAAGCCGGTTATAATGGTAAAGACAAACGCAAACCAGGTTTTTACTTTTAATCAATCAACAGCAATAGGTACCACACCCAACATCGGCCGGGATAACCTTACATTTTTCAATACCTGGTTTAAATCTGTTTCAGGTTTCGGCCTCCGGACAAATCATAGGTCGAATGCTCCTGTTCAGTTAAATATAGATGATAAATATGTTACCCAACCAGAGGGATATAAGCTATCGGTTACAGCTAAACGTATAAAAATTAGCGGCCATGATGCAGCCGGTGTGTTTTACGGTCTACAATCACTTACGCAACTATTAAAGGTAACCAACGGAAAAGTAACCATACAAGGCTATACCATTACCGACTACCCCCGTTTTGCATACCGCGGAATGCATTTAGATGTAAGCCGCCACTTTTTTAAACCCGAAGCCATTAAAAAATGGATAGACCTGCTGGCACTATACAAGATCAATACTTTTCACTGGCACTTAACTGATGACCAGGGCTGGCGCATCGAAATAAAAAAATATCCTTTACTGCAAAGCATTTCGGCTTACCGCGATGAAACCATCATTGGCCACAAAAAGGATAGTCCGCACAGGTTTGATGGTAAACGCTATGGCGGCTATTACACCCAGGATGAGGTTAAAGAAATTGTAGAATATGCCACCCAAAGGCACATTACCGTAATCCCGGAAATTGAAATGCCGGGCCATGCGTTGGCGGCGCTGGCTGCTTACCCGCAATTGGGCTGTACAGGCGGGCCGTATAAAACCGCAACATTTTGGGGCATTTTTGACGATGTGTATTGCGCCGGCAATGACGAAACGTTTACCTTTTTACAAAATGTGATGAATGAGGTACTGCCGTTGTTCCCTTCAAAATATATTCACATCGGCGGTGATGAATGCCCTAAAACCAAATGGAAGGTCTGCCCCAAATGCCAGCAGCGCATTAAGGACGAACACCTGAAAGATGAGAAGGAACTGCAAAGTTATTTCATCGGCCGCATGGAAAAATACCTGAACAGTAAAGGCCGGCAGATCATAGGCTGGGACGAGATTCTGGAAGGCGGGCTTACCCCTGGTGCAACCGTCATGAGCTGGACTGGCGAAGAAGGTGGAATAGCCGCCGCCAAACAGCATCATGATGCCATCATGACGCCCGAAAAATATGTATACCTGGATTACTACCAGTCACTTTACCGGGCCGAGCCATTAGCCGGCGGCGGATACACACCATTAAGCAAGGTCTATAATTACGAACCAATAACTAATGAATTAAGCGGCGAGGAAGCAAAATATATTAAAGGTGTACAAGCCAACGCCTGGAGCGAATACATGGCCAGCCCCGCACAGGCCGAGCGGCAATTGTTCCCGCGAATGCTGGCTTTGGCCGAAGTTGCCTGGAGTTCGAAGGAAAATAAAAGCTATCCGGATTTTTTGAAGCGACTAAGGTACCAGCAGCCTTTGCTCAAAAAGTTAAATATAAACGCGGCTGATGTATTTGATGAGATCACCGATTCGGTAACAGAAACTGCAGATCATCGGGTAGCGTTAAATCTCCAAACAACTTTACCCGGCGCTAAAATATTTTATACAACAGATGGTACTGAGCCAGGCTTAAACAGCAAAGGTTACACAGGTGCAATTACAATAGCATCACCAGGGATTATTAAAGCAGCTGTTTTTAATAATGGCAGGCAGCAGGGCCGAACCTATGAAAAGTCATTTACCATTCACAAGGCCATAGGCAAAACGGTAACGCTTAAAAACCAGCCGCAGGGAGGGTTTAATCCGGGTAATACCTTTGGTTTGGTGAACGGCATCTTCGGCAGCAAGCTTTATAATGACGGGCAATGGCATGGCTTCAGTGGAGATGACCTTGAAGCGGTAGTTGATCTGGGAAACGTGCAAAACGTATCAAAGCTTGGCATTAACATATTAAAATACCATTGGCAAAAAATGTGGGAGCCAACGCTGCTTACCTTTGAGGTATCAACAGATGGAAGCAATTATACCGAAGTTTACCGCCAGACTGATTTCCCGGATAACGGCATCAACGCTGTAAGGGCAAACATCAAAGCACAGCAGGCAAGATATATCAGGGTAAAAGCAACTAACAAAGGGATTATTCCGCCGGGTGAGTATATTGCCGGAGCGAAGGCCTGGTTGATGGTGGATGAGATAATTGTGAATTAATGAACTATGGTCGTCTGAACTCGAATTTATTGAATTAAGGGAATTTATTGAATTTGCTGAGCATTCTGTCCATTCTTTTAATTCAATAAATTCGAGTTCAGACAACATTCATAATCAGCGTAATCAACGAAATCACCCTAATCAGCGGTTATTTTTTTATATTTTTATACCAAACACTAATGCCTGCGTTATGTTGAGTAAAAAGTTTTTAATATTTGTCACGAATACTCATTCCCCAAGTATAACTCAATGAGCAAAGTATTTACTATTACCGAAGGTTTGGAAAACATGGGGGCTTTACGAACGGGCGGTCAGGGCTCTGTTTATAAAGGTCGCCGCTATGGGCCTATTATCACAGCGGTAAAGCTCCTGCCCACTCCTATTCATACCGAAAGCACCGACGATAAAAATTTTCGCAATTTCCAGAACGAGGTCGAAAAACTAAAAAAGGTAAACGAAGAGCCTAACCCAAATGTGGTTAAGATTCTTAATTCGGGCATTACCGAAAGTGGTTCGTTCCCGTTTATCGAAATGGAATATATTGATGGCCCCGATCTGGAAGACCTGCTGAAACCACCGCATGAGGCTATCTTCAGCATTAAAGAGATCATTAAACTGGCCGATCAGCTGGCAAATGCGTTATCACACTGTCACAAAGTTTCGGTAAAGCACGGCGACATCAAAAGCAACAATGTAAAGTTCAACGTACATACCGGTAACTACGTGCTGCTTGATTTTGGTCTTTCGGCCATGTCTGATGATCAGCGCCGTACCAGTATCCGTCATGCGGGCGCTATTGAATTTATGGCGCCCGAGCAAAATGAAGGCCTGATGTATTTCCAAACAGATGTGTACAGCTACGGCATCATCCTGTATGAATTGATTGGCGGGCAGGTGCCTTTCCCGCTAAAAGATAATGGCGAAACAGCACGCAACGCCGTGATGCTGGCCCACATGGAGTCGGAGATACCTGATGTAATGGAGCTGCGCCGCAAAAACCTGCCCGAAAGCTGGTCGGACGAGAAAAAGGAAATGCAGATGCAGGTTCCGGCCTGGTTATTACAGATTGTAGCTAAATGTCTGCAAAAAGACATCAATAACCGGTATGCCAACGGCATTGAATTGCAGGAAGCTTTGATGCAGGGCAGTATCGGCGCTATCAGTCCAACGCACCCCGATGAATCGTGGAACACCGAAGTTTTATTGAAGGAAAATGAACGACTGCAGGGGCTGGTGCTATATTACCAGGAAAACGAGAACAAGCAACCGGCACAGGTAGTTAGCAACGAGCCTGCTGATAGCAAAGCCGTGCGCATGTCAAAGCCGATCTTCATTATGTTCATAATATTGCTTTGCGGTTTTACCGTGTTTTCGGCAGTGGTGATGGATAAGTTTGGCGGGCGTATTTATAATGGGGTGGTTAGCAGGCTGTTTAAACCTTCAAAAAAGGCAACCGATTCGGCTGCAAGTAGTAAAATTATCCCACCCCAAAAAAAAGACTCTGTACAGCAGCCTAAGGCCAGTGATTACAAAGATGAGAGCAATATTCCACCGGAAGTTGATTCAACCGCCGATTCGATATTGCGTAACATACAACGGGCAAAACAACAAAAGGAAGATACCCAGTTTTATCGCGATAGTGTGAAAAAAGCGGATACCTCTAACTTAAACTTTTAATGATTTAGCAAATACAGAATGGAACCTAAATCAACATTTTGGAAACGGATAGGCCTTCAGGACTGGTTTTTACCAAACGGAAAACCAGTAAACGAGGAGGCTGTAAAAATAAAAGCGCTAACGCCCGATGACGTGTATTTGTACATCATCGAAAAATTCAAGGAATCGATCAAGCAGCTTTCTTTTGCCGACAGGATAGTTTTTTACCACGAATTTATCATCAGCTTTAACGAAGAAGATTACCAGGATTTTGTAAATAACCGCTCTGGCCTGTTCGGCATTATCGTTAATGAATCTGTTAAAAAATTCTATGAACTGCTGCGCGAACACCAGGAAGTAGGCAAAAAGGTGGAACCTTCAAGCTCAAAATGGGTATTCAGGCTGGTATCGCACCCGGATTATAAACGCGGCGATAAGGGTTTTATAGGCAAACTGCTGCCCGGCACAAGCGCTAAAAAAGATGAGAACCTGCGGGTTACATTCATTCCGCGCCAAACGGGTGTTGCCCAAACCCTGGATATCAGTAACGAGGTTTTAAAAGGCTTTACTTATTACAGCGAAGGTTATTACGAATTGCCTTATGCTAACGACCTGCAGCACAATGAAAAGGACGTAGTTAAGCCCGGAACCAAAGTACTGGCCCGGCTGGAAACCATTATGCCCGATAAGCAGTTTGTTGGCCGCAAGGTGGAGTACCTGATCAAGGATGATGATATTGTTGTATCGGGCAGTGATGAGGAAAGGGACGAGCAGGCCGTGTTTAAGGTGCCGTCTGAATGGGTGAACACCCCCCACCTGCGCATCAGGTTAAATAAAGCCGATGGTAAGTTTTACATGGCGTCTTTTGGCGAGCGCACCCTGATCAACGAACTGGAAGTAGCCGGGAGCGACGTGAACTCGCCGCAATGGGTTGAGCTGCCGTTCAACTCCAGGATTCTGCTCAATGGCATAGTAGGTATTAACATATTTAAACCCGAACCATAAATGTCACAGGTATTATCAATAGGGCTGCTGGCAATATGTGTGCTGTTATTGGTAGCTCATTTTATCGACATAAAAAAATCCAGTTAAAACCATGGCAAATAATTTTTTCGGGATAACAGATACCGGTAGGCAAAGGCAAAATAACGAGGACGTTTTTATTGCCGAAAAATCTGGTGATGGTAATTTTATCATTGCCTGTGTGGTTGATGGGGTTGGCGGTTATGCCGGCGGCGAAATAGCTGCCGAAATTGCCCGCGCCACCATCCTGGAGCAATTGCAATATATAGCCGGCGATATTGTGCCGCTATTGGTAAATACGTTTACCATTGCCAATCAACGGATCTACGACGAAAAAGTACAGAACAAAGATCTTGAAAACATGGCCTGTGTGCTTACACTGGCCGTGGTTGATATGATCAACAATAAATTTTATTATGCCCACGTTGGGGACACCCGTCTGTACCTGCTGCGAGATTATTCGCTGATCAAGATCTCGAAAGATCACTCTTTTGTGGGCTTCCTGGAAGATTCGGGCCGGCTGACCGAGGAAGCGGCCATGGACCACCCCAAACGCAACGAGATCAACAAAGCGCTTGGTTTTGCCGGGCAAATAGGCCAGGACCCCGATTTTGTAGAGACAGGTAACTCGCCCTTTTTGCCGGGCGATATCCTGCTCATTTGCAGCGACGGCTTAACCGACCTTGTTGATAAAAGCAAGATCACCAATATCCTTACCAGCAGCGATAACCTGCCCGAAAAGGGAAAAAAACTGATTGATGCAGCCAATAACCGTGGTGGAAAAGATAATGTGACCGTTGTACTGGTACATAACGATAAGGAGCGCAAGCAACACAGCGCCACGAAACCAGCGGTTGCTGCTGTAAAAGTTGCCGAACAGCCGGAAGCAATTGCACCCGCCCCGGTAAAAAGGCAAGAAGAGCCTGATCCTGTGGTAAAAACCAAAGGCAATGGCGGCACAGTGGCTGTACTTACCCTGCTTTGCTTTATTTTTTTGGGTGGATTTATCTGGCAGTTTAAAAAGAATGCAGATCAGGCTGCTGTTCCTAAAAAAACAGATACGTTGGTAGCTCAGCATATTAAAAACGCGGTGGAGCTCAAGCTCCAGGATACTATCAATAAATTAAAAGGCCATACGTTGTTACTTTCAGCGGCTGATTTTCAGCAGCCTATTGTGCTGAGCGATACGCTGCATATCAATAAGGATAGCCTGTATATTAAAACAAAGGGCGCCGTCGTATTTAAAAAAGATTCCACCTATTCTGGCCCGGCTATCGCGCTGGCTGCCAACTGCAAATATGTAGTGCTGGATAGCGTTGCTTTTGATGGCTTTGGTACAGCTATCGTAACACATAACGATGCCCTTGTGCTAAAAAATGTGCAGTTCAATAACTGCTTAACGCCGGTGCAGGCATTGTACATGTTCCCTAATAAAAAATACATCTCGGGCAGGTTGTTTGGCAGCATGTTCAAAACTGATTCTGTCCCAACTAAAGCTACTCACTGATAAATGGCCCAGGAAAACCCCAAAGTACCCGGCAGGAGAATGGAACGGCTGTTCCTGTTGCTTACAGGCATATTGCTGGCCGTTTTATTTGTGAAGCTTTTCAGCGTATTGCAACTTAAATTCACTGATGTTGATAAGCGTCTGAAGGACGGAACCATCGTAAACCTTAACTCGCCCAATACCGCTCAAAACGTAAAGGCGCTGCTTAAAAAAGGGTATTATTTTGACGATCCGAAGGATGTTGATTACATTGAATCGGTAATAGCATCGCGTAAAACAACCGGCGACCTGGTAGATAATACCGGCGAACTTAACAAACGTAAATACTACGTAAATGCCGACGAGGCCTTTGAAAAAGGCGGTGAAACTTTCAAGAAACGCGTACTTACCTCCCGCACACTTTTAGGCTATACCGGCGATGATTCTATCCGCTTTGAACAGGAATTGAAAAATCCTCCTGCTTTGGGCGCCCAAACCGATCTCAACCTTGGCGAATACAGCATTAAAGGTACAATAGCCCACAAAGGCGAACCTGTGCCCGGTGTACTGGTAAAGCTCACCATGATATTACCCCGTGATAGTATTTTCAGCGATGAGGAGACCGGGGCTAAAACCTCTTATTCGGAAAATGCCTCATCATACAAAAAACTGTATGTACTTAACGATCAGAAAAAGAAGGTACTGCAGTCACTAACAGCTTTTGCCCGTACCGATGAGCAAGGGCGGTTTGTATTTGCCAAATTGCCAACCGGCAAAGCATTTTCGGTATTGCCCATGCAGCCGGGTTTTGAGTTTGGCCGCTCGCAGGGCGTTGACGAACTGGACAAAGACGTAACCTTTAAATTTAGCCAGGCACCTCATAGTATCAAGCTGCTCTCTACCCGCGATTTTAACATCCTGAAAAAAGAGGGTGCTTTTATCGTGCGCTACCAGGAAGAGTTTAATATGTGGTACTGGATCATAGCTGGCAGTTTTTTTGCCGGTTTTATCATCGTACACCTGTTACTAAGCGCCCGGTACCCCGATGCCGATCAGATCATTTTACCCCTGATCATGATGCTTACCGGTATCTCATTCCTTACGCTTTTAAGCTTGCAGGACCCGCTGCGCGATAGGTTCCTGGCTAAAGATACACTTGTTTATTTGGGCATCGGTATAGGGGGGATCTGCATCATTCAGCTATTTAACCTTCGCCGTCTTAACCCCGACTCGGGCTTTTACCGGCTGCTTGTTTTTAAATGGAGCAGGAGCGCCGCCAACGGCTGGCCATGGGCTATTGTTGCTATGGGCATCCTGTTTTCAACCATCTTGTTTGGTACCGGCCCCGAGGGTAGCGGTGTAAAAGTTAACCTGCTGGGTTTTCAGCCAAGCGAAATTGTAAAATACCTCATTGTTATTTTCCTTGCGGGGTTTTTTGCCACCAACGAAAAATTCATCAGTCAATACGCCAGTTGGAGCAAGCGCTGGTCGTTCTTTTCATTCGCGCTTATCGCTACCATCATCACCCTGCTGCTGTTTTTGGTTTTGGGCGATCTGGGGCCGGCCATGGTGATTTGTTTTACGTTCATCATCCTGTTCTCTTTTTCACGGGGCGATTTCCTGTATATGGCGGGCTTTGTGGTGCTATTTGTGCTCACTACCTGGTTTTTTGATAATATATGGCTTAGCGCCGGCATCACATTTTTTTCGCTTGGGAGCGTAGTATTTTTCAGGCGGAGGAGGTTGAGTGAATCGGCCATTATGGCGCTCGTGGTGATCACTGCTTTTTTAACCATCGATAAAATCCCCGGTCTCGATAAAATTATCCCCGGACCGGTGGAGCGTTTGGTTGAGCGTAAGGCCATTTGGCAGGACGCCTGGAATAATGAAGTTTACGGCGGCGACCAGGTAGCTAACGGACTTTGGGCCATGGCCAGTGGAGGGGTAAGCGGGCAAGGTGTTGGGCAGGGCTTTGCCAAAACTATCCCCGAAGCACATACCGATATGATATTGCCATCCATCGGCGAAGAGTTTGGCTGGGCTGGCATGGCCGCGGTGTTCATCTTGTTTTTGTTGTACCTGCACCGCTCCATCATCATAGGCAGGCAAACGGGGATGCCCCTGCTGTTTTACCTCAGCGCGGGCATAGGCGTATGTACTTTTGTGCAGTTTTTGCTGATTGCGGGCGGCTCCATCGGGGCATTGCCGTTATCCGGCGTTTCCCTTCCTTTTGAAAGTTATGGCGGCTCATCATTGGTAATAAATCTGCTGGCCGCGGGCTTCCTGCTGTCGGTTTCATCAGTAAGGGGAACCGCTGTGCAAATGGATTATATCACCAAACAGCAGGATAAAAACCTGGTACCTGCATTGGCAGCCGCGCTTGCCGGAGTGGTATTATTGGTGGTGAATGTATCGCGCTACACAACAGATAATAAGCAATGGGTTGTAAAACCTGCTTTGGTTGCCGATAAAAGCGGCCTGCGGATGTTTAGCTATAACCCGCGTATCGCTATATTGATGAACAGGTTGCAAGCAGGTACTATCTATGACCGTAACGGCCTTATCCTGGCTACCAGCAAACCCGAGCTTATCGAAAAACAAAAAAACAAATTAAGCGCTTCGGGTATGCTGCATTATGACCTGGATTCGGCTATGCACAAGCGCCTGGACAGGTTTTATCCTTTTGAAGAACAAATGTTTTTTTGGACGGGCGATCAAAACACCGGGGTATTTAATGGCAGCACCAACGGTTATTTTGCCGAGTATGAACATGCCGCCGAGCTTCGGGGGTTTCATATGCCCATCACCAATTATAATGTGAAGGCATCACGTTACCAGGAAGACAGGTTTTTGCCCCGCGGAATGAAGGAAATGACCGTAGCTAAAAAAGACTACAGCGCTTTGGCCAACCTGCTGGTAAGTGATATCAACGGCCCTGAAGTCGAGGCTTTCAAAAACAAAAACCGCGATGTAAAGCTTACCATGGATGCCGATCTGCAAACCAGTATTCAGCAATCTATCGCTTCCGATACTTCGCTGTATGATAACAGGGTTTCGGTAGTTATCGTGGAATCCAATACCGGCGATGTGCTTACATCGGCACAATACCCGCTGCCTCCTGTGCACAACTGGGACCAGCTGACTATGCCACTGGCCGATCAGAATAAACTGGCTACCTGGTTAACCACTACCGATCTGGGTTTTACCTATGCCAGTCAGCCTGGTTCAACGGCTAAAGTTTTAACGGCGATGTCGGCATTTAATAAATTAGGCATCGCTGCATCTGCAATACAATATCATGTAAGCACCCAGGAGCGGATCCGTACCAAGGGCATTGAACCGGACGAAACCGGGATGATCACCATGGAGCGGGCCATTGCCAAATCAAACAACGTATATTTTATTAAGCTGGCCAACCAGGAACACCTGGAAGAGTACATGGCAACATTGTACCTTAAAACAGGGATGTTTTTGCATGGCGTAGGCGGTTACTATTATAATAAACCGATATTAAATGCCACCCAGGAAGATAAATGGCGCGCCTTATGGCGTAAAACCGAATTTAATACCAAACCACGGTACGATCCTAACAATATCCATAAAACAAGGGCTAAAGGTATTTCGGGTATGGCCTGGGGGCAGGGCGAGCTGATTGCTACCCCCGCAGCGGTAGCAAGGCTGGTATCAGGTGTGGCTAATGACGGTATATTACTGCCCAACAGGTACGCGCTAAAAATTGCCGATTCAACAGTGGCTGTAAAAAGCGGCATCAAGCTGGCCGAAGATCCGCGTTATGCTGCTTTGTTAAAACAATATATGATTGAGCAAAGCGCGCCTAAAACGCCTATATTAGGCATCAAGGTAGCAGGTAAAACCGGTACGCCGGAACGTATTGTAAGGAACCAGAGTGTTAATGACGGCTGGTATGTTTTCTTTGCACCAAAAGAAAAAGGCAGCGGCTATATGGTGGTTTGTATCCGGGTAGAATCAACCCGCGGATCGTCAGACGCGGTACACCTGGCCGGCAATCATGTGATCCCTTTCCTGCTGAAAAAAGGTTATATAAAAAGCATGGAAACGGAAACCACTACCGAAGAATAGTGTTTAAGCAGAAAGGAAAGAGCAAATGGCATTCAGTTTATTTAAAAGAAGCGGCGAAAAACAACCCTGGGATGTAAAAAGCTTACGTGAGGCTATATTACGTTTCATTAAAGAATCGTTACAAAAGATAGAAGGTGGAGAAGGCGGCCATATTAAAGAGCTGAAGCTTTTTATAGTTGCCGATGCCGAGGACAAGCCTATTTATGAGGGCGCGGTTTATGTACATGATAAAGCGCTTTTCAAAAACGAGGTTCAAAAAATAGCCGACGACTTTGACATCAATTTGCCTTCTGACTGGACGCTGGATGTTGAGTTCACCGATGAGCTCCCGACAGAAGCAAAACGGATCCCTGATCTGGACGCCGCCTTTATCATGAATACCCGCAAGCAGGTTGCACACAATGCAGCTTCCTTTACAGCCTATTTACGCATTCTGAGCGGTGAGGCCGAAAAAGAAGAATACCTGATCAAAGCTACCGACCCCAAACTTTACATCGGCAGGGATAAAAAGTCCGTTACCGAAAATGGCTCGTTCAGGCTAAATCAATTTGTTTTTCCGGGAGAGAGCAGGGACGAAAGTAATAAATACATCAGCAGGCAGCATGCCCATATTGAATGGGACGCCGAAAGCGAGCGCTTCATGATCTTTGCTGATGAAGGCGGTGTGCCTCCGCGCAATAAAACCAAGATCCATATCGCGGCTGATGGTAAGATGATCAAACTCAATTCCACTCAAATTGGCCACCCCCTAAGTGAAGGCGACCAGGTAATATTGGGAGAATCAGCAGTATTTTTGTATACTACGATAGCAAACCGATAGAGCTGGGACAAGAACGGGCGTTAGGAGGCGAAAGAAAAATCCCTAACCATACACTCTTGAAATGACTTTTCCATCGCTATATGGTTAAACGGAACTTATTTCCTGTACTTTAATCGCTTCCGAAATCCCATCCCAAAGTTCAATGCGCGCCCATAATGCTTCTTTAACAGCAACAGTTGCTTCGGCCCATTTGCTGTCATCATCGCCGCAAAGTTCGGCGGTCATTTGATAGGCCAGTTGGGAATGATGATCGCCGTCAACTTCTATATGGCGCTCAAGGTAGTATAACAATATATCAACCTTACCTGGCAATTGTTGGCTCAGCTCTTTTACTATGCTTACAAACATATCCGGAATCAAATCTTCGCGGCCAAAAGTGAATACTGCAGCTTGCAGATGATCTTTATTGGTATCGATAACATCAAATGTGTGCTGCACAAAATTGCGGGCGGCAACAGGAATATTGGCAATGATCAGCGCTTCATCAATATGCTTACCGAAGTTTAATTCATTAAACAGGTTATTGATGCCTTCGGCTGTGCTGCCCGCTTGCTGCATGGCACGCAGATAAAGTTCGAAATGGCTTGCGCGGTTTCCCTGCTCATCAATATCGCTTTCTTCGCCCGCAACAATTTCATTAATAAGATAACGGGTGTTGGCGTTCCCGGTTGGCATCCATGGGGTAACAGTACAGGTAAGCTTTTGCTGCAAAGCTTTTAACAACGACATAAAATCCCAAACAGCAAACACATGATGCTCCATAAAAACAGTAAGCTCATCAAGCGATGTAATATTTTTATAAAGCTCGTGGTTGATAAGCTGATCGCGTAAAGGCTGGATCTCGCTTTTTAACTGTGCAATGCGGTTGCTGTAATTTGCCATGTATCAAAAATTGTATGGGTGGCAAAAATAGCAAACAACGTGATTATTAATGAACTGATTATTTTTTTTGACGACGGGGTGATGGGGGATTATTTAATTATAGTTGCTTTAATAAGGATTTAAAGCACAGCTAACTCGGAACGGATCAGATTACTGCTACAAGCGATATCATTAACTTAAATTTAAGAAATTGAAAGGCTGCCCCAGAGGGGCAAAAGGTTTGTAGAAAAATAATGTAAATTTGATTAGAGCACCAGAGGTGCTCAACTTAACGAACCTGATCACAATGTATGGCAAGTAATAACACTTATTCTCAGTTATATATCCACATCGTTTTCGCCGTAAAATATCGTATGGCATTAATTGAAGATACCTGGGCTGAGCGGTTAAGAATGTATATAACCTCAATTGTTCAAAACCAGGGGCATAAACTAATTGCTATCAACAATGTGCCTGATCATCTGCATTTACTTATCGGATTAAATCCTAACCAATCTATTTCTGAAATTGTGCGCATCATAAAAAGCGACTCATCCGAATGGATTAATAAACAAAAATTAGCTAATGGCGGATTTCAGTGGCAGGAAGGATATGGAGCTTTTAGTAATAGCAGGTCACAAATTGATAAGGTGGTAAACTACATAGCAAACCAGCAAGAGCATCATCGAAAAATTACATTTTTAGACGAATACAGGAAAATGCTAAATGATTTCAATATCGAATTTGACGAACAATATATCTTTAAATTGCCTCAATAATTAACTTATTGGCTTTGTTCAGCCCCTCTGGGGCTGTAAAAGGAAGGGCATTTATTTTTTCTACAAGCCTTTTGCCCCTCTGGGGCAGATCGTCATGCTTAATAATTCACTTCCATAAGTTTACCATAAAAACTCGAAGCATCACTCCCTTTCACACAACTCTTTACTTCCCCACCACTATCTTCTCCCCCATTCTCACCACGATATCCGACCCAAGCGCGTAAAAGGCCGAAACCGGCTCTTTTTCCAAAAATGGCTTAAATGCATCACCATAGAGTGCGGCAACATCAGCATCAAAAACATAGTCGCGCACCAAACCTGTTTGCCATGAAATATGCTCAACCTGGTACTCCATTGTTTTTATTTCACTTAAACCGTTGTATCCCCAGTAATGTTCTAAAATAAACTCTTCCGGGCTGCCGGGCTTAATATCCACCAGGGTGTCGCTTGCCGTAGCGCCAAGCTTGTTCCAGGTCCCGTTAAGTTTCCATTCGTATAAAAACTGGGTATGGTGATCTGTTGTCGCGGTGATAGAGCTCCGCATGGGCAGGGCGCGATAATGTTCCTTATAAAGATTGTTGGCAATGAGCGCAATCATGCTTTTAGGCACTATTTCGCTTATGAAAACAGCGCCGCGCTTCCATTCGGTACCATTAAAGTATCGCACGTAAAACCGCAGGTTAACTTCTTCAAAGTTTACATGCCAGGGCCATTTAATACCCAGTACCCGGGTATCCAAAAACATGAAACCAACCATACTTACCTGCGCTTTTCCTTCCCAAAGGTCGAGCACCGTGCCTGCTGGCGTATAAGGTTTTAATATTGCCGCATCAACCTCGTAATTGAGCATTACAAGGTTTTTCCACTGGGCTTTTAAAAATTCGCTTTTAGCCATAAAAAGAAAAATCCCGCCTTTTTTACGAGCGGGATCTACTAAAATGATTAATATTTTTTATAATATTTCATAGCCTCGGGTATGAGGTTCTGGATATCGGCAATACGCGTAGCATCGGCAGGGTGAGTGCTTAAAAATTCAGGCGGTGTCCCACCTTTGTTTTGGGCTGCCATACGTTGCCAAAAGGCAATGGCATTGTGCGGGTCATAACCGGCCATAGCCATAAAGGTTAAACCTAAACGGTCGGCTTCTGATTCTTGTTTACGGGAATAGGCCAACAATTTCAGCTGGCTTCCAACACCATATAATGTACTTATGGCGGTTTGTGTAGCCTGCGACTGCTGGCTTGTCGCCGCTCCTACCAGTTGTCCGCCCCCTTGTACCAACATCTCCTGCGATATCCGTTCGGCCGAGTGGCGGGCAATGGCATGCCCAATTTCATGGCCCATAACTACGGCAAGGTAGGCATCGGTATTGGCTACAGGTAATAATCCGCTGTAAACCGCAACTTTACCGCCAGGCATACACCATGCGTTAACTTCACTGCTCTGGATCAGGTTAAACTCCCAATTAAAGCTATACTGATCGCCATAACCGTTTTCTTTGAGGTATTTTTCAATGGCTACAGCCAGTCTGTTACCAATGGTTTTAACACGTTGCGCGTCGGCACCGCTGGCCACCACTTTGGTTTTGGGGTCGGAAAGCAGTTGCTTATAACTTGCCGCTGCCGACTGGTTCACTTCGGCATCGCCAACAAGGCTTAACTGTTTACGGCCGGTTAAGGGCACAGTTGAACAGGAAAAGACAGCCATGATGGCTATCAGGACTAATAAAGGTTTAAACTTTTTCATGGTGATTAGGCAGCTGTTGTTTTCTTCTTAAAAAAATTAACTTTCGATTCTTTGCCTCTTATTAAGCGTTCAATGTTTTTTTGGTGGGTTACCAGCACAAGCACACAAATACACATGCCATAAATTACTATAGACCGTATAGGTGTCGGAAAAACAAATGTAACGCCTATAGGGTAAGTAAAGGCAGCTGCAATTGAGCTAAGCGACACATATTTTGAGATCAGTAACACCGTTATAAAAACCACTATACATAATAAAGCGGCATGAAAATGTATAGCCAAAATCATTCCAAACAAAGTTGCTACGCCCTTGCCGCCCCGGAAACCTGCAAAAATAGGGAACAGATGGCCCATAACTGCCGCTATGCCTAAGGCCAGTTCATAATTAGTGTATGCGGTTGAATTGATGGCACCTGTAGCAGATGCACCAATGAAATAAGCGAAGTTTGTTGCTGCCCAGCCTTTAAATATATCAAGCAGCATCACTGGGATGCCCGCCTTTTTACCAAGCACACGAAAAGTATTTGTAGCACCTGCATTACCGCTTCCGTACTCGCGTACATCCACATTGTAAAAAGCCATACCAATCCAAACAGCCGTAGGTATTGAGCCGCACAGATAAGCCATTATAAGTGCTGTAACAGAGTAAACGGTTATCATTCTCCTGCAATATTACAAAATTGAAGCGGTAAAAGCGTTTTAATCACAGCGCTTTTACCACTAAACTTTGTTTAACAATGTGTTATTTGATATTTTAATTACCCTATTTTACGGCTTTCAGGCTAAGGTCAAGGCTTTTAACCGAATGAGTAAGCGCCCCGACAGAAATATAATCGACCCCGCAATCGGCATATTCACGTATGTTATCAATGGTGATACCGCCCGAAGCTTCGGTAATATAACGCCCTTGTATTATACCAACAGCCTGCCGCAGGTCATCAAAATTGAAATTATCAAGCAGTATGCGGTTAACCCGGCCGGTTTGTAAAACCTGCTCCAGTTCATCAAGGTTACGCACCTCAATTTCAATGGCAAGTTTTTTTCCACTATCGGTTAAATATTGATTAGCACTTTCAATAGCTTGTCTTATCCCGCCGGCATAGTCTACATGGTTATCCTTAATCAGGATCATATCGTACAAACCAAACCTGTGGTTTACACCTCCCCCAATGCGCACCGCCCATTTTTCGAGATAACGAAGCCCCGGCGTAGTTTTACGGGTATCTAAAACTTTAGTATTAGTCCCTTTTAGCAAATCAACTATCTGCCTGGTTTTTGTAGCAATTCCCGACATACGCTGCATACAATTTAGTACCAAACGCTCGGCGGTCAAAATGCTGCGCGAATTGCCCTCAACCTCAAAAGCTATGTCGTTATATTTAACCGGGGCTCCGTCCTGCAAAAACACGTTAAGTTTAAGGTTTGGATCAACCACATGAAATATTTCGGCAGCCAGCTCTACACCGGCCAGTATTCCTTCGTCCTTAACTAAAAGTTTTGCTTTGCCGGTAGCGTCGGCCGGGATGGTTGAAAGCGAGGTATGATCGCCATCGCCCACATCCTCACTTAAAGCATTATTTATAAACTGGTGTATGAGTTCTTTATTCAATTGTGTACTTTTTGAGTGTCAAAAGTAACAACAATTTTTAAATGGAGGGGATTGATTACGGTAAAGATAATGGTTCATTGTTCATGGTTCATGGCAAATCTCTGACTATGAAAACGGTTCAGCTCCAAACAGGTGCTATGAACCATTAACCATGATCCATGAACTAAGTCATTTCACCTTTTCGTCTTCAATTTTTAATTCGACAACATTAGTGCCTTTGCCTGCATCCTTGAGCGTGATGGCAACCCGAAATTCGCCCTTATCTGTATTCAAAATATAAACACCGAAATGATAATTACCCCCCGAATTTATTTTATGTAACAGCTTAATACCTTTAGGCTTATTCCTTGCGAAGAACTTATCCAGTATAACTGTAGCCTGGTTTTGCGAGTAAACATTCTCGTCTTCCATAATGGTGATCTCCACATTATTGGCAAATAGTTTGGAAAGCTCTTTGGTATTACCTGTTTTTAAAAGATTGGCCACGTTATCTATAGCATCTGCCGATGAGACATATGGGAGCAGCAGTAAAAAAATAAACGACGGCAGGTATATTAATTTCATACAATGATAACGTACTAATGGGTGCTAAAGTTACAAAGAGCGGTTAAGTGTTTACTCGTTTTTCAATAAACTAAAAAGCTGTGTTCATTAAAACTGTATAATAAACACTAACAGTATAATTTAAGTTTTATTTCAGGCTGCTAACCTAAATTAAAAAATTATATATAAAGTACCCAGTTGCCTTTATATTTGCATTGTGGAAAACAAAAAGAAACTCGCACTAATAATACTTGATGGCTGGGGTTATGGCCGCAACGATCAATCAAACGCTATACTGGCTGCCAATACTCCTTTTGTTGATGGCCTGCTTAAGCAATATCCAAATTCAAAACTTGAAGCCTCAGGAACAGCAGTAGGCTTACCTGCCGGGCAAATGGGCAATTCGGAAGTTGGTCACATGAACCTTGGTGCAGGCCGCGTGGTTTACCAGGAACTTGGCCGCATTCACAAGGCAGTTGATGACAATGAGCTGCCAACTATCCCTGTATTGAAAGATGCGTTTGAATACGCGAAACAAAACAATAAAGACGTACACTTTATCGGTTTAGTATCTGACGGTGGTGTACATTCGCACATTCGCCATGTGAAAGGCCTTTGCGATGCCGCTAAACAACTGGATGTTAACAATGTATACATCCATGCCTTTTTAGATGGCCGCGATACCGACCCTAAATCGGGCTTGGGCTTTGTTACCGAACTTGAAGAGCATATTGCAGGTACCGGCGCTAAGATAGCTTCGGCCATCGGCCGTTACTATGCTATGGACCGTGATAACCGCTGGGAACGTGTTAAACTGGCTTATGACCTGATGGTTAATGGTATAGGCACTCCAACTCAAAACGTTACCGACCTCATCAAACATTCCTACCTTGAAGGTGTTACCGACGAATTTGTAAAACCGATAGTTGCTGTTGATAGCGAAGGAAAACCTTTAGCCGTTATTAAAGATGGCGACGTGGTGATCTGCTTTAACTTCCGGACCGACAGGGGCCGCGAGATCAGTATCGCGTTAACTCAAAAGTCGTTCCCCGAATACAACATGCACCCGCTGGCTATCCGTTACATCACTATGACACCATATGATGAAACGTTTAAGAATGTCCAGGTTGTTTTCAATAAAGAAGATCTGACCAAAACTTTGGGCGAGATCCTGCAAAATGCAGGTAAATCACAAATCAGGATTGCCGAAACCGAAAAATACCCGCACGTAACCTTCTTCTTTTCGGGCGGCAGGGAAAAAGAGTTTGCCAACGAAAAAAGGTTATTAGTACCATCACCAAAGGTTGCCACCTACGATTTGCAGCCCGAGATGAGTGCTGCCGGTATCCGTGATGCCATTATCCCGGAACTGGAAACCGGCTGGCCTGATTTTGTTTGCCTTAACTTTGCCAATACCGATATGGTTGGCCATACCGGTGTTTTTAGCGCCGTAGTTAAAGCAGCCGAAACTGCCGACAGCTGCACCAAAGCTGTTGTTGAAGCAGGTTTGGCCAATGGCTATTCGTTCATTATCCTGGCCGACCATGGCAATGCCGACTACATGATCAACGAAGATGGGTCGCCCAATACGGCACATACCACCAACCTGGTACCATGTATTGTGATTGACAAGGATGTTAAAGAGGTAAAAGACGGAAAACTGGGCGATGTGGCGCCAACCATATTAAGTATATTAGGTGTTGCCATCCCTCCCGAAATGACTGGTAATGTATTGGCGTAATCCAAAAAACATAAGCAAAGCCGCCCTGATGGGCGGCTTTTTATTGTTAATAGCAAATTTATATTCCTGCCGGCCCGATAACAGGCAAAGCGGTGCCAAACTGGTTTACTTTGACCTGAAAGAGTTTTTCAGGGCCGATTCGGCACGGCTTACCAGGTTAAACCCCGCGGTAAACAAAACGGTTACCCACAATGGCGTTACCGAAACCAAAGTAGTACACATTGGCAACTGGAACCAGGAGCTTAATTTGTTTATCCAGTCGGACATTAACCGCCCGGCCTGGAAAAACAGTTATACAGTTAGTACAAGCGATAGCGCTATTATTTATAAGGCCCGTACCCCCGAGCTTAAAACCCGCCGCATCATCATCAAAAAAGCCGGCGATAAAGTGGCGTGGATCCTAATCTATAACCACACCAAAAACCTGCTGTACGAAACCAACGAAAAATTGAGTTATTTTCCCGATTCGCTTTACCTGATCCAAAAAACACAACATGTGAAATTGATGGGTCGGAACGATTACAAAGTGCAGGGAACCCTGCCTAAAAGGTAAAAGAGAAAGTTTAACCGGATTTTAGTGCTGCTTCACTAAAGTATTAACCCCTGTAGTAGCCTGGATGAGTTTCTCTTTTGACTGATCGATCAGTGCGGAAATGTCCATGCGGCCCGGGTTATCTGCCAGTACTTTTTCCAGATCGGCAACTGAAGCCTTTAACGAGTTTATTCCCCTTGCTTTGTCATAAAAACGAGATGTCGCCTGCAATTTAAACATACCGTAGTCGCGGTAAGCTATGCCCCTGTTTTGGTAGTATTTGTTATCCCTGAGATCGCTGTTAATAGAAATGGCCTTTGTAAGATCCACAATAGCGCCTAACAGGTACAATTCCTTATCCGCCGCCGAAGCCTGGCTGTCTCTCCCCAGGTAGCTTTTTGCCCTTGCCCTGTAATAATAAGCTGTTGCATCGGCCGGCTTTACGGCAATTACCTTGGTATATGCCAGTATCGATTTTTTGTAGTTATCGCTGTGGTAGTATGAGTAGCCCAGCATCCACATAGCGTTTGCATTTGTTGAATCAGTTATGCACGCCTTTTCCAGGTGTGACACCGCCGAACGGAAATCGCCATCCATAAGCGCCTGCTGGCCGAGCCGTACATAAGCGTTTTGCGCTATAGCCGACTCGAGCGAAGACATGATCAGAAGGGGCAGGATAACTGATAACTTCATTAAACGGATTACTGGTAAAACAAAAATGGTATAATATTAACTATTAATACCCTAAATTATTATGCCATATTGTGGTTTTGTGTAAAAATTTTTACACCTACAAATAAATTAAGCACAGCGATACTATGACTTTTTTTCATCTTTACCAATAAAATCTTATTTATTTACAATTCGTTTTACAAATTTGTAACAAACATATACCCAGTACGTTAAATCACCAGATTAATTGTTGTTATTTATTATCGTAACTTGGCACAGCTCTTGAACCATTGTTATGTGCGATTGATAATCGCAATTTAACCTGTAATTGAAGTGGATACTATATTACAGGCTGACAACATGACGTTTTATTCTACAAAATATAATAATGAATTTCGATCCGTTTGATTTTAAAAATGCTTTACCGGTTATAAACGAGGATTCAGAATTTTTCCCGCTAATGTCATCGGAAGATGAAGAAGAGATGAATAATGAGGAACTGCCCGATGTAATGCCTATTTTACCCTTGCGCAATACTGTACTTTTCCCGGGTGTTGTGATCCCAATTACAGTTGGCAGGGATAAATCAATAAAACTAATCCGCGATGCCAATAAAGGCAGCCGCATGATTGGGGTGGTTTCGCAACAGGATGTGGGGATTGAAGACCCTACTTTTAACCAGCTTAACAAAGTTGGCACTATAGCACTCATTATAAAAATGCTGCAAATGCCTGATGGTAACACCACCGTTATCATCCAGGGCAAAAAACGTTTTTATTTAAAAGAAGAAGTACAGAGCGAACCCTATATAAAAGCCACAGTTGAACCCTTTCATGAGATAAAAATCAAGGAAGATAAAGAGTTTAAAGCCATGGTATCATCCATTAAGGATATGGCCATGAATATTATCCAGCTTTCGCCAAATATCCCGAGTGAAGCAGGGATCGCAATCCGCAATATCGAAAGCACATCGTTCCTGATCAACTTCATATCATCAAATATGAACGCTGATATGACCGCTAAGCAACACCTGCTTGAAATTGCCAACCTGCGCGAACGTGCTAACCTTGTGCTTGAGCATTTAACGCTCGACCTGCAAATGCTGGAATTAAAAAACCAGATCCAGACCAAAGTACGTGTTGACCTTGACAAACAGCAAAGGGATTATTTCCTTAACCAGCAGCTAAAAACTATACAGGAAGAGCTGGGCGGCAATACACCCGACCTGGAAATTGAAAGCCTGCGCCAGCGTGGCATCAAAAAGAAATGGGCAAAAGAAGTCAAAGATCATTTTAACAAAGAACTTGAAAAACTGAGCCGTACCAATCCTGCAGCAGCCGATTACTCGGTTCAGATCAATTACCTTGAACTGTTGCTTGATTTACCATGGAACGAGTTTACCAAAGATAACTTCGACCTTAAGCGTGCGCAAAGGATCCTTGATAAAGATCACTTTGGTTTGGATAAGGTAAAACAACGTATTATTGAATACCTGGCTGTGCTTAAGTTGAAGCATGACATGAAAGCGCCTATTCTTTGTTTGGTTGGCCCTCCGGGAGTTGGTAAAACATCGTTAGGTAAATCAATAGCCAAAGCTTTGGGCCGTAAATACGTGCGCATGGCATTGGGCGGAATCCGCGATGAAGCGGAGATCCGGGGCCACCGTAAAACATATATTGGTGCTATGCCGGGCCGCATTATCCAGTCGATAAAAAAGGCGGGCGCATCAAACCCGGTATTTATTTTGGATGAGATAGATAAAGTAGGCAACGATTTCAGGGGCGATCCTTCATCTGCCCTGCTTGAAGTACTTGACCCCGAGCAAAACGGCACTTTTTCTGATCATTATGTTGAAATGGACTACGACCTTTCAAACGTGATGTTTATTGCTACCGCCAACTCGCTAAGCACGATCCAGCCTGCCTTGTTAGACAGGATGGAGATCATTGAAGTGAACGGCTATACCATTGAAGAAAAAATTGAGATAGCAAAGCAACACCTTGTACCTAAACAGCGCGAAGCACATGGCTTAAAAATAAAAGATGTAAGCCTTAAAGCAGATGTGATCGAAAAGGTGATAGTTGATTACACCCGCGAATCGGGGGTACGTTCACTGGAGAAAAAGATTGGATCGGTTGTGCGCGGCGTGGCTAAGAACATAGCTTTGGAAGAGCCTTACAACAGTGTTGTAAGTAAAAAAGATATCGAAAAGATACTGGGCGCACCTATTTTTGATAAAGACCTTTATGAAGGCAATGATGTTGCAGGCGTTGTTACGGGCCTGGCCTGGACTTCTGTAGGCGGCGACATCCTGTTTATTGAAGCCAGTTTAAGCCCCGGAAAAGGCCGCTTAACACTTACAGGCAGCCTTGGCGATGTAATGAAAGAATCGGTAACTATTGCCCTCGCTTACCTGCGCGCCCACGCTGCCGATTTTGACATCAACCCTAAACTGTTTGATCAGTGGGATGTGCATGTACACGTACCGGCAGGCGCTACGCCTAAAGATGGCCCGTCGGCAGGTGTTACCATGCTTACAGCACTGGTTTCGGCATTTACGCAGCGTAAAGTAAAGCCCAATTTGGCCATGACGGGCGAAATCACCCTCCGCGGTCGGGTTTTGCCTGTAGGCGGTATCAAAGAAAAGATCCTGGCTGCAAAACGTGCCAACATAAAAGAGATCATCCTATGCAAATCAAACCAAAAAGACATTCTGGAAATTAAGGAAGATTACATCAAAGACCTTAGCTTTCATTACGTTACCGATATGAGAGATGTGATAACCCTAGCCCTGCTTAACGAAAAGGTTAAAAATCCAATAAATCTTACCGTTAAAGAAGACGAAAAAACAGCCATTAATTAAAGCGGGGCTATTTCCCGGCATAAAACAAAAAAGTTTTACAGTTACACGCTGTAAAACTTTTTTGTTTTAGAAGTTCTTCATGACAAGGTATCGAAACATAACGCCCAACTTAAAATAGAATCCCCGGCTTGAAGTTTAATTTTCATTGGTAATCTCAACCCCATCCCTTATTGCCGCTTCAAGTATATCAATGTTTATATCGTTCAAATTATTGAACTTAATACAATACCCTGTCACGCTCGCTTTGCCTATTTCTTTTCCATATGTTTGGGGTAAATATTTTTTATCCTTAATACCAAGTATGTAGATAGAAATCCCCGTAGTATTGGCGCTCATACCAACCTGAAAAAACTCGCGGGTTGTTCCGTTAGCATATTTTATGGTGTAAGATCCATATCCCACGTTAGGGTTGCTAACAATCCGGCCTTCAGCGTTTCTGCCATCCTCAAACCATAGCTTACATCCCGGTAATATTTGAAGTATATGTTTATGTAAAATTTGCATATCACCACGTTTGGGTTCGGGTTGGCTGGCAATATACTCTTCGGTTTGCTGCTGCACGTTCATATAAATATGGTATTATGGGTTGTTTGATTTGCCTTTTAAATTTCGTTTTATTTTTAGTAAAACCCTAATTCATTTCTTTCTCATCAACCAAATTTCAAACTGTAACATTCCCTAAATTTATAACTGCTTTATTTGCATCGGGTTTTTTATATATTAGCGCACATATATACTATTATACTATATAAACCCCAATGCCTAATAAACTATTTTTAACACTGGTATGCCTGTTAAGCGCTACCTGTTTATTTGCACAAACCCGCGGTCATGAATTTGGTATCCAAACTGACAATGATTCATTCCTTGGTCAGGGATCTGACAGGTATTACACCAATGGCATTTTCTTTTATTACCGAAAAGCGCTTACAGTTAAACCAACCGAAAACGATCTTCAAAACAAAGTTTTAGGATTTGAGTTAGGGCAAAAAATGTTCAACCCCCAATCGGGCTATGTTCGCGGTCCCTTTGATATTGACAGGCCGTTTGCTGCATATACTTATATAGGTTCAACACTTAACTTACTGTACAAAAACGAAAGTAACCTGAAGCTTGGTGCCCAGATAGGCCTGGTAGGCCCGGCTGCGGGCGGCGAACCTGTTCAGAAGCTTATTCACAATACTTTCGGTTTTTACAAACTTAACGGCTGGCAATACCAGATCAAAAATGATGTAGAGCTCAATCTTTCGGCCGAGTATAATAAGCTGCTGGCCCGTACCTCATGGGTCGACCTGAGCTTTAGCTCATATGCCAACCTGGGTAACGGATTTACCGGTGCTGGTGCAGGGGGTATGGTACGCCTAGGAAATTTCAACCAGCTGTTCAATTCCATCAGTACCCAAAGTACGGTATCAACCAGCGGTGAGGAAAAATTACTGCACAAGCACGAGATCTTTTTCTACTACAAGCCTTTAGCCAATTTGGTTGGTTATGATGCAACCATACAAGGCAGCCTGTTCCGCAAACATGACGACCCAAACAGCCTGGAAGTTGTTTCAGAAAAGAAACCGTTTATATTTAGCCAGCAGGTAGGTGTAGCTTTTACAACCAGCCGTTTCGCTTTTGATATAGCTGCTATATTCCATACCAAAGACACTAAGGAAATGTTCCGCTCGCATCAATGGGGATCAATTACCGGGTTTTACAGGTTTAAATAAAGAGATTAGAGGTTGGAGGTTAGTGATTAGAAGAACCGCTACCTGAACCATCATGTCATTGCGAGGAACGAAGCAATCGCACGGAAGCATTGCCACTCTGTAGAGTATGCGATTGCCACGCTGCGCAATGACATAGCTTTAGAGAGTTCGCTTAACTATTCCCCAAAATCATTTTTCCTATTCTCCTTCTTTACCGATTGCATTTTCTTGTTGTCCAATCTTGCGGTTTTGGCGGCTTTGCTTACTTTGGTGGGTTTGCGCACTTTGGGCTTTTGTAGTGCTTTTGTTAGCAGCGATGTTAACCTTTCAATTGCTTTTTCTTTATTAAGATACTGGCTTCGTTCTTCATCGCATATTACCTGCACATAACCATCTTTGTTAAGCCTGTTCTGCAGTTTTTCGGTTAGCAGCAGCTTTTCCTCATCGTTAAACAAAGCGGATGAACCTATTGAAAATAACAGTTCAACCTTGCTCGAAACCTTATTTACGTTTTGCCCGCCCTTCCCGCCGCTTCTTGATGTTTTGTAGCTCGTTTCCTTTTGGAGATCGGCTTTTGTAAAATTCATCTTCAAAAATAAGCCTTATTGAGTTACCGCTATCAGGCCATTTGCTAATAATTTGCTATTTTAGCAGCTCTATGAACAACAATATCGTAGTAGCCATTGATGGTTATTCTTCGTGCGGGAAAAGCACCCTGGCAAAAGCTTTAGCAAAAGAGCTTCATTTTATCTATGTTGATAGCGGCGCTATGTACCGTGCCGTAACCTTATACTTTTTAAGGCATAACATTGATCTTGAAAATCATGCCCAGATAGCGGATGCCTTGCATAATATCCATCTTAATTTTCATACGCAAAATTATAAAACCTTTATTACCTTAAATGAAGAGGACGTGTCTGAAGAGATCCGCCAGATGCACGTAGCTGATAAAGTTAGCTCGGTAGCTGCTATAAAAGAAGTGCGCGCGGCCATGGTAAGGCAGCAGCAGCGTTTAGGCCGCTCCAAAAACATTATTATGGATGGCAGGGATATTGGTACCGTTGTGTTCCCTGATGCGCAGGTGAAACTGTTCATGACTGCCGATCCAAAGATCCGCGCCGAACGCCGTTATAAAGAGTTATTACCAACCAACCCTAACATTACTTTGGAAGAGGTTTTTGATAACCTGGCACACCGCGACTACCAGGATACCACCCGCGAGGAAAGCCCCCTTACCCGCGCCGAAGATGCTATCATATTAGATAACACCGACCTGAGCCAGGATGAGCAATTGATGTTTGCCATAAGCCATATTGAGCCCTTTATTGCGGAGTAGCTATTGGTGATTAGAGGTTAGAGATTGGTGATTAGCTTTCCTTTCAGATACAAAAAAAGCGCTATTGGAGAGTCCCGATAGCGCTTTTCTATTTTATGTATAAGATTTAATCAGCGAAATCAACGTAATCAAAAAATCAACGGTTAAACTTCTCCGCTTTCACCCCAAACCTGTTTAAAAAATCCACTCCCTCATCGCTTGCTAAGCCTTTATATTCGGCATATGATTTATCATAATAAACCTGGGTGATCCCGGCCGAATAGATGAGCCTTGCGCAAGGCAAACATGGCGACAGCGTGGTATACAACGTAGCGCCTTCAAGTCGCGCCCCATTTTTTACCGCATAAAGTATCGCGTTTTCTTCGGCATGCAGGGCAAGTGAACAGCTGCCTTTTGAATCGCGCGCACAACCTGTTTCGGGCCATTCCACATCACAATTATGTGTTCCAGCCGGCGGACCGTTATAGCCTATGGAAATAATCCGCGTATCACGCGTTAAAACCGCTCCCACATGCGCCTTAACACAATGCGACCGCTCGGCCAGATCAGTGGCCAGGTTCATAAAAATCTGATCGAAGCTGGGTTTTGTCATCGGTGATCGGAGGTTAGAGATTTGAGATTAGTTAAAATTATTATAAAAAGAAAGAGGTTGAAAATTAAAGGCCTAACCTCTAATCTCCAACCTCTAATCTCTAAAAAGATTAATGTCCGCCTTTAACTTCAACGTGGTCAAGGTCGATACCCTGATGACGGAGTTCGTGGCTAACTTTCCATGCAAAATAAGCAAGGTATGCGAAACCAATTACAGGCACGATGTACGAGAAGTGAATACCGCTCATCCCCGGTACAACATTCCCTGCCCCGTCGGCAATTTTACCTTGCAGCGGCGGGATGATAGAGCCCCCTAAGATCATCATGATCAAAAATGCCGAGCCCTGGCTGGTGTATTTACCCAAACCTGTAATAGCTAATGAGAAGATTGATGGCCACATGATAGAGCAGCATAAACCACCGCTGATAAAAGCAAAGGTAGCCACCTTACCTGTAGTAAATAAACCGATAAGCATAAACGCTACGCCCAGCAAACCAAGTACAGATAAGGTACGGGTTGGTTTTTGCTGACCGATAAAGAAAGCAACGATCAGGATGGCCACGCAAATTGCATAAGCGTACAAGTGGCTTACGTTAGCGCCTGAGAAAACATTTACCAGCAGCACTATGCCGAATGCGAGGAACGGGATTAAAATATATAAAACGTATTTAACCGATTTTGAAAGATTGAACGCGTCGATAGATCCGGCAAAACGCCCGATCATCAAACTACCCCAGTATAATGAGATATATGGAGCAATGTCTGACTCAGCAAAAGAACCAAATTCCGGAGTCTTTAATAATGAACCCATATTACTTTGAATAGTAACCTCCGTACCTACGTAAGTAAATATAGCCAGCATACCCAATATTAACTGCGGGTATTGCATGGCACCCCAGCCTTCTTTACTCTTTTTAGCGGCGAAAATGGTACCTATCAGTGTAAATACGATTATAGCTAACGACGCATATACAAAATATTGGCTCGGTATGCCTATAGCCTTGCTGATAGGGTCGGCTGCAAGTATCAAACAAAACGCTACAAACATCACCAGCAATGGGGTATTTGCTTTTGAGCTTGATTCGATCTTTTCATCGCTGGTAACCTTTGGCAGGTTCGAAAACCAAAAGAACAAAGCAACAGCAATGAACAAGCCAGCTAACAGGTAATAGAGATTATTGATTGATGATATTTTAACATCAGCAGCGGCAGTTTTTGCGGTTGCCGAACCAAATAATACCACACTTACTACTACCGGGCCTAATAAAGCGCCTATGTTGTTGATACTGCCTGCAAAGTTTAAACGATTTGAACCGGTTTCAGGGGGGCCTAATGCAACAACAAATGGGTTTGCAGCTGTTTGCTGTAACGAAAAACCAACAGCTATAATAAAGAATACAGCCAAAATGAAACCAAACGCGCCCGAAGCTACAGCAGGGATCATAGCCAATGCACCAACTGCCGAAACAACGAGGCCTAAAATGATACCATTTTTGTAACCTAACTTGTTCATAATATCAACTTTACTGGCTTGTGATGCAAAATAAAGTATCAATGAACCGATAAAATATCCACCGTAAAATGTAAAGTCGATAAGTTGTGATTCGAACTGGGTAAGGTGAAAGTGCTCTTTACAGAAAGGTATGAAAATACCGTTGGAGGCGGCTAAAAAGCCCCAAAAGAAAAACACGGTAATCAGCGTATACAGGGCTGTACCGTAGTTCTTAGCATTGTTTTGTTCCATTTTAAAATAGGTTGTACAGATTTGATTTTTGAATTTCTAAACATAATTCAATTTTGGTAAAACTCTCTGGTCTTTTTTAAATAAATTAAATCACAATTTTAACTTTCGTTGTTTATGAGATAAAATTGCATATTCGCAATGTTCAAAAAAGAACAAAGCTTAACTTAATGATAAAAGCCATTGTTTCGGGTATCGGGTTTGGATTAGTGCTTACATTTATTACCGGCCCGGTTTTTTTTGCGCTCATTAAAACCAGTATCGAAAAAGGGTTTCATGCCGGTGTTTCGCTTGCCCTTGGTGTGGTTTGCAGCGATGTGGTTTTTGTAGGAGCAATCCTGTTTGGTTCGCAATATATCGATGTATCTGACCATACCAAAGTTATAGCAGGCGTTGTAGGCAGCGCCATATTATTCGCGCTTGGCCTATATTACATGTTCAAAAAAAGCGAGATCAATTATGAAAACAAAGTCCCATCAGGTGCCGACCGCTTTGGTTACGTACTTAAAGGTTTCCTGATGTGCATTTTTAACCCTACCCTCCTCTTCCACTGGACGGTAGTGATCGGTGCGGCCAGTACCACATTCTTGGTGGGCACCCCGCACAGATCCTTTCATATAGCCGTTATGTTCCTTACCATACTCATCATCCAGTTTGGTATGGATACCCTCAAAGCTTTTTATGCTAATAAACTCCGGGCACGTATTTCGGTTAAATTTATCCACCGTTTAAATGAGGTTGCTGGTATCGCGCTCATTATCGCCTCATTGGTGCTGATTGATAAGCTGGTTACACATTTTGTATTTGCGGCACCGGCAGGATCATAGGAAACTTTTCTATCAGTATTCGCTACATTTACTTTAAACCATAAACCTTATTGTCATGTTCCAGGAAATCATTTATATACTTCTTTTTATTGCGGTTGACTTAGTTGTTTATTCAAAACTGAATAAAACCGAATGGGTAAATGCAAAACAATTCAAGCTATTTCTTATATGCACTATATTATTGATTTTACTACATTTTTTCAACCTCCCATTCCTAATGCCAATGCGTACTTTTTCAGGGCTTATTTTCTTTTCATTATTTCCCCTGTTCACTTATTTCTGGTTTACTTATTTTGCGGTCAAAAGAATACACAGGATAACAACACCGCAAAACGAAAACTTTATTTCTACCGGCCTAAAAGTATTCTCCTTCTTTTTTTTAAAGCTTGTTTATGCAATGACTTTGATTATGCAAGTATCGATTATCCTTTCACTCATAAAATAAAACTTTCGTGGTTGTTGGTATTGTCACTACGTGCGCTGTGACATATTTCTTGTCATTGTCTAAACAATGATTTTCTTTTAAAACAAAAAAGGCGATGAAAAACTCATCGCCTCGTATATCATTCCCCCTTTAGGGGGTTAGGGGGCATTACATATAAGCTCTTTGGTTTTTACCTTCCATCCAGTTAACAAAGGCGCGGTTAACAACCTTGTTACCACCCGGGGTTGGGTAATCACCACTGAAATACCAATCACCAAGGTTATCAGGACAAGCGATGTGCAGGTTATCTAATGTTTGATAAATTACCTGTACCTCGCAATTCACATTTTTAGGTGTGATGATCTGCGCAATACGGTCAGAGATCTGCTGATCGGTAAACAAGGCATAAATCTCTTTCACATAATTTTCAACTTCCTCCTTCGGCAGTTTCTGGCTGTCTTTACATTTTTGATAAACATCCAGGATCACATCTTCCCTGCCCATCTCTTTTAACAAACTGATTGCTGCTTCAAATGCCACAAATTCACCCATACGTGACATGTCGATCCCATAACAATCGGGGTAACGGATCTGCGGAGCAGACGAAACCACAACTACTTTTTTAGGGCCAAGCCTGTCAAGGATTTTCAGGATACTTTGTTTCAGCGTAGTACCACGAACTATAGAGTCATCCAATACCACTAAGGTATCGGTGCCTTTTTTGATCAATCCGTAAGTAGTATCGTATACGTGGGCCACCATTTCGCTGCGATCCGCGTCCTGGGTGATGAAAGTACGCAGTTTAACATCCTTAATGGCTATCTTTTCAACCCTTGGGGCTACCTGTAATATTTCGGTAAGCTTTTCTTCGGTAATGTCGCTTCCAAGCTCAAGCAGTTTTTCGTGCTGATATTTCTTTACATACTTGTGCATGCCCTCAACCATACCATAAAAGGCAACTTCGGCGGTGTTTGGTATGTAGGAGAATACCGTGTTTTTAATATCATGATTAACAAAATCCAATATCTGCGGGCAAAGCAGGCGACCTAATTGCTTACGCTCACGGTAAATGGCCGAGTCGCTGCCGCGCGAAAAGTAGATCCGCTCAAAAGAGCAGGCTTTCTTTTCTTTTGGCTCGCTGAACATATCCTCAGTTATCTTACCATTCTTTTTAACGATCAACGCATGGCCCGGGCGGATTTCCCTAATCTCCTCCATCGGCACGTTAAATGCCGTTTGGATAGCAGGGCGTTCAGATGCCGCAACAACGATCTCATCATTATAATAATAAAATGCCGGGCGAATCCCCACCGGATCACGCATTACAAAGGCATCTCCATGGCCAAGGATCCCGGCAATAGTATAGCCGCCATCCCAGTTCTTTGCAGATTTACGGAGGATCTTGGCAACATCCATATCATTAGCGATAAGCTTACTGATCTCCCTGTTGTCGTCCAATCCTTCGCGCTTGTACTGATCAAACAAGCCCTGGTTTTCGGTATCGATGAAGTGGCCTATTTTTTCGAGCACAGTAACCGTGTCGGCCTTTTCTTTTGGATGCTGGCCTAATGCATACAGTTGTTGCAGTAATTCATCAACATTGGTCATGTTAAAATTACCGGCAATAACCAGGTTACGGGTCATCCAGTTGTTTTGCCTTAAAAACGGGTGGCAGCTTTCAATGCTGTTTTTGCCATGGGTACCATAACGCAGGTGCCCTAACAAAACCTCGCCGGTAAAGCTAACATGTTCTTTAAGCCATTCAGCATCAGCCATCTTTTCCGGGGTTTCTTTTTGAATTTCCGCAAATTTCTTTTGGATATATTCAAAAATATCGGCAACGGCATTTGAGGCCATTGAGCGGTGACGGCTGATGTATCTTTTGCCCGGTTCAATATCCAGTTTAATGGTAGCAACACCTGCGCCATCCTGGCCGCGGTTGTGTTGTTTTTCCATTAAGAGATAAAGTTTGTTCAGGCCGTACAGTGCAGTTCCGTACTTTTTCTGATAATAAGATAGTGGCTTTAGTAAGCGGATAAATGCCACACCGCATTCATGTTTAATCTGATCGCTCATGATTCGGAATGAGGCTGCAAAGGTATCATTTTAAAATGAAGTATCGGTAAAATCTATTGTCATAAATTAGTAGTTTATTGATTGCCAGGTTGATTTGGTGAATGGTTGATTTAATGAGTAGTTATCACACTGAAAACCAACCATTAACCTAATCAACCCAATAAACCACACGCCTATTTCTTAAACCCAACCATCTGGTGCAGCTTAACCGGGTCATAGATCCGGCCTTCTTTTATTACTACCGATACTTTCCTGATCTCCCTGATATTACGCAGCGGATCACCATCGATAATAACAAGGTCGGCTTGCTTTCCCACTTCAACCGAACCTGTTGTTTTATCAAGCCCCATTACCATTGCCGGTGTTATCGTTGCTGTTTTGATAGCCTGCGCCGGGGTAAGACCGGCTTCAACATATAATTCAAGTTCGCGGTCAAGACTATAGCCGGGGAACCCCATATCTGTGCCTGCAACAATAGTAACTCCGGCATCATGCAATACCTTAACGGTTTTCTTCATGCTTTCATACAAGGGTTTCAGCTTAGCGGCCTTCTCCGGTTCTTCGCCCATGTTTTTAAACAGTGCCTGAAGCGGCAGCGGCAGTGTATAATAATTAGGCTCCAGTTTGGTTATATCATCCTTAACATTACGGAAGGCGAGCTCGAAAACACCTACTGTGGGATCAATTACCACATGATGGTCTTTTATAAACTTAATAGCCGCAATACTTACCGAATCATCGAAAATAACCGACCTGTCCTTATCCCGTTTCATGATGGAATACACATACTGTACGTGGTTAACCATATTCATCCCCGAATCAACGCCTTGCTGAAGGGTCATGCCCTGCGGGATATGGCCTGTTACGGTTAAACCCAACCGGTGTGCCTCATCACAAATAACTTTAACTATAGCCGGTTTAACCGAACTATAGATCTTGATCTGCTGAAAGCCATTTTCTTTATAACGGTCTACTGCCTTTATAGCCTCTTCTTTAGTATCAGCCTGGATAATCCCCAATGCATAAGGCCCTTTGCCGTCAATAATGCCGGCTTTAATAATATTGGGCCCCACACCCTTGCCGCCATCAATAGCGGCTTTTATAGCGTTGATGTAACCAAATTCGTTACCACAATCGCGCACGGTAGTTACACCTGCTGCAAGATAGGCCGGCCCCCACTCGGCCTGCTCAAAGTGCGAGTGCATATCCCACAGGCCAGGTAAAATAGATTTTCCTTTGGCATCGATGAGCTTAGCCCCTGCCGGTATTTTAACCTCACCAATCTTACCCGTTTGTTTGATAATGCCATTTTCAATCAACACAACAGCATTAGGTGTGCTTATACCGGTATTTACGTCAACCAGGTTTCCGCCGGTAATAGCTATTATCTTATCTGCTTTACCTGTTGGTGCGGCCGCTTTCGCAAATAGTTCCATACCGTAGGTAGCCGCCTTACTGATGAGCTGTGGTAACAGTTCTTCGTAAGGTACCCGCATCATTTCCAGTTTGTCACCTTCGGCGTCATTAGTGATCAGGCATATGAGTTTACCCTCATTATCAGTCCAAACCAGTTCGTTACCCCAAACCAGTCCGCTTATGGTGAGCCGGTTAAGTGTAAGCGGTTTACCGTTAAACGTAAGCTGATCAATACCTGCTTTTTTGATTTGTACCGCGCCAAATGGCAGTGTATGGATGCTTGCAGGTTGTTTATGTTTATTCCAATATTGGATGAGAACCTGCTGCACAGTGCCCGGCGAATAGCCAGCTACCGGGAAGCTGAGCGGCAGTACTTTTTGTGTATATGATGAATCGTTAACCCTGATTGCAGCCTCACCTCCGCGAATGGTTATTTTATCATCAATGGTCGAAAACCTTGAAGTATTGCCTTTTATGGTCAATTCCAGCGGATCGGCTACGGGATTCACCTTCAACTCGGCAGTAAGCGGCACCGGCGAACCACGGTCAACAAACTTAAAATTGATATTATAATGAACGGCATCTTTATACTTGTGTACGTAATAGGTTTCCTTACCAATGTGCTGCTCAAACTTATGCAGAAAAAAGGTACCGCTATCAGTTGGCAAATCGGTTTGCGCGTTGGCGTTTGTTATTAAGGCCGAAAAGGCGGCAAATAATAATAAAGGTGTTTTCATAAGGTCAGTAATGTTAATGTAAGATAGGGGTTTGTTTGGGATGTTACAAAACAGTTTTTTTGTGCAGGGACGCTTAATTGCGCCTGCCACTTTCGGATCAACTATATCATAAAAGCAAAATCTTTATCCAATTCTTCTGAACGTTATATTAATCCTTGCCCCCTGCATCCTGCTTGTTTTGGGTACCTGGTGAAGCCAGTGATGCTGCGTTTGCCCCTGCATGATCAGCAGATCGCCGTTGTTAAGTACGACAGATACTTTAGCATTCTTTTGCCGCTTATGCTTAAACTGGAAAACCCGCGAAGCACCAAATGATACCGAAGCGATGACAGGGTTACCGCCAAGCTCGCTTTCATCATCACTATGCCAGCCCATACTATCGCAACCGTCACGGTAATAATTAAGCAGCGCTGTATTAAACCGGTGACCGCACTGCTGCTCCGCCGCCTGCTTAATATCCAACAACAGCGGACTAAACTTAACCGGAACATTTACTACTCCGGAGTATACATACACTTCATCGCTTTCGCCATACCAGGCCGTAAGCCGGGGGAAGTTCACTTCCCTGCCATAGATTTTCATTTTATCCTGCTTCCATGGGGTTTCCTCAACCAGCCGCGTAAATACATCTTCCTTATAAAAATGGGGATAAAGCAATACCTCTCCATCAAAAGGCAACAAGTTTTTTGGTGCGCCAAACAGGTTCAGCTGGTCATTATTGAATAGATCCATGTTCAAATATCTGTAAATACATACCATAAACACGATCGGCCATCCTGTTATCAAAATGATAAAACCTATCATTTTGATAGCTTTTCCTCATATTGAGAAAATCTTTCTCATTTTGATAAACTCCTATAACACAAGCCTCTAAATAAAACAAAAACGCTATGGCATGCTTATTGGCCATGCGGCTTCACAATACAAAATAAATTTACGATGGCATTGTTTATCGCTGCTGCAGCAAAATTTACAAAACGGACAATAAGTTTCTTCATTGCAGCTGGTATCATCCCCTCTTTTTCCCCTAACAATTTATACACTTCATGAATTCGCACGTTAAGCAACTCACTTTCGCGGGTATGATCGTTACCCTCGGTATTATTTTTGGCGATATCGGTACTTCTCCCCTGTATGTTTTTCAAACCCTGTTGGTTGAAGGCGGTAAGGTGAACCCCGCGCTGGTATTAGGCTCCATTTCCTGTATCTTCTGGACACTCACTTTGCAAACCACATTCAAGTATATCGTTATCACGCTGCAGGCTGATAACAAAGGCGAAGGCGGTATTTTTTCATTATATGCTCTGGTAAGGCGTTACGGTAAATGGCTGGCTATTCCTGCTATAATTGGCGCAGGTACTTTGCTTGCCGATGGTATCATTACCCCGCCCATCTCTGTGACCTCGGCCATTGAGGGCCTAAATTTAGTACCGGCATTTTCAACTGTTATTGTCCCTGGCAATAACCTGATCCTCATTATTGTAATTAGCATCATTTTATTGCTGTTCTTTTTTCAGCAGTTTGGCACCAAGGTGGTCGGTTCCGCATTCGGGCCGGTTATGCTGATGTGGTTTATCATGCTGGGTGTATTAGGCACTATACAGGTAGCGCATTTCCCCTCTATTTTTAAAGCTCTTAACCCTTATTATGGCGCCCATTTACTGATGGACCATCCTAAAGGTTTCTGGTTGTTAGGCGCGGTATTTTTATGTACCACGGGCGCGGAAGCCCTATACTCCGACCTGGGCCATTGCGGCAGGCGCAATATCCAGGTAAGCTGGATCTTTGTGAAAACAACCCTGATATTAAACTACCTGGGGCAGGGCGCCTGGGTGCTGTCGCAAGCTCCGGATAAGAACTTTACCGGCGTTAACCCGTTCTTCGAAATCGTTCCTCATTTCTTCCTGCTACCTGCGATAGCTTTGGCTACACTGGCAACCATTATTGCCAGTCAGGCTTTAATCAGCGGCTCCTTTACGCTTATCAGCGAGGCGGTAAGCATGAACTTTTGGCCGAGGATCACCATCAAATACCCGTCAAATATCCGCGGGCAGATCTATATTCCAAGCATTAACTGGATACTGTGTATCGGTTGTATCTTGGTATCGCTCTATTTCCGCACCTCAAGCGCAATGACGGCTGCTTACGGATTCAGCATCACCATTGCTATGCTTAGCACTACCATTTTAATGTATTACTTTATGCGCTATGTAAAGCACTGGCCTGTATGGCTGGTTACCATTATCCTGTGCTTATTTGTAACCGTTGAATTCTCCTTTTTTGTAGCTAACGCGGTTAAAATACTAAAACGTTTGTTTTTTGTGGGATTTGAAGTTGGCCTGATCTTTACGATGTACACCTGGTTTAAGGCCCGTAAAATCAATAACCGCTTCCTTCATTTTACCGATATCAAGGAGAAACTGCCTTTACTAAACGCACTGAGCAATGATACTACCATAAACAAATACGCTACGCACCTGATCTATCTTACCAAAGCCAATAATGGCAAACAAATTGAAGAAAAGATCATCTACTCCATCATGAGCCGCCGTCCTAAACGTGCCGACACCTATTGGTTTGTGCACATTGAACGCACCGACGAGCCATACACTATGGAGTACAGTGTTGACCAGATTGAGCCGGGCAAAGTCATCCGCGTAGAATTCCGTTTGGGCTTCAGGATCCAGCCGCGGGTAAACGTATTGTTCCGTAAAGTAGTTGAAGATATGGTTGAACGTGGCGAGATTGATATCTCCAGCAATTACCCATCATTAAAACAACACAATATGGCTGCCGATTTCAGGTTTGTGATCATGGAGAAATTCCTGTCGTATAATAACGTGTTCAATGTATCGGAGAGCTTTATCCTCAACAGCTATTTTGCCATTAAAAAACTGGCCCAGTCAGAAGCTAAGGCTTTTGGGCTTGATACCAGTGAAACACGCATTGAAAAGATTCCGCTGGTGGTAAAACCGGTTAATAATATCCACATAAAAAGGGTTGACCCGGTTACGCATAAAGCGGTTGAAGGTATGGGTAAGAAAGTTTTTGCGTAGGGCTAACCATTATGTATTAACTTCCACTACCTAACTACATGTGTTGCCCCTCTTTGCTTTGCAAAGAGGGGCTTTATTTTTCTCCCTTTTGCGCTTATTTTCAACGAGTGCTTATTCCGGCCGGGCAATCGCATCGCTCATCGCGTATAAACGCTAATTCAGGTTAAGCTCTCGTTGCAAACGAACGCGGGACGAATACTTCTAAAATGTCGCAATCATAACGGTATAATGTCGTGATCATGCCTTATTCTGCAGCCGCAGGGCCTGTAACTTTGTAATATCAATTTACCCTAAAACGGATCGGCATGAGAAAGTTAAAATTACAAATGAACCTTGCACTCAACAATAAATGGGACAGCGGAATGTCTGATTTCAGTATCGATAATCTTAAGAATGTGGACTGTATTTTACATGGACGAAAAACAGCTGAAGGTTTTATTCCCTATTGGACAGCAATAGCAAACAACCCTAATGACGCTGAATACAAGCTTGGAAGGCATTTCGCGGATATTCCAAATGCTGTTTTTTCAAACACCCTCAAAGTAAGCCCATGGGACAATACAACAATTATAAGCGGCGACATAAAGGAGGCGATAGAAACATTGAAAAAGAAAAATGGTAAAGATATCCTTGTTTATGGAGGAGATTCGTTTGTATCATCCTTAATTCAACATGATTTGGTTGATGAGTTTTATTTGCTTGTAAACCCTGCTGAGATCGGTAACGGACAAAAAACCTTTAACCCTTTAAAAAATGATTTAGAGTTAAAATTGGTGGATTGTAAACCATTTGCCTGTGGTGCGGCTTTGCTTTATTATACCAGGGCGTAAAAAAAGACTCTCCCCTCCCCGCCCTTCTTAAGAGGAGATTTGAGAGTTTTTTTTCTAATGGCGTCACGCTTGAACCCGCGTTAATATTTTCAATTACCCCTTAAAACAAAAAACCCGGCCTTGCGGCCGGGAATTTCATTAGATTTATTGGATTGGTTGGAAATACGTAATTATAATTTTTCGCCGTGCTGGCTGATATCAAGACCTTGTTCTTCTTCTTCGGCCGATACCCTTAATGGCGAGATCATGTCGGTGATCTTTAACAATAATAATGAACCAAAGAATGCGAATATCGATACGCACACCAATGCTACCAACTGTACGAGGAACAGGTGTGTTTCGCCAAAAAACAAACCGTTGCCTGTTGTATTATTAGCATTTACATGCTGACTGGCAAATACGCCGGTTAACAGCATCCCCACCATACCGCCAACGCCGTGACAAGGGAATACATCAAGCGTGTCATCAATAGAAGTACGGGTACGCCATTCCACAACCAGGTTACTCACCACAGCCGATATGATACCGATAGCCAGCGAGTGCGGCACCGATACAAAGCCGGCGGCAGGTGTAATAGCCACCAAACCAACAACAGCGCCAATACAGGTACCCATTGCAGATGGCTTGCGGCCAAGCAGCATATCAAAAAAGATCCAGGTAACACCGGCAGCAGCCGAAGCAGTTGTACTGGTAGCCAAAGCGGTAACCGCCAAAGCGTTTGCGCCAAAAGCCGAACCGGCATTGAAACCAAACCAACCAAACCACAACAAGCCCGTACCTATCATTACGTAGGTAATCCGCGCAGGAGAATGATTAGCCTCATTACGGCGTTTTAAATATAAAGCCGATGCCAGGGCAGCCCATCCGGCCGACATGTGCACTACCGTACCGCCTGCAAAGTCAAGCACACCAAATTTGGCTAATATGCCATCCGGGTGCCAGGTGCAATGCGCAAGCGGCGAGAATATGAAAATAGAAAACAGTACCAGGAAAATAATGTACGAGTTAAAACGGATACGCTCGGCAAATGCACCGGTGATAAGCGCCGGGGTAATAATGGCGAATTTTAACTGGTACATAGCGAAAAGCAGTAAAGGAATGGTTGGCGCGGCTTTCCAGGTGGCGTTACCTAACATGCCTTTCATCATGAAATAAGTTCCGGGGTTACCGATAAGGCCATAAAAGCTATCGCCGAAGGCTAAGCTAAATCCAAAGATGCCCCACATTACTGTAATGATCACCATACAAATGATGCTTTGCAGCATGGTGGAGATCACATTTTTCTTATTAACCATTCCACCGTAAAAAAACGCGAGACCGGGTGTCATGATCAAAACCAGCGCCGTCGACATTAGCATCCAGGCTATATCGCCCGTATTAAAATTGGGATGACCGGAATTCTTAAAATCAACGGACGGAAAAATGAAAGTAAGTGAAAGTATAATTAAGATCAGGAAAAAAGGGAAATACCTCTTCATGTATTCAGAAAAAATATGTTTTAAATCAGCACGAAAGGTATGATTTTTTCTAAAAACAAAAGAAAATAATTGGCTTTTGTTGAAAAAAAACAACAACTACAGATATTTCAGGATAGAATTCGGGAAAATCCCCAATAAAACGAGCAGAAAACTAATAACAATAGCTAAAACAAGTAAATTATAAGATCTTTCACTGGCAACTTCAGCATTTTCTGTCCTTTTCAGAAATAAATACAAAGGAATTTTAAGGTAATAAAACAACGATACTACCGTGGTTATGGCGCCCGTTATCATCAGCGACAACAGCCAGGTACTGTGTGTTTGCTCATAGGCGCTGTAAGCCGCCGAAAACACAAACAGTTTACCCGTAAACCCCGCAGTAACCGGGATCCCCGTTAAAGAAATAAGGATAATTACAAAACAAACCGAGGCTACAGGGTATTTTAAGCCCTGCCCCTTGTAAGCTTCCACCTCTTCAGCGTCCACAATATTGCTGAAGTACGATGCCAGTGTCAGCGCCCCGATATTGGCTAACGCGTAAACGGCCAGGTAATAGGTTAATGATGATAAGCCCTGTAAATTGAACGTAACTACTGCCATTAAAGCAAAACCGGTGTGGCCAATGCTTGAATAAGCCAGCATCCTTTTTACATTGCTTTGCAAAACGGCAGCAAAATTTCCGGCTATCATGGTGATAATACCAATGGCCGATAAAACTATCCCAAAATCAATCCCCTTCCAATCCGCCGAAAACAGGAACAAAGGCATCACATTTACAAGCAGCGCAAAAGCTGCTATTTTAGGTACGGTTGAAAGATATGCGGTAACCGGCGTGGGCGCCCCCTGGTAAACATCGGGTACCCAAAAATGCATTGGCATAAATGATAATTTAAACCCTATGCCAATCAGCACCAGTACTAAAGCAAATGAAGCGCTCACCGGGTTTACATTAGGCAACTGGGCTACAATACCCGGCAGATCCAGCGAGCCGCTGAAGCCGTACAATAACGAGATCCCGTATAGCATAACAGCCGATGATGCCGCGCCAAAAAGCACGTACTTTAAACCGGCTTCGGTACTTAAAGCAGTTTCAGACCGGTAAGCCACCATCAGGTATGATGCTATGGATACCATCTCGATGGCAAGATAAACCGAGAGCAGGTTAATAGCCATAGCCATTAAATGCAGACCTAAAATAGATGCTATGGAAATGGTATACAGGTCTGATAAGCCTTTTGGATGCACCTTCAGCTTGTCATCCCAGGTAAAATTTAATAGGAGAATGAATGAAAGCAGATCGATAATGATCTTGAAAAATACCGCCGACCGGCGCAGCAGTAACATACTGCCGAAGATAACATGATCGCCGTCAAGGATCAGGGCTACCTGCTGCAGGTCTTTAAACAACACCAGCAGCAAGCCGGCGCAGGCTACTATTTTACAAAGCTTTACAGATCTGCGCCCAAATATCAGGTCGGTTATCAGCACTACCAAAAACAGCCCGGTTAAATAAATTTCGGGCATAAAATAGGGTATGCTGCCAAAAACATTGGTTAACTGAACTGATATATGGGGAAGCAGATCGTGCATTTATATTTTATTGTACTATTACTGATTGATTTTTGGGGTATTTAACCTGGTATTTTAGTTTCACCTTCTTTTCATCGAGCGAATTTAACATGAAATTCCATGAAACCCTACCTGTTGTTGCATCAGGTTTTGCGCCTGATGTTTCCTGCGCCTCTACTTCGATATCTTTATTTTGCGAAACAGGTACCTGGTCTTCAACCAATAAATTAACCGACTGGCTTTTCCTGTTTTTTACGTCGATAAGCCAGTTACGGGTTTCCTTTTGGTTTGAACCTGATGACTGGCGCATGGCCAAACCTTTCTCCAGCGTACGGGTAACAACAATATTTTTATCGGTACCTAACGATAGGTTCAGTGTATCGGTAGTAGCATCGGTATTAATCAGCGACTTGCCAATGTATGTTCCTTCAAAAAACAGGTTGGCCTCGCCCGAAAGAAAACTGTATTTATTCCAGTTGGTAAGCTGCGCGGTGAGGAATACATCGGTACTCAATTTTGGCGCCACGTAATATTGATAAGTAGCATCAATATTATATTGGCTAATTTCAACCGCATACTGTTTGCCATCACTTGGTACCGTATAAGGGTTAGCGATGTTAAACTCAATATTGGTTTGGTTCTCTTCTTTTTTTACTTCGATAGGAACCGTGTTAATTATATTTTTATCTTGTATTCTCGCAACAGCACCGGTCAAATCCCTTTTATATTCCGTGCCATAACCTGCAACAACCACCTCGTTAAGCTGTCGTGAAGACGGATTTAGCGCCACGTTGATCATTGGCGCATTGGCCTGCCTTTCTAATGTTTCATATCCAATAAAACTATAAGTAAGCACAGCATTGGCGTTAGGGATCTGGATGCTGTAATTTCCACCGGCATCACTTACGGCCCCTATTGATGTACCTTTTACCCTGATGCTTACACCAGGGATGGAGCTGTTATCATCCCTGCTCACTATTCTACCCATTACTTTAGTTATTGGAACACCAGTACCTGAATAGTACATACCGAAGTTAAGATAGGTAGGCGTAAGCTCGGGCTTCGCCCCATTTACGCTTGGGTTACCGGTTGATAAGGTAAGCTTAGCGCTTTTCCAGTCCTCACCCGTTTTTTGCGACACGTTGGCTTTGTAAACGATAGTTATTGGACTGTTCACATTTTTAGCACGGATATCGTAGGTAGGGAACCAGTTGGCGTTTCGCACCAGATAACTTAAAGTAAAATTTGCCTGCAACGCAACTTTTGCCGATACGGTGACCAAAACATTACTGGTTGTTTTAACACCTGCTTTGTTTATCTCTGCAATTTGTTTGTTATAATCTTCCAGCTCGTCGTTAAACAAATCTATCTGATCATTTACGGCTTGCTGATTCTTTTTGATCTCGTTTAAGCGAGCTGTCTGAAAGTCGAGTGTCTGTTTCAGCCTGATCGGATCCAGCGCAACATTAGTACCGTTGCTCACCGGGTTTTTAGCCAGTGTATTAGCTTCTTCCTGGTAAATAGAGAGCATGTTATTTTGCAAGGCTATTTTGTTTCTTACCAGTTTTACCTTCGCCTCAATAGCCTGTATGTTTTTTTGCCTGATGTCATTATCGGCAAAATCAAGTTCGTGATTAACCGAAAGAATGGTAAAATCGCCGCCTGCATTTACCTGGATACTCTGCACATCAATTCCAGGCGACAGGTTTTCAAACACCAGCGTTGATGTGCCGGGGCTGATATTGACTAACGCTGTACGACTTACCTGCGCCCCGTTCAAAAACACGGTTACTTTCTGAACTTTTGAGGCTACCTTCTGGCCTTCATCGGCCCTTGTTGCTGCAGCGATAAAAAGCAATGCTGCTGCGATAGATAATTTTTTAAACATAATTCCTTCGGTTAAATACATACCATCTGTTATTTCGCTTATGCCCGGGTTGCCGGGGGCAGCGTAAATAAAAGATGCAGGTGTATGCACTTTTCCATAAATGAATTTATGTTGAAACACTATTTTTTTATTTAGCCTGTAAAAACTGTATCAATGCCAATACCGAATCATTGATTTTTCCAAACACCAACGACGGCATCAAACCTAAAGCCAATGCTGCAGCGGCAAGTGGTATCAGCGCCAGCTTTTCGCGGATGCTTACATCGGTAAGTGCTATTTTCCAAACCTCGCCGCCTTTAAGTGATACTTTTCCGAAGAACATGCGCTGCAGCGTCCACAGGAAATAAGCCGCTCCCAACAGGATCCCTACCGAACCGCAAACAGCCATCCAGTATGGCAGCAAACCGTTAACCGTGGGCGATTTAAATGTACCCGCCAGTGTAAATGCTTCGGCCACAAATGCCGAAAAGCCCGGCAGCCCCAGTGAGGCAAAGAAAGCCACCATAACAAAGGCTGTATATTGAGGCATCTGAGTGCCCAACCCGCGGAAATGATAAATATCCCTGTCGTGCACGCGGTTATAAACCACGCCCACCAAAAAGAACAGCATTGATGATAAAAAGCCATGGCTTATCATCTGCATTACCGCACCGCTTACACCTTCGGCAGTTTGCGAGGCAATGCCCAGTAACACAAAACCCATGTGCGATACCGATGAGTAAGCGATCATCCGCTTCAGATCGCGCTGGGCCAGGGCGTTGCAGGCGCCATATAATATCGAAACAACGCCTATTAAACCGAGCCAAAAAGCTCCGGAAGAAGCTATCTCCGGGAAAATCCCGAGGCAGATACGAATAATGCCATAGCCACCAATTTTAAGCAACACCCCAGCAAGAATGATAGATACCGGTGTAGGCGCTTCAACGTGCGCATCGGGCAACCAAGTATGTAAAGGCACAACCGGCACTTTGATGGCAAATGCAATAAACAATACCACAAAACCAACCGTACGCGCAGGCATCCCCAATATAGTTTGATGTGCCGCCACTGAAAATACCGAACCCTGGGCATAGTTAGCCGGGTTCATCATCTGGATAATATTGAAGGTATGGCTTCCGGTTGCGGGATCGTTTACCGAAAGGTATAAACCAACCATCACCAGCAGCATAAACACCGAACCAAACAGGGTATACAGGAAAAACTTGATAGCCGCATATTCCCGGCGCACACCGCCCCACATCCCAATCAGGAAATAAAGGGGCAGCAACATGAGCTCATAAAACAGGTAAAACAGGAAGAAATCCAGCGCGCAGAATACACCCATCACGGCCATATCCAACAGTAAAAACAAAAGGAAGAAACCTTTGAGATTGCTCTTGATTTCCCAGGAGGCCAGCGTAGCAACCACCATCACCAGTGCCGACATTACCAATAGGGTTACCGAAATGCCATCTATCCCTACAAAATAATCTATCTGCATTTTGCCCATGCTGCCCAGGTTAAGGGCAATCCATGGCAGTTTCTGTACAAACTGAAACTGGTCTTCATGGTTAATACCTGCCGTTGCCGCACCTGTTTTAAAGTTAAGGTAGATCGCGATGCTGATACCCAGCTGCAAAAGCGTAGCCAGCAGGGTAATATATTTAAAACTCCCCCGAACCGACGATGGCAGCAATACGATCACCAACGCAAACAGTACAGGTATAAATATGAGTAGGGTTAGTAGGTTCATTAAATTCAGATCAGTATTTTTAAAATAAAGAGTACCAACACAATGAGCAGCATACTATACAGGTAATACTGCACCTTGCCGTTTTGAAACTTACGTGCAAAATTGCCAATACTTTGCACTAATGCAGCCATTAAATGCAAAAATCCGTCGACAATATATTTATCGCACCAGGCGGTAAGGTCTGCCACCTTCCTGCTCAGCCGTTCAATTGAATGGATGAGTCCGTCAATAATATTCCTGTCGAACCAGAAGCAGGTTTTACCCAGGCCAAGTATAGGTTTTACGATTACTTTTTTATAGATCTTATCCAGATACCATTGATTATAGGATAAGCGGTAAAAGAAGCCAGTTTGCGGAAACGAGAACGTATTTCTTTTTACGTAGATAGCATAGGCCGCGTACATTACAAAAACGCTTAAAATATTCACCCCTATCGGAATAATGGTATGGTAGATATTTTCGCGGGCCATAAATTCGGCAGGTTTTAAGCTTTCGAATAGCCACGCTTTTTCATAAAAGAAAGGATTAAGCGAAAATAAGGGGAACAAACTGCAAACCGCCAGCAGGATCAATGGCACACGATATTGCCAACCTCCATCGCTGATATGTAGTTTAATGTCAGGGTGATGTTTCAACAAGCGAAACTCTCCGAAAAATACTTTCACTATTAACCTTGATACGTAAAAGGCAGTAAGCCAACTGGTAAATAATGCACCTGCCGGGATCAGTTTAAGCCATGCGCTCCTTCCCTCGCTCCATTCAAAAGCCTGGATCAGGATGCCATCTTTTGACAGATAGCCTGAAGTAAGCGGAATACCGATAAGCGCCAGAGAACCAACAATAGCAACAATAAAAGTTAATGGCAGCTTTTTACGCAAGCCACCCATGTACTGAATATTTTGCGGGTCGATATCCAGATCATTTTCCTCCCTGATATGCTGCATTTCGTGGATCACCACGCCGGCCACCAAAAACAGTAAACATTTAAAGAAAGCATGCGTGGCTAAATGGAATAAAGAAGAGCCATAAGCTCCAACCCCCATCGCAAGGATCATATAACCCAGTTGCGATATGGTTGAGTAAGCAAGCACCCGTTTCAAATCGTTTTGCGTAAGCGCGATAGTGGCGGCCATGAAAGCGGTAAAGCAACCAATAACAGCCAAAACAGTTAACTCACTATCAGTAAACAAGGGATAAACCCTGCCCAGTAAAAACACCCCGGCAGCAACCATAGTAGCCGCGTGGATCAGCGCCGAAACTGACGTCGGCCCTTCCATGGCATCAGGTAGCCAGGTATGCAACGGGAATTGTGCCGATTTGACCGCAACAGCCATAAATACACCAATGCAGGCCACGTATTGCCATACAGCAGGAATCTGCCCTGAGGCAGAGATCCACAAACCATCATGAATAGCCGATTTAAATACCAGGTTATCATTAATGAAAAGCGTAGCAATATCGAACGTATGGAACTGGGCAAATAGGATAATGATAGCACTTAGCAAACCGATGTCTCCGATACGGTTCATGATAAAGGCTTTTTTATTGGCCTGTACGGCTTTATCCCTGGTAAACCAAAAACCGATAAGCAGGTATGACGAAAAGCCCACCAACTCCCAGAAAGCATAAAACAACACCAGGCTATCTACCACAACCAAACCAAGCATACTGAAACAAAAGAAACTGAGGTAGGTAAAATAGCGACTGTACCTGTCGTCGTGCTTCATGTATGCCGTAGAGTAGATATGTACCGGCAAGGCAATCAGCGATACCAGCAGCAACATCATCGCCGAGAGGTTATTAAGCAAGATCCCCGCGAAAACTTTGGTGTTACCAATGGTAAACCAAAGTGTTTGTGTATGCAAAGGTTGCCGGTTCCAAACCGCTGCAAATACCATAGCCGATAATACACAACCAACCAAAATAGTCAGGGTTGAGATCCAGCCAGCTGCCTTACTTTTTACAGGCAGGCAAAAATTGATCAAAGCAGCAAACAGCGGCAAAGCCACAGCTGCAATGGTGTAGCTGATGATGGTTGGATCGGTATGTAAAAGCGCGGTGCCCAATTAGTTTTTTTATCTTCTCTGTAGAGACGCATAATTGCGTCTCCGAATGTACATATCCGCTTGTCCTGCGGGAGGCGCAATTATGCGTCTCTACAATATTTTAATCCCTCAAATTTTTAATCTCATCCGGGTCAATGGTTTTATATCGCCGGTAAACATTCAGGACGATGGCCAGCGCAACCGCTGTTGTTGCCGCGGCCAGCACAATAGCAAACAAGGCGAACACCTGTCCGCCGTTATTCAGCTTATCATATTTACCAAAAGCTACCAGGTTTAAAATGGCAGCATTCAGCATCAGTTCAATACCTATTAATACTTGTATCGAGTTACGTTTGGATACAATCATGTACATGCCTGTACAAAACAATAACGCGCCTACCAGTAAAAAATCGGTTAACGTTATCATGCTCTGCCCTCCTTACGTGATAAATGCGCCGCACCTACCAAAGCCATCAGCAATAAAACAGAAATGGCTTCAAAAGGCAGCAGGTAGGTGGTCATGAGGTTAACGCCTATATTATCTATAGTTGAAGAGATTGGCGTTGTCTCATTTTTTTGTGCGATGGCCTGTTTTACCCATGGCAGGTTATCAGCATCGGCTTTAAGGATAATGTTTACAATCACCGCTAAAAACAACGCAGCCAGTATAACCGCCGGTACTTTAGCCATGTTAATGAATTTTCCTTTGTGTTGCTCTATCACATTTAGCGTTTCACGACCAGAAAGCATAAATGCAAAAAGGATTAACACCAAAATGCCTCCCACATAAATTACCACTTGCGTTACGGCAACAAAATCGGCAAGGGCAATTACATACAAGCCAGCTAATGCAAACAAGGTCACAAAAAATATAAAAATACTCCTGACCAGGTTTTTACTTAAAGCAGCATATAGCGCCGAGCCAACCGCGATAAAACTCATCAGATAAAACAACACCCGCATCAAGGTCATGCCCCACCCTCCTTTTGTTTCATGGCGGCTAATTTGGCAGCCTGTTTTTCGGCCTGTTGTTTGTCAAAAAGGGCACGCTTTTCGGCGGCATCTTCGGGCGTCATATCCGAAAACTGGTAAACCAGATCGCTTAGCTGAAAAACTGTTTTATCGTACTGGTTGGTCATGGTAATGCATTCAGTTGGGCACACAATAGTACACAACCCACAATACATACACTTGGCCATATCAATATCAAACTTGGCTGCATACAAACGTTTGGTAGTGCCGTCGGATGTTTGGCCGATAGCTTCCGTAGCCTTGATCGATTCAATATCGATACAATTAACGGGGCAAACCTTGGCGCACAGATCACATACGATACAGTCATCCATTTCCACGTCCAATTGGTACCGGCCCACTTCAGGTACCGGCAGTTGTTGCTTAGGATATTGGATGGTATTGGTGCCATGTTCCAATTGTTTAAAGTAATTGCTGTCGCTCACGGTCACAATCTCCCTTTTGCCATTACCCGCAAAAAGGTGGTGTATGGTAAGGCTTAAACCTTTCCATGCCGTTGTAAACGCTTTTATTACTTTCTGAACCATGATTTTTAGGATTTTAGGATTACCAGGATATTGCCTTTCTCTCCGTTAAATCCGTTATTTTATATTTTAATAAATTCTATATTTCAACTTTTCCAAATCCGAAATCGAACATCCGAAATCAAAAATCACATTAACCACAACCTCCACACGCCCGATATCAGCATACAAGCGAAAGCCGCCGGGGTCAATACCTTCCAGCAAAGGTTCATGAGCTGGTCAACCCGCAGGCGGGGCAATGTCCACCTGATCCACATTTGAACACCCACCAGGCCTAATGTTTTTATTACTACCCATAATATCCCCCAAGGCACATTGGTAGTCCATGTTGCCAATTTAACGCCGCCTATGTTGGGCAGCGGCGTATTCCAGGCACCTAAAAACAATATTACTGCTATCATGGATACCAGGAACATCATCGAATATTCGGCCAAAAATACCAGCGCAAAGCGGATCCCCGTAAACTCGGTATGAAAACCGGCTACCAACTCCGATTCCGCCTCCGGAATGTCAAAAGGCGCACGGTTACTTTCGGCCAGTGAAGCTATAAAATAGATCACAAATGCGATGAGCAAATGTGGTGCACGGAATACGTTCCAGCTAAATAAACCACCTATCTGAGATACATCCCAAAAACCGGCAAATTTTATCTTTTCAGTAGCCAAAATGCCCTGCTGAGCAGAGATCACCTGCAAGTCGAGCGTTTGTGCTATCATCACAACAGCTATAATGGCAAAGCCTGCGGGGATTTCGTACGAAATGATCTGAGCCGCCGAACGCATAGCGCCCAGGATAGAGTATTTGTTATTTGATCCCCAGCCTGCCATCAAAATTCCTAACGTTTCGATAGAAATAATGGCAAAAATATAGTAGAGACCGATATTTGTTTTTGAAGGAATAAGCCCGGGGGCCCAGGGTAGCGCAGCGAAACCGAGGTATACAGCAATGAATATTACCGCCGGCGCCAGCATAAACAACCACTTATCTGCCGCTGCCGGGACGATCAGCTCCTTCTGGAGCATTTTTAAAATATCGGCCAGCGTTTGCAGCGAACCATATTTTCCTGTTTCCGTTGGACCGAGCCTGTCTTGTATAAACGCTGATATTTTACGCTCGGCATATACACCGAATAAAGCGAAAAAGGCCGAAAAACTGAACAACCCGATTGCTGCAATAAAATATGTAAAATAATAGTTCAACAGGAATATTTGCTTAAGGGTGCAAACTTACTAAATGTTGAGTTATTTAGAATGATTAAATTATATATTAAGTTGATAGGAGAACCATGATTTACCTGATTTAAGGATTGCCTGATATATCAACGCCTGAAGCTCTGTATCATGATCATCCTATAATCATAGAAATCACGGTTCAACACTTCACCAAATCATTTGCCGATATAAACGTTGATTTTACCGGGGCCGAGAAGAACAACGAAGCATGATGGTCAAAATCGGCAGTATCATCGGTAGTGGTATAAAACTTATTTTCGCCGTTCCGACTAAGCTTTTGCTCAATTTCGGGGTGGCGGTTTAAATAACTAACAAGGCTTTTAGCCACGATATCGCCCTGCCTTATAACATTAATGCGTTCGGGCAAATGTGCTTTTATTTTGTCCTGGATAATAGGATAATGTGTGCAAGCCAACAAAATGGTATCGATGTTGGGCGATTGTGCCATGATTTGGTCCAGGTACAGCTGCACAAAAAAATCCGCACCGGGTTTATCGTATTCCCCGTTTTCAATTAACGGCACCCAAAGCGGACAGGCCTGCTGGTAAACTTTTATGTCGGGGAAAAAATTCTGGATCTCGAGCAGGTATGAGCCAGATTGTACGGTGCCCTTTGTACCAAGCACCCCAATCTCTTTGGTTTTAGTATAATCGCCAATAACCTCGGCCGTAGGGCGGATAACGCCCAATACCCTTTTCGACGGATTATCTATCTGTTTAAGGTCCTGCTGCTGAATGGTACGTAATGCCTTGGCCGATGCCGTATTACACGCCAGGATCACTAAGGGGCATCCCTGGTCAAACATCCACTGCACGCATTCCCAGGTATACTGGTGTATGGTGCTGAATGAGCGGTTACCATAGGGAGCACGGGCATTATCGCCCATATAAATATAATCATAGCCGGGCAGTTGTTCAATGATAGAACGGAACACTGTTAGCCCGCCATAACCCGAATCAAAAATACCAATTGGTTGATTTGACATATACAAACATAAAAAAAGCGCCCCGTAATTACGGGGCGCTTTTGTATAATTTACTTAAAGGTGATTTTATTTTAAACCTAATTTCAATTTCACGGCAGCCATCAGGTCGTCGCCTGCAGGAGATACGATCATGCTAACCTGTGATGAATCCAATACATAAGCGTAACCTTTTTCTTTAGCTACCGCTTGTACAGCCTGGCTAACTTTATCGATAATAGGTTTGCCTAATTCTTGTTTTTTAGCATCAACTTGTTGCTGTGCGTTGTTTTGGTAATCGTTCATGCGTTTCTGAATATCCTGCAATTCAGAAGTTTTTGCCGAACGGGCAGCATCTGTCAAAGTTGAACCGTTTTTTTCCAGATCGGCACCCTTGGTTTGTAACTCATTGTTCATAGTAGTTAACTGATCAATGAATGTTTTTTGATAGGCCTGTAATGTTGTAGAAACAGTTTTAGTTTCAGGCATCTGGTCAATAACCTGGCTAAAATTAACATAACCTATTTTTGTTTGCGCTTTAGCGAAACTACCCACGAACAACATACCTGCTGCAACTAAGGCGACTTTAAATAGTTTTTTCATTTTGTTTTGTGTCCTGTGTTTAATAATGGATAATAATTATCTTTTTGTTTTTGTAACGTGTATCAGCAAATTACTCATGAACTAACCTTGGGAGAGCTTACAATGAACAGGAACATTTGACAGCTACCCTTACCCCGGCTAAAATAACAATGTGTAATTTAAATGGCAAACATAAAAAAAGCGTCCCGTTTAATCAGGGCGCTTTTTTTATGTCTTTTGTATTTCTTATTTCAAACCTAATTTTAATTTCACAGCTGCCATCAGGTCATCAGCATCAGGAGATACCAATAAAGTGATCTGTGATGAATCCAATACATAAGCATAGCCTTTTTCTTTAGCTACAGCCTGTACTGCCTGGGTAGCTTTATCAATAAGCGGTTTACCTAATTCCTGCCTTTTAGCATCAACCTGTTGCTGGGCATTGTTTTGGTAATCATTCATACGTTTTTGAATATCGGTAAGCTCGTTTTCTTTAGCAGTACGTACAGCATCGGTCATGCTTGCCCTTTTTGACTGGTAGTCCTGGCCTTTTGTCTGGTACTCATTATTCATTGTAGTAAGCTGATCAATAAATGTTTTTTGATAAGCCTGGATCGAAGCAGTTACAGTTTTAGTTTCGGGCATCATATCAATCAGCTGATTGAAGTTGATGTGGCCGATCTTAGTCTGAGCATTTGCAAAGCTGCCCGCAAATAACAAACCTACTGCAACTAAGGCAACTTTAAATAGTTTTTTCATTTTCCTTTTTCTGTGTTTAAATAATAGTTCGATTTATTTTAATTCAAATTATTTAGCAAATACCCCGGGTTTTAGTCCTAATCTGGTTATAACATCCGCGCTTTTATCATACCGCGGGTTAGCATATAACATAATAACCTCGCTGTTTTTATCAAAAATCATATCCAGGTTATCGCCTTCGGCAATTGCTTGTACAGCTTTAGACACCCTATCCTGAATTGGTTTAATCAGCGCTGTGCTTCTTTGTGAAAGCTCGCCATCCGGACCAAACTTCTGGCGTTGAAAATCTTTCGCCGCCTTTTCTTTTTCTACAATTTCAGCCTCACGACGTTTTTTCATATCAGGGGTCATCAACACCTGGTCGGCCTGGTAGGCTTTGTACAGACGGTCAATTTCCTGAAAACGGCCATCAACTTCCTTCTGCCACTGATCAGATAATGCAGCTAATTGCTTTTGTGATGAAGCATATTCAGGCATGTGCTTTAATATATACTCCGAATCAACATAAGCAAAACGTTGCGCATAGGCGCCTGCAAAAGCAGTTAACGTTAAAAAGGCTACTAAAATTATCTTCTTCATATATTCGGTACGCAAATTAATTAAATCCGCCGGATAAACTCTGAGAAATTGTAAAATGGAACTGGCCTTTATTAGCATCCGGTTGTCCCGGTATTTTGTCAAAGCCATAACCATAATCTAGCCCCAGTAAGCCAAATATAGGCAAAAATATCCTTGCGCCCACACCTACCGAACGCCTTACGTTAAACGGATTAAACTGGCTAAACTGGTTCCATGCGTTACCGCCTTCGGCAAAGGCCAGCAAGAAAATTGTTGCCGACTGGCTTGCGATAACCGGATGGCGAAGCTCCAGTGTGTATTTATTGTAGATCGCACTACCTGTATTATTATTTTGAGTTTCGTTGGAGCCTTCAGGCACTATCGAGAAGTTTTGGTAACCGCGTAAACCGATGATCTCGCTACCCTGTAAAAACTGATAGCTCTGCATACCGTCGCCACCTAATTTAAAGCGTTCAAACGGTGATGGGCCAACCTGGTGATTGTACTGGCCAAGGAAACCAAACCTTACCTGCGACATCAATACAAATTTACCTACCAGTTTTGAAAACCACTGCGCATCATATTTAAATTTATAATACTCAACAAAATGGTAACGCTCTTCCGGAGTAGCTATTTTATAGTTTATATTGTTAAACAATGAGTATGGCGGCGTAGCCTGTACAGTAAATTTAATATTTGAACCCTGTGTCGGGAAGATAGGCGCGTCAATAGAGTTACGGGTTAACTCCTGGGTTAACTTAATATTATATGATGTACCATTGGTAAACAGGTAACCACCATAGTTATCAAGACTGTAATGGTCAAAGTTAAGCGAGTAGTTTAACTGGAAATAGTTGTCAGGCCATTTCAAACGTTTACCTAACGTAACCCCAATACCATTAATACGCAACTTATTATAGTAAGGACTTGATTTTGGATAGTACTGACCGGTTGAGCTTCCCTGTGTATAAGCCGACAATGCAAAGTAGATTGGCTTTTTACCGCCTAACCACGGCTCGGAAAATGTGAACGAGAAGTTTTGATAAGTACGCCCGCTCGATTGCCCCCTTAAGCTCAGTTTCTGACCATCGCCTTTTGGCAGCGGCTTGTAAGCTTTAAGGTGGAAAATATTACGGATAGAGAAGTTATTAAAGGTTAAACCCAAGGTGCCTACCAACTGGCCGCCACCAAAACCACCCGAAAGCTCGATCTGGTCTGAAGGTTTTTCAACTACGTTGTAAACCAAATCAACAGTACCATCCTGCGGATTGATGTTGGTTGGTTTAGGTTCGGTTTTTTGCTCGTCAAAGTTGCCCAGCTGGCCAATTTCACGCGCACTGCGGATCAGCAGGTCTTTGTTGAATTTTTGACCGGGCTTAGTCTGGATCTCACGCATTACCACCTTATCGTTGGTAACATCGTTACCTTTTAACATAACGCGGTTAATAGTATACTGAGGGCCCTCATAAATCCTCACATCAACATCTACAGTATCATTATAAACCCTTGTTTGTACCGGATCGGCATTAAAGGTTAAGTAGCCGTCATTAAGGTATAAAGATGAAATATCATCATTGCCCGGAGTTGGGCCGCTTAAACGTTTGTTCAATTCGTCTTCGCTAAATACGTCACCTTTTTTAACGTGAAGGATCCTGTTTAACAAATCGGTGGTATACTTGGCATTACCCGAAAACTTAACATTACCGAAGTAATATTTAGGGCCTTCATATACTTTTAGCTTTACATTTACGGTTTCATCGTCATGTTTCCATACAGAATCGCTCAGGATCTCGGCATCACGGTATCCCCTGGCCTGCATTTTTTCAACCAGGTTTTGTTTATCTTCTTCGTATTTATCCTGTTTAAATTTCTTTGAACCAAACAGGTTATACCATTTACGTTTACGGGTTTTACTTAAAAAACCACGCAGGGTTCCGGTGCTAAATGCCTTGTTGCCTTCAAAAATAACATCGTTTATTTTAACCTTGGTCTTTTTATCGATGGCAACATCCAGTATAACGCTGTTAACATCACCCTGGTCTTTACGCTGGGTAATGGTAACGGTAGTGTTTAAGAAACCTTTTTCGTTAAAATGTTTTTTAATAATAGCTGTTGTTGTGCTGATGAGGTTTTCATTTACGATCTTGCCTACACGGTCGTTCAATTTTTTCTGAACATCCTCAATCTCACCTTTGCGGATGCCGGTTAAGTGCATGCGTGATAAACGCGGACGCTCCAATACGGCAATCTCCAGGTAAATCGTATCCATATTAATTTTGGTGATGTTTAACTGAACATCATCAAATAAGCCCTGTTGATATAAGGTTTTAATTACCTCGGCATTACGCTCGCCAGGCAGGTTGATACGATCGCCTTTGGTTAATTTGGATAACTGGATCAGGATGTCTTTATCAAGATATTTTGCGCCACTAACAGAAATGCCACCAATAATATAATCTTTAGGATTAAGATAACTTAAACTATCAGCCGGTATCGATTTTGTAAGCGTAGGCCTCGGCCCATTGGATATCTGGGCGAAAGCCGTAGTAGCCAAAACCGAGAAAAGAATAGCAAAAAGAAATTTATACATTCGAATATTTTAGTGGGCTAAAAATAATTTATACAGTTGTTAAAATTTGTTAAAAGTAAAAATTTAGTTCACCTGCTCACTTGTTAAGCCAAAACGGCGCTCGCGTTTCTGGAAATCGATCACTGCTTCATACAGGTCTTCTTTCCTGAAATCGGGCCATAATTTGGTTGTAAAATACAACTCGGCGTAAGCAATCTGCCATAATAAATAATTACTTATACGGTATTCACCGCTGGTTCTGATCAGCAGTTCGGGGTTTGGCATATCGCCTGTAAAAAGGTTTTGTTCAAAAACCTCTTCATTAATATCTTCCGCATTCAACTCGCCGTTTTTTACCTTTATGGCTATATTTTTTGCGGCCCGTACAATTTCGCGGCGCGAGCTATAGCTTAAAGCAAGCGTAAGCACAACACCGGTATTACCGGCTGTTGTTTCAATAGCGTTATTAAGTTCGCGAAGACATTTTTCGGGCAATGTGTCCAGATCGCCGATGGCATTTAGCCTGATGTTGTTCTTCATAAAGCCGGGAACCTCTTTATGAATAGTGGTTACCATTAACTCCATAATAGCCATAACCTCCAGCTTAGGGCGGTTCCAGTTTTCGGACGAAAATGTATATAAGGTGATATATTTAATACCTAATTTATCGGCCCCCTCAACAACATCCCTAACAGATGTTACACCGTTGTGATGGCCAAATATTCTTAATTTGCCTTTCCCTTTTGCCCAACGCCCGTTGCCATCCATAATAATAGCTACGTGCTGTGGTAGTCTCGACAAATCAATCTGATCCAAATAATCCATATTACTCTTTATCAAAAGCCACCCTGTACAAACACACCTGTGTAAAATTTTTCATCAATACTATGGTCTGCGATATTCGGTTGTTAGACTAATCAATTATTAATTACCTGCATCTGCCATTTTTGTCACGCAAATTGACGGATTTTTCAGGGTACAAAGGTAAAACTTACTTTGTATTTTTTTAGTATCCCGCGTTAAAAGAAAATGTTATTGCGAATAATATATTAAAACTGCCTAAACAGCTATCAAAACCATGATTTTTCATAATTTTTGGTTTAAAGCTCAAAAAATAAAAAAGCCGGCAGCCATTATCTGCCTGATAATGAAAGCTGCCGGCCTCAAAAAACCGCCTGTAAATTTGCTTACAATTGCGTTACACTTTTATATTCCTTTTTGTTTAAGCGCGTCAACATCGGCGGGCATAATATCAACTATAGCGTATTGCTGAATGCCGGTAATAGCCAGCTCATCAAGCGTACTCACCAAATTGCTGTATTGTGATTTATCGCTTGGTTTTACCAATACTATCATGCTTTTGCCCGAGCCGTCGTGTACTTTTTTATTGGTTTCGATGATGGCCCTGCGAATGCCATTGGCTGAAAAATCGGTTACCGAAGGTGCAATGATCGGATTTTTAAGCTCGCCCAGAAAATACATGGCCTTATTATTTTTGCCCAAAACAACAGTCAGTGTTCGGCTTGCCGGAACCGGCATTCCGTCGCCGCCGTCATCTGGCATAGCCAAATCCATAGCTTTTGGTTTAGCCAGCGTGGTGGTCATGATAAAAAAGGTAATAAGCAGGAATGCCAGATCGACCATTGCAGTAAGATCAACGCGGGCGTTTATTTTTTTGCGTTTGTGCTTTCCGCCGCCATTTTGGGGAGATGAGTTTAATTCGGCCATGACTTTAAAGATTTTAGGTTAATAATCAATTATAATACTAAATTTCAAAATACAATATAAAAACAGAATTAAATATTGTATTTTAAATTTAAAACGAATTAAATATTGAATTATTATCTAAAGAGACGCAATAAATCCACAACATTTGTTACAGGCCTGATGTAATTAGAAGTAGCAGTTTGCTGTTACAAAAGTAAATGAGATTGTAAAGTTAAGGAAGAAGTAGGTATCATGCGATTTAAAGTCGCCGCGCTGAGAACCAACGGTGCCAATATAATTGCCGGTTTTTTCGCCCGAACGATCAGAGAGTAAAGCGCCGGTTGTGGTCATTTTGCTTTTATCAGCATATACACCGCTTACATCATCCAGGTAATCTGTAAATGCATAGCGGTAACCCATATCGGCCATAACTGTAAACTTACCGGATAAATTATACTTGATACCTAAACCATAGGGGATTACGACGGTGTTATTGCCATAAGGCTTAGCCTGGCCTTCGGTTTTTAGCTGCCTTAAGCTAATCTCACGACCGTCAAAATCCTGTGCACGCGGCGCGTAAGATGCAACGCCAATACCTGTAAATATATAAGGTGTGTATTTGTTTCGTCCGGCATCGGGGATATAGTTCATAAAGTTAAACTCGCCAATAAGACTTACCTCCCGCAATTGATCTTTAAAGTTAAGGTTACGATCACGAAACTGCTGGTAGCCGGACCGGTTATCATAAGCCGATATATTACCAACACCAATATTCAGTTTAGCTGAAAAATAGCCATTAAAATTTCTTTTACCAAAGATACCCGCCGAAACGCCGCTTATTTTAACAGGGTTATTGGGGTTAAGATCACCTATGTACCCCGCACCGCCTATCGATCCGCCTATTTCCCAGGTTTGGGCCTGCAGCTGATAAGTTAAAAACAAGAATATGGCAAAAAGTAAAAATTTAGGCATTAATCAAATTTAGTAATTACGGGCATCAAGGCCCCAAAGCAGTTTATTCCTTAACGTAGTTAAATAGCTTTCATTACTAAGGCGAATTAAATTTAACTGAAAACTGGCTTTTTGAACATGAAACTTAACTGTTTGATCTAAAACTTCCGTCCGCGAATCGCAGGAGATGATATAATTAGCGCTGCGGCTTTCCACCTCAAAACAAAGCTTACTGGTGTCAGGGATCACTATAGGCCGCACGTTAAGGTTGTGAGGTGATACCGGGGTTACCACTATGCTGTTTGACTGCGGGAAAATAATGGGCCCTCCGCAGCTTAATGAATAAGCTGTTGAGCCGGTTGATGTTGAGATGATAATACCATCGCCCCAGTATGAATTTAAAAACTCATCGTTCAAAAACACGTGCGTTATGATCATGGCGGCATCATCGCGTTTATGAATGGTTACATCATTAAGGGCAAAATTATTGCTGCCAAAAACATTGGGGTTCGAATCAACAGTAAGGAGCTCGCGGCAATCGCAGGTAAACTGCCTGTTCACCACGGCATGAATGGCTGCCGTAATATCACTTTTATTAACACTGGCCAAAAAGCCCAGGCGGCCAAAGTTAATACCAATAACAGGGATTCCCGAATCGCGAATCAAGGTAACCGTATCAAGCAGGGTACCATCGCCTCCAAGCGTTATAAAAATATCAATAAAGCCTTTTAAGGTTTCGGCCGGGCGCAATACTTTATATTGCACTGTGGTTAGTTTATCCTGCAAATATTCGTGGAGTTGCTGGTGTACATAAATATCAACGCCATGCAATGCAAGGTTATCAAAAACCTGCTGTATAAAAGGTAAAACAGATGGCTCATTAAACGGCCTGCCGTAAACTGCTATTTTCATTTTTTAAAAAAGCGAATATCGAACTTTGAAAGTACATTAATTGCAGCAAGGCATAAATAATTAATACCGGCATAAACTAAACCCTACAATCCATCCACCATACATTTTTCTTATAATGGTAAATTGTGCACTATTGTTTGCTTATATTTCCTAATAAAGCCATTTTAATTGCTTTAACAGATAAATAACTTCAAAGTAAAATAATTAAGTTTAACTATTTTGGCCTACCTTACCAATATTTAAACAACGGTTATTTTATTGATGGATAAAACTTTTACCCAAAAACTATCGGATATACAGTCAATAGCTGATGACCTTCCTTCTGCATTAATAATTCATGAGGTTGAAACGCTGCAGATAGTGTATATGAACAGTGTAGGCCTCGATATACTGGGTACCACGCTCGGCGAACTGCAGGCCATGGGCCCTGAAACATATCACCTGAAATATTTTAACACTGAAGACAGCGACGAGTACGTACCTAAAATTTTGCACCTGATAAAAAGCAAAACACAGGAGCAGGTATCCTACTTTCAGCAGGTACGTGTACCTGATAACCCGGAGTGGCAATTGTTTGTGAGCAATACCAAGGTTTTTGCACGCAATGAAGCAGGCGATGCTACATACATGCTAACTATAGCCAGCAGGCTTGATCCTGTGCATCATATCACCACCAAGGTAAATCGGCTTATGAATGAGATCGCTTTTTTACGCCATAATAACCTGTTATTTTTAACACTTACACGGCGCGAAAAAGAAATTCTGAAATATATTGCCATGGGAATGAGCTCGGCGGAGATCAGCGCGAAGCTGTTCATTGCCCCGGCTACGGCCGAAACGCACCGTAAAAACATCAAGAACAAACTGCACCTGAAAAATAATTATGATGCAGTGATGTTTGCGCAGGCTTATAATTTGGTTTAAGTTTTAAGTCAGTAGTCTTAAGTTTTAAGTCTCAATATTTGGTAAAATAATCCACGATATCGACTTAAGACTTTAGGCCCAGGACTTAAAACTTCCGACTTAAGACTACAAATTAAGGTAATTCATGAGCGAATCATACCTGTCGCGGGTGGTATCGTTGATATCGGTATGATTAAAGGTTGCTTTGATATCATACTCATACCGAAGGAAGCTGGCAGTTATGGCCGAAATATCCAGCTTGTTAACCTTAAGGGTAACTTCCATCCGGGTTGAATCGGGAAAGGACTGAACATAGGAGCTCAGGATCTGCGCGTTGTCTGACTCAACTATCTGCGCCATGTGCGCAAGCGAATTATTTTTATTACTGATCTCCAGTACAATAATGCCTCCCGGCTGCGATACCGAAGTTATTTTTGCGAAATATTCTGTAATGGCGTTAATAGATATCAGCCCAAGATAGTTGCTTTTAGCGTCAAGCACCGGTACAATGGTAAGCTGCTGCTCATAAAACAGGCGGATAACATCATAAATATGCTGATCTTCCAGCACGTAGGGATTAACCAACGAAAGGGCCAGCGCACCTATGGGTGTTTGATAATCACTTTCGGCTATCAGGTCATCCTCGGCAAGCAAACCTAAAAACTGCTCTTCATTTACAATAGGCAAATGCCTGAGGCGAAACTCAATCATTCGGTCAAGCACTTTCTGAATGGTATCAGAAGTGTGTACCGGCGGTATTGAGTCAGCTATCAGGTCAAGTGCTATCATCTATGCATTTACTTTGGTCTCTAATTTAGCTAAAAACTGTTTAAGTAAAGTATTAAATTCTTCCGGGTGCTCCATCATAGGTGCATGACCGCATTTATCAATCCAATGAAGTTCTGAATCGGGCAACAGCTCATGAAATTCAACAGCTACCTCGGGCGGGGTGATCTTGTCATTACGGCCCCAGATCAAAGATACCGGGATAGTGATCTTATGCAGATCTTTTTTCATATTGTGCCTGATGGCTGATTTTGCCATGGCCAGCAAGCGGATCACCTTATGCCTGTCGTTAATGGTCTGAAAAACATCAAGCACCAACTCATCGGTGGCAATAGCCGGATCGTAAAATGTAAATTGCACTTTTTCGCGCACAAAATCTATACTTTCCCTGCGCGGGAAAGAGCCGCCGAAAGCATTTTCATATAAGCCCGAGCTACCGGTTAAAACAAGAGCTTTTATGTTTTCGGGATGCGTGGTTAAATAAACTAATGCCACATGCCCGCCAAGCGAGTTACCCAATAAGGTAATATTGCTAAGCTTTTTAAACTTTATAAACTTATGTACAAATTTCGATAAACTTTTTACCCCGGTACTGATTAGCGGCATGTCATAAACAGGCAGCATGGGGATAATAACCCTGTATTTTGATTTAAACTCATTAATAACACCATCCCAATTGCTCAACGCCCCCATTAAACCATGCAGCAGTAACAGCACCTCTCCTTCGCCCTCATCGATGTAACTAAAACCGTGTTCCTCTTTAAGCACGAACTCCATATAAAATATTAAAAATTAATTTTTCAAACTTATCTTATACCAAAATCGCTTTCAGTACAAATTCCTGTTATTCCGCTGTAAAATTAGTTTATTACGAACGACATTTAGCAAGTATAGTAATTATTTACCAATGTAGTAATGTTAAGCTTTTATTAAACAAGATTAACATTAACACAACATTACGCAAAAAGCGCTGTATTAATTAAATGGTAAAAACTTAACCCAATAACTGTTTAACCACCTCTGATATTGTTTTACCATCGGCCTTGCCTGCAAGCTCTTTACTGGCCATACCCATTACGCGGCCCATATCTTTTACGGATGTAGCACCTATCCTGCCAATAAGCTCTTCCAGGTAGCCTTCAATTTCAAACTTGCTCATTTGTTGCGGAAGGTATTCTTCAATAACCAGCATTTCGGCTATTTCCACCTGGTACAGGTCGTCACGGTTTTGCTCCTTATAAATATCGGCCGATTCCTTACGCTGTTTTACCAGCTTTTGCAATACTTTAATTTCAGCTTCCTCGGTTAGTTCATCGGCAGCACCTTTTTCGGTTTTAGCCAAAAGCAATGCCGATTTGATGGCACGCAACCCCTGCAAACGATCTGCCTGCTTGGCAAGCATGGCCAGTTTAATGTCCTGGTCTATTTGTGTAATTAATGACATATGTTTTATGTTAGTCCGGAAGTCCGATGTCGGAAAGTCCGGAAGTTTTTCTTTTTAGTCCGGAAATCCGATGTCCGAAAGTCCGAAGGATTTGTTTGGTTAATAAAGCAGCCTTGTCTTACTTTCGGACTTTACTGACTTTCCGACTTCAGACTTCCCCTCTACCCCCTAAATATCGTACCTGCGTTGGCTTGTGCCGTAGGCATGATAACCAGATCGTTAATATTAACATGAGCCGGTCGTGATGCAATGAACCAGATGGTTTCGGCCACATCTTCGGCCACCAATGGTTTAAAACCATCATAAACTTTTTTGGCCCTTTCCTTATCACCCTTAAAGCGCACCTCCGAAAACTCGGTTTCCACAGCCCCCGGATGTATCGCCGTTACCTTAATGCCATGAGGTAAAAGGTCGATCCGCATACCTTTATTTAAAGCATCAACTGCATGTTTGGTAGCGCAATATACATTTCCATTGGCATAAACTTCCTTACCGGCAATCGAGCCAAGGTTTATAATATGCCCCGTACCATTTTCTATCATCCAGTTTGATACTACGCGACTTACATACAGCAAGCCCTTAATATTGGTATCAATCATGGTTTCCCAATCATCAATGCTGCCTTTTTGAATGGGGTCAAGCCCCTGGCTTAAACCGGCGTTGTTAACCAATACCGTTACTTTCCTCCATTCGGCCGGCAAAGCTTCCAGGTTGTTAATGGTATCTTCGCGGTTACGCACATCAAATGACGAAACCGCAACCTCTACGTTATACTTATCATTCAGGTGTTTGGCCAGTTTCTCTAACCTGTTTAACCGGCGACCGGTTAATACCAGGTCATAGCCTTCACGGGCAAAAACGTGTGCACATGCCTCGCCAATGCCGGCGGTAGCTCCTGTAATTAAGGCAATCTTACTCATAGGTATTGATAACTATAAACAGCGAAATTATGTTTTTTAGTTTAAAATATTGTCGGTTGGGAGTAAGGATGTTTTTGAAGGAAGGATTTTACTCACCCCATCATTGCGTTGAAAACGCAAACCCATTTTTCGCACTCATTATAAATGAGCGCGAGATTTAGGAGGCCCCGTCATCCTGAGCTTCAGAGTCCATGGATTTAATCACTACCCATGACAAGATAAAAAATGCGGTTTTTCGCAGCAGATCAGCTTCGGGTGAAAACGAGTAGAACGATGCTGGGCGGTGCGGCTGCAGGGGCATAGCAAGTTTTTGCAGAAGCAGAGGCATTGCGTACGAATCGGGGCAAAATAATTGCAGCCGTGGTTCTGTTCGTTTTGCAGGGTGAAGGCCGCGCCGATGGCTATGGGGCCAGGTTGTGCGCAAAGAAGCCTCTCTGCTGCAAGCCTTTTTGGTTACTTTTGTGGCGACAAAAGTAACTGGCCCCGCGCGGTCAGGAGCGCGACGATGTAAGTCAAATACTAATGAAGCCCGTTACCAGCCTGTCGGGGATTGCTTCATTCCTTACAGCAATCATGTGACGCAGATGTCATTTTACCTTCAGAGGCCACCGGATTTAAACACTCAGCATGACACCGTTTTTTAATATGTTTAAGTATCTTCCTTACTCAAAAATCAAACTAAACATAATCGTATGTAAACCCAACCTGCTGAGGGGCGCCGAGTAGGGGTTATACTCGCGCATCAGCACATTGCCTAACGAATTGGAGATCTTAATCTCGGGCGAAAGCTTAAAAAATTCAAAATAAATATCACAACCCACGCCCGCCTCATACGAGGCAAAGCCACCTACGTTTTTAACCAGCTTCTCCGAAAGGTCAAGGTTGGCATCCGAGTTTTTCTTAGAGCCTATGGCCTGGGTATATTTCAGGCCGCCTACAACATAAGCCCTGAAATCGCCCAGCCTATCTGATTTTAATTTCAATTGCAGGGGAATGTCAACCGAAGTGGTTTGTATTTTTTTATCCACATCTTCCGAGGGATCGACATAAGAATAATGCAAAACCCTGTCGGCAAAAATTAATGAAGGTGTGGTGCGTACCTCAAGGTGCTCAGTGATCCTGTACCGGGTCAAAAAACCTACTCCGAAAGCCGGTGAACTTTTTGAGCTGATGCTGTTAAGCGGCCCTTTAACCTGCACACCGTTCTCATCTAAAAACGCGTTGCGAAAATTGGGTTGATTGACGATCTTAAAATCGGTGCTTACATACGTGAAACTGAAGCCAAAGCTCAGATCCTGCTGATCGGCACCGCCACCCCATGCAGGTACATGCTGAGCAAACAATAAATTGCTGCTAAAAATAAGTACAACTACAAGCAGGTAACGGTTTATAATCATTTAATACCGGTGTATATTGAACAGATACCAAACGTTAAAGGCCGGCATTTGGTATTCTTAAAGCCTACTTTATCCATCAAACCCACAAAAGCCCGCCCATCAGGAAAAGCAGCTACCGACTCGGGCAAATAGCTGTACGCCCTTGCATCTTTGCTAAACAATTTACCAATCCCCGGGGTAATATAGCTGAAGTAAAAATTATACAACTGCTTTACCGGGAATACTTTAGGCTTTGAAAACTCAAGCACCACCACCTTCCCTCCGGGTTTTAGCACCCGGATTATATCAGCAAGGCCTTTTTCCAGGTTTTCAAAATTACGTACACCGTAGGCAACCGTAACAGCGTCAAACTCCGCGCCCTCAAACGGCAGTTTTTCCGAATCGCCAAGTTTTACAGCAAATTTATCGCTTAAACCCCGTTTTGCTATTTTTTGCTCCGCGATGTCAAGCATCCCCCTTGAAATATCTACACCAATAATTTTTTCAGGTTTCAGGATAGATAAAGCCTCAAAAGCAAAATCGCCGGTACCGGTAGCAACATCAAGTATCAGTTTGGGTTTATCCTTCTTTAATTCGTTAATGGCCTTTTTACGCCAGATGATATCAATACCAAGCGACATGAAATGGTTAAGGAAATCATAGGTTTTTGATATATTGTTGAACATATCTGCCACCTGTTCTTTTTTGGTAGCCTGCTCGTCATGGTACGGTGTTATGGTTTTGCTCATCGCGGGCAAAGATAATGATTGTATACCGAATGCATTAACACTAACACGGGTGAAAAACGAATACTGAAACAGGGCTGACAAGTTAACTCACCCCGACTTCGCTACGCTCGCCACCCCTCTATGCTTCGCAAAGAGGGGATTTTAGTTTATATATTTTCTTACCCTCTTTATCCGAAGGATAGAGGATGGTGGCCCAACGCAGCACAGGCCAAATGGACCACCTATGCGTTACGCTGTAACTAAACCGATTTTATATTACTACAATTATGAAAATGTTAAGTCAATTCATTATTTTTAAAAACCAATTTCAGCCGGCACACTCCGGCAAATCACATTTAAAATTTGTTTCCTTATCCTTATGAAAGACGAACAAGAATCCTCGCGCCGCAGTTTTATTAAAAAACTAACCACTGCAACCGCGGCCGTAGCTGCCGGATCGGGCCTCTTAGCCAGCCAAAGCCAGGCCAAATCTTTTTCCATCCAAAAACGCCTCATCGGCAACAGTCCTAACGACCAGGTAAACATCGCCCTCATTGGCGCCGGTGGTATGGGTACCCAGGATACCATCACCGCCCTGCAGGTGCCCGGTGTCAAACTGGTAGCCGTATGCGATTTGTATGACGGTCGCTTAAAAGATGCTAAAACCCGCTGGGGAGCCGACATTTTTACTACCCGGGTTTACAAAGAGATCCTGAACCGTAAAGACATTGACGCTGTAATCATTGCTACGCCTGATCACTGGCACCAGCAAATTTCTGTTGATGCCATGCACGCCGGTAAACATGTGTATTGCGAAAAACCAATGGTGCATGCTATTACCGAAGGGCCGGCGGTGATCAAAGCGCAAAAAGAAACAGGAATGATCTTCCAGGTAGGCAGCCAGGGGGTATCATCATTAGGCAATGAAAAAGCACACGAGCTGTTAAAAAGCGGCGCTATTGGCGAATTAAACTATGCCGAAGGTTTCTGGGCCCGCCGGGCGCCGCTTGAGGTTTGGCAATACCCGATCCCTGAAGATGCCTCACCTCAAACTGTTGATTGGGAAACTTATATCAGCAATACTAAAAAGCGTCCGTTTGATGAAAAACGCTTTTTCCGCTGGAGAAACTATACCGACTATGGCACCGGCATGGCGGGCGACCTTTTTGTTCACCTTTTTTCAAGCCTGCATTTTATAACCGATTCAGTTGGCCCTAATAAAATTTATGCATCCGGCGGCTTACGTTTCTGGAATGATGGCCGCGAAGTACCTGATGTACTTTTAGGCACTTTTGATTACGGCAAAACGCAGGCTCATCCAGCCTTTAATCTTTCCTTACGTTGCAACTTCGTGGATGGCACCAGCGGTACCACTTATCTTAAACTGGTAGGCAGCGAAGGCTCAATGGATATAACATGGGATAAAGTGACGCTTAAACGCAATAAAGTGATGGACTCTGATGATCCATTCTATCTTGATAAACTCAAAAAAGCAGGCAGCGGTTATGCCGAACGCAAAAAAATGCTACCGCCCGAAGAGATCACGTATGATGCCGAAAAAGGATACAAAGGTGGGCCATATGATCATATGGTGAACTTTTTTACGGCTATCCGCAATAAAGGCAAGGTAACTGAAGATGCGATATTTGGCTATCGTGCGGCAGCCCCTGCCCTGCTGTGTAATGACAGCTATTACAATAACAGCCCCATGTTCTGGGATCCGGAAAAAATGCAGGTTGTCAAAAAATAACAGATCACAGCAAATACCTTATTATGAAACAACAGTTTAAAAAATTGGGTTTGGCACTGGCTGCTGCAGGCTTAGTTTGCGTACAAACGTCAGGGATTCCGGTTCATAACGCTAAACGTCCTAAACAGGCTACTCCTGCAAAAGGTACCTGGATAAATTTATTTGATGGCAAAACGTTAAAAGGCTGGCATGGCTTCAACAAAAAGGGTCCGGTAAAAAACTGGACCATTGTTGACGGTGCCCTGGTTTGTCTTGGTGCAGCGCAGGGTGATACCGGCGGAGATATAGTAACCGATAAAGCTTATACCAATTTTGAGCTTTCATGGGAATGGAAGATAGAAAAAGGCAGTAACAGCGGTGTAATATACCATGTGGTTGAAGATCCGAAATACCACGGCCCTTATGAAACCGGCCCCGAATACCAGATCATTGACGATGCCGGCTGGCCCGAAAAACTGGAAGACTGGCAAAAAACAGGCTGTGATTATGCCATGTACCTGCCAAACGCCTCAAAAAAAGTAGCCCCGGTTGGCACCTGGAACACCAGTAAAATTATTTTCAACAACGGACATGTTGAACACTGGCTCAACGGTAAAAAGATTTTAGCTTTTGAAGCATGGACCAGCGACTGGAAAAGGAAAAAAGCCGAAGGTAAATGGAAAGATTACCCCGACTATGGCAACGCCAAAACCGGCTTAATTGCACTGCAGGACCACGGGCATAAAGCTTATTTCAGGAGCATTAAAATAAAGGAATTATAAAATTTATAATTTTTTGCTTCGTACCTTCGCGCAACAGTTTTATCTTTATCAAAAAACTCATTGGGGGTACGAAGCAATCCTTAACAGCAGGCAACCATGCAATATCGCCGGCAGAGGACTGCTTCGCCGTTCCGCCTCCCAATGACCGGGAAAGATTGATTATCTTTTGATCCCCCCGTTGAATATATAACCCATAATGAGTTTTTTTGTTTGCTTTTTATCTGTTAATTAGCCAGTTGCAGTAAATTTTCTATATCCAACCTGCGGGTAAACATGGTCAAATTCCCTTCCTGATCTACAGGCCATTGTTCTTTGGGGCGATCCCAGTAGAGCTCAACCCCGTTTTGATCGGGATCGTTAAGATAGATGGCTTCAGATACACCATGGTCAGATGCTCCTGTAATATTGTAACGGGCATCAATCAGCCTTTTAAGTATAATGGCCAGGTCTTTTCTTTCGGGATATAAGATGGCAGTATGGTATAAGCCCGGTGCGTATTCCGGGGCTGGTGAAGCGCCTTTGCTATGCCAGGTATTTAAGCCAATATGATGGTGATAACCACCTGCAGATATAAATGCAGCCTGATCGCCGTACATCACCATTTTTTCAAAGCCTAACAAACCACAGTAAAAATCAAGAGATTTTTGCAGGTCGCTTACTTTTAAATGTACGTGACCAATGCGGGTTTGGGCGGGTATTTTATAATCGTTCATGTTGTTTCTTGTTGGAAGGTTAAAATGTTGTAAAGTTGGAATGTTGTAAAGTTGGAATGTTGCCTACAAACATCATCAACTGTCACAAATTTAAGCTATTTTAATCCGGACCGTGTCGGCGACATGTAAAATATGTTTAAACATCTATTTTTATTAATTTTGATTCAGTTTCAAACCTGAAGCACTACGCTGGCTTGAACAAAACATTACAACCATCAACAATCTAATAACATTTCAACTTTAAAACATTACAACTTTATAACAACAAATCCGACTTTATAACATCCAAAACAAAACCCTACCTTTGCAGAATGATCGTAAAATCGGCCGAATTTATTTGCAGCAACAGCCAGGTAAGCAAGTTACCTCCACCCGTTAAAGCGGAGTACGCTTTCATCGGGCGCTCAAATGTGGGCAAATCATCCCTTATCAATACATTAACCGGTAAAAAAGGCCTTGCTAAAACATCGCAAACTCCCGGCAAAACGCAGCTGATCAATCATTTCCTGATCAACGAGAGCTGGTACATTGTCGATTTACCCGGTTATGGCTATGCCCGCGCATCAAAAACGGAAAAAGCCAAATGGGATAAGTTCATCCATACTTACCTTGACAAACGCGAAAGCTTGCAATGCGTAATGGTGCTGATTGATAGTCGCCTCGAGCCGCAAAAGATCGACCTCGAATTTTGCAACTGGCTTGGCGAAAAGGGCCTTTCATTTGTGCTGGTATTCACCAAAGTCGATAAACAATCAAGCATTAAAACAGACCAAGGCATTGCCAAATTCAGGAAAGCCCTGCTGGCTACATTTGATGAAATGCCACAGTTTTTTATCACATCGTCTGAAACGCAGCAAGGCCGTGAAGAGATCCTTGAATTTATTGATGTAGTAAATCAAAATTTTGAAGTGCCGGTATTTCTTGGTTCCCCTCTTGAGAGGGGGCGCGAAGAATAGCGTGATGGCAGGGGTGTGTTAACAAGCGACAAGCAATACGTCTGCTAAGCATACGACGCAACACACCCCTACACCCCTCTCAAGAGGGGAATCGCACAGGGCCTTTTAATTATTTTTAATATTGACCAATATGCCCCGCACAATCATTCCATACAATCCCCGGTTAAAAGAGCTGGCCCGGAAATTAAGGAATGACAGTACAATTGGCGAAATACTACTCTGGAAAGAGTTAAAAGGCAAACAAGGTTATGGATATGATTTCCATCGCCAAAAGCCTCTGTTAAATTATATTGTAGATTTCTATTGTTTCGAACTAAATTTGATAATAGAGATCGATGGTCAATATCATAACCACGAAGAGACATATAAACTGGATTTGATACGTGAGCAAGAACTCGAAAAATACGATTTAACAATTATCCGTTTTACTGAACTGGAAGTAAGAAAAGACATGTTCAACGTTTTAAGAACAATTGAGCAACATATAGAGAAATTTAAAAACAACGAAGTAGATCACACCTCTTACCCCTCTCAAGAGGAGAGCCGAATATCATGAAAAAATACTTATCTTTAGTAACCTTCGCCCACACCATCTTCGCGATGCCGTTTGCATTTATCGGCTTCTTTTTGGCGGTAACTACTACGCAATATCATTTCGACTGGCTTAAGCTGGTTTTGATGGTACTTTGCATGGTATTCGCCCGTAACTCGGCGATGGCCTTTAACCGCTACCTTGACAGGGATATAGACATTCAGAATCCGCGCACCAAACAACGTGATATCCCGGCCGGCCGGATCAGTCCAAAAGCTGCTTTAACCTTTGTTATTATCAACTGCCTGCTGTTTATTACAGCTACCTGGTTCATCAACAGACTTTGTTTCTTTTTATCGCCGGTAGCTTTATTTGTGGTGATGGGTTATAGCGCAACCAAACGTTTTACCGCGCTCTGCCATCTGGTATTGGGATTGGGTTTATCGCTTGCCCCTATCGGTGCTTATTTAGTGGTTACCGGTCAATTTGCTATTACACCTATATTCTTTTCACTATCCGTACTTTGCTGGGTAAGCGGCTTTGATATTATTTACGCCCTACAAGATGAGGATTTTGACCGAAGCCAAAACCTGCATTCTATCCCGGCGTACTTAGGTAAAGTGAACGCCTTAAGACTCTCCACGTTTTTACATGTGCTTTCGGCCGTTTTCATTATGATGCCGGCATTTGAAACTCAGGTAGGCTTCCTGTACTACATTGGTATCGCGTTTTTTTGCGCCATGCTTGTTTACCAGCACTTGCTTGTAAAACCAAACGACCTGAGCCGCGTTAATTTTGCTTTTATGACTACCAATGGCATTGCCAGCGTAGTATTTGCTGTATTGTTTTTGCTCGACAGGATATGGATTCACTAACCGCCCTCCAAAAGTTTCGGCAGTATTTTGAAAGATATGTTCCGCTTACCGACGAAGAGTGGCTGGCTTTATCGCAATATCTAACGGTAGATGCCTTAAAAAAGAAAAGGTTTTATGTAGAGGCCGGTAAAGTGTGCGATCATATCGGCCTTGTGGTAAAAGGATCCGTGCGCTATTACCACGTTAAAGACGGCGAGGAAATAACCGGCTATTTCAGCTTTGAGGATGAAATGCTAAGCTCATACAAAAGTTTCCTTACCCGCACCCCGGCTGCAAACTATATCCAGGCACTTGAAGATTCGGTAATCGTAAATTTAAGCCACAAAAACTTACAACAAGCGTGCATGAATGAGCTGCTCGGTTTTAAGATGGAGCGTTTTGGAAGATTAACAGCCGAACACTATCTCATCTGTTACGAAGAACGTATTACTTCCTTTATCACCCAATCGCCCGAAGAACGTTATGCCGATCTTTTACAAACAGGTGGCGAAGCCTTATACCGCATCCCCCAGCATTATATTGCCAATTATTTAGGGATCACTCCGGTTTCGCTTTCGCGGATCAGGAGAAGGATCATGAAAATAAGCGCTTAAACCTCACCCCTGCCCTCTCCAAAGGAGAGGGAGTAAAGGCATAAATTTTAAAGTCCTCTCCTTTGGAGAGGATTTAGGAGAGGTGAAATTCCTTATCTTTTGTTAACGTTTTGATTTACAAAGGCAGCCTACCTTTGTAATACACAAAACGAAAAAGATCATGCATACTATATTAGGAGCCGGCGGTCCGGTAGCAAACATCCTCACCAAAGAATTAATCAACCATAACGAAACCATCCGTTTAGTTAGCCGCAAACCGGTTAACACAAATAATAATGATAAAGTAACCTGGCAAAAAGCCGACTTGCTCAATTACGATGAAGTACTGTCGGCAGCAAAAGGATCGACAGTAATTTATCTCGTTGCCGGCCTGGTTTATGATAAAGACATCTGGCGGGCGCAATGGCCGGTGATCATGCAGAATGTGATCAATGTTACCAAAGCCACCGGTGCCCGTTTAATATTTTTTGATAACGTTTACATGTACGGACTGGTTAACGGCTCCATGACCGAAGATACCCCGTATAAACCCAGCAGCGTTAAAGGCGAAATAAGAGCGGGCATCGCCGAAATGCTCATGAATGAAGTTAAAGCCGGCAATATCAACGCAACCATAGCCCGCGCACCTGATTTTTATGGCGCCCCGGTCAACAGCTTTATTGATATGATGGTGCTTAGCAATTACGCCAAAAAACAAAACGCGCAATGGATAGGCAATCCGGATTGTAAACACAATTTTATTTATGTGCCCGATGCGGGTAAAGCCATGTTTTTGCTTGGTCAAGACCCCAATAGCGGCAACCAGATCTGGCACCTCCCTACCCCGCCGGCCATCACCGGTAAACAGTTTTTGGATATTGCCGCCGGGGTTTATAAAGTTGAGCCAAAATATACACGCGTTAATAAAGTTATGCTGTGGCTGTTCGGTTTATTTAAAAAGGTGGTAATGGGTACAGTGGAGATGTATTACCAGTACGATCACGATTATATTTTCGATAGCAGCAAATTTGAGAAAGCGTTCAACTTTAAACCAACAAGCTACGAGGATGCGATAACTGAGATATCGAAAACGCTTCATAAAGGGTGAGTCCGAAAGTCCGAAAGTTGTTTTTTTGTCGGCAAGTCCGATGTCAGCAAGTCCGAAGTCAAGATGTAACTTTCGGGCTTTTTTAATAGGAATATCTTCTTTTTAATTCCAACTTACGGACTTTTCCGACTTGCGGACTTACGGACTAAATACGCATATTTGCATATCTGCACATCTAAAAATCATGATCCACAAAAAAACAAGAACATATATCCCGGCTTCCCTTGATATTAAATGGGAAACCCTTGAGCCTTTTTATAAAGAATTATTAGATCGTCCAATCCACTCAGTTGAAGAACTGGAGAAATGGCTGCGCGATAAAAGTGAGCTGGAAGCAGCTTTGGAAGAAGATTTCGCATGGCGCTATATCCGCATGACCTGCGATACCACCAGCGAAGACTTGCTTCAAATGTTCCAGTACTTTGCTACCGAAGTTGAGCCCAAAATTGCTCCATATAGTAACGAACTGAACAAAAAGCTGGTTGCCAGCGCGTTTGTTGATAAACTGGATGGCGAAAAATATTTTATTTTTTTACGGGCCGTAAAAAAAGCATTGGAACTTTTCCGCGAGGAAAATATCCCGGTACAAACCGAAATCCAGGTGGAACAGCAGAAGTACCAATCTATAACCGGTTCCATGTCTGTTCATGTTGATGATAAGGAATTTACTTTAGAACAAGCTTCCGTATTTTTAAAAGGCACTGATCGTGCTAAACGCCAGGAAGTTTGGGAAAAGATCACCAGCCGCCGTTTACAGGATAAAGACAAACTTGATGAACTTTTCGATCATTTGCGTAAGCTTCGTCACACAGTGGCAACAAACGCCAATTTTGAAAACTTCCGCGATTATATGTTCCAGGCTTTAGGCCGTTTTGATTATACCCCGCATGATTGTTATGCTTTTCATGCAGCTATCGAAACCGAAATAGTACCTATTCTAAAAACCCAGGCCGAAAAGCGCCGCGAGGCTTTGCACTTACCTACGCTTAAGCCATGGGATATGGATGTGGATATTTCTGGCAAACCAGCCCTTAAACCATTCCAAAATGGCGAAGACCTGATCGAGAAATCTATCCAGTGCTTCAGCAACATCAATCGCTATTTAGGCGAACGTTTGGAGATCATGAAAGATAATGGTCTGTTTGATGTGGAAAGCCGTAAAGGCAAAGCCCCGGGTGGTTACAACTATCCCTTGGCCGAAACCGGCGCACCTTTCATTTTTATGAATTCGGCCAATACCTTTCGCGATTTAACCACTATGGTACATGAGGGCGGTCACGCGGTACACACTTTCCTTACTGCCGATCTGGAACTGAATGATTTTAAACATTGCCCATCCGAAGTTGCCGAATTAGCCTCCATGTCGATGGAGCTGATCTCGATGGATAACTGGAATGTGTATTTTGATAATGAGGAAGATCTTCAACGCGCTAAACGTGATCAGTTAGTTGATGTTTTGAAAACCCTGCCCTGGGTAGCCGTTGTCGATCAGTTTCAGCACTGGATCTATACCAACCCCGACCATACCGATGCCGACCGTACAACCGCCTGGATCGAGATCTTTGAACCATTCGGCGCGGGTTTTGCCGATTGGAGCGAACATCGCGAAGCATTAGCAAATCTTTGGCAAAAACAGCTACACATCTTCGAGGTGCCATTTTACTATATCGAATACGGCATGGCCCAGTTAGGCGCTATCGCTATATGGAAAAACTACAAAGAAAATCCTGAAAAGGGTTTGCAACAATATTTAGATGCCCTTAAACTCGGTTATACTAAAACTATTAAAGAGATTTATGAAACGGCAGGGATCAAGTTTGACTTCAGCGCGGCCTATGTAAAAGAACTGGCTGAGTTTGTTAAAGCAGAGTTGGATAAATTGAATTAAGATAAATTCTTCATAAAAGAACAAAAGCGCCAAATGGCGCTTTTGTTCTTTTATACCTGTCTGCCGCGGCAGTTTTTGCTTTTAATCCAATACCCTATTATACAACTCCCAATAATCCTTCACCATTTTATCGCTCGAAAACTGCGAATTTGCCCAGTCATAACAATCAGCCCTGCTAATCTGACGGAGCCAGCCAACTGCTTCGGCGGCTTCATCAACCTTATTAACCAAAAAGCCGGTCTGTGCGTTTTTGATTAATTCTGGCATCGAGCCCCGGTTAAAAGCTATGACCGGCGTACCGCATAGCATTGCTTCAGCCACACTCAGGCCAAAAGGCTCATCAAAGCTGATGGGATGCAACAGTGCATAAGCTCTGCCTAAAAGCTCCCGGCGCTTATCAGGTCCGGCATGGCCTATATACTCCACATTGGCACAAAGCAATGGCTCTATCTTTTCCTTAAAGTAGTTGGTATCCTGAACTATACCAGCTATCAGTAATTTCCGTTTACTTTTTTTGGCGATATCGATAGCTTCGGCAGTTCCTTTATCGGGATGGATACGACCGAAGTACAACAGGTAATCATCCGGCTGTTCATAAAACTGAAAATCACGGGTATCGAGGCCATTATATACCGTGGCTAAATAATCAAGCTCAGGACTACGGTCGGCATTGCTGATAGAAACATAATGCCCCCGGCTATTATATTTTTTATAAACCGGGATGATCTTTGATGATGAAAACCCGTGAATGGTAGTGAGTAGTGGCGTTTTAATCAGGCCTGAATATGTAAGCGGCAAAAAGTCAAAGTTATTATGAATGATATCGAACTGACCGGCCTTTTCCATCAGGTTACTAATATGCAGGCATTCCAGCACTTTGGCATCCTGCGTTCTGTCTTCCTCGTAACCTGTATCACAAATGGCATCAAGTTTACCCGCGGTTATCGAATCGCCCGTGGCGAAGAGTGTTACCTCCGCCCCCATTTTGATGATCCCTTCGGCTATATTTGATGCTATTTGCTCCCAGGGCCCGTAGTGCCTGGGCGGCGTGCGCCAGGCAACAGAGGCTAATACAGCTACCTTCATTTAACAGATCTGCATTTTTTGGCCGTATTTATTGTATTCGTATTCCAGCTCAAAGGCTTTCAACACCGTAAGGTGCGATATCAGATAAGCCAGTGTACTTTCAGCTCCCTGGTTACGGTTAATGCCGCCAGGCAGCAAACCATCGCAGCAGCCTTTGGTTTCATGGTCATACAGCGGTGCCCGCAAAGTATTTTCGCCAAGGAACCATTTATAGCTCAGGAACATTTTTTCAATATACTGCGGTATCCTGAAGATCTGGTATGCCTGGAAATGCATCAGCACCATAGCCATGGTTTCAATAGCCTGTTGATCAAATGTTGGGAATGTGCCGCCACGGTAATACCAGCCATCATTTCCAACAGGACTTAAATATCCGTTTGATAAAGTAAGCTGATCAAGGAAAGCCATAGTTGCCAAAGCTATTTTCCTGGCTTCCTCATTACCGGTAATCTCGCATGAGTGCAGTAAGGCCAGCGGCAGGATGGCGTTATCGTAAGTCATCTTTTCCTCAAACCATTGCCAATCATCAGCCTGGGTGTTGTTATAGGCATCAATTAATGGCTGGGTAAGGTTGGCCAATATTTTAACCATACCCTCGTCTGTAGGGTAAACCTGCAGGTAAAGACTGATACCAATTATAGTATTGGCCACACCCCTTAAATGTTTCAGCGCTGAAAAATGCGGCACCGATTTATGGAAGATCTCCAGGGCGAATTCACGGTATGAATTGCTGGCCGCACAGCCAATCAAATGACCAAGGGCCCAAATGGTACGGCCAAATGAATCTTCCGAGCCAACCTCGTCCAGGTAGCGCCTGTCAAAACTCAGGAAGTTGCGGAAATTACCATCATCAGTTTGCATATAGTGGATGTAGCTCAGGTAAATAGGCAGCAGTTCAAATGCTTCCCGGCTCCCGTTACGCTGATAAGCCATTAGTGCCATAATGAGCGCACGGGCATTATCATCCAAACAATAACCTTCTTTTAAATTCGGGATCCCGTACTTGGCATGTTGTACAATCCCGGTATCATCGGTTAGCCGCAATACGTGGGTCAAGCTGAATTTCGGCAGGATCTCCGGATCAACAATGCTGTTACGCAGAATTTTATCACTGAAATCAAAACGTACCAGTGATTCCTGAGCCACTTTAATAAATTCGGCACCAATAACAGGCCAGCGTAAATGCAAACCATATTGGTAAGCGTTTTCTTTCAGTTCGTTCAGCACTCGGTCCTGATCAAGTAATTCAATAACGGTATCGGCCAGCGCTTCCGAATTTTTAAAATCAAATAGCCTGCCACGCTTTTCGGCCAGCAATTCGGTAGCATGCCAGTATGGAGTCGAAACCACAGCTGCACCCGCACCAACCGCATATGATAAGGTACCGCTGGTGATCTGTGCTTCGTTTAAATATGGTGTTACGTAAATTTCGCAGGCAGTTAAATAATTTACCAATTCCTCTTCCGACACAAATTTGGCAATAAATGCCAGGTTCTTTGACACCCCTAATTGCGCCGCAAGTGATTTCAAATGATCTCGATACTCCTCGCCCGAACTTTTGATAACCCCGGGATGTGTATTACCCAATACCACGTACATCACATCAGGGTGTTTCGCTACTATTTTAGGCAATGCTTTTATTACGGTTTCCAAACCTTTGTTGCGGCTTAGCAAACCGAAGGTTAACATCACCCTTTTGTTTTTAAAAGCCGACAAGCTTTTCACCGGATTCTCGGCAGGGGCTTCCACATCAGGTACGCCATGCTCTATGATCTGGATCTTGTCGGCAGGGATCTCATAAATATTGGTCAGGAAATCTACAGCACGTTTGCTCATCACCACAACCTTCGATGATTGCTCGGCAATTTCGCGAATAATGATGCGCTGCACATAGCTCGGGTCTTTCAATACTGTATGCAAAATAGAGATCAATGGCTTTTCGAGACGATTGATCAGCGGTAAAATATAAATGCCGCTTTCGCCGCCGTAAATGCCAAACTCATGCTCCATAATACATACATCGGCATTACTGGTGTTGATATAATTGGCCGCACGGATATAATCTTTCTGGTGATTTTGACGAATGATATATTTAACTTCCTCCGGGTATTCATATTCCTGCAGGTTTTCCGAATCATTAAGTGCCACAACAAAGCCATTTTGTGCTAAGGTGTGCCTTTCAGGGAAATTTGAACTGATGGCACGCATCAAATTATTATTAAATGTTGCAAGACCGCATTCGCGGGGGGGATAGGTTGATATATATGCTATTTTCATATGTAGATTGTGTATAGATGCTTTGATAGTTCGTTTTACAACATTTAATTAATTGTAAAAGCAGGGTGACCTTAAAAAGATGCATCAGTGACCTTATTTATTGCCTTTAGGACACTGAAAGCATTGTTTTTATAGGCATTGCTATAAATACACAAACCATACCAATTTAACTCAAACTATAATCCTTATGAATTATGAAGGTGTTGTAACAGGCAATTTACAAGGAAGAATAGCACAGAATTGACTTAGCCAAACATCGTTGTGCTTGTCGGCTTTCTTTGATTCGCAAATGGGCTGAAGAAAACTTCTTTTCATTTAGTATAGAGCAGTAATGAGATTTCGCGTTAACGCGAAAGAGAAATCATATACACAATCGAGGCTGGATTTGCATGGTTTCTTAACTGTCCGCAGAAGATTTCTCCTCATTTCACGAGGAGGAATGTTATATTTTATTTATTAGTGTAGAAATCAATCGCTTCTATAATTACATCACAAGCTTTCCTGATCTCGTCGTGGGTAATGATCAAAGGAGGCGCCAAACGCATGGAGTTGCTGCAATGTAAAAACCAGTCGGTTATTACACCGTTTTCGATACAACGGTCAATTATGTTTTTATTGAGCTCGAAGTTTTCCAGTTCGATAGCCATCATGAGGCCTTTGCCGCGTACCTGTTGTATAGCCGGGTGTACAAGCAAATCCCGAAACAAAGCTTCCTTTTCGGCTACGCCGGATACCAGGTTGTTATCCAGCAGAAACTCCAGTGCCGCTAAACCTGCCGCGCAGCATACAGGGTGCCCGCCAAAGGTAGTGATATGACCAAGGATCGGGTTTTCCTTTAACGCGTCCATGATCTGGTTTGATGAAATGAACGCCCCTATCGGCATCCCGCCGCCTAAAGCTTTTGCCAGTAACAGGATATCTGGTACGATATCAAAATGCTCAAACGCGAAAAGCTTTCCTGTCCGTCCAAACGCCGCCTGGATCTCATCCAGGATCAACAGCGTACCGGTTTCGGCACAACGGGCGCGTAAAGCCTGCATATATGCAAGATCCGGCACACGGACGCCGGCCTCACCCTGGATGGTTTCGATAATCACGCAGGCGGTTTCTTGAGTTATCAGCATAAGATCTTCCGGGTTATTAAAACGGATGAAATTTACGCCCGGTAATAAAGGACGATAAGCCTGTTTAAACTCCTCATTGCCCATAACACTCAATGCGCCATGTGTGCTGCCATGATATGAGTTAAGACAAGCCACAACCTGCTGCCTGCCTGTAAAACGCTTGGCAAGCTTTAATGCCCCCTCAACGGCCTCGGCACCCGAGTTGGTAAAATATACCGACTGGAGGGGCGCCGGTAATACGGAAACAAGCTTTTCGGCAAAGCGCACCTGCGGGGTCTGTACATACTCGCCGTAAACCATCAGGTGCATGTATTTATCAACCTGCTCCTTTATCGCATTAATAACATAAAGATTGCTGTGCCCAAGACTGCTTACCCCAATGCCCGAGATCAGGTCGATATAAGGCTTGCCCTCCGCATTGTACATATAAATACCTTCGGCACGCTCAAATTCAAGCAATAAAGGAAAATTAGTGGTTTGCGCGTTATTGGCTAAAAAAAGCTGGCGAAGAGTTGGCATGTTGTTAAGTTGTATTCAAAACTGTTAAAATCCAAACCGTCATTGCGAGGTACGAAGCAATCGCGAACTATACAGAGCGGCTCTGCTTATAGGGGATTGCTTCGTACCTCGCAATGACGAGTAGTAGAACCCAGACTTACGAAGTTTTAAAAACTTCGTAAGTCTTAGGTCCGCAATGATGACCTACTTAGATTTACCGACAAAGATAAACTAAAACAGATGGACGAAAATCCATCTGTAAACGTATTTTTAAAATGATCTTGATTTATTAGGAAGAAAAGAAACCTAATCTCTAAACTCCAACCTCTAATCACTACCCCTAATTCCCCGCTCTCTCGCTGCGTTCGCTGAGTTGTTTGATGAGCTCATCGTTAAATTCCTGTTCGCTTTTGTACAGGACACTCACCTTTTCGGGCGGAAGGATCTTGGCAAAGGAATCGCGGTAGCGTTTACGGATCCCAACCAGCTGGCTTTCGTAATAGATTTCCTTATCTATTTGCTCGGTGCCGTTGGTTGATGAAGTGGAGTTATTTAAACGCTTCAGAATGCGTACAGCAGTAAGCTCCTGCTGGTACTGATTATAAAGCGGCCAAAATTTGTTAGCCTCTTCATCAGTAAGATCAAGCTGGCGGCTGATATACCTGTTACGGGCAGCCTCAAGTCTTTTACCCATAGCGCCCTTTTTGTTGCCATTAGGACGTACCGGGTTAAGTTGGGGCCTTGAGGGCGTTTGAGCCGGAACAAAGCGGTTAACCTGCCCCACAGCTTCATAGCCTAATGCCATAACAAATAACACAATACAAATATGCCTGATCAATTTACTCATTAAATTTTTTCCTCTGTTTAATTATCTATATAATCCGACAGATCTTCGTCTGCATTACTTGTGTTGCTTTTTTGGTTTGCATCTATCAGCGTACGGGTATCGCTTGCGTCCATGTGTAACTGAAGATAGCTTTTTATTTCATCAACCGGCACCGATGATACCTGCTCATGCAAGTAAGAATGGTTATGATCCGGCGCCTGGATATCTCCCCTGAAAATAACACCCACACCTAATATTAAAGCAAAGCAGGCCGCTGTAGCATACCTGATGGTTGGCGACAACCAAAGCCTTCTCACCATTCCTTTTTTCTGTACAGGTTTTGCTTTGTTAATGCTTATAACATTATCAATCTCCTGCTCCTCTTCAACTTCAGCATTAACTGTTTTATCCAGGATGCGCTGGTTAAGCTTATCAAAGTAATCAATCGGTACAACAAAACCTTCGTGCCCGGCATTTATTGCTTCCTCAACTGCTATGCGGCTTTGAATATTGGCACTTAGCTCCTCAAAATAATTTTCAGGAACAGTAAACCCTTCTTCATTGCCCATGGCTTCTTCAACCGCTATACGGCTTTGGATGTTGCTGCTCAGTTCATCAAAGTAATTTTCGGGTACAGAGAAGCCTTCATCAGCCAGGTTCATAGCCTCCCCCACCGCTATACGGCCTTGGATATTGCTGCTTAACTCGTCAAAATAGTTTTCGGGCACCGTGAAGCCCTCTCCCGCATTCATGGCTTCATCAACCACAATCCGGCTTTGAATATTGCTGCTCAGCTCATCAAAATAATTTTCGGGAACGGTAAATCCCGAATCACCGGCGCTAAAAGCACGCTCAATATTTATACGGCTCCGGATGTTGCTGCTTAGCTCGTCAAAGTAATTTTCGGGTATGGTATACCCTGCAGATGGATAGTTTTTTAATCCCTCAAGCCTTATACGTGTTGTAATGTGCTGCGCTAACTCATGGAAATAGCCGTCAGGCACTGTAAACGGGTTAGTTTTGCTAACCTGTTTCAGCGCGATGAAATCATCCAGCCATTCCCTATTGTCCATATCGCTTTTCATACACAACTATAGATTGGTATAGTGCTAAAAGGTTTAACGTAAATTAAAAAATTAATCCCTGCCAAGCAAATGAGCTTCTATCTTCTTGACTGCCAGGTGAAACGAAGCCTTTAAAGCCCCCACGCTGGTACCCAAAACCTGCGACATTTCTTCATACTTCATGTCTTCATAATATTTCATATTGAAAACAAGCCGTTGTTTTTCGGGCAGGGTAAGCAGTGCTTCCTGTAGCTTACGCTGCGCAGCATCGCCGTTAAAGTAGGTTGAGTCGGCCAGTGTATCGGCCAGCTCATAAGCAACATCATCCAACGAAACATTATTTTTTTGTTTTTTCTTATTCAAAAAAGTAATGCATTCGTTGGATGCTATCCTGTACATCCAGGTGTACAGTTGCGCGTCGTTTCTGAAACCGGCCAGGTTTTTCCAAACCTTTACAAAAACATCCTGAACCAGATCATCAGCATCGTCATGATCAACAACCATGCGCCTGATGTGCCAGTATATTTTTTGCTGGTATTTTTTCAACAACAGGTTAAATGCTTCATTCCGGGTCTTTTCGTCCTGAAACTTGCTTAATATCTCTGAATCTTCAACCTGTACCGACATTTTTAGAATTTTATTAATGTTAAAGGTTTAATTAACCTTTTTTGTTTTTTCTTTCTATCACCTTTTTCACCGCCGCCACAATATGATCTGCATCCAGGCCGTATTTGGTCATCAGCTGTTCAGGTGTACCGCTTTCGCCAAAGCTGTCATTTACAGCTACGTACTCCTGTGGTGATGGATTGTGCACTGCAAGCACCTGTGCAACGCTATCGCCTAAGCCACCCAAACGGTTATGCTCTTCGGCAGTAACTACGCAGCCTGTTTTGGCAACCGATTTCAAAATAGCCTCTTCATCCAACGGTTTAATGGTGTGGATGTTGATGATCTCGGCATCGATACCCTGCTCTGCTAAAATTTCGCCCGCAAGGATAGCCTGCCATACCAGGTGACCTGTAGCAAAGATACTTACATCAGCGCCTTCGTTCACCATCCATGCTTTACCAATTTCAAATTTTTGATCGGGATCGGTAAAGATCGGAACAACCGGGCGGCCGAAACGTAAGTAAACCGGGCCGTCATACTCAGCAATAGCAACAGTAGCGGCTTTGGTTTGGTTGTAATCGCAAGTGTTGATAACAGTCATGCCTGGTAACATTTTCATCAGGCCTATATCTTCCAAAATCTGGTGGGTAGCACCGTCTTCGCCCAAAGTTAAACCGGCATGTGAAGCGCAAATTTTAACGTTTTTGTTTGAGTAAGCTACCGACTGGCGGATCTGATCATAAACCCTACCGGTTGAAAAGTTTGCAAAAGTTCCGGTAAAAGGGATTTTACCGCCTATGGTCATACCGGCAGCAATACCGATCATGTTAGCTTCAGCAATACCTACCTGTACAAAACGCTCAGGGAATGCTTTAATAAAATCGTTCATTTTTAACGAACCAATAAGGTCGGCGCAAAGTGCAACAACCTGATCATTTTTCTGGCCTGCTTCCAGCAACCCGGCGCCAAAGCCCGAGCGGGTATCTTTTTTATCTGTGTAAGTGTATTTTTTCATTGTTCAAATTCCCCCTGCAATCGAGAGGGATTGGCATTAAATCGTAATAATTAAACTGATGTTTCTAAACTTCCCCTTCAGGGGGCCAGGGACTAATAATCGCCCAGTGTTTCCTCTAACTGATCTAAAGCCAGTTTAAGCTGCTCATCATTTGGCGCAACACCGTGCCATTTGTGGCTGCCCACCATAAAGTCAACACCGTACCCCATTTCGGTATGCATCAGGATCATGATCGGTTTACCCTGACCTGTGCGGCTTTTTGCTTCTTCAAGCACTCTAACCACATCGGCCATATCGTTACCTTTCATATCCAATACATCCCAGCCAAAAGCTTCCCATTTAGCGCGAAGATCGCCTAATGAAAGTACCTGTTTGGTTGGACCATCAATTTGCTGACCGTTAACATCGATAGTTGAGATCAGGTTATCAACATGATTGTGCGGGGCAAACATTGCAGCTTCCCAAATCTGGCCTTCCTGGATCTCGCCATCGCCATGCAGGGTAAACACCAATGATTTATCACCGTTTAATTTTTTTGCCAATGCAGCGCCGATAGCTACCGATAAACCCTGTCCCAATGAACCCGAAGCAATACGGATACCCGGAAGATGCTCATGTGTGGTTGGGTGACCTTGTAAACGCGCGTTCAGTTTACGGAAAGTTGCCAGTTCGGCTTTATCAAAATAACCGGCATGTGCCAATGTGCTGTAAAACACGGGGGAAATATGGCCGTTTGACAAGAAGAAAATATCTTCGCCAACTGCATCCATATTAAATTTAGGATCGTGGTTCATTACCGAAAAATACAATGCGGTAAAGAAATCGGTACAGCCCAATGAGCCGCCCGGGTGGCCTGATTGACAGCCATGTACCATGCGTACAATGTCGCGCCTGATTTGTGACGCGGTTTTTTCTAATGTTTGTAAGTCTGCTTTCATTAATGGAATTTAGGAACTGCTAAAGTAGCTATTTTGATTGTGTTTTTAACACTTATTTTACAAGATCGAGCACCTGCTGAGATGAGTTTTGGGTATCAACCTTATTTATCACATGCGTAATAACCCCTTCTGCATCAATTATAAATGTGGTACGGGCTGTACCCATATATTTTTTGCCGTACATGTTTTTTTCAACCCATACGCCGTAAGCTTCTACAATTTTAAGCTCATTATCCGCTATCAGGGTAAATGGCAGGCTATATTTGGTTTCAAACTTTTTGTGCGATTTTTCGTCGTCGGTACTTACCCCTATCACCTCAAAACCTTTGCTTAAAAGTGATTGATAGTTATCCCTGAAATCGCATGATTCGGCAGTACAGCCGGGGGTATCATCTTTAGGATAAAAGTAAAGGATCACATTTTTGCCTTTATAATCGGCAAGGGATACTTCTTTGCCGTTTTGATCTTTAGCGGTAAAAGCAGGAGCTTTATCGCCTTCTTTTAATGTTGTCATGGCTTATTTAGGTACTTATCTGGAAAAATCGGCGGAAAATTCCGAAAAATTATTCTTGTTATCAACTAAAGTCAACTTAAACACGTGTTTACCGGGTGCAATATCGCTATTAAAGGTGTAACTTAATATTTTAGTTTTATAATCATGTTCCATTAGCACCCATTTACCATCAATTGTGCCTGTATAGTTCTTAATTCCTGATAAATTATCGCTCATTCTAAAATTAATACTGCGGGCAGCCTTCATATTGCTCCCATTTTTGATATTGAGCGGGCGAATAACCGGGGCTACCGTATCTACCTTGATATAATAGTCGCCAAAGGCACTTACCTGCGATATCACATAGCCATCTTTAAAGTAACCGCCCTGGCAGCCTCCCCATGAACTTACAATAACCGCCTTATCAGTGTACTTACCCAGGTCGACATCGGGCTTGATCCAGATTTCATAATTATCGTGAATGGGCGTTAACCGGTTATGGATATGGTGCACGGCAGAATAAGCACCTGCAGGTTTGGCTGATGCTGAATATTGAAAATCAAGGTCATCATAAAGGTTACCTGGCATAATGATCACTTTCACTTTGTCGTTGCTAAACTCGCTCCGCTTGTCATAGTAAAACATAGTACCGGTAGGTTTCACAGGCTGTGGGTTTGTAAACGGAGATGATTTAACCTTCAGGTTAAGCGATGCTGTATTGCCCGCCACATCCTTTACAATATACTCCACATCATGCGTCGCGTTATCATCGAACGTAATAATGCCGTTATTTACCGATTGCGGATACAATGAAATCCGGCTGCCGGGCAGGATGAAGCATTTCTGCATCCACCTGCGGGATGATTCAAATGCAGGGTAATCTATATACGCATTGATGGCATGGGTCTGATCAAACGCGAAACGTTCAACCGCAAAGGTATACACGGTTTTGCCATCCAGTTTTAGCTCTATAGAATAAACGCCGTTATGATTAAACGACGTGCTGTTCATATCGGTGGTATTAATCCCGAATCCGATATTGCCGCTTAGTTCCAGCGTTTGTGGTTTAAGGAGATGATAATTACCTGCTGAGCCCGTAACGCCTAAAAACTCCCTGGGCGTTTTTTCGCTGAACGGTTTTCCGTTGAGGTGATAGATACCAATAGCGGTAATTGTAGGCGGCACTTTATCAGGAATGGTTAAACCAAATAGCTGTGCATTGATAGTTTCCTCTGTTTTACTGTCCCTGATCTCAAAGTGCACATGCGGCCCGGCCGATGCACCGGCATTTCCTGAAATGGCTACCACCTCATCCTTTTTTACCGGCACCTGTGTTGGTGTAAGTTTAAAATCGGCTTCGTAGGTTTGGTGCTCGTACTGGTATTTCTTTACCAGCTCAATAACCGCTGGACTAAAACTTTGCAGGTGACCATAAACCGTAGTATACCCATTGGGGTGGGTAATATAAATAGCCCTCCCAAAACCGCCAAACTGAACACGTACCCTTGATATATAACCTTCGGCAGCTGCATGCACAGGGTAGCCTGTCCGCTGGTTGGTTTTAAAATCGAGCCCGGAGTGGAAATGTGACGGCCTTAACTCGCCAAATGAACCGGCTGTAGTGGGTGGCGTAAGATCAAGCGGATACCTGAAATAATTTTGCGGGTAAGCCCTGCTTTGTATAATATTTTGAGCAAATGCGTTTGAATAAAGCGCCAAACACATTGCGCCTGTAACCAATATTTTTTTTATCATGCTTACTTAACGTAAAAATCGAGCATTTTCTCATCTTCGAGGTATCCCTCAAGTCTGTCGCCGATTTTTACTTTTGATACACCTGGTGGGGTGCCGGTAAATATTAGGTCGCCCTTTTTTAGGGTGATGTATTTTGAAACAAAGGCGATGATGCTCTCAAACGAAAAAAGCAGATCGCGGGTGTTGCCCTGCTGGCGGGTTTCGCCGTTAATATCCAGCTTAAAGTTGATATCATAAACAGATTCAAACTTGGTCTTAGGCACAAAAGTACTGATGGGCGCCGAGCCATCAAAGGCTTTAGCCAGTTCCCAGGGAAGACCTTTTTCTTTGTGGCGTGCCTGAACATCACGTGCGGTAAAGTCAATACCTAAGCCAATTTCTTCGTAGTAATTAGCGGCAAATTTCTCGCTGATGTGCTTGCCTTCTTTACTGATCTTCAAAACCAATTCAATTTCATGGTGAACATCTTCCGAAAAATCGGGATGGTAAAAAGGCTTGTTCTCTTTTAATAATGCCGTATCGGGCTTCATGAAGATAACCGGCGTTGTGGGTACCGGGTTATTGAGTTCTTTGGCGTGTTCGGCGTAGTTGCGGCCAATGGCAATAATTTTCATAAATGAACGCTATAATCGCCAAAGCTAAAAAAATTGATGGGTTTGGGAGGAAGGTTTATAATGTTGTATTAATAATTTGACGTTCCCCTCAAGTAAAACTTACGCAGGCAAGTTGCGTACCTCTGGCACGCCCAAAATGGGGTTCATTCAATTGCTACAAACCTTTTGCCCCGCCGGGGTAGTCAAAAATGAAAAAATTAAGTTTAATCGAATTTAATTAATAACCGAAATCCTTTTGATAACAGATTCAGTACCGGCTACAACGCGCACAAAATAAAAGCCGCGGACCAGTTTATTGCTGATGGGATAATTCAAATTATGATCGCCGGATTCAACCCTTTGCGAAAACAGGGTAGAAATATCGTTGCCCAGCACATCCATTATTTTAATGGTTACGTTGGTGTTGCGCGATATGGAATATTTAAGGTTGATCTGGTCAGTTACCGGGTTAGGGTATAATTGCACATCAGTCAGTAGTTTATCATCCGGTCGGGATACATTCAGTTTTACACTTGAAGTAACAGCGGGCTTCAAAGGGGGAAGCGAAAGGTGCAAGCCATTCTTTAAATAAGACGTTTTGGCGGCTTTAGTTTTACCCCTAAGATACACGGTATCAGACTTTAGCGAATGACCATCGGCAACAAAGGCGAAATTCACGAAAATTGCCATCGCAATTATCACGACCCATGTATAGGTATAAACATAAGAATATGTAAAATTTCGCCTCATTATTTAGTATGATTCTACAAAAGTATAAATAATGCCCTCATCCCATTAAATATTAGTGTTTTTGTAAAACTTTTTAACAAATTTTAACAAAATGCACAGCCTTATTGTACAATAGACACATAATTTCCTTATACGTTTAATCATTGTAATGGTTTAACCAAAAAAATTAATATTTTTGCCATCTCTAAATCATAAAAGTGTCAAATCATAAAGATCTGCATAAACTGTCGGCCGCGGGCTTTCTAATCAGTTTAGGAATAATTTACGGTGATATTGGTACCTCCCCATTATACGTATTCAAGGCTATAGTTGGCCAGCGTCAAATTTCAGAAACATTAATTCTTGGAGGTGTTTCGCTCATTTTTTGGACATTAACCCTGCAAACCACTTTAAAGTATGTGGTGATAACCCTAAGGGCCGATAACAAGGGTGAGGGCGGCATTTTCTCGCTGTTTTCATTAGTACGGCGTAAAGCAAAATGGCTTATTATACCGGCGGTTGTAGGGGGCTGCGCCCTTTTGGCCGATGGCATTATTACCCCGCCAATTACCATATCATCGGCCATTGAAGGTTTGCAAACCTATTACCCTAATTTGCCTACTGTATATGTGGTAATGGCCATTATTACCGCTTTATTTATCATACAGCAATTCGGCACATCACTGGTAGGTAAGGCATTCGGGCCTATCATGTTCGTCTGGTTTACGATGATGGGCTTTTTAGGTGTTACCTATATCGTACATGATCCATGGGTTATCCGCTCGTTAAACCCGTACTATGCCATTAAATTGCTTACCTCAAGCTCAAGCGATGGCGCCTTCATTATATTAGGTGCCGTGTTTCTGTGTACCACGGGTGCCGAAGCATTGTACTCCGATCTTGGTCATTGCGGTAAAGCCAATATCCGCGTAAGCTGGGTTTATGTTAAGATTTGCCTTATCCTAAACTATTTAGGCCAGGCAGTTTGGCTGCTACAACGTAACGGGCACGTTATGGACCTTAACGCTCAAAACCCTTTTTATCAAATCATGCCAACATGGTTCCTGATATATGGTATCGGCATAGCTACAGTAGCGGCCATCATTGCCAGCCAGGCGCTGATATCAGGTTCGTTTACGCTCATTGCCGAAGCGGTAAGGCTTAATCTTTGGCCAAAAGTTAGGATCAACTACCCATCAGAGCAAAAAGGACAGTTATATGTGCCCAGCGTTAACTGGCTGCTTTGGGCCGGTTGTTTAGGTGTGGTGCTGATATTCAAACACTCGGATAAAATGGAGGCTGCTTACGGCTTAAGTATTACCGTAGCCATGCTTATGACTACCATACTGGTATCCAAATTCCTGAAGCGCAAAAAAGTGCCCAATTATATCATCAATACGTTTTTGGCGGTTTACCTGCTTATTGAAGGAACCTTCCTTACCGGTAACCTGCATAAGTTCTTAGATGGCGGTTGGTTTACACTGTCGATAGGTTTTGTATTGTTTACTGTGATGTGGACCTGGCATACCGCCCGCAAGATCAGGAACCGCTATGTGAAGTTTGTTGAGATAGAAGACTATTTTGACATTATAAAGGAGTTAAGCTCCGACGAAAGTGTGCCTAAATATGCTTCGCAGTTGGTTTATTTAACCAGCGCCAACTTCAATTCAGAAATCGAATCAAAAATTGTTTATTCTATACTTCAAAAACAGCCTAAACGTGCCGATGTTTATTGGCTGGTACACGTTGACGTAGTGGACGAACCTTACAAACGCGAATACGAAGTTGACCATTTAGTGCCAAACAAACTCATCCGGATTGACTTTAAGCTCGGTTTCCGCGTTGAACAGCAAATAAACCTGCTATTCAGGAAAGTAGTAGAAGACCTGGTTAAAAAAGGCGAGGTTGATATTACCAGCACTTATAAATCACTGAACAGGCACAAAATTGTCGGCGATTTCCGTTTTGTGGTGATCGAAAAGATCTTCTCACGCTCACACAACCTGTCATTCATCGAAAGATTTATAATGGATTACTACAAGCAGCTTAAAAAAGTGAGCTTATCCGAAGAGCGCGGTTTCGGCCTCGACCTGAGTTTTGTAACGGTAGAGAAAGTACCGCTGGTACTTGCTATACCTGAGGCAATTGAAATCCACAGGGTTAATTAATTGCAATCCTTTTTAATATTGAAAGCCTTCCGGAAACGGGAGGCTTTTCTTTTTACATTCTGTCGCTCAATCTGCCGCGGGCTTTCAGCCCGTGGTATACCATGGTTTGAGCTTTCAGCTCAAGGGTGTAAGCTGAAAGCTTACATTATGCCACCCACAGGCTGAAAGCCTGCGGTAGTTATATAGTTATTTACTTTTTTCCCAAGCCATCCGCATATATTTCCGCACTTCATCATTAATATCTTCCTTAAAATACATCCTGAAGTAGTGATTATACTGATCGGTGCCGGGCACTTGTTTTATTTTACTGAAGCACAGGTTATCGTCATAAACCTGTTTAAAGGGAAATACCACATCAATAAAGTTTTTACCTAATTGGGTAACATAAGCAAAGTTTATCCTTGCTCCCAATGCTATCATGCTTTTGGTAGGATAAACTTTAATTTCGGTAATTTGCAGGTACTCATCAATCAAATGATCAAACAGCGCTATGGTATGGGGCGTTTTGCTGCTTAGCGCTTCCGATAGCTCCCTGTCGCGGCATGAATGCACCTGGTTGGTGGCGGTAAATTCACGTTCGCATAAAGGGCAGGTCCACATAAGTTTTACGCGGTTTTGATTTCTTTGCCCAGCACGCTGTTTTTATAGCTGTAAGTGGCATAAATTACCAGACCTATCACCAGCCATATCAAAAACCTGAGCCAGTTGGTATAGCCAAGCTCGGTCATCAGATAAAAACAGCTCATCAGCCCCAAAACAGGAATGAGCGAGAAGTTTTTAATAAAGCTGTAAACCGCTATAATAATGATCAGGATAAAGAAAAGATAGTTAGGGAAATTATACAGGAAGCCGTCAAAACCTAAATAATACTTCTTAGCATCGCTGATATCGTTAGTTTGCCTTAGCGCGGTATTGAATTTATCCTCTTCTATATCCTTAAAATATTTTTTAGCCGAGTCGGGCTGGGCAGTTACATTAGCGTTATAAAGCTGATTGGTAGTTTTAAGCAGGCTCAGCTTGTCATTGTTATCCATGTTATCAATGATGTCGCTACGGTCTTTTAGCTTTTTAAACTGCATCATTTCAACCTGGGCAGCCGGCTTAAACCATGCAACCGAACCCAAAATCACCATTGTGATAATTGGTATAATAAATTTACCATTCACATACGGTAAATGGAATTTGCCTTTAACGGCCTCTTCACGCGGCAGCAGCAGCACACCGCCGCAAACCAGTACAAATGCAAACAGGGTGCCTATACTGGTCAAATCGGTCACCTCGGTAAGGTTCATGAACAGGGCCGGTATAGCCACCACAAAACCGGTTACTACCGTGGCAAAGGCAGGTGTTTGATATTTTGGATGGATACGTGAAAATGCTTTGGGCAATAAGCCATCGCGGCTCATGCTCATCCAGATCCTGGGCTGGCCTAACTGGAATATCAGCAATACACTGGCTGTAGCGATAACTGCACTGATGGAGATTACATAGCTAATCTTATTTAAGCCCACCTTTGCAAAAACAAAGGCCAGTGGGTCACCAACCTGCAGGTCTTTATAACTTACCATGCCGGTAAGCACCAATGCTATCAGGATATATAATACTGTACAAATCACCAGCGAATAGATCATGCCGCGGGGCAGATCGCGCTGGGGCCTTTCACATTCTTCGGCTGTGGTTGAGATGGCGTCAAAGCCGATATAAGCAAAAAACACCCCCGATACGCCTTTCATAACGCCACTGAAACCATTAGGCATAAAGGGGTGCCAGTTGGCAGGTGTAACATAAAAAAAGCCTACCACTATAACCGCTATAACAATCACTATCTTCAAAACCACCATAGCATTGGTGGCCTTTTTTGTTTCGCGGATGCCCACATAAACCAGGTAAGTGATGATGATAACAATTAAAAGGGCGGGTAAATTGGCAATGAGCTTAAAACCACCTATGCCCGGCGCCTGATCCCAGGCCAGTGCTTCTGCTTTTACTTTATCACTGATATCAGCCAGGTTTGCACCTGCTGCCTGAACCTGCTCATGCCCGCGCAGGGCCGAAACATAGTCCATAGTCAGAAACTTAGGCATATGGATATGAAAGCCTTCCAGCAGGTTTACAAAGTATTCGCTCCAGGAAATGGCTACTGCGATGTTGCCAATGGCATATTCCATTAACAGGTCCCAGCCAATGATCCATGCTATCAATTCACCGAAAGAGGCATAAGCGTAGGTATACGCACTGCCCGCAACCGGGATACGCGAGGCAAACTCGGCATAACAAAGGGCCGAAAAGCCGCAGGTAACAGCGGTTAAAATAAACAGGATGGAAACCGCAGGGCCGCCGTGGAAAGAGGCTTCGCCAATTGTGGAAAATATACCTGCCCCCACAACGGCGGCTATTCCCATGAGGGTGAGGTCTTTTACGTTAAGTTCTTTTTTGAGTTGGGATGACGTTGTACCGGGATGCTCACTATCACTAAAACCACATTCAACATCATTTAAAATTTTTGCTACCGACTTTTTACGAAAGATACTTTTCGACATGTAGTTTAATTAATAAGTGCTAACCAATCTCAAAATTAATCATTTTTTTGCATTGAATAAGTATATGCTTACTTTGCAGCATGAAGATAGGAATAAAAGACGTGCTGCACAGGATCCGCCCTTTTTTTATCCTTTACCTTATCGTTTTAGCCACCTGCCTGACTATCAAACTGCTATTTACCCGAGAAGCTATTTTTTTTACCGTAAATGGTTGGCACCAACCCTGGCTTGATACCATTGAGCCTTATGTTACAGATATCGGCGACGGCACCACAGCCGTAATAGTGTCACTTGCTATGCTTTTATTCAGCTACCGCAGCTGGCTGTTAATGGCCTCAAGCTATGCCATAACATCCATAGCTGCACAAATCCTTAAATACATTTATATCGCTCCCCGGCCAAAGCTATACTTTGCCAGCCAGTGGACCAGGGTACATACCGTAGAAGGTGTTTATATATTGGAGAAATACAGCTTTCCGTCCGGACATACGGTGAGTGCTTTTTCTGCCGCGCTGGTCATAACGTACCTCTGTAAAAACAAAGGCTGGGGAATCCCTGCCTTGTTTGTCGCCATAATGGTTGGCTATTCAAGAATTTATTTAACCGAGCACTTTTATGAAGACGTGCTTGCCGGCTCGGCTATTGGTGTGTTTGTTACTATATTTTGGCTAACATGGCTTGATGGTAAGCAGTTCATCAATTCGGCCAAATGGAACAGGGGCCTGCTCGATAACGTATTCAAAAAAGCCCCTGTCGCTAATTAAACTCCAGCTTCCAGTTGACTGTTTTTACGTTTGATCACAGTTAATACGATAATCAGTATTATAACGGCGGCGCCACCATAAATACCTATTTTGGCCGGGGCGGACATGCCTTTAGCGTCAGACAAATACTGATCGCGGCGGTCTAAAGTAGGTGCTATTTTGATAGAACCCGAAAATTGTTTCAGTTCGGCCTTTGCCAGATCAAGTCTTTGCTCCGGATAGTTATATTCAAAAGTATAGGTTACGTCCTGGGTATATAACAGAATAAAATTTCTTAACTCCGGAGATTCGCCGGTTGAGCCGCTGTTATCAATCCGAAGGGTGAATACCTTTCCTTCCAGTTTACCGATAGTGGTATCACGCGGATACATTACACTGCCATTAACAGATTGTTTTTGAATACCATTGATGTAGGTTTTAAATACATCCTTCAAATCGCTCTCTTTATTTAAAGGTTTTGTATTAGCGTTTGGCACGCGTAAAACAAGAATATTACCTAATGATGCACTACCCTGGTATATCTGCTGGCCTAATGTATCCTTTTTAGTAAAGCCTGCGGGTAGCGAAACCGTGACAAGGCTATCTATCTTTACAGGTTTAAGTGCCTGGCTAAAACCTGTAAGCGAAAACAGTATTATGCTTAAGCTTAAAATTATCTTTTTCATATTTATTTAACTTGAAAAAGAAGAATAAGTTTTAACTAATAATACATTATGAGATTTACATTAAAATTAAATGACTTATAATCAACAATATAAATATGAGCTGAAAGCTTAAGGCTGAAAGCTTTTCAACACAAAGCTTTTTGCTTTGAGCTTTCAGCATTAAGCTCTTTTCAGGCTTTAAGCTTATTCAAAAGTGCATCTAAACATACTTCTGCAAAGGCAGTTGATGAGTCTGAAACACCGTATGGAATAATGAGTTTATTGTTGTGTACAATTACCCCGCATGAATAAAGCACGTTAGGTACATAGCCTTCCCGCTCATCACTGTTGGGGATCAGCAAAGGCTCGCGCAGGCGGCCAATTTCAACCGTTGGGTCATCCAGTTTAAGCAGACTTGCACCCAGCACATAACGGCGCATGGGACCAACGCCATGGGTTATCATGATCCATCCATCGGGTGTTTCAATGGGCGAGCCGCAATTACCTATCTGCACAAACTCCCAGCTAAATTTAGGCTGTTGCAGCATTACCGGCTTTTCCCAGATATTGATCTTATCCGAATACATGATATAGTTATTGCAGCCGTCTATCCGCGATATCATCACATACTTGCCGTTCACCTTGCGCGGAAACAAGGCCAGGTTTTTATTCTGCGCACCGGCTCCGTACAAAGGCATGATCTTAAAATTATAAAAATCAGTTGTTTGCAGCAGTTTGGGCATAATCAGCGAGCCATCATAAGCTGTATAGGTAGCGTAATATAGTTTGCTGCCGTCATCGTTGGTAAACTGTACAAAACGGGCATCCTCAATACCCTTACGTTCATATTCGGATATCGGGAAGATCACCCTGTCGGAAATATCGGTATCCAGTGAAAAAACAATTTCATAATAGGAATCTGCAAGCCAAAGCACTTTATCATACTCCAGCCGCTTCATGTCGTCTTCCTGCAGTTTTTGCGAATCCATGATGATCCGGCGCAGGTTGGCGTACTCAAAATGATGATCGAGCTTTGATTCCAGCTCGCTTATAACATCAATATTAATTTGGGTGATGGCAGCTTTTTCAAAAAAAAGCTTTTTATTATAAACGGCATTCCTCACAATTTCGGCCTCATCAATGTAACTGCCCGCAGGTTGTATGCTGATGTTGTTATCCTTATCTATCAAGGCCCGGCGAAAAGTTATGGAAGAGATATGCCCCTCGCCTACCGCCCGGAAACTGATGATCACCCTGCGCTGGCCGTCTTCAAGCTCAGTTTGGTCGGGATCTTCAACTATTGAGGGATTAAAGAAGGCGGCCGATTCAATAGAATATTCATGGGTAAAGTAAGAACCTATAAGCAGCTTGCGGTAAACGGTAAGCGTATCAAAATCAATATTGAGCTCTAAAAACAAGGGCTTAAGTTTGCTGCAATGCCTGTTGAGCACCCGGGTAATATTACGGTGCCTTTTGGAATATTCCTGCAGCAAGGGCGATACAATGCCAAAAGCATCATCTTCGCTGATTAACATTACACGCTCAATAACCTCTTTGGCGCGATCGTTCCCATTAAAAAAAAATCTTGCTATTACACGTTTCGGATCTGGATTTACCCGGATGGGTTTGCGTTCGATAGAAAGTCTCATACAATGAAGTGGTAGCTTTTAGTTTGTAACACCAATCGGCGCAAATTGATTTGCGCTTTTTTAATTTAAACGCAAGATTTAAAAAATGACACTTTACAGGCCGCTATAAAAACCTATCTTCATACTTTATTAATCTTCGGTACGGTACTTTGCCTGCCGTGAATAATCTTGATCCTGTAACCCTTATTGATAGTTCCTGTAAATGCACAATTATGAACGTACTAATTGTTGAAGACGAAAAAGGCCTTGCGCTTGAGGTTGATGAATTTTTAAGCCACGAAGGTTTTACGGTTGAACACGCCCGCACCAAAAAATCAGCATCTGAAAAAATCTTCGTAAACAATTATGACTTTATCCTGCTCGACCTGGGCTTGCCCGACGGTGACGGCTTTGACCTGCTTAAAATGCTGAAAGGCATGAACGAACGCGAAGATGCTGTAATTATCCTCACCGCCCGCGGCGCTGTTGACGACCGGGTATCGGGCCTTGAACAGGGTGCCGACGATTACCTGGCAAAGCCGTTTTCATTAAACGAACTATTAGCCCGCATGCACGCCATCACCCGCCGCAAACACCGCCTGGAGAGTAATGACATTAATGTAAAAGGGTTAAAGATCAACATACAGAACCGTACCGTTACCTACAATGATGAGCGTATAACCCTCACCAAAAAAGAGTTCGAGATCTTCAATTACCTGGTTCTTAACAAAAACAGGGTAATATCGCGCACCAACCTCACCGAACATGTTTGGGGTGATGTATTGGAAATAAATTCCGACTCTAACTTTGTGGATGTGCACGTTAAAAATCTGCGTAAAAAGCTATCGGTATATATCCCTATAGATTGGTTTGAAACCGTAAGGAGCATCGGCTACCGTATCAACATCTGAAATTGACAGCCTCATGAAATTACAGGTAAAACTGGCCCTTTATAATACGTTAACCAAATTAGCCATTATACTTTTCACTGGCCTGCTTATCCTGCTTTCTATCGAGAAGATCTCGTATAATCATGTAGAGCTCAGGCTTGAGGAAAATGAAAGGGAAACGCTTAAAAACCTCAGTTCAAAAGAGATTAGCAGCAAGCTTGCTAATCAAAAGCCTTATACCGATTATAATATTTTAAAAGAGGAGTTCATTATTATAACCCCTGTTAAATTTGAGCCCACCGAAACCAAAGCTGTAAAGTTCACAACCGAAACACGTACCAGTGACCTGGTTACGCAAACTTATCGCATCCTGACTCACCAGTTTAATTTTAACAACCATACCTATCTGCTTGAAATTGGCGTGTCAGTTACCTCCATTGAGGAATTAAAATCCATCATTAAAAGGTTTACCCTTTTGACATTGATAATAGCACTCGCCCTTACGCTGGTAAGCGACCTGGTGTTTACCAAATTTTTGCTTGCGCCCTTTTATAAGATCATCGACCGTAAGCTGATCAAAGTAAATGATCCTATGAACTTTGATTATGAAAAGATCCAGACCACCACACAGGATTTTGAACTGCTTGATGACAGTATCAGCACACTCATGAAAAAGATCAGTAACCTGTTTGCTCTGGAAAAACAGTTCATTGCCAATGTATCGCATGAATTACTTACGCCTATATCAATTATCAGTTCCCGGCTGGAGAATATTTTATTGCAGGAAGAACTTAGCGAGGCCAGCGAAAACAAGATGCACGCTTCGTTGAAAACATTAAACCGGCTTAAATCTATCATCAATAGCCTGCTGCTGATATCAAAAGTTGAAAATAATCAGTATGCCAAGACCGATGTGGTGATGATAGCAGGCGTAATTATGGAGATCCAGGAAGAACTGGAAGACCGTTTGGAAGAAAAGCATCTCACCTTCAACAATAACATTAAATACATCTACTCCATTATGGGTAACCGCCCGCTGATGCATACCTTGTTGTTCAATTTGATAAACAATGCTATTAAATACAATAGGCCCAAAGGTAGTATCACCGTTGCCGATGCATTGAAGGAAGATGTTTATGTACTGGAAATTACGGACACAGGTGCGGGGATGGACCAACAACAAATAGAAAACGCTTTTAACCGTTTTGAAAAATTTGAGACTGAAGAAAAGGAAAGCTACGGCCTCGGTTTAGCTATTGTAAAAAGTATTACTACTTTTCATGACATCAGGGTAAAAATAGATTCGGTAAAAGACAGGGGAACGAGCATATTCCTCATATTTAACCGTGAATAACGACTTCACTTAATCTTCACATTGTATCAATACCTTTGCTAAGTTTATTTTGTAAGTAGATCCCCTATTTAACTATAGAGGCCGTTTTCCAATGGGAATGGCCTTTTTTTGTTTTCAAGAAAACCCAATCAAAAAACTACCGTTATTGCGAGGTACGAAGCAATCCCAAACTATACAGAGCGGCCCGCGTATTGGGGATTGCTTCGTACCTCGCAATGACGCCTTTTTTACAAAATAATCTCTTATATCATCTTATTCCGCTTAACCAGGTAGGTATTCAGGATATGATGATAGCCTTCATGGATGTCAGCATCAACCAGGTCAATATGATACTGCGCACATTTTAGCTCCAACTGATGGCGGTATTCTTTTAATGATGCTTTATAAGCATCGCGGATGCGGGCCGGGTTTACCTTCAGCTCGTCGCCGCTTTCAATATCAACAAAGTGATGAGGACGGTTATCAAAATTAAACTCAAGTTCTTTTTGCTTATCAGTAACATTAAAAATTATTACCTCATGCTTATTAAACTTTAAATGCTGAATTGCCGCGAATAAAGCCTGCTGCTTTTCGGCATTCAGATTATTCTCCAGCATATCACTAAAAATAATCACCAACGAACGCTGATGAATTTCCTGCGCTATATGGTGCAGCACATTGGTGATATTGGTTTGCGTATTTACTTTAGGGCTGGCATACATTTTTTCCAGCTCGGCATATAAATAAAACAGGTGCGTAGTGGTTGATTTGGCCGCGCTGATCCAGTCTATTTTATCCGAAAAAAGGCAAAGTCCAAAAGCGTCACGTTGTTTTTTAAACAGGTACATGAGCGATGCTATGGCATAAACAGAAAACTGAAGTTTATTAGTATCCGTTTCAGGAAAGTTCATGGATGATGAAGTATCCAGCAGCAAAAAACAGCGAAGATTTGTTTCCTCTTCAAACTGCTTTACAAACAATTTATCGGTACGGGCCAGCAGCTTCCAGTCGATATTTTTTACCGACTCGCCGTTGTTATACAATCGGTGTTCGGCGAACTCAACAGAAAAACCATGAAAGGGGCTTTGGTGCAGGCCGGTGATAAAACCTTCAACCACCTGCCGGGCCAACAATTCGAGATTGGCCAGTTGCCTTATTTGCTGATCATCGTTTAATTTGGGCATAGGCTAATATATGGACATAAAAAAAGCGTTGCAAAATTGCAACGCTTTTTCAAAAAATATGTTGTATTAATGCTACAGTGAATAGCATTAAATAAAATTAAAGGTTATGCTAACTGTTTTACCAGTTTATCAGTTAATACTGATTTTGGCACAGCACCGATTTGTTTATCAACAATTTCGCCATTTTTGAAGAACAATAAGGCAGGGATGTTACGGATACCGTATTTTACAGATATACCTGGGTTGTTGTCAACGTCTACTTTACCAACAACAGCTTTGCCTTCATATTCTTTAGCAATATCTTCAACTACCGGACCTACCATCCTACACGGACCGCACCATTCTGCCCAAAAGTCAATTAATACCGGTTTGTCTGATTTCAGGACAAGCTCGTCAAAGTTTGCATCAGTTATTTCTAAAGCCATGATTTCTATTTTTTAAATTTTGTACTTACAAATATATGCTATTCAAATTGCTTGCCACAAGTGTACTACTGACAATGTGACAATTATATTATTATAACCCACGCAGTTAACGCATGCATGACCATTTGTCGCATTTACACCTTCAAATACCGTTTTGCGACCTGACGTATTTACACAAATAACCTGTTTCCGAACGATATTTACAACTACGCTAGCGGGTTACTTTTTAACATTGATGGTATTAATTAACATACAGCTATTCAACATGCTCGTGTTTATTATCCCTTTCATCCTAATTTTAATTGCACCAATACTGCAATGGAAGCTTTCATTGCGCCGAATAAAGGATAAAATAAGCTTGCCATTATCTGTAATTTTCCTGCTGTCCATTTTACTCGCAGCGGGCTTGGCTGCACTTGCGTTTATAATTTCTCTTTATGGCTTCTTGCCTACCGATATTAAATGCGCAACGGGATATACTGTTTTTATCAGTTTCGGCCTAATAAATATCTGTCTGGTCATTCCCGTTATTGGAATTATCACTACAATACGATATTACAACGTGCATAAATAGTAAATTATGGGCGTTGCCTGCGGCCGGGCTGTACGCTCATACTGCACGGGCCTTAGCCACATGGCCGGTATCCGCTCCCATCCCTAACGCAATCGAGAGGTATTCAAACAATTTCCGTATCAACAAACTAATAATCAGGTTACTTTTTAACATATGTGGTATTAATTAACACTATCGCTATACATTATGATGATTATTGTCTGTTTAATACTCATTATTTCAGCTTCTATATTGCAAATCGTCTTTTCAATAGTGAGAATCATAGGACGTATCCGCTTGCCGCTAATTGTCATCATGACTTTGTCGATAATTACAGGAATAGGACTTTCCGCATTAACTATACAACAACATCTCAATGCTCACCTATGATGATGCTCCCTATCGCAGGTGTTTTCCTTATTGCGATTACTTCTCCCATTACTTTTATCATCAGTTATATTATCTATCTCATCAAAACAAAAAATGACCGGAAGCTACAGCCGCCGATCATTGGTTAATATATTATTCCGCGCCCTCAATAAATACCCAATCCCAATCTTTCCGTGAGGGAAGTTAAAAAGTCTCCCCCTTCAGGGGAGATTTAGAGGGGCTTATGCACCTTTTAAAGTGGCCATGCCACCATCAGCAATCAGCTCGGCACCTGTTATAAATGTTGAATCATCAGAAGCGAAGAAGGCAACTGTTTTGGCAATCTCTTCTGCTAAGCCGAAACGGCCCATTGGTATCTGTTTGATCAGTTCGGAACCCATGCCTTCCAATTGTTCCTGGGTTAAGCCTAATTTATCGGCAGTGTGTAAAGGTGTTACAACCGGACCAGGGCTTACAGAGTTAACCCTGATACGACGTGGCAACAACTCGGCCGAAATGTTTTTAGCTAATGAAAGCAATGCTGCTTTACTTGCTGCATAAACAGTTGCGCCGGCCATACCGATATGTGCGTTTATAGAAGTATTAAGTATGATAGAGCCGCCATCATTAATTAAAGGCAACAATTGCTGAATACTGAAGTAAGCACCCTTAAAGTTGATGTTCATGATATCATCAAACATCTGCTCGCTCATCTGCTCAGTTGAATTGAACTGGCCAATACCTGCATTAACAAATACGATGTCAATTTTCTCGGCAATGGCTTTTACTTTTTCACCCAGTTGTTTAACCTGGTTGATGTCGCCGCTGTCGGCAATTACACCATGAGCATCGGCACCAAGTGTTTCAAGCGCTTCGTTGATTGATTTTTGGTTCCTGCCGGTGATAATCACTTTTGCACCTTGTGCAATGAACTCCTGTGCTGTGGCCAGGCCTATACCACTGTTGCCGCCTGTTATTACTGCTGTTTTTCCTTGTAACTTTTTCATTATCTTTGTTTTGATACATCAAAGGTACAGTGAGTTATAGCTCCCCACAAGAATGCACCATTTTGTGTGCAACATACTTTTTGGTAGGTTATGGGCCGGTTTGATGCAATCGATATATCGCCTTTTTCATTATGACAAAAAACAGACATTCCGATCACTCCTGCACTATGGCAGCGGCGCTAAGCGTAATTAGTGGTAAGTGGAAACTGAGTATAATCAACCAATTATTAAGTGGTCAGAAGCGTTACAGCGAGATAAACCGGGCCATTCCCGGCATGACCGAAAAGATGCTTTCACAACAGATCCGCGAACTGGAAGAAGACGGCATAGTATCCCGCCACATTTTTCCCGAAGTACCACCAAGGGTTGAATATTCCCTTACTCCCATAGGCCAGGAGTTATCATCTATATTTTATACCCTCGAAAGATGGGGCAGCCACTACATGACCATTACTAACGCCAACGGCGAAGTAATTCAGCCTGATTATACTTGTTATACTTTAGTGAAACAGGATGATGACGTGGTGAAGGAAAGCGTATAAGCTCTTGCGCTCGTTTGCAACGAGCGCTTAATATGGTTGGGCGATTGTATCGCCCGTTGGGTTATAAACGCAAACCAAGGTTATGCACTCGTTAAAAACGAGCGCGAGTTGAAATATTAAACTAATGTGATGGAAGAAATACTTGAAGTTTTCTCTAAGCGTTTAAAAAGCCTTGAATCCGCTGAAAAAGCGATTGATTTAGAAAAAATCATCGAGGCACTAAGAATCGAAAAATTTGTAAGTTCCGAAAAGCTCGAAATAATTGGCGGAATAGTCAAATCTGAATACTCTTGGAATTACCCCAATATCGATAGTAAATATAATCATGACTCCTATGTTAGCGAAAGAAGTGAATTATCGGCAAAAAACAAGCACTTCCCATCTAAAGAATTTTTTAATGAGTTTGAAAGTTATTTAAAAGTGGCCAAAAGTATTCAGATCAAAATAGATTCTGAATATGATAAATATTATGGTAGTGAATATGGATATGATGTTGATCCAAATTCTGTGGGACTTCTAACTGATGAATTGGATTATTATTTGTTAAGCTGTGTTTAGGCTTGTTTAAATCAATTGAATCTTACAATTTGACAACTGACGTAAAAATCCGGGAAAATTTGATCGACGTTTTATTGACAGATTCAATTTGTTTTATAGACTATCTTGTCGAGAGAACTAAGCCTGAAATTCCAAAAATAATATTTAATATACCTAAGAGAAGATTTAGGGAATAAAAACAAATAAAACCTCATCGAAAAGTTAATGGTCTTTTTTTTAGCCTGTAGTACGTTGAAAACACCTACCACAAGTTATTGATTTTAATGTATCACGCAAATTCAAGACAGTGATGCTATTTTTACCCTTCTGAAAGTAGATCATTATGACGGTTTCTGATTTTAGCTTTAAACTCTTCCCACGAAATACCTTTTACTCTACCACTTTCATAATCGTCAACTCGTGATTGCATTTCATTCAAAAAATCTTCATCATCCCAATGATCTTGCGGTTCGTTTTGATTCTTTTCTTCCATAGTAAAAAACTTTTTAACTCAACACCGGCTCCTCATTTGTCAAGCTAAGGATCCCGGCCATAAAATCATCGCTTGGATTTACTTTAAATGATTTGGATGACAGCTCAACAAGCATAACCTCTTCTCTATCCTTGATCTGGAAACGAAGCTTACAGTTTTTTACCGGGTACTTTTGATTGTTATCATCTATCATATGCTGAATATCATCCAGCAGTTTGCTGTTGAGCATTTGCACATCAATGCAAACCGTTAATGATTTGGTAAGCTTATCGCGCATTTCTGATAGCAGGTCCATTACCGCGATGCGCAGGTCCCAGTTATCTTTCTGGCGGAATTTCTCTTCAATGTTTCCTTTAATATGCAGGAAGTAGCCTTCCATCATCATATTGCGGAACTTGACATAATCATCACCAAACAAAGCAAACTCGTACGATTCATTGTAATCCTCAAACACAAACGTGCCGAAGGGTTTACCGGTCTTGGTCATTTTATGCTGAACGCTTGATACTAAACCACCAATCCGCAGCTCACCCCGACGGCGCAGTTCATTAAAAGCAGCTGTTACATCTTCACCGCCTTCGCCCGAGCGGGCTTTTTGCATTAGCTTCAGATCGCTGATGGTAGCGTTACAGAAACGTTTAAGCTCAACCTTATAATTATCTAACGGGTGGCCGGTTAAATAGATCCCGATAACCATTTTCTCGTACTTCAGCTTCTCTATCAACGGCCATTCCTCAACATCGGGCATAGCCGGCTCCGGTACATATGATGCTACCGAACCGCCAAATAATGATGATTGAGAGCTGCTTTGCACGTTTTGATAATCATTAGCGTACTTAATGAGCCGTTCAACACCGGTTAACGTACCCAACTCGGTTTTGGCAAAAAACTGGGCACGGGGAATCCCGAAGCCATCAAACGCGCCGCCATAAACCAGGTTTTCATACGATTTACGGTTAACACTGCGGGTGTTTGAGCGCCGTGCAAAATCATATACCGTTTCAAACGGGCCATTGGCATTACGTTCTTCAATGATACTTTCCACCGCTTTATCACCCACACCTTTTACGCCGGTTAACCCGAAACGTACCTGCCCGCGTTTATTCACCGCAAAAGCCATATCCGACTCATTGATATCCGGTCCTAAAACCTCAACGCCCATACGGCGGCACTCCTCCATAAAGAAGGTGATTTTTTCAATGTTATTCTGGTTATTTAAAACCGCCGCCATATATTCAGATGGGTAATGCGCTTTTAAATAAGCCGTTTGGTATGCCACGAAAGCGTAGCAGGTAGAGTGCGATTTATTGAATGCGTACTGGGCAAATGCCTTCCAGTCGGTCCAGATTTTGGTAAGCTTATCTTTAGGGTGGCCCTTGGCAACGGCGCCCTCCATAAACTGGGCTTCCATTTTGTTGAGTACCTCAATCTGCTTTTTACCCATCGCCTTACGCAAAACGTCGGCATCGCCTTTACTAAAGCCTGCTAACTTTTGCGACAAAAGCATCACCTGTTCCTGGTATACGGTAATACCATAGGTTTCTCCCAGGTATTCCTCCATATCGGGCAAGTCGAACACGATAGGTTCGCGGCCATGCTTACGGGCAATAAAGTTTGGTATATACTCTATCGGGCCCGGACGGTAAAGGGCGTTCATGGCTATCAAGTCTTCAAACTTATCGGGCTTAAGCTCGCGCAGGTACATTTGCATACCATCACTTTCAAACTGGAAAGTACCGTTGGTATCGCCACGCTGATAAAGCTCATAAGTTTTAATATCATCAAGCGGGATGTAGTCGATATCGATCACCACACCATGATTTTGCCTGATCATGCGCAGCGCGTCCTTTATAATGGTAAGGGTTTTTAAACCCAAAAAGTCCATCTTAATTACACCGGCATCCTCAATCACACGGCCATCATATTGGGTAACCAGTAAGTCCGAATCTTTTGCTGTTGCTACCGGTACAATCTCGGTAAGGTCATAAGGGGCAATGATGATACCTGCGGCGTGTACACCGGTATTACGTACCGATCCTTCCAGTTTTTCAGCTTCACGCAGTACCTGTGCCTTAAGGTCGTTACCGTTCAGGATCTCCTTCAGTTCAGGCACCTGTTCAATGGCATCTTTCAGGGTGATACCCAGGGTTTCGGGCACCAGCTTTTTCATGGCACTTACATCGGCCAGCGGCATATCCAATACACGGCCCACGTCCTGGATACTGGTGCGGGCAGCCATCGAACCATAGGTAATGATCTGCGCTACCTGGTTTTTGCCATATTTATCAACCACATAGTCAATAACCCGCTGGCGACCGGCATCATCAAAGTCCGTATCAATATCGGGCATCGATTTACGGTCGGGGTTCAGGAACCTCTCAAACAGGAGGTTGTACTTCATCGGATCAATATTGGTGATCCCGGTACAGTAAGCCACTACCGATCCCGCCGCCGAACCACGGCCCGGGCCAATGAACACGCCCATATCGCGGCCAGCCTTTATAAAGTCTGCCACGATGAGGAAGTACCCTGCAAAACCCATAGTACGAATGGTGAACAACTCAAAATTGATGCGTTCTTCGGTTTCCGGACTAATATCACGATAACGCTCCTTGGCGCCCATAAAGGTAAGGTGCTTCAGGTATTCCCATTGATTTAAAGTATCGGCATCGGGTGTTTTGTGGATCTTAAACTCTTCAGGAATTACGTAGTTGGGCAGCAGGATATCGCGTTTTAGCTTTAACACCTCCACCTTGTCAACAATTTCATTGGTATTATCCAGTGACTCGGGCAGGTCATGGAACAGCTTGCCCATTTCCTCCTGTGTTTTAAAGTAAAACTGATCGTTAGGGAAACCGAAACGATAACCTTTACCACCTTCCTCGTCGGTAGCTATCGGGGTGCTTTGCATATCGCCTGTGTTTACGCAAAGCAAAATATCGTGCGCGTTTGAGTCTTGCTGATCTACGTAATGCGAATCGTTTGAACAGATCACTTTTACGTTATACTTTTTAGCATAAGTGAGCAGCACATTATTGATAATTTGCTGCTCCGGAATTTCGTGACGCTGTAACTCGATATAAAAGTCCTCACCAAACAAATCCAGCCACCATTTAAACTCCTTTTCGGCATTTTCGGGCGTATCCCTTAAAATAGCTTGTGGTACCGAAGCCCCAATACAACAGGTAGTAGCAATGATACCTTCGTGGTATTTTAAAATAAGTTCTTTATCAATACGCGGCCATTTACTGTACAGGCCTTCCATATACCCCAATGAGCATAGCTTCACCAGGTTTTTGTAGCCCGTAGGATTTTTGGCCAGCATCAGCTGGTGGCGGCGCACGTCCTTATTCTCCTTGGTGAACTGCTTTTTATGCCTGTCTTCAACCACATAAAACTCGCAGCCTACAATGGGTTTTACATTGTGTTTACCGGCTTCGGCTACAAACTTAAATACGCCAAACATGTTGCCATGATCAGTAATCGCGAGGGCCTTCATTCCGTCCTTGGCGGCTTTTTTATACAGCTTGGAAATATCGGCGGCACCGTCGAGCAGGGAGAACTGGGTATGTACGTGGAGGTGAGAAAAATCAGGCATAGTTAATCCGTTTCAACAAAATCTTTATGAGTTACAAAGTTAAAACAAGTTAGGGATGTAGACTGTTAAAAAGTAACACTGTGGAAATTTAATTAAAGCCGGCCCCATTTTGTAAATTATACAAAACACACAGCTAACTGCTATCCTTAGCATGCTATTTGTTTATATTAAGCATCGCTATCTTAACCTTTGAAATACGTATACAATTGAAAAAAACACTACGAATAGCCCTTAAAACAATACTCTGGATACTGGTTAGTTTAGTTCTGCTGGTTATCCTTGTAGTAATTTTAATACAGGTTCCTGCTGTTCAAAACTTTGCGAAAGACAAAGCGGTAACTTTTTTACAAAATAAGATCCATACCAAGGTTAAGATTGGCCATATTAGTCTCGGTCTGCCCAAGCTGCTGGTTTTGGAAGATGTATACTTTGAAGACCAGAAAAAAGACACCCTTATAGCCGGCGAAAAACTAAAGGTTGATATCAGCATGCTCAAGCTGCTGCATAGCCAGGTTGAAGTGAACGAGATAAACCTGCAGGGCATCACTGCCAATGTAAACCGGGGCGCCGATAGCGTTTTCAGCTTCGATTACATCATTAAAGCTTTTGTAAGCGAACAAAAGAAAGAGGTAAAACCTACCGATACTACATCAGCCATGAAGTTTTCTGTTGATAAGATCATCCTCGATAAGATCAACATAAAATATAAGGATGCCATTACCGGCAACGATGTGAAATTTTTATTAGGCCATTTTGATACCCGCGTTAAGGATTTTGATATGGATAAAATGAAGTTTACCATACCCAAAATTACCCTGAGCGATGTAAACGCGAAGATCATCCAAACACCAACCAAAGCTATCCCACCACCTGATACCGCAACCACTCCGCTAAATATGGATTTGAATTTAGGCGTGATCGATATCTCCAAAATCAAAGTCGATTACCAAAGCGCCGAAATGGGTGCAAAGGTAGACCTAAGCAAGTTTTTGGTGGAGATGGATAAGATCGATCTGAAAAATCAAAAGGTAGGAATTAAAAATATTGAGCTAAGCAATACCAAAGCCGGATTGACCCTCGCAAAACCCCAAACTGTAGTTAAAGAAGTTGTTAAGACAATTAAAAAACTGGATACGCTGGTATCATCACCAACCAAATCGGCCTGGAGGGCTACCATTGGCAAGGTTACTTTTACTAACGATAATATTAAGTTCGATAATGAAGCACAGAAAGCGATCCCCAAAGGCCTTGATTTTGGACACATGGATATACGCAGCCTGAACGCCGAAGCCGAAAATATTTCCTACAGCCCGGATACCATTTCGGGCAAGATCAATACCTTTACTTTTGCTGAAAAAAGCGGTTTAAAGATCAACAAATTTCATACGTCATTCCTGTACGGGCCAACTAATGCTTATATGAATGACCTGTTACTGGAAACGCCGAATACCACATTGCAAAAGTCGGTACAGGTACGTTACCCTTCTATTGATGCCATCACCAAAAACACTGGCGCGCTCGGTATCAATGCCAATTTAGATGGTAGCCGTTTGGGCCTAAAGGATGTTTTATTGCTGATGCCAACCATGGCCAATATGGAACCGTTCAAATCTTCGCCGGGTACGGTGTTTAAGATCAACGGCCGGGTAAGCGGACAAGTGAACAACCTCGAGATCCCCAACCTGGAAGTTACCGGCTTAAGCAGCACGCATATCAAGGCTTCAGCTAAAATGAAAGGGTTGCCCGACGTAAACAAGGCCACCTTTGATGTAAACATTGCCGATTTCAGCACCAGTCGCAGTGATATTGCCAAATTGGCCCCCGCCGGCAGCATCCCGCCAAATGTGAGCATTCCCGAAAAAATGAACCTGAAAGGTACTTTTAAAGGCAGCATGTACAGCTTTAATACCAAAATGGGCTTGCGCTCGAGTTATGGCGCAGTTGATCTGGTAGCTGCTTTAAAAAACGGGAAAAACAAAAACGCGGCCACTTATACCGCCAACATTAAGGCGAATGAACTTAATGTGGGCGCGCTTACCAAACAGCCGCAAATGGTTGGCCGCATAACCATGAGCGCCAACGTGAAAGGCACAAGCCTCGATCCTAAAAAAGCCAGCATCGCTTTTAATGGCAATATTGCAAAGGCTTATGTTAAAGGCTATACGTACAAAAACCTGGTAATGAAAGGTACATCGAGCAACGGGGCTTATACCGCTGTTGCTACCATGAAAGATCCTAACATTAATTTTAGCCTAAATGCGAAGGCTGATCTCAATAAAAAATATCCGGCAGTGAAGGCCACTCTGAATGTGGATAGCATCAACCTTAAAAACCTGAATTTTGTGAAGGACGATATGCGTTTCCATGGCAAGATCGTGGCCGATGTACCAACCGCCGATCCGGATTATCTGAATGCCGATATTAAAGCTACCGATCTATTGGTGGTGAACAAAGGTCAACGGATCCAGATGGATACCATCAGCCTCATCTCTACAGCCAGTGCCGACAGCAGTACACTTCGCTTAAAAACTGCTGTCATGAGCGCCCATATGGCCGGTAAGTACAAGTTTACCCAAATTGCCCCGGCCTTGCAGGATGTGATCAATAAATATTTTAACACTGCTATCGCCGGTGGTCAACAAGTGGCGGTAAAAACCAAAGGCGGTAAACCCGTCAAAACCAAGCCAGCACCTGCAGTTAAATATTCTCCGCAGCAGTTTACGTTTGAAGCCAAACTGGTTAAAACGCCATTGCTTACCCAGTTTGCCCCCGACCTAAAACAGCTTGACCCTGTTTTACTGAACGGCAGCTTCAACAGCCAAACCGGTGAACTTGTTGTTAAAGGCTCCATACCCAAAGTGGTTTACGGCACTAATACCATTAATAAAGCGTCGCTTAACATTAACACCGCTAACAACGCGCTTAACTATAATCTTTCAGTTGATGAGGTTAAAGTTGGATCGTCTGTCGACCTGTTGTATGCCAGCATTTCCGGAGCTGCGCAGGACAACAAAGCAGGCTTAAACATTCAAATCCGCGATGCGGCAAAAAAAGAACGCTTCCGTATAGCTGGTACCTTCAGCATATTACCTAACGAATACCAGTTCAGCTTTAATAAAGATGGCCTATTGCTGGATTATTTGCCATGGGCCGTTAGTGACGATAACTTTTTACAATATGGGCCAAAAGGGATCCTGGCGCATAACTTCACCATCAGCAACAACAACCAGATCCTTAGTGTTAACAGCAGTACGCAGGAATTTAACAGTCCGCTGAATATCAAATTCGATAACTTCCATATTGAAGCCCTTACCAAAATGGCTAAGCAGGATTCCTTACAGGTAGGTGGCGTTATTAATGGAGATGCCACGGTAAGTAACTTCCAGGCCTCACCAGTATTTACAGCTGCTATCAACGTTAATGATTTTAACTTTAAGGGCGATACTGTGGGCAACATTGCCCTCAAAGTAAATAACCAAACCGAGAATGCGTATGCAGCACAAATGAGTATAACCGGCAAAGGCAACCAGGTTGACCTGAACGGCACTTACTACACCTCGCCCGAAAGCCGTTTTGATCTCGACCTGAATATCGTGAACCTGAGCATGAAGAGCATCGAGGGATTTAGCTTTGGTAACCTGCGTAATGCCACGGGTAATATTACCGGAGCACTTAAAATATCAGGCACTACAGATGCGCCTTCGGTACGGGGAGATATCAACTTTAGCAAAGTAGGCTTCAACGTGGCTATGCTTAACTCCTACTTCCGCATGCCGCAGGAAAGCATTACGTTTAACAACGAAGGCATCCGCTTTAATGATTTTACGTTGGTTGATTCGACCGGCAACAAGGCTGTGGTAAGCGGCAGTATCTACACCAAAACTTACACCGATTTTGCCTTCGGCATGGATATTAACGCCAATAACTTCAGGGTGACCAACTCCACCCAGGTCGATAACAAACTTTACTACGGTAAACTGTACGTGGATACCCGCATCAAGATCCGCGGCAATATGACTAAGCCGGTGGTTGATGCCAACCTTACTGTTAATGACAAAACTGACATGACCTTTGTGCTGCCCACCAACGACCCGGCGCTGGAAGACCGGAAGGGAGTTGTCGACTTTATTGATAAAGATGCTCCTAAAATGGATTCCATCCTGCTGGCCAGGCAACTGGATTCGCTCAAGAAATCGGATGTTACGGGTTTGGATGTTTCTGCAACTATCAACGTAAACAAAAATGCAGCGTTTACTATTGTAGTTGATGAGCGAAATGGCGATATCGTACATCTTAAAGGCGAGGCCAGCCTGAATGGCGGCATTGATCCAAGCGGCAAAATAAACCTTACCGGTACTTATGTGGTTAACTCGGGCTCGTACAACCTGGCCTATGCAACTGTCAAGCGCACTTTTAACTTTAAAAAAGGCAGCACCATTGTTTGGACCGGCGACCCAACCAGTGCCAATATTGATCTTACCGCTATTTACGTAGCCAATGTACCACCTATTGACCTGGTTTCAAACCAGCTTTCGGATGCGCAAAATAGTACGATGTACAAGCAAAAACTACCTTTCAATGTTAACCTTAACCTGAAAGATCAGTTGCTCACACCAACTATCAGCTTTGACATTGTATTGCCCGATAGCTCGTATTCCGTATCATCAGATGTGGTAAGCACTGTAAATACCCGCCTTACCCAGATACGCCAGGATCCTAACGAGCTTAATAAACAGGTTTTGGGGGTATTGGTATTGGGCCACTTTATAGGCGATAACCCGCTGCAAAGCCAGGGTGCTGGTACTACCGTTGAAGGCACCATCCGTAACAGCGTAAGCAGTTTACTATCCGATCAGTTGAACCGGCTGGCAGGCAGCCTGATCTCGGGCGTTGACCTTAATTTCGGTCTTACATCCGGCGAGGATTATTCGTCGGGAACGGCTACAAACCGGACAGATCTGAATGTTGGCCTGTCTAAACGGTTCCTGAACGACAGGCTTACCGTAAGTGTGGGCAATAACTTTAACCTGGAAGGCAATCAACCCGGTCAAAAAGCGTCGAACATCGCAGGTGACGTATCCATAGCCTATAAACTAAGCAAGGACGGTCGCTATACCCTGCGTGCTTATCGCCGCGACGAGTTTATTGTGATCCAGGGACAGATCATTGAAACAGGCGTAGGTTTTACTTTGACGGTTGATTATAACCGCTTCCGCGAGATCTTCCGCAAACGTACCCCTGAAGAACGCAGGTTGCGCCGCCAGTACCAGCAGGAACAAAAGGAGAAAAAAGAAAAACAGGACGAGGCAGATAAAGCATTGGAGCAAAAGAACATGCAGCAGCAACAGGAAAACAAACCGCAAACTACTTCAAACTAAGCCCATGACCAAACATTTAAAATATATACTGCTTTCATCATGTGTTTTACTGAGTGCCTGCAGTACCACTAAATTCCTGGCGCCCGGCCAAAAACTGTACACCGGCGGCGAGGTTGTGATCAAAGATTCGGTGTTGAAAAAGAGCGAGAAAAAAGCTTTAAGTGAAGAGCTTGGGGCTTTACTAAGGCCGGTGCCTAACAGTACCATATTAGGTTTGAGATTTAAACTGTGGCTGTACTTTAAAACAAAAACCAATAAAACCAAAGGCCTTGCCCACTGGCTTAACAAAAAAGGTGAGCCTCCTGTGCTTATTAGTTCTGTTAACCTTGATCAAAACAGCAAAATCCTGCAAAACAGGCTACAAAATGAAAGCTATTTTCAGGCGCAGGTTAGCGGCGATACGGTAAGCAAAAAACCAACGTCAAAAGTTGCCAAAGCGGTTTATACAGCAGTAACCGGGCCGGGCTATAAAATCAGGAAGGTAGTATTTCCGCAGGGTAACCGCACTATCGATACCGCAGTAGCCGGAACGTCGGCAAAAACGCTGCTAAAAGTTGGCGATAAATACAACCTTGATGTTATTAAAACCGAACGGCTGCGCATTGACGCTAAACTTAAAGAAGAAGGTTTTTACTATTTCTCACCCGAAAACCTCATCATGCATGTGGATAGCACTATAGCCGGGCACCAGGTTGATATTTTTGTGGCTGTTAAAAATGAAACACCTGGTCGCGCCCAAAACATTTATACCATCAATAATATTTATGTGTATCCGAGTTACTCGTTAAGAGATACTTCGCTGATGAAGGATAAAGCTGTTTTTTATAAATGGTATAATATTGTTGAGCGTCGTAACACAGTACATACTTACACTTTTGCCAATACCGTGCTGATGCGACCCGGCCAGGTTTATAACCGTACCGCTCATAACAATTCGCTTAACCGCTTCATTAACCTCGGCCCTTACAAGTTTGTAAAAAACAGGTTTGAGGATGTATCAGCCGATTCATCAAAACTCGACGTTTATTATTTTTTAACCCAATACAAAAAGAAATCACTATCGCTTGATATTTTAGGGCGCACCACATCAGCCAATTACACCGGTACACAGGTAAATTTAAACTGGCTCAACCGTAATGCCTTTAAAGGTGCCGAGGCTTTAAAAGTAACCTTATTTGGAAGTACGGATGTGCAGGCAGGAGGGCAAAATGCCGGCTATAATGTGTACCAGGCCGGTATTCAAACCACGTTGTCGTGGCCGCGCTTTATCGGGCCTATCTATCCAAAAGCGGCTGATGCCTACATTCCGCATACAAATCTGAGCCTCGGATATTCTATTGTAAACCGCCAAAAACTATACAACTTAAATTCATTTAACCTATCATTTGGTTACCAGTGGCGCGAAACAGAGCACCGTTCGCATGAGCTTAACCTTATCAATTTTCAGTTTGTAAATCCATTAAGTGTATCTGACGAATATAAGGCAAGTATCAATCCGGCTAAAGGCCCTGTTAATCCGGCCTTAAAGCATGTTATCGATAAACAGTTTATACTGGGCCCAAGCTATAGCTTCACTTATACCAATACCAACGAGGATTACCGTACCAATACGCTTTATTATAATGGAAAGATCAGCCTTTCAAATAATATATACGGATTGGTTACCGGTGCGGATAGCGCAGGCGGAAAACCTAAAAAGTTGTTCGGTGCTATTTTTAACCAGTATGTAAAACTGGAAAATGAGATCAGGTATTTTCATAAAACCGGGCCGAACAGCACTATAGCCAGCAGGCTTATTGTGGGCGTAGGTTTACCCTATGGCAACTCAACACAGTTACCTTATAGCCAGCAATTCTTTATTGGTGGCCCTAACAGCTTACGGGGTTTCAGGGCAAGAGCAATCGGGCCAGGTTCATTTGACCCGAGCAGCGGTGTAGGCACAGGCGGCTTCCTTGCCGATGAATCGGGCGATATCAAGATAGAAGCTAACGTTGAGTACAGACCAAAACTATTCAGCATAGTACGCGGAGCTTTATTTGTTGATGCGGGTAACATCTGGCTTCTGCACTCCAACGGATCACAGCCGGGCGCTGTGTTTACCAAAAGCTTTTTAAATGATTTTGCCGTCGATGCCGGCTTTGGTTTAAGGTTTGATTTAACCGTACTGATATTGCGTACAGATTTAGGTATCCCGTTACGAACACCTTATGTTCGCGCTAACGAGCCTCGTTGGGATTTCAACTTTAACCGGAGTGTATTTAACCTCGCAATCGGGTATCCGTTTTAATTTTACAGTCTAAATATAACAAAAGTTAAGCTTGGCATATAGCATAGCGCCAAACAGCACAATTAGCCAAAAGCTATTGTGCTGTTTGCTTTGATAGGCAATCAATCATACATATACGCGTCTGTTTTACACTGGATCGGCTCCCTCGCCGTTTTCAAACTGTATTCAATACAAATCATTTCTTTTTAAATTTATCGGTGATACAACAAAACAAAGCGATACACCGTATCATTGCATATTGATAAAAAGCAGCGATGTTAAATTGATACAAATTATAGAATGCCGCTAAAAAGCCCTTTTTTTAAACTTTTAATATTAACATTGTTTCTATTCCCGGGCCGAGTATATGCCGACATTCCATATCAGTTAGTTTACCTGAAAAATTATAGCGCCCCTGATGGCCTGCCCAGTTCAAGGGTTAACTATTTAATGCAGGACAGCAGGGGTTTTATCTGGCTGGCCACCGATAAAGGCGTAAGCAGGTTTGACGGACAGCACTTTAAAAACTTCACATCGGCCGATGGGCTGGAAAACAATGAGTGTTTCCGGATTGCCGAGGATAATTATCACCGGATTTTCTTTTACTGTAATAACTACCGGGTATGTTACTATGAAAACGGACTTATACATAAGCTTAATTCATCTCAAAAAGTAATCGTTTCACCCTTCGCCAATTTCTTTTTTAACCGTTATAATGAGCTCTGTGTAAATTACGGGCTTAGTACCAAAGTATATCATTTTGAAGAGTTAAAATCGGAAAGACATGCTATCCGGCATTTGAACGGGTACATTTATGGTTCTGACGGAGAAGAGATCACCCTATCTGAAAACGACCTTGACATCCTCGAAGAAGAGCTTAGGGCCGGCCAGTTAAGTTTTCAAACCGCCAATACCAATACCAAACCTTACCGGTTGGCTTTACAGCAAAATTATTTGTTACTGATAACAAAGGACTGGGTACATATTTATCGGTATCAAAAAAGCGGGATCATCCCGCTCAATAAAATCTTTTTTACCGGCAATGTGACTTCGGTGTACCTTACCGGCAAAAATACGTTTGCCGTTACAACGGTAAAACAGGGCACCTACATTATTAACTATCTTACCGGCGAGCGGAAAAATTACCTTAATAATAACATCACTACCGCTACGGTTATTGACCGGGAAAATAATTTATGGTTTGGCAGTTATGACAAAGGTTTTTTTCTGTGCACCAATCCCGAAATAAAAATCATTAACAAAGAAAGCGGGCTGGCCAATGAAGATGTTTTAAAACTGGGCATTGCAGGAGGATACCTTTTTACGGGACATGTTTTAAGCACCCTCAGCTACATGAAGCTTGGGGCAAATCAGTGGTCATCAATAGGCACCATTTCCTTTAATCAAAACCGGTCTGACTTTAACCGGATAACCAACCTGCTTACAATTCCGGGCAACAGGTTCATGATTGGTACCGATAATGGCTTATTCAGATTAGATATTTCGAATAAGGCCCCATTATCATGGCATTCTGTAAAAATTTTTTATGGCCCGATAAAAGGAATTGCTGCACGATCCGACACAGTATATTTTCTTACACAAAATGCAGTTGGCGTTTTGACAGATGAGTTGAAACATCAAATGGGGTACAATTTTAAGCCTATACGTATGACATCTGTTACATGGTATAAGAGTAAGATGCTCGTAGGCTCACTTTACGGGTTATACCAGTTTGTACCTTTCGGGGGCGCTGGCAAGTTTTCCTCTATTCGTATCCTGGCCGATAAAGGAATAAATGTTGTTAAGAGCCTGGCATCAAATAATGATGTATGCGCCATAGGCACCGAAGCCCAGGGGGTGTTTTTGTGGACTGGGGAAAAAATTGTTCAATTTAGATCTCCTGCTATTTTTTCAGGCGATATCCGTAAACTGGTATGGACAGATGACAATACACTATGGGTCTGCACCGCAAACGGTGTAAGCATTATCAGCTTCTATAATCATTATCAAAATTACCGGATAAGTTTACTCAATACCAGTAACGGGCTCCCCTCGGATAACGTTGCCGATGTGGTACAGAACGGCCATGATTATTATATAGCTACAGATCAGGGCATAGCCGTTACTCAAAATTTAGGGAACACCGCCCTGCCTAAACCGGTGTTGATTAATGATGGGATACCCGGAACTCAAAACAGCTTTACTTACGGC
>NZ_BMKD01000002.1 GCF_014643835.1 Mucilaginibacter rubeus | reverse complement strand
GTTTATTGAAGATAGCAAACATATTAACTGCTTTCAGCATTGCCTGTAAAAGCAAATGGCCGAATAATCTTTTGCTTTGCAATTTAATTATTCAGCCATTTTAAGCCCTGTTGCGCAACGGCCACAATTTGACCGGGGCTTTTTTTCGTTAGAAATAATTTGATTATATATTTATATTATTTCATAGTGAGTGAAAGTTAATGTATTGGTTAATAATTATTAATCAATACATTGACTTTGTTTTGAATTATGTTTTATATTTGAATAATACTTAAATTTTATCACCGCCTATGAAAACAAATATCGAAATCATCGCGCTCATCCTCTTTAGCTTTTTAATCGGCTTCTCCGTACACTTAGGCTTTACTATGTCAATTGTGTCGTTTGAATTTACGTTATTGAAAGATATATTAAACCCCGGAAATAGCTTTTGGAATCAACTAAATATCTCACTTTTAGTGTTGTTTCATCTTGGATTGTTAGCGCTGCCCTTCATAAGATCATCAAAGTATTATAAAGTCTTTTTGATCTTTATTCCGGCGTGTTTTCTGTTAACTGTTTGCACAAATACGGTCATCTTTTTATTAATAGCGCCGGATTTGGCAGTCTCGATGATTCCCTTTATAGTTATGTGGATCATCTGCCTGGTTAAAAAAGATAATTCTAAGCGCATACCATATGAGGTGTCGTTGAACATATAAGCAAGGATAAAATTCGATCTAACCAATTATAGCCGGGAGCATTTGCATCGCCTCCGGCTTTTATTTTTTATAAAAGGTGAGCTTATAAGCTTATTGTTTAAGGCTTATAAGTTTTAAATAACCTATCCCAGATGTTGGTATAAAAGCCGAAATTAAAATCAATTTCCAGGTGATGCCGATGGTGAAAAGAGGGTGTACCTAAATATTTAAAAGGAGCCATTTTTCGAACAGAGGCAGGAACGGGCTCAATACCTAAATGGCCCATGATACCGAAAAATAAATTGGCTGTAAGGTAAATCAGTACCGCATAGAAATTGAAACCATAAAGAGCCAATATTATAAGCCATAACGAGCCAAAGCCAATCGTTTCGATAGGATGGAGAACAAACAGGTCGATAGGGATAGGATCGGCGTAATGATGGTGAAATTTGTGGATCGCTTTATAAATAACTGAGTGGTGGATGAAGTAATGGAAAATGAACATAGCCAGGTCCATCAGCATAAATAAGAGCAAGAAATCAAGAAGGGTGTACCACTTTAACTGGAACGTGAGTGTTATATAGTTGTGCTTAAAAAGCCAATAACCGGCATAGGTGATCGCTGTGTTGATGGCATTGGTTAACATGCATACCAGAATCTCGTTTCGGCTTGTCCGTTTTATTGGTTTGTTGGATAGTTTTAAGATCAACCATCCGAATAGCAGGGCCAGGGTAGTAACAAAAAGGTTTTCGGCTAAAAATATCGCCCATAATTTTAATGGGGACAAAGTAGCCAAAAACCTCAGCATAAATTTATGTCGTTATTATTTACTCGTACTCAAACACTCCAAACTCCGATGTCACGGTTACTTTTTTAGTATCAGCCTTTTCTACACGGCCAATGATCTGTGCATCAACACCAAAGTTTTTTGAGATATTGATCAGGTCAGCAGCTATAGCTTCAGGCACATAAAGCTCCATGCGGTGCCCCATATTAAATACCTTGTACATTTCCTGCCAGCTGGTTTTTGACTCCTCGTGAATGAGTTTAAACAATGGTGGTACAGGGAACAGGTTGTCTTTTATAATATGCAAACCTTCTACAAAATGCAATACTTTGGTTTGCGCGCCGCCGCTGCAATGTACCATGCCATGAACCTGGCTGCGGTAGCCATCTAAAATTTGCTTAATGATTGGCGCGTAGGTACGGGTCGCGCTTAAAACGAGCTTGCCTGCTGTTACGGTTTCACCGTTGCCAATGTCAATAGCGTCGGTAAGGTTTTTACTGCCCGAAAAGATCAGCTCGTAAGGGATGGCCGCGTCATAGCTTTCGGGGAATTTATCGGCGATGGTTTTATTAAACACATCATGGCGGGCGGAGGTTAGGCCGTTTGAGCCCATGCCGCCGTTGTATTCTTTTTCATAAGTAGCCTGACCGTATGAGGCAAGCCCTACAATTACATCGCCGGGCTCAATACGGTGGTTAGATATCACATCTTCGCGCTTCATAAGGCAGGTAACCGTCGAATCAACAATGATAGTACGTACCAGGTCGCCTACATCGGCAGTTTCACCGCCGGTGGAGTAAATGCCTATGCCGGCCTCGCGCAGTTCGGCCAAAATTTCTTCGGTGCCATTAATGATCGCGGCAATAACTTCACCAGGAATTAGGCCCTTGTTACGGCCGATGGTTGATGACAGCAGTATATTATCTGTAGCCCCCACGCAGAGCAGATCATCAAGGTTCATGATGATGGCATCCTGGGCTATGCCGCGCCATACAGAGATATCTCCCGTCTCTTTCCAGTAAGTATAAGCCAGGGACGATTTGGTACCGGCACCATCGGCATGCATAATATTGCAATACTCAGGATCGTTGGTTAAGATATCGGGTACTATTTTGCAGAAAGCTTTTGGGAAAATGCCTTTATCGATATTTTTTATGGCATTATGAACGTCATCTTTGGAGGCTGATACGCCACGCTGATCATATCTTTGCGAAGAAATCATGGGCAAATATAATGCTATTAACCTTAATTTTCAGAAAGAGTGCTACTCCTTATACGGAGTTTAAATTATGGGTGTGACCTGATTAATAAAATTGACCGAAATTGTGTTTCTTTGTAAGAAAATAGACTGGTGTATATGACCAGTCTGTTTTATCAGCTTAATTGAAAACAATTCGCGCTCATAACTCTTCATCAGCAGAATTGGTAGTATATACTTCTTATGTTAAAAACGCTTTCCTACAAAATAAACCGCTGGCGGTTAAAACGCAATAGTCAACGTAACTTTTTAATTTATTGCAGCGTGTTTGTAGGTTTTATGGGCGGACTGGCCGCCGTTGCCCTTAAGTTTTTAGTGCATTTAATGGAAGAGTTAAGCCGGAATATCTCTTCGCACCTATATTATCATATAGCATATGTGTTTTTACCTGCAATAGGCATTTTGGGTACGGTGCTTTATCAGCACCTGATCAACCGCGATAAGATTGAAAAAGGGATAGGTAAGGTGCTCATCAATATCAAAAAGAACCGCTCAAACATCAAAGCCAATAATATTTATTCGCATTTAATAACAAGCTCGTTAACCGTAGGCTTCGGCGGTTCGGCAGGGTTGGAGGCGCCTATTGTTTGTACAGGTACAGCCATCGGTTCAAACGTAGGTAAGTTTTTTAAGCTTACACCCTATGAAAAAACGGTATTGTTAGCTGCAGGATGTTCGGCGGGCATAGCTGCGGTATTTAACAGCCCTATTGCCGGGGTGCTTTTTTCGCTGGAGATATTAATAGGAGAGATCACCATTCCTACTTTTATACCTTTATTAATAGCCTCCGCTACGGGAGTTGTGGTTTCCAAATTATTATACTCGGGGCAATTGTTCCATTTGGTTACCGAAGGCTGGGCAATGAACGCCCTGCCCTTTTATGTGCTGCTTGGCATATTAAGCGGATGGATAGCGATATATATATCCAAAGTAGGGGGTAAACTTGAAGGAGGGATCCTTAAAAAACAAAACCGATATGTGAGGGCAGTTGGTGGCGGTGTGATATTAGGGTTGATCATTGCTGTGTTTCCTCAATTGTTTGGCGAGGGGTATCATTATCTCACCGAAATTTTAAATGGTAATATCAATGTATTAAAGGAAGAAAGCTTTTTTGCCAACTGGCTTTCCGAACCGCTTGTCATGCTGTTATTTATAGGGGCACTCGTGTTTACCAAGATCATTGCTGCGGGTATTACCATTGGTGCCGGTGGCAATGGCGGTACATTTGCACCTACGGTATTTACGGGTGCCTTCCTGGGGTTGTTTGTGGCTTATGGGGTTAATCAAACCGGGCTGATACATTTAAATACGGTTAATTTTATTGCGGTGGGTATGGCGGGGGCCCTGGCTGGCGTATTGCATGCCCCCTTAACTGCTATATTTTTGATAGCCGAAATTACCGGTGGATATGTGCTTTTTATTCCGCTCATGATCGTATCGGCTATGTCATACATCATATCGCGCTATTCATCGCCCCATAATATGTACTGGAGCCAGCTGATTCATCATAATAATATTCACCCGGGGCAGGATTACGGCATGCTTAACAGTATAATGCTTGATAGCATCATTAACCGCAAATACACCCCGGTTGATAAACAAATGCCGGTTGGCGAATTTTACCAGGTACTGGCAAAAACCGATGCTAATATTTTCCCGGTGCTTAAAGGGGACGGAAGCCTTGAAGGTGTTGTATTGATAGACGACATTCGCCGGCGCTTGTTCAATAAAGACATCGCGGATGAAAATATAGCCGATATCATGATTGAACCACCGGCTATAATTGATTATGATCAACCGGCCAGCAGCGTTATGGACACCTTTGATGCCATTGACGTATGGCAGTTACCGGTAGTAAAAGATGAGGTTTTTATCGGCTTTATATCCAAATCGGCATTGCTATCAAAATACAGAGCTGTGATTATTGAACAGCATAAGGCGAGTGATTTGTTTGCGTAGGAATAAAAAATAAAAAAATGTCATTGCGAGGAACGAAGCAATCGCATGCTATACAGAGTGGTCACGCTTCCGTGCGATTGCTTCGTTCCTCGCAATGACATGATAATACGAATGCCACTAACTTTATAGTTAGTGGCATTCGTACCAATTTGTAAAATTCCGTTCTATTTAATAAACAACAACTCCCTGAATTTTGGCAGCGGCCATTGGCGGTCATCAACCAGTTGCTCCAGTTTATCAACGTGGTAGCGGATAGGCTGGAAGAATGATTTTACCTTTTCATCGTAATCAATAGCGCGCTGACGAAGGTCGTCAATAACGTTAGCTTTTTTACGCTCTTCAACCATTTGCTCGGTATTGGTTTTAATGAAGTTCACATGCTCGGAGATCCTGTTAATGATGTCCAGCTGCGAAGCATAAGTTGCTTTATCCAGGCCAATGTCTTTTAGTCCTTTTACATTTTCAATCAGTTTGCTTTGATAAGCAATTGCTGCCGGGATAATCACGTTCATCACCATTTCGCCAATTACGCGGGCTTCTATCTGTAGCTTTTTGTAGAAAGCATCAAGCAAGATCTCGTGACGTGCATGCGCTTCACGCACGGTGAACACGCCGGTTTCGGCAAAAAGATGTTCCGACTTATCGTTTATTAAAGCATCCAGCGCTTTTGGTGTGGTTTTAACATTGGGTAAACCTCTTAGCGCGGCTTCTTTTTCCCATTCTTCGCTATAGCCATTTCCCTCAAAGCGGATGTTTTTTGATTCTTTGATGTACTTTTTGATCACCATTAATAAAGCCAGATCTTTTTTCTCGCCTTTTTTCATCAGCTTATCTACATCGTATTTGAATTTTTTAAGCTGATCGGCAACGATAAGGTTAAGAATGGTCATCGGGCTGGCCGAGTTGGCTGATGAACCTACCGCGCGTAGCTCAAACTTGTTACCGGTAAAGGCAAAAGGCGAGGTACGGTTACGGTCGGTATTGTCGGGCAAAATTTGCGGGATCTTAGGGATGCCCTGCCATAACAGGTTTTCTTCTTTAATTTTTTTGCTGATGCGGGATGTTTCTATCTCATCAAGCACGTCGCTAAGCTGGCTGCCCAAAAATATAGATATAATGGCCGGAGGGGCTTCATTGGCGCCTAAACGGTGGTCATTGTTAACTGATGCAATGGATGCCCTTAACAGGTCGGCATGCTCGTGTACCGCTTTGATGGTATTCACAAAAAAGGCCAGGAACATGAGGTTGTTTTTAGGCGTTTTGCCTGGCGATAACAGGTTTTTGCCTGTATTGGTTATCAGCGACCAGTTATTGTGCTTGCCCGAACCATTAAGGCCTGCGTATGGTTTTTCATGAAGTAATACCTTAAAGTTATGGCGCCTGGCAACACGGTCCATCAAATCCATTAACAGTTGGTTATGGTCGATAGCGAGGTTGATCTCTTCATATATCGGTGCACATTCAAACTGGGATGGAGCAACCTCATTATGACGGGTTTTAAGCGGGATGCCTAATTGCAATGCTTCGGCTTCCATATCCTGCATGTAAGCATACACGCGCTCAGGTATCGAGCCAAAGTAATGATCTTCCAGTTGCTGGTTTTTCGCCGACATGTGGCCGAATAAAGTGCGGCCGGTTAAATAAAGATCGGGACGGGCATTAAATAAGGCCAGGTCAACCAAAAAGTATTCCTGCTCAATACCTAATGACGCGTTTACCTTTTCAATGCCCTTATCAAAATAATGGCAAACATCAACGGCTGCTTTGTCAAGCACGTTCAGTGCCTTTAATAAAGGTACTTTATAATCAAGTGCTTCGCCGGTGTACGATACGAACACTGTTGGGATACACAGGGTACGCGCCATTAAAAAGGCAGGCGAAGAAGGGTCCCATGCGGTATAACCGCGGGCCTCAAATGTATTACGGATGCCGCCACTCGGGAAGCTTGAGGCATCAGGCTCCTGTTGTGCAAGGGCATCGCCCGAAAAACGTTCTATAGCGCCGCCATCTGCGGTGGGCTCAAAAAAAGCGTCATGTTTTTCGGCCGTAGTGCCGGTAAGCGGTTGAAACCAGTGTGTATAATGGGTTGCGCCTTTGCCTAAAGCCCAGGCTTTCATTGCCGAAGCGATCTGTTCTGCCAGGTCGCGCGGGATCGGCTCACCTTTTTCAATTGAATTTACAATTCCCTGGTAAGCCTCTGATGAAAGGTATTCCTTCATCTTCTTTTTATCAAAAACATTCGATCCGAAATAATCGGAAATTTTTGGTGAAGGCGGTTTTACTTCAGGGATAGTTCTTGAAAGTACATCCTGTAAGGCTTTAAAACGAATATTGGACATATTTTATGAGGTTTAAATAAAGGTTAGTGTTCAAAAATATAACTATCCTTTAAAATATCGGGCAAAATTAAGTGAAATATAACATACCACCTAATCATTAAAAAACTGATATAATTTAAAGGAAAGTCTTAATTCTTTTAAAAATTCTGCCTTAAATCAATAAAATCGTGTTTTTTTAATGTTTTTGGGCGTGTTTTTGATTTTAAAACTGGTTAATTGGTGTTTTTAACTGTAAAAATTAGATTTTTCAATTTTTTTTATGATGAAAATGAATTTAGATTGAAAATATCATTTTTAAATGTTTAAAAAATGACATTGTAGGAGCCTTGTTTTTGCAATTTTCATAATTTTTCGATTTTTTACCATTAATTTATCATTAATAATTTGTTATTCTTAAAAATACTACCTAATTTCAGAAAATAATTTACGAAAACACACCAATTATTATGCTTTTTATAAAAAAATGAAAAAGATTAAAGGCAGGATTGAGGATTTGGAGGTGAAAAGGGTTTTGTAATTCAGGATAGCAATCAAACTAAATTTAAATACAACAATCAAACTAATTAATTTTTAAAAAACAATCAAACTAAATTAAACGATGAAAGTAGGTTCTACAAAACACAACTTCCTAAGTGCAGTCCGACAGCTGACACGTGAAAAATGGGCGCTGGGAGCAACCATTTTTACAGGGAAAATGATTGGCTTATTGCTGGTGTTTGCCGCAATGATGGTTTTGCCAGGTGTATTTGGCACAAAAGCTAACGCTGCCGAAACGTACACCGCCCATGAAACAGCGTTAATTAACACGGTTAATACTGTTTGGACACTGGTTGCTGCCTTTTTGGTATTTGGTATGCAGGCGGGTTTCGTTATGCTCGAGGCTGGTTTCGCCCGTAAACGCGAAACAGTGAACGTGCTGATGGAGTGTATTTTTGATACTTGTCTTTGTGGTTTACTATTTTACGCTATAGGTTATGCCTTTATGTTTGGCAACGGTAACGGCTTTATTGGCTGGGGCGGTGCTGATGGCAAAACCTGGTTCTTCCTCCAAAACACACCTGAAACTTATGGTTCAACCGGTATCCCGGTATTGGCACACTGGATTTTCCAGTACGCTTTTGCTGATACCTGCTCAACCATCGTATCAGGTGCAATGATCGGTCGTACCAGTTTCCGTGGCGATATCCTTTACAGTATCGGTATTACCGGCTTTATCTATCCTATCATCGGTCACTGGGCATGGGGTCCGGATGGTTTCCTTGCCTTAATGGGAACTTCAGGCTTCTTTAAATCAATAAGCGCTCAGCCTTTCCGTGACTTTGCAGGTTCAACAGTAGTACATACTATTGGTGGTGTGGCTTCTTTGGCTGGTGCAATGGTATTAGGCCCACGCTTAGGCAGGATATTTGCCCGCGATGATAAAGAAAAAGGCGGTTTGCCTCCAGGTCACAACTTATTGGTTGCTGCTGTAGGTGGTTTTATACTTTGGTTTGGTTGGTATGGTTTTAACCCTGGTTCAACGCTATCAGCAATGGATATGCAGGGTATCGGCCGTGTTGCTGCTAACACTACACTTGCAGCCTGCGCCGGCGGTTTTGCTGCTATGCTTGCCGCTTTATGGTTTGGTCCAACTAAAGGTAAATTTGATTTGGCCTTTACAATAAATGGATTTTTAGGTGGCCTTGTTGCAATTACCTGTCCTTGTTATTGGGTAAGCCCGCTTGGCGCGATCCTGTTGGGTGTGGTTGCCGGCTTTGTAATATTTGCAGGTGTTTACCTGATCGAGTGGTTCCGTATCGATGATCCGGTTGGTGCGGTGTCAGTACATGGTCTTTGCGGTATCTGGGGTACTTTATCATTGGGTTTATTTGCTTCAGGCCAGTATGGTGCTACAGGCCCAACAGGCGCAGATAACTCTGCTCCGGTAGCAGGTTTGTTCTATGGCGGCGGCTTTGATGTGTTGAAGGCGCAGCTTATAGGTAGCTTGACTATTACCGTTGCTGTGTTTGTAATTACTTATGTGATGATGTTTGTGATCAACAAATTAGGTCATCCATGGAAATTACGTATCGAAGAGCATGGTGAAACAGGCGCAGGTGGTATCGACGTATTTGACCACGGTATCGAAGTTTACCCAGTTCAGGATGATGAGATCAGCTTAAGCGGCCTTTTTGATAATGGCGCTAAGGTTGCTTCTGAAGCCTGATCATATAGGAGCTTAACAGCTTAAACAAAGATATTGATGCCTTGTGCGGTTGGAGAGTGGTAGTATTAGCCTATAGTCCTCAGTTTAAAGTCGGGAGTTCATTTCTGACTTTAAACTAAGGTGGTGGCTTAAGACTAAACAGCATTTCATATTAAAACAGCAGTAGTTGTTTAAATGAACGTTGACGTTGCCAATCGTGCAGGGATTTTTTATGCCGACACATAAACTATCCTTTTAACTGCAAGGTGTTGATAATCAAATAATAACAGTGTATTTCCCCGAAAAAAACAACAATTAACAAATAGTTTATCAATTCACAATTAAATCGTTATCATGAAAAAAGTATTTCTACTCTTCTCATTTTTTTCAATTGCGGCCTTTACGGTTAAGGCTCAGGACACGGTTAAAACAACCTCAGATTCCCCTCTGGTGATCTACGGTTCGGTAGATACCTATTATAAATATGATTTTTCTGATAAGGGTTCGCAAATCCCTACCAGCTTTGCAAGTGATCATAATTCAGTATCAATTGGTATGATTGATCTGGGTTTGAAGAAAAAAGTTGGTAAAGCAGCTTTTGTGGGCGAGCTTTCATTTGGTCCGCGTGGCCAGGCCCAATCAATTCCTAATGGTCCTAATGGCGATTCATTCCACATTCAAAATTTGTATGTATCATATGATTTAACCGATAAATTAAACCTTACCGGTGGTTATATGGCTACCTTTATTGGTTATGAGGTTATTAGCCCGGTAGGTAACTTTAACTACTCTACTTCGTATTTATTTACCAACGGTCCGTTCCAAAATCCTGGTGTTAAATTAACTTACGCGTTTAGTGATAAAGTAAGTTTAATGGCGGGTATTTTTAATGATACCTGGAACAATTATACTTCAACGCATAAGGTAAATACTTTCGGCTCACAGTTGTTTGTATCTCCTGTTAAAGGATGGACTGCTTATCTTAACCTTGCTACCGGAAGTACTTCAGGTACCGAAGTTGATTTAACAACCGCTTATCAAATTACTGATGCCTTTAAACTGGGCTTAAACGGCGCTACTTATTCAGTTCCGCATGATGGCGGTGGTTTTAGCGGCGTTGCTTTGTATCCGCAGTTAGCAGTATCAAAAACAGTAACTTTAGGTTTAAGGGGCGAGTACTTTAAAACTAAAAAAGGTGATTTAGTAACTTTAGGCCCTCCTCCGGGACAAAATGTTAAAGCATTTACCTTTACTGCAAATATCAAATCAGGCCCGCTTACTTTCATTCCTGAAATCAGGTTAGATCACGGCTCATCTACTTCATTCATTAACCACTCTGGCGATCCTTCAAAATCAGCCGGCCAGTTTGCTGTAGCTGCTGTGTACGCGTTCTAAAAAAATTAATTTAATCTATTTTTATCGCGAGCCGTTCCGGGTTATCCGGAACGGCTTTTATATTTGTTACATGAAAAAGATACTATTGGGCTTTGTCGGTCTCCTTTTTTCATCCGGCGCTTTTGCGCAGAAGGATTCACTGGCTTTTGATGAGAATAATAAATACATTTATTATAAAACGGTTGACCAGCCCGGCTCCATTGCAGATTCGCTTTATAGCAGGGGATTGTATTTTTTAACTAAGGCCTATCCTAAAAAGGTGCTTAAACTGGCAAAGGCCGATAAGGATGGCAATGCGCTTACCGGTACGGGTATTTTTTTGGTTAACAAAAAAGGCCTGATGGGAAATAGTGAAGGCGGTGAGCTAAGCTATACGCTTAAAGTAGAGGTAAAAGATGGTAAATACCGTTATTGGTTAACGGATTTTGTTTATCAGCCATATCAGCGTAATCGCTATGGTAACGTGGAACATATGCATGGCAAGGATGTTGCCCTGGAAAAGGCATCTGAAAAATTATCAAAGGTTGATTTTAACGCCTGTTTAAACCAGGTGGTGAGCAACAGCAAGCACATAGGCGATAATTTAAAGGCGTATATGCTTAAAACTTCGTCGCTTGAAAAGCATGACGTGAAAAAAGTAAAAAGGGTATCTACTAAAGAATGGTAATTTTCTTGAGATTGCAGTTGCAGTTTCAGTAAATAATGCGCAAGATGAAATAAAAGAGCCGCACGCTGTAAAGGGTGCGGCTTATTTTTTATGTTGTTAATTGAGTTTAATCAGGTAGGGTAGGATCTGGTTACAGTTCTTCGTCATGTTGGCTGATGTCAAGACCTGCAAGCTCTTCTTCTGGTGTTACACGCAGTGTGCTGATCATGTCGGTGATCTTTAATAAGATGAATGAGCCGAAGAAAGCGAAGGCTGATACACCTACAAGGGTAATTAAATGAATAATGAAAAGGTGTGTTTCGCCGTAAAATAAACCATTGCCGGTTGTATTAGCGGCGTTTACGTTTTGGTGTGCAAATACACCGGTTAATAACATACCAACCATGCCGCCTACACCATGGCATGGGAATACGTCGAGGGTATCATCAATGCTGGTTTTTGTTCTCCAGATCACAACCAGGTTGCTTACAACTGCTGCTACGATACCGATAATTAATGAATGAGGGATGGTTACATAGCCCGCTGCCGGGGTGATAGCCACCAAACCTACAACCGCGCCGATACAGGCACCTAATACACCTGGTTTTTTACCGCGAAGGATATCAAAAAACATCCAGGCCATAGCAGCCGCGGCTGATGCTGTAGTGGTTGTTGCCAAAGCGGTTGCTGCCAGTGTGCCCGAGCCAAGGGCCGAACCCGCGTTAAAGCCAAACCAGCCAAACCATAATAAGCCTGTGCCTAATAATACATAACTGATCCGGGCCGGGTTATGAGAGGTTTCATTACGGCCTTTTAAATATATGGCTGATGCCAAAGCTGCCCAGCCTGCACTCATGTGCACCACGGTGCCGCCCGCAAAGTCAAGTACACCTTTTCCGAAAAGGAAGCCTTTTGGATGCCAGGTAGCGTGAGCCAAGGGGGCGTATATGAAGATCATGAACAGGCAAAGGAAAATTACGTACGAGTTAAAGCGGATCCTTTCGGCAAACGCGCCGGTGATGAGGGCCGGGGTGATAACCGCAAATTTTAGCTGGAACATAGCAAATAATATCAGCGGGATAGTTGGGGCCAGTTCCCAGGTGGCGTTGCCCAATGTGCCTTTCATCATAAAGAAAGTGCCGGGATTGCCGATAAAGCCACCAAACTCATCTTCGCCAAAGGCAAGACTAAAGCCGAATATTACCCATATAACAGTAATTACACCCATACAAACAAAGCTTTGCAGCATGGTTGACAATACGTTTTTTTTGCTCACCATACCGCCATAAAAAAATGCCAGGCCAGGGGTCATGATCAGTACAAGGGCGGTACTTACTAATAGCCAGGCGGTATCACCTGTATCAATTTTGCTGTCTTTAATGGTTGTAAGAGTAACTGAAGGGTATAGAAGGGCTAATACAATTACAATTAAAAGTATGCCGAAGGGTATGAATTTTTTCATGTTTTGGGTTTAAGGGAGGAAAAAATGAAGGTTTGAATAATACTGCCCGATATCCAATCAAAAATACCGGACAGCATTAAAACTAAATTTTTTTAAAAAACAATAAATCCTGCATGCTTAATCAGAGCATGAGAGTTGGTTTATTGTTTTTTGCCTACCAAAAATCGTGAAACGGAAAAAGGATGAGTTTGCGGAACCTGGAGAGCTTGCTTGTATCCAGTTCGCAAATGAAATCAAGGTATTTAAATTTAATGGCGTAGCCGCCGGGCATTGCTACAAAGGCCTGTAAAGAATGTGCACCCCTATGCTGGTGTATATTAATAGCGGGCGTGAGTGCATTATTGAGTGCGAATTCAAAATTTAACGGGCGATGACGCGGTATTGTCGCAGATACCGTCGTTTTTTTTGTGGTTTTGTGGTAATAATGGTATAATCCACCCTTAGCGGACGCAGTGAAGCCGCTAAAGAGTAAAAAAAATAAGGCAATAAGTTTATAAAGCCTGTTAACCATATCTAAAAGTAATAAAAAAATAAAATAATTGCACTTTTTTTTAAAGTATTTTAAGTTTTTGATGATTTATATATAAAAATTATGTTTAAATGAATGTTTTTGTGCTGTTTTTATTTAATTTATAAAAAAATGGACCTGGTTATTGATTTTTAAACAGATTATTATGATTTGATGGTTTTTGTAAGAAGATGAAAATTTGATGAAAAATTAGACGAAATTATTTTCGATAAATTTAGTTTTATACAAAATATAATATAAGTATATTCGTTATAATTGAAATTTAATTTCGAAACTATGATTATCACCAAATTTGATTTGTACAATGCCGAGTGGCTCGACCTTGTATTTGACCATCGCAACAAAAATTACGGCGCTTATGAATTAAGACAAAGCTATGGGCGTACCATGACAAAATCCATGGGGATCGCCTTTGCGGCAGTAGCCCTTTTATCGGCTGCAGCCATTATTTTTAAGGCAAAGCCGAAGCCAATTGATAATAGCCGGACAATTGAAGTGACACTTGATCCTTCCATCCCCAAACCACCTGTTGAGGCTAAACCCAAGCAACCGGATGCTCCTGCTCCAATGGAGCATCAAAAGCCGGCTGCCCCGGTTGAAGCAAAAGGTTTCACCACGCCGCACCTGGTAACAACAGAGCCGCCAACAGACCCGCCTACAATAGATCAACTGAAAAATGTTGCCATTGGGCCGGTAGATGCAGCAGGGAAGAGTGGAACAGATAATGTAGCCAAAACAGACGAAGGAACTCCCGGAGGAACAGGAACTGCCAAAGTTGATGATGGCGTTCATACACTTGGTGAAGTACTTGAAGTAATGCCAGAACCTGTTGGCGGTGCTGCAGCATGGGCTAAATTTTTGCAAAAGAACCTGCGTTTCCCGGCGGTTGCCCAGGAGCAGGGTGTTTCAGGCAAAGTTCTTCTGAGTTTCATTATTGAAAAAGATGGCACTTTATCAAATATAAAGGTGGACCGTCCTGCAGGCTATGGTTTTGATGAGGAAGCCTTACGTGTATTAAAGCTTGCCAAAGCCTGGAAGCCTGGTGTGCAAAACGGCCAGAATGTACGGGTTAGGTACAGTATCCCGATAAGCTTTCAGTTAGCGACAGAAGAATAGGTAATAATTTGCTGTGTGTTTTTAATTAAATGTGTGTTATATAGTAGCTAACTGTTTCGGCCCCGTGCAAGCGGGGCTTTTTGTTATCCATCATGCCTCCCGGAAGTTGTTTAAGAACGATAAAACATTTTTGGTAGAGACGCATAATTGCGTCTCCCATAGGGTAAGCCGGTTTGTAAATCATTAAGTTCAGGAATTCGCATGTGGGAAACGCATGTGATGCGTCTCTACATAAAAAAACAAAATTCGTCATTGCGGGTAGCCACCCCGGAGAACCCGGAAAAAGTTGCGGTGATGTATAAAATAGATTTTAGCGCCGGTGCCCAGGGGCGCGTTAGTGATAGTAGTGGATACCGGCCTTGTGGCTAATGCCTGTGCAGTATGAGCGGATAGCACGGCCGCAGGCAACGCCCATATTTATAATATTGACCGGGAAAACGCATTTAACGATCAGTAATTTACAGTCGCGTTATTATAAGTAATGAAGTAATGACGCCTTTTTTATAAAATCTTCATCAGGCAGTTTTCAAAAAGCCTCTTAATACCTCATTATATAAAGACTGTGCCGAAACTATCGCCGAGTATTTTCCACTTTCCGTTATCACAATAAAGGGATCTTCATTTGCAAACAGGGCATTTGTTTGCTGCTCATTATCCCAGTTTTTGTCTATCTGTTTTTTTATCAGTACCGGCTTAAATAAATTATCAAGGTGTACGGTGCTGATATGCTTTGCGCCGCCTGTGCTTTCAATAGTTTGGCCAAGTTCGTTCTGTAAAAGCTGCTCGGCTAATAATTCGTTAGGTAAACCGGTGGTGTTTGAAAATGCCATCCAGGCGTGGCTCAGGGCAAGTATACCCTGCATCCAGGGCGGTGGCGGCGGTGGAGGATAATAACTGGCAGGCGGCAAGACGGCTAACGGGCCTAATAATGCCCATTGCGCGGCAGCCGCGCGGGCGGCATAAAAGGTTCTTAAGTATCGCGGGTCTTCTTTTAGCAATTGTTCCAGGAGGTCGCCGGGGCGGGCCCAGCCTAAATAAGTTTGCTCTCTTGCTTCGACAGTTGCTACAAAAACAATTTTATCGGGTTTTTTAAGGCGGTCGGCTCCGGCCAGCAAAACTAATAACCGGGTTTCCCACCAGGCATGGCCATCTTCAAGGTCGATCACAGCGACGCCCGAAGAAGTAGCCGCGCGCAGTGTTTCGAGGATATTGGAGGTGCCGCTGTCGGCAACATACTGTCCCCGGACCCCGATATTGGCGGGCACGGTAAAGCCCGAATTCGACAGTTGCTGGATTTTTGAAAAGTCGATCTTGAGGTCGCCATAGCCTATGCTGCCCCCGCGCTCAATAACTACGTTGAGAATTGCGAGGACAATAGGGAGCAGGCTAAGGATAAAAATACCGATCAAGACGGTGTTATTGGCCGAGTCGGCAGGCCAGCCTGTATAAACACGGAGCACCCCCGTGAGCAGCAGAAGTACCAATAAAACAACAACGGCGGTAATGATACTCACCTTTGGCGTAAACGGCCAAAAACTATGATCGCGCGGTTTCATTTATTTCGCCAATTGTGCTTGTGCAAATGCTAATTGCTGGTTGGTATGTTTTATTGCTGTTAGATGAATGAAATTAAATATAAATTATTGAAAAGCAATGCGTTGAACCACGTTTTGCGTGTGCGGTTTTTACGCGAATGTAAAAAGCGGCGTTATTTTACTGACAGCTGAGCCTGAACAGAATTATTTTGCAACTTCGGGAGCGGCCTGGGCCATTTCCCTTATAGAAACCCAACCGTAGGGGCTGTTTTTATACCTTACAAAAACAGTCATTGACCGCCCCCTGCCTACAGACGGCTTGCCGCCATTTACCGGGGTTGCCCTAAACGCGAATATGCAGGTTTCGATAATGGTGTTGCCATTAAAGGCGGTACTTTCAACCTGGTTCTGGATTAATTCCATCCTGGATGTACGGAACATGGCCGTTAACTGCCGGGCCAGCTGCGCGCGGCCGGTAACTACATTGTTGCCGCCAAAATATTTAACAATATCAGGATGGTGCAACGCTACTATAGCCTTTACATCACTATGAGCAAAAGCCGTAGTAAAAGCGGCCTTGGTTTTTTGAAGGGCAAGTTTGTCGGCGGCAAGGTTATCGCTTTGGGGAGCTGACGAACAGCCGCAAAATATTAAAACGATGAAAATAAGGTAGCGCGATGTTTTCATACCGGTTATTGATTTTTGATAACAAAATAGCGAATGCTAACGGTATGGGTTTGATGAATTGATGATTGTGTTGGGATAATTGACGAGATGCGGGTTGGGAGGGATGAAGGGGGCGGAAGTTACGCTATCGGTAAACTTGGGCCAGTGAAGGAGACCTGTGAAGGTAAAACAGAACGGCCATTACTATAAAGTATCGGCTGTTTTAATGAATTTAGGCTTAAGCGCCGGATAGCCCCATTTGCTGCTTAACACATATGAGAGATTGTGCCTTTTAGTGTTCCAATGTTTCCTGGGCTTTTTTGATCCAATCGTCTTTTTCCTGCAAATAAACGGCGGGCTTTATACCCGTTTCATCAATTCCCTGGCCTACATCCACGCGGCGGCTACGAGAGGAAGAATAATGAAGAACGTACGGCATGCAAGAAAACGGAGCTTGTAGTACGTTGGAATAATCGAGCGTTCCTGATGTGTTCTGCCCCATCAGCGTAACTTTTTTACTTTGGCGGCTTTGTAGTAAAAACTCTTCGGTAGTACTGGCGCAATTATTATCAATTAATATAACAACCTTAGCCGGGTTGGGCTGTATTTTGTATCCGGTGATGTCAAAATCGTTAGCATTCATTACCATTTTACCCCTGTTTGCTTCAAGCGAGGCAACTGTTTTTCTGAGCGATTGTTTGTTTTCTTCGGATCTGTCATTGTCATTTAATATATTTTTCCAGCCGGCTATATTGGCATCGGTAGAGAGCAAATCATTACCTATATGTTTAATCGGGCCGGTATACACCAAATCCATTAAGGGGGTAAAGGTATAGTCGGCGCCGCCGCCATTGCCCCTTAAATCTAAAACCAAATTAGGGGTGTTTGAAAGTATCGCTTTATTTGCCTTAACAATAGAATCAATGTTTGTTGCATTTGACGGAGAAAAGGTTGATATTTTCAGATAGCTGGTTTTATCAGATAGTTTACGGAACGCCACCGGTTCGTATTTGGATGAGGCGGACTCAGTAACTGTAGTCCCCTCGCGATGCCAATCGCCATAAATCCGGTTGCCTTTAAAATAAAACCCTTCTACTTTTGGCATCCCGTTAAGTATATATAATATACCACGCCCAATACTGTCATTAACCATTTTAGCTTCCCATTTGATCATGCCCGGTTTCCAGCCAGGCAGGTTGGAACTCACAATCACAGCCAGATAGTCGTGCAAGGGTGTTTTATCTTTTATTACCGCTATCTTATATTTGGCCGGATCATGAAAATCATAAATACCCTCAAAGCCTTTGGATTTTCTTAATTCGGCAATTTTTTCTGCTGTTATAGGAACGATCTCCCGGTTTGCTATATACGCCGAATCAATTTTAGTTGCATCAAATTTAACACCAACGGATACATGGTGGTCTTTAAATTTACCAAGATATTGGGCGATGATCAGGAGACAATGTTCATTGGCATGGGGCTTTTTTGCAAGCCCGATATATTCACTGAGCATTTTATCGTAGCCGGCTTTAGTCATCAGTGCCTGCTTGTCCTTAAAACCGGCGTAATTCTTTTCCATAAAGCCGGCGATATATTTTACTTCGGTTTCGCAGTTACAGGTTTGCGAAAAAGCACGGCAACCGATAAGTGTTAAAGTAAATAGTAAGGCGATTTTTCTGATCATTGCGAAAGGCTTAAGTTTTACCGTAAGTTACAATAAAACACTTTACTTCAAAGCAGAATAACAAAATAGTTACTGAAAATATATATGCTATAATATTTAATGACCCGAACGCGGGGCACAATCAAAGACGCTTGCGGGAGCCTCGCTTGTATACCTCAGATATGCAGCTTGATATTCATATTTGATGTTATGTTGTCGCTAAGCTTCGGCCAGTTAACGATCCCCCCCAATTATTTTACCGCTATTTTCTTATCGTACTCATTCTGCAGTTCATTTATTTCATCGTAATAATTCTTCTTATCAGCAAAAACCATCGGATTATAAGGGCTGCCAGGCTTGTGTTTGCTGAGGAGATCAAATTGGGAGCCATGGGATGCTAACCAGATATCAAATTTTAACCCCTTCATTGCTTTTAAGGTATACGCATAGTCATTGGCGATGCCGGGATAGGAAGAGATATCTGAAAACTTTTTATCGGTAACGATAGTGGGCATGTTGGCGATCAAAACCCTGTAGTTTCGTTTATTATCTTTTACATCAAATAAATAGCTGCAGGAACCTTTGGTATGGCCGGGATGGTGAAGTATGGTTAGTTTCATGTTACCCAGCTTAATACTATCGCCGTTGTGTAAAATACGGTCTGCTTTTACAGGCCTGAATGTGCGCACATCCCCTTTAAGATCATAATCGGAAAGCCCCCCGTCGGCTACAACTGCCGCGTCGCCTTCATCCACCATCATTTTGGCTTTTGTGATCTTCTTTATTGCCGCCATCGCGCCCATGTGATCAAAGTGGGCCTGGGTTGTTAAAAGAATTTTTGTGTCTGAAACCTTGAAGCCCAGGGTCTTGATATTTGCTGTGATTTGCTGTTCGGAAGACGCAAGCCCGGTATTGACCAGGATATTGCCTCCGGAAGTGGTGATGAGATAACAAGCCAGATCGGTGGTGCCCACATAATAAAGATTGCCCGCGATTTGAAAAGGCGGAAAGGAGCGGGACCATTCCGGGTGCTTTGCTGCTGATGGTTCCAGTACCCTTTGGGCCTGGACTATTAAAGCGTTGCAGAAAAATAATAACAGGATAACCGTTCGTTTCATTACATCAATCTTTAAAGGTGAAAGGATTTATTTATGCGCGCATGGTGCTGCAACAAAAATGCAACAAACTCGAAAGTATTTGCAACATACGCGTAAGTGTTTTTTTTACTGATAATGTTTTTTTGTAAGGTAATTGTATCTGCGTTATAACCCCGGCAACAAAGCCTGCAATTTACACTAAACCTAATATCAATTAAATACCCTATGAAAAACACTTATCCATCCGGGCTTTATAGCCTATCGTTTAATGCTTTGAAAATCAGTAAATTAATTACAATTGCAGGTCTGCTGTTTTTTGCCGCCTGCAAAAAGGACGCACCTTCTGTAACTAAAACAAACAACGGTGCAGATACAACCGGTAAAGGAACGGGTACAGGCACCGGAACAGGCACAGGTGGAGGAACGGGTACCATTGTTGATACCCTAACCCCCAGCAAGGTTGCTGTTGCTGCTTTAGATGATGAGGTAAATACCTTTATGACTACTTATGATGTACCGGCGGTATCTGTAGCGATTACCAAAGGCGAAAAGCTGGTTTACCTGAAAGCTTACGGCGTAAGCGATAAATCTAAAGGTACCAAAGCCGTGATCAGCGACCGTTACCGGTTGGCCAGCTGTTCAAAACAATTCACGGCGGTTGCCATCATGAAACTGCTTGAACAGGGGAAAATAAAACTATCGGACAAAGTATTTGGCGATGGCGCTATTTTAGGTAAAACCTATGGTACTAAAGCCTATGGCTTACACATTACCGATATTACGGTTGATGAATTGCTGCACCACACCTCGGGCGGCTGGGGGAATGAAACAGATGACCCGATGTTCAGTAACCCGACAATGACGACGGCACAGCTCATTACCTGGACTTTAGATAACCGCCCGCTCGATCATGTACCAGGTACCAATTACGACTACTCAAACTTTGGATATTGCATATTGGGGCGTGTAATAGAAAAAATTACCGGGCAAACCTATGCTGAAGCTGTAAAAACGTTGGTTTTAACTCCAATCGGAATTACGGATATGACCATTGGCGGTAACACACTGGCCGATAAACAGGCCAAAGAAGTTACCTATTACGGTCAATCCGGAGAGGATCCTTATGCTTATAATATTACGCGGATGGATGCGCACGGGGGCTGGGTTGCTACCGCTGCCGACCTGGCCAGGTTCCTTGTTTATATTGATAAATTTCCCGTACGGCCAGATATCCTTACCTCAGCTTCGCTAACCACCATGTATACCGGCTCAACGGCCAATGCCGGCTATGGTTGCGGCTGGGCCATTGCAGGCGATAGTTACTTTCACCAGGGAAGCTTACCCGGTACGGCTACAGAACAAGCCCGTTTGGGTAACGGGTTTAATTTTGTGATCCTGACCAACACACGTAGTTTCAAAGCTAATTTCGATTTTGCCCTTGATCAGATCTTCTGGAAGGCGTTGGCCAAAAACCCAACCTGGGGTACAGGAGATCTGTTTCTTAAATAGTAATAGTTAATAGTTAAGTGGTTACATCCCCTCGCCGGTTGGGAGACCGGTGGGGGATGACTTATTTTTGCTTTAGTTTTGCAAAGAAATCGGTAATGGTGCCAATAACGGCGCATGGCGAATTGGCCGGGCAGTTACTAACTACGGGAACATAAAAAATCCTCCTGCTGCCGGCTTGCCCGTCGGGGTTTATCTCTACAACATAGGTTTCCTCACTCATCCCGCCGCAATTACACTCCCGCGTGTTGATATTTTCAAAATTTTTGGCGGTCAGCTTGCTCATGAAGTTGGTCATGGCGGCATCCGCTATGTATTTGCCGTTTTCGGCCGATAAAGGTTTGCCTATTTGCGCGTGCGGTATTTTTTTAAAGTAATAACACTTAGCTGCCGAAAGTGCTATGGCCTTAACCTTATGGTCTTTTTTGTTGTGCGGATTATACCGGTAAATCACAACCTGCTTTGAACTGATATTTGATGGAGATTGGTTGGCGGCCTGGGCAAAAGCATTGCCAGTGCTTATGATAAGCAACGCTTTCGATATGATTTTTATGAATATTGACATCGGTTTAAATGGTGTTTGCAGGGGGCGTGCTTTTTTTGTGTCTTATATAAATAGCCCTTCATTACCTTGACTGAAATGCCTGCAATACGCTTGTCCGGCATCAGAAAGGTGGAGGTTGTTGTAGGTTATGTTTAGTTTGGTAATTGGTTGATTAAAATTAGGGATTTGTTGGGGGAATGGCAATTGTTAGTTGTTGTGAGGTCATTAATACGTCGCGCTTTTTGCGTGTGCTGCACATTCGCGCCGGTAGGGCAGATTAATTGCTGTTATTTACCCCTTTGCTGTCGCAAGCGTCCTCATTTGTGGATGTTATTTAGATATTTGGTTTGCGTACTCAAGTGTTATAAGCGCAGCAAAAGATAAATTTCTTATTTGTCTAAATCTATTCAATACGAGCTTAAACATATGAAGTGATGATCAGGAAAACTTTCGAATTGATATCTTTGGCGGACGGGCTAACAGCTGCCAACGTAAGATGATTCAGATTGAACCAAATCATCGTAGCAGCAGTTGCGCTCAACTTGAAGTATGTATATTGGTCATGATTCAAAAACACAAACTAAACTTTAAATATAAATTAGTAAAGGTCAATTAGATCTGTTATTTATTAACACATATAATGTTATTCAATTCTATAGCGTACGCATTTTTTTTACCGCTGATATTTTTTTTGTACTGGATAGTATTGAAAAGGTCAAAAACAGCTCAAAATGGACTCTTGTTAGTAGCCAGCTATGTTTTTTATGGCTGGTGGGACTTTCGCTTTTTATTTTTATTGATCTTCTCCACGCTTTTAGATTATTGTTCGGGAATCATGATTTATCAAGCCCGCAGTTCTCTTAAAAAGAGAATTTGGCTTTTCTCCAGTGTTATTATTAATGTTGGTTTTTTGGCGGTTTTTAAATATTACAATTTCTTTATTGAATCATTTTATGACATAGTTCAACCGCCGGGGGGGCAGGTAATCAATTGGACATTAAAGATCATTTTACCGGTCGGCATTTCATTTTACACTTTTCACGGCTTGTCTTATGTATTTGATATTTATAACCGGAAAACTGTTCCCTCAAGGAATTTCATAGACTACTCGCTGTTTGTTAGTTTTTTTCCATTATTGGTAGCGGGCCCGATCGAACGAGCTACCCATTTATTGCCTCAAATTAGCGCAAAACGAGAATTTGATTACAAGAGCGCTAAAGATGCTTTGCGACAGATCTTATGGGGATTATTCAAAAAAGTTGTAATTGCAGACAATTGTGCACGCATCGTAAATGAGATATTTAAAACCCCCGAGATTTTCAAGGGCAGCACATTGCTCTACGGAGCTGTATTATTCGCATTTCAGATTTACTGCGATTTCTCAGGTTATTCTGACATTGCGTTAGGCTCCGCACGTCTTTTTGGGATTGAACTGATCAGGAATTTTAATTATCCTTATTTCTCCAGAAATGTGGCTGAGTTCTGGCGACGTTGGCATATATCGCTTTCTACTTGGTTTAGAGACTATATTTATATTCCACTTGGAGGTAGTAGAGGATCCCGATGGCAAAAAATAAGAAACACGCTCCTGATGTTTATTATCAGCGGCTTTTGGCATGGAGCTAATTGGACTTTTTTATTGTGGGGAGCGCTAAATGGATTATTATTTCTGCCACTTCTATTGACCAGGCGTAATAAGAAACATGCAACAGCAATAGTGGCCGAAAATCGGTATCTTCCGTCATGGAGTGAAGTGTTCGGTTTGTTAACCACCTTTCTTTCTATAACGGCCGGGTGGATATTATTCAGGGCGGATACAATAAGACTTGCCTTTAGCTATTATAAAGGCATATTTTCCAAATCTTTTATTTCACAACCCCAGTTATTCGATAATTTGATATTTAAGTTTATTTTGATTCTTTTAATCGTTGAATGGATACACCGAGACAAAACACATGGGCTTCAAATTGATTATGTTAAGTGGCCTGCCATACGATGGGGGATATACATAGGTTTGATTTATTTGATTTGTTACTTTGGCGGCACACAACAGGGGTTTATCTATTTCCAATTTTAAGTTATGAGTACTGCGTTTTTTATCAGGCGTTTTTTGCTTTTTATAATTTTGGCGGCTCCGTTTATAACAGCTCAAAGCCTTTACACTTATTTTAATAAATCATACGAGCAAATAGTAAATGGGAGTGAAATTTATACTTCTTTGCACAAAAGCAAGGTTAAAAAAAAGGTAAAAGTCTTGATAATAGGAGACAGTGTGGGCGAACAGCTATACGACAATCATACATATAATGATGAAATCTATTCACTAACCACAAATCAGGCAATCTCATTGGCGGGTTATTATATTCTTTTAAAAAAATTTACAGATATTAATAGTGATAGCTTGCCGGAACAAGTCATTTTAATTCTTCATCCTGAAACATTTACAAACAACCTTGATCAGAAATTTACTTTTCACTACTTCCTGAAACCATTTTACAAACAGGAAAACAAGCCGCTGCTAACTACAAAGTGTTTGGAACAAATTCATAAAATCCCTTTCAATGCTTTGTCTCAACTTCCTTTTATTCTTAATACTAATTGGGCACCAGACTATCAACCTGGAAAAGATACCACCTATCGATTAATTTCGCCTATCTCCAACGACTATATAATTAAGATCAATAAATTGTGCATTCAGAAACACATTGCGTTTAAACTTTATAGCCCCCCGGTTAGGTCCAGCAGCAGGAACCTGATAGCAAAGTACTCAAGTGGGCAAAACGAGTGCATTCAATGCGATCTTACCCCTGAGTTTTATGATTATTTTAAGAATATCCAATATTTTGCGGATACGCTTTTTCAAGATCATATTCACTTCAAAAAGCAATATATACCCAATGATATTCTTAGGTTAAAAATTAAGTAAAAAATATTGCATTTATATATATGTCTTCATTATATTCGTAGTAATAAAAATATCCTAAACCAGTGATCAACCACCACCTCGGATGAGTTTTAGGCATTTTTGTTTTGTTCTGCCGTTAACTAAATCACTATATGAAAACAAAACTTAAACTGTTATTTATTGTGTTTTTTATCTGCATAATTGCGGATTCGTGTAAAAAAAATGCAGCTCCACCGAAGGTGGATACTCCAAAGGAAAGCGATCTTCAAGTAATTGCAAAATTGGGATTCAACACTTCGGGGATAATTGAAAAATCAGATGGCTATATCGTAGAAAACGATATTTTTTTATCAAAAGACTCTTTGCGTCAATCTTATAAAAACGCATCTGTTATCGTCGCCAAAACAGAGCAATACAACACTACCAATTTGGTGACAGGGTTGCCAAGAACTATTACCATGTATTCCCCCTTGTCGGGCGTTTATTTGTCGGCTTTGGATGATGCTATTACGAGGTGGAATAGCTTAGGTCTTTTAATTACGTTTCAGCGAGTGTCCAGCCCACCTTATGATATTACAGTGACCTCTGCATACCAAAATAGTAATATACTTGCGGTTTCTGGCTTCCCTTTTAGCGATGGCAGGCCATACAATTATATTACTTTAAATACGTATAATTTAACCGGCACCACAAATCAGGATTATATTTCATCTACTATTCAACATGAGATGGGGCATACCATTGGTATGAGGCATACCGATTATGCTGACAGATCATACAGTTGCGGAGGTACAGCCAGTCCGGAATCAAGTATTCCTGACGGGGCAATATATATACCAGGCACACCTTCAGGTCCCGATCCTCAATCAATTATGTTAGCATGTAATAGTGGGCTAAATCGAACTTTTACCTCCAATGATATTATCGCGGTTAGTTATTTATATACATCTTCACATATCCCCGGTCCCCAGCCTGTTTATTTATTCTACAATTCGGGTCTTGAAGATCATTTCACTGCTGCAAACAGAAATGCAACCTTGTCGTCAAGCGGTTGGGCATATTATGGCGTGATATTTAAGGCATATTTAACAAATGCTTCAGGGACAGTTCCGGTATATGAATTTTATAACACATCCACCGGAGATCATTATGATTCCATTAATCCGAATGAGGTCAATGGTTTGGCAAATTGGGTGAATGATGGAATCAAATATTATGCTTATAGCACCAACGTTTCCGGATCAATCCCGGTGTATAGCTTCTATAATTCGTCTAAAACCGATCACTATCTGACACCTGATATAAATGCGGTTAACGGTAGCTCAGGATGGGTAAATGAGGGTGTTAAGTTTTATGTTCTACCTAAATAATTTAATAATATATTCATATTAAGAAAGCTAAGATCAAAAAAAAGGATCTTAGCTTTCTCTGTTTTTAGTTCCCTATTACCGCAAGCCAATCCGATACTCAGCAAACGAACTTCAAGCGAGGATGCTTGCGGTAGCAAAAAAAATTGGTCGTTGCCGCAAGGCTGTGCCTTGTGGCCCACATGCAAGGTATAATCCAGAAATGACTAAATACCTAAAAAAAAGTACTATAATTTAATGATATCAGCCTTACTAATGGTGTCGCTATTTTGCCAGTACCCTTTAAGCATGAAGCGCTGATTTTAAAAAAACTCAAAAAAACATAAAAAACAAGCGAAATAAATGCTGGATAAAAAAAACTGCATTTTAATACTGTTTTTATACTCTTGAAAGTTTTAAGTGGTGACTATTAGTTATTTAGCTATGTTTCAAGCAAAAAGCCAATTGTTTGATTATCAAAGTGTTTCATAAAAAAGGTGTCCCGCGTTTTTACACTCGAAATTTGGAACATGCTCATTTTTAAAAAAAGACGCCGGAGATTTTTTTATTTTTTTTTCGGGAATCAAAAAATTGGGACAGCCGCTTTGTTACAATTGATCTGATACTCATGTTGGCGTTTCCCAAACCTTTCACCTTTAGCCTTTAACCTTTCCGCCTTTTTTCATACTTTTGCGCATCCTTTCAAATAAAACAATATTACATTGGAGCACCAGGAATTAACCACCGTTGAAACCGCTAAAGATCTGGGCCTTTTACCCGAAGAATTTGCACGTATAAATGAAATATTAGGGCGTGTGCCCAACTTTACCGAGCTTTCTATTTTCTCGGTTATGTGGAGCGAGCACTGCTCATATAAAAATTCAATTACATGGCTTAAAACTTTACCAAAGGATAGTCCGCGGATGCTGGCTAAGGCAGGTGAAGAAAATGCCGGTCTGGTTGACCTTGGCGATGGCATTGGCTGTGCCTTCAAAATCGAATCGCACAATCACCCTTCGGCACTTGAACCTTATCAAGGTGCTGCAACAGGCGTGGGCGGTATTAACCGCGATATTTTTACCATGGGTGCAAGGCCTATCGCACAGCTTAACTCATTACGCTTTGGCGACCTGAGCCTCGACAAAACCAAATGGTTAGTTAAAGGTGTGGTTAAAGGTATCAGCCACTATGGTAACGCTTTCGGGATCCCAACCGTTGGCGGCGAATTGTTTTTTGACGATTGCTATAATGTTAACCCGCTGGTTAATGCTATGTCGGCCGGTATTGTTAAGGCTGGCGAAACCGTTTCTGCTACATCGTATGGTGTGGGCAACCCGGTTTATATAGTTGGTTCGGCTACAGGTAAAGACGGGATCCACGGTGCCGCCTTTGCTTCTAAAGATATTACCGAAGATTCGGTAAACGACCTTCCTGCCGTACAGGTAGGCGATCCTTTCCAGGAAAAATTGTTGCTTGAAGCTACCCTTGAGGTAATTAAAACCGGTGCCGTTGTTGGTATGCAGGATATGGGTGCTGCCGGTATCATCTGCTCAAACTCAGAAATGAGCGCCAAAGGCGAGCACGGGATGCGTATAGACCTGGACAAAGTGCCAACCCGCCAGGACAACATGAAACCTTACGAGATCCTGCTTTCTGAATCACAGGAGCGTATGCTGATCGTAGTTCATAAAGGTCGCGAAAAAGAAGTTGAAGACATTTTTGACAAATGGGACCTTAACTGCGCCATTATTGGTGAAGTTACTGATACCAAACGTTTGGAGTACTTTATGCACGGCGAAAAAGTTGCCGATGTGCCTGCCGATGACCTTGTATTAGGTGGCGGTGCCCCGGTTTATCAACGCGAATACCGTGAGCCTGCATACTTTGCCGAAAACCAGAAATTCAATATAGACGACGTTGCCGAGCCTGCAAACCTGGTTGAGGTTGCAGAGCATTTGGTTGGCCATCCTAATATTGCTTCAAAACGTTGGGTAACCGACCAGTACGATAGCATGGTAGGTGTACAAACTATGACCGCCAACCGTTCATGCGATGCTGCCGTTGTTGCCGTAAAAGACACCGACAAAGCCATCGTGTTAACTACCGATTGTAACTCGCGCTACGTATACGCCGACCCATATAAAGGCACTGCCATTGCCGTTGCCGAAGCTGCACGTAACATTACCTGTGCCGGCGGCGAGCCGGTTGCTATTACCAACTGCTTAAACTTTGGTAACCCTTACATTCCTGAAGTTTACTGGCAGTTTGTGAGCGCTATTAAAGGTATGGGCGATGCCTGCCGCAAGTTTGAAACCCCTGTTACCGGTGGTAACGTGAGTTTCTATAACCAATCGGCCGATGGTGGTTCGGTATTCCCTACGCCAACTATTGGTATGTTAGGTGTGATGGACAACGTTGAAAACATCATGACTGCCGACTTTAAACAGCCTGGCGATTTGATCTATCTGATCGGTGAATCGGTTAATGATATCGCGTCATCACAATACCTTGCTTCATGGCATAAAATAACTAAAGCACCTGCGCCGCATTTCGATATCGATAAAGAATACGATATGCAGCAAACTGTTAAGGAACTGATTAAACACAAAGTGGTTGAATCGGCCCATGACGTTGCTGATGGTGGTTTATACATTGCCCTGTTAGAGTCGGCCATGCCTAACGGACTTGGTTTTGATATAGCTACTGATGACAGTATCCGTAAAGATGCCTTCCTGTTTGGCGAGGCACAAGGCAGGGTAGTGGTAAGCGTTGCACCCGAAGAGGAGGAGCGCTTTGTTGAGGTGATGGCTACCAGTGAGGTTGAATTTACCTTATTGGGCACTGTAACCAACGGTGGTTTAACTGTTGATGAAGAAGCCTTCGGTCATGTTACCGACCTGAAAATGGTTCATGCTAACATCCTTCACGGTATTTTAGGCGAATAATGTTAAAACTTAACCGGGTACATCATATAGCTATCATCTGTTCGGATTATGCAAAATCCAAACGGTTTTATACAGAAGTACTTGGCTTAAAAATAGTCCGCGAAGTTTACCGCGAACAACGACAATCATATAAGCTTGATCTGGAAGTGGGAAACTTCTACCAGATCGAGCTTTTTTCTTTTCCTGATCCGCCTGCACGTTCTTCGCGTCCTGAAGCGGCAGGTTTACGTCATTTAGCTTTTGAGGTTGATGATCTGGGTGAGGCGGTAGCGCATATCTCTTCTTTTGGAGTTGATATTGAACCTATTCGTGTAGATGAAACTACGGGCAAACGCTTTACATTTTTTGCCGATCCGGATGGTTTGCCGCTGGAGTTGTATGAGATCTAATTTAGGTAGTCGTGCCGAATTTATTTCGGCGATCCCACAGGACAAGTCTGCTTCGTTTTTAAATAGCTTTTGTTGGTATTAACAATCATTGGCCCGCTCAATTGCCGCGGGATGGCTGTTACTTTTGTCTTGACACAAAAGTAACCAAAAAGTCAAGTCAGCAGATAGGCTTCTTTGCCGCACCGGCCAGTGCACATGCCTTTGTTTGGCCTTTGCCCTGCAAACCGGGCATAACCACGGGCTGCAATTATTTTGCCCCGCTTCGCATGTGCCCAATGCTTCTGCAAAAACTTGCTATGCCCCTGCAGCCGCACAAGGCCACCATTGTTCTGCCCGCTTTCTCCCGAAGCTTACCTGCTGACGAGGAGGGGAGGAGATTCAGGACAGTGAGAGCCAAGAAACAAGAAAAGAAATTACGACTTCATGAAAGGATGGATCTTTGGGCAAATAAAATAATGTTATAAATCCCAAAACGAAAGCGGGTAAAGGCCCGGCAAAAAAGCGGGCCAGGGAGCATGGCCTGTGGGGGGACGCATTTTTTTGCCTTGATGTTTGGTTACTTTGCATCTAAGGTAAAGTAACTGGCCCCCGCCCGGCCAAGAGGGCGACGATGTAAGTTATTTAGCAGAAGTGCAGTTTATTCCCAACCAATAGATAACTTCGCCCTCATGTTCCGTTTCAAACAATTCAGCGTTGACCAAACCGGCTGTGCCATGAAGATCAATACCGATGGCGTATTGCTGGGTGCTATAGCCGGCGAAGGCGAGCCGTTGAACATACTGGATATCGGTACCGGTACAGGCGTAATCGCCCTGATGCTGGCGCAACGTTTCACGGATGCCAAAATAGACGCAGTTGAAATTGATGAGCAGGCGGCTATAACAGCAAAAAACAATTTCAACAATTCGCCATTTAAAAACAGATTAACACTTTATGCAAATGGATTTGAACAGTTTTTTGAAGATTATCCTGGAAAGAGATATGACCTCATTGTATCAAATCCGCCGTTTTATATTAACTCCCTGCAATCACCGGGAGTTAAAACAAATTTAGCCAAACATGCTGCTGATGGTTTCTTCGAAAAACTAATATCGGTAGTTGCCCCGCAACTTACCGAGCAGGGTATTTGTTGGCTGATACTGCCCACAGATACTTCGGTATTGGTGAAAGACCTCGCCTCGCAAAACGGACTTTATCTGCAAGAAACGATCGGTATACACTCTTTTAAGAATGATGCCGCACACCGGGAAATTCTTGCTTTTGGAAAAAACGACACGCAGACGATAGCCGATAAATTTGTGATCTACAGCGAACCAAAAGTATACACAGACTCATACCGTGAAATGTTAAAAGATTTCCTGACGATATTTTAACCCCTATCTTGATTCTTGCATCTTAATTCTTACCTCTTACTACGTATCTTTATCCCATGACCCGCATAGGCCTAATTTCTGATACTCACAGTTACCTCGACGATGCCGTTTTTAAACATTTTGAGAATTGCGACGAGATCTGGCATGCCGGAGATTTCGGCACCATTGAACTGGCCGACAAGCTTGCCGCTTTCAAGCCGTTAAAAGGCGTATATGGCAATATTGACGATAAAGATGTACGAATTGTTTACCCCGAACATATACGCTTTAAATGCGAAGATGTAGATGTATGGATGACCCACATCGGAGGTTATCCCGGCAGGTATAGTCAAAACATCAAAGCTGAAATTTACAGTAATCCACCCAGGCTGTTTATCACCGGGCATTCACATATTTTAAAAGTGATGTTTGATAAGAAGATCAATTGCCTGCACATGAACCCCGGTGCGGCAGGTAAGCAGGGCTGGCATAAGGTGCGCACCTTGTTAAGGTTTAACATTGATGGCGATAAGATCCAGGACTTACAGGTGATTGAGTTGGCAGGGTAGGAAGCAGAAAGCTTTGTTATTTGAATGAGCCGAATGGATTTGAGCATTGGGGCGAAAGAGAAATCTTCTACGCTTTGTAAAGCAACGATGCATGGCTTAAAGCATGAGGTATAAGATATCTCCTCACCGCTCACGCGCTTTCCATGTCAGGTTCGTCGAAATGGTAAATTGTGAATAGGTGATTAGTTACACCATCCCCGCCCTTGCATTCTCCGCCTCAAAAACCGAATCAATAAGCAGGGGAGGACGTTTACCTGCCGCTACAGCCAGTTGATCGCAGCGTTCATTTTCAGGGTGCCCATTATGACCGCGTACCCAGGTAAATTTAATTTTGTGCAGTTTGCTAATCTCTAAATAGCGCATCCACAGGTCTTTGTTTTTTTTGCCTGCGAAGCCTTTGGCAACCCAGCCATTAACCCAGCGCTTTTCAATGGCATCAATAACGTATTTAGAATCGGAAAAGATCATTACATCCTGATTGGGAGCTTTCAGCGCTTCCAAGCCTTTTATTACCGCCAACAGTTCCATCCGGTTATTGGTAGTTTTGCGAAATCCTTCAGATAGCTCTTTATAATGCTGTCCCGAACGTAATATCACACCATATCCACCTGGTCCCGGATTACCGCTTGAAGCCCCGTCTGTAAAAATCTCGATCATATTTTAAGTCCATGGACAATAGTTTATAGTCCATGGCAAAAGTAAGAAACTTTAAATCATACGTTGCATTGATCTAAAGCAAATAAAACTATGGACTATGGTCTATCGACCATCAATCTTTTTAATCTTCAACCTCAATGAATTACCTATCACCACTACATCCGAAAATGCCATGGTCAGTGCGCCAACCATAGGATTAAGGAAACCCATTGCTGCCACTGGGATAGCTATGATATTATAGGCAAAGGCCCAGAAAAGGTTTTGTTTTATGGTAAGCAGCGTATGCCTGCTGATCTGTAAAAACTTAATCACCGACTGCAGGTCGGTATTTAATAGTACCACACTGGCCGACTGAATTGCCACCTGACTGGCGTCATTCATAGATATGCCAACATCGGCATGGGTTAGGGCAGGAGCATCGTTAATGCCGTCACCTATCATAATGGTTTTACCTTTTTGTTTATAAATGTCAATCACCTTCAGTTTTTCTTCGGGAAGTTTTTCGCCATGAACCTCTGTGATACCTAATTGATGAGCTACGCTAAGGCAACGGTCTTTTTTATCACCGCTCAACAGTACCGGGATAATACCCATTTGTTTAAGTTGAGTTATAAGAGTGGAGGCTTCTGGTTTTATCTGGTCATCGACAGCAATTTGCGCCATCAGTACCTGGTTTTTATATAGCGCAATGTTGAAACTGGCCTGGTGGTTGGTTTTCGCTGTACCCAAAAAGTAATTATTGCCGTGGATATCTTCTGCACGCATACCCAGGCCTTTTTCTTCTTTAACCGATTTTAAAATGAGCTTTTGCTGAGGTAATCCTTTTAAACCGTTTACAAGCGATTTGGCTATAGGATGATTAGATCGTTCCTCAATAGCAGTGATCATGCCCCTGATGTGTTCTATATCCGCACCATTCTCAATCCTGATCTCATTAACGGTAAACTTGCCGGTTGTAAGGGTACCTGTTTTATCAAACACTACATATCTGGTATTAGTAACGGCTTCAATCGTATCTCCGCCTTTTACCAGGATGCCGTTCTTAGCTGCCCGGCCCAAGCCAACCATAACAGCGGTGGGCGTGGCTAAACCCATGGCACATGGACAAGATATCACCAGCACAGCAATTGCATTCATGACAGCATGTTGTAAGTCTGAACTGCCAACAAAATAGGTAAGTATAAAAGTAGTAAGCGCTATCAGTATTACCGCAGGTACAAATACAGCTGCAACCTTATCACCCAGTTTTTGTACGGGAGGCTTGGCCGCCTGAGCTTTTTTCATCAAATCGATGATCTGAGCAAGGATGGTATTTGACCCAACACCGGTTGCCAGCATGTGGAAATTGCCGTTAATTAATATAGTGCCGCCAATAACCTTATCATATTTTTGTTTTTCAACAGGGATGCTTTCGCCGGTAAGCATGGCTTCATCAACCGAGCCTTCGCCCGAAAGGATTTCGCCGTCAACAGGTATTTTATCGCCCTGCTTAATCAGCAGTGTATCACCAGCGCGCACTTCTTTGGCATTGATTACCTCAACGCTGCCGTTTATTATCCGGTTAGCATTTACTTGCTGAAACTTGATCAGATCTTTTACTGCTGAAGTAGTTTGGCTTACCGAGCGTTTTTCAAACACATTGCCCAGCAGTACCAGTGTTATAATGGTAGCACAGGTTTCATAAAACTGGTATTGTGGCCCCAGGTTACGTATTGTGCCGATAAGGCTATAGACAAATGCCGACGTTGAACCCAAAAAAATGAGCACATCCATATTAGGAACGCCGCCTTTAAGTGAGTTGATGGCGCTTTTACCAAAATGCAAACACCCAACAATAAAAACCGTCAGACATAATAACAATTGAATAATGGGCTGATGCAGAAAATGCCAGGGTAATATCATGTGCAGCAAAAGTGGTGCGGTAAAGATGGCGCAGAAGACAAATTTGTTTTCTACCCGTTCGTAAAACGGTACCGAATGGGTGCTGAGATCCTCGACAACTTTAAAACCTAAACTTTCTATCCCTTTTTTTATTTCAGGCAGCCGGGTTTCATCGTTGGTTGAAAATTTTACCTCTTCGCCGGCAAAATCGACCAGGATATTGTGTAAACCTTTTTTTTCGAGGAATTTATGGACGGACATCGCGCAATTATTACAATGCATGCCGGTCACATTTAGTTCTATCAATTGCTCAGCCATGTTACAAAAATACTTATTATGCATAATCATTCTAAATTAAACGGGTAAGCTTAATGTAATTTTAAAAAAGAGTTTGCAATTAACCAGGAGATTTCTATTTTTGCACACTCGAAAAACAAAACGGTAGGCATAGCTCAGTTGGTTAGAGCACCAGATTGTGGTTCTGGGGGTCGTGGGTTCGAGCCCCATTGCTTACCCGCTTTTATAAGGCTCATTTACATAAGTAAATGGGCTTTTTTTATGCCCATAGGTAGTTTTTACATGGGGAATTTGATTTAGCAGCTAATATCACTACCACCTGGAAGTGACAGGCATAACTTATGGCGCTATCTGTAATGAAGTATGTCTTTTATTTGCGGCATATACCGTTCTCCTCTCGAAATTAGCCTGATGCTGCGCCTGTGGCTGAAAAAAGGCGCAACCGATTGTTTTGCACTGTATTCTCGCACGATACATATGATCTCATCATTTTTGCCCATATGGAGTGTCAAACAGGCTCCTTCCAATTTTTAGGGTATTCATTATGTTTTATATTTGTGTGCGCACACACACAAATTATTATTTTATTTTTCTCGTAATTTATCAACTATGCTAAAAAGACTGTTGTTTTTAATTTGTATCGGCCTAACAAGCGTTACTAAAGCTCAGGATGTTTTTCTTTCGGGTGTAAAACCGGGCAAGGCATTGGTGTTTTCGACTAAGGGGGCACTGGTTTTAAAAAATAATTGTTTATCTGTAAAGTGGCTTGCTGGTAAATCGATAATTGCCATAAACGAATCTGCCGTTCAGAATAAGAAACAAATTAATTTAAAAGGCTCTCCTTTATTTGGATTAGAGTTTAAGGATGGTACTGTAATAAATTCTGCTGATTTTCAATTAAGTACCACTCCGAAAATTGTTCAGATCAAAGGAGATCCTGAGGCAGTTAAATTTTCTGAAAAGGAAGATGGTGTGGAAATTTTAGCCGAATTTTTGAATGTGAAATATGGCATTCGTGTAAAGTGGGAAGCTATTTTGAAAGATAATTCCAATTATATCAGACAAGTTTTCGTCGTTTTTGCTTTGAAAGACTCTTTAAAGATCAGGAAATTGAATCTGATCAATTTTCCGGCAGAAACGGGCATTAAGCCGTTGGGGATTGTGGACGGATCGCCAATGGTATCGGATGATTTCTTTTTTGCCTGTGAAAGTCCGATAAGCAAATACAATAATCAGCATGGCCGGATCAGCAGCTATATTGAGCGGCAGGAGCCAACTCTTGATTTCGAAGCATCTACTGTATGGGGCATTGCCCCTAAAAGGCAGTTACGGAGGGGCTTTCTTTATTACCTGGAACGGGAAAGAGCGGTGCCATACCGCCAGATGCTTCATTATAATTCGTGGTATGACCTTTCCTGGGCCGATCGTAAGTTAACTGAAGCTGGTTGTATTGATCGTATTCAGGCATTTGGCGACAGTCTTACGGCGAAACGTCATATTAGCTTAAACGCATTTTTGTTTGACGATGGCTGGGATGACAACCAAACATTGTGGCAGATCAGCCAAAAGAATTTTCCGGCAGGTTTTGATAACATTAAAGCGCTGGCTGACAAATACGGAGCTTCATTGGGCGTGTGGATGTCGCCCTGGGGAGGTTACGAGCAGGCAAAGGAACAGCGGCTACAATATGGCCGAAGCCAAAATCCTCCTTTTGAAACTAATTTGCATGGGTTTTCTCTTTCCGGTCCGGTTTATTCGTCCAGGTTTAAAAGTACTGCCGCTAAGTTCGTGACCAGTGATGGTATCTCTATGTTTAAATTTGATGGTGTAGGGGCGGGGGATCAGTCTACAGGTGCTACGGTTGAATATCAAACAGATATGGAGTCTTTGTTGGATTTAGTAACGGGCTTGCGTAAGGTAAAACGGGATTTGTATTTTAGCCTCACCATAGGTACCTGGCCGTCGCCTTTCTGGCTTAAATATGGTGATGTAATTTGGCGAAATGGCTGGGATACAAACACGCAAGGGCAGGGCAATGGCCGTCAGCAATGGCTCAATTACCGGGATGGTCAGGCCTATAAGAATATTGTAATGCGCGCTCCCCTTTACCCTTTAAGCTCCCTGATGTATCACGGGATTTGTATCGCGGATAATGGTGCGCCTGCTAAGTTTGACATGGATGATAAAGATATTTCTGACGAGATATGGTCGTTTTTTGGATCTGGAACCAGTTTGCAGGAGTTGTATATCAATCCTCATAAGTTAAACGAGGCCAACTGGAATTGCCTTGCCGCTGCCATAAAATGGTCGCGCGAAAATGCAGATATTATGCCGGATGTACATTGGGTAGGCGGCGACCCATCCAAAGGGGATGTTTACGGTTTTGCAGCCTGGTCGCCGAAAAAGGCTGTTCTTACCTTAAGAAATCCCTCAAATACAGCTAAAACATACCTGGTTAATACCCGGGAAGTATTTGAATTGCCATCAAATAGTAATCCAGATTATATCTTTTATAATGCGAAAGTTAACAGTAAAGAAACGAAGTCGTATGTGTTTAAGGGAACCGTTCATGATGTTAAGCTTGAGCCGTTTGAAGTGATGGTTTTAAACGCTATACCTGTAAAATGACGGTTTAATCATTTGTTTGTCTTCTGATTTGAATTATAAATTGATATTACAAGTGTGCGCGCAAACGCATTGGCCCGCACGATGGTGTGTATGGCAACATTGCTTTTAAATAAATAAAAATGAAACGCGTATTCGTAGTGGTATTGTTAATCCTTTGCTTTTTCAATAAGACATCCTTTTCGCAAAATTTAGCTCCATATAAATGGTATGACCCGGTTAAGACTGATTTTCCGGTTATAGAAGGGCAGGCCTGGTCAAAAGAAGCGGCGGGCAGTTATGACAGGTTTCCGGCGCGTGCTCAAAAGGGCCTTAATCCTAATGTGTGGAACATCTCGCATAGCAGTGCTGGGTTGTACATTAAGTTTAAAACAGATGCTCAAAACCTGGTTATCCGGTATAAGGTTAATGGCGAGTTTGCCATGTCACATATGCCGGCCACTGGTGTAAGCGGATTGGACCTTTATGTATTGGATGCTAATGGCCAATGGTGCCTTGCTCCGGGCAGTTTCTCGTTTAAGGATACTATTACTTACCGGTTTTCAAATATTAAGGTAAGTGCCGATTTTGCGGGGAGAAGTTATGAATACAGGCTTTTTCTGCCTTTGTATAATTCGTTATCATGGCTTGAAATAGGCATTCCACCTGGTAGTGCATTTAATTTTATGCCTTTATCCAAAGAAAAGCCGGTGCTTGTATACGGAACATCCATTGCGCAGGGGGCCTGTGCTTCAAGGCCAGGTTTAGCATGGACCTCCATTTTGCAGCGCGCGCTGGATCGCCCGTTGATTAATCTTGGTTTTTCTGGCTCCGGATTGCTTGAGAAATCAGTTATTGATCTGATGGCAGAGGTGGATGCGAAAGTATATGTGCTTGATTGTATGCCTAATATGATAAGTTTTTCTGACCAGGAAATCGAAGCACGTTTATCTGCAGCGATACAAACTTTAAAGCAGAAGCACCCATTGGTGCCGATATTGCTTGTTGAACACAGCGGGGGGAACGCGGGCGGACTATTGGATACGGGTAGAAATGCTGGTTATGGTCATGTTAATAAAGTGCTTGACCTGGCTTATTCAAAGTTGATTGCAGCCGGAACAAAGGGTATTTATTTATTGACTGGCAAAGAAATCGGGTTTGGTATCAACTCAACAGTTGATGGCTTACATCCTAATGATATCGGAATGGAGCAGTATGCCGCAGCATATGAGCAAGCAATCCGTGTTATAATTAATGAACCAATTGGCCGCTATTCAACCACGCGGCCCGCAGTACAAAGCAGGGATGGGTATTATGACTGGCGAAACAGGCATAATGAAATATTAACGCTTATCAAAACCAGTTCGCCAAAGATTGTATTTCTTGGTAATTCGATCCTGAATTACTGGGGTGGTGAGCCTAAGGCGCCTTTAGCAAGAGGAGCTGATTCGTGGGATAAATATATGGAACCTCTGGGTGTGAAAAATTTTGGTTTTGGCTGGGACCAGGTAGAGAACGTGCTATGGCGCGTATACCATGAAGAAATAGACGGGTTTAAGGCGGACAAAGTGATGATTATGATAGGCACTAATAACTTGTCTGCCTGCAGTGACCAGGAAATATCAGAAGGGTTGAAAATGCTTGTGCTGGCTGTGAAGGAACGTCAGCCCACAGCGGAGGTTCTTTTATCGGGTTTGCTGCCCAGGAGGGCAATGGAAAGCCGGATAAAGGTGCTTAATAAAGCTATTGCTAAACTGGCAGCTCAAACCCAAGTCCGTTTTATTGATCCGGGCAAATTATTGCTTAACCATAAAGGGAAGATCGATGAATCACTTTTCGGGGATGGCTTGCACCCCAATGAGGTTGGTTATCAAAAGCTGGCGGTAACATTGGTGCCATATCTTAAAAAATAATAAAGATGCGGGTATGAAATGCGCTTGACATGTGAAACGCAGAAATAAGTTCAGTATAGCGGAATCGTTTTAAAAGTAATTTCTATCAAATGATAGTCGATATTGATGAGATGGGTTATATTAAATTACTTTTGCTATCTTTTCTACGCTAAAGTTTATTATGAAGAATAAAATTGTTCGCATTAAAGACATTGCCGAAAAAGCGAAGGTTTCGACAGGTACGGTTGACAGAGTACTGCATAAACGCGGGCGGGTGTCAAAAAAGGTAGAAGAGAAAGTGCTCAAAATTATTGAAGAGATGGATTACGAGCCCAATCTTATGGCAAGGGCTTTGGGATCAAATAAAATATACCAAATAGCGGCCTTGATACCTGATCATGAAATTGATTCCTATTGGTATGCGCCTAAGGCCGGTATTGAAAAGGCAGAGAAAGACTTAAAGCAATATGGCATTATTGTACAACAATATGTCTTTGATCCATATGATGTAGATTCATTTATAAGCAAGGCCAGTAAATTAACCAATGATAAGCCGGACGGCATAATTTTATCGCCTATATTTTACAGGGAAACCCTACCTTTTTTCGAGAAATGGAAGGCTGCTGAAATTCCATTTGTGTTGTTTAATACACAAATTGCTGAATGTGAGCCCTTAAGTTATATCGGCCAGGATTCATATCAGAGTGGTTTTTTGGCTGGTAAGCTTATTCATTATGGACAACCCGATTCCTGCTCTGTTTTAATTGCGCACATTGATGAAGAGACGAGCAACGCCGCTCACCTTTTAAAAAAGGAGCAGGGATTTCGCAATTATTTTTCTCAAAATAACCTGGATCATCAGTACAAAATTCTGAGGGTTGAGTTAAACAGGTCAAATGCCGCAGTTTTTATGAAACAACTGGGGGATGTTATTGACAGCACCCCTGATTTAGGCAGTATTTTCGTGACAACATCTAAAGCTCATGAAATTGCGAAGTACCTGGAACAGCGCTATATAAAACATATTAAAATAATAGGATATGATTTATTGCCTCCTAATCTGTATTTTCTGAACAAAGGGACAATCAGTTTCCTGATTAATCAAAACCCTAAGGGACAAGGTTATTGGGGTATCTATCAATTAACCGACAGCCTGGTGTTCAAAAAAGAAGTGCCAATTATTAAGTATCTTCCGCTTGATATCGTTACAAAAGAAAATGTGAACTATTATGTTGATGATGAGGATGTCGTTTATTTAGATATTTGATCTCTCCTTAGCTAATTATACTTCATTCACAGGTCTGTATCCGCCATTGTTCGGTTATCCGGTTCAACCCCTGGTCAAATCCTTTTCTGCCAAAGCCCAATTTTTATGGGTTAAAGAAAAACGGTACAATAAATTACTTGATCTCTCACAAAGGCGCTATGCTTTTAAGTTTCCCATTTGCGGCTTAGTGTCCTTGTACGCAAAAAACTTTTTTAATAACATTTTTGTACACAACCAGAGCGGCTCAGCTCAGCGTGGTATTCGCCGATAAGTTCTCGCTGACTAATCTGTTTCATTTATATAATCCGAAGGTTTTTCCGGCGCATTGTCCTCAAAAAAAATAGTAACAAAAAATTAACAAAATGTGTGCGAACACACTAATATAATTATATTTGTATCAAGGTGTTTATGTTAATTTAATGTGTTCGTAAACATTTTCCTGATCGCAACGTATAAACGAAAAATAAATGTCATATAATATCTCTGAAATAGTATCTAATTTTTGCATTGAAGGAAATGTCGCAGCTATTATTCCGTATGGGTCCGGGCACATAAACGATACATTTCATTTGAAAAATACAAACCCGGGTTTGCCAGGGTATTTGCTTCAGCGAATCAATCATCATGTGTTTGAAAACGTTCCGGCTTTGATGAAAAATGTACAATTAGTAACAGATCATTTAAAAGAAAAATTGACCGGCATTCCGGGTTCAAGCCCCGACAAAGAAGTACTGACAATAGTTTCGGCTAAAGACAAACAGTGTTTTTTTTGTGATGAAACAGGTAATTACTGGAGAATGTATTGTTTTTTGAAAGATACCAAGAGTTATGACATGGTATTAACCGAACAGCAAGCTTATGAAGGCGGAAAAGCATTTGGAAAATTCCAGTTACTGTTGTCAGATCTTGATAGCGGATTACTTTACGAAACCATACCAGACTTTCATAACATCACCATGCGGCTTGATCGTTTAAACAAAGCGGTATTGGCTGATCCGAAAAACCGGATTAAGGATGTTTTGACTGAGTTGTCGTTTATAATTGAAAGAGCAGATCAGATGGCTACTATCATGAATTTGGGAAAGGAAGGGAAATTGCCGCTGCGCATTATTCATAACGATACCAAATTCAATAACATATTGCTTGATATAAATGATCATGAACAATGTGTAATTGACCTGGATACAGTTATGCCAGGCTATGTGGCATATGATTTTGGCGATGCCATCCGCACTATCATCAATACCGCGCCCGAGGATGAGCAGGATGTTACTAAAATAGAGCTAAACATCCCCTTATTTAAAGCTTATGCAGCGGGGTATTTTGAATACGCCGGTAGCTTTTTGTCAGATACAGAAGTTAAATCGCTTTCGATGGGAGTTTTATTAATACCCTATATGCAGGGTGTGCGTTTCCTGACGGATTATATAGAAGGGGATGTTTATTACAAGATCCACTCTCCCGAACATAATTTACAGCGAGCCAGGGCGCAGTTCGAGCTGCTTAGTAAGCTTGAGAAAAATTACGACGTTTTTGATCAGATAATTCATAACACAGCAAAAAAGTACATACAGATAACAACCGAAATTAAATAATGGAACTTACAGTAGCATTTTTAGAAGATGTGGACAAAAGCAGCCCTATTGAACACATGTCTGTTTTGTTAGACGAGCAGGAGAAGCACCTTGTTGGAATTGTACCATGGCCCGATTATAATTACAAACCCGATGTTCATTTTGCAATAGCTTACAGTACCGATTGTTTTATGTTGAAATATTACGTAAAAGAAAAAGCGATAAAAGCTTCCTGTTACAAACCTAATGAACCTGTTCACCAGGATAGCTGTGTGGAATTTTTCATTGGTTTTGGTACCGAGCTGGAGTATTACAATTTTGGGTTTAACTGTATCGGCACTTGTTCGCTTGGGTTCGGAAGGGGCAGGGAAAATCGCGAGTTATCACCTGAAAAGCTAATACGGCTTATAAAGTCTCAGGTGCGGTTAACACAGCAAACAAATATTGGGCATGGCGATATTAGCTGGGAGCTTACCCTGATGTTACCGTTGGATGTGTTTTATCATCATTCATTTACATCATTAAAAGGACAACAATGCCATGCTAATTTTTATAAATGTGGAGATGAACTACCTGAGCCACACTTTTTAACGTGGCATAATATTGAATGCGACGACCCCGACTTTCACCACCCGGAGTTTTTTGGGGAAATAAAGCTTGAAGCTTAACATAGCCATGCGGCATTTATATGTGTTTGAAGTTATTTGCAAGGTAATAGCACAGAGTTTTTTGTTTTTATTATTGATAATGTAGATCCCGGAAAAACGACGATTTTATGAGAATGAAACTTATATTAATAATGGTATTATATAGTTCAGTGGCTTTGGCACAGGTTAAAGTTGATGGAACTTACCAGGAGCTTCCGGATCCCAAACCTGTAAAACGGGCAGGCTGGAGTGCGCTGAAACCCGGGGTTTATGTAAGTTTTGCTACCGCCGATATACGTTATGATAAACATAATGCTCCTGCCATATCTCCTTTGCAGGCTCAATGGAAAACCAAAGCGTGGAAAGGAGAAAAAGTGCATACTCAATTCCTGATATGGACAACCCGGAACCTGAAACAACTAAGCTTTATATGGAGTAAACTTAAAGATGGTAAAGGGCATGAAATCCCCGAAAAAAATATAAACGTGAGTTTTGTACGTTATGTGATGGCCGATGGGTTAAACAAAGAAGGCGGTGGCTGTGGTATATTGCCCGGCCATGATTCCAGCCTTGTTGAGGATGTTATTGACCCTGTAAAAATGCTTCCGGCGGGTAAAAATACAACCCGGCCGGTTTGGTTAAGTGTGAGTGTACCGGCTACTGCTGTTGAAGGCCTTTACAGAGGGAATGTGAAGGTAATTGAAGGGAAAAATGCACCGCCTTTAATTTTACATTACGCTATACAAGTGCTTAATCATACCTTGCCTGCACCGGAGCACTGGAAATTTCACCTTGACTTGTGGCAAAATCCCTATTCGGTGGCCCGGGTATATGGTGTAAAGCCATGGTCAAAGCAACATTTTTATGTAATGCGCCCTTACATGAAAATGCTGGCAAATACCGGGCAGAAAGTAATTACAACTACACTTATTCATGATCCGTGGAATAGCCAAACCTATGATACTTACGGATCGATGATAAAATGGACAAAAAATAAGAATGGCTCATGGAGATATGATTATTCAATATTTGATAAGTGGGTGTCTTTTATGATGTCATTGGGGATTAATAAGTTAATCAACTGCTATAGTATGATTCCCTGGAATCTAAAGTTTTACTACTATGACGAAGCCCTGAGAAAAGAAACGATGATCGTGGCTAAACCCGGCTCGGCAGAATACGAGGCACATTGGCGCCCAATGCTGATGGATTTTGCCCGCCATCTTAAAGAAAAAGGATGGTTTAATAAAACCACTATAGCTATGGACGAAAGATCCATGGCCGATATGCAAAAAGCTATTGCGTTAATAAAAAGCGCTGATAAAAATTTTAAGATTTCGTTAGCAGGCAATTATCATCCAGAAATTGAAAGAGATTTGTTTGATTATAGTGTGGCGTCAAATCAGTTAATGGATGAGGCAACAATTCGTTTGCGCAGGGAATCGGGTCTAAATACCACCTATTATACCTGCTGCACAGAAGGATATCCCAATACATTCAGTTTTTCGGCCCCGGCCGAGTCGGTTTGGCTGGCATGGCATGCCGCTTACAAAGGATATGACGGGTATTTGAGATGGGCTTACAATTGCTGGACCAAAGATCCTTTACGTGATACACGATTTGGGGCATGGTCATCGGGCGATGCTTACCTCGTTTATCCCGGTCCACGGTCCTCTGTTCGCCTGGAACGATTGATCGAGGGCATCCAGGATTTTGAAAAAATTAATATTTTAAAGGAAGGGTTTATAAAAAATAAACAGCAGGATAAATTGCTTCAGCTAAAAAATATATTGGAAGGTTTTGACATAGGCGAGTTGAAAAATAAGACTGCCGCCGAAACACTTCAGGCCGCGCAGGAACGACTGAATAGCTTATAAATCACAAAAAAAACGTTTTAATTATTTATATTTATTGTTTGCCCGCTTTCATTTTCAGTTTTTTTTTGACTTTATTTATAACTTCTGATTATTTTGAAAAGCTTAACATAAATGGCTTACACCAAGCCCCTGAGGAATAGCTTTTTTAATTTTAAAAAGTTAAAACCAATAATCGATAATAAGTACATTCTTTGGACGATGCCAATTATAAATTTTATAATGCAGAATGAATAGCCTGGAAATTCAGCTGATGACGGATGAGGATCTTATAGCATTGATCAGGGAAAATGACCTTGGGGCGTTTGAACGTATTTATAATAAATATTGGTCAAAGCTTTATCTTTCAGCATATAACATCATCAGAGATCGCCAGGTAGCTGAAGATGTAACCCAGGAAGTATTGGTAAACCTGTGGATGAAACGGGCCAATCTTAAACTCACTTCGTTAAATGCCTATTTATATACATCTGTTCGTTACCAGGTGTTTAATGTTATCCGTTCGGGTAAAATAAGAGCCGATCTTTTTAACAGGCTGGAGGAGCTTTTTAGCAATAACGGCGGCGAGGAGCTCCTGTCTGAAAAAGAAATTAACCGTTTGCTGGAACAAGGTATTGCTGAGTTACCTGAAAAATGCCGCCAGATTTTTATTATGAGCCGCAAAGAACACTTATCAACCAAAGAAATTGCCGAACGGCTGGGTATCGCGCCAAAAACAGTCGAGAACCAACTGACTGTAGCCCTGAACCGCTTACGTAAAACGCTGGGCGATTTTGTTTGCATAGCCGCCATTATGTTATGCGGGCGTTGGTTTTAAGCTTTTTTACCTGTATCTGGTTGCATTTATCCCTTCCTTAGATATTATTACAGGTTTTACTCTCAAAAATTTCATGATTCCTTAATGCTGTAGAAATATTTTATTATTCTTTGGGGGTATGGCCTGTTCAGGGTTACTTACATACAATAACTACCCAAATGGAAAAAGAAACACTAATAACCTTAATAAACAAATACTTATCAAACGAGGCTACTCCCGAAGAAGAGGCCCGATTGCTAAGCTATTATGATACACTCCAAAAAAACAAGCTGCAATGGGATGAGCTTGAAATGGGCAATGAAAATGTAACAAAGAGCGAGTTGTACAGCAAGATACTGTCAGAGATAAAAAAACGTGAATCTGCACCTAAAAAAATGATTTTTCTGAGGAGGTGGTTTGTGGCGGCTTCTATCACAACATTGCTGATCGCGTCGGCTTCTTTGGTTTTTTATATGAAGTATAACAGCTCATATTTCATCGTAAAAAATAGCACACATCCTGTAAACAAGCACAGTATTGCCCCGGGAGGAAATAAAGCATTGCTAACTTTAGCCGATGGTTCAAAAATTACCCTGGATGATGCCGCATCCGGCGAACTGGCCAAACAATCGGGTACAAAAGTATCTAAGGCGGCAAATGGTCAGTTGGTTTACACAGTTGAAAACTCTGCATCTCATGCCACTGCTCCGGGTTTGCCTGAATACAATGTTATTGAAATCCCAAAGGGAGGGCAATACCAGGTTAATTTAGCCGATGGCACTAAGGTTTGGTTAAATGCCGGATCTTCACTCAAATATCCTACAAATTTTGATGGTGCAGTACGCAAGGTTGAATTAGCAGGAGAAGCTTACTTCGAAGTTGCTAAAAATGCACATAAACCATTTAAGGTTATCAGTAACCACCAGATGGTGGAGGTTTTGGGTACACACTTCAATATCAGCTCTTATACGGACGAAACTTCGGTTAAAACTACTTTATTAGAAGGCTCCGTTAAGGTATCAGCCATCAAAGCCAATCAATCCAGATTACTGAAACCTGGTCAGCAATCTGATATCAATTACGCAAATAATTCAATTTCGGTACAACCGGTTAACACCGACGAGGTTGTGGCCTGGAAAAATGGTTATTTCCTTTTTACCGACGAAGATTTGAAAAGCATTATGAGCAAGTTTGCCCGCTGGTATAATGTTGAGGTAGAATACCAGGGAAATGTGGATAATTTAAGATTTGGAGGGATGGTGTCGCGTTCAAAAGACCTTGCGCAGGCATTGAAGATAATTGAACAGACAGGGAACGTAAAAACCAGGATCGAAGGAAGGAGGGTTATCATTATGCCGTGATCATTACCCAGCATATGGTAGCCTAAAAAGGAAAGCCGGAAGTGGTGGAACACTTCCGGCCGGAAAGTTAGGGCTTTGCCATGAAATTAAATTCGTAGTCCAATTACAGATTAAACCCAAAACAAGTTCAAATGTATGAAATGTTATGAAATAAGTTTATACACAATCCCCCGTATAAAAAATAAAGCACTGTTGATCATGAAATTATCGATCATATTGTTACTGGCAACAATACTTCAGGTAAGTGCTAAAAGCTATGCACAAAAAATTACATTGTCAGAGAAAAATGCTCCGTTAGAAAAAGTGCTTAAAGAAATAAGAGAGCAAAGCGGGTACGATTTTTTTTATAACTCAAAGCTGATTAAAGACGCTAATCCGGTTAGTATCAATGTACGGAATACAGAATTGGAAGAAGTATTGAAACTGGCACTTTCGGATCAGCCGTTTATCTATAGCATAGAAGAGAAAACAATAATTATAAAACCTAAGCCTGCGCCTGTTAAGCCCTCCGTTCAGGCTGTACCTACTATCAAAGTGTCAGGTGTTGTTACTGATTCAAAGGGTGTTACTTTACCCGGCGCGAGTGTACGTATCAAAGGGACTGATAAGGGGGTAATAACTGATAGCGAGGGGCGGTTTACCATTGAAGCCAATGATAACAGCACCCTTGTTATTTCATTTGCCGGTTTCATTGCCAAAGAAATTACGGTTACCGCAGCAACATCTTTCCTAACTGTTCAGTTACTTGACGATACCAAGGGTATAAATGAAGTGGTAGTAGTAGGCTATGGTAAACAAAAGAAGCTGACCATAACCGGGGCCGTTACCACGGTGAATGTTGCTGATATAACAACTCCAAACCGCTCCCTATCTAATGCACTGGCAGGTAAGGTAGCCGGGGTTATATCGATGCAAAGAAGCGGGGAGCCGGGTTATGATAACGCATCATTTACCATCAGGGGTATTGGCACTTTTACGGGTAACTCAAACCCGCTTATTATTATAGATGGAGTGCAGCGGGATGACGTGAACAGTACTTATGGCGGAGCTTATAACAACATCGATCCGGAGGATATTCAAAGCATTTCCCTGTTAAAAGACGCTTCGTCAACCGCCGTATATGGGGCCAAAGGCGCCAACGGGGTTTTGATCATTACCACTAAAAAAGGTGTTGCAGGTAAACCTAAAATTTCATTTAAAACAGAAACATCCATGTCGGGCCTTACCAGGACCCCAAAAATGCTGGATGCCGTTTCATGGATGAGGTTGCATAACGAAGCAACTACAAATGATGGTAACCCTCCTGCATATTCTGAAGAAACTATCCAGAAAACGGCAAGCGGGTTAGACCCATACCTTTATCCCAATGTAAATTGGATAAAGTCTGTATATAAGAATTGGGCCCCCGGCTATAATACCAACTTAAATGTAACCGGCGGTGCTTCGTCGGTAAGGTATTATGTTTCCGCTTCTTTTTATGACCAGGATGGAAGTTATAAAGTAACCAAACAAAATGGCTATAATCCCAACCTTAACTTTAAGCGTTATGACTTCAGGTCAAACCTTGATATCGATATCAGCAAAACCACTTTATTGACCATGAACCTGGATGCGATGCTGGTGAGCAGCCGTTATCCCGGCATCTCGGCAGGAAACATCTGGTATGAATCATATTTAACCCCACCTAACGCGTTCCCGATAAGATACCCCGATGGCAAATGGGCCGGTCCGTATAACAATGGCGGGTCTAACCCGGTAAACGATATCCAAAACTCAGGTTATAACACCGAGTTTCGCCCTACCATCCAGTCTGTTTTTTCCATTAACCAGAAACTGGATGCAATTACCAGCGGCTTGAGCGCCATGGCCAGGTTCTCGTTCGATTCGTACAGCGAAAATGACAATGGCAGAACAGGTACCAATGATCTTTACTTAGCTACGTCAAGAGATCCGCAGGGTAACCTGGTATTAGGTCAATCGAGGTACGGAAACCAGTTTTTGGGTTATACGCAGTATTCATCTGCCGAAAAAACCATGTACCTGGAAACCAATATTAATTATGATCAGTCCTTCGGCAAGCACCATGTGGGCGGATTGCTTCTATACAATATGCGATCGAGAGTCCAGAGCACCGCGGGGAGTGTTATTACCTCTATTCCTTATAACAATCAGAGTTTGGCCGGCAGGGCAACATATACTTACGCCGATAAATACCTGCTTGAGTTTGATGCGGGCTATACCGGTTCGGAAAACTTTGAACCGGGCAAAAAGTTTGGCTTTTTCCCGGCTGTCTCTGCGGGTTGGGTAATTTCAAGGGAGCCTTTTTTCAAAGATTTTTCAAAAACGTTTAACCTGCTTAAAATAAGGGGTTCACATGGTCTCGTAGGTAACGATCAAATAGGATCTGATTACCGTATCACCAGGTTTCCTTATATTAACCAATATGGCAGTGGCGGCTCAGTGGGTTTAGGCCTTAACGGAACAATATATGGTGGTACTACCGAGACTGTTATAGGAGTGGAGAACCTGACATGGGAAAAAGCCAGGAAAGATAATATTGGACTGGAGATAGGGTTGTTCAATAAACTGAATATCACTATTGATGCCTATAAAGAGAGGCGGACAAATATTTTAGTTCAACGCAGTTCTTTATCAGGGATACTGGGTGTAAGCGGGGCTGTATTTGCCAACTTAGGTGAAATGAATAACCATGGTATTGAGGGTAACATTGAATATAATGATAATATAGGTAAGGTAGGCTTGCGCCTTTATGGCAATTTTACTTATAACAATAATAAAATTGTACAGAAAGATGAGCCTAAACAATTATACGCCTATCAGCAGGCTACTGGTCGCAAATATGGCGATAACCTGATGTACGTTGCCGAAGGGTTATTTACCTCGCAGGAAGATGTTGATAAAAGCCCCACCCAGTTTGGCGCTGTGTTGAGGCCCGGCGATATCAAGTATAAAGATGTAAATGGCGATGGCGTGATCAACAGCTATGACAAGGTTTATACAGGTAAATCCGACATACCTACCATATTATACGGCGCAGGGTTTACGGTTGGTTATAAAAAGTTCGATCTTTCTCTTTTCTTCCAGGGAACCGGTAATGTAATTATTATGGCAAACGGTTCTTCTATAACCGGTGCAGGTGCAGGCGGGGCAGGTATTGTACCGTTTACAGGTATGGGCACTTATCCATCGGGTATGCTTGCAAGCCTTGAGGACAGGTGGACAGTTGATAACCCAAGTCAGAATGTATACTATCCGCGTTTAGGCATTGCTAATCAAAACAGCAATAATTATCAGCCGAGTACATGGTGGTCAAAAGATGCGAGTTTTGTCCGTTTAAAACAGGCCACATTAGGTTATACTTATAAGCCCTCCTTTCTTACCCAGGCGGGTATTAACTCAGTCTACCTTTATTTAACGGGGCAAAACCTGCTAACATTCTCCAAATTCAAACTTTGGGACCCTGAACTTGGCTCTAACGGGGCAGGCTATCCACCGGTACGAATACTTGCCTTAGGATTAAGGGTTGCGTTATAGAGATCGTGAATTTTAAATCAGTTTCAAAAGAATTTAAAGTGTGCCAAATGAAAAAAAACATACTAATAATGGTAGTTGGGATCTGCTTCCTGGGTGCCTGTTTATCGTCCTGTAATTACCTTAATAAAAAACCGGATAACCTGTTAACATCAGATCTGATCTGGAGCACAAGGGCTAATGCCGAATCTTACCTGTATAACATTTACGGCTACATTGTACAAACCGATGGGGGAGATTACAGCGCGATGGGCGCTAGTGACGAGTCGTCGGTATCCATTCCCGGCACCAATGTAAGGCAAATGGTTGTTGGCAACTGGAGCCCTGTAAATGCTTATTTTGATTATTGGGACAGGTATTACACTGGTATCCGGTCGTCCTTCATTTTTGAAGCCAATATTGATAAGGTTCCTGCTACCCAGCTAAGTGTCAGCTTAAAAAATCAATATAAAGCCGAAGCAAGGTTTTTGCGCGGATGGTTTTACTGGCAGTTAATGAAGCAATATGGCCCTGTTGTAAAAGTAACGGAAACGTTAAGCTTAAATGATGACTTCAATAAGTACCCGAGAGCGTCTTTTGACGAATGTAAGGATTACGTTAACCAACTGATGGATCAGGCCGCTTCGGGTTTACCGGCGCAATGGCCTTCAACCAGCAATTACGGTCGGCCAACAAAAGGTGCCTGCCTTGCTGTAAAAGCTCAGCTGGCCTTATTGTCGGCAAGCCCATTATGGAATGGTAATCCATCGTTTGCTTCTTTTAAAAACCAGGATGGCACCCCGCTGGCACCCACAGTATTTGATGCCGGCAAATGGAAAATAGCTGCCGATGCAGCCAAGGCTGTAATTGATCTGAGTGCGTACAAGTTATTTACAAATCTGGATAACGGCGGAACCCAGTTTGATCCTTATCTGTCTGTCAGGGACCTTTTCTTAACAAACTGGAACAGTGAGATCATATTTTCAAGAAACTCCTGGAATTATTGGGGATATACCAAATGTGTGTCGCCAGGGCCGGGAGGATATAGCATGTACAATGCCACCCAAAATGTTGTGGACGCGTTTTATATGAATAATGGCCGTACCATTGATGATCCGCTTTCGGGATATACAGCCACGAGTTTTGCTCAAAGTAATGGCGCAAAATATTGGGAACACAGCAAAGGGCAATGGAACATGTATGCCAATCGCGAACCGCGGTTTTATGCCTATATCCAGTATAATGGCCGGCCGGTACTGCCTGCGCCAACTGTTGATGATAAAAACTATTATTCATCTGCAGCGAATGTTGACGGCACTGGCCGGGTTGAATTTTATTATAACGGTAAAGCCGGTGCAAAAGCCAGCGGCGCAAGTAATAACATTACCGGATATGATGTATTAAAAAATGTAAGCCCTGCCGATAATATAAGGATGGATGCCACCAACTACAGGCCGTTTATATTGATCAGGTATGCCGAGATATTATTGGATTATGTAGAAGCCCTGAATGAATATGATCCTTCGAACCCCAATATCGTACTTTATCTTGATCAGATCAGGACCAGGGCCGGCTTGCCTGGCATAGAGACCGTTTATCCGGGAGCTGTTGGAAACAAGGATTTAATGCGGAAATATATTTTAAGGGAACGCCAGGTAGAGCTTTGTTTTGAAAGCGACAGATACTTTACCCTTGTAAGAAGGCTGTTGTTGGGTGCCGATGAAAATCAGACTATCTATGGCCTTAATGTCAATACTGACGATCAGGGCCTTGGATTTGCATTTACCGAGCTTTACAACAAAACGCTTTTTCAAAAAAGGGTATGGAACAATAAAATGTACCTGTTCCCAATATCCCAGTACCAATTGGACCGCGATAGGGCATTGGTACAAAACCCGGGTTGGTAATGCCGGCTCTTATTTACCCAACAGGGTGTAAAAGGTCTGGAAATAAATAATTAAACCGTATTATTCAAATGAAAACATTCATAAATATATTGGCAAAAGGCATCAATCAATACCTGCTTGCCGGGGCGCTTTTTATAATGATAGCTTTTGTAAGCTGTAAAAAAGAAAAAGTGCCTGCACACGATCCTGCATCACCTATCAGTATCAGTACATTTATCCCGGCACAGGGTGGCGGTGGTACCGAAGTATTGATCTCCGGTACTAACTTTTCAACAGATACCTCGCAAATTTCGGTTACCCTGAATGGGTTTAAACTGAAGGTCATCGGTGCCAACACCAAACAAATGATGGTAGTGGTGCCTAAGAAAGCAGGTTCCGGGCCTATTGTTGTAACTATTGGAAAAGGAACCGCAACAAGCACCGATAATTTTACATACCAATATACCAGGACTGTCACCACGCTGGCAGGATCAGGTAAAGCCGGCTTTGCAAACGGTAAAGGAACAGATGCTATGTTTGATTTTAGCGGGCAAAGCTGGTACCGAAGCTGCGGAGTAACCGTTGATGATAACCTGAATATTTATGTTGCCGATCCCGGAAATCATTGCATCAGGAAAATTGACACCGCGGGCAACGTATCTACACTCGCCGGTAATCCCCAGGTTTCGGGCTATGCTGATGGTAAGGGGAGCGCGGCAAATTTCTCCATACCTTATGATGTTGCCGTTGATGCCCAGGGAAATGTATATTCCGTTGATCCGGGAAATTATGACATCCGTAAAATAAGCCCCGATGGTACTGCAACCACCTGGGCCTGGGGAAATCAATCGCCATGGAGTGTTGCTGTCGACAAAACAACGGGTTTTGTTTATTACTCCAGTTGCTCCAGCCCCGGAAACATCTACCAGGTATCAGCTCAGTGGACTACCAAACAGGTTATATCCGGCCTTAATTATCCTGCAGGAATCAAATTTGACAAAGCCGGTAACTTATATGTATCAGTTAACGGAGACCAGGTTATCAGGAAGTTCAGCGCCGGCAACTGGAATGGTAGCATAGTGGCGGGGCAACTTGGCGTTTCGGGTTATTTAAACGGAACCGCTACAACCGCAAAATTTGCTTATCCATGGGGCATTGCCGTTGATAACAGCAGTAATATTTATGTAGCAGGCAATGGAACATGGGATGGTGGAAGCTATAACCCCGATCAAAGTATCCGCTTTATACAGGCCAATACTTTTGATGTAAGCACCTTTGCCGGCAGCGGTACAGCAGGTTATGCTGACGCGATAGGAGGATCTGCGCTTTTCAGCGGGCCAACCGGTGTTGCTGTTGATAAGAATGGAACCGTGTATGTTTTGGATAAAAACAACAATCGGATAAGAAAAATAGTTTCGGAATAATAACGATCCTTTTTAAAAATACTATCACAGTTTATTTTTCAACCCAGGCATATCCTTGTTGCCCGGGATAAATATGAGTAGTAGTTAATAATTGTTTGGGTTTATTTAAGGGTACTCCGTAGCAGAAACGTGTTTCTGCTACGGGCAGGTACTGCGCGGTTTTAAGTGCGAATAAACTTAATGCATGTCAAACAATTGCTACGCCAATTTTTCTTAGAATAAATTTAATGAAACATTATATAAATATCTTTTTAATACATGTTTTTGCCATTCAGGCAATGGCTTGCAGCAAAAAAACGGTAGGTAATGACGTAATAGTCTCAACCGGTAATACACATATCTACTATGTATCAGTTAACGGCTCTGATGCAAATTCGGGCAAAATCAATGCCCCTTTCCAGTCTATCAATGCCGCCTTAGATCATGCCTTGCCCGGTGATACCGTTATGGTTAGAGGCGGCAGCTATTATGATAAGGTGGTGTTTCCTAAATCGGGGGCAATGGATAAGTTGATCACATTGAAGGCTTACCCCGGCGAAAGGCCGGTGATAGACGGTAGTAAAATAATTGTTTCGGGCTGGGTGCCGCTGGTTACACTGAGCAATGTAAGATATATAACATTGGATGGCTTTGATATCTGCAATCTCACGAGCTCAACTTTTAATACCGATCCTGAAGGGATCGCCATCAATGGCAATTCGCACGATATCACTATCAAAAACTGCAACATTTATAACATAAAGAACAACGCATCCCTGAACGACTGGCGAAGCGGACACGCTATACTGGCAATTGGTAACGGAACTACTGCCATTACTAACCTAGTTATTACGCGTTGTACTGTACATGACACGCAGACCGGTACAAGTGAAAATGTAACGCTGGCCGGTAATATTGACGGCTTTGTTTTTAGCCATAATAAAGTATATGATACGGAAAACATCGGGATAATTGTTGCCGGTGGTGATGGTTTAAACCCTAAAGGAGATGTATCTACCAACTATGCCCGCAATGGAGTGATAAGTGATAATATTTTTCACGATAATACCATGACCAGGACCCCGGAAACCTGGGGCCCCGACAGGTACGGTGCTATCTCCATTTATGTTTGCGGCGGTGCTAATACCATTATCGAAAGAAACACAGTATACAACAGCGACCGGGGGATAGGACTGGTAAGTGAAAGCAACGTGTATGCAACCAAAACCACCATCGTGCGAAATAATTTTGTATATAACTGCTATCGCACAGGTATATACATGGGCGATTATCTGAACTACACATCCGGCGGAACTAAAAACTGTTACGTTGTAAATAATACCTTATATCAGAATAACCGTGTGCCAGGCGCTTTTGGCGAAATTGAAGGAGAGATCAGGCTTACGGAGCATTGCGACAATAACGTGATTAAAAATAACATAGTTTATGCAAGGCCCGTTGATGTATTTATTCATAAGTATACCACAACAGGCAGCAATAACATTATCGACAATAATTTATACTATACCACAGGCACTTCCCAATGGATCTGGAACAGCACTAACGGCGCACCATATACCGATTTAAATGCCTGGCGCGCAGCCAGCGGTAACGATGCCAATTCAACAAATGGGCAAGACCCTCTTTTGCTGAACACCTCGTCGCCCGATCTTCATATACAAGCGGCCTCTCCTGCAAAAAATACCGGAAATGTAATTTCTGCCGATATAAATGGCGCCACAGATATTGACGGAAATACCCGCATTGTAAATAATAAGATAAGTAAAGGCGCACAGCAGTAAGATGTTTAATTAAAAAAGTATGCTTATGAAATGTAATGTCTATGTTTTTTTAATGCTTGGTTTTGCTATACAGGCATTTGGTTGTAGTAAAAAGAACGATTCCGGCGGTAATGTTACAATTACCGGGAGCACTCATGTTTATTATGTAGCTGCCAACGGGTTAGAGTCAAATAAAGGAACAATTGACGCGCCTTTTCAAACTATCAATACCGCGCTTTCCCATACCATTCCCGGCGATACTGTAATGGTAAGGGGGGGAGTATATAGCGAAAAGGTTGTATTTCCCAAATCTGGCGTAATGGATAAGTATATCACGTTGAAAGCTTACCGTGGGGAAACACCTATAATTGACGGTAGTGCTTTTAGTGTTAACGGGAGGGAAGCCCTGGTAACTATTGATAAGGCAAAGTATATAGTTGTAGATGGCTTTGAAATACGCAATCTTAAAACCGCAACCGGCGATCCCAAAGCCATTATGGTTGAAGGTGGATCCGACTACGTTATTATAAAAAACAATACGGTATACGGTATTGATTATACTCAGCTCCCGCTCAATGGAGGCGGAAATGCTATACTGATCATCGGGAATACTGCCGATCCCGTAACTAATATTACCGTTACCGGGAACACAATCCATGATTGTAAAACCGGGTACGGCGAAAATTTAACCATCAATGGCTATGTTGACGGTTTTACCATCACCAATAATACCATTTATAATGCTCAAAATATTGGGATAGATGCAGCAGGAGGCTATGCAGCAAATAGCGATCCAACGCTTAACTATGCCCGTAATGGTGTTATCAGCGGCAACACCCTCTATAACATTGAAAGCAAAAGAGGGCCGCTTGGTGGACATGGCGCCATAGGTATTTATGTAGACGGCGGCAGGAATGTGGTAGTGGAAAAAAACAAAGTGTCCGTTACAGACAGGGGGATTGGTGTTGTGAGCGAAACCAATGGCTTCCCCACCGATCATGTTACCATAAGGAATAACCTGGTATTTAACTGTTGGTGCTCCGGGATCTATATGGGTGGGTATTTAAATTACACAGGCGGTGGTACAAGCAACTCGGCTATAGTAAACAATACCTTGTATAATAACAACCAGGCATTAGGTGCCTTTGGCGAAATAGAAGGGGAGATAAGTATTAGGGAAGATTGCACCAATAACGTTATAAAAAATAACATCATTTATGGCGGGGCATCAGATATGTTTATTCATAAATATACCAACCGCGGATCGGGTAATATCATAGATTATAACCTGTATTACACCACAGGCCCCGCGCAGTGGACCTGGAACGGCGTGGCCTATACCGACTATAATTTATGGAATGCAGCCTGCGGTGGAGACGCCAGTTCAACATATGGCACCGATCCTTTATTTGTCAATACATCCGGCCTTGATTTTCACCTGCAATCATCGTCAGTAGCAAAAAATAGCGGGCAGGTGATATCTGATGGCGTTAACGGTACGGTTGATTTTGATGGTAATACGCGTATCGTAAATAAGCAGATAAGTAAAGGGGCATATCAATAATCAATACCCATTGTTTTTAATCTTTATTACAAAATGGAAAAGATTCCCACAATTAAAGAGATAGCTAAACGCTTAAAAGTAAGCCCTTCAACAGTGTCGCGTGCCCTTCATGGTCATCCCAGCATTGGCCTTGTAACTACCATGCGGGTTAATAAGGTAGCAAGCGAACTAAATTATGAGCGAAATCAAACAGCTGTATTTTTTAAACAACGAAAAACATTAACTATTGGTGTAATTGTTCCGGATTTTTCTGACGCGTTTTTTTCTTCGGCCCTCAGTGGGATAGAAGATTACGCCAGCAAAAGGAATTATAACGTTTTTATTGGGCAATCGTTAGAAAACCCTGATAAGGAAAAACGTATCCTGGAAACAATGAAAACCCATCGGTTAGACGGTATTATCATTTCGATAAGCAAAAATACCACGAATTATGAAGTGTTTGAACAATTGAAAAAATATAACATTCCTGTTGTGTTTTTTGACCGTATTCCTGGCATGGAAGATATTCATTACTCGGTTTGTAATCTCCAATCGGGAATGCTACAAGCCATTGATTGCTTAATAGAAAAAGGGCATCGTAGTATTGGGTTAATTAATGGTCCATCGCAACTGGCTGCAAGTAAAGAGCGCCTGGATGCTTACAAACAGGGGCTTGATAAATATCAGATAGCAGTAAATACGGACCTGATAGTCTCTTCGGATCTGTCGTCTGCCCAAAATACTTATGCTATGCGGCGGCTATTATCTTTAGCAGATAAACCTACAGCTATTATCACTTTTAACGATTATGTGGCACGCGATGCAATTAAGTTGTTGAAGAACTATAATCTGGCTCCCAATCACGATATTAGCTTTGTCAGTTTTGCAAATTCTCCTATTTGGAGTTTTATGGATAGTGCCCCAATGGCGTCCATTGAACAATTTCCCCAAAAGCAGGGCATAAAAGCGGCCGAAATACTTTTTAAAATAATTGATGATCGCATCAGTGAAGCGTCGTTAACCCCGGTTTTCCATCATGCGGTATTTGATTCCAGTATGGTGTCTCACAGAGGGCGTACCAATGTATAGGATAAGGTTATAAAGAAGTTCGGGTTTTGATTTGCATAAAGCATTAGCGGGTAATATTTATACAAAAAGGGGTTTACATATTTTTTAGAAATTACACTTAATAAGTTGATTATTAAATATATATATGGGTGTTAACCCCGAATTGTGTTAACCCTGTTAACCTCTCTTTGTTAACAGTGTAAATCCAACCCAACACTATATATCGCTTAGTATCTGAAAAATCCCAAAAAAGCGAGGCTCATCATACCGCCTCGTTTTTTTTGAATTATAAGGTAGAAGTTGATAGGCTTGTTGTTTGTATACTCTTTAATATTCCAATTCAAAAGTGTCACTATACTTTAATATGCTGCTCTTTTGTAAAGATTTGGGAATTTGAATACGCAACTGCCCATTTTGATAGGCCCATTTTAACTTTTCAGAGTTGCCCAACAGGCTTACTTTTTTAATCCGTTTAATATTGTTTACAGGGAAACTTACCTCGGCCGGAAGGGTTACATTATCTTTTTCTGATAGCCAGAAGGCATATAATGTTTTTTTTGTTTTTGACCTTGTAAAATATATGTTCCCAACAGAATAAGGTATAACAGGTTCGGAAGCGTAAATTCCTTTTTCGTTAATCTTCATCCAATTCGCAATGTCCTGTAACCTTTGATAGGCAGTCGGATTCCAGTCGCCATCCGGTCCGGGGGCTATATTAAGCAAGAGGTTACCTCCTCTTGAAACTATTTTTATCAGCGTTTGCACCAATAGGCGGCTGGGCTTAAATTCGTCATCAGGAACATAACTCCAGTATTTGCCAATGGTCATACAGGTTTCCCATGGGTAGGATAAGGGCTTGTCCGGTACTTCCTGTTCGGGCGTGGTATAGTTTTCAAATTCGCCGGTCACTGTCCTGTCTACCATAATCAAACCCGGCTGATAGCTGCGGCTCATTTTTGCTATCCGGGCCATATCAATGTCCTGGTTATAATGTTGCGGGTCGTTATCCTTTGTAACTGATGGCCGTACCCAGCCGCCATCGAGCCATAAAATATCTATTTTACCATAACCGGTCATTAATTCTTCAATTTGGTTGTAAGTAAAATCTTTAAATTTTTGCCAGCGTTCAGGATATCGTTGCGGATCGTAATTTACATTATGATCTTTAGGAGGAAAGTAAGGCCACCAATAATTTTCATTATGCCAGTCGGGTTTGGAAAAATATGCCCCGATCATAAAATTGTCGTTACGGAAGGCGTTAAATATTTCTTTGGTGACATTGCTTCGCGGATTTTTCGAAAACGGAGTTTTAGGGTCGGTAATTTTATAATCTGTTTGTTTAGTATCAAACATGCTAAAACCATCGTGATGTTTAGTGGTAAACACCACGTAATTCATCCCCGCAGCCTTGGCCGCTTTAACCCATTTTTCGGGGTTAAAATTGGCAGGGTTAAAGGTGGTTTGGAGGTTTTCGTATGCTTTTTTATAGGCGAAATAATCATTGCTGTAGGGGCCGGTACGTGTAACCCAGTCATCAGGGCAAATAGTCCAGCTTTCGGCCACACCCCATTGGCTGTATGTTCCCCAGTGCATAAATAAACCAAACTTTTTGTCTTGCCAGCGGGCAAGTTTTTGCCGTACCAGCGAATCTTTAGGAAGCTGGTACGTATCTGACATTTTATGTTCGTTTTGTGCCAATACCGCCTGGCTGCATCCTAAAATAAACAGGCAGGGTAAAAGTTTTCGGATCATGATGATATAATACATTGATAGTTTTGTTTTCATAGGTAGATGAGTAAACATTAATTTAAAACCAATTCAATTACCGGTATCTCACTATCGGGCTTGGTTTCCGGTAGATTTAATATCAGGTCGTTACCTGTGCCTTTTGATTTGCTATCCTGTTGTATCTCCGACGCGTCATGTAAAAACTGAACGTATTTTACTTTATCCTTGTAGCCTGGTAAAGTAAGTGTTTTGCCGGGATATGCTAACAAATGCACGTATAAGCGCCGGGTATTTGCATTATAGGTAAGCAGGGTGTGCTCCGGGGCTACAAAGGTTTCCGGAGCTTCGGTACATCCATAAATGGAGCGGCTGTTATATTTCATCCAGGCTGCTATTCCGTCCAGCCTTTCGTTAGCACGTTTATCAAATAAACCGCGTGCAGTAGGGCCCACGTTAAGCAACAGGTTACCTCTTTTGCTTACAGCCTCTATCAGCATGGTAATTAATTGCGTGGTACTTTTCCAGCTGTTTTCGTCGCGGAAATAACCCCAGGAACCAGAAAACGTTTGGCAGGTTTCCCAATAAGTTTTGTAATCGTTTTTTTTGACCCACTCCGATAAATTTACCTGTTCGGGTGTCAGGTAATCCCAACCATCCTGGTATTCATTTAAATCGAGGCGGTTATCAATTATAATATTGGGCTGTAATTTTCTTATTTCTTTAACGAGTTCAACAGATCCCCAGTCTTTGGCCCCTTTCCCATGTTTGCCATTATCAGGGTACGAAAAATCGAGCCATAGCATATCAATTTTGCCGTAATTGGTAAGCAGTTCTTTAATTTGGTTATGCATGTAGGTGCGGTACCTGGCCACATCGCGGCCTTTGTTCAGCTTATCATAATCCTCATCTTTTTCGCTTGCCGGTTGCAGGGGGTGTAAAACATCAACGGTAAAGTCTGGGTGATGCCAATCCAACAGTGAATAATAAAAACCTATTTTTATACCCTCAGCTCTAAATGCATCAACAAACTCCTTTACAAGGTCTCTTTTAGCAGCGGTTTTAGTAGCCTTGTAGTCAGTATATTTTGAATCAAACAGGCAAAACCCTTCATGATGTTTAGTAGTAAGCACAGCATATTTCATCCCGGCTGCCTTAGCTTTCTTTGCCCACTCTTTGGGATTAAACAAATCTGGATTAAACTCATCAAAATAAGGCTGGTATTGCGCATCCGTCATGCGCTCCCATCTTTTTACCCATTCATGCCTTGCTGCCTGCGAATAAAGCCCCCAATGGATAAACATACCAAAGCGGTCATTAGTCCACCAGGACATACGTTTGGCTTTTTGTTCGGGTGTTTCTGTTCCTATTTTCTTTTGGGCATATAAAGGGGAAAATGCAATAAAAACCAATAAAATACCTGTTAACGTTTTTTTCATTTGGAGGATAGCTGACGTCAGTTTTAAGAAAGAGTGTTAAAAAAGGGCGATGTTTTTACATTGATAAAATTTCATCAACCACTTCCAGTAAAGGCCTTTGAGGCTTTTCAGGGTTTAGCTTTTGGTTGTCGTCCACCCATTTTCGTTCCCAGGAAAAGTAATCAGGTTCCTGAACGTTTTTACCTTGCAAATTGCTGCGCAGATAATCAAAATAAATCTCCCAGCGGAGCAAGTAATAGCTATCCATCAGGCCGGCCCACTCTTTATAAGCATACTCATGCAGATTGTCTTCGGTACGCACATTTTCGCCCCAATAGGTAATTTGCATTAATTCGTTTTTTAAATTGTTTGCTTTTTCTTCCGCGGTATTGCCGTTATCTATAGCTTGTTTGAGATAGGTGTTGAGCCTGAAATATTGATCGGTATTTAAGAGGTCATCTGTCAGCCTTATCATATGCAGGAATTTTGCGCTGGCTGCGTTAAATGTTTGCAGATTCTTGCTGTTATAAGCAGTTACCATTTCATTAAATGTGAGCGTGCCTTTATTAGCCAGCAGTTGCCGCACCATATTGATGAGGTCTATTTTATAAGTGGCCGAATTTTTAAGATCTGGTGCTGCTTTTGCAAATTCTTTTACCGCATTTGCAAAAGCAACCGTGTCATAATTACGAGTGAGCGTACCCCAACTGGAAATTGATTTAACTTTAAGTGCGGGTCTTGCGCAAAAAATGGATTCGCCAGCCCCTTCCTGGTAACCGGGAAGGCTTTGATAAATGGTTTGTAAAAATCCTTGCCAGGCGTTACTTGCATGCCCATCGCTTTTACCATAACGATATTGGGCGTATTTATCGATCCAGTTCCGGATATCCACATGTTCCTGGCGCCAGCCCAGTTCAAGCATCAGGTCATAATCAGGAGGGTTGTTATTGATGCCTTCAGGCATAATCCCCACACCTTTAAGATAATTGCTGTAAGTGCTTTTACGGACACGGTATACCTCATCGGCAAAGCGCTGCAGTTTTCCATATACGCCAGGCCGTTCGCCAAAATTATTAACGCTGCACCATATAAATGGTGTATTATCGTAAGCCTTACGCTTTTCCCAGTTATTTGTAAATTCACCAAAAAGCTCCTGTACCAATACTTTTGATTTATCGAGGCCATCAAGCATGGCCTGCTTGGGATTATCCTGCCAGCCCTGCAATACCCATGTTGAACCGGGGTAGTAATTTTGCATCGATGCCTGTATGGCAGTGCCTGCTTTTTTCAAATCAACACCTTCCGTTTTACCACCCTCATGAAAAGGGTCGCCGGCAAAAAAATGGATGTTCTTACCGTATAATTTTTGAATTTCGCTATAGTAGATGCCGGCAATGCGGCTAAACTCAGGATCAGTGGGGTCAAGTATATCAGGTCTTTTAAAAGCACCCCAGGTACCCTGATCAATAATATGTGCTTTTTTGTTTTTTAATGTGCTTGGCACCATGCCATAAAAACCTTGCAACACAGGTTGTATACCCAACTCCTGCATCCGCTTCATCATTTTCTGTTGAATCAGCTTCCTGTTGTCTATCTGGCTTTGCGGCATGGGACCTCCCCAGCCTTCAATATTTCCCATCAGCCACCATGCGGTATAAGCAGGCCCAACAATGAAACTGTTAATTTCACTTTCAGTGTATCCTATTTTCCTCAGCGTGTTTTGCCATACCGCTTCCATCCCTTCAACAGTAAGCATTGTATTAACACCATTTAACGCCATCCAGTCAAGCTCCCGTTCCCAGTCGGGCCAACTATAAAAGCTCATGGTATAGTTATAGGTGCAATAATTTAACGCATAACGATACTTGGCCGCAGCTTGTACGGTTACTTTTTTGTTAACATTAGGAATAGGAAACACGGGCGACATGTTATCACCCATGTGCGACATAGAACGATGGCAATAATATTTTAAATACCAGTTTACACCAACAGCCGCCGCATTGGCTCCTGAAGCATGGATAACCAGTTTATTCTTGATGGTTTGCAGTTCAACTATTTCTGAACTGGTGTTTTTTAAGGGTTCAAAAACGATATGGTTGCTTAACCACGGCGCGCGCCTTTTAACCAGTGCTTTTACAGGATCAAATTGTTGCGCTAAAAGCTGTATAGGCAATAATAAAAGTAGCAGACAGGTTGGTTTTCGCATAAAAATTTGTTGGTTTTTTTCTGTTAATATGTCCGAAACTAACTAAAATTTTATGGAAAGATTATGCATAATTCTATGCCCTGGAGCCTTGAAACTTACGCAAACGTTTGTTACTGCAAAGACAAACGTTTGCGTAAATTTTCACTGTTTTTTATCAAATATAGAGCGGGCGAAATGCTAATCCTGCCTGGACAACCCCGATCGACATTAACAGCCTGGGCTATTTTATGATAGGGTGAAAAAATGTAACCGATATTACGGTTACCTATGGCTGCCGATAACTACGGCCTATAAAGGCCGCTGAAAAATAGAATAAAGGCGCTAAATTAGAGCAGAATTACGGATATTAATAATCTAACTAAACTGGTGGTTTAACTCACGAGTTCGGTTGATTTTTAATACGGTCACATGATACAATATTATAAATGTTAAAATCACTCTTGAATACCCGCATAAGTTATTATAGATATTATAACCGCAGTATATTAAAAGCAACACCGCTACTGTTACTGGTAACCTTAACAACAATAAGCGTTAGTGCTCAAAATTTGATTGTAAAAACTGCTTTAGCCTCAAAATCAACAGATATTACAGTGGCCACTGCTCAAAAAAGTATAAGTTTAGCTATTGATAATTCTGATTACCAGGCGGTGAAACTTGCGGCTGGCTTTTTTGCTGACGATATAAAACAGGTTACCGGAACTTCGCCTGCTATTACTACTTTGCAACACCCCGCCGGTGAAATGATTATTGCCGGCACTATTGGTAAAAGCCCAGCTATTGATAGGTTGATAGCTGCACACAAGATCAAAGATATTAATAAAATTAAAGGCCGTTGGGAGGCTTCATTATGGCAAATAGTTAACAACCCCGCACCTGGTGTAAAAAAAGCGCTCATTATAGTTGGAAGCGATAGACGAGGGACAGTTTATGGACTCTTACAAATTTCAAGGAAAATAGGTGTATCGCCGTGGCATTGGTGGGCAGATGTTCCTACTGCTAAAAGAAAAACAGTTACGATCTCCGTACCTAAACCAACTTGGGATGAACCGGCAGTTAAATATCGCGGCATTTTTATTAACGATGAAGACTGGGGAATAAATCAATGGGCGAGGAAAAACTTTGAAAAGGATTTTGCACATGGCATTGGCCCCAAAATATATGAAAAATTATTTGAATTGATGTTGCGTTTGCGGCTTAACTATATTTGGCCTGCTATGCATGAAGTGTCTAAAGAATTTGGCGACACTCCCGAGAATGTAGCTTTGGCCGATCATTATGGTATTGTTGCAGGTTCATCACATTGCGAACCGATGCTGTATAATAACGTGCATTGGAACGAGAAACTTAAAGGTGTATGGAATTATAGCACTAATCCTGATAGTATTTATAAATACTGGAAAGAAACTGCTAAGCACAGAAAAGACAAAGAAGCAGTTTGGACAATGGGTATACGCGGTATACATGATCGTGGTATGGAATCGCCACCGTCAGGTATACCTGAAAGGATAACCCTTTTGGAAAAGGTATTTAAAGACCAGCGAGATCTTATTAATCAATACGTCAATAAACAATGGGGGCCTGTTGCCCAATGTTTTGTTCCTTATAAAGAGGTATTGCCTGTGTATGATGCCGGCTTAAAGGTACCTGATGATGTAACTCTGATTTGGGTAGATGACAATTTTGGGTACATTCGCCGCTTATCGAATCCAACCGAAAGGAAGCGGTCTGGCGGAAGCGGATTATACTGGCACTTATCTTACTACGGTGGTCCTCATTCGTATACCTGGATCAATTCTACCGCCCCGGCATTGATGTGGGAAGAGTTTCATAAGGCCTGGGAAAATCAGGCCCGGACGATGTGGGTGATTAACGTAGGTGATGTTAAACCGATGGAATTGGGGATCGACTATTTTTCACGCTTATCATGGAACCCGGAAAGTCAAAAGACGGATGCACAACCCCAATTTTTAAAAGCATTTCTTACAGAACATTTTAATGAAAATGTAGCTACGCTTAACAATTTGCTTACAGAATTTTATCGTTTAGGCACAGTACGAAAACCTGAATTAATGAATCGTGATTGGGCTATTTCTTTGTCGGATAACGAAGCTGTGCAATTACAAGCTGATTATCAGAGATTATTAAATCTTGAAACTTCTGTAGCAAAGTCTGTACCTTTAAATAAGCAGGATTCTTACACAGAAATGATTGGTTTTCCGGCCCGTATCATGGCAGAAACCGGACTTATATTTATGCATGACAGGGCAATTGTTTATGGTGCAAATCAATCTGCCCATCAGGTCGAGATAGATCGCCTTAAAGCAGCTTTGGAATCCGAAGTTGATAATTACAACAATAAAATAGCAGGGGGGAAATGGCAATATATGATGCCGGGAACAGTAACCGGTCAAAATCTTCTATCATGGAATAGCCAGGTAGCATGGCCATGGGCTGAAACCAGGAAACCGGATACCACCAAAAAAGCAATTCAGGCGGATATAACAAGAAACGCTTCATCTGCCGATGAACAAACCACAGCTGGAACCGCAAAATGGTCGGTTATACCAGGATTGGGCAATAGCGGCCAGGCTATGGCATTGACACCGGTTAACCTTAATTTATTATGGAAACCTGGTGATGTAAAAGCTCCAACATTGAATTACAATTTTAAAACTGATGGTAATTCAGCAAAGGTGAGGATTGATTTTATGCCAACTTTTAGAATTTATCCGGGTATGCAATTAAGGGTAGCCATTTTAGTTGATAATAAATTTATTTCAACAACAGAAGTGCCGGGGTCAAATGGCAAGGAAGATGAGAATGGACCCAACCGTAACCAGGGTATTAGAAATAATTACGTTAGTGCATTAATAGACTTACCAGCATTAACCACCGGGACACATAAATTATCTATCAGGGCTATTGACCCTGGCGTAGTAATTGATAAAATTTCATTTTATAAAAATTAGCGTCCTTAACTTTTTTATTTATTCCCAAAGCCGACGGTCCCAAAAGAAAAGACATATTCGGGAAACCGTTCCTGAGGAAATCAGCAGGTGATTGCTGCGTGTGCTTCTTAAAGTATTTCACAAAGTAGGATGGGCGTCTACGACCCATGCAAAACTCCATTCCTTTATGGCAGGATCTGTAAAGTTTGTATTGGAACATGCAGAGCCATTTTGGAGAAACGAGGGTTATGCCGGCTCATAAATATTTAACCCCTGATAGACAACCAATGATGATCAAGACCAATCTTTCAGGAATGTGGTAAAAACTTCTTTATATTGTTCGGTTACAGGTATCGTAGTATTTTCAATCTGGACAGAATTTTTGGTAACGGATTTGACTGCTTCTTTGGATACGATAAATGAGCGGTGGATTCGCAGGAAAATACTGGCCGGGAGTTTCTCTTCAAGGTTTTTCAGGCTTGTGAGGGTCAATAAGGGTTTATCCTGGTTCGCCAGGAAAATCTTTACATAATCTTTAAGTCCTTCGATATAAAGGATGTCTGCTATGTTAACTTTTACCAGCTGATAATCGACCTTAAGATAAATATAGTTCTTTTCAACAGGCGTTCCGGGAGTTATATTATTTTGAGCGCTTTCCAAAATCTCAAAATAATCATATGCTTTAGCAGCCGCCTTTGAAAAATCAACAAAACTAAACGGTTTCAATAAGTAATCTAACGCGTTCACCTTAAAGCCCTCTAAAGCATATTGATCATAAGCCGTTGTAAATATAACGCGCGGACCTTTTTTCTTTCCGGTTTGCTCTATGATCCTTGCCAGCTCAACACCGCTTAGGTCGGCCATCCGAATGTCTAAAAATATCAATTGAAGGCCGGGTTGTTGATGAATAGCTTTCAGCGCTTCGATAGCGTTGCCGAACCTACCCTGTAAATTTAAAAACGGGGTTTGTTCAATGTACGAAGTAATTAGCTTTAAAGCTATCGGTTCGTCGTCTACAGCTATGCAGTCAATTTTCATTTGAATCGGAACGTTAAATTTACAATGAATTCCCTGATATTGGAGTCGCGGTCAACCGATAATGTGTAGCGCCCGGGATATAGCAGGTCGAGCCTTCTTTTCGTATTGACAATACCGATGCCATTACTATCTTCCAACTGAGCCGTTTGTTCTTCAAAAAGGGAATTCCTGATCTCCAACTTCAGCTCGTCGGCAGATTGGCTGATCTCTACATAAATGTAACTTGGGTGTACACCGCTGATGCCATGCTTAAAGGCATTTTCAACAAATGGCAGGAAAAGCATGGGGGCTATTTCATGATTTTTTAGGTTGACCTGTTTTTCAAAAATGATCTGTACATCATCGCTCAGCCTCAGCTTCATCAGCTTGATATAGTCCTCAATAAATTTGATCTCCTTTTCCAGGTCGGTCAGATCGTTCTTGGTTTCATAAATAACATAACGCATCATATGCGAAAGCGTGTAAACCGCATCTTTAGACGCCACAGGGTTGCTATCGGCGAGTGCATAAATGGTATGCAGGATATTAAAAAAGAAGTGCGGATTGATCTGCGCTTTTAAAAAAGAAAGCTCTGAGCTGATTTTTTCCTGTTCGGTGGCACGGAAGGCTTCCTGGTCGGCCTTGATCTTCCGGGAGACCGCGATGATTGTGCTTACTCCGAGTAAAACAAGTGCAGTTATGATAGTCCAATAATTATAAACATGGTTATCGTCAGATGATTTTTTAGCCGGGTTTTTGTAAACTTTGGTAAATACAGCCTTCCAACCGGTTATTTCATCTAACCAATTGTTTAAGTACACAACGGAGACGAGAATAGCTATCATCAAAAGAACAAATAATACAGCCTTGTTTTTGTAAATCAATTGGGGAGTAAAATAAAACAGGTTGGCATAGAATAATGTTGCCCATACCAAATGTATCAATACCTGTTTGATCCAAAATTCACCGGGGAGTTTTAAGGGCCAGGATAATGGGAATAACATTAACGCTAATAAACAGGCCACTATATAAAAGTGAACTGAGAAAAAGATCTTCTTTAAGCCTGAAAAAGCCATATCGCGAATTTTACCATAAAAATAGCGGAAAAAAGTGCGTTTTGTTTCTCAGGCAAAACGCACCATACTGTATCAAATACAGTAATCAACTAAATCCCATCTCACCGGGATGCTGCAAATGACAAAATGTTTTTTTATTTTTTTTAAGGAATAGATGGTTTACAGGAATTAATAGACAGAATGACAACTTTGATCTATAGCTTATATTGAAAATTCCTCCAATCACAAAGCCATAGACTCTAACGTTCGTTTGGTCTATTATTAAGGCCGATCCGTCTATTCTGCAGATTTTGATCAATGTATTTACTTTGTTTTGTTTCAAAATCTCGAATATGGGAACTGAAAATTACAAGTTCAACTTAAAAAATACAACGAGCCTGCGGGCATTGAAACTGATAACCTGGTTTTTATTGGCAGCAGGGACCGTGCGAGCCCAACAGCCCGCAGGCCCGCCATCAGGTGCCTCTTTGGGTAATGGAACTATCTTCGGAACCGTAATAGACTCCCTGACTAAAAAGCCACTGGACTATTCGACAGTAAGCTTATTTAAAGCAGGTACAACTGCTCCAGTGAACGGTAGCCTGGCAGATCAGAAAGGGAGTTTCAAAATCACTGGTGTGGCGCCGGGAACTTATCGCGTCCAAATCGCTTTTATAGGTTACTCCACCAAAACAATTGACGGCGTTGTTTTAACGGGAGCCAAAACCGACAGAAACCTTGGGCAGGTCATCGTTTCGCCAAGCGCTAAGATGCTGGCTGATGTTCAGGTTACCGGGCAAAGAGCCCTGGTGGAAAACCACATTGACAAATTAGTTTTTAATGCAGAAAAAGATGTAACCAGTGCCGGCGGCAATGCTTCTGATATCCTGCGCAAAGTGCCCATGGTTTCGGTTGACATGGACGGGAATGTTTCCCTCCGCGGAAATCAGAACGTACGGATACTGATCAATGGCAAGCCTTCAGGAGCGTTGGTAACCAACGCGGGCGACGTTTTGAAATCCATGCCTTCCGATCAGATCAAGAATATTGAAGTGATAACGGCGCCCTCGGCTAAATACGATGCGGAAGGTTCGGCCGGCATTATCAATATTATTACCAAGAAGAAGGAGGTTGCCGGTGTAAGCGGCTCTATCAATATGGGTATAGGTACCCGTCAAAACAATGAGAGCGGAAATATCAATTTTAACAAAAATAAATTAAGCATTACAGCTAACCTTGGTTATAACGTTGGATGGCCGCAAACCACCTATCAATCCTTTAACAGTCAAAATACCGAACTGGGTACATCATCCTCGTCAAACGGGCAAAGTACATCAAATCGTCATTTTACCAATGGCTCGGCATCTTTGGGATATGATTTTAATGATCAAAACACGTTTAACTCTACTTTTAGCCTAAGGGGAGGGGCATTTAAAAATAAAGGTAACTCGGTCAATAGCAATAATTCTGCATCAGAGGGAAATATCGATTATACAGCCTTAACAAGCAACGAATTCAAAGTCTCCAACTTTGACTGGAATAACGATTTTACCCATAAGTTTAAAAAGGAAGGTGAAGAATTAAGCTTTGCTTTTCAATGGACACATGGCACATCAGATGTAAACTATCTGTCAGAATATTCTGCTTTTACCCAAAACCAGCGTGCGGTTAATAACGGTACCAATAACGAGTATACTTACCAGCTGGATTACGTACTACCAATCAGCAGGGTATTTAAGCTGGAAACAGGTGCGAAAAGTATTTTAAGGAGGATATCCAGCGAATACGATTTTTTCAATCCAGATGCTTCAGGCGCGTACGTATTTAATACGGCCACATCCAACACCTATAGTTACGACCAGGACGTGTACTCGGGCTACGGCTTGCTTACTGCAAATTTGAAAGATGGTTTTACTGTACAGGCAGGTGCCCGGTTAGAGAATACAAAAATTAATGGAAATTCGGGTAATGTCAGTGCGGGCCTGGCACCTTTTGATAATACCTATACCAATTTTATTCCAAGCTTTGTGATTTCAAAGGCTTTAACGCCTACCCAAACGCTGAAACTAAGCTATAGTAAGCGTATCCAGCGGCCGAGTCTGCAATATTTAAACCCGTTTCTGAATACCAGCAACCCTCTCAACCAAACGCAGGGTAACCCGGAATTGTCGCCAGAAATTACGCAGACCGTGGAAATGACTTATTCTACCTTCATCAAAAGCAGTGTGATCAATGCCTCCGTCTATTATAGGAAGACCGATGATATTATTGAAAGCTACGTGCGTACAGTGCCTTACACCACGGTGGATAATAACGGGAACCCGGTTACCAGGGATGTTTCCCTCACCAATTACCTTAACGTGGGTAACAATAATTCCGTTGGTGTAACCTTCTTTGGCTCAACAGAATTGTTCAAGGTCCTAACCATACGGGGCAACGTTAATGCATTTACCTATAAACCGCAGGTGATCAGTAGCCTACAGCAAGCAAGCCAGTCTACCTATGTTCAGTACAATGCCTTCATTAGCGGAACAGTAAAAATAAACAAGGCTTTGTCTGCCGAAACTTTTTTGATCCAGAACTCGGCAAGGAGAACTTTCCAGGGAACAAACCCCTCTTTCAATTTATGGGTGATAGGTTTGAAGCAGGATGTTTGGAAAAAACGCGGAACTATTGGTTTGAACATTACCCAGCCATTTAAGGATTATAAAGACTTTACTTCCAATATCAATAGCGGCCCGCTTAGTCAAAGCAGCAGGTTCTCAGTGCCGTTCAGATCTTTTGGCGTTAGCTTTGCCTACAATTTCGGTAAAATGAATTTTGGTCCGCAGATGCCTAAGAAGAAACGCGGCGTTAACAATGATGATTTAAAACAGGGTGACAGCAATGGGCAAGGGGCGCAAAATTGATAGACAATATTGAGGGAGAGTTTTTTGAGTAATACCCTTATCACGGTAAAATGATGGCTATATGGGCTATATCCAACGAACTGATGCCGGTAACGACACACAGCCCGACTGAAACGAAAAGTAACAACCCCGTAATTACCTGAACCTTGCGCCGGGATCAGCGGGCCGTGACATACCTGCCGGGATATTTAAAAATGATAAAAAGTAATTCTGATAAATATCCCGGACCGGTTTGTTTGATATGGTGATGCTATTTAAATGACTTAAAAGCCTCCGCAGCCTGGTTTAATTGCGCTGCGCTGTTAGTTTGCGGCCCATTGTGTATGATAATCCGATACCTGAATGTTACCGATTCGCCTTTCTTTAAAGTCAGGTTCTTTTCAGATTTGCCGTTGGTAAACACCTTTTCGCCCAGCGGATTGGCTGCAAACAGACCGTAGCCACGGGCATGCCAAAAAGTAGGATAATTAGGGTTTTGAGGATGATCGATAATGGTAACGCTTACCGAATCGGTTCCAATTTTACCATATACCTTGCACCATACGCCGCGGGTGCTCCATGCGTCGTTACCTGTTTTGCCTTCGCTGGTGAGGTAAGTACCGTTGGCAACTTTATCGGTACCACCTTTTACTATGGTAACATTACCCTTATCGTCAGTAAATTTCTGGTCGGCAGGGTCAGGGATTTGCAGCTCATGGGCCAGACGCAGGCCAAGCATGCCATCTTTGGCATCTTTAAAAAGAGCGTCCTTATCCGCAGTAAGCGTAGTTACACGGTCAATGATCCGTTCCCGGGCATTTCCGCTAAATTCAAAGCGGGTTTGCTCTTCCAGTATTACTTGTTTTTGCTGATCTGTCCAGTTTGCATGATAGGCTAATATGCCTTTTGTCCCATCTTTTGTTTCCAAAATTTTGTCGGTGCGGATCCAGCCATAACCACTCTTTTTAGCCGCAGGTATGGCATAGGAGTTATTCCAGAAATCCAGACCGTTCAGGTTTTCAAAGTTAAACCATAATCCTATGTGATGCGGATGATCTGTAGGATCGCCGGGCCGTGGGGCCAACGGAAAGCCGCGGGTTACCAATGTGCCGTTTGCCGACCGCAAAGGGTAAAGAACGGGTTTTTCTAAAGTATCCGGATACAGGAAACTGGTAAAGGGTTTTCCACCTATCAGGATATCTATTTTATTATTTGTTGCTTTTACCAGCCTTACCGGTTCGGCTTTTTGAGCGTGTACTACAGGAAACAATAGCATATTTGCGGCAACGGCAAGTCCCAGTTTTTTTATGATCTTCATTGCTTGATGTAAGGTTAAAAAGGCTGTGCGCTAATGGCAAGGCACAGCCGATGTCAATAATGTTTGTGACCTATCCAGCTATTAATATTTAAAAACTTTTCCATTAGCCATTACCTCCTGGGTAGCTTCATCAAAAGTAGCCTTGTAGCCGGTATGAACAGCTGCATTGGTCATGATATTGGCTATCGAATGGCTGTAACCGGCTTCAACCGGGGCGTTTGGCTGCTTACGGCTGCGCACGCATTCCATCCAGTTGCGTACGTGGTTTGAAGTAAGTATATCACCTCCGGTATTGGCTGATGCTACCACCTTTTCGGTATTAGCCAGGCTAATCTCAGGCAGCAGGTTTGCCTTCATATGCATGGCATCGGCCATTTTTTGAGTAAGACCTCCTTTTGGCGATACTGTATTGGTGATGAGGTTAAGCTCGCCGCCGTTTGAATAGTAAATTTCGGCTGGGTGCTCATCGCCATTGTGCATGCGTGAGCCAAAAGTAACCTGGAAGCCGGTTGAAGGATCATTAAGCGGGCCATAATCAAAAGCGGCCAGTATGGTATCCCAGTTGCGGCGCCCATCTTTCCACATATAGATGCCGCCGTTGGCAACTACACTACGCGGGTGTTTTAAGCCCGTAAACCAGTGTACCGTATCAATCTGATGGCTCATCCACTGCCCCGGCAGTCCTGACGAATATGGCCAGAACAGGCGGTACTCCAAGTATTTACGCGGGTCGAAATCTTCATAAGGCCGGTTCATTATAAAACGTTTCCAGTCGGTATCCTGTTCCTTCAGCTGTCCTAATAACTCCGGCCGGCGCCAGCGGCCTGGTTGATTCACATTCCAGGTGAGCTCAACCATGGTGATAGGACCAAACTTGCCCGAACTGATAAATTCATTGGCTGCATGATAATTAGCGCCGCTTCTGCGCTGCGATCCAATTTGCACAATTTTGCCCGATTCCTTTACTGCCTTTAAGGCAGCCCGGTTATCTTCCATGGTTTCGGCAAATGGTTTTTCTACATAAGCATCGCAGCCGGCCTTCACAGCTTCAATAGCATGGCGTGCATGCTGAAAATCGGCAGTGCTGATGAATACGGCGTCCACACTTTTACTATCATATAATTCTTCATTATTGCGGTAAGCTTTTACGTCATGCTGCATTTTTTCTTTCCAGAGGGCAGAGCCTTCCTCGCGCCGTTTGTTCCAGATATCGGATACGGCTACCACATCAAAGTTGAGTTCTTTATAATGGTTCATGAAACTGGGCACGTGCGAACTTTTGTGCCTGTCTGAAAAGCCTACCACCCCAATCCTGACCCGGTCATTGGCGCCAATGATACGTTTATAACTTTGTGCGCTCCAACTTTTGGGGGCAAGCATAATTCCGGCCCCGGCTAACGAGGCCTGCCTGATAAAGGTACGGCGTGATTTTTCCATGTAGTAAATAGTTTTATTTGCAGGTTGTTTTTCTTCAAAATACGGGTGCCGTCAGGGGGCGGACACCTTCATTTTTTGCTGATTAAAAGGTAAACTGGTTAAAGCCGGTGCTTATGCGCGACTAAATCAAATATCGAAGAATAGAATTGAAAAGCAATAGCGTTTTTAACTGTTAATGTAACAATAATACTGTTTTTTGTAAATCAGATTTCCTTTAATGTCCTGGTTTGAAATGTAACAGGTTAATATTTAATTAAGCTAATTGGTTAAGCAACCCTGATTTTTAGCAGTATAAAGTTTGAGATAAAACCCTAATTGATAATTGATTAAACCCTCAAGCGCCTTTCATGAAAAATGAAAGGCGCTTTCTTGCCTAAAAGTTGTTCGAAACTTTCAGGTTTTAGTTTCAATATATTGACTAATAGAATATGATGTTTTATTTGGTTAGCTTTAATTTCGTTAACTAACTTTCTTTAGGGTTAGGTTCCCCTTTACCTGTAGTAATGAGGTTGTACAAACTTCCCGTAATATAACCGGCCCAGGCGTTTGAGCAAACCTCATAACACTCATGCTGTGGAACCAGGCCCTGGTGGGTGAAGCGGATTTGTGTTTTGTCGTCCTGTTCGGAAATTTCAAAAATCACTTTGGTGCCTTTCCATTCGGTTTGATCTTTGGTGAAACTAAAATAGTTGTCCAGTACAAGCCAAACCACTTTTTGGTTGGGAACAACTTCTGTTAATTTCAAGGTACAGCGGTGAAGGTCCCTGGCTTTGTAGGTAAACTCGTCATTGAGTTTTTCTGTGCCGCCTTTAACTTCTTCCGACCACCATCCGCGAACATTATTGATGGCATCATAAGCCTCTTTAGAGGTTTTATCTACCGAAATGGTTATAGTTAAATCCTGATCTTTCATTTTTTGTTCATTTTATCGTTCATTAAAGCTCCCAGTTTGTCCAGTTTATCGCCCCAGAATTTATCATAGTAAGCTAACCAGGCCTGTAGCTCTTTAAAGCCGTCTTGTTTCAACACACAATGCCTTTCCCTGCCGATGTCTTGTATAGAGATAAACCCGGCGTTGTAAAGCACTTTGATATGCTTTGAAACGGCCGGTCGACTCATATCAAAGTTCTCAGCCAATGAGTTGATTGTACGGCTATCTTTTGAAAGCAGGTGCAGGATCTGCCTCCTGCTTGGGTCGGCAATTACCTGGAATACATCAAGCCTGTGCTGTTCCATCTTTTTCTGCGTTTATGATCTGCAGCATTTTGTTGATAAGCACCAACCAGCCTTTTTCCATCGAGCTAAACATCAACGGGTTTACAGAGTCTGCAAAATCACGGTGTACCAGCAAAAGTTCGGTGCCGTTATCTTTTTCTGTTAGCATCCAGTTCACTGTCGAATTGCTTAGTTCACCATTGCCTGAGCCGAATTTCCATGAATAAGAGAGTTTTTTGAAGGGGATAACCTCCAGGATCTTGCAATAAAAAATCCCGTCGAAATCCATCTCGGGCATAGGTTTGGCCTTAAGCTGAAATTCGTGACCCAGTACAGGTTTCAGATTGCCGGGCATGAGCCATTGCGATATCAGTTCCTGATCGGTTAAAAATTCCCAAACCACTGTGGGTGGGTGCGGGTAAAATAATTGGTGCTGAATGATTTTTGCCATGATAGGTAACTTTTAAGTTACTCAAATGTATATGTAACTTGTGAGTTACGCAAATTTATTTTTATTTTTATCTGGGATGGCTAAGAAGCTTGTTAAGATTGGTTTTTTAAATGTAGAGACGCATCACATGCGTCTCCCGCATGCAGATTACGATAGGCAAGCGCTGTGTAAAGGAAGTTTATCCTATGGGAGACGTAATTACGCGCTTTACGTAAAGATATTGGGGCCTTTGTGTCTTAGGGCAGCTTCTCTATGCAGGATGAGCATTTTGGTATAGGATCACTCCAATTATTATCAAGGCTATTACAAACAACACAGCAAGTATTATCTTCATTGCACTCACAGGGCGCTGGCCGATAACCTCGCCTGTGCTGGCATTAACTGTAAATTGATAAATCTTGTTATTGTAGTTATAGGCGCTTACCCAAACCGGTAACATCAGGTATTTTATAGCTTTATCAAGATATTGGGTATCGGTGCTGTCGATTCTTTGCTCGTCTCCGCCTATGTCGTCTCGTATGGCCGAATTTATCGCTCCAGCAGTTTGTTCGGCCGCTTTAGTAAAACCTTGTTCCGGGCCTAACTGGTAAGTTTCGGAACGGAAGCCGCTCATATAACGTTCATCAAACTTAACCAGCATATTAAAATTCCAGGGCCCGAGTTTGGTAAGCGTTTTTTCAGGCAGTGAGTTGCTGGCGGGTACCAACAAGTCACCAAAATCGCACTCTACTCTTCCCGAAGCGTACGACCAGTCAGTATGGCGTACCTGCCTTGTTTTGGTTTGCGTTTTTCCGTCGACGGTTTCGGTATAAGTTTCGGTGGTATAGTAATAATCGCCGCGCTCACCGCTATAATCGGTTATGGTATAGGTGTCGTATGTCCAGTGTGGCAGGTAAACACCTTTTAGTGCTGATGATGCATCGCTTACCTTTTTAGCCAGGTCATTTGGCGCCCACCAAAGACTTTTAAGCCATTTTTTGAAAAAATCAACACCCTGTTGTTGGGTAACGGCAAATGGCAAAATATAATGAGGCGGCACATATTGCTGTCCGCTTTCAAGGTCCAATACCAGGGGAGCTGTACAAAACGGACATTTATCCGAGGTTACAAACTGATCGAGGATGGTTTGTGAGCCGCAGTTTTTACAATTCACTACCTTAAGATCGGCACTTTGTTTATTGTTGTCAATACCGGCGACAAATTCCTCATAATCATAAGATAGAATATCGCGGCTGTCGGGGGCACTTTCAATGGCGTTGCTCACGCCACAGTAATCACACAGCAAATTATGAGTGCCGGGATTAAAGTGCAGTAATGCTCCGCAGCCCGAACAATTTAAAGAATTGTTTATTGCTGACGGATTAACCTGGTTGTTCATCTCGAAAATATAGATTTAGGAATAGTTGCAGATCAGGCTATCGGTGGAGGTACATTATTAAACAAATCTGCAATCTCTTCAACAGATGATGCAACCGCCCATGCAGCCATTCCTTTTTTCCAAATCATGCTTTCCCTGCTTAAGGTTCCGCTGGCGATCATAGTATTAATGCTATCTATAGAGTGCGGCCCGTCTGATTTTCCATCCTTTACAATATGATATTGGATGCCCGGCAGGGGTGGAGGAGGTGGTATATCACTACCGGTATTATTAGGACTAACCTGATTTTGCTGAAAGATATTGCCAACCTGGCCCATCATCGCAGCGCCAACACCCAAACCCATACCGGCAGCTCCTAAGTTACCACCAATGGTATTTTCGGCAGATTTTTCAATAGCATTGGCAGCCTGAAACTGCGCATAAGCGCCGAGATTACCCAATATGCCCATTTCGCTGCGTTTATCAAGCACCTGCTCAACTTCGGGCGGCAGGGAGATATTTTCGACTAATAGTTTGGTTAGGTTTAAACCAAGCTCAGCGAAATCGGGCTGGATAGATTCTGTTATGAATTTGCCCATTTCGTTGTAGTTGGCTGCCAGATCAAGCACGTTTATCTTTGATTCGGCTACGGCATCCATCCCCCGCGAAACAACGGTGTTCCGCAACTGCTCATTGATATCTTCAATGATAAAATCGGGATTAGTGGCGGCGATTTCCTTAATAAATACTTTAGGATCCTGAACCTTAAAGTTAAACGAACCAAATGCCCTCAGCCGTACCGGCCCAAATTCAGCATCGCGGATCATTACCGGGTTTTTGGTACCCCATTTTTGGTTGGTGAACTGACGCAGGCCTACGAAGAATATATCAACTTTAAACGGGCTTTCAAAGCCATATTTCCAGCTCATTAGGGTGGTTAACAAAGGCATGTTCTGCGTTTGAAGCTCATAAGTACCGGGAGTAAATACATCGGCGATGCGTCCCTCGTTCATGAAAACAGCGGCCTGCGATTCGCGAACAATGAGTTTTGCACCCATCTTTATGGCATTATCATGGCGCGGAAATTTCCATACAAGCGTATTCTGGGTGGTATCAACCCACTCTATTACATCTATAAATTCGTTACGAAGGATATTGAACAGGCCCATATTTTCGATGTCAGGTTTAAATAATGATTAAATATGTAAAAAAACAAATAAATGAATGTGCTCCCGGCTAATTATTTATGCTTTTAAATCTATATAAACAAAAAACCGGACACTAATCAATTGACTAATGCCCGGCTCAAATGTTACAAATCAACTAAATTATGGTACTACTTTATCAAGAGGCGGGATATTGGTTTCTGAACCTGCGTATCCTTTGCTCTGGTTAATATGACCATTTACATTCAGGTCGATCTCGCTTTGCGGGACAGGCCATAAAACATGGTATGGCGAAATAGTATAGTGATTACCCGAATTGGTTACAACATTAGGGTTTTTATAGAAGTCGTTCTTCTCCATGATCCTGTCGTAAAAGAAGTTGCTTGTTGAAAAATTAGCTACGTTGTAGCTTTTTCCATTATAAGCGGCAATTCCTGTTTGCGCAAAGATGAAAGCGATACGGGTAAGCTCAGTTTTACGTGGCTCCTCCCAATACAGTTCTCTCTGGCGTTCGTCAAGTATAGTGCCGATATTAACTTTGCCCGGATCTGTTAACAACTGTGCATTTGCACGTGCCCTTACTTTGTTGATATCATCCATAGCAAGTGCGGTTTGGCCTTTCCATACGTAGGCTTCGGCACGTAACAGATAGGTTTCGGCTAAGCGGAAAACATACCAGTCGGTGTTGGTACCACGCGGCGGGCTCCACCATTTATCAAGCGCGATAGGGCCCGAGCCAATAAACACTTTGTAATGCGGCCAGCCAAACCAGGCACGGATGGTATCTTTTGCACCATTCAGGAAGCGTTGCTTAACGTTAGCATCGGTATATTGCTCAAGATGCTTGCCATACCATGCCGGATCGGAGGTTTTAATGGCCGGGCTATTGTAAACCAGATCAGTCATGTTCATCCAGTTTCCGGGAGCGTGCCTTAAGTCGGTATTATCTGTCCAGATGTATTTGGTAGCATAAGGCGTACCGCGTAAACGACCAATACCACGGCCATACCATAAAGTAAGCGGGAATTCTTCGGTTACTTTATCTGAAATGCCCGGTTTCAGCGCTCCGGGGGTAAGTATAGTACCGTTATGCCACATCGGCACACAGTTCCTCATCACCTGTGATCCGTTTGGCGTAGCGCCGTCAAGTGTTTCGCGGTCAAGTACTACATATAAAGCCTCGGCATTTGTTCCTAAAGCCTTGTTTTCGGGTCGGTGAAGGTCCCAGATGATGTTTTTTGAAGCATCGCCCGCAACTATACCAAAACGATTGGTCATGAGGTGATACGGGCCGTTGATGGCAACGTTGGCGGCCGCAATGGCATCATCAAATAAACCAAGTGCCAAATCAACTTTAGCTAAAAGGTGAGCAGCACCGCCTTTGGAGATATCGCCTTTAGCGTTCGCATCGGTAAGGTTAGCTACGGCGAACTCCAGGTCTGTTTTCATTTGCTTCAGGATAACGATACGCTGCGTACTGAAGTAGCCGGTGTTTACCGCAGTTTCTTCTTTTAGCAGCAATGGCACATCGCCAAACTCATGCACTAAACGATAGTAGCGGTAAGCACGATGAAATAAAGCTGTCGCTTTTACCAGGTTTTTATCGGCGTCTGAAGGCCATTTAATGTTATCCAGCCTCGATAAAATAACGTTACAGTCATGGATGCCCTGGTACCATGCGCTCCAGTAGCGACCTATCTTGTTATAGTCGTCACTGTTTAGGTTGGCGGTAGGGGTGATACGCGCGTTCAGATCCTGTGCAGGTGTGGTTTTATCGGTAGTACCCTCAACCGCGGCATCGGTAAATATCGATTCGGTAAGCAACGGGGCCGAGTCGCCAAAGTATTCAAATCTGACGCTTACATTTAATGTAGCCAAAGCTGCTTTAAATGCAGCAGGTGAGGTATAAGTTACGTCGGGTGTAAATTTTGAAGGTGCCTGCGGATACAGATCGGCCCGCTTGGTACAACCCCCGGTTATAAATATGGTTGCCGCTGCTAAAGCCGCAGCCATGATGTTTTTGTTTATCTTGTTCATGTATTAAATCCCTCCTTTAAAAAACTACGTTAAACCCGGCTGATAAATATCTTGGAGTAGGACCGCCGTTTTGCGGATCCCAAAGCGGCCAGCTTGAAAACACAGCTGCATTGCTTGCATTCACAAATAATTTGGCGCTTGATATGCCCAGGCGTTTGATGAGCTGCGGACTGAAAGTGTAGCCGATAGAAGCGGTTTGCAGCCTTACAAACGAAGCTTTACGCCAAACATTAATGGTTGTGCCTGATGAACCTGAGTTTAAGCGGGCGTAATCGTCAATCTCGTTATCAGGTGTCCAGTAAGGCAATACGTATGAGTTCATACGCGCAAAGCCTACGCTGCCCGGGTTGTTTAAAGCCTGGTTGTATTGCCTTAACTGACCAATGCTTGATACCAGCAGGAACGATACATCGAAATGTTTAAGGAAATTGAAATCATTGCGTAAAGACCAGCTAAAGCGTGGATTGGTTGAACCCAGAAATTGCTTATCATCATTGGTGAATTTAAAATCGCCGTTTACATCCTGCAGTTTAAAATCACCGGGTTTAGCGCCGTATTTAGCTGCTTCAGTAGCATCTGCGGTTTTCCAAACACCCAGGATCCTGTAATCCCAAACAGCGTTGATATCGTGACCAATGAACCAGCCGTTGCCGATATCATCTTTTTCAACATTGGTGGTAACGCCGTTGGCATCAGTAACCGGGAATGCACCGTACAGGTGAACAATTTTGTTGCGGTTTAAGAAAAACGTTCCACTGGCATTCCAGTTAAAGTTTTCGCTTTTAATGATCTTGCCATCCAATGAAATTTCAAACCCCTTGTTGTTAACCTGGCCGATGTTGGTGTATGGGTTGGAGTTGTTAGCCCCACCAACTAAATCGCCCGATGAGTTGTAGCCCTGAACATCAAGAATACTTCGTTTAACCAGAAGGTCGGTAGTTTTACGGTCATAAACATCTATCGAACCGCTAAGCCTGTTGTGTAATATGGTGAAATCCAAACCGATGTTAGGACCTACAGTACGTTCCCATTTTAACTGGGCATTTTGTAGCGTGCTTACATAAATGCCGCTGTTGTTGGTTACAGTACCTGAATTGTTTGCTGTTGGATATTTGATACCACCCAATACAGCTAATGAGATAGATGGATCGGCAGTGGTTGTAGAGGTACGGTTACCATTTGCACCGTAGCTGAAACGTAATTTACCATAGTCAAGCCATTTAAAAGCGTCACCTTTCATGAAGCTTTCATCACTGAATACCCAGGCAATTGCTCCAGAAGGGTATACCTCGCGTGGATGCTGCAAGCCAAATGCAGAGAAACCGTCGCGGCGTACAGTGGCGGTAACAATGTACCTGCCCAACAAGGTGTAGTTGATCCTGCCCATGATGGCATCGGCATTATAAATTCGGTCATCGCTGCTTTCAACAGGTAAATTACCGGCGCCTATGTTGTGGTAACCCAAAATATCGGTTGGGGTTAACTGTGTGTTTGAAGCATTGGTATACCAGGTTTGGTATTTTTCTTTGTTAAGCAGGAAGGTTGCATCAAAGCTATGTATGCCAAATGTTTTGTTCCAGCTTAAAATATTATCGAGGTTGTACCTGTAGCGGTTTTCCTGTGTACGGATGGCAGTACCACCCGAAAGTTCATTAGGGTTAGCTACCGGGCGGAAAAAGAAGTTTCGGTACGATTCGATGGTTGGTGCATAATTCACCGTATACTTAATACCGAAAGGAAGATCCAAACGGGCAAAAAGTACCGAGAACAGCGTGTTTTGAACCGCTACGTTTTGATTATAGCGGTTCCCGAGAAATGGGTTACGCTGATTTAAACCGCTGTCATCGGTATCGATACGGCGTAATGAGCCATCGGCATTGTACACATCTCCATAAGGAGATGAGTTAATGATCTGCGTCCAGTCGACTTCGGTACCATCAATGCCCTGACCGCTTAGCGAGGTACTGGCAGCGCCTTCATCACGGCTTGCAAACTGTGCATTTACGCCCAGGGTTAAAAACTTAGCTGCCTTACCTTCCAGGTTTACGCGGAAACGGCCGTCGGTATACTGTCCGCCCTGGATCAGGTTCTGGTTTTTAGTGTAGTTGCCCGATACATAATATTTAACGGTTTCTGAACTTCCCGAAAAGCTGCCTGTATAATCCTGACGGAAGCCATTGCGGAAAATCAGTTTTGACCAGTCGGTCATTTTACCAGCCTGGTAGTTGGCAATCTCGTTAGGGAATAAGCCCAAACGCTGCAGCCAGATGGTGGTAGGATCGCCTGTAGCACCGTTTAGGAACTGGTCAAGCGTTACACCCTCAGGCAGTTTGTTGGGGTTGCTGTAATAATAATAAGGATTTGAAGTATTAGAACTACGGGCTCCGTCGGCACGCCAGTTAAGGAAGCCATCGCCTGTATAGTATTTTTGATTTTGCAATAGTTGAGCAATACCGAAATTGGCATTCAGAGTGATTTGAGTACCACCCTTTTTACCTTTTTTGGTAGTAATGGCTACAACACCACCGGCAGATTGTGCACCATATACGGCAAGTGCGCTTGGATCTCGTAACACATCGACACGGTCGATATCGTTAGGGTTGATATCAGCCAGCTGACCCGGATAAATAACCCCATCCAATACGATAACAGGTTGTACGTTGCCCGAAAGGGAGGCTTTACCCCTGATCTGCAAATCGCCGGTACCGCCGCCTTTGGCCGAGGTATTCAAGGCAACCGATATACCCGGGATATTGCCCCTGATAATATCCGTAGCACTGGCCGGGTGTTCATTTTCTAATTTCTCGGCCTTAACACTGCTGATGGCACCGGTAACATCTTTAACGGCACGTGTGCCGTAACCTATTACTACAACTTCTTCCAGCTGTTTGTTGGCATCGGCCAGTGTTACATCAATTGTTGTGCGTCCATTAACCGGCTGCTCTTGTGTGGCCGAACTCACAAAGCTGAAAACAAGTGTAGCGTTGCCGTTGGCTGTGATAGAATAGCTGCCTTTTAAATCCGTAACGGTTACCGCACCTGTTGACTTGTTTTTTACAGTGGCGCCAGGTATTGGCAGACCCTGGTTGTCTTTAACAATACCTTTCACGGTAATGTCCTGTGCGAACGTGCGTGTTAGTATTGTAATAAGTAAAACAAAAATTAGCGTAATTTTTTTCTTCATAATTAATTGCTGTTTAATTGGTTAAGCAGCCCGTGGCTGCCGGAATGGGCTATAGGCAAACCTGGTTTACACCATAGCGATGCAGGTAATAACTGCTGTGCAATCTTTACTTCATATAAGCGATTTGTTGGTTAAGCGTATTACTAATTGGTATTGGTGGGGGTAAATTTAACGTGGAATAAACCAATAATGCAATAGGTTTATTGTGTGTAAGTTATTGATTTTAAGATGTTTAAATATATTTTGATACGTTTTGATAACGAAAAACTCAAACGTTGAAGTTGCGTATTTACAGCAGGTTACACCTCGTTGTTTTTTTCGGGTGATACGCTTGGTGAACAAGAAAAAAAAGTGAAAATATTTAAAAAAATGACAATTGAGGGGATTGGAGAGTGGTTAAAACCTGCCCTATTGCAACAGAAATAAGGTTTGGGGGATGGAAACAGGAGGGGCGCGTCCTGTTAGAGGAGAAAATCGCTATTGAAAAGCCAATACGTTCCTTACCAATGAATTAATCAAAGGAATTATTGATAATACAAAGGGGCTGTTCCCTCAGGGGCTCTCGCAGATTTAAGTTAACCCACAAAATCAATAGTCAAATTGGGTAAAGTGCGTGAGTTGAGCCCCTCTGGGGGTAGGGGATAGGACGTTTTTTTCTACAAACCTTTTCCCCCTCTGGGGGACTTTTATAATTTAACAAACAGGTATTAATTGCCAAGGACAAGTGCACCAGAGGTGCAAAAGGTTTGTAGCAAGTGAGATTATTGAAATACCCCTTGCCCCAGAGGGGCAAAACAATACACCTTGCTGATTAAACGACAAATCAATTTTATGGAATAGCTTGGATCCGCGAGGGTTTCGGAGGCATCGACTTACTTAGACTATATACAAACAGCGAAAAATGTCAACGAATAACACTCCCCAAATCCTACAAAGAAGAAATGCTACTTCTCACATCACCAGCACCGTCCATCCCTGCTGATCATTCTTTTTCCTTGATTTTTTCTTTTCCTGCAATACTTTCTTTATACGGATGGCGTAAGTCCAGCAGGTGCTTTGGCGGATATCGAGCTTTTCGGAAAGCTGGTGCGATGATATCGTGCCGTTAGTACTGTAAATAAGATAGGTTAGATAAAAAGCCTTATTGATAGGAATGCGGCTGTTTTGAAATATGGTATTATGCAATGCCGATTCTTCATAACTGCATTTAGTACACCGGCGGCTGTGCGGCAACCTTCCTGCACAATATGTTGTATTTGAGCAGCGGGTACAGATAAAGCCATCTTTCCATTTTAAAGCCGACAGGAATTTAAAACAGGTTTCCTGGTCGGGATACTTTGCGCTGAATTCTTCATAGCCCAACTCTGTGGATAACGCTCGTGATTCGGTAACCTTTTCAATGTTTGTTTTGAGCTGGACATTATCTTTTTCAAGTAAAATATTCATTCTTAATATTTCACCGGCCTGCTTTTCCAGCTGCTCGTTGGCCCGTAACAATTCTTTGTTTTGGTTTTCGATGATCTGACTTTGTTGCCTCACCTCGTTTGATTTTTCAACCAGTTCGTGTGTGCGGATTTCAACCTGGCGCTCCAATTCCTCATTTATTGAATCCTTCAACTGGCTGTTCAATTGCATTTGCCGTATGGTTTCTTCATGGGCTGCATCCTTCTCTTTCCGCAGGATCCTTACCTGGTCGCCAATGGCAAATGATAACAGTATCATCTCAATAATAAAACAAAAACTAAGGCTATAGTAACTTATAGGTGCAGGTAAAAAGTAAGCGTAACCAAGGGCGGTAAACGCTTTAACTATAAAGCCCACAAACAAAATTGAGTAGGCCAGCACAAAAAAGCGGGCCGGCTTGTAGCCGTTTTTATAGATATAAACACCGGTAGCAAAAGCCAGCGATAGCGGGATTACTTCAACAAACTTATATACAAACAGCGAATTGTTGAAGATAAGGCAATACAGAAAATAGGTGGTGCGCAGCAATATCACACAATTGATTAGCCTGTTAAACTGCGGAGCTTTTATTTTAACCTGCAATAGCTCCTTGCTGAATATCAGGGCGCAAATACTGGTAAAATATAGGGCAGTGCCGTTCCCGTAATTATTTAAAGCTGGCGCTCCCGGCCATAAATATTGGAACGCGATGCCATCGGCACTCATTTCGTAAAGGCCTACGCTTAAAATGTAAAATACGTAGTACAGGTATTGTTTCTTTTTAACCGCAAGGAACATAAGCAGGTTATGGAAACAAAAAATAAGGATCATGCCATAAAACAAGCCATAGGTTAAGTATTCATTAAGCGCATAATGAATAAAGTAATTAATAGTACGATAAACTATGATAACGTTCACCGCATTGTGCGATTTGATCCTGAAATAATAGGTATGATAACCAGGGTTGGTATCCCCGATCAGAAACTCAAAGTTTTTATGATGGAAAAGCCTGCTATTGAAATTAAGGTTAGCGCCCGATTCACTTTTGATATAGTTACCCGCCGCATCAGGCATATAAGCCGTTACCTCATCGGTTGTTTGATCAAACAACTCAATAATGCTGTTGTTGTTTACCGGTTCGCTAAAGTACATCCGCACGCGAAACCAGTAAGCAGAGTTTTTATGGTGATTGCTGGGGTAGTATGAGCTGTTTTCGGTAAAAGAGGAGCTCATTTCCTGTATATCCCGGAAAGTTAGTTTCCCGGTGCTATCCTGTAGGTATTTTACCTCGTTAAGGGTAAACTTATGTTGCTGAATACCTTTATCAACCCGGAGTATATTTTGAGCACGGGAAGTAAGTGCCCACAGGCATACATAAAAAATAAATAAGTACTTAGTCAATGCAGGTAAATGTTTAATCAAATGTTTTCAATAAGTAGTGTTGCCTGCAATAATTTAAAATGCATAATTACTGCATTCTCCCATTTTTTGGGATGACGGTCATACACAATAATGTTTATTAAGAACAGGTTTACAATCTCCCAAATATAATTAATTGTTAATTATTTGTCGTTGCTGGTTGCTCTATTTTCTTTATATTTTCTGATACACTTTTGATGTATTGTAATTCATGATGTACCAAAACAGGATAAAATTTGCGAATGAAAGCCTGCTACATTTTGATACCTTTGAAAACAACCAGTTATTGATTATACGGCGAATGTTTCAGCGATTAAAGGCCTTTTTGCTCATTTTTTTTATATGCTATTCTTTAGCAGCCATAGCAAAAGGCCCTGGTTTCCCAGTTAGGTATTTAGGTATTGAAGATGGTCTTTCAAACAATGCGGTAACCTGTATTACACAGGATAAATATGGCTTTATGTGGATGGGAACTTATGACGGGCTCAACAGGTATGACGGTTACACATTTAAAGTCTTCCGGAACATCTGGGGAGATAAAAACTCGCTCGTCAATAATCACATTAAATCCATTAACGCCAGCGGCGGACGAATATATGTAGGAACCGAAAAAGGACTCATGTATTTTGATTATGCCGACTCGCGCTTTCATGCGCTTTATTGTTATAATGAAAAGCATGAGCCAATTAAAATTGGGTTTAATATCAATGAGATAGTCTCCGATCGGTCGGGTAATATTTTCGCTACCAATGGTACATACGGCTTCCTAAAATTTGGGAAAACAGATACCATTGGCAAAGAGATCCTGTATGATGTCAAAAAACAACAGTTTAATACCATTGCTGCCCAGATGGATACGCAGGGCACTATCTGGATTCTGGTAAACGGGGTTGGGCTTGGCAGATACGATGCACCGGCTGAAAAGATAAAAATTGTATCACCAGAACTGGCATATGCAGGTTGTATGACCATTGATGGAAAAGGTAAAATTATTGCAGGCGCAGGTAATGAATTATGGATGTATGATCCTGTCACCTTGAAAACTACGAGGCTGGAGAACGGGCTTAACAAAGTGACCAACAACAATATTTTTAGCCTCACCACAACAAGAAACGGCGATATCTGGATTGCAACCAATGGGGGAGGGATTAAAGTTTGGAACCCGGAGACCAATACGCTCATCTATATCAATGCAGGCGAAACACCTAATAGCTTACGGAGCGATGCTGTTGATGCTGTTTATGAGGATGATGAATCCCGGATCTGGATAGCAACCTTACGGGGTGGCGTGAACATTATTGACCGCAAACCGGCCTCTTTTCATGTGTTCGCGCATGATGCTTTTAATAAAAATAGTGTTATCAATAATTTTATCCTGTCGTTTTGCGAAGATAAGCAGCATAATGTATGGATTGGCACTGACGGCGGCGGGTTAAATTACTGGAACACTAAAACAAATACGTTTACTGCCTATGTACACCAAAATATTCCGGGATCTATCAGCAGTAATTTTGTTGTAAGTATTTTAAACGACTATACCAATAAGATTTGGGTGGCAACCTTTAATGGTGGCATTGATGCGTTTGATAATGCAACCGGCCGGTTTAAACATTATAGCTGTTATAACCCGGTGGATAAAAAAGAAGAACGGAATTTTTGGAAGCTTTATGAAGATTCGCAGCACCGTTTGTGGGCAGGCAGTACCTGGGGAGGGGCATTGTTTTTGTACAACCGGGCCAAAGATCAGTTTGAACTTTTTGATAACAGCCTGGTAAACCTCCACGCGCTTTTTGAAGATCATAGAGGTAATTTGTGGGCGGGAAATTATAGTCGCCTCATCAAAATTGATGTTCAGCATAAAAAACACCAGGTTTATTTTATCGGCCAGGCCATCAGGGCTATTACCGAAGATAATAAACGCAATTTATGGATTGGTACCGAAGGCGGAGGGCTGCTTCAATATAATACCAACACCCATCAGTATAAAAGATACACCGAATCGGCAGGGTTACCGAGCAATACTGTACTGAATATATTGGTTGATAACAGCGGCAATTTATGGTGCAGTACTTATAATGGCCTTTCCTGTTTTAATGTAATCACAAAAAAGATCACCAATTACAATGCATCTGATGGTTTGCAAAGCAACCAGTTTAATTACAACGCGGCCTTAAAGCTGGCATCGGGCAAAATGTTGTTCGGCGGCATCAAAGGGTTTAATTTGTTTTCGCCCGATAGTATCGCTCCTTATGCACACCAGCCCCAGCTCATGCTTTCTGATTTTAAAATAAACAACGTTTCAATTGAGCTCGATAGTGTATATGGCCCAAAACTGCCGTTAAATGAATTAAAAAATATAACCATCCCGTTTAGCCAGGCAACGCTGAACATCAGTTATACAGCGCTTGAATATTCATTTCCCGAAAAGATATCCTATGCATATTACCTTGAAGGCTGGGACCATGGCTGGAACTATGTAGGCAAGCTAAAGTCGGCCTACTTTTCGCGTCTCAATGAAGGCTCCTATACACTGAAAATCAGGGCTACCAATACGGAAGGACAGTGGACAGCGCCACCCATTACCATTAAAATTATTGTTTTGCCACCTTGGTATCGTACCTGGTGGGCCTATATAGTTTACCTGTCATTAATAGTTGCTATAGGCTACGCGTTTTACAGGTACAGATTAAACCAGGCCAGGCTCAGGTTTAAGGTAAAGCTGGCCAACCTGCAGGTGGAGAAAGAAAAGGAGCTCAACGAAAAGAAACTGACTTTCTTTACCAATGTATCGCATGAGTTCAGAACGCCGTTAACGCTTATTATTAACCCTATAAAGGACCTTCTTAATCAAAGTAAAGGAAATGCAGAAGAGCTGAGCACAATTTACCGCAATGCGCGCCGACTGCTTGGTTTGGTTGATCATTTACTGCTTTTCAGGAAAACCGAAAGCGAAAATGCTTCGCTGAAAGTAAGCAGGTTAAATTTTGTGACTTTATGTAACGAGGTTTATTCGTGCTTTATTCAGCAAGCCAAAATTAAACATCTTCGTTATACCCTCGAGGGCGGCTCAGATGCCATTGAGGTGTACTGCGACCTGGAAAAGATAGAAATAGCTTTGTTTAACCTCATCTCAAACGCTATAAAATTTACTCCCGACCGTGGTACTATCCATGTTGTAATTGAACAGGACGATACTTATGTATATTTTAAAGTAATCGATAATGGCATAGGCATAAATACCGAGGCCGGCGATAGGCTGTTTGATAAATTTTACCAGGCAAAGGATAAAAACTACTTCCGCAAAGGTTTTGGCATAGGTTTATACCTGGTTAAGGTTTTTATAGAAAGTCATAAAGGTAATATTAGCTACTCAAACAACCCCGAGGGGGGCACTACATTTGTGCTTGCGTTGCCAAAGGGTAAAGCTCATTTTTCGGGAGAGGTTATTGTCGATGATGTTGTGCCGGATTACACGTATGTAAATGAGCTTATTAGCGAAGATAACAAAGATATTGTGCCGGAAGACGAGGATTTGGCGAGATTGGAGCTCTTCAGTTCGGCCAGGCATACGCTTACGGTGATTGATGATAACGACCAGATCCGTTCATACATCAAAAAGATTTTTACGCCGGGCTATAACGTAATCGAGGCGCAGGACGGTACCACAGGCCTTGAACTTATCAAGAAGCATATCCCCGATGTAATTATAAGCGATATCGTGATGGATGGTATCAGCGGGCTTGAACTGTGCCGGATTGTTAAAGAAGACCAGGCCATAAGCCATATCCCTGTTATCCTTTTAACCGGCGATACAACGCCGGATATAATGCTTAAGAGTATAGAGGAAGGGGCCATTGATTTTTTGCGCAAGCCTTTTGATAAAGAATTACTCATAGCGCGCGTAAAAAGTGTGCTACGCAATAAAACCGAGCTTCAGAATTACTTTTATAAGGAGGTTACCAAGAAAAGCACCGGTCGCAGTATCTCACAGGAAAATAAGGACTTTCTGAATAATTGTATTTCGGTAATTGAGCATTATTTTACCGACGATAAGTTTGATGTATATGTGTTGGCCAAAGAGATTGGTATCAGCTATGCAACCTTATTTAAACGTCTTAAAAACATCACGGGGCAATCGGTCAATAACTTTATCCGGTTTGTGCGCCTGCGCAAAGCTGCCGAATTACTCATTCAAACCAATTGTAATGTTAATGAAGCTGCATTCCAGGTTGGCTTTAGCGATGTGAAATACTTTCGCGAACAATTCTTCAAACAATACGGGATCAATCCGTCTGATTTTATCAAAAAACACCGCGCAAATTTTCAAATTTCGTATCGTATGAACGAGTTTGAAAAAAACTCTTCCAAATAAGACCCTGCCTTACCGGGATAGTACGTTGTCGCCGGAAAAGCTTTCCGGAAAAATAAAAGTGAATTTGACACTTATTTTATTGCTTATTCTACAAAAAACTATCAAAAAGAGGGTTTTTTATATATTTTGACCCCGGTAATTTATAGTTTTACCCCTCTCTCGCAAAGCCAAATTCCGCTTATTTCGTTTTAACCGACAGGCAATAATCAGTACCAATATTTTATTGCCGGCAATTCATAAACTAAAAATTAATGCAATGAAAATTTCAAAAATGCGCAACCGGGCAGCTAATGCAGTGGTGTTAAATCGGCCCGGATAGGCTCAGTTACCACACAAAATTCCAAATTAAATGAACCCTTATAAACCAAATTAAATTATGAAATATAGATTTACTCTCTTAAAAAGTTTTTCCGTATTGCTTTTAATAATGATGCTCACAGGCATTGCTCAACTGGCAAGCGCGCAAACAAAAATTAATGTAAAAGGTGTTGTAAAAGATGCTACCGGCAATGTGTTGCCCGGTGCAACTGTAAACATCCAGGGCACAACCCAATCAACCACAACCGATGTTAATGGCACTTTTAAAATAGAAGTTGCGGAAGGCTCAACGTTAAAGATCTCTTTTGTGAGCATGGTAGCCAAATTCATTGCGGTTACAAAAAATACCACCACATTAAATATCGTACTTGAAGATAGTAACAAGCAGCTTAATGAGGTTGTAGTGGTTGGTTACGGTACGCAAAAACGATCGGACGTTACCGGTTCGGTTACAACGGTACCCAAGTCCCGCTTATCACAATTGCCGGTAACTAACGTATTGCAGGCCGTAGAAGGTGCCGTTGCCGGGGTAACTGTAACCACCACATCATCAATTCCTGGTCGCCAGCCTTCAGTTACAGTGAGGGGTCAAAATTCCATATCGGCAGCTTCGGGGCCTTTTGTGGTAGTTGATGGTATCCCGCTTACAAAAAGTGGGGGATCACTTAATGATATTAACCCCAACGATATTGCGTCAATGGAAATCCTTAAAGATGCTTCCGCAGTTGCTATTTATGGTGCTAACGGCTCGCAAGGCGTTATCCTGATCACTACAAAACGTGGTACTACTGGTAAACCTGTAATTCGTTACAACGGATATGCCGGTTATGAAAATCTTGGGCATATCCTTGAACCACGCGATCCGGCCTCATTTACCCAGAAGTTCCTTGATTATGAATCTCAAAACCACTTAACTCAACAATTCCCGGAGCCGGTGTATAATAACTCAGAAAGGGCTAACTATGCAGCGGGCCGTACTATTGATTGGGTAAAAGAAACTACCCAGCAAGGCTTTATGCAAGATCATAACCTGAGTGTAACAGGCGGTACCCCCGATGTTAAATACTTTTTATCAGGCGATTATCTGAAACAAAAAGGTGTGATAAAAGGCTATCAGTATAACCGTGCAAGCGTACGTTCAAACTTGGATGTAAACGTAACCAGCTACCTGAGCGTGGGCGCAAATTTGTATTTCGCTAATAATAACTATGATGGCGGCAGGGCAAACTTACTGAACGCTACAGCCATGAGTCCCTATGGCAACGTATATAACGCCGATGGCACTTATACTATTTACCCGATGGCGCCTGAGCAATTATATGTTAATCCATTGCTTGGCTTAACTACAAATCAGATAAACCGCAGTGTAAACATTAGCGGTAATGGCTATGCTGAAGTGAAATTTGGAGGTGTGCTCAAAGGCTTAAAATACCGCTTAAATGCCGGGTATACTTACCTGCCTACCCGTGTAGACGGCTATAGCGGCCGTTTGGCTAATACACCTTTAGGTTCGGCAACCGCGGTAAGTTCCGAAACAAATAGCTACACACTTGATAACCTGTTGCTTTATACCCGCGATTTTGGTAAGCACCGGATCGATTTTACAGGCTTATACAGCGCGCAGCAGCGTAAATATTTCATTTCGGGAATAGCCGGCACTGGTTATATAAACGACGAACTGTCATTTAACCAGATTGGTATTGGCGCAACAGTATCAGGCGCAAGTGTAAATGGCTTTTCAGGGAGTTATTCAGATAGGTATGCGCTTAATTCGCAAATGGCCAGGTTGAATTATTCATATGACAGCAGGTACCTGGTAACCCTGACCGTAAGGCGTGACGGTTCATCAGTATTTGGTGCCAATACTTCCAAATATGGCTGGTTCCCGGTTGCAGCTCTTGGTTGGAATGTAAGTAACGAAGATTTTCTCAAAAACTCCAAACTGATCAATAACTTAAAACTTAGGGCATCATACGGTAAAACCGGTAACGAGGCGGTAAGTGTTTACAGAACCATTACATCGGATGGTACGGTAAGGTTTCCTTTTAATGGGGTAAGTACCGTAGGTATACAGGCAAACAATCTTGGTAACGGAAACCTGCACTGGGAAAGCACTAACCAGGCTAATATCGCGGCCGACTTTTCTGTGTTGAATAGCAGAATCAGTGGTACCGTGGAATATTATGATTCAAGAACAACCGGACTATTGTTAAACCGCGCCCTACCAACCATTACCGGTTACAACCAGGTTGTTGATAACATAGGTAAGGTAGCAAATAAAGGTATTGAGGTAACATTAAATACCCGCAATATTGATGGCAAAGATTTTAGATGGGAAAGTACTATTGTGTTTGCAGCAAATAAAAATAAAATTGTTGCCCTTTATGGCGATGGGAAAGATGACATAGGTAACAAATGGTTTATAGGCAAGCCTATCAATGTGATATATGATTACAAAATGACGGGTGTTTGGCAAACAGGCGAAGATCCTTCCAAGCAGGATCCCGTTGCTAAGCCGGGGGATTTGAAATTTGCCGATATTAACGGTGATGGTAAAATTACTGCCGATGGGGACAGGGTAATATTAGGACAGCAGGACCCTAAATGGACCGGCGGTTTAACCAACACATTTCATTATAAGAATTTTAACCTGAGCATCTTTGTACAAACGGCACAGGGTATGTTAAAAAATAACGCCGATTTAAATTACGCCGATGAATCGGGCAGAAGAAATACGCCTGCCGCGGTTGGTTACTGGACACCAACCAATAACAGTAACGAGTTTCAGTCATTAACTTATACCAACACGCGTGGTTATGGTTATCCGCGTAATGCCAGCTATACACGTATTAAAGATGTGACTTTTAGTTACGTAGTTCCTCAAAGGTTGCTTGATAAAGCAGGCATAAGCGGTTTAACCTTTTATTTAAGCGGTAGAAACCTGAAAACGTTTACAAACTGGATAGGATGGGACCCTGAGGCCAATTACTCAACCCGCGGATCGGGCGATTGGGTAAATAATTATCCACAAACCCGTACAATCATTTTAGGTGCTAATATTTCTTTAAAATAACTAACCCGTAAAAAGACATGAAAAACTATTCAGCAATATTACTCTTTGCAGGTGTGTTAACAGCATTCGCATCTTGCAAAAAATCATATCTCGACGAAAAACCATACTCGTCATATACTCCCCTTACTGTTACCGATTCATTGGGTATGGAGGCATCGGCAATAGGTTTATACAACCTTGAAACCGGTATCCTAACCTATTCAGGTGCGCAGGGCTGGCCAAGTGTTTGGCAGGTAGGTACAGATGTGGCGAACGCTACAGCCCAGCAGCAGGGGATAGAGGTGCCTTATTATAATTATAGTGCGCTGGCACCACAGGATGACGCCGCCAAATATATCTGGGGCAAATATTATGCGATGATCAATAACGCTAATATTATAATTGACAATGCTGAAAATCCATCAAATACAAAATTAGGATCTATAGGAAAAAAACAAGTGGAAGCAGAGGCCAAGTTTTTCAGAGCCTATGCCTACAATAACCTGGTTACCTTATTTGGTAAAGTGCCGCTTACTGATCACGCTTTAACTGTTCCGAAGATAAACTTTACCCGTGCGTCTCTTGATGATTTAAACGCGCTTATTACCAGTGACCTTAACTATGCAGTTACTAACCTGGCCGACCTTAATGCCGGTACCGCGAAAACAAACGCTCAGGGTAAGCCGGTTGGCAGGGCTAACAAATACATGGCAATGCAGTTGTTAGCCGAAGCTTATCTGCGTATGGGTAAAAACGACCTTGCTGAGCAGCAAGCTCAGGCCATTATCAATAGTGGCAAATTTAGCCTGATCAAAGCCCGTTATGGCGTAAGGGCAGGTGGCGCCGGCGATTACTATTCAGATATGTTTGTATATGGCAATCAACGCCGTGCACAAGGCAACGCCGAAGCTATCTGGGTGCTTGAACAGGAAAATTCATCAGTTGTTGTAGGTGGAAATGTGGATAATGCTCAGCAACGCAGGGTGTGGGGCGCGGCATACTATCAGATTCCGGGAATGTTGCCTTGCGATTCCTTAGGTGGTCGTAGTATCGGGAGATTAAGATTAAGTAACTGGGTGCTTTATGGGCTGTATCCACAAGGGGACATTCGTAATTCACAATATAGTATTAAAAGACAATACTATTACAATGATCCTAAGTACCCTGCGTTATTAGGAAAACCTGTACCATTTGCTGGCGCGGATACCTTATTCAGGATTTGCCCGAGTACAACTAAATGGGGCGCGTTTGATCCTAACGATACTTTTGGCTACGCCATGATCAAGGATTTTATCATGATGCGTTTAGGTGAAACTTACCTGCTACTCGCCGAAGCACAGTTTAAACAAGGCAAAACTGCCGATGCGGCCACTTCTATTAACGTGTTAAGGACGCGGGCTAATGCACCACAGGTAACGGCCGCGCAAATGACACTTGATTTTATACTTGATGAACGTGCCAGGGAATTGATCGGCGAGGAAAACCGCCGCCAAACCTTGATGCGTACAGGTACACTGGTTGACCGTGCCACGCGGCTTAATAGTAACGATGCCGTTCACCCAACAACCGGGCTCGCAGCTAAGAATCTGCTGCTACCTATCCCTCTGTCTGAAATTCAATTGAATAAAGATGCGGTGCTGGAGCAAAATCCGGGTTATTAAATTAAAACACAAATAAAAAGTAAGGGCAATATCCATTGCCCTTACTTTTACTTTTTATGAAGCTATACCATTTAAGATCACTTTTTTTTACATGTGTCCTGTTTGGGAGCACTATTGTTGTATCTGCTCAAACCGGCAAAGTAACTACTACCACTATTGGTTTGGGCTGGGCTAATAACTCTGTCAATACAGTTGTTTTTCGCAAAAACTCATTAGTTACTTTTAAGGGTGAACAATACGCCGCTTATTATAACAACGACCAGGCTTTAGTGTTGGCTAAGAGAAAAAGCGGATCTGGTAACTGGCAGGTTGCTGCAACGCAATATAAAGCCGATGCTGCTGATGCCCATAAGGATATCAGTATCATGGTTGATGGTGCCGGTTATTTGCATGTTGCCTGGGGGCACCATAATCAGACTTTAAACTATGCTAAAAGCATTAAGCCCGGAAGCCTAACTTTGTCGGCCCAACAAAGCATGACAGGGGGTGGCGAAAACAAGGTCAGCTATCCCGAATTTTATCGTTTACAAGATGGCGATCTGTTATTTGTTTACCGCGACGGAGGTTCGGGTAACGGAAACCTGGTCATGAACAGGTATAATATAACTACTCAAAAATGGGTTAACATACAGCAAAATCTTATTGACGGTGAGGGTAAACGCAATGCCTACTGGCAAATGTGCATCGATAAAAAAGGGACAATCCATATTTCATGGGTATGGCGCGAAACGCCAGACGTAGCAAGTAATCATGACATGTGCTACGCCCGATCAAACGACGCAGGTTTAACCTGGGAAAAATCGACTGGCGAAAAATATATGCTCCCGATTAATGCTGCTAATGCTGAGTACGCATGCCGGATTCCGCAGCACAGCGAGCTCATCAATCAAACATCCATGTTTGCCGATGACGGGGGCAACCCTTTTATCGCAACCTATTGGCGCGATAGCAGTTCAACTGCACCGCAGTATCATATTGTTTTTAAAACCAGCAGTGGTTGGCACTCGGCCAATCTTGGTTTTAGGAAAACGGCATTCAGCCTTGGAGGCACAGGTACCAAACGGATCCCGATATCTCGCCCGCAGATCATTACCTGGAACAATGGCGGGATGCAATCAGCAGCACTAATTTTCAGGGACGCTGAACGCGGTAATAAAGTTTCGGTGGCGATGAATGCCGACCTGAAAACTTCAAACTGGCAGGTTAGTGATTTAACTACCACGCCTGTAGAGGAATGGGAACCGACTTATGATACCGAGCTATGGAAAGATAAAAAGATTCTTAACCTGTTTGTACAACAGGTAGCCCAGGTTGATGGTGAAGGGAAAGCCAGTATACCGCCCACTAACATACAGGTATTGGAATGGACGCTTTAAAGTTGAAAGTCTGTCGAAAGTCTTTAGACATATTTTAAGAAAAAACGACTTAAGACTTAGAGCTTTCGACTTGAGACTTACAACATGGAACTTGAATCAAAGTATAATAAACAAATAAACATCCCGGATGAAGAAACTCATATTTTACTTTCTATTGATAAGCGCTCCGTTTTGTGCATCCGCCCAAAGCAAAAAGAATATCGCCCAGGTGTCCGACAGGAAATTGTGGTTAAGCTACATGGATAAGGTAGCCCGGCCGGTGATTAGCAACCTTGCTGCCGATCAGCTTAAAGAGAAAATGCCCATGGAATTGTCTGATAGGGTTGATAATAAGGAAAGTCGTGCTAAGGTGGGATACCTGGAAGCTTTTGGTCGTACATTGTGTGGTATAGCACCGTGGTTACAATTAGAAGGTGGTGATCCAGCCGAGGTAAAACTTCGCGAACAATACAGGGCCTGGTCTTTAAAGGCTATTGCAAACGCGGTTAATCCGCAGGCTAAAGACTATATGCAATGGAGCGGTGGCCAGCCATTGGTTGATGCCTCGTTTGTTGCTTTTGCCTTGGTGCGGAGTCCATGGTTATGGGAGCATCTTGATGATGCTACCAAAAAACAAGTGGTTGAAGTAATGAAAACTACCCGGGCAACTGTTCCGGTTTATTCCAACTGGATTTTGTTTTCGGGGATGATAGAGGCATTCTTTTGCAAATATGACCTTGGCTACGATCCGGTAAGGGTTGAATTTGGTATCCGCGAATTTACAGAACATTGGTATGTTGGCGACGGTATGTATTCGGACGGGATGAGCTTTCATCTCGATTATTATAATAGCATCGTGATCCATCCAAACCTGAGTACCATATTGGAAGAGGTAGATGCTAAAAAGAAAACTTATGTGCGTGAGGAACAACGTGAGTTGGCTGTTGGCCAACGTTATGCCGAAGTGCTTGAGCGCCTTATTAATGCTGATGGAAGCTTCCCGGCTATCGGACGGTCGATAGTTTATCGCGGCGGCGCATTTCATCATTTAGCAAATATCGCCTACAAAAAACAACTGCCTGCAAACCTGAAACCGGCACAGGTAAGATGCGCGCTAACAGCTATGATCAAAAAAACGCTTGGCGCACCGCAAACTTTTACTGCCGATGGCTGGCTTAATATGGGTTTATATGGCAAGCAGCCCGGCCTGGCCGATTTTTATATTACAACCGGCAGCCTTTATTTCTGCGCTACTGTTTTTGTACCATTAGGCTTGCCCGAAACCGATCCGTTTTGGACTGATGCGGACGAACCCTGGACCGCAGTTAAAATCTGGAGCGGCCAGGATGCACCTGCCGATCATGCACTTGATATTAGAAAATAATACAACATCTTTATATGAAATACTATCGTTTTTTATTGCCGGCCTTTTTGCTGCTAAGTATCCTCGGTCGTGCGCAAACCAAATTAACCAGTTTTAGTCCGGGCGCAATCTGGCCAGATGATAAAGGGGTGCACATTAATGCCCACGGGGGAGGCATTCTGTATAATAATGGGGTTTATTATTGGTTTGGCGAACACAAAATTGCCGGCGATGCAGGCAACCGGGCAATGGTTGGGGTTCATTGCTATTCGTCAAAAGATTTATACAACTGGAAGGATGAGGGGATCTCGCTGAGTGTTTCGCCCGATACCACAAATGATATAGCAAAAGGCTGCATCCTGGAAAGGCCCAAAGTTGTTTATAACAAAAAGACAAAGAAATATGTAATGTGGTTTCACCTGGAACTATTAGGCAAAGGCTACAGCGCTGCCCGCGCCGGGGTTGCTTTAAGCGATAAGGTGATCGGCCCGTACAAGTTTATTAAAAGCTATCGCCCCAACCCGGGGCAGATGCCGTTTTATCCGGCACTTACACCCGAAGGTGATAAAATAAACTGTATTAATCCGGCTCACGAAACCGATAAGTTTTTTTGCCGCGATTTGCCCGGTGGCCAGATGGCCCGCGACATGACCGTTTTTGTTGATGACGACGGCAAGGCTTACCACGTTTTTTCATCCGAAGAAAACTACACCCTTGACCTGGCCGAACTAACTCCCGATTATACAGGGCATACAGGTAAGTTTATCCGTATCTATATAGGCCACCAAACTGAAGCTCCTGCATTATTTAAACGTAACGGAATTTATTACATGATAGGCTCGGGCTGTACAGGTTGGGCACCCAACGCCGCCCGTTGGTTCAGTGCAAAATCAATCTGGGGGCCATGGACCTACCACGGCAACCCCTGCCAGGGACAGGATAGCAAAATAACTTACGGCGGTCAAAGCACGCATGTATTGCCTGTTGCCGGTAAAAAAGATGCCTTCATATTTATAGCCGATAAATGGGCTCCAAAAGACGCCATTGACGGCCGTTACCTCTGGCTGCCCATCAGCTTTAAAGGTGATGACATCGAAATAAACTGGGTAGATAACTGGAACCTTGACGTATTTAAGAAATAATATGCGAAATTTTATAAGCTTGTGCTGTCTGCTGTTCATTGCCGTTACGGCGACTGCTCAGGACAGTCTCATTACCAATATTCAAAGCCGTAAAGCACTTGATCTGAACGGCAAATGGCAATACATTGTTGATCCGTACGAAACCGGGTTTTATGATTATCGCTATAAGGAGCTCAACGAAAAAAATGGGGATGCCTATTGGAACAGCGGCATCCCGGCTAATAAAACTGAGAAAAAGGAGCACGGCTACATCGATAAATATAGCATTGATGTACCCGGCGACTGGAACCATCAAAAGCCGGAGTTTACTTATTACGAAGGAACTATCTGGTATAAAAAATCGTTCGACTACGTTAAACCGGCCAATGGCGGCAGGCAGTACCTTTATTTTGGCGCGGTAAATTATAGGGCCGATGTATACCTGAATGGAAAAAAATTGGGGATGCACAAAGGTGGTTTTACGCCTTTTAATTTTGAAGTACCTGCCGGGCTGCTTAAAGAAAAGGATAACCTGTTGGTGGTTAAGGTTGATAATAAACGCTACGCCGATGAGGTACCTACCCTCAATACCGACTGGTGGAACTACGGTGGTATAACCCGCGATGTAAAACTGGTGGAAGTACCGTCTACCTATATCCGCGATTTTGTGATCCAGCTTAAAAAGTCTGTTAACGGTGCAGTTCCCGCTAAACAACCGGAGGTAAGCGGATGGGTTAAACTGAGCAATACTCCGCCAACTGGTCAAAATATCACCGTACAAATACCCGAGCTTAAGTTTAGTAAGCAGTTTGCTGCCACAGGTGCGCTTATACAGGTTAGCTTTAAATTACCAAAAGTGCAGCTTTGGTCGCCCGAAACCCCTAAGCTGTATAAGGTTATCGTAAGTACTGGTGCCGATAAAACTGAAGATAAGATAGGGTTCCGCACCATCGAGGCGTATGGCCCGAAGCTATTGTTAAACGGTAAGCCCGTATTTTTACGGGGGATCTGTATCCATGGCGAAATACCGCAGGATGTACGGAGGGCTTACAGCCAGCAGGATGCGGAACAATTGTTAAATCAGGCGCGTGAGCTTGGCTGCAATATGGCAAGGCTGGCACATTATCCCCACGATGAAAAAATAACCCGACTGGCCGATTCGCTGGGTATTATGGTTTGGTCGGAGATCCCGGTTTACTGGACGATTGACTTTGGCAACGCAGCAGTACTTGAAAAGGCAAAAGTGCAGCTTAATGAAATGATTACACGCGATCATAACCGTGCCAGTATCATTATCTGGTCGGTTGGGAACGAAACACCGGTGAGCCCAACACGTACGAATTTTATGCACGATCTGATTATCAGGGCCAAACAACTGGATGATACGCGCCTGGTTTCGGCGGCGCTTGAGGTAAATTATGGTTCGGGTAAAGATTTGAATGTGGTGGATGATCCGCTGGGTGAGTTTGTTGACCTCGTTGCTTTTAACGAATACCTTGGCTGGTATGGCGGCCTGCCTGATAAATGCCGCACTACAAACTGGAGCACGCCATACAATAAACCTTTATTTATCAGCGAAACCGGGGCCGAAGCTAAAACCGGTTTTCATGCCGATTCATTGACCCGCTTCGGCGAAGAATACCAGGAATGGTATTTTAAAGAGCAGGTGGCCATGTTTAAACGGATGCCTGCAAATTTCGTGGGCTTGTCACCATGGGTAATGGCCGATTTCCGGTCGCCCAAACGGAATAACCCGGTGTACCAGGAAGGCTGGAACCGCAAGGGCCTTTATGATGATAAAGGCAACAAAAAGAAAGCATTTTATATTCTTCAAAACTATTACAAACAAAAAAAAGCGGAAGCGCTGAACCGATAGCCACCACAATGAAAAAAACTATTATATTCTTTTTAACATTTTTAACCCTGGGTATAACCGGCTTCTGCCAGGCACCCAAACATACATTTGCGTTAGGCGATGAAGCCTTCCTGCTTGACGGGAAACCTTTCCAGATGATCTCGGGTGAAATGCATTATCCCCGCGTACCGCGCGAAGCCTGGCGTGCCCGTATGAAAATGGCGAAGGCTATGGGATTAAATACCATTGGCACCTACGTTTTCTGGAACCTGCACGAGCCCCAAAAAGGCAAGTTTGATTTTACCGGTAATAACGATGTGGCCGAGTTTGTTCGCATTGCCCAGCAGGAAGGCCTGTGGGTGATCCTTCGCCCAAGCCCGTATGTATGTGCCGAGTGGGAGTTTGGAGGATATCCTTACTGGCTACAGAATGAAAAAGGTCTTGAAGTACGCAGTAAAGAGGCTCAATATCTTAAGGAGTATGAGAGCTACATCAAAGAGGTGGGCAGGCAATTAGCTCCGCTGCAGATAAATCATGGCGGTAATATCCTGATGGTACAAATTGAAAATGAATACGGCTCATATGGCAGCGATAAAGAGTATCTGGGGATTAATCAAAAACTATTTAAAGAAGCCGGTTTTGATGGATTGCTGTACACCTGCGACCCTGCCCCCGATTTGGTAGCTGGTCATTTGCCGGGATTACTTCCTGCTGTTAACGGTCTTGATAATCCTGCAAAGGTTAAAAAGATCATTAATGAAAATCACGATGGTAAGGGCCCGTATTATATTGCCGAGTGGTATCCGGCCTGGTTTGATTGGTGGGGAACTGCCCATCACACTATCCCTGCCGAACGTTATGCCGGTAGGCTTGATTCCGTACTGGCAGCAGGGATTTCTATCAACATGTACATGTTTCATGGTGGCACCACCCGTGCGTTTATGAATGGCGCAAATTTTAAAGATACCTCGCCTTATGAACCGCAAACGAGTAGCTATGATTATGATGCTCCCTTAGATGAGGCAGGTAATGCCACGCCGAAATTTATGCAATTCAGGCAGGTGATCCAAAAGCATTTGCCTGCCGGTGTGCAATTGCCCGATGTACCGGCAGCCAAACCAGTAATAACAATACCGGCTGTTAAACTAACACAATCGGTAAGTTTATTAAATACTCTGCCGGCTGCTAAAGAAAATATAAGTCCGCTTACGTTTGAAGACTTACACCAGGACTATGGCTTTGTGTTGTACCGCACGGTTTTAAATGGAAGCCAAAGCGGGCAACTCAAGCTAAAAGAGCTTAGGGATTACGCAGTGATCATGATTAACGGTAAAAAGGTAGGCACGCTCGACCGCAGGCTTAACCAGGACAGCCTTTACTTAAAGTTGCCTGCAGGTAAAGTAACGCTTGATATTTTGATAGAAAACCTTGGCCGCATCAACTTTGGTAAGTATCTTTTGCAAAATAAAAAAGGGATCACTCAGCAGGTGCTTTTAAACGGAACAGAATTGCAGCATTGGAAAATGTATTCGCTGCCGTTTCATGATCTAAGCACTGTGAAATTCTCTGCCGCAAGGCAAAATGCTCAATCGCCGGTAATCAGGAAAGGTGGCTTTAAATTGGATCAATTAGGGGATACCTACCTTGACATGAGTAACTGGGGCAAGGGTGTGGTATGGGTAAACGGGCATAACCTTGGCCGGTACTGGGGCATCGGTCCACAGCAAACTTTATACCTGCCGGTTGAATGGTTAAAGAAGGGATATAATGATGTTGAGGTTTTGGAACTGTTAAAGCCTGAGCGAGACCAGTTAGCTGGCGTCGATAAACCGATATTGGATGTGGTAAAACCTCAAATAAGCTTAAAGCCGAAAGCTAAAGGCTCAAAGCCTATTTTGCAAATAAACTATTAAAAGCTTTGAGCTTTTTGCTTTAAGCCTTGAGGCTCTTTTGATAACAGACATATATAAATACTATTTACAATGGCAAGGGTAGCGTTTAAAATGAAGCTTCATGAAGGGCAAACCGCCGAATACAAGGCGCGGCATGATGCCATTTGGCCCGAATTGAGCAGTTTGCTTAAAGATGTGGGGATCAGTAATTATTCTATTTTTTTAGATGAAGACACGCATTGGCTTTTTGGCGTAATGGATGTTGAAGATCAGGAAGCCCTTGATCATTTGCCTGATAGCCCTATTATGAAAAAATGGTGGTTATACATGGCCGATATCATGGATACTAATGCCGATCATTCGCCAGTGAGTGTGCCTTTGAAAGAGGTGTTCTTTTTGCCATAGATACGAATATTGCTATTATTAAACTGGTTGTCATAAAGAGCGTGCTGCGGCAGGCGCCTTTGTGACGGCCATTTTTGTTTTTTATGGATAGCATATGCCTGGCTTTCACCTTGCTGTATACGTTGTATCTTAATTAAAAAAATTATTTTTACAGATATAGTTAACCTCAATAGGTATGGTTGAGATATTTCAGAATATCCGTAAAATATACAGGTTCAGCGCACCTTGCGAAGAGTTGGCTAACTATATAGAATTTTATTCGCAATCAGTTTTAGATTTATCTGCACAGCAGGTGAAAGCTGAGTTTTCAACGGTGAAAATGTTCCCCAGTTGGACACCTACTTTTTATATCAACCTTGGTTCGCCTTATTATATTGATTTGAAGAATACGAGGTATTATGTAGGGAAGCAGCAGGATGTTTTAATATTGAGAAATGAGGATGTTACCAGGCATAAACTATCTGCCGATAATATATTCACGGTTAAATTTAATCCGGGCGGTTTAGAAGCCGTTTTAGGTTTAAATCAAGTTCCGGTTATTGATAAGCTCATTAACCTTAATCAAATTTTGCCCTGGGAATTGCTTCAAAAAGTAAAACAGCCAATAAGCTTTGAAGAGCGTGTGATCATTGTTGAATCATATTTGTTAGAAAAGCTCATTAAACAGGCAAGCCAGGATCATTATGTTAAAATTGTTAACGACAGCATTGGCGAATATCAGGCTACCGGTATGAAGTTGAATACGTCAAAAGTTGCAGAGAGACTGTTCATTACTTCTAAAACTATCAATCGGTATTTCAACAGGGTGATTGGCACTCCGCCTAAAAATTATTTTTCAATTGTGCGGGGCAGAAATGCATTAACAGCATTTGTAAATGACAGAGAAAACTTTGTTCCGATAGATTATGGATATTATGATTTGAGCCATTTTCATAAGGACGTTATGAACCTTACCGGTCAAAGGATAACCAAGCATCAATTTTAATTTGTCCGTTTTTTACTTTTTGTGGGTAAGGCAGATCGCTTTCTTTGTAAGCTAAACAACGGTCATGAAAACATTCCTTATCATATTATTTGGCGCTACTTTTCTTATTCAAAAAGCTTACAGCCAGAAATATAAGCCGGTATTAGAACCTTACCCCGGGCTGGTTAAGGCAGACCCCAGGCTTGTTTTAAAAACAGGTTACCTCGTTGTACCGGAAAATAGAAGCAAGCCCGAAGGTTGCAAAGTGAAGATCCCGTTTTTATTTGTACGCCGGCCAGATCAGGACCCACGCAAAAACATCACGCTTTACACTACAGGTGGCCCAGGCTACAGCACTACACTAAATATTGATAGCATAAGCTATAACTCCGGTTGGTTAGCCTATGGCGGTTTTATTGCGTTTGATCAACGGGGAACAAAGAGGGCACAACCATGCCTGGATTGCATGGAAGTGGCAGCGGCCATTAAACGCAGTTACAGAGAAGGCAAAAATAAGGATAGCCTCGTATCACAAGCCGTTACTGAATGCCGGAACCGGTTTACAAAACAAGGCGTCGATTTATCGGCCTTTAACACCATTGAAAGTGCTGAAGATATAAATGATTTAAGATTAGCCTTAAATGTTGATTCGCTTAACCTGGTTGGCATATCCTATAGCGGCGGTCTTATGCTTACCATGGTACGAAATCACCCTGAAGGCGTTCGTGCGCTGCTTTTAAATTCACCACTGCCGGGTTATGTTAATTTTGAGGAACACGCTTTGTTTAATATCAATGAAGCGCTTGAGCAGGTATTTCATAATTGCGAAACGGATTCTTCTGACACAAAATATAAAGATTTAAGAATGAAATTCCATCAATACTTCAGCACTATCACCGGGAAGAAGTATACCATATCTTATCAGGAAAAAGGAAGCAATCAAGCTAATAGTCTCACTTATACAAAAAACGAATTACTCGATGCAATAATAGGCCGGATGAACTCCCGGCAGGTTAGCACGGTGCCTGCGGTAATGATTGATTTAATTGAAGGCCGTCATGATAAATATGTACGGGAGGTGTTTGATGGCTATTTCGCGGGTAATTCAAGCGTATCACTGGGTATGCGGTATTCTGTTTATTGCTCAGAACAAATTTCGTACGATGACCCTGCGTTGGAAGCACAACAACACTTGGTACTACCGTGGTTGGCCGGGTATCCGTTTAATGATGTAAATCATGTCATATGCAATTGTTGGAAGGTGAAGGCTGAACCTGCTGTAGCAAAGCAGCCTGTTTATTCTACAGTACCGGCATTAATTTCGGCAGGTGACGTCGACCCCGATTGCAGGCCGTTTTATAACAGGTTGATAAAACGGTATATGCCTAATAGCCAATTATTGATCATCCATAACAGGGGGCATGCTCCGGGTTTTAGTGTAGATGGAACTGATTATGTGAAGCTATTTTTAGATAACCCACATCAGAAACTTACATCTCAATCAAAAAACCTGATCATTGAATAGCTTAATAGCCATTGTCAGATTTTTCGGTAATAAAGGTTTTGTCGTCTGTTAACATTATGCTAACATAGCAGCCTTACATTTGAGCCAAAACAACTCTTTAGCATGTATCCTGCACTTACTGATGAAGCGTTGATGGGGCTTATCCAGCAAAGCAACCCCGTTGCCCTTGAAACTCTTTTTAATCGTTACTACAAAACCTTATGTCAGCTGTGCACGGTGTACACTAAAGATTATACCGTTGCCGAAGAGATCACCGCCAATCTTTTCATTAAACTCTGGGACAACCGCGATACGGCCATCCTTAATGTAAAAAGTTACCTGTTTGTTGCTGCCAAAAATCTCTCTTTAAATCATATCCAAAAAAAGAAAGATCCGGTATATTCTATCGAAGATATCGACCTTCAGGGCCACATGTTAAAAGATAGGGATAATCCATTTAAAATTCTTTCTGGCCGCGAATCGTACAATAAAATACTAAACCTTATTGATACCTTGCCTGTCAGCCAAAGGCAGATATTGCTCATGAGCCGTATTGATAACCTTGATAAAAATGAGATAGCCAAAGTGTTGGGTATTTCTGTTCGTACGGTTGAAACTACACTTTATCAATCTATCAAAAAACTTCGCCAGCTGTTAAAAGGGCAGCATAATTTCACTTCCGAGGGTTAATGATTTCTTAATATAAACTTAACTCATTTCGCTACGTATCGGGTACGTAAAATCAGTCTTTATTGCAGAGACAGATTTAATGGAAGATAACAGTTACCGCTTAATAGTTGAATATTTTGAAAAAACCATCAGTGATGATGGCTTAACACAGTTACAGGAGTGGATTGAGGAGAACCCTGAAAACCTTGCCCAGTTCAGTGAAACCATCCAGATCCTGGAAGCATCCAAAGTTTATTTTAAACAGCCGGAAAATGCCGAAAGCACCTGGGCAAAAATCAATGCGCATATAACCCAACCCCAGATACCGGTAATTAAACGCAGTTCTAAATTTAACTGGATGGCTTATGCCGCCGCTTGTTTGCTTATTTGTACTGCCGGTTGGTTTGGATACCGTTATTTTAAACAGTCGCCGGTTTTGGTTTATGAAGAAATCAGCAATGCCGATGGCAAGCATTCAAAAATAATACTGCCAGATAGCTCGACAGTTTATCTGGGTGGTGGTAGCAAACTCAGATACGCCAAAAACTTTAGCGGCGAAAAACGTGATGTAACGCTTAATGGCGAAGCTTTTTTTGATGTGGTCCATCAGGCTAAACCATTTGTAGTTAAAAGCGGCGATATCACAACTGTGGTATTGGGTACTTCATTTAATATTAAAGCCTATCTGGCCGATCATAAAGTAGCTGTAACCGTGCAAAGCGGTAAAGTAGGGGTAATGGCCAATGTGCAGGGAAAACCTCAAATGGTTAAATACCTGGTAAAGAATGAACAGATCAGCATCAATACCCAAAATGGTATCTATACTTTTAACAACACTGATGCATCATCAGTAAGCTCGTGGATCAATAACGAATTTGTTTTCTACAATACAACTTACAGGGAGATAGCCGCTTCGCTTGAGCATCATTACGGTGCTAAGATTCGGTTTACAGAACAGGACTTAGGCAATGTAAGGCTTACAGCCAAATTAAGGGGAATGACATTGACAGATGCCATGGAAACCCTCAGCGCGCTATCCGGATTGGGCTACACGCAAAAAGGCAATCAGCTATTTATTTCAAACAATAATCAAAAAGGAGGAAGTATAATGAAATAGTATTTACCCGGCTATTGGTAAAAGCCTGGACGTTGCTGGTAACAACCCCAGGCTTCAGAATTTTGACAATTTAAACTCACGGTTAGACAAGTATAAATTAAAGTAAATATATGAAAAAGTTATGGTTATTAACCATGCTGTTCTTTTTACAATTGCCTTTTGGCGGCATAAACGCTAAGGCTCAAACAGTAATAAACAAAAGGATCACGTTTGGTGCCGAGGGCACCATGCTAAAGGATGCCTTTCAGCAAATTGAAAAATCAAGCGATATCTCTATCAGCTATAACAATAGCCTGCTTGATGATAAACGCAAAGTACATGTAACAAAAGCAGAGCGCTCTTTAGGCGAAACACTCGACGTGCTTTTAAAAGGAACTACCTGCACTTACAGGGCAGCAGGCGAACGAAATATCCTCATCATTGCAAAAACACAAGATAGGGGTAGCATTAAAGGGAAAGTGGTTGATGAAAAATCAGAACCACTTCCCGGTGCAACTGTAAAAGTTCCGGGAACCGGTGCCACTGCTATCAGCGGTGTTGACGGTTCATACACGTTAAATATTGTGCCGGGCATTTACACGGTTGAAGCAAGCTTTATCTCTTACGAAACTAAGAGGATCCAGAATGTAAGTGTTAGCTCGAATACCAATACTGTTTTAAATATCACGCTTAGCCCGGCCGATAATAAACTTAACGAAGTTGTGGTAACGGCACTTGGTATAAAAAGGGAAGATAAAAGTTTGGGTTATTCTGCCCCGGTCATTAAAGGTGAGCAACTAACCGGCGCTCTTTCAGGTAACTGGACTGATGCATTATCGGGCAAGGTAGCCGGTTTAAACCTGATCCGTTCAAACAGCGGCCCTGCGGGATCAAACAAAATTATCCTGCGTGGTGAAAATAACCTGACCGGTGATAACGAAGCTTTGATAGTGGTTGACGGTGTTGTAATTAACCAGGGTAGCGGCAGACGTACAAGCAACTCCGGCGAATCGGCTTATGGTACCAGCAGCGATAACATGCCTGCCGATTATGGCAGCAACCTGAACGACATCAACCCAGAGGACATTGAAACGGTAACGGTATTGAAAGGCCCGGGCGCGGCGGCGCTTTATGGCCAGCGCGGTGCCAATGGTGCTATTATCATCACAACAAAATCGGGTAAAAAGCATAGTGGCCTGGGCATCACCTTTAACTCAAATGCAAGCCTTGAAAGTGTAAACCGCTGGCCTGATTTACAATATGAATACGGACAAGGTACGGCGGGTTCCCGTTATTATTCGTACGGGGCAGGGCCGGATGGTGCAAGCACCAGCTCGACAAGCTCGGCTTACGGCCCTAAATTTGATGGCCAGCTTTTTTATCAGCTTGACCCGGTTACTCAAAAACAAAGTACAACACGCACACCATGGGTGCCATACAAAAACCAGATCCGTGATTTTTTTGATGTTGGCCAAACTTTCACCAACTCGGTAAGTGTTGACGGCGGCAGCGATAAAACAACCGCCCGTTTCTCGGCAACCAACGTTACCAATCACTGGATAACACCTAACACAGGATATACCCGTAACAGCATTGCTTTATCGGTTAACTCCAAAATCAATGATAAGTTAACCATCAATGCAAAAGTAAATTACAATAATAAAAACAGCGATAACTTACCTGGTGCAGGTTATGGTAACCAGTCGCTGATGTATTGGTTTATATTCTGGCAGCCCAATGCCAATTTAAACTGGTTGAAGAACTACTGGAAAAACGGGCAAGATGGTAAAGCGATCTTTTATCCTTTCAGCTCGTTCCCAGAAAACCCCTACGCAGTATCAAATGAGTTTATCAACAAGTCAAACCGTAACTCGGTTACAGGAAACGTAGAGGCACTTTATAATGTCACAAAAGAGTTTAGCATACAGGTTCGTGCTACTTTAGACATGGGCTATGAGCAGCGCGCACAGCAGCGTCCATATGATGCCGGAAGTAAATACCCGAAAGGCTCGTACCGTACACAAAACATCTATTCGGAAGAGCAGGGTGCCGATTTCCTGTTGAAATACAACAAGAAAATAACGCACGATGTTAACATTACCGCTACAGCAGGCGGCAGTATGCTCCGCAACAATTATAACCGCGATGAGGTACGTGCCGACTCGTTAGTATATCCGGGCGTGTATTCGATGGCTAACAATGCTGGTCCGCTGGTTACGTTGCCGTTTAAGTCAAAATATGCTATCAACAGCTTTTACGGCTTGTTATCTACATCTTTTAAAGATTACTTGTATGTGGATTTAACAGCCCGCCAGGACTGGATCAGCACGCTGGCTACTGCGAACCGTACCGATCAGGTTGGTTTCTTCTATCCATCGGCAAGCATGAGCTTTTTGCCATCTGAAGCATTCAAGCTGCCTAAATTTATTGACTATGCAAAAGTGAGGGCATCGCTTGCAGGTGTTGGTAGCGGTACAACAAATCCTTATCAAACCTCATTTAATTATGTATCGGCGGGTAGCACTTATGCAGGTGGTTTGCAAAATCCGCGTACACTATCAAACCCCGATCTGAAACCTTTACGCACCACAACGCTTGAAGTTGGTGCCGAAACCAGGATGTTCAGCAATCGCTTAGGTTTTGATATAGCTTTATATACGGGTAACACTAAAAACCAGATCCTGAGCCGTACTGTGGATCAATCGTCAGGTTATAACCAGGCAGTTATCAACGTAGGTAAGGTAAACAACAAAGGCATCGAAATTACATTGAACGGAACGCCTATACGCAAAGCCAACGTGTTTAGCTGGAATGTTACTGCAACCTTCAGCGCCAATAAAAACACCATTGAGCAACTTGCCGATAGCGCGGTTGTGTTGCGGAATGGCCCTACCGGCGGTGGCCAGATTGTTGCCCGTGTAGGCGGCAGTATGGGCGATATGTACGGTCGCGGTTATTTGCGCTCGCCTGATGGGCAGATCGTTTATGATGCTTCTACAGGTTTTGCCAAATTAGCTGATAACCTGGTTTATTTAGGCAACACTATCCCTAAATGGAAAGCAAGCATGGGGCACGATTTCAGGTATAAGCAATTTAACCTGCACCTGTTGTTTGATGCCCAGGTTGGCGGTGTATCATATTCGCTTTCAAACTATAAACTGGCCGAGCAGGGTAAAACAACGCTCACCCTACCCGGCAGGTATAACGGTATCATAGGCAAAGGCGTTATCCAAAACCCGGACGGCAGTTACAGACCGAACGATGTTATTGCAACAGATGTTGACGGTTACTACCGCTCACACTATGGTATTGATAATGCCGAAGGTAATACGTTTTCAACCAACTTCCTGAAATTCCGCGAGGCAAGGTTTGAATATTCATTGAGCCCTCGTTTAGTTAAACGCCTTGGATTAACGCGTGCTACGGTAGGTGTATATGGTCGTGACCTATACATCTGGACTAAGTGGCCAATCTTCGATCCTGAATTTGGTACGCTTTCGGGTACCGACATTGTGCAGGGATTTGAAGTGGCGCAGTTTCCATCAACCCGCACATTTGGTTTTAACATAGTTATTGGCATTTAATAATTAACAATATGAAAAGGAACGGATATATACTTATATCAATGATGATGTTGTTCGTTAGCATAATGTCGTCATGTAAAAAGGATTTTATTGCACTTAATACCGATCCCAACGGTACGCCTAATGCCTTGCCGCAGCAATTGCTGGCCCCGGCATTGGTGAATACATTGGGTACTAATATGCTTCGTGCCCGTAATTTTAATAACGAGCTGATGCAGGTTACAGTTGATGCAGGCGACTCGGAGGGTAGGGTGTTCAGGTATGACATCAAACGTACCTGGGCCGATGTTACCTGGAATGCCTGGTATACCCAGTTAACTAACTTTAAAGATATTTATACCATTGCCAGCAAGGAGGTTACCTATAACAAAACTTATATGGGCATTTCGCTCATTTGTCAGGCATGGTTGTACTCCATGCTCACCGATACTTATGGCGATGTACCTTACTTTGATTCGAACAAAGGCAAGGACGGAAACTTTACACCAAAGTTTGATAAACAGAAAGAGATCTACCTGGATATTTTTAAAAACCTGGAAGCAGCAGACACCCTGCTTAATGCTTCAGCAAACGTAGTTGCCGGCAGTGATCCGGTATTTAACGGCAATGCTTTAAAATGGCGCAAGTTTGGTAACACGCTTTATTTAAGGCTGTTGTTAAGGGTATCTGGTAAGGCTGATGTTTCGGCTGATGTGATCGCCAAGATCAAACAAATTGTTGATACCAATCCGGATGCTTACCCCATTATGGGCAGCAATGATGATTCGGCAGTTTTGCGGTGGACAGGCTCCGGTGCCTTGACATCTCCATTTATTGGGGGAGTACGCGAACAGGACTGGCGGCAACCCGGTATTTGCGAGTTTTTTGTAAACAACCTGGCTAAATGGGCCGATCCGAGGCTGGTTAACAACCGCTGGTCGATATCAAGTTACCAGGGTGGCATACAGGGGATTCCAAGTGGTTATGCCCCAGGTGAAAATGTTGGTATCAAATCATATTTCCAATCTACCACATCAACAACTACGTTAATGAACGATCCGTTGATGGGTAACATCATGAACTATTCGGAGTTGCAATTTATCCTTGCCGAAGCCGCTGCCAAGGGCTGGATAGCCGGCGATGCTGCTACTTATTATAAAAACGGTGTTCAGGCTGGTATCACTTTCTGGATCCCGACATATACAGTACCTATTGATACCTATTTAGCAGGCGCTGATATTACGTGGGATAATGCTGCTCCGCTTGATGAAAAAATGGAGATGATCCATGTTCAGAAATACTACTCCATGTTTTACACTGATTTTGAGCAATGGTTTGAATATCGCCGTACCGGCCACCCGGTATTGCCGAAAGGTAATGGTTTAAAGAACAACGGTATTATGCCGGCCAGGCTGCAATACCCGGTTTATGTACAATCGGCCAATCCTGATAGTTACAAGGCTGCGGTAGCTGCACAGGGTGCCGATGAGATAAGCACACAGGTGTGGTGGCAAAAACAATAATAACCCGGTTTTAAACTAAGAGATCCATAAAATGAAAAAAGTATATTTATTACTGGTGCTTGCAATGGCCGCCGGTATAAGTTCATGTAAAAAGAATAACTATGCCGAAGGTACATTAAGCCCCATCATAGCAGTTGTTGACCTTCGCGCTATTTACAAAGGCTCGGATGTTGTGCTGAACAGCAACAACATGGGTGGGGCTAAGGAAATAGTGGGTGTAGTAATATCAAATGCGGCGGCAGGTAACAGTCCGGCCGGCGTATTGGTGGTACAAAATAACCGCCGCAATGCTGTACGAGGTATTTCTCTTGAAATAGGCAGCGCAGCTGCAAATTATGTTCCGGGCGATTCGGTAATAGTGCAAGTTGATGGCGCTACACTTACCAAAGTAAATGGCAGTATGCGTGTTAAAGGTCTTACTGAAACATCAGTAAGTAAAGTTGCCGATAACAGACCTATCAAAGTACAATCTGTTCCGTCAGCTACTTTACTGGCTTCGCCGGACGTTTATGAAGGCACGCTGGTTACTATAGCCAAAGCGGTTACTGATCCGGAGCCGCAGCAGGGCGAAACCTACGCGGGTGATAAAACACTTAATGATGGTTTTGGCAAAATAACCATGCATACAGAGGCAAACGCTGCTTTCGCAAGTACCGAATTGCCGTTCAGCGCTAATTTTACAGGTATCCCGTTTGCGGTAACATCTGGTACGGATACCAGGTTGCAGCTTTGGCCGCGTACTATTGATGATGTGTTTACACTTGCGGCAACCAAGCCATCGCCGATTATTATAACCGGATACCTTACAAATCCTTCGGGCAGCGATGGTAATTATGAATATATTCAGTTCAAGGCAATTAAGGATATCGATTTTTCGGTAACCAATTATGCCGTGGTAACCTGTAATAACGCGGGTACCAACCCGGCACCTGCCAATGGCTGGGCGCAAGGTTTGGCAAAAACTTACAAGTTTAACCTTACATCAGGCACAGTTAAAAAAGGCCAGTTCTTTTATGTAGGTGGTAACAAAAATATCTGGGGCAAAGGCTCAACCGATATCAGTTCATCAAACTGGATCAACAGCACGATGTATGCCGAAATACCGGGTGCTGATTTTGGTAACGTAACTACTAACCTGTTAGCTAACAGTGGTAACGTTGCGGGTATAGCGGTATTTAGCGGCACAACTGTTACGGCTTCAAGTGTCCCTCTGGACGTGATCATGTATGGTGGCGGTGGTACCGTGTACTCTGCTGGCCCGCCGGAAATTGGTTACCGTATTACCAATACCGATTACTATAGTACCATTAACCCGGTAACCCGTACAGACCAGGGCTTTTATGGCGGTGGTACCAATACCTCAAAGCTCACCTTGCCAACTGATGGCCTATTTTGCCAGTTGGGTGGCGTTTACGATGCACTTACCGGCAGGTGGGTAACCGGCAGGACAGTGACCAGCGTTACACTTACACTAACATCGCCAATTACTGCTATTGAAACAGCTACTGGCGTAACAACGATTCAGAACTAAAACCTTACCCCAACCCCTCTCCAAAAGAGAGGGCTTTACAATTTCATCTGTTAAAGTCCTCTCCTTTGGAGAGGATTTAGGTGAGGTCAAAATATCATCAAATGAACAGAAGATCATTTTTACAGGGCGTAGGCCTTATAACCGGCGGCGCGTTCATCTCGCTGCGTGCCAATGCTCTTACTCAAATATTAAAAGGGGATACAGTAAAAGGCCGTGTCACCGCAGGCAAAAAAGGAATTAAAGGAGTGATAATATCCGACGGTTTTTCGGTAGTTATTACTGATGACAAAGGTAATTACGAACTTACTCCAAATGAAAAAGCCAAAAGCATTTTCATGAGCACGCCATCGGGGTACGAGTTTAAAACAGACTATAACGTAGCCAAACATTACGAAAACATAGGCGATAGTTCGCATTTTGATTTTAAGCTGGAGCCCTTAAAAGTTGACGACAGTAATCACCATTTCATTATCTGGGCCGATCCGCAGGTGAAAAACAAAAAGGATGTTAAGCAGATGATGGACACGTCGGTTCCGGACACTATCGCTACCATAAAATCGTTGGGAAAAAATGCGTTGGTGCATGGTATTTGCGTAGGAGATATCGTGTGGGATAACCATGAGCTTTTCCCTGCATATAACGAGGCTGTGGCGCAAATGGGGATCCCGTTTTTCCAGGCTATAGGCAACCATGATATGGATTACCGTATGGGCGGAGACGAAACCTCGGATGTTACTTTTAAGCAGATTTATGGGCCAACTTATTATTCCTTTAACCGTGGTAAAGCACATTATGTAGTATTGGATAATGTTCGTTACCTGGGCATTGAGCGCGAGTATGACGGTTATATCACCGAAGATCAGCTAAACTGGCTGGCAAAAGATCTGCAATATGTAAAGAAAGATGAATTGCTAATCATTAACTTGCATATCCCTGTGTATAACCAGGTAAAGAATAATAAGGATTTTTATAAAGTGCTGGATGGCTTCAGCAATGTGCACATCATGTCGGGCCACACGCATTACCATGATAACAATATCACCAACGCCATTTTTGAACATAATCATGGCACCGTATGCGGCGGCTGGTGGACAGGCCCCATATGCGTTGATGGCACCCCGCGAGGTTATGGTGTGTACTCAGTAAATGGCACCGAATTAAAGTGGTACTATAAATCTACAGGGTTACCGGCCGAAAATCAGATCAGTGTTTATGCAGAAAAATTAACCGACCAGATGCGCCTGATTGCTAATGTTTGGAACTATGACCCGCAATGGAAGGTGGTGTATTATTTAGATGACAAACCAATGGGAGCCCTAACAAAAGAACAGGGATATGACCCCTTATCAGTAAGTTTGTATAAAGGCGATCAATTACCTGCAGGCCGTCATTTTGTGGAACCTCATGAAACCGGGCACCTGTTTGTGGCGCACTTTGATCCGTCGGTTAAAAAGGTTAGGGTTGAGGCTACGGATCGTTTTGGGAATAAATATACAAGCGAATTAGATGCAAAATAAATTGAACATTGTTGCCGGAATAAGTCTTATCTTGTTATCAGGTTTTACCGTTGTCAAAAAAATGGAATTTAAAAACGCGGATTTTCCTTCATTCAGCGCCGAAGCGCATCGCGGCGGCAGGGGACTGAGGCCCGAAAACACCATTCCGGCAATGAAAAACGCCATTGATCTTGGTGTTGTTACCACGCTGGAGATGGATACGCACGTTACCGCGGATGGGCAGGTGGTTTTATCGCATGATGAATACATCAATCCGCTGTTTTCGCTTACGCCCGATGGTAAGGAGATCAGCAAGGAGGAAGCAAAAAACCTGATCCTCTATAAAATGAAATATGAGGATCTGAAAAAATATGATGTAGGCTCAAAGCCGTACAGCAAGTTTCCGCGCCAGCAGAAGATCAAAACCTATATGCCGCTGCTGTCTGAATTAATTGATTCGGTTCAGAATTATATTAAGGTAAATCATAAAAAGCCGGTATTCTACAACATCGAAACCAAATGCTCACCAGAAGGGGATGGTATTTATAATCCAAGCCCGGATGAATTCGCGGAGCGTTTGATGGCTGTTTTGATCGAAAAGAAAATCCTGCCTTACGTGGTGATCCAGTCATTTGATAGACGCACGCTACAGATCATCCACAAAAAATATCCTGATGTACGTACTTCCTATCTTATCGAAAACAAAAAAACGTTTGAAGATAATATGGCCGATTTGGGCTTTACCCCATTCATCTACAGCCCGGACTATAAACTGGTTGATGCCAACCTGGTAAAGAAATGCCATGATGCAAAGATTAAAGTACTACCATGGACAGTAAATACCAAAAAGGAAATAGAACAACTCAAAAGTTTAGGTGTTGATGGTGTGATTACGGATTATCCGGATTTGTTTTAGTGAAACAACCTGCCGCCACTCGGCTGGAGCCGAGCGGCGGCATATGTTTTTATCCTCGCCACGCCAAATAAGCTGAATGTAATGTCAATTTTCGATAATCTAAACATTAAATTTAAATGTGATATTGCGATTGTTAAAACGTTTTATCAATTTAACCAACAACCCAATCATGTTTAAATTAAGAGCTATATGCTTAGCAGCCTTTTGTGCGGCTTCACTCTCACTAAAAGCACAAACAGCGCAGCAGCCTGTAAAACCGCTTGCCCAGCTTCAGCAGGAATTTGTCGACCTGCGTTTTGGCATGTTTATCCACTTTAACATCCCAACCTATATGGATCAGGACTGGGCCGATCCGGAAGCATTGCCAACCATCTTCAATCCAAAAAAACTCAATTGCGATCAATGGGCAAAGGCGGCAAAATCGGCCAACATGACTTACGGTTGTATCACTACCAAACATCACAGCGGTTTTTGTATCTGGGATACCAAAACAACCGATTATAACGTAATGAACAGTCCGCTGAAAAAGGATGTGGTTAAAGAATATGCCGATGCGTTCAGGGCTAACGGTTTAAAAGTGTTCCTGTATTATTCTATTCTGGATACCCATCACAGGTTAAGGCCAAACATGATCACGCCAAAGCATATTGAAATGGTAAAAGCACAGATCACAGAACTGATGACCAAATACGGCGAGGTTTCTGCATTGATCATTGACGGATGGGATGCCCCATGGTCCAGGATCTCGTATGATGATGTTCCGTTTGAAGAGATCTACACACTGGTAAAATCATTACAGCCAAACTGCCTCGTAATGGACCTTAACGGAGCCAAATACCCCGCCGAGGGCATGTATTATACCGATATCAAAACTTATGAAATGGGTGCAGGGCAACGTGTATCAACTAAAGATAACCGCATGCCGGCCATTGCCTGTTTACCGCTGCAGTCAACCTGGTTTTGGGAAACAAAGCACCCGGCAGCCCAGGTTAAAGAACCTGCCAAGTTGGTTAATGATATCCTGAAACCGTTGAACAACGTTGACTGCAATTTTATCCTGAATGTAGCGCCTAATCGCGATGGCTTGTTTGACGATAACGCCCTTGCCGCGCTTAAGGAGATCGGCAAGCTTTGGAAAAACGAAGGTCCGCTTGCTAAACTCTCTCAACTGGATGCGCCTATCATCTCATCAAATATTGCTAAAAATCAACCGGCAAGTTCAAGCTGGAGCGATGATTCGGCCATTATGGATTTTGCGAACGATGATGATTTTCATAGTTCATGGGTATCAAACCCAACAGTTAAGAATCCATGGTACGAGATCGACTTTAAGAAAGACCAGGCCCTGAATACCATTGTTATTGCCGAAGAAAAGCCGAATATTTCACATTACCGTTTAGAATATTACCTTAACGGAAGCTGGAAGCCATTGTTTGACGGTGAGAATGCTAACAAGATTAAAGTTCATCGTTTTGACAGGGTATGGGCTGGTAAAGTACGGATCTCGATAGATAAGGCCGATCACCAGGTATCAATAGCCGAGTTCCAGGTTTATAACGAAAGAAGATAATTACACAATAACTAACTACTAACTGATGAGAGCCCGCCCGCAAAGCGGGTTTTTTTATTGAGCACTAACCGTTTTGGATATAAAAATGCCAATAAGCATTATTTTTTATAGATATCCCGTTGTTATACTTGTAAAAACAATTGTAACCTATTTTATGAACCAAGCTCTGAAAGCAGCACTCCTGTCTGCAGTTTTACCACTATGCATGCAACTGGTTGCGTTTAACGCAAACGCCCAAAACAATACTTTATGGTATAAACAACCCGCAAAGGTATGGACGGAAGCCTTGCCCATAGGCAACGGCCGGTTGGGTGCCATGGTTTTTGGAGGGGTTAATGATGAATTGCTGCAGCTCAATGAATCAACTTTATGGTCGGGTGGGCCGGTGAAGCAAAATGTAAATCCCGGTGCATTTCAGTATTTGGCCCAAGTGAGGGAGGCATTATTTAAAGGCGATTATCAAAAGGCGCATGAACTGACAAAAAAGATGCAGGGTTTGTACTCTGAAAGCTATCTGCCTATGGCCGATTTGCATATCAAACAATCATATAATGGAGTTAACAGTGCAAACTATTACCGCGACCTGAATATCGGTAATGCTGTTGCCACAACAAAATATACGATTGGCGGTGTAAACTATAAACGCGAGATTTTTGCTTCGGCACCCGATAAGGTGATCGTGATCCGGTTTACTGCCGATAAGCCTAAACAGTTAAATCTTAAAATAAATACTAACAGCCAGCTCAGGTTTCAAAAAGAGGTGCTGAATAAAAATATACTACAATTAAGCGGCAAGGCCCCAGCACATGTTGAGCCAAGCTATGTTGATTCAAAAAATCCCATAGTTTATGCCGATGATGATAAGTGCCGGGGTATGCGTTATGAGGTGTTGGCAAAGGCCGTAAGCAGTGATGGTAAAATAACTGCCGATACAAGCGGGATCACCGTAAAAGGGGCATCAAGTTTAACGCTGTATGTTACCGCAGCCACCAGTTTTAAAGCATACAACCAATGCCCTGATGGCGACGAAAAGGTTGCGGCCAAATACCTTGATAAAGCTGCTGCCAAACCTTATGCACAGTTGCTCGCCGCCCACCTGACCGATTATCATCGTTTTTTTAACAGGGTAAGCCTTAAAATTAACGATAACAAGGGCAGTCATGCCGAATTGCCTACTGATGAACGACTTGCGCTTTACAATAAGAATCATGGTACTGATCCTGGCATTGAAGCTTTATATTTTCAATATGGCCGTTACCTGTTGATAAGCAGCTCCAGAACACCGGGCGTTCCTGCTAACCTTCAGGGCATCTGGAATAAAGAATTACGTGCACCATGGAGCTCAAACTATACCAGCAACATCAACGTGCAAATGAACTACTGGATGGCAGAGGATTGTAACCTGTCTGAAATGCACCAGCCTTTATTTGAGCTGATCAAAGGATTGTCGGAAACGGGCGCTGGTGTTGCTAAAGATTTCTACCATGCTAAGGGCTGGGTAACCCACCATAATACAGATATCTGGGCTTTGGCTAACCCCGTAGGCGACCTTGGTCATGGCGACCCTAAATGGGCAAACTGGGCAATGGGTGGCGACTGGCTAACCCGTCATCTTTGGGAGCACTATTTATATACCGGCGATAAAGCGTTTTTAAAAAATACAGCTTACCCTTTAATGAAAGGCGCCGCCGAATTTACTTTTGATTGGTTAGTGCCCGATGGTCAGGGCCATTTGGTAACTGCACCGTCTATGTCGCCCGAAAATGATTTTATTTATGCTGAGGGTAAAACCGGGGATGTTTCTGTTTCTACTACAATGGATATGGGCATCATCCGCGATCTGTTTGATAACCTGATAGCAGCAACTAAGGTACTGGGCGTTGATGCAGCTTTCAGGGATTCGCTTATCGCCAAAAAAGCTAAACTGATCCCGTATCAGATAGGCAGTAAAGGCCAATTGCAGGAATGGTACAAAGACCAGGAATCGCCTGACCCGCATCACCGCCATGTATCGCATTTATATTCGGTTTACCCGGCTAATGAAATTTCGATAGCTACAAATCCTGAGTTGGCAGCCGCGGCTAAAAGATCGTTAGAGTTACGCGGTGATGAAAGCACCGGCTGGAGCCTGGCCTGGAAAGTAAACCTTTGGGCCCGGTTGAGAGATGGCAACCATGCCTACAAACTTTACCGCGATCTGCTGCGCTTAACCGGCGAAAGTGGATACAACTACAGCGAGGGTGGGGGCCTCTATCCAAATATGTTTGATGCCCATCCGCCGTTCCAGATTGATGGAAATTTTGGTGGCACCTCTGGTTTGGCCGAAATGCTGCTGCAAAGCCAGAACGGTAATGTACACCTGCTACCTGCATTGCCCGATGCCTGGGCAAATGGTGAAATTAAAGGTTTGGTAGCAAGGGGCGCATTTGTAGTTGACATGAAATGGGCAGCGGGCAAGGTTGTGACCGCCGATATTTTATCAAAAGCAGGAGGCACCTGTCGTGTTTTATCTAAATCTAAACTGACAGTTAAAGGTTTAAGTGTTACTCCTGTTAAAATAAAAGAGGGGTATGAGTTGGTGATCAATACAGAAAAAGGCAAATCATACCAGTTAGTAAGCAGCTTATGAGTAACAGCAGGAGAGATTTTTTAAAGAAAGCATCGCTGGCCGGAGCCGCGGTGGTGGCAGCACCAGGATTGGCATCAGCATCTGGCACAGATGATAAATATCTTCCCGATGATGGCGTAGGCAAAACCTTCCTGTTTCAAGGTGATTCGATAACCGATGGCGGTCGTAGTTATGATAAAGACTGGAACCATGTTTACGGGCAGGGCTATGCTTACCTGATAACCGCCCGCATTAATTTTGACTATCCCGGCCGTGATTACCAATTTTTTAACAGGGGCATTAGCGGGAATACCGTAAATGACCTTGCAGCACGCTGGCAAAAGGATACGTTGGATATTAAGCCCGATGTATTAAGCATACTGATAGGCATTAACGATGTGCACAGGGTAATTATGCAGGGCGATAAAGCAACCGCCAAAGATTTCGCCAATGCTTATGATAGGATGTTAACACAAACCAAAGCTGCGTTACCCGACGTTAAGCTGATCATGTTAGAGCCTTTTATTTTACCAGTTGGTATGGTAAGCAAGAACCCGGAGCTATGGACAACTGAAGTTCAAAAACGACAGGTTATGGTTAACTCACTTGCTTCAAAATTTAACGCCATTTTTGTGCCTTTGCAGGATGTGTTTAATAAGGCCTTGCAAAAAGCCAAAGCTGAGCATTGGATCTGGGATGGTGTTCATCCCATGCCGGCAGGGCATGAACTTATTGCCCGGGAGTGGATGAAGGCGGTTAAAAAGCTGTATTAAGTTTTCCCTAATTAGTTCCCGCAATCATTTGAATTGCCTCTTCGCGGGTTTTGTGTTCAATGGCCATTACAAATTCAACAGGGCCGCCGCCTTTACCGCAGCCAAAGCATTGAAAAATATTTTTTTCGGGCGATACCATCAGGGAGGTTGCCTGGTCTTTATGGAAAGGGCAGCGGCCTTTTAAATTTCTCCGGCTTTCTTCAAGCAACACATATTTTGAAACAATTCGTACAAGATCGACCTGTACCGGCGACAGGGAATGAGATGCAGACATGTTGGGTAATAGAATGATTAATTTATCAGGCTGCGAAAATAATTTTTTACCAGGTTGCAATAAGGGATTGTTGAAAAAAATGTGATTTCAACGGGATAAGGTAATGCCTCTTTATTACAAGTGGCAGTTTATATAGCAACTGGGCATCACTTTTATTTAGGCGCCCACATGCTAAGTTGATGGATGTTTAACAGATGGCTTGTTCTGTGCATTCCCAAAACAAGTTCGGTATGACTTTTTTTAAGTAACTGGCCATACTTTCTGCTTTTCTCAGAAATATTTACTTTAGCGACACAAGCAAATCGGCAAAAAAACTTTGCGCCTTTGCGAGAGAAAAATCAAACACCATGAACTACACTCAAATTTGCAAAGCTTTTAACGATTTAACCGTTACCGAGTTGTACCAATTACTAAAGCTCAGGAGCGAGGTATTTGTAGTTGAACAAAATTGTGTGTTTTTAGACACCGATGATAAAGACTACGCTTGCCACCATCTGTTATTGTTTGATGATGATCAGGAACTGGTGGCTTATGCCCGTATTGTACCCGCGGGTAAATCATATGCCGAAGCATCAATTGGGCGTATAGTTAGCAGCAAAAAAGTACGCGGTACAGGTGTAGGTAAAATACTAACCCAGGCCGCTATCGATCAAACTAAAAAGATCTATGGGGATGTGCCTATCCGGATAGGGGCACAGTACTATGCTGTCAAGTTTTATGAACAGTCGGGCTTTAAAATTGATGGTGAAATTTATGATGAAGATGGTATCGACCATATTGAAATGATCCTGTCCTGATAGATCTCTACCTGAAAAGAGCGTTGATGATTGCCGTTGCCCGCTTCACTAATTTGATGCAGTTGTAAATGTGGTACTGACTAAATTGTATGATGACACTTCCAAAAAAACTACATAGCATGAAAGTCATAATCTGCGGGGCGATGGTGTTTATCACGCCTGTACTGTCATCTATTGGTTGGGATTTGTCATACACATACCATGATCATCATGCACTGTTTATTTTTTACTTTGAGGTAACCGCATTTACGTTATATTGGCCCAGTAAAAACACAGTTCAGCATGTGTAAGCATTCGCCCCAATATGAATAAGTTATAACAAGAAATAGCAATCACAAATTACATATATCATGAAAACAAACATCGGAATTAACGAAGCCGACCGCCAGGTCGTTTCAGATCAGTTAGCCAAATTATTAGCCGACGAATTTGTACTGTACACCAAAACCCGTAATGCCCACTGGAATATTGAAGGTCCCGACTTTCATTCAATGCATGTGTTTTTTGAACAGCAATACAACGAGCTTGATGAAATTATGGACAGCGTGGCCGAACGCATCCGTAAGATAGGCCATTACGCGCCTGCTACTTTAACCCAATTATTACAACTTACCCATTTAACCGAAAAACTTGATCATAAAAATGATAGCCTTGGTTTTTTGAAAGAATTGCTTGAAGACCATGAAAGCATCATCGAGTTTATCCGCGGTAATATCGATCCTTTTGTTAGCAAGTACAATGATGCCGGTACCAGTGATTTTATTACCGGCCTTATGGAAACACATGAAGGCATGGCCTGGATGCTGAGGTCACATTTCAGATAAGATCCCCGTTTAAATTACACTTTTCGGCTCATATGGTCTTCCGGATGCAAACGGAAGACCGTGAGCGGAACGTAAAATGATTATGTCTGCAATATTATTCGGCCTGCTCATGGTGAGTTTAGTTGCAGATGATAATCCTATTGCCATGCAAACCTTTTGCACCTTCGGCACATTTTTTACTTGTTCCTGAAGTAAGATCTCCAGAGGAGAGCGTTAAATACAATCGATAATATAATGTATTAAAAAAGATAGTACAGGATGCCAGATCATGATGAAAGCGTTAGTATTGTTTAATTATAAACTTACCAGCTTTTACGATAAATCTGTATCATTTGGTATTTAGTCTTCGGTAATATCTTCAAAGAAAGCGCGGTTAACGAACTTGAATCGATGAAAAAGACTATGTTTAACCGGGCAACTAATAAAGCAGTGCGAAATACACCTTTGCTGTGGCATTTTCCATTGTGTACCTTCTTCAGAGGGAAATTATAAAAGTAGGCAAAAAGGTATTTTCACATGAAGAAAATCATCGGTATACTCATATTGACTATCATCTGTTTTATTTGCAAGGCCCAAAAGCTTCCTCCGGTTTTTGATGCTAAGCGATCTGCCGAAGCGCAATCGACAGAAACGGTGAGGAAATATCTTTCTCCGATCCGCATCCTTTGGAAATCGGCTGATGCCGCTACCAATATTATCAATGCCGAAAAACTGCTGAAGCAAGGTGATGGACAAGCCAATCTTTCAGGTAATGACTTGTGCATTCTTCAAAGTAATGAAAAGGGAAAGCCCGGTTTATTGCTTGATTTTGGTAAGGAATTGCACGGCGGTTTGCAATTGGTAACCGATCAGTCGAGGGGTGGCAAGCCGGTGAGGGTGCGTATCCGTTTTGGCGAATCGGCGAGCGAAGCTATGTCAGATATCGATACCATAAAAGGCGCTACTAACGACCACGCTATGCGCGACATGATCGTGTCCCTGCCATGGTTGGGTAAGCTGGAAATCGGCAACACCGGTTTTCGTTTTGTACGGATAGATTTGGTGGATGATAACAGTCAACTTAAGCTGAAAGAAGCAAGGGCCATTTTTGTTTACCGCGATATCCCTTACCTCGGCTCATTTAAATGCAGTGATACGTTGCTTAACAAAATCTGGCTTACCGGTGCGTACACCGTCCATCTTAACATGCAGGATTATCTTTGGGACGGAATCAAGCGCGATAAGCTGGTTTGGGTAGGTGATATGCATCCCGAAACATCAACCATTGCCGCTGTATTTGGCGATAATCCGGTGGTGTCAAAGAGCCTTGATCTGGCACGGAACACTACCCCTTTGCCGGGCTACATGAACGGGATGGTATCCTATTCCATGTGGTGGATCCTGATCCAACGCGATTGGTATATGCATACCGGTAATTTGAAATATCTGCAGCAGCAGAAAGCTTACCTGGTAAAGTTGCTGGATCAGTACGCTGTACAGGTTGATGCAAACGGCAGCGAAAAGCTGGACGGTGCCGGTCGGTTTTTAGACTGGCCATCGAGCGAAAATAAACCTGCTATTCATGCCGGCTTACAGGCCATGCTGGTGATGACCCTGAATGCCGGTGCCGAGCTCTGCAAAATATTGAAAGATCCGGCCACCGCCAAAAAATGCGAAGCCGCGGTTGCTAAACTAAAAAATAATGTGCCGGATGCCAGCGGTTCAAAACAGGCAGCAGCCTTATTGGGCTTATCGGGTTTACTCCCTGCCGAAAAAGCAAACGATATTCTTTCTAAAGATGGAGTACACAATTACTCAACGTTTTTTGGTTATTATATGCTGTTGACCAAAGCCAAAGCCGGCGACTACCAGGGTGGCATTGATGCTATCCGTAACTTTTGGGGACCGATGCTGAACCTTGGCGCTACTACTTTTTGGGAAGATTTTAATATCGACTGGCTGCCCAACGCTTCGCGGATAGATGAGTTGGTGCCCGATGGTAAAAAAGATATCCATGGTGATTATGGCGCTTATTGTTATAAAGGTTTCAGGCATAGCCTTTCGCATGGCTGGGCATCAGGGCCAACACCGTGGTTAACCGAGTATGTATTGGGTGTAAAGGTAATAGCGCCGGGTTGTAAGGTAATTAAGATTGAACCCCATTTGGGCGATCTGAGCTTTGTCGAAGGTACTTATCCAACGCCATATGGTATTGTGAAAATTAAACATGTTAAGCAGGCTGATGGTAAAGTGAAATCGGTGATTAATGCCCCAGCCGGGATTAGGGTAATTCAATAAATATCTACCGTTGCCGCTGGCAAAACCGTAAAGTATTGCCGTCAGTATCCGTAACATAAAACTCGCGCGTTCCCCAGGTTTGGTCGGTTGGTCCCTGGTGAACGGGCGATTCTTTTTTAACTGAGGTATCCAACCCGCGGGATAGGTAATATGTAAACCGGCTATCCATATCATTAACCCAAACATTTACCACCGAACCAAATAAGTGGTCGCTTTCATATACTGATAACTGCAGCTCTCCAAATTCGCTTATTAGGTCAATAACGCCGTCGTCAGCGGTGGCTTCTGGGTATTTGAGCCTGAAATCAAGCACGTTAGTGTAAAAACCAACGGCCTGGTGTAAGTCCCGGCATTTAAAAAGTGGGATCATTTTCATTGTGAAGTATTTGCTTAAAGTTAGCCCTAAACTTTTGTTAGAAGAAATATTAAAAGCGCAGCGATTGAATAATTGGATTTTTCATTGTTCAAAACAAATTTGTTACGGAGTTATTGATATTAAAAGTGCTATCTTGGTGTAATTATAAATCGCTGTATATGTCTACAACAAAGCCCTGCACTCCAACCGACGGCGAAGACAATTCAAACGGAACGCGCCGTGATTTTCTTAAGCAAACATCGCTGTTAACGGCCATTGCCTTAACACCGGGTACTGTAGTTAAAGCGGCCGAAAACCAATGGGATGAGAAACTTGCCGGCGTTTTTGAAAAGCAAGCCCTGCACCTGGAGGTGAACGGTGTAAAACATGAATTGATGGTTGAACCGCGCGTGACCTTGCTGGAAGTGCTGCGCGAATACCTCGACCTTACGGGTACCAAAAAGGGTTGCGACCGCGGCCAGTGCGGCGCTTGTACGGTGCATGTAAATGGCGTACGCGTTAACTCATGCCTAAGTCTTGCATTAACAAATGATGGTAAAAAGATAACCACTATTGAAGGCCTTGCCAAAGAGGAAGAGCTGCACCCTATGCAGGAGGCTTTTATTAAGCATGATGGTTTTCAATGCGGATATTGCACATCGGGACAGATCATGTCGGCTGTGGCTTTGCTTAAAGAAGGCCATTCCGGTTCTGAAACAGAGATCAGGGAGTTTATGAGCGGCAATATTTGCCGTTGCGGCGCTTATCCCAATATTGTTAAGGCTATTCAGGAAGTTAAAGGAGGTATGGTATGAACCAGTTTCAATACACACGACCAGCCGAAACGGCTGTCGCCGTTAAATCATTGGCAAAAGAACCAAACGGTTACTTTTTGGCAGGCGGAACCAATTTGGTTGATATGATGAAGATGGGATTGGTAGTACCGGATAAGTTGATTGATATTAACCGCCTCCCGCTTAAAAAGATAGAAAAAACGGCCACAGGTATGCACATCGGCGCTTTAGCCTCCAATAGTGAGGTTGCTGAGCACGCTTATATAAAGGCGCAATACCCGTTGCTGGCGCTGGCTATCAATGCCGGTGCTTCGCCGCAGCTGCGCAATATGGCTACCGTTGGGGGCAATCTTATGCAGCGCACCCGCTGTCCTTATTTTTTTGATACTGCCATGCCTTGCAATAAACGTACACCCGGAAGCGGTTGTGGAGCGTTGGAGGGGATTAATCGCATGCATGCCCTTTTTGGCGCCAGCGATAAATGTATTGCCGTTAACCCCAGTGATATGAATGTGGCGCTGGCCGCATTGGATGCCACCATCCACGTAACGGGTGTAAAAGGCCCGAGAGCCATTAAGATTGGTGATTTTCACCGCTTGCCAGGCGACCATCCCGAACTTGATAATACCCTGCAAAAAGGTGAGCTGATCACTTCAGTTGATCTGCCCACAGCATCATCTGCTTATAACAAACACGTTTACTATTTAAAAATCCGCGACCGTACATCATATGCCTTTGCCCTGGTTTCGGTGGCTGCTGCCTTGCATATCGAAAATAATACCATTACAGGCGCAAGGTTGGCGATGGGTGGGGTAGCACATAAGCCATGGCGTTTATCCACTGCCGAAACATTTTTAAAAGGTAAAGCTGTTAATGAAGATAATTTTAAGCATGCAGCGCAAATTGCCATGCAGGGAGCTAAAGCTTATGAGTACAACAAGTTTAAGTTAAAGCTTGCACCTAATGCTATTGTACAATCCTTAAAATTGGCCACCGGCCTTGCATCATAAATTAACAACTATTTAGCTAATAGATTTAATACTGATCTTCATGAAAAAAGACGCAATTGGCGATTCCTTAAGCCGTGTTGATGGCCGGTTAAAAGTAACCGGCGGAGCTAAATACAGCGGTGAGTATAAAGTCCCCAACCTCACCTATGGGGTGCTGGTATCGGCAACCATTGCTTCTGGTACAGTAACTGCACTTGATACCAGGTCTGCCGAGCGTGCGCCGGGGGTGCTTGCTGTCATTACGCCATTTAATGCGCCAAAAGTACCGGGTTATCAGGCCGGAGCCGAAAGGCCGGTACGCGGGCTTAAGTTATTTAATGATAATAAGATCTACTTTAACGCGCAACCCATCGCGCTGGTAGTTGCTGATACCTTTGAACGTGCTACCTATGCGGCAAGCCTGGTTAAAGCAACTTACAATACGGAGCCTTTTGAAACTGATTTTCATAAAAACATAGATAAAGGAGTAACCCCGCAAAAAGGTAATTATAAAGATTATGTGCGCGGTGAGGCAAATGCCTATAAAAATGCCCCGGTAATGGTTGAGGAGGAATATCTGCTTCCTACCGAAGTGCATAACCCTATGGAGTTGCACGTCACCACCGCTTTTTGGGATGGGGATGATAAGGTTACACTGTATACCAAATCGCAGGGGGTAAAAGGTTCCCAGCGATCCATTGCTGCGGCGTTCGGGCTTAACCCCGATAATGTGCAGATCAATTCGAGGTTTGTTGGTGGAGCTTTCGGCTCTTCATTACGTACCTGGCCACATGAAATTGCAGCCGCACAGGCAGCCAAGCTGGTAAAACGCCCGGTTAAACTTACACTTACCCGCGAACAGATGTTTACGCAGGTAGGTTATCGCCCTTTAACCATCCAAAAAATAGGACTGGGCGCAACTGCCGATGGTAAGCTGATTGGCATTACCCATGAATCGCATTCGCAAACGGCAGTGTATGAGGAATTTACTGAGGGGGCAGTAAATGTATCGCAGTTTTTATATAACAGCCCTAATGTAAATACGCTTTACAAGGTAGTGCCTTTAAATGTAGGCGTACCTGCGCCTATGCGCGGTCCGGGGGAGGCTACAGGTTCTTTCGCACTTGAATCGGCGCTGGATGAGTTATCTTACAAGCTTAACCTCGATCCCATAGAGCTAAGACTAAGAAACTATACCGATACCGATCCTGAACGGAACAAGCCATGGTCGAGCAAATACCTAAAGGAATGTTACCAGAAAGGGGCCGAGGCCATAGGCTGGGCCGATCGTAAAGCACAACCTGGTACCAATAAAGAGGGCGAATGGCTGGTAGGCTACGGGATAGGCTGCGGTGCGTTTGGTGCATACCGGGGCAATGCCATGGCTAAAATAAAGTTAATGGCTGATGGTAGCGTAAATATTCAGAGTGCGACGAGCGATATTGGCCCAGGCACCGGCACATCGATGGTATTGATAGCTGCTGATACTTTGGGGATTCCCGCGGATAAGATCACGTTTGAGCTGGGCAATTCGGCTTTTCCTAATGCGCCAACGCAGGGTGGATCGGCAACGGTATCATCTGTTGGTTCGGCGGTGCATGATGTGTGTGTGGCTTTAAAACAGAAGCTGTACACCATGGCCGGCAAACCTGCCGATAGTATGGAGCCTATTGATTACGTTGCTGTGTTAAAGCAAAACAATATGCCCTCGGTTGAGCTTACACAAGAATCAAAAGGCAATCCAGAAGCGCAAAAATATTCCATGTACTCGTTTTCGGCGCATTTTGCCAAAGTGCATGTACACCCGCTTACAGGGCAGGTAAAGATCAAGAAGATTGTAGCCTGTGTTGATGCCGGAAAAATAGTTAACCACAAAACCGCCAGCAGCCAGATGATTGGCGGCGCGGTTGGTGGCGTTGGCATGGCCATGACTGAAGAAGCTGTTTTTGATGAGCGTTACGGGCGCTACATTAACGGTAACTTTGCCGATTACCACGTGCCGGTAAATGCCGATATCCAGCAGATAGAAGCTATATTTATTGATAAGCCCGATCCGGTTTTGAATCCGGTAGGCACCAAAGGTATTGGCGAAATTTCGTTGATAGGGGTAGCTCCTGCTTTGGCAAACGCCATTTATAACGCTACGGGCAAAAGGGTAAGGGAACTGCCCATAACACCCGACAAACTGATATAGCTGTAAAGCTGCTGATGAAAGAGATCATTGATATTGTTGCTGCCTATGATGAGGCATATGCGCTGGGAAAAAAAACTGCCCTGGCTACTGTTGTATTGGTGGAAGGCTCTGCCTATCGTCGGGCCGGTGCACGTATGCTGATTACTGAGGACGGGCAACTTACCGGCGCCATCAGCGGCGGGTGTTTGGAAGGCGATGCCCTGCGCAAAGCCCGCCTGGTGATCCTGCAGCAGCAACCTTTACTGGTAACCTATGATACTACCGACGATGATGATGCCAAGCTGGGCGTAGGATTGGGTTGCAACGGTATTATCCATATTCTCATTGAACCCATAACCAGCGATATCAATAACCCAATTAGTCTGTTGAAAAATATCGTCAGCAATGGTCAGCATGCCGTACTTGCAACGGTATTTTCTATTAAAGACCGAAAAGCGCCACAGCCCGGTACCTGCCTTTGCCTTACCGAAGATAAACTTACGATAAGCCATCCCGGGCGCCTGCAATACCAGGTTACTTTGGTAAGTGATGCCGAAAGGGTACTGGAGGAACAGCGATCAGAAATACGGTTTTACCAGGCTGATACTGAATATACTGCCTTTGTAGAACATATTAAACCTGTGATTTCGCTCGTGATTGTTGGGGCAGGTAACGACGCAATTCCTTTAACACGGATAGCTGCGGTTTTAGGCTGGAATATTACCGTGATAGATGGCCGGCCTAATTATGCCATTAAGCAGCGCTTCCCGGTTGCTCAAAATGTTGTAACTGCCAAACCGGCTGAGGTATTATCAAATATAAAGATCAATGGTCGTACGGCTATTGTTATGATGACCCACAATTATAACTATGAGATAGCGCTGCTTAAAGAACTATTACCGACATCGTTACCTTATATCGGTATCCTCGGCCCCAAAAAGAAATTGGAGCGTATGCTGGCAGAAGTTGAACATGCAGGCATATCTATCAGCGAAGCACAAATGAACAACATCTATGGCCCGGTAGGCTTGGATATAGGCGCAGAGGGGGCCGAAGAGATAGCTTTATCGATTATGTCTGAAATTAAAGCGGTGTTATCAGCACGCCAGGGATATTCATTAAAATATAAACCCGCGCCTATTCATATTTCTAATCTTCAATACCTGGTTAAGTAGCCGTTAGGTATCAGGATTTGAAAGCTAAAAGCGGAACGCAAAAAGCGCTAAGCTTAAATCCAAAGATTGTCTATTAACTCTATTCAAATATTTTATATGAAATTAGTAGACTCTAAATAATTACTTTAGTTAGTTTTTCAAATCTTCTTCGAATTAACAGTTTTGGTTGCGATTTGTCATACTGCAATCATTAATTGTCCCGAACCGTAAAATAGACCAAAACATCAGAACTTTAGCCATTTTTAATCAGGTATTACTGCGCAATTTTGTATCGCATAGGTGAGGTAATGCAGCGGAATGGGTTGAGTTTTTAAGTGTGTAATATTTACACTAAGATGAGGCTGGTTGCCATAAACTTTAGTAAATTTATGTTAGAAAAACGAGGCAAATGAAGCCGGAATATTTTTCAGATCGGGACCTGATCCTGCTTTACCTGCCTATAAAATATTAAGTATCATGACAAGTATAACACCCCAGAGCGGCAAAAAAAAGATAGTAATTGTTGGCGGCGGTTTTGCCGGGCTTAACATTGCACAGCAGCTATATAAAAACAAGTATTATGATGTTACCCTGGTTGATAAAAATAACTACAATTATTTTACACCGCTGCTTTACCAGGTAGCAACCAGTTTCCTTGAACCATCAAGTATCAGCTATCCCTTCCGTAAGCTTTTCAGGGATAAAAGATTGAGTTTCCGTATGGCAGCCATGGTTAAGGTTGATCCTGCGGCAAAGATTCTTTATTTGAGTAATGGCGAGCTATCTTATGATTACCTCGTTTTCGCGGCCGGTGCAAGTACAAATTTTTACGGGATTGAGAGTATCAAACAAAATGCCATCTCCCTTAAAGAAATTGATGACGCGCTCCGAATGCGTAACAGCCTTATTAAAACAATGGAAAAGGCAGCCATTACTACCGATCCGATAGAGCGTCAAAAGCTTTTAACCATAGTAGTTGCCGGGGGCGGTCCAACTGGTGTTGAAGTAGCTGGTATGCTTGCCGAAATGAAAAACTATATCCTGAAAAAGGATTACCCCGAGCTAATGAATGCAAAAGGTAAAATTTACATAGTTGATGGCGGCCCTGATTTGCTTGCCCCCATGAGTGATAAAACCCACAAGGAAACCCGCCAGGCACTGATTGAGTTGGGTGTTGAAGTTAAATTAAATGCCCATGTAAACGATTTTAATAACGGTGTGATAACCTTTGCCGATGGTGAAACACTTGAAGCTAAAACCCTGATTTGGGCTGCCGGTATCATTGCCAATACTTTTGAGGGCATCCCTGCAAGTAGTTTAGGCATAGGCCGCCGCATGATCACTGATGAATATAACCGGGTTAAAGACCTTGAAGATATATACGCCATAGGCGATATCAGTGTGCAAATAACCGACCCGGTTTATCCCAAAGGGCACCCGCAACTGGCACAGGTTGCCATACAAATGGGACGCAATACCGCTAAGAACTTTATAGCCATGGCAAAAGGCAAAGCCATAAAACCATTTAAATATTTCGACAGGGGAGATATGGCCATTGTTGGCCGGCATAATGCCGTGGTCGACCTGTTTAAGCACAAGGTACACCTTAGCGGTATTGCGGCTTTATTTGTATGGCTATTTATCCACCTGATGTCCTTAGTGAATTATAATAATAAAATTAAAACTTTGTATAACTGGGCGGTGGCTTTTTTAACACGCGACCAGGCACTAAGGATGATATTTGGGAGCGGGGAGAGCCGGGCAGATTAATCGTCTGTATTAAATGGTTTGCTTATTACAGTTTTTCAAAAAAGGGGCAGTGCCTGGTGTAGGTTGCTGCCCCTTTTTGTTTCTTAAATAATGTGCAGGCGCGTTTGTGGCCAGAAACCATTGTAACAAATGGGCTGTCCCAATTTTTTGATTCCCGAAAAAAAAATGAAAAAAGGCCGGTGCTTCTTTTTTTTAAAATCCATGTGTTCCATTTTTTAAGTGTAAAATAACGGAACAGGTTAAAAATGTTATTCGTTGATAATCAGTGGTTTGTGTTTTTGCATGGAACATAGTTAAATTATTGATAATCAGTATTTAAAACTTTTTGGAGTATTTGTTTAGTGTTTCACCCTTAATCCAAACAGGGGCTGATTTTTTAGCATATTTTTATCCGTTTTTTGATGTTTTTTAGATGAGGCTAGTTGACGGAGTCTTGATGGTGACAAAGTACTGCCACCATTGCTTAAATCCGGGAAGATTAGCTTTGCGCTTATCTGTGTATATGACGAAGCTTCGCTTCGTCAGCCCCGAGGCTTGAGTAACTTTTATTACCGTGCACATGTGCCGCATGTGCTTTATCTGATATTAGTTTAGAGATACCCGCGAAACGCGCACCAGCACGGTAAAATACTTGTTTTCACAGTTGCGATTTAGCGGTTTAATGGTAGTTTTGAACAACCAATCGCAATTTTATGAGACGTTTAATTTTTATGCTTGCTTCAGTGCTTACTGTGGTAGCTGCCAATGCACAACCGGCTCCTGTTAAGGTAAATGAAGGGCTGCTGCAGGGTACCTTTGAAAATAGCCTCACAGTTTATAAAGGTATTCCATTTGCCGCTCCTCCGGTAGGCAAATTGCGCTGGTGCCCTCCGCAGCCCGCCGCGAAATGGGATGGTGTGCGCCTGGCGGACAGATTTGCCCCTGAACCCATGCAGGGGGGCAACCCTGTGTCGGGAAAAAGTGAAGATTGCTTGTACCTGAATGTTTGGACGCCTGCTAAATCGCCCGATAGCAAAATTCCGGTCCTTGTATGGATTTACGGCGGTGCTTTCAATGCAGGTGGCACTGCCGAATGGGCTTATAACGGTGCCAATCTGGCAAAAAAAAATGTAGTGCTGATAAGCATCGCCTATCGCGTGGGCCAGCTTGGATTTTTGGCGCACCCCGAATTAAGCGCCGAAAGCCCCAACCACGTTTCGGGTAACTACGGCCTTCTTGATATGATAGCGGCACTTAAATGGATTAAACAAAATATCGCGGCCTTTGGGGGCGATCCTGGCAAGGTAACTATTTTTGGCGAATCGGCAGGAGGCATCGCGGTTAGTATGTTATGTGCAAGCCCATTGGCTAAAGGACTGTTTCGCGGGGCTATTTCCGAAAGCGGGGGCTCATTCGGCCCAACGCGTACCACAACCTTTCCGGGCGAAAATATGAAAAAGCTGCATGATGCCGAGGCTGCCGGCGAAGCATATGCTAAAGGTGCCGGGTATCCCTCAATTGACAGTTTGCGAAAAGTTGATGCTGATAAGCTCCCTGCCGTACGCGGGCTTGCATGGCCCATTGTTGATGGTTGGGTGATTCCCGATGATCAGTACAGGCTCTACGAAGCCGGGAAGTACAACGACATACCGATACTGGTTGGTTATAACTCTGATGAAGGAGCCAGTTTTTCGCCGCCTAAAACTACGGATGACTATATCGCCGCAGTAAAAAACCGCTATGGAAAATTCGCCGATGAACTTATCAAGGCTTATCCGCCCGGCACAGGTACGGTAGCAAAAACCGCGCGCGACTTAACACGTGATGCGGCGTTTGGCTGGCATACCTGGAGCTGGGCTACATTACAGGCAAAAAGGGGTAAATCTAAGGTTTTTTATTATTATTTTGATCAACACCCCGAGTATCCGGCAGGTTCCCCGCAGACAGGTTATGGATCGCCGCATGCACAGGAAGTGGCTTACGTATTCGGCCTGCTTAATGCCTCAGGTGCGCAGGCTAAAGCAAACCTGGATATTTCGGATGCGATGAGTACTTACTGGACAAACTTTGCAAAGTATGGCGACCCCAATGGTGCCGGAAAGCCCGAATGGCCGGCCTACAGCCCTGCCCGTCCGGTAGTAATGTACTTTTCCCAAACGGCGCATACCGGCCCTGTTCCGGACCTTGCGTCGCTTAAAGTGTTGGATGCTTATTTCAGATGGAGGCGTTCGCCGGATGGCCAGGCCGGTGTTAAATAAAACGGGGGCGCCTGGCTCCTCGTAAAGGGTTGGTACCGGATTAAAGGAAATAGCTGGTTGGCCGATTAAGCTTTAAATAAAACTTGAATGAAGTTAAGAACTATTGATGCAGCATCGTTAACACCGGCGGAAATGCAGGTTTATCTGCACTATGCCATTGCACCCCGGCCAATATGTTTTGTATCCACTATCAACAAAAGCGGCGAGGTTAACTTAAGTCCGTTTAGTTTTTTTAATGTTTTTAGTATCAACCCGCCAATATGTGTTTTTTCGCCCACAAGCAGGGCGCGGGATAATACCACTAAGCACACACTCGAAAACGTTTTGGAAGTGCCTGAATGTGTGATCAATATTGTGAACTACGAGATGGTGCAACAGACCTATTTAACCAGTATGGATTACAAAAAAGGGGTAAACGAATTTGCAAAAGCGGGCTTTACCGAATTGGCTTCGGATACGGTAAAGCCACCGAGGGTAGCGGAGTCGACCGTTCAATTGGAATGTGCAGTGAATGATGTGATATCGTTAGGAAAAAACGGGGGCGCAGGTAATTTGGTTATTGCCGAGGTGAAACGGATCCATATCAGCGAAGCTATTTTGGACGCTAATGATAAAATAGACCCGCATAAAATAGATCTGGTGGCCCGTTTAGGCGGCGATTGGTATTGCAGGGTAACCAGTGATAATTTATTTAAAATTTCCAAACCAACAGGCAGCGCCGGCATAGGTATCGGTGTAGATGCTTTTCCAATAGAGGTTAAATACTCCAAAGTATTAACCGGGAATGATCTGGGGCTATTGGGGCTTGTTGAAACGCTGCCATCCCATGAGGAGGTAAGCGCTTTTAGCAAAACCGATGAAATGAAAGAACTGGTTGATGCTGCCACCAGTGACACCCACACTCTGCACCTGCATTTAAAAGCCAAACAATTGTTAGATAACGGCCGGGTAATGGATGCCTGGAAAGTGTTGCTAATGTAGTTTATTTAAGCCTTGCGATAGCTTTTATCGAAAGCTGAGGTCTTAAGCATTGTAAATTCAGCTTAACTTGGTCTAAGTTTAGCGATAGCGTAACTTAGACCTAAAACTATGCACGCATTTTGCCTGCGTAGTCCGACTGGCAGTAAAGTAATTACCACCGTCAAAAATTAAGCTGAAAGCTTAAATCATTTTAGGACGAAGTTACGCTATCGCTAAACTTCGACCAGTGGGGCGGACGCTTGCGGCTGCTGGGATACTCCGAATTTTAAATATAAGACACTCAAAATACATCAACCCACCGCCCCCATAAATTATATAGAAAAATGAAAAATCAAATAACGCTGAAGTTAGTTCTGATCAATGTTATTCCAATTATCTTTTTGCTGTTTAATATTTCTGAATTGTATAATGTTTTTTACGGAAATAGTGATTATTCATTTGGCAGTGATTTTTTTTCAGCTTATTCAATTTATCAATCTAAAATGTGGTATATTATTTACTTATCCATATTTATTGTATCGCTTTTGGGCATGATTTTATTTAGTAAAACAAATAAGCGGGTAGGTTATTATGCGCTGCTGATAGTTAACGTGCTGCTTTTTCTCTACCCGATGTGTACGAATTAATATGAACAATGGAATATTACATAATTTTTGAAAAGTTGTAAGGCTTACAACTTAGATAAGCAGCCTTAACACGCGTGCGCCAGCGAGGGGGTTAAATCAAACGCTACCGCAAGCGTCCTCGTTTGTGGACATCATGCTAAAACAACAGGTGGTTGATTAACTAAATGTGGGTTATAAGGAGACGCTTGGGATAGAGAAAGATAAAATGTATTTTTAAATATGAGTCGTAATTATAAATTCCATAACTCCGAAGGAATGTACTTTGTGAGTTTTGCCACGGTGTTTTGGATTGATGTATTTGTGCGACGATTGTACTTTGATTGCGTGGTAGATAATCTTAATTTTTGTGTGCATGAAAAGGGAATGGAAGTATATGCCTGGTGTATTATGCCAAGCCATGTTCATTTGGTATTTCGATCAGAGCGGATTAAACCCGAGGAGTTGATAGGTGGTTTTAAATCTGTAACATCGAGACAACTTATCAAGTTGATTGATGAAAATATACAAGAGAGCAGACGCGAATGGCTTTTAAATTCATTTAAAAAAGCTGGCGCAGCAAACTCAAATAATACAAAAAATCAATTTTGGCAACAACACAACCAACCTATTGAACTTTGGAGTAATCACGTTATACAACAAAAAATAGATTATACCCACAATAATCCGGTAGTTGCCGGTTTTGTTGAAAATGATTATGAATATCTCTATAGCAGCGCACGAGATTATGCTGATATCAAAGGATTAGTTGATGTAATATTGGATTAGCATATAAATTGAAGGCTACCGCAAGCGTCCTCGCTTATGGGCATCATGCTAAGTTATGCAAGGTATTTTGTCATGTTGTAGACCTTGAACGCGGGCCACAAGCGAGGACGCTTGCGGCAGCGGGGGCACGAGATTATGCTGGTGTTAAAGGGCTGGTTAAGGTAGAAATAGATTAGTTTATAAATTCAACGCTCCCGCAAGCGTCCTCGCTTGTGGACATCATGCTAAGTTATGCAAGCGGATCGTCATGTTATAGACCTGAACACGGGCCACAAGCGAGGACGCTTGCGGCAGCGGGGGTAGCTTCAGCACTGCAAAGCGCATTATAATACGACATCTCCCTCAAATGGTGGCTGTAACAGAAAGTCCCGCCATGCTTCTACAAGTTCTTTTAATTCTGTAGTAGGAATTTCCGGATAATTCCTCCCAACATCATCTATATAAAATATCGTAATGGTTTTGTAAACCGTAATTTCTACAAGATCGGAACCAGATTCATATTCGGCAAGTTCACCGCTGAGTACTTTTTCTATCTGTGGGATTACTTCTTCAATCAGGTCATCCGCCCCCCAACCATATAAAAAGCTGCTGGCTATACTATTGGTATGTGGTATCTTACTAATCTTTTTACCCCATTTGCCCATGTCCATAACCTTATTGGTAAAATTAATCTCGTATTTTTCTATTAACTCCCGGTTCATTTAGCGGTATTTTTTATGAGATAGATAAGCGTCATCGGTTATGCTCTCTTGTGGGCATGGTTGTGTTGATGATTTCTGTTTTTAAAGCTATGGTTAATTCTTGAAAGATACGGTATATATGATTGCGGTGTTGAGTGTTTTAGTACTGGTGCACGCGTGTCGCGTGTACCTTGTCCGTTTTGTTTTGAAAAGATATTTGACAAATTTGTAACTTCACCTAATTAGACATTCATGATCAGTTGAAAGAAACACGCGGCACGCGTGCTCCAGCGAAGAGATAGAGCATTAGTTCATTATATCAAATCAATACTTTCCAATGAATAACAATACGCGAACGGTATGCGATTTTACAACGTCAATATTTAACTACAACACAAAAAAAGTATTAATATATAACTATTAATATTGGGACCTAAACTTGTTTATTATGATTATCAATAAAAGCAAAATTATTGCTGCTCCATTGTTATTATTTTTTGTTTTTTGGAGCATCATTTTAATGGGGCAGACGAAGAAAATCCATTTATTGTGTCCACGTAAAAATTTTGAAAAAAAAATTATAGATTCTGTATTTGGCTATTTTAATTCAAGGAAAAAAAATACAATTCTGCTAAGAATTCAAAAGAATAAGGATTCTACATCCAGTGTCGGAGTAGGTGTCTATCAGGTAAGACTTACAACATTGGCAGAAGATGATCTTTATAGTTTACTTTTAAAGAAAGACAAATACTACGGCTTCTTTGAATATAAAAAGCACCCTGTTTTAGTTTATGGCCGAAGTGAAGACCCGGGATACTTCTTTTCGAGATTAAAAGCTACGAAAGCCTTCAAATTCTTAAACGCATATCAAGGAGGTTTTGATAACGAACCGCCTGTAAGTATTGAGCCAACAGTTTTTATTTTTTATTATAATAAAGATCGTTTTTTATTTGGATTGAGTGGTATGTTTGGCTTTTGGGAATAAAGTTAATATAAGCGTACAAGAGATCTTAGACGAAATCTTGAATTACGAATGCTGTTACTTATTGTATGTTTGAACAACAAGGGCAGTTCTCTGAAACTGGAATATATATTCTGGTCGAAGCGGTAGCCCGACTTGAACCTAAAACTGTTCAAGCATTTTGCTTGCATGGCCTAAATAGTAATAAACGATATAACTGTCATAAAGTTAAGCTGAAAGCTTAACTCATTTTAGGAGTGATTCCTTTATATAGTTAATCTTGCTTTGCCAAAGAAAACGGTCCCTTATATCTTGCATAATTTGATCTCTTTTTGGAATACTCTTTTTGCTTTGATATCGCTTAGTTTCTTTGAATAACAAATTCTTTTAAAAAATCTCTTAGCGCTTCACCCACAAATCAACCCCGCCACTGTCCTCACCTCCACAAAATCATCCCCCTCCAGATCCTTACAATTCACATGTGTATCGGTACAGATCAGCTTTTTAATAGCTCCGCAGGCCTTTAACTTCCCAATGCCATCGTTTACAAACAGGCCATGCGTAGTGATCACATAGATATCCCCGGCACCGGCGTTTTTATAAGTGAGGGCGGCGTTTACGATGCTGCCGCCCGAGCGGATCATGTCGTCATAAATTATGACTGTTTTTCCGGCTACGTCGGCATTGATGGCGCTTACTTCGGTATGGTCGCCTTTGAGGCGGCGTTTGAGGATGAAGGCGGCATTTACGCCCATATCATTCGCTAATGATTCCACCCATTTGGCGCGGCCGGCATCCGTGCTGGCCATTACAAAATTGTCGCCTCCGTATTGGGTGGCGGCCTCAATCACAATATCCTTGCAGTACACATGTACAGGGTACAGGTCCTGCTCAAAGTAGTACTGGATACCCTCGCTATGCAGATCGAACAGCATCACCTTATTGCCCCGGTTTGATTTTGGTATGGCCGAGAGCAGGCGGGCGCGGGTTTTGGCGGTCACAATTTCGCCGGGTTTAACGGCGCGTTCCATGGTGCTGTAACCAAAGTAGGGGATCACCAGCGTAAGCGAATCGGCACCATAACTTACCAGCGATGAAGCAAGGTCGTACAGTTCAAGTGTGGCGCTGTCGCTCACGGTACCGCCGATCAGCAATACCTCGCGGCCTTCCACGTTGGATAGGATGCGTTGGTAGCGTTCGCCATCGGTAAAGCGGCTTACTTCAATTTCGCCGCGTTCGCAATGGCCAAGGGCAAGCACTTTTTCGGCAAGGTATTCATATCCGGTTATGGCAAAAAGTAGTTTTTTCATTGTATAAGAGCTTAAAGCAGAAGGCCTAAAGCATAAAGCTTTTTTGTTTATGCGGTTTATTGGTGTTGCAAGGTATTAATCACCTGTTCAAAGGTAAAATCTTTCATGATATGGCCATTCTCGAAAACGGTTTGCAGCTGGTCGGCAAGTTCAGGTTGTTCGTCCTGCTGAATGGTTTTGTAGCCTTCAGTAGTTTTTACCAGTTTAAGGCGGCCGCCTTTGCTTTTTTTAAAGCTGGTGCTAATGTTGCCATTGGCGTCCATTTCGGCCGGACTTTTCTCTACAGCTACCTCTTTACCGTTTATGACGGCGCTGCTGCATTTTAGGGCGAACTTCTGGGTATCACGGTCGACTTTTTGCAGTAATGCGCCGCCCATGCCCAGCACCAGGTTTTCGGCGCTGATGCCGTTTTCTTTAAGGGCTTTATAAATGACGCCTATCTCGGTATAATTAACCCCATCGCCCTGGATCACCCTAACCTGCGGTGGCAGCACTTTATAGCCTTTGGCATTGGTGGTAAAGCCGAACTTATCGAACAGGATGTTAAAGATCTCCAGTAAGGTCATGACCGGGTCGCCGCTATCCGGGCGGATCACCAGTGTACCATCGCGTTTCAGGATCTCCTGTTTCAGGTTCTCGCCCCAGTACTCGCTGCAGGCACGGAAAATATTATAGCTATCGCTTACACAGGCAATGACGCCAGTGGGAAAGCTGCGCAGCACATGCTTAAACACTTCCAGTTCGCCTTGCTGCCCAAGCAGGGTACAAATGCTGTGCTCCGTAGCCGGGATGCTGAGGCCATATACCTTCTCTGCATGGTAATATTTAATAGCCATGCCCGATCCTGCCAGGTTATCGCTGCCTGCAAAGCTAAGCAGGTGCGCAGCCCCACCTATTTTGGCACTCTCCACGCTGCTCACCCCGCGGAAACCGAAGTCATTCAACACAAAGCCAATCCCACCAAAAGCTTCGGGTGTGGCGGTTTCTTCATAGTATTGGGTAACTACCTTTTTAACCTCGTGGCTAAGCGTAGCTACGGTGCAGGGGTACCAAGCCTGCATCAACAGGGTTTCGAGGAAGTTGGTGAGCCAGTAACATTCAGGATCGGTATTTTCGATGGTCATGAGCACGTTGCCGGTGGGTACGCTGGTGCCTTCGGCAACGGCTTTAATGCGCACCGGCAGGTGACCGTTGTATTTATCCAATATGTATTGAAACTTGCTGCAATCAAACACATCATTACGCCCGAAAACCTGTTTTAGAAATTCATCGGCTTCGTCCAGATCAACCTGGTTAAAGGCCGGTCCCTGCAGGTATTCCTTCAAAAAATATTGCAGACCGAAAAAAACGGTTTCGTTGAACATGCCTCCGCGGCTTTCCAGGTAACTGTAAATATTGGTGGTACCGGGGTAGTAAAATTTATGGTGGGCGTATTTATATGCGTCGGCTAAGAGGATCAGATTTTCCTTTTTCATGGCTTTAGTTTTTAAGGTATTTGCCGGTGATGAAATTAAACAATTCAACGTGTTCTTCGCTTATGGAGCCATCTTTTATCATCAATGGCAGGTCGGTAAGTTTAAACCAGGCCAGGTCGGCAATATCATCCTGGGCTTTTGGCTCACCGCCAATAAAGTCGCAGCTAAACAGCAGGGTAATGATCTTGTCGGCCTCGCTGCGGTAGCGCCAGTCGTTTATTTTGGCCGATGTTTCGTACTGCATGGCGGTGGTTTGCATTTCGCCGCACTCTTCGGCAAGCTCGCGTTTGGCGGCATCTTCGTAGCAGGCATCCTCAGGGTCAGAAAAACCACCCACAAAGCGCCATTTATTGTTGATGGCTTTTTTGCCTAACAGGATCTCGCTGCGGTTATTCCTGAACAGGGCTACATCCACCGTAGGGTACACCTTTGGATATTGGTTATAGTAAGCGTACAGGATGCCCGCGCGGAAATCATTTGAATCAAAAACCTTATCGGCGTATTGTTTGCGCAATTCGGTGGCGTTGTAGTCGCCATGCTCGGGCAGTTCGATGGTTTCAAATTTACCGCTATAGTAGGGGATGAAGCTATCGCGACTGCCGTACAAACAAAACTGCTCGGCATTGAAAACACTTTTCAGCAGGTTGTCCAGGTTATCCGACCAAACTTTATCGCTCGGATTATCGCTGATGGGCAGCACCACAATTTCAGGATAATCTTTTTTGATCATTTTTTCACGCGTGTAATAGTCGTAAGGGTTTTTGCGGCTGCCTTTTATGGGGCTAACACCCAGCAGTATGATCAGTTTGGCATGATTCTGCTTAACCTGAGCTATCAATTCCCGGTGACCCTCATGCAGGTATGGCGTTTGAAAGCGTGCTATAATTACTCCTGTTTTCATTTTTGATTTGCGTTAATTATACACAAATATAAATATGTGTTTTTAATACGCAAATTATTTTTTAATAAATCTTTGGTATGCTCGTAATGTTGAGTGATTAAATCAATGGACTCTGAAGGTTAGATGACAAAGAGGGCTTGTCAGTCTGAGCCTGTCGAAGACTCGTGTGCAGAGGCCTGCCCGCCATACTTCGACGGGCTCAGTATGACACCCATTTTTAAGTTGTCATAGGTAACTTGTTTCAGGATGACAGCAGAAGGTAGATTTAGAACCTGCTATATCTCGAAACTAATTCCCTCTTTCTTCAACTGAAAATATTTTTCCTCATTAAAACGGAAAAGGTTACCCGGTCTGCCGGCGCCTTCGAGGGCTTGTTTTTCGGTAGTTTCTTCAAGGAAGCCGTATTTGGTGATCTTCTTTTTAAAGTTACGGCGGTCGATAGGGCGGTCGAGCACGGCGAGGTAAAGTTTTTCGAGTTCAGAGAAAGGGAACTTTTCTTCAAGCAACTCAAAACCTACGGGTTGATAAAGCATTTTGCTTTTTAGGCGTTCGCGCGCTACGCTGATAATGGTTGTATGATCGAACGCCAGGGCGGGGAGCTTTTTGATATTGAACCAGTTTACGTCACTGGCATCGGTGGCGGCCCTCACAACAAAGGCGTCGGGTCTTACAAGCCCGTAATAAGTTATGGAGATCACCCTGTTACGCGGGTCGCGCCCTGGCTGGCCAAAGCTGTACAGTTGTTCCAGGTAAGTGATGTTAACACCGGTTTCTTCACGCAGCTCGCGTTGAATAGCTTCCTCTAACGATTCATGGTCAGCCACCAGTCCGCCCGGCAATGCCCAGCTGTTTTTAAAAGGCTCGATATTGCGTTTAATGAGCAATACGGACAATCCCTCCTTGGAGGTATATCCAAATACTACGGCATCAACGGCAACCTTTATATTTTGGGCGACTGACATAATACAAAGTTAGATATTGAGAAGCGGTGGGGCAAGAGAAAGGCAACTATTCAATTAATTAAAACCAGGGTGCCGGCACTATTTCATTATGTTTTATTAGCTGATGACGTAACCTGTTTAGTGGGTGGAATATTTAAAAGTTTTTTTATTTAAAAATTTTCTTGTAAATATGCCCTACCGATCAGTAAACCGTTTTACCGCCGCTATGCTTCACGATAAGGAATATCAAATGTGGCCCGATGCCCGGTTATTGGAGCAGTTAAGGCTTGATGACCGTAAGGCATTTGAAATTCTGTACCATAAATATTCGTCGAAATTGTTTTATGCGGCTTATAATCTTTTCAGGGATAAGGATGTTTGTGAAGACCTGGTGCAGGAGTTATTTATTGATCTGTGGACAAAGCGCAATCAGCTAAATATCACTTCGCTTGAAGCTTATCTTAAAGTAGCCATCAGGCACCGTGTGTTATTTTATCTGCGTACAAAAAAGGCATCGGTAGATCTCGCTGTGATTGAAACACTGGTTGAAAAGTATTCGGCCGATAGTAAATTGTTCCAGGATGATATTGCTCATTTATTGGAAGATGGCGTAGCTCAGTTACCCGAAAAATGCCGGCAGATCTTTACCCTGAGCCGTAAAGAGTATCTCAGCAATAAAGAGATAGCTACTCGGCTAAACATTTCTATTAAAACCGTCGAAAATCAGATCACTATCGCTTTAAGATACCTGCGTACTGGTTTAACCGACTATCTGCCATCGGTAGTGGCGCTGGTATTACTGCATATGTTTGGCAAATAGACCTAAAAAAATATTTTCAATTGCTTTAGGGGGTACCCCGGTTTATTGCATCCTGCAATTATAAACCATGGCAAAATTCCCTTTCAGAAAAAAACAATCCGGTGCAAATGACAGGCATTTGCAGGAAGAGCTTGTAAATAAATATTTCGACGAGCTCGATCTCCGCAGCGTACAAAACGAGGCAGGTGATGAGGTGGAATTTAATGCTGATGGTGTATACAGCAGGATCAATGCTGCTTTAGAGAATACAGAAAAGAAAACTCCCGGCAAATCAAAAAAATGGATGGTTGCGGCTTCGCTTCTTGCAGGCTTATGTGTTTCGGTAACAATAGCTTATCAATACCGCTATGCCCTGCTTGACAAACTTGATCCTATTGCCAGCAAACAATTGGTTGCCGCTAACGGGCAAACTGTAAACTTTACCCTTGCCGATGGTACTAAGATATGGTTAAACGCAGGCAGCAAGCTTACTTATCCTGAAACTTTTCGCGGTGAAAAACGTGAAATCAAGCTTGAAGGCGAAGCTTTTTTGGATGTAGCCCATGATCCTGCCAAAGCTTTTATTATACATACCGGAAAAGTGCGCACCCAGGTGCTGGGCACCAGTTTTAATATCAAAGCCTACGCTAACGAAAGCTTTATTAAGGTTGACGTTTTAAGCGGCAAAGTTGGGGTAGTTACTCCGGCCGGTGCAACAAAAAGTACAACCACATTTTTAATCCCCGCCGAGGAGGTTGTTTTTGATAAGGATAAGCTATCCGTGATAAAAAATGCTCAGGTTGATGTGAACGCCCTAAGCAGTTGGAAAGACGGTGAATTGGTATTTAAAAATATGGCGCTGCCCGAAGTGCTCAACACCATTAACCGCCACTTCAATGTAACCGTAAAGGCCGATGTTAACCTGGCACGTTGCTCTATTACCGCCAACTTTACCAATGTTTCACTGGAAAATATCATGAAGATCATATCGAAACTGGTGAAGGGAAAAGCTGTGCAAAAGGGCCCTGCTTATCAGCTAAAAGGCAAGGGCTGTTAACATAAAACCAATTAATAAAAGAGACATACCAATTATCAGTTAACCTAAATAACAAGCTATGATAACATAAATACATTAAAAAACCCTGCTCAAAAGGGATTTTGACAGGGTTAAACTAAAATGCCGGGTTATTAATAAGTGCAGCGTTTAGAGGTCCAATTCAGAACGAAGCACTTGAATTTCAAACACTTTAATTTTCTCAAATCTATGAATATATCTCTATTTTCAAATGGAGTAATTCGTCATGTATTAATATTAATGAAAATTACCTCGCTTGCCTGCTTTGTGGTTTGCCTCATGTGCTTTACGGCCGTGGCAAACAACTCGTTTGGCCAAAAATTTCTGGAGGTATCGGTTACGCTCAAATTAAAAAATGCCAAACTAACCGACGCGCTGGATAAGATCTCGAACCAAAAGCATATCAAATTTGCCTATGCCGATAATGTACTTAAACCAACTTATGTCATAAGCCTTAGGGTTAAAGACAAAAGTATTAAGGAAGTCCTTGATCAGGTGTTGACTCCCTTCAACCTCAGCTATAAGATCATCGATGATGTTATCGTTATTGATGAAAAGCCCGAGATTGAAAGCAGCACCGGCGGTATTGAGCAGGGCCCCAGGCAACCCATCAAAGTTAAAGGTAAAGTTACCGACGAAAACAACTTAGTTATACCCGGCGCAAGCGTACGGGTTAAAGGTACAACCATTGGCACCGTAACCGATATTAACGGTAATTACACCATTGATGCGCCCGATGCTGACGCTGTACTGGTGTTTAACTTTATTGGTTATACCACAAAGGAACAGCCCGTAGGTAGCCAAACTACGCTGAACGTGCAGCTGATCCCTGAAAGAACCTCTCTTAACGAGGTGGTAGTTATTGGTTATGGAACTCAAAGGCGCGCCAATGTTATTGGCGCGGTTGACCAGGTCAGCTCGAAGGCTATCGAGACGAAACCATCGGTTAACCTGACACAAGCTTTGCAGGGAACATCCCCAAACCTTATCATCCAGCAAACCAGTTCAGAGCCAGGCGCTTACGCTAATATTAATATACGGGGTATGAGTACCTTGAATGATAATAACCCGTTGGTAGTTATTGATGGTATTACGGGCGGCGATATCAACTTGCTCAACCCTTTAGATATTGAAAGTGTTTCGGTATTGAAGGATGCCGGTTCGGCTGCTATTTATGGTTCACGCTCGGCCAATGGGGTTATTTTGGTTACCACTAAAAAAGGAAAAAATAATTCGCGTACAACGCTTTCATATAATGGGCAGGCTGGCATCCAATCACCGCATGTTGGGTACAAGCCGGTGCATAGTTATGAAAATGCCATTTTGCGTAACGAGGCTGTGGTGAATGCCGGTTTGCAGCCTATTTACAGTCCGCAGCAAATTCGTGACTTTCAGCAGCAAGGCGATCAGCAATGGTTTTTGGATGCAATTTTAAAAGATGCATGGCAGCAAAATCACAACCTGGCTTTAACCGGCGGAAACGCCACTACTACGTTCCTGGTATCGGCCGGGGTTACTGACCAGCGAAGTAACCTGGTTGGTCCCAATTATGGCTTAAGGCGTTACAATTATAGAATGAACCTTACCAGTAATTATGGTAAGCTTAAGTTAACAGGCATACTTGCCTACTCACGTACCGAAATTAAAGAACATTCGTACAGCACCGGTACCCTTATTGTTGATGCTGGTCGTACACCTACTTATTATAAGATCAAAGACGACCAGGGCCGCTACCTTACCAATGATGTGCTTACCGAGTTTAACCCGTTGGGAATACTCGAAAAAGGTGGCTATCGGTTACGCGATAATGATAACATATTTGGAAATCTTAATGCCGAACTTTCCATCACTAAAGACCTGAAGTTAAAAGGTGTATTTGGTGGTACCTTGCTATCAAACCACATGTTTGGCAGGGTAATGCAGGTTAATTTTTATCCGTCGGGTACCTACGGTGCTGATAGAAACACCAACGACGAAAACGACAAAAACCTGTTTACCAATGCACAGTTCCTGGCGCAGTATACTAAAACATTTAATAAATCGCATAATGTTGATGTACTTATTGGTGTTGCTAATGAATCGACCACTAATAAATCAAACAGGCTTTATTTAAAGTATACCGACCCCGAGTTAGGAACCCCAGTTACAGGTACCGTTATCGACCCGGCGTCATCAAACACCAATAATAATACGGTAGAAACCAGTCTTAACTCGTTATTTGGCAGGGCTAACTATTCGTATAAAAACAAGCTCTACGGCGAGTTCGATTTCCGTTTGGATGCTTCATCCAAATTCAATACACAAAATCGTAACGCATTTTTTCCATCGGTTTCGGGCGGTTACAGGTTAACAGAAGAGGCCTTTATGCAAAACTATCGCGATAAATTAGGCGATATTAAGTTAAGGGCCTCATATGGTATTTTGGGAAACCAGAGTGTGCGCGATTATCAGTATCTGCGTACTTATGGGCCCTACCGCAATGGTGATGGAACAATCAATCCCAATCCTTACGGGTTCAATAATTCCGGCGTTGGCGGCATAACTATTGATTTTGCCAATCCAAACCTGCGTTGGGAACGCGCGGCAACGTTTAATGCCGGCGTTGATGCCAATTTCTTTAAAAACAGTTTAAGTGTATCGGTTGATTATTTCAACAAAACGACACGTGATATCCTGTTGCCGCCGGTTGTACCCGGAACTTTCGGCGCCGGGCTGCCAAGTTATAACGCGGGGAAGGTGCAAAACCACGGCTGGGAACTTACGGTTAATTATTATTTGACCACTCAAAACTTTAAGCATTCCTTTAGCTTTAATGTGGGCGATAGTAAAAACAAAGTTTTATACCTTGAAGGCGGCGACCAGTTAAAAACTTACGATGAGATGCAGGTTATTAACCGCGTTGGTCTGCCTATTGGTTCGTATGTGGGTTTAAAACGCGATGGCTATTTTCAAAATCTCCATGATATCCAAACAGGCCCTAAACCAGCCGGCCTAACTGTTTCGCCTGGCGACAATCGTTATGTTGACGTTAACGGCGACGGCATTATTGATGATAACGACAAGTTTGTTTTGGGCAACCCATTCCCACGATTGACTTTCGGTTTTACCTATAATGTTACGTTTAAAGGTTTTGACTTCAACCTGTTTTTACAGGGCGTGGGCAAGCGGAGCATGTTTGTAAGAGGCGAACAGGTTGAGCCCTTCCACGTAAATTATTCGCAGGTTATTTATCAGCACCAGTTAGATTATTGGACTCCTGAAAACCCAGACGCACGTTACCCAAGACTCGCAGCCAGCGGTAGTCAATCAAATGAAAATAATTTCAGGCGGGGGTCAGACATGTATCTGTTTGATGGCAAATACCTGCGGGTGAAAAATGTGCAGTTGGGCTATACCTTACCTGCTACATGGTCAAAGAAGTTGGGTTTGCAGAAACTGCGGGCTTATGTATCCGGTCAAAACGTACTCACTTTTTCAGGTATGAAGTTTATAGATCCTGAATCGACCGAGTTCAACAATAACCTTAGTGCAGGTGGAGCAAACAGCGCGCGCGCTTATCCAACACCAATTTATTATGGTTTTGGCTTAGATGTAACCTTATAATACTATCCATCATGAAAAAAAAATCAACACATAAAATTGCCTTCTTTTTACTGCTTGCCGGGTTGGCACCGGCCTGTAAAAAGCTTGACCTGGCACCGGTAAACAAATTTACCGATAACAACTTCTGGACGACAACTGAAAAGGCCGGTAGTGTACTTAATACGGCCTACACTCAAATGTATAACAACGACTATTTCTTTTATAATGAAGGAGCGTCGGATAATGCATACAATGGCCGTGGTGACAACCAGGGTGTGGCCTCGCTTGCCGCGGGCACATATGATCCGTCGTTAGGGCGTATCAAACAGGAGTGGGGGTTCCACTACAGCGGCATAAAAACCTGTAATATTTTTTTGGAGAATGTTGATAAGGTTACCGCTATGGATGCAACGCTGAAAGCCCGTATGAAGGCTGAAGCAAGGTTTATTCGTGCTTTTCATTATTTTATGCTGGAGACCTGGTGGGGGGATGTGCCTTTATTTGATCACGATATTACAATTGAAGAATCAAAAACAGTTGCACGTACGCCGAAGGCGCAGGTAGTGGATTTTGTTTTAAAAGAACTTGATGCAGCGGCTGCCGATTTGCCGGTGAACACCGCTTATAAAGAATCCGACAGAGGGCGCATCACTAAAGGCGCTGCCATTGCCCTTAAAGCAAGGGTGTTGTTATATGAAAACCGCTGGCAGGAAGTTGCTGCTACCTGCGAAAAGCTGATGAACGATAATAGTAATGGTACATACAGCTTGTTCCCCTCATATGAAGGTGTGTTTTTGCCGCAAAACGAATATAACAGCGAGGTAATACTTGACCTGGAATATGTACCTATTGTACGCACCTACAGCAACTTTTTTGATATGGCCCCGCTGGCTGTGGGCGCGCGTTTGAATGCACTTGCGCCAACTCAGGAACTGGTGGACAGTTACCTGATGGATAACGGAAAAAAAATATCTGATGCAGGTTCGGGCTACGACGAAAACAATCCGTACGTTCACCGCGATCCACGTCTAACCAATACTATTGTTTACAATGGCTATCAATGGAAAAAGCCTGATAACACAACACAGGTTATATATACCAAACCGGGCGATGATCCTGCTCCTACCAAGCTTGATGAATATGCTCCCGGAAAGGTAAGTTCGCCAACTGGCTACTATATCCGTAAGTATTACGATCCTACATCTGCCACTAATTTTCAGTCGGGTTTGAATCTGATCCTCATCCGTTATGCCGATGTGTTACTGATGTATGCCGAAGCTAAAAATGAGCTTGGCCAGCTGGATGCCGGTGTTTGGGATAAAACAATCAAAGCCTTGCGCAGTCGTGCAGGCTTTACCGATACCCCTGCATTAAATTTTGCAGCTGGAAGCCAAGCTGATTTAAGAGAGATAGTTCGTAACGAGCGCCGTGTAGAACTGGCTATGGAAGGCCTGCGGGTGTTTGATATCCGTCGTTGGCATACTGCCGAAACCGTACTGAACGGTTGGGCGCACGGAGCCAAATTTGGTCCGGCATCGGTTGATAATGGCTACATCAGGGCCAACCTGCGCACATTTGACAAAGGTAAAAACTACCTCTGGCCAATCCCTCGCGATGAGCGCGCTGTTGACCCTAACCTAACTCAAAACCCGGGCTGGTAAATCATTAATTATTTATAAAAAGACATTATAATCAATTACGATCATGAAAAATATTACATACTGCCTCATGGCAGGCATCATAGCCATTTTAATGGTAACAGGCTGCAAAAAGGATAAAACCTTACAACATACACAGGTATCGGCAGTAACCAACCTTTTTGCTCCTGCAAATAACAAATTCATCCAGTTAGAGCCGGTAACCGGTTCGGCCACATTTGAATGGGCCGAAGCCCATGCCGAAGACAATGGCCTGGTTTTGTACGAGGTTGCTTTTGATAAAGAAGGCGGCGATTTTTCAAAGCCAATTTATACTATTCCTTCAGATGCTAACGGACTCTACAACAAGCTTACCATCTCGTACAAAGACCTGAATAAGGTGGCCGATTTAGCCGGGATCCAACCGCAGGCTACCGGTAAATTGAAATGGACCGTAATGTCGTCGAAAGGTATCAATGTGGTTAAAGCGACTGCATCAAGCATTATTGAAGTGCAGCGTGCTGCGGGTTTTACAGATATTCCTGCCGATCTGTACCTGACAGGTTCGGCAACCGAAGGCGGCGAAGACTTAAGCAAAGCGGTACATTTTAAACAAACTGCAGCGGGTGTTTTTGAGGCCTGGACATCATTAAAAGCAGGTACCTACCATTTTGCCGAACGTAACACAGGCACTCCTGCTACTTACTCTATCGATGGTATTAAGCTGCTGAAAGATGGTAGCACTACCGTAACCGGCGCAACTAAAGTTGAGCGTATCGTAGTTGACTTTACATCTGCATCGGCTACTATAACCGAAGTAACTGAGGTTGGTTTATGGTTTGCGGCAGATAATAAAGTATGGTTCCCGCTCCCTTACAAAGCCGGTGGTAAATGGGAAATAGATAACGCTTCTATTGTATTTCACCAGGAATCATGGGGTAGGGATGAGCGTTACAAGTTCCGCTTTACCTTTAAAGATGCTGCGGGTAACACTTCAACCCAGTTTTATGGCAGCAAAAATTCGGATAACAGTCGCCCGGATGCCAATACAGCCAAATCATTCTGGTACATGGTGCCGGTTAACAACTCGCAATATGATTTCTGCTTTAAGTTTACCGGTGCAGCCGATAATCACAACGCCGATATCGTAGTTGACTTTAGCGCTGATGCTGCTGCTTATACCCACTCTGTTACTGTTAAATAATATTAACCGCCTACCTGCCGCCGTGTTGCCAAAATATGGCGGCAGGTTGACGATAAAAGATATTTTATGAAAAATAAATTGCTCAACATAGCTACTGCTGTCCTTGTAGGCGGCATAGCCATGACTTTTTCATCGTGTTTAAAGGATAAGCCTTTCCCCTTGTACGGCAACAAAGCTTCGGCAAAGGTGCAATATAAGTACGCCGAAACAGCCGATTCATTACAGGAAAAAACATACACAACCTTCATATCGGCAAACGGAAATTATTTTGTGGCGAACAATGCCGGCAGTACCACTTTTAATTACTGGCCTAATGCCCATACCCTTGATATTTTTACCGATGCCTACCTGCGCACCAATAATGATATCTACAAGCAAAGAATGAGCTCGCTTTTAGCCGGAATAAAAACTACTAACGGCGGTCTTTCCAATAATTTTTACGATGATATGGAATGGCTGGATCTGGCTACATTAAGGGCTTACAATGCTACAAAGGATGCCGCTTATCTAACGGCAGCCCACACGCTTTGGACAGATATTCAAACCGGCGAAAACAGCAACCAGGGCGGCGGTATAGCCTGGCGTAAAAATCAGTTGGATTATAAAAATACACCTGCAAATGCTCCGGCCATCATCTTTGCAGCCCGTTTATATGCTTTGGAAAAAAATGAAGCCGACCTCGCGACAGCAAAAAGATTATATACCTGGCTCAAGAAAACCCTGCTTGATCCTTCGGGCATTATCTGGGATGGTATCAACGCCAATGGCGACGGGCAGATCAGCAAGTGGAAGTTTACCTATAACCAGGGCGTGTTTATCGGGGCTTCATTGGAACTTTATCATGTTACCAAAGATGCTGCCTACCTTACCGATGCGGTAAACACAGCCAATGCCAGCATTAATGATACAGATATTTCACCCGGCGGCATCCTGAAATCGGAAGGGCAGGGTGATGGCGGTTTATTTAAGGGAATCCTGATCAGGTATCTTACACTGCTGGCCCTCGACCCCGATATTGCTGAAACCGACAGGACTAAGTTTATCAGCTTCCTGAAATTTAATGCCGAAACGCTTTACACAGCCGGTATCGAGCGGCCATCGCTCATGATCAGCCCCGACTGGAAAAAGAAACCATCGGGAACAACAGACCTTACTACCCAGTTAAGCGGTGTGATGATGGTTGAAGCTGCCGCAACGCTGAAATCGGCCGGTAAATTTTAAACAACAACTTTGTAACAATAAAAGCCATAAAAGTATTCAACCACTTTTATGGCTTATTTTAGTATCTGATTTATACCTGTCTTAAATACAATTATCTATGAAAATTAAATTGATTAGCCTGTTTTGTCTGTCTGTTGCCTTAAGTACAAGTGCCCAAACGCCCGGCTACAAAGAGCGGATAAAAATCATTAACCAAAATATCAACAGTTGTTTTGCTGATACCAAAACAGGGTTGTATCTTGAAACTACCGACTCGGTTGAGAATAAGGGCAACCATTCGTTTTTGTGGCCGCTTTGTGCCCTGGTGCAGGCCGCTAACGAAATGGAAGTGCTGGAACCTTCCAAACAATATCTTAAGCCTGTTATGGTTGCTATCCAGCAATATTATTCGCCTCGTTCACCTGCACCGGCTTACCAGGCCATGGTAGCAAAGGAAAAACAGGATTCGCGTTTTTATGATGATAACGAGTGGGTGGCCATTGCCCTGATGGATGCCTATAACCGTACCCATAATAAACAGTATTTGGAAACCTCTAAAATGATCTACCGCTTTTTACTAACCGGTTATACCAATGAAGCCGGTGGTGGTTTTTATTGGGAAGAAGGCAACCGGAAAAGTAAAAATACCTGCTCAAACGGTCCGGGGATTTTGGTGGCTTTGCAGTTGTACAAAGCAACAGGTCGTAAACAATATTTAGACACAGCTTTACTGGCTTATAACTGGACAAACAAAAACCTGCAGGCGCCATCCGGCTTGTTTTATGATAACATAAAGGTGCCGTCGTTAAAGATTGATTCGGCCATTTATACATACAACGCGGGTACCATGCTGCAAGCCAATGTGCTGCTCTATAACATCACCCATGATAAAAAATACCTGACCGAGGCCCGTCGCATAGCCAAAGCTTCCGAACAATATTTTTATCGTAACAACCGGTTGCCGGGCAATTATTGGTTTAATGCAGTTTTACTTCGTGGTTACCAGGAATTATATCGTGTTGACAAAGACAAAAAGCAAGTCCAGTTTTTTGTTGACGACGCCAACCGCATATGGCAACAGGAACGGAACGATAAAAACCTGCTCGGCCAGCATCGCATCAAAAGCCTGATAGACCAGGCAGCGATGATAGAGATTTATGCGAGGCTGGAGGAGATGGGGGTATAAGGTAAGATTACCGCCCGTCATGCCAAGCCAGTCGAAGCATGGCAGATAGGGCCTCTGCGCGCGCCCTTCGACAGGCTCAGGGTGACAGGCCCGCCCACGAAAATAAAACGGTTGTCATGCTTCGAGAGCCTACCCATGACAACTTAAAAAATGGGTGTCATACTGAGCCCGTCGAAGTATGGAGGGCAGGCCTCTGCGCGCGACCCTTCGACAAGCTCAGGGTAACAGGCCTTTATTTTTTGCTTTAGCTAATTCCGGTAAAAGATCCCAAGTGCCGTTTATGATAGCTTCTTTCTTTTCCCTCCTCCAGCCCTTAACTTGTTTTTCAAATGCAATTGCTTGATTAACGTCATTAAATACTTCATTAAAAACCAGTTTCAATGGTCGTCGTTTAAAAGTATAGCAAGCGGGGTTCTCGCCGGATTGATGCTCAATCAATCTTCGCTCAATATTATTAGTTATTCCAGTGTAGTACGAACCATCAGCACATTTCAATATATAAACGTGATATTGATTCAGGCCAACGTTTATCATCCCTTACCCAAACAAATTATTCGTAAACTCCATCTTTATCCTTGTTTGAAAGTTATCTATCGTCTTAAAAATCTCCTTTAAGGCCACTTTTTCAATTTTGGTGAGTTTGTCCGGGTCGATGTAGTTGTCGGGTTCGGTGCGGTCCCTGATAATTTGGGAGGCCTGGTTGCGGAGGCGCAGGCCCATTAAAAAATAGTACGACTGGATCAGCTCATGAACCTCTTTTTCGTTGAACACACCTTTCTCTTTTAGCGCCTTCAACCGCTCGCCTGGATTAACCTCAAAAATACGGTGGCGCAGGGCGTACATTCGCACCAGGTCGACGATAGGGGTCATTGATTTTTTAATGTCGAAAACTTCCTGGCTGCCTTTGGTGAACGTTTTGATGTTTTTGAAAAAGGTGAGGGGCGGCTCATATTGCAAAGCATTTTTAGCCATGTGGAAGAAGATCTTGCCCAACGGTTTTTGCAGTTCCTCATCCAGAAATTCTTTGAGCTCATCCATAATACTGGCCTCGCCATACAAGTAGCGGCAATCAAAAAAGGTAGAGAATTGGATCACAGTTTCGGGTACGGCCTCGGTCATCCAGCTTTCGTAATTGCGTTTCCAATGGGAGAGGGAGTGCGTCCATTTGGGGTTTTGGGCCATGTAGCCGCCGGTACAAAAGCTGAAGCCGATATGATCAAGCTTTTCGGATACCTGCTGCGCAAAGCTCAGGAAATATTCGCGCACTAACTCACGCTGCTCGTTGGCTTTATCTTCGTAAATAATGGCGTTATCCTGGTCGGTTTTAAAGGTTTGCTCTTTACGGCCTTCGCTGCCAAGCACCATGAAAACAAATTTGGCAGGCGGCTGTCCCATAGTTGCAATAACGCTTTCAATTACTTTTATGGCAATGGTATCGGCAATAGTGGTAATCACCTGGTTTACAATTTCGGCGTTTACACCACGGCCAAGCAATTGCGTAACCATTTGCGGTACCGATTCCCATTTACGCTTAAGCTCCTGTACTGAAATGGCTTGTTTTACCGATTGAATAAACACCAGTGGCGATTGCGCCTGTTCGGACAATAATTTATTCCTGCTGATGCTGCCTACAAATTCATCCCCGTTTTTGATGAGTAAATACCGGGTTTTGGTACGGAACATCATCAAAATAGCTTCGTATACATAAGCGTTGGTACTAATGCAAACGATAGGGTTATCCATAATGTTGCCAACCGGCTGGGCGTTATCTGCCTGTTTTGCAACTACATTATCGCGCAGGGTTATATCGGTCACATAGCCTACAATTTTGGCTTGTTCATCGCGAATAAAAATGCAGCTTACCTTATGTTTAGCCATTAGGCGGGCCGTTTCATAAACAGGGGTTCCTTGAGGGCAGGATACTATCTCGCGGTATTCGATACTTTCAATTTTACGCGAGTACATTTGTTCGGAAGCTATGTAGCTTTCCTCAAAAGTTGCCGGACGTTTATAAAAATGGGCGAACTCATCATCAAGCATCCGTTTGCCAAAATCGGCAGTAAAATATTGTACAAAATCCTCGTAAGCTTTGCACAGCGACCGGAAATCTTTGCGATGTAAAAAGAAAACGGTTGTGCCCTTTTTGGCTATTACCGTACGGATAGACTGTTTACGGTTAAGCAATACCGAAATACCTCCATAGCAGTAACCCGAATGATGATACTCCAACAACCGCTTATTTTGCTGGGTGTCATAAAAAAAGGATTCGTATTCGCCTTCGGCAATGATATCCACGCCACGCATTTTGGTTACTTCCTGCTGGTAAATAACCGTGTCTTTACTATAACGGATCTCCTGCAACTGGTCGGCAACCTGTTCCAATACTTCTGTAGGAAGCAGATTAAAAGGGGATACTTTACTTAAAAATTCAAGACGTTGAACCATATAACCAAAAAGCTATGATGATGATCAAAATTAAAATGATGGCTGCGGGTAAAAGGTATTTTTTTTCGGAGCGGATTTTTTGCAGGTAAACCTCTTGGTGCTCTACGCTCTCTTCGCTAATATCGCCGCGTTTCAGCATCTCAAAAAAGCATTCGGCGGTAGCTTCGGCATCTTCAAGGGCGTTGTGCTGCCTGTCGAATGTTTTGTTAAACAGTACTTCGTACAGTTGGTTTAACCTTAAATACTTGGTCTGCGGGTTTTGTACCCATTTGGTGGTAGCCAGCATGGTACAAAAGGTTTTTAAATTTTGAAGCGGATTAGTGATTCCTGTGCGATAAAACTCAACGCCGGCAACATTCAGGTCAAGCTCAATAAAATGACCTACTACGAGTGGTTGATATTCAAGCAGATCGTTGGCCAGCATGTTCATTACATCCCTCCGCCATTCACCGTGCTCAACCAAATATTCCTGGGTAAGGCCATGAACAGCATACGCTTTTGGGCTTATGGTGAAGTCATTATCCTTAATATAATGATCTTCGCGCTTTATCTCCTGCATGTCATTGGTGTACACAATCCACGACACCTGCAGGGCATAAGGCCAGTTGTCGTTATCACAATAGGGCAGGTCCCACTTTTTGGGCAGGCCGGAGGTTTCGGTATCTATGAATAAAAGGTAATCTTGCACATGCTAAATTTATGAATTTATTTGAATGATGGGAGCAAGTGTGAATTGCCTTTAAAACCATTGATTGGTCGAAAGTTATTTAGGAATTAAAATCAGATCATTAATTTAAAATCTTATGGAAAAAAAACCGCTGATTTAAAAGCAGATTTAATGCTTGGCTTAAATTCGCATATTCGTAATATACACTTATAGGAAAATATGATGACGAATAAGAAGATCAAATTTATTAAGGCTTTGATAAGCTATTTAACTTTTATTGGTTTGGTGACCCTTTTTATTTTAATTACGAAAATCAGCCAAATAATAGGAAATTTCAATATCTTCTTTATATCTGTTTTGTTGATTAATCTATTTGTCGTGGTGGTTAACTTATTCTTTTTGTTCAAAAAAGAATCCGAAAATGGCCGTAAATTGATTTTACTTGTAAACGCAATATATAGTTTAATTTCTGGCCTTGAGTTTCGCGGGAGAGGTATTATCATTAGCAATAATTTAGGCCCTGATATATCAGTTTATTTTAAAAAGAATTGGGGTGGTCTTGATTACGGTTTTTATTACGATGTTTTTAATGTAGTTATTAAACTGTTTTTCTACGACAATACTAAATATCCTCAATTGTCTTTTCAGGTAAATTTGATCATGTTGATGATAAGTCTGCTCCTTTTTTTTAATTGTAAAACCATGAGAAAATCTTTATATAAAGAGCGTTAACTGCAGCAGGTGAACAAATATTGCGTCGGCAGTCGGAAATGTATAAGTTGTCAATGTTACTGGTCGATGTTTAGCGATAGCGTTACTTCGTCCTAAAATGGCTTAATCTTTTGGCTTGAGTTAAACAATCCTTATTTGGAAGCGGGTTGAATAAGGGGCATTTTAACTAAAACCGGGCAAGCAGAATGCTTCCCCGGTTTTAGGTCCAAGTTACGCTGTCGCTAAACTTGAACCAGATTACGGGGGCTTACGGCGCTATCAACGTCTTCCTCTCCACTGTGTGCGCACTAAAGTACCCCAACGCGCCGCCTTTAATATTGGTTAGCGGATTTGCCGGGGCGGCGTTATTGCCATCGCCGTTTGCGCTGTTGCTGAGGCTGTAAAAGTATTTGTAAACCGCCTGATCAATGCTCATCATTTCAATGGTTACCTGATTACCGGGGCGGATATCGCGTGCCGGGTTATCGTTGCTGTTATCAAACCTGAGGTTGTTGTTCACTTCCTGCCCATTGGTAAATTCGTCGTCTTCCAGCATGATCGTTTCTTCTTTGCGGCCGTTTACATACTGTACAAAGCGATAATAGTTTTTGGTAGCTATAGGGTCGTCATATCGCACGGTAACATATTTGCGCGGGGTGCCGTCCTTGTTATTTTCAAGCTCGTCTTTAACCAGGTAAATACTATCTAAAGGAACGGCGGGATGCATCAAGCAGCTTGAGGTGAATGTTTTGCCATCAACACTCACACCAAGCTGATAGGTATGGCCAGGATTGCCTGTTAAGGTACTGTTTTGGTAAATACCGGTACCCGTAGCCGTAAGCGGGTAAACATTGTTATTATCATCGGCAATGGTAACGGTAGCGCCGCTTATCCCATTGAAGTCATTATTATCGGTGAAGTTTTTGGTCTTGCTTAATAATACTTTGCAGCCGCCGGCCCGGTTGGTTAATACGCCTTCAACTACATATTGCGGAGTGGTGTCTTTCAGTTTCAGGTCGATGGCTTTTTCGCAACTGCTTAAAGTTGCTGCAAAAAGCATAATGGTTATATATTTTATAGTGTTTTTCATCGGCTTAAAATTTAAAGTTATAGGTAACCGAAGGCACAAAGGTGAACAGGGTAGTACGCACAGCTTCGGTACGGCTTGCATCGGTTTTATTATCGCGAAAGAATATGCGGTAAGCGTTAGGATTGCCGTAAGCATTATAAAGACTGAAGGTTAGATCAGATTGAAATTTCGCTGTTTTTTTGAGTTGCCGGGTGGCTCCCAGGTCTAAGCGGTGGTAGGCCGGCATCCTGTCGGCATTTCGGTTGGTATAGTAGTAATAAGTTACGCCGTCAACCTGGTATTTGCCGCTCGGGAAGGTCACAGCATCGCCGGTATAGTAAACAAAGTTGGCCGAGAATGTCCATTTTTCGCTGGCTTTGTACATGGCTACAATGGCAATGTCATGGGTGCGGTCCTGCCGGGCATTGTACCACTGGTTGTTATTGATGCCGTCAATCATCCGTTCAGATTTTGACAGCGTATAGCTGATCCAGCCGCTAAGCCTGCCGGTTTTCTTCTTTAGCAAGAACTCGGCACCGTAGGAACGGCCTTTTCCGAAAAGCAACTGCGTTTCTATGGGTTGATTGGTGAACACATTGGCGCCATTGCGGTAATCTATCTGGTTTTGCAGCTTTTTGTAATAGCTTTCAACCGTAAATTCATAGTTGTGTTCGTTGAAATCCTTGTAGTATCCCACAGAGAACTGGTCGGCAATTTCCGGTTTAATGATATTAGTGCTGGCTACCCATTTATCCGTTGGCGAACCCGAATTAGAGTTGGAGATCAAATGCAGGTTTTGTGCATTACGGGCGTACGATGCCTTGATAGAACTCACATCATTTAGTTGGAAAGCTGCTGCAATGCGGGGCTCGGGGTTTATATAGGTTTTTACCTCCTGGCCGGAAGTGTAATGTTTAGAGCCTACGATGTTCCCGTCAGCATCAATATCATAATAATCGCCTGAGCCAAGAATGGTAAAGGCCGACAGGCGTACACCATAGGTTAGGGTAAAGCGGTCTGTTGCTTTCCAGGTGTTGGTAACGTAAGCGGCGTTTTCGAGGGCATACCTGTTTTGCAGGCTTTGAGATATAACGCCAGAGTTACCGGTTGCCGAAATTTCGCCCGGTTTAATGGTATGGTAAATGCTGTTTACACCAAAGCTGATGGTGTTTTTGCCGCCGGCATACCATTGCATGTCTTCCTTAAAATTAAAGTCGCGGATCTGCGAATAAATATTGTATTCGTTTACATCCTGCTTAATGTTAAGCTTATAGTCATAATTGCTGTAAATGAGCGAGGTGTTTGAAAACAGCTGACTGTTAAAAATATGGTTCCAGCGCAGGGTAGCCGTGGTGTTACCCCAGTTAATGCCGGCTATATCAGCAGCCTTAAGCACATCCTTTCCAAAATATCCCGAAACAAACAACCTGTCTTTATCGCCTAAAACATAGTTGGCTTTGGCATTAAGGTCATAAAAATAAAGCTGGCTTTTTTTTGCAATACTGTCTTTTGATAAGGCCAGGAAAGCATCTGCATAAGTACGCCGTGCGGAAATCAGGAAGGAAGATTTGCCTTTTTGAATAGGCCCTTCGGCATTGATGCGCGCGGCAATCAGGCCAATGCCGCCGCTTACGCCAAACTTCTGGTTGTTACCATCATTCATTTTAATATCCAGTACAGATGAAAGCCTGCCGCCATATTGCGCGGGCATGTCGCCTTTATAAATATTGATGTTCTTGATGGCATCCGAGTTAAAGGTGGAGAAGAAACCCAGCAAATGCGATGCATTGTATACGGGTGCCTCATCCAGCAGGATCAAATTTTGATCGGTTGCGCCACCGCGTACAAAGAACCCGCCGCTGCCTTCCCCGGCCGATTTGATCCCAGGCAGCAATTGGATGGTTTTGATTACATCCCGCTCGCCAAGCAGCACGGGAATGTTTTTGGTTTCCTGAATGCTGAGGTGTTCAACACCCATTTGCGGGCTCGCCAGGTCGCGTGCACCGGCAGGCGCTGCTTTAACGGTTACTTCCTGCAATTGCTGGGCATTGTCTTCCAGTTCGATATTTAAACGAAGGCTACCGGCTAATGATACCGGAACAACCGCGGCTTTTTGCCCCATGGCGGTTACCAAAAGCTCGTGATTGCCGGCAGGCAGCGTGAGCGAATAAAAACCGTATTCATTACTGGATGTGCCCGCGTTTACACTGGCCACCCGGATGCTTGCCCCGATGATCGTTTCGCCGGTTTGTTTCGATTTAATGGTGCCGCTTACGGTGTATTTCCCGTCTGCCGGGGCGACTGTCCGCTTTTTTATCTTAGTATCATCATATTTGATCAGTACATCATTATCCAGCACCGTAAAACTAAAAGGATGCGGAGCAAGGGCTTTGCGTAATACATCGCCTAAGGGTTGATTTTGGGCGTTGACACTGATCTTAACCGTGCTTTTGGCAACAGTTTCGTTATAGGTGAACCTTACGCCGCAGGCAGCCGTGATCTTATCCAAAGCCTGCTTAAGCGGTTCGTTGTTTATGGTTATAGTAACGGGTTTATCTAAAGGCCCCTGGGCTTGTGCTTTGCTTAGTGCCATCATTAAAAATAACAACATGCAGAGTGCCGTTCGTAAGGGTGTTCGCGTTATTTCGCAAATCAGCATGGAGGGCCATGCCGGTCTGTTGGTTTTCATAGTTGCTTTAAATTGTTGGTGTGGTTTGTTTTCCTTTTTAGGGATGATGTTTTAGAATAAAAAGGTTAATTGTTGGGTGGTAAAGGTTGCAGGAAATATTGGTTTTCGACGCGTTTCCACCGAAGGTCCATTACGGCGCAAAGTTTATTAAACGTTTTGTCGATAGGCTCATTCGTGTTGATATGACCGTAAAAACCGTTTTGGGTGATATCCGGCGTAAGGTTTATGCGGATACCATACTGATGCGACAGGTCGTCAACCACGGTTTGCAGGGACACCCCGTCATAACTGAACAAACCGGTACGTTGTGAAAGGAATTTGGAGGCATTGGGATAATTTTCTTTAATTAATGATCTGTCAGCCTTGTTATACAAGGCCCGTTGGTTAAGTACCATAATGGCTTGCTGGCTTTTGGGTAGGTTATGCTCCTGCACCGCCACTTTTCCGCTGATAACCGTAACTTCAGAGATAATCTGGTCGGGATAGGCCTTAACATTAAAGCTGGTACCTAATACAACGGTTTTAAGCTGTCCCGATTGGATAACGAATGGATGGTCTTCATCATGCACTACATCGAAAAACGCCTCACCCTCCAATGTTACCAAACGTTCTTTAGTCCTGAATTTATCTGGATAACTGATGCGGCTGCCGGGACTAAGCCAGATCCGGGTACCATCGGGCAAACTGATTTGCCGGTGTTTGCCCGGAGCTGTAACCAGATCGACCTGTTTGGCAGGATCAATAACTTCCAATACCTGGTTTTTGTAAAGCGCGGCAAAGGTAACCAGTAATACCACAGCCGCTGCAGCAGCTATATTTCGCCATAAGGTAAATACCTTACGCGCAGGTTGCCCCGGTGTTTCCATTTGCGCGGTTATCTTAGTCAAAATACTTTCCCGCAGCTGTTCAGGATTTTGGTATTTCGAGGCCGATAACAATACTTCCTCATCATTAAAACCGGCATACCAGGTATCAAGCCAGGCTTTTTCGTCAGCACTGATGGTGCCTTGTTTTAATTTATGAGCGAGCTCCTTTACGTTGTAGGTGTTGTTTTCCATTGTGCCTGATCTTTCAACCTTTTGCACATATAGTCAGTGATGGAAGCAGATACCCTTAGTGGAAAATGAAAAATATTTACCGCTATCTTTTTTTTCTTTTTTGGTGAGATAAAGATCTGTATAAGTTATGCTGGTTGAAATTTACTAATTTTAAAAAAGTCGATTAAAAACCAATCAAATGAGAAAAGTAATCTACGGCATTAACCTGAGCTTAGATGGTTGCTGCGACCACACCAAATTTAGCGGTGGCAAGGATATATTAGAACATTTTACCCGACTTATGGATGATGTAGACCTGATTGTATACGGGCGTAAAACCTTCGAGCTTATGGTTCCGTATTGGCCGGATGCCGCAAAAGATCCTTTATCAACCAAAGAGGAAAAAGAATTTGCACAGGCATTTGACGGTATTGAAAAACTTGTTTTCTCACGGACGCTGACCAGTACTGACGATAAAAACTCTGTAATTACTCAAGCAAACCCTGGCGAGGAGATCCGCAAACTGAAGCAACAGGCTGGTGGTAATATTTCAATAGGAGGTGTGAACCTGCCCTTACAACTCATTGAACTTGGTTTGGTTGATGAGTTTCATTATGTTATACATCCCGTAATTGTAGGTGAGGGAAGAAGTCTGCTGGAAGCCGTAGGTTTAAAGGAAAATGTAGGCTTAAAACTAATTGAATCAAAGACCCTTGAATCGGGCTGTATCGCGCTTCATTATGTTAAAAATTGAAGCGTATGTTAACTGAGGAGTAAAATTAGCACCGGCAGAGAAATACCCAGCGATTGCCTTAACGAACTTAGCGCCTTTGACATATGCGCTTCAACAGTTTTTTGCGATATGCCCAGTTCAGCAGCTATCTCGGCATAGGTTTTATTTTCATCGCGGCTAAGCAGGAATACGATGCGGCATTTTTCGGGCAGAAGGCTGATGCTGTGGTTAAGCCGTTGGCGCAGTTCTTTTTCCTCCAGCCATTGAATAGTGCTGTCGTCTGTTTCGTGCGAGGTAAAAGCGAGTTCATCCAGGTGCTGTTGTTTCCTGTACTGACGATCAAGATGATTGATCACCTTGTATTTAATGGCTACCGAAAGATACGTAGCCATGGTATGTGTTAACTTAAGGCTTGCCCGGCGCTGCCAGATGCTTAAAAATACTTCCTGAACCACTTCTTCGGCTTCATGCTCATCATCTAAACGGTGATAGGCAACAGCAAAGGTTTTATCCCAATACCGGTTATACAGCTCGGTAAAGGCATCGCGGTTGTCGCAGGCCATCAGTTGTAACAACTGTTCGTCGGTGTGGGCTATGTGCTGGTTTGGTACAGGCATTATTTTATCTGCAATGCTATGTTAAATAGATTGCAAAATCTTATTTTTTTGAACCTATTTAACATGTTTTAACAGTTTACAAGTTTAGAGTTTAATCAACATATAAAGTTACAGAGCTATCAATATTTATGAATTTCCTCTAAATAAAAAAGGTCGCCCCACAATCGGGGCGACCTGTATCGAATCAGTCAGTTAATAGTTTTTCAGTTAATTATTTAAAATGTAAAGCCTACCCGGGCAAAAAAGCGGCGGCCGTTTTCGCCCATCTGTACAGCGTCAAACGGGCCCGATGGTTCGTTATTATATGCCCATCCTTTAGCGCCTTTTACGTAAGCAAGGTCAGGGTGAACGTTAAAAATATTGTCGGCGCCTATGGATACACGAACCGATTTCGCCACTTTGTAAGCGAAATACAGGTCGCTCACTACTTTGCCGCTGTAAATATATTGGTCGGGCAGTTGTGCCGAACCATTATCAGTTGGTACGGTAGGGGTGAGGGTTGTACCGTCGCCATAGCCATCAATCACAACTTTGCCAAAGTAAGTAAAGCGGGTACCTACGGTAAAGCTTTTGTGGCTAAACTCGGGGTTTAAGCTAAGTTTTTGAGGCGGGGCCGATGCCAGGATAAATTTCTTTTCGCGCTCGCTCAAAAATGTTTCGCGCAAGGCAGGGGTACTACCAAGTATAGGCGGGTAGTTTACCTTGTCAATCTTCATGGTTTGGAAATTGCCTGTAAAAAGCACCCTGAACCTGTTGGCGCCAATAGTTTTGTTGTAGTCAATAACTACGTCCAAACCTTTGTTGGTAGTGTTTACAGCATTGGCAAAAAACTGGGCAGAGCTTACATGCAGGTTTTTCAGGGCATTGGTAAATGTAGGGTCGAGGGTTTCGTCATCGGCACTGAACTGGCCAGAAAGCACAACGCGGTCGGTAACTTTAATATAGTATCCATCAACAGTAAAGCTTAACTCAGGCATTGGTTTAAAGGTAAAGCCTAAACCGGCATTTTTTGATTTTTCCTGTTTAAGGTTAGGGATACCTGCTGCTTTGGTGATAGGGCTATAGTTTGGCGCTATTTTAACTTCAGATATCACCGTACCCTGTACGTTGGTAAAGGTTGAACTGTAATTGATCTGCTGTAACGAAGGTGCACGGAAACCTGTACCCAATGAACCGCGGATGTTAAAGTTATCGGTAATTTTATAGCGTGTAGCCAGTTTGGTATTAAAGTTTGAGCCAAAGTCGCTGTAATGTTCATAGCGGTTAGCGAAATCGACCAGCCATTTTTTAGTGATATCGCCTTCAAGATCAACATATACACCTTCTACCGAACGGTGGGCATTTACCACATCACCGGGCTGATAGCCGGGGAAGCCCTGTGAGCCTGCCGCTTTTACGCCAGTTGGATCATAATTTTTGTAGGATGCCTCTTCGCCCGAAAAGATCTTATAGCGCTCGTAACGGTATTCGCCGCCAAAACCAAGGTTAAGGCCCTGCATTACATTGCCAAAATGTTTGTTGATGTTCAGGTTACTGGTGTTTTGTAAAAACTCCGATCCGCCGTCGTCAAAATTGGTTTTACCAGCCCCTAAAGAAGCATTAAATGTTTTATAGCCAAAAAAGTGGAACTTATTGTTACCGATATTATTGCTCAAATCCCAGTCCCAGGCATTGCCCAGGGTACCTTTTGCGCCTACGGCAATGGCAAGATCTGTATTATGGGTGCGGATAATGGGATTGTAATATGATTCGCCGTCGGGAGTAGTAAAAATAATGCCGCTTACAGGGATTATGTTACCACTGTTGTCAGTAGGGAAACGTTCGGGGCGACCAGAGAAATTACGGGTAAAGGCATAATCATCAGATGCTTTATAGCTATAGCCGCCAAAGCTGTATAAAGTTGTACGGGTACCGGCAAGAGGTGATTCATGGTTGAAAAAGAATGTGCCGCTCTCGGCCGATCCATCGCCATTGGCACGCCTGTAAGGGTTTATAGGCAATGCTTTGGGATTTGAGGTTGTGGTATCATGAGTTTGGCGAAAGGTTTTGCCGTTTTTGGCATAGTCGCCCGTAAAATTGATGAAACCACCGTTTTTACCAAGAGCCAAACCATAATTGGCATCAATGGTGATACCATTGCCATCAATAGCACCACCGTGAGGGTATTGAGAGGCAACAACACTTTTACCACTGTTAAAGGCGGGATCATAGTAACCAGAATAACCAACGTTGGCATTAAACACGCCGGTGGTTTTCTTTAAAACAAGGTTGATAACACCCGCAATAGCGTCAGAGCCATACTGGGCCGAAGCGCCGTCGCGAAGGATCTCGATTCTGTCGATAGATGCCGTTGGGATCGAACTCAGATCGACACCGGAGTTACCGCGGCCGCGCGTACCGAATACCGAAACGAAAGCAGTGGAATGCCGCCGTTTGCCATTCACCAATACCAGGGTTTGATCAGGTCCTAAACCGCGCAAAGTACCCAGTTCAACGTGGTCGGCACCATCCGAACCGGATTGTTTATTGTAGTTGAATGAGGGAGCCGAGTAGTTAAGGATGTCAGTAATATCCATACGACCGGTTACTGAGGCCGCTTTACCCACATTAACAATATCAACAGGAACCGCCGTTTCAAGTTTTACCCGCCCGGCAGATCGTGTACCTATTAATACTACTTCATTTAATTGGGCTATATCACCAACCAGTGTAATATCAATTTTAGTACGTCCGTTAATAGCAACTGTTATGGTTTTGTAGCCCGTATAGCTTATAATCAGTTCATCAGTTGCCGCTGCTGAAATGGTGTATATCCCCTTTGCGTTGGTGCTTGTACCTAAATTACTCCCTTTTATATGTACCGATACCCCGGGCATTGGTGCATTGCTTGCCGCATCGGTAACGATTCCGGTTATAGCTTTCTTTTGTGCTAATGTCAATAGGGGAGTTATGGTTAGCAAAACGAGGGTGAATAGTAAAATTTTCTTCATAAAACGGAGGTTATGGCTATTGAAATAATGTTAATTTTAACGTAAGTTAATAATTATTGAATAATTGTCAATATAAAAACAATTTTATTGGAAGATTTGTACTTTTGATTTGCTGTTTTAGTTGATTTGGGATGAAAAATATTGGCATTGCTGTATTTTTTTATGCCACATTGTTGAATTAATAAAAAAGCCAACTGCTGAAAGGTCTTAATCCTTAACAATTGGCTTTTTTGGATTTAAAAAAATGAATTGAACGTCTTTTTGTCGTTTGTTTTTTTAATTAAATGGCTTTTTCAGGCTCGGTATCTTTTGTTGTTTTGCTCGCAGGCGCTTTTGCGGGAGTAACCGATGCTGCTTCGGTTGCTTTTTTCTCCTTTTTTGCTTTGGGTTCAGCGGGAGCAGCATGTACTTCCGGACTTAATTTAGTAGCCAATATTTTTGCCAGGCTTTTTGCAGCTTTGTCGATAGCCTTTTTAGTTTTGCCGGCATCGGGGCCAAATTCACTTACCAGGGTTTCAATCTGGATTACTAATTTTTCTTTTAATTGCTTCTTAAGAATTTTGCGGGCTTGTTTAGTAGCGGCTTTATCTTTTATATTTTTCATGTGAATGGATTGGAGATCGGGTGAAGCACAGTTTTTTTCTGCGCGGTGCAAAGTTAGGTTAATATAATGTGGTTTTAATATTATGTTTATGTTAACAATCGCTATTTATGTTAAATTTTTATTAATTGATAATCAGTGCTATTAATTGTTGTTGCTTTATTTATTTTTTGTTTCATAACCTTTGGCCTAATACGGCTTATACTAATTTTTTGAAAGCCTTAGGGTTAATTCTTAACTTAGCCGTTTATTTATCGCCCTAAAACAACATGATCAAAGATTTAAGTGCATTAACCCAGGTAGCCGAATTTCATGCCACTTTTAAGCATCCTATAATTGAAAAACCTGCAATACCCTCAAGAGCACGCTGTGATCTGCGTATCGAACTTATTGCCGAAGAACTAAAAGAACTGCAGCAGGCTGTTAATGATAATAACATGGTTGAAGTAGCTGATGCCCTCTGCGATCTGCAATATGTATTATCAGGAGCGGTACTTGAATTTGGTTTGGGCTCAAAATTTAAAGAGCTGTTTGATGAGGTTCACCGCTCCAACATGAGCAAAGCCTGCAAAACAGTTGAGGAGGCCGAAAAAACCATCGAGCATTATAAAAATACGGCCAATACAGATGCATACTATAAAGAGATAGACGGCTTGTACCTGGTATACCGCACCTCTGACCATAAAACATTAAAATCTATCAATTATTCGCCTGCCGATCTGAATGGCATTGTGGGTTAATCATAAACTAAAAAAACACTATTCCATTGTCAGCACAAGAATCCAACCAGCCTCAGGCTAAAACCAATATGCACCCGCGTAATAAACACCGCGGGGGGTATGATTTTAAAGCATTGATCAAAGCCACGCCTGCCCTGAGGCCGTTTGTGCGTACCAATGAATATGATAATTTTACCATTAATTTTGCCGATCCGGAAGCAGTAAAAACACTTAATAAGGCATTGCTGCAGCATCATTACGGCATAAACTACTGGGACATTCCCGAAGGTTTTTTATGTCCGCCTATACCTGGCCGTGCCGATTATATTCATTATGCGGCCGATCTGCTTGCTTCTGTTAATAACGGTGTTGTGCGCAAAGGCCGGAAAGTACGTGTGCTTGACATCGGAACAGGTGCTAACCTGGTTTATCCCATAGTAGGTTTCAAAGAATATGGCTGGAACTTTGTTGGCTCAGAGCTCGACCTAGAGGCTATGGCATCGGCACAAAGTATTGTTGAGCAAAACAGCCAGTTAAAGGTTGCTGTTGAATTGAGACAGCAAAGCAAGAAGGCCGATATTTTTAAAGGGATCATTAAACCCGGCGAGTTATTTGATCTTACAATCTGTAACCCGCCCTTCCACGCCTCGGCTAAGGAGGCTGCTGCCGGTTCGGCCCGTAAATGGGATAACCTTGGTTTAAGAAAGGATAAACAGCCTATACTTAATTTCGGCGGCCAAAATACCGAGTTGTGGTATCCCGGGGGCGAAGCTGCATTCCTGAAACTGATGGCAGCCCAGAGTAAGCCATTTGAGAAACAGGTTTTATGGTTTACCACGCTGGTTTCAAAAAAAGAAAATCTCAGGATCTTATATAATACCCTTCAAAAAGAAGGCGTAAAAGATGCGCAAACCATCAATATGTCGCAAGGCCAAAAGGTAAGCCGAATTATGGCCTGGACTTACTTAACGCCGGAGGAGCAGAAAATGTGGTTGAACCCTGATTTATAGGATTAAAGGATGCTGTGATATTTAAACCTTGATTTGCCGGACTTTAGGATAGCCTTGATGCTTTTTAATTCATGGTTATCCTAAAATCCTTTCAATCAAGGTTCAGCTTACACTCTCAAAAATGTCTTCTTGGTATATAGATAATACAAAAACGCCCATTTTACCATTACGAAGCAAATAGCCATTACTACGATATTGTAAGGATCGCCTACTAACTGGCCTATCCATCCAAAAAAGCCTTCGGTTGTATAACTCCATTTAATAAAGTGGCCCGAAATATAAATCAGGATGGAGTTCATGCCTATCACCCTGAAATAAAATGCCCATTTCTGATAGCCTTTTACATCAATGATGAAGTAAAATAATGCCATCAGCAATAGGCTTAAACCGCCTACATGCAGCACAAATGAGCTTGTCCACAGGTTTTTGTTGATCGGGAAATCAAGGTTCCAGATTTGTGCGAGAATGAGGAAGATCACCCCCACAACAGCCATGGTAGTTACCTTGCGCATTTGCGTAACGCCGCCCTTTTTAAGCAACAGGCCGGTAAGGATGCCCAATATGCCGGTGCTGATGGCCGGGATGGTTGAAAAAAGTCCCTCAGGGTCGTGGATGCCTAAATACAATCTGCCCGGTAGTATGCTGCGGTCAACGTATGAGGCAAAATTGCCTTTCATGGTCAGGTCGCCCATAGGGAAGCCCGGTGCGGAGGTAAACTTAAGCAGCAGCCAATAGCCGATGATGAAAAAGCCAAACCAAAACATTTGCCAGCGCTCGGTACTATACAGGTAAATGATGTTGGCAAACATATAGGCAATACCGATACGGCCCAATACGCTGGGGAAGCGGATATCTGAAACAGGCATAATTTTTAACCCGTTGTTTACCACAAGGCCGAGCAACACTAAAATAAATGCCCTTTTTATAACGCGCAGCAGTAATTGCTGACGTGTTTTGCCTTTTTCCAGTTCGCGCCCCACAGAAAATGGAGTTGATACGCCTGCCATAAACAGGAACAACGGGAAGATAAGATCATACAGGTGAAAACCATTCCAGTCGGGGTGGGTGAACTGGTTGGCAATAGCGCTCCAGAATGGTGAACCGGTGGCTTTGGCCATGCCATGGAAGATCTCTTCGCCGCCCATAATCCAAAACATATCAAATCCCCGAAGGGCATCCAGTGAAAATAAACGGGTGCGGGCCGCGTTAATGTCGTCGGCCTGTTTAGCACTTGCCTGGTCTGCTGTGGTAGCCATTAGTTTAATTGTATTTAGGTGTGAACTAAAGATAGGAAAAGCAATACTATTTAAAATTATTTTTTTACATCAATAACTTTTAAAAGCTGTTTAAAAAGATTTGTTGAGGTATTTTAATGCGAAGTGCCCTACGGTAGAAGATTTCAGAAATAAATCCAAAATGCTGCCGTAAATTCGCAGCCTTGTAATTATGCCCATGTTAGAGATCATATACCGCGATGAACATCTGATTGCCATCAACAAGCCTCATGGGTTGCTGGTTCACCGGTCGCCCATAGCAGCCGATGCTTCAGAGTTTGCCCTGCAATTGCTTCGGGATCAAATTGGCATGAAAGTTAACCCTGTTCACCGTATCGATCGTAAAACCGGTGGGATCCTGCTTTTTGCTTTTAATAAAGAGGTAGAGATTGCCATGCAAAAAGCATTTATGGAAAACCAGGTGAGCAAGAAATACCTGGCCATAGTAAGGGGCCATACACCTGATGCAGAAGATATAGATTACCCACTGCGCAAAGAGAACGGCACTTTGCAGGATGCATTTACCAGTTACACTACCCTAAAAAGGGCAGAACTTGATATAGCCCTTGGCAAACATCCAACTTCAAGGTATTCATTGGTTGAGGCTGTGCCTGCAACCGGGCGTATGCACCAATTACGCAAGCACCTGAGCCATATTTTTCACCCAATTATAGGCGACCGCACCCACGGCTGTAACAAACAGAATAAGTTGTTTTTAGAGCAATGGGCAATGACAACCATGCTACTGCATGCATCGCAGTTAAATTTTAAGCACCCCATAACCGGTGAAGAAATAACGATCAAAGCCGCACTTCAACCCGAATTTACCCGGGTTATGGAGATCATGAGCTGGTAAGCCAGCCTTCAGGTAATTATTTAAACAAAACGGGCTTAATATTGTATTTGATAGATGGAAAAGTCGGTGATCTATGATCTGGATACCGAAGATGGTATACGCCAGATCGGCATTGAAGCGGTGCAACAGCTGATACCCGGTACACATGTGTATGCAACGGGCGTATTTAGGTTAAGTGAAGGGGAAACAGATCTTGGAGATATTGTTTTTGACGATCACATGCACGAATGGGAATATACCTGTATGGGAAATTTAACCCATCGGGAAGCTAAAAAGGTTGCGAGGTTTATTAAGCATAATTTTAAAACGGAAGTGGCGGAGTAGGGAACTAAAGCAAAAAATCCCCTCAAGCGGGGGAATCGCACATTCCCCCGTTTTTTTAGTCTGTTAAGTTAATAGCTAAGCAGATGCATATAATCGGTCCCCCGGGAAAATTTTACCGTATCTTTGCGCCTCAACAAAAGCAAACCATGATTGATCAGGCATTGAGTAACCTCGGCATAACTGCCCTTAACCCCATGCAGCTTGCCGCGCTTAGTGCCGCTAAAAAAGGTGATGTAATCCTTTTATCACCTACAGGCTCGGGGAAAACGCTTGGTTTTTTATTGCCTTTGCTTAACCTGCTTGATGCCGGTGTTTCTACAGTACAGGTGATGATCCTGGTGCCATCGCGTGAGCTTGCTTTACAAATTGAGCAGGTTTGGAAATCTATGGGTACAGGGTTCAAGATCAATTGCTGTTATGGCGGCCATGCCGTGAAAATTGAACGCAATAACCTTTCGCATCCGCCTGCAGTTTTGGTTGGTACGCCGGGGAGGATTGCCTTTCATTTGCGTGAAGAAAATTTTAGTACTGATACTGTACGTACGCTCATTCTCGATGAGTTTGATAAAGCGCTTGAGTTCGGTTTCCAGGAGGATATGGCTTATATCATCAGGCAGTTGCCCGTTGTTAAAAAGCGGATATTGACTTCGGCGACTAAGATGGATGAGATTCCTGCTTTTACTGGAATTGTTAAACCTGTTGAAGTGAACTTTTTAAGTAATGTTACTTCGGCGCCAGATATTAAACAAAAAGCGGTGATATCCGAAGCTGCCGATAAACTGGATGCACTTTTTGCCCTGATCTGTAAAATTGGTAATAAAGCAACCCTTGTGTTTTGTAATCACCGTGAAGCAGTTGACAGGATCAGCGAGTTGCTTTGGTACAAGGGGTTGGAGCATGATGTTTTTCACGGCGGTATGGAACAGGACGACCGGGAACGCGCCCTGTTAAAATTCAGGAACGGAAGTCACCGTTTATTGATCACCACGGATCTGGCCTCACGTGGGCTGGATATCCCTGAAATAGAATATGTGGTACATTACCAGCTGCCGCATAATGAGGAGGCTTTTTTACACCGTAACGGCCGCACAGCACGTATGAACGCTAAAGGTACATCATACCTGATGCTAACACCCGATGAAAAGTTGCCATACTTAAAACAACTGCCCGAGATTGAAGAACTGCCCGAAAAACTGATATTGCCGCCTGCATCGCCTTGGCTTACCTTGTACATAGCCGCCGGCAAAAAGGATAAAGTTAACAAGGTGGATATTGTAGGCCTGCTGCTTAAAAAAGGCGGGTTGGCAAAGGAGGACCTCGGTTTGATAGAAGTGCTTGACTACTCTTCGTACGCTGCGATCAAGCGCGATAAAATAGAAAGTGTAGTAAAGCAGGTAAAGGCCGAAAAAATTAAGGGCAAAAAGGTGAAGATGGAAATTTCGAGGTAATTTTGTTTAAAAGAAGAATACTATGAGTAATAACGATATCATGAAAAAGCTGAGGGTGGCAATGAAATTTACTGATGATGATATTATCAAGGTTTTGGCATTAGTTAATTTCAGGATCACCAAAGCCGAAATAGGCGCCATATTCCGCGCTGATGACCACCCCAACTTTAAACCCTGCGGCGATCAGATCCTGCGTAATTTCCTGAATGGTCTCATCATCTACAAACGCGGCCCAAGGGAGCCAAAACCGAAACCGGAGGCAGGGAAGTAAGGTTGTTGGAGGCAACTCCAACAACGGCAAGAATGAGTAGATTGGTTGGATTTCACAGGCAAGATCCTGACTTCCGAAAAATCCTATGAAATCCCGGTTCAGACAAAAATCAATGCCCTTCCACAGGCTTTTCCTGTATTAATCTGTATCTCCCTGATTTAATCAACTTTTGTTGCTGAGCCGAAAATGAGGTCCGGCCGCCAAAATCCTGTACCCAATAGGTTTTATATTCTGCCACGCCAACTTCTTTAAAGTCCGGGTTCATGAGATTGCGGCAATGGCCTTCACTTTTAAACCAGCCAGCCATCACTTCCGCAATGCTTTGCTGGCCCTGGGCTATGTTTTCGCCTATGGCAAAACTTTTAAACCCTTTAAATTTATAACCGGCGTATACTATGCGGTCTTCCATGCTGCGGCCGTCTTTGCTGTCGTGACTAAAATAGCTTTTGCGGGCCATGTCTTTAGCGTGCCCTATAGCTGCATCTTCCAAATCATTATTCCAGGTAAGGGGAGGAGCCGGCGGGAAATATTTGCTGCCGCAATTGCAGCCTTTCTGGCGTGTAGCATTAATGCTGTTTAAAAACTCGGTCCTGAAGTGTTTGCTGCTTTGGCTGTAGGCATTCGCAAACCAGAATAATGCAGCAAATAATACTATCAATTTTTTCATCTTAGTGCTTTGACAATTTTAAACGCCTGTGGTTTAAATTATTGTTTAGGCCGCCTGATAGCTGAACGCCAGCGACCGGTTTTCTTCCGCCTGTAAATGATAATGATGGCTACAACGACGAGAACAAGAGTGGTGCCGATGAGAACGACAATGACGTTATGTGCCTGGCGTATCTTAGCATTGGCCTGCGCCTGGAGTTTTTGGTATATACTTTTTTTTTGGCTATCGCCGAATCCTGCTTTTTGATCTTGATCGAATCGGCAGCAGCTACCTTGGCAATGCTGTCGACCGTAACCTGGTTAAGACTATCGTCCAAAAATTCATGGCGTTTAATAGCTACCGCAGCTTTATCATAATCGTTCATTTTCCGGTACAGTTCGGCAAAGCCTACCTGCACTATCGACTCTTTTTTAGGATCGTGGGTTTTGAGCGACAATGTTAAAGCATCGTTCAGGTCCTTCATACTGAGTTTATAGTCTTTGATGTCGCTTTTAATGGCTGCAAGCTCTATGAGCGAGTTGATAATATTAAGGGTATCCTTCCTTTGTCTTGATATGGTGTTCGATTGCAAAATGAACCATTTAGCCTGGCTGAATTTACGCTGTGAGCGGTAAACCTTTGCAAGCGCGTTAAAGCTTGTACGCAAGCCTAAAGTATCGTTATAAGTTGAATAGCTATGCAGGGCGAGCATAGTGTAATTAAGCGCCTCAGTTTGGAAATAGTATTTCATTCGCCGGGTTGATACGGTATCGTATCCTAAATAATGAGCAGCTATTTGGGTATAGATAGGGCCTTTTAACGAGTCGCTGGTAACCTGTAATTTTTGCTTAAGACTATCAAGCTCACTGGTGTGTGCGGATAATTTAAGCGTGGCTGTCAGAATAAAAAGTAAGGTAATAAGTCTCTTCATATAACAGATTACTCGAAAATACAATAATCCACTTGTAATTAGGCAAATAGCGTGCCTGTTTAAGATCACCGCCATGGGTGTTTGTGAAAGGTGCTTGGCTTTTTGTTTGTTTTTGAATTGTATGGGCTGTTTTTCAGGAGGATAGCCCTGGAAATATTAATTAACAAATGTTTGCGCGTTTTCCACACTGCCTGCTTTAATACATAAAGTTGTATAGAAAAAGAGATTTTGCACTATTGGGTATTTAAAATAGCAAGGATTTTAAAGGTCAAAAGTTGCCAATCGCAGAGCTTTATTCCATTAAAATCCTATGCTATTCAAAGCAGGGCCCGTGAAGGTTTACAAGGTTTTAGCTATTGTTGTTAATTGGAATTGATAATTAAAAACCATATCTTAAGCCTATCTGAAACTGGTAAGGGTTGCCGCTTAAATTGGATACCCCTGCATTTGTGTTAACCGCGTATGCGTATTGTTTTTTAACAGGGTCGAAGCTTTTAATCGTATAAATAGGAGTTGCACCCAGGTTATGGTTAACGCCCCATTCTTTATTCAATAAATTGGCCACGTTAAATAAGTCGACAGATATTTCAAAATACTGTTTTTTAAATAGCGTAACCCTTTTAATCAATCGTAAATCAAATACACCATAAAACGGGTTTACTCCTCCATTACGTTCAGCAATTTTTCCGAAACTTTTAACTATGTAATTTTTGGCGCTTTGCTCTACCTTAGGGTTGTTCAGTATCGCATCGATCCCGTCTTTTATGTATTGAGGTGTTGACGCTGCATTCGGATCGTAAATGTAAGCCAGATCGTTACTGGCCACAAAATCGCCGTTCACGTTACCGTTCACCAATAAAGAATACCTGGTGCCGCTTATCCCCGAAAATCGCAAGCCTGCGCTAAAGCCATGAAAGGTTGGCGAACTTCCGTAAGCAACAATCTTATTCCTGAATTGGTTATCAGAATAATTCATGCCGCCCAGGTTACGCGGATCATCTTTTACATACTGTACAAGCGTAGCCGTATTAGCAACGTTTCCGTTGTATGATGTATTGTCTTTAGTTTGATTCCATGTATAAGAAACGGAGATTTCGCCCTGTTTATAATATTTGTAGTCGGCATCAATAACAAAAGCCATCTGGTTAACTCTTCCCTTGCTTTCTAATTCCAGTACCCTGCCTACTTCAGTTGTTTTTCTGCCTTGTGTCCAGTCAGCCGAACCATTTGACGCGTTTATTGTATTTGCCGGAACATATACACCTCTGTTATCTTCGGCAGCAATACGGAAGTACGGCTGATCAACCATGTTTTTATCCAGATAAGTATAGTTGTTGCGGCCTAAACTTAAGTAGCCGGATGCTGTAACCCTGAAGTTTTGAGCAAAGAAGTGCGAATAAGACAAGTTGGCTTTGTAAACCGTTGGCACTTTAGCATCCTTGCCATTCATATTAATAGTAGCAAGCTTGGGTATGGTGGGGTTATTAAGTAAATCCTGTCCTGGTGCTGTTGCAGGGTCCTTGCGGTAAGCCGGAAAGTTAGGGGTAGGCACCTGGCTGCCGTTAAGATCAACACTTAAAATGTGTGAGCCATCAAACAGCATATTGTTTATCATAGAATAAGGGTTCAATGCCGAACCTAAAATGCCGCCACCTAACCTGACAATGTCTTTACCATTTTGCCCTACATCCCAGGTGGTTTGCAAACGCGGTTGAATTTGTAGCGTAGCCAGTTTGTTAGATGTATTTAAGCCTAAAGTTTTATAAACCGTAGGATTGAAATTTGCCTGGTCAAGGTAATCGGTGTAATCGATACGTACCCCGGCGGTTACTTCAAAACCCGGAAACAACATGGTTTGTACCTGGGCGTAAGCATTAGGTGCAAGTATGTTAAATTTAATGTTCCGGTTTGATGAGGTATAAATATCCCTTGCAAAGCGATAGGGTGTAAGGTTATTGAAATTAGTTAAGCCTGTAAAGTAAAAACGTCCATTGGTTTCGCTGCCGTAAATAGAATTTTGGTTGGTGAAAGTTAACCCTCCACCAAATGTAAAGTTATACTTGCCTTTGGTCCAGTACAAGTTGTCGGTTAGCTGTGCTACATTATTATTAAAATAGTCGCCGCCGTAACGTTGCCCTCCCAACTGTATGGCGGTTGAATAAGTGGATCCATCTGCTGCAAGCGAGGAAATATTCTGCACAATAGCGCGGGGAATATTATCGGCAGGTAACTGGCTGTTTGCAAACATCTTGTTGTACTCCCAGTAGTGCTGCACTTTCAGTTCGTTGGTTAAATTAGGGCTGAATATACTACGCAATGAGGCCATTACACTGTTATTTAAACTTTTGCGCGTGCTGTAAACTTCGTAGATGTTTATGGCAGTATTATCACCGTCGGATTGGTTGTCAAGGTCATAGATAAAGTTATCGCGGATGGTAAACAAATTTTTGGAATTAATTTGCCAGTCGACACGTGCAAAAGCAGCGTGAGTATTTTTAAATTTATCAAACTGACCAAACTGTGGGGTATTGGCAACTCCATATTTAGCCCTTGCTATGCTCAAAAAGTTATCTAATGTGGCCTGGGTTACATTGTTTCGTTTTTCGTCATCTGCAGATTGGATATTGGCAATATAAAGTGGCCTTGAATCTGCCTGATGATCCCACGCAATAAAGAATTGCGCTTTATCTTTAACAATAGGGCCTCCTAATGAAAAACCATATTGATAAGTAGAAAACGACTGGTTACGTTTTAATCCATTTAATCCAAATGGACTGGATAGCCAATTTGCACGTGCATAAGTGAAAGCGCTCCCTGATAATACGTTAGTTCCTGATTTGGTTACCGTACTTATTGTACCGCCGCCGACATTGCCATAAGTAACATCATATTGATTGGTAACTACCTGAAATTCCCTTACAGCCTCAAGCGAAATAGAGTAAGCACCGGTTGGTTGGCCACCGGCTATAGTACTGCGTGCCGCCATGCCATCAATGGTATAATTTGTAGCTGAGCCCAGCTGCCCGCTTAAGCTGCTTCCCGCGCTCAATGGAGATAAATCGGCCAGGGATGTGAAATTACGACCGTTTACCGGTAACTTGGCTATATCTTTAGCTGTAACAGCAGTGGATGAGCCAATGTTTTCGATCCTGTTACGGGTTGTGGTAGTTCTTACTTCAACAACATTGAGTTCCTGGATCTTTTCTGTCATTACAAACGTAACCTGTAGCAAGTCGCCCTGATTTAAAGCATAACCGGTTTGTTTTTGTGCAGTCATGCCCATAATTTCTGCCGTTATGCTATAAGGCGCGCCCAGCGGAAGCTCCTTTAACAGAAATGTTCCTTTTGAATTGGTTGTAGCTTTGATTACAAACCCGGTCGACTCATTTTTAACGGTAATGGTTGCATTTGGCAGGGCTTCACCATTCGGGCCGGAAACCTTCCCTGAAATACCGGCCAAATTGGTTTGTGCCATACCCGCCGTTATTAAAAATAAATTGAATATGCCCAAAAGGCACAACTTTTTAAAAAAAACTTTGTTTATCCTTAACATTTTAACATTTTTAGTTAAGGCAAAAATGCATCTGCGGTGTTAAGGGGAGGTTGGTGAAACGTTAAAAATTGATAATGTATTTCGGGGAATATTGATAAAGTTTCAGTATTTTTTGCTTATATTTAATATAATGATAATTTGTAGTAAACGCTAACAATCCGCTAATTGTGTAAGCAAGATGTTACACTACGAGATTACCCTTTGGTATTTATTTAAAGCAGACTGCAAACCCGGGATTTTTTTTAACAGTACATTGTATAAGGCAATACCTAATGCCGCACAAGTGATACCGGCTAACACGTCGAGCACGTAGTGGTGGCTTGCATATACCGCCGTAAACCAGATGCCAACGGTTACCACCGCAAAAAAGATATTAGCAAGTCCCAGCTTGTTTTTTAAGCCGTAGTAAAGCACTATAACCGGGTATGACGAATGCAGCGACGGCATGGCAGCAAACACGTTTGAACCTTTTGTATAAATCCCTTTAAAAACCCCGGCATGAAAATAGGCGTCAAACCTGGCCAGCCCGGCGGTATTGCCCATGGTTAACGGAATAAAATGAAATCCGTGATATTGAACAAACCAGGGTGGTGCGGCAGGGTAGGCGTAGTAAACTATAAAGCCCAGGATATTCACCAAAACAAACGTTAACGAAAAATTGAGGAACTGTTTTTTGTTTTTGAAGAACAGGTAAGCGGCAAAACCCAGCGGCACGGGGATCCAGCATAAATAGAATAAACCCGATAACACATCAATAAAAGTGTTGCTATTGGCCAGCCAGTATTCGTTAGGTGTAAGCAGCTTGCCGTTAAAATGAATGCCGAACAGGCGTTTCTCTGCATTATAAAGCTCGGCAATATGTACCGGGTTGTAGTTATAATTGGGGAAGGCTTTCATGTAATCAAAAACAATCCAGTACACTATGAAAATAGTGAAGCCCAATATAAACTTGCGTGTTATTGCCGATGCATAGAACAGCACATTGAAAATAACTACCAGCGTAAGCTCGTCTGGTTTATAACCAATAAGGAAAGTTGAAAACGCCAGGTAAGCAATGGAAAGCAACGAAACAATAATTATCGACCGGATATTTACTGTTACGCCTGTATTGGCATTGGTCATTGCTATTTTTTTAAGAAATCTGAACGGAAAATTTTATCCCAGAAAGGTGAACTCACACCATAGCCTTTTTCAGGATCCTGGTAGTGGTGCAGCATATGGTGTTGTTTTATTTTTTTGAACAGCCCGCTTTTAAAATTAAAATGGTGCATGGCATAGTGCGATATATCATAAAACAGGTAACCTAAAATAAAGCCCGGAAAAAAGCCCCAGATGTAGTTTACAGGCAATAACCATTTAAACAAAAAGAAAAAGCCTGTAGCCAGCGGAATGCTTAATGACGGGGGCAATACCAAACGTTTGGCATCGCTCGGATAATCATGATGCACGCCATGCATGATAAAATGCAGACGTTGTGCCCATTCCAGTTTTTCGCTTGGCTGATAGTGGAAAACAAAACGGTGCATGATGTATTCGGTGATAGTCCAGATGAAGAGGCCGAAAATAAACAGGCCAAGATATGTTAATACATCCAATCCCAGGTCAAAGAATTTATAGCTGCAATATCCAATAACGGGTACAAAAATATATAGAGGTACGGTATAGTGTACCTTTGATAAGCCTTCTAAAAAGTCGCTCTTAAACATTCGCACCGATTCCTGCGAGTTGGATATATATTTCTTTTTCATTGTTATAATCAGGGTTTAAAATGTTTTACGATCTCTCTGCCTGTTTATGGTGTTAAAATTGTTCAGAATGGCTGGCCTTAAACCAGCAAAAGGCAATTTTAGCAAAGATATTGCTAAGCGTAAATGCCTTTATTTTATTGTTACGAAGATATGATATTTGTTGCTAAGTCTTAAGCCTAAAGTTCTAAGTCTTAGGAGAAGTAATTCAACGTCCTCGTTTAAGACTTTTGACTTAGAACTACAGCCTTACTTACCTTCTTCCTCTTCCAGTTTAATTAAAGCTTTTTTAGCTTCTCTTAGCCTGTTAAAAGCCGTAATATTGGTTAAAACGGCAAGTATTACCAATGGGATAGTAAATATCGATATGGTTTCAAATACATGAAATTTGATGCCGGGAACAAATAATTTATAGTTACCGCCGATGTATTGAGCTACTATGCCCGATAAAGCTGCGCATAAGCCGATAGTTACTACACGCTCGGGCCTTTGCATTAAACCGCCTTTAATTTCAACACCCAAACCTTCGGCACGTGCACGTACATAACTAACCATCATTGAGCCAATCAGTGCTATAAAGGCGGCTATCGAGCTCAGGAAATAGTGATGTGCTACCAGGTAATAGCAAATGCCCAGGAACATGATCAATTCGCTGTAGCGGTCAAGTACGGAATCATACAAAGCACCAAAGGTTGATTTCATATTGCCTAAGCGGGCTACCTGACCGTCAAGCATATCAAATAAGCCTGCAAAAAGGATGAGGCCGCCGGCCCAGCCAACGTAGCTCAGGTCGCCGCGGTTACCTTCTTCGGCACCTAAAATAAATATGCCTGCAACGCCTACATTAAGTACAAAACCTATGGTAGTAACTGCATTGGGGGTTAAGCCTATTTTTATGAGGATCTTCACAAACGGATCAATAACCTTATATATCCCTAACTGTAGGCTGGTTCTGAATGATCTCCTAAGTGTTGTTGTTTGCTGTTCCATTTTTCTCTCTGCTTATTTAGGTGCAATGATTAGAAGTCGAATTTAACCCTTGTGCGCAGGCCCCATTGGGCAACGTTTGGCTGGTCAAGGTAGTTAAAGCGCCTCACAAAATCTATGCGTATAAATTTAAATATATTTTCAATACCAACACTACCCTCAACATAAGGCGTTTTGCCCAATGTATAAGTAATCGGCACGCCATCGGTGCCAACAGGTAGTTGATATAATGACGGATGTATCGAAGGATTGTTTTGATCAGACAGGCCGCCGTATAGTACTTTTAACGATGCGGTTTCGCGCCATTTCAATTTCTTTAACAAAGGTATTTTATTAAAGAAGAAACCGCTGAAGTGCTGATCTATCCTGAAGCTGGCATATTTATCACTCACAAACTCCAAAAAATTCATTAAGTTGTATGAGTCGAGGTCATACGCGTAAGTTTGGTTAGCCCTGTGTATGGTTAATAAAGGGTACGGCACCGAACCAAAGATTTTACCTGCCGAAACATTAATATCCGCATAACCTAACTGCGAAAAATAGAAACGTTTATCGGCACGGAAGTCAAGCTTTTGATAATTGTATTCGCCGGCAAATAAGCCTTTAATACCTTGAGCATAATCAAGTTCAAAGGCCGGGTATTTGTTAGGGATAGGGATGCGATAGATCTTGCCCTGGTAAAACTGCTCATGAGGTGCCCAGCGGATACTTCCGGTAAGCTCGGTGGTGGTTAAATGATGGATAGAATTTGGCAGATCATTAACAATATTATCAAAATATAATGATCCCGCCGGCTCTTGGGTCCATTTTTTGAAGCCCGCGGCAAACGAAAGATGGCTTTCCAGTTCGTGTAAATAATCAAACCTGTAAAAATCGTTATAAAGGAACTTATCGTTCACACCACGCTTAAACGATAACAGGAAGTTATCCTCCTGCACAAACTGCAGGCTTGCGCCAGGGATTTTGGTATCACGCTGAAAACTTGCCCTAATATAGTTTTGAGGGAAACGATAGATAGATTTATTATTAATGGAGTAGGTTGCACTTAAAAAGTACTTCCAGCGCTCGTCTTTAAAACCATAAGCTGCATAAGTTTCAAAATAATAACGTTTGCTTAATTCGGGTGTTGTACGGCCGCCTACACGTAAACGGAAACCTTCAACCGGGTTAAAGCTGTAAAATGTGTTGGCAGGACCTAACTCAAATTTACCAAAGCCTTTATAGCCTGCAAGCAGGAGCGTTGCTATATCAACCGTACGTTTAAACGAAGGCATATTACGCAAGCTGTCGATGTTTTTATAAACCTTTGATTCGGCAAGCGTTAAAGTATCCGGCCTGTTTTCCTGCCAGAAGGATTCGGGGCGATGTTTCACTTCATCGCTTAATTCAGCATATGGCGATCCCTGGTAAGTTGTATCCGGCCGGGGTTTGTTAACCACGTAATTGCTGTAGGTTATGGCCCGGATACCAAATAAACCACTCTTTGCATCTTTTTTGGAAGCGCCAAAATCTGCAATGGTAGTACTTTTGCTCAGATGATATCGGCCATCGGGGTTTTGCTGAAACTCCAGGTTAACAGTCATCGACCTGATAAAGTTGATGTTGATATGTTTATTAATGGTCAGGTCGCACTTTTGTACAGCGTAGTTACCATCAAGCGTGATGTATATGCTACCCTCAAAAAGTACGTCGGTTGTATTGCGGGGGGTAAAGTCAAGCTTAACCAGTTTGTTGTTATGTGCGTCAACAATGGTATCGGCAATAAAGTATTTGTAATAGTTCGGCGAGTTGTCAGATATTGGGCTAAGAAACTGGCTGGTTATCAAAAATACGTTGTTGGTATAAATATCAACCTTGTTGTATAAGTGCTTGAAATATTGGGTAAGCCCTTCATTATCGATACCCGCACCGTAGTTAACACTTTTTTGGCCGGTTATATCTTCCCTTGTTTTTTCGGGGTTTTTGCGGTAATAAACCTGCTGCAGCTTTTCATCAAGATAAATAGGCAACAATGATTTGCCTGGTACCAATGAGCTATCGCGGTTATCTAAAATGAACTTATACTTGCGAAAGAATTTCCTGTCCGAAAACTGGGCGGATACATTGCTTAGTGCAAACATCATTTTATCATACTCCTTGTATTCAACATAGTTGTATGCTTCGGGACGGTTCTTTTCTTTATTTTCGATAACCTTACGGATCAGCTCAACAGCGGGGTTGTCTTTATTACGGTACTTAGGTTTTTTGCCCGATTTTACCACAACCTCGTTAAGTTGCTGAGAAGCGGGGAACATCTTTACATTGATAACCTGCTCTTTACCGGGAACAACAGCTAAAAAAGCATCTTTATAGCCTAAAAATGAAATTTTGATTTGTTTATATTGCTGATTGTTTGTAGCCAGGCGATATTTGCCATCAACATCTGTAGTGGTACCGGTAGTGCTGCCCGTAAAAGAAATACTAACAGAAGGCAGGGTTTGTTTATTACCTGCATCGGTAACAGTACCCGTTATTACCGTTTGCTGCGCATATAATGCCGAAGCAGAGAAGAACAGTATTAAGAAAAATAAGCTTTTATAAAATTTTTTACAATCCATGTACTTTGTGCATTGTGCAAATACAAACTTCTTTTTTCGGCTTAACACTTTTATTATCGGATAAAGAGGTATGTATCGGTTATTCAAATATTTTTGGCAGATTAATTATGCCCGCCTCCGTATGTTTTTCATTGTTCTGCCGCTTAATCTCTCTACACTTACCTTGTTTTGTACACTCCCGGCAGATGGTTATTACGGAGTTTACAATTAACAGGCCAAAGGTAAAAAAAATCACTACAGACTAATGTGGTCAAAAAGTCAAATATTGTTTACAGCTATTTACGCTATCATATTACTGTAATTATAACTAAACTCAAACAACGGCTTGGCCGGTTAGTTAGTATTCCTATTGTTTGCTGTTAGTTATATAACCAATTGCGTAACGCTCTGATAATTAGATGTTATTTGCCATTTTTTGATTGTTTGGAAGAAGTCGTTTAGGTTAATAAATAACATTATTTAACAAATTAACATTAGCGCCAATAAGACTATTGCCTTAAAATAATGTTACTTGCGTATGATCATTTTTACCTGATAAAAACAAAACAGCCGTAAAGCAGGGTTTAGTTGCTTACGGCTGTTTTGACGGTATTTGGTAATTTAACGATTATTCGGTCGCGAACATATCGTCATAATAATCCAAACCAAGGTGGGTGATCAGGTCCTCGCCCATCAGGTAACGAAGGGTATTCTCCAATTTGATCAGTTGTTTAAAGATGTCATTTTCTGCATGTAAACCCGGTGCAGTTTGAGGCGATTTCAGGTAGAATGACAGCCATTCCTGGATACCGCTCATGCCGGCACGTTTAGCCAGATCGCAGAAGATAGCCAAATCAAGCGCGATAGGGGCAGCAAGGATTGAGTCGCGGCAAAGGAAGTTGATCTTGATCTGCATTTTGTAGCCTAACCAGCCAAAAATATCGATGTTATCCCAGCTCTCTTTGTTATCACCATGCGGAGGGTAGTAGTTGATACGGATTTTGTGGTAGATGTTACCATAAAGTTCCTGGTTATCTTCCGGTTTGAAAATATCTTCCAATACACCCAGTTTTGATACTTCTTTAGTTTTGAAGTTATCCGGATCGTCAAGAACCCAGCCATCGCGGTTACCCAAAATGTTGGTCGAGAACCAGCCATGCACACCTAATGAACGCGCTGCCAAACCTGGGGCCAATACTGTTTTCATTAAAGTTTGACCTGTTTTGAAATCTTTACCAGCAATCGGGGTTTTGGTTAATTTGGCCAGTTCGATTAAAGCAGGGATATCAACTGTTAAGTTAGGGGCGCCGTTAGCAAAAGGAACACCTAATTTTAAAGCCGCGTAAGCATAGATCATGCTTGGAGCGATCAGCTTGTCGTCATTTTTCAATCCTTCTTCAAAAGCGGCTAATGACTGGTGTACAGCAGATGCTTCATAATAGATCTCGGTTGAACCACACCATACCAACACAACCCTGTCAAGACCATTAGCCTCTTTAAAGTTTTTGATATCTTCCATTACCTGCTCGGCAAGTTCAAGCCTGGTTCCGGTTTTAACGTGGGTGCCATCAAGGTTTTTAGCGTAGTTTTTATCAAACGCGGCTTTCATTGGCTTTATAGCTTCCAATTCGGCTTTAACCGAATGTAAAAGTCCTGCTTCCAATACCTGTGCGTTTGAGGCAGCTTCAAATACGTTATCTTCATAAACATCCCAACCGCCAAATACGATGTCGTTTAAATCGGCTAAAGGAACAAATTCTTTAATTTTCGGGTTACGGTTTTCGGTTCTTTTTCCTAAACGTATGTGGCCCATTTGAGTAAGGGAGCCAATTGGCTGCGAGATGCCTTTTTTAACGGCCTCTACGCCGGCAATTAAGGTAGTTGCTACAGCGCCTAACCCGGGGATCAGGATGCCAAGCTTACCTTTAGCAGGTGTAATGTTGATTTTCATTTATGTTACTATTATTTATTTCAAATTAATTGGTTAAAGCCATTTGTTGGCTTTATACCATTTTAGCGTTTCGGCCATGCCGCTTTGCAGATTGTATAAAGGATAAAAACCCAGGTCGGATTTAGCTGCTTCAATATCGCAATTCCAGTTAATGGCGGTCAGTTCATTAAGCTTTTCGATATTCAGCACTGCAGCTTTGTTGCTCAAAGAACTTATTTTTTCAGATACTGCTGCAATCATTTTAACAAAATTTACAGGCAGATGAAACTTTAGCGTTTTTAGCATTAATACATCTTTGGTGATGGTGCCTAACTCATAACGGTTATAAAAATTACCATCGCTCAGGTTATATGTCTTGTTATTGCCACCGTATAAAGCCTTGATACTTGCTTTGGCCAGGTCTTTAACATATATAAAGCTGAGTTTTTGCTGCGCCTTGCCTATATAGGGCTCAATGCCCTTCACTATCTGTTTAAAAAATATAAATATGCCGGTGTCCCTTGGTCCGTAAACCGCGGTAGGTCTTAGTATGGTATAATTCAGGCCGCTCACCGTTTTTAATTTCTGTTCGGCAAGCAATTTGCTCCTGCCGTATGCTGTAACAGGATGCGGAGGGGTTGCCTCGGTTATGGTGCCGGTTAGCGTATTAAGCGGCCCAACCGAAGCCAGGCTGCCAATAAGTACAAACTTTTTTAAATCGGGGCAAGCTTCATAAGCCGCCGAAGCAAGGTTATGGGTATATGTAGCATTGATCCGGTTATATTCGGCTTCGGAGCGGGCACTGGTTACACCTGCCGCGTGGATGATATAATCGGGCTTTATCTCGGCCAGTTGCTTCTTTAATGTTTCCTTATTGTTAAATTCGGGATAGATATATTGGATATCTAAATCGTTTAAGTGACTTATTACACTGCTTTTTCTGATGGCTATAAAAACCTCCAGATTGTTTTGTAAGGCCTCTTCAATCAAATGGTATCCAACAAATCCGCTTCCACCGGTTATTAAAACCCGCTCCCTCATATCGCTTTTTGATATAACCTGTATTTTTTATAAGGATCGCCTTTTATGGCTTCAATGGCACGGTTCATCATGTCGTTGTTTTCCAGTGTCCAGCCGGCTTCGGCATGTTTATAACCCTTGGCCTTATATTCCTTTATGATGGTGCCATATAAACAGGCCTCGATACCCATTTTGCGGTAATCTTCAATAACACCGAGGGCATAAATACGGATACCGGTAATGCTTTTTTTGCCGAACAGTAATTTGAAAATACCGGTTGGCAACAACCGACCGCGTTTTATTTTTTTGAAGATGTCATTATAGTCGGGCAGGGCCAGGCCAAATGCAACTATCTTGCCACGTTGCTCGGCCACGATGGCAAAATCGGGATCAAGGATCAGTTTAAGATCTTTGGCCAGGTAATCGTACTCTTCGTTGGTCAGGGGCACAAAACCGGTGTTTTTGTCCCATGCTGAGTTATACACTTCGCGCAGTTTGGCGGCTTCCTCCTTGAAATTTTTAAGGTTGATCTTACGAATAACTATATCGTTTCGCTTTAACCGCTCTTCAAGCGCGTTTAATAAACGTACTGATTTATCATCATAAGCTTGTCCGTCCCAGTGCCAGGCAATCAGATCGACATCTTTAGCAAAACCAAAATTTTCGACCAGATTAGCGTAATAAGCAAAGTTATAGGTGTTCATCAGGAACGGTGAACTATCAAATCCCTTTATTAATAAACCGCAAGGCTCATTGGTTGAAAAGTTGGTAGGGCCTAATAATTTGCCGGTAACGCCTTTTTCTTTAAGCCATTTGGTAACGGTTTCAAAAAGCAGGTTAGATACCGCCGTATCGTTAATACAATCAAAAAAGCCAAAAAAGCCATCGTTAACGTGGCTGTATTCGTTATGGCCGTTATTAAGGATCGCGGCTATCCGGCCAACAATTTTATCGCCATCATAAGCTAAAAAGGGTTGTACGGTATTGTGTTTATGGAAGGGATGTTTGGTTAAGAGGTCCCTTTGGGCAATAAACAACTCCGGAACATAGTAAGGATCGTCCTTGTACAGGTCATGCGGGAAATCAATAAACGAAGCCAGTTCTTTTTTTGATTTAACCGTTACTATTGTAATCATGTGTGGTAAATGATTGAATAAAGCAAATTGGTATGCTTTAAAATAAAAAGTGCATTTAGCTTACCTTAATTAAAAAGCAGCTAAATGCACCTCAGGTTTCTTCATTATATTTTTTCTTTAACAGAAGCGGTTACACCAACTTCTTTAAAGGCTTTTGACAGTTTTTCAACGGCTTCGTCAATTTGCTCAAAGGTATGGGTAGCCATCAATGAGAAACGAAGCAGTGACGAATCGGAAGGAACGGCAGGGGATACAACCGGGTTAACAAATACACCTGAAGCTTGCAGGTGTTTGGTAACCGCGAAAGTTTTTTCGTTATCACGAACGTAGATCGGCAAAATAGGGCTTTCGGTAGGGCCAAGGTCAAAGCCTTCTTCCAGCAAAAGTTTCATGGCATAATTGGTGTTATCCCATAATTTCTCGATACGCTCCGGTTCTGATTCAATGATATCTAATGCGGCAATCACGCTGGCTACAGAGCCCGGAGGCATACTTGCGCTAAACATCAATGAACGTGCGCGGTGTTTGATATAATCAATAGTATCCTGATCGCTGGCGATGAAACCACCTAACGAGGCTAATGATTTACTGAAGGTACCCATGATCAGGTCAACTTCATTGGTAAGGTTAAAGTGTGAGGCGGTACCTGCACCCTTATCACCAATTACACCAAGGCTGTGGGCATCATCAACCATGATATTGGCACCGTAAGTATCGGCAAGCTCAACAATCTTAGGCAATTTAACAATGTCGCCTTCCATGCTAAAAATACCGTCAACAGCGATAATCTTCACGGCATCTTCAGGAAGTATGCTTAATTTGCGCTCCAAATCGGCCATATCGTTATGGGCGTACTTGATCACTTTTGAAAACGACAGGCGGCTGCCGTCAATGATACAGGCATGGTCATACTCATCAAGTATGATATAGTCATTCCGGCCGGTAACGCACGAAAGTACACCAAGGTTAACCTGGTAACCTGTGCTGAATAAAACAGTAGCTTCTTTGCCTACATAGTTAGCAAGCCTGTTTTCAAGCTCAATGTGGATATCAAGTGTGCCGTTCAAAAAACGTGAACCGGCACAGCCTGTGCCATATTTGTCAATTGCTTTTTTTGAAGCTTCTTTGATTTTTGGATGATTGGTAAGGCCTAAGTATGAGTTAGAACCAAACATTAATACCCGCTTGTTGTCAATAATTACCTCAGTGTCTTGTGCAGACTCAATAGGCCTGAAATAAGGATATAACCCCCGTTCACGCAGCATATTTGCTACTTGAAACTGAGCGATTTTCCCATGTAGTTTTTTAACCATGTATATTAACTCTGCTTAAATTTTGTGTAAAAATACCATGAATAAGCATATAACTTATACGGTGTGTGTAAATTTTTTTAAAATAATGCCTATTAACGTATCAATACTACTTAAGAAGCACACAAATTCTTACACGGCAAATTAATTAATTTTTTTGTTTATATCGAGCCTATTATTTTCATTTTTTTGTCAAAAGCCCAAAAAGCTGATACTATCCCGTGTTTTTGTAATTTTTTACGTAAAATTCTTGTTCGTGATTTTAAATTAGTAATATTAATTACATATTCGCATTCCCCGTAACAATCCTGCACTAATTATAAAATTTTTCTTATAATTTTTGCCTGATATACATTGTTATTTATAGCTACCCTATGAAAAAACACAAGTACTTTTTGGCGCTTCTTGTACTTAATTTAACATTGAATTTACATAGCAATAGTTATGCCCAAACTGCCGCTGATAGTATAAGCGGACCGGTTTCCCTAAAACAGGCTATTGACTTTGCCTTGCGTAACCAACCAACAGTAAGGCAGGCTTCCATTGATGAACAGATCAATGAGCGTGATATTAGAATTGGCCTGTCGGCCTGGCTGCCGCAGGTGAACGGCTCGGGCCTTTATAATTATTACTATAAGGGCAGCCCGCAGGCTGGTGCCTCCGGTGCTAACATCCCCAGCAACGCGGGCAGTATCCGTAACCTTTCAACCCTGGGTGTCACAGCCTCACAGGTATTATATAACAACGATGTATTTCTTGCTTCAAGGGCGAAAAGATATTCGCGCGAGTACTATAAGCAGAACACCTTGAGCAGCCAGATTGATGTAGTAAGTGATGTAAGCAAAGCTTTCTTTGATGTTTTACTATCCGGCAAACAACTTGACATCACTAATGAGGACATCATCAGGTTGCAAAGAAGCCTGAAGGATGCCAAAAGCAGGTATACCGCCGGTGTATCCGATCCTACGGATTATAAGCAGGCAACCATCGCTTTAAATAATTCATTGGCTACCCGTAAACAAACCGAAGAAGCCATCAAAAGTAAAACGGCTTTATTAAAGCAGATCATGGGCGTAGGCGCAGCTACACCGTTAAGCCTTTCTTATGATTCGAGCCGGTATGAACAGGAGGCCAGTATTGATACTTTGCAATCGCTCAATGTAAATAACCGGATCGAATACCGTTTGCTTGAAACAACAAAGGCACTCAATAATCTCAACGTAAATTACTATCGCTTTGGGTTTTTGCCTTCATTATCAGCGGTAGGGAGTTACCAGCATGCATACTTCAGTCATGATTTAGGTGATTTGTATAATAAGTCTTTCCCTACAGGTTATGTTGGCTTAACGCTGGCTGTACCTATTTTCCAGGGGACGAAGCGCCTGCAAAACCTCGCTAAAGCCAGGCTGCAGGTTGAACGTACCGACCTGGACCTGATCAATACAAAAAATAGTATTTATACGGAATATACCCAGGCACTGGCGGCATATAAAAGCAATTATACCAGCTACCAGCTCATTCGCGAAAATGTAACACTTGCAAAAGATGTATATAAGGTGGTAAGCCTGCAATACCGCGAGGGAGTAAAAACTTACCTCGACGTAATTGTATCGCAGGCAGATCTGCGTACTGCCGAACTGAGCTATTATAATGCCCTGTTCAATTTGCTCAGCAGTAAAATTGACCTGCAGAGAGCCCTTGGAATCCTGCCTGTTCAGCAACCATAAGATATCGTTATAAAAAAATAAAAACTACAGCAACACACGAACAACCTATTCTACATGAAACATACATATATATATTGGTTAGCCCCTGCAGCACTTTTAACATGGGCATCATGCGGTAAACCTAAAAAGGGCGGGCCGGCGGCCATGCCCCCAACACCAGTATACCTTGCCGACGCTAAAACAGCCGAAGCAGTATACTATGATAAATACCAGGGTATTGTGGTTTCGGTGAACACTGTCGAACTGCGCAGCCAGGTACCGGGTTTTGTAACGGGTATATTTTTTAAAGAGGGTGATGTTGTGCAAAAAGGCAAAGTATTGTATGAAATAGATAAACGCAAATACCAGGCTGCTTTTGACCAGGCTAAAGCTAATGTGCTAAGCGCCGAGGCCAATTTGGTTAAAGCGCAAAAAGACATTGACAGGTATAACATGCTGCTTAAGAGCGATGCGATTGCCCGTCAGACAGTGGATCAGGCACAGGCTACTTACGAAACTAATAAAAGCCAGGTTGCTGTAGCCAAAGCCGCGCTTGAGTCGGCCCGTACCGATTTATCATATGCCACCATTACCGCGCCTTTTACGGGGCGAATAGGGATCTCGCAGGTGAGGCTTGGAACACAGGTAGCAGCAGGAACCACATTGATGAACACCATATCGGCCGAGCACCCCATAGGTGTTGATGTGGTGATCAATGAGCAGGATATCAACCGCTTTTACGGTCTGCAAAAATCAAGTACCGACAGTACCTTTAAATTGGTGCTGCCCGACGGAAGCAAATACAACAAAACAGGTAAAGTACTGGCGATTGACAGGGGCGTTAGCAACCAAACCGGCAGCATTAGGGTGAGAATCCAGTTCCCGAACGAGGATGATGTGCTTAAGGATGGCATGAGTTGTGTTTTACAGGTGCTGAACAGCCAGTCGGGCCAGCGGGTACAAATCCCTTACAAAGCAGTAACTGAGCAAATGGGTGAGTTTTTTGTTTTCGCAACGAGAGATACTGTTGTTAAAGATACAGCTGCCGATAAAACTGTTAAGGACAGGCGCGATACAATTGCAAAACAGGTGAAGGTGAAATTAGGGCCGCGTATTAACAGCGACGTAGTGATAATGGATGGCATAAAACAAGGTGATAAAGTGATTACCGACGGTTTTCAGCGTTTGCGCGATGGTGGCAGGGTCACTACCGGAACAGCCGCGCCGGCCGGAGCAGCACCCAAAAAATAAATTTATATCAACAGGAAAAATTTTAAGCCGAAGAAGGGGCGCATCTACCCTGGAAAACTTAATATAGAGAAAGAATGATCGCAGATACTTTTATAAAACGACCGGTTACCGCTATTGTAATATCCCTGGTGATATTAATAGTGGGCATCCTGTCAATATCCAGCCTGCCTATAGGCCAGTACCCTGATATTACACCTCCAACCGTGTCAGTTAGCGGTAACTATGTCGGTGCCGACGCGCTAACCGTAGAGCAAACTGTTGCTACCCCGGTTGAGGTTCAGGTAAACGGCGTACCAGGCATGACCTACCTGCAAAGTAACAGCAGTAGTAACGGGCAAATGAGCATGACCGTTAACTTTGACGTTGGTACAGATATTAATATCGCAGCGCTCGACGTGCAAAACCGTGTAGGTATTGCTTTACCAACCTTGCCGCAGGAGGTACAGCGTTTGGGTATGGTGGTACGTAAACGTAACCCAAGTATCCTGATGCTTGTGGCCATGTTTAGTCCAAAAGGCACCCATGATGTCACTTTTACTGATAACTATACCAACGTATTTATAAAGGACGCTATTTTGCGTACCAAAGGAGTTGGCGACGTTGTTACACGTGCTGATGATTTTAGTATGCGGATCTGGCTTAATCCGGACAAACTTGCTGCGTTAGGTATGAGTGCTGCGGATGTAACCAGTGCCCTACAGGAGCAAAACGCGCAGGTTGCCGCCGGTACGGTAGGCGCTACACCGCAATTAAAGGGGCAAACATTTGAGTATTCGGTAATTGTAAAAGGTCGTTTAGAAAAGCCTGAAGAATTTGGTAACGTGGTTGTTAAAACCCAGCCTAACAATGGGGGCATAGTACACTTAAAAGATGTTGCCAGGATTGAGCTGGGTAAATTCAACTACTCAGGTAACTCATTTGTTGATGGTAAAAGGGCATCTTATCTGCTGGTGTACCAGGCCCCGAACAGTAACTCGCTTGAAACTGCCGATAATGTATACGCTACTATGAATGAGCTTAAAAAGAGCTTTCCTAAAGATATAGATTACGTAGTTCCTTTTGAGGCCATAACCGTGGTAAAGGTGTCGGTAAGCGAGGTTATCGAAACGCTGGTTATTGCACTTGTACTGGTTATTATTGTAGTATTCCTGTTTTTACAAAGCTGGCGCACAACCCTCATTCCGGTACTGGCTATTCCGGTATCAATTATTGGTACGTTCATTTTCTTTATTCCGCTCAACTTTACTATCAATACGTTAACGTTGTTTGGTTTCGTACTGGCCATTGGTATTGTGGTGGATGATGCTATTGTGGTGGTTGAGGCTGTACAGCATTATATGGATGAGGAGGGTATGACACCTAAAGAAGCCACCCAGCACGCTATGGCCGATATCTCGGCCCCCGTAATAGCAATTGCACTGATCCTGGCTGCAGTGTTTGTGCCGGTAGGCTTTGTGCCGGGTATAGTAGGGCGATTGTATCAACAGTTTGCCATCACCATTGCCATATCTGTATTGATATCGGCTTTTGTTGCGCTATCATTAACACCTGCATTGTGTACGTTGATATTAAGGCCGCATAAGATAGATGAAAGCTCTCGTGGCTTAAATAAGTTTTTCTTTAAATTCAATACCTGGTTTACCCGCGTAACCGGTAAATATCGAAACACGGTTGATAAAAGCATTAAAAACTCAAGATACATTATCATTCTGCTGGTATGTATCATTATAGGCGCGATACTTTTATTTAGAAGCAAGCCGTCTGGTTTTATTCCGCTGGAAGATGATGGTCGTGTGTATATTACTTTTGATTTGCCCGAGGCGTCAGCAACCGGCCGTACTGTTGATGTGTTGCACAACATGATGAGAACGCTTGATAGCGTACCGGAAATAGCTCATTACGCGGCGCTGGGTGGTTTGAATGCCATCAGCTTTGCAAGTAAATCAAATAGTGCAACCATATTCGTGCAGTTGAAACCTTGGGATGAACGTAAAGAAAAGTCGCAGCAGATAACAGCGCTTGTTGCACGGTTAAACCAAAAGCTCGGTAAGTATAAGGAAGCCAATGTTGTGGTGATCCAGCCACCGGCAATTCCGGGGTTGGGTAGTACAGGAGGTTTCTCGTTTATATTAGAGGAGAAACAGGCAGGCGGCGATATCAAGGTATTTGAGAAAACGCTCCGAACGTTCCTTGGCGCAATCAATCAGCGTAAGGAGATAGCAAGGGCCTTCTCGTTCTTTACTGCCAGTACGCCTGCTTACCAGTTAACGATAGACAGAGAGAAATCTAAAAAGCTTGGTGTAGCGATATCTGACGTGAACAATGCGCTGCAAACCTATTTGGGTAGTACCTATATCAACGACTTTACCATTTACGGCCGTAACTTCAGGGTAGTGGCCCAGGCCGATACCAGTTATCGTACAAATGTGCAAAACATAGGACAGTATTTTGTGCGAAATTCTTCAGGAGCCATGGTGCCATTGAGCACACTTACATCATATAAGGTAATTGAAAACTCACCATTGATATCGCACTATAACCTGTTCCGTTCGGCCGAGATTAACGGTAGTACCAAGCCGGGGTATAGTAGTGGTGATGCTATTACCGCTTTGAAAGAGACAGCAGCGCAGGTATTGCCGCAAGGTTACGGTTACGAGTTTTCGGGCCTGAGCCGTGAGGAGTTATTATCCGGGTCAAAAACGGTATATATATTTGCACTGTCAATAGGATTCGTGTTCCTGTTCCTGGCTGCTTTGTATGAAAGCTGGTCGGTACCCTTCTCTGTGTTATTGTCAGTGCCCCTGGGTGCATTTGGTGCCATATTGTTCCTTACTTTCTGGCCTGATCTTACCAATAACGTTTACGCCCAGATCGGTTTGATAACGTTGATAGGTTTAGCAGCCAAAAACGCCATCCTTATTGTAGAGTTTGCCAAGGAACGGGTGGATGCAGGTATGGAACTGGAAAAAGCTACGCTCGAGGCTGTCCGCCTGCGTTTAAGGCCAATCATCATGACGTCGATGGCATTTATATTAGGTGTAGGTCCGTTGATGGTTGCATCGGGTGCCGGTGCTGAAGCCCGTAAAACCATAGGCTGGACTGTGTTTGGGGGAATGCTTACCGCTACTTCATTAGCTATATTTATAGTACCGGTTTTATTTTACCTGATCACCAAAATGGCTTACGGTAAAGAAAAACTTGCCGAGCTTGAAAAAAATTATGATCCTAAAAAGCACGGGCCGGAGGCATAATAATTGTTAAAGTTTTGTAAAAAGAGAGGCGCAAGTCTCTCTTTTTTACTTTCCGGCAGGTTTGGTATACTGTTATACCTCGCTATTTAACCATTTATAGGCTCGAAATTTGGTGTTAGTAGACACTTTTGATGCTTATGCAGGGCAGTTTTTAATAAAACCATTCATCATAAAATATATTAAACGGTAATTATTTTGTATTGACCTTATCGCTTTAAATATTATTGATTTTCAATTATTAAGTCGTGTGTGATTGGATTAAATGCGGTTGTTTTATTAGTTTAAATAATATCCTGGATAGTAAATGATGCCAATAATGGCAAAGTATTTGTTAAGGAGGAGTTAATACAATGAAAAATTAAAAAATGAACATTGTAGAATTTGACTAAAAAACACAACTATGAAAACAATGACTAAAATGATAGCTTCGGCGTTTACTGCGGTGGCTATCTTCATCGGAACAAATGTTAAAGCTCAAACCACACCAGCAAACGCGTTGCGCTTTGGGGTTGGCCTGGAAGCAGGTATCCCAACAGGTAACGCCCACGACATTTCAAAATTTGAGTTAGGCGGTACCGCTCGTTTGCAATATGGTGTAAGTAATGATTTAGCCCTTACACTTACCTCGGGTTATTACAATTTTTTTGGTAAAACCTATACTTCATCATTTTCCAACTCTACGTCAACAACTACAGTTACAGTTAAGGGCAGGTCTTTAGGCATAATTCCTGTAAAAGCCGGTATTAAAGCTTTTGTTGGCGATGGCTTTTATTTCGCAGGAGAGGTGGGTGCCGGTTTTGAAGTTCACCCACCAATTGCAGGGGGTGAAAAGAATACTAAACTTATACTTTCTCCCGGCTTAGGTTATGCCACCAAATCATGGGATATTGGTGTGCGTTATGAAAACTTCTCGGGACAAAGCAATAACTATGGCCTGGTTGGCTTACGTTTAGCTTATGGATTTGGATTGTAAGACTGAACCATGATTTTTAGGATTTCAGGATTGTCCTGATTTAAAGAAAATAATTACAATAAAAAAATCCGCTTGTTATTTGGCAAGCGGATTTTTTTATTTCTGAACCCGGATTTGGAGATTTGCCGGATTTTTGGGATTTGAAAGGCGACCGGATAAGTATCCGGAGAATCCGTTAATCCTAAAAATCGTGGTTCAGACTAATTTACCCAACGCTTCTTTTAACCTTCTCATAGCTTCAATCAGCTTATCTTCGGCCGCAGCATATGATAAACGGATTGAAGAGGGGTCACCGAATGAATCGCCGCCCACGGTAGCTACGTGGCCTTCTTCAAGCAGGTAAAGGCTCAAGTCGTCAGAGTCATTGATCACGCGGCCATTGTAGCTTTTACCAAAGAACGAAGTAACGTTAGGGAAAAAGTAGAACGCTCCATCTGGCAGGTTTACTTTAATGCCTTCTATTTCGCTCAGCAATTTATAAACAATATCACGGCGTTTTTTGAATGCGGCGCGCATTTCAAGCACGCTTTCCAAACCACCTTCGTAAGCGGCTATGCCGGCACGCTGAGTGATTGAACAGGTACCGGAAGTTACCTGGCCCTGCATTTTATCAAAAGCAGCAGCAAGTTCTTTAGTGCTGGCTGTGTAACCAATACGCCAGCCGGTCATGGCAAAAGCTTTCGACCAGCCGTTGATGATAACCACACGATCTTTGATATAGTCAAACTGCGCGATAGACTCGTGTTTGTCAACAAAGTTGATGTGTTCGTAGATCTCATCGCTCAGGATATAAACTTGTGGATATTTTTCAAATACCTTAGCTAAACCTTCAAGTTCATCTTTGCTGTAAACGCTTCCTGTAGGGTTGCAAGGTGATGAAAACATGAACAGTTTGGTTTTAGGCGTAATAGCAGCCTCTAACTGCTCAGGGCTAATTTTGAAGTTAGTATCAACGGTAGTGTTAATGAAAACGCTTTTACCTTCGGCCAATTTAACTACTTCACTGTATGAAACCCAGTAAGGAGTAGGGATAATTACTTCTTCGCCGGGGTTAACCAAACACAATACCGCGTTAGCGATAGCCTGCTTGGCACCTGTTGAAACAACTATGTCGGCAGCATCATAATCAAGATTGTTCTCGTTTTTTAGCTTTGTAACTACGGCTTTACGAAGGTCAGGGTAGCCTGCTACTGGTGTGTAGTAGGTGAAGTTCTTGTCCATGGCCTGCTTGGCGGCTTCCTTGATGTGTTCAGGGGTATGAAAATCAGGTTCACCAAAGCTAAGGCTGATCACGTCGACACCTTTAGCGGCAAGTTCACGGCCCAGTTTGGCCATTTTAATTGTTGCAGATTCGGACAGGTTTTGTATCCGGGTACTTAATGCGCTCATATAAATTATGTTATCGCGGCAAATATAGAAAATAACTTTACTGCTACTTACGCTTGTTATTTTTTAAATTTGCGGCCTAATACCACCCTTGCTTTGAATCAACAAAAAAGGATCATTTTAATTTCGCTGATAACGGGGATTGTGCTGATGCTGGCGAAATTTGGCGCCTACTTTTTAACAGCCTCCAATTTTGTACTTACCGATGCCGCCGAAAGTATTGTAAATGTAATAGCAAGCTCATTTGCCTTTTACAGTATCTATCTTTCCGCCCTGCCACGAGATGAAAACCACCCTTACGGCCACGGCAAGGTGGAGTTTTTTTCTGTTTTTATAGAAGGATCACTTATCGGCATTGCCGGGTGCATAATCATTGTAAAATCGGTTTACAGCTTTTTCTTTCCCAACATTATCCATGACCTGTTTACCGGTGCCATTATTATAGCGGCTACTGGAGCCATTAATGGCGTGCTGGGTTATTATATGATCCGTAAGGGCAAAGAGCTTCGTTCCATCACCCTTGATGCCGACGGTCGTCATTTGCTGGCCGATACCGTTACCAGCGTAGGCCTGGTGGTAGGTTTATTGTTAATTGAATTTACCAGGATTTTATGGCTCGATAGTGCATTATCTATATTGGTTGGCTTATATATAGTGTACAGTAGTTACAAATTGGTGCGTAAATCGGTAGGGGGATTAATGGATGAGGCAGATTTTCAGGTAGTGACCGGGATCGTGAACGTTTTAAGTGAAAAACGCCGTGAGGCCTGGATAGATGTACACAATTTGCGCGCGCAGAAATATGGACATGAGCTGCATATCGACTGTCACATGACGCTGCCAAACTATTTTGATCTGAACACAGTACATACCGAAATATCATTGGTTGATAAGATGATTAATAAAGATATGGGCATCAAAACGGAGCTTTTTATTCATGCTGACCCTTGTGTGCCCAATTGCTGTCACTACTGCAGTATGCCCAATTGCCCTATCCGGTCGGAAGCAAAAACCGAAACAATAGCCTGGACAATGGAAAAGGTTGTACGTAATAAAAAACACTTTGAATAATGGAATACTTTAATGTAAGGGTTTACGGTCTGCTTCTGAACGATGATGATGAATTGCTCATAAGCGATGAACAGGAATATGGCATGCGTTTTTCAAAGTTCCCGGGCGGAGGCCTGGAACTTGGTGAGGGCCTGATTGACGGGCTTAAACGTGAGTTTATGGAAGAGTGTAATATTGAGATTGAAGTTGTAGGCCATTTTTACACCACTGATTTTGCCGTAAAATCGGCATTTAACAACTCCCAGGTGATCAGTGTATATTATTTGGTGCGAAGCATCACCCCGGTTAATTTGAATATAAAGGCTGTTGCATTTGATTTTGACGGGGAAGGAGAGGTGTTGCAGGCTTTTAGATGGGTGCCGCTTACCGCGCTGAGCGTAGCCGATTTTGAATTTCCGACAGATAAACGTGTGGTTGAACTTTTGCAGAACGAACTATGAACCTTACCGAAAGGGATTTAAAAGTAATATGGCACCCCTATACCCAAATGAAAACCGCGCAGCCGCCTGTAGGCATTGTACGCGGCGAAGGGGCACTGTTATTTGACGAAGAAGGAAAACAGTACATTGATGCAGTATCGTCATGGTGGGTAAACATTCACGGGCATGCTCATCCTTATATTGCCCAAAAGGTATCAGAGCAGCTTCACAAACTGGAACATGTGATCTTTGCAGGCTTTACCCATGAAGGCGCCGTTGAATTGGCGGAACGGCTGTTAGCAATTTTGCCGGGCAACCAAAAAAAGGCATTCTATTCAGATAACGGTTCAACCGCTGTTGAGGTGGCCATAAAAATGTGCCTGCAATACTGGCTTAATAAAGGTGATCAGCGCACCAAAATCATAGCTTTTAATAATGCTTACCACGGCGATACCTTCGGGGCTATGGCCGTAAGCGGCCGCAGTGCATTTACCAAAGCGTTTGATAGCCTGTTGTTTGAAGTAGAATTCATCGACATCCCTACAAAAGAAAACATCTCAAATCTCAAATCTCAGATCTCAAATCTAAAGAACGAAACAGCCTGCTTTATTTTTGAACCATTGGTGCAGGGCTCGGCAGGGATGATCATGTATGAGGCTGAGTATTTGAATGAATTGATGGCCCACTGCCGTGAGGAGGAAGTGATGCTGATTGCCGATGAGGTGTTTACAGGTTTTGGTCGTACGGGTAAACCCTTCGCCACAAATCATGTGGATGTTGAACCGGATATCATGTGTTTCTCAAAGGGGCTTACAGGCGGTACCATGGCCCTGGGCTTAACTACCTGTACGCAGCAAATTTATGATGCTTTTTTATCGGATGATAAGTTGAAAACCCTTTTTCACGGGCATTCGTTTACGGCCAACCCGATAGCATGCGCTTCGGCATTGGCAAGTCTTGATCTGTTTCAACAACCCGAAACGGCAGAGAACATTGCCAGGATCAAAGCCGCTCATACCGCCTTTGCAGATAAGATCCGCAATCACCCTAAAATAAAAACCGCGAGGCAAACAGGCACTATACTGGCCATGGAGTGGGAAACCGGCGATAATACCTCATACTTCAGTTCGCTTAGGGATAAGCTGTACCATTATTTTTTATCCGCGGGGATCATATTGCGTCCCCTGGGGAACGTTATTTATATTTTACCGCCATATTGCATTACTAATGAGCAACTCAACTATGTTTACAGCAAAATTGAGCAGGCTCTTGAAGAACTATAAATTATGCTGAACAAAATACTACCTACCATAATTGCCGATAACGAACTGCATTCACGCTGGTTAAATACTTTATCCTTAATGGAAAATACCGGCGCACGCAAGATTTCGGCCAGTGAAGATCCACTTACTGTGACTTACATCATATTAAAGCACGCTGCCGAAGAGCACCGTCATGCTTTCTACCTAAAAAAACAACTGGAAAAAACGGCTGTAACACTGCCTACGTACGCGGCCGAATACCTGCTGGCTCCGGGCTCAAGTAAGTACTATTTGAACCAGTTGGATGTTGATGTTTGCCGTTATTTAAAAAGCGAGCTTAACCTGAAAGGTGCCGACCTCCGTTTTGCAGCTTACCTGTTGGTTACCTACGCTATTGAGGTACGTGCCGATGAACTTTATCCAATTTACCAGGATGCCCTTGACGAAGCAGGCAGCAAAGTGAACGTAAAATCAATCATTTTAGAAGAGGAAGGTCATTTGGAAGAGATGATCAACCAACTACAGCATTTTTCTCCTCAATGGGAATTACATGCTCAAAAAGCGGTTGAATTTGAAACCAAATTGTTTAATCAGTGGGTTGAGCAGTTGGGGAAGGAAATAGCTTTATAAACTCCCGTCATTGCGAGGTACGAAGCAATCGCGAACTATACGGAGAGACTCTGCTAATCGGGGATTGCTTCGTACCTTATAATGACGTTTTTGAGAATTAGCATTGGTAGTCAATACGCCATATACTCCGTAAACACCTGTTGCAGATAAGCTTTACCGTAAGCAAGTGCTGTTTCGGTAGCCTTTTTATCAGCATTTGGTTTGCTGTTATAGATCGTGGTGCGGCCGGCGTTATCATAGGATACCGCCTGCCCCGGGTGCATAAAACCGAACCCGTTATCCCAATCAAAAAAGGCAAACTCTTTACTATTGGGATTCAAGAGATCTTTCGACCACTTAAACTGATTATGTGGCATACCTAACTGAGCCAGCAGGGTAGCTGCGAGGTCTGTTTGTCCGCCCAGTTTACTGTTCTTTTTACCACGATATTCGGGCTTGATCACATCGCCGAAAAACAAAAGAGGTATATGGTATTTAGCCGGGTCGTAAGCCTCGGCTGTATTACGCGGCAGGCGGTGACCGTGATCGGCCACAAGGATAAACAGTGTGTTTTTATACCAGGGCTGTTTTCTGGCCTGATCAAAATAAGCGTTCAGGCATGAATCGGTAAAATAGGCTGTGCTTCTGAATTTATTACTTAAATCAGCGTCATCACTAAAATGGTGCTTAACAGGCAGTACAAAAGGCTCATGATTGGATGAGGTTTGTACATAATTAAAAAAGGGCTGTTTTTGGCGGGCCAAATATTGTAGGTTTCGCATAAGCAGGTCATCGTCATAAACGCCCCATTGTGTTTTTATATGGCTATTATCAAAGCTGGCCTCGTCGATAATATGATCGATATTATGAGAAGTCATGAACTTATCAAAATTCATGTAATTACTTTTGCCACCATAAAAATAAGCGGTTTCATAACCTGCATCTTTAAACGATGCAGATATAGCCGGAAGTTTTTTATGTTTAAGCGTATCGCTGATGATGGTGCGGATCGCCTGCGAAGGGAAGCCGCTCATAAGGGCGATAATGCCTTTGTCAGTACGATCGCCGGAGGCGTAGATGTTGTTAAAAAGCAGTCCGTTCCTGATGAACTTTTCAAAGTTTGGTGCCACGCCTTTATCACCGCCTAATGATTCGATCACATCGGCTGTATAACTTTCTAACTGGATAATTACCACATTGGGCCTGCTGGTGGTAAGGATTTGTTCGGTAGAATCGTTTTTAACATCGTACAGCTCATTAACAATTTTAGCAGCATCAATTGGATGGTTGTAGAGATAAGGGTTATAAGGTGCGCGCAGGTTTTCAAATACATTGTTAAAAAGGTTCCACTCGGTGTTGAGCGCACTCTGGTTAAGAATCTGCTTTTCGGAGAAATAGGCGGAATTCTGGCTTACTGGCTTAGCTTGTAAACCACCACGCATCAGCACAAAGTTCAAAAATAAAAGTAGTGCAGTAAGCGAAACTTTTAGGCTTGGCCGGGCTTCGGGCTTTTTAAAATCGTAGTTGATTATAAAGTGAGATAACATTATGCCTGTTGTCAGTAAAGCTATGCCAATGAAAATACATTTACCAACCGGCGAAGAACCGCTTGAGGCAATGGCTTCTGAAGGGGCATGATAAAATGAAGTAAACACTCTGAAGCTAACCTTGGTACCCCACTCGCGAAAGATATTGAAGTTAAGTACCGTATTTAACGAAATGCAGAACAGACAAAACCAAACATAAGCCTTTAACCAGATGGGCTTTATCCTAATCTTTGGAATGAACCAGTTGATAGCAAATACAAGGATTGGTATGATGCAGATATAGGCAGTTGCCGAAACATCGAGTCTTAGGCCCCAGAAAAACGTTTGAAGGATTTCACTGATGCTGGCATTATCAAGCTTGTGCAGAAAATAGATCTCAAATGTCGCTCTTGTTATTGCGAAAAAGGCGATCCAAAAGATGAAGAATCTGAAAAAGCTAAAAAGGTTCCTTAACATTGGGGTAACAAAAATAATATTTTGCTACAATGTTAAGGAACCTTTAATGAATTGTTAATGAAATATTTTCGATTACCTGCCGCCACTCATAGCTTTCAGGTCATCCAGGGTGATCTTTTCAAAATCGGCAGGGATGCCGAAAATACCGGCAGGGTTTTTTTGCTCAGTTATGCTTTTAACAGTAACCTCGGTGCTTTGGCCCTGTGAAAATGAAGTGTATTGTACCGGGAAACCACCAACAGATCGGTAGTATTTAGCAATAGCAGTTACAGGTACAGTAACATCATTAGTTACCCAGATATCATAAGTTTTGTTGGCTTTTGCATCTGTAGCTACCACTTTTTTGCAATTAAAACCCGAAATAACTTTAGTTTCGGTACCGGGAGCAAAAGTAAGAGTTGGTAATGAAGCCATAGCCTGGTCAACCTCATCAGGAGTAGCAACCGCAGCTTTTTTGATAGATGCAACAGGTACATCAACCATTACAACTAATGATTTACCATCGGCATCGGTTAATATTTTTATGGTAGCAGGCCCTGTAGTAAATTGCATTGCGGCCGAATCGGCGCGGAAATAACTTTTAGCTTCAACCTGTTGCCCCTGCATAGCCGTTGAAATAGTTACCACACCCTCTTTGTAAGCTTTTTGGGCGTTTGCGCTGATAGCTGTTGCGGTAAGGGCAAGGCCTAAGGCAACATTGAAAATTTTAATGTTCATGTTTTGAGTTTGATTTAATGCCAAATTAATTTTTAATAATTAAAAGACAAATTTTTAGATAAGTAGTTTAATATGTTTTTCAATTAGATGCTGTCACGAACGATTTGTTACGTTTTAATATTACATAATTGACATGCAGGGCACGTGCCTGATCTGCAATAAATTGTACGGTTTTAGGGGCATTGGTAGCATCAATAATTATAGTATGATATTCGTGATTTTTATTAATAATAGCAAGCGGAATTTTAGGGCTCCCGGTTATGTATAGGTAGTCGGTTTTTTGTTTTACCGCGGATATGGTGTCCACATAATCTCTGTTCACAACAGCTATCGACCGATTTCGAAATTGAATAAAATTATTCTGTTTTCGTAAAAAGCCAGATCGGATATCCTGATCAGGTTGATACAAAGCGATGTCGTTTATTTTACAACTATCAAGATAAGGTTGGATAGAATAATGGTAGTTTTTGTCGGTATCAGTGAGGTTACTTAGTACAAGAGCACGGTTACCGTTTTTAAAGATGATCCCGATGTTTTTGCGCAGGTTTAAAAAGGCGATGCTGTTGGTTGTATATGAGCGGTATGTTTTTATGCTGATACTTACAGCTAACAAAAATATCAATGCAATACCTGCTCTCAGCAGCCATATTTTTCTATCGTACAAAAAGTAAAAAACGCATATGATAATAGCGTAAAGCAACAGGTACTCGGTTGTGGTAAGCCATATTTTGTTAATGCTTGCCAACGGCAGGTGCTCAAACCTGGCCAGTACAGCGTTCATGAGCAGGATGGTTTTTTCGAGGAACCAGGCAAGGCCGGCAGATATAAAGGGGATTTGCGGCAATAGCAGGTAAAAGATCCCGCTATACATAATAACAGCTGTGGGAACGATGATGAACAGGTTGCTAAACAAAAAATAAACCGGGAACTGGTGAAAATAAAAAGCGCTCAGCGGAAAGGTAATCACCTGCGCGGCTATGGATACCGAACATAAGGCCCACAGCTTGTCAATCCATTTGTTATTAAAAATAAACCAGGCATAAACCACCGGCTGTAAAACAACAAGTCCGGCAACGGCAAGATATGACAATTGAAAGCCTACATCTGTTATCAGCAAAGGGTTATAAAGTAATAATATAAAAGCCGATATAGCCAGAATATTTAAATTGTTGATGTACCGGTTGTAAGTTTTACCGATGATAACCGTGCTGATCATGACAGCTGCCCGACAAACCGCGGGTGAAAAACCGGTTAACATAGCATAATACCAGATGATAGGAATAATGATGATCGCTTTAATCACCCTGCCATGCCTGAACCTGTTCAGGAAATTCAGCATAAATGCCAGCAAAGCCCAAATGATAGCCACATGAGCACCGGAAACCGATAGTACGTGAATGGTGCCGGTTTTGGAATAGGCCTGCAATACATCTTCGCTTAAATCAGCTTTATAACCTAATATTAAGGTGGAGGCTACGGCTATAGCATTTGGATCGTGCATTTGGTTTTTTAGCTTTTCAACCATTTGTAGCCTTAGCGTCAGCGCGTTTGCTATGAACATATTGCCGGCGTGTGATTGCACCAAACGGTATTGCCCCGGGTATAAAAACTCCTGGTAATAAATGTTTTGATGGGCGAGGTGTTTTTTATAATTAAACTCGGCAGGGTTAAAAGGCGGATCGATAGGCGAATACTTACAGGGGATGAGCAGTTCATCGCCGTAGTTCAATCGCGTTGCAGCGCTGTCTTTGATGCTGATCATCAATGTACCGGTTGTTGGTGTTGGCTGTTTTTGATTAATGTTTGCAATTACAGTGGCTGTAAAGCGGATGAGCCCGTTTTTAAGTTGGGGCTCGTTATTAATACGTACAAGCAACTTTTGGGCGGGTTGTTTTGAAAAATGACCGGTGTTATTGAGCTCATTATTATTAATTGTTGCTATCCAGCCGGCAAGCAGTAATAGCAGGTGAATGATTGTGCCGCCCAGCCACCGCCTTTTATAAACTTTAAAAGGGCTAAAATAAAAATTAAGCAGGAGAAATAATATTAGCAGACTGGCAAACCCAATAGCCAAGGGCATTAAATAAGCGACAGACCTTAAATTGATCCCAGCGCTTATACCCAATAAAAAAGGAATCAGTAAAATAACAACCGGGATCTCGCCCTTGTGGTTAGCGATCATATATCTTTACGGATTGTTATAGCAGGTGACAGCATGGTTATAGGTTAACCCGACGGTGTTTTGGAAATAAAGATAGTTTTTATGCGGAAGATTACAACTGATCGCGTACCTCAAGCAGGAATTTTTTGAGGTTTTCGAGCGAATCGATAACGCGCTGGTTATCCCTGGTATCGCTCATGTTGTTTTTAAGATGTTCTTTTGCTCCGTTTAAAGTGTAGCCCTTATCACGGATAAGGTGAAAGATGATCTTGAAGTTTTCAATGTCTTCGGGGGTGAAATACCGGTTGCCTTTTTTGTTTTTCTTGGGTTGCAGAACATCAAACTCTTTTTCATAAAAACGTATAAGCGACTGATTAACATCAAACATGGCCGATACCTCGCCCATGGTGTAGTACATCTTGCTTATCTCACGTTCTTTATACGGCATAATACAAATGTATCTATTTGATTTCGGAATTGGGAATTTCGATTTCGGAATTTTCTTTGAATCTGATCCATATAATTCTATATTTATGGCTCTAATAACCTTATGACTATTAAACTATTGATAACATACACGCTGTGTGTGTTATGTACTATGCGGTTAAGTGCCCTCGAAGTTGATTCGGCTGTAACCATAACCTCCTTGAAAAATGAGTTTCGGTTTAATTGGAACAGCAAAGATAACCGTGTAGAGATCATCCAGAAACTTAATAATATCTACACCAGTAGTGCTTACCAGGTTAATTACACGGTATCTGAATTTTACAACAACAATATCTCTATTGATAATATAACCTGCAAAGTTGACGGCCGCACTCCCCGCGGTTTTAAACCTGAGTATACTTATTACAGCAATAATGATATTTTTTATTCGGACGAACGGTTGTGTTACTTTACGCTCGATCTGGCAAAAAAAGGAAGTATTGGCAATGTTACTTTTGAAGAAACCGTTAATGATCCCCGCTATTTTACCAATATTTATTTTGCTGATAACCTGCCGGTCCAACAAGGCGAAGTCAGTATCGAAATTCCGCGCTGGATGAAGGTGGAGATTAAGGAGTTTAATTTTAATGCTTTTAATATTAAAAAAAGTACCGTTTATAACAGCAGCAATGATGCCGATATTATAACATATAAGTTTACTAATATCCCGGCAATGAAAAAGGAATTGCATGGTCCGGGCCCAACCTACGTATATCCGCATTTGCTCATCATGTGTAAATCGGCGATTGTAGGGAGTAAACAATTTACTTATTTCAATACTCTTGCCGATCTTTATGCATGGTACCACGAGTTAGTAAAGGATGTGGCCGGCGACCCCGCGCTGTTACGTACTAAAAGTAATGAGCTCACTGCAGGGTTAACTAATGATTTAGATAAAATAAAAGCCATATTTTATTATGTTCAGGACAACATCAGATATATAGCATTTGAAGATGGCATAGCAGGTTTTAAACCTGAAAAAGCCGACGAGGTGCTAAGAAAAAAATATGGTGACTGTAAGGGAATGGCCAACCTCACCAAAGCCCTGCTTGTATCTGCAGGCTTTGATGCCCGGTTTTGCTGGCTGGGTACAAAACATATTGCTTATGATTATCAAACACCCTCAATGGCAGTTGATAATCATATGATTTGCGGGTTGCCTTATAAAGGCAAAATCTACTATCTTGATGCTACTGAAACCTATATAGGTATTAATGAATATGCTGAAAGGATACAAGGCAGACAGGTTTTAATGGAAGATGGTGATAAGTATATTCTCGGTAAAATACCATACGCGCAACCTCAGCAAAATGTAAGCAGCGAAATAAGCAAACTCTATATAAATGGAGCAAGCCTTGCCGGTAAAGTGAGCAACGTTTGGAAAGGAGAGGATAAAGAAGCAGTATTAGCCGGAATAAATAGCATTAAGCATGAAAATGTCGAAGATGTTATGAAACATTATCTTGCTGCAGGTAATACCGATTATGCCATCAATAACCTTGTTTTAAGTAGCACAAGCAATCCCGACAAAGATTTAAATGCCGGGTATGATGTTGATCGTAAAAGTGGAATATCTGCTTTTGGTAAAGAGTATTATATTGATCTGGATAACCGTAAGGACCTTTCGGGTGCTGTCATAGCTATTGATGAGCAAAAAAATGATTATTGGTTTTCAAGAAAAGACCAGATTGCAGCCGAGACCGAACTCACGCTGCCGCCAGGTTATAAAACTGCAAGCATACCGCCCGGCGTTAACATATCCAGGCCGGGGTATGAGTTTTATATCACTTACATCAGTTCGCCCGGAAAAATCACTTATAAAAAAACGTTGCTCATAAAGAACACGCTGCTTACAAAAGCAAATTTTGTACAATGGAACCAGGATATTGAGCTCCTGAATAAAGCTTACAACGAAAATTTAGTTATAAAACCTGTATCACAATGAAAAAAACATTACGTTTATTATTTTTCTTTCCTCTGTTTGCTATGACCGCGGGTGCGCAAAACAATAACCAAACCTATGCGGAAAAAGCAGCCGAAATTCAGAAGGAGGTTTGGGGGACAACCGTGCCTGAATTTGCAACCACAAAGGTGCCTGTTAATTTAAGTAATGAAAGCGCCGTGGTTTTTGCCAAATCATACAGCATGCAAAGATCGCTGACCAATAAATTTAAATTTATGATCATCACGGCGTCATCAACAACTCGGGCACTCAAGCTTACCACTTTTCACGAACGGGTTAAGATAAACGACAAATCAGCACTTGAAGATTTTTCAACTATATCTTACCAAAAACGTCTTGATGAAAGCGTACATATTTTGAGCGCTAAATTTTCCATGACACATGACACCTACATTGGGGCTAAGATCATTAAGCCAAGCGGCAAAGAAGTTGTGGTAAACACAAGCGAAGAAGTTCTGATCAAAAATGAAAAGAACGATCAGGTGAGTAAACTTGCCGTATCCGATTTGCAGGTTGGTGATATACTTGATTATTACGTGAGCACTGTCGACGTAAACGAAAATGCAAGTACCGATAATTTTGCTGATAACGACATGGTTTTTGTATTGGCCGGCGAGTATCCTGTTTTATACAGTAGCTATGATTTTCAATATTCAAAAAAAGATAATGTAAAGCATATTTGTGCAAATGGCGCCCCGCAGTTTAATATAAGTACGAACGCAGCCGGCGACCAGATATACAGTTTAAAGGTCAGAGATCAGGCAAAATATTCGAGTGAATTTTGGACTTCCAAGTTTCGTCAGTTCCCTTATATCGAAATCAGCAGTTCACACACCATGGGCTTTGTAAAGTTTGTTTCGGGTGGTAAAGCAGGTGAAAGTGCTGCCGATAGGTTGCAGGCCAATAAAGCAATTTTTGAAGGAACTTTTACCGAGCGGAACATTCCTTACTTCAGCGATGTTGTTGATCGTTTAAAAAAATATTTCGACGGTAAAAAGAACATTAAAGCTGTACCGCTTGATAGCGCTATGAAGGTGCTTTACAATATCAGAAAGGGGATGGTTTTTGGTAGTTATAGTAAAGATGATGTTGGCAAAGTTGATGAAATCAATTATCGTCGTATGTCCTCAAAGTTTAATACGGTTGTTATGAGCATGGCTTTAAATGATCTGAAAATTGATCATGACGTATTATTGGTTTGTTCGCGTAATGCTAATACACTAGATAATATCTTTAATTATAGTGATTTTGACGCCTGTATCCGCATAAACGATACCAAGCCGCTATATATGTTTTTTGATGACGCCGCAACTCACTTTAATGAGATACCTCAACGCTTTCAGGGTGAAAAAGTGATTGTGCTTACTCCTAAGCGGGAAAGTTCAACCAAATATTCGTTTGCTGAAGGTACAGCGGTTTTGCCGGTAATGCAGGCCGCTGTTAATAATATCAATGAAGACATTAAGGTTTCGCTTTTGCCGGCCAATATGCAAAAAATAAAGATACAGAGGTTGGTTAAACAAACAGGTTTGATGAGGCATGATGATCAGTTACGTTTACTGCCCGTAGTTGATATTGATAACATCCTTATGGAATTATCTAAGAGTGAAAGGCTGGAAAAACGACTGGCAGAAAACCCTGAAACAAAAAAACTGCGTGATGATTTCAGCTACGCATTTTCGGATGATGAGTCAAAATCAGTAAAGAAATTTACATCTGAAATAAAAGCCCAGTACGAGCAGGAGCCAACCCAGGTTACAGATTGTAAAATTATTAACGCCGCTCTTGATAACAGCAATCCAGTTTTTCAGTACTCAGAATCATTTGTATTGGATAATCTGGTAAAAAAAGCGGGCAATAATTATATTATTGACGCAGGTAAACTTGCAGGATCGTTTTACAAACTGGTGGAAAAAGAACGAAAACGCACTTATGACGTGTATATGCCATGCTCCCGTAGTTTTAAATACACCATAAACATTGCTGTACCACAGGGATATACAGCCAAAGGCCTTGAGGAAATAGCAGCAAAAAAGACTAATAAAACCGGTTCGTTTTCGTCAGAAGCAACCCTTAACGGTAATGTTGTAACTATTGTGATAACACGTGTTTACAATAATAATTTTGAAAAAGCAGAAAACTGGCCGCTCCTTAGCGAGGTGATTGACGCTTCAGCGGGATTCAATGCGCAGAAAATACTGTTTGAGAAAAAAAGTTAATGACTGTTTAAAAAAGTCCGGATACTACATTCGGACTTTTTTTCAACCCGCTCTATAATTGCATCAGTAATTATTTTTAATGTCCGCTAAATCTGTATCGTATGGCTATTTGGTTTCGCTCCAGGGCAGGGAAGACGCTTTGCCTGCCAGGAAATCAGCTTTGCGGCTGGCCAGGTCTTTAGCCTGTTGTTCAAGCACAGCGTCGTTTTCATTATCTATGCGATAATTATAATCCAAACTGTCAAGAAAAGCCAGGAGTACTCGCTTCTCCTGTTCGTTTTGAATATCAACTCTTAAAGTTTCCATAAACAAATTTAAAGCAAATAAGGTAAATTGTATTAATATATATCGACGAATGAGGGTTAATATGATGTAATTAATAAATAAAGCTCAAATTGAAAGTCCCTCAGGGGCTCTCGGAGTAATTCCTTTTACTTTCCGACTTCCGGACTTTCTGACTTCCCGACTATTATTTACCTTTGCTTCCTATGACTGCTACCGAAATACGACAGGCTTTTCTTGATTTTTTTGTTTCAAAGGGACATACCATCGTTCCTTCGGCACCAATTGTAATTAAAAACGATCCAACCCTGATGTTCACCAACGCGGGGATGAACCAGTTTAAAGATATATTTTTAGGCGAGGCGGCACCGAAAGCCCCGCGCTTGGCGGATACGCAGCGTTGTTTACGCGTGTCCGGCAAGCACAACGATTTGGAAGAGGTGGGTATCGATACCTATCACCACACCATGTTTGAAATGCTGGGCAACTGGAGCTTTGGCGATTACTTTAAAAAAGAAGCCATTGCCTGGAGCTGGGAGCTGCTTACCGAGGTGTACAAGCTGCCTAAAGACCGCCTGTACGTTACCTATTTTGAAGGTGACGAAAAGGAAGGCCTCGAAGCTGATACCGAAACCTACGAACTGTGGAAACAATATGTAGCGGAAGATCATATTCTCCGTGGCAACAAAAAAGATAACTTTTGGGAGATGGGTGAGACTGGCCCATGTGGCCCTTGTTCAGAGATCCACTTTGATAGCCGCCCGGATAATGAGCGTACCGAAGTAAGCGGTGCAACTTTAGTTAATGCCGACCATGACCAGGTTATCGAAATCTGGAATGATGTATTTATGCAATTCAACCGCCTTAAAGGTGGTGTATTGCAACCATTGCCCAACAAACATGTGGATACCGGGATGGGTTTTGAGCGTTTGGTACGTGTATTACAGGGCAAAACATCCAACTATGATACCGACGTTTTTCAACCAATGATCCAGTTTATTGCCGATAAATCGGGCAAAAAATATAACAGTGCCGCCAAACCCGGCGATGCCGATTGGAATGATGCTGTGGCTATGCGTGTTCTGGCCGATCATATTCGTGCCATAAGCTTTGCTATTGCTGATGGTCAATTGCCTGCAAGTAACAAAGCGGGGTATGTGATCCGCAGGATCTTACGTAGGGCAGTGCGTTATAGCTATCAAACTTTAGGTTTTAAGGAGCCTTTCTTTAATCAGTTGGTGCCGTTATTGGCCGGACAGTTTAAGGGGGTGTTTGATGAGCTATTTTCGCAAAAGGATTTTGTGCAGAAGGTGATTTTGGAAGAGGAGGTTTCTTTCTTAAGAACACTGCAGCAGGGTATAAGCTATTTTAATAAAAGCGTGAGCGGCAATAATGATAAAGTTTTAAGTGGCGCCCTCGCATTTGAATTATCTGATACCTACGGCTTTCCTATCGATCTTACCGAATTGATGGCGCGCGAAATTGGCTGGACAGTAGATATGGAGGGTTTTGAAGCCGCTCTTCAGGAGCAAAAGACCCGCTCCCGCGCTGCTACCGCTATTGATACCGGCGACTGGATCGTTTTAAAAGATGATGAATCGGTTGAGTTTACCGGTTATGACGAAACCGAAACCATTGCCCATATCGTAAAATATCGTAAGGTAACCGCTAAGGGCAAGGAACAATACCAGTTGGTGCTGGATAAAACACCTTTCTATGCTGAAAGCGGTGGGCAGGTAGGGGATAAGGGCGAACTGGTTTTCCCTGATGGGGAGATCATCCTGGTTACAGATACGAAAAAGGAGAACGGACTGATAGTTCATTTTACCGATAAATTGCCGCAGGATATTGACGATGCCTTAACTGCTATTGTTGATCCTGCTCTACGCAGCCAAACCAATAGTAATCACTCGGCTACGCACTTGCTGCATGCTGCCATGAAACAGGTTTTGGGAAGCCATGTAAACCAAAAAGGATCATTGGTGAATGCCGATTACCTGAGGTTTGATTTTTCACACTTCGCTAAAGTTACTGATGAGGAGCTGGCGCAGATAGAAGCTATCGTAAACCAAAAAGTACGTGAAAATATTCCGTTGAAAGAAGAGCGCAGTGTACTGTATGCCGAAGCCATCAGCAGCGGTGTAACTGCTTTGTTTGGCGAAAAATATGGTGAATACGTACGCGTAATTACCTTTGATGATAACTTTAGTAAGGAGCTTTGCGGTGGTACACATGTGAAAGCTACCGGGCAAATTGGTTTCTTCAAAATTATAGCCGAAAGTGCTGTAGCCGCCGGTGTGCGCCGTATTGAAGCCATTACCGGTGTTGCCGCCGAAAAATATATCGTTACCCAAAACGCTTTGGTTAACCAGTTAAAGGAGCTGCTTAAAAATCCAAAAGATCTATCAAAAAGTATTGAAGGATTATTGGACGAAAATGCTAAGCTAAAAAAAGAGATCGAGAAATCGATCCTTGAAAAATCATCAGGTTTAAAAACTGAGTTGGCCCAAAAAGCCGAAGCTATTGGTGATATCAATTTCATCGCCCAAAAAGTTGCCCTGCCTAACGCCGATGCGGTTAAGAACCTGGCTTACCAGCTTAAAGATATCGTATCGAACCTGTTCCTTGTGCTGGTTGCTGATTTCGATGGCAAACCAAGCATTACCGTAATGATTGCCGAAAACCTGGTGAAGGAAAAAGGCCTGCATGCCGGTAACATCGTTAAAGAGCTGGCTAAAGAAGTTAAAGGCGGTGGCGGCGGTCAGCCGTTTTTCGCTACAGCTGGTGGCAGTGATGTAAGCGGATTGGATAATGTATTGGTGAAAGCGAGGAGTTTTGTAGGGTAAAAAGGCTTTCATGCGGAGCCTGTCGAAGCATGGGGGGTAGGGCCTCTGCGCGCGACCCTTCGACGGGCTCAGGGTGACAAGCCCTCTATAACAAATAGCATTTCACAGTTCAAACCAGATATCCAAATTCCCATGACCTGGTGTATAAATAATCTAATAAATAAAAAGACCGCTTTTATTGAGCGGTCTTTTTATTTATATACTTTTTAGGGGAAAGCCTGTTGGACAATTAATGGCGGTGACCATTTTTTTGTCCACGGTGTTCAACTACGCGGGTACGTTTTACTACGGTTTTATGCGGCTTTTGGTAATGGTTTACTACCTTGGTACGGTTAACCACATGTGTGCGGTTCATTACCCTGGTGCGATAGTTATCTCGCACTATAACATTCTTTGTACCGCGGTAGCGGGCATAGGTGTCACGGTCGTGTGTAAAATAGGTATACGCTCTTGGGCGGTTTACGGCCACTTTGTAACCTGTCGCAATGTTGTAGCTGGCATAGCGTGGCGGCAATGATCGCCTCCAAACCCAGTTTCCGCCATCCAAATAAACATATTGATGAGTAGGGACATAATAGTAGCTTTCTACATCGGGTAAGTAGTAATAATTAATACCCGCATATTCGGCGGGCGGGTTCCATAAGCCAACATTTAAATTTACACTTACCTGTGCATTTGTCCTGGTAACCGAAGCTGCAAGTAAAAAACATCCTGCAAGCATTCCTAAAATTAATTTTTTCATGGTGTCTGTCTAAATATGAACACTTATTCAATTTCTGTGCCTGACAAATAAATAGACAGCGGAGGATACAGAAAGTTTAATCATGCTGACGACAGGCATGTTTTGAATTGAATATTCCCATCAACTGATCTCCAATCATCTGCTATAATCTCTATAACCCCTACCTTACAACTATATAATTGCACTTTTACCGTTGTTTTAAAAGCAAAATGGTGTTGTTACTGTATTAATCTTTATATATTTGACTTTTATACATCAGTAAAATCATAGCTGAATTTTTATTTTTATGACAGTTCTCGCAGACGGGGTAGCTGAAAAGTACGAGTTGGTGATAGGCCTCGAAGTACACGCGCAGTTATCTACATCAAGTAAGATATTCTCGGCAGATTCGGCTGCCTTTGGTGCCGAACCTAACCGCCATGTTAGCGCGGTATCGCTGGGCCATCCAGGCACTTTGCCCTTTATTAATAAAAAAGCGGTTGAATATGCCGTTAAAATGGGCCTGGCCTGTAATTGCACTATCAACCTGAATAACAGCTTCGCCCGTAAAAATTATTTTTATGCCGATCTGCCCAAAGGCTACCAGATTAGTCAGGACCAGGCGCCTGTTTGCCTTAACGGTTATGTGCCCGTGAAACTGGCCGATGGCACTGAAAAGAACATAGCCCTGCACCACATTCATATGGAAGAGGATGCCGGGAAAAGTATGCATGATCAGCACCACGCCGATTCACTTATCGACCTGAACCGCGCCGGTGTACCGCTGGTGGAGATCGTATCTGAACCGGATATGCGCAGCGCCGAAGAGGCTGGTCAGTTCCTGACCGAAATGCGTAAAATTCTCCGCTATCTTGATATTTGCGATGGTAACATGGAAGAGGGCAGCATGCGCTGCGACGCTAATATTTCGGTGCGGCTTAAAGGTGCAACTGCCTATGGTAACCGTTGCGAGGTAAAAAACCTTAACTCCATCCGTAACGTGCAGCGTGCTATTGAGCATGAGTTTGCTCGCCAGGTAAACATTATTGAAGCCGGCGGCCACATCGATCAAAATACGCTGAACTTTAACGCCGATACAGGCGAGACCTCAGTACTCCGTTCAAAAGAAATGGCCAACGATTACCGCTATTTCCCTGAGCCGGACCTGCCACCCTTGAAGCTTACCAATGAGTATGTGGAAAACGTCCGTAAAAGCTTGCCGGCGCTACCCGGTCAGTTGTATCATAAATACACCGAGCAATTGGGCTTAACCGCTTATGACGCCTCGGTTATCACTGCCGATAGGGACACCGCCTTTTATTTTGAATCGCTGATAAAATATACCGATCATTATAAAGCTGCTGCTAACTGGCTGATGGGTGCTGTACGCTCATACCTGAATGATCATAACCAAACCATTGGTAACTTTGCTGTTACGCCGCAAAACCTTGCCGCCCTCATCAAACTAATTGACACCGGGGTGATAAATAATTCTGTAGCTTCGCACAAATTATTTCCTGCCATGATCAAAGAACCCGGCAAAAAACCGGATGATCTGGCTAAGGAACTTAACCTGCTGATAAGTGCCGATGGTGATGATGTAACCCGTTTTATAAAGGATGCCATCGCCAAATATCCTGATAAGGTTAAGGAATACCAAAAGGGGAAAAAGGGCGTTTTAGGCCTGTTTATGGGCGAGATCATGAAAAGCTCAAAAGGGAAGATCGACCCACAGAAAACTAACCAGCTATTGATAAAGGAATTAGAAGCTAAGTAAATGAAAGTTAAAAATCTGGCTGCCGGCGCGTTGTTATTGCTTAGCGCGGGCATGTACTCTTGTAAAAACGAATCACAATTTAGTGTTTCGGGAACTATCAAAAATCCGGGTAACCTTAAAGCTGTTTATTTGATTGAGGCCGATAGCTCGGGCTTAAAGGTTGTTGATTCTACTTCGTTAGGCGAGGGTGGTAAGTTTGAGTTTAAGCATGTAGCGCTTTATCCAAACTTGTTTAAACTTAGGGTAGGCAATACTGGTCCGCAGGGTGGCGAAATGCAGGGCGAAAACCTGTACGATTTCATTGCTAAAAATGGCGACGATATTGAATTCGAGACAGACAATAACAATAAAAACCACGAGTATACTATCAAAGGTTCTGATGATTCGGATAAGATAAAGGAGTTTAACCGCATCAGTAATCTTTACGGTGATAAAAATGCTAAGCTTTTCGCCGAATACCAGGAAAAATCTCGCGGTGAGCGGAATGATTCGCTGCTAAAAATATATATGCCTATATTTTTAAAGAATGTGAATGAAGGCGGCGAAGCGGTTTTAAAATTTGTGAACGATAATAAAAAATCGCTTGCGGGCTTTTATGCAGCTACCACGCTCGATCCTACCAAATACGAAGCCCAGCTTATTAAATTTGCCGATGAAATCAGGGGCGATTTTAAAGATAACCCTACCGTGCAAAAGTTTATCGCGCAAATGGATAAGGCTAAGCCGATATCCCTTGGTCATAAAGCGCCCGAGTTTACCGTTAACGGTATTGATGGCAAGCCAATTAATTTGTCTGATTACAAAGGCAAATATGTAATGATTGATTTTTGGGCTTCATGGTGCCAGCCTTGCCGCCAGGAAAATCCAAATGTGGTTAAACAGTACAATGCATTTAAAGATAAAGGCTTTAATATTTTAGGGGTATCGCTTGATAAGGACAAAGCACCATGGCAAAAAGCCATCAGCGATGATAAACTTGCCTGGGCGCATGGCTCGGATTTAAACGGCTTTGAAGGCCCTACAGAAAGGCTTTACCATATTGAAGCTATTCCTTCAAATTTCATCATCGATCCGCAGGGAAATATTGTTGCCAAAAATATTACAGGCGCCGATCTTGAAGCTTTTTTAAATAAAACATTTAAATAGCCTCAACTTAGGGTTAATATAAGGTAACGTTTAACAATTTGTTAATATTAGCTTAACTATTAGCTGTTGTAAAGCGTATACTTTTATACAAAAAATTTAACGCAACATGAGCAGCACCGCAAAACAGAAAATACTTATTGTTGATGATGAACCGGATATTTTAGAACTGATTGAGTATAACCTCAAAAAGGAAGGTTACCAGGTGTTTTTAGCACGTAACGGCCAGGAAGCTGTTGCCGAGGCAAAAAAGGCCCTGCCTGATCTGATTGTACTTGACATCATGATGCCTAAAATGGATGGGATAGAAGCATGCCGCATTATGCGCACCATGCCCGAGTTTAAAAATACCTTTATGGTGTTTTTAACAGCCCGCAGCGAAGAGTATTCGGAAATTGCCGGTTTTAACGTAGGTGCCGATGATTACATTGCAAAACCTATCAAGCCACGCGCGCTGGTTAGCCGTATAAACGCCATACTTCGTCGTAATGCCCCTGCCGAAGACGTAATTGATAATAAACTGGAAATAGGCGACCTGGTTATCGACCGCGAAGCTTACCTGGTTTATAAAAACGGTGTTAAAGTTGTATTGGCCAAAAAAGAATTTGAGCTGTTGTACCTGCTGGCTTCAAAACCCGGTAAAGTTTATACCCGTGAGGTGATCCTTAAAAACATCTGGGAAGATTCGGTAGTGGTTACCAACCGCACCATCGACGTACACATCCGTAAACTACGCGAAAAACTGGGCGACGATTGCGTTGCTACTGTGAAGGGTGTGGGTTATAAGTTTGAGGCTTAAGCCCCCCGGCCCGAAGGGAGTGATATTAAAAAGCGATTGGATTGTCCAATCGCTTTTTTATTGGCATTGTAATTAATCTGCTTTGGCTATAACTTCATTACGATAGTATTTTCGGCGAAGCCAAAATGCCACGTTAACCAGCGCTATCAGTGCCGGCACCTCAACCAGCGGGCCGATTACCCCTGCAAAGGCTTGCCCTGAGTTAATACCAAATACACCAATAGATACCGCGATAGCGAGCTCAAAATTATTGCCGGTAGCTGTGAAGGCAATGGAGGTACTTTTTGAATAATCAGCACCAAAATATTTGCCGATGAAAAAACTAAGCATGAACATAATTGCAAAGTAAAATACCAGCGGTATAGCAATGTGAACCACATCCATAGGGATTTGCACTATAAGCCTACCCTTGAGGCTAAACATCAGTATAATGGTAAACAACAGCGCAATAAGGGTTATGGGTGAAATAAAAGGAACAAATTTTTGCTGAAACCAGCCCTCGCCCTTTAGTTTGATCAATGTATAACGACTAATAATACCGGCGGCAAAAGGAATACCAAGATAGATACCCACGCTTTTGGCAATCTGGAGCATGGTAATATGTACCTGGAGACTTTTAAAGCCAAGCACCGGCGGCAGTACGGTTATAAAAATGTAAGCATATACGCTATATAAAAGTACCTGGAAAATACTGTTCAGGGCTATCAAACCGGCGGCATATTCGCGGCTGCCATCGGCAAGTTCATTCCATACCACAACATGGCAATACAACGGGCAAGCCCAATTAGTATTAGTCCTGTCATATATCCTGGGTAACCGCGCAGGAAAACGACAGCTAAAATGAACATTAGGATAGGGCCTATTATCCAGTTTAAAACAAGCGAGGCACTTAATATCTTAATATCTTTAAATACCCTGCCCATTTGTTCATATTTTACTTTGGCAAGCGGCGGGTACATCATTAATATGAGGCCGATCGCCAACGGAATATTAGTAGTCCCGCTCGAAAACGAATTGATAAAATCGGACGATGAGGGTATAAAATACCCTGTTACAACGCCTATAGCCATGGCCAGGAAAATCCAGATGGTGAGATAGCGATCAATAAAACCGAGCCGTTTTCGTTCAACAGCCGGAGTGCAATTATTGGCAGACATATTATTGCGCTTCGGTTAAATGCTGTTCTACAAATTGTTGGGTGTACGCTTTGATCTGTTCACGTACTTTTCTGAATTCGCCCATTACTTCATCTTCGGTGCCGCGGGCTTTGGCCGGATCCGGGAAGTTGTAATGAAAACGTTTCACATCCCCCGGAAAGTAAGGGCAGGCTTCGTTAGCATTATCGCAAACGGTTATTAAATAATCAAAAGCAACGTTGGCGTATTCATCCACATGGTTTGAGGTATGGTTGGAAATATCAATATCATCCTCGGCCATGGTTTTAATAGCTTTGGGGTTTACGCCATGTGTTTCAATGCCTGCACTGTATATGTTTGCTTTACTGCCCGCAAAATGCTTTAAATATCCCTCGGCTATCTGACTCCGGCAACTATTGCCTGTGCACAGTACTAATATATTTTTCATAATTGTTTTATTGGCAGCAGCCTGGTTCGCAGCATACTTTTGTTTCGGGTTTTTCGGCATACACGGTGACGCTTACAATAGCGCTGTTGCCGTTTTTAAATTCGTTAATTTCATCTGCCGATAGGTAATTGCTTAAAATATCATCAGGAATAATAATGGCTTTTTCTTTTTGCACAATGATATTGACAAAACCATTTTTGCTGATGAGCTCAAGGTATTCCTCTTTTTGAATGGCCCCTGATACGCAGCCTGCATACATTTCGGCGGCTGTCCTGATCTTTTCGGGCAGGCTGCCTGTCAATACAATATCCGAAATGCTAAAATGGCCCCCGGGTTTCAATACGCGGTAAATGTCTTTAATGACAGCGTTTTTATCAGGCACCAGGTTTAATACACAGTTGCTTACAATCACATCGGCCGCGTTGGCAGTTACCGGCATATGCTCGATATCGCCCAAACGGAACTCCACATTATTAAAGCCAAGTTTGTCGGCGTTTTCGCGTGCCTTGCTAATCATAGCTTCTGTAAAATCAATTCCTATTACTTTGCCGGTCTCGCCGGTTTCGGAGCGGGCTATAAAGCAATCATTACCTGCACCGCTGCCGAGGTCAATTACCGTATCACCCTTTTTAATTTGGGCGAATTGCGTGGGCAAACCGCAGCCTAAACCAAGATCGGCATCGGCATTGTAACCCTGCAGTTTGGTATAATCTTCGCTCATGATATTATAAACCTCGGTTGAACATCCGCTGGCTCCGCAGCATGATGATTGATTGGTATCCTTGTCCTGTAAGGCAATTTCGCTGTATTTCAGCTTTACCAACTCTTTTAATTCCTCGTTTGTTTTCATTTGTGTATTGCAATATTACGATTAATGTGACCAAAAAATTTTAACAGCAATTATTGAAGTCTTTGTACGATGAGAATAGTTTATTCAACTCATCATTCAGGTTTTGCCAGGCTTCGGGTTCAATGCAGTAGCAAACGCTTACGCCTTCAATGGTACCCTGTATAAGGCCGGCATTCTTTAATTCTTTAAGATGCTGGGACACTGTAGGTTGGGCAAGCCCCAGTTCAGATGACAGATCCCCACAGATACAAGCCTTGGCTTCAATAATAAGCTGCAGGATGGCAATACGGGCCGGATGAGCGATAGCTTTAAGCTGCACAGCCAGTTTGTTCTGCTCGTCGGTAAATATTTCTGTTTTAGTGATTCCCATAATTATATTGCAATATTACGATTAATTAAATTACTGTCAATAGCTTTTACAATTTAATTTTCGGCTGGATGTTGATTGATGAAGTAAATTCGGACAGAGGAGAGGAAGACCTGCGAAGTTTCTAAAACTTCGCAGGTCTGAAAATTAGCAATCTTACTTAGCTGTAGCTGCCGCTTTCTTTTTAACGCTGGTAGCTGCTTTAGCAGTTTTCGATGCTACGGCTTTCTTAGCTTCCGTGGCTTCAGTTTTGGCTTTTGTGGTAATAGCTTTTGCTTTAGTTGCTGCCTTTGCTTTTACTTCAGCCGCAGCTTGTTTAGCGGTTGCTGCTTCATCTTTTGCTTTGGCGGTAATGGCTTTAGCCTTAGTTTCGGCTTTGGCTTTTACTTCAGAAACTGCGTTTTTTGCTTTGGCGGTTACCACATTTGCTTTTTTAGCTGCTGTGGTTTTAGTTGGCGCAGCTTTTTTGGTAGCCGTGGCTTTTTTAGCGGTTACTTTTTCCTTGATATCCTCTATTTTTTCTTCGGCTGCTTCTTTTACGTCTTCGGCTGTATCTTTTGTGCCTTCCCAAAGGCTTTCAATTGTTTCTTTAACCTTCTCGAAAAATCCTTTTTCTTCGGGTTGGGTTGATTGATCACTCATGATGTTTTTATAGATAGGTAAACAGATTGTTATTAATTAACCTGTTAACCTCAAAAAGTTTAGGTTTGTTTTAAATCTGCTTAACAAACATTAAACATCGAAGCCATTAAGATCAGCCCGTAAACCTGGCATTACTCAATCCATATAAGCCGTCTATTATTTTTAAAGTAGCCTCGCCAACTCTTTGGTTCAAGAGTGATCGTATCTCGATATAGATATCCAGTTTAACCCATAGATGGATCGCTTACAGTGTTTCGGATTTATCACCTAAATGTTCATAAAATGATACTCCGGCAGCATTCCACAGGTTTTCAGATTTTTGCCTGAAACACCATTCGGCAAAATCATAGTTCTTTTTGAGTTGTGCGACGTTATTACTTTTATGAGAAGCTACAGTAACCGGTAATAACTCCATGAAAACGCCATAAATTGAAGTTTGTGGATCCTCAAAGTCCTTCTTTAAGGAAGGGAGGCATTCAATTGCCCGTTTTCGCCAGGCGCTCATAACTGCTGATATTTCTTATTGTTTTTTAAAATAGATAAAAGGCGGGAGTTTACCAAACACAAACTTTGTAACATCGCAAAGCCACATTTGCTGGTCAAGGGCTTTTCCTTCATAGTCTCCAAGCAAATAAATGCCGCCGCCAACATGGTCTTTATAATCTTCGATGAGTTGGAGTATCGCGCTGCCTTCAAAAGGTTCTTCGGCCAAAAGAAGTTTAACTTCGTTGCTCCCTTCACCAACATAATCAAGCATGGTATCGGCTCCTTCAACCATTTCAAGGTCGGCCTTAACGCCCTGCCAATCGGGTAGATCGATGTACCAGCGGCCGTTATCTTCTTTTATAAATTTATAAGTATGAATAGCGGTTGTCATTACGCTAATATAAAGCAAAAAGTCCTGCCGTTGGGCAGGACTTTTGTATAAAAAAGGTGTTCAATTATTTCACTACCGAAAACTTATAAAGCGATTGCGTTTTATAGGTATCGCCGGGTTTCAATTCCGTAGAAGGGAATTGCGGCTGATTTGGTGAATCAGGAAAATGCTGGGTTTCCATCGCGAATGAAGTACGGTACTCATCTTTAATACCGCGTTTCATTGCATTTTTAGCCTGCATAAAGTTACCGCTGTAAAACTGTAAGCCAGGTTCTTCGGTAAATACTTCCATTTTGATACCGCTTTTATCACCTACAACAGTCGCAATTGGAGTGCTCAGGTCATGTTTGTTCAGTACGAAGTTGTGATCGTAACCTTTGCCATCTTTTAACTGCACATTGTCGTCGTTAATGCGTTTGCCAATGGTTTCGGGCTTAGTGAAATCGAACGGAGTGCCGGCAACTTTTTCAAATTTCCCGGTAGGGATCAAGCCTGCATCAACCGGTAAATAATTATCAGCATCTATCTGCACCAAATGATTGAGGATTGTACCGCTGCCTTCGCCATTGAGGTTAAAGAACGCGTGATTGGTAAGGTTAACAACCGTTTTTTTATCGGTAGTAGCTTCGTACTGGCATTTAAATGAGTTATCCTCGGTAAGGCTGTAAATTACTTTAACATTAAGGTTACCGGGGAAGCCTTCTTCCATATCTTTTGAAAGATAGGTAAGCTCTACGGTAGATGAATCGATCATTTTACCATCCCACACCACTTCCTGGAAACCGTGTTTGCCACCGTGCAGCATATTGGGCGTATTGTTAATTGACGATTGATAATCTTTACCATCTATTTTAAAATGGCCTTTGGCAATACGGTTGCCGTAACGGCCAATGGTAGCGCCATAATAACGTTCGGTTGATTTTTCAAAACCTTCCACATCATCAAAACCTAAAACAACATCGGTTAACTTGCCGTTTTTGTCGGGCACTAACAGGCTTACCACACGGCCGCCATAATTGGTGATGGTGGCAATAATGCCGTTTTTGTTTTTAATGGTAAATAAGTGGGTTTGTTTACCATCGATTGTTTTTTCGAATGCTGATGCAGTGGTTTGGGTGCTATCCGCCATAGTAGTGTTTTTCTGTGAGGTTGAATTTTGATTACAGGCAGCCAAATATAGGCTACAAGCAGGTAAAATTGTTAAATAAATACCTTTAATTAATTTTCTCATAAATAGGTTGGTTATAGTTTGGTTTAAAAATAGCTTTTTTTCATTATTCCTTCGTTTTATAATGGATCTCACTTAAACCACGCAATTTTTCAGCAGCAAACTCTGCCGTGATATCGCGTTGCGGATTGGCCAGCATCTCATAACCTACCATAAACTTTTTAACCGTGGCCGAACGTAACAGCGGCGGATAAAAATGCATATGCCAGTGCCAATAGGGATGATCGCCCGAGTTAACCGGAGACTGGTGCATACCAGCCGAATAAGGGAACGATGTTTCAAACATGTTATCATACCTGATGGTGAGCCTCCTGATAGCGTCGGCAAGGGCATGTTTTTCCTGCTCGGTAAAGTATAAAATGCTTGTTACATGCCTTTTGCTTACAATCATAGTTTCGTACGGCCAAACTGCCCAAAACGGTACAAGCACAACAAAATGTTCATTTTCAAAAACTATGCGGTCCTGCTTTTTAAGTTCCAATGCAAGGTAATCGGCTAAAAGGCTTGTACCTTTTTGCTCAAAATGAAGCTTTTGCTGCTGGGTTTCTTTGGCTACTTCAACGGGCAGGCTGTTTTGCGCCCAGATTTGCCCATGCGGATGCGGGTTGCTGCAGCCCATGATATCGCCCTTGTTTTCAAAGATCTGGATGTGCTTGATCCATGGATAAGAAGCTAGGTCTTCAAATTCCGACTGCCATACGTCAACCACTTTGCTAATCTCTTTGGTGGTCATCTGGGGCAGGGTGAGGTCATGCCTCGGCGAGAAACTGATTACCCGGCAAATACCTTTCTGGCTGTTAGCTACCAGCAGTTCTTCTTCATTTAAACCGCCATCCGGCGTATTCAGCAACAGCGATGAATAGTCATTGGTAAACACAAAGCTTCCTTTATAATCGGGATTTTCGCTGCCATCGGCCCTTTTGTTTGTGGGGCACAGGTAACAGGCCGGATCATACTGCGGGCGGTCGTCGGCTTGTGTAGCCTCAACTTTGCCTTGCCACGGGCGTTTTGTACGATGCGGCGATACCAGGATCCAGTCGCCTGTTAAAATGTTTAACCTACTGTGAGGATGCTCTTTAAGATCAAAATTTGTGTCCATTAGTTTAAAATCAGGTAATAATTGGCTTATACATGTAAGGTAGACAGTTATACCTTAGCGATTTCAAAGTTGGTAAAAATAAATGTAAATCATACATTTAAAATAAATTTTTCAAAATAAATAGTTACGGTAGAAAGATTGAGAGTATTTGTAGAAAGGAGGGGGTAATGTCATACGAGTAGGAACGACGAAGCAACAACATTCTGTACAGGCGGCTATGCTTCCTTGCGGCTGCCGCGCTTCGCTCAATGACATGCTTTGGAAGTTTAGAATCCCAATCCACCGGCCTCCACCACTGCCGAATCGCAGATATAAGTTGGCACAATGCCGGTGGCGGTGATGCGGTTTTCGGCGTCTTTGGCTTGGGTATTACCGGATAGCACCAGTACGGTATCCAAACCAAATTTATTGCCGCCCAGAATGTCAGTTTGCAGGGTATCACCTACCATTACAATATCTCTTTTACTGATCGGCCTGCGCTCGCGGAGCAGATCGTAGGCAAACATGAACATTTGCGAATCAGGCTTACCGAAACGAATAAACTCTTTACCCACAATTTTTTCTATCATACTGGCTAAGCCGCCTATGGCTATAGATACATCATGCTTGGTTAGCGGATAGGCATGATCGGTATTGGCTACAATGGCCGGAATGGTGCGCTTACGCATGAGGTTAACTGATTTGTTCAGGTCACGTCCCCAGTCAAAACCTTCGTCATCTAAAAACACCAGCGCGTTAACCCTGTCAATATTGCTTTCGTTTACTTCGCTGATAGGCAATGTATGCAGCCCAGAGCTGTCAATGTAATGGGCAGAATCGGGCGTGCCTAAATAGGCTACGATACCGTCGTTCACCTTCAGGTCAAGATATTCTTTGGTAAGCATGCCCGATGATATGATCCTGTCGGGCGTTATGGCGGTCAATCCTTTGGTGGTATAGGATTCGGCTAATTGCACCGGGCTTCGTGATGCATCGTTGGTTACAATATAATACTCCTTACCTTGTTCTGCCAGGTAAGAAAAAGTGCGCTCAATACCCGGAAGCAGGCCGCCATAGTTTTTCAAAACCCCAAAAGCATCAAAAAAAACAACTTCGTATTTATCAATTATGGATTTAAAGTTGTCTATCCTGGTCATGCTTATCTGTTTTAGGGCTTTTTATAAAATAAGCCTGAAAGATAGTTAACCTATTTTAATTTTAAGGCCTCAATGATCTTTTCGGCATCAAAATCCCTGTCTACCGATGGTAAATAGATGTCAAAAGCTTCAGCCTGTAGTTTTTTGGCATATTGTTCGCTAAAAAAGTGCTTACCATCTTTAATTACGTAATTCAGGATAAAAAAACGATAAGCTTCTTTTAAAAAGCGGATCTCATCGGCAGTAAGCGGGTTAACTTTATGGTATTCTTTTAAAAAAATAATGAATCGGTCTTCCATCATAGTGTTGATCACGTAGCTGAAAACAGTACGGTCGCCAATATCAGAAACTACGCGACTGAAGAAATAAAAATCGAGCAAACGGTAACTCATCCTGAACCAGTCATAATCCCAGCGCGAGTAAAGCTCAAGATCAGGTGTTACCGAAAAGTTGCCGATATTCCAGTCGATAAATACAGGAATGATCTCGAACGAGCTCATGTTGTATTTGGAGCGGTTTTTCAAAAAGGTTTCACAGTGGTATTTTAAAAAGTCGGCCTGCATGCCGGTACCAAATTGTTTTGGGTTGCTCTCGATTTGTTGCTGCAAGGTCCAGATATCGGTGCGTAAAGTCTTTGACGATTTAGGCAGCACATTTTTAACCCTTGAGCAGGCTTTATGGAATTTGCCAACCTGCTGACCAAGTTTTTTAATATGGTTTTCTTCTAACCGGCGTGGCAGGCGCTGTAAAATACGTGTAGGGTTATAGAAAACCACCCAGGCATCGGTTTTGCCGTGTTTATGATGATAGATGTAAACGCGGTTGTTTTTTTGTAAAGAACGAGCCAGGAAATTCTCAAACGGGTAAAGCAGGTTAATAGCCAGCGTTTGAATAATGCGGTGGTCCTCCTTAAAATGTTCGAACTTGCCAAAGTATGAGAGTTTGGCTATGATAATATCATCGTCATCAAACGTAATACGGTACACGTGATTGGTTGAAACCATAGCGCTGATATCTTCAATATCGCGGATGGTTTTTGACGCGTCATACCCTTCCCAGGCCTTGCGGATAATAAAAGAATAGTCCATTTGTATGTGTCTGCCGGCAAAGTTACGCCATTGGCAGCATTCGGTTTATAATTAAGGGTGTAAATATATTGTCTGAACCCGAATTTTTCGAATTAAAAAATTAAACAGAATATTAATTCTACTCATTCCCAAAATTCGTTTAATTCGAGTTCAGACATCCTTCCGGTTCAGATTATATAATCTCAAAATACCTCTTCAACTCCCAGTCGGTAACGCTTTTGGCAAACTGGCGGTATTCCCACAGCCGGGTTTGGGTGAAGTGATCAACAAAACCTTCGCCAAAGAGCTCTTTGGCCAAGTCGGAGTTTTGCATTGCCGTGGCGGCTGTATGCAGGTTTGGCCATAGTACACCATTACGTTTGTCTTGGTAACCATTGCCTGTTGTTGGCTTAATATTTAGCTCAAGCTTGTTTTTAATACCGTACAAGCCCGAAGCCAGTGCTGCAGCCATGCCCAGGTATGGGTTGGTATCTGAACCCGGGATGCGGGTTTCCAGGCGGGTATAGTTTTCGGTGGTATTGATAACACGTAACGCGGTAGTGCGATTTTCTACGCCCCAGGTTATGGTAGTGGGTGCCCAGGCCCCTTCAACAAGGCGTTTGTAGCTGTTGATGGTTGGCGCGTACATAGGCAACAGGTAAGGCATGCAATATAGCTGGCCTGCAAGGTAATGCTTATGCAGGTCGCTCATTTTGTTTACATCATTGGCGTTGTAAAACAGGTTTTTTGATTGATCTTTAGTCCACAGGCTTTGGTGGATATGGCCGCTGCAGCCTGGCAGCGTTTCAGTCCATTTGGCCATGAATGACGCTATAATGCCGTGTTTATAGGCTATCTCTTTAACTGCGGTTTTAAACAGGGTTGCTTTATCAGCGGCAGCTAAAACTTCATCATGCAATATGGCAGCTTCATATACTCCCGGACCAGTTTCGGTATGCAGGCCCTCAATCGGGATATTGAATTTGGTAAGCAGATTAAACAGATCATAATAAAAATCGCTGTTTTCTGATGTACGCAGTATAGAATAGCCGAACATGCCCGGTGTGAGCGGTTCAATATTAGTGAACTTTTTATCGGCAAGGGTTTGCGGTGTTTCTTTAAAATTGAACCATTCAAACTCCTGTGCAAATTCGGCGTGATAGCCCATCTCATCACATTGCGCTTTAACATGTTTGAGCAGGCTACGCGGACAGGCCGGCAAGTCGTTGCCGTCGGGTTTGCTGAAATCGGCTAAAAAAAAGGGGATATCATCCTGCCAGGGCACATTACGCAGGGTCGACAGGTCAATACGGCAAAGTTTGTCCGGGTAACCGCTTTGCCAGCCGGTTAACTGTACGTTATCATAACAAACATCGCTGCTATCCCAGCCAAATACCACATCGCAAAAGCCATAGCCACTTTGCAATCCATCAATAAATTTTTTAGGGTGGATCACCTTACCGCGCAAAATGCCATCAATATCGGCAAAGGCGAATTTTATTTTCTGGATGTTATTCTGTTCTATATACGCTTTGATCTCTTCTGTGTTCATGGTATAAAAGTATGGCCGGTTAAGGTGCAGCAAGATAGCTATTATGGCTTAAACTATAAAAAAATAGCCTGTGCGTGTATAATACGCGTTTGCGCTTACCTTTGTTTGAGCTATTTATGGAAACAACAAGTCAATTTTTATTTGTGTATGGCACATTGCTGCAGCCCGGCAATGAGTTTGCAGCGTATCTAAATAAACACTGTAAATTTATAGGTGACGGAAGAATAAGAGGGCGACTTTATGATATTGGCGAATATCCTGGCGCAGTGATCGGTAATACTGAAGAACGCTACATTTACGGTAGTATTTTTATGATGGATGACCCCGACATTATATTAAAGGTAATTGACGATTATGAAGGTGTCGGTGGGTTATACCAACATCCGCATGAATATATAAGGGAAACGGTGAGCATCTATACCACTAATGATATCATGGAGTGTTGGATGTATCTTTATAATTTACCTGTAGCCGCTTATAATGAGATTGCCACGGGTGACTATATCCAATATTTAAAAGATACTTCTGTCAAAAATAATGTTGCTAAGCAGCCATTTAAATAACGATGTTTTTTCATTTCAAAGATAGATTTCCGAAGTTGAATGCCTATTGGGACAGATACCTGCCATTTCAGAAACGCATGGAGGTACCGGCTAAAACAGTGTTACTTCAGGAAGGCAAAATATCTCAGCATTATATCTTTATTGAAAAAGGTTGTGTACGAACATTTTTCAATAACAATGGTGATGATAAAACGGTACAATTTTTCTTTGAAAATGAAGGGTTAAGTTCTTTCGATAGTTTTGTAAACAACGTGCCAAGCTCGTTCACAATCGAAACTATTGAACCATCGGTTATTTATCTGTTGCCCAGGCAGTATGTTTCCCAATTAATGGATGAGTTAAGCCACGAGCCCGATTTTGCACAAATGATATTACAGATGACGGCCCGGCGGCAAATGCATTACATTAATGAGTTTGTTTCCATTATTCGCGATACACCTGAACAACGCTATCAGCTTCTTTTAAACGAGAGGCCGCATATCATACAGCGAGTACCTCAGCATTATATTGCCTCGTATCTGGGTGTAAGCAAAGTACATTTAAGCCGCATAAAAAGCAAACTGGCAAAAGGCAAATCGCATTTCTGAACTTGATAACATATGTTATCGTCCCGGTTTGTATGCCTGGCTAATTTTGTGTTATCAAAAAAAGAAAAATAACATGAAAGCAGCAGTAATGTATCAACAGGGAGGCCTACCTCAATATACAGATTTTCCTGAACCGGCGGTTCAAAACCCCGACGAAGTATTGGTTAGTGTAAAAGCAGTAGCTATTAAACATCTTGACAAAAGCAGGGCATCGGGCAAGCATTATTCGAGCGATGCACTTAATGAAAACGGTCGTGTAATTGGTGGCGACGGTGTTTGTGTTCTTGAAGATGGGAAACGCGTATATAGTATAGGTGTAAGCGGTATGCTGGCAGAAAAGGCTGTTATAAATAAAAACAGGATGGTGAAAATACCTGATGGTGTGGATGATGCCGTTGCGGCCGCTTTGCCAAATGCAGTTATTGGCGCCGCTATGGGACTTAAATTTAAGGCCAATATCAAACCCGGAGATGTTGTGCTTATCAATGGCGCCACCGGCTTTACCGGGCGTGTAGCCGTACAGATTGCCAAACACTACGGTGCAAAAAAAATAATTGCAACCGGTAGAAACAAAGCATCCCTTAACGAACTGTTGGCACTTGGGGCCGATGAGACTATTTCCTTAACGCAGGATGATGACGGCTTTAAAGCACGGTTATCAGCAGTACATTCGCAAACACCGATAGATATTGTCATAGACTATTTATGGGGGCATACTGCCGAAATGATCCTTACTTGCTTAAAGGGTAACGGTTCATTTACCAATAAAATAAGATATGTATCTGTAGGTAGTATGGCCGGAGATCTTGTACAGCTTTCGGCGGCAACCCTCCGAAGTGCTGATCTTCAGTTAACAGGGTCGGGACTTGGCGCATGGTCAAAAGCACAGGTAGGTGAACTTTTTAGGGAGATTTTACCGGAGATGTTTGCGCTTGCGGCTGCAGGTAAATTAAAAGGAGATACTGTTAAGGTGAATTTAGCAGATATTGCCGAACTCTGGAACCTGGAAGTGCCTAACGGGCAACGCCTTGTGGTGATAATCGACAATTGAGGCATTTCAAAGCATAATATCCCGGTACAAAAAATCCCCCGGTTATAAACCGGGGGATAAAATAATAACTATTTATTAGGGGGATTAAAGCTTAGCTGATTTTACAGTTTTGATGATCACAGCAGCAACTTTGTATGGATCGGCAGCTGAGTTAGGACGACGATCTTCCAGGTAACCGCTCCAGTTGTGGTCAACAGCGTACAGAGGGATACGGATAGAAGCACCACGGTCAGATACACCATAGCTAAAGTCATGGATAGAAGCTGTTTCGTGTTTACCGGTTAAACGCTGATCGTTATCAGCGCCGTAAACAGCGATACACTCAGCAACTGCAGGGCGGAAAGACTCGCAGATAGCTGTGAAAATTTCTTTGCTGTTTGCAGTACGTAAAGTAGTATTTGAGAAGTTAGCGTGCATACCTGAACCGTTCCAGTCTAATTGACCAAGCGGTTTGCAATGCCAGTTAACAGCAACTCCGTATTTTTCGCCAATTCTTTCCAATAAATAACGTGCAACCCAGATCTGGTCACCAGCTTCTTTAGCACCTTTAGCAAAGATTTGGAATTCCCACTGGCCGGCAGCAACCTCAGCGTTGATACCTTCAACGTTTAAGCCTGCTTCTAAACATACGTCTAAGTGTTCTTCAACAATTTCGCGACCGAAAGCATTGTTTGCACCTACTGAACAGTAGTAAGGGCCTTGCGGGCCAGGGTAGCCACCTGCAGGGAAACCAAGTGGTTTGTTTGTTGCGGGATCCCACAGGAAGTATTCCTGCTCAAAACCGAACCAGAAATCATTATCATCATCAGCAATGGTAGCACGGCCGTTTGATTCATGTGGTTTGCCATCAGCACTTAATACTTCGCACATTACTAAGTAAGCGCTTTTTCTTTGCGGATCTGGAACAACAAAAACTGGCTTTAAGATACAATCAGATGAACCACCTGGTGCCTGCTCAGTTGAAGAACCGTCAAAGCTCCAGTTATCTAAATCTTCTACTTTTCCGCTAAATTCTTTAACGATTTTTGTTTTGCTACGCAGGCTTTGTGTTGGTTTATAGCCGTCAAGCCAAATGTACTCGAGTTTCGTTGCCATTTTTTAATTAATTTGTAAAGTTGGGGTTCTAATTATAGTTTTTGTATTAATCTCAATAATTATTAAGGCGAATTTAAATTATTTTTACAAAATTCATTACAAATGTTAAGAAATTTTGTATTTTTTTTCAATAACACGTTAATTATAGCTGCAAACCTGTAAAAAAGGGTCTGTAAAACTGTGTTTTTAACAATTTCATATTTTCGGAAATGAATAAGGGCTGTTTTTTATCAATAATGCAAATGTGCATGTACGGGGTAGCCTTGCAGGTATAATACAAGCAGATATACTTGCCTCTTCCGGTAAGGCTGAGATAAAAATTATTGATACAGGAACTTAGTCGCTTAATTTTTCTGATATGTTCTTAATAGCGTCGTCGAGCCTGGTGGCCGAATCGTAAAGATGCTTTTCAACCTGTAAAAACTCCTCTTTTTTGTCTTTGCTTTCGCTCATCAGCTCAACAAGGCCTAATATATTGGTAAGATGTTTGCGTACCTCATGCGAGTTGATAAAAGCCAGCTCGTTTTTTTTGGTATCATATAGTAATTTTTCATAGTGCCGTTTTTGCCTGGCGCTGCGATATAACAGGGCAATAACAGCAAACATGAAAACTGTGGTAATGCTGATGAGGATCAAAATAAGGCGTTCGCGCCTGTATTTTTCGGCAGTATCGGTAAACGAGGTTTCAATTTTATCAATTTTTATTTGCGCCGATACGTTGCCCACCTGTGTAGTATTATTCAGGCTCTCTTCTGATTGTTTCAATGCAAGGTCAAAATTCTCGACAGCCAGTTTGTAATCGCCCCTGTCCCGGGCTATTTTTCCAAGCAATTGATAAAGATGATGCTTTATTTCAGGGTGATTATCAGAATATGGAAGCGCGAGCAGTTGGTTAGCTATAGCGCTTGCCGAATCCGGTTGTCCGTTCAGGTAAAAAGCATCGGCCAGATTTTGTTTCTCAACATCGTTAGGTACATATTTTTTGTCCCTTTGAAGGTTTTTGATTTGTGTTATAGCTTTGTTATAATCATGTTTTAACAGCGATATATAATAGGCAGTACGATATTGGTAGCTGAATAGTTTATAACTTTTGTTGTTTGGCCCCATTAAATCATCATGACATCGCTGCAGCGAATCAAGGTTTTTCATCCTAAAAAAATTCTCGGCCTTGTTATAGCTTATTATCGTGTAAAATCTGTCGTCCTTTATCTTATTTTCCTCCTTGATATGGAATGCCTGGTTAAGGTAATATAATGACTGGCTATACAGGTTGAGTTTGTAATACAGATCGGATATATTGATGTTCAAGAATACCTGCAATAGCGGATCGTTAAGTTTTAAAGCTTGTTTTTGAGCCAGGCCGTAACTGTATATAGCGCCTATTGGGTTGCCTTTATCTGTTTGAATAAAAGCAAGATGGCTAATAAACGAATAAAGCAAAAAATCGGCTTTGTTCTTTGAAGCCTGATTAATGGCTTTAACCATAGCACTTTCAGCTTCGGGGAGTTTTAAAAAGCGTTTCTGAATAATGCTTTCAATAAAGTATTTTAAAGCTTCCTTATCGCCCACATCGTATTTATCAAGCTCCTTATAAACTTCATTTTTACCCTGCGGGATTGTATTTACGGGCCCCTGCTGAAAGCGGAGCTTAATATAATTAACCAGTTTTTTATCCTGAAGATCCCTGTTCTGGATCTTTAAAAAATGAACAAGACTGTCTTCAGGAAGATATATATAAGGATCAGCTTTTGAATAGCTCACACCAAATATTACCAGCAAAAAACAGTAGAGGAATTTTTTTAAGCTACGCGGCATGGAGCATAAAAATACGTTGGCGCATGATAATTTCAAATACTTTGTACCATTTAATTTTAACTGTCAAATTTATCAAGCAGCTTCAAAAGCGTTTCAAAGTCTTTAGGATATGGAGCATGGATGGTAACTTCGGTTTCGGGATTGATACGAAATGTTACTTCATAAGCATGCAGGGCAAAGCGCTTCATGATAGGCAGCTCTTCCTGATCTTTACCCAAATGATATTTGCGCTTTATTTTAGAGAGAAAAACAGGCTCGCCCTTATACATCTCATCGCCGGCTATGGAGGCTCTTTGTGTAGCCAGGTGGATCCTGATCTGGTGCATACGGCCTGTAACCGGGCGGCATTCAACCAAAGTATAATGTTTATAATATTTTAACGACTGAAACCAGGTTTCGGCACGCTTGCCTTCCTGCCTGCTGATGGTTACACTGCCCTTGCCAACATTTAATATAGGCAAATCAACAAGCAGGTTATCGAAAGTATGTGTGCCGTCAATAACCGCGTGATATACTTTTTTAACCTTACGCTTTTCAAACTGAATGGAAACCGACCGGTAAGCCTCGGGATTTTTTGCAAAAATAAGCGCGCCGGATGTTTCTTTATCAAGGCGATGACAGATCTGCGCATCGTCCCAATAAGCCTTAGCCAGCCTTAACATGCTGATCTCGCTGCTGCCTTCGCCCCGTTCATCAAGTGAACTTATAAAAGGCGGTTTGTTTACAACAATAACGTCGTCGTTCTCAAACAGTATCAGATCGGCAAATTTGGGAAACTTCATAGCCCGCAAAAATACGGTTTATAATTTAAACAGCTGCCACCGTATTTTATTCATTTATGCTGCTAAATTAAAGCTGCAAACAGGGGGGTAAGGAATTAAGTTGAATGTTAATAAAAGTTTTAGCTAATATTTACTCCATATCATCATCGTTTAATAAATAAAACTTCCTGTTTTTCCTCGTTAAAAAAGTGTACCTTCGCGCCGTTATTTTCATGGTGGTGCTGAGCGCTTTTTTGCCTGTAATCCCTTCATCGACAATAAAAAAGAATTAAATAAACAATGAAAAAAATTGGCGACTACAGGAAACTCCTGAACGTGACCGAAAATGCAGAGTTAAGCGAGTTACGTTCGGTTTATAAAAGCATGATGAAAACCTGGCACCCCGACAGGTTTCAGGACGACAACAGGGCAGAGGCAGAAGAGAAGAGTAAAACAATTATTGAAGCTTATCATTTTTTGGTAAGCATTGCACCTGAAACCCGTGCTCAAACTTTGCCTGATTATACAGCTACCACAACGTTATCAAACATTGCCGATTTTGAGTATAAGCAACAGGTACTGAAAGTTACTTTTCTTGATGGTAATGTGTATGAATATTTTGGCGTGCCCAAAGCGGTTTATATCAAACTGATCAATGCTGATTCGCCCGGCCGGTTTGCCCGCAGGCATATTTTTAACGAGTTTGTATATCGCAGTGTAAATAAACTGGTTGCTTCGGCTTAATTATCTTATCCTACCTGGTTAAGCCTTTCTAAATCATCGGCGGTGTCAATGTCAATAGCGCCCAGCGGAAAAGGGAGTATAAAAACGTCATCGGTATGTGCTTCAATGATTTTTTTTGCACCTTCGGAGCCTTGCAGGTCAAGTAGTTCGGGGAAATATTTTATATCGAACAAAGCGGGCGCGCCCAAAACATCACGATAGCCGCAGGCAATAATACCGCAGTCATTAACTTCTTTTTTTTCCATTAATTGTGATATCAGGAATGAATCAACAAATGGCTGATCGCAAAGCATCAGGATAATTGAAGTTATGCGGGGTTCAAGCCTCAAAATTTCGGCTACACCAACTTTTATTGACGAGCCCATTCCCTCTTCCCAACGCGGATTGTGAATGACGCCTACAAGTTGTTCATCTATATTGGGACGGATTAATTGTTCATTGGCTCCTAACACCACAATAACTTTTTCGCAATGCAGGCAGGTAAGCGCGGTTTGAATTGCCCGCTGTAAAAGGGTTTTACCCTGGTAAATTTGGTTTTGCTTGGGCGAGCCAAAACGATTTGATGCGCCCGCTGCCAGAATAATAATCCCTGTCATTTTTTATAACTGTTACATTAGATGTTGGTATAACTGTTGTTGTAATGCCTTGTTAATGATCATGCATTACCATTTTGTAGCTTCCGGTCCTGCGGTTTATGTTTGTTAGGCTCAGGGGGCTTCCTTTTTATAAATTCTTTGGGGCGGATGCTTGCCTTAATACGGTAATAATTTAATTAAAGTTTTAGTCGGATCTATTCATTTATAACAATTTGATTTTTTGTGCTTTATGCGTGTATTGGAAAAGGGGTGTAACCCTGTTACGCTTTTGTAATTTTATTTCAGACCGGATATATCACTGAGGAAGGGAATAAAAATACATTTCGTAAACGTCTCCAAGCGGGGTAATGCTTATTTTTACAATTGCCGTGCATAAACTAAAAGGTGTAATGGCTGTTAATTAATTAAATTTACAGGATAAAAAAGCTATATTTTGTTAATAGATAATCATGGACGGAAGATCAGCTATATGCGCCTCGCGGTGACAGACAGGTGCAACCTGCGCTGTTTTTACTGTATGCCTGAGGATGGCTTGAACTGGCTTTCACGTGCCGAGCTCATGACCTATGAGGAAATGCTGCGCAGCTGCAGTTTGCTTGTAAAAATGGGTATCGAAAAAATCCGTATTACCGGGGGCGAGCCCTTTGTACGCAAAGATATTATGCATTTGCTCACAGCTATATCCAGGCTGGACGGCTTAAAAGAGCTGGGCCTTACAACTAACGGCGTACTTACAGCTCCTTATGTGCCCGAATTAAGAAAGATAGGTGTACGGTCAATAAACCTGAGCCTTGATACGCTGGATGCCAACCGCTTTTTTACCATTACCCGCCGCGACGAATTTGCTAGTGTGATGACAGCCTTAGATGCCATGCTGAGCCATGATATGGAAGTAAAGATCAATGCCGTGGTGATGGATGGCAAAAATATACAGGATATTATCCCGCTGGTTGAATTGGCCAAAGAGTTGCCGGTAAGTGTCAGGTTTATAGAAGAAATGCCTTTTAACGGCGATGGTCATGTGTACGATGGATTACATTGGGATTATCTTCGCATTTTAGATGAAATAAAAAGCAAGTATCCGCAAATAAAGAAACTGGATGACCCGGCTTATTCTACTTCATACAATTATCAGGTCCCGGGGCATAAGGGTACAGTTGGTATTATAGCCGCTTATTCGCGTACATTTTGCGGCAGCTGTAACCGGATCCGCATAACGCCTCAGGGTGGGTTAAAAACCTGTTTGTATGATGATGGCGTGCTCAATTTAAAAGATCTGATGCGTGCGGGAGCTTCTGATGAAGTATTGGAGGATGCCCTGTTAACCGCTTTTAGCCACCGCCCGGCAGATGGCTGGGAAGCCGAGCGGGCACGGGTAGCCAAAACAGGTATCCACGAGTCAATGGCCACTATTGGCGGATAGTTTTAAACTACATATATATGACAACGGTTGAAGAAGCTGAAAAACTGGTGCTTGCGCAAATTAGGGATTATGGTACTCAAAGCCTCCCGTTTGAACAGGCTCTGGGTTGTGCCCTGGCCGAAGACCTGAAGGCCGACCGTGATCTGCCGCCCTTTAACCGGGTAACCGTGGATGGTATCGCTATAAGATATGAAGCTATTGAGAGTGGGATCAATATTTTCCGGATCAAAACTACCCAGGCAGCCGGTGACGAGCCGGTTCAAATCGACAGCGCCGATGAATGCATCGAGATCATGACCGGTGCTGTGTTGCCCGCTTCGGTTGATACAGTGATCCGTTATGAGGATGTGGAGATCATCGCCGGGTCGGCGAGCGTACACACCCGCGACATAAAAAAGGGGCAGAACCTGCATTTGCAGGGCCTTGATAAAAAACAAAATGATGTTATATCAACGGCAGGACAGGTGGTAAGCCCCGCTATCATTAGTGTGGCGGCATCAGTAGGTAAAACCCACCTGCTTGTTAAAAAAATGCCGCGGGTGGTAATAGTTTCGTCAGGAGATGAATTAGTTGATGTGCATGAAACGCCGCTGCCGTACCAGATCCGCAAATCAAACAGCTATATGGTAAAAGCCGTTTTAAAACAACATGGTACCGATGCTGATATTTTGCATATCCCCGATGAGCCCGCGGTTACTAAAGAAAAGATCCAATACTGTTTACAAAACTATGATGTACTGCTGCTAAGCGGCGGTGTTTCGATGGGGAAGTTTGATTATATCCCCCGGGCACTTGAGGAATTAAAGGTTGAAAAGTTGTTTCATAAAGTAGCCCAGCGGCCCGGTAAACCCTTTTGGTTTGGCAGGCATAATAACGGTGCATTGGTGTTTGCTTTTCCGGGTAACCCTGTAGCCACATTTATGTGCCTGCACCGTTACTTTTTAACATGGCTTAATACAGCGCTCGGCTTGCCCGCGAAAGCCGTCACATATGCGGTATTAGGAAAAGATTTTACATTTCAGCCGGCTTTACAATACTATCTGCAGGTAAAGCTGCAAAGTAACGGGCAGGGCCAATTGATAGCTACACCCGTTGAAGGAAATGGTTCGGGCGATTTTGCTAACTTAGCAGATACCGAAGCTTTTTTAGAACTTCCGCCTGAAAAGAATAATTTTAAAGCAGGAGAGGTGTTTAAGGTTTGGAGGTTTTAGTTTTTGGGATTTCACCGATTTTCTTTGTTGATTACACCGATTTTTTGATTTGATCGAATCCATAACATAATAAGTCGCTATAAACAAACAAAGGAATCATGGCCCTAACAAATCGATGAAATCACAATAAGAAATCAGTGTAATCATAATAAAAAATAATGTTAACCCACATAAACAAACAAGGCGATCCTAATATGGTTGATGTAACTGAAAAGCAGGTTACACACCGTACTGCTACTGCGCGTAGCATTATTAGTTTGCCGGCAGAGGTATTTGAACTTTTAGCAGGGAATGAATTGCAGAGTAAAAAGGGCCCCGTTTTTCAAACAGCTATCATCGCCGGTATCATGGCCGCAAAAAAAACCGGCGACCTGATCCCGCTTTGTCATCCGCTGGGTTTGGATAACTGTAATGTTACTATCCGAATAAATGAGCAGCAGGAAGTGGTGGTTGACTGTACTGCAAGCATTACGGCAAAGACAGGTGTGGAAATGGAAGCGCTGGTAGGCGCTTCAATAGCGGCACTTACTATTTATGATATGTGCAAGGCCATGAGCCATGATATAGTGATAAAAGAAACCAAACTGATCTCAAAAACAGGAGGTAAACGTGACTTTAAAAGATCATAACCAGCCATCAGGCACGCATAAAAAACACGCTAAACTGGCCCGCCCTTCAACCGGTAACTTCGGCCGTAACGAATGGGCAATTTTAGGTGGCCCCTGTACCGTGATCAAATTATTGGCCGATGATGTGATCCGTTCACTTTCTCCGGTTTATAAATGTGCTTATGTGGATATGTCACATAATGATGATATTACTTTGCTGCCCGGCAGATTGGTGAGCGGCGCTTCGCTTGATTATACCGACCAGGTAAACTATCAGCAGTTTAACTATCAAAACCCGGTATATCCTTATCAGCTTAAACAGCAATTTTCGTCTGCCGACCTGGTATTAGTTAATGGAAATCACCAGCAGGCTAAGGCCCAGGTAGTTATTATCGACGTTAATAAAGAGGCGTCACTGCAAAAAAGGACAGGTCAGCTCAATAATATTCAGCTTTTTCTGCTGGCCGATAATGCAAGCGAAATCCCGGACTTTATACAGGAAGTTACACCCAACTGGCATCAGATCCCAATTTTAAAAGTAGATGAACGTGAAAAGATCGTTGCCTTTTTTGAAGCCGCATTAAAGTTAGCCAAACCCGTTTTAAATGGACTGGTATTGGCCGGCGGTAAAAGTACCCGAATGGGTTTTGATAAAGGTGCGGCCAAGTGGCATGGCAAGCAGCAACGATATTATATGGCCGATTTGCTCAAAACCTTTTGCCGGGAGGTTTACATTTCTGGTCGCCCCGGCCAGCAGCAGGAAATTGACCCTGCTTATCCCGTTATTGAGGATACATTTACTGGTTTAGGACCTTATGGGGCAATTCTTTCCGCTTTTCGCGAACAGCCGGATGCCGCCTGGCTGATCATAGCCTGTGATTTGCCTTTGATGGATGAAGCTACCCTTCGCAATTTAGTGGCCTGGCGAAACAGTTCGTCGGTGGCTACGGCTTATCACAGCCCGGTAACCAATTTCCCGGAACCTTTGATAGCCATATGGGAGCCTAAAAGCTACCCTGTACTTTTATCGTTTTTGGCGCAGGGGTATTCATGCCCGCGTAAGGTTTTGATCAATAGTGATATTACATTGTTAAACGCACCACAACAGGAGGCGCTGACCAATGTCAATACGCCTGAAGAATTGGAGAAAGTAAAATCAATGATCCACCATACAATAGTTGCTACTAATGAATCAGGATTTACAACGATATAACTGCCAGATAGCACTGCCCGGTTTTGGCGAGGAAGCCCAGCAATTATTGCAGCAAGCCCGCGTACTGGTTGTCGGGGCTGGGGGGTTGGGCTGCCCGGCTGCACAATACCTGGCATCAACCGGAATTGGCACATTAGGAATTGCCGATTTCGACCAGGTATCGATAAGTAACCTGCACCGCCAGGTATTATATAACCCTGCTGATGAGGGGAAAAATAAAGCTGAAGTGGCTTGTTTACGCCTACAGGCTCAAAATCCGAGTATTAAGCTCGTACCTCATGCCATCAAAATAACATCCGATAATGTGATGGATGTTATCAACAATTACGACATTGTGCTGGATGGTACCGATAATTTCGAAACCCGTTACCTGCTTAATGATGCCTGTGTTTTGGCCGGTAAGCCGCTTGTTTATGGTGCCATTTATCAGTTTGAAGGGCAGGTTGCCATTTGGAACGTAAGCAACCCCAAAGGGGCAAATTCGCCCAATTATCGTGATTTGTTCCCCGAAGTGGATGCTACCCAGATCCCTAACTGTACTGAAGGCGGAGTAGTACCTACACTGGCCGGAATCATTGGCTGTATGCAGGCCAATGAAGTAATCAAGTACATTACCAAAACCGGTGAATTACTGGCCGGGAAAGTGCTGATCTTTGATGCACAAAGCATGCAAAGCCGCATCTTTAAGATTGGCCCGGTAACAAAAACACATATCCGCAGGTTAAAAACAACTATCACTATTCCAACCATCAATGCAGATGAACTAAAAAAACGGATCCTTTTAGATGATACGGTAGAACTTATTGACGTGCGTACCATCCACGAGCGTGAAGCCTATGATATTGGCGGTACGCATATCCCGCTGGACGAAATAGAAGAGTACCTGGCCTACTTTACCAGCCCGAATACCAAAGTCCTTTACTGCTCATCAGGTAAACGAAGCGAGGAAGCCGTAAAACTTATCCTCAAAATGATCCCCGAGGCCGATGTGTTTTCATTGGAAGGCGGGTTAGAAGAGTATAAGGCTGATTAAATGATTTCGGATATCGGAATTTCGATTTCGGATTTTTTTAATTTGAATCGAAAGTTTGTGCCGTTGTTTGTGTTGTCACCAACAACTTTTTTGTATCCTAAGCTTTTATAATGACGAAACCTCCAACAAGCGGCAGCTACGGAGCGGGAGTTGTTGGTGACAACACCAACAACGACGAGGAAAATCTCCCATTGAAAATTGAAAAATCCGAATTTCAAGTTCCGAAATCCAACATCCCCAAATCCTAAGGATGTGCTGCTACCCAGACATCGCCGTCCTCAAAGCTTTCTTTTTTCCAGATAGGGACGGTTTGTTTAAGTGTATCGATGATGTACCTGCAGGCATCAAAGGCAGCGTCACGGTGCGCTGCTGAAACGGCAATAACAACCGGTACCTCGCCAACCTGCAGCAATCCGGTACGGTGGTGGATCAGTATTTTTTGTACCGGCCAGCGTTCAAAGGCCCAGGCAACAATCTTATTCATTTCGCTGATGGCCATTGGCTCGTAAGCTTCAAAATCGAGCCTTAAAACTTTTTTTCCTTTGGTTGAATTGCGTACGGTACCAATGAATACATCTATCCCCCCGGATTCATGTGACATGATCCAGTCGATACATGATTGGATATCCAGTGTTTGGGCCGATAGGAGGATCTGTGTGTTCATAGCAATGCAAATCTATATTTTATCTGCCAATGATTTCATGAGGTATTTGGGCGATTCAGTATAACCCTGCTTGTAATAAAACCGGTGGGCGTCGGTCCTGCGTGTATGGCAGTGCACCTCTATCCTGTCGGCATCACGTTCTTTGCCAAGTTCGGTAATATAACCCTCAAGAGCCTTACCAATACCTTTGCCCCGGGTGTTTTCATCAACAGAAAAACAACTTATGCGAATAAAATCACCCTTAACAACCAGTTGAGTTAAAAAATCAATGGCGATAAAACCTGCAACCTTACCTTCATCTTCATAAACCAAAACCTTCGATGAAGGTTGCTCTAACATTCGTTCAAGGTTACCCGGCAAAAAATCTTCAGTGCCTGGATAGCCCAATTGTGTTAGCAAATTTGATATTGCAGTATGATCGGCAAGCGTTGCGCTTCTGATGGCCATTCTATATTAAGTTGATTGTTTTATATTGATGAAATTGAGGGTAAGTCCTAAAATACTACTGCAAGCTGCCCACTAAAAACTGTAAACTGCCGCTAAAAAGTTTACTGCCACTGCTACTTAAAAACTGCAAACTGATCTACCCCCCGCTTACCGGCGGAATGATCGCTATTTCGTCGCGTTCGTGAATAGTATCGCCGGGCAGGGCATATTCGTTGTTAACAGCCAGCATGTATGATGAAAGCTGCTTTAAACGCGGGTATTGTTGCTCAAGCAGGTATTTTAAATTGGAGATAGTTGCATCGTTGGTCATTTCCAGGCTAACTTCGCTGCTTCCAAATATCTCCTTAGCCACTCCAAAAGCCAGTATGTTGATCTTCATATCTCAAAAATATTCAAATTAGCTTACAAAACGAGTACTGGGTTTTAAATTTAACAAATCAACATATGTAAGTTCATTATGCGGGTTAAAGCCTCCGGGTTTGAGCCTAAACAAAAAATAAGCGTGAAGCCTTAACCTTGCCGGGGTTTACATGTGTTAATACTATTTTTAATGTAATTAATTGATTGTTAATTGGATAGTATAAAATTGCTCGAATTTCTGTTAACCCTGTTAACCCCTTGCCTGCCTAAGTTAACGGCTGTTTTGCAGACGCTTGCCTCAAAAACAATTCAAACGAAGGGACTTAAACTTGCCTTCTGCATATAAACTTGCATAAACAAACTATGCCATAAATTGTATCTTTGAATATGTCTTCGCCATCAGTTATTCATATCCCGGTTGTAAAAGTTAACGCTAACCGAAGCGCAAGGGAGGAGGATAGCATAGCCATTGAAGAACCACTTGAAATTAAACTGGAATATGGTCCTGCAGATGGCAGAGAGTTACGTAATATCTCTGTAACTATGCGTACCCCCGGTCATGATGCCGAACTGGCAACCGGTTTCCTTTTTACCGAAGGCATTATTAAAAATGCAGATGAGATAAAATCAGCTAAACACAGCTTTATAACCTGCGCTGAAAACAAGAAGAATACCATGCTGGTAACACTTGAACAAGATGCACTGCCGTACCTTCAAAATACCGAACGGAATTTTTATACCACAAGCAGTTGCGGTGTGTGCGGAAAGGGTTCTATCAGCGCTATTCGCATAGTAAGCAATTTTGCCGCCGGGGCAGATGATGGCAATGTGATTCATAGTTTGGTACTTAATCAGTTACCGAAGATTTTGCGCGGGCACCAACGGGTATTTGATGATACGGGCGGTTTGCATGCATCGGCTTTGTTTACTCCTTTGGGTGAACTGTTATTATTAAGAGAAGACGTAGGCAGGCATAACGCTTTAGATAAGCTGATAGGTGCTGCTATGATGTATAACTGGCTGCCGTTGCAGCAAACAGTATTGTTACTTAGCGGCAGGGCGAGTTTTGAGCTTATTCAAAAGGCCGCGATGGCAGGCATCAGTATTATTGCGGCAGTAGGTGCGCCGTCAAGCCTGGCTATAGAACTGGCAAACGAATTTAATATTACACTGATTGGCTTTTTACGCGATGAGCGCTTTAATATTTACGCGGGCGCGCACCGGGTAATGGTCCCCGATGAGGCCGTACTAACGGCACCATCGGTGTAAACTGATTGATACCAATGAAAATAAGGATAAAAGGTAATTCACTAAGATACAGGCTCACTAAAACCGATGTAGCCAAACTGGCCGAAGAAGGTTATGTTCAGGAAACCGTCGATTTTGGCAGTCAGCAGCTTATTTATGCTTTGAGACTGGTTGATGATGAGCATCTTTCGGCAACCTATAAGGAGAATGCCATAACACTATATGTGCCAAAAGCTGTGGCCACCGGCTTTGCCGACGACGATAAGGTAGGTTATGAAGGTAAACACGGCAGTTTGCATTTACTGGTTGAAAAAGATTTTACGTGTTTGGATGAAGTCGCCGAAGATCAAAGCGATAATTATCCTAATCCCTTAGCAGCTAAAAAGCCATGAGCAAGCAAGCAGAACAAGGACCGGCAGCAGAGAATCCTGAGGAGCTACTCGACCTGAAAATAACACATCCAAAAGACTGGGCGGCGGGTGTCCCTGCTGTTACAGTGGCTATGGTTGATATATTAAAGGAAGCAGGCCTGGCAAGAGGTATGGAAGGCTTGTTTCATATGAACAAAAAGAGCGGTTTTGATTGTTCTGGCTGTGCCTGGCCCGACCCGGATGACGACCGTTCGCCCATTGCCGAATACTGTGAAAATGGTGCCAAAGCCCTTGCCGAAGAAGCTACTACCAAAAAGCTCACTGGTGATTTTTTTGCTGAAAATTCGGTAGCGGATCTTGCCAAACTTAACGATTATGAGATAGGGAAGAAGGGACGCATAGCCCAACCAGTATATCTGGCCAAAGGAGCTACACATTACACACCGGTAAACTGGGACTTCGCGTTTAAAAAAATAGCGAATGAGCTTAACGCTTTGGCGTCGCCCGATGAAGCTGCATTTTATACATCCGGCCGTACCAGTAACGAGGCTTCATTTACTTACCAGTTATTTGTGCGCGAGTTTGGTACCAATAACATGCCCGATTGCTCCAATATGTGCCATGAAAGTACCGGTGTTGGCCTTGCCGATACTATTGGCATTGGCAAGGGCACAGTCACCCTTAATGATTTTTACGATACCGATGTAATCATTATCATGGGGCAAAACCCAGGTACCAATCATCCCCGGATGCTTAGCGCGCTTGAAAAGGCTAAGCAGAAAGGCTCAAAGATCATTGCGGTAAACCCCTTGCATGAGGCTGGGTTAATGGGTTTTAAAAACCCGCAAACGGTAAAAGGCATTTTAGGTATCAAAACGCAATTGGCCGATCTGTACCTGCAGGTAAAAATAAACGGTGATATGGCTTTGCTAAAAGCCATGGAAAAACTGCTATATAAAGCCGAGCGGGAAAATCCCGGCAGCGTCTTCGATCATGAATTTATTAAAAAGAACACTACCGGTTACGTTGCCTTTTTAGACAGTCTGAACCAATATGAGGTTGACGACCTGGCTAAAGCTGCCGGTTTAACAGTGAATGAAATTGAACAGGCGGTTGATTTGATTAAAAATAAAAGCCGCATCATTATTTGCTGGGCTATGGGCATCACCCAGCATAAAAACGGAGTGGATACCGTAAAAGAAATTGTGAACCTGGCCATGCTTAAAGGCGCCATTGGTAAACCCGGTGCCGGTTTGTGTCCGGTGCGTGGTCATAGCAACGTACAGGGTAACCGTACCATGATGATCTGGGATAAGCCAAAACCGAAGCAGTTGGATAAACTCAAGGAAGTTTTTGGTTTTGAGCCGCCGCGGGGCCATGGTTATGATGTTGTTGAATCTATTAAAGCTATGGACGAAGGCAAACTTAAAGTGTTTTTTGCCATGGGCGGCAATTTCCTTTCGGCTACGCCGGATACCCTGTTTACGGCACAGGCCTTGCGTAAACTTAAACTTTCGGTACATGTATCAACCAAATTAAACCGTAGCCATCTGGTTCATGGTGAAGAAGCTTTGATCTTGCCAACACTGTCACGAAGCGATAGAGATGTTGTAAATGGCGAGGATCAATTTATAAGCTGTGAAAACTCCATGGGGGTTGTCCAAATGTCAAAAGGGATGCTGAAGCCTGTATCTGAACATCTGATGAACGAGAACCAGATCATTTGTAATCTTGCTAAAGCCACATTAGGTAATCGTGCCGTTGTCGACTGGGATAAGTACGCACAAAGCTATGATGCTGTGCGCGATGCGATTGCCAAAGTCATTCCGGGCTGTGAGGATTATAACCAAAAGGTACGTTTGCCCGGCGGTTTTTACCTGCCAAACGCCGCCCGCGAGGGTAAGTTTATCACCGAAAAGAATGGAGCTGTTGTGCCTTTCAATATCGCCCCGTTGCCGAAGCATGAACTGGCTGCCGACGAATACCATATGGCAACCATCCGCAGTCATGATCAGTTTAACACCACCATATATGGCCTTGACGACCGCTACCGGGGCATTCACAATGAGCGCCGGGTAATTTTGATGAATGAAAAAGATATGAAAAAAGCCGGTTTCAGGGCGCAGGAAAAAGTTAACCTGTTTAATTATGATGATGGTGTTGAGCGGGTAGCGAGGTTGTTTGTAGTTGTGCCTTACAACATCCCCGAAGGGAATACAGCTACCTATTACCCCGAGGCCAATGTACTGGTTCCTATCAACAGCGTTGCCGAACAAAGTAATACGCCCACATCCAAACTGGTTAATATCAAAATCAGGAAACACGTGGGTTAATAACCATTCTAAATACTTACACCTTAAAACAAAAGCGTTTACATAATACTTATCTCCTTAAAAAAAGTATTATGTCATTTGATCAATATCACGAGCCGGCAAATGAACTATCCGACGAAACCCGCACCTTTGCCCGAATGATAGTTTCATTAACCGAAGAGGCTGAGGCTATAAACTGGTACGAACAGCGGATTTCTGTCGAGAAAGATAACCAGGCCAAAGCCATTATGCAAAACGCACAGCAGGAGGAGTTTAAGCACTTTGGTATGGACCTTGAGTTTTTACTGCGCAAAAAGCCGGTATGGCGTACTACGCTGCAAGCTATCCTTTTTAAAGAAGGTGATATTGTTGAGCTGGGCACCAAAGGTGAAGAAGCGGCAGAATAATAGTCATTTTTACATTTTTAGTTTTATCATCGTTACATTAAGTTAGGGCTATTGTATTATCTTTAGCGCTTAAATTAATACGGCCCTACTATAAAAGAATATGATCTGGTACGAAGAGGATGTGAAGCAGCTGGAAATTAAGCGAACCAAGCTTGATTATGTGCCGCGGGTAATTTTTTATGGAAGCTCATCCATTCGTTTGTGGAATACGCTTGATGTTGATTTTGATGACATGCAACCAGTTAACCTTGGCTTTGGCGGTTCTACACTGGCTGCTTGCGTATGGTTTTTTGAGCGTATAATGCATTCTTATAACCCCGAATCCATCGTAGTGTATGCGGGCGATAATGATCTCGGCGATGGCCGCAACCCTGAAGAAGTTTTTATATTTTTTAAGCAGCTCACTGTCGAGGTTGAGCGGCTTTTTGGTAACATTCCCTGCTATTATATATCGCTTAAGCCAAGCCTTGCCCGCTGGCCTATTGTTGAAAAGTACAGGTACACCAATAGCCTAATTGAAAACGAGATAATACACCGCCATAAAAACTGGCAGTTCATCAATATATTTAATCAGATGATAGATGCTTCCGGTAAACCAATACGAGAATATTATGATAAAGATGGTTTGCATTTGAGCAGCGCCGGTTACGCTTTGTGGAAAAAAGCTGTTTTACAGCGAATGCCACAAAGTATCAAATTAGCTTAATATAGGGTTTACACGCATTTGTCATCTTTCAGCGGTTTAAAAGATGAAAAGAGAGTACCACAAGTGGTTCAGTCCGTCGCTTCAGCGCAATATGGAATTGCTGGTTTTTGGCCATGCGGGCGCCTCTGTTCTATTTTTTCCCACCCGCACAGCCCGGTTTTATGATTATGAAGACTGGAAAGTAATTGAAGCCTTACGCAGTAAAATTGAGGCAGGTCACCTGCAGGTCTACTGTGTGGATAGCATCGACCGTGAAAGCTTTTATAATGAGTTCAGTCATCCCTACCATCGCATGGAAAGGCACCTTCAGTATGAGCAATACATTTTACAGGAGGTAGTGCCCTTAATGAAAACACTTAACGCCGCCGGTTCAATTATTTCGGCAGGTTGCAGCATGGGGGCCTATCATGCGGTTAACATAGCGTTTAAACATCCCTTGGTATTTGTGAAAGTAGTAGGTATGAGCGGGCGCTATGACATTACCCAGGCTATGGGCAATTTCCGCGACCTGTTAGATGGGTACCGCGATGAGAATGTGTATTTCAATATGCCTAACCAGTTTTTAAATAACCTGCATAGCCCCGAAATTATTGACCAGATCAAGCGTCTCCAAATTATCCTGGCCGTGGGCGAGGAGGATGCATTTTTGGAAGATAATAAATACCTAAGCACCGTATTGGCCAGCAAAGGCATCCAAAACAGCTTGTATATTTGGCACGAGGAAGCACACCGCGCCCGTTACTGGCGTAAAATGGTGCAACTTTATTTCTAAAAGCAAAACACTTTCCTGTTTGTTTATCTGCTATAATTTAAAATATTATGGCACTATTGAATTAGTACAGGGCGATATCACAAAAATTAAAGCTGATGCCATTGTAAACGCGGCAAACACCTCGCTCATGGGCGGCGGCGGTGTCGATGGCGCTATCCATCGCGCCGGCGGACCGGAGATTCTGGAAGATTGTCGTAAGATAGTAGCCCGGCAGGGCGGCTGCAAAACCGGGCAGGCTGTAATTACAACCGGCGGTAAGCTGCCGGCTAAATATGTGATCCACACGGTTGGCCCCGTTTACAATAGTGGTAAAAGAGGTGAGAATGAACTTTTGCAATCCGCTTATTTAAATAGTTTGAAGCTTGCTGCCCAAAATGATGTGCATACCGTAGCTTTTCCTAATATCAGTACCGGCATTTATCATTTTCCAAAGGACAGGGCTGCGGCAATCGCTGTTAAAACGGTTAAAGATTTTTTGTCAGATAACGAAGTAGTTGAGAAAGTCATATTTGTCTGCTTCGATAACGAAAATTACAGCTTGTATAATAAGCTGCTTACTTAGCAGCAGACTGTGCTTATCCCTTATATGTTGTAGACCCAGACTTACGAAGTTTCTAAAACTTCGTAAGTCTTCACAGGTTAAAATAATCTGGAATTTGTCAACCCAATGCTAAGTGCATAAATTGCAACTATGCATCCTGCTTTAAAACAACATCTTGAAGATAAATTAATCCTCTCGCCTGAACATGAGCGGCTGATTGCTAATTGTTTTAAAACCCGTTTTACCAAACGAAACGAGATACTGGTTGAAAAGGGGAGCATCGCAAAGCATTTATATTTTGTGGTAAAAGGATGCCTCCGCGTGTTTTTAACCGATGATGAGGGCAACGAATCAACCCGGTTCCTGATATTTGAAGGGCGCATGGGTACCGCATTCCCGAGTTTCATATTGAAAGAGCCCTCTGTTGCATCTATTCAAAGCCCCGAGCCATCAGAATTATTGGTATTGAGCTATGCAGATCGCGATTTGCTACTGAAGGAGATCCCCGGCTTTGAAACTATGTACCGTACGGGTCTTGAGCTTGATTATATCGCATCCATCCAGCGGATAGAAAGCCTTATCACTATGGATTCAAAAGCCCGTTATAATATCCTGATGCAAACCCAGCCCGAAATCATCAAAAGACTGCCCAATAAAATAGTTGCCGATTACCTTGGCATCTCTCAGGAAACCCTGAGCCGCCTTAAATCAAAAAAGTGATTTATTGACTATTGTCAATCTTTTTGACTCACTGAATGTGTTGCTTTGTGATATAAACGCTAACATTATGTGGAAACAAACCTTCACCATTATTATAATCTTGCTATCAGGCCATCTTGCGATTGCCCAAAACTTAGGCGAGCGTACCCTCAATTTTAAGGACGAAAGCCGTAATAACCGTCCGGTGGTAACCGAAATCTGGTATCCAACTGCCGATACATTGAAGCCTGCAGATAAGCATTTTTCGCCCTTTTTACGGCAACCGACGGTCCGTAATGGCAAGCTTCCCGCAAATATACTGCCGCTTATCCTGCTTTCGCATGGCACAGGTGGCGGCCGGTTAACTTTGGAGTGGCTGGCCCAGGCCATCGCAAACAGCGGTTGTATAGTTGCTGCTGTCGATCATTATGGCAATACCTACGATCATAAAATTCCCCTTGAATTTGTTAAGCCATGGGAACGCCCGCTGGATATCAGTTTTGCTCTTACATCCTTATTGAATAACCCCGAGATCGGCCCCCTTATTAATCAGCAAAAAATAGGCGCAACCGGGTTTTCATTTGGCGGCTATACTATGATCGCCCTGGCCGGTGCAAAGCTCGATTTTGAACAGGCCCGCAACTATTACAAAACCACAGGCCGCAAAGAGCTGGAAATCCCCGAATTTCCGGGCTTGGTAAAATTACTGGACGATAGCTCCATGATCGCCGATTCTAAACATGTGCCCCCGCTAAAAGATAACCGGATCAAAGCATTCTTTTCCATATCGCCCGCATTAGGCTTTGGTTTCACTCGTAAAGAGCAGGTAGCTGATATTAAAGGCGCCTTGTATATTGTAGGCTCGCAAAGTGATAGCATAGCCCCGGTTAAAACCAATGCAAGGCATTATCATCAGCTCATTGGTAGATCAAAATATACAGAGTTGCCCGGTAAGGTTGGCCATTACGTAATGCTTGGTGAAGCCATTGACGCTGTAAAAAAAGAAGCTCCGATATATTTTACGGATGATCCTTCGGTTAACAGGCATGCCATTCACTTACAGGTGGACAGCTTGGCTGTCGGTTTTTTTAAGACGGCGTTAAAGTATTAGTCGGCCGGTAAAATTTAACAAAACCTTATCATTAGGTTAAAAACATTTTTATCGTGCAGGAGTTGATAGTTAAATCTGAATCGTAGAATTTTTTCCTGCCGATACTATGAAAGCTTTTGTGTTAGGTTTGCTTATCACACTTTTTGCCGGTGTTAATGCCGGTGCGCAACCAAAAAATGTAAGCGGCGTTTACGCCGGTATTGAAATAACCTTACCTGTTACTATGGGGGGAGGCATGGGCCGCAGTGATGTTGTTTTCCAGTTAAGGCCCGATGGTACTTTTAACGATTTGCTTGAAAAGCCCGATTGGAAAACACATGTTGCAGGTCGTTACCAGGTACAGGGCAATACGCTCAAATTGCAATACCTCAAAGGCTCCAAACAGGAGTATAAAATTGAATCTGACGGCGATATCGATGCGGGCTCTTTTAGTATCCTAAAGCTCAATACTGCCGACAGGGTGCCTGCCGGTTACTACCAATTTACCCACGCAAGTAGCATGGGAGGAGGGAATACCGGGCAGGTATTTGTTGGCACATCGGGCTCAAAAGGTCTTTATTTTGATGGGAAGGGTAATTTTAGCCAAAATAGCTCTTCAGCCACTATGGTATCGGGTGAAGGCATAGGCGGTGGCGGCGGTCGCAAAGACAGCGGGGCTGGTACCTATACAATTAAAGATGGAGTACTTACCCTAAATTACAATACAGGTAAAACCGAAACGCATAGTTTCTTTTGCCGTCCCGGTGAAAAGCCGGTAATGGCTGCCATAGACGGCAATATTTATTTTATGGAAGATAAAGCGCCTAAAAGCGCGTCATCTTCATCTAAAACAACATCCGGGTCTTCCGGCAATGCCAAAACAACTGCCGGAAACCAGGCAGCTGAAACCGGTGATAATGATGCTGCGGGTTTATTAAACAAGGCTGCCGAAGTACACGGCGGTGCAAAGCTCAATGCAATTAAAACCATGCAGATCTCTGCTACGATGACGGGCCTCGATTTTACCATTAAGATTGACCTGTCTGCTCATCGTGTCCGCTCTGAGATTCGCAAAGGTGGGAAGTTGTTGCAGGTTGAGCAAATGGAAGGTGATAATGGCTGGCAATGGCGTAACGGCGATAAAAAACCGCTTTCATCTTCCCGCATATCGCAATTGAAACAAGGTTTCCGTTCAGGAGCGTTATTATTCAGGAAAGAGAACCTCGACCATATTCAAAATGTTAAGGCACAGGAGGGTAAAAATAACGTGATGATAGTGAGCTATAGTTTTGACGGCGTAACCAGTTTTGCAGTGTTAGACGGTAAAAATCAGCTGGTTGGCGAAGGTACTAAAGTAGGTTCGGTAGTGCAGATATCGGCTTTTACCGGTTTTAAAACGGTTGATGGTATTGTTTTCCCTGCCGCCGAATTACAAACAGAGGGTGCGCAAAAAAGCAGCATTACATATAACGATTATAAAATAAATCCAGCCTTTACCGAAGCTGATTGGGCAGATGCCCGTTAAGATCATGCCATGGAGTTTTGATAATATATATTATCAAATAGCTGCAAACGCCAATTATATAATCCGCAATTGCAAACAAACCTTACATAATAGCTGCCGTTATCTCGCGGCCTTCCCGGCAGATGCCATAAATGATCAGCGTTAAAATTAGAAGGTACGCAAATGCCGAATTGGATTAGATTAGGGTTGTTACTATGCAAGTGGCGGGTTTAAACCTCATCACTCAAACGATATAGTTAAAATATACGGCCCCGGGCATGGCTGCACCCCACACAGGTTTATATATTTGAAGTTCCAACTCCAATACAACCTCATGAGAATTAAGTACTATCTGCCGCGGGTATTTGTGGCATCCGCTTTATCTATCAGCTTTAGCCTTGCAGCCTCGGCACAGCAAAAGAACATCTATCATAAAGGCTGGATAGATTTTAACAAGAACGGTAAAATGGATGTGTTCGAAGACCCGTCACAACCCATTGATAAGCGCGTGGCCGACCTGGTAAGCCAGATGACCGTTGAAGAGAAAACCTGCCAAATGGCTACCCTTTATGGTTATAAGCGTGTGTTAAAGGACGAAATGCCCGTCCCTAACTGGAAAAATGAAGTATGGAAAGATGGCATAGCCAATATTGATGAAGAACTGAATAATCTTACTTCGCATACTGATGATGCGCCTACACAATATTCATACCCGTTTAGTAAACATGCATCGGCCATTAATAACATTCAAAAATGGTTTGTTGAGGAAACCCGTTTAGGGATCCCGGTTGATTTCACCAATGAGGGGATTCACGGCCTTAACCATGACAGGGCCACGCCGTTGCCCGCGCCGATATCTATAGGCAGCACCTTTGATAAAGAACTGGTTTATGAGGCAGGTAGAACCGTTGGCCGCGAGGCTAAAGCTTTGGGCTATACCAATGTTTACGCCCCCATACTTGACCCCGCCCGCGACCAACGCTGGGGCCGTGTGGTTGAATGTTATGGTGAAGATCCCTTTCATATTGCCGAAATGGGCAAGCAGATGGTGTTGGGCATCCAGGAAGGCGGCGTAGCGTCAACCCTTAAGCACTTTGCTGTGTACAGCGTACCTAAAGGAGGCCGTGATGGCAGTGCCCGTACTGATCCGCATGTCGCTCCGCGCGAAATGCACCAGCTATATTTGTATCCCTTCCGCAGGGTGATCCAGGAGGCGCATCCAATGGGGGTAATGAGCAGTTATAATGATTGGGACGGCGTACCAATAACTGGCAGCTATTACTTCCTTACGCAGCTTTTACGTCAGCAATTTGGCTTTAATGGCTATGTGGTAAGCGATAGTGAGGCTGTTGAGTTTCTTTATTCAAAACATCATGTTGCTGCCGATTACAAAGAAGCTGTAAGGCAGGCTGTTGAGGCTGGCCTTAACGTGCGTACTAATTTCACTATGCCGCAAACCTTTATTATGCCTTTGCGCGAGCTGATCAAAGAAAACCGTATCTCCATGAAGATCATCGATACCCGTGTTGGCGAGGTATTAAAAGTGAAGTTCAGATTAGGTTTGTTTGATAGCCCTTATGTTAAAGACCCTAAAACTGCCGATAAAATAGTGCATACCGATGCGGATAAAGCCATGAGCCTGAAAATGAACCGCGAGTCGATGGTATTGCTAAAAAATGCAGGCAATCTGCTGCCGTTGGATAAAAAGAAATATCCTAATATCCTGGTAACTGGTCCGCTGGCTAAGGAAACTAACTATGTTGTGAGCAGGTATGGTCCATCGCACAACCCGGTTATTACCGCGTTTGACGGTGTTAAAAATTACGTAGGCAGCGATGCCAAAGTAAGCTATGCTAAAGGCTGTGACATGATTGATGCTACCTGGCCGGAGAGCGAAATTATTGAAACACCGCTAACCGCCCAGGAGCAGGCCGGTATTGATTCGGCAGTTGCACAGGCTAAACAATCGGATATTGTGATTGCTGTGGTAGGCGAGGATGTTGACCGTGTTGGCGAAAGTTTATCGCGTACGGGTTTAAACCTGCCGGGCAGGCAATTGAAGTTGATCCAGGCTTTGCAGGCTACCGGAAAACCTGTGGTAATGGTGATGATCAACGGGCAGCCGCTTACCATCAACTGGGAAAATAAATATGTGCCGGCCATTTTAGAGGCCTGGTTTCCGAGCGTACAAAGCGGGCAGGTGATTGCCGAAACCTTATTTGGCGATAATAATCCCGGTGGAAGATTGCCGATCACTTTCCCAAAAACAACAGGTCAACTGGAATATAATTTTCCTTTTAAACCGTCGTCACAGGCAGAGCAGGGCGGACAGAACAGCTGGGGCAAAACCAGTGTGAAAGGAGCTTTGTACCCTTATGGTTACGGGTTAAGCTACACCACATTTGAGTACAGCAACCTGCAGGTATCGCCCGAAAAAGGTAATTCTCAGGGACTTATGCAGGTTAGCGTTGATGTAACCAACACCGGGCAGCGCAAAGGCGATGATGTGGTGCAGCTTTACCTTAAGGATGAGGTAAGCAGCGTTACTACTTACGAGTACGATCTGCGTGGCTTTGATCGCGTTACACTAAATCCCGGCGAGAAGAAAACAGTGCAGTTTACCTTGCACCCTGATGATTTGGCCCTGCTGGATAAAAATATGAACTGGACTGTTGAGCCGGGTAAATTTATGGTGATGATAGGCAGTTCATCTGTTGATATCAAATTGAAAAAAGAGTTTGAGATAGAATAAAAGAGATGTTTATGACTTACGAAGTTTACAAAGCTTCGTAAGTCTGGTATCTATTAAGCAGAAGGGATGCTTTTACAAATGATTTTTTTGAATAAGTATACCAGATTTGGTCAAGCGTGACTATCTTTATACTAAGTATAGTTTTGCTTTAATTTTATATAAACATCTCTGCTAAACCTTGTAAAAACATCCCTTATGATCTTAGATGATACCTGGGTATCGGTAGAAGCCGTATCCGACGATGATATTCCGTTGCTGGTCCGCTACAGACCCAATTTATCAAACTTTTTTGAAACCGGTGTTTACCTGCAGCGGATGGATGTAACCTGGAACTATGAATCATTTGATCCGTCATTGTTGCCCCCAACTGATGAAATGTTGCTGATGGAACAGGTAGAGGATGCTTTAGTCGATCTGCTTGAAGATGGTCATCAAAGCATACTGGCCTTTGTATTTACCGGCGAAAACGAACGCTGGTGGGCCTGGTATACCACAGATATTGAGGAAGCAGGCGACAGGTTAAACGATGCCTTATCCGAATTTGATGAACTCCCGATTAATATCACGGTTATTGACGACCCGGAATGGGAAGAATATTTTGGTGTAATGGAAGATTTTGGAGAGGATGGGAAATAAAGATTGCCCCCGGTTAACCGTTAATTCCGATGCCCGTTTGGCCGTTCCAACTTCTGAAATGGTATTTTGAGGATATTCAAAAACTTGCCGGTAGTTTCTTTATCCATATGGGTATCAATGCCGAAACGGGTGTTTTCCTGTTCAAGTTCGCCAAAGGTGCCAAAAAGCCTGTCCCAAATACTTAGTACATCGCCGTAATTACGGTCGGTATGTGGTAGTTGATAATGATGGTGTACATGGTGCAGGTTAGGAGTTATAAAAATCAGGCCAACAATTTTGTTAACACGTTGTGGTAACCTGAACTCGGTATGGGCCAGGATATTAAATAATGATTGAAAAGTTTGCCTCAATACCAAAACGCCAATTGCCGGGCCGCAAATAAATACCCAAAGCATTAAGCAACAGGTGCGTACACAGGTTTCGCCGGGATGTTCACGTACTGTGGTCGAAACGTCAACATGAAGATCGCTGTGATGCACGAGGTGAAATTTCCACAGCGGATCTATCTTGTGCATTACCACGTGATAAACGTATTCGCAAAGGTCAAGCAGCATAAAAAGGCTTATATAGTAAACCCATTTATTATGATGACCGGGTATGTAATTGATTAGCCCCCAATGATGTGCGTTGGTCCAGCCAACTATGAGTAAAACAATCGTGGTAAGTAATAGTTGGATAGGGAGGGCTGTGAAAATGAACAGCAGGTTGGTTTTATTGTGCTGCCAGCGTTTTTTTACCGAAATCATACCAGAAGCAACGCAGACTTCCATCAGCCACAGTGAGCAGATAATAAAAGCATATAAAGCAACTTGCACAGCATCCTGATGCCGGTCGAGGAATTGGGTAATAGTCATTCTTAAATTAGTAGGGTAATCGCCTTTGATATTAGAAGGCAATTAGAATGCAATATCTTTTTTTTGAATGAATGTTTGATGAAGTATGTTAAGCGGTTGTTAATGTACTGTGAATGGAAGAGGAGCACATTTGACAGTATAATTTGTCCTGGGTTATCCGAACGCTGAAAAATCATTATAAATTTATCATATGAAGATTCCGAAAATTACCGGCATAATTGACAGGCGCATATTGGTGAACTTTACCGCGGATGCGGACATAGCAAAAAAAATAGTGCCACCGCCCTTTACTCCCAAGCTTGTTAACAGCAAAGCTATAGCAGGGATCTGTTTGATCAGGCTTAAGCACGTTCGCCCTAAAGGTATGCCTGCTTTTTTAGGCGTAGGTTCGGAAAATGGCGCACATCGAATAGCCGTACAATGGGAGGAAAACGGGGAATTGAAAGAAGGAGTTTATATACCTCGACGGGATACCTCGTCCTTATTTAATACGATTGCAGGTGGCAGGGTATTCCCCGGTAGACATCACCAGGCCAAATTTGACGTTAATGAGCACGACGACCAATATCACGTGGCTTTCACCAGTTCGGACGGAACGGTGATTAGTGTGGATGCAAAAGTTGCTGATGAACTCAATCCGGATTCGATATTCGGGACGCTTGATTGATGTAGCTTCTGATTTCTTTAAGGCCGGGGCAACGGGATATTCACCCAATGGCAATAAGTATGAAGGGTTAGTGTTATATACCGATAACTGGAAAGTACAGGCGCTCGAAGTGAGTGCTGTTAAATCAAGCTTTTTTGAAGATGAAAGCATTTTTCCGAAGGGTTCAGTAACGTTTGACAATGCGTTACTTATGACCAATGTTCAGCACGATTGGTCATCCGGCTGCGATAAACCGATGGTGGTGAGCGCTTAATTATTACTTTTAAATATCTTTGCGCTTACGCAAATGAAATTATCAGCTACAGAACAATCCACGGGCGGCGATCTGCTGCTGCTTATCAATGAAAAACATTTCGACAGGATGTTTTTTACCCGCGATCGTCAGCATAAATACCTTACCATAGCCTGGAACCGTGGCGAAAAGCAAACTGTAACCATCGATGAGGTGGATTATGATTTTCTGCCCAACACCATTCTGCCCCTAATGGTTAACCAATCTTTCCGTTTTGAGCGGCCTGAAGATATAGTAGCCTGGCAGTTTAACCGCGATTTTTATTGCATTGTTGATCATGACGAAGAAGTAAGCTGCGTGGGCTTCCTGTTTTATGGTAGCTCCGACCAGGTTTTCGTTACCCTTGACGAAGCCATGCAGTTTAAACTGCAACGCTTGTTGGATATTTTTATAGAAGAGTTTGAAACAGCAGATAATATCCAGATAGATATGCTCAGGATGCTGCTGAAGCGGCTTATCATTATCGTAACCCGCCTTGCCAAGGCGCACAGCGGGCCTCGTGAAGTTTTGGCCGATGAAAAATTTGGTACCATTCGTAAGTTTAATTTGTTGGTAGAGAATAATTACCGTGAACACCATACCGTGGCTTATTATGCGCAGCAGTTAAATAAATCGCCTAAAACGCTTTCCAACCTTTTTGCCCTGTATAACCATAAGACGCCTTTACAGGTGATACAAGAGCGTTTGATTATTGAGGCGAAGCGCCTGTTGTATTATACTGATAAATCGGCCAAGGAAATTACTTATGAATTGGGTTTTGATGACGCAGCTTATTTTAGCAATTTCTTTAAAAAACACACCTCATTTTCACCAACCGATTTCAGAAATAATAAGGTTTTAGTTGCCGAAGGGAAATAATTACAAGTACCCGGGAAATTTGCCCATTCCGCAGGGCTGCTTAAGTTGCCACCTTTGTATTGTTAATTCAAAACAACAAAAATTAACGTTACAAAAATGAAAACTTTCGCAATTCCAACAAGAGAACAAGTAACTCCAGAAAACCAAGCCATATTTGATACATTAACAAAAGTGGTAGGCCGTGTGCCAAACCTGTTTGCAGTTTTTGCAACTTCAGATCATGCGCTGGCTAACTATATAACTCTTTCAAACGGTAAAACATCTTTACGTGCTAAAGAAAAAGAAGCCGTAAACCTTATCGTGAGCCAGGTAAATGATTGTGCTTATTGTTCTGCCGCACACACTGCCATTGCTAAAATGAATGGGTTTAATGATGACCAGATCGTTGAGATCCGTGGCGGTTCAGCTTCATTCGACGCGAAAATTGATGCTTTAGTTAAGGTAGCTAAATCAATTACCGAAAATAAAGGCCATGCCGATCATCAACTGGTTGAAAACTTTTACGCTGCCGGTTATACACAAGCTAACCTGATTGACGTAGCCGTAGCAGTGGGCGATAAAACAATTACCAACTATGTATACGCCTTGACCCAGGTGCCGGTTGACTGGCCTGCTATTCCTGAATTGGTTAAATAATATCCCTGATTTATAATTATAGTTTACACCCTTATGCCCGCCCTGCACTGCAGGGTGGGCATAAGTATTTATCTTTAAATTGTTTACATCATGAACTTTGCACGTTTTGCTTTTACCGATGGTGTTAAAAAGCTGCAGCAAAAATATGGCAGCCGTAGTAGTTATGCCCGTATGGAAAGCCTCATGGCTGATAAAGATGGCATTTCCGAACCTGAACAAATATTTATTGAAAGCCGCGACAGTTTTTATATGGCCAGTATAGGCGAAAACGGCTATCCATATATTCAGCACAGGGGAGGCCCTGCCGGTTTTATCAAAGTTATAGATAACCATACTATTGGAGTGGTTGATTTCAGGGGGAACAAGCAATATATTTCGGTTGGTAACGTGATGACCCATCCGCAGGTATCTTTATTTTTGATGGATTATCCGCATAAAACAAGGCTCAAGATCTATGCTGATGCCCGTATTGTTGAACTTGCCGACAATCCCGAATTATTTGACCTGATTGATCCCGCTGAGTACAAACATACACCTGAAAGAATGCTCGTTTTCGATGTAAAAGCATTCGACTGGAATTGTCCGCAGCATATTACACCGCGCTACACCGTTGAGGAAATTAAGGAAGCCTTCGCACCGCAAAATGAATATGTGCTTAAACTGGAGTATGAAATAGCTAAGCTAAAAAAGCAACTGGAAGAAAAATAAGCGGCTTTGATAAATAGACCGCAATAGTTTACCTTTAATTAATGCTGATAACAGCAGGCGTAAATTAATGAACATAATTCAACAAATAATCCCCATGCTTGCCTACGAAGATGGTATTGCGGCCATGAACTGGTTGTGCGATGTTTTTGGTTTTACTGAAAATATGCGGATGACGGATGCGGCTGATCACCTTGCTCATGGGGAGCTCAAAATGGGCGAAAGCCTGGTTATGCTGGCTGAGCCTACGTCCCATTATCAAAGCCCGGCACATCATGCCCAGAATTGTGATATCGCTGCTAAATGGAGCGCTGTACCTTATATTATCAACGGGGTTTTGGTGTATGTAGACGATGTTGAACAGCATTACAGAACTGCTAAAAGTAAAGGCGCAACGATATTAAGTGAATTGGAATATGGCTTTCCCGGCACCCGCTATCGTGCTGCCGACCTGGAGGGGCAGCGCTGGATGTTTATGCAAATTAAAAGAGATTAAACCACCTTATGACTACGCTGTTCCATTTATTGTTTGTTGTAATTAAATCATCCATTCTTGGGTTGCTTTATACCCCGGTAGTCTGGTTTTTATGGGTGCTGTTTTTAAAAGCACAAAAAAAGTATACCGGCTTTAAATGGTTCAGCGTATTTGCAGTTTATAAAATTGTCAGTATATCGCTGATCGTGTTTTCCTTTACCTATTATGGCAATCATGGCCTCGGCGATGAATCCCGGATTCCTTTGGGGCATGGAGAAGCTATGGAGGAGAGCGACCAGTTTGCTTATTTTGTGCCTAAAGGGAAAAGTGAACAAATCCATGTGGATACTTATTTTAAAAGGCGATAACCTTTGCATGTCGATTGATTCGGGATATAAAGTTTATAACTTAAGAACTAAAGGTGTTGTTAATTTCAGTGATGAGCCAATGTATAACGCTTTTGCTGTTTCATACGGTTTACCATTATCGCGGCATTTAAAAGATTTCAGATCGCAATATGATGAATACTGGAGCGGATGGCGGTTTTGGCTGCTGCCATAGTAAATTATTGGGTTCAAATAGCCGTGATAGCAAGTTTTAATCAAAACTTTCGCATATTTTATATCGTACACCAATATAATAGATATTTTTGTGCGTTGTAGGCAAAAGGCACATTAATGGTGTCCATGTACATACAACAGGTTTACTGTAATATTTACAGTTGTACTTATTAACTTTATTTTTAATTTTATAAAATTCAGAACACTAAGGTGTTGCCTGTTATAAACCAAACTATAATAATTGTTGATGGAACTTACGAATAAAGGGGTAAAAGGCAGCCAGTTAAAAAATATGATCATTAAAAGGCTTTATTTTAATAAGGCCATGTCGTGTGCCGGATTAAGTGAGTTATTTGATAAAAGTATCCCGTCTATAGCCAAAGCTATAAACGAGTTAATGCACGAGGGTTTTGTGGTTGAACAGGGGTATGCCCCTTCAAGCGGCGGCCGTCGCCCGTTAATGTATTCGGTAAAGTCAAGCGCTATGCACATTTTAGCTATCGCGCTCGATCAGCTCACCGCCCGTATCCAGATGTTTGATCTGCTGAATAATCCGGTTGCCGATATGCTTACCTTTGAGCTTAAACTACTCAATAACCCCGAGGCGTTGCCCACGCTGGTTGAGCAGATTAACAACTACATAGCAAACAGTGGGATCCCTAAAGATAAGATTGCCGGAATAGGCATCGGTATGCCCGGCTTCATCAATATCACCGAAGGTATCAATTATACCTACCTTGATGCCGGCGGACAAAGCTTAACTGCCTACCTTACTTCCAAAACAGGCATCGCCACTTATATCGATAATGATTCAAGTCTGATAGCCCTCGCCGAACAAAAATTTGGTATTGCCAAATCACAGCAGGAAGTTATGGTAATAAACCTGGGCTGGGGTATTGGCCTGGGGATGATCGTAAATGGAAAACTGTTCCGCGGCCACAACGGTTTTGCGGGCGAGCTAAGCCATATCCCGCTATCGGAAGATGGTTCCCTTTGCGAATGTGGTAAACGCGGCTGCCTGGAAGCCGAAGCATCATTATTGGTAGTTGCTCAAAAAGCCATAGCAGGTATCAAAAAAGGCCGTGTAACCAGCTTAAAATATAATGAGGAAGATCACTCCAAACTAATGGGAGATGCCCTGATAGAGGCTGCCAATAACGGTGACCAGTTTGCTATCGAACTGTTATCCGACGCCGGTTATAAAATAGGGAAAGCCCTGGCCATCCTTATCCACATCATGAACCCCGCCATCATCGTATTAAGTGGTCGCGGAGCTAAAGTTGCCAAGATACTGATGGCCCCGATACAACAAGCCCTTCACAAGTACTGTATCCCGCGTCTGGCAGGCGGTACCGAACTATTGGTATCTGAACTTGGGTTTGATGCTGAGTTAATTGGTGCGGCTGTATTGGTAATGGAAAACTTTGACAGGGTGGTGAAAAGCAAAGCTGCAAAAGCGGCTAAAAGCGCGGCAGCGTAAAAAATATCCGGTTACCGTCATTGCGAGGCACGAAGCAATCGCGAACTATACAGAGGTACTTGCACAGTTACTCTGCTAATTGGGGATTGCTTCGTACCTTATAATGAGGTATTGGGGGGATGATCTTTATTTTCATCCAAACACTTTCTCCGAAAATTCCATCGCCTCCTGGAATTTATCCATATTAAGCCCTGTGGGCTCATTTTGTATTTTAAGGTAGCCTATCAGGTTTTCGGTAGCAATGTTGCCTGTGAGGTCGTCTTTGGCCATTGGGCAGCCTCCGTATCCTTTTAATGCAGTATCAAAACGCTTGCAGCCGCTTTCATAGGCTGCTGTTATCTTAGGTTGCCAGGTATTTGGTGTGGAATGAAGATGGATGCCAAACTCAACGTTGGGGAATAACCGACAAAGATTAGGATAAATACTGCCGATCTGTGCCGCATCTGCGATGCCTATAGTATCGGCAAGGGCAATGTCCTTTATTCCCTCGGTTGTCATTTTTTCAGCCCATTGTTCAACAATGCCGGTATTCCATTCATCGCCATAGGGATTACCAAAACCCATAGAGAGGTATACCAATAACTGTTTGCCGTTTTTACCACACAATTCATTCATGCGCTGCACATTTTCAAAGGCTTGCGTTATAGTGGTATTGGTATTTCTAAGCTGAAATGTTTCGGATATGGAAAATGGATAACCAAGGTAAGTGATCTCTTCATGTTTAGCCGCGTCTTCTGCCCCGCGATAGTTGGCTATAATAGCTAATAGCTTTGACCGAGTATTACTCAGATCGAGTTTCTTTAATACCTCCGCTGTGTCCTGTAACTGGGGGATAGCCTTGGGCGATACAAAGCTGCCAAAATCTATCGTATCAAAACCCACCTGTAAAAGCAGGTTAATGTATTCCGCCTTTATATCGGTAGGAATAAAATCATGAATGCCCTGCATGGCATCGCGGGGGCATTCGGTTATTTTGATGCTCATTTTTGGAAATCTTAGGTTTTAAGTCTTAAGTCAAAAGTCATCAATTTAGTTTAGAAAACGCTAAACTTCCAATTTAAAACTTTTGACTTAAGCCTTAAAACCCGAGACTTTAGATTCAGGACTTAAGCTAATCAACTGTATTAGGCAAATGCTGATCCTCAGTTAAGCCTTCACGCTCAAATTTGCGGATAATAAGCCTTGTACCGCCATTATAGGTTACATAGCTCGATACCCAGTTAATGAATACAATCACCTTATTACGGCCGCCTAAAAGCGATATCAGGTGCACAAACATCCATACAAGCCAGGCAAAAAATCCCTGGAATTTTACTTTGCCCAAATCGGCCACCGCCTTATTGCGGCCAATAGTTGCCAATGAGCCTTTATCGTTATACTTAAACGGTGAGGTTTGTTCGCCGTTAATGATATGAATGATATTTTTAGCCACGTGCTGGCCCATTTGTATGGCTACCTGCGCTACGCCGGGGTGTCCCTTAGGGGTTTCATCGGTGATCATGGCTGCAACGTCGCCAATTGCAAATACGTTGTTAAAGCCGGCAACGCGGCCAACGCTATCCACTTTTATTCTATTTCCACGTTCAATAACCTCTTTATCAAAGCCATCGGGCACAACACCCATAACCCCGGCACTCCAGATCACATTTTTGGTGCGAATGCTTTTACCGCCTTCAAATTTGATTTCCTCGCCGTCGTAGCTTTCCACCTTTACGCCGGTTAGCACTTCAACGCCCATATTGGTCAGGAAGGTGCGGGCCGCGTTGGATGCCTGGTCGGAGAAGGGGCCAAGTACTTTCGGTAAAAAATCGACCAGGTACACCTTCATGTCCTCCTTTTTAAGTTCAGGGTAGTCTTTAGTCAAAACGTGATTACGAAGCTCGGCCAGTGAGCCTGCAAGCTCAACACCCGTTGGGCCAGCGCCTACCAGTACAAAAGTAAGGTAGGGATCGCGCTCGGCCTTGCCAACTTTAAGCAGGGCTTCTTCAATGTTCTGCAAAATAGAGTACCGGAGGTTCAAGGCCTCGGGGATCGACTTCATCGGCATGGAATAATGCTCGATATCTTTATTGCCAAAAAAGTTGGTTGTTGAGCCTGTTGCTATCACCAGGTAATCATAAGCTATATTGCCTATGGTGGTTTCGAGTATGTTATTTTCCGCATCCACCCTGGTTACTTCGGCAATCCTAAACCGGAAATTTTTTTGACTGGCAAAATTTTTCCTTAATGAGAAAGCTATCGACTCCGATTCGAGGCTGCCCATAGCCACCTGGTATAAGAGGGGCTGAAAGGTATGGTAGTTGTGCTTATCCAGCATCAAAACGTCCACAGGTTTGTCCTTTAGTTGTTTTGCTACCTGCAGGCCGCCGAAGCCGCCGCCTACGATCACTACAAGTGGAAATTTTGAATTATTTGATGTGTTCATTTGTGCAGGGTATCTGTTAAAAAACTTTTTAAGGGCAACGTAATGCGCTTTTGGGAATATAGCGCAATCTCCGTGCCGCCAATAACATTTATATGAAATACGGTGTAAGTATAGTTCATTGTACGCGATATGCAACACCATCTGTCGGTGATATTATGGCTTTTTCTAATGAGCAGTATTGCATTGTACATCAACAAAAAAGGCCCCAAATTACTTTGGAGCCTTTCAATAATTTATTCTTTTCCTTATTTCAGGTCTTTCTTTCCAAAGTCAACGATCACCGGTGTTGCCACACAGATCGACGAGTATGTACCGAAAAGAACACCAATTAATAACGCGAACGAGAAGCCTTTGATAACGTCACCACCAAAGATGAACAATACTAACAATACGAATACCACGGTTAATGCAGTGATAATTGTACGGCTTAATGTACTGTTGATGGCTTTGTTGATGACCTCTTCTGGTTTTTCGTTTTTGTTAGAGTGATCAAGGAACTCGCGGATCCTGTCAAATACTACCACGGTATCGTTAATTGAATAACCAATAACCGTTAATATAGCCGCAATAAACGCCTGGTCAATATCCAGTGAAAACGGAAGGAAGCCATTGAACAACGAGAAGAACGACAATACCAATAAGGCATCGTGAGCGGTTGCAATCATGGCACCCAAGCTGAACTGCCATTTACGGAAACGGATCAGGATGTAAGCCGAAATCACAAAGATTGCGAACAATACCGTGTAAATAGCTGATGTTTTTAACTCATCGGCAATAGTAGCACTTACTTTTGAACCACCTAAGTCGCTGTTAGCAATTTTGGTTTCGGGTTTTTTATTTAACAAGTCCACCAGTGTGCCTTTTACTTTAGCATCAGCAGCTGTTGAGTTATCGTTAAACAAATAGTTGGTAGTGATACTGAATTTATCCCCCATGGTTTTAACCTCGGTACTACGGCCTAAGGTAGCATCAATAGCCTCGTGAATTTGTTCTGTAGTTACCGCTTTGTTGGTAAAGCTAACAATGTAGTTACGGCCGCCTTCAAAATCCACACCGTAGGTAAAGCCGCGGGTGAAGATAGATACCAAACCCGCTGCAATGAACAAGCCCGAGAAAATGTAAAACTTAGTACGGTTTTTAACAAACGCAAAGTTTGCATTTTTGAAAGTATGTGAGCTCCATGGGTTTGAGAACTTGATATCCATTCCTTTGTCAAGCATCCACTCAAATATAACTCTTGAGATCAATAGTGAACAGAACAATGAAGTAGCGATACCGATCATCAATGTAGTTGCAAAACCCTGGATAGGGCCTGAACCGAATACGAACAGGATTAAACCGGTAAGGAATGTACTGATCTGTGAATCGAGTATTGAAGGTAATGCATGTTTGAAACCATCGGCAACTGCAATCCTTAATGATTTGCCTAAGTTTAATTCTTCACGTACACGTTCATAAACCAGTACGTTGGCATCTACCGCAATACCTAAGGTTAATACGATACCCGCAACACCAGGTACCGTCAATACCGCACCTAAGCTGGTGAGTACGCCCATCAGGAAGAAAATGTTGATAATTACCGCAACTACCGCTACAGTACCTGCACGGTTGTAATAAGCGATCATGAAGATCAACACCACAACTAAACCTAAGATACTTGAAGTAATACCTGCTGAAATAGCTTCCTGCCCTAATGACGGACCTACAATTGACTCAGATACGATGTGGGCAGGAGCCGGTAAACGGCCTGCTTTTAATACGTTGGCTAAGTCGCGCGTATCATCAATGGTAAAGTTACCGGAGATTGATGATACACCGCCCGAAATTTCGTTTTGTACGGTAGGAGCAGAGTATACGTTATCATCTAAAACGATGGCGATAGCTTTTTTGTTGGTGCCCGATGATGCTTCGGCCGTAACCGCACGCCATTTTTGAGCACCTTCTGAGTTCATGATCATCACAACCTCAGGGCTGCCTTTCTGGTCGTTATCGGCACGGGCGTCGTTAATTACGTCGCCTGATAATACCGGGCCATTTTCGGCACCAGTAAGTTTAATAGCGTATAACGCGAAAGTTTTGGTGTTTTTGATGGGTTTTACTTCCCACAAAAATTTGATGTTACGTGGAATAACTGCTAAAACATCTGCACTGTGCAGGTATGAATTTACTTTAGCAGTATCCTGAAGTGGAGCATAACCAACAACAGGGCCCTGGCCTAATTGCTGCTGGCCGTTTGCACCCTGGCCAACGTTTAATGACATTACTGCAAACAACGGGTGTTGTGCAGCTAATTTTGTTTTGCTTAATGAAGCAGCTGAAGTATCGTTTTTAGCAGCATTCTTTTGAACTTTGCTTAACAATGAACCTCCTTTAGCTGTATCAGCTTTTCCGGCTGCAAGTTTAGCAGTGGTATCAGCTTTCGCTGATTTACCAGTGTCCGCTTTGGCAGTTTTGCTTTTTGCCGCAAGCAGGTTGTCAATGTTGATCAGGTACTGGTAAGCTTCCGCATTATCAAAAGTTTCATAGAACTCCAATTTGGCAGAACCCGAAAGCAATTTGCGAACACGCTCTGGTTCTTTAACGCCTGGCAGCTCAACTAAAATCCTGTTTGAGCCTTGTTGCAACTGGATGTTTGGCTGGGTTACACCAAACTGGTTGATACGGGTGTTTAAAACAGTAAATGATTGTTTAACCGCAGTTGAAGCCAAATCCTCAAGATAAGTTTTAACCTCGCTGTTTGAAGCGTTGAACTTCAGGTGGTCCTGGTTATCTTTTGTTGAAAAGATAGCGGCAAGTTTACCATTGGGGTTTAGCTTTTCGTACTCGCTTACAAATAAAGCGATGTAATCTTTTTGGTTGGTTTGAGCATTGGCCTGCAATTTATCGGCGTTAGCCAAAGCCTGGTTAAAAGTAGCATCAGGATTGTTGTTGGCAATTTTCCTAACCAGCTCATCAAGCTGGATCTGCATAGTAACGTTCATGCCACCCTTAAGGTCAAGACCTAATGCAATTTCCCTTTGCAATACATAAGCGTAATCATGTTTTAATAGCGGATAAACCGGTTGATTGGAAATAGAATCCAAATAAGCTTTTTCTTTCTCAGGATCTCCCTTTGAGTATACTTTGGCATCCTCCCTAACCTTATGGGCCACCCACGTAAATGATAGCTGGTATAAGCACACCACTGCCAGTAGTATGGCGAAAAATTTAATAACCCCTTTGCCTTGCATCGAATTTGTAATATGTAATAAATTAGTTTATAAGCTTTTTTTCAATAAGGCAGCAAATCTAATAAAATTTCGTAAGCACAAAATTTTAAATTAAAACAAAATCATGACAAAAAATGTTAGCGCCGCACAAGTGTGATAAAAGAATATTTATACTTGTTTTTTTCGTCGGGCTCAAAATCTTCACGATCTGTTTCCTGCCATTCATCAGGATTTAATTCCGGGAAGAAGGTATCGCCTTCAAAATCCTGGTCGATAATGGTGAGATATATGCGGTTTGTAAAGGGAATAGCCTGCCGGTAGATCTCAGCTCCGCCAACAATAAAAACTTCGTCCTCGGCCTTGCAAAGCTCAATAGCCGCTTCAATGGATGGTACTACCTCGCAACCTTCAATACTGATGGCCTGCCGGGTAATAACAATGTTGCGGCGTTTGGGCAAGGGCTTACCAACCGAATCAAAAGTTTTACGGCCCATGATCACGGTATGCCCGGTAGTAACATCTTTAAAATGCTTCAGATCATTAGGCAAATACCAGAGTAATTTATTGTCTTTACCGATAGCGTGGTTTTTGGCTATGGCTACGATGATGGATAAAATCATTTTATTTGGTCATTAAGTCATTGCGTCATTTGCTTCGTGTCATTTTGCTTTGCATCATTTTACTTCGCGTCATTGAGTCATTTTTTGACTTGTAGTTATGCATTGCCTTTCCCAATGAATTTGATATAGATGTTTAATTTTACGTGAATTGTTTCTAATTCCCGGAGCAGCGATTGATATTCGTCGTCATTGATCAGGCTTCTCGTATTTGCCTTTTTGAGCCAACCTTTGGTTTCAATTACTGATCCGCGGCTAAAATAGCAGAAGTTCTTATTCTCCTTGTAATGATAGCGTCCAAATCCTTCAGCAATGTTTGCACCAATCGAATCAGATGAGCGAACAATTTGTTTACCCAAAGTGTCTTTAGCAAAGTATTCCCATTTAGCCACTATAAACCAAACCCTGTCGGAAAATGCTTCTGAAAGATTATACACTTCAAGTTCTTCAATTCTATTACTCATGATAAGATTAGGACAGCTAAAAGCAGGACAAGCAAAAAATGACTTAATGACCCAATGACGCGAAGCAAATGACCAAACTACACCGCCACTTCGGCCTTAATATGCGGCCAGGGATCATAATTCTCCAAAGTGAAATCTTCAAACTTGAATGAGAAGATATCTCTTACCTCCGGATTGATTTTCATGGTTGGCAGGGGGCGAGGATCGCGGCTTAGCTGCAGGCGCGCCTGGTCCATATGGTTGTTGTACAAATGGGCATCACCAAAAGTGTGTATAAAGTCGCCAAGATCAAGGTCGCATACCTGTGCCATCATCATGGTGAGCAACGCATAGGAAGCTATGTTGAACGGAACGCCAAGGAAAATATCTGCACTGCGTTGGTACAACTGGCACGAAAGTTTTCCCTTTTGTTCCCCCTTCAGGGGGTTAGGGGGCTCTACGTAAAACTGGAACAAACTATGGCATGGCGGCAGGGCCATCTGGTTAACCTCGGCAACGTTCCAGGCCGACACGATGATACGGCGCGAGTCGGGATTGTTTTTAAGCTGGTTCACCACCTGTTTGATCTGGTCGATATGACCGCCATCTGGTGTAGGCCACGAGCGCCACTGTTTGCCGTACACGGGGCCAAGGTCGCCATTTTCGTCGGCCCACTCGTCCCATATTTTTACGCCATTTTCTTTCAGGTAGCGGATATTGCTGTCGCCGCTCAAAAACCAGATGAGCTCATGGATGATAGATTTGAGGTGCAGTTTTTTGGTGGTTACCATCGGGAAACCATCCTTGAGATTGAAACGCATCTGGTAGCCAAACACACTTACTGTACCGGTGCCGGTTCTGTCATGCTTTTGCGCTCCGGTTTCCATCACATGTCTCATCAGGTCAAGATACTGTTTCATTTTATTTTAAGTTAGATTCGGTTGATTGAGTTAAATTGGGTGATTAGGTTAATGCTTTGAGAAGGCAATGACTTAATGACCTAATGACTCAATGACCAAAGTTTCAAAAGGCAAAGAAAAATAATCTACCTTTGGTTTCCTACGGATGTTGGCAAATACATCACGTGTTAATTAATTTGTATGATTTTATTTCCGAATGCAAAAATAAACATCGGCCTCAATATTACCGAACGCCGGCCGGATGGTTATCATAATCTCGAAACCATTTTTTACCCTATCGACATTAAAGACGCCCTTGAAGTAGTGAAAAGCGACAAATTTAGCTTCACCTCAAGCGGGCTGGATATTCCTGGCCTACCGGAGGATAATCTCTGCGTTAAAGGTTATCAAATGCTCAAGCAGGACCATGACCTGCCACCGGTGAGCATTCATCTGCATAAGCATATCCCGATAGGCTCGGGGTTGGGCGGGGGATCGGCCGATGCCGCATTTTTTATCAGGTTGATGAATGATGAATTTAAACTCGGTCTTTTGGTAGATGAAATGACCAATTACGCGCGCAGCCTCGGTGCCGACTGCGCTTTTTTCATCGAGAACAAACCTGTGTTTGCTTTTGAACGCGGTGATGAATTTGAGAACATCAGGCTCGACCTGTCGGCTTACAAAATTGTGTTGGTAATGCCGCCTGTCCATGTATCAACAGGGGAAGCTTTTCGCGGTATAAAGCCGACCCCGGTAAAAGATTCATTGTTCGATTTGATCAACGAACCGATAGCTGATTGGAAGAAGCTTATCAAAAATGATTTTGAACAAACCGTGTTTGAAAATCATGCAGAAATCAGAGGCATCAAAGCGGCCCTTTATGAGGCAGGGGCCATATACTCAAGCATGAGTGGAACCGGAGCATCCGTGTTCGGTATTTTTGCTGAAACTCCCGATTTGAAATTTTTGGAAGGGGAGAACCAAGTGTTCTATTTGTGATGTCGGATTTCGGATGTTTGATTTCGGATTTGGTAGGATTCGGGAAGCTGTCCCGAAGCAAAATAAAAGCATCATTGCGAGGTACGAAGCAATCCCCGATTGGCAGGCCATCCGTGTATTGTTTGGGATTGCTTCGTACCTCGCAATGACGTTGTGATATAAAGCAATTCTGCTACCAAACTTAATCATCCTGCTGCATGTAAATGCCGGATGATTTATCGATCATTTTATCAGTCGATAGACCATCCGGCATTTTCTTTAAAAGAAATATCCGATTCCAAAATCCTATTTCCAAAATCCGAAATCAAACATCTGAAATCCGAAATCAAAGCCCCGCGTCTTCACTCACGCCTCGCCCTATGCCTTCCACCCAATCGTGCTCGCCCCAGCCTTTGGCAATAGCGGTTAATAAACGGCCGTGTACGGCGTTTGCAATAGGCATGGGCATCTCGCTTGTCTGCGATAATTTAAATGCGAGGCGCGCATCTTTATAACCCAATTTTGATTTGAAGCCTACTGGTTGATATTGCTTGCCGGCAAGGGCCTTGCCGTAGCTCTGGAAAATTGGAGCGTTGAAAAGCGTCGAGCTGAAAAAGTCGGCTACCTGCATTCTGCTTAGTCCGTTTTTTTCGGCAAGGGTGAATGCCTCGGCCATCATTTCCATGGATGCCATGATCATAAAATTGCCTGCTATTTTAACCACATTTGCACCTCCCGCCGAGGGGCCAAAATCAATCACTTCCTGGCCAAGTAAATCAAGTATAGGACGAGCATCAGTTTTAGTTTGTTCATCACCCGAAACGCAGATCCAGAGCTTACGTGCAGCGGCTGCTTCGGGCCTTCCGAATACAGGAGAAGCGAGGTAACGATTTCCTGCCTGTTCATGTAACCTGGCCAGTTCTTCAGAAGTTCCAGGTGAAATAGTGCTCATGGATATGTGTACAGCATTTGGCTGTAGCGTTTTTAAAATTCCGCCGTCGCCTACAGCCGATTCTCGCAGCACTTCGTCATCTGATACCATAGTGATCAAAAATGGCACATTTGCCGCGGCTTCGGCAGGACTCTGGCATTTGGTTACACTGTCGGTGCCAAGCTCGTCTACCTTTGAAAGTGTGCGGTTGTAAACCTGCAAATGGTACCCTGAGTCAATGAGGTTTTTGGCCATGCTGGTACCCATGTTGCCAAGGCCTATAAATCCAATCTTTGTTTTCATATTTTAGCTGATGTATTCCCTGTCTTCGTCACTTAGTGTATCGGTGTCGTCTTTTTTGTGCATGGCGTCATGATAGCCTTCAATATCGAACTTTTGTTTTTTAGGCCATGCCACGATCAAACCCAATATAAAACCTGTTACCGCAACTACCAGCATCATCATTAGTTTGGATACCCTGAAAGTGGCGAACAAAAATTTGAAGTAAACCTCGTCGGTATTTTGCATTAGTACGATGGTAAGCAAAACTGCGATGGCTACAATGACTATTGTTTTAATGCTCATGATGGATGTTGGTTTTAGAGTAATACAATATCCGCTTTTTAAATGTTTAATAAAAATTGATCTCATGTAAATCGAGGTCATGGAATTTGATCGCGAAATAGTGCGGAGATGTGTCTGCATTTTTAGGTTCATATTTTATTGGCTGTGTCCACCTCTGGTAGCTCTTCAATTTTAAGTCGCCCAGATTTTGCCCGGTTGATAATTGCCCTTTCAAAAATGAGGTGACAATAACCGCAGTGAAATTTTGCCCGTATTTTTCAAAGGCTAAAATCAGAACTTTTAATACCCCTGGAATTTGATATTGCGAGGATTTCTTTCGCCCAAAATTTCTTTGCGAGAATCCTACGAGAGTGAAAAAAAATCCGTTCGAAAACTGATTTTGTATACAAGCAGGAGAGATGCTGCGATTTTTTTTGATTCCCGAATAGTTACTTCATTACACTTTGTAAATTGGGTTTTGACTTTTGGTTGATTAGAAGGTTTACACTAAATAATTACATGTATTTATTTGATTTTTAAATTTATATGATACTTTAAATCGGCTTTAAATTTAAATGCTAATATTTTTAGTTTTTGGAGATTTTACTTAGATGAATTTTGATTAACTATCTATTTATTTAAATTTTATAAGTAATTGATTTTTAAATTTATATGTTTAGTATATAATTGAATTATTTAAGTTTGTAGATTTTAAAAAATGGCTAAAAATAGGAATACGTAGATTCGATGCCCTGATTTTTATATTGATATTTAATACACTAAGTTAAAAATGGATTTTGCCCCTGTTTGGCGCTAATGCATTAGTTGAGCCGGGAATGTCTTAAAAAATTTAAATGGCTTAGGGGGGCTAAAAAAAGGCTAAAGCAGCCTTAGGTGCTTAGCCCCTATTTGGGAGAAAATGACGAAAAAATTAAGGTGATTTGAGTTGTTGAAAGGCTGCTTTAAGAACAGGCAGAACCACGGCTATTATAAGTGTTTGTATAAAACAAGAATATGGGGAGTTAAGAATTAAGCTACAGTTTTGCGCCTTGTTATTTGCTTTCGGGCTACGGGGTACAAAAAAATTGTTGACAGGATAAGGAATGCTCCGCCCCAAAATCCGGGCGTCATTTTGTTGAGATCTCCGAAAAAAATAAACGAAAGGATGATACCGTATACCGGCTCGAGGTTGGTAATGAGCGCCACCCGGAAAGCCGAAAGTTCGCGCATTACAGATACGCCGGCCACGTAAGCAAGCGATGTGCATACGGTGCCAAGTAGTACCAGGTAACCGATATCTGCTGGTTTCAACAGCATGGCCCTGGTGTAACCGGAGGTTATAAACAGGTATATCGAGATCCAGACAAAGGCTCCGGAAAGTTCATAAAATGCAATAACCGGCGCTTGTACTTTTTGCACCTGACGCGAATTAATGATAGAGAAAAGGCTGGCACAAACAGCGCTGGCAAGCCCTGTTATGATACCCTTAGTGTATCTGCTTTCGAATTTGAAAATCAAAACAATGCCAGTGATAATTAAGATGCCGGCCAATATTTCAAGTTTCGAAATACTTTTTTTGTTGATCAACGGTTCAAAAATTGCCGTGAAAAGTGTGATGGATGAGAGGCAAACCAGGGTGACGGCGACTGTGGAAAGTTTGATGGCAGCGAAAAAAAGGATCCAATGCCCGCCCACAATCGCGCCAGTGAGTACCAATTTTACAAGGGTTTTTCTGTCAACCTTAAAATCAGTTTTGTTGAATTTGAAATACAAAAATAACGATGAAAAGGCAATAAGTACCCTAAACCACACCAATTGTACGGCCGAAATGGTGATCAGTGCGCCCAAAATTCCGGTAAATCCCCATACAAAAACTGTAAAATGGAGAATAATTAGGTTCTTATTTGGGGATGAAGGGGTGTTTTGCGTCATTATTTGGGTGCTTTTAAAAGCAGATAGTAACCTAAAATGCCAAAAACGATGTTAGGAATGAATACCGCTATTAAAGGTGTCATGCCCCCTTTTACCGAAAATACAAGCGCAAACCGTTCTAATATAATATAAGCGAAGCATAATAAAATACCTATCCCCAGGGGTAATCCAACACCTCCGCGTACCTTTCTTGACGATATGGAAACACCGATTAAAGTAAGTACAAAGGCTGATAAAGGGTATACAAAACGGTGATATTTTTCAAAATAAATGGCCTTTAAATATTCCGGGCGGCGCAGTTTTTCCTTGTCAATATTCTTGTTCAGGTCGCTTAAAGACATGGCCTGGTATACGTTATCATATACAATAAAATCGCTCGGGTGCATATCCAAAACAGTGTCTTTTGGCGTGTTACTTGTAATGAATTGTTCTTTCATTCCGTTTACATATTTAACACTGTATTGTTTAAGCGACCAGATCCGTTTTAAAGAATCGTATTGAATTTGTTCGGCAATCAGTTTTTCACGCAACGTATCACCATTAAATTTCTCCATTATAAAATTGTAACCGAAGTGAGTTGTGGGATCGTAATTGGCAAGATAAACAAAAGTATGTTTGTCAATTTGCATGTGTACCTCCACCTTAGTCGGGTCATTGTCCATCATGCCATTGGCATTTTCAAAGTCGATTTTCAGCCGGTTTGTGAAAGGAATAAGGTATACATTTGCAAAAAAAGACACCACAAATATGATTGATGAAGCGATTACATAAGGTCTTAAAAATCGATTAAAACTTGCCCGGCCGCTCAATATCGGAACAATTTCTGTTTGGTTTGCCATCTTGGCTGTAAAGAAAATCACCGCCAAGAAGTTGATCAGCGGCGATAACATATTCAAATAAAATGGAATAAAACCCGCGTAATATCTGAAGACGATATCGTGCAAACTGGCGTGTTTATTCAGGAAGTTATCAAGCTTTTCTGACACGTCAAACACTACAGATATCACCATGAAAATGCCCATAGTAAATATAAAAGTGCCAAGGTATTTGCCAATAATAAACCTGTCGATGATCTTTAAATATCTATGAAAAAAAGCTTTCATCTGTCGGTTGTTTGATTGTTAATTTCCATGTTTTTCCTGGAGATTTCTTGTGATTTTATGAGTTGTTATAAACGCTGTCCAAGGCGCTTTACCATCATGTTTTTCCAATCGTAAAACTCACCCGCAATAATTTTTTTTCGCGCCTCTTTAACCAACCATAGATAAAAATGGAGGTTGTGCAAGGTGGCGATCTGAGCGCCTAACATTTCGCCAGAGTGGATCAAATGACGTAAATAGGCTTTGCTGTAATCCCTGTCGGCAAACAGATCGCTGTCATCTTCAATGGCCGAAAAGTCGTTTTTCCATTTCTCATTTTTGATGTTGATGATGCCGTTTTTGGTGAAAAGCATGCCATTGCGCGCGTTCCTGGTTGGCATAACGCAATCAAACATGTCAATACCCAGAGCTATGTTTTCCAAAATGTTTACAGGCGTACCTACACCCATTAAGTAACGCGGTTTTTGCTGCGGTAATATATTGCATACAATTTCGGTCATGGCATACATTTCCTCGGCCGGTTCACCGACCGAAAGGCCGCCTATGGCATTACCTTCACGCTCATATGAGGCTATTACTTCGGCAGATCGTACACGCAGATCTTTATATACCGAACCCTGTACAATTGGGAAAAGTGTTTGACTGTAGCCATATTTTGGTCCGGTGCTGTCAAACCTGTCGCAGCAGCGTTTCAGCCAGCGGTGGGTCATTTCTATCGATCGTTTTGCGTAGTTGTAATCGCAGGGATAGGGGGTACACTCATCAAACGCCATGATAATATCGGCGCCGATAATGCGCTGAATGTCCATTACATTTTCGGGAGTAAACAAGTGTTTTGATCCGTCAATATGCGAGCGGAAAGTAACCCCTTCCTCTTTTATTTTGCGTACCTCGGTTAATGAATATACCTGGTAGCCGCCGCTATCGGTTAAGATGGGACCGTCCCATCCATTAAATTTATGTAGTCCTCCGGCGCTTTCAAGTGTATTTAAACCGGGGCGCAGATATAGGTGGTAAGTGTTGCCCAATATAATTTGCGCCGAAATATCCTGTTTAAGCTCGTGCTGGTGCACCGCCTTTACAGTGCCGGCAGTGCCTACCGGCATAAAAATAGGGGTTTGTATGGTACCGTGGTCGGTAGTGATCTCGCCGGCTCGGGCCTTTGAAAGCGGGTCTTGTGCTGTTAAGTTAAATTTCATTTTAGGGTTGCAAAATTAGCAAAAAAAACCCTCATGCCCGTCCTTTCCAAAACGGCGGCAGGATAAAAGCTATTTATAAACGTGCTGAATATTAAAACCATGTTAATTAAAGTACTTTTATTTTAAGGGGGATTAAATAAGAGTACATTAAACTTCAAATTAACGCTGATATTGAGCCTTAATTTCATTGATTTTTAACAAATTTGCCTCATTATTTTTTTTGTTTGGAAACGTACTTACACGACGCGCTTTTTATTCTTTTTCAGCTTTGTTTTATAGTTCAGCTATATTACCTGGTAAGCAGGCATACCCGCCTTGCAGGCCATAAACCCGCCGAAGGGCCGCCGCCCAGAGTCTTAATCCCCATTTCTGTTATTATCAGCGCCCGCAACGAAGCCCGTAACTTAGAGGAAAATCTCCCATCGATACTGGAACAAAACTATCCTGATTTTGAGGTGGTTGTTATCAATGATTGCTCTTTTGATACTTCCGACGAGGTGCTTGAAACCATGCAAAAAAAATACGCCCACCTGAAAGTTGTTACCATTACCGAGCATGACCGCTTTAAAACAGGTAAAAAGTTTGCCCTTACCTTAGGCATCAAGGCATCAAAAAATGAACACCTTTTATTTACCGATGCTGATTGTAAGCCAGCTTCCGAAAACTGGATAAGCCGTATGGCAGCCAATTTTACAAGCGGTGTGCAAATAGTTTTGGGGTACTCTCCTTATTATAAAAAAGGTGGTTTTATTAATGCTTTTACCCGCTTTGAAACCATAAAAACAGCAACCAATTACCTGTCGGGCGCGTTAACCGGCGACCCCTATATGGGTATTGGACGCAACCTTGCCTATACAAAAACGTTATTTTTTAGTGCAAAAGGTTTTGCTTCGCACATGCACGTAATATCAGGCGATGATGACCTGTTTGTTAACCAGCATGCTACTCCTGATAACACAGTAGTTGAATTGAGCCCCGAATCATTTATGTTTACAGAGGCTAAAACCACATTTAAATCGTGGTTTAAACAAAAAAAGCGACACATGGGGGTGGGGAAACTGTATAAAAACCAGCACAGGCGTATGCTTAGTTTTGATGCAGTTAGCGGCTTTATATTCTATATTTTATTAATATTATTCCTTATTTTAAGATATGAACCGTTACTGGCATTAGGTTTGTACGTTTTTAGGTTGATATTACAAATGGCCATTTATAATCGTATATTTAAAAAACTTAATGGCAAAGACCTTTGGTGGTATCTCCCCTTTTTTGACCTATTATATTATACATATTTAAATGTTTTTGGATTGATCGGTACCTTTTTAAAAACTACTCAATGGAAATAAACGCCAACTTTACCGAGAACGCAAAGAATGATTTTCACCTGGTAGTGAAGGCCAGGCAAGGGGATCAAAAAGCCTATGCCGATTTGATGCACCGTTATAAAGACTCGATTTATTTCATGGTGCTTAAGATGGTAAACAACAAAGAAGATGCAATGGACCTAACGGTTGAAACGTTTGCCAAGGCATTTGAAAAACTTGAAAAATACCAGCCCGATTTTGCTTTTAGCACCTGGCTTTTCAGAGTAGCAACTAACAATTGCATTGATTTTATCCGCAAAAAGAAACTAAGCACCATGTCAATTCATGGCATGATGGACGATGAAGGGGATGAAAAACCGCTGCAAATTAAGGCGGATAGCCTTAACCCCGAAGAAACATCTATCAAAAAGCAACAAACTCAGGAGCTAAGATCATTAATTGAAAGCCTCCCCACGCGTTATAGGAACCTGATTACCTTACGCTATTTTGATGAGCTTTCGTACGAAGAAATAGCCCAGCAACTCGATCTCCCGTTAGGGACGGTAAAGGCGCAATTATTTAGGGCAAGGTACCTGCTTGGCAATATTATTAACCGTTTTAACAGGGATGACATCTGAAATAATTCTACAATATTTTCCTGATTTAAGTGCCGAACAGCGTGAGCAATTTGAAAAATTGCCAGCTTTATATGAACACTGGAACAGCCAGATCAACGTAATTTCCCGCAAAGATATTGATCTTTTATTTGAACGTCACGTGCTCCACTCGCTTGGGATTGCCAAAGTAATGGCTTTTTTACCGGGCGAAAATGTGCTTGATGTGGGTACCGGTGGGGGCTTTCCTGGTATTCCCCTGGCTATTTTATTCCCCGAAACACAATTTCATTTGGTTGATTCTATAGGCAAAAAAATCAAGGTTGTTACGGAAGTAGCTGCAGCCTTAGGCCTCAGAAATGTGAAAGCATCACACCTGCGGGCCGAACAAATTGCGGATAAATTTGACTTTGTAGTATCACGCGCTGTTACCCAATTAAAGGATTTTTATCCATGGGTAAAAGGTAAATTCAACAAGCAATCGAATAACAAATTACCCAACGGTATCCTGTATTTAAAGGGCGGCGATTTGGAGCAGGAGATCAAAGAATCGGGCTTAAAAGTTATCCAATATCATCTGAAAGATTACTTTAAAGAGGAGTTTTTCGAAACAAAACAGGTGATATACGTGAAGGGATAATCTATTTGTAATCCACCTTTCTGATTATAAATATGCACATAAAGACGCTACTGCGTTAAAGTAAATCACTTTACGCCTTCGCGTCTTTGCGAGAAATCATTTATAAAATGCGGTTTAACTTCTATATCAAATGATCATGATGCTGGTTGTCGGTGCGTGATGCTGCCCAAAAAACAAACCCCAGGAAAAATAACGCACCACCGGCAAAAACAGGTAGTTTAAATGTCCATCCACCATTTAAGCCGGTAGTAATAATTGAACTGCCAGAGCTATCTACCGCATTGATGGTATGCTTATAAAAAAAATTACCTGCAATAAGCATCACAATGCCTACTATTGCTAAAATGATCCCAAACTTTTTCATATTATGAGGTTTAAAAATGAACAAAATCAGGTTAACGGTAAGGTCCAGGAAGTATAATTGGTACTTATTAAACAAAGCGTATTTTAATGTGTTTGCTTTGTTTTAGATATATTTTAAAAGAAATTGTCCCGATTGGATATATCTAAGTTACAAATTTTTGGATACTAAAAGAAATTATTTAGCTATTTGTAAAACAGGGCGGTTAAAGAGAACGGAGGGATTTACGCAGAAAATTGCCGGGACGGTTTTAGGCCGGTCGGCAATTATAAAAGCTTGTTTAAAGCTTTATCTTTATTTGTTTTCTTTTGCGGGGTAGCCTACCACAATAACTTCGCGAAGGGTAGTTGAAGCTTTTGTAGAAGCCATTGCCTGATCATATTGCTTTGAAGGTACAGGGGGGTAATAGTTATGATTGTCAGCAACTAAAGCCATAGATATGGGTAAATTATAATGGCCTGATTTTATGCCGAGATTACCGTCGAAATTATTTACAACTCTTAATATTTCATTATCTATATCCTGATCAACGCCTTCGACAAGGGCCACTTCACTTATTTTACCATTAATAATATTAAAATTTAACGTCACTTTTCCCGAAATGTGGTTTTCACGTGCTTTTGACGGATAGCGTGTGTGTTTAGCGACGTACATATATAGGGTTTGAAATGGATCTGCAGGTGGCGGGGGCGGCGGGACACGTTCTGCAACAGCTGGTGTGGGGGCCTTCGGGGTAACAGGTGCCCCTTCTATCACTTTAGGTGCTTTCTTTATCTTTTCCGGATTTGCAGGCGGTGGCGGAGGTGGCAGCTTTACATCAATAACCTTAGGTTTTTTGCTGTTTGCGGGTGGAGCAGGCGGAGGTGGTGGAAGCTTTGGATAAATTAACATTTTAGGAAATGTATAGCCGTATTTAGTTTTCAGTGTAGCCAGTTCTTCCGGGGTAGCTTTGCTTTTATAGTATTCTTTTTGCTCTCCGTTCTTTTCGGTAATAATTACCCTGAAATCGGTTTTTTTATTAACAAGGTAACCGGTTTCTTCGTATTTAAAACCTTTGGCAGTAACATCTGCTTTTTTTATTCGGACTGGGTCTACTTTTACAGTGTCGGCGGGGGCTGTATGCGTATTGGCCACCTTTTTATTGACAATTTCCTGTTGGGGTATCAGATCGAAAAAAACATAAGTTTTACTGAATACCAGGGTTGATGCACAAAGCAGGCCGGCGCATATGGGTACGGCCACGAGGTATTTTAGCCTGGCTAATTTCCCCGAACGTTTTTGGTTTAACATAATTATCCTCTTTTTTAATAAGTTATAATTGAAAAATGAATGCGCCAGGGGCGAGCCGTTTAACCCATAAGCATTGCTTACCAAAAACGACGAATAGCTGAGGGCATCACTTTCCTGCGCGGCAGTTTGCTCGTCGGCTATATATTCATGGATGGTTTTCAGGCTGATTTGCAATAAATAAACCAGCGGATTAAACCAATTGATAATCTTGATCAACTCCAGAAAAACAATATCAACCGAGTGTTTTTGACGAATGTGAACCAGCTCGTGCCTGATAATGATATTATTAGCTTGGGTTTTTGTGCCAATAAAAAGGTAGTTAAAGAAGGAAAAGGCGGTGTTTGATCCCTCTATATTGATGAGTTTATACTTATCATTAACCAGAGTTTTGGTGGCCTTTGTTAGTTTGACCAATTGATAAAGCCTGATAAAGAGTACTGTGGTAAGTACTATTGTACCAAGTATATAGGCGTAAACCAAAATATCGTTAAAGGTTAACGTTGGCTGCACAGTAAGCTTTTGCACGGTGGTTTGGTAAGCCGTTTGCGGAATGATAACGATTGTTTTTGTTGCAGTTTTAACCGGTTTTAGCCAGCCAATTTGTACAACGGGTAATACAAATGAAATCACACAGCTCAATAACAGGTATATACGGTTTAAGGTATAGTGTGTTTCTTTATTTAAAAACAAGCAGTACCCTGCATAAAATACGCATAGGTACAAGTTTGCTTCAAGCAAATAATATAGCCAGTTCATTGTTGTTTGCTTTTAAGTTTATCAATTAATGATGTTAGCTCGTCCAGTTCTTTTACGCTGATGTTCTTTTCATCCACAATAAAGGATACCAAACTTTGATATGAGTTGCTGAAATAGTTTTTCATCATCTTATCAAATGTGAATTTTTTGTACTCCGCATCGCTGATGAGCGGAAAGTAAACATGCGAGTTACCATAGGCCTTATGGTCGATAAAGCCTTTGCCCTCCAATACCCTTACCACAGTCGACACTGTGTTATAAGCGGGTTTAGGCTCCGGCATTTCTTCAATAATGTCTTTAACAATAGCTTCTTTCAGTTGCCAAAGGATCTGCATTACCTGCTCTTCGGCTTTGGTTAGTTCTTTGATACGCATAGTAAACTATTTTTATAGTTGAATAAAGGTAAAACTATTTTTATAGTTTGCAAACTATTTTTGTAGTTTTTTAATAGGCGTGCGAATTAGGAATGTGCAGATATGCAAATTAAATAAGGAAAGACATATGGTTTAAAGTTGAATATGATATCCACACTTTATATATTGTATTGCAAATAACAGGTCCTGCTTGAAAATCGCCCGAATATTTATAATTTGCAAGGCTATAATCCGTACGTCTAAACCCAATGTCATTACTCCATAAAGTAGCTTTATCTTTTGTTAAAAACCTCGGGCCGGTAGCGGCTAAGTCACTGATCGCATATCTTGGCAGCGTAGAAGAAGTGTTTAATGCATCGCCCGAAAAAATGACCAGGATTCCGGGAATAGGTGAGAAACGCGCTGTAAAATGGGATTTTGACGATGCTTTGAGGCAAGCCGAAAAGGAGCTGAAGTTTTTAGAAGGTCACAATATCGATGTTATTTTTTATACAGATGCCCGTTACCCCAAGCGCTTAAAAAATTGCCACGATTCACCGGTGCTGCTTTATGCGAAGGGCAAAATGGATCTTAACCCGCCCCACATTATTAGTATAGTGGGCACCCGTAACGCTACCGATTATGGCAGGCAATTATGCCGCCAGTTAGTTGAGGAATTACAGCAATATAATGTATTAATAGTAAGTGGTTTGGCACATGGTATTGATGTAGCGGCACATAAAGAATGTGTAAAGCTAAACGTGCCAACCATCGGTGTACTTGGCCATGGGCTTGACAGGCTTTATCCTGCTCAAAACCGGGCCACTGCCGATAAAATGCTCGAAAACGGCGGCTTACTATCCGAATACCCTTCAGGCACCAACCCCGACAGGGAAAACTTTCCGCAGCGAAACCGGATAGTTGCCGGTATTGCCGATGCAACCGTGGTGATTGAAGCCAGTATAAAAGGAGGTGCACTCATCACGGCCGAAATTGCCAACTCCTATAACCGGGATGTTTTTGCTTTTCCGGGCAGATTGGGTGATGAATTTTCTGAAGGATGTAACTTCCTAATCCGTAATAACAAAGCAAGCTTGCTCACCTGCACCGCCGATCTGGCTTTTAGTCTTGGCTGGGAAAAGAACGATGCCAATAAACCTACAGAGCAATTTATGCTGCCTTTTGATTTGTCGGCAGATGAACGGCTGATCATGGAGATATTGCAGCAGAATAAAACGCCGCTTGCCATAGATGATCTTACTTTAAGGGCTAATATGCCTATGAGCCAACTGGCCATGAACCTGCTTAATATGGAAATGCAAGGGTATATCAGTTCGCTGCCGGGGAAAACTTATAGAGTGAATTGAGTGGGGAGTCCGAAAGTCGGTAAGATTCTTATTTAACGGTAATTTTTTTCCGTAAAATTTGAAATAGTTTCGCCTCGCTGGCGACTGATGAAGGTCAAATAGTATTTTTTCTTTCGGACTTACGGACTTCTCTGACTTTCGGACACAACGCTACCCCTTCGGTGAATCAAAATGCGTCAGTGTCCCGTCTTCTTCGCTGATGGATTGCCATGTATCGTTTTCAAAGGTAATGATGGCCACGGCACAGGTAGGCATCTCTTTTAGCTGGCTGGTGAGGTAATATAGTATTTGGCTTATACCCGGGTTATGGCCAACTATGCCTATATAATCATATTCATCGGGCAGGCTATTAACTACTTTAACCCAGGTGTTTTCGCTGGCTTCGTAAATTCTTTTGTCTTCCCCAGGAGCCGGTAATTTAAACTGGTTAGCAAAAATTTCGGCAGTAGTTTTGGTACGCAGTGCAGGGCTGGTTATTATAATTTGAGGTATTTGTAACTGTCCTTTTAAAAGGGTGGCCATTAAAACCGCATCCTGCATACCTGATTGTTTTAAAGGCCGGTCAAAATCAACATAACCGCTTTCATGGGTAGCTTTTGCGTGGCGTATTAATAATAACTTTTTCATGATTTTGAACGGCTTAGCGATCGGTTTATAATGTTACGGCCTTGTGATTATAACGTGAGACATTTATAATAAGTTTCCAATAATACTAAATAAATAAGGAGAAGCTGTTGCTTCTCCTTATAATAAAAGACAGACAAAGTCTGCTTCAATTTTTTCACCGGGTTAATTAAAACGCATAACCAACTGAAATGCCGAAAACACGGTTTGTAAGTTTAATGCCATCAACGTTTGTGATGTTGGTAAGACCCCAATCATAATTAGCATTGATCAGGAAACCGGTTTTGAATTTAAAGCCAACAATGGCATTTAAACCAGCGTCTGTTCTTTTGATCTCGTCCTGGCCGCTGCCAAATTTAATGTCTTCAGAATTGCCGTTGTTGTCTTTTGCTTTGCCGGAAATACCCATGCCAAGGTAAGGGCCGGCACCAAAGTAAAAGTCACCGACCACCGCAGGCACGTGGTACACAACATTTACCGGAACTTGCAGGTAATAGAGTTTTACTTTGCCGCCAGAGTTTGCTTCGCCATCAAAAGAAACACTTGATGATCCGCCTTTACCGGTAAAGTTTAAGGCTGGTTGTAACGATACATTGCCAAATTTAAAATCGACAAAAGCGCCTACATTGAATGTGGTTAAGCTGCCCGAATTACCGGAGCCGCTAATCCCGTCAACTGTAGCATGTAACGTTGCGAAGTTTACACCTCCTTTAAAACCAACGGTAGGTAATTGTGCAAATGCTGCGAAAGATGCCATTAAAAGGCACAGGCTTAGTAATGTTTTTTTCATCGTGTAAGGGATTTAAGTTAATACGCAAAAGTATACAAATACACTAACATTAAAAGGTATCTGATGCTTTTTAGTAAAATATTAACAATTGTGGATTTGTAAGTATACCTTAGGCAAGGTTTTATACTCTTAATTAGCGATTGGAGAAATCTACAATATCGGTCTCTGGCATATCATTCATACATTTAAAGTGTCCGAGCGGGCATTTTTCAAGTCCGAATTTGGAGCAGGGGCGGCAGGGTAGTTCGATACCGGCGATCAGCGTTTCTTTTACTTTGTAAGGCCAAACTCCCAGCAGATCGGGCGTTGTGCCCCCCCAAACCGAGGCTATCGGCACATTAAAAGCTTCGGCAATATGAGTTAAACCGGTATCAAAACCAATTATATTTTTTGCGCGCGATACCAGGAAAACCGATTCATCAAGAGAGGTAATACCACAAGCATTGTAAACAGATGTGCCTACAGCCGCGGCAATTTCATCGCCGTTAGCCTTTACATCATTGCCGCCCAACAATAAAACAGGCAAATTAAGCTGCCTGCAAATGCTGATGATCTTGTAATTAGGCATCCTTTTGGTAAAATGTGTAGCGCCTATTACAAAAGCAACATAGCCATGTTGATGGCTAACCGGCAGTAATTTAGTTATATCGTGTTGGGCTTTGATATAATAGTCTATAGGTTTATCGTCATTAACTACGCCTAAAAATTTAACGGCTTTTAAATACCTGTCTACAAGGTGTTCCTCACTTACCAGGTTGCGTTTCAGCTTTAAACTCAGCCATTTCAGGATCGGCTGTTTTTTGTAGGTGGATGCCCTGACGCCTGTTCGCAGCTTGATGATGCTTGTGCGAAGATTATTATGTAGATCAATGATCTGATCATACTTTTCTGCCTTAATGTCGTTAATGGTATCTGTTAACGAGGGTTTTAGTAACAGCAACTTATCAACATACGGGTTATTATCGTAAATGTATTTGAAAGCTGGTTTGGTTAAAAAATGAACTTCAGCATCGGGGACCTGCTTTTTGAGGCCGCGCACAACAGGCGTAGTATAAATTATATCACCCATCGAGCTAAAGCGGATCACCAGTATCTTCATGTCGTTATTAAGTTCAGGAAATCTGGTTCCTGATTTTTTCGATTATGGAAGTGGATGAATACCCTTCAACAAAATTAATGGTTTTAACCTCGCCTCCGTTTGCTATCACTTCTTTAGCCCCTACAATGTTTTCAACCGCGTAATCAGCGCCTTTTACCAGGATATCCGGCAGGAGGGAGCTGATTAAATTCAAGGGCGTATCTTCCTCAAAAACCACAATAGCATCTACAAAAAATAATGCCGCCAACAGTGCTGCACGGCTGTTTTGATCATTTACCGGGCGGGTTGGCCCTTTGATGCGCCTTACCGAGCTATCGGCATTAAGGCCGATCACCAGCTTGTCGCCAAGCTCTGCCGCTTTGGCCAGGTAGGTGAGATGGCCTATGTGCAGCAGGTCAAAAACACCATTGGTGAACACTACCTTTTTGCCTTCGGCCTGCCAGTTTTTGATCTGCGTTTGCAGTGATTGCAGGTCGGTTATTTTATCAAGAAGGGTTTTTTCGAAGCCGGTTCTCATTTGTTTTTTCTGTAGAAACGCTTCTCAGGCGTCCCCTTGTTATTGCTCACTATAAGACGCATGTGATGCGTCTCTACGGTATTATTTAATCAAAAAGGTCATCAACGGCGGTACATAGGATATGCCCGATAAGGATATGCATTTCCTGGATACGCGCGGTAATGTTTGATGGCACGATAATATTCAAATCGCAAAGTCCGTTCATTTTACCGCCATCCCTGCCCGAAAGTCCTAAAGTTTTAACCTCCAGTTTTTTAGCCGACTCAAATGCCGCCAGGATCCCCGCACTGTTTCCACTGGTCGAAATGCCGACGAACAAGTCGCCCGGTCTGGCAAAGGCCTCCAGCTGGCGCGAAAATACATGCTCGTAACCATAATCATTAGCGATAGAGGTAAGCGCGGAAGTATCAACTGTTAAGGCGATGCCAGGTAAAGGTTTACGATCTTTCACATAACGCCCGGTAAGTTCGGCTGCGATATGTTGTGCATCTGCAGCGCTGCCGCCGTTACCTGCCAGCAGTACTTTATTGCCGTTTTTTATGGTTGAGGTAATCATATCACAGGCTGTCTCGATATCGCCGCCAAGCGTATCAATTACCCTTTGCAGCGTATCCTGGTGATCTTTAAGTTCGTTTAATATTTTTTCGTTCATTCGTTCACTGGTTCATTAGTTCATTGGTTGGTTAGGGCAAGCACATTCAAACCATTGGCCTTTAACCTCTGCCTTACCTTTCGCTTTTTAAAATATCCTCAACAATCTCATCTACCGTAGTTGTTGCGCTGCCCACGTGGCGAATTACTATAGCAGCCGCGTGGTTGGCCAGTTCGCATGAATCCTCAATGCTTAAGCCTCCCGCCATAAAGTATGCCATGGTGGCCAGTACAGTATCGCCGGCACCTGTTACATCAAACACTTCGGTTGCCTTTACCGGTAAACTTTGATAGCCCTCTTCGCTTAATATTACCATGCCTTCTTCGGATAAGGTAACTACTATATATTGAGTCCCGGTTTGTTCAAAAATTACCTTACCGGCCTGTTGCAGGCTTTCTATCGAGTTGATCTTATCGGTTTTAGCAGCTTCAGACAATTCCTTGCGATTAGGCTTAATGATAAAAGCGCCTTTGTATTTTTCGTAATTAAGCCCTTTGGGGTCGATGATTACTTTTTTGCCTTTAGCATTTGCTGCTTTTATAATGCCCTGGGTTAGGAACGGCGAAAACAGGCCTTTGTTATAATCAGATAAAAGTACCATATCTGCGTTGTCAATATAACCGCTTAGCTTACTAATAAGCTCGTTGGCAATAGGCTCCGATACTTCGTCGGTAACTTCACGGTCAACACGTACCAGTTGGTGGCTGCCAACAACAACGCGGGTTTTTACTGTGGTAGGGCGGTTGCTATCTTTAATAATAGTGTCAGTTTCAACCCCTTCGTCGGTCAGGATTTTGATCAATTCTCCGGCAGCCTGGTCATTTCCAATTATGCCGGCAACAATAACTTTTGCACCTAATGATACCAGGTTTTGAACCACATTACCGGCACCACCTAATGTAGTGGTTTCGTTTTTAACGTTTACAATAGGCACAGGCGCCTCGGGCGAAAGGCGGGTAGCATTGCCCCATATATAATGGTCAACCATCAGGTCGCCAATTACCAGTATTGCCGGTTTGTGAGCTGCGGCCTGTATGGATTGTACTTTATCTTTTAGGTTCATTTAATTTAGTCATTGTTTCATTGCGTCATTAGGTCATTGTTTATCGCGTAAAAAACACTAACATCTGATCACTAACATCTCTTTGCAGCAAACGCCTTCGTAATTTCAGCCAGGGACATAGCGTTCATACACATTTCTTTATACAAACCGCCTTTACGTGCGGCAAGAATACCGTAATGCATATCTGTGAAGCCTTCAATACGGTGGGCATCGGGGTTTATAGACAACATAACACCTTTATCTAAAGCATATTGGTGCCAGCGCCAGTCGAGGTCGAGCCTTAACGGGTTGGCATTGATTTCAATAACTACGTTATTCGCTGCGCAGGCATCTATCACTTTTTTATAGTTGATAGGATATCCGCTACGACTTAGTAAAAGTCTGCCTGTTGGGTGTCCCAATATAGTTGTATAAGGATTTTCGATTGCGGTGATCAGTCTTGACGTAGCCTTTTCCTCGTCCATTTTGAGGATTGAATGAACTGAGGCTACAATGAAATCAAACTTTTGCAGGATCTCGTCAGGATAATCAAGCGAACCATCATACAAAATATCCGATTCAATACCTTTAAAAATATGGAAACCGTCGAGTTTTTTATTCAGGGCATCTATTTCTTCATGTTGCTGCAATACCCGTTCAATGCTTAAGCCCTTGGCATAAAAGGCGCTTTTACTATGATCACACATGCCCAGGTATTCCAGTTTCAGGGTATCCCGGCAGTATAAGGCCATTTCTTCAATGCTGTTTACACCATCGCTCCATGTGCTGTGGTTATGGAGCGTGCCTTTCAAGTCGTGCCAGTTAATGAGCGTTGGCAGTATGTTCTTTTCGGCTTTTTCAATAAACAGGGTACCTTCACGCAATTCGGGCTGCATCCAGCTTAAACCGGCTTTGGTGTAGATCATTTCTTCTGTTTCTGGCTGTTCAACAGGAACATTAATCCTGTCGAAAACGGCTTGTACATGATCATCAGTACCTGTATTGATAAATAGTTCTTTGTAATAATCAGCCTTATCTACACAAACAATATCAACGAGCAAGCCATTTTGCAACTCGCCCTGAATATGGTTTTGATTTTTACTTATATTGCAAAGTATGGTTGAATTTACCAGCGCTTCGTAGGCAACGTCATGGTTAAGACTGCCAACTACAATCACAATTTCGGTAATGATCTCATTTAAACGCCTGAATTCGCCCGCGAAGTGTTTTAGCGCATCAGGGAAAATGGCTTTTACCTCATCCATCAGTTCGTTGGCCTCCTTTTCAACCTGGGCAAAAAGGAATTTACCATTGCTCGCCATCCTGAACTCAATAGCCTTACGGATCTCTTCCTGCGTTTTAAGACCGAAGCCCTTTGCCTCTATCAGGCGGTTTTCATTGCAGGCATAAAAAAGCTCACCGGTATTTTCAATGCCCAGCTCTTTCCAGATAACAGCTACCTTTTTGGGGCCGATGCCTTTAATACCCATCATTTCAACCACACCGGCAGGGGTTTTATCCAACATATCCTGCAGCTCGGTCATGGTGCCGGTTTCAAGCAACTCAGCAACTTTGCCGGCTATGCTTTTACCTATGCCATCAATCTTCTCCAGTTCGTCCAGTTTTTTACCGGCGATAGGGAAGGGGAGCTTATCAACCTTAAAAGCTGCGTTGGCTACCGATTTGATCTTGAACGGATTAGCCTCATGCAGTTCCATGAGTTGCGAAAGTAATCGAAGTGTGCGGGCTATGGGTTTATTTTCCATAATTACAATGAGGCGGTAAAAATACAAAAAGCCATTGTAATGACAGCTTAGGTGGTGGGTTTGTTTTTGCGGAAGCGATTTTCACGCAAAGCCGCTAAGCATTCTTAAATTATATGATAAGTAATCATTGGATTCTTTAACTTTAATAAAAAGATCATGCCCGGTTACAACGACATCCTTTATGCTGCCGAAACTCATTCTGTTGATGGGATAAAAGCGTATTTTAATAAAGGCGGCAGCCCGAACGAAGTTCATGATGGCATGCCTGTTTTTACCATGATGGTTGAAATGTATGCCCGCAGTCTCCGGTTTAAAGAATGTGTACAGGCATTTATTGATGCGGGGCTTGAGTATGAAGATAAGGCACTACTGGCGGTTTTGGCCGATGATGAAGAAATGTTAAAACAGGCCTTGACGATAGAGCCATCTGCTGTTAACAAAACCTATTCTTTATATAATAATACCTATACTCCTTTAACGGGTGGAACACTCATGCATTTTTGCGCCGAATATAATAGCCTTGCCTGCGCCAAAATACTTTTACAGCATGGGGCTGATGTAAATGCCAAAGCAGCTTATGATGATCATGGTTTCGGCGGACATACACCTATTTTTCATACGGTTAATCAAAACGGGAATAGTTCTGTTGATATGCTTCATTTCCTGTTACAAAATTGTGCAGACTTGTTGTACAGCGTTACAGGATTGATATGGGGCAGGGGATACGAATGGGAAACGTTTATTCCGGCAGTAAACCCGATAAGCTATGCTATGATGGGCTCATTGCCACAATTTCGCCGCAGAGAGCAGAGTATTATGGAGGTAGTTAGCCTGCTTATAAAGCACGCCTACGGGATTGACTATGTGCCGGTGAACGTTCCAAATGCTTATTTGAAGAGGGGATAAGATGTATTATATTTAACAGACTTATGCAGTTTTCAAAATTTTGCAAGTCTTACCGGACAACAAAAAAGCCACCCAAATCGGGCAGCTTTTCACAATCAAAATTAAATGTATTAATGAAATATTATTTGATCACCAAATCGTAAGGAAGGCGGGCTTGCGGAGTGCGCATCATTTGAGTGATGCCTTTGATCTGTTGATAAACACGGTAATTTTCGCCAAGTTCGTTTTTCACCATGCGGGTTTGTACTTCGGCGCTTAAACCGCTGCCCACCTTGTTGAAAAAGCTTTTTTGCTCGGGGTAACTTACAATATTATAGGTTTTGACCTTGGCTTTTTTGGCAGCTGAAGTGATAGCGTCGTTGATATTCCCCAAACGGTCAACCAGGCCAATTTTTAGGGCCTGCTCTCCGGTCCAAACACGGCCCTGGCCAATGCTGTTAATGTAAGCCTGTGTTTTGCCGCGGCCTTCGGCCACTGCTTTCGTAAATTCATCATAGCCACGGTTCACACTGTTTTGTAATATCAGGCGCTCGTCGGGATTAAGCGGACGGCTAATATCGCCCAAATCTGCATACTTCCCGGTTTTTACACCATCAAAGGTTACACCCAGTTTATCGTTAAACAGTTTTTGCATGTTTGGCAATACGGCGAAAATGCCGATAGAACCGGTAATAGTATTAGGCTGGGCAATGATCGAATCGGCCGCACATGAAATGTAATAACCACCCGATGCAGCATAATCGCCCATAGAAACAATGATCGGCTTCTTTTCGTGGATCAACTTTACTTCGCGCCAAATCACATCAGATGCCAGTGAGCTGCCGCCCGGCGAATTTACACGCAATACCACAGCTTTAACTTTATCATCCAAACGGGCTTTGCGTAATGCTTTCGAGATAGTTTCCGAACCGATACTGTTGTCGTCGCCATCGCCACCGGTAATATCACCTGATGCATAGACAATAGCAATGCGGTTTTTAGATGATGAATCATCCTCCTTATCGTCCGAATCATCACTTTTGCTTTTGGCGTAATCCCTAAGGTCAACGCTTTTTAAGTCGTCTTTTAAATCGGTACCGGTCCGCCTTTTCAAATCGTTCAGGATCTCATCTTTATATTTTAAGCCGTCAACCAGTTTCAATTTATAGGCATCTTCAGGAAATTGAATGCGCATATTATCAGCATAGCTGAATAATGAATCCCTGTTAAGGCCCCGGCTTTTGCTGATGCCGGTTAAAAAATGATTATATAGTGAACCAAGATATGAAGTTACCTGTAGTTTATTGGCATCGCTCATCTTGGTAAGGAACAACGGTTCAACAGCGCTTTTAAAGGTGCCAACTTTAATGATCTGTGCTTCTATGCCTAATTTGTCCAGTGCACCTTTTAGAAAAGTGGTTTGGGAGCTGAAGCCATGAAACTCAAAAATGCCTTTTGGGTTAATATAAACTTTATCGGCAACCGATGCCAGGTAATAAAAGCCCTGTGTATATACTTCGGCGTAGGCTACAATAAATTTACCTGATTTTTTAAAGTCGATAAGTGCGTTGCGGATCTCTTCGGTAGTGGCCTGGCCGGCGGTCATATAACTCTCATCAATGTATATGCCTTTAATATTATCGTCGGTTTTGGCTTTTTTAATATCAGCCAGGATATCATTTAAGCCGATTGATTTATCTTCATTCAAACCCAAAAAATCCAGACCGGCAAGAGGATTGTTTGGTGTACGCTCGGTGATCTGATTTTTTAGCGACATGTATAAAATAGAGTTTGGGCTAACATCTACAGTTTTATCACTGCCGGCGGATGCAATAAGGCCGATAACAAGAACTGCTCCTACAACACCTATTATTATACCCGAAATAATTACCCCTACAATAGTGGCCAGAACGAATTTGAAGAATTGTTTCATTAATGTTATAAATCTTTTTAACTATGCAAACTTAGTAATAAGGAGCCGTATAATGCTAAGAGCGGTTTCCATTATATTTGTTACAACATGATTGATGTTTTTTTACTGCTTGGGAGCAACCTCGGTACCCGCGAATTGTTTCTGCAGCAGGCAATTGAATCTATTTCGGCCCAAATTGCTCCGGTTAAACTGATATCGTCGGTTTATGAAACCCAGTCGTGGGGTAAAACCGATGAGCCCGACTATTTAAACCAGGTGCTGATGCTCCAAACTGATCTTTCGGCGCAGGATGTGTTGGAAAAAATATTGGGTATCGAATTACAAATGGGCCGTAAGCGGGAGGTTAAATGGGGATCGCGCATTATTGATATTGATATTTTGTTTTATGGCGATGAAGTGATCCATGATTTTAACCTGGTGGTGCCCCATCCCGAATTGTATAAGCGCAGTTTTACGCTGATCCCCCTGGCCGAGATAGCGCCTGATCTTATTCATCCTGTGTTCAAAAAAAATATTTTGCAGCTAAAGGATGAACTAAAGGATAACTTAATCGTAAAAAAGCATATTTTTGAATAAACACAAAGCTTTTATAATGGCAGATATTTCACCAGAACAGGACCTTGATCTTTCTTTTTTATACGAGATTGCCGATGGCAGCGACGATTTTATTGTTGACTCGATCGGGATGTTCCTTGAGCAATCGCCCGATTTACTTAATACGATCAGCAACGCGTTAAATAACCAGGATTGGGCTTTAGCAGCCCAGGCAGCTCATAAATTAAAGCCTAACCTTGGTTTTTTTGGTATGCCCATAAGCCAGGCTACCATACAGGAAGTTGAGCTGGCCTGTAAAGCCGGTGGTCAAAACCCAACCGAAATATTTGAAAAATTTAACCAGGTAAACAGCATGGTGTCAGCAAACCTCATCACTTTAAAACAAATTAAGGCAGAGAAGGAAGCTAATTTATAGGTGAAAGGTGAAAGGTGAAAGGTGAAAGGTGAAAGGTGAAAGGTGAAAGGTGAAAGGTGAAAGGTGAAAGGTGAAAGTTTCGCCGGTTAGATATAAAAAGCAAAGGCAAGAGGTTTCCCTTTTGCCTTTTGTATTTTATAAAGTTTTAGTTGTTTATGCAGATAAGAAACCTTTGGCCTTTTACCTTTCGCCTTTATCCTAAAAAAGCCTTTCGCCTTTAACCTAAACTTCTGATATTTTAAAAGTATAGCTTTCCATAATCAGGTTGGCCAGTAGGTTTTTGCAGGCCTGGTCAACTTTGGCGCTGGCAGCTTCGGCATTTTCGGCTTCTATTTCAAGCGTAATGTGTTTGCCAATGCGCACGTTGTGAATTTCGGCTAAGCCAAGGTTTTTCATGCTACCGGTTACTGCTTTTCCTTGTGGGTCAAGTATTTCTTTTTTTGGCATTACGTCGATTTCAGCCTGGAACTTTGTCATTTGTGAGTTTTGTTTGAATTAGAGATAAGGTGATATAAATAAATATAACCACCGGAACGGCCACAAATTTAAAAAATAGTATGAGTATTGCCGAAAACAAGAGCAGTAAATAACGGAAAATGTTTTTGTTAAAGTCGCGGTTCTTGAATTTAAGCGACATGAGCGGTATTTCCGATACCAGTAGCGTACACATTATTAAAACCAGAACTGTTAGAAAGTAAGGATTTAAAATGTAATGCGCCAAAGCATCGTACTGTTGTACTATTAAAGGCAGCGATGCTATAAGGATGGCGTTTGCTGGTGTCGGTAACCCGATAAAGCTATCTGATTGCCGCGTGTCGTTATTGAATTTTGCAAGCCTCAATGCCGAAAATACCGGTAAAAGGAATGCAACGAAGTTTAACAGGTGACTTATGCCGTTTAATTGCGGGGCCTGTAAAAATAGTTCGTACATGATCACTGACGGCAATACGCCAAAGCTTACCATATCGGCCAGCGAATCGAGGTCTTTGCCTATAAATGAATAAGAGTTTAAAACCCTTGATGCAAGGCCATCAAAAAAATCAAATATTGAGGAAAGAAAAATGGCATACGCAGCCACTATGAGGTTACCCTGGAAAGCGAAAACTATACCTATACAACCGCTAAAAAGGTTGGCGCAGGTAATAGCATTTGGAAGGTGTTTTTTGACGCGTCTCTTCATTTCGCCATCGAAATTATCAGGAATTTATTAAGTAATAATGAAGTTACAAATAATATTCTACTTACTTATAACTTCATTATCGCTAAAATATTACGAATTCATCGAAATCAGAAATTCTTCGTTAGTTTTTGTGCCCCTAATTTGAGCTTGTAAAAACTCCATTGATTCCTGCGAATTCATATCAGCAAGGTGGTTGCGGAGAATCCAGATACGCTGAAGCGTGTCACGGTCAAGCAGTAAGTCGTCGCGGCGGGTACTTGAAGCTGTAATGTCGATAGCCGGGAAAATACGTTTATTCGATAATTTACGATCCAGTTGTAACTCCATGTTACCGGTACCTTTAAATTCTTCAAAAATAACCTCGTCCATTTTTGAGCCGGTTTCGGTAAGCGCTGTAGCAATGATAGTTAATGAACCGCCATCCTCAATGTTGCGGGCGGCACCAAAAAAGCGTTTAGGTTTGTGCAATGCGTTAGCATCAACACCGCCTGATAATATTTTACCTGATGCAGGGGCAACAGTATTATAAGCGCGTGCCAAACGGGTGATAGAGTCAAGAAGGATCACTACGTCATGACCACACTCCACCATACGCTTTGATTTTTCAAGCACAATGTTAGCAATTTTTACGTGGCGCTCAGCAGGCTCATCAAAAGTGGATGAAACAACTTCGGCGCGTACGCTGCGGGCCATGTCGGTAACCTCTTCCGGACGTTCGTCTATCAGCAATATAATAAGGTATACTTCGGGATGGTTTTTGGCAATAGCATTGGCCACATCCTTTAATAACATGGTTTTACCTGTTTTTGGCTGTGCCACGATTAAACCACGCTGACCTTTACCAATAGGCGAAAACAGGTCCATGATGCGGGTTGAATAGTTGTTCGGATCGGTGAAGAGGCTCAGTTTTTCGGAAGGGAACAATGGTGTTAAGTGATCAAAAGGAACACGGTCACGCACCTCGGCAGGGATGCGGCCGTTGATGGCCTCAACACGTACCAGCGGGAAGTATTTTTCACCTTCTTTCGGTGGGCGGATGCTGCCCCTAACCGTGTCACCTGTTTTAAGGCCGAATAGTTTTATCTGTGATTGTGATACGTAAATATCATCGGGAGAAGTAAGGTAGTTGTAATCAGATGAACGAAGGAAGCCATAACCATCAGGCATAATTTCCAAAACACCTTCATTTACAATTACATTATCAAAGTCGAGATTGATTGGCGGTTCCTGTGCTTTTTGCTGATTTTGGTTGTTGCTGTTAACCCTGCGCTCAAACTTTTGCGGGCGGGCTTCCGGAACAACTTCTTCCGTACGGGCAACTATTTCACCGGCTTGCGGCGCTTCTGTTTCTGCAGTTACAGCAGGAATTTCCGTTTCCGGATCATCCTGTGATGGCTCATCATCCTGTGCATCAAAAAGATTGGTATCATCTAAAGGAACCTCTATACGTGGTTTTGATGAATCTTTGGTTTTTATAACACGGGTCCTTTTTCGGGGCTTTTCAATTGTTTCAGCAGGCGCTTCGCCTGGCGCGGGTGTAGGGGTATAGTTTGATTCAATCAGATTTTGTTGAGCCCTGGCGGCTTCAATAAGCTGTTGTTGTTCAATAATACGGGCAACAAGCTGAGCTTTACGTAGTTCGTCGGCCTCAGCAATACCTAAATTTCTGGCAATTTCGCGCAACTCAGAAACGAGTTTGTCGTTCAATTCAATTTTATCAGACATGATATGAATTATAGTTCAATGGGATTTTTTAATTGTAATTTGTTTTCAAACGGCAAAAATTTCTATGCAAGTGTTAAAGCTTGACCACATGTAAAAACATATGAGGCTATAATTGAAAGAAATTGATCTTGAAACCTTGTTTTAGTAAACATCCAAACCCATGCAAGTATTATATAAAGTGATAATAAAAAGCGTGGTGATTTAAATTGTTTCTTTAGTGCAAGAAAAATTCAATGGAAAACGATGCAAGTGTAAACAATTATTCTTTAATTTCAAATTAATTAAATAAATATCACTTATATCAGAACACATAAGCCAAATTTTTAGTTTTTTTGACAATTAAAATATTATTCAGCCGCTGATGATGTCCCGCCAGGAGTTAATTGAACAAATCAAAAAAAAGAAATCGTTTTTATGTGTTGGGCTTGATCCCGATCTCAACAAGATCCCGGAATTTTTAAGATCGTATCCCGATCCTGTACTTGAATTTAACAAACGCATCGTTGATGTTACGCAGGATCTCTGTATAGCTTATAAGCCTAATGCTGCTTTTTACGAAGCCTATGGTATAAAAGGATTACAAAGCTTAATTGATACCTATAAATACCTGCCCAAAGATTGTTTAAGTATCATTGACGCTAAACGGGGCGATATCGGCAATACATCCGATAAATATGCCAAAGCATTTTTTGATGAGCAATCGGGCGGGATGAGCTTTGATGCCATTACCATTACACCTTATATGGGTAATGACAGTGTTACGCCATATCTTGCTTACGAAGGTAAGTGGGTTATTATTTTGGCCCTAACATCATCTGTTGGCAGTAAGGATTTTCAATACCTGCAAACCGGGAACGGCTATTTATATGAAAATGTGATAAAAAAGGCCAACACCTGGGCCGGAGCCGACAGGATCATGTATGTAGTAGGCGCAACCAAAAGCACCGAGTTTACTAACATCCGCGCATATGCGCCTGATAATTTTTTATTAGTACCCGGAGTAGGGGCACAGGGAGGAAGCCTTGAAGAAGTTTGCAAATACGGCATCACTAAAGATTGCGGCCTTATCGTAAACTCGTCGCGTTCTATATTATATGCAAGCAATGGCGAAGATTTTGCCGATGCCGCCCGTGCGGAAGCACTAAGTTTGCAGCAACAGATGCAGGCGGAGTTAGAAAAGGCAGGCATTATATAAAGCAAGTCAGGCGTGTACGCTTCAACTTTCTTTAAGCTAAAAAGCCCGAAGTCATAGTAACTCCGGGCTTTGCATATACCTTTCAGCTTTCGCCTTTATCCTTTTACCTGAAAAAAATATTATTCAAAATATTCCTTCATCCGTTCAAAGAAACTTTTTTCGTTTTTGCCCGGATTGGGTTTAAAGTTAGGAGAGCCCTGCAGTTTTTCCAGGATCTCGCGTTCCTCGCGGCTTAATGCTTTTGGTGTCCATATGTTAATGTGCACCAGTTGATCACCGCGGTGATATGAATTTACTTCCGGTAAACCCTTGCCTTTCAGACGCAGGATTTTGCCCCCTTGTGTTCCGGGGTCAATTTTTATTTTGGCTTTACCGTCAATGGTTGGCACTTCAATAGATGTGCCTAAAGTTGCATCAACAAAGTTTACATGCAGATCATAGATCACATTGTTGCCATCACGTTTTAATGTTTCGTGAGGTACCTCTTCAATCAGGATGATCAGGTCGCCGGGAACACCGCCGCGTGGGGCTGCATTACCTTTACCGCTCATGCTCAACTGCATACCTTCGCTAACACCTGCAGGCACCTGGATGGTGATCAATTCTTCACCGCGAACCACGCCGTCACCATGACAAACGTTACATTTTGACAGTATGGTTGATCCTTCGCCGTTACAGGTAGGGCAGGTGCTGGTAGTTTGCATCTGACCCAAAATGGTATTGGTTACTCTACGTACCGCTCCTGAACCACCGCAGGTTTTGCAGGTTTGGAACGATGATTTGTCTTTAGCCCCGCTGCCATCGCAGGTTTTACAGATGATCTGTTTATTTACTTTGATCTTCTTTTCGGCGCCGTTGGCAATTTCCTCGAGGGTTAAGCGTACTTTGATACGCAGGTTGCTGCCGCGGGCTACACGCCTGCCGCCGCCACCGCTTTGACGGCCGCCGCCAAAGAAACCTTCAAACGGACTACCACCACCAAAAATATCGCCAAACTGGCTAAATATGTCGTCCATATTCATACCACCGCCACCATAACCACCACCATTTGGCGATGAAGCGTTGGCTGCGTGACCAAACTGATCATAACGCTGACGTTTTTCGGGAGTGCTTAATACTTCGTAAGCTTCGGCAGCTTCCTTAAACTTTTCTTCCGCTTCCTTATCGCCCTGATTTTTATCAGGGTGATATTTAATAGCCATTTTACGATATGCTTTTTTTATGTCATCAGCACTTGCGCCTTTCGCAACCCCAAGCACATCGTAATAATCTCTTTTAGCCATAATTTTAAAAATTTCGGATTCCGAAATTCAGATTTCGGATTTATTATTATTTAATATTGTGTAAGATCAGGATAGACTATCACATCCGGATAAATCCGAAATTGAAAGTCTCAAATCCGAAATCAGTTACGCTCCTACAACCACTTTAGCAAAGCGGATCACTTTGTCGTTAAGGGTGTAGCCTTTTTCCATTTCGTCCATTACCTTGCCTTTAAGGTCATCAGTAGGTGCCGGAATATTGGTAATAGCTTCATGCAGGTCGGCATCAAAGGCATTGCCTATTGATGTCATTTCTTTCAGGCCTTTTTGGCCAAGTATATTTTTTAGCTTGTGTTGGATCAAAGTAACGCCCTCTTTAATCGGGGCAACTTCGGTAGCCTTATCCATGGCACGCTGCGCGCGTTCAAAGTCGTCAAGTACAGGTAGTAAAGCCACAATTACATCTTTGCCTTCAGTTTTGCGGGCTTCCTCGCGTTCTTTAATGGTACGCCTTCTAAAGTTATCAAATTCGGCATATAAACGCAAGTACTTGTCATTAGCCTGTGCCAGCTCGTCTTTCAACTTTTCTTCGGCAGTTGGGGCAGCGGCAGTTCCCTGTTGGGTTTCCGTGGCTGTAGCTTCTGCTACCGGGGCTTGTTCCTGCCCTTCATCATGTAATTGCTCGTTGTTCACTTCGTTTATATTTTCAGTATTATCCGTATTTTCTTTCTTCTTTTTCTTCAACATATCGTTAAATTTCATAGCGAGTAGTGCCAATCAAGTATCTTGCCACAACTGTAAACCAGTCAAGCTGTCAGTAGCATGAAATGATTTTAAGAAAGGGTGACAGGCGAACCGTTGATTTGTCACCGTTGGTTTTTGATTGCGCTGATTTCGTTTATTGTACTTGAAGAGTGTTTATGACTATTAGCCGGCATGATTTTGACTTGCCGGCGAATTTAAAACATCAGTTCAATCATTAAATTAAAAGGTCAACGAAATCAACGTAATCATCAATGATCAGCGGTCATATCTCCACATCTTCCAAAACCTTACCGTTCTCGCATTTGATAATACGCGATGGAAAAGCGCGGATAATGTGATAATCGTGCGTGGCTACCAGTACGGCAGTGCCCGATTGGCTGATTTGTTTGAGCAGGAGTACAATTTCTTCAGATGTTTCAGGGTCGAGGTTGCCTGTAGGTTCATCGGCCAGGATTATTTCCGGGTCATTAAGCAAGGCGCGTGCTATAACTACACGCTGCTGCTCGCCGCCTGAAAGTTCGTGAGGCATTTTCTTTAATTTTGACCGCAGGCCAACCTTTTCAAGTACATCAAGAGCTTTATCTGCAATCAGTTTTTTATCGTTCCAACCGGTGGCGCGCATTACAAAGTTGAGATTTTGCTCAATGGTACGATCGGTAAGCAACTGAAAATCCTGGAAAACTATACCCAGTTTACGGCGCAGGTAGGGAATGTCGCGGCTGGGCAGCTTGCTTAATTCATAGCCACAGGCATGACCGGTACCCGCTTTAATCCCCAAGTCGCCATAAATTACTTTCAGCAGGCTGCTTTTCCCTGATCCTGTCTGACCTATCAGCCACACAAAATCACCTTTATCAACATGTAAATTCACGTTTGAAAGTACCAGGTGAGCCTGTTGAAAAATATCAACGTTGTTTAGTTTTATTATAGAATTTCCAATCATTGTTTTATAACTCTAATTTTAAGATCTGTCCAAACGGCAGGTCTTTGATAATATTCATGATCTCGTCGGCCTTGTCGCCTAATCCAACCTTATCAAGCGATTTATCCGGTCTGTCAACCCTGAAATAAGCCAACAGCGTAAACTTATCATCACGTAGTTGTACATAATCGGGTATTTTGGCAACCCCTTTAACTTTTATGATATACATTTTTTTTAAGGTTAAAGCTGAAAGGCAAAAGGCAAAAGGTGCCTTTTGGGGTGAAAAAGGTAGTAACCTTTCGCCTTTTACCTTACTTTTTTATAATATACATTTTTTTAAGGTTAAAGCTGAAAGGCAAAAGGTGTCGTTCAAGTACAATAGGGTAGTAACCTTTCGCCTTTTACCTTTGTCCTTTCACCTTACTTCCCAAAGGTATTTATTTTATTTAAAGACTTGACAAAAATTCCATCGTATCCACGCCGTCGGCATAATCCCATAGTTTGGGTTGCTGGCTTTGTCCAAAACCTACCACCTGGCTTGTAACCTGCAGCGGTAGTTTGCTCACTATACACTGGATATTTTCGGCATTCTGATCAACGATATTTTCGGCCTCTGCCATGTCATGATAATAGTTAAAAAACAATACTGACAGCGGAGATGTCAGCCTGTCATCTTCTTTAACCATCAAAAAACCATTATCAAAATGTTTATCACCATTAACCAGGTAAATGGATTTATTATAATCGTAATTATTGTTGTATTTATGATGATTAATGATGGCTTTATGATCTTCTATCGATTCGAAAAAGAAAGTAAAGTCATACCCCTCCGGTACCAGTATTTTGGATACGTTACGACAGCCAAGGCCATAATAATCTAAAATATCATGTCCCAGGCTAAATAAGTCTGCAGCGCTTTCCTTGCCGCTTAAAACGGCAATACTGTTACGGTTTTTACGAATGATGTTAGGCACTTTGCCAAAGTAATAATCAAAATAACGTGAGCTGTTGTTGCTGCCTGTGGCTATGATGGCGTCAAAACCTTCCAGCCTGTCAACAAAGTTAAAGCTGCCGGCAAAAGCAGGATCAATAGCTACCAGTTTTTCCAATACAGCTTTGATGAGTCGTGCATCCTGTGATGAGGCTTTGATAAGCGCCTTGTTGCCGGAAGCAATAACACAAAGCACGTCATGAAACCCTACCAGCGGGATGTTGCCTGCCAGTATAAGCCCTACGTTTTTTGCAGGTTTGCCTGTTTCAAGCACATATTTCGAAAGCCATGTAGTTAGATCTTCCACGTTAAGCATGGCGCCTATGGCTGTAACGGCTTCTGAAACACTTGCCGGCGTAAACCAGGCATTATGATATTGTTCGTTTTCAATGAGTGCGCTTAATGCCGCATCGGGGGCCAGGAGTTGCCTGCCTAACTCCGAAAATGAATTTATTGAGTTTTTTGGATTAATTTTTGACATATATATGTTAAGGGATTAAACCCTTAAAGCCTTTTTTTGTTATATTTGTACGCTTGTAATTTGCAGGCAAAGTTAATTGAGATTATTAGATATTTAGAAATATGGCGATTAAAATCACCGACGAATGCATAAACTGCGGGGCCTGCGAACCGGAATGCCCTAATAATGCTATTTATGATGCAGGAGCGGCCTGGCGTTTCAGCGATGGGACTGGCCTTAGAGGGATAATTGATTTTGGCGATGGTAATACCCTGAATGCCGAAGAAACACAAGCTGCATTATCTGACGATATTTATTATATAGTACCCGATAAGTGTACCGAATGTGTAGGTTTCCATGATGAACCCCAGTGTGCTGCGGTTTGCCCTGTAGATTGTTGTGTTGATGACGAAGATATCCGCGAAAGCGAAGAAGAGTTGCTTGCCAAAAAAGAGTGGCTGCATATGAACGAATAGGACATTATTTTAGGGATATAAAAAGGGATATGCAATGCATGTCCCTTTTTAGTTAGCGATGATTCGGCGAGTGATAAATTAAGTATTAAGGATTGCCGGAAGATTTCTGTTGGGTTAAATATTTCAAAAATATTTTGTATTATCGTATAGCTTTTACCCCAAAAGTTACTGATACCAATTATTAAATAATATCATATTAAAATGTTAACCGCGTATAGATTAAAAAATACGTGCCAGATTTTTGTTTATTTGACATTACAGAACTATGGAGTACGGGATATGTAATCTTGCTGTAATCCCGCTAAGGGCCGAGCCCAGTGAGCGGAGTGAGCAGGTATCGCAATTGCTATTTGGCGAAGTGTTTGAAATTACTGAGTGGCAAAACAACTGGGTTAAGATCATTGCCGAGGCGGATGGGTATATCGGGTGGATAGGCCGCTTGCAATTTGCTATGCTTGGTCATGTAGCGTATAAAAATATCAGGAACCATCCCTCAAAGCTCACTTACCAGCCGGTTACGCAGGCATGGAAAATGAGCGACAATAGTGTTGTTTATTTGCCGGCGGGCAGCTCGCTTGCTTTTTTAGAAGGGACCTCATGCCGCATTGGCCATGAACGTTTTGAAATAATTGGTAAAATTGGTGAGCCTGAAGATATTGCTGCCACCGCTAAAGCATTTCTGAACTCTCCTTACTTGTGGGGCGGGCGAACGCATTTTGGTATTGATTGCTCGGGCTTTACACAAATGGTTTACAAACTTAAAGGCCTCAGAATTAAGCGGGATGCAAGCATGCAGGTGAAAGAAGGTATCAAGGTTGATTCGATAAAGGAAGCACGGTTAGGCGATCTGGCTTTTTTTGATAATTCCGAAGGCAGGGTAACTCACGTGGGTATTATACTTAATAATGAGCACATCATTCATGCATCGGGCAAGGTTAAAATTGATACTATTAACGAAGATGGTATATACTCACGGGAGCAAAAAAAATATACCCATAACCTGTGCGGCATAAGGCGTTTTTTTAATTAGCTCCATGCCTTATTTACCCCAATAATGTAAAGGCATACGGAAGGAAGATAGTTTAATTTGGTAAGACAAGTTTCCTGAAAAAAAGAAGGATGTCAACTAAATTTAATCTCCCATGAAATGATCTTTTTATCGTCACTTACCGAAAGGAGTTGGTCGGGAGTTCCCCATGCTAATTTATTGACAGATAACACATGGCCTGGATAGCCTTTTTCCCTGCTGATATTTTTGTAGAGTTTAAAATCGTCCGATCCCCAAATCTTGATACTTTTATCCATGCTGGCGGTAGCAAAATAGGGTAGGGTGGGATGGAATGCAATATGGTTCACCGCAAATAAATGGGCAGGAACATTTTTTATTTCATGATAACTGCTGCTATCCCAAATCTTTACCTGTGCATCTCTTGAGCCGGAAGCGATGTAACTCCCATCGGGACTGTAGACAAGCGCAAAAACAGCCATAGTATGGCCGTGAAGAGCTTTAATAATAGTATAATCTTCCAGGTCGTAAATGGCGATGTGATTATCCCGGCAACCGAATGCCACCTGTTTTTGATCCGGCGAAACGGCAATACAACGAACGGTGTCCCTGGATACTGTTATGCTGTGCACCATTTCAAGCGTTTTAAGGTTCCATACAGATACGGTGCCATCTTCCGATGCTATTAATAACTCATCTTTTTTAACTGATGATTTGATATCGAAGATAGCCTTGCGGTGGTGCCTTAAAGGTTTGAGCAATTTTTGCTGAATAAAATCAAACACCAGAACTTCGCCGCTGCGCAAACCCGCAAACATTAGCGGATATCCCTCCGGACAATGAATAGCATAAATAGATGCATTGACCGGGAACATCACTTTAATAAAAGTGAAATCATTCAAGCCCCATTCAACCAGTCCTTTATCATTTCCGCCCGTAAACAATATGCCCGGCTTTTGCGATAACTCAAGCGTGAATATTGGGTTGGCATGGCCTGTGAGCTCGGCTGTTTTTTGGATGGTGATCATTTCAGTTTGCAGTTGCCGGTTGGTAGTTTATAGTTTTGTATTTTGCAATATTAGTTAAAACTCTCCAACTGCCTGCTGCAAACTCAAAACTGCCAACTATTTACTTATGTCTTGATTCTAAATTTTTAGCGATAGTTTCCAGTGTTAAACCTTTTTCACGAAGCAGAACCAATAGATGGAAAACCAGGTCTGATGATTCATTGATCAGGTCGGTTTCTGTTTCGGCAAGGGCGGCGATAACAGTTTCAACTCCTTCTTCACCAACTTTCTGGGCTATTTTGTTAAGGCCTTTGTTGCGAAGTTTATTTACATATGATCCTTCAACCGGGTTAGTATATCTGTCGGCAATGATATTTTCCAGCTCCAGGATAAAATTTTGATTAAATTCGGTATTGAAGCAGCTGCGTGAGCCTGTATGACAGGTTGGGCCGTCGGCTTTCACTTTGATCAGCAGCGTATCATTATCGCAATCAATGCTGATGCTTTTTACATGCAGGAAGTTGCTGCTGGTTTCCCCCTTAGTCCATAAACGGTTTTTTGTACGGGAATAAAAAGTAACGATATTTTCCTGAACGGTTTTATCATAAGCTTCCTGGTTCATGTAACCCAGCATCAGTACCTCTAAAGTTTGCTCGTCCTGTATAATTACGGGGACAAGTCCGCCGGTTTTTTCAAAATCTATATTCATTCTTTTCTTTTAATTTCCTCCCTGGGGAGGGGTGTATTGGGAATGTGCAATGGCAGGGAGGGGGGTACATCTGTTGCTGAAACCCCTCCCTACACCCTCCAAGGGAGGGAATCGCGCAAGGCCGCCGCGTTGTCTCAAATCCTAACTTCTATTTTATTGCTTTGCAATATCCGCTTTAAATCCGGTATCAAAATCTCACCATAATGAAACACTGAAGCCGCCAGTGCTGCATCCACATTGGTTTTCTCAAATACATCAACAAAGTGTTCAACCTTGCCTGCACCGCCCGAGGCTATCACCGGGATATGCACGGCATCATTAACAGTTTTCAGCAAACCATTATCAAAGCCGCCTTTGGTGCCATCATGATCCATAGAAGTGAGCAGGATTTCGCCTGCACCACGGCTTTCAGCCTCCAGGATCCACTCCAGTGTTTGGCGCTCGGTTGGCAGCCTGCCACCATTCAGGTGTACTATATTTTTATCACCAATGCTACGGGTATCAACCGCTATTACTACAAACTGAACACCGAAGGCATTAGCAAGTTCATCTATCAGCTTAGGATTACGTACCGCGGCCGAATTGATGGAGATTTTATCGGCTCCGGCATTGAGCAGTGCATCGGCATCAGCAATTTCATTAATGCCGCCGCCAATGGTGAATGGGATATTGATCTGCCTGGCTACTGCTTTCACCAGTTCAACCATAGTTTTACGGCGTTCAACGGTTGCTGTAATATCCAGAAACACCAACTCGTCGGCTCCCTGGTTCGAGTAATTCCAGGCCAGCTCAACCGGGTCGCCGGCATCGCGCAAGTCAACAAAGTTTACACCTTTTACCGTACGACCGTCTTTAACGTCAAGACAGGGGATGATTCGCTTGGCTAACCCCCCCCGCCCCCTAAAGGGGGAGCTTTTGATTTGCGTATTTATATTTTCCAATACTTTTTCTAAATTATTAAGCACCTGGTCATTGGTAAAGCGCAATACTTTAAGTCCATCGGAAACCAAGTTGTTTTGTCTAACAATATCATTTTGAATTACATCAGGAAGATTATGAATACTTCCATCCAATTCAATGATTAATTTATGTTGGTGACAATAGAAATCAGCGATGTAAATTCCTAAAGGATGCTGCCTTCGAAATTTTACACCCAACCGTTTACCCTTTAATTGTTCCCAAAGTAACTCTTCGGCAACTGTCATTCTATAACGAAGTGCTTCTGCGTTTTGAAAGACTAATCGATCTGCTCCCAAAAACATTTTTCTTTTCATTATAAAACTATTGTTCCCCCTTTAGGGGGTTAGGGGGCGATTATATCGATATCAGCGCGTCCAAATTCCAGTGTTTCACGTTTTCAATGGTGATATGGCCCTCATATATGGCTTTGCCAACTACTACCGACTCAACTTTTAAGCGGTTAAGCTTTTCGATATCGCTCATAGAACTAACGCCGCCTGAGGCGATCAGTTTAATGAATGGAGAATGGTCAAGCAGTTTTTCGTATAGCTCAATGCCGGCACCGCCCAATTTACCGTCCTTATTAATGTCAGTACAAAGGAAACGGAAGAAACCTAAAGCCAGGCATTTATCAACGTAATCCATCAGTTTGATGGGGGAGCTTTCCATCCAGCCTGAGTATTTGATTACCTCGTCAAGTACGTCGATGGCTACTACCACCTGGTCGGAGCATTTGTCTTTGCCGCAGATCTCTTTGCTCAGATCTGGTAAAAAATCAGGGTTGGTAAGTGCCTGCGTGCCAACGATAACGCGGTGAACGCCTGCATCTATCAGCTCTTTTACTTTTTCGATGCTGCGTATACCACCGCCATACTGTACCTTCATATCAGTTTTACGGATCACGTCAAACAGGTACTGCTGATTGCTGAAATCATTTTTTGCGCCGTTAAGGTCGATAATGTGGATGAAGTTGGTGCCGTTGCTCTGGTAGCGTTCAATCATTTCTTCAAGGGTAACATCGTATTCGGTTACCTGTTTGTAGTCGCCTTCACGAAGACGGACAACCTTCTTGTTCAAAATGTCAATGGCAGGAATAATGTACATATCCTTTATATTTTTGAGAAATTAGTTAACAATGTTTCGCCAAACACGCCCGACTTTTCGGGGTGAAATTGTACGCCGTAAAAATTATCAAGCCAAATTGATGCCGAAAATTGATTTCCGTAATCGGAGGCTAATAAAGTGTATGCTTTATCATACTCAATAAAGTATGAATGTACAAAGTAAAAATGTGAACCTGACGGTATATTTTCAAATAGCGGGTTGTCCTTTTCAGGGTAAACCCTGTTCCAGCCCGTGTGCGGCACTTTATGATCGGCGCTATCTTTAAACCTTAAAGTTTTAACCGGTATGATATCCAACAGGTTAGAGTCGCCCTCTTCAGAGTAAGAGGTAAGCAATTGCATACCTACACAAATACCGAGGGTGGGCTTTTTTAACGCTTTGATGGAAGGTACAAGCCCGGTAGCTTTAAGCTTATTCATGGCTGCGCCCGCATGTCCGACACCGGGGATGATATAGCGGTCGTACTTGTCAAAATCCTCCTCGCTGTTTATAAAGCCATAGGGGATACCTAAGCGCTCTAAAGCGGCAGTTAGGGAAAATATGTTTCCGGCTCCGTATAGGATGATGCCGATACCCCCCCCGCCCCCTGAAGGGGGTGCCTCTGCGAGGCTTTTATCGGTTCCCGATGTATTGTTTTGATCTGGTGTTTCCATTTTGATTAGTTACTCCCCCTTTAGGAGGCTGGGGAGTTACAAAAGCCCTTTAGTGCTTGGTAAAACCATCTTATCTACATCACGTTTTACAGCCACTTTTATTGCCTTGGCAAAGGCTTTAAATATAGCTTCAATTTTGTGATGTTCGTTTTGTCCTTCTGCTTTTATATTCAGGTTGCTTTTTGAGGCATCGCTGAATGATTTGAAGAAGTGGTAGAACATTTCGGTAGGCACATCGCCTACTTTTTCGCGTTTAAAATCGGCTTCCCAAACAAGCCAGTTACGGCCGCCGAAATCAATAGCAGCTTGTGCAAGGCAATCGTCCATTGGCAAACAGAAACCGTAACGTTCAATTCCCATTTTGTTGCCCAAAGCAGCGGCAAATACTTCGCCTAAAGCAATGCCGGTATCTTCAATGGTATGATGCTCGTCGATATGCAGATCTCCTTTGGCTGTAATTTCCAGGTCAATACTACCATGACGGGCAATCTGATCCAGCATGTGGTCAAAAAAATGCAAACCGGTTGATATTTTGGCATCGCCCTTACCATCAAGGTTTATTTTGATATAGATATCGGTTTCCTTAGTGGCACGGCGATGTTCAAATACCCGCTGACCAAGTTTCAGAAACTCATAGATCTTTTGCCAGTCGGTAGTTTCAAGGGCGATAACGTCATCAATATGATCTGCTTCGCTAAACTCGTTGCCGCCAAGGTTGCTGTTGTTGTTAAGCCAGATAGCTTTTGCACCCAGGTTTTTTGCCAGCAGCACATCGTTTTTACGATCGCCGATGGTAAACGAATTTTTCAGGTCGTATTTATCCGCATCTAAGTATTGCGTTAACAGTGCAGTGCCCGGCTTACGGGTGGGGGCATTATCACGCGCAAAAGTACGGTCAATGATCTGGTTAGCAAATTTTACGCCTTCACCTTCAAAGGTTTGCAGGATGAAATTGTGGACAGGCCAAAATGTATCTTCAGGATAAACAGAAGTTCCTAAACCGTCCTGGTTGGTAACCATTACCAGTTCAAAATCAAGTTCTTTGGCTATTTTGGGCAGATAGGTTAACGCGCCCGGATAAAACTCCAGCTTGGAAAATGAATCAATTTGCTCATCAGCAGGCTCTTTGATCAGGGTGCCGTCGCGGTCGACAAATAATATTTTCTGTAAACTCATTCTTTATAATTAGTGAATTAGCGAATTATTGAGTTAGTGATTTTTTTATTTAAAGTTTTGAAGCGCTTCGAGTAAAATAGTGTTCTCATCTGGTGTGCCTACAGTGATGCGCAGACAGCCCTCGCAAAGCTCAACTTTTGAACGGTTGCGCACTATAATGCCCTGTTTTACCAGGTAGTCGTAAATACCGTTAGCATTGGTGGTTTTTACAAGGATAAAGTTGGCATCTGAAGGGTAAATATCTACCACAAACTCAAAATCTTTCAGTTGTAAAACCAACCTGTCGCGTTGTGTAAGGGTTTCTTTAATCCATTCATTAACCTGACCAACGTTTGCCAGGGCAGCCAATGCCAGCTGTTGTGAGGACTCGTTAACGTTATAAGGCGGCTTTACTTTGTTCATCACCTCAATGATTTCCTCGCTGGCGAAAGCCATACCAACACGTAAACCGGCCAGGCCCCAGGCTTTGGAAAGGGTTTGCATTACCACAAGGTTGGCACATTCGGTCAATTCCTGTATAAATGACTTTTGACGGCTGAAGTTGATGTAAGCCTCATCAACCACTACAATTCCGCTGAAGTTGGCCAGCAGGGTTTGAATATCATCGCGGTTGATAGAATTGCCAGTCGGGTTGTTGGGCGAGCAGATAAAGATGAGCTTGGTGTTTTTGTCGATAGCTTCGGCAATTCCCTCTAAATTTAGCTGATAATCTTCCGTAAGGTTTACTTTGCGGGCCTGGATATCGTTGATATTGGCCGATACCTCGTACATGCCATAAGTAGGCGGCACCAATATCACATTGTCAACACCCGGGTTACAAAAGCTGCGGAACAGGATATCGATAGCTTCATCACTGCCGTTGCCTACAAAAATATTGCGCGGCGGTACGCCTTTAATTTCGGTAATGCGTTTTTTTAAATCGTACTGTAAAGGATCAGGGTAGCGGTTAAACTGCTGATCTAAAGGAGAGCCAAAAGCATTTTCGTTGGCATCCAGGAAAACGCTTGCTTCACCCTGGTATTCATCGCGTGCCGATGAATAGGGTACAAGACGTTTTATATTTTCTCTGAGTATATTATTTATGTCGAACATTTTAATTGTAAGGCTTAAAATCCTTTGTGAATTTTCATAATTTTTTATTCTCTCCGTCAAAATAGATGGTGTCATTTTTTAAATATGGCGCTGAAAAATAGTTGGCATCATCTGTTTCGATATAATCATCAACCAAATAATAATTCGTGGTTTTCTTGGTAACCGGATCATATTTAGCAGCCGATATACTGTTATTACCTGTTGTATCTATTTTTTTTATTTGCCAGAAATAAATGTTGCCGTTTATTACAGATGGTGAAGAAAAATAGTCATTAAAGTCAGTTATAAACGCTGACAGATTTTGTTTTTTACCATTTACGACCATTATATAACTGCCCAAAGACCCACTGATTGATTTTTGAGATTTCTGTGTTTTCGAAGTATAATCTTCTCCCGGCCCTGTACCTGTTATTGTTAGATATAAATAGTTATCGTTGCCAATTTTCTCAATTCCGTAATATTTGTCAATAGTATCGGCAAGCTTTCCGTTTCTTGTTACAACGGCATAGCTGCCTCCCATAACAGTTGCATCAAAAATACCTGTGTCAATTACAATGTAGTCTTTATTAAGCTGATAAGGCTTAAACGAGGTAGTGGTATCTCGTTTAACTGTATCAGATATTAATTGTTTATGATTACCGTTGTGACAAGCAGTGAGTGCAAACAAACTCAAAAGGTATGCAAGCTTTTTCATGATCAACTATTGTTTCTGACACTCACAGCATTCCTGTGTGCATGTAAACCCTCCAATTCGGCCAAAACTTCAACTGTTGGACCGATGTTTTGGATCCCTTCGCGAGTGATATGCTGAAACGTGATCTTTTTCACAAACGAATCAACTGACACACCCGAATAAGCCCTTGCATAACTGCTGGTTGGCAGGGTATGGTTGGTTCCTGATGCATAGTCACCTGCGCTTTCTGGTGTTAAGTTTCCTAAAAATACTGAACCCGCATTGATGATGTCTCCGGTGATCTGTTCCCAACTGTCGGTTGCCAGGATCAGGTGCTCAGGAGCATATTGATTGCTGAAACTCATTGCTTCGTTCAGGTTATCAGTGATCACCACATATGAATTATCGATGGCCATTTTGGCTATCTCCCCACGGGGCAATACAGGCAGTTGTTTTTCAACTTCGGCAATGGCTTTTTCGGCAACATCAACGGAGGTACAAACCAATACAGCCTGGCTGTCGATGCCATGCTCGGCCTGGGCCAGCAGATCGGCTGCAATGTATGCCGGAATAGCCGTTTCATCTGCAATAACCAATACTTCCGACGGGCCCGCAGGCATATCAATTGCCGTTGTGGTGGTTGACTGGATAATGGTTTTAGCTTTGGTTACAAACTGGTTGCCGGGCCCGAAGATCTTATCTACCTTAGGGATGCTTGCAGTTCCGTAAGCCATTGCCGCCACAGCCTGCGAACCACCTGCCAGGTAGATCTTATCGATCCCCAGCATCAGCGCTACATAAGCTATAAAGGCATTTACCCTACCGTTTTTTTGCGGGGGTGAGCAAACTACTATTTCATGGCAACCGGCAATACATGCCGGGATTCCCAGCATCAAAAACGTACTTGGCAATACAGCAGAGCCACCGGGGATATACAAGCCTACTTTTTCAATCGGCCTTAATTCGCGCCAGCAGGTTACGCCGGGCATGGTTTCAACTTTGTCCTCGGTTTTTAGCTGCGTTTGGTGAAACTTGTAAATGTTGTTATACGCTGTTTCCAACGCTGCTTTCTGATCGGCAGATATGGCTTTGGCAATTTCTTCCAGTTCGGCTCTATCGAGGTAAAGCTTGTTCAGCTCCACCTTGTCAAACTTTAAAGCATAATCAAGCAGGGCCTTGTCGCCATGCTGCTGCACGTTGGCAATCACATCTTCAACAATAGTCCTGATCTCATTGGCCGGGTCAACATTACGCTGAACCAGCTTCTGGATATCGGATGCAGTAAGTTCTGAATAATTGTATGTCTTCATTCCAGTTTGCAGTTATCAGTTTGCAGTTTGCAACAATCAGCAATTTACCATAGTGCAAACTGCCAACAGCCACTGCCAACTACTATAAAATGATCTTCTCAATAGGCATTACTACAATGCCTTGCGCGCCGGCCTGTTTAAGCTGGCTTATACGGTTCCAAAAATCACGTTCGGGAATTACAGTGTGTACTGCTACCCAGCCATCTTCGGCCAATGGTACTACCGACGGGCTTTTTACGCCCGGCAATAAAGCAATAACGGCATCGAGGTTTTTTTTCTCAACGTTAAGTACCACGTATTTAGTTTCTTTAGCGCGTAAAACTGATTGAATACGCTGGATCAGTTCCTGCACAAGGTCGCTTTCGGCAATGGCCTTGCTGCCTATCAGTACCGCTTCAGATGACATTACATCGGCAAAAGGTTTCAGTCCGTTGCTTTTAAGGGTACCGCCTGTTGATACCAAATCGCAAATGGCGTCGCTAAGACCTAAGCCAGGTGATATTTCAACCGAACCGGAAATGGTGCGGATATCTGAAGTAATATTTTGTTGTTTTAAAAACTTGCCTAAAATGGCAGGGTAGGTGGTAGCAATTGCTTTGCCGTGTAAATCGGCCAGTGAGTTGATATCGCTGTTGTTGGGCACTGCTATCTTGAGCGAGCATTTACCAAAACCAAGGCGCTGCAGATAGCTTACTTCAACTTCGGTTTCCTGGATCACATTTTCGCCTACGATACCTAAATCGGCAATACCATCCTGTACATATTCAGGGATATCATCATCACGGAGGAAAAGGATCTCTAAAGGGAAATTGGATACCGGAGAGATAAGCGAGCTTTTGTAGTTTTCAAAGTTTAAGCCGCAATTTTTTAATAATTCAACAGATTTTTCGTTGAGCCTACCCGATTTTTGGATAGCTATTTTAAGTGTTTTCAAAAGATTGAATTTAAGAGACTATGATAAAAAAGAATATAAACGGAGGTTGTTATTTCGCGTAGAAACATACATATTAGCTGATCACCACATGGTGGTGATGCAGATGAAGATGATGTAGTGCGATACCGTTCATTTTTTATATAGTAAAACTATAGATTAGCGGTGCAAATATAGACAGATGTTTTTTAAATCAAAATTTAATGTGAAAAAGTATACGGGTGCGTGAAATTTTCAAGAAGTTTTATGTCCGATTGAACAAGCTTTTAGAATTTAATTTTGTTAACCTTTGCCGTTGTTGGTGACAATAGCAATCGCTGATTGCAATGAGAGGGGGTTAACAGGGTTAACATAAATTTGAATATTCGAAATTAAGTTACTAGCTGTCAATTACTTGATTTAGATAGGGGGTTACGGCAAAAGATTTGTTAAAATATTAAACTTGTGGTCAGCTTGTCATCGCTTTTGCCGTTGTTGGTGTTGTCACCTACAACTTTTACGCTATGCATAGCGGCCTTATAGGTTCATAAAAAGATACGGGAACAAGTTGTTGGTGACAACACCAACAATGGCGGGAGCGTGTCATCACCAATAACGGTGGGAACGGAATTCATGGTAATCCTAAAATCCTATAAATCATGGTTCAGACTTATATTCATAAATCGCCCCTTCTTCGCCAAAATCCTTGATCTTTTTAAGGTTTTTAACTTTTTGAATATCCTTCAGGTTGATCAGTTCAGGGTTCTCCAATACATTAAACCAAATAAGATAATAATGTTTCACCTTATAAAACTTATCGATATCCTTAGTAAAGAAACGGTGCGGCACCAGGTATGATGACATGCCCGAGAAAAAGTAAACGGCTTCATGCGCGTCGGTATAAATTTTGACGCCGGGTTTAAACAGGCTGTGGTCTGTCCCCCTTAAATAGGCTGCAAATTCCGAATCTATCCAGCTTTCGTCGGTATAGCCGGGGTTACCGTATTCGTCGGCTACCTGGTCGTTGTACCGGGCTTTATCTATCAAAAATTCGCTGGTGATAAAACCCAGCATCAGCATAATCATTACAGCACCGATAATGCGCCGGGTAGTGGTATTGTTTATTTTTTTCAGCAGGAGCAAAGCCCAACTGGTATATCCCCATAAAGCCGAAATGTACAATGGCGATAACAGGCGGTGATTGATCCGTTCATACCTTGAGAAAGTAGATGAGAGCACAATAAAAGCCCCGTAAACCAATGCGAAAGTAATGGCCAAATTTTCAAAGCTATCCAGCTTGCGGCGATAATAATTAAATGCCAGGGCAGCGATAAAGCCTAGGAAAATAATAATAGCTATAGGTGTAGCAGCCCAGTATTGATTGGGAGTGAGACCCATCCAGTCGCACATTACGGTGCCGAAGTAATACAGGTTTTTGCTAAACGGAGTGATAGATGGCTCCCGCGGACCGGTTGTTGTACCTGTCACAAAAGCATTGAATACGAGGTTACTTACCAATAGCGAGATACAAATTAGCCCGTAAACAATGATATGGGTAATCTTCTTTTTAAGGGGCAATACCCTGTCCAATAGCAAAAGTAAACCGCCTGTACCTACAATGGTAACAGCCGCGTACCTGGTTATGCAACTTATTGCTGCTATAACGGCTGCCACTATAAGTGCTTTAAGCGTGTGTTTTAAAAGGTATTCGCGGAAAGCAACCAAAAAAAACAGGATCTCAAGAATGAACAAGGTCTCCGACCATAAGTATGAATATACCTGTAACAACGGTGGACTGAGGATAATTGCCGCCAGCATCAGCCATTTATAAATTCTTGAGGCAGGTACAAAGTGTTCCATGATCCAGCCGCTGGTGAAAATGAGTGTGGCGAACATGATGCCATTCAACATTGCGCCAAACTTAACAGGATCTATCTGGGTGATAACTGAAATTATACCAAGATAAATAGGATAGAAAACCGGAAAGTCAACAATAGGTACATGGTTAAACGTTAGCAGGGTACCGTGCTCTTTAAAGTTCCTGGCCGCGCTGGTATACATGATACTATCCGGAGAAACTCCTACACCGCTATACCTGAAAAACAAGCTTAATATAAACCAGCCGATTAAGGCGGCTATTACAGCATCAAGGTTTTTTAAGTAGCGGCTTTTTTGCATAGGATAATATAAATATTTGTAAAAAGCAGGAGAGAAGAAAATGTTTTAGGGAAAGGGCTTTATTTTTATGTCATTGCGAGGAGGAACGACGAAGCAATCTCGTAGCCAAGCAGATCGGAAATGCATTGGCTACGAGATTGCCGCGCTACGCTCGCAATGACATATGTTTTTGCTTTTACAATATCAGATCCAGTACCGTACTAATCGGCTGGTCGCTGTCTATCAAAATACCTTTTACACCTGCAGCTGTACCTGCTTCAACATCGCGTTCACGGTCGCCTATAAAGTAAGATTTTGACGGATCAATGTTATATTTAGCTATGCCTTGCAGCAGGAGCCCCGGTTTTGGTTTGCGGCAATCGCAGTCGCCGGTAAAGTTGGGGTGATGCGGGCAGTAAAAAAAGTCGGTAAGTTCAACGCCGTGTTCATGATAAACCTGTTTCAGGTGAGCGTGCATTTTTGCCAGTTCCTCTTCGGTATACCAGCCTTTGGCCAAACCACCCTGGTTGGTAGCAACAAGCAGCATATAGCCGCGATCCTGCAGGGTTTTAAGGGCATCAAAGTTATCAAGTACATGGAAATCCTCAAAACGGCGAACGTAATCACCCATTTCCTGGTTTAACACACCATCACGATCTAAAAAAACAGCTTTAATTTTATCAGGCATCTATTTTAATTTTTTGGCGAAGGTACGTTTTTTAGTCCATAGTCGATGGTCTATAGACCATGGCTTATAGTTCATAGATCATGGTTGGTGGTTTAAGGAGCATGGGTAGTTTGCTTCGATTACTTAAATTGAAAACGGAGTTTGCGTTGGTTAATAGCGGATACCGGCTATGTTTCTGACCTGGATTAAACGGATTTTAGGATTTGCTCTTAATTCAGATATCATTAGCGATTGTATATGCAAAGAAACTAATCTCTAACCTCCAGCCACTAATCTCTGATCACAACCATTGATCTCAAAAAATAAAAACAGATATTTACGTAATATCGTTAACCATACTACATCTAAATAAAAATCAGGCCGGTTAAATTGCTGGCTAACAAACTTAAACTAAAAATGGATACATCACTTATTACTACCAGTACAGCCTTAGATGGCTACAGGGTTACCAGGCATTTAGGCGTTGTACGCGGCATTACGGTGCGCAGCCGCAGCGCCTTGGGCAATATTGCCGGCGGTTTTCAATCGCTGTTTGGCGGCAGGCTTTCAATTTATGTTGAACTGTGCGAAAACGCACGCGAAGAGGCTTACCAGCTTTTAATTCAGCACGCGCAGGCTATTGGTGCCAATGCCATTATTAACATGCGTTATGATGCCAACGAAGTAATGCAGGGCGTTACAGAAGTGCTTGCTTACGGTACCGCTGTCGTGGTTGAAAAGGTTTAATAAAAAAGGAAAAACCACCCTGGTATGATTTTAGGGTGGTTTTTCTGTTTTATAGAGTACTGCTTTACTTTATTTAAAATATGAAAGTGGGATGGTTTTCCACATGCCGTGGGCAAGGTGGCCTATCAACAGCTCATATATCAGGTAAACAGGCCAAAATATGTAATGGATAATAAGTAAAATAACACTGTGATTGTAATACCAGCTTATCATTAAACTATATAATCCTAAAACAAGATATAGTATACTGGTTTCGCGCTTTTCCATTTTCTTGACCTTTTATTTTTTAGCTAATTTATAAATTGCGTTTAAATTAACGGCAATTTTTCATGCTGTAAATTACTGTATAATCAGCTGTGCTGTTGGTTTGTTGCTTGCCGGTTTTGGGATCGTACCTGTAAGGCTTTTGGGCAAGCTGGTTACCCCTTAGCTGAAACTCTACGCTCAGCGTATCCGTGCGGCCTTCCTGCCCGTAAGTCCATAAGGCTTTAATAACATTGCCGTTTAAATTGCCCATCAGGCTGCCTTTACGGGCATCTTTTTCTTTAGGCAGCCAGTCCATATCGCCGGTAACTTTATTGCCGTTAATATGCAGGTTAACTTTTGTAGTATCCTGGCTGGCGGTACCTTCAGTTGTATAAAAGCAATACTCCATATTTACAGCCGGCGCGTCGGGTGCATTAGCCATGGCAGTGTCTTCCTTTTTTATTGCCGTGTCGGCATCATTTGTTGAATGATTGCCCGAGCAAGAGGCAACCGTTATTGTGATAAGGGAAACAAAGCCTAATTGAAATTTCATAACTGTGGTTAATTTTTTTGTTATGACAATTAAAATACTAAAAGGTTCAATCACTCCGGACTACCGCCACGAAATAGTTACAATGTAACGACTATATACTATTACGGGCCGGCAAGTTTAAGGGGTTGCATAATCCGATTAATTGTGATAGTAAAAGCCTTGTGCTGTTTAATTAACTGTCACAATGACTATATTTAGCCCGTAAACCAACCCAAAAAACCTCATGAAACGCAGAAACTTTGTTCAAAGCTCGGTACTGGCCGGGGCTTCACTTTTTACCACAGGTGTTTTAAAAGCCTCCGCGCTTACCGGTTGCGCTCAACCTACAGGAGAAGTAGCTGCTGTAGCCGGCGATAAACCTTTTAACCTTAACTATGGCATTCACGACGGCATGTTTAAAAGCCATGCAGGCGATGATTTTATCGACCAGATAAAATTTGCATACGATAAAGGTTTCCGCGCTATTGAGGATAACGGGATGAGCGGCCGGCCGGTTGAGCAGCAAAAAAAGATTGGCGAGATATTAGCAAAGCTGGGCATGGCAATGGGCGTTTTTGTGCAGCCAGGCTTGGGCAACGATAGTAACATGCTGGCAACCGGCAATGCCGACCAGGTTGAAAAGTTCATCGCCTCCTGCAAGCAGGCGGTTGAGGTAGCCAAACGCATAGGCAGCAAACTGGTTACCGTGGTCCCCGGCGATTTTGCGCGGAAACTTCCTATCGGTGTGCAAACAGGCAATGTTATTGAAGCCATAAAAAAGGGAACTGCTATACTGGAGCCGCACGGCATTATCATGGTTTTGGAGCCGCTAAGCGATAATCCGGATCTGTTCCTGCGTACACCCGACCAGGCCTATGCTATCTGTAAGGCTGTGGGAAGTCCGTCATGTAAGATCCTGTATGATATGTATCACGTCCAGCGTAACCAGGGTAATATTATCCCGACACTTGATTTGGTTTACGATGAGATAGGCTATTACCAGATAGGAGATAACCCCGGCCGTAAAGAACCGGGAACCGGTGAGGTTAATTATAAAAACATATTCAAACACATTTATAATAAAGGCTATAAAGGCGTAATGGGTATGGAACATGGCACAGCCGGAACAGGAAAAGAAGGTGAGCTTGCATTAATTAAAGCATATCGCGAGGCGGACAGTTTTATTTAAAATGCCGCTAACGCAGCCGGTTATTAACATTATTTATGCTTAGTCCCAACTTTAATCCGTTTCCTGTTTTGGTAACTGAGCGCCTTATATTAAGGCGTTTTACCCGTGATGACGCTGCCGATTTGTTTGAAATGAGATCGAACGAAACCGTGATGCAGTACATTCACCGGCCAATCAACAAAACCATTGATGACGCTGTTGCACTGATAGACGTGATAGAAGACCTGCTTGGCAAAAATGATGGTATTACCTGGTGTATCTGCCTGAAAAACAATAATAAATATATTGGGAGCATAGGTTTTTGGCGGATAGAGAAAGACAGTCACCGTGCCGAGATCGGGTACCTTTTAAACCCGGTATACCAGGGTCAGGGGCTCATGCAGGAGGCAATAACAGCCGCTATCGACTATGGTTTTAATGTGATGAAACTGCATTCTATAGGAGCTTATGTAAGTCCGGCGAATTTCGCTTCAATTAAATTATTGCTCAAAAATAAGTTTGTGCAGGAGGCTTATTTTAAGGAAGATCATTTGTATAACGGTCGTTTTGAGGATACGATGGTATATTCGTTATTAACACAAACTTAAATCTGTTAACAAATTATTTATCCCAGCTATTTTTAATTAAAAAAAAATGATGCATGTTTACGCATAGAAACCAATTATACCTGTGCTGAAAACAATTCAGTTTAAATGGGGTTAACATTAAAAAACAAAAGAAACTTATCATGGCAACAGAAAAAGGAAGTGGCATCACCGCTTATTCAGTGAAAACAAAAACTAAAAATGTACCAATGATCAATCCCGTTATCGACGTAAAATCGGGCAGATACATTGCAACAGGAACTGACAGTGAAGGTAACAAAATGGCTGCCATCATGGGCAAAGCAACTGCCGAAGAGCATATCAAAAATGGTAATGCTAAAAAAGGCTCTGGCTGGTAAATAAAACTAAACATAAAAATGCCCTGTATTTGTTGAAAATGCAGGGCGCTTTTGTTTAGTAACCATTTGAAATTTTTTATTTATCCGAAGGATTCTTCTTTTTATTCTGCAGCATTTCCACCATTTTAGTTAAGCGGTCCTGGCGGGTTTTTTCCTGTTTGGCTGTAAGGATCCAAAGTACATACTCCTTTTTATGGCTGTAAGCCAGCGATTGAAAGTAGTCAAGCGTTGCCGGATGTTGCTCCAATGTTTCTTTTACGTAATCAGGGAGGGTTACTATTTTATTATCCACGTCAATATAATCGCCGTACTCATTATTTCGTACAGCCTCATTTCGTCCTTCAGAAACTTTTACAGCTTCAACCGGCCGAAAGCGCAATGCAGTCCATACTTCGTTAACAGCAGCTGATGCTACAGGCCGTAAGCCATACAGAGCAGGGGCGTCCCAACTGCTCATCATTTCCAGATCTGTTTGGATACTTGAACTTTTTTTAGGGTAGATGATCCAGAAAACAGTATCGTCTTTAAGTAAGGGGGTGATTACCTTAAGTTCGGATGTCAGTTCTGTACTGTTGGTCACAAATAGCTGGATACCGTTAAATTCGCCTTCGGTGTTAAATACAAGGCTGGCATTATCCGGCAGGGGAGACAAGCTATCCTGGTAACCTGCGGGCGCATTTTGCAACAACCAGCGTGAATTTGGTTTGATCTGCAGTTTTTTAGCAAGGGCATTCATTGTAAACGTTTTATAATGGATAAAGCTAATGTAAGCAATAAATTAAAATTGAATGACAAGCCCAAACCCTGCTGCATGGTATTTTTAATAGCTTTGCCTTGATGGAACATGTACTTGACAACCCGGCCTGGAACGCCCTTAGCACCGGTAATAAAGCTTTTGCGGGCGGTAATGATATAGCTAAATATTTCCCGAAGGAGGTTTCGCCTTTTGTTGCTATTCCCGAAATATCTGCGGAAAATTTCAACCTGCTTTACGATACCATTCCTTTTGAAAGCCACTTTATATTTATTGCACCACATGATGTTGTAATCCCGGAGCAGTGGAACATAGTACACTATCTGAAGTGTCTGCAGATGGTTTTTGAGGGAGAGGTGCCTGCTGGTTTTGCTGATGACGATCTGTTGCCGCTTACAGAGCAACATGTACACCAAATGATTGAACTTACTCAACTAACCAATCCTGGCCCCTTTATAGAGCGAACTATTGAGTTTGGACATTATCACGGCATATTTGATAGAGATAAGTTGGTTGCTATGGCCGGCCAGCGCTTAAACCCTGCACCCTATGCCGAGATCAGCGCAGTTTGTACACACCCCGATTATCTGGGGCGTGGTTATGCAGGCAAATTATTGTTAAACCAGGCTAAGCGGATCAAAGCAGCTTCTGAAATTCCATTTCTGCATGTGAAAAGTGAAAATGAAAGGGCTATTAAAGTGTATGAAAAGCTCGGTTTTGTAACGAGGAAGGAAATGTCGTTTTATGTGTTGAGGAAGTAACCCCCTCTAAATCTCCCCCGAGGGGGGAGACTTTAAGAAGCAATTTTTTAAGCCCTCTCCTTTGGAGAGGGTTTGGGTGAGGTTCTATATCGCCATCTTAGCAAAAAAATCCCAAAGCACGATGCCTGCCGATACTACAATATTAAACGAATGCTTAGTGCCAAACTGGGGGATCTCAATACAGGCGTCAATCGCTTGCATTACTTCATCACTTACACCGTTTACTTCGTTACCAAAAATCAGGGCGTATTTGCCATCTTCAGCGGGTTTAAACTCGTGAAGCATGGTGCTGTTTTCGGCTTGTTCAATGGCTATGATTTGGTAGCCATCGTTACGTAATTGTTCAACAGCCTGCAAAGGAGTTTCGTAATAAGTCCAGTTTACTGATTGGGTTGCGCCAAGGGCTGTTTTTTCAATTTCGCGGTGAGGGGGCTGGGCTGTAATACCGCAAAGGCAAATCTGTTCAACCGCAAAACCGTCAGAGGTGCGGAAAATAGAGCCAATATTGTGCATACTCCGCACGTTATCCAGCACCACGGCTACCGGCAATTTATCCTGTGCTTTAAATTCATCAACCGTAGCCCGGTTCAGCTCATCCAATTTTAATTTGCGCATACTCTTTAGTTCATGGTTCATAGACCGTAGTTCATAGCCAATATGTGTTTAATAACAGGCTATGAACCATGAACTATCAACTATGAACCAAATGCAAAAATACAAAAAAGCCGTTAGTTAAGCACTGAAGCCAATACACCTACACCGTCGCCGATAAGCGAGCTGTAAACAGATGGGGCATATCCTATTTTTTGCGTGTAATATTCGGTTATTTCTTTGCTGAAATTATCGTACGCATCACCTTTTACCAGGGCAATGGCACAACCGCCAAAACCTGCACCCGTCATACGGGCACCCGCAACATCAGGGTTGGTTTTGCTATATTCGGCAACGGCATCCAGTTCAACACCGCTTACTTCGTATAAATCGCGCAGGGAATCATGTGAGGCGTACATCAGCCTGCCAAACTCGGTCAGGTTGTTATCTGCAAGGGCTGTTGCGGCCAGTTTTACACGGTCGTTCTCTTCAATTACGTGTTTGGCGCGTTTCAACACAACCGGATCGGTTATCAGGTGTTTGTATTGCTCAAAAGTAGTGCTATTGATCTCGCAAAGATATTTAATGTCCAGTTGCTGTTGCAAGGCCATTAGGGCTGCCTGGCACTCCTCTACGCGTTCGTTATATTTTGATTCGGCCAGTTTGCGGGGTTTATTTGTGTTGATAATGGCAAGTACATAATCGCCAAGATTACTGTCAACCGCCTGGTAATCCAGGGTATCGCAGTTAAGCATCAGGGCTTTGTTCTTTTCGCCAAAGGCAACTGCAAACTGGTCCATAATACCGCAGTTAACACCTATAAAGTTGTTTTCTACATCTTTTGACAGTTTAACCAGGTCGAGCTTGCTATAGCCGCTGTTAAACAAGTCGTTAAGTGCATAGGAGGTAACCACCTCGATAGAAGCTGATGATGACAAACCCGAGCCAATTGGGATATCGCCATAAAATAACATATCCAGGCCTTTTAACGGGTGACCATCCTTAATAAAGCGGTCAATAACACCAATAGGAAAGTTAAACCAGTTTTCGCCGGTTTTTTCATAACTGATTTGCAACGGAATATCTTTTTGCTCACTAAAATTTAAACTCCTGAAGCGGAAAACGCCATCCTCATTAGGGGAGGTTAGTAAATAAGTACCAAAAGTAATGGCGCATGGCATAACCAAACCACCGTTATAATCAATATGTTCGCCAATAAGGTTTACACGACCGGGCGAAAAGTACGCGTTGTCTGCTTCTTTGTTAAAGATCTTAATAAATTCCTGGTGCAAATTATTCTTCATTATTCAGGTTGGTTTTTCGGGAAACAAATATTGTAAAAATTGTCAACTTTACAGTTATAAATTTAATTTAATTTTTAATTTATTTTAATGGGATAGTTTTGCAGATATTCGGACCTGATAAAAGCATGCATGCGCAAAAACTGCATGCATGTTATTTAAATACCAATTAAAATAGATACCCATGAAACAATACCTCGTTACCGCCTACGATTATACCGATGCCGAAGCATTTGAACGTCGGTTAGGTGCCCGCCCTCATCATCTTGATGGTGCCAGGGCTTTAAAAGCCAATGGTAATTTTGTGTTAGGAGGAGCTATGCTGAACGAAGAAGGCAAGATGATAGGCTCAACCATGATAGTACAGTTTGAAACCGACGAAGAGATGGAAGTCTGGAAACAAAATGATCCGTATGTTACTCAAAAAGTATGGGAAAGCGTTGATGTAAAGCCCTTTAAAGCGGCCGACGTTTAAGGCGGTTTGCAGTCATTAGTGTGCAGTTTGCAGTGACAAAAAACTCCGCTGTTCGAAGCCAGAGACTTCGGACAGCGAATCACAGAACGTCAAACAGATTTTCACTGCAAAAAGCTAACTCAAAACTTGCCTACTGCCTATTGCTCCGCCCATCTGCTCATTTGCCAGTATCCCTGATCATCTTTAGTATAAAAAGCAGTATAACCTTTGCCCTGCATCGTAAAATTAAAATCAAACTCATTTATCGAACTGTCATCGGGCAAAAAATTGGCGACTACATTATCAGCTACCGCGGTTATCATAGCACTGAAGTCATCCTGTACCTGTTCCTTAGCCTGGGTACTCGCCATAAAATCATTAAAAGTTTCAAACTCGTAAGCTTCGTTACTTTGTTTCCTTGCTGCGTTAAAAGCCGCTTCGGCCCATTGTTGTTTGTAGGCTTCCATAGCGTTGAGCAGGTCTTCGGCTGATATTTCCGGCAGGCCATCCTTGCCTGTAGTGTTATAGTTGTTTAGTATTTCTTCTTTACTTTTCATTTAGGATTGATGTTTCATAATAGCTGCCGGTGTTCATTCCTTTCAATTTGATTCAAAATTAAAAGGATGCCAAATTAATGACATCCTTTTAATTTTAGCTCTTCAAATGGTTTATTTATGCTTCAGATAGGCTGTTCAATACATCTGTATCATCATCTGACAGTTGAATATCGGCGGTTCTCATATTTTCCTCCAAATGTTTAACACTTGATGTGCCGGGGATAAGCAGAATGTTTGGCGAATGATGCAATAACCAGCTTAATGCCACTTGATGAATGGTAGCATCGTGTTTGGCGGCAATACGGCCTAATATGTCTTCGCCCTGTACGTTGCCGCCGCCAAGCGGGAACCATGGGATGAAGGCGATGTTATGATCGCGGGTGTATTCCAGTTCGGCCTCCCATTTGCGGTTATCAACGCTGTACATGTTTTGTACTGATACTACTTCAAAGTATTGCTGGGCAAGCTTGATATCCTCAACGCTTACTTCAGATAAGCCTATATGCCTGATCTTACCTTCCTGCTGTGCTTTTTGCAAAAACTCAAATGATTTTTCGGCAGGAACTTTAGGGTCAATGCGGTGTAGCTGGTACAGATCTATACGATCAACCTGGAGGCGTTTCAAACTGCCCTCAAGAGCCTCCTTTAAATGCTCCGGCGAGGCGTCCACAGGCCATTCGTTAGGGCCGGTACGTAATAAGCCGCCTTTGGTACCTATCAGGAGGTCGGTAGGGTATGGGTGCAGGGCTTTGGCAATTAATTCTTCCGATACATTTGGCCCATAGCTATCGGCTGTGTCAATAAAATTTACACCGAGTTCAATAGCGCGCTTCAACACACGGATGCTTTCGTCTTTATCTTTCGGCGGTCCCCAGATGCCGGAACCTGTAATACGCATTGCGCCGTAACCTAAACGATTAATGGTAATGTCGCCACCAATGGTGAATGTCTTTTCAAATGAACTTGTTGTGCTTGCCATGGTAATGTATTTTGGATTGACTACTGTAAAGTTCAACTAAAAAGTACCGGTATTGTTCATGGATTATATAACATCAATGTCATTTTGAACCTACATTAATTGCACTAATGGGTGTGAACGAATTACACGAATTAAAGCTTGATGACTATTTGTGCAATTCGCATAAATTCGTTTTCTATTAGTGAACCATCTTATCTCCAGGCACCTAATATTAAGCCCATCAGGGTTAGGGATACCACGCTGTAACCGCCGTTTATGAAGATCAGCCGCCAGCTTTTGAGCTCAAACAGGCTGTGAATAGCGATAGCGCAAAACGTCCAGATGCCCGCAAGAAAACCCGCTGTCGCTCCCCAGGCAAGATCAGTTTTTGCATCGGCTAAAAATATAGCAAGGTTTACAGCCATAATGATAGAAAAGAAGGCTGTAAAGCCGAAGGCCCTGCCTTTATTGGAAGCCTGTAATTCGGCACTGGTTAGTTTATTATCTGCCATCCATGCACTGGCAAACAGCGCAGGAGAGTACCAGATACCGCCAACTAAAAACGCGGATAATGCTGCAACCACAACGGCCAGCCAGTTGATAAGTTGAAAATTCATGATGATATGTTTAAATTAATTGGTTGTACTAATATAACTATTAATAGGTAAAAGCTGAATGCACAAGGCTTAAAGCTTTTTGAAAAAAACACTGAATAGGTATAAATGGAAAACCCCGATTGCTGCTTAAGCGATCAGGGTTTTCAAAGTATAATAACCGGGGGTGAGTTATCTTATTTTACGTTATAATGTATCACACTTCGGCCGATATTACCTTCGGCGTCAATCCCTTCAATTATAGCACGGTATGAGCCGCGCTGATCGCTGTTAAAGAAGCTGATGGTTGCAGTGCCGGTTGCTTTATCGGTAATTACGTTAGGTTTCCAATAAATAGTATTACGCAAATCGCCGCCAAGCGTGCCTGCTTTGGTTACATCATATTTAGGCGAGTAAAACTCTTTGGCTTTAGTGTAGCCCTGCACTGCAAAAGTGATCACATTTTGCTTGGGAATAAGTTCCTGTAATTGTGCAAGTGTTATCTTTTGTTTTTTAACAACCTTTTTGTTAATCACCAGTACACCCTTGGTTTGGGTACTACGGTTGATGCCGCTTACCCCATCATTTAAAAAGATCTCTACAGATTCAACCTCGCTCGATTGTATGCTTGATAAAAAGTTGGCATCAACAGGCAGGCTGCCTACATATACCTGCACAGGGGTGCGGCCGCCTGCATTGTAATCGCGGGTAACGTAAAAATTGTTGTCGATATAGGTAAGGCCCATTGCCATGGTTGATAAACAGTTTAACAACAAAGGGCAGCCCTGCAATTGTTGTGCCGATACTTCATGATCGGCCTGCATAGGTAAACCTGAGAAGGTGCCATAATCGGCATGGCTGGCTTTTTTTACGATCTTGGTTGATTTTACAACAACCTCCTTTATAGTGCGTGAGCTTTGATATTGCTTATAGCTGTTTTGTAAATAAGGACGGAAAGTACTGTCAATATTCAGGATCTCATCGGGGATGTTGTTGTTTTTGCTCAGTTTTTGATAAGCTTCGCCATTAACCGATATGACCATGTTGCGTCCGTTAGGGTTGTTGCGGGCGCTCAGGGTAATTTTTGATGTATCCGGCACATTCACGTTTGAGAATTTAAAATTGCCCGACATATCGGTAATTGTTTCTGCCGAAAAGTTTTTATCTGGAATGAGCAACCTTAAGCTGCCTTTGGCTACCGGAAGACCTGCATTGGTCCTCAATGTTCCTGTTACGTCAATGCCTTGCTCCGGCATCAGGTATATAGGCGGATTTTTGTCGGCCAGTATATCCTCATAATCAAAGCGACGGTAACCCTGGGTAAGCATCAAAATATCCAGGTTGGTCAGTTTTTCATCATCAGGTTTATTGAAATAATAGTTCGGTTTTTCGATGTATCCTTTCAGATCGGAGGTGAGCAGCATATTACTCAATATGGTTGATTCTGCATCTTCATTTGACGGTACTGTACCATCATCAACAACAGCTACCGAAAAGCTGCCTTCGGCCGGGGTTGTATTGTTTTTTGCCGATACAGTGATCTTAACGTTGCCCCTTGTAGTGTATGATGGTTTATCAGTTTTAAGGGCGAGGTTCATCTGGTCGTTATGCTGAATAAACACAATCCGCTCGCACAGAGCATACCCGCCCGATGAAAACAGCGTTACCTGCACAATACCTGTGGGGAACTTGCTTTTAGGGATATTGGCCGAATAAACTGTGCTTTGCAATACAGTTTGCGCCGCGTAGTAAATAACGCCACCGCCTTGCGCCACCAGGTAAAAGCTTTTGTTTTTTTTACGCTGAAAGAACAGGTCGTTAGCCGATATTTTTACAGTAAGATTGGTTGGGTCATTGTTGTAAACGGCAATATTTATTCCCATTGATTGTACGCGAGGCAAATTATAGGTAGCCTGTGATCCATCCGGGAAAGTAATGTTCGCTTTGTATGATCTTTCAAGATCCGGCGTGATGGCGAAAATTCCCATGCCTAAATGCGCGCTGCTGATCTGGGCTATTTCGGCGCCTTTATCGTCAACTATCGTTCCTTTAATGTCTACACCCAAACCGCTTGAAGCTATGGCTTTGAACGCAACTTTAGTACGAATCCCATTGGTTAACTGGCCACCTTCGGGGAAAAACTGTACATCATAACCTTTTACTGCAGTACGCATTGAAAAGCTGCTGCTAATGGTTTTACGGTCGCCAACGTCAATGGATGTAACCAGGATACCGCCGGTAATTACATCGGCCTGGCTTTCGGGCAGGTCAACCTGCAATACGCCTTTATCGTCTGTAACGCCGTGGCCTTTGCTTACGGGGTCGCCGTTTTTCATCAGTTGCCAGTTTACTTTTTTGTTGGCATACGGACTGTTGTCCGGCCCTTTGTAAAGGATGGTGGCATCAACTTTAACGCCTGTTCTTTTGCTTGAACTTTTATAAGTGATGTTGGTGCGTACCTGGTTATCTATGGCGTTGCCAACATTAAAAGTATGGTCATAAAAATAATCCGGGTCAAAATTACGCATCCAGTTGGTGTAGCTTCGCAGGCGGTAAGCTCCCTGTTTATAAGTATCGCCGTTAAGTACAATGTTACCACTTGCAAAACCATTTGTAACCGCGATGCGCTGACTCTCAACTACGGAATCGCGGTTGTTGATCAGGTCGACATAAACTATGCGGCTCAATGCTGACGGCTGGTGCTTTTCAATGGTTACATAGGCCTTAAACCAAATGGTATCGCCAACAGCGTAATAAGGTTTATCTGTATGCAGGTAAACTTTCTCGATAGGGTAGCTGCTGATAAACTTGCTTGTTTTTTCGATTATGGTTGTTAGGGGGATGCTATCCTGCTGGGCAAAAACAGATGCGCCAAATGCGGTTAACAGGCATAATAGGAGTAAAAATCGACGTATGATCATCAATATAAGTTAAAGAAGTAACAGGGGCTAATATAAACATTTAGCCGTATTGCATTTTTAGCGGCTGTTTATTTAACACTTTTTTACAAATGCTTTTTTTAGCCGCTTGCGAAAGTTAAACGCTAAAAGCTATACGCTTATACAAAATAGCACAATTGTTACTTGGCTGCAGTTTTGGCCTTGCCCTCAACATGTACCGAGACCATGCTTGAGTGGATGATGCCCAGGGTTGTACCAGGCTTTACATTAAGGTAAAATTTAAAGTAGCTGTCCACAACGGCTTTTGAGGTATGAATATAATCGGCTTCTCTTTCCTGGTCGCCGTTAAATCCGACAAGCGGGGCACCGTAGTACAAACTACCTTTATCATCAACATACATGGTGAAGGAAAAATAGAAATCCTTATAGGCATTTTTGATCACAATGTCGTAAGTAGGGTCGAGGTAGTCATCAGAGTTATCGAAATTATTAAGTATGTCCGGTTTGGTAGTGCGGCGAGATACGGTTACCAGCGGGCTATTGCTGGTTATTGTAGCTGGCTGTCTGGCTGCAAAAGCCTTGGTATAATCTGCAGTTGCTTTAGCGGCAAGCGAACGGATGAATACTGTATCGGCACGGCTTGGCCTTCTTAATGTAGCGGTATCGGTGTGCAAAACGTTTTTTACATAATTATCAGCAAAAAATCGCATGAACACCTTGGTGCCTTTAACATCAAGTGAATCCCCTTTCTGGATCAGGATCTCCATGGTGATACTGTCTTTATTGATTTGCCTTATCTTTAACCATGAGCGCGCTGCGTTGAAGATTGAATCATAGCCACGTGTTAGCGGGAAATTAATAAATGCATTTTTTGTTGGACTGAAAATGCTTATCGAATCGTCTGAAACAAATTTTAGCTTCCACTGCGGCTCCAGTTGATAACCGTATTCGTTAAACGAGAGGCCATTTTTTTGACGTCTGGATACTTCAGAGTAGTTGATGCCATTGTAAGGTTTAAAGGAGATCAACTCTCTTTTCTTGTTACCTGAAGAGCCGCTGCCGCAACCTGAAATAAAGGCAGATATAATGATGAGCAGCCCAAATGCTGCCGGTTTTAACTTTTTAAGATTGATAAGTAGCATTGCTGCTAAAGATATAGATAATTTGATAAATGGCTAAAAAATGGACCGATATCATTATAAGCCACTTTTGCCGGTAACGTTTACTGCAATCTCGCTGGTATGCACAATGCCAAGTGTACTGCCTGGCTTCACATCAAGATAAAACTTGAGGTAAGTTTCCATTACGGCTTTTGAAAGATGGGTATTGCTTACCCTTTGAGTTTCTTCGAAAAATACCCGTAGGGGTTTACCATAATGCATCCGCCCCACGGGGTCAACAAAAATTGAGAACGAATAGTAAAAGTTTGCATAGGCTTTGTCAATAGTGATGTCAAACTCGGGGCGCATATAGTCGGATGGGTTAAAATTGTTGAGCATGGTTGGCTCGGTATGGAGTTTTTTTATTTTTATCCGGTTACTGCTGCTGCTAAGCTCAACCGGTTGGCGGGCTGCAAAAGCTTTTTTAATGTTTTTATTGGCAGCTTCGGCTAACTGCTTTATATATATCGAGTCTTTGCGGTTAGGGCTTTTACATTTGCTCAAATCACCGTGAAGTGTGTTTTTAATATAATTATCGGCATAAAAAACCATATAAACCTTTGCGCCACGGGTATCAACTGAATCGCCGCGAGCTTTAAGCATTTCGATGATCATGCTATCCTTAGTCATGGTCTTAATTTTTAACCAGCTGCGGGCGGTATTAAAAACGGAATCGTATCCGCGGGTAAGCGGAAAATTGATAAATTGTTTTTTTGTCGGGCTGTAAATGCTGACTGAGTCATCGGAAACGAATTGTATTTTCCATTGCGGCTCTAATTGATAACCGGAGTTATTAAATGACAGCCCGTTATCTGATCTGCGCGCTATTTCTGTATAGCTGATACCCAATACAGGTTTAAACGAAATCAGGTCTTTTTCGCCATTGTGTTTAACAATGTTACGTTGTTTGCAGCCCATGCAAAGCAAAGCCAAAACAATGCAGGTTAATTTTGCTATAGATTTGTTAGTTATCATATAGGTATTTGTTAAATATATGACTTATTATGAACGCTAAAACGAGGAGGTTACATAACCTCGTGACTTGAATCTATACGCCCCGGTTTCCCGTAACATGAACGGCTATCTCACTGGTATGCACTATACCAAGTGTTTTACCGGGAATAAAGTTCAGGTAGTATTTAAGGTAACTGTTCATTACCGCTGTAGAGAGGTGAATATAATTTTCCTCGTAGCTTTTTTCTGTAAATACCGTAAGGGGTTTTCCATAATGTATTTGCCCGGCCGGATCAATAAACATGGAGAATGAATAGTAAAAATTGCTGTATGCTTTATCGATGGTAATATCAAACTCGGGGTTCATATAATCATAGGAAGTATCGAAGTTGTTGAGCATGGTGGGCTCTGTATGGCGTTTACTAAAAGTAACATGCGGGCTTTTGCTTTCGAGTTCAACAGGTTGTCTTGCGGCAAATGCTTTGGTAAAATCTTTATTGGCTGCATTGGTTAATGATTGTATATATACAGTATCCCTTCGGCTGGGACTTTTGCATTTGCTTAAATCGCCATGAAGTACATTGTTTATATACTTATCCGCATAAAAAACCATGTAAACTTTAGCGCCGCGAGTGTCAACCGAATCTGCATAGGCCTTGAGCAATTCAATGATCATGCTGTCTTTTGTCATGGTTTTAACTTTGAGCCAGGTGCGGGCCGTATTAAAAATAGAGTCATAACCACGGGTAAGGGGAAAATTGATGAACTGTTTTTTTGTTGGGCTATAGATACTGGTAGAATCATTTGAAACAAATCGCATTTTCCATTCCGGTTCTAACTGGTAACCAAAATGGTTAAATGATAGCCCGTTTTGTGAGCGCCGCGCAATTTCGGTATAGCTGATGCCAAAGACAGGTTTAAATGAGATCAGATCTTTTTCGCCGTCATGTTTAACAATGTTGCGGTGTTTACAGCCAAGGCAAAACAAAGTCAATACAATGCAGGTTAAATTTGTAAAAGGTTTAGCAATTAGCATATAGGTTCGATATATTATAAATATATGATATTTACCAATGCCCAAATGTTAAATAATGCTAAAATTGCAGATTGTAAGTAAATCTGATATAAGCTGATGGCAATTGAAATAGAACGTAAATTTTTGGTAGATCGGGAAAAATGGCAGCTGGTAACAAAGCCTGAGGCAATGTATTTCAGGCAGGGGTATATTTTTAGTGATGAAAAGAAAACAATAAGGGTACGGGTTACTGATACCGAAGCATATATCACTATAAAAGGAAGTACAGCAGGTTTTAGCCGAAGCGAGTTTGAATATACTATTCCCGCAGCCGATGGCGTTCAGTTGCTTGATAATTTTGCCGCCTCCGAGTTGGAAAAATACCGCTACCGCATTATTTATGCCAGTAAACTTTGGGAAGTTGACGAGTTTTTAGGCGATAACCAGGGCTTACTGATGGCCGAAATTGAACTTGGCAGCGAGGATGAAGAGTTTGAACTGCCGCCATGGGTAACAACTGAGGTAACCGGCGATGATCGGTATTATAATGCCAGGTTAAGCGTTCATCCTTTTAAAAACTGGTAGCAACATTTCAGGCACATTCCGGTAAGCCGAGCAGATAGTCGGGTTTCGATTCGTCGTAAACAGTCTTCACATACTTGTTGCCCTTGGGGCAAACAGCAGGGATCAAGCTGGTTTTATTGCCTTTGTCATCAATAATGTAAGCCTCACCATCCTCATGTTTTATCCAGTCATAAAGTTTCGACCTTTCGGTGAGGCCTTTTACATTGATCCGCTCGTTGATCCATTCAAGTGAGTCGATGGCCACATACGGGTTATCGTGCGGTGCGCTGTCGGTTTTTATAGATACTATACGTATTGCCATTGTATTAAATTGCATTAAACATTCAGGTGGGATAAAAATATGGTAAAAAGCAATACCCCGAAATAGGTATAATCACCCAATTTTCACTACGTAAAATTACCTATGGTATAGGCGCTGCTGCTTGCTGACCATATCGCTTATTTGGCGAATAATGAAATGATTTGAGGATAGGGGTGTATTGCATATGCTTGTAAATAAGTATGTTGAAAGTAAAGTAGCACCCTGTAGGTGCGTGTTGCGTCTTTTTAAGAAAATTAAAATAGATATTGCGTAACCAAATGGTTTCATTTATATTTGTAACCGAACGGTTTCATGTTTCCGTTCTGTTACTATGCGAAGAGATGTTTTCCAGGCCATTGCCGACCCAACCCGTCGTGAGATCATTAACCTGCTGGCCAGCCGGCAAATGAACCTTAATGCCGTGGCCGATAATTTTGATATCAGCAGGCCGGCCGTATCCAAACACATAAAAATATTAACCGAATGCGGTTTGCTCATTATTAAGCAACAGGGGAGGGAACGCTATTGCCATGCCGATTTGAAACAGTTAAAGCAAGTTACAGACTGGGCAGAGCAATACCGCCGGTTTTGGACGCAGAAACTGGATGCCCTCGACGCTTTTTTAACCAACGAACAAAATACAGATAACCATAAAAACAGCAAACTATGAGCACACAACCATTTGTAATTGAACGTGTTTATTCGGCGCCCATTCAAAAGGTATGGGAAGCCATTACCGTTAAAGAAAAAATGAAAGAATGGTATTTTGACCTTGCCGAATTTAAACCCGAGGTAGGATTTGAATTTGAATTTACGGCGGGAGATAAGGATAATTTTCAATACCGTCACCTGTGCCGGGTAACTAAAGTTGTTGAGGGTAAAACTATTGCTTATACCTGGCGATATGATGGCTACGACGGCGACTCGGAAGTTACGTGGGAACTTTTTCCTGAAGGGAATGGCACCAAATTAATCCTCACCCATAGCGGTCTGGAAACTTTCCCGCCGTTGGATTCCTTCAAAAAAGAAAATTTTGTTGCCGGCTGGACACATATTACGGGCGTATCGCTTAAAGATTATCTGGAGAAGTAAAAAAACAATATCGTAATCCTATTTATTCCAAAGGCACTTGTTCCCCAACAGGTGCCTTTTTATTATTGCTTGTTAATTTTGCATAAAGTTATCGCTTCGGAATACTCGATATGCCAATATCTTTTATATTAGTGCTTGCTTAAACCTGTTACAATTTTATATGATCAAATTTTACTTATCAAAACCCTCTTTTTTTAGATCACTTACAGCTTGTTCAAAATTAAGATACTACACTTTTTTATTATTGTTTATAATTTCGTCGTTAGTTTCGGCCCAGCAAAGAAGTAATTATACCTTGCTGTGGCGCATTAGCGGAAAAGGCTTAACTCAGTCTTCGTATTTGTTTGGTACCATGCACGTAAAAGATAAGCGTGCCTTTGGTTTTAGCGATTCGGTAATGCTGGCAATCAAAAATACTTCGGCTTTTGCCCTGGAGGTACAGCCCGATACCCTGATTAAAACCATGTTTAATCAGCTCGGCTCACGCGATAGTTTGCGCAGCCTTCGCAAATGGCTTTCGCCTACAGAGTATGCTAAACTTTCAAAGCGCTTTAAACAGAAAAAGGGTTATGATATGGGTAATATGGACCCGATGAGCCTTGAAGCGGCAATGCGGCCCGAATATGATAAACCGGGCGATAAGGCCGCGGTTGTTGATGCTTATTTGTATGGAGTAGCCCAAAGCCTCGGTAAAGAAGTTTATGGACTGGAGAACACGGCCGAACAGTTTGATAGTTACTTTGGCCTGCGGTCAAATATCAAAGAACGTGTAAAAGACCTGGTAGAAGAAGATAAAGGGAGCGACGCAAGATATCTTGACGCTATAGAAACTATGATCAGGTTATATAGTGCCGGTAACCTTGATAATATGAAGGCGTTTATGACCGAGGAACAGTTGAACGATGACGAGCTTATCACACGAAACAAGGTCATGTTTAACAGTATTGTTAATCATATTCATAATCAAACTATGTTTTCGGCGGTGGGAGCTGCGCATTTACCTGGCGGGCACGGTTTAATAGCCTTGCTGCGAAACGCGGGCTACACGGTTACACATGTTAAAGCCAGTTTTACCGGCGTTGCTGATAAATTTAATACCGATTTTACCAAATCTAACTGGGAAATCTACAAATATGAAAGTGATGGCTTCTCCATAAACCTGCCTTTTGCGCCTGTTAAAACAAAAATATTTTATGAAATGCCTACCGTTATTTATGCTGATATAGCCAACGAGGTTTTTATGGGCGTGTATTCTACAAAAATAGGATCGGGTCTTAAACCTGTTGATGCGGAAAAGGTATTAAACAATATGACCGGCAACTTCAAAAAGAAATCAGAAGATCGGGTTTTGAGTCAGAATACCATTATTGTAAATGGTCAGAAAGTACGTGAATTGATAATGCAAACCAAGGGGCAAACCCTGCGTGCAAGGTTCATGGTTGTAAACGATTATTTATATATGGTTTATGCAGGGTTGAAGCTGTCAACTATCCGTTCACCTTACGTAAACAGGTTTTTTGATTCATTTCAAACATTCAAACCGGTTCCAAAATCTAATCCAGCCTGGATAACTTATAAAAATGATACGGCTGCGTTTTCTGTTCATTTGCCGGGCAATCCCCAACCAATATTAAAGGAACTTCCATCCGGAGATTCGTTGAGTGAGCCTTATCGCATCCATCTTTTAATGGCTATCGATACGAATAATATCGAAAATTACATCATCAGGTATAACGATTATCCTAAAGGCACTTATCTTGCTGACAGGAAAGCATTGTTTGGAAATATGAACCAATTATTTGGTAATGCCACCAAAATCATCAAAGCTCCCCATAAAATTATAAAAGAGGGATACGAGGGCTTGGAAGAAGAGGTGCTTATGGCCGAAAAATATTACTGCAAAATACAATTGCTGTTGAGAGGTAACCGCACTTATGTGCTATTAAGACAAAATTTGCAGCCTGGGGCTAAGGATGATAAAACTAACGACGACTTTTTTGAATCCTTTAAGCTTTTACCCTATAATAAGGCGGTAATGGATCAATATCCTGTTGATGGCGGCAATTTCACAGCAGGAGTATTTCAAAAAGAAAAAAGTGTTGTTGATAGTAGTTATGCTTCTGCTTTTGGTAATTCGGTAACAATGTATTCAACCAACATTGCTTCGGGTGGGTTATATGGTATTGAACATGCGCGAATAAGCGGATATTATCGCGCTAAAAGCGTGGATTCCATATTTCATTCTTTTACGCATAAAAGGATAAAATACACCGATACCCTTTTGAAAGATGATACCATAACAGTTAATGGCATCAAGGGGCATGAATTTATAACTCAAAATAAGGAAAACGGCACCAGGAAACGGAACAGGATATTTATTGATAACGGAGATCTGTTTTATTTAACAGGTTACCTGGCCGATGAGGAGCTTTTTAACGAAACCAGTAACGCGTTTTATAATTCGGTAAAGAAGATAAAGCCAACTAATACAATAGATCTGGCATCTTCAAAAGCATCCAAAATTGCTGATGGCTTGGCATCAACCGATGCAACCAAATTTAAATACGCTCATGGTGCCTTGTCATATTATGATTTTAACAAAGATGAGTTGGCTTATGTTTATAAAGCTCTTGAAAAAAGCTACGCCAATGACAGCACCTATGAGGGAACAACCCATAAACTGGTACGTATACTGGAATCAACACATGATGATAAGACCATCGATGTGCTTGCATCGGTATATAAAAATTCGCAGATAAACGCCAATGTAAAGCCGGATATATTGGCGGCAATTGCTCAGATTGGTAAACAAAAAGGGTATAACGTATATCTGGACCTGCTCACCAATGTCCCGGTACCCAAAGCCGAATACAATTATAACTCATTTGTGCCCCTTATTGATTCAAATGATTATGTAGTAGCTAATTATAAGCGTATTATACCACTGTTAAAAAGTGAAGATTGCCGTTCAAATTTATTGATGGTATTTGAAAAAATAGCCGGGAATAAGAAGGGCCAATATGATGATTTTATCCGTGCTCATTTTAACGATTTAGTAACGTTTGCCAATAGCGATCTTGATAAGCTGTTGAGCAAAAAAGATAGTAATAAAATGTATTTGCCGGTTTATTATTACTTGTCACTAATGCAAAAAGTTAAAGGGCAGCCCATAACAGCTAGTTTTACCAACAAGATAATAAAGCAAAACGATATAGAAAAATATTTGCCAACCGCTGTAATTACACGTATTAAAAATCGTTTGCCGGTAAGTCAGATTTTAGTGAACAGGCTTTTGGACAGCATCGCTCAACGCTATGATCTGATGCTGGAGCTCGATAAAGAAAAACAACTTGCAAGGGTTCCTGAAAAATATAAAACACAGGCAGCTTTTGCTAAATTATGCGTTTATCAAAACGCCATTGCCACTGATGAAGATGAAAGCCCAAGTCACATAAAACTTTTAGGTACAATCTCCGATAAGGGAAAACTGTTTTATGTATTCAACTACAAGAGCTATTATGATGAAGAAGACGATAACTTGCAACTGGCTGTTAGTGGTCCGTACACGCCGGGAGCTTCAAAGCTTGATTTTAGCAGCTACCATACTTATTATGAACGAGTTGATAAAGATTTGGACTGGCAAAAGCAGGCAAAAAAGATGCTGCCAGATCTTAAAAAGCAAAATGATAAGGAATTGGCCGGCAAAATTGAAAGATAAACCGGAACAAACAACAAAGCCGGGCAAAACCCGGCTTTGTAATTAAAAATGATATGACAGGGAGATCTCTTCAAAGAAGTAACTAACCTCTGATCTCAAACCTCCAATCTCTACCACTAAAACACCTGGTCAAACTGGTTAACAGCATCTTTGCTTTCCAGCAGAGAGTGGCCCATTAAAAACTCGTCAACCTTGCGGGCAGCTTCGCGGCCTTCAGATATAGCCCAAACCACCAATGATTGTCCGCGGCGCATATCGCCTGCTGTAAACACTTTGCTTACGTTGGTACGGTAAACACCTTCTTTGGCTTTAACGTTTTTACGGTCGTCAATTTCAACGCCAAGCTGGCTGATGAAAGTATCATGCTGTGGATGTAAGAAACCCATAGCCAGGAATACACGCTGACAAGGGATTTCACGCTCCGAACCTTCAACTACATGGAATTTTACAGGGCGACCCATAAAATCCTGTTCCCATTCAACATCAACTACTCTCAGGGCACGCAGGTTACCTTCTTCATCGCCTAAAAATTCTAAAGTATTAACACCCCAGAAACGGTCGGCACCTTCCTCGTGTGAGCTGGTAGTTTTCAGTACCATTGGGTAAGTAGGCCATGGCATATGCTGTGTACGCTGAGCCGGCGGCTGGAACATCACCTCAAATTGCTTGATTGATGCAGCACCCTGGCGGTTTGAAGTACCCACACAGTCTGATCCGGTGTCACCACCGCCAATTACCACTACGTCTTTACCTGTAGCTATAATATCTTCGGCAGTAACTTCAATATTGCTAACACGTTTGTTTTGTTGTTTCAGGAAATCCATTGCAAAATGGATGCCTTTTAACTCACGGCCCGGAATGTTAAGGTTACGCGGGATTGTTGAACCTCCTGCTAAAATCACCGCATCGTTGTTACGTACCAGTTCATCAGCAGCTACGTTTACACCAACCTCGCTGTTGTATTTAAATACAACGCCATCTTTTTCCATTACTTCAACGCGGCGCTCAACAACCCATTTTTCCAGTTTAAAATCGGGGATGCCATAGCGAAGCAAGCCGCCTGCACGGTCATCACGTTCGTAAACGGTAACGGTGTGGCCAACTTTTACCAGTTGGGCTGCTGCGGCAAGACCCGCAGGGCCCGAACCGACAACGGCTACCTTTTTGCCCGTTTTAACAAGCGGTGCAGTTGGTTTTACAAGGTTTTTCTCATAAGCGATCTCGATGATGTGGCGCTCAATTTCCTCAATAGCAACAGGCGGCTTGTTGATGCCTAACACACATGCAGATTCGCATGGAGCAGGGCAGATGCGCCCCGTAAACTCAGGGAAGTTATTAGTTGATGATAATATATGGTAAGCTTCTTCCCAGTTTTTACGATACACGGCGTCGTTAAACTCAGGAATGATATTACCAAGGGGGCATCCCGAATGGCAGAAAGGGATACCGCAATTCATACACCTGGCCGATTGCTGGTTAAGCTTCTCTTCAGTATATAAATTCACAAATTCGTTATAGTTCTTAACGCGTTCAGCAGCCGGAACTTTTGATGGAAGTTCGCGATTAAACTCCTGAAATCCTGTAGGTTTTCCCATTTCTTAGCCTATGGTTTGATATTGTAATTTCTCTAATACTTTTTTATACTCTCTCGGGAATACTTTCACAAACTGGGTTGATGCTTCATTCCAGTTGTTTAGTATCTTTTGCGCCAGCTTGCTGCCGGTTAAGGTGATGTGTTTACGCAGCAGGGTGAGGATCTGCTCTTCGTCTTGTACGCTTAGCGGGTCAAGGTCAACCATTTCGGTATTGCAATTTTCTGCAAAAGTACCTTCAGGGTTATAAACCCAGGCTATACCGCCGCTCATACCGGCTGCAAAGTTGCGGCCTGTTTTACCAAGAATCAATGCACGGCCACCGGTCATGTACTCGCAACCGTGGTCGCCAATACCTTCAACAACCGTGGTGGCACCTGAGTTACGTACCGCGAAACGTTCACCGGCCATACCGCCTACAAACAACTCGCCAGATGTAGCGCCGTAAAGGGCCACGTTACCGATGATGATGTTATCTTCAGGTACAAATGTTGCATTAGCTGCCGGATAAACGGCTATCTGAGCGCCCGAAAGACCTTTACCTACATAGTCGTTAGCTTCGCCTTCCAGCTCGAAAGAAACACCTTTAGTGGTGAAAGCAGCAAAGCTTTGACCAGCCGAACCTTTAAATTTGAAGTTAACGGTATTATCTGGCAGACCAGCCGAACCATAAACTTTAGAGATCTCGTTAGATAACAAGGTACCGATGGTACGGTCAACGTTGATCACATCAAATGAGGCAAATACCGGGGTTTTATCTTCAATAGCAGGCTTCGCAGCTTCCCATAGTTTCCAGTCGAGGATATTGGCCATGCCATGATCCTGTGATTCGCTGTTGTAAAGCGTCATGCCTTTAGTATTGGTAACCGGGTGCAGGATGCCGCTCAAGTCAATCTTTTTGGCTTTCCAGCTTTGCAGGTTATCTTTCACTTTCAGGAACTGTACGCGGCCAACCATTTCATGAATAGTACGGAAACCAAGCTCGGCCATGATCTCACGCAACTCTTCGGCCATAAAGCGGAACAGGTTAACGATATGCTCAGGTTTGCCCGAGAATAATTTACGTAATTCAGGATCTTGAGTAGCCACACCTACAGGGCAGGTGTTCAGATGGCATTTACGCATCATGATACAACCGCCGGCAACAAGGGCAGCAGTAGCCACACCCCATTCTTCGGCGCCCATCAGGGCTGCGATTGCCAAATCGCGACCAGTTTTCAGTTGACCGTCTGTTTGTAGTACCACACGGCTGCGCAGTTTATTACGTACCAGTGTTTGGTGAGCTTCGGTTAAACCAAGCTCCCATGGTAAACCAGCATGTTTGATAGAGCTTATTGGCGATGCACCAGTACCACCGTCATAACCTGCAATCAGGATTACGTCTGCGTGTGCTTTGGCAACACCGGCTGCAATAGTACCTACACCTGCTTTTGATACCAATTTAACGTTGATACGGGCTGCACGGTTAGCATTTTTAAGATCGAAGATAAGCTGTGCCAAATCTTCGATAGAGTAAATATCGTGGTGCGGCGGAGGAGAGATCAAACCTACACCCGGAGTAGAGTGACGGGTTTTAGCGATCCAGTCGTCAACCTTGTGGCCCGGCAGCTGACCGCCTTCACCTGGTTTTGCACCCTGTGCCATTTTAATCTGCAACTCATCGGCGTTGGTAAGGTAGTTTGAAGTTACCCCAAAACGGCCCGATGCTACCTGTTTAATGGCAGAACGTAACGAATCGCCGTTTGGCAATTTGTCGTAACGCATCTCGTCTTCGCCACCTTCACCAGTATTACTTTTACCGCCAATACGGTTCATGGCAATAGCCATGGTGCTGTGCGCCTCGTGTGAGATAGAGCCGAATGACATGGCGCCTGTAGCAAAACGCTTCATGATGCTTTCTGCAGGTTCAACCTCATCAATGCTGATCGATTCGCGGTGGTGGGCAAAATCAAGTAAACCACGGATGGTGAAGTGTTTTTCAGTTTGCTCGTTTACTGCCTTAGCATAGTTTTTATATACCTCGTAGCTATTAGTACGTGTGGCGTGCTGTAACAGGTGAACGGTAGTAGGATTAAACAAATGGGCTTCGCCTCGGCGTTTCCACTGGTAGATACCACCTTCAGGTAACAGGTTGTCAGCTCCTTTAGCTTCAAAGCCCATTTTGTGTTTGCAAAGTGCTTCACGGGCAATTTCATCGAGGCCTAAACCGCCTATGCGGGTAACTGCACCGTGGAAGTATTTGTCAACAACGGTTTTGTTTAAACCAAGGATCTCGAATACCTGTGCGCCATGGTATGACTGTAAGGTTGAGATCCCCATTTTCGAGAAGATCTTCAACAAGCCATCGTTAATAGATTTAACGTAGTTATTCCGCAGCTTTTTGATATCGTAGCTGGTTTCAAGGCTGCCATTATCTTTAAGGGTTTCAATAGTTGAAAGCGCCAGGTACGGGTTGATAGCTGTAGCACCAAAGGCCAGTAAGCAAGCAAAGTGGTGTACTTCCCAGGCATCGCCGGTTTCAACAACCAGGCCAACAGCGCCACGGCGACCTTTGCGGATCAAATGGTGGTGTACTGCTGATACAGCCAGCAGGGTAGGGATAGGGGCATGCTCAGAATCAACCGCACGATCCGAAAGGATCAATACCTCAAAGCCGTCATCAACAGCATCCTCGGCGTAGCGGCAAAGGCGTGCAATGCCTTTTTCCAGTGAACCCGGCAGGCCATCAGCCTTAAAGTATGTTTGCAGTGTTTTAGCGTGGAACAGGCCGGTATCGATACTGCGCAGTTTTTCTAACTGATGGTTTTTCAATATCGGGTGTTTCAATACCACGCAATGACAATGCATTTTATCCTCATCAAGCAGGTTGCCATTGTTGCCAATAAAGGTAGCAAGGCTCATCACCAAACGCTCACGGATCGGGTCGATTGGCGGATTGGTTACCTGCGCGAAGAACTGTTTGAAATAGCTTGACAGGTGCTGAGGTTTGTCCGAAAGGATAGCCAAAGGCACATCGGTACCCATTGAGCCTACCGGCTCTTTGCCATCTAATGCCATTGGTTTAATGATGGTGTCAATATCCTCACGGCTGTAGCCAAATACCTGCTGGTAACGGTAAACAGAAGCTTCAGACAGGCTGGCGAAAGCCAAACGCGGTTCTGAAAGCTCGCTCAGGTTAATTTTATAGTTTTCTAACCAGCGGCCATATGGCTGCTGTGAAGCAACTTGTTTCTTGATCTCCTCATCTGTAATGATACGGCCTTTTTCAGTGTCGATCAATAACATTTTACCGGGCTGTAAACGGCCTTTGCGTAAAACAGTGCTTTCGTCGATAGCTAAAGTACCTGCTTCAGAAGCGGCTATTACACGACCATCGTTGGTTACCACGAAGCGCAGTGGGCGCAAACCATTGCGGTCAAGCAGGGCTCCTACCAGTTTACCATCGGTAAAGGTAATTGCGGCAGGTCCATCCCATGGCTCCATTAGTGTAGCGTGGAACTCATAGAAGGCTTTTTTAAGCGGATCCATGGCTTCGTTGCCATCCCATGCTTCAGGCACCAGCATCATCATCACATGGGGCAATGAACGGCCGGAGTGCAACAATATTTCAATGATATTATCCAGACAGGCAGAATCCGACTGGTTGTTATCAATCACCGGCAACAACATATCCATTTCTTCGGCAGTAAAGTACGACGAAGCGTATGATTTCAGGCCGGCATAAAACCAGTTTAAGTTACCTGTAAGGGTATTGATCTCGCCGTTATGCGCAATTAAGCGGAATGGTTGGGCCAGTTTCCATGAAGGGAAAGTATTGGTAGAGAAACGCGAGTGGATCATGGCAAAGCCCGATGCAATACGCGGATCAGAAAGATCAGTATAGTATTTACGCAGTTGGTAGGTAGTAAGCTGCCCTTTGTAAATAATTGTTTTACAGCTTAACGATGTAAAATAAAAATTATCAGAAGCGCCGGCTACCGTTTCAGTAATGGTTTTGTTGATATACCTTCTGAGCACGAATAATTTGCGTTCAAAATCATCGGCGTTGGTAATATGATGTGGGCGGGCAATATAAATTTGCTCAATATCAGGCTCGGCCTGGCGGGCTGTTTCACCAATAACTGATGAATCAACGGTAAGCTTACGCTCGCCCAGCTTATGTAAACCTAATTTTTCAATAGCATTGTTAATAATGGTACGGCAGGCCTTTTTCTGGGCCGAATCTTTAGGTAAAAATATCATACCTACACCATACTCGCCGGGTTCCGGCAGGCTGATCTCGAGGTTTGAGCATTCTTCCATTAAAAACTCATGGGGCAATTGTATTAAAATTCCCGCACCGTCCCCGCTCTCGGGGTCGCATCCGCACGCACCGCGGTGTTCCATGTTTTCAAGCATGGTTAACGCGTTATCAATAATTTGGTTGGTTTTATGACCGTTGATATTGGTTATAAATCCCGTTCCGCACGAATCGTGTTCAAATTCCGGTCTGTAAAGACCCTGGTGGCTATCAGTTTGATCCATTGTTTAAATTAAACCGTTTACAATTTTATAAGGGGTGTAACCACGAAGTTACCAAAACTCAAATAAATTATAAAATTTACGGTAATTTTTAAAGATTTCTAAAAAATCAATTATTTAAATCATAATTATTTAACATTATCTCAACAAAAAGAGATAAATATTATGATGTACAAAATGAAAGTACGAAAAAAATTATTTAGAATCAATATAAAGTTATACCAAACTTGTGCAATACATTTATTAAAGCTGACTTTTTAGCTATAGCCAAATTAAATTTTGTGATGTTTCCCTATGTGATTAGTAGGATTTGGGAAGTTAGTTCATAGTTGATGGTTCATAGATCATGATTGAAAGTTGGATTAATTGAGGAAGATAGGAGAAGTTTCGGGATACCGGAGGCACATAATATCTTTGCAGGGTAAACGAAGGAATAGTTTAATTCGGGTTCAGACAAAAAAACGGCTAACCGCCTACTTTAAGCTGCCAACTGAATGGGCGTTGCCTGCGGCGGGCTATCCGCTTATACTACACAGGATTAGCCACGGGCCGGTATCCGCTCCTATTATTCCTAATGCACGATTCGCTTCAAATTATTGATCGGTCCTATGAACCATCAACTATGATCCATGAACCATAGTTATAAACTATCTGTAAGTACACAAATATGAACTCTGTATTTCTGTTTTTACTTTAAATGATGTATTGGCTTCAACCTCAAATACTTGACCGTTGGTAAAAGTTTGCCATTGGCTTTGGCCTGGTAATAAAGCTTCAAGGCTGCCTTCAATTACGGTCATGGTTTCGTGACTTGATGTGCCAAATTCATATTCGCCGGGTTCAATAACGCCGATGGTTGAGCGCCCTTGCGGAGTGGTGTATGCCAGTGATTTTACGGCACCTTCAAAATATTCGTTTACGTTGATCATGTTTAAAAATTTCGGCCTAATATGGTTAAATAAAATGAATTGTATTATAATTGGGGCTTAACTATTAAAAGCCGCCGTGCCGGCGAATGTTAAAATATGTGAAAAAAGTAATTTCGGTTGTGATTATTACTTCTTAAACATCGTTATTTGCATAAAATTTATATATGAGGAAAATCCAACTATTAATGCTGTTCGTTTTATCAGCTATAATATTCCAGGGCTGTAAAAAGGACGTTGTTACTTCTGCTTCCACTACTTCTGACCAAATACTTGCCGCAACTATAAATGGTACATCATGGATCCCTGATGATGTTACCGCTACTATAAATTATGATGCTACTGCTAAAATAAAATCATTTAATGTAGTTGGTACTGCTGACCTGAAAAGAGTAAAATGGACGATTACTTTAAGTGATGCTAATGCTACCAATGTCAATACTTTTCCGGTGGCTACTTATAAGGTTGACGCTACCAACAGGGTAAATATGGCTTACTTCACATCAACAGGCGGTACATCCTATAATCAGGTGGGGGTGGTTGAGCCAGGTTCGGGTTCTATCATAATTACCTCTATAGATCCATCAAAAAATGTGATAACCGGTACCTATAGCATGACCACGAAAAAAGTAAACTATAATGATGATGGTACCATTGCCTCTATTGAAACGTCGCAGATATTAGGTGGTACATTCACTAATCTGCCTTATACCTTTACCCAGGTCAGTAATTAAATAAATTAGAAAATATAACATGAACGCCTCGGGTTGCAATATCCCGGGGCGTTCTTTTTTAAACCGATCCGTAATTATTGGCCAGGACTTGGCCTGGTTGGGCTCGACGGATTAGGTGTCGGGCTTGGTGTTGTCGGGCTTGGCGTATTTGGTATAGGGCTTGGGTTAGGGGTGTTTGGCTGCGGCGCCGGATTAGGGGTATTAGGTGTTGGTGAAGGGTTTGGTGTTGGCGTTGGCGCAGGAGTTGGTACCCGATTTGGATCAGTAGGCGTTGGTGTCGGCGTTGGTGTTGGACTTGGCACAGGATCTGTTGGTTTTGGTGTGGGTACCGGAGTTTTTGGTTTCTTTTTATTTTTATCTGGCACAGTATCAGTAGTCAATGTGTACTTTGTTACTGATACACCGGTATTTTGACCTTGGTGTCCGTTAGCTAATGCCAAAGAGCCGGCTAATGACAGGGCGATAGCTGCGGCTGTTATTCTTAAATTTTTCATATTTTTTTCTTTTTATTTATGAAAAGTTAACTATTAAGATAACTTAACGAGAAAGGAATAGTTTTTGAAATTTGAAATGAATCCAAGTCCAGTGCATTAACCACACCTATTGAAGCAAATGCCCTGGTAATGCAACGAATTATAACAGCGTTTGCATTGTTGATGAGTGGCCGGTTTAAATATTGAGCACCTATATTTGCCTGTAACCTGCATATGCAAACATTACCCTATGACTGAACTTGAAAAAATGATATCCGGCGAACTGTATAATGCCGGAGATGCCGAACTTGTTGCCGCCCGTTCAAAGGCCCGGCAATTGTTTACACAATACAATGCCGCAAGCTATGATGATAAAGAAACCAAAACCGCCCTGTTAAAACAACTGCTGGGAAGCTTTAAAGGCAATATTGATATTCAATCGCCTTTTTACTGCGACTATGGCTTTAATATAATAGCCGGGGATAATCTGTTTCTGAATTTTAACTGCATTATATTGGATTGTGCCCGTGTTACCTTTGGCGATAACGTGTTCCTGGCGCCCAATGTGCAGCTCTATACAGCCTATCACCCGGTAATAGCTGCCGAACGGATCAAAGGCCCCGAATATGCGGCACCTATTACTATTGGCAATAACGTGTGGCTGGGTGGTGGTGTAATTGTTTGTCCCGGAGTCACCATAGGTGATAATACGACAATAGGTGCAGGAAGTGTGGTGACCAAAAGTATTCCGGCAAATATAGTTGCTGCAGGAAATCCATGCCGGGTGATCAGGGAATTGTGATTTCATTATAATTTCGGATTTCGGAATTTCGATTTCGGATTTGGGGACTTTGGGAGCAAGCTATTTTAGACATATGTGAAGGAACTGAAGAAACTTCTTTTATGCTTAGCCCCTTTACTTGAAATTACCGAGCTTGACATTGTGAAAGTATTCAAGCTGATAACACCGGTAACGGCTTTGTGCTGTCTTTTAATAATTTCAGTTCGGCAACAATGATAAAGCTTACAATTACCAGGAAGGCCCAGGAGCTTATTTTCTGATAATTTACTACTGTCCAGGCATGGTGCTGGTATGCATAGCGCCAGGCCCCAAGCCGGGTAGCTATATTTTCGGCAAGCCAGATGAAAAAGCCTATAAGCATAAATGATAATATTGTTAGCATGCGATAAACTTTTCCCTGTAAATGAAAAACTACTACTGACCGCCTGAAAAAATAAATGATCAGAACGCCTATGCCATAGCGGATATCGGGCATAAAATGATTGCTAAAAAAATTAAAGTATATCAAAATACCTATAGTGCGGGCAATGTAGCGGGTAGGCCAGTTTTGTATTTGCAGGTTAAGCCTTCGCCAAGCCTGGCACATATAGCTGGCAACGCTGGCATACATAAAGCCGCTATATAGCGGAACGCCGCCTATTTTCAGATAAGCAAACTCAGGATAAGCCCATGAACCGTAGTGAACTTTAAAAAGCTCCATCAACAGGCCCAGCAGGTGAAATATGCAAATTACCAGTGCTTCATCCTTAGTTTCAATCCCGGTATAATATAAAGCCGCCTGGATAAGCAGGCAAGCTATCAGCATAAAGTCATAACGGGGCAAAATGCCTGCAAACAAATGCGAAAGTGCCAGCATGGCAAATACCAGAACCGGGAACAGGCAAGAGAGCGCCTGCTGCTGCACAAAGATCCCGAAATGTTTAATAGCTGTTTTCATGGATTAATTTAAAGCATATGCCTGGTCCATTCCCTGGATCTGGATTTTGTATTGCACCGGCAGGAGAGCATCCCTTAAAAACTTTCCGGGTTTAAGGTTTTTTATTGCCTTATATACCTTTAGTACAGGCCAAAGCCAGGCTATTTTACCCAGCGGCAGTTGTTGGCTAACCTGTGTGGGCACGGTTAGCAACTGTGCCTGCTTCAGAATCTGATACCTGGCAAAACCAAGATGTTTTTTATACTGATGATATAAATCGGCAGTGAAGGCGCTGTTAATTAAATTGTGTTCAAGGTGTTCTTTGCGCATTTGAAGATAGTGTTGATAATCTGATGGTATCCCTGTTAGCCGCATTCGTTCGCCAACCCGGTTAAATACGTTAAACACTTCGGCTTTTTCGGCTGCGCTAAGAGGCTTTTCCAGTAATTCATATGAACGGATGGACAGATCGATCAACAGGAACAGCACATCACGATAAGCCCAGTCGGGTATTTGGGAACCACGGGCGGTTTCAACACCTTTATGAATGGCATTTATTTTATCAATAGCCTTTAAAGCTTCATCGCGTTCCGAAAAAATGATTTGCCGCGAATAGGCTACGGTGCTAAACAGGCGTGCTAAAGGATCGGCAGGAAGTTTGCCCGTGAAATAAAGCCAGTCGACAGCCTTATTTAAAGCAAACTCGGCTGCGGCCCCGGCGAAAATGAACAGGATGGTATCTGCCTTGCCCCAGATCCTGCGCACTATCGAATGTTCATCTACAAAAAGGTTCATGTTATATGTTTTTTGTTGCTATTACTTTATTTTATAAAAGTACTTTGTATTTCAAAGTTATTAAAATGATTTGAGTTTGCAATAGGAAGCAGGTGATTTATTTAGAGTGGTGGAAGGTTGGTATCAGATTCAGTTACTAATTGATTGCTAATTTTTATGGCTTTTTAATTATTTAAAATTTTTTTGCTAATTTTTATAGTTTTAGAATTACTGTTGGTATACTTGTATTTTAATAAGGAATATATTTGGAGCAGGCTTATGGTAAATGCAGTTTTTGAATTTGAATTTAATAATCAGGTTGTTGAGTTTGATATCAGCGATAAGGATTTAATGATCAATGCCACAGAAATGGGCAAGATCTTTGGGAAAAACCCAACAGAATTTTTAAAGCTGAAACAAACTAAAGATTTTATTGACGAATTGAAAAGCATGCCCTTGCCTTTTAATGAATCGAATTTTGAAGGGAACAGCACAAAGAATTCTGCTGATCTGGAAGCAATGATATTTGTGAACAAACTGGATGGACTATGGATGTGCGAAATTTTAGCGTTGAAATTTGCCGGCTGGCTTAACCCTAAGTTTGAAGTGTGGGTGTATAGCACCATCCGGGAATTTTTGCCCAACTTAAGGGATAACAACGAGGCCTATAAGCAAATTGTAAAGTTTGAAGATCAGTTGGATAAACTGGTGAAGAAACTACAGGGCAATGCCGATTTTCAGGCCTATATGCAATTACAGGAAAAATTGAAAAAGCTGCCTTACCGGATCAAACGAAATAACCAGGCCACTTTAAGGCAATACAGGCAATTGAAAGCTATTTGAATATATTGTTTATAAAAGAGGGGATCAGCTTTCCAAGGACTCGTTTTCCGCTCTTAAAAATATTTAGCGCTCCAGTTTGCCAACCTAATGTCATTAAATCACCGTTGATTTAGTATTAAATAATTGTAATCCAATTTTCTTTACTTTCGCTTTTTATTAGCTCCCGGGGAAATTAGGATTTGATCAATCCCTGCCGGTCAAACCTTTGGGGAAACTAAAGCAACGTGTTTTTCATGGAAAGTAAATTGAGGTTGGCCGAATATAAAGTACTTTTATACAGGCTGTTTTTGGGGTATTTGTTTTATTTTATTGCAAGGGTATTGTTCTTTGCATTCAATACGCACCTGTTCGCTGTTGATAGCTTTTGGGCGCTGCTCAAATTGTGCTATTACGGTATGGCCTTTGATACAACGGCTTTACTGTACATCAACAGCCTGTTTATCCTGCTCAGCGTTTTGCCCTTAACTGTAAATACCCGGCCGGCTTTTCAAAAAGGTATGGCTATCCTGTACTTTGTTACCAATTTGCTTGCTTACGCCACCAACTTTGTTGATATCATTTACTATCGCTTTAGCCAGGTGCGTTCAACCAAGGCAACACTTGACGTATTGGCCGATGAAAATAACAAGAAACTGTTATTTACCCATTTTTCGGAAGCTTACTGGTATGTGATCATCATATTTATATTATGTTCTGTTTGCTGGGTTTGGCTGTACAAACAGGTGAAGTTAAAACCCGCTGCGGTAACGGATAAGAAAGTGTATTTTCTGTCGTCGATAGTTTCCTTCCTGTTGATCCTTACCCTGGTTATTGGTGGTATCAGGGGCGATTTTGCACATAGCACACGGCCTATCAACATGGTTGATGCATATAAACACATCACTGTTCCCAACCAGGGCGATATTGTGCTGAACACCCCTTTTGCTGTATTCCGCACACTGGGAACCAATAACTACAAGCTTCAACACTGGGTAGACGAAGCATACATCAGCAGGAATATCAAACCCGTAAAAAAATACAATACCAAACCGGCTGCTAAACCCAACGTAGTTATCATTATACTGGAGAGCATGGCCCGCGAGTATTGGGGCAGCATGAACCGCGATGTTAATATACCAGGCTTTAAATCATATACGCCGTTTTTGGATTCACTATCAAACGGCAGTCTTATTTTTACCAATGCTTACGCTACAGGACGGCAATCCATTCATGCTGTATCATCGGTAATAGCGGGGATCCCATCTTTTCAGAATGCTTTTACATCATCGCCTTATGCTAAGCAGAATATCCAGTCGGTGGTATCAGTTTGTGACAGTATGGGATATCAAACCTCGTTCTTCCATGGGGCAGCCAATGGGTCGATGGGGTTTCAGGGTTTTGGCAGTATTTTGGGGTACAAAAATTATTATGGCCGTACCGAATATAACGACGATAAAGATTTTGACGGCATCTGGGGCATTTGGGACGAGCATTTTTTCCAGTTTATGGGGCGTACGCTAAGCACACAGAAACAGCCCTTTATGGCTACGCTGTTCACACTGTCATCGCATGATCCGTATCAACTGCCCGAAAAGTATAAAGCCAGGTTTAAGGGCGGTCCGCTGGCTATTGATAAATGCGTTCAGTATACAGATAATTCCTTGCGGATCTTTTTCAACTACGCTAAAACACAGCCCTGGTTTAACAACACCATTTTTGTGATCACAGCCGATCATACCAGCCAAACTTATTATCCCGAATACAGCAAACAGGTTAACCGTTTCGCAGTGCCAATTCTGTTTTACAGTGCCAACAGCGCTTATAATCTGAAAGGTGTACGCACCGACCTGGCATCGCAAATGGATATTTACCCAACATTGGTCGATTTAGTCGGTTATAACAAACCCTTCAGGTCATGGGGCAGGAGTTTGGTGAGCAACCTGCCCGATGAGCAGCCCAGGGTTATCAACTCAACAGGTAACATATACCAGTTTATGCAGGGTAATTATACCTACCTGTTTGATGGTAAAAACTTCACCGGCATTTTTGCTGTGAGTGACAAGGGGCTGGAGAAAAATCTGATGACCGCGCAACCCAATGCCGAAATGCAAAAAGGCATGCAGGATTGTAAAGCCTTGATACAGGATTATGCAGACAGGATTGTGAACGGGAAGTTGGTGGCGAAGTAGGGTTTCGGTAGAAACGGATACGCCTAATCAGTGTGGAAGATACACTTATTTCTACATATCCACACTACCCCAACTTTTCAACAATACCCTAAAACCCCCGCTAATGCATTAACTTTACCCGATTAACAGAAGGAGTAACCGCTTGGCTAAAGATACTACCAAAGAAACCCCCTTAATGCAGCAATATAATGCTATCAAAGTGAAGTACCCCGGTGCTTTGCTGCTGTTTAGGGTGGGCGATTTTTATGAAACATTTGGCGAAGACGCCGTAAAGGCTGCCGGTATTTTAGGCATCGTACTAACCCGCCGGGCAAACGGCGCCGCTACACATATTGAGCTTGCCGGTTTTCCGCACCATTCGCTGGATACTTACCTGCCTAAGTTGGTACGCGCAGGGCAGCGTGTAGCCATCTGCGATCAGCTGGAAGATCCGAAAACTACAAAAAACATCGTTAAACGCGGTGTAACCGAACTGGTTACCCCCGGCGTAGCCACTAACGATAACATCCTTCAGCAAAAAAGCAATAATTACCTGGCCTCGCTGCACTTTGAAAAAAATACGATAGGTATTGCCCTGATAGATATCTCTACCGGTGAGTTCATGACCGCCCAGGGTAACAGCGATTATATTGATAAGCTGCTGCAAAGTTTTTCGCCCAGCGAAGTGATCTATCCCAAAAGCCGTACACGCGATTTTAAAGACACTTATGGCGACCGCTTTTACACCTATGCGCTTGACGAATGGCCCTACAGCGGCGATTACGCCACTGAAACGTTGCTTAAGCACTTCGGTGTAAAATCGCTCAAAGGCTTTGGTATTGATAAACTGAATTTAGGCATCATCGCTGCCGGCGTGGCTATTCATTATTTGAATGAAACCGAACACCGCAACCTGGGCCACATTTCAGCCATCAGCAGGATAGAGGAAGATAGGTACCTTTGGCTCGACAGGTTCAGCATCCGCAACCTGGAGCTGGTTGGCTCGGCTAACGAAAACGCCATGACGCTGGTTGATGTACTTGATCATACTTGTTCGCCCATGGGCGCGCGTTTATTGCGCCGCTGGATTGTAATGCCGTTGAAGCAGATCAAAGCTATCAATGATCGTTTAGGTGTGGTTGAATACCTGATAGAAAACGAAGAACTAAGGGAAGAGCTGCTACAATACCTGCGCCAGATAGGCGACCTGGAAAGGCTCATCTCAAAAATTGGCCTCCAAAAAGCCAACCCGCGCGAGGTTTGCCAGTTAAGAAAAGCACTTACTGCCATAGCACAAATTAAGCGGATTGCCGAATCATCACAAAGTGCCCCGCTGCGTGCCATTGGCGAGCAGCTTAACCCCTGCGCTTTGATCTGTGAAAAGATAGAACGGGAATTGAACCCCGAGCCGCCGGTGATGCTGGTAAAAGGCTCTGTAATGAACGAGGGGATTAATGAGGAGCTTGACAGGCTGCGTAAGATCGCCTTCGGTGGTAAAGGCTACCTGCTGGAGATTCAGAAGCGCGAAGCTGAATTAACGGGGATCCCATCGCTTAAAGTATCGTTCAATAACGTATTTGGTTACTACCTGGAGGTTACCCATGCCCACAGGGATAAAGTACCAACCGAATGGATCCGCAAGCAAACGCTGGTTAATGCCGAGCGGTACATTACGCCCGAGCTTAAAGAATATGAAGAACAGATTTTAGGTGCCGAAGAAAAGATCCTGGCGCTTGAAACACAATTATATAATGACCTGCTGTATTCACTGGCCGAATATATCAAGCCAATCCAGTTGAATGCCCAACTGATAGCCCGTTTGGATGTGCTGCTCAACTTTGCAACCATCTCCATTAAAAACTACTACGTTAAGCCCGAAATTAATGAAACTAAGGTACTTGACATTAAGGGCGGTCGCCACCCTGTTATTGAAAAGAACCTGCCAATAGGCGAGGAGTACATCACCAACAGCGTTTATCTCGATTCGGAAACCCAGCAGATCATCATTATTACCGGCCCTAATATGGCAGGAAAGTCGGCTTTATTAAGGCAAACAGGCTTGATAGTACTGATGGCTCAAATGGGTTGTTTTGTGCCGGCTAAAGCTGCGTCAATAGGCCTGGTTGATAAGATCTTTACAAGGGTGGGAGCTTCGGATAACCTTTCATCCGGCGAATCAACCTTTATGGTAGAGATGAATGAAACGGCAAGCATCCTCAATAACCTGAGCGACAGGAGCCTGATCCTGCTGGATGAGATCGGTCGTGGTACATCAACCTATGATGGGATTTCCATTGCGTGGTCGATTGCCGAATACCTGCATAACCATCCAACGGCAAGGGCTAAAACCTTATTTGCTACACATTATCATGAGCTTAATGAATTAAGCAACTCATTTAACCGGGTTAAAAACTTTAACGTATCGGTAAAAGAAGTGGGCCAGCAGATCATATTTTTACGCAAACTGGTACCGGGTGGCAGCGAACACAGCTTCGGGATCCACGTAGCTAAACTGGCTGGGATGCCCTCAAAAGTGTTAAGCCGCGCCAATGAGATCCTAAAGAAATTGGAAAACGAACGTACCGGCGGCGAACATATTAAAGAAAGTATCCGTAAGGTGCAGAAACAAGCTGTACAAATGCAGATGTTTTCGATAGATGACCCGGTACTGGTGAAGATCCGTGATACGCTGAACAACCTTGATGTAAATACCCTAACCCCGGTTGAGGCACTCATGAAACTGGATGAAATTCAAAGGGTGGTGAAGAGTTGATTTTCGAGGTTCGAAAGTCCGATGTCCGAAAGTCGGCGAGTCAGAAAGGTCGAAGTTTGTAAAGGTTTTAATTTAAAGAAATTAACTTCCGGACTTTCGGACATCGGACTTGCACACTTCTTTCACCCATGTTAATATGTTAAAAACATCCGCATCCTCTCAATAAACATTAAAGTTAATTTTACTTTATGAGCATATACCTGCGTCGTAGTTTTTATTTGTTTATACTTTTCCTTTCCCCATTTATATTAAGTTCATGTCACTCGCGCAAGGCCGCTATGCGCGGCCAGCCGGGTGAGGTGGTTAATCCCTCGCCTGATATCGCTTCAAAATATTCCGAAATTATGGAGGTTGATAAGGGCAGTATTCAAAATGGTCGCCTTTACGCTTTTATTGATCAATGGATGGGAACACCCTATAAATTTGGTGGATTAGATAAAGACGGGATCGACTGTTCAGGGCTGACTTTTTTGCTGGAACAGCAGGTTTATGGTATTACCATTCCCCGCATGACCAGCAAGCAGATATCCGTCATAAAACGAAAATATGAAGACGAGCTAAAGGAAGGCGACCTGGTGTTTTTTGATTTCGACGGAAAGCAGTTTAGCCATGTGGGTGTTTACCTGCAAAATGGGTATGTTGTGCATGCCAGCTCGCGCCGTGGAGTGATCATCGTAAAACTGCGCGATCCATCATTATACAAGTACTTTTCGAGGGCAGGTTCTATTGAAAACGTACCTACAAGCATGAATTAAGTAACACAAATTTTAGAAGGATTTTTGCGAATTACACCAATATTAAGCTTAAATCGCATTCGTGTAATTCGTTAAAATTTGAGCCAATTGGTGTGTTTATTTTCAATAATTTTGCGCTGTTATGGCCGATAAAAAACAAGATTACTCATTCTGGACTAAGTACAAACGGTTCGCAGGCACCGAGATCATGCTTTATGTGATCATGGTGCTTGGTATTATCCTCGGTATCGTGATATTTAGTTACCTTTAACTAAGGTAACGTTATCATTATCTACATCCGCAATTGACTGGTAAAAATCAACAAGGTCCTGATAGGTGTCTTTACTATATGTACCATCTATGATCTGTAGCTTGCGACTGTATACCAACTTATCCCCATTTACAGTTGCACTTGATTCAAACTTTCCGAAAGGTTTTTCGATACTTACTTTTTTAGGGCGCATATCAACCTTGTATCCTGCGGGTAGGGTATAAGTGATCTCATCCTCATCGGTATATCCACGGTTAATGTAAACATCGTTATGTCGGTTACGGACCTCACGTAACGGCGAACTTACACGGTTGGCCGGATTGGCCAGAAAAATTATTTTTCCGTCAGATACCGAGCCATAGTCTGTAGCCGAAATTTTTAACGTTTCGGTGGTGTATGGTTGTTCAACTTTAAACTGCTTCAGATCTGCACTTTCAATATCAAGGTTATTAATGGGATAAATCTTCTTCAGATCTTTGATCTGTTCTGTTTTCGATTCATAGATCACATGGTCGCGATCTTCATAATTAGTGCCCTTGAAATTGGTAACCATTGTACCCGACAGGTTACCGTTGGCACTCAATGTAAAATTGGCTTTGCGCTGTTCGAGATTAGCCTGGGCCGTGTATTTTGGCGTACGCATTAATTTGCCGCCCTGTGGGGTACAGGCCAGTACGATCCTGTCGTCGGTGAAATCACCTAAAAAGCCAAAAGGTATGTTCTGACTGGTACATTCTAAAAAGGTGGTATCATTTTTAAAAGGCAGGCATAAAATAACATGATTGCCCTGGTCAATGCTTGCAAAGTCGGGCTGGAAATTTACCTTCGATGATCCTGCATACACCACGCAGTAATATGAATCGATGTCGACAGCCTTTAATAACGCCTGTGTGTAGTTAACGAGGGCTTTGCAATCACCATAATTTTGAGCGTCAACATCCGAAGCCAGGAAGGGTTGTAAGCCGCCTATCCCTACTTGGATGCTGATATAATGCGTTTTGCCCTGCATGTATTCATAAACCTTACGCGCTTTGGCTTTAGGATCGGTTATTGATGCTGTAAGCTCCTTCATGTTTGCCACAGTTTGAGGCGAAAGCTGTTGACGGCCTGCATTAAGCTTGTCATATTGCCATTGCCCAAGTTCTTTCCAGTTGGTAAATGAGCCACTGATACCACGGTAAATGAATTTTTCGGGCACTATTTCCAGGCCGGGCATTATTGATCGGTAAACAGGGCTATATGGCTCATGCTTTAAAGCTTTAAGGTTATTAGTTTGCCAGGTGTATGTTTGCATACCCTGTTTATTGGTACCAATTGTTGGTTTAACAGATAAATTGGTTTGTTTGTATTTGATCTTAAAATCGGGTTTGCAAATTAACGTATACGAGCTTTTTTCAACTGCTATACCATCCGAAGGTATCGGGTGCCAACTCTCAAGGTCAAGTGATTGTTTTGACTTTACATCATACTCATAACTTACGGTGTAAGGATAATCATTTACCCTGGGTTGATAATGTTTTATCTTTAGGTCGGTAAAAAGCGAAAAGCCATCGTGGTTGCTGTCATCATCAAAGTCGCTTTCTGAAAATTTACCTGTGGGCTTGCCCCATTGGTTGTAAATCATTCCTTTTATATCCTTAATATAACGACTTTTGTCATGCCATATCGCTATATCAACGTCATCGTCGCCATTTTTATTGAGTACGGTTATTACTTGTTTTACGTGACAAAGTGTGTTATCTAAGTCTTTAACCTCAACAGTAACTTCCTCATTACGCACTATTGAGCTGGCATAAGGCAAAAGGTCTTTTGAAATGAGCGATACGTCGTAGTTTTCCTGTGCTTTTACACAGGTTACCGCCAAAAAGATAAAAAGAGTAGTTAAAAATGCTTTCATTATTTTTTCCTGAAGATCATATCCCCTTTCTCCGTTAGAATGATCTTATTAAACAACTCCTTAAGATAAGGGTATTCGGCCGAATCATAAACCGACTTGTTAAACTGGGTAATGTTTGAAAAGGTAAAACTGTTATTGTCCTGGCTCTCAAACGTGGTAGCAAACATGCCGCCTTTGTTTGGTAATGAAAACGCCACTATCTGGGGCGGGGTTTCAATGATATATTGTGCAGGCAGGTGCATTACCAAAACCAGCCTCTTGTCTGAGGCAAAGGCCCAGTCTACCGGATAATCACGTTCGGCAAGTTTGAAGGGATTGGTAGTACGTTTTTCCCAAAAATAAGGGTTAAATGCAAGCTTATCATGATTGGTATTATCAAAAGCATCTATCTCCACTTCAAAGGTTTCACGTAGCGGGTTGTCAAGGCTGTCGAGATTTGCTATATCTGATTTAAATACTTTTAATTTAGGTTGTTTCTCATCAAAATCTTCAACGTATTCATCAACTGTATTAAACTTTTTAATGGCTTTGCGTTTTTCATAGGCATCATAACCTTTGTAGTAATTGGTTATAGTTCCTTTTAGCTTTCCATTATCAAGCAGTGTAAGATCGAACATCCGTGTGGTGGCCGCTTTTTGCTGAGTGCTTAACTCTATCCAGTATGATGGTTTATTAAGGCTAATCACTCTTCCCTTATCGTTTATACATTTAAGAGGGAGTAAACCGAAGGACAATAACGGATCGGTAGCATCGAGCAGGTAGGTTTGATCGCCAATAGTTAACCTGGCTATAACGTAGTTAAAGTCGCTAAGTACCGGGTAAAGGTTATTCACCATTCCATGGTCGCGGGTTGAAAGCAATACGGCATCGGCGTTAAGGCCAGCGGCGCTTAGCGCGGTAATAAGTGTCAGATTAATATCGGCGATACTGCCGGCATGTGTATCCAATGATTTTTTTACGCCATCGGTGCTGTAGATACCTATATAATCATTCCACTTTATTTGGCTTTTGATCCATGCATAAATAGCTTTTGCCTTGTCAAGGTCATTTGCCTTACCTGCAATTACCGGCCCAATGCGTTCTTTAAGTAAGCTGGTCCTTTTCATTTGAACGCCAAATTCATCGGATATCTTTAATTGATGGTCAACGTCGCCCCATTCTTTTGTCATAACAGTTTTGACGTTGTTATAAGGGTTGGTGTATTCAACAAGCTCAAAAAATATAGCTGATAAAAAGTTTTTACGGGCGGTCATATAATCTTCATCAACAAATGCAGGAATGTCCTTCATGTTGTAAGTAATATGTGAGCAATCGGCTTTTGCACCTCCCGATGAAAAGCATTCACGCTCAACTTCCGAACTACTTTTGGTTAATTTCAGCGCCCCGCGTAACGAAGCGTTGAATGTCCAAAAGCCCGGGATGTGTACTTCATACTGCGAATTTATTTTGGGGATATCGTCCTGAAATGCCCATTCCCGGAAATTGTCCCAATATGGTGAGATAAGTTCGTATTTAAATTCAATAACGCAGCCGGGCCGTAATGCCGGCAACGCAAACTTTACAGTGCTGCCATATTTATAATCTTTAGATGTAAATACCTTTTTGGAATCAAGTTCGGCCTTTTGAATAATACCGTTATCATCTTTATAATAAGTAAACCCGCTAACATTGTTAACTTCTTCTGCGGAGTTATCGCCATTGTGGATAGGTATAGCTATAGTACCGTGAGTTAATCCTTCCTTGGTGAAAATTTTAATTTTGGCATGATAGGTGTGAATGAGCCTGATATGGTCCATGTATTCATCTATACGAACACTGCCAAACTCGTTTAAAAAAACGGCGTTGGCCTGCGGATCTTTATCATATTTAACCATATCAATTTCCGGTCCTTCTATACCGGTTTCAAAGTCCTGGCCCGACGCGAGGTGTGATAAGGTAATGAAAATCAAAAGAATAAGAAGAAATCTGTTCATGCAAATTGTGATAATTAGGGATAATCAAATTAAATAATAAATTGGTATATTAAATAAATTAAAAAATTTATTCTGCTGATTAATTTTAGGACATTTGCGACCTTTGCATCTCTGAACACTTACAAATGAAATTAAATTTAAAACGGCCCCTGGCTTTCTTTGATCTTGAAACAACAGGTACCAATATCGGTGCCGACCGTATAGTTGAAATATCTGTTATCAAGCTTAACCCTGATGGCAGCGAAGAAGTGAAAACGTGGCGTGTTCACCCGGGCATTCCTATCCCACTCGAGTCGTCGCTGGTGCACGGCATTTATGATGAGCATATACAAAACGAAAAGCAATTTAAAGAACTTGGACAGGAAATAGCCGATTTTATTGGTGATAGTGATTTGGCCGGATACAATTCAAATAAGTTTGATATCCCCATGATTATGGAGGAATTTTTACGTTCCGGAGTGGATTTCAACCTGGATGCCCGCCATTTTGTTGATGTACAGAACATATTTCATCAAATGGAGCAACGCACGTTAAAGGCGGCCTACCAGTTTTATTGCAATAAAGTAATTGAAAACGCCCATTCGGCCGAAGCAGATACCCGCGCTACCATGGAGGTTTTGCTGGCGCAGATTGAGCGTTATGAAAATGTAGAGTGGGAAGATAAAAAAGGCAATAAAATAATCCCTGTTGTGGGCGATGTTGAAGCGCTGCACGCATTTACTAACCTGAGCAAACCGGTTGATTTTGCCGGTCGTATGGTTTATAATGAACAGGGCGAGGAGTTGATAAACTTTGGCAAACATAAAGGCAAACGTGTTGAAGACGTATTAAACGCCGAGCCAAGTTATTATTCGTGGATGATGCAGGGTGATTTTCCGCTTTATACCAAGCGCAAGCTCGAAGAAATTTATACCCGCTGGAACGCCAAAAAAGTTGCCGAGCGTCAGGCAAACAAAGCAGCCCAGCCAAAACCGGCCGATCAACAACCTGCTGCCCCCAAACCTGAGTATCAGAAAAAAGAATACACAAAGCCCGATCATACTAAAAATCAACATTATCAAAACAAACCTTTCAAAAAGAAGGATGAGCCTGCCCAGCCTGTTAACGATGATATGCTGGCTCAGTTAGCTTTGAAGTTTAAAAAGGGGTAAATTTGTCTGAACCCTGATTTTTAGGATTAAAGGATTTTCAGGATTTTTTATGAAGCCCTTGCAGGTATTTGTGCAAGGGCTTTTTGTTGATAATATTCTGAAACCTAAGCTTCATGGATTCGTTCAACTTTAGCCTTTAGCCTTTAGCCTTTAGCCTTTAGCCTTTAGCCTTTAGCCTTTAGCCTTTAGCCTTTAGCCTTTAGCCTTTAAAAAATCAATATTCCTTTTTAGCCCGCTAAATTTCGTGCGTTTAACAGCCGAGTTTTTGAATACTTTTTGAAAAATATCCTGGGTAATGTCCTGCCAGTCGGTAGTTTTCAAGTGTAGCAAATCGGGGTGCGGAGTAAAGGCCGGCTCGGTATTAAGCACCGAGAAACGGTTCCAGGGGCAAACATCCTGACAAACATCGCAGCCAAACATCCAGTTATCCATCTTGCCTTTAAACTCCTGCGGAATTTCATTTTTAAGCTCGATGGTTAAATAGGAGATGCAGCGGCTGCCATCAACCACATATGGGCCAACTATAGCATCGGTAGGGCAGGCGTCGATACAATTGGTGCAGGTGCCGCAATGATCGGCTGTGGGGGCTATATCGTATTCCAGTTCAAGGTCAATGATCAGTTCGGCCAGGAAAAAGAACGAGCCGGCTTTTTTGTTGAGCAGGTTGCTGTTTTTGCCAATCCAGCCCATTCCTGCTTTACGTGCCCATGCCTTATCAAGTACTGGAGCCGAATCAACAAACGCACGGCCGCCTACTTCACCAATTTTATCATTAATGATTTGCAGTAATAGCCTCAGCTTATCTTTAATCACCGTGTGGTAGTCAATTCCATAAGCGTATTTAGAGATTTTGGGCGATAACGGATCATCCTGTTGCTGATCGGTATAGTAATTTATACCAAGCGAGATGACAGATTTTGCCCCATCAACCAACAAACGAGGGTCAAGGCGCTTATCAAAATGGTTCTCCATGTACGCCATTTCGCCATGCATGTTTTTATTAAGCCAGGCTTCAAGGCGTGGAGCTTCGTCTTCCAAAAAATCAGCCCTGGCGATGCCGCAAAACAGAAAGCCAAGTTTTTGCGCCTCGTTTTTAATGAGTTGACTGTATGTTGATTTGTTTTGCTGCATTTGTGCAAAGATACTATAAATTGAAATTGGTGAGTGTACAGAGACGCCCCCCCAATCAGGTTTGTATACTTGCATAAGCACATTATTCGTTATTATACTTTACTCCGTTTTGCTATAAGTTTACTATTGGTTCAGTTTTTGTATCTGATTAAAAAATAAGAATTTATAGCATGCTTGAGCATATTAAATATTTGCCTGCGCATGTGTTAGGGATGCATGCAGCAGGCCACGTTACTATTGGCGATTATGAAAGGGCTTTACGACCATTGCTTGAGCAACAGGTAAAACAAACCGGGCGGATAAACTTTTTACTGGTGCTGGAAACTAATATTAAAAATTTTACAGCAGGTGCCTGGTGCGGTAATATCAGGCTGGGCCTTAAATATTTTACCCGATGGAACAAAGTTGCTGTTGTAACCGATCAGGACGGTGTTCGGGAGTTCAGTCATTTGTTTAAATATATTTTACCGGGCAAGTTTGCAGGCTATAGGCTGGAAGAATTAGACGAAGCCGTAAAATGGATAACAGGAAATAAATAAATATCATTATGGAAACTATAGATGAAAGAGCAGCTATGAATAATGATGATTCAGATCTGCACAATGATGAGTTAGGTGAAAATACCGGTGATGATACCATAATAGCCGAGATAGTTCATTTAAAACCCGACGAAAAGGATATTAGCAAAATGCCGTCGTCAAACAAAGGGCAAGGCCCGGCGGGTGAGGATTTGTGAGGCGTCCGCCCCCAAAAGGGGAATCGCAAGTTCCCAGCTTTTTAGTCCTTAAATTGATGGCTATGCCTAAATAGATGGCAGAAAACAAGAAATGCCAACTCTTTGAGCCGGCATTTCTTATTTAAATATCCTCCGTATCTCCCCTTTAAGGGGGCGGGGGCTAAAAGCTGTTCCTGATACTGTTGCTTAACGTTTTAGCGCTCCAGTACCCGCTATCCAAAATCCGGCGCACAGTCATTAATGGATCGGCTTGATCACGTTTATCAGCTAATTGGAAAGCCATTTTAAAACCACGTTTCCTAAGTTCAGGTAAAGCGGCTTTGTTCCAGATACCAAACGGATAAGCAAAGTAGTCCATTTTTTTGCCGGTGATTTCTTCCAATGTTTTAGTTGGTTTTTCGATTTGGGTAACCCAGTCGTCCACCGGGCGATTGGTTATTTTACCATTTTTGCCGATGATCTTAAGGGTTGATGTATGTGAATAACGGTCAACACGGTGGTGGTCCCAGGTGTGGCTGGCAATAACGTTACCTTCGTCAGATAGTTGTTTTACCTGCTCTTTGGTCATGTAATGCGGACGGCCTAACGATACGGTCATCACAAAATAAACTGCCTTAAAACCATACTTTTTAAGGGTAGGATTGGCAATGGTGAACTGATCAAGGTCAGTATCATCAAACGTAAGCATGATAGGCTTTTTAGGCAGCGGCGCGCCCTTGGTAAGGTATGCATAAAGCTGATCGGGCAGTATGGTATGGTAACCGCTGTCGGCCAGCATTTTGATGTGCTCTTTAAAAGCAGCAACCTGAACTATATAATCTTTAGCGTTTTTTGAATCGGTAGGCTTCCAGTCGCGGATTTGGTGGTAGCAGAGGATAGGTACCTGTTTGCGGGCTAAAATAGCGGCCGCATCACCCTGTGATGTTGCATTGGCAGCCGGAACTTCGGCAACAGGGGCAGCAGTAGTTGATTTATCTGATGGCTTCGACTGGCATGAAACAGCGCCGAAAGCACAAAGGGCCAGCATGGCTAACGTTTGTTTTATCATATTATAGGTTGGTTTTATTCCTTAATTAACGGCAGCTAAAATAATAATTATATAACACGCAAGCCTTGCGATGTAAACAAAATTAATTAAGACTTTAAGTATGATAACCGGATAATTATTCGCTTTTATTGATGATCTGCTTCAGGCCCGGCTCGCATGTAAGCAGGTGCCATCCGCCAAAAACTACAAACACTTTGTTATGGGTTTTAAGCAGATTGTCAATGGTGCGAAGCAGGCTTTGATCCCTGATCTCTTTGGAGGCTCTGCCAATTTCCTGAAATTTTCCTTTGGGGTCAAACGGATTGGTAGGTTCCAGCTCCTCGAGCTTAAAAGGGCGGTTAAGCAGTTTTTGATAGGCGGCTTCAAAATAATCCAGGGTTTGCTCAGCAGGTGAAAGCTTTACTCCACCTGTTTTCATGATATAGCCTTGTATAAATTTAGCATAATTTGCTTTAAATGCCGCGCTATCGGTAACAGGAAGCCGTTGGCCCCACATAAAACGTTCGGTAACTATATAAGCTAAAAATTCGCTGGTAGTGTATCTCTTCAATAGCTCTTTAAATTCAAGGCTATCGGTCATGTCGCCGTTAACGGTTATAATTTTAAGGCTATCTGCAAGGGTTTTGGTAAGCCCTATTTCACCATCTTTTTGAATGGCTTCTTTTTTTGAGGCGAAAACCTTTTTTGAAACATCTCCTCCTTCGTTAACACATACATCAGGTCTGAATTCAAAAAATGCCTTTTTGATCCCCTTAAACATCGGATTTTCGGTGTCGTTGTTATCCGGCAAATGGTTAACGCCACAAAAAACAATCTCCTTTTTGTCGTTTTTAAACCTTAATATGTAGGGATTGGCAGGCAGGTGCCCGGCAGCATCAAGTTTGATCTTTAAGTAACTAACCGTTGGGTAAATCTCAGCGGATGCTTTGTCTTTTTTGGTTCTGCAGCTTAACAAGGCCGAGGAAAATAACAGTAATAAAGTTATGTATTTCATCGGCCCTGTTGTGTTTGTTATAAAACTATACGCTTTCCTTCTTTTATTGACCGCTTGGCGGCATCCAGGATTTGCATAACAATCATATTGTATTTTAATGATGAACGGTCATCCGGGTGCCTGAGCGGATTTGCGAGGGCCGAAGTAAAATAGGCTACCGGCGCATCAGCTGGGGCTACCAGTGGGACAGCTTTATAACCTCTTACACGGTTATTAACTCTTATTTCAACACTATCCTTATCGAAGGCATGGATATAACCCTTAGCACCGAAAATCTCCATGTCCTTGATACTGAAAGGCCAGTTCCAGGAGGCTTCAATCTGCCCGGTGGCATTGGCGTATTCAACCAATATGGTGGCATCATCCTCAACCTTCGGATATACGGTTGGTTTATAATGCCTTGCGATAGCGGTTACTGCTATCGGGCGCTGGCCCTTCATTAGCCAGGTCATCAAATCAGCGCCATAGCAACCAAAATCATTCAGGGCGCCTGCACCATTTAATACAGGATCTGTTAACCAGCTCAAAAAGTCCTCGCTGCAGCCAATTTCGCGTGGCCCCTGGTGCCCGTCATGCACCACCATTTTACGGATCAAACCTATGCTGTCCTGCTTAACGGTATTATAAACATCCTGAAAGGATGGGTACCAGGTAGTTTCATAATTTGTTAATACTTTGACGTAGTATTTAAGGGCCAGAAACTCCATGCGTTTAGCCTGCTCAAGGGTGGCGGCCAGCGGTTTTTCAACCATTACTGAAATACCTAAGGGTGCGCAGGTCTCCACAATATCCACATGTTTGCCAACAGCGTTGTAACCCAACACAATAGCAGGCTTACGGGTGGTGCACATTTTCCTTAGGTCATCAAAAAACAGGGAATCGGGCAGGTTATATGCTTTGCCAAATTTTTCCCAAAGCTTTTTATCGGGTTCGGCAATGCCTACAATATTTACGTTTCCCTTTCGGTACTCACTTAATATGAGGTGGATATGGTCATGGTTTAAGCCCATAATACCTACTTTTAGCGTCGGTACGGGCTTGTGTATCACGGGTATGGTGTCTTTTTTTGCCTTGTTAACTGAATCGGTAGGTGCCGTAACCGAAGGGGCTGGTGCTGTACCTGGTGGTGGTGGTGTTGTTTGTGCCGATGCGATAGTTATGCAGCTTAAAAAGAGCGTAGTAGTAGTGAGCAGTAGTTTTAATTTGGTTTTCATGATTGGTGGCGATGTATACGTTTATCTCAAAATAAGGATGGATTTCCTCCCAGCTTTATCTTTCCTAAATGTTTGTAGGCAGCTTCAGTAGCTTCACGGCCGCGGGCCGTACGCATTAAAAAGCCTTCCTGTATTAAAAACGGTTCGTAAACCTCTTCAATTGTGCCCTCGTCTTCACCAACTGCTGTTGCAACGGTTTTTAAACCTACCGGACCGCCTTTAAACTTATCAATAATGGTAAGCAGGATCTTGTTGTCCATTTCGTCCAATCCGTGACTATCTACATTTAAAGCGTTCAATGCATACTGGGCAATCTCCGTATCAATCTTGCCATTTCCTTTGATTTGGGCGAAATCACGTGTGCGGCGAAGTAATGCATTGGCAATACGGGGGGTACCACGGCTGCGGCGGGCGATTTCATAAGCACCTTCATCAGTAATAGGTGTTTTTAGTATCGACGCCGAACGTAGTACAATGGTGGTAAGCAGTTTGGCATCATAATATTCCAGGCGCGAGTTGATACCAAACCTGGCCCTTAGAGGCGCAGTAAGCAAGCCGGAACGGGTAGTTGCGCCTACCAGGGTGAACGGATTAAGCGAAATTTGTACCGAACGGGCATTGGGGCCGCTCTCCAGCATAATATCTATCTTAAAATCCTCCATGGCCGAGTAAAGGTATTCTTCAACCAGCGGACTTAAGCGGTGAATTTCATCAATAAAAAGAATATCCCCGGTTTCAAGATTGGTAAGCAAACCCGCCAAATCCCCGGGTTTATCTAAAACAGGGCCTGAGGTGATCTTAATGCCTACACCCATTTCATTGGCGATAATGTGTGAAAGGGTGGTTTTGCCTAAACCCGGAGGGCCATGCAGCAATACATGATCAAGCGCCTCTCCACGCTGGCGGGCCGCCTGTACAAAGATCTTTAAATTAGCTAATATTTTATGCTGACCGGTAAAGTCTTCAAATTGCTGCGGGCGCAATACTTTTTCAATATCACGTTCGGCCGGACTGAGACGTTCGCGTTCAGGGTCAAGATGCTCATTCATTGCCAACGAAATTAGTAATTTTTTAGGCCAAAGGTGAAAGGTTAAAGGTAAAAGGTTTGTTTCTTTTGAGGGGGCGAAAGGTTAAAGCTAAAGGGCAAAAGGTTTTTTCTTTCAGTGGATAGATTAATTTGCTTTAAAGACAAAAAGTTAAAGTTTTGTAATGTAACCTTTAACCTTTCGCCTTTATCCTTTCACCTTTAAAAAATCACCCCTCCGGGTACTTCCTGAAAATGCTGTTGATCTTCATCTGGATCACGCCTAAAAATGCTTCCCGGAAAATACGCGTCGACATTTTGGAGGTACCGGCAGTGCGGTCGGTAAATATAATCGGGACTTCTACCAGCTTAAAGCCATGTTTAATGGTAGTATATTTCATCTCGATCTGGAAAGCGTAACCAACAAACTTGATTTTATCCAGCTTAACGGTTTCAAGCACCCTGCGTTTGTAGCACATAAAACCCGCGGTGGCGTCTTGCACTTTCATGCCGGTTATAAAACGTACATATACTGATGCAAAATAGCTCATCAACACCCGGCTCATGGGCCAGTTTACCACGTTTACGCCAGTTACATAACGGGAGCCTATTGCCGCGTCGGCACCATCAATACAGGCTTGCCTTAGTTTCAACAGGTCATCCGGATTGTGCGAAAAGTCGGCATCCATCTCAAAAATATAGTCGTAATGGCGGGCTATACACCATTTAAAACCATGTATATAGGCAGTGCCCAATCCCTGTTTACCGGCTCGTTCTTCCATAAAAAGCCGACCGTTATATTCAGCTTGCAAACTTTTTACTATCTGCGGCGTACCGTCGGGTGATCCGTCGTCAATGATCAGGATATGAAAATCATGAGGCAAGGAAAATACCTTGCGGATCATCCGCTCGATATTTTCCTTCTCGTTATACGTGGGTATAATTACTATGCTATCGGGCACTGAATCGTATTTTGAAAAATGATGTAAACGTTTAAGGTGCGAAAATAATCAATTTACAGAGCATCAAAACAAAAAAACAGGAAAGCTTGCGCAATCCTGCAATTTTGGGTAATATTTTACAGGTTATGAGTGTCGGCAATAACCTGGTTTTCCACGTAAGGGTCGGTAATGTAATTTCTTTCTTTAAGGCGTGGAGAAACGATCAGGAATATGATGATGAATACACTGATGAAAGCCACAAAAAACCATTCGTAATTGGCACCCTTAAGATTTTCAGCCCACCAGCCCCCGTCTTCAATAAGACCATTTACAAGGGCGGTGATCAGGTTTCCAAACGAAACAACCAGGAACCAAATTCCTGACATAGTACTTTTCATTGATTTTGGAGAATGGGTATAAGCATATTCCAAACCGGTAATTGACACCAATACTTCCGCAGCTGATAATATTAAAAAGGCCAGCACTTGCCACCACATTGACGGAGAGCCACCATGATCAATACTTACATGTGTAAAACCGATAACTACAAACGATAACGCCGTCAAAATCAAGCCCGCTCCGAGCCTGCGCAAAGGTGTTGTTTTCAACCCGATCTTATCTAAATTTGGATAAATCACATAGTTAAAAAGCGGGATGAATAACAGGAGGAAAATGGTATTAAATGTAGACATTGAACCCGGTTCTATCTGGAATGAGGTAAAACCAAGATTGATGTTTCGATCCATTTTTGCAGCATACAGCGTCCATTCTGAAAGGCATTGGTCCCAAACAGCCCAAAACGCCAGCGCAAAAAAGAATACAGAAATTACGCGGTATACCGCTTTAACTCCTTCAACACGTTCCGGGTCATAACTTTCTTTGGCAATATCAAGTAATGATTGCCCTGGTTTCTTTTTACTTAAATGGGTAAGTGCATACCAGGTAATAAACACCAGGTTATTTCGGTTTACGCCCTGCGGAGGCACTTTTACATATTTTTTGCGGCCCATAAAAAATATCACAGTTGCCAAACCCATTAATATGCCGGGAACACCAAAAGCCCATTTAGGGCCGTAATATTTGTAAATGGTAGGGATAGCAATCGTTGATAACATAGAGCCTGCATTGATGCTAAAGTAAAACCAACCGTAAACTTTTGAGAGCAAATCCTGGTTGCTGGCATCAAACTGGTCGCCTACGTTGGCCGAAACGCACGATTTGATACCACCCGCACCGATGGCGACAACAAGCATACCTATCTCAAAGCCACTAAGGCTTGTATCAAACATCGCCAGCAACAGGTGTCCAAAGCAATATACTACAGAAATATAAAGGATGAGCTTGTATTTGCCGGTAAACCAGTCGGCCACCATGCCGCCTACAAATGGTAAAGCGTAAGCCACCATAACAAATAAATGGTTCAGCTTATTGGCATGGGCATCAGCCTGTTGGGCTAACGCGGGATTACCTGCAGGGTTAAAGAATTGTTTTACCAAAAAAAGGGTAAGTATGGAACGCATGCCATAAAAGCTAAAACGTTCAGCGGCTTCATTGCCAATAATGTAAGGGACGCTCTTGGGGAATTTTGATTTTAGTGGAGCAGTTTTTTCTTGCATCAGTTAACTTAAAATTTGCTAAAGGTAATATAAATCTTCCAATCCGAAATTTAATACCGAAAGTGTTACAATTTAAACAATAAAAGTGTTGATTTTGGGGCTATTGCTGTTGTTTAATTTCTTAATGTTTTACCGGTAAAAGGGCGCGGTCTTTTGCGGCTTGCTTTTTGGGATCAATATATTCGTTATCGGTGGCCGAATTGCCGTCGGCAATGTTGCGCATGTCAAGGTTTTCTATATAAGTCCAGCGGCCATCTTTTAATTGGTAGCCATCGTAACTCAAATCGGGGCCAAAGGTTTCAGGTTTGTCTTTACTCCGGCCATCTGGCGCCGAAAGATGGTCAAAAACAATAATATTTTTCTCTGGCACAAATCTCAATAGCATCGATACCTGCCGGGCGTACTCAAATATAACACGGCTGCGGGTTTTGCCATTGCCGTTAAACACGGGCATGCCAAACTGCGGCACACCATTGTTAAATGAAATTGCATCGATCACTTTTTTTGTGGATTTAACGGTATTACCTTTCCACCCTAATAATACATAATATGGTTTGGGGCCGTACACCGACATTATCTTATAGTATTGGGCACCATACCATTTATGGCTATCGGTTACCGAATCCTCTGGGTTCTTCAATAAAGGCGAATAATCTTCGAGTGGGTACATTTTGAGCGGGCCGCCGGTATTTATTTGAACAGTTCCATAAAAGCGATAACTGCCATCGAGGTTTGTAACATGCCAGCTCAGGATGCGAAAACGGTTATCGGGTGAGTTAACAATGCTGATGCTCTTAACAGAATCAAAGGGGAACAGGAAGGAGTTATTGATTTTTAACGCCTGTACCAGTGTTTTAATAAACTGGTAATTAGCGTTTTTACGCTCCATGTCATTCTCATCATTTACAATCTTTTTGCCAAGGCGAGTGAGACTATCCTGGTATTCGTTAAGTTTTTTGAGCCTTGTACCTTCGTCATAGTATTGCGCAAAAGTTTGCATGCAAAGCAGTATGGAGAGGATAGTAAGAAGGGTTTTTTTTGTCACTATTTTAATTTAATTAGTTGAGCTTATTTTTTATGTCTTTGCGAGATGGCTTTGCAAGTTTCTTTATATAGAATAAGATTGTTTCGTTTCTTATAATGATGTAATTGTAAGCTGTTGGTTAGTATTGTATTTTATAATCTATTTTATAAATATGGGCGTTGCCTGCGGCCCGGGCTTTCCGTTACAAGTCCTCGCTTTTCCTGCTCGCAACCGCAACCCGCGCTGTGGGCTTTTCACTGCAATCCCTAACGCGCCCACACGCAACATCACTAAAAATATATTTTGCTTATAATGACGTTATTTATAAAATACTAACGTAAATTTTCGATAACCATTGCACTGGCACCGCCGCCTCCGTTACAGATACCTGCAGCGCCATATTTACCGTTATTTTGCTTTAATACGTGTAAAAGGGTAACAATGATTCGCGCACCCGAAGCGCCGAGAGGGTGGCCCAATGAAACAGCACCACCGTTAACGTTTACTTTTTCCGGGTCGAGGTTCAAAAGCTGGTTGTTGGCTATTGATACTACAGAGAAGGCTTCATTGATCTCAAAGAAGTCGATATCGGAATTTTGCAGGCCCGCCCTGTGCAGTGCCAGCGGAATAGCTTTTGAGGGCGCAGTGGTAAACCATTCGGGTGCCTGCTGGGCATCGGCATAAGATACTATTTTAGCAAGCGGCTTTATGCCAAGTTCATCTGCTTTTTCGCGGCTCATAAGCACTACAGCTGCTGCGCCATCATTCAGGGTCGACGCGTTGGCGGCCGTAACCGTGCCGTCTTTTTTAAATACGGGTTTTAATGATGGGATCTTGTCAAACTTAACTGTTTGAGGTTCCTCATCTTCGGCGAACATCGTGATATCGCCTTTTTTGTCTTTAAGGCCAACAGGAGTTATTTCATCTTTAAATTTTCCGTCTGCCTGTGCTTTTTGGGCACGCTGGTATGATAGGATGGCATATGCATCCTGTTCCTCCCGGCTGATGTTGCAGTCGGTAGCGCAAAGTTCGGCTGCTGAGCCCATATGATAGTCGTTGTAAACATCCCAAAGACCGTCTTTTACCAAACCGTCAATGATTTGCCCGTTACCTAAACGGTAACCGTTGCGGGCCTTATCCAGGTAATAGGGTACGTTGCTCATACTTTCCATGCCGCCGGCAACAACAATGTCGTTTTGCCCTATGGCTATGCTTTGGGCGGCTAACATAATGGCTTTCATACCCGATGCACAAACTTTATTAACCGTTGTTGCGGGCAGATAGGGGAGCCCGGCAAAAATAGCTGCCTGTGTTGCCGGCGCCTGCCCAACATTGGCCGACATTACATTGCCCATATAAATTTCCTGAACCTGATCGGGCCGTAAGCCCGCTTTTTCAACTGCCGATTTGATGACTGCCGCGCCTAACTGTGTGGCGCCGATAGCAGCCAGGCTGCCTCCAAAACTACCTATAGGTGTGCGTGTAGCCGCTACTATTACAACTTCTTTCATGTGTCCCTCATTAAAATTGGTGGGCAAATTTAGTGATTTGGATGAAAGAAAATACTATGCATGCATAATAAAATTAGTTGCAGTTTTTTAGTTGCAGTAGCAGGTTTTAAATCAGTTGATAGTTTAGTTTGCAGTTTTTTGATTATGTAAAATTAGGGCTTTTGTAATAGGACAATAATTATACTAACTGCAAACTATAAACGGCAAACAGTTGCTACCTACTGCTACTGCCACTAATCACTATCTTCCTTTTTCTTCTTCGAACTTCCTTTTTTCCTGGCGTGCAGGGCTTGTTGCATGAGGTATTCGATCTGGCCGTTGGTGCTTCTGAATTCTTCGGCAGCCCAGCTCTCAATCTCCTTCAGCATGTCGGGGTTAATGCGTAATACAAATGCTTTTTTTTCGGCCATATCAACTTGCGGCCGCTGCCTGGGCCTGTTTTAACAAAACTAAATTTATGCCCAGTAACGCCAATAGCGGCAGTTCTGGTACTTTTTTGATCATATCGAGGTTCATTTTTACAATAAATGGCTTTTTCCGGCTCCATATTTTGGTTTCTACATTCAGGATATCGCCCAATTGCTCGTTTACCAAGGTACAGGTGCGTGAAAGGATCTTTTTGTTATAAAAAGTAGCCATGAGCCCATTGTTTAAATTGAGCGTTATCTTACGGTTCCAGATGTCTGGTGTCACCAAACCTGTTTCCATGCCATCGGACTGCTCAATAGCAAGTTTTCGGCCTAACCAGTTCTTGCGTTTTACTATCCAGTTTCCATTCGCTGTTTCCAGTAAGCAAGCGCGTTTTAAAGCTCCCGTATAGGTGAGCTTACCATAGCTAAACTGCCCGTCGGTAAGTTCGTACCATGGTCGCCAAAAACCATGCCTCAGTACTGGTAATTCCGATACGCGGAGCTGATCAAAGCTTCTGAATTGATCCATGGTATTAATGGTATAAAGTACCGGTATTAACAACAGGGTTAACAGCTTTATCACCGCAAAGTACAACCAGCAGATTGCTTACCATGGCTGCCTTGCGTTCCTCGTCAAGTTCAACTATGTTTTTTTCGGATAGCTTGTTCAGTGCCATTTCAACCATGCCAACGGCACCTTCAACTATCAGCTTACGGGCTGCTATGATGGCCGATGCCTGCTGTACCTGCAGCATGGAATGTGCAATTTCAGGCGCGTAGGCCAAATGGGAGATGCGGGCTTCTAATACCTCAATGCCGGCGCGGTCGAGCCTTTCGTTCAATTCCTTCTCCAACATTGAGCTTACCTGTTCGGCGCCACCGCGCAGGGTGATGGCTGCGGTTTCATCCTCCAGGTTATCATAAGGAAATGAGTTGGCCAAGTGCCTTACCGCGGCTTCGCTCTGGATATTTACATATTGAATGTAATTTTCAACTGCAAACACGGCAGCGGCGGTATCTTTTATCTGCCATACAATAACAGCGGCAATTTCAATAGGGTTACCAATGCTATCGTTTACTTTCAGTTGTTGGCCGTTAAGGTTAAAGGCTCTTAATGATACTTTTCTTTTTACGGTGAAAGGGTTCACCCAAAAAAAGCCATCTTTTTTTACAGTACCCAGGTACTTGCCGAAAAGGGTAAGCACTTTTGATTCGTTAGGATTAACGACAACAAGTCCCGGGAGCAGAAAAACGAAGCCGATGATAGCTAACATAGCGCCAATAGGTTCTTCACCCGCCCAAAAGCAAAGGGCAGCTATTACCAGTAATGCAAGGAATACAATAAGCACAGCAAAACCCGATGGCGGGTTGATGGTTTTTTCAGGATTCATGATTTAGTTTGATTTTAAAATGATATCATAAAGATATCAAATTTATTTTTACAAAAGCAAGAAAAACTGCATATAACAGAAACTTATATTATTTTTGGCAGGTTAATCATTTAAATGGCAAAACTATCCACTTCGCGCCAAAAGGCTTTACTGCGCAAATACGCCCGTAATGTTAAGTTTTTGATGATGCTGATTAGTATCGTGCTTATTGTTTACTTTTTACCGAAACAGGCAAAATTTAGCTACGAGCACGAAAAGGGGAGGATCTGGAACCAGAAAGACCTGGTATCGCCCTATAATTTCGCAATACTAAAAACACCGCAGGAAATCATGGCCGATCAAAAATCGGCGCTGGAAAGCATAACGCCAATTTACCAGCTGGACGCAGGGATGCAAAGCCAGCAGATTGAAGGTTTTAAAGCCGACCTGGAAATTAAATGGCACAATGCCGGTATCAATGATAAACTTAAGCCAAAGTACATTGCTGTCGGTACCGATTTATTGACCGAAATTTACCAGACAGGGGTTTTTAAGCCTAATGCCAAATACCAGCAAAGTTCAGAGAATTACCCTATACGAATCCTGGATAAGAATGTGGCCACTGATAAAAACACCAGTGAGCTGTTTACCAAAGAAAAAGCGCAGGCTTATTGTGATAAGGTATTGAGCAGGCATACTGATTTAGATAAAGCCTTCCTGCTCGATCTGATCAGCAACCGCCTCCAAAATAATCTTGCCTATGATAATAACCTTACTTCAAGACTGGAGAAGGAAGTTGTAGATGGTCTTTCGGTAACACGCGGAATGGTGCAAAAAGGAGAGGTGATAGTTTACAAAGGCTCGGTAGTTAATGATGATGTTTATCAAAAACTGGAATCATTTAAAAAAGCGTTTGAGGATAACGCCCGTGTTAACGGTAACAGAAACTTAGTCCTCTTGGGGCAATTTTTCCTGGTGGCTATAGCTATCTCGCTGCTCATGATTTTCCTGTATCTTTTTCGTAAGGATATTTACGCCGATAACAGGTTGGTAAGTTTGATATTACTGGTAATTACTACCATGCTGGCCACTTTATCGCTGGCTATAAAACTCCAGTTCCCGACTAATTTGTACTATATCCCTTATTGTATAGTACCTATTATTATCCGGATATTGTTTGATACCCGTTTGGCGCTTAATATCCATTTGCTGGTGGTGCTCATAGCCGGTTTTTTTGTGCCTAACAGCTTTGAGTTTGCTTATTATGAAATTACGGCGGGTATGGTATCCATCTACAGTATTAAAAACCTGGTACGCCGCGAACAGTTTCTGATCTCGGCAGTGATCATCATTTTTACCTACTTCGTGGCATTTTTGGGGATTACCTTTATTCGTGAGGGTGATTTCCTGAACATCGACTGGATGGACTTTTTGCCTTTTGTAGTTAGCGTACTGCTTACCCTGCTGGCTTACCCGCTTATTTATTTGTTCGAGAAGGTTTTTGCCATCACTTCCGAAATTACGCTCATCGAATTAACCAATACCAATGCGCCATTGCTGCGCGAACTGGCTTTTAACGCTCCGGGCACCTTTCAGCATTCGCTGCAGGTAGCTAACCTGGCCGAAAACGCTATTTATGCAGTTGGCGGCAACGCCTTACTGGTTAGGGCAGGGGCGCTTTATCATGATATTGGCAAAATGGAAAACCCTTTGTTTTTTATCGAAAACCAAAGTTCGGGCTTTAACCCGCATGATAAACTGCCTTATGAAGAAAGTGCCCAGATCATTATCCGCCACGTGAGCAGGGGTATTGAAATGGCACGCAAGTCCAACCTGCCCGAGGTGGTGATTGATTTTATCCGTACCCATCATGGTAATACCCGCGTGGATTATTTTTACCAGTCGTCATTGAAAAATTTTCCGGAAAAATTCATTAACGAGAACATTTTTCGCTATCCCGGCCCCATTCCTTTTACCAAAGAAGGTGCCGTTTTAATGCTTGCCGACTCAGTTGAGGCCGCATCGCGCTCATTAAAAGAGCCCGATGAAGAATCCATTAGTGTACTGGTAGACCGTATTGTAAAATACAAGCTTGATCAAAACCAGTTGAAAGACAGTAATATAACTTTGAAAGACATAGAAACAATCAAGGCTATTTTTAAGCGCATGCTGATGAGTATTTATCATGTTAGAATAGATTATTAAAAAATGTAATTTTTTTTTGCGGGGATACTTGAATTACTATATTTGCAGTCCCTGAAAAAAGGGATATAGTTTAAAAAACAAAACGGAGAGATGCCTGAGAGGCCGAAAGGAACAGTTTGCTAAACTGTCGTACTGGAAACGGTACCGAGGGTTCGAATCCCTCTCTCTCCGCTTCGCAAGAGGATCGCAAGTTGCGGTCCTTTTTTTGTTTCTACAGGTCCCGTCATAAAAGCCGATACTGTTTACTTACATCCATTAAACGCTTACATTTGCACAAATGGAAGCTATTGAAATACCATTTTGATTGCCCCTTTTCACCAATTTCATTTACATTCTTAACTATTTGATCCTGATAACTAAGGCAGTCAAAACCAAATTGGCTAACAAGGGGCAATATGTTGTGGCTTATCCACTATCGATGGAAACTCTAAAAAAACGGTTTACAAATGGTGTAAACCTTATGTGCAGTCATATACAATTTAATACCATTATTTTACTCTTGTTGTTTCTTTAAAAACATACCTATAAATTGGTTCTGTAATCTAAATATCAGTCACTTTTATATCGGCATTATTTGATTTTCGATAAAGGGTTAATATGTATTAATCTGCTCTGTTACTTGTCGCCAACCTGGCTGATATAACCGATTTTAATTAAGTAAAATAAATTTTATACCAATCATGATTGAACAGGGAACTTACCTAAAGTCGAAAATTTATGATTTAATGAACCTGATGATCAACGATGAAAGCGGGTTGTTTGAAGTAGGCGATTTGGATGGTTATATTGATAAGTTAATTGAAAAAGCATGTATCATAACTATTATGGCACAGGATGCTTTACAGGGTTTTTTGGCTTATTATGCCAATGATTATGAGAATAAAGTTGGGTTTATCTCCATGCTGATCATTGATCCTTCTACAAAACGGATGGGTTATGGCCGAAGGCTTGTTGAATTTGCATTAAAAGATTTAACAATGAAGGGATTTGAAAAATGCCGCACCGAGGTGAATGCTGACAACATCAAAGCAGTAAATATTTGTAAAAGGTTAGGCTTTATATATGTGGGTAATAACGATGTATATATGGTGTTTGAAAAACAGCTATAGTTTCCTCAAATAATCCTGATCATTTGCATTGAAAATTAGTTGTTGCTTTCACTTCGAAGCGTTTTTCAAAATGTAGAAAAGCGGCTCTTTGATATTATAGCTGAAGGGGCCAAAATCAAAAAAAGCATTTCCGATAAGGAGGTCGGGTTTTCCATCACCGTTTATATCACCGGCATCAAGAGTTACCGCACGTTCAAACTTTGTATCGGCAGGGAAAGCATATGGGACAAAGTTTAAGTTGCCGATGTTTTTTAGATATACAAAGCCTTCTTCAGGCTGCTTTGCATCGGTAAAAAGACTGATCGTTGCAAGATCAATATTCCCGTCACCATCAAAATCTTTAGCGATAGCTTTATAGCAGCCGTTTATAGGGTAAAAATATCGCTGTTTGTAATCGTCTTTTCCGTCGTTTAAAAAAATGTAGACACCATGGTATGGTTTTAATACCAGCGTTGCATTCCCGTTATCGCCGCAGGTGTAAACTATGTCTTTATACCCGTCATGGTTCATGTCAACCATTTCAAAGTAGGATGACCCATAGATCGGCGGGAACCTTAAAATTTCCTTTGAATCAAATTTGCCGCTCCCTTTGTTTTCGAAATGGAAAATCCCTTCTTCGCCCTGTGCAAAAAGCACGTACAGGCCGGATAATTTTTTATCCTTATAATCAATATATGCTTTTATGGCTCCGGGTAAATTACTTATTACATGCTTGGTAAAAGTGCCGGTACCCAAATTTTCCATCCAGCAAAGCCCGCCCGTTATACTCCCAAATTCACAAATAACATAGTCGGTTTTGTTGTCGTTATTCAAATCGGCCGCCAGTATTTGAACCGGGCGACCAAGCTTATTGAATACAGGCTGAGATGCTAATTGCATTTTGCCTTCGGCGGAAATGGTTAATGGGGTTATAGTCCCCAGTTTATCACTGTTGGCACCTAATTCATTGCCTATGGTGCAGACCATGGTATTGCCATGGTCGAAAAGCATATCAACCACAGGGCCGGTTGTTGATACCGAATCGATGATATTTAATTGACCTGATAAAAGATAAAGCTTTTTTGTTTGCCCGTTGGCAATAAAAACACGGGCGGGCTTAACGCTGTTGTCAATTCTTACATAGCAGCCCAACACCTGTTTGCCGTCAAATGATTGCTGTGGTTTTTGGATGTTAAAAAAGGGAAGCTCCCGTTTAATAGCCATAGGCCTGTTTTGTGCAGGTAAGGCAATAGGGGCGGTGTTCATGTAATAATCGATAATATCCTGCCATTGTTCCTCATTTAATGCGGGCTTGTCGGGCACAATCAAATCGTCGCCCTTAATTGTACCAACGTATGATTCGCCTCTGTAAGCTTTAATGCCCATACGTAAACCCATTTGCGGAAATACATTTTTCCACTTAAACCTGTTAAGCAGGGCTGGGTCGGGCAGCATATGGCACGAGCGGCAGTATTGTTGAGATAAGATCTTTCCCCTGGCAATGCTTTGAAGGGTTGCCAGGGGGTAATCGGTACGTAGATCTGTACCGGCATTATCCTGTTTGTTTTCAGAGAAATGCCATATTGAATAAACTACCAAAACGGTTATGACCAAAACAATCGAACCAACAATTACAACTTTGCGATTTTTTGCAGGACGGTGACTATCAGGTTTATTATTCATGAATATTTTAGAAGGCGTTTAATATACAAAAGCTAAAAACAGAATGCACAAAGCTTAAAGCTAAAAAATATTAATCGGTGAGAGTAGTTTTTAAATACATAACCCCTGGACATTTGCCCCGGGGTTATTTAAAATCAAAGTATTAATCTTTAGTATCCTGGGTTTTGTACCAGTTTTTTATTCTTGTCAATTTCCGCTTGCGGAATTGGCATCCAGTTTTGCCGCTCGAAGAAGGTATTGGTAAATATCTTAACCGGGGTATACGTTAGCCCTGACCCACCGGCTTCGATCTTCATGCCATATTCCGGCGTGGTAAGCACACCGTTTGTGCCGGTAGTTATCAGCCATCTGCGGATGTCAAACCATCGCTTATCCTCAAATGCGAGCTCAATACGCCGTTCGCGACGAATATATACACGCATTTGATCCTTGGTTAAGCCGGCTTTTACAGCAGGCAAGGCAGATCTCGCCCTCACCTTATTAACCGCGTCATAAACCGACGCATCCGGTCCAACCGCTTCATTTTGCGCTTCGGCATAACTTAGCAATACTTCCGCATAGCGGAAAATAATGTAATTGGCAAAACTTGGCGCCAGGTTGATACTGGTTTGCCCGGTGATGCTTTCATCAAGCGTTTTACGGGCATAATAACCGGTATTGGTGATATCGCTTGCAGAAGCAAGATCTATCTGGTTACTGCCGCCTATCCGCGTTTTTATGATATCTCCCTGCCAGGCTGCACCATCGTATAATATAGATTGATAAAAACGTTGCTCACGATGGGTGTAAGGGGCTTGAGGGTTATATCCTGAAGCCGCATCTGTAATAGGCAAGCCATTATCCATCGAGTAATCATCAATCAGGCCCTGTGTTGGAGCAAGGTTTCCCCATGACTGCTGAACGCCGTTGACATAAACCGGGCCCAGGTAACCTTCCCGGTGACTACCCTTTGCAGGCCCTGTAGCATAACCACGGGCAAATATCGTTTCAACATTCCAGTTGTTTGCCGATAGAAACTGGTCGGCATAAGAAGTAGCCGAAGTGTTGAACAGGCTATAAGTACCCATATCCATCACTGATTTGTTGGTAGCTGCTGCTTTACTCCATTTTCCCGCGTCATTGGCCGTGTTTACCAACGGACTGGCTGCAAAAAGCTCTACCCAGCCCTTAAGTGTTAATGCGGCGCCTTTGGTAGCTCTCCCGGTTTGTGCTGCTTTTGTGGGTAAAACAGCGGCTGCGGCATCGCAATCAGCCTCAATAAAAGCAACAGTCTCATCAATAGTGCCACGGGCGGTAAAAATGTCGCTTCCATTCCGGTTGTCAAGTGGGACAGTAATAATAGGCACCCCGCCATAAGCTGTGAACAACAGTGAGTAGAAGTAAGCTCTTAGAAATGTAACCTCCGCAACGCGTTGCTTATACCAGTCGTCGGTATACTTTGCTTTATTTAAAGCAGCCTGCTGCAGAAATACATTGCATTTTCGTATTTTGGTATAGTTCCCTTCCCATGACCACATACTGCCGGGGCCGGTAGGTACGTTGCTTGGTCCAATTGAACCAACCCTTACTGTAGCTTGCCCGTTTTCCCAGGCCGCTCCGCAAAAACTATTATCAGCATATTGCTCGGTAAGCTGATAGTCGTTATTGACATCGGGAATTTGATTGTATATATCGTTCACAAAAAGGTCTGCGTTACCTTGCGAATTGAATGTCGCTTGGTCTGATAGTGATGCTTTATTCGTAACATCTAAAGAGCTGTCCTTTTTACAACCACTGATACTTATAATAAGCAAAGCAAGTAAAAAAAGCTCTCTGTATTTTATAAAATTCTGTTTCATCGCTTTTCTTATTTTTAGTTAAAAGGTGACATTTAAACCTAATGAAAATACACGCTGTTGGTAGTAGTTGGTATTGCTACCGCTGTTTTCAGGATCAATGATCTCCTTTACGTGCGGTAAGTAGTTAATAACGTTTTGACCTGCAAGATAGATCCTAATTGATTGAATCTTGTTTTTCAGTAGCCTGTTTGACAAAGTGTAACCGAGTTCAAAGCTTTTTAATCTGATGTAGGAGTCATTCCTGACAAACCAGGACGAGGTTTGTGTATTATTTGAGGTCGGTGTACCGGTAACCCTCGGATATAAGGCATTTGGGGTAGAAGGTGTCCAATGGTTGTCATACACCAACTGTGACGCCGAACCAGACGCGTTGAATGGGAAGGCGAAATAGTTGCTGATAACAATATTACTATTACCCGAACCTTGGAATAAAACATCAAGATCAAAGTTTTTAAACGTTAACCTCGGTTCCAGACCATAGATGATCTCCGGGGTATTTGGATGACCGATTACCGTTTGATCGTTAGCATCTATCTTGCCGTCTGGTTTTCCATCGGGCCCACTTAAATCAGCATATTGGATATCACCTGCTCTAACCGTCCCGAAAGAAGGAACTGGTATACCAGCTTTCAATGATCCATCTGGGTTAAAATCTGTTGTTTTAAAATAACCTAATGCCTGGTAGCCGAATATCGTGTTTAAAGGCCTGTCCGTCTGTCTTCTGTTAGGATTATTTGCCGTTGCGCTGTTTTCGAAAGTTTGTAATAGCTTGTTCCTTGCAAATGTAAAAGTACCCGTAACATCTAAACGCAGGTCTTTTGAGAAGCTATGGGAACTTTGCAATGTCAGATCGATACCATGATTGCTCATGATGCCTCCATTTACAAGGCCCACGCCTAATCCATATTCTCCAGGTAGCGTGTTTGCGATACTCACAAGCATGTTGCCCCTTTTTTCATAAAAGTAATCTGCCTCAATATTTAAAAGGCCTTTCCATAATGTAGCTTCAAACCCGATGTCGGTTTTCGTTGCTTTTTCCCAGGTAATATTAGGATTGCCCTGCCTTGTTTCGTAGATACCTTGGGTAGCGCTGCCATTGATAACAGCGGAGTTTGCGTAAGGTGTGTAGGGGCTTTGATACTGATATGTTTGGATTGTGCCACCGAGCCTTGGATATGCACCTGATTTTCCCCAAGATGCCCGGATTTTTAAATTGTCAAGCCAGAGAATATTGTCTTTTATAAATTTTTCTTCAGACAAGCGCCAACCGGCAGAAAAAGCAGGGAAAAAGCCATATCTGTGGCCGGGTGCAAATAAATAGCTTCCGTCATATCTTCCTGACGCTTCAAGCAGGTATTTTTTGTCATAGGAATATCCCACCCTATAAACATAACCAATTTGTTTTTGGCCTTCGGAATGACCGAAGTTAGTTGCATCCGCGGCGGCCGGGCCACCAAAATCCAGTTCGTCAATATTAAGGTTATAATTGTATTTAGTGGCACCAAAAATTTGATATTTTACGCGGCGGCTTTCAAATACGCCTAAAGCCGTGATATCGCTTTTACCAAATGAACCTGAATACGATAACAAGCCCTGTATAGTTAATGTGTGATTTTGGCTGTAGTTTTCGGTAAATGTAGCTTTATCATTGCCTTGTATACCTGTATTGTAAGTGTAAGGAATATGGCTTGTGTCAACGTTGTAAAAAGGTATCGGTGTGGCGTAAATACGCTGGAAAGATGTTTGATTTCCTGTGAACAACGGATCAGGCCCATTATCATAACTAATTACGCCCTTCAGGCTTAAACCTTTGATCGGAAGCTTTTGGTCAATAGTAAACTGCGACAATACGGCCGTATTTTCATTAAATTGATAACCGCTATGATAAATTTCGCCTATTAATGATTGACCGATATAGCCAGACCACAAGCCATTACTGTAGTAAATAGGTGTGGTTGGTGCCTGGCGTTGTGCCTGACCTATAATCGTTGCAGCACTCTGGGATGGGAAATGCTGATCCTCTACATAGCTGTTCACAGACAATGATATTGTAGTGGTTTTAGTAGCGTTTGCCGTTAGGTTTAACGAGCCATTGTACTTGTTAAGATAAGTTGTGCTCCACATACCATCCTGGTGCGTATAACCTAAAGCAGCAAAATATTTAATATCTTCTGTACCGCCAGATAGTGTTACGTTATGATAGGTTATGGGGCGGTTTTTTTGGATAATTTGCTGTAAAGGGTGACCATCAGCGTGACCATCAGGATCTGAATGGTCTTTGAATTTTTGAAGATCGTCATCTGTTGCAAACGGAACATAAGGAACACCTTGATCTTTTGCATCATTGGCATTGGCCTCATTACGCAGCAATGCATACTCATACGAACCCACAAAGGTTGGTACTTTGGTGGGGTTCTGGAGGCCATAATAACCGTTATAAGTTAAAGTAGGTTTGCCCGATTTACCTTTTTTGGTAGTAACCAGTATTACGCCATTTGCGCCCGCCACACCATATGGAGCAACAGCAGCAGCGTCTTTTAATACCGATACGTTTTCGATAGTGTTTGGATCAAGACGGCTGAAATCGCGTGGCACACCATCAACAATAAGCAGGGGAGAACTGCCGCCGGTTGATCCGATGCCCCTGATCAATATGTTTGAACCGTCATAACCTGGTTCGCCGCTACCCTGGGTTATGATTAAGCCAGAGGCACGGCCAACAAGGCTGTTGGTTAAGTTAACCACCGGTTTTTTCGCAATTTCGGTAGTTTGAATGGTTGATACGGCTGCAGTTGAAGATGTTTTCTTTTGGGTACCGTAACCTACCACGATTACCTCATTCAGGTTTTTGGCATTTACCTGTAACCTGATGGTTACCGAGGTTTGTCCGTTCAACGGGAACTCAGCCTGTTCATAACCGATGTAGGAAATCACCAGAACTGCGTTAGGGTCGGCATTAAGCGTGAAGCTACCATTTACGTCTGTAACGGCACCTGTGCTGGTTCCTTTGATTTTTACAGATGCGCCGATGATGGTTTCGCCGGTGGTTTTGTCAATTACTTTACCTTTAATAGGTACAGCGGCGGTATATCGGTTAAGTTTTATTCCGCTGAAAGAATTAAAGACAATAGCTGCATAGCTGCTTGTTTGCATAGCTATCAGCAGGATCAGTGATAAAACTACTGACCCGGATTTTCTTCTCAAAGATATTTTATCAGGTAAAAAATATTGCATAATTGGGAGTGATTAGAATTTAAAACTTGGCATTTGTTAATGCGTTTGGATCGTGGTCCGTTTTCCTTTTTCCTTTTTAGTTTTTCTGTCTTGCCATAATTTTTTGTTAGGTTATGAAATGAGTTAATAGAATAATTGTTAAAATAACAGTTTAAATTTAGGGCGCAATTCAGGTAGTAATTTCAAAGAACAATGGTAGCTTCCCGTTTTAAGCTTGCATTAATAATTATAGCCTGGTGTTTCTTAAAACTTAAGAAGCTATATTATTGAACAACATCAGCAGGCAATTTTTAACAAATAAAAAATCTGTACGAAAAGGCTGTATAATTTTTTTGCAGGGTATAACAAACAGTCTATGTTAATTGGTAGCGACAATTAAGCGCTATTTTTTTGGAAAAAAAGGGGGTAAAGCTGTAAAAAAAAGGGGATAAAATCCATTATATGCAACGTTTTTAAAATAAAACGGTCTTATGTCCCTGTTTTTGGTGAGGAATAATGTATATATGACAATTTTAAAAGGCAGCAAACAAAATGTATTGATCCGGCGCTTTAATTTTTTTGATACACCCGAACGTAATCAACTTCAAACCGTTTAGGGAATTTTGTGGCAGATGGATCGCCACCATTGTCGCCCCCTATTGCAAGGTTCAGCAATATATAATGAGGCTGCATAAAAGGGTTAAATTGAGTGCCGTCCTGATTAATAAGATCTTTTAGCTCGACATGATTGAGCAGGCTATCATCTACATATAAACTTATAGCTGTGGCATCCCAATCCATGCGCCAGGTATGAAATTTCTTACTCCAGTTGGCTTTGAAAGTATTGAGGGTCTTGGTGTTACTATACCATTTGGCTTTATAGGGCAAAGCCGTACCGCAGGCAATATTAGCCAAAAGCTTATTCTGGTAATATTCCATAATATCAATTTCTCCGTTAGACGGCCAGGGCTTTTCGATACCTAAGGTCCAAAAAGCGGGCCATAGGCCGGCATCGGTACTTATACGGCCGCGCATAATAAAGCGGCCGTATTGGAAGCTGTGTTTGCCCCTTGTATTGATGCTTGACGATGTATAATTTATAAATTGTCTTTTCTGTTTCCAGTTGGTACTGTTAGGTACGTACCCAGGATTTGTCAGGTGTACCCTCTGTGCTTCGATTATCAATTTGCCGTGGCGGCAAATTGCATTTTGCTCCTGATACCATTGATCTTCATTATTCCGTACAAAACCGGATTCAAATGCCCAATTATCCGGATTAGGAGAGCCGTACTCGTCAAACTCATCTGCCCAAACCAATTTATAACCGCCCACCGTATCCTGTTGGCATTTACCGACGAGCGGAATTGCTATCAGCAGTAGGACAGTAATTATTTTAGTAATCATAATAATGAAATAAGTTTAAATCTTAAATGATCTTATTGATTTCGTCCGAAGCAAAATAAGGCATAGTTTAACGCATAAAGGAGGGATAAAACCATAAACTAAAGGGGGAGAAAATTATGTTCAAGGTTGTTCTTCTTTTTTAAGACAGCTGATGTTTCTTCTTCCCAATTTTGCACCATTGATATTTAATTTACGGGAGGTTTTTCAAACTCGTTTAAGCGATAGGAGACCTGGAAATTTGCCCGGTGTTTTCTGATAAATTCTGATGGATTGACGCCGAATTGTTTGTGAAATTGTTCCCTGAAATATTTGATATCGCTGATACCTACCTGTATTGCCGCCTCATTGATATTACAATTGGTTTGGATCAGGAGCTCGGCGGCTTTACGCAAGCGAACAAACCTGATAAAGTTGTTGATAGACTGACCGGTAGTGCTTTTGATCCTTTTAAATAATGTTGGATAACTAATGCCGACTGCATCGGCAAGGGCATAAACATCAAAATTGTCGCTGTTGAAATTTTGCTCAATAACAGCAATACAGTTGTTGAGCAGGTCTTTATTTTCCCGCGAAATATTAATGGCTATGTTTTCCTTCGTAACCTCCTTATAAAAATATTGCTGAAGTTTGGTTTTATTCCTCAACACACTTTTAACCCTTGCTGTGAGCAATTCTTTATCAAATGGTTTTCGCAAAAAGTCAATTGCGCCTTGTTCAAGGCTTTTAACCATAATATCGGGTGTGGTATCGCCGGTGAGCAAAATAACCGGGATATGCTTTATGGCTGCATCATCCATAATCATTTTACATAAATCCAACCCGTTTATTCCGTCCATTACAATATCGCTGATGATCAGATCTGGTATGTATTTTTTAATCAACTCAAGACCGGTTGTTCCATCTTTTGCTTCAAGAACTAAATAGTCGGCAAAAAATATTTTTTTGATATATGTCCTGATCTGTTCATTATCGTCAATAACAACGAGGGTATGCTTTTCCTGGCTAAACAGTTCAAGCTTCTGCAATTCATTATTTTCTTCAACCAAATCTTTGCTGTCATGATCTATAAGGTCATTTACAAAATTATAGTCAGGAGCTGTTACAATATTTATCTCCTCTACCGAAAAGTGTTTTATTCCTTTTGATAGCTTTAAGGTAAAGGTTGTTCCGCCATCTTTATTATTTAAATAGTTTATCGTGCCCTTATGGCAATCAATAAATACTTTAACCAGGTACAAACCGATACCGAAACCCTTTTTAAAGTAATTATTATCCTTTACCTGGTAGAATTTATCAAACAGTTTATCGCCGGTTTCGGTATTGATACCAATACCATTGTCTGTTATTTTAAAGTAAACATGTGTGTCATCTTCTTCCACAAAAATCTTGATGGTGCCGTGATCTGGTGTAAACTTAACGGCGTTCGAAATAAGGTTAAACAATGAGATCTCTATTTTTTCGACATCGGCAAATACCGTAATATTCCTGCTGGTTGTTTCAATGTTAAAATTCAGGTTTTTGATTTTAGCCTGATGTGCAAAGCAGGAAAATACCTCTTCGCATACCCGCACAAAATTTATCTCACTTATATTTAACTGCGGGTTTTCGCTTTCAGTTTTGCGGAACAGCAGTAGGTGATCTACCAATCCTAATAAGCGCCGGGCATTCCTATATACCGTATTTAGCTCGTCCGAATGGCTTTTGTTTTTCTCAAGCAGATCCTTGATAGGATTAATGATCAGCGTAAGCGGCGTTCTGAACTCGTGCGAAACATTGGTAAAAAAAGCGAGCTTCTTTTCATTCAGTTCTTTTTCCTTTTCAACATTTAAGTTAGCCAGGTTAATTTCAAATTTAAGCTTTGCCTGCTTTACCCGGTATAGGAAATAAAGGTACATTATCCCAAAGATAATAACCAGGTATACCCCGTAGGCCCACAACGTTCTGTACCATGGCGGAAACACAATAACTTTAACACTGATCTGTTTCGGCATCCAGTTTCCCCGGGTGTCTGTAGCTTTGATCCTTAGCCTGTAATTGCCTTCATTTAAATGAGTGTAATATGCAGATTTGGTCTTGCCCACATAGTTCCACCCATGGTCCCATCCCTCAAGATAATAAGCGTATTCAATTTTATCCGGAAACGAATATTCGAGCGCCGTGTAATGAACGGTAAGCGCAGCCTGTTCATAATTAAGCCGGATTGTTTTAAGATCCGCTACAGATTGATTTTTGAGCAATTCGCTGGAGCCATCGGTTTCTGAATTGTCAATTTTCAAGCCGGTAATGCGAAGATCGGGCCTATGGTCTGCTACCTGTATGCTGTCGGGATTAAAAATGTTAAATCCATTAATCCCTCCAAAGGCCATATTGCCCGATTGAAGCCGGATAGCCGCGTTGTAATTAAATTGGAGGCTTTGCAAACCGTCAGAAACAATATAATTTGTAAACTTATTTTTTGCCGGGGAAAACCTGCTTAAACCATTGTAAGTACTGCACCATAGGTTTTCTTTATTGTCGATAAGGATATTAAGGATGGAATTACCCGGCAAACCATTGGCCTTGGTATACCTCACACGGACCATATCAGGAAGGTTGAATTTTAACAATCCACCACCCTCAGTTCCAACCCATAAATGATTTGAATTATCAGCCGCTATGGTTCTGATGCCATAACCCACATTAAAAAAATGATGAGCCTTCTTAACGGTATCTATTTTAATGAGCCGGGTGTAATTGCCTGCCCACAAGTTTCCATTACTGTCTTCAAATATAGCATGTATGTTAACGAGGTTTTCATCAAATAGTTCAAAGCGGTCATTTTTTCGGTTATAAAGATACAATGGGCCGCCCCTGGTAGTACCTGCCCATAAATGGTGCCTGGAATCTTCAAAAAGTTTCCATAGGTTTCTATCGGTTGTTTGAGTTAATGTATTATAGCAGTTGTAATGCTTGAATTTGCCGGTAGCTTTGCTAAACTGGTCAATACCACCGTTGAAAGAAGCCACCCATATTTTATTATCGAAGGTTTTAAGTATGCTCACGATAAAATCGGTACTCAGGCCCCCACCGGTTGATGCATGAGTATAACCGGTGTATAAATTATTTTTTATGTCCCAGTAAGAAAGCCCGCCGCCATCTGTGCCTATCCATAGGTTATGCTTTTCATCTTCACAAAATGAAAGGATAAAATTGTTGATCACGCTGTTTTTATTGAAGGGATCATTGTTAAAAAGTGCGAACGGCTTTTTAAAGTTGTCTACGACACTAACCCCGCCGCGCAGGGTTGCTATCCATTTTCTTGATTCCATGTCATGATAAACCGCGGTAACAGCCCCGCTGCGCAATGAACCTGCTTTGTTACCATTGGTAATAAAAGTGAGTTTGCCACTATCTGTATTTAAAATATTGATGCCGCCACCGTCGGTAGCTATCCAGATATTACCTTTTTCGTCGAGAGTTAAATTGGATATGTTATCGCTTGTAAGTTTATCAATAGTCTGGTTAAACCTCTTGATAGCTAGTGTTTTACTGTTAAATATAAACAAGCCGTTTTCGGTGCCTATCCAAAGGTTACCCGCTTTATCTGAAAGCAGGCAACTGGCACTGTAAAGTTGAGTATTGATGATATTTATACGATCAGATTTTGGATCGTATAAACCCAGTCCGCGGTTTTTTACAAATACCCAAACTCCTGCCCGGGTGAGGCATAATGCTTTTACACTATAATTATATTGGTTGGTAAGGCCCGTTTGCAGGTAAAGTTTCCTGGTTTTATCATATCTCAATAATCCCAGCTCATCGGATCCTATATATATGCTACTGTCCTTACCGGTTACAATAACATTGATATTTGAAGCTATTTTTAACCGGTGCCCGCTGTTGTGCTCCCGGAAATATTCCGGATAGAAATAAGAGTTGGGGTAATTATAAAAAACAAGCCCGCGTTGTGTGCCTATCAATATTTTGTTACCAACACCATTTAAGGCACTTATATGATTGTATGGGAGGGATTTGTTGTTGTTCCACTCGTTTCTGTAGACTTTAAATTCATCACTGTCATACCGGTTTAAGCCATCATAAGTACCCATCCACATAAAACCATATTGATCCTGGTAGAGAGATGTAACCGCATTATTAGATAGTCCGTTTTCGATACCAAGATACCGCACGGGCTGCCCGGCTGTGAAACCAAAAACATTTAGGTAAACGAAAAGGAACAGGAAACTAAAGTATATTTTCGGATTTAAGACGTTATTTATCCTACTATGCATTATAAATTATTAGTTAATAATTGGTAAGTAAAAATATCAAATTGATTTACAAAAGTGTCTTGTTTTTTAATCCAAGTGATAATGTTACAAAGCAAGGGCAGGGGTAGTGTTCATGGTGCTGTTTTGAGTATATGTCTATAGTTAATTGCTTCTATACTACCAGATAGTTTTCTGTATCTTGATTTTTACAGGCAATTTATTTTACCCCCTTAAATTTAGGGCTTTACCCCCTTTTTTTCTAATTCTATTATTGCATTTTTGATCAGCAGCCAGTTAAACCTATGTAGCAATCTGCTTTTTTATTTTTCGGGCAATAAACTAATAGTTAGATAATAAAAAAATATGTTATGATAAAGCGTGGACTCATTCTTTCAACACCGAGTGTTTTATTTTTAATAAGCCTGTCCATATTACTGGCGTTTAAACGCCCGGATCCAAAATTGAAAGTTAAGTGGGAACAGCTTTTTAACGGAAAGGATTTAACGGATTGGACTGTTAAAATCAGGAAACATCAATTAAATGAAAATTTTGGTAACACCTTCAGGGTTGTTGATCATAAGATCCAGGTAAGTTATGATCAATATGAAAAATTTGATGACCAGTTTGGGCACTTGTTTTACAAAAAGCCTTTTTCTTATTACCTGATAGGGGTAGAGTATCGTTTCACAGGTAACCAGGTAAAAGGCGGCCCCGGATGGGCGTTCCGCAACAGCGGAATTATGATACATGGGCAAGATCCTAAAACTATGAAGGTAGACCAGGATTTTCCAATATCCATTGAGGTTCAGTTGTTGGGCGGTAATGGTAAAGATAAACGGCCGACGGCGAACGTGTGCACCCCTAGTACACAGTACGTTTTAAATAACTCGGTAGTTAAAAGTCATTGCCTGGATTCAAAATCGGAAACCTTTCATGGCGATCAGTGGGTTAGGGTGGAGGCCCTTGTTTTGGGCGATTCGCTGGTGGTACATTATGTAAACGGAGAAGAAGTGTTACGTTATCAGCGTCCGCAATTAGATCCCGTTGGCAGCGCAGAGGAGGGTGCGTTGTTAAAAAGCGGTACAATTTCCCTGCAAAGCGAAAGCCATCCAGTTGAGTTTAGGAAAGTTGAAATTGTTAATCTTGAAAAATACGCGCATGATCCTCAGAAATTAGCCGACGTAATTAAGCAGTTGACCGCTGAGAAACGGATTCCTAAACAATAAATAAAATAAAAAGACTAATTTGACTGCCTTTTACCTGTATAATTAAAAAATAACAATGTTAAAGTTTTCCTTAACCCTATTCCTCTGTTTCTCTTTCATTTTGACGTTCAAATATTTTGCAAATATCCACAGTAACGAAGCGGGACCCACTAAATCAAATACTTTGGCTTCAATACGAGGACAAAGTCATTCTAAGAGCGATTCGCTCCATTGGCCAGCCGGCTTTACAATCACCAGGTTTGCCGGACCTGAGCTTACACCAAGTCCGGCTTGTTTAGCTGTGGCTGCCACAGGCGAGGTGTTTGTTGGCGTTGATATGATTGGTTCGCTGGGTAAAGATCCCGGGAAAGGGCGGATAATTAAACTTATCGATAGCGATAATGATGGCAAGTTAGATAAGCATACAGATTTTGCTGATGTTGATGATCCGCGCGGTATACTCATCATGGGCGACCAGGTTTTTGTGCTCCATACAGTTTTTTCAAAAGAAACTCTTAAGGCGACCGGTATGATCCTTGAAGTTTTTGAAGATAAAGATCATGATGGCATAGCCGACGGGCCGCCAAAACCACTCGTCGAGCACCTGAGTAATGCTCACATGCTGGTTGAACGCGGAACAGACCATGCTACTAATGGCATCCGTATGGGGATTGATGGATGGATCTACATAGCTGTTGGCGATTTCGGCTTTCATGATGCTACCGACCGCGATGGTAAAAAACTGACCATGCTTGGCGGCGGCATTATAAGGGTAAGGCCTAATGGCAAAGAAATGGAGGTTTATACTCATGGTACCCGCAATATTTATGATGTTGCCATAGATCCGTACATGAATGTATTTACCCGAGACAATACCAATGATGGCGGCGGATGGAACATCCGTTTTTCGCATCATATTCAATCGGGCGAATATGGTTACCCCTTATTATTTCAGCATTTTACAGATGAGATTCTGCCCGCCCTGGTTGATTTGGGCGGCGGTTCAGGCACAGGTTCGCTATTTATGGATGAACCTACCTGGCCCGAAAAATATAACCATGTACCTATGACGGCAGACTGGGGACGGAGCGAACTTTATATAAATAGGGTAAAACCAGATGGTGCCAGTTTTAAACAAACTGAGGAACCGTTTATTGAACTACCTCAGATCACTGATCTGGATGTTGATGGTTCGGGGCGGCTTTATCTTTCGGCCTGGGATGGCGCGGGATATTCGGGTAGTGCATCAAAGGGCTATGTTATCAGGGCTATACCTAATGGATGGAACTATAAAGCATTTCCTGATGTTAAAGCGCTGGCCGTAGCTGATTTGGCCAATATGTTAAAATCAGAAAGCGCAGTGGCGAGATTAAATGCTTCACAGGAACTTATTACAAGACCGGCTGACGAAAGCAGCAAGGCAGCTTTTGCCGTAGCATCAGATGCAAGTGTTGCTTTATATGCACGGGTGGCTGCTCTTTTTACTTACGGACAAATTGCCCGGGAGAGCGGAATAGCTAACCTTGTACAACTTACGGAGGATAATGCTTTGAGGGAATTTGCATTACGAGCCTTAACAGACAGGAAAGAAGGAATAGCACAAGTGCCAATAGCTCCCTTTTTGAACGGGCTGAAAGATCCGTCTCCGCGCGTGAAGGCTGCGGCAATTATAGGTTTGGGTCGTCTTGGCCGTTTAGACGCAGCTTCTGAATTACTTAAAACACAAGTTCCTGCAAGTTTTGCAGCGCCCGCTAAAAATACCGAAGGGCCGCACGCCACACCCAATTCGGCCATAATACTGCCCCACCTGGCTGTGAGGGCACTTGTAAGCATGAATGCGGTTGATGCATGCGTTGGTGCAATTGGAACTACCAATTCAACATTAGCATTATGGGCATTGCGATATATGTACGATACTAAAGCGGTAAATGGTTTGATTGCTGCTTACCCTAAAATCAAAGATGTAAAAATAAAGAAACAAATATTGGTAACCCTGGCACGCCTTTATAAGCAGGAAGCTCCTTATGATGCATCCTGGTGGTGGGGAACCCGGCCCGATTCACATGGCCCAATTTACAAAGGTATAACCTGGGAAGGCTCGGCTCGTATCGAGAAGTTCCTGACGCTTGAACGAAGCAAAGCAGGCGCTGCGGACAAACAATTTTATGCCGACCTGAATGAGCGCCACCAAATGGGAATTACAGCTTTTGGCGGTGAAGAAAAAAGTGTTCCAACAAAAGAGGTTAAAGTAGATTTGTCAAAGATCCTGAACAAAAAAGGGCAGATCGGTAATTCATCTATTGAAGATGTGATGTTGATGTTAGCCAAAGTTAAAGGAGATCCAAAGAAAGGAAGGGCACTCTTTACGCAGCAAGGTTGTGTAGCCTGCCATAGCCTTACCCGTGGCGAAAAATTAAAAGGGCCGTTTATGGGACAGATAGGATCTATCATGAACCGCCAGCAAATTGCCGAATCCATCCTAAAACCCAGCGCTTCTATTTCGCAGGGATTTGCCACGGTGATGATCACAGCTAAAGGAAATAAAAATTATATGGGATTTATTACAGATGAGTCTGCCCAAAAAATAGTGATGAGAAACATTACCGGAGATGTATTTACCATTAAATCCAGCGATGTGATTACCAGGAAGGAACTGAAAACATCTATGATGCCTGTAGGGCTTGCCAATGCATTATCATATGATGAATTTGCCTCATTGGTTACTTTTCTATCTCAGCAAAAAAATTGACATTAAAAGCGAATTAATTAGTTATTTGAAAATCGACGGCCATGAAGTATCTTGGTATCTAATTAACCTGCAATCTGCGTTATGTTTACGTAGATTGCAGGTCGAAATCTAAAGCCACAAATATGCAACACAAAGCTATATCACTCAGGCCGTTCATCGGTGCAAAAGATTTTGAAACCTCTCGCAGTTTTTATCGTGACCTGGGTTTTGAGGAGGTTGTGTTGGATCCTAATATGTCGGTGTTCAAGACAGGTCAGCTGGCATTTTATCTTCAAAACGCATATGTTAAAGATTGGATAGATAACACCATGTTGTTTCTGGAAGTTGATGATGTTGCCCGCTACTGGAACGAGTTGCTGGCTCTTGATCTGCCTGCAAAATATGCCGGAGTAAGATTAACCCCAATCCGTGTAGAGCAATGGGGTAGGGAATGTTTTTTACATGACCCTTCCGGAATCCTCTGGCATTTTGGTGAATTTTTTAATAAACTTTAGTTCTTATAGCTCCATTGCAGGCATTAATGCCTTTTTATTTCCCAACCGATTTTCCGACTGATCGAGGATAATATCAAGGCCGAAAACGGCGCGTAACGCTTAAACATCAATGAAAGTCCGCTCAGTATCTGTACACCTTTTGCAAAGGATAAAAATATCCTTTGCCTCTTAAACCTGCTTAATTAATCTCGTAGCTTGATCATTACTCTGCCGGCACTTAATAAGCTTTAAGTGGATGTTTTAATATCTATTTGCTTGATTTTGTATGAATTACGCCAGATTTAGTTTAAATTAGGTTAAAAGTATCCATATGGAAAACTTCTGGCAGGAAAAAAAGGAATGGCTCAATAAATTGACCCTGGAAGATGCAAAGTTCATATTTGAACAGGCCGAAAAATCATATAACTACACCATAGAAACGGCAAAGGGTATTTATGAACGATCAAACGGATTATTAACCCTGGTTTCAGGTGTTTTAATTGGTCTTGTGGCTTATGCTATCGGAAAATGGAAGGATACACCTCACTTGGATAGTTTGTTATTTACAGCAATTGTAGGAATCTTTTATTTTTTGATAGTAGGTTTAATGTTTGTACTGCAAGGCTTAACCCCAAGTGAATATCTTTTGCCAGGTACAAATCCCAAAGTATACTTTGATAAGGCATTTTTCCATAAGGATATTGCTGATGATGAAAGGATCCTGAGGTTTTACAAAGTTGAGATCATCAATTACCAGGAACGGATTGAGCAAAACACAAAGAAAAACGATTATAGATGGAATATTTACGTACTTTGTTTACGGGCAATATTTTTTTCGCCCATAGTTATGGGGATAGCTTTTGCTATTGCAACTATAGCTTCCTGACTACTCCGCTCCCAGATAATCCGCCTGATCAGACGATGACAGGTCGTTATCATCCCATAAACCGGGTGTACCTATATCCCCTTCCAAATAAGGCTCGCTGTCTTCGGCACAAGGCATGGCCTCATCCAGGTTAATGTCTGATCTGCCCACACGGCCCTTGCCTGATGTTTTGATATCCCAGATGTCAGGGATATTTCCACTGTCTTCTTCAGGGGTTGGGGTTTCGTCAGGATCTGGAAATTGGCTCATAATCAAATAATTATTGCTAAATAAAGTTAAATTATTGCCGAGATAAAAACAAATGGAAAATGTGATTAATTGATGCAGTGAGAAACGAGTATATTGTTTTAAAGATTTTATTTCTTTGGATTATTTATTGTCTCTAATTCGATGGGCAATAAGGAATGACAATTAAATATTTTTTAATAAAAGCTAAAGGCCTATGGAGTTTTATATCCATAAGCCTTTGGCCTTCCAATCTTACAATAAAATTTGTATGTTTCAGTATTTGAAAGGATATGTTCCCGGTCCGGGAGATGTAGTATAAAGTTTAAAGAAGCTGCCCGAATTTGGACTTGTAGCTCCGCCAAAGGTACGTGTATCCGCTAAATTTACAGTAGAAAGAGAACCATTTCCATTTACACCATCAGCAATTATGGCAAGGTCTCCGTCAACGGTAAGCACCAATTGAGTATTTTGAGGATTTTGAGATCCACATTTGAAATAATATGTCTGTGATTCAAAAACAGGAGGCCCATTAACTTGATACAAAACGAGATTTAAATCATTTTGTAGATCTAATCTGGTTTGTTTATTACTTGTGTTGCTGGCCCATAATACTTTTCCTGTTGAATGGACATAAACTACAAGGTTACCGTCGCCTTGGTTGTTAAAGGCATAAATTCCTGCTTGCCATGTACCTTTAGGAACAACAACTGATGGAAATGAAGACGAAGAAGGGAACGTGCCAATTACTGTATAGTAACTTGGTGAAAAATGAGTAGTGCTTCCTACTTGTGATAAGGCGCATGAAATACTGTTAACTGATACGCGCTTAGTTATTTCAGTTTTGTTAGTATTAGATAAACTGTCCGCCCCACTTTCATTGGTGCCTGAAGAGGTTATTCCGAAAGGATTTTGTGTTTTTTTCGCGTCGTTCGCGATTGGATGATTAGATGGGTTTTTAGAGCATCCACAAATTAAAAGAATGAATGCAATACATAGGTTTTTTTTCATTTGGAATAGGTTTTTTTCCAAAGGTATTATTATATATCGAGTTGCAAAAAAAATATTATATTATTATTGAATTATTAAATTGTAATAAACGATAACTGCTAAAATGTTAAACAGCGGTATCGATAAATTCTGTTGTTTTAGGATTTTCTGGCCTCTCAATATTTTATCTCACGCGTTCTTTAACGCCGACAAATCGCATTGCAGATCTTTATCCCAATTTCCCGTTTTAGCCGCGGCGTCATAGGTGGATTGTAAAAATTGAAGCAAAGTCCTTTCCGGGTCGGCCGATCGGGAAACAACTTCGTAGGTCAATAAAAACTCACCCATTTCCCCGCTGTAAAATGCTTCGGGAGGCGATACCTGCTGTGTGGCAAAATCTTCCGGAGTCGGGTAGCAATATGCGTAAAAAACGGGATGAGGGAAAGCATCCGAACCCGGCCAAAAGCCGCATGAGCTCACCTCCTGCGAATAGGCTTCCTGCATTACTATCGCGGGCATATTGGGAACGCTGCCCTGATGTTTTGGTGCGGGCCTGCCCGAAAAGCGGGTGACCGCCAGGTCAAATCCTCCCCAAAAGAAATGTACCGGACTATTTTTCCCTTGAAACCCGGCCCTGAACTCTGTGAAAACATTATGGATCCTTACCAGTGCCTGCCAGTAATCATGCATAATGGAAGCGTTATAGTTACATGGCGTATGATTTTCGGCAAAAGGAATAGCCGGTTCCACTTCATTCGGCACCGCATATATTTCTACACTTGCATTAACTGAAGCAATGCTGTCCATCAGGGAACTGTAAAAGGCGGACACACTTCCGGTACCGAGCTCAAACGATCGTTTTTCTCCGGTACTGGTGGATATATTCAGGGTATGACTGATAAAATCAAGATCTATCTGGAAAACGCCGCCCTCAAATGGCATACTTCCGGTAGTTAGACCGGTTGAACTTACATAAAGGGTTACCTGCCATGAATGATTGATCCAGGGCATTTGTTTTAATCTTACCTTACCAATGATTTGAGTCCACATATGAACACTTGCAAGGGTATCTTTAAGATCATGGTAATCAAGCCTGGGCCAGCGTGTTGTTGTCGGGTTGCTCATAGGTATAATTTGTTGAGTTAAATCGCGTAATCCTAAATTACAAATGTTTTGCGGGATGTTAGCTTTAATTTTCAGTCAAATAAAAATTAAAGCGGATATCTCAATTTTTGCTCCACTGTCACATTTTTATATCATTTGCAGTTGTTAACGGTGAGCTAACATGAGTGGGCTAAGTTGGCTGCCGAAAGTATTACAAAATAAAAGATCGACAAAATTACTTATGGTACTAAGCACTAACAGGAACATTGGACTGTTAATTAAAACCGGTTTAATAATTATGGTTGCGGGCTGCATCAGCGGTTCGGCATTGGGGCAATCGGCCCATGTAAACCCCTGGGCTCCCAAACCGCTGGGCACACTGCCGCCGCCGGCCAGTCTCAGTCAGGGTGTCTGGCTTAAAGGCGAGCTGCATATGCACTCCAGGCATAGCAAGGAGTCGTCAAATAATTCAATCAGCAAGATCATTACTTTTTGCAAGTTGGCAGGGATCGATTTCCTGGCTATTACCGATCACGATAATCATGTAGAAGGCGACATAGCCCACAATACCTGGGCTGATCCGGAGTTTAAATCAGATTCGGTATTGCTGCTTTACGCTGCCGAATGGACAACTACCCGAGGCCATGGCAACGCCTTTTCGGCCAGGCCTTATGATCATCAACAGTTATTTGACGTGCGCGATCAGCGCGATACTGTGGTGGGGCGCATAAAAAATAAACTTGGTATTCACCTGTCGGCAAACCATCCCAGCGGTAAAGATCATTTTGGGTATTCGTATGATATGGTTAATTCTATCGAAGTATGGAATTCGGCCATATGGTCAAAAAATGCCAATGCGATCATGATCTGGGATGATATGCTGTCATCGGGCCGAAAGCTAACCGGCAGGGGAGGGAGCGATGCACATCACGGCGTGCCTGTAGGGGATGAAAAACCAGGCCCTAATACTTACCAGGCTAAAGCCAATTATGCAGGAACGCCTACTACCTGGGTATTTGCAACTGCACGTACTAAGCAAGCTGTTATTGACGCCTTAACCAACGGACGGGTATCTATAAGTTCAAACCCATATGCTCCCCGTGTTGAGTTTTATGCTGATTTAAATGGCGACGATAAAATGGATATGATGATGGGTGATAATGTGAAGGCAACAGGTAAGCCGGTTAAATTTAAAGTTCAGTTAACCGGGAACAGTATAAAGGATACTACCTACACTATCAATGTAGTAAAAAACGGCAACCCGTTTGGTGCTTTTAAAATGGAAGGAAAAATGCCCATGATTGAATTTACCGATACACCGGCAATAGCCGGCCGTACTTATTACCGGGTTACGGTTGAAGGGCCGTCTACGCCTTACCCTCAGGTGCCGCAATCAGCAGCACTGAGCTGTAATATGGTAGGATTGTCAAACCCGATCTGTTTTAATTTTGATCCGAATTTCTGACAACCGAATATAATAGGGAAAACCGTACACGAGCTTACTGTGTACGGTTTCTTGTAGTAACTATTAACTAAAAGAACGAAGCTGCAGTTAAAAGTGTTGGTGTTTTATAATAATTATTAAAACCCCAATTCAATACGGATTTGTTTAGTTTAATAAGGTCAGTATGTCATCAATTATGTGATGTAACAGGATATAAAAAGAGCCGCATTATGCAATGCAAAACGGCTCTTTTTTGATTTTTTATTATTTGTGTTTGATAGTTTCTTCAACAACACGGTCGCCCGTACCGGCTGGATATCTGTAATTCAATATAAAGCTTTTAGTGGCAGGGTCGTAAGTACTTTTCTTTCCGGCAACAGGTAATAACGGTTGGGTTGCACTAACATTACCAGAAACAGTTACCTCATTTGTAGCTTCATTTACGGTCAGGGTCATTGATCCGCCGATATCACCAATTTCTGTGCTTACGGCTGTAGCACCAGCTGTAGTAAGGGTTTTATCCCTGTCTATTGCGCGGTCGCCGTTTACAGGATGGTGGAAGATTCCGGTTGAGTGATATTCCCCGTCATACTTGTTCTTAATAGCAAAGAAAGCATATAAAGTGTCTTTGCTTTCAGCATGTACGGTTAAACCGGCAGCGTCACTGATTATATAAGCAAGCGCATATTTTTTGGTCAGATCAAACTTACTTCCATCCAATTTGATAGTGAAATAGTTCTGGAAATCCCCGGGAGCAAATTTAGCATTAAGGTTTCCTGAAGTTCCGGCAGTAACTTTGGTGCTGCTTATTGTATACAGACTTGTTGGCAGTAACTCATACTCGGTGCCATTATCATCGTTGTATTTAGTGATTGCATCGGGGATTGATTTCAAAACCACAGTTTGATCTTTTTGCAAATCCGCCGTGCTTTTTGCATCGCGTTTGATCGAAAATACATCAACGGTCTTAATGTTGGTAAACGGATCAAAGAAGTGGGATTGTTCAAGTCCGTCAGGGAATCCGATGAACGACTTGCCATTGTCCATAGCCTGCCCTGTAACCTTGTCGGCAACAGTTTCTTTCCGGCAGCCTGAAAAAGCGATTGCAGATGCGATACAGGCAAGAAGTAAATATTTTGAAATGTTCTTTTTCATCTTGTGTGTTAATTTTAATTAATTATTTAACGTCCCACCAAACACGTGAATCCTGAGTGTCACCTCCTGATAATCTTGCTACCGCGGCGTTTACACTTGCACTGTTTGTACTGTATTCAGTTGTAGAATACACGAATCGGCGAACAATTTGCTTGGAAGCGTTTGTTGCATCAGGGGCAGGAGTAAGTTTCGGATAGTCTGATTTTCGCCATATATTCCAAGCCATATGGCCATCAGGATAACTTGCCACCCAACGTTGAATTGACAGGTTTTTGATATTGTCGATGCTCGGACCAGCTGTTATCTTAAACTGACTTTCGAAAGATTCAGGAACACTACCAACGCCCCACTGCGCAAACGATTCGGTTAAACCCTTGTGGAAATCGTCGCTAACGCTTTCACTGACCCAGCCTAAATTAGCTGCTTCAGCTCTTGCTAACCACGTTTCAGCTGCGCTGATCAATACAACGGTTCCGGTTTCAAGCCTGAAGTCACCACGCAATACACGCGCCCATTTTGGGTTAGCATCGGTAAATGCGGTTACCGCTAAGCGTGCTAAACCATAAGGTACTCCAACACTTGATGTATTAAGATTACCTGGTTGTTCGCTTTCGCCTCCAAACGCGGCCTGACGGGCATCGTTTGTACTTGCTGTGTAATCAGTTAGTGTTTTTGATTCAGCAAAATCTTTTCTGCCGTTATAGAGGTTCCACCAAGGACTTTTGTATGAACTTCCCGGATATTTAATTACGAAGTTTTGATCTTTACCGATTATAACTCCCGATGCAACGGCCTCTTTCGCGGCCGCTGAAGCTAAACTTGCTACACTTGAAACTTTCGACATCTGAACGGCAATGAGTAATTTGAGTGAATTTGCCATTCTTTTCCATGAGGCTACATCGCCACCATAGATCAAGTCGCCTGATATAGGTGATGAATCAAACGAGTTTATAGCAGTTGTTAAAGTGGTGAGCATGCCTTTGTAAATATCCTCTTGGGTATCATATTTGGGCAATATGTTCGCTGAACCCTGTAATGCTTCACTGTAAGGTACATCTCCCCATGAATCAGTAACAACCCAAAAGATGTATTGCTGAAGGATCTTAGCTACGTTTACCATGTTTTTATTAGGGTTTAACCTAACAATGATCTGCAGGTTATTTAAGTTACCTCCATAGTTGCCGGTAAATGAGTTTTGTGGTAAATTATAAAGAGAGGTACCAGAATATTGCGTTTCGGTAAAATACTGTGCATATTGACCGCCGCTGATGGCTTCTGTTCCGGTGGAGGCGTACCCCCCAAGTCCTGCTTCCACAGCCGATAATAGAGCCGATGGAATTGGTGTTACTGTTGCTCCGGGGTTGTTATTAACATCACCGAAGTCTTTAATTTTATTACAGCCGGCACCTAAGAAAATAAGTGCGCTTGATATGGTATATAAATATATCTTTTTCATTTTTTTTCTCTCTGATATCCGTTAATCTTAGAATGTTACTCTCAGGTTAAAACCAATGCCCCTCGTGCCGGGGTATTGCGCTGTTTCACCTTCTGTTGCGGTAATCTCTGAAGGATCGAAATCTTTAGATTTTGCGTACATCAGCCATAAGTTGCGGCCGGTTAGTTCAAATCTTGCAGACTGCAACGCTTTACCTAAACCCCATTTTTTGATAGGAAGGTTGTAACCAAACGCTATCTCACGAAGTTTAATAAAAGTAAGGTCATAGATATACGGGTCGTAAGTTTTGTTGTTGGTTAAGCCCTGGTAATATGCTTTCGCGTCAACATAGTATGTAACCGGATTGTTGTTAGCATCAACACCGCTAACTTTAACACCGCCACCGTCAGCAACAGGGTCACGTACCGATAAGCCCTTATCATTAAGCGCTGCGGTATTGGCAGTTAAACCGCTGTACTGGCCCCACCTGTTTGAAAGGGATACGAATTTACCGCCAAACTGATAGTCGATATTAACATTAAGGACAAAATCTTTAAATAGGCTAAATGAGTTTTGCAAACCGCCTGTATATTTTGGTAGCGCGCTTCCGAAATACACGTTAGGATCGTTTATATACATGCCTGACGAAGTAAGGATTGGAACTCCCTTAGAATTACGTTTGATACCATTACCATAGATTTGTCCCCACCATTTACCCTTTTGATTGATGAGCAAAGGCATGTCTGAACCCCAAACACCTGCAACATTTACCCTGTTAACGCCATATTTATCACTGATCTCTACTACCGTATTATCTATCAGCTGAGCGAAATTTGCATTAATAGTCCAACTGAAATTTGGTAGTTTTATAGGGGTACCGCCTGCCATTAATTCAAGGCCTTTTCTCTTGATCGAACCTACGTTGGTTTGAATGAATGATACGCCGCTGGCAGCATTTACACTTAGAGAAGTAGGAAAATCCTTGTCTTTTGCCGCATAATAGGTAGCCCCTAAGTTCAGCCTGTCGTTAAAAAAGCCAAGGTTAAAGCCAACTTCAGTTGTTTCTGTTGTGCTTCCATGTAAGTTTGGATCAACAAAGTTATTTGGCCCGGCTTCTAAAAGGTAGCCATTGAATTTACTGCCTGCTACGTTATAAACAGTGTTATTTACGTAAGCGCCAAATGTTTCAGTACCATTACTTAAGGCACGCGGGATCTGGCCCCATGATGCCCTTACCTTACCAAAGCTTAACCAGTCTTTAAATTCGGGAAGCAATTCGCTGAACACAAATGAACTACCGAATGATTTTGATAATACAGAGTTGGCGCCGTTGGCTGAAGGTAAGGTAGAATACCAGTCGTTACGTAATGTTCCGTCAACATATACTATTGCTTTGTAACCCAGCGAAACTTTGCCAAATAAAGCGCGGTATTGTTCCTGCGTACGGCCGTTACCGTATGCGATAGGATCTACCGAGTTTGATAAAGTATAAAGATCCGGCACACTTAGCCCATTTTGGGTACTGGCCGAAACATCTTTATAACTCCAATTATAGATATCCGAACCTGCATTTGCGTTAATGTGAAAATCTTTTATCTGCTTATTATAGCTTAGTAAGGTTTCGTAGTTTTCGCGGTTTGAATATGTGTTGGAAGTGCCATAAGCGGCTTTTTGACCGGTTTGGGTACCACTGGCCTGAATTTCTGAAGAGATCCTTCCTTCGTTCCAGGTATTGGTTTGGTTACGGCGGTAGGTAACTTTAAAACTCAGGTCTTTTATGATGTTATACTGGAAATAGATAAGTCCGTAGAAACGGTCACGCTGATTGAGGTTTTGCCATTGTTTTTGCCATAAATATGGGTTATACCAATAGTTGCCGGCATAAAACTGCGATGGGTTTGAAGCATCGTAAGAATTAGGGTTTTGGTGATTCCAGCTTACATAGGTTCCATCAGGTGATTTCAGGTCCTGTAATTCTTTCATGATGCCCATATCCAAATCACGGTGGAACCAGGAGTTAAATGATCCGCTGGTCGCGCTTGCATAAGCGTCACTGATCTGGCCATTTAGCTGTGTGCCTACAAAATTAATATTTGCGCCTACACTAAAATGTTTGTTAAGGTCATAGTTAACATTTAAGTTAAATATGTTTTTAGTTAGCTTGGTCTCAGGCACTATACCGCGTACATTTTGGTTATTGTATGACATCCTGATGTTGTAGTCATCCCCAGCTTTGCTAAATGCAATACTATTGTTCAAGCTTACACCGGTTTGAAAGAAGTCTTTCGCATTATCTGGTTGTGGTAGCCATTTCGCGGTTTTGAACGAGTATTTGGTGCCGGCTGCCCATGCATACCATGGAATATATTCCTGACCAACCATTTTGGGGCCCCAACTGCTATCATCTGTATAGTCCGGATAGTATTTACCATCTAACGCTTTCCAGCCCTCCGGATCGCCATCTTTCCAGTGATACTGGATAAAATCGGCAGATGCACCACCTCCATAAGTGTTTTGGTAGTTAGGCATGATGTAGGCCTTGTCAAAGTTGGCTCCTATGTTAACTTCCAGTCCAATGCCACGACCTTTTTTTCCTTTCTTGGTGGTCATAACGATAGCGCCAAATGCTCCCTGTGAACCAAATTGTGCTGAAGCGGCAGGACCTTCCAGTACGCTCACCGATTCCATATCATCAGGGTTAAGATCATCTGAGTTAGGTAAAATAGTGCCGTCAACTACATAAAGCGGATTGTTACCGCTCCCAAAACCAACAGCACCGCGTAGTCTAATATTGGTACTACGGCCCAGGGCGGCAGCTGATTGACTGCGAACTTGTATACCGGCTACTTTACCAGCTAAGGCATTGTTAATGTTGGGCTGCCTAATAGTGTTCAATTCTTCGGACTTTACAACTTGCGCCGCATATGATGCAGAACGTGATGATTGCTTTGTTCCGTAAGCACCAGAGATAACAACCTCTGATAATTTGTTAGCGCTGCTTGATAATTTTACATCTAAGGGAGCCGAACCTATTTCAACAGTTTGAGATGTAAAACCAATAAAGCTAAAGCCTAAAGATTTTGCAGAGGCAGGAACAGATAAAGAAAATTTACCATCTGCATTTGTTTGTGTACCGAGCGTGGTACCTACAACTCTTACGGACACGCCTGGCAGCGGTAGTCCATCGTCTTTTGAAGTTACCCGGCCGGTAACCGTTTTGTTTTGTGCATGTACCACACTAATAAATAGCATGAACAAACACCAGCTTGCGAGTAGGAGTTTTTTCATTGTTAAAAAATCAGTTTTAGTTAATATTCAAAACTACAATTTTTGTAATAAAATGAAAAAAAAGTTAAAAAAATTTTAAAGTTTTTTGCATATATTAAAATATTTATAAAAAAATTGATAAAACGTTAATGCAAAATAAGTGAAATGTGGTTTTTTTTGAATTCTTCATATGAAATTCATATAAAATCTATATGAATTTTAATTTTTGAGGCGGTTGCCACGATGTTTATGGAAAATGACGTGAAATATTACTTTATAAAGTCAATATTAATGAGATATGTAAGTAATAATTGAAAAAGCGTGTTCTTTTTTTTAATTTAAAAACTAAATATACATTTGAGAAAAACGTTTTAGTTTACTTTTTAAAAATAATAATATTTTTTGTAAAAAGAAAGTGACAAATGGCTGAATATTAAAAAAATAATTGGTGAAAGCTTTTGCTTGTAATACCCGAATTGCCTTTGTGAATATTTAATTAATTGACTGTTAGGTTTTTAGTGATTTTGTATTCTGTATATATTATTATTTTTTGTCGGATTCTGTTTTTAAATAAAATGTTTAAAAAGAATTTAATTGTCAAACTGTGATAGCAAGGTATTTTGATTGTACCCCAATTAATCGAATTTTTGTGGTTTACTAAAAATGGGGGCGGCACTTAGCACTTCAATGCAGCTTAATTACTTCATTAATTGTCAGGTAGCAAATATCCGTTGCCATGAAGTTGTCATCTGCCGGTTATGCAACCTTAAAGGATTGTTTGTAATAGTTGCAGGCAGGAGCGAAGAAGCTTAAATTGCATTGTGAGCAAAAAGCGTTTGCGACATTTGTATCTTTTTCAGTATTTGATTGCATAGTTGGGTTAGGCTTTGGTTGTAATACTGTTGTCCCGTTAAAATTTGAAGGATAGACGAGCCTGGCTGTTGATGATGTCGCTAATGCATCTGTTTGAGGTTCATATTCACTAACAGGTAATTGAGGGGATATCCCCGAAACAAAGTGAGGGGCTTTGTTATATTTAAGTAGCCGGTACTCTCTTCGGTCTGGAAGTTTGCTCTGAGGCCTTGGTAAAACTATCCCGTTGTCATAAGATTTATCCTGCAATAATGCGATTATACAAATCAGCATTATTATAAATGTGCTAATAAAGTATTCCATCACTTTTTCTGTTAATAGATTTCGGTATATATTGGATACAGTAACCGGGTAAGCGTAATTCATATAAATAAGATGTGCGATGGCTTTTCATTTATTTAAGTTTGTTTCGGTAGAACAATTTTATGAACAGAGGCTGGGATGCACAATACAAATCAGTTGGTATTTTATGAAATAAAGATAAAATATAGATTTACAGTGAATTTATTATATGGAAAGCACCGTGGAAAAATTATCAGTAATAATAGCAGATGATCATACTTTATTTATAAACGGTTTACACATGTTGTTGCAGGGAGAGCCGGATATAGAGGTAATAAGTATTGCAGCAAACGGTAAGGAGTTATTGCATTCGTTACACACCAAAACGCCCAATCTGGTATTGCTTGATATCAATATGCCGGGTATGAACGGGTTTGACGTACTTAAGCGCATAAAGGACTACTATCCTAAAATTAAGGTAATCATGCTTTCTACATACAATGAGGAGCACCTGATTGAAAAAGCAAAAGCTGAAGGAGCTAACGGCTACTTGTTCAAAAATGCCGAAAAGGCGGAACTATTACAGGTAATGCGCTCCGTAGCGCAAGGGCAACTGTGTTTTCCCTGCAAGCAGCCGGTTGTTAATTCCATGCCTAATGAACCAGATCCTTTTTTAAAGCAGTTCCAGCTTACTAAGCGGGAAACTGAACTTTTACAATTTATAAAACAGAATTTTACCAACCAGCAAATGGCCGATCATCTTCACTTAAGTATTTATACTGTTGAAACACACCGTAAAAATATTATGCAAAAGCTTAATCTGAAAAATCCGGTTGAGCTTAACCGGTTTATCATGCAATATAACTTATAAAGGTTTATTGGTGAGTGGGATATAAATAGAAACAAGTGTGCCCCTGTTAGGATGCGAATCAAATTCAACCATGCCTTTTAAAAAATTTATCCGCGACATTAGATTGTTTAAGCCCATGCCTTTAAAAATATCAGGATTGGTTGCGTCAAAACCTATGCCATTATCTTCAATAGTGAGGCTGATGTTTTCATCACTTCTTATAAGTGAAATGTCAACCCTGTCGGCATGAGCGTGCTTCATTACATTGTTTACACTTTCCTGTAATACCCGGTATAAAATGATCTCGATGGTATCGTCAAACGGCGAATCAAATCCCTGGCAAAAAAAGTTTATTGCAATATTATTGTTCTTGATATTCTCAATAAATTGTTTAATTACTTGTGCTAACCCTGTTTTATGAAGTGTCCAGGGCATCATATTGTGTGATATCGTTCTTACCTCTTTAAATCCATAATCAACAAGGTTAATTGCTTTTTCAAAACGGGTTCTTTGCTCTTCGTTTATGAAAGCTAATTCACTGCCTATAACTGACAGGTTTATTTTTGCCGCCGATATTATTTGGCTCACACTATCATGTAAATCCCTGGCAATTCTTTGCCTTTCACTTTCTTCAGCTGCAATTATAGCCTGCATAGCCATATTGCGCTGTTTTAGCTTGTTTTGTTTATAGTAAAAAAAGCCTGTAAAGAACATTAAAAGTATAAAAACACAGATACCCGCCATCCAGTAATTACGCTTTGTTATTTCAAATTGTTGTTGCAGTACCTGATCTTCACGTTGTTTTATTTCGTATTTTGCCTGTAGTTCATCAATGGTGCTGTTGCCTGAGGTTTTAATTGCTGCATGCCTTTTTAAGTAAATCAGCGATTGCTTATAGTCGCCCAATTGCTCATACAAATCAGCTATTTCATTTGTGGCGCTTCTTTGCATATCTGCATAATTTATTTGTGTGGCAAACTGAAGGCTGTTTTTTAATGCATCGAGAGATTGTAGATATAACCGTTTGTTTTTATACAATACGCCAAGGTTAAAATAGTTAATTGAAAGCGCAAGGGTATCATTTAATGATTTTTTGACATCGATGATTTTTAAAATTTCCTGCTCTGAATCGTTTGGTTTAATACTTCCCATAACATCCCCCATAAATTTATGGCTGTAGGCTTCAGAGGTGTTTTCATTTGTTTGCCGGGCAAGGTTTAAAGAGTCGTTTATGTCGAAAGCCTGCCTGGAGTAATTTAAGGCCTCCCGGTAATTGTTTTTTGCCTCATATAACGTTGCGGCCAGGTTTAAAGCTTCTATCAATTCTGTACGGTCGCCGGTTTTTTGGGCATACGAAATTGCCAGCATGCAAAATTCAAGCGCTTTTTTATGATTTTTTAATTTTACATACGCTTTCGCTAACCTGTAGTAACCATCGGTTAAAATGTACTGTTGATTTATTTTGTTGAGTGCAACCGCGGCAAGGTTGTAATAATATGATGCGGAATCATATTGGTTAGTTTGGAAATAAGCTTCTCCTAAAGTTTGCGATAGTAAAGTAATTGCTTTTTTATTGTTTAGCTTATGTGCAAGGTTCAATCCTTCTTTTGCAACTATAATGATTTTAGTCGGATTTTTTTCAGCCGGATAGTTGGCAATCTGAGTAGCGGCGGTTAAGCGTTTTTGTATGGGTGATTTGCTGAAAACAACCTTTTCTAAACTGTCAATATTTTGACCGCAACACGGAATTACAGCCAAAATAAGCAGAAAAAACAAAGGGTATTTCATGTCCGGGTTTTTGGTCCCGGTTAAAGATAGCAATTTGATATTTATCAGCAAAAGCCGTTGGGCTTGGGGTTGTTACCGGTTAATGTGTTTTTAAAATCTGGAGATGAATATTATTAAAGCAGATAATACGGCTAACACGAAAAACATAATTTGCCGTTGCCTGGCACTGATAATGTTGGGTATTTTGCCTGTTCCCTGCAATTTGTCGAGCTTAAATTTATACATAGCCGATAATCCCATAAAAGTTAGGGAAACAAAGCCCGCGAGGTAATTTAAAGTACTTTCCATGGTTTTTTTAATTTAGATGAAACGCGATGAATTAATTTGGTCAAAACCATTATGGCTTTGTTTTATATTATTTCACCATCGTGCTTGACAGTACAATTTTATGGAGAGGCCGAAATTCACACAATACAAAGCAGTTGGTATTTTGGAGTAACACCATAAAGCTTATTTTTACAGATGAAATATTGGAGGTAAGTATATCATGTAGAAACACTATTTAGTATTATACAGATAGCATATATTGGAAAGCCGTGTGCCGTAATCGATAAAAAGGATTAACTTTAATAATGATTTTACAATATAATTCTAACCTATACCTAAAATCATTATTGCTCATTAACAATCAATAAAAATTAAATTAATAAGCTATTATTCACCAAATAAAACTGACTGACTGTATTGAAAGCAATCGCTTTCTGCATAAAGATAATTAAATGGAAATGTCATACATCGTCCAAAAAAAGAAGAGAAACCGGCGACTCAACAGCTTAATACCATGCTTTATTTGGTTATTAGTTGCCTGGGGGGGCTTAAGTAATACTATGGCCCAGAGCCGCAATAATCAGTCGGACTGGAACGTGCCGCCGCCATTAACGCCTGGTACAATTACCAAAGGAAACACTCAAGGCAATGGTTCGGCGGGTAAGCCGATTGTACTTACGCTTACGGATATCCCCGTAGTTGCTCAGCCCTTTGTTTCAGCAACTCAAATGCCTGTGCTGGCTGCAGTTGGCTCAACGCCACCTGTGGTTGATGCACCCGACCAACCCGATGTTAATGGTTCAACTGCGGGGTTACCTGAAATTCCATCGCCTGAAGCGCCCGAGGCTCCACATTTGCCAAAGCAAACAATGCAGGACCTTCAGTTTTCAGCTGTTATGGACCTCCCTTTGCCAGAATCGCCGGAATTGCCGCCAGCGCCTGTTGAGCCAACCGTATCAGGCCAGGTGAATATTATAAAAGGCCCCATTCCGATAATGCCCGATATAACAAGTACGGTGCCGCTTTTACAGCCTTCCGAAAATCTTACACCCTGGTCTATCCCGGAAATTCCCGAAAGCGAGAGCTTTAAAATGATATCGCCTGCGGGAACGAAGGATGATAAGTTAAAAGGCAAACCCCAATCAAACAGGAAAAAACACTAACTGTGACATAATGTCAAATTATTAAAGGCATTATAACAAGAATACCAAAATGAAAAGTACCCCAATTGAGTTAAAATATATATTTGTTATAATATTAGCTTTTGCGAGCGGTGTTACCTATGCCCAGGGCAGATTTAAACAGGGAGATGAGTTTCAAAGGCAGGTAAATACAAAGTCAAATTGTGTTTTACAGCGCGGCAGCCAAACTTTGCGTGTTGGTTCGGTTTCAATAGTTATTAAAACGTACAAGGTAACCGATGCTTCTGAAAGGGGGGCCTCTTTTACTATTACTACTGATAAGCTTATCGATACCATAAATGCAATGAACCAGAACCTGGTATATAACTCAGGTAAACCTGCCGACCCAAATTCTGTTATCCAGGTTGGTTTGCAAAAGATGTTCAATAATCAATCGATAGTTTCAGTAAACAACAAAGGCGAGATCCTGAATTTAAAACGCCCGGCTGTTGCCAATGATACACTTTTATCTTTTGCCGGCATCCAGCCCGAACGGTTGTCGCCAGGGACCACACTACAGTTAATGGTTGATTTTCCAGTAAGCGTCGCGCTTAAAAAGGGCTATTCATGGAAGGTGACTACTTCATCGGCCGAAACCAACTATACAGTTTATGCTATAAGCAGCACAACTACCGTTGTTACCTATAAAACTTCGGTTTTAGGCGGTAGCTTAAATAGCCGGATAAACGGATCAATGCTCATAGATAACAACACCGGGGTTATTTTAAAACGCTATTCGCAAAGCGTTTCTACTGGCTATGAAATGGTAAATGGAATAGTTTACACTGCCACCCGCCGTACTGCTGTTACAGAGATCTGTAATAAAAAATAGACTTTTAATATCCTTTGATTTATTTAAAAAGCGTCGCTGTAAATTTGTAGCGCATTGAAAAACTCACCTCGTGACAGAGTATAAAAAGGAGTTGAAATTATGAGGGTATGGTTTTTGAAGATAATGGTATCGACCTTAAGCATTAATGTTTAGTTGTTTTTTAACCCGATCTGATGGTTGCCATAATCGGTTAGGTATTCATTACTGATGAAAAAATCGAGACTGAAAATGGTACGGTAATCACCCGTATTATTGGGATTTTGCACTTCTGTTAGGTTTCCGGTGCTTGATGTGGTATAAGTATAAACAAAGCCCTTGTTGGTAGTTATGGTTACGGTCGAATTTGCGGGAAGGCTGCCTATTGAATTGGTTGCCAGCCTGTCTTCAATTACAGTAGTTGATGGGGTTCCGGTATCAAACAAAATCTGTCCGGAGATGGTCTTTCCATTGTAAGTGATAGTTGCAGGGATATTAGGTGAGTATCCGCCGCTGTTTGAATAAGAAAGCGGGTGCATAATGAATCCGGATGATGAAAGATCACTGTTGCTTAAGCCGATAGTTAACAGATTGCTTACATAAGTTCCACTGGTGGAAAATAAGCTTTTATTTAACGTGGCCAGCTTAAATCCGCTTGTAAGACCTGTGCCGGTGCTAAAGGATCTTAACGGGCTCTGAATCAGACTGGTTACATAACTTGTACCGGGGCCAACACCAAAAACATCGCTGGCATGGGCCGATAGTTGCGCACCAGTTTCATCAACTATTTTGTAGTATAAAAAAAATGGCACCCTTTTTAACGTAAGGTTGCCCTGTGCGTCGCCGATGGTGATATTGGCGTAGGCTAAATTGCCGTATTCTTTTGTGGAGCTTAACTGGTCGCCAAAGCTTATTGTGCCCTTGGTATTAGTAACCGTAATACCGTTCACAACCACCGAGTCCCCGGTAAACTGGATGCCTGACGATGTGATCATTGATGCAGGCAGGATACCTGCGGCATCAAGCGTCATCCCCGATGAACCCGTATCAAACACGGTATAATAAGTCACTGCTTTTGTGCCTACCAGCGTAATGGGTAAAAAGATCCGTTTGTTTACCCCGCTGGCGTATTCATATAAACCAAGTGTAACAGGACTAACTTGTGTTTGAGGCGCTGCGGTTTTATCTTTTTTACAGGAAAAAAAGGCAACCGTTATTAATAAACAACCAATAATTTTGGAAGTAAAAAGTAAATGTTTTGCAGTCATATATGTCTGTATATAAACCCGGTTGGTAATAATTACGATAAAAGTGCCGTTTTAGTTGAGCTTAAAATTAAGATAACAATTTGATATACCGGGTTAATGAATCGATAAAACTGGGTGTTGAACCGATTAATTATCCGGACATATAAACGGACGGAGAACGCTGCTATTGTGTAAGTTAAAGCAAATGATTGGTTTCTTTGATAATATCCATTACAAAAGTGCTTTTTGAGTGGCCAATACCCTTTACTTCGCTTAGTTTATTTACAAAAAACGAATGGTAACTATCCATACTTTCAGAAACAATTTTGAGCATAAAATCAAAATCGCCCGATATGTTATAGCATTCTATCACTTCGTCAAATTCCAATACAGCGTTAATAAAATCGGCACCTGCTTTGCGGCTATGTTCGCGCAGGGTTACCATGCAAATAACCATGATGCGTTTGTTCAGCATCCGCTTATCTAAAATGGCGGTATAGCTTTTAATAACCCCCGCTTTTTCAAGGCGTTTAATGCGTTCGTGCGCAGGCGTAGGGCTTAGGTTGATCTTAACAGCTATTTCCCGCACAGTAAGCTTGGCATTCCGTTCAACCAGCCGTAATATTTCGTAATCTTTTTCATCAAGCTGGATGCCGGCTTTTTCTTGTTCTGTTTGTGGGGCCATAACGGTGTGTTAATTGGGCGTTTGTTCTTTTAAAGCGCTTTAATTTTTAATTATGTTCCAAAATTATAATAAATAATATTGTTAATTTCTATTAACATAGTTTTGAAAGGACAAAAATCAAAATTATGGCACAAAAAAAGAACAAAGTCCTGATCATAGCCTCTATGGCCATATTTGTCGAAGCGCTTGACATCGCCATCATTAACCTCACCATTCCGGCAATACAAAAGCAGTTTGTGGTCACTAACGACCAAGTTCAATGGCTTCAAACGCTCTATGTGCTATTGTACGGTGGTTTCCTGATTATAGGAGGGAAGCTGTCTGATGTTGCCGGACCAAAGAAGGTCTTTATTACCGGTGCGGTATTATTCCTGGTAACTTCATTAGGTGCCGGCTTATCAGGTACTTTTGTGTTTCTTAGTTTATCGAGGGCTGTACAAGGCTTGGCAGCAGCGTTGATCATGCCATCAGCACTTTCCATAGTAACGCATACTTTTACCGAAGAACTGGAGCGGAGCAAGGCTATCGGGATCTTTAGCTCATTCGCGGCGGTTGGTTCAGGAAGCGGTCTTTCCATTGGCGGAATCATCAGCACTTACTTAGGCTGGCATTGGGTGTTTTTGATCAACGTGCCAATACTGGTTTTTATTATTGTTATAGGCTGGCTGTCCCTGGCTAATGACGCTCCTGAACAAAAGCAGCCATCCCCCGATTTGTTTTCGGGTATTTTATTGGTGATAGGTTTGCTGATGCTTAGTTATGGTGTGCACCAGCTTGCAGATATCAAACAACAATATACTTTTATTATGCTTTGTGCTATAGGCGTGGTTATTTGCATGAGGCTCTTATATGTCCGTTTAACCCGGAGTGCAAATCCGCTGATCGATCTTTCAGTTTTTAAAGCGTCATCAGTTATTACCGCAAATGGCGTATTCATTTTATTAGGCGCATTTTTTACCGGTTACCTTTTCATTATATCTCAATTATTGCAAAAAGATATGCATTACACCGCAGCACGGTCAGGCTTGTTACTGGTACCTTTTAGTTTTTTATCAGCTATTGTGGCTAAGTTTATGCTACCCGGCATCATGAAACGGTTAACAACCGAACAAACAGGATTGTTGGGTATGAGTTATATGTTAACCGGGGGACTGGTTTTAATTTGCGCGGTATTTACAGGTTACTCTCTCGCTTTACTGCTGTTATCCGCTGCTTTTATATCCGGTTTAGGTATGACCATCTGTTTTACAAGCTTGTCGGTACTTGCTGTAAAAAACATCCCCAAACAACACTACGGGTTGGCATCAAGCCTGGGTACTACCGCTTACTTTTTAGGTGCCGGAGTAGGTTTGTCTATACTCGCACTTTTTATGCAAACAAGCGATGAAGGCGCTTCCGTGAGCACTTTATCGCTTGTTATACTTAGTATGTATGCTTTAATCGGTTTGCTATGGCTCATTATTTACGTTGTAAATTCGGTAGCCAGGAACATGCAGGTATCATTAAATGAATCATAAAGACTGCCCGACGTTTTTTAACTGGTGAATGTGCTTTTGAGTATGATAGCAAATAAGATAGAGCCATTCTAACCGGGTAAGCTCACCAAAAAAAGGAACTACCAGATCAGTACTAATGGCATAAAGATCTTTGGAGTTAATTATTTCTCTAACCTGGATGATAACTGTTTGTAATAATTCGATAAGCTGAGATTTATTGTGAGGCCCGTCTGATGGCAATATGTTTGGTGCTGATTTGAATTTAGCCTCAAAATCAAGAAACAGGTCTTTTATCATTTTGACTTTTTCGGCCGGGTCTCTTTCTGCTGGTTTGTCGGAGCCGGTAAGTACCGGAACAAGTTGTAAAGCCGATTTAAAAACATGTTCCGCTATCTGTCCGGCTGTCCATCCGCCGTGGGGTGGTATAATATTAATTTGTTGCTCATTGAATAAAGCAATGGTTGATAAAAGGTTGCTGGCAGTATCCTCAAATACTGCCAGTAAGTTAATACGTGCATCGGTTTGGAGGGTGGTGGTTATTTGATTTTCCATGATGTTTTGAAGATTGATTAATACAAATCTCCATGCAAAATCAAAATTTACACCTTGTCGTTTGTGCCATAATTGGGGTGGTTTTGCGCCATCGTATGTGCAGGCGTTTATCTTTTCTTTTCACCCAATGAAAACCAATTACCCGAGTCGTCTTTGAATAAGGCTTCAAAGCCGTAAAACTCTTTAGTGGGGGCTTTAGTAAACTCAACGCCTTTCGCTTTTAACTCTTCGTAAGTAGCTATAAGGTCGTTGCATTCAAAAACCCCGAACCCAAAGGTGCCGCGCTGTACCAATTCGCGCATTTGATGTGCCGACTGTGCGTCGAACATCATTCCCTCCGTTACAGCCATGAGTGATATTTCCAATTCGGGCTGCCCGGGAGGACATACAGTAAGCCAGCGCATTCCCGGCCCCATGGCAGCATCTGTATTTACGGTAAAGCCTAATTTGTTTACATAAAAATCATAAGCGCTGTTCTGGTCAAGTACAAATACGCTTACATGGTTTAATTTGGTTATCATGTTAATGTTGTTTGATAAACCAAAAGTCGTTATCAAAAAAGAACCGGGCTTATTGAAAATTGCGATTTCGCAGCCATTCTTTTTCCCGGGCAAAGCAACCGGGTATAAATTTGAGGGGCGATTGCTGCATCTCCGCCTGCCGTTTAAGTTCTGTTTGCTGGTAGTTTGCAGGAGAACGGGAGGTGATCTTTTTAAATAAAGCAGAAAATGAAGTAACACTGTCAAAACCTACAGCATAACAAACATTAGCAATGGGAAGGCCTTTTTTTAATTGCAGCCGGGCGTTTTCAACCCGCACCTGGATGAGGTATTGGTGTGGTGTTTTACCATAGATGTTTTTAAACAACCTGATGAAATGATATTTGGAAAAATAGGCCTCGTCGGCAATATCGTTCAGGTCGATCGGTTCATGATAGTTTTTATCAATGAACAACTTAGCCTGTACAAGCCTGCGGTAGAGGTATATTTTGGGTAATTGATTGGTCATTTCAGGTATAAATATCGGCTTTTTATTATTTGAAAACGCGCTACCTGTTAAAACCGAACAATTGAACATGTTCGTTCTTTCTCTCCATGATAAGATCATGGAGAATTTCGGCAGCTATTACGCTAAAAGTGATACCATTACCTCCAAAGCCAAGCGCAAAATAAGTGTCTGGTCTTTCGGGGATACAGCCAATATAAGGCAAGCCATCTTTCGTGTTGGCAAAAGCACCAGCCCACCTAAAATCAGCTTTTAACGGGATGTGCGGCATTTTTTTGAGAAAAGCCTGCTGTAACATGTCCGTCTTTCGTTTAATAACAGAAGGCTGTATATGCGGATGATGAAAAGGGTCATCGCGGCCTCCAACCAGGATGCGGTTTTCACTTACAGCCCTAAAGTACATGTAGGGTACAGCAGTTTCCCAAATCAAACTGTTCTTATACCAAAAACGTACATCGGGCAAAGGCTCCGAAACCAGTGCGTAAGTTGAGTTAATTTCGGCTATTTTTTTAGGGACATATTTTAAACTTTCGTAACCACATGCAATAATCAACTTTTTAGCTTTGATAACTGAGCCGTTGCCGGTTTGCAGCGTTATGCCTTGTTTATGATGCTCAATGGCTTTAATATCGGTATTGCTGTATACTTTATGACCGGCTTTGGCAAAATTTGCAAGTAAAGCATGGGTAAGCAGATATGCATCAACCTCCCCGCCATCTGCAGAGAAAATAGCCCCGGAAGCCTTAAACCCGAATTTCTGTTCAATTTCATCAGCTTCGAGCCATTGTACCTCAAAGCCATGCTTTTTACGGAAGTTATATTCCTGATTTAGTGAATTTGTATGTGTTTTGAAGCTGGCATACTGCAAACTTGGCCTCAAGCTAAAATCAAAGGCGGGTTTAAGCGATTTACATAAATCAGCAATGTCATAAATAGCTTTGCGGCAAAGTTGATAGCTTGTTACGGCATTTGCTTCGCCAACCAGGTGTTTTAAAGATGTAAGGGGCGTATCAATTTCATATTGCAGGAACGCAGTGCTGGCCGCGGTACTGCCCATACCAACGTGGCGCTTATCAAAAACAGCTATACTTAAACCCGAGTTGCGGAGCTGCCAGGCTGTTAAAGCGGCGCTGATGCCGGCCCCAATAATGGCCACATCCAGCTTCAAATCTTTTTGAAGAGAAGGGTAGGAGGCAATTATGCTATTTTTTATTAGCCAGTAAGGCTGTTGTTCATATAAATTCATGGATTTGAACAGCTATAGCATAACAACATGCAATCCTTTTTTAAGTTTTTTGGGGGGAAATCAAGTGTAATAACAGGGTTATTCAGTATTTTGAGAAACCATAAAGAATTTAATTTAAGGCAATATTTTGTTAATGAGCAGATTATAGGCAGGCTTGCAAAATCTTTCAAAAAAAATTTTGCAACTTAATTTAAAATCATACTTTTGCACACCCAATCAGGGAGACGGGATGTAGCGTAGCCCGGTATCGCGCCACATTTGGGATGTGGAGGCCGCAGGTTCGAATCCTGCCATCCCGACTAAAGCGATACCAAGTATCAAAACCCTCTAAATTGAATTTTAGAGGGTTTTCTTTTCTGATTGGCGAAATAGTATGCCAGCGCAGGCTGAATAAAAAAACGGGATGTAGCGTAGCCCGGTATCGCGCCACATTTGGGATGTGGAGGCCGCAGGTTCGAATCCTGCCATCCCGACAGAAAGCGATATCAAGTATCAAACCCTCTAAATTACAATTTTAGAGGGTTTTCTTTTTACAGATTCATGTTTACTTGCTTCCATGCTTGATCTTCTTTAACGGGGAGCAGGCAGAATCATTTCCTCGCTTACAAGCATATTTTGTCGCAATTGTCCCCTAAGTAGTCGTTTTTGTACGCTATCAAACCCTGAAATGAGTTCCATCTTTGTATTGTTAATAAAATCAAACTTAACCGCCATGAAAAATTTACTCCAAGCACTTAACCCTCTTAAATCAATACTGTTAATTGTAATTATGTTTGCAACATCACGATCAAATGGACAACAAATCAAGCCTTCCAACGGTGGCTACGCGCCTGTGAACGGTATCAAAGTTTATTATGAGGTATATGGCGAGGGTAAACCGCTCATTTTACTACATGGTGCTTTTATGACAATTGAAGGAAACTGGGCCGAATTGATCCCTGAACTATCAAAAAACAGGAAAGTAATTGCCATTGAATTACAGGGACACGGGCATACACCGTTTTCGGATAGAAAGTTATCATATGCTACCTTAGCTAATGATGTGGAAGGAGTTATGGACTACCTGAAAATTGACAGTGCCGACGTAGCAGGGTATAGTATGGGTGGCTCTGTGGCTTACAAGTTTGCTTTACAAAGCCCTAAACGGTTAAAAAAATTAGTGATCATTTCTTCTACTTATAAAAGTAGCGGATGGCTGCCTGAAATAACCAATGTTTTCAAATCCTGGAAGCCCGGGCTTTTTATGAATACTCCTATGAAAACCGCATACGATGCAATAGCACCAGATAAAACAAAATGGACAAAGTTTATAGGGCAGATGATCGCTTTCGCGCAGGAGCCGTTCGACTTCGGTGATGACAATATTTCGAAAATTTCTGCTCCGGTATTGATCATAGCCGGTGATAACGATGGGCTGGACAAAATTGAATTGGCAAAAACATATAGATTATTAGGCGGCGGCGTTTCTGCTGATTTAGCACCAATGCCAAAATCGCAATTGGCCATTGTCCCTTCGCAAGGACATGTAAGCCTGATGATGCAGACAACAACGGTGTTGACCTACTTGAACAATTTTTTAAAGTAAGCTGATGCAAATGCATGCTAACAGAAAAGCGTTATCAGAATTTAACTTTTAATCAGGCCGCTTCTCTCGTAAGAATATTATTCGCAAGTATTTGAAAGAGTAGTTCGAATGATCTTTTGAAGAAATGCTTTGAACTTCTTGCCGCTCAATCAACACTTTTTGCAATCAAATCTTCATCGTAATTGTTGTTACCTAAAAAGGAGGAAGCATGCCCTGGTATAACGGAGACTACCCGCCATCTTACAAAAATCAACCTCCCAAATTGCGGGAAAAGGCGGTAGAAATTGCCAATGAAATTTTGAAGGAAAGCGGCGATGAAGGCATTGCCATAGCCACAGGTTTAAAAAAGGCACGGGAATATTTTAAAGATCATCCCGAAGAAGCTGATGCTGACAACGATTAAATTGTTAAGGAGGCTATTAAAACATCGCTGTGCTTTTAGACGTTACTTTCCCGATCCTTTTATTCCTGCGCAAAACAAGTTCGCACAGCTGTATTGCCGAACTCTCAAAATCATCGTGGCTGTCACTAAGCAGGAGCCAGGCCGTATCAAAGCCCTCGTCTAATACAAAATCAGTGATGGCCGGTATTTCCCCTTTGAGGCTGGCATGATTTTCCCGCCTGGTAGAGATCCAAATACCGTTATGCTGCGGATTTTTACTAACCTTTCGGAAGATCAGCACAATCTTTTTATCGAAATAGATATAGAACATGCCTACCGCCGGCTTGATGATTATACCTGTCGGTAGGTAATCGAGCAGGAAGTCAAATGGCACGGGTTTTTTCATGGTTTTTCAATGAATGTGCAATATAATATACCCTGATGAAAATAGAGGGCTTTTCATTTGGTTTTACAGACCGACGGTGAACGAACTCATGTCATAATATGCCGCTTAAATGTCACTAATGCACCTTGTCTGTCCATGAAAAACCAATTAGTTTTGAGGTAGTTAATAAGAAAAATCAGAACAGATTAGGGTCTTGAGTTCTTAGTCCGGATAAAGGCTGCAAGGTGAAGCCTTAGCCGGCGGTGTTGCCTGTAAAAACAATTAACGCTTACAATTTTTTATTATATATCACCACTAAAATCATTTACCCATGTTACCCATCAAACCACACATCTGGTTCGACCAGGATAAAGCCCGGGAAGCTGCCGAGTTCTATGCAACTTTAATGCCTGATTCGGCTTTAAACTATGTTAATCATTTCCCAATGCCCGGCGGGGAGTGCGAAATAGTTGAATTTACCTTTGCCGGCCAGCCATTCCTGGGCATCAGCGCCGGGGATGGATTAAAGATCAGTCCCTCTATTTCTTTTATGATCAATTTTGATCCGTCGCGTGATCCAGATGCCGCAGGGCGTATTGACGAAGTTTGGAGCAAACTATCAGAAAGCGGAAAGATAATGATGCCGCTCGACCGCTATCCTTTCAGCGAGCGTTACGGTTGGGTAAGCGATAAATATGGTGTGTCATGGCAACTGATACTGACCAATCCGGCAGGTGAGGAAAGACCAGTGATCGTTCCGTCGCTGATGTATACGGGCTTGGTGGCCGGTAAAGCTAATGAAGCCATCGACTTTTATTGTTCTGTGTTTAAAGATGGTAAACGAGGCATTACTGCCCCGCGCCCCGAGGATATAGGGCCTGATAAAGCCGGCACGCTTATGTTTGCCGATTTTCATATCGACCAAACCTGGCTGGCAGCGATGGACAGCGCGCATCCACACGGTTTTAGTTTTAACGACGCGGTGTCGCTATTGATCCCTTGTGAAATACAGGAAGAGATCGATTATTATTGGTCAGCGCTTTCAGCTGATGGCAAACCCGGCCAATGCGGTTGGCTGAAGGACAAATATGGCGTGTCCTGGCAGGTTGCATCAACAGTTATGTTAAAAACACTGAAAAACGGCAGCCCCGAACAAATTGCACGCGTTACGCAGGCTTTTATGACGATGAAGAAAGTTGACGTCGCAGCCCTACAGCAGGCCTCTGATAGCCGTTGACCCATGTTGGCGTGATACCACTATTTAGTTGTTAATTTACCCAATTTGGCATATTCCACATCATTAGGTTCCCATAGTTCAATTTTGTTGCCCTCGGGTCCATCAGATGTACAAAGTTGCCGTAACTGGCTTTCTCTACTGAATCGGTCGGCAGGATGCCGGCCGATTTGAGATTGGAATCATGAATCGAGGCATCTGCAGCTTCAGTACCGTATGCTTTTACTGTTGTTGTTTTCATAATCGTTTATTTTGAATATTGATCATCACTTACTTTCTCCAGCCAGGTAACCACCTCGCCGTTAACGGCTTCCTGAATGGCTATATGACTCATAGCTTTACCCGGCGATGCACCATGCCAGTGTTTCTCGTTTGGTTCAAACCAAACTACATCACCCGGCCCTATATCTTCGATCGGCCCACCTTCGCGTTGTACCCGGCCAAGACCGGAAATAACAATAAGTGTTTGACCTGCCGGGTGAGTGTGCCAGGCTGTTCTGGCGGCAGGCTCAAAGGTGACCAACGCACCCGCGCCTTTGGTAGCTTCTTTTTTTGCAAACAGGGGATCTATACGCACGGCGCCGGTAAACCAAGCTTCCGGACCTTTTACTGATGCTTGCGCACCGTTTTTAATTATTTCCATAATAAATAGATTGAGAGAGTTTATATGGTTTTGACATCAATGACATAATGTAGTGTATTTTTCAGCCATTATATTTTCCTGGCTTCGTTAACTTGTCGTGCTTTAATAACCTGTATTTGTGGGTAAATGTTATTATCTGTATAGTAATTAACTTTTTAAGTTTCCGATATGCTAATGCGCCATTGTTCTTCATTGTTCAATAGTTTTTAAAATTTTTGCCGGAATACCCCCGACAACAGTATTTGCCGGCACATCTTTGCTAACAACCGCACCCGCGGCAACAACGGCATTCTCTCCAACGGTTACACCCGGCAATATAGTAGCGCCAGCACCAATCCATGCGTTGCGCTTGATAACGATAGGTTTGCAAATCATACCCCGCCGGTTGACCGGGTCGAGTGGATGATTTTCAGTGATCAGGTTTACCTTAGGGCCGAGGAGTACATGATCTTCCAGCGTAATACCGCCCATGTCAAGAAACGAGCAGGCATGATTAATAAACACATGCTTGCCAATACTAATGAAACGGCCAAAGTTGGTATGGAAGGGTGCGAACAAAGTGGTGCTTTTGTCTATTGTTGCGCCAATAATGTTGCTAAGTTGCTGGTGGATCTGCTCAACGGTGGTTGCTGCATTGAGTGCAGGCGACAACGCCAGAGTGCGGGCCACCACAGCATTTACCTTGTAAAATTCCAGGTCAGTAAGCGGAACAAATTCCCCTGCTTTCAACCGTTCGAAAATATCTTTCATAATAATGTGGTTATTTAACGATATTGTATTCATTATCAGAAATATGTAGCCATGTCGCAATGCCTTTTTCTATATTGAAATTCAGTGCTATTTGCGTAAAGCTGTTTTGGAACGTAGTACCATGCCAGTGTAAGATGCCCGGCGAAATGGTGACCACATCACCTTTATGTAGAAATTTTTGCGCCGTGGCACTTAGTGAAAACAGACTACCTGCAGCTAAAATCATCAGCTGCAGTATGATGGAAGTTTTGTATCTGCCGATGTTTTTCATTTTGCAAAGTTAGTGCTGTTGCCAACTTTGCTGTTTAAGAAAATCAAACCAATGCTTATGAAAATCAAACTTCCATGGTGCGAAGCGAACTTGGATTGGTGCCAGTCATGCGTTTAAAATAGTTGTTGAAGTAGCTGGGATATTCAAAGCCAAGTGCATAAGCAATGTCGGCTATGTTCCAGTCAGTATGTTGTAACAGTGCTTTTGCTTCGCTGATAATCCGCTCTGCAATGTGCGCAGATGTTGGCCTGCCGGTAACTTCCTTTACCATACGGTTGAGGTAATTTACGTGAAGGGCGAGGTTTTGGGCGTAGTCCTGGGCCGTCTTCAACTGCAACGGCTTATTGGGGCTTTCTACAGGGAATTGTCTTTCAAGCAATTCCATAAATACAGCAGCGACCCGGTAGGCAGCGTTTTTATGCTGATCAAAATTTTCAGAGGGCTGCATTTTCATCGCTTCATGCATGATCAGGTTGATGTAACTGCGTATCAGGTCGTCTTTATATACGTAACTACTGTTTTGCTCATCTATCATCTTCTGAAAGAGGATGTTCAGAGACGCTCTTTGCTGTTCGGTGATCTTTAGTACCGGTGTGCCGCCGATCTTGAAAAAGGGTGATTGCTGCAGCATATCGGTACGTTCTGAAACGCACAGAAATTCTTCGGAAAAGAGACAGGTATAACCCACATAAGTGGTTGAGATAGTTTCCCAGGAATATGGAATATGCGGATTGCCAAAAAACAAAACAGTGCCCTCCACTTCAAAGCTGCGGTCGGCATAGTGAATCTTGCTTTTGCCTGTAGTTAAACAAATTTTGTAAAAGTCTTTTCTACTGTAAAACCGAACAGCCTGATCGTCTTCTTTTATCTGGAAAACATTGAAGCCTTTTAACCTGAGGTCATTGTTAAAGAGAGAAACCGATCTCGCTATTTTATTGTCCATGACTTAAAGTTATGAAACTCAAACTTTCAATTTCCAATTAAAAAGACAAGCGCTAACCTTTGATGTAATTGTATATCCCGTTCCCGAATTGTAAACAGGCGGTTCCGCTATATTAAGCAGCGCTGATCGATTTAAGCAAAATTACTCTCCCATAAACTTTTCACATTAAAGCTTACTTATTTTGTAAAGATTGCCATTGTCCGTAACACCGTATAATGCGCCGTCCTTACCGGTAACAAGAGAACGCCAGCGTTCGCCCTTGTCTTTCAGCAGGCGTTCTTCCGCTACAATCTTATTGTCTTTAATAATAAGCCTGATGATATGTGATCCACCTAAGGCGCCTACAAATAGATTTCCTTTCCATTCGGGAATCAGGTTGCCCGTATAAAAGGTTATGCCGCACGGTGAAATGCTTGGGTTCCAGTAATAAATGGGTTGGGCCATGCCTTCTTTTTGCTGTATTCCATCGCCAACTTTTACACCCCGGTATTCGATGCCGTAAGTAATAACCGGCCAGCCATAGTTCTTTCCCGGCCGGATAATGTTAATTTCATCACCTCCGCGCGGACCGAATTCTGATTCCCATAATTCGCCGGTATTTGGATTCATCGTCATACCTTCGGGGTTTCTTAAGCCATAAGCATAAATTTCGGGCAAAGCGCCGGCTTTTTGCGAAAATGGTCCGCCAGGCACCGGTTTCCCGTCACGGGTTATATGCAATACTTTTCCGATTGCAGTATTCAGGTCCTGGGCCTTGACACGCATTTCATCATCCCCATGTTCGCCTGTGCTTACAAACAGATTGCCTTGTTTATCGAAAACGATTCGTGAGCCGAATTGCAGATGACCGTTATAAGCAGGTTTAGCATGATAGATTACCTTTACATTTTCGAGCCTGCTGTAATCGGACGAAAGCACACCAGTGGCGACAGCCAACTGGAATCCCTCAGGAACTTTTTCGGAGTATGACCAAAATAACATCCGGTCTTTTACAAAAGAAGCATCAAAATTAACATCTAACAAACCGCCCTGGCCACCCACTGCCACTGCCGGTAAACCTTGAATGTTCTTGTCTAAACCGCCATCAGCCTTTAATATCCGCATGGTACCGCCTTTTTCCGTAATTAAAAAGCGCCCATCGGGCAGACAGCGTAAAGCAAAGGGTTGCTTCAGCTCATGATTGATCACGTTTACACTGAGTTTGGTTTTAGTTTGTGCACCAGGGGCCCTTGTCTGACCCGGAAAAGCGGGCTTGTAGTCGGCCGTTGGCGATTGCGTTTCAACGGGCGGCAGTGACTGGGCAACAGCCTGCGTAATATCAAAAAAAGAGCAAAGTGAAGCAATTGCACAGGTAACTAACAAGGGTTTGATTGTTTTTGACATGGGTAATATGTATTTGTTGTGAAGATAAATAATATGCCGGCAAATGTTAAAATGTGTTGAACAAATAAATCTGCCTGCTCCGGTAACATTAACCGGCCATCAGGTTGTAATAGAGGTTAATAACACTGATTAATTATCAATGCATATAAAGAGCGTTGCGATGTTTGAGATATCTCCCCCTGGCCGATATGAAATTGGCTGGTTAGTGTCTACAGCTTGGGATTTAAGTACCCGCGGCATTTTACACCGGCATTTAAAAAGGTAAGCGGCCAAACACGCCAGGAATATAGAACATTGAATTGAGAAACGGCCGTGGCGGTTCACCCTGGCGCCAGATTTAACCTGCAATAGATTTAAAGAAAAATAACTATTTGATTTACACTGGTATTCCTGGTAGAAATATTTAAATTTAATTATTAATTCCCGATCTCAAGCCTAACTTAAACTCTTCGATATGATAGCGATAACAATCAATGGGAAACAGCGGGAGGTTGCCGCTGACCCGGACATGCCTTTACTGTGGGTTATTCGTGACCTTTTAGGCCTTACCGGCACCAAATTCGGTTGTGGCGTGGCGCAGTGCGGAGCATGTACTGTACACCTGAACGGCGAAGCTGTACGGTCATGCGTAACAAAAGTGAGCCGTGCGGCAGGGCAGCAGGTCACTACAATTGAAGGACTGTCTAAATTAAATGACCACGCTTTGCAAATTGCCTGGGCCGAACTCGATGTTCCGCAATGTGGTTATTGCCAGTCGGGGCAACTCATGTCTGCAGCTGTTTTGCTGCGGGAAAATCCCAACCCAACAGATCAGGATATTGATGATGCGATGTCAGGTAATATTTGCCGTTGCGGTACTTATCCCCGCATCCGGTTGGCTATACACAAAGCGGCAGAACTGCAGCGGGAAGGAGCAAAATCATGAACAGGCGTAACTTTATACAATCAGGTGCATTATTGAGCGGTGGCTTGCTTATCTCATTTACTATTCCAAAGGCCAATAAGCTTGCTGCCCTTGCAGATACGGCTGATTTAAATGTGTTTGCCCCGAATGCATTTTTAAATATAGGTACAGACAATAGTATTTCGGTATATCTGAGCCACGTGGAAATGGGGCAGGGGATCTGGACTACACTGCCCATGCTTATCGCGGATGAGCTTGATGTGGATCTGAAAAAAATCAATATTAAACATGGCGGTGCCGATAAGGCGTTTAACCATGTTATTTACGGTGCCCAAATTACCGGCGGGTCAAGTACCACCTGGTCTGAGTTTGACAGGTATCGTAATGCCGGCGCAACCGCGCGGACGCTCTTGCTTCAAACAGCCGCTACCCGTTCGGGGACTGCTGTTGAAAGCTGCAAAACGGAAGATGGGTTTGTTATTGCCGGGAGCAAAAGATACACTTATGGAGAGTTAGCTAACGATGCCGCAAAGTTACCTGTACCAGCAAAGGTTCCGCTGCGTTTATCTACCGACTGGAGGTATATAGGCAAAGGAAGCAAAAGGATGGATGCGCGAGTAAAGACTGACGGTACTGCAAAATTTGGCATGGATATCCAGTTTCCCGGATTACTCACCGCAGTTGTTGCCCATGCACCTGTTTTTGGTGGTAAAGTTAAATCGTTTGATGCCGGTAAGGCGAAAGTAATTCCCGGCGTAAGGGAGGTTGTTCAAATCCCAACTGGGGTGGCTGTTATTGCCGACCACTTCTGGGCGGCCCAACAGGGACGGAAGGCCTTACAGATAACCTGGGACCATGGCGCCGGCGTGCAGTTAAATACCGGTACGCAAACTGCGGCTTACCGAAAACTGGCTGCATCGGATGGGCTCCTGGTTCAGAAAAAAGGCGATGTAAAAACAGCGTTTACAAAAGCGGTAAAAACCATTTCGGCAGAATATGTTTTTCCTTATCTGGCCCATGCTCCTATGGAACCGCTGAATTGCACCGTGAAGATTGAAAATAACAGCTGCGAGATATGGACAGGTACACAGTTGCCAGGCGGAGAACAGGCTGCCGCAGCAAAAATTCTTGGATTTAAGCCGGAGCAGGTAAAAGTAAATATACCATTCCTTGGGGGAGGCTTCGGCAGGCGTGCTACACCTGCCTGCGATTTTGTTTCGGAGGCGGTTCATATTGCGAAAGCAAGCGGCAGGCCGGTAAAAATGGTATGGACACGGGAAGATGATATGAAGAGCGGCTTTTACCGGCCTTTTTATGTCCATAATGTAAAGATTGGCGTTGATAAGGACGGTCTTCCCATTGCCTGGAACCATAATATTGCAGGTCAGTCAATTATGGCGGATGCGGCAATACTTTTTGGTCCGCCTCCGGCAATAGATGATACAACGGTGGAAGGCGTAAAAGGATCACCATACCTGGACGAGATACCAAATCATTTTGTAGGCCTTCACACCACTAAAGAAGTAGTACCTGTTTTGTGGTACCGGTCTGTAGGTGGTACGCACACTGCATTTGTAATGGAAACGCTTATAGACCAGCTTGCCCACAATGTAAGTATCGACCCTGTGGAGTACCGCCGCGGCTTATTTAAAAATCATTCGAGGCACCTGGCTGCACTTAATCTTGTGGCTGAAAAAGGCAATTGGAACCGAACGCTGTTACCAGGGCGGTTTAAAGGCATGGCGGTACATGAGGCTTTTGGCAGCGTCGTAGCTATTATAGCCGAAGTAAGCGTTGATAAAGGAGTTACGAAGGTACATCAGGTAGACTGTGCAATTGAGTGTGGCCTTGCCGTGAACCCCGACGGTGTAAAAGCCCAAATGGAAAGCGGGATAATTTTCAGTATCTCGATGGCAATGTACGGCGAGCTAACGTTCGTTAATGGAGAATTGCAACAAAATAATTTTTATGATTACCGGATCACCCGGATGCACGAGGCACCCCGGATCAATGTTTACATTGTGGATAGCAAGGAAAAAATGGGAGGTGCCGGAGAATGTGCAGTTCCGCCAACAGCACCGGCTGTAGCTAATGCAATTTTTGCAGCAACCGGAAAACGGATTTACAATTTACCTATCGTTAACAACCGACTCGAAAAACAGGCATGAAAAAACTAATAATCACCATGATCGTTTTGTTTATGTCAAGTGCGGTCATATTATCGTTCAAAGAGGAAAAATCAACATTTAATTATACGGCACTACCTAAAGATAGTGTGGCTTCTATTGCAGCTTTTAAACAAGTTTACACCGTATTGATGAGTGCCCGCTGTATGAATTGTCATCCCTCGGGAGATATACCACTGCAGGGTGATGATAATCACTTGCACACTATGTTTCCCAAAAGAGGGGTTGATGGTAAGGGTGTTTATGCCATGAAATGTGCCAATTGCCATCAGCCAACAAATACTCCGGGCTTACATACGCCCCCGGGCAATCCCAATTGGCATCTCCCACCAGCCGATATGAAAATGGTTTTCCAGGGGAGAACACCCCGTCAGTTGGCAAAACAAATCATAGATCCCAAGCAAAACGGGCATAAGGACATGCAGAAGCTCATTGCACATGCAGATGATGGACTGGTGCTGTCGGCCTGGAAACCAGGAGAAGGCCGTAAACTTCCACCAATGAGCCACGCCGCATTTAAGAAAGCCTGGCTTACCTGGTTAAAAACGGGCGCGTATGCCCCGGCTAAATAAAGTGAGGCAAAGCCGGGATTACAAAGGATGGAGTAAGCTAAGTTTTCTAATACCCCCGGCTGTCTAAGTTATTGATTTATTATGCTGTTTATTTAAATGGAGTTTTATTAATAATAAAGCGCCGTCCTTGGTCAGCGCTTTATTATTAACTATTATCAAAATGCCGGCAGCTTCCTGCAATAGTTCGTCGGACATAAAAAGTTTAAGCTATTTATAAGACAAAAAAAAGCCCGATACATTTTGTACCGGGCGCTGTTAGTTAGTTGTTTGATATTTTATCTATTAATTGCCACTGACCGTTTTATTATCAGGCTGACTTAAAGATGCGGTATTAACGGTATTAAGCATCCCGTTCATAATGCGCTGATTGATGTACGCTGAAAACTTTAAAGCTCCTTTGAAATTCAAATGCCCAAAATCGGCAAAGTCATCATTTTTTAGCGGAAAGTTATTGAAGTCCAGGAATTTTATATCGCTAAAGTAACGCTCACGGATCCGCGAAAACTCTGCCTCATTATTTCTGTACTCATACAATGGATGTTGCGGGCTCCTGATCAGGAAAACACTTTTATGCATGCCGTTGCAATAATCTATTATTTTCCTTAGATATTGAATATTGGTTGTTGAGATTGCACTTTTATTCGATGCTGCTTTAATAATTTTACCCGCCGGATTATTTGAAGGTAAAGGCCTGGAACCTTCTATTTTGAAATATCCTCCTGTTTTTCCTGTGTAATCATAATTGAATGAAAGTGCTTTAATAAAATTGGTACGCGCAGCTATGCCTACACAATTCATAAAATATTTTGAATTATGCTTAGCCAGCAATTCAAAATCGGCCAGGCTCATAAAAGAGGCATATTGCGGAAACATATTTGACATGTAGGTGTACCCCCATGTCCAGTCATCCATTTTTGTGTCAATCTGGTTATTTGAAAATTCTATAAGTACAGTGGTTATCTGAGGGTTTTGCGACAGGTATTTTTTAACCTTCTGAAAGGTGTAAAAATAAGATTCGGCTGAGTGCGACAGATTGGTTAGTTTGGGTATCAGGGTATCATTGTAGGCACATTCTGAATGTGAATGACCAAAAAGTGCAATAGTATTGTCTTTCTTTACACTAAACTTTGAAAATTTATTTACCATATAACCCGGAATCAGGGCAATAGCCAATATGAGCAGGCAGCTCATTAAAACAAATGATATGGTTTTAATTAAAAAGCGGTGCATTGCTTAAAATTGAAAGTAAATAAACTGCTGCTCTTTTCCTGTAAATAAAAAAATCACCACAACCAATGTATAATAAAAGGTCAATCTGTACCCTCTTTTTCTTAACCAGCTTAACTTCTCAATGGCATATTGGTTTTCCCGTCCCTGCCACTCAACTATTATAAAACATAGGATAAGAATGATCACTTCAAGCAATTGTGCTTTGTTAACATCTAATTGAGGTATGGAAAAAAGCGATCGTGAAAAAATCCGGCCGATATATTTAAAGGCTTGTGTAACACTATCAGCCCTAAAAAAGATCCAAGTAAAAATTACCTGCAGAAATGTGGCTCCCATTTGCATGAATTCGGTGAACGTTGGCATAGCTTTGCCTTTGGCTGCAATTTCGAGGTGGTTTCTGTTTGTTTTTAAAAGGATAGAAGGGAGAATGAATAAAGCATTTAGAAGGCCCCAGATGATGAAGGTCCAGTTGGCGCCGTGCCAAAAACCGCTAACCAAGAAAATGATTAATGTGTTTCTTACTTTGAGCCAGGTGCCTGTTTTGCTGCCCCCAAGAGGTATGTATAAGTAATCTCTAAACCATGACGATAGTGAGATATGCCATCTGCGCCAAAACTCGGCCATATCTCTTGAAAAGTACGGGAATGCAAAATTTCTCAGCAGTTCAAATCCAAAAAGTTTTGCTATGCCTAATGCCATATCAGAATACCCCGAGAAATCGCAATAGATTTGGAATGCAAAAAATATAGCGCCTAAAACCAGGGTACTGCCTGGATAATGCGAACTATTTGCAAATATCATGTTGGCATAGTCGGCACATTGATCGGCAATTACAGCTTTTTTAAACAGGCCCCATAGAATTTGCCGCAGCCCATTAATTGCCTCCTGGTAGTTAAACTCTCTCTTGGTTTTTACCTGGGGCAAAAGGTGTGTTGCCCGCTCGATAGGGCCGGCCACCAAAAGCGGAAAAAAACTTACGAACAATGAATAGTCAATGAAGTTCCGTTCGGCTTTAATACGGTTTTTATAAACATCAATTACATATGATAAACCATGAAATGTATAAAAAGAGATACCGACAGGCAGGATTACATTTAGAGTAAACGGGCTTAAATGAATCCCTATACTGGCGCATAGGCCGGCAAGCGATGCTGCAAAGAAGTTGTAGTATTTAAAAACACCCAAAAAACCCAGGTTTACAGATATGCTTAACCAAAGCCAAAAGGTTTTTAGGCTATGTGTTTTTGCCTGGTACATTTTTAGCCCGGTAAAATAATCTAAAAGGGTAGAAAAAATTAACAACAAAAGAAACCGCCAGTCCCAGCATGCGTAAAAAAAATAACTTGCAGTGAGCAGTAACAAATTTTGCTGTTGCAGTTTTCGGTTTAGTACAAACCAATAAAGCACAAAAACCACAATCAGAAATATTCCGAACCCAAAGGAATTAAAAAGCATGATGGTGAATTTTAAAAAATAGCCAAAGTGGCTGACTTAGGAATATTTAGTAAGTACAGAGGCTGGAAAATAGGTGGAGGTAGATGTATAAAAAAGCAACAAAAAATTGATTGCTGTTTACAACAACCAACTTATAACAATATAAAAAAGTAAAGGTCTTTTGTCAATATAATAATTTTGTAATACCGATGGACCTGTCAATCTGGTTTTAATGTGTTCTCGTTACGCAAGGCTTCATTGAATTTTTCAAGCAATTTAATATACTTGTCCATCCAATAATATATGGCATCAAGCGGAGCGTCTTTTGCCTCATGGGTTTCGATATCCTTTTCGGCATTCGGCGAGTTAAATCTCAAGGCAAATTCGTTGGGAAATTCCTTTGAAAAATCGTGTTCGATAACAATTCCGATCTGACAAATTATATCAAAGCTAAGCCTTTTGGTGTTGAACCAATTGTATAAGGTTCTGCGGCTTACGTTGAGTTTCCGGGCGATTTCACTTATCCCCATATGGTCACGTCTAACAATTCGCTCTACAATTTTGCCAAAATGTAAATCTTGAGTGTCATTAATACCAATAGATCTTTGATCATTATTGATATATGAGCTAACAGGGTAATAAACTTTGCTGTGCATAAGATTAGATTCGATTAGGTGTCAATTTTAGTTGGTTAGCATAATTAAATTTAGGTTATAATAAACTGCAAGTTATTTATAGATACTTATGATCGTAAATATCGGTTCTCGGCTTTTTCTGAATCATGATTTGAGTTTAGGTTATTCATTTGTTTAGTATTTAGTGCTTCACATTTGTTTATCAATAAACAAACGATGGCCTTATTTGATAATTCGTATCATCGTTTGTGAATTAAATTTATGTATACTTCCGTTGTTAATTCAACCTATAAAAGGCCAAATTATACCTGTAGAAGGCGTTAATATACACTAATTGGGAATGGTAAAAATGGCTCTGCACGTTTTTGGGGCCAATATTTGCCAGGTTTTGTGAGTGGTAGTTAAGTTATTAAACTGTTATCCATCCAATGAAGTGTTATTTTAGTTAATTTTACTAATGGTGTAATTTATTTCAAAATAAGATAAATTTAGCGCATGGAGCTAATGCAAACGCATAAATTCATAAAATAATGGCGAATTATCATTTTTTTTGTCTTCCGGTTGGAGATCATCACGATAAAGTATTTTTCTAAACAGCTCAATCCGTCAAAAAGTTGGCCGTTTTAAAAGGTGAAAGAGGAGTGATATCCAGTAATATTCCAGATAGCTTTTTACACTTATTATTTTGAAATTCAGGATAACCAATAATTCTTATTTTTCTTGAATTACCTTTGGCGGTTATCATATCAACTTCAATATCAAAAGAGCTTCCGTATTTTAATGCGTCTTTTAAAGCTTTTTTACTAAGCCGCTCGCTTTTACCTTGTTTAAAAAGCTTCCATATCGTTTTTATATCAGGTACAAAGTACTCAGGTACTTCAAGGATGCTTTTTATAACGTTATCCCACTGCATAGTATGGGTAAGCAGATCCCGAGTCCAGGTACCTATTTTTGACAAGGTTGCAGCTCTTTTTAAAAGCTTCTCGGCCTGTTTGTTTTCTTTCTCTATGGCTTTAATTTTGGAGATATCTTCGGTATGGATAAATAGTCCGCCTGTTTCTCCCGAAGTTGTAAACCAGGGGTGAATATTCCACTTTAACCAAACGCGGGTACCATCATTCTTTTTTAAGAGCAGGCCATCACATTGATATATATTACCTTTTAAGCAATGATTGTGGAGCTTTTCGCATTTCTTTTTTGTAGCCGGTAAAACTTCATAAATACTTTTTCCAATAAAACCTGTGCTTTCAAGTTTATATTCGGCAATCCATCTTTTTGAAGCAGCAATAAATTGCATCTGGTTATCGAACATGGCAATAGCAATAGGGGCCTGTTCTATAAGCATTTTATTATGCGTATTATCTTCTTTTTGTGTTTCGATGAGCTCACTATCGGATGATTTTTCTTCTAAATATCTATGATAACATGCCGAAAAATTCGACGGATTGGAAAAATTAAGCATTACTGCCATTTGGTTTTTATTGCAGCGCTTTTCCCTGATATACCTGTCTGCAATTTCCATTTGCAGATACCGGTAATAGGAAAAAATAGTTCTGCCGAAACTTTGCTTAAAATCCCTTTTTAATTTTGACTCGGATACAAAATGTTTTTTTGAAAGTGCAGAGATACTCGGAAATCCGATAAACACATTCTCATTTAGTGTTTTTGCAACATTTTCAAGGAGCTGGTCATTTTGAGTTACAAACTCCGGTAGTTTTTCTACCCCTGTTTTATTATTATCGTGGGATTTATTATTTAGCGGGCTAATGTCTGCCATATGTGCATAAAATCCCTTTATTTCACCTTCAACATAGTTGGGATGATAAGTTACCCGCACATTTTTTGCTCTGCCTGAATACAAATGAATTACCTGGTCAAAAACCTGTATTTTACCGCCTAACACACCATTAATATAAGGAAGTTGTATTTCAAATAATGTTCCTAAAATTTCTGAAAGATGTGATTTATTGATCATGTGCTCCGGGGTTATCCCAAACCAATCGGCGGTAGCTTTATTGGCATAGCGGCAAATCAGGTTTTTATCCCAATAAGCCAGCATAGCCTCTGTATGCTCCGTCACGTTGAACGCTATCTCAAAAAAATCAGAATTCGGATCAAAGGACATTAGATTTCCTCTTTAAAAATAACAATCATCAGCTTTACCCATCGTGATGTAAATGGGATCTTAGGTTTTAATTTGCTTAAATCTGCAAATTATTATTGATAACCTATAAGATAAATCATATAAATTAAAAAAAAGCTCAATTTACCATTTGTTTATCAATCAATTTTATGTCGAGCTTTTCATATTGGGAGTTGTTGCTGATGTAATCAGGCAATATGGTTTTCATTTTCGATACCATCAAATCAACTTCATTATGCAGGTTAAGTTCCAAAAGGTCCTTTATTAAATTATTGATCTTAGCGTAACTAACCGGGATATTTTTGGAGATTTTGATGTCTTTGTTATAAGTAGGTATTACCTCTTCTTCCGCGTTTAACAACTCTTCATATAGTTTTTCGCCAGGCCGCAATCCGGTATAAACAATCTGGATATCTTTTCCCGGAACAAGACCAGCCATTTTTATCATATTCGCCGCCAGATCGGCGATTTTTACCGGCTCGCCCATGTCAAATAAAAATATTTCACCTCCTTTGCCCATTACGGCTGCCTCAAGTACCAGTTGTACAGCTTCGGGTATAGTCATAAAGTATCTTGTGATATCCGGATGGGTAACAGTGACGGGCCCGCCTTTTTCAATTTGTGCTTTAAAGCGAGGGATCACGGAGCCGTTTGACCCAAGGACATTGCCAAAGCGGGTTGTTATAAACCTGGTTTGGTTGCCTTTTGACGGATCGGAGTTAAAAAAATGCTCTTCAAACAACAGGTTATTTAACGATTGAATATACATTTCGGCTATCCGTTTTGAGGCCCCCATGATGTTTGTTGGACGCACCGCTTTATCTGTTGAGATCATTACAAATTTTTCGACATTAAATTCTATTGAAATATCTGCCAGGATTTTTGTGCCCCATACGTTGGTTAAAATAGCTTCGGTTGGATTATTTTCCATCATCGGTACATGCTTGTAAGCTGCCGCATGAAATACTATTTGAGGCCTGTATAAATTAAATAGTGTTTTTATACGACCGGCATTTTGAATATCAGCAATAAAGATCCTGGTGCGGTTACCGTACAAACCATCTTCAATTTCCATTTGAATATCATGCAGCGGGGTTTCGGCCCTGTCACATAATACAACAAATTCGGGACTATACATTAACACTTGCCTTACCAGCTCAGAACCTATTGAACCGGCAGCACCCGTGATCAAAATCCTTTTACCTTTAATGTCATCTAAAATATGTTCATTGCAGATTTTTATGGGTTTTCGCTCCAATAGGTCTTCTATTTTTAAGTCTTTAAACTGATTTAGGTTTGGCTTGCCGTTGATCCACTGGTCTGATGACGGCACAATAATTACTTTTATGCCAAGTTCAATGCATTTTTCAACCGCTTTTCGTTTTCCATCGATTTTTATATCCTCGGATGTTATCAGCATTGACTTTATATCGTAGCGTTTTTTTAGCATATCAATTGATTTGATAGGATAAACTTGCTTTTGCTCAATGCATTTTGATATTCTGTCAACCCCGGTGTCGATAAAGCCCTGAACATTGAGTATAAATCCTTTTTGCGCTTCAAGGGCATTTTTAATTAGTATGGAAGGTTCGTTGGAGCCGTAGATCAGTACATTTTCTTTTTCAACTTTATAGCTTGTTGCCTCAATGTATTTAAAAACATCCTTGATAATAATACGCATACACATAAGCATAGACGAAGTGATAAAGAAATTGATCAGCAGCACGTCCATCAATCCGCTGACATCTATTTTAAGATAGAAAGCGAAGAACAAATGATAAAACAGCAGAAAAGTAACGTTACTTGCCAGTACGGTTATTAAAATCCGCATCATATCGCGTGTGTTGGAATACCTGATAATACAGGTATGTATTTTCATTATCATAAAAACCAACACCGCATTGCTGCAATAAAAGAGCATATAATAAAGACTGATGGGATCAAACTGAAGCCGGTTTTTAAAATATAGTGATGTCCATAATGATAACAAAACTACCATCAGGTCAATTACCAGGATTAGCCATCTTGAATGGAACTTATCCTGGAACAACAAATTTTTGAGGTATATCATAACTGGTTTATTTAGGTATTATCTTAAGCGTATCTGTATAGTGGAAAAAAGTCTACTTCGGCATTTTCTTCAATGCCCTTATCCTGCAAAAGCTTTTGGTATATTTCGGGATTGGCAATATATCTCCATGTTTTAAAGTCAAGATGGAGGTCGGAGAAGGCACATTTCCAGTCAAAGAGCTTGTCGTTTTTAAATCCAAGGCCACCACCCAGGTTGTAATATTTCATTCCTTTTTCTCTGCCTATCTGCGTTATGCAATCGGCCAGAAATTTGGTTGGACTATGATGTAAATATTCTGCGCGGGCACCTACTAAATGGGCTTGAATAATGCCATTTGTAAAGGTTATTATAGTGCTTGCAATTGCAATGTCGTTGTAGTAAACAGTTAGCAAACGGGCTTCATATTCAGATGTGTTTAATATTTCTGAAAAGTATTTTTCATTAAACAGGTAGTAGCTGCTGGCGCCAACGCGTTTCATGTTTTCGGTATAAATTTCGACAAAGGTGTTTATGCCGTCAGCATTTGTTTCGTCCTTTACTTTAAACCCCCTTTTCCATGCGTGCTTAATAGCATCCATGGTTGATTGCCTGTATTTTTTGCGCTGTTCATCAATAGGCACTGAAAGGTCAAATACTACCGTTTTTCCGTTTTCGTGAACACCTCCAAATTTATCCAGTAATTTTTGCTGCTTATAAAAAGGATGAAGTCTTACAAAAACAGATATGTACTTTTCCTTTATAAGGAAATTGTTGAAAGCGCTTTTAAAATTTTCCATCAGCTCCTCATCTATCTCATCAATTTTTTTGTTTGAAAACGGGCCCGAAAAACCATATACGCAGGTTAGGTCGCTATAATCAGAACCCGGAATTTTTCGCTGCAGCAGGGGGAAGCCGATATAGGTATCTGACTCCTCATAAATAAATAGAACAGGATCTCCCGCTGTTTCAAGGGAGTGATAATGCCATGTATGATAAAAATCATATTCGGCCGAATTACCGACGTAAGAAATCCATTCCTCTTTATTGAGCAGGGTAAAGATCTTAATCATTGAATTAAAGTTTAGGAGATAGTAAATTATGATTGTTGATTTTGAAGGCAAACAAATTTACTTTTGGTAATACTCATTGTAATCAAATCATTTACCTTACCTGTAATTTCAAATCCGGCCTTTTCATAAACAGTGATTGCCGCGATATTTGCAGGGTGTACCTTTAAATAAATCTCATCCAGTTCCTTTATTAAAAAGCCATATCGTATCATCTGCACTGTTGCCTGGTAACCAATTCCTTTACCCCAGTAAAGTTTGTTACCAATAAACAGGTGCAGTTCTGCGTCATGATCAGTAATATCGAGCAGTTGTATATTCCCTATATATGTATTAAGTTCTTTAACACAAATTGCAAATCTAAGCTGATCGGGCTTGGCCAGCTTTTCACGTAACCAGGCTGTTTCTATTTCCGAACTAATATAATGAGTGGGTTTGTAGCCTGTATATACCCATATCAATGGGTCGTTACGCCATGCGTAAGATACGGACGCATCTTCTATTACAAGGGGGCGTATGTAAACTGAAATGGTCATAAAAAAAGTCTTAGCGTATTTAACATATAAAACATATCCTGAAGGTCATACCGTTGATCAATTGGTAATGGCACTAAGCACCGGGCCAGATAATTTTCGTTGGTGTTTTTCTTAGTCCACTTAAATACATTAGGCCAGTAGGTAGCAACATATATTTTTTTCTGGATCAGATGTACTTTTAAGTGCCGGTCATTAGTTAAAAAAGGGTATACCAACGGTACTGTGTGCTCATCAGCGGCATCAAACTTGAGCAGGTTAAATTCAGCAAGGTGCTTATGCAAAAAATTAAAGTTTCGTTGCCTTGCAAATACACATTCGTTGTAATTGATGCTTGTAAGTATCTTTCGGGTCAATAACGACATGGACCTGATCTCGTTGTTTTCCAGATCCTTGCTGTTGTTTATATAGTCAGAATACCCGGCTTCTATACCTGCGTCTATACTTTTTATAAGGTGCGAAAATCGGTTTACTGAGCTATCTACGGGCAACTTTTTAGTAAGTTTTCTTTTAATGCTTAAGTATGCGCCGTCTGGAACGCCAAAAAACTTACGGCACGAGTAAAATGTATCAATGCCGGCAAGGGGCTCTGAAAAAAAGGCTTGCGAATTATCAATTATAAGATTTTTGATTTTGCCGCTAAGCTCTAATGCTTTTGTTTGTTTTATGCCAAAGTAATTGGTATATAAAAAACAAGCGTCAGGCTCAATCTCAAAATCGATGATGGGATCTAACTGCCGGTCAACATGATAAAACTGGTATTGAATACCTGTTCGTGCAATTGGTTCAAGCAGTACATCGCAGGTGAAATAAGGAATATAAATTTTATGATATTTTTTTTGTATCAATATGTATTCTAACGCATTACGTCCTGTGTTTAACCTAACCAAATCGGGATAGTATTCATTCCCTTTGGGCAGTTCCAGCTCCAAATACCCGCCTATCGGTTTTAACGCGGCTTTATTTTTTTGCATGACTGTAAATTGAGTGTGAAAAATAAAGTTGTTATCCCTGGTCGCTTTTATACATTCTTAAATGAATGGGTTGATAATATTCTTCCAGGCTTTCCGGGATACGTGAATTGTAACCCAATACCTGCCGCTGATCAGAGCTAAGCTTATCAATAAAGTCGTAACCTAATACCCTTGGGTAGTCCATTTGTGGTTTAATAAAAGGGCGGGTGAATCCCAGTGTTAATGCCCGGCGTTGCTTAATTGTTTTGTTTTCTCCGGCAGCATGCCATATGTTGGAGTCGAAAAGGATGATGCTTCCTTTTGGTGTTACAGCCCTTTCGGCGGTTTCGTAGAAATAATTTTCGTTAGGTTTGATATCTGTTTTATGTGAGCCCGACAGAAAATAGGTAGCACCGTTTTCTGCGGTAAAATCATCAAGGGTAACTATCATTTGCACTAATAATTTCGTATCGCCTAAAAATGTGCGCACATCACGGTGCATGTTACTTACATAAGGATGTTGCTGCTGGGTGTGTATTACAGCATTAAAACCATTCAGTATATAATTACCACTCAAAAAATAAGCTATTTCATCGGCACAATACATTTTTTCAATAAACGGCAAGCTGAAATTGTCCTTTTCAACAAGGTGATGAAGTGTGCCGGCCATGTTAGAGCTTATCCCATTTTTTTCCTGAATGGCCCGTCGTTTTACGTACGCTTCCTTTAAATCCTCATTAATAACTGCAACAAAATCGCTGTCTAATGCATTCTCAAAAATAACCCATCCGTAATCACGCATCGCAACGCGGAAATCTTCAAAATGCCTGTCTCCGTAGTTAAGTCTATTTCTCATGAATTTGTATTGTTGATTTTCGGCTAATTAATTCAGGTCCATAATCTGCATCATCATAGCATTTACTTTATGCACATCAAATTTTTCCTTTGCCAAGGCCAGTCCGTTAAGCCCGAAACTGCTGATAGCTTCCTTGTTGGTTATGAAATACTCCATCTTGTGCACAAGTTCGGCTGTGTTTTTTACGGGTATTAAAAATCCATTGCTGTTGGGTGACGCATCAACAGTTTCCCTGCAACCAACAGAATCGCAGGTTATAATGGCACGCGCCATAGCCATGGCTTCAAGTAAACACCGTGGAATTCCCTCCCGATAGTATGAAGGCAGTACCACAACAGACGAACTGCTTATATATGGTCTTACATCATCAACGGCACCCAGGTAGTTAATTACACTCCGGTGCTTTATCTCCGAAAATAAGTCGGGGTGAATGGCGTCAACATTATCATCATAGGATCCGATTAGCTTGAACGTTACCTGCGGATGCTTTAGGAATACAATTTGCGCTGCTTCAAAATATTCGCGGATCCCTTTGGCATTGATTAGCCTGGATACCATGATAAAGCTTATGTTATTAATGTCCGGCCGGGTAGGGGTATAGTAGCTCAAGTCTACTCCCGATCCGTTAACTACTGCGGTTTGATGTTTTGCTGATATTATTTTAGAATCAAGCAGAGTTTGTACATCATCTTTATTTTGAAATATGACAGACAACCCCTGCCTGTTTTTAAGGCTGAACCTAAGCAGGAAGCGGGTAATTTTGCTTGTTAAAGATGTGTTACCGCTAACAAAGTTATAACCAAGGCCCGAAAGCATTGGGGTTATTTTTCGCACGCCGCCCAGTTTGGCTGCAAGTGTTCCATATATAACCGGTTTAAGGGTGTATGGAAAAAAAACATCCGGCTTTAGCTGTTTGATGAGCCGGTAAAGTTTCAACGCATATTTCAGATCAGATAAGATCGATACATTACTTCCGTTTAGATTATTTTCAAATAAAACGATGTTTAACAATGCCAGTCTTGCGCGTTGCTCGGGCGGTATCGCAGGGATAAAAGCATAAACAGTATGTTCTCTCCGCATCAGCTCAACTAATTTACCTCTAAAATCAATCAACGATTTGGCCGAATCGCAGGCGATCAGCACTTTTTTGCTTGCCATGATGGTATAATAAGCAATAGGTTATTATGAGCGAGGATTTAATTGGGGATGTAATGCTGGTCAAAGACAATGCACTGTTATCGGGGATGTATTTTAGTGAACAAGGACCGGCTCAGGGCTGGTGCTTTTAATATGGTAATATTTTTTATACCATGCAATAAATCGCTCAACCCCTGTATGGACAGAAACCTGGGGCTTGTAGTTCAGCATTTCATCTAAATTTGAAACATCAGCACAGGTTTCGGCAACGTCGCCATCCTGCATCGGCATTAGTGTTTTGATTGCTTTTTTGTTCACCTGTGCCTCAATTTCGCTTACAAAATCAAGTAGGTTAACCGGTGCTCCTCTGCCAATGTTAAACACCCTGAAAGGTGCAGATGATGTAGCCGGATCGGGATCTTTGGCATCCCACAGAAAATTGGTCTCAGCCGGTTGATCAATAACATGTGTAATGCCTTCAACAATGTCATCTACGTAGGTAAAATCGCGAAGCATATTGCCGTTGTTAAAAACTTCAATAGGCCTCCCCTCCAGAATTGCTTTGGTAAAAATAAATAAAGCCATGTCCGGCCGGCCCCACGGCCCGTAAACTGTAAAAAAACGTAACCCCGTAGTTCGCAGATTAAATAAATGGCTGTAGGTATGGGCCATCATTTCATTGGCTTTTTTTGATGCTGCGTATAATGAAACCGGATGGTCGGCAATATTATGCTCGCTGAAGGGCATTTTTTTGTTTAAACCGTAAACGCTTGATGAACTGGCGTAAACAAGGTGATTAATCTTGAAATGCCTGCAGCATTCCAGGATGTTTAAAAATCCTTTTACGTTTGTGTCAATATAAACATCAGGATTAGTAAGACTGTAGCGTACACCGGCCTGTGCGGCCAAGTTACAAACGGCATCAAACTGATAGTTTTGGAATTGCTGCTGCAGATTTTCTTTATCCGTTATATCCAGTTTTATAAACGTATAGTTTGGATGTTTTGTGCTGCAAACAGGTTTGTTATAAACCATTCCTGATACTTTTATGCCGGCATCCAGCAATCGGGCGTGCTTTAGCTTTACATCGTAGTAATCGTTAATATTATCAATGCCTACAACGGTGTCACCGCGTTTAAGTAATTTTTGGGTTAAATGATAGCCGATAAATCCCGCAGTGCCGGTAATTAAAATTTTCATAAATAAGTGAAATTAGGTTTAAATGAAAGCCTTAGAGAAAGGCGTTGATTATTGGTTGATTATAAGCGCGAACGCTTAACTAATTGTAAATGCCTGTATGAAAAAGAATCAGGAATGGTAACGAAAAAGGAGGTAGATGTACTTGTTGCAGAATACTTTTGAGTAAGGAGTTTATCAAATTGCGCGCGTTTGAGTGTGATTTGATAAATCTTACTTCATGGTATAAGTGTATTTTCTCCCGTTTGTAAGTGGATTACTATTGTCCGACGTTGAGAAATACAATGTGTTGCCCCAATGGCTAAATTGTCCCAGTCCAAAACTGCGGATATCATGGTGGGTAGAGTGGGCCGGCCCCAGTTCAACGCCATTTTCAAACAGCCTGAGCTTTGAAACAGTTGGAGAGGTGTTTGAATCCCCAATTTCAGGTAAATCATAGCCAATTTTGTAACAAAAGCCGCTATCTACTCTCAACCCTATCAAGCTTATCGATTTGATAGATTCGTCCTGTGGTGTTGTAACCGGAGGAGTAGTTGTAGGCGGTGTTGGAGTTGGTGTTGGCTGGTCGGCTTTTTTACAGCCGTTAATAGCAGATAGCATGGCTACAATTGTTATTATAGGCAACACAACATTTCGGGTGGATTTAATAATTGTTTTCATAAAAATTTTATTTTAGTTAGTTAAAGTTGTTGCGCTACTATGTATAAGTCAGGGGCTGTTTATACCAGTGCATTCAGTATCGACTTGATGAATATTTCGGGGGTGCGGTCTTCTACGTATTGCATTATAAGGTCTTTATGATTGCTATTAGTGCTGAGGGCGGTGTTTACCGTTGTTGTTAACGAGTTTACATTATCGGCTTCAGCCAGGTAAATGCCCGGGATCTCATCGATACCTCCCGCGCAATTGGTGCTGATTACAACAGGGTTCAGGATCATCATTTGCAACAATACGTTCGGAAAGCCCTCTTTTATTGATGATATAACGCAGGCTTTTGCATGCTTAAAATAAGGCATTGGGTTTGCGACCCACCCTTTTAATACTACCCGGCCTTCCAATTTTAATTCACTGATCAGTTTCTGAAGCGAAGCTTGCTCGGGGCCTTCGCCAAATATCAGGAGCTGCAAATGGGGCTGGGAAGCTTTAATTTCATCAAAAGCGATAATTAGTATATCAAAACCCTTTTCAGGAATCAGCCGCCCGGCTGCGCAAATAAATTCAGCAGTGGCATCGGCAGCGGGCAGTGCTTCTTCGGCCTTTATTAGGTTTTGTTCAATATCGATCGGGTTTTTCTGAATGATAACCCTTCGCTTGTCGATGTATGGGAGATGCTGTACAAAGCTATCCCGCATGCTGTTGGTTTGGCATACAACCAAATTTACCCCGGGGTAGCCAAGCCAATATGCTATCTGGTAACTCAATTTTTTTAAACCGCTGTACCGGGTTAAAACAGAAGAGCATTCCCTTACTATGAGTTTTGATTTTAAATATCCAATGCGCTTTAAAAAACCCAGGAAAGCATTTAAGTAAGGATGTGTACTAAAAATAATATGATCTGTGCGGTAAGGGCTTAAGCTTTTTATTAACCTTGAAAAGCCACTTAATATGCTTCCGTTGCTCACATATTCCACTTGTTGATCGATGGGAATATTTAACCCGCCGCTTTCAACTTTCTTTAAAAATAGCAGAGAAGCGTTACTCGCACGGGCGGCTTGTAGCAGTATGTTCTCGGCGCCGTTTGCCTTGTTGGTAATTGAAACAAAAAGTAATTTAGGCTTCATCTTGGGCATTAGTTAGCGTTATTAAGGGTCTTCAGTTTCCTGATCACTTTTTTAAAGGGGCCCATTGCACTCAATACTTTGCGTTTTCCATCAACAATCAACAATCCATCTTCAAAATTTATAGTATGCAACCCTTCGTCATAAGGTGCCTGGGGAAGTAGTTCAAAAGCAGTATGGTATTGAAAATCTGTTTCGGTTATAGTGGTTATTTCATTGATCATTACCGAGCCTCCATAACACCTTTTAGGGTTTTGGCTGGGCATATAAAGTTTTTGCCCAACTACAAATAGCCTCCCTGCCGACCGGCTCACGTTTGACGCCACATTTATCGGGTTTTGTTTATGTGCCTTAAATGGAGCGTCGAGTGTGTCGGCATAAAATAAGTACAGTACACCCTGTTCACCCGAAACACTTGTAAAGAGCCAATATTTGTTGTTATAATGGATAATAGAACTGTCAACAAATGCCTGGCCTTCCAGCAATACCCTAATCTTTTCAAACTTATAAGGGTTGTTCATATCAATTTGATAAAGAGCCACCTGTTTAGCTCTGCCTGTTTCCGGAATACAGTATAGCCGGTTACTATCAGTGAACATGTGAGGATAAGAGAGGTGTATTTCGTCTTCCATGATGCCATTTACTTTTTTCTTATTTTTGAAATGCATGTTATCCGTCATCATGATTTCGCCTTTTCCCTTCCAAAAATTAAGCTCTTCATAATAGAGATGTAAACGGCCGTTGATATTTGCAGTAAAAGGATCGGCCGTATAATCCGCCTTATCTTCTGATAACCAATTGATTTTTCCGTTTAGCTGCTGAGTGTGGATAAGGTTTTCTGGAGATTGTGATATATAACCTATATTCCATTTGTCATAACTAAACACTCTGTGAATAAATGAAATGAATGAGGAGATAAGGTCTTTCATAATCGAAATGTTTTTTTTAAAAATGACAGGAGCGTTAGTGATATAGGCAGATAATCGGTTTCCTGCAGCAGGCTTCCACCAAAACTATCTTTGAATTTGTTGATCTTTAAAAGTTCGGCATCCGATGTATTGTAAGCATAGCCGCCCAAATCATATATTTTAAACCCAAGCTGTTTAAAAAAGCGGATATCTTCAAAATGCAGCAAGCGGTTTGCCCGGCCTGTGACAGCTCTTAACTGGCTGTCATTTTCATTTCTGAACAGGGAAGCCGAATGCAATAATCTTACTCTTTGCGATGAATGATCGCGGATGTAAGCGTGCATAACAATATCCTGGTCCTGGTAAACCGCTTTGGAGATAAACAGGTGCGGTTTGTATTTATAAAATTCTTTATTGATTTTTTTTAGGCCCTTGGTAACTGCAAATGCATTGTAAAAGTCAATAAAGGGTTTAATGCCGGTACCCATCACGGTTGATACGCCATCTTTAAGGGCCCTGCGTATTTCGTATGTTGTGTTTTTGTCAAAATTGGCTTCAATAGCAGGTACAGGTACGGTTATATCAATTATTTTTGTAAAAAAATCCTCTTTACGATATCCCGGAACAGTTTCGCTGCTTTTACTTTGTTTATAGTATTTTAACAGGCAACCCCATAAATTGGGCTTAGCGGCAAACCACACAACTGTGTATGGTACTATACGCATAGCCCTGTTGTTAATCTGGATCATAAGGTTAGAATGTTTTAAGCTACCTGGTATGTTGAAATTGCTTTTGAACGCTGATCTTTAAGCCATTGTGTATACACAAGCAGTTTCCAGATCTGGGTTGCCCTGTTCCATTTGCCGCTCATGTGATCGTTTATCATAGCAAATGATTTTTGTACGTTAATACCGGGGATGTTCTTTAGCTCGCTGATTGAAAGATGATCCATCACGTGATCTCTCAGTTCGTTTTTAAACCAATGGCTTAGCGGCATTGTAAAGCCGGATTTTGGCCTGTCAAACAGTTGCGCCGGCGCATATTGGTATAGTATATCTTTCAAAATCCTTTTTTGAATGCCGTATTTAAATTTATAGCTGTCGGGCAAGGTTTGCGCAAATGCAATTACCCGGTAATCCATAAGCGGCGCCCTTGCTTCTAACGAAAAGGCCATTGTGCCCCTGTCAACCTTAGTATTTATATCACCGTTTAAATAGGTCTTGGTATCAAATGCCGACAGCTTTTGAAGCATGCTTGTTGATTTTGACGACCAGATATCCATGAAGGGAACCTGCAGGCCAATGTTAGGATTTTCGAGCCAGGAGTATTCCAGGCCGCCCAGCATAAGCCCGTAAAGTGATTTGACCTCCGGATTGCAGATCCCCATTGCAATTAGTTTATGACGATAGTTAGGGGAGATGCTAATTAGATCGGCTATTTTTTTACGCAGCGCCAGCGGGCATTTAAACAGCTGGTTAACCATATTAAACCATTTATAACGGCTGTATCCTAAAAAGCTTTCGTCGCCGCCATCACCGCTTAAAACCACGGTAACGTGTTTTTTGGTGTGTTTACTTAACAGCAGGGATGGGATGGCGCTTGAATCGGCAAAAGGCTCATCATAATAGCGGCCGAAACTCTCAATTAGTTCAATGCCTTCTTCTTTATTACATTCAATTGTATGATGATCTGTTTTTAAATGATCGGCAATTTTTTGTGCAAAAACGCTTTCATCAAAACCTTTTTCTCTGAATTTTATGCAAAAGGTTTTTACATTATCATAGTTTTTTGAAGCTATAGCCGCAACAAGTGATGAGTCGATACCGCCTGAAAGGTATACTCCAAGGGGCACATCGGCATGCATGCGTATATCAACAGCGTTGGTAATCAGCCGGGTTAAATCGGCCTGTGCTTGCTGATATGCTCCTTCATAGCGTTCGGCATGGTTTAAGTCCAGTTCCCAGTATTTTCTTTTTCTGAAACTGCCGGTGTTGCAATCAAAACAAAATGAATGCCCGGCCTCAAGCTTTTGGATTTCGTTCCAGGCCGATTTGGGTTCGGGAACGTATCCCCATACAAAATATTCGTTAATAGCCTGTTCATTGATAGTTACATTCCGGCCTATACATATTTGCGATGGCTGGCTGGCAAATTCAAAATCTAAACCATTTTGGGTATAATAAAACGGCTTTTTGCCAAGCCTGTCGCGGGCGCCAAAAAGCTGGAGCGTACGGGTGTCAAAAATTACAAAGGCAAACATCCCGTTGAAATGGTTGACACAGTTTTCGCCGTATTCAAGATAGGCGGCTGTAATAACCTCTGTATCGGAATCGGTCAGGAATCTGTAACCCAGGGCTGTGAGCTTTACCTTTAAGGTTTTATAGTTGTAGATTTCGCCATTAAATACAACTTTAAGGTGATTGTAAGTTAAGGGCTGATCTGACCGGTGGTCCAGATCAACAATAGCCAGCCGGTTATGGCCCAGGGTAACCGGACCATTGTGTTCAAAGCCAGAATAATCGGGCCCCCTGAAATCGGCCCTTGCCAGTTTTTGAAATATGATGTTATCGTCATATCTCACTGTTGATCCGTAAATGCCGCACATAAAAAAACGCTAAGGGGTTAATAGTTTTGTTTAATTAGCAAGCAGGGTTTCATATTCCATGCCTATTTTCTCGAGACTAAAGCGATCAACGATATCGGCTTTGATATTAGGATGCTGCCAGGTTTGATTGCATGCCCTGATAATTTGATGGCGTAGTGTGCAAAGATCATTTTGTTCGGCTATAAAACCGTTAAAGCCTTCCCTTATCAGTTCGTTAACACCGCCAACTCTGAATGTAACTACCGGAACGCCTACCGACAGTGCTTCGAGCACTACATTAGGGAAGCCTTCGGTAAATGAGCTTAAAACCAGTAAGTCATGCTTAGAAATAACATCGGCAACATTTTTAATTTCGCCGATGAACTTCACGCGTTCGTTGAGGCCGATATTTTGTACCTCTGCTTTTAAGGTATCCATCAGCGGGCCCTTGCCGGCTATAGTTAGAACATAGTTTTGAGGCAGTGCTTTCATAACCTCAAGCAAGCGAAATAATCCTTTCTCTTTGATGAGCCGGTTAACTGCAATAAGCCTCTTTAGTCCCGAAATTTGGTTTTGAGGTTTTATTGCATTCGTTATAATAACCGGGTTATGAATAACTATAAGCTTGTTTAGGTTGATGTTATAAAACCGGGCAATGGATTGCTTCATTTCTTCCGACTGGCAAACTATTGAGTTAAAGCGTACAAACAAAAACCTGGAAAAGTAATTGTAAAAACGGGATTTAAACCCATAAAACTGTGCCATTTGCTGCGGATTGTTAGATGCCCTGGCTATTAAATTAGGCACTTTAACAAACATTGAAACAAAGGCTACCAGGATATTAATATGATCGGTAGTTGAAAAAACAGCGTATGGTTTTTCATCTTTCAGCAGTTTGCGAAGTTTAAAAAATGAGCGTGAAGCCTTTATTGTTTTCAGGTTTAAAAATCTGATACCTGCTATTTCTGTTGAGAAACTGCACTCGTCTCCATTAAGCAATACTACAACTACCTCATAATCGGGTTTGTTGAAATATTGCGATAACAGCCAGTAAACACGCTCAGAACCACCTGTGCCAAGCGAGCCAAGAACAAGGAAAATCTTTTTTCTCATTATAAATAAAAATCTGGATCAAGTTTTAAGCGACAGCTAATTCTTCCTGCACTGGTTCGGTTTGTTTTACAGGGTCTTTTAACCTGTTGTAGTGTAATACGGCGAAATAAATAAATATAGTAGGGCCGTCCACGCTCATCAGCCACCCGTTATGTGACAGCGCGTTTAATGAAATTGCTATAAAAGTGAAAAATATAGCTACATAAATTGCACTCCCTTTATGCTTTACGTTTTTTATAGTTTGCCAAAACAGTCGGACAGTTTTGTAATATATGGCCCATAGTAACCCCAGCCCCAAAAACGGGCCAAGCAGGGTAATAAACATCAGGTAGGCATTGTGCGATGATAATCCGAAAGTGAACAAGGGGTTCCGGTAAGTTACGTCGTTCCAGGTTTTACCATAAAATATAAGTCCGAAAGGATAGTCAGCAAATATTTTAAGGTTTTCGGCAGCCATGTCGGCCCTGTTAAAATCATTTGCCTCTTTAGCCTGATTTTTTGACAGGATGTTGTTTTTGTCATCAGTGTTATCTTTTAATACATAAGTGTACAACCCAAAACATATGATCACTGTAGCTGCAACCAGGAAAACGGCTCTATAGCGATAGTAAATAAACAGGAAGAGCGTTACACCGGCTCCAAAGCTTATAAATGCCGACCTGTTCATGCCAAGGTAAATGCAAACAATGCAGGCCGCTAAAACCAATGCTCTTACTATAAGATATTGCCCGGTAGTGCATGATGCAATAAAGGCAAACGTGGTAATGGCTACAACCTGGTACCCGAAGTTGAATTGCGTTACTGCCAGGCCGGCTGGACTTTGTTTAACCGGCTCGCCCAATAGCATGCTCCTGATCGGATCAATGGTGCCTGCCATGCTGTGATCAAGTACCATAATGATCATAGAGCACATGAGCAGAAAGAAAAACATTAATATTGAAGCGTAATAGCGCGATTTATTTGCACCAACAAAATAGTTGAAGTATAACGAACATGGTATTATAGTAAGGAGAATGGCAAAAAAGGTAACATAATTGTTCATCCCTACTACCTGATATAAAAAAACGCCGATTAAAAAAATTATTAACTCCTTGGTATAGCCGAAATCCAGCAAAGGTTTTTGCACAAAGAATAGCAGCATGCAAAAAATTACAGGCGCAGGAATCCTCAAAGTATCTGTCATGAAAATGTTAAAAGCAAGTGTGTACAGATAGAAGAGCATTAAACCATAAAAGAGGCACTTTTTAAGCAGCATAATAAAGTGGAACTATTGAAAAATTCGTTTTATTGTAGATAGTATTATCTTCAGATCCATGAAAAGATCCTGATTGTCGATGTATTCGAGATTCTTGCTGATCTTTGATGGAACTATTACCTTGATATACATATCTTCAGGATCATCGCTGCCGGCCAGGATATCATTTTCATCAAAATATTTGATGGATGCCCAGTCTGTTACTCCCGGTTTAACACTTAATACCCTTAGTTGAGCAGGTGTATACAGGTTTACATATTTCCGTACTTCGGGGCGCGGGCCAACAAAGCTCATGTCACCTTTTAACACGTTTAGTAATTGCGGCAGTTCATCAAGTTTATATTTCCTGAGCCAGTAACCAACACTGGTGATCCGGTAATCTTTACTGCCTATGGTTAATAATCCGGCCCTGTCCGAGTTTATGTACATGGTCCGGAATTTGAACAGTTCAAACTCATTTCCATCTTTCCCAACCCTTGTTTGTTTATAAAATGCGCTTCCCCTCGAATTTATTTTAATAGCTATGGCAATTAAAATAAACAATGGGAGCAACATTATCAGTGCTATAAGTGATATGACAATATCAAAAAGCCGTTTAATCATAACTCTATTTTATAATTCCACTTTTGCAAGTTCTTTACACTCATCCAGCACAGTGTTAACCGAGTTTATGACGGTTGTAATTATGAAATCAATCTGCTCGCCGGTAAGTTGAGGATAAATGGGCAGCGAGATTTCATTTGCGTAAAGAGCATAAGCTGATGGATACTGAGCGATCTTATAACCCAGATCTTTAAAAAGAGTAAGCATTGGCAGCGGGGTAAAATGTACATTGGCCATGATCCCTTCAGCCATAATACTTTCAATTATCTGGTCACGCTGTGTCTCTGATATGCCTTTGACCCGCAGGGCAAACAAGTGGTAGGATGATTCCCTTTGCTCGTTTTTTAGTGGCGGTTCAACAAACCAGTCCATTGATTTGAACCTGTCACAATATACGGATGCAACATGCTTGCGCATAGGGAGCAAGCTGGCCTCATAATTTCTGAGCTGGCCGAGGCCTATCGCGGCACAAATGTCGGGCATATTGATTTTGAGGCCCATAAACAGAATATCGTATTTCCAGCCGCCGCCATTACTTTTGGTGAAGGCATCTTTGGTTTGGCCGTTAAGAGTATATAGTTTTAAATACCGGTATTCTTCAGCCGAATTAAAGCGGGCAGGTAAATTGATGCAGATACAACCTCCTTCGGCTGTAGTGATGTTTTTTACCGCGTGAAAAGAAAATATCGATACGTCACTATACTTTGCTGCCGGCAATTCATTTATGGTTGCACCGATTGAGTGCGCTGCATCGGCAATTAAGAGGATCCTGCCTAAAATCTTTTGCTTAGGGCTTTCAGCAACGAATAATTTTTTAATTTCCGGTTTATTGATAATCGCCTTTAATTCTTCGTAGTTGCATGGCCAGCCGGCTATGTCAACAGCAATAATTGCTTTTGTTTTTGGAGTTATTGCTTTAATCACAGCTTCTGTGGAGATGCAGCAGTCGTCATCAACATCAACTATCACCGGCGTAGCCCCGCAATGCATTACACTTAAGGCGGTAGCACAATAGGTGTATGCTGGTATGATAACCTCGTCGCCTTCCTTTATGCCGAACCATTTCAGCATCAGGATAGCTCCTGATGTCCAAGAGTTTACGCAAACAGCTGCATCCGAAGCTGTAAGCTGCTTCATTTGCTGTTCAAGTGCGGCTACTTTGGGCCCGGTGGTTATCCAGCCAGAATTAAGCGTGTCCATAACCTCGTTTATAACAGCCTGGTCAATGTAAGGTGGCGCAAAAGAAATTTTCATATCAGGTTTAATAGAGTTAGTTTCCGGCAGGGACCCGTTCCAAAAAAGCGATTGCTTTTTGAGCATAATCACGGGCTAATCGTTTATAAATGCAATATTTTTCGGCAAGGGCATCTGCCCAGGTATAATTTGAAAAATCGAGGTCATCCAATGAAACAAAAAGGTGATGGTTTTTTTCTATGAAAATTTCAAGCTCAGCAAACGTTTTGTCAGAACAGGTTTCGGGATGATAATTGAATGTCCAGGTGTATTTTGTTTTTTGTTCAACTTCTGATAGTTGAACAGGTACCCAATTAAAGCCAAATCTTACATAAGGTGACTTAAGCAGGCCGTCACTTATTATTTTAATGTTGGTGTATTCGTGTAAAGCAAGCAATGTATTACGGTCAAAAGTATGTGCAGGAGCAATAAAAACAGTGGGGTTGATATTTTCACGTTTGAAAATTTGGGCTGCTTTTCTTATTTTTTCTTTTTGTGTTTGCAATGGTAAGCCTGCAAATTCCGACCGGTTATTCATCTTCAGCAAGCCGGAGTTGTGATTTATGTAATAATGATCAAAACCGTGCATGCCTATCACATAATTTTGATTTTGAAGTTCGCGCACCAACTGCCAGTAGTAAGGATTGAAATTACCGCAGGCTTTTAACTTTGGGTCTTTATTTGCCGGTATAACAGCAATTATGGGTTTTATGCCATACTTGTCAAACAGGGTGAAGAAACGTTGCCATTTTTGGAGGTTATTTGTCGGGCATAAATCATCCAAACGAATTAAGTACTGTAGCATATTAACAGTTTGATAGTTTTATAAAGCTGGTTGGCTGTTTGTTAGTTGTGCCGCTGTTGCAATTGCAGCGACGTGCTTTTTGATTAACGTTTCCCATTCTCCCAGTATCTTATCAGGATGGTTGGTTTTAGATATGACGCGGGCCTGATTTCCAAGAGTTGTTTTTACAACCTCATTGTTGGCCAAACGGTGCATTGCATCGGCTAAATCACTTATTGATCCTCTTTTTACCAATATCCCATTTTGGCCGTTGTTGATGATCTCCGAAGGTCCAAAATTGCAATCAACTGCTATGGAAGGGCATCCAAAGCTCATAGCCTCAACTAAAGCATTAGGGTATCCCTCGTTGCGCGATGGTAAGACAAACATTTCGGCCTGGTTGTAATAATCCTGAAGGTTGTTTTTGCTTCCAGGTAGCAATACCCGTTCTCTTAACCCCAGATTAAAGATCTGGCAAACGAGGTTAGCACGTTCTTCGCCATCGCCAACGATTATCAGATCGACGTCGGTAAGGCTTGATTTTGCATAGGCCTCAATAAGGATATCAAAGCCCTTTACATAGGCCAAACGGCCAACTCCCAAAATAAACCTCCGATGGTGAACCTTCTCCTCTGACGGTAATGGGAAAATAGTAACAGCATTTGTTATGCGCTCGATGTTTGTTAGCACTTTAAAGTCTTTGTCCTTAAGCAGGCAGTCCTCAACTCCTTTAGCACTTACTACAACCGCTTCGGCTCTTTTATATAAGTTTAAAGCCAGTTGTTTACGCAAATAGTTAAACCTGATAACGCTTCTATCGGGCGAAGTGCGCTCTGAAACAATGTAAGGTACCCGGGTAAACCAACAGGTAATACCAGTCCAAATATTGGCGGATGTGATAAATGATAAAGCGCACACCGGTTTTTGAGCCCGCAATAACTTGATAAGTTTAAAAAAAGTTTCGGCAATATGATACAACCTGTAAACAAACAAATTTTTTTGACGGTCAGCAAGGTAAAATACCTTAACATCATTATCAATTTCATATGCTGGAACATCATTGTTTAAAGAAATAAGTACCGACTGGAAGTTGTTTTTATTAAAATAATTAGCAAGCGAAATGATAACTCTTTCTGCTCCTCCGCCTCTAAGCGACGGAATAATGAAAAACAGAACGGGTTTTGAAAAAGGGGCGGCTTGTATGTTCATGTTAATGTTAAATGCGCTGGGCAGTTATAGCAGGTATTTTACCGTATCGTAAGCTTTACGAAACCGCTTGTTTTGTAATTCAAAAAGCAGATAGCGTTTTATGTAAAGCAGCAAAAGTCTTTTTTTAGCGATCGCGGAGTATGTGAAGTTCTTGATGATTAAATTGAAATCACTTATAACCATTTCCATGCGTGCTTTGGCGTTGATCATGCTCCACACACCTCCTTCATGATTGCGGTAACAGCTCATTACCTCGGGTATTACATAAATTTTACCGCCGGTATGCTGGGTGGCCCATAGCTTAAACATTTTATCGCCGGCAAAACATTCAAAAAACCAGGGGGCAGCGAACAACTGATGAGTTTCGGGAATATTGCGATAAACAACTGTTGCCGTTTTTGTTTCTTCCTGTTTCCCCGCCAGCAAATCGGCATATGTATGTATTAGCGGTGTGGGGTTAGGATGTACGTAAAGTGTTTTGTTATTAACGTTTATCACTTTGTGGTAATGGCAGCAAATAACGAAGTCGGCATTGTTTTCTAAAAAATCAACCTGCTTTTGCAGTTTATATTCATTTATCCAGTAGTCGTCGCCCTCGCAAAGAGCTATGTACCTGCCCCTGCACTGTGTAACACAATTAATTAAATTTTTATGCGTGCCTAAGTTGGTAGGGGAGGCTATAAGCTTGATCCTGCCGGGATAGGTTTCTGAGTAAAATTTAATTATTGACTGGGTTTTATCTGTCGAGCAATCGTCGCCAATAATGATCTCAAACTTAAAGTTGGTTTTCTGCATCAAGAAGCTTCGGATAGCCTCGGAAATGAATTTTTCATGGTTGTAAGTAATACAAAGAACACTTACCATTATTTCTTCATCATTCATACCGTTCCATTTACATTCGCTGCCCTTACATTTATTTCAGATTCAATTTTATCTGTCACCAGTGTGCCAAAATGTTTCGGTTTAAAGTTGTTGTCGAAGTTTTGTGCGCGGAGCAACAACCTGCAAATAAGGTCGAGATCTGACAGCGACAGCGTATGATATAAAGGAAGACAAACCACCCGTGACGCTATGGAATCGCAAACAGGCATTGGTTGGCTTTTTACGTATGGCAATGATGACAGTGAGGGGTAAAAATACCTCCTGCAATAAATCTGTGCCAACTCTAATTTTGCTTTACTTTGATGCATAAGGGCCTCTGTTTGAAAAACGACGGGGAAATATGCATAATTGTAATCCTGTTCGTTTTCAAGTTTTTGAAACTGAACATCCAGGTTTTCCAGGCGCTGCAGATATTGCTCATACAAATACTTTCTTTTTTTAAGTATTTCGTCAACATGGTGCAGGTTGCATAAACCCATTGCTGCATGAAACTCGCTGTTTTTTGCGTTGATACCTTCTTCAGAAAAAGTGTCAACACCTGAATATCCGAAGTTGCGCATCAGTGCCATGGTTTTTAATAACTCCGGATCCTGGGTAAATACAGCGCCGCCTTCGATAGTGTGATATAATTTGGTTGAGTGAAAGCTGGTTACACTGATGTCGCCATATTCAAATACGGAGCGGTTTTTATAAAAAGTACCGAAGCAATGCGCGGCATCATAGATCACCTTAAGGTTATGTTTATCAGCAATAGCCTGTATGGCTGTTATATCGCATGGGTTACCAAATACGTGTGTTGCCAGTATAGCCGATGTGTTGGGTGTGATGGCTGCTTCTATTTTAGCCGGATCAATATTCAGCGTCTCAGGGTCGATATCCACAAATACAGGTTCGCAACCCTGCCATACAATAGTGCTTGTAGTAGCAACAAATGAAAATGGCGTTGTGATAATTTCTCCGCTTAAGTTAAGGGCTTTGATGGCCAGTTGCAAAGCTATTGTACCGTTTGTAACAAACAGCATATGACTAACGCCCAGGTATTGTTTTAACTTTAATTCGAGCGTGTTCACAAGGGGGCCGTTGTTGGTGAGCCATTGCCTTTCCCAGATACTTTTAACATAGGCTCTGAACTCCTTTTCGGCAGGGAGAAATGGTTTGGTTACTGGAATCATCTTTTTAGGATTAATTGGTTAAAATCTTTAATAGCGGAGAGCTTAATTAATAAACTGGCACCATAATAAACCGCAATGAATACTATGAGTAATATGCCAATTTGCATAGTCGGGATGAAAAAATCATTGATCAGCAACTTGTCAAGAAAATAACAGCAGAGGCCGATACTTCCGGCCAACGTTACTGTTGGCAAAATATCTTTCACCTGTTCGGTAACCGGGTAGTCAATTAAGCGCCCGCTGTAAATGGAATTGATGTAGTAGGCTATTATGTTAAAAAGTAACTGAAAGTATAATAACCCATAAATCCCGAAGGGAATAAAGAGCAGGATGCCGACTACACTTAAAACCTTTTTAATAACCTCTAACTTTAAAAATAATGCGCTTTGCCCCATTACTTTCAAAACATTTAAGTTGTATGAATGAAGCGGGTACATGATGCCACCTATGCATAGCAACTGGAAAAACGGAACGGCTGGCAGCCATTTGTCGGTCAACAAAATGTGAAACAAAGGCCTGGCAATAACGCTGAGCAATATAAGTGCCGGTGCGTTCCAGAATACTACCTGCTGCATAAGCCGTTTATATACATTTTTTAGTTGTATTGGGTCGTTTGAGATCTCTGCGAACATTGGGTAAGTAACTTTATTTATAGCTGCTGAAATATTACTTATCGGTAATTGGCTTATCGAATCGGCCCGGCTGTAGTAGCCAAGCTGGGTTGCCGAAAAGAACTTACCTATGATTATCAGGTAAATGTTTTGATAAACGGTATCAATTAAACCTGATAATGTCATTTTGTAGCCGAAATGGATATGTTTTTTAAAACAAGCCTTATCAAATATCAGTGCCGGTCGCCAGCTTGAAGTGATCCAATGTATGGCCGTTGATAAAAAAGATGTGCATAAGCCCATCCAAACCAGGCTCCAAACTCCGTATCCTAATTTTGCAAGTATGATACCCAATATTCCGCCGCCAATGGCCGACGGGACTTGAATGTTGGTTTGTTTTTTAAACTTCAGATCCTTGACCAGTAAGGTGCTTTGTACCCCAAAAAACGCGTTTATAATTAAAATTAAGGTGTAAACGCGCACAACAGAGGTTAACAGTGGCTGGTGATAAAAAGCGGCGATGAGCGGCGCAGTTATAAAAAGTATCAGGTAAAGAATGCTGCTGCCAATGATATTAAAATAGAAAACGGTTGAATAATCGCGCTGATCTGCATTGGTGGTTCGGATCAGCGAGGCTGTAAGGCCGCCGTCCAAAAGGCTATTGCCTATCGATATAAAAAGATACAGCATAGCTATCAAACCAAATTGTGACGGCTCCAGGATCCGTGCCAGAAAAATGGATATGCCAAAGCTCACCACCTTTGAACTTAATTGCTGCCACAGCGCCCATACTATACCGGACACGGCTCTTTGTTTGTAGGTCATAAATTTTTAAAGCCGGGCGTTAACAACGTTTTCTGGTAAAAATGCCTTCAAATCATACAATACTGCATTGGGTTTGCAAAGCGCTTTTACATTCATTTCTTTAAACTCTTCGTGGGCAACAGCAAGTAAAACCCCGTCATAGGTACGGGTTTTTGATTCGCCGTTTTCGCAGATGATGCCATACTCTTTTTTGGCATGTGCCGCGTTGGCCCAGGGATCATGGATATGCACTTTTACTTTATACTCCTTCAACCGTTTAACAATGTCTATCACACGGGTATTCCTTACGTCGGGGCAGTTTTCTTTAAATGTGAAACCAAGTATCAGCACCTCACTATCTGTTATTGAAGTACCGCGACAAATCATCTGTTTAATAAACTGATCGGCAACATATGCACCCATAGAGTCATTGATACGCCGGCCAGCCAAAATAATTTCAGGGTGATACCCTGCTTCCTGGGCCTTTTGTGCAAGATAATATGGGTCAACCCCGATACAGTGGCCGCCAACAAGGCCCGGGCGAAAATTCAGAAAGTTCCATTTAGTGCCCGCCGCCTCCAATACTTTATGGGTATCGATACCCAGTTTATTAAAGATCATGGCCAGCTCGTTCACAAATGCAATATTTATATCGCGTTGCGCATTTTCAATTACCTTAGCAGCCTCAGCTACTTTTATCGAATGCGCTTTAAATGTGCCGGCTGTAATAATTGATTGGTAAAGCTTATCTACAGTTTCGGCTGTTTCCGGAGTAGAGCCTGATGTAATTTTGCGGATTTTTGAAACGGTATGTAATTTATCTCCGGGATTGATCCTTTCAGGCGAGTAGCCCGCAAAAAAATCAACATTATAGGTAAGCCCCGATACTTTTTCTAAAATAGGCATACATTCATCTTCTGTTACCCCAGGATATACGGTTGATTCGTAAACCACGATATCATTCTTTTTTAACACTTTGCCTACAACCCTGCTGGCGTTTATTAACGGTGAGAGATCAGGCCGGTTATTTTTATCAACAGGGGTTGGCACAGTTACAATGAATATGGAACATTGCTGTAGTTTTTCAATTTCATCAGTAACGTATAAACCGGTTGCGGTTGTACAAACAGGGGTAATTACAGCATTTAATTGATCGGGGTCGATCTCTAAGGTGTGATCAATGCCCGATTTGAGCTCATTAATGCGATCTACATTAATGTCATAGCCAATAACTTTGTATTTTTTTGCAAATTCAACGGCCAGGGGCAAGCCTACATAACCAAGACCGATAATGCCTAATTTAGGTTGGTAATTCTCAATTTTCATGATTTCTGCTGATGTTATGAACTGATAAGTTTTGGATTGAAACACGTGTTACCAAAGCGCAATTGATGGTTTCAAAAATCATTAATACATTTTTACCCTGTATCTGCAACACCTTACCCATTTGATTTACAAGAGCGCCATCTTTTATTTTAACTGTATCACCAATACTGAGGTTGTTAAGGCTCACAATTTCCATGTCTTTGTAGCGTACAAGATTTGTCCTGATCTCGTCTATTACGTTGTCCCTCACTACAGCAGGTTTACCCATATAGTAAACAAAGCCTAACGCCCCCATTACGTAAAGCGCCCTTGACTGCTCATAAGCATCGACATGAACAAATACGTAGGAGCTAAACAGAGGAACACTGATCTCCTTTTTCCTGTCAGACCATTGGCTTACTACATCTCTGACCGGGCAATAGCATTCAATGCCATTTTGCTTTAAAAGCTTGTCCACCTTTTTTTCCCATCGGGGCTTGGTGTAAATAACAAGCCATTTTTTTTCATGATAATTTGTCATGCGAAATTGCGGTGTTCTTAATTGGGTTTCCATAAAATGAATAAAGTTGGATCGGGGAATTAATAAGGGCTTATTATAGCTTCGCCAACTCACTCACATGGCGCAAGTGATGATGGTTTTAAAAAATAGTAATTGAAAATTACTAACCTGGTTATCTGATTTATTACGGACGCAGCCTGTGCTGGCTGTGGCTCCGCCAATCCAGTCACATGGTTAGGCGGTTAATAAAAAATAATCGAACTAATAGTTTATAATATTCGCCGGTTTTTCCCGTTTACTATAAAATATAACAGGTGTCTTAGTCTCTCTGCGGCTTCGCCAATCCAGTCACACTGGCCAGACCGTAAAAAAGCAAGCTAACGGCTTATATCGTTCTCCGGTTACCCGGTTATTGGTTCATAACAACTGCAACTTACGTTGCTTAAGACTCCGCCAATCCAGTCACATGGAACAGCAGTAAAACAGTCTAACTAAAAGTTTATAACACGTATTAGCATTAACCTTATGCCATTGTAAAAATGATAGCTATCAACTGCCATATGCCGATGCGTATCCATAGCCACCGTAGGCGTACGCCTCCCGGTTTTCTTTTTTCGCATCGTTAAACACTACCATAAGGTTATTTAATTTATCATTATCATAAATATCTCTGAGGATACTTAATTGCTCGGTATTGGTATAATTATACCGTACAATATAAATACTCAACTCGGCGTATTTAGCCAGGCTAAAAGCATCGGCAACGGCACCAACAGGCGATGTGTCAAGCACGATATAGTCAAACTCTGTTTTGCACCAGTTAAAAAGCAGGTCAAGCCGTTTATCTGACAATAGCTCGGCGGGGTTAATTGCTTTACTGCCGCTTCCCATTACAAAAAGGTTATCTGATTCATTATAAGCCTGGATGCATTCGGCCGGTGAATTGGTATCACCCATTAAAAAATCTGTAATGCCCTTGGTTTGCTCCATGTTGATGTTTTTAAGCAAATCGGGCTTGCGCAGGTCAAACTCCATAATTAATACCCGTTTATTGAGCATGGCAAGCGTTAAGCCCAGGTTGATGCTGAAAAAGGTTTTGCCTTCGCCTTTCATAGACGATGTAACAAGCATGGTTTTGTGCTGTGTTCCCTGGTTCAGGAAGCCAATATTGCTCCTGATATACCTGAACAGTTCTGAAATGTTGGTATTACTGCCGTTAGATATAACTACAGGGCTCTGACCTTCATTATTATGGCATAATTCGCCCAGGATCTTTACGCCTTTTATATTCAGCAGGCTTGATTGATTCCTGATTTTCAGGCTAAATTTATCTTTCAGGAAGATGTAAATTCCCGGCATAAATAACCCGGCTATAATAGCGAATAAATAGGTGAGCTGTTGCTTAGGAAATTCAGCTATCGGATTAGCGGCAGGTTTATCAATCAATTGCGATGAAGGAATTGTAGCTGATAACGACAACGCCGTTTCTTCTCTTTTTTGCAACAAGTATTGGTATAAATTAGTTTTTACCCCCTGTTCACGGCTCCGCTGTAAAAGCCCCCGTTCAAGCGACGGAACCGAGCGGATGCGGGAGTCATACTGGGCAGAATTTTGGCTGAGCAATTTGTGGCTGATTGAGAAGCCTTTTTTAATATTACTGAGGTTTTCCATGATATTTACACGAAGGCTGGCTATCTGGTTGCTCAGGTTTTCAATAAGAGGGTTGGCAGGGTTTGCGCTGCCCAGCATGCGGTTCCTTTCCAACTGCAGGTCGTTGAAACGGCTAACCAGTGTATTTAACGCCGGATCCTTCAATCCCATGGTACTGGGTACAGCATCGTATTGGTTAGCCGAGTTTTTTAAATATGCTTCAATGGAATTCACAATACCCAACTGAGTATTTGATTCTTCAAGCAGTTGATTATATTCTGCAGATTTTGTCAGATTTACCTGTGTGCTTGCATTGATCTCTGCAGCTCCATTCCTTTGCTTGAAAGTTTCAATGTCACCTTCGGTGTATGACAGGTCCCGTTCTAAATCATGTAATCGTTTATCAATGAATAATATGGTGTTTACGGCTGTAACGTTTTTCTTAACAACGTTTTCGGCGTTATAGGTAGATATGATGTTGTTCAAAATATCAATCCCTCTTTCGGGCACAGCATCAACCAGGCTTAAGGTTAAGGTGTTTGATTCTTTAACTACAGGGTTAACCTGTAATGATCCGGCGCTGTAAGCTGCTGCCAGCCCGGTAAGGTTTTTAAACTGGATCAGTATCGGCGTGTCATTATCTGCAAGGGCCGGCCCTTTTTCTACTTTAAAGGAATAATCCTTATGATTAATCAGTTGGTTATAGCTGTAAATCCATGTTTTGGTTTCCTCTTTTAACAAAAACTTACTTTGTGAATATGGCTGGATATATAGTTTTTTCAAATAGCCGGTTTTCCCTATTCTCTTTACAGTAACGGTGAAAGGCCGCTCATTACCATACAGTTCTTTTACTTTAAAGCCGCTTTCATCAAAATAGGAAGTTTCCAGGTTAAGTTTTTTGAATACGCTATAAATCAAATCTTTTGATCGTAATACCTCCATTTCATTATCCACGGTTTTAGTTTCCTGAAACATGTTCAGGTCACTGAAAGCAGTAGCTTTTAAAATACCATCGCCTTTTTTATCGTCAGGGATTTGCAGTGTACTTGTTATTTTATACAGCGGGGTAACATAGTTAAGGTATGTCCAGGCTGCGCCAAAACAGATAACCATGCTTATCAGGAATAAATACCAGCCATTTAAATAAGGCTTAATGTTGTTCCTGAACTTGTTGCCCGGCAAAGGTTCTTTTAAAATAAAATTATTATCCATGTCAGCTATTCTTAGGTATCTTTAAAACTGTATTTTATCTTCTTAACAGTACTGCCGCCAATACGGCCAATGCCGAAATTGAGGCTACTACTATTGGTGCTAAGCGTGTGCTTTGGCTATACTCAACCGCCTTTGATTTGTCGGGCTCCACATAAACAATATCATTTTGTTTAAGGTTGAAGTAAGGCGAATCCATTGATTCAACTTTATTAAGGTTAAGGCGGTTCATTGTTCTGCGTCCGTTTTCTGTGCGGATCACCAATACATTTTCCCTGCGTCCATAAACTGTCATATCCCCTGCCATACCTAATGCTTCAAGTAAGTTTACATTTTCATCAGTTATTATAAATGTTGATGGTTTGTTAACCTCGCCTATCACGCTTATTTTAAAATTTAGGAGTTGGATGTCAACTACCGGGCTTTTAACAAAAGCCGATAGCTTTTTAGCTATTTCAGTCTGTGCTTCCTCAATGGTTTGCCCTTCAATTTTATAGTCACCTATAAGCGGTAAATTCACAAATCCATTTTCGTTTACTTTATATCCGCCGCGGGTTGATTGATTGTTTAAGCCTACATTTTTGTTACCGTTGAACAACATATTCGATTCGGGATTTAAGCTGGTAACAGTTACATTTAAAATGTCTTTCTGATGAATGACTACTGTTCCGCTTGTATTGTTATTTGCTGCACCTGTATTTGCCATGTTGCTGAAGTAAACAAGATCCCGACTTCCGGCACATCCGGTTATCAATAGCAATGTTGTAATGAAACAGTATATATTAATTTTTTTCATCATCAATAGTTTAAGAGAGTTTAGGGAACTATTTTGAACTGGTTTATTTGGTTAGTCAAATTTATCTATTTGGGCATCGATAGTATACGGTTTTAGTCGATTGCCGTTTTTTTGTAAACCTGTATCTTAGTCTTTACAGAACATGTAAAGCAGTAATGCAGGCATGTGTAAAGGGATGAGAAAAAAGTGTCTGAGTTGGGAATTTGGGGCTGCACGTTCATATAATAGTGGTTACACCCAGAAATAACAGCACATAAAAAAAGCAGGCCTGAGCCTGCTTTTTTTATGGAGTTTGTTGGTTAATTATTCCAAATTATTCTACTGTAACCGATTTAGCCAGATTACGGGGCTGATCAACATTACAACCCCGTTTTACGGCTATATGATAGGAGAGAAGTTGTAGCGGGATAGTGGCCAGCAGTGGTAAAAAGGCTTCGTCGGCATCGGGTATTTCAATGCAGTAATCGGCCATGTTTTTCACTTTAACATCACCACGGGTAACAATAGCTATTACTATTCCTTTCCGGGCTTTAACCTCCTGTATATTACTGATCACTTTTTCATACGATGAGTTTTTTGTGGCGATGAAGATCACCGGCATCTGCTCGTCAATTAACGCAATTGGCCCGTGCTTCATTTCGGCGGCGGGATAACCTTCGGCATGGATATAGGAGATCTCCTTCAGTTTTAAAGCCCCTTCCAAAGCAACCGGGAAACCGAAACCACGCCCTAAGAACAGGCAGTTAGGGGCATTCTTTATTTTGCAGGCAATGTCTTCAATCAATTCATTATCCTGCAGCAGAGTTTGTATTTTATCGGGTATGGTATCAAGCTCCGTTAATAAATTGGTGAGCCTGCCTGGTGTTAAAGTACCTTTGTGCTGCGCAATATATAAAGCAATTAAAGTTAAAACAGTAACCTGCGCTGTAAAGGCTTTTGTCGAGGCAACGCCTATTTCCGGGCCGGCATGGGTGTAAACCCCTGCATCAGTTACGCGCGGAATTGAAGCGCCAACAACATTGCAGATCCCCAGGATAGTTGCACCCCGTTCTTTAGCTATTTCAATGGCGGCTAATGTATCGGCAGTTTCTCCCGATTGGGATACCGCCATTACAATATCCTTATCAGTAATTATGGGGTTACGATACCTGAATTCGGAAGCATATTCAACTTCTACCTTAATGCGTCCGTATTCTTCAATAAGGTATTCGCCTGTTAGGCCGGCATGCCACGAGGTACCGCAGGCAATAATAATTATCCGCTCGGCATTTTTAAGCTTGTCGGTATATTGTTTAATGCCACCTAACTCAACCTTGCCTTCAAGCGGAAAGATGCGACCACGCATGCAATCCCTTATAGAACGCGGCTGCTCAAAGATTTCCTTCATCATAAAGTGCTCAAAGCCGCCTTTTTCTAACGATTCAAGTTTTAATTCTAACTCCTGGATCAATGGGGTTTGAACAACATTGTCAAGCTTCTTTATTAAAAGCCCACTGGGTTTAACCTGTACTATTTCGTTATCTTTTAAATACACTACGTTTTTGGTGTACTCGATAATAGGAGTGGCGTCTGATGCAATAAAATACTCGCCATGGCCAACACCAATAACCAATGGACTGCCTTTTCGGGCGGCAATCAGCTGATCGGGGTTTTCCCGGTCCAGGATAACTATAGCGTAAGCACCTATCACTGTATTTAAAGCCAATCGGACAGCCTCCAGTAAATCAGTTTGTTCGATATTTTGAATTTCCTCAATTAAGTGGATCAGGATTTCTGTATCTGTTTCACTTTTAAAGGTATGCCCACGGGCAAGTAGTTCTTCTTTAAGGATCAGGTAATTTTCGATGATCCCGTTATGGATAATGTGCAGGCGGTTATCGTTTGAGCTATGCGGATGCGAATTTGCATCAGATGGGGCGCCATGTGTGGCCCACCGGGTATGTCCTATTGCAACATGCCCGCTTTTGTCTTTATCTGCTGTGTGAGCCTCAAGACACGCCACTTTTCCGGTTTTTTTATACACATTGAAGCCTACATTATTTATGATAGCAATACCGGCGCTATCATAACCACGATATTCTAATCGTTTGAGGCCGTTCAACACAACGGGCCACGCATCTCTTGATCCGATGTAACCAACAATTCCGCACATAGTTTTAGGTCTTTAAATGATAAATTAAGTTTATTTGTTACTTGGTGAGTAAAATTATTTAATTGACTATCAATAAAGTATGAGCTAAGTTCAATTGCCCGTAAATTGTAAATCTGACGCCATTTTACACGTTTAAACTGTAAAAGGATATAAATCGCTTTACATTTTAGTTGTTGTGTTATATGATAAGCCGGTTAAAGATTTTTTATCAAATGGTTGGAGAATCAATTCACTTTGGGGTTACAGTGCATGTATTCCTGAACTTGCAATGTGCTGATCAGATTTTGGCTGTGAAGTTTGTTGCGTGATTTTACAGAATGATTTACGATCGCAGTGCTCCTATTTTATATCATTTTATTTTCAGTTAGGTTTAATTAACCAAAAAGAACCTGGCGATGATATTCAACTCATTTACTTTTCTGCTGTTTTTTCCTGTGGTAACGGCTTTATATTTTCTGGTGCCTCATAAATTTAGGTGGCTGTTGCTGCTTATAGCAAGCTGCTATTTTTATATGTTCTTTAAAGCTATTTATATCCTCATCCTGTTTTTTACAATAATTATCGACTATACCGCGGGCATTTACCTGGAAAAAGTTAGTGACCCTAAGAAGAAGAAGCTTTTGTTAATATTAAGCCTTACGGCAAATATTGGCGTACTGGCTGTATTTAAGTATTTTAATTTTTTTAATGCCAATTTATCGGGATTGCTATACTGGATGGGGTACACTAACCCGATTCCGTTTTTACAGATCCTGCTTCCGATAGGGTTGTCATTTCACACTTTTCAGGCCATGAGCTATACTATTGAAGTTTACCGGGGCCATCAAAAGGCCGAACGGCATTTCGGTATTTATGCTTTATACGTGATGTTTTATCCGCAATTAGTTGCCGGCCCTATTGAACGTCCTCAAAATCTGTTACCGCAATTTAAAACCGAACATCATTTTAATGCCCTGGATGTTTCTGAAGGGTTAAAACGAATGCTGATCGGTTTTTTTAAAAAGGTTGTTGTTGCCGACAGGTTATCTATATATGTAAAAACTGTTTTTAACAATTATCCTGAACACGGCTCGGCCACAATTGTGCTTGCTTCATTGTTTTTTGCAGTCCAGATTTATTGCGACTTTTCGGGCTACTCGGATATTGCGATAGGCAGTGCCAGGGTGATAGGCTTTAAGCTGATGGAAAATTTTAAACGGCCTTATTTTGCAAAAAGCATAAACGAGTTTTGGAGCAGGTGGCATATCTCACTTTCTACGTGGTTTAAAGATTATGTGTATATACCCTTAGGAGGCAACCGGGTTAGCAAAGGCCGGTTGTATTTAAATTTATTTGCAGTGTTTATGATCAGCGGTTTGTGGCATGGCGCTAATTGGACATTTATTGTTTGGGGCGCTTTACACGGGTTTTACCTCATTTGCGGAATGGCAACGCAGAAGTGGAGGACGGCAACAGCAAGTAAATTAGGGTTAGGCAGTGGAGTATTTGCCAATTTCTTAAATATATCTTTTACAATATTCCTGGTCACTATAAGCTGGATCTTTTTCAGGGCTGTATCATTAGAGCAGGCCTGGGGTTTGTTAAAAGGTGTTTTTATTTATAAACCCGGCTTTTTCATAGGCGAACCTTCTTATTTTCTGTATGACTTGATGGCTATAGCCGCCTTGTTTTTTTACGAAATAAAGCAGGAATACGGCCATCATTCATTACGGTTTCTTCACAATGAAAATTGGGGGATCCGCATGGCTTCCTATTTAGGGTTGGTTTTTATAATCCTGTTGTTTGGCGTTTTTGACGGCGGACAATTCATTTACTTTCAGTTTTAGATTATGAAGCAGTTGAAAGAAAACAGCAATAAGTTTTTTATCAGGTTGTTATTGATGATTGTGGCTTTTGTGGCTGTTGATCAGGCAGCCGGTATGTTCCTTTATTATTTTTTTACACACCAGGTTTCCGGCGAATACGCTGTCGCTAATCACGTTGTGTATAATTTAAATGAAGATGTGTTGGTTTTGGGAAGCTCAAGAGCTTCTCATCATTATAACTCATCGATTATAAAGGATGGTTTACACCTAAGTTGTTTTAATGGCGGCCGGGATGGCGAAGGGCTTTTATATAGTACAGCAATTTTTGAACTGGCATTACAGCACCACGTTCCTAAGGTTGTTGTATTAGATGTAACGAGCGATGTGTTAAGTGAAAAGGAAGATGAAAAGAACAGGCTTTCCATTTTACTGCCTTATTTAAAACAATCGGATGTTATCGGCAATATGATTGAAAAGAAAGACCGGCTGGAGCTACTAAAAAGCCATCTTCAAACATACCGCTACAATGGCCAGGTGGTTTCTATATTTCAGCATTACTTTTTATCATCAGGAAACACTGTCATGGGCTTTAATCCTTTAGATAATAAAATGGACGTCAGCCGGGTTTCAACCCATACATCGCTTAAGCCATATTCAGACAGCATATCGGCCGATAATGTAAATGCGCTGGATTTGTTTATAAATGAATGTAAGCGGCAAAAAATTCAATTGTTTGTTTTTGTATCGCCAAGGTATAACGATGATACCCAACAGAATTCCTATTTAAAATTGAAAAGTACTTGTAACAGTAACAAGGTTGTTTTTCACGATTTTACCAACGATGTATATTTTAAAAACCCGGAATACTATTCGGACAGGGCGCATTTAAACGGCAGAGGAGCCGACCTGTATACCGATACCATTGTGGCTTTTATGAAAAAAAGATTAAGCCCTGCGGCTAACGTTCAATACTTCAGTAAAAACCAGGAGCCCCTGCGTGAAAATTGATTATTGTATCGGAGCTGGGATCAATAAAAAGTGAAAGGCCGCTTTTATGATAATTCATAAAGCGGCCTTTCACTTAGCATGGGGATGAATAATTTAATTAATTAACTGTTTTAACGCCGGCACCTGCTGTTACCACTGCCGGAACGTTTGCAGCAGCATCAAGCAACGTGCTGTAAGCGTATGACGGCACCCAACTTGATAAAGATGAGGTGATGTCGTTAGCACCGCAATTAGAATAAATGTTGGTTGATATACCGCTGAAGTAACCTACAGGGTCGCCATCTAAGTTAGTAGTAAGTGGCTTCCTGCAGCCTGAGAAATATTCATTATCTGTCCTTACTGTACCACCGTATCTTGCACCGATGGAATAACCATCGTTGTTTAAGTGGTAGTTATTGTACATGTGGATAGTACCGAATACCAAAGTTGGCTCCCTTTCAGACACATTGTACCAGTAGTTGTGGTGCAATGTAACGTGTAGTTTGCCGGTGTTGGCTGTAACAGCATCGCTTGTTACCGAACCAATAAGCAATGACAAGTAGGTGTCATGGAATTTGTTCCATGAAATGGTTACGTAGTCAGAGCCTTCGGCAACGCCGATATCTTTACCCCAGTAATCCCAGCCATGGCTGCGGTCTGTTGCAAAATCGCAATGGTCAATCCAAACGTGGTTCGACTGGAATTTAACGTAAACACCGCATTCGGTTACGTAGTTTCTAAACGTAACGTTTTGGATAATGATATTGCTTACAGTGAACAGGTAAAGGTTAAGGCTTGATAAAACGGCGCCGGTTTTACCGATGATGGTGGTATTTGAACCAACATACACAGGAGTTACGCCTGATCCGCTAATTGTTCCGGAAACATACACAATCTTGGGCGAATTGCCTGACACCGCAGATTTGAACGCAGCCAGTGTGTTTACAGTTACCGTGGTACCGCCTTTACCACCGGTTGTTGTACCGTTAACAGCAGCGTAACCGGTTAATACTGTACTCAAAACGGAGCCCGATGCGGTTGTTGTTGAAGTACTTGTAGCCGGAGCGGTTGTGGTGGTAGTAGTTGTTGTACCGGTAAGGGTGTAAGTGTACTTTCTTCCGTTTGTCAGTGGGCTGCTATTGTCGGAAGTTGAGAAATACAATCCGGTATCCCAGTGACTGTAACGCCCTTTACCAAGGTTTCTGATGTCACTGTGAACAGAATGAGCCGGACCTAACGCAACACCATTTTCATAAAGTTGGAGTGTTGACGCTGTTGGCTGCGTGTTTGAATCGCCGCTTACCTGAACGGGGCTGAATTTGTAAGCGTAACCTTGATCTAACCGGATTGAAGATGTGGCCATCGTGTAGACGGTGGGGGCTGTTGTTGCCAGGCTTTTGCTGGCGTTTAAATCATTAATTGGAACGGTTACTGGTTGGTCTGCATTTTTGGAGCAACTTCCGATGAGGATAATTGCGCTCAGTGCCAAACTGCCAAAAGTCATTTTTTTTAAAGATTTTGTTTTTTGCATGTTATAATTTTTAATTAAGCCCTCGAAACGTGGTCTTATATTAAAAATTACCGTTGATTTTTTCCTAAAGATATAGACTAAAAGCTTAAATAGTTCAAAAATGCTGATTCTGCTGTTTAAACGTGTAAAGTTATGTGTATTTGTGACACGTATAGTTGTGAAGTATTTTACACTTCATGACATTTTGATGACAATTTTAGTTCAGAAGAAAAAACAATTTTCGTCGATTATTGTCTTATGTCACTTTAAAACCAAGTTTTGCCCAGTATTTTTAACTTGCAATTAAAGCATTAAATTGTGAAAGCAGCTTTACAAAAAGTTGGCGCTTAACGTGGTCACTATCGCGTTTTTCAATATTCTTATTGAATTTTAACTTCTCCTTCAAACGATTTCACAAATAATTTTGGAGAAAATGATGACATAAATTCTTCGGCTTTGAGTACCATATCCATTGAGCCAATAAATATGGAGGATCGCTGGTGTAGTTCCTTTACTTCAATTTCCATAATTCTTTTGTATCCGTCTGATGCTTTGCCGCCGGCTTGCTCAATAATATAAGCCATAGGGTTACACTCGTAAATCAGCCGCAGTTTTCCCTTTTTTGCGCCTGTAGTAGGGGGATAAATAAAAATTCCGCCTTTTATTAAGGTCCGGTGTATATCCGCAACCATCGATCCTGTGTACCTGGAAGTATATGGTCGGTTGGTATCCGGATCTTCTACCTGGCAATATTTGATATATTTTTTTACCCCATCCGGAAAATGAATGTAATTGCCTTCGTTTATTGAGTAAATTGTTCCTGCTGCCGGAACAGTCATGTTAGGGTGCGAAAGACAAAACTCACCGATTGAAGGATCAAGGGTAAAGCCATTAACACCCTTGCCTGTGGTATATACAAGCATCGTTGAAGATCCATAAATGACATATCCTGCAGCCACCTGCTCGGTACCAAGCTGTAATACATCTTCGTTTGTGGAATGTTTCCCTGTGTCTGATTTTCGTCTGTAAATAGAAAATATGGTTCCTACGCCTACATTGACATCGATATTGGATGATCCGTCTAAAGGATCAAGTGCAACAACGTAGTTTGCTTCTTTTGAAATATCCGAATCTATAACCAGGTATTCATCATTTTCTTCCGAAACAACTATACAGCATTCCCCGCCGCTTCTTAATGCTGCTATAAACTGCTCATTGGCATAAATGTCCAGCTTTTTTTGTGACTCTCCCTGAATATTGGAGGAGCCGGCATCACCTAAAATATCAACAAGGCCGGCCTTGTTAATTTCCCTGTTTACTATTTTGGCGGCGATCCCAATATCACGAAGTAGCCGAGAAAGCTCGCCTTTGGCATAAGGAAAATCTTTTTGCCGCTCAATAATAAATTGTCCAAGAGTTTTAAATGCCGTCATATTTTTCGATGTTTAATGTGTTTAACCCGGTAGCTTAAAAGAAATTGGTTAACAGAATACTTACCGATTACCAATTATAACATGGTATTTACATATTGCACCCACAATGCTGTTAATTATTTACGCAAACGTTTGCGTTTTTGCTTGGTTAACCAATTTTATGGAAATGTTATTTTTAATTGATAAACAGTCTGTTAGCATAGCTTCGCATGGTGTATTTTTAAGCTATCGTGTTAATCGGGGATAATCAGCTACCTTGTTTTCGAGGATAGTAGCATCAACAGGTTAGGAGTTGATCCTACCTAAAATAAAAGCCGAATAAGCTGAAAGGACAGCCTTGTTATAGAAGCTGCCCATCTTAATTTGGAGGTAATTAATGCAATTCAGCCTTTTATGTTAAGCATTTATTAAGTTTGGGTTATCTAATAGTTTTAGGCTCTTTTATTCAATTTTTCTCCAGTTTTCAGCGGGTTTCTTTGCGGAAAATTAAACCCGTTGTTCATGAAATACACCTACTTTCTTTACAGGCTATTGCTCTTGTTTTCAATATGCCTGTTATTTTCTGTTTCGGCTAATGCCCAAACCATAAGGGGAAAGGTAACCGATACTAAAACCGGCGAACCCCTTACCGGAGCAACAGTTCACTTAACCCAGGATGGGGTTAGCAAATTTGTTGCGGTTAACCTTAATGGCGCTTATAGCTTTAAAAATTTAAAGAATGGGCCATACAAAATACAGGTAAATTATGTTGGTTACGGCCCTTCTAAAGTTAGGGAGGGCAATATTACATCGGTCAATGAAGTCATTACGGTAAACGTGGCCTTGCAGGACGCCGATATGCAGATGACAGAAATACAGGTTAAAGCCCAGACAAATAAAGAATCTGATGGCGCTGTGCGTAGCATTGAAAAAAATGCACCGATGGTTATCAACGTACTTTCGGCAAATGCAATAAAGTTATTGCCCGACGTTACTGTGGCTAACGCTTTACAGCGTGTTAGCGGTGTAACCATTCAGCGTTCGGCAAGTGGCGAAGGTCGTTACGCTATCATTAGGGGTATGGACCAGCGTTACAACTCAACATTGGTAAACGGTATTAAAATACCAAGCCCGGATGCTCAATACCGGTTTGTGCCTATGGATATATTCCCTTCAGAAATGCTGGAAAGGCTTGAAGTGATCAAAGCGCTTACCCCAAGTATGGAAGGCGATGCCATTGGCGGCGTGATGAACCTGGTGATGAAAAGTGCTCCAAGCCAGTTTACTTTCAGCGCTAACGTATCAGGTGGCTTTTCTACCCTGTTTTCGTCAAGCAGGCCATTTGTTGGTTTCAGCGCATCTCCTAACAGCAAATCTCCGGCAGCAATCAATGGTAACAGCTATGCCGCTACCTATGCCGATTTTAGCAATAAGGCGCTTACAAGCGATAAAAATATTTCAACTCCTTTTAGCTCAACCGCCGGCCTCACTATTGGTGATAGGTTTTTGAATAAAAAATTAGGCGTTATTGTATCTGCAAGTTATCAGAACATATACCGTGGTTCTAACTCAAAGCAGCTTACGCCAAATGCGCAGCCTTCAGCTATCCCACTACCAAACTCGCCGCAGTTTTCTGATGCTTATGACCGTACTTATTCAACCCAAACAGAACGCGTAGGTATCCACAACAAAATAGATTACGCGATTAACGACAAAAACAAGATCTCGTTATACAACCTATACATTCATCAAAGCGAATTTGAATCGCGCTTTACTTCTGATACCCTTGGTTTGGGCTTAAACTCAACTGGCTTAAGCAAGCAGATCACCATCTCAAACAGGAGTATGCTAACCAAGCAAAATATCTATAACTCAACCTTGCATGGTGATCACTGGCTTGGTAACGAGTGGCGCTTAAACTGGGATGGGGTATATTCTGAAGCTACGAGGCACCAGCCGGATAGAACCGAGTTTTTTTATGATGCCAATAAAACCCTCAATAACTCGGGAGCCGTCACTGCCGAGGTTGACAACAATACCCAGTTAGACCATCATTGGGAAAATAACCGCGATAAAGACATTTCGGGATACGCTAATCTGATCTATACTCCTAAAATTGCCGGTAAAGATGTTGAGTTTTCTGCAGGTGGTTTATATCGCCATAAAGTGAGGGATGCTGATTATATCACTTATTCATTAACCGGTGGTAAATCAACCTTGTTCAATAATAATTTCGACGCTATCCCTTTTGCATTCAATTCGGCTGCTGATGGTATCGGTGCCAATAACCCCGATCTGCAAAACAACTACCACGTAAGGGAAAATGATAATGCCGAATATTTACAGATTAAGTTTGATCTGTTCCCGAAACTGCAGATATTAGGCGGCGTGCGAATCGAAAATACCGATTTGACCTACAACACCCAATCGCCCGAAACGGTTACACAAAGAAGCGGTAACATTAAATACACCGACGTATTACCAAGCCTTCACTTAAAATACCAGTTAACAGATAATCAGAATATCCGTGCATCGTACTTTGCAGCAATCAGCCGTCCGGGCTTTGGTGAGCAGGTGCCATATAAAGTTACGGGCGAATATTATGACCAGGTAGGTAACCCATATTTAAAGCATATCACTGCCGATAATTACGACGTACGTTATGAGTTTTTCCCCGGCGGTGCCGATCAGTTATTGTTAGGCTCTTTCTACAAAAAGATCTATAATCCAATTGAGTACTTTGTCGTGCGCAACGGTGGTCCGAGCGATCAGGTTATTAAACCTCAAAATGATCCTGGTAATGCTACCAACTATGGTTTTGAAGCTTTGGCTACTAAATTCTTTGGTGTGATAGGCTTTTCAATCAACTATACTTATACCCACTCAAGGATAACCACCAACAAATTGCTTTACTCAAATGACCCAACATTGGGTTTACAGCAAACCAATGTGAATCAAACGCGTCCGCTGCAAGGTCAGGCAGATCATGTAGGTAACGCATCTGTACTGTACAAAAGCGCGAAGTTAGGTTTGGATATGCAACTGGCTTTTGTTTACACCGGCGAGCGTTTGGCGCAGGTATCACCATATTATAACCTCGATTTTTACCAGCATGCCTACAACCAGTTAGATTTTTCTTTCGAAAAAACTATCGCCAAAAGATTTTCTTTCTATGGCAAGGTTAATAATATCACCAACGCGGCCAGCAAAATCTATTTGAAATACCCGCATGGTAGTCTTGATGCAAAGCAGCAGGAGTTTTTAGGCAAACAGGACATTGCAGGTCAAACGCTTGTACAAAGCGACTATTACAAAACACTATTCCTTGGTGGTTTCAGGTATAAATTATAATAAAAACAACGATGAAAAAATATATAATCCCAGTTATTTGTATCCTGATGGCGGCCGCGTTTTCCGGTTGTCAGAAATGGAAAGGTGAGCACATGGACATTTACAGCTATACACCACCGGCTGCAAACCCGGTAAGTGATAAAGCTCCGCTTTCGTGCAGCTCAAGCGGTTCAACAGTAATCCCGGTAAAAGGTACCATGCTTACCGGCAAAACATACACCGTTGAAGACGGTTGTGATTTGGTGATCAACCCAACTGATACTTTATTATTGCAGCCTGGTGTAAGATTAAACATGGGTGCCGGGAGCAGCCTTATTGCGCTTGGTACCCTGGTGAGTAACGGGTCAAAAAATCAGCCAAACTGGATCACCGTTCCTGGTATTGTGAAAAATGATGCGCCCGGTGGCTTTACTGCTGCTGTCGATCCTGCATACGCTGGTAAATGGAAAGGCATTATTGGCGGACCAACCTGTAATTTATTAGTGCTAAGATGGACTCACGTGGAGTATGCCGGCTTAACCGAGGGAAAAGCCACATCAACTATTGCCGGCTCGGGCACAGGCAACCAATACAGTATTTTATTTGCCAATTATAAAGGCAATTTCATTATGGAAGATTCCTGGCTGTACGGTGGGATAGATGACCCTATTAGGATCTCAGCAGGTAAAATAGCCATCTTCAGAAATACTTTTGAAAAAAATGGTGTCAGCGGCGGTGATTGTTTAAATGCCAAAGGCGGTACTGTAGGTACAATGGCCTACAATATGTTTATCGGTACGGCTACTAATGGCCAAAAAGCATCAAACAAAGGTCAGGCTACGGGTGCACCGCAAACCAATATTGTAATGTATAACAATACATTTGTTAGTGGTGGTTACCGCCAGGTGCAAAGCGGTCGTGGTGGTTGTATCAATTTTGAAGAAGGTGCAGCGGGCATGTATTACAATAACGTGGCAATCAATTGCAAGTTTGGTTATCGTGTGGTAGGCAGCCCGGTTGCCGATGTTGCCCACCTTTCATACGGTAATAACTATCAATGGGCCGATTCATTAAGTGTAGCCAACCAGTTTTATCCAACAGGCTACATCACGCAGCCGCAAAGCACGGATATTCCATCAATCACAACATCGGCAAAATACCTGCCTTCAAATTATACTTTAGGTTCTATTTATGATGGCAGCGATGTTGTACAAAAAAATAACCCGATGTTCCTGAACTTTCCGCTGCCAACTGTAGGTCATCCGTTGTACCAATATAACGCCATAGGTAACTTTAACTTCCGTTTGCTGGCCGGCTCGCCGCTTATCGGTAAGGGTAACACTACCATTAAACCGTTAATTACGGTACCGCTTGATAAGGTTTATGGCTTATCTGACGCAACATTACCTGGTGCCGATCTTGGGGCATACCAGTTAAATGGCTCAGGAAATCAGCATTAAATTATTAACTATTTATATAAGGATGAGGCTGTATCATATATCATCGGCCTCATTTTTTGACTTATTCAGATGCTTAAGCGATATATAATTCCGGGTTGAATTTACTAATAAAAGGGGAGGTAACAGGGTTAACACAATTCAGGGTTAACATTTAATTATATATCTGATAATCAGTTAATTGAATTTGTTTTTATCCAAAAAAGTGTTAACCCCCTTTTTTGTGTAAATATTTAATTATGTGTCTAATAATCAGTTGGTTGGTAGTTTTTTATTCAAAAAACATGTTAACCCCGTTTTGTATAAATATTATCGGCTGAATTTCAATTCACAGGTAACATAACTCCAAGGTAGTCAATTCGACTAATGATACGGCCTCGTCCTTTTAAAGACTCAATTACAAAAATGAAAAAGATCATTCGTATCCTGTTTTTATTTATCATATCCCTGTTAGCTATACTATCAGTTAAGGCGCAATCAACTGATTTAAAGATTGTCTTTATCCGTCATGCCGAAAAGGCATTGAAGGGCGATAATCTGAATTGCCAGGGAATAAACAGATCGTTAAAGTTACCGGCTATACTAACCGCCAGATTTGGAGTGCCTGACAAAATATTTGTGCCCGGCCTGGGGCTGGGAGAGGCTACCAAACACTCGAGAATGTTTCAGACCATTGTGCCGCTTGCTGCCAAATACAATTTAACGGTAAACAGCTCACGTACCGAGAAGGATTCTTTAGGTTTGGCTGCCGATTTAAAAAGCCGTACCGGTGTAATATTAGTGGTATGGGAGCATGGCGGCATTGCACCAATAGTACGTTCCTTAGGCATAAAACAGGATAACCTGAAATGGCCGGATGATGATTACGATAGCATTTGGGTTGTCTCCTTTGAAAACGGCGAAGCTGTTCTTACCCGCGATAAGGAAAATATCGATCCAGGAAAAGATTGTAATTTTTAAGTTGTTTGAAAATGAAAGTTTCATAGCCGTTGACTTTAGTCAATGGCTATGATTACCTGTAATGCCAAATTGCTTAAAAATCCGGGGCGAAACTAAATTTAACGCCATATTCCGCAGCCCCCGGATGGTCAAGGTAATTAAACCTTTTGATCCCGTCTATCCGCAAAAACTTAAAGATATTACCTATACCTACTCCGGCTTCTATATAAGGTTTAGTGCCTAAAGCATAAGTACCATTTGCCCCGTTACCACCTACCGGGAACCGGAACAAGTTAGGTGAATAAAGTGGATTATTTTCGTTGCGCAAGCCGCCGAATAGTATTTTGGCTGATAGAAATTCCCTCCATTTCAGGTGTTTTATCAATGGGAATTTATTCAGCAAAAAGCCGCTGAAGCTATGGGTTAAGTTAATACCCGCATAATGATCGCTTACAAACTCAAGGTAGGTTTGCTGGTTATAGGCATCCTCATCATAGGCGAGTGACTGGTTAGCCGGGGCCAGATTGAGGAGTGGAAATGGCACTTTACCCACTAAATAATTTCCAAGTACAGTAATATCAGTATAACCAAGCTGAGACAGGTAAAACCGTTTGAAAATGCTTGCTTTAACACTGGTGAAATCATATTCACCATTGAACAGGCCTTTAAAGCCATGATTGATCTGCAAATTTATGATCGGGTATTTGCTGTAGATGGTGCGGCGGTATACCGTTCCCTGTAAAATTTGCTCATGCGGTGCATACCTGAAAGCGAGGTTCAACTCGCTGGTAGTAATGTCATGAACCATAGTGTTGGCATCATCATTATATTGAAATACTAATGCCGCGGCGGGGCGCTGGTTCCAGTTTCTAAACGCGAGATCGAACGAAAAATGGTTTTCAAAGTCCTTTACATATTCAATTTTGGCAATCTTACTATAAAGCCAGTATATTGTTTTTCCTGTTGAAAACGATGCAAGCGCGGCTTGCTGATTGATAGTAGAAAGGTCCCTCCCCGGTACATTAACATCATTTAAATAGCTTGCCTTAAGGTAGTCATTAGGGTAGCGGTAAAAAGGTGTTTTATTGAATGAGTAAAAAGTTGCGATATTGTATTTATAAGCCTTATCGCGAGTACCATAGGCGCCAAATCCTTCAAAATAAATTGATTTGCTTAAATCGGTGGTGGTACGTCCGCCAATCTGAAAGCGGGAGCCTTCCTGGCTGTCCCGGGAATAAAATGTGCCAATGGGGCCTATCAGCACCGGGCCCGCCTTGGCATAACCTCCGGTAAAAGTAGCTGCAAACCAGGTTGCCCGTTTAAATTGCGGCATTTTTTCTAACCGGGAGATGCGCGGGTACATCTTCGACTGATGATCGGTTAGTGTATCCGGCCGGTTACGAGCCCAGTATGAGGTGTCGGGCTTGTCTGCATCGGGAGCTATCTGCAATTCTTTGCCCTCATAAAATGCGGCGGGAAGCGGTTTGTCTGCTATATAGTTAGAGAAAATTACCGTTCGTTCGCCCATTAACCCCAGGCCTTTGTTTTTTAAGATGCCGAAATCGGCTTTAACGTCGCTTTTGCTTAAAAAATACCGGCCGTTAGGGTTCTGCTCAAAATCAAGCGTGATCTTGAGCGTTCGCATGAAGTTAATGTTGATCTGTTTGTTCACATTAAGTTCACAGCCCCGTACGGCATAGTTGCCCGTCATACTTACAAGCAATTTACCTTCAAAAAGCAAGTCGCCTTTGGTACGTGGTATAAAACTTAGTTCAATCAGTTTTTCCTTAGCAGTCTGTATGGTATCGGTAATAAAAAATTTGTAATAATTAGGAGAGTGATCTGCAATAGGGCTCAGGAACTGGTTGGTAATGATAAAAACATTGTTATCATAAATATCAATTACATTACCGTAAAGGCGGTTCATATAAACATCAAGGCCTGCCGTATCAATAAATTTAAGGATGTTGGCTTCCTTTTGCGCTTTGAGCACACTGATGGATTTAGCCGGATCTTTGCGATAGTAATTTTGATATTGCTTTTCGCTAAGATACGCGGGAAGCAACACCTGGGTTTGCCCGTTATCTTTTACAGTATCAAGCATAAACTGGTACATCTTAAAATAACGGCTGTTCATCAGTTTAGAAGGAACGTCGATAAATGACAGATTGATGCGCTCATATTGGTCATATTGCAGGTAATCGGCGCTTTCCATGCGGTTTTGCTTTTTATGGTCGATCACCTGCTGGATAAGCTCAACCGCAGGGTTGCCTTTATTACGGTATCGTTGTTTCTTTCCGGAAACAACCTTAACCTCTTTAAGCTGGGTTTGACTATCATGTAACCTGATGTGCAGAACGTTTACCTGTCCAGGTTTAATCACTTTTGTAACGGTTTGATAGCCAATATAAGAGAAGGTAACATGCGTAAAAGCTCCCGGGGCGTTTAACTCAAATTTCCCGTCCGGTTCTGCAATGGTTCCGTACCTGCCGCCAACAACTTTAACATTAATACCCGGAAGCGGCTGCCCCGAGGCGTCATCTACCACTTGTCCTTTAATGCTCGTTATTACCTGAGCTGATGGTTTTTTAACGCTGTCTGGTTGTTGTGCTGTGCTGCACAACGGAAACAACATAAGGATAAGCAATGGAGTTAAAAGATTAGAGAATAGCAGTCTTGTTGAGTTTGACGTTCGGGAATAAATCTCAAAAGAGGATAGCAAATTGTGGTAGATTAAGGGTACAAAAAGTGTTCAGTTTTATTCATATTTCGGGCGTGTGCCCGGAATATGCTTTTCAATTGTTTTAAACGTACAAATTAAATTTGAATTGTTACAAAAGATAGTATTATTTTAAGATTAACAGGATTGTGACGGCTATATTCAATCAATTTTAATGAACTTTCCTTTTTGGTCAAATAACAGATCTTTCCCTTTTATTTCTGCCTCAAACATCTTTTTGCCCGCCGCATTGGTTACACGCCCGGCTTCTTTAATTTTTGTGCCTTTATAATTAGTTTTAACATATTCAAAAACAGCAGGAGGTAGTTGGTTAACCGGTATGGCATCCCCCTCTTCTACAAATTCGCCTTTGGGGGTAAAAGTTACCGAAGTATCCTCGCCCGATTTGCCTCCCCAATTGGCTTCATAATTTCCTTTTTCTTTTTCCCAGGTAACTTTTGTGGCATTTGGATATTTTTTGGCGAGGCTTTGCTTTACAGCGACTGGTACTTCTAAACTGCCGGTTGCTTTTACCACGGCACCGGTACCAAGCAGGGCGGCGGTGATGATTAATAAAATGGCCTTTTTCATAAGTGCTTTTATTTTGATTTACACTAATTTAAGAGAGCAATCTGGAGGAATATGGTACGGGCAAAACAACTTGATTTTAATTGAAACAAACTTGAATGGGTTTGAACCGGTGTTTGTAATTAACCACCGCTAACTTTGTTTTGCAGATAGTAAATCCAATAAAATAAACATAACCATTTTACCATGAGAATTTTAATTTTCCTGCTTGTGTTGTGCTGCTTTTATAGCTGTGTAAGCGCTCAAAGCAATTTTTTCAATAGCAAGGACGCTTATCTTGGACAGCAGCGCCCTGATGATACACCGCGTGTTTTTGCGCAACACATGTTGGTGCCCGATAGTGGCATAGCCATGGGGCGGTCGGCCTTTTCTGCAAATGGCAAGGAGTTCTATTACGGCAACTCCATACACTGGTTTAATGCAAAAGGTAATAAGATCCGTTATTTTAAATATGATGATAACAGATGGCAAGGCCCTTTTGTACTTAACTATGATTATAGCACACCAACTTTTTCTGTTGATGGCAGGAGCATGTACTTTGCAGGCAAAGGCGATGGTAAACATTCATATGTTTGGATATCACATCGCAACAAAGATGGTTGGACAGATCCATATGTATTTCTGAAAAAGGGTTATGGCCTTTACAATTTTATGCCGACCAACAGCGGAACTTTTTATGTAGGTAGTAACGGTGATAAGGGCAACGTAAGGGACTATAGTACTTACGATTTCTGCACGCTTACCATCTCCAAAACAGATACAGTTATTAAAAGCTTAGGACCGGTTATCAATACACCGGCATTCGACGGCGATTTCTATGTAGCGTCCGATGAGTCATACATGATCATCAGCTATAAGGAAAAGCCAGATTACGAATGTGAGCTCGGGATCACTTTTCGTAAGCCCGATCATAGCTGGACAGCACCGTTAAACCTTGGTCCGCTGATTAATGATGGTGATGCCCACCGCTGGGGTGAATATGTTACTCCTGATGGTAAATACCTGATTTATACCAAAGGCACCAGTGAAAAGGATTGTTGCCTTTATTGGGTACGGTTTGATACTTTGAAGGCAAAACTAAAAAAGGAGGCGTTGGGTAAATAACTCGCCAGGCTTACTTTATTTCCGGTCCATAAAATTTCAAACCTAAAACACCTGTCATGATCAGTAGCATGAAAAATATTTCCACGTAGGAGAGGCGCTGATTTAAAAACGAAACTTCTACTAATTTAATCAGGATGAGGGTTACCGCTGTCCAAACAGCATATGCTACGGCTGTTGGCACCAGTTTTATTGCCAGCGAAAAAAAGTAGATATTGCCGATGCCAAAAACAATATAGCCAACAAAAGGTAACCATACTGGCAGGCCATGTTGCAGGCTTAAAACAGAATTAAGACGAAGTGCCTTCAAATCGCTGAATTTCATGAATTTTAGCGAGAATGTCCAGGCCGCTTCAAATGCGGCTGCGATTAAAATATATAGCCAGGCCAATATGTTTTTAGTTTTGTTGTAGTACGTTTTCTTGTTCGGATACTAAGGTAACGGGTTGCTGCTCAATCTCCAATTTAGGTGCATTGTTTATTTTAACAGGAAGTAAAGTTTTCATCCAATTCATAAACCGTGGCCGCAGGTGATAATACCAGTTAAACCAGCGGTATTTGAGCAGCGTTTTTTCGTCGAAGCGTTTTACGCTGAATGCATGCTGCAAAAAGTAATCTTTGGGGTAATCATAATAGAGGCCCCAGTTTTCGGGCTTGTTGCCAGGCGTGTGGCCCGGGTCATAAACGGTACCGAAAAGGTAATCCCAAAATGAAAACTTCGTTGCGAAGTTGGCGTGAAAAACTTCCTGGTAATTGGCATGGTGCCATAAATGCAATTGGGGCGAGTTAATGATGTACTTAAGCTTGCCCATGTTTACCTTAATATTGCCGTGTATAAACATGCCAAACATGGCATCTAACATAGCTTTTATCGGTATAACTATTGGGTTGGCACCTAACAAAATGATAGGTGCAAACTCAATGGTTTGATTAATGATGATCTCCATGATATGCGAACGCGAACCGGCTAAAAAGTCAACCTCCTTGCCCGAGTGGTGCGCCTCATGAATACGCCAGAAAAATTTATTGGAGTGCTGAAAGCGGTGAAACAAATAAATATAAAGGTCATGCGTAAGCAGGAAAAACAAAACTTGTAATGCTACAGGCCAGTTACTTATTAAATGCATATGCGACAGATCAAAATGCGCCTCTAAAGGCTTAATGATATAATCGAAAATGAGGATTTTTAAAAAATAACTTTGTATCAGTGTATACCACACTAAATCAATCCAAAACCCCTCCCTGAAAAATTTCAAGCCTTTTCTGTAAGGCGATATTCGTTCCCAGGCAATGATGAATCCTATCCAGCAAAAAAGGATAATAGATGTAATTATGGTGGCTAGTTTTTCCGGAGACATTATGATTTAACGCTTGGTTTCTCTTTATATTCGTCGCTGATGTTTACCCTTAAACGTTTCATTGGTGCAAGTTCTGATTCGTAAACACGTTTTTCACCGTCACCAGCTGCCGTTTCAACATCCCTGATGTCGCGCACTAAACGTTGTAAACCCTGAGGCTCAACAGAAGCAGCATGGTCAGATCCCCACATGGCACGGTCGAGCGTAAAGTGGCGCTCAACAAAAGTTGCGCCCATAGCTACTGCACCCACGGTAGTTGCCAAACCTGTTTCGTGGCCCGAATAGCCGATAGGGATGCCCGGATATTTATTCTCCAGCGTCTGGATCATTTTAAGGTTAAGCTCATGCGGAGGGCATGGATAAGCTGAAGTTGAATGAGCAATAAACAGTGGATAGTTTTCATCAAAGGCATTGATATAATCCATAGTTGTTTCGATCTCTTTCATGGTCGACATACCGGTTGAAAGCATTAACGGTTTGCCGGTTTCAAGGATACGCTGGATCAGGGCAAAGTCGGTTAATGACGCCGACGCCAGTTTGTATAGGATGGTATCAAACTGTTCCATAAAATCGACAGATGGTGCGTCCCAGGCAGATACAAACCAGTCGATACCTACTTTTTTGCAATATTGGTCGATGGTTGCATATTCGGCTATGCCAAATTCGGTTTTACGTTTGTAGTCGATATAGGTAATGCGGCCCCATGGGGTGTCACGCATAATTTCCCACTGATCGCGCGGCACGCAAATTTCAGGTGTGCGTTTTTGAAATTTAACCGCATCGGCTTTGGCTGCTACAGCCTCATCAATTAATTTCTTACAAATATCAAGTGAACCATTGTGGTTGATGCCAATTTCGGCAATGATATAGCTTGGTTGGCCTTTGCCAATTATCCGGCCGTTTTGTAAAGTGATGGTGCCATTTCTTTTACCCGATAAGTATTTTTCGTTTTTGGCTTCGATAATCAGTTCGGCAAACTCCCGGAAGCACCCGTCGCCACCATTTAATGAACTTACGAAGTCTACCTGTGCTTTAACGTGCGGTAAAGCATCGGCAGGAGACGCGGTAAGGCCGGCCAGTTTCATCACTTCCAGGTCGTTGTAATCATCGCCGATAAAAGCAACTTCGGTAGGTTGCAGCTCTAAGCGGCCGCAAATTTCTTTAAAAGCAGCTACTTTATCTTTTGTACCTAAATGCAGTTCGGTGATGTGTAATTTTTCTGCTCTTTTAATTAATGACGGCGAGTTTTCGCCGGTAATAATACCAGTATTTACATCAGCAAATTTGCGAAGGCGTTCAACCCCCATACCATCGCGCATGCTGAATTTTTTTAAAAGCTCGCCGTCGTGATTGTAGTATACTCCGGCATCTGTTAAAACCCCATCGTTGTCGGTAAGCAATAATTTAATGCCGGCCGCTTTTTGTTTTAAAATCTCGTTCATAATAGTTGGTTTAAATTAAATAGCTGTCCACCCCCCGTCCACAACCAGGTTAGCGCCGGTCATATAAGCCGATGCCTCGCTGGCCAGGAATATAAGCGCGCCCTGATAGTCTGACGCTTGGGCCATGCGCCCTAATAAAGTTTTTGCTGAATAGTTGCCAATGAAATCTTCGGTTTGCCCGGCTTCAACGCCGCCCGGAGAAAGGGTATTTACCCTCACGCCGGTATGGCCCCAATAGGCTGCTAAAAAGCGGGTGAAATTGATGATAGCCCCCTTAGTAACCGGGTATGCTGCCGACTTGTAAAAAGTCTGCTGACCGCGCGAATCGCGGTAAATGCTTTGATCTGGCCCAACAATGCCATAGGTTGAAGCTATATTAATGATACTACCGCTGCGTTGCAAGGCCATGTGTGTACCAAATACCTGTGAGCATAAGAATACGCCGGTAACATTTACATTAAGCGATTGCTGAAAAGCTTCCAGCGGATAGTTTTCAAACGCAGATAGCTCCTTAGCCATGGCCGGGTTCTCGAACTTATCGTTAATGGCGGCATTATTTACCAGTACATCAACCGAATCATATTTATCAAGCGCTACGTTAAGCGCGTCAATTAATGAGTCCTTACTGGTTACGTCAACGCCCAGGCCCAGGTGGTTACCCCCCAGTTGTTCGGCAAATGCCTTGGTCGCTTCGGCGTTTATGTCGGCAACTATCACGTTTGCACCTGCTGCTGCAAGGGCTTCGCAATGTTTACGGCCGATGAGCCCTAAAGCACCCGTTACAACTGCAGTTTTCCCTTTTAATGAAAACAGATCCATGACTTAGGCTATACTTTTAGGTTTGATGTTGTAATTGCTCACCTTACGGAAAACGGCCTCTAACACTTCACCTTTTAGTTGACCTTTGATGTTACCGCTTTCGATGGCTGCTTTTAGCAATGGCAATACATCACGGTAAGCAGCAAGGATGTAGTCGATATCCTCGGTGGTGTGGCTGTAGCACATATTGTGGAAGCCAGCCCAAAGCACGCCGCGTTTTATCATTTCCTGCTGCATGAAGGTTTTTACTTCCAGACCGTTACCTGCATCAGGAGTAAAGGTTACCATGCTGCGGCAGTTAAAACCTACACAATGGGTGTATTTATCAACGCCCAACTCAATGGCAAGGCTGTTGTAGCCATCTTTTAAAAGTGCACCATGTTCGTCAAGGTATTGTGGTACCTTTTTATCGCGAAGCTCATTGATCGTAGCGATGCAAGCCGCTAATGATAAAGCTTCGCCGCCAAAGGTTGTATAGCTGAATACTTCAGAGTTGAACAACTCCATCACATCGGCACGGCCTGTTAACAATGCTATTGGCATACCGTTGGCACATGCTTTTGAAAACACAGCCAAATCAGCTTTAACATTGAAATACTCCTGCGCGCCACCAACTGCTACACGGAAGCCTGTCCACATTTCGTCAAAAATGAGCAGGGTGCCATTAGCTTTGCAAACTTCTGCCAGTTCCTGCAGATAGCCCGGTTTCGGTGCCTCAAAAATGAAAGGCTCCAGTATAAGGGCAGCAACTGTTTCATCCAAAGCTGCTTTTACTGATTCAATGTCATTATATTCAAAAGTGTAAGTTAAATCCTGGATAGCTTCAGGCACACCCGAGTTGCGACTGGTGATACCAATATACCAGTCGTGCCAGCCATGGTAACCACAGCAAAATACCTTATCGCGACCAGTAAATGCACGTGCTACGCGGATAGCTGCCGAACAAACATCAGCTCCTGTTTTAGAGATCTTTACCGCTTCAGCATTAGGTACAACCTGTTGTACCAGTTCTGAAAGTTCAACCTCAAGTGGGTGCATCAATGAAAAGGTAATACCATCATTCAATTGCTGACTAATAGCCTCGTCAACAGCAGGGTAGGCATAACCCAAAGAAATAGGGCCGATAGCCGAGTTCAGGTCAATATATTCGTTACCGTCTACATCCCATACATGCGATCCTTTACCTTTTACAAGATATTTTGGCGCTACACCTTTGGTAAATTGACCCGGGCCTTTAGCGAGGGTTTGAGTAACCGGTTTCTGAACTTTTAAAGCGCGTTCGTATAATTTATCTGACTCGGTAATGTTTGGATAATCGTTGTTAAGGTCTATTTTATTAGCCATGGTCAATATTTTTATTCTGAAAATTCAGGTGTTAAAATTTGTGGTTGGTTGTGGGTAGTTTGGTAGCCCAGTATTTTTTCGGCAATCTGTTTGCCTGTAAAACCTTCATGCTCCAATACAGAAGGAAGCAGTGCCGGCCTGAACCATTTTTCGTTCAGCGCCATAGGCAGTACGTTAGCTGTGGTACGGTGTTTTAATAAAACTTCGGCTACAATGGCGTAAAGACCACCGGTTAAAAAATGGTCTTCAAGCGTAACTACCAGTTTGCTTTGTGCCGATGCTTTTAATATAGCCTGCTCATCAACAGGTTTAAGGCTGCGCATGTTGATCAAACCCACAGAAAGGCCTTCGCTTTTCAGCATTTCAACAGCGATGAGCGCCTGCTCAAATAACAAGCCGTAGGTTAAAATAGTTACATCGCTGCCCTCAGCTATCACTTCGGCTTTGCCTGGGGTAAAAGGTTCGTGTACGTAAGTGGTTTTGCGTGTGTTGATGCGGGTGTATGCCGGGCTTTTGCTTTCCCAGATCTGAGGCAGCATTTTTACCAGGTCATCTTCATCAGCCGGGGCAAATACGGTTACATTAGGGATGCCACGCATAATCGAGATATCTTCAACAGCCTGGTGGGTTGGCCCGTTACCATCTGATAAAAAACCGGGGATGAATGAGCTCAACTTAACCGGCAAATTGGCTATGCCAACATCGGTACGTACAAACTCAAACGCACGCATGGTTAAAAAAGCGGCAAGCGCGTGTACTACCGGGGTACGACCACGCAGGGCAAGGCCCGCCGCCGCACCAATCATGGTTTGCTCGGTAATACCGGTATCAATAAAACGTTTGCCTAATATACCGGGCAGGTTACGTACCAGCGCGCGGTTTTCGGCGGTCATTACAATCACTTGCTCGTTGGCAAGGGCTGTTTGGGTTAAAAGTTCTTCGTAACTCATCTTATCGCACCACTAAAGTTTCTGATGTTAATGTTGTTTGATGTTCGCCGTGCAGCTCTAATAAAAGCTGCTGAATCTCGTCTGCATTGAAATTACAAAACCACCTATCTGCACGTTCCTGTATGCTTGGCAGGCCTTTGCCGCGCACTGTATCGGCAATAATGACATTAAGTTTTTCGGCCTGAAAAGGGAAAGCGCCAAAAGCTTCGTCAAGCTCAGCAAAACTGTGTCCGTTTATTCTTTTAACGGCTGCGCCAAAGGCTTCAAACTTATCGGCAAGCGGTTCCAGCGGAATCAGGTCTTCCGTACGCACATTGGCCTGGAAGTGGTTACGGTCAACCACGAATAGCAGGTTATCCAGTTTATAAGCGTTGGCTACCAGCATGGCTTCCCAGCAGGTGCCTTCGTTCAACTCGCCATCGCCCAAAATGCAAACAACTTTGTTTGTGCCGCCGCTGATCTTCAAATCCATAGCAACGCCAATAGCTACCGAAGGTAAATGACCTAATGAGCCTGAGTGGAACTCAATGCCTGGAATTTTGGTGTTTGGGTGCCAGTAAATATGATCATTAAGTAGCAGGTGGTTTTTTAAACGTTCTTTCTCCAATAAACCCAGCTCGGCAAAGGTGCCGTACAGGGCGGGCACATCGTGGCCTTTTGACAGAAAAAGGTAATCGCGGTTTGGATCATCAAGATTATCCTTGTTAATGTTTAAAAAGCGGCTATATAAATAAACAATAAGGTCCACCGCCGATAGCGATGCACCTGTAAAACACCCGCCATCGGTAGACATGCGGATGATGTGCTCCCGTACCTTCAGAGCGGTGCCTGTTAATTCCTGGTAATTGTTGTTCTCCACTGTTATCATTCGCTTGTTATAATTCCTGTAAGTTTTTTGAGGGTGCCTGTTTGGTTTGGGCAGATGTAATGGTTTTTAGCTCATCTACATGGTGCCTGTACCAGTTTACCCCGGCATATTGTGCATTGATATTATAGATCTCGGGTTTTTGAGTTAGCAGGTTAAGAATATCATCGCACGAGAAATTATTGTTATCTGCATATAATTCGCGGAATACCCGTTCTATGAAATAATAGTCTTCTGCATAGTCAATCGTAAACCGGTGCGACATGGAATAATCCAAACCGGCAGGCCAGGTTACGTTACCAAGCCTGAATAATTGAGGATTTTCCCATATATAAGGAGTGGTATGCTCCAGTTCCAGCTCCCGGCTTGCTTGTTCCCAAGCTTTGGTGAGGCAATCCATGGTCATGATCTCCACATCGTTGCCATCGGGATATGTAGCCGGGTGCAGGTTGCTTACAAAATCAAAGCTGTTTTGGTTGGCAAAAAAGTAATCCAATACATGGTCCACAATACGCGGATCAATGAGCGGGCAATCAGAGGGGATCTTTAATACAACATCTGCATTATGCAATTTCGCTGCCTGGTAATGCCTGTCGAGCAGGTTATTCAGACTGCCGCGATAATAAGGGACACCTATGTTAATAGCTTCATTGATGATGATATCATCAGCCGGCGTTTCGGATGTGGCAATGATCACTTCAGCCTCATGGCTAATCATTTTAAGCCGCTCAATCATCCTTGCCAGCAGGCTTTTACCCAATATAGGCAGCATTACCTTACCCGGTAAACGGCTCGAAGCCATGCGGGCCTGTACTACAATTAATATTTTCTGTTTCACGGTAAATGATTACCAGTTAGCTATTAGTTCTTCGGTTAATTGCGTCTCCGGCTTATTAACCTGGTATTTATCCATAGCCGTGTGCGGGTCAAAACTTTTCTTATCGCCATCGTGGTTTAAAAAACCGCGGCAAATGGCAGCGATATTTCTTGCTGATACGCCATCGTTTTGTATCGGTGCAAGTCTTTTAAGCTCATCGACATCAAAAAGTGAATGAACTTTTTTGCCTAAAGCAATACCTGTATAAACTACAGTTGAGTATTGTGTAATAAGCTCACAGCAATTAGCTATCATATGGTTAGTATTGCCTTTACTGTATACCAATGTACCGGCCGGCGTATTGGCGTAGATTTCTTTTTCTGCACGCCCGACATTCTCATTCGGATGAAGTTTAAAGAGCAATGGACGGCCATTGGCAATTTTTACTGCTTTTTTAATAAAGGCAATCCTGTTTTCAATGCGGAATGTTTCGCGCATATCAGTAGTGGCTACCATTACATAGTTGTGGTGCGGAAAATCATTATTAACGTGCTGAACCAGGTTATCATAGTTTGGCATGCCGGTTACCACAATTTTGCGTTCGCTGGTACCTTTACCTGTAAAGTACTGTTTGTAACCTTCTGATGCGGCACAATAGACATCACATATGTTTGACGAACCGTTTAACGAGGTGTTGCCGCAAAGTGTAGGAGGAAGCTTTAGGGCTTTAACAACACTGCTCCAGGGAGTGTAACGATCAATCATACCCTCTTGCACCCAAATGGTTTTAATGTTGCGCATGCGCGGAGGCACAATCAAATCGGTACAGAATACAACAAGGTCATATTTGTTTTTTTGTGCCCTGAAATCAATTTGTAAAGCATGTTTTTGAAGGTACTCTTCAGAAATAAGCCTGAATTTGGTAGAAAGCACTGTGCCGCTAAGCAGGGTAGTTTTATTAATAATGGTATTTAAGGTAGTATTATCAGTAAACAACTGGCTAAACCAGCAGTCAAACTCAGGCAGCTCATTAGCTATCTGGTGCATTTGAGTGGTTTGGTTAATTGAACCTGTAATGAATAATATTTTCTTCATCCTTTTATTTCAATTAGCTTTAATTCCCGAAATTTTGTTTGTGAAAGGCATTAAGGTATAGACCGATTTTGTATAGATTCTGTAGTTAGCCGTTGTGAAAAGAAATTGGCCGGATGACATAGTAATATTGTTAGGTTGAGTAGTTGTCATATCAAATTTCAAAATATTGCATGGCCAATTCTTTACAAATTCCTGATTCAGAATTTAAATAAGAAGTTGCCATATCCGGCTAAAACTTATGATTTGATAAATGTAGGAGGGTAGTTTTTAAATAATGAAAACCCAAAGTTATCAAATCGTTAAGCCGTAATTTTCAGTAAATTATTTATTAACAAACGCGCCGCTCTGTTAATTGCTTTAAACAGAGTATTATAGTGCAGGAGAGAGAAATTAAAAAATGCAGTAAGGTTAATTGAAATACAAGTTACAATCAATTTACACTATTGCAAAATTTTTTTTACAAACAATAAATTGATATATGTAATGACTAATTTAACTGGTTTTTGAAGTTTGAATATCAGTTGGGGAAAGTAAATATTGCCCTCGGGGGGGTAGATGCTTTTAATGTTGTAGGTCTCTTTATAATAGGTTATCTTGAAAAATTTAGTGGTATATTTAGTATGGCTAAACCATTATTTTAAACAAGATCAGTATAGCCGTTATGAATAGCACTATCATCCCACCAAGGAAAAGGTAATCTGCCACGGCTTCCGAACGTCCGCCGGGTTTTATATTTCCCCGGATGGACAGAAAAGACAGTATACAGCTTAGCATAAAAAAAACAAGTGCTATGGTTACTGTTTCGTCAATATAGGTCCGGTCGGACATTTTCAGGAATTTCAATGAGGTAAGCACCACAAAGCACAAGCCCAGTAAATTTGATGCTGCGTTAAGGATGTGTGGCGATTTATCGTTGCGGGTCATACAATCATAAAACTAATAAAATTTAGTATTTAGAGGCTGTTTGCTTTCAAAATCTTTTTCGGTCAATATCAGAACGGTAATAACATAACCGCCTGCCTGATGTGTAAAATGATTACAGATTGATTATTTTTACCTGTGTAAGAGTTTAAAAGACTATTAAGATAACAGCGATATTGTTGTGTTATTCAGAATCGCCTTTTAAAATAACGATATATCGCTACTTTTTTTGTGCTGATTTTTGTTAAGTATCTGTATTTTAGATGCTTGCGTGTTTGGTATGTCTCTTGTTAACAGTTTAGTTTATTGTATTTTAAGTCCTGCATCTTAAACACATCACCTCATGACAAAAAGGATACTTACTATTTTATTTCTTACGGGCTCGGCAGTGTATGCTAATGCCCAGGCTATAGCGCCATCGGCCTGGCAAAAATTTCCGGATAGCACTGTTGTAAGTGTTCACGCCTCATATGATGATGTAAGCGGGATTCACCGTTGGCTGTTCGGCGAAAACTATCGTAAGGACTGGGCCATGAAAGTGAAGCTTCCCGTTATAAAACTATCGCAAATAAATGGCGGACTATCACCTATTAAACAAGGTGGTGGTATGGAATCAAAGTCGTTACGTTTGGAAGATAAAACCGGCCGCGAGTGGGTATTGCGTAGTGTTGAAAAAACACCGGATAAATTGTTGCCTGAAAATTTGCAGGGTACCTTTGCTGTTGATTGGGTTGGTGATGAATTTAGCGGCCAGCACCCATATTCCGCTTTGATTGTGCCACCGCTTGCCGAAGCTGCGCATGTACCGCACGCCAACCCGGTTATAGGTGTTGTAGCCGACGACCCGGCGCTTGGACAATACAGCAAGTTGTTTGTTGGCACCGTATGTTTGATAGAGGAAAGGGAGCCTGTTGGTTCATCAGATAATACCCTTAAAATGGAAGGGCAACTGCTTAAAAGCTATGACAACAGGTTGGATGGAGAAGGCTTTTTACGCGCCCGAATGCTTGATCTTTTAATGGGTGATTGGGACAGGCACGAAGATCAATGGCGCTGGGCTGATACTAAAAATGGTAAAGGTAAAACCTATGTTGCTGTACCACGTGACCGTGATCAGGTATTTCACGTTACACAAGGTGTGTTTCCGAGTATTGCAGCCCTGCCATGGATAGATCCCTTACTTGAAGATTTTACAGGGGATATTCCGCATGTGAAATATTCTCTTTTTAAAACAAGGTTCATGAAGCAGTATCCGGATGCACAAATAGGCTACGAACGATGGATGCAGATTGCCAATGAATTTGTTAAAGCCGAAACTGATGCTGTGCTCGAAGAAAGTTTAAAACGCCTGCCTGCAGAAAGCTATAAATTGAGGCATAAAGAGTTGCTTGCCATATTAAAACAACGCCGGGATAATATACCGGCAGCAATGAGTGAGTATTATAAATTCACTAATAGGATAGTGGATATCCGCGCTACTGATAAAAGCGAACTGATCACCGTTGCCGATGCGCCCGACAAGGCTATGCGTATAACAATTAATAAACTGAATAAAGATGGCGAAACCAAAGATCAGTTTATGGATATGGTGTACAAGCCCGAAATCACTAAAGAAATAAGATTGTATGTTTCTGCCGGAAATGACCGCATAGTTATTAATAATGCCAATTCGCCCATTAAGTTAAGATTGATTGATAGTGTAGGTAGTAAAACTGTTGAGGTTAAGCAGTCGGTACAAACAATAAAATTTTATGGTCGGCGGGATAGCACCAATTTTACCGGCAACGTCGGCCAATTAAATAAGCATCTTTCAAATGATACCTCAAATACTCAGTTTTTACCCACCAATTTATACAATGTGTGGATGCCGCTTGCCACTGCAGCGTTAAATAAGGATGATGGCTTTTTACTTGGCCTGGGTTTTCAATATACCGGTCATGATGGTTTCAGGAAATTGCCTTATTCAACATTACAGCAGGTAATGATCACCCATTCGTTTGCTACGGATGCTTTCAGGATCAAATACCGGGGGGAATGGATAGATGCCGTTGGCAAAGCTGATTTTACTATGCAGGCCAACATCCAGTCGCCTGATAATACGGTGAACTTTTTTGGCCTGGGTAATGAAAGCCCGTTAAATAAATTTCCTGGTTATCGTACTTACTACCGTACACGGTATGATATTTATCAGTTTGATCCGGCTTTACGCTGGCATACGGGCAAGAACAGCGATATCAGTGCTGGTCCGTCATTTCAATATTATCATCTCAATCTCAATGACAATACCGGGCGGTTCATCAATCAAACATCGCTCATCAATTCTTACGATAGCTTAACAGTTGGGAAAAATAAAGCTCATCTTGGCGCACTGATCAATTATATCACAAATCAACGTGATAATAACATCCTGCCTACAAAGGGCTACTATTTTACTGTAACGGTACAAGGTTATGAAGGACTTAACAGTTATTCCAAATCTTTTGTACAGATTAAGCCAGAGTTTACTTTCTATCAAAAACTAACCCCTGGCGGTGCTATTGTATTATCTGATCGTGTTGGTGGCGGTGTAAGTTTTGGAAAGCCGGCCTTTTATCAATCAATGTTTTTGGGCGGACAAGGCAACCTATTGGGGTATCTGCAAAACCGGTTTGCAGGCAAGCATATCGTGTTCAATAATTTACAGGCAAGGGTTAAACTTGCTGATATAGCCAGCTATATTTTACCTGGCCAGTTGGGTTTGGTAGGCTTTTATGATACGGGGCGTGTTTGGATAGAAGATGAGCATTCGGATAAGTGGCATACCGGTACCGGCGGCGGGTTATATTTTGCACCGGCAAGTTTAACAGTATTGCAATTGCTGGCCGGTCATTCAAGTGAGGGCTGGTATCCTTACATATCGCTTAACTTCAGGTTGTAGTGAATCTTTGCCGAAGTTGGTAGAGGTAAAAAAATCAAAAAAATTGCAACGTTTTTTTTGAAAAAGCGTCATATTCTTAAACACGCGATCATGAAAAAACTAATCTTCTCACTTATGGCTTCGTTACTAACGGTTTCGATAGCCTTTAATGCTTCCGCGCAAACTGTAACCCGCAACGTATCGGGTTATAACGGTATTGCCTGTGGTGGCCCATTTAACGTATTTATTAAAATTGATGGAACCGAAAGCCTGAAACTTGATGTTGATGCCAATGTAGTTGATGATATTAAAACTGAAGTAGAAAACGGCATATTAAAAGTTGAATTTAAAGATCACTGGAAAAACCACCGCAATATGCAACGCGCCAACATTTACATCACCGCAAAAAGCCTTGGATACCTTGCTAACAGCGGTTCAGGAAATGCAACTGTTGATGGTACAATGACCGCCGAAAATGCCAAAATTGCGTTAAGCGGTTCTGGTAATATTAAAACTGCTGTTAAATCAGGTACTTTGGATCTGAAAATCAGCGGATCGGGCTCAATTGATGTTAATGGCAGTACAGGTATGGCCGACTGCCGTATTTCAGGTTCGGGAGAGATCAACGGTAAATCATTAAGAACTGAAACTGTTGAAGCTTCAATTGCAGGTTCAGGAAATATTAATTTGATTGCCAGTAAAACAGTTTCTGCGCGTATTTCTGGTTCAGGAAGTGTTGTATATTCCGGTACCGCAACAATTGGTACAACCCGTTACGCGGGATCAGGCAGGGTTAGCAAAGCTGATTAAAACCTGGTTAACTTACTATATCGAAAGACTGCTTCTTCCGAGCGGTCTTTTTTTGTTATTAGTGTAGCGAATTAAAAGTTTCTATCGTACGGATAGGTAAAACCTTCACTTTATGATTAAGCCTGTATTGATATTTAAGAATTTAACTGTTTGCCTGTTGCTGTCGGTTTTGTTTTCTCTTGGCGCCTGTAAAAAAGACAAGGCGCAGCAACCCGTCAAAAAAAATACATCCCTTTTTGGCCAGTGGTATATTCCGGTTAAAGAGGGGGAACAAGCGCGTTATTTAGTATTCTCGTCGGATAGTACTTTTATTTTGGCTGATGTAACTTATAAAAATGGTAATTCAACAACGGTTCAGTACACCGGGAAATTTCATACTAAAGGAGATGGATTAAACATTGTTATCGCAAAAAAAATCGTAAGTGAAGGTAGTAATGTTATCAGTACCGACCCTTCTAACGCTCAATTTTATACCAATTCGGCGTTTGTTGTCGACAATTATAAATTGACCATAAACTATAAAGACAATACCGGGGCTGCTATGAAAAGTATTTTTTCGATGGTACTTCAGGATAAAGTTATTTGATTTAGTTTTGTTTTTTAAGCACCCCGGTCGGGGTGCTTTTTTGTTTATACTTTATTAATTCCGCCGGCCACACGTTGAGCCTAACGAATACATGATTCCCCTTGCTTAAATTATCGGCATAAGTGCCGGCGAAATATCAATTCACATAGCTGGAGTAAACCCTTTGCGTTGGCCCTTTAGTTTAATCGCCTGGTATATCATAATCAGAATAAATAACACCAGCATGATCAAAAGTCCCATTTTTACTACAGGAGAGCCAGGTCCTTCAGCCAGTGGTTGTTCAACCGGAAGTCTGGTGAGCGTTTCAACTACAGCAGGTACTAATGAGAAAAATAAGGTGGCTGTCATGCCTATAGTTTGTACATAATCGGCCTTGCTGCCAAAAATGCGCAGGGAGGGGGCATAGTAAACAACAGGCAATAATATTAAAATAAGAAACGAAAGGTTGTGGGCACTGCTCAGGTGACCGGTTTTCATAACCAAAAATGAGGATAAACAGGCCAGCACGGTAAAAACACCGTAAAGCCTGCCGTTTTTTGTTTTAGGGGCGATTTTCCCGTCCTGAAACAATGCAATAAAACCGATGGCAACTCCCACAAGACTTATGGCTGTATGAATAACTCCTAATGTTGATAAATGATTTGGCATAACAGTGATTTTTAAGGTTAATAATATTTTGAAAAGTGATTTGCTTAAGAATAAACAGGTTTTATCAATACTTATGCCTTTTTGTTATATTATTGATAATGAGTTATTTGTAATCTGTTTGACTTTGAAATGACGAAATCTCGTCACGATTTGCCATTACTAACGGAATATAGCAATTGTGAGTTATAAAATAGTAAAACAAACTTATCTGCGGCGTTAAGGTTAGTTAAAATAGTTGCATGCTAAATCTGAAACAAATGTTGAGCATTTATTATAAGATCTGGGTTGACGCCATTACGCAGGAAAGGGCGAAGAAAGGCGAAGATGGCAAGTATTGGAAGGCATTTACAATTATCCCCATATCTTTGATTCAGGGGGTTAACCTGCTAACATTATTGTTTTTCCTTCGTTTTTTTACTGATATTCCTATTCTTTTTACGCTCGACCTAACCCGGGATAAAGCCATAAATGCTTTCATTGCCGGTTTACTTGTGTTTTTTATCCCCTTTGTGCTATTGAATTACCTGCTTATATTTTACAACAATCGTTATAATAAGTTGATGAACTTATATCCCGCTAAGGATAGTAAGCTCTATCGTAATTATGTTTTAATAAGTTTGGGTATAATAGTGATCCCTTTTGTGCTTAAGCTGATTTTTTAACAAATGGATTGTATTAATAAAATCTTTTAAACGGTTATGATCTGATTTTTGATGGCAAAAAGTACCATGCCCGTTCTTGATTTAAGCCCAAACTTTTGAAATAACGATTCGCGATAATTATCAATAGTATGCGGGCTCAGGTTCATTTCGTCAGCAATTTGCCTGTAGGTGAGCTCAGAGCAGCTTAGTTTCAGAAATATAAGTTCATTGGAGCTAAGCTCTTTGGATTTATCGGCGGGTGTATTTTTATTTTGCATGGTATAAAGCAATTTGCCGCTTACCAGTTCATTTAGATAATAGCCGTGCTTTTGGATAGTTTGCATCGCATAAACCACGTCTCTTATCTTCGATTCCTTAAGCATATAGCCAACAGCCCCGTTCTTAAGCATGTTTATAATCGGTTTATCTTCGTCAGACATGCTTAACGCCAGCACTTTTACTGTAGGGTGATTTTCACGTAACCAGGCCGTAGCTGCGTAACCATCCATTACCGGCATGGTTATATCCATCAATATAATATCAGGTAAGGAGGATTTTTTTAGCTTGCTGATCATATCCTCTCCATTTTCGGCGTCAAAAAGGATATTGATCTCTTTAAAATCGCCCAGTAGGCTGATCATTCCCTGTCTAAATAAGGTATGATTATCAACTATGGCAATTTGTACAGGCCCGGTAAATGTTGAAGTGTGCATTAATATTAGGTGTATATGTTAACTGATGTTAATCATATTGCCAAAGTAAAAAAAATAATGAACTTATATTTCATTTTACCATGCAGTTTAAAGCAAAAAAGGGTGGTTTCACCCTTTTTAATTCTTAATTGTTAAGCGAGATTTGGGTTGTTGAAAGAAATATACCCAACTTTTAATTTACACACCTGATAAAATAAATATTCAAGTGCTGCGAAGAGGCGTCGGGATATTGAAATTACAGCTCGAAACGATATTAACTGAATTTAAGGAAGCCCTAAACCTTTTTGCTCAATTATTTAATATTGATGTTTAGCCCATTATAAGAGTCATCGGCTTTCGTAATGGGCTATTTCTTTTTACAGCCGCCTGTCTTCTTCTTTGATGGGCAGATCATTGATGCTGGCATAGCGCTTTTGCATTAAGCCGTTTTCGTCAAACTCCCAGTTCTCGTTGCCATAAGCACGAAACCATTGGCCTTCGGCATTATGATATTCGTACTCAAAACGTACTGCAATACGGTTATCTGTAAAGGCCCACAGTTCTTTTTTTAATTTATAATCGAATTCTTTTTCCCATTTGCGGGTTAAAAATTCCACTACCTGTTGGCGCCCGTTTACAAATTCCGAGCGGTTGCGCCATTCGGTGTCAATGGTGTAAGCTAAAGAAACCCTTGCCGGGTCCTGGCTGTTCCAGGCGTCTTCGGCTAATTGCACTTTTTGGGTGGCTGTTTCAAAGTTAAATGGCGGTAATGGCAGCTTTTGTTCCATGATGGTAATAATCTGATTTGATATATCAAAGTTAAGACGATGCAGGGTTATTTAATGGTACTATTCAACGTTCCTTTGGTATTATGTTTTCTTTTTTTAAATTTAGATAGGCCCTCTTAACCAGTTTATTACCTGTTAATCATGAAAGCCAAAAGTACCAAACCAGTTGTCCTTGCCGACTCGGCAGGGGTAGACAGTTATATGCAAAAGCTTGATCACCCATTGAAGGAAGTGTTAGGAGCGCTGAGAAAAATTATCCTGGCTATTGACGATGAAATTGGCGAGCATATCAAATGGAATGCACCGAGCTTTTTATATATCGGTGAAATGAAACCCTTTGATCCTAAAGAGTATAAAAGATATATTATCGTTTCGAACGTGTACCAAAAAGATTGTATCAGACTGGTATTCCCCTCAGGGGCAAAGATCAATGATACATCCGGTTTGCTTTCCGGCGATTATGCCGACGGCCGCCGGTTGGCTTTTTTTCACAATATGGAAGAAGTTAAGGCAAAAGAAGAAGCTTTGCGAAATGTTGTGAAAACCTGGTTGACTTTGCTGGATAAATAAAAGGAGAAAGCTATGATCAAATTTATTCAGCACATAAAAGAACTTAACGTTGGAGCTGTTAAAGTGATGATCGAAGAAGACCACGGCTGGCTTACCTGGGCTGAAGACAGCGGTAAAAACGCACTTCATTACCTGTGTGGCATTGAAATCGCCAAACGCCCTGCAAAAGCCGAAGAAAGTTTGACCATGCTTAAGCTGTTGCTGGCAAAAGGCATGGATATCAATTCAATCCACCGGATAAAAGAGGAATGCGGCTTTTTTCCGGCCACCCCGCTTTGGTATGCTTATACCCGGGGAAGAAATAAGCTGTTATATGAATATTTGCTGGCTAATGGCGCCAATCCGGAGCATTGCATGTATGCCATAACCTGGTATAATGATGTGAAAGCCGCCGGTCTGTTTAAAAGCTATGGTGCACAAACAGACCCGGGTGCTGGAGATGACAGCCCGTTTATGGCCGCATTCAACTGGAAACGCTTTGAAGTGGCCGAATGGTTTTTAAGCAATGGCGCCGATGTAAATTTTACCGATAAAGACGGGAATACTGCACTTTTTTATGCGGTGAAACGAAAGTATAAACTGGATCAGATCAGGTTGTTGCTGAAATATGGCGCCGACTTTAATATAGAGAATAAACAGGGGATATCAGCCAGGAAATTGGCAGAGCAAAATAATCAGACCGGGGTTTTGAAGTTGTTTATCTCTTGAATTAAATAATTATTCTTATAATGAATGTCTAAAAAGTAGTGTTGACCCGGGGCTTTTTTTAATTGTTATAATCGGGTAAGAAATGATTATAGGCATGTTTTTAAGCATGTGGCTCATAACAATATTTGAATCTCAGTACTCCACAGCTGTGTCCTGTTTGTAGCGCCCATTATAAATTGCTGTTGATTCTGTAGGTGGCTCCTAATCTACATGTAAACATCGCCATTTTAGTATTCGCAATCTGCCCATTTTATTTAATTTTGCCGAATGGATTTTATCATAGAAGCGGCCGTAAAAGCAGTTAAACAATTATACCAGACTGACATTGAACCGGCTGCCGTTAGCATACAGGAAACACGTAAGGAGTTTGAAGGACAAGTAACCATAGTAACCTTCCCGTTCACCAAATTTTCGCGCAAAGGCCCGGAACAAACCGGTGCCGAAATAGGGGAGTTCCTTAAAAACGAATTAAAGGAAGTTGCCTCCTTTAACGTGATTAAAGGTTTCCTTAATCTTTCTATAACCGACGAATACTGGATCGGTCGTTTATATAACAACATTACTTCCGATGATTTTGCGGTAGCAAAGCCTAACGGACAAAAGGTAATGGTAGAGTATTCATCGCCCAATACCAACAAACCGCTGCACCTTGGTCATATCCGTAACAACCTGTTGGGGTATTCAGTTGCTGAGATACTGGCTGCTGATGGTTACGAGGTGATCAAAACCAATCTGGTTAACGACCGCGGGATCCATATCTGTAAATCCATGCTGGCCTGGCAAAAATTCGGTAATGGCGAAACGCCTGAATCTTCGGGCATGAAGGGCGATCACCTGGTAGGTAAATATTATGTGCTATTTGATAAAGAACTGAGGGAGCAGCTTAAACCTGTTTTGAGTGATGTTTATGAAAAGCATGATCTTTCGGCCTTTAAAGAAAACCAAAAAGCAAAGATTGAAGAATCGTTAGCTACCATAGCTAAGGTAAAAGAAAAAGTTACTCAAACCGACGAAGCAAATCAAAAGCTTATTGGCGAACTGGACGATAAAATTGCCGGCGAAGAAGACAAGATTAAAGAGATAGCCAAAAATGCCACTCCTATCATGATCGAAACCCAGCAGATGCTGCAAAAATGGGAAGCCGGTGATGAAGAGGTAATGAATCTTTGGCGCACCATGAATGGCTGGGTGTACGCCGGTTTTGCTGAAACTTACAAGCAACTGGGTGTTTATTTTGATAAATACTATTACGAATCCAACACTTACCTGTTAGGTAAAGATATTATTGAAGAAGGGCTTACAAAAGGCGTATTCTTTAAAAAAGCGGATAACTCGGTTTGGATAGACCTTACCTCAGAGGGGCTTGACGAAAAGTTGGTACTTCGTGGTGACGGTACTTCAGTTTATATTACCCAGGACATGGGTACCGCACAATTGAAGTACAACGATTATCATATGGATAAGTCCATTTATGTGGTGGGCAACGAGCAGGATTATCATTTTAAGGTGCTGTTCCTGATCTTACAAAAATTAGGTAAAACGGGTGCGGATGGATTGTTCCATCTGTCATATGGTATGGTTGACCTGCCTTCAGGTAAAATGAAATCGCGCGAGGGGACGGTAGTGGATGCCGATGACCTGATGGCCGAGATGGAAACAACCGCTAAAGAGCAAACCGAAGCCATGGGCAAGGTTGACGCGTTTAGCAAGGAAGATAAAGTTGCGTTATATCATACTATTGGTATGGGCGCGCTTAAATACTTTCTGTTAAAAGTTGATCCTAAAAAACGTTTGCTGTTTGACCCTAACGAATCGGTAGATTTTCAGGGGCACACAGGACCATTTATTCAATATACCCACGCCCGGATTAAGTCGGTATTAAGTAGGGCTGATTATCAGGTTGGAATTAAACCGACTGTAACTGAACTGGCAGGCGTTGAACGCGATTTAATTGTATTACTTGATAAATACCCTGAAACAGTTAAAGAAGCTGCAAACGGTTATAGCCCGGCAGTAATAGCCAACTATGTATATGAGCTTGCTAAAACATATAACAAGTTCTATCATGAAAAGTCGATCTTACAGGCTGAAGATGAGGATTCAAAACAATTCCGTTTGGCCTTATCGGCATCATCAGCCAAGGTGATCAGCAAAGGGATGAAACTTTTGGGGATTGAAGTGCCTGAGAGGATGTAATTGCCCCCTAACCCCCTGAAAGGGGAACGAGCACGGTTAAAAGAAAAGCCTTTAGCAGAAAAAATTGCTAAAGGCTTTCTGTTTTATAACTCCCTCTTTAGGGGGCCGGGGGGCTACCTCCAATACCCCCTTACCCAAACATATCCCCGATTGGTTGGTTGCCAATGTCCCTGAACATATACCCGGTTATATCTTGGCCTTGCATAAAAGCCCTGGCGGTAAACGTAATGGTTACCGCGCCAAACCCATTCGCCGGGTACCCAAACCGCATTAGGGTAGGGAGCTACCGGACGAACATAAACCGGTTCAACCGGGCGTTCGGTTACGTAAGCCTGGCTTGAGCATGATGCAAATAATGAGCCTGTTAGGGCGAGTACTATTCCTAATTTAGCAATGGTTTTCATTTCAGATGTTTTTAGTTGTTCAGTATAATAACTTTTGACAACATCCAACATCGAAAGTTTAACGACGTTTAGGCTATGAATTTATCGGCCACAACCAAATCTTTGCTGCCCGCGGAGTATTTATAAAATCCACTGCCTGTCTTGGCTCCTAAGTGGTCAGCCGTAACCATATTTACCAGCAGCGGGCATGGGGCATATTTAGGGTTTCCGAAGCCATCATGCAATACCTTCAAAATAGCAAGGCAAACATCCAGCCCAATGAAATCGGCTAATTGCAGCGGCCCCATCGGGTGGGCCATACCCAGTTTCATCACCATATCAATTTCCTGTACGCCAGCAACGCCTTCATATAAGGTATAAATAGCCTCGTTTATCATGGGCATTAAAATGCGGTTGGCTACAAAGCCTGGATAGTCGTTTACCTCAACCGGATCTTTGCCTAATGTACGCGAAAGCTCCATAATGGCTTCGGTAACAGCATTGGTTGTGGCGTACCCTCTGATCACCTCCACCAGTTTCATTACCGGTACAGGATTCATGAAATGCATGCCTATTACATTGCCGGGGTGCCTGGTAACCGAAGCAATTTTAGTAATGGAGATAGATGAGGTATTGGAAGCAAGGATAACTTTATCATTGCAAATTTCGCTGAGCTGTTTAAACAGTTTTAGTTTTATTTCCTGATTTTCGGTAGCAGCTTCAATTACCAGGTCTGCATTTTTAGCTCCTTCAGCCAAATCAGTAAAAACTTGTATGCGGCTTAGGGTTTCGGTTTTACCCTCTTCTGTTATAGTGCCTTTTTTTACCTGCCTCACCAGGTTGTTGCTAATGGTTTGCAGGGCTTTGCTCAATGCATCATCGCTGATATCAACCAATGATACCTTAAATCCATGCTGGGCAAAGGTATGGGCAATGCCGTTGCCCATCGTTCCGGAGCCAATTACGGTAATGTTCTTCATAGTATATGTTTACGAAACCGGCAAAATATCGGTTTATATAAGCTGCCGGTATTACAAGGTAATAAACTTACCGGCCTCTTTAACAGTTTTTTTGTTGATAGTTTTAAATTCAGGAATCTGTCCGAGATCGGCAGCTTCTGAATATTCAAGAATATAACTTTTTGAATAGATATCCTTATCACCGTTAAAAATCACTCCCATAACAGGGATGCCATATTTTTTTAACGCGTGTAAGGAAAGCAGGGTATGGTTAATGCTGCCCAAATAGTGTTTGCTTACCAGTATTACCCGGGCATTAAGCTGTTTAATAAGGTCGATAATAAGAAAGTTATCATTCAATGGTACCATAAGGCCGCCGGCACCCTCAATAATTAGCTGGTTATCTGTTTTTGGCAGAATGATATTTTCAAGTTCTATGGTCACTTTATCAAGAGCCGCAGATTTATGAGGCGAAAAGGGTTGCGTGAGTGCGTAGGCCTCGGGGAAAAAATGGCTGACCTTATTTGAGATAAGGTTTTTAACTTTCAGTGTATCGCTGTTATCAAGGTCGCCCGATTGTATGGGCTTCCAATAGTCTGCGTTTAGTTTTTCAGTTAAAATAGCCGAAACCAGGGTTTTACCTATTCCGGTATCAATACCGGTAATAAATATCGGTTGCGTATCAGGCATGTAGTAATATAAATTTGTTAAGAGTTACAGCCAGCAAAGTTAACTCATTTTCCGTATTAAAGCTATGCAGGCAAATCCTGATCCGCTCGGTACCCTGTGCCACCGTGGGGCTTAGGATAGGCCGCACATCAAAGTTGTTCATTTGCAGTTGTTTAGCTGCTTCTCTTGCCATTTCATTGCTTTTGAGTACGATACATTGAATAGCGCTATCACTATTTAGTAAAATGAAATTTTTGCCTGTGCTTACTTGCTGTTTAAACAGTTCAATGTTCTTCTTTAGGCAGAAGATGGCCTCGCGGGAATTTTCCAATAACTGATAGGCCATTTTGATCGCTGCCAGCTGATGAAAAGGTGCTGCTGTTGTATAAATAAAGGAGCGTGCAAAATTGATTAAATATTTCCGTAAGTTATTACTACCAAGCACTATAGCCCCGTGGCTGCCCAGTGCTTTGCCAAATGTTATTACACGGGCAAAGATCCTGTGCTGTAAACCAAGCTCGCAAACCAACCCTTTGGGATAAAGACCTACAGCATGTGCTTCATCAACTATGAGGGCGGCATTATATTTTTCAGTGAGGCTGAGGATTTCAACAAGGGGAGAAACATCACCATCCATGGAATACACACTTTCAACAACCACATAACAATTACCTTTGGATAATTTTAACTTGGTTTCTAAACTTTCCAAATCGTTGTGCCTGAAACTGTAGCGATTGGCATAACTTAGTCTCGCTCCGTCGATGATTGAGGCATGTACCAACTCATCTAAAATAACGGTATCGCCGCGCTGGGCAAGGGATGAAAGCAGGCCAAGGTTAGCATCATAGCCCGAGTTAAAAAGCAGGCCGGCTTCACTTTGATGATAAATGGCTATTTGCTGCTCCAGATCTTCGGCATATTGTATGTTTCCTGATAGCAATCTTGATCCGGCGGCACCATTGAGGCTAAGCGGATGAGTGTTCACCTCATTTATTATGCTTTGTTTTAAAACTGCCGACCGCGCAAAGCCCAGGTAATCGTTTGAGCAAAAGTCTGTCAAGCCGTTTTCGGGTCTCAATTCACGGTAGGTGCCCGATTGCCGCCGCTCGTGTAATTTGTTTTTTAAAAAATCTTCGGCAGGTTTCAATGTGCTTCGTTTGTGCAAAAATAAAAAAAGCGACCATTGGTCGCTTTCTTGTATGTTATAAATGTTTACTGGCCACCGCCGCCCTGGCGCATGCGGTCCATTCTTTCTTTCATGGCCTTATCATAAGCCGCAGCTTGTTCGGCTGTTAAAATAGCTTTGATCTTGGCGTTAGTTGCTTCCATCATTGGGCGCATGGCAGAGCGCATTGCATCCCTGTCGCCATTGGCCGCAGTGCGTACGCTGTCCATTTTGGTTGCCTGCTCTTTATAAACCGCAGTGATCTTGGTTGTTTGATCGTCTGTTAATTTAAGCTGGGTTTGCAATTCTTTTGCTCTTTCTTCGGGGCTTCTCCTCATGCCGCCCTGCGCGTAGCTGGCTGCAGAAATTCCTAAAAGGAAGCAGCACATTAACAATAATTTTTTCATAGCTTTTTTAATTTAATTTACGTTTTATCAGTATGATAAAGATATATCGTAATAGTTTAAAAAAGCCGATGTAACTTAATTGTTGCCTTGCTGTAAGTTAGATATAGAGCGCTGCATCTGGGCCATCATTGCTGTAAGGCTCTCCATGGTTGGCTCCGGTGAGGGCGATGGCAATTGGGTGGAGATATAACCTTTTGCTTTCCACAGTTCCAGTACATCCTCGCCCGATATTTCATAAGGTTCGTAAACCGGGTTGTCAGAAATAAGCTTTAGCTTTTTGTTCTCCTTAAATTTATTGCCAATGCGTTTGTAAACCACGCCGTCATTTTTAGATATTACCACATAAGTTTCGCCGCTTTTTACATCGCCCCAGTTTTCTACATATTCACCTATTATAATAGTGCCTGATACAAGTGGGAGCATGGAGTCGCCTTTGATCTCAAAAGCGCGGTAAGTGCCCTGTTTAAACATAGGCAGGTAAAACTTCGGAAGCTGTGCCACGTATTCAGGATCGGCATAACCATTAAGGTATCCGGCGCTGGCTTTTACGGGCACCATTTCTATATTTTCATTTTCTTCCTTATCAACAGAAATACTCAGGATCCGCAGGTTGGCGGGGTTGCCTTTTGGTTTTGGCTGCCATTTTTCGTTGATGGTTTCGTTGATAAAGTCATCAATAGTAACATCAAAATAGGTTGCTAATGTTTTTAGTAAGTCGTATTTGGGATCGGCCCGGTCTTCTTCGTATGCGCCTACTAATGAACGTTTTATACCTAATTCATCCGCAAATTGCTGTTGCGTTAAACCCTTCTTTTTGCGGAGAAACTTAATATTTTGTGAAATTATTGACATAAAATTTGGATTTGCTAAATTTATTAGTAATTTTATGCTCATAAAGTTAGTAATAATTATCTGTTCACCAAATTTTTTATCATAAAATGAAACGTTTTGTTTATATCATTACCGACAGGAACCGTAAAAATCTGCATGTAGGCTTATGTTCAGACCTGATGAAAACCATCCAGTTTTACAGCGAAATGCCGACTTTGTTTTTCGACAATGCGCAGCAGCTTAACCGTTTGGTTTACTTTGAGGAGATCAATACCGAAGAGCAGGCAATGGAACGTTTTAAAGTGGTGAGCACTTTTACACGCCCGCAAAAAGAAAAAATGATCAGATCTGTTAATGCCGACTGGATAGATTTGACCATTGGGTTAAAATATGAGCAGGGCTTACGTGTAAGGCCGCAGCTACGCCCGTCCTTAAATGTGAACCGCAGGGTTATGGCTTTTTAATAAATTTTAAAGCCCCTGAGTTCATGCAGTACCTTTTGCCGCCGCGGTCGGCAGGTCCGTCATCAAATACGTGGCCAAGGTGTAAGCCTGTACTTTTTTCAATAACTTCATCACGGCTCATGCCGTAGCTGTTATCAGTAATTATTGCTACTTTTTTCGAGTCGACAGGTTTAACAAAACTTGGCCAGCCCGTACCGCTATCAAATTTGTCATCAGAGGTGAATAGCGTATCGCCGGTTGCGGCGCTTACGTAAACACCTTTTTCATGATTGTTCCAATACTCGTTCTGATAGGGAGGCTCGGTGCCGCTTTCAACCATAATATGGTATTGATTGGATGTAAGCGTCTTTTTCCATTCATCGGCAGGTTTGCTCAGTTTACGTTTAGCGTCCTGTCCGTTGGTATTTTGGCATCCAAATGCTATCAGGATACTTAAAGCTATCACTGTTAAGATGAGTGTTTTCATAACCCATTATGTTTTGATGTTATCTTAATTATAGATGCTTCCTTTTCGTTGCCGGAAACTACTATATGCTTTAACTCAAATACGAAATTTTATTATATGGGGATTGTCATTTGGCAGTCTGTTTATATGAGCTTCTTTTTGGGTACCAGTACTTTGTTTACCAGATGTACTATACCGTTGTTTTGTTTAATATCAACCTGACTGATTGTACTTTTACCGCCATTGCCGTCAATCAAAACAATATTACTGTTGCTATCTATTTTAGCGAATAATTTACCACCCGAAAGTGTGGTAAATGTGGCTATGCCTTTTCCTTTATTGATCTTTTTCTGAATGTCTCTTGCCTTTAGCTGTCCTGCAATGGCATGATAAGCTACTAAATCTGTAAGTTCCCAAATATGCGCAGGTTTGGCAAGGGAGTCGAACTTACCGGTAGGCATGTCGCTAAACCCGCCATCAATCGGTACAAATACGGTGATAGGCCCGCGGCTTGTGTAAGTGAGTGCGAGGTTTGTTTTTTGAATGAAAATATAAAATGTATGCGTATTGGGCGCTACAGATATGTTTTTTACAATATCATTGGCAGGAAGCATTGTTGTTGTATTACTGCTTTTGCTGTCGGTTTGGGCCAGCAATAATGCCGGGCAAAATACAATGGATATTAAAAGCAGTAACTTTTTCATAGTGTGTAGGTTATAGGTTAAACATACAAAATATAAATAGGTTTTAAAATGGATAGCCGGGTTGTAGATTATAAGCTACCTTTGTTAACCTATGGAAATCTTCCCTACGCAATACTCAACCTTATCATCAAAAGCACTGAATATAAAACTTCAGGAAAGTTATGGTTTAAGTCATACAACGTGCCGGTTATTGATCCGCAATGTGAGCGACACTTATATTATAGAAAATGCAGCCGAAAAGTACATTTTTAAAATTTACAGGGATGCGCACCGAAAGCTGGAAGAGATCAAAGGCGAGGTAGAGTTATTAACTATCCTATTTCAAAGAGGTGCAAAAGTGTCCCGACCTATCTCTGATAAAAGCGGTGAAATGTTACAGGTATTCAATGCTGCTGAAGGAACCCGGTATGGTGTTTTGTTTGCATGGGCACAAGGTAACGTTGTTTATACTATGAATGATCGGCAGATTGAAACCGTTGGAAGGGAGATGGCTGTGATACATAATATTACATCTGCAATTGAACTTAGCTATCACCGTCATACGTACTCAATAGAAACTGTTATCGTTAATCCACTTAAAATACTTGAGCCTGCATTTGCAGGCCTTGAAGATGACCATGCCTATTTAAAGCAAACTGCCGCTGAAGTAATGGAGAGGTATAATCAGTTTGATGAAGGTTTTAGCTATGGCTATTGCCATTTTGATTTTCTTCCGAAAAACTTTCATTTCGATGATGCGGGTGAAATAACTTTTTTTGATTTTGATTTCGTAGGTAAAGGTCTGTTGGCTTATGATATTACATCTTTTTTTATTCACTATTTTTTAGAGTTTACCTACGGAAAAATCACTGAGCAAGAAGCGCGTGATGCTTTCCGGACTTTTGTTAATAATTACTGTAAAGTACGGCCCTTATCAAATGAAGAAATAGCAGCCATACCATATTTAGGTTTTGGATTTTGGGTGTTTTATTTTGGCTTTCAGTATGAAAACTTTGATGACTGGTCGAATTTGTTCTGGGGGCCTAAGTTTATGAAAGACCGCGTCGCATTGATTAAGAAATGGATGGAGACAGCTCATCTTTTATTGTCATAGCTTATTGTTAGGCATATAAAACAGAAAAAGCGGCCATGCAGCCGCTTTTTCTGTTTTATCATCATATAAGTGATATTACATATTACCAACCTGGTGTAAAACCTAAACCAAACAACGGTTTTTTAACATCGCTGCGGTTAAATGGAACAGCCAGGTAAGGCTCTAATATAAAGGCACCAAAAACGTTTATTCGCAGGGAAATACCTGCACTCAATGCAGGTACCCGGCCGTAAATGTTTTGTGTTGTAGTAGTACCATCAGAGTTTATAAAATCCTGCTGACCAATCACCGGAGGATCTTTCTGAAAATAGATATGATCGCCGGCATTCCAGGCCAATCCCGCATCAAAAAACAAGTTAAGATCGGTAAACAGGAATTTGGATTTAATAGCAGCCAATTTTTCGGGACCGGTAAATGGCAAGCGCACCTCAAAGTTAAACACAGCTAAACGACTGCCTGATAATTGATCGATAGTAAAGCCATTAGTCGAAGCCTTGCCGTTGTTATAAAATGTTTGGCCTTCGTAACCCCTGATATAAAAAGGATAGCCCACAAATAATGGATAAAGCCCTTTATCGTCGCCAAAACGACCGGTTGCAAAAAACCTGGCAGCAAAGGTAACCGGTGCTGTACGTACATATTTTCTTACATCAATTGTTGGCGCAAAGAACTTATAGGTGCCAAAATTATAACCGGCTTCCAGCCTGTACCTGAAACCATTCAACGGTGCTGTAACGCCAAAAAATGAGTTGTCACCAATTAGCGCGGTTGAAAGCGTTAAAATGGAATATGATTTTAAGTTATAGAAATAAGTGGAACCGTAGTTTTGATTAAGGGTTGCAGACTCTTCTTCGTTAGGGATTTTTTTCCTGTCGGATGTGATGTAGTTACCAATACCTACCTGGGGTTTGCCATTTACCATAGCGGTATCAAGCAGGTAATAATCGCTGTAACGGTCAACACGGTAATAGTTGTGTGAGGCTGCTCCGCTCACTTCAAAGCGTGTTGTCCTGGAAATAGGGTATGAGGTAAACACCCTGCCCGCATCCTCAAAATTGCGGATAATGTCAATGTTATCAGAATAAACGGTTTGATTTTTACCGCCCACATTCCTTACCGGGTAAGTGGTTGTATTGAAGCCGAACTGGTAAGGGATGTGGGAAACGCCCACACCAAGGTTCCAGCGGCCGGTTTGATTTACGTAGGTTACAGCAGCACCTGAATCATAGATCTGCCCGTTTACCGATGCCGCGGCAAAGATCTGGTTGCGGCCTAAAATATCACTAAATACACCCTGGATCCCGCTTGAAAGACTCGTGCCATAGAAGTTACTTACACCAACACCTATACCACTACCGGCAAGGTAATCAAGTTTGAATTTTGAACGGAATGGGATTGCTTTAACAGAATCAGTCGGGATTTTACGGTAGGCTAAAAAGTTGTTCAGGTTAGAGTTGATCAGGTCGACGCCAACAGAGCGGTTTGGCGGCAGAGTGCCTGCTGCAAAGTTAACTTCACCCGGCTGCACAACAACAGGAGTAAAGTCGGACGCTTTGGCGTTATAAATGGAATATTTTTGCGCGCGATAGTAAGAGTAAACCACATCATCGTGATTGGAAATACTTAATGCCGGTGAATATTCTGTAATGCCGGAGATGCCGGTAAACAGGTTGGTCATTTGTTCTATCTGACGCGACGCGATAGTATAGCGGTAAAGGTTACGGAAGCCATCGCGGTTTGACAGGAAGTAGATCTGCTTGCCATCAGCCGAATATTGCGGGTTCAGATTGTTTGCGCCATTGAAGATCTTAATATCGGTTACTTTTCCCGTTGTTAGATCAAGTTCGGCAAGGTTAAAAGGGATATCCTGTTCCAGGCTTTGATCGTACGTAGTCCTGTCGCTTGAAAAGATGATCTTTTTACCATCCGGCGAATAGCTTGGCTGGTAATCAGAAAACTTATCGTTGGTAAGCTGCGTAATCTTTTTGGTATCGAAGTTATAAGAATACAAATCGCTCTGCCCTTCAACCAATCCCTGGAAAACAATATCCTTGCCATTGGGCGACCATGAAACGTTACTGAACTGACCTACCTGCTCCATCGAAATATCGTCAATTACATTGCCGCTTTTCAGGTCAACTACATCAAGCCTGTTACGGCCCTTGCTAAATACGCTAAATGCAAATTTAGTTCCATCCGGCGACCATGCACCCGCCGATTCGATGAAGTTAAACTCATCAATATGGGTATTGGATACCTTACTCGTGAGTTTTCGTAATATGCGCCCTGTTTTAGCATCGGCCAAATAAAGATCAATGCTGAATAAACTTTTGGCTGATAAAAAGGCGACATATTTACCATCGGGACTAACGGACGGGGCAACCACAAGGTCGCCACCGTTTTTACTGTCAACCAGTTTGATGCCTTTAGGTGTTTGAGTGGTATCCTTTAAAAAGGGTTTATAAGTAGCCTCGATAGAGTTTTTCCAAAGTCGGGAGAGGGTGCGATCATCATAACCAAACGTACGCCTGATGCCATACTCTAAACCGTATTTGGCCGCGTTTTTAAAGAAGGGCACTACAACCGTATCACCATAAGTTGAACCTATGAATGACCAGAATGCTTCGCCATAACGATAAGGGAAGTATTTGCTGCTTTCGGTAAGATCGCGAACGGTAGGGATATCATGGTTCAAATACGCGTCACGCATCCACATGGCTGTATAGCTGTCCTTCTTACCTAAGGACAGGTACTCGGCCATACCCTCAATCATCCAAAGCGGAATGTTGTTTATATTTTCATATTCGGACGAATCATGTCCCATCAGCAGGCGATACTGAAACGCATGCACCAGCTCGTGGCCTATTACGTGCCTTGTGGTTTGGTTGGTTTCCATCACCGGCATTACCACACGGTTTTTAAGGCCTTCGGTAACACCGCCGGTGCCAACGCTAATTTCACCATCAATAGCGGTTGTTTGCTGAAAATCGGGATGGTTGGCGTATAGGATTATCGGGTTGGCGTGTTTAAAGGTATCTCTGAAAACTTGTTGGTGCAAGGTATACCAAAGCTCACTTTCCTGGGCAAAGCGTTTTACCATACTATCGTTTTTCAGGTAATAGTAAATCTCGAAGTGAGGGGTTTTATAAACGTTAAACTTAAGGTTTTTGTACCTTACCTTGTTTTGGCCAAAATATTGTGCCCTGGCATTGATGCTTATCAACAGCGAGCCAACAAAACAAATGAATATAATGGTGTGCTTTTTAACTCTATTGAAAAGTGAGTAAACTTTATTCATATATTATTTAACTAAATAGATATGGCTAATTTAATAAAATAAGGTTGTTCTTAGTTCAAAAAACAACCTTATTCATTTTCTCTTCACAGTATGGAAAAAAACGCCTGTATCCGTTTACCGTTGGTTATTAGGCGGTGTGCTTTCCGGGTTTTCCGGATTGTTTTCCTGTACAGGTGTTACGCCTGTTGTATCAATAGGGTTGCTTATGCTATCAGTTGAAGTTGTATCTTCTTCAATATGCGGCGATGGGCAATTATAAGTTTTGGTGATCTTGGTCCATGGTTTGGGGAATGGTCCGTAAGTATAACCTAACGACTGATCGGCATATACTTTTTCCATAAACCTGCCGAAGATAGGCAACGCCGTATGTGAGCCTTCGCCGGTTTCGGATGTGGTAAAGTGTACTGAACGGTCATCAGCACCAACCCAAATGCCTGTTACCAGATCTTTGGTGATACCCATATACCAGCCATCCACATAATCGGATGATGTACCGGTTTTGCCGCCTATCTGGTTGTCTTTTTTCCAAAGGCCGTTGTATTCCCAAAGCGCCTGTGAGGTTCCGCCAGGTTCTTCCATCCCCCCGCGGAACATGTAAAGCATCAGCCAGGCAGTTTCTTCACTTAAGACTTTCTCGGTTTTAAGCTTAAACTCCTGTATCACATTGCCTTGCTGATCAGTGATTTTAGTGACCAGTAACGGATCCAATTTTTCACCCTTGTTAAGAAAGGTGCTATAAGCCCTAACCATTTCATAAACCGAAACATCATTTGAACCCAATGATACCGATGGAACGGACTTTAAAGGGCTTTCGATGCCGCAGCGGTGAGCATATTCCACAATTTTATCCCAGCCCACTTTTTCGGTTAGTTGTGCCGTAATGGAATTTACAGATTTACCCATAGCCCAGCGCAGTGACATTTCACGATAGGAGAAATGGAAGTCGGCATTGTTAGGCTCCCAAACTTTGTCCTCGCCATTGTCTTTGTACTTGATGGATACCGGCTTGTCGGTAAACTTATCGCAAGGGGTAAAGCCATTATCAAGCGCTGTTAAATAGGCAAATGGCTTAAAGGTGGAGCCTGCCTGTCTGCGGCTTTGGTTTACGTGATCGTAATTAAAGAAACGATGATCGATACCACCAATCCAAACTTTTATTTTACCGGTTGATGGCTCCAGTGTCATCATGCCGGTGTTCAGGATCTTAGCGTAATATTTTATAGAATCTATAGTAGAAAAAGTAGTGTCCTGTTCTCCATGCCAGGTAAACACGGTCATCCGTTTTTTCGTTTTAAAGTAATCCTGGATCTTAATCGTATCACCGCCGTATTTTTTTTCAAGTAGCTTGTAAATAGGGAGCCTTTGTTCGTTTTTGAGGATGAAATCTTTGATCTCAACGCCTTTTGAATCGCGCCACGGATTTTTGTTCCCCCAAAGGTTATAGAAGCGTTTTTGCAGCATCTTCATTTTTTCGGTAACAGCTTCTTCGGCATATTGCTGCATTTTTGAATCGATGGTAGTATAGATCTTCAGGCCATCTTCATAAAGGTTGTAATCATTTTCCTTACACCATTTATCCAGCCATTTCTCAACGGCGCGGCGCAGGTATGAATCGCCGTGGGAGTCGTCTTCAACATAACTCAGGTCGAGCCCGAGTGGCAATGCGACGTTACTTTTATACTGGTCGGCAGTGAGGAACTTATATTTTTCCATTTGTCCCAATACAGTATTGCGCCTTTCGGTAGCGCGCTGCGGATTTTTAATGGGGTTGTAGCTCGATGTGGCTTTCAGCATGCCGATAAGTAAGGCTGATTCGGCAGGGTTTAAGGTGCCGGGCTGCTTATTAAAATATTTTAACGATGCTGTTTTAATACCGTATGAATTGTTGCCAAAGGGCACGGTATTGAAGTACAGCGTCAATATTTGCTGCTTGCTGTAAACGTGCTCAATTTTAAAAGCGGTAAGCCATTCCTTGCATTTATAAACAATGGTACGCAGTACCGGGATATGCTTAATGACGCCCTGCGATTTCTTTTTACGTGTTTCAAAAAGGTTTTTGGCTAACTGCTGGGTTATGGTACTGCCGCCGCGGCGGTCGCCTTTGGCTGTTGAGAGTACACTGGTAAAAAAGGAGTAAAAATCTACGCCGCCGTGACTGTAAAACCGTACATCCTCAGTTGCCACAAGGGCGTTTATGAGGTTGGGGGAGATCTCTTTAAATTCAATTGGTGAGCGGTTCTCCTTGTAATATTGGCCTATTAGCTTTCCATCGGCAGTGTAAACTTCTGATCCCACCGAAAGTACGGGGCTTTTAATATCCTGCATGTCAGGTGAGTATCCGAAAAGCCAAAGGAAGTTAAGCTCAATAGAACAAAAGAATATAATTACGAAGTAAATGAATATGACAAAATATCTCAGAAATCGGTTGCGTATACGTCTGAACATTGGGTAAAGATGTAAAATTATGACACTATATCATAGTGCAGTTTAACAAATATAAACAACGTAAAATAGACAGGTAAATTTTAGGTTAACACTGGCATAATACATATTTATATTGTGCAAAGTACACAATAAATAAATCAAAAGCTGTTTGGATATAAAAAATCGCCTATTGAAAGTTGCCGCGTGTATTTGAAATCAAGTTGCTAAAACTTTAATGTGGTTTTTGTACTTTGTACGGATATCTATTTATATGAAAAGTTTAACAGAACAATTTAAAGTACCAAGTAATAGCAAATTTTCACTGAATGATCATGATCCTGCATTTAGTGATGGTTATGAAAAAGAAGATGCTCGGTCTGTTTTGGATGAACTGATAGCTGAAACTTCTAAATTGGAGGCGCAACTTTATGCCTCAAATAGTTATTCATTGCTTATTATTTTTCAGGCGATGGATGCTGCCGGGAAAGACAGTGCTATAGCGCACACCATGTCGGGCATAAACCCGCAGGGTTGCCAGGTGTATAGCTTTAAACAGCCCAGTTCAGAAGACTATGACCATGATTTTTTATGGCGACATTATAAAGCCCTGCCTGAAAGAGGGCGTATTGGTATCCATAACAGGTCGCATTATGAAAATGTGCTTGTCGTTAAAGTCCATCCGGAGCTTGTTTTAAAAGAAAATAACCCCGCGATAAAACAAGTAGAAGATATTGATAAACAGTTTTGGGAACAACGGTATGAGAGCATCCGCAATTTTGAAAAGCATATCTGTAATAGCGGTACTGTTGTGATCAAATTTTTCCTTAATGTTTCAAAGCAGGAGCAAAAAAAGCGGTTTTTAAAGCGAATAGATAACCCTAAAAAAAATTGGAAGTTCCAGGCCAGCGATATTGCAGAACGGGAGCATTGGGATGAGTATATGAAAGCTTATGAAAAAGCCATTAACGAAACCGCTACAGATGATTGCCCCTGGTATGTTATCCCGGCTGATAAGAAATGGTTTACGCGCATCGCGATATCAACTATAATCAGAGATACCTTGAAAAAGTTGAAGCTGGAATTCCCTGTTTTGCCTAAAGACGAAATGGAAAAACTACAGGAGGCTAAACAGTTGTTAGAAAAGCAATAACGGAAATATTAAGACTTACGAAATTTTCAAAATTTCGTAAGTCTGCGATGGTATTCTGAATCTTAAATGCCCGAAAACATATTTTGTGCGGGCTCTCCAATAAGCGGCATCGGTTTTCTTTCGCCATTAACAGCACCAATTAAGCCGATAACCCATATTATCAGTAAGCCTAAACGTATAATCCAAAGGATTGACGCACCTATGAATATTCCTGATGTTACAAAGGCCATGCCTATAATAAAACCGGCAAGCCATGAAATTACGATTGAAACGAGATGAAACAATAATGTTTGTCTCATCTGGTAGGCAGCCAGCGGTGTTTTATTATTAGTGTACAACGCAAAGTAGGCAATAAGCCATCCAATAAGCGTAAAATAACTGATGATGCCGGCGGTCTTACCGTCGTCAGAGGTAGGTTTGTAATTTTCCATGTGTGGTAAAGTTTTTTGTATAAAGCTAACCGTTTAAAAATGAAATAGTTTTATTCATTTTTAAATGATATCTCATAGCAGACTTTATTTATCCGCACATCAAATCATTACTCTATTGTTATTTCATCGGCAAAAATGTAGGATTGATTGCCTTTGTTCTCATGCCAGTCGGGTAGCTGGCCGTATTGCTTGGCTATCAGTTTAATATAACGGGCACTGGTGTTTAACGGCGCAGTAAATTCCTGCGTTTGCACGTTGGTATCTTTAATATCAACTTTGGTGTTAATGGTGGTCGCCAGTTTGTAAGTTTTGCCATCATTTGATGTCCAGAACTGTACATATTTAGGGAACACAATCCAGGCGCGGCTATCCTGCAAGGTACTGACGCTAATTTGTTTGATCGGTTTAACCGCGCTCATATCAACGATGGCTATAAAATCCTTTCCCTGGTAACCCTGCCAATTGCCTAAACGCCAGTTGGTAGTGCCGTGCTGTCCATCAATTAATGTTTCATCGCCTTTTGCTGCGTAATTAGGCAGGTATTTATTCAGTATAGTTAGCTTAATATCGTTGCGGAGTTTAATAAAACTTGCTTCGTCAATAAAGCTGCTTTTGCCCTCCTTTATGGCAATGGCTTTTACAGTGATGTCATCGCTAATAGTAATTGGCTGTGTATAAGGTGTTGACGATGCAGTAGGAGCAGAGCCATCGAGTGTGTAATAGATTTTTGCATCAGTATCCTGATCTTTGATCTGGATGCTGAACGGCTGCTTGAATGACCTGGCGGGCGATATAATGTAAGGATTAGGTACGATAAGGTTATCCGTAATCTTTGAAACTGGTTTTTCCAGATCCTGGGTAAAGATCTTATTAGCCAGCCTGCCGGTAAATACTTCAAAATCCCCGCCTTTGATAATATCATCGTAGTTGATAAAAAGCTTACTGTACACCTTTTTATCAAGGTTCATGCCCTGCAGATAGATATTGCTGCGGGTAATGCCGGCGCCGGGGTTAATAATGCTGAATTTTTTGCCGTTCTCCAAATTGATCACTGCCTTATCAAACTGCGGGATCCCGATCTGAAAATCCTGCTGACCGGGTGCAATGTTGTAAATTCCTAAAGAACTCATCACATACCAGGCCGACATTTGCCCGCAATCCTCATTACCGGCTAAACCATCAGGTTTGTTGCTGTATTCTTCCCGCAAAATACGGCTCACATAAAACTGGGTTTTATCCGGCGAGTCGGTAAAATTATATAAGTACGCCATGTGATGACTTGGTTCGTTGCCATGGGCGTATTGGCCTATCAATCCGCTTACATCGGGAATGTCACTGCCGCTAAGTTTTGATTGTGTGCTAAACAATTCATTGAGCTTATTTTCAAATGCCTGTTTGCCGCCCATTTTATCAATCAGGGTTCCTACATCGTGGGGTACCAGGAACGAATACTGCCAGGAGTTGCCCTCGGTATAATTGCCGTTGATCTCTGCAGGGTCGAAAGGCTCCAGCCAGCCGCCGTTGGTACGGGCTTGCATAAAAGTATTCTGATTGTTGAAGACGTTTTTCCAGTATTGTGCCCGCTGAATGTATTGGGTGTAATCGTCGGTTTTATTGAGCATTTTTGCCATTTGGGCTATACACCAATCGTCATAAGCATACTCCAATGTTTTAGACACAGACGCATCTTCTTCGTCTGATTGAACAGCTCCGTTTTGGCGATAATTATCCAGCCCAAACTGGTTACGGTTTACGGCGGCTTTCATGGCGGTGAAAGCTTTCTCGGCATCAAAATCACGAATGCCCTTCGCGTAAGCATCCACTATAACCGGGATAGAATGATTGCCGATCATGCAATAAGTTTCGGTACTCGCAAGCGGCCATATCGGTAATAAGCCGCCCTGATCATACATCGCCATAAAACTCTTGATAAAATCGAGCGTGCGCTTGCGGTCTATCAGCGTAAGCAGCGGGTTCTCAGCCCGGTAGGTGTCCCATAAGGAAAACACGGTGTAATAATCAAATCCCTGAGCTGTATGTACCTGTTGATCCATACCACGGTATTGCCCATCCACATCACTGTAAATATTGGGAGCAACCATGCTGTGGTATAAGGCGGTATAAAATACGGTTTGTTTGATTTTAGCATAGTCTGGCTGCACTACTTTTTTAGCAGGAGGAGCATAACTGTAGGGGCTGGTTCCGCCTACGGGTTGGGTTTGGGTTGCCGGGGCCGGTGCGCCGCCCTCTACCTGAATCTTATTCAATTCATGGTTCCAGGCTATTTTGGCATCTTTCTGAATTTTTTTAAAGTCGAAATCAGGTATTTCTGCATCCAGGTTTTTTAAAGCACCTTCGGTGCTTACCGACGAGATACCCACCTTGCTGATCACTTCGCCGGGATTATCAAACTGCAAAAACAGCTTTACATTCTTGCCCTGTGCTTTGCTTTGGCCATTTTGTATCTGGTTATTTAAAGCAATACCGTAAGTTTTAAAAGGCTTTGAAAACTTAGCGTAAAAATATACCTGCTGTTTATCGGCCCAAGATTTCGACATACGGAAACCACGTAATTCATGATCATTTACCACTTCTATCCATGAATCCAAAACCTCATCGCGGTGCTGCAAATCGATAATGATATTTGCCTTATCGGTTGAAGGGTAAGTGTAGCGATGCATACCTACACGGGTAGTTGCAGTTAGCTCAACGCCAATATTATATTTATCGAGCAGTGTTTTATAATAACCTGGTGTGGCACTCTCATTCTTTTTGCTGAAGTGCGAGCGGTATTCGGTGTTTTTAAATTTAGGATCGCCGGTGGTTGGCATAAACAATACATCACAGTAATCAGGCACACCGGTACCGCTCAGGTGCGTGTGCGAGAAACCATATACCAGGCTATCGGTATAATGATAACCGGAACAGCCATCCCAACCCTCCAACCGGGTATCCGGACTAAGCTGTACCATGCCGAAAGGCCTCACCGCACCGGGATAAGTATGCCCATGTCCGCCAGTACCTATAAATGGATCAACCAGTTGGGCGTAGTCTTTTTCCTTCTCTTTTTTCTTTTGTGCCAATGATAAAAAAGGCAGAACAAGCAACAGGGCGACCGGCAAAGCAGAGCGGAATACAGGTTTGATCAATGACATATTATTTAAAACCAATTATATGATTTGAGTGTGCACAAATTACACTAATTACCACGAATATTTACTAACAGGAAAGTTCCCTATTTTATTATTAGTGTAATAAATGGTCACTAAAAACAAATAGCGACAGGCATATCCCTATCGCTATTTGTTTTAGAATAACTAATTCGTGAAATTCGATTTAATTCGAAATAATTAGTGTTCAGTTTTATCCTTTTATCATACCTACTTTTTTCAGCAGCTTACGGTTTTCACGAAGGTGTATTAAACGGTACACGATTGCGTAAATAATAGGTAATATCAATAAGGTTAGTATGGTAGATGTCACAAGCCCACCTATAACTACTATAGCCAGCGGTTTCTGAGTTTCCGAACCAATACCGGTTGAGATAGCCGCTGGCATTAAACCAATGGCAGCCATCAGCGCGGTCATCACTACCGGGCGCACACGTGATATCACGCCTTGCATAATGGCCTCATCAAGGTGCATTTTTTCTTCAATGTTTTTCTTAAACACTGAGATCAGAATCACACCATTCTGAATACATACGCCAAACAAGGCAATGAAACCAATACCAGCTGATATACTAAAGTTTGTATTAGTAATATGTAATGCTAAAATACCGCCTATCAACGCAAACGGCACGTTCAGGATAACCAACACTGCATCTTTAGCGTTACCGAAGGTGATGAACAGGATCAGGAATATCACCAGTAAACATACAGGCACTACGTGCGCTAATGTATTTGATGCCCTGATCTGGTTTTCAAACTCACCGTTCCAGGTAAATGAATATCCCTGGTCAAGTTTTACAGCGGCGCCTACTTTTTCCTGCGCTTCGGCTATAGTGCTACCTAAGTCGCGGCCACGCACCGAGAATTTCACAGCGATGTAACGCATGTTGTTATCGCGGTAAATAAATGCAGGGCCGGTTAATGTGGTGATTTTGGAAATCTCTTTGATTGCAATTTTTGAACCGTTAAGTGTCGGTACCATCAGGTTCTCAATTTTGCTTTGAGTATCCCTGAATTGTTTTTGATAACGGATCCGGATATCAAATTTACGTTCGCCTTCATAAAGCTGCGAGGCTGCTTTACCGCCTATCGCCATCTCAATAACCGAGTTGGCATCGGCAGTAGACACACCGTAAAGTGCCATCTTGCGCTGGTCAAGCTCAATACGAAACTCCGGCTGACCGAGGTTTCGTAAAATACCAAGGTCTTCAACACCATGGATCTTCTTGAGCACAGCCATTACCGAGTCGGCCTTCTGATCAAGCACCTGGAAATCAGGCCCGAATATTTTTACTGCCATAGATGCCGGTACGCCGGCAACTGCTTCGGCTACGTTATCGATAATAGGCTGCGAATAGTTAAATACAATACCCGGAAACTGACTCAGTTTTTTATCCATTTCGGCTATCAGCTCTTCTTGGCTGATGCTTCGTTTCCATTCTTTTTTAGGCAGAAGGTCAACCTGGATCTGAACGTTAAAGAAACCTTTCGGGTCGGTACCGTCGTTGGTACGGCCAACCTGCGACAGGGTTTGTTTCACTTCGGGGAAGGTTGAAAGGATCTGCCTCATTTTATCAGTTACCTTAACCGAACTTTCCAGCGAGGTACTCATTGGCAGCTGCGCGGTTACCCACAGGGCGCCCTCGTTAAGCTGCGGAAGGAATTCCGAACCTAAAAACTTAGCCGAAAAGAAGGTAACCGACATAAAGGCTATTGCTACAATGAGACTCAGTTTTTGGTTACGGTAAGTGTAGCTAAACATACGGCGGATACCGTTTTCAAAGAATATCACTACCGGGTTATGCTTCTCCCTTACATTTTTGTTAAGTAAGATACTTGACAAAGCTGGTACCAGGGTAAGGGTAAAGATCAACGCGCCAAGCAAAGCAAAACCCAAAGTGTAAGCCAGCGGAGAGAACATTTTACCTTCAACCTTTTGGAAAGCGAAAATTGGTACCAAACAGGTAAGGATGATAAGCTTGGAGAAGAAGATCGCTTTACCCATCTCGGCGCCGACATTTTTGAATAGGCCAAGTTTAGCCAACCCGTTGAATTTTTGCATCCCTACTTCCTTAGCCCGGTGATCAAGCGCCACGAAGATCCCCTCAACCATCACCACCGCGCCATCTATAATAATACCAAAATCGACTGCACCCATAGAGAGCAGGTTGGCGCTCATTCCCTTTAATCGTAAACAGATGAAAGCAAACAATAATGCCAGCGGTATAATGATAGCAACAATGAGCGTTGTGCGCCAATCGGCCATAAACAGGAATACGATAACGGTTACCAGGATAATACCCTCGCATAAATTATGGATCACCGTTTCGGTACAAAAATCCATCAGGTTGGTACGATCATAAAAGGTGGAGATCTTTACATCGGCAGGTAACACGCTTTTGTTGAGGTCGACAACTTTCTGGTTAATGAGCTTTAATACCTCAGCAGGGTTTTCACCTTTACGCATTACCACAATACCTTCAATAACGTCGTTGTTTTTATCCCGGCCCACCTGGCCTAAACGCGGTAAACCACCCTCTTTAATCTCGGCAATATCACGGGCCAGGATAGGAACGTTATTAACGTTTTTGATAATAATATTCTGAATTTCTTCGATATTATTAATTAAGCCAATACCACGCACTACATAAGCCTGGTCGTTTTTTTCGATGATATCACCACCTACGTTAATGTTACTACGATTAAGGGCCGTGTAAACATCAAGCGAAGTAAGACCGTATTTTTGTAACAGCGAAGGGTTTACACTCACTTCATAAGTTTTTTCCTCGCCACCAAAACTGTTCACATCAGCTACGCCGGGGATTGATTTAAACTGGCGGTCAAGCACCCAATCCTGTATAGCGGTAAGGTCATGCAAAGATTTGGTGTGGCTTTTTAGGGTGTAACGGAAAATTTCACCTGTTGGGCCGTATGGCGGTTCAACCTCGGGTTTAACACCATCAGGTAAATCAGCGTTGCCCAAGCGGCTTAATACCTGTTGGCGGGCAAACGCATCATCAACATCATCATCAAAAATAATACGGATGTATGATAAACCGAAAGATGATGTGGTACGGAGGTTAGCCTTTTTTTGCACCGAGTTTAAAACGGTTTCCATTGGTATGGTAACCATTTTTTCCATTTCTTCGGCACTGCGGCCCGGCCATTGGGCTATAATAATGATCTGCGTATTGGTAACGTCGGGAAAAGTCTCGATAGGAGTGTTGGTATAGCTCCACACACCCAAAGCTACCAATACCAGTGTCATAAAAAACACAAAGTAACGGTGCCTGAGCGAGAAGTATATAATATTTTTGATGAACTTGTTCATTGTTGTCTTTGTATTTTAAAAACGTAAATGCCTGGTTTTAAAACCAGGCAATTTTTGGTTTATCCACCTGTTAGTTGTTGCCGGCAATGGCATCATAAAAAAGCAGCTGGTTTTTTGAGATGATCTTATCACCGGCTTGCAAACCTGATGATATATAGGTGGTGTCTTCAACGGTTTTGATAACCGCTACCTGGCGCACCTTCAAATCGTCTTTATTGTTATAAACCACTACAAAGTTTTTGCTATTGTCATAAACAACGGCTTTAGCTGGTATAGCAACCGACTGCGCTTTTTCGCTGTTGGCTATTACCACACTGGTGAACATCTCCGGCTTAAGCAGCATGCCATCGTTAGGTAGTACTATTTTGATTTTCAATACCTTGTTGTCCGGATCGAGTACAGAACTAACGGCGTCTACCTTGCCGGTAAATACCTTATCCGGATAAGCGATAGTGGTAACCTTCGCGGTATAACCAACTTTAACACGGCTAATGTCTGATTCAAACACGTTTGCCCAAATCCAAACATCTTTCATGTTGGAAATGGTGAACATGCTGTTATTATTATCCGGACGGATATAGCCGCCTGCCGTAATATTTTTTTCAACCACAAAACCGCTTTCAGGCGCTTTGATCACCAATGTACCGCCGGGGCTGGTATTACCGCCGCCGTTGATTGCAATCTGCTCTTTTACTTTGTTGTAGGCGGCTTCGGCTTTGTTGAAATTTTCTTTAGCCTCGGTATAATCGCGCTCGCTTGAGATGCCGTTTTTGTAGAGGTATTCGGCCTGTTCAAGCTGGCGTTTGTAAATAGCAAGGTCGGATTTTGACGAGCTCAGGTCGGTATAATTACCTGCAACATCAGCGCTGCGTACAATGGCGAGGGTTTGGCCTTTGCTCACTTTATCGCCCAGCGAAACTTTTACATCTAACACCTGCCCGCTTGAAAAAGGGAATACTTTAACAACAGTGTTGTCATCATATGATACCTCGCCCGAAAGTGTAAGCTCATTTTTTATGGTAGCGATTTTGGCAGTATCGATTGTGATAATTTTAGCCATCGAATCACTCACAGTTACCTGTTTGTTTTCAACAGCGGGAGGTGTCTTGCCTTTGCAAGCGGCAAGTAGTAGCAAAGCTGAGATGCCGGAAAACAGCGTTTCTCTTTTCATCATAGTAAGTCTTAAAAGTTTAGTCAGGATTTTATTACGGTTGTGCCAACGGCAAAATTGAGGTCGGCAATTGCTTTTTGCAGGTTGAATTGCTGTTGCAATATTTTTAATTTGGTGTCCTTATAGGTGTCAAAAAAGTCTACAAACTCCACAAGGCTTATCTGGCGCTGCTGGAAGCTCTTGAGCATTGCGCCAAACAGTTTGTCGTACTGCTCATTAAAGGAGATTTGCTGGGTTGAGAACAACTGCACGTTTAGCTTATATTGATTAACAGCAGCAACTACATCATTTTTAAGCTGGAATTCATTTTGTTTCAGGGTGCTCTCTTGGCTTTTGATATTGTATTGTGCCGACTTGATATTGCCCTGGTTGCGGTTAAACAACGGTATCGGGAAACCAATTTGTAAACCATAGTAGTGCGCGGCGTAGCTGCTGTGTTGATCGTAGGATACACCTAAGGTAACATCAGGCACTGCAAGTGCTTTCTGATAAGCGAGGTTATGGGTAGCCGAACTTAACTGGTATTGGTTTGACAGGTAGTCGGGCCTGTTGGTCATGGCCTGACTAATGAGCGATTGCACATCAAGATCAACGGTTTCAACCGGCTTATCATTTATGACAGGCTGTACAAATGTGGTTTCCTTGGTTTGGAGTAATGTTTTAAGCTCTGTTTGCAGATCATTGATCTGGCGGTTATTTTCAACCATGTCATTTTGCAAACCGAACAATAGAGCTTTCAGGCGGATAAGGTCCTTCATGGAGGTATTACCTACATCAAATGATTTTTGAATAGCATTAACCAGTTCAGTGGCTGATTTAATTTCGTTTTGATAAACTAATTGCTGTGCATTCAAGGAGCCCAACTGGCTAAAATCAAGCTGCAGATTATAACGCAGGTTACGCATCAAGTCATTAAAGGCGGCTTCCTGAACTTTAGCATCGTCTTCGGCTACTTTTACCTGTTTGCCGCGTTTGCCGGCAGTGGCAAACACCTGGTTTAACTGGACAAATATTTGTCCGCCTCCGTTTGAGTGGTTGAAAAATTTATTGGTGCTGCCGTCATGAATGTTCTGATCGGTGCTTAGGGTTGGGTTATCCCATAGTTTAGCTTGTTGAATGAGCGCCTTTGAGGCATCAACATTATACTTTTGGGCAAGCAGGCTCAGGTTATTTTCAATGAACTGTTTTTCAGCATCAGGGAAAGTGATCTTTAACGTATCTGTTTGTGCTTCGGCCTTTTGTGTTAATAAACTAAAAAATAACGGTGATATAAATAGCAGGGATTTTATAGTACGCATGTTTCCTTCTTCAATTCTACAGTACAAAATTTCAAAACGGTTATGAATTTTGTATGAAGTGAAAGAAAACTAATGGTAAGAAGGGGAACTGTCTGAACTCGAATTAAACGAATTGAAGAATTTATTGAATTCTATATTCTGGCAATTCAATAAATTCTTCAAATTCCGGTTCAGATAAAATCAAGAAATCTTCAAATCCCATGAATCAGGGTTATTTCAGATATTTATTTCAAAATCATCCGCATCTTTCAAAAAAGGTAGTGCACGGCGTACTTTTTCAACCTCATCACCTATGATACTGAAAGTATAAAGGTCTTCTTCATCACGTTTATAGTAAACTACCTTACCGTTAGGATCGATACAGGTGGAATCCCCGCTATGGTAAATTTCGTTTCCATCGTGGCCTACGCGGTTAACTGCTATCACGTACGACTGGTTTTCAACCGCACGGGCAGGTATCAGGGTACGCCAGTGTGCAGCCCTGCGCTCGGGCCAGTTAGCAACCACGATGAGCAGATCGTAAGGATTAGCTTCTATATTACGCAGCCACACCGGGAAACGCAGGTCATAACAGATTACCGGGCAAATTTTCCAGCCGTTAAGTTCAACGAAAAGCTTTTTGGTGCCGGCGGTGTAGGTATTGTGTTCCTGGCCAAGTGCAAAGAGGTGACGTTTGTCGTAATGTTCATAACTGCCGTCAGGACGCATCCAGATTAACCGGTTGTAGTACTTGCCACCTTCTTTAATAATAATAGTCCCGGTTATCACACAATCATATTGTTTGGCTGTTTTTTCCATCCATTGCATGGTTTTGCCATTCATAGGCTCAGCCAATTCGGCAGCGTTCATAGTAAAACCCGTACTGAACATCTCGGGCAGTATGATGAGATCTGTTTTTTCGCGGATCCCTCCCGATAACCTGAGGGTAATATTCTGAAGATTTTTATCGGTATTTTCCCAAAAAAGGTAGCCTTGAAAAACAGTAATTTTAAGATTCTCCATAATATTTGGTTCATAGTTGATGGATCATGGATCACGGCAAAAAACGCATGATGATTGGTTGACCCATACGGATAAAACTTATACAATTTGGCTATGATCCATGAACTATGGACCATGATCCAAAATCAAACTTATGATCTGGCTATTATCCATAAACTATGGATCATTAACCAAAAATTAAACTCGAATTAACCTATCAACGGCTTTATCTAAAGTTTCTTGCCTTTTGGCGAAACAAAACCTTAACACATGGTGATCAATCCCCTTGCTGTAAAAGGCCGAAACAGGTATGGACGCTACCCCAAACTCCTTTGCCACACGGATAGAAAAGTCGGCATCTTTTTCGTCGGTAATAGAGCGGTAACTTACTGACTGAAAGTATGATCCTGAACATGGCAAAAGCTTAAAACGGCTTTGTTCAAGGCCTTTTCTAAAATAGTCGCGTTTTTCCTTGAAAAATTCGGCCAGGCCGAGATAAGTTTCTTCGTTTTTTAAATGCTCGGCGATGGCATACTGAATAGGAGTGTTTACGGCGAATACCAAAAACTGGTGGATTTTCCTGAACTCATTCATCAAATAAGCAGGCGCCATGCAATAGCCCACCTTCCAGCCAGTGGCATGAAAAGGCTTGCCAAACGATGCTACGATGAAGCTGCGCTGCTGCAGATCAGGGTAGCGGGCCATGCTGTGGTGGGTTTCGCCATCATAGATCAGGTGTTCATATACCTCATCGCTAAGGATCAGGATATCCTGGTTTTTTACCAATGCGCTCAACTCGTCAATATCTTCCTTATGCAAAATAGTTGCCGTTGGGTTATGAGGCGAGTTAAGGATGATCATTTTTGTTTTTTGGTTGATCAACCGCTTAACCATGTCCCATGCAATGCGGTAATTAGGCGGCTCAAGGGCAAGCGATTTTACAACGCCGCCCATCAGTTTTATGGCAGGGGCATAGCAGTCAAAAGCCGGCTCGAATATGATCACCTCATCGTTGGGGTGAATTACAGCACTTATAGCTGTAAAAATGGCCTGTGTACCACCGGCAGTGATGGTAATCTCTGTTTCGGGGTTATAAACCGCGCCGTAAAGCTTTTCGGTTTTTTCGGCAATACGCTCTCTTAAAGCCATGACACCAGCCATGGGCGCGTATTGATTATGCCCTTCTTTCATGGCTTTATTTACAAGCTCAATCAGGTCGGGCGAACAGTCATAATCAGGAAAACCCTGCGACAGATTTATTGCACCCAGTTCGTTGGCCAGGGCCGACATAATGGTGAATATGGTAGTTCCGGTTTGGGGTAATTTTGAAACAACAGGTATCATCAATGGCTAAAGTAGGGAAAAATCATTATGAACGTATCCCCATAACCCGGTATTTTTTGTATTTGGAAATATTTTAATTTAAAGGTTTAAACATATTGCTGTGCCATGATTTTTAGGATTAGAAGATTATTCTGATACTATAGAGAGGAGATTATAGGTCTTTACCCTACATTACCTGGCGTCAGGGCAATCCTAAATCCTCTAAATCATGGTTCAAGCAATATACTATCCGTAATCTTTGCAATATCGTAGCTGATCTTATTGATAAAGCCCAATTGCTCTTTCAACAAAGCATCTTCGGCCTGGGCTACCGGCTTTAGAGCTTCCGGGTTAACAGGGGGGATTTTACCTATATTAAATTCAATATTTTGAGCATGCAGTTTTTGACCGGTATCGTTCAAAACGGTTATACTTTTTTTGATGAGCTTCATGGCTTCGGGGTGTGCAACCGGGATTTCCTTTTTGCTTTGTGCTGATGCAATGGTAGCGATGTATGATGAAAGGATATGGTTAAGCACCACAAATTTATGTACATCCTTTATTTTACGCTGTTTGCTTTTAGGTTCTGATGTCATGCGCTCAAAAGCGGCCGAAAGGTTGGCCGATTTTACATAAACCTCTTTACGCGCCAGCTTATAAGTTGTAATGCTGATCATTTTGCCCGAAATGCTTTCGGCAATGGTAACCAGGTAATTGATGTTGGCTACAATGACGTCCCGAAGCGTTTCCTGGATCTGTTCAAACTCCCAGGTTGGGAAAATGAGGTAGCTGGCTACCAGGGCAATGGTTGAGCCAATAATAGTATCGATGATCCTTTCCTGCGCCACATTTAACAGTCCCACACCTAAAAACTTGAATAGGATAAGCACATACGGGGTCATGAAAATTACGCTCACTACATAATTAAGCCGTTGAAAACTGTAGGCGCCCATCATAAATATCACCAGGAAAATAAACTGCACAGTAAGATTAGGGATAAAGGTAAGTATGGCTATACCTATAACACCACCGCCAATGGTGCCTATTAAACGCTGGTAGTTACGCTGTTTTGAAAGACTAAACCCGGGCTTCAATATTACAATGATGGTAAGCAGTACCCAATAGCTGTGATGGCCTAATGAAACCAATTTAGCTGTGATAAAGCCTACCAAACATACCAACGCTACACGCAGGGCATGTTTGAATGCGCCGGATGCCAGCGTAAAGTTGTCGAAAAAAATATGCGGTGCAAAATCCTGGTGGGTAACAAAAGCCGAATACTCCACATCACCTTTGGGCTCATTTAATGATTCGGCGGCTTTTGAGCTGTAGTACTTGTAAATATTGTTGATCCCCTCGCTAAGTGAACGCAGGTTTACCAGCACCTTTTTAAGCACCAGATTGCTGGTTTCCTGGTTGTTTTTTCCGATGGAGTCGATCTTTACTTTTAGCTTCTCCAACTCAATTGTAAAATCGGTAAGATGGCGGCGGCGTGTGTTGGATAATATAATATAGGCTATATCGTCAAGCTCATCGGCCATATTATGGATAATACGGGCTATTTCGGTTAGTACGCCGGTGTCTTTGAATTTTTCGCGAATGTGGTTGTAATCATAGTGCGTGGCCATGATCTGTTCGTAAATATCAACAAGGTCCACAAAGGTGAGTACCAGGATCCTGCTTGGTGCTGTTGATTCGCGGGCCATGATGCGGCTTTTAAAAAGCAGTTCGCGCACAGCATCCTGGTGCTGGCTCACCTGAATTTGTTTGGAAACCAGCTTGCGGTAGTTTTCGTCGATATCGGTATCCGATAAATAAAAATCGGCTTTGATGCGTAAAAAACGTGCTATATCGGTCACATTTTCGCCAAGGGCCTGCTGCGCCGCGCGGTAAGGGCGGATACCGAAAAACAACAAACTGAAGATCATATACCAAACACCGCCTGCTAAGATAGTCGCACTATAACCCAATACCTCGGGAGCTGTCAATGCCTTATCCATCATAAAGATCATGATCAATAATGATGAAGTACCTACGGATGCTGCCCTGTTGCCATAAACCGTAAACATGGAAAACAAAAAAGCGAAGAAGGTGATCTCGAAGCCAAGGGTAAATACATTGAGCCGAGCAAACCCGGTAATAGCGGCAACCAAAAATAAACATAGGTTGCCGGCCGCCATAGCATTACGCTTGTGCGATACCGGCCCGGGAGTATCTATAACGCAGATACACAATGCGCCCAGTGAAAGTGTGAGGCCCAGATCAAACTTATCAAACTGCATTAGGAGCAGTGAGGGCAATAAAATGCCTATACAAATGCGGATCCCATCAGAAAAATATTGACTGTAAAAGAAACTTTTTATCTCCCTGATGTTTATAGACATGGTAGCAGTAGCTTTGTAAATAACAGAACTATTATAAGCAATTTTGTTTGTTCGGCCTGTTTTTATTAAATATAATTTATTGGCCTAAAATGACGTTTCAAATTTACATAATTTTAATTTATGTATCTGTTTTTGATAAAAATGGCATTAATTGAAGATTTGTGTTAATAAATATTTACTTTTTGATGAAATTAAATTAAAGATCAGTAAATTCACCCCCCGGAAAAGGCCAAAAGCTAAACCAATCAATTTTACCTCAATTTAATTTTTTACTATGTCGCCAACGTTAAAACTCAGCCAAAGAGAAGCAGCCTTCAATAACGAGGTTGTTACCCGATTTGAGTTATATAACAGTTTGTTTCAAACACTTCCGTTTTACCAGGTAAAGGATACAGGGATCTTATTACCGTTTTTCAGTTCACATTGTGAGAAAGGCGCTATCACCCATGATTCGCCGACAGATATTATCGAGTCGTTTTTTGAAAAGTATGTACCGGATATCGATCATCGCGAGCAGATTAACCGCATGTTTAGGTTTATTCAGTACATTGAACGGCAGGTGGTTTTATTTGACGCCATTGAAGATTCCTCATTTAATAAAATAGGTAAGTTTGATGACAGTGGTACCCTGCAAAGCTTGTTGCAGCATGCAGCCATCAGTGATGAAAGCCGGCAGGATATCAGTGACAAATTAAAAGATTTTTCGTTACGCCTGGTGCTTACTGCTCACCCCACGCAGTTTTATCCAGGTACGGTGCTTGGCATCATGACGGATTTAATTGAAGCTGTAAAAACCAATGATATCAATAATATTGATGTATTGCTGCAGCAATTAGGTAAAACGCCATTCTTTAATAAAACATCGCCAACGCCGGTTGATGAAGCTATCAGCCTTTCCTGGTTCCTGGAAAATATATTTTATCATGCCGTATCTGGGATCCAGTCAAAACTGGAAGAGGAGTTTGATATCGACGCCGCAAGCCGTCAGATACTGGAACTTGGTTTTTGGCCGGGTGGCGACCGTGATGGTAACCCTAACGTAACAACCCAAACCACTAAAGAAGTTGCCAGCTTTTTAAGACAGCGCCTGTTCAGGTGTTACTACCGGGATTTCAGGGTACTTAAACGCCGAATTACTTTCCGCGGTGTTGAAGGGGCCATGACTAAACTGGAAACGCTGTTTTACAAAAACGCTAATGAACAGTTAACCCCGGTTGATCTTCAAGGCGAACTGCTGGAGTTGCTGCTTTCTATAAAAGAAGTTATCCTTCGGGATCACGATGGTTTGTTTGTGAATATTGTTGAGGATATGATCCAGAAGGTACGCCTTTTTGGATGTTATTTTGCAACACTTGATATCAGGCAGGACAGCCGTATTTTACGTAAGGTGTTTGAATATGGAACCCAAAATATTGACACAGGCGTAGCGGAAGGTTATTCGGAACTAAGTGAAGAAGATAAAATAAAGAGCATCACTTTTAAAGAGGCCGATTTTGTTTGCCCTAAAGAGGAAAAAGATGCTATGATCCACGATACACTGGATACCATCAGGTTGGTTAAGCAAATTCAACAGGGTAATGGTGAAAGGGCGTGCCAGCGCTTCATTATCAGTAACTGTCAGCGCGCTTCGGATATTTTGCAGTTGATTAACCTGTTTTTATGGAGCGGGTGGAAAAAAGACAGCTTAAGCATTGATTTTATGCCGCTGTTTGAAACCGTGAACGATCTGGAACATGCTGCAGGCATCATGGAACAGTTGTATACACATCCGTTTTATGCAGAACATTTAAAAAACAGGGGGAGCCAGCAAACAATCATGCTTGGTTTCTCCGACAGTACTAAAGATGGCGGTTACCTGATGGCTAACTGGTCAATATATAAAGCTAAAGTTGAGCTTACCGCGATGGCCCGCAAATACGGCATCCAGCTGGCGTTTTTTGATGGCAGGGGAGGGCCGCCTGCCCGCGGTGGTGGTAAAACACACCGTTTCTATGCATCGATGGGTAAAGAGATTGCTAACGAGCATATCCAGTTAACTATACAAGGGCAAACCGTTAGTTCGCAATATGGTTCGGTTGAAACGGCCCAATTTAATATGGAGCAGCTGATCAATGCAGGTATTATTTCAGCATTGCACCCCAACCGTAACGATCTGCTGGATAGCCGTCACAAGGAACTCATTCAGCAAATGGCCGACGTGAGCTACAAGCTGTTTATCGATCTGCGCGCACATCCGCTGTTTGTTGAATACCTTGAAAAATTCAGTCCGCTGAAATTATTGTCGAGGATTAATATCAGCAGCCGCCCAACTAAACGTAATGCAGGGGCTCAATTGAAACTGGAAGACCTTAGGGCTATCAGTTTTGTAACTTCATGGAGCCAGTTAAAGCAAAGTATCCCCGGTTTTTATGGTGTGGGTACAGCACTTAAACAGGTTAAAGAAACTGGCGGTTGGGACGAGATTAAAGAGCTTTATCAAACCTCAGGCTTCTTTAAAACTATGCTGGATAACTGTATGATGTCGATGTCGAAGTCGGACTTCAGGGTTACAGCGTACCTGGAACAGGATGAAAAATTTGGCACCTTCTGGAAAATGCTTCGCGATGAGTTTATTCTTACCCGCGAAATGCTTCTTGAACTAACCGGCAGCACCGTACTGATGGAAGAATACCCGGTTGAGCGCCGTTCTATCGCTATTCGCGAAAAAATAGTGTTACCGTTGGTGATCATTCAGCACTACGCCCTGCAATGTATCAATTATGAAAAGGATACTGAGCTTAATGATGTTTATAACAAGCTGGTGATCCGTACGGTTTACGGTATTGTAAATGCCGGGCGCAATTTGGCTTAAGAGTTTATTGTTTTAATTTATATCCCCATCCACCTGTTAGCAATAGCAGGTGGATTTTTTTTTGATTTAATTATATGATCATGATGGGCTGCGTCAAAAGCTTTCAAAGGTTTTGACATTTAGTCTGAAAAGCCTCTGCCGTCAAACTTTAAGAAAAAACCGTGAGCCATTATAAAGTTAAAAGCAGAATACGTAAAGCTTAAAACTAATAAGTTGGTTATCCGTGTTTGTTCAATTGCTTTATATGCAAAAAAAGACCGCATCATTTGTATATGATGCAGCCTCTTTTGTATTTAGGGGAAAGGATTTTATTTCAATTCGAGCGTTACGATTGATTTTGCAGGCAGATTTACTACCAATTTGTCACCATCTTTTTTAGCGCCGGTAAAAGCGTTAAGGTGAATTTTGTTGGCATCTTTAAATGTATTAATATCTGTTAATTTAGCCGAAGTTAATACCTGGCCGCTAACGGTTTGCCATTTTATATCGCTTAGGTTGGTTGTAATAGTAATGGTATTGTGCGGATCAAGGTTAACTAATGAGATGTGTACCTTGCCGGCCGCATCCTGCGAAGCAGATGCATTTACAGCTTCAATTTTTTTGCCGTCAACTTCGTAATCAGGTACGCTCAACTTAATGGGCAGATATTTGGCATCCTGGTGTACTTTATACATATCAAATACATGATAGGTAGGCGTAAGCACCATTTTTTCTTTATCAGTTAATATCAACGCCTGCAGTACGTTGATGGCTTGTGCAAGTGCAGCCATTCTAACGCGGTCGCTATGGTTATTGAATATATTAAGCGTTGTGCCTGCTATTAAAGCATCGCGCAAGCTATTTTGTTGATACAGAACACCCCAGTTGCCGGGTTCCGGATCGGTCCAGATGCCCCATTCGTCAACAACGAGGGCCACTTTTTTATCCGGGTCATATTTATCCATAATGGCCGAATGTTTGGTAACCAGTTCCTCCATTTTAAGGCAATTTACCATAGTGCTGAAGTATTCTTTTTCGTCAAAGTTAGTTGCCGAACCTTTTTTGCCCCAATTACCTGTTGGTATGGTATAATAATGCAACGATAAACCTGCCATCATACCGCTCGAGATGTTTTTCATGCAAACCTCCGTCCAGCGGTAATCATCTGCATTCGGTCCGCTGGCTATTTTATTTAATTTAGCGCCGGGGTAATCTTTAGCGAATGAAGCATATCGTTTAAAAAGGTCGGAGTAATATTCAGGTGTCATATTACCGCCGCAACCCCAGCTTTCGTTACCTACGCCCCAAAATGTTACTTTATAAGGAGCTGGATGCCCATTCTTTTTGCGTTCCTGTACTACCGTACTGCTGCTGTTTGAGTTAAGATATTCTATCCATTTCGACATTTCGTCAACCGTGCCGCTGCCAACGTTACCGGCAATATAAGGTTCACAACCCAGTAAATCACAAAGTTCCAAAAACTCATGCGTACCAAAGCTATTATCTTCGGTAACACCGCCCCAATTAGTATTTACCATGCGTGGGCGCGCGGTAGCCGGACCAATACCATCGCGCCAGTGATACTCGTCGGCAAAGCATCCGCCGGGCCAGCGCAGGTTAGGGATCTTTATCTTTTTGAGGGCATCAACAATATCAAGCCTGATGCGGTCCTGTTTTTTTACAGGGAGGGTTTTATCAACCCAAAAACCTCCATAAATACCACGGCCAAGGTGTTCGGCAAATTGACCATAAATGTGTTTGCTAATGGTTGTTTTTGAATCGGTACTGATATTAAGTGTACCTGTTTGCCCGAAGGATGCCGAGCTCAATAAGGACAAAGCGATAACGCCGAGGTGTAAAAACGGGTTCTTTTTCATTGAAACTTAGGATTTAACTAATTGTGCAGTAAAGAAAAGAAAAAAAATGAGAATAAGTGTTAAAAGAACAATAAAAAATATTGACCATGATTAGCTTGATTAAAGGATTACCTTGAATTATAAGCATAATTGAATAAAACCGGTGGTTAGCCTTTAAGAAAAGTATTATCAGGGAATCCTTTAATCAAGCTAATCAAGGTTCCTCATAAATTTTTCAAATTCTTCGCTGCTATAATCTGCCGCGCCGGAGTGCTTATAAATAAGCATGCCCTCTTTATCAAATACGAGGGTAGTAGGGATAGTGCCATCCAGTAAAGTGCCGGGTACATTGCTCATTTGTATATATAAAGGTAGGTCGTAGTTGTTTTTAAGCATAAAAGCTTTGGCTTTGGGCAGGTCGTTATCTACATCAACCAAAAGAAAGGCTACTTTTGGATCGTTCCTGAATTTTTTGTAGAGTTCATTTACTTTGGGCATTTCGGCGATGCAGGGAGGGCACCAGGTAGCCCAATAGTTTATAAATACCACTTTAGATTTTAAGGTGCTTAACGATATGGTATTACCGGTTGCATCTTTAAACTGGATATCCGGTACATTGGTAACATTTTCGGGATGCTTAACGTATCCCCCGGGATCGGGCTGGAAAAAGCCCAGCGACATCAATCCCCTGATCAGATGGCCTTTTGCATTTGGATTAAAAATTACCAACAACGCCAATGCCATAATGAGGATGCTGAAAATATTTGAAACCGGGATCTTTTTTTGTTGGCTCATGAAGTGATATTAAGGGCTTGTAAATTCTTTGCTGCTTTGCGCCTTTGCATGAAATTAATTTAATGTTGTAATTTTTCTCTGAGCAAGCCATAAACCCATGTCCCCAAAATAGCGCTTAAAAGCGTAACCGAAGTGACCAAAAAGCCGCTTCCAATCTGCGCAAACAACGGACCGGGGCAGGCACCTGTAATTGCCCAGCCTAAACCAAATATCAACCCGCCATATACGTTGCCCCAGCTAAATTTTTTGTCGGGAATAACGATGGCATCGCCGGTAAGGGTTTTGATCTTATAGCGTTTAATGATCATAACAGAGATCATCCCTACAATAATAGCGCTGCCAATGATACCATACATATGAAACGATTGAAGCCTGAACATTTCCTGGATCCTGAACCACGATATCACTTCTGATTTCACCAGCACTATGCCAAAAAGGAGGCCTGCAAATAGGTATTTGATATTGCGCATATTATAAATGTAATAGGTAGGGTAAAATAAACCAGGTCATGATAAAGCCGCCTGCCATAAAACAGCATGTTGCCACAAGGGATGGCCCCTGCAGGTTGGAGATGCCCATAATGGCGTGGCCTGATGTGCAGCCGCCTGCATACCGGGTGCCAAAGCCTACCAAAAAGCCGCCTATCACCATAAAAATAAAACCTCTTAAGGTAAGGAGCTGATCGAAGCTAAAAACATCTTTTGGCAGTAACCCGTTAAAATCCTTAACGCCCTGTTGCCGCAACACAGCGTGGGTTTGCGGATTAATATCGACCGGGTGATTGGCTGATAAAAATTCCGCGGATATGAAGCCTCCTAAAACGATGCCGGCAACAAAAAACAGGTTCCAGCTTTCCTTTTTCCAATCGTACTTAAAAAAGGAAATATTAGCCGGAATGCATGCCGCGCAGATATGTCTCAGTGATGATGAGATACCAAAAGTTTTATTTCCGATAATAAGCAGGGCAGGTACAATAAGGCCTATCAGCGGGCCGGCTACATACCAGGGCCAGGGTTGGGTTATCAGATCCATAGTTTACGGGTTAATACCCGCAAATATATCTAATGTAGATTGGCAAAATCCTAATTAGGCTGGCGTTTAATTGTGATTGATACAATTTTACTTTTTATTTGTTTTAACAATATTGTTACATATATTTACTGGCAATTATATACCCTAACAAAAATTTCTTTTGGTGAAGAAGCTTATAGCGATACTTTTATTAAACGTACATCTGTTCAATTTGGGCGGATACAGTTTAGTATTTGAGTATTTTATTCACCGGTCCGAAGTGCAAATTGTTAAGCAGATCTATGAAAATAAGGTTGACGCTACCAAACTTGTAGAGATCAAGATTCCTGTACATCTTCCAAAAATCCACAGTTGGAACGGGTACGTGCGCGATCAGGGCCAGTTACAATTAAAAGGTGTTTACTACAACTACCTGCGTTATAAAGTTACACAGGATACCATGTCATTTATTTGTATAGCCAATAGTGTTAAAACCCGTTTGGTTAATGCAAACCTCATTATTGCTAAAGAAATAAGCGATGTGCCCTTAAGTAAAAAGGGGCATGATTCATCGCAAAAAAAGATAAACGCTGGAGGCGAATACAGCTTCCAGATTATGCATTACCAATTCTTATCTTACGGAAGGACATTAAAGGTAAAACCACGCCCTATAGCCTACCATGTAAATTCACCCTTCATCGAGTCACCCGGCAAGCCGCCAAACTCTGCCTGCTGATTATTGCCTGTAAATTATGAGTTAAATTGATTTGTGTGCCTGTATTTTAAGGATACAAACCGTTTTTATCATTTGGCTTTTTGGACTGCACATTGTCTGCGCGCCCTATTTAGGGACAATAGCTTCTTTTTTTACGGCTTTGATCATGCTCTTTAATGCTGAGATATTATCAACAATCGGTGGTTAAGCGATTTCAGTTGATAATGTTGATCCGGCTTTTGTTTTACCATTTTTTTATACCCTTTATTTAAACGTAATGAAATTTATGTCGCTGTATTTTTACAGATGTTGTATTGTAGTTTCTTTTTTAATGGCTGTTGCACAATGTGCCAAAGCCCAAACCGATGCTGACGCATTGATGATCCCTAAAAATTATTTTTGTGCTGCCGCAGTATACACCCATGGGAGTTGGGACCACTACTGGGAGGGTACCTTTAAAAGGGATAATCCAAATTTGGGCACTGTAAGTACCAATGTTTACAGTCTGGGTGGAAATTATGGTCTTTCAAACCGGATCAACCTGCTATTTATGGTGCCTTACGTAACCACCAACGCCTCTGCGGGTACTTTAAGGGGCGAAAAGTCATTTCAGGACCTTATGGTTTCATTTAAATGGATGGCGGTAAAAGAAGAGATAGGCCGCGGTTTATTCAGCGTTCATGCAATTGCTACAGGTAGTTTGCCGTTAGCCAATTATGAGGCCGATTATTTACCCCTATCTGTAGGTTTACATAGTAAAAGTGTAGCGCTCCGTGCGTTGCTTAACTATCAAACAGGCAGATTCTTTGTGGCAGGCTCAGGTCAGTACATTCGCCGCGATAATATTACTATCGATAGAAATTCATACTACACTACCGAAATGCATTACACCAATGAGGTGCAGTTACCAAACGCTACCAACTTTATGTTTAGCAGCGGCTACCGCAGCCTCAAATTTAATGCCGAGGCCACTTTTACAAAGATTACAAGCACAAGCGGCTTTGATATCCGTAAAAACGATATGCCTTTTCCAAGTAACCGCATGAATAGCACAGCTGTTGGTTTAATATTGAAATACAGTTTCCAGTCTATCAGCGGACTTGAGTTTACTGCAGGCGGTAACTATGTTTTAAACGGACGTAATGTAGGCCAAACCCGGTCGGGATTTGCAGGTGTGTACTATGTGTTTAGCACCAAAAAGGAGAAGTAATAACAGGTTGGACAATCAATGATCAATGAAATGAAAAAAACTATACTTAATATATTTACAATCACAGCTTTGGCGGCGGTAACCTTTAGCTCATGCCGAAAGGATATTTTAGACCGTACTTCGCTGTATCCCGCACTTAAACCCTCAAATCTTGACCTTACTGCCGATACCTGGAACCCCGTGCTTGTTAAAGATTTTAGTGTGTTGAACGTAGGCGCGCCTGATGCTGTTACATCACCGGCCTATGTAGCCGATCTGAACGAGATCAAAGGATTACAGAAAAATCTAACCAGTGATCAGCAGTCAAAGATCCAATATTGGAGCGCGGGCTCTGTATTAAGATGGAATGAGATTTTGCGCGAACTGGTAGCCAAACATAATATACCGCCATACCAAAACCCTGATGGTACTTATCCGGCTCCAAGTTCTACCAATCCTTTTAATTACCCTGAATTTCCGTTTTCAAACCCGCCTTATGCTGCACGTGCCTACGCTTATGTAAGTGCTGCACAATATGATGCGCTGATAGCTGCATGGCATTTCAAAAACGTTTATAAACGTACAGCACCATATAAAAATGACTCAGGTGTTAAAGCACTGATCCCGGCATCCGAACTGCCCTCGTACCCAAGCGAGGACGCGGTAGTATCTGGTGCGACATCTGAGATCATGAAATTATTATTCCCTGCGGATGTAGCCTATATACAACAAAAGGTTGATGAAGAAAGATTATACAGGATGGCATCAGGAGCTAATACCCGTGGCGAATTTGCTGCCGGCGAATCGTTAGGCAGGCAGGTAGCCGCCATATTTGCTACCCGCGCCCGTAATGACGGTGCAGGCAAGGCCGGCGGTTCTCCTGCTATCTGGAAAAACTTTGAAACCATCACCGCTGCAAAAGGCGAGCAATTTTGGGTGAGCCTGGAAACCCCCAAAAGGCCACCAATGCTGCCGTTGTTTTCAAAAGTTACGCCTTTCTTGTTCGATTCAACTACTGTAGCTGCAATCAGGCCCCCGGCTCCGTACGCAACAAATTCGGCCGAATTTAAAAAAGAAACAGAAGAAGTATTGTCATTCAGTAAAGACCATAGCCGCGATCATGAAGAGCTGGTTGCTTTCTGGGCCGATGGTGCCGGTACTTATACGCCTACAGGTCACTGGAATGCTATTGCAGCTGATGAATTTGTAAAACAAAATTACAGCGAAGTACGCTGGGCTCGTAACTTTGCCTTGTTAAACATGGCCGAAATGGATGCTGCTATTGTATGCTGGGATACCAAATATTTTTACTTTAACCAGCGTCCTTCGCAAGCCAATCCAAATATCAAAACCTTAACCGGGGTGCCAAACTTCCCGGCTTATACATCAGGCCACTCTAACTTTAGCGGTGCGGCTGCTACTGTGCTAACCTATTTGCTGCCTGATAGGGGGAGTAAATTTACCGATATGGCGCATGCGGCGGCTATGTCGAGGTTGTATGGGGCTATTCATTATCGTAGCGACTGCGAAGTTGGTTTGGTAACCGGAAATAAAGTTGGCCAGTACGCAGTTAACAGAGGGAAGGCTGATAGGGCAGACGCAAAATAACAGGATGTTGAATTGAGGACGAATAAACAATGCGCAGCTTAACAAACGATCAGAAAATATATCACACGCTTCGCCTGGCTGTAGTTATGTGCTTTATAGGGCACGGTTGCTTTGGTATTATTACCAAACAAATCTGGTGTAACTACTTTGGTGTTTTCGGTATCGGTAAAGAAATGGCCTATACACTGATGCCTTATGTAGGTACCGTGGATATATTAATGGGCATTTCTATGCTGGTTTATCCAACCCGTGCCATAGCTGCATGGCTGGTGGTTTGGGGACTGGCTACTGCATCTATGCGCCCACTGTCGGGCGAACCTTTTGCCGAGTTCATTGAACGTGCCGGCAACTATGGTGCACCGTTTGCTTTACTGTTGGTACAGGGAGGGTTCCCATTAGGTAAAAAACAATGGTTTGCCCATATGGATGATAATGTTAGTATCAATGCCGAAACCCTGGCTAAAGTTATTACCTGGTTAAGGGTATTTGCATTTTTGCTGCTAATAGGCCATGGCTGGCTCAACCTTATCCAAAAGCAAGGTTTATTAAGTCAATACCATACGCTTGGTTTTGCTGAACCGGCTAAAACGGCTCAGTTTGTTGGCTTGTTTGAAGTGCTGGCTGCGTTAACAGTGCTTATTCGTCCTTTTAAAAATATACTCCTCGTTTTTATTATATGGAAAATATCCAGCGAGCTCTTTTATCCAAAATACGAAATGTTTGAGTGGATAGAACGCGGCGGCAGCTACGGTGTATTGCTGGCCTTATGGTTTGCGGTTAAAAAAGCACCGGCTGGTTATGTTCTCTGGCCTTTTAAACATACATCACATTTAAGAGCAAGCTAAATCACCAAAACATAAAAAAGCTTATTGAACAGGGTGAAAAATTACCCTGCTTTGTAAACATATTAACTAAACAATTGCAAATGCACACAAATACTTATAATACTATGAAAAAACTGGTACTGAAATTTATTGGCGTTACAACGGTCATCATATTTGCAACCTTTGCAAAGGCAAATGCACAAGGCTGCGTTGCCATCAGGAGCACAGGCGGCTTATGCACTATGGATGAACATCCTGATAGTGTTTCCAACAATGGCAGCTGGCTGTTAAACAGCAATAACCGTTACTTTCGCTCGTATAAACACTTTGTTGGTACCAAGGAGCAAAAACAACGAATTCAACAAGGAACTAATGTAATTAATCATTCATATACACAAGATCTTACTTTAACCCGCATATTTAATAACCGTTGGTCGTTTGCTGTTGATTTACCTATAGTTGATAACAGCCGCTCATCATTATATGAGCATGGAGGTAAGGAGCGTTTGGAAACACATTCCTTTGGTTTGGGCGATGTACGTTTAACCGCTTACGCCTGGTTGCTAAACCCAGCAAAAGCCCGCCGCGGAAATATCCAGGTTGGTTTGGGTTTAAAACTGCCAACCGGAAACTACAACTATCAGGATTATTTTTATCATACAGCTGCCAACGATGGCAAAACGCTTGGACCGGTTGATCAATCCATTCAGTTGGGTGACGGCGGAACCGGTATCACCACCGAGATCAATACCTATTACAATTTTACACACAGCTTTGGTCTGTATGGCGGCTTTTACTACCTGATTAGTCCAAGGGAGCAAAATGGTGTATCATCGGCCCGTGGCGGTACACCAAGTGCCAAAGCGGTTGCTAACGGCAGCGATGTTATGAGCGTGCCCGACCAGGTAATGATCCGCGGCGGTGCAAGCTACGGCGTCAGCAAGTTTGATTTTTCAGCCGGTATACGTTACGAATGCCTGCCGGTGCATGACCTGGTAGGGGGCAGTAATGGCTTCCGCAGGCCTGGATATATCATCTCTGCCGAGCCTGGCGTTACCTATCGTGTTAAATCATTTTCAATTTATGCTTTTGTACCTGTAGCCTTAAAACGCGACCGTACGCAAAGCGTACCGGATAAAATTACAACCCGCTTAACAGGAACTTATGCCCAGGGTGATGCTGCATTTGCAGATTATGCCATTAACGTGGGGGTAACTTTTAGAATTAAATAGAAAATTGGTTTTGTTGATTTTAAAGTCGGGATTGAGACCCCGACTTTATTTAACCACTGCTTAAGGTGCAATTACATTTAAACAACATATTATGAAACATACTTTACAATTTCTTTTTTGCACGGCGACGTGCCTGCTGCTTACCTATACCGGTGTACACGCGCAAGGCTGCGTTGCCATTAAAGGAGATGGCCCGTTCAGTAACATGGAACATACTACGCAGGACACTTCATACAAAGGTTGGGAGCTCACCGCTTCATGGCGCTATTTTAAATCGTTTCGCCACTTTAAGGGCAGCGACGAGCAGAAGCAGCGCCTGGTGATAGGTAACGAGGTGATCAACCATCAGCATACTTTTGATCTAAATCTTACCCGTAATTTTAACCAGTATTGGTCAGTATCTGTTGGTGTACCTTATCTTGTTAATACCCGCTCTTCATTATATGAGCACGGCGGTAAAGAGCGCCATAATTCATACTCGCAGGGTATTGGCGATGCCCGCATCGTTGTTAACAGGTGGTTGTTTGATAGCCGTAAAACCAGGGGAAATATCCAGGTTGGTTTAGGTATCAAGTTGCCTACCGGCGATTTTAATTATAAATCACATTTTTACAATGTCATCCCTTCCGAGCGCCCTGTTGATCAATCCATCCAGTTAGGCGATGGTGGCCTGGGCATCATTGCCGAAGCAAACGGTTACCTGGGTTTTGGCAGCGGCTTTAGCGGGTATACTAACTTGTACTATATGAGTAATCCGCGCAATACCAACGGCACCCGCACTTATCGTGAAACTTTGAGCTCATCACTGGCCAACGAAGCTATTTCAAGTGTGCCCGATCAGTATCTGGCTCGTTTAGGTGTTAATTATACCATAGCGCATGTGTTTACCATATCTGCAGGTGGCCGTATTGAAGGGATCCCTGTTCATGACCTGATAGGTAAAAGCGATGCTTTCCGCCGTCCGGGTTATATCATTTCTGCAGAGCCTGCCCTGAGCTATGCATTTAAAAGGGTAAATATCTTTGCCAGCGTGCCCATCGCCCTGAAACGCGACCGCACACAAAGTGTTACTGATAAAGAAAACTCGATAGCCACCGGTAAATACGTTATCGGCGACGCGGCATTTGCCGATTATGCTATCAATTTTGGTGTGTCGTTTAAATTTTGAGATTATATATACTACTTAGTTGATTTGGTGAAGCCGGGAGTGAGATCCCCGGCTTTTTTATTTAAAACTAATTTTTCCGAATTAAATTCTCTTCGGCAGACAGCATTCGTGTAAAATTATTTTTTATGGATACTTTTTTACTTAAAAACAATAGTTTTACGTTCATGAACACTCCCGAAGAAAACTTTGCAGCGCTGGGTTTAAATCTGCCGCCTGCACCAAAGCCGCTTGGCGTTTATAAACCATGTTTAGTTGATGGTAAATATTTATACCTGTCGGGCCATGGTCCGGTACAGGATGATGCTTCGCTGATTATTGGCCGCATTGGTGAAACAGTAAGCCAGGAAGATGGCAAGCTTGCTGCACAACAGGTTGGTTTAACTATGCTCGCTACCATTAAAGCCAACATCGGCAGTTTTAATAAAATTAAACGTGTTATAAAAGTGCTGGGTATGGTTAACTGTACACCCGAATTTGAAAAGCACCCATTCATCATAAATGGCGCAAGCGAACTTTTTGCCAAAATTTGGGGCGAGGAGAACGGCATAGGCGTACGCAGCGCGGTGGGTATGGGCTCATTACCTGATAATATCCCCGTTGAAATTGAAGCGCTGTTTGAATTAGAATAAAATCTACAATTTCCATTCTGGAGAGACGCATAATTGCGTCTCCCGCTTGCAGAGGCACCATAAGGGCGGCTCTGGATGTTCGAAGACGCAATTATGCGTCTTTACATGAAAAAATATTAAACCCATGACGCCCAACTGGTATAATATACAGGATGTTGATAAGCTGGATACCCCGGCAATGGTTGTTTATCCCGACAGGGTTAAAACAAACATTATTAGGCTCACCGACATGATCGGTGATGTTGCCCGTTTGCGCCCACATGTTAAAACCTATAAAAATGCTGAGGTTACTGGTTTGCTGCTGGAAGCCGGCATCCGTAAGTTCAAATGCGCCACCATCGCCGAGGCCGAACTGCTGGCCATAAACAAGGCCCCCGATGTTTTGCTGGCTTACCAACCCCTGGGGCCTAAACTGCACCGTTTCATCAGGCTGATCCATGCTTATCCGCACACGCGTTTTTCGTGTTTGGTTGATAACTCCACATCGGCAAAGGAGATTTCTGACGAAGCGGTAAGATTTAATGCCAATATCGACGTATACCTGGATTTGAACGTAGGCATGAACCGCACCGGTATAACGCCTGGTTTTGAAGCCCTTCAGCTTTATATGGACTGCGGCGTACTGCCGGGCATTAACCCCGTGGGTTTGCATGCCTATGATGGCCACATCCATGATGTAGACCTGCAGAAACGGGCCGAACGCTGTAATTTTGCGTTTGATCCTGTGCTTAAATTGCAGCAAACTATAAAAAGTAAAGGTTACCCCGAACCGGTTATCGTAGCAGGAGGCTCACCAACTTTTCCTATCCATGCCAAACGTAATTATGTTGAATGCAGCCCGGGTACGTTTGTTTACTGGGATAAAGGTTACCAGGTGGGAATGCCTGAGCAGGACTTTTTACCTGCAGCATTGATTGTTACCCGGGTGATTTCCCTGCCCGGCCCAACAAAGCTTTGTCTGGATGTGGGGCATAAGTCGATATCGGCTGAAAACGAATTAAGCAAACGTATTTATTTTTTAAATGCGCAGGAGCTTTACCCGGTGAGCCAAAGCGAAGAACATTTGGTGGTTGAGGCAGGCGATAATCATCAATATCAAATAGGCGATGTGCTTTACGGCATTCCGCACCATGTTTGCCCTACGGTTGCGTTGTATGAGCGCGTTTATACTATCGAAAACGAAAATGTTACCGGTGAGTGGCTTAACAAGGCCCGCGACCGCAAAATTACCATCTAAATACCCCTGATACCATGTTTGTTATAGATGCCCATTTAGATTTAAGCATGAACGCCCTGGAGTGGAACCGCGACCTTACGCGCCCGCTTGCTGAAGTAAACCAACGCGAAGAAGGCTTAACCGATAAGCCAGATCGTGCCAACGCTGTTGTTACCTTGCCCGAATTGCGTAAAGGGAATATTGGCCTGGTAGTAGCTACCCAGATAGGGCGTTATGTAGCGCCGGATAATCCGTTGCCCGGCTGGCATTCGCCCGAGCAGGCCTGGGCACAAACCCAGGGACAAGTAGCCTGGTACAGGGCTATGGAAGATGCAGGCGAAATGGTGCAGGTGAATGATCTGCCGTCGCTTGAAAAACACCTGGAACTTTGGAATGATGGTACCCCGGCAGAAAAAAAGCCGGTGGGGTATATTTTAAGTTTGGAAGGTGCCGATTCGATAGTGACGGTTCAGCATTTGGAACGGGCTTATAATTATGGCTTGCGGGCTGTTGGTCCGGCGCATTATGGCCCCGGCAGGTATGCTCAGGGTACTGATGCTACCGGCTATATGGGGCCTAAAGGTCATGAGTTGCTTAAAGAAATGGAGCGGCTGAATATCATTTTAGATGCTACCCATCTCTGCGATGACAGTTTTTGGGAAGCACTTGATCATTTTAACGGGCACGTTTGGGCAAGTCATAACAATTGCCGGGCACTGGTAAATCATAACCGCCAGTACAGCGATGAGATGATCAAAGCCCTTATCGACCGCGGCGCAGTGATCGGCGCCGCCCTTGATGCCTGGATGATGGTGCCCGGATGGGTAAGGGGTGTATCTACCCCAAAAGGAATGAACTGTAATATGGAAGTTATGGTTGATCATATCGATCATATTTGCCAGATTGCCGGTAATGCCCTGCACGTAGGTATGGGTACTGATTTGGATGGCGCTTTCGGACGTGAGCAATGCCCTTATGACCTTGAAACCATTGCCGATCTGCAAAAAGTGCCCGATCTGTTAAAGAGACGCGGTTATACTGATGAGGATATTCAAAATATGATGCACGGCAACTGGCTCAGGTTTTTAAGGAATGCATGGGCGTAAATCAGTTGGCAGTTTTTAGTTTGCAGTGGGCTGTGCAGCATGTTAATCTACTTTGATATCGATGAAGCGGATTTCAATAATGGCTTTTGCTGTGATATTGGTTAGCTGTAATAAATTGAGCCCGGCAGGGTTTTGGAAAGGGTTTGACAGCGATCATATCATAAAATCTGCCAGCGATCAGGGACCATGGGGCGGAACACGCACGATTGCCTGGAAAAATCGGTTACGTAATTATAATAGCCAGGATGTAATCAGATTTGCAGAAGGCAACGGTTGGAGGTTACTACAGACCATGGTTATCGACACCATTAGAAATAAAAAAATCTCCATCAGAAACGAAGGCAATAAAACACCAGATAAAGCAGATTTAGCAGTTTATGGTGGTAATACCGAAGCTGATTTAAGTTTTTCAGGTTGCGTTAACGATTACTGTACCCTGTATGAATTTAATTCTGGTTGGACTTATGTAACTGAGGGAGAGGCTATGATAGCAAAAGGGTATGTATTGGTAGATGCCAATAAGCACCGGATGACAATGTTTCATTCTTGGGGCGAATGGTAGATTTATAAGACAGAAGGTTAAGTCGTCGATAAGTTTTAGTCGAAAGAGATACCCCCAAATCCTTCCATTTCTTCATTAAACAGTAAAACCTGCCTTTTATATCTGTAACTTTCCTTAATTAAATCTACTTTGCGAAACACTTACCTTAAATTAGGGATAGTGTAAATTGTCATCTAAACTATGAACGCAGAACAATCAAGGTTAAAGGATACAGGTTGGAAAAAGTGGGGGCCTTACGTAAGTGATAGGCAGTGGGGTACCGTGAGGGAGGATTACAGTGCAAATGGTGATGCCTGGAACTACATAACCCATGATATGGCCCGCAGCAAAGCTTATCGCTGGGGCGAGGAAGGTATAGCCGGCATTTGCGATAGGCAGCAATATCTGTGTTTTGCAATAGCATTGTGGAATAAGAAAGACCCTATAATTAAAGAACGATATTTTGGTTTAAGCAACCCCGAAGGTAATCATGGCGAGGATGTGAAAGAGATGTACTACTATCTGGATAGTACACCTACACACTCGTACATGAAAACGTTGTATAAATATTCGCAAAACGAGTTTCCGTACAAATGGCTGGTTGATGAGAACAAACGCCGCGGCCGCCAGGATCCGGAATTTGAACTGATGGACACGGGGATCTTTGATCGTAACGAATATTTTGATGTTTTTACCGAATATGCCAAAAGCGCGCAGGAAGATATCCTCATTAAAATAACTATTCATAACCGGAGTGAAGAGGATGCCCCGCTTAATGTAATGCCTACTTTATGGTTCCGCAATACCTGGGCTTGGGGATATGATTCGCGCAAACCAGATCTTTGTGCTTCTTCGGATAAAGTGATCAGCATTTTTCATAAAGACCTTGGGCAAATGTGGCTGCACATCGAAGGGCAAGCTCAACTCCTGTTCTGTGATAATGAAACTAACTCGCGCAGGCTTTATAATTATGACGATGGCCGAAAGTATTATAAGGATGGTATAAACGATTACATTATTCATGCTGCCGATACGGTAAATCCTAAAAACATGGGCACCAAGGCAGCTATAAATTACGATTTGAATATCCCGGCCAGGCGAAGCGTAACCATACGCTTGCGACTGTCTGAAGATGCAAATTATAGTTTTGAGGATTTTGACGAGGTTTTTGCTGTTCGCCAAACAGAGGCCGACCAGTTTTATAACGATATTCATGGCGCTACCATGAACCCCGATCGCCGCCTTATTCAGCGGCAGGCTTTTGCCGGCATGTTATGGAACAAGCAGTTTTACTATTCAGATACCCGCCATTGGCTTAGCGGTGATAAAGGGATGCCCCGCCCGCCTGCACAAAGGCAAAAAGCCCGAAACAGTAAGTGGACGCATCTTAATACCCGCGATATTGTTTCAATGCCAGATAAGTGGGAATATCCCTGGTTTGCCGCCTGGGACCTTGCTTTTCACTGCCTGCCGCTGGCAACCGTTGATATGGCCTTTGCCAAAAATCAGTTGATTTTGCTTACCCGCGATTGGTATATGCACCCTAACGGCCAGTTGCCTGCCTATGAATGGGATTTTGGCGATGTAAACCCTCCGGTACATGCCATGGCTGTATGGAACGTATATAAAACCGATAAGGAAAATAACAATGGAAAAGGGGATACTTATTTCCTGGAGCGGGTTTTTCACAAACTGATGCTCAATTTTACCTGGTGGGTTAACCGCAAGGACCAATCGGGCAATAATATTTTTGAGGGTGGTTTCCTGGGGATGGATAACATCGGTGTTTTTGACCGTAATATGCATTTACCATCCGGGCAGCATTTGGAACAGGCCGATGGCACCAGTTGGATGGCCATGTATTCGCTTAACCTGCTTCGTATTGCCACCGAGCTTACCGAAACCGACAAAGCCTACGCTGATATCGCTTCTAAGTTTTTTGAGCATTTCATTTATATTGTTGGGGCCATGTCAAACCTGGGCGAAAACAATGAAGGCCTTTGGGATGATGACGACGGCTTTTTTTATGATCAGATCCGTTTCCCTGATGATGGTTCTATTAAAATGCGGGTTAGGAGCATCGTAGGGTTGATTCCACTGTTTGCTACCGAGGTATTGGATGAAAAAGATATTACGGAAAGCCCGGTGTTTAAAGACCGCATGAAATGGTTTGCCGAAAATCGCCCCGATCTTGCATCGCTGGTTTCACGCTGGAACGAGAAGGGAAGCAACGGCAAACACCTGATAAGTTTGCTGCGTGGTTACAGGATGAAGTCATTGCTCAAATACATGTTAGATGAAAATGAATTTTTAAGCGACTACGGGATCCGGTCACTTTCAAAGTATCACCTTAAACACCCTTACCATGTTTCGGTAAATGGAGTTGAATTTGGCATATCCTATGTGCCGGGCGAAAGTGACAGCGGTTTATTTGGTGGTAACAGCAACTGGCGCGGCCCTATCTGGATGCCCATCAATTACCTGATTATTGATAGTTTGCACCGGTTCCATATGTTTTATGGCGACGAGTTTAAAATAGAATGCCCAACCGGTTCGGGAAATTTTATGAACCTGAAAGAGGTAGCGAACGAGCTATATGCCCGGGTTTCCAAACTGTTTATGAAAAACGAAAATGCTGAGCGGCCGGTGTATGGTAAAAATCCCAAACTGCAAACCGATCCGCATTTTAAAGATCACATTTTGTTTTATGAGTTTTTTGATGGCGATACAGGTCTTGGTTTAGGTGCCGCACATCAAACCGGCTGGACAGGACTGATTGCCAATTGTTTGTATCTGGAATAGGGTGTATGTATATAATAACCTGGCACGGTGCTATAAATCAACACTGTGCCATGGTGGGACTGCTGCAGATAAATATTAAAACTTCCATCTGTCAATTAACCTTCAGTATGATACTTTTAGCTTGATATGAATTATTGTGTAAAAAAGACACAATAAAATTTCCTGGCTTATTATTAATTAATTAGCTTTACTGTACCAGTTAATTATTAACCATTATCAAGCATGATTTACAGCAGAAGAAATTTTATTAAAGGCACCGGTGCATTGGTGCTTGGCGGCATGGCCTTATCGGGTAAAGCAGCAAGTTTTTTGAGTAACATGGAGCATCATCCTGTAGGACTGCAGTTGTTTACTTTTTTCGGCGTTATTGACGAAGATGTAAAGGGCACATTGAGCAAAATTGCAGCTATAGGATACAAGGAATTGGAATCGGCCTTTAGTAAAAAAGGCGGCTATTATGGTATGAAGCCTAAAGAATTTAAAGCCATGGTGAATAACCTGGGCATGAGCTGGACCTCGCACCATGTTCTTGGCGCTCCGTTTAAACTGCCACCGGGAGCAAAAATGCCTGCAGGTGCAGATGGTAAGCCGATGGTATTGCCTCCTGTATTGAACCTGCGCGATAATATGCAGCAGGTGATTGACGAGGTTGCTGACGGCGGCGTTCAATACCTGGTTTGCGCCAATTCGCCTACGGCTACGCTTGATGAAATAAAATCGACTATTGAGGTATTAAACAAAACAGGAGAGGCCGCGAAAAAAGCGGGGATCCAGTTTGCTTATCATAACCATGATATGGAGTTTCACGCAGTTGATGGTAAAGTGCCTTATGACATGCTATTAAGCGAAACAGATGCGGGTAATGTAAAAATGGAGCTTGATTTGGCCTGGGCTGTTAAAGCGGGTAAAAATCCGGTAGAAATGTTTAAGGAACATCCCGGTCGTTTCCCGCTTTGGCATGTGAAAGATTTGGATGCAGGCAGGCAGAATATACAACCTGTAGGAGGTGGCACTATTGATTTTAAACCAATTTTTGTAGCGGCTAAATCAGCAGGTATGCAACACTTTTTTGTAGAGCATGATATGCCTAAAGATGCCTTTGCAAGTATTACAGCCAGTATGGGATATTTGAAGGATAAGCTGATGGTGTAAATAGGGGAGTGATATCCGAATCGTTAACTATTAATTGTTTTATAATAGAATTGCAGCCGATAAATTAAGTTTTATCGGCTGTTTTGTTTGCTAACGATTGTTGTTTGCCTCTTATTTTAGTTTATGAGCTTTTTTTGTAAAAGAAGACGCCGGAACTTGTTGTATTTTTCGGAAAAGTATGGCTTAACAATTCCATAATGTACCGTAATTTTGATTTAACTTGCCTGTTGAGTAATTTAAGGCGATAAAATATTATTTATAACGGCGGCGCATGGCAGAAACATCTACAGAACATTTAAAAAGGGTTTTGAAACCTATCCATTTATGGGCCATAGCCGTAGGTCTGGTTATTTCGGGCGAATATTTCGGGTGGAATTTGGGATGGGCTGTATCCGGCACTATAGGTTTGCTCATAGCCACCCTGGTTATCACCTTGATGTATATTACATTTATTTTTAGCTATACCGAACTCACCGCCTCCATACCTCATGCGGGAGGCGCTTTTGCTTATGCGTATCGGGCTATGGGACCGTTTGGCGGGTTAATTGCCGGTTACGCTACCCTTGTTGATTTCCTGGTGGCTACGCCTGCTGTAGCAGTTTCTTTAGGAAGCTACCTGCATTTTTTATACCCGGCTATCCCAATAGCAGAGGCCGCTATGGGCTTTAATGTTCTTTTTATCCTTTTAAATATGCTTGGGGTAAAGGAATCGGCGACGTTTTCGGTGTTCATTACCATACTTGCCGTAATTGAGCTGCTGCTTTATCTGGGCATTGTTTCACCGCATTTTAAAATGGTAAACTACCTCACCAATCCTATGCCCTTTGGCTGGGCTGGTGTGTTTGCAGCCCTGCCTTTTGCAGTTTGGTTTTACCTGGCCATTGAAGGGGTTGCGATGGTGGCCGAAGAAGTGGAGAACCCGAAAAGGAATATTCCCCGCGGCTATATATCGGCTATTATAACGCTGGTAGTGTTAGCGCTGGGTGTAATGGTCATAACCGGCGGGCTTACCGACTGGCGCAAACTAAGCCATTTAGACTACCCCTTGCCCGAGGCTATCGGGATAGTATTGGGCAAAGGAAACGGTTTAACCAAAATATTTGCGAGTATAGGTTTATTTGGACTGATCGCGTCGCTGCATGGTATTATTCTCGCCTCTTCGCGGCAGGTGTTTGCCATGGCACGCAGCGGTTATTTGCCCCGGATGCTGTCGGACATTAATCACAGATTTAAAACACCACATTGGGCGCTTGTTGTAAGTGGTATAGTAAGCTCCATCTTCATTTATAAGTTTAAGACGGATCAGATCATCATGCTGTCGGTGCTTGGTGCTGTGGTTATGTATATTATGAGCATGCTAAGCCTTTTTATACTACGCAAAAAGGAACCCCGTTTAAGCCGACCATTTTTGGCTCCAATGTTCCCGGTTTTCCCGGCAATAGCTTTGGTAATTTGTGTAGTATGCTTATTTGCAACGATATATTTTAACCCTGATATGAGCCTCATTTTTGCAGGAGGATTAGTAATTGTATTGCTGATTTTTATAGTGATGGGCAAGCATAAAGTGGCATTAACAGAAGACCTGATGAGCGCACCAATGGATAAGGAGGTCATTAATCATTGAGTCATTAAATCATTTGCTTGTTCGCTTTTTGAATAATGAACCAATGACATAATGATTGAAAAAAATGACCCAATGACCAGTGAAATAATGATATAAAGAAATGTACCGCCACAACATACATCACCGGGTTTATAAGTTTCCCAACCTGAAAACATTGCTGGGCAAGGCGTCACCTTACCGCTCGGGCGATGAACTGGCCGGGCTTTGTGCCGTGGGGTATGAGGAACGTGTGGCTGCACAAATTACCCTGGCCGATGTGCCGCTTAAAAACTTTTTAAATGAAGCGGTAATCCCTTATGAGGACGATGAAATTACCCGCCTGATTATTGACGATCATGATAAGGCTGCCTTTAGTCACATTGGCCATTTAACCGTTGGCGAATTACGTGATTGGTTATTAAGTGACGAAACCGACTGTGCTATTTTAACAACTATAGCTCCCGGCTTGACACCCGAAATGGTTGCTGCAGTATCCAAACTGATGCGCAACCAGGACCTGATTGCTATGGCCAATAAATGCCAGGTGGTTACCCGCTTTCGTAATACCATAGGCTTAAAGGGACATTTTAGTACCCGTTTACAGCCCAATCACCCAACTGATGATCCGCGGGGAGTAGCGGCCAGCATTATCGACGGTTTATTATTTGGCAGCGGCGATGCTGTTATAGGCATCAACCCGGCAACTGATAGTCCAGCGGCGGTAAGCAGTTTATTAACTTTGATGGATGACTTACGGCACCGTTTCGACATTCCTACACAAACCTGCGTGCTAAGCCACATAACTACCACATTACAATTGGTTAACGAAGGTGCCCCTGTCGACCTATGTTTTCAATCTATTGCAGGCACGGAAAAAGCTAATGCCAGCTTCGGGGTTAATTTAAGCTTGATTGAGGAAGCTTACCAGGCCACACTATCGTTAAAGCGGGGTACTGTTGGCAATAATGTAATGTATTTTGAAACCGGACAGGGTAGCGCCCTATCGGCCAATGCCAATTTCGGGGTAGATCAGCAAACCTGCGAAGTGAGGGCCTATGCCGTCGCCCGTAAGTTTAATCCTTTGCTGGTGAATACTGTCGTTGGTTTTATTGGCCCCGAATATTTGTATGATGGCAAACAGATTATTCGTGCCGCGCTTGAAGATCATTTTTGCGGAAAACTGCTTGGCTTGCCCATGGGAGTTGACGTTTGTTATACCAATCATGCGGAAGCCGATCAGGACGATATGGATAACCTGCTTACGTTGCTTGGTGTAGCGGGTTGCAACTTCGTGATGGGTATTCCGGGCTCGGATGATATTATGCTTAATTACCAGTCAACATCGTTTCATGATGCCCTTTACCTGCGCAAAGTATTAGGCTTGAAACCAGCCCCCGAGTTTGAGGGGTGGTTGATAAAGCAGGGGATTGTTGATGATAAAGGCTATATGCTACCTGTTAGGGAGCATGGGTTGTTGAGAGGTTTTTGATTGAAGGCGAAAGGGTAAAGGCGAAAGGTAAAAGGTTTTTTGAACTGACGAAAAATAAAAAATACGGTGTCATCCTCTGCCGTCGCTCGGCTCCAGCCGAGTGTCAGCTATCTCACGGCCTCTGGCCGACGTAAGCTCTTATGGCACACAGGCCGGAGGCCTATGAATAATGGTCATTCAGCTGGAGCCGAGCGAAGGCAGAGTGACAGGTTGCCGCTATATCAAGGACATAAGTAAACCATTAAATGAAACGAAATATCCCACAGGAAATTGAGCCACTAAAAGCTTTGCAGGAATTTACTTCTGCAAGGATAGCTATTGGCCGGGTGGGAACGAGTATCCCCTTGAAGCAATCGCTTGAGTTTAAACTGGCGCACGCACATGCCCGGGATGCTGTATATTCTGAATTAAATTCAGGCAAACTAACTAATTCCCTTAAACACTTTGAACAGCCTATCCTGCACCTGCATAGCCAGGTAACAGACCGGCGGCAATACCTGCAACGGCCCGATCTTGGGCGTAAACTTAATAAAGCCTCATTGAATGAGTTAAACGGCTACAGCATTGAAAGTGATGTGGCCATTATGATAGTTGATGGTCTCTCTGCAACAGCGGTAAATGAAAATACAATTGGTTTGCTCGATGCACTAATTCCTTTGTTGGTTGCCGATGGTTTAAAGCTTGCGCCAATAAGTCTGGTTGAACAGGGGAGGGTAGCCATTGGCGACGATATTGGGTATGGCCTGAAGGCTAAACTTTCGCTGATCCTGATAGGTGAACGCCCTGGTCTAAGTGCCGCGGATAGTCTTGGTGCATATCTTACCTATAATCCCAAACCCGGTTTGACAGACGAATCACGAAACTGCGTTTCTAATATCCGCCCCAAAGGTTTAACCTATAAAAAAGCAGCAAAGAAAATTTTTTATTTAATTAATGAAGCGTTTAAACGGAAACTGTCGGGAGTGGAGCTGAAGGATAATGCGGGGTTGATAGAGTCTTAAGTACTAAGTCGGAAGTCATAAGTTATAAAGCTCGATATAATAGAAAAGTCCGAAAGCTCCATATAGCAAATTTCGGACTTAATACTTAGAACTTCGTACTTAAGACTCACTTCCTCCTCGCTTCCACATAACCATTGAATGATATTGGGTCGCGGTTACTGCTGATCACTTGCAGGGAGCCGTATCCATCCTGCGAAATACTTAGGTTAAATGTTTGTACATCGCGCCAGTCGGCTATGTTTTTTTCTTTGGGTTTGATCGTGATATTCCATCCGCTTCCCTTTTTTACTGACGAATATGTGAATTTGGTAGTATTAACTTTGATGCCGCCATCTGTTGTTCCCGGAGGAGGCGCTACATAGGCCCGGCCAAAGTAAGGTAAAAATGATACAATGGTATCTTTGCTTATCGTCATGTCATAATCAGAGGTAAGCGGCCTGGTACCGCCCCGCATCGGTAAAGCATAATTTGCCTTAAATACAAAGTTTTGGTCCTCTACCATCTTTTTGATTTCAGCCTGTTTGGCTGCCTTTTTTTCAGCCTTGGTTTGAGCAAAGCTTACGTTAACGCCAATAAATATGAAAGCAGCCAAAAGGGCTATTTTGTTTAAGATTTTCATGATATAAATGTTTAAGTGGTTAGACAGTAAAGAGTTATTTAGGTTTAAGTACATTCAAATTTAAGCAATCTTTTAAACAAAAAAGCCCACTGGTAATTCAGTAGATTTAGGCACTAAAAAGATATTGAAATTATGTTTCGGCTATTTAATAGAAAAAAGTCAAAGCGCCCTGTACAGGATTGGGAATTGGTGCTGATGTATAAAACGCTTGAAAAACTGCCAACGGAGTTTGAATATCTGAAACGCCAGATAGAAGCAGATATATTTGCCTCATCTCTTGTTGGTTATAGTGCCTCTTATCCTGATTATGTGGCATTTTCTTATGCCGACGGGATTAGTGCTTTTGAACGCAAGCGCGAGCATGGCTATAAAATTACCAATATAAAAGTGCGGGATATTGGCGGGAGTAAAACATTTATGTATGTAATATACGTACATAACGGAGTTATCACAGGATATTCTATACACGGTTTAAAAAAACAGATTATTGATGTTATTAGTGCTGATACAGATGCTTATGTCAAGGAGTTTTATGCGGATGACAATGAGGATTATGAAAGCCTGAAAAGGATAATAAGTAAAGATGACCTGAAGTTGATTAAGCCGGAGAATGTTTATAAACTAAACCTGAAAGGCCGGGTGTTTTATCATATAGAAGATCTTGAAGACGGTGATTTTATAGGGATTGAAAGTAATGGCCAAATCTGCAAAATAACACATGATCCTTTTGAAATTATTCTTCTTAAAGAAAACTTAGCAGAGATCCTTTCAATGTAAAAGGCCACCTGTTTTTCAGATGGCCTTTAAAGTAAAGGATTTGCTGCTTTATTAAAGCAATGTATTATATCAAGCTAACACTGCGTTTAACAAACTCGGTTAAATCGGCACCGGTTAATAAGCCTTGTGATAACAATGCCAAATCAAAAGCTTGTTTTGAAAGTTGTGCCTGTACAGTTTCGTCTTCTTCCTGCAAAATACGGCTTACCAGTTTGTGGTTGCCATTTACAATTACTTTGTAGTTATCAGGCATGTTTCCGTAAAAACTCATGCCACCGCCCATAGCTGCCATATCTTTCATGCGGCGCATAAACTCGTCCATAGTTACGGTAACCGGTAACTCGTCTGGGTTAAGGCTTTCTATTTGAACGTTGTAAGCTGGCCTGTTAATGGCTTTATCAAAAATGCTTTTTACCTGGGTGCTTTGTTCTTCGGTAAGTACCGTTTCAAGCGCGTCATCCTTTTTAATCAGTTTATCAGCAACATCAGCATCAACACGTTTTAATGATGTTTTCTCTAATTTTTGCTCCAACTGGCTGATGAAGTGATTGTCAATAGGAGAGTTCATCACCAATACATCATAGCCTTTTTTATTGGCAGACTGGATAAACGAATCCTGTTTCGCAGGGTCATTGGTGTAGATGTAAACCAATTGACCGTCTTTATCTGTTTGGTTAGCTTCAACTTTGTCTTTATACTCGGGCAGCGTAAAGTTTTGTTTTTCGGTGTTGGTAACCAAAACAAAGTCTTTGGCTTTGTCATAAAACTTGTCTTCGCTCACCATACCATACTTTACAAACAGGCCAATGTCGGTCCATTTTTCTTCGTAAGCTTTACGGTCTGCTTTGAACAGGTCTGACAATTTATCAGCTACCTTTTTGGTAATATAACTGTTGATCTTTTTAACATTGCTGTCCGCTTGCAAAAAGCTGCGTGATACGTTAAGCGGAATATCTGGTGAATCGATAACACCATGCAACAGCATTAAAAATTCAGGGACAATATCTTTTACTTCATCAGTAATAAATACCTGGCGGCTAAATAATTTGATCTTGTTTTTTTGGAACTCAAAATCATTTTTCAGCTTAGGGAAATATAGTACACCTGTTAAGTTGAAAGGATAATCAACATTCAGGTGGATCCAGAACAATGGATCTTCGCTGAAAGGATAAAGCTGTTTGTAAAAGTCAAGATAATCTTCATCTTTTAATTCAGATGGCGCTTTTGTCCAGATAGGGTTGGTAGTGTTGATGATATTATCAACCTCCACTGAAGTATATTTTGGTTTGCCTTCTTCATCAACGCCATCTTCAACAGATTCGGTTTTGGTGCCGAATTTGATAGGTACAGGCAAAAATTTGCAGTATTTATCAAGGATTTCCTGTAATCTGTACTGGCTTAAAAACTCGGCCGATTCATCATTGATATACAAAGTGATCTCAGTACCGCGCTCTTCTAAAATACCTTCGCCAATTTCAAATTCGGTGCTGCCATCGCATACCCAGAAAGCAGGTTCTGCACCTTCCTGGTAGGATAGGGTTTGGATCTCTACTTTATCAGCTACCATGAAAGCCGAATAAAAACCTAAACCAAAGCGACCGATGATCTCGTTGGCATCTTTTGCTTCTTTGAATTTCTCCATGAATTCAGTGGCGCCTGAGAAAGCGATCTGGTTGATATATTTCTTAATCTCTTCGGCGGTCATACCGATACCATTATCGCTAATGGTGATGGTCTTTTTGTCTGCATCAAAAGCAACCTCAACACGGAGGTCGCCAAGTTCGCCGGTGTACTGGCCTAATGAAGCTAAACGTTTAATTTTTTGGGTAGCATCTACCGCGTTTGATACCAGCTCGCGCAAAAATATCTCATTATCAGAGTATAAGAACTTCTTAATGATCGGGAAAATGTTCTCGGTGTGGATCGAAATGCTGCCTTTTTCTTGCATAACTATATTTTAATAGGATTGATTTAATGATTGTCGCCAATGCAACATCAATGTGTGTTCCAATTGTTATTATATTGTCAAAATGGCAGGGGCAGGGGAATTTGGTCAGATAAGTCGTGGAGGTAAGGCTTATTCACCCGTTATTGCGAGGTTCCAAGCAATCCCCAACTTTACAGACGGCTATGTAAGTGCCCCTGCAGAGTTCGCGATTGCTTCGTCGTTCCTCCTCGCAATGACGATTTTCCAGAAGCTTATAGCAAAAAATAAGGGATAAACATTTAAGCTTATCCCTTACCATATAAAGATTGATTATATCGTTAATTGGCCATCATCTTAATAAACGAAGCTAATTTTTCTTTCATTTCTCTTCTGTCGACAATGAAATCAAGGAAACCATGCTCCTGCACAAACTCGGCAGTCTGGAAACCCTTCGGGAGATCTTTTTTAATAGTTTCCTTAATTACCCTTGGCCCTGCAAAGCCTATCAGCGCGCCCGGTTCGGCAATGTTGATATCGCCTAGCATGGCGTATGATGCTGTTACGCCACCAGTGGTTGGATCGGTAAGTAAAGATATATAAGGGATTTTTGCCTGTGAAAGCAAGGCAAGCTTAGCCGATGTTTTAGCCATTTGCATCAGTGAAAATGCCGCTTCCATCATGCGCGCACCACCCGATTTTGAAATCATCAGGAACGGAACTTTATGTTGGATACAGTAATCAATAGAGCGGGCTATCTTTTCGCCAACTACCGATCCCATTGAGCCCCCAATAAAGTTAAAGTCCATACAGGCGATAACCAGGTCCTGACCGTCAATTTTACCGGCGCCTGCCCTTATTGCATCTTTTAAACCTGTTTTGTGCTGAGTTTCCTTAAGCCGGTCGGTGTATTTTTTGGTGTCCTCAAAATGAAGCGGATCACCGGATGTAAGCTCAGGAAAAAGCTCTGTAAACTCGTTATTATCAAATAGTACCGAAAAATATTCTTTTGAACCTATGCGCAGGTGGAAGCCACAGTAATGGCACACATATTGATTTTCTACCTGCTCAGAATAGTGTAAAGGTTTCTTACAATTAGGGCATTTATTCCAGATGCCATCGGGGGCTTCCTTCTTTTCCTCAGTAGTCGTAATTATCCCTTTCAACTCTCGTTTAAACCATGCCATATCTGTGTCTAACTCTTTCAATTGGGTACAAAGAAACAAAAAATATTAAACATGTGGTGCCGGTATATAAAAAGTTATAGGGGGCAAATTGTTTGCTTGAAAGTTTAATTACTTATTTAATGCTATTTTTGTAATAAAAGGATCGGATTGTTAATTAATTATATCATATTTTTAAATTAACCCTATTTTTACTACCGTTTTAATATACTTTTAAGATTGCTTATCCGAATTCAATAAATTTTATAACTTCGAGCCCCAAATAAACGCTAATGGATTTAAAAAATTATAGAGGTGTTCTGCACGGCGATCAGGTGCAGGAACTATTTGAAGCAGCAAAAAAGCACCAGTTTGCTTTACCGGCAGTAAACGTTATTGGTACTAATACTATCAATGCAGTTATGGAAACAGCTAAAGCTGTTAACTCTCCGGTTATTATTCAGCTGTCAAATGGCGGTGCACAGTTTTACGCCGGCAAATCATTGGATAATTCAAAACTTCAGGCCTGTATTTTAGGTGGTGTATCTGCTGCAAAGCATGTTCACCTGTTGGCTGAGCATTACGGCGTTGCGGTTATCCTGCATACAGACCATGCTGCCAAGAAATTGTTACCGTGGATTGACGGCTTGTTAGATCATGGCGAGAAATTTTTTGCCGAAACAGGCAAGCCTTTATTTTCATCGCACATGCTTGACCTTTCAGAAGAGCCTATCGAAGAGAATATCGAAATTTCGGCTAAATATCTTGAGCGTATGGCTAAAATGGGCATGACCCTTGAAATTGAGTTGGGTGTAACCGGCGGTGAAGAAGATGGTGTTGACAATTCGGATGTTGACAGTTCACGTTTATATACCCAGCCAGAGGAGGTTTCTTATTCATATGAGCACCTTTTAAAAGTAAGCCCCCGTTTTACCGTAGCTGCTGCTTTTGGTAACGTTCATGGTGTGTACAAACCAGGTAATGTTAAGTTACAACCGGTTATCCTGCATAACTCACAGGAGTATGTTAAACAAAAATTTGGTTTAACTGCCGAAAAACCGATCAACTTTGTATTCCACGGTGGTTCTGGTTCAAGCCAGGAAGAGATCCGTGAAGCTATTTCATATGGTGCTATCAAAATGAATATTGATACCGATATGCAGTGGGCTTTCTGGGAGGGCATTAAAGATTACTACCAATCAAAAGAAGGCTATTTGCAAAGCCAGATCGGCAGCCCAGATGGCGAGGATTCTCCCAACAAAAAATATTATGACCCACGTGTTTGGTTACGCAAAGGGGAAGAAAATTTTGTTAAAAGGCTTTCTGCCGCGTTTGAAGACCTTAACTGTATCGACGTTTACAGCAAATTATAATATTCATCAGAAATTAACAAAGCGCTTGTACATTTGTTGTACAGGCGCTTTGTTGTTTACAGGCAGCTGGCGATTCCATTAAAAAAGATAAAGTCTGCTATATGGTTGAAATTAATAAAAAGAAAAAGAATTTGTTTGAACGCTTTGCCAATTGGGCCACTATAGCCACGGGCAGTTCGGGCGCATTTATCACGGCTTTTGGTATTATCATTGTTTGGGGAATAACCGGACCGTTATTCCATTATTCAGATACCTGGCAACTGGTTATCAATACCGGTACTACTGTGGTTACTTTTCTGATGGTTTTTTTGATCCAGAAATCACAAAATAAAGATTCGAAGGCTATACATTTGAAACTGAATGAGCTGCTTGCCTCGCACCAGGGGGCAAGTAACCGGATGGTTGATATTGAAGATATTACCGAAAAGGAGCTCGATCAATTGCATAAATTTTATGTGGAACTGGCCGGCCTTGCCGAAGAGGAAGATGATATCACCTGTACGCACTCTATTGATGCCGCGAGGGAAAACCACACCACAAAACTCAATCATTTCAAAACAAAACCGCATTACATCAATGCCCGCAAAAATCAGAGTAAAAAAAGTAACGGAACAGGCCGATCTTGACACAGTGCATGCCATAAGGCACGAGGTATTTGTTATTGAACAAAATTGTCCCCCCGAGCTGGAATATGAACATGAAGATGTATCCCATCATTTTTTAGCTACTGCTGATGGGAAACCGGCCGGTGCCTGCCGCTGGCGTAAAACCGAAAATGGTTATAAGCTTGAACGGTTTGCCGTATTGAAAACGTTCAGAGGGTTTGGTATAGGAGGGGAGCTGTTGAAAGCGGTGTTAACTGATTTGCCGGCCGATGCGGATTATGTTTATCTTAATTCGCAAACCCACGCGGTACCTTTTTATGAAAAACTGGGTTTTGAAGCATCAGGGCCGGAGTTTGAAGAAGCCGGGATCAAACATTATAGAATGGTGAAGAAGTAAAACGTTGTCGTTTTGCAACGACCTATTTAAAAGTAAAGAAAGCGTTGTTGCTTCCTACCTGCCCATGACAAGTTAAAAAGGATGTCATGTTGAGGCTCTCGAAACATGGTGGGCGGGGCCTCTGCGCGCGAGTCTTCGACCGGTTCAGACTTGACAGTTCAAAGTTTGTCATTACACCTTCAGGGGCCATCGGATTTAATCACTCAGACTGACTACTATGGTCGATAAACCAACGGCGAATAAATGAGGGTTATTTCTTTTTGGATTTCCTCTTTTTAGATGCTTCTGCCAGCGGATTAAATTCAAGGCACAAATTAATCCAGTAATTCAGCTGGTCGTTGGTTTGCAGGTTGAAGTCTTCAACATAAACATACCCTTTCATTACCCTTTCGCCGCTTACCATTTGATTGCAGTTCCCCTTCTCAAGCTCAACAGATGCCTGTTGCTCTCCAATGCGGCACAAGATGCTATTATCGCGTACGCAAACACATAACTTATCATCTACCATAAAACAAACTCCCTGGAACATTTTCTTTTCTTCCACTACCGGAAGGTCCATTAATGTTTCGCGGATACGATCAGCCATTTGTTCGTTATATGCCATAAGGGTTATATTTTTTGACTCAAAGGCGCCAAGACACGCAACGGAAATCCGGGTTCTTAGCGCCTTCGTGAAATAAAATTACAATTAATTCTTATCAACAAATTTGTAATTAGCCTCGTTATACCTGTCGCCGGTATCCGGGTATTTAGCTAAAACGGTTTCAATATCCTGTAAATCATTGGCTGTTAATTCCACATCAACCGAACCTGCATTGTCCAAAAGGTATTTTCTCCTCTTTGTTCCGGGAATAGGGATAATATTATCGCCTTGTGCCAGCACCCAGGCAAGCGCTAACTGGGCAGGTGTGCAATTTTTTTGAGCGGCAACTTGTGCAAACTCATGGGCCAGCCCCATATTATTTTCGGCGTTGGCATCCTGATAACGGGGCAGGCTTTTCCTGAAATCATTATCAGCCAGTTTGGTTACATCCAACGCGTTTGTTACCAAACCGCGCACCAGCGGACTGAATGGCACAAATGAAATCCCAAGCTCTTTGCAAACCGGCAAGATCTCAGCCTCAACATCGCGGGTTAATAAAGAATATTCACTTTGCAAGGCGCTGATTGGATGCACCGCATGTGCACGACGGACAGAATTTGCCGAAGCTTCAGACAGGCCCAGGTATTTTACCTTACCTTCTTTTACCAGATCGGCCATGGCGCCAACCATGTCCTCAACAGGCACATTTGGGTCGATTCGGTGGGCGTAGTACAAGTCAATCACATCCGTTTTTAAGCGTTTTAAGCTCTGCTCAACCGCGGTTTTAAGATAAGTCGGCGAGCCGTCAAATTCAGTCAGCCTGCCATCGGCACCGGCCCTGAAACCAAATTTGGTGGCAATGAAGATCTTATCACGATTGGGTACCAATACCTTGGATACCAGTTCTTCATTTCGGCCATTGGCATAAACATCGGCCGTATCCCAAAAGTTAATACCTATTTCTATTGATTTTTCAAGGGTGGCTATTGATTCATCATCATCCGGCTGGCCGTAAGCATGGTTCATGCCCATACATCCCAGTCCAATGGCCGAAAGTTGTACTTCGGTTTTTCCTAATTTTCTGTATTTCATAACGTGGTAGTATTGTTGTACTATCAAAGTACGTGAAATTACAAAAGCACATCAACCTCAATTTATAAGTATTATGTAAGGTTATACATTGCAGATTAACTTTTTCTGGTTAATTTGAAAAAAAAATCGAGTGGTTGTCCAATTCAGCTAAACCTGATCGTCTTTTGGTTTTTAACCATTAAATTCAAAAAACATGAACGAGTTCTTATTGATCTTCAGAAGAGACGCAGAAGCCACTGCAGCAACGCGGTCGCCCGAGCAAATGCAAACCATGATGAATTACTGGCGCGAATGGATTGGCGGGATTGCCGCGCAAAACAAACTGGTTGCTGTAGGCAACAGGTTGGATACCGCCGGCAGCGTAGTAAAACCTGACAATGTGGTAACAGACGGACCTTATGTTGAGGTTAAGGAAGCCATAGGCGGTTACAGTATTATCAAAGCGTCATCGCTGGAAGAAGCCACGGAGTTATCAAAGGGCTGCCCGATCCTGTCGGTAGGGGGAAGTGTTGAGGTGCGTCCTATCATCCCAATGGAAATTTAATTGATTTGCGGCCTCCCATATACGGGAGGCTGCTTGTTTTATGCAGCAAGATCAGCTTCTACCACATTTGTTCCGCTCCGAGTATCAAAAGATAATCGCGGTATTATGCCGTTATTTCGGCTTTGAACATATAGAAGCCGCCGAAGATATTGCCAGTGATACTTTCCTCACTGCTGCCGAAACATGGGGGATCAAAGGGTTGCCGGATAACCCTAAAGCATGGTTATATACTGTGGCCCGCAATAAAGCAACCGATTATGTAAGGCGTGGCTCCAGGTTTAAGCAAAAAATAGCCGAAGGGGTTGTTGCAGAGGATAATTACGATGTAGAGATCGATCTTTCTGACCAAAATATTAGCGACAGCCAGCTGCAAATGATGTTTGCTATTTGTCACCCGGTATTGCCGGCCGAGGCGCAGATTGGCCTGGCGTTACGTATCCTTTGCGGTTTCGGAATTGATGAAATTGCGGAGGCTTTCTTATCAAATAAAGAAACCATTAACAAACGTCTGTTCAGGGCTAAGGAAAAGCTTCGGGAACAAAAAGTAAAGATCGTTTTTCCTGAACCGGCTGATATTATTAACCGGCTGGGCATCGTACTGAAAACTTTATACCTGCTGTTTAATGAGGGCTATTACTCCAGCTGCCAGAGCACTACATTGCGAAAAGATTTGTGTTTAGAAGCCATGCGGCTTAACTATCTCCTTATAGAAAACAAGCAAACCAACCTGCCCGAGGTGAATGCCTTGTTATCATTGATGTGTTTTCATGCTTCAAGGTTTGATGCCCGGGTAGATGAACATGGCGAAATGATCCGCTATGATGACCAGGACAGAATGCTTTGGAATGATGATTTGATAGTAAAAGGACGATACTACCTAAACCTTGCCTCAAAAAAAGGAAACGACGCCGGTAAATATCATATTGAAGCTGCTATAGCTTATTGGCATACCGTTAAAACTGATACTACCGAAAAGTGGGAAAATATATTAATGCTCTACAATAGGTTACTTATCGCTGCTTATTCGCCCGCGGCTGCGTTGAACCGGGCTTATGCCCTGGCAAAGGTAAAAGGGAAGGAGAATGCCATTATTGAGGCCGAAAAGTTAAAATTGGATACTAATCATTTGTACCATGTGCTGCTTGGTTACTTGTATACAGGGGTAGATCGTAAAAAGGCAGTATCGCATTTGCAAACTGCCCTGAAACTGGCTAAGACCACTACCGATAAAAGTAGAATTACGAAGGATTTAAAAGCTTTATTGTGAGTTAGTTATAAAAAAAACGTCATTGCGAGGAACGAAGCAATCCCCGATAAGCAGGTTCGCCCTGTATAGCTTGGGATTGTTTCGTTCCACGCAATGACACCTTTAAGTATTACCAGACTTACGAAGTTTTGAAAACTTCGTAAATCTTTATTAGTTTTTAATTAGATATCTTGAAATCAGCTACCAACTTTTCATCGGCCGAGCTGCTGCCCAGTACTATTTTGTAGCTGCCGGGATAAAGCTTCCATTTGTGTGTGGCAAGGTCCCATTTCTGTAAATCCTGAACAGGGATTTTCAAAGTAACGGTACCTTCTTTATCCTGCTCCAGGCTTATGCGTTTAAAGCTTTTTAATTCTTTAACAGGCATCCTGTCGATGTTGGGATATTTAATATACGCCTGCACTACTTCATCACCATTAAATTTACCGGTGTTTTTAACGTTTACTGTTACTGCAAGGGTATCGGTTTTTTTGTAGGTGGTTTTTAATTTACTGCCCAGGGTGTAGTTAAACGACGTATAGCTTAAACCAAAACCAAAAGGATATTGCACCGGACCGGTATAATAACGGTAAGTGCGGTTTTTCATATTGTAATCGCTGTAGTCGGGTAAATTGCTCATGTCTTTATAAAAAGTAAGCGGCAGGTGGCCCGAAGGCGAAACATCGCCAAAAATAATATCAGCTAATGCATTACCCCCCTGTTCGCCGGGGTACCAGGCAAATATAATGGCATCGGCATAAGGCTCAATAGCGGATATGTCAACATCGCTGCCTGCGGTTATTACTGCTACAAGGGGCTTGTTTTTTACGCTTTTGCGCAGTTCTTTCATAAAGGCAATTTCGCTGGCAGGCAGGCTCAGGTTTTTTTTATCGCCGCCACTTTCAGACAGGAAAGCATCGCCTGCTTCGCCTTCCAAAACGGGGGAGAGGCCTATGACAGCAATAGTAGCATCAGCATTACCCGCAGCCCAGGTGCCGCCAAAATGAGTGGTATCTTTATAATCACATCCAAGGTCATATTCAACGCGGGTAGCTTTATCAACCGCGCCGGTAATACCCTCAACAAAATTGATCACTTTGCTGCTGGTACCGTGGTAATTTGCTATCATGGCATCGAGCGAGGCCGCGTTTGGCCCAACCACCATAATGCTGGAGTAGCTGCTTTTTTTGAATGGCAAAACATTGTTGTTATTCTTTAACAATACCATGCTTTGCTGGGCCACTTTACGGGCCAAAGCCAAATGTTGTTCATTGTGAACACTGTCGGCGCCGTAACCATGATAAGGATTAGCGGCCGGGTCGTCATAAAAACCCAGTTTAAATTCGGTGCGTAAGATAGCGCTCAGGGCCTGGTCAACATCTTTTTCGGTAAGCAGGCCTTGTTTAATAGCTTTAATACCATCGTTCTGCAAAATGGACGAGCAATCCAGGTCAACGCCAGCCTTGATGGCAGCAGCGGCTACTTCAACCGCAGTTGGTAGTGTTTTGTGAGTAAGGTACACATCATCCAGGGCACCACAGTCGGTTACTACATGGCCGTTAAAGCCCCATTCTTTCCGCAGAATGTCGGTAAGTAGCATTTTATTGATAGAGTTTGGTACACCGTTAACACGGTTGTAGGCGCTCATTACCGATTCAACGTGGTTTTTAACCAGTTCGTGAAAAGCATACAGGTAGGTTTCGCGAAGGTCTTTTTCATCAACCTTAGCGTCAAATTTATCGCGGGTGGCTTCGGGGCCGCTGTGTACGGCAAAGTGTTTGGCCGTGGCAGATGTTTTCAGGTATTTAGGATCATCGCCCTGCAAACCTTTAACAAAAGCTGAGCCCATACGGCCGGTCAGGAAAGGGTCTTCGCCATAAGTTTCCTGCCCGCGTCCCCAGCGCGGATCGCGGAAAATATTGATGTTGGGCGTCCAAAAGGTAAGTCCCATGTATTGCAGGTGCCTGTCTTGTGCAATGGCCAGGTTATATTTTGCACGGGCTTCAGTTGATATTGCCGTTGATACCTGTTTTAACAGATCTTCATTAAATGTAGCCGACATCCCGATAGCCTGTGGGAATATGGTAGCTTCACCGGCACGGGCTACGCCATGCAAAGCCTCGTTCCACCAGTTATAGGCAGGGATGCCTAAACGTGGCACGGCCTGGCTGCGGTAGCCTAATAAGGAGATTTTTTCTTCGATGGTTAATTTCGATAAAAGATCTTTTACGCGTGAATCAATCGATTGCGAACCGTCTTTATAAAAAGGAGCTTGTGCATTTGTGGTAGAAAATTTTAGTAATGCCGTAAGCATTACCAAACAACATAGGAGTTTGTGTTTTATGGTGGAAGCCATTTTTAGATGATTTATTTTTTGAGTTTAAAGTTAATATTTATTCCGTAAGTATGGGTTGGCGGAAGGCTTGCTCCCTCAATTCCGGCATATTTTATATCCGGCGAAAATCCAGATTCCGGATCGATATTGGCCGAGTGCTTCATAATTGTCCACAAGTTTCTGCCTACCAGTGAAAAGGTTATGCCTTCAAATGGTGTTTTATTAAGAAAGCCCTTTGAAAAAGTATAGCCAAAAGTAACTTGCCGTAATTTGATAAACCTGCCGTCAAGCACATTTAATGCAGATACATTTTGGGCTAGCGCCTGGTAATAGTTTTGGGCAGGTACAGCAATCGTGTTCTTTTCACCATTGCTGTTTACGCCATTGCCAATAACGCCGTTTTCCCTGCCTGAAAGGGTAAGCTGGTTAAAGCCCCTGTAAATGCTATTATAATTTGTAGCCGATAATATCTTATTACCAAAACGGTAATCGATCAAAAATGAGAGGCTTAGTTTGCCAAATGCAAAATTGTTGTTTAATCCACCGTATATATTAGGCACCGCGCTGCCCATAGGTACACGCGGGCCGGCCATGGGTAAACCATTTCCGTCAAAAATGATCTGTCCTTTATCATTTCTAAGGTAATCGTTGGCCATAATCTGAGGCCCTGGCAAGCCTTTAACCAGCGCCGTAGCAGCATTTAGCGGGCGGTAAGTACCGAAGCTTATGTCTGCCGACTCGGGAGTGCCGTCTGTTTGAAGGATCTTGTTTTGTACATAGGTAAAATTAAACGATGGCGACCAGGTAAAACCGGTTGCTTTAACAGAAGAGCCGCTTAGCTCAATTTCAATGCCGTTGTTTTGGGTTGAGCCCGTAGGGATAAACCGCCGTGCAAAACCGGTTGCCAGATCAAGGTCGCCTTTAATGATCTCATTTTTTGTTTTACGGTGAAAATAGGCTATATCAATTCCAAGCCTGCCGTTTAAAAATTTAAGCTCGGTACCTGCTTCCATTTCGGTAAGCGTGTAAGGCTTAAGAAATAAATTGGGCAGGCTGTCGCTGAAACTGCCGATGGCAATACCGTTTATCGAATAATTTGTTGTGTAATATTGGGTTGTTACATATGCATCAGTTGGCTCGCCGCTCGTTTGCGCATACGATAACCTCAATTTTCCGAAATCAAGGCTGGGAATATGAACAAGATCGGAAAATAAAAGACTTGCCGATACCGAAGGCGTAAAGATACTCCGGTTATCGCTCGGCAACGTGGAGTAGGCATCGTAGCGGCCGGTAGTAGTTATGGTTAAATAGTCTCTGAATGAAAAATCAACAGCGTAATAGCTCGAATGCGTTTCGGTACTTTTATAGTTGTAGTTGCTGCTTTTGATGCTCAAATTATTATAGCTATAAAAATATGGTACAATGAATGGGCCTCCAAAAAGCTTCGTGTATTCGTATGTGTTTTTGCGTAGGTTAGTCCCGGCAGATATGTCAAAACTCAGCACCTTAGGAATGATGTCATGTTTGGCACCTATTAACAGGTCACTGTTTAGTTCAGATCGTTGGGTGTTTGACTGTTCATCAAGTCCGCCCGTTCCGCCGGCGTAATAAGCGGTTCCGGTTGGGGTAACCGTTTTTCGTTTATCGTAAAGGATGTCGTTGCCCAACCTCAACTGTGCATACAGCCAATTATTGAAATTGTATTTACCCGATAATGCAGCTATTAATCGGTTACGGTTTACATCATTAATAAACCTGTTAACGGTAAAATAAGGATTTGTTGTAAAGGTGTCACTATTCCATCTTATTTCACTGCCATCTGGGGCATAACCAGGCGCAAGGATAGCCTGATCTTCGTTGGCTGCCAGGTATTGAATGTTATTTACATTAAAAGGCCCATCGCTCAAGTTGGGTTTTAAATTAGAAGTTTCGTTGATAAAATTAGCTGCAACATTAATATTCAGTTTTTTGGTAACATTTTGACTTGCCGATAAGTTGAACGTTTTGCGGTTGAGATCACTGTTACGTACTATTGAGCCGTTGCTAAGGTTTGATAATGACAACCGGAAATTACCATTGTCGTTACCGCCGCTAAATGCAGCAGTGTTGGTAAAAGTATAACCCCGACGGTAAAATTTACTGATATTATCTGTTACAGCCGAGTAGGGGTAATATTCGCCATCAAATTGAATTGTGGGTTTACCGTCCAGTTTTTCGCCCCAGCCATAGTTGCCTGAGGATATTGCATTGGTTACGGTAGTCGGCCTTATCCCATACAAACCCTGGCCGTATTGCGTTTGATAATCAAAGGTATTAATTGCTTTATCAGTTTGATAATTGGTATTAAACTCAACACCAAATGGAGTGTTTTTTTTTCCTGTTTTGGTAGTTATTAAAATTACGCCATTGGCCGCGCGTGCTCCATAAAGTGCCGATGCCGCCTGGCCTTTTAATACGGTCATATTTTCAACATCGTCGGGATTTATATTGCTGATGCCATCGCCAAAGTCGGCCCCGCCCCATTCATTGGCTGAGCCCCTTTGAGTATTATCCATGGGCACACCATTAATAATAAAGAGTGGCGCGCTTGCACCAAAACTTGTAACGCCTCTTAGTAAAATACGCGCAGAAGATCCTGGTCCGCCGTTTATGCCATTGATACTTAAACCTGCTACGCGCCCCTCTAATGAGTATGCTACATTTGATTCCTTGGCTTTATCAAGTACTTCACCACTAATAGTTGTTACTGAATAACCCACCCTTTTTTGTTCCTTGTTAATGCCAAGCGCCGTTACAACTACCTCGTTTAGCACATTACTTACTGTAAGCGGAATAGTTAATGTTGCAACGTTATTAAGTTTTACCTCTTTTGTAATGTAACCTACAAAACTCACTATCAACGTTGACCCAGAGGGTACTTCAAGCGAAAACGCGCCCTTCGCGTCAGTGAGCGAGCCCATGGTTGACCCTCTTACCCTAACTGTAGCGCCGGCAAGCGGTGCGCCATTTTCATCAACAACAATGCCCGTTACCTTAACTACATTAACTATTTCATCAATTGGGGCAATTACTATTAGGTGATTGGCAAGCTCGGTATAAGCGAAGCCCGAATTGGCCAAAATTTTATCTAAAATGCTTTTAACATCTTCATTATCAACGTCTACGTCAACTTTGTTTAAAGTGGGGATTTTTCTTTCGCTGTAAACAAAATGATAAATGCTTTGACGTTCGATGGCTGAGATCACCTTTTTAAAATCGGCCGATTTTAAATTGATAGTGACGCGGGTTTGTGAATATACAGTTAATATAGCCAGTAAATTGAAGAATAATATTAACCTAAACCGTATTTTCATTTATACTGATAACCTAAACCTGTCGCCAACATCCATTGGGGATGCCTAAATTTACATAAATTTTATAATTAGCACAGGTAATAGTGTAAAATGACCGAATTGGTAGGTAACAATTACGAATATTGTAAAGCACAGCCAAGCCAACTGATGGGAACAAATGTACTGATAACTAACTGTAGAATTATTAGTTAGTAGATATAAATGGCAGCGTTTTTAATTTTGTAATGAAAATCTTCGGTAATGCGTAATGCGTCAAGAGCCTGGGTAATGGATTCTTTTTCATAAGTGCCGCTGAAACGGTACTTTTTCATTTCATCATTTTTAAATTTGATCTCAACACCATACCAGCGTTCCATGCGCATGGCGAGGTCGGCAAAGCTTTCGTCTCTGAAAATGAGTTTATTCTGTGTCCAGGATGTTTCTAAAATGGCACTGTCGTCCTGGTGAAGGCGGGTAAAGCTGGTTAAGACATATTGCGTACCGGCACTGCTGTCGATAGCTGGTGAAAGCTTGGCCTGGTTTTTACGTACAGTAGTAAACGAGCCCTTTTTAACAATCAGTTTTTCGCTTGGTTTTAAAATGATCCTGTCCGATGGCCGGTCGTCAAGGGTAACTTCAATGGCGCCCCTGATCAGGGTTGTTTCACTTGACGGATCATCGGGGTATGATTTAACGTTAAAAGCGGTACCCAGCACCTTAATGTTCATTTTTTCGGTATGGATAATGAACGGGTGTTCATGATCTTTATGTACATCAAAAAAGGCTTCGCCGCTTAAATAAACTTCGCGGGTTTTGCCTGTGAAGTTTGTTGGATATCTTAACGAACTTTGCGAATTAAGAGTGATACGTGTACCGTCGGTTAATACAATGGTTGATTTATCGCGGGCAGACGTATTTTTATTTTGCCAGGCGGCGGATGTTGTGCTTGCAATTCCGTGGCCCAAAGTAACTGTTTTTGAATAAAAAAGGTACGCGCAACCTGCTATTAAAACAACAGCGGCCGCAGCACGCCAAAGATAATGCATCGTGCCCTTTTTAACGGGGTTAATGGCCGCTGCAGGTTCAATAACTTCCTGTGCTTTAATTTTTGACTTTATTTTTTGAAAGGCGAGGGCATTGTCGGCATATTGGGCATCGCTATGTTTCCAGTAAGCAGAAAGGGCTTCGTATTGTTCACGAAGGGAAGCATCATTAGCTAAGCAACGCTGAAATTCATTATTTTCATCAGAGCTGATTTCATTCGACAATTTTTTGCCCACCAACTCTATAAATTTATCATTGCCCATCGTATAATTGCATCCTTATTTATGATAGGACAACTTATTTAGGTTAATTACTTACAAGGTTAAAAAAAATAATTGAAAATTACAATTGTGCTCCCTAAAATGTTGATTGCATTGGTTTTAACACAACTTCGTGGTGTTTATTGTATTGTGTCAAAACGACACTAAGCTTCTTGATCGCTCTGAAAAGTTGCGTTTGTACCGTGCGGGGCGAAATATTAAGAATTTCGGCCACTTCCTTATACTTCATACCATCCTCTTTTATCAGTCTGAAAACAATTCGGCATTGTTGGGGTAAACCGGCTATGGCCTGGTCCATCCTAAAAATAAGCTCTTTGTTTTCAATTTCCTTTTGAGGGTTATAGGTGTTTACAAATTCTACCGTATTGGTTTCTTCAATTTGTACAACGTGAATAGTTGAGTATTTTTTGATGTGGTTTAGCGATTGGTTTTTTACCGCTACAAATAAATAGGTTTCAGGGTTTTGAATTTCGGTAAGGTTTTTACGGTTAAGCCAGCATTTTACAAACACGTCCGAAACTATTTCTTCGGCAATCTCCCGTTGATGTACGTAGAGTACACAAAATTTAATGAGCGAGTTGTTAAGGACATGGAAAAACAACTCAAAAGCGTTCTCGTCATCATTGTTGCAAATGAGTTTCCATAATTTTAGCGTATCAACTTTTCTGTCTCTCAAACCGAAGATTTTTTAATTAATCAACTAAATTTAAACTTAATAATGGTGTAACAATAATAACATATTAAAATCGAAAAATGAAATTAATTGATGTAAGTTGCAATGTTTTTTAAAAAATTTTAAAAAGTGTGTAAGCAATACACCATATAAAATTGTCAGTAATTAATAAAATAATAGCTTGATGAAACGATTATTTACAGTATTTCTTTTGGTTTTCGGCTGCTTTGAAGTGTTTGGACAACAGCACAATATGTCAAAGCAATATGTTCCTGCAGGCGACCCTGCAGTTGAGCAAAAAATTGCAAATTGGCAGGATCTTAAGTTCGGTTTGTTTATGCACTGGGGTACCTACAGCCAGTGGGGGGTAGTTGAAAGCTGGAGCATTTGTCCCGAGGATGAAGGCTGGACACAACGCCGCGGTCCGTACGGCGCTACCTATAATGGTTATAAGGCGGCATACGAAAATCTCCAAACAACTTTTAACCCAACCAAATTCAATCCCGAAAAATGGGTAAAGGCGGCCAAAGATGCCGGGATGAAATATGTGATCTTCACGACCAAGCATCATGATGGTTTTTGCATGTTTGATACCAAAGAAACCGATTATAAAATTACGAGCAGTAAAACGCCTTTTTCAAGCAATCCAAGAAGTAACGTAACTAAGGAGATCTTCAACGCTTTCCGTAAAGATAACTTTATGATTGGCGCTTACTTTTCAAAGCCCGACTGGCATACTGAAAATTATTGGTGGCCATACTTCCCGCCAAAAGATCGTAATGTAAATTACGACCCTAAAAAATACCCTGATCGCTGGCAGAAGTTTAAAGATTTTACCTATAACCAGATCAGTGAGCTCATGAGCGATTATGGCAAGGTTGATATTTTATGGCTCGATGGAGGATGGGTACGCCCGAAAACTAGTATTGATACTACCGTAGACTGGCAGCGCGGAATCAAATTTGACCAGGATATAGATATGCCAAAGATAGCCGCAATGGGCAGGCAAAAACAACCCGGATTAATAGTGGTTGACCGTACCGTAGCCGGCAAATATGAAAACTACACCACTCCTGAGCAGGAAGTACCGGAAATGCCCCTTGATCATCCCTGGGAAAGCTGCATAACCATGGGTAATTCATGGAGCTATGTTCCGGGCGATCATTATAAATCGGTACAGCAAATAGTGCAGCTATTGGTAAAAATCGTATCGCGCGGGGGCAACCTGCTCATGAACATTGGCCCCGGCCCGGATGGGGACTGGGACCCGGTTGCTTATGAGCGCCTGCAGGGTATCAGCCAATGGATGAAGATCAATGGTGAAGGTATTTATGCCAGCCAGTCGGTAGCACCATATTCAACAGGTAATATATACTATACTAAAGCTAAGAACAGCAATACCATTTATGCCTTTGCTTTGAGTGATCAGGAAAAAGTGGTTTTCCCTGCTACAGTATCTGTAAAGCTTAAAGACATAAAGAAGGTAAAGAAAGTAACCTTGCTTGGCAGCACCCAAAGCCTTAAATGGAAACAGGTGGCCGATGGTATCGATATCAGTATCCCGGCAAAATTACAGCAAACAAGCGGGCTTAATGAAGCGGCCGGTTTTAAAATAGTTTATTAATATTTCATAACAGCCACATAACCACAATGTCATTTCGACGAATAGGGTAGGGCTAAAAAAGGTGAGGAGAAATCTTGTACAAACGACGGGCAAATTTTACAGGGCGTATAAGATTTCTCCTGATTACTACCACATACGCCTTGTATACTCGTCTAAATGACAATTATACCGACAAAATCCCATATTATATAGCCAAGTTTTTACAGCTAAAATGATTTTGCAGTTTTTAATTTTGATCATCCATCCAACCCAAATAAATGACAACAACCCGTTCGGCAGGCAGATCTGCATTGTTTAAATTTTCATTAGTGTTATCCGTCCTTGCTTCTGGCGTTTATCAAAACGCAGGGGCGCAAACCAGCTACGAGCTTAATAGCGGCTGGAAATGTACGTCAATGAATAGTGTTAAAGATAATGGCACTATTATATCTCAAGCCAATTATGATCTGGCTGCATGGAATCCTGCAGTTGTGCCTGGAACGGTGCTTACAACCCAGGTAGCCAACAAACAGGTACCTGATCCATTTTACGGGATGAATAATGAGAAGATCCCTGATATCTATAAGGTAGGCCGCGATTATTATACTTACTGGTTCGCCAAAGATTTTAAAGAGGCCGCGCCAACCGGCAGCAATCAAACTTACCTTAATTTTCGTGGTGTAAACTATAGCTGCGATGTTTTCTTGAACGGGCATAAACTTAACAACAAATTGCATAAAGGCATGTTTTTACGCCAGAGCTATAACATTACCAAATGGCTTAGTAAAAATGGCAATAACCGTTTGGCAGTTGTAGTATACCCTCCTGATGTTGTTGGTAACCCTAACGGCGGTCAGGGCGGTGATGGTACTATTGCTCGCGGCGTAGGTATCCAATACACAGCAGGGTGGGACTGGATCCAGCCCATCCGCGACCGCAATACAGGTATCTGGGATAAAGTGACCATTGAGCATACTGGCGCGGTGGTTATTAAAGACCCGCATGTGGTAACGTTAGTACCGGGTGTTCGCAAGCCCGAAGGTGCACAGCAGCCTGCTATTATACAGGTATCTGCCGAGGTTGAAAACGCTACAGGTGTTGCAGTAAGCGGTACTTTACAATATAATTTAGATGGCAAGCTGGTATCACAGCCCGTTACAATAAAAGCTAATTCAAAACAGGAAGTTAAACTGTCCGATTACAACCTTAAAAGTCCAAAGCTTTGGTGGCCTAATGGCTACGGTCCGCAAAATTTGTATAAGCTGAATTTGCAGTTTGTGGCAAGTGGTAAAGTATCCGACCAAAAGAATATCGAAGTTGGTGTACGCCAGATCACTACCGAGTGGAACAATAAAACGGAAAGTCGCCAGGTTAACATAAACGGTCAAAAGATCTTTATTAAAGGCGGCAACTGGATTATCTCCGATCAGATGCTTCGTTTCAGCGATGCCCGTTATGATGCCGAAGTTCGTTTTCATCGTGATATGAACCTGAACCTGATCAGGGTTTGGGGCGGTGCGCTGATTGAACGCCCTGAGTTTTATGAGGCTTGCGATAAATATGGGATGCTTGTTTTTCAGGATATGTGGGGATCCGGTGATTGTAATGGTCGCTGGATAGATCCGATGAAGGCTGATGACCAATGGACCCGCCGCAAATACCCTGATGATCATGACCTGTATTTAAAATCGGTTGCCGATCAGGTTAAACTGGTGCGTAACTTCCCATCGCTTGCTATCTGGTGTGGTGGTAATGAGATCACTCCGCCCGAAGATATTTTTGCGGCCCTGCGTGATACCATTATGCCTAAGCTCGATAATACCCGTTGGTTTATCCCGTATTCAAACTCCGAAGAAATGTCGCGCAATGTACAGGCCGGCAACGGCGATGGTCCTTACGGAATCCAAAGCCTCACAACTTTCTGGGATCATCAAACTTATCCGTTCAACTCGGAAGTCGGCTCAGTTGGGGTTAGCGATTATGAATCGTTAAAACGCTTTATTCCTGCCGAAAATATGGTTGTGCCTGAGTTTGATGCATCTACCGGCAAAACTAAAACAGACCCGGTTTGGGAGTATCATAAATATATCGGCTATGACGGATTTATTGATAAATACGGGAAAGCCAAAAATGTGGAAGACTTCGCAACCAAAGCACAGCTGGTAAATTATGATCAGTACCGCGCGCTAATGGAAGGCTTCAGTTCACATATGTGGGATTGGTATACCGGCACCATCATCTGGAAAACCCAAAACCCATGGACAGCCATGCGCGGCCAGATGTATGATTATTATCTTGATCCTAACGGTTGTCTTTACGGTTTGCATAACGGCAGCGAGCCTTTACACATCATGTATAACCAAACGGATGGTATGGTAATGGTAGCCAACAATACATTTAAAACGCATAGCAACATGCTGCTGGTAGCCAAAACCTATGATATGGATGGCAAGGAGAAAGTACTAACGAAGGTTTTTGCCGATGTTACACCAACTACTACTAAGCGCTATTTATCGCTGAAAAAAGAGATTGATAAAGAAGCAAAAGACAAAGGTGTTTTCCTTTGCCTGCAATTGCTTAAATCAGATAAAGAAGTAATTAGCGAGAATATTTACTGGTTACCTGATGCTAACGGAGATTTCTCGGGCTTACAAAAAATGCCTAAAGGTAATTTAGGTGCAACAGCTAAATATTTAAAGAACGGCAAGGTTGAGGTAACGCTGACCAACGAAGGTAATGGCGCGCTTGCATTTTTCAACCGCCTGTCTTTAGTTAATGCTGATACGAAACAACGCGTCCTCCCGGCCTTTTACAGTGATAATTATGTAACGGTATTGCCGGGACAAACTAAAAAAGTTGTTATCGACCATAATCCAGGTGCAGATAAAAACCTTGCAGTAACTATTGGAGGCTGGAACCTAACAGAACGTACTATATCTATCGGCAAATAACAAAAAGAAGACAATGAAGACTATTTCAAAATATTTGTCGGCTGCAGCATTATTGCTTGCCTGTACAAGTGGTGTTAATGCCCAGGAAACGGCGTCGAAATTTCCGTTGATACCTTATCCTGCCCAATTAACTGCGGGAGAGGGCTCATTTACTATCACCTCTAAAACGGCTATTGTAAATGCCGGCGCTTTTAATACCGAAGCTTATGCCTTGAAGGATTTGTTGCGCAAAGGTTTAGGTACGCCTATTGAAGTGAGCAAGGTAAAGAAAGCCCACGCCATAAATCTTGTTTATGATGCAAGCATAACTACTCCCGAAGCTTATCGCATGAGTGTTACTAAAGAGCAGGTGGTTATCCGCGCGAAAGATCCGGCAGGTGTGTTTCATGCGGTAGAAACCATTCGCCAATTATTACCAGTGGGCGTTGAAGCGGGAGTGGTGCAAAAGCAATTGTCATTGCCGGTTGTTGCTATAGAGGATGCACCTGTTTACGAATGGCGCGGTATGCATTTGGATGTATCGAGGCACTTTTTTTCGGTTAGCTACCTGAAAAAGTTTATTGACAGGATGGCTTTGTATAAAATGAACAAGCTGCACCTCCATTTAACTGACGACCAGGGATGGCGCATCGAAATAAAAAAATACCCGCTGCTTACCGAAGCCGGTGCATGGCGTACGTTCAATAACCAGGACTCGGCCTGTATGAAAAAGGCTAAGGATAATCCCGATTTTGTGATCGATAAAGAGCACATCGTTCAAAAAAACGGTAAAACCATGTACGGTGGTTTTTATACCCAGGACGAGATGAAAGGTGTAGTAGCTTATGCCACAGCAAGACATATCGATATCGTTCCGGAAATTGACATGCCGGGGCACATGATGGCTGCCATTAACTCATATCCCTTTTTAACCTGCGATGGCGAAAATAAATGGGGCGAATTGTTCACCAAACCAATCTGCCCGTGTAACGAAAGCACCTTTGAGTTTGCCGAGAATGTGTTTACCGAGATCATGCAGATCTTCCCGTCAAAATATATCCACATTGGCGGCGATGAGGTTGATCGCACCAATTGGGGCAAATCAGATGCTTGTAAAGCCCTGATGGCTAAAGAAGGTATTAAAGACCTGGCCGGCTTGCACAGTTATTTTATTAACCGTATGGAGAAATTCTTCAATTCCAAAGGTCGTAAGTTGATTGGTTGGGATGAGGTGATTGAAGGTGGTATTAGCCCTACAGCTATTATCATGTACTGGCGTACCTGGGTACCTGATGCACCGGTTAAAGCTGTTAAGAATGGTAATACCGTGGTCATGACGCCCGGCGAACCTCTTTATTTTGATAATCAGCCCGATCAGTATTCTGTTAGCAAAGTGTATCATTTTAACCCGGTGCCTAAAGTGCTGAATGCCGAAGAAGCAAAATCAATCATTGGTGCGCAGGCTAATCTCTGGTCAGAAATGATTCCTTCAGAAAAACGTGCCGATTATATGTATATGCCACGTTTAACCGCATTGTCTGAAATGCTGTGGACGCATAAGGAAAGTGAATACGATTCATATCTGCAGCGTTTAACTCAACAATATAAAAGAATGGACGCTATGAAGATCAATTATCGTTTGCCCGATCTGCCAAATTTGCTTAACCAGTATGTTTTCACCGATGAAGGCAAGCTAAGCATCGCGTCTCCATTACCAAGCTTGACTATCCGCTATACTACCGATGGTACTTTGCCAGATGCTAAATCACCTGTATTGCCATCTCCATTAACTATTTCAAAGTCGGAATTGGTAAGGGTTGCCGCGTTTACACCAACCGGGACACGTGGTGATGTTTATAATTTGAACTACACACAACAGCAAATGCTTGGTCCGGTAAAAATTGCTCCACCTAAACCCGGGCTTACAGCTACTTATTATAAGGCTTTCTTTAAAAAGACTGCGTTAATGCAAAATGCAAAGGTTGACAGCACGTTTAGTACTGATAAAATAGAAGTACCTGCGACGGTTAAAGCTCCGTCATTTGGAATCACTTACAAAGGCTATATAGATGTGCCAACTGACGGTATTTACAGCTTTTATTTAACCTGCGATGATGGCGGGGTACTGTACATTGGTGATAAAACCGTTGTAGATAACGATGGTAATCACTCGGCGCAGGAACGCAGCGGACAGGTTGCCCTAAAAATGGGTGCGCATCCATTTAAGCTTGATTTTATTGAAGGCGGTGGCGGCTTTAAGCTGTTGCTGAAATATAGTGTTAATGGCTCGGCCCCACAGGATGTGCCGTCATCATGGTTCAAAAACTAATTATCTGATACCAATTATGAAGAAGTTTACAGGCATTGCCTTATTATTACTTACGGCCGGTTTAAACGGTTTCGGCCAAACTGCTCCTAAACCTTATGGCGTATTGCCTACACAAGGGCAGCTTAACTGGCAGGAAACCGGGATGTATTGCATTATCCATTACGGCGTTGATACTTATACCAACAAGGAGTGGGGCTTTGGCGATGAAGACCCAAAGATTTTTAACCCATCGCAGTTTAGTGCACTGCAGATTGTGGCAGCCGCAAAAGCCGGCGGTTTTAAGGGTGTAGTTGTGGTTGCCAAACACCACGATGGTTTTTGTATTTGGCCAACTAAAACTACGGAGCACAATATCACCAAAAGCCCTTATAAAAATGGTAAGGGCGATATGCTGAAAGAATATCGCGAAGCTTGCGATAAACTCGGCATGAAACTGGGTGTTTACTGCTCGCCATGGGACAGGAATAATCCTAATTATGGTACTGCAGAATATGTAAAGACCTATCGTGCGCAATTGAAAGAGCTGTATACCAATTACGGTCCACTGTTTATTTCATGGCATGATGGTGCCAATGGCGGCGATGGTTACTATGGCGGCAAGCGCGAAGTACGAAAAATTGACCGCTCAACTTATTATGGCTGGGATACTACCTGGGCCATTACCCGCAAATTACAACCAAATGCTGTTTTATTTGGCGATGTTGGCCCGGATGTGCGTTGGGTAGGCAATGAGGAAGGCCATGCGGGCGAAACCTGCTGGGCTACTTACACGCCACATGCACCTGATGAAGGGAAAGTTCCCGCCAATGGTTATGTGAAAGACTACGAAGGCACTGAAGGTACCCGCAACGGCAGATACTGGATGCCTGCCGAGTGCGACGTATCGTTACGCCCCGGATGGTTTTACCATAAAACGCAGGATGAAGGTGTAAAATCGCCTTATACCTTGCTTGATCTTTATTATAAAAGCGTAGGCCGTGGTGCAGCGCTTGATTTGGGTTTATCTCCCGATCCTCGTGGTATTATTAATGAAATTGATGTTAAATCATTAACCGAGTTCGGCAACCTGCTTAAACAAACCTTCGCGGTTAATTTGGCAAAAGGCGCTACGCTTACTGCAAGTAATGTGCGTGGCGGTAACAAAGCCAAGTTCGGTCCGCAGTTTTTAGTAGATGACAACCGTTACAGCTATTGGGCAACTGACGATAAAGTAACTACCCCAACTTTAACTATCGACCTGCATTCGCCAAAAACATTTAACGTGATCCGCCTGCGCGAAAATATTAAGCTTGGGCAGCGTATTGAAGCCGTTGCCGTGGATGCTTATTTAAATGGCAAATGGGAGCAAATAGGCGAAGCTACCAGCATTGGCGGTAACAGGCTTATCCGCTTAACCCAAAATATCACCGCAAGCAAACTGAGGTTGAGGGTTACTGCTTCGCCGGTGGCAATTGCATTGAGTGATTTCGGGATATATAAAGAGCCGGTGCATTTAACAGCACCAAAAGTATCACGCAATAAAAAAGGAGAGATTAGTATTACCACCGAAGCGCCGGTAAGCGCTATACGCTATACGCTTGACGGGCATGAGCCAACATCGAGCTCTCCGGTTTATACTAAGCCGTTTGTGCTTAATGAGGGCGGAGTAGTAAAAGCCCGGAGCTTTGAAGGTAAAAATCAACAAAGTGAAAGCGCTTATGCATCATTCGGCTTTGCTAAAACCAATTGGAAAGTACTGGATGCCACTGCGGCTAATGACCAATGGAACAAGGCCGAAAATGCCTTTGATGAAAATACCGGCAGCCTTTATAGCACGCTGAAAAAAGAAGATGCGCAATTCCCGCAGCAGATCAGCGTTGATTTGGGTAAAGAGCAAAAGATAAAAGCATTTGGCTATTTGCCAAGGCAGGATAAACAGGCCGAGGGCATTGTTGATAGCTATGTGTTTTATGTCAGTAAAGATGGCAAAACCTGGGAAAAGGTGGCATCGGGCGAATTCTCAAATATCAAATCGAATCCAATTGAGCAGCCTGTAGCATTAAAGCAGGAGGTTAGCGCACGTTATTTAAAATTTGAAGCCGCACATGTAATTGCAGGCAATGGTATTACCGTAGCCGAATTAAGCGTTTATTAATAATCTATCAAGTATTGAGGTTTAATTGGCAACAAAATAAGCCTCAATACCATCATTTAAATAAAGAATGAAAAAGCAACTCGTTTTGGCCAGTTTACTGGCCTTGGTTAATTTAAGCTCTCAGGCACAAAGGCACCAATCGCAGCCTATGAAAAAGGTGAGTGGTTTAACGCAATATGTCGATCCATATATCGGTACCGGTTTCCACGGTCACGTTTTTGTTGGTGCAAGCGTTCCCTTTGGTGCGGTGCAGTTAGGCCCAACCAATATATCTGAAGGTTGGGACTGGTGCTCTGGTTATCACATTTCCGATTCAACCATTATCGGCTTTCAGCATACACACCTTAGCGGTACCGGTATCGGCGATTTAGGCGATATTTCCTTCATGCCAACAACCGGGCCAATCAACGTATACAAAGGCAGCAACAAGAATTTAAAAAGTGGTTATGTATCGCTATTCAGCCACAAGGATGAGGTTGTAAAACCCGGATATTATAAAGTAAAGCTTAAAAAATATGATATCGGCGTTGAGCTTACTGCCAGTACCCGTGTTGGTATGCATAAGTACACTTTCCCGGCGTCAAAAGATGCTCACATCCTTATTGATTTGCAGGAAGGCATCGGCTGGGACAGGCCAATGGAAACCTATATTAAACAGGTTGACAAGAATACCATTTGCGGCTACCGCTTTTCCAAAGGCTGGGCAGATGATCAGCGTATTTACTTTACTGCCGTGTTTTCAAAGCCCATTAAAATTTTCGCGGTTTATGACAGTACGGCCAACGTTAAAGGTACTGAGCTAAAAGGGGAAAAGGTAAAAGGCGTAATCAGTTTTACTACCACCAAAGGTGAAGTGGTTTATGCTAAAGTGGGAATCTCGCCGGTAAGCGCAGAAAATGCCATGCTTAATATTAAGGCGGAGATCCCGGGCTGGGATTTCAATAAAGTTGTTACAGATGCCGATGCAGCCTGGAATAAGCAATTCCAGAAAATTGTGATCAAAGCTGATTCATTGTCTCAGATGAAGAAGTTTTATACAGCTTTTTATCACACTATGATAGCGCCGTCTATTTTTAACGATGTAAATGGCGAATACTGGGGAACCGATAAAAAGGTGCACAAAAACGAAGGTTTCAATAATGTAACCACCTTTTCATTATGGGATACGTATCGCTCCAACAACCCGTTGTCAACCATTATCCACCCGGAGCATGTGAATGATATGATCAACTCTATGCTGGCTATCTACCAGCAACAGGGCAGTTTGCCGGTTTGGCATTTGATGGCTAATGAAACCAATTGTATGGTGGGCTACAGCGCAGTACCTGTTGTAGCCGATGCTCTCTTAAAAGGTTATAAAGGCTTTGATGCCAATTTAGCTTACGAGGCCATGAAAACCACCGCTATGGGCGATGACCGTGGTATCAAATATGTGAAAAAATATGGTTATATCCCGGCAGATAGTAGCCGGGAATCAGTTTCAATGGGTCTTGAATATGCCATTGACGATTGGAGCCTGGCACAGGTAGCCAAAAAATTAGGCAAAACAGAAGACTATGCTTACTTCAGCAAACGCGGCGCTTATTACAAAAACTACTATGACGCCAAAGCAGGCTTCATGCGTGGCCGTTTATCGCAGGATGCATGGCGTACACCTTACAGCCCGTTCATTTCTATCCATGAAACCGGCGACTTTACCGAAGGCAACGGCTGGCAATATACCTTCCTTGTTCCGCAGGATGTGGAAGGTTTGATTGATATGCTGGGTGGCGTTGATAAATTCAATACCAAGCTCGATTCATTATTTATTGCGCAAGGCGATATGGGTAAATTTAAATCGCCGGATGTATCTGGTTTGATAGGTCAGTATGCCCACGGTAACGAGCCAAGCCACCCGATGAGCTACTATTATGCTTACTCAGGCAAGCCATGGAAGACAGCCGAAAAGGTAAGGTTCATCCTTGATGATTTTTATACAGATAAACCAGATGGTATTATCGGTAACGAAGATGTTGGCCAGATGTCGGCCTGGTACGTGTTATCCGCAGTTGGTTTTTATCCGGTTAACCCGGCTAACGGCCTGTACGTATTTGGCAGCCCGGTGGTTAACGAGGCTACACTGCAATTGCAGGGAAACAAGAAATTCCATGTAGTAGTTAAAAATAATGGCCCTAAAAATAAGTATATCCAGGCCATGACGCTTAATGGAGCTAATTACACCAAAACTTATATCAAGCACACTGATGTGATGCAAGGCGGTGAACTGGTAATTACCATGGGCGATAAGCCCGGTACTGTTTGGGGCGTTGGGGAAGCTAACAAAGCGGTCTCGGTGTTGAAGTAGATCCTCTTGGAAGTAGATCATCTTGCTACGTCATTGCGAGCGTAGCGCGGCAATCGCACGGAAGCAGAGCCGCCATGTACAGCATGCAATTGCTTCGTACCTTACAGCAATGACATGAGTTTATTGAATTAAAAAGGGATGCCCGGCGGCATCCCTTTTTAATTTTTGCGCGTGGTCGGTGTTATCACTATGAGTGTTCGGAAGATTTCAAATTCCCCCCTTGGGAGGGGTGTGTTGGAAATGTGCGGTGGCAGGGAGGGGTTTATCCGCTATTTCAAACGAATAAGTACGTCAATGAAACCCCTCCCTGCACCCTCCCAAAGGAGGGAGTCGCACAGTCCCACGCTCTGTTATTTCTTCCGAACACTTATGGTATTATCACCGCACCAGCAGGCTGCTTACCTTTTCCAATGAAACAGGATTTATCAAATTATGCGATAGCATGATAACACAGGCAGCAGGAGGGGGTTAACAGGGTTAACATAATTTGAAAATTATTAAAATAAGTTATTGATTGTCAATTGTTTAATAAGATGTAGGGGTTACGCGAAAGATTTGCAATAATTCAGCTTGTGGCCGGTGTTAGCACGCTTGACCTTGCGGAAATATCTCCATATGATAAATTCCTAATTAAAACTTAATCCCCGTTCGGTATGTTATCCCAGCATGAACCGTCTCCTCAAAAAGCTCGAAAAAATTGGCCGCGATCCCAAGATCACTGCAAAGGCAGTCGGCCTGCGTTATGTTTCTGATTCATCACCAGGTTATACCCGCAAAAAATCGGGCAAGGGTTGGAGCTATTATGATGCGGATGGTAATCTGATAAAAGACAAAGAGTTAATAACAAGGTTCAATAAACTGGTGATCCCGCCGGCATATACCAACGTTTGGATCTCGCCTTATGACAACGGTCACCTGCAATTTACCGGTACAGATGCCGCTGGGCGCAAACAATACCGTTACCACACCTATTGGAACCAGATCCGCAATCAATCCAAATATCATCGCATGCAGTCTTTCGCCGCGCACTTACCGGCAATTCGTGAGCAGGTAGATAAAGATCTGGCAAGACGTGATCTTGGTCATGAAAAGGTAGTGGCACTTGTGGTAAGGTTAATGGAATTGACAAGTATCAGGGTAGGGAATGAGTCGTACAAAAAGTTGTATGGATCATTTGGTTTAACAACTTTGCAAAACAGGCATGTAAAGGTTGAAGGTTCTAATTTACGATTTGAGTTTAAAGGTAAAAAAGGGGTGTTTCACAAAGTATCGCTCCAGAGCCGTAAGCTGGCCCGTTTAGTAAAGCAATGCCGGGATATTCCGGGAAAAGAGCTTTTTCAATACTATAATGAGGATGGAACCCGTTGCAGTGTTGGTTCAGGCGATATCAATAATTACCTGCACGAAATAACCGGCGAGGATTTTACAGCCAAGGATTTCCGTACCTGGGCCGGCAGTGTGAGTGCGCTATACGCCTTTAAAGAAGCCGGGGAGTTTAATAGTATAACCGAATGCAAAAAGAAGATTGTGAGCGTTTTGGATGAAGTTGCTATAAACCTTGGGAACACGCGTACTGTTTGTAAAAAGTACTACGTGCACCCATCGGTTATTAAAAGTTATGAAGAAGGCACCATTTTTAAGTATATCAGCCAGCTTGATGAACGCGAAGAGGTAAAAGCCGCCGAACTTAATATTGCTGAGAAAGCCTTACTCAACCTGCTGGAAACGGAAAAACTGGCCGAGGCCAGTTGAAGGTTGATTATGTTTAAAGTTGCTTAAGAGGAGTGGTTATTTCTATTAAATATTAACTGATCTTATCTTATCGAAATAAAACTACTCACCTAATCCAACTTAATCAACCAATTACTTTACTTTTTACGGGTGGTAATCACTACTACACCGTCTTTGGCTTTATCGCCGTATTTTTTCGTACTGTCATCGCCTTTCAATATCGAAATGCTTTCTATTTTGTCGGGATTAAGTTTTTTAAAGGCTTCTGTGGAACTGGTTTTACCGTCTATTACAATTAATGGGTCTTTATCGCCATTAGTCATAATGCTCATTCCGTTTACGTTTAACGCCTTAACGTTTGCTTTTTTGCCGTAGCCGGTAACAACCACATCGCCTCCATTTGCCACTATCGCGTCATCATCGGATTTTATGCTGTATGAAAGGGCCGTTGGTTTAGCTTTTACGCCGTTTATGGTTATGCTGCTACTGCCAGTTCCGCTTGATGAGCTGGCAGTGTTTTTTGAAATGTAAGTTCTTACATTGCTGTAAGTTTTACCAACACTTTTACTAACCGGACCAACAGTTACTACGTTAATATTGTCATTGTCATTTAGCACAGTATAGCCGCTTAGGTTGGTGTTAACCTTTTTAAAAGTAACGTTGGGTACATCTTTTTCGAGCTCCTCCTTATTAGGAGCGTCTTTAGTAATTATGTAAGCAACTTTAACAGGTTTGTCATCATCAATTTTTACAAACTTCCGGGCGTTATCGCCGGTAAGTATATACATGTTCTCGATTTTTGTCGGATCGAGGGTTTTACTGGTAGATACCACGCCATTTATCACAAATACCAAAGAATCTTTTTTAATGAATGCAAAAGATATCTTTAGCTCTTTATTAGTATCCGGTTTGGCGGCCATTGGCGCGATAGCTATTAATGGTGTAAGTGAGGGTTGAGGCACGGCCGCCGGTGTAACCATTGGTTTTGCAGCAGGTGTTTTGTGGATTGGTTTACCTGCTTTTACCGGTTTTGCAGATGGAATTTCGTCTGCATTGATGTTAATGATCCTGGCCAGTGGTTGTACCGCGGCGGCAAGGGTGATCCTCACCGGTTTGGCAAAGTCAGCTTTTGAAATGCTGAATACCAGCAACAGGGCCATAACGGCCGGCACTACAAAAGCGTAGCGGGTGAGGTTAAGTTTCGACGATCTTTTCGCGTTCATCATGATTATCCGTTTTTTTATAGTTGAAATATTGAAATGGTTTACAATGCCGGGTTGGTTGTTGTTAAAGCTTACATTAACCAAACTGTATTGGTATGCTTTACTGTCGATACCGTTTTTGAGGATCTTTCGATCAGTAATAAACTCGATGTTTTCCCTTACCGCCCGCTTAATAAGCCAGATGCCCGGGTTAAACCAGTAGAAAATGCTGCTGAGCTCGGCTAACAAAATATCGGCAGTATGCCACTGGTTTACGTGTACCTGCTCATGCAGCAGGATTGATTTCAGATCGGCGGGTTCATGTTTGGCGGGGTTTACATAAATGCTTCGCCAAAAGGAAAACGGGGCGGAGTCTTTGTCCATCACCCTAACTAAATGGTCGCCTATGTATTGAGGTTTGGAGTTTTTATACAATCGTAAAAGGGAAAAAAGCTGTAAGGCCAGGCGGATGAGCAGCAAGCCGGCACCCGTCCAGAAAATAATGCTCAGCCAGTACCAGTAATCAAATGTTTGAACCGGCTGGTTCACCAGTTGAGCCGGCGACTGCCAGTTAATGGCTATCTGCTCCATAGGTTTGGCCAGCTCCTCATGCCGCTGCACAAAAGCCGAAAAATTGATCTGTGGATAAATACTGGCAAACAGGATGGCTGCAAGCAAATAGATCCGGTTAAGCGTATAAAAGGTGAGGGGCCTTAGCACCAGGTAATAGCCCGCGCAAAACAATAGCAGGGCTATGTTCACTTTCAGTAAAAAAACAAATGTTGCCGGCATGGTTGTAAGGTTTATTGTTTTTCAATGAGTTTAATGATCTCTTTCAGGTCGGTAGCGCTGATCTTTTTTTCGTTGGCAAAAAACGTCACCAGGTCTTTATAGGAGTTTTGAAAATAGTCGCTTACAAAACCGCTCATAAAGCGCTTTTTATATTCCTCTTCTTGTATCAGGGGCAGGTAGCGGAACGAGTTGCCTAATTTTTCGCTTTTCAAAAATCCTTTGCGTTCCAGGTTTTTTATGGTCGAGGCAAGGGTGGTGTAGGGTGGCTTAGGTTCGGCCAGCTGATCTAAAAAATCCTTGATAAATCCCGGGCCCGATTGCCACACCGCTTGCATTGCTTCTTCCTCTTGTTGCGATAGTTTTTCCATTGTTTTTACGATTGTTTCGTAAATCTACGAACTATTCGTAGTAATGCAAATTTATTTTAACTTTTTAACAGAATTTAACGTTTGGGAGGAGAGGTTAGTGATTGGAGATCAGTGATTAGGAGGTTGTCCGAATCAGAATTAACAGGATTTTAGAATTTACAGAATCTTGTCTTAATCAGAATTAACAGATTTAAGAATTAACTGAATGCTACTTCCATGAAAATTACCAATTCTGAAAATTTTATAATTCTGAAAATTCTGATTCAGACAAATGCGTTAGGGAGAGGAGCGGATACCAGCCAATGAGCGTAAGGCCTGCAGGCGTATGAGCGGAAAGCCCGGCCGCAGGCAACGCCCTTAATCTGAACCATGATTTTTAGGATTAATGGATTGGCAGGATGTTACTTTGAAATTGTCTGAACCCGAGTTAGACCAATTGTTATAATTTATTGAATTTGCCTGTTATTTTGTTAATTCATTAATTCTGAAAATTCTGATTCAGACTAAAATTCGAGTTCAGACAAAAACATCAACCATATCTTAACATAAATTCCCCGGTCATCAAAACAACGTTGTTAATTTTATAAAAGCTGTAACAAAAGTTGTTTTACGCTTAACATAAAAGCAAACAAAAAACTATATTTAAACCAGAGTTGATTGTAAAACATAAATACGCGCTTATTGAAAACTATTACCCGCAGGGACTTTTTAAGTAAAGGTGCCATGTTGGCTGGCGGTGCTTATCCCGCTATGCTTGCCCTTGGCTTATTGAAACCATCGCCAGCACATGCTTTCAATCTTGAGGGCAGCGGCAAAGGCAAACACATTATTATTTTAGGGGCCGGGTTAGCCGGCATGACCTGTGCCTATGAGCTTGGTAAGCTCGGCTATCAATGTACCATTTTGGAGGCGCGGCAACGCACCGGCGGTCGCTGCTTTAGTATTCGTAACGGCAGTACCAATACCGAAATTGATAAGCCTGCGGCTACAGCCCGTTTTGATGCCGGCCAATATTTCAATGCCGGCCCATCGCGCATACCACACAACCATGAGCTTACGCTGCATTACTGTAAAGAGCTGGGGGTGCCTATTCAGGTTTATAACAATGTAAATGAAGGCGCTTATTACTTTGCCGAAGGCAAAGGCCCTTTATCCAACAAAAAGATAAAGGTTAGGGAGGTGCATAATGATATCCGTGGATACATGACCGAAATGCTGGCTAAAAGCATTGACCACGGTAGTCTCGATAGCAGCTTTACCAAAGAGGATGGCGAAAAGATCATCGAATACCTGCAAGCCGAAGGTGGATTGGATGTTGATAAACTGTACAAAGCTTCGGCACGCCGGGGTTATGTCGAAACGCCGGGAGCCGGCGACAAGCCCGGTAAAGTTGCTGATCCGCATAAGCTGGCCGATCTGCTGCATTCAGGTTTGATGGATCCCGATTTTTATAATGTGGCCGAATATACCTACGAACTGCAGATGACCATGTTTCAGGCCGTGGGTGGGATGGATCAGATAGCTAAAGCGTTGGAAAAGAAAGTGGCGCCGTCAATAAAAACGGGGGCGGAGGTTACTGCCATTAATAATGTACCTGATGGTGTTAAGATAACTTATAAAGACGCTACAGGGGAGCATACCTTAAACGGCGACCTGTGTATTTGCACTATTCCGCTGCCGGTACTAAGCAATATCAGCAATAATTTCAGCGGTGATGTTAGTCGTGCTATTGATTATATCAGCTATAACCAAACCGGGAAGATTGGCCTGCAGTTTAAACGCAGGTTTTGGGAGGAGGATGAACATATATACGGGGGTATAACGCACACTAACAATGATTTAACGCAGATTTTTTATCCATCCTATGATTATTTAGGAAAAAAGGGTATCTTGATTGGATATTACAACTTTAACGAAAAAGCGCAAAAGATCGGCGCTTTAGGCTACGCCGAAAGGGAGAAGTTCGCGCTGGAAAAAGGCAGGCTGATTCACCCGCAATATGACAAGGAGTTTGAAAGCTCGTTTTCGGTAAGCTGGCATAAAACAAAATATAATTTAGGCGGATGGGCGGTTTATACCACAGAAACCCGCAAAACACAATACCCGGTACTGTTAAAGCCCGATAAGCAGGTATATTTTGCAGGTGAGCATTTGACATACCTTAATGCCTGGATGGCCGGTGCCTTTGAATCGGCCAGGAGCACGGTTGCCGCTGTACATGCAAGGGTTACCAACCAGCGTACCCAATACCCGGTTCAAAAATAAAACGACGTTAAAAAAACATTAAATACCACCACCATGTCAAGTACAATTAACCGCAGAAACTGGATCAAATCCAGCGCATTTATGGCCGGGGGACTGGCCCTTTTTTCAGGAACAATTGGTAAGCTGGCAGCCATGCCGGCCCGTGTATTTAAACCCTTAACCCGCGGCCTAACCGACCAGGAAGCTATTACCAATGCAGGCTTTGAATTAAAAGCAAGGCTCCTTGCTAACGAGAATCCGTTTGGTCCATCGGTTACTGTTAAAAAAGCCATTCAGGATGCTATTGATAAAAGTTATCAGTACCCTTTTATGCAGCTGTCCCAGATTTATGGGAAAATTGCTGCGTACGAAGGCGTAAACTCAAATAATATACTGATGGATGCAGGCTCAACCCCGCTTTTACTTGCGGCTGCCATGCATTTTACTAAGGGTGGTAAAAGCGTAATCACCGGCGACCCTTCATATGATGACCTGCCAGGCAGGGCCCAGGCGCTTGAGGGAAAGTGGGTAAAAGTGCCGCTGACCGTCGATTATAAACTCGACCTGGACGCCATGGAAGCAAAGGTTGATGACAATACCGGTTTAGTTTATATATGCAATCCCAATAACCCAACCGCTACTGTGGTTGATACCGAAAAGTTAAAGGCCTTTTGCGAGCGGGTGTCAAAAAAAACAACCGTTTTTGTCGATGAGGCTTATATAGATTACCTGCCTGATCCGAAGGCTGCAAGTATGATAAGTTCTGTCAAATCGGGTAATAATGTGATAGTTGCACGTACCTTTTCAAAACTTTATGGCTTTGCCGGCTTAAGGCTCGGGTATATTATATCGCAGCCGGATACCATCAAAACATTTGAAAAATATACTACCCAGGCCTGGAGTATTAGCGCAACTACACTCGCCGCCGCCATAGCGGGTTATCGCGAAGAAGCATTTCTGAAAGAAACCCTGGAAAAAACAAATGCTTCTAAGGAGTACCTGTACTCGGTGCTTAAAAAAGAAGGATATGAATACATCCCCTCATCGGCAAACTTTGTCATGTTCCCGCTGAAAATGGACGGCAAAAAATTTGTCGGCGAAATGATGAAGCGCGGCGTAGGCATTCGTAACTGGCAATTTAACGGCAAAGACTGGTGCCGCGTAAGTATTGGCCGCATGGACGAAATGGAAGCCTTTGCCGATGCGTTTAAACAGTTATCTTAAGTGATTGGAGGTTAGAGATTGGAGGTTAGGTTTCAATAGTTTTATACAAATAACCCTAACTTTCAATTTCTGACCATTCCCTAATCACTAATCTCCAACCTCTAATCTCTAAAACAAAGTGCACAAACTAACATTAACACTATTACTGAGCTCTTCATTGTATTTTGCCCAGGCGCAAACTGTAAACCCTCGTCCGCTTACTATGGATGAGTATAAAAAGGCGCAATCATTCGCGATTGCTAATTTGGATAATGACACCTACGTTAAATTTGAAAATACCTACGTACTTGACCGTTATGAAAACCGTAAGCCTTATTTTATAACCGGGGCCGACGGCTTGAAAAAACGTATCGACCTGTATAAACTGGTTGCCAAAGAAGGTATGCAGGAAATAGGTCTGATGGTGTTTTATACCAACGAAAAAGGCAAGCTTTACAAAGCCCTCGTGCCCGATTTTACTGCCGATGCTAAAGTTTGGGAGCAGTATTTTCAGGATATTGATAATATCAACAAAGTGGAGCAGAACTTTATCCTGAAGCTGTCGTACGTGCTGTCAAAGGAAGTTAGCTTTCAACAATATAAGGCACTTAACGCGGGTAAGGATCTGAAGGAAGAGGCAGCTACCTATGGCAATGATATCTGTTTTCCTGGCGAAGAACTGGTTACCATGGCCAATGGCGATAAAAAAATGTTGAAAGCTGTGAAAAGTGGCGATGAGGTAATAACGGTTGATCCGTTGACTAAAAAAAGTGCAGCTGTAAAAGTAAAAGAGCTTACCATACATGAGGCCAAAAACTACGCTTTAACGCAACTGGTACTGGTATCGGCCCAAACAAAAAACACGGCCGAAGGCAGGCAGGTAAAACTGAATAGTAAAGTGTTACAGGCAACACCTAATCACCCTATGTTAACCAAACAGGGCAATATAAAAATAGGAGAGGTAGCTACCGGCCAGGAAGTACTTTGCCTGAACGAGCTAACCGGCAAATATGAAACTTTCACCGTACTGCAAAAAACAGAACACGCGGGCGGTGTACAAAGAGTATATAACATTGTTGCCGATGGCGGTAGCACCCTGCTCATGAATGGTGTAATGGTAATGCAAAAGTAATTTAGTATTCCCTTCTCTGCTTTAATCAATTTCTACAAACCTGTTCCCCCTCTGGGGGATTTTACAATTTATTAAACATGTATTAATTGCCCAAGGACAGATGCACCAAAGGTGCAAAAGGCTTGTAGCTCGTAAAGTTATAGAATGCCCTTTGCCCCCAGAGGGGCGAAACACGACGACTTGCTGTTTAAACGACAAGCAATTTTGTGAGCAAATTTAAACTCGTGGAGGAACCTTAAGCTATTCCTAAAATACTTAGTTTCTTAACAATGTCGGCAGCAATGCGTAGTCCGGCCAGGTTAACTATCGGGAAACATGCTTCTGTAATAATGAAGTTACCGTGAATAATTCAATCATTTGCTTAAAAATGTTGCAACATTAAAACCAATGATTTAATTTAGATGACTTAAACATGACAATTATGCCTGTTAACAAAAAATTATTAGTTACACTCGGTCTGCTATCCATAGTAGTGTTTGGCGCCATGACCAACATTAAACCACAGGACGAAGGTTTTAAAAATCTTAAGGTTTTGCCTAAAAACATTTCGGGCGAGAACCTGCACAAGGTTATGGAAGATTGGGAACATTCATTAGGTGTACATTGCAACTTTTGCCATGCCCGTAATGAAGAAACTAAAAAGATGGATTGGGCAAGCGATGCCAAGCCTGAAAAAGCAATGGCGCGCGATATGTATAAAATGATGAACAAAATTAATCAGAAGTATTTTCATGCCAAAAAGGATTCTTTAGGCATGATTATGCAAAGTGGTGTTAACTGCAATACCTGTCACCGTGGTACAGCTCATCCTGAGGTTATGGTACCTGACGGAAAAGGTCCGGGTGGTCAGCCTGGTCCGCCGCCTGCTGGTCCTGCCCCGGGCAACCCTGCGCCAACTAAGCCATAATTAACAAGCGTATTAGTATAATTAAATGCCTTTGGTGATCCCAGGGGCATTTTTGTTTTATAGGGGTTATTATCAGCTGTGTTTACCTGCAAGTAAAAATTAGGTTAAGGATTTTGTATTTAACTATTGAATATTTATCCTTTTTGACAGATAGCTTCAAACTGTATTCATGAAAAATTCATGCTTGGTAACGATCTTTATACACGATAAAGATTCGTTGGTTTTATTTAGGAATTGCTGGTTGATTTATGATCAAATTTGCAATGTTGATTTATGAAACCGGGGACTGATTATTGTAACCTTTAATATTATCATAATTAATAAATGACTGCTGAGTTTCGGATTAAGCCACAGGAGCAAGCTAATGTCTCAACAAATTCCAGCGATTTATTTTGCCGGAATTGCAAAAGCCGGTTGAGCCGTATCAAACGGAGCAGCCTTGCCAAATTTTTATTGTTGGGTTTACCCTTTAAAAAATATATCTGTTATAAGTGCTCCCGTAAAACCTACAGGTGGGCACCCAAATAATATTTCAATCGTTTTATAAGCATTGGGTATGTAGTATCTTTTTGTGTAAATCAATTACATTTGTTTTATGCAGAAAATACTGGTTGCCAACCGTGGTGAAATAGCTTTACGAATTATGCGCTCGGCGCGCGAAATGGGTATTAAAACCGTTGCGGTTTACTCACATGCTGATCGGGACGCCCTGCACGTGCGCTATGCCGATGAGGCTGTAAATATCGGGGAAGCTCCATCCAGTCAATCCTATCTTATTGGAGAAAAGATCATAGCTGCATGTAAGCAAACCGGGGCCGAAGGTATCCACCCGGGATATGGTTTTTTGAGCGAAAATGCCGGTTTTGCCAGGCTGGTTAAGGATTCGGGACTTATTCTTATTGGCCCTTCTCCCGAGGCCATGGAAGTAATGGGTAACAAGTTATCGGCCAAAGCTGCGGCACTCAGGTATAATATCCCGATGGTCCCCGGAACGGAGGAAGCCATTACTGATGTTAACGAAGCTAAGAAGCGGGCTATTGAGGTAGGTTTTCCAATATTGATCAAAGCGGCTGCGGGGGGCGGGGGTAAAGGGATGCGCATTGTTGAAAGCCCGGCAGACTTTGAAGAGCAGATGCAGTTAGCGGTATCTGAAGCTACATCAGCTTTTGGCGACGGCTCTGTTTTCATTGAGCGCTATGTATCATCCCCCAAACACATCGAGATCCAGGTACTTGGCGATACGCATGGTAATATCGTGCACCTGTTTGAGCGTGACTGCTCGGTACAGCGCCGCCATCAAAAAGTAGTTGAAGAAGCTCCATCGGCAATATTAACGCCTGAAATCAGGGAAAAGATGGGGCGTTGTGCGGTTGATGTAGCCCGGTCTGTAAATTATACAGGTGCAGGTACGGTTGAATTTATCATGGATGAAGGGTTGAATTTTTACTTCCTGGAAATGAATACCCGTTTACAGGTTGAGCACCCCGTAACTGAACTGATAACCGGCATTGACCTGGTAAAGGAGCAAATCAAAATAGCAAGGGGGGAGGCTATCTGTTTTAAACAGGAAGATCTGAAGATTCAGGGTCATGCCATTGAACTTCGTGTTTATGCCGAAGATCCGGCTAATAATTTCCTGCCCGATATTGGTACATTGCAAACTTATATAACACCCAAAGGGCCCGGCGTACGGGTTGACGATGGGTTTGAGCAAGGCATGGAGATTCCCATTTACTACGACCCGATGATAGCCAAGCTGATAACCTTTGCGGATACCCGCGCTGAAGCAATTGAGCGGATGATAAGGGCTATAGATGAATATCAGATCACCGGTATTACTACCACCCTCGGTTTCGGCCGTTTTGTAATGCAGCACGAAGCTTTTACCTCTGGTAATTTTGATACCCATTTTGTAAAAAAATATTTTTCGCCCGAGGTGCTGCGCGAAAGTCGCGAGGATGAAGCTATAGTAGCAGCAATAGTAATGGAACAGCTCTTGAGCAAAAAAAGGGTTTCAATTGCAGCCCCGGTGGAGGTAGCTAACTCAAGCAACTGGATCAAGAACAGGAAGCAGATTTAATAATTGTTGATCGCGGCCAGTTCATCTATCAAAGCTGCCTGAGCAGGGTTGATCTTTATTTTTGCTGTCGCCATATCAAACCATTCGGCACGATCAATTTCATCAAAAGTTTGTTTTTTTCCTGAGCGAGGCGGCCATTCTATTTCAAATGTATTGCTTTTGATATTTCCCGGATCAATACTGCCTTCAACAGCCCAGGCCAGTACCGTTTTACCCCCTTTTTGTTTGATAGCGTTCAACGCAATAAAATCCCCGGTTATTTCATGCCCGGTTTCTTCCTGAAATTCACGCTTTGCCGCCATGAGGGGATCTTCATCGGGAAGATATTCACCTTTGGGTACCGACCACGAGCCTTCATCTTTGTTTTTAAAGAACGGCCCGCCCGGATGTACAAGAAATACCTGCAAACCATGAGCTGCTTTACGGTATAATAAGATCCCTGCGCTTTGCTTTGGCATGTTTAAGATTTAAAGGCAAGTTAATGAAAGGCTTAATTATAATTGTTATTTTTGATACAAACGCCCCAAACCGATATACAATTATTATGGCAGACAACAGATGGAGCAAATTTAAAGTAACTGCTGATGTTGATACGGACGTACGCAGTATGTATGAAGCCTGGGCTACTCCCGAAGGCCTGGAAACCTGGTTTTTGCGTAAGGCTGATTTTTTTGCCATAGCAGGCCGCCAGCGCGAACCGCAGGAGTTTATAAAAAAAGAGGATACTTATACCTGGCATTGGCATGGGTTTGATGATACCATTTCCGAAAACGGGCAGGTGCTGGAAGCCAACGGTGCCGATTTCATAAAATTTACTTTTACAGGCGGTAGTATAGTGAGTGTATCTATCACTGCTAAACTGGGCGTTGTTATTGTTGAACTGGTGCAGGAAAACATCCCCGAGGAAGCAGACCCCGAAAAAAACCTTTATGTGCAATGCCAACTTGGCTGGACATTTTATCTGGCCAATCTGAAATCGGTATTGGAGGGTGGCAAAGATCTTCGCAATAAGCGTAAAGACCTGTTCTCAAGTTTCAAATAATTTCATTTACTGCTGACAAACCATAGTGCAAAATATTTTAGCTTTGAGCCAATCAAAATAGCCCCTTTCAACGGGCCGGGAAGCATATGTTTACAGGAATTATAGAAACTTTAGGGAAGATCACCGATCTGCAGCAGGAAAAAGGCAACCTTAATATTACAGTAGAATCGGCTATATCGCACGAGCTCAAGATCGATCAATCGGTAGCGCACAATGGTGTATGCCTTACTGTGGTGGCTTTAGCCGATGGCTTGCACGTGGTAACCGCGATTGAGGAAACCTTAAATAAAACCAATCTTTCCCAGCTCAAAGTTGGCGACCCGGTAAACCTGGAACGCTGCATGCAAATGAATGCCCGGCTCGATGGCCACATTGTTCAGGGCCATGTTGACCAGGTGGCTGTTTGCACCGCGTTTAAAGAACTTGACGGCAGTTGGGAATATACCTTTGAATATGATGCAGCAAGCGGCAACGTAACCGTAGAGAAAGGATCCATTTGTGTGAACGGTATCAGCCTAACCGTGGTTAATTCGCACGCCAACAGCTTTTCTGTAGCAATTATTCCTTATACATTTGAGCATACCAACCTGCACAATGTGCAAGTTGGCAGCCAGGTTAACCTTGAGTTCGATATCATAGGCAAATACGTTGCCCGCTTGATGCAACGCTAAATCCCTAATGATTTAATGCGCTGTTTGGAGTAAGCGATATAAGTTTTTTGTGACTCTTTTGGCTTGCTTGCCAGGTACTTTTTATAGTACTTAATAGCTGTTGCCTTATTCTTCAGTTCGGTATCATACAAAGTGGCAAGCGCGTAATAAGTGATTGGATCCGGTTTATACAACAAACTTTTCTGATATGCTTCAACCGCGCTTTTAAGCTGATGCAGGCGATCGTATGAATCCCCTTTTTCGCTGTAGTAAGAGCCTACCCCGGTAGATATTGCCTCCTCAATGGCTTTATCTAAATATACAATAGCTTTAGTGTTATAATGTAAAGCCTTAAAACTCATTGCCGTGTAGTAAAATGAAGCTTCGGTACCGGTTTGGTTGTCCTCCAGTGTTTTGAATGTTTTGACGCAATCCGGATAATTGGCAGTCATGTAATAGGAGGTGCCCAGCATGGATACAATGCTGCCGGCCTGCTCACCTGCATCCATCAGTTTTTTAGTAATAGCAATAGTTACCGGATACCTTTTTAATGCGTACGAGGCCTGGGCCTTGCCTTTCAGGAGCAGCAAATTGGCAGTATCGGCAGCAAGCGCTTTGTCGATAATATTTTCAGCATTGCCATATAGTTTAAGGTTGATGAAGAAGGACGACAGGTCATATGCTACATCAGGGTTAAGCGGATTGATCTTATTGGCTTTTTGCAGATATACAATGCTCCCCTCTATATCGCCTAAATTTTGCGACAGGTCTGCCAGTTGCTTATACACATCAAAGTTGGTGGTATCTTTCAACAGGATCTTCTTTACAAACACGATCGCTTTTTTATTATTACCGCGCCTTTTAATGATCTCACTCATGTTATACAAGTTAGTTAGGCTGGTGGTATCAGTAGCGTAAATACGTTGATAATAGTTTTCAGCATCGGGCAGACGGGAGGCCATTTTGGAGGTGTAGGCCAGTTTAGCCAATACTTTTATGTCGGTAACAGGCTCGGGATATATTTTTTTGAGGTAATCTGCTGCGTCGGCAAAACGCTGGTTTTGATAATAATCAAGCAGGAGCGAATCATTAGCGGCTTGCTGAGCGCATAATTGCGATACTGGTAGGATAAGGAATAGGGTTATAAATAGATTTTTCATAACTAATTATTTAGTTGAACTAAGTTATTAGTTATAGGTGTTAATTCCAAATCTGAAACAATTTTTTATTGGTGTGGTTAAAATGTAAAGTGATACTTAAAACCACACATTATGGATAAGTTAAAGAAATTTGGACTGATGGAAAAAATTGTCCATGAACTGGAAGACTTGAAAAACAGCCAGCAGGCTATTATTGCTAAGTTAACTAAAATAGAAGTTGATAATATCGAACTTGGTGATAAACGCCTTGAAAAGGACCTGCCCGATATGCACCAGCGCGTATCCGAAAACCTGGATACTATTGCAGCTATCCTTGAGGATTTTGCTAATCAGACTGAAAACTTCAGCAATAGCAATAATATCGCAGCCCTGAAAGAACAGGAAGCATTAGGAAAATAAGTTAAAAAGAAAATCCCCGGGAAACCGGGGCCTTTCTTTTTATAGTTGTGTTAATACTAAAGCACTATTATTTTTTGTTGATTTTTCCACTATTCCGGTTATACCTTTTTATGGCCTGAAGATAATTTTTCCATTGGATGCTTTCAATTGCGTCAAGATCGTCACCAACCATAACCCGTAGATTTTCTTCGTTATATTGAACAATTGGCCCGTTGTTGAGCTGTATAGCAACGATGGATTTTGGATTGAACATTTTCCCTTCGGGGTCACTTAAAAGCGAGTATGCATTAATAGGGCCGCTTATAAATTTAAACATCCAGCAGCTATCTTTAGCAATACCTGCATAATAATGGGGGAGCAAAGTATTGGCATTTTTTTCAGCTGATGGAGATGTAAGGTTTCGGGCTATTTCAATAGTTTGTTCCGGATATATTACTTGTTCCCTGTTTGTATCCGCTTTAGATAGCGACTGGTCAACAAACAGCAGATAACTTTTGTGTGCATAGGCATCTACGTAAATTCTGGACTTAACTTCTTTTTTAGAGCCGTTGCGCATCGTTACCAGGAAAGTATACTCCGGGTTGTTGTACCCTTGTTGTTATCACTCCAAAAGTTCCACATAGCGAGAGGCGTCTGTTGACTCATTTGTAAGTCCATGTTTTGCTTGTTAAATGTATTGTTAACAGCGGGCAATCCGCTTTGAGCGAGGCACAGTTTCTTAAAATAACAAAGGAAAAAAGAGAAACATACTTTAATAAAAGTTTCATATATAAAGCTTAGATGGGTTAAATATATGAAACCAGTTTAACCAAAATGTTAACTTTTACCATTACTAAATAACTTATAACTTACGAAGCTTTTAAAGCTTCGTAAGTCTTATAGTTCATCACTACTGGTACTGGATATAAATAGGAGCAGGCTTTAGACTCAATATCTCTTTTGGAGTTAGCATTCTATGTGGCTCGTTCTTTAAGTCGTTTTTATAAAAAAGCTTAAAGCCGGTGAACTGCACAGGTTCTTCAGAAATAAAATATTTGTAGGTGCCTTTTTTTAGTTCGGGGCCGCCCCAGCCATCCATGTCCATCACTACCTGTATTTCGGGCCTTAGTTTAATGTCTTTGTAATTGGTCACCATGCGTTTGGTAAACCGGTGTACCACAAATATTTTGGGTGGGAGGTCATTCTTTTTTACCAGTTTGGCCAGATAGCCGGTTACGTAATTGATATCATCGGCATCAAAAGTACCGATGCGCTTGCCGGGTACGCTACCTTCTTTCATAGAAAATTCCGGGTCGATGCCTAAATGAACGTTTGGCATCTTCATGTATTTTTCTAATAAAGGTAACTCTGTTTGTACGGTGCTGAAGCCAACCTGTATATCTAAAAATACAAGCGCGTTTACACTTTTTGCCCAACTGATCACTGTATCTATCTGGCTGAATGGCATACGAAGGTTATGCAAACCGTTACGACCGGCATCGGCCTGGGCTGTTACGCAGATGTAATGTAAAGCAGGTACCACGTTAGTAGCTGTATCAGCCTTTTCCCAGTTCTTTACCTCTTCCTTTAATTTATTGAGCATGGTTTTGCGTGGGTATTGGCCCAGCACGCCCATGTTTTTTGAATAGAGGTTACCATAAAACGCTACAATGCGGTTAAATGGTAAAATAGCTCCGGGAAGCGGATATTCTTTGGTTTTTACCGGCCAGCGACCACTTTTATCGCCGTTGGCCAGTTTTTTCATCAGCGAATCGTACTTTAAAGTATCCAGCATGGATGACCTTGCCGACGTATCGCGGAAATGTTTGCGGGTTGTAGAACAGGCCGTATTAGCAACGGCAATAAAAATAAACAGGGCTAAAGCAGAAATTGTCCTTTTCAAATTTTAAGATTTTTGACTTAATGAGCAATATCTGTGCCTATTCTATACTTTTGCCCTTCATAGCTGTACTTATTGCCTGATCCATTAAGCGTTCGGCAAACGGACGAGTGAACTCGTTAACCTCATCAATCGTTTTTAAAATCAGGTCTTTATCGCCGCTGGTGAGGGCCTCTTTCAGTTTCTGAACAAGTTTGGTAGTATCGGCAATCTCTGTAACCGAAACATAATCAGCATTTTTTTGCAGGAAGCGTTCAACGGTATAAACCATTTGTTCGCCTTCAGTGCGCGCCTCAATAAGCATCCGCTGATTTACATCATCTTTGGCGTGGGTAATGCTGTCCATCAGCATTTGTTCCACCTGTTCGTCGGTAATGCCATAGGTTGGTTTTACTTCAACCTCCTGCTTTACGCCCGAACGTAGTTCGATGGCCTGTATGGTTAGGATGCCGTCGGCATTCAATAAAAAGTTAATATCAACTTTAGGGAAACCTGCAGGCATGGAAGGGATGCCTTTTAAATCAAACTCGGCGAGTTTACGGTTTTCTTTGATCAGATCGCGCTCACCCTGGTAAACGGCAATTTTCATGTTTACCTGTCCGTCTATTGATGTCGTATATTGCCTGCCGCCTTTGGTTGGCACTTTAGAATTTCGGGGGATGATCACATCCATCAGGCCGCCCATAGTTTCAATACCTAAGGATAAGGGGGTAACATCTAATAGTAAAATATCTTTACGGTTGCCTGCTAAAATATCGGCCTGTATGGCGGCGCCTAAAGCAACTACTTCATCAGGGTTCACATCATCATGCACCGGGCGACCAAAAAACTCAGCAACCATACGTTTAACCAATGCCGTACGGGTTGAGCCGCCAACCATAACCACTTCATCAATTTGATCGATAGTTAGTTTTGCATCCTTAAGCGCGTTTCGGCAACTGGTGACGGTTTGCTGTACTTTTGGTAATATCAGTTCTTCAAAAGTAGTGCGGTCAAGCGTACACCAGATCTCGCCTATTTTATCATTAACCAGGCTTTGGTAGGCAAAGGCTTTTTTGGCTTCTTCGGCCTTTAAGCGCAGTTGCTGGGCCAGTTCGGTATTGGCAAGCACTTCGGCTTTATTAAGCTGGTTTTTCTCAATCCAATAATCAACAATAATACGGTCGAAATCGTCACCGCCTAAAAATGTATCGCCATTGGTAGATAGTACTTCAAAAATGCCGTTTTGAATTTGCAGTATGGATACATCAAACGTACCGCCGCCAAGGTCATAAACTGCTATAGTTTTAGTTTCTTCGGGGTTTAGGCCTATCCCATAAGCCAAACTTGCCGCGGTAGGTTCGTTAACTATCCGCAACACATCAAGCCCTGCAAGTTTACCGGCATCACGGGTGGCCTGGCGCTGCGAATCATTAAAATATGCCGGAACAGTGATCACAGCACGGTTAACCGGGGTTTTAAGAGCATGTTCGGCGCGTGCCTTAAGTTCTTTCAATATCTGGGCCGATAGCTCGATAGGGGTGTAAAATTTATCGCCTACTTTGATCTTAACCAGGCTTTCGGTATCGTCGTCAATTACTTTATAGCTAAAAAAGTCTTTGTAGTTTTCAATATCGTGGTAACTGCGGCCAAGCAAGCGTTTAACCGAAAATATGGTGTTTTGCGGATCGGTTATCAGGAACTCTTTTGCTTCATTACCAACCAGCACATCGCCTGCATCGCCAAAATGAACTACAGAGGGCACCAATACACCTTTGCCTGCATCATTAATTACCTGCGGGTTTTTATCAGGGTTGATGAATGCTACCAGCGAGTTAGTGGTACCCAGATCGATGCCTACAATGATCTCTTCTTTTTGCAGTGAGCCTGTTGCCAGGTTGATAGAAACTTTAGCCATTATATTAAGTTAACAAAGCGCAAATGTACTTAGTTTTGGCTGAGGATATGTCTTCTCAATCTCTAATTTGTTAAGTTTTGTGCGTTTTGTAACATCATCGCAGGTTGAGCCTTTATTTCATTATACTGACAAACAAATACGCTTAACGCCGCTTTATCCCTGTAATACCCTAAATAAATTATTATGAAAAATCGTGAATTAGGAGCATCCGGCATATCAACAGCGCCATTGGTTTTTGGCGGAAATGTGTTTGGGTGGACTGTTAAAGGTAAAGATACAGCCCTTTTATTGGATGCATTTGTAGATGCCGGTTTTAACACTATCGATACCGCTGATGTTTATTCGCGCTGGGTTGAGGGCAATAAAGGCGGCGAATCGGAAACCGAAATTGGTAACTGGCTTAAGCAAAGCGGCAAACGCGATAAAGTAGTTATAGCCACTAAAGTAGGCGCCGAAATGGATTCGGGCAGTAAAGGGCTTAAAAAGGATTACATTATTAAATCGGCCGAGGCTTCATTAAAGCGCTTGCAAACCGATTATATTGATTTGTATCAAACCCATTACGATGACCCCTCAACCCCGGTTGAAGAAACCCTGCGTGCTTATGATCAACTTATGCAGGACGGTAAGGTGAGGGCTATAGGAACTTCCAATATGTCTGTCGAACGGTTGCATGAGTCGCTCAAAACGAGTATTGAAAAAGGCCTGGTAGCTTATCAAACGCTTCAGCCCGAATATAACCTGTTCGACAGGGAAAAATATGAAACTACTTACGAGCCTTTCATTAAAGAGCAAAACCTTGGGGTGATCAGTTATTTTTCGTTGGCCAGCGGTTTTTTAAGCGGCAAATACCGTTCGGAAGCCGACCTGAAGGGAAGCAGCCGCGCCGGTATGGTCAAAAAATATCTTAACCCAAGAGGCTACAGAATATTAAAAGTCCTGGACGACCTTGCCGGGCAGTATCAAACCAGTCAGTCGGCAATTGCACTGGCCTGGTTAATTGCAAGGCCTGGTATTACAGCACCCATTGTTAGTGCCACCAGTTTGGAGCAACTTACTGATCTTTTTGAATCAGCCGCTTTGAAATTAGATAATGAAGCTATTGAAATGCTGAATATCGCCAGTGTTTATTAAATATTAATTTATATTTCACTATATATAACAGCGCGCTTTTTAAATGAAAGCTGCGCTGTTTGTTTTTAGTTGCCTGATTAACATTTCAATCACTGACTTTGGATTACTTAATAATTACATTGATTTTTAATTTTAATTATTAAACAATAATATCCTGTTTTTTACTTTTTTAAACACTAAAGTTTTAAATATTTCCTGAAAAATAGTTTATTTACTAAACCGAACTCCCTGTTTTTGAGTATAAAGAGTTCTCTCTAATTAATTTTTTATTTTAAATGGAAAAACTGAAGCGGATTATTGGCTACGGGATGCCTGATTTGTCGCTGGAGAATAAGCTGTTTAATGCGCTCTCATTATTCATTTGTGCCAGCAGCGTTTTTTCGCTAATCTGCAATTTGTTTTTGGGCTTAAGTTATAAGCTTGAGCTTGTCGAGCTTTTTGTAATCCTGATGTCGGGCTGGGCTTTTTACAGGAGCAGGTTTGTTAAGTATAAAGAGGATGCAACCGTCATTTACATTTGCTTAGGGCTGTTTGCAATTATTCCGGGCTGGTTTTACAATGGCGGTATCTCCGGATCAACAACGCTTTCGGGAGTCTTTTTTATTGTACTTATAACCCTGCTTGTAAAAAAACGATATCATTATATTTTTATTGGCGCGCTGATAGCTATATTTTTAGGATGCTACTTTATTGAAAAACATTTTCCTGGTTTAGTACAGCCTTATGATAGCACGGCATCAAAAGAATCTGACCTCATCACTTCGGCTGTAGTAAACATATTGACTGTTGGGCTACTGGTAGGTTTTATTAAAAAAAGCCACGAAACCGATAAGCGCGACCTGATTCATAAGAGTGAAGAGTTACAAGCTTCTCAAATTGAACTTTCGGCCTCACGTGACCAGGCTGAGGCGGCCACGTTTGCCAAATCGAATTTTCTGGCCAATATGAGCCACGAAATTCGCACACCACTTAATGGTATCATCGGTACCGCTCAATTGCTATCCCGCACCAATTTACAGCCCGAGCAACAGGAACTGCTTCAAACTTTACAATCGAGCAGTAATTTATTGATTAACATCATCAGTGATATTCTTGATATTTCAAAAATCGAAGCAGATAAACTGGTCCTTCACCCGGTTTCAACGCATTTGCGTAACTGTATAAAAACAGTTATTGAGATTACCGAACCGGCCATTACATCTCTTCACAAACCCCTAAGCTTAACTTATGATGTTGATGCTAATGTAGCAAACTATGTAATAGCAGATGAGGGCAGGCTTCAGCAAATCCTGGTTAATTTGATCGGAAATGCCATTAAGTTTACCGACGAAGGTTCGGTAAGTTTACGCGTCACAGCATCTGAGATCAGGAACAACGTCCAGGACATAACCTTTAGCATCAAAGATGACGGGATTGGCATAAGTGAAGAGGCATTAGCACAGTTATTTAAACCATTTTCACAGGTAAATACTACCGCTTTGCGCAAATATGGCGGTACGGGGCTGGGCTTATCCATTTGCAAAAAACTTGTGGAGATGATGCACGGCAGAATCTGGGTAGAAAGTAAGGAAGCCCAGGGCTCATTGTTTAGTTTTACCTTGCCTTTACATGTTACCTATGGTATTATTGAACCGGAGATGCAACCGGATGAAAAGGAAGCTTTTCAGTACCGGCCTTTACGCATTTTATTGGCCGAGGATAATAAAATGAACCAGTTAATAGCCAGTAAGATTTTTAAAAAGGTTGGTTATAATATTGATATTGCCGAAAATGGACTGGCCGCGATAAATATGGTTGAGCAGTGTAACTACGATCTGATATTTATGGACATTCAAATGCCCGAAATGGATGGTTTACAGGCTACCCGCCATATATTAACAAAGCATGGTAAAGGCGCTCCGCCTATTATTGCCATGACAGCCAACGTGCTTAGCGAAAATGAGCGTGAATGCACCCAGGCCGGTATGAAAGATTTTGTAAGTAAACCTTTTACTTTTGAACGGCTGGAAGATATCATCCAAAAATGGACGTGATTTATCAAAAAAATGTCAATCGTTGATTAGTACCATACAAAATAAAAATAGTACCATTAAGGGCAAAGCTATTGTGTGTAGTTTTGTGTCATGTTACAAAGTATTCCAACAATTGATATTTGCACACTTGCCGATGATATTAAACAGGATGACATCCTGATCAGCAGGTTTGCGTCTTATTTGGATGCTCATAAAAACCTTTTCTTCCCGCACCGCCACTCGTTTTACCACCTGGTATTGTTTACTGATGGCGGAGGATCACATACCATTGACTTTGAAAGCTTTGAGGTAAGGCCGGGGCAGATTTACTTTATGATTCCCGGGCAGGTGCATTCATGGGCTTTTGAAGGTTTTACTGACGGTTATATCATCAATTTCTCAAGCTCGTTTATCCAGTCGTTTTTATTACGCTCAGGCTACTTTGACAATTTTAACTTTTTGAACGGCAATCCAAAGGATGAAGTAGTTGACTTACCTGCCAACCAGTTACCCGAAATCATTGCCCTTTTTGAAAGGATTGTATCTGAAGTTGAAAAGCCTGCAGTTTTGGGCAGCGATATGGTAAGGGTGCTTATGCTTCAGCTTTTTATTCTGATAAATCGTTGCCAGGGCAAAGGCGATAGCTTTGGCAAACAGGGCTATAATCAAACACTGATCCGTAACTTTCAGAAGCTGATTGAACAGCATTATATCGATGTAAAGCTTCCTAAAGATTATGCAGAACTGCTTTATATCACCCCCAATCATTTAAATGCGGTATGTAAAGATGTGCTTGGCCTGTCGGCAGGAGAGGTGATCCGTAACCGTACTTTGCTTGAAGCAAAAAGGCTATTAACTAATCCGCGACTTAATATAAGTGAAATAGCTTTTAACCTAAATTTTAGCGATAACTCCTATTTTACCAAGTTCTTTAAAAAAATTGAAGGCATTACCCCCGAAGAGTTCAGAAAAAAAACCTTAAACAATAAATCATAACGTTATGGAAACCCCTAAATATAAATTATCCGCCTGGTCTGCCTTTGTAAACGCCAAATGTCCGCGTTGCAGGAGGGGAGACTTATTTATCACCGGTATGTATGAATTTAAAGGACAGGAGATGTATAAAACCTGTTCACACTGCGGCCTGGTGTACGAGCGTGAACCCGGTTATTTTTATGTAGCAATGTTTGCCAGTTATGCGCTTAACGTTGCCGAGATGGTTACACTGGCAGTTGCTATCAGCGTTTTAACAGGTAGCAGTAACCCCTGGTTGTATGTAACTATTATTTTAGGGGTAGCGGTAATTTTAGCGCCGTTTAATTTCAGGTATTCAAGAGTGATGCTTTTGCACTGGCTTACACCGGGCTTGCATTATCATCCGGAGATGAGCGAGGATAAACCGGAATAATTTAATTGACTGAGATACACGCAGATGCCCTTGATTGAAAAATCAAGGGCATTTTCATTTAAACCAAAACCTGCAGCTACAGTCATAATAATAACAAGCTTAATTTATGTAAATTAAATAAGTATTTGAAATTAAGCTGTTTATAATTACTTAAAATCTATTATCATGAAAGCGAAACTTAAATCACTGAAAGCCGATCTATATAATGTATTTGTAGTTGGGAATGCCGATGACAGGCAATTGGCAAAAGCATACTTTTTGCTGGCTATCCCTTTATTCGCCATATTTTTTGGCCTGGGTTCATTTCCCAAATTCTGATCATAAAAAAACAGTCGGAGCGTTCTGCGGCGACTGTTTACAACTGTTCCTAACTAATTAACTAACTATTAAACTAAATTATTTTTCGATTGGATTAAGGCCCAGGTAATTTGCAGCAATAAATAAATTGTTATTGATTTTGTGCCAGGCCTGGTGGTTGCCGATTGTATACCGGTTTAAAACATCATAGTAATAAGAATCCGAGAATGTGAGCCGGGTGTTTATTTCTGAATTATACAATGAATCTTTGCCTAAGTAGATGCCGCTGCGTTGCGCAGGTTTATCGATTTTTTTTTCGGGTGTTGAGGAAAACATATTGGCACAAGCTACCAAAATGAGAGACGCCGCAACCAAAACAAGAAAATGGTAGAATAATTTCATAAGCAAGGTATAAGTTTTTAAAAGATGCCTCCGGATGTTCAGAAACATATTATGCTCCAAAAATAACCAACGCTTTATAAAAAATAATCAGGGATTTCACCGTTTTGCGTACGTAGTTTTACGCATTTTTTAATAGATACAGATGAATAGTTAAATGTAGAAAGAAAATTTGATATAACGTTATAAGATCGATAAAAAAAATTAAACTTTTTACGCTGTTACAAACAGCAGTTTATATTCGTAAACTTGTTTAAAAGATGAATAAATTTTCAGTTGTGATATTAGTGTTTAATCAGGTTAGCTTTTCCTGATTTTAATTCATTTGGCTCAGTACATTTATCTACAATAAAACCAATTAAGAGATCATCGATCTAAAACTACATTATGAAAAAAACTCAATTAGCCTTTTTTAAAGTGACCATATCATGCCTAATAGTTTTACTTGCTGTTTCCGCATGCTCAAAAAAAAATAATGATAACGCTCCCCAGGCGCTAAAGGTTGTAGTAAGCACATTTGCAGGCAATATAAATCCGGGCAAAGCTGATGGCGCCGGAACGACAGCGTCTTTTAACAGGCCCAGCGGTATGATCACAGATGCAGCAGGCAATATCTATGTAGCTGATGCTGGCAATAACCTGATCCGTAAAATAACCCCGGCTGGTGTAGTTACTACTTTTGCCGGGAGTGGTGCGCAGGGAGACACTGACGGTATTGGTACCGCTGCCAGTTTTAACAATCCTCAGGATATAACACTGGATGGGAACGGTAACTTATATGTAGCCGAAAGTACAGGTAAAGTGGTCAGGAAAATAACTTCGGCAGGTGCTGTTACTACATTGGCGGGGGGAGGGGCGAACGGGGTTGATGGTGCAGGCACAGCTGCAGGCTTCAGTGCGCCAACCGGAATAGCGGTAGATGGAAGTGGAAATTTATTTGTTGCCGATGTTTATAAGATCCGTAAAATAACTCCGGCCGGTGTTGTAACTACGTTTGCAGGTTCGGGTGTAAGTGGCTCAGCAAATGGAACAGGAACTGCAGCAAGTTTTTCACAGGTTACAGGTATTGTAATTGGTTTGTCGGGTAACCTCTATGTAACAGATTTGGGCAATAACATGATTAGGAAGATTACTTCTGATGGCGTTGTTTCGACATTGGCCGGTAACGGAATCAAAGGCTCGGCAGATGGTGCTGGTAATACTGCTACTTTTAACGCACCTGTAAGTATAACCGCCGACAATCAGGGTAACATTTATGTAGGGGATTCAGACCATTTTATCAGGGCTGTTGATACTTTTGGACAGGTTACCACGGTTGCGGGTACAGGTTTTTCGGGATTGGCCGATGGAGAGGGTTCTAAGGCAAGTTTTTCAGTTCCTTATGGTCTGTCTGTAGGAATAGGGAAGGTGTACGTGGCTGATACTTTTAATAATATGATAAGGGTACTTACAGCTCAATAACCCCATATTTCTTTACTTCCTAAATTAACATCAATCTGATAGCCGGCAGGAATAAAAAACCTTTACTTTTGCCGGCGATATGAATGATTCGCTTAAAAATAAATACGACAGCATAATTTTTGATCTTGATGGTACCCTTTGGGATAGCACTGCAAACGTAGCTCTTGCTTGGCAGGCAGCTATAAGCAAGGTTGATTATATTAAAGAGGAAATGACGCAGGAACGTGTGCGTTCCATCACCGGAATGACCTACGATGCCATTTTTGATAAATTATTCCCGGAACTAAATATTGAGCAACGTAAAGAAGTACAATCGCTTTGTGCTGTCAGCGAACTGGAAATATTACATACCAAAGGAGGGGAGCTTTATCCGCAATTGGTAGAAACGCTTAAATATCTTGCCGCAAACTATAAACTTTATATTGTAAGCAATTGCCAAAACGGTTACATCGAACTGTTTTTGGATCTGAACCAATTGCATAGCCATTTTCTTGGACACCAGTGCTTTGGCACAAAAGGAAACCCTAAGGCCGATAATATCAAAGATGTGGTTAACGATCACCAATTGAAAGCTCCAGTTTATGTAGGCGATACCATGGGCGATTACAATGCCGCCAAACAGGCCGGCGTACCTTTTATTTTTGCAAATTATGGTTTTGGCGTTGTGCCTGATGGCATGGTAGCAACCATCAGTAACTTTGCCGAGCTTAAAGAGCTGCTTTAAACTTATGTGTTTTTATCACATTGGGTTTGAATAGTTGTTAAGCTAATTGCCGGGAAAGGTAATGCAGTCAATAATATACAGTCTATCAATTATTATATATAATTAAATAACTTGGTAATCGGATTGTTGGCTTTTGGCTTTGTGCGTTCCGCTTTAAGCTTTCGTATAATGATAATCCTATTGTAAAACAATTTTCGGCTTTTGCCATTGTACTTTCAGCTTTACGGCTAAAAAGTTAATTTAGTAAAATGAAGTTTATCAAATATCTGCCGGTAACTATATTACTTGTTTTTTTTGTATCCTGTAAACCCAAAACCAAATCAATGCAGGTGCCTGTAGTTGGTTTTGTTGATGCTTTTGAAGATGCCACCATATCACAGGCCCGCAAAGGCTTTACTGATGCCTTGAACAAAAATGGTTTCAGCGAAGAAAAAAAGACCGTGCAAATTGAATACAGCAATGCCCAGGGCGATATCCCAACGCTTACGCAAATCGTTAACCACTTTGTTACTGATAGTGTTAACCTGCTGGCAACGTGTACAACGCTATCAACGGTAACAGCGCTTCAAAAAACAAAATATATCCCGGTTTTTGCCATGGTATCCCCAACTGCCGAACGCATGAAGGTTGTTGATGCCAACGGCAAAGCGCCCGCCAACCTTTTCGGCGCAGTAGAAGAGTTAAACTATATTGATACTTCGTTCAGTATTATTCCAAAGCTGCTTAAGCCTAAAGGCTCAAAACTGGTTATCGGGATGATCTATAATCAGTCGGAGCCGCAATCGGCCGATGCCTTAAACCGTATTAAATCATTGGCCGCAGGACTAAACGTTGATATTGTTGCGCTTCCGTTAAATGCATCTGCCGATGCGCAGTTGGTTACGCAGTCGCTGCTAAGTAAAAACATCGACGCCTTTTTTGCTAATCCGGACAATACCGTTTTTGCATCTTTTGAAACTATCCTTAAAAATTGTAATCAAAAAAACATCCCGATTTTTACAAGCGAAGCAGGTTTGGTACAGCGTGGAGCCGTCGCTGCTTTTGGGGCTGATATTTATCAATGGGGGTACCAAGCCGGCGAGCAGGCAGCCAAATTTCTTAAAACTCATAAAACCGATGACCTGCAACCCGAAATGGTAAAGGTCAGAAAGAGGGTATATAACCCGGCTGCTGCTAAAAAATACAATATTACCATTCCGCCAAATTTTGAGCCTGTAAAATAAATGGATTTTTACCTTACCGCTTTACTACAGGGCCTATGCTTTTCGGCCATAGCGCTGGGGATTTATATATCCATGAAAATCTTCAATATTCCGGATATCACAACCGATGGAAGTTATACACTGGGTGGCGTGGTTACGGCAGTATTGCTGACCAATCATCAGCCTGCCTATGTTATTTTACCAGCTGTGATTTTGGCAGGCGCAGCAGCGGGGGCGCTTACCGGCATTATTCATACCAAATTAAAGATCAATGCACTGCTGGCCGGCATCCTGGTTATGACGGCGCTTTACTCGGTTAACCTTACTATTTTAGGCCGCTCAAATTTACCGCTTATCAATTTGCCTTCGTTATTTACTATAGTAAGTGTTGTGAACGACCCTAATCAAAATACATTCTGGATCCTTGCCATTTTTGTTATCGTGATCACTTTTTTGATCGGCTACCTGCTCAAAACCGATTTTGGCATAGCCATGCGGGCTACAGGTAACAGTGAATCCATGATCCGTTCATTAGGCGTAAATACCGACAGGATGAAAATCACCGGACTGGCACTGGCCAATGCGCTCACGGCTTTGAGCGGCTACCTGGTGGCCCAGTTCCAGGGTTTTGCAGATATCAGCATGGGTATTGGGATTGTGATAGTAGGGTTAGGATCGGTGATCATTGCCGAAACATTAATTAATTGGTTTAAGCTTACCTCGGTATGGTTAAGTTTGGTATTGGTATTAGCAGGGGCAGTGATATTTCAGCTGGTTTTGGCGTTTACACTCTCAGTTGGTGTCGACCCTAAATTACTTAAAATAGTTACCGCCGGTTTTGTGCTGGTAATTGTAAGCCTGCCGCGTTTATCCTTATTAAGATCATCATGATAACGATAACCGACGTACATAAAACATTTAATAAAGGTAAAGCCAACCAGGTAAACGCGGTTAATGGCATTACGCTGGAGATACAAAGCGGTGAGTTTTTGGTGATAGTTGGTTCTAATGGCTCAGGCAAGACCACGATGCTTAATTTAATTGCCGGCAGCGTATCGCCCGATAATGGCACTATAAGTATCGACGGTAACGATGTAACCAACATGCCTGATTACAAACGCAGCCGGTGGATTGCAAGGGTGTTTCAAAACCCATTGAGTGGCACTGCGCCCGATTTGAGCATATTAGATAATTTCCGGCTGGCATCTATCCGCACAAAAAGAAAAGGTTTATCCGTTGGGGTAAATGACGCTTTTAAAAAACAGGTGCAGGAAAAAGTAGCCGGCCTTGGCATGGGTTTGCAGGATAAGATAGACCAGCCAATGGGTACTTTATCGGGCGGGCAGCGGCAGGCGCTTACCCTGCTGATGAGTGTAATGGATAGTTGTAAAGTTTTATTGCTGGACGAACCTACCGCGGCCCTCGACCCACGCTCGGCCGATGTGGTGATGCGGACAGCTGATACACTAATCCGCGATTTTAATTTAACGGCGGTATTCATTACGCATAATTTGAAGGATGCTTTTAATTATGGCACACGAATAATACAAATGGGTGAGGGGTTGATTATTAACGACTTATCGGGTACGGCCAAAGCTTCTTTAAAACAAAACGACCTGTTCGACTGGTTTGCATAAAAATTGGCAAAGTAATTGCATAGCTACCTGTACTATGAAAAACAATAATTTTGAAACCATATCCGACGCTTACCAGTTAGTAAGCGGTGCGAAAATAAAAGGCAAAAAGCACGACGAAATATTTGAACTTGGCGCATATGATGCCCTTAAACGCGGCTATGTACTTTACCCGCTTGAACATGGCGTTAAGTTTGATGATTTCAGCGTAATGATCTCTGAAAAAGAATTAAAAAACAACTTCCTGATTGAGGCGGTTAAACAAAATGCAATAGCAGCTTAATTTTAGGCTGCTATTTTTTTTACATTGCTTTTTCAAGTCATATAAAGGCAATAAACCTCATGCACAGGGTATTGGGCTGTGCATGAACACTTCCTCTCTTGCTTTTCTCGTTCAATAATTGTAAGTTTGTATTCATAAAGTACAAACCGATGCTGTTTAATAAATCAATCTGCTCAACAATAATGTGGCCCATGGTGTCACAGCAGAAGGGTTTTGTGTCGATAATTCTCTTCTCTACTCCGGTGTAGTGCTTTCGAAGCATCCAAACCGATCCTGCATTTACCACATTAGTATAACATTAAGCCTTACATAAACGTAAGCCTAACTGAATTTGAAATTTATATGGACAATTATTATTCAATAGAAGAAAAGTACCTCCAGGCTGTTGATGAACTATCGTTCGGAGAGACACCTAAGGGCTTAAACATATTAAACCAGATCATTACAGATGAGCCATTTTTTGCAAGGGCGCATTACCAGTTAGGGATGATCTACTATTACAAGATCCAGGATTACCAAACCGCAGGTTATCATTTTAAAACCTGTATGGAGCTGGAGCCATCTTTTCCGGATAATTACACCCATTATCTTGACCTGGTAGTATTCCTGGGAATGGATAAGCTGGTTTCAACAATTTCGGCCCAGGCTTTAACCACACCGGGAGTGAACAAGGCCCGCACCTTTGAGCTGCTTGGTTTATTTTATGAAAAGCAAAAGGACTGGAATAAATCCTTAGGCTATTACCAGGAAGCCTTTATGGAAGTGACCGAAAAAGACGAGCGTAAAGACATTGAAGATAGTTTTAAACGCGTACGCTCAAAAATGAAGCAAAAACAGGCTTACCTCTATTTCATTACAGAATAAACTTAAATAGCTGTTTAATTGGATACTTAACGAATAGGCCCCTGACGAAGGGGCTTATTCGTTAGTAAAAAATCCTAATTAATAACGTATGTTTAAGGATAAGTACCTGCTTATGCATATCGTCATAATGATAATTCTTTATCTCTGCAGTGCCTTCGCTCGATAGCTGCTAAGTTAAATAGTCGGTAAATGCACCTCTGCCATCATACACCTTGCGCTGCCGCCGCCGTTTGTTTCAATGGTATTGATATCAGCATGAACCAATTTGCCATACTGTTGTAAAGCGGAACGCTGCGCCTCAGTTAAAGCGCTAAAAGCATTTTGCGACATCACGATCAAAGTATCACCGGCTTTGTTCTGCACCTCCAGCATATTGCCTGCAAACTGGCTCATCTGCTCAAAAGTGATTTCATTAATTTCTTTGTGCGATGATTTTAACGATTCGATAACCGTTATTCTTTCATGCGGGTTAGGAATACTGTTTAGGCAGATCACCGCGAACCGGCTGCCGATGCACATCAATACATTGGTATGATAAATAGCCTTGCCTTTTTCATCTACAGCTTCAAAACTAATGGGCTGATAACCCGATTGCTCACAGAAATAATTAAGCACATCTTTATCTGTTCGGGGAGACAAACAGGCGTATGCTATTTTATTCTCCCTGTCAAGTACCATGCTGCCGGTGCCTTCCAGAAAGCGGTGCTCGTGCTCAAAACGGCTCAGGTCAATTACATGGGCTACTTTAAATTTATCCTCCAGGTCAGTTATGATATCTTCCCTGCGCTCAAGCCGGCGGTTTTCGGCCTGCATGGGGTAAAGGAAAATGCCGCCATCGTTGTGAAAAGATACCCAGTTGTTAGGAAATATTGAATCGGGTGTATAGGGCTGTGGGGTGTCATCTACAACGCTAACATCTACGCCATTATGGCGCAAAATGTTAACCATACTATTAAACTCACTCAAGGCTCTTTCCTGTACGCCATTTTTTTCGGCATCAGGGTTTTGGAAAGCATTGCTTGCAGCGGTTTCTTCGTTAAACCCGAAATTAACCGGGCGGATCATTAATATATGTGATGTTGATTGACTCATGATTTTTGTCATTATTTCATTGAGTCATTGAGTCATTTTTTTTAAATCATGCAAAGCAATGACTTAATGAACAGATGACTCAATGATAAATTAAATTACAGTGTCCCTGAATACCGGCATGCTCATGCAATGGAAACCACCGCGGGCACGGGAAAGTTCGGCTGAAGGCATTAATATCAGCGTATCAGTCAAACTTTGCGGATCAAGTTCATTATTCTCAAATTTTTGAAGCAGTTCGGCTACCCGGATCACATTAAAACCGCCTTCTTTAAAAGCCTCTACAGTTTTATCATTCCGATCATATCCAACAACAACGCCTTCTTTTAGGGCAAGCAGGTTGCAGGAGTCTGTCCATTGTTCACGGGCATCAAAGGGAAAGGTGTTGTTGCCCGAGTAAATAAATTTTGTTTTTACACCGCTTTTGAGATCGTTCTCGCTGATGTCGGAAAGCAGGTCCTCAATACAACCAAATAGCCTTGGTTTTTCATCTTTTTCAAACTGTACAATTTCCGCCCGTTCTTTTTGTTTTTTATCGGCAAACCATGATATCGGCTCCCGTTCTTCAATGGGGGCTTCGGCCACCGCAAGCGAGCGGAGCAACACCCAGGTATCGCGTTTTACCTGTGTGAATACAGTATCTATATGCATATAATCACGCTTGTTTGGGATTTTTACGATGGTTACCTTCTTCACTACATCGTGCTCAAACAACAGCCTGATAGCTTCATTAGCCCCGCTGACAGATGTCCGCTCGCTGCAGCCAATCACTAAATGATCAGGACTAACCATCATCACATCGCCGCCTTCTAAAGTTGTGCGTCCTTCAGCATCTTCGCCCGGGCGTAAAAAATGCTGCGCGGTTTCAGGAATTTCCAAAATATTATCGCGATAAGCCTCAAACAGCGGATGATTGAAAAATATGTAACGCATCAGCAAAGTTTCGCGGAAACGGGCTTTCTTTGCCGGCTTGTTGAGCAGCATATGATTATTCACTGCTATACCCAGATCCCTCGAAAAAATAAGGTTGGGGATAGGGGCAAAGATCATTTCTTCAGTTGTTAACGAGCCCGAAATAAAGATCTTGGCCAGCTCAATCGGGTCGGTATCGGTAAGCTGCTGTTGTAAACGGTAATTGCAGCTTTCAACCGCGCATACAGAAGCTACCAGTTTTTTACGGATATCCGGCTGCTGTAAAATATCGGCTAACAGGGTTTGGATCTCGATAACCTTATCTGATGAATGGAAGCCTGCATTATCAGGTTTAAAAAACGAACGGCGGGTAGCTTCATCATCAATTTGATGCAGCTTGCCTTTTATTTTATCCGGGTCAAGAAAATAGAGCAACAGCTTTACGTAGTAATCGTATTCATTCCTGCGTACCGTATCCAGGTGAATTATATCTTCAAAAAGCCAGTCCTGCGCCTTTGAAGGCACAACTTTGCCCAAACCGCTATCCGGACTATGAATAAGCAAAGTGCGGAGTGTGCCAATTTCGGAGGTTACATCTATTTTAAAATCGGAGTTGGTTATTGTCATAAAACACTATAATCGTAACACAAATCTATCAGAAATTAAATTACAAAACGGGCTTACCCGGCAAAATTAGGCCGGGTAATATTTGCCTGTTCTTTTAATTCAATATAAAACGTTTTATGTGTTGATTATATGTTGCTGGTTTCTAATCGGCAATCTCCCGGTAAGTGTTCCTTTCCATGCTTACCTTTAGCCTTTGCAACATCGCCTTCATATCAAAGCCCTGTTGCTGATATAGCTGCTGCACTGCTTCTTTAGCCTTTTGCAAAACATGTTCGTTTTGCCAAATGGCAGTTGTAATGCAAATGAGGTTGCCTTGCTCATCATAACGTTCAAAAGCCCTGTCTTCAATAAAGCCCTCAAGTTTTTTAATAAAATCCCTGTTGACTTTCATGCGTTCTTTAAATTCATGTTGAGCTGTTGCGGGAACAATAAATTGATCTATAAATATCTGTTTCATGATTATCCTTGTTTTTCTTCAAAAATCGGGATAATGAAAGCTCAATACTTGTAAAAAATCATTGATTTACCAGGCTTGCGGTATTTTAAAGAAATCGGTAGGGGTTAACCCTGTAAACAGTTTAAATTCCTTATTGAAATGCGGCTGATCAAAGTACCCGGCTTCTAAAGCTACCTGGCTGAGCGAAACGTTTTTAGGTTTACTATCAACTAACGACCTGATCTTAATAATATTGGAAAACTGCTTTGGCGAAGTACCAACCACTCGCCTGAAGCGTTTTTCAAATGCATCCTGGCTTATATAATGTGTATCGGCAAGGTCCTTAATTTTGATCATGCCTTTTGATAAGCGGATCTTTTGCAGGGCAGATATGATCAACTGGTCCTGTTTGTGGCTTTCAATATGTTTAAGCAGAAATTGTTCGGTGATGATTACCCGTTGCTGATTATTGGCAGCTTCTGCCAGTTGTTCTTCAATTAACGCTAATTCACACCGGTCAATAAAATTATCAAGCGGCAGAGTTGTTTCAAACAATTCATGAAGCGGATTTTTGAAAAACGCTGTCGCGCCGGCTGCTTTAAATAAAACCAACATATTGACTGTGCCTGATGCGTAATTAATTAGCCTGGGCGATTTTTTTAAGCCGGTGATCAAAGAAGAGGGAAGCTTACCGCTATGTGCCTCGGTAATATCGCTAATCTTGCCACCGTACCTGAATGCCATTACCAGCGATGTATCGGGCAAAATACGATTGACCAGATCATTTGCAGTCTCGATAAAAACGTATTGCCGTATAAAAGGCTTTAGTATTTCGCCGGGCGTAAAGCGTTCAATATGCATTTAACTAAGATACAGAATTTGTTAATCAGAAAATTCCCGCCCGGCACGACTCAAGATTGTATCAATACGGATCAACGTCGGGCTGTACAATACTGCCCGTGCTAAGTTTGGTTGTATAATACTGAGTGATCACATCCCTTAAAACAGTTTTTGCTTTTATGATAGAGATCCCATCCTTCTCAAATTTGAGCATAATGCTTTTAATGTAATAATTGCGGATCCTGCTAATGAGCGGCTGCTCCGGGCCAATCACGCGCTCGCCAAAATGCTCCCGGAGCCGTGCGCCAAGGTACTCTGCCTGGTTATGGAGCACATCGGGATTTTTATGCTTGATATCGAGGTTAATGATCCGGTAGAAGGGGGGGTATTTAAAGCTTTTCCGCTCTTCCATCTCGGTAAAATAAAGATCGGCGTAGTTGTTATCAATCACCTGCTTCAACACCCGGTGATAAATATCATAGGTTTGCACTACTACTTTGCCTTGCTTACCCCGGCGGCCGGCCCTGCCGCTTACCTGTGCAAGTAGTTGATAACCACGCTCATTTGCCCTATAGTCAGGGAATTTCAGCAGGCTATCAGCATTAATAATACCAATAAGTGTCACATCTGAAAAATCAAGCCCTTTGGCCACCATCTGGGTGCCAACCAATATATCTATCCTTTTCTCTTCCAGATCGTTGAGGATAGTTTGCAGGGAATTCCGTGATCGCGTAGTATCAAGGTCCATCCGGGCAATCCGGGCTTCGGGCAATAAAACGCTCAGTTCGTCTTCGATTTTTTCGGTACCGAAGCCTTTATATTCTAAATGGGTAGATCCGCAGGCGGGGCATATGGATGGCGTATCTTCCTTGTAACCGCAGTAGTGGCAATGCAGTTTGCCGCTGCTTTTATGATAAGTAAGGCTTACATCGCAGTTGATACATTTTGGAGTATAAGCACATACTTTGCACATCAGGATGGGGGCATATCCGCGGCGGTTTTGGAATAAAATCACCTGCTCTTTATTTTCAAGCGCCTGCTTGATGCCTTCCATCAGTACGCTGGTAAAGTGCGACTGGATAGTTTTTTGTTTGGTTTCGTGAGCGATGCTCACAACCTGCACATCGGGCAGCTCAACGCCGCCAAAGCGTTCGGTGAGCTCTGCAAAACCGTATTTGTGAGTGCGGGCGTTATAGTAGCTTTCAAAGGATGGCGTGGCCGAACCCAAAAGCACTTTACCCTGGTGCATGTTAGCCAAAAAAATCGAGGTGTCGCGTGCGTTGTAGCGCGGCGCCGGATCAAATTGCTTATATGATGTTTCGTGTTCTTCATCAACGATGATCAATCCCAGATCGGCAAAAGGTAAAAACACGGACGACCGCGCGCCGAGCACAATCTTATACTCTCCGCTTAAAACTTTCTGCCAAACCTCAACCCGCTCATTGTCATTAAAACGCGAATGATAAACACCGATATCCGCACCAAAATACATCCGTAGCCTTTCAATAATATGTGTTGTTAGGGCTATTTCAGGCAAAAGGTAAAGCACCTGTCTGCCGCTGCGTACAATCTCTTCTATCAGCCTTACATATAATTGTGTTTTGCCTGACGAGGTTACGCCATGCAACAGCGTTACATCTTTTTCTTTAAACTGCCCGCGGATACTTTGAAGTACCTCCGTTTGCTGTTCGCTCAATTCAAAGTTGTTGCCTTCTTCTCCTTCTTCCTCAAAATGCAGGCGGCTAACGTTCCTGTCTTCCGAAAAGAAGATCTCTTTTTCAATGAGCGATTTAATGCTTGATTCACCTGCACCGCTCTCTTCAATAAGTTCGTTTTTGGTGATGTTTTTTTGATGACGGGAAAGCTTGATGTAAGCTAATAGGGCATCGGCCTGTTTAGGCGCGCGCTTTTCCAATATCGGGAATAGCTCCCGCAGATTATCCTGGTTGTTATAAACCGGGTTAAGTGTAATAAAAGTGCGTTTGCGGGGCTTATAACGTTCGTTTACTTCTTCGGATATGTTGATGATGTTTTTTTCAAACATCAGCTTCAATATCGGCATTACAGTTTTCTGTCCCAAAAGCTTGGTAATATCGCTTATGGTAAGCTCCGGTTGAATTTCGAGGGCTTCAACAATTAAAAACTCTTTATCGTGAAGCGTGGCTTTATCTATCTCATATTCCCGGTTAAGCATGATGCGGGTTTCGCTGGCCAGCTTCAATGCCGATGGCAGCGCGGCGTTCATAACTTCGCCTATGTTGCACATATAGTAATCTGCCAGCCACTGCCAAAATTCGAGCTGCTTAGGAGTTACAACCGGGCGGTCATCCAGGATCTCGATGATATATTTTGCTTCGTACTTTTCGGGCGCCAGTTTACCTATCTCTTTAACAATAGCTGTATAAAGCTTGCTTTTGCCGAACTGCACCACCACTCTTTTGCCAATAGCAATAGCATCATTTTGCTCATAAGGAACCCGGTAGGTGTAGTTTTTTGAAATAGCCAATGGCAAAATCACTTCGGCAAAAAGTGTTTCACGATCGGTATGTTCAATTTCGGCAAACTCTAACATCGTTTATTATTTGTTGCGGATAGCAGCTAATGCCAGCATCAACCAGCCCAAAATAAACAATAAACCACCAATGGGTGTAATTGGCCCCATGGCTATAAGCCAGTTCCAGCCAAGCAGATCGCGACATGACAACAGGTACAGCGAACCTGAAAAGAATATAATGCCGAAAGTGAACAGGTAGTAAGCTGCCGATATTAAGCCCCCGCTCTTTTCGCGCGCAAAAACCGCTAAAAAAAGCAGGGCAAATACATGATAAAAGTTGTATTGTACAGCAGTATGCCAAACCTCAAGCTGGGCCGGAGCAAGCAATGCTTTTAAACCGTGGGCTCCAAAAGCGCCGGTTATAACGGCCAGCATACCTAAAAACGAAGCGGTAATAATTATTTGTTTGTTCATGCGATATAAAAAGCTAAGTTAACCAATTGAAAGTATTACTTTAACGCCGTGGGGTAAAATTCTATATTTGCTGCACGCCCCCTGCTATGAAACGACTGATAGTAACCACTATATTTTTGATTATAGCTACCGTGCTGATAACGGTGTTATATTTTAAAAATTTAAGTCCGCCGGGAGTGCGTACCGGGCAGGTTATGCGTGCTATTCCTGATAATGCGGTGGCAGTATTTGAGTTTGGTAATGAAAAGGGATTTTATGATATTTTTGCCGGCAACCAGCTCTTGAGCACTTTTGTTGGCCCCGCCAAATTACATGAACTTGATACCTTACGCAAGTTGCTCATTGCCTCTCCGCAGCTTGATCAGTTTTTTGCAGGCCAAAACATTTTCGTTTCCCTTCATCCAACAAATAATGATGATATAGACTTGCTTGTAACCACTTCAGCATCAAAAGCTTTTTCAGCAACTATGTTTAATCATTTAACAGGCAGTGCCAAAAACGCTTTACAAATAACGCCTATGCAGATAGCGGCAAGCCAGGGTTATAATATATATGTCAAGCCGCTCAATAAACATTTTTACCTCATTAAAACCGGCGACAATATATTTTCGGGCAGTTTTTCAAAAGATTTGGTTGATCATAGCGCCATCTACCAGCAGGATAAAGGCCATAATGGCTTTGTACCGTTGCCTGAGCAGCAAAACGCCAATTCACTTGCCAATCTTTATATTAATTACAACCAGCTTAACCCGTTTTTTGATCAGCTGTTCCTTAATAAAACTACCGATCTTTTTAAGAGCTTTAGAATGCTGCCGGCCTATGCGGCATTAAACTTAAATTATAAAAGCGATGCTTTGATGTTTAACGGGTTCACCACTAAACGAAATAATGCAACCAGTTATTTAAACATTTTTTCGGCCCAGCAACCTGTCGAGAATCATTTAAAAGATATTTTCCCGGCTACAACTGCCTACAGCACAAGCTTCGCCGTTTCAGATCCTAAAAAGTTTGAGGCCGACCTTTCACAATGGCATGATAAAGCGGGAGTGGGCAGGGAAAAGAATGAACTTTTGAACAAGGTAAAATCAGAAGCAGGGCTGTTTGTAAAACCTGAGTTTGAAAAGCTGCTCGGTAACGAGTTCGCGATAGTTACCACGCGGTACTTTGAAAAATTTGCCATCATTTCTGTTAAAGATGGTTCAAAGCTTTTTCCGGTGATGATGAACATCAGTAATATGGTTACTGATAAAGTTGGCCAGTTTAATTATGAAAAACTGCCTTTCTTTTTATTGGGCGATGCATTCAGCATTTTTCGGAAACCTTACTTTATGATCATTGATAATTATCTCATACTTGCCACTTCGGTATCCGAGTTAGAAAGTTATAACGACACCTACTTCAACCGCAAATTCATAGGCAAAACCGATCAGTATACCCAGTTTGATAATTTGCTGGCCGAAAGGAGCAATGTGGCCTTTTTTATTAACTTTAAAAACATGCAGCCTGTATTAAAGCGCGATTTAAAAAGGCCTTTTTACGATGCTTTTGAAAACAGCGACCCCGGTTGGAAAAATTATTATGGTGCTGCCTTCCAGCTCACCGCATCCGACAAAAACTTTTATACCAATTTTTGTATGCGCCTGAATGTTCCGGATACAAGTACAGTAAAAAAATAAATTTATTTACGTTTACACAACAATACCCGCTCAATTTCGTAGAACATTACAAATAGCAATTTGTAAAAATTTTACAGACAATCAGCTTTGAGTTCTTTTCTTTAAGAAAATTCGGGCAAGATATGTGGGCCAATTATGAATAAGATCTTCTTTACTATTCTTTTTTTTATCTTTTATTCTTTATCGGTATCGGCTCAACAGTTTTCGCAGTATAATACCGGCACCCTTTACGATTCATTTGAAAATCCTTCACAAAGAGCCTTTATCCCCGATTCGAGCCGGGAAATAGCTTTCAATTTTTTAATCCCGAATTTTAATGCTAATTTCTATATAACCGGCGATATACAACGGCCGCTAAAAAGCCGCGCATTTGCAAGCCCTTCTTATTATAATACCTCATCACTGCGCATCGGTCAAAATGCTTTAAATCATTTCAATGTAAACGCCAATGCATATGCGGTAATGGTTAAACTTTTCACCAGTTTAAACGGCAATGTTGAAATGGGCTTTTCGGCCCAAACCAAAGTAGAAGGTAAAGGCCTGGTCACCGATGAGTCTATAGCTTTTCTTGATGGACCGTCAAATTTTGCGCGTGATAATTATGATAATATATTCAACAACCATTATAGGATGCAGATGTATGACCAGTTAAGTTATATCTACCGGGAGCAGGTTAATAAACAACTCTCCTTAGGCTTTAAGCTGAGCTACCTGTCTGGTGTTCAATATAACAAAATAGATGTGGAGGAGTCGAGCCTGCAGATTAACCGGGACCCGGCAAATCCTGACAATGACAATGCCGACGTTTATATGAGGGGACGGTATTACAGGAGCTATGTGCCCGGCAGACTGGATGGGCGTGACTTTTTACCAACGTTTCGCAACCCAGGTGCGGCGATATCAATGGGTGCAACTTACCGAACAGAGGATGGGATCCTGATACAAGGTAATATAAAAGACCTTGGCTTTATTCACTGGAACAAGCGCTCAACCATTACTGATTTTAATAACACAACAAATATAACAGATATTACATCCCAGCATCGTGATGAGAATATATATAACGCTGTATATGAATTGGTCAGGGGCAACGGAATGGTTACTTCATTTAACACAAAAACCAATGCCAAAGCCGAATTGAGCGTATCCAAAAGCTATTGGCTTGATGATGAAAAAACATACAGATATTTCCCAACAGTTGTAGCCCAAAAAGAAATGTTCTTTTCCGGTTTTACCGGAGCAATGGTTAACTCGGTACAGAAAAACAACCTGATAGCTACCTTAACGGCCACTTATGACGATTATAAATTATTTAATCTCGGCGCACAAATTATGGTAAAATCCCCTAATGTCGAATTTTTTATAGGTTCCGAACGCTTACTAAATACGGGCCGCCTTACTCTGGCCGCTTTAAATAATACCAATCAAATAAATAGGGTAGGCAATTATAGCGGGGCGGATATCTTCCTGGGCTTTTCACTGAAATTTGGACGGGTAATTGAACATCCAATGAATTCCAGCTATATCCCTATGGGCGAAAAAGGGTTTTTGGGCCGTTTGTTTGGCCGTATTTTTAAAACCAATAATTAAAGCGCTTTTTTCCCGGCTATAAAATCTTTAAGGTAGTAAGGTTCGTAATAAGCTACATCTTCAAATGCGCCATCAGCAAATTTTTGAGCTGCTTTTTGAGTAAGATATGTTGCCGAATTTACAAAATCATCCAAAAACAAAGCATTTGGGCTTTCACTTAAAACAGCTTTGCATTTTTCGGCACCATCACCAAAAAACAGGATCTGATGGTCTTTCAAATAGTTGGCAAAGCTGTTTCCTTCTATAATATCAGCAGCTGTTTCACGCACCCTGTTGCCGGCAGCATCAAATAATGCTGTATAAACCTCCATTCGGCGGGCATCTATCATCGGGCATAACAGCATATTACCATCAGTAGCATCCCCCGGGCTGTTAATAACGCCATAAGCCATAGCCTCAAGTGTTTCAACCGCTATCAAAGGTTTATCAAGGGCGAAGCACAATCCTTTGGCGGTAGATACACCTATCCGTAAACCGGTGTATGACCCCGGACCGCTGCTTACAGCAATAGCATCAAGCTCGTTATAAGTTAATCCCGATTTATTCAGCAATTCATCGATATATAAAGTAATAACTTCAGCATGGATATTACGGATATTTATTTGCTTAAAGCCTAAAACCTTGCCGTCGCGGGCAAGTGCTACCGAGCAGGATGTTGTTGCTGTTTCTATTTGAAGTATAAGGCTCATATTATAAATTTATGGTACCGGATCATGCCCATGACCACCCCAGGGATTACAACTGGCAATGCGCTTTATGGTTAACCAACCACCTTTAAAAGCACCATACTTCCTGATGGCTTCAACACCGTACTGCGAGCAGGTGGGTGTATACCGGCATGATGCCGCCGAAAGCGGCGATATAAAATATTGGTAAAATTTGATCAGGATGATGAAAACTCCCTCAACTAATGCTTTTAAAAACCTGGCGATTGTATCCATAAGCCCATTCATGTTAATTAGCTGTGACGGGTATTGCAGCAGTTAACTCACCGGAAAGCTGGGCGAGCATCCTCAGCATTTTTTTTTCGATGAAAAGGTATGGTTCAATTTCTTTGCCTACATAGCCTACCGAAACAATTACCTTTTTATCCGATTGCTGCAGAATATCATAAAGATGCTGCTGTTTGTGGAGCCTGTACGCTTCGCGCATCAGACGTTTTACCAAATTACGGTCGACAGCGTGCTTATAACGCTTTTTAGGAACGGAAAAAAGAATTTGCGCAGGATAGGCCTGTGGCTCGGAATTGACAAGCCAGGATACCCGGAAGGGATAACATAAAAAAGAAGAACCGTTATGAAAAAGCTTGTCAATAAGCCTCTTGTTACATAACCGTTCTTCTTTTTTAAAAGTATACATAGTTGCCATTTTTGAACCGAAGGATAAAGCAGATAAGCGGTTCCAAACCCTTATAAATAGGGTAGGGCAACCTCAATTATGCTTTGTGCCTGCCTTCGTCAGAAACAGTTAACCTTTTTCTGCCTTTAGCTCTTCTGGCTGCTAATACTCTCCTACCGTTAGCAGTTGACATGCGTTCACGGAAACCGTGTTTATTTCTTCTTTTTCTTTGAGAAGGCTGAAACGTTCTTTTCATGGCTATATTTTATTCTATTCGTCTTTTTAAAACAAGAGCGCAAATGTAGTTATTTTATTTAATAATTCAAACACTATTTTTCTTATTTATAATAACATGTGTACCGCCGCCCGGCGGCTGTAAATCAGCGGCTCTTTTTTCGGAAAACTAATTGTACGCGCAATAATTAAATTCGAAATCCTGTTCATTATCTGAACTAAATAACAGCGGCAAGCTATCATTCCAAATCAAATTAAATAAAAAGTTAAATTTAACATTAATTATTTGTTACAGATTCAGATTTTGCAACAATGTGCACTCGCGAAGTGTGCATTTATTAAAAAAAGCTGAATAAACAGGTCCGAATCATTAACAAAGTGTAAATTCAACAGCTTATCCTAACAAATGAAATTAATCCTTTCCGTAATATTCATATTTCTATCGGCCGTTACCATAGCGCAGGAGCTACCTGCAACACATTATAAAATTTACAGCACATCCGCGCAAAAGACCATCACGCCCGACGATATTGTTAATGATATGGCCAATGCCGACGTGATTTTCTTTGGCGAAGAGCATAATGATTCAACAGCGCACTACCTGGAATTTAGCTTGTTCAAAAAGCTTTCGGAAAAATATCCGCAGAAAACAGCGCTTTCCATGGAGATGTTTCAAACTGACTGTCAGCTGGTGCTGAATGAATATCTCGCGGGGCTTATTCGCGAAAAAAATCTGGTAACAGATGCGCGTACCTGGCCAAATTATAAGGATTACAAACCGCTTATTGAACTTGCCAAATCCAATCATCTGCCGGTAATAGCAGCCAACGCCCCAACCCGCTATACTAACATGGTTACACGCGGTGGACTTGACGCTTTAAAGCAGCTTGATGCCCAGGCTAAAAGCTATCTTGCACCACTGCCAATTGATACCGCTACCGGAGCTTATTATGATAAATTTGCTAAAATAATGGGAGGTCATGCCTCAATGCCGGGCATGCAGATTTACCAATCGCAAAACCTTTGGGATGCTACGATGGGCTGGTCGATAGCGAAATTCCTGAAAAACCATTCCGGTTTTAAAGTATTGCAGCTTAACGGCGGCTTTCACAGTGAAGAAAAACTGGGCGCGGTAGCTCAGCTTAAAAAATACGCACCCAAATTACGTGTGCTTAACATAGCAACCTATATGGATGATAGTTTTGACAAGCCCGACTGGAGCAAATTAGTCGGCATGGCCGACTATATCATTTTAACTGATCCTAAGCTGCCCAAAACTTTTTGATAGTTCATGGTTGATAGTTCATAGTCGATGGACCATAGTTCATGGTTTTTGTGCTATATGGCTATGTATGAACCATTAACTATTTCCTAACTATCAATCATGGTTACCAAATTTTATGGTTCGCGGTTTTTCTTATAGCTATGAACTATGAACCATCGACTATGAACCATCGACTATGAACTAAATTCCATTAAGCTTTCTTAGCCAGTAAATCGCGGATTTCTGTAAGTAAAACTTCTTCTTTAGTTGGTTCTGGCGCTGCTGCTGGAGCGACTTCTTCTTTTTTCTTCAGCGAGTTGATTGCCTTAACAATTAAAAAGATACAAAAAGCAACTATAAGAAAGTCGATCACGTTGTTGATGAACAAGCCATAATTGATGGCTGTTTCCGGTGTTTTATCAACAGCTGGCTTAAGTACATACTTTAAATCTTTAAAATCAATACCCCCGGTTGCCATGCCAATAGGCGGCATAATAATATCTGCAACCAGCGAGGTAACAATTTTACCAAAAGCAGCGCCAATGATAACACCTACAGCAAGGTCAACCACGTTGCCCCGCATTGCAAATTCTTTGAACTCTTTTACTATTGCCATAAATTAAAGTTTGGTTACTTAAAGTTAATAATATTACATAAACTATCAATTCATATAGTTTTTTTGATAGCGCTAAAACAATTGGCATGCCTAAAACATTTAACAACTTTAAAGCAGATACCTCAAGTAATTTTTAGTTAATATTAATTTGATGTATTTTTGGCTACATCTTAATTATGCTTAAACAGAACCTTCAACAAAAACTTTTACAAAAACTTTCGCCCCAGCAAATACAATTTATAAAATTGCTGCAGGTGCCTACTGTTTCGCTTGATACCCGGATAAAAGAAGAACTGGAAGAAAACCCCGCACTTGAAGATCTGAGCCTTACCAACCTAAACGAACCCGAAGAACAATATCCTGACCGCGACCCCGACGAAGATAATTATAACAATGACGAGGAAAAGGGCGAGATGGATGAATTTAATATTGACGACTATCTGCAGGAAGACAACGTAAATGATTACGGATCGCGCTATGATCAAAATGGTGACGATGAGGATGAGCGTAAAGAGATCCCCATTGCTGTGCAAAGCTCATTTTTTGAAAGCCTGCAAGCCCAGTTAGACCTGCTTCCTTTGAGTGATAAAGATTTCATGATCGGCAAGCAGATCATAGGCAGCCTTGATGACGACGGCTATCTGCGCCGCCCCATCATGTCGCTAACCGACGACCTTGCATTTTCACAAAATGTATTGGCTGAGGATGACGAAGTAGAAGAGATGCTCAGGGTGATCCAGGGCTTTGACCCTCCCGGTGTGGGCGCGCGCAGCTTACAGGAATGCCTGCTGATCCAGCTTCGCAAAAAAGATGCAAACGACCCTATCATCAAAAAAGCGATACAGGTTGTTGAACATTATTTGGATGAGTTTACCCGCAAACATTACGATAAGCTTGAAAAATCATTGAATATGAACTCCGTTGAGTTGCGTGCGGTGGTCAATGAGATCTTGAAACTCAATCCCAAACCCGGCGATTCAAACGAAATCAACACCAAGCAAATGCAGGTGATCCCTGATTTTCATATCACTAACAATGATGGTGTGCTCATCCTTACCCTCAATTCAAAAAACGCCCCCGAACTTAGAGTAAGCCGCTCATACCAGGAAATGTTTCAGCATTATGACAAGGCTTCCCAAAAGGATAAAAAACTGAAGGAAGCAGTGCAATTTGTAAAGCAAAAGCTTGATTCGGCCAAATGGTTTATTGATGCCATTAAACAGCGCCAGCAAACGCTGCTCAAAACCATGAATGCCATTATGCAGTACCAGTATGAGTTTTTCCTTACCGGTGATGATAAAAATCTGAAGCCGATGATCCTGAAAGACATTGCCGACAGGATTGGCATGGATATTTCAACGGTATCCCGTGTAGCCAACTCCAAGTATGTACAAACCGAGTTTGGTACCTTCCTGCTGAAATCTTTCTTCTCTGAAGCCATCCAAACCGAGAGCGGCGAGGAAGTATCCAATAAAGAGGTTAAAAAGATTTTGGAAGAGCATATCGGCAAAGAAGATAAGCGTCATCCGCTTGCTGATGAAAAATTGACCGAGATTCTTAAAGATGCCGGCTACAACATAGCCCGCCGTACCGTAGCCAAATACCGCGAACAAATGAACATCCCGGTGGCAAGGTTAAGGAAGGAGTTGTAGCTTAGAGATTAGAGGCCGGAGATTAGAGATTAGTTGCAAATCACGATCCTTAACGAAAAATCCCCCATACCGTCATGCTGAACTTGTTTCAGCACCCCACTGGACGGGTGGGCGATTTGCTTGGCAGTGTGCTTAGCATATGAGGTGCTGAAACAAGTTACCCATGACAACTTAAAAAGAGAGGTGTCATACTGAGCCCGTCGAAGTATGGCGGGCAGGCCTCTGCGCACGAGTCTTCGACGGGCTCAGACTGACAAGCCCTCTTTGTCATTTCACCTTCAGAGGCCCCGGATTTAATTTACTCAGCATGCCCCTATCAAAGTAAAACGCCTTAAGAACCAGTCCTTAAGGCGTTTATAATATCAGTACTTTCAAAGTTTACACATTCACAGCACAAAGCTCGCGAACTTTAGCTACTACAAAATCAACTTCTTCTTTTGTATTATACTTTGAGAACGAGAACCTAACCGATGGCCTTGAAGAGCTGGCCCCGATAGCAGTTAACACGTGAGAACCAATATCGCTGCCCGAACTGCAGGCACTGCCGCCCGAAGCAGAAATACCGGCAATATCAAGATTAAACAGCAGCATATCGCTCATTTCCATCTCGGGGAAAGCCACGTTCAATACTGTATATAAACTTTTTTCGGGGTCGGTTTCGCCGTTAAAGCTTACACCGGGTACGTTAGCAACCAGTTGCTCCATCATGTATGATTTTAAGCCCTGAATGTGGTTTTGATGCTGTTCCATTTCGCCGTAAGCAAGTTCAAGCGCTTTGGCCAAACCTACTATGCCGTAAATATTTTCGGTACCGCCGCGCATGTTGCGTTCCTGGGCGCCGCCGTAAATAAATGGTTTTATTTTGATTTTATGATTGATATGCAGGAACCCTACACCCTTAGGCCCATGCAATTTATGACCGGCACATACCACAAAATGAGCTTTAAGCTTGCTCAGGTCATGCTGGTAATGGCCCATGGTTTGCACAGTATCACAATGATAAATGGCATTGTATGTTTCGCACAGGTCACCAATGCGCTCCATATCTGATAGGGTGCCTATTTCGTTATTGGCATGCATTAATGAAACAAAACTGCGTTCATTTTCTTTCAATAATGTTTCCAGATGATCATAATCAATAACGCCCTTGCTGTTTATGTTTACCAGGCTCAATTTAATAATGCCCGATTTTTCCATTGCTTCCAGCGTGTGGAGCACTGCGTGATGCTCGGTGGGGCTGGTGATAGCATGGGTAATTTTGTGATCAATGATCCCGCACCTGATAGCCGTATTATCGGCCTCCGTACCGCTTGATGTAAAAAAGATTTCGGCGGGCGAGGTGTGCAGTAAACCGGCAATCGTTTTCCGCGAACGCTCAATTAAAGTACGGGCTTCCCTGCCGTGGGCATGTATTGACGACGGATTACCAAACTGGCTTTCCATCACCTTATACATCTCCTTCATCACATCCGGATCAAGCGGCGTAGTGGCGGCATTATCAAAATAAACGCGCATTTTTTTAAAATTTATAAATTAATGGATCAGTAAATCAAAACACATGCCCGGTAATTATATATAAGCAAGCAACCAACGGTATTTACCGCCGGTTGCCTGCTATTTTTAATACCAGTAAAATTAACCTTTCAGCTGTAAGATCTCCTTAATATCGATGATGATCTTATTGGCCAAACCGTTTGCCACGGTTTCAGAATTGCCTTCAGAGTAAATCCTGATAATGGGCTCGGTGTTTGACCTCCGCAAATGTACCCATTCTTTATCAAATTCTATTTTCAGGCCATCTATTGTTGAGTGGGGCTGCTTGATGTATTTTTCTTCAACTTTCGCCAAAAGGGCGTCTATGTCCATTTCGGGTGTTAAAGTGATCTTATTTTTTGAAATAAAATAACCCGGATATGACGCGCGCAAACTCGAAACCGACTTACCATATTTAGCCAGATGAGTTAAAAACAACGCGATACCAACTAAAGCGTCACGACCATAATGTAACTCAGGATAGATAACGCCGCCATTACCTTCGCCGCCAATAATAGCGTTTACTTCTTTCATCTTGTTAACCACGTTAACCTCTCCAACCGCAGCCGCATGGTATTCGCCGCCTGCTTTTTCAGTTACGTCGCGCAGCGCACGGGTTGATGACAGGTTAGATACCGTGTTGCCCACATTGTTTTTCAAAACATAGTCGGCTACGGCAACCAGCGTATATTCTTCGCCAAACATGTTACCATCTTCGCAAACAAAGCAAAGGCGGTCTACATCCGGATCAACAGCAATACCCAAATCGGCACGTTTACCCACAACCTCTTTTGATAAAGCTATCAGGTTTTCGGGAAGCGGCTCAGGATTATGCGGAAAATTGCCATCCGGCTCACAATACAGTTCGTGAACGGTTTCCACGCCTAAAGCTTTCAGCAAGGCCGGCACAAAAATACCGCCTGTTGAGTTAACACAATCTATTACCACTTTAAAGTTGGCTTTCTTTATAGCCTCAACATCAACCAGCGGCAAGGCCAGTACAAGATCGATGTGTTTTTGAAGCCAGGTGTCATCATGAGTAACTTTACCCAGATCGTTTACATCGGCATAATTAAAGTCGCTGTATTCGGCAATTGTTAGCACTTCTTTGCCATCGGCATCACTGATGAACTCCCCGTTTGCATTGAGCAGCTTAAGGGCGTTCCATTGTTTTGGGTTATGGCTTGCGGTAAGGATGATACCACCCGCTGCCTGCTCACCGGTAACGGCAACCTCAACAGTCGGCGTAGTTGATAAACCAAGATCAATAACATCAATCCCCAAACCCTGCAGTGTGCCAATAACAAGATTGTTCACCATAGCACCCGATAAACGGGCATCACGGCCTACTACAATCTTTTTAATCCCTGATTTTTTTACAGCCCATGATCCGTAGGCCGAAGTGAATTTTACAATATCAAGCGGTGTTAAACCATCGCCAACAGCACCGCCTATGGTGCCGCGTATTCCTGAAATAGATTTTATTAATGTCAAAATGCGAAGTTTTTGGTGTGGTAAAAGTAAAAAATATAAGCTACAAATGATATTGTTTTAAGGATTTACGCAAACGCTTGCATATAAGGTTACGGCTAATTTACTGTTTTTTAATACGGTGCAGGGTGGTTTCAATTGTCATCCCTGCGCATTATTTTATGCTTAACGGGATAATGCTGCTGCTAAGTATTAAAATTTAAAGGATTTTTTAAGCTATTTGATAACTTTGGAAATTACAGCAAACAAACACCTATAGTAAAAAACAATGCCCGACTATCTTTTAAACCTCGACCGGCATTTATTTTATTTCATTAATCATGACCTGTCCAATTCATTTTTCGACTGGATCATGCCCTTGTTGCGTAACCCCAAATTCTGGATCCCGCTGTATATTTTCATTATTATTTTTTGTTTATGGCGATATAAAAAAACAGGCGCTATTATTATAATGCTGCTGGCGGCATCGGCAGGCGTTGCTGATTTCACCAGTGGAGTTATTATTAAGCACAATATTCAGCGGCTTCGCCCTTGCCGTGATCCGGTTGTATCTGCAACCGATATCAGCCGCGTGCCCTGTGGTAGCGGGTATAGTTTTCCATCAACCCACGCCACCGATCATTTTGCCATGGCGATATTCCTTAGCTTTGTGTTTTTCAGAAAATGGAGGTGGGTATGGTTTTGGGCGATACTTTGGGCAGGCAGCATTTGCTTTGCACAGGTGTACGTGGGGGTGCATTTCCCGGTAGATGTATTGTGCGGCGCTTTATATGGGGCCTTTGTTGGATGGCTGTTTTCATTATTATTTAAAAAATTACAACCTGCCTTTTAATGGGATATTGGAAAATTCTGCTGCTTTTTTTTGCTGCCTTTTTTGGCGGTACTTCTGTGTTTTTATTTAAGGGCGATAACCACAAAACGCTGAAGCTGGTACTGTCGTTCAGCGGGGCTTACCTGTTTGGTATTACCGTTTTGCACCTGATTCCCGATGCTTACCACGGTAATGATAACTACGTTGGCGTATTCATCTTGGTCGGTTTCCTGTTTCAGATTGTGCTTGAACAATTTTCGGACGGGATTGAGCACGGCCACATGCACAAACACCCGCATGATATGGCAGTTTTCCCGATTGGTATCATGGCAAGCCTTTGCCTGCATGCTTTTTTGGAGGGGATGCCGCTTGCCCAGGGCAACCAGGACCAATTAGTTTACGGGATTGCCTTACACCATATCCCGGCGGCCTTCGCACTGGCTACAGTGTTGCTCACAAACAAACAAGGCAAAAACAAAACCATACTTTTTGTGGCTGTATTCGCGGTAATGGCACCGGCAGGTTATTTTTTCAGCGATGCGTTAAGCAGCGGAAACATCGGTAACCTGCAGCATTATTTTAACAGGATCATGGGCGTTGTCATCGGCATCTTCCTGCATATCTCCACTACCATCCTCTTTGAATCGAGTGCTGATCACCGTTTCAATATGCGTAAAATGATGGCGGTATTAGCCGGTGTGGCCATTGCGCTGCTGGGCTTTTTGAAAGAGCTATAGATTATTCATGCTGTTACTTTATGTGAAATCAATTTCTATATAAACTTTTATTTTTCCAGCTCCAGGCCCCAGTCTTTTCCTTTATCAACTGCAGGTACGCCCTTATCCATCCAAACCGGCATTGGCGCGCCTTTTAAAAAGTGATCGAAGAATTGCTGCTCACGTATAGTAATATCTTTGCGGTTTTGGCGCAGTACCAGGTTATGAGCCTCGCCATTGTATTGCAGTAACCAAACAGGTTTACCTAAACGGCGTAAAGCTGTAAACATTTCAATCCCCTGGTACCATGGCACAGCGCCATCGGCATCATTACTCATGATCATTACCGGTGTTTTTACTTTGGGCAACTGGAACAAGGGCGAGTTTTCGATATACAGCTCGGGCTTTTCCCAAAGCGTGGCACCAATGCGGCTTTGTGATTTTTCGTACTGAAATTGCCTGTTTAGGCCCGATTCCCAGCGGATCCCCCCATAGGCGGAAGTCATGTTAGCTACCGGCGCGCCTGCCCAGGCTGCTGCATACATATTGGTTTGGGTAATGAGGTAAGCCACCTGGTAACCGCCCCAGCTTTGGCCCTGTAAGCCAATATGTGCAGCATCAACCCATGTGTTTTTCTTTAAGGCCTCAACACCCGAATTTACAAACTCGACCGCTGATGCCCCCGGATGACCGGTTTGATAGCTGATATCAGGTGCGAACACAAGATAGCCGTTGCTCACAAAAAATGAGATAGGCAGGCGGGAAGGAGTGGGAGCCGGAGCAATGTAATTATAAAGCCCGTCAGAAAGTTTCTCATAAAAATAAACTATCATCGGGTACTTTTTGGCCGGGTCAAAGTCTTCAGGCTTGTACAGGATGCCTTGCGACTGATAGCCTTTAGGTGTCGCCCACCTCACAAGTTCGGCAGTGCCCCAGTTATATTCATTTTGTTGCAGGTTGATGCTGCTCAGCTTGATCTCTTTCTTCAAATCAGATGAAAAGTACAAATCAGGCGACTGTTTATAGCTTGCCTTGGTGTAGATGTAAGCTTCGGCATTTTTAGCTTTCAGCAGGTTATCATAACTCATTGGGGCCATGGTCACTTTTTCGGGCAGATTGTTAGTCTCAGGAAACTTCCTGAAATATCCCCATTGCCTGGTTTCTTCGTTTTGGGTTAACAGCCACATCGGCTCTTTCAGGGGGATGAATTTTTGCTCCGGGTCTGTTTGATCATACCTGATGATCAGTTTGTTTTTGCGCCCGATGCCTTTGGTGAAGTTAAACGCGTCGCCCGTTGCCGGGTCAAAACGCCATATGTCGTACCGGTCATAAATAAATACAGCCTTGTCTCCTGCTAACCAGCCTGCTACACCGTAAGGCGAAGCATATCCGGGTACGTCGTTTAGCTCGTCGCCCATTTTTGTGCCAGTTGCCTTGCTCAGGTTTAGTTTTTGCCCTGTTGCAATGGTATAGCAATACCATGTCTGATCTTTAACATCAAACCAAAGCACATAATTGCCATGCGGCGAGATATAATAACGCCCCACGGAAGCGTTCACGAGCCGGTGGTTACCGCTTTTGGTGTCAATTAAAATAGCCTGTTGCCTGGTACTGCCTTCCCACTGGGCCGATACGCGGGCGCCGGTATCTGTAAGCCCTAAAACATAGCGGGCATCTTTATTTTCGGCAGTTAATATTTCGGGAATGGCCTTGCTACCTAATTGAATAATTTTGGCATTCGTTTCTTCAGGTTTTATCACTGCAAGATAGCTACGCTTCAACTCGGTTTGCAGGTTTTTGAGCTGCTGGGGCTGCAGGTAATCATCTTTGTAGTTCCAGATATCCAGCTTGGCTACCTCAAAATCAGCAAGGGTGGTATCGGCAGGTTTGGGGATAGGTGCAGTGCCAAAGAAAAGGCTATTGCCGCTTTTGCTAAAGCTTACTTTGCCATCGCCGCTTACCGCCCAGTTATTGGGTATGCCTGCAGATCCGACAGCGGCAATAACTTCCGCGCTATCTTTTGCAGTGTTGTAGTAATAAAGCTTAAATGGTTTTACCAATGCCTTTTCCGGATTTTTTTCGGCAGTAAAAGCTACCTGACGTCCGGCATCATCAATGCTGATGTTACGGTAATTACCCCTGCCGGTGCTTAATTGTTTAACCGCGTTTTTTTCCAAATCAAATAGATATAGACCAGATACAGTCTCTTTTTGTTTGGCCGGCGCTGTTACAGCAAACGCAATCCATTTTCCATTTTTGCTGACCTGGTATTCTGTAACATATTTAAAAGAGCGTTCGGCGGCGGTTTTTAACTTTCTAACTGTTAAGTCTGCACCTTCATGCGTAGGCGGGGCAACAGTTGCAGCTACCGCTTTTTTTGAGGTATCGTTTGATGCTGGTTTTTTAAGCGTATCGGCTGTTGCCAGGTAGGCTATAACAGCTGCATCTTCGGCTATTTTAAATGAACGGATGGCCGGGACTTTGCTTACGGATGATGATCCTAAAGTAATTATGCCTAAAGTATCTTTAGGGAAATCCGCCTGCTTTTTCTTCTTTATTTTGGCCTGCCTGGTATCCTTATAAAACGGCCGGATAAGGCATACAGCAAATTTTGAATCGCTGCTTATCTTAATTGTGTCAGCTCTTGGAATTTTTACCAAAGTAGCGTTCTTGGCGTCTTTTATAATCAGTTCAGCATCGCCCTGCTGCGGCTTTATGACGTAACCTATCCATTTGCCATCATTGCTGATGCGTTGGCCGGTTATACTTTGCCACCCATCAAACACAGTATGATCTAAAGGTTTTTTAGCTTTTTTTTGAGCAGATACATGAAACCCAATAGCTAATAACAGGCAGGCTGATAGTAAAAGTTTACGCATACAGGAAAGATGTCAAACCTAAATATGCTGAAAACTTATGGTTAAAAGAAATTAGTTACTGTAAAGTTACAATTGATGTAAAAGGTGAAAGGCATTAGGTTAAGCAGAAAACAAAAAACCTTTATCCTTTTACCTTTCGCCTTTTGCCTCCCTTAGCACATCGCCTTGTTCAAAGCGCGGATCGCCTCATCGAAATCTTCGCGGGCTATCAAAAACTGGATATTGACCATTCTTAGTGCAAAGCCACAGCTTTTGATATTGATCCCTTTTTGGGCCAGTGCTGTTGCGGATTTGGCCAGTAAGCCAGGCTGATCCATGTTGGAACCTATCAGGCAAACCATCGCCATTTTTTCAACAGCAACTTTTTCGTAATTGTCTTCCAGTTCGCCAATCAGTTTTTTATTGTAGTCCTTCTCCCATATCACTATAGAAATGCTGTTAGCGCTGGTGGCTTTGAAGCTGTAGCTAACGCCAAACTTGTAAAACAACTGCATGATATGAAAATCGGTACCTACATTACCAACCATTGATGGGTCATAAATATCGATCATGATCACCTTATCGGTGCCGGTGATAACCTCAACACGCTTTTTATCGCAAATATATTCGCGGGTAATCAGCGTACCCGGGTGTTCCGGTTGAAAGGTGTTTTTGATCCGTAGGTCGATATCATTTATTTCCAACGGTTTTGACGCTTTTGGGTGGATAGCTTCCATGCCCACGTCGGCTAACTGATCGGCAACATCATAGTTGGTATTACCTACCGGGAAACAGTTTTCAACGCCAACCAACTGAGGGTCGGCAGTACAAAGGTGGTATTCTTTGTGGATGATGGCTTCCTGCGGCTGTACAGCAACGGCAATTTTACTGAAAGTAACTTCCGAATAGCCGCGGTCGAACTCGCGCATGATCCCTTCGGTGCCCTTGGCGTAGCCGGTAACAATGGTAATGGTTTTTGAAAAATCGATATGGGCAAGGTCTTTCTTAATGCGTTGATCAATGGTTAATGCGCGGTGGTCATGAAAACCGCTCAGGTCCACCAAAGTAGCATTGATACCCATATTTTGCAGGATATTGGTAAAGTTAAAAGCCGAGTGGCTTTCACCTATTGAGGCCAGGATCTCTCTCGCGGCCTGTAAAATGCCTTCTTTACCTACGTATCCCGATGCCAGGATATTAGCCAGGTTCTCCAGATAGGTTTGTGCATCGTTGATCCTTGTTTCAATGTACCTGTCGGCTTCGGCTATGTTCAAACCAAGGCCTTCATAAGTTTTATTGATCTGCTTCAGGCGCGTAATCAATTGTTTTAACGGCGTATGAAAATCCTTGTAATTGGCAAGCTTGTGATATACGCCCGGCGCGCCTGTCTTTTTGTTTTCGAGCAGGAGGTTGGTTACTCCCGAAAATGCCGATACTACAAAGATGCGGTTGTAAAGTTGTTCCCCGCTGCGTTCAAACAGGATAATGTTTTTAATAACATCACCCAAAGCGGTCATGGATGTACCGCCAATTTTTTCTACTGTTAACATTTTATATTGAAAGATCGACAGTCAAATACCATAACCATACCAGTTGTTGTAGCTATTTATTAATTGGTTGAATGTAAATAGCTTGTATCTGAACTGCTTTTTTAAAAATAACTCATTTTGATATACGCTATCAAAACGATTGAAATATAATGATTAAAAAGCTTTAAGCCTTCCGCATTAAGCTTTCTGTTTAAATTAACTGTCCTTTTTATACAAATCGCCTGCTTTTTCGGCCGAAAGACGGATGCCCTTGATCATGGCCGAACTGAAACCATGGTGCTCCATTTCATTTAAGCCGGCAATGGTACAGCCGCTTGGTGAGGTTACCTTATCAATTTCCTGCTCGGGGTGCGACGCCAGTTGCAATAGCAGGTCTGCCGCGCCTTTAGCGGTTTGCGCAGCCATTTTCAAAGCGTCATGAGCATGGAAACCAATCTCCGTTCCGCCTTGTGAAGCAGCGCGGATCGACCTTAAAAAGAAAGCGATACCACAGGCACAAAGAGCTGTTGCCGAGGTCATCAATTCTTCATTGATCTGGATAGTTACACCAACCGTATCAAACAATGATTTGGTCATGTTGATGTTTTTATTGGTGCCGTTATCTGTAGCGATACAGGTCATAGAGTGGCCTATCGCAATCGCGGTGTTCGGCATTGCCCTGATCACCTGTACATTGAGGTCAAGGTGCTGGCGGATATCGGCACAGCTAACACCGGAGATAACCGAGATCAATAATTGCTTATCCGGCTTTAACGAAGGTTTGATCTCGTCTAACAGTTTATTGAGTTGTTGCGGCAGTACGGCCAGCACAATAATATCGGCTTTGCGCACGGCACGCAGATTATTGTCTGACACATGGTACCCCTGCTCGGCATATTGGGCCAGCGCAGCTACGTTACGACGCGTTAATGATATTTGCTGGGGTTTGCAAATACCCTTTTTAACTAAACCTTTGGCTAATGACAGCCCTATGTTACCGGAGCCTAATATTGAAATGTGCTGTTGTGCGTTCATGCGCTTTTTGTTAAACGTGTTCCAAATGGTTTGTTATCTTTCAATTGGCCCAAATCATCTGATTTGCCAATAATTACCGCCTTTACACCACAAGCAATTGCGGTAAAAGCGTTATCAAGTTTAGGTAGCATACCACTGTGTATTATCCTTTCCACTTTAAGTTCCTCGTAGTGCTGCGGGTTAATTTCCCTAATCAGCGATTCATCATCATTAATATCTTTTAACACGCCCTTTTTTTCAAAACAGTATATGAGGGTGGTGTCATATAATCCCGATAACGATACCGCCAGTGCCGAAGCAATGGTGTCCGCATTGGTATTTAGCAGTTGCCCTTCGCCATCATGCGTTATAGCACAGAAAACGGGGGTAAAGCCTGCTTCCATCAACCGGCTTATATTTTGGGGGTTTATCGAATCTTTAACAATATCGCCCACAAAACCATAGTCAATAGTTTTTACCGGCCGTTTAACCGCTTTAATAAAGTTGCCATCGGCACCGGTGAGGCCTATGGCGTTGTTGCCAAAACGCTGCAACTGGGCTACGATATTTTTGTTGATGAGGCCTCCATAAACCATGGTAACCACCCTAAGCGTTTCAATATCGGTGATGCGCCTGCCATCAACCATTTTCGATTCAATACCTAAATCTTCGGCCATTTGTGTGGCCACTTTTCCACCTCCGTGTACCAGGATCTTCAGGCCGTCGAGTGCTTCAAAGTCTTTTAAAAAATGATATAGGTTTTCAGAGTTATCAATAACGTTTCCACCTATTTTGATTATATAAAGGCTCTTATTTGATGGTAATTTATTCGTTTTGATATGATCTGTATCAATTTTATTCATTCCAGCTGTTAATATAACTCTTTTAGTGCCAAATTTCCACTTTTTTAAACGGAAAACTGTTAAAATTACGAAAATATAGTGTGTTTTTTCAAAAATTGATTTAAAAATGAATAATTGGATCTGCAGTTTAAGTTTACAATTTGATTATGAAAGAATTAGTAATATTGGAAAACTTTAAGGCATTATCCTTGCTTATAACTATCTATGGAGCAAAAAAAGAATACCAGGCCGCGGGTGGCAATTATAGGGGGAGGATTTGGCGGGATCCATTTAGCTAAAAAACTAAAAGATGCACCCGTTGATGTACTGATGATTGATAAGCATAATTATCACACTTTTCAGCCTTTGTTGTACCAGGTGGCAGGAGGCTCCATAGCTGCCGATTCAATTGGCTTTCCATTGCGCCGGATCTTTACCAGGCAAAAGAATTTTCGCTTCGCGCTTGCTGAAGTGCAAAAGATCAATCCCGAAACTAATACGCTTGATACTGATATTGGTACCATTTATTACGATTACCTTGCTATAGCTACCGGCTCCAATACCAACTTTTTTGGTAACAAAGAGATAGAGCATTTTGCTATGCCGATGAAGAATATCCCGGAGGCCTTAAACTTAAGGAGCCTGATCCTCCAAAACCTCGAAATGTCGCTCGTATCTAAAGACCCGGAAGAAAAAGCGGCGCTAATGACCTTTGTGGTTGTAGGCGGTGGCCCAACCGGTGTGGAACTATCCGGTGCACTTGCCGAAATGCGTGAGCTGATATTAATGAAGGATTATCATGGTTTGCGTAAACACAGCATGAGTGTTTACCTTGTTGAAGGTAAAGCGGAACTGCTGGCCGCGTTTTCCCCGGGGGCGAGGGCCAAGGCCAAAAAGTTTTTGCAGGATATGGACGTAACCATTTATAACAGCGCCCACGTGGAAAGCTATAATGGCTATGAACTGAAGATAGATAATGGCACATCGTTGTTAACCCGTAATGTACTTTGGGCGGCAGGAGTAAAGGGGGAATTTCCTGAAGGTATTTCAGTTGATAATATAACCCGGGGTAACCGCATCCTGGTTGATGAATTTAATAAGGTAAAAGGCTACGAGAATATTTACGCCATAGGTGATGTTGCCGCTATGATCACCGAGGAGTATCCAAACGGGCATCCGGGTGTTGCACCGGTAGCTATCCAGCAGGGACAAAACCTGGGTGAGAACGTTTACCGAATGTTCGACCGTAAACCGTTGGTGCCCTTTAAATATAGAGATAAAGGTTCGCTTGCTACCATAGGCCGAAATAAAGCGGTGGCCGACTTGGGGAAAATCCATTTCCAGGGATTTTTTGCCTGGCTGGTATGGGGATTTGTACATATCATGTCGCTGGCAGGCTTTACCAATAAGGGCATCATATTTTTTAGCTGGGCTATCAACTATTTCACCAAAAACAGCGACAACCGACTCATCGTACGCTATTTTGATACCGAAACCCGAATGACGGATCCCGAATCGAGATAAAAGCAAACGATGAGCGATTTAATATTAAAATTTAACAGTAATCACATTGCTTATAATCAAATTGTTAGCTTTAGGCTTTGTGCATTCAGCTTTTGGCTTTAAGTATTTATGGATCTGTTTGTTGTAATAGCTTTGCTGGTTATTGTCAGCGCGATATTCTCGTACCTTAACGCCCGCTTTATTAAGCTGCCGGGCACCATTGGCATTGTACTGCTGGCAACCATTACTTCTATCACGATACTTATTGTAGATAAGATTGATTCGTCGATAGCGGATTACCTGGGTACACTTGCCAAAAATATCAACTTTTCAAAAGCGGTATTGAATGTGCTGCTTGGTTTCCTGCTTTTTTCAAGCTCATTTAACCTGGATGGCCGGAAGTTGAAGAGAGAAATGCGACCTGTATTTGTGCTGAGCACATTGGGGGTTATCATTTCGACGGCGGTGTTTGGATGCCTGTTGTTTTATGTAGCCCCATTTTTTCATATCCATATGCCGCTGATCTATTGTCTGTTGTTCGGCGCTTTGATTTCACCCACCGATCCGGTAGCGGTTGCAGCCATTATCCGCAATTCGAAATTGCCTGCCAATCTTGAAACCATTATTTCGGGTGAGTCGCTGTTTAATGATGGAATTGGGCTGATCCTGTTTGTGATCATCCTGGAGGTGGCGCGGGTAGGAGAAGAGAAAATTGAACTGGCTAAGGTTGTAGCGCTTATTGTTAAAGAAATTATTGGCGGGATAGTAGCCGGCGTCATTTTAGGTTATGTCGCTCACCGGTTGATGCGCTCGGTTAAGGATTTTCAGACTATCGTATTGATCTCGCTCGCTTTGGTAATGGCGCTATCAGTTTTGGCCGTATTGCTTGGGTTCTCGCTTCCGCTATCGGTTGTTATTGCTGGGTTATTTGCCGGCGGTCAATCCATTAATCAGGACAATAAAGAAAAGTCGCACGAGGCGTTAGAGAAATTCTGGAAACTGGTTGATGAGATCCTGAACACTATTTTATTTGTGATGATAGGCCTGCAATTGGTTAACCTGCCCTTTGTAAATAACTATTGGGTAACGGGAAGTGTCTCTATTGTTACTGTTTTAATAGCCCGCTGGTTGAGTATCATGCTACCGCTTACCTTTTTACGACGTACCCTCAAGGTAAACTACAGTAATATCAATATTATGACCTGGGCGGGATTGCGTGGCGGTATTTCTATCGCGTTGGCTTTGTCACTTCCTAATACACCTTACAGGCATCTGATCCTGTCGGGAAGTTATTTTATTGTTATATTTTCGGTAATTGTGCAGGGATTAACGCTGAACAGAATGATCAACAGTGCATCAAAGAAAATAGAAGAATAACATTCAGACATTCTGTAATCTGCCGCGGGTTTAGCGCAGCGTAACCCGTGGTAAACGATATTTGAAGTTTTCAATTTCATCGGTTAAGTTGGAAACTTAACCGATATGCCCCACGGGTTACGCTGCGCTAAACCCGCGGTAGTTAACTTATTTAAGGCGCGACATATATTTGCCAATCTCAGCTTCAACCGTATCGCCACTATTACTTAATTCGTTTATGATATTTTCCCGCTCCGTTTCGCTCCGGTTTTGACTAAGCTTTTGTTTGCCCTGCAAATCATCAACGATGATCTCAAAAGCTACAATCCCTTTCATCATTCGTTGCTTATATTCATCAGGGAGGTTATTCCATTGAGTTAGATAGTCAGCCTCGTAATTACTGATCATTTGCGATAGCAAACCGGCAGTTTGTTCACCCTCCGATAAAATGGTTGCTTTGCCATAAGCGTGTACAGCGATATAATTCCAGGTAGGTACGTTGGTTTCCTTTTCGTAATGTTTGGGTGAGATATAGGCGTGGGGCTCAGTAAATATTACCAATACATCTTTCCCGATGATCTCCGCAGCTTGTGGATTTGCCTTTGCGAAATGAGATGAAAGAACAATTTTATCACCGCACTTGCTTACCAAAAAGGGCAGATGGGTAGCGAATGGAACATTATCGGTAGCGGTTACAATTGTTGCAAAACTGTAACGCCGCATAAAGCTGATTGCTTCCTGCTCATCGCTTAACTGAAAATGTTTGGGAGTATACATAGGGAGGAAAGATTTAAGAAAAGAAGAAGCAAGAACCAAGACAGATTTGCTTTGATTCTTGCTTTTATATGAATAACAATTACTTACAAACTTTCCAGCATCTGTTTAAGCACCGCTTGCGCAGCCCAAACGCGGTTGCCGGCTTCGTGCACCACAATGGAGTTTGGCCCGTCTAATATTTCATCAGAAAGCTCCAGGTTACGGCGTACCGGTAAGCAATGCATTACTTTGGCATTGTTGGTTTGCTCCAGCTTTTTGTTAGTAAGCATCCACTCTTCGTGTTTGCCTAATATATTGCCATAAGGCTCATACGCCGACCAGTTTTTTACGTATATGAAATCTGCACCGGCCAAAGCTTCGTCCTGATCATAAGTGATGTTTGCACCCTGGGTAAAATCGGTACAAAGCTCATATCCTTTAGGCTGCACGATAGCGAAGTCGACATCCGCCTTGCACATCCACTCCGAGAATGAGTTAGGAACAGCCTGCGGCAAAGGTTTGATATGCGGCGCCCAGGTTAAAACCACTTTAGGACGCGCTGTTGTTTTCAGTTCTTCAATAGTGATCAAGTCGGCCAAACTTTGCAGCGGGTGGCGGGTTGCTGATTCCAGACTAACAACCGGCACTTTGCAAAACTCAACAAACTTGTTAAAAATCATCTCACTATAATCTTCCTCGCGGTTCCTTAAGCCGGGGAACGAACGCACACCGATAATATCAGCGTATTGTCCCATAACGCCTGCAGCTTCACGGATATGCTCAACAGTAGTGCCGTCCATGATCACGCCGTCGCGCAGTTCAAGTGCCCAGCCTTCTTTATCGATATTGAGCACCATTACATTCATGCCCAGGTTAAGGGCAGCTTTCTGTGTACTCATACGCGTACGCAGGCTTGGGTTTAAAAACACCAGGGCCAGCGTTTTATTTTTGCCAAGCTGCTGATGAGCAAAAGGATCCTGCTTAAGCGCCAATGCCTCTTTTACAAGTGCGTTAACATCGGCAACATCATTAACAGAAGAAAATAGTTTCATGAACTTTACAATTAATTAGTGTGTTTTCTGTTATCTATTTTTTTAAATCTCCCCTAAAGGGGAGATTTAGAGGGGGCGTCTTATTGATTCAATACATTAACAAAAGCTTCCAGGAACCTATCAGCATGGGCCTTAGTTAAATTCAAGGCGGGTAACAGCCTGATCACGTTTGGTTTAGCTTCCCCGGTAAATATATGGTGCTTGTTCAGCAATTCTTTACGCGCATGGGCCAATTCCTCAGGCAATTCAATGCCGATCATTAAACCACGACCACGAACCTCCTTAACCTGTTCCAGCTTGTTAAGCTCCTTTATTAAGTAGCCGCCAATTTCAGCCGCATTTTGTAATAGGTTGTCCTGCTCAATGGTTTCAAGTACAGCTAAACCTGCCGCACAAGCTAAGTGGTTACCACCAAATGTAGTACCCAACATGCCATAAGCCGGCTGTATTTTAGGCGATATGATAATACCACCAACAGGGAAACCATTACCCATGCCTTTAGCCATGCTGTAGATGTCGGCATCCACACCGGCAAAATCATGTGAGAAGAATTTTCCGGTACGACCGTAACCGCATTGCACGGAATCGGCAATGAAAACGGCATTATACTGGTCGCACAGCGAGCGGGTTTTTTGCAGGAAGCCTTCAGGTGCAACCTGGATACCACCCACACCCTGGATGCCTTCGATAATTACCGAAGAGATTTCATTGTTTTTGAAAGCTTCTTCCAGTGCGGCTTCATCTGCCCAAGGCAAAAAGATCACGTTATCAGTTTCGTTGATAGGCGCAACAATCTTCGGGTTATCGGTTACAGCAACCGCTAAAGAAGTACGGCCATGAAATGATTTGCTGAAAGCAATAACTTTCTTTTTACCATTATAAAAAGAAGCCAGTTTTAAAGCATTCTCGTTAGCTTCAGCACCGGAGTTACACAGGAATAATTGGTAATCTTCTTTACCCGAAACCTTACCTAATTTTTGCGCTAACTCTTTTTGAATAGGAATCTCGATAGAGTTAGAGTAAAAGCCAAGCTTGTGTAATTGATCTTCTAATCTTTTAACATAATGCGGATGGGTATGACCGATAGAAATAACGGCATGACCACCATACATATCAAGGTATTCAGTATCGTGATTATCGTACACTAAACTTCCTTGTCCTCTTACTATGTTGATCGGATTTATAGGATATACGTCGAACAGATTCATATTATTGAAGCCTCAAAGGCAATTAAAATTAATATTAAACAATTACTCCCCCTTTAGGGGGCAGGGGGGCTAAAACGCTATTCCCTTAAGTCGTAAGCCTGCGCGTTCGTCCAGCCCGAACAATAAGTTCATGTTCTGTACTGCCTGGCCGGAAGCGCCCTTAAGTAAGTTGTCCATTATGCTGATAATGAATATTTTGTTGTCGTGTTTTTTTACCTGGATAAAGCATTTATTGGTGTTTACAATTTGCTTTAAATCAATATTGCGATTGGTGACATGCGTAAAAGGATGCCCATCGTAGTAGCTTTGGTAAAGTGCTAATGCTTCTTCCTCGCTCAGATCGCTCTCAGTATAAATTGAAGCGATAATGCCACGGGTAAAATCGCCACGGTAAGGAATAAAGTTGATAGCCTTATCAAAACCGGCTTGTAGCTGCCTCAATGACTGACCGATCTCGTTTAAATGCTGGTGACTAAATGCTTTGTAAACAGAAAGGTTATCATTACGCCATGTAAAATGCGAGGTAGGTGACAAGCTTTGACCTGCACCAGTTGAACCTGTTGTAGCAGTAACGTGTACTTCGTTGTTTAGCAAACCTTTTGAAGCCAAGGGAAGCAGGCCCAATTGCAAACAGGTAGCAAAACACCCCGGGTTAGCAATATTAGCAGCCGTTTTTATGGCTTCACGATTTAATTCTGGTAAGCCATAAACAAAGCTTTTGCCGTTTAAAGTTGAGTTTTGATTAAGCCTGAAATCCTGGCTTAAATCAATGATCTTAACCGAATCGGGAATAGCGTTTGCTTCCAGGAACTTTTTGGCATCACCGTGGCCAACGCAAAGGAAAAGTACATCAATATCTGTAGATAATTCGGCCGCAAATTTCAGATCGGTATCACCAAACAGGTCGGTATGTACCTGGTAAACATAGTTACCCGCGTTGCTGTTGCTATGAACAAAAGCAATCTCCACGTTAGGATGGTTGATCAGGATCCGGAGCATTTCGCCACCGGTGTACCCTGCTCCGCCAATTATGCCTGCACGTATCGCCCCCCCGCCCCCTGAAGGGGGAGCAAGAGTAGCGTCATTATTATCTTTAAATTCAGTCATAATTTTAACAATTATTCCCCTTTAGGGGGTTAGGGGGCTAAATTTATCCGATCATTATTTGTAGATGGATATGAATATAAAATAAACTCGAGGTCGCTCCGGTCGTTATTGCTGATGAAATGCTTTTGACCCGGATGGATCTCGATACCCTGTTCGGGCTTCAATACCGTAACCTCGCCGTCTATCGAAAATGTAGCCCTTCCTTTCAAAATAAAAAACACCTGTGTGGCTTTTTCGTGGTAATGCAATTGCTCTGCAGTATCTGGCGGCATCAGCTCCTGCTTAACGGACAGGGCTTCAGTATCAATGAAGGTCCATCCGTGGCAATCATCGCCCCAGTTATAATGCTTTATGCAGTCACCTTTTGAAAACGCCGTATTAATCATTTTGGCTGTTTACTTTATGATAGATCATTACCTGGTTGCCAAATATTTTGGAGAACCCTTTAACGTCTTCGCCGCTCCAGGCGTTGTTCATTTCTCCATAGCTGCCAAACTTGTTCGACATCAGATCGTATGGTGATTCAATGCCTACTACCTGGAAGCGATATGGGTGTAACTGAACAAATACTTTACCTGTAACGTTTTTCTGAGTATCGGTTAAAAAAGCTTCGATATTGCGCATGATCGGGTCATGGAACTGACCTTCATGCAGCCAGTTGCCATAGAAAGATGATAACTGATCTTTCCATGAAAGCTGCCATTTGGTTAGCACATGTTTCTCTAAAGTATGGTGAGCTTTGATGATCACCATAGGAGCAGCGGCCTCAAAGCCTACACGGCCTTTAATGCCGATAATGGTATCACCAACGTGAATATCCCGGCCAATGCCATAAGGCTGAGCAATAGCCTGTAAGGCCTGGATAGCTTTTGTTGGATGATCGTATTTTTCATCACCGATGGCTACCAACTCACCTTTTTCAAAAGTAAGCACAAGATCTTTTACTTCAGATGCAGTTACCTGGGTAGGCCATGCTTCTTCTGGCAGGCCAAGGTTTGAAGTCAAAGTTTCTTTACCACCTACCGATGTACCCCAGATCCCTTTGTTGATAGAATACTTAGCTTTTTCGAAGTTCATATCAACACCATGTTTTTTCAGGTATTCGATCTCTTCTTCGCGGCTCAGTTTCAGGTCGCGGATAGGAGTGATGATCTTTACTTCCGGTACAAGGATATTGAAGATCATATCAAAACGCACCTGGTCGTTACCGGCCCCGGTGCTGCCGTGGGCAACAAATTCGGCACCAATTTCTTTAGCGTAGTTAGCAATAGCAGTTGCCTGGCTTACGCGCTCGGCACTTACAGATAGCGGATAGGTATTGTTTTTTAATACGTTACCATAAATTAAAAAGCGTACGCAGGTGTTGTAAAAGTTTTCGGTTTCATCAACCACATGATGCGAAGTAACGCCCATTTTATAAGCGCGTTCCTCAACGCCTTTTAACTCTTCCTCGCTAAAACCGCCGGTATTTACAATAACCGAGTGAACCTCATAACCAAGATCCTGTGTTAAATAAATACAGCAAAATGAGGTATCCAAACCTCCGCTATAAGCTAATACTACTTTTTTCATTTTTTAAGGTTAAAGGCGAAAGGTTAAAGCTAAAAGGTTTCGCCTTGTACGTTTTATATTAATTATCGCTTCTCAAAAATTTTATAAACCCAATTAACATCGCTTTCACTTCGTTAATCGAGGTGTTTGTTTTATCGTAAATTTCAGTTGGAATAAATCCCAGATCATAAATCAGATAAACGGTATATTCTACTTCATGCGCAGATCCTAACGCGTTATCCAGATAATGAGTGAAATCTTTATCAGTGTTTTTACCACACCCTTCAACTATATTTAAAGGGATAGAATAAGTGGATCTACGTAGTTGATTAGTTAAGGCAAATTGTTCTTCACGGGGCATTATGGGCAGTATATCCGCATACACTTGCTTTGTAAGCAAATGCGCCTTTTTCCAAACATCAAGTTTTTTGTAATCTCTCATTATGTTGCAGCTACCTTTAACCTTTCGCCTTTAACCTTTCGCCTTTAACCTAATCCTTAAACATCATGTTTTATACGTTTCTTTATGGCGTTCTCAATACGCTCAAGCAAAGTCGCTTTGTGCGTAATGCGCTGCATTTTCTCCTCGTATTCTTTTTGTTTTTCGGCAGGATCAAAAAGCATGGCGGTGCACATGCAGTTTTTGCGGTTTTTGCTGGTTAAAATGTCAAAGTTTACGCAGCTTTTGCAGCCGGCCCAAAAGTTTTCGTCCTGGGTTAGTTCTGAATAGGTAACCGGCTCGTAACCAAGCTCCGAGTTGATCTTCATTACCGCCAAACCGGTTGTTAACCCAAATATTTTGGCATTAGGGTATTTGGTACGCGATAACTGGAAAATTCGGTGTTTGATGGCTTTTGCCAATCCAGCCTTACGGAACTGCGGATTAACAATAAGTCCCGAGTTAGCAACAAAGTCGCCATGGCTCCAGGTTTCAATATAGCAGAAACCGGCCCAGGTACCGTCTTTATGCAGGGCTATAACAGCCTTGCCTTCCAGCATTTTATTAGCAACGTATTCGGGCGAGCGTGTAGCTATACCAGTTCCGCGCGCCTTGGCCGATTCGGCCATCTCATCGCAAATCATGGTAGCATAATCTACATGCTGTGCAGTAGCAACCTGAATATCAAAATCTTGTATTGTCATTTAAATAGATAATTACCGTGAAATTAATTGGCTTTATAAGCCTTAAATAATTAGATGGTTTTTTTAAAAAGACGTTTAAAAAACTCTTTTTGTGTGGACAGGAGAAAAATTAATTCAAACCCGTGGCATGTAGGTCCTTCGTCGGAGAGGGCAGTTTAAAAAAACAGTTGAACCCAAGGCAGCAGCAACCGGAGCAAAATTTGCTCTTGTAGCGGGCTTATTTAAGCTTGGTGTATTCATTTTTTTGTTGAATTACTGTGTTTTTAATTTGCTGCAAATTAGGCTATAAAATTTTATTTATACAAGAAAAAAATGTGATTATTTGTTGGTTGGTGAATGGTTGATTAAGTTTATTGAATGAGTGGTTGGTTTGTTGTTGTAACTCGCAGATTTACAGCAATAACTATTCACCTAATCAACCCAATCAACCGTTCACCTCCCTGCCACAATATCATTGATGATCATATCAGCATGAACGCGGGAGTTTTCGATGAACCAAAGATGGGTATCAAGGCCGCCGCAAACCACGCCTGCAAGGTATAAACCAGGCATGTTTGTTTCCATGGTTTCGGGGTTGTATTGGGGGATGAATTTATCTTCAGAAAGGATAATGCCCAGTTTTTTCAGGAACTCAAAATTGGGTTTATAGCCTGTCATCGCCATTACAAAATCATTAGGGATAGTGATTAATCCTTCCGGTGTTTTGATATCGACTTCATTTTCACGGATGGCTTCGAGGTTTGCATTGAAATAGGCTTTAATGCTGCCTTCTTTGATGCGGTTAATAATATCCGGCCGCACCCAGTATTTAACCCGGTTGCTCACTTCGCTGCCGCGGATCACCAGTGTTACCTCGGCTCCTTTACGGTAGGTTTCCAGGGCCACATCAATGGCCGAGTTGCTTGAGCCAACTACCACCACTTTTTGCAGGGTATAATAATGGGGGTCCTGGTAGTAGTGTTTTACTTTGGGCAGGTTTTCACCGGGGATATCAAGGTTTACCGCGATATCATAAAAGCCGGTTGAAAGGATCACCTTTTTAGCTTGGTATGTTGCCTTTTTTGTGATGATGGTATAAAAGCCATCTTCCGGCTTTACTTCGGTAACTTCTTCAAAAAGGTGAATAGGCAAATTATTTGAAAACGCAACCCGGCGATAATACTCCAAAGCATCATTACGGGTTGGTTTGTTGTGTACGGTAACAAAAGGAACGCTGCCGATCTCCAATTTCTCAGATGTGGAGAAAAACGTCATGGTAGCAGGGTAGTTGTATAATGAATTTACAAGTGTGCCTTTTTCAACAATTACAAAACTTAAACCAGCTTTTTGAGCGGCAAGTCCGCAAGCTAAACCTATCGGGCCACCACCAATAATGAATATATCGAGCATTTATATACAGTTAAGAAATTAAAGAAATTGTGAACCGGTGCAGGTTCGGGGCACGTTTGCCGGTACGGCAAAAATAAGAAAATAAAAAAGGGTAAGCTACTTTTATCGCGCCGCTCAACTCTCTACCCTTGCTGTGTTCCCACCCTGGGGGAGTTCAAGAGGAGCTGGCCGTAAAAGACTTACCCCGGCGCAAATATAGAAAAAGGTAGCGTTTATGGTTAAGAAAATGTTAAAAAAGGCTTATCTGTTGATTTATAGATGGATAATTTTTAATTTGCCTTGCTATAGCCAGATTATCGTACTTCGTTAACACGTTTTCATCTCCCCGAAATTCAAATTCGCGATAAGTTTTGGCATGTTGATCAAGATCCAGCAGCAGATTTTTCAAAATAGTAAGCCGGTTCACAACAAATTTTACCTTCATTTCCCTTTTTTGAAAATAGGGCCAAAGCAGGTTAAATTGTTCGGGCGTTATGGCCCTTGCTATGGTAATATGAGGTATGGTACTGCTATCGCCAACAATACCCTTCAATAGTTTAATCCAATATTTATTTTGTTCGGTGAGCTTAAGCCTGGCAAAAATGGTTTTGTTATAGTCATTACTCTCATTAAAGCAATCAAATCCATCTGTTTCAAAAACAACGGGAGGCAGCAAACTAAGTTTACGGCTCAAAAACGAGAAGCCCTGAACGTCCACATCAAGCGGTTTGCGCGGATAATTGTTTATGGTGATATGCGACCGGGCATGCATGCTGGGATAATTACCGATAACACGTTTTGCTTCGCTTTTTAATTTCCGGATCATAACATCTACATGATCAGGTATCGGGAGGATAAAATGATAAAATGCATAGTCCATGATTGTTAAATTTTAAATGAATAAATTGATTTGATCAGGGTCGCCGGCTTTAAGCAGTTCCAGTTCATCGCGGGTGTAGCCCGGGCCGGTCATGTTTTTAAATTCAAAAACCTTAAACTTATCCCATTTGGCAAAGGCGTCAAGTGTATCGCGTTTCAATATGGTAAGTTCTTTGATCCAAAAAGGCTCCACCAATTTTTTATGCTTAAAATGCGACCAAAGTGCATCGAAATCTTTTTCGGCAATATCACGCACAACCGTTATATGGGGGATGATATTCTTTTTGATCCGTAACTTCTTCTTTAAAGTGTTAAACCATTCGTCGGTAGCGGGTGTTGCGCGGATGTTGGCATAGATTGTCATCCGGTTATGCAGATGAGTAAAATGGGCAAAACCGTCCATGTGCAATAATACAGGTGGCATGGTATTAAGGGCCTGTTCCATCAATTCCAGGTTTTTGTCGGCCATAAAGGGCTTTTGCCTTTCCAGGTGTTGTATAGAGATATGAGCAGGCGAATCCATACTTTTATAATTGCCGATGAGTCTCGCCGATGCTTTTTTATAGCGTGAAATCTCATGCCTCACCGTTTCGGGAGGGGATAATAACAGCAGGTAATCTTCATATATACTCATTTGCTTTACAATTTCTATATGTCAAATATGCTAATAAAATTAGCAAAATACAAAAAATATTAGCATTTTTGTTATGTGGAAGCTAAACGTTATATTGTTCATATCGATCTTGATTCGTTCTTCGTTTCAGTGGAACGTAAGTTTCATCCCGAGCTTATCGGTAAGCCTGTGATCATAGGAGGCTCGGCCGAAAGGGGAGTTGTGGCTTCCTGCAGTTATGAGGCAAGGGCTTTTGGTGTGCATTCGGCTATGCCTACCCGGCAAGCTTTAAAGCTTTGTCCGCATGCCATTCTTATTCGCGGCTCGCACGGGCGCTATGGCGAAGCCTCACGCGAGGTTACACAGATCATTCACGACACAGTGCCCCTGTATCAAAAAACATCGGTTGATGAATTTTATATAGATTACACCGGTATGGACCGCTTTTTTGATTGCTACCATGAGGCCACCAAGCTTAGGCAGAAGGTAATTAAAGAAACAGGCCTGCCTATATCTTTCGGTATGGCATCGGGCAAAACCATAGCAAAAATGGCTACAAACCAGGCCAAGCCCAACGGGCAAATGTTTGTAAAGCATGGCGATGAATTGAAGTTTCTGGCCCCGCTTAACATTGGTAAGATACCCGGCCTGGGCGAAAGTACCCGCAATAAATTATATCAATACGGCATCGAGAAAATTGGCGATCTGCAGCGTACCAATATCCGTTTTCTCGAAACTGTTTTTGGTAAATACGGGCATTCGCTTTGGGAAAAAGCCAATGGTATTGATCATAGCGAAATCGTATCCCATTCCGACAGAAAATCTATTAGCACCGAACATACCTTCCATACTAATGTGTTTGATCACCGCACACTTGAAACTATTTTAGTATCCATGACGGAAGAGCTATCGTCCAAATTACGTCGGGAAAACAAGCTTTCATCATGCCTGGCTATTAAGTTGCGATACGGTAATTTTGAAACCCATACCCAACAGCAAAAGATAGCACTTACCGCGGCAGAACATATCCTGATCCCCGGTGTAAAGAACCTGCTTAAAATGGCCTGGGACCAGCACCGGCCCATCAGGCTCATAGGTGTAAGGTTGAGTGATCTTTGTACAGGCAGTTACCAGATCAACCTGTTCGAGGATAATGAGGAACGCATTAAACTTTACCAGGCCATGGATCAGATCAATTTCAAGTTTGGTGATAAAACCATCTGCCGGGCGGCAGGGATGGAAATTGGTACACGAAATTTTAATCCGTTTATGCGCGGCTGACCGTTGATTGTTTTGTGACGAGTTAATTGTTTAAAAAAGGCGCAGGATTGTGCGATTCCCTCCCCTGGGAAGGTGTAGGGAGGGGTTTCATCGTTTTGCCTATTCCTTTGAAATGGCGGATAAACCCCTCCCTGCCACTACACATTCCAGCCACACCCCTCCCAAGGGAGGGAATTAAAAATCTTCCGAACGCCGCTCGGCTCCAGCCGGGTGGCAACTATCAAACGGCCTCTGGCCGCCGTGGGGAATGTTCTTGTTTTCTACCAATGGTCAAAGGTTTTTTACCATTGGTCAAAGTAATTTTATGGGGCGATGGGTTGTGACTTCTTTTGATAAAAAAAGAAATCATGGAAACCACACAACGTCAAACCTACCTCGATTGGCTGAGGATCTTATCCATATTGGGGGTGTTATTTTTTCATTCGGCAATGCCTTTTGTTGCCGAGGATGGCTGGCACATCAAAAACCACGAAACCAGCAACCTGATGATGGAATCGAATCATTTTTTGCACCTTTTTCGCATGCCGCTGCTCTTTTTTATTTCAGGTACCGTGAGTTACTACATGATGCAGCGGCGTTCTACACTCAGTTTCATCGGTTTGCGTTTCCGCCGTCTTTTTATTCCGCTGTTGGTGGGGATGTTCATCATAGTGCCGCCGCAGATCTACATGGAACGATTGGCCAATGGTTACAAAGGCTCATTCCTGGATTTTTATCCCAGTACATTTAACTTTCAGCCATATCCCAAAGGCAATTTCAGCTGGCACCATCTTTGGTTTATTGCCTATCTGTTTCTTTATGACCTCATCTTCGCGCCTTTATTTGCCTGGATGATCTCGCCCAAAAGCAATGGTTTTAAACAAAAGCTTGCTATTTTGGCCCGGGGAAAATGGGTTTATTTATTGATGCTGCCCGGAATCCTGTGGTTTACCTTCACCAGCTGGGACCTCCCCGAAACCAATGACCTGATCCATGATGGCAGTTACTTTGTTTACTGGCTATTGTTCCTCCTGGCAGGTTTTATCTGCATCCTGCAGCCTAAACTGATGGACAGCCTTGAGCGCAATCGCCGTTTTGCCTTAACCATCGGTTTTTTAAGCCTGATGATGTGGGAGGTAATGCGCTGGAACGGCATCGAACCTTTGCATCCTCACTGGCCTTTTCAAAATATCGCATTCTCCTATGCTTTTACCGCATTGCGCCCAATCATTGCCTGGGGATGGGTGTTGGCGCTGGTTGGCTATGGCAAACATTATTTAAATAAGCCTCATAACGCGCTCAATTATTTAAACCAGGCGGTATATCCGTTTTACATATTGCACCAAACCGTTATTGTATTAATTGCCTATTATATTGTGCAAACGCAAAATGAAAGCATCCTATCAAAATATATTTATACTGTAGGCATTACCTTTTTTGTAACGGTGCTTACCTATCATTTGTTAGTACGCCCTTACGCTTTAACCCGGTTTTTATTTGGTATGAAACCAAAGGAAAAACTCAAAACTGTGCCGATCCCGGAGATAGTAGAGACAAAACCCGAACCTGTCCTTTCTGCCTTAAATTTGTAATTTGCTGATATGAAATTTTTCAGGAAGTACATTTTTCCGGCATTGTATGGCTTATTGGTATATTTTACCATAAGGCTGTTACATGATACTGACATTGGTCAGCATTTTTGGGAAAGGGATTTTTATGTTAATGGCATTGAAATGGCCTGTTCAATATTGGTGGGCTATTTGGCAATCTATATTTTTGAACGGCTTTTTACTTACTATGACAGGCACCAGACTGTACAGTTATCCTACCGGGCCGTAGTGCGCGAGTTGGCCATATTGGTGGGAGCAAATTTGATATTAGTGAACGTTGTATTTGTTCCGATGGTCATGGCCCTGCACGTAAGCCAGGGCATAGATGAGCTGATGCCCTGGGCAGACGTGGCCGATATTAATATGATCCCCACTTTGTACGCTATTGTTTATTATGGCATCGCCCGCAGCAGTACCTGGCTGAAGGCTTATGTAAATAATAAGATGCAACTGGAAAAGCTCACCAACGATCAGCTGGAAACTGAGCTGAAGTTTCTAAAAGCCCAATACCATCCGCATTTTTTATTTAATGCCCTGAATACTATTTATTTCCAGATGGATGATGATGTTCCGGGTGCTAAAAAAAGTACCGAGTTGCTATCAAGTTTACTACGTTATCAACTTTATGATCAGCATCAACAGGTGCCGGTAAAACAGGAGTTGGAATATCTTGAAAATTATATCCGGCTGCAGCAGATCAGGGCGAGCAGCAAAATGCAGCTCAATGTTAATTTTGAAGGATGTTTAACGGATCAGCTCATCTATCCGCTGCTTTTGCTGCCACTGGTTGAAAACGCTTTTAAGTATATAGGCGGTGAATATAAAATAGCCATTGAAGGGCGCATTATTGACCATGAATTTGTTTTTAAAGTTTATAACGATGTGCCGCCGAATATGAAAGCGCCCGATAATTACAGCGGTATTGGTTTGGAAAACTTAAGCCGCAGATTGCAATTGCTTTATCCGGATAAACATAAACTAATCGCGGGCCGCGAAGAAAATCACTACACAGCAGTACTTGAATTGAATATATAAAAGATGGCGTTAATTAGCTGCATTATTACCGACGATGAACCCTTTGCCCGTAAGGGCCTGGAAGGCTATGTTAAAAAAGCCGGTTTTTTTGACCTGAAAGCACAATGTGAAGACGCTATGGAATTAGGAGCGTTGTTAGCGCAGCAACCTGTAGACCTGCTGTTCCTGGATATCCAGATGCCACATTTAACCGGCGTTGAATTTATTCGTTCGCTGCCTAACCCGCCAAAAGTGATCTTTACTACCGCGTTTAAAGAATACGCTACTGATGGTTTCGACCTGGATGTGCTCGACTATCTCCTTAAACCTATACCTTTTGAGCGTTTTATGAAGGCAGCCTTTAAAGCTAAGGATTACTTTGATTTAAGGAACAATACAGATAGTGTAGATTATCTGTTTGTTAAAAGCAATGGTAAGCTCGAGAAGATAATTTTTGACGAAGTGTTGTTCATTAAAGGCATGGAAAACTATGTAGAGGTTTATACCCCGGCGCGTAAGATCATAACCCACAGTACCCTGCGGGCCTTTGCCGAAAAGCTACCTCCGCGTAAATTCATGCAAACGCATAAATCATACATAGTTGCAAATAATAAGATCACATCGATAGAAGGAAATATGTTGCATATAGGCACATTTGAGGTGCCGATCAGCAGGCAGCTTAAAGACCAGGTAATGCACGCGTTGATTAATCAGGGCAGATAGTAATCAAGTTTTAATAGTAGGATCAGAAATTTCTACGCGATTGCTTTTCATACCGGTCCCAATTAATCGAATCACACGAATTTTTCAATAGCGTAAATTTGAAATTGATGTAAAAATTAGTCCGGAAGTTTCTTATTTGTTCGCTTCTTCTTAGAAACCTATAAATTTTGTTTGAGAAGGTTTTACGTAGAGACGCATCACATGCGTCTTCCATAGGACAAGCCGCTTTGTAATAAATCATTAAGTTTGGGAATTTGCATTTGGGAGACGCATGTGATGCGTCTCTACGTTTAAAACAGTTAAAGTTAAACAGCTGCTCACCATGCTTTTTAAAGTAATTTCCCTGTGTATAATTAAAACTATTTTGTAATATGCATTTATTCTACGTTGCATTACTTACAAAACCTCATGGGCGGCAAAAAACTGTTCAACGCTTTATCTCTTTTTTTAACGGCTGGCATTTGTTTAGCCGGCAATATTTCATATGCTCAAACCCCTGCCGATAGTATTAAACTGGCCATCGAACCATCTTATAATAATGTAAGCGGTACCCACCAATTTTTTTTAGGCGATAATTACCGTAAACTTTGGACTGCACCTGTCACACTGCCTGTATTCCATCTTACCACAGAAAAAGGTGGTCTTAAAATATTGCAAAGGGGCGGGGGCAAGCAAACCAAATCATTGCGATTGCAGGATCCTACGGGGCAGCAATGGGTATTGCGTACTATTCAAAAATATCCCGAAAAAGGTCTGCCTGTTGATTTAAGGCCTACGGTAGCTAAAGATATTCTGCAAGACCAGGTATCGGCCGCTCATCCCTTTTCGGCGCTTACGGTACCCCCGCTGGCCGAAGCATTAGGCGTTCCGCATTCAAACCCTAAAATTGTTTATATTCCTGATGATCCTGCTTTTGGCGAGTATCAAAAGGATTTTGCTAACCAGGTTTTTTTATTTGAAGAACGTGAACCGCTCGACGCCGAAAAAACTGATAACACCGAAAAAGTACAGCGTAAACTACAGGATGACAACGATAACCGGGTTGACCAGAAGATTGTGCTGCGCGCCCGCCTGTTGGATATGCTTTTAGGCGATTGGGACAGGCATGAAGACCAATGGCGCTGGGAAAAGATCGACGGAAAACATGAAACCGTTTATGAACCTGTTCCACGCGATCGTGACCAGGTGTACTATAAAACTTCGGGTGTGTTGCCCTGGATAGTAGCGCACCAATGGCTTAAATCAAAATTTCAGGGTTACAGCGACGAGATCAGGGATATCAATGGATGGAATTTCAATGCCCGTTATTTCGACCGCTATTTCCTGAACCAGTTGAGCGAAGATGACTGGAAAGAGCAGATAGCCTATGTGCAAAGCAAACTGACCGATGCCCTGATCAAAAAAGCGGTGCATTTAATGCCCGATACCATCTACAAACTTTCGGGACCTGAGATCATCAGCAAAATGATAGCGAGGCGTAACATCCTGCAAAAACAGGCACTCGAATATTATAAATTCATCTCCATATATGTCGATGTACCAGCGAGTGATAAAACGGACAAATTTACTGTGGCTCATGAAACTAATGGTGACATCACGCTTACTATAAATAAGATAAAGAAAGACGGCAGCGTTGATAAGGTTACCTACCAGCGTACCTTTAAACCCGATGTTACCAAAGAGATCAGGATGTATGGTTTTGATGGCGATGATTTATTTAAGGTGACGGGCTCAACGCCATCACCCATAACTGTGCGGATGATAGGTGGGGAGGGGATGGACACCTTTGCAGTTGACAGCAGTTTAAATAATAAAGGCAAAACCTATATTTATGACCGTTCGGATCAAAAAAATGTACTTCCTCCTTCATCGCTGGCTAAAAACCGTACATCAACAGACACGGCGGTAAATAGTTATGATAAAACTGCCTTTAAGTTCGACAGGTTTGAGCCTATTATCCTGGCTAATTACAGTAATGATATTGGCATTTTGTTGATTGGAGGTTTCTCATACGAGCGGCACGGGTTTCGTAAGGAACCATATGCTTTCCGCGAAGAATTTTTGACCAATTATTCACTGGGGCGTAAATCATTTTTGTTTACCTATACCGCCGACTGGAAAAAAGCCATCGGTGAAAACGACCTGAAGATCAACCTGCTTTCGCGCGGGCCAAGTAACCTGAGCAATTTTTTCGGAATTGGGAATAACACCGTTTTTGAAAATAAGGACGACAGGAAGATCTCGTACTATCGTAACCGCTATGATTATGTTACCGGCGACGTTTCCCTGCACCGCAGTTTTGGAAACCTGCACGTAAGCGCCGGCGTTACAGGGCAGTTTTATAACAGCAAGGCATCAAACAATACTGAAAGATTTTTGAATGGCTACAATGCGACGTTTCCGGATGAGAAGGTATTTGGCACTAAGGTCTACGGCGGCTTAACAGCCAACGCAACGGTTGATACACGGAATAAACTGATCATCCCTACACAAGGCATTTTATGGACAACCACCGTGAGCGGCTTTAGCGGCGGTGGTTCAGGTAGTCATAATACTTACGGACAGGTATTATCTGAGTTTAGTTTCTATCTAAATCCCGACAGGGACTCGATATTGGTAATAGCTAACCGCACGGGATTAGGTACTACGATAGGTAATGCAGCATATTTTCAACAGATGAAACTGGGCGGCTCGCAAAATTTCAGGGGATTTCATACCAATAGGTTTACCGGTAAAACAATCGCTTATAATAACCTCGAGTTACGTTTAAAGGTTATGGATTTCACATCGTACCTGCTTCCCGGCTCATTTGGTTTGATCGGCTTTAATGATGTAGGCAGGGTATGGGTCCCCGGCGAATTATCCGACAGGTGGCACGATGGATATGGCGGCGGTTTGTATATTATTCCAGCGCAATTGGTGCTGATTGAAGCCGTAATGGGCTTTTCAAAAGAAGGATCGTTGCCTTATATATCTATTGGGTTTAGATTTTAAAATAGCTGCATAATAGCCGCGGGTTTAGCGCAGCATAACCGTGGTAAGCATGGTTAAAGTTTTCGGCTTTAACTAAATTAACCGCATTTTTTGGTGGCTCTGTTCTGTCAGTACCTTCCTGTCAATTTTAGATTTGAGCGAAAAAATCAAAAAAACAACCCAAAAATCACCAAAAAACAAGGGTAAATAAAGTGCTTTTGGAAACGCGTATTTTTTATTCTTAAAAGTTTTATTCATTGATTATCAGTTATTAGTGTCGTTTCGGGCGATATATTAAATCATTGATTTTCAGTTTGTTTCATTTTCAAGGCGTTTCGTGTTTTTACACTCAAAAAATGGAACATTTAAAAATCGGCGTCTGCGCGTTTTCATTTTTTTATGGAGAACGGCGATTTTGGGACAGGCACTTTTTTACAATTCTCCCATAAAAATAATTACACTATCAGTCCCATAGATTACCTGCTTTTATATATTTGCATATGAATCACCTCATAGCACCATCTATCTTAGCGGCCGATTTTGCCAACCTGCAACGCGATATTGAAATGATCAATAACAGCGAAGCCGACTGGATCCACGTTGATATTATGGATGGCATGTTTGTTCCAAATATCTCTTTTGGCTTCCCGGTTGTTAGCGCGGTAAAAAAACACGCAACTAAACCACTCGATGTTCACCTGATGATAGTTGACCCCGATCGTTACCTGAAAGCGTTTAAAGATGCCGGAGCCGATAGTATTACTGTTCACCAGGAAACATGTCCTCATTTGCACCGCACTATTCAGGCTATTAAGCAATTAGGTTGCAAAGCCGCCGTGGCTATTAATCCGGCAACACCTGTTTTTTTATTGGAGGATATTGTTGCTGATCTGGATATGGTTTTGATCATGTCGGTTAACCCCGGCTTCGGCGGACAGCATTTTATTGAAAATACCTACAAAAAGATCAAAGAACTCAGGACACTAAGTGCCGAAATAAATCCCGGTCTGTTAATTGAGATTGACGGTGGGGTAGATGCTAACAATATCACCAAACTGATAGAAGCCGGAGCAAATGTGTTTGTTGCGGGCACTTCAGTGTTCTCGTCGGCCAACCAGGCGGCCGCAATTTCAAAACTCAAACATCCCTAAAAGTTATTATAATGATAATAATTAAACCAGCCCTGTAGGGTTAGTTTAATTATTTGCAATCAAAGGCCCGTTTGTTGATTAATTGTATATTTTTTCAAAAAATGTAAATAATGTCTATATATTTTGTCAAATTAATTAACTTCGGCCCAACAAAATACAAACTTCCTAATAGTGTATTTAGAACCTACAATTCGTTAATATTATGAAACATAATTTTGGTGCCGGACCTGGCATTCTACCACACGAAGTTTTAAAGCAAGCTTCAGAAGCAGTTATTGATTTTAATGGTACTGGACTCTCTTTGCTTGAAATTTCGCACCGATCAAAAGAGTTTGAGGCCGTTTTAGACGAAGCTGTAAGCCTGGTAAAAGAATTGTTCAACGTTCCTGAAGGTTATTCGGTATTGTTTCTGCAAGGTGGCGCCAGCACTCAGTTTGCTTTAGCTCCTTACAACCTGTTACCAGAAGGCGGCAAAGCTGCTTATGTGGAAACCGGTGTTTGGGCTAACAAAGCTTTAAAAGAAGCCAAATATTTTGGCGAAGTACAAATTGTAGCTTCATCAAAAGAGGCCAACTTTACTTACATCCCTAAGGATTTTGAAATCCCGGCTGATGCTGCTTATATTCACATTACTTCTAACAATACCATTTACGGTACGCAGTTACAGGAGTTCTTTAAATCGCCAATTCCGGTGGTTTGCGATATGTCGTCAGATATTTTCAGCCGCGTGGTTAACGTTGCCGATTTTGGTTTGATTTATGCCGGTGCTCAGAAAAATATGGGTCCTGCAGGTGTTACTTTGGTTATTGTTAAGGATGACCTGCTTGGTAAAACCGGTCGCAAAATCCCTGCAATGTTCAACTACCAAACTCAAATTGAAGGTGGTTCAATGTATAATACCCCACCGGTATTTGCTATCTACGTATCAATGCTTACCCTTAAATGGTTAAAAGCAAAAGGCGGCGTGCCGGCAATTGAGCAGGAAAACATTACCAAAGCACGTGTACTTTACGAAGAAATTGACCGCAACCCATTGTTCAAAGCAGTGGCCGCTGTTGAAGACCGTTCAAAAATGAACGTTTGCTTCGTAATGGAAAATCCTGAATTGGAAAAACCATTCCTGAAACTTGCCGAAGAACGCGGTATAGTAGGCATTAAAGGCCACAGGAGTGTAGGTGGTTTCCGCGCCTCAATTTACAACGCATTGCCAATAAGCAGCATCTATGTGCTGATTGATGTAATGCAGGAATTTGCTGAAAAGAATAAGTAGCCCCCTAACCCCCTAAAGGGGGAACAACAATTTTAAATAATTACCCCCGGCCCTTAAAGATGTGGAATAATCACTCCCCCTTTGGGGGGCCGGGGGGCAAAACTTTAGACATGATCAAAATATTAGCTAATGACGGTATCGACCCGATAGGTAAAAAAATGCTGGAAGATGCCGGCTTTTTCGTTGATACCAACAATATCCCACAGGACGAGCTTCCTGAAAAATTGAAAAACTATGATGCTATTACAGTACGTAGCGCAACTAAAGTACGTAAAGCATTAATCGACGCTACGCCTAACCTGAAACTGATTGGTCGCGGTGGTGTAGGTGTTGATAACATTGATGTTGATTATGCCAAAGAAAAAGGCATTGGTGTTTACAACACGCCAGCATCTTCTTCATTATCAGTTGCTGAATTGGTATTCGCCAGCTTATTTGGCGCTGTACGCTTTTTGCCGGATAGCAACCGTAAAATGCCGGTTGATGGCGGTACCAAATTTAACGACCTGAAAAAAGCTTACGCTAAGGGCGTTGAGCTTCGCGGCAAAACTTTAGGTATTGTAGGTTTTGGCCGTATCGGCAGAGAAGTAGCTAAAATAGCTATCGGTGTTGGTATGGATGTTTTAGCTTATGACCTTTTTGATTTTAACCCCGAGTTAGATCTTGTTTTAGGCGGTGGTATCACTGTTAAAGCATCTGTTAAAAAATCTACTCTTGATGAGATCATCACTACCGCAGATTTCATTACCCTACATACTCCATTTATCGACAAAGCCCTTTTTGGTGCTGAGGAATTGGCTAAAACTAAAAAAGGTGTTGGCCTGGTAAACATCTCACGCGGTGGTTTAATTGATGAACTTGCTTTGGTTGACGCTCTAAACAGCGGCCAGGTTTCATTTGCTGCACTTGACGTTTTTGACAATGAACCAACCCCACGTGCCGAGATCTTGACCCATCCAAAAATTTCCCTGACCCCGCATATTGGCGCCGCTACCAACGAGGCCCAGGAAAGAATTGGTGTTGAGCTTGCAAGCTTGATCATCGAGCATTTCAAAAAAGCATAACACGAATTTGCTCTAATTAAAGCGAATACAAACTATAAAACAAACGGCACGAATTGATGAAATTCGTGCCGTTTGTTTTATATATCTTATGTAATTGCGGGCGTAGCACGGCAATCGCATGCTGTACAGGGCCGCTATGCTTCCGTACGATTGCTTCGATCACTGCCGCGGGTTTAGCGCAGCGTAACCCGTGGTTTAAAATAGTTTGAGTTTTCAACTCAAGTGGAAAGGGGCTAAAGTTGAAAACTTTAGCCATAGGCGGCCACGGGTTACGCTGCGCTAAACCCGCGGCAGATATTACTTATAATTTGTGTAATTCGCTTTAATTCGGGAGTATTCGTGTTATATAGTATACGACACACCTTTCTCCGGCAAAGTAACACCATAACCTTCCTTCTCAAGGTCATCGGCCAATAACTTCATACTTTCACTTTCACCATGTACCAGGAATATGTGTTTGAGTTTTGCTTTATCAATTGCTTTTACGGTGCTCATCAGGTCGTCATGGTCGCCATGGGCACTAAGGACGTCAGTTTGCTTAATGGTAGCATAAACGGCCAGTTCGCGATCTTTGATGTGGACGATGGAATCACCACGTAACAAACGATGGCCTAATGTTCCTTTGGCGCAGTAGCCAATGAACAGGATAGTGGCGTAGTAATTTTGGATGTTATAAAAAAGATGGTCCTGGATACGCCCTCCTTCAAGCATCCCTGCGGATGAAATAATGATGCAAGGCTCCCAATAATTGGAGATCTGCCGGCTATCCTTTAGTGTTTCTACGTAAGTGAGGTTATCAAACTCAAATTCATCGCCGCGTTTTTGGTAAAACTCCTGGGCTTCCTGGTTAACGTGGTTATGGTATTTCCGGAATACCTCGGTAGCCTGCGTAGCCATCGGGCTGTCAACAAAAACTTTAACAGGCGGCAGTAAGCCTGTACTGAAGATTTTGTTCAACGTATAAACCAAAGATTGCGTACGGCCAATACTAAACGCCGGAATAATTAAACGGCCCTGCTCTTTAATACAGGCCTTTTCAATAACCTCTATAAGGGTTTGTTCAACTGTTTTGTCCTTACTATGATAGCGGCCGCCATAAGTTGCTTCAGAAACCAGGAAATCAACAAGAGGGAGGGGCTGAGGGTCATTTAGTACGGGGTAATTCTTCCTGCCGATATCGCCGGTAAAGGCTATTGATTTTTCTTCGCCTTTATCATTTATTTTAAATACGGCTGCAGCAGCACCTAACAGGTGGCCCACCGGTACAAAAGTTAGCTCGATGTCGCCGGTGATTCTAAACGGTTTGTTGAATCCTATGGTAACGAAGCGCTCTACCGTGTCCATAACATGCTTTTGCATGTATAGGGGCTGTGCGTGGGTGTTAAATTTGCCTCTGCCGCGTTTATGGTGACCGCCCTTGCTTGCCGCTTTGCGCATGAATATGTTTACAGAATCGAGCAGCAATAATTCAGTCAGGTCTGCCGTGGGAGGGGTGCATAAGATCTGCCCCTCAAAACCTAAGCGGATCAGGGTAGGCAGGTTGCCCGAATGGTCGATATGAGCGTGGGTAAGTACTACCACGTCAATGTCTTCGGGCCGAAAAGGAAAGTTTTCGTTAGATATGATACTGCGGTCCTTTTCATAATCAAGTCCGCAATCCACTAAAATTTTATATTGTCCAACCTCGAGCAAATGCATGCTCCCGGTTACCTGCCGGGCCGCCCCGTGTATAGTTAGTTTCATTTTTATAAGTGATACCTGTGCTAAAGCGGGTATCGATAATTATATTACGTTGTAAGTAATCTTCAGTTTGTGAATATAACGGTTTACACCCGCTTTATTGCGAGTGTAAACGTATTAATGCTTTATAAGTTTAGTTAGAAACCAATAAGTTTTAAGGAGTGTTACTAAGCCTGGTTGCTTTCAAACTGAAGCTGGCTTAAGTATTTATAAAGACCTTGTTCATTGCCAATGAGTTCGACGTGGCTGCCGCTTTCTACTATATGGCCTTTTTCAAGTACGATGATCTTATCTGCTTCGCGAATAGTTGACAGACGGTGAGCTATGATGATCGACGTACGATCTTTCATTAATTCCTCAAGCGCCTCCTGTACAAGGCGTTCCGACTCAGAGTCTAACGATGATGTAGCTTCGTCAAGTATCAATATCGAAGGGTTTTTTAGCAATGCTCTCGCAATGGCAATCCGTTGCCTTTGTCCGCCTGAAAGTTTAACACCACGCTCACCCACAACGGTTTCATAGCCTTCTGGGAAGGAAGATATAAATTGATGAGCGTTAGCGCGTTTGGCAGCCTGGATGATATCTTCTTTTGAGGCATTTAAACGACCGTAGGCAATGTTTTCCATAATGGTGCCCCCAAACAACAATACATCCTGCGGAACAATGGCTACCTGGTTACGGATATCGGTAAGAGAATAGTTATCTGCTGGCTTGCCATCAAATAAGATGTTGCCGTTTTGTGGGTGATAAAACTGCAGGATTAATGAAGCCATGGTTGATTTTCCCGAACCGCTTGGCCCAACAATAGCAACACGCTGCCCTGCATCAGCATTAAAAGAAATACCTTTTAATACGGTGATTTCAGGGCGAGAGGGATATGCGAACAATACATTATCAAAAGCAAGACCACCTTTAATAGGCTGTTTAATGCCGTTTTTACTTTCAATAATGGAAATATCTTCACCCTGTTCGTGAAGGATCTCAAGTACACGCTCACTTGCGCCAACCGCTTTTTGCAGATTGGCATACAGATCAGGAAAGCTACCCATGGCGGCGCCTACAAATATCGAGTACATGATAAAAGTAGTTAGGTCGCCTACATATATTTCATGATTAGCTACCAGCACCGAGCCATACCAGATTACACCAACAAAGGTGCCGAACAAGCAGAATACGATGAATGAGGCAAAGGTACCCCTGAATTTTGCACCCCTAACAGCGATGTTAACCACCTTGCGCAGAATTTTATCGTAACGATTAGCCTCGTAAGCTTCGTTAACAAAAGCTTTTACGTTGGCAATGCCTTGCAGTGTTTCCTCAACTATGGTATTTGATTCGGCTAATTTGTCCTGAGCCTCGCGAGATAGCTTACGGATATACCTTCCGAAGAATACAGCGAATGCAACCAGGAATGGCAATATAGCTAATAGCGCAAGTGTAAGTTTGATAGACACTATTGCCAGTAAGGTAGTGCTGCCTATCATGATCACCAACTGGCGGATCATTTCGGCAAAAGTGGTGGTCAACGTATCCTGGATTTGGGAAAGATCGGCAGAGATACGGCTGTTCAATTCACCAACCCTGCGGTTGGCAAAAAAGTTCATGGGTAGGGTAATGAGCTTAAAATAGGTATCACGCCTGATGTCGGCTAAAGATTTTTCGGCCACCTGCACAAACCAAACCACCCTAAAAAACGACACAAAAGCCTGTGCAAATAATATAATAAAACCCATGATGGCAATGGCATTTAAGCCATGCGGCAGGTACTTGTATTTATAAATGCCTTGTGCTGCATCAATCAATGCACCCAGAATGGCGGGGAATGCCAGGCCTACCAGGCTTGACAAAAACAGGAAAACTAATCCGGCTATGAATTTAACCCGGTAAGGTTTTAAGTAAGTGAGCAGTTTAGCTACGTTGCGCAGGCTGCTCCGGTTTATTTTTGCTTTAGGTAATTCTGCTTCGGCCTTGCTGCCACTGTTCAGTCGTCCTCTTGCCATGTATGCGTTTGAATGTTATAAGCCGCGAATTTACGCTTTAACACGGTTCTTTTTAACAAGCAGAAATAAAATTGACGCAATCATGAAAAGTATCACTAATACAAATATGTTTTGCCGGGTTTTGAAGTGTTCTTCTGAATTGTTTAACTGTTGTTTAAGATGCGCATTTTGTTGCCTTAACCTGTTAATTACCTGTATATAACCGGCAGCTGTAGTTTCTGCCTCCTTGCTGTGACTTTGGATCCGTCTTTGCTGAAAATCACGGTATTCAAGCAGGATCTTGAGCTCTTTAAAAATAGCATCGTCTGTTTTGGCGATATCCATCAGGATGCCGGCCGAACGTCGGACATCACCTTTGGTTTGAAAGCCGAAAATGCCGGTATGCTGACCCAGGCTTTGTTCATATTGCCCGAATTTTTGTTTACGGGCAGCCAGCATATTATTTATTTTTTTACGCTGAAGCTGGTAAGCTACCGAATCGGAGTTAACAGGGCTTTGGGCCGATGCCCAACCGGTTGTTATCAAGCAAAATAAAAAAAGCAGTACTTTTTTTTTCATTTATATAAATTGCCTTATTGAAATTCAATAATCACCTTATCATTCAGGTTCAGGCCTAGAAGGCCACTTGCATTGCCTTTATTTATGGCAATTTCCAAATGGTCGCTGATACCAAACAAACAAAGTTTTTCGCCAACGGGTACTTCATTATAATGCCAGCTTAAATGGTTTATGGTTTCGTTGCGCTTAAAATTGAGCACAAAACGCCTGCCTTGCTGCACACTGTTAAAAAACTCCTTAGTTATATTGGTTATCACATTCTGAAATGAATCGATATAAATTACAACACCTTTGATCATGTTTTTTTCAATAACAGGCTGCAAATTCATTTTGTTTTCAATATCGCTCACCGGCAGGCCTATTTCATCCAGTTTGCCGCCTTTTGCTAAATGGCAGGCCGTTTTAACAAAGATATCGGCCAGGGGGAAGTGAAGGAATTTAAGGTCCTGCATAATGTTGATCTCAACTATCTCTTCGGGTTCCTGGTCAAACATCAGCGAAAAAATACCGTTATCAGCCCCCACAAAGTAGTGCTTTTTGTAGCGGACAGCGAGGTATTTGGTATGGTCATTATAAACGGTATCAATACCGATAAGGTGTACGGTATCTTCCGGGAAATAATGAAAGCTGTTTTTAAGTATAAAAGCGGCCTGCTGTACATTAAAGGCCGCAACACTGTTGGTAATATCAACAATATTTACTGTAGGCAACAATTTGTAGATACTGCCTTTTAACGCAGCCTGGTAAATATCTTTATCGCCTAAATCAGTAGTTAATGTTATAATTGCCATTAATTTTATAAATATTTATTGCTAATCTTGTAGTAGCATTTGAAGCTACAAATATTCAATTTTTAATTCATAAAAATCCGTAACTAAAAAATCAAATTAGTATTGAACGAACTTAAGCTATCAATTGAAAATGTAAACCCTGCAGTACTGTGGGGGCCTAATAATGATCATTTTGAGATCATTAAGAAACAATACCCCAAGCTTAAAATAGTTGCTCGCGGCAGTGAAGTGAAGGTTTTGGGCGATGATAACGAACTGAATATTTTCCAGGAAAAATTTTCCCATCTGATAAATCACGTTGAGAAATTTGAAAATCTCAACATAACTGATCTCGAGCGGATCCTTGGTTCGAAGGTTAATAATGCAGCTACATCTGAACCTGTTACTGCCGATAAATTTGCGAGTGGCGAAGTGATTGTGTTTGGGCCTAACGGCGTAATGGTTAAGGCGCGTACCACCAATCAGCGCCGCATGGTTGATAGTATTAACAAAAGCGATATCCTTTTTGCAATCGGGCCTGCGGGTACCGGTAAAACGTATACTGCGGTGGCATTGGCCGTAAGGGCACTTAAAAACAAAGAGATTAAACGCATTATACTAACCCGCCCGGCGGTTGAAGCAGGGGAGAACCTTGGTTTTTTACCGGGCGACCTTAAAGAAAAGATCGACCCATACCTGAGGCCTTTATATGATGCGCTTGATGATATGATCCCGGCCGAAAAACTGAAGGTTTACCTGGAGAACCGCACCATTGAGATTGCACCGCTGGCCTTTATGCGCGGCCGTACCCTTGATAACTGTTTTGTTATTTTGGACGAGGCCCAGAATGCCACCGATATGCAGCTTAAGATGTTCCTGACACGTATGGGGCCATCAGCTAAATTTATTGTAACCGGTGACGTAACACAGATTGATTTGCCAAAAAAACAACAATCCGGCCTGCACACTGCTTTAAGGATCCTGACCGATATCAAAGGTATCGAGATAGTATACTTGAGCGGCGAAGACGTAGTAAGGCATAAATTAGTACGTAAGATATTAGAAGCTTACGGGGATATACAGTAATTAGTTGATTAGAGGTTGGTGGTTAGAGATTAGTTGCAAAGCTCATTTCTAACTAACAACCTTTAGTCTTCAATATAAAGTGATTTGAGGCTATTGAAAGGGAAGCAAACTTGCAAATCCTAATCTCTAACCTCCAATCTCTAATCACTAAAAACAATGAACTCAATAAAAGAAACACATTTCAGCTTTCCGGGGCAAACGGCTTTTTACAAGGGGAAAGTACGCGATGTTTATACGATAGATAATAAATACCTGGCCATGGTTGTTACCGACCGGATTTCGGCCTTTGATGTTGTATTACCTGAAGCTATTCCGTTTAAAGGACAGGTGCTTAACCAAATAGCAGCCCGTTTTTTAAAGGCTACAGCCGATATTGTTCCGAACTGGGTTATTTCTGTTCCGGACCCAAGTGTTACCATTGGTCGTATTTGCGAGCCGTTTAAGGTAGAGATGGTGATCCGTGGTTACCTGGCCGGTCATGCTGCCCGCGAGTACGCTGCAGGCAGGCATCATGTATGTGGAGTGGCTTTGCCTGAAGGCTTAAAGGAGAATGACATACTGCCTCAACCTATCATTACCCCTACTACTAAAGCATCAGTAGGACATGACGAAGATATTTCACGCGAGGAGATCCTGTCAAGAGGCATTGTATCGGAAGAAGATTATGTAAAGCTTGAGGCCTATACCCAGGCACTATTTAAACGTGGTACCGAGATTGCAGCGAAACAAGGCTTAATATTGGTAGATACCAAATATGAGTTTGGTAAAGTTGATGGTCAGATTTACCTGATCGACGAGATCCACACGCCTGATTCTTCAAGATATTTTTATAAAGAAGGGTACGAGGAACGTCAGCAAAAAGGTGAGCCGCAGAAACAGCTTTCTAAAGAGTTTGTACGCAAATGGCTTATCGAAAATGGCTTCCAGGGTAAAGAGGGGCAAGTAGTGCCGGTTATGACCGAAGAGATTGTTAATTCGATATCTGAGCGTTATATAGAGCTTTACGAAAAGATTATTGGCGAGCCATTTGTTAAGCCTGCCGAAGGGAATGTATTAGCCCGCGTTGAAACAGCAATTAATAACGCGTTGAGCGTTATGTAATTTTAAAATATCCATAAAATATTTATCTTAGCTTATTAAATTTAATAAGAATGAAATTTACTGTAGATAAACATGAGAAATATATATTATTGAAACTTAATGAATCAAAATTAAATTCAATAGTAACGCCTCAGTTAAAATCAGAACTGATTTTGATCAATACAGAGGGGCAGCGCAACATCATTCTCGACTTGTCGCAGGTGAAATATGCCGATTCATCAGGCTTAAGCAGTTTGTTGGTTGGTCACCGCTTGTGTAAAAATGCTACGGGTTCATTTATTTTGGCGGGTTTAAATGACGCAGTTGCGCGTTTAATAACCATATCACAATTGGATAATGTATTAACCATTGTCCCAACCGCCGAAGAGGGGGTCGATCTTATTTTTATGGAAGAGATTGAAAAGGAATTAAAAAAGGAAGCAAGATAAACCATTTGATTGTTTACCTATTATGAAATTTGAGGTAACAATACTTGGCAGCAGCTCCGCAACCCCCATCTTTAACAGAAATCCTACTTCACAGGTGCTCAATATCAATGAGCGCCTGTATTTAATAGACTGCGGCGAAGGCACTCAGCAACAAATGCTCCGTTTTGATATCAAAGCCAGTCGCATTGATCATATTTTTATAAGTCATCTTCACGGCGATCATTATTTAGGCCTGGTTGGTTTATTATCATCCATGCACCTTAACGGTCGTAAAAAGGCGCTTAAACTGGTATGCCCCGTGCAGTTGAAAGAAATAATTGATCTGCAATTAACATATTCAGATACCGAACTGCAATTCCCTGTTGAATATATATTTACCAATGCCCAACAAAGTGAAGTGGTGATCAATAATAGTGATGTTGTAGTTGAAACGATACCACTTGATCACCGCATTGCCTGTACCGGCTTTTTGTTTAAGGAAAAGAAAAGACTTCGTAAACTTATTAAGGAGAAAATAGAAAGTCTCGACATCCCGGTTGCTTATTATTCGGTATTGAAAAAAGGGGGGGATTATACTGATGAAAAAGGCAAAGTTTACAAAAATGAAGAGCTAACTATCGATTCGGCCGAGCCTAAAACCTATGCCTACTGCTCCGATACGATGTATAATGAAAACTATTTCGGCCAAATCGCCAACGCCACATTGCTTTATCACGAGGCTACTTTTTTAAATGATATGCTTGACAGGGCAGTTATAACCCATCACACCACCGCGTTGCAAGCCGGAGAGATAGCCCTGAAAATCAACGCCAAAAAACTGCTCATAGGCCATTTTTCGGCCCGTTATAAAACCCTGAATGAGTTACTGGATGAGGCTAAAATAAATTTCCCCTCAACTGAACTTGCAATTGAGGGGAAAACCTTTTTTATAGAGTAGGGAGCTGAAAGCTTCTAAATTATATAAAGTTATTGATTAACTCCACATATAGCCTTGGGCTTTATGCGTTCTGCTTTCGGCTTTTCCTTAATCCTTTTTACCGCCAAATACCGAGAAGCTCACATAACGTTTTGGATGTGCCTTCAGATCAATAAACAGGTTATTGAGGTTGTTTGATGCATCTGTAAGGTTTTTGTACATTTTATCGTCATTAAGCAAAAGGCCCAAAGAACCCTGACCGGAGTTGATTTTGGCAATAGTTGCCTGCAAATCGGCCATAGCTTTATTTGCATTATCAAGTGTTTGTTTCAGGTTAGCAGCAGCAACGTCATTACTTACTTTTTCAAAGTTAGCTGTCATTCCGTTTAGGTGTGCTGTGCTTGTCTTTAAGCTGCCTGATACTTCCTCGGCATTGGTAAGTATGGCGTCGATATGTCCGGTTTGTGAACCTACCAGGTGGTCTATTTTTTTGGTAGTGCCTTCAAGCGTTTGCAATGAGTTCGCAATGCTCATGAAACTGCGGTCAATGTTTTTCTGAAAGTTAGGATTCAGGATCTTGTTAACAGCGCTCAGTGACGAATCGAGTTTAGACATCAGCATCTCTGCCTTTTTTTGTATGGGCTGCAGGCTTTCCGCAAGGCTGCCCTGGATATCGGCTTTAAGTGTATCCTGGTCTTCGGCGGGCACATTGCTGTTACCTAACTCAAAAACAATGGCTTTACTGCCCAGCAGATCGGTACTTTCAAGCTTGGCGAGGGTGTTTTTAGGCACAACCACATCTGGCTCAATTTTAAATTCAACCACGGTACGCCCGTCTGGCTGAAGCTTCATTTTAGAGATGCGGCCTATCTGGTAACCGTTTACCAATACTGGTTTTGAAACGGTTAAACCTTCAACGCTGTTATAAATAGCATAGTATTTATTTGATCCTGAAAAAACATCATTACCGCGTAAATAACTGTAACCTAATATGAGTATGGTAATTGCTATTGCCGTAAGTGCACCAATTTTGGTTTCGTTAGAGATTTTCATTAAGTAGAGTTTATGCGTTAATTGTGTTTAAGGCTATAAACCTGCAACCAGGCTTATATGTTTTATGATGTACGTTTTATTTACAAGGAAGGTAACAGTTTGGCTTTTATAATTATTGCGAAATCTGTTCCATCTCTTTTTTATAGGTTGTTAATGCACGGATAATTGAAGCTACAATCTCATTTTGTCCTTCTTCTGAATTAAGGTACTTTTCATCGTCGGGGTTATTGATATAGCCGGTTTCAACCAATACTGATGGCATTGCGCTGTGGCAAAGTACGTAAATGCCCTGCTCCCTGATCCCTTCGCTACGCCTTCCATCGGTATCAACAAACTCGCCGTTAATTAAAGTAGCCAGCTTGATACTCTGCTGCCTGAACTTTCTTTTGTACTCGTTTGTTAAAATAATGGTCATGGGGTCGTTCGGGTCCAGTGCGCCGCCGTCGAGTTCGGTCTCTTCGCCAACCTGGTTTTTTTGAATGGCGTTTTCCTCTTCGCGGGTACGGTGTAAACCATAAACTAAAATCAGTACGCCTTTGCCCGACCTGTCCGGAACCCTAACGGTACGGTATACCGCTTTATGACGTTTGGTGCCAACTTTTTCGCGAATTGTTCTGTCGGATAGCGAATTGCAATGCAGGGAAATGAAGAGCTGCCCTTTGTTTTCATTGGCTATTTCAGCCCTGCGTTCAAACGAAACATCATCTTCGGTAGTACGGGTCATTACAGCTTTAACACCGCTTAATTCTTTTTCTATAGCGGCTTGCAATTTAAAGCCGATAGCCAGCGTTACATTCCTTTCTGACGAATAAGAGCCCGATGCACCGTGTGAATAATGACCTGTAGAGGCTGATGGTTTACCACCATGCCCGGGGTCGATAATAATGGTTTTAATCTTAAAACCGGTACTGTTGACAACAGTGTCTGTTTGACGAGGACGACTATTGGTTAAAATAGAACTGTATGATTTAAAGGGAAAAAATGAAAGGAGAACCAGCAACACCCACAAACTATAAATCAATCTTTTCAATGCCTTATTTTTCATTATTTTTGAACGCTGTTAACTATATCTGCAAAAATACTATTCATAATCAATTTTGAAATTCATAACCTTTTTTTTTCTGCTTGCAATTATATTAATAGTAAACGGACTTGCTGCTAATGCCGGCACTGTTTTAAATAACAGCCATGGCAGGAGGCCTTTAACTGATACTATTATCAAACTTGATTCGCTTCGTGATAAGAAACTTCTTAAAGGTAAACAATCCGGCTCAATAACGCCGTTGAGAAACGGTAAGCCGGTAAATTCTTTACCTGCAAATGATACCACTAAAAAGAATAAAGGCGGTCTGCAATCAGAAGTAAAGGCAACTGCCGAGGACTCGACCCACTCAGACCGGGAGCACCAGGTTACCTATTTTTACGGCAAGGCCCGTGTAACCTATGAAGATTTTGAGCTTGACGCAGACTATATCAGGGTTGATGATAAAAACCACCTCATATTTGCACGGGGAAGCATTGACCCGCGTACACACCAATATGTCCGCAGGCCTATTATGAAGCAAAAAACGGATAAGCCCGTAGCATCCGATTCGCTGATTTTTAATTATCAAACAAAAAAAGTAAAGATATATAATCCTGCATCCGAGCAGGAAGGCAACTTTATTTCGGGCGGGCAGGCAAAAAAACTCAATGACGATGAGGTTGCATACCGTAACGTTATTTTCAGTACCTGCGATTTGCCTTACCCAGATACACACTTTGGTATAGTGATTACACGTGGCATCGGCGAAAAGAAACGCATTATATCCGGGCCCGCCTACCTGGAGATTGAAGGGGTCCCCTTACCGCTTGCCATTCCTTTTGGTTTTTTCCCTAAGCCGGACACCAGGACATCAGGTGTTATTTTGCCAACTTTTGGTGAGGACAACACCCTGGGTTTCTATTTAAAAGGGCTTGGATACTATATTGGCATAAGTGATTATGTAGATTTGACTACAACCGGGTCTATCTACTCAAAAGGCTCGTATGAACTAAGCAGCACGGCACGATATCTTAAACGTTATAAATATACAGGCAACGTTACGCTAAGCTTCGGCTCGCATAACTATGGCCTTGAGGGCGACCCGGCCACTAAAGACGCGCATATTTATTGGTCGCACGTGCAGGATGCCAATGCTAATCCCGGTTCAACTTTCAGTGCTTCGGTTGATGCAGGTACTTCCGGTTTTTTTAGGAACACGCCATCGGCAAGTAACTATAATGTTAACTCCATTGCTCAAAGTAGTTTACGCTCAAGTATCGCTTATGGTAAAACCTGGGCAGGTACACCGTTTAACTTAAGTGTAGGCATTTCGCATAGCCAGGATATAGCCCGTAAAACGGTGAATATCGAGTTGCCCACTATTGCCTTCGGTATGTCGTCGATAAACCCATTCGACTCTAAAAACAGGGTTGGCGAACAAAAATGGTATCAGAAAATTACCGTGAGCTATAATTTAGTAGGTACCAACAAGCTTAACGATATACCCGAGTCCCAATTATTTAAAGGCGAAACTTTATCAAAACGGTTACAAAATGGTTTTCAGCATACCATCCCGGTTAGTTTGGGCTTAAACGTATTAAAGTACTTTCAGTTTAATAACAGTGTTAACTATACCGAACGCTGGTATTTTCAAAGCATTAATGAAAGATTTGAAAGGGGAAGCATTGCCGGTTCAAATCAGTTAATTATTGATACTATACCTGGGTTTAAGCGTGCCGGGGAGTATAGCATCAGTACAGGTATATCAACTAAATTGTACGGTACCATAAACTTTAAACATGGTAACCTGAAAGCAATTAGGCACGTGGCAACTCCGTCAATAAGTTTTAGCTATCGTCCCGACTTCAGCGACCCAAGCTTTGGCTATTACAAAACAGCTGTTAGTACAGCCACGGTTCCTTATCCGTATACCTATCAAAAATATTCTATTTTCCAGAACGGAGTTTACGGCGGCCCCTCAGCAGGTAAGCAGGCGGGTTTAAACTTTTCGGTAGATAACACGATAGAAGCTAAGGTAAAAGCTAAAAGCACGGACACATCCGGCACCGACCGAAAAATCATGATTTTACAAGGTTTGTCGTTCTCCACCTTTTATAATTTTGCAGCCGACTCAATGAAACTTTCTGATATTTCATTTTCGGGGCATACCGCTATTTTCAATCAAAAATTAAGTATCAGTTTTTCGGGAGTGTTTAGCCCATACGTAACCAAGGTAAGCGATTCAATCTCTAATAATCAGATTGTAAGAACAAGCCGTTATATAAACAGGTATGCCTGGCAGGACGGCAAATTCCCAACTTTATCAGGTTTAAACATCTCTATGGGTGGGAGTTTGAATTCAACTAAAGCAACTCCGGGAAATGCCGCCCTGAATACTATCGCAACCATGAATCCCACCCAAGCTCAGAGACTGGCCCTGGTAAATAGCGATCCGAATGCATACGTTGACTTTAACGTGCCGTGGAATATCTCGCTCAATTACAGTTTTAGCTATCAAAACTACTTAAACAACAAAACAACCAGTAATACACTCCAGATCTCGGGCGATGTGAACCTTACGCAAAAGTGGAAGATCCAATATTCTACTACGTATGATATCAAGGCGGCGAAATTTGCAAGTGCTACCTCGTTTTCAATATACCGCGATTTGCATTGCTGGGATTTGGCCTTTCAATGGATTCCTTTCGGTGTATACAAAATGTATAACGTAACTTTAAAGGTTAAAGCTTCCATTTTGCAGGATTTGAAACTAAGCAAGAAAAGCGATTACAATCCACAATCATCTTTTTATTAATATAATAATGCTGGCAGAAATAATTACCATCGGCGACGAGATACTTATCGGACAAATTGTTGATACCAATTCGGCCTGGATGGCTACCGAACTTAACAAGATAGGGATAAGGGTAAAGCAGATCTCATCAATAAGCGACGATAAAGAACATATCCTGAAGGCATTAGCCGAAGCAGCAAGCCGGGCCAGTATCATTTTTATTACCGGTGGACTTGGCCCTACAAAAGATGATATCACTAAAAAAACATTAGCTGAATACTTTAGGGTTGAACTTGTTGAAAACGAGGATGCATTTGCTAATGTAGAACGCATTTTTGCCAAATATAACCGCCCGTTATTGGAGATCAACAAACAGCAGGCGCTTGTTCCGGCTAATTGCGAGGTTGTATTGAATGAAAATGGCACTGCACCGGGTATGTGGTTTAACCACAACGGTGTCATCTATATGTCTATGCCGGGTGTTCCCTTTGAAATGATGTATATGATGGAAGAGCAGGTATTGCCTAAAATTAAGGCTACCTTCAACCTTCCGTCAATTATACATAAAACACTGCTTACCGTTGGCGAAGGTGAATCATTTTTGGCCGAACGCATTGCGGATATCGAAGATGATTTGCCATCACATATTAAACTGGCCTATCTGCCCAAGTTAGGCCAGGTGCGTTTACGCTTAAGCGCTTTTGGCAATGATGAAACTGCTTTGCAAAAAGAGGTGGATGCATTTGCCTCCCGTTTAATTGAACGCATAGGTTCACCGTTTGTTATTGATCAGGACATCCCGCTTGAAAAGGCCATACTTGACAGGATGGAAGCAAACGGCCTCACTTTATCAGTAGCCGAGAGCTGTACCGGAGGCTATCTGTCCCATTTGTTTACCCAGCATCCTGGTTCATCACAGGTGTTTTTAGGAGGCGCTGTATCCTACTCATATGAGTTAAAGGAGAGTATTTTAGGAGTAAAGAACGAAACTTTGTGGCAACATGGAGCCGTTAGTGAAGAAACGGTAACGGAAATGGTAGAAGGCGCACTGTTAAATTTCAAGTCGGATTTGGCTGTCGCTATTACCGGTGTAGCTGGTCCGGGCGGCGGCACAGAGGATAAACCCGTTGGTACTGTGTGGATTGCAGTTGCCGCAAAGGAGAAATCAATCATAAAGAAATATACATTTGGCAGTAAACGCAGGCAAAATATTGAGCGAAGTGCTGTGATAGCGCTGTCAATGTTGAATACTTTGCTTACTGAAATTAAAAAGTAAAGATTTAAATACATAATTTTGGGGTTAAACTATATTCTACTGTATGGCCAGATACCAGCTGTTATTGCCAAAAATGGGGGAGAGCGTTGCTGAGGCAACCGTTATCAAATGGGTTAAAAATCCGGGTGATAAGGTAAATGCCGATGACGCGGTAATGGAAATCGCTACCGATAAAGTCGATTCTGATGTACCTTCGCCTGTAGCAGGTAAGTTAGTTGAACAACTGTATAAAGAAAATGATGTTGTACAGGTAGGCGCGGTTATAGCTATAATTGAAACTGATGAGCCTGAAACTGCACCGATAGTTGCCCAGCCTGAAGAGGTTGCGCCACAACCTTCCGAAGAACCAAAAATAGCAGACTCAACTTATCACGAAACTGTTCCGACTAAAGAAGTTGAAAAAACTCCTGAACCGGAACTGAGCGAAATTCAGGCGGAAAATTTATCGGATATTCCCGGGATTGATCAGCTTGAGCAAAAAAGTTCGCCTGCTGCTCCGGTATTTAAATCCGAAGGGCGTTTTTATTCGCCCCTTGTAAGAAATATTGCCACACAGGAAGGTATCAGTATCGGGGAGTTGGACAGCATCCCCGGGACGGGGTCGGATGGCCGTTTAACCAAAGACGACCTGCTGAACTATCTGCAGGCAAAAACTTCATCAGTTCCAAATACGCATCCGTCAGCTCATGTTGAGTCGTTTACTACTCAAACTGCCGGGCAACCTGTAAAAACTGCTGAGCCTGCTAAAGAAGCACGACCGGCTGCTGAACCGGCGCCGCAACCAATAATTACTGCGGCTCCAGAACCTGCAAAAACGGAAACGCCAAAAACTGCCCCTGTTGAGCAGCAGCCTGCTCCGGCTGTTTCTGTATCCGGCAGTGATGAGATCATAGAAATGGACAGGATGCGCCGTTTGATTGCCGACCACATGGTAATGAGCAAGCAAACATCGCCTCATGTTACCTCGTTTGTTGAGGCTGATGTAACCAACCTGGTATTATGGCGCGAAAAAGTAAAAAATAGCTTTGAAAAGCGCGAAGGCGAAAAAATAACCTTTACACCTATATTTATTGAAGCGGTGGCGAAAGCCATTAAGGATTTCCCGATGATCAATGTTTCGGTTAACGGCACGCAAATCATTAAAAAAGCCGCGATCAATATCAGTATGGCTACGGCTTTACCAAACGGCAACCTTATTGTGCCGGTAATAAAGAAAGCTGATGAGCTAAACCTTGTTGGTTTAACTAAGGCCGTTAATGATTTGGCAAACCGGGCGCGTAACGGCAAGTTACTGCCCGATGATGTGAAAGAGGGTACATTTACTATTACCAACGTTGGCTCATTTGGCAACGTAATGGGTACCCCTATAATTAATCAGCCGCAGGTAGCTATTTTAGCTGTCGGCGCTATCAAGAAAAAACCGGCTGTTATTGAAACAAAAGAAGGCGATATGATCGCTATACGCCACATGATGTTCCTTTCATTATCATATGATCACCGCGTTGTAGATGGTGCCTTAGGTGGCTCGTTTGTACGGCGTGTGGCTGATTATCTGGAAAAGTGGGATAATAGCAGAGAGGTGTAATTCTTTACTATATAAGGAAGACCGGGTTAATTAACCCGGTCTTCCTTGTTTTAGGATCATGCTGTTTAAAAAATAAATTTTAAATTTTTATGAATGAAGCACATAAACAGCTCCAGGCATTAAAACCCGCTTAAATCATATATAAGCCCCAAATGCTGTGAAAATTCGTATTAACTTTGCCTTTGAAAATGGCTTACAAGTATATTGATAATTACCGCGAACAGGGCGCCCGTAAAAGATTGGTTGATGTTTTAAGAAAAAAAGGAATTAGTGACGAACACGTTTTAGAGGCTATTGGTAAGGTAAAACGTCATTGCTTTTTTGATGAAACTTTCTGGAACCAGGCTTACAGGGATATTGCGTTCCCGATAGGCGAGGGGCAAACCATCTCACAGCCATATACTGTGGCCTATCAAACCGAATTGCTGCATATCCGGAAGGGAGATAAAGTTCTTGAAATAGGCACAGGTTCGGGCTATCAAACCTGCATACTGCTTGAGCTTGGGGCTACCGTTTATACTATCGAGCGGCAGGAAAAGCTCTACCACCGCACTAAATATGTATTGCCTAATGAAATGGGGTATAACGCTCATTTTTTTCTGGGGGATGGCTCTATCGGTATTTCCGAATATGCGCCCTATGATAAGATCATTGTAACTGCCGGAGCGCCTACCGTACCCGACGTGCTGTTAAAGCAATTAAAAATAGGCGGTATCCTGGTTATCCCGGTTGGTGATGAGGAAACCCAAAAAATGGTTACAATTTTAAAGGTAGGTGAAAACGATTATGAAAAGATTGTGCTGGATACCTTCAGGTTTGTGCCTTTGGTAGGGGATAAAGCCTGGTAAATCGCCCCCTAACCCCCTAAAAGGGGAACTTTTGATTAGCAGCATGTTAGCAACAAGGCCCGGATTTTTAAACCCGGGCCTTGTTATTATTTCAATATTTGATCAATTATGCACTTAACCTCCCCCTTTAGGGGGCTGGGGGGCGACTATCTTTTCATCACCCTGTCCAGTTCAATTTTGGTATCGCGCTCCTTCATGGTTTCGCGTTTATCATATGTCTTTTTGCCTTGTGCAAGGCCAATTTCAAGTTTGGCAAAGCCGCGCTCGCTGATAAATAGTGCCAGCGGAACTATAGTTAATCCACGTTCTTCGCCACGGGTCTGGAGTTTCTTGAGTTCTTTTTTATTTAGCAGCAGGATACGGTCGCGCTTGGCTTCATGGTTATAGAACGAGCCGAATGAATATTCAGAGATATGCAGGTTGCGTACATATAACTGATTATTAATAAATGTACAAAAAGCGTCATTAATGTTAGCCTTCCCCTGCCTTATCGACTTGATCTCGGTACCGAGCAACTGTATGCCTGCCACATACTTATCAAGTATATGATACTCAAAGTAGGCTTTTTTATTTTTTATATAGATGTTATCCTGGCTCATAATTATTCAGCCGCAAACTTACAAAATTAGTTTGACTGTGGCTTTACCACCAGTACTGGCACATTAACCTTGTGCCTTACAGAGTTTACAGTGGTGCCAAATATGAGGTCTTTCAAAGCTTTGTGCCCATGCGAGCCCATGACAATGAAATCAACATTCTCGTCTTTCACAATTTCGGCAATAGCACTGGCCGGGTTGCCGTAGCCAATCTGGCCTTGTGCGCTGTAGCCAAGGTTTTTTAGGGTGCACACGTATTTGTCAAGATTATCAAAGTCAATCTGGGTTTCATTATCCAGCACCTGGCCGCCATAGTAACGGGCGCCGGCAGTTTCAACAACGTGTATCAATGTATAACCTGCCTTTTTTCCACCCTGCATAATGGCATGGCGCAGGCATTCGGTGTCATTTTTTGAAAAGTCAATTGTTACGGCGATGCGGCTGTAAGTTATGGCATCCAGCTCGGTGATGGCATTCGCTATACCATGTGGTACAAAAGTAGGTCGGTCATAATGTTTAAACAGCAACGGACGTATAAAAACATAGATTAACAAAATTCCAATTCCGATAACACTCGGAACCACAATAGCATAGATCCAAACCGGTGAGGATGTGGTATTTACCCAATCGCCAATTTGTTCGTATACCAGTTTGGCGTTTAAGGCAACGATTAACACGGCGCTTGCCCAGGCCAATGCCCTTGTTTGGAAATTGATAGTAAACTTGCCCATTCTTTTCCGGTCGGAGGTGAAATGGATGAGTGGGATTACCGCAAAACCCAACTGAAGGCTTAATACAACCTGGCTTAAGATCAGGAGTTTTCCTAAACCTTCCTCGCCATAAAAAAGTATGGTGAACACTGCTGGTACAATAGCCAATACACGGGTAAGCAGGCGGCGTAACCAGGGCTCTATTCGCAGGTTAATATGCCCTTCCATAATGATTTGCCCGGCAAGTGTACCGGTAATGGTTGAGCTTTGCCCCGAGGCAATGAGCGCTATGGCAAATAAAGTAGGCGCTATTGCACCGAAAATATGCTCCAGCAGCTTGAATGCATCCTGGATCTCCGCTACTTCAAAATAACCGTTCCTGAAAAAGGCGCTTGCTGCTAATATCAAAATAGCCGCATTTACAAAAAAAGCAAGGTTAAGGGCTATAACCGTATCAAAAAGGTTAAACTTAATCGCCGCCCTGAAGCCTTCTTCGGTACGTGTTATTTGGCGGGTTTGCACCAGTGATGAATGCAGATACAGGTTGTGTGGCATTACCGTAGCGCCAATAATGCCTATAGCTATATAAAGCATTTGCTGGCTTATTTTATCACCTTTAAATAGGTTGCCGGGAATGAAACCTTTTGCTACCTCTATTACATCGGGTTTAACGATAAACATTTCGACTAAAAAGGAGAGACCGACTATAAAGATCATCGAAATGATAAAGCCCTCGAGTTTGCGCATACCCTTATTCATGAGGTAGAGCATTAGCACGGTATCGGTAATGGTAAGCGATACACCCCAGATTAACGGCAGGTGAAACAGCAGCTTTAACCCAATCGCCATGCCAATAATTTCGGCCAGGTCACATGCTATAATGGCTATTTGTGCCAGTATATACAGGCAAAGGTTTACAAAACGAGGATAGGCATTTTTGGAAGCCTGTGCAAGGTCGAGCCCGCGCACTATCCCCAACCGGGCTGCCAGTGACTGCAGCAGAAGGGCAATCATGTTGGATATAAACAATACCCAGATCAGCTTATATCCAAAAGCACTGCCGCCTGCGATATCCGTTGCCCAATTTCCAGGATCCATATACCCTACGCTCACCAGGTAAGCCGGGCCCAGGAAAGCCATCAGCTTACGCCAGCCGTTTTTGTTTTCGGTGGTTACTGATCCGTGTACATTGCCTAAAGATTCGTTGTGTGTATTGTTCATAGGGCTATAAGCAAGTTGTTGGCTACTTCGCGGCTGATATGCACTTCTTTATTGCCGGTTTGTACCACTACCGAATGGTCATATTCAATAATATCAGTGATCATTATTTTGCAGCCGATGGTAAGCTGTTTTTTATCGAGGTATTGTAAAAAGGATGAGCTATGGTCGCGTACGCCTGAAATTATACCGCTTTGGTTAACTGTTACTGCCGAAACCGGTTTTAACTCGTGCGTGTTAAAACGGCCATTACAGTCAGGTATAGGGTCGCCGTGTGGGTCATGTTTTGGATAACCCATAAACTTGTCAAGGCGGTCAATTAACTCTTCAGACGAGATATGTTCCATCTCTTCGGCAAGGTCATGAACCTGGTCCCATTTAAAATTGAGTTTCTCTACAAGAAAGTACTCCCACAGCCGGTGTTTGCGGATAATGCTTATCGCTATTTTCTCGCCGGAAGGGGTAAGGCTTACTCCCTGGTAAGGGGTGTAATTGATGAGCGCTTTCTCAGCAAGTTTTTTTAGCATGTCGGTAACCGAAGACGCTTTGGTATTTAGCGAGGATGCGATTTGATTTGTACTTGCATTTCCATCATTTACAGAGAGATGATAGATGGATTTCAAGTAGTTTTCCTCGGCTAAAGTATTCATTTAAACAAATCTAATAAAAAATTTAGACTAATCTAAAAAAATAAACGTTAGGAAATATGTTTTCGTTGAAGTACTTTAACGAAAAATTAAATTTTGCGAAGCAAGGAAAATACTATATTTGCATACAACTATGGCCGCCGAATTAGATAAAATAGACCTACAAATACTCAAGATTTTACAGGAAAACGGAAGGATAACCAACCTCCAGTTGTCTAACGAGATAGGGCTTTCGCCAGCACCTACTCTTGAACGCGTGCGTAAACTTGAGAACGCCGAATACATAAAAAGTTATCATGCACTGGTAGATGAAGAGAAGTTAGGATTAGGAATCAAAACCTTTATCCAGATCTCCCTTGATTTTCATCAAAAAAATACCATTCAAACTTTTTTGGATGAGATCAAGAATATTAAAGAAGTAACTGAGTGTCATCACGTCACCGGGCAGTGTGATTTTCTGTTAAAGGTATACGTACGCGACATCAAATCATACGAGCAACTCATCATGGAAAAGATCAGCCGCATTACTGTGGTTAAAACATTCCAAACCATGATGATCATGTCTACCAGTAAAAAAGAGCCTATAGTGCCGCTGGAGTATTAGATAAGAGTCAAGAAGAAGGATTAAATATCTTTCATTTCTTGACTCTTTTTAGTTTCAAACTTTTTTAAATCTTGATTTCTTGACTCTTGCCGTCTTGATTCTTTCCCCTAATGTATTTGCCAGTCAATCTCTTTTTTACCTTCTTTTTTCAGGATCTCGTTAGTTTTTGAAAATGGTTTGCTGCCAAAAAAACCGCGATCGGCTGAGAAAGGCGAGGGGTGGGGAGAGCGAATAATGAAATGTTTTTTCTCATCAATCAAAACCGCTTTTGATTGGGCAAAGGCTCCCCACAGTATAAACACGATGCCTTCTTTTTTATCGGAAATGGTTTTGATTACCTCATCGGTAAATTCTTCCCATCCTCTTTTTTGATGCGAACCTGCATTGCCTGCCCTAACGGTTAATGTAGCGTTCAGTAACAATACACCTTGTTTAGCCCATTCTTCGAGGTTGCCATGTGCGGGGATTTTAAATCCGGGAATATCGTTTTGCAGCTCTTTGTAAATGTTTATCAATGATCGGGGAATAGCAATGCCCTTTTGTACTGAAAAGGAAAGACCATGGGCCTGGTGAGCGCCATGATAAGGGTCCTGCCCTAATATAACAACTTTAACATCATCAAAAGGTGTAGTATTGAAAGCATTGAAAATTTCGCCGTTTTTGGGATAAACAACTTGCCCTGATTGCTGCTCTTCTTTTAAAAATTGTTTAAGTTTTATCATGTAAGGTTTGTCAAATTCCTGTTGTAAAACCTCAAGCCATGATGGTGGTAATGCAATCGCCATAAATATTTAGATAGAAGTTGATTAAGCGTACAAATAAACAGATATTTGCGCTAATATTAGTATCACAAAATTATGTCAAATATTGTTCGGTTAGTTATTGCTTGTGTAGTGATGGGTGCGGCGGTTGCGCTATGTGCATTCGGTTTTTGGGGATGGGGTATTTTTGTTCTGTTAATGGGCGGTGTTATACTGCTTAGCTTCTTCTTTAACGAGAATATGATCATCGCCCAGTATTTTTTACGTAAGGAAAATTCTGAAAAGTCGGAAGTATGGTTGTTGAAAATTACCGATTACGAAAAACAGCTTCACAAAAACCAGCACGGTTACTACAACTTGCTGATCGGTTTGATCGAATCACGCAAGGCGCCAATGAAATCAGAGAAATACTTTAAGAAAGCTCTGTCGCTGGGTATGAAAATGTCGCACAATATAGCTTTGGCGAAGTTGAGCCTGGCCGGCATTTCAATGGCTAAGCGTAACAAGCGCGAGGCGCAAATGTATTTGTCAGAAGCTTCAAAAGATGATAAGAACAAATTGCTTACCGAACAAATTAAAATGATGAAAGGCCAATTAGCTCAAATGGATAAGCAAGTAGTAAGAGGTGGATATCGTCAGTTCTAAGAAAAAGAACAGGTAAGAAAAAGGGATAAAAATAAAAGGGACGCGAAAACCGCGTCCCTTTTATTTTTCTTCAATGGCGCTGAAATAATCAGGCGTTGCTGAATGGTTTTGATAAGGCTGAACGTAGCTGTCTGTGTATGATGAATATTCAGATTCTTCAGACGGATTGGCCACTTCAACAAGTTTCAATAAACTCCTGATGAACGACAGGTTAAAATTGCTCCTGTTAAGTTTGATCAGGTATTCGTTTTCGGTGATCTCTAATATTGAGTTGGTCATGATATTTGTAATATATGTTTATTACAATAATAGCTAACTCTTTTTAAATGAAAGTATTATTTTTTTTAAGCTTTTGTTAAGAAATTATAACCGCTGAATGGAGGGATTACGCTGATTGCGTTGATTTTCTTGATTGAAAGATTTTACGATTGATTATAAACTAAAATGGCCTGCACGAAGCAGGCCATTATTAAATATCAGGGTAATCCGAAAATCCTACAAATCAAGGTTCAATTATTCAAACCAAGCCATTACCTCTTCTTTGGTTGGCATGGTAATATCGAGTTTTAGTTTTTTACGCATCCCGCCAAGATCATTAAATACCTTGTTGGGGTTAGCTGCTTTTAATTCTTCAACGGTATTAAAGCCCATTTTATTCAATACCGGTACCCATTCGGCTCGTACGCCAATATTTATAAAATCATCGGCGGTAGCTACTTTAGCTTTTTTCTCCGGGCGCATTTGCGGGAAGAACAATACTTCCTGGATGGTGCTTTGATTGGTCATCAGCATTACCAGCCTGTCGATACCGATACCTAAACCAGATGTTGGCGGCATGCCATATTCAAGCGCACGTAAAAAATCGTCATCCATGGCCATAGCTTCGTCATCACCGCGACCGGCCAGGATCAGCTGCTCTTCCAAACGCTCACGCTGGTCGATAGGGTCATTCAGCTCCGAGTAAGCATTTGCTATCTCTTTACCATTTACGAATAACTCAAAACGCTCAACCAAACCTTCTTTAGTACGGTGCTTTTTGGCAAGAGGGGTCATTTCGATAGGGTAGTCGGTAATATAAGTAGGCTGGATCAGGTGATGCTCAACTTTAGCGCTGAAAATCTCGTCGATCAGTTTGCCTTTGCCCATGCTTGGGTTTACTTCTATTTTTAGTTCTTCGCAAACCTCGCGTAAGCCTGCTTCGTCCATTGCAGATACGTCAATACCGGTGTATTTCAGGATCGAGTCATACATCGATAATTTTTCGTACGGGCCTGCAAAGTTGATCTCATTGCTGCCAACCTGCACAACCGGGATTCCGTGAACTGCTTTGGCAACAGTTTCCAGGCATTCCTCAACCATAGCCATCATCCATATATAGTCTTTATAAGCTACATAAATTTCCATGGCAGTAAACTCCGGGTTGTGGGTGCGGTCCATGCCCTCATTGCGGAACATTTTGCCAAACTCATAAACACCGTCAAAGCCGGCAACGATAAGCCTTTTTAAGTAAAGCTCGTTGGCAATACGTAAAAACAAGGGCATATCCAGCGTGTTATGGTGCGTAGCAAACGGACGGGCCGCTGCACCACCATGCACAGGCTGCAGAATAGGGGTTTCCACTTCCATCCATCCCTGGGTATTAAAGTAACCGCGCATAGCGCTGATCACTTTTGAGCGGTTGATGAAAATTTGTTTATAATCGGGGTTAACCGTTAAATCCACGTAACGCTGGCGGTAACGCAGTTCAGGGTCGGTAAAACCATCATGGATAGTTCCGTCTTCTTCGCGCTTAACAACTGGTAGCGGTTTCAGAGATTTTGAAAGCACAACCAGCTCACGTACGTGAACCGAGATCTCGCCTGTTTGAGTAAGAAACACATAGCCTTTTACGCCAACGTAGTCGCCAATGTCCAGTAGTTTTTTGAATACGGTATTATATAAGGTCTTATCCTCGCCAGGGCAAATATCATCGCGTTTCAGGTAGATCTGCACACGACCGGTTGAATCCTGCAGTTCGGCAAAAGAAGCGCTGCCCATAATACGACGGGTCATGATGCGGCCGGCAATTACAACATCCTGGTAGGCCTCGGGTTTATCCTTAAAATTATCGGCTATATCCTGTGCCCAGGCGTTAACATTAAAAGCTTCGGCAGGGTAAGGGTTAATTCCCAGTGCACGTAGCTCCTGTAAAGATTTGCGGCGAATGATCTCCTGTTCGGATAATGCAATACTCATGTGATGTACGGTATTTTAATAAAGGTGCAAAAGTAAGGTTTTTTAAGTTATCACGCTATCACACCGATCAAAAATGTGTTTGGTAAGCGTAGTCAGGTGGGTTTATCTTCAATCCTACAAAACTACCACTTGTATCAAATATTTTACTCCTTTAAAATAATCGGTCTCAAAAACATATTACTTTAGCAAAACCATTATAACATTCCGTAAACCATGAAAAAAGTCTCTACTTTCATTTTATTGATATCGGCGCTCTCTGTTAAAGTGTTTGCACAAACCGATGCCAATTTGTACGACCCCAATACAAAACCCCAACTGGTTGCCAAACAATTCTCCTTTACCGAGGGGCCGGCTGTCGATAAAAAAGGCAATGTGTTTTTTACCGATCAGCCAAACAACAAGATCTGGAAATATGATACCAATGGCAAGCTTTCTGTTTTCCTGGATAGCGCTGGCCGCTCAAACGGGATGTATTTTGATAAAAAAGGCAACCTCATTAGCTGTGCTGATGCCGATGATCAGCTTTGGTCTATCAGCCCTAAAGGAAAGGTTACTATTTTGCTGAAAGATTATCAGGGGCATAAGTTTAACGGCCCTAATGATGTTTGGGTGCGCCCGGACGGGGGCATCTACATAACAGATCCCTACTATCAACGAGATTACTGGACCCGCAAACAACCCGACCTTGACGGGCAAAAATTATACTTCCTGGCCAAAGGAAAAGCACCGGCTGTTATGGTCGATGATAAGTTTGTACGCCCCAATGGCATCATCGGTACGCCGGATGGTAAGACTTTGTATGTAGCCGATATCGGCGATAACAAAACCTATCGTTACGATATCAATAAAGATGGTACATTATCTAACCGCACCCTGTTTATAGCTACGGGCTGCGATGGCATGACGATAGATGAGCATGGCAATATTTATATGTGCGGCAAAGGCGTTACCATTGTTAATCCCAAAGGCGAAAAGATTGGCCACATCGATATCGATGAACCATGGACTGCCAACATTTGCTTCGGCGGCAAAAACAAAGACGTATTATTTATAACCGCATCAAAGGCAGTTTACACCTTTAAAATGAATGTAAAAGGAGTGGATTGATCCGCTCACTATACTATCAGTATACCCATGACAAAATAAAGTAAGGGTCATGGGTAGCTTGTCGAAGCATGGTGGGCGGGCCTCTGCGCGCGAGTCTTCGACAAGTTCAGACTGACAGGCCTCCTTTGTCATTTCACCTTTGGAGTTCACAGGATTTAAATATTTAGCAAGACAAACACCTGGTGTTCAATTTTTAAAAGTGTGAACACTTCTTGTTTTTGCCTGGATTTTATCCATTGATAATCAATGTGTTATAAATATCAAGAAATGTCCAATGGCGAAATTTGAACATCTTAGTGCTGATACTCAATGTGTTGTAATATTTGGCTTCTGAAAGTTGAACACCCGTTTTTCAAAAATTGAACACCCGCGAAAAAGCCAACAAAAAGCCGGAAATATTTACACTCCCGGCTTTCCTTTTTCAATTACCAATTTCTTATGTTCCCGAAGCACCGGTATCTACCTTAACTTCAAGCGCTGTCCTAACCGCAGTTGGCAGGTTTGACAGTAAGGTATAACCGGTTGCTGTTTCAATATCTTTGATAGTTGTTATGTACTTGGTCCAGTCGGAGTTGATGGTGTTAACATTAGGGGTGTTTACCGCGATAACCCTGGTTGAAGCGGTAACCCTCGCAACGTCGCCGTCACCTTTGGGGATGATCAGGGCGACTTTCCAAACGTTGCTGGGTACATTTACGTGGCCATTATTGATGGTACTGGCAGTCCCGTTTGAACCTGTTCCACCTGTACCGTAACTCCCCATAATGATATAAACTTCGTTGCCGGCTGCCACTTGTTCGCGCAGGTAATTTTCAAGATTGGCCCAGGTTTGCTGGTTATTTTGCGGTGCCTGTGGTATCATATTGGTCATCAGGAAGGTTGATGAGTTAGCGTTGGCTGAACTGGTACGATCGGCCGAGGGACAGTTATGCCCCCTGTCGAACCCGCTGCCCGAATAGCTGTTGCTTTCTACCTGGTACCAGCCGGAAGGAATCCCGCTCCAGCCGGCAAAATTATCCAAACGACCAGTCGCATTGGTGGTATTGGTCGCGTCAAGGTGCCAGCTTACCCAGTTTGGTTCGCCTTTGGTGGCGTTGTATGATTCTACGTAATACTTCTGGTCTATCAGGTAGTTATCCTTAGATGCCAGTGTTGAAAGGGCATTGGAGGGGTTGCCAAAAAGCAGGTTGCTGTTATCGCCGCTTGTAGGCGGGGCGTCTGCACCGGCGGTAACGTCCCTTGGTGTTGCTGAGTTTGATGTGCCGGTAGTATCGCCGCCGCCTGTATCGGGTATGCCAACGGTGATGCCCGGATCGCCGGTACCCTTAAAGGTAATATCGTCAATATTGATGCGGGTTGTGCCAGCTTTTTTGATCTCAAACCTAACTTTACCCGTAACGCTCACTTTAAATGAGTCGGTTACCAGTGTGGTATTGGTTTCAGTAATATCGGTACCTACCTGCGTGTAATTCGCCCCGCCGTCGGTCGACATTAGCAACTGCCAGGTCGATGTGGCATCGCTGCCATATTTACCGTGTTTAATGTATAACGTAGTAAGGCCTTTGATATCAAAATTCATCGCGATATCCCCGGTACGGAGCCTTACAGATTTACTGCCATCTTTAAGGTCGGCAGCGAGATTGCCTATCAGCGCATCGCTAAAATTCCAGCTTCCGGTGCTCAGGGTTACATCGGCTGCTGCATAGGCGGTTTTGCTTCCCTGTTCAAAACCTTCGGTAATGGAATAAGGAACCGGGGCAGGAGGGCTTGCTGTAGTATCGCCGGTTTTGGGCGGGGTAGGCGAGTTTTTAAGGTCTTTGGAACATCCGGCAAAGGTTAAAGCTAAACCCAGGCCAATAAGTAGGTTGTTAATTTTCATAATGTTGTTTTTTATGATAGATAGATACAATACATAGCAAATGCGTTTACGCTGCGTAAATTTTAAAACCGGAAAGATTTAGGGGAACTAAAAGAAACAGGAATACGCATTCACATGCTCCTGTTGGGATATTATTGTGCCATTACAAGGCCGGTGCAGTGCTTGCACGCTAACAGTTAAAACTTAAATATTACCATTACCGGCTTTGGCAGTTGCCATAAGCACTATATCAACCTTTCAAAATTGAACTTTGTGTATTCAATTTAGGTTAAATCAATGTTAGTAAATAGGTTTTGAATGGTAACTTTTCAGTTGCAAAGCAGCGGCATAAATAACACCTGCAGGGTTGGTGCTAAACTGTAAAGGATTGGTTTTTTAAATAAAAATCCCTTATACCGGTTAGGGTATAAGGGATTTATCCGCTTGTTGTTAGGTTAATTTATTGCTTTGGCTTGCCATCAGCATCAAGCTCAACAATCGGGTAGCCCAGTTTTTGCAGGCCCGGATAGATCCTTGCCTTATCGCCAACAACCAAAATGATCATGTTGTCGGGATTGAGGTATTTTGAAGCAAGCCCATTGATCTCGGCGGGAGTAATGGTCGATAGTATCTTGCTTTGCTCGTCAACAAAAGTAGGTTTAAGGCTGTACTCCTGGATGCGCGATAAAAACGCCGCTTTTTGGGCGTTGGTTTCATAACGACGGGCATCACTCTGGCCGATAGAAGTTTGGGTGAACTTCAATTCTTCGGGTGTAATCCCGGTTTTTTGGTAGTTGGTGATCTCCTTCATAAACTCAACCACCGAGCTATCGGTAGCCGTAGCCAATACGCCGGCCGAAGCGGTGAAGTCGCCGCCATATTTACCCGAACTGAAAGATGAACGGGCTCCATATGTCCAGCCTTTTTTCTCACGCAGGTTAAGATTGATGTGACTGTTGAAAGCGCCTCCTAAAATGTAGTTAGCTATGTTCAGCTTATAATAATCGCCTGTTGCATCATAGTTTAGTTTATCCAGATACCCAATACGGATCTCAGATTGTGCCGCGCCTGGGATATCAACCAGGTATAAAGTGGTTTTATCAAATGTTTTACCCTCAGCAGGAGCCGGGATGGTCACCTTTTTATCCTTCCAGGTATTGAGGAAAGCGAGCGCGCTTTTTGCAGATGCCTCGCTAACATCGCCTACCACAACAATTTTGGTTAACGATGGCGAAAAGTTTTTATCGTAATAGTCCTGAACATCCTGCAATGTTATACCTGCAACAGTTTCTTCATTACCGCCCGCGGCGTAAGTGCGTACGTTATCGGTACCATAAAGGATTTTGCTGTAAACTGTGCTGGCTACGCCTGCAGGTTGGGTTTTAGCTTGTTTAAAGCCTTCCAAAGTTTGCTTCTTGATCCTGTCGAGCGCGTCCTGGGTAAATTTCGGGTGATATAACCTTTCTTCGAGCAGGGACATTGTCTTGCCCAGGTTTTTGGTAAGCGACGATACCTCAGCATCAATCTGATCTAAACTGGCATAAAAAGTGATACTGCTGCCCAGTTTATCCAGTTCGGAGTTGAAATCTTCGGCAGTGTATTTCTGGGTTTCTTCATTCATCATACGGCCGACAATACCTGCCAAACCCGCTTTTGATGGGTTGTTGATGGCAAACAAACCACCGCCTTTAATAGAGATCGACATAGATACCGATGGGATCTCGTTATTTTGAGTACCGATGATATTGATGCCATTTGGTGTATTGGCCGACCATATAGCCGGAACTTTAATGGCCGGGTTAGAGCCAACGCCCGGTTTTGCGGCACGATCAAAACTATCTTTAGGCTTGTGATAGGTTAAACCATTATAGCCATAATCCGGTGCTTTGTAACCTGTGGTATCAACAGTAAAATTATCGGGTGCTACAGGTTGCAGGTTACCGCCTTTAGGCAATACGCTTAATATTACCGCCGGTTTACCTTTAATGTACTGGTTATAAACGCGCATTACATCCTCTTTGGTTACCGCCCGGATAGCAGCAAGTTCGCGGCCAATTTGGTTGGGGTTACCGGTAAAGGTTTGTGCCTGCGCCAGTTCAGATACTTTACCGCTTACGCTCGATAAACTGTTGATATAATCGGCTTCGGCAGTGGCTTTAAAGCGGGCCAGGTCATCATCACTTACACCTTTTTTCTCAAACTCGGCTAAGGATTCATCTACCAGTTTTTTTGCATCACCTAAAGTTTGACCAGGGAAAGGTACAACCCGCATGCTGATCTCACCGGCCAGTTCGGTATTGGATGAACTCATGGTGGCCTGTGCCGCCTTACGGGTTTTTACAAAGTTTTTGTAAAAGATAGAGTTACGGCCCTGGCCGATGATGGCCGATAAAGCATCAAGAGGCGACATGTCTTTATCATAGATCTTTACGCCCGGATAGCTTACAGATAACAAGGGGAACTTGGCGTAATTATCCGTGTAGGATACATACCTGTCGGCCTTTAACACAGGTGCAGGTAAAGACATATTCTTTACCACAGGACCTCTTGGGATCCCGCCAAAATATTTGCTCACCCAGGCAAGGGTTTGTTTTGGGTTAAGATCGCCGCCAATGGTTAGCGTGGCATTATTAGGGCCGTACCATCTCAGGAAAAAGTTTTTAAGATCGTTTACGCCTACTTTATTCAGCTCCTCAATATAGCCAATGGTAAGCCATGAATATGGGTGGCCGTATGGATAAAGTGTTTTTGATGCATACTGGCTAACTAAACCGTATGGGCGGTTATCGTAGTTTTGCCCGCGTTCGTTTTTTACGGTTGCACGCTGCACCTCAAATTTTTGTTGGGTGACAGCATCGAGCAGGAAGCCCATCCTGTCCGACTCCAGCCAAAGCATTTTTTCCAGCTGATTGGCGGGTACGGTTTCATAATAGTTGGTACGGTCGCGGTTAGTTGAACCGTTTAGGGTACCGCCGGCTTCGGTGATGATCTTAAAATGATCGCCATTGGCTACATGATCTGACCCCTGAAACATCATGTGCTCAAAAAAGTGGGCGAAGCCTGATTTACCGATCTCCTCACGTGCCGAACCTACGTGATAGGTGATATCCACATGAACCAGCGGATCGGAGTGGTCTTCGGCCAAAATAACCGTAAGGCCATTAGGTAATACATATTTTTCATAGGGGATCACCAGCTCGGTTCCCTTACGGGTAACCTTTTCAATAAGCTTTGGTTGCGCGGCGGTTTGGGCAACCGCGTTAAACGCCAGTACAGCAATTGATGGAGTGATCAATGCATGCTTTAAAAGTTTGATCATTTGTGTTAATTGTTTAAGTATTAGTCAGTCAACCGGTGCTTCGTTTGGTAAACACCGGAACCACTATATTAAGCAATTTATACTACTGGTTAATATTATTGCGATGTAATTTGATTTGTGTAATGGATTTGTGACGGGTGTGGCGTGTATTTTTCAATTCCCTCCCTGAAAGTTTAAGCTCACCCGCAAAATAATGGTCAAATAGCTGTTGCCAATTTAGTAATCAGGTTAGTTGAACCCCTCTGGGGTTCGGATAAGGGTAGGATGCTATTCTACAAACCTTTTCCCCCTCTGGGGGACTTTTACTATTTAACAGACCGGTATTACTTTAGACGCGCTTAAAAACAGGTGCACCAGAGGTGCAAAAGGTTTGTAGCTGAAAAATAGAAATATCCTTTGCCCCAGAGGGGCAAAACAAACGCCTTGCTGATTATACGCAACAATTTTGTGGGCAGAGAGGCGGCGCGCAGGAAAAGAGCGACGGCAAGGGTGTTTCTGCTGCGTGTTTAGCAAAAATGCTGAAACACGCCCTACAACCTCTCAAGAGGGGAATCGCACATTTCCACGCTTTTGATGACCCATAGAAACAAAAAAGGTACCTAAATAAGTACCCTTTTTCTATTAATGTTATCTATCTATTTATCTCCAACCACCGCCCACAGCCTGGTATAAATTAACCGAGCTTAAGAAAATATCCCGCTTAATACCGGCCAGTTCAAGCTCGGCGTCAAGTACGCTGCGCTGGGCTGTGATGATCTCTAAATAATTGGCCCGGCCAACAAGGTACAGATCGTTAGCTACAGACAAGGCATTGTTTAGCGATTGCAGCTCCTGTTGTTTAAATTCAAAAGCGCGGTTAAAATTCTCTATCCCGCTCAAATTATTCTTTACTTCCTGGAAACCGGAAAGGATACTTTTTTGATAGTTGTACACCGCTATTTTCTGTTCAGCTATAGTCCGCTCATATTCGGCTTTGATTGCTTTGCGGTTAAAAATCGGAGCGGTGATGCCCCCTAAAATACCATAAGTAAACGAAGCCGGATCAAACAACAGGTTTGCCCTGAAGCTGTTATAGCCAACATAAGGAGTTAAAGTTAAAGTAGGGAAAAAGTTTGCCCTTGCCGCTTTGATATCCGCGTTCATGGCGGTAAGCTCCAGCTCCGCACTTCGGATATCCGGGCGGTTCAGTAACATTTGCGATGGAACTCCTGTACCAACAACCACCGGTAGTTTCGTTTTCATGATAGAGGTGTCCCGTGTTACCATGCCGGTATAACTTCCGGTTAAAAAGCGGAGTTGATTTTCGGTTTCGGTGATCTGCTGGCGGGTGGTAAACTCCAAACCTTTGGTACGGGCCAACTGCGCTTCAAATTGCTGCACAGCCAACTCCGTAGCGCGGCCACCCAGTTTTTGGATTTTAACGATCTCCAGGGCGTGTTCCTGCAGCCTGATGTTTTTTTTGATGATGCCTAATTCGGTATCGTAAGCCAGTAACTGGTAATAAAGCCCTGCAATTTGGGCAGTGAGGGCTGTTGTTACCAGGCGATATCCGCTTTGGCTGGCCAGGAAACGGGCAAAGGCGGCCTTTTTCTGGTTGTTTAGCTTGCCCCAAAGGTCAACCTCCCACGAGCTTTGAAAGCCCAGGAAATAGTTAGGTACAGGATTGGGGATATGCTGATCGCTATTGATGTTATTTGAAAAATTGGTGTCGTAATTACCTACGCCGTTTTGGGTATAATCACCATATTTTTCAACCCCTGCGTTGGCGGCCAGGTTTATGGTAGGTAAAAGCTTTGAGGCGTTGAACCGTAGATTGGCCCGCGCGGCTTCAACCCTTTGCAGGGCGCTTAACAAATCAGGGTTTGCTTTAAGGGCTGTGTCAATCAGGTTAACGAGCCTCTGATCGGCAAAAAACTGGCCTATTGGTAAGGCCGCAATTGTTACCGTATCAGTACTGTTATTGAATGACGATGGCAGATTAGCAGCCACTTCCTGGCCCGTGACCGGTTTGTAACTTTTACAGCCGGCCATGATCACTACCAAAAGTGCCGTATTAAATATATAGAAAATTGCTTTTTTTAGCATTGCAGATATTAATTAATTATTAACGATATCGAGCTCATGATGAGTTACTTCTGTGCCCGGCTTCTTCTTTTTATTTCGTTCGGCCAAACCGGCGAAGATGACATACAAACCCGGAATAAGGATCAATCCGAAAATAGTTCCCATCAGCATCCCTCCGGCAGCAGCGGTACCGATAGAACGGTTACCCATAGCGCCGGCGCCACTGGCTACGCAAAGCGGGATCAAACCGGCTATGAACGCCAGCGAGGTCATGAGGATTGGCCGTAAACGGGATACTGCACCTTCAATAGCGGCTTTTAGCACGCTCAATCCTTCTTTTTGCCGCTGGATAGCGAACTCAACAATAAGGATGGCATTTTTACCTAACAAGCCGATAAGCATTACCAGTGCCACCTGGGCATAAATGTTGTTTTCGAGCCCGGTGATCTTCAGGAAGAAGAACGCGCCGAAAATACCTGTAGGCAATGAAAGGATAACCGGAAGCGGCAGCAAAAAGCTTTCGTATTGGGCAGCCAGCAGCAGATAAACAAAGATCAAACAGATCACAAAGATGTAAATAGCCTGGTTACCTGAAAGGATCTGCTCGCGCGTCATACCCGACCATTCAAAGGCATAGCCTTTCGGCAGTTTTTCGGCAGCAATACGTTCAATGGCTTTAATGGCATCGCCGCTGCTGAAGCCTTTGTCTGCATCGCCGGTAACCATGGCCGACGTGTACATATTATAGCGGGTAAGTTGTTCGGGGCCAAATACTTTTTCCATTTTAATGAAGGTGGAGAAAGGTACCATCTCGCCTTTATCGTTCTTAACCTGCAGGTTAAGTACATCCTCCGGGCGCGACCTGTATTCGGGCGAGGCCTGTACCATCACTTTGTACATCTGCCCGAAACGGATGAAATTGGAAGCATAGAAGCTCCCCATCAACGTTTGCAGGGTCGACATGGCTTTATCAATCGTAATGCCCTTTTGGGCTGCCGTTTGCTGGTCGACAGAGATCATATACTGCGGGAAGTTAGGATCGAAGCTGGTAAATGCCCCGGCAATTTCCGGTGAAGCGTTAAGCGCATTTACAAAGTTTTTGGTTACATCGGCAGCTTTCTGCAAATCGCCCTGGCCGCTTTTATCAAGTACCCTTATCTCGAAACCGCTGGCGTTACCAAAGCCCGGTACGGTAGGCGGGGGAAAGAACTGAATAGATGCATCGCCGATATTCTTCGTTTTAGCGGTTAGTTCGGCGATGATATCGTCTAATGATTCACTGCGCTCATCCCATGGTTTAAGGTTGATCATGGCCATGCCGTACGATGCACCGGCAATCTCATTCACCAAGCTGTAACCCGAAAGGGTTGAAACCGATTCTATAGATTTCATCGATTTGGTTTTGGCTTCAATCTCTTTCAGCACCTGTTCGGTACGCTCAACTGTAGCACCTGCCGGGGTGGTTACGTTCACGTAAAGCATACCCTGGTCTTCAGTTGGGATAAAGCCCGTTGGCAAAATAGCACTGGTTCCCCAGGTAAGGATAAAGAAGCCCGCCAGCAATATCAAAGTAATACCCCTGCGCGGCGAAAGGTAGGTCATGAAGGTTGCATACCTGCCTTGTAACCTGTTGTATTTATCATTAAAACCGCCAAAAAAGCGCTGCATCAGGTTTTTCTTTTTAGGCGCATGGTTGTGCTTGAGCATGATGGCACAAAGGGCAGGGGTCAGCGTCAAAGCATTGACGCCCGATATCACAATGGAAATAGCCAGCGTAAGCGAAAACTGCCGGTAAAATACTCCAACAGGCCCCGACATAAAGGCGACCGGAACAAACACAGCCGACATGACCAGTGTGATAGCCACAATAGCTCCGCTGATCTCGCGCATGGCGCTGATGGTGGCATCCATGGCGTTCATGTGGTTTTCGGTCATTTTTACGTGCACGGCTTCAACTACTACAATCGCGTTATCTACCACAATACCGATGGCTAACACCAAGGCGAAGAGCGTGAGCAGGTTGATAGAGAACCCCAGCATCTGCATAAAAAACAGTGAACCGATGAGAGCTACAGGTACAGCCAGGGCGGGAATTAACGTCGACCGGAAATCCTGCAGAAAAATGAATACTACAATGAAAACCAGGATGAAAGCCTCAACCAGCGTACGTAATACTTCATGTATGGATGCATCCAAAAAGCGTGATACATCATAGTTTACGTTAAAGGTCATCCCGGCCGGAAATGAGCTTTCTTTAAGCTCGGCCATGCGGGTTTTAATGTTGTTGATCACCTCGCGGGCATTAGAACCGGGGCGTTGTTTTATCATGATTGATGCCGAAGGCTTGCCATCAGTATTGGATACCATACTGTAGGTTAGGGAACCGAATTCAACATCAGCAATTTCTTTCAATCTTAATACCGAACCGTCTTCCTCGGCACGGATCACAATGTTTTCGTATTGTTTTGGCTCAAAGAATTTACCCGGATAGCGCAATACATATTGCAGCATCTGAGGGGTTTTATCTGAGCTTTGGCCGGTTTTACCCGGTGCGGCTTCAACGTTTTGCGCACGGATGGCATCTATCACCTCATCGGTTGATACCTTGTAGGCCATCATCCTGTCTGGCTTAAGCCATACCCGCATTGAGTATTCTTTGGCGCCCATGATCTCGGCACGGCCTACACCATCAATTCGTTTAAGTTCCTGTAAAACGTTGATATCGGTGAAGTTATAGATGAATTTTTCGTCCATGCTGGTATCCTGGCTCATGATGTTCAGGTACATCAGCATACTGTTTACTTCTTTTTCTGTAGTAACACCGGCTTTGATCACTTCTTCCGGCATTTCGTCAATAATGGTGGCTACGCGGTTTTGAACGTTAACCGCGGCTTGGTCGGGGTCAACCCCAACATTAAAGTAGATCTGGATCACCGTTAAGCCATCGTTACTGCAAACGGTCGACATGTAGGTCATGCCGGGCACACCGTTAATAGCGCGTTCCAACGGGGTAGCCACAGCTTTGGCGCACACCTCGGCATTGGCACCGGTGTAGTTGGCCGTTACTGTTACCGATGGCGGTACAATATCAGGAAACTGGGTAACGGGCAGCGTTATCAACGCCAGCACACCCAGCATGGTAATTATCAATGAGATAACAAGCGACAGCACTGGTCGCTTTATAAAAGTTTCGAACATAGTTTGTTAGGGTAAGTGTACAATAAACCCGTGCCGCGCGTTTTACGCAGCCGGAAAAAGGAAACATCAGCAATAAATTATTTCATTGCCAGCAACGAATCTTTTGCCATTTTCCCTGGTTTAATGATCATGCCGTCACGTACGTTCTGCGCTCCCTGGTACAAGATTCTGTCGCCTGCCTTTAAGCCGTCTTTTACAATGTAATAGGTAGAAAAACGAGTTTGCGGCGAAAAGGCTTGCATATGTAGTTTATTATCCTTGTCGACTATGTATACGTAACTTTTATCCTGGATATCAAACACCGACTGCTGTGGCACCATGATCACGCTATCGGCTTTAGTAGAGATAAAAAGTTTACCGGTAGCGCCATGCCTTAACAGCTTGTTAGGGTTAGGAAACTTCGCCCTGAAGTTGATAGAACCTGTTTTTTGTTCAATTTCTGCTTCTACAGTTTCTATTTCGCCCTGGTAGGGGAAGTCCAGCCCATCGGCTAATACCAGTTTAACCTTATCACTTGTTTGGCCCGGTGCCGATTCTTTTTTGCGGATGTATTGCAGGTATTCATTTTCAGGGAAACTGAAATAAGCATACATCGAACTGATATCCGATAAACTTGTAAGTAGGGTTCCCTCATCAATCAAACTACCCGATTTAAGCGGTATCCTGTCGATGATGCCATCAAACGGCGCACGGATGTAAGTGTAAGCCAGTTGGTCTTCGGCGCTTTGCACCATCGAGCGTGCTTCTTCAATAGTTGCCCGGTCAGCGCTCATCTTTGATTCAGCAACTTCCAGTTCTGATTTGGAGATTACTTTCTTGTCAACCAGTAGCTTAACCCTTGCTACCTCGAGTTCAGTTGCTTTGGCAGCAGCCATGGCATTACTTAACGCGGCTTTAGCTTTTGACAGGTTTACTTTAAATTCCTGGTCGTTAAGTTTAAATAAAAGCTGGCCTTTTTTTACCTGCTTTCCTTCATCGATGTATATTTTTTCGAGGAAGCCGCGAACACGTGAACGGATCTCGATGTTTTTCTGTGCCTGGATGTCGGCAACGTATGATTTTTGAAGAACGGTATCTCTTGTATTTAAAGTAAGCACTGGTAATTGCAGTGTATCTGCCGCAGTGGCTTCGTTACTGGTTTTAGCTTTTGATGAGCAACCCGTGACAAGTATACCGGCAGCCATGGCCAGCAGGGGTATATAAATGATGATTCTTTTCATTTTTTTCCGGATAGATTATAGGCATAGCAGTGCTAATCACGTACTATTAGCCAATGTTAAAATTTGATTTATAAAACATGGATTTGCCGCAAAGGGCATCTGAAACGGAAAAGGGATCAGAACGGGCTGAGCCTGAAAAGAAAATTGTAATATGCAGGCAAAAAGCCTTTGATGGATTTATTCTGGTTTTGTCGTTTTTCGACTAATGATATAACATCTGCAAGTGAGGCCTGCTGACCAGGCATTAGTGCCGACGAATAATTTACCCGGCTGGGTAAAAAGCGTATGATGTTACGGTTATGGTGAGCTTCGTTGGTATCCGAATCGGGTGAATCATCCTGTACTTCCTGCTGCTGAATTTGACCGATGATCCTTTGATGGGTACGGGAAATTAAATCGGCAGCCGGGCCGGATTTTTTGTAGTGGGTTAAAATTGATTCGGCGTTAGCAGGGGCTACAGCTATTGCAAGCTGGAAAAAAAATAATGCGAAGAATATTTTTTTTATCGTCGGCGCCATGATTGCGAAAATACTAAAATATTTGAAGCTGTTAAAATAAGTTTGTATTTTTTTTGATATAAAATGACATTATTTTTATTTTTTATCCCTGTTTGTTAGGATTTTATCGTTTTAGAGTTCGTTTTTTATTTCAATTGCGCCCTTGAATGTCTCTGTAACAGATAAAACTATTATTTGTTCATGTTTTCTGAATAAGGGTAAAAAAGTGCGATCTAAATTTTACTCAATCAATAATTGTATTTTAGCTACATGCTGCATCACGTTATTGTTCAATGTACCTGCCTGTTAATAGTTATCCTTTTTGTGGTAATGCTGGGGCAAAAAATCAAAATAGCTTATCCTATATTATTGGTTTTAATCGGTTTACCTCTTGGTTTCGTTCCTTTTCTGAAAGGTATCGAAATACAGCCCGATCTGATCTTTGTTATTTTTCTGCCGCCTTTGTTGTATGAATCGGCGTGGAACACTTCCTGGAAGGATTTCTGGAAATGGCGCAGGGTGATCTCCAGCTTTGCGTTTCTGATCGTTATTTTAACATCATGTTTAATCGCGGTTGTGTCAAACAGCCTGATAGCGGGTTTTACCCTGCCCCTGGGTTTTTTGCTCGGTGGGATAATTTCACCACCTGACGCTGTATCAGCAAGCAATATCCTTAAAAATATTAAAATACCTAAACGCTTTATCGCCATTGTTGAGGGCGAAAGCTTGATGAACGATGCATCAAGTTTAGTGATATTCAGGTTTGCGCTTGCCGCGGTTGTTACAGGCAAATTTGCATTAGGACAAGCCACGCTAAGTTTTGTACTGGTGATTGTAATGGGTATCGTTATAGGATTGGCAGTAGGTTTGGTTTTTTATACCATACACCGATGGTTGCCAACTACTGCCAATATTGATATTATCCTTACGTTTATTACACCGTATGCCATGTATATGGCGGCCGAAGAGTTTCACTTTTCGGGAGTGCTGGCTGTAGTAAGCGGCGGGTTGTTCCTGTCGTCACAACGGCACGTGATATTAAGTTACCGCAGCCGGTTGCAGGGGGTTAACGTTTGGGAAACAGTTGCCTTTGTTTTAAACGGTTTCGTTTTTATACTGATAGGGTTAGAATTTCCGGTGATCATCAAGGCGCTTGGGCCCGAAGGTTTGAAACCGGCGATAAATTATAGCCTCATTATAACCGGTGTACTGATACTGGCCCGTTTAGCCAGTACTTTTGGTGCCTCTGTATTTACCGTATTCATTAGCCGTTACATTACCACTGCCGATCCGAGCCCGGGTTGGAAGGGGCCGTTATTGCTGGGTTGGGCAGGGATGCGGGGTGTGGTTTCACTTGCCGCTGCCTTGAGTATCCCCGAGCTTTTACCGTCGGGCGCTGCCTTTCCTCAACGTAACCTTATTTTGTTTATTACATTCGTGGTGATCATGTTTACACTGGTTGTTCAGGGCCTTACGTTGCCCTTATTGGTGAAGTTTGTAAATATGCCCGATCGCGACTATACCGTTTCGCCGGAACAGCAAAAACAGTTGGTCAGGAAAAAGTTATCGAGGTTAGCTTTACAAATACTTGAAGATAAATATGCCGATAGATTAGACGGCAACGATATGATCAAGGCATTCAGGTTAAGGTTGAGTGCCGATATGGAACTGCTGAAAGACTGGGAAAAAGATGGCAGTGAACAACGCGCCGATAATTTTTATCATGATTACCGCTTAATTTTAAATGATGTAATGGATCAGCAGCGGGCCTTGTTACTTACACTGAATAAAAAAGAAAATATCAGCGATGATATTGTAAAGCAGCAATTAGATCTGCTTGATTTGGAAGAAGAGAAATTAAGGCAGCATTTTGAGGTGGTGTAGCCTATTATTTCTTTCATGCATAATAGCTACTTTTGCCGCTCTATATACATCAAACTATAATGAACTGGGATCAACTGTTATCGGCAAAGCGCTGGGGTTACGAGGATAAATATATTGCAAACCATATCGATGCGCGGTCAGAATTTCAGCGGGACTACGACCGGATAATTTTTTCATCCCCATTCAGGAGGTTACAGAACAAAACCCAGGTATTCCCTCTACCGGGAAGTATTTTTGTACATAACCGGCTTACCCATAGTTTGGAGGTAGCCAGTGTGGGCCGTTCATTAGGGCGGATGCATTTCAACCGGATGCTTAAAGAAGATCCGGATGTAGAAAGGAAATATCCGCTGATCAGTGAGATCGGTAATATGGTGGCTGCCGCCTGCTTAGCCCATGATTTGGGTAATCCCGCCTTTGGTCATTCGGGCGAATCAGCCATTTCACATTATTTTGCGGAAGGAGCAGGTAAGGATTACAAAGACACTGTTACTGCGCAGCAATGGGAAGATCTCACTCATTTTGAAGGTAACGCCAATGCCCTGAGATTATTAACGCATCCGTTTGCCGGTAAAGGCCGGGGGAGTTTGGCATTGACTTATTCAACCATCGCTTCTATTGCAAAATACCCCTGTTCATCTGTAGCCGGGCATAAAAAGGGTATCATCTACCGAAAGAAATACGGATTTTTCGCTTCCGAGCAACAGGACTTTGAAAAGATAGCCAATGATTTGGGTTTGATCAGGGTAGAGGACGATGAACTTATTTACAAAAGGCATCCCCTGGTGTACCTGGTTGAAGCTGCGGATGATATTTGCTACAATGTCGTTGATCTGGAAGATGCCCATCGCCTTAAAATACTCTCCTATGAGGAAGTGAAAGCATTGCTAATACCGTTGTGTACTATTCCCAGGATGGAAGAGCGACTGGAAGAGTTTGATGATACAGATGCCAAAGTTGGCTATTTGAGGGCAATAGCCATAAATACTTTGGTAAACCAATGTTCAAATCTGTTTTATGACAAACAGGAAGAGATCATGAACGGTGATTTTAATTCGGCGCTGATGGATGCGATTGAAGAACCGCTCCGGTCTGCCATGAAAGCAATCGAAAAGGTTTCTGTAAAAAAGATCTACAACTATAGTTCGGTAGTGCAAAAGGAAGTTGCTGGTTATAAGGTAATGGGTGGTTTATTGGAAGAGTTTGTCCCTGCTTATTTAAAAAATAATTCAAAATACCACGAGAAACTGATCGAACTGATCCCTAAACAGTTTTTAACCAAAGCCAATGACGATTATTCAAAGATCCAGACCGTTCTTGACTTTGTTTCGGGCATGACCGATCTGTATGCGGTTGAGTTGTTCAGAAAAATTAAGGGGATTTCGTTCCCGTCAATGAGCTGATATACACGAATGCCCGGACGAGGCGTAATAATTCGTGCAAATAATAGTTATTATTGCCCTATGCCGAAAGATATCCGACCTGTACAGATGCATACCATGGAGCAATTGCTTGCTCCGCTTGGTGTTACCAATCAGTATAAAGGCCTGCATATTATGTCGTTTAATCCGGGGGATATTGAGGTGCCTATTTTGCATCCCTTCCGGTCAGACCATTTTTTTTTAACGCTTGTTCATGAAGGTGAGCTATCAATTAATGCCAACCTTTTGGAGTACAACTTAAAAAAGAATAACATCCTGATGGTAGCGCCCAATACCGTTCGCCAGTTTCTGAATGTTTCGCCAGATTGCAGGCTTACCTCGATCATATTTACCTCGGCTTATCTATCTGCTACCAGTATCCACACAAAAAATGTGGAAGCGTTTGATTTTTTATCATCGCAGGTAAATCCGTTACTGGTTATTGATCAGGAGCCGGCCGATAATCTTATATCAATTATGAAAATCCTTGAAAGTAAAATGGATAATCGTAATGATCTGGCATTCCAGGATGAAGTTGTGCTAAGCATTTTTACCGGTTTTATTTATGAGATCGGTGCACTATATCAAAAGCAACAAAAAATAGCGGAAGTAAAAGGTACGCGTAAGGAAGAACTGACCTTTAGGTTTTTAAAAATCCTTCCGCAGCATTTTAAGGAAGAAAGAAGCGTACAGGCTTACGCTGCCATGCTGAATATCACCCCTAAATACCTTTCGCAAACTGTAAAGGAAATAACCGGCAAAACCGCCGGCGAGTTCATTGACGAGATCGTGATCCTGGAAGCTAAAGTTGCCCTTAACGACCCCTCGTTAACCATAGCCCAGATTGCTGCCTATCTCAACTTTGCTGATCAATTCTTTTTTAGCAAGTTTTTCAAAAAACAATGCGGTACCAGTCCCAGTAAATACCGTCAAACGCCTTTATAAGCCTGTAGCCCTCCCTGGAGAAATTCTTCTCAGCCCAATCTCAAAGATCCATTAAATAATATATTCCGTTATAATTTTAATTGCAAATGAAAAGTATCGTTGCAACACTGTAACTATTATTACCATTTCATTACAATGTTTTTAGTAAAAACGACTTTTTGACATATTGCGCCATCCTTTAAACATTCTGCAAAAACGATAATTGAGCCACTTTTGCCCTGTCATCAGTTGTTGATGCAGCCGGGCGTAATAGTGTGCCCGGTTAAACGCCAGGTTTGTTTATGCCGATAAGGGACACAGGTGCCGAGCAATTAATTAAGGACACCGCAAAACACATTTTTTTTGCCGAGGGGCGGCTCCACGCCAATACCCAGGATATTGCCGACGCGGCCGGTGTAAGCCGCACCTTGTTAAATTACTATTTCCGCACTAAGGATGTTTTAATTGAGCAGGTGTTTAAGGAAGCTATGCTTGCTTTAACAACCCGCCTTGATGCTGTTATGGCATCCGACATGCCATTTAAAAGCAAGGTTGAAAGTTTTATAGAATTGTTTTTAACTGAGGCCAACAATTACCCTTACCAGGAAACTTTTTTGATCACCGAGATCAATTCAAACATCTGTAAGTACACAAACGAGGCCAGGCCTCACCATATCAATAAGTTCATGGAGCAGATCAGCGCCGAAATGGAAGCGGGTAATATTGAACGGATGAACCCCATGCATTTTGTGCTGAACCTGTTTTCGCTGATGTCATACCCGCTTATCATGGGGCCCATATATAAAAAGGCCTTTAACCTGAGCAATGAAAGTTATACCTGCCTCATTAATGAGCGAAAGAAGATGATCTGTAAAATGATTTTCCAGTAAAAAATTTATCCGGTGATTAACGTAATCGTCAAACAAAATAATTTAACACACATCACAATGTCTTCAATATCAATTCACTCCAATAACTACAAGTTTATATTTATGAAAAATACAGTTCAACTGCTAACCGGCTTTGGGGCCGCCTTAATTCTACTGTCGTCATGCGGCGGCAGCCAAAATCAGGGCGGTGCCATGGCTGCGGGAGCTCCCCAGCCACCACAAAGCTACCCGGTTTTTAAAATCAGTTTACATGACGCTACGCTGAACAACGAATACCCTGCCACGCTCCAGGGGCAGCAAAATATAGAGATCCGTCCTAAAGTTGATGGTTATGTAGATAAGATCTACATTGACGAGGGCAGCGTTGTAAAAAAGGGCCAGCTGCTTTTTAAGCTCAGCGCGCCGCAATATGCCCAGGACGTAAACACCGCCACCGCGGCCATCGCTAGTGCCGAAGCTGATGTAAGTGCTGCCCAATTGCAGGTTAACAAAACCAGGCCGTTGGTTGAAAAAGATATCATCAGCCACTATGAGCTTGAATCGGCGGAGTATACATTAAAAGCCCGCAAGGCTACCCTTGCCCAGGCAAAAGCCAGTTTAGCAAACGCCAAAACCAATTTAGGTTATACGGTCATAACCAGCCCGGTTGATGGCGTGGTAGGGGCCATTCCTTATAAATTAGGTAGCCTTATCACCGGTTCAACCGCGCAGCCTTTAACAACAGTGTCCAATATCGGTAAGGTGTATGCTTACTTCGCGCTGAATGAAAAGCAGCTGCTTGATTTTTCGAGAACGGTAAAGGGAAAAACCATGAATGAAAAGCTGGCCAACACGCCTCCTGTTTCACTGGTATTGCCGGATGGCAGCACTTATGCCGAAAAAGGTAAGGTGGAAACCATCAGCGGTTTAATTAATACCGAAACCGGATCGGCAAGTTACCGGGCCGCATTCCCAAACCCTGTTGGCCTGATCCGCAGCGGCGGAAGTGCTACTATACAGATCCCCCAGACTGTAAAAGATGCCGTGCTGATCCCTCAAAAAGCCGCTTATGAGCTGCAGGGAAAGCATTTTGTTTATGTGGTTGACGGCAAAGGAGCGGTTAAAAATACCGAAGTGAGCGTTATGGAGCTCACCACAGGCCAATATTATGTAGTGACCGAAGGCCTTAAGGCAGGTGATACCATTGTTACCGATGGCGCAGGCAGTTTAAAAGACGGCATGGTTATCAAACCGGAAGTACAGGAAAACGCCGCGGTATATAAGGATCTAAAATAATTTTCACAACACCGGCCGGATTCCTTTTTACCCGGCATCAACATAAACAATATGTTACGTACATTCATTGAACGACCAGTACTATCTACCGTAATATCGGTAATTATAGTCATACTGGGTATCCTGGGCCTTACAACCTTGCCCATATCAGAATACCCCGATATAGCACCGCCTACCGTGCAGGTATCCGCATCATACCAGGGCGCTAATGCCGAAGTGGTAATGAAAAGTGTTATCGTACCGCTCGAAGAGCAAATTAACGGCGTGGAAAACATGACCTACATGACCTCTACTGCAAGTAATGACGGCAGCGCTGTTATCACTGTTTATTTTAAACAAGGCACCGACCCCGACCTGGCGGCGGTAAATGTGCAGAACAGGGTGTCAAAAGCCACCAGTTTGCTCCCTGCCGAGGTTACCAAGGCGGGCGTTACCACCAGTAAACGGCAAAGCAGCATGGTGATGGTATTTTCCCTTTCGAGCGATAATAAAAGTTACGACGAGAAATTTTTGCAAAACTACGCCAACATTAACGTGCTGCCGCAGATCAAGCGTATCAGCGGTGTAGGTGACGCGTCCTCATTTGGCATACAGGATTACTCCATGCGTATTTGGTTAAAGCCTGATGTAATGGCCACTTACGGCCTTGTACCGGATGATGTGAACAGTGCCCTGGCCGAGCAAAATATTGAGGCCGCGCCGGGTAAAGTAGGAGAGAACGATAATCAGTCGTTCCAGTACGTATTAAAGTACAAAGGCAGGCTTACCAGCGTGCCCGAGTTTGAAAACATTGTGATCCGCTCATCAACCAAGGGGCAGCTGTTGCGCCTGAAAGATATAGCGCGGATTGAGCTTGGCGCGCAAAGTTACGCCAATGCTACTACCATGAATGGCAAACCTGCGGTAGCTATAGCCATTTATCAAACCGCGGGTTCAAATGCGCATGAGTTAATTAAAAACTGCGAGCAGACTATTGAGGCCGCGTCGAAAACGTTCCCCGCGGGCATTAGTTATACTTCCCTTTTTAGTGTTAATGACTTTTTAGATGCTTCGATAGAAAAAGTTGTGCACACCCTGATTGAAGCATTTGTATTGGTGTTTATCGTAGTGTTCGTATTCCTTCAGGATTTCCGTTCCACACTGATCCCGGCTATCGCGGTGCCTGTGGCTATTGTGGGTACTTTTTTCTTTCTGCAACTGTTTGGTTTTACCATTAACCTGCTCACCCTGTTTGCTATGGTGCTGGCTATCGGTATAGTGGTGGATGATGCCATTGTGGTAGTTGAGGCCGTGCACGCTAAGCTCGATCATGGGGCTAAATCGGCAAAAGCGGCTACAATCAGCGCCATGAATGATATCAGCGGGGCAATCGTATCTATCACTTTGGTAATGGCTGCCGTGTTTATCCCGGTTACGTTCATTACCGGTTCAACCGGGGTGTTTTATAAACAGTTTGGTTTAACGCTTGCTGTCGCGATTTTTATATCAGCAGTAAACGCTTTAACATTAAGCCCGGCATTGTGCGCGCTGTTATTGAAACCGCATCCCGAAGGTGAGCATCATAAAACAGGCCTGTTACAAAGGTTTTATACAGCCTTTAATACCAGTTTTGATACAATTACCCGCAAGTACAAAAAATCTGTAAGCTTTCTTGCGGCCAAAAAATGGCTCTCCATTGCCGGCATTGCGGTTTTTGGGCTGATATTCTGGTTCCTGTTAAAAACAACGCCATCGGGCTTTGTGCCTAATGAAGATCAGGGTTTTATTATTGGTGATATCTCATTGCCGCCAGCCGCATCACTGGAGCGTACGACCGAAGTTATCGACAAGGTATCAGGTATGGTAAGGTCCCTGCCCGAAGTGGAATCGACTATCCGGGTTGCCGGCCAGGGCATACTGAGCGGCGCGGGTGGTTCATATGGCTTAATCATGGTTAAGCTGAAACCCTGGGACAAACGTACGGCCAAAGGATCTGATGTGAACACCGTTATCGGTAAACTATTTGGCATGACAGCCGGAATTAAAGGTGCTACCGTCCTGTTCTTTGCTCCGCCAACCTTACAGGGCTTTGGTAACAGCAGCGGCTTCGAGTTCCAGGTGCAGGACAAAACCGGCGGCGACATTGTGAAATTTGCCGAAATAAACGGTAAGTTCCTGGGCGCATTAAACCAGCGTCCCGAAATTCAATATGCTTCTACGTTTTTCAATACCAACTTCCCACAGTTTTTGGTTGATGTTAACGTGGCTAAATGTAAGGATGCCGGTATTACTGTAAATTCGGTATTAAGTGCCTTACAGGGATATTTTGGCGGTGTTTATGCCTCCAACTTTAATGAGTTTGGCAAGCAATACCGTGTAATGATCCAGGCCGATGCCGCTTACAGGGGTACTACCGGCAGCCTGAACAATATGTATGTACGGAATGCCAATAATACCATGGCGCCTATATCAGAGTTTGTTACGCTGAAAAAGGTTTACGGCCCTGAATCAGTTAACCGTTTTAACCTGTTTACTTCTATTTCGGTAAACGGCGCTCCGAAACCGGGCTTCAGTACGGGCGATGCCATTAAAGCCATACAGGAAGTAGGCGCAAAAACATTGCCTGCCGGTTATGGGTTCGAGTTTTCGGGCCTTACCCGCGAGGAGATTGCCAGCGGTAGCCAAACTATTTTTATTTTCCTGCTGTGTTTGGTGTTTGTGTACTTCTTATTAAGTGCACAGTACGAGAGTTATATCCTGCCATTTGCAGTATTGCTATCACTGCCCATAGGTTTGGCCGGCGCGTTTATTTTCGCTAAGATCTTCGGTATCCAAAACAATATTTATTTGCAGATCACCCTCATTATGCTCATCGGTCTGTTAGCCAAAAACGCCATCCTGATAGTTGAGTTTGCGGTAGCCCGCAGGCGAAACGGCGAAAGCATTGTGCAGGCCGCTATTGATGGTTCGGTTGCCCGTTTAAGACCTATTCTGATGACATCTTTCGCATTTATACTGGGTTTAGTCCCGCTAATGATTGCATCAGGAGCAGGAGCCGAAGGTAACCGCTCGATAGGTACAGGCGCTGTAGGCGGGATGCTGATCGGTACCATATTCGGTGTATTTGTGATCCCGGTACTGTTCATCATCTTCCAGTCGCTCCAGGAACGCATAAGCGGTAAACCTGCCGGGAAAGAAATAGAGATTGAAACCGAAACGGTAGCCTGACCGCAAAATTTTTAAGAACAATAAATAAGCAAAAAAATGATCCATTCATATAAACGGCAAATATTGGCCACGCTGGCAGCAACGGCGGTATTCGCCTCATGTGTTACTAAAAAATACCAGCAGCCGGTAGTAAATACCGATAAGCTATATCGCGATACAACTATCAGCGATACCACATCAATGGCCAGCATGCCGGTAAGCCAGCTATTTTCTGATACCGTTCTGGTAAACCTGATCCAGGAAGGGCTACGTGAAAACCTCGATTTAAAAACTGCCGTACAGCGCATTAATGAGGCCCAGGCAACATTTAACCAAAGCAAGGCGGCATTTTTGCCAAGCCTGGAAGGGAGCGGAACCGTTACAAGGGCAAAAACATCAGCAGCAAGCTTAAATTTTCCGCCGGAGTTTGCCAACTCGTTCAACCTGAAAACAACCACTTACCAGGCGGCGTTAAGTACCAGTTGGGAAGCTGATATCTGGGGTAAATTAAGCAGTTCGAAAAGAGCGGCGCTGGCGTCATTGCTGCAAAGTGACGCGGCAAAAAGAGCGGTTCAAACCCAGCTGATAGCCGATATTGCAAACGCTTATTATAACCTGCTGGCGCTTGATGAGCAATTGGCTATCACTCAGCAAACGCTTACTATACGGGTAAAAGATGTAGAGACCGTGAAAGCCCTGAAGGAAGGTGCTGTTGTAAACGGCGCGGCGGTTGTACAAAGCGAAGCTAACCGTTATGCCGCCGAGGTTACCATACCCGATCTTAAACAAAGCATCCGCGAAGCCGAGAATGCATTAAGCATTTTACTGGCAAGGGTCCCGGGCACTATCAAACGTACAACGCTAAGCGAGCAGAAACCCGTAGCCGACCTGAAAACGGGCATCCCATCCCAACTCTTAAAAAACCGCCCGGATGTGCAGGAGGCTGAGTTTGCCTTCAGGAGCGCGTTTGAGAACACCAACCTGGCACGTACTTATTTTTATCCGCAGCTTACCATTACCGGGCAGGCCGGTTTATCAACCCTGCAGCTGAAGAACTTTTTTGATCATTCCATATTTTACAACTTTGTTGGCGGCATTACCCAGCCCATTTTTAACAAAGGTCAAAACCGGGCGCGTTTAAGAACAGCGCAAGCCCAGCAACAGGAAGCTTATTATGCTTATCAAAAATCATTACTCACGGCGGGGCAGGAGGTAACCAATGCGTTGTTCTCCTACCAAAACGCCATTGAAAAACAAGGCTCAAGGGTTAAACAGTTGCAGGCGCTTGAAAAATCGGTTGATTATACCAAGGAGTTGCTGCGTTACAGCTCGGCAACTAACTATACCGATGTTTTAACTTCAGAACAAAACTTACTTGCTGCCCAGTTAAGCGGTGTTAACGATCATTTGCAGGAATTGCAAGCCATAGTTAACCTTTACCGCGCTTTAGGGGGCGGCTGGAAATAGACGGAATAACCTCCCTGTTAATCAAGAAGCCCGGTTTGCAATTGAGCTGCCGGGCTTTTTTTATAGCCAGTGGTGATTTTGACATATTTTGAAGTTGTTTAAACATTTATTATCTATGTCAACTAATTGATTTTTGTAAAGCCTGTTATCATACAATCATCTAAACCAAATTGATAATTTAATTATGGTTAATTATTTATTAATGAATAAATTAAAGTAAATTTTGCTTGTGATTGAGAGGTTAAAACATGGGAAGTAAAGAACGGATATTGCGGCAAAAGGATGATACCCGCCGAAAGATACTGGACGCTGCGTTGGATATGATCAAGTGTGAGGGATGTGATGCGTTAAGTATGCGGAAACTTGCCGAGCATATCGAGTACACGGCTCCCGCTATTTACGAATATTTTGAAAGCAAGGAAGCTTTGTACACCGAGCTTGCCCGCAAGGGACACCTGAAACTGGCAGCTATGGTGAAGTTGGCAAAAGAGGCACATACAGACGCCATTGAACAGATGGAGGCTATGTGGTTGGCTTACTGGAACTTTGCGATTGCCTATAAGGAGCTTTACCAGTTGATGTTTGCCGTTGGTACAGGTTGCAGCCCGGTAGAAAACCGGATAGCGGAAGCATTGGTTTTTCCGGAGATGGTTTCTGAAGTGATCCGTACGCTATACGCGCCCCGCGAAGTAAGTGACGAAGAGGTTCAAAAAAGATATTACACCTACTGGGCCGTAATTCACGGGTTGATAGCCATTAACATGATCCAGCTCACACGGGATGAAAAAATGAACCAGGAGATCCTGATCGGCGCTATAAGAGGGATCACCGCGTTGATAACTACCTAAGCTATGATTGATAAGGAGCGGGTTTTAAACGGGAGCGAAGCGCTTTTTCTTGAAGCGGGAATAAAAAGCGTTACTATGGATGATATTGCCCGGCATTTGGGGATCTCCAAAAAAACAATTTACCAGCATTTCAGGGACAAAAACGAGCTTGTTACCGCCCTTGTAAAAAAGCGGCTGGCCGATGATGAGGCAATGCTTTGCTCAATTATTAGTGACACCGGTAATATGATGGATGAGATGGTTGAGCTCACCAAATGTACAGGCGAGATCTTTTCGAGGGTAAATCCCGCTGTTTTGTTCGATCTGCAAAAGTACCATCATGAAGGCTGGATGTTATACCTGAAATTTAAAACAGGCTTCATGGTAAATATTATCGGGAAGCTTTTAAAAAAGGGTATCGATCAAGGGTATGTCCGTTCCGAAATTGATACCAGAATAATTGCCATTATGCGGGTTAACCAGATTGAACTTGGTTTTAACGCCTCCGTATATCCTCATGCCGAATTTAATTTATGGGATGTCCAGCTGCAGCTTTTAAACCATCTTAACTATGGCGTTTGTACGTTAAAAGGTATCGCCGTTTTAAATAATGCCGACTGATAGTTACCGTTGAGGCCTTATGGTCCGGATACTATTTTCGCCTGCAATAATTGCCCTGCCGGCCATTTGGTAAAATAAAGAGTGTTCAACAACACCCGGTATCATTTTAACCAGGGTATTTAATTTAACGGGTTCGGGCAGTTCAGTAAATTGTATATCGATCAGCATATTACCATTATCTGATATCAAAGCCCCATCTTTTTGCGTGCTCATACGCTGGGTAAGTGTAGCCTGGGGAAATAGGATTGCCAGTTTTGCCAGTACAATTTGTAAGGCCTGGGGTAATATCTCTATAACCAGCGGATATGTAGCGTTAAGTTGGGCTGAGAATTTTCCCTCATCGCCCAGCAAAATAAATTCATGCGCCATTGAGGCAAGGATCTTTTCGGTAGTATGGATGCCGCCGCCACTTTTCAGTGCGTTTAGTTCGCTGTCAAACTGGTCGCAGCCATCAAAATAGATATCGAGGTTATTAAGCAACGCAGGCGACTGAATGCGCAACTCATGTTTGCTTAACAACTGGGTTGTTTTGAATGATGATGAGGTAAACATTAAGGAAGCCGCAAGCTTACGATCCTGGGCTAACATATTAACCAAATGAGCTATGGTGCTCCCGGCTCCCAAACCAATAGTCTGATTGGGGGTAATCAAGGTTAAAGCGGCTTTAGCTGCTTCCAGTTTATAATCCGTCATGGCGCTAAGATACAGCACCCGCCGCTAATAACCTTTGTTAATTTACTCTTTTAGTCGTCTATGCCCTCCCACAAATGACTATGTGCTGTTGATATGATATGCTTTTTCATGTTATTGTTTATTTGATGATTTTAACCGTCTTTAATAATGAAGACGAATCAAAACCGGGAACATTTTAAAACAGCATAAATTTTTTTGAATCTGTTAGGATGGTATTATCGCATATCAAAATACACCACGTAAGTATTAAAACCTGGTTATAAAAACAGGGTTAGCAGATGCGACGCTAATTTTGCCCTCAGTATTTTTAAAGAATTATTTACCTGCTTTCTAACAGTTAAGGGGCTTATCTCCAATATTTCGGCAATTTCGTTGTGCGACAGGTTTGAATCCCTGCTTAACTCAAATATCAGTTTCATTTTTGGGGGTAAAGAGCTTACTTCGGCCTTAATCAGGGCAATAAGTTCTTTATTTCTTAAATTTTCATCCGTTGTAGATTCGCAGGTTTCCTCAAAGTTAATTAACGAAGTGATGTAGTTGGCTTTTACTTTCTCGTGCTTAAAAACATTTAAAACCTTGTTCCGTACAGCGGTACATAAATAAGCCTGCAAACTACCTTTAATATCAATTGATGTTCTTTGGTCCCATAAATGGATAAAAAGCTCCTGTAAAAGATCTTTAACGGTATCTCTGTCCGGCAATCTTTTATACGCATGCTGATATAACGCTCCGTAATAGCGCGAATGAATCGCCGTAAAAGCAGATATGTCATCTTGCCTTAACAGCGTTATCAAATCGTCGTCACTATATTTACCGTACAAAGCCATTAAAGTTTACATTGATTATAATTTGCAAGCGATATTTATTGATTGCTGACCATTGAGGTCCGGGATAAACGAATCGCCTCAAACGGGCCCCCTGTTTATCTATCGTATAACTGTTGTTACAAATTAAGAGGACTCGAGTGATTTTAAGCGCTAAAGTTCTACGCAACCGTTTGCGTTAATTTAGAAGAATCAGCTTTAACAAAAAGGTTCTTGTCCTCAATGCAAGCACTATATCGCTTTAACCCGCTGATTAAGAACGCTATTTTTAACTGATTGGTAAAGATTTTACCGCCGGGGTAATTAATACAGGCTTTCGATACCAACACTTCGCTGTTATAAAATTCAAAAAACATATTTATGAGCCTTGTTGCGATAAACAAACGTTTGCGTTGAACTTATTTGTGATAAATTCTTATATCTGAAAGCATTAACGATCTTGATCCGGCGACTTGAAATAGCTGAATATAAGCCAGGTGTTCAATAAGCTTTCTTACAATAATAGCAGGTGATACCTTCCCCCAATCTATGATCTGGTAAATTATTTTCAATTTTTTTATTTTCATCTACTCCCTCCCCCCGGTAGTAGTTGTATATGGGGTAATAAGGATGATATATCCTTTAACGATTATGCAACCACAAGACATCGAAGATTTAATAGAACGGTATAACAGCGGCATGACTACTCCGGCAGAGAACGCTTTGGTTGAAAGCTGGTATTTAAAATACAAGCACGGCGATCCTTATTTGTCGCAGGAGCAATTGGAAGAAGATCAGAAAGAGAGCCTTGATAATCTGCTGAATGAAATACAGGGAAGGACAAACAGGATGCGATTATCGCCTTGGGCAATAGCTGCTTCAATACTTTTTTTTATGGCTGTAGGGGGATACTTTTTTAGCATTAATAATAATTCCCGCCGGCAAATAGCTGTAGTTAAGTCTCAAAAACAGGATGTGGCCCCGGGCGGAAACAAAGCCATATTAACATTAGGCGATGGAAGCACTATTGTATTAAATGGTGCAAAGATTGGAAAACTCGCACGTCAGGGTAACATCGTTATAAAAAAAGCCGCCGACGGCCAAATTAGTTATAGGGATGTTGTTGTGGACTTCCATCCGTCAAAGAACATTATATATAACACCGCCACTACGCCGCAAGGCGGGCAGTATCAATTTATTTTGGCCGATGGTACTAAAGTATGGTTAAACGCATCGTCATCAATAAAATACCCGGTAGTTTTTAATGGTAACGAACGTAGGGTAGAACTTACCGGCGAAGCCTATTTTGAAGTTGCACACAATGCCAAAAAGCCGTTCAAAGTTATTTCAAACGGGCAAACCGTAGAAGTATTAGGAACCCATTTCAACATCAATGCTTACAATGATGAGCAGGCTGTTAAAACTACCCTGCTCGAAGGCAGTGTAAAAGTATCGGCCGGGAAAGTGAGTAATATCATTAAACCGGGCCAGCAGGCAAGGTTTGACCACGGCCTGATCGATGTTATGAATGTAGATGCGGATGAAGTGGTGGCCTGGAAAAACGGATTTTTCTTTTTTGAAGACAATAATATTCAGGAAGTAATGCGGCAGCTTTCGCGCTGGTATGGTGTGGAGATCAAATATGAAGGGCAATTACCATCACGGCGGTTTTCGGGCGAAATTTCCAGGAACGTCAATCTTTCACAAATACTGGATATTCTGAGTTTTAAGCAAATACATTACAAAATAGATGGGAAAACAATTATTGTAATGAATTAACACCTGTAATTAACCAATTATTCACCTAAAAAGACGAGAACCATATGGAAAAATAAATACACATCCGGCCTTCAAAATTTAGGCCCATCCCCACAAGGTTAACTCAAAAAAAACGCATCCCGAGGGCAATCGGAATGCGGTTAAATATTGAGTTAACCCTCCCCGCAAAACGGGAATATGTTTAGTGTCTCTAACTATCTGTTAACCCAACTCAGCAAAAGTATGAAATTAAATGCTTTTTTAATGGCCATGCGTTGTCCGTGGCCGCGCAAAATGTTATTAGTTATGAAATTGACTACCTTGGTCATGTTAGTTGCCCTTCTTGAATGTAGCGCAAAAGTGTATAGTCAAAAAATTAACCTGGATGAAACAAATTCCTCACTGAAAAAAGTACTTAACCGGATAAATAAACAAACAGGATATGTGTTTTTTTATGATTCAAAAGATGTACAGAATAAAAGTGTAACCATTCATCTGAAAGATGCCTCAATAGACGAGGCTTTAAAGGAATGCCTTAAAAATCGGTCCTTAACTTATAAAAAGGTTAATAACAACATTGTTCTTCAGCAAATTGAAAAGGCTGCTGATAATGTAGTTACCAGCTTAAATGTAAGCCCGGTTAAGATAAGCGGGCAGGTATTTGATAACAAAAATATACCGCTGGCCGGCGTGACTATTTCAGTAAAGGGAAGTCAAGCCATCACAATATCCGACGCCAGTGGTAAATTCAACATAGAGGTTCCGGATGGGAACGCAACACTTGTTTTTTCATTTGTTGGCTATATGAAAAAAGAATTGCAGGTTACTCCTGGTACACCCATGCTGGTAAAGATGGAAGCCGATGTAAGCGGGCTCAGCGAAATAGTTGTGGTTGCCTATGGTACGCAGAAAAAAGAAAACCTGACAGGTGCAATAGGTGTAATTAAATCATCTGCACTTGAAAACCGCCCTACATCTTCCCCAGCCAATTTGTTGCAAGGTCTGTCACCGGGCGTTACCGTTACTACGCAGGGTAGCTATCCCGGCGCAAGCGCTAATATTAAAATCAGGGAATCCTCTACCTGGCAGGGCGGAACAGACCCGCTATACGTGATAGACGGTTTTGTAAGGGATGCAACAACATTTGCCACCATTAACCCGGCCGATATCGATAATATCAGTATCCTGAAAGATGCCGCATCAACCGCGATTTATGGTATCAGGGGCGGTAACGGTGTTGTTTTGATTACAACAAAACATGGCGTAGCTAATAAAACCTTTATATCCTACAATGCATCATATACAATGAATAACCGTGAAATTACACCACGGAGAATGAACGCTTTTGATGCTTATACTTTTGCCAATGAGGCATTTGCCCAAAAAGGTTTGCCGGCAAACGATCCAAGCTACTATACGCCTGATGAATTAGATTATTTCAAAACACATTCGTACGATTGGTTAAAAGATACCTGGCGTAATCCATGGAACACTTCACATAACTTAGCCGTAAGCGGTGGTTCGCAAGCAGCCAGGTACTACATCTCGGCAGGTTATTTCCAGCAGGAAGGGGCAACCTCAAATTCCTTCCGTAAATATAATTTAACAGCAAAAGTGGATGGACAAATTTCTGAGCGGTGGAGCTATAATTTAAATATCCAAAGCGAATGGAATAACGGCAGCCGTCCGTTTTGGGCCTATGATTATGGGGATTTCAATTTGTCGAACATGTACAACAGGTTGTTAATGGTAAATCCCGGCCGGCCGTCTTTTATTAATGGCCTTCCTGTTGGCAACTTTGATAATACCAATACCGCCAACCTGGCAAAGGGAAATGGTGGCTACACCAAGCCGTCGGGTAACAATATCACCCCGGTTTTTCAATTGAAATATGATATCCCCGGCATAACCGGACTATCAGCAAAGGGTACTTTCGCTTACAATACCACTAATAATTACACCAAAGCATGGCGTAATGCACCTTACATTTATTATTTCCAAACCGGTGGAGACCATAACCACATCGTTACCGATAAATTGGATTTAACACGATCAGGAGGCTATCAGATATTAGACCAAGCCCAGATTTCCGGAATTGGTGCACCTACAGAATTGCAGGAGTCATATTCGCAGTCATCTAATTACCAACTGGATTTGATGTTGAATTATGACCGATCTTTTGGCCTTCATAATATCAGCGCGTTTGCCGGCTATGAACAATCGGCATACAGGGGCCATTATTCAACCATTTGGGATGACAATTACAGTAACCCTAACTATCAGCAAATTAACGGTGGCTCAACCAATAGCACCGACTGGTACATCAGGGGCGATCAGAACCAGCCTACAGGCTTTGCTTCCTATTTTGGCAGGGTCGATTACAATTACGCCTCAAAATATTTGCTTGGCTTTACCATGAGGGCCGACGGTTCTTATATTTTCCCGTCAAATAAGCGTTGGGGATATTTCCCGGCCGTTTCAGCAGGCTGGAATATCGCCAATGAAAACTTCTTTGCAAATTATACTAAAGTCCTTGATGTTTTGAAGCTGCGTTTTTCTTACGGTATAACCGGTACAGATAATACCGCTCCATGGCAGTGGCAACAAACCTACAACTTTAACGCAAACTCAGGTATTTATATAGGATCCGGGCTTCCGCCTTCAACAACGTTGGGTTCAACTATCAACCCTAATATCACATGGGAAAAAAATCATAACTACAACCTGGGTTTAGACTTTGGCATGCCAAAAAGAATCCTTACCGGAACTGTTGATTTATGGTACAAAAAAACCACCGATATCCTTGGCGCACGTGTGGCATCAGTCCCAAGCACGGTTGGAGCAAGCTTGCCTGCAGTTAATTATGGAATAGCATCGGCACGGGGTATTGAGCTATCTCTTAGTCACGAACGGCACATCAATGACTTTTTCTATCGTGTGTCTGGCAACTGGTCATATTCTGCCAACAAATATCTGAAGGTTGACCAGGCTGCATCGGTTCGTGGTTACCAGAACCTGATCGGACAACCCATTAACGGGGTTATATGGGGTTATGTATCCGACGGAATTATCAGAACCCAGCAGGACGTAGATAATATTTTAAAAGCTAACGGCCCTAATTTCACCATATTTGGTAGCAAGCCACAGCCCGGGATGTTGATGTACAAAGATATCAGGGGCCCGCTGGGTACCGATTCGCCCGATGGGAAAATTGACGGGAACGACCAGCAAATCATTTCAAAAAACGGGGTACCCCGTGTTAATTATGGCTTCAACTTCACATTTGGCTGGAAAGGGCTTAACCTCACTGCTGTATTTGCCGGTTTGGGTCGTTACGACATTATGCCTACCGATGTTTACTACAGACGGCCTTTGCCTGGCAATGATAATTTAACCATCTGGAAAAATGCATGGACTCCGCAAACAGCCTCTAGTGCCACGATGCCAAGTCCTATCATGACCGACTGGCAAGGCACAAGCAATAGCGAGGTGTCATCTACATTCTGGTTAAAAAATGGCGCTTTCCTGCGGTTAAAGTCCTTAATTGTTGACTACAGTTTGCCGGCAAGCTTGTTGGCGAAAATAAAAGTTAAAGCTGTGAAAGTTTATTTCAGCGGCGAAAACCTGTATCAATGGAACCATGTAAGCGATTGGGACCCTGAACTGGGCGGCGATTTCAGAATGTACCCGGTATTAAGAGGGTTTACCTGCGGGCTTAATGTAACACTTTAAACATTAAATTATTAGATCATGAAACTTAAATTCAATATACTATTCGTTTTATTGGGGATGATTGCTTTAACAATATCCTGTAAAAAGGTATTTGATGTTGATCATCCGGGAGGCCCAATTACGCCGGAGCAGGAATGGGGCAGTCCTGATTTTGTAAAAGGATATGTAACCGACTTCTATAATATTTTACCTTCCTGGAACAGGAACGAAGAACTGGCCGGCGAGGCTTATTCTGGCGGCAGTGGCGGCAATGGGCTTAACTCTTTTCTTAAAGGCACCTATACAAGCCAAAGCGGTTATCCCGACAGGGTTTGGGACTGGGGAAGGGTAAGGTCTATCAATAACTTTTTTGCGAATATTGATAAAAGTAAATCTGCTCTATCTGATGCTGATTATAAAAGCCTGAAAGGCCAGGCATACTTCTTCCGCGCATATTTATACTACAGGATGGTAAAGGTATTAGGAGGAGTGCCGATCATTACCGCGGTTCAGGACCCAACGGCCGACATAAATACTTTACTGGTAAAAAGGAATTCATCACTTGAGTGTTTTGATTTTATTGGCAAACAGTTGGATAGCGCAATTAATTTATTGCCGGCTACCTGGGGCTCAAATGATATTGGCCGGGTTACCAAAGGCGCGGCTATGGCAGTAAAAGGCGAAGCCCTGTTATTAAAAGCAAGCCCCCTGTTTTGCAAAACACCTAATGCCACTTATTGGAACGACGCTTATAGTGCTTTGTTGACTGCTAAAACTGAGTTAGACGCTGATGGTTATGGCTTATATGCCGATAATACTGCAAAACCAAATGAAAACATGTGGTATGATAAGGCAGGGGCTGCTAAGGAAATGGTTTTGAGCTTACGTTATCATTATCCCGAAAAAACAAATGGCTTTCAACAGGGGCAAAGGCCTTTAACTGAAACCTCTGGCGCTGCAGGCTCCTGCGATCCAACCTGGGAAATGGTGCAGGCCTATCCCATGAAAAATGGTCTCCCAATTTCCGACCCGGCTTCGGGATATGACCCTGCAGAGTTTTGGAAGGACAGGGATCCGCGCTTCTATCAAACAATTGTGTATAATGGCGCCAGGTACGACTTTGCGGACATAACACCTCGTGTGCAGTGGATTTTTAACACGATAGCCGGCGATGATGCCTACAAAGCCACACCCAATTATAATATAACTGGTTTTTATTGCCGTAAGGGGATTGATACCACATTGGGTTCAAGCGTTTGGAACCGCCAGGCTTTTGATTGGCCTATCATCAGGTATGCTGAGGTTTTACTTAACCTTGCCGAGGCTGCTAATGAAGTACAACACCCGGCTGAAGCGAGGGCCTATATTATTCAAATCCGCCAAAGGGCCCATGTCACAGCAGGAGCAGGAAATTATGGATTGGCTGCCTCGGTTGGTTCTGATTATCAGGCCACGTTGAACGCTGTTATGACCGAACGGGCGATAGAGTTTGCTTTTGAAGGAAAACGATTTTGGGATTTAAGGCGCAGACGGATGTTTAACGTACTAAATAGCATGGGCACGCTGCATGCTTACGGGCCGTACTTTAACAGCGCGGCTGCATCCTCTCAATATGGTATTGATATTACGCAAAGCAATAGCGGGATTGCTGCACAGCTTTCTAACCTGATAGTTAATTCACCTGCATCGTTTGATCGTAACGCTTTTCTTAAGGCTATTACCAATTACAAATATGAGCCGATAGATCCTGGTGCCACCAGTCAAATCAATATACCCGATGCCTATTATTTCGGTCCTATTGATCCGCAGTATATTTTACAAAACAAAAATCTGCAGCAAAATATAGGATGGGATGGCGGAACATTTAATCCGGTAATACAATAGGTGCCGAATGTGTTTTATTTTTTAAGTGTACTTCCGGTAATGAGACTACCTGAGGTTTAGTTGAAGAGGCGTCCCTGTATGGTGGTACAGGGCGCCCTCTTTTATCATTGATCGGAATGCGGTGCTTAGAAATTGGAAATGCTTTTTAGTTGATTATATATGAGTTTTTATAACATGATAAATAAATTGAACACAGGTTTTTTAGTTCTCCTGGCGTTCAGTATGATGCTGGTAATTCACCCGCAGGCAGATGCACAAACCATAACTTTAAACACAAAGTTTGTTACGCTTAGTATAAACAAACATGGGTTCATTACCAGTATTAAGGATAAATCATCCCATAAAGAATATTGCCCTGCCGGTAAAGTTTCTGCATTGCTTAGTCTGTACAAAGGAGAAAGTTATATACTGCCAGTAGCTGCTGCATTTAATACGCTCAATAAGCGCATAACGCTACACTATCCTAATGGTTCGGTGGCAACGGTACAAACTGATGAAAAAGGGGAGTATGTACGATTGAAACTGGTATCGCTTAAGCCGCGAAACGGGGTTGATAATATCGTTTGGGGGCCTTATAAATTAACTATCTCTAAAACAATAGGAGATATCCTGGGCGTAGTGAGAGATGATGATTTCGCATTTGGCATACTGGGTTTAAATGACAATACCACCGGCGGCCCTCCAACAGGAGGCGATATGTCTTTCATGTATTATTTTATTCATTCGCCTGATCCTCTGAAATACCCCTTGCCTCCAAATCTTAAGGAAGGTCAAACTTTCACAATCGGCGGAGATGGGATAAATGATGTGGCGTTTTATTCACATCCGGAAGAGTATTACCGGATGAATTACGGAAACGGAGCAAGACTTGAACCCGCTTTTGGTTCTACAGTTTGCATGCACTCAAGAGACCGCAGAAAGGAACAAATGATACGCTTCCCGGTGTTACCCGATAATTTGGATGGGAAGGTAAATTCGGCCAGGTACCAGTTGGTGCCGCCGGTAAATGCCGATTTTATCGGATCTTCGGTTGCTTTGCTGGCCTGCCCCGATTCTGTCGGGCTCCGCACTATCGAACAAATAGTTTTAAAGGAAGGGCTGCCGCATCCCGAAATTGATGGTCAATGGATCAAAGACCCTAAAGCATACCGCCCTGACATCGCGTGGCATGGCGCTCATGACAGCCTGATCACCTATGCTCATCAATTAGCCATCAAAGGCGTACAGGACGAAGGATGGGGCGAATATTATCCCAACCCGCAAAATCGCTGGACAAATAGAAAAATAAATTTCAACAACGCGGCTCCCATGAACATTCCGGACTACGGCGCATTGATGAAGAAAAATGGGATCAGGTATGGACTGCATACCCTGTGCGAGTTTCTGCAGCCTGATAATAACAGCGATGTGGCCCCGGTACCAAGCGATAGCCTCGCCATTATGCAGCGCACTTTGATAACCAAAGATCTTACTGATCAGGACACGGTTATAACGGTGGCCGACAGGGCTTATTTCAACGAGTTTGGCGGGTGGGAAGGTAACCATACCAATGTGCTGAAAATAGGGAAGGAGCTTATAGAATACAATGGCATTAGCGAGAGCAAGCCTTACACCTTTTTACATATCAAAAGAGGGCTTTATGGAACAAAAAGAGGTACCTATAGAAAGGGTACCACAATAGTAAAGCTGCAGCCTAACTGCTATCGTGGTTTTGTTCCGGATATGAATTTGCAAAAAGTATATGCAGATTATTATGGCAAGTGGCTAACAGAAGGAGGGATGGATTATATTGATTTTGATGGCCTGGAGAGCTGTATGTACCAGGGGCAAGGGCAGTACTCCTTTAAGCAGTTTTTCAGGAAGTTATTTGATACCTACGCAAAAAATGGAGGTGATTATCTCCGCGTAATGGGGAGCGCGGTTTATGAAGGCAACTGGCATTATATGAGCGTTTGCAATGTTGGCGGCGGCAATAATATGTTTAATCCGGTATTGAACCAATGGGGAATAGAGGGAAAAGATATGCGATATGTTTTTGAGGGCAGTTATTTACCTGCAACATTCGGAATAGTTGATTTGCATAGTGATTGGAGTTTATACGATGCTGAAAACCTGGAAGCCAAATCAATTGGATGGAATGCAACCTACATGCTTGGTTTGAGCCAGCATGCTGTTGAAAATTGCCCGGAAAAGAATAATATTTTCAAGGCATACCGCGCCTGGGAAAATGCCAGGGCATTGAATATTTTCACCAAAACAGTAAAAGAGCGTTTAAAAGATTTAAATTATAAATTTCACCTGGTGCAAAACGGCGAAAAGTCTTTTGTTTTATATCCTGTACGTGAAACCCGCTTTCGTGACCAGCAATACACTATCGAGAAAAATACCTGCCGGTTAAATAATGAATTTGATGCGCAGCCGCTGGATTGTGCGATACGGATATCATCTGCCGAAAAAGACGGATATGCTGACGGGATCAGGATCACTTTTCAGGATGGTACAGAACTTTCAATAGACAAAAAAATTACCAATGGCGAATTTATTATCCTGAAGGATAATACTTGCTATGTAGCGGATAAGAACAGAAAGAAGATCGCTGAAATTCCTACTCAGGGCAATTTGACCCTTCCGCATGGGCTATCATCAATCCAGGTTGGCGCTCTGCATAATAGCAATCAAAAAGTAAATATGGAACTGCTTGTTTCATCTGTAGGACAGGGTATAGCACTTTGATGATTTAACATGAACATTAACAAAAAAAGCTGCCTTTCCGCATTCATAATTTATACATGTTTATTAGGCATTGCCCATGCGCAGGGAGTAAAAAAGCTTATAGCCCCAGATTTTTTAAAAGCTGTGCATGGAAGTATGCATGTAAGCGCTATCCAATATGAGGGTACCAAAGCATTAAATAAATTTGAGTTCGGGAACAATAGCCTCACAACAGACAGTGCCCAGTGGTTGCTTAACTTAACCGCAAAACAGGGTGCAAGCGCCGGGATATTGGATATCACCGCCGATATTAAGTTAAATGAAGGCCATGCAGCTGCCACGGCCCTGGAGGTGTCTTTTGACTTCAGCCGCTGGAGCAGGAAGAATTATGTTATGGTGCCTGCAAGTATGTATAACGGAAACAGGTATCCTGCTATTGGCAACGGGTACAATCCACCCTACGCCAGGGATATGTACTATAACTCCAAAGTACCGCTAACCATTTCAAATAACCCCAGGTTATCCGCAGAACCCGATAAAGCATCGCTGGTGCAGTTACAAACCGGCAACGCGGCAACTCCGGCAATGTGCTTTTTTTCACCATCATTAAAGAAAGGCTTTATCCTGTTGTCCACCCAGCAGACCCAGTTGGGCAATAGTGGCCTTACCATTGCAGAAAATGCAAAACAAGATAGTTGCAGCTTTAGCATTTTGGCACCGGCGGTGCGCAGACTGGCGCCCGGGTTTGGGGATTTTCATGAAAGTGGCGATAAAGCACACGACTGGAAACCCGGCGACCATATAACCATCGCGATGAGGTTATATGTATTTGATGCCGGCAGCATTCCCGATTTGCTTATGAAATTTATGCAGGTACGTAAGGATATAACCGGGCCAAATAGTCCCCGCAATATATTACCTATGAGTAAGTTACTTGCAGTAGGTTCGGCAATATGCAGCGGCAATTTTATACATGTTCCTGCAGGCAATTATTACAAGCCTGAAAATAATGACGATTTTCAGCTGGGTTGGGTGAGCGGAATGATGAATACCTATCCTATGCTGGCGCTTAATAATGCAAAAGAACGTGAGCGGGTGACGGAGGAGATCGACTTTGTCGTGAATAAACTTCAGGGGAAAAGCGGCTTTTTTTACGGTGGAATCGAAGCTAATGGCCGCCTGCTTTTTGAAAAAATGCACCCTGATTTCGCGGAAGGCCAGGCTATGGTACGCAAAAACAGTGACGCTTTATTGTGGCTGATGAAACATCTGTTGCTGTTGAAAGCGCAGGGTTTTGGAAATATAATTAAGCCTGAATGGGAATCGGCAGCAAGAAAACTGGCCGAAGCTTTTACAAATACCTGGAAAAAATACGGCGAATTTGGGCAGTACATTGTGCCCGAAACAGGGCAGATAGCAGTGTTCAACTCTACGGCTGGGGCGATAGCACCCGGCGGATTGGCCATTGCTTCAAATTATTTTAACCACCCGGAGTGGCTTGTAGTAGCCAGGGAAGCGGCAAATTATTATTACCAACGCGATGTGGTAAACCAGGGTCTTACCGGCGGCGACTGCGGGGATATTAGCATGGACGCCAATTCAGAATCGGCATTTGGTTTTTTAGAATCATTGATGGCCTTATACAACGTTACCGGCGATAAAAGCTGGTTGCAAAAAGCTGAGGTAGAAGCGGCGCTTTGCTCAACCTGGGTGTTGTCCTATGATCCTGTTTTTCCATCCGGCAGCCAGATCGCGAAGTTGAACTGCCATATGGCCGGGGCGGTTTGGGCCAGCATTCAAAATAAACATTCGGCTCCGGGTATTTGTGAAGCCTCGGGCGATTACCTGTTCAAATTATACCGTGCTACGGGTAACAAATTATATGCAGATTTAATAAGGGATATTCAACATGCGCACGCCGAAGCAGTAAATATGCCAGGTCATTATACTACCAACAACCTTATCGGATCAAGCATGGAACGGATTCAACCCAGTGATGCCGAAGGCCGTGGCAGTGTTGGCAATTTTATAAACACCCGGAATTCGTGGACGGAAACAAACGGCATGTTAATGGCCATTGAACTGCCCGGAATTTATCTTCAGACAGATAAGGGAAAACTCCTGGTTTTTGATCATGTGGAAGCTGCTGTTTTGAAGAAGGATAAGAAATTGACCACACTGCTGCTGAGCAACAACACCGGGTATGATGCCAACGTAGCCGTTTTTGCAGAAAGCAGTGCCCAGGCTCAGAAGCCGCTTCCGTATACAGCGTTTTTACATTGGCCTAAAGTGATGGTAAAAACAGGACAAAAAGTACAGCTGCAAATCACAGCCGGCAACAAAATTTTGGCCGTTAAAACACTTAACTAAAAACATGACAAACACTGTCGACTCAAAAAAAAGGCGGGACCTGGTAAAGGGGATAGGGCTGCTCGCCATATCATTGCCATTAGGAGTAAAACGCGAACCGAATGCTTTGGCCGGTCCGCATGAAAAGAAACGGGTATTAAGGATAGCACATATTACAGATGTACATATCCGCCCCGAATACAATGCGCCGGAACGTTTCGGGCGCTGCATTGAAGAAATAAAGAAACATAAGGTCGATTTTTTTCTAAACGGAGGTGATTCCATATTCGCTGCCGACTACAATAACATTACCCGTGAACGGGTCAACGAACAGTGGGCGATATGGAAAAACGCCCGTGAAAGATTTAAGGGATATGAAGTATACAGTTGTTTGGGCAATCATGATATGTGGTGGGCTTGCCCTGACAAATCCGACAGCATGTATGGCAAACCGCATGTTATCGCTCAACTTGAAATGCCGGGCCGCTTTTACAGTTTTGAAAAGCATGGGTGGCATTTTATCATTCTCGACAGCAATAATGATAATGCAGGTTCATTAGATGCCGAACAGCGAAAGTGGCTGGAGAACGACCTGGCGTCACTGCGGCGCGGCACCCCCGTTTTGTGTATGAGCCATTACCCGATTTTGGGCGTAAGCACCATAATGGAAGGAGGCAACCATACAGATGCAAGATATATCACTAATTTATTTAATAAACACTGGGACAAAACAATCACTTGTATAAGCGGCCATATCCATTTACTTGATGAGGCCGGTTATGATGGCGTTCGCTACTATTGTAACGGCGCCTTAAGTGGATTTTGGTGGGAAGACGGCGATAGTGATTCGGCGGCTAAATGTTATTACCGCGAAACCCCGCCTGGCTATGCTATATTAGATTTATTTGAAGATGGAAGCGTAAGTAACCGCTATTATCCGCATTCGTTCTGACTGAACAGGTTGCCCGTATAGTGTTGCTTTTAAAATATTGAACAAATTGAAAAGAAATAAATGAAAAGAAAGCTGTTTTTTTCGACGATTGCTTTTTGGGGCATCATCAACATCGCCAGTTCACAAGAAGCGAATAATAAATTACCTGTCTGGAAGGAAAATAACAGGCCGATCCTTTCTCAGGATTGGCTGGTAAACCCGGTTCAGCAAAAAGCCGATGTTTATGCTGATGGTAAAAACATTATTTTGAGCAATGGTTTAGTAAAAAGGACCTTCCGGATTCAGCAAAATGTGGCCTGCATTGATTACAGCAATATGAGCAACGGCCAGCAATTGCTGAGGGCTGTAAAGCCCGAAGCAAAGTTAACCGTTGATGGCAGGGAATATAATATCGGGGGCCTTTACGGGCAAAAGGAGAATGCCTATCTGCTGCCCGAATGGGTTAGCGGATTCAAAGGCAATGAAAATGATTTTCAGTTTCAATCCTTTTCGGTAACGGATATTCCTCCTTACATCCGCTGGAAACCGAGGGGATGGGCATTAAATACTGTTCCCGGCTCTGGTAAAATGTTGTCATTTGCCTATAAATCAAATGTCGACGGTTTAAAAGATCTGCTTGTTACTGTACATTATGAACTGTATAGTAACATTCCTCTTATTGTAAAATGGCTTTCGGTTCAGAATAAAGGAAATAAAGCGATAACGTTAAACAGGGTTATAAATGAGGTGCTTGCAACGGTAGAGGAGGAGAGTGCCGTAGTTGGTTCGCCTGTGCAAATGGAAAAACAGCATGGCCTTTATCTGGAGACTAACTATGCCTTCAATAACTCTATGCGATATGATATCAGCGACCAAACTACCCATTGGAAAGCCGATAGTAATTATACATCACAGGTAAATTATAATTATCAGACCCCGTGTTTATTAGAGGTATATCCGGAAAAGGCTACTGGTATAGCGTTGGGAAAGGGGCAGGTTTTTAACTCGGTTCGCACTTATGAGTTACTGATGGATAGTTATGACCGCGAAAGGCGGGGATTGGCTATCAGAAAAATGTACAGCACCATAGCTCCATGGACGACCGAAAATCCCATTTTTATGCACCTCGTAAGCCGTAACGATGATGATGTAAAAAAAGCTATAGACCAATGCGCGGAGACAGGGTATGAAGCCCTGATCCTCAGCTTTGGAAGCCATTGCAATATGGAGGATAGCTCGATCACCAACATACAACGCTGGAAAGTATTATCCGATTATGCACACAGTAAACATATCATGATAGGGGGCTATTCTTTATTTAGTTCGAGGCGGATCAGCGATGAAGATGATGTGATTGATCCGGTAACAAAAAAGCCGGATGCAGCTGCGTTCTTTGGTAATGCCCCTTGTTTGGGCAGCAAATGGGGCCTGGCCTATCTGGATAAATTAAAATACTTTATTGGTAAAACCGGGTTCGACATTTTTGAAAATGACGGCCCTTATCCCGGCGACGTTTGTGCTTCAACTACACACCCCGGCCATAAAAACCTGGATGATAGCCAATGGCAGCAAATGGAGTTGCAAAAAGGTTTATATCATTGGTGCAATGAGCATGGTGTTTATGTGAACGCTCCCGACTGGTATTTTTTGGATGGCACCAACAAAATTGCCTTAGGCTACCGGGAAGTTAATTTTTCTTTGCCGCGCGATCAGCAAATGATCCTGAACCGTCAGAATATTTTTGATGGTACCTGGGAAAAGACCCCTGCAATGGGCTGGGGATTTGTGCCGCTTACCCGGTATCAGGGCGGTGGCCCCGAAGCCGTGCTGGAACCGCTTTCGGATCATTTGAAAGATTATGAACAATTGATGGTGCAATATTACGGGGCGGGAGTCCAGGCCTGTTACCGCGGCCCAAGATTGTATGATACCGAGGCTACCCGCAAGATGGTGGTAAGTGTAATTGACTGGTATAAAAAATATCGCAGCATCCTTAACTCCGATATTATCCATCTTCGCCGGGCCGACGGCAGGGACTGGGATGGTTTGCTGCATGTGAACCCGAAACTAGGTACAAAAGGAATGATCATGCTTTACAACCCGCTTAAAGTTGCGATCACAAGAACCATTAAGGTACCCCTGTACTACACAGGTTTAACAAGTTCGGCCCTGCTCAGGGAAAAGAGAGGGGTAGCTAAAAAGTATCCTGTTGACAGGAAATATGAGATCACGCTAACCTTCAATATTGCGCCCGAGAGTTATACATGGTTCACTATTGAATAAATGGCTACGGATATGGTTAAAACCACCGGCGAAGCAACAAAATTACCCCTCCAGTTTTCTTAATTGTTATTTACAACCACATCGAAATTCATTTGAATGATCTCAACAAAAAAATTAATCACGTACATCACGTTCTTTGTTTTAATACAATCGGGCCTGCACGCCCAGGTGAATAATATTGCGCCGAATATCATACCGGCGGTTCATCAATGGCAGGCAGGTAACGGTAGTTTTATTATCAGCGCTGCTACGGTATTTAAATTTAAGCCATCTGTATCAACACAAAAAACTGTTGCAATATTCCTTGAAGACCTGGCTGCGTTGCGAGGCAAGGAGCAACAATCCGGGTTACAGGCAAAAGGAGGGAAGAATGATATCATCATAAAAATCAAACTGCAGCGTCATTTAACCCAACTCCAAAAAGAATCTTATCACCTGGAAATCAAACCGGATAAGATTATTATAAAGGCAATGGACGAGGCGGGTGTTTTTTATGCTACCAGGACTTTGCTGCAGTTAATTGAACAGAGTACCGATAAGCAAAGCATCCCTTGTTATATTATTTCAGATATCCCTGCCTATCCTTTTAGGGGATTTATGCTGGATGTTGGGCGGAAATTTTTCCCGGTATCGCAGCTGAAAGATTACATATGCCGCATGAGCTGGTATAAAATGAATCAATTACAATTACATTTAAACGATCAGGCTTTTCACGGCCAGCATTATGCAGCTTTCAGGGTCGAAAGTAAAACATATCCGCAGCTAACAGCAACAGATGGATTTTACACACAGCAGGAAATTAAAGATTTGATACAATATGCCTCAGATCGTAATATAAATATTATCCCGGAAATTGATGCGCCCGCCCATGCCATGAGTATTTTGGATATTGCCCCCGAGCTAAAAAATGAGAAGTTACAGGACGGGCAACTGGATGTATTAAATCCCAAAACCACCGCCATAATGGAAAAGATCTTCGATGAATTTGTGCCCTTATTTCCATCGCCCTATTTCCATATCGGAACTGATGAGTACAGATTTAAAAAGGCTACTACGACAGAAGACCGCAAGGCTTTTGCAGCAGGCTTTTGTAACTATATCAATCATTTCAACAGATACATAGGTGTTAAAGGGAAAAAAGTAATGATATGGTCCGGATACAACGAAATGCCGGGATTTACCCCTATTGATAGCAATATAATGATTGATATGTGGTTGGGTAATAATGCGAAGGAGGAGATTAAAGCGGGTCACCAGGTGGTACAATCAACGGACGGGTGGCTGTATATTGTTCCGGGTACAAATTACTATGGCGTAGATAATAAGTTTTTATATGAAAAATGGGCACCGAATGATTTCGGGCCAAACCAGCAGCTAAACCCGGGCGAACCTGATTTGTTAGGGGCGAAGCTGCATGTATGGAATGATCTTGGGCCAATGGGTTTTACCTATCATGAAACGGCAGACGAGGTTGCGGTGACTTTACCCGTAATGGCCGAAAAGCTATGGGGCAATAAAATGTCACCCACTCTTGATGAATTTATAAAGAGAGTTGACGGCCTGAAAAACGTACCACAAGTAAATGATACAAGGCTACTTGATGCTTCCAAAAACAGTGATCCAATCATTGACGTCGATTTCAAAGAAAATACTTTACCCGACGCTCTAAATAAACACCTAATAAAACCGTTAACCGGTTATGAGTCAAAATCTGTATTGGCGCTTGATGGGCATGATTTTGTTCGGCTAAACTTACCAGCCGACGAGTTAGAACAACCCTGGACATTGAGCTTCCGGGTTAAAAAAACAGATACCCGCGATACAACGACGGTGCTGTTCGAATCGCCTTACGGAACAATTTTCCTGAACCTTAAAGATAAAAAATCGGGCAAGACCGGTTTAGGTATTGCCCGGACTGTTGGCTATAAAGAGTACGCAGGTGAGGGTGAAGATTTTTACCGGCAGGTATTTACCGGCATTGTCCCTGTAAATAAATGGACGCAAATAACTTTGACCGGCTGGCATAATACCTGTACTTTGTATATCGATGGCAAAGAAACAGAATCAGTCGAAAAGCAATTCGTTTGTCCGCTAAAAACAATAGGCAGCAGCTGCGGCCATCTTTCAGCTTCATCATTTTTAACTAACATAAAAGTGTTTGGCCGGATATTGAACAGAGATGAAATAATGGCATTGTATTTAAATGCTAAGCTATTAATCGATTAATTAAAGAAAATAGGTTACCATTCCAAATAGCTGGTATTGATTGTTTATAGCCAGCCGTTTTAATTTGATGATAAGGTAGAACGAAATACAGCTTACTATTGGCTGGGGTGTAAAAAAGATGAGCCTCTGATGCTAAATTGGGTTTTCCTTATACGCAGGTTATCCATACAGTGCGAAGATATTAGAACAACTATTAACCTTTTTGTTGTACCGATGAAGGTTTAATTGAAAACGGCTTAGAAATTTTAGATCGACCGCAATCATCAAATAGAACGGCAACTGTTTCAGATCATCTAAAAATTGGTTCGTGAGGCGATCGGGATTGAGTACGAAAAGAAAAATAGTAAGTTGAACGTATGTTTTGCTTACGGTTTTTTTATTGTTGAAAATCTTAAGTTTACTTAAAATTAATTCGTTCTATGCTGTCACAGGAACACGATTTTGAAGAATTTAAAAGTCAATGTGTAACACATCTAATGTCGTTACAACCTGAATTTATGAAGTTGTATGATATTGATAGTTATGATGAATGGTTTTACGACCATGGCGTTGGTGCATTTCATTTCAAATCGGACAATGAAAGAAATTTGTATTTTAAATACGTTGATGTCGGTTCATTTTCAACCAAAGACAACACCTGGAAATGGGCTTGGGATAACATTACCACCCCCAAACACGTCAGCCGTTCTTTGGAAAAAGTGAAAGCTTTCGGATTAGAAAACGATTTTGAACAGCTTATTGAAGGTCTGTTTGAAGGGGATGAATATACAGGTTGGGAAATGACCGCGATTTCGGCAAAATTGTTAAACGCGATTGGTTCATATCGCATACCGCACGGTCATCTGTTTATGTATTTTATTTTTACTAATGAACTAACACAAGCAGAATACAACGATCTCAAAAATAAGTATATCGATTGTGAAACACATGTGTCTGATCGTGTTGCATTTGTCTGTCAGCATTTAATTAGTAATAAATCTATTGGTTTCCATGAGGCTTTCGATTCCCATCCATCATTTGATCCTGATGATGACTATCAGGCATGGTGTGATGAGTGCGAAAAGATCAGGCTCAGAGACGGCGAGTGGACTGATAACGCAATGGCTTTCGCAGACATTAAAGTTGTTTGCAATCAATGTTATTTTGAAATTAAAGACAGGAACCAGAGAGATTGAATAACTCCATTGTACATTCATAGGTTGAGCTTACTGTAGAATGGATTTGAATATCCGGCTTGACTCTCTCTGGAAATACTTTGAAGCGCACAGATCCAACAAATACCTCCATTTTTTCCACAAATACTCCCGGCACTGCAGATGATCGCTATGCTTATTTCACGCAATGAGATGAAAAAGCGGCTGAATGCTTACATTTGGCTATCTGACTATGAAAACGATCTTACTAGCGTATCCTTGCGTCTTTATTTTGGTATGCTGTGCTTTCGTACAGCAGGAGCCGCTCCGCCGCTTCGAGCTGAAGGGGTATGCACAAGGTACCACATATGGTATCGTGTATTATGCGCCCGACAGCCTGGTGAATACAGCGCAAACGGATAGCCTGTTAAAGCATTTTGATCAGTCGGTGTCCCTATATCAGCCTAATTCGCTTATCTGCCAGTTCAACCGTTCTGCAAAAGGTATCCGTATAGATGAAATTTTTCGTGTGCTGATCACCCGTGCGCTGCAGATCAGCCACGCAACCGGGGGGCTGGTTGACCCCACAGTGAAACCTTTGGTTGATGCCTGGGGATTTGGTGTAATTAAACCGGCACATGACCCCGACCGGGAAGAAGTGCAAAACCTCCTTCATCATGTAGGAGCGGATAAAATCAGTTTGAAAGGTACTTTTTTACACAAAACCCAGCCGGAAGTACAACTGGATCTCAACGGCATCGCGCAGGGCTATTCTGTCGATCTGCTGGCTTCGTTATTGGAACAGCATTCCATTCATAACTACCTCATCGAATTGGGTGGCGAACTGCGCATTAAAGGCCATAAACCCGGAAACGAACCGTTTAAGGTGGGCATTGAAGGCATCAGTGGTGATGACCTGAACCCGGCCCCGATGCGTAAAGTGATCGAACCGGGGGATGGCGCCATTACTACATCCGGCAATTACCGCAAACATCATGAAGCAGGCGGCAAACAGGTTTCGCACCTAATGGATCCGTTAACAGGTTACCCAATTCAAAACGAAATGATCAGTGTTACCGTTTATGCAAAGGACGCAATAACAGCGGATGGCTATGATAACGGGTTTATGACAATGGGATTAAAACGCACGTTGAACTTTCTGAAAAACCGGAAGGATCTGGGTGCTTATATTGTATACCGGAAGCCGGATGGCCGTATAGCAGATACGGTTACTGCTTACTTTAAAGGATATCAACAATAAAACTGGATAAATGGAGAGAAGAACTTTTTTGAAAAATACAGGCCTGCTAACAGGCGGACTATTGCTAAACCAAAACCTGAGCGCAATACAGCCCGGGGCCGATCCCGTTAAAATTGCAGTTGTAGGCTGTGGCGACCGTGGTACCGGGATTATGAATATCCTTAACGGAATGCCCGATCAGTTCCGCATTACTGCCTTGTGCGATGTGCTCGATTTTAGGCTGACAGCAGCACAAAAACTGGTTAAGCCTGGTTCGGTAAAAATATATACGGATTACCGTAAATTAATTGATGATAAGCAAGTGGAGGCGATCATCATCGCTGTTCCGCTGTACCTGCACTACGCTGTGGCTGCTGATGTTATCCGCTCGGGCAAACATTTATACCTGGAAAAAACGATGACCTATACCATTGACCAAGCGCTTGAGCTTGTAAGCCTGATGCATGGGCGCGGCAACCAGGTGCTGCAGGTTGGTCACCAGTACCGCTATTCGCCTTTATATTACCGGGTTAAAGAGATGATCAATAAAGGCTACCTGGGCAAAGTAACGCAAGTAGATTGCCGCTGGGACCGCAATGGCAACTGGCGACGCCCGGTGCCTGATCCTTCACTGGAACGGGCCATCAACTGGCGCATGTACAAAGAATATTCGGGCGGACTGGCGGCCGAACTGCTTTCGCACCAGATTGATTTTATTAACTGGGTTTTTGATACCCATCCGCAGGAATTTTTTGCCACCGGTGGAATAGATGTGTTTAAAGATGGCAGGGAGACCTATGATAACGTACAATTGATGTTACGTTACCCAGACCTGGGCCTGATCGGTAATTTCGGCGCGATGTGCGGCAATGCGCATGACGGCTATCTTTTCAAGATTAAAGGTACCCTGGGTACTGTATCCCTGCTAACTGATCAGGGCATGTTTTACCCCGAGAAAAAACTATTGAAAGAAAAAGGGACAGTAGACGGCGTAACCGGTGCAACACGTATTGTATGGAATAAAGAAGGAGGCACACCCATTCTGCCCGAGGCGACGAAAGATGGTACCTGGTATGCATTCAACGATTTTTATCAAAAAATACAGCATAATGAGCTACCGGATAGTAATGTATTCACGGGAGCCCGCACCGCCATCAGTGTGCACCTGGGCAACCAGGCGCTGTACAGCAAAAAGATCTGCAACTGGGATAACAGTTATAAAATAGGATAATTAGAAGCCCCGATATCGCAGATATCGGGGCTTTGTGTTTATAACTAAAAAAATCAAAATAAATTTGTGAAACCAATTAGTTGCGCATATATTTGCAACCAATCAGTTTCTTATTTAAATAAACCAAACCATGAAAACTAAAATCCTATTTGTTTTATGCCTGTTAACCGGGCTAATGTTTATCAACGCCGGTTGTGACAAATTTTTTCATTACATGCCCATGCCTAAAGAAATGCCCGAAAAAATGGTGAAAGCGGGGCAGGCCTTTATGCAAATAGGCTGGCTAATGCCGCTGGTGGGTGCCATGGAAATCCTTGGCGGTGTATTATTGATCATCCCAAGAACCAGGGCGCTTGGTGCTGTAGTACTCGTACCTCTTTTAACCGGTATTTTATTGGCTAATATCAGTATGGCCCCGTCAGGTTTGCCTATTGTATTAGTATTGATCGCAATTGTTCTTTGGGTAATCATTGACAATTGGGAAAAATACCTGCCTATGATCAGGAAATAGTTTTATAGGGCTTGATTTTTCATTCAAGCCGGTACATGATTAACACTTCAATGAGAAGAGATATTTTTCAGGCTGTTGCCGACCCTACACGGCGGGCTATCATCGCCTTAATTGCGTTACAGGCAATGACACCTAACGCCATCGCCGAGCATTTTGACACTACGCGGCAGGCGATTTCAAAACACCTGAAGGTTTTGACCGAATGCGAACTGGTGAAACAGGAACACCAGGGGCGTGAGATCTACTATCAACTGGAGATTGACAAAATGAAAGAAATAGACAAATGGCTGGAGCAATTCCGTAAGATTTGGGAAACTCGGTTCCTGCAACTCGATAACCTTTTAGCTACCTTAAAAAAACAACAAAAATGAAAAATAACTTGCACTTTGATTTTATTGCCGACAAAGTAAAAAATACGCTGACCATCAGACGTGAGTTTTTAGCCGACAGACCATTGGTTTGGGACTGTTATACTAAAAGCGAATTGCTCGATCAGTGGTTTGCGCCAGCGCCCTTAACCACCAAAACCAAATCAATGGACTTTAGCGAAGGTGGCCACTGGCACTATGCCATGGTGGAGCCTAACGGCACAGAATATTGGGGATGGACAGATTATCTGAAAATCAAACCTATTGATTACTATACATCATTAGATGCTTTCTGTAATGCAGAAGGTGAAATAAATAAGGATCTTCCCCGTGCGGAGTGGCTTGTAACTTTTACCGATAAAGGAGAAAACGCTTTGGTAGAAACCATTGTAACTTACAAATCGCTTTCAGATTTGGAAACTGTTATCCAGATGGGCATGGAACAGGGAATGATGGCAACCCTTGAAAAGCTTGACCAATTATTATTAACCTTAAAAAAGTAAAAAATGAGCAACAAGATCACCGTTACCGCTATGGTAAATGCAGATACTAAAAAAGTTTGGAATTATTACACCAATCCCGAACACATTACAAAATGGAACTTTGCCGATCCTTCGTGGCAATGTCCTTCTGCATCAAATGATATGCGGGTAGGCGGAAAATACTCGGCAAGAATGGAAGCGAAAGACGGAAGCTTCGGTTTTGACTTTGAAGCAACTTATGACGAAATTGTTGATGGCGAAAAGTTTACCTATACCATGCCAAACGGCAGGCAGGCCTCTGTTGCCTTCAAAGCGCATGGCGATCAAACCGAAGTTGAGGTAGCTTTCGATCCTGAAGATCAAAATCCCCTTGAAATGCAGAAAAACGGCTGGCAGGCGATACTCAACAACTTTAAGAAATACGCCGAAGAAAATTAACGTGCTCAGGAAAGTTGTCGTTAATGATAGTTTTACAAAAGCTGGATGGAAACATTCAGCTTTTGTGCTTTTTATTACATGTTAGTATTGTTACACTCATTAAGCTGTATATTTTATACATTGTACAGGTAAATCAATCATGTTATGTTGTTTAAGATCAAAGTGCTTTGTGTCGGCATTACATTATCGTTATGCTCTTTGCTTTCATTTGCGCAGCAAATAAATTATCCTCCTGTTGATAAGGTCGGCGCTGATTTTAAAAAACTGCTGGAAAGGCCTCGTGTTCCGTTAAGTCCATCTTTTACTATCACTCGTACAGATTCAGTTATTATAGAACACGGTTTTATCTATAGCGAAAAGAATGAGCGGGTACCTATCCTGATTTACAAACCTGTTGCCGGCACGAAATTATATCCCGCTGTAATTTTTTTGCACGGTACAGGCGGTAAAAAGGAGGACAACAAAAAGATATTGTACCAATTGGTTAAAAGAGGGATCATGGGCGTAGCCATTGATGCCCGCTTTCATGGCGAACGCATTGCCGGAGGCGCACATGGCTCAAAGGAATACGTAGCAGCTGCCACCGCTGCCTGGGAAAATAAGGACAAAGCACATCAAGCCCATCCATTTTTGTTTGATACCGCTTTTGACCTTTGGCGGGTAACCGATTACCTGGCAAGCAGGCCTGATGTAGATGCTAACCGCATCGGTATGGGCGGCATATCCATGGGAGGGATGGAAACATGGCTTGCGGCATCAGTAGATAAGCGGATAAAAGTAATTGTGCTGGATATTGCAGTCCAAAGTTTCAAATGGTCGTTAGATAATGATAAATGGCAGGGGCGTGCAGGTACTATCCGGGAAGCGCATTTGCAGGCAGCTAAAGACCTTGGCGATTCGGTCTTAAACAGGCGTAATGTACAGGCTGTATGGGATAAACTATTACCCGGTATCACCGGCGAGTTCGACTGTCCGTCGATGCTGCGATTAATGGCTCCGCGTCCATTGTTGATTGTAGGTACAGAAAATGATTCTAATTGCCCCTTGCCGGGTGCAAATATAGCTTACGCTTCGGCCATGCAAGTATATAGATCGAAAGGGGCAACCGATAAGATTATGCGCGATGTAACGCCAAAGCTATTCCATACATCTACGCCGGAACATTTTAAAATGACGTTGGATTGGTTTAGCAAATGGCTGTAGGTATGTATGTCACTGCAATGTTAATGGAAGCTTCAGTCAGAATATCTATCTAAAAAAATAAAATTAACAAAAATTTGCTAAATCGATTTTATTATATAATTTGGTCGTGCAATAACCAATTAATAAATACCGGTCAATTTTAGTTCTGACGGTTTATCTGTCCTAAAAAACTTACGGTAAACTAAACTTTCTATCCGGTACTACTATTATGAACATAACTACGCTGCCAGCCTTAAAAAAATGTTTAATAACCGTATTTGCCACGGGTATGTTGTCTATTCCGGCAACAGTGCTGAAAGCGCAAAATGCGGCTTCCTATGTTAATCCTTTTATAGGAGCCAGCACCAGCGCCGATGGAGCAGGGGTTTACCATGGCTTAGGTAAAACGTTTCCGGGCGCTGCCTCACCTTACGGGCTTGTACAGTTAAGCCCAAACACCATAACCGGAGGTGACAATGGCTCGGGCTATAGCTATGAACATAAAGGTATTGAAGGCTTTGCCTTTACTCAAATGAGTGGCATTGGCTGGTATGGCGATCTGGGGAATTTTTTGGTAATGCCCACAGCCGGGCCAATTAAAACCAGTGCCGGTAAACCAGGCACTACCGGGGTTGGATATCGATCAGCTTACGATAAAAGCAGTGAAAAAGCATCAGCGGGCTATTACAGTGTTCTGCTAACTGATAATCATATCAAAGCCGAAGCCACTGCTGCCCCTCATAGCGGCATGTTGCGCTTTACCTTTTCTCAAAATAAACAATCGCGTATCCAGATTGATCTGGCCCGAAGGGTAGGGGGAACGTCAACGCTGCAATATGTAAAAGTAGTTGATGACCACACTATTGAGGGCTTTATGAAATGCACCCCAGACGGTGGCGGATGGGGCAATGGTGATGGACATGCAGATTATACAGTGTATTTTTATGCACAATTCAGCAAGCCGCTTAAAAACTATGGTATCTGGAGTGCCGATATTCCAAGCGATTGGAGCCGTAAGCTGGACGACGTTACCGGCGATAAATACCAGGAACGCGTAGCTAATGCTGAGATCCTTAAAGGATTGAAGGAAAAGCAGGGAAAGCACCTTGGTTTTTATAGCGAATTTGCTACCAAAGCAGGTGAACAGGTATTGCTTAAATCGGGTATTTCATTTGTGAGTATAGCCGGTGCCAAAGCCAATTTGCAAGCCGAAATAAAAGACTGGAATTTCGATGCTGTTCATCAGCATACCGTTAACCTCTGGAATAACGCCTTATCAAAAGTAAGTATCCGGGGGGGCACTACAGAGCAAAAAACGGTGTTTTATACAGCATTGTACCATACCATGATCGATCCCCGCATTGTAAGCGATGTTACCGGGCAATATATGGGTGGTGATGGCAAGGTTCATCATACTACAACATTTAAAAAACGCACCATATTTAGCGGGTGGGACGTTTTCAGGAGCCAGATGCCTTTACAAACCATTATTAACCCTTCGCTGGTTAATGACCTGGTTAATTCGCTGGTTACGCTTGCGAATGAAAAGAAGAAAGATTACCTGGAGCGCTGGGAACTGCTGAATGCATATAGCGGTTGTATGCTTGGCAACCCGGCTGTAGCTGTATTGGCCGATGCTTATGCCAAAGGCATCCGTAATTATAATATACCAGATGCCTATAAATTAGCGGTGAGCACTGTTGAAAAATTTGGCAATGGCGATAAGGGTTTTACTCCGGGTGGTGGCAGCATAAGCTATACGCTTGAATACGCCTATAACGATTGGTGCGTTGCACAGCTTGCAAAAGCGCTTAACAAAACAAAAGACGTAAAAAAATACGGCGAAAGGGGAGAGGCATTTAAAAACATCTTTGATACGGATAAAGGTTGGTTCCGGCCTAAGGATAGTACCGGCAACTGGCTTCCATGGCCTGCAGAGGGGCGGATTAAACAATGGTACGGCTGTATTGAGAGCAACCCTTATCAGCAGGGATGGTTTGTGCCGCAGGATGTTGATGGTATGGCAAAACTGATGGGCGGCCGCGACAAGGTGATAGCTGATCTGAACAATCTTTTTGAAAAAACGCCCGATAACATGATGTGGAACGATTACTACAATCATTCCAATGAGCCTGTGCACCATGTTCCATTTTTATATAACAGGTTGGGCGCTCCATGGCTTACCCAGAAATGGACCCGTGAGATCTGCCGCCGGGCTTATAAAAACTCGGTAGAGGGTTTAGTAGGCAACGAAGATGTGGGGCAAATGTCGGCCTGGTATGTATTGGCAGCGAGTGGTTTGCATCCGGTTTGTCCCGGCGATACCAGGCAGGAGATCACCAGTCCGGTATTTAATAAAGTAACGTTAAAGCTTGATCCTAAATACGCAAAGGGTAAAACCTTTACCATCATCGCCAATAATAATTCGGCAAAAAATATTTATATACAGAGAGCAAAGCTTAACGGCAAAACCTATAATAAATGCTATATCGATTATAAGGATATTGCGGCAGGCGGCGCCCTTGAACTAAGTATGGGCGCAACACCCAATAAAAACTGGGGGATCTGATAATTTAGGATATGCGTGAAGGAAAGATGAGCAGGTTTTTTATATAGAATTGCTAAATCGATTTTATAAATTAAATGATTGACAGCACTAACCAAACATCAAACCAAATTATAAATCAAACCAAATTATGAAAACAAACCTGTTCACCTGTACCATGACGGCCATGGCCTTGCTGGCCTCATGCAGCAAACAAGCTGCCGTTAAGTACCCCAAACCTTTTGTACGCACAGATTCTGTACAACTAACCAGCGGATCGCCGGTAAGCTCATACGGAACCTTTTTCATCACCAACGTGTTAAGCGGTAAAGCTATTGAAATTAATAGCAGCGGTATGCTTAATGATGGCACCGGTGCGCAGCAAAACCAATACTCGGGCAGTGGTACGGCCACGGCCCCCAACCAAAAATGGATAATTGTACAACAGGGCAGCGGCGCTATAACCAGCACTACCAAATTTAAGATCATGAATGTAGCCAGCGGTAAATATCTGGAAGTACCCTTAGCCACCACGAATCCCGGTACGGGCCTATGGCAGGATAAAGCCAATACTAACAATGCCCAGCAATGGTATATCCAGCCGGTTAGCACCGGTGTTTATAAAATTATTAATGTGGGAAATGGCCTGGCAGTTACTAATCATGGGTCATCTGCCACTAATGGTACGCCTATTACCCAGGAGGCTTTTGTTGCCGGCAATACGGCGCAAACATGGCTGCTTAACGGGCTTACAGCCGAGGCTTACCGCGACGATGATGTCGTGAACTTTTTTCACCGTACCAATGGCACCGTGGCTTTTGATGAGGGAAAAAGTATCCCGCTTACCTATGGGGCCAACAACGGAAAAGTGCTTTGGATAACCGAAGATGCCTATGAATCGTCACAGCTTCAAAGTAACGGACAGTTATATTGCCAGTTTTTTAAATATCATAATTCGGCCCTGCTGCAGCCGGCCAGTCACAGCTGGGATCAATCACTTACGCCAAATATCACTACCAATAATTCGCCGGTAAACAGCATGGAGATCATTGAAAGCCCGGGCGATCATAACTCAACCTATCGCTGGCCCGGCGCAGGAATTGAGGCCGGTAGCCACGTTTATCTTTACACATTTGAATCGGCCAACGGATCTACACCCGAAAACCAGGTGCTTTATGACTTAACTCAAAACACATCCGGACTTAACTGGGGTACAGCCGCGCGGTTAACACCTGCGGGTATGTCGGGCCAAACAGAAACCGGGTTTTCAAACGGGATGGTTAAAAACGCTACTAACGACTCGGTATATGTTTACGGAAGCAAAAGCGTTTTCTTCAATACGTCCAATGTATTCCTGGCCCGCTTCCCGGTAAGTAACCCGTCTAACTGGTCGTTCTGGACAGGCTCTTCATGGTCGTCAACCCGTACAACCGCTTCGGCGGCAGCTATAAACGTAGGTGCGGGCAATACCACGCAGCAAAATGTGACCATATCAAAAGTGAACAATAAATATGTAATGATGCAAATGGACCTGGGCTATTTTTGTGATCCGGCGAGCCATAACATTTATATTTCAACGGCCGATAGTCCTAAGGGGCCTTTCACTGCGCCTAAAATGGTTTTCACCATCAATGATGTTTACCAGGGCCATTTGGCAAAGTACTATACCCCGGCCATCCACGCTGAGTTTATAAACGGACATAACGAATTGCTTGTTACCTATTGCCTTAATTATAATGGTGATGGCGGCAGCTGCAGCACAACCACCTGCGTAAATAATAACCAGGATCCTAACTTTTACCAGGTAAAAGCAGTAAGGGTTCCGTACAGCCTGGTGGGTTTATAGTTTGAATTTATTTTTTGCTGAACACATTATAATTAACAGTTAATGAAAAAGTTGATTTTATTATTAGTACTGATAGCAGCCCGGGGAGCAGTAACTGCCCAAAACATAGCGCCATTTCGCGCGGGCGACCGGGTGGCTTTTGTTGGCAACAGTATTACAGATGGGGGCCATTACCACTCGTACATCTGGCTGTATTATATGACCCGTTTCCCTAACATGCGGATAACCTGCTATAACGCCGGCATTGGCGGCGATGTTGTAGGGCAGATCAACGACCGTTTCGAAGATGATGTGTTCAGCAAAAAACCAAATGTGTTAACCCTTACCTGGGGCATGAATGATACTGGTTATTTTGAATGGTACCGCCCCGATGCACAGGATGTTATGGATAAAAGGATCCAGGGCTCATACGATAACTATGCACTGCTGGAAAACAAACTAAAGCAACACCCTGAGATCCGTAAAATTTTTATTCTTGGTTCGCCTTATGACGAAACCAGCAAGTTTACTACCAAAAACATCTATCCTAAAAAAAGTGCGGCTTTTTCAAAGGTGATCGATTTTCAGCAAGCAGCAGCGAAAAGAAATAACTGGGGTTATGTTGATTTCTATCATCCCATGACAGAGATCAACCTGCGTGAGCAAGCCAAAGATTCCACCTTCAGCTTAACGCCCAATGACAGGGTACATCCTGACAATGACGGGCACCTCGTGATGGCTTATCTTTTTCTAAAGGCGCAGGGCTTCAGCAATAAGGTAGTGGCTGATGTGGCTGTTGATGCAAAAAGTAAAAAGACCATTAAGGCGGTGAATTGTAAAGTAACTAACGTGGTTTCTTCGGCAGATTCCGTATCGTTCAATTACCTCGCAAATTCATTGCCGTACCCCATTGATACCATTCCGCGTGGCTGGGGAAACCGAAAAAAACAAGCCGATGCGCTTAAGGTTGTGCCGTTTACCAAAGAAATGAACCAGGAGTTGCTTGCCGTTAAAGGGTTAAAAGCAGCTAATTATAATGTCCTTATCGATGGAGAAAAAATGGGTAGCTGGTCGGCTGAGCAATTGGGCGCAGGTATCAACCTGGCCGAGATCACTATAACACCGCAATATCAGCAGGCCATCCAGATCAGGGAACTGAACGAGGAACGTTGGGACATTGAAAGGCGTATCCGCATGTATACCTGGATGCAGTTTGACTTTTTAAAAGGCAAAGGCTTGTTATTCCATGATACCAACGCCGCTATGGATACCATAAGCAAGTATGCCAAAAAAGACATTTTTGTTAACGGAAATAAAGATAACTATACCCGTGCCCGTTACAAAAGCCTGCGCGATGCCTGGCAAAAAGAAATGGATGTACTTACCGACCAGATCTACACCATCAATAAACCGCAAAACCATCACATCACCATCATCGCGTCAAAATAAAATCACTATATACTAATGAATATTAAAAAGTTACTATTTATTCCATTATTTATTGGCTTTGCAGTCTGCAGTTTGAAAGCTGCCGCCGCAACGGTTGATACGGTGCTGACTCACAGTGCCATAATGAACAAAGACATTAAGGCTGTGGTGATCAAGCCTGCCGATTATTCGAGCACCAAAAAGTACCCGGTATTATACCTGCTGCATGGCTTTAGCGGCAATTACAGCGATTGGATTAAAAAAGTCCCTGCTGTTGCCGGTTTGGCCGATACTTATCATTTTATTATAGTTTGTGCCGACGGCGATTTTGCGGGCTGGTATTTTGATAGCCCAACCATTAAGGATTCACAATACGAAACCTATGTAGGTACCGAACTGGTGAACTGGGTTGATAAGCATTATTCAACCATAACCGACCGGAAGGGGAGGGCCATAACCGGTTTGAGTATGGGCGGACATGGCGCGTTGTATATAGCGTTTAAGCATTTAGATAAATTTGGTGCTGCCGGGAGCATGAGTGGCGCGGTTGATATCAGGCCTTTTCCGGATAGTTTCGGCATCGAACGCGTATTGGGTAAATACAGCGAACACCCCGACAGGTGGGAACAAAACAGCGTGGTAAACCTCATCTACCTGTTGAAACCCAATTCACTTGCTATTACTTTTGACGTTGGTTATGACGATTTCCTTTACCAGGCCAACCAGGAACTGCATGAAAAGCTGCTTGAACGCAAAGTTCCTCATGATTATACCGTAAGGCCGGGGGGCCATACCTGGGAATTTTGGGGCAATTCCATTAACTACCAGGCACTGTATTTCAGTCGTTTTTTTGAAGGAATAAAATAGATAGCTTTTTATAATAACAATTACAACATTTTCAACCGATTGCAAATGTTGTAATTGTTAAAATTCCGGTATCGAAATTGTGATTTTAAAAATTATAAAAAAATAACTCGAAAAATTTGCTAAATCGTTTTTATAAACTATATTAGTATCAGATTTCAACATCTGAATTATAAACCAATTAACAAACAGCTTTTAAAACGTTTGCTCCGCGGGTTAAAACATGAAATTGCTAAAACGATTTTATATTTTCTCTGTCGAAGCATGATGTTAACTAACCCCTATAGTATGAAAAAACTTTACTTTAAGGTTCTTGCTTATTCGGTTTTCGGGGGCTTCCTTGTTTTCACTTCATGTAAAAAGGAAGGTTTCCTGGGGCAAACACAAACATCAAACCTAACCGGCGAGACAGTGTTTACCGATAGTGCCAATACCGTATCGTTTTTAGCCGGTATTTACAGCAATGTTGGTTTTAGTGCGGCGGCAGGAAGGTTTACCTACGGGCCAATACTTTCGCCTACACCTAACGGCGGTATCGATGCTGCCTCCGACGAAGCCGAAGTATCAGCATCTGCCGGATCAACCGCGCTGGCATTTGAAACCGGCACCATCAATGCTGCCGTAGTTACCGATGATGCGTATAAAACTTGTTATACCAATATCCGCTCGGTAAACCAGTTGCTTAAAAATTTACCTAAGGCACCAATCAATAATTTCGTCAAAACACAAATGAAAGCTGAGGCACGGTTTTTACGGGCCTGGTATTATGCTATATTACTGAAACATTACGGCGGTGTGCATTTACTTGGCGACAGTGTTTACACGTATACGGATAAGATCCCGGCTGCCCGCAATACCTACGCCGATTGTGTGAATTATATCCTTGCCGAGTGTGACGCGGCAGCGCAGGACCTGCCGACTGTGCAATCGGGGGTAAACTACGGCCGTGCATCAAAAGGGGCCTGCCTTGCTTTAAAATCAAGGGTGCTGCTTTATGCCGCAAGCCCTTTGTTCAATGGGCAATCTATTGGTGAGGGTAAAACGCTTGAATTGGTGGGATACCCGGCTTACGATAAAGAACGCTGGAGACTTGCCGAACAAGCGGCTGCTGCCGTTATCTCAACTGGCGTTTATAGCCTCAACGTTGACAATGCCACTGCCCCAGGTTTTGGCTTTCAAAAGCTGTTTACCAAGCGCGTAAATACCGAATATATTTTCCAGTTGATGCGCCCGACCGGCAACGTGGATTTAGAGAATTTATGGCAGCCGCCAACCCGTACAGGCAAAAACGGTGCTTTTCCCCTGCAGGGATTGGTTGATGCTTTCCCGATGAGCAACGGTAAAAATATAACAGACCCTACATCAAACTATAATCCCAATAATCCATATGCTAACCGCGATCCGCGTTTGGATTATAGCATCATCCATGACCAAACACCTCTGCAAATCAGGCTTTCGTCGGGTACATCACCCATAAATATTTTTGTTGGTAAATACAACGGAAATACAACGGGACCTGATGCCGTACATGTTGGCACTACCACCGGATACTACACCAATAAAATGCTCGACCCGGCTGCCGTGGCCAACGATTTTATGCACCGGACAGATCGTTGCCTGCCATTGATCCGCTATGCCGAGATCCTGCTGAACTATGCCGAAGCCGCTAATGAATATGAAGGGCCAACCGCATTAGTTTATTCGGCAGTTGAGGCTATCCGTCAACGGGCGGGCTTAAACCCATACCAGTTGCCCGCGGGTTTGAGCCAGGCTGATATGCGTACAGCCATTCAAAATGAACGCCGTATTGAGCTGGCTTTTGAAGAGCACCGCTTTTGGGATGTGCGCCGCTGGAAAATTGCTGATCAAACTGACAACATCACTACCAAAGGCATGGAGGTTGACCGGGATGGTGCGGCAGTGGCCTATAAACAATTTGATGTGCGCAAACGCAATTTCCGTAAAGCGATGTACCTATGGCCTTTCCCGCAAAGCGAGGTAGCCAAATCGCCCGAACTGATCCAGAACCCGGGCTATTAATCACCGACAGTATAATAGTATTGATATGAAATATAATTACAAAGCAAAATGGTTTTACATGCTGCTGATAGCTGTCTTTATGCTGGCGGCTTCATCATGTAAAACCGAAAAGATAGTTCCCGGAAGCGAGGCTCCCAAAGATATCGCCGGCAACTGGCGGGTGATCAAAGCTACCCGTAATGGAACCGATTTAACCTCCATTATTGATTTTAGCCAGTTCAGGATCAGCTTTACCGATAAAGGGTATACACTGGTGAACAAATTGCCCTTCCTGGTAAGCAAGGATGGCGCTTTTGCACTTGATGATCCGCAGTACCCGTTTAAGATCACCTTTACTGCTACAGGCGATAAGCCGGTTTCAACAGCTTTTACTTACCCTATAGTAAACGGCAAAAGGCAGCTTAGCATAACATTCAGCCCGGGCTGTACCAATAATACTTATGTGTACGTGCTTGAAAAAGCCAATTGATAAACTAAAAGCAACCAATAAATTATGAGATCATATTTACATATAAAAGGTAAAAATTTATGGAAGCTGTGTGCTTTGGTGGTGCTGGGTATTGCTTTAGCCTGCTGTGGCGAACAAATTACCAGTGTTGATCAGCCGGCCACAGCTGCCGTAGGTTCAGTTGTGCCGATAACGGTACACTGTGATATCCCTACCGTGGGAGATGGGGGCCCCGATTACCTCATTTTTGGTTTTTTGGTACCTAAAGGCTGGAAGGCAGCGCAGAATACCACCATAACTTACACCAGCAAACAAGGTAACGGAACCATGTCCCTGATACCCGACGGTACTTTGCCCAAAAAGGGCGACGGCCTTACCTGGTCGGCATACATGAAAAAAACTTTCGGTAACGGTGGTAACCTTATTGATGACATGGAATGGGTGGCTTACCAAACTGATAAAGCCTACAGCCATACTGGTGGGGTAGAGTTTATTGTCGACCTGAATATCAAAACAAAAGTAGGTGCCGATAATAATAACATGTTGGTTAAACTGGGCTATACCATAACCGACAGCGGCAACGGTTTTACCAGCGATGGCAATGGTACTTATTACAGTGTGCTGCTTGGTAATACCTGTTTTGAAGTAACCGGCGGCAGCGGTGACCTGGTTGACTTTTGTAACCCGCAGCTTACCACAATCGATCCGCCAAAATCATTGGATAACGATTTTGTAACCCTGACTTTTGATGGTACAGTTACCGATACACAGTTAAGCGGCGCAAGTGAAGTTTACCTGTGCGCAAAGGCCTACACCAGCGATGGGAAAACCATAAACGTTTGTGAGCAAACCTCTAAAACATTATTGAAACAAACTACTGCCACCAGTAAAAAGTACCAGCTTACGTTTTGGCCGAGATCATTCTTTAATGCAGGGGATACGCAAACCATCACAAGAATGGAGTACTTCCTTACAGATAAAACGGGCAAGGTAAAGGTAGGCTATGGTAATACTGATGCCCCGTTCACCTATACATTTAAATGCGGTTGATCTGTAGATGAAATAAACAAGCAGATGCACCTAACTATACAGGATCTGCTAAAACGATATTTAAATCTTTTGCCAACAATTTTAAACCTGAAAAATATGGCTTATTGCTACATAAATAAATGTTTAACAGGTATCACGCTGTTGATGCTGCTACTGGTTAAAACCAGCTATGCAGCCATGCAGCAGGATACAGCTGCCGTGGCGCCTGCACGGCCCGGTCAGGTAAGCGGTATTGTACTTGATGAGTATGGTAACCCACTGCAGGGTGTTAAAGTAATCAATAAAGGAAAAAATAGTACCCTGACCACCGGTAAAGACGGCATGTTTGCTATCAACGCCATAAAGGGAGATGCCCTGGTATTTACCGCCGCGAATTATAACGCCCGCCAGGTTATTGTTAAAAACACTGCTAAATTAACGGTGAGGCTCATAGATACCTATATTCAGGCACCTAAAACCATTAATGTGCTTTATGATACCATAAGCACATCAAAAAATGTAGGTGCCATATCAACTATCTATACCAATCAGCTTACAAGCACCCCTGCAACTTTATATACCTATGCTTTACCCGGGCAACTCCCCGGTTTATATACCCAGCAGTATAGCGGTTTCGCCGCACCTCAAACCGGCGTGCAGACTGTAAATGACTTTATCGGGGCGGTAGTGCAGCACAATAATTATTCGGCCAATGACAATACCGAGTTCGGCCTTTCATTAAGAGGGCAGGGGCCGATAACGATTATCGATGGTGTTCAGCGAGAGATAGCGTCGCTTGATCCGGAAAGTATCGAATCGGTTTCGGTATTAAAGGATGCGCTTTCAAATATGATGCTGGGCATCAACAGTTCGCGCGGTACTTTACTTATTACTACCAAACGCGGTCAGGTGGGTACGCCGCATATTTCATTCACTGCACAAACAGGCACCCAGCAGCCTTTGGGCTTGCCAAACCCGCTGCCTGCTTATCAATATGCGTATTTATATAATGAAGCGTTACAAAACGATGGTAAGCCGGCACTTTACAGCAGTGCCGATTTTAACGCCTACCGCAACCACACCGACCCTTTACGACATCCGGATGTTAACTGGTTTAAAACCATATTGCGCGATAATTCACCAATGACCAGCTACAAGCTTAATGTTAACGGCGGTACCCAGGTAGCACGGTACAGTGTTTCATTAAACTACCTTGACCAGGCCGGGATGTTCCGCACCGCATCATCTGTACCCTATAACACCAATAATGATCTTAACCGCTATATCATTAACTCCGATCTTGCAGTTAACGTAACCAAAAAATTCACTGTCGATCTGCAGTTATTCGGCCGTATCCAGCAAAGCACACAGCCAGGAGCAGGATATGGAAACATATTGGGCGCTCTTTACAGCACGCCAAACAATGCATATCCGCTTTATAATCCAAATAACACATTTGGCGGTACAACAACATATACCAACAACCTGCTTTCGCAAACCGAGTTTTCAGGCTATCAGCGCACCAGCAGCAATGATGTACTGGCCAACCTCGATCTAAATTATAACCTCAGCAGCATAACACCAGGCTTATCGGCAAAGACAAAAGGCAATCTTGCTTTTTCATCGCAAAGTTTTTTAAATCGCTCATTGCAAAATAATGCCTATTCCTTTAACGCCGACAGTTCTTATTCGGCAGTGGGCTCATCAGTTGCGCAAAACAATTCGTTCAGTACGGTTTCAAGCGCCCGCTACTCGTTTGCCCAGGCATCAGTTAATTACGACAGGACTTTTGGCAAAAGCAATATAACCGGTATGACACTGTATGATGTACGCTCGGTTGTATTAAACTATGACCTTTCGCAGGTAACAACAAACCGTGCATTAAAAGCGGGTTATAATTATGACGGTAAATACTTTATTGAAGCGGCTGTCAACAGCAGCGGTTATAACCGTTATCCTCCGGGCAATCAATATGGCTTGTTTTACGCCGGCGGTATTGGCTGGCAAATGGGTAAAGAGGATTTTATTAATGATAATTTCAGCTGGATAAACTCATGGAAGTGGCGCGCTACCTATGGTAAAACCGGAAACAACAACGTAGATAATTACGGTTACTATAACTTTTTGCAAACCTACGGCCCTTCGCAGGGCTATTCATACAGCACAGGTACCAGCAAAAGCCCGGTACAGGGTTATTTTGAAAACACATTGGCCAACCCATACATCCGTTGGGAAAAAGCCCGCAAGCTGGATGTAGGAGCTGATATTTCCCTGTTTAATAATCATTTTAATATTACTGCCGATTATTACCACGACAGGTATTATGATCTGTTACAGGTACGCGGCAACAGCATAGCCTTGCTGGGTACTGCTTACCCTTATGAAAATTTAGGCATCAACCTTTATAAGGGCGGCGAACTTACTTTAACCTATCAAAACCACATCCAAAATTTCAATTACTTTATCTCTGGTAATGCATCTATCCAATCGTCAAAAATTATTTTTAGCGACGAAGAGCCATATCCTTACCCATGGCTCAGGCACACCGGCCGCTCAACCAATGCTATTTATGGTTACACGGCTATCGGTTATTTCAAGGATGCCCAGGATGCTGCCACCAGTGCAACAACTACCGGTTACGCCGCACAGGCAGGAGATGTAAAATACAAAGACCTTAACGGCGATCATATTATCAACCAGTTTGATGTTTCGGCTATAGGCGGTAACCGGCCGCTGGTTTATTATGGCTTTTCGGCGGGTTTCAATTACAAAGGTTTTAGTCTGAGTTTCCTGTTACAGGGCGTAGCGAACCGTGAGCTGATGTTCAATAACTCGCAGGTGAACGGCTTTGCAGGTGTGGGTTTCCTCGGGCTTACTTACAGCGGGCAGGCGTACAACACCATTTTAGGCCGGTGGACACCCGAAACCGCTGCTACGGCTACTGCGCCAAGGTTATCAATAGGTAACGCCAATAATACCGCCAACTCAACCTTGTACCTGCGCAAGGGCAACTATATAAGGCTTAAAAATGCCGAGGTAGGTTACAACCTGCCTTATGAGTGGGCGCATAAGCTTAGGCTATCGGGCTTGCGAGTGTTTGTGAACGGCGAAAACCTGTATACACTGTATGGCTACAAAGATTTTGATCCGGAGGTATACGGTACTGCTTACCCCATTCAAAGGGTAATAAATGCCGGCGTTAACATTAAGCTTTGATTTTGGCCATCATAAAAATATTACGATCATGAAGAGTTTCAACAAAATAATTTTAGCGGCCGCCGGCATCTTAACCATAATGGCCGGCTGTAAAAAATATGAGCAGTTCCCGGTTGATAAGGTGACTATCAATTACGTGTTTGACAAAAAGGACTCCTTAGGCACCAATGCCCAAATGTTCCTGTATGGGATTTATGCAGCGCTCCAAAATGGGCACAACAGGGTAGGGAACGACTACCTTGACGCGGCCAGTGATGATGCCATGTCATCGGCTTCGGTATCATCAAATGTAGTAACCATACTTTCAACAGCATCTTATAATTCATATACTATCCCCGCCGGTGAAAACCTTTGGGCTTATTACTACGCAGGCATCCGCAAGGCAAATGAGTTTGTGAACAATATTGATGTAGTGCCGGTACTTGCACAATACCATGGTTACTCCATGAAATATGTATGGAAAAGCGAGGCACGTTTTTTAAGGGCGCTATATTACTTTGAACTGGTTAAACGTTACGGTGGCGTTCCCTTATTGGGCAACAAGGTGTTTACTATAACAGATAATGTAGCCTTGCCACGTAATTCCTTTGCCGATTGTATCAAATACATTGTAAGCGAATGCGATGCCATTAAGGATACCCTGATGACCGCGCCGCTGAGCAACCCTAATGCTGATTATCACCGCCCTACCAAAGGTGCCGCCATGGCTTTAAAGGCCAAAGTACTGCTGTATGCGGCAAGCCCATTATTTAACGGGCAGAATATCGATGCCTCAAATCCGCTAACCGGTTACACCGATTTTAGCGCCGACAGGTGGGCACAGGCCGCTGCTGCCGAAAAAGCGGTAATGGACCTGAATGTTTATTCGTTATTGCCCAGCTTTAAAGATGTATTTCTGACTCAAAACAGCTCTGAAAATATATTTATCCGCCAAACAGATAATTCATCCTCGATTGAAACCACTAACGGTCCGGTTGGATTTACCGGGGCGGTAGGCAAGGGGCAAACCAGTCCTACACAGCAATTGGTTGATGCCTTCCCCATGAAAAACGGTTTGGCTATTACTGATCCGGCATCAGGTTATAACCCGGACAACCCTTACCAGAACCGCGACCCGCGCTTAACCTATACCGTGCTCTATAACGGTGCAAGATGGCTTAACTCAGATCTGCAATTGTATGAAGGAGGGGCCAGCAAACCCAACGGTTCATTACAACAAACCAAAACAGGCTATTACATGCGCAAGTTTATGGGCAATTTTGAAAACACCAATGCCTACGCTGCGCATGTCATAGACTGGCAGATCCTGCGCTATGCTGATGTGGTTTTAGGCTATGCCGAAGCACTCAATGAATCGGCAGGTGCAACTCCCGAGGTTTATAATGCTGTTATCAGCATCAGGAAAAGGGCAGGTATAGATGCGGGCACCGGCAATTACGGACTTAAAGCCGGTATGAGCAAAGCGGAGATGCGCGCCATCATCCAAAATGAGCGGCGCCTGGAAATGGCTTTTGAAGAGAACCGCTACTGGGACATCCGCCGCTGGAAAATTGCCGAAACGGTAATGAACCAGCCGCAAAAAGGGATCAGCATTGTGAAGATAGGCTCCAGCCTTACCTATAACGTGGTGAATGCGCTCACTACCAAATTCGAAGCGCCTAAGATGTACCTGTACCCAATACCTTATGACGAGGTTTTGAAGAACCCGAATATGAAACAAAATCCAGGATGGTAATCTCAAAATCTCAGCCAGTTAAACCAAAAAAATTAAGCTTTATGAGAAAAATAATACTTCTCTTCCAGATATTAATGATCCTGCTCCCGGCGGTGTCATTTGCACAAAGCAGGACTGTAACAGGTACTGTACGCGATATTACCGGGGTATTGCCTGGGGTATCGGTAATTGAAAAAGGTGTTCCTAATAACGGTGCTATTACAGATCAGGGTGGTAAGTTCAGGCTTGTTCTTAAAGGGCAGTCAAATACCATCATTGTACGTTTTATTGGTTATATCCCGCGTGAGCTCCGTGTATCTGAATCGGGCAGAATGGATATCATACTGCAAACCAATACCAACGGCTTGGATGAAGTAGCCGTAGTAGCTTACGGAACTAAAAAAAGGATCACCAATACCGGTGCTGTAAGTTCCATTTCGGCCAGTGAGATCCGCACCGTGCCAACAGCCAACGTGCAAAATGCTTTAACCGGTAAATTGCCGGGCTTTTTTTCGCAGCAAGGTTCGGGCCAGCCGGGTAAGGATGCTTCAGATTTTTATATCCGCGGGGTAAGCTCGCTAAACCCATCGGGTAACCAGCCGCTCATTATTGTAGATGACATTGAGTACAGCTATGACCAGTTGCAGCAGATCAACGTGAATGAGATAGAGAGCATCTCGATTTTGAAAGATGCGTCAACAACGGCTATTTATGGTATCAAGGGAGCTAACGGCGTATTGGTGGTAACCACCCGCCGCGGCAAGGCCGGCACCCCTAAAGTGAATCTTCGTGTGGAAAGCGGCATCCAGCAGCCTACTAAAACGCCGCAGTTTTTAGATTCATATAATACAGCGGTATTGATTAATGAGGCCCAGCATAATGACGGCATCCCGCTTAGCTTTACCCAGCAGGACCTTGACCTCTTTAAAAATGGATCCGATCCATACGGCCACCCCAATGTTGATTGGTATAACAAGATATTCAAGAAATACACCTATCAAACCAATGCCAACCTGGATATTTCGGGTGGTACAGCCGGGGTAAAATATTTTATCTCGGGTGGCGCGCTAAACCAAAATGGCCTGGTACGTGATTTTGCCGATCCGCAAAGTTTGGTGAATACCAATTACTATTTTAAACGCTATAACTTTCGCTCAAACCTCGATCTGAAAGCCAATAAAACCCTTGACCTGCGGCTGGACATTACCACCCGTTTCTCCGACCTGAACCAGCCTTATAACCAGAACGCCGTGAGCGAGGTATATAATTTTACCAAGGAAACGCCTTTTACGGCGCCATATCTTAACCCTAACGGAAGTTATTCATACGCCTATTCATCGTTTAATCCCGATCACCTGCCAACGCTTAACGCCAGGCTGGCAACAGGAGGCTATCAACATTCCCGCCGTACCGATTTTAATGTGCTTTTTGGCGCAACCCAAAGACTTGATGCTTTAACCAATGGCCTTTCGGTAACAGGCAGGGTTGCTTATTCAAGCATTGAACAATTTACCAAGCAAATCTTTAACGGAGGCATCCCTGCTTATCATTATGATCCGGCTACTAATCAATATTCCTTAAGGCCGGGTGCTACCTATGTATATCAAACTTATGCGTTAACGGGCAGCACCGATATCAATACCAATAACTACAACCTGCAGCTTTACGCCAATTACGACAGGACATTTCGTGGTTCGCACCATTTTTCGGGATTGTTGTTGTTCAATCAAACTTCGCAAACGTATTTCACCTACCCGCTGCTTGATGGCGCGCAGGTTGGTGTGCCGCAAAAGTTCCGCGGTATATCGGGCAAGGTGGGGTATGACTTTAAACAGAAATTCCTGTTCGACTTTAACGTAGCCTATAACGGCACCGACCGCTTTGCAGCCAATCACCGCTTTGGGATTTTTCCGGCTGTGAGCTTTGGTTATAATATCGCCAAAGAGTCGTTCTTTGAAAAAGCCTTCCCTATGTTCAGTCTTTTGAAAATAAGGGGCAGTTATGGTTTGGTTGGTTCGGATGCAGCGCCGGGTAACCGTTATGTATATAACCAGGTTTACAACCAGGGCGGTGGTTACAATTTTGGCGAAACAGCTCAAAACTATAATTCTATATATGAAGGTTCTTTGGGCAACCCGAACGTAGTTTGGGAACGTGCCAAAAAGGTGGACATTGGGCTGGATGCCAACTTATTTAATGATAAAATATCCATCACGGCCGATTATTTCCACGATATCCGTTACAATCAGCTGATTACACCCGGGAGTATACCGGAGATTTTGGGTGTTGGTTTGCCTGCCGTAAATATCGGTAAAACCCGTAACCAGGGCCTCGACGGGCAGATCAGCTATCATAGCACGCTCGGCAAAGTACAGTACAACGTTGGTTTCGTGTTCTCGTATGCTAAAAACAAGATCCTATATGAAGATGAGGCTACCCCGGCATATCCATGGCTGGCGCAAACCGGTCATTCAATTGGACAGCAATATGGTTATCACTTTTTGGGATACTATACCGCTGCCGATATTGCCGCCATCAATTCGGGAAGCAAATCGGTACCCGTACCTGATAACGGTATCCCACTACAGCCCGGCGATCTGAAATACCAGGACCTGAACGGTGACGGCGTTATTAACGTTTTTGACAAAAGGCCGATCGGAAATCCAAACCTGCCAAATACCATACTCGGTCTTTCATTGCAGGCGGTTTACAAAGGTTTTAGTGTAAGTGTGCTTTTGCAGGGATCGTTTAACTACAGTTTCGCGGTGATTGGTACAGGTATCGAACCGTTTCAAAGCCAGTTTCAGCCCATTCACCAGGAACGCTGGACATCCGAAAACCCGGTTAATGCCGCCTTCCCAAGGTTAACTACCAATCCAACTTCGGTAAACAGCCCTACGGCTTATTTTTCTGATTACTGGTTATTAAACGCGCATTACGTGCGGTTAAAAACGGTTGATATCGGTTACCAATTGCCAACTAAATTGTTGCCCTTCAAGATTAATAATGCCCGCATTTATATGAGCGCATATAACCTGCTCACTTTTGATAACTACAAAAAATATCAGCAGGACCCCGAAATTGCTACCAATACCGCGGGCGATGCGTACATTAACCAGCGGGTGATTAACCTGGGCATCCAGGCAGGTTTTTAAAAACCAATAGATAAACCATAAGGGGCCGGCGTTGCGGTGCCGGCTTCCTTTTTTGATTTGGCAGATAAACTTTAAATTAGGATATGTTTCCAACCATCGGCGATCTGATATATTATCTCTTCCATATCCGGATTGGATTTCCTATCCAAACGCTTGGTTTTTTTATAGCACTCGCCTTTTTATTTGCCTACATAGTGTTTACTTCTGAATTTAAAAGATATGAAGCCATTGGAAAGATCAGTGCATTTAAGCGGAAGGTAATCATCGGAAAACCCGCTTCAGCAGCTGAAATGATCATTAATTTTTTGCCCGGTTTTTTATTTGGCTTTAAACTTTTTGGAGCCGTTTTTAATTACCAGGTTTTTGCTGCAAACCCGCGGGCATATATTCTTTCATTGCAGGGAAATTTAACAGCAGGCGTATTTATTGGCGGTGCATTTGCCTTTTGGATTTACTGCGACCGAAAGAAATTTGCATTGCCTAAACCGCAAACAACCGAATATACTGTACACCCTTATCAATTAATGGGGCTGATTGTTTTCAGTGTTGGACTTTTCGGTTTCATTGGCGCCAAGCTTTTTGATATCGTTGAGCATTTTGGCAGGTTGAGATATGATCCGCTGGGTACTATATTTTCGGCCAACGGATTTGCTTATTACGGCGGCCTGATCTTTGGCGCATTGACTTATTTGTATATCGGCCACCGGCATAACATGAAACTGGTCCACCTTGCCGATATCGGTTCGCCGGGCATGATGCTGGCGTATGGCATTGGCCGTATTGGTTGCCAGCTGGCGGGTGACGGCGATTGGGGTAAGGTTAACCCACATCTAAAACCCGGTTTTTTAAGCTGGCTGCCCGATTGGATGTGGGCGTTCAATTATCCGCATAATGCTGTCAATGCAGGTACACTGATACCCGGTTGCCTGGGCAACTATTGCAATCAACTGGCTAACCCGGTGTACCCCACGCCGTTTTATGAGGCTGTACTTTGCATTGGTATGTTTTTGCTGATGTGGGTTTTTCGTAAACGGATAGTTACACCCGGTTTTATGTTTTTCCTTTACCTTGTGCTCAACGGTACCGAGCGTTTTTTGATAGAGCAGATCCGTATAAATCCGGTTTATCATTTTTTAGGTTTACCGTTTACCCAGGCCGGCTTCATCGGCTTTTTAATGCTGATGGGTGGATTAACAGGTTTTATTGTGCTGTTTGCTAAACACAAAAGCCATCATCATAAACATTTACCTGTATTATAAATATCATTTAATGAAGAAAATTACCCTTGTTTGTTTAGCTTGTTTGAGCTTGGTTTTAACCAACAGAGCCTTTGCGCAAAAAACTGATACCGTTAATCTTACCGATATTAAATTTAAGGTAGAGGCCGCGCCGGAATGGTCGGCCCTGCTAAAGCGTGATTCGGGCTGGTTTGGGGGCGATGGTATTTATACTATCCCTTTGAATGGGAAGGAGACCGGCCAGGCAAAACATAACGATAAAGTGCTTTTTATTTTCAGCGACAGCATGATAGGCGCGGTGCGTGATAACACAACGGCGTCGGGAGCCATCATGATCCACAATGCGGTAGCTGAACTAAAAGGCAACGAGCCTTTGGATAAACAAATGAAATTTTACTGGGATAAAAACGCTAAAGGAAAACCGGAGTCTATTTTTATCCCCCATACACCTAAAACAGGAGCTACAGATTACTACTGGCTTGGCGATGGCTTTGTAAACCAGGCAATGAATAACAGCATCTATATTTTTGGATACAGGGTGCATAACGTAAGCAACGAAGCATTTGGTTTCAGGGAAGTTGGCAACACGCTCATCAAGATCCCGGCAAACAGCAAGCCTCCGTATAAAGACCTGAAGCAAATGGATACGCCGTTTTACCTGGTAGATCAGAAAGGGGAAAGCGGCTCGTTTGGTGCCGGCATTTATGTAAATACCAAAGAAGCCGGCGCGCCAAAGCCCGATGGCTATATTTATGTTTATGGGGTACGTGGCATGGCCAAGCACCTGATGGTTGCCCGGGTACTGCCCGGGGATTTTGAAGATTATAGTAAGTGGACTTTCTATAATGGCAAAGCCTGGGTTGCCGATATGGAACAGGTTGCCAATGTAACAAGCAGCGTATCAAATGAGTTAAGTTTTAGTCCGCTGCCGGATGGTCGTTACGCGCTGATATTCCAGGTAGGGGGGATGACCACATCGGTGGGGATGCGGATAGGCGCAAGCCCGGTAGGTCCGTTTGGCCCGATCATTAAATTATGGGATTGCAAGCCTGATCTTATCGCCAAAACGTTTGTGGTTTATAATGCCAAGGCGCATCCAAGCTTATCAAAGCCCGGTGAACTGCTGATTAGCTACAACATTAACTCCGTTGATTTTTTAAACGATCTGAAAAAATATCCAAACCTGTACCGCCCAAGGTTTATCAGGGTAAAATTTAATGAACACGAATAGGCTCGAATTGAAGGAGCACGAATAGAATTAGTGTTTAATATAACCCAATGAAAATACGTTCGCTTATTTGCGCAGTTGCGCTTATGTATGCCGGAAACCTGTTTGCGCAGGAGGCTAACCTTGTTAAGTATGTGAATACCCGGCAGGGTACTAATACCAAATATGAGTTCTCGTACGGTAACACCTATCCGGCTACTTCGCTGCCTTTCGGCATGAACACCTGGACGGCGCAAACCGGCAAAAACGGCGATGGATGGAAGTACCAGTATTTTGAGCACACCATTCGCGGCTTTCAGCAATCGCACCAGTGCAGTTCGTGGGTAAATGATTATGCAGTGTTTTCGCTCATGCCGGTTGCCGGGAAACTGGTTGTTAATGAAGATGAACGGGCGACATCATTTAGCCACGATAACGAAATCGCTCAACCCAGCTATTACAAGGTAAAGCTTGATAATAATATTACAACCGAAATGTCGCCGACCGAACGGGGAACGCACCTGAGGTTTTCGTTCCCGAAGGGTAAAGCCTCTTATCTTGTTTTAGATGGCTACACTAAAATGAGCGGGGTAAAAATCATCCCGGCCGAGCGGAAAATAACAGGGTACGTAAACAATTGCCGCTGGGCCCCTAAAGATTTCCGGAACTACTTCGTCATTATTTTTGATAAACCCTTTACCGATTACGGCACCTGGAAAAATAAAAAGAATACTCTTTCGGAAAAGAACGGGTCGGCAGAGGGCGAAGGTATCGGGGCCTATATCAAATTTAAAGATGGAGAAACTGTACAAGCGAAAGTAGCTTCGTCCTATATCAGCCCGGAGCAGGCCGAACTTACTTTGACAGCTGAACTGGGTAAATACAAATCATTTGATGATACCCGGAAAGCTGCTGATAAAGTATGGAACCAGTTACTTGGCCGTATGGCCATTGAGGGGGCTACTGAAGATCAGAAGGCAACTTTTTATTCCTGCATGTATCACGCCAATCTATTCTCGCACCAGTTTTTTGAATATAATAAAGATGGAAAGCCATACTATTACAGCCCTTACGATGGCAAGGTACATGAGGGTTATATGTATACCGATAATGGTTTCTGGGATACTTTTCGTGCCCAATTCCCGCTGAATACAGTATTGCACCCCAAAATGGAAGGCCGGCTTGTAAATGCGCTGCTTGATGCACAGCAGCAATGCGGCTGGTTGCCGGCCTGGTCGTTCCCCGGTGAAACGGGAGGAATGCTGGGGAACCATGCCATATCCCTGTTAACCGACGCCTGGGTAAAAGGGATCCGCACCTTCGACCCCAAAAAAGCCCTGGAGGCTTACTATCATGAAGCAACCAACAAAGGTCCGTGGGGCAGTGCCAATGGCCGGCCGGGATGGAAAGAATATTATGCCAATGGTTATGTGCCTTTTACACCGCAAACCCTTGGTTCAACTGCCTGGACGCTGGAGTTTGCATACGATGATTTTTGCGGATATCAACTGGCTAAACTCACCGGCAATAAATTTTATGAAGATGTTTTCGCCCGGCAGATGTACAATTATAAAAACCTGTTTGATGCCAAAACGCGTTTCATGCGCGCGAAAGATGCGCAAGGTAATTGGATTGAACCTTTTGACCCTATGGATTGGGGCGGCCCCTATACCGAAGGTAATGCCTGGCACTGGACCTGGTCGGTTTTTCAGGACACGCAGGGTTTGATCAACCTGATGGGCGGAGAGAAGAACTTTACTGCTAAGATTGATTCGGTATTTACTGAACCGGGAACAATCAAAGTAGGAGGGTACGGACAGGTGATCCACGAAATGACGGAGATGGCCGAATTTAAAATGGGTCAGTACGCCCAGGGTAACGAGCCTATTCACCATTTGCTTTACATGTACAACTATGCCGGCCAGCCATGGAAGGCGCAGCTACATTTGCGCAGTGTGATGGATAAGATGTATAACGCCGGCGAAAATGGTTACCCTGGTGATGAGGATGAAGGACAGATGTCATCTTGGTTTGTGTTGAGCGCCGCTGGCTTTTACAGTGTTTGCCCCGGTACCGATCAGTATGTGATTGGTAGCCCGCTATTTAAAAAGATGACCATCGCTTTGGAAAATGGCAAAAAGTTCGTGATAGAAGCTAACAATAACAACAAGGAGAACGTGTATATCCAGTCGGCGACGCTTAATGGTAAGCCTTATACCCATAACTGGATCACCCAGGCCGATATTATGAACGGTGGCGTATTACACTTTGAAATGGGTAATAAACCAGCTGTGACCCGAGGCGTAGCGCTTGAAGACAGACCGTTTTCGCTATCAAAAGCTCAATAACAAAATTAAGAAGAATATGGAAAACGTCATTGCGAATGTTTAAATCCGGAGGCCTCTGAAGGTGAAATGACATTTACACTACCCGTCATCCCGAATTTATTTCGGGATCCCACGCGCTGAGCGGCTATGCAAGCGGCCTTGCATGTGGGGTGCTGAAACAAGTTCAGCATGACTGTATTTTTTATTATGTCATGGGTAGGAACGAAGCAATCCCAAACTATACAGAGCCGATCTGCAAATCAGGGATTGCGTCGTTCCTCACAATGACGGTTACTTTAAGAATTATTAGAATATCCGCTAAAACGATTTTATGGTCAATATTTACAAAATAAAAAAGTCAATTCTATTACTTACTTCGGTGATGCTGCTGCTCAACCCGGCATCAGCACAGGAAATCTTTTACCTCAACAACACCAATAAACAAATTACATGGAAAGTAAAAGCCCAGACCGACCTGGGAGCCGATAGTCTTGACATCCACAAAAGCGGTTACGCCGCTACTGATTGGGTAAAGGCTATTGTACCTGGTACTGTATTTTCATCATACGTAGCGGCCGGTTTGGAAAAGGATCCCAATTTTGGCGATAATATTTATAAGGTTGATAAAAAGAAGTACGACCGCAATTTCTGGTACCGTACGCAGTTCAGCGTACCTGCAGGTTTCACCAAACAAAAAATCTGGCTTAATTTCAAAGGCATTAACCGCAAAGCTGAGATCTACCTGAACGGGAAGAAGATAGGCAGCCTGGATGGTTTTATGCAGCGGGGAGTGTATGACGTAACGAAACTCGTAAATAAAACAGAGGCAAACACACTGGCTGTTTTGGTTTATTGTCCGCTGAACCCATTGGTAAATTATGCCAGTCCAACATATATCCCCAGCGCCAGCTGGGATTGGATGCCTTATGTACCGGGCCTCAACAGCGGCATTACCGATGATGTTTACCTGAGCAACACAGGTAGCCTTACTATTAATGATCCCTGGATTCGCACGGATGTGCCTACTACCGCCCGGGCTGAAGTATCGGTTTCGGTTGGGGTGAAAAACAGCACAGATACTTTTCAAACAGGAACCTTAACCGGTGTTATTAATCCGGGAAATATCCGGTTTACCCAAAAAGTGTTTGTGGGTGCTAACAGCAATGCCGAAGTAAAGATCGACCCAAAACATTTTTCGCAGCTGGTGATCAACGGCCCAAAACTGTGGTGGCCCAATGGCTATGGCGATGCCAACCTGTACACCTGTAACTTAAGCCTGAAACTGGGAGATGAAGTAGCTGACAGCAAACAGATCCGGTTTGGAATCAAAAAATACAGCTATGATACCGTAGGCCATGTATTGCATTTATATGTAAATGGCACCAAAGTATTTTTAAAGGGCGGCAATTGGGGGATGGCCGAGTACATGCTGCGTTGCCGTGGCGATGAGTATGATACCAAAGTGCGTCTGCATAAGGAAATGAATTTTAACATCATCCGCAACTGGATAGGCTCAACCACGGACGAAGAATTTTATGATGCCTGCGACAAATACGGCATTATGATCTGGGATGATTTCTGGCTTAACTCCATCCCCAACCTGCCTAATGATGTAAATACTTTCAATGCCAATGCTATCGAAAAAATAAAACGGTTCAGGAACCATCCTTCCATTGCCATTTGGTGCGGTGATAATGAGGGCGAGCCTTTACCTCCGCTTAACAACTGGCTTCGCGAAGACATTAGCGCTTACGATGGTAACGAAAGGTATTATCAGCCCAACTCGCATGCCGGTAACCTAACAGGCAGCGGTCCGTGGACTAACTTTGATCCGCGCTGGTATTTCAGCCGTTTTCCTAATGGATTTGGCGGTAACCAGGGTTGGGGTCTTCGCAGCGAGATAGGTACGGCGGTATTTACCAATTTCGACAGCTTTAAAAAGTTTATGCCGAAGGATAAATGGTGGCCCCGCAACGAGATGTGGAACCTGCATTTCTTTGGCCCGTCCGCAGGTAATGCAGGCCCCGACAGGTACGACGATGGAATTAAAAACCGTTACGGAGCCGCTTCGGGTATCGAAGATTATTGCCGTAAAGCACAGCTGCTAAACATCGAAACCAATAAAGCCATGTATGAGGGCTGGGAAGATAACATTTGGGAAGATGCTTCGGGCATTATGACCTGGATGAGCCAGTCGGCCTATCCTTCATTGGTGTGGCAAACCTATGATTACTATTATGACCTCACCGGTGCCTACTGGGGGGCTAAAAAAGCCTGCGAACCGGTGCATATTCAATGGAACCCGGTAAATAATGCTATTAAAGTGATCAACACCACTCGCACCGACGAAAACAGCCTCATTGCTTATGCCGATGTTTATAACAGCGATGGACAGATCGTAAAAGAATACAGCCAGTCAAAAACTATCGATGCGCCATCGAATACAGCGCTGAATTGCTTTACCATGGCTTTTGCTGATAACCGCGAAAACCTGGCACTTAACAAACCCGCATTTGCATCATCAACCACCATGGGGGAGGCCGGTTCTGTAACGGATGGTAATCAGGGAAGCAGGTGGGCCAGTAATTTCAGCGATGCTGAATGGATCTATGTTGATCTTGGCAGGGAGCAAGAGATAAACGGTGTTAAATTGAATTGGGAGGAGGCATATGGTAAAGCTTTCAAGATCCAGGTATCTGACGATGCCAAAAGCTGGAAAGATGTTTATGAAAGCGGCGATGGGCATGTTGGCGTGCAGCAAATCACTTTTGATGAGGTAAAAGGCCGCTACGTGCGTATGTATGGATTACAGCGCGGATCGGGATGGGGCTACTCGCTTTGGGATTTTGAGGTGTACGGCGGCGCGCCGAAAAGCAGCGGTCTTACGGATGTTCATTTCATCAAACTAAGATTGATTGATAAAAACGGAAAACTGGTATCAGATAATTTTTACTGGCGGGGTAATAAACGCACAGATTTTACCGCCCTTAACCAACTGCCAAAGGTTAACCTCAAGGTATCATCAGCCATAAAACTAATTAACGGCAAGTATTATGTGGATGCAAAGATCAGCAACCCATCCTCATCAAAGGCGGCTGCATTTAGCATTCGCGTACAGGCAACAAAAGCCGCCACGGGTGAACAGATACTGCCGGCAATAATGAATGATAACTATTTTTCGCTGATGAAGGGCGAATCAAAAGATATCAGGATTGAATTTGATGCAGCGGTGCTGGGCAAGGATCAGCTGAAACTATTGGTACAGCCTTATAATGATCCGGTAATAACGGAAAAGTAATAATAAGCCTTTGGTACCTTGAAGTTTTAAACTAATTTACCGGTCCAATTAACAAACAAACCTGCACAATGGATACCAAACCCAAATTTACCGAACGTAAGTTCCTTGTCGTACTCATTTTTGTAACCTCCTTATTTATGCTCTGGGGCATAGCCATGACCCTTGGCGATACATTAAACAAGCATTTTCAAAATGTTTTACACGTTTCAAAATCGCGTTCGGCGTATGTACAGTTATCATTATTTGGCGCTTACGCGGTGATGGGCATCCCGGCAGGTATGTTCATGAAAAAGTTCGGTTATAAAAACGGTGTGCTTTTAGGCCTCGGACTTTATGCTGCAGGTGCATTCCTGTTTGTTCCGGCGGCTGATGCTAAATCGTTTGACTTCTTCCGGATTGCCTTGTTTATCCTGGCTTGCGGCCTGGCTACGCTCGAAACCGTTGCCCATCCATTTGTTGCCTCTCTCGGCGATCAGCGTACCAGCGACCAGCGCATTAACTTTTCGCAGGCCTTTAACGGTGTCGGCGGCGTTATTGGTCCGCTGTTGGGCGGCTATTTCGTTTTAAAAGGAGGGCAGGAGCATTCTAACGACCTGATATCTGTCAAACACCTGTATATTGTAATAGGAGCGGTGATTGCATTGGTTGGTGTAGCATTTTCATTTTTAAAAGTGCCGTCATTGCAGGATCCGCATGTTGTAGCAACAGATTCATATGCGGTTGCAGGTGAAGGACATATTCCGGAAAGCCTGTTCAAAAAAAAGCATTTTGTTTTTGCAGCCATAGCCCAACTGTTTAATGTGGCAGCACAAGGCGGCACCTGGGCGTTTTTTATCAATTACGGTCACGAGATCATGCATTTAACCGACGAACGCGCGAGCTACTATTTTTCATTAAGCATGGTGATGATGATGGCCGGCCGTTTTATTGGCACCTTCCTGATGCGTTACATAGCGCCAAACAAGTTGCTGGCGGTATTTGCCCTGGGCAATATCCTGATGTGTGTTATTGTAGCACAGGGCTTTGGCGTGGTGTCATTTGTGGCATTGCTGTTCATCAACTTCTTCTTCAGTATTATGTTCCCAACCATATTTAGCCTGGGGTTGAAAAATTTAGGTTCACAAACGCAAAACGCGTCATCATTTATAGTAATGGGAGTTGTAGGCGGGGGATTGTTTCCGCCGGTTATGGGCCTCATTGCTAATCACAATGTTGCTACAGCTTATTACCTGCCTATCATTTGTTATATGGTGATATTTTTGTTCGGGATCAGTTACCCTAAACTGAATAAAAAAGGAATATGAACAAATTTGCTTAATCGATTTATTTTTATATTTTGGCCAATAATCGCTTAATAAATCATGGTTATTAAGCGATTATATTTTATATTTGATTTTAGCCAATTATAAGCCATTGAAAAAACTATCGATTGTTGATATCGCCAATGAATTAAAAGTTTCTAAAACCACTGTATCGTTTATACTGAACGGGCGTGCAAAGGAAAAACGGATAGGTGAAGACCTGGTAGAGCGTGTTACCAAATATGTAGAAGAAGTGGGCTATAAACCCAATTCCCTGGCTAAAAGCCTGCGTACCGGTAAATCAAATACCATTGGTTTAATGGTTGAAGATATTTCAAACCCCTTTTTTGCCAGCATAGCCCGGCTTATTGAAGATAGGGCTTATAAAAATGGTTACAAAATTATTTATTGCAGTACCGATAATGATACCCAAAAAACCAGGGAACTGATCAATATGTTCCGCGACAGGCATGTGGATGGCTATATTATTGCTCCGCCCGAAGGTATTGAAGACGATGTAGAACAACTGCTTAAGGATGGCTTGCCGGTGGTAATGTTCGACAGGCATTTACCCAAAGTAAATACCGATTATGTAGAGATTGATAACCTTTTCAGCACCTATAATGCCACCAGGCACTTAATACAACAGGGTTACAAAAATATAGGCTTCGTTACTTTCGCTTCGTCACAAACACAAATGCTGGCCCGGATGCAGGGCTATAAGGATGCGCTGAAGGAAAGCCGTTTTGCTCCGGTGGTTAAAGAGATTGTTTTTAACCAGGACGAAGAAATGATCATTAAACCGATGACTGCCTTTTTTAAAAAGCATCAGGATCTCGACGCGGTAGTTTTTGGCACCAACCATGTAGGTACCTGTGGGTTAAAAGTGTTTAACACGCTGGGTATTAAAGTGCCCGGGGATATGGCCGTTATATCGTTTGATGATTATGACGTTTTTAAGCTGTACTCGCCCCCGGTAACCGCCATAGCTCAGCCGGTTGAAGAAATTGCCGATAATGTGATCACCGTGCTACTCAAAAAGCTTAATACAAAAGGAGTTAGTACTGCTTCTCATTCCATAATTCTTAAAACCAACCTCCAGATCAGGGGATCATCATCCGGTTTAAAGATTGATTAATTTTAAAAGAACCATATATTAGCAGATGTAAATGACACACTTGCAGGGGATAGGTTTTCTGTAACCGGGCACTCTTTTATTATCTTTAATAAAAATTTACTGTTATGAAACGGGCTTTTATTATAAAAAATAAAGCAAGAATGGTATTGGCCTTAGCTGTGCTTACCGCTATGCTTTTATTAGCCAACTGGAATGGTCGCGACAATGTTAAAGAATTGGATAAAACGTTGACATCCATTATGAAGGACCGCTTATTGCCGGCTACTTTTGTACATGAAATAAGCAGTCGGCTTTATGAAAATAAACTGGCAGCTGTTTCTGGTGCAGATGTTCAGGTAAAAATTAATGGTAATTATGCAGCTATAGAAGCGTTAGCAAAGAAATATGAGGCCACCCAATTAACACGCGAAGAATCAGCAAAATGGAAGACCTTTCGTGTGCAATTGCGTCATCTGCAGCAGCAGGAAGCTGGCCTGAATAATGCAGAGTATGTTTTTAATCAGGCACTTAAATCGCTTGATCAACTGATAGCGATACAAGTTGGCGAGAGCAACCGCCTGCTACAAAACGGACAAAGAAATGTAAGTTCAAGTATACTTACAGCCAATTTTGGTGTGGTTGTTTGTATTTTACTTGGATTATTTATTATGGTGCTACTAAGCGCCAGGGAACAAATGATTTTAAGGCAGGACGAAAGGCATTTGCTCAATTAAAAGATCTTAATAAAAACCAGACTTACGAAGTTTTTAAAACTTCGTAAGTCTTAGAAGCTGTTTAAAAACGAATAAAATAAATGTTTTTTGTAGAGACGCATCACATGCGTCTCTCGTAGGACAAGCCACATTCAATAGGGGCGAGCATGCGTAAATTGCATGCGGGAGACGCATGTGATGCGTCTCTACATTTGGAAATTATCGTTTTTAAATAGCTTCTTAGAGTTTCTTAAATAACCATCACATTTTCACCGCCTTTAAGCGGGTATGATTTTGCTTTCCAAACCAATACGCCGGATGTACGCTGCGGTAAACTGACCTTTATTTTCCACCTGTTATTTTCTAAAACATAAGCTACTGCAACCTTACCGTTAGGGTGTGGGATCTCGCCGCTCACATTGGTCATTGTTCCCAAATGAGGTTCGATCTTGATCTTGCTGAATCCGGGCGAATAGCTGTCAATACCCAAAACTGTCCTGAAGAATTCAATATTGGGGCTGCTTCCCCAGGCATGGCAATCTGAACGGCTATATTTAAGGTCGGAATATTCGGCCCAGGTGGTTAAGCCCATTTTAATATTCTCGCGCCAGATACCCAGCCAGTTCATATAATCGTTACCTAAACCACCTTTTACCAATGCCTGGTGCAGGTAATATTTAAAATAAATGGTGCATTGGGTCAATGAGGTATCGCTTAATAATCGTTTGGATAACATAGGCAGATCTGTGTTTTTCACCATGCCTGTAAGTATGGCTAATGAATTGGCATGCTGCGAAAATTGTTTCTTGTCCCATGTATCGGCATACAGCATTTTTGCCGGGTCCCAATATTTGCGTTGAATAGTTTGCTTAAGCTTAGCAGCTTCTTTGTGGTATAAAGTGGCATAACCGGGCATGCCAATTTTTGTTTCCATAGCGGCAGCCCACTCATAAGCCCAAAGTAATTGCAAATCAATAATGGCCGAACTGCCGTCGGTGCCTTTTGGCGGCGAGCCTATATCCCAGTTTTTGCCGCTGGCCCAATCCACAAAAGTCCAGTAAGGGGTGTTTTTTAATGAGCCATCAGCTTGTTGGTATTGGCTGAAAAACTTTAATACTGCCCGTTCGCCATCCAGCTTATCCTTAATAAAATTACTGTCATTGCGGTACATCCAGTAATCATACAGCATGCCTATGTACCATAATGAAAAAGTTGAAATAATTTGGGTATCATGAGTAGGGTAACGGCTTTGGGTAACGCCCTCTGTTAAACGGGAATGGTCCATCAGGTTAATGGCATTGCGGGCCAGCCGGTCATCGCCGCTATAGTAATAGGATATCATGGCCTGGATACGGGTATCGCCGATGTATTGCAGTTGCTCATAATAAGGGCAATCTGTATAGGTTTCAAATGCATTAAGACGGGCCGTACGCCAGCCAATATCGAGCATCTGTTTTATTTCCTTATTATCGGTATTGAAAACGGCACGTTGCTTAAATGGATAACCGGTAAAGGTGCCATACAGGTCATTAATAACCAAAGGCTCGTTTTGTGTATGCACAATTAAGCGGATGTACCTAAAAGTACGGAAGTTGAGCGTAGTATATGATTGCCCTTTGCTGCCATTGGAGATCAAACTATCATTTCTGCCCGAAAAATCCTTGCCCTCCACATCGTTACGGTTGCCCTTGCGCATTCCATATTTGCTTAAATTATCAAAAAGCGATTCGGCATAGCTTAAAGAGATCCCCGCATCTTTCCCACCGCTGAAATTAATAGTAGGATAGGCGTTGGTAAGATGCGTTTGATCAAGCAGTATGGTAACTGTAGTATTTGCAGGAATAGTAAGCGGTGCTTTAGTGCCCGGAAAAGCCGGGGGAACATCCATCCCGGAGGCTTTACGTACAACAGGTATCCGCTCATAAATTAATTCCTGGTGCGGAATGGAGGATGGAACCAATTGCCATCCGAACCCATCCCACCGGCCCTTTAATTGCCCGCCGAAGAGGTTAGCTGCCTTTGGCCAGCTGCTATCATCAAAGTTAGGCGAGTACCAGTTCATAATGCTTTTATTCAGATCCACCATTTCGCCGGTGCTGGCAGCGAAATAGCCCCAGATGGGCTGATAGCCTTTGTCCTGAATGCTTTTCCAGGTGTTATTGGTATTGAGGATCTCTTCGGCTGTCGAATTGCCTTGTATAATAAAGGCGGTACGGACACTAATCTGCGCTTCAGGGCGGTATTGAGCCTCGTTCCACACTAAAGCAGCCACGGTATTTTTACCGGTTACGAGATAGGACGCAAGGTCGACGGTTTCATAGTTCCAGTAAAAAGTATCGCCCCTTGCCGGGCCTAATGATACCAATGTGCCGTTTACGTACAGTTTATACCGGTTATCTGCCGATACATGAATAACAAAGCTGGCCGGTTTGTTGGTCAGCTCAATGTTTTTACGGAAATAATAAATACCGTATTCATTTCCGGTGATGTTGGGCACGGAGATCCATTGTGCATTCCATGTCTTTTCCTCTGCGGTTTTATGAACAGACCGGGCATTACTGTTTTGTGATGAGAGAAGGGTACTTACAGATAAAATTAAAATCAGAAAGTGTTTCATGTAGATTTCATTGATTAATTGGTGATGGTCAGGTTGGTTTTCCCTGCTTGCATTAAGTAGATAAATTGGTTTGACTAATATAATAAATCGATTTAGCATTTTATAATAATTTTTAATTTTTTATGATCGGCAAGGCTGATGGAACTATGTTTTCATTTTTGAACCATCGTTGGTCCGGTCTGCCTCCGGGTTGGGATAACATGCAAACTAAATCCCGAAGTTGTATTGAAATAAGCTGCTGAGCTTTATATTTGTTTAAACCTACCAATTACATCTATGAAAAAAATGATCCTGTTCCTGCTTTCATTTTATTTTATCGGCAGGGGGGTAGCTCAAAACCCGGTTCAGCCACTTGTTATACAGGGAAAGCTCAGCAATTCGGCCGAAAAAATGTTGAAGGTCTTTTTTGAAGATGCCAACGGTAAACTTCTTATGGATACCATCAGGCTTAATGATTCGGGCGAGTTTTATTTAAAAACGTACAAAATAGCCAAGCCTCAACGCACCAGCATCCAGCAAAACAACACTCAAATCAACCGGATCTATGTGGCACCGGGTTATGATCTCCATATAACCGGTGACGCTATTGATTATGTCAACCTGTCGAAAACTAAAAAGATAACCGGTATAGGTGCCGAAACCAATCAATACCGTGTAAAATTAGATTCAATCCTGGTTGCCCGGAACGACAAGACAGCGTGGTATGAACTAAAGACCGATGAGTTAATCCAATTCCTTAAAAAAAGCAAAACGTTGGAAGACTCGTTACTAAGTGTTGTGTTTAACAAGCCGGCAAAGCAAGATCAATATTTCAATACGTTTAAGAAAATGATTGATTTAGATAATCAAAGCTTAAATTTTTACATGCTGCTTCAACACCTTGATTTGAGTAAATACAATGTGGCGCAGATGAGGGAGCTGGTATCAAAAAATACCCCTTCAGCATTTTCAAAAGGTATATCGCATGACGAATATTTAGTATCAGAAGACTATAAATCATGGGTTTTGCCCCTTTATTATGCCTATGAACAGCGGCTGGATCTGCTGCGCGATTCTGCATCGGTGAAGCAGCCCGGGTACACACTTGGCAAAATCAAACAGCTTTTTACCGGCAAGGTAAGGGACTATTATCTAAACCGGTACGTTGAAAAAAGAATTGGTAGTGCTAACTCTCTTGAAAAATTGAATATAGCCCAAAAGGAGATGCGCGTATTCATTGACGCAATTAATAACCCGGCTTTAAAAAATAACGTCGCCGGGAATTTTACCGAAAAAAAGCTCCAGCTGATGCAGGTACAAATTGGGAAACCGGCCCCGGCTTTTACTTTGCCCAGCGACCGTGGCAAGGTTTTTAACCTGGCCGATTTTAAAGGAAAAGTTATTTATATTGACCTTTGGGCCAGCTGGTGCGGGCCCTGCCGCCAGGAAATGCCCGCATATAAAAAACTAAGCGACAAGTTTAAAACTAATCCGCAGGTTGCTTTTGTCAGTATTGCCGTACATGACGGAGAAAAGGAATGGCGAAATGCACTCAAAGAAGAAAAGCCGGACTGGCTGCAGCTTTATGACAAAGACGGTACAGTTGCACAATCATACATAGCCTATGCAATTCCAAAATATATACTGATTGATAAAGAAGGCAAAATGCTCAGTTTTGACGCTCCCGGCCCAGGGAGTGCGCAGGCCGAACAATTGATCAATGAAGCAATCGCGAAGCCGTAGTGTGTTTATGCTTTTTCCAGGGCATATGATGCCAGTTCAGTTTTCAGGCTATTGATCATGATCTGCATTGGTTTTGTGCTGTTTAATACCCTGCAGATCGCGTTGCCTCCTTCTATCGAAAGCATCATCCGGGTTGCAAATTCAACGGGGTTTATGGCGTTTGAGAGTTCTCCATTACTAATTCCGTCCTGAATAATATTGGCATAGGTTGTTATAGCGGTATCAACCATGTCTTTTAACTTTTTTTTGATGGCCGGGTTAGTATCATCCGTCTCTGTCGAAAAATTAACTATCGGGCAGCCGCCTTCAATATAGCTTTTCAATGGATTTTTGCTGTTGTCTAAAGCGGCATTGATCTTGGCAATGGCAGTTTTATGTTTGCTTACTGTGTTGTTCCTCCTGTCGTTTAGTTTTCCTAAAAGGTAATCAACAGCGGCTTGTGCCAGTTCGTCTTTGCTTTCAAAATGGCCATAAAAACATCCCTTACTGGTATTGGCAACTTCAAGTATCTCATCAACCGAAGTGCCGGCAATTCCCCTCTCATTAAATAAAATCGCTGCCTGCTCAATAATGAATTGCCTTTTTTGCTCGCCTTTGCTCATCTTCAGTTATTTACTATGCAAATATAGACTAAATGGTTTAAAAAAATAAAGGCCGTTGATTGGCTGGTTGAAATTAACTGAGTGTTTTATTATTTGTAAATAGCTGTTAGTTAGTGTTTTATTTTCAGGTTTGGTTTGTGAATGTATAACTTTAGGTTGATTTTTTTACACTTATCTTATGAATGCCTGTATTTATAAGCCGGCTAAGCAGTGATTGACATAGTAATGTAAACATGGTTAAAAGCAGACCAAATGGTTTTATTTAATAAACCAATTAGTCTACTTTTGTTTTAAATAAAAACGCACAGCATACTGTTTTTACGATTTGTTAAATTTTAACATTAAGCTATGAAACTTATAAAAGAACATCACAGGGGCATCAGCACAATTTTAGCGTTCGCGCTGATCCCGCTTTCGGGTTTTGCAACTGATATTTATATACCTTCCCTACCTTCTATGGCCAGGGAATTAGCTGTCAATAATTCGGCCGTTCAGCTTTCGCTCATCGCGTTTATGATCAGTTCGGGCGTTAGTCAGTTGTTTGTTGGCAGCTTGCTCGATAGCTTTGGCCGGTACCGTATCGGTACTGTCTCTTTACTGGTGTTTGCATTTGCAAGTTTTGTCATAGCTATCTGTCATAATATCGAGCTTATTTATGCAATGCGTATTTTGCAGGGCATCACGGTAGCGCTTATTGTAGTAGGGAAGAGGGCATACTTTGTAGATATGTATTCGGGCGAGCAGCTTAAACATTATACCAGCCTTTTTTCTATCATCTGGGCAACCGCGCCTATTGTAGCGCCTTTTATCGGAGGTTACCTTGAAGCTGCCTTTGGCTGGGAATCCAATTTCCTTTTCCTGGGAATAGCCACTCTTTCGCTACTTGTTTTAGAGCTGGTATACGGTGGCGAATCATTAAAAAATTATCACCCGTTCAAAGCTAAAAGTATTCTGCAGGTTTACCTGGCTACCATTAAAACCCGCGATTTTTCCCTGGGCCTCATCCTGATCTCCCTGAGCTATGCCATGCTGGTGGTGTATGGTATGAGCAGCCCTTTTATAATTGAGCATGTATTTCATTTGTCGCCTGTGGTAACCGGTTATTGTTCGCTGCTTTCGGGGGTATCATTGATGGCGGGCGGTATTATTTCAAAAACCCTCATCAGGAAACCGCTTATCAAAAAAGTATCGATAGCGCTTGCACTGCAATTAGGCTTTGCAGCTTTAATGGTGTTTACAGCAGGGATTAAAACAAATTTATTTACGCTGATGGCATTTACAGCATTGGTCCACCTATTATCTGGCTTTATATTCAATAATATATTTGCTTACTGTTTAGGCCGGTTTTCAAAAAATGCGGGTATCGCAAGCGGCGTGACCGGCGGCTCACTTTATATTATCACTTCATTTTTTAGCTACGGCATTGTAAATATTATGGCCATCAAAAATCAGCAGTTATTAGGAACCGCTTATTTATCGTTCGCGATACTGGCTGTTGTTACACTGGTGCTTTTCATCAAAGCGAGGGCTTCGCACCAAAAACAAGAAGAAGCGGCTGTTATTTTAAATGCTGAGGTAGCTGTATAAGCTGAATGACATCGCCTTAAATAATAGGTGAAGCCGGTAATTAATTATCGGCTTCACCTGTTTTACAATGATACATAAGAATGGTACAATTCAACGCTTTATTAGGCTGATCTGTTTGTTGACCATTGTGCGGGTTACAATTTAACCAAGAAATAACCTGAATATTCAGCCGGCAGATCCTTATATTTGCCCCGATAAGTTCTTTACTTTACTTCATCAACCGGTATAGGTTTTACTTAATTGTAGATTAATAGGGAATCGTGTGTAAATCACGAACTGTCGCGCAACTGTAAGTAACACAAAGGTTTTTGCCAGTAATGTCCACTGTCCTGATGAATGGGGATGGGAAGGACGGCAAAAATGTTACAAGTCAGGAGACCTGCCTAATACTGAATTGACAATGCTTTCGCGGTATGAAGCTTGGTCTGGGTTATGATTACTTGCCTGTTTGGGTCTATGGCCCGTTATGACGGGCTGTGACCATATATTCTCTCCATATTTTACATATCATAAAACATTACGAAGCTTAGCTGAAAGGGCTTTTAACCGATTTATTCATTTAATCAATTAAAAGAAATGCTAACGCAAAATTTAGGTTACCCGCGTATTGGTAGCCGGCGCGAATTGAAAAAAGTCTGCGAAAACTATTGGGCAGGCAAAACGGGCTTAAAAAATGTGCTTACCGTGGGTAAATACATCAGGGAAGAAAACTGGCTGCTGCAAAAAGAAGCCGGGATCGACGTGATCCCATCAAATGATTTTTCATTTTATGACCAGGTGCTTGATCATTCACTGATGTTTGGCGCTATTCCTAAACGCTATCATGAAGTGATCAGTCAAAAAGGCAATACCGAGCTCGATCTGTATTTTGCTATGGCCCGCGGCTATCAAAAAGATGGATTGGATGTGGTAGCCATGGAAATGACCAAATGGTTTGATACCAATTACCATTACATAGTACCCGAGTTTTATAAAGACCAGCAGTTTAAACTTTTCTCCACCAAAGTTATCGATGAGTTTTATGAGGCTAAACAATTGGGCATCGTTAGCAAGCCGGTGTTGATCGGGCCTGTATCGTACCTGTTGTTGGGCAAAGAGAAAGAGGCTGGTTTCGATAGGATAGACCTGATCAAAAATCTGCTGCCTGTTTATTTTGATATCCTGAATAAGCTTAAAGCTTTGGGTGCCGAATGGGTCCAGTTTGATGAGCCGTTTTTAGCGCTTGATTTAAGCGAAAAACAACAGGAGGTATTTAAAGATACCTATAAGCAATTGAGGAAAGAATTTCCTTTCCTGAAGATAGTTTTGGCAACTTATTTTGAACGCCTGGGCGATAACACTCAATTAGCGGCAACTTTACCTGTTGATGTTTTACATGTCGATTTAGTGCGGGCGCCTCAGCAATTGAATGAAGTAATAGAGCATCTGCCCCAAAAAACTATCCTTTCTTTAGGTGTTGTTGACGGGCGCAATATCTGGAAAAATGATTTTGTTAACTCGCTGGTCATTATAAAGAATGCGAAGGATAAATTAGGTGCCGACCGCGTTTGGATAGCCCCTTCATGCTCATTGATCCATTCGCCATGCGATCTGCAAAATGAAACCAACGATGAAGTGCTTACTCCTGAAATTAAACAGTGGCTGGCTTTTGCGCGGCAGAAAATAAACGAAGTGGTATTGCTCAGCAAGTTATCGGAAGATGTGGTGAGCGATAGCAGCCTGCATCAACTGGCAAAAAACCGGCAGGCAAACGAGGCCCGCCGAACATCTGCACTGATCCATAACCCAGCAGTTAAACAGCGTGTAAGCGCCATCACCGAAAATGATGCAAAGCGTATAAGTGCTTTTCCTGCACGGAAAGAACAGCAGCAGCAACTGCTTGACCTGCCGCTTTTTGCTACCACAACTATTGGTTCGTTCCCGCAAACAACCGAAGTACGAAGCTGGCGTGCCCAATTAAAAAAAGGTGCGATAACCCTGGGGGAGTATAACAAACTGATAGCTACCGAAACTGAAAAGGCTATAAAATGGCAGGAAGAAATAGGGTTGGATGTGCTGGTACATGGCGAGTTTGAACGTAATGATATGGTTGAGTACTTTGGCGAACAACTGGCCGGTTTTACCTTTACACAAAATGGCTGGGTGCAAAGCTATGGCAGCCGCTGTGTTAAGCCACCGGTTATTTATGGCGATGTATCAAGGCCACAGCCTATGACGGTAAAATGGTCGGCTTATGCGCAATCGTTAACCTCAAAATGGATGAAGGGTATGTTAACCGGCCCGGTGACTATTTTGCAATGGTCGTTTGTGCGCAATGACCAGCCCCGTTCCGAAACCTGTACGCAGATAGCATTGGCCATTCGTGACGAAGTTTGTGACCTGGAAAGCGCCGGTATCAAGATCATCCAGATAGATGAACCGGCCATTCGTGAAGGATTACCGCTTCGCAGGGATGACAGGGCAAATTACCTCGACTGGGCAGTTAAAGCTTTCCGGATTTCGGCGAGCGGCGTTCAGGACAGTACACAGATCCACACGCACATGTGCTATTCGGAGTTTAATGACATTATTAAAAGCATAGCCGATATGGATGCCGATGTGATCACGATAGAAACATCGCGTTCGCAAATGGAGCTGCTGGATGTTTTTGCCGATTTTAAGTATCCTAATGAAATTGGCCCCGGTGTATATGATATCCATTCGCCCCGCGTACCCAACAGGGAGGAAATGATCCGTTTGCTTAAACGCGCCCAGGCCGTAATACCCGATGCCCAGCTTTGGGTAAATCCCGATTGTGGCTTAAAAACACGGGGCTGGGATGAAACCCAAAAAGCCTTAATAGAAATGGTTGAAGCCGCGAAAGCTGTCCGCGAAAATGTTATCAGCAATGTAACTGCTTAAATAAAAAAAACTACTGTGTACCGTAACAGGTGCACAGCAGTTTTATATACCTAATATGACAAAGCATGAAAATAAATACTGCCCCCGGTGTAAAGAGCCGTTTGAATGCAAAGTAGGCAGCATCCTGTTGTGCCAGTGCCAGGGCATCAGCTTCACCGACCAGGAGCGCGACTATATCCGCTTAACCTACCCGGATTGCCTTTGCCGCAAATGCCTGATGGCGATGAAGCATGAGATCAGCACAACTGCTGTCCGGGAAAAAATGAGAACGATACTTGAAGCAATCAAAAAGGGTACGCAATAACAGGATATTATGAATTGCGTTAAAAATTAGCTTTAAGCTTTGTGCTTTCTGCTTTTAGCTTTCAAATAATTTCCCCTGCTTCAAACAGTTCATCCAAACGGCTGTGCGAATCATTTACGCCCCGTTCCATACCCGATTGCAGCATGCCATCCCGATCTGCCGCGGATTGAAAAACCGACTGAACGGTTACTTTTGTTCTATTATCAGGAAGGGCTTCAAATCGGGTAGTTTCTAAGGTAACATGACCACTTTCGGGCAATCCTTCAAACTCAAATGTTTGGATGATACGCTCAGGCGCGGTTACATCATGGATAACACCATGAAAGCCATAATCATTACCAGCAGGGTCGGTATGGATATAACGGTAAGCGCCTCCGCTGCGGCAGTCAAACTTATCTATGCGCATTTTAAGTTCGCGCGGCCCCAGCCATCTAACAATAAGCTCAGGATCGGTAAAAGCTCTGAAAACAAGCTCGCGTGGTGCTTCAAATTCGCGGGTTATAAAAAGCTCCTGTTTGCCGGGTTCGGCCTTAATTTCTGTTTGATTTTTTGTGGTGATCATGGTGTTTTTTATTTAGGTGATTGATTAATCGTTATCGTTAGCTTCCTGCAAAAGCTTGATATCCATTTTGGTCATCTTCATCATGGCAGCCATAACTTTTTTGGCTTTTTCAGGGTTTTCGTTGTTATAAAGTAATTCGCTCATAACTTCAGGAACAATTTGCCAGGTAACGCCGAATTTATCGTCGAGCCAGCCGCACTGACTGGTTTTGCCACCCCCTGCAGGCAGTGCTTCCCACAGGTAATCAATTTCCTCCTGGGTTTTGCAGTTTATATAAAAGGAAGTAGCCGGCGAAAAGTTAAACATCGGTCCTCCATCCAGCGCTAAAAACTGCTGGTCTTCGATACGAAATGTTCCAACTAACATTTTACGACCATTGCCGGGATCGGTAAGCGAGCTTACTTCGCTTTCGGAGTTTTTGAATACCGAAGTATAAAATTTCAATGCTTCTTCAAGGTTGCCGTTAAACCATAAAAAAGGGGTTACTTTCTGGGTTGCTTTAAATGTTGCCATGGTTTCTGTTTTTTATTGATTAAAAATTTGTTGCTTTTGATATCTCAAAGTTACCTGCCCTGGCAAGGGCTAATAGTGTCCAAAAACGACGAGATAAGGGGGCATTAGCGACAAAATGATTTTTTATCTCCCTGGCATTTTGCTCATATCCATGTGCAGCACATTCCAGCTATGGCCATCAGGATCGGTAAACAGGCAGCCGTACATCCAGCCATCCATTTCCCTGGGCTTGTGATTGCTTTTGCCACCGGCTTCGATAGCCTTTTGAGCCAGCTCATCAACTTCTTCCTTGCTTTCCGCGTCGATAGACAGCAGAACTTCAACTCCCTTGGCCGTATCCGCAAGACCGCAGTTTTCAACAAAGCCTTTAAAGGTGCTTTCGTCAAAAAGCATTACTGTAACATCCTTTTCGCCAACCTGCATGGCTGCAGAATTTGGGCCGTTACCAAATTGCGAGTTAAACCGAAAGCCGAGTTTGCTGAAAAACTCCTTTGATACATTTACATTTTTTACAGGCAGATTGATCCAGAATTGCTTCGTCATAATTGATTATTTTAAAGGTTTATCATTGTTTTTTAATTCTTCGAGCAGATTGTCGAGCGCATCAAATTTTTCATCCCAACCCTTGCGGTAGCGCTCAACCCATTGAGCTACCTCATCAAGCTGTTTTAGGCGGGGTTCGCAATACCGTTCCCGGCCCTGTTTCTTAATGGCTATAAGACCGCATTCGGTTAAAATTTTTATATGCTGGGATATAGCGGGGCGGCTCACATCAAAGTTATCCGCTATGGCATTCAGGTTCATGGGTTTAAAGGCTATCAGGTTAATGATATCCCTGCGGGTTGGATCGGCAATGGCCTGGAAAACATCTCGTCTCATCTAGATTAAATATAATATGTAAGTGATTGCTTACAAAATTATATGTAAGCAATCACTTACGCAAATTTTTTAATATTTTTATTTTTAGATAAAAAGGGGGAGAAGTACAGGGCCAACATTTAAATATTCGGACTTGCCTAAGCACTCAAAAACATTAGCGTAGTGTAACCCCTCAAAAGAATAAATATTTGATTATGAATATCTTGTAAATAATATTTTAAAAAAGTGTTAACCCTGTTAACCCTATTTATGTGCGTTTGCCCGGGAGTGAAATGGCCCTTCTGTACGATTCTCAAAAAAATCATCATCTTTGTGGCTGATAAATATATCCTAACAATATGCTGTTTGAACAAATAAGCCAAAAGCCGTTCTTTATTCTTGGCCCCTGTGTAATGGAAAGCCAGGAGTTATTATATACTGTTGCCGAAAAAGTAGCCGAAGCCGGGCAGAAATACAATGTGCCGGTAATCTTTAAATCGTCATTTGATAAAGCCAATCGCACATCTATTCATTCATACCGCGGCCCTGGATTAGAGAAAGGCATGGAAATGCTAATGAATGTTAAGCAGCGTTTTGGTTTACCGGTTACTACTGATATTCATGAGCCATTCCAGGCAGCTATTGTAGCCGAGGTTGCCGATATATTGCAGATCCCTGCGTTTTTATGCCGGCAAACAGATCTGCTGGTTGCGGCTGCTCAAACCGGTAAAATTGTCAACGTAAAAAAAGCCCAGTTCCTTTCGGGGCATGATATGTTTTATCCGGCTCAAAAAGTTATTGAAGCTGGCAATAACCAGGTGATATTAACCGAGCGGGGCAATATGTATGGTTATAATAATTTAGCTGTCGATTTCAGGAATATTTACGATATGAAAGCTTTTGGCCACCCGGTTTGTATGGATTGTACCCATTCGGTTCAGCGCCCGGGCGGAGCAGGAGGAAAAACCGGCGGCGACCGTACTTTTGTGCCCATGATGGCGCTGGCAGCAAAGGCTTTTGGAGCAGATGGCTATTTTTTGGAAACGCATCCCGACCCTGATAATGCCCTGAGCGATGGCCCTAACATGGTTAAGCTGCACGAACTGGATAAGGTTTTAGCACCATTAGTAGGATAAGTTTTTGTTCTGAATGTCCGGATCCATGAAAGATATTGCAAAAAGGGTTTTTGATATTGAAATAGAGTCGCTGCAGCAGGTAGCCGGCTCAATTGATGATGAGTTTGCAAGGGTTGTTGATGCCATATTACAATCAACAGGAAAGCTGGTTGTTATTGGCATTGGCAAATCGGGGCTTATCGGTAAAAAGATAGCTGCCACATTGGCCAGTACGGGTACACCGAGCTTTTTTTTGCATCCGGGAGAGGCTTTTCACGGCGATTTAGGGATGGTAAGCCCCAATGATATTGTTTTATTGATATCCTATTCGGGCGAAACCGACGAAGTGCTGAAACTTATTCCTTATTTAAAATGGAATAAAAATGTGATGATTGGTATAACAGGTAATCCTATATCAACCGTTGCCAAAAACTGCAGTTATCACCTTAATATAAAAGTTGAAAGGGAGGCTTGCCCGCTCGAACTGGCGCCAACCTCGTCAACTACGGCGGCGTTGGTTATGGGCGATGCCCTGGCTATAGCGTTAATGGAGTCGCGAAACTTTCAGCAGCATGATTTTGCACGTTTTCATCCGGGCGGTAGCCTTGGGCGCAAACTGCTGGTAAAAGTTAAAGACCTCATGCGTACCGATAAGCTTCCTTTTATTAATGAGGAAGCTTCATTTATGGACCTGTTACTGCGCATGTCCGAGGGTAGGTTAGGTATGGTTATAGTAGGTGACGCGTCCCGGATTAAGGGGGTGGTTACAGATGGTGACCTTCGCCGAGCTTTGCTTAAACACCCTGATACCTCAACCTTAACCATAGCCGAAATCATGACCGTTAACCCGGTTATTATTGATGAGCATGAATTTGTAGGCTATGCCGAGCAGTTAATGCTTGAAAAAAAGATCACTACCTTACTGGTAGGTTCTGCACAAAACCGATCAATAACAGGTGTTTACCAGATATATACGGCCTGACACAGTTTTGATTAGCCCAAGTCGCCAATTCTTTAGATAGGGGGGCAGCTGATTTTGGTAATATTTGATTATCTTTACCGGTATCTATCATATTCTACCGTGTTAAATTAAATGTCTGATCAATCAAATTCGATCACTAATAAATTTCAGGCTCCTGCAAATATTCATATTGCAATAATAGGTCTTGGCTATGTGGGATTGCCCCTTGCCGTTGAATTTGCCAAAAAATATCCTGTAAAAGGTTTCGATATTAAACAAAGCCGGGTAGATGAGCTGAATAACGCGTTTGATCGTACCCTTGAAACCAGTAGCGACGAACTATCGGCAGTTTTAAATTTAAAGGATGAAAGCAAGGGACTTACTTTCACATCGCAGATAACAGACATTGCTTCCTGTAACGTTTATATTGTTTCGGTACCCACACCTACCGACCAGCACAACCGGCCCGATCTGAGCCTGCTTATCCGGGCAAGTAAATCAATAGCAGGTGTATTGAAGAGGGGGGATGTAGTTATTTATGAATCAACAGTTTATCCCGGCGTAACTGAGGATGTTTGTGTGCCTGTTTTACAAAAAGAATCGGGTTTGCATTACAACAGTGATTTTTTTGCAGGATATTCGCCCGAGCGTATAAATCCGGGGGATAAAGTTCATACGCTGACCAATATTTTAAAAGTAACATCGGGCTCAACGCCCGAGGCTGCTGATTTTATTGACAACTTATACCGGTCAATAGTAAAAGCAGGAACGCATAAAGCCCCCGCCATTAAAGTTGCGGAAGCCTGTAAGGTGATCGAAAATTCACAGCGGGATATCAATATCGCTTTTGTAAACGAACTTGCCAAAATATTCAACATCATGGATATTGACACCCATGCGGTTTTGGCAGCGGCAGGTACCAAGTGGAATTTCCTGAATTTTAAACCAGGCCTTGTAGGCGGCCACTGCACCGGAGTTGATCCGTATTACCTTGCAGCAAAAGCCCAGCAAATGGGTTACCATCCCGAAATTATCCTGGCCGGGCGAAGGCTTAATGATGGTATGGGTACGTACGTTGCCCTTGAAGTCATTAAACTGATGGTGAAGAATGATATTTCGGTAAAAAACTCAAAGATCCTGGTGCTCGGTTTTACTTTCAAGGAAAATTGCCCGGACGTTCGTAACACCAGGGTAATTGATATTATTAAGGGATTTGATGGTTTTGACGCAACCTGTGAAATATATGATCCATGGGCTGACCCGGATGAAGTAAAAAGAGAATATGGTATCTCTACATTAAAAAATTACGGGCAACTAAGCGGCGCTTACGATGCTATTGTTATGGCTGTGGCACATCGCGAGTTTTATGATTTAGACTATGCAAGCTTAAAACATAAATCATCATCGGTAATTTATGATATAAAAGGTATTTTAAACAAGGATGTTGTAAGCGGACGGTTGTAAGTGTTGGTTTTACAATTATTTTTTCACATAGAAAATCATTTTTTTCTCACTGTTAACAGAGAATTCATTTTGAATAAATTTCTTAATTTTTAATTTTGTGGCTGTGGAAATAATACATTTGTAACCGTGTCTCCATTTAATTATGACATTGTTATTAGTAAATAATTATAGTAATTTTAGCAGGGTTGCATACTACATAAGCACATATACATGATTCACAGATACGCTACTTTTATTAAAGCAGTGAACCTTACCATTGATTATATTATACTTAATATGAGCATGGTAATTTCTTACTTCATTGAAGACCGGTCATATATTTTTTGGATTAACAACAGGCAGTACCTGCCTATTGTGTTAGTTTTTAATCTAATTTGGCTGCTGTCAGCTAATATTACCGGGCTTTATGAACATGTTCTGAATAAAGATTCAATTAAAACCTATCGCGGCGTAATTAAAACTTACCTGCTGTTTGTAAGCTTTATTTGCTTCACTATCATTATATTAATAGGCACTAAGGCGTATTTTATAACACGCGAGTATCTTTTTTATTCGTTGGCCTTATTCGGCTTCCTGCTTGGTTTATGGAAGTTAATATTCCTGAGCATCCGTAAAAGCGACCGCGCAACGCTTATTGATATACGTACTGTTATCATTATAGGCGGGGGCCGCATCGGGTCAGACCTGCATAGCTTTTTTAAACAAAACCCAGAGCGTGGGTATAAGCTTGTTGGCTTTTTTGATGATGCATCAGACAGCGTACTTGATCAAAGCCTTTATTTGGGCGGTACTAATGATTGTATAAGCTATGTGCTTAACAATAAAGTGGATGAAATATTTTGTACCCTACCAAACTCTGAAGCCGAGAAAATAGAGCAGTTGATGCTTGATGCGGATAAAAATCTGATCAGGTTTAAATTTGTGCCAGAATATTACGACTACGCTAAAAAGCCAACTTTTATACAAAGCTTCGGTCATATCCCGGTTATATCCGTAAGGCCCGAACCTTTGGAGAACATGCTGAACCGCTCCATTAAACGCTTGTTTGATATCTGTTTTTCAATATTTGTGATCCTGTTTATTTTTAGCTGGTTATTCCCCATTTTGGCCATCATTATAAAGCTTGAGTCAAAAGGGCCGATATTCTTTGTGCAGGAGCGTTCAGGCAGGGACAATAAGCCGTTTAAATGCTATAAATTCCGTAGCATGCGGGTAAATCACGATTCGGATAAAAAACAAGCTACACGCGGCGATTCACGTATAACCAAATCCGGGGCATTTATCCGTAAAACAAGTATCGACGAATTGCCACAGTTCTTTAACGTAATATTGGGCAATATGTCTGTAGTAGGCCCGAGGCCGCACATGATAAGCCACACGCAACAATATTCGCAGCTAATTGATACTTTCATGGTAAGGCATTTTCTTAAACCTGGTATTACGGGTTGGGCCCAGGTGTCGGGCCTGAGGGGCGAAACTCAAACCACACAGGCTATGCTTGAGCGTGTGGAGGCCGACGTTTGGTATCTTGAAAACTGGTCGTTCCTGCTGGATATGAAGATTATCTTCCTAACGGTATGGAACGTGTTTAGGGGCGAAAAGAACGCGTTTTAATATGCCGGTATTCCGGGACCAGCTAAGCCGAAGGGTTGAACTTTCCGGAATCCCTAAGCGGATCATATCCATTGTCCCTTCACAAACAGAATTGCTTTTTTACCTTGGCTTAAACGTTGAGGTGATAGGCATTACTAAATTTTGTATCCATCCGGCAGATAGGTTTAATTCAACAACGAAAGTAGGAGGGACTAAACAGCTTGATGTCGAAAAAATCCGATTGCTGAACCCGGATTTGATTATCGCCAATAAAGAGGAGAACGACCGTCTTCAGGTAGAAGAGTTAATGAATATATGCCCGGTTTGGATCAGTGATATTTTTGATCTGGAATCGGCTTTGCAAATGATTGTTTGCATTGGTGATATGATAGGTAAGCCCGGGCAGGCAAACGTGCTTTGCACGGAAATTAATGGTCGTTTTAAGGGTATTAAGCTTCCTGTAACAGGGCTGAGAGTTGCCTATCTCATCTGGCGTAAACCCTATATGCTTGCCGGCAGGGGAACTTTCATTGATAGTATGCTGCAAACATGTGGACTAAACAATGTAACAGAGGGGGAGCGTTACCCGGAGATTGATGCAGATGCTTTAGTCGCGGCTAATCCGGATCTTGTTTTTCTATCATCAGAGCCATATCCATTCGCTAAAAAACATATAGAGGAGTTTAGGTCGCTTTTACCAAATGCAAAGATAGTTTTGGTAGATGGTGAAATGTTTTCATGGTATGGCAGCAGGCTTTTATACGCACCGGCATACTTCAAACGGCTGATAAATGGGCTTGTGAAAAATTAATTCCTACTAAATGAGCATGATAGCAAAAAAATGAAAATTATGTTTTTAAGTATAATTTTAAACGCTATCTTTGCAGCCTGTTAAATCAGAAACGCGGAAGTGGCGTAATTGGTAGCCGCACCAGACTTAGGATCTGGCGCTTCACGGCGTGGGGGTTCGAGTCCCTTCTTCCGCACAAAAAGATAAAAGCCTTCAAAGTCATTGATTTTGAAGGCTTTTTTGGTTCGATAAATAGGCTATTAATCTACTTACTCTTTTAAGTATTTGTATTTTAGTGATTTAGCAGTTCGAGTCCAGACGTCAATCCAACTGCTGAAAGTTCAAAAAATCTTTGTTATACATGCTAATTCATTGCCTGGCTGACCTAAAAATCGCATTAGATTCTATGGCCTTATAAACAAAGTTTTTCGGCCTTAAAAACAAAACATCTGAATAGGCTACCTTCTAATTTTGCATTCATAAATTTCAATTAAAATGGAACAAAATAATTTTAATGGAGCTTTGCAAAAACCGGTAGGTTCAGGCTTCAACGCAGCATCCACGACATCTGACGTTATAAAGGGAGTGGATATTAATGGAAAAATTGCTATTGTCACAGGCGGCGACGGAGGTCTTGGCCTGGAAATCACCAAAACGTTGTCTAAGGCAGGTGCGACAGTAATTGTACCTGCCAGGGATATTGAAAAAGCAAAATTAAATCTTCAAGGAATTGCCAATGTAGAAGTGGAGCCGATGAACCTAACGGAACCTGCCTCTATTACTTCGTTTGCTGAAAAATTCCTGGCATCAGATAGGCAATTGCATATGTTAATCAATAATGCGGGCATCATGTGGACACCTTTACAACGTGACAGCCGAGGTTATGAGGCACAGTTTTCTACGAACCACTTAGGACATTTTCAACTGACAGCAAAACTTTGGGAAGCCCTTAAGAAGACAGAAGGAGCAAGGGTCGTGACGGTTTCCTCTTCGGCACACCATTATTCTCCTGTACTTTTTGATGATGTTAATTATCATACGAGAGAATACAACAAATTTGAGGCCTACGGCCAGTCTAAAACAGCTAACGTGTTATTTACCGTAGAATTCAATAAAAAGGCACGTCCGTTCGGTGTCCGCGCTTATTCACTGCATCCAGGTCTAATATTGGATACCAATTTGGGCAGGCACCTAACCTTTGAAGATTTTATTACTTTGGGTGCTGTAAATGCTAACGGTACACCCAATGAAGAAGCCCAGGCAGCGATGCAGAAAATGTCTAAGACTAAAGAGCAAGGCGCCGCCACAACAGTATGGGCCGCAACAAGTCCGCAATTGCAAAATATAGGCGGTGTTTATCTGCAAGATGTCGAAGTTGCCAGTTACAATCCCGATGCCTACGATAGTAACGCAGGGAAGCGCAACCCTGGCGGGACATTCGGTGTGGCCCCATTTGCCCTGGAGCCGAATGCGGCACAAAGGCTCTGGGTTTTGAGCGAGGAACTTACTGATACAAAATTTGATGTTCAATAAACAAAACAAATAGGGCCCAAGCTGTTGGGCTTTATTTGCTTATTTTTGTATAATGGCAATACGGCAAATAAATAATTATGCAGAGATTGTATTTACCTGCAGTGAAGCGGTTCACCAAAATAGTGAACTGGTTGCTGAGGAGCATTCTGTAGTCCGGGTATTGTCAGGCAAATTGAAAGTTATTGAATCTAATAAAGCTTATTTTTTTGAGGCTGGGGAAACTTTTTTATTTCCTAAGAACCGGTTAGCCCGGCTCATTAAAACGGGAAAAAACGATTTGCCCTACAGAGCGATTATTGTAAAACTAACCCAAGATGTGCTGAAAGCATTTTACGAGCATAAAAAAAATGAAGTCTTTACGGTATTTAAAACTGATGCCATAATTCCTTTATCTAAAGGGCCGTTACTGGACAGTTTTTTTGCCTCAATGCTTCCTTATTTTGATCTGGAATACAAATTACCGCGCGAACTTTCGGCGTTGAAAATACAGGAAGCGATAGCCATATTGCGATCTATAAATGATAGTATGGACCATATTTTATCCGATTTTTCAGAGCCGCATAAAATTAACCTTGTCGAGTTTATGGAACGTAACTATATGTTTAACATGCCCATAGAAAAATTCGGTTATCTGACAGGACGAAGTTTAACAACCTTTAAGCGTGATTTTAAGAAAGTGTATGGTACAACGCCTCAGAAATGGCTCACGCAAAAAAGGCTTGAACTCGCCCGATACCAATTGGCTGAAAAGAATCGCAAACCTTCTGAAATTTATTTGGAAACGGGTTTTGAAAACCTCTCGCACTTTTCATATGCCTTTAAAAAACAATTTGGTTTTACGCCAAGTGAATTGTCAAAAGCTAAATAAATTGAAACAACTGTTCTTAGGACACTTTGTGTTATTAAAAGTTCTTAAACGGCAGATAACCCGCATAGGATAGCCAAATCCTTTAAAAAATGGTTCGAATTCTGTACCGTTAGGTGCACCATATAGGAACTTTGTCTAAGTTCTGAAAGGGTCACTTTAAAAGAGTGACCCTTTTTAATTCTAAAAAGCCGCTATTTTTCGATTTCCAAACTGCTCTAAAGCTTCAATTGGTATCACGAAAACTCAAAATGTTCGATAACGGGAATATCGTTAATTGAGTTGATGAACAGATCCATTTTAACTGAAGGCCCGTGAAGCTGCCATGTTAAAAGCATATAGTCGCCATCTCTGACTCTCCTAATCATCCTGAATTTCAGTTTGTGAGCTGTCATCATATCTTCGCACAACATGATACCATTTGCCGAGACCGGGCATTTAATATAAAATGTTTTGGATTGGTTATAATAATCTATTTTCTTTTGAAAGAAAGGAAGTACGGAAAGTATAAACAGGATCATTATACTGGCGAACCCGGCAGCTAAGTAGTAACCGGCCCCAATACCCATGCCTACTGCCGCAACGGCCCAGATGGTAGCTGCGGTAGTGATGCCATTAACCCGGTTTTCGCCTCTGAAAATAACGCCGGCACCAAGGAACCCAATCCCCGTAACCACATTTGAAGCGATCCTGTCTGCATTATCGGGTGCTCCAATAGCTGTTGACATAAGCGTGAAAAAACAGGCGCCAAAAGATATCATGATGGTAGTACGGAAGCCGGCCGCTTTACCATGGTATTCTCTTTCGGCGCCTACAAGTCCGCCCCACAACAGGGCCAGTAAAAACCTGACCAGGATTTCTATATCGAAAGCCATAAATTCAATTTTATTTGATTATAACCGAATATATGATTTTTATAGATACTTGAACCTGCCGGGTTTCATCATTTATGTAGCGGGAGTGCCCGGTTTTCAGAGATAGATTGCTGTCATCTGCTGTAATGATAATTGCCGGGGCCCACAGTGAATTTTTTGTAATTATTTCCTGAAAAATCGGGAACAAAAATATCAGCTGTTGTATTTTGCGGAACAGTTACCATCATATCTAATTTCTTATCTGTGATTTGCCATTTACTATAGATGGTTCCGTACGGGCAGTCGTATTTTCCTTCGGCCCATGATAGCCCACCGCCAATTACCGGTTTGATTGTTATTTTTTTATAGGCTGGTGCGGCAGGCGTAATACCTGTAATATAGCGATACATCCAATCGCCGATAGCCCCGTAAGCGTAATGATTATAAGAATTCATAGATGACTCTTCAAAACTGCCGTCGGTCCTGATACCATCCCATCTTTCCCAAATAGTAGTAGCCCCCTGTTTAATTGGGTATAGCCAGGAAGGATAAGTATCCTGCAATAATAACTTGTACGCCACGTCGGCGTAACCGAACCTGGTCAGGGCATCACAAAGATAAGGAGTGCCTAAAAAACCCGTTGTCAGGTGATCCCGGTATAGCCCGATGTTTTTAACAAGGCGCGCTGCAGCCTGCTGCCTCAAGTTTACCGGCAGCATATCAAATTCCAAAGCTAATATGTATGCTGTTTGGGTATCTGATGAGATCAGGCCATTAGCGGTAACATATTCGTTTACAAAGGCCCGTTTTATTTTGAGCAATAACTTTGAATAATATTGCTCGTCGGTTGTTTTGTTTAAAACTTTGGCGCTGTTGATCAGTATTTGGGTTGAATATGCATAGAAGCATTGTGCGATAAGATATTTATTGGTTATCGCAGATGTACCATCCCTGTCGTTATTCACACTATAAAACAACCAGTCGCCAAAATGATTACCCGTTACCCATAAATTGTTCCTGGTTTGCTTTTGGATATAATTAACCCAGGCTTTCATGCTTTGAAACTGGTTTTCTAAAATCTTTTTGTCTCCATATGCAAAATACATATTCCATGGGATGATGGTTGCCACGTCTCCCCATCCTGAACTGCCGCCCACCTCATTTGTGCCATTTGTAAACACATCCGGAACCACAAAAGGGATACTACCGCCTGGATACTGATCGGCAGCTACATCCCTGAGCCATTTGGTAAAGAAATTGTGAACATCCATATTAAATGCTGCAGTACGTGAAAATACCTGCGCGTCTCCTGTCCAGCCCAAGCGCTCGTCGCGTTGCGGGCAATCTGTTGGTACATCAAGAAAGTTACCTTTCTGCCCCCATTGGATATTGTGTTGCAATTGATTAAGTAAGGGGTTGGAGCATAAAAAGCTTCCGGTAGCTTTCATATCCGAATAAACAGCTACAGCGGTAAAGTCATCTGGATTTAATGTACCTTTTATACCGCTAACCTTAATGTACCTGAAACCCTGCCAGCTAAATTGCGGCTCAAAGGTACGTTTTACGGTATCTTTTAGTATATAAGTGTTTTCGGCCTTTGCCGCCCGTAAATTCTCTGTATAAAATTCGCCTGCTTTATCCAGTACTTCTGCGTGAGTAATTTTAATTGAGTCTCCCGGACGGCCTTTCAGTGTAACTTTTACCCAGCCCACCAGATTTTGACCAAAATCAATCACCTTTTCACCGCGTGGCGTAGTTATGACCTTTATTGGCTTAAATGTTTCATGTTGCTTAACGGGTTCGTTATAAGTAGCAATAAGGGTGTTTTTAGTGTATGGCATTATGCGCACAGGATGCCAGTCATGGTCATCAAAAGCGGGTCCTGCCCATCCTGGTTTTTCTAACCTCGTATCAATAATACAACCGTTGTAGATCTCGGCAAATTGTAAAACTCCTGTAGATGATCTCCAGCTTTGATCTGACGATATGATTTTCTCTGAGCCATCGGTAAAGATGATCCTCATCTCCATTAAAACCGCTGTTTTATCGCCATAAGAATTAGCTCTGGGTGTATATGGGCCCAGCGGACTACGATACCAACCGCTGCCAAGTGTAATTCCCATGGCATTTTCTCCCTGGGCTAACAGAGCTGTAACATCATAGGCCTGATATTGTAACCTTTTATTATAACTTGTCCATCCTGGTGTAAGGAAGCTATCGCCTACTTTATGCCCGTTTAGTTGTGCTTCATAGAAGCCATGCGAAGTTATATAAGCTGTGGCCTCCCGTATTTTTTTGTTTAATGAAAAATTAGTCCTCAACAAAGGAGCGGGAGCGTTAACTGTATCAATTAAGGCAGGCCTAATCCATTGGGCATGCCAGTCAGAAGCAGATAGCAGGCCCATTTTCCAAAATGCCTGATCACTCCAAGCTGAACGTAATCCGTTGGTATCCCAGATTCTTACCCGCCAAAAATATTTATGGCATGATAGCAGCGTTTTGCCGCGGTAAGGTATGTACACTGATTGATTTGATATTATTTTTCCGCTCGACCATAGCGGGGTTGTATTATTTTCGCTGAACGAGGCTGAGTCTACTTGTATTTCATAAGCTTGTTGGCCGACGGCTCTATTATTTTTTTCTGCAAGTTGCCAGCTAAAACGCGGATTGTGTGCATCAATACAAATTGGGTTTTTCAGGTTTTCGGTTAAAAGATTTTTTAAAACCACTTGTGCCGAGGTAGTGAGCCATGAAAATAAAAAACATCCAATAAGAAATGGTGTTCTCATAATTTAATGTGTAGGGTAACCGGTAAATTGATTTATAAAAATAAAGCAGGATGGTTTCATTACCATCCTGCTCTGTCTTTTGAATACTTATTATATCTTCGAGAAGATCGTTGTGCCGGGTTTTAGAATAATGTTTACTTTCCCTTAAGTTGCACCATCACTTTTATAGTTTGGAAAATTATACTTAAGTCGTTATTAAAGTTGACGTTTTTTAAATATATAAGATCATAACGAACCCGGTGACGCATCTCCTGAACATTTTCGGCATATCCATAATTTACCTGCCCTATAGAAGTGAGGCCGGGTTTAAGTTTTAATAATTTTTTGTAATTGGGCGATTCTTCTATGAGTTGTTCAATAAAATACTGCCGCTCCGGTCTGGGGCCAACGATAGACATATCGCCCTTTAAAACATTCCAAAACTGGGGTAATTCATCCAGCCTGGATTTGCGTAAAAATACACCCCATTTCGTAATCCGCGGATCTTTATCTTTTGATAGCATCGGCACGGATTGCTCTGAGTTTACGTACATGCTCCTGAACTTGTACATTCTGAAAGGTTTATGATTTCTGCCAATTCTTTCCTGGCGATAAAAAACCGGGCCTTTTGAAGTTAATTTAGTTACTATAGCTAACGCAATAAACACAGGAAGCCCTGGGATCATTACCAAAAGGGAAAACATAATGTCGAAACAACGCTTGAAGAAAATAATCTTCAGGCTGAGCTCAATAGAAGAGGAGAGCTGTATTACAGGAAGATTTTCATAATTAACGATGCTGGCATAGCTGTTGTCAAGTACAAGGTCCGAAACCAGTTTAATTTTAATGGAATGCTGATCGCCCAGGTCAACCAGTTTATTTAATAAAAGCTGATCCATAAATTTGTAGCATATAAATGCTTCATCCGGCCTGGCTTCAAGGATTTTCTCAAATAATATTTCATGGGGCAGGCTTTCAATCATTTCTTCGGGTATGGTGGTAATAAAATTATACCCGTACTCCGGATGCCTTGAAAATGATTTTTTTACCCGGTTAACGATATCCACATTGCCAATTATGATGACATGTTTAATATTATAGCCTTTTTTACGAATATAATCGAGTGTGAAAAAGATTAGAGAGCGCTGAACAACTATGAAGATAAAAAACAAAAGATATGTGCAAAACATCACCATTCTGCTTATCTCATACAGCTTAAAGAAATAAACAATCCCCAGAACCATTACCAGGTGGTACACCATAGAGGACATGAATTTGCTTAAATTGTCACTTAATATCAGGGGCCTCTTTATGATATAGTTTTTAGTTACCGAAGCAATGGTAATCCAGGTTAAGTTAACTAATAGTAAAAAATCAGTCGACTGTATTTCTGACGAATAGAATGCAAATATAAATAGGTGAGCACATTGCAGCGCAATATTTAATAAGATTAAATCACAAAAAAACGTGAATGGCTGAAGTAGTTTAGAGTAGCGCATTTGCGATCAGGGTTAAGTTGTGCAAATATAACAATTTTACTAAAACGAATCGTTTTTAAATAAAACCAATGTTTGTTAAACTTAATTACGGGGTATTCATCAAGAACGCTACAATTAAAAACTAATTATTCTTTATTTTATTTTGTGTTTTATTATTAATTTGGACAAATAGCTCATTTTTAAATATATCTGTTGAAAAAGAAGAAGCGTGCCGGGTAATTTCTTTATAATTAAATAATGATTCGTTAACCTCGAAACGCTCCACGGCCTCTTTAATGGCTTCGGCAGACTGTTCATAGAAGAATATGCCTGTTTTATTTTCGATAACACTTTCCAACGCGCCCCCTTTACCAAAGGCAATTACAGGAGTGCCACAGGCTTGGGCTTCAACAGGTAAAATGCCAAAGTCTTCTTCAGCTGCAAACACAAACGCCTTACCTTCGGCCAGGTATTTTTTAAGCACATCAAATGGTTGATAGCCAAGTAAGGTAGTATTTGAGGTAGTTAATTTGCTCACCTTTTTAAAATCAGGACCTTCGCCAATAACAAATAATTTTTTATCAGGCATCTGGGCAAAAGCCTGTACAATCAAATCAATTTTTTTATAAGGAACAAACCGTGAACAGGTAACGTAGTAATCCTTTTTTTCATAAACAGGTAAAAAATCTTCTGTTGCCACGTTGGGGTATATAACTGTACTTTCACGGCCATAGATCTTTTTAATTCGCCTGGCTATGTAATTTGAATTAGCGATAAAATGATCGACCCGGTTGGTGCTTATGATATCCCACTGCCGGATGCGGTGCAGTAAATATTTTGCTATGAAACCCTTTAAGCCTTTGTCCAGCCCTGATTCTTTTAAATATTGATGGTGCAAGTCCCAGGCATAGCGTATTGGCGAATGACAATAACAGATATGTATTTGGTTTGAATTGGTTAAAGCTCCTTTAGCTACAGCATGTGAGGATGATATAATCAGATCATAACCTGATAAATCAAACTGCTCAATAGCCAAAGGAAATAAAGGCAGATAGGCCCGGTATTTAGTTTTTGCAAATGGCAGTTTTTGAATAAAAGAAGTGTTTATCTTATGCCCGGAAAGGCCAAGCTTAACAATGGTTTCCTTGCGGGCTACAAGCGTATAAATATCCGCATCGGGATATAATGCGGCAATTTCTTTAAAAACGTTTTCGGAGCCCCCAATTACGGTAAGCCATTCATGTACTAATGCAACTTTCAAGGTGATGTAATTAATTGGTGGTTATTAGGTTTAAGCTGATAGCAGATTTTTTAATTTTTCGGTAAATACTGCCGAATTATATGATTTTTTAGTATTGCTATATTGTTTAAAAGCTAAATTGCTTTTCGATTCATTCAACGAAGTTACTATTTCTGCTATTGCCGTTATTAATGTATCCCGGTCTTCAAACAGAATTGCTCCTGTGTTAACTGATATTTCTTTTAACCCTCCGCGGTTTCTTACGAAAGTAATGCATGAACACATCATTAATTCGGTTGCTACAATGCCAAATGCCTCGTTAAGATCTGAAGGAACCACAGCAAAATGAATATTGTATTCCTTAACCAATTGAGGGATATCATCTGATGCCTTTATAAAATGTACGTTTGCCGGAGCATCGTTTTTTAAAGATCCATAGTAAGCTAATGAATCCTCAACTGGATTTCCTATGATATAGAATTGATAATCATTGTAGATTTTTGCGGCTTCAACAATCAAATCAAAACCCTTACCCGGATAAACCCTACCTATGGAGACGAAATTAAATTGATGCCTACTGCTGCTAAGTCTGTCATTAAATTTAAGCGCCTCATATTTTTCGGTCAGGCCTGGTTCAATCACATGTAGTTTTTTGTTGGCTGCAGTATTGCTTAAGCCTATGTAATTTGAAAATCCGCTTGATAAAAAATGGGAAGTAAATACTAATGCAAAAGTGTTGGACTGATTACACAATAATTTTAAAACAAATTTCCCAACGTTGGAAAAATCAAGATGGACGTGATAGATAAACTTACGTCGGATAAAAAACGAAATAAAATAAAAAAAGATAAAATAACGGGGCCCGTTAACATAAATAATATCTGATTCCCGTACCTTTTTAACCATACCTAAGATGCCCGCATAGTGAAAAAACAACTTTAAAGAATCGAATACGGTTTTCTTTTTATTAGTTAATTTAAGATCGGGGAGATAATGAAAGTTCAAATTATTTACCTGGCTTTCAATGTACCCTCCTTGGGGAATAGCCACCGTACAATCAAAGCCTAAATGGTTAAAAGAATTGATGAGATTGATCAAAACACTTTGCCCTCCTCCAATTTTGTTATATTGATCAACCAATAAAATCTTTTCCTTCATTTTTTTCTATAATTCATTTAACCGTGGACTATTATTTAGCTGCCTGATAGCTTAGGTCAGTTTGCTGGCCATTCCGCTTATGTTACTTTGTTCTACGTTGAAATACTTTATAAAACACAACCCCAGGGCAATAAAAACCCACAAATACAGGGAATAGGTGGGCGCTATGGAAAGCATCGCTAAAAAATTAAAAAGCGTACCGAGTAAAAACATTTGGTTATAACGGCTTTTGTTTTTATTGATCCAAAATTTCCTTAAAGCTCCACCTAAAAATGCTAAAAATGACAGCCCGCCAACAATACCCTGATCAGCCAAAACACTCGAGAAGGAATTTTGGGGAAATATACCGGGGCTAAGCATTTCTCCAAACTCTCTGATGCCCATTTTAAATTCATATATATACATGTAATATATACTATTGCCAACGCCGACGCCTGTAAGCCAATGATCTTTGAAAATCCGGATACCTATTGATGAAGTGTAGCTTCTATAGCTGCCACTGTCAGTGGTGGTTTCTGGTATTGAAAAAAAACCCGATAGTTTGGATACAAATATGTATTCAAAAACAGGATAGAGATCAAAATAAAGTAATGCTATATACCCCAGCAATAATAAAACTGCTATAACGAAAATTATTCCCAGTTTAATTCTAATTGGAGATTTAAAAAGAAAAACGGAGCTGCCCAAAATAAGTGCAAAGCCAAACATTGCAGTTGAGAATGTTAGCAATAATGACGAAACATTAATGGCCATGATCAAATACCAGCTATAGGTTTTAAAAAGAGGCTTTGTATACCAACCTATCAAACAAATCCAAGCCTGGTATAAAATATAAAAGCTTGGCTCCTGCGAAAAGCCCGAGCTACGGAAATCGTAATAAGTTTTGTTTTGAATAAAAGAAGGCAACAATATGATGATATCTTTAACAAATAGTGCAAATAGCGAACAAAAAGCAATAAACGTACCTATTAACACAATTCTTTTTAAGATTACTTCAAAGTGATCATAAATATATTTTGAAATTGAAATGGCATTAAATGCCGTGAAATTGAAAAACATATAAATGAGCTGAAGGAAAGGAAATACATAGTAGTTAAACTTGAACGATGCTGCATCCGGATATTTATAATAAAAGCCGCTTGGATATCCCAGAAATAAATTGGAACAGATATAACTAATAATTGGCGACAATACAAAAAAACAGCAAGCCGCCAATGATACGCTATTAGCAAATTTAAATTTCTCGATGAAAGCTATTTCTGTGAAAAGAAGTATTAAAGCCAATAACTCATATATTTTAAACACACCACCCACTTTAATGATAGGAAACGATTGGAAGCCTATCAGGAGCACTATCAGTACAATAACGCTATCCTTAAAACTACGGTCCTTTATTGCAGTGGTCATTTTAATATTAAAAAAATTATAACTTAAATCCTTCGCGCAGCCCTTTTAAAAGCTGGCCCCTTTGACCAGCATTAAATTGAATGTACCGCAGTGCCCTTGTTGTCAGTGTATAGGATAATGAACTTAAAAACTGTAACCCTTTAAAGTTTTTTCTTATGAAATAAATCCTGTTTCGTGTACCATAAAATATGGAGAACAAAGTTCTGTCGCCGCCTGTAGATGAGCTTTCTTTATGATAGATATGTAACTGTGGTAATAGTTTGATCTTATATCCGTACAAATAGTGAGCCCTGTACATAAAATCTGTATCGTCGTAATAAACAAAATACTTTTCGTCCATCAGCCCAACAGTTTCAAATACTTCATTATTAAACAGGGCGAAACAGGTTGGAGCAAAATCAACATATTTTTCAACGCAATATTGTGGTGCGTCATCGGCTCCTTCACCAATACCAACGGTTGTGCCCTTGTATAATAGGAACTTAGCTCCGGCCACCTGCACTTTTTTGTTATCAAAGAAAAAGATCTTGGGGATAACGATAGCGTCGTTCTTTTGTACCGAATGGTTTAATAAATCCAGTAACAGATTTGGCTGATAAAATTCAATATCATTATTAAGTAACAATGTATGGGTCGATCCGTCTTTTATAGATAATTCAATGCCCTGGTTATTACCTTTTGCCACGCCTACATTTGCGTTGTTTTTGATGTAGGTAAATGCTGTAACATTATTGTTTTTTGCAAGTGATTGTATCAAGGCATCAGATTGCTCGTTAGGGTTATTATCTATGAGATATAAATGGTAATCGGTAAAAGATTGCCCTCCAATACTTTTAAAAAAGCCAGGTAATACTTTTTCGCTGTTAAACAGCACAGTTACTAAACCAAGTTTTGCCATAATTTATTTAAAAAGACCTTTCTCTTTCATTTCGGCAATCGAATCTTCGTATTTACCTGCGTTTACCTGCTGCCCGTTAACCCATTTAACAAACCTGGCAATGCCAGTTTCAAAATTAACGGAAGGAACAAACCCAAGCGTTTTGTTAATCTTAGTTAAATCAGCATAATTATGCCTGATATCGCCAAGGCGATAGTTGCCTGATATATTAAGCGGTACTTCAATGCTGTATTGCTTTATTAATGTTTTGGCAACTGTAAGCACATCTGTTGCCACGCCAGCACCAACATTAAAAACATGTCCATCGGCTTTATCATTTATAATACCTAAATAAGTGGCATTAACAACGTCATCAATAAATACAAAATCTCTACTCTCTTTTCCATCTTCAAAAACATTTATCCCTTTGTTGTTTTTTATAAGTGTAGAAAATATCGAAAGAATGCCTGTATAAGGATTTGATAATGACTGGCCGGGTCCGTATACATTTTGATACCTGAAAGCTACCGGAGCAATGCCGATAGTTGGGCAAACTGTCATGATCATTTGTTCCTGGTTTTGTTTGGTAATACCGTATACCGATGATGGATGGATCTTTGAATTTTCGTCAGTAGCTACAAGCTTTAACGCTTTTGAATAACCAGGATGTTTTACTTCAAAATCTCCGCCATCCATATAGGCCGATGTACGGTGCTCCGGGTAAACATATCGATCCAGATCTTCGGCATAGTATTTACCCTCTCCATAAATAGATCGGGAGGATGCTATAACGACCTTTTTAACCTGGTGGGTGCTGTTGGCCAAGATATCAAGCATCAAGGCAGTACCTTGAATATTAACCTCGGTATATCGTGCAATTTCATACATAGACTGGCCTGTGCCGGTTTCAGCCGCGTAGTGCACAATAACGTTGTGCCCTGCAATAACCTTTTCCCAGTCTGCTCTTGAAGTTACACTACCCTTTATAAAGTTAACTTTATCTTTAATAGCCAAATATAACGGCGACTCATTCTCCGCATTATCGCCATGGATCTGGGGCGATAGATTATCAAGAACAGTAACCTCAAAACCTTTGCTTAATAACAATAATGCAAGGTTACTTCCAATAAAACCTGCTCCGCCTGTAATTAGTACTTTATTCATATTTATATTAGTTTAAAGCCGTTTCAATTAATGAAACTCCCATCGGGGGCTGTTTTTAGCCATTCATTTAACTCAAAGTTGTACCGCTTAATTATTTTAGCGGGCGCACCTACCGCCACGCAGTAATCAGGAATGTCTTTTGTTACCACGCTATTAGCACCTATAACGCAACCTTTTCCAATACTTGCGCCAATAATACATGCGTTTTCACCAATCCAGGCTCCTTCGCCTATTTCAACTTCGTTTATCTGCTGAATTGGCTGATCCATTATGGCCTTGGTGACATCCTTATAAGAATGGAGATTATCGGTAATATAAACCCTATCAGCAGTTAGTACCTTTTTGCCGATGCGAATTTTTGACGTCGCATAGAGGTGATTGAAGTGCCCGATGCTTGCGCCATCTTCAATAATTAAAACGCAGGTTGGCGAATTGGTATGCGCGACTGCGGCAAGCCAGGTTTTGTATTCAATGTTAACCCTGTTCCCGATAGAAATGTTTGAATAGCCATCGATTTTAAGCGGTGAGATAATTTTGGAACGATGACCTATGCGTTTAAATACCACTTTATAATATGGATAAACAAATAGGTAATAAATCAAATATTTAAATTTCGTGTATAATTTCACCCAACGTCAAATGTTAGTTATAATATAATCTATTTACCGAATATCAACTTACAAGCTCTTTTGAAGCAGCGAAAGCTATTTCAGAAGAGCCTTTATTTTTAATCTATTGTAAATAATAACAAATTTTAAAAGCTGAATTAAAGCCTGTATTTTAAACTTACTTTGTGGAAACTTGCTGTAATTACGATAGTATGTTTTTATTACACTTTTATGTAGGGCTAATTGCTTCCCTATAGGTGTTGCTAATCCTGATGTATTTGCTGAATGGACACGGTACAAAGAAACCGGCTGGTTCCAAAATAATACGGCTTTATTTGCAGCAGCTCTCTGATAAAAATACCAATCCTCCGCTTTCAAATCTTCTGGGTAATAACCAACTATGTCAAATATCTTTCTATTAAGCAAACTTGTTGCACCGGAGATTGAAGGATTTTTTATAACCTCTTCCATTATCCCTTCTTCCGTTTCATACTTTGATTTATTTCCTGAGTTGTATTCAGCCATAGAACTTTGCAGGATAACTTTATTATCCCCATCAATTACTAAAGCGTCACTAACCAACACCAGCTTTCCTGTGCTTTCATTTTCTTCTAATATTTCAACTCTCTTAGTAATTGTATCACCATATAATGCGTCATCGCTTGCAAGAGGCAATATATATTTACCTTTTGATAATCGTAATAATTCATTAAGCGTGGCACAAAGTCCCTTATTTTCGCGATTTATATACTTTATCGATACAATAGCTTCATGCCTGTTTATCCACTGGTTTATTACATTATTTGAATTATCAGTGGAGCCATCATTAATAACAACAATTTCTTTGTTGGGATAAGTGTCATCCGCGATACTATTTAAAGCCCCAAACACATATTTTTCGTGATTATAGCAAGGAACGATGATGGATACTAAAGGATACTTCATTTGAACAATAATTTTCTGAAAAGTGCAATCATAATTATTAAATAAATAAAATAATTAATTGCAAATGCTATAGTGATACCGTTTAGGTTAAACAAATGTATGCAAACATATCCTAACAAAACATAACTTACGCTGAATACGACTTCTGTTATTATGAATGCCTTAGTCATGGCTTTGGCTAACATCAAGTAAGCCAGTATCCACGCTGCCATTTTAAAAAAATCGCCAATTAACTGAAATGCAAATAATTGGGTCATGGCTTCAAATTCTTTGGAGTATAACATATGGGTTATAAAGAAGCGCAGCCAGTAAATGAGCAAACAACTTGTAAAAACGACGGGAAGTATAATTTTATACCCGTGGTATATTTCTTTACGCAGATCGTCGTCATTATTCAATGATGATAACTTAGGCAAGTAATAGGTGCTTAAAGAGGTAGTAACCAATAGCAGATAACCATCAGAAATACGCATTATACCCTGCCAATAACCGGCATCGTTCATCCCCAATTTATTAATTACCATATTACGCAGAATAATCTGCGAAACAGGTACAGTTAAAGCCGAAACTATAGCCATTAAGCTAAATCCTGATAGTTTGCGTGCTGTTTCTTTGTTAAAAGACTGGTTAAAATAAGATTTCGAAAACCAGCTACTTTTTACAATCATTGTTAAGGTGACAAAGAATACAATGGATTGGGCTAAAACCAAAGCGTAAAGTGCACCGGTAATTTTATAAAAATAAACTAATACAACTGTAAAAACTAAACCAACAATACTACCTATCGTATTGACCAAGGTGTATTTTTTTATTTCCTTTTTTCCGTTTAAAATCGAGATCAATAACGAATTAAGGGCATATAAAATAATAGTAACACCCAAAACACGTAGCGGATTTATATAGAGTGATGAATGAAATAACCATTGAGAAATATAAGTTGCTATGCAAAGTAACACTAAGCCAAATATGGCCGAGCAAGCTACACTTATTTTAAACGCTGTACTAAATAGTGTTTTTAATTGCTGTTCATCCCCCTCAAATTCTGCAGTATATTTTATTACACCCGTATTAATTGCGCCATTAGCAAATGTTAAAGCGATGGTTATAAAATTAGAAAATTGTCCAATTAGCGCTATACCAGCCGGACCGGTAAATAAAGCCACAACTTTGCTTGCGACAAAGCCTGAAGCGATGCGAATAAAAGTAATTATAGCCGAAAAAAAAGAAGTCTTTATAAGTTTCAAGTGCTCTGATTAAATGATGTTTTCCTTTAAAACTTCTTTAATATTCATTTATGCTTTCTATAATGTAATCAACCTCTTCGGGCTTTAATACGGGGCTTAAAGGCAAACTTAAAACTTCACGATGAATCATTTCGCTTATTGGATAACTCAAGTGGTTCCACTCTTTATAAGCCTCTTGCTGATGAGGGGGTATAGGATAATGAATAACTGTTTGAATGCCTTTATCTGTAAGATACTGCTGTAAATGCCCACGCGCATCTGTTCTTACCACAAATAAATGCCAAACATGTGCACTTTGTTCAGCCACTTTTGGTAAAATAATTTTACCATTGTTTATTTCCGCCAGGTAACGATTTGCTATTGCTCTTTTAGTTGCTGTTTCCTGATCAAGTGTTTTTAATTTAATGCTTAATAAAGCAGCCTGTAACTCATCTAAACGGCTGTTAACTCCTTTATATAGGTTTTCATACTTTTTATGTGAGCCATAATTTAGTAAAGCCCGTATAGATCCATTTAATGAATCATCATTAGTGGTGATAGCACCTGCATCCCCTAAGGCACCTAAGTTTTTACCCGGATAAAAACTAAAGCCAGTGGCATCACCAAAATTGCCCGCTCGTTTGCCATCGCTTGTTGCGCCGTGAGCTTGTGCACTATCTTCAATTACTTTTAACTGATGTTTTTGGGCAATAGCATTTATTGACTTCATATCACACAGTTGGCCATATAGATGAACCGGCAAAATAGCTTTTGTTTTTGCTGTTATGTGAGATTCAATTAGTGCAGGGTCAATATTATAAGTATCGATATTAGGCTCAACCAACACAGGAACTAAATTATTAGCAGATATGGCCAAAATACTGGCTATATAGGTATTGGCAGGTACAATAATTTCATCACCGTCCTGAAATATCCCCATCTCTTTATAGGCCCTGATAATTAAAATTAATGCATCCAGCCCGTTGGCCACGCCTATTGCGTGCTTAGCTCCGCAATACGTTGCAAACTCGGTTTCGAATTTCTTTAATTCATTGCCCATTATATACCAGCCCGAATCCAAAACACGCTCAAACGCTTTCTTCAATTCCTCTTTATGTTGTTTATTAATTGCCAGCAGATCTAAAAACTTAATCATTTTATAACAGGTTTATATCCATCAAAAACATATTGAATATTGCTTTCTTTATCCAATAAATTTATATCTAAAATTTTTGCATTTTGGGTAATGTAGCCTTTGTGAACAGCCGGATTACCGTACCAAACTGTATAAGGTGGGATAGATTTAGTAACAACACTACCTGCTCCGATAAATGAAAACTCGCCTATCTCGATACCGGCAACAATAGTGGCATTTGCACCAATAGAAGCACCTTTTTTTATAAGTGTTCTTTTAAATTCTTCAGGATAGATTTTTGAGCGAGGTATCAGATCATTAGTAAATGTAGCATTGGGGCCAATAAATACATTATCTTCTATTGTTATCCCGTCCCATATTTGCACGCCAGATTTAATCGTAACATTATTACCAATTATTACATCATTCTCTAAAAAACAATTACAATTAATATTAACATTTGAACCAATTACGGCGTCTTTCAGTATCACACAAAACTGCCATATTGAAGTATTGTTACCTATATTATTGGACTGAACATCAGCCAAGCGATGAATATTAAAGGCCATTTTTTTGATTTAAGTATTCTTGGTAATCCCTGATATAATCTTTTTCATCATATTTATTGGATGCCAAAACTAGAAGCACCGCTCCAGATGAAAAATTGACAAGATCGCGCCAAATGCCAGGCGTTATATATAATCCAAAATTAGGCCTGTTAAGCGTAATTGTTTTTTTCATATGGCCATCATCAATCACCACGTCAAAGCTTCCACTGGCTGCTACAATTAGTTGTTGCAATCCATAATGGGCATGCCCGCCGCGTATTTCGCCGCCAGGAACATCATATAGGTAATAAACCCTTTGAATATCAAACGGTATTTCTGATAAGCCATGAATAGATGTAATATTTCCTGCTCTATTATGAATTTTTTTCAATTCAATTACATTGCAATTGTATACCGAAGCTCTCATGATTTATTTTGCTTAAATACCTCGTAATCTCTTATATAGTCATCTTCCTGATAAGCCGTGGACGCGGCAATAAAAGCCAATGAATTAGTCGAAAAATTTTCCATATGCCTCCAAATTCCTTCAGGTACATATAAACCATAGTATGACCTGTTTAATGAGTAGCTTTTTATTTCTTTTCCATTATCTAATATCACATCAAAGCTTCCGGATAAGGCGATAATAAATTCTCTGTTTTCTTTATAGGCATGCCCGCCGCGTTCTTCACCACCCGGCACGTCGTATATCCAATAAACCCGTTCGATTTTAAACGGGATATGGTTGTGTTCCTCCAAAAACGAAAGGTTACCTCTCTCATCCAATATCTGAGGAAGTTTTATTATTTGGGGGGCATTAAAATTATCAACCATCTGTTAATTTATTATTTTAGTGGAAATTTTCCTTACAGTAGCTCCCATGCAGGCCAAAAAAACACCGGCCATAAAACCTAATATTGAGGCTTTGATTTTACCCAGTTTGCTTACCATTAAAGGCAATACCGGTGTATCGATGGCTTGAATAAGCGGCGTTTCCTTTCTGAGTTGAATTTTAGATAATTCAAGATTTTTTACTATTTCAGCATAAACGGCGGTGCTTGTTTGAACATCAATCTGCCTGCGTTGCGAAGGGACCCTTAAAATTGATAATGCCGGGTTTGCATTTGGTGAAGCATCTGCCGCGGAAGCAACACCTACAATAGAGCTGTTAAGTATCGATTTGACACTATCCGCCTGCTTTTGAAGTATAGTTACATTTTGAAGCTGCTTTTTAGTTTTTGTTAACACATAAAAACTGTTTACTGTATTAACTATATTATTGGCAAATTCTTTTGCAAATAACTCATCTTTTGAAAATACGTCAACTTCTATAATACTAAGTTTTTTGTCTGGTTTGTCAACGTTAAGTGCGCTTTTGTTTATAGTTTTAGTTAAATCAATGATAATACTATCCTGCAATCGGTTAAATGAATCGGGATTTCCATTGAAGCTGATATTTTTCAATGTGGACTTATCTTCCCATTTTTTCCTAAGGTTATTAAATTCAATATATCTGTCGATAAGTTTTTGTGGTTTGCCGTTAAATATGGCCGTGCTTAACAAAGTTTTACTAATCATGTTACGTGATTTGTAAAGTTCAAGGATGTTATCGCCATGAAAAATGCCGCCGCCACCACTGCTTACATCAATGCCTGCCAATGACGCCAAACCTGCATATTGGCCAAGTCCACCCTTTTCTTCTTCCTCAAGTACAAAGGTATAAACCGCCCTGTACTCGGGCTTTTTGAATATGCTATATACAAGACCTAAGATTAAGCCCAGGAACCCGGTCAAAACTATCATTAATAATTTACTGCGAAGATATTGCGTAAAGCTTTTAATTTTTTTAACAAGATCGGCAAGTGAAATATCGTTCGCTGATTGACTTGAAACTGTACTATTATGTGGGTTAGTTTCCATTAATTAACATAATTAAGCCGAAAAATTTCTGTTGATATTAATTATTTATTCAAACTTAAGATCCCCAAAATAATAGCACCTAATGAAGCCAGCCCTGTAGTAAATCCTAAAATTGTTTGGGCAGTATTGCCTTTACCCTCAGATTTCTTAGGAACATATATTTCGCTACCCGGTTTCACCGAAGGATGGTTATTAAAAAACAGGAATTTACGTGTGCCTTTTACAGTTCCGTTTGGATAAACCACATAGGCACCACGTCTTAACGCATCGGGACCGTAACCACCAGCATTTGAAACAAAATCATTAAATGATTTTGATTTGTCAAACACCACGGCACTTGGATAAAGTACCTGGCCATTAACACGCACAACCTGCTGCTGTTTCGGAACCCTTATAACGTCGCCATTCTCCAGAAGCAGGTCGGTTTTTGATCCTGGTGATTTCAGGATCTTATCCAATTCAATACCTACATAGTTATTTCTTAGTTGTGTAGTATCGGTCGCGATGTTTGTCGAATCTTTGTATGATTGTTTTAACCTGTTGATCCGGGCCGAGCGTTCAGCATTTACTGATGCAGTATCTGCTTTGTTTTTATCGATACCCAGTATTGCAAAATTATCGCGTTTTAGCGAACCACCCGCTGCATCGGCCGAGGCGGTAAGACCGCCAGCCCTGGCAATCAGGTCGGATATTTTTTCGTTTTTACTTTTGATGGTATAGGAGCCAGGGTATAAAACTTCGCCCTCAACCTTTACTGTTTTTTGCTTTTCATATCCGGGCAGGCTATATACCGAAACAATATCAAAGGGGGTAAGCACAAAGTTAGCGTCTGCCGGTTTTAGTTTACCGTCAATATTAACGCTAAAAACCTGCGATACTGAACTGTTTTTAGATGAAGGATCGGCATCGGTTATCCTCCGGGCTACTTCAATACGGTTTGTACTTGCGCCTTCGGCAAAACCGCCGGCTTTTAAAATCAGGTCTTCTACTTTCATGTTTTCTGAAAAAGCAAACTTTCCTGGTTTCCTTACATTACCATTAATAGTAACGGTGTATTTATCCCTTAAATCAAATATGGATGAGATGTTAACAATATCTTCACGCTGCAAGGGGATATTTACAGATTTATTGATAACGTCCTTAACATTAAATCCCATTATTTCGGTACTGTTATCCGGCTTTAGGCGGGTAATTGTACCGCGTTCGGTAAAAGCGTCTTCTTTTAATCCCGCAGCTTTGTCAATTAGCTGCAGTAGTGTTAACCCGCTTTGCAGTTCATAATCACCAGGCCGGAAAACCGCTCCTTTTATTACTACCCGGTTTTCAAACCGGTATATAATAGATTCAATAGTATACTTATCGCCCCTTAACGGAATGTAGTTTTTATAATCGGCTTCCAACACATCCGTTATTTTGCGCTGCTGATCACTTACCTGCGATACTTTGATCCTGGCAGTATATGCGCTATCAGTAAAACCACCGGCATAAGTTATAATGTTATCCAGGCTTTCTCCCGGCAAAACTTCAAACAAGGCAGGTATTTTAATCTCACCAACAAGCTGCACCCTGGTCCGGTACGTTGGTACGCGTACAATGTCCTGATCCTGTAGGGTAATGTTGTTTTTCTGATCGCCTTTTAACAAAAAATCATAAACATCCAGGTGCCTGATAATGCGGTTATTCCTGATCACCTCTATCTGCCTTAAACTACCATTATCGTTGGGGCCGCCTGCCATATATAATGCATTAAAAACGGTAGCGAGAGAGGGCAGGGTATAAGTGCCTGGTTTAGCTACCTGCCCTATGATAATTACCTGGATACTCCGGATATTACCGAGGGTAACCTGTACGCTTGTACCGCGGCCAACCGCATAGTTGTTAGCTGCAAGCCTGCTTTTTATCAAGGCCGTAGCTTGTTCAATAGTTTTACTTCCAACATTTAAAATGCCAACCCCCGGAATGTTTATATTTCCTTCGGGGGATACTTCCAGTTTCCAGTTCACCAACGAGCTGCCGTAAACATTTATGTTAAGCTGGTCATTAGGCCCAACAATATAATTTAGAGGGGTAGCCAGTTTAAGGTTGGGTTCAAATGAACTGTTTTTATTTTTAAAAATATCGGCGCCAAAAATTTTGGGCTTTAAGCTTTCAAATAAATCTTTATTGGTGTAAAGGGTATCAGTAGTATCTGGTTTATAATTAAGTTGCCTTCCTTGCTGTGTAAGTGTCGAATCGGGTCTGGTATTGGATGATTCGTTGCTTTTGGTCCTTAATTTTTTTATACGAAGTTCTAACTTTTGAACCTGTGCGGCTGACATTCCCCGGCTTTGAGCTTGCTGTAGTAACTCAGCGTCGGTTAATCCTGATTTTTGAGCTTGCTGTAACAGCTGAATCAGTTGCTGATCTGAAATATCGTCGACATTAATTGAGGAAATGTTTTGTAAGTTGGTTTGGGCGGTAATATTAGTAACTGCTCCGAAACTGAGTACAGCAATTAAAAATATAAGAAAGCGAAGTCTGTTCATGTGTGAAAGTCATCAGAGTATAAAATAGCACTCCAATAAATGATAATATTTTCTGCAAAAGTAAACCAATTTCCCATTTCAGGGGGTAAAGTGATTTTTTTAATTTGTAGTATAACTGGTGTGTTGATCGATAAACTAAAAAAATGGGCTAAAATTGTTCATTAATTAAAAAAATAAGTAAGGTTAATCTTGGCATGTAAATTAAAGCTCGAACCATTTCTGTATTCATAGTTCAATGTGTAAACAGGCGTAGCTTCGGCCGAGAGCAGGTAGTTTTTAAATTTATGATTAGCATAAAATGTACCTGCAAGATCTACCCAGTGAAGATTGCTTATTCTGGCTTCAGTAAAAGCCTGGTAATACAGATCGTTGTTATGTAACTGTCTTTCCAGCATAAGGCCATATGAGTTGTAATTTTTGAGGTAACTTATATCAAAAATAAAACTGTTTCCACCCGGCCCGATTCCGGCACCTATGTATCTGCCATAATTGGTATAACCGTCTCTCGGGCTTTGCGAATGGATATACCATGAAGGTTCGTCGCGCAGCAAATAGGTTGGCGCTCTTTGCAACTGTGTTATTTCCGATTTAATTTGGATAAAGCCTCCCCGGCTAAGTTCAAACAGTTTGCGTCCGCCAAAGGTATATGCTGATGAATGCTCGGGTTCCTGTAAAAAGTCAGAAATACTTCCGGTGCGGTCGTTACGAGCCCATTCAAAGTAAATTTCAGCTTTGTATAAAGGTAGCAGCTGCCTGATATTGAGTGCGTAAGCAAAATCCTGTTGGTCGCCGTTTTGTCCGTTGTTGATGTCATTCGCCTTAAGTGAAGAGCCGGTAATAACCGGAATTACTTTACGGATAATGTTTTTATTATGATAAAGAGAGTCTTTGTCAAGATAGTCATAAGCGGAAAGGCCAAGGTATAAACCCTTTAGCCATTTAGGCTGCCAGTTCACACTGTAGGCCGAAATATACCTTGTAACTTTAGGTTTGGGGCTATATAAATTGCTGCCGTATATAAGTTTGCTTACATCGTCTGGTGCAAAGCCCGATTGTTTTAGGTTGCCTCCTATGATCTGCCACTCAAATGAGCCAACCAGTGTTTTAACGGGTTTGGTTGAATTAAAGGTCCAATGGAAAAAGCCAGGGGCCGAATTGCTCATCATGATTGAATTTCTTATTCCTGGTCCCCACCACAAGTTTTCTGTAGATACGCCGGCTTCAATGCTTTTATACGTCAAAGTGATTTTTGATTGCCCGGGATAAAGATGTTTTAGAGAAGATGTACCAAATCGTTCGGGTGCATCAATACCATTGATTTGGCCAAAATAAGCACCCATGAGTGCCGGCGAATTGTTTCGGGCCTGTACATCTGCAAAAGTTGAAAAGTTTTTATTTTGCGCGTAAACCAGCTCAGGTCTTATCTGTACGTTGAGAATTCCGGCTTTTAACCAAAAGCCGCCACTAAGCATGCTTTGATAGCCTGCATTGGGATACAATGAGGAATTATTGTAGCCAAAGGGACGGTTCACGTTGTATTCATTTAACCAGTTAAACGGAAGGATGCGTAAACCCGATGGCATGCCCATGAAATTGAATTTTATATACTCATGGCTCGAAATTAATGGCTGAAGCGCAGGATCAGCAATAGTTGAAGCTAATGGCCTGATAACAAGTGATGATGTACTGTTTGTATTTCCTGCTACCTGATCCCTGCGTAATAGCTCCTCAGCATAGCTTCCAACTGGTATGGTTTGACTATAGCCTTTTAACGCAGCAGTGAAGGATAGTAAAATTACAATATATAAGGATCGGATAGTTATACGGATGCTCATCAAAAAGAAAGGTTTAGGAAACTAATAAATTAACCAAATGGTAATATTAAAATATCTTTCTGTTAATATTGACCGGTGCATCGTATCCAGATGCGAATCTTTAATCAATAGCTCGGGTTTTCTGATATTTCGATGGCAATTATCGGCTTTTTTTTGAAATTTCAAAACCTTTTTTAAAGTTTAATAAAAAAAATACAATTTGATTACCAATACGGTTAATTATGCCAAAACATTACAATGACCTTTAAATAAAAAACTCCGGACAATCTTAGCCGCTTTTTCCAAAACAGATTTTAACTATTATTGATTGTTTACCTTTCCGTTGCTTTTGAGTTTAGAATAAAGCAATGCCTTTATACTTAAGTTTTTGAAATATTTAAAGGCTCTTTTCTGAATACAAAAAACGGATGAACTCTCTTAACATTCCTGCAAAAACAATCACCCATGCTGTAATTGAAAAATAAATAAAGATATTGGAAATGGGCAGGATAAACGGGAGATCAAGCGCCTTGGAAAAATTAAAGGTAGCGACGGCGTACATACCGGCCGGAAAAACGAGCGACCAATATTGGGGATCATATTTCACAGGAACCTTTTGTATGATATGCCGCCATATAGGTAGTAAAAACAGGATCGGGATCCACCAGGTGGCAAACGCCCAGAAAAAAACCGTGAGCCCGGGTAAAAAATAGCTAATGCCGCTTATCCATTCATTATTATGTGAATACATCAATAAACGAGAACCCGCCAGCGTGGTGATGGCTACGGCACCCATATTTATCCAATATGGAGGGGTTAGCAATTCCGCTTTCATGCTTATAAAAAGCCAGCGGTATATAATTAACGATATAAATACCATATAGTGCATTGCACCAATGAGGAAAGCGCAAAACGATATAAAAATAATAACATCCTTATGAACCATTTCACCGGCAATAATAGCCCCCAGCACAGCTACAGATTCGGTGGCTACGACAATGAGCAGCCAGGCACCGCTTAAACTCGCTTCCACTCCTTGTTTAGGTTCTTTGGCGGTGATCACAATAAAAAAGGTGTAAGTAATCATCACCCAGAGTACGATGCCAAATTCCCATAAAAAAATGGCTACATCTTTATAGGAGGTCATTAAGCCAAACTGGTTCCCTAAAACATTATTCGCGGCAACAATGGTTAAAAAAGTAACTCCACGCGAGGAACTGCTTATATCTTTCCATACATCTGTAGGGTATTTAATTGCCCTGAATATGAGCACAGCCCAAAGCACAATATAAAAAATAACGTTAGCACATAACAAGATGTTGGCAACCTGTTTCATATTATATAAAAAGGCACCAACCGAAACTATCCCGGTTGCCATTACCAAAGCAAAGTAACCCGGAAAAAAAGTTTGGAGTGAGTGGCCCGTAATCGGTTCGCCTGGTTTAGGTGGTAGTGCTGTATGCTGAGCTTCCATATTTTCGTAATAAGTTTATGATAACAGGAGATAAAGAGGCATTAATAAAAGGTAATTATTGAAGAATATAGTCTAATGTAATTAAAACCGATACAAGAACCTGTTTTTTTTGTATTTTTAAATGTTTTATAATAGCCACGGCATATTATAATAACAAACAGAAACCAGGAAAACCCGCATCAGAAATAGCTGTATATTTTTGGTGAAAATCTAATCCGGCTTAGTGAAACCGGCAATTATCATACTTCGTAATACAATTAGCAGATGGATATGTCTCTTAATAAAAAGGCCCTATTTATAGCTACAGGAGTTTCCTTATTGTTAATCTCGTTCGTTTTTTATGGCTCACGTAAGCTTCAAAATTTCGACCCCGCATTAATTATTTATTTATTCGGAACTGTGTTCGCTTTTTTCGGAATAGTTTACCGTTATACCGTATGGTTGCAACGGCCACCTACCTGGATGTATTTTAAGCGCACCTTTCAGTTTTTTTTTACCGGGAAGATATTTTTACATGTTATTTCATTTGCAAAAGAGTTTATACAAAATATTGGCTTCCAAAAGTTTATTTATCCCCGCGGGCGGAGCCGGTGGATAGGCCATTTTTTAATGGCAACAGGTTGCACAATGGCTTTCTGCGTTACTTTTCCGTTAACCTTTGGTTGGATAAATTTTACCATGAACCCCGCCACGAGTATAAACCCCTCAAGTGTGCACATGTATGAAGCCCATTTCTTCGGATTCAAAATGTTTGAATTTGCACTTGGTTCATTTGTGGCTTTTGTGATTTTTAAGGCCCTTTACTGGTGCTCGTGGTTAGTTATTGCCGGCGTATTGATATTTATGCGTCGTCGCCTCACTAATGCCGGTTTAGTTGCTACGCAAACTTTTGAGGGTGATTTGCTGCCGTTAATACTGCTTTTAGCTATCGCTGTTACCGGCCTGGGCTTGAGCTATGGTTATGAATATATGAAAGGCATTGCATATGATTATATGGCCGTAACCCATGCTATAACAGTTATTATGTTTCTTATCTGGATTCCGTTTGGTAAGTTTTTTCATATTATACAACGGCCGGCCCAGATAGGCGCTCATATTTACAAAAAGGAAGGCATAAAAAGGGGTATGGCGATATGCCCTCATACCCACAAGGAATTTGCTACTCAGTTGCATATAAACGACTTGAAAATTGTAACCAAAGAATTAGGCTTTGACTTTACACTTGAGGATGGAACATCGCACCTTGATCTGAGCCCCGAGGGGAAGCGCTCAAGGTTGGCAATGGCTCATCTTAAGGCCAGGCAGCAAAATGGAGGTAACCTTTTCGGTTAATTGACGCAGTAGTAATTTAACATAGAATACAAATTTATGGCCCATTTACCAGTTTCGCCCGAAAAGCTTATAGAACAGTTTGGCCCGCATTTAAATTATCCTCCCCGTGAAGGTTTTGCCGGCCGTGATGAGCCGGATAAAGCGGTAAAAACACACTGCTGTTTCTGCGGAATGCAGTGTGGTATAAAGCTATTGGTTAAAAATGATAAAGTGGTTGGTTTTGATCCCTGGGAGGAGTTCCCTTTTAACCAGGGACGTTTATGCCCAAAAGGCGTACAACGATATATGCAGAACAATCATCCAGACAGGATTTTACAGCCCTTGCAACGCAATGAAGGCGTAGGCTTTACTCCGGTTTCGTGGGATGAAGCGATGGATAAAACCGTGGCTGAAATAAAACGGATACAGGAAAAATACGGAAAGAACGCTTTTTCTGTGCTGTCGGGAGTTTCGCTTACCAATGAAAAAAGCTACCTGATGGGTAAGTTTGCGCGGGTAGCATTAAAAACCGCCAATTTAGATTATAATGGTCGTTTATGTATGGTTAGCGCGGGAGCCGGCAATAAAAAAGCTTTCGGACTCGACCGTACCTCAAATACGTATGCCGACCTGGAGAAGGCAGAAGTGATTATTGTAGCGGGCGCTAACATCAGCGAAACCTTTCCGACTTTAACACACTGGGTTTGGCGTGCGCGGGACCATGGGGCAAAATTAATCGTGGTTGACCCCAGGGTAATTCCACTGGCCAGGACCGCCGACCTGCATTTACCGGTCAGGCCCGGAACCGACTCCGCTTTGTACGGCGCAATACTTAAATACCTGGCCGATCATGATATGCTCGATCATGATTTTATTGACAACCATACCACAGATTTTGATAAGGCATTGGCAGCTGTTAAGGATTACACGCTGGAATGGGCCGAAGAAATTACCGGTATTGAAAAAGCGAAAATTGAACTGGCAGCACAATGGTGGGGCAAAGCAAAAACAAGCTTTTTGTTACACGCCAGAGGTATTGAACATCATTCAAAAGGTGTAGATAATGTGCTTGGCTGTATCAATATTGTCCTGGCAACCGGCCGTATTGGTAAGCCATATTGCGGCTATGGTACTATTACAGGCCAGGGAAACGGACAGGGGGGGAGAGAGCATGGCCACAAATGTGATCAGCTGCCGGGAAATCGTGATATTACCAATCCTGAACACCGAAAGTATATAGCCGGGGTTTGGGGGATTGATGAAAAAGATATGCCCGGCAAAGGTTACACCGCCTACGAACTTATTGAGGCCATTCACCGGGGCGAAGTAAAAGGGCTGCTATCTATTTGTTTTAATCCGTTGGTTTCTCTGCCTAATAATAATTATGTGCGCGAAGCGCTGGAGAAACTGGAGTTTTATGTTTGCATTGATTTTTTTATGAATGAAACCGCCCGTCATGCTGATATTATTCTGGCGGGATCGTTACAGGAAGAAGAGGAAGGAACGGTTACTACCGCCGAAGGCCGTGTAGTTCGAATCCGCAAAGCCGTGAACCCGCCGGGACATGCACGCAGCGATACATCCATCATATTGGAATTGGCAAAAAGACTTGGTGCCGAAGATAAATTCACTTATCGTAACAGCGAAGAGTTATTCAATGAGTTAAGGGTTGCTTCAAAAGGCGGCACTGCGGATTATTATGGTATTACTTACCAAAAAATTGAAGACACAATGGGCGTTTTCTGGCCTTGCCCTACTTTGGATCATCCGGGTACACCGCGCTTATGGGAAGATAAAAAATTTGCGACTCCCGACGGTAAAGCCCACTTTAACCCGGTGACTTACCGGGATCCCGGTGAAATTACAGATGAAGAATACCCGATAATATTAACAACCGGCAGGGTTGTATCTCAATACCTGAGCGGAACGCAAACCCGCAGGATAGGTAAACTGGTTGATTTGTATCCTGAACCTAAATTAGAAATACACCCGGAACTTGCCCGGAAATATGGAATTAAACAAAATGAACTGGTGCAGGTATCTACCCGTCGAGGCACAGATGAGTTTCCTGCCAATATTGTAGAGACTATCCGCACCGACACTGTTTTTTTGCCTTACCATTGGCCTGGCAAAAAGTCGGCAAATCAGTTTACCCCGGCAACACTTGATCCGGTATCAAAAATCCCGGAGTTTAAAGTTTGTGCCTGTAACCTGAAGCCTTTGGGTGTTATATCGCCGCCATCAACGGCGTCAGGCGCGTATGCGAGTATTTAATAAATTGTAACCCGAAATTATAAGATATGCCCGTAACCAATTACAGAACAGAACAGGAATTCTTTGTAGATATGCAAAGATGTATTGGATGCAAAGCTTGTGAAATGGCTTGTTCAGAGTGTGAAACAAACGGTCACGAATCTATGATCCATGTCAATTATATTGATCGCGCCGTTACCGTACAAACCACCGTACAGGTTTGTATGCATTGTGACGATCCTGTTTGCGCTAACGTTTGTCCGGCAGATGCTATAACGAAAGATGAGTTTGGCGTAGTGCACACCGCCAATACAGCACGGTGTATAGGCTGTTCAAACTGCGTAATGGCATGCCCTTTCGGCGTCCCTAAAAAAGATGAGGCTTATGACCTGATGATGAAATGTAATATGTGTTACGACAGAACCAGCGCCGGAAAAAAACCGATGTGTGCCACCGTTTGCCCAACACAGGCACTGTATTATGGTACAAGAGAAGAAATTGCAAAGATGCGCCCAAACAGTACTCCTGTTAACAATTTTATTTTCGGAAAAGAAAGTGTGAGCACCAAAGTAAACATCATGATGCCCAAAGGAAGTACTTCATTAATTATAGACTGACATTATTTATGGCCACAGATAAAAAGGATAATCACTGGAAAGAAGATTTTCCGGTCTATCAGCTTGAATCTACCCAGGTAAGCCGACGTGATTTTGCAAAATTTTTATGCCTCGTATCTGGTGGGTTGGCCGTTGGAAGCGGGTATGTTGCCATAAAAGCTAATTTTTTTCCACCGGATAAAATGGTGGGTGAACACTTTGTTTGTAAGAAGCACGAGCTTCCGGTAGGGGGGACCCGCTCGTTTGTGATCAATGGCAGTACTATTCCTTATATCCTTATTCGTATGGAAAATGATGAGTTTAGGGCTTACGAACAAAAATGCACCCATTTATCCTGCGCGGTTTTTTATAAACCCGGCAGCGGAAAAATTGAATGCCCTTGTCATAATGGTTTGTTCGACGCTTTTACCGGCGAAGTGCTTGCCGGCCCACCACCCCGGCCGTTACCCCGTTTAACTGTAGTGATTAAAGGGGAAGAAGTATACGTCAAAGATTTTAAACCTGATAACGACAAACCAGATCCGAATCGTCAATCCAGATCATAAGGTCATTAACCTTTACAAACATTATAATTAAGTTATGAGTAATTTCCGCGAAGCCCAAAATCAGGCACATCCTAATAAAACCAACACACTCATGCTGGCATTGATCATGATCCTGATATTAAATGTGAGTATCCAGGTATGGCTATTGTACACCGCGCTAAATAACGCATTGGAAAAAAATACAGATATAGCCTTCCCATCTTTTATCGCCTCATCAATTCTTTTCTTAATCGGTTTTGGCTGGTTGTATTTTTTGCCTTCGGGCCCAAGAGTAACAAAATAAGATGCTATAACCCCATTACAATAATTTTATCTTTTGCCCGGTTTTTATTTAATTTTTCGGTATGCTATTCCGGCGGCTATAAATTTTTCAATCTTATCAATATATACATGATTGGTTTACCGGTGGATGTCCGTCTGTCCGGCCTAATTTCCCCGCGTTTTAATATTTCCAAAGGTGAATGATGGCGACGCCGGGAAGCGGTGTGCAGCTTATATCCTGATGACTTAACTCGCAGAAAGTGAACAAGCAACATGGAAATAAAGAAAGGAAAAGACCGATTGCCGGGGGCAAGAATATGAAGTGCGGGTTGCAGTACCTAATTAAAAATGTAATTCTTACATTTTATGGCTGATTTTAATTGGTTGGCACATGATTTTTTAACATTTTATCAGGATTTTACCGGCTGCATTATTGATATTTTGTAAAAAAACTTAAAATTTTTGTTACTTTTTTTGTCATTTTTTCAATAGGGATCGATTGTTACTATTTGAAATAATAAAAGTTTATTATTTTTTTGATATTACTTGGTAAAACGTTTTTCTTAATTATATTTGTTAAAACCAATTGTGAAAAATACTTTATTACTTAATCGTTTAAGCTACCTGAACTGCTTGTTTTGAGATTTATGTAATCATTAAATTAACCAATATCACTGACATGAAAAACATGATTTACCTGTACCACATCTTTCAGAAGCCCATCATCTGACAGGGTTGATCCTTCGAAAAAATCTCTTGTTGAGATTTTAGGTATCAAAAATTTTATTAATTAACCTAATCACCAAAAGTGAAAAGAACGCTTGGGTATGGTCATTTTTGATGGCAAACCCGGGGGTGTATAACTATGCGCCGCTATCAAAAATATTCCTGCCGGTTATTTTTGATTTCTGTTCTTTTCGCTTGTAAATCAGCGCTATGGAAAAAGAATTACATTCTACTTAATCTAAAGGTGCATGTCATCTGCATAACTCGTTTGCAGGCATAAAAGCACATGGCCCGTTAAATCAAAAATTATTTTACAATCTAAAAGATCCATTCATTATGCGATACTTATGGCTGTGCTTTGTGGTTTTCGCAGCAATAACCACAAATGCACTTACAGGCTTAGCTAAGGGGAATGAGGGTAAAAAAAGCAAAGTAAAACGTTCTGTTTTTTATAAAACCTATATCCGTAAGGATACAACGGCAAAAGATTCATTATTAAAAGACAGCATAAATATTATTATAAAGCATACCCTTTATAATAAGCTGGCAGATAGTGTTACCAAAAAGCCTTATGATCTATCCAAATTCCCGGCTGTTTCCCTGCAGCAATTGTTAAAAGGGCAATTTGCAGGGCTGTATATACAGGAACCTTCGGGCGAACCCGGTACCGTTCAAAATATGTTTATGAGAGGGGCGCCCATGCCGCTTCTTTCTCCAAGAGATGTTTACCAATCGCAGCCACTGGTTGTACTGGATGGTATTCCGCTTGTAACAGAACACCCGTTTGCATATGATATACAGCTATATAACTATAACAGGATGGGAACAGCCACCAACCCATTTGCTGGTATTGATATGAATAATATAGCCTCGGTTGAAGTGTTAAAAGATCTGTCGGCCACGGCGGTTTATGGGCCCCGCGCTGTTAATGGAGTTATTGTATTAACCTCTAAAACTCCTATCGCTGCCAAAAGCATCACTTTTGATTCGTATATAGGTTTGGCACAGCGGCCGCATGTAACCACTATAAACGGTAAGTATGAAAATGCTTTCAGACAGCGTTTTTACGACCTTTATACTACCAATGGCAGATACTCTGATGATGAGAACTATCCCATCTACCTAAGCGATTCATTAAACAATGTTTATAGCGGGAAATCAGACTGGAGCGATCTTTACTATCGTAATGCTGCAGTTTATGGTATTAACTTCGGTATTTCCGGGGGTACAGATCGTGCTAACTTCCGTTTCTCATTGGGGGATCTGAAGAATAATGGTGTTGCTGATGGAACAGTGCTAAACCGATATAGCGCCATGTTCAACATTAATATGAAACCTATCAAATGGCTTCTTTTTTCGGCTATGGTAAACGCCAACCGGATTGAGCGGCAACGAAACAGATATCTACGCGACAGATTTGCCCAGATCAACTATTTTCCAGATCTCAGCGCCCCGCTACCACCAAACAAAGAATTTTATGCCGACTACCTGGCGCAGTACAAAAAAGGCTTCGATAACAACAAAACAAATATTGTTGACGGCTATGCCAAAATAGGTATCGATCTCGGAAAATTTAAATTCGTAACCACCTTCAATTTAGATTATAATGAAGGCTACCGCGATGTGTTTTATGCGCGCACGCTTTTGCAGGGCAACAGCTATGCTTCCAATTATTTTGGCTTTAGCCAAAGGATAATGGCAGATAACAGGGCAACCTATGATCTGACAGTAAATAAAGTAAACGATTTCCATTTTGAGCTTGGTCAATCAACCCAATGGGACATTTATAAATATAGCAACGCCTATGCCTACAAAGGTGTAAATGACTATATTAAGATAGATCTGCTGGATTCGAACCCAAAAAACCCAGACGGATCTGACAACGATAATTATCTCAACCCAACAGCCTTTCCACGCGAGTTAACATTCCGTTTTCTGGATAAGATCAAGCATAACCTGGTTTCGTTTTATGCCAAGACCGATTATTCATTCAAAGAAAAATACTTCCTCTCGGCAACAGTACGCGCAGATGGATCATCAAACGCTCAGCCTACCAGCCGGTGGTTCTATTCGCCGGTATTATCTGCAGCCTGGAACATTAAGAAGGAGGTATTAGATAATAGCACTATTATAAACGACCTTATTTTGCGTGCAAGCGCAGGGAGGATCGGTCGTCTTAATGCCTTTGACAACTATGCACAGGGGCCTCAGTATACAGCATCGGTAGGGTATACTGGTAACTTAACCGTGCCTGGCTATAACGCTTTTGGTGTGCTTACCAGGCCTTACTCTACCGGTTGGATAGGTTATGGCATACCATGGTCATATTCTAATCAGCTTAATATAGGCGCAGATGCCGGTTTTCTTAATAACCGTTTGCACCTTTCGGTTGATTGGTACCTGAAACAGGAAAAGAATTTGCTGATAGGTATTCCCGCTTTTGCGGAGTATGGGTATAAGCAGTCGATTGAGAGCGGTATGGCTGTAAACAATACCGGTATAGATGTATCTGTATCTGCCAATATCATCCGAAATACAAAATTTGGATGGACATCTTCCCTGAATTTAAATCATAATGCCAATAAGCTCAAAGCATTGCCAAGGGGCTTAAATCAAATCATTGTTAACGACAGGCTTTTAAAAGTAGGCAGCCCGGTTGATCAGTATTGGTTACTGGTAAATGATGGCATTTATAAATCGGAAAGCGAAATACCAGTTGTAAATGGGCAGCCACTTAAGTACAATGGCCTCGCCCTGCATGCCGGCGATCCCAGATGGCGTGATATCAATGGCGACAACGTAATTGATAATAACGATAAAGTATTAAAGGGACATGCTTTACCAAAAATTTCAGGTGGATATGATAATAATTTCAGATATGGCAACTGGAATTTAAATGTCAATCTCTATTTCAACCTGGGGCGCGACCTTATACACCAGGAAATGGCCAACCGCTTTGATTTTATTAACCGGGAAGGTAACAGCGATGTAAACTCTGTTAAGGAGATCACCTTCTGGGAAAAACGAGGCGACTACAACAAATATCAATTGTATAACCCATGGAGTACCGTTATCCCATATCGCGTTGATCAGGACCTTTTTCTTGAAAATGCTTCATTCCTGAAATTAAGAACCGTTTCCATTGGGTATGACCTAACCAAAGCAATGCGCTTAAAGAAAATCAAGCTAACCAGGTTTTATGTATATGCCACGGCAAATAATGTGTTCACCATAACCCCTTATACCGGTCAGGACCCTGAATTGGTGAATTATGATGGCTATGATACCGGTTACGGCCTGCCTATACCACGAACATATACCCTGGGTGTAAAAATGGAATTATGATATGAAAAACGATCACAAAAATCATGTTGTAAAAATGAAAAAGACATTATGTATCGTCCTGATCCTGTTTACTGCGGCAATAACAAGCTGTAATAAAACCCTGGATATTGATTCAACAAGGGTTGTGGGCGAAAAAAACATGTGGAATAAGCTTGAAGATGCACGTGCAGGCTTATTAGGAGTGTATGCACTTACCCGAGCAGCCTTATCTGACAACGATGGTCACTGGCTTTATGGCGATGTACGTACAGGCGAATTTATTAGTCCGAACCGGCAGGACCTGAAAGCAATTGCAAGTAATCAGCTCAACGCCTCATATCCAACTGTTGAGGCCTTGAGCGACTGGACAAGATTTTACGCCATAATTAATGCTGCGAATATCTTCCTTGAACGTATTGGCGATGTAAAAGCTGCCGATAAGCGCTATACAGAAAACTATTTGATAGTTGATGTTGCCCAGGTACGTTTTTTAAGGGCCTTTACCTATTTCTATATGGTAAGGATTTGGGGAGATGTACCATTCATTACCTCATCCCACGATGGCAAGTTTGAAAATCAACCCCGCGAAAGTGGCAGCAAAATATTAGTATGGGCGCAGCAGGAAATGCTTAAGGCCGCAGCCGACCTGCCGTTTGTATACAGTAACAACGATGTGCAGCAGCCCGGCAATTATTATAATGAAGATGCTACCCGCTGGGGAGGTGCTTTAGCCACGAAGAACTCAGCCTATGCGGTCCTGGCTCATTTGGCTGCCTGGCAAGGTAACTATACCGATGTAGCTACCTATACCAAGTTTGTTGAAGATAATTATGGTAAAAGCGGCATCAATTTTCAAAGCACAGAAGATCTGACCAAATCAAACGGGTTCTTTTTCAATAAAAACACCAGCCAGATGTTTGGTTTTAACTCTGACTGGGGCCATATTGACGGATCGGTAACAGGCCACCTGGAAGAGTTAACCCTGGCCGAACCTGTGGTGAATAAAAAAGTGCCGGATATCTACATGCCTAAGGATACTATCCTGAAAATATTTGACATGCCCAAGGATGAGCGCTTTAGTATAGATACGCTTGGTCAGCCCCGTACCGAAAGATACTTCACCAATATCAATGGCAAGTACCCCATTTTTAGCAAAATAAAAGTGATACTGGGGGGCGTTTCTGATCCTAACTTCCGATACTTCACCAGTGCTTTGATCTTTACAAGGATAGAGGATATCGTATTACTCCGGGCCGAGGCATTGGCTGTTTTAGGGGATGTGAACGGGGCCGAAAATGAAGTTTTTAATATCATGACCCGCCGGGGGATGGGAGATCTTACGATAGACAGCGACCAGGACATTATTGATTTGATATTTAAGGAGCGCCATCGCGAATTGATGGGAGAGGGACATCGCTGGTATGACCTGGTACGCTATAATAAAATCAAGCAAAACAACCCGGCATTCATGAAACTCATCAATTCGCAGGGGATATACTGGCCTGTTTCGCGTAAGCTCATCGCTCAAAACAATCTGTTAACCCAAAACCCATTCTGGAAATAAACTGACCATATATGAAAAAGTTAAAAAAATATATGAGTGCCTTAACGCCGGTGTTGATTGCAGCCCTGTTGCAAACTGCCTGCAAAAAGGATGGCGGCTACCATGACGCTACAGGCACCAACTCAAAATTTGCGGGTAATACTTATGAGTATTTAAAAAGCAAACCCGGTGTATATGATTCATTATTGGCGGTAGTCAACCGGATGGGACTTCAGCAAACGCTCATGGACAGCAATGTTACCCTTTTTGCGGTTACTAATCCAAGTTTTCAGCTGGCAATTAATAACCTGAATACATTAAGAAGGCAAAGCGACAAAGATCCGCTGTTTTTGGCAAAAATTGATGGCGTGCAGTTGGACACCATGGTTTCATATTATATTATCAGGGGTAAACGTACAACTGATTCCCTGCTGCTGCAGGACGGGCTTGATCTTTTCAGCGTACGTTTCGGATATCCTATGCATGGCAAGGTTTCCAAAATATCAGCTTCCGGCCTTACCGGTGGCGGCCCGGATCTTATAGAGTTTAGCAATACCAAACGCAGCAAGTTTATCAGAAACTGGTCAACCACTACTACCGGCTCCAATAATATCAGCACCAAAAATGGTATTGTTCATGTGGTAAGTCCCGATCACATTTTCGGTTTTGATGAATTTGTATCCCGATTAACCTTTGTTCCGCCACCGCCAAACCTAATGACCCTGATAGGTGGCAAGCTTACCGTTTTGAGAGATAACAATGGCGGTCCGGATAATGGCGAAGGCTCTAAAAAAGTAATTGACGGCGATGATCACACCAAGTTCCTGGCCGAACTTCAGGGACGGTTATGGATGCAGTTTGAGCTAAATGAGCCTGCCGTATCAGGGGTGTATACGCTCACATCTGCCAATGATGCACCTGAACGCGACCCCAGGGCCTGGACTTATGAAGGCTCAAATGACGGCAAAACCTGGACGGAGTTAGATCGCCGGAGTAACTTCTTCTTCGAAGAACGATACCAGACCAAAGTTTTCAGGTGCCCTAACACCACCGCTTATAAGTTCTACCGGGTGGATATTTCCGAGCTGCGTGACGGGGGCCTTTTCCAACTGGCCGAATGGACCATCAATAAAGTAAAATAAGGCATGGAAGATCAAAATATCAATACATTAAAAAAACGAAAAGAGATGCAAACATTCATAAAAATGGGATCTGTAGCTCTACTATTTGCTGCAGTCGCGTTCAGTAGTTGCAAGAAGATGTATGGCATTCCCGATGAAAAAGATTATCTGAGTTCGAATGTAAACTACAGCAATAAAGTTTTTGAACCGATTTTAGGCCGAACCACTTTGATGGGCGGGTTTAATGGAGATAACTCAACCCAGCCGTTAAAGTTTGAGATCATCAACGCGCGTTTTGGCGACGGTAAGCCTGTTACAGATCTTTTTCAAAAAAGACCAACCTATGTATGGACAGCGCCCTATAACGGGCTTGAAAAGAGCCTGGCCGAGATAGAGGCAAAACGCAAGCTGGAAGATCACCCCTTATTTGAAGTGCGCTCATCGGGCGAGTTTATTATGTGGGCTTCTTCCAATAATGAGCTGATCAAGCCCAGGCCGTCTGATAGTACCAATTTTCCGCAGGATACGCGCTATTTTGACATAAAGATAACCAACACGGGTGGCAGTACTATAATTCGCGACCTGCAGGTACGCCCTTTCCGCGAGCGCCCTTATGAACCTTCTGACGACTTTAACATTTACTCCGGCCTGCCTGCGCCTCATCCCAAAACGCCTTATAATCCGGCCAGCCGAAACTACCTCAGGCCATTTTTAAACGGGGTAATAGGCCAGGTAACCGACATTCCGCTGCAGAGTAATGACGAAAAAAAGGATGTGGTGGTTTATATCCGTCCGTTTACCGGCGGTACGGGAAATTCGTTAAGGTTCAAGTTTCTGAACAAAGACTCAGTAGAGATGAATCCGGCCCTGTTTAACGAAACTACCTGGGATAAAATAGTACATGGCTTTAACATGCAAAAAACTGCAACATATGTACAATACGATGTTGCCTATCCTATTCCTTTAGTGGAAATACCAACTGTATATGCCCCAGGAGGAACCAGGGACCATGCCGAATTTAAATATTCGCGAATTGGTTTTGGCGGCAGTAGGGTAGTGGCAAGCTTCGGGATAGATTTCGCTATATACAAAAAAGGCGACTGGGAGATAGTGTTCCATTTTTTGAAGGACAATCCAAAGTTTGAAGACGAATAACCGAATTAAAACTTATCACCATGAGAAAACACATACTATTTTATATAGTGCTTGCTGTTTGCACGATCTTATTCTGTGCAGATGTTCATGCACAAGCACAAAATATAACGGTTACCGGTACGGTAGTTGAAAAAGCTACCAATAAAATTTTACCCGGTGTAAATATCTATATGGGCAGTAAAGGCCTGATACAAACTGATTATAAGGGAAAGTTTACCGTTTCTGTACCGGCTAACAGCACACTTACTTTTACGTTTGTAGGTTTTGTTACGGAAAAAGTAAAACTTGAACCCGGGCAAAAAAACATAACTGTAACGCTGACTGAAGACAAAAAAGGCCTTAATGAAGTAATTATTGTGGCCTACCAAAACAGGAATAAAGAATCATCACCAGGCGCTGCGGTTACCTTAACCCAAAAGGACATCCAGGATGTGCCGGCATCAAACGTCGAAAACCTGCTGCAAGGAAAAGTAGCTGGTTTAAACGTTCAGAACAATACTGGTGCTCCAGGTTTCAGGGGCTCCGTTCAGGTGCGTGGTTTATCAGCCCTGAGTGTATCAGGCAGTGGCAGTGAATCGTTCCTGCAACCTACATCCCCCCTGTATATTATTGATGGGGTACCTTTAGATGCGGATAAGGCTGCTGAGTTTGGTTTTCAAACGCAGGGGCCGGGGGTAAGCCCGTTATCATTGATCCCGGTAGAGGATATCCAAAGCATACAGATCATGAAGGATGCGCAGGCAACTTCCATGTACGGATCAAGGGGGGCTTATGGCGTAATCATCATAACTACCAAGCGAGGAAATTCTAAAGTACCCCGGGTAAGGTATACGGGCAACTTCTTCGTTAACGCCGTCCCACAGCTGCGCGCAACACTGGGTGGTAATTCCGAACGCCGGGCAAAAATTCAGCAGATATTATCCAATGCAACAATTATTGATGAGTTAAGGAAATTGGGGCAAACCGGTTTCCTGGCTGATAGTTTGAACGCATATTGGAATAACTCAACAAACTGGCAGTCCATTTTTTATGGCACAACACATAACCAAAGCCATAACGTAGCCTTAGACGGTGGCAACGACCGCTTTAACTACAAAGTGAACATGGGGCTTTATTCGGAAAAAGGCGTGATCAAAAACACCGGTTTCGACAGGTATAACCTGAATATGAATATGGAGTTTAAGCCAAATGACAAATTCAGGTTCTTTGGTTCATTGTTCGGCTCGTTGGGAAGCCAGGCTAAGGGTAATGGTGTGGGCTTACTGCAACAAGGAGTGGCCTCGAACGGTCAGGCATCTACACTGCTGCCGCCTCCTTCATTTTATCTTTCACCAGATGGCGTAACATCAGCTTTACAAACCCAAAACAGTAACAGTACAAGAAATATCCGTACCAATATTGATGGTCGTTATGAGTTTATACCGGGATTGGCGCTATCCTCAAGCATCAGTTATGATTATACCTCAGATGCCGAATCAACCTTCACGCCCGCAGCTGCAAATGCTCAGTTTGCGCAGGTATATGATTATGAGGGCCGTAATTTCACATTATACAACCGTAACGCACTTACTTATGCCAAAACATTCAGCGCCGACCACACCATATTCATTAATACGTTTAATGAAATATATAAACAAGGCGGCCAAAGCGGTATCATCAGGCAAAACCGTATACCTAATGATCAATTGCAGGGGCCAGTAGGGTCCGACCCATATAACTCAAGAGGCGGAGGTGTATTGTCAAACTTTAAAAATGCCACCATCGCTTCATTCGCAGGCTCCTTTAACTACGATTATAAAAAGAAGTATGTACTGGAGTTATCATACCGCTTAGATGGTACATCCTCAAACGGCTTAGAGAATCCGTATTCCAAAAATCCTGCAGCCGGTTTCAGGTGGAATTACTACAAGGAAAACTGGTTTAAAAATTGGGATTGGCTCACTTCAGGAGGTTTAAGGTTAACCTGGGGCCAAAATATCGTACCAACCGGCAGTTTGCAAAGTATTTATGGTTTGTATAACCTTAATGGTAATTTCAACAACAATCCAACCATTGGTATTAATTATGAATTTGTGCCTAACCCGGCATTAAAGCCTACTACAACTACGCAGTACAACCTTGGGTTTGACATGACGATTTTGCAGGGTAAAGTCGACCTGACTTTTGACACTTATTACAAAAAGGTTGATAACTTGTTGTTTGACAGGCTTTTACCTAATAGTACAGGTTTTCAGAAAAAATCCAGCAATGACGTATCCATTGCCGATTATGGGTATGAGCTGATGGTAACGGTAAGGCCTTTAACCGCCAAGGATTTTAACTGGACGGTATCATTTAACGGCGCCATTAACCGCGATTACCTATTGAGGTTACCTGCCGAATACAACGGACAATACATCAAATTTGATTATAATAACTATCAGCACATTGTTTTCAGGGTAGGTAAAAATACATTGTCAAACTACCTGCTGATTAACCAGGGTGTTTATTCAACCGATGGTGATGTACCGGTAGACCCTGTAACCGGTAAAAAATATCAAACCGGTGGGCTTGCCTTTAAAGGCGGCGACCCGAGGTTTAAAGATGTTAACGGCGATTACATCCTCGATGACCGGGATTATGAGATAACCGGTAACTCACAACCTTTAATTACCGGTGGTATATCGACAAATATCAACTACAAAAATTTTGGATTAAATATTTATGCCTCCTATACCGCCAAGAGAACGATATTAAATAACGCGTTATCAGACAGGTTGTCGATCATGAAAGATCCTTATGCCCTGCTGGCAGCAGTTCCATTGGACGATCTGGATATATGGCGAAAACCGGGTGATCAATCCAAGTATCCTAATCCCTATGCGTTTTCGAGGTTCAATCAGATAAAGCCACTTCGTTCCGATCAAAATTTGTGGCAGGAAGAAGGCTCATACCTGAAGATCAACACGGTTACTCTATCCTACATGTTTGACAAAAAGTTTGTACGAAGGTTCGGGTTCAATAACGTTAGGGTTTATTTCTCAACCAATAACCTGATCACATTTTCGGGATATAATGGCCCCAACCCCGAAAACGTAACTTCTCTGGGCCGGGATATATCAAGCGGGTACCCGGTACCGCGTACATATAATTTAGGTTTAAATATTGAACTCAATACAAGTAAATAAAACTCAAGATCATGAAAAAAAGTGTTATATACATTTTAGCAGCGGCAGCAAGCTTGTGTTTACCAGCCTGTAAAAAGTTTCTGAACGTACAACCCATTGATAAACTAACAGGGAATAACTTTTACCAATCGAAAGATGACGTTGTGGCCAATATTTATGATATGTCAAGAACATTTTTTGGCAAGATCAATGAAACGCATTTTATTGGTGCTACGGGCGAATACCGTTCGGGAGAGGTTTTATCTGAACCTCAGGCAGATAACGGGCCCGCACGAGCATATGTAGAGGTGTTAGGCCGGAATGACCTGCTTGGGCTTATCAACGGAAATCCGCCCTGGAATTTTTACAATTTTTATCGCATCACCGATTGGACAGGTTATTACCAGGTAATACAAAGTGCCAACATCCTCATCTCGAAACTGGAAGCAGGTGTGCCTGGCGTATCAGACAGCGAAAAAAAACAGTTTGAGGGCGAAGCGGCTTTTATACGCGGGCTTGCATACTTCTTTATGGTAAGGCTTTATGGCGACGTTCCTTATTATACCGATGCTTACCATTCAACAGCTTTACCGCGCGAAAACATGGTATCTGTTTTAAACAAAAGCATCGCCGACCTTAAAAAATATAAGGACGGTTTGCCTTGGACTTATTCTGACCCGGCTTTAAAAGGGGTACGTGCAAGCAGGGGCAGCGTTATCGCGCTTATCATGAACATGAACATGTGGAATGCTGGTTTCGACAAACCCAATGCAACCAAGTACTACCAGGAGACTGCAGACCTTGGGCAGGAATTGATTAAGAGCAATGCTTACAGGCTGTTACCCATCAATGAATGGGCCACGGTTATCAAAGGCCGGTCGGACGAGAGTTTGTTTGAGTTTTATCGCAGTATAAACTATGGCGATCAAAACACCAATGTTGCCCCTATTGGCGATATGTTTCTGCATTATCCATATAAAAGGCCGGAATATACGCACCGTATAAGCTTCGCCTATTTCAGGGCCGAGTATATGCAAAAACTATATTCAGGTACGGCTGACAAGCGCGCTACAACCTGGTTTAATTCAGACATCTACGCCGATAACGGAAAGTTCATGATGCTCAAATTTGCTCAAAATTCATTTGCAACCGGCGAAGAGGACGCCAATCCTGACAACACCTTTATGATATTCAGATATGCCGGTGAAATACTGCTCTGCGCAGAAGCACTGGCCGAACTTGGTCAGGATGACCAGGCTATTGCCCTGCTGAATAAAGTGAGGGACAGGGCCGAAGCTTCGCGCTATACCGGTGGCGGCGGACAAGACCTTAAGGATTTTATTTTCCTGGAGAGATCGCGGGAACTGATGGGCGAGGGGCACCATTACTTTGACCTGGTGCGTACCCGCAGGATTATGAACAGTGAGTGGTCATATAACGTATTGACGCTGGACAAATTTAACCGTGGTGCCTGGACATGGCCAATTAGTAGTAACGCGTTGGCCAATAACCCATTTATGTCATTAAACATGTACTGGGTTAACGGAGGTAATTAACCTATTCCTAAAAAGTAATGATAAGAAATATGAAAAATATAATTATTGTTTTTGCCGGGTTTTTACTGGTGCTTACCGGTTGTAAACGCGATGAGTATTATAAAGACGGAGGTAAAGCTAAGGCCGATTACCCTGCCGATATGCTTCAATACCTGCAGGATAAAGCAGTACCGTTTGATACCATTGCCCAGATCGTAAAACTGGCCGGTATGGAAGAAACATTCCGTAAAAGTGATTTTACCTTTTTTGCACCAGACGATGATGTTATAAAAAGAACGATAGGTGACTACAAAACCAGGGGCTCTTTAAATCAATTTTTGTACGAGGCCGGCCGTGATACCGTGAAAAAGCTGTCGGACATCGACTCTGCCATATGGAAAAAATATCTGCAACGGTATATGTTCAAGGGGATCAACCGGCTTAAAGATTATCCGCAAATAGATTTTAACCTGCAAAATCAGTATCCCGGAGCGCTTTATTATTCATACAGCGGCGATGTGGTGAACATTGGTGTGATATATGACGACGCGAATAACATCAAATACATTGGTTCGCGTACATTGGTAATCAGTTATATCTATGACATCAATAATGCGCAAAACGTGGTTTTCGGGAATAAGGTTTCGTCGTCTGATATCAAACCTACGAACGGGATAGTACATACCCTGCAATATGACGGAGCCTATTTCGGGTTTAACCGGTACGACTTTTATGAGGAAATATACTTTGCAGGCCTTCACCATTCTGAGTAAAACATTATTAATAATATTCTTTCAATGATAATAAATTGAATATGAGAAGATTTAACTATATCATCACGTTTATCCTGCTGGTGCTCATAATTGCAGCTTGCAAAAAGGATAAAACAGTTTATTCTGACCCCTATGGGGAAGGAAAGCCGCCGTTGGGCGTCATCCTTAGCCGTGACGCAATACCTGCACCGGCAAATGGGACGGTGGGTACCGAGGTAACATTCAAAGCCACCGGACTTATTCCTTATAAAGGCAAAATAAAGTTCATGTTTAATGGCGAACCCGGTCAGGTTACCGAGGTAACAGAATCAACTATTAAGGTAAAAGTTCCGCCATTTGGCAGCACAGGTATTACGTCAATAGCAATTGACGATCAGTTAGTACTTGGGCCGCTATTTAAGGTATCCGGATTAATTAATATCGATCCTTCTTTCCGGGCAACTGCCGGAGCAAATGGCAATGTAAACCAGGTGTATCCTCTTGCCGATGGCCGGAACCTGGTGCTGGGTTGGTTTACCAATTATGATAATAAAGGGATCATTACCCCGCTTAACCGCATTGTAAGAACATCGGCTGATGGTGAATTTGACCGCACGTTCCGGACAGGTAAGGCAGCAAACGGATTATTATCGAGAGTAATAGAACTCGGCGGAAAATATGTGATAGCCGGAGGATTTAGCGGCTACAATCAGCGCACAGAAAACATCAGTAATATTACCACATTAAATGTTGATGGCAGTATTGATACCATTGGCGTAAAAACCTACAGGCGCCCATCCCAAACAGATACAACCAAATATTTTCCGAAGTTTAACGGCGGTACTAACGACTATATATCTAAAATATACAAGCATCAGAACAAAATACTGGCAACAGGGAGTTTCAGATATTATGTAAGACGGGTTTATACTGAACATAATCATGATTTTACCCGCGATACGGTGATTCTTGACAGTACGGAGATCCGGCAAATAGCCCGTTTTAACCTGGATGGGACACTTGACAAAACCTATCGTTTTAACATAGCGACAAACAAAGGCCTGCCTTCGGCAAATGGCCCTGTTGACTCGTACATGCATACCGATGCTGATCAACTGGAAAAACTGGTGCTGTTTGGAAGTTTTACCACGTTTGACCAAAAAACAGCGGGGCGGCTGGTTCGTTTGAGCCCCAATGGCACCATTGATGATTCATTTAAAACCGGAACAGGTACCGATAATAGCATCTCATCTTTAACGTACAACCCTGTAACCAAAAAATACCTGATAACAGGGATCTTCAGAACATACGATGGTAAACCGGCCGTCAGCATGGCGCTGGTTAACCTGGATGGTAGTCTTGATCAAACTTTCGTAGCTAAAACATTTGAGGGAGGCTATCCTGGTTTTGCCCGCCAGCTTAATGATGGACTGGTAGTAGTTAGCGGCAGCTTTAAAAAGTATAATAATGTTACCCGCAATGGTTTCATGGTACTAAATACCAAAGGTGAACTGGCCGGGAATTACAATACTACCGGACCATTTTCAGGTACATTGTCTGATATTATTGAAACCAAATCGACTGATGGTAAGCGGGCATTATTGCTGATTGGTGGCTTTGACCGTTTTGATAATACCCAGGTTAGCAATATCATACGCGTTACCATCGAATAAATTTTAATTGAACTTATAATCTATAAAGAAATGCAGAACAGGAAAAAATACAAACAGATCATTTTTTCAATTATTTGTGCATTGGCTGTCGCAACAATATCATGTAATAAGGATTTTGTGCGCACGCTGCCCGATAAAAATTATACTGACACGGCCAAAGCAACATCCGGCGAACGTAAGGTTTTGTACCTGATTGTTGACGGGGCACGGGGCTCATCAGTAAATAGCGCCAATGTGCCTAATATTAAAGCATTACTGCCCAGTTCAATTTACAGTTGGGTTGCATTGAGCGATCCGGACTCGACCCGCGATGTAAGCAACTGGGCCAATATGCTAACCGGCGTAAAAAAAGAAAAGCACAAGATCTTGTCGGATGATTTTGCCGGCAATAATCTGGCAACTTATCCTGTGTTTTTTGAAAGGATAAAAGAAGAAAGACCAAATGCCAAAATCGTTTCTTTTTCTTCCTCGGCTATTTTTAAAAATAAGTTAACACAGGGTGCTGCAGTAAGCGAGTTGTATAGTACTGATGAGCAAATTAAAACGGCTGTAGTTAATGACCTGAATACCGACACGGCACAATTGATAGTTGGCCATTTTAATGATATTAAAGAAGCAGGTGCCAAATACGGATTCGACAATTCATCGTCGCAGTACAAAGCTTCTATCGAAAAATTTGACGGTTATGTAGGTGAGATTGTTAATGCCCTGAAAAAAAGGAAAAATTATGCCAATGAAGATTGGCTGGTAGTGATTGCGTCGAGCGGTGGTGGTAAATTTAATATCCCGGCTAACGAGAACGATAATACAGTTTTCAGTAACACCGCCGCCAATACATTTACTATCTATTACAATCCAAAATATAAACAAAGAGTAATAGGTAAACCATTTACCGGCAACAGGTATTTGGGGCGCACAGTACGTTTGAAAGATACGGGGGTGAGAGCCGAGATAGATACAGCTGATATCTTTAACATCGATGATACTACCAAGTTCACCATCGAGCTAAAAGTTAAGAAGAATGAGGATAAATTCTTTTGGCCAAGTATCCTGGGTAAAAGACCGGAGTGGTCAGCAGGTCACCCGGGAGTTGGCTGGGTAATTTACCTCGAAGACGCCTACTGGTATTTCGAATACCGGGGCACTAAGGATGGTGATTATCATCAATGCCGTGGCGGCGACCTTCAAAAAGGCAGATGGCAAAACCTTTCGGTTAAATGTGAGATACGCGCAGGCAAGCGATATATCAGAACCTACACCGACGGGGTTTTCAATAATGAATTGGAGATAACCGCATCGGGAAGTTTAAGCAACCACAGCCCGTTGAAGTTGGGCTATTTAAACGGTAACGGGCATGGTACACCTGATGTGTATGTAACCGACATCAGATTTTTCAAGGTCGACGTACCCGATGCCGTGATTGGAAATTATGCCTGCGAAACATCCATTAGCGAAGGTCATCCTTATTATACCTTTTTGGCAGCATACTGGCCGGGCACAGATGGCCAGGGCGACAAGATCAGGGATATTGGCCCGCAGGCCCGCGACTTTCAATTAAAAGGCCCTTATCAATGGGAAGATTTTAATGATCTGATCTGCCCGCCGCCGGCAGGGGCACTGGCCATATTTGTTCCGCAAACGGCAGATATCCCGGCGCAAATAATAAACTGGTTCAGAATACCTAACAGGCAGGCCTGGGGGCTTGACGGCCGCGTTTGGCTTGACCAGTAAAAAGCTAACCATTATAAACTAAATTATTTGATGATGAAAAAATACAGATATATCTTGTTTATCGGGTTAATTGTCCTGATAGCGGGAGCCTGCAAGCAAAATGATCTTGATGAGCTGAAGCCAATTCAAAACACCGACAGAAACGTTTCCGGCGCAGGAGCCAATACTGGTGATGCAACTGCCGGTAACGAAATAGTTAAAGTTCCATTTAAAATATCCTTATCAGGACCGGCAACCAAAGCATTCCAGGTTGGTATAACATTTAATAATGATACGGTAACCAAACTAATAGCAAATGGTACACTTAAAAATACTGTAATATTACCTGCGGGTGCAATTGATTATCCCGGCGTAATCAACGTAGCATTTGGGTCAGATACCGCCACTGCCGTTGCCAGCGTCAGGTTATCGGCCATTGAGGCTAATTATGGTAAAAACGTAGCTTTTGCATTTAAACTTACTGATCCCGGCAAGGGCAATCAAATCAAAGGGTCGCAATCAAATATCCTGGTGGTGCTTGATACCAAAAAGTTTATTAAAGAAAGTGATATTCATTATGTGTCGCTTTTGAATGGCGGTGGTATTATGGATGTTGATTATCAAAAAAACTATACAACATCACCGGCAGGTATCACCATTCCATTAACCATAAACATGGCGGGTGTACCGGCCGGCGCGTTTAATGTTCATGTAAAATTAAACATGGATACCATTACAACTTTGGTAAGTAAAAAAGTGCTGCCTGATAACACTATAGCACTTAACCCCGATCAATTTTCTATTGATACCCTGATTAGGGTAAATTCCAACGCCAGTACAGCGGTGGTGCGCTTATCAATAGGATGGCCTGTTTTTGATGCCAATATAGTTGCCAATAAACGTTTTGGTTTTGTGGTGAGTTTGGTTAATCCGTCAAAACACATCTTGCATCCAACAAAAAGCAAGTTGATCGTTTTGGTACAGCCAGAGGTTAATCTTGATAATAACTCTTACATAACCGGAAACGGAACGGGCTTAAAAGCGGAATACTTTTCAAACAATCAATTGCTTGATTTTGATGGCAGAAAGCCCGATCTTGTACAAATAGAACCTACTATTGATTGGCCTAATGACGGGGTTTGGCAAGCCGCTATACCAGGTATAAGTCATGATAATTTCTCCACCAGGTGGACTGGCGAGTTCCTTGCCCCCGTTCGGGGTGAATACGTGTTCTGGCAGAACGAATGGGACGACGGATCAAGATTATATATAGACGGCAAGGCCATTATTAATGATTTCACTACCGAGTGGGATAAGGATAGCCGTACTGCCAAAATTTTCTTGGAACGCGGTAAACGCTATAAAATAGAAGCAGATCATCGCGAAAACGTGGGTGGCCAGCGCGCCCGTTTAACTTTTGAAGTTCCATCGGCCGGCATCAACGGCAGAAGAATAGTACCACAAAGCCAATTATTCCCCGCCCCTTAAGCCAATTGATCAATGAAAATTAAGGACATGAAAAAAATATTGCATATTATCTCGGTATTTTCAACAGTAGCCCTGTTGTTTGCCGGGTGTAAAAAAGATAAGCCTGCGCCCCAACCCGAACCGGATGAGCCCAGACCCATCGCAGGTTTCACAGTGGCACGAACAGATAGCGTTGATTTTTTAAGCTATCAGTTCACCAGTACATCCATCAATTATAAAGATATCCTGTGGCAATTCGGCGACGATAGCACGTCGGCAGAAAAAGCACCGAAGCATAGGTATGCCTTTGATGGCTTATATCACGTAACATTAACGGCCAGAAATTCACAGGGATATTCAGCTGCGCGGGAAATAATATTGAACGTTGCCGACCCTAATTTTGACCGCACCAAGGTTGGTGAAAGTTACTTTGCTACCATAGGCGGTACATTGACTGTATCACGCGACAATGGGGGCGGCCCAAATGCAAACGAGGGGTCACTAAAAGTGGTTGACGGTGATCCGAATACCAAGTTTTTCCAATCGGGGTTCTCCGGCGACCTGGTGATGAAATATGAGCTTAAAACACCTGCCGTTGCAGGAGCCTATACCATGACATCTGCAAATGATTCGCCCACCCGTGACCCGAAAGGATGGATCCTCCAGGGTTCTGAGGACGGTATACGCTGGATAAACCTGCACAGCAAGAACAACGAAGTTTTTGCCAACCGCTTTCAGCGCATCCTATATCACTTTAATAACAATGTGGCTTATAAGTTTTATAGGATAAGCATTAAGACTAATAATGGCAGTCGTGACTTCCAGATGGCTGAGTGGACGGTTAATAAAAAGCAGCCGTAAAATTGGTTGTTTGTAAGAACGATCCATGGAATGTTCGATCTGATGTTACGTAAGTTCATTCGCCCGGTCAACAGTTTTTAAGGAATAAGGCCCGGAAGTATAGTATCCGGGCTTATTCCTTAGGTATTCGGTCATAAAGTGTAATAGCATAACTTATCCGACAATTATCAGCACTTATGCTAAGTTGCTTTTACTAATTGTATCACTAGCCGGTAAATCAATTTAGAAAAAAATCCAGGTGTCGTTCATTGCCAGGAATGTAGCATTTGCCGAAAAAAAGAACTACTTGGTCGATATTTTTTCCTTACAGGTGACTTTTCATGCTATTTGCCTAAAAAAAACATGAAAACCATCATTTGTAATCTCCCGGCATGGCTAAAAGTATTTCTTTATTTTGTTTTGCTTACCGCCGCCAGGTTCGTCGCAGACGCTGTTCCCGCGTTAAATGATCTGTCCTTTTATATGGCCGTCTCATTGCTAATAAGCTGGCTGTTGCTATGGGCAGAAGGGAAAACACTAAAGACGCTAAATTTTATTCCGGTGTGTAGCAGTAATTGGCTTCAGTTACTATGCGGAACCGTGGGCGGCATTTTAATGTTAATCGTCACGGCGATGATAACCGTTTATCTCACCGGCGACAAATGGCATTTCAACTCGTCGCCTGACATCATGTTCCTGCTGATGTGCTTTCTGGCAAACCTGTGGTCGGTGTTTGTGCAGGAATTTGCTTTTCGCGGATATCCTTTCCAGACGCTGAACAGTCACTATGGAGCCTGGAAAGCACAGCTCATCATTGCGATACCTTTTGGTTTGATGCATGTAAACAGTACAATGGACATGCAAACTATTTTGATGGCTATGTTGACGACAGGGTTGGGATCGGTTTTGTTCGGGATGGCTTATCTATATACCCGCAACTTAGCGCTGCCAATAGGTTTGCACGTGGGATGGAACTATGCTCAGGCGTTGATCCCCCGAACAGCAGGCGCTGCAGGGAGGACGATTATCACGGTGGATGGTGATCCTAAACATTATAGTTCGCTATACATAATCGGCCCATATTTGGGTGTTGTCTTATGTACAATGGCAGTCTTGTGGTTACTTAAACAAAGAATGAGGATAAGCACGGTACCCTTAACTTCATCTCCTCAATCCATTTAGCACCATGAAGGTTATCTTGCAAACTTTACTGTTCTACGTTTTGACAGTATGCGTATTTATCTTATCCGATCTTTGGGCTAAAGGTTTTGGAGAGAAATATGCCTCGCATATCGCAATGGCAACCGCCGCGCTTTTTACCTTTTTATTGGTGATCATATTTTGCAGGCTGCGGGCCATACCGCTAACCGAAGCAGGTACTATTCCTGACAAAGGAAGCCCGGGCCGTATAATTACCGGATTTCTCGCCGGGCTGCTGATGTCATGCCTGCAACCGGGCATACTGATGATTATGGGTTACGTGAAGCTTCAATTTAACGCCTTTGATCCGCATGTTATCGGTCTGCATATGCTGCTTTTTACGTTGATCTCCTGCCGCGAAGAACTTGTGTTCAGGTCTTATGCTTTACGTAGTCTTGCCGACCGCTTTGGAGCAGGCTCAGCGCAATTGTTTATTGCCGCCTTGTTTGTTTTTGAGCACATCTGGGGAGGAATGAACTGGTGGATGGCGTTGATCGGTTCAGGAACCGGGGCCTTGCTATTTGGCTATGCGGCTCTTAAAAGTAAAGGAATTGGACTTCCGCTTGGCCTGCATACAGCGTGGAATATGGGACAGTGGTGCTGGGGAGGCAAAGGTGATGCTGGCATCTTTACCCAAAGGATCACGGCGGGCAGGGAAGCGTTATCTGAAGTTATAGGCTTGTCCGTTTTTGTCGGTGCCGCGTTATTTGCCGGTTTGGCCATCGCTTATTATTACAAACGATCGGTTCAATCATGATAGCATAATTGATCTTTTGTTGCCCCGCAACCCTGCTCGTTGACTAAAAACACCGCTCTGTTGATTTATGTTGTGTAATTGACAAAGATAAGCCAACTTTAAATAACAATGTTTCAAAGCTTTGCTCTATACACCTCCCGGCCCGGGTACCGCAAAATGGTGCACCTTTTATTCTGGCTTGTACTGCTTATAGTTAGGCTATACCTCACGCTGATTACCTTCAACGTTTATAGCGGCTTATCTTTTAGTATTGTTTTCCTGCTGAACCTAAGCAGTACCTTGCTTATCGCGGCTGTATTTTATCTGATGACAGGTCCGCTATGGAAGCTGTTGCAACGTAAGCAATATTTTCATTTTACTTTCTCATTTTTAGGTTTGTTATGCGGATACACATTGATCGAGGCGGTAGCAGAGCAGGCTTTGCTCAGGACCTGTTCCGGCTGCTTGCTCAGTTTGCAGAAAGATCAGCCGCAATATTTTGTCCTGGTACAATCCGGTCTCATTAACATTGTACTGAAGCGCCTGCTTAGCCTGGGCACCCCATTTGGCCTTTTGCTGACACTGAGTATTCCGTTATGCCTGAAGCTGGCGGTTAACGCCTGGCGATCGCAACTAAAAGCTTTACAGCTTGCAAAAGACAACCTGGAGCTGGAATTTAACTTTCTTAAAGCGCAGCTCAATCCCCACTTTTTATTCAATTCGATGAATAACATTTACGGCTTGATACTGCAAGGTAACCAGGAACGGTCTGCCGGGTTGGTCGCTCGCTTGTCTGAGATGCTGCGCTATATGCTTTATGAATCCAATGAAGCATTTATGCCTTTGCAAAGCGAGATCAAGCTGATACAAAATTACATAGAACTGGAAAAAGTACGCCTGAATGACACCGGGGTCATAGTGGATATTGCTGTGGATTCCAAGACATATGAAATACCGCCGCTTTTACTCATGCCGCTGGTTGAAAACGCGTTCAAGTTTTCTCCTGATGAACCGGGAGCTCGTATTCATTTCTTTCTGGATGTCACTGACGGTCGTTTGCGTTTTACATCTGACAATGTTGTGGACCATCGGGAACGGATGCAGCAAAACGGAGGTATAGGGCTGGGCAACCTTAAAAAACGTTTAGAAATGTATTACCCCGGCAAGTATTGGTACGAAGATAATTTTGCTGACGGCGTTTATAACGCCATCTTATCTATTGAGCTGACATGAAAAAACTGAGTTGCCTCATCGTTGAAGATGAACCCATTGCAAGAAGTATATTGGAAACGTATATCGAGCGCCTGTCGGAAATTGCTTTGATAAAAAGCTGCCGCAATGCGAATGAGGCTTACGAGGCGCTTTATGAACATGTTGTCGATCTGATTTTCCTGGACATCAAAATGCCCGTAATTACCGGAATAGAGTTTTTTCGTTCATTACCTAATCCGCCGCTGGTTATTTTTACCACTGCTTATTCCAGTTATGCTGTCGAGGGTTTTGAACTGAATTCTGTGGACTATCTGATGAAGCCGATCACTTTTGAACGGTTTAACCAGGCCGTGCGGCGGGCGCAGGAGCGGTTGGTCTCGCATCAACCAGAATTGGATCCGCCGCCGTATATCTTTCTCAGGCAGGATACCCGCCTGGTAAAAGTGAATTTTGATGAAATCAGTTATGTGCAGGCAGAACGTGACTTTTGCTCTGTTTATTTGTGTGGCGGTAAACGGCTACTTGCAGGTATGCATCTGAAAATCCTGGAAGAAAGATTGCCGGCTAAACGATTTATACGGGTACATCGTTCCTATATCATTAATCTGGACAAGATCACCAGTATTAAAGGTAATGTAATAGAATTCGGCACTACGGAAGTTCCGATAGGGAACAGTTATAGGGAGCTGGTATTTAAAGTATTGCGGTTATCATAAAGCATTTTGGTTATAAACTTATTTTAAGCTAAATTCAAAAAATCCCCTCTATGGTAAAATTAGCCACAGAGAGGATCAGGCCTCAATCTCAATTCGGCATATTCGCTGCGTCCATGTAAACAATTTCCCATTGGTGCCCATCCGGATCTGCAAAGCTATGCTGGTACATCCATCCGTAATCTTGAGGTTCGGCATAAATGGAGCCTCCAAGCCCGGTTGCTTTTGTTATGGTTTGCTGCACTTCCTCGCGCGAGGCTGCATCAAGCGCCAGCAATACTTCAGTTGCCAGGTGTGCGTCGTTTACTTCTTTTTTGGTGAAGGTTTTAAAATAGCTTTCTACAAGCATCATTACATAAATATGCTCGCTTACCACCATGCAGGCCGCCTTGTCGTCGGTAAATTGTGGATTAAAGCTGTAGCCAAGACCGCTGAAAAATGCCTTTGACCGCTCCAGGTCTTTAACAGGCAGGTTGATGAAAATTTTTGTTGCCATGATTTTAAATTTTTTAATTGTTATTGATGGCACAAAGTTGCGGCAACCGTTTTTTTTTTAAATTTACATATGTTGAGAAAAGCGAAAAATCTTCACTTATTCGCAAAAAATATGCGGCTTAGCTGCGTTGGGGTAATGCCGAGATAGGCGGCAATGTGCTGTTTCTTTAGCCTTTTCACTAAACCAGGATATTTGCGGAGGAAATTATCGTAATTGGTTTTAGCCGATTCATATCGCAGCGACACTTCATAAGGTTCCTTTTCAATTATCCAATGCTGTTCCATGTAGCGGATATAAAAAGCGGCAATATCGGGATAAATGGTAACGAGTTTCTTAAATTCCATAAAATTGTATTCGAGCACATCTGTATCCTCAAGGGCTTTTATGGTAAAATTACCCGCCGACTGTGTGAGCGTTGCTGTCATGGAACCGGCAATCCGGTTTTCGGGGAAGAAATATTTAACCACCATATCGCCGTTTTCGGCAGCGTAGTATTGATACATTAATCCATTTACAACAAAAGCCACCTTTTTAGGTACCTGGCCCTCGGTAACAAAATAATCGCCCTTGTTGTAAGTATTTTCGCGGAGCAAAGCCGTCCATGCCGCTTCGGCCTGCGGTGAGAGTTCAGCGTACGTTTTTATTTTTTGGAAGAAAGCATCGTGGCTCATTGGCTAAAGATATGAATCTTATTTGCCGTTGCGATGAAGATATGTGAAGATATCAAACTGCTCAAATGCGGTTCTATAATTAATTGATCATCTGATAGGGGGTGAAAATTACAGGATATTTGGAAAGAAAGATGACCGCTATAATCGTCAAATTGAAGCCTGCCTGTATAAGAACGTTCCTGAAAGTGTTTATAAGGAACTGAGATCCTCACGGGTGAAAAGCCGCTATCTGCACTTTTTCGTAAAGAATAAATATGAGTTTGAGCAAATATCAACGGGCTAAATCACCAAACGAAAGGTGAGGTTTACCCTCGCTTTCATTAATTTGTTAGACTTGGCAATCCGGTGTTCCCAATACTCCTGCAATCCTGATTTCATCAGCAGGAATGAACCATGCCCGAGCCTGACGGAGTAATGTTCTTTGTGATTAACTTTATTGCGGATGTCAAAACTGCGCACCTGCCCCAGGCTTACCGAAACAATAATTGGCTGACTGCCCATAATGCTTTCTTTGTCACTATGCCAGGTTACGGAATCATTTCCATCACGATAGTAGTTCAGTAATACGCTGTTGAAGGTAATACCCGCTAAAGGTTCTACCATGCCCCGGATAGTTTGCAGTTCCGGTGTCCAGGGGAGTGTTCCTGCGATCCGGTCTGTGTCTCCATACCAGCAGGTGAGCCTCGGTGTCAGGTATTCCTTATCCCAAAGTTTTTGTGTTGTTTGTTTCCAGGGTGTTTCCCTGATCAGTTTTTCTAACAGCCAGTCACCCGTTGCCGGATCAATTAAACCGGGCTGGTATTCCAGCAAATCCTTAGGCAATCCTTTACTTTGCCCGGTTTCGGCAAATAATGTCAATTGTTCCATCACTAAATCCTTTCCACATAAGTTGTGATAAAATGGGCCAATTGTTCCTGTTCTTCTGGTTGCAGTACATCGCCGTCGTATATCCAATAGCCCTTCGCGTCAAATAAAATACGGCCCATGTAAACGGGTGGCTGATCATAAGCCGTATAGATCTCATAGCATTGTACAGCGTGCTTTTGCGCTGTATCCGGTACAATTTTCACCACTTCACGTGAACCATCGCGGTATTTAAGCCAGGCTTTAGCCTCGCTTTTTAAATACGTTTTGACCAACAATTCCTGCATTTGAAATTTTTTCTCAAAGATATATAAAATACTAATATTTTTAGCATTAAATTTGTACTCCCTATTTGGTACAAACACGATGGAAACGGCACACGACCGAAAAGCGCTGATTAACAGTCTGCAAAAGAATATTTTGCAATGGGAGGGCTATAGGCCGCCGCCTGCAGGTACGCAGGGATTGGTAGGCTTGGGGGCAGTGGAAACGGCTTTCCCCAACGGCGTTTTTCCTTTAGGTGCAGTGCATGAACTGGTTTGCAGTACCACCGAACAGGCTACTGCTTCCAGCGGATTGATTAGCGGCCTGCTCTCCGTGTTTATGCAAAATGGCGGGGCCTGCTTATGGATCAGCCTCACCGGAAACATCTTCCCACCGGCATTAAGCGGCTTTGGTATAGAACCCAGCCGTTTGATCTTTATCCGGGTGACCAAAGACCAGGAAGCTTTATGGGTAATGGAAGAAGCGCTGAAATGCGCAGGGCTTGCCGCGGTTGTGGCAGAAGCGCGGGAATTGGATTTTAAACAATCGCGCAGACTTCAGCTGGTTGTTGAGCAAAGTCATGTTACCGGGTTTGTGCTGCGTAATGCCGTTAAAAAGGTCGGTTCAACAGCTTGCGCTGCCCGGTGGCAGGTGAAACCTTTGCCGAGCGAGCCGGTAGACGGTTTGCCTGGTCTTGGTTTTCCGCGCTGGGAGGTAGAACTATTACGTGTCCGTAACGGGCATCCGGGTACCTGGATCATAGAATGGGCAGAAGGTAAATTCAAACAGGTGGAAAAAGAGCAAACAGCTAAACCATTTAAACGGAAAGCGGGGTGAGTTATGCAGCACAGGTATATGGCTATTTGGTTTCGTCACCTGGTGACAGACTGGCTGACACTCCGGCAGCCGGAATTAAAAGATCAGCCCTTTGTGCTGGTTGTGCCCGAACATAACCGTATGATCGTCAGGGCAGCTAATCCCGAAGCCGAAGCACAAGGTGTTCGTACAGGAATGCCGGCAGCAGATGCCAAAGCGATTACCACCAATTTACAGGTTATTGATTTTCCGTTAGGTCAGGAAAGTAAGCTGCTCCGGCATTTGGGTTTGTGGTGCATCCGCTATACACCGGTTGTGGCTATTGACCTGCCCGATGGTTTGACCCTTGATATTTCCGGCTGTGCACACCTATGGGGTGGTGAAAAAGGATATTTAAAAACTGTTGTACTTAAATTAAGGGGTATGGGCTACGATGCACGGGCCGCTATTGCCGATACTGTTGGCGCAGCCTGGGCCATTGCCCGGTATGGTAAGATCAGGCCCATTATTGAAAGCGGCGGGCAGGCGGAAGCCATTGCCGGTCTTTCTCCGGCCGCCCTCCGGTTGGAACCGGAAATACTGGACAAACTGTATAAACTCGGCTTCCGGTATGTTAAAAATTTTATGATCATGCCGCGTACTGTGCTGCGCAGGCGTTTTGGTGAAGGCTTTTTGTTAAGGCTTGCCCAGGCTTTGGGTACTACTGATGAATACCTGACCCCGATTATCCCGCCCGTGCCTTATGTTGAGCGGCTGCCCTGCCTGGAGCCGGTACGAACGGACAAAGCCATAGAAATTGGCATTGAAAAACTATTGCAAGGCCTATGTAGCCGCTTGCAAGCTGAAGGAAAAGGTGTGCGTAAGGCCGTGCTGAAATGTTTCCGGATTGATGGTAAAATGGTACAAGCGGAGATAACAACCACGCGTGGCTCACATAGTGTTTCCCATTTATTCAAGCTCTTTGGTTTACAGATCAGCAAGATTGAACCTGCTTTGGGTATTGAGCTGTTTCTGCTGGAAGCACAAAAAGTAGAAGATATCGACCCCTTGCAGGAAAAGCTATGGGTGGATGATCCGGGCTTGCAGGATACCGCACTGGCCGAGCTGCTTGACCGGATTGCCGGAAAGATCGGCCCCGAAAGGATTATGCGCTACCTGCCTGCCGAGCATTACTGGCCCGAACGTTCCATCCGGCCCGCTCTTTCACTCAAAGATATCTCGCTGGCCGGCTGGCGGGCTGACAAGCCAAGACCAATACGCTTGCTCAGCAAACCGGAAGCCATTGAAGTTATGGCTTTATTGCCGGATTATCCGCCAAAAATATTTATCTATAAGGGTAAGCGCCATGTTGTGGATAAAGCAGACGGCCCGGAACGTATTGAACGGGAATGGTGGCTGGACAAAGGTGAGCACCGCGACTATTATATGGTGGAGGATGAGCATGGGGGCCGTTATTGGCTGTTCCGATCAGGGCATTATGATGGCGGAGGTGCCCAATGGTATTTACACGGATTTTTTGCCTGATGATGAAATACGCGGAATTATATTGTACCTCCAATTTCAGCTTCCTGCGCGGTGGATCTCACCCGGAGGAACTGGTTGAGCAGGCTGTGGTTCATGGTTATACGGCCATAGCGGTTACCGACCGGAATAGCCTGGCCTGTATTGTCCGGGCGCATATTGCCGCAAAAAAACTACCTGTACAATTTATTCCCGCTTGTCGCCTGGACTTGCTGGATGGGCCGGGTCTGCTGGCTTATCCTACTGATCTTGCTGCTTATGGCCGGCTTTCGGCCTTGCTCACCAGGGGTAATCTGCGCGCTGAAAAAGGTGAATGCTATTTATATAAAGCAGATGTGTATGAACACCGGGAAGGCATCCTGTTTATCATAATTCCGCCCGATGAGCTCAACGCGCGGTTTGATTTTGCAGATGAGTTTAAAACAGCAGTAGCAGAATATAAACAAGCTTTCGGGAATGCCTTATACTTGGCTGCCCTACGTTCTTACAACGGCGATGATGCCAAACGGCTGCACAGGTTAGCCGGTATGGGTATACCTTTGGTTGCTGCCGGTGATGTGCATTATCATGAACCGAACAGGAGGGAACTACAGGATGTATTGACCTGTATCCGGGAGAAATGCACTATCCACAACGCGGGATACCGGCTGCATCAGAATGCGGAACGCTACCTGAAACCTATTGAAGAAATACACCGGATCTTCAGGCAATATCCGGAATCCATTGAAAATGCACTTGCTATTGCCGAAGCCTGTACTTTTTCGCTGGACGAATTAAAATACATTGAGCCGGAAGAAAAGATCTTTGACGGATTAACACCACAGGAAAGGTTAAAAAAATACACGTGGGAAGGTGCACATGAACGTTATGGTGAGCATATACCGCCTAAAATAGGTAAGCAGATTGATTTTGAACTGGCCTTTATCGAAAAGCGCAGGCTGGCGCCTTATTTTCTCCGTGTATATAAATACACCCGGAAAGCAGAAGAACTCGAAATCTTGCACCAGGGCAGGGGTTCTGCAGCCAACTCAACGGTATGTTATTGTTTGCGCATTACGGCGGTCGACCCGATGAAGTCACGTTTGCTTTTTTCCCGTTTTATGTCGGATGCACGCGAGGAATGGCCTGACATCGATGTGGATTTCGAGCATGAACGCCGCGAGGAAATCATCCAGTATATTTATGAGGATTATGGCCGGGAACACGCGGCTATTGTAGCTACCGTTACGCAGGAGCGGCATAAAGGAGCAATTCGTGATGTGGGCAAAGCGATGGGCTTATCTGAAGATACAATTAAACGTATCGGTGGTACGATATGGGATTTCAGTGAAGAAGGTTTTGATGAAAAGCGTTTGCAGGAACAGGGGCTTAACCCGGGCGATCCGTTGATATACAAAGTACTGGAATTGACGACACTGCTGATGGGTTTCCCGCGGCAATTGGGTCAGCATACCGGTGGCTTTGTTATTACCGATAACAAACTATCCGACCTGTGCCCTGTGCTCAATGCCCGCATGGAGAACCGAACCCAACTGGAATGGAACAAAGATGACCTGGAAGCGTTGGGCATTTTGAAAGTGGATGTTTTAGGATTGGGTATGCTGACCATGATCCGCAAAGCATTTGACCTGATAAAACAACATTATGGCCGAAAGCTTACCTTAGCCAATATCCCGCAGGACGACCCCAAAGTTTATGAAATGATAGGTCATGCGGATACACTTGGGGTATTCCAGATTGAGAGCCGGGCGCAAATGTCTATGCTGCCAAGACTGAGGCCTCAATGTTTTTATGACCTCGTGATCGAGGTGGCTATCGTGCGACCCGGTCCAATACAGGGTGATATGGTGCATCCTTACCTGCGCAGGCGTAATGGCGAAGAACAGGTAGTGTATCCATCAACGGAACTGGAAGATATTTTAGGCCGGACGTTAGGCGTTCCGCTTTTTCAGGAACAAGCGATGGAGATCGCTATTGTTGCTGCAGGCTTTACACCGGCCGAGGCTGATGAGCTGCGCCGGAGCATGGCGACTTTTAAAGCGAATGGCAAGTTATACCTGTACGAAAAGAAACTGGTGGAGGGTATGGTAGCGCGTGGTTATGAGGAAGATTTTTCGAGGCGGGTATTTAAGCAGTTACAAGGTTTTGAGGGTTATGGTTTCCCCGAAAGCCATGCCGCTTCTTTTGCGCTGCTGGTTTATATATCTTCCTGGCTGAAGTATTATTATCCGGATGCTTTTGCCGCCGCTTTGCTCAATAGCCAGCCGATGGGCTTTTATCAGCCCGCTGAGATCGTGGACGATGCACGCGGGCATGGTGTTTTTGTTCGTGGCGTGGATATTAATTATTCGGCCTGGGATCATTCGCTGGAAGAACAGGCCGGAAAATATAAGATATTACGCTTGGGTTTCCGGTTGGTGAAAGGGCTAAAAGAAGAAGAAATGAATATCCTGGTTGAGAATGCACCTTATCAACATATTATCGATTTGTCAAATGTTGGGATTTCGCAGGCAGCTTTGGAGAAACTGGCTGATGCGGATGCATTCCGCTCTATCGGCCTCGACCGCAGGCAGGCGCTTTGGGAAGTAGCCGCTTTAGGCGACCGCCCCGTGGCCTTGCTGGAAAGTTTGCCTTCGGCCAGCGCAGGTGAGCAAATTGAATTACCGCTAATGACCGCGGGTGAGCACGTGGTACAGGATTTCGCTTCTACCGGCTTATCCATTAAAGCGCACCCGGTAAGTTTTGTGCGGGAAGATTTAAACCGGCTGCAGGTTATACCGCTCAATCGGATCCAATCGTTAAAAAATGGCGAAAAAATTCGTGTTGCCGGGATGATCACCGTGCGGCAGCGGCCGGGGACGGCCAAAGGCGTGGTATTCGTAACTATCAAAGATGAAACCGGCTTTGCCAATCTTGTGGTTTGGGGTAAGTTTTTTGACAAATACCGCAAAGAGATCGTTCAGTCGCAACTGCTCCTGGTAGATGGGCATTTACAGGTTGAGGGCGAAGTGATCCATGTGGTGGTACGCCGCTGTTATAATCTCAATTCTTTATTGGGCAAACTGACGGCTGTGCCAGATGAACAGCCTTCTTTGCTGAGCCTGTCCAGGGGGGATGAAACCTCGATGCCTTCACCTGGTCCGCGAAATATCCCCAATAAGAGCGCCTTTCATAAGGGCAGGAATTTTCATTGATGAAGAGCTTATCATTAATAAGGCTTTTAATAAACTCAATGGCAACTATTGTTATATAATTGTCTTGCTGTGCCTGTAAAAGGGATATGGTAAGTTTTATCGATCAAAGGAATTGCAATACCAATTGCTCCCATTCCTCTTCCAAAGAAAGGTTGGGGCGCACCTGCCGCGCTTTGCTATACCAGTAGTCAGCATTTCCAATATCACCTTCTTTACGGTGCAAATAGGCATGGACCCAAGCCGATGCCTGATCCGTCAGATGATCAACCTGTGCATGCGCCTGATGCCAGTCGCCTTTACCATCAAACCAAAGGCTTTTTAGCTGTGCAGAGAGCCCGTTAACAGGCTGTTCTAAATTTAATGATGCTTTAAATTCTGTTAAAGTTGTCATTGGTATTAGTTTTTTACAATAAGCGTAATTGGTACATCGGACTTTTATCAATACATAGTTCGATTCGTTACCGGCATCAATTATTACTGTATTGGTAAATATCCTAAATTAATCGGAAATTAATGGGGAAATATTATTTAATCAAACATAGGCCGGTTTATAATTTCTGATGTAAACATTATAAACAATGTATTACGATGTTGTGCAATACCGCGATTTTTGTTTTAGCAGAAAAAAGAAAAACAGTGCAACTAAAATCTTAATGCCGGCGTCTTATGGTTATTAAAGCCTGATCATATGTTAAAAAACTACTTAAAGATTACCTGGCGCAACCTCTTACGTCAAAAAACATTCTCCCTGATCAATATCCTCGGATTGACCATCGGCATGGCCAGCGCAGCGCTGATTTTGTTGTGGATCCAGAATGAGGTTAGCTATGATCAGTTCCATGAAAAACGGGATCGGCTTTATTCTGTATATAACCGCTCGAAATTTGACGGTAAATTATGGAGCTGGGAAACCACGCCTAAAATCATGGGTAAGGTGATGAAAGCAGAGTTACCGCAACTGGAAAAAGTAGCCAGGGTAACTGATGCCAGTTTTTTGTTTAGCATTGGCGACAAACGTTTGACTGCAACCGGCGATTTTACTGATCCGGATTTTCTTTCCATGTTCAGTTTTCCATTAATCAATGGAGACCCCAAAACCGCTTTGAACGACCTTCATAGCATAGTTATCACTGAAAAATTTTCAAAGAAACTTTTCGGAGAGGAAAATGCGCTCGGCAAAACGGTTAAAATAGATAGTAACGCTTATTTTAAAGTGACGGGTGTGATGAAAAGCCTCCCGAATAATACCCGATTTGATTTTGAATACCTTATTCCCTGGTCATATCTAAAAAAGATAGGGCAGGATGATGAATACTGGGGCAATAACTCCATTCAAACGTTTGTTCTTTTAAAACCCGGCGTAACGGAAGCTCATGCTGATGCCGCCGTGCTGAACTTTACCAGGAACCATTCCGATACCAAAGATATTCAGCAGTTTTTGCACCCCGCAGCCAAATGGCACCTGTATTCGCAGTTTAAGGATGGGGTGATAGTCGGTGGGAGAATTGAACGGGTCAGGGTATTTTCACTGATCGCTGTTCTGATCCTCGTCATTGCTTGTATAAATTTCATGAATTTAAGTACGGCCAGGAGCGAGACACGTGCAAGGGAGGTGGGCATCCGTAAAACAGTAGGCGCATTAAGGGGGTCGTTAATCTGGCAGTTTTTAGGTGAATCTGTTTTGATTGCACTTATTGCCGGTATTTTTGCCATCGTCATCGTACAAATCAGTATGTCGGGTTTCAACCAGCTTACCCAAAAGCAACTATATGTACCATATAGCAATCCCTATTTTTGGCTCACCGCAATTGGATTTATACTGGTTACCGGTGTTATTTCGGGAAGCTATCCTGCATTGTACCTGTCTTCATTCAAGCCCGTAGCTGTACTGAAAGGTACTTTTAAGGCGGCAAATGCTTTGGTTACACCACGTAAATTGCTGGTGGTTATTCAGTTTACTTTTGCGGTGGTATTGATCATTTGTACCATCATTATCCGCCAGCAATTACAATACGCCCAGGACAGGGATACGGGGTATAAAAAAGATAACCTTGTTTACACATTTATGTCCGGCGAAATCGCGAAGCACTATCAATCCATCAGAAATGAATTGCTTTCCAGTGGCGCCGCGACTTCGGTGTCCAGAACAAATTCGCCTATAACCCAGCGATACAGCGATAGCTGGGGTTTTAACTGGCCAGGTTCACAGCCCAAGAACAAGGTTGATTTTATTATTTACACTTCGGACGGAAGCCTTATTAAAACCATGGGCCTTAAGCTTGTTGCAGGCAGGGATATCGACCCGGTAAACTATCCGACGGATTCAACAGCCATGCTGGTGAATGAAGCTTCGGTGAAGGTCATGAACCTGAAAGATCCTGTTGGTAAATTAGTTACCCAGGGCGAAGGTAAAGACATCAAAACATGGCATATTGTTGGAGTTATCAAAGACTTTATCATCAGTTCGCCTTATGAACCTGTACAACATATGCTGATTGAAGGCCCCAGTTCCTGGTTCAATATCATTCACTACAAGCTTAATAACGCTAATTCGACAAAAGAAAACCTGCGCCGCGCCGAAGCTGTATTTAAGAAATACAACCCGGATTACCCGTTTGAATATAGTTTTGTTGACCAGGAGTACGCCAAGAAGTTTGGCGATGAGCAGCGTATCGGGACTTTGGCCAGCCTGTTTGCCGGATTGACAATCGTTATATCCTGTCTCGGACTTTTTGGCCTGGCGGCTTACATGGCGCAGAACCGTATCAAAGAAATTGGCATCAGAAAAGTGCTTGGCGCATCAGTTGCCAGTGTGACCACACTGCTTTCCAGGGATTTTCTGAAGCTGGTCGCAATCTCATTTTGCATTGCGGCGCCAATAGCCTGGTATTTAATGTTCCAATGGTTGAAAGGATATAGTTACCGGATCTCTATTAATATCTGGGTATTTGTAATCGCCGCCGCGCTGACATTGCTGATCTCTGTTTTGACAGTAAGCTACCAGGCAATCAAGGCTGCATTAACAAATCCGGTAAAAAGTTTGAAAGGAGAATAACACCCTCATTACAGGGTGTTGCATTCTCATTACCATAAAAGGCAAAGTAACAGCCCGGTGAAGGGCCCGTTTTAAATTTACTGCCCCCAAAAAGTTAGACACTATTTGGGGGCATTTTATGCATAAAACAGAAGTGATCGCTTCTGTTACGCCCAAAACGTTAGTTGGATCCTGAACTTCATAAGCAATCCCAATCAATAACGAAATCTCCACGATTAAGCCGGTACGGTGAATAATATGGGCTTAGGTTACTGGTTTTTTTTAATAAAACTTGGCTAATGCACCCGTTTTAAGGCAGGCATATATATGCCGGTACGTCAGCCCGACAGCATTATTAAAATTTTTTATTTCAAATAGGTGTAACAAATTCGTTCGGGGGGTAGTCCTATGGTTATAGTACTATGTATTGCATGGTATTATAGGATTTGTAGCCTGGTTAAGATTGGCTCAAAAAGATTAATGGTCAAACAGTTCACCTATCACATCAGCATGAAACTAAAGCTCTTACTCCTCATCTTATTTTCAATCGTTATGGCCCCGGCCTTCGGGCAGGCGGGGCAGGCGTTATTCGCGGTAAACGGCATCGCAACGGATTCACTATCGAAACAACCGCTTGCCTATGTAACCGTAAACCTGCGCAACGAAGCAAAGCAGTTAGTCCGCACCACGGTGACTAAAACCGACGGCACGTTCCGGTTTGAAAAGCTGCCATCAGGACAATACCTTCTCTCGATGATCAGTGTTGGTTTTAAGACGAAAATACTTCCTGTTGATTTTACAGATAATAATAAACCCTCTATAAATCTGGGGAGCATTGCCCTGGGCACACAAACTACACAGCTTAAAACGGTGGCTATTACGGCCGACAGGCCTATCATTAAGCAGGAGGTTGATAAACTCATCTACGACTTAAAGGCTGACCCTGACAGCAAAAGCAGCAGTGTACTGGAGATGATGCGCAAAGTGCCTTTGTTAACAGTAGACGGTGACGATAACATCCTTTTAAAGGGAAATAGCGGCTACCGGATATTTGTTAACGGTAAACCATCAAGTATGATGGAGCGCGATCCGAAGAATATCCTCAAAAGTATGCCTGCGTCAACCATTCAAAGCATCGAGGTAATTACCAACCCTTCGTCGAAGTATGATGCCGAGGGAATGGCGGGGATTATTAATATAGTGACCAATAAAAAAATAAGTAACGGGTACAATGGCACGCTAAACCTTAGCCATGTATTCCCGGTAGGCGGCCCACGATTGGGCGGGTCATTTTCGTCTAAACAAGGCAAGCTGGAACTATCAGGCTATTTTGGCGGGAATATCTCCAATTCGCCCGAAGTGCTCAGTTCCATTTCGAGACTTACCACCGGGAGCAACCCTACGAGCCTTAACCAGAATAACACCGCGAAATGGGATGGCAAAAATGGCTATACGGAAGTTGGCATCAGTTACGAAATTGACAGTCTTAACCTTATTTCGGGACAATTCAATATTAACGGAAATAACCAGGACGGCATCAACACGCAAAGTTCTGTTTTGAACGAAGCCGGCAACATGGTTGAAGGGTACGACCTGTACAATAACAATACGGCAGGCGGCAGGGGCCTGAATGTCGGTTTAAATTACCAGCTGGGTTTTAAAAGCAATAAGCAAAGGCTGCTCACCTTTTCGTACCAGTACTATACATTCAACAACAGGCAAGATGCGTCGCTGACGGCATCTAATCGCGTGAACTATACGACGCCCGATTACCTGCAACACAATGAAGGTGAATCTTCCGAACAGACTGTCCAGGTAGATTACGTTCAGCCTGTAAAGAAGTTGAATATTGAAATGGGGGTGAAAGCAATTATTCGTGATAACAAAAGTGACTTTCAATATCTCGGATTTAATGCGTCAACCGGTAATTTCGAGGCCGACCCATCGCGAAGCAATAAATTCGATAATAACCAAAATGTACTGGGTGCATACAACAGCTATACCTATACCCTGCAAAACTGGAGCTTTAAGGCAGGCGCCAGGGTAGAGGAGACGCTGATTGATGCTGATTTTATTTCTACCTCATCGCAGCTGAACAAAAATTTCTTTAATATAGTGCCTTCGGTAAGTATTAATAAGCGGTTTAAAAACTCCAGTACGCTGAACTTCGGGTTTTCGCAAAGGATACAGCGTCCGGGTATATATCAGCTAAACCCCTTTGTAGATCGCTCGAACCCAAACTTCGAATCGTCGGGAAACCCCAACCTCAGGCCCGCGGTTTCCAATAGTATCCAGTTGGGTTATAGCAGAACGAAAAAGGCATCCTTAAACCTGATGCTTGGCTATAATTATTTTAACGACCTGATCATGCCCGTTGTGATTTTCGATCCGGCTACGAATATTACCCGCAGCACTTTTGATAACACCGGCAAAGCCCGCCTGTTCACCTTTAACGCTAATATCAATTACCCCATCACCAAAAAATGGAGCACATCGTTCAACGGTAGGATTGCGCATGGCCGTGTGCAGGGCATAGTGAATGGCCAGCTGGTGAAAAATCAGGGCTTTATGTATGGCGCATCACTAAACAGCGGTTATAATTTAGAGAAGGGCTGGCGGGTTAGTACCAACGTGTTTCTGAATGGGCCTAACCTTTCTATCCAGGGTACATCGAATCCTTACGCCAGTGTATCCTTTACAGTTAATAAAGATGTAGTGAAGGATAAACTTTCGTTCTCGGCCACGGTGAATAACCCTTTCAGTAAATACAGGAATAATATCAGGAGTTCATTCGGGCCCGATTTTACCCAAACAAATATTAACCGCGCCTATTTCCGGGGCTTTACCGTCAGCCTTAATTACCGTTTCGGCAAACTGAAGGAAGCGGTTAAGAAAAACAAACGGGGTATCAGTAATGACGATGTTCAGGGAGCGCCTTCGGGGAACTAAGAGCATTTAACAAATAACAAACAGGCGGAGGGGACCGCCTGTTTGTTATTAACCTTTTTCGATATTCCAGGTTTGGTTTTAGTTATCTAATAACCTGCGCAGATCACCCGTACTGATCTCCTGTACCGGCCGGAATGCACCCCCGGCCGCATAATGTAACAAGCTGTATCGGAGCTGCCTTGCCGCTGCCCGTTCCGTTAATTGGCTATGAAGATCCATTGTACAAAGAATTAAGGTCCCGGAACCAACCTTGAATTCAACCAGCGTTGCCAGGTTACGGTTCCTGAAAAAGTTATCGATCACCCGGACTATCGGCGTTGCAGGAGCTCTCAATTTATCAAGTATCAGCGACCGGGAACGGGTCACCAGGTCCCACCATTGCCAATCCGTATAAAAGTCAGTAGGGAAATCAGCCAGCGCGTTATTTTTCTTGTCAATGAGCAGGCCCATACTGCCTGGTTGGTCGGGGAAATGGACCGGGCTCCAGAAAACAGGAGCGAAACGGCCGTCGATACCTTTAACGTTGGCAGTATCCGGATTAAGCAACACTTTTCGCCCCGCTTGCAGATAACTAAGGGCACTGTCGATGGATGTAGTAAAGATCACGTTATTAAAAGATTCCGGATTTTTATTTGGGTAAACCCAAATTTTCCAGTGATTAGTATAACCGGTATTGGCTATGCTTACAGTGATCAGTAATTCACAAGCCCGGTCGATTTTGCTGAGATCTATCGAGAAACTTCCCGCAGAAGCGTTGCCAATAGCAATAGACTGCCGGCCAAGCGAACCACGAAGATTAAAGTGCTTATCTGCTGAAATTGCCGACCAAAGAATTTCGCCATTTATTTGCCGGTCGCTATAGTTGGCAATTTCGGCAGCCGCAGCAAAACGCTCACGATTGCTGTAAGCCGCCTTTTCAAAACGGATCAATGGCACCACCGGGCCACAGAATTTGCTAAAATCAGCCGGCGAAATCAAGCCTTTACTATCCCAGAAAGCATTTAAAATCCCAACAAGTGCTGTTCCCTGTCCCGGAAAGTCATGAAGGTCAAGCAATTGAAACCCGCCAACACCCTTGGTTTTCAATGCGCGTTCAATTTCTTCTTTGTAAAGCTGAACAGCGAGTGTTCCGCTTGCTTTAAGGTAATCAGGAGCCAATCCAAGCATCCCTTTTTTGCGAAGGTTGTTCCGTACCGCCTCAAAGTTAGATGGCCGCAGAACCCCGGTATACTTTTTTATTTCTTCAAGGTCCGGATAAACAGAATACTGGCCCACCTCGTGAATAATAAGGGGAACTGTTGTCCCTTCCAGCGCTTTACTGTAATCTGTCTTAAAATCGGGCGGGTTGGTGTTGAAAATACCCTGTCCCCGTACCCATCCTTTTTCCGTGTATTGGGTAATAAAATAATCATCGGCAGGATCCGGACTTTTGCCATGCCCTTTTTGAAAGCTGAAGGTGGTTGTGGTGTATAAATGCCGGTTGTCTTCCTGCTTTAACTTACGCACCAGCTTCTCCAGCCATCCAAAATCGCCCTCCAGTTCATTGCCCATGCTCCAAAAACAAAATGAAGGATGGTTGCCATAATTCCGGATAATATTTTCGGCTTCCTGTTCCAGGTAAATCAATGTTTTTGGGTCTTTGCCCACGGTTAGTGCCCATAGCGGCAGTTCAACATGCAGATAAAAACCTAGGGAGTCGGCCACCTGAAATGCTGCTTCGGGCGGGCACCATGAATGAAAGCGAAGATGGTTCAGCCCGTAAGCTTTAGCGGTCTTAAACACCTTCAGCCAGCCGGCTGTATTCATTGGTGGATGGCCTTCCAGCGGAAAAATATTGCATTCAAGCGTACCGCGCAGAAAAAGCGGACGACCATTGATATGAAGCTCGTTCCCGGTCGCGTTAATATCCCTGAAGCCAAAACTTTGAGTTCTGGCATCCAAAACTCGTCCCTTGCTGTCAATTACTTCCGTGCGAAGGCTGTATAGCTGCGGATGGAATTCGTCCCATGATTGCACCTGCGGAACCTGGAGGTTAATTTCCTGCTGATCATGCTGAATAACGGTTGGGCTGGTTTGTTTAACGACCTTTTTTCCGGAAAGGAGGGAAGCCCGCAGATAAGTATCGCCACGATGGGAACCGCCCAGGCTGATAGCTGCCTTTACGCTGTGATTGGCCAGCGAGGAGTATACCTGTACCTGGTTAATAACTTGTTTGCCTATGTCGATCAGCTGCATCTTTCCGATAACGCCGTTCCAAATGATCTGTGTACCGTCGGTGTAGGCATGGGCAAAGTCATTTACGCTGATGTCATGCTGCTTGCGATTGTCTACGCGAATGGTGATCACATGTTTGCCTGCTGCCAGAGGGCCTAATTTGAAAACTTGTGGTGCAATCAGGCTTTCCTGTGTCCCGGCTGGTTTGCCGTCTATCCAACAATCGGTTTTCCAGATCACCCTTTCAAGCGACAGCAGGGCGTTGGCCATCCGGCTGGTTAGATTTATGCTGCGCTGATACCAAACGGCACCGGTGTACCTGTGTTTTCTGGACAGATGCAGCATGATGTCCTTGCTCAGCACAGTTGTATCCACCTTTACAGGCGCTCCGATACCGGCGTCATCTAAGGTGCCAGGCAGCCATATGCTATTAGTAAATTGCTGTTGCTGCCATTTCTGATCCAAACCTTTGTCGAGCGAATCGAGTCTGTACAGCCATTTGCCGGCAACCGGTATTGGTTTAACCTGCGCCGAAATGGTAGAACTTGCTACCAGTGCCGCGAGCAAGAAAAATGTTTTTTTTAAAGAATACTGCATCATTGATAGTGAGCGGTTAAAGTAGTAACAGAACGGGGCTCAAGTGTTATTGTCCCGACGGGAGTTGTTGATTTTTTAAGATTTTTGAGAGCTGTTGTGGTGTACATATCAAATGTATTTCCGGCCAATTGTGAACCACCCGGATCAACCGTGTATTGTTTGCTTTCGGTACTCATATTTATCAGCACAATAACCAATTGTTTTGAAGCGGGATCTTTGTATGCGGAAACCATTTGTGTTCCTGTTGCCAGCACGGGATCGTTAACATCACTTAATGCTGCATTTACGCGGATCATCCCCGGCCTGATAAACCGTGAATAATTTCCCAAACACCACAATTGTTTTGAATCACTAACCAGGCCATTGGTTTTCATGCTGTTCAGGTCATATCCACCAGATGGGTCGTTAATGTATACAAGCCCGTCACTATAATTATAAGTATCAACGGCAAGCCACCACTGCCATGAAGTTACATTGGCCACCGTAAGGTCATGATGAATAACTTTGGCCACATACAAGCCGTAATCAATACCGGTATTTTTCGGGTAACCATTTAATTGACCACAAATATCGCCTAATATACCAAACTCTGACTGCCAAAGATGAAGACTTGGGTCAACAGCCTTTTGCTTATCTACTGCATGTTGCCGGTAACTGATCAAATCGGCGCCCGGGCAGGTAGTAAAATAACTGTGTGCTGATAGTAAGTGCTCCATCGAAGGGACATCGCCTATATAATTAGCGGAGCTTTTGTTAAAGAATTGGTTGAGCTGATCGCCGCGACCATCGCTGTTGTTAGCATCCAGCGAATTCCATTGATTGGCTTCACCAAGACATATCGTAGTTACTAAGCCGGCAGCTTTCATCTTCGGGCCCAACAGGCGTATAAAGTCTGCAATTTCAGCATTGGTAGCACCAGTGCCTTCCTGCGATGGATTTTCTCCCCAATTCCACTGGGGTTCATTAAAGGGGCTGAGATAATTAAAAGGGGTACTGCTTGATTCAAAATGCTTTAAAACGCTAACCAGAAAATCTGCAAAAGCATTTTTTTTGCTTTCTGTTAGGTTCAGATGACTGTTAGCCAAACCATAAGCTTTATTATTTTGCGTGAACTGTACCGGTGGCGAAACAGAAAATGCCAGGAAGTTTTTTACACCACGTGCTTTCGCCGCCGACAGGAACCATTGCTGGCCTGCTTGTTTGTTCCAGTTATAATTATTATTTGCATCCAGAAAGCATTCTTCCCGGCGAAACTCATCCGGTATTCCGCTATCCGCACCTTGTTCATAGCTCCCGGCGCCGATGTTGAAGCGCCAAAGTGTAAGGCCAATACCTTTGGGATTGCCCTGCTGGTCGGCTTCCATGCTGAACAGGTAATCAGCAATCTGATTCTTTTTGGTAACATCATTCCACTTTCCGATGAATTTGGTTGTCCAGCAATCAGAGGCACCAAAGCTTTGCATCGTTTGCTGCTCATTTCCCAAATTGATAGTGATGCGGGCCGGGCCGGTATTGCATATATTAACGCCATTAACGATGCAACCGTCGTCTCCTTTTTTAATTCCTGTTTTTTTAGCGCAGCTGAATGAGTTTGATACACCCAGCATTACCATGAACAGCAGTGCTGATCGCAAATTTATTTTCATAATAGTTATTTAAAGCCGCCGGCATGCCGGCGGCTATTTGCTAATATCCCGGGTTTTGTGTAATCTTTCCGTTCGAGGCAATAATTTCCTTTGATGGGATAGGCCATAGATTATGTGTTCCTGCAATAAAATTAGCACCCTTATTTTGAGGTTCGTTCAGGTTCTTAGTTTCATATGGGTCTTTGCTTTGTTGCGTATTGTATTTAACAAAACTTCCGTTCGGTCCTAAAATGCTGTTGATCACCGGTTGTCCGCTTTGATCTTTCCATCGCCTGATGTCATACAAACGATCTCCTTCCAGGGCCATTTCGAGCCTGCGCTCCAATCGCACAGCGTTGATGAGGTTCCAGCCGGTAAGTGTCATATCGGTAGTGAGGCCAACGCGGTTCCTAACCGTACGCATCGACTGTAAAGCCTGGGCCGACTGCTGCTGCATAGCGGCAGCTTCAGCATTCATCAGGTAAACATCTGCCAGCCTCAGGTAAATATGATCTTTTGAAAAGCGGCCGTTCGGTGTTCTTTCACCGCGAGGTACATAAACTTTTCGGTTGTACCTGGCAGATTTACATTGTGCCGGATTGGCATTGAATGAGGTATTGGCCGGATCGCCGGCAACCGGGAAGCCCTGGCGCATGATCGTCCAGTTTAACCTTACACTGTCTGCCTGAGATTTAAAGGCATTTTCAAGATCGCTGGTTGGCGTAAAATATCCCCATCCGCCTTCGGTCCCGGGCATGGAGGTTGTAGGAAAAATGTTGCCCAGGTTTGGGTATTGGGTAGAATACTGATATTGTATTTCAAAAATAGACTCAGGTCCGTTATGATTAGTTGTTTGCCATATATTACCAAAAAACGTTTCCAGGTTGTATTCACCAGAGCTGATGATCTGGCTGGTCAGATTTTGAGCTCCTGCCCAATCTTCGGTATACAGGTCGATCTTGGCCAGCAGTGCTTGCGCCGCTCCTTTTGATACGCGGAACTTATCTGTGGCGCTATACTGTGATTTATTCGGTAAAATGCCAATACCACTATTAAGATCTTGTTTAATGAAATTGTACACATCGGCGGCGCTGGTCCTGCTGTAGGTATTTTCCTGAGGGCCCAGTGTCTTAGAGATCAGCGGAATCCCGCCCCAGTTTCTTACCAGCTCAAAATATTGGAAAGCCCGCAGAAACTTGATCTCGGCGATAAGCTTCTGTTTGGTAGGATCGTCAATCTGCGATTTCTGAATGCCTTCAATGGTAGCATTAAAAATATAAATGCTTTTGTAGATTTCGATCCAATGTGCCTCAATACGATCATTTTCGGCATTTAATGTGTAATGCGCGGCCTGTACCGCCGTGCCTTGCCCACCGTTGATACCGATCCACTCATTGTCGGAGGCGGCCTCGCCGCCTACTTGCTTCCACCATTGCGTCTGCCACCAGTCGTCAAAGTCAATGTATTTGTAGCAAGCAATCGTTGCGCCACTGGCTTCATCAACTGTATTATAAAAAGTATTGGCCTGTATAGCGTTACCATAAGGTTCCTGATCCAGGAAAGTCTTTTTGCAAGCGCTCATGCCGGCAATAACCAGTACGAGCAATATATATTTCAAGTGTTTCATTGTTGTTTACTGCTAAGTCTTAAAAATTCGCGTTAAATCCGATATTGAAGAATTTGGGGATCGGGTTCTGTCCGTTGTCAATGCCATACCTCAGTACACCCGCAAATGGTACTTCAGGGTTTAATCCGTCATATTTGGTAATGGTGAAGAGGTTTTGAGCAGATACGTAAATCCGCACTTTTGCCCGGCCGCCCAACGCTTTTTCAGGCACGGTGTAACCCAGTTGCAATAACTTATTGCGTACATAGGTGCCATCTTTGATAAAGAAACTGGAGTTTTTAGAGAAATTGCCGTTTGGATCACTCAAACTCAACACAGGATAACTGTTCGTGCTGCCCGGACCTGTCCAAAATTTATTTTCTTTACCGCTGATGAAGTTATACCCGTAGATGGGGTTCATCCTTACCAGGTAATCATCAGCTACCTTATTGCCAAAGGACCCATAAAATTCCATACGGAAATCAAAGCCATGGTAAGAAGCCTGAAGGTTTAAGCCCGATGATAATTTAGGATATGGATTTCCGATCGATGTCCGGTCGTTCAAATCAATGGTATTATCGCCGTTAACGTTCGCGTACATAAAATCGCCGGGCCTCGCATTAGGCTGCAATACAGTGCCGTTAGGGCTTTTATAGTTCTGTACGTCCTGGGCTGTTTGGAAAACACCGAGTACCTTATAACCGTAATAACCGCCTAAAATATCACCTGCAGCGGTTTTGGTCCTCCGGGTAGACTGAAATACGTCATTGGATATTTCGTCATACAGGATCTGTCCCTTCAGGTCAACCGCTTTGGAAATGAAATGCTGTACTGTAAGACCGATACCGAAAGAAACACCACCGATTTTGTCTTTATAATTGATGGCTGCTTCCCAACCGCTGGTACGCATGGTACCCACGTTAGTATAAACTGTTGGGATATATCCCTGCGGATAGCCCAGCGAGGGTTGTACCGGGAGGTAAAGCAACATATCTTTAGGCGAGCGCCAGTATTTATCAGCAGTTATGGATAATTTATTATTGAAGAAGTCCGCATCAAAGCCGATGGTCACGTCCTGTGTTGTTTCCCATTTGATATTTGGGTCTGGTACATTAGAGGGAACATAACCATAAACCCGGCTGTTTGCGCCATTGATATAATCTGATAAGCCCAGAGTACTTTCGTATGCGCCTGGCGAGCCTGGCAAATTGCCTCCCACACGGCCAAATGATCCGCGCAATTTGAGGTAGTTCAGCCATTTGATGTTCTTCATAAATGACTCGTTTGAAATCACATAAGCACCTGAAACGGTTGGAAAATAACCCCAGCGGTTGGCGGGTGATAACATTGATGAACCATCTGCCCGGAAAGAGCCGGCAATGAAATAGGTTTCATTAAAATCATAAGATACGCGGGCAAAGTAAGAGCTCATTTTACCGAAGGGCCCCGCGCCGGGTTGATGAGAGCCGGATCCGTCGGCAAGCGTTGCGCCGGCAGAAATGTAGTGATAAGGCTCCGCATCATAAGGAATATCCTGGCGGTACACGTAAGTGTTATTATACGTGTAATTATCGGCAGACTGGCCTATCAAAACGTTGTAATGATGTTTGTTGATACTACCAATATAATTGATCGTATTATCCAATTGCCAGCGGTAGTTGATCACCGAGTTTTGGGATGCGCCTGATATATCACTGCGGTCTTGCGGATCGATGTAATATTTAGGTTGGTAATTAGTCTGGTTTATCGAGTTATAAAAGCCGGAAATACTGCTTCTTAATGTCAGGCCTTTAATTGGTTTGATTTCAAGATAGGAGGAACCCTGTGTGCCGAATAATCGTGATTGGTTAAAATCACGGGCCATGGCAGCTAATGGATTATTGATATTATTAAAATTGGAACGCGTAAACTGGCTGTAAACCGGGTTATAGGCAGTGAAGCTCCAGCTCGGATTGGTTGCTGCATAAGCGTTAACAGCCGTTTGCGTCTCGGCAGCAGATCTGGTTGCCGCTACGTTGGGTGCAATAGACATGATGTTGAACAGGCTTGTGCCGCCACCGTCGCCATATCGCTCCATACGCGGTGCAAGGCTAACACCAAATTTAAATACTTTTGAAATTTCGTAATCGATGTTAAACCTGGTGGTGATTTTTTGATAGTCAGCAGTACCACGCTGTGCGGCAAAGTTGCTGGTTTGATCAAAATACCCGGCGCTTCCGTAAAAGGTGAGCCCGTTTTTTGATCCGGATGCGCTGACATTATAGTTATGTGTGTAAGCTTTTTTGGTTGCCTCATTCCACCAATCAGTATTAACACCTGTCACCGTTCCATTGGCCGGAAGGGTCTGGTTGTTATTAGCATAGATCTGGCGGTAATGGCTTACAAACTCGTCTGTCTGTGCAAGTTTCGGGTTCACCCAATAGTTCATGCCCGAAGTTCCGTTAAAATTGATCTGCGTTTTCTCTTTCCCTCTTTTTGTGGTAACCAGCAAAACACCGGCTCCGCCACGGGAACCATAAATAGCAGTAGCTGCCGCATCTTTCAGCACGTCGATTTTGTCAATATCTGACGGGTTGATGTCATTAAGGCCGCCGAATGAGGTGATCACGCCGTCAACAACAATGAGCGGATCGCTGGACCCTGTGATTGTGGAGAAGCCCCTGATCAGCAGCTTCGGTTGCGCGCCGGGATTGCCGCCCCCCTGAAATACCTGCAGGCCGGGTACTTTACCTTGAATAGCATCTGCAACATTACTGGTGGTGGTAGGGGCAATGTCTTTAGTCCCGACAGAGGACACCGCTGTAGTTACGCTTTTGCGGGTAATGGTTTGGTATCCAATTACCACAGCCTCATTAAGCTGATTGTCGGCAGGATTAAGTGTTACCTCATAAGTTTCTCTGTCATCCACCGGAACCTCTTTGGCCTGGAAACCAAGGTAAGAGAATACCAGTATGTCACCTTTGCTTGCTCTGATCTGGAACTGACCGGCTGCGTCGGTTACAGAACCGGTTTTTGTGCCCTTAAGCAAAATGCTTACGCCAATAAGCGTTTGATGCGTGTTATCTGTTACACGTCCTTTTAAGGCTTTGGTTTGGGCGAAAACCAGGCTGCAAAGTGGTAACAATAACACTAATGTTAGTGTAAATTTTGTTCTCATAATTGGGTTATTTGGGGTTATTAAGGATGACAAATCTAATGGCAATCGGATCGTTGAGTATAGACGATATGATGTAATACATGGATAATATTCTGATTGTTATTGTATTTAGCTGTTTTGCTGCTTATTGGTTGATAAAAACCTATGCCTTTTTTTCGCTATTTGGGGCTATGTAGAGTTATTTTATTCTTTTAGTTAAAAAAACGAAAGGCGGGCATTCATGAGTTTGGTCGTTCTATATGGATAATTTTACTATTTAATTATAGAGTATGCCAGGGCCTTTCGAATGTGGCATTGCTGATTAAAATGAATGCGTAGTGGCGCATTAAATTATAGGAAGGAGAAAATTGAAGGGAATAAAACAAATGTTAAATGATTTCAGTTCGTCCTGTTTGATAAAAAGCACAAAAGTTTGCCATAAATAGCCGAATCAGGGGTACTCATCAGGCTTGTTTCTTATAAAAGCCTGACCTTATTTTCGCAATGAACGTAAAGTGTTTTAGCGTTCCGGCGATAGTTATATAGTCCATGTTTTTAATTTTTTCATCTATATAGAATGCCCTGTTATTAAATATTTTTGTGAATACCAATGTTGACCGACTAACAATTACAGATTGAAATCAATGAATATCAAATCCTGTCCATATCCAAAAAAATGGGGTAGGGCAGTATTTTAAAAGATAATAATTTAATGGATTTATGAAATTCAGCCGTTCAGAAATTTTACTTTTAATGTCAGTATCCGGCATTGATAACGGCTGTGGCAAAACAGTATCTATTCGCCTTTTAACACAGCATGTCTGCATTCGCAAACATGTGTAACCCGCGATAGGATTTAAATAAATCAAATGAACACATATTCAGCAAGTTACAAAAAAGATGGTTTTGAAGGTCAGCGAGCGATCGTGATACCCAAAACTATATTACAGCGGTTTTGTGAGGGAAATGCGGCTATACAAGGAGCATTTATAACGGATATTGGATACTATCCCAAGGCAAAATTTCATCGCAGGGAGCGATATACAGGTGCGGGGCAAAATATCCTGATTTACTGCGTTGACGGAAAAGGGATGGTTAAGATAGGCACTCATACTTATGAGATCAAGCCCGGCGACTTTTTTGTTATTCCTCATGGTGTTAAGCATTTTTATGAAACAAATGAAACCAGCCCCTGGACAATTTACTGGTGCCACTTTAAAGGCCCGCAAGCGGATGCTATAACAGAGCAAATTTATGTAAGGGACCAGAGTTTCCGGTACAGCATCGAATTTGACGGTGATCGGATCGCCCTTTTTGACAAGCTTTACGTATTTTTAGAACAGGGGTACAGTACAGAAAATCTTACTTACGTCAATTTACTGTTGCTGCAATATTTAAGTTCTTTTTTGTTTAGGGACAAATATTATAAAACGAATTTGAACACACACTCCCAGCCGCAGGACAGATCTATTTTATTCATGCAGAACAATCTGGATAAGACCCTAAGTTTAGCTGAGCTCGCAGCCTCGGTAAACCTATCGGTGAGTCATTATTCTGCATTATTTAAGAAAACCACAGGATTTTCTCCTATAGATTATTTTAATCATCTTAAAATACAAAAAGCCTGTCAGTACTTGCAGTTCACGGAATTGAGGATACGTGAAATAGCTTTTCGCATTGGCATTGATGACCCTCTTTATTTTTCAAGATTGTTTAACAGAACTATGGGATACGGTCCCAAAGAATACCGTAAAAGCCGATCTCCTTCCATTAAATAAGTGCGTTTACCCGCTTTGGACTGTATTTTTAAAAAATTATGCTTTCTTAACGAACTCAGATTTTAATGCCATAGCGCCAAACCCATCTATCTTACAATCAATGTTATGATCGCTGTCAACCAAACGGATGTTTTTAACCTTAGTCCCGGCTTTTATACTTTGAGAGGAACCACGTACCGGCAGGTTCTTTATGGTAACAACAGTATCCCCGTTCTGGAGAATATTTCCATTGCTATCCTTCACCACAAACAGATCTGAACTTACAGGATTATCTTGCGGGTTCCATTCGTGGCCGCATTCCGGACATATGAGCAGGTTATCCATTTCATAAGCATAGGGAGATTTACATATTGGGCAGGGGGCAAGTTCACTCATCTTTTGTAGTATTTGATTTCATCGGCAAAGATAAAATTTTAAAAGATTTGCATTCGGCCATGTTGTATACATTTTTTCCAGGCAAAACAATTGAAATAAGGAAACGGAAGACAGACCTGCCATACAGTAATCTATAGAAATAGTTTCGCCGAAACCCTGATATGTGAGATGCTATTTGCCAGTTTTAATATTGACTTAACTATATGACTTAACAGGGTTTCTTAAGATTTATTATTTAGAATTAGATTAAATAAATACTTTCGTGCAAAATTTAATCTGATGAAATCACATGTACCATTACACTTTATTACTACCTGTTTTTTATTATTATCCTGTTTTGCATCAGCTCAAAACGTGAAAATACAAGGTAGCGTCCGCGACTCCGTATCTGGAGTGGCCTATCCCACAATCAAGTTGAAAACCGCGCAGATAAGTGGTGATGCCAAAGGGCGCTTCACGGCTTTTGTACCGGCAGGACAGCAACTGACAATAGAAATTTCTGCCGTCGGCTATCAGCCCATATTGATATCACTTCCTGCTTTAACGCGCGACACGGCCATTAACTGGCGCTTACTGCAAGCCAGCCAGGCGCTTGGTGAGGTTTTAATTTCCGCAACCAGAAGACCGGAAAGCCCCAGGAATATTGTATCAGCAGTGAGCATCGTTTCAAAAAAGAAACTCGATAATGAGATTGCTGTTAACCCGGACCTAACCAGCATCCTGGCAAATGAGGTGCCCGGCTTTGCCCCGACAGCGCAATCGGGCAGTAATGTTGGTCAAAACTTAAGGGGGCGTCCCATGCTGGTTATGATTGATGGTGTGAGCCAGTCGTCACCACTCAGAAATGCTGAGGTGGACCTGCGGTCTATTGATCCGTCTGTATTGCAGCAAATTGAAGTCGTAAAAGGGGCAACGGCCATTTACGGTAATGGTGCCGCCGGCGGCCTGGTTAACTATGTAACATTGGTGCCTGATACTTCGGAAAAGTTTGCCGGTAAAACCGACGTTTATTTAAACGGCTCACTGGTGAAAGTACGTAATTCGGTAGGCGGTCGCGTCAGTCAGATGTTTTATGGCAAAGCAGGGAAATTCGATTATGTAGCAAGCGGCATGGCAGAGGAAACCGGAGAATACAAAGATGCCAAAGGCGATGTGGTTGGGCCCAACTACAGCCTTGGTGAAACAAACACCTATAATGCCTTTGCTAAACTGGGTTATCAGCCAACGCGTAACCAGCGTTTGCAACTGGTATATAACTATTATAGCAGCTTACAGAACAGCAACTTTACGCTGGTGAACGGCAACCCGGCAACAGGTCAGAAAGCTACCGGGGTACTTGGTAAACCGGCAGGCATTCCTACCGGGGCGGCTTACAATCACAACCTGCATTTATCTTACAAGGTTGACAATCTTTTTGCGCATACGAGCCTGAACGCGGATGCTTATTATGAAAAACGCCAGGATGTGTTTTATGTGTCCTTAGGTCGCTTTGATGGCGGCGACGGTCAGTCATTAGCACATAATGATAAAAAAGGCATACGATTATTCCTCCAAACTCCACTGGTCAGCCGTCCGTTGCTGAACGCTAACCTGTCTTATGGTATAGATTTGCTGAAAGACAAAACCTCACAACCGCTGGTAGACGGCCGTGTTTGGGTACCGACCATGGACATGACCAACCTGGCGCCATTTACGCAAGCTGACCTAATGATCATTCGGGACCTGGTGTTCAAAACAGGGTTCCGGTATGAGCGTGTAAATATTGATGTTGACAATTATCGTACATTACGCATCACCAATGCAAGCGGTGCTACGGTAACTCCATCATTTGATGTAACAGGCGGCGTGTTGAAATATAATACCGCTTTGTTTAATGCCGGTTTAAAGTATAATCGTTTTGAGCTGTTCAGTCCTTATGTAAGTTTCTCCCAGGGTTTTTCTGTAATGGACATCGGTTTGGCTTTACGCGATGCCAGGGTGAACAGTATTAATAAGATCAATACCGATGCTGTTAAAGTGAATAATTATGAGGCGGGTTTTGAAAGCCGTTATCAAAATCTGGCATTTTCAGCTTCAGCCTATCAAAGCACCTCTAAGTTGGGAATTGAGGTATTATATGATCCGGCCACCGGCTTATTTAATACCGCGCGCAGCCCTGAAAAAATTTACGGTTTTGAATTAGCTGCCAGCTACATATTTAGCCGCCGGTTAACTGTAGGCGGTAGTTACAGTTATACAGATGGAAAAAGGGACGTTAATCAAAACGGGAAATACGATGACCCGCAAGATGCCTACCTGAATGGCAGGCGCATTTCTGCTCCTAAGATTACCGGTAATGTTACTTATTCACCAATCCGGGTGGTGGACATAACCCTGAATTATACAGGAATTGGCAACCGCAACCGTTTCGCAAAAAATGCTGCCGGTATCTACAATGGCAATGAAGGAGCTGTAAAAGCCTATAACCTGTTCAACCTGGCCGCCGGGTATAAAGTGAATAAGAATACCCGGTTGAGCCTGGGCATTGAAAACCTGTTTAATGAAGACTATTTTCCGGCACGTGCGCAATGGTTCATGCAACCGGGATTCTATTCAAAAGGCAGAGGCACAGCGTTTAACTTTGGTATATCAGTAGGATATTAAAGACAGGCCGATCAGCACATCCATGGTACAGGCGGTGAGTGCAGCGTAGCCTTGGCAGAAACAAATAGGAGGAGGCACAAGGCATTTTTTCAATACAGGATGTGGAGATTAAACCTAATTCATTTTTAATGCTCCATAAAAGCTTCTGAATTGAAAAGGTATATCCTGAAACAGAAACAACCACATAAACAGAGCAATGCTTTTTATGTGGTTGTTAAATCGGTTGAACTAATGGGGATGTAAATAGATCGTGCTCATAAAAATTAGAAATACCGTAGAGGCAAAGCACAGTTTTTAATTACGGACCACTGCCGATTCTTTAAAAACTTGATATATATGCCTTCAGAAATTGAGCTTCGCCAACTTACGAGGCTTGAAAAAATGATTAAGAGGCCCGGATCCCTCGCCGGTTTTTACATTCTGCCCTTCTTTGATGGCTATGTTAACGTAAACCCCGGCCGAAGCAATGGCTTCGGTTATGGATTGCCCTCGTGCTATATAAGCTGCGATAGCTGAAGCCAGTGTACAACCTGTTCCGTGTGTGTTTAAGGAGTTTATAAAAGGGTAAGCGAAAGTTTTTCTTACACCTTGCCGATCAGCATATACGTTGTAGAGTTCAAGCCCATCTAAGTGGCCGCCTTTTACAAGAACGGCCTGGCTACCTAAATCTAACAATGCTTCTGCCGCGTTTATCATATCATCAACATTGCCGGCATGTTTGCCCGTTAGTTGAGTTGTTTCATTCAGGTTTGGCGTGAGCAGGGTTACCATTGGAAAAAGTAGCTCCTTCATGGCAAGCAATGCTTCGTTATTTGCCAGTTGTTTTCCGCTGCTTGAGCTGATAACTGGGTCGAGGATGATGGGTAGCGGTTCGTATTTTTTTAAAGCATCGGCTACCGCCTGCACAGTTTCCGCATTTGGCAGCATCCCGATCTTCACTGCCAAAGGCCGGATATCGCTCATTACTGCGCTGATCTGATTTTGCACCATTGCCGGTGGAATAACGTGAATATCAGTTACTCCCAGGGTGTTTTGCGCGGTAATGGCAGTAATGGCTGAGGTGCCGTAACAACCCAGGGCGGCAAAGGTCTTCAAGTCGGCCTGAATGCCCGCACCGCCGCCGCTATCGGAGCCGGCGATGGTTAATACCGAACAATATTGATAATACTGCATCATTTCGTTTTAAAAATTAAAGGCGTTAATGCCCCCTTTTAAACTGAAGGCCGCTATCCCCGACAAAGACCTGGTTTGCTGAGCCGCTATTTTACTGCGTTGCCCGGTTTGACAGATAAATATCAGCTTTTTACCGCTTGGAAAAATATTAGCGTGTTCTTGTAAATCATAAAGCGGGATATTTATTCCTCCTATATTTTCATCGTCAAATTCATAAGTTTCACGTACATCAACCAGGTAAATTTCGTCGGGTGTTTCCGCGTGCCATTTTTTGAAGGTGTCGGCGTCGATTTCATCGGCAACCCTATCACTTTCAACCGGCTGAGATGTGTTAACCGGGAGTGAAGGCGTTGCGGCAGAAATTTTGAAAATACTGATGCTGTTGTCAAGCGCATTCAGGGTTAATAGTTTGCCAGATAATAGCTCCCCAATACCGCAAATCAATTTAATGGTTTCGTTGGCCATATAAGTACCTATTATACCGGGTAACACGCCAATAACACCAATTTCGGCACAGTTGGGCACTTCATTTTCGGGTGGCGCTTCTGGAAATAGGTCACGATAGCTGGGGCCGCCCTGATGGTTAAACACAGATACCTGTCCCTCAAATTTAAATATTGAGCCAAATACCAGCGGTTTACCAAGGGCGGCGCAGGTATCGTTTACCAGGTAGCGGGTGGCAAAGTTATCAGAGCCATCTATCACCACATCAAAATTGCTTATCAGTTGTTGCACATTGGCAGCAATAATCCTTTCGGTATAAGCTATCAGCTCCACAAAGGGGTTAAGCTGGTTTAGTTTTTGTTTGGCTATCAAAGCCTTTGGCTGGTCAATATCAGCGGGAGCATATAATATTTGCCGGTGCAGGTTGCTGATATCAACCACGTCAGCATCCACAATACCAATGGTGCCTACTCCAGCTGCAACCAGGTATTGCAAAACCGGGCAACCTAAGCCGCCGGCACCTATCATCAACACCCGGGCGGCTTTTAGTTTTTCTTGTCCGTGCAGGCCCAGCTCGGGCAATATCATTTGCCGGTTGTATCTTTTCAGTTCTTCACGTTCCAGCATATCCTTAGGTTAAACAGTTGTCCCAATCTTTCCAAACCGCCTCGTAACCCTGTTGGGCAATGATCTCTGCAATTTCCGCTGGACTGCGCTCGTCTGAAATTTCGAACTGCTCCAGCGACTCAGGCTCTACCGCGTACCCGCCCGGATTGGTTTTTGAACCGGCGCTTATAGAGGTGATACCCAGCTTGATGATATTATTGCGAAAGTTAGCCGATTCGCGTGTAGATATCGAAAGTTCAACCTCTTCGTTAAATAAACGATAAGCGCAGATCAGTTGTACCAGTTCGCGGTCATTCATTTCTACCTTTGGCTCGAGGCCGCCGCTAAAAGGCCTTAGCCGCGGGAATGAAAGGCTGTATTTAGTTTGCCAGTATTTTTTTTCGAGGTAATTAAGGTGCATTGCGGTAAAAAAACAATCGGTGCGCCAGTCTTCCAAACCTATTAAAACGCCCAGTCCCATTTTATGGATCCCGGCCTGGCCCAACCTGTCGGGCGTCTCCACCCGGTATTTAAAGTTTGATTTTTTGCCTTTGGGGTGGTGTTTTTTGTAATCCTCTTTATGATAAGTTTCCTGGTATACCAGCACGGTATTGAGGCCATAAGACGTTAGCTGTTGATAGTCTTCCAGATCCATCGGTTGCACCTCCATCGAGATATGGGCAAAATGCGGCCTGATCAGCTCGAGCACTTTTTTAAAATAATCAACATGCACATTCACGTTGTCCTCGCCGGTTACCAGTAAAACATGCTCGTAGCCCATCTCTTTAATAACGGCCACTTCCTGCATAATTTCCATTGGCGAAAGCGTTTTGCGTTTTACCTTGTTATCGTAACTAAAGCCGCAATAGGTACAGATGTTGCTGCATTCGTTGGATAGATAAAGCGGCACGTACATCTGCAGCACCTTGCCAAAACGTTTCAGGGTCAGGCGCTGGCTGATCCGCGCCATTTGCTCCAGGTAGGGCGCTGCAGCAGGTGATACCAGGGCCTTAAAATCCTCCAATGTTCGTTTATCTGCGGCCAGGGCGCGTTCAACATCCGCGCTGGTTTTAGCGTAGATGCTGGCCTTGGTATCATCCCAGTTATAGGTTTCAAAAATGTCGTTAAAACTACTCATCTAAAAAAGAAGTAAGTGGACTACTTGCCATAGCATGTGATACCGGTTGTGCCAGTTTTGCTTCAAAAGCCATCCGGCCGGCTTTAACGGCCAGTTTAAATGCTTCGGCCATTTGTACTGGATTACTTGATACCGCGATGGCGGTGTTTACCAGTACGGCGTCGGCGCCTATTTCAAGCGCTTTGGCTGCATCAGACGGAGCACCTATACCCGCATCAACAATAACGGGTACGCTGCTTTGGCTGATGATGATCTCTAAAAAATCGATGGTTTTAAGGCCCTTATTACTACCTATCGGCGATCCTAAAGGCATCACGGCCGCAGTACCCGCTTCTTCAAGCCTTTTACATAATACGGGGTCGGCATGGATATAGGGCAATACTATAAAACCCAGTTTCGCCAGTTCTTTGGTAGCTTTTAGGGTTTCTATAGGGTCGGGCATCAGGTATTTGGGATCGGGATGGATCTCCAGTTTTATCCAGTTGGTTTCCAGCGCCTCGCGGGCAAGTTGGGCGGCAAACACAGCCTCCTTAGCATTCCGCACACCTGAAGTATTAGGCAGCAGGTTAATATGCGGATATTTTAAACGCAGCAACAGATCGTCGTTGTCGTTGTTTTTTACATCAACACGTTTCAGGGCTACGGTTACCAGTTCAGAGCCTGAGGCCAGCAAAGCCTCCTCCATCATGGCAGGCGAGTTAAATTTGCCGGTGCCTGAAAATAAGCGCGACTGAAAAGTTTTATCAGCGATGGTTAACATAGTGTTGATTTTAAGCTTCGTTAAACGAAGGTTGATTTAAATGATGGTATAATTCCGAAACCACTTGCCTGGCGTTGGTGGCGTGGGTGATGGCGCCGGACAGCGCAACACCATATACGCCGCTTTGTATGATCAGCGGTATATCGGCCGGCACAATGCCGCCGATAGCGATTACCGGGATCCTCATATTTGCAAGACGCATCTGATCCATGATATCCCGGTAACCGTCCAGCCCCAAAATAGGGCTCAGCTTTTGTTTGGTAGTTGTAAAACGGTAAGGGCCAAGGCCGATATAGTCGGCGCCCTCGGCAACGCGCTGTCTTACATGCGCAAATGTATTGGCCGTACCACCGATGATCATATCATGGCCAACAATCTGACGGGCCTGTTGTATGGGCATATCCTGTAAACCCAGGTGCAGCCCGTGGGCACCCGCCTTTTTTGCAATTTCAGGATGGTCGTTCACTATTAATCTGGCACCGTACCCGTCACAAAGTTTAACGGCCTCGATGGCATATTGCAGAATGATGTCTTCGGGCTGATCTTTAACCCTCAACTGTATCCATTTACAGCCCGCATCCAAAGCCGCTTTGATAGCGCTAAGGTGCGTGCCATTTTGAGATTGTTGAGAGATATAATGCAGTTTATCAATCATGGATTTAATTATTCGGTTTGTTTTTTAATGCTTATAAAATTGGAAACAGCCTGCTTGGGATCTTGCCAGATAGCACCCAAAACCGCCGCTCCGTCAAAATTCATTTTTTTTAGCAGGTTTAAATTGGTTATATCCACGCCGCCAAGCGCTATTATTTTTGGTCCGGACTTATTACGGTCTAAACAAAAACCGGCAGGCAGCATGCTTTGATAACCTGGCTTGGATATGCTGTTGAACACCGGGCTTAAAAATGTGTACTCAAAATGTTTTAGTGAGGATGTGGCGCTAACATCATGTACCGAAGTACTCAATCGGTAACCCTGATTAAGCTGAATATTTAAATCCAGGTGGTCGCTTTTGATACGATCCTTTTCGGGATAATGTAAATAGTGCATCTCAAAAACTTTGGCCAGCCTATGATGCTGATGACAAACTATAGCATGATGATAGGCCTGGTCAATCTGAGTAATCAGATTGGTACATTGATCGAGATCCCAATCCGGTTTGCGCAGGTGGAAACGCTGTAAACCGGCCCCGAACAAGCGGTTGATTATTTGTGCTTCATCCGTCACAGTATCCGGGGCCGATATCACGATCAATTCCATTACAGGTATATTTCGCTGCCTTTTTCGGCAAACTCCTTCGATTTTTGTTCCATGCCCCTGGTTAGCGCGTCGACTTCGTTAACACCGTTCTCTTTGGCAAAGTCGCGCACATCCTGGGTTATTTTCATCGAGCAGAAGTTCGGTCCGCACATCGAGCAAAAGTGCGCGATCTTGGCTCCTTCAGCAGGCAGGGTTTCATCATGAAATTCTTTAGCCGTATCCGGATCTAACGACAGGTTAAACTGATCTTCCCACCTGAACTCGAACCGTGCTTTGCTCAACGCATTGTCGCGATATTGCGCACCGGGATGACCTTTGGCCAGATCGGCAGCATGGGCGGCTATCTTATAGGTGATCACGCCATCTTTAACATCTTTTTTGTTGGGCAAACCCAGGTGTTCTTTAGGGGTTACATAGCACAGCATAGCCGTACCGAACCAACCGATCATGGCAGCGCCAATGGCCGAAGTAATATGATCATAACCCGGAGCGATATCGGTAGTTAACGGGCCCAAAGTGTAAAAAGGCGCTTCCGAACAATGTTTCAGTTGTTTCTCCATGTTCTCTTTGATGAGGTGCATGGGTACGTGGCCGGGGCCTTCAATAATGGTTTGCACGTCGTGCTTCCACGCTATTTTGGTCAGTTCGCCCAGGGTTTCCAGCTCGCCAAACTGTGCAGCGTCGTTGGCATCGGCAATACAGCCGGGGCGCAGACCATCGCCTAACGAGAAGGCGACATCATACGCTTTCATGATCTCGCAGATCTCTTCAAAATGCGTGTACAGGAAATTCTCTTTATGATGGGCCAGGCACCATTTGGCCATGATAGAACCACCGCGCGATACGATACCGGTAATACGTTTGGCCGTTAATGGCACATAGCGCAGCAACACGCCCGCATGGATAGTGAAATAATCAACACCCTGCTCTGCCTGTTCTATCAGCGTATCCCTGAACAGTTCCCAGGTCAGGTCTTCGGCTTTGCCGTTCACCTTTTCGAGCGCCTGGTAAATAGGCACGGTACCTATGGGCACAGGTGTGTTGCGGATGATCCATTCGCGGGTTTCGTGAATGTTTTTACCAGTCGACAGGTCCATAATGGTATCTGCGCCCCAACGGCATGCCCAAACGGCTTTTTCTACTTCTTCTTCAATACTCGAGGTAACTGCCGAGTTGCCAATATTGGCATTGATCTTAACCAAAAAATTACGGCCAATGATCATCGGTTCACTTTCGGGGTGATTGATATTTGATGGGATAACTGCGCGACCGGCGGCTACCTCTTGTCGTACAAATTCGGGCGTAATGTAACCTTTAGGTGTGTTGGCGCCAAAGCTATGGCCCTGGTGCTGTTGGCTCATTATATCATATTGCCCGTTCAACTGTTCTTTCAGCAGATCGATGCGTTGGTTTTCGCGTATGGCGATGTATTCCATTTCGGGCGTGATAATGCCCTTTTTGGCGTAATGCAGTTGCGACACATTCATGCCTGCTTTGGCGCGGAAAGGTTTACTTTGGTAGCCAAAACGTAAATGATCAAGCTCTTTACTGTTTAAACGTTCGCGGCCATATGCTGATGATATGCTATCCAGCAGCTCGACATCACCACGCGAAGTGATCCATTTTTCGCGCAGGCGGGGTAAACCTTTTTTAACATCGATGGCTATGTTGGGATCGGTATAAGGGCCGCTGGTATCGTAAACAGTTACCGGGGCGTTGGGCTCGGTTTCGCCAAAACGGCCATGTAGTTTGGTGTCGTTCAGGCTTATTTCGCGCATGGCCACGTCAATGTCGTGTAATTGCCCTTTAACGTAAATCTTACGCGAGGCTGGAAACGGTGTTTGCGTGATGGCTTGTGCTGTAGGTGTTTTTTCTGTTTTCATAAAAGGCTATTGGGTGTTTATCCTCCCTGGGTGGCTTTAATAATGATGATTTTATCGCCCCGATTGAGCTTGTGGTTTTCCCATTGGGTTTTGGGAACAATAGCTTCGTTGATGGCAATGGCCAGCCCCCGGTCAGGGTGCTGCAAGACATCAGCGAGCAAAGCCTGCACATTGCAGTTATCAGGCACAATAAAATTTTGTTGATTAACGGTTACTTCCATTACGTTGCATTAAAATTTCAACTGTAGGAATGTCCCCGTATTAGGAAAGAAAAAACAACACCAATAGTGTTATCGTCACTTTTCCCTTCGCCAGCATTACCCGGATCAGGTTCAAAGGGTATTATCTCAGTCCGTCAGGACACCCCTAAAGTTGCAGTAAAGCTAAAGGAATAAAATTGATTAATCCAAATCAATTTTATGTTAAGACTATCTGGTTACTATTGATGGTAATTTGTTTTAACGTGTAAGTGTGTTGAATGTCAAACGATTGAATGGTATTAATACTGGCGAAAATAATTTTAAAACATCAGGCAAGCTATCATCGGCTTAGCCTAAAATCCATGAAATAATAGACTACTCTCAACCTGATGTCAAATAATTGTTAATCGGCAAAATCGGGCCGGTCAATAAAAATAAGTGTCTTATCTTAGCTGCAACTGAAGTATGAACGCATTAGTTGATTTAATACAAACCTATGGGCTGTGGCTGGTATTTTTGATCACTCTTTTACAGAGTGTTGGATTGCCGCTGCCTGCATTTGCAGTATTGATTGTAACTACTGCTGTAACGCCTGCAACCGAAGCTAATATCATCATACTCATTTTAACCGGATCACTGGGTACCTTAGCAGGCGACCTTATATTATATTTTGCCGGGAAGAGATACGGAACAGGGATCCTTGGGAAATTATGTAAAATTTCTATGTCACCGGATACCTGTGTTCGCAGTACCGGCGATATTTTTGAACGCTACGGCGCCCCGGCGTTAACCATTGTTAAATTTATTCCGGGGCTGTCAACACTGGCACCTGTTGTTGCCGGAGTTTATGCAATGCGGGTGACATTATTTGTGTTTTTTTCATCTATCGCAGCACTTATCTATCTCGGCGCGGCGGTGACGCTGGGTGCAGTTTTTCGGCACCAGGTTGATGGCTTGATCGCTGCATTAAGTCATTATGGCACGATGGGCGGTTTATTTGTCGTCGTGCTGTTCGGTTTATACCTTTTGTTCAAATGGCTGCGTCGTTATCGCCTTATCAGGCAGTTTGAAACGGATAGGTTAACTGTGAATGATTTGATAGAACTGATTGACGGAGAATCGAACCCTGTGATACTTGATGCACGCCCGATAGATCAGCGCACAAGAAATGGATTTATACCGGGCTCAGTTCCCATAGACGAAAACAGTTTTAATGATATTGCCGACCGATATGCCGGGCATAAGGAGATTGTTATTTACTGTTCGTGCCCCAATGAAATAACCGCTGCAAGGTATGCCGAGAAATTGCGTAAAGTTGGCCTGAAGCGCATCCGGCCTTTAGTAGGAGGGATTGATGCATGGGCCCAATCAGGCCAGCAGGTTACATTTCTTTAATGCCAGTTCAAATTCAATTGTTTAATGTAAAGACGCATCACATGGGTCTTCCGCATACAGATTCCTGATGTTCATGAACTGTAAAGCAGCTTGACCTATGGGAGACGCATGTGATGCGTCTCTACATAAAAGCAATATCAGCGCTTGTTGCAAACGACCGCAAGATTAAAGCAATAAGCCCCCGCTAAATCTCCCCCGGAAGGGGAGACTTTTTGATGTGCATTTTTTTAAGCCCTCCCTTCCGGGGAGGGTTTGGGTGGGGCTTTACCCATTCCCTACACGCTGCATTTCATCGGCCGCGCCGTTGTCGCGCTTGGCCGTTTTGAAGGTTTTGCCGAAACGATAGGTGAACGCGAGCACCACTACGCGGCTATCGCGCTTAATCTTAAAATACTCGGTGGCGTTGGGGAACTGCGTTAAGCCTTCCATGGCATTGGTATAGAATATATCGCGCATGCTCAACTTCAGGGTGGCCTTCTTTTTAAATACCGACATGCCCAGCCCTGCCGAGAGCTGCCCGGTAGGGTATAGCCGTTCCTGCACATCGTTGCGGGCGCGGGTGGTGTAAAAGCCCGATACCTCGCCCGTAAAACGTTTGCCCATGGTGAACTGGTTGCTGGCATTGAGGTTAAGCTGGTTAATATCTGATGTGTAATGATTGCCGTTAAAACCGCTCAGTTTTTTGTAATTGTACAGCGCCTGTGCTGTAAGCGTCCACCAGTTGGTGGGGGAGGCCGTGATAGCTTCGGATACGCCGATGATATACGTGCGCCCCACGTTGCCCTGTGTATACAGCAAAATACCCGCAAGGGTAGGGTCGCTCAAAAAGATCTGCGAAAAGTAGTTGTTGATATTGCTGTAAGATACCGTGGTGGTGAGCAGGTTTTTGTATTGATGGCTCAGCTCCAGGTTCCAGCTGTATTGAGGTAAAATATAAGGGTTGCCCGTTTGATAAGTGTACTTGTTAATGATAAAATAAAATGGGTTAAGCGTTTGGTAAACCGGGCGATCAATACGGCGGCTTACCGTTAAAGTAAAGCTATTTGCAGTATCGGCCTGGTAACTGAAATTGCCGCTGGGAAAAAAGCTGCCGTAGTTGCGCGAAAAGGCCGAATCTTTTTGCAGCACATTACCCAGTTGATGGGCGTGATAATCGGTATGCTCATAACGTAAGCCTACCTGATAGGAAATGGCCTTATGCTTGCGCTCCCATTGCGTGTAAACCGCGTGGATGTTCTCACTGTAAAGGAAATGGTTACTGCGGGTCAGGTCATCAGTCCATTGGCCCGCATTGAGGTTTTGGTAACCGGCGGAGTTATCGGTACTGCTGTGTGCCGATTTCCAGCCCGCCTGAAATTGGCCATCGCTGTCGGTTTTAAGCGTATAGTCGGCTTTGCCAGTGAATATGTTGATGGTGGTGGGGATGTTGGCGCGTGTAGATTCGTTATAACCGCCGGTGGTTTGCAGGCGGTTGTTGAAATTCTGGTCGCTGGTAATGTTGTAGTGCAGCCAGTCGGCATCAGCGCTGATGTCCTGGTTTTTGCTGATGGCATGGCGGAGGCTCAGGCTCACCTGGCCGTTTTTAAACCGGCTGTTATTGGCGTTATCGGTAGCGATGACAGAATCTGCCGCACCACTTGGGTTGAGCCAGCGCGCCGAAGCTGTATTGTTGCCCTCGCGATGGATCATGGTTCCGCCGAGCACAATGCCAACCGTTGTTTTAGGCGAAACTTCATAGTCCAGCCCCGCTTTGGCCGTATTGTTCAGCAGTGTGCCGGTGAAGTGTGATGGCTGATCCAGCGTTGCGGTGGTCGCCCCGTCGGCGCCGGTGTATTTACGCAGCGCGTACAGGTTGGTAAGATACTTCTGCCGGCTGATATTGTAATTAAAGAAAGTGCTGACACGCCCGGCGCGGTAATTGAGCGTGAGCGTGTTATTGGTTTTGAAGTAAACTCCCTGCGCCACCGTAGCCGTAACCGACCCGTTGAAACCCTTTTGCCGGTTCTTTTTGGTTTTAATATTAATGATCCCCGCGTTTCCGCTGGCATCATACCGTGCGGTGGGATTGGCAATCAGTTCAATTTGCGCCACCTGGGTGGAGCTCATGCTGCTGAGCAGGTTGTTGAGGTCGGCGCCGGAGAGGTAGGTAGGCTTGCCGTCTATCATCACCAGCACCCCGGGCTTGCCCTGTAAAGCAATGCCGCCATTACGGTCGACCATTACCCCCGGCGATTTCTCCAATACCTCCAGTACCGTGGCCCCCACATTCGTAACCGAAGCATCAACGTTTACGATCACCTTTCCCTGCTTCACCTCTACCGGCGGCGTTTTGGCAGTGATGTTCACCTCTTTCAGTACAGTACTCAGGGCTTGTATGCGGATGGTATCCTGCTTAATATTCTCCGCAATGGTATAGCTGCGGGTGGTTTGGGGCTGATATCCCGTATAAGTTACCGAGAAGCTGAATGCTCCCTGCGCAATGTTCTGAAACCTGGCCTGGCCGCGGGCGTTAGTTACGATCATACTGGCCTGTTTGTTTGCCTGTATCAGTTTAACGGTAGCACCATCGGCGGGCTGGGCGTTTTCTTTAACAACTATCAGCGTAAACTGCTGTGCAAAGCCGCCCAGGGGTAACAGGGCCAGTAGAAAGAGTAAAAGTGTACGGGTCATTCAGTCAATCCTAATAATCCCGTAAGATAATCAGGGTTAGGCTGATGTTTGCAATTTAAGGTGCGAAAATATGGGTGAAAATCACTTTTTTACTTTGAAAGTCACTGGTATGCCGCATCTAAACCCAGCCCTGCATACCCGCGCCAGGTTGGGAAACTATCAACATTAACGCCTTACGCGGTTTAAATTAAAGGCAACCAGGTATTCGTACACCGGCTCGGGGGCGAAACGATCCGACGGTATCACTGTTTGTGCCTTCATCACCTGGTTCAATTGCGTTTTTACCAGGGCAAAAGTCGCTTTTAACAGTTCGGGCAGTACACTTGTCGCTACCGTAGGGTAGTACTGTTTCTCAAAAGCTTTTTTCTCAGCGGCGGTAGCCATTTGTACCTCCCAATGCTCGTCGGGTTTAAAACCATTCTCCAAAGCGGTATTACCCAGGTCATAAATATATTCGCTGGCTTTGTAGTGTGCTGTTTGTTTATCGGTCATTCTGATATTTATTGTATGAGGATTTATCTTGTTTATTGTTGCAATGGTTAATTAAGCCTTAGCTCGCTTTAGCGACTTTGACAGCGGTAGGCCCTTTTTGCCCCTGTTCTATTTCAAAGGTAACTTTGTCATTTTCTTTGATGGCAAAAGAAGCCGCGTTGACATGAACAAAAATGCTTTCCTGGGTTTGCAGATCTTTGATGAAACCGAACCCTTTAGATTCATTAAAGAATGTTACTGTGCCTTTTCTTACAATTTCTACTTCAACTTCCTCTTGTTTTGGCGTACCAATGAGGATGTCCTGCGCCAATACCTTTTTCCGATTACCGGGGTCCTGGGGCACGGAGGTAATGTTGCCGTTTGCGTCAACATAAGCCAGCATATCTTCAAAGCCCTGTCCTTTAACAGCGTTGGCTTTACGATCTTCGGCCTTTTCTTTTTTGTCCTGTTGTTTTTTGAGCTTTTTCTTTTCGCGCTCTTTCTTGTTAAATGTTTCGGTGGATCTACCCATGTTTTTGATTAAGTGTAACAAAAAAGCATCCCCCCGGATGGGAGGATGCTTTTAAAATGATGATATAGTGATTAAGCTATTTTTACATTTACTGCATTCGGACCTTTACGGCCTTCTTCAACGTCATAACTAACGGCGCTGTTCTCACGAACATTGTCAATCAGACCTGTTGAATGAACGAAGATTTCGCTGCCACCATTGTTAGGTGTGATAAATCCGAAACCTTTGGCTTCATTAAAAAATTTTACTGTTCCTTGTTGCATTATATTGTTATTAATAAGTGTGCAATATAACTATAATTATTGATGTATTTTACTTTTCGTAAAATTATTTAACATTTATTTAAATGGTCGGTGCGAAAAAAGGCCCGGAGCACCTGTTAAAGGGTGTTTTCGGAGTATCTTCCATTTAAAAAAACTTGTTGTGCATTTTGATGAATGGTGTGTATAGCCGGTATGCTGATCGTTTTGCTCTGCATGTCATGTTGTGATCATTGCAACCGTGAAGTTGGTGTAAATAAAACTTTATTTACCTGAACACGGGCCATAAGCGTGGGCGCTTGCGGTAGCGGGGCTATATACTCGCGCTGGTTTGACTCAATAATCTTTGTTTTTTGATATCTTGGTTTAAAAATTAGATACAATCCTATTTTTTTTAGATATTGAATACGTTTTTTTTACGTATTCAATATATTCTTTTTACCTTTAACAAAAAAGAAAAATGGCAAGCGAAACGAATATTGAAGCCTTGACAACCATAATCTCATTGTTAAAAGATATGGATGTTGATTCACAGAAAAGAACACTTCAAGCTGTAGCAACTTTTCTTGATATTCCTTTAAGGACCTCTGAAAGTCATGTTGCTTTGAAATCTTATGATTTATCCAGCCAAACTAAAAGCGATGTTCCTTTTTCTGAAAATCGTGCGATATCTCCAAAAGATTTTTTAAGAGATAAATCACCAAAAACAGATATTGAGCGCATTGTTTGTTTAGCATATTATTTAACTCATTATAGAGATACGCTTCATTTTAAAACTGTAGATCTTAGTACTCTTAATACAGAAGCAGCTCAACCAAAACTATCAAACCCGACAGTTGCGGTAGATAACGCGACGAAGAATGGGTATCTTGTCCAGGCCGTGAGAGGCAGTAAGCAAATTAGTTCAATGGGAGAAACGTTTGTGCAGGCTCTACCAGATAGAGAAGCTGCTAAAGCCAGTATTGCGAGCATGAAAATCAAACGGCGTGTAAAAAGGCCCGCAAGCAAAAGTCTATCCAACAAAACCGAGCAACCGTGAGTAAAAAAATTAATAATTTAATTAGACACAGGTCGACGAGGTTAACACTATACAATCATAAAGGTGGCGTTGGAAAAACCACGCTCCTTGTTAACATAGCATCTGCACTTGCTTCATTAGGTTATAGAGTTTTGCTCGTCGATGCTGATCCACAATGTAATTTAACTTCTTATTTGGTTGATACAGATGTAGTTGATGAATGGCTTGATAATTCTGATTCGGAAAATGGAAGTACGATTTGGTCCGCTATCAAGCCTTTTATGGAAAGTTATGGCGACTTAAATTTCGTAAAACCTTTCGAGCGGCAAGAAGGCGTTTATTTACTCCCCGGTGATATCCGTCTTTCTGAATTTGAACAAGAATTAAATCAGATTTGGGTTGACTGTTTGCAAAGAAAAGTTAGAGGATTTAAAGGCGCCTCTGCAATTAGCGAGATTGTCAACGTTATAGCAAAAAAAGAAAATATTGATTTTGTATTTTATGATGTTGGTCCTAATATAGGTCCTCTGAACAGAGTTATCCTATTGGATTGTGATTTTTTTATAATTCCAGCAGCTTGCGACTTGTTTTCAGTAAGGGCATTAAAAACATTGGGCAAATCGTTATATGATTGGATTTTAGAATGGCAGGTTATTGCACAGTTAGCTCCAGACAATTCTTTACTTCTTCCAGGACGACCTAAATATTTAGGATATATTCTTCAGAGATTTAGAATGTACGGTGGAGCGATAGCAAGTCAATTTGCAGGGTACGCCGGAAAAGTTGAGAAGAGCACCTATAGCGACATTACGGAAGTATTACGAAGAATTGATAAAGATTTGGCTAAAGGAACCCTAAGTCAAACTAAACTCGGTCAAGTTAAAGATTTTGCAAGCCTGGTACCCTTTTCACAAACACAGGGTCTTTCTTTTTTTGACGTAGAGGGGGGCGATGTTTCTATGAAAAAAGATGCAAAAAAAGAGTTTCAATTGATCGCGAACAAAATTATTTCATTAACATCTAATACATAGTTTATGGCTAAGCATATAGGTGTTAGACAATTAAAATTAATCGATCAATTAGTGGAGCACTTTGTCAAAAACAAACCAATTTTCGCAATTCTAAATGATGGTTTGCATAGTGTCATAGAAAACGACGAAGGATTGAAAAAAGTGATACATTCTCATAAATCTCGAATAAAAGATGTGGATCATTTGCGGGATAAATTGATTCGAAAGGCTAACAATTGTATTGAGAAAGGAGAAGCGTTTGATTACACTACTGAGAACTTATTTTCTAAGATCAATGATTTGGTGGGGTTTCGAATTTTGCATTTACATACAACTCAATTTGAGCAGATTAACATTGCATTAAATAGAATTTTCGCAGAACAACGGTGGCAAATTATTGAGGGGCCTAATGCACGAATTTGGGACGATGAAACCAAAGCTTATTTTGAAAGTATTGGAGTGGCAACTTCCAATAATGAACGTTTGTACACAAGTGTTCATTACATTTTAAAACCCAATAATTCTACACCAATTACTTGTGAAATCCAAGTAAGAACTTTAAGTGAAGAAGTTTGGGGCGAGGTAGATCATAAAATAAACTACCCACATACTTCTGAAAGTCATTCATGTCGCGAACAAATAAAAACTTTGGCAAGAGTAACTTCAAGTTGCAGCAGGTTAGTTGATTCGATATTTAGTACATATAATCATGAATTAGCGAAGGTGGCTAAAAATATATCTAAAGAAGTCAACACCAACGAAAAAAAGAAAAAAAGTTAATTTTTTTTCTTTTGAATTTGTACACTAAGAAGTTTCTGAGACGCAAATTTAGATGCACCCTTTAGCTTTTTTTTATCATTAGGATATTTAGCTTTTAAGTTTCGATTTAACTTCCTGATTTCTTCATCTGTCAAATTTTCAAGGAGTTCATCTTTTCGAAGTTCCTTGCTTAAACTTTTCTTCTGTAATCTTACCAATTTGGCGTTTTCATAATTATGAAAAGATTCTGTCAAATTTTTTAGTACTTCGCTGCCCTCTTTTATTACCGCTGGCAGATACTTAATCATCAAAAAAAAATATATTGTGTCGTGTATCGCTAACTTTTTTAAAATTTCTTGGACGATAATTTCAATTGATCCATGCCTTATTTCTGAAGCTTTTAAATGGGCCTTCTGTGTCTTCGCATAACTAAGAAACCCTTTTTTGTAGAACCTTCCATAAAAATCATCAATAGTTATCAAAAAGCTTCCAAATTCTCTGAATGAAATATCAGTATCACTAAGTGTAATAATTAAATCGTAATCTGACCCGTCCGAATCTTGTTCGAACATAGATTGAGCAATCTTGTTCAAATAGTTACTCCTATCAGTAGTCAGTAAAGTGTTGGATTTTTTTGCAGGGAGCACTGGGTCTAAATTATATTTTGACTATTTACTTCTTTGGACGGAAGTTTTTCATCCACATAGATCTCACCAATTCGTTCAAGCGTCCACTGGCCTTGAGAAACATCCTTAAACCAAACTTTAGTGTTCTTTATATTATTAATCGTTTGTCTTAAGTGGCCTGGGCGATCACTTAATTGCAAAGCTTTGTATGCAAACTCCACTTGCCCTTCGGTAAAGTGTTCATTTTTGTTTAATCTCGTGATATAATACGCAATAACAACAATTCGGTCATAGGTGCTATTGCCCGGTTTTTTGATAGACATGAATTCTTCTAATGAAGGTTTTGCTGGATTGACACCTTTAGATAAGTCGAATTCTTCAATTGCAATTGATCTGCTGGGCGTTTTTTTTGAACCAGTTGCTGCTGTCTTCTTTTTTGTTTTTGAAGTAGTTTTATTCTTTTTTTCTAAAATAATATTTTCAATTTCGGCTATTGCTCCATTCTGAAAATTGAACTCGTTATCTCTAATAGTCTTAAAATATTTTTGATGGGCTTTTTGCCATTCCTTGGAAAAATTGCTTGACCTACTGTCAGTCTTTCTTCGCTCCATATAAGCATTCCTCACAGTGTCTTTGTCGAAATTCTTTGCTCCGAATTCACTTATATAAAAAGCGTGAATTCCTATCCAGGAATTTTCGCTACACTCGATTTTACTTGCAATGTCATTTAAATGAGGTATTTCATTTGATTCTTCTGATGGGTTATTTGATGAAATGCTCGTGTGTAACTCCTCATGATCATTTAGTTCATAAGTATCATTTTCATCCCCGATTTTTAATCTATTATTTAATTGACTGCCATTTTGATTACCTAACATTCCTGATCTATTATTTACTATAGCAGACAACAAATCATTCATCCTTTCCTTGCCCACGTTGTCAGTGAACGAAATCTCACATGAAATTTCAGCATCACTCTTGCGATATTTGATAGTATTCAGCGGACTATGTTCTGTAGATTTTGTATCATAAAAAGCTCCGCCACAATTGAAGCAGAATTCAGCATCTTTTTTGATAAATGTTTTACAAGACTTACATTTTAGTCCTTTTCCGCACTTTGCGCAAAAGTTATCAGTTTCTACCACTGATGTGTCACAGTTAAAACAATTTAGTGATTCCATTAGGTCTTGGTTATTATATTGATTAATAAAAATAGATTAAAAATCGTCACTATCAACAGATTTCTTCTTTCTGTTGAAAAGTATTAAAACTTCTAACAATATTCAATTTATTAATTTTGGTTGATTTAGCTAAAAATTTAGAGTAATTCGACTTGAGTTGGAGTATTTTTATCACTACTCAATAATGGCGAGTTCTTCAGGAACCAAATCGTAAAGTTGATAATGGGCCATTGCGAGCAGATATCACGGCAAAATCCACAAATGCCACTTCAAACAACTCAGCACATCACAACCGCACCAATCAAAAAATCCACTTTACCATCAACCCCAAAACTCACTTCCCCCCAATTCCACTAACAATCAACTCAATCTGATTCAGTTGCTCCTTGCTCAGCTGTTTCAGGTTTTCCTGGCTTAATATGGTGTTGTTTATTTGCAGGTAGTTATTTTGCTCGTTGATAACGGTGTTGGGCCGGCGTTTGTTTATAGCGCCAACCGTTTCAAAATAAAGCCGGGCGGCTTTTACATCGCCGTTGCAGGCAAGTTTACAAACGTTGGCCAGTATTTTAGGGACCATATATTTAAACTGTTCCATTTCGGCAAGGTATTGTGGATGTGTTTTATAGCCTGTAAGGTGTTTGGCAACAGTTTGCCGGCTCAGGCCGCATTCCCGGGCTATTACAAATTTAGGGGGCATGGAGCCATTTTGGGCAATCAGCTTTTCGATGGCCCGGCTAATAACTAAGTGGTTATGTTCCCAGATCTGCTCATTTGTGCTCGGCAGCATGATCTCCGCTATTTTATCTATAAACTTGTCCCGTTCTTCATCCGTTAACCGTTGCAGCATTTCGGTACTGAATTCGGCAAGGTAATTGCGTTCAGCATCGTTCAAATCTTCAATATCTGCTAAGGTGATCTTCTGCAGGCCCAATACACGGTCGAGCTTTTCTCTTGAAGGCGTTAAATTTGATAAGGTATTTTCAGGTTCCATCAGGTTTGGCAATCTTTTGAATAAAGATCGGGAATTTAGTGTAAATATACTAATGTTTTTAGCAAAAAATACTGTGTTAACCCTGTTGTTTTGTGTATGATTCTGATTATCAGTGTATTATCTGAAAAATCACTTTCTGATTGAAAAATAGTGTAACCCAGGTTGATTTTATTTAATTGATTATCAGTTGTTTGTAAGCTGATTTTTGAAATTGTGTTAACCCTGTTAACCCCCTCTCGGGCGCTATGGTTTTACAAGGTAAACCCTCTCTTATGGCATCGCGGGCAAATTAACTATTGGTTCAGGCCAGCTGAAGAGGACAAGCCTATTTGCCCGAACACTTAAATTAAACGCAAAAAGCCGGGAGGCCGGCTTTTCGCATTTGATAATATATTTGAATTGAACTTCAGCGCGATACCTATTTGCGCTTCGACAGCCTGATGACGTTGATAGAATAAGGCTGGAAGGTGTGTTTGAATGACCGGCCAAGTCCCGTAATGGTCGACGTAACCGGGACGATTTTTGTTGGCTCATCAATGGTATTGGTATCTTCCGGTTTATCGCCCTTTAGTACAACCAGGGTGCCATTTGCAGCCACATCTCCGCCCTTCAGGTTGACTGTGATCTCGCGGGCCATATCGTCGGTATTTACCACCTTCAGATACACGTTTTTGGCATCCTGGGTACAAACAAAAAATAACGCCGGACGCTCGGCCTTAGGGCGCCGCGCGTTTGCCGGCCAATGGCTTATGCCGGCCGTGTCTTTAACTGCCGGTTTGCGTAAGGGGGCATTTTCGGCTGTTATTGGCACCACCTTAGTGCCAAGGTAGCTGCCGAACATTTTTTGTACATAATAAGATGGAGATCCATAACTTTTAAGGGCTGTATAACCAATCAGATCAGAGTCCCATTGCCAGGCTTTAGGTTGGCCGTTACCTGCCTGGTTTACGTTCACGAATAAGGGCGCATAGCATGACCGCTCCACCAGGTCGCTGTTGCGTTCCATTCCGGTCATCCAGGCGGCGTCTCCGAGGGCGGCATTCAGGTTAGTGGTAGGCGCGCCTTCGCGGGTGGCCCATTCGCCCACAAATATTTTAGGGCTGGTTGCACGGTCATAGCTATCATACTTCGCCGCGTCTTCTTCCATCTGCCAGGCCGATTGGTAATAATGCTCGTCAACCATTTCGGGTTTAACGCTGGTCACCTTATCGGGCTTATAACTTTCAATGGTAGAGATACAGCGTAACTGGGGGTATTTAGCTTTTATAGCAGCCTGAAATTGCTTAAAGCGCCCATCGTAGCTATGCGACCTGTCGAACCAGTCCTCATTTCCAATCTCTATATCTGTCAGTTTAAAAGGGGCGGGATGGCCGTCGGCAGCCCGTTTTGCACCCCAGTAAGTTTTGGTATCGCCAATACAATACTCAATTTCGTCCAGCGCGTCTTTAACATATGGCTCTAATAAAGGCCCCGCATCTATGTGGTCACCACGTAATGAGTAACCGGCGAAAACTGCTAAAAGCGGTTCCATTTTTAAATCTTCACACCACTCTAAAAATTCCAGCAGGCCCATACCGTCGCTTGCCCGGTAACCCCAGCTGCCTGTATGGCCGGGACGCTGCTCCAGCGGGCCTAAGGTTGTTTTCCATGGAAAGGCATCTCCCAGGTATGGCCCCTCTAAAAAGTTGCCTCCCGGAAAGCGTAGAAAAGTAGGTTTCATATCGGCCATCATCTGCATTAAATCAATGCGATTGCCATTCGGCCTGTTTTTATACGTTGGGGGAAATAAGGAAACGAGGTTAAAATAGTAAGTGCCTGTCCGGTTAGATGAAATTACAAAACGCGCGTCGGCAGTAGGTTTAATATTTGGAGCAGTTGTAATGGTTAACTCATGCTTTTTCCAGTACGTGCTTTTTTCGAGGTTGATTGTGCCCCTTGCGTAGGTTGTTTTGCCATCGGTGCTTTCCAAACTAATGTTGATAATACCGGGGCCATCTTCTGTAACTGCTGTTGCAGGAGGCGTAGCATCAGGCCTGTTACCCCGCGGAAAATTGACAGTGCCGGTTTTGATATAAAAGGAGCAGCGATAAGTAGTTGACGGTGTAACCGGAATACCCCAAAAGCCATTGTTGGCAATACCCGCGCGGTTACCGTTTGCCTGGCTAACCGTAAGCTTAAGGCAGGTTGTAAGTGCCGCGTTAATAGCATTGCGCCCCTGATCAAAAGACACATTGGCCGGATCGGCACCAATTAGCTGTATCGATGCCTTGCTATCGCCATCCTGAACAACGCTCCAGCCATCGGGCTGATTTGGGTTATCCTTAAAAACCCGGTTACGGATCAGTTCGGCATATAATCCCCCGTCATAGGAATGATTGATCTCCTCGGTCATGAGCCCGTACAATTTCGGACTTACGTTCACACCTTTGGTAAGATCCAGGTTGAGGCGGGTTTGCGCCTGTAGACCGCTGAATGCACTTAAACATACAGCAGATAAGAATAATAGCTTTTTTGTCATTGGTGGTATTCCTTAGTTATTCTGAAATGATGATCGGGCTGATGCATAGTTGTTTTATTGTGCATTGCTGATGTGAAAAAAATCGAAATCAACATAACCGCCCGATTGCCTGGTTGCATAGTTAAACAGGCCAAAGCGATATCCCATAAAATGGGGGAGCGTATAAACCATTTGCAGCGGTGTGCCAATAGGTTCCCATTTGCGCCCGTTGAGACTATAAAAAAAGTAGGCTTTGTCTGCCCGGTTAGTAAAATCGCAGCTTACTTTAAGGTAAATGGTTGTTTGCTTTAGAGGTATGCTGGCCGCTTCAATAGCCGATCCGGATTGCGCGCTGATCATAACTATTTGTTTAGAGCCATGATCTGATTTTACACCAACGAAGCCGTACTTTTTTTGCAGTAAAACCAGCCCTGCAAAGTCTCCATCTTTCATGTTGGAAACATCTATTAAAGTTGTTCCCGAACATTGGGGACCGATGGTGCGCTGCGTTAAGGTGTTACGTGCCGATAGTACTGTGCTGTCAAGCCGTCCGGTGGTCAATCTCAGATAGCCGGGCCGTTTTTTTAACGACCATAACTGATCATCCGGATTGTGGTTCCATTGCCATACCAAAGGCAGCATTGGCTTCCCGTTTTTACGGCTAAATTCATCCGGGGATACGATGCCCGGGATCAGGCTTTTATTTGCAGGTAAATCAAGCGTATCTGGTGCTTTGTGATCAATACCCAATACAGGCCATCCGTCTGTCCAGGTAACCGGTACCAGGTACGGCACCCGGCCAACGGCGCCAAAATCACGGAATAAATAGGCATACCAATCGCCTTTTGGGGTATTAATAAGCCCGCCCTGGGCTACACCTTTATCCTGGAGCCCTACCTGGCCTTCATAAGGACCGGTCAACTTGTCGGCCCGGTGGATTAAAACGGTACGCATACCCCCTTTAGGCCAGCTGATATTGAAAAGGTAATATTTCCCCTTAATTTTGAATAGCTGCGAGCCTTCGGCAGGCAAACCAATATTGGGACCGGCAGCAGCGCTTGCATTCTCGATCAGGATTTGCGGTTTTTTATCAGGATTGACGTCAGACAGGTCATCATTCAGTTCGGCCAGCATGATCTTGCCGCTCCCATAGATCATATAAGCTTTGCCGTCATCATCAAAAAAAAGTGAGTGGTCATGTAATGCCGGCTTAAAGGACATTTCTTTCCATGGGCCTTTTTCAATGTTTTTTGTGCTGTAGATATAGGTTTTATTGGTAGTGCCCGAAAATGTAGAAACGTAAAAAGTACCGTTATGATAACGCAAGCTGCTTGCCCATGATCCCCTGCCATATGCGTTTGCTCCGTTTGCCAGGTTAAGGGCATCCCCACCATCAAGCGTATTATATGCGTAACTCACGATATGCCAGTTCACCAAATCTTTTGATTTCATGATTGGCAGCCCGGGACTGAGATGCATAGTGGTGCTGCTTGCATAATAAGTATCGCCAACCCTGATCATCGATACATCCGGAACGTCTGCATATATGATAGGATTTTGTGCTGTTTGCGCGTTTAAAGGCATAACTGCCAGTCGCCATAAAAGGCAGGTAACTGTCAGTTTAAGAAATGCGATATTTTTTGTTTTCATTCATTTTACGTTAAAAGTTAACCACTTCCCAATATGCCTTTTTTCGCTGAAGTTTTTCATCAAACAACAGCGGGTAGGCTTTGATAACTTTGCGAGTTGTGCCCTCGGTCGCAGCTGCGCCGCCGGCAATACCGCCACCGCGGAAATCAAGCCAGCTGTACCGGTCTGATACGTTCCAAAAAGTAACCCCGGTTATTACCTTTTTGTATTTCCTGAAGATCTCAAAAATTGCTTTATACCTTTCGGCTTGCTGAGCGGCCATGGTTTCAGTATAAGCGGAATCCGTCAGCGTTTGATCGCCTGCTTTACGCGGCGGGCCGGTGCGTACCGTAACATCCAACTCCGTGATCTGCAGCTTTAATCCAAGTGCTGCATACTTATCCATAGCTTCAGTTATTTGTTGCAAACTGGGGTCATTTAATTTCCAGTGGCCCTGCAGGCCTACTCCGGTTACCGGTACACCGGCGTCTTTAAGGTTCCTGAGCAATTTACAAATCTTATCCCGTTTGGATGGAACCTCACTGTTGTAATCGTTGTAAAAAAGTTGGGCCTCCGGGTCGGCTTCATGGGCATATTCAAACGCTTTGGCAATAAAATCCTCGCCGCATATCTGGTACCATAATGAGTTACGCAGGTAGTTATCGGGTTTATCATCAATGGCTTCGTTAACTACGTCCCACGCGTATATTTTACCCTTAAAATGATTGACTACCGTGGTAATATGATCCTTAAGCCGCTTCAGTAACACATCTTTACTTACCTGTTTGCCCGTGCTGTCTTTAAACATCCATGCAGGTGCCTGGGCATGCCAAAGCAAATTATGGCCCCTGATTTTCATGTGGTGCTCTTGCGCGAATGCTACGATAGCATCGGCGTTTTTCCAGTTATATTCATTTTCGCGCGGATGAATGGGGCCCATTTTCATGTCGTTTTCCGGTGTTACGCTGTTAAACTCCTTTGCAATCAGTTCTGCTTCAGGTCCGCTAAGTGCAGCCGCGTTTACTGCAACACCGATAGGAAAATACTTTCGGTAATAATCTTTCAATCCCTTATCAGCCTTATGTGATGAGGTTGCAGCCCGGCCATAATCTGCGTTATGGTGTAGGGCCTGTCGGTTCGTAAAGGATGCCAGAGCGACAAATCCAGTTAGTAACAGCGGGAATTTTAATGTTGTAATCGTTTTAAATTTCATGTTGGATCAGTTGCAGGTGTAATTTTAATTTATTTGAAACTTATCCAGTCGATATTAACGCCGGTGCCGCTTTTTAATACTATGACCAGGTTGGCGGTTTTAGATGGGAGAGAAGCGAGGCGGGTTTGTATAACTTGCCAGTCGTTCCCTTCGGCAATGTTTGCTGAAGCCAATATACGTCCGTTAGGATCGCCCAGCCGAACTTCTATAGTCGCTTTGCTTGCTGCATTTGCCAGAATCTGCAATTCTTTAAACTTTTTGCCTTCGAAGTCAACACGATTGTAACGGATCCAACTGCCTGCATTGTTGAACGTAGTCTTCCAGCCGTCAAATCTTTTTGCGGTATCAAGAAAGGAGATTTTAACGGTACTGTCCTTATCGCTGTACCTGTCTATCTGTATTTTTTCTGAGGCTTTGGTGATCCCCACGCCACGCAGGGTTGGGATAACTTTTTTGATCGTTCCGTCGGCGTTAAAAAACAGGCTGTCGCACCTTATCGATCTGTTTTTGTCGAAATTCGGCGATAGGTCGTCGTTGTGGTAAAACAAGTACCACTGATTTTTAAACTGGATGATTGATTGGTGATTGGTCCAGCAGCCGGAAGCCGACTCATCCATAATCACGCCTGCAAATTTAAAAGGCCCCATCGGGTTGTTGCCGATAGCATATTCCAATCGCTCAATCTTATTGGCCACATGCGGATAGGTGAGGTAATAAATGCCATTGCGTTCGAACAGGTAAGGGCCTTCTTTCAGCCCTTTATCAGGCAGTTGGGCTAAAATTATTGGTTCTGAAGCAAGTTCCAGCATGTTTTCTTTAAGTTTTGCAGCATACAGGTTTCCCTGTGCCCAATACAAGTAGGCTTGTCCGTCTTTATCAATAAATACATTAGGATCGATGCCATGCACCTCTTTTATAGGTTCTGGCTGAGGGGTAAACGGTCCATAAGGTTTATCGGCCACGGCAACACCAATTGTAAAGCCGCGACCGTTTTCGCTGCCTTTCATGGTAGTAGGGAAGTACATATAATATTTGCCGTTGCGGAAAATGCAGTCGGGAGCCCACATGCTGTACGAAGCAGGGTCGGCCCAGGGCACTGTTGTTTGACTGATGATCATGCCGTGATCAGTCCAGTCGGTGAGGTTTGCTGATGAAAAAACGTGGTAATCTTCCATGCAAAACCAACCAGGGCGACCATGGCCGGGCGTTGCCTTAATATCATGCGATGGATAAACATATACCCTGTCGCCAAAAACGCGGGCTGAGGGATCGGCCGTAAACTGGTCCCTGATTAATGGATTTTGTGCCATGGATCGCCCGGCGAAGCCCAATACTGATCCGAATAGCAATAGCCAGAACTTAATATTTTTCATGAACAGAATGTGTTTGATCTGATTTTTTTGATCATTAATTATTTAAACAGGATGGGGGCAAATTGGTAAAGATCATTTCGCCAAACAGGCCAGGTATGACCTCCCGGATACTCGTAATAAGTATGTTTTATTTTCATCTCGTCCAGCTTGCCCAGCATAACCTGGCAGTTTTTATACGCGATATCCTCCTTGCCGCCCATCGCAATCCAAAATGCTTTTAGGTTGGTCTTGATTTTGGTAGTATTTTTCTTCATAAAATCATACTGTGCATCAGCGATGCTGTTTTGTGCAGGTAAAATCCATCCCGAGCTGAATACGCCAAGGTAACTGAATGTATCAGTATTGTAGATACCTGTATATAGGGTATTTAGTCCACCCATGGAAAGCCCGGCCAGGGCACGGCCCTGCGCGGTACGGTTAACCCGGTAGTTCTTTTCTATAAAGGGGATAATGCATTGTTTTATTTCGCTCGCGAAGGTTTTGAGACCGGCTTCACCAAAACCTCCGCCGAAATTGGCATCGGGCATTACCACTAACATGGGTTTCGCTTGCCCGGCCGCAATCAGGTTATCCATGATCATATTGGTTTTGCCCTGGGTTGCCCAGCCGGTTTCGTCCTCGCCGCCGCCATGTAATATATACAGCGCGGGGTATTTAAGCTGGCTTGCGTCATAACCAGGCGGAGTGTAAATGAACAGCCTTCGCCATGATTTGGTGACGGTTGAAAAATAGGTTTTGATGCGGATATCGCCATGCGGAACGTTTTTTAACGCATAATAATCGCCGCCGTCAAATGGTATTTCTATGCCGCTGGCCATGCGCCCCATGCCGTAAAAGGTTTGACTGGAAGGATCGGTTGTAGCAACGCCATCTATAATCAACGAATAATAATGGAAGCCTTCGCCAATTGAATCTGTTGTAGCTGTCCAATAACCTGCCGTGTCTTTTACCATGTCATATTTCTTGCCCAGGTCAACCTGAACTTTTTGTGCATCCGGCGCCTTGACACGGAAAAGCACCCGGTGGTCGGGTTGGATAAAAGGATATTTTGAGCCTCTGATATTGGTAGATGCAGGGCCGCCCGAAATCATCATGTTATATTTATCGATATCAACAGGTTTGAACAGGAATTGCGAAAACAGGTAAAGATCATTTTTCCAAACTTTAAAGTCGTGGATTCCCGGCTCGACATTGAAGATATGCGGCACATTTTTTTGTTCGAGGTAATCGTGGGTACGTTTGCTGAACGACATTAACCCGTCGTGATCGCCGCAGGAGATCCAAAGCAACTTAAGTTTGCTTTTGGCTGCATCGGGATCAGGTAACAGTTCTTCAGGTTTTTTGGTATTGGGTGCTGATGAAAAGCCTCCAACCCAGGCAAATTTATCCAGGTTGCCCAGCCCAAAATTAAGTGACTGACCACCGCCCATTGATAATCCGGCCAGTGCCCGGTGTTCGCGATCGGTATAAACTGGATATTTTTTTTGAATAAATGGGATCAGGTCATCCAGCAAGTCGTGCTCAAAAGTTGCAAACGCGGCAACTTTATCCGGAGCCATTATATTGCCGGTGGCACGGTCGTCTTTCATGGCACGGCCGTTGGGCAACACAACGATCATTGGTTCCAGTTTTTTATCGGCATACAAATTATCCAATATCACCTGGGGCGTGCCTTGGTTAAGCCATTCAAATTCATCGCCGCCAATACCATGCAGCAGGTACAAAACAGGATATGTTTTTTTAGCGGTATAGCCGGGTGGCAGGTAAACTACTGCGCGCCGTTTGGAATCAACTGTTTTTGAGTTGTAGGTAACGGTGTCTAATTTTCCGTGTGCTATACCAGCGCGGTAAGTGTCGAAACCGGCCGGTGAATGTTTAAGAGCTGGCTGTGAAAGGGCCAGCAAGGCAGGCAAAATGCCGATGACGGTGAGGTAGGCTATCTTCTTCATAATTTTGTTGTCAGTTAATACGCTAAACTGATTGCCTTTCGGATTAAGGACGCTAAAGCGGGTTAAATTGTGTTAGTTTTTGCTCGTTTGAGGAATACCCGAAAGTAGGGCAAGCACTTTGCCGCGGTTAACACAAATCATGATAATGATAGCACGAATGTTTAAGACCTGGAAAATGAACCATCAATCCCGTTTGCGTAAATGAACAGGAAGCCGGAAAATACGCCCGCTATTCTTTTTTTGAATCGTTAATTGTATTGATAACCAGTTTGTTTTAGATATCTGGAATGTTTGAGGCTGTGTTTAATTGCGTCTGATTGTAACAATCATATAGCATTTTTGGGAACGCATCCATGCAGATACATTCGTGGTATCAAAATATTGGATTGTGGTAGCAAACCATTTTCTGTACGGATACTTTCGTACAGTCCGTAATCGGTATTCCGATCATAAACTTCTTTAATAAATCTAATAAACCATGCAATTGAAAATTTACTTACCGAAGCCGGTCATGATGGTGATGGCATTAATTTTTTGCCTGTCATCCCTCCGGGGCACGGCTCAAAAACTAAAACTAAACAAGTTGGGTTATTTCGAAACGCCCGGCGTCAACGTCCTCGTATTTAGTAACCAGTATAATGGGATCTTTCAGGACGAAAAGACAGCAGGTGTTGAGTTGATACATCACGGCGTGCGTACAATTACAGGCGGCGCGGTACGGCTGCAAAACACACCCGAGCAATGGGACCTGGTGCCCACACTGGTTAACCGTAAGGTTGATAGCGTCAACCATCAAATTGATGTTACCATGCGTTACGCCGATTATGATTTTGATTCCAGGATCACCGTTACGCCGAAAGGCAATGGCGTTGAATTGAATTTATACCTTGATAAACCGGTGCCGGAAAAGTTAGCAGGCAGGGCAGGTTTCAACCTGGAAATTATACCATCTGCTTACTTTGAGAAAACATTTTTGATTGATGGAAAACCGGGCGAGTTTCCGCTGTACCCGGCAGGTTTAACAAAAATGCTTCCTTCAAGTCAAAAAATCCCGCAGTTTGCCGGCCACAGCACATTTGACGATCGTGGCCGCAATGAATTTATCGAGCCCGCACCATTGGCTACCGGTAAAACATTGGTGATGGCGCCCGAAGATCCTGAGCGCACCATTAAAATTCAATCATTTGATGCCGACCTTAAGTTGTTTGACGGCCGAAGCCTTGCGCAAAACGGATGGTTTATTGTGCGCAGTTTATTACCGGCAGGAAAAACGGGCAAAGTATTAACCTGGTATATTGAGCCAAATGCCGTACCTGGTTGGAAGCGTGCGCCCGTAATTGAGTTTTCGCAGGTTGGTTACCGCCCGGAGCAGCAAAAGACCGCAGTAATAGAACTGGATAAAAATGACACGCCATTACAAACCGCCACACTTTTTGAGATAACTCCCGATGGGAAATACGTTGAGCGGCTTAAAGCAGCTGTACAGCACTGGGGACAATTTACCCGTTACAATTATTTGAAGTTCGACTTCAGCAGTGTGAAAAAAGCAGGTTTATATGTGATAGCCTACGGCGACCAAAAAACCAATGCATTCCCCATCAATGCAAATGTTTATGAAAATATAGGGCATCCCACAATGGATGTTTGGTTCCCGGTTCAGATGGATCACATGATGGTTAACGAGGCCTACCGAGTATGGCACGGCGCGCCTTTTCTTGATGACGCCTTGCAGGCACCTCCAAACCACCAGCATTTTGATACGTACCAGATGGGGCCAACTACTGACACAAAATATAAACCGCTTGAGCGCATCCCCGGGCTTAATGTTGGCGGCTGGTTTGATGCCGGCGATTTTGATGTTGAAACGCCATCGCACTGCAGCGTTGTGCTGAATTTTGTTGAAGCCTGGGAGAATTTCAAGATCGATCGCGACGAAACATATGTAGATTACCCAACCCGGTACGTAGATATACACCGCCCTGACGGTAAGCCTGATCTTTTACAGCAAATAGAACATGGTACACTTAACCTGGTGGCGCAGGTAGTGAACATTGGCCACCCGGCGCGCGGAATCATAGTGCCTAATTTGCACCAGTATCATCACCTCGGGGACGCCGTTAACGAAACAGATAACCTGCCTTATAACGCCTCGCTGAAGCCCTACCAAACCGACGGTAAATCAAGTGGTACCATGGATGACAGATGGGCATTCACTACAAGGAATATAGCATTGGATTACCAGGCTACCGCCGCGCTTGCCGCTGCTAGCAGGGCGCTAAAAGGGTACAACGATACGCTGTCTGTTAAAAGTTTGCAAAGTGCGTTGAAACTCTGGCACGAAGACGACAGCCTGAAAATGCACATGGACTCGGCTGCCCGGGCACGTAACAGGTTCCTTGCCGGTAACGAAATGCTTGCCGCTCTTCAATTGTATATCACAACCAAAGATCAGCAGTATGCAGATCATTTCAAAAAGCTGATTATGCCGATGCTTGATCGCTTTCCCGGCTTTGTTATGATAAGCGCGCTCCACGCTTACCCTTATATGGATAAAGATTATCAGGATAAAATAGCAGCCTATATGCAAAAGTACAAAGCTTCATGCGATGAGTACGATAAACAGAACCCCTACGGTGTGCCGGTTACTCCAGGAGGCTGGGGTGGTAGCGGGCAGGTTATTAACTACGCCATTACCAACTATTACGCCAATAAGTATTTCCCTAATATAATCGGTCCGGAATATGTTTACAAAGGGTTGAATTATATCTTTGGATGTCATCCTTATTCCAACCTTTCGTTTGTATCGGCGGTAGGTGTACGTTCAAAAAAAGTAACCTACGGTAATAACCGGGCCGACTTCAGGTTTATTGCCGGCGGCGTAGTGCCCGGTATTTTGCTGCTTAAACCCGATTTTCCGGAGAATAAGGAAGACTGGCCGTTTTTCTGGGGGGAGAATGAAGTTACAATAGCCGGCTGTGCGCAGTACATTGTTTTGTCAGGAGCTGTTAATCAGTTAGGTCAGCATAATTAAGTTAAAGGAGCATTATTTCAATTAAACAATCACTTCCCCGATTTCGAATAGAAGAGATCGGGGAGGTGGATTTAGGTCAACCCGTTTATTACAAAGAAGCCCTGCCGGCATTTTGCCGGCAGGGCTTCTTTGTGTATGGCCACGTGAATGTAATTGGTATTTACTCTTTAAATAGCAAAGGCGCAAGTTCGTAAAGACTACGGCGCCAGGTCAGGAACTCATGTGCGGTGTTTTCAGAAATGTAAGATACCGCGTCATATCCCGCACCTTTTAAAGCAACCACGGCATTTTTAACGCCGTCGGGCCGTTCCTTGCTGCCGCAGCTTATGAATATCAGTTTAGGTTTGGTTTTGTCTTTAAGCTCATCCGGCGAATAAGTTCCGCCGCTAAGCAGGGCATAATAGGCAAAAAGCTCGGGTTTGTTTAGTGTTATCATATGCGTTTCCATACCGCCCATTGACAATCCCCCCATGGCACGGTGAGCCCTGTCTGCACGTGTGCGGAAGCTTGCATCAACGTAGGGGATAAGCTCGTCAGTTAAAACTGTTTGAAAGTGATCAATCTTAAAACTTTTAAATGCGCCAGGGCCGGGCTTCACGTCGTTGGTCATGCCGTAAGTCATTACAATAATGAATGGCTGTATTTTACCGGTTGCAATTAAGTTATCCATAATCAGGTTGGCATGGCCCTGGTTGCTCCACGCGGTTTCATCTTCGCCCCAGCCATGCTGCAGATATAGTACCGGATATTTTTTTGATTTATCCTTTTCGTACCCTGGTGGCGTGTAAACAAAAGCCCTGCGCTGGGTATTGGTGCTTTTTGAAGGAAAAAGGATCTGCTGTACATTGCCGTGCGGAACATCTTTAAGCGCATAAAAATCCTGGTCGTGCGCGGGGATCTCAATGCCGCTTTCCCAACGTGTGGATCCATAAAAATTTAATGTGCCCGGATCATTAAATACCCCGCCATCGATGGTTAAGTGGTAGTAATGAAATCCTTCATCCATCGGTCCTTCTGTGGTGCCGGTCCAGAACCCGTCGGCTCCTTTTGTGAGTTTGGTGCCCCCGCGCCCGCCAAGGCCAAGGCTAACTTTTATACTGTCGGACTGTGGGGCCTTGATACGAAAGCGCGCGTAGCCTTGCGAGTTTACCTGGGGGTACTCTTGTCCCGGCTGGTTAAAAGTTGATGGTTTGAAATCTTCGGCAATTGAAGCTGTTTGTGCCATGCAGAGACTGGAGGCACATGTAACGGCCAACAAGGCAAGTAAACATTTTGGTTTCATAATAGAATATTGAGGTTTATAAATTGTGGCTAATAGTAAAGTGCCGGGCTGTTTTGATCCGGTGAATACACGGAATACGATAAATGATTAAATTGTGATTAATTGTTATTGTTACACATATTAAGTAGTTGTTTTGTTTTGACTTTAACCGGAGCCAGTTTTCATTATTTATGAAAAGTTGATCCGGGATGAAATATTTAAAAATAATTTATAATGGCTATCCTGTTGTTTTGAGCGGCTTTTTCTTATTATAAAAGTATTTTTATATTAAAAACAAGGCACGCAGTTTTTAGCATAATTTTACAACATTTGTCGATGCCATGTGGAGCGATATCATTGCCGCAAATTCGTCGATATGTACTTTTGTACAATAATTACCTGTGTGATTGAACAAGTGTGTTATTTCTTTGAACAAATGTTTGCCTGTTTCATCATCATAAAATGTAGATTTGGATAATGATGTTTTGTTCGAAGACGTCAATCACACCAATTTTAAAACCATAGTTCATCAACAATTTTTTCCTGCGGGTTATCCGCTCCGGAAAAAAGTAACCTGTTTGTTATGATGCATTCTGTACCCGATTTGTGTATTCGCAAAAAGATCAATACAGTGCTGGCAGGCACTGTGCGCGTTATACTCACCTTAGTCGTTTTGGCCAACCTCAGTTTCCTGGCAAATGCTCAAAAGCCTAACCTGAAATTTACCGCATTAACCACCAGGCAAGGGTTAATGGGTAACGCCGTAAATGCCATCGTAAAAGATAATAACGGGATGATGTGGGTTGGCACCTCCGAAAGCCTGAACAGGTATGACGGAAGGAAGTTTAAAGTTTATACATTGGGTGCCAAAAGGCAGGTAGAGCCGGGCTCCTACGAAATAAGCAGCATCAGTATGGACCGTGCTGGTACGCTATGGGTAGGCACCATCGGTTTTGGTTTGTATTATTACGATAAGGCGGCGGATGATTTCAAAAGCTTTAGTTCGCCCTTAAAAGGGCAGCGTTTAAGCCAGGGTGTTATTACCGCCGTTTGTGCAAACGATAAAAATGAGATCTGGGTGGGAACGGTAAACGGCCTTGATGTGATCAGCCCCGATCGTAAATATATCAGCCATTTTGAAACCGGGACAGGCAAACCAGGGCAGATACCTGTTAAAAGCATGGGCTGTATTTTTGAGGATAGTTACAGCAGGATATGGATTTGTACCAATTTAGGTTTGTATTTATATGATGATACGCATAAAGGTTTTAAAGCCTTCCGTCATCAAAAAAACGATACCCGTAGTTTACCCTCGGATGTTGTAATGACAGTTTCGCAGGATAAAGCGGGCAATTTGTGGGTAGGTACAGCTAATGGCTTAAGCCGCCTGGATAAGGATGGTGAACACTTTGTTAATTACTGTTATAATGATAAGGATGAGACGTCGCTATGTGGTGACATTGTTTACAGCATTGCCGCTGATGATAAAGACCACATCTGGGTTGGTACCGAAGGCGGTTTGAATGTTATGGATATCCACACCGGGAAATCCATCCGTTACCGCCATGACCCGCGCGATCCGTACAGCCTTAACAGTAAATCCATCCGCAGCATTTATATCGATCCTAAAGGCATTTATTGGGTGGGTACCTATATGGGCGGCATCAATAAATACGACAAAAACCTCACATTGTTTAATTATGTGCAACCCACTGAGTTAGACCCTTACGGTTTGCGCGCGCCAATCGTATCATCTTTCGCGCAAAAAAATGACAATGAGCTATACGTGGGGACAGACGGCGGCGGCCTTAGCATTTTCAACAACAAAACCAACCGTTTCACTCATATCGCTATTCAGCCGAAGGAAAAAATAAATTCGGCAGGCCTGCCTGTTCTGGCTATGTTATTGGATCATAAAAAACAACTTTGGATAGGAACATTCGGCCACGGGCTTTTTAAACTCAATACTGCAAACAATAGCTATACACAATTCACCGGCGGTAGCGGAAAGCTAAATATCAGTCAAAATAACATTTTCTGCTTCAAGGAAGACCGCTCTGGTAATGTATGGATAGGTACTAACGGCGCGGGTATCGATATTTTTGACGCGAAGGCTGATAGCTTCCGCCGGTTTAAACCTGCCTTAGTCTCCGTAAAAGGCTATAAAATGCCATCAAATGGTTATATCAGGGCTTTTGAAGAGGATAATGACGGTAATATGTGGATCGGGTCGTACGGTACGGGCATCGCTATTTATAACCCGGCTACCAAAGTGTTCGATACACTTAATCCAATCAATACAGGTTTGCCTATAGCAGAGGTGTTGTCTTTAAAACGCGATACTAACGGCAATATGTGGATAGGTACCAACGGCGATGGCCTTTTCTTTTATGATCATCGGCTTAAAAAAATAACCCCGTTTAAATACAATAGCCAGTTGCCGAACGGTGTAATTTGTAAAATTTTGCAGGATAAAACCAATAATATTTGGTTCAGTACAAACCAGGGTATCGGGAGAATTGATCCTGCTGATCAGAAACTGTATGTTTATTGTAACGATAACGGGCTTCAAAACAATGTTTTTTTAAACGGGTCGGGTATTATTGCCGCAGATGGCACGCTTTACTTTGGCGGGGTAGACGGGTTCAATTATTTTAAGGGATCAGATGTAAGGCTTAATAAAAATCTGCCCCCGGTTGTATTAACTACCCTGAGTATAGATAATAAACGTATTTCGCCTAATCGTGATAACCCCTTGCCTGTTAATATCAGTGAGGCAAAAGAGATCACCATAAAGTATAAACAAGACATCTCCATAAACTTTGTGGCGCTCAATTATACCCTTCCACAGCAAAATCGCTATTCGTACATTTTAGAGGGATTTAGCAATACCTGGAAAAATGCAGGAACATCAACAACGGCCAGTTATACCAACCTTGATCCGGGAGAATACACGTTCCGGGTACGGGCATCCAATAATGATGGTAAATGGAATGATACCGGTACATCGTTGAAAATTATAGTGAAGCCGCCTTTTTGGATGACTATATATGCTTATGTGCTTTATGTTTTGCTGGCCTTTGGCGTGTTGTTGCTCATCCGCAGGCAGGGTGTTAAAAAGCTTAAAAAGAAATTGCACGATGAGCAGGAACGTAAAGCAGCCGAAGCCCGTCATGAACTGGATGAGATGAAAATTAAGTTTTTAACCAACCTGAGCCATGAATTCCGGACACCGATATCTTTGATAATGGCGCCTGTTGATAAGCTTTTGGAGCAGCCTAACAGCGGGCCTGTTACCGAACAATTAGGTGTTATTAAAAGAAACTCGCGCAGGTTGCTTAACCTGGTTAACCAACTGCTCGATTTTAGGAAACTTGAAGAGAATGAGCTTAAGTTGAATTTGGTTGAGGGAGAGTTTATTTCTTTTGTTCGCGAAGTAGCAGATTCGTTTTATGACCTGGCCAATAGAAAAAAAATTGTTACGGTATTTAAAACTGCCGGGGAAAGGTTATTTGTAAAATTTGATCATGATAAAGTGGAGCGAATATTATTTAACTTGCTATCCAACGCATTTAAATTTACGATGCCTGGCGGGCAAATTACTGTTGAAGTTACCGCCCCTGTTATATCAGAAGACGGCAATTCATATCGCTTGGGTATTTCGGTTGCGGATACAGGTACCGGTATAGCAACCGAGCAGGTTAAGCATGTTTTTGACAGGTTTTATCAGGCAGATGCCCAGCCTGCCATACTTAATCAGGGAAGCGGGATAGGCTTATCGATAACACGCGAGCTTGTGCAGTTGCATGGCGGCGAGATTGGTGTGAAAAGTGAATTAGGCAAAGGCTCAATTTTCTCCTTATCAATTTCATTGCCTGTAATTAATCTATCGGAGACAGCAATGCATGAGCAAAATACGCCTGAGGCTGCCCCAGTTATTATCGACGATGACAGGGACAATAAACCGAAGACGGCGATTGCCACAGGTGTTAACCGGCTCCATGTTCTGGTTATTGAAGATAATGATGAAATGAGGCAATACTTGTCAGAAAGCCTGGCTGCAACTTACAAAGTTTCGGAGGCGGCTAATGGCCGTGAAGGGTGGCATAAAGCACTTGCCGTCCATCCCGACCTGATAGTTAGTGATATCAGTATGCCATATATGGATGGGATTCAGCTAAGTTGTAAACTTAGGGCTGATAAAAGGACCAGCCATATTCCCATTATATTATTAACGGCGATGGCCAGCCAAAAAGAGCAACTTGCAGGGCTGGAATTGGGCGTGAACGATTACCTGACCAAACCTTTCAACTTCGATATCCTGAATATCAAAATTAAAAACCTGCTTCATCTAAATAAGTCGCTTAAAGAAACCTATCAGAAAAAAATAAAAGTTATCCCGGCAGACATGGATATCGAATCCTCGTCAGAACGGTTCATTAAAGATGTGGTGATGTATATTGAGAAAAACATCAACAACCCTAAATTTTCCGTCGAGGAGATCAGCCATCATTTTAGTATGAGCAGGGGATCATTCTATAGCAAGATCACCGAACTAACCGGCGAGCCACCTGTGGAGTTTATCCGCTCCATAAAACTGGACAAAGCAGCCATACTGCTCGAAAAAACCGATTTGACCATTGCAGAGATAGCATACTCCATCGGTTTTTCGACGCCTCATTATTTTACCAAATCATTCAAGGCAAAATATAATGTTCTGCCATCCGAGTACCGGGTGAAGAAAATAGATGTCAAAAGTGTGGCTTAAGAAAGTTTTCATTTTATCGGATAGAAAAATATCGATGTTACCTGCCGGCATTCCCTGTTGTTTGAACTTGTATAGGATAGGTGGTGGCTGATGCTTTGTAACCCAACAGATTGAGCATTTGTAATCCATATCGGGTGCCTAAAACTCGATAACCCTCAGCGGTGAAGTGCAGCTTATCTGATGCGGCCGGGCAGCCGCTTGAATTGATCACATATGCGTTGGAGATAACTTCAGGAAGCTTATCAATTATGTGGTTCATAGCAGCGCACTTGCCGCCCTGGTCTTCATTAACAAGCTCGCCAGCCAGCAAGGGAACTTTTTTGGACTTCAGGTGAAGATCTTTTAATAGCATATCATAAATGCCTTTCACTTTCAGTGTCCAAAGCGTATCATTTGGGTTAGATTCGCCCTGGTGCAGCAAGATGCCTTTAATTACACCGGATTTTTGTGCCAGTTTAGCCATCTCGACCAAATGGCCATAGGGATTGCCGCCATATTCGTTGATCATATTCACCATCCAGGAAGGGGCGGTGGCTGCATAGTCCTTATAACTGTCTTTTTGGAACAATTCAATTTTACAACCAGCTACCGATACGTTCACAATACCAACTGTTACATCGCTGGGCAGGGTTGCTATCAGGGTGCGGCCAAAGTAGTCGGCAGGGGTGAGGCCGGTATTGCAGCGTGCTAATGGTGGTACGGCGGTGTACCAGTTGCCCTTTGCCCGTTTAAGGTTAGAGCAGTCAACAGTTTCCAGTACTTGTAAACGCGGATCAACTACGGTATCCTGTGGCTGTATGCGTGCGTTACCTTCCATATTTGATTGGCCGAAGCACAAAAAAATATAAAACTTTTTGTTTTGGGCTGATGCATTACCAACAAATAACAAGACGATTGCCAACAGGGTAAGAGAAAAGATCCTTAGATTCATTTGATGTTCTTTTAGGTTTCGCGGCAGTCAAAATTGCCGGCCGGCTTGCTGATAAAAATAGGCTAACCCATAATCATACTATTACAACAATTGTTGAAAGTGCTATAACAATTGTTTAGGGCATTTTGCAATAGTCTACAAAGAACAGCAATAAGTTAGGAATGGGGGAGCGATTGTGCGTTTAGTAAACCAATGTGTTAACCTTTTCAACATGTGTGTCATTTAAAGTTTACCATCCTTAATACATTTGATTGCTTGAGGTGTACTAATCCTGGACTACATAACCTTAACAAAGTTTACTGATATGATCAATAATTATTTGTAGCATTTGCGTTAACGCGCAAATACTTTATCACATACTTACAAGATATAATACCTCACCTTTATTACTTTTCTTTTTTTAAAATTGGTTGTAAGGACAGCGCGAGGCTGTCCTTATTTGTTTCCTGTAAGCAGGTATGCTAAAAATATTTATTATTTCTATAGCTATAAATCAATAAGATTTATTGTTTTAACAATACCTAAATACCGTGTTTCGGGCAAGTTTCGCAATCGATTGTTGTTGGCGGTATTTTTGCCTTCAAATTAACAAACCAGTGCCAGTTTCTGGTAAAGAAAATCACCAGTGTTCAACTCGTTTTGATTTTTGTTTTGTATTTAAATAGCTTAAAATCAGTTATTTGTAATTTTTATCGGTCTCAAAAATCTACATTGAGGCACGTCATATATCATGCGGGAAAACTGTTTTAACATGGAAAGAAAACCTTGTTGTAGGGAACTTGCTTAAACAAATGTTGTAAGATTAAGATAAATACTGCGCTACCTGCCCAACCGCGAAAGATAATTTTACCCCTGTTATTACAACCTGCTTTTTGCAGGATGTAACAATAAGTACTGTTGGCATTACAACGTACAGATTACCAATTATAAACATGTTGACCAATAATGGAGCATTCGTGGCATTTGTCGTTTGCTGTCCGGTTCGGCGTGGGATACTGTTTGAAATTGAAAACTAATAACACCTACATATCAATTATCAATCAATTAACTAACAAGAAAAATTATGGAAAGACAAAAAAGAGATTTTCAGATCCTGGATAAGTACGGAACAGCTAACGGATAGGTTTCGTCGTTCATTTAAATCCGGTAGTTACCATTAGGTAAGGCCAGGATAATTTTAGGCATTTACAGCTTAAACGATATCGGTAAATGTTGCCCCGAGAGCAAATCACGTCAACGTTTCCTTAATCGAATCGAAAATTTTAAACCTTAATAACATGAAGTATTCTTTACAAAAAATTTATAATAACAAATGGCGTTACGCTACGCTCATCTTAACCGGATGCGCGCTCGCAATGCCATCGGTGTCAATTGCACATAATCGTGGTTCAGCAGGTTCATTGAATGGCATTACCATTAACAAAAATGGCGCTTTGAAAATGAAGCCTGCATTCAACGTTTCGGGCAAAGTTACTGATGACGATAACCAACCCCTGCCCGGCGTAGCGGTTTCCATAAAAGGCACAACACAAGGCGTAACTACTGATGCCGGCGGTAACTTCAAAATAGCAGTGCCCGGAAATTCAGCCGTGCTCGTTTTCAAATTAATTGGTTTTGCACAGCAAGAGATAACGGTTACCAGCGCTGCCGAGCTAAAGGTGCAAATGAAAAAAGATACCAAGAACCTGGAAGAGGTTGTTGTGGTTGGTTACGGATCGCAAAAACGTGCTAAGGTAACGGGAGCGGTTTCATCGGTTAGCGGCAAAACTCTTGCCTCTCTGCCTGTGGGTGGCATTGAAGCTTTGCAAGGCCGTATAGCTGGTCTTACTGTTACCAATAACGGCGGTCCGGGAACCGGGGCTATTATTTCATTGCGTGGTATTAGCTCTGTGAATTTCGGATCTGATCCTTTATACATCGTTGATGGATATCCGGGCAGCCTCACAGGCGTTGATATTAAGGATATTCAAAGTATCGACGTGTTGAAGGATGCGAGTGCTGCGGCGATCTATGGTTCCAGGGGTACAAATGGTGTTATTATTATAACCACTAAAAAGGGGAGCAACAATAGCCGCACAGAGATAACTATCGACTCATACTATGGCATACAAAATGTAATCAAAAAGTATGACCTGCTTAATACCCAGCAATACTTGCAATATGAGCGCGCTCTTAACGGTTCAGCCACTCCTGTTATAGCCATACCGCCGCGCCTGCTGCCAGAAAACTTTAACAAACCAATTTATGCGGGTAGTTCCCAAACCTTTGCTCAAACAAATACCAACTGGCAGGACGCGTATTTCAGGAGTAATGCTCCTATCCAGCAGCACAATGTGGCATTGAGCGGTGGCAACGCGGTGACCCGCTTTTATACTTCGGCAAATTACTTCGATCAGCAGGGTATCGCCCAGGGCTTGAGTGCCTACCACAAGGCAATTCGGGTTAACGCCGATCATACGATCAGTAAAATCCTGTCGTTTGGCGAAACATTCAATGCCATCATCAATCATCAGCGTTACGGCGTAGATGCGGGTAACCGGTCTGCCATAACAAATGTGGTGAGGATGCAGCCATATCTGCCAATCTACAATCCAAATAACGCCGGCGGGTTTATGGGGCCACAAAATAGTTTCGATGGCTCGGACCCGACCAATCCGATTGAGGCAGCCAAACTGATTGATAATACCAATCACGGTTATACTATCCACGGTAATGCTTACGCTACGCTGAAGTTTACTTCATGGCTTAACTTTAAATCAATTTATGGTATTGATTATGGCAGCAACATGAATAATACTTACACGCCTATTTATAATGACGGTGGTACCTCTCAATCGCCAACCGCGGTTATTAATTACACCAGGGGCACCAGCACCACGCAACTGTACTCGCAGCAGCTTACTTTCGATAAAACGTTCGGCAACAAGCACCATGTTAATGCCGTTTTAGTTTACGAGGCCCAAAGCTCACGCGGCGACAATCAGGTTTCTTCGGGTAACCAAAATACCAATACGGTAAGGACACTAAATGGCGCGACTAATCTTTTCACTAATTATACCTACGGCACCAATCTCCTCGTTTCAGAAGTAGCCCGTTTGGGTTATGATTTTGAAGGCAAATATCTGATATCAGGCTCTATACGTCGCGACGGTTTATCTGTATTTGCGCCGGGGCATAAACATGAAAGTTTCCCTGCCGCGTCATTAGGCTGGAAGGTAGACCAGGAAGATTTCATGAAGTCGCTCAAGTCGGTTTCGTCATTAAAGCTGAGGGCCGGTTATGGTGTAACAGGTATCAATGGCACCGTATTGGGCAATTATCCTTATTTGCAACCGATATCATCTAACATAGCTACCTATCCGTTCAACGGTTCACTGGCCGATCTTGGAAATGCTTCGTTTTACAGTGGTTTAAGTAACCTCAATTTGTCATGGGAAACAACTAAACAAACCAACATTGGTTTAGATCTGGGCTTGTTCCAGGATGTCTTTACATTATCTGCCGAGGTTTATACCAGGAAAACCGATAATCTTCTATTAACAGTACCTACCTCGCCCAGCCTCGGTTTTAACGGTACCGGGACCTTAGCTAACGTGGGTTCAATGCGTAACCGCGGTTTTGAAGTTAGTTTAGGTTATCATAAAACACACGGCGAATTTAAATATGATATTACCGGAAATTTTTCCCTCAACAGAAACAAGGTTTTAACGCTTAGTACCGCCAATGCTTCCATTACCGCCGGCGGCGACGCGGATTATGGCGGTGGTGATCCTATAACCAAAACAGCAGTTGGGCAGCCGGTTCAATCATTCTTTGGCTATATTGCAGATGGGATATTCCAAAACGCCGGTGAAGTTGCTAATTCAGCAAAGCAAACGAATGCCGCTCCCGGCGATATCAAGTTCAGGGATATAAACCACGATGGTGTTATCACTGATGCTGACCGCACTTTTATTGGTAGCTATCTGCCAAAATTCACCTACTCGTTAAACTACAGCGCTTCCTATAAAAATTTCGACGCGATAGTGTTTTTCCAGGGCGTTTATGGCAACAAGATATTTAATGGCGAAAGGATTATCCTCGAAGGCATGCCAAGGCTTTTCAATGCCGGTACCAATGTGTTAAAGGCATGGACACCTACAAATACCAACACAAATATCCCGCGCGCCATTTCAGGTGATCCGAACGGCAACAAAAGGCCTTCAACCAGGTGGATTGAAAGCGGCTCATACCTGCGGGTTAAAAATATGCAGATAGGCTATAATTTCCCAACCTCATGGTTAAAGTCAAAAACAGACAACGCGTTGAACAGGCTCAGGATTTACGTGGCATCAACCAATCTTTTAACATTTACTAAATATAAAGGTCTTGATCCCGAAATCGGCTCTCGTAATGGTACCCTTACCAACGGTATTGATTACGGCCAGTATCCGCAGCCAAGAACAGTTCAGCTAGGTTTACAGGCGACCTTTTAATGATTAATTTAAAAAGATACAGCAATGAAAACGAAGAAAATATACATATGGTCGGCCCTTACAGCTATTATGGTAACGGCAACGGTTAACTCCTGCAAAAAAGGGTCCCTTGACACCAGCGACCCTAATAATGTAACAACGAACCAATACTACAAAACCAGCGATCAGTTAACCAAGGGGGTAAACGCTATTTATGTTGCCATACATAGCCTGGGGCTGGTATCAAGGGAGTGGTTTTTTATTCACGACCTCAGAAGTGATGAAGTTGCAAGCGGCGGCGGGCAGCTTGAAGCCCCAAGGGGACAGATGCTTAACGGTAATGTTGATCCTGCCAACTCGGTGATGAACTCTGTTTGGAATACCTGGTACACAACTATTTTCAGGGCGAATGTAGTTATTGCGAATGGGCCTAATGTAACTGATAACACGGCCCTGCGTGACCGGTTGGTTGGCGAGGCTAAGTTTTTGCGCGCCTGGGCTTATTTCGACCTGGTTTCACAATGGGGAGGGGTGCCGGTTTATACAACGCCTGCTAAGGCAGTTGGCGATTTTCAGCCACGCTCATCCGAAGCAGAGGTTTATGCCTTAATTGTTAAAGATCTTCAGGATGCAGCAGCCGTTCTTCCTGAAAAAACCGGTACCGATAAAGGCCGGGCAACCGCTTCTGCGGCAAATGCTATGCTGGGCCGCGTATTAATGCAAACCGGTGATTATGCCGGTGCTAAAGCTGCGCTTTTAAAGATCCCTACAACCGGAGCAAACGGCTATACCCTTACTGCCAGGTACCTCGACAACTTTGAGGAGGAGACCGAATTCAATAGCGAATCCATCTTCGAGATCGTTTTTGTTGACAAAGGCGACGGCGGATTTAACTGGGGCGGTGACAGTCCTACTGAAGCGCAGTCTACCGTACGTAACCAGGAATACAACCCCATAGCATGGAGAAATCTTATTCCGTCAAACAAATTGATTAACGAATTTGAGAACACTGCTACCGGCGCGGCCAAATCTGATCCCCGTTTTCACTACACCTGTTACCAATCGGGCGACACTTATAATAAAGGTGCGTCGGTGCTAACAGACGGCGACCAGAACGGCAACTCGTCAGTGATGAACGGCGTAACCAAAAAGATCAGTTTTCGTAAGTTCATGATCATCTACAAGGAAGGTTTGCCGGCAGCGGGTTTCCACCCGGGCGGCAATAATCAACGCATTATCCGTTATGCCGAGGTTTTATTGATGCTGGCCGAATGTGAAAATGAGCTGGGTAATATTCCTGCAGCAATTAACTACCTCAATATGGTTCGTGCACGTGCGGATGTTGCTATGCCTCTTTATCCAACAGCGCAATTTCCTGTAGCGTCAAAAGCTGATGTGGTAAAAGCCATCATGCACGAAAAAATGGTAGAAATGGGTTGCGAAGAAATACGAAATATCGACATCCTTCGCTGGAGGAAAAAGCAATACTTCACCACTGACCCATTCCCATATTTCAGAAAAGGAAGAGATGAACTATTGCCAATTCCTCAGGCCGAGCTGGATAATAACCCTAAGGTAAACGGACATCAAAACCCTGGCTATTAATACTTAACTTGCTTATATATAGCAGTTAAAAAGTATAGAGTTTCGGACTTGTTAAAAGAGATAGGCTGTGCATAGCAGCCTATCTTTTCCATATAAACCAATTTATAAATGAAGAAATTTTACCCGGCTTTATTACTCGTTAGTGTTGTTCTTTTTTCATGTGCTAAAAAGAAAGCAACACTGTTCGAATTGATACCGTCTTCGCATTCGGGCGTTACTTTCAATAATTTAATTACCGAAAACGACTCTATCAACCCGATTGACAATGCCAACGTTTACAATGGTGGCGGAGTTGGTATAGGTGATTTTAATAACGACGGCTTGCAGGATATTTACTTTTCGGGTAATATGGTATCAAACAAGCTGTACTTGAACCGTGGCGACTTCAAGTTCGATGATATCACCGATAAAGCCGGCGTTAATGGTTTAGGAAAATGGGGCAGAGGCGTTGCCGTTATTGATATTAATAATGATGGCTTGCAGGATATTTATGTATGCAATTCGCTGCTACAGGATAGCGTTAAAAGGCAAAATTTGCTTTACATAAACCAGGGGGCAGATAAAGAGGGGGTACCGCACTTTAAGGAAGAAGGCAAAGAATATGGCCTAAATATACACGCATATTCTACCATGGCAACCTTTTTTGACTACAATAATGATGGCAAGCTGGACATGTATCTTACCGTTAACCGCCCCGGCGATGGCTATTACGCAAACCAGTTTCGCCCGATAATCGCGGACGGCAGCGGTAAGAGTACAGGGAGGTTATATGAAAGCAAATGGGATGCCCAGCTTAAACACCCGGTGTTTAGCGATGTATCCAAAAAAGCCGGTATATCCATTGAAGGCTATGGGCACGCGGCAACTATTGTGGATATAAACAAAGACGGTTGGAAGGACATTTATGTTACCGACGATTTTATATCGCCCAATATTCTCTACATCAATAATGGTGATGGTACATTCACCAATAGATCTAAAGAATACTTTAAGCACACCTCGATGAACTCGATGGGGCAGGACATCGAAGATTTAAATAACGATGGTTTGGCCGATGTATTTGAACTGGACATGTCACCACCGGATAATTACCGGAAAAAAATGATGTCGATGCCGGAAAGCTACCAGTCGTACGAGTTATTTAATCATTATGCATACCAATATCAATATGCACGTAACACCTTGCAGATAAACCAGGGGCCGGGATTGGGGCAGAATGATTCTATCAAGAACTCCGTATTCAGTGAAACCGGGTTCTTGAGCGGAGTTACAGAGACCGACTGGAGCTGGACGCCTTTGATAACAGATTTCAACAATGATGGTTACCGTGATATCATTGTAACCAATGGATTTCCGAAGGATGTTACTGATCATGACTTTATCGTTTACCGAAACAATCCTTATTCCACAGCCTCAAAAAAAACTGTTATTGACCAGATTCCTACAGTCAAGATCCATAATTATGCTTTTCAAAATAATGGCGACCTAAACTTTGGTGATGTTTCCAGCCAATGGGGATTGGATTTACCGACCTTTTCAAACGGCGCCGCTTATGCTGATCTGAACAGTGACGGTGCAATGGATATGGTGATCAATAACATCAATGACGAGGCTCTTATCTATAAAAACAATAGCCGCGCACTTACCTCCAAACCATCAAATTACTTGCAGGTAAAATTGAATGGCAACAACTTTAACAGGGATGGCATTGGTGCCTGGGTAGATATCTATTATGCAGGCAAGCAACACCAGGTATACGAGAACAATCCTTATCGTGGATATTTATCTTCTATCCAAAACATCGCGCACTTTGGCCTCGGCAAAGTCAATAAGCTCGATTCTGTAGTAGTGAGATGGTCGAATAATTATAAGCAGGTATTAAAAAATGTAAGCGCTAATCAAACGCTGAAAGTAAATATCAATGATGCGCGTCAGGCTTATAGTTGGGTTATACCCCAAAAAAACAGGGGGGCACTGTTTACTGAAGTTACAGGCACGGCAGGTATTAGTTACAGGCACAAGGAGGATGATTTTCCGGATTTTACCATTCAGAAATTATTGCCTCACAAATTTTCGGCGTACGCTCCGGCGCTTGCAGCCGAAGATATTGATGGCAACGGGCTTGATGATATCGCTATTGGCGGTAACACGAAATTTCCCGCTCAGGTTTTCCTGCAGCAGGCTAACGGTAAATTTAATCAGCGAAATTTAATTGATGTAAAACCGGACAGTGCAAATTATAAGGATGAAAGTTTATTGTTCTTTGATGCCGATGGCGATGGGAAGCCAGATCTGTATATGGCCAGCGGGGGATATGAAAGCGCGCCGGGTTCAAAAAATTATGCAGACCGCATCTACCTTAACGATGGCCGCGGGCGGTTCAGCGAACAAAAAGGTGCCTTACCCGGTAATTTTACAAGTAAGCTATGTGTCAGAGCGTTCGATTATAATAAGGATGGCAAGCTCGACTTGCTGGTAACCGGTCGGGTTGATCCCTGGCATTATCCCAACCCGGTATCCAGTTTTATTTTACGAAACGACAGTAAACCCGGGAAGCTGCAATTTACAGATGTAACGGCATCAGTTGCCCCTTGCTTAAAAAATCTGGGGCTAACCTGTGATGCCCTGGTTACAGATTATGATAATGACGGTTGGCCGGATCTTGTTATAGCGGGTGAATGGATGCCCATTACGTTTATCAAAAACGTTGGGGGCAAATTCGTTAACTCCACAGCAGCGTCTGGTATTGCTGATAAGATCGGCTGGTGGAATTCCATCGCGGCCGGCGATTTCAGGCATTGCGGTAAGATAGACTATATTGTTGGCAACCTGGGAAAGAATAGTTTTTTCAAAGCCAGCGATAAAGAGCCCGTATATATCACGGCAGGCGATTTTGATAAACGTAAAACCACTGATGCCTTTCCATCCCTATTCCTCCCCGACACTGACGGGGTGAAACGTGAATTTCCATCTTTTGTTCGCGACGATGCTATTAAGCAAATGATCAGTCTCCGAAAAAAGTTTGTTAATTACAGATCCTTTGGCCACGCAACGTTGCAGGATTTGTTATCGCCTGAACAACTGAAAAATGCCTTGCGGTTAAAAGCCAATACGCTTACTTCATGTTATCTCAAAAATTTAGGAAACGGGAAATTTAAAATGTACCCTCTGCCAAACTATGCGCAGGTTTCTGCCATTAACGGAATGGTAGTGGATGATTTTGACGGTGATGGCAATTTAGACGTAGCCATAAACGGGAACGATTACAGTACAAATGTTTCGGTAGGCCGGTACGATGCCTTAAACGGATTGCTTTTAAAAGGTGATGGTAAAGGAGGGTTTAAGCCATTAACGATTTTGCAAAGCGGGATCTGTTTCCCCGGCGATGGGAAAGCCCTGGTAAAACTTAAGGGGAACGATAGCCGTTACTACCTCGCGGCCAGCGAGCATAACGGCAATTTGAAGTTGTTAAAGCTCAACGCACCGGGAAAAACCATAAAGATCGGGCCGCAGGATGCCTATGCGGAAGTATCTGCAAAAGATGGTTCGGTTACCAAGCAGGAGTTTTATTACGGCTCGTCTTTTTTATCACAATCGGCAAGGTTTCTGAAAATAAGCCCGGACGTGCAGAAAGTTAAGATTGTATCTAACGATGGCCGGTGTAGGGAAATTAAGCTTTAATAATCCGCTTGTGGTATTCAAAATATAACACCTTCAATATTGATCAGAGTCTTAAGAAAAAATAATGTGTAGCTAATTTTACAGAACGAAATGCCGAAGAATGTAATTATCAATTTTGCTTTGAATTTGGCCCGTGGAAAAACGTCGTTAAATATTTATGCAAAATTTTTGCTCTTGATACCGGCCATGTCATTTATTACATCATGCCGCGAATCATCCGAGGGTAAAATGATCCAGGTCATTGCCGGTCTGAACCAAAAGGATTACAACAGCCGCAATCCGTTTTGTCCCGAAGCGAAAGTGGCGCAGTGCGATAGCTTACTTAAACTGCCGGGCAGGGAAAATGATTTTTATCTTTTAAATACCAAGGCTAAGCTTTTATTGGAAACCGGTGACGAAACACAGGCTGTTGCCATCTACGAAAAAATGATGATGGGGGCCGATAGCTCAAAGCGTGACTTATTTGAACCGGATATGGCACTGGCCTACATGAGGTTAGGCGAGCGAACTAATTGTATGTTGAACCACAACCGAATGTCATGTACCTACCCAATAAGGGATAACGCGATTCATGTAAATCAAACCGGTTCGCGACATGCTATTGCAGTTTATGAAAGCATTTTGAAGAAGCATCCGGCCGACCTGGAATCCCGCTGGATGCTCAATATTGCTTACATGACATTGGGACACTACCCCGATAGTGTGCCCAAGCCGTTTTTAATCCCAAATCTCAATAAAACATCCGCGACAAAAATAAAGCCGTTTACCGATATGGCTGCCGATGTGGGTATTAAACTGAACAGCAGGGCGGGTGGCGTTATAGCAGATGATTTTAATAACGACGGTTACCTTGATATAGTAACCTCGGGAACGGAACTTGATGATCATATGCATTATTTTCAAAATAATCAGGACGGAACATTTATTGACAAGTCTGAAACAAGCGGGTTGGGGAAGTTTACAGGCGGGCTGAATATCCAGCAAACTGATTACAACAACGATGGGAAGATGGACATTTTTGTACTGCGGGGTGCCTGGAAAAAGAACGGTTTTGGCAACCAGCCTGCCTCGCTGCTCCGTAACAATGGCGATGGCACATTCACGGATGTAACGATACCCGCCGGGCTACTTTTTTATCACCCTACACAGGCGGCAGTCTGGGCTGATTTTAATAATGATGGATGGCTTGATGTATTTGTAGGGGCGGAGGGTTTTAACAACGGCGACAGCGTCAATATCCATCGGAGCATGATTTATATAAATAACCGGAACGGTACCTTTACTGAGGTTGGCCATAAAGCGCATTGCGATGTAATGTCATACGTAAAAGGGGTTACATCGGCAGATTTTAACCATGACGGGTGGCCGGATATTTTTATTTCAACAATGGACGGGCGTAAGTACCTTTTAAAAAATAAAGGTAACAGCGGGAATATCCCCGACTTTGAAGACGTTACCAAGCAATCCGGGATATTGGCAAATACCAACAGCACTTTTACTACCTGGTTTTTTGATTATAATAATGATGACTGGCAGGATATCCTGATTGCAGATTACAAATTCGAGGCCCCGCTGGGATATTATTCGGCTGCAGAAGCGCTCGGAAAGCCCATATCCAATGCAGGAAACATTTACCTGTATAAAAATAACCATAACGGCACTTTCACTGATGTTACCAAACAAACGGGTCTTGATAAAGTAGTGTTCAGCATGGGCGCAAACTTTGGTGATATTGATAATGACGGCTTTCCCGACCTGTATTTTGGCACAGGCAACCCCGATTTTGGCTCCCTTATACCCAATAAAATGTTCAGGAACCTAGACGGACAGCGGTTTGAGGACATTACAGGCGTCTCCGGGACGGGAAACCTGCAAAAAGGCCACGGTGTCGCGTTTGCAGATTTCAGGAACCGTGGTTTACAGGATATCTTCATTGAAATGGGCGGGGCTTACGCCGGCGATGCCTATACCAGTGCCTTGTACGTAAACCCTGGTCAGAACGATAATAACTGGATAACTATAAAGGCAGAAGGGGTGAAATGTAATAAGGTTGCCATTGGCAGTCGGTTAAAAATAACATTTGTTGACAATGGTGTTAAAAGAAATGTTTACCACGACCTAAACTCGGGCGGTAGTTTTGGTTCATCGCCCATACAGGCGGAAATAGGGGTAGGGCATGCCGGGCTTATCGAAGAGCTTGAAATAACATGGGCTGGCAGCCATACTGTTCAACGGTTTCGTAATTTGAAAGTAAATCAGTTTTACCACATTATCGAAGGAAAAGAGAAAGTGGCCCTGATTCAATTAAAAAAACTTAGTATCAATAATATGGCGATGAAAATGTGAGATCTCGCTTAAGTCGAGATAGCTGTCGGTTAATTCACGGGCACTTACACCAAATAAGCTCTGGACGATATGTGGGAGCATAAAAAAGGCAATCAACGTAAAAGGCTGTTTGATCATGAGCGTTTTCGGTTGGATTGTTTGTCCATAGAGGTTAAGATATCCGGTATCCGATTCAGAACGCTTTCCTAATGCCGTTTGAAATACCAGTGTAGGGCAGCCATTGGCATAAAGCGGCAAAATAAAATCAGCACTGAGGGTTTTGCTTTCAATGGTCAGTATACCAGCGACATATTCGTCAAGGTCGGGAGGCGGAAACAACGTAATTATATTCACCGATTTCTAAATTACTTCTTTCAATTAATAAAATAAAATTATCTTTGTAACTAAGATAATCAAAGTTACAAAGATATTGTGAAAAGCGAAGCTATTACCCGGATAAGAAAACTAAGCCAGTTGTATGCTTATACATCCATTCAAATGCATGAAAATATCGCTCGAAAAGCCGGACTATCAGGTACCGATCAAAAATACCTGGGCTTTTTCCTGGTGAAAGGGGCCATGACAGCCGGTGAGCTTATGGAAGTAACAGGGCTTACCAGCGGCGCTGTTACAGGTTTGATTGACCGGTTTGAGAAAAAAGACCTGGTCAAAAGAGAATTTGCGAAAACGGACAGGCGAAAAGTATTGGTAGTGCCGGATACTGAAAAGATAATGCAGCTCATGGCTCCGCTTTACAAGGATTATCGCAGCCATTCGGAGCAATTGATCGGTTCTTTCGCTGAAGAAGATTTGAAAATTATCGAAAAATTTTTGGAAGGATCGATTGCAATTATGAATGAAACAGCCAATCAGTTTAAAGACAAGTGAGGTATATGAAAAACAGAAGTTTATACATTGTTGATTTAAAAAAGGCCGATAAAACGTTTATTAAGTTAATCGGGGGCAAGGGGGCAAATCTGGCAGAATTATACAAAATTAAGGCGCTTAATGTGCCTGACGGTTTTTGTATAACCACTGAAGCGTTTAAAGAAACTGTTGGGAACGACCAGGAGTTTAATTCACTGCTGGAGCAATTAGCATTGCTAACCGAAAACCAAAAGAATGAGATCAATGAAATAAGCAAAAAGATCAGAACGCTGATAGAATCGATAGCTCTTTCTCAGGAACTGAAAAGCCAGATCGTTGCGCATATGGACCAATATGGAAGTGATTACGCTTACGCCGTTCGTTCAAGTGCGACAGCGGAGGACTTAGCCACCGCATCGTTCGCCGGACAACAAGATACCTACCTAAACGTTATCGGCGAAGCCGCTATTTTAAAACACATCAGCAAATGTTGGGCATCTCTTTTTACGGAACGTGCCATAATCTACCGGCTTCAGAATGGCTTTGATCACCGCAAGGTTTACCTGGCTGTTATTGTACAGCAAATGGTAGCTGCAAAGGTAGCAGGCGTGCTGTTTACAGCCCATCCGGTTAATGGAAACAGGACAGTGAGCTCGATAGATGCAAGCTTTGGTTTGGGGGAAGCACTGGTTTCTGGTTTGGTTAACGCCGATAATTACCAGGTGCGTGAGTCAAGAATTATTGAAAAGAAGATTTCGGAGAAAAGGATCGCTATTGAGATCATTAAAAATGGCGGCACCAGGCAAACAGAGATCGGGCCGGAGCAACAACATATGCAAGCACTAACTGACGAGCAAATTCTAAAACTCGAACAAGCGGGCAGGATGATCGAGGCACATTTCGGCCATCCCCAGGATATTGAATGGTGTTTAGCTGACGATAAATTCTATATTGTACAAAGCCGGCCAATCACCACAATATATCCTGTGCCAGCGGCAGACGATCAGGAGAACCGGGTTTATGTATCTGTAGGGCATCAACAAATGATGACTGATGCATTTAAACCACTCGGCATATCCGTTTGGATGTTAACCGGAAACCGCGCGATGTTCAAAATGGCTGGCGGAAGGTTATTTGTTGATATCTCGAAGGGCCTGGCTTCGCCGGCAGGCAGGGAAAATCTGTTGAACGTGTTGGGGCATTCAGATCCGCTCATAAAAGACGCACTGATGACTGTAATCGATCGAAACTTTGTAAAAGAGGACCCTGAAGCCAATATTCCCGGACAGGTTAAAGGTCATCACGGGATGTCAGCGTCGGATATACTCACGGAAGTAGGGAACGACGTGGGAATTGTTGCCGATCTCATCAATAGCAGTGAAAAGTCGGTATCAGCATTGAAAGATAACATCCGGGCAAAAACAGGACCCGATGTATTTGATTACATCCTGGACGATATGCAGCAACGGAGGCAGCTGTCTTTAGAAAAGAAAAATCTGAACGTGATCATGGCGGCCATCCATGCATCGGCCTGGATCAATGACAAGATGAAAGAGTGGCTTGGTGAAATCAACGCAGCAGATGTTCTGTCGCTTTCTGTTCCAAACAACATTACCTCAGAAATGGGCCTTGAACTTTTGGACCTGGCGGATGTGATTCGTCCCTATCCGGAGGTCATCGCCTATCTGCAAGGGGCAAAACAGAATAATTTATTGAATGGGTTATGCCAGTTGGAGGGCGGATCGCAAGTACACGACGCTTTCATTGCTTATCTTAACAAGTATGGTATGCGTTGCGCCGGCGAGATCGATATTACCCGTACCCGATGGAGGGAAAATCCAGGTGCGCTGGTTCCGATGATCTTGAGTAATACCAAAAACCTCGAACCAGGGGAGAGCACCCGAAGATTTAAGCAGGGGAAGCAGGCAGCCTTAGAAAAAGAACAAGACTTAATGTTGCGCTTGAAACAATTGCCTGATGGTGAAGAAAAAGCCCGGGAAACGAAGCAGATGATTGACCTGTTGCGGAATTTTATCGGCTACCGCGAATATCCGAAATACGATATCGTGAGCAGGTACTTTATCTATAAGCAGGCTTTGCTTCAGGAAGCCGAACGCCTTGTAAAAGCCGGTGTGCTTCATGATGAAAAAGATAGCTATTATCTTTATTTTGAAGAGTTGCAGGAGGCGGTGCGTACCGGAGAAGTAGATTACCAGCTTATTGACCAGCGCAAAACGGATTATCAATTTTATGAAAAGCTGACGCCGCCACGAGTTATTACATCTGAAGGTGAGGTAATAACAGGTCATTACAGACGGGAAAATATCCCGGCAGGGGCCCTGGCCGGTCTCGCTGTTTCTTCCGGCATAGTTGAAGGGCGCGCACGAGTGGTGCTAAACGTAGAAGGTGCTGATCTGGAAGATGGCGATATCCTGGTTACAACCTTTACCGACCCAAGCTGGACCCCTTTATTTTTAGCCATCAAGGGCGTGGTTACGGAAGTTGGCGGACTGATGACACATGGCGCGGTAATAGCCCGTGAATACGGTTTGCCGGCGGTTGTTGGCGTGGAAAACGCGACCAAGCTGATTAAAGACGGTCAACGCATTCGTGTGCATGGAACCGCAGGGTATGTGGAGATTATGAGCGAAGCAGACGTGTAGTGGAAATAATCTTGTCGCGAATTACCCCCGGGATTGTCGCTTTTGCACACTGCGAAACACCGGCGTGCATCCCATCTTTGTATCGTTGATTAAGTTTATGATCAATTAGGATCGTGTTACGAAAACAACAAAGTAAACCGTACAAAATTTTTAAACAAGCAAATAACGATGAGTACAATACAAATTACAAGCTCAAAGCTTTGGAACGCCATTAAGCTTTCTCTAAACGGCGAGCAGCAGGATTATACACAAGGCAGTATCCCGAAAGCCATCTTTTTACTGGCTATCCCAATGATCCTGGAATTAAGCCTGGAAAGCGTTTTTGCGGTGGTAGATATGTTCTTTGTAGGTAAACTTGGACAAAACGCTATAGCCACGGTAGGTTTAACGGAGTCGGTGATCACCATTGTCTATTCCATCGCTATTGGCTTAAGCACCGCGGCCACGGCAATCGTAGCGCGAAGGATTGGTGAAAAGAAACCGGAAGCCGCGGCACATGCAGGAGCCCAGGCGCTGGTAATTTGCCTGATTACAACTATAATAGTAAGCATGGCTGGTGTTTTATATGCACCTGAGATCTTAAAGTTAATGGGTGCAAGCGAAGAAGTGGTGAGGGACGGAGCTATTTTTACCCGGATCATGCTGGGCAGCAGCCTTATTATTATCCTGTTGTTTCTGATCAACGGAATTTTTCGCGGCGCGGGTGACGCCGCCATGGCGATGAAGAGCCTTTGGATTGCAAGCATTATAAACATTATTCTCTGCCCGGTTTTCATTCACTTTTTTGGGTTGAAGGGCGCTGCTATGGCCACCGTAATTGGAAGGAGTTGCGGGGTGACCTTCCAGGTATACCACCTGTTTAAAGGCAGCGGCATTCTGAAATTTCGCAGTGTCCACTTTAATTGGGATCCCGCTGTGGTAAAGACCATCATCGCTGTGGCCTGGCCGGCAACCTTTCAATTTATCATTGCAAGCGGCAGTTGGATCATCTTGACGCGGTTGGTTGCTGAAACCGGCGGTACAGCAGCTTCAGCCGGCTACCAGATCGCTTTTCGGAATTTTGTTTTCTTTATTTTACCATGCTGGGGGTTAAGTAATGCTGCTGCGACCCTGGTAGGGCAAAATTTAGGTGCAGGTCATGTTGAAAGGGCGGCTCAAAGTGTGTTGCTTACGGCGCGATATAATGCTGTATTGATGAGTTTCGTCATGCTGCTGTTCCTGTTCTTTGCCCGTCCCATCATCAGCATATTTACAACCGAACCCGTTATTTTGAACTTTGGCAGTACGGCGCTCCGGATCATCGGTTCGGGATTTATTTTTTATGCTATAGCCATGGTCATGAGCCAGGCCTTAAACGGGGCCGGTGACACCAAAACGCCTACATGGATCAATTTTGGGTGCTTCTGGCTTTTTCAGGTGCCTTTAGCTTACTTACTCGCAAAAGGCTTAGGATGGCATTCGGCAGGCGCCATCGCAGCGGTGCCCGCGGCGGAGGCGCTTTTAGCCCTGGTTTCCTGGTATTACTTTAAAAAAGGGAACTGGAAAAAGGTGAAAGTGTAAGGCCGTCCATATTGAATTACTAAAAAACAATTAAACCACATAAAAAATGAAAAACAAAATCCTATTCATTGCATGCCTGTTATTCGGGCTGATGTTTATCAATGCAGGCCTGAACAAGTTTTTAAATTACATGCCTGTACCAAAAGATATGCCGCCAAATGCTATGGCCATGTTTGGCGCCATTATGCAGATCAAATGGCTGATGCCACTTATCGGCATCGCCGAAATTATTGGAGGGATCCTGGTGATTATTCCCCGTTTCAGGGCTTTAGGCGCGGTGATCATTTTTCCAGTTATGGTTGGCATATTGTTAACTGTTATTTCTTTATCTTCGGGAATACCGATGGTGCTTGTGCTTTGGGCGGTGCTCATCTGGGTGCTATTTGAAAACAGGGAGAAATATTTTCACATGATCCGGTAGCGGATGGCATAGTCTGGCTATTCCGCAACTAAATAATAACCGTCCGGTGAATTGGAAATTACAAATGATTATAGGCAAGTCGTGTTACGTATTTGAGAGACTTTATTAAAAATCACATGAAACTTTTTGAAAAGGAAACGGGCAAAACAAACTGTGTCGGGGTAACCGGAGCTTCTGCAACCGGGGCATCAGCAATTGCTGTGTTAGCATTGGGATCTATGGCTATTGGCGCGATTGCTATAGGCGCATTGGTGATTAGCCGAATCATGGTTAAAAAAGCTGTAATCAGAAACCTCCATGTCGGTAATCTCAGCGTAGATAACCTTGTAATTAAAAATCGCGAAGATTAGCACGTCCCTGGGGGATCCGGTTACGTTGAATTGAGGTGGAGTAAAGTGTTATCAGAGTTGTTTCTGAGTCTGCCCTTGTTCCCACGATAATTTCGTCTCGCCGTCGATAGCCAACAATATCGTTCTCGGACACTGGCCGGCTTGCGTCGGAAACTCACCTGCCTTAAAATCGTCTTTTGTTATGTTTTGAAATAAATTCAGAACGGCCGGCTCAAATTGTGGGAATATGGCAGCCGGGAAGACAGATTACGCATCGATAAAATAAATGTTGTTTTTAAGCGTTACATTCATCATTTAGTGCATGAAAAGAGCGTGTTTGGGAATTGTGTTGGCTGCACTGTTATTATTGACGGTCGACGGTTGCGGCGTAGTTAAATCTCTGGGTAAAAATCCGGATGGCGAAGAACTTACCCGGTTGGATTCTTTACCAAATTATAAAAATGGAGCTTTTATAAATTTGGCTGAACTTTCCGATTCTACGGTCAAACGTAAATTTCTTTTTTTGAGCAGACGTCCTGAAACCATCAGGCCTTCTCATGCACTTCCGTGGATTAAAACCGATCTGAATTCATTAGCTGCTCCTGCACCTACGATCGTTTGGTTTGGACATTCGTCTTTACTTATAAAAAGCGGACAGTTTAATATGCTCATTGATCCGGTTTTTAGCAATCATGCCGGACCGGTGCCCGGATTGATTACCGCATTCCCGGGTACAAAGCATTATCACGCCGATGATATGCCTCAAATAGATGCGCTGATCATTTCTCATGATCACTACGATCATCTGGATTATCGAACTTTGAAAAAATTAAAAGATCGTATTAAAATGGCTATCGTGCCGATGGGAGTAGGCGCTGATCTGGTATACTGGGGGTTTGACCCTAAAAAGATCATCGAACTTAATTGGAACCAATCGATTACGTTGTCCGGTGGTATTCGGATTACCGCCACCCCAGCCCAACATCGCAGCAATCGTACGTATAAGAATGAGAATAAAACATTATGGGCCTCTTACGTTTTTCAGATTGGCAGTTATAGGCTGTTTTACAGTGGCGATAGCGGGTACGGGCCGCATTTTAAACAAATAGGCCAGCAATTCGGGCCATTTGATCTGGCGTTTTTGGAATGCGGACAGTATAGCCCCAATTGGCCATGGACGCACCTGTGGTTAGGGCAACCCGCACAGGCTGCTGCTGACCTGCATGCCCGTTTGTTACAGCCTATTCACTGGGCTAAGTTTATTGAAGCTAACCAGCCCTGGAACGAACCGATAAAAAGGCTTGTGCCTGCAGCAAAGGAGTTGGGTGTCGAACTAAACGTTCCGCGTATTGGGGAGCCTTACACTTTAGGCAGCCCCCTCAAACAGGTTGCGTGGTGGAATTTTGAATAACTGCTTTTGTAATATTGAACAGTTAATAAAAAGGACCATATCGGATGGCAGGATGATCATTTGAACAACCGGCAATCAGTATACAAGGCCAGCTTAGCTAATCAATTTTTCAGGTGCCTCCAGATGATATCATGAATGTCGGTCGCTATCAGGTCCTGTTTTTCCAATGGGTTATCGGTAATGATCACCGGCTGATATTCTGACGGTACATCCACCCGGCCATGAGAGCCTTTAATCAGGGCGGCATCCAGGGGAATGACATCCATCACATACCTGAAACCAGCCTTTTTGCGCAGCAACTTGTAGCCGGCGCGGAGCTTTGAGCTCATAAACATCTCAACAGGATCATAACCCGGTTTTTTATGGATGTCAACTACGCGCGCGTAATCCGGGGCAAGCGCGTCATCCAGCCAAAAGTAATAAGTGAACCAACTTCTTTCATCAGCGATCAGGACCAGGTCGCCGGCCCGGGGATGGTCGATGTGATATGCGGCCTGCTCTTCCCGGGTAAGCACCCGTTCAACACCAGGCACGGCTTCAAGCAGCGCTTTGACTTTTGCCGTTACGCTCGCATCGTTGATGTAGACATGTGCCAGTTGGTGATCAGCTACCGCAAAGGCTTTTGAAGCGCCAGGGTCAAGTATCTCCAGTCCACGCTCAATCCTGATGCCTAACAAGCCGTTTTGCCTCAATACCCGGTTTAAATGAACCGGGCGGTCCACCGGGGAGATACCATATTCGGAAAGGATAATGATCTCGGCATCTTTTTTCCTGTAAAACGAAACCAGATCTTCGATAATTTTATCAATATCATTCAGGTCTTTGGCAATAATTGGTAAATCCGGACCGAATTTTTGCAGGCAATAGTCCAGATGAGGCAGGTATATCAGTGTTAGCGTCGGGTCATGCAGCGTATCTGTTTCCATTGCAGCGTCAGCTATCCAACGGCTTGATTTGATATTGGCGCCGGGCCCCCAAAACTGAAAAAGCGGAAACTGGCCCAACTTCGCCTGAAGGTGGTCACGCAGGTCGGCAGGCTCCGAGTAACAATCCGGTATTTTTCGTCCGTCGGCAAGGTAATTTGGCCTGGGCGTCACGGAGTAATCCGCCGAGGAGTACATATTGTACCACCAAAACATTATCGAGCTCGTGAAAGATGGATCTTCGCTCTTGGCCTTTTCCCATATTTTCTGTCCTTCAACGAGTTTGTTTGACTGCTTCCAGAATTTTACTTCACAATCCGCGCGGTCATACCACCCATTACCTACAATGCCATTGTCAACAGGAAATTTGCCGGTGACGTAGGCGGACTGCATGGCGGTGGTAACAGCAGGCAATACAGGCGTTATATGCGTCAAATGTCTGCCTTTGATGTAAGATTTAAGAAATGGCGTATGCTCGCCGATCAGAGACGTGGATAAACCCACTACATCGATAACTACCGTTTTATTCATATTGGCTTCTTTCTTATGATATTTGCGCTTTAACCCAATCCAATTCCCGGATGATCGATTGCGTTAAGGGTGCTTTCAGCTCATCCGGTAATACACTCCAGGTATATGTTTCCACTTCCAGGTGTTGTGTAAAAGCAGCGTTCCTGAATTTGTTGAGCACTCTGACAATATCGTTTTGTGTTGATTGCACCACACCCATATCCTCAACAAAAACAGGCACATGAAAGTGCGCACGCCATTCATTGACTGCCGGGGTCTGGTTATCTGCCAGGGCTTCCGGTAAATCCGGATAACGGATCAATTCTCCATTTGCGGTTTTCGCGATCACCTGGTGCAAATACGTTGGCTCGTTGAATCTGGCAAGCTCGTCGGTCACCTCGTCCCTCATCGCCAATTCCGCCGGAAGATGGGCCTTCAAGGCAGCACTGATTTGTATCTTGCCTACCTGGATACCTTTCGCGGCCAGTTCGTCAATGACGCACTCATGTTCCTCATAGCCGATAGCAAAATGGCAAACGTCATAGCATAGGTTAATGTGTTGTTTGACAGCTTCTTCTGCATCAGCCGGAGACAGGCCAAACTGTTCTCCCAACAATAAAATACCACGCGGCAACAGGTCGTTTTCAAACCAATCTATAAACTCCCGGCCTGATTCCAGGAAGCCATCCGGCTCGGGTTCGATATCCAGGTGCATCAGGACTCCGGCCGAACTGTATATTTTAAAAAGTGCAGCCATCACTGTTAAAATATTCTCCGTGGCGATCGCCCTTGCAGTGTTCCTGGCCTCACCGGCCGCATGCCATGGTTTATAGCTTAAGGGTGAGGTTGAAATCCCTCCCTGCAAACCTTCAGGAAGTAATTCGCCCAGTATATGAAACAGGCGTAAGGTATAATCCACGCGCTCAACTGTTGTCCAATCCGGCGCATGCACTTCGTCCTTAACTACGGTGTTATGGAAACCGCCATAGGGGAAACCGTTCATCGTGAAAACATAAGCATCATGATCAAACAGCCATTGTTTAAACTCCGCTAAATTATCTTCCTCTGCCAGCAAACCCAGGCTGGCCATATTAGAAAGGCGCAGGCCAATACCCATTTGTTCCTTCCCCGCAAGGGCAGCCCTGATTGCCGGGAAATGGTTTTTCAGGGCCCCGAAAGTTTCCGGCCAGTTCTCCGCGGGATGGATATTCGTACAATAGGTCAGGTGCGCTGCATTTATTTTCATGAGGGCAGATGTTTGTATTGTTTAAATTTGCGTTTGCTGAAGTTCGAATTGCCGGTTGTATAGTTCAATACTCGCTTGTTTCAAAAGCTGGGTATCAATTTCATGCACCTCGGCACCTTCGCCAATAGCATTGAGTAACGTAATGGTGAGCTCCCCGCCTAAATGCTCGCGAAACTCCTCCAGGCCGTGCAATAATGGGCTGTCATCTCCGTTGATCTTTAAGAGCCCATGGCTGATTTCAAAACCTAAGTTTTGGATCAGGCTTACCACGCGCTCACTGTCCGCAACGGTTAAACGGCCGCAAAGGCAGGAATAAACCGTATCCAGGGCTATCCCCATGGCTACTGCTTCACCATGTCGAACGTCGAAACCGCTGAGAAATTCCAGTTTGTGCGCGCTCCAATGCCCGAAATCCAAAGGGCGTGATGAGCCGCTTTCAAAGGGGTCGGCGCCGGCAATGTGCTGCATGTGCAGCTGCGCGCAGCGCCAAATCAGGTAATTCATTGCTGTCGCGTCGCGGCTCACGAGGGCGGGTGTATTCTGTTCTATCCAGTTGAAAAAAACAGGGTCTTTGATCAAGGCAACTTTGATAGCTTCGGATATTCCGGAACGCCAGTCTCGGTCGGTCAGCGTGGTCAAAAACTGGTCATCATTAAAAACAGCGGCAGGCGGTGCGAATGTGCCCAGAAAATTCTTTTTCCCGAAATAATTGATGCTGTTCTTCACGCCGATCCCTGAATCGTTCTGAGACAGCACAGTTGTTGGTATGCGGATAAGCTTTACTCCCCGGTGGGCTACTGCAGCAGCATAACCTGCCATATCCAATACGGCCCCGCCACCAATTGCTGCGATGTATGAATGCCGGTCTATACCGTAATTATTTACCGCTTCGAGGATCATATCAAAATAGCGTTCATCATTCTTTACGTACTCGCCGCCGGGTATCAGCAAGATCTCGGGCACCAGATGAACAGCAGTATGCGCCTGAAAATAAGAACTGATATCAGAGCATAAATGCTCGTGGGCGTCGGCCACCCCCTGATCCACCACAAAAAGAATCTTCCTTAACGCGCCTGAAGTAGCAGCGTTTGTCAGAAAATCGTTCAGAAGGGGATTGTCCTTTGCGAATAAAGCCGAAGTAAAAAAGACGTTATAACTATATTTTACGCTGAAGTTCTGTTGCAAATGTTCCATCGGAGGAAGATCTATTGTTATTGAAATTAATTAGGTGACTGCAAAGGTTTTCGACAGCCACATGGAGAGTGGTAAGAGGCAGGCGATCATCAGGGCGAATGTAAGTGAGCTGAATGTGGCAGACCAGGAAGCGTCCATCAATATCAGGGAGATCACCCCGGCCTTTACGGCATTACCAATATTTTTGCCGATAGGCTCTCTTATAGCTCTGAGCAACGGTTTGGATATCATCCAGGTAAAGGGTAAGATGAAAAGCAGTGACCATAGCAGCCGGTTATTAACGTACGAAAAGTAGCTGATAAAGGCGATGACCGAGGCGTACAAAAATGCCGCTATATACAAGTTGTTCCTTTTGCCCCCATGAACTTCGCCACGACTGGTCAGGGTGATCGAGAATATGTAAACCACAGGCACCAATGCTAACATTGACCAATGGTTGAGCGCATCCGGTATGATGCTGACTCCGAGCAACAGGTTTAATCCCCGGCACAACCCCATATTAAGCGGCCCGAAAAAGGGATGATGCTTGCCAAACTTGTCGTAGAGCAGCGCGCAGAGCGCGATAGCTGCCGCGAGTATACCAGATGCCGCCGAAACGAGAAATGCCAATAAAATGCCTGCGCTTAACAACAACGTGCCGAGCACTGAAGCTTCCGGTAAACTAACCTTGCCTGAGGGGATAGCCCTTTCAGGCCGTTCAATCTTATCAGTCTCCACATCGAAAATATCGTTAAAAACAATACCGCCGCCGTAAAGACAAGCTGTGGAAAGGCAAAGGAGGAGGGCCGTTGGCCAGGCTCTTTCCGTTAAAGTACCCGGAGCACTGGCAATAGCGATCCCCGCCAGAATATCTGCGACCGAAGTAACAATATTGGCGGGCCGCATGAGCTGAAGATAAATGTACAGTTTCCTCAAGATCACGATTAGCTAATGATGATGGATGATTTATCGATTCTCGGTTGCTGGCCGCCGCGCAATATACTGTTACCTTCAAATTTTACGCTTTGATCAACGTTCCTCACCGCGGCGAAATCAGTTTCATCGAGCTGTCCGCTTTGGGCAAAAGCGGTAATTGCGTTACCGTAGGTGATCAATTGGATATCTTTGTCACTGATACCGCGTATTTTCATTAGTGCGGCGGTTTTCGGCACAGCCAGGGGATCACTGATGCCCCAATCAGCAGCCGAATTGACCATGATCCGCTCCGGGCCATATTGTCTGGCGATTTCAACCATGCGCTCATTACCCATTTTGGTGAAGGGGTAAATCGTGAATGCGGCCCAAAAACCCCGGTCAAGGACCTCTTTAACGGTCTCCTCGTTGTTATGATCAATGATGACCTTATAAGGATCAATGCCATGTTCTATCGCGATGTCCATACTACGGCGTGTGCCGTTTTTCTTGTCGCGGTGCGGCGTGTGGACCTGTACCGGCAGGCCGGCTTCCCTGGCCAGTTCCAGTTGCAAGCGGTAATATTTTTCTTCAGCGGCTGTTTGATCGTCGAAACCTATTTCACCGATACCCACAACACCCTCTTTATAAGCAAACAGCGGAAGTATTTCCATCACTTGTTCTGCAAGGCTTTCATTGTTTGCCTCGCGGGAGTTAAGCCCTATGGTGCAATAATGTTTAATGCCAAACTGCGATGAGCGGAATCTTTCCCAGCCAACCAGGCTGCTGTAATAATCGCGAAAGCTGTCAATGCCCGTCCGGGGCTGTCCCAGCCAGAAAGCCGGTTCTATCAGCCCAACCACGCCCGCATCAGCCATAGCCTGGTAGTCATCAGTAGTACGGGATGTCATATGTACATGCGGGTCAAAAAAACGCATACCTTTTACGGCGGTTATGTCAAATGACTCTGGTTTTTCGCCAGGTATTTGCTCTCTGTTTTCAAAATTGCTGCAACACATATCCCAAAATTAATTTTTTGTATCGTTAATAAATTCGTTCCAACTCGTTTTTCTGCCCGCCGCCATCTTTATAGGATCAACTTTCAACAATTCTTTTGCTGGCTGAAAGCCACTTTCGGCAATAGCTAATGCCACCGCTTCCCTTTCAAGTTCGCTTAAACCCGGTAATCCTTCCTTGATGTCCTGCAGTATCGCTTCATCCATAAAGTGACTTACTAATCGCCATAGCATAGGATCTGTACTCCGGCCGGCTGACCAGCGCTCTCGCGCGTAATCGATCAATGTATGTGCAAGGCTGGCATTGGCACGCTGGTCCAATCCCGTGATCAGTTCCAGCTTTTTTTCGGTGAAAAGTGCCTTTAGCACCATTTGGTTCCAGGCCGGCTCGGGCAGGTTTTCCGTAGGGTAGGGGTTGTGATACATAATCGCTTCGAGCACAACGCCCAGATTGCTGCGGTTACCTTCCGTACAGCGTTGTACCCATATCGGGGAGTAAGCAAGCAGAGGCAAAGCCGAATATAAAGCCACCAATTCGTTCATTTCAGCAGCTAAAAATAGGTTTTCGATATTGCTTTTATAACGCTCCTTATCGGTGGTATCAAGCGTTAACAACAGCCATACCCTGGCAAGCCTGTCAACCGACCATCCTGCGATCGAAAAATCTTTACGGATAGCCGATAAACCAGCTTCGTTTTCAGGACCGGCATTGACCGGCGCTTTTCCTGTCTTACGCGGCAAAGCGGCAAAGGCAGCATTAAATGCTGTAGCAGATGCAGCAGGGGCTCCCAGGGCCAGCAGCCAGTCTTTTGCATCCGGGCTTACATGCGTTACAATGAGATCTGTAAGCAGGGGTTTAAATTTTTCTATATCATAAGTGAACATATCTTCAAATCATCAGGGTTGACCGATCTGTGCTGCTCAGGCCGCGATATAATTGATGAGCAATGCGCCGGCAATGATCAGCAAGCCAAAGAACTCCCTCGTTTTTTCTATATAAGGCTTGTCTGCCTGCATCGTTTCTACCAAACTTGGCCTGTTATATTTTGTTACCCAGTCGCGGACACCATCTTTAGAAAAATAAATGATACCTGCGTGAACAAGGTATATCGCGATCAGGCATAGATACAACTTCGGATAAACCTGGTGAAAAACTACTAGCCCGCAACACACCGCCGCACTAAGGTAGATTGGTACCCAAAGCCATGGATCGACATCATTCAGGTTAAGGTAAGCGAAAACCAGGAAAGAAAGACAGAAAATGATATTTATAATAGCAATCATATTGAACAGATCGGAGCCAGGCAAATTAATAAATGTAATGTAATCTAAGGCTCATATATCAATATATATTTTCTTACGCTTGACAACTTCATTTTCTATTGGAGATGGACAACGGTTTTGCATTGTAACCAGGTAAAAACGCTTACATATCGGAAGTGATGAGTTTTTGCTAAGCCGGAAGGGACACCGGCCGGAGGTCGTTTTTGTATAAAATAAAGTCTGGTTTAGGAAATTCAGCACCGCCGACTTTAATTAATTTAGCGTGGCGTACACCTTAATTATTAAACCGTCCTGAAAAACGTTGGGTTTATTATTATACAAAAGGTTTAAACCATTGCTATTTGGCTGAATTGTTACTGTACGAATACCCTAATTATGTTTAACAAAAAAAACACGATCAAGGCGGCTTGCTTGCTGCTAACATTATTGAGCCATTCTTTTGTGGTGAAGAGCCAGCAAATGAGCGACGCAGAAAGAAAGTCAATGGAAAAAGGTAAGGTATACCCCGCATTAAAGGGTGCAGGGCAGGGTGTATCGGACCCGGGCTCTAATCTTCCGCCCGAAAAGATGCAATGGTGGGCAGATCAGAAATTTGGGATGTTCATCCATTGGGGCTTATATGCAATTCCAGCCACGGGTGAATGGACCATGTTCAATCAAAAGATACCGGCAGAGGAATATGCCAGGTTAGCCGATCAGTTTAACCCAAAACATTTTAGCGCCACAGAGTGGGCTAAGGTAGCCAAAGAGGCAGGTATGAAGTATATGGTAATGGTTAGCCGCCATCACGATGGCTTTGCCCTTTGGAACAGCCCCTCAAGTTACCGGCATTTTGATAGTTGGGAAACTGCCGCTCACCGTGATTTTGTAAAGGAATATACTGATGCGTGCCGTAAAGCTGGCCTCTATGTAGGTATTTATTATTCCCCTCTGGATTGGCGTTTTCCTGGTTATTTCGACCCCAAAGGGCTTCCTGACAACGCTGCCTTGCTCAAAAAACAAACATATGGGCAGGTAGAGGAGCTAATGAAGAATTACGGCAAAATAGATATTTTGTGGTATGATGGCGGCTGGCTGGCGCATAAAGGTACCGATGCTGACGCTGCCTGGTTTTGGGAACCATTAAAACTTAATGCTATGGTACGTAGCTACAACCCGGATGTGGTCATTAATCCAAGATCAGGCATGGTGGGAGATTTCCAGACCGACGAAGGTGGCGCGGATGTTAAAGGGCCTATTATTTCCTTCCCTTGGGAAAAATGCTTGAACCTTAACGAAACCAGTTGGGGATACAATAAAGCTCAGCGATTGATGCCGCTGAAAAAGATTATAAACATGCTTGTTAATACCGTTGACCGCGGCGGAAATATGTTATTAAATGTTGGGCCGGATCCGGACGGTGTTATTCCTCCTGCTCATGTGGATCGCCTGAGAGAAGTGGGGCAGTGGTTAGCAAAAAATGGCGAGAGCATATATCAAACGCGTCCGGGGCCTTTTCAACCTGTTGATGATTTCTACGGAGCCACAAGCAGGGGTGATAAAATATATATCCACGTGCTGAAAATGCCGGCTGGAGATACTGTCATTAAATTACCGCCTGTTAAACAAACTATTACACATTGCAGGGTACTGCATGGTAAAAAAGTTAAATTTCATCAGGATTCAACGGGTATTAATCTTGACTTAGCCACAGTAAAACTGGATTCACTGGCAACCACTTTGGAGTTAAAAACAAAAGGTAACTAACTGTTTCAAATATCCTAAAGTTGAGCTAAAACTGGGGCTGTAAAATAAACTGTGTCAATCCCAGCCCGGTTCCGGCCACCTTGTTAATTTATTGACTATACCGTTGTTGCAAATCAGAAATAGCGTCAAATTCATCAGCGACTTTTGTTATCAGACTTTCAAATACTTTAAAATATTGGGCATACACCTTGTGGTTTTCCGCGTTGGGCAAATAGGTTTGATGCATGGTTACCGTTTTGGAGGCTTCTTCTAAAGAAGGATAAATACCCATCTCGGTCGCGCTTAGCAGGAACGCACCTTTGCCTATGCTATCCGCATGGTTAAGTGTGCTTACGGGTTTATTAAACAGGTCGGCTATAATTTGAGTGCAAAAGGGTATAGACGCGAAACTGCCGTTGATAGACAGGCTTTCGATATGACGGTGCTTTTCCAGCGTACGCCCAATACTGTACATCTCATATAAGATACCCTCAATGGTGGCCCGTATAAAGTGTTTGCGCTCGTGCCTGATGTTAACGCCAAAATAACACCCCCTCGAATTGGGGTTCCAGATAGGAGCCCGTTCGCCGTGCAAAAAGGGAAGAAAGATCAAACCGCCCGAGCCGACTTCGACACCCGCAGCTTCCTCTATCAGCATTTCCATTGATTGATCGATATCAAAAGCCTCCCGAAAATCACCAAATTGTTTCGCAAACCAATTGAATATCACACCACCATTACTTGTAGGCCCTCCGGTGATGATATGCTTATCGGTAAGCAGATAGTTGAAAATCTGCTGTTTGGGGTCTTCTATTATTTTATCGCCAATGATCCGGAACGCGCCGCTATCTTCAATGGTAATAGTGGCCATACTGTTTTCCCAAACGCCCGCGCCCAGTGTAGCCAGGCAACCATCACTTGATCCAATCAGGATTTTAACCGTTGGCGACAGTTTTAAAACCCTTTGATATTCTTTTTTCAGCGTTACCCCCGAATAGAAAACCGGGTGCAGATCCGGAAGCTCCTGTGGTGTTATGCCGGCAAACTCTAATGCAGCCTCATCCCAGGTTAATTTATGAATATTCATTAGGCCTGTTGCAGATGCTATACTGTAATCTATCACACAGTCTCCTGTTAGTTGCTGAATGATATAGCTTTTTATAGGCATAAACTTTTGTGCCTGTTTGAATTTTTCGGGTTCGTGGTTTTTCATCCAGGCAATTTTAATTAACGACGACATCGGGTGGATGGGAGTGCCGGTAGCCCTGTAAATCTCCTCGCCCAGGCCGCTTTGTTTAAGTTCTGCGGCCTCTTTTTTGCCCCGGTTATCAGCCCAGGTAATAGCGTTGCCTAACGGTATGCCATCCTTATCCACCGCCAGTAAACTGTGCATAGATGAGCCAAAGCAGATACAGGTTACGGTATATTTTTTTGGGTAGATCTTTTCATTAAGCAGATTTTTCAAAATGTAGAGCATGGTAATAAACATCTGCTCAGGGTCCTGTTCGCTATGGTCAGGTTGTTCATGAAAGGTGGGATAATGCCCCTTTGACGAACTGATCAAGTTACCGGAAAGATCAAAGGCGAAGACCCTTACAGCGTCTGTGCCCATTTCTATGATGATAATACAATTCATGATGTATATTGATGATCTGGTGTTTTATTTTTTTCTGAACTCGCTTGGGGTGTACCCGGTAAGTTTTTTAAAGGTTGTGGAAAAATGCTGAGACGAATAAAATCCTGTGCTCAGCGCTATGTCGGTAACATTTACCTCGTTTTTTTTAAGCAGTTTGGTGGCTTCGGTTATCCTTATGTTGATTAAATAGTTTAGAGGTGAAAAGCCTGAATAGTTTTTTACTTTTTCCGTGAAGGCAGTAGTCCCCATGCCTGTCAGTGCGGCCATTTCTTCCACCGTCCATTGGTGGGCAAGGTTTTGCCGCAACGTTTGCTCCAGCTTTAAAAATGTTTGAGGGAAATCTCTCCTTGAATTATTTTGCCTGATCAATTGCCTGCTGATCAATACAAAAAGCTCATCAAGCAGCTGGTTTACACGTGTGTAAAAGCCCACCTCCTCATTTTGCAGTTCCAGTTGTAAATTATACATTAAAACCTGCGCTTCTTTCAGTTTTAAAACAAGCTGTTGTTTATTGACGAGCAAAATCTGGTTGATGGATAATTTTTCCTTTTTACTAAGCCCGCTCCATTTGCCCAGCAAAAGCTTTCCACAATCTTCGGCAGAGATCTTTAACCCAAATAGAGCGCCGATATTTAATATCCCGCTTTCCCCGCCAATGCGTTGCCCGGGCAATACTAAGGCAAAATCGCCCGGATATAAGGTATGTTGTTGTAAATCAATCATCCAACTGAATTTTCCCTCTAAAATATAATACAGGCAAATGCAGTCTGTAACGTTGCTGTTAAAGGAATTGAGTTGGATAGTATTGTTCTTTTTGTGGGTAAACTCCAGAATATGCGGAAAATGCATAAGTTCTTTAGATATGCCCTGCTGAAGTATCAATTGATTCATTCAGTATAATAATTGGTATACGTTGCTGCCGCCTCTGTACTGCAACGGTTATCGGGCATCCAACAGGGGGCGCCCATTGAAAGCAAGTTTACACATTACAAAACTAAAATTTGTATAAAAACCAACGCTGTTTTTTAATGGTATTTTCCGGGTTAAATATTATGATACTTTGTAAGTATTATAACCAGTTACAACCAACACCAAAGCCGCTACTCCCCTTAATAGTGTGCGTTTTAAATTTATTACGATGAGAAAATGTTTTCTTCTTTGCCGTATTGCGGGTATTGCATTGCTGCAATGCTGTTTGTTTTTTCATCACGCCTTCGCGCAACAAATATCCAGGGACGAGTTGCTTTTCCTTACTCCGGAATGGAAGGGTGAGCGCTTTGCCGACGGGCGTCCGAAGGTATCCGACAATATTTTGGCCCGGATGAAGCACGTTAGTATTGAAGAAGCCTGGGCCGTTTTAAAAAACGCAGGCTACGGCTACCAACTCACCGAAAACTGGCTGGTAATAAACCCGGATAGCGTTTTGGTTGGCCGCGCGGTAACCGCGGTTTTCATGCCTGCGCGCCCCGATGTATGGAAAGCGATTGACGACAGGGGCAAAACCCAGGGAAAAAAAGGGCAAAACACCTGGCCGGTAGACCTGCTGGTAAAAGGCGATGTGTACGTGGCCGATCAGTTTGGGGCTCATAAAAACGGGCCTACCATTGGCGATAACGTCGGTAACGCTATCTACGCGAAAACCGGTAACGGTATAGTTTATAACGGCGCGGTGAGGGATCTGCGGGGATTAAAAGAGATAGGCGGCTTTACATCCTTTGTAGAAAGCTATGATCCATCGTACCATAACCCGCCCGGCGACCTGAACACCATGATTGTCGGGATCAATCAGCCTACCAGGATCAAGCAGGCTACCGTAATGCCCGGAGATGTGGTTTTGGGCGAGAATGGCGTAGTCATATTTATCCCGCCGCACCTGGCCGAAAAGGTAGTGACCACCTCCGAAGTGGTGAGGTTACGGGATATGTTTGGCCACTTGCGGTTAAAAGAAGGTAAATACACAGCCGGGCAAATAGATGCCCGCTGGAGCGCGGATATCGAAAAAGATTTTTCCGCATGGCTTAACGAGCACATCAATGAACTGCCGGTACCCAAAGAGCAGATCCAAAATATCCTGAAAAACCGGACCTGGTAAATAAATCTATCCTAAATATAAAATATGTCAAACTATCAAAACAGGCGCAGCTTTCTTTCGAAAACTGTATTAGCCGGTGCAGCCGTACTGGCAGGACCATTAAATAAAACATTTGGGCAGGGGTTAATAGATGCCAAAGAGCGTACCCCGCAGGCATCATCCCCATCCGACCTTAAAATTACAGAAGTTAAGTGTGCCTACGCGGGCGGCGGGCTTTTTGTAAAAATATATACCAACCAGGGCATCTGGGGTTCGGGCGAAGGGGTTGATGCCATAGCGGGAACGTATTACCTGGTTAAACGGTTGGAATGGATGCTGAAAGGCCGGAGCCCCTTAAACCCAAACCGGATAGCGGAGGAGATCAGGAAAGCTCATTTTTTTGCCGGGGCGCAGTCAGGTATGTTTGTCGCAGTGCTTACTGCGGTTGAGGCAGCCCTTTGGGATTTGACAGGTAAGGCTTTAGGCTTACCGGTTTACCAGTTATTAGGCGGTAAATACCGTGATAAATGCCGCGTTTACTGTGATACAGAATTATACACAGCCACAAACCCGGTGCCTGATGATTATGCAAAGGCTGCCCGCGGCGCGGTTAACCGCGGTTATACTGCCGTGAAATTTGATATTGATGATGCCCGCGATCCGAATAAATTCGACCGTTATAACTGGACTGCCAGTAATGCCGAGCTCGACAGGATGTATAATGCCATAGCCGCCGTGCGGAAAGAGGTAGGGCCCAATATTGATATCTGCGTAGATATGCACGGCCGTTACGATGCTACAACTGGCCGTAGGGTTGCAAAAATGATGGAACCTCTTAATTTAATGTGGCTGGAGGAACCAGTACCTGCAGATAATATTGATGTGTACAAAACAATAACCCAGGAAACAAGCACGCCAATTTGTGCCGGGGAAAATTTTTACCTGGCCTATGGTTATACCAGGCTGCTTTCGGAAGCCGGAATTGATATTGTGATGCCCGATCTTCAAAAATGCGGCGGGCTGGGCGAGGGGCAGCGGATAGCTAACCTTGCCAACTTATATTATGTGCCGTTTTCGCCGCACATGGTGGGATCTTTCCTGGGGGCTATGGCAACCGCGCATGTTTGTGCCTCGGTACCCAATTTCCATATCCTGGAATGGCAAACGTTGAGCGATACCGAGCCAAAATGGAAGGAAATAGTACAATACGATAAACCCTTTATTGAGAAAGGTTTCCTGGTGCTATCTGACAAGCCCGGAGTGGGTGTTGAGATCAACGAGGAAGGGTTGAAGAAATACGCGATGCCCGGAGTCCCTTTCTTTGCTTGATCAATGCCGGGTATGAATACTTTTTTCAAAGTCACTATCACGTTAACCATCGCTGCGTTTGCCGCTGTACTTATTGTGATACCTAAAGGCCTTGGATACACAGGGCCTTATGTACTTGCATTTTTTATACTGCTTGCAGTAAGCCTCTGTGCTTCGCCAAAAACCAAAAGCTTTTCTTATACGGTATTGATTTTTGGCGCGGCGGCCATGGCGCTTTATTATCCTGGTTTTTTTATCAGTTATGGCAATTTTAAATATGCCACACTTATTATCCCGCTAATACAGCTCATCATGTTTGGCATGGGCACTTCCATGCATTACCAGGATTTTCTTGGCGTGTTAAAGTCGCCCGGAGGAATCATTATAGGGGTGGTGAGCCATTTCATTATAATGCCCTTACTTGGCTTCAGCATCGCGACACTGAGCGTAAAATTAGCCGGAATGCCTGCCGAGATAGCGGCCGGCATTATACTGATCGGTTGTTGCCCTAACGGCATGGCATCCAATGTGGTATCCTATCTGGCGAGGGCAAACCTGGCGCTCTCGGTTACTATAACCAGCATTTCCACCATGCTGTCACCGGTATTGACACCATTTTTAATGAATTTACTTGCCGGTCCGCTTATTAAAATAGACCCCTGGTTAATGGTGGTGGATATTTTTAAAATGGTCATGATACCCATTGCTTTGGGTGTGCTGTTTTCTTCAATAGCCAAAACACGCAGTACATGGCTAAAAAGGATAATGCCCATGATATCCATGGGAGGGATTATCTGTATCATTATTATTATAACAGCCGCGGGGAGAGAAAGCCTGCTTAAAGTTGGCCTGCTACTGGCATTTTTGGTATTGCTGCATAATATTGGCGGCTATTTACTTGGCTTTTGGTCGGCTAAGGCATTTGGAATGGAAGAACGTGACTGCCGCACCATCGCTATAGAAGTAGGGATGCAAAATGGGGGGATGGCTGCTGGACTTGCCAAAGCGATGGGCAAAATCGCTACGCTGGGCCTTGCCCCGGTTATCTTTTCAACTTTCATGAATATTACGGGCTCATTGCTGGCTTCTTATTGGCATAAAAGAAAGCCCGGTCCCGCACACGAGACTACTTTGCAAAATTCTGCTGAGAACTAAGGTGGCACTGGGTTTTTACGCTAAGTTTTTTGTGTAAAAATCAACACTGTGTTTTTTTGGAAGCTTAAGCGATTTGCTTTAGCATTCTTTGTACATAACCAAGTAACCGATTTGTTACACTTTTTGATAACGAAATAACTGCCGCATAAACGCCGGACAGCAATAAATAGCTATGCATATATTTAAAACCAACGATAAAGTTATTGTAAAATACGCCGGTCTGTTATACAGTTCGCCGGATTGGACCTGGGACAATTTTATAAACCGACAGGCATTGCACGGCGAGGTTTTAAAAGACCTCCAAAGTATTGCATCCAACTCTTCGTTGGCTCATCATCTGGAAAACATAAGCGCTCCCATTGCCAACCAAGAGATTTGGGCGTCGGGTGTCACTTATCTGCGCAGCAAAGATGCCCGGATGGAAGAATCTAAAGATGCCGGTGGAGGTGATTTTTATGCAAGGGTTTACAGCGCCGAACGTCCTGAGATATTTTTTAAATCATCTGCATCCCGTGCGGTTGGCCCCGGCGGAACGGTTCGCATCCGGAAAGATTCGGAATGGAACGTTCCGGAGCCCGAGTTGGTATTGTTCATTTGCAGCGCGGGGACTATTGAGGGTTATATGATTGGCAATGACATGTCCTCAAGAGATATCGAAGGAGAAAATCCCTTATATCTTCCTCAGGCTAAATCATACGACGGAGCCGCCGCGGTTGGCCCGTGTCTTTATGTGCCGGGAACAGCTATCCCGCCTGACACCGAAATTCAAATTGAAATAGTGAGAGATAATGTTCAGGTATTTGCCGACACCATATTGATCAGCAGGATGAAGCGTACGCACCAGGAGCTTGCCGGTTACCTGTTTATGGAGATGTCATTTCCTGCAGGTGCATACCTGATGACCGGTACCGGTATAGTGCCCCCGGATTCTTTCACACTTAACTACGGCGATGTGATTAGTATTACAATAAGCAATATAGGAACACTTACAAACCTGGTGGGCAAATAATTGCATCAGGGCAACGATATCAATTAAATAAAATTATAAAAGAAAATAAAATGTCACAGTTCAGAAGTGCCGATTGGTTTGGAAAAACAGGTAAAATGGGGTTCTTATACAGGAGCTGGATGAAAAACCAGGGTGTGCCTACCGACCTTTTCGACGGAAGACCGGTCATCGGGATCTGCAACACCTGGTCGGAGCTAACCCCTTGCAATGCACACCTACGGGACCTTGCCGAAGCTGTTAAACGCGGGGTTTACGAAGCAGGCGGTTTCCCGGTAGAGTTCCCGATCATGTCCTTAGGCGAAACTTTGCTAAAACCAACCGCTATGCTGTTCAGGAACCTGGCCAGTATGGACGCGGAAGAATCAATTCGCGGCAACCCGATAGATGGCGTGGTATTGCTGACCGGCTGCGACAAAACTACACCATCTACCATGATGGGAGCGGCCAGTGTAGGCTTACCTACCATCGTAGTGCCGGGCGGGCCAATGCTCAACGGTAAATATCGCGGCGCTGATATCGGATCGGGCACAGCGGTATGGAAGCTGACCGACGACCTCAAAACCGGTAAAATAACCAGCGATGAATACCTTGCTGCTGAAAGCTGCATGTCAAGAAGTGCAGGCCATTGTATGACGATGGGTACCGCGTCTACCATGGCTTGTATGGTCGAGTCGCTTGGCATGTGCCTTTCGCAGGCCGCGGCTACCCCGGCGGTCGACTCCAGGAAAAAAGTACTGGCGCAGCTATCCGGCAGGCGTATCGTTGAAATGGTAAAGGAAGGTTTAACGATATCAAAAGTTCTTACACGTGCCGCTTTCGAAAACGCTATTAAAGTAAACGCGGCAATAGGAGGGTCAACCAATTTCATTATACATCTTACGGCAATTGCCGGGCGTATCGGGGTTGACTTATGCCTCGACGATTTTGACAGGCTGGGCAGCAAAATACCTTTGTTACTCAACCTCATGCCTTCCGGAAAATACCTTATGGAAGATTTTTACTATGCAGGCGGCCTGCCGGTGATATTGAAAGAGCTTAGCAATGAGCTGGATATGGACGCGATAACGGTAACAGGTAAATCGCATGCGGAAAATATAAAAGACGATGCTATATGCTACAATAAGGACGTTATCGCCGCTTATGAGGATCCAATCATTGCTGAAGCAGGCATAGCCGTTTTAAAAGGAAACCTGGCCGTTAACGGTGCGGTTATCAAGCCGTCGGCGGCAACGCCAACACTAATGCAGCATACCGGCAGGGCGGTGGTTTTTGAAACTATCGAAGACTATCACGCCAGGGTTGATGACCCGCAGCTTGATATTGACGAAACCTGCGTGATGGTGCTTAAAAATGTTGGGCCGGTAGGTTATCCCGGCATGCCCGAAGTTGGCAATATGGTGCTGCCCAAAAAACTGCTGGATAAAGGTATTACGGATATGGTAAGGATCTCCGACGGACGGATGAGCGGCACCGCATACGGTACGGTTGTGCTCCATGTTTCACCGGAGTCCGCCATCGGCGGTAACCTGGCGCTGGTTGAAAACGGGGACCTGATATGCCTCGATGTACCGGCCAAAAAAATAGAGTTGCTTGTAGATGAAGTTGAATTGCAAAGACGGCGGTTGTTATGGCAAAAACCTGCTTATCATACCGATAGGGGGTACGTATCTATGTATCAGCGCCATGTGCAGCAAGCCGATAAAGGAGCCGATCTGGATTTCCTGGTTGGAAATTCAGGATCTGTTGTAACCCGCGATTCGCATTAAATTAACCTGATTGTAAATGACAATATTAATACTGATCCTTTGTATTTTATTGCTTATAGCGCTGATAACATGGGCAAAAGTGAATGCTTTTCTTGCCTTTATTATCGTAGCACTGTTGGCGGGCTGCTTTTTCGGTATGCCATTTACAGCGGTTATCGTATCCATAAATAAAGGACTGGGCGATACCTTAGGTTCGGTAGCGATCATTATTGTATTAGGTGCCATGCTGGGTAAATTGGTTGCTGAAAGCGGTGCCGCGCAGCGGATAGCCCATTTCATGCATGATTTGTTTGGTGCCGGATATGTAAGCTATGCCATGGCCCTTACAGGCTTTATTGTAGGGATCCCATTGTATTACAACGTCGGGTTCATACTGCTGGTGCCTATCATTTTTTCGGTTGCTTCCAGCTACCGTTTACCACTGTTGTATGTGGGGATGCCTATGCTTACGGCGCTATCTGTAATGCACGGCTTTTTACCACCTCATCCTTCGCCAATGACACTCATCAGCGTTTTTCATGCCGATGTAGTAAAAACATTTGGCTATGGGCTGATCATCGCTATTCCTGCTATAATAATTGCCGGACCGATGTTCTCGGCCACCCTTAAAAAAATTGGGCCTAACGGTTTGCAATTTACCCATAGTTCGGCCGCCTTGCCTGTTCATGAACTACCGGGTATTGTTAACAGCATACTATCATCTCTTTTACCTGTAGTATTGATTTGCCTGGCCCATTTGCTGCCTGTGCTTTTTAGGGATAATTCTTTGATAAAGAGTTTATCTGAATGGCTCGCCGAACCAATTATAGCCATACTGATCACCGTAATTATAAGTACGTATACGCTTGGTTTGCGTAAAGGTAGGTCATTGGCAAAATTAATGGATGGTTATGTGTGTGCAGTAAAAGATATAGCCATGGTATTGCTCATCATTGGCAGCGCGGGTGCACTAAAGCAGGTATTTGTGGATAGCCACTTAAGCAATGCTCTTGCATTAATGCTGGTCAGCAGCACCATACACCCTTTATTACTCGCATGGCTGGCGACAGCTTGTTTACGGCTTTGTCTTGGTTCGGCCACGGTAGCTGGTGTAACGGCCGCGGGCGTGTTGTTCCCGATAGCTCATCATGCGGGCGTAAATACCAATTTACTGGTGCTGGCTATTGGAGCGGGCAGCCTGTTTGGTTCGCATGTAAACGATACGGCTTTTTGGCTATGCAAAGAATATTTCGGGTTAACAGTTAAGGAAACGCTGCGCTCATGGACGGTAATGGAAAGCCTTGTAGCTGTAATAGGGCTTGCCGGAGTCTTATTATTAGATATTTTACTATAAATAGATTATACCTACAAACTGTATATAAACCAATTTAAAACTAAAACCCTGCGTAACATGAAGAAAAAGCGATACTAAAATGAAAAAGCGGCTTTTAAAGTGCCGCCCGGAAAAGCTCTTTCACAACCACCAATTTTGAGAAAGAAGTTAAAGTAAGATTTGCCAATTTGAATTAACCCTAAAATTATGGAAAAAGAAATCAAAGTATCAGGAATGATGCTGTCCATTGCAATAAGTGTTCTTTTTACACTTATGATTGCAGGGCATGTGCAGGCGGAAAGCGCCGTCGCAGCCCGAACCAACCCCGAAGTGGGGGTACAAATAGTTACCGGTAAAGTGACCGACGAAAAAGGCGGCCCGCTTATCGGCGTTAGCGTAAGCGAAAAAGGAACAAAAAATGGTGTTTTAACCGACGCGAACGGTAATTACAAACTCCAGGTATCTGCCGATAACGCTGTTTTACTATTCAGCTACGTGGGCTACAATCCAAAAACCGAGCCCCTTAACGGGCGCACTACGCTGAATGTTTCGCTTGAGCCCAAGTCAACCGCCATCAGCGAGATCATCGTAACCGCCTTAGGCATCAAGCGCGAGTCAAAAAAATTAGGCTATGCGGCAGAAAATGTGCGTGTAGCCGAAATAACAACTAACCGCTCAACAAACTTTGTTAATTCGCTTGAAGGAAAAGTCGCCGGTTTAGACATTTCTCCACCGGCAAGTGGTCCCGGTGGCAGCACCAAGATCAGGCTGCGGGGGCAGTCTGCGTTTCAGGGCGATAATGCGCCGCTGATCGTGTTAAACGGCCTGCCTTTATCGCAAAGCCCGTCAAGCACTAACGGTTACACCCAGTCGGTGGATTTGGGCGATAATATGCAGCAGATAAACCCGGATGATATCGAATCGATGACTGTATTAAAAGGAGCTACAGCCGCGGCGCTTTACGGTTCAAGGGCAAGTAATGGCGCGTTGATCATCACTACCAAAAGCGGTAATAAAAATGGCGGGATAGGTATTGAGTTTACCTCTAACTTTACCCAAAACAAGGCCCTGGATTTTACCGATTTTCAGTACGAATACGGACAAGGCGAAAATAACGTGCGCCCAAAAACACAGGGACAGGCGCAAAGTTCGGGCGCATGGAGCTTTGGGGAAAAATTTGATAATGCGCCTACCTACCAGTTTGATGGCGTTCAACGCCCTTACGCGCCCGAAAGAAACCGGATCAGCAAGTTTTTCAGGCTCGCCAACGCCTGGACCAATACCATCGCGTTTTCAGGCGGTAATGAAAAAGGCAGCTTTAGGTTTTCTTATTCAAACCAGGATGCGCAAGGCATCATACCTAATAATGACTATCATAAAAAGATCTTCAATCTGGGGCTCAACTATAATTTCACCCCCAAATTGTCTGCGCAGATCTATGTGAACTATGACCATGAGAACAACAAAAACCCTCCGGTTATTGGCATCCAGGGATCTTCGGTTACCAATTATATCTACCGTTACAGTAACTCGGTTAGTTTGGATGTGTTAAAAGCGGCCGCGGTTGATGCAAACGGCAATGAAACGCCCACATCACGTTTCACTACGCTTACCAACCCGTACTGGATCATGAACAAGCAATTTACCAGGCAAACTAAAGATCATCTTTTAGGTACCGCTACCCTGCGATACCAGTTTTTTGACTGGCTTTATTTACAGGGCCGTGTAAATATGGAATATAGTCCATCTTACTACGAACAAAATTCGCCAACAGGTACTTTAGCAAATGCGGCTGCACCGGTTGGCCTTTATAATGGTAGTTATAACTCAAATGATAATACCTATCGTGCGCTTAACGCCGACTTCTTATTAGGCGGCGGCCACAAATGGGGACCCTTTTCTTTTGATGCCACGGTAGGAGGAAATACATTCCCCTCCTCATCACAAGGATATACTGTCACCGCTACAAATTTCTACGTGAGGGATTTTTATACCCTTGGAAATGGCGTAACCAACACATCTGCCTTCGCGGTTTCCAAATCAACAGTAAACTCGCTTTATGGCACCGCCGAGTTTGGCTATAAATCATATTTGTTTTTAAATGTAACCGGCCGTAACGACTGGTTCTCGGTGTTAAGCCCCGAACATAACCATTATTTTTATCCATCCGTAAGCGGCAGCTTTGTTTTTTCGGAGTTTTTAAAGAACCCGCCTTCATGGCTCACCTTTGGAAAGATCAGGGCGACTTATGCTAACGTAGGTAGTGCTAACGGTATTAATCCTTACAGCAATTCGCTCACGTTCACGCTTTCACAAAACGCGTTCAACGGCGTTCCGCTGGGAAGTATCAGCAACGTTACTACGCCGAATCAAGCAATTAAGCCGTACAGTGTAAAAGAAAAAGAAATCGGGCTTGAGTTGCGTATGTTCAACAGCCGGGTAAACCTGGATATTGCTGCATACGATAAGCATACCACCAACCAGATCTTAAGCGTTGCCATCTCTAACGCTTCAGGTTATACGGGTACCATCGTAAACCTTGGCGAGCTGCAAAACCGTGGTATGGAGTTCTTATTGGAGTTAGTACCCATCAGGAAACCCAACTTTAGCTGGCGTTCGGCATTTAATACGGCTATAAATACCTCTAAAGTTTTAGCGCTGGCTAACGGTCAAAAACAATTGACACTGGGTGCAGGAGAATTCTTCGGCTCTATTGTTGACCAGGTAGGTCTTCCGCTGAACCAGATCCAGGGTTCAACCTACCGCAGGGATGCTAATGGTAAAATCATCGTATCTGGTGGTAAGCCCGTAGCAAGTGCTGCTCCCGTGCTTTTCGGCAGCGCGTTGCCTAAGGCTACCGGTGGGTGGGTAAATACATTTACTTATAAAAGGGTTACCCTGATGGCGCATATCGATTATAAAACCGGAGGTAAAATATTGTCGAGCTCCAACCTGAATTTCCTGAGGGAAGGGTTATCAAAAGAGTCGCTGGTAGGCAGGGAGGGAGGCGTAACGTTTGACGCGGTGAATGCCGACGGCACTCCTAATACAACTGCAGTGAACGCCGAGGATTTTTATGCCAATTATCGGTCGCAGGGCATCCTGGATCCTTTCGTTTATAAATCGGACTTCATCAAGCTGAGGAACCTATCGGTTAGCTATGACTTTTCGAAAATGATGAAAACCAAATTTATTAAAGGGCTTGTGCTTTCAGCAGTATGCCACAACGTGCTGATCATCAAAAAGTATACACCAAATATTGATCCGGAGGCTATCTCATCAAGCGGTGATATTTTAACCGGTTACGAGCAAAGTTCACTGCCTACCACGCGGACTTATGGCTTTAACTTAAACGTCAAATTTTAAAAGAGTACGATCATGAAAAGATATATAAAGATCATATTGTCCGCGGCCTGCCTGTTTTCTGCAGCAGGTTGCGATAAAGGGTTCAGAGAGTTGAACGTTAATCCAAATAACACTACCAGTCTCGATCCGGTGTTTTTGTTTTCCAACGCGGAAGTTTTAACATATGCGGCATTAATGGAAACTGAACCAACGGTTGTTCAGCAGTTTATTGACCCTTTTGGCGGGGTCACATCAGCATTTAACTTCAATGTATTAAATCAAACCTATACGGTGATGCGGTGGAATAACGCTTATCCAAACACCATAAAATTGCTTGAGCACATTTTGCCGGATTTAAAAAGCAACGCTTCCCGGTCTAATTTGTACAACGAAACCAGGATATGGCGGGCTTATAATTATATGATGCTGGTTGATACTTATGGCGATGTACCGTACAGCCAGGCTGGCCAGGCCTACCTCAATTCTGCTTTTCTGCCTAAATACGATAAGCAACAGGATATTTATGCTGATCTGGTAAACGAACTCACCACGGCCACCGCAGCGTTAGACCCAGCGAAGGACCTTGTTAAAGGAGATGTGTTTTATGGAGGAGATATTACGCAATGGAAGCGCCTGGGTTATTCACTTTTACTGCGCATAGGCATGCGTTATTCTAAAATAGACCCGGGCAAGGCAAAAACTATTGTTCAGGCAGCTGTTACCGGAGGAGTAATGCAATCAAATGCCGATAACTGTTACCTGAAATATAACAATACGTACCCCAACCTGGTTACGCAGCAAATTCAACAGTTAACAAACACTTATTATCTTGCCGAACCGTTTGTAACACAATTAAAATCTACCGGCGATCCAAGGCTGAAGTATATCTCGGCTATGTATGCCGATCCGGGGAAAGCATTATCTCTTGCGCCTGATACAGCCTCAGCCAACCAGTTTGGTTTGCCTATAGGCTATGATAGCGGTACACTGCCAACAGCACCTGGGTTTCGCGGCGTAAGCGGATCAGGGTTCAAATATTCGCAGGTAAATTACAGCGTATTTGGTAAAATAACCGCTCCGCAGTTCTTTGTAACCTATGCCCAAACGCAGTTGTTACTGGCCGAGGCGGCTTTTAGGGGATATATAGCAGGTACGGCAAGTACTTATTATAATAATGGTGTAAAGGCCGCCCTGGATCAATTTACCAGCTATGATGCTACCGCTGTTATCAGCAGCGATGCACAAAACGCCTATTTAAATAACCCGGCAATTGCATATTCTGATGCCAATGCCCTTAAGCTGATCAATACACAGTATTGGGTAACTTCGTTTGGAAACGGCGCGGAAACATGGGCTAATTTCAGGAGGAGTGGGTACCCTGCATTAGCGCCAAATACCTATCCGGGCAGGCAAATAAAAGGCAATTTTGTACGCAGGTACACCTACCCGCAAACAGAAGCAGCCATTAATGCCGATAACTACAGGGCGGCGGTGGCCAGCATAGGCGCAGATGACCTGGATACACCTGTGTTTTGGGATAAATAAATTAGCCCTGATTAATTACAGTTTAGTACCCCGGCAGCATTTGGCGCCGGGGTATCATTAAACGGGTCACAAAACGTTGCGGGTTGCTGAAGTAACTGTTTACTCACGAGTGTTCAACTTTTAAAAGTATGAACAGTTGATATTTTTTCAAAATAAATTGCCATTGATAATCAATGACTTATGGTTGAATTAAAATCTGATAAATCTCAATTTGAACAAGTTGTTGTTGATAATCAATTAGTTGTGAAATTGCATTTTAATTGATTGAACACCTGTTTTTTAAAAATTGAACACTGACAAGATATTGTCACTAATTCCTCGCTGATGCAATTGCGCCTGCGTAACTACGGGTTCCCAAATCCGTAGTTCGATTTTTTAACCAATCGTTTAATGTCTTTGATCCATATCTTCCGGCCATCGGTTTCCAGTACGCCTTCCTCTTTAAATTCTTTTAATAGGCGGATCACATTTTCCTGCGCTATCCCTGCCATGCCGGCCAGGTCCATTCTTGAGATATTGAGAATAACATCTTTTTCACCTGATCCTTCCCCTTTAAATTTTTCTCTCAAAATGATCAGGGAAATAGCGAGGCGTTCAGATGCTGTTCTCTGAGAGATCACGGAAATACTGTTGGCCAATACACTAAATTCATGGCTCAATGATTTCAATAAGCGCCGCATGAAAAGCGGCGATCTGTCCAGAATAGTTAAAAAGTCCTCTTTAGGGATAAAACTGATCAGGCAGTCTTCCAATGCAGCTGCAGAATCAGGGCAACGCTCTTCCGCCAAAATCGCGTGATATCCTATTAATTCGCCTTTATTAGCTACATATATGATCTGCTCCCGGCCATTCCGGTCAACTTTGTATTTTTTTATCTTTCCCTGGTGAATAAAATAGATACCGGAAGGTACAATACCTTCCTTAAAGATGATTTCTCCTTTTTGATATTTCTGCGCGCCTTGCCGGGAGATTAAAAAGTTATAATCTTCTTCGGAAAGTGTATTAAGAACAGATTGTGTTGTGAATTCCCACTTATCAATTGGAAAAATTCCGGATAAACTCATATTACAAATATATAAATTTAATGAAGCCGATGTGATTGGCTGGTATGCCCTGTATGACCGGAAAAACCCGTAAAGCATGTACAGGCGCGGGCTTGCAGTCTAAAACTGATAAATATCAGTTTGTTTGCTGATGTCATACCATATCAGGCCCTTATTATAAGCATAGCTTTGTATTAATGGTAAGAACATCAAAATCGTGGGCAATGCTCCATGCAAAATGCCCGCGCTGCCGCAGGGGCAATATGTTCGAAGGAGCAACATACCGTTTGGGTTCCAACAAGATCAATCTGAATTGCCCGCATTGTCAGATGATCTTTGAGATCGAGCCCGGCTATTTTTATGCGGCGATGTATATTAGTTACGCTATGAATGTAGCGGAGGGAGGCATCTTGTGGGCCGCCACTTTCATGATAACCCAAAATAACGATTCGCCATGGTTATATCTCAGTACCATTCTCGGTGGTTTGTTCTTGCTTGCACCGCTGAATTTCAGGTATTCCCGTGTAATATTACTTTACTGGTTATCTCCCAAGGTCCATTATCACCCCGAACTTGATATTGAAATACCGGTGGATGGGAATAAATTTAAATGGTTTCAATAATGAACAAGATGATGAATTTGTTCAGGCCCAAGCTGATTGACACCCTTAAAGGTTACACCCCCGCGCAATTTTATAAAGATGTTGTTGCCGGAGTAATTGTAGGTGTTGTTGCTTTGCCCCTGGCCATAGCTTTTGCCATTGCTTCAGGCGTATCCCCCGAAAAAGGAATTTTTACGGCTATCATTGCGGGGGCAATTATATCCGCATTGGGAGGCAGCAAGGTACAGATAGGAGGGCCCACAGGCGCATTTATCGTTGTGGTTTATGGGATCGTTCAGCAGTTCGGTGTTAGCGGGTTGGTTATTGCCACATTTATTGCCGGCATCATTTTGATCATAATGGGGGTAGCTAAATTAGGTAATACTATTAAATACATTCCCTATCCGCTGGTTATTGGTTTTACTACGGGGATCGCCGTTATCATTTTTTCTTCAGAAGTTAAAGATTTTTTAGGGTTGAAAATGGGTAATGTCCCTGCTGATTTTATCAGTAAATGGATCGGCTATAGCCGGCACCTGTCTTCGCTGAACCTTTATGCCTTGTTTATCGGGGTTTTTACCTTACTGGTGGTTTTGCTGTGGCCCAGGGTAACCCGGAAAGTTCCCGGTTCGCTGATCGCAATTGTCATAAGCACACTGCTTGTCCGGTATTTCCATCTTCCGGTAGAAACTATTGGCAGCCGTTTTGGAGTGATTACTGCTGCTTTACCGCACCCGGTTATGCCAGATGTAAGCCTGGAAACCATCAGGCAATTGATCAGGCCTGCCTTTACCATCGCTTTGTTGTGCAGCATTGAGTCTTTATTATCAGCCGTTGTGGCAGATGGCATGACCGGCGGAAATCACCGGTCTAATACAGAGCTCATTGCACAGGGAGTGGCCAATATCTGTTCATCTGTTTTAGGGGGAATTCCGGCCACCGGCGCAATAGCAAGAACGGCTACCAATATTAAAAATGGCGGAAGTACACCCGTAGCGGGTATCATACATGCCATTACCTTACTTCTTATTATGCTTTTTATAGGCAAATGGGCAGCACTGATCCCCATGGCAACACTTGCAGGTATATTGGTGGTGGTGGCCTGGAATATGAGCGAACTGGGGAATTTTATAGACGTATTTAAAGGCTCTAAAAGTGATGCTTCCGTTTTGTTGATCACTTTCGGCCTCACCATATTGGTAGACCTGACCGTAGCTATTGAAATTGGGATAATTGTTGCCGCTTTCCTTTTTATGCGCAAAATGATGCAGTCCAGTTCGGTACAGCAAACCATTTTGTCTCCGGATCAATTATCTGATGATGAATTTAACCAGTCAGCTATCCCCAAAGGGGTTGACGTTTTTGAGATCAATGGGCCTTTGTTCTTTGGTGCGGCCTATAAATTTAAAGACACAATGAAAGTGCTGGAAAAACCCGCCCGGGTATTGATTATCCGGATGGGGAATGTACCCGTCATTGATGCAACCGGTATCAGGGTATTAAGGGATGTTCATCAGGAAATAAAAAAGAAAGGAACTAAACTTATCCTGTCGGAGGTAAACAGCGAACAGGTAACAGGAGCGTTAAAAAAGACGCGTTTATTATTTCAAATCGGGAAAGGCAATGTCCGGGACACATTTGAAAAAGCATTAAAACGGGCAGATGAAGTTTTATCAGACACCGACCTCTCAAAAAAAACTATGCAGGTTAATAAAGGCTTTGATCTGTTATAATCCTGGTATTAAATAGGGTAACGCAAGATCACCGCTCTGCTTATGGCCAGCACCAATCCCTGATCAAGAGGGCGATCTTTATCCGGATCTTTTTCGATCCATAGTTTATTTAAACCTAGAATAAAGGTGTAACTTTTAGCATCTAAAAGAATCTCGAGGGTATGGTTCTTTTTACTTGGGGCAGCAATGATATAATAAATAAAATCATGCTGCTGATAAGTAACACGTAAAGGAAATCCGATCATATATCAAAAAGAATGATTTGTCAGGCTGTTATTGATAAAATAAACCAGGTCAAAGGTTGACCAGGTTTATTTTCCCAAAACAGTTCTTAAACTATTGTTGATTGTTTTTCTTTTCTGTTATTTCTTTACGGATATCTGTTGCCATAACTTTTAATTGCTGCATAGCATTTCTAACCCTGGTTCCTGCAGCTTTGTTGCCTTTTTCGTAAAAGCTGAACATGTCTTTCTCTATGGCATCTATCAAATCTTTTGCCGCTTTAAATTTTTCCATTGTGTTTTGTGTTAAATAAATAATGTGTTTGATTTTGTTTTTTAGCCAGTAAGGTTAAATATTTGGCTTAATACCGTCAAAATGGTATCAACGCAGAGGATTAGTTACCTCCGATCTGTGCCAGGTATTGTTCTGCCGTCAACAGCGACTCGCGGTCGTCTGCTAAGCTTACCAGCACTTTGATCATCCAGCATCTATAAGGGTCCTGGTTCACCAGTTCGGGGTTAGTTTCAAGCAAAGGATTAACCGCTATTACTTTACCATTTACCGGCATAAAAAGGTCTGATACTGTTTTTACCGCTTCAACTGTGCCAAATATGGCCTCTTTAGCAATGATCTTGTTCAGGCATGGGATATCAACATAAACGATATCACCTAATTCCTTTTGTGCAAAATCGGTGATGCCGATCAATGCATGGTCCTGCTCGAAGCTGATCCATTCATGGTCTTTGGTATAAAATAAATGTTCGGGGTAATTCATGATTTTTATTTTTTATCGTTCAATTATTATTTAATAAAGATTGCCGCGTTTATCAAGCCTGATTTGAATGTTTTCTATAGCAAGGCTGAACCGGCTCTTTTACTTCTTGATCCACATTTTCAGCACCCGGCTATAGGAATTGTTCATTAATTGATAACTGACCGGAATCTGTTTTTCCGGTGCATGGAAAGTAACCAACCGGGTGCCGGCCGGTCTTTTGTTCAGCATTTCGTAAATGAACAAAGTATAGTAGTTGTACAGATCAAACGAAGTATTGACGTTATGATCGATCCGGATGCTTGGTTCTATATTTTCATAAAAGGGATTGAAGAAATAAAAATGATCAAACAGGTCATAATCCAGGTTAGTGAGGTTACCATGCATAAACTGCACATTGGGTACACCGATCTGCGCTTTGGCTGATTCTGCATAATTGAACAACTCTTCCCGCTGCTCAATGCCATAAAAGATAGCCTCCGGATGATAAACGCCCGACGCGATACAAAATTTACCGACACCGCTGCCAATATCCAGGATTCTGGCCCCTGGGGCTGCAAGGAAATTGCTGGCTTCGAGCGAAATGTCCAGGCCAGTCCAGTGCATTTGCGATAGCTCCCGGATGTGTATCGGATACAAAGTATCGAAAGCCGCGTCTTTGCGGAAATAAGAAATGCTTATTGTATCACTATACATAAAAAAGGGAACTGCATGTTATTCACGTGTTTAAATTAAATCGTAATTAATCTTTGACCCACAACTGAAGTAAGGAATCATAAGCGAGATCTTTCATGCTGTAATCTATCGGAATAATTTCTCCGAAACTCTGATAGGTCACTACTCTTGTACCCGACGGTTTATCATTCAGCATTGATTTTAAATACCGTGAATAATAGGCGTAGAGGCCGTAGGAAGTTTCTATATGATCATCAATAGCGTTCTCCTGGTCTAAATTTTCAAAGAAAGAATTATAGAAATAGAAATGGTCAAACTGATGAAAGTTAACCTGGGTGATATTGGCATGTATGAAACTGACATTATTAAGATCCAGGTATTTTTGTGTGGCTTGGGCGTAGTGCACCAGTTCATGCCGCTGTTCAACCCCGAAATAAAAAGAATCAGGATAAAAATGCGCCGCGGTTAAGCAAAATTTTCCTATGCCGCTACCAACATCCAGTACTTTGGCGCCTTTTACTGCTAAATATTCGGCGGCCTTTTTGGCGATGGCAATAGGTGTCCATTGTTTTTGTGATAACGACTGCAAATGCTCCGGGTAGAGCCAGTCAAATTCCGCATCATTGCGAAAAAAACAATCATTGGGATTTTTTTTCTTAAAAAGTGTCGTCGCGCGCTGCTGCTGTTCTTCGGAACGGGCGGGAAATGCTGAAAATGGGTATTGTGTTGGCACATGCAAATATATCCGCCATTACAGGCCGCTTTACCTGCAAGAAATCAATGATAAAGATGATATTTATCAGTTTTAGGTAGCAAGGTTTGGATAATTGAGGCAGGAATGATCCGACCGTAAACAAGTGCCTTCGCGACATTGTTGGCGAAGGCATCTTGTTCAGTTAAACCATATGGCCCGCCACCGGCAGCGGGGGGAGCTATCACATCTGCAGGTATGCCGAAAGCCGCCGCCATGATCTCATGGGCATACAATTCGAAGCGCGAATCATAGGCGCCTGCCGTCAGGATGGCTGCAGGCCGCATGCGCTTAACAAGTGTTTTAACGCCAACCCAGCCCGGGAGCCACATGCTCCAGGATTGAAGACAGCACATGCACGTTGTAATCAACACCTAAGGTGTTAGGTATAGTCAAAAGCACCGTATCTGCTTCCTGGATGGCTTCATCTTTTGATAGTTCGGCGATCAGCCGGTCCGGTTCGGCGGCGTAACTTCTGCCGAAGACCGCCCGCTTGTCCGCCTCTATATAACCGAAACTGTCTGCTCCTTTCCCTTGCTGGCCAAAATAAAGCCTGTCATGGTCGTTTACCAATGCAAAAATAGAACGGCTTACTGACACCCTTGGCTCGCGATCATGACCAGCCTTCTTCCACGCCTCTTTATACACCCTGATTTGCTCGGCCTGCTGCACATGGAAAGGCTTGCCGCTTTCATCGAACTTTAATGTGGAACTTTGCAGATGCATTCCCTGTTCGGCTGCCCAAACAGCCGTGGCGTTCGAAGCAGCGCCCCACCAAATGCGTTCCCGCAGTCCTTCTGAGTAGGGTTCTAAACGTAACAAGCCCGGCGGATTTGGAAACATAGGGTATGGGTTTGGCTCGGCGAAACCAACACCTTTTAACTTATCCAAAAACACCAGCGCTTTTTTACGCCCCATATCCGCATCGTTTTCGTCCTCAGCGGGCTCATATCCAAAATAACGCCAGCCCTCGATCACCTGCTCCGGAGAACCGCGGCTGATGCCCAGTTGTAACCGTCCGCCCGAGATCAGATCGGCGGCACCGGCGTCTTCAACCATATAAAGCGGGTTCTCATACCGCATATCGATAACACCTGTGCCGATCTCAATCCGACTTGTTTTTATACCGATAGCCGATAGTAAAGGAAAGGGAGATGCCAGTTGAGATGCGAAATGATGGACACGGAAATAAGCGCCGTCAAGGCCGATCTCTTCGGCAGCAACCGCCAAATCAATAGACTGCAGCAAGGTATCAGCCGCGGTACGCGTCTTATATGCAGGGTGGTCGGACCAGTGTCCGAATGATAAAAAGCCAATTTTCTTCATGCTAACAACAAATCTAAGGAATGAATCGCTGATTCGGCATCAGGGAAAAGTCAAGGTTTTAGTCCATGAACCGCGGGTTTTTATCCGCACCCATTTTGGATTGAGCGTATTTTGCGGTTTATTTGTTCCAAAAAACAGCATGGAAATCATACAGGTACCGGAAGTTACACGTCACCATTCCCACATTTCGGCTGGTGAGATCACTTTCGTGGATTATCATGATAAGGGCAGCGCTTTCCGTACGCGCGTTTTTTTTAGCCGGTGCGCGGTCAGCTTTGTACAAAACGGTCAAAAACAGATCTATCGCGCTGCCGAAAACACTGTTCTTACTCCGGGCTACGGCATGCTGATACCTGAAGGTAATTCAATTATTGCCGAGCACAGCAATAATGCCGAGCCCTATGGTAGTGTAATTGTCTTTTTTCCGCGCAGCATCGGGCAGGAATTCACGGTAAGCCGTCCCGGCAAGGGGGGAGCCAGCGCCGGTGATGCGCCGTATATTTATTTCAAGACCAACACTTATATCAATGAGTATGTGCGCAACATCAAATCCCTGATCGCCGGCAGGCAAAGCCTTTCTTATGAAATGGCCTTACTCAAGCTTACTGAATTGCTCACCGCTTTGCACGAGTTGGCGCCCGAACTTTTGACCAGCATGTTCTGCACCCCTGCAGATATATCCCTTAAAACTGTTGTTGAAAATAACCTGTTGGGCAGCCTTACACTCGATGAACTTGCCTTTCTGAGTAATCGGAGCGTGTCGTCATTTAAGCGTGACTTCGAAAGAGATTACGGGGTAGCTCCTCAAAAATACATCCGGGAGCGGAAACTGGAAATGGCATGTACCGAACTGCTAAAAGGCAAGTCGGCCAGCGAGCTCTACCTGGACTACGGTTATCAGCACGTGTCCAATTTCAACACGGCTTTCAAAAGGAAATATGGCGTAACTCCGGCAAATTACCGCAAAACGCCATAATTTGAGCTTATCTCAATATATTCTGAACTTTCCGCAACAATTACCTTATGCAATACGCAGGCATATTTGGGGCATGAAAAAATTCACCCTCTTTTGCGCCTTTGCAATCAGTTACTACTGCTCTTCAGCACAGACATTTACCCTTAAAAGTGCAGACCTTGGCGGTCAGTTTACCAATGAATTTGTGGCCGGCAACTTTGGCTGCAACGGACAAAATCATTCGCCGCAGCTCGGCTGGTCAAACGCGCCTGCAGGTACAAAAAGCTTCGCGGTTACCATGTATGACGCTGATGCACCTACCGGGAGCGGGTTCTGGCATTGGGTGATTGTCAATATCCCTCCGATTGTTACAGAACTGAAACGTGGAGCAGGTGACCCAAAAGCCAGCGCTGTGCCGGCCGGTAGTTTGCAAAGCATTAACGACACGGGCGCTGCCGGCTACCAGGGGCCCTGCCCTGGTGAAGGAGAAGCACCGCATCGCTACATCATCACGGTTTACGCATTGAATACAGATAAATTGGGTATTGCAACTGGCACGCCGGCTGCGTTATCAGGATACCTGCTTAACAAAGCGGCCCTGGCTAAAGCTTCCCTCGTGGTTTATTGCAAGCGATAACCTGGAAACACAACAGATATGAAAACGATATATATTGCAGGAGCGGGCGTCATAGGCCGCACGCTTGCGGTTATATTAAAGCATGCCGGTAAGAATGTGCTGTTGATCCGCGGAACTGTTGATGGCTTGCCGGGCACATCTGAAAGGATCAGGATTAACTTGCCCGACGGATCAGAAGTAAGTGAAAACATTGATGTAAAAACTTTCAGTCAAATAAAAACGATTGATGGTATCGTTGTCATCACCGCCAAATCATTTGCCAATAGCACTTTAGCGGCGAAGTTAGCTTTGAAGGGAGTCCATTATCCTGTCGTCCTTTTGCAGAATGGTCTGAATGTGGAGCAGCCATTTATCATGCTTGGTTTTACGCAGTTATATCGTTGCGTGTTGTTTGTGACGGGCCAGTTTACCTCCGAAAACGTGGTACGGTTCAAACCGGTAGCAACCTGCCCGGTAGGGGCGATCAATAGCAATGAGGAAAGTCTTGCAGCAGTCGTATCAGAAATAAACAGCCCTGCATTTTCCTTTAAACCAGAATTAAACATCCAGGCAGTGATCTGGAAAAAAGTGATCGTCAACTGCGTGTTCAACTCTGTGTGCCCTTTGCTGAGCATTGATAACGGTATTTTTCACCGTAATAATGAAGCGCTGGCAATCGGAAAACGAATAATTAAAGAGTGTATCCAGGTAGCTAACACTTATGGCGTATCCCTTCCGGAGGAAGAGGTAACCGAGACATTGCTTGCCATCAGCCGCTCATCCGATGGACAATTGATATCTACCCTGCAGGACATCAATGAACACCGCCCTACGGAAATTGCCACCCTCAACCTGGAGATCGCACGGATAGCCAAAGAGCTGGGCCTGGAAGATATGGTAAAAGAAACGCGCCTTTTAGGGGAACTGACAGCGATCAAATCAAGCTTAAGCCTGAATCGATAATTACCTTGCCTTATATCTATACTACAAACCGAAAGCAACTGACCCGGACAGTGTATTATTTTGCGCGGTTCAAGTGAGGGGCAAAATCTGCGGAGTTTTTGATAGTTGTCGTTTTATTTCGTGAGATACGCAAGGCAAGACAGCGGTTGATCCACCGGGTTTGCTCCAAAAGTGTTCGGAAGAAATAAAAAAAAGCGAGGATTGTGCGATTCCCTCCCCTGGGAGGGTGTAGAGAGGGGTTTCATTCACAGACTTATTCGCCTGAAATGACGTATATACCCCTCCCTGCCACCACGAAATCCAGCCGCCCCCCTCCCAGGGAAGGAATTAAAAATCTTCCGAACACTTCTGGGGTTTGCTTCGACAGACAGTTGGGGACGGTTACGGATACGCATTATATATCTTAGCAGGCTGTTTGAAAAAATCGAATTATGATAACTTAGCGGTTACAATCGTTATAAACCAGTCAAACGGAATACTTATTCATCCGCGCGCAAAGCTACCGATACCTGTTCCCGGAAAATAAAATAGAAGCACTATCGTCTATGAGATTTAAAACTCTTTTGATCTTCACTTCAGCGGCAATGGCGGCGGTCGTTACCACACCTTTGTTCGCTCAAAAAACAAAGCCAGGCAATACGCCTAAAATCGTTAACATTGTCAATTTTATCCGCGACATCGAACCACGTGATGCGGGTATCACCAAAGATGTCCTGTACCAAACCGTGGTGAACCAGATTGCGCTGATGAAGCAATATCACCTGGGCGGAACTTTTTTGTTACAGTACGATGCCCTGATCGATAAGCGCTACCAGGATTTGCTGAAAACACTTCCGAAAGATGAGTTTGAGATTGGGGGATGGTGGGAACTGCCGCAACCGCTGATTGAAAAAGCTGGGATCAAATGGCGGGGAAAATATGCCTGGGACTGGCATTCAGACATCGGTTTTTCTGTGGGTTACACGCCTGCCGAACGCGAAAAGATCATCGACGTTTATTTTGCTGATTTTAAAAGCATATTCGGGTATTATCCCAAATCCATTGCTTCATGGGTCATCGATGCGCATTCGCTGAACTACATGTGTGATAAATATAAGATTGTTGCCTCTGCCAACTGTAAAGACCAGGTAGGAACCGACGGCTTTACCCTTTGGGGCGGTTACTGGAACCAAGCCTATTACCCGAGCCGTTTAAACGCTTATATGCCTGCCCAGCATGCGGATAAGCAGTTGCCCGTGCCCGTATTCAGGATGCTGGGCAGCGACCCTATACGGCAATACGCCGATGGCAGCTCGGTAACCACGCTTGAGCCTGTTTACCCCCATGCTGGCGGAAATGAGCAGTGGATCAACTGGTTTTTACAAACTTTTGCCGATGACCCCTCGCTCGGTTACAATTATACGCAGGCTGGGCAGGAAAATTCATTCACCTGGGATGCCATGAAAAAAGGGCTGGAATGGCAGATGCCGGTAATTGCCCGTCTCCGCAAACAGGGCAAGGTTCGCGTAGAAACCATGGCACAGTCGGGCGAATGGTTTAAACATACCTACAAGGTAACCCCGGCTACTACTTTTACGGTAAGCAGGGATCTGGCAAACAGCGATAAAAAAACCGTTTGGTATAACAGCAGGTTTTACAGGACTAACCTGCTTTGGGAAAATGGAACGTTGCGGATAACAGATATCCACCTGTTTAACGAAACCGTGCCGGATAAATACCTGAATAACGTTACTACCGTTAATCAAAGTTTCTTTTACACGCTCCCGGTGGCAGATGGTTTTCAATGGGGAAAACGCGGCAAACCCGAGGGCTTTCGCCTGATGATGAACGACGGGGGCGGGGAGGTGCCGGTTCAGGGAGGAGATCCTGTTTTCACAAATCTGAATACGACGACGGCCCATGCTTCATGGCCTGTTGGTAAAGGTTCTTTCGAAATCAATATGAGCGAGAAATCCCTGACCATCACGGCGACGAACCATCCGGCCGGCGACTGGTTCCTGGACTTATGCATTGCGGAAGGTGCTAAAACCCCGTTTAAACAATTGACAGGCAACAGCGCCCTGTATGAATTTGATGGCCATACCTACCGGCTTGCTATGCAGCAGGGCACTCTGGAAAAAAGCGCCAATGGCAGTTTATACCGCATCAGGCCACAAGACCAGCGTGTTGTATTATTACTGGCAGATCAATAAAAGCTCTGCCGGTATACAGGCGGCATTTTGCTATTATAGTCAAATAGTAGGAATGCAAACAAAAATTGGTGAAGAGGGGCAACCAAAATCTTTTTTACAGGTCAATCAACAATTTAATAAAAGTAAAAATTGCATAAAGGGCTTAATAAAATGCCTGATTCGTACATAAGAAAGTCGGATTATGTTAATGAAAAATTAAAATACTATTTTAGATTTGACTGCCAGTGCGTTCTTAGCACCGAGAACCAATTTTAAATTTAGTTTAAGCATGAACAATTGGAAAACATTAACCGATGAGGAGTTGGTTGAGCGGTTAAATTTTTCTGACCATGCAGCATTTACAGAAATTTTTCACCGTTATCACGGGGCTTTATATTCATTTGCACTAAAACGGTGCCGCGAAGCAGAAATAGCAGAAGAACTGGTGCAGGACCTGTTTGTGAATTTATGGATTAAACGCGGGCAATTGTATATAAAGGCAACCCTGAGTGGATACCTGTATGTTGCGTTACGAAATTTGGTGTTGAATCATATTCAAAAGCAAATGCTTCGTGATAGGGCCACTGAAATTTTGCGTTTAGCGGCGCCTGTTCCGCAAACCGCCCCTGAGGAAATGCTGATAGTTAAAGAAATTGGGCAGGAGGTTGACCGGAATCTTCATTTACTCCCCGAAAAATGCAGAACTGTTTACGAACTCAGCCGGAAACAATACAAATCTAATAAGCAGATTGCCGCCGAGCTGGGTATTACCGAAAAAACGGTAGAAAATCATATGAACCGGGCACTCAGATTTTTGCGATTATCCCTCCACCAGTTGTTTACAATTGCTATTATATACTCCTTGCTCTATCTTAAAACTTTTTTTAAATAAAAATAAAATTCTTTTGGGTGCTACATAGGTTTTAACTGTCTTGGTTATTAAAAGGACAATTTTAAAACCATGCAACCTATTACACCGGAACTTATTGAGAAATACCTTGCAGGGAAATGTAATACTGACGAAGAGGCCACAGTACTCACGTGGTTTAATGCGCCGGAAAATGAACCGGATGCGTATGATCAGCTTTCGCCGGAGGCTAAACAGGCCTTACAGGACCGGTTGATATTGGGAATACGCGAGAAAATACGCTTGTCCGAACCTCCCGTAAAGAAATTTAATTATTATTGGGCCGGTGCAATAGCAGCCAGCATTTTGATTTTTATTACAATTGGCCTTTTATGGTACAAACAACCGGCGGCAAATAAATCAACGGTTAGTAATGATAATGTCAGGATTGTAAATACAGGGCAAAAGATAAAAAAAGTAACGCTGCCCGATGGTAGTACGGCCTGGCTTAGCCCAGGGACTATGGTTGCATACGACCGTGCATTTAATCGTGAATTCCGGACTGTTTCGCTTACCGGCGAGTCGTTTTTTGACGTGAAAAAAGATCACGCCCATCCATTTATTGTCCGGACAGCGCACATGTCAACTAAAGTTTGGGGAACCAGTTTTAGTGTAAAGGATAATGAACATGCGCTTCGCGCCGAAGTAGCAGTAGTTACCGGAAAAGTATCTGTCGCGATAGCTGATCGAAATAAAGACGTTGCAGATGTTATGCTCCATCCTCAGCAAAAGGCAGTTTGGCAGGTAACAGCAAAAAAGACTGATAAACTTGAAGTTAGCCTTGTAGAGAAGCACTCGGTATTGAAAATTTGGGGAAAAACCAGCCTTTCATTTAATGATGTGTCCCTTAGAGAAGCAGTTCGTGTACTTCAACAGCAATTTGATGTGATAATTATATTGCCCGACGGAGATCACGATCTTGCAGAAGCCAAGTTACAGGCTGACTTTAGCAATCAAAGCCTGCCCGAAATAATGGAAGTACTTGAAAAACTCCTCAACGTTAGCTATGTAACCGATGGGAAGAAGTTTGTGTTACAGAGAGCCATAACAACCAATTAACCAATTATTATTAACCCTAAAGTTAAATTATGAAGAAAGATTAACCTCAGCAAACACCACTTATGTAAAATGAAGAAAGCGTGTCGTTACCACGCTTTCTTCGGGCCCCGGCCGTGTCATTACACACCTTTCGTAGAGGTGCGGGGCTTTTTTGTCTCATTTTTTTACCAAATAAAACACACTAATGTATGAATATTAATTTACTAATATCGATCAACTGGTATAAAATTATGAAGTTATCCTGTTGCCAGATTTTGTTGGCCATCATATTTGCAGGTGTATCGGTAGCCGGCACCACGCGTGCGCAGGGAGTCCTGGACCGCAAGGTTGATATCGCCGCTGTTGATATGGATATGAAGTCTTTTCTTAATATGCTTTCAAAAAAAGCGGGAGTTAAGTTTGTCTATTTAAAAGAAACTTTAAGTAATCAACAAAAGGTTACGACTGCGGGAGGGCAGAAAGATTTAAAAGCAATATTGGAGCAGGTTTTTCTTGCTAATGGTATTGGTTTTGAACTCGTTAACAATCAAATTATCCTGACAAAACTCCGAACACCTGCCGACACCGGCTCACGAAATAGTGAAGATAAAAATGATGGACCGGAGATAATACAGGTAAAAGTTACCGGGCAGGTTACCGATGATAAGGGAGTAGTATTGCCGGGAGTTACCATTAAGGTAAAAGGAACCACTGTAGCAGCGGCAACCGATGGACAGGGTAATTATACGATAAATGCGCCCGATTATAACGCGACGTTAATTGTCAGTTATTTAGGCTACGTAACCCGTGAAGTAGCGATAAATGGCCAAAAAGTTGTCAATATTCAATTGCAGGAAGATAACAAGGCCCTTAACGAAGTAGTTGTTGTTGGTTACAGTACGCAGAGCAGGCATAAATTGACCAGTGCAGTAGTTACCGTTTCTGGCGATGAACTTAATAAAAGGGTCGCTACTTCACCCTCAACTTTACTGCAGGGTAAGTTGCCGGGTTTACAGGTTGTTCAGGGTTCCGGAGAGCCTGGAAATGAAAATGTTCAATTAACCATAAGGGGCGTCGGTACATTCAGCGGGGCAGGGTCCAATCCATTAATTATTGTTGATGGCCTTCCGGGAAGCCTTGATGTATTGAACGCCAATGATATCGAATCGATATCTGTATTAAAGGATGCTTCTTCGGCGGCCATTTACGGCTCCCGGGGTGCTAACGGTGTTATTGTAGTAAAAACTAAAAGAGGTAAGGCCGGTAGCCTGGCTATCCAGTATACATACAATCTGGGGGTCTCCAAGGCTACCAAACTCCCTGATATAATCACCAATTCGGCAACGTACATGCAATTGTCAAATGAGGCACGGACAAACTCCTCGCTCGCGCCCCTGTATACGCAGGCCCAGATAGATCTGTACCAAAACGCAACCGACAGGGTAAAATATCCGAATCATAACTGGTTGAATGATATTTTTCGAACAGCTTATACCCAAAACCATTATCTGAACATGAGCGGGGGTAAGGATAGTACAACGTATAGTGTTGGCGTCGGTATTACCAACCAGCCTGGCGTGATGCGGGGATTTGACTATTCGAAATATACGTTTTCACTGGGTTTAAACTCAAAGCTAAATAAACGGATCACTTTTGGATCGGATATCCAGATGCGGTACGGCAGAAAACTGACCCCTGAAAATGGCGCAAGTGATCAGTTTCTTTCGGCATTGGCCCAATCACCATTATATCCTGCCCAAAGTTCAGATGGCAGATGGATAAAAAAAGCATACTCCAACGAGCAGGGTAATAAAAATCCCGCGGCTATTGTAGGCGAGGATATCAGAACACGGGGTAATGATTATTATTTACAGGGTAACCTATCCCTGGATATCGATCTTTTTAAAGGTTTGCGTTGGGAAAATAAAGGAGGGTTTAATTATGGCTACTATAAATTCAATGATTTCAGGCCGGTAATTCCTACATATTATTATAGTGATATGTCTCCTGCGGGCAACCTTGATGATGGGTCGCCGGGTTTAAATGTGGGCAATTCAGACAATATTTATACGGTATATTATAGCCAGCTGACTTATAAAAAGAGCCTTGGGCTTCACAATTTTTCGGCATTTGCCGGTTATCAGCGGGAAAAAAATAATGCCAGTAACATCAACGCGTCCCGCACCCAGTATGTAACAAACTACCTGCGGGAACTGAATGCCGGGCCTTCTGACGGGCAAACCAATAACGGCACATCATCCGCATGGGCGATCAGCTCATTTTATGGCAGTGCCAATTATGATTATGCAGATAAATATTTACTGGGCGCTAACATCAGATACGATGGAACCTCCCGTTTGCCTTCAAACTCAAGGTATGGTACTTTCTATTCATTCTCCGGTGGCTGGCGAATTTCCAAAGAGAATTTCCTGAAGGATGTTTTGTGGTTAAATGACCTTAAAGTCCGGGGCTCGTGGGGACAGTTGGGTAATCAGAATATCGGAACTTATCCTTATCAATCAACTCTGTCGGGTGCCAATTATGCCTTTGGAGGCTCTGTTTCTTCAGGTTTCGTCGCCAATACGCTGGTTGATCCGAGCCTGACCTGGGAAACCACGCGGGTTGGAGATATTGGCCTTGATATGACCATTTTAAATAACAAACTTGTTTTGTCGGCAGATTATTTCAATAAATATACTTTTGATATTTTGAGAAGCTCGCAGGTGCCATTCTATATTGGTTTGAACGCGCCTACAATCAATGACGGGGCGCTTCGTAATAAAGGTTTCGAGTTTGCCCTGCAATATAACGACAGGATTGGAAGAGATTTCTCTTATACCGTAGGCGTAAATCTTCAAACCTACAAAAACAAGCTTGAAAGGTACGGATCAAAGGATATCAGCGACCACACCATCAGGCAAGAGGGACATGAACTGGATGCTTACTACATGTATGTGTGGGACGGGATATTCCAAAGTCAGCAGGAGATAGACAATTCGCCTAAACAGCCGGTTACACCTACTCCCGGCGACCTGAAGATCAAAGATGTTAACGGCGACGGTAAAATAGATGCCAATGACAGAACTTATGTGAGCGGCAGATTCCCTTCATATCAATATTCGGCCAATATCGGCGCTGCTTATAAGGGGTTTGATTTTAGCGCTCAGCTATATGGCTCCCAGGGCCAAAAGGCTTATGTTAATGGCTGGGGAATTGAGCCTTTCAGGCAAGGTTCTGTTCCAACAACAGATTGGCTAAATCGTTGGACTCCAACCAACCATACGAATACAATGCCTAAGATTTACGTGGCAGATGGTTATGCGGCGGTTCAAAATTATCCTTCTACTTATTTCTTAAAAGATGCCTCGTTCGTTCGTCTTAAAAGCTTACAACTGGGTTATAATTTCGCCTTACCTGTGCTAAAAAAGGTGTCGATAAAATCGCTGAGGGTTTTTGTAGCGGCTGACAACGTATTTACTATAAGTAAGTATCCGGGCCTTGATCCTGAACGGGTAGGGGACGGAACCTACGTTACTTATCCGCAAAACAGAACGATAACCTTTGGAGCTTCCATTAAACTTTAAAATTATTAAAGAAAACGATTATGAAACTTTATAATAAGTATATATACATACTGATGACGGTGGTAGTCATACTGGTATCTTGTAAGAAAAGTTCCCTTGACCTCAATCCACCGGATAAACTTTCTACTCAAAATTTTTGGAAGTCAGAAAGTGATGCCGACCTGGCATTAACAGGTTGTTACAATTTCTTATATGCACAGGGAGGGAGCTATTCCACATCGCAATATGAGGTGGTTGCATGGGATAATTTTAGTGACAATTCTTACGGGCAATATAACTATGGTGGCGGTACCAGTGCACTGTCATCTGGTTTATCTCCCGGCGTTTTTGATACTTATAATCTTTATCAATCGTCCTATTATGTTAATAATTATACTGCTATAGCCTCCATTAACTATTTTTTGGCAAACGTTGATAAAGTACTTACCGGCGATAAGCTTAAACAATACAAGGCTGAAGCCTATTTTTTGCGTGCCTTTAATTATTACTGGCTTGCTATATTATACGGAAATGTGATCATTACCACGGCCGATCCTTTTACGCTGGATTATAAAAAACACATGGCCAAATCTACCAGGGCCGATGTTTTGAAACAAGTAGAGGCAGACCTTGACCTGGCGATAGCTGGCTTACCGGATGTTGCCTATGGCAACGGACATGCTGTTAAAGCTACAGCCCAGGGTTACAAGGTAAGGGCATTGTTATTTGAGAAAAAATACGCCGATGCGGCCACGCTCGCCAATACCATTATCGCAGGCGGGAAATTTTCTTTAAACCCGTCTTATCCTTCAAATTTTTATAAACCTGCGCAGAACAGCAGCCCTGAAATCATGTTTTCGGTTAAATACCAACTGCCAAATCTCTCGCACCAGGATAATGGTATAAGTGTGCCCTTACAACGCTGGAAAGGAGAATTAGCAACCCAGGATTTGGTTAACGAGTACGAAGCTGCTGATGGCAAGGACACAACCTCATCTGCCGTTTATGTAAAGGGAAAACCGTTTGACAATCGCGATCCCCGGATGCGGATGACCCTGTTTTTTCCAGGTGATACCAAAGCGCAGGGGTGGCCATTTACAGGATCATATGCCGTGGCCCAGCCCGGAAAAGATTCATGGATAGTAGGTTACTATGCTGTAAAAAAATGGCTTGATCCAACACTTGTAGACCCTGACTATGGAGTAAAGGGTGATAATGACTTTGTTTTATTGCGTTATGCAGATGTATTACTGATGTATGCTGAAGCACAAAACGAGGCAGTAGGCCCGGATGCAAGCGCTTACAACGCAATTAACCTGGTTAGGAAAAGGGTTAATATGCCCGACCTGGCTGCCGGCCTATCACAGGCCCAGTTTAGAGAGAAAGTGCGTCATGAAAGAAGGGTTGAATTTGCCCTGGAGGGGATCCGTTATTTTGATTTGAGGAGATGGGGAATTGCTACGCAGAAGTTGAACGGCTTTGTGCAAAATCCTTTATTCCCCACTGTGAAAACCAAGTATGCCGATAACTATGATTTTTGGCCGATTCCGCAACCCGAAATTGACAGGAATTCGCCCGAACTGGTGCAAAATCCCGGTTATTAAATAATAAATAATTGTTAGACAGCGAGGCCGTATCAATTTATTTTGATACGGCCTCTTAATATAAACCTGTTTTTGCCAATAGATCACCATGATTATAATAGCTGTAACTGTGAAATAATTTCAGGATGGCCCAATTCGTTGATTGAGAAAATGACTTGGCAGATCGTTCGACAAAACCAGGAAAAGCCCGGATAAAAGCAAGAAAACCTTGGATGATGAGATTCCGCTGAGAAGCATTCTTACATGCCGATGCGGTTGCTGTTTTTTCAATTAGTTTATGATGGTTCCGTCTTCCATTTCAATAATTCTTTGGGTCTTACGCGCGAATTCACTATCATGTGTAACTACAAGTATCGTCTGTTGATAATTGGTAATCAATTCGTTAAAAATGTTAAAAACGATTTCAGTATTTTTTTTATCCAAATTACCGGTTGGCTCATCAGCCATGATGATTAGCGGATCATTGATCAATGCCCGTGCAATGGCTACCCTTTGCTTTTGCCCGCCAGATAATTGATTCGGCTTTTTTTTTGCTTCCGTTTCAACGCCTAATACTTTTAATTTTTCAAAAGCCCGGTGTTCAGTTTCTTCTGCGCTGTATTTTCCAAGCCTCAGGCCTGGGAGCATCACATTTTGGAGTACAGAGAATTCATTTAACAGGTAATGGAATTGAAATACGAAGCCTATTTTTTCGTTTCTTACCGAGGCCAGCTCCGGTTCGTTCTTTTGTTTCATACTGATATGATCAATCCTTAGGTCTCCTTCATAATCAGTGTCCATGGTTGAAAGGATATATAATAGTGTTGATTTGCCGCAGCCTGATTTTCCCATAATTGACGCGAATTCGCCTTTATGAAGCGAAAAATTAACATCCCTCAATACTTTTACCGCTTTGGGTTCATAAAAGGTTTTTGAGATGTTTAAAGCTTCTAATATTATTGAGTCCATGTTATTTCCCTCTTATAATGATTACAGGATCTACTTTACTTGCTTTTTTTGAGGGAAAATATCCCGCGAAATAGGTGGTTAGAAAAGAGAACAGACCAGCGATAAAATAAAAACCTATATTGAAATCAATGGGATAGGTTTTAATTGTAGGAAGCGCGGTTGTATTAAATGGGATGTGGTTTATGATAACAGATAAGATGAAACCCAGAATCAGCCCTGCCAGGCCGCCAAAAATACCTATGCCTAATGCAATTGTGCTAAATATGCGACTGACATCTTTGCCTGAAAATCCTGTGGCTTTTAATATTGCGATTGAATCGAGCTTTTCATAAATCATCATATTCAGAATGTTATATATCCCAAAACCTGCTACAATCAGTAAAGTTACCCCAACTGTGTAAGATATCAGCGAGCGGATAAAACTACCGGTATCAAATTGTGAATTGGCCGTTTGAATATCCATCGCATCTATATTAAATACCTGCCTGTAATAAGCTGCAATTTTCGGTGCTTCGCTGATGTTTTTTAATTTGACCTGGATGTCTGTGATATAATTGTTTGATTCGTTAAGTAATTTTTGAGTTGTTGCGATAGAGGTATAACTTTGCTTGTTGTCAATCTCTTCAAGACCGGATTGATAAATCCCTACTACTTTTAAAGGCACCTGGTTTCCATTAGCCGGAGTTACATGAATGATATCCCCGAGATGGACTATCATTTTTTTTGCGATGCCTTTTCCTAAAATAATACTGTTAGGAGTATTTTTCAGGTCAATGAATTTGCCCGCTATAATATAGTCCCCAAATAAAAAAAGTTCATTTTCCTTGTTCGGATCAATCCCGTTAATAAGCCCGGTGATATTAACCTGTCCCGTATTGTAGAATATTTGCGCGGTAATTAGCGGTGAAAGTCCCTGTACGCGCGGATCGAGTGCGATAGCCTTCATTATAGCCCTGCTATTGTAAATGCCCAGGCGCTTGTTCTGCGGCTTGACGGAGCTTACAAAGTTGTAACTGTGGCGATATGCGTTGGTAAGGTCCACCGGTTGATGCCGTGCGGCTGCAATTTCATTATACAATCTGATATGAGGAGTGCGGTTTATTACCAGCCCATCTAAAAGCTTGTTTAAGCCACCCATAAAACTCAATAGGGCAATAAACATTGTTATGCTAAAAGTTACACCGGTTGCGGCAACAATCGTCTGTCTTAAGTGGGCTAATAATAAAGCTACCGCGATGTTCCAGGTCAGCTTAAAATTCATGGTATCGGTTTTATTAGTTCATCATTTAACTGGAGACCGGAAATTACTTCTACTTGCAGGTAATCACTAAGACCTGTTTTTATTTTAAGTTTTTCACCGTTGCTTCTTATCACAACGGAATCATTGAGCAAGTAGCTTCTGGGGATAAGCAAAGCCTTTTTCCGGGTTTGGATAATTATATTCGCTTCCAAAGTAGTGTTAGGATACAATTTTAGCGGCGGGGTAGTAAAAATAGCTTCGACGCGAAATGTTTTGGTGTGTTCGTTCATTTCCGGATATATTTTGGTCACTCTGGCTTCAAATACCTTGCCTCTGTAACTATCCATTGTGACAAAAACGGTAAGCCCCGGATTTACTTTAACGATATCATATTCGTCCACTTGTAATTCAAGCAGGAAACGGTCGGCTTTGCCAATGAGGGCCAGCGGTGTTTGCGGGCTAACAGTTTCGCCTGGATTTTTGTAAAGGTTATATACTACTCCGTTTATATTGCTTTTAACAGTAAAGTCGCTTTCCTGTTGTTTGTTAATACTGAGATTATTTATGCTTTGCGCGGCGTTATAACGCAACTGTCTTTTCAATTCTGTGAAGTTAATTATGGCTGTTTGCAGAGCTGTTTTTGAATTGACTACTGCTAATTCACTTTCCTCAAGCTGTACTTTAGTACCGATCTGCTGCCCCCACAGTTCTTTTTGCCTGACCAACATTACTGAGTCGTTAAGCATCCTGGACCGGGCCTGATCAACCGCGATTGCCGCTGCGGCCAGTTTATCTTTATTTAGCCTGAAGTCGGCAAACGAAGCCGATATCATCGCGTTTTCAACATTTAGCTTTTGATTTTCTTTTTTAATAGATATTAAAGGAGTGCCAGCAGTAACATATTGACCTTCAGTTACAAATTGTTCCTGAATAATACCGCTAACTGAGGCAAAAGCTTGATATTGATCCTTGCTTTTAATTATGCCGGACGCATATACGGACTCTGATATGGAAGCAACTACCGGGCTTATTTTATCGCTTTTTAATTGACAGGAAAAGCTGAACAGAAACGTGGATGCAGTAATTATCGCTTTTACAATATTTATCTGATGGTTTGTTATATTATCAGTAATACTAAAGCCCCTAACAATTTTCATATCGCTAATGTCATCACTCTTAAGTACTTTAAGTTTGATAAATATCAGGATGAATAGTGACGGTGCTCACGCCAATTTGGTGGCAGGCATAATTTTATGATCTGCATCAACAAGTTATTTGATGTGTGTCATTCTTTTTGCTGGGTCTTATTCAAAACTTTACACAATATCAATGTAGCCATGGGCCGCACTGAAGAAGATTTGGATACTCACAAAATATTGCAATGAAAAAGTCGGTTCTTTTGTTATTCACTTTCAGTTCGTTTTTTCTGGTTAATGTATTTGCCCAGGAAAAGAAGGGGATTACCAATAACGTAATTAACGAACAGCTCAAAAGTGCTGCTACGTCGCAACAATTACATTACCCACAAAGCGTTACCCGGTTTTATCGGCAAAACAATTACCTTCCGGTATGGACTAACCCGCAATCACGTCAAAACACCGGGAATGCAATGGTGCTTTTAGATTGTGTGTTACAATACGGATTATCGCATGATGATTTTCATCCTAAAGAGCTTCAGTTTGATATGCTCCGCGATATTTTGGAAAATCCAGGTTCGGTTAGTGACTCCTTAAAGGCACAGTTTGATGTTTTGCTTACAGATGCTGTCATTACCATGCTGAACTATTTGCATTATGGAAAGCTCAATCCTGACTACGGATCCGACAGGGTAGATCATGGCATGGATGTACCATTTCATGCAGAAGCTAAACTGCAGGACATTATACATTCGCAGGAGTTTACGAAGTCTGTTTTGGAGGTACAACCTAATGCAAAACTCTATACCGCTTTTCAGGAAATGCTGCACATAATCAGAGGACAAGCTCCGGATGATTGCTATGGAACCCCAGGGAATGATGTAATGAAAATCGCCGTCAACATGGAAAGAATCAGGTGGGCAAACGTTGATGACGGGGAAAAATATATACAAATCAATATCCCTACCTACGAGCTGACATTTCATTTGCCGGATACATTGGTGGTATTTAAAGCTATTGTCGGGACGCCACAAACTCCCAGCCCGACTTTGCAGAGCCAAATCACCTATTTTACTTCTTTTCCAGACTGGCTTGTTCCTGACCGGATATTTATCCGCGACATCCTCCCGAAAGCAATAGCTGATAGTTTATTCCTTGACCGGCTTCAGATCAGTATTTATAATAAGGCTGGTCAATTAAAAGATATCACTAACGCCCAACTTAAGAGCATATTGACTTCGCCCCAGGGCTATTACGCTAAACAGGCGCCCGGCTGCGATAACACCCTGGGATCGCTGGTTTTTCATTTTCAAAATGTGTACAACATATACTTAAACCAAATTGCTGATCAAAAGCTGTTTGAAAAAGATAAACGTGATTTAAGTAATGGTTGTATCTGGTTAGATGATGCTGCCGGGCTCGCCGCGTTATTGCTCAAATATGACGCTTCAGAGCAAAGCGACAAATTGTTTAAAATTCTTAAAAAATCAAAGACACATAATTTCGTGCTTAATAAACCTGTTCCTATAAAAATCACTTACCTGACATGTGACATAAAAAAAGGTGAATTAATCAGGTTTGAGGATATCTATAATATGGACACAAGCCTGGAATTGGCTATTTACAGCAAGCTTCAACGCAATACGAGCATAAGATAAGCTTCATTTTGCGCGAAAGTTGTTAAATCAAATTTTAAACCTTTAACTTATAAGCGGCCACTACTACCAGCGTCAAAACATAGTAGGTGATCAGAAAATTCATCATTTGGTGTATGGGAATAATATAATTTTCTGATATTCAAGACCATGAAAGGTAATCAACAGAAAAAAAAGAACCGCTTTTTGAGATTTTTTTCAATTTTAGGCCCGGGCCTTACTACTGGTGCTGCTGATGATGACCCCTCTGGCATTGCTACTTATTCGCAAACCGGCGCACAGTTTGGCTACAATCAGCTGTGGACAGCGCTATATATGTTACCTTTTATGATTGCCGTTCAGGAAGCTTGCGCACGTATCGGCATGGTAGCAGGTAAAGGCCTATCAGCTGTAATTAAGGAACATTACAGCAAAACTGTTTTATATGCAGTTGTCGGGCTCGTATTAGTGGCCAATACAATCAATATCGGGGCCGATATAGGAGCTATGGCAGCTGCGGCCCAATTACTTATCCCAGCCCCGTTTGTTGCATTAACCTTGTTTTTTACATTGTTGACCCTTGTTCTGGAGGTTTTTACTTCTTATCATTCTTACGCCAGGATACTAAAATGGCTTGCAGTAACTTTATTGGCATATCCCATAACTTTGTTTATTGTACACCAGCCATGGCTTACCGTTCTGAAAGCAACTGTTATACCTCATTTTGAGTTAAATTTTAGTTTTCTATTTATCATAACGGGGGTTTTGGGAACCACAATTTCTCCATATATGTTTTTTTGGGAGGCCTCACAGGAAGTGGAGGAGCAGAAAGAAAAGGAGAGGATTTCGCGGCATAAACCCAGGCCCGGTTGGATGCAAATAAAAAAAATGCGTATTGATAACACTATCGGCATGATATTTTCAGAATTCACTGCCTGGAGTATTATTGTAGTTGCTGCAACCGTTTTGCACAATAGCGGTGTAACTGACATAAAAAGTGCGTCTGATGCGGCAAGGGCGATAGAGCCGCTGGTGCATACCTTTCCTAACGCCGGATTTTTAGCCAAATTAATTTTTTCTACCGGCATTATAGGCCTTGGTTTATTGGCTGTCCCGGTACTTTCCGGCTCGGTAGGATATGCCGCTTGTGAGGCCTTTAACTGGAAGGCAGGGCTTAATTTAAAATTGAAAAAGGCGCGCTCTTTTTATGCTGTCATATGCATTGCCACTTTAATTGGATTACTAATCAATTATATTGGCATCGATCCGGTTAAGGCATTAGTTTATGCGGCGGTATTAAATGGGATAGCAGCGGTACCACTATTGTTCCTGATTGCCAGGATCTCCTCTAACCCCAAAATCATGGGAGAGTACAATAGCAAGTTTATTTCCAAATTGATGCTTTGGAGCAGTTTTGCTGCCATGGGGGCAGCTGCAATAGCTTTGTGTTATACATTGTATTAGCACGGGATTTGGCCCCTTTAATTTAATGATTTAAATTACACAATATACTGTGCTGTGATTTCTGTCAGCAAGATCATTGATTCTCGTCATGAATAACAGGGGAGTGGTACTCATAAAAGCTTTATGTATCTCGTTTCGGGTTAAGAATCGACTGACGCTATTGTCGGCTTTGATATAATTGACGGTTCAGAGATGACCATTGTCATTTTTGCATTAGCTCCGGTTCGGTAACTTGTATAACCAAATCAAATTACCGCCATGAACGGAATTATTATTTATCAGGGCAAATATGGTGCAACCAGGCAGTATGCGCATTGGCTTGGAGAAACATTGCAGATGCCGGTATCAAAAGTAGAGAATGTAACACCTGCAGTTTTAGCCCTTTATGATACCATTATTATAGGCAGCTCAGTTTATATCGGCCGGCTGGTACTACGCGATTGGTTAAAGGAAAATGACATCAGGCTAAAAGACAAAAAGCTTTTCATTTTTATTGTTTGCAGCTTCGCAGTTAATGACATGACGCAACAATTGGAGATAATAAAAAATAATCTTGGTGCCAAAATCAAAGATGTTGCCGAAATATTTTTCCTGCCCGGCAGGTGTGTCGTTTCCGGACTGTCGTGGAAAGACCGGCTTATGCTAAAATTGGGCGCCTGGATTGAAAAAGATCCTGAAAAGAAATCGGTGATGCGTAATGGGTTTGATCATCTTGAGCGGAGCAACCTCAAACCTCTCATCGAAAATATTCACCGTATGGCTGATGACTATTGATGGCGCGATAAGAAAGAAGCGTTATTATGATCAACTGGTGTTTAAAGCAAGAAGCGAAGAACTCGCGTTCATTCATTCGCATGAAGTTCGCCGTCATCTTTCCAATATCATGGGCATTATTGGACTAATAAAGGACGCTGATGACCGTCAAACGGAATTTGAGAGTTCGGTGAGCTATTTGATTGCTTCCGCAGACAATCTTAATAACGCTATAGGACACATTTCTGAAAAATTGGATATCTGAAAAACGGTTTTTAAAGGTAATTGAGTTGGTGTTTAAGCAAAGTATCGAATATCAATATAAGCTTGCTGCCATTAGAAATTCTGAATCTTTTCGAAAAAACCACGCAGGCGCTCGCAAGCTTAATTTTTTTAAACAACTCGCGATAATATTGATAAGCCAGATAGACGCCCCGGCGGGAAGATTTTGGTAGCTTTCGGATGTCCTTCAACGCTTCATTGAAGTCTTTTTCAATTTCTTGTTCTATCTTTTTTTTATCTGTTTCGGAAAAATGCTTAAGGTCAATCCCCGGAAAGTAGCTTCTGTTGAGCTGAAGGTAGTCCGCACCGATATCTCTCAGAAAATTAACCTTTTGAAAGGCCGCACCTAAGCGCATGGCTCCCGGCTTAAGAGCTTCGTAACGTTCCTTATTGCCGTTTGTGAACACATATAAGCACATCAGGCCAACCACTTCTGCAGATCCAAGGATATATTCCTCAAATTTTTGTTGATCATAAAGCTGGTCGTCCAGGTCCATTTCCATGCTATGCAGAAATTGGTTAATCAATTGGTGATCTATACGATATTTATTAACTGTTTCCTGGAAAGCGTTAAGAATGGGATTCAGGCTGATACCCAGTTCTATTGCTTCAAAGCAATCCTTTCTAAATTTATTTAGTAATTCACGCTTGTCATAATTATGAAAGCTGTCTACGATTTCGTCAGTAAGCCTGACAAAGCCATAGATAGCATAAATTGGCTGATGCAATTCTTTATCAAGAAAATTGATGCCCAGAAAAAAGCTGGTACTGTACCTGCGCGTTGCCAGTTTACTGCATTCCGCAGAAAGGCGGTCAAATTTTTCTTTCATCGATTAGGTTTTTCAGAGAGTTTAATAATTGATGTATTGAAACATTACCGGAAACGCTGGCTGGCGGAACACCCGCAAAAAAGAGGTACGCCGCGGCGCTTAATCCCGCAATGTCAGTGCCTGGTATCGCGTACCTTTTTCGTTCCTTTTTGCTCATATAACCGGCGCGATTATTTGTTCAAAATCCGGAAGCGTTTCCAACCAATACACATTTTTCGGGAAGTGAACGCTATTTATGACTTGCTTGTTGCCAGATAAGTATATTTTAACAGATTTGAAAGTAGACGCGAGCTGGTCAATATATGCCTGTGCATTAGCAATTGGCCTTACACGCGTCATAAAAAAAAGAAGGTTGTGAGGTTGCGTACTTTCAAGCGCATGGTTTAAAGCCGACATGGGCACCTTCGGACCTAAATAAATCACCCGATGGCCGGCAGTCCGCAACATATAGCTTGCAAGGAGGAGGCCAATATCATGATCTTCGTCTTCCGGTAAAAATAGCAGCCATAACGGTTTGCTATTTTGCTGTTGCTCCATACAATCATTGATTGCAGAAAATAGCTTTTGCCTGATAATGGACGAAAGAAAATGCTCCTGTGATGGGCAAAGCGAATTGTTTAGCCACATTAAACCAGCACGTACTAACATGGGGTATATCACGAATTTATATGTCCCTAAAACTCCATTCTGCTCGAACGATTTGGTTATAAGCTCGTTTACTGCATACTCATGAAAAATTAATGCATTGCTGATGATCTGAGAAATGAAATACTCATGCTTATGCCGCGCGGGCCGGGTTTTATCTATTTCAGTCTGGAGTAGTTTGTTCATTTCCTCCCGGCTTAACGCGCAGGCTTTAGAAATTTTGTAGCCCGCGTGGTAAAGTCCGGCTATGTTCAATAATTTCTTTAGCTGGTCATCATTATAAAAGCGCGTATTTCCGGCTGTCCTTGAAGGCGTAAATGCTTGGTACCTCCTTTCCCAAATACGGATATTATGGGCGGAAACACCTGACAATTGCTCAAGATCAGAAATGGAATAACTCATTTTGTCTAAATTTTTCTATTTCAAATTTAGACAAAAAAATGAATTAACAAATGTTTCTTTATGAAGTATGCCAATTCCTTAGGCGCAAGTATTGCAGGGTTGTTAAGCACGGAAAAAAACGGAGGTGTGTCTCGTCCTAAAAAAAGTTTACAGTTTAACTGCTAAATCCTGTTATACGTTTACAATATTAATTAATCCTAAAATAGGTTTACAAAATCACATTTTGAGGTTTATAATAACTTTTCCATGTTCG
>NZ_BMKD01000001.1 GCF_014643835.1 Mucilaginibacter rubeus | reverse complement strand
AATATTCCTGGCAAATTTTTCGCTTAAACTCCTCACTGTACTGGCTCTGCCATTTACCCCCATACACTTTTGAATATCTTTCCATTTTTGTTTACTGATGTGTAAACCTATTTCAGGACAAGACAGTGGTAACAAGCGGCACAATAAAGCTGTAGAGCCTCCAAAGAATATTTAACACGATGCTAACTATAACAGGTAAGATGAAACAGAAGAAGATCCTGTCTTACTCCATTGATAAGGAGTGTCATCAGGTTTAATTCTCCATCTAAAGTGACTGTTTCAAAATCTTAATGTACGATCAACGTATTTTCTATCACGAGGTTTTTACATCTGAGCCCTTACGTAACCATGCTTTATAAAGCTCGAACCAAATGACGGAGGTAAACCCTATAATAATACTGATCACCAGGTCACTCATATTTAGCGAGTTGAAACCAAAGAAAACTGCTAAAGGGCGGATGTATATCAGTGAAGATGATATAAAGATTGTGAGCCCGACAACCAGGAGCACAAGGTTATTTTTATATTTGATTGTGGTAAACAGCGAGTAGTAAAACGAGCGATTTACTAAGGTGAGCAAAACATTGGCCGATATCAGGCTGGTAAATACCATGGTACGGGTTACTTGTTCATCTGCTGCTTTGCTTACGGCATATTGGTAGACTGTGAGTGTACCGATTGTGATGGCTGCCCCCTGTACTATGCTGGTCGCCAACTCTTTCCAATTAAAGAAAGTAGTACTGAACGGACGTGGCTTTTGCAACATGGCATTCTTTTCTATGGGCTCGTTTTCATAAATGATCGAACAAGTCGGCCCCATAATCAGTTCCAGGAAAATAATATGCACCGGTGAAAAAATATTCGGATAAATCCAACCTAAGGCCAGTGGTATAAATACCGTTAATACGATAGGGATGTGAATGGAGATAATATACTGTATGGCTTTTTTTAGGTTGGTGTAGATACGCCGGCCCATGGCTACAGCATCAACCATTTTTGAAAGGTCATCCTCCAATAAAATTAATGAGGCAGCCTGCTTCGCTATCTCTGTGCCCTTTTTTCCCATCGCAATGCCTATATGCGCCGCTTTCAGCGCGGGGCCGTCGTTAACTCCGTCTCCGGTCATAGCTACTATCTCATTTTGGGCTTTTAAAGCATTGATGATCTTTAGCTTGGCATCCGGGAACATACGGGTAAAAATGTTGGCTTTCTTCACATTCTCCCTAAGTTCCTGTTCTGACAGTTGCATCAGCATGTCTCCGCTGATACATTGGTCTGCTCCACGGAAGTCAATTTGCTTCGCGATAGCACCGGTAGTTTCTGCATTATCGCCTGTGATGATTTTAACCTTGATACCAGCTTTGTAAAAGCCCTGTAGTACAGTAGTGATGTTTTTCTTGGGCGGATCATAAAATGCAACCAGCCCTTTGAATACAAAATGAAACTCCTGCTGTGTAGCAGGGAAATCACTTCCCACAAAATTTGCTTCTCCTACGGCCAATACCCGGTAACCTTCGATAGCCAAAGCAGCTATTGCAGCAGTCACATGTTCTTTCTGGGGTTGATTTAAGTTGCTGACGCCGATCAATGCTTCAGGCGCACCTTTGGCTGCGATAATGCGATTCCCTTTTTTATTTTCAAAAAGGTGGGTCATCATCGGCGGCTTGCCGCCCAGCGGATATTCGTGGACCATTTTATAATCCGGACGCTCATCTGCCAGATTTGTGTGGGTGTAGGCATTGTGCAGGGCAACTTCCATGGGATCAAAAGGGATCGGTTCGCTGGCCCACATGGCAAGCGCGATTAGCTCTGCTGCTGCGCTGTTTAATTGCTTTTCATTAAGATTATAAATGCAATCTTCCTTCAGGACATACGCTTTCGCCAGGCTCATCTTATTCTCGGTTAGTGTGCCGGTTTTATCAGTGCATATAACCGATGCGCTGCCCAAAGTCTCCACCGTTTTCATTTGCTTAACAACGACGCCAATTTTCATAAGCCGCCAGGCCCCAAGCGCCATAAAGGTGGTAAACGCAACGGGGATTTCTTCGGGCAGGATACTCATGGCCAGCGTAAGCGCTTTAAGGAGACTGTCTAAGATATTTGCCGAATGAAAATAGTTTATTCCCCACACCGTCAGAAACACAATTACTCCCACGATCACCATTTTCTTTACAAAATTGCTGATCTGTATTTCCAGGGGTGTTTTTTCTTCCGCTATAGATTCCAGGCTCCCGCCAATTTTACCTAATCGTGTTTGATTACCTATTGCCGTTACGGTTGCAATGGCCAGTCCGCTTGCTACTGTTGTGCCACTGAAAATCAGATTGTCTGCAGAGGATTTGTCTTTAAAAACAGCCAGGGATTCGCCTGTGAGAATGCTTTCGTTGATTGAGAAATCATTGGAATGTTCAATAACACCATCAGCAGTAATAAAAGTGCCTTCCTCTACCATCAGGCTGTCGCCAATAACAAGTTCTTCCTTTTTTACCTCCAAAACTTCTCCGTGCCTGATCACTTTGCATTTGGGTTGCGAAAAATCCTTCAATTTTTCGAGTGCATTCCGGCTTCTGGAGTCCTGATATAAAGATATGCCCGCCACGAGTACAATTGCTGAAGCTAAAAAAATACCGTCTCCGGCCTTTCCGCTAATAAAATAAATACATGAGGTAACCAACAATAAGATTACCATCGGTTCTTTTGTCAATCCTATCAACGCATTAACAAATCCGTTTTCTTTCTTAAACGAAAGGCTGTTCGCTCCGTATTTAGATCTCGCCGCAAGTACTTCCTGTTCGCTCAGGCCCTGTATATCGAAATTATTTATTGCCATTTATTTGATCAGCTAATAATTAGTCACGAGTCGATCAGACCATTTCAGCCGGAATGACCATCAGAGGTAAATGCTGGTTGTCTAAAGCGGCCACCGTTGTAGACTTGTCAAACAACCCCGACAAAAAAGAGTTTTGATAATGAACAAGTGCAAGTATATCCGATCCGTTATCTTTGCATAACCTATTTAATCGTTTAATCACGTCTTTTCCCCTTATTTCCTGAAAGGTTATATTATCCTGTTTGATTGCATCAATATGGTTAAGTAAAGCCTTTTCTTTTACAGGATCGCCTTCCTCTTCTATGGCGGATACATGGACAATTTCCAGGTGAAAGTTTAACTGTTTTTGTAAGCCGGTTAAGTAATTGATTGCATTGATATCGGCCAGTTCGAAAGCCGTGGCTAACGTTACTTTTTTAAGCCGGGCTAAATCTGCTGTTGGCGGGATGATCAATACGGGACAGGACGAATGATCTATCACCTGCATCGTATCTCTGCCGAAGATCAAGTGGTCTAAAGAGCTGTCTGTACTACTGCCGATTACAACAAGGTCAACATTGTTCTCCTGAATAACCGCCGCTGTATTTCTGCCAAGTGAACCTTCACCAAATTGATAATCAATTTTAGGTTCAACGCCTTCTGTACTCAGATCTGCAATAATATGCCTTAGTTGAATAGCCAATTGGCCCAGTCGTGCCGCGCTTTCATCTTTACGAAAAACGAATTCTTCTACCACCCAGGGGCCACCGGCATATGTAGGAAGTATAGGGTGGTCATAATAAGTATTGTAAAGCAGTATATCTGCATTTAAATTCCTCAGCGCTTTTGCGGCGGTTTTTGCGGCGTGGTTTGCATTTATCGAAAAGTCAGTGAGCATTAGAATCATCTTCATGGCGTAATTCTTTAGATTGTAAAGCTATCCGTTCATTACCCGACAATAAATGATTAAGATCATTTATTAGCTTGATTACTGCTATTTAAACAGTGCTATTAGTTGATCACCTTTGATAAAAAAGTCATGAACCAAACACACATCCACCTGCTGATCACCCACCTGCCTATCGTTGGTACGGCTTTGGGGGCATTTGTCCTGATCCATGGGATATGGAAAAGGAACAAAGGTACACTAATCGCTGCTTATAATGTTTTGATTGTCTCAGCAATTGGGGCCGGTATAGCCTATGCAACAGGCGAGGGTGCTGAAGAAACCATTGAACATTTAAAAGGAATATCTAAATATCTCATTGAAGATCATGAGGAGTTCGCCCTGGTATCTTTGATCGCTTTAATACTTACAGGTGGGGTTTCCCTGATCGGGCTTTTTGCAACATTAAAAAATACATCACAGGTTAGGCGTATAGCGTTAATAGTGCTCGCTGTATCCTTGATAAGCTTTGGCTTGATTGCTAGGACTGGGTATTTAGGCGGACAAATCAGGCATTCGGAAATCAGAACTGATACGATATCTCCTTTAAAACAGAGAAATGATAATGATTGAATAGCGTTATACTCGTCAACCTCACGCATAACGGAGTTATTATATAGTAAATGCCATTACCTTTTATAGGTTATCGACGGCTCCCTTACTTTTGACATTATTATTGTCAGCTTAACCATCCTTGATTTGTTAGAGGAATCGCGCGTACTTATTATTCCGAAATGGGAAACCGATATAAAAGGCTTATATTGGGTAATAAAAAAAGCGCGCCCCTAAAAGTGTAAAACTGCTCCCATGGTAAAAGAAATGCCGGTAACCGTGAAACGGGCCATAGAACTAATTGGCCTGTTTGTTTTAGGAACCATCATCATAGCTGGAAATACGATCATTATGCCTTTGTTGATGGCGTTCTTCTTCAGCCTGGTACTTTTACCCGTCTTTCGTTTTTTCAGGAAGCTAAAAGTGCCGGAGGTTATTGCGGTTTTTTTGCCAATATTGTTATTAACGGTCATCGTGGCGCTGATCATCTGGTTGTTCTCCAGTCAGATAGGTGCTTTGGTTGATGATTTTCCGCAGATTCAACGTACCGTGGCCAAACACCTGGATAACCTAAGTATCTGGATCAGCAAGTCATTTGGATATTCCCCGGCAGAGCAAGTGAAATTCATTAATGTGCAAAGCAAAAAGTTATTCAGTTCTTTAGGCGGAGTTTTAAGCAGCGCGGCTGGATCTTTGTCTGGCATGGTTATATTTATTGGGTTATTGCCGATCTATATCTACCTGATCATTCTATACAGGAACCTTTTTTTAAGATTTCTGCTGATGTGGTTTAACAAAGAGGAGTATCTGAATGTGGAGGAAGCTGTAAGGCAAACTGAAAAAATGGTTAAAAGCTATCTTGTAGGGCTGCTGATACAGATTACCTATATCATTATTCTTTTGGGTGGCATATTATGGTCTTTTAATATTCAGAATGCACTGCTCATTGGTATTATCTTCGCTTTTCTGAACCTGATCCCGTACCTGGGTGCCCTGATCGGCAATATTCTGGGTGTGCTGTTAACGCTCGCTTCGTCAGATAGTGTTGCAGATGTGCTGATTGTATTGGGAGCGATTACAGTGGTACAGTTTCTGGATAACAATATTTTAATGCCGCGTATCGTAGGGTCGCAGGTGAAAATTAATCCGCTTGTTTCCATCGTTGGTATTATTATTGGCGGAAGCATGGCGGGGCTTTCGGGCATGTTCCTGGCGATGCCGGTACTATCCATTTTAAAGATCGTGTTTGACCGCAGCGAAAATTATAGGCAATGGGGTGTATTATTGGGCGATGAGCGGCCTGTAAAGAGCCAGATGCAGGTTTAACTCTTCCGGTTGTGTATTTTCTGGAAAGCTTTGCAGCCCTGAAAAACAACTAATGGCAACAGGCTGGCTGTTGTAGCGGTCAGCCACAACTTATAATAATACTAAACGCAGGCGGGGTATAACAAAGACAATTAACGGTGGTCCACTACAGAAATGGCAATCCATATATCAAGGAGCGGACCTTAGCAAAATTATTTGCCCTCCTTTTTTTTAAAGGTGAGTAAAGGAACCTTTCCATAAAAGGAATATTCTGTGGCATTAGAAGGGAAAAATAGTTTTTCGAGCATAGATCTGGACTGATGAGTGAATAAGACCAAAAGGGACGGTTTGCTGATCTTAACAGCGTGATCTATATCTTCCAGTAAATTATTGTTGACATCTCTTTGCAGGTTTAAAAGGCTAATTTTATAACTATTTTTTTTCTGTAAAGTGGCTTCAGCCAACTCTTTGTCAAAAGCAAATTCATTAGGATAGGCGATATGTACCATCTCGACACTGGCACCAATTGGCCTGGCAAAATCGACAACTTCTTTTAATTCGTTTTCATAGTCGGTCATATCCGAAGCATACAGGATGTGTTTCAATTCTTTTAAATGGTATGTGCTTGGTATGCATATAACAGGCACAGTCGAACAGCTGATCAATTTTGCGGTATGCGTGCCGAATATTTTTGCGATAGTGCCCGCTCCACGGGTACTGATGCAGATATAGGAACAACTGTTCCTGCTGGCATAATCTGTGATGCCATCAACTACATCGATATTGGATACCAAAACTAATTGGTAGTTAATTTCGCGTTCATCGATATCACGATAGATGCCTGCAATAAATGATGACAATTCTTCTGTCGTTTTTTTTCTGAATTCATTGGTATACGCCGCAAAAGCGTGGTCTGTCCATTTGAAGGGTTTTAAAAGATGGTATACATGAAGGATGGTTAATTCGGCCTTACGCTGGCTGGCCAGTTTAATCGCAAAACGGATGGCCGCTTTGGAATTAACGGATTGATCTGTTGTAACTAATATCTTTTCCATAATTATTCGAGGTTTAACGGTTGTGATGTTGTTTTATTCGGCACGTATATGCATGTTGTTTAAGAGCTTAAAATAACTTTCAGCGCTTTCGCTTCGGCTGCATTGCCAAATGTATCGTATGCTTCTGCCACCTGATCTAATCTGAAACGATGTGTGATTAGTTTGGCGGGCGCTATTTTTTTTGATTGTATCGTTTTTAACAACATTGGTGAAGTCACTGTGTCCACGAGCCTGGTCGTGATAGTAATGTTTTTCGACCACAGGTCTTCCAGGTGTAAACGGACACTTTTTCCATGAACGCCAATGTTGGCGATACGGCCGCCGGGGGCTATAATCGCCTCACATAGCTCGAATGTCTCGGGAATACCGACAGCTTCTATCGCCACATCAACGCCGGTTTGGTTGGTGAGTTTCATTACCGCTTCAATTGTATTTTCATTGCGGCTATTAATAATCTGTGTTGCACCGAATTTCCTGGCCACATTGAGCCGGTTATCATCCTGATCGATCATGATAATTTCCGCAGGTGTATAAAATTGTGCGGTAAGTAAAGTGGCAATCCCGATCGGGCCGGCACCTATTATGGCTATAGTATCTCCAGGTTGTACTTTGCCGTTTAATACGCCGCATTCAAAGCCCGTAGGCAGTATATCACTTAACATCACCAATGCTTCTTCGTCAGAACCGCTGGGTACCAGAAAAAGGCTGTTGTCTGCATGGGGGATACGAACATATTCTGCCTGCGTGCCGTCAATCAGGTGCCCTAATAGCCAACCGCCATCTGTACAGTGAGAATACATGCCCTTTTTACAGTAGGTACATTTACCGCAAGATGTGATACAGGATATAATCACGTGGTCGCCCGGCTTAAAATTACTGACAGTGGTTCCCACTTCTTCGATCACACCCACGCCTTCGTGCCCGATGATCCTGCCATCGGCAACTTCAGGAACATCTCCTTTCATAATGTGCAGATCTGTACCGCAAATCGTTGTTTTCAGGATTTTTACAATGGCATCGCTTGTTGACAGCAGTACCGGTTTGGGCTTTTCTTCCCAGGCTTTCTGACCTGGGCCGTGATAAACTAATGCTTTCATATTTTCTGCTTTAACCTACTTATGTTAAGCACAAAATTGCTGTTGTTTTATTTTTTTATGATGCTGGTCGTCAGGTAAATAAATGATATATATCACTATTTGAAAATGGCGGATATTTAAGGAGGTCCTTATATGTGGGAGGTTTGTTTTATAATTCGCGATCTGTTAAAATCTGTTAAATACACGTGATTTCATGTAAACTACAGAATGTAAAGATACTATTGCAATAATTAAATAAACGCACCTGAAGCTGAATTGCTTTACGCAGAGATTTACCTTTAGGAGGCTTGTTTAAGTTGGTTGAGATTTATTGATATACCCCGATCTTAAATTTATGGACAGAAAAGAATTTCTATCAATTGCCGGAATTACGGCAGCGTCATTCGCGCTGATTAACTGTATGGGCTGCAGTAAAAAATCCGACAATGCGTCGGCAGGTATCACCGGGCCAACCGGCGTGGACTTTACACTTGATCTCAGCCTTTCAGCAAACTCGGCTTTACTCGTGAACGGCGGCTATCTTGCCTCAAAAGGTGTAATAGTGGCTAAAACAACAACCGGCAGCTATATTGCTGTTCAGCAATCCTGCACCCATGAAAGCTATCCCCTTATTTATCAGAGCAGCGAACGGCAGTTTTTTTGCAATAATCATGGTTCCGCTTTCTCCGAAGCCGGAGTTGTTAAAAATTCGCCTGCAAACCGCAACCTTACCGTATATCAAACAACTTTAACCGGCACCTCGTTGTGGATATTCTCTTAACCCGTTGATAAAATGAAATTACTGATCATCTCATTATTGTTGTTTACAGGCAAGCCGGTTACATGGCTTGGTGATTTTAAGAAAGCGCAGACGGAAGCGGCAACGTCGCATAAGCTCATAGTAATAAATTTTTCCGGCTCTGATTGGTGCGGCCCTTGCATCCGGCTGCGGAAAGATATTTTGGAATCCGAAAAATTTAATGATTTCGCTGCAGATAAACTTGTTTTGGTAAGGGCTGATTTTCCCCGCCAAAAGAAAAATCAACTCAGCAAGGAGCAGGTACAGTTAAATGAAGCGCTTGCAGATAAATACAATCCTGACGGTAAGTTCCCATTTACGCTGCTTGTTGACGAACATGGTAAGGTATTAAAGGAGTGGGACGGTTATCCAAATGAATCCGCTGAACAGTTTATTGACCAGATCAAAGCGTTTGTCCAATGACAGCCATTGACAGCGGGGCAACCGTACATCAACGTGTGCTGAAACTGATGGGTAACCGTTTTGAGATAAGCGTTGTAGGAGATGACGGGCAATGGGCCGCAAAGTGTATTGATTTGGCTGTAGCGGAGATAAGCCGCATAGAAAAATTACTAACTACGTTCAGTGACGATAGCCAAACCAACCAGATTAACGCCGCTGCCGGAATAAAGCCGGTAAAAACAGATCATGAGGTTTTTCAACTTATTCAGCGTTCGCTAAGAATATCCGAGCTTACGCAGGGAGCATTTGATATTACTTACGGATCAATTGATAAAAGCCTGTGGAATTTTGATGTAAATATGAAAAGTTTGCCTAATGCCGAAACCGCGCAAAATGCTGTACGACTGATCAATTATAAAAATGTGATCATGGATTCTGATGACATGACTGTGATGCTCAAAGAAAAAGGTATGCGTATAGGTTTTGGAGGAATAGGGAAGGGGTATGCAGCTGATCGGGCGAAAGCCATTTTACAGCAAAATGGAGTAAACAGCGGGATAGTAAATGCAGCCGGCGACCTGATTACCTGGGGAACACAACCTAATGGTAAGCCATGGACTATAGCAATAGCAGATCCGAATAAGCAGATGACGCCGTTTTCAACGCTCAATATAAGCGATATGGCTATTGCCACATCCGGTAACTATGAAAAGTACGCTGTGATAAATGGTAAAAAATATTCTCATACCATCGACCCTAAAACGGGTTTGCCGGTAAGCGGAATTAAAAGCGTAAGCATTATTTGTCCGAGCGCGGAGTTTGCCGACGCTATGGCCACACCCGTAACAGTAATGGGGATCAGCGTCGGATTGGACCTGGTAAATCAACTACAGCAACTTGCCTGTGTGATCATCGACGACAATAACCGCCTTTATACCTCCAATAATATTAATATTAAAAATTAGTACATGAAAAAAATACCCCTGATTAAATTAATGCTGGTAAGTAGCTTACCGGCGCTCGGCCTTACATCTTGCATGTCGGTAAAAGCATATCAGAAAAATCGCCTTAATGATGCGGAGATGGAGCTATCAGCCCGTAAATCGCAAAAGTTTGAGCAAAGTTTCCAATTGTACCGTGAAGGTGGTTCAGGAGCAAATGGCGGAAAGAGCGGCGGTGGCTGCGGATGTAATTAAAACGGCGACCGGAAATGAGGAAAATATATTTATGCGTTGCCGCTCTGTATTTAGGAATCGTTGCTTCGCATGCGCAAACTAAAGCCTTGCCCGTTAAAGATAGCAGCAATTACCAGGCACGTAAGCTTAAAATTGATGAAATTAACATCATATCTGCCTATTACCACCAGGATGGTAACAACTCGGCGGTTACAGGTGGTATCGGCACAGAAAAACTAACAGATTTTGCTAATACCTTCGATCTGCAATTATCCAAATACGGAATAGGAGGAAATAAACACACTTTTACTTTTGAATTAGGTGTTGACCATTATACTTCCGCTTCTTCAGATAAGATCGATCCTTATAGTATTTCTTCCGCATCCAGGCAGGACACCCGTGTATACCCCTCGCTAAATTGGACAGTATCCAACGATAAAACGGGAAACGCATTTGGCTTAACCGGGTCTTATTCACATGAGTTTGATTACCAGTCTATCGGTGGGGGTATCAACCTGACCAGGGTATCAAAAGATAAAAACACGCAGTTTGATTTTAAGGGACAAGTGTTTCTTGATACTTGGAAGGTTATATTGCCGGTTGAATTAAGGCCACCAGGATATGGGTCAGGATCAGAGAGGGACGGGCGGGGTAAGGTAGACCATAACCCCCGCAATTCATTTAGTACCTCGTTTTCAATTTCGCAGGTGCTTACCACGCGTTTACAGGCTTTGTTCATTATCGAACCGTCCTATCAGCATGGGTTACTGGCAACAAAATATCAACGTGATTATTTTACCGATGGATCTGAAAGGGTTGAAAACCTGCCAGGTAGCCGTTATAAATTGCCAATTGCGGTAAGGTTCAATTATTTTCTGGATGATCATTTTGTGATCAGAACGTTTTACAGATACTACATGGACAATTGGGGGATCCGGGCGCACACAGCCGAATTGGAGGTACCGATAAAGCTTACCTCTTTTGTATCAGTAAGTCCCTATTACCGGTATAATAATCAGCAGGGTACAAGGTACTTTGCACCTTATGGGCAACATGACCCAACCGCTGTGTATTATACCAGCGATTACGACCTGTCAACACTCCATAGTAGTTTTGTTGGTGCCAACATCAGGTTATCGCCGCCAACCGGTGTATTTGGATGGCAGCATTTCAATTCGCTGGAGATCAGGGCGGGACATTACATGCGCTCGACGGGTTTAAATTCAAATATTGTAACTTTAGCAATGAAGTTTAAATAAAGTCATATGCATCGTGAACATCATGTAACAAGTTCAGAAACCATCAGGGATATCGTTATCGGTATGTCTGATGGCTTAACCGTGCCTTTTGCGCTTGCAGCAGGGCTAAGTGGGGCGGTAAGTTCGTCGACCCTGGTGGTTACTGCGGGTATCGCCGAAATAGTAGCCGGATCCATTGCCATGGGGCTGGGCGGATATCTTGCCGGTCGAACGGAAGTTGACCATTATCAATCTGAGTTGAAGCGGGAATATGATGAGGTTGAGCGTGTGCCTGAACAGGAGAAGGCAGAAGTAAAGAAGGTATTTGCAGATTTTGGACTTTCAAAGCATCTGCAGGACGAGATAGCAGATGAGCTGGCAAAAGACAAGACGCAGTGGGTTGAATTTATGATGCGTTATGAACTGGGCCTGGAGGAACCTAATGCAAACCGCGCTACCCAAAGTGCTATTACTATTGGTATTTCCTATATCGTAGGTGGCATCATCCCGCTTTCACCCTATATTATTATTCATGAGGCGCAAGAGGCACTTTATTACTCATGCGGGGTAACAATAATTTGCTTGTTCATTTTTGGCTATTTCAAAAGCAAAATGACCGGCCAGCCTGCGTTAAGCGGCGCGTTAAAAGTAGTAATTATTGGAGCTCTTGCTGCGGGGGCCGCGTTTATTATGGCAAAGCTGATTACCGGAAAATGATATTTAGTTATTATTACCACCGTTTATCATGTCTGAGACAATGCCTTTGTCATCTTTCCGCTCAGCCAAAAATACGCCAGCTAAATGCACGAGTATAAACGCGATAATCAGATACATGCAAAATCCGTGAACTTCTTTAACACTATGCCTGATAGCCTTAAAAGGCGCTAACAGATTTTCAAATGCCAGGAATAAACCCGTTACTGCCATTATAATAAGCAAGATATAGAATGCTGCATAAACGGCTTTCACGATGAGCTCATGTTTGGCAAGTTCACGCTCTTTTCTTGTGGAATGAAACTGACTATAGAGGTCCTTTATCCGGCGGATGAATTTTTGATCGGTTACTTGAAAAAGTTCAAGGATGAGCCTAAACAGCAATAATCCCGCTAATACATAACCAAACCAGGTATGTATGCTCCAAACACTATCCCCCAGCGCATGAGCAACGGAGCCCGATTGATCGTCAGTTATGGTAGTGCCCTGGGTTTGCAGTTGCGTTTTAATTATGTTTGTTATAGTTCCTCTGTCGGTAATAGTAGAATTGATCAAAACAGTAATTAATGAACCACTGATAACTATTGTGTTTGCCCAATGCCAAAAACGCAAGGGAGCTGAGTATACCCGGCGGGTAAGGGGCCGACGATCAGGTTGGATTATTGCCATAGTTGTTTTGTATCCTCATTTAAAATGTTTGTAAATTACCTGATGATTTTGAAGTAAGTCTGTAGTGTTGGTAATACTTCAGGTTCTCTTCAGTTTCAATTTTTAAATTTGATTAAAAAGCTTTGAAAATACTGGTAATAGAAGACGAGCAAGGTTTACGCGAAAACATCACGAGTTATTTGAATGTAGATGGTAACATTTGTGAAAGTTGTAATGCATTGACCCCCGCACTGCAAAAGCTATCTGATTATGATTATGACTGTGTTTTGCTTGACATTGGCTTACCCGATGGCGAAGGGTTTGGCGTACTTGAATACTTAAGCACACAACAAAAAAGCGAAGCTGTTTTGATCATTTCTGCCCGCAACTCGCTCGATGATAAATTGAAGGGGCTCAACATAGGCGCAGACGATTACCTGACCAAGCCTTTTCATTTGGCCGAGCTTAAAGCCAGGCTGATGGCTGTTTATCGCAGGAAAGCGCTAAATACCAGCAGCAAGTTGGTTTTTAATGAAATTTCAATTGATATACAGGGACGTACTGTCGAGGTTAATAAAAATACGATAATACTGACCAGAAAAGAATATGAAATGTTACTGTACTTTATTGCCAATAAAGGTAAAGTAATTTCAAAAAATGCTATTGCAGAACACCTTTGGGGCGACGAGATGGACATGTATGATAGTTTTGATTTCATTTATACCCATATTAAAAACCTCCGGCGGAAAATTCTGGATGCGGGAGGAAGAGATTATTTGACATCTATATACGGACTCGGCTATAAATTCACTGATTGATGAGGCTGTCAGAGCATTATACCAGGACGAGTTTTTATATTACCCTGGCTGTGTTAGTGATAGGAGCAGTGATTTACTACTTCGCTATAAATTACATTGGCACACAGCAACTTGATCGGGCGCTTCAACAACAGTTAACAGAGGCGGAAGAGTATATCAGGAGCAACAATGGCAATCCGCAGCAATATGACCTTGACCGCGATCACGCTGTATTTGTTAAAACTTACAGGCAACTGGTACAGAAGCGTTTCTTTGACACTATTTATTTAAACCCGGCAGAGCAGCGACGGGAAGCAGGTAGGGCCGTAGAAGACCTCGTAAAGTTAAAGAACAGCAACTATAAGGTTACAATTACTGTTTCGAGGGTTGGGCAAAAAAACCTTATCGAACTCATTTCTATTATCACGCTTGCATTACTTGCCGGTTTATTGACGGTACTCTTTATAACCAATAAATATCTGCTAAATGGCCTTTGGAAGCCTTTTCAGCTCACCCTAAATGAGATCAAACAGTTCAATATCGCCGACGTTGATCAATTTACAGGTAAGCCAAGTAAGGTGGACGAGTTTACAGAACTTAATGAAGCCATACGGGAAATGTCTTTGAGGGTAACTCAGGATTATCTTAGCCTGAAACAATTTACAGAGAATGCATCACATGAAATGATGACACCCCTGGCTGTTGTAACCACCAAATTGGATACACTAATACAGGACGAAACATTGACTGCAGCGCAATTGGCGCAGATCGCAGATATTTACAGCTCAGTAAACAAGTCCAGTCGACTTAATCACTCATTATTACTGCTGGCTAAACTGGAAAATAAGCTGATCGTTGAAGAAGAGTCGATTGAACTCGATGTAATACTTGAAAGGAAAATGCTCCAATTTCAGGAACTTATGCAAAATAAGAACCTTACTATCCGGTATAAGCTGCATCCGAAACAGATATCGGCCAGTAAATACCTGATAGATATTTTACTAAATAATTTGTTTGGGAATGCAATCCGCCATAATGTGCCGGGTGGTGAAATTTTTATTGGTCTTGACCCAAACCAACTTTCGATAAAAAATACCGGTATTGCAAACGCGTTAAACGGCCAACAAATTTTTGAACGTTTTCACAAAAGCAAAGATTCACAAGGTGCCGGACTGGGATTAACACTGGTTAAAAATATTTGCCAGCACTATGGGTATGGCATCCAATACCAATATGACGCGGGAAAGCATACGTTTGTCATAACCTTTTAATTTCGTTTGTCACGTTTCTTATACATAAGCTTTAACTCCAATTTTACTTCAGATTGTCCCGATAGTTTTAACGCTATACTATTTGTATACAAGTTAAAACCGACTATTGATGAAATATTTATGTTTATTGATCTTAGTGTTTTACGCCCTGGAACTTAAGGCGCAAGATAATTATGAGATTCAGGTTTATGGTTCTGAAACCGTTGAAAAAGGTAAAACAATGTTTGAATTGCATAGCAATTATACATTAAACGGCAGTAAAACTGTAACCAGCGGAGAACTTCCTACCAACCATGTTGTACATGAAACGATAGAGATCACTCATGGTTGGACAACCTGGTTTGAAACAGGTTTTTATATCTTTAACTCTATTGGGGATGCGGGCCGGACGGCTTACGTCGGCTCTCACATCAGGCCCAGGGTTGCCGCTCCTTCAAGCTGGAACTGGCCCGTGGGGGTAAGTATATCTACAGAGTTTGGCTTCCAGAAAAGTGCGTTCTCGGCAAATACCTCCACGCTGGAAATCAGGCCAATCGTAGATAAAAAATGGAACAAGTTATATATATCCTTAAATCCTACCCTCGAGAAGAGTTTCAAGGGGCCCGATCAAAACCGTGGATTTACCTTTTCACCAAATGTTAAAGGGAGTTACGATGTAACAAAAGCCGTTGCCCTGGGCCTCGAATATTATGGTAGTACCGGGCCATTTTTTCACTACGACCCAATTAAACAACAAGATCACCAGTTGTTTGTAGCCACGGACCTCAACGTAGACCCTAAATGGGAGTTTAACGGAGGAATTGGCTATGGATTTACATCGAATTCGGACCGTGCCATTGTTAAAATAATTATTGGCAGAAGATTTTAGGTTTATTAAAATGTTCTGATAATTAATAGTGACCTGAATCATTTTTCGGACTGATCAGAAGCATTCAGTTTTTAATTCGCAATAGCTCAATTTGTTTAGAATTTTCTAACCTCTTTTAGCCCAAACTGATGGAAAGCAAAACTAATGATCAACTGAGTAATTTTTGGCAACTTTCTATTAATGATGCACTTAAACTCCTTGAAACTCAGGCAACAGGTATTGGCACTGCCGAAGCTAATAAAAGGCTTAATCAATATGGCGCCAATACGTTAAAAAAAGCTAATAAATTTAATAACCTGATCATATTATTTTCTCAGTTTAAAAGCCCGGTAACATTGTTGCTTATAGCTGCTGCTTTGCTTTCCGCAGCCCTGGGAGATACCGCCGACACATTAATAATTATGATCATTGTCCTGATCAGCAGCCTTCTTGGTTTCTGGCAGGAAAAAGGTGCAGCAAGTGCGGTAAGTGAACTGTTAAAGATGGTTCAGCTACACTGCACCGTGCTACGGGATAACAGGAAAACAGAGCTTGAGGTAACTGCCGTTGTACCTGGAGATGTGATTTGCCTTTCTGCGGGAGATATTATCCCTGCCGATGGCCTTGTTTTAGAATCTGAGGCCTTGTTTGTTGATGAAGCGGCATTTACCGGCGAATCTTACCCGGTAGAAAAAAATCCAGGAGTTGAAAGTGTTGACGCCCCCTTAGCCAGGCGCAACAATTGCCTTTTTATGGGTTCGAGCGTGGTAAGCGGTATTGGAAAGGCACTCATCGTGACAACAGGCCAGCAAACTGAATTTGGGAAAATATCAGATAAGCTGTCATTAAGAATTCCTGAAACTGATTTCGAAAAAGGGATAAGAAAATTTGGATATATGTTAATGGAGATCACGCTTTTGTTAGTGTTGGTGATCTTTGCCGTTAATGTGTTGCTGCATAAGCCGGCGCTTGATTCGTTTTTGTTTTCACTCGCGTTGGCCGTAGGGCTTACACCTCAATTGTTGCCCGCCATCATTAGCGTTAATCTTTCGGTTGGTGCCCGCAGGATGGCCAGTCAAAAGGTGATTGTAAAACGGCTGAGCGCTATTGAAAACTTTGGCAGCATGAATATCTTGTGTTCTGATAAGACAGGGACAATTACAGAAGGTAAAGTAACTTTAAAAGAGACACTTGATTTTAAAGGCGCACCCAGCGATAGAGTTTTTAAATATGCCTGGCTTAATGCCAGCTGCCAGCAAGGATTTGTCAACCCGATCGATAAAGCCATCTGTTCTGCCCATTATGAGGGAAATGAAGCGAAGGATTTTTCGGCGATTACAGAAGTGCCATATGATTTTGTGCGTAAACGGCTTACAGTACAGGTGAAAATCCCGGCAGCCAATATAGCCATCACGAAAGGTGCTTTGCGTCAGGTTCTTGATATTTGTAATCGGGTTGAAACATCGGCAGGTATTCTTGCGGATATAGGCGACCATAAAGAAGCGATTTTAGTTCAGTATCAGCTTTTAAGTGATTCGGGATTGCGCACGCTTGGAGTGTCATATAAGGAAGTTGCTCCTGATCAAATTTTCACCAGGGAAAATGAGCATGATATGGTTTTCCTTGGGTTTATAACATTATTTGACCCTCCGCGTGCCGGCATGTCTGAAACCATTAAAAAACTGCAACATCTCGGCGTCAGACTTAAGATTATTACAGGGGATAACGCACCGGTAGCCAGAAACCTGGCTAAACAGCTTGGGCTTTCATCCGCACAGGTCCTTACCGGTCAGGAAATACGTAATATGAGTAGTGCAGCATTGCGTCATAAGGCGCCCCTGACTCATATTTTTGCGGAGGTTGAGCCCAGCCAGAAAGAACGTATCATAAGTGTTTTGAAAAAAGCAGGGAACGTTGTTGGTTTTATGGGAGATGGTATTAATGACGCGCCGGCACTGCACACGGCCGATGTGGGTATATCAGTAAATTCGGCGGTTGACGTTGCAAAAGAGGCGGCTGATATCGTTTTGTTAGATCAGGACCTAAATGTATTATGTGACGGGATTATAGAAGGCCGTAAAACATTTACAAATACCATGAAGTATATTTTTATGGCTACCAGTGCAAATTTTGGTAATATGTTTAGTATGGCCGGTGCATCGTTATTTTTGCCCTTTTTGCCTTTGTTGCCAAAGCAGATATTGCTTACCAACCTGTTGACCGATTTTCCTGAAATGACCATATCTTCAGACAAGGTTGATGATATTAATCTTAAAACGCCGCAACGGTGGAACCTCGGTTTTATTAAACGATTTATGATCGTTTTCGGTTTATTGAGTTCCGTTTTTGATTATTTAACATTTGCCGTGCTCATTTTTATTTTGCATGCTAATCAAAGAGTTTTTCAAACAGGGTGGTTCACCGAATCGGTGGTTTCTGCAGTTTTAATTGTTTTGATAGTACGTACCCGACTGTCATTCTTTAAAAGCCTTCCCGGCAGATATCTATCGATAACTACCATCGCAATATTGCTATTGGTGTTAATGATTCCATATTCGCCATTGGCGTCAATATTTGGTTTCGTACCACTATCCTGGAAATACTATATGTTGATGCTTGCAACTGTTACTGCATATATTCTATCGGCTGAACTTGCCAAGAGATGGTTTTATAAAAAAATTAAATAACCTCTTTGTCCGACGTACATAGTAATAGCTGTCTGCAAATCGCTATCGTAGCTTAAGATGATATTATACCCATATACAGTTATGTGCATGTTAAATTCTATTTCGCATTTAATATCAGCAACGGAATATTAATGTTTTTAGCCATTTCAAGGGCTACCATGAAAAAGTCGTTTTATAAGGCCTGCAAAATGTATGAGGAAAATCACGTAAATCGTTGATTTACATCAAGTGGATAAAATGAGCCTATGCCTAATTTTGCTATCGTACTTCAATTATTAACCTGAAAACACAGCCTATGAAAACGATCCTGGTAATTGACGATGGTTCTGCGTCTGCTACAAATGCCACGCATCTTGCCTTCAACATAGCAAAGCGCATTGGAGCTAATTTAGTTTTGGCCCGGATATATGCGGTAAAACAACCATCGTTTTCTAAAGCATTGCAATTGGCGGGGTACGTTGCCGCTGATGGTTACATACCCGGTCCGTTACGGGGCCAACCGGCCAATTTGTCCTTAAAAGAAGGTGAACATATGCCGCTAATTGAAGAACTTGAAGTGTCAAGTGATACGGAAGCGCAATTGATTGCTTACATCAATAAAAATTGCGTTTGGATGGTTATAAAAGGGTTGCCGGAATCGGCACCATTTAATCGGGACGTTAAGGTGCAGGCGGTTTTAAACCGGATATCTTGCCCGGTGATGCTTGTTCCTGTGAAATTTGATGGTGGTTTTGAGCGCTTGGTTTACACAGCTGATTTACGATATTGCCGGTTAAATGTTTTGAAACATCTTGCTTCTTTGGCCCAGGCCTTTCAGGCAGATCTGTTACTCGCTCATATTTCGGCAAAGGGTTTGCCCCATTTGGAACAAAATTACGCGCTAACACTCTTTAGCGACGAGATAAGTAAAAAAATCGGCTATGAGAGGCTGTTTTTTAGTAATACAAAAGAACGTGATATGTCACGGGCTGTTGATGTTATGATACATAATATGCATGCCGATCTGCTGGCGGTTGTACATCACCGATTTCATTGTGAGCAGTTGAGAACCGAGGGGAGCGATATTTCCGTTCCTGTGCAAGTAGGCATCCCGGTGCTTGTCTTTCCATATTGAGTTTACAAAGTTGAAACTGTTTTGAGTGTTCAGGATCAGTTGGATAAATGACCGTCGTCACTAATTTAACCTACCAGGCATTGCATTTTTACGTCATAAAAAAGAAATTATGAAAATAGTTGAAATAAGCTTTGCCGCCAGTAAACAAACCCTTATTTGGCTGTTTGTTTTGTGCATTTTTTTTATGCCGGCAGGAGCCTTGTCAAAAAGCTATGCACCAGGAAAAAACATTATTCGCAATACAACTGATACTTCGATCACAGCACAGATCGCCGGGCAATTAAATGATAAGGCATTGAATAATGGCTTGTATTTTCCAGTTTCAGCTAAGCGGTTTTACGAAAAACGGGCTTTTGCTCCGGTATGGACAGTGGAACAAAAAGATCAAAATAAAACATGGGCTGCCATGCTCCTGATTGATTGTGTGTTGCAATTTGGTTTAAGGCACGAAGATTATCATCCTAAAGAGCTGCAGTATACCACCTTGCACACCATACTCGAACAACCCGGTAAAGTAAACAACAAGCAAAAGGCCCGGTTTGAGATATTCCTCACCGACGCTATGCTCGCTTTTATGAATAACCTGCATTTCGGCAAACTGAACCCATATTATCCGCCTGCGAAAATTGATAGGGCAACCATTAACGGCTTTAACAGCGAAGAAATATTAACTAATGCGCTCAAATTACCTGCTTTTATGGATGCAGTAGTAAAAGTGCAACCTTTAAACAAAGAGTACGCAATATTTCAACATCAGTTACATTTGATTAAAGGGCTTTATGAGGGAGACTGCTATGAAACGCCGGAAGCCGATGTGAGAAAAATTGCTGTGAATATGGAGCGGTTACGGTGGGCCGAAATAAACGATAGTACTTATATCCAGATTAATATTCCAACTTATACATTAAAATTAGTCCTGCCGGATACAACGTTTAATTTCAAAATAGTGGTAGGGGCTGCTGCTACACCAACACCCTTAATGGTAAGTACGCTTACAGATTTTGCTACCGGAACAGGCGCTGTAAATCCCAAAACTAATCAGAGAGACAAAATGATTCCGTATAATCTGTTTCCTAAACAAAAAACAGGCAATCAAAAAAATGGCAATTATATATATTTCATGCCCGGCAATAAGGCAGGTATAGAGTTGTTGGGTTTATCTGATAAGAATTTATTCAGGAAGCAAAAAAGAGCGACGAGTAACGGGGCGATAAGAATTGAGCGGGGAGAAGAACTTGCCAAATTGTTATTAGCAACAGCCGGAAATAAAACAGACATAAAATCCATGCACCGGGCCCTGATGGATCGGGAAATTAAAGTTTTTCAACTTAAAAAGCCTGTCCCAATCAAGATTACTTATATCACTACTGCTATTGTGGATGGCCAGATTGTAAAATATGAAGACATATATAACCTTGACAACAAGGTCGAAAATGAGCTTTATGGCCTTAAACCCGTCAATAAAACAAAGTGAGCGGTTTTTATTATGATTTTGAAAAATTATGAAAACGATTTTAGTTCCAACAGATTTTTCGGCGCAGGCAAAAAATGCGGCAAGTTATGCTGTAAATATTGCTCAAAATATAAGGGCAGGCGTAATATTATGCCAATTATAATTAGTGATGTCTAAAGAGAGCAATAAATCTGAGATCGCATTCCTGGAGGGCCCCCATTCGCGATTTAAGGAGCTACGTTTTACGTTCGAAACAATGTGGGAATTTATAAAAGGATTCCGTGCATTACATTTTATTGGCCCCTGCATTACGGTATTTGGTTCGGCCAGATTTAAGGAAAACCATCCTTATTATGAACTGACCCGGAAAGCTGCTGCCGAATTTGCGAAGCTTGGTTTTACAATTATGACAGGGGGAGGGCCTGGACTTATGGAAGCGGCTAATAGGGGAGCTAAGGATGTTGGCGGCCGGTCTGTTGCCTGTAATATCCAGCTTCCTGTAGAGCAGAAGCCTAACCAATACCTCGATAAATGGGTTTACATGAAACATTTTTTTGTAAGGAAGGTGTTATTGGTCAAATACTCTTTTGCCTTTGTTGTTATGCCTGGGGGATACGGTACAATGGACGAATATTTTGAAGCGCTAACCCTGATCCAAACACACAAGATAAAAGACTTCCCGGTGGTTATTTTCGGTAAAGAATACTATTGCAAACTTGTTGAACATATCGATCTCATGAAGGCTAATGGAACAATAGGGCCTGGTGATATGAAGTTGTATTTGATAACTGATGATATAGAAGAAGCCGTTAGTTTAATTTCCGAAAAGTGCATCAAAACGTTTGGGCTAAAGCCCGCAAAGCCGATCACTCCTATAAAGTGGCTTTTGGAACGCATTTAATAGTTTTATTATCAATATCGCTATCAATATGAATGATCTGAATTTCCTAAAAGTTGTTATACATCATGTGATAGATGGTATTATTATAATTGATAAAACCGGACAGATCATTTATGCCAATCCAGCTGCTGACGAATTGTTTGGATACAAGCCTTAGAGATGGCGCCTTTTTCGAAATGAAATTTCCGGTTGAATAAACCGCTTCATGTAACTGATATTAATGGTCCATTCAAAGTATGGATTGTACCCATTTTTGAATGGACCGCTTTTAATAAATTGAACCGGGTTTAAATAATAGTCGGGAAAATGAACAGCGGCAATTTTAGGTCGCTAAGAGCTTCTTTGGTAGTGCTATGTTCAAAATAGCGCCTGAAAAAAGAATGTTGGTGATGAACTACCGCGAGGAGATCAGGTTTTTCTTCAGCGCAATGACGGTGTAGCCGGTCCGCAACTTCGCGGCCTCCGAGGTCCTTAAACGAAATATCGTCGTACCCGAATTTGGCAATATGTTTTTGGAAAGCTCCTTCCTTTTCAATTTGCTGTTTCTTATCTTTTACTGGCTGGTTTACATGTACCACTTCAATACTGAACTTAAAGATCTTTCCCAGGCCAATTAAGAAATGGAGTGGCGCTATATCCGCTTCATCGAAGGTAGTAGCGAATACCACCTTTTTAATATCGGTAACACTGGTACTGGCTGGTACAACCAACACCGGGCGTTGTGTATGTTGAATTATTTTATTGGTTTCGCTGCCGAAAAACAAGTGTTCGATAGAGGTACCTGATGGGGCCCCCATCGTTATAAACACAATTTGGTTTTCATCAAGTATTTGTTTGAGATTATCTTTCAGGTTACCGTCACCGCTTAAGCCTTTAAGTGTTGGCTTTCGTTCGGTTTTATCAATCCCATCTGCAATGTATTGCAGTGTGTTTAATTGATGATCAAGTTTTTTCTTTATTTCGGCAGTGGCTAAAAAAAACTCTTCGTCTACGTAGGGACCTCCAGAAAAAGTGGACGCTACCGCTATGGTTTCATAGTTATGATACAAAAGTACGTTGGCATGCAATTTACCTGCCAGTAGTACAGCCAAATTTGCAGCGTTTGATGAATTATCGGAAAAATCGGTGAGTGCGAGGATAGTTTTCATGATAATGGATTGAATTTTTAAGTAACTGATTTGATTACACAAATATTCACATCTCAGTCCTCATTATAAATGACCATGATCATGACTGAATTTGACTTTAAACATGAATGGTTAAACGCAGCCTTGCATTTAATGCTCACAATCATAGCTCTTTGTGAGCACGGTCATGTGCGGTTGAATAATCCATTCCGAATTTTGATCCATAAACTTAAATATACAACGCTATGTCAACATTAGTAAAATCAAACAACATCCCCTCATTGCGTTCAATGATGGAGGATTTCTGGAACAACGACAATTTCTTTAATCATCCTTTCTTCAATCGGGAGCTATTGCCGGCGGTAAACATCCGTGATAAGAAAGAGAATTATGAACTTGAAGTTGCCGCCCCGGGTTTCAAGAAAGATGATTTCAATATCGGTATTGAAAATGGTTTGCTGACTATCAGTGCCGAAACCAGCGAGGAACATAATGAGGAAAAAGAGAATTACACCCGCAAAGAATTTTCAAGCAGTTCCTTTACCCGAAGCTTCAACTTACCCGGAGATGTGGATAATGACCACATTCAAGCAAATTACAAGAACGGGTTGCTGACTATTGATATTCGTAAAACAACCCCTGCTGTTGCAGAGAAAAAGAAAATTAACATTGACTGATCAACCGCGTTGCGCCTGTACTTTGATTGTACAGGTGCAACTTCTTCTTTGATCAAACGCCGCAAAAAATATCAAACTATGGAAGCTGTAGTTTATAACAGGGTAATTGTCCCGTCCAGATATTGGATATTGATGCTGTTATCTGGTATCCTGCTTTGTGTTCTTGGGTTTTGGGTGATTCTATCGCCGCTGCAGTCGTATCTTTCACTTAGTATTACGTTTGCCGCAGGAATGATGATGACCGGCCTTTTTGAAACTGTTTTTGCAATGATAAGTATCCGGCATATTGAGCGCTGGGGGTGGCTGCTGGCAAGCGGGTTGATTGATTTAGCTATAGGTAGTTATTTGTTTACCTACCCAACAATAACCATGATGTTGCTTCCGATTATTGTTGGATTTTGGTTGCTTGTAAGAGGCATAATGGGTATAGGAAGCGCGCTTGATATGCGTGCTTACGGTATCGGGAGTTGGGGCTGGATCATGTTTAATAGCTTGGTTATCATTTTCTTTTCAGTTGGCATTCTTGCTTATCCTGCTTTTGGTATCGCTAACCTGATCGTATGGACTGGAATGGCGTTTTTGGGAGCAGGTATTTTCAGAGTGGTTATTTCTTTTAAGGTTAGACATATCATCAGTCTTTCTTCGGGTAAATCCAAAGGTTAACTAAATGCTGTTACTCATCGGAATTAGTGATGGCGGTCATGTTTTGAGAATCCCAGTCATTCGATATTTGTTGATAATGTCAAATCAGTGAATAATGAAATCTGACCAAAATAAGAATATATCTGCAAATGATTCAGGGGTTAACGTCTATATAATACCAACTGATGAGGAACTGATGATGGTGTGGATCGTGAATGAAATAAACCGCATTTAAAATTATTTAAAGCAATTAAAATGACAATGATAACTGATATCACATCAATCGATAACGCGCCGTTAACCGGTGAATGTTTGGAGAAATTAGATGCTTATTGGCGCGCAGCTAATTATTTGTCTGTTGGCCAGCTTTATCTTTGCGATAATCCGCTTTTGGAAGAGCCATTAAAAATAGAACATCTCAAGAAAATGCAGTTAGGCCACTGGGGTACCACCCCCGGGCAGAATTTTATTTATACTCACCTTAACCGGATCATTAACAGATATGATTTAAATATGCTTTACATTTCAGGACCCGGGCACGGCGGACCTGCCGTAGCAGCAGGTACATACCTGGAAGGAACCTACAGCGAAGTTTATCCGGAAGTTAGCCAGGACCGCGCGGGTATGAAAAATTTGTTTAAACGGTTCTCATTTCCAGGTGGTGTATCCAGTCACGCCTCGCCCCAAACACCGGGGTCAATGCATGAAGGGGGCGAACTTGGATACTCGTTAAGCCATGCATTTGGCGCTGTGCTGGATAATCCGGACCTCATTGCTGCTTGTGTTGTGGGCGATGGAGAAGCCGAAACCGGTCCGCTGGCAACTGCCTGGCATTCTAATAAGTTCCTGAACCCGATTACCGATGGCGCTGTATTACCAATTTTGCATTTGAACGGCTATAAGATTTCAAATCCAACGGTTTTGGCCCGCATTCCCCACATCGAGCTCGAACAATTATTTCATGGTTATGGCTACTTTCCTTTATTTGTCGAAGGTTCGGACCCTGCAATTATGCACCAGGCTATGGCTGCGGCCTTAGAGCAAGCAGTACACTTTCTAAAGCAAATAAAATACAATGCCATAGAGCATCCAGGGCAGGAGCGACCAAAATGGCCAATGATCATATTAAATTCACCAAAAGGATGGACCGGGCCAAAGGTTGTTGATGGAAAGCAGATAGAGGGCACATTTCGCTCTCATCAAATACCGCTTACCGTTTCCGGGTCAAGCCCGGAGAGTCATTTGCAAATGCTCGAAAGCTGGATGAAGAGTTACCGGCCCGGAGAGTTATTCGATACTAACGGTTGCTTAAAGAAGGAAATTGCGGAAATAGCACCAAAAGGCAATCGAAGGATGGGAGCAAATGCGCACACAAATGGGGGGCTTTTGCTTAGAGAGTTGGTGCTTCCTGATTTTCAGAAATATGCAGTTAATGTTGATCATCCGGGTATCACAGGCGAAGGTGATGTGCACGTCACCGGTCGTTTCTTACGGGATGTAATATCTCTTAATCCTCAAAATTTCAGAGTTTTTGGTCCCGATGAGACTGTCTCAAATAAGTTAGAGGCAATTTTTGAAACTACCAGCCGTCAGTGGAACGCTGATATTAATGTAAATGATGAATACCTTGCCCCAGAGGGGAGGGTAATGGAGATGCTCAGCGAACATCAGTGCGAAGGTTGGCTCGAAGGGTATTTGCTAACCGGCAGGCACGGGCTATTCAATTGTTATGAGGCATTTATACATATCGTCGATTCGATGTTTAACCAGCACGCCAAATGGTTGAAAATGACGCGGGAGATACCATGGCGGAGAAAGATAGCATCCCTGAATATTCTGCTTACTTCAACCGTTTGGCGCCAGGACCATAATGGTTTTACCCATCAGGATCCGGGATTCATTGATCACGTCATTAATAAGAAATCAGAAATTGTGAGGGTTTATTTGCCGCCGGATTCTAACTGCCTTTTGTCGGTTATGGCTCATTGCCTGGGTAGCAAACATTATGTAAATGTTATGGTAGCAGGGAAGCACCCTTCTCCTCAATGGTTAAGTATGGATGAGGCTGTGGTTCATTGTTCAAGAGGCATTGGGGTATGGGACTGGGCAAGTAATGATCAGGACTGTGAGCCAGATATTGTGATGGCCTGCTGCGGTGATGTGCCTACATTAGAAACGCTGGCTGCTGTATCCATATTACGTGAACATTTTCCTGATTTAAAGATAAGGGTTGTAAACGTTGTCGACTTGCTAAAGCTGGAAAGGCAATCCAGCCATCCACATGGCTTGAACGACCATGATTTTGATGCACTTTTTACTGTCAATAAACCCGTGATCTTCGCTTTTCATGGCTATCCATGGCTTATTCACAGGCTTACTTATAATAGGACCAATAATAACAATATTCATGTAAGAGGTTACAAAGAAGAAGGCACAATAACGACATCCTTTGACATGACCGTGCTTAACGAAATGGATAGGTTTCATCTCGTAATGGACGTAATCGATCGATTGCCGCATTTGGGCAGTAAAGGCTTATATCTCAAACAAAACCTAATGGACAAATTGGTTGAGCACAAACAATACATCAATGTTAATGGTGAGGATATGCCCGAAATCAGAAATTGGCGGTGGAAAGCTTGAAAGGTGAAATTTTCGAAGGCCAGAAGTTGCACGTATGCTTAATCTAATCACTATGATAACCAGGGGTTTATTGCGGATCCTGATTCAATAAATATGCAGATCTGGACATAATGTAATTCCCTGTACCCCAAAAGCCACACTGCAAAAACCGACCTGCAGTACTTAGCAATTTATCCTATTACGACAACGGGGCCGGGTGAAACAGAAAATGCCAACAGGCATTTTCTGTTTCCGGACTTTAATTTAACGAAGGGGGAGTAGTATCTGATAATTACTTTCGTCCCGGTAACGCTTTCTTACTGTGACATCAGTGTCTGCTGCTACCGTTTTTTGGGCAGGCTTCAAAAAACCAGATGCAGTAAAGTGATATTGCCCGGGGGGTAATTGGCTAAAAGTTGCACTTCCATCAATAGCGGAAAGCTGCATTCCTTGATATCTAATGTTGCCTGAGTTGTCTTTTTCAGGTATCCCGACATAGTAATAAACAGGAATATCCGGCACAGGTTGTTGGTTGTATTGTACCGTAATAGTAACATTCCCATTATATACAATAGCTTTTTCGCATGATGATAATATAGTGATGGTGACTACTGAGATGACTAATTTCATCGTGATATTAGTTTTCATATTTGACAGGCCTTAGTTTAAACGCTATTTAATTTTATTCCGCCTTATTCTTCATCATCATTAATAATGAATACGCACCTTTGGTTACAAAAACAGCGTTCGCGGTCATAACCTTTGTGGGCAATAGTATTTCTGTAAAGCCGTTTTCACTTTCGCCTATATTAACCTCGGTCATCTCAAACTGTCGGTTCCCGATAACTTTATAGATATACTGTTTACCTTCAAACTGAACAATGGCTTCGTTAGCTATGGCATATGCCTTAGTATTTTTTACTTGTACTTCTGCATTCATATAAGTACCCGGAACCAGTGTTTTATCATAGGTTTCAAAATGGCAATGCACGTCTGCGTTCCTGTCGGCAGAAAGATCACGGCCAATCAGTAATATCTCGGCTTCGTGTTTTTTTGCCGGTTGGTTGTTGGTATAGGCCACCAGTTTTTGACCGATATATAATTTATCCAGATCCTTCTCATATACTTTTAGCGCCAGGTGGATATCTGTTGGGTTTACTAACTCGAAGAGCACCTCCGTTGGGGATACGTATTTGCCGATATTGACATTTACTTTAGATACAAAGCCGGTGATAGGAGAGTATATATTGACGCTCCTGGATATTTTTGAGGCGCTGATAGTTCGTACGTTGATACCAATGAGTTGTAATTTCTCAGCTAATGAACTAATTAAAACTTGCTGGCTGCGGTATTCGGCCTCGGCTTGCTGAAAAACCTTGTCACTGCTCGCTTTGCTTTGGTTAAGGTCTTTTTGGCGGTTATATTCATTTTCCAGGTATCCTATCCGGGCCTTTGCTGTAAGATAATCCTGTTGTAACTGGATATATTGCTGGTCCTCTATCATCGCTATGGCTTCACCCTTATTCACATGCATGCCCGGCAACAACTTGGTTGATTTTAAATACCCACCAAGGGGGACACTAATGGAAACCATATTTTGCGGCGGAACATCGATTTTTCCATTGAGTTTTAACACAGATGATATTTCCCTTTGCTCAATCTTGCCTGTAAGTATCGATGCATTTTTTAGCTGCGCATCCGTCAGGGTTACGATGTTAGTATTCTCTGCTTTATCTGTATTATCTGTTGCCGGTTTTTTTTCGCCGCAGGCAGATAGCAGGATAATAATGACTGATAGATATATAATGGATTTCATGATCATATTTTTAGTTGTTTGAAAAATAGTTGAGTTGAATGATGGCCTCGTTAAGGTTGCGAACAGCATCCAGGTAATCATTTTTAATTGTAGTGGCCTGGTTAATCAGTTGTGTCCATTCCAGGTAGTTGATGTTTCCGGCGGCAATTTGCTGGTTGGCGGTAACGGTTATTAAAGCGGCATTTTTTAACGGCTTGCTTTCAAAATACTGAACCGTTTGCAGGTACTTGTGGTATTGAAAAACGGCAGATTGATAAGCCGTTGTCATGCTTTGAAGTTCCATAGCATAACTACTTTCGGCTATCTGTTTGTTTACTCTCGCGCTGTTGATCCGCGCCTTTTGCGCCCCGGCAAAAATAGGTATGCCGATACCCAATTGCACTGAATTAAACCGGTTTGAGCCATTGTAAAGCTTATTATCAGCACCAATACCCTTGATGCTGGTATTGTTATATCCTATGGCCAGATCAGGCAAAAGCTTGCTCTTTTCCATGCGGATAGCAGCGTCTGCAATTTGCTGCTGCTGAGCTATTAGTTTTATTACCGGGTGATTTTTCAAGGTCAAAATATCTGAAGCCAATGTAACGGCCAATTTATAGTCGGATCTGTCTGGGGTTAAGGGCTCTGTAGAATTAAGCAACAACTGGAATTGCAGTTGTATGATGGCCACATCTTCTTTTAACTGGCTTAGCTGCATCTGCACCTGTCCCAATAATGTTTCAGCACTTGTTTTCTCCAGGATATTGGCTTCGCCTTTGGCCAGCCGCAACTCGGCTTTTTTATAAAAGCTCAAATACAGGCTATCGGCATGCTGTAGTAACATTCGCTTGTTTTCCAAATATACCAGGGTGTTAAAAACCTGGCTAACCTGCTTTTTTAACAGCACCTCATTTACCGCGATATTCAGTATGCTGTTTTTCCAGTCTTCTTGCAAAAGTTCTTTTTGCCTGCTATAGACAGTTGGAAAGCTGAAAGACTGGGAAATACCGAATTTCGTATCGTTGTAGCTGCTGTTGATTTGCCCAACCTCCCCAAACAGCGTAGCCTGCGAAATATTGGCTGATGTGCCGATCAGTACCTGCTGATACTTCGACTTTAACTGTTCATGTTTAACTTGTAAGTTGTTTTTTAAAGCAGTATCTATAGCGGCTTTAAGGGTGATGGGCGTTTGCGCCCCCGAGGGTTGGCTTAATACAGTCAGCAAAGCAATGGAAAACAAAGTGGCCGTTTTTTTCGATAACACTGTTTTAAAGCCTTTTTCAAACATGATATACAAAACGGGCAACACAAACAAGGTGAGGAAAGTCGCGATCAGCAAGCCACCTATTACTACCGTAGCTAAGGGCCTTTGTACTTCGGCACCGGCACCGTTACTGACAGCCATCGGAAAGAAACCCAGGGAAGCCACAAATGCGGTCATGAGTACCGGCCTTAGCCTTACCTTGGTGCCTGATAACACAATATGTTTCAAATTGGTCATACCTTCTTTTTTTAACTGGTTAAATTCCGATATCAATACAATGCCGTTTAGCACTGCCACGCCAAACAGAGCGATAAAGCCAACACCTGCGCTGATGCTGAAAGGCATACCGCGCAAAGCGAGGAACAGGATGCCCCCGATAGCTGACAACGGAATGGCGGAGTAAATCAATAATCCCTGCTTAATGGAGTTGAAAGCAAAATAGAGTAGTAAGAAAATAAGCAGCAACGAAACCGGCACGGCTATCATCAGGCGCTGTTTGGCAGCATTCAGGTTTTCAAAAGCACCACCATAGGTTACATAATAGCCGGCCGGGAATTTAAGTTGCCTATCTACCTTGGCCTGCAGCTCGTTTACGATTGTTTGTACGTCCCGGCCGCGCACATTAAAGCCAACCACGATACGGCGTTTGGCATCTTCGCGCTGTATCTGGTTGGGGCCGTCTTTTATTTGTACATCGGCCAATTGATATAAAGGGATCTGTGTACCCCTCGGTGTCGGGATGAGCAAGTTTTGAATATCCTTCAAGTCTTTTTTTTGCTCGCTGCTTATCCTGACCACTACTTCAAAGCGCTTTTCACCTTCAAACAGGGTTCCGGTGCTTTGCCCGGCAAGTGCTGTGTTAACCACCTTGTTAATATCGGCGATATTGAGGTTGTATTGTGCTATGGCATTGCGGTTATAATTAATGATAATCTGTGGCATGCCGGCAACTGCTTCCACAAAGAGGTTTTTAGCGCCGTCAACCGTATTGATGATCTTACCCAGTTTATTCGCATAAGCAGCGAGGGTATCCAGGTCTTCGCCGAATATTTTACAAACCACGTCCTGACGCGCGCCGGTCATCAGTTCGTTAAAACGCATCTGAACCGGGTACTGAAAGCCTGCGGTAACACCCGGAACCGCTTGTAAGGCCTTACCCATTTTTTCAGCTAATTCATTAAAGGTTTTAGCCGATGTCCACTCGTTCTTGGGTTTTAGGATCACCATCATATCGCTTGCATCCATCGGCATAGGATCGGTCGGAACTTCGCCGCTGCCTATTTTGGTCACCACCTTTTCAACTTCGGGGAATTGGCTTTTTAAGATGTGGGCGGCCTTTTGGGTATTGGTAATAGTAGTATTCAGGCTACTGCCGGTTAGCACCCGCGTATCAACCGCAAAATCACCTTCTTCCAGTGCAGGTATAAACTCACCGCCCAGTGTGGTTAAAATATAGGCTGAAAATATAAACAGACCGATAATAGTTAATAATGCAGCTTTGGGAAATGCAATTACCCCGCTTAATGTTTTTTGATATATTCTTTCAACCTTCGCCATTAACCTATCCGAAAAATTGGGCTTGTGCTTGATCTTCTTACTCAGGAAGACGGCGCTCATCATAGGGATGTAAGTGAGTGATAAAATAAAAGCGCCCAACAGCGCAAACGCTACGGTTTGCGCCATAGGCTTAAACATTTTACCCTCGATTCCCTGCAAAGTGAAGATCGGCAGATATACTACCAATATAATTATCTGGCCAAAAACAGCGCTATTCATCATTTTGCTGGCAGAACTGTTCACCTCCTGATCCATTTCTTTCTGCCCAATCTTGTCAGTTAATGTAAAATGTTTGCTATGGCTAAGGGTATGCATTACGGCTTCTACAATAATTACGGCGCCATCTACAATTAAACCGAAATCAAGCGCACCAAGGCTCATCAGGTTACCGCTTACGCCAAAAAGGTTCATCATAATAATGGCAAACAGCATTGACAACGGAATCACAGAGGCAACGAGTAAACCTGCCCTGAAATTGCCAAGAAATAATACCAGTACAAATACCACAATGAGTGCCCCCTCCAGCAGGTTGCGCTCCACAGTACCGATAGCGTTGTTCACCATTTTGGTACGGTCCAGGAAAGGTTCAATCTCAACGCCTTCTGGCATAGTTTTCTGGATTTGTGCTATACGTTCCTTTACGTTTTTAATCACCTCGCTGCTGTTGGCACCTTTCAGCATCATGACAACCGCTCCCGCAACTTCGCCTTCGTCGTTATAGCACATCGCACCATAACGGGTAGCATAGCCTATTTTAACGTCAGCCACGTCTTTAATAAAAAGCGGCGAGCCATCGGCAGTATTTTTAATTACCGTATTATTGATATCTTCCATATTGCCGATCAGCCCCTGGCTACGGATATATACCACCGTCGGGCCTTTTTCAATATAAGCGCCGCCGGTGTTCTGGTTGTTACTTTCCAGGGCCTTAAAAACATCGGTTATGGTAATATTATGGGAAAGCAGTTTATTAGGATCAACTTCAATAGAATACTGTTTAAGCTTCCCGCCAAAGCTGCTCACTTCGGCTACACCTTTGACGCCGAGTAACTGGCGGCGAACTATCCAGTCCTGTATCGTACGGAGCTCGGTTTCGTTATACCTACCGGCATAGCCCTTTTTGGGGCGCACTACGTATTGGTAAATTTCGCCCAGCCCGGTGCTTACCGGGCCCAACTCGGGTGTGCCGATACCGGCGGGTATCTGGCTTTGCACTTTTTGCAAACGTTCGGCAACCTGCTGTCTCGCCCAGTAAACATCTGTAGCGTCGTCAAAAACAATGGTAACCAGCGACAGGCCAAACCTGGAAAAACTTCGGATCTCTTTTAAGCCCGAGATATTGCTGTTCGCCTGCTCTATAGGGTAGGTGACCAAACGTTCGATATCTGTAGCTCCGAATGATGGGGCGATGGTAATAACCTGTACCTGGTTGTTGGTAATATCGGGTACGGCATCAATGGGCAGCCTGGTAAACTGATAGCTGCCATAGCCAATAAGGGCGATAATAAAAAGCCCTATGATCAGCTTATTCCGCACGGAAAAAGCGATAATATGATTTAACATAAAATAAGATCTTGAAAATTAGCAATTCAAAAAGCAGCGCATAGCAGGAATAGCCAGGCTAAGCGCTGTAAATAACATAGAAATGACTGCTAATTAGGATTTTGGCGGCTGCCAAATGCTGGATAAATAAGTTGAGTGGTTAAACGACTGATCGAAGGCATGTAACTTCGTTTTCGTTGAGAATACCAGGGGAGGGACGAGTGGCTGGAATAATTGAGGAACCAGCACGGGTGATATCGTCGCTGTGCAATTATCTGCTGTTTTGAAGGGCAGCTTCATATCCTCGCTGTAGTCTTTATCCCTCGGGCTGCCATGCATGTAATGCATGTCCAGAAATTGCAGGAATGAAATGCTCTTGTTTTCCTTCCGGTGTTCGGCAAAGTGTTCAAAAACCACAGGCAATTTCAGCAACTGGTGGAGTTCAGTTGTTGAGAACAGGAAGGTTGTTAAAAGCAATATGGCCGTGAACTTTTTCAAAACTATACAAAAGTAACAATTAATAAACAATCGTTTTTGACGCAGATCATATGATTATTAAGTTTTAATCATTTATTAATATGCGCGATAGGCTCAAAATGAGCTCCCGAAGGTCTTCGCAGCCGCATTTGGTCCTTTTTTCATATTCAGACTGGAAAACACGGGAATGACGAAAGTACTTACACGGAAAGGGTATCATTGTGAAAGAATTTTGTAAACGGAAATATTAAAAGCGGTTTTCTGTTTTAAAGTATGTAGGAGTGAGGTCACTTATTAAAGTCAATTGCGGGCCGGTTTCAAATTTGGCTCTTAATCCATCGTTTGAATTTGAGTGTTTTGTGCGTACTGTCATATAATACCCTGATCCGTGTCATTCCCGGTTAGCAGATAAACACCAACATTTGAAAAAACATTCATCACAACTTGTGAAAAACAGAAATCAAAATAGTCTATAATACTAATATACTCGTCAGCTTTAAAATAGCTACGGGTCTTTTTTTTAAATCATATGAGCTTCTCCTTTCAGCATCCTTACCCAATAAACCCGGAATACAAAATGCCGGTCGCTTATCTTTGCATGGAATATGCCGTCCATCAGCCCCTTAAAACCTACTCAGGTGGCCTCGGCTATCTTGCAGGCTCTTTTATGAGGAGCGCCTATGAACTCAGGCAGAACGTTATAGGTATCGGAATCTTGTGGAAATATGGTTATTATAACCAGGGAAGAAAGGGTGATGAAACCATGGAGGTACTCTTCCAGGAAAAAATATATCACTTCCTCATTGATACCGGCATTAAATTTACTATTAAGGTATCCGGCCACGATGTTTGGGTTACCGCGTTTTACCTGAAGCCTGAAATTTTTAAAACGGCTCCTCTGTTTTTCCTGACAACAGATCTGCCGGAGAATGATTATTTGGCTAAAACCATTTCACATAAGCTTTATGACAGTAATCCTGAAACGGGGACTGCTGCTGCGATATTGTTGGGTGAAGGCGGGGCACGCTTATTAGAAGCAATCAATTTCCAACCAGATATTTATCATCTGAACGAATCGCATGCCTTACCCATCGCATTTTATTTATATAAAAAATATAAGTCCGTTGAGGAAGTAAAAAGAAGACTGGTTTTCACTAACCATACACCCGAGCCTGGCGGCAACCAACGGTCTGATTTGTTCCTGCTTAATAAAATGGGGTTTTGGGGGGATATTCCAATAGATGAAGTGAAGGAAATAGCGGGTTGTCAGGGCGACGTTATGGATCATACCTTAACTGCGTTTAGGTTCTCCGGCAAAGCCAATGCTGTGTCAAAAATGCATTTAAACACGCTACAGGGAATATGGAATGGAAATAACGGCATTTGTGAACTTACTTCTATAACCAACGCCCAGAGCTATTCTTATTGGGCAGACAAGGAAATGTATGCGGCATTGGAAACTAATCAGATGCAAAAGCTGGTGGAAAGGAAAAAGGCAGGTAAACGTGCACTTTTTGACGAGGTAGCGGACCAATGTGGTGTTCTCCTCGATCCTGAAGTGCTCACCATTGTTTTTGCGAAAAGGTTTGCCGGGTACAAAAGGCCGGAATTGCTATTGCATGATATGGACTTTTTTCACCAACTTCTAACTAACAATAAAATGCCGATCCAAATGATATGGGCAGGAAAGCCTTATCCAATGGATTATGATGCGATAGCCAGTTTTAATAAGATCGTAAACTTATGTAAGGATTACCCAAACTGCGCGATTTTAGTCGGTTATGAATTGCGTTTATCACGATTACTTAAACAAGGGGCAGACGTCTGGCTCAACACGCCGCGGCTGACCCACGAAGCTTCAGGTACGAGCGGGATGTCGGCGGCAATGAACGGATGTGTTAATGTTTCGATTCCTGATGGCTGGTTTCCGGAATTTGTTGTGGATGGAGTGAACGGTTTTGTTATACCTAATACTGAAATTAGTGAGCATAAATTTCAACAGGATGAAACCGATGCGCATAACTTGTACAATTTGCTGCAAAAAACAGTCATTCCCCTGTATTACGATCATCCGGATAAATGGGTTGAAATAATTAGGCGCAGCATGCAGGATATATTCCCTCTCTTTGACAGTAACCGGATGGCAAATGAGTATTATAAACAGCTTTATACTATCAACGGTACTAATATTTGTTAATGTGGGCTTCTTCGCTACTTCCCATAACCTTTTGAGCAGCCGGTTCACAAACCTCGGGGGCGATGCCACGCTTGGTCGTAAGTTCGACACGTTGTTGGTTTTTATCCAGGCAGCAATCGAAACCGTGAATTGTTTGTTGTAACCGGCTATAGCATGACCAATCCCTTGATAGTTTTTTCCATTTCGACCCACATAAAAGATCGCGTGGGTTGATAAATGCGCCTACCTCATCAGGATCAATAAAATGACCAGTGATGCAGGTACGGCCTGTATATAGAAGATCTTTTTGGTTACTGTAAGTGCCCCGTAAATGCCAGCTACGGCCACACAACTCAGGAAAAACAGGGCCACATAGTTATGCCATTGTGCGTTGCTGATAAAGAATGTCCAAATCAGACCTGCTGCTAAAAATCCGTTGTATAAACCCTGGTTAGCCGCTAAAACTTTGCTGTTTTCCAGTTCCTGCAATGATTTGTTGAATGCCTTGGGGCCACGGGTTGTCCAGGCAAACATTTCCAACCATAATATATAACAATGGATAAAGGCTACCAGGCCGATGAGTACTTTGATAATAAGATCCATAGATTTTGATAACTTAAGTATAAATGTAGTAAATGTTATAGGATATATTGTACTGGGATTCTGTTAAGCCATTAAGCCTTAAACTTATTCTGTAGGGGCATTTATGCACAAATGTATAACGGTGTAACCAATACGGTCCATTTTGCCGTTTTGCAACTGTAAAAAATGAGGAAAACAATAGCAGGGGCAGTAGGATGCTGGTTTGCCCTTTCCTGATTGTAATGGTTTGGCTCATGGAAAATTACAATAATAGGGAAGAGACCATCATACTAACGGAAATCGGAGTTTTCTTGCCATGCTAAGCTGATAATTCTCTGCCATCGGGGTTAAACCCGTTTATAAGATTTTATTTTGCCAGATAATTTCTATATTTGGATTTGACACATATACAATGAGCATTAAAACACCATGATGTTTGTGTAATTAACCTGATCAATATAGGAAATTAAAATAACGCATGGCCCCTCTTGACTTGTCAGCCGACGATGCCAAACTTCTGAAACTCATTAGTGAAGGTAGCAAACCTGCCTTTGATGTATTATATACCAAATATTGGAAACAGGTTTATAACGCAGCATACAAACGGGTTAACGATATTGAACGCGCTCAGGATATTGCTCAGGACGTATTTGTGCAGTTATGGATGCGTGCGTCAAAGTCGCCGATTGAAAACCTGCCGGCTTATTTATTGATTGCCGCTCGCAATGGCGTTTTTAAATATATGGAAAAGGAATCGCGCTATGCGGCCTTGCCCGATACAGTCCATGAAATTGAAAGCCATCTTGGCCGCGCCGATGCTAATGTGCTTCATGATGAATTTTTGAAAGCTTTTAATGAGCTTATTGATACGTTACCAGCTCAACAGCGTATCATATTCAATTTGCGCTTTTATGAAGGCCTCTCAAGCCAGCAAATTGCCGATCAACTGGAAATCTCCCCCAAAACTGTTCGTAACCAAATGGGGAAGGCCCTTGCAACACTTCGTAAATCACTTTTCTTACTTCATGTATTGCTTTATTTTTATCAACAAGGTTGATAAAACGTTTTTTCTTTAATGAAGATGCCCTATTTTTATCAATTATGATGATTGGTTGATGATATTTTATCATTTTGATTTTAAACCTGCATTATTTTTAAATAAAACATTAAAAATATTTTCAATTAACATGGGCTATTTTCATTTTGCGGACTCATGTATATATAAAGGATGTAAATGGACGAGGCGAACAAGCAATATTTTATACAGATACTAACAAAATACAGGCGTAGTGAGGCTACTCAGGAAGAAATTAAATTCCTGGAATCGTACTATAACCTGTTTGATTTGAACGATGACCTCATTACCGATGAAAATGAGGCCGACTACCTGTATCTGAAAGATGCCATTAAAGCAAAGGTTGATGAGAGGATAGCGCAATACGAAAAAAAGCCGGTTACCATGCCTTTAAGATCGGGTTGGACCAGATATGCCGTGGCCGCCTCAATTCTGTTGTTTCTTTCGGTTGGTGCTTACTTTTTTATTCGTAACCGGTATAAGGCCGATAATTTGGCCGCAAACTCTTACAAAGGTATAGTACCTGGTACCAACAAGGCTACGCTTACTTTGGCCAATGGCACAACCATATCGCTTGATGATGCTGCCAACGGGCAAATAGCTAAACAGGCCGGGGTGAAAATCACCAAAACGGCCGATGGGCAGATCGTTTACCAGGCCGACGCAAACGGGCAAAATCAAGCTGTTCAAAACACGGTTACCACACCTAACGGCGGGCAGTACAAGGTCATCCTGCCCGACGGCACTAACGTGTGGCTTAACGCGGCATCGTCAATAACTTATCCAACCGTGTTTAAGGGAGCGGAACGTGAGGTAACGCTCAATGGCGAAGGCTACTTTGAAGTAACAAAAAATAAAGCAATGCCATTCAGGGTTAAATCGGCATTGCAAACTATTGAGGTGCTCGGTACGCATTTTAATGTCAATGCTTACGGCGATGAAGCTTTGGTTAAAACCACACTGTTGGAAGGTTCGGTAAAGGTAACATCGGCAACAAACTCAATACTTATTGTTCCCGGTGAGCAGGCGGTAATAGGCCGTACAGGTAACGGTACCATCAGTAAACAACAAGTGAACCTTGACAAAGAAGTTGCCTGGAAAAACGGGGTATTCTCATTTGCAGATGAGGATATCCGCGAGGTTATGCGCCAGGTAAGCCGCTGGTATGATATTGATGTGGTTTATGAAGGCGATATGCCAACGGAGAAATTTTTCGGTGAAATTTCAAGGAGCAGTAAACTGACCGACGTTTTTAGAATCCTGGAACTTAACAACATGAAATTTTCGGTGGAGGGCAAAACAGTGAAGGTGTCCTACGGTAAATGATATTTAACTTAAACTTTATACTAACAACTAACAAAACTAAATGCTAATCACTAAAACAAAACTTAATGGATAAACAAGTACGATAAATCTCAGACCAATCTCATATCAACAGACCAAAAATTAACCGGAAGCCTCTCACCGCTTCCGGTTTAAAATAGGTCAGGCAGCACAAGATGTCGAAGCCCTGGGCTGCATTTTATTAACCCAATCTTATTCAAAAATATGAAATTAACTTTTCTTTACAACGCCGTATGCGCAATGCGGGGGGTAAAGTGCAAATTCTTATTAGTATTGAAACTCACCACTATACTGTTGCTTGTTGGCGTGTTGCACTTATCGGCTGCAAGTTATTCTCAAACGGTAACCATATCCGGTAAAAATAAAAGCCTCGAATCGGTTTTTAAGGATATAAAACAACAAACAGGCTATTTGTTTTTTTACAGCGAAAAAGTAAATATAAAAGGCAAAACAGTTGATGCCAATTTTCATGACGCGCCGCTTGTTGATGTGCTTAACACGTGTCTTAAAGATTTTGATCTGAGTTTTACCATTGTATCTAAAACCATCGTAATCCAAAATAAAATACCCGAACCGCGGCCGGAACTGGCTGCGCCGATGAGCAAAATTCCGGTGAGTGGCCGTGTTCTGGATTCGGTGAGTAAAACCACTTTGCCCGGTGTAAACATTGCCATTAAAGGCGGCAGGGGAGTAATAGGCCAAACCAATGATAAAGGGGAGTTTAATGTACAGGCGGATGCAGGGCAAACATTAATATTCTCGTTTATGGGCTACAAATCCGCAGAAGTTAAGGTGGTAGCAGGGCAATCGATTGTAGTGAGGCTTTTGCCTGATATTAATAACATTAAAGACATAGTGGTAACCGGTTACCAGGTTATTAAAAAAGATAATTATACCGGTAATGCCATCACGGTAAGCGGTGCAGATTTGAAGCGTAATAACCCGCAAAACGTGATCAAAAGTATAGCCTCGTTTGATCCGTCGTTTAAAGTACTTGATAATAACTTTATCGGTTCGGATCCAAACAAGCTGCCAAAGATAAACGTAAGGGGCGCCACGGCTATCCCTTCCATCAATGATAAAATACTTGACCGCAATAACCTTTCAAGCAATTATAACCTGCCGGCCTTTATCCTTGATGGCTTTGAAGTATCGCTTCAAAAAGTAGTTGACCTGGATATTAACCGGATAGAATCGGTTACCTTATTGAAAGATGGTGCGGCTACTGCGGTTTACGGTTCAAGGGCAGCCAACGGTGTAATGGTGATCACTACCAAAGCGCCTGTTGCCGGGAAACTGCAGTTATCATACAATTACGAGCTTACCTTCAACGGCCCGGATCTGTCCGACTATCACGTGCTTAATGCTAAACAAAAAGTGGCCTATGAGCAGCTTGTGGGTTTATATGACACACAGACATCTACCAGCGGTGATACTAAACAGGACGAGCTTGACGCCCAGTTGTTCACGCGCTTAAAAAATGTGGCGAGCGGTGTTAATACTTATTGGTTGTCGCAGCCTTTAAGAAACGCCTATCAGCAGAAGCATTCGGTTTACGCGCAGGGAGGCGATCAATCGTTCAGGTATGGTATCGACTTGCGATACCAGACACAACCGGGGGTTATGAAGGGTTCTGACAATACGCGTTATAGCGGCGGGATTGATTTTACCTATAATCCAAGCTCAAAGCTTATTATCAGGAATGATCTGACCATTACACAGGTTAACCAGGCCAATTCTCCTTACGGCGATTTTTCGACCTATGTAAATGCCAACCCATATTTCCCGATAAGGGACAGTACAGGCAGATTGGTACAGGAACTGGCCAACTGGCGTGTAAACACCGGCCGTTCAGGAACTGATCAATATGTTACCGAAAATGTGTTTAACCCTTTATATGAAGCCAGCCTGAGCAGTTTTAATAAAGCGGCATATACAGAAATACTGGAGTCGTTCTCTGCTGATTATAAGATGACAAAAAGCCTGAGGTTAAGGGCGTTAATGAGCGTAAACAAAACCAATTCAACATCTGATAATTATGTATCGCCCTTAAGTAGTGTTTTTTACAACTACGCGTCTGATAGGCTGAACAACAGGGGGACTTATGATTACGGAACAAATGCCAGTCTTAACCTTGACGGAAACGTAACTATCAGTTATAACAAGCAGTTGGGCGATCATTATTTCAACCTTGTGTTAGGTGCTAATATTTTGGCTTCAAAGGCCGATGTTAAATCATTTTCGGCCCAGGGTTTTTCAAACGACAGGTTTACCAATATTGGCTTTGCACGTATTTACAAAGAAAATTCAGGCCCTTACGGAGATGTTACCAAGTCAAGAACGGCAGGTGCTTTCTTTTCTGGCAACTATGCGTTCCAAAACAAATATCTGTTAGATGCATCGGTAAGGGTTGATGGTTCATCGGCTTTCGGGGCCGACAGGCGTTATGCTCCTTTCGGATCCCTTGGGATTGGCTGGAATATTCATAAGGAAGGCTTTTTTCAGGGCTCAAAAGTAATAAGCCAGCTGCGCCTTAAAGGCAGTATCGCAACGCTTGGTTCTATCAGCTTCCCGGCATACCAGTCGCGCTCAATTTATTCATATGATACACAAAACTGGTATTCAACCGGTATCGGCGCTACCATCCTGGGCTACGGCAATAGCAACCTGGAATGGCAAAAAACCCGTACCTCTGATGTGGGTATGGACATTGGGTTGTTTAAAGATAGGATAGTTATATCGCCAAGATACTATTACAAACTTACCAAAGGGTTAATTACTGATATCAATCTTGCGCCGTCAACAGGTTTTACAACTTATAAAGATAACCTTGGTGACATGTCAAACAAAGGCTATGAGCTTTACCTCGTAGCCCAGGTTTTCCATACATCCAACTGGAACATTAACCTGACCGGTAACCTTGCTCATAACGTTAACAAAATAGTGAGCATATCTGATGCGCTTAAAGCCTTCAATAATAACATAGATAACTTCCAGACCAATAAGGATAACAACGCTTTTTCAACCCCGCTAACGCGGTATGTTGAAGGTAAATCACTGAATACCATTTACGCTGTGAGGTCATTGGGTATTGATCCTGAAAACGGCAAAGAGATCCTGGTGAAAAAAGATGGTACCCTAACCTATGTGTGGGATGTTAAGGATGTACAGGACGTGGGCAATACCACGCCAAAGGCCGAGGGCTTTTTTGGTAGTACGGTATCATACAAAAGGTTTATGCTGAGCTTTAGCTTCCATTACCGTTTTGGTGGGCAAGCCTTTAACCAAACGCTTATCGACAGGGTTGAAAATGCTGATCCCCGTTTTAATGTTGATAGCCGCGTGCTGGAGCAGAGGTGGAAACAGCCCGGCGATCGCACATTTTTCAAAAATATTACTGACCTAACCGATACTTATGTGTCATCGCGATTTGTACAAAAAGATAACCTGATAGAGCTGCAGTCGCTTTACTTGTCATATGATTTTAAGCCAAACGCTATTCGTCGTTTGGGGCTTCAAAATTTGAGGCTGGCAGCCACAGCAAACGATGTTTTCAGGACTTCAACTATCCAGGCAGAGCGTGGGATCTATTATCCCTTTGCCCGCAGCTTAACATTTTCATTATTGGGTTCATTTTAACACATAACCATGAAGAGATATTTAATTTTTATAATCCCGTTGCTGGTATTTACCTCATGCAAAAAGTTTTTGGATGTACAGCCGGAATCTGATGTAACCAAAGAGCAACTGTTTACCACTGAAGATGGTTTTGAGGAGGCGTTGAATGGTGTTTACACCAGGTGTACCAAAGCAGATATGTACGGTGGCAACCTCACGTTTAGCAACCTGGATATCATGGCGCAGAACTATTCGTTTTCGAATACTGATTTTCAAAAGATCGCTTCTTTTCAGTACAGCCAAAGCATTTTAAAGGATAAAAACAGCCAGATCTGGTCGGCGGTTTATAACGCCATCGGTAATTGTAATGAAATATTACAGGTGATAGATAAACAAAAGGCTGTGTTTTCGGGTAACAACTATGCCATCATTAAAGGCGAAGCGCTCGCCCTTCGCGCATACCTGCATTTTGATCTTTTGCGCATGTTCGCGGCTTCGTATAAATCCAATCCGAACGCCAAAGGCATCCCATATGTAACCAATGTTAGTATTAAAAGTACACCGTTTTCATCAGTAGCTGAGGTAATTAACAACGCTATAGCTGATCTGCGTAATGCACGTGCGTTGCTAAGTACAACTGATCCCATTCTTTCTCCAGGCTACATAGTTGGATATCCCAACAAAACCTATCCCGGCGGTTATACAGGCCGCAAACAAACAGAAACCACAAGTAATACCCTGTTTTTGCAAAACCGCAGGCACAGGCTTAATTATTATGCCGTATGCGGCGAACTTGCAAGGATTTACCTGTATGAAAATGACTACCAGAATGCACTCTCCAACGCCAATGATGTAATAACTGCTAATAAATTCCCCTGGACTCAAAAAGATGATGCCTTTAACAACAACGTTGAGCAAAAAGACAGGGTGTTTTATAACGAGCTGGTATTTGGCTGGTATGCACCACATGCCAACGATAACAACGCGCTTGTTACGTTATTCAGTGCCACAAATACTGCTCAATATCAGCCAACACCGTTGCAGTTAGATAATATCTATGAAAAAAGCACTGTTGGTGCCGAGGACTGGCGCTACAGAGAATGGTTTTTTACAGCTACAGATGTAACCCCAAACCGTAGTTACCTGGTTAAATATTTGGTTAACAGTTCGCCGCAGGTAAACCTGCACCCGTTAATGGCGCCGTCTTTTCGCTTAACTGAGGCCTACTATATAGCAGCTGAAGCAAGCTATGATAGTAACCCAACAAAAGCCATTGAGTATTTAAATACAGTACGTACCCATAGGGGCATTATCGATTTATTGCCGAATACTTTGGGCAAATCAGCTTTTATGCATGAGCTGGTTAAAGAAGCCCGTAAAGAGTTTTACGGCGAGAGCCAGATATTTTACATGTATAAACGCTTAAACCTTGATATAGTGGCGGCCAGTGGCCAGATCTATCCGGCATCAAACAGCATATACGTGTTCCCGATCCCCGACGACGAAACGGCTTACAATAATTGATCTCATACCATTTATGACAATGAAAAGAAATATATTTTTTGTTTTAGTGGTCTTTGCAGCTCTTTTCGGTTGCAAAAAAGACCAATTACTTACATACGGCTCCAGGGATAATATTTATCTGAATTATAAGGATAAAGACGGCAACCAGGATACGTCGGTATTAACATATTCTTTCGCCTATAATCCAACCCTGGCGCAGGATACCATTTGGGTACCGGTGATCATTTCGGGGCAAAGGTCAAAAACCGAAAGAAGGTTTGCGATATCCGTAGTTGACACCGCTACCACGGCCAAAGCCGGTTTGCACTATGAAGCGCTTAAGCCCTCGTACACTATGCCTGCTGATTCGGGCACAGTAAAGGTACCTGTCATCATCAAAAATACCGACCCAGAACTTGCAAATAAATCGGTTGTGCTTACCATTCTTGTTTCGGGTGGTCAGGATTTTAATTCGTCATTGCCTGTAGCGTTGAGGATGAGGTCTATCCTTTATTCGTCGCGTCTGGAGCAACCGGCCTGGTGGATTTACTGGATGGGTAATCTGGGCCCTTACAGCAGGATAAAACACCAATTGTTCCTGATCTCTTCGGGTACTACCGATCTGGTTGATATGTCAAAACCTAATGCTTATCTCCAGATCCCGCGTACGCTGTATTATATAGATAACGTGAGGACCTTTATTAATGACCCTTTTGCCTGGGTAGCGCGATATCCCGAAAAAGGCTACATACTTACCAAAAGGGCCGATGGAAGCAACGATTATGATTTTTATAGTTCTTCTTCGCCCGGTAAGAAGTTTTACCTCAAGTATTATGCGCAGGCAGGCAAGTACTTTTTTGTTGATGAAAATGGTCAGCAGGTTATTATCAATTAAACACTTAGGTCATGAAATTTAAATCGATAGCTATATTGGCGCTCATAACGGTATTTTATACTTCATGTAAAAAAGACCTCGGCAATTATGTATACTCGCCACCTTCAGAGCCGGTAGTTACCGGCATTAATAACGCCACATTTGCAGCCCTGCTCGGCGATACGCTCACCATAAACCCCAAGGTTACTTTGGCCGGTGCGGATCCCTTAAAGGATCTTGATTTTGAATGGCACATCACCGTACAAGAAGAACTCCGGGAAGCAGTTTTCAAAGGCTACCCTTTGAAAATGGTCTACAATTTAGGCCCCGGCGACCGCGCATGTAAACTCACCATTACCGACAAACGGAATGGATTATTTTATACGTTCCCTTTCAAAATTACAGGTACGACGCAGTTTTCGGCAGGTATTTTGGTGTTGAGTAACGATAATGGGGTTACCAAATTATCGTTCGTAAAACCGGATAAAACAGTGTTGGGCGATATTTATAAATCACTTAATAAAGGCGATTTGCCTATCAATCCGGTTCAGTTGTACTATTCAAAACCACTGCCTTATCAACCCAATACCAAAGAGGAATATTGGGTGCTAAGCAACGATCCTAATAAAAGCGGAGTGGTGCTTGACGCCAGCACCTTATTAAAACGAACAGATTTTGCAGCGCAATTCTTCTCGCCGCCGGCTGTTATCAATACAGGTTACCTGGAGCCATTTTTAGGCCCTGTACAAATGGGGACAGTGCCAACGGGAGTTATCAATGCTAAGCTATATGTAGGTGTATCCTCAACAGCGCCATTTGCTGATGACTACGGCAAATTTGCCAACGAACAGGGCGGTGATTACACCATGTCTAAATATTTTACACATGGAAGCTCGTTTTTTATCGGTTACAATCTTAAAGGAAAAGCCTTTATTACCTTCGGGGCCGATGGTACTTACTCTGGCACCAATTACCAGATTGATACCGCAAGCACTGGCTTTGACCCTAAAAATGTAGGATACGATAATTTGTTGTTCATGAAACCTACAGAAGGTGGCCCTTCCTATGCTTTCTTTAAAACAGCGACAGGTACCATAACCGAACTAAGTTTTAGCTACCCTATGGGCGACGACCGGACATTTAAAGGGCTGGGCAAACGCACATTCAAAGGCAGCGCCTTAATTGATGATAATACCAAATGGGTGGTGAATAGCTTAAATGTGTTTTATTTTTCATCAAAAGGGAAAATTTACCGCTATAACCCAATTAATGAAGATATAAGACAGCTCGACGCAGACTTTGGCGGTAAAAAGGTATCCATGATGAAGATCAGTTTGGATGACAACACCCTTACTGTTGGCGCAGATGGGGCAGTTTATACGCTTGACGTAAGTGTTTCTAAAACCGGTAATATCACCAAAACAATAACCGGTATACCGGGCGAACCGATTGACATCGTGAGCAGATAAAAAACTAACTAATCAAAACCATATAAAAGATTAACCAACAGCATGAATGATTTTTGTGTTGTTGGCCGCAGTCATGACATTAACAAGAGCGTTTCATCCTTGAAAAGTATAACGTAACCTGTCGACTCGATGTATAACATATAAAGAAATGAAAAAACTACTAAACTTAATTTTGAGCATGGCTGCGTTGAACGCCGCCGGTCAAACTAACCAGTTCGCTATTAATGGGCAGATTGGCAATCTAAACGGTCAGAAAGTTTATTTAAGCTTTATGACAGGCGGCAAGGGGCATGAAGATTCGACCACATTAGTTAACGGCGCTTTTCATTTCACAGGTAGGATGAACCCATACAGTTCTGTACGCCTTGCACTTGATCATAAAGGCGCCGGCCGGGAAATTGCCACCCATGGCGGCGATATTCTCTACTTTAATTTTTCTAATGAAACGCTTAATATAGTTTCTAAAGATTCCCTGGCAAACGCCCAGATGAGCGGATCCAAAACATATGATGAATATTCGGCTTATGTGAAAGCTGTAGGACCGATGCCATGGGACATCGATCATATTTCTAATGCTGAAATTGCGGCAGCGCCCGAGTTGGTGAATGATACCGCATTTACCAATTCGGTTGCCCGCCATCACTATAAAATGATTGCCGATTTTCAGCGCAAAAATCTCGATTTTGCCAAAACGCACCCCGATTCGTTCTTTGCACCGGTAGCGCTGTTCGGCACTGCATCTAATGAAAAAACGGTTACAGTAGCCGAACAGGTGTTCAAAACTTTCAGTCCGGCAATCCAGGCAACTGATAATGGTAAAACTATCAAAGAATTTATTGATGCACATTACCGTTTAAAAATAGGTGGCCCGGCGCCGGTTTTTACTCAGGTCAACCCTGCCGGCAAACGCTTATCGTTAGCCGACTATAAAGGCAAAATCGTTTTGGTCGATTTTTGGGCAAGTTGGTGTTCACCTTGTCGTCAGGAAATCCCAAATCTGTTAAGTCAGTATAAAATGTACAAGGATAAAGGGTTCGAAATCCTTTCGGTATCGCTTGACAGCAGCCGTGACAAATGGCTGAAAGCTCTGCAACAGGAGGGTATGACATGGCCGCAGGTTAGCGACTTGAATGGCAACAACAACAGCGTTGCCCGTCTTTATGGCGTTTCGGCTATACCTGCTACATTCCTGGTAGACCGCGACGGCAAACTTATTAGCACAAATCTGCGCGGGGAAGACCTCAATCATAAACTTGCCGAACTTTTTAATTAAGCAGGTATGAAAAAGATCATTTTGGCTTTTCTGCTTTGTGTTATGTTTAGCGTAGCCTCTTTGGGTAACGTCATAAAACACGGAGCGGGCAAAATAGCACTTCATGTTTTATATGTAGGATATGATCCGGCAAAACCTAAGCCCGAACATATTACTTACTATAGCACAGCCGCGGGCGCGGTAGATGAGGCCTGGAAAACCCGTATGGCCGATTTTAAGGCTTTTTTAGAAACGCGCTTTGACAAAGTTGAAGTTGTGGATGTGAGGGATTACGATGCTTCGATGTCTGCCAATGTCGACGTAACAATTGCCGATGCGGGTCCGATAAAATTACCTGCCAATTTTGACAGGCCTATTATTTTGATGCATCAGCTGGCTCCCGATGTGGGCATGCCGATAGGACTTAAGTTTGATTGGTATTGTCAGTGTTTGGAAGACGATGCGCTGAACATCAAAACCAGTCATGCCATATTTAATACACCTGTAAAAGTGAAGTTAACTTTAGTTAACAGGCCTACGCCGGGTTCTTTTTTTAACGGCTTTCAGGGAGCAACTACCCCGAAGGAACTGCCTATGTGGAAGGTGATCAAAGAAGATCCTGCAGCTAAGGATAAATACATTATCGGCATGGTGGCGCATGGCGAGGGATTTAATGATTCGCCGGATGCCGAAGCTATAAGCGGCGGTGTTTGCTTAAAAAATGCTGAAGCAGTAGCGTTAGGCCGTCAGGGTAATTATTTTATGTGGGGCTTTTCTGCTTCGCCAAATCATATGACCGATGAAGCTAAAGATGTATTTGTGAACACAGTTTGCTACATCAAAAAGTTTGATCACCAGGCGCCCATCATGAAAAAAGTACAAATTGAAAACCGTGAGTGGGTAAATGAAATGATTTACCGCAGTGATAAAGCTCTATATCAAAAAACGCTGATAGCCCGGAAAGAGGGTAACGCCCGCCTGCTAAAAATGCAGCAGGAACTTAAAGATCGTAAAGCCAAAGGCGAGGGTATTGGTAAAGGTAACGAGGCGTTTTTAAAGATGCCGGTATCGGATGATGTACAAAGTTTTGATGAATATCTTAAAAGCTGGACTGGCAGCGGCATGTATGATGCTTTTGGTACTAACGTAGAGGCCTATCATAAGTACTATCGGGATAACCTCGAGTATTTTTATCCGGTTGATGCTTACTCGTTACAGGTTGATGAGGATGCAAAAAAACTGGGGATCTCCAACCGCAAAATTGAGCTGCTTGAAAAATGTATCAATATGCTTGAGAAAGGAGAGGAGCCTGCCCTGGCCCAAAGGGTATTGGAAAGATATACCACCGAAAAATTCACATCTGCCAAAGAATGGCGCATTTGGTTAACCAAAAACAAATCCAACCTTTATTATACCGAAGCCGGAGGGTTTAAATTTATGGTGAATACCTATAAAACAGAAACGGCGGCAATAACACCCGCATCAACCGGCGACATTAAAACTGCAAATGCGGCAACAGTACCAACCCGTACCGATCCGGTGACAGTGAGCGCCATGTTGATTGATGAAGCAAACGGGAAAAAACAGGTAGTTGTTAAGGCTGAGATTTTGCAAGGCTGGCATATTTACGCCTATGTACCTAAGGACAGCCCTTTTATTACCACACAACCTATTATTGAGTTACCCAAAGGTGTAACAAGCGGCGAGTGGCAGGCATCGGCAGGTGTGCCATTTATCGGCGGCGAAGGCATGTTTGTTTGGGAGGGCATAGCAACATTTAAAACCGAGATAAGTGCGGCTTCATTAAAGACTGGCATGGTAGTCAAATGCGGGCTTTATTACCAGGTTTGTGATAACAACAAATGTTTTCCGCCTAAAAGAAAGGTAATTGAATTACAGGTTTTATAGTCAGGCTAAATGAAAATAAACTTTAAAAAGTTGCTGTTGATAACACCGGTAATGCTTGCCCTAAGCATCGGATGGAAGGCGGATGTAAAAGCTTCATCATTAGAGAAGCGGGATACTGTTACAGCAAGTCAAAATTTATTAGTTGGAAAACCATTGCCGGCTTTTGAGTTACAAACTGCCGGTGGTAAATCCATCAAATTGTCATCGGTTAAAGGTAAAGTTGTATTGGTTGACTTCTGGGCTTCATGGTGTATGCCCTGCAGGGCGGCTATTCCGCACCTTAAGGAGTTATATAAACAATACCGCGCTAAAGGATTTGAGATAGTTAGCGTTTCGATCGACCAGAACAGTAAGGCCTGGAAAAACGCCATGCTTAAAGAAGCAATGCCCTGGCAACAGGGAATAGATAAATATGAGGAGGGTAAAGATGCATCAGTGATGACGAATGCTTTAGGTATCCAGTCGGTACCCTTTGCAATTGTACTGGATGCTGAGGGGAATGTGATTTTAATAAATCCCACTTCCTCTGATATCGATATACAGCTCAAAAAGATCTTTAACAGTTAAGAAATTATAAAATGATAGCACTGGCTATCGTAAAGACAGTCCCTGTAGGACGTTTTCCATCAGTTTTAGTTTAATTTCCGGAGAGCCGGTTTTAATACCGGCTCTTTTTACATCGGCAGGTACCCTAAACAGCAGCGTTTGGACAACGCTACGGTTCAATTATAATGTATAATGACAAAACGGTTTTTATTATTTTTTTTCCTGCAGTGCTTATGGAACCTGCAGGCTATTAATGCGCAAAATGTTGATAAGCGGATACAAAAGCCCGGAGCTACGCAACTACAGGATAATATAAAAACTGCGATAAAAAAAGGTTATGCTGCCAGTGTATTGATGTGGGAATATGATACTTTACAGTATAGCCGGATGAGTGCGCAGTTTAGTGGTGTTGTAGTCTCGAAAGGAGGAGAGATCTTAAGCGCAGCACATGTGGTAATGCCCGGCAAAACCTACCAGGTAATGTTCCCCGATGGGAAAGTGTGCCTGGCCCGTGGTTTGGGCCGTATTACTATTCCCCCAATATTTATGCTGCCGGATGCAGCCATGCTCAAAATAATCCCAAAAGGGGATTGGCCGTTTGTCGAAATGGGCTGGTATTCAGATGTCAAAATCAACCAGCCATGTATTAGCATAGCTTACCCGGAAAGCATGGAACAACGCAAACCTGATGTAAGGTTTGGACATATCACCAATTTAAATAACAGGTATGGTTTTATGGAATCAACTTGCGTGATGGAGCCGGGAGATTCAGGCGGCCCCCTGTTTGATCTGTCTGGTCGTTTGATCGGAATCCATAGCGGCATCGAACGGTCGGAGGATATTAATTATGAAATCCCCGTAGATACCTATCGTAAATATTATACAGCACTAACCCGTTTAGAGAATTATACTTCCCTGCCTTTGGATACAAACGTGATTTCAAAAAATCGGCCGGCCAATGATTTTCCGGTAGCTGAAAATCCAGATAAGTATTTTAAAAGTGTGGACAAGCGTTTTAAAACAACTTGTGTAAATATTAAGAGTGTTATTGATGGTAAGGAACAGACTATAGCAGGGACTATTTTTTCTTTAGATAATATCAATGTAAAAGCTGCTTTCAAAAATTCAGATGTCGTTTTGACTAAAAGCTCAATGATTGGCGAGGATCCTTTTATCACATTATCGGGCGGCAAGACTATTAAGGCAAATATTATCAGACGAGACAGAATTAATGACCTTGCGATATTATTGCCCGTTTCAAAGTTAGGGAAGGAAGGTATCAGGCTTGGAATGTTATTGGCAGATACACTTAGTGATAACGATTTGGGTAGTTTTTTGATTTCTCTTCGCGCTGATTCTCCGTATTGTAGTAGTGTTTTGGGAAGCGTTGGCGTAAGCTTGCCAAAAAAAACCAGTTACGGCTATTTGGGAGCTGTTGCCCGGCAAAAGGGACAGGCGTTATTATTTACTTTTATTCAGCCCAACAGCGCGGCTGAGGCTGCCGGACTAACAACCGGCGATGAGCTTTTAGCAATTGATGACAAAACTGTAAATGACGAACTGGATATGTTTAAAGCCCTTCTAAAATTCCGCGCCGGCGATACTACTTTAATGACAATCAATCATAAGGGAGAAAAGTTAATAAAAAAAGTCGCCCTAAAATATCCACCCCAAAAAATTACCAATCATCCGGCCGACCACTTCATAGGGGGGAAAAGCATTCGAAAAGATGGATTTGGGAATGTATTTGTTCATGATGCAAGAATAAAACCGTGGGAGTGCGGAGGGGCCGTATTTGATATCACCGGAAAGTTTTTGGGCATTAATATAGCAAGATTGAGCAGAACAAGCACAATTACGATACCAGCCGTCGCAGTAAATCAATTTATAGTAACTGCCATTTATAATACTAAAGTGGGTAATTAGGTTGATTTTGGATGATAAAAGACAGAATTTTGAATTGTAGGGTCTGTAAAATAAACTGTGCAGTTGCTATATCAAGTTTAATATCATTCTTCCACGAGGAAACCAAATGGCCAGTTTGAGCGGTCATGGCCCGGTTTGAAAGTGGCATCGTGCATTGAATGGATCGTGTCCTCCTATGTTTTACCGATTTAAGTAAATAATACAAACGATGCCATGTCATCTTTTAGCAAAATAGGAGACTCTTTTATATCATTTTATTTTTTTAATCCCCGACTGGGCGCAAAGTGCCATATCTTATATCTAACAGAAAAATTTGAAATTTATCTGCAGGTCTATGTAATGCTATTTTAACATTAAATTCAGCTGATGTTATGTTTTTATTTTTAACAAACAGCTGGGTTTATAAAAAACACTCTTTTTTTATCGCATATTATCCCGATATATGATTAATGTAAAAAATACAGGTAAAAATCGATTTTTAATAAAAGTGGCAGTTTTGCCGAAATGTTTTTTTAAAACAATAGTTTGCTTTCATTATTGATAATATTATGCTTTGTTTAATATTTAATTCGTAAAACTAAAAAGTGATTTGTGCAAATTGTACACTATGCCTATTTTAGATTTAATCAAACAGAAATAAACCAACACTATAAATAACCTTATTTAATACTATTTTATCACCAGTAAAAATTAAGTTTTTAGTACTTTGAAAGGATAGTAAATGTTTTGATCATTGTTAGTTTTTGGATTACGGCCGCAAGGCTTATCTCACATTCAATCCGAGGCAACCATATGATAGAAGGCATTTTTTCCTTACGTGTTAGATGAATGAATTTCATTTTTCGTGCTACTGCCGCAAGGCTTATCTCACATTCAGTCACGGAGCAATGATTTCCATTTGATTAAAATTTAAAACTGTTATTGCCTACACAATAATCAGTATCGCATTTGTTTTTTGGTTGTTATATGGCTTTGTCCTACACGATAGCCTGTAACGTTGTATTTGCCGGAGTAAGTATTTATTTCGCAGCAATGTCTCTACCATTGCTTTAAGCCAAAAACTAAAAAAATCCCAGGCGCTGCCTCTACCACTGCCGAAACCAAGTTGCTGTATTTCAGCTTTTTGGGCTATGTTCTTAATCAAATATATTAACTAAATTAAATTAAAATCATGCTTAAAAATTTACTTCTCAGAGGGAGGTTTCTGGCTGTACTGTTGTGCTGCCTGATATCCTCGGTGGTAGTTATGGCCCAAACAAAGTACAAAGGAAAGGTTATCGGCAGCGATGACAAGCAGCCGGTTGTTGGTGCTTCTATCAGGCTCAAAGGATCAACGACAGGTGCGGTGACCGATGTTAATGGCGAGTTTACACTCAGCTTAAAACCAGGCAATGTATTAGTGATATCTTATATTGGATATCAAACAACAGAAGTTACCGTAGGGACCGATCCTAATTTAAGGATAACGCTTACTGCGGGCAGCAATGCACTTAATGAAGTGGTGGTTACAGGTTACGGCTCACAACGTAAAAAAGACCTGGTGGGTGCTGTAGCCGTTGTCGACGTTGCTGCACTGACCCGTCAGCCGGTTTCATCGGTTGAAAGCCAGCTGCAAGGCCAGGCGGCCGGTGTTACCGTTATCGCTTCAGGGCAACCGGGTGAAAATCCTTCTGTAAAAATCCGTGGTGCTAACACGTTTGGCAATAACCAGCCGCTTTACGTGGTTGACGGTGTACCAACAACCAACGTAAGCGATATTAACCCCAATGACGTGGCAAGCATGCAGGTACTTAAGGATGCGAGCTCGGCATCTATTTACGGTGCAAGGGCGTCAAACGGTGTAATCGTAATCACTACCAAAAAAGGTAACGGAAAAACCAACGTTTCGTACGATGCCTACTATGGTACACAGGTGCCGAAAGGCGGTAATGTGTTCCATTTGCTCAATCCAACCGAGATGATGCAATTAAGAGCCCTGGCTATAAAAAATACCGCAGCACTTAAAAGTATTCCTGTTGACCTTAGCAGCAACCTTTACGGCGCTAATGGTGATGTTTTGCCTGATTATATCAGTGCAGGTGGCGTAGGCCCGGCTGGAGTTCATGATGGTGACCCGGCTGTTGATCCAGCTAAATACAATGTAAACCCATTTTATACATCAGGCGATGCGTCAGGTTTTTATCGTATTACAAGAGCAAACAAGGGCGGTACTGATTGGTACCACAAGATATTTAAATCGGCGCCGATTCAAAGCCATAACCTGGCTATGAGCGGAAGCACTGATGCCGCTACTTATTTGTTTTCATTGAATTACTTTAACCAAAAGGGTACCTTGAAAAATACCTACGATAAGCGTTACACCGTAAGGGCTAATACAAGCTACAACGTATCCAAACATATCAGGATAGGTGAGAACTTGTCATATTCATTAACCGAAAACCCGCTGATCAACGAAAATGATGAGGGGTCGGCTATCGGCATGTCATTCCGCGAGCAGCCTATTATTCCGGTTTATGACATCAAAGGCAACTACGCGGGTTCAAATACTGCCAACTTAGGTAATGCACGTAACCCGGTAGCCATTATGGATCGTACTAAAAATAACTACGGTGCATTTAACAGGCTTTTTGGCAATGCGTTTGCCGAGGTGGATTTCCTGAGGTACTTCACTTTACGCACGCAGTTTGGTGGTGAGTATTATTCAGACTATAATCATAGCTTTACCTTCCCGGAATATGAGAACTCTGAAAACAACTCGACCAATTCATATTCGGAAAACTCATTTAACGGATATAACTATACCTGGACAAATACTTTAACTTATCACCAAACAATTGGGAAACATGATATCAAAGTATTGGCAGGTACCGAAGCTTATAAAAATAGGTACGAAACCTTAGGCGCAACCAATACCGGTTACTTTACATTTGATAAGGATTATACCACCATATCTACAGGTACCGGTACACCAACTGCTTACAGCACATTAACACGCGATAAGATATTTTCACTGCTTGCCCGTTTGGATTACACTTTTGCCGACAAATATCTGTTGAATGCTACTATCCGTCGTGACGGTTCTTCCAGGTTCAAGTCTTTCCAGTATGGATGGTTCCCGGCCGTTAGTGCGGGCTGGCGTATATCGCAGGAGGATTTTCTGAAAGGTGTATCATGGATTAACGATTTGAAGATCAGGGGTGGTTATGGTATTATGGGTAACCAGATCAACGTTGACCCTGCAAATGCGTTTACTACATTTGGCAGTAACAAAACAAACTCCTACTACGATATTAATGGTACCTCTACAAGTACGGTTGCCGGTTTCGCTCAAAACCGCATAGGTAACCCTGATGCTAAATGGGAAAAAGATAAAAACTTCAACGTTGGTTTTGATGGTTCATTCTTTGGTCAAAAGTTGGACATCTCTGCCGATTATTATAAAAAGATCATCACCGATCTGTTATTTAATCCTGCACTTCCTGGTACTGCCGGTTCGGCAACTGCACCGTACAGCAACGTAGGTGCAATGAATAATACCGGTTTGGATATTACAATTGGTACCCACACCAATATAACCCACGATCTGAAAATGAATGCCGCCTTAACGTTTACAACTTATCACAACGTTATTAAGCAAGTAACTCTCGGACAAACCTACTTTGAGCAAAACTCTGGCCGATTTAATGGCAGCTCGATTATTAGAAACAGCGTAGGTGGCCCGGTTGGCGGTTTCTTTGGTTATAAAACTGACGGTTTCTGGGATTCGAAAGCTGAAATTGACGCCGCAAATACGGCTGCTGGCGGAACTTATCAGAACGATGCCGCAGTTGGCCGTTTCAAATACGCAGATATAAACGGTGACGGAAAAATTACTGCCGACGATCGTACCTTATTGGGTAATCCTAATCCTAAATTCACAGGTGGCTTAAACCTTGATTTTAGCTATAAAAACTTCGATCTTAATATGTTCTGGTACGGATCATACGGCAACAAGATCTGGAATGACGTGAGGTGGTGGACAGATTTTTATGCCAACTTTGCCGGTGCAAAAAGCAAAAATGCTTTATATGATTCTTGGACACCGTCAAACACCAATGCCAAGGCTCCTATCCAGGAAATTGATGGCTCATTTAGCACCAACACGGTTCCTAACTCTTTTTATGTTGAGAACGGCTCATACCTGAGACTGAAAAACATGCAAATAGGCTACAAGTTTGCTCCTAAAATCATCAAATCAATTGGTTTGAGCAGCTTGCGTGTATACTTATCAGGCGCAAATCTAATTACCATAACTAAATACTCGGGAGTTGACCCGGAGATTGTTGGCGGAGGTACCACCAGCAACACCAACAGCAGCACAAACTTTGGTGTTGACCGTGGTAACTATTCTCCAAATCGTACATATTTATTAGGTGTTCAGGCTAAATTTTAAATAGAGAAATCATTATGAAAAATATACAACGTGTATCAGTATTAGCATTAATTGCCGCTGGTATTTTACAGGGTTCATGTAAAAAGGCGTATCTCGATCAGCCAGCCATTGGGGCGCTTAGCTCAGCGCAAATTACTACAAAAGCCGGCGTTGACGGGTTGCTGATAGGAGCTTATTCTGCACTTGACGGGCAGGGAGGTAACGGAAATAATGCCGGTTTAGGTGGTGGTAGTGCCTGGGAGGTATCGCCGGATAACTGGATTTACGGCAGCGTTGCCGGAGGCGATGCGCATAAAGGCAGTTCTGGTATCGATCAGCCGGCTATTAACTCCATTGCTACTTTCACTGTTGATGCCAGTAATGGATTTTTAAACAGTAAATGGAAGGCCGATTACGAGGGTATAAGCCGCGCCAACAACGTGTTAAAGGCAGCTGCGGGAGCGAGCGGGATTGCTGATGCCGATAAAACCAATATTATAGCCCAGGCTCGTTTTTTGCGCGCGCATTACTATTTTGATTTGAAAAAGATGTTTGCCAATGTGCCCTATATTGACGAAACGACAACCAACTATGTACAACCTAACGACAAAGATATCTGGCCTAAAATAGTTGATGATTTTAAATATGCTTATGCTAATTTACCCGGCACGCAAGCACAAAAGGGACGTGTAAATAAATGGGCAGCAGGTGCGTACCTAGCGAAAACGTATCTGTATCAAAAAGATTATACCAATGCCGATAAGATATTTACCGAGGTGATCAGCGGGGGTACTAACTCGCAGGGCGTAGCGTACGGATTAACTGATAATTATTTTGATAACTTCAACGCTGCTACCAAAAACAACAAGGAAACGGTGTTTGCTATCCAGCAAGCGGCAAATGATGGTACCAATACCATTGGTGAGGCCAACAATGGTGATATGTTGAATTATCCGTACAACAGCCCGTTCGGTTGCTGCGGATTTTTTCAGCCTACTTTAGATCTTGCTAACTCATTCAGGACTAACGCCGCCGGTTTGCCATATCTTGACGATTATAATTCACATCCGGTTGCAAATGATATGAACATTGCATCAGATAAATCATTTACACTGGATGCCGGTAACCTTGATCCGCGTTTGGATTGGACTGTTGGTCGTCGTGGTATCCCTTATCTTGATTGGGGTAACCATCCGGGTATGAACTGGATCCGTGAACAAAGTTCGGCAGGTCCGTATTCGCCTAAAAAGAACGTTTATTACCAGGCTACCAAGGGCACATATGCCGACAGCCATTCATGGGCCCCGGGCAATGCAAACCAGGTTAACGTAATCCGTTTTGCAGATGTGCTGCTGATGGCTGCCGAAGCAAAAGCACAATTAGGAACAGGTGATTTGGGTTTAAGTTATGTAAACAAGGTGCGTGCACGTGCGGCTAACCCAGCCAGTTTTGTATACACTTATAAAGATGCGGCGAATCCTATGGGCGGTTATACCACCACCCCGGCGGCTAACTATGTAGTAAGTCAATATCCTGCGGGCTTTTTTACAGGTAAGGATGTCGCTTTAAAAGCAATCTATTTTGAGCGTAAGCTGGAACTGGCCATGGAAGGACATCGTTTCTTTGACCTTTCGCGCTGGGGGATAGCACAAGCAGCTTTGGGAGTATACTTTGCTTTTGATGGTAAAGTGATTACCGATGTTACAGGTGCTCATTTTACAACTGGAAAAAACGAGGTTTATCCGATACCGCAAGCTCAGATAGATCTTGAAAAAATAGGTGGAACTTCTATTTTAAAGCAAAATCCTAAATATTAATTTCAATCATTCTGTTTTTAGCGAGAAAGAGGTGGTGCTTGTTGCTGCCTCTTTCTTGTATTTTAATATTGTGGTAAGGTATAAGCAAGCTTAAATGGATCTGAGAAAACGCCGGTTATCGTTTTGTGTATTTTTGATTGGTGCTGTAGTATGCTTTATGCAGTTTAGCTGCGGAGAGCCGGCAGCCGAGGGCGACCTGGCAAAAAACGATGGTAAGTCGCTATCATTAAAATACTGCAAAAGTTGTCATGAGTATCCGGAAGCGCAATTTCTTGATAAAGAAACATGGGTTAAACATGTATTGCCTGTAATGGCGCCCCGGCTTGGGATACAGGTTTATGATGATGATCAGTATGTGAACAACCCATCAGCAAAATCGGCTTTGTCATATGATGAGTGGCTGAAAATAGTAGATTATTATAGCAAATCGGCACCGAAGGCACTTAAGCCGGCACAGCAACCTGTTAAGCCGGTTAAAGATTGGGGTGTTTTTAGTTTGGAAAAGCCCAGCGGTTACAAACCCCTCGATGCCACAACCACAATGATTGTCTTTGATACTATTGGGCGCAAGGTTTATACCAGCGACCGTAACAGCAGCAGTATCTACCAATGGTCTGATAAACTGGTTCAGCTTTCGGCGCACCGGTATAGCTCGCCTGCTGTTGATGCCCGTTTTGCAAAAGATGCAACGGGCAAAGAACATGGCTTGTTTACTTTTATCGGATCGATGGATGCAGTTGATGTGTTCAACGGCTTTTTGACTGATATTACATTCAATGACAATGGGACCTGGCAGGATGAAGAAATAACAAACGGTTTGCCTCGACCTGTTCAATCATTAACCGCCGATTTTGACAAAGATGGATTGAATGATTTTGTAATATGCGGGTTTGGCCATAACACAGGAGGCTTGTATTTATACAAGCAGCTACCCGATAAAAAATTTGAAAAGCATGTTGTTAGCTCAATACCAGGAGCTGAGCAGGCAGTAACAGGAGATTTTGATCATGACGGATGGCCGGATGTAGCCTGCTTGTTTGCCCAGGCCGACGAAGGGATCTGGTTGTTTCTGAATGATCACAAAGGTGGTTTTACAACACGCAATTTGTTGCGGTTTCCGCCATTTTACGGGTCGAGCAGTTTTCAGCTGGTTGATTTCAATAGAGACGGAAAGCTGGATATCCTGTATACAAGTGGTGATAACAGCGATTATTCCCGTGTGTTGAAACCGTTTCATGGTGTTTACATTTTCCTGAATCAGGGTGATTTTAAATACAAAAAGGCTTATTTCTTCCCGGTTAACGGTGCTACAAAAGCAGTAGCGACTGATTTCAATGGAGATGGCTTGCAGGATATTGCGGTGATCGCCTTTTTTTCAGATTTGAAAAATAACCCTGCAGAAGGCTTTACGTATTTTGAGCAAGACAGTCCGCTGCATTTTATGCCGCATAATTTACCGATTGAGCATGAAGGGCGATGGATCTGCATGGATGTGGGCGATTTTAATAAAGATGGCAAACCGGATATCCTGCTCGGTAATTATTCTACGGGTTTTATTAATCAGCAGGGGGTTAAGCCGGGATGGAATCCGGTTGCGCCATTTATTTTGCTAACCAATACGGGAAAGCTGAAGATATAAATTTTAATAATAGACAAAAGAGTGTTTTTGTTTAAAAATACCTGTAATAATTTAATAAATAGTTTTGTGAATTGTTGCATAAATGTTGCAGGTTTTCTATATTTACAGATATCAAACTATACTGCCTTTGAAGAAACTTGTTGCCATATTATTGTTGATCGTGCACACCTATGGTTCGGGCGGATCGCTGATTATGCATCAATATCTGTCATGGCGGACGGAGAATTTTTATAATGAGCAGGCATCAAAAGGCTTGTATGATATTCACGATCTGAAAGAAATAGCTATCCCTGTAAACCTTCCGGGCATTCATGACTGGAAGCATTATGAGAATATAAGGGGGCAGATCCAGTTTGGAGAGCAGGCATATAATTACATACAAATGCGGGTTACAAGTAAGAAATTATACTTAAAATGTATCCCTACTTATGCGGAAACGCGTTTTAATGCGGATAATGTATTGCATGCAGCGCCGGTAAAAGGTATACCCGTACCTCAAAAAGAACATGTACCTTATGTAGGCATCTCCTTTGCAGATGTATTGATTGCCCAGTCATTTCAATCCATTGATTTCAGGGTTTTTGAAACAAAGCTTACATCAGCTGATGCGTACAGTTTTGAGTTTGAAACCACCCGCTCTATAAAAACACCCAAACAGCCGCCCAAGGCTAACTGCTAAATAACTCCCTAGTTTTCTTTTTTCGAGTTGCCTGCAACTGCTTGTTTCCGTATGAGCTTACATCGAAACTATGCTTATGATGTTATATTAAATACCATTCTGTTGATTGATATTGTCATGTTTCATATAAGAAATAGTAGTATTTGTTGTGAAAAAATAAGTCGGAGTTGATTTTTGTTTGAATTTCAAATTTATTTTTCTGTTGAATTGTAAATATTATGATATATGGGCGATTATTGCCCCTGTTTTCTGTACACTTGCTTTTATAGCATACGTTATTGAACAGTATGAATCTTAGATTGTAGAGATCTGAGTTTAGTTGAACAGTGTTTGTAGGAACATTGAATAGCGCTCCGGGGTGAGATACGGAGCGCTTTTTTTGTATTAACGATAGATATTATTGACTCTCTCTGTATAAACATCGGTCATGAATTTCTATAGTGTTTATTTTGTTGATTTGAATTGAAAATAATTTTTAGTGAATCCGGTCAATGTACTAATTGGTTCGAACATTGCACACTATGAGTTCATTGAAAGTGCTTTGCGCTTGTTGCAAATACATTAAAGTTTGTTGCGTTGATTGCCTCCAAAACGCTTGATCTGGCTTATCTGTGTCGCTGCGGAGCTTTTTTAAAAAAAATATTGAATTGCGCAACAATGTACAGGCGGTTCCAGTTTTCGCTATAGATGCTCACGCAGTGTTGGAACTAAATATGAACAATAGTGCTAAAAGCGGTATCAATGCCGTGAAGGAAAAAGTTGTTGAGGCATACAGCAAAAAAATAGCCTTCCCATTTATTTATCCCGCAATTTGAATTAATTGCTAAAAATATTAGTATTTTTGGCTGATATGAATGTAGGGAGGATAACGGAAAAGCTTAATATTTTGGCCGACGCGGCTAAATATGATGTATCATGTGCGTCGAGCGGAAGTAACAGGAAAAATAAGGACAAGGGTTTGGGAAATGCCAGTAACGGAATTTGCCATAGTTATACGGAAGATGGGCGTTGTGTTTCGTTATTGAAGATCCTGCTTACTAATCATTGTATTTTTGATTGCGCTTATTGCGTGTCGCGGAAGAATAATGATATCAAACGGGCCGCGTTCACGGTACAGGAAGTAGTTGACCTTACCATTAACTTTTATCGCCGCAATTACATTGAAGGCTTGTTTTTAAGCTCTGGTATTTTTAAAAATGCTGATTATACCATGGAGCGATTAGTGCACGTAGCTAAAAAACTCCGAACTGAGCATAACTTTAACGGATACATTCACTTAAAATCCATTCCCGGTGTAAGTGCGGAGCTGATGCAGGAGGCCGGGTTATATGCCGACAGGCTCAGTGTGAATTTAGAAATGCCTACAGAAGCCGGATTAAAACTGCTTGCACCTGATAAAAACCGGCAGGACATGATTGACCCGATGCATTTTTTGAGCCGGGAGATCATCCGGAACACAGAAGAGAAAAAGCTTTTCAAAAACGCCCCCATGTTTGCACCTGCAGGGCAAAGTACCCAGGTAATTGTTGGCGCCACGCCTGAGAGCGATCAGCAGGTGCTGCAATCGGCTAATTATTTCTATAGAAATTTTAACTTGAAACGGGTGTATTATTCGGGTTATGTACCTGTATTGGCCGACCGACGCCTGCCTGCTTTGAATACCGCGGTGCCACTGGTGCGCGAAAATCGTCTTTATCAGGCCGACTGGCTCATGCGTTTTTATGGTTTCCATGTAAACGAGATCGTCAATAATCAAAACCCGTTACTTGATCTGGATATTGATCCCAAACTCAGCTGGGCAATCCGCAATATGCAGGCTTTTCCTGTTGATATCAATAAGGCTGATTTGCAGCTGATCCTCCGGGTGCCAGGTATCGGTTTGTTATCGGCACAAAAAATTGTGGCTGCACGTAAATTTGCCGGGCTGGGCTGGGAACAGCTAAAAAAAATAGGAGTGGCCATTAACCGCGCGCGGTACTTTATTACCTGCAAAAGCAATGAATTTGAACGGCGCGATTTAACAGGCCAAAATATCAAACAGTTTATTATGGCCCAATCGCAAAGCAAGTACATTAAAAATACACAAACCCAACTTAACTTGTTTTAATATGAACACGCTGGTTTATGACGGATCGTTTGAAGGCTTGCTTACAGCCGTGTTCGAGATTTACGAACGTAAACTCTATCCTGTAAAGTTATTGAAAGGGGAGTGGCGCAGCTGTGCGTTGTTTGAAGAGGTAATTCCTATTGTTACTGACGAGGCGCGCGCCGGCCGGGTATTAAAGGGATTGCGGAAAAAACTTTCAGCTGCCGGGGTGCAGCGCCTTTACATTAGTCACATGGCCGAAATTGCCGGCGAAGACTGCAATGTGCTGGGTTTTATCCGCCATGTTTTTGACAGCGACCAAAATATTGAAGAAGATTACGGGAATAGATATGTGATGCGACTATCGGAGATTTTAAAGATGGTGCGGCGCGAAAAACACAGGATGGAAGCTTTTGTTAGGTTTCAAAAACTAAATGATGGTACTTTTTATGCTGCCATCGAACCTGATTTTAATGTATTGCCATTGTTGATTAAGCATTTTAAAAGCCGCTATACCGATCAAAAATGGATGATCTATGATATTAAAAGAAATTATGGGCTGTACTACGATCTTCATGACACGCAATTCATCGAAATGAATTTTGATGAGTTAAGTAAACCGGTTAATGTAATTGCGGCTTATAGCGAGGATGAAGGTGTCTATCAAGACCTTTGGAAGAATTATTTTAATAGCATAAACATCGCTTCACGCAAAAATACCAGGCTTCATGTGCGTCATATTCCGAGGCGATATTGGCGGCATTTAACAGAGAAAATTTAACGTTTTTATGATTTTACGCGTTTTTCCTTTTTCGATACAAATGGTTTTTCATGCATTTTGTTAATAAAGGGCAATGTTAATAATGTAGCCTGTATTTCAGTTAATTACCTTGATTTATACTTGAGAAGGATTGGAATTTAATGTTGATAAGTGTTGGTTTATTGTTAATAACCTGTTAATAAAAACAATCAAAAATATTTGCCAAATCACGGTAATGTCCCGATATTGAAATCATCAAGAACGACGTACTTTGACAGCCTTTCAGGAAAACAGAAATTGAATCGGGTGAACCTTCGGGGGAACTAAAGATCAAGGGAAGTCCCTGAGTTGCAAGAAAAAATGAAGAAGGCGAAAGTCTTTTGAAAAAAGAAAGCAATTAAAGGAGGTACCGGAATTAAGAAGAAGAACTCTACGGAGGGAAACAACAGAAACCGGTGACATTGAAAATAGTCGACCGCTCGTGAGAGCAACGGACGAAGATCATGTCGGTAAGAGATACACAAAACTTGATGCTGTTGGGCAACTACGGTTAAACAACAGTTTGGAAACGGGAGTTCAAATCGCAAGAGATGACTCCCGTTTTCGCTTTTGCAGGTTTTTTGTTTGAGGAGAAATTTTTCTTCAAGCCTTAAAATCGTTATTTTAGGCGGATATGAAGGACGGTCAGCGTAACCAGAAGAAAATATTTGTTTTAGATACTTCTGTGATCCTGTATGATCACAACGCATTTCAAAACTTTCAGGAGCACGATGTTGCCATACCCATCCAGGTATTGGAGGAGCTCGATAATAAAAAGAACGGTAATGATACCCGTAATTTTGAGGCCCGAAGCTTTATCCGGTTGATGGATGACCTGTCGCACAATGGACTGATCAACGAATGGATCCCGCTTAACGGTAAAACTAAAGGCAGCTTTAAAGTTGCAATGGATACTAAAACTACCGGCCAGGATGCCGAGCAGATTTTTGGTTCAGATAAAACGGATCACCGTATCCTCAACGCGGCCCTTGGCTTACAGGAAGAAAATCCTGGCAAAAAGGTAGTGTTGGTATCAAAAGATATTTGCCTTCGCCTCAAAGCCAAAGCCCTTAACCTGCATGCCGAAGATTATGAAACGGGCAAGATCAAAAACCTGGAGGAGCTTTATACAGGTAAAACCGATGTAGATAAGGTGACGGAAAAACTGATCACCACCCTGAATAAAAATGAAAATTTACCGGCCGAAAATTTAAAGATAGGTTCGTACACCAACAATCACTTTTATGTATTAAAAGGAAAAAAAGGCGATACTGTAGGTTTTTACAATTCACAAACTAAGCAGCTTGAAAAAGTTACCGAGCAACCTGTTTTAAATATTCACCCTCGTAATATCGAGCAGTCTTTTGCTATTCATGCGTTATTGCACCCGGATATAAAATTAGTAACTATACAAGGAAACGCCGGCACGGGTAAAACGCTATTAGCTTTGGCCAGCGCACTTGAGCAACGCAAATATTATCGTCAAATCTTTGTTACCCGCCCTATTGTTCCTTTAAGCAATAAAGACATAGGCTTTTTGCCTGGCGATATTAAATCAAAGATTGATCCTTATATGGCCCCAATATGGGATAACCTAAAATTTATAAAGGATCAGTTCGGTGACGACGAAAAAATGCAGGCCAAAATTGATGAGTTAGTCAATAATGATAAAATCTCGATAGCTCCACTGGCTTTTATTCGCGGGCGCACGCTTAGTAAAATTTTCTTTATTGTTGACGAAGCGCAGAATCTAACCCCGCACGAAGTGAAAACTATCATATCCAGGGCCGGTGAAAACAGCAAATTTGTATTTACTGGTGATATTTATCAGATAGATACCCCATATCTCGATGCTGAAAGTAACGGACTGTCGTATTTAATAGATAAAGCGAAAGGGCATCCGCTTTATGCTCACATCACCCTGCAAAAAGGGGAGAGGAGCGAACTGGCCAATTTGGCAACGGAGTTGTTGTAAAGCCAGACTTGCAACGTTTTAACTTAGTAAGGCTTTGCGCTTTTATAATTCGCTCCCTAAATTCCTGGAGTCCAAACACCGAGCGTGATATCCGCTTTTCAATCGGGATCAACTTTTTAAAACTTCATAAGTCTTTCCTGTGTATCTTTAGGAAATAAACCTACGCGCTTATGAAAATATCAAAATACCTTCATTCATGCCTGCTTTTTGAATTAGACGGCTATCAGCTCTTGTTTGACCCCGGAAAGTTTTCATTTGCCGAAGGTTTGGTTACACCACAATTGTTTGTTGATGTAAAAACTATTGTGATCACCCATATCCACCCCGATCATTTCGATATAGATATCTTAAAAAGTATTGTAGAGTTAAGCGGCGCAGCGGTTGTCACTAATTCGCAGGTAGGAAAGGAGCTGGAGAAAATCAATTTTAAATATACATTGCTTGAAGAGGGAACTCATAAAGCCGGGCCATTTAAACTCCAGGCTTTCCCGGTGAGGCACGAACTTATCATGGATAATCCGCTACCTCAAATGACGGGCTTCCTAATCAATAACAAAGTATTGCACCCCGTTGATTCGATGGAAGAGAAGCTTTTGAATTTTAAAGGTATCGAGTTGCTGATCATGGTTTCGATGGCTCCATTTGCCAATGAACCAACAATTTCGGCCTTTGCCGATGAGCTGCATCCTAAGCAAATTTTGCCTGTGCACGACGGGTTTGCTAAAGATTTTTTCATACTTCAGCGTTACGCCGCGTACAAAAAACATTTTGACAAGCAAGGAATCAAGTTTCATGAAATTTATAAAGTAGGGGACGGGATAAGTATTTAGTCAGAAGTCTTGAGGCCCCAGGTCTTAACTTGGAGGATTATAAACCATTATCGTGACGACTTAAGACTTTGAACTTAGGACTTACGACTTTAAAGCCACCTGTATAAAAAGAAACCCCCGCCGAGAGGCGGGGGTTCTTTGCGGGCTCAGCCTCCTGCTAAGCCGACCCGCGTTAACCTTATCACAATGCTAAGGTGAGGATTAATAATGAAGAAAACATGAACATTAATTGCCGTTAATTTTTCATCTTAGCGAAAAACATACTTTTAGCTAATGCAGAAACCCGATAGCCTCATTTTTGATATGGACGGAACCCTTTGGGATGCCGTTGATACCTACGCCGAATCATGGAACCTGATATTTCAAAAGCTTGATATTCAAAGGACTATTAAACGAGATGAACTGCTGCACGTGATAGGTATGGATGGTAAAAAGCTTACACGGGTAATGCTGCCCGAATTTGATGAGGAAAAGGGGATGGAGATCTACAATGCGGTAAACCAGGTAAGGCGCGAAATATTACCAACCAGCGGTGGTATTATGTATAAAGGAGTTACTAAAGGCCTGGAACAATTGGCAGGCAAATACAAATTATTTGTATTAAGTAACTGTGCTGTTGGTATTATTCCGTTGTTTTTAACATGGGCAGGCATTAATGAAGTTATTACAGATAGTATGGCTTATGGCACCAACCAGATGCCTAAAAACCACAATATGCATCTGCTCATGAATAAACACAATTTGCAGAACCCGGTTTACATAGGCGATACTAATGGCGATGCTGAACAAACGCGCCTTGCCGGTATACCATTTGTGTTTGTTAGTTACGGCTTTGGTAATACGGATGACTATGATCATAAGTTTGACGATTTTGAATCCCTTACCCAATATTATTTGAGTTTGTAAGTTAAATTTAAATGAAAAGCGTATCCCTGCTTGTTTTATTGCTAACTATCCTATGTGGCACAGTATCGGGCCAGCATGCAACTGTTGAGTCGGAACAATGGATTACCGAAGACCTCGGTTATCTTTATTTTAATAGCGGCAAGGTTTATTTTAATTTGGATGGATATAAGAAACACGAAAACAAATACAAAATAGAGCATGATACGCTTAAAATAATTGATACATATACTACCAGTGCAGATAATTTTAAACAACAGCATATTGATGTTTCTAAGTTTATCATCAACTATTTTGATGGCAAAAAATTGACTATCAAAGCTGTTAATGATAATGCTATAAAATTAGCTGGTCGCCCTCCCTTACAGTTTAAAAATTATAAGGCCAGTTTCGATAACGGGATCAAATTTTCAAAACTTCGTTTCCTCTCCTCAACCTGTTATGGCAATTGCCCTCAATTACTGATCAATATTTGGGCAGATGGCACTTATCGATTAAAAGGCGGCGAGTTTGCAGATCCCTATAAGGGAGATTATGCCGGGAAGCTTACTAACCAGCAACTTGATAGCCTCAACTATTGGCTAAAACGGAGCGAACTAAAAAAGATGTACGATTGGAAACAGGGTAGCCAGGTTACAGATGCACCTAATTATTACCTGGATATCGATTTTGAAAACAATAAGGACAAACTTACGCTAACTACCAATGATCCACCTTTTAGCCTAAGCGGTTTGGTTACCTTCTTAGTGGAGTCTTTTAAAAAAGTGACCCTCACGAAAATCAAAGAAGGAGAGAAGCCGGCAAACTAAACAGGCCATTGTCATGATATAAATGTTTGCTTACCTGCTAAGTTTTTGTAGCTTAGTTAGCAAATAAAATCTCCGATGAAAACAAAAACTAAGGTTATTATCACCCTTATATTACTACTGATTATAGTAGGCTTTTTTTACTATCGATATTATTTTGTTTTTGGCGAGGGAACCAAAGCCGGTACTATGAACTATTTTGTAAAGAAAGGTTACGTATTTAAAACTTATGAAGGCAGGTTAATTCAAAGCGGGCTCCGCACACAGGTTACAGGGGGCACAATTGGCTCAAATGAATTTATATTTTCGGTAACCGACGAAAAAGTAGCAAAAGAACTGAGCAGCAACGCTGGCTCATTTTTAGAACTTCACTATAAAGAATACCTGCACACGCTGCCATGGAGAGGGGTGAGCGTTTTTGTAGTTGACAGCGTAGTTTCGGCCAAACCACTTGCGCCAGGTATGTAATAAAATGCATTAAACTACAGCCTGCTTAAGCCTTAACCAGGTTGTAGTTTAACTCGCCGTTTTGTTTGGTGATCTTTACCAAACCGCGGGCAAACAAATAGTCAAGCACTTCAATTGTGTTTTTCTCATGTGTGAAAGTATTTACCGTTGGTTCATACTCCCTTAACTTCAACGCTATATCAGCAACTGTGGCCTGCTTTAATTGCGAAAGCGTATAAATTACCTTATCCTGTGTGCAGGCAACCTTAGCGTATTGACCAGGTATGCGGCATGCCGAAAAAAATGATTGATTTGAATTGTTCATTTGCTCAATATAACAAAAATTATGATCAGGCATTAACCGTATCTCTTAACGATTTAATGGTATCATGCGCTTTTTTTAAACCTTCTAAATGGTTATTAAGCAGGGTTACAACCTGCTCATCTTCCCATATCAACTCTTTATCGTCAAGCGCGGCGCGATAAGCTTTTTTTGCTATATCTTCGCCATATTCGCAATCCGAAAGTATCGAGCGGCTGTCTTTACTAACAAAAACCGATTTTACATCCATCCAGGCGTGATAAAATTTCCCCGCGAGGGTAGTACCGTCTGCTGGATCTCCTCCTAATACATGAATGTAATCGCGTATTTCACTAACGTAATTTTTGCTTTGATCAATATATTCATTAAAAAGTAAATTCAATCCGGTTTCATCTGTTGCTTCGGTAGCCTTGTGATATCCGGCTATCCGGTCGTTATTTATCTTGATCAGATCGTTCAGTGCCGAGATCTGATGTTGTACGTGCTGTAAAACTCCCATGGCGTTATTGTTTTGTTTTAATAAATAACGTATCATATGGGTTAATGTTTTTATATTTTAGTTAGGTTGACCAGTGAAATGACCAGTTTAACTACATGCCATAAAATACAACTGGATGAATCGGCGACCGGATAAAACGGCCATCGCGAGGACTTATCCCGGAGAGGCGTAATAGCATTTTAGCATGTCAGTTTTATATTAATTTTAAAGGGATACTTAAGCAACGGGAAAAACCGGCGGCCGGGTGAGACGGCCGCCATAAGGTTCTTTCCGAAGAGGGGTAATGTTTATTTAGTTGATTGATGCTTGTTGTCTATTATTAAGGTTTTTGAACAAAATAGGCCACTTTTTTTAGTAAATCATCCATGTCAAAAGGCTTGGCTAAAAAGTCGTCTGCACCGGCCATCATTGCAGAATCACGTATATCGCGACTTGCCGATATCATGATAACAGGTATATCTTTGGTTAGCTCGTCTTGTTTTAGCTTCCTGCAGATATCGCGACCGTCTTCGCCGCTCATCCAGATATCTAACAGTAGCAAGTCGGGGAGTTCGTCTTTCATATCAAGTACTGTTGTACCATCTACGGTTGACGTTACCTCATAGCCTTCAAATTCAAGCAGCATTTCCACAGCATCTACAATGCCGGGGTCATCATCCGCAATCATGATTTTCTTGTTCTTTGTATCCATTTTAGGCGTAAGGGCTTGGTTAAACCCTCTGAAATTAGCTGTGATAAATTTACCTGATTGTAAACTATCCAACAGATCATTAACTGTTGATATCATCTACAGGTAATGCAAAGCAAAAAGTAGACCCTTTGCCTTCAATGCTGTTTACCCACATTCTGCCGCCTTCTCGCTTAATAATTTCTGAAGAGATGTATAATCCTAACCCCAAACCGGGGAAAGTATGCTGCTTATTCCCGCTTACCCGGTAAAATTGCTCAAACACCCGGTCCTTCTTGTCTTCGGGTATGCCGATGCCAAAATCCTGCACACAAACAATCACCTCATTGTTTTCGCGGCGGGTGCTGATGATGATGGTATCGGTATGCGGAGAATATTTGATAGCATTTGTAATAAGGTTGGTAATAACCTGGCTTACACGATCTTTGTCTGAATAGATACGGCCTGTTGGGGTAAAGTTTTGGATAAGTTTATGTTTTTGGGTAGTGTGCTGCAGGTCTTCAACAGTTTCCTGTAGTGTTTCATTAAAATCGAACCATGTTTTATTAAACTGTAGCCTCCCCGAGTTAATCTTGGTAACATCAAGGAGATCGCCTATGAGGTTGGTAAGACGGTTAATCTGGGCATCCATCCTAAGTACCATTTCGGCTTTTTTTTGCTCGCCTTCTTTGCTAAGCATAGCACCCAATACCTGGGCATATGCTTTTATGCTGGTAACCGGGGTTTTCAATTCATGACTTGCAATACCTAAAAAATCATCTTTTTGCCGTTGTAGTTGTTTCTGCTCATCAATATCTGTATTAGTGCCAAACCATTTAATGATCTTACCGTCAATGATAAAGGGTAAAGCCCTGGACAAATGCCACTTGTAGTTTTGATCTTTATCTTTTAATCTAAATTCACATTGGTAAACATTACCCGTGTTCACTGCATAGTTCCAAGCCTCAACACAAGCATCCCTATCATCGGGATGAATAGCATTGAGCCAGGATGCTGCTATTTCATTTGCTTGGGCGCCAAAGTAATCTACAGCACGTTGATTGAAGTAGTCGACCTGACCATCCGTGCGGGCCGTCCAAAGTTGCACTGGCATAAAACCAGTAACAAACTCAAACTGCCTGATCTGGTTATTCAATTCCCTGTTACGTAATTTCACTTCGCTTTCGGCAAGTGTTTTATCGGTGACATCAGTACAAGCACCTATGTACCCGGTAAATTCCCCCTGTTCATTGTATTGCGGATTGCCGGTGGCTATACACCATCTTATTTCACCATCCCTGCGTGTGATCCTAAAATCAACTTCATAGAACCGGCGGGCATTTAAATCGGTTAAGAACTTTTCAGCAGCCCTGGTTCTGTCTTCTTCTAAAAGCGCGTTGATCCATCCTGCGCCCATATTATCCTCATATTTAATGCCGGTCCAATCAACCCAGGTTTGATTTACGTAAGTGATATTACCTTCAGCATCGGCCATCCAAAGTACTGTTGGCGATGCATTAGTAATGTTTTTAAGCAATCGTTCACTATCAGTAAGGGCTTTTTTATCGGCAATTTCCCTTCGCAGATCCCTTGCAATTGAAGCCCGGCCTTGTGGCAAGCCGGTTACAGCGTCATAAACCAGCATGGTGGTACCGTACACAGGTATGGCTTCGCCGGTTTGGAAATGACGGTAAAGTACTTCACCGCTCCATTTACCATGCTTCATTAAAATTGGATTTACTTTGTCCCTCAGCTTATCAAGCTCATCAGGCATTAAATATTCACTGTTGTGCCTCCTGTGCCCGTTGGCACCTTTTATACCTAACATTTTTCGCCCGGCGGTATTTACATAGGTTACATTACCATCAAGGTTGGATAGGCTTACAAAATCTGAGCTATGGTTAATAAGCGACAATAATTTATACTGCTCATTTCTTGCCGCTTTTTCGGGGCGCAGATCGCGGGCCACGGATGCCATACCAATAGGCAAGCCATTTAACGGATCATCGATTCTGAAACAGTTAACGTAAACCGGAATATTCTCTCCTGTTTTAAAATGCCGGTAGTGCATTTCACCTTCCCACTTACCGTACTGCTGTACAGCGGGGTTTATCTCATTAATTACTTTGTCTGCTTCATGATCTGCAAAATATTCAACGCCGGGTTTTAAAGCCTCCTTTGTACTCCCGATACCTAATATAGTGTATGCCGTTTTATTGATATAGGTTACAGAACCGTCCATGCTGCCTACTGCAACCACGTCGGCTGTTTTATCAATCAGCGCAATCAGTTTTTGTTGTTCCTGTTTATCTAATATTTCGCGGGTTATATCCTGTACGGTACCTGCAAAGCGGATGGGCTCATGATTATCGTTAAAATACGCTTTACCTTTCAGGTGAATCCAGTATTTCAAGTGTCCTGTGTCATCAACAGTGCGGACGATTATATCATAATTACCATTGCCTACAGGATCATAAGCCTGCATTACTGCTGTTCGCAAGCGTTGCTCATCTTCCGGGTGGACAAATTTCAACAGATCATGATACTTTATCTCATCATCTTTTCGAAAACCGCAAAGCTCTTTACAGCGGTCATCCCATGTTGCGGTTTCTAATCTGGGGTTTAAATCCCAGGTACCCAGTTCGGCAGCTTGCAGGGCAAATTGAGCACGCTGTTCAGTTTCAGCCAGCTTTTTGCGGGTGTTAACCAGTTCGGTAACATCTGTAGCTGTATTCAGCACACCCCAAACTTTACCATCATTGTTCCGTAATGGTTTAAAAATAAAGTTGAAGTAAAATTCTTCAAGTTTATCGTCAACCATAACATCAACCCTTTGCTCTTTCCATTCATAAGCCGTACCGTTATCGTATACATTTGATAATATTGCATGAAAGCCCGGCTCTTCGAATTCGGGCAGTAGGTCAAAATATTTATGCCCAATAACATCATCGCCCTTCCCCCATATATCTATCATGGCTTTATTGGCAATCCTGATCTCCATTGTTTCGCCAATATATAATGCTACCGGGGTAGGAGACTCCCTTATCAGCATACGGAAAATATCTTCGCTTAATTGTTGATGAAGGCCGGCGTCGTTATTCATTATATAAATAATATTTATAAATATAGGCTATAATAATTAAGATCAAAATCTCAATTCATACATCATAACTTTCAATTAATGAGTATGCAGTTATATTAATATAACTGCAATTATTGATAAAAACGGGTTACAGAAGCGTATGCCTTGTTTTTTAAACGGTATACCTGTATAAATGTTTACTTCTGTTTTTAGAGAATTTGGTGATATGAGGTTTCAAAGGTTTGTATAATGGGGAGATTTATCTGGGACAGTAATTTCACCAAGTTTTTTGATTTTTTTACTTCACAAAATCAATTATGCCAAAACAATTTTATAAGTATCACTATTACCATACCAATAAAACAAAATCCTGTATACTTGATGGTTGTGGTATACGGGTAGTTTAAACAGATTGGATTTATTATGACCAAATTGCATAAAAAACAGCAGCTTATAACGTTTGAGCAATTGCCCAAAACTCCTACCGGTATTACCGGTTTAGATGAAATAACGGGCGGTGGTTTACCTAATGGAAGACCAACACTGATATGTGGTGAAGCGGGTTGCGGTAAAACTCTTATGTCGCTTGAGTTTATTGTAAGGGGAGCTACCGAGTTTAATGAGCCCGGTGTTTTTATGGCTTTTGAAGAAAAGGCAGATGAACTGGCTTCGAACGTAGCATCGCTTGGGTTTGATTTAATTAAACTCCAGGATGATAAAAAATTAAGACTTGATCATGTGCATATAGACCGAAGCGAGATTGAGGAGACAGGCGAATATGATCTGGAAGGTTTGTTTATCCGCTTGGGCTTTGCTATTGACAGCATCGGGGCAAAAAGAGTAGTACTGGATACCCTGGAAAATCTTTTTTCGGGTTTATCAAACCAAATTATATTGAGGGCCGAGCTTAGAAGGCTTTTTACTTTTTTAAAGGAAAAAGGTGTAACTGCTATTATAACCGGCGAAAAAGGTGACGGCTCGTCATTGACACGGCAGGGGCTTGAAGAATATGTTTCAGATTGTGTGATCCTGCTTGATCACAGGGTTGTAAATCAGATCTCGACCCGTCGTTTGCGCGTGGTAAAATATCGTGGTACACAGCATGGTACCAACGAATATCCATTTTTAATTGATGAAGATGGCATTTCCGTGCTTCCGGTAACATCTTTAGTTCTCGAAAAAGAAGTATCATCAAAACGAATTTCATCGGGGATACCTTCCCTTGACAGCATGTTTGGAGGCAAGGGTTTTTTTCAGGGCAGCAGTATCCTGGTTTCGGGCACGGCCGGCACCGGCAAAACAAGTATTGCGGCCTGCTTTGCCAATGAGGTTTGCAATAACAAAAAGAAGTGCCTTTATTTTGCGTTCGAGGAATCGCCTAAGCAGATCCTTCGCAATATGAAATCAATCAATCTCGACCTGCAAAAACACATTGACAATGGCTTACTTGAATTTCATGCCTCGCGTCCTACGCTTTACGGTCTTGAAATGCACCTCGTTGCTATTTATAAGATTATTAAAAGATTTAAACCCGCAGCGGTGATCCTCGACCCGATTACAAACCTCATTACGGTGGGTTCGGTAAGTGAAGTAAAATCGATGCTGATTAGGCTGATAGATTTTTTACAGGACGAACAGATCACGGTTATGTTTACTGCCCTCAGTTTAAATACGGTGGTAAGTGAACAAACCGACGAAGGCGTCTCATCATTAGTTGATACCTGGCTGCTTGTAAGGGATATCGAATCGAACGGTGAACGCAACAGGGGGTTATATATTATGAAATCGCGTGGGATGAGCCACTCAAACCAGGTACGCGAGTTTACCATTACCGATAAAGGGTTAAGCCTGGTTGATGTTTATCTTGGCCCTGATGGAGTGCTTACAGGATCGGCCAGGGAAGCACAAAAATTAAGAGAAAAAACAGGCGTCGCATTGAGGGAATTCGCAATATCCCGTAAAGATAAAGAGATATTGCGTCGGCGTATGATGCTTGAATCAAAAATTGCAAGCTTGCAGGCCGAATTTGAATCGACAGAGGAGGAATTAAATAAAATATACCTGGAAGAAGAATTAAAACAGAATATTATAGAAAGAAACCGCCAGGAGATAACCGATATCCGCCGCGGAAATGCGGATACGCTTAAAAGTAAATCAAAAAGTAAAAAATAATGGAACTGGATGAAGTTATAAAATATGAGTTAAGGCTGTATGTAGCGGGCAAAACTGCTAAATCAGTTACCGCGCTCACCAACCTAAAAAAATATTGTGAAGAACATTTGAAAGGTCAGTATGTTATTGAAGTAATTGACTTGCTGCAGCAGCCTCAACTGGCCGAAGGGGATCAAATATTTGCAATCCCCACGCTGGTAAGAAAAGTACCTGAACCGATTCGCAAAATAATAGGCGACTTGAGCAACGAGGAAAAAGTTTTGGTTGGATTGAATATAATACCAGTAAGTAAATAGTTAGATGACCGAGCAAAACCAGTTGCCTTTAGATCAGGGAGAAAGTCAATTTTTCCGATTGCGTTTATTTGTAATTGGAGCATCGCCCAATTCTGTCAGGGCAATAGCCAACTTGAAAATTATTTGTGAGCAGTACCTTAAGCCTAATTACGAGCTCGAGATAATTGATGTCTATCAGCAACCGCTCATTGCCAAGGAAGAACAGATCATAGCATTGCCTTTACTTATTAAAAAATCTCCCGGCGTCGAACGTAAGCTTATCGGAGATATGTCAAACACCGACAAAGTTTTAAAAGGGCTGGGAATACTTACAGAAAGCTAATTATGGAGCCGGACAAACTTACATATGAGCAGTTGCTTGCGGAAAACAATAAGCTTCGATATCAATTAGAAGAAGCTACCGACGTCATTTCTGCTATTCGTAATGGTCAGGTTGATGCTTTTATAGTTAAAGATGATGAAGGCCACCAGCTTTATACGTTGAAAACGGCCGATCAAACCTACCGCGTTTTCATTGAAAAAATGAACGAGGGAGCTGTTACGTTGAATAGCGATGGTACGATATTATATAGCAATTCGAGCTTTGCGGCTATGGTTAATGAACCCTTGGAAAAAGTGATCGGGCTGGATTTGAACACTTTTGTTGCCGAAGTTTCGGTGGAGAAGTATAAGCAGATAATCAGGGATGGCTGGAATGCCGATTGCAAGGGCGAGGTTTTATTATCAAATCGGGATGGTAAACTGACTCCCTGTTTATTATCATCTACCACGCTTGACCTTGATGAAGGAACGGCATTGAGTTTGATCCTGACCGATTTGACTGCTCAAAAGGAAACCGAATGGGAGCTGAAAATTAAAAATGATCAGCTTGAAGAAGCCCAGAATATTGCCGAGAGGCTGAATAATGATCTGGAAGATACTGTGAGGGAGCGTACCAATGATTTGCTTATCAGCAGGGAACATTTTAAGTTGCTGGCTAATAACATTACTCAAATGACCTGGACGAATTTGCCCGGTGGCGAAGTTGATTTTTATAATCAGCGCTGGTTTGATTATACGGGCAGGCGATATGGTGAAACAGCAGGCTGGGGCTGGCAACAGATCGTACACCCAGATGATCTGCAAAAAACAATGAGTGCTTACCTCGAATCTTTGCAAAGCGGGAGTGTTTATGAATTGGAAAACAGGTACCTCCGCTGGGATAATACTTATCGCTGGCACCTTAACCGCGCAGTGCCGTTAAGAGATGATAACGGGGAAATCCTTTTTTGGGTAGGTACCGCGACCGACATTGAGGAACAGAAAAAGCAGCTTGATTTGAAGGATGAGTTTATTGGTGTGGCCAGCCATGAACTTAAAACACCTTTAACCAGCCTGAAAGGTTATTTACAGCTTATTTTGGCCTATAAAAAGGAGGAAGTACCATCAATAGTAAAACAATATATTGAAAAGGCCGGCACTGCTTTAAATAAGCTTCAGCGTTTGGTTAACGATTTGCTTGATGTAAGCAAAATTCATGCGGGAGGCCTTGAATATGCCATGGCGAAAGTAAACCTTCGTGAACTGGTAGCGTCAACTTTAGAAAATGCTATCCACCTTTATCCCGAATTTAATTTTATCAATAAATCGGAAAATGATTTTTTTATAGATGGAAATGCTGGCCGGCTGGAGCAGGTACTGGTAAATTTCATTAACAACTCTGTAAAATATTCAACCGGGAATAAAAATATCATTATTGAAACCCGGAATATAAACGGTAAGGTGCGTGTATCAGTAACAGACTTTGGCATCGGATTGTCTGCCGCGCAAATCGAGCATATTTTTGAGCGGTTTTATCGTGTCGAAGATAAAAAATTTATGACGAGCGGCCTTGGTATGGGGCTTTATATCTCGGCTGAGATCATTAATAATCATAACGGCGATATAGGGGTAGAAAGTGAGCTTGGTGCAGGCGCTACTTTTTATTTTGAGCTGCCCTTGCTTGAAAAGTAAATGACTGTTTTTTAGGCTCAAAATTGCAGTTGACATAAATACTTCTGATATTGGTTGGAAAACCATCTGATATAAAAAATAAAATATGCCTGCCGAAAACGGAAATGTATCCATTGTAAATGAGCCTGATGGTGTAACTACCATTTGTTTTTATCATCCGGCACAAAACTCCCTGCCCTCGGCGCTATTAAAACAACTTGCCGATGCGGTATTCAGCGCCGGTAATGATCCGGAAACAAAAGTCATTGTTTTAAAAAGCACGGGCGATCGTACTTTTTGCGCGGGGGCAAGCTTTGACGAGCTGTTGCAAATTAAGGATAGGGAGACCGGCGCGTTATTTTTTGAAGGGTTTTCTAACGTGATTAGTGCCTGCCGCAAATGCCCTAAAATAATAATTGCGAGGGTACAGGGTAAAACAGTTGGAGGTGGGGTTGGCCTTGCCGCCGCTGCCGATTATAGCCTGGCCAGCGAGGCGGCATCAATAAAGTTAAGTGAGCTTACTATAGGTATTGGCCCCTTTGTGATAGCCCCCGCTGTGATCCGTAAAATAGGGTTATCAGCATTTTCACAGCTCACTATCAGCGCGTCAGATTTTCAAACTGCCCAATGGGCAAAGCAAAACGGCTTGTATAATGAGGTTTATGAAGATACTCCTAGTCTTGATGCGGCTGTATATGAGCTTACTCAAAAATTAGCTTCATATAACCCGGCAGCACTTACTGGCTTAAAACAGGTACTTTGGGAAGGCACTGCTGATTGGGATGAATTGCTTAAACAACGTGCGGCTATAAGTGGTGAGCTGGTTTTATCAGAATTTACGCAACGGGCATTACATTCTTTTTTTAAGGATAGAACCAAGTAATATTTGAGTAATAACTGCCTGTATTTTTACACAACCCTTAAAACCTCTCATTTTTAACGGGGGCTAATTTTGTGTACATCTAAATGGCATTGGTTAATGTATATGATCGTTTTATACTGGCATAGTTACATATTATAATAAAGCCTCCGGCAACCCGGAGGCTTTATTTTTTTACCAGTGCCTGCAATAACGATGAACACGATAGTGTCTTTGATAGTATACCGGCGCATCATAATATCTTGCTGCGTAATAGCGCGGACGACCATAATAAACAGGACGGTCATAATAAACGTCCCTGCCATAGTAAACAGGTGCTTCGTAATATCCACTTGTGTAAACTACCCTATGATAAGGACGGCCAAAATGCGCGCTGATACTTATGCTTTGAGCTTTTGCAAATTGAAATGAAAACATCATCACAAAAGCTATTATTGAAAATCGGATAAATTTCATGGTCGTAAATTTTAGTTAATACCTGAATTGTAATACATAATTATGACTGGCGATAGATAAGTTGGTTTAATTAAATTTTTATATTTTTAGATATGTATTACTTTGTTTTTTCTGCGATAGTTGTCTTTATCGTAATTGGAGTGCTTTATATTAAGTCGTATTATGATAAATTACGCTGGGCAAAAAAGCAGCTGATAAAAATTCAGGAGAAGTGGGGCAAACCGGTTAACGCCCGCCGAAACTTTGATTTAATAAAGATTTACCTGGATTCGGAAGATAGTAAAAACAAGCTTTCGGCTCAAACAGCCGACGACCTTGACCTGATAAGTGTTTTCAATTATATCGACAGAACAAACAGTAAGCCTGGTAAACAATACTTGTTTAATTTATTACATTGCTCTACAACCGAGCTTGATGTTTTGCATGACCTCGACAATGATATTGAGGATCTTAACATGGATATACCCGGCCGCGAATTGCTTGAAGTGGAATTGTCAAAACTTAACCACCCCGATGCTTATTTTATAGCCGATCTTTTTCTCAGGGCACATGAACCGGTATTTGCATCGGTAATTAATTTTTATATAAAGGTTTCACCTTTTCTGATCCTGGCTGCGTTATTATCGCTGATTGTTATTCCTAACATTTTTAGCTTTATCTTTTTGCTATTGTTGTTTGCGTACAACATTGTTATTTACTTCAGCAACCGCAAGGCTATTTCAGGGTATACCAAATCGTTACCGCAATTGCTGGTAATGTATAAAGTTGCAGTGGCGTTAGTTAAAAGTGGGAAATTTGGTCAGGTACCCGAGGTAAAGCGTTCCCTTACCAGCCTACGAGGTTTAAAACGAGCACTTAAGTTTGTAAATATAGAAAGCGGCTTCGTGAATGGTAAAAGTGATATTGCTTACGCAGCCTTCCATTTATTTAAACTGCTTTTTGTGATTGAGCCCAATACTTATACATCATCATTAAAACAAGTAAGTAAATACCGTGAGGACATTAAAGAAGTGTATAAATTTATTGGCCGGGCCGATACGCTGATAGCCATACAATCAATACGTGACGGTATTCCTTTTTATTCAAAACCCGCGTTTACGGGTGTTGATGGCAAAATAGAGATTACCGAACTATTTCACCCATTAGTAGCTAACTGTGTAACCAACTCCCTTTATACAACTGATGCAGACAGGGGCGCATTGATCACAGGGTCAAACATGTCTGGCAAAACTACATTTATTAAAGCGCTGGCATTAAATACGCTGCTATCGCAAACTATATTTACAAGTTGTGCAAAGGCCTATAAGGCTCCTTTTCTCAAAATACAAACCAGCATCAAAACCAGCGATAACATTGATGAACACAAGAGTTATTTTCAGGCACAGGCCTTAGCTATTTTAGATATCATTGATAACAGTTCTCAGAAAGAGGATATAAAAAGCCTTGTGATCATCGATGAGATTTTCAGGGGTACCAATACCATCGAACGTATAGCGGCGGCTAAGTCTGTGCTTTCGTACATTACCGCTAACCAAAATTTTGTTTTTGTATCAACCCATGACCTTGAACTGGCCGAACTGCTCGACGAAGATTTTGTTGTATATTCCTTTTCAGAATCAAAAGACGGGCGCATGCTGGTATTTGACTATATCCTGAAGCAGGGCCTGCTTAAAAACACTAACGGAATCGCCATACTCAAATCCATGGGATATCCAGAACCTGTTATCGATGAAGCAAATATTGTAAGCGAGCGGATGATGAATAAATATTTGGTTTAAGCATTCCTGAAAAAAAAGCTTTCTTATTCATATAAGCTCAACCTGTTTTTTAAATACCGCATATCTTCCTGTAATTTTTCAACCCGGTCAAGCAAATGGGAGATAGCTTCAATGCCGGCTACGTTAATATCCAATTCGTACAAGCTCACCAGTTTTTCCAGCTTTTGAAGTTCAGTTTGAGGAATGAAGACGATTTCATTAATGGTGGTTACCTCAACCAGGCCTGCTTCATGTAAAGATGTGATGAACGTGTATTCAACATTATGATATACACAAAAATCGTTTGCTGCTATTAATTCTGCTGTTTTCATAATGTTTTTAATTTAGGCTGAGGATTTTGCCAGTTCTTCAAATAATTGTTTCTGCTTTTCGGTAAGGTTGGTAGGGGTTTGGATATCATAGGTCAGGTACAGATCGCCAAATTCATTCTCTTTTTTATAAACGGGCATACCTTTGCCTTTGAGTTTTACTTTAGTGCCGTTTTGAGTTTCAGGTTTTACTTTCACTTTAACTTTGCCGTTTAATGTATCGGCAGTTATTTCTCCACCTAAAACTGCAGTGTACAGGTCAAGTTTCAACGTGGTGTACAAATTATTACCATCACGCTTAAAATTTGCATCAGGTGCAACATTAAACTGAATATACAGATCTCCGGCGGGGCCGCCGTTTACACCCGGGGCGCCATGCCCGGCTATTTTGATAGTTTGCCCGTTTTCAATACCTGCGGGTATAGTTATCCGGATGTTTTTGCCATTGACAGTCAACGTTTGCTTATGTGTTTCAAGAACGTCTCGAAGGTTTAAACTTAACGAGGCGTTATAGTCCTGCCCGCGGTATTTTGCCTGCCTGCCGCTACGCGCGCCTCCTGCACCGCCGAACATCGATTGAAAGAAATCTGAAAAATCGTCACTTCCAAACCCTTCGGCGCTACCAAATCCTTCGGCTCCGTTAAAGCCCCCATAGCCACCAAAACCTCCTTGTGCACCGGCCTGTTGGCGCGCCTGTTGTTCGTATGCTTCGCCATGCTGCCAGTTTTCGCCATATTTGTCGTACTTCTTTCGCTTTTCCGGGTCACTTAATACTTCATTTGCTTCGTTTAGCTGCTGGAATTTTTTGTGGGCATCTTCGTCATTAGGGTTAAGATCGGGGTGATATTTGCGGGCCAGTTTACGGTAAGCATTTTTAATATCCTTTTCGGATGCATTTTTGTCGAGCTCTAATACTTTGTAATAATCTATAAAAGCCATGGCGGGGTTTAATATAAACAGATGTGTTATTAACTACTAAATATACAGCTTGGTTTTAAAACTTATGGCTTTTTTAATGTCATTTGATATAAGTGTAACCTACGATAGCATGTTACGGTCATAGCTGGTAAATCTTTTAAATTATGAAAGCCGAAATTGATTTCCAGCAACAAATATTGCCTGGCTTGTGCCTTATTACAGCACCATTGCTGTTTTGCATATCAACATTTTTTTGGGTAGATGGACAATACGGGGTAACGGCCGCAACGCTGATCTGCCTGTCAACAGTATTTTGGATCCCGGCTTTGTATGGGTTATTTGGCTTGTTAAAGCACAACATGCCGTTTTATTCAGCGATAGGTTTGTTGATAGCGATTTATGGATGCTGTATGGGTGGGATAGGGTTTGGCATGTTGGGATATTTATCAACTATATTTAAAATTTCTCATCATAATTATCTCGGTGTTTTACAGCAATATCCCGTCAGTTCGGGTTTGTTGCTTTTTTGGGCAGGCCCGTTGTTCCCGTTAAGTCTATTGGTGTTAGCTATAAACCTTGTCCGTAAAAAAGCAGTACCTGTTTGGCTTGGTTTGCTGGTAGGCCTTGCAGCTGTAGCTTTCCCGGTAAGCCGGATTTTAAGGATCTTATTGTTAGCCCATGTGGCCGATGTATTATTGTTATTGCCTTTAACGATTATCGGGATAGGCTTTGTGAAGCGCCGAAAGGTTGCTGATTTATGAATTAAGCAGAATTAATTAAGGTACAAACTTCAAAATGGTAATTTGAGGCCTTTTATTTAGAACGTACAACCATTACCTTTGGCATTCTTAAATTAATCATATGCCTGTAATAACCCAAGCTACACTTACCGACGTACCCGAACTTAATGTTTTAGTAAACAGCGCTTACCGTGGTGAAAGCTCCAAACGGGGTTGGACAACTGAGGCCGACTTAATTGGTGGTGCCCGCATTGATGAACAAACTCTTGCAGGGTATATGAATAATGAAAATATTATCATTTTAAAGCATACTGATGAGGATGGCAATATTACGGGTACTGTTTATCTTGAAGTCAGAACTCCAAAGTTGTATGTTGGCATGTTTAGTGTGTCGCCACTATTGCAGAATAAAGGTGTGGGCCGCGCACTGATAGAAGAAGCAGAAGTTTACGCGCGTAAGCATAACTGCAATACTTTAGCTATGACAGTAATCAGCATCCGTTCCGAACTGATAAGCTGGTATGAGCGCCGCGGCTACAAACCAACCGGCGAAATCCAGCCTTTTCATGCGCATGGCCGTTTTGGTGACGCCAAACAGCATATTGAGCTAATTGTAATGGAGAAGAGCGTTTAAGTCCTAAGTTCTAAGTCTTGAGTCAAAAGTTAAATTGGTATAATCGACTTAGGACTCAAGACTTAGAACTTCACAAATTCCAATACTTCACTGATCTTATGCACATGTTTGAAGTTTTCGTGTGTTAAAACGGTTTCTACGTGTTCGTGCGCCCAGGTTGTATGATAGGGTACGTGAACAGCATGCCCGCCAATGTTGATCACGGGCATTACATCTGATTTTAAGGAATTGCCGATCATCATAAACTCATCGGGATTGATGTCAAGGTGTTTGATCAGCTTGATATAATCATCCTCCTTTTTATCACTCATAATTTCGATATGGTGAAAGTAATGTGCCAGCCCTGATTTTTTGAGCTTCCGCTCCTGGTCAAGCAGATCGCCTTTGGTGGCTACCACCAGCCTGTAATGATCTTTTAATGAGGATAAAACATGTTCTACCTCGTTCAGTAACTCTATCGGTTGGTTGAGCATGTCCTTACCATATTGTAATATGGTTTCCACTACATCAACACTGATATTTTTTTCAGAAATGCTTAACGCAGCCTCTATCATGCTGAGGATATAGCCTTTTATCCCGTAGCCATAAAGTGGGAGGTTATCAACCTCAACTTTAAAAAGCTCTTTGGAAATGGTGTGTTGTGGCGAAAAATTTTCGAGCAGACTGCAAAACCTTTCTTCGGTGGCTTGAAAGTAAGGTTCATTTACCCAAAGGGTGTCGTCGGCATCAAAGGCAATTACTTTTAGGTTCATTTGAAGTATCTGGTTTACCTGGTGCAATAATAATACATCAGGTTGATTTTAGTAGCATAAAGCTCCATTGTACAGCAATAAATATTTAACATTTATTAACTATCAGGTTCAATTTAAACGATTTAAAAATAAAGTAAATTTGTATGCAACCTTATTTAAAAAGCTACGTCTCATAACTTAAATGGTCAAATTAACATTCGTTTAAATGGAAGAGATACTGCCACCCTTAAAAGAATTTATAGTTGATTATTGCAACAGGTATAAGATCCATAAGGTTGATCCGCGTAGCCTGAACCTCGATACCAGTATCGATCTTGATCTGGATATTTTTGACATTGAGATAGACCTTTTTCTTGCTGATTTTGCCGAACAGTTCAATATAGATCCATCTAAATTCAGTTGGTATAAATATGGCTATCCCAAAGGCTCAACCCGGGTAAAAGTTATTAAACTGATGTTTGGCTACAATACTACATGGGTTAAACAACTGGCCCAATATTGCTATACTCCCAAATTTAAGGTGCGCAACTTACAAGATGCTGTAAAAACTGGCAAATTGGTTTAATGAGAAGATGTGCTTTCACTAATCAAAATCGGTGAAAGCAGGGAATAATCGGTGAAATCTCCCAATAAAAATAAGCGAAATCAACGTAATCAGAAATGATCAGCGGTTAAAGATCAGTAACCCCGGTATGCTTGCGTTTAATGAAGTTCCGGATATCCAATACAACACCCGCAAAAAAATAAAATATAAGCGGGAAGCCTACCGCCAGGAATGAGGAGTAGATAAAGAAAAGCCTGATCTTGGAGATCGAGATATTAAAGCGTTCGCCAAGGTAGGTGCATACACCAAAAGAGTACCGTTCAAAAAAAGTAAGTATCCGCTGTAGCATGGTGTCAGGCCAGTTTTAGTATCTTATTACCAACGCCGCATTGCAGGCATTTCTTATAATTGCAGTAATTATTTTTTAACTCAAGCAATGCCTGTGATTCAAACGCAGTTTCAATTTTCACTCCTAAGTTAACAAAATCAGCAATAATATTGTTTTTTTCGGCCGGTAAATTTTCTAACAATTTAAGACTACGGCTAATATAATGTTGCTGCTGATGCTGCTTGCCGTAACTAAACAGGAACAAGGTCACTGCATTGAGCAGCAAAATATCAACAGAACCATCGCCCATATTTTTTGATGACGGCTTGGATTGCACATCAAACCGGTAATGGTCCTCCCAGTAATCGTTTACTTTGATCTCTGTAAATAAACTACGCAGTGCTTTTACCTCTTTAATCTCTAATATTTTAGATAACAGGTGGTTTGACTGTACGATAAGCGCGGCAAATTGCGCCAGCCTGATGGTTGGAAAGTTTTGGGGCCTTAGCCGCATAAACTTCCACAGGTGGCTTTCTATAGGTTTAAGGTTGTATTTTTTACGCAGATATTCATACTCCTTTTGAAGTTTGAGGGGATAATCATCTTTAAATTCACCCTCTAAAAAGCCTGCCTGCCCAAATATCAAGGCTTCAATTTGCATCGGGCTGTTTTTGTTTTTGGCAAGGATAAGCTGAGGCAGCGATTTAGCCATCAGCTCAAACGGTAGGGCGTTTACTTTAAAACCAAAGTTTGCCGCTAAAAACTGGTAAAAAGTTTCCTCCCAATCGCCTTTATTAAGTGCCAGAGCCGCTGCCACATTTGCCGATCGTTTTTCCATCCGCTCAACCAGCACGCGGGTAAGCCAGTTTTGCATGGTGAGGGCATCCACTGTAGCGATGCCGTTTTCGCAGGGTATAAAACTCTGGTTACCGAAAACCAGCTTATGATATTTGTTATAAAGCTCTTCACTAATACGGCTTTGCAGTTCAAGTGTTGGAACTTTGCGCCCGTTTGGTAAAAACAACTGTATATCGTTACGATAAACCACATGTAATATCACATTATCATAAGCGCCATCATTAGTATGGCCATGCTTTTGCCAGTCGGACGCGGAAAGATGCACTTCTACATTACCTGCCCAAACAGTCTCGCCAATACGGATCCTCGCATTATGAAAATCGGGACCTGAATCTGAATTGTGCAGCCCTGCCGAAAAGATCTCCAGTTCCTCACCATCTATAGTTTGAAGGTTTTCGCGCTCAAAAAGCCTGAATTTCCAGATGTAATGCAAAAAATCTTCGGTGAAAAGCATGGTTGTGGTTTGGGTGAATGGTTGAGCGTATTAGATTAGGTTGAATAAGTTTTTATTAAAGCAAATATGCCGGTTATTATATTGGTATTGCGCCTCTATTTTAAAATTCCTAATATTACGGAAACCAACAATATCTGCCAAACCTATGAATGAAATAAAATCACCAATACCCCAAACCACGGGCGGACGCATCAAGTCCATCATCGGCGGATCGCTGGGAAATTTGGTTGAATGGTATGATTGGTATGCTTACACTGCCTTTTCCCTTTATTTTTCAGATGCTTTTTTTCCTTCAGATAATCAAACCGTACAGCTTTTAAACGCAGCCGGTATTTTTGCCATCGGCTTTTTAATGCGCCCTATAGGCGGTTGGGTAATGGGGACCTTTGCGGATAAGCGCGGCCGTAAAACTGCGCTTACATTTTCTGTATTGCTTATGAGCGTTGGTTCATTGATCATTGCTATAACACCTGGCTACAAAACCATCGGAGTTGCTGCACCTATACTGCTGGTGTTGGCCCGCATTATCCAGGGCCTGAGTGTAGGAGGGGAGTATGGAACCAGCGCCACTTACCTGAGTGAAATGGCTACAAAAAAGCACCGTGGTTTTTACTCAAGCTTTCAATATGTAACGCTCATTATGGGGCAATTACTGGCATTGGGTGTTTTGGTTTTGCTGCAAAGAGCGTTTTTATCTGAAAAACAATTGCATGACTGGGGTTGGCGCATTCCGTTTGGAATCGGGGCAATACTGGCTGTCACCACTATGTATTTAAGGCGAAGCTTACAGGAATCGGCATCGTTTGATAAAGAAAGTAAAAAAGCTGATGCCCTGAATGGCACTATAAAAGCTTTAGCAAAGCACCCTAAAGCTGTTTTTACGGTAATTGGATTAACCATTGGCGGTACACTGTCGTTTTACACCTTTACCACCTATATGCAAAAGTTTTTAGTTAATACGTCCGGCTTCAGTAAGAGCGCCGCTACGCTCATCTCAACCTTAACATTAGCTGTATTTATGGTGATACAACCTTTATTTGGCTTACTGTCGGATAAAGTTGGCCGGAAACCATTATTAATTGGTTTCGGCATATTGGGTACGCTTTGTACAATTCCTATCATGACATTGCTAAGCCATACTAAAGATGTATGGGTTGCATTCGCGCTGATCCTTTGCGCGCTGGTCATTGTAAGCGGCTATACCTCGATCAATGCTGTTGTTAAGGCCGAACTTTTTCCGGCCAATGTGCGCGCCCTGGGCGTAGGTTTTCCTTATGCAATAGCCGTATCCCTGTTTGGCGGCACTGCCGAATATATTGCCCTGTGGTTCAAAAATGAACATCATGCGCAATGGTTTTATTGGTATGTAACTGTTTGTATCGGGCTATCGTTGGTTTTATATATCACCATGAATGATACCCGCAAACATTCAAAAATGGAAGATGAGCAGATTTGAAAATGTGCAGATTACAAATGATATGTAATGTTTGCGTTAGGTGAATATTAAGTTACTTGTAAATCTATTAAAGTGACTTAATGTTCAGGAAATGTATTTCATCCACATAAATAAAAAGTGTTAATTTTGCCCGTTCATTACAAGGGATAACCCTTAAATTTATGACTGACACAAGCAATTTATTTCAACTGGCGGTAACATTACTGCAACAACTAATATCCATTCCATCGTTTAGTAAAGAGGAAGACCGCACCGCCGATCTGATCAACGAATTCCTGCAGTCGCATGGGGTAACCACTCATCGTAAGCTTAACAATATCTGGGCCTGGAATAAACATTTCGACCCGGCTAAAGAAACTATCCTCCTTAACTCACATCATGATACCGTTAAACCCAATTCGGGCTATACACGCGATCCTTACGATGCCAAAATTGAAGATGGTAAATTATATGGCCTTGGTAGTAATGATGCCGGAGGCTGTCTTGTTTCACTTATAGCGGTATTTCTTTATTTTCATGATAAGGGAAACCTGAAATATAATTTCTGCCTGGCGACTACCGCTGAAGAAGAAATTTCAGGCGTAAATGGTCTAGAACTGATTATTCCCGATTTGGGGCAACTATCTTTTGGTATAGTAGGTGAGCCAACCCTGATGCAGTTGGCAATTGCCGAACGGGGTTTAATGGTGTTGGATTGTACCGCTCATGGGCGTGCCGGCCATGCCGCCCGCGAAGAAGGGGAGAACGCTATCTACAAAGCGTTAACAGATATTGAATGGTTCCGTACTTTTAAATTTCCGAAAGAATCAGAAGTTTTTGGACCGATAAAAATGTCGGTGACTATTATTAATGCCGGCTCACAACACAACGTTGTGCCTGCCAACTGCGTGTATACTGTTGACGTGCGTGTAACCGATGCTTATCGTAATGAGGAAGTACTGGAGATTATCCGTGAGCATGTTGCCAGCGATGTAAAACCGCGTTCTATCAGGTTAAAACCATCATCTATCCCTAAGGAACATCCCATAGTTCAGGCTGGCGTAGCTCTTGGCCGTATCACCTATGGCTCACCGACAACATCCGATCAATCATTGCTGGATATCCCGTCCATTAAAGTTGGCCCCGGCGATTCCGCACGTTCACATACTGCCGATGAGTTTGTTTATGTAGATGAGATCAGGGAAGGCATTGAGTTGTATATTAAGATGTTGGAAAGTATTAATTAACATTTTAAAAATAAAAAGTTACCCATAATTCTGTTGCAGAATCCAGACTTAAGAACTTTTCAAACTTCGTAAGTCTGGATTCTTCGGCTTTGTTATTGCCTTTCAAAGCCCGCAGGATTTCAAACATATGATAACGGGTAACCAACAGCCCGCTTAACCAATCGGTTAAGCGGGCTGTTGGTTATAAGATTAACTCTACTTTATACGAATTGTGCGTAATGTACTGATTGTCAGATATGTAATTGTTTGTGTAGAACCCAGGCCGTAAATTATATGATACAAGGCGTTGATTTTTACTAAAAAAATGTAGTTTTAAAATTCGTGAACCAATAAGTTTATATACCCTTATCTTAATGCCCTTAAAACGCTACTGCTGGCTTTCGGCAAAAACATTCTTGCTCATCATCTTATGCTGTATAACCTCCTTTTATGCATCGGCTCAAAAAAAGAACGCGGGGTATAAGTACCATATCCGCAGGGCTGCTTCGGCTATTAATATAGACGGAGTGATGAATGAGCAAGCCTGGATGCAGGCTGATTCGGCGGGAGATTTTTTCATGGTGCTGCCGATGGATACCAGCAAGGCTACTGTTAAAACCGAGGTGCGGATGACCTACGATGATAAAAACCTGTACATCATAGCTATCAATTATAATTCGGTACCGGGGCCTTACATGGTTGAATCGTTAAAACGTGATTTCAGTTTTGTAAAAAATGATAACTTCCTGATTTTCATGGATCCATTTGATGCCCGCACCGATGGCTTTAGTTTTGGTGCCAACGCGGCGGGAGGGCAGTGGGACGGCAGCATGTATGAAGGCGGCAAGGTTGACCTGAGCTGGGATAACCGCTGGTATTCGGCAGTAAAAAATTATCCTGATAAATGGGTTTGGGAAGCATCCATCCCATTTAAGAGTATCCGTTATAAAAAAGGCATAAAGGAATGGGGGATCAACTTTAGCCGTAATGATCTCAAGACTGCCGAAAAATCAAGCTGGACACCCATCCCACGGCAATTCCCTACAGCTTCATTGGCTTATACCGGCACACTTGTTTGGGACGAAGCGCCCCCAACAGCCAGCAGCAACGTATCTATAATCCCATACGCGCTTACGGGTTTATCTAAAGATTATCAGCATAATACCAAAACCGAATATAAACATGAAATAGGAGGGGACGCCAAGATCTCCGTTACACCAGCCCTTAACCTCGATTTAACAGTCAATCCCGATTTTTCGCAGGTTGATGTTGATCAACAGGTGATCAACATCAACAGATACGAACTTTTCTTCCCCGAAAAACGGCAATTCTTTTTAGAAAACGGTGACCTGTTTGCCAACTTTGGTTACTCTGATATTCGCCCTTTTTTTTCAAGGCGGATAGGCCTCAACGTACCGATTGATTTTGGAGCAAGATTGACCGGCAAATTAGATAAGGACTGGCGTATTGGCGCTATGGATATTCAAACAGGCGGCTCGGGCAGCGCCCAGCAGGCTTCTGAAAATTATGGCATCATTACCCTGCAAAGACGGATCCTTGATCGCTCAAACATCGCTTTCCTGTTTGTAAATAAGGACGCTACTGCCAATATTCCCGGCACCAATACCGGTTCAACTGCCTATAACCGTAATATAGGCGCAGAGTTTAACCTTGCCTCGCGCAGTAATATCTGGACAGGCAAAGTACTGGCCCTTAAATCATTTACGCCCGGCGTGAGCGGGCATGATTACGTGGTATCCGATCATTTCCAATACCTGAGCAAATACTGGACGCTTTATATGCAGGAGGAGTACGTAGGTAAAAATTACAATGCCGAAGTAGGCTATGTTCCCCGTGTTGGTTATGTGAAGTTAAGCCCGCTGTTACTCCGTAATTTTTTTCCTAAGCAAGGTAATATTCTAAGCCATGGCATCCAGCTTACCTCTAATTATTTCTTCGATGAGTCGTTTCACCGTACTGATAATGAAAGTATCCTGTCATATTTGATCACATTCCGTAACCGGGCAACACTGTCGGTGTCCGGTATAAATGATTATGTGCGCCTTCTGAGGCCTTATGATCCAACTAATATCGGTAAAGGTTTATTACCTACCGGCTCTGAGCATAACTGGAACACTATTGATGTGCAGTTTGTATCGAAGCCGCAAAATGTGTTTACCTATTTGCTGGAAGCATCGCACGGTGGGTATTATGATAAGGGCGTACGCAATAGCGTTACAAGTTTAATAGGCTATCGTTTTCAACCTTATGTAAATATTGCTATCAATACCTCCTTCAATGATTTAAGGTTGCCGCAGCCATTTGGCCATAATACGTTCTGGCTGGTAGGGCCAAAAATTGATGTTACCTTCACCAATAGCTTGTATTTTACCACCTATATACAATATAATAAGCAGGTGGATAATATCAACATTAATACCCGCCTGCAATGGCGCTATAAGCCTGCGTCCGACCTGTTTATTGTTTACGGCGATAATACCACGCCATCACCGTATACAGTAAAAAACAGACAGTTAACGTTAAAATGGACGTACTGGTGTAACTTATAATTAGCTGGAGAATAAAGAGTTTTTAAGATTCTGGGTATATACGTCAATTTTAAGTAAAACGCCGGCAGTTAATCTATTTTATACTTTTCGTAAGGGATTTCAAAACTAAAAGTACTTCCTTTGCCCGCATCGCTTTTTACGGTGATATTACCTTTTTGCAATTCAATCAATTGTTTGCAAATGTATAAACCAAGACCTGTACCGGTATTTCCTTTTGCCGAATTGGTTTGGTAATATTTTGAAAACAGGTTAATCTGTTGTTCCTGGCTTATACCGGCTCCTGTATCGCTAATATCAACTGTTAGTCCGCCTTTGCTGTCGGATAATTTTAGCGCTGCTTTGATCTTTACGTTTCCTGTATCGGTATATTTGATAGCATTGCTAACAAGGTTTACGATAATCTGCTTTAACCTGAAACTATCACCCAAAACTTCAGCTTCCGGATCGCCTTCAAAATGATAATTTAATTCCAATTGTTTTTTATCAGCACTAAATGCCATGCTTTCAATTACTTCTTTTAACGTTTTATCCGGGCAAAAAGGATCATGATGGATCTTGAGTTCGCTGCTTTCCATTTTTGCGGCATCAAGGGTATCATTGAGCGTTTGCAGTAGCAAATCGGATGATGCCCGCACTGTTCCCAACATTTCTGATTGTTTTGGAGTGAGCGTCGTTCTGCTGAAAATGTATAAAAAACCATTTATAGATGTGAGCGGATTACGGATTTCATGGCTCATGTGCAGCAGCAGGTCCATTTTTTGACGCGCTATCATTACGGCCCGTTCGTTCTCCTTCAGCAAAAGCTCTTCAGATCGCCCCAGCTTAATAACAAACACAATCAACAACACTGCAAAAGCCAGAAGCAACAAAAGTGCAACAAGGTAAAGCCTGTTTAGCAAACGTGTTGTTTCCAGGTAACTGTTAAAGGCTAAACCCTTAAAGGCATCGGTCATGCTGTAATTTATATCCTTAATGGTACTAATTAACTGCTCCATTTTATGGGTAATGCGCATATTAAGGGCGATGAGCTGTCTTTGCGCTTCCTGTAATTTGTGGTTGCTTTGTTGTAATTGCCTGATTTTATTGAGATAGTTGGATTGATCTTTATTGCGGAGTTTTTGCGTAACCGAGTCGACATAAATTCGGGTCCGGTGGTTGATAACAACACCTCCCGAATTGGTTGCATAGGCGTTTTTGTTCTTTATGGCTTCTTTAATTCTTGCAAAAAAACCTTTTCGTTTTACCTGGCCGGGTTGGGTTAAGGTGTCGCTGCTGTTTTGTACCGTACGGCTACTTTTAACGGCAAGTTTATTTTGAACGGTCGCTGTGCTGTAATCTGAATAGGTTGTGAGCAGGGAATCAAAGTCGTGCCGGGCAGAAAGAAGATCGGCAGATAGTTTTACCTTTTGGTTGTGCCATGTATGAAGTTGAGAACGCTGTTCGGCATTTAGTTTGGTAGTGTCATGCTGCATGTTTAACAGGGTATCAATTTCAGCAAAAGCCAGTGAAAGTTTGGCCTGATAAGCCTGAGCCTTAGTAGCGTCGGCATCTACGAGTGAGGATTGAAATAAATCCTCGGCCTGGTGAAGTAAAAGCAGCGCCTGCTGGGGCCTGGAATTATTAAGGTCCATAAGGTGCGAGATCTGTGCCGTATGGGCTAATCTTTCTGTGATCTTGTCTCTTACAAAAAGGGCAGCGATAACTAAAATTATGGTAAAGGCTAAAAAAGCAAGCAGTATCTTTCTTGATAAAACGTTCATATAGTTATTTTCATCAGTGTTCCGGCTGGTGTCAATCTGAAATTGATACCGTCGTTGCTAATGGTTTTGAAGAACAATGATAATGATAAAAATAATATAATCACCGATGGACATCACGTTTGACTGTCAGTGCCTTTTGGTGCAGGGGTAAATATTTAACCTATATTTTAATGAATGATTTTCGCTTATGTTAAATGTATGGGATATTATATAAAAGAGGGATCGCTGTTTTAACCATAAGTTATGGAGTAAAGACAAGGTAATTTTTAAATGCTGGTTGTGGATGGCCAAAATTATAGATGTTAAGCGTAAATGTTATACCATATACGCCATATATTAGTAACCTGATATTTACCATGAGATATTTTACAATAAAATGCCTGTTACTTTTAAGTCCGTTTCTGATATGCAACGTATTAAAAGCTCAAAATAAACTTGTTGAATATTTAGCTCCATCCGGAAGAAGTGTTTCTCCGGGCAATCGAACCTATTATATCGATCCTGTTAAGGGCAATGATGGCAACACCGGGTTAACCAGTTTAAAGCCATGGAAAACATTTAAAGGTATCAACCGGCTTATTTTATCGCCGGGTGATGTTGTGGAAATACTATCGCCGGGAGGGTTTTTCGAAACGTTGTCAATTATGGCCCACGGAACGAAAGACAGGCCGGTAAAGATCTGGTTTGCCCCCGGGTGGTATGATTTTTTTCCGGACGGCGCTTACAAAGCCCAATTGCAGATTTCCAATACCAACGATGTTCCTTACGGATTAAAAGCAATTGCATTAATGCTTGATAGTAGCAGGTTTGTGGATATTGACGGTGCCGGCGCAACAGTAGGCCTTCGCGGAAAAATGATCGAAACATATATCAATAACAGTCATCATATTAAATTGAACGATTTGAGTTTTGATTACCAGCGTCCAACGGTTTCCGAGTTCAGTGTGGTAACAACCACATCAAAATATGCCGATGCTGCGGTTAACACCGAATACAAATTCAGTATTAAAGACAGTACATTAACATGGCTTGGAGAAGGCTGGAGTTATCAGCCCGGGTCATACTGGCAGGTGTATAACCATGCCACCAACGAATTATCGAGAATGGAAATCCCTCAGGAGGGGCTCCGCTATGAAGCCACAGGAGAGCATAGCCTGAGAATATTTTTCAAGAACAATCCGGGCTTTAAAAAAGGCTTAACCTATCAAAATCGTGATGTCACCCGTGATTGTGCCGGTTTTTTCATACAAAAAAGCAGCAATATCAATTTAAACAACATCCGTATTTACTTTATGCATGGCATGGGAATAGTAAGCCAGTTTAGCAAGAATCTAAGTTTCAATCATGTTGTAGTAAAGGCTAAAGATGGCCGCACGTGTGCTGCCTGGGCAGATATTCTGCATTTTTCGGGTTGTAGTGGCAAAATTGAAATTGGAGGCTCATACCTGTCGGCAGCAAATGACGATGCAATTAATGTGCATGGCACTTTTCTTAAAATAACAGAAAAACTTTCCTTAACTCAGGTCAAAGTAAGGTTCATGCATGATCAAACTTACGGATTTGATGCTTTTGCAGCTAATGACAGTATTGGTCTTGTTCACCCGGCGAACCTGCTTACTTATCAAAATAATAAGGTATCGAAAGTTGAGAAGCTTAATAACAGGGAATTTTTGCTAAATTTTAGCAACCCGATGCCCGATGATATGCAAACAGGAGATGTGGTGGAGAACATTACCGCCACGCCACGGGTATGGATCCATCACAATACCATTGAAAAGATCCCGACAAGGGGTATCCTGGTTACCACTCCCAGGAAAGTAGTAATTGAAAACAATATCATTAACCGGACCCACAACAGCGCAATCATGATCAATGACGATGCGTCAAGCTGGTATGAATCAGGAGCGGTAAAAGATGTTACTATTAAAAACAATACGTTTTATAAATGTGGAGGGCCGGTTATAGCCTTGTCACCGGAAAACAGAGTGAAATCAACAGCTCGGGTTCATTCCGGAATCCAGGTAATCCGTAATAAAATAACTTTAAAGGACGCTCAGTTTTTTGAGGCTTCAAGTACATCCGGAATTAAAGTTACAGGGAATAAAATAACCACAACTGGTAGTATTAAAAATATTGATCAGTTGATAAGTTTAAAAGACTGTCAGGACACCAGGGTTTATAACAATCAGCTAACAAAGCAAAAAGAGTAATTGGAAGATGAACAGGTGCCAACAGAATGGTAGTTTATTTGACAGCGAGTACCGGGTAGATTACTCCTCCAAACTTTGATGGAGCTTGTGCCAGTTTTGTGACTTTATAACCTAAGTGGATAAACTCGACCTCTAACTTTTGAAATGATATATATGCGGGTTTGTTTTCACTATTACAAACAAGAAAAGCTTTGCAATTGCAAAGCTTTTCTTGTTTGTATATCTTTTGACACTCTTCTTTTAGGGGAGCCGAGAGGCTAAAACGGAGGCTCATCATCTATGTCGTCCATTCTTGAAGGACGTATAATGAAGTTACTCTGCTTTTCAAAATCCTGTGAAGGGGCAAGGCCTGCGAAAGCGTTACCTGCCGGAGGAGGGAAGCCATCCATACCTTCTTCAAGATTTGCGAACTTAACATATTTGCCCACAAATTTAAGTCGAACAGTACCTGTTTCACCATTACGGTGCTTGGCTATGATTACCTCGCCTACGCCCTGGGTAGGGTTACCGTCCTCATCTTCGGTCAGGCCGTAATATTCGGGACGATAAAGGAACAATACCATGTCGGCGTCCTGCTCAATAGCGCCCGATTCACGTAAGTCTGAAAGCATTGGCCTTTTTGAGTTGCCCGGCCGGCTTTCAACCGCACGGCTTAACTGCGAAAGTGCGATAACCGGTACGTTGAGCTCCTTGGCAACCGACTTTAAAGCACGTGAAATACTGCTGATCTCTTGCTCACGGTTACCCCCGCCACCTTTGCCTTCAGCTTTGCCATGCATCAGCTGCAGGTAGTCGATAATGATAAGCTGGATATCATATTGCGATTTTAAACGACGACATTTTGCCCTGAACTCAAAGATGTTTAGGGCAGGTGTATCATCAATGATGAACGTTGCTTTTTCAAGCCTGCCAATTTTAGAGTGTACCTGCTGCCATTCCCATTCTTCAAGCGTGCCTTTACGGATTTTTTCCTGCTCAATTTCTGCTTCGCCGGCTATCAAACGGTTAACTAACTGTACAGACGACATCTCCAGCGAAAATACCACAACTGGCTTGTCAAAATCAACGGCTGCATTACGGGCACAGCTTAATACAAAAGCTGTTTTTCCCATCGCCGGACGTGCCGCAATGATCACCAGATCTGATTTTTGCCAGCCTGAGGTCATCCGGTCAAGGTTGGTAAAGCCAGAGGCAACACCTGTTAAGCCATCCTTTTTATCCTTCAGGGCTTCAATATCGCGCAGGGCCTCATGAACGAGATCGTCCATATTACGGGCATCTCGGCGTAAATTGCTCTGAGCTATTTCAAACAGATTTTTTTCGGCCATATCCAGCAGGTCAAATACATCGGCGGTATCCTCATATGCATTGTTGATCACCTCTGTAGAAATGCGGATCAGTTCGCGCTGGATAAATTTTTGAATGATAATGCGCGAATGGAATTCGATATTGGCGGCCGATGCAACGCGGCTTGTAAGTTCAGTGATATAGTAAGCACCGCCAACCATTTCAAGCTCGCCCAGCCTGCGCAATTCGGCAGTCACGGTAAGGATATCTACAGGCTGTGTTTTTTCAAACAAGATTTTTATTGCAGAAAAAATCTTTTGATGATTGGTTTGATAAAAAACTTCGGGTTTTAAAACATCTATAACAGATGAAAGGGCGTCTTTCTCCAGCATAAGGGCACCTAAAACGGCTTCCTCCAAATCAGTAGCCTGCGGCTGCAATTTTCCGCCTGCAATGAATGGCGTAGGATTTGGGATCCGGCTGCGGCGTTCAAAAGTATTCGGCTTGTTATACTGGTTGTTATTCTCAAAACTCATAAGGGTACAAAAATATACAAAAAATGCTTCGACAGGCAAAGGAAACACCTAACATAGTGTATCGGCATTTTAAAATAATCATACACAGGATGATAATTTTAAGGTTTTTAATAAACACCTCAATGTTGATAACTTTTTAACGAAATTTGGGCTGGTTGATTTTCAGCTAATTGAGCCAATGTTAATAAAGTTTTGAAGTGTTGATAGCATCTGCACTCAAACCTCGGTAAACCCAAAAGGGTTATCAGTTCAATAACGGCTTAATCAATTAATATAGCTACTTTTGCCAAAATTTAAATCATAAAATGGCATTTAATTCAAGGCCTCAGCGTGAAAGCAATCAAATGGTTTTTGGTATCAGGGCGGTAGTAGAAGCGATCCGTTCGGGTAAAGAGATTGAGGCGTTATTTATACAGCGAGGCATAAGCGGCGGCCTGATACAGGAGCTTAAAGAACTGATGAACGAATATCAGATAACTGCACAGCAGGTCCCGGTTGAAAAACTAAACCGCATTACCCAGAAAAATCACCAAGGAGTTATAGCTGTGATTTCGCCTATTGTTTATCAAAAGATAGAGAACATTATTCCGGAAATATTTGAGAGGGGGGAAACTCCATTAATTTTAGTTTTAGACAGCATTACTGATGTAAGGAACATGGGTGCCATTGCCCGTACTGCCGAATGTGCCGGTGTGCATGCCATCGTGATCCCAGCCAAAGGTTCGGCGCAGATAAATCCTGATGCCATTAAAACATCGGCCGGCGCATTATACAAAATCCCTGTTTGCCGGCATGATAATTTTATGCAAACTGTACGCTTCCTCCAGGAATCGGGCTTGCAACTGGTTTGTTGCACCGAAAAAACACAGGACAATATTTACACTCCGGATTATACCGTACCTACGGCCATCGTTATGGGATCGGAAGAAGACGGAATCCGTAACGAGATCATCCGGATCTCCGATCACCTGGCCAAGATTCCTATGTTCGGCGAAATTGAATCGTTGAATGTATCGGTATCAACCGGGGTGATTTTGTATGAGGCAGTGAGGCAGAGAACCCCCCCCGCCCCCTAAAGGGGGTGCTTACTTACGGCTGGTTTTTATCTGTCGTATTAAACTTAAAAGTATTTAAACAAGAAAAGCTTTGCCGTGGCAAAGCTTTTCTTGTTTAGCATTACAGCTAAAGAGTGATTGTAAGTAGGTACCCCCTTTAGGGGGCGGAGGGGGCTAAATATACTTCGCTCCAAATTTACTTTTTACATCAGCCACAACCTGCTTGATGTTTTGTTCCTGGTCGCGGGGGCAAATGAGCAGGGAATTGTTCGATTCTACCACGATATAATCATGCAGGCCCTGCAATATTACCAGTTTTTCGCCCGGCACGTTTACCATGCAGTTTGAAGAGTCATACATGATCACTTTTTCGGCAGGGATAACGGCATTGCCTACATAATCCTTTTCGGCAAGGTCATATATTGATGCCCAGGTACCCAGATCGCTCCACCCAAAATCCGAAGGTAATACATATACATTATCTGCTTTTTCCATAATGCCATAATCTATCGAGATATTAACGCATTGCTGGTAAGCCTTGTGTATATAAGACTTTTCATCGTCCGAGTTATAAACCGGTTTTGCATCAGCAAAGATCTCATGCATTTCGGGCAGGTACTGGCTAAAGGCCTTAACAATAGTTTTGGCCGACCAAACAAAGATGCCGGCGTTCCATAAAAAGTCGCCGCTTTGAATAAAGGTTTTAGCTATTTCAAGAGTGGGTTTTTCGGTAAAGGTTTTTACTTTATGAAACTCATCATTGATAACGTTATCAGTGTATTGGATATATCCGTAACCGGTATCGGGCCTTGATGGTTTAATGCCCAAGGTTATCAGATAATCATTTGAAGCGGCGGTTTGCAATGATTTTTCGATAGCGGCAATAAAAGCATCCTCATCCAGGATCTGCTGATCGGAAGGGGCTACAACAATGGCGGCATCAGGGTTAAGACTTTCAATTTTAAAACAGCCATAGGCAACACAAGGTGCGGTGTTTCGCATTACCGGTTCGGTAAGGATCTGCTGATCCTCCATATCTGGCAATTGTTGTTTTACCAGTTTGGTGTAGTTTTCGTTAGTAACAACGTAAATATTTTCTTTGGGGCAAACTTTCAGGAAACGTTCGTAGGTATTTTGTATTAAGGTTTTACCGGTACCAAGTATATCTATAAACTGTTTGGGGTGCGATGTACGGCTTATCGGCCAAAAGCGGCTTCCAATCCCTCCAGCCATAATTATCGCATAATAGTTTTTATTCATGAGCAAGTAAAGAATTTTAATTTGGTATATCAACCGTAAAAATGTGTAATAATTTGTTAATTATCCATTAAGTGTAGCTAAATAATTTAACGGTGGGCATAACCACAAATTTGTCTGGTTCTTTAAATGAACAAGCAATGAAATTGTTTTTCATCTAATCATCATTTTTGCACAAAATTTAAAAGTAAATCCATCGTTTATTTAGAAAATTTTGTTACTTTAAACTTTTAAATACAATTTAAGAATTTGTTAAAATAATGATAGAAACAAAGAAATCGCTATTTGACAATCTCCAGAATTTTTTCGGGTTTGATAATTTTAAGGGAGAACAGGAAGCGATAATAACCAACATCCTGGCCGGTAATGATACATTCGTTATTATGCCTACCGGTGGCGGCAAATCGATGTGTTATCAGTTACCAGCTTTGATGAGCGATGGCACGGCAATCGTAATTTCACCATTGATAGCCCTGATGAAAAATCAGGTAGATCAGCTCAGGGCGTTTGGAGGATCAGATAGTATAGCCCATTTTTTAAATTCATCACTTACAAAATCAGAGATAGGCAAGGTTAAGGAAGATGTACTTGCGGGGAAAACCAAGTTATTATACGTGGCACCCGAATCGTTAACCAAGCAGGAAAATATTGATTTCTTACGCCTTAACCACGTTTCATTCGTGGCGGTAGATGAAGCGCATTGCATTTCGGAGTGGGGGCATGATTTCAGGCCCGAATACCGTAAAATACGCCAGGTGATCAGTAACATAGGCGAAAATATCCCCATAATTGCTCTAACAGCTACAGCTACCCCAAAAGTTCAGCAGGATATTCAAAAAAACCTGCAAATGAATAACGCAACCGTATTTAAATCGTCATTTAACCGGGGTAACCTGTTTTATGAAGTTAGGGCCAAGCGTAATGTTATCAAAGAGATTGTAAAATTTGTAAAACAAAACCAGGGCAAATCGGGAATTGTGTATTGCCTTAGCCGCAAAAAGGTTGAGGAAGTAGCCGAGGCGTTGAACCTTAACGGGGTAAGGGCATTGCCCTATCATGCAGGGCTTGATCCTAAAGTGCGTGCAGAAACGCAGGACAAATTCCTGATGGAAGATGTTGATGTTATTGTTGCTACGATTGCATTCGGTATGGGTATTGATAAACCCGATGTTCGCTATGTTATACACCATGATGTGCCTAAAAGTATGGAGGGCTACTACCAGGAAACAGGAAGGGCCGGGCGTGACGGAGGAGAAGGTGTTTGCGTGGCTTTTTATTCGGAGAAGGACATTGATAAGCTTCAGAAATTTATGAAAGACAAGCCTGTTTCAGAACGTGAAATAGGTACTCAGATACTTAAGGAAGTTATCGATTATTGCGAGTCGTCGGTTTGTCGCCGTAAACAATTATTGCATTATTTTGGCGAAAACTTTAATGAAGCAGGCTGTAATAACATGTGCGATAATTGCTGTACCCATAAAGAACATTTTGATGGGGAGGAGCACCTGCACAGGGCATTAAGTTTGATTAAGCATATTGGCGAAAAGTTTGACGACCACCATATCCTCAGCATATTAATGGGTGAGGAAAATGCTCAGATCAAAAATTATGAGCATGATCAGCTTGACTATTACGGCTCGGGCAAAGAACAAGGTAAAAATCTTTGGAACTCGCTTTTAAGGCAGGCGTTACTCAACAATTACATTTCAAAAGACATTGATCAATACGGGCTTTTAAGGCTCACCAAAAGTGGCATTGGCTTTATTGAGAATCCGCACAGTATCCGTTTTGTTTTGAATAAGGTAATGGAGGCTGCTGACGATGACAACGATGACGACGGACCAAAACAAAGTGGCGGTGCACTTGATACCCAGTTGCTGCAAATGCTTAAAGAGCTGCGTAAAAAGCTGGCCAAACAAAAAGGATTGCCACCGTTTGTAATATTCCAGGATCCTTCGTTAGAAGAGATGTGCACCCATTATCCGATCAACACCGAAGAGCTTAAACAAATTTCGGGTGTTGGTGCAGGCAAGGCGCTAAAATTTGGTAAACCTTTTACGGATTTGATCCAGAAATATGTAGAGGATAATGATATTGACCGGCCAATTGATATGGTGATCAAGAGTGCTGCCAATAAATCGGCGCTTAAAGTGTTCATTATCCAAAATATCGACAGGCATTTAAACCTTGATGATATTGCTGCTTCAAAAGGTCTTACTTATGAGGAGATCCTGAAAGAAGTTGAAACTATCGTTAACTCAGGAACCAAGCTTAATCTGAACTACTATATTGATGAGGTGATTGACGAAGATAAGCAGGAAGAAGTATTTGATTATTTCCGCACTGCAGAAGCCGACTCTATTGATGAAGCCTTAGCTGAACTGGGCAGTGATGATTACACCCGTGAAGAGGTGCAGTTAATGCGTATCAAATTCATGTCGGAGTTGGGGAATTAGGGGTGTAAAAGTTCTGATAAAGAAAGCCTTTAGATTCAATTCTAAAGGCTTTTTGCTTTTCCCCTGATTACTGCTGTTGGCTTTAATTTTATTTAGTTATGATCATAAATTCCGTACGCCTGTTCTTTGCCCTGTCTTCCTCTGTTGTATTGGATGCTATCGGTTGCGTTTCACCGTATCCTTTGTAAACAAGGCGGGTAGGGGCAATTCCTTTCGACACGAGATATTGATAAACAGACTTTGCCCTGTTTTCAGATAAGGTTTGGTTACCCTGGTGATTACCTGTATTATCTGTATGGCCTGAGATCTCAATACGGGTAGTTGAGTTTATCCCTAAAAATTCAATGAGCTTGGCAAGTTCGGCTTTTGATTCCTTTTCAAGGTCAAACTTATTGGTATCGAAGAAAATATTTTTAAGGATTACCTTATTGCCAATTTCAATGGGTGATAACAGTGCCACAATGTTAAACGGGCTTTTAATCTTATAATTTTTAAGCGAAAAGTTTTCGGAATAAAACAGATATCCGCTTTTTGAAATATTAAGCGCATAGTTTTTGCCCGACGTTAGTGTGGCTAAAAAGTCCCCCTGTTCATCGTCACTGTAATCCTGGTAAACCGGCAAATTACTTTCCAGGTCAATAATCTCAATTGCAGCTTCAAGGGGGGCTTTCGTCTTTACGTCTTTTACAAAGCCTTTAACATACGTTACCAAATGGGGCCGCAACTTTACAGGCAGCTCGAACTTATAAATATCATAACCGCCCAACCCCTTTAAATTATCCGATGAAAAGAAAGCATAATCTCCGGCGGCAGTTAATGATAAGCCGCCCTCATCACCACTGGTATTGATAGGATATCCAAGGTTTTCGGGTTTTTGCCATTTACCGTCTTTATCCATGCGGCTAACAAACAGGTCCTTGCTGCCTAAACCCGGCCAGCCATCGCTGCTAAAATAAAGTGTACTGTCATCAGGGTGAATAAACGGTGATAATTCATTGTAGGGGGTATTAATATTGGGGCCCAGGTTTTCAGGTTCGCCCCAGCCTTTTTCACCCAGCGTGCTTTTCCAAATGTCATATCCGCCATAACCGCCTTTACGGTTGCTTACAAAATAAAGCGTGCGGCCATCGGCATTTATCGAGGGTTGAGATTCCCAGCCCGACGTATTTACCGGTGGGTTCAGGTCAACAGGTTTCCCCCAGTCATTTCCCCGTTTTTGAGCGATATAAATATCACAACGGCCTAAACCGTCGGGGCGATTGCATCCCGTGAAAAACAGGTATTTACCATCCTGCGATATGGATTGCGCACCTTCGTTATATTTTTCAGTATTAATTTGGTTGCTTAAATAAGTGGCAGTATTCCACTTGCCATTTATCATTTCGCTTTTATAAAAATCTTCGTTGTTATTGATCTTTCGGGTAAATATCAACGTGCCTTCGTCGGCTGTAGCAACCGGGAGGTACTCGTCATTGGCAGTGTTTATTTCAGGGCCGATATTTATAGGTTTAAATGGCACAGGATGTGTCATCGCCTGGATGCTGAATTTGGCATCGGCAAGCAGTTTTTTTGCGTAGGTATTGTTTTGAGGGCTGATATCAGGGTAAGTAAGGTATTTTTCGAGATGTTGCTGAGCCTGTGCGTAGCTTGCATCGTGGATTTCCATTTCAGCGGCTTTGAGGTACACCCCCCTGTTAAATTCCGGACTAAGTGAAATTACTTTAGCGTATTGCTCAACAGCTGGCTTGTACATGCGCTTCATTCGGTACAGGTCGGCGAGTAATAACCGCGCTTCTATAAACTTTGAATCTTCGCTAATAGCTTTAAGCGAGTTTTGAATCGCCTCATCATAAAGATGTTCATCAAGGTTTTGATAAGCGGTAGCAAAATATTTTACAGCTTCTTTATTGGATGACGAATACCGGGTTTGCTGCTGGGCGCCAAGCAAAGCAGGTAAACACAATGCAAGCACCAATAATACTGCAATTTTCATTTGTAACTTAGGATAATTAATACCGTAAGTTACAAAGATTATGGAATATTCAGATACTTATGTGTTTGTAGTGAAATTTCCCACTGCGGGTTTTCTTTTACATAATCCACAATCAGCGGGGTCATTTCTTTGGATTTTGACCATTCGGGCTGCAGGTAAAGCTTACAGTCGGGCGATACCATTTTGGCGTGATATTCGGCCCATTCAAAATCGGATTTATTGAAAACGATCACTTTTAACTCGTGGGCACATTCGGCCACGTTTGGCGTAGGCGCTTTGAATTTTTTGGGTGAAAGGCAAATCCAGTCCCAATCGCCTGAAAGCGGATACGCACCTGAAGTTTCAATAAATGTTTTTATTCCCTTTTCGTGCAGGTTGTGGGTCAAATAATCAAGGTTGTAAATAAGCGGCTCGCCGCCGGTAACCACAACAGCTTTTGCAGGATAAAGGGCGGCGTTGCTCACAATTGTATCAGCCGCGGTAAGGGGATGCAACTCGGCATCCCAACTTTCTTTAACATCACACCAATGGCAACCTACATCACAGCCGCCAAGGCGAATAAAATATGCGGCTTTGCCCGTATTGTACCCTTCCCCCTGTATCGTATAAAACTCTTCCATTAAAGGAAGCAGCGTGCCGTCGTTTGGTATTTGGTGTGCCATAGTTATTTGAGGGTGCAAAGGTACTGAAATATAGGCGAAAGCTAAAAGGTGAAAGCCAAAAGGTTACACTAATATGGAAGTACCTTAATAAGGCGAAAGGTAAAAGGCCAAAGGTGAAAGGTCTTGGCTTTATCATCAAAGTACATTATAAAAAAAATAAAAGTACACGCTAAAATACCTTTTGCCTTTCACCTTTATCCTTTTGCCTTTTTTTATTTTCATTTATAATTGTTATAATTACTTTAATTTTAAGATAACCAATTAAATCCCTTTTCGTAAAATGCAATAACTGTATCGTTAACGCTTAATTTATATCCGGAGATGAAAAAGCTTTACCTTCCTTTATTTTTAATGGCAGTGCTTTGTTTTAGTTCATGTGTAGATATTGAAGAGCATTACGATTTTAAAAGCGACGGAACCTGTAAAGTTGCCTACGCCTTTGATATGAGTAGGGCAGTATCGGTATTGGTTAATTTGATGTCTGATTCGGTTAAGGAAACGCCTCAATTTAGTTTGGTTAAGGACACTACGCTTAACTTTTATAGTGCAATACCCGACAGTGCGCAGCAGAAACTAAAAACTGAAGAAGTTGAAATGGCCAAAAGCAGTGAGCTAACGGTGAATATGAACCTTAAAAAGAGTGTTATGAAAGTAACACTTAATCATACCGCCAAAAATGCAGCAGATCTGCAATATTATTTACAAAATGTATCAAAGATTGCACTTAATACCCAGATAAGCGCTATTACTACCACCGATAAAACGAATAAGCCATTTGATGCGCGGCAAATGGTAGGAGGGCAGGACTACTACTCGTATGATATAACTCCTCATAAATTTTACCGCATCATTGATAAAGCTAAGTTTAACGCTTTTTTAAAGAAAACCCAGGCTACTTTTATGATGGCAAAGGCGATGCTGATCGATATGCCTTATAAGGTGATCCTGAGGTTTGCTCACCCGGTAAAGAAGATCAATAATTCAAAGGCAATGCTCTCGGCCGACAGGAGGGAAGTCACGCTTGTTACCAGCATGGACGAGGTAATTAAGAATCCAAATGTGATGAATCTGAAAATTGATTTTTAAAATTGGTTGGCTCAATAAGATTCAGAAATGTTGGCGTAAATATTAGATTTTGAAACTTGCAGTGCATAACTTGTACTCATGAAATCTGACCTTGACCAAATTATCGAATATTTTGAAGGTGAAAAAATTGCTCTTACATCTTCAATCAATAATTATCTTTTAGAAAAAGATTACCTGTATGCTCACTATCAACAAGAGGAGTTATGGCGAATTGACAGGCAATTATCTCATTTGCATTATTTAAAGGATCCATTATATTTTAAAAAGCAAGAACTTGAAAGATTGAGGGACATGTTTAACAAATTTCCTGAGGATGACCGTGTAAGGTTCAGCTTCGGACGTAGAATAACTGAAAAGGAAGGTGAGATAAAAATAAGTGAGTCGAAAAGGTATTATTTTAATGATACTCAAGTACTTGACGATGCTTTATTTAATTTATACGAAGGGAAGTTTAAGAAATTCAAGCTCTGTCTAAATAAGCCAAGCGATCTATATATGTATTTTGAATTGAGTGCTGGAAACATGCTAAATATTTTCATGAGTTCGCAAGAGATAATGGAAATGTATGGATATGATAAAGAGAATTATGATGACGAAGACAACGAACGGGAGCTTTTTATCTTAAAAAAGATGGGATTTGAAAAAGTGGGCGAGTCAGAGTGGATCGTTTATTTTTTTGATATGAATGATTTTAAGGATGCTACGGCAGTGAAAATATTATTATCGCGTATCGCATATGAGGTTTTTGGTTTATTACAAGGAAGCGAGTATCTCCAAGCTTCGCTCGAATATATTTCATAAGCTGGTCAAATGAAGTGGCATAAAATTGAACTAAGTTCGGATATCAGCAACCCATTTATAAAAAAGGCTAAGGCAGGCAGCAAGAATATTTGTCTCGTAAATTTTGAAAGTAAGCTTTATGCAGTATCGGCTAAATGTCCTCATGCCGGAGCTGATTTAAGCGAAGGCCTGTGCGTGAGGAAGCTGATAGTTTGTCCATATCATCGCCATACTTATAATCTTGAAACAGGAAAAGGTGGCGAAGGGCAAAATGATTTTATTGAAACTTATCCTGTGGAAGTAAGGGACGATGGTGTGTACGTAGGTGTAAACACGCTTTGGGACAAGCTGAAGTCTGGGTTTAAGTAAATGGTTGATTAAGTGAATAATTAATTCTATAAACTAAAACTATTCACCTAATCAACCCAATAAACTACTTACTATTTATAAACCTCTTTATTAGCCGAAGCTAATGTGTTTTTAAGCAAACCGATAATGGTCATCAAGCCTACGCCGCCCGGTACAGGGGTAATCCATGATGATTTTGGTGCTACGTTTTCAAAATCAACATCGCCGTAAAGTTTAAAGCCCGATTTTGTTGTAGTTGAGGTTTCGCGGTTCATACCCACATCAACAACTACTACACCATCTTTAACCATATCGGCCGTAATGAAATTCTTTTTACCGATAGCTACGATCAGTATGTCTGCATCGAGGGTGAATTTTTTGATATCGGGTGTACGGCTGTGGCAAATGGTTACCGTACAGTTGCCCGGCATAGTGTTGCGTGCCATGAGGATACTCATTGGCGAGCCAACGATATTGCTGCGGCCAACAACCACGCAATGTTTACCGGCAGTTTCAATACCGTATTCTTTAAGCATTAAAGTAATGCCGTAAGGCGTTGCCGGTATAAACGATGGTAAATTGCGTTGCATACGGCCCAGGTTAACCGGGTGAAAACCATCAACATCTTTGCGGTGGTCGATACGCTCGGTTACTTTTTCGGGATCGATATGTTTTGGTAGCGGAAGTTGTACGATAATACCGTCGATATCAGAATCAGCATTGAGCTCTTCAACTTTTTTCAGCAACTCTTCTTCAGTAACATCGTCTTCATAACGCACCAGCGATGATTTGAAGCCAACTTTTTCGCAGTTCTTCATTTTGCTGGCTACATAAGTTTCACTGCCACCATCGTGACCAACCAATACTGCCACCAGGTGAGGCTTCCGGCCGGTTTTTTCTAATATTTTAGCTGCTTCTTCAGCTATTTCAACCTTAAGTTTTTCTGAAACGTATTTTCCGTCTAAAAGCTGCATTATTAAATGTGTTTAACCAAGTGATCAGGCAACGGAGGCAAACTTAAATTTACCGGCTCTGATTTTACTCGTATTCTTATAAAAGGCCTGTTATCCAGGGATAGTTTTAATGTGTGATTTTGATTGATCTTGTTAATGATACTTTCAATAGTTTCTGTTTTATTGTTCAAGAGCATTTCAAATATAATTTTATTTGAATCTGCGTCTTTATTGAAAGCATCAATGTAATATTTCGGTTCGTTGGAATCGTACACAATCCATTTGCCATAAACAAAGTCTCCTAAATGAATATGTTTAACAAATCCGGTTGCTGTAAGATATGTAACTAACCTGTACAGAATATATTAATTTATTCACTCTCGCTCCCCTTCAAAGGAATTAAGAGATTAATCCAACTTTAAAACTGCCATAAATGCCGACTGCGGTATCTCTACGTTACCTACCTGACGCATGCGTTTTTTACCTTGTTTCTGTTTTTCCAACAGTTTACGCTTACGGGAAATATCACCACCATAACATTTGGCGGTTACGTCTTTACGTAAGGCCTTCACTGTTTCGCGGGCTATGATCTTAGCGCCGATAGAAGCCTGGATAATGATCTCAAACTGCTGGCGGGGTAAAAGTTCCTTTAATTTTTCGCAGATCTTTTTACCAAAATCATATGAATTACCGCGGAAGATCAGGGATGAAAGTGCGTCAACAGGTTCGCTGTTTAAGCGGATATCGAGTTTAACCAAATCTGACTGACGATAACCTATCTGGTGATAATCGAACGAAGCATAACCTTTTGAAATGGTTTTCAGCTTGTCATAAAAATCAAATACGATCTCGCCCATAGGCATCTCGAAGATCAGCTCAACACGCTCCGATGTAAGATATGATTGATTAGTGATGGTGCCGCGTTTCTGAATACAAAGCGACATTACCGGGCCAACAAATTCCGATTTGGTGATGATAGTAGCCTTGATGTAAGGCTCTTCCACAAAATCAATTTTTGATGGATCCGGCAGATCTGAAGGGTTATTTACAGTGAACGAGTCGCCTTTTGTAGTATGGGCCAGGTATGACACGTTGGGAACGGTAGTGATCACCGTCATGTTAAACTCACGCTCCAAACGCTCCTGGATGATTTCCATATGCAGCATGCCCAGGAAACCGCAACGGAAACCAAAGCCTAAAGCCGCTGATGACTCCGGTTCAAAAACCAACGATGCATCATTGAGCTGTAATTTAGCCATTGACTCACGAAGTTCTTCATAATCTTCGGTATCAACAGGATAAATACCTGCGAATACCATTGGTTTTACCTCTTCAAAACCTTGTATACCTTCTTCGCAAGGGCGGTCAACATGGGTAATGGTGTCACCAACCTTAACCTCTTTTGCTTCTTTTATACCTGATATGATATAACCTACGTCGCCGGTTTTGATTACGTCTTTAGCTAACGGGCGCAATTTAAGCGTGCCAACCTCATCAGCAAGATATTGCTTCTCGGTGGCTACGAATTTTACTTTATCGCCTTTTCGGATCTCACCGTTTACAACTTTAAAATAAGCTATAATACCGCGGAACGAGTTAAAAACCGAATCAAAGATCAGGGCCTGCAGCGGAGCTTTAGGATCACCTACCGGAGCGGGCACACGCTCAACAATAGCGCGAAGAATATCATGAACACCCATGCCGGTTTTGCCCGATGCGGCAAGGATCTCCTCACGTTTGCAACCTATAAGATCGACTATCTGGTCTTTTACTTCCTCGGGCATAGCGCCGGGGAGGTCCATTTTATTCAGGATAGGGATGATTTCCAGGTCGTTCTCTAAAGCCAGGTACAGGTTTGAGATGGTTTGTGCCTGAATGCCCTGTGCTGCATCAACTATCAATAATGCACCTTCACAGGCAGCAATTGAACGTGATACTTCATATGAAAAATCCACGTGCCCGGGCGTATCGATCAGGTTGAGCACATATTTTTGTCCATCGAGCTCATAATCCATTTGTATGGCATGGCTTTTAATGGTGATACCGCGTTCGCGTTCTAAATCCATATCGTCAAGCAATTGTGCCTGCGATTCGCGCTGGGTAATAGTGTTGGTATATTCTAATAACCTATCGGCAAGTGTGCTCTTACCGTGGTCGATGTGTGCTATGATACAAAAATTACGAATGTGCTCCATTGAACCGCAAAAATAGCTTTTTAGGATGATAATTTGGTATTGAGTTTTTAATTGGCTTTTTATTTCTTTAACACTATAGTAACTCAAATAAACAAGCGGTTAAATTAAAGCAAAAATGAAAGAATACGCCATACCAGATAGTGTTTTCCTTTACCCTAACATAGCCGAGAAATAAAGCGAATGGGATTAACCAGAACAAGGAAACGAAGTTGAGGTGAATAATACCAAACAAGAAAGCTGAAATGAAAACAGCCTGCCCGGTATCGGCAATATTTAACAACGATTGCAGCAGATATCCCCGAAAGCCAAGTTCTTCAAACAAAGCCGGAGTTATCGCAGTGAAAAATATAATCAAATAGGCAGCGCCAGGCATGCCGGCAAAAATGGAGTAATAGTAATAGTCTCGCGAGAAGATGATAATATTGATCCAACTTGAAATGTAATGGATCAGCAGGTTGCTGGCCATTGCAATCGATCCATAAGCAGCTAACTTTTGCCATGAAAATGAAGGCCAGCGGAGCTGTTTTTTATAATCATTCCAGTTATAGGTAAAAAACAATACCGCGGTTCCGGCACCGATAATTTCAACTACCAGGAACCAGCCAACTGTTTTAAAGTAGTCAACAAACGACGACAATGCACATACCACGATGTAAACCCCGTAAAACAAAGCAGCTTGCTTAAGCAATTGCCAGTTATGGGCGGTCTCATCGATTGCCGGATCCTCTTGCCGGTAGCCGCAGTTGCTGCAAAACTTTACGTTGACGGCGTTTGATGCACCACATTGTATGCAATGTACTGCTTCTGTTGCTTGGTGTTGTTCGGACAGCAAAAGACTAAGCTATATGTTTTTCTTTCCTGATTTTTTCTATTTCCATTGCCGATTTAATGCCTTTGATCATATAGCCAATAATCACTATTTTTATGATGATACCCCTGGCAATAGATATAGGATCAACTATGGCGTTTAACAACTGGACAATCACATACAGCGACAAGCCTGATATGAGACAGGCTAAGGGTTTCTTTTTGCTGTAAGCGCCCAAAACCAAGAACATAGCCGCCATTATTAAATCGGTTATGACTACAGCTACTACATCTTCTTCATCTTTATGCATGAAAAAATAAACCAGGCCGCTCAAAATAAAAACTCCTGCCAGGTAATATAATGTTGTACCCGCCTGTTTAAGCGTTTTATTATAGGTAAACATGTCTATTTCTTCAACCTGCCGTTCTGAAATAAATATGTTTTGTTCGGCTTCAGTCCCCTTTAGCGGATAGCCACATTGGGTGCAAAAGGTGTCTTCGGGCTTTGCTTGCGTGTTGCAGTGTGCGCAGTTTTCTGTTAATTGAACAGCTGCAGGAATTTGATTCTCCATTTAATTTTGTGATAAGGACTTAAATATTACACGAATATAATTATTGCAATTTAATTGTGTGCTAAAACAAATAATTTAGCCTGGTAAGATTTGATGATTTTATTATCGCCTATGTTTAAAAACTTCATCCCCGATATTTTATTAAGTTATATTCAAAGTAAACTCAATATTAAAATCATTAATGTTAATGCAGTGAGCGGTGGTGATATAAACGATATCTACCATTTGCAATGCGACGATCACAGTTATTTATTGAAAGTAAATGACAGGTATAAGTTCCCCAATATGTTTGCGAAAGAGCAGCAGGGGTTGAAGGCTATTCGCCAAACTAATGCAATTGCAGTTCCTGAGTTTGTTTTGCAGGGAGAGTTAGGCAATGATAGTTACCTTGTTTTAGAGTGGATAAATGTTGGTTCTGCTAATGCGCCTGCTTCTTCTAAGTTGGGAATGCAGCTTGCTCAAATGCATAAAAAAACCAATACCCGATTTGGTTTTTATATTGACAATTATATGGGTTCGCTAATTCAAACTAATAATTGGTATGCTACGTGGAGCGATTTTTTCATTGAACAGCGGTTGCAGCCGATGGTAAAAATGGCGGTAGACAAAAAGGAACTCTCCCGGACCGATATTCACCAGTTTGATCAGCTTTATAAAAAGCTTCCAGGTTTATTTACGGAAGAACCACCCGCATTACTGCACGGAGACCTTTGGGGAGGTAATTACTTGATTGATACCAGTGGCAAACCTTACCTGATCGATCCGGCGGTTAGTTATGGCAATCGTGAGTTTGATATTGCGATGACCACGCTTTTCGGTGGTTTTGACCGCTTTTTTTATGAGGCTTATAACCAGGAATTTCCGTTACGGCCTGGCTGGCAACAGCGTCTTAAACTTTGGAACCTTTATCCGCTGTTGGTTCACGTAAACCTGTTTGGCGGTACGTACGCCAACGAGGTAAGGGATAATCTTGCGGCATTTAGTTAGTTTGTGCCCTGTACAAAGACTGGTGTTTCGGTTACTTTAACAATAAGTTTCCCGTTAACTGTTTTTAGGGTTGTTTTAACAACATTACCGGCACCTGTTTTTAGTGTATAAACATTTGCTTTAGCTGTACCAAGATTAAGTGTATATGTACCTGTACGTGCCTGATAATCAGGGATGGTTAATATGTACATGCTTTGTGATCCCGATAGATATTTATCAACCAGTGGATCGGCATTAATGGTACTTGTGTAGGTGTAGTTACCCATTAATTTTGATGTTTGCAATATAAAATCGGCAGCAGGTCTGCGTTTGCCATTTTCGGCTAAACCAGATGTAGCATATTGAACAGCAACATTAGGAGCATCGTCAAAAAGCTGGTAATAAAATACACGTTGTATACCATGCCTGATGTAAAGAAGCGAAGTTCTTAAAATCCAATCTGCCTGGGTGTTTTTCGATGTCTTTTGCCCTACATCTAAAGCTCTCTGATAGCTTCCCTTGTTTATATCGTAGCCAGACTCGGTTACCCAAACAGGGATTGGTTTAACAAAAGAATTTGCATACTGAACAAACGAATCAGCAATTTGCCCCGCCATCGACAATTCCGGCGGCAGGCCAAACGTGGCAGGCTGATGTGTTAAAATATTACCGTTATTGTTGTAATAGTGGTAGTTAATAATATCAAAACACAGATTGATACTGCCGTTGGCTCTGTAACCACGGTTGATGCGGCACCACTCTACCATTTTCTTTACAAAATTTATGTCGGCTGTAGCTAATCCACCCATTACCACTTTCATATTAGGATCAGCATTTTTTACACCGGCATTTTTTCCTAACTTCCCCTTGTTGCCATCATAGAAGGCCGACATGTTAGCTGCATACTCTTCAGCGGTTTGTTGTGTTGCCGATCCTTTCCACCATTTATCGCGCTCATTATCACACTCTACGTAAGTTATAAGGCCCATGCCCACTTTTACCTGGTTAGGCGAGTCATCTGCCCATCGCATGCTGGTGTCAACTTTTATCAATGCCCTGTTAATATTAGTATTATAACCATACCTGGCGGCAAATTGAAAGGCCATGTGCGCCTGGTCAATATAGCTTGCCGGATCAGCCTTACTTAAGCCATAAATAAGCGGCGCATTTTCAAGATCCCGCATATTGTTAGGATAAGTATTAACCAACCATGGCGGACAATTTTTTATATCTGCCAAAACCAATATGCCTTCCTGTTTGCAACGGCTATAAATGAGATCATAGTTCCAGTTGTCTTTATGAGTGGGGTTGAAGGTATAGCTGCCTTTAGTGCTTTCCATCCGGGCCCAGCCTAAATAATGCCTTACTGCACTGAATGACTTGATAAGGTTCATGTTGGTTTCGTAAATGGCTCCTTTTTGCTCCGGATTGGCGGGATCCTGCAAAAAATTCCATTCATACGCGTTTATGCCAAACATGTTTTTAAGCGGAATATTTGAACTCGTAGCTGAAATTGTGTGAATAGATTTAATAGTTGTAATGCTTTCTGAGCTTTTTTGCGGCCGGCAGCGATTAAATGAAAAAGTAAATAACGATAACACTAACAGCATCTTATGGTTAATTAACAGCTTCATTCTCTGACTGGTTTTTAGCGGGTAAACTACAATTAAATCCGGGCCGATAAAAAGACTTCTCCGATAAATTCCATCGTTTGCAAACAACAACCGGTTAACTTTTTGTGAAGGCTTTCCAATAAAGTTTAACTTATTATAAACAGGGATAATTTAGGTTTTAACGAATGGGTTACCGCGCAGGTTACGATTTATTGTTATTGTAGAGGTGAAATGCTGTTCGGTTCGTTTAGGACGGGACTGTGCAAATAAAAAGCCCGGAACACGCCGGGCTTTAAATATAAGTTTTAAGGTTTATTTCACTCTTACATAAGTTTCAATGATCTCATGATCAACCTTGAGGCTGTCTATCTTCTCAATTCCTTTTTGAGTCAAGGTGTCATTTTTCATAGTGAGCTTAAATTTGAAATCCCTGTTTTCCCAATCGCGGGCATCGCAATAAGCCAGGTGCTCGGTATAATCATCGCCGGATAGGGTATAAGTGCCCGCGCCCGACGAATAAACCGGTTTGGCTGTTTTGCCGTGTACCAGGTCATGCGTGAAGAAGGCGAAGTTAGTGGCGTTAAACATCTTAAACATTTCCTGGTCTTTGGGAGGGGTGGTTACTGTAGTATCGCCCTTCATAATGCTTTTACTTGATATCAGATGCCAGGTCCCGTCAAGCTTACCGGCCGGTTCGGTTGTTTCTGTAGTTGCCTTTGGCTGGTTACCGCATGAGCATAGGGCGAACAGTAAAAAAGATGCTAAGTAATAGGTTTTCATGGTGTTAATAAAGGTTATTGAGATACAATAATAACATAAAAAAAGCACCGGCTATCATATTTGCCGATGCTTTTTAAAATAATTTCAAAAGTTTATTTTATTCGCCGCGTTTAAGGCCAAATTTTTCAATTTTACTGTACAAGTGACTGCGTTGAATATCGATATCATCAGCAGTTTTTGACACATTCCAGTTGTTTTTCTCCAGCTTGAATTTGATGTATTCACGCTCGGCGAAGTCCTTATATTCCTGGAAGTTATTGAACTGATCAAAATCTGTTTGCGGGGCAGGAGCGGCTGTGCTGCCAGTGCCGACTGCTGCCGGTGCAGATGGGTTTGCAAACGCTCTAACATCGTTATCTGTAATAACTTTATCACTTAGGATGATCAAGCGCTCAACCATGTTGCGGAGTTCACGGATATTACCGGTCCATGGCAGGGCTTTAAGGGCCTCAAGTGCAGCATCAGAGATCTTTTTAACCGGCATGCCATATTCATTGCAAATCTCATCCAAAAAGCTTTGAGTTAACAGCGGGATGTCGTCTTTGCGTTCAATAAGCGGTGGTACGTGGATTAGTATTACACTTAGGCGGTGATACAAGTCCATACGGAAATTACCGGCTTCAATTTCTTTTAGCAGGTCCTTGTTGGTTGCCGCTACTACACGTACATCAACGTCAATTTCCTTTTCGCCACCTACGCGCGTAATCTTATTTTCCTGTAAGGCACGCAAAACTTTAGCCTGGGCCGACTGGCTCATATCACCTATCTCATCCAAAAATAACGTTCCTCCATTTGCCGATTCAAACTTGCCAATACGTTGTTTGATGGCGGATGTAAATGAGCCTTTCTCGTGGCCAAATAGCTCACTCTCAATTAATTCTGAAGGGATTGCAGCACAGTTTACCTCGATAATGGGTGCGGCTGAACGATTTGATTTTTCGTGGAGCCAGCGTGCAACCAGCTCTTTTCCACTACCATTGGCGCCTGTAACCAATACACGGGCATCGGTTGGGGCCACCCGGTCAATAGTTTCTTTTATTTTGAGGATAGCCTGCGATTCGCCTAAAATGGGGCGTACTTTTGATACTTTACGTTTAAGTACCTTAGCTTCAACAACAAGGCTTCCCCTATCAAGCGCGTTACGAACGGTAATAAGCAGGCGGTTAAGGTCAGGTGGTTTTGAAATAAAGTCAAACGCGCCTTTTTTGCTGGCCTCAACAGCGGTTTCAACCGTGCCGTGGCCTGATATCATAATAAAAGGTAGATCGGGCTTAATGGCGAGTCCTTCGGTAAGTACCTCCATACCATCCATGCGGTTCATTTTAATGTCGCACAGTACCAGGTCATAGTCTTTTTTTTCAATTAACTGAAGGCCGTCAACCCCGTTGTCTACATCTTCAACCTCGTAATCTTCATACTCTAAAATCTCGCGAAGCGTGTTACGAATAGACCGTTCATCATCAATTATTAAAATTTTAGCCATGTTTTGTAATTATGTACCGATATGTAATTGTTGTTTGCTAATATATGGGTTTGTATAGAAAAACAAACACTTTTAATGTGCTATAAAGGTTTAAGGCGGATAAATGTTTGCAGGGGTTGTAAAAATTTATTAAAAATAAATTGGTGTAAATAAAGAAACCCCTCGCTTTACAGCAAGGGGTTATACAGCAGCAAACCTATAAGCCGGGTTCTGTTTTGCCTTGTTAAAGGGCAACTTCTATCATTTATCTGGCCCTGTTATCACTAACAGATTTAAACAACCTACCCATCCTAACGATTAGCCCTTGGGCTAATACGGGAGCGAGCAACTCCGCTTTCAGGACCTATTTGGTTTTTCAACTCCTGAGGTTTACCGTCATATCCGGTCGCCCGGTTACGCCGTGAGCTCTTACCTCACGTTTTCACCCTTACCCACCTAAGCGGGCGGTATTTTCTCTGTGGCACTTTGCTGTCGCCGGCTGCCGGCGCCTTCCCGTTAGGAAGCAGGATGCTCTGTGTTGCCCGGACTTTCCTCCGCCAAACAAGCTGGCAGCGATAGAACGTTTTGCGGTTGTAAAGATAGGGAAATTAGTTTAGTTCATGGTTGATGGTTCATAGATCATAGCAAAAGCTTGTAGTTCATGGTTCATAGCTTAGGGTATTTATCATAAACTATGAACCATGAACTATCATCTATGAACAAAAACTATTGACAATTATTCAAATCATCCTGAACCTGTTGCAATGTAACAGTTCCCATATTATTACCAAAAGAATTTGTAACGTAAGTAAGCACTTTAGCAATTTCAAGAGGGGCTATATCATCAGGCTGCATTTGGTCGTCAAAAGAGCGGCCTGCTACGGTTATTTTTCCCTTAAGGCCATTTTTGATAAAGCAGGCAAGTTTTCTCTTATTATTTTTTAAATAAATTGAATCTGTTAATGGAGGAATAAGTGCCGATAAACCTTGTCCTTTATCGCCATGGCAATTTTGACAATGCTGCTGGTAAACAAGGCTCCCGCCCGAGTAATAGCGTTTAAACTCAATTTGATCATCGCTTTGGCATGATGCGCCAACTACAACTAACAAAATGGCTATAATGCCTATTACCTTTAATTTCATTTGGCGGCAATTTGGTCAGGTTCGGCTTTCAGGGTTTTGATATCGGCAATCAGTTTGGTTACTTCTGCCGGGTCTGTTCCTTCGTAAGTACCGCGAAGGCGTTTCTGTTTATCTATTAAAATAAAGAAGCCATCATGAATGTATTCGCCTTTGGGATTTTTTTCAGATACACTTTGCAGGTAGCTTTTGGCAATTTTATAAGTATCGCCTTTTTCACCATGCAGCAACCACCAGGTATTGCCCGCAATCCCTAATTTATCCGCATAGCGTTTTAATACAGGCACGGTATCATATTTGGGATCGATGGTATGCGAAATGATCCTGAAGTTATCATCATTCTTAAACTCCTTGTATACATTAAGCATATTTCGGTGCATCACCGGGCAAATAGAAGGGCAGGTGGTGAAAAAAAAGTCGGCTACATAAATTTTTCCATCCAGGTTTTTCTGAGTGATGGTATCAGCATACTGGTTTACAAACTCGAAGGGTGGGATAGTGGCGTACTCAGTATCTGTTACTGTTTTGCCATTAACCGTTTTAGTTACCGGAGTTTTATAACCCAATATGGGAAGGGCGGTTTTAGTATTTGATTTGCAGGCATTGAAAAGCATTAATATCACAATGCCTATCCACAATTTCCTCATTTTTTTGCCGGTATTTGGGTTATATATTTAGTTGAGCCGGTAACAGCTACATTTATTTGCGTATCTATTTTGCTGATGAGCTTCTTTTGAGCTTCAAGATAGTCCATAATTTCCTGGTGCGATTTGCCTTTATTTTCCGCATCAAATTTATGCATCCAGTCGCTCATGGCATTATCGGCATCATCCACCAGTTTTAAATACACTTTTGCTGTGTCTTTATTGATATTTGGGGCATTGTTTTTTACAAGGCTATCCAGCAGCATCTTATTTTTCATCAATTGCTCGTCATTGGCCATTACTTTATCATGTACGGCAATTACCTGGTTCAAAAGATCTTTTTCCTGTTTTTTAGTGTCGGTACAACCTAATAGCAGGGCAACGCCCACGGATGCGAATAGATGTTTTTTCATGGTTTTTGATGCGTGATAAAACTTGGCAAATATGCTAAATGTTTAGCTGTTTAACACTCTTAAATAATAACTATAGTCTGTAACAGGTAAAGTTTTTGTACCCGCAAACTTTAGCTGTTGCCCAATTTGGGCCCTGGTATGTGTACCATGATTAAGAACCTGCGTAATAATATCGCCAAGTTGGTTTTCAAAATAGTCGCCGGTAAAGCTATGATACGGAATTATGTTATTCAGATCTTCCTCATTGATTTCGTGTAAAAATGTGACCCATGCTTCATAACGCTCCGGTACCTGTTTTTTGCATTGCTCAATTGTAACATTTTCGGGCCATGTGTTAGGCAGAGAAGAAGGGATAAGTTTGCATCTTTCGAGCCATGCCTGTTCGGCGGCCAGCAGATGGCCCATCAGTTTAAGCGTTACCTCCGGCGAACCGTTTGCTTCCATTGTCTGTATCAACTGCTGATTGGCAAACAGGTTATAACCAAACATTTTTATAAAGTGTGTTTTCATAGCGTTTGTAAATTAATGGCTAATGTATTAAAGCAATTTTGTATATTTATGAAAATGCTGGTTAACAATTAAATAACATAGTTGTCACATTCAGCAAACATCTGCTTGTTACCTTTATTTTTAAAGTTAAATAACATAAGGGCATGAAATTCATTATCAATATTTCGAAACTGCTGATCAATTTCCGTCAGTGGATTATGCTTAAAAGTATGCGTTCGTCGTTCATACATTAAGTTATCACTTATAATTCTTCATTTATAAATATAATTGCACTTTTGGGCTTTTGCAGCTCAAATTAATGGAACTTACTGACCGGGAAATACATTTAAGCAAAGATCTTTTTGGTGCCGACTTTGAATGGGGCGTTTCAACTGCTGCTTTTCAGGTAGAAGGATCTCATGATGCCGATGGAAAAGGACAATCTGTGTGGGATGTTTTTACCACAAAAAAAGGAAAGATCCTGAATGGCGACCATGCACAAACTGCTTGCGATTTTTACAATTTGTATGAGCGTGATATCGACCTCATAAAAGAACTTAATATCCCCAATTTTCGTTTTTCTATATCCTGGACCCGTATTTTGCCCGAAGGCACCGGGAAAATTAACCAGGCCGGCATTGATTATTATAACCGGGTAATTAACTACTGCCTTAAGCAAGGCGTTGAACCCTGGTTAACTGTTTATCACTGGGACCTTCCGCATGTGCTTGAAGTTAAAGGCGGCTGGACAAATCGTGAAGCAATAACCTGGTTTAGTGAGTTTATCACTATCTGTGCTCAAAACTTTGGCGATAGGGTAAAACATTGGATGGTAATGAACGAGCCTGTAGTTTTTACGGGAGCCGGCTATTTTTTTGGCATCCATGCGCCGGGACGCAGTGGTATGAAAAACTTTGTACCCGCCATACATCACGTTACCATGAGTATTGCTGAAGGTGGCAGGATCCTGCGAAGATTGCTGTCCTCAACAACGCAAATAGGTACCACATTTTCGTGTTCGCAAATAGAGCCTTATACCGATAAACCCAGGGATATAGCTGCCGCCGTTCGTGCCGACGCGCTGATCAATCGGCTATATATTGAACCTTTGTTGGGCATGGGTTACCCAATAAAAGACCTGCCTGCGCTTAACGACCTGAAAAAGTATTTTTACCCCGGCGACGAGGATAAGCTGAGATTTGATTTTGATTTTATCGGCATACAGAATTACACCCGCGAAATTGTAAAATATTCTTTTTTTACGCCCTATATCAAAGCAAGTATGGTCAAAGCCGAAAAGAGGGGCGTTGATCTTACAGCTATGCGCTGGGAGGTTTACCCGCCTTCTATTTACCATATGATCAAAAAATATGATGCATATCCTAATGTTAAAAAGATTATCGTTACGGAAAATGGATCAGCTTTTCCCGACGAGGTTACTGATGGTGAAGTAAATGACCCCAAAAGATTAAAGTATTTAAAGGATTACATAGCACAGGTGTTAAAGGCAAAAAATGAAGGCTGTAAGGTTAATGGCTATTTTGTGTGGACCCTCACCGACAATTTTGAATGGGCCGAAGGTTATCATCCGCGTTTTGGGCTGATCCATGTTGATCATGCAACCCAGCAGCGCACGGTTAAAGCATCCGGCAGGTGGTATGCTGGATTTTTGAAATAAGCTGTTAGTTTTTAGGGAGCGTGAAATTAAAAGACGTGCCATTTTCGGTATCGCTCTCAAACCAGATACGGCCGTTATGATCTTCAATAATTTGCTTACAGATGGAAAGGCCAAGGCCAAATGATTTTTCGCCCGCAGTTCCGGGCCGTTTGGCATCTGTAAACATGTTAAACACCTGGTTTTTTAGCTTTTCGGGAATCCCTATACCGTGATCTTTTACTGAAATCTGGATTTCGTTTTCCAAATCAATGGCCATAACCAAAATAGCCGATCCTTCCGGACTGAATTTAATAGCATTACTGATCAGATTGCTGATCACCCGCCATATTTTTTCACGGCTAATGTAAATTTCGAGTGGTGAATTTAACAGGAAAGTATTGATAATCTGCTGCTTTTCAGCGGCCTTAAAACGCATCAACTCAACACTATTGCTCAATAAGGAATTAACTTCAACCGCTTCTTTATGTAATATAGCCGAAGCGGATTCAGTGGCTTCCAGAATTTCATTGATTAGTTCAATGGAGTTAAATGAAGTTTCCCGGATAATATTTAGCAGCTCTTTTTGTTCGTCGCTGTAATTTTCCTCTGTCATTACGCTGGTAAGCGAGGCTATTCCGCCTATAGGGTTGCGCAGATCATGTGCAACAGTGCGTAAAATCCGGTCCTTTTCCTGGTTATTGAGTTTTAAATCACGGAGGGCGCTTTCAAGGTGGTGGTTTTGATGGTTTATCTGGTTATTAAGGCTTCCAAGTGTTTTAATGTTCTTTTTTGATTTTTGCCAGTTTAAAAATACCAGGGAAATGATAATAATGAGCATCAGGGCAAAAACAACAGTTACTCTCAGATAAATATGCTGCAATTCATTGTTTTTTTTAAGGTTATTAAACTCGTTATCTTTTTCAAGGCTTTTAACCTGTTCTGCAACGTCGGCTTCTTTTAGTTTTTTGTTTTCATTTACTATGATGTCCTTAAGCTCATCGTATTGCTTATAGTGCGTCATTGCCTGCTGATGATTATTCTGCTTCTCGAAATAATTTGACATCAATAAGTGCCAGTTTTGTTTGGTTTCCCGACTTTGAACACTATCAAACTGGAGGCTGATAATATTGAGGAGGTTTAATAAAGAGTCATTTAAGTTTTGCCGATCGTATATAGATGCAAGTTTTAATTCGGAGTGTTGAGCGTCATTATTATCGTTTCCTTTGCGCAGATTGATAGCTATACTTTTTCTAAGCAGGCTTTTAGCCTTGTTATAATCTTTTTGCCTGATACTTATATCAGCCATATTGCCATATACAACGCCCTTGGATACTTCCCCCATTTGGGGCCTGTCTTTAAACCTTGCTGTGTTATCATTAATGTAATCAAGGGCCTTGTTGTAAAAATACATGGCACTATCATTCATCAACATTTTACTGTAGCTTAAACCTATATTATTCAATAATTCCTGTCTGCGATAAAAATAATTGAAGTTCCCTTCGCATGACCTGGTTTCATCAAAGCTTTCCTTAAAATATTCTGCGGCCCGGCTGTAATGTTCCTGCTTATATAGTATCATGCCCATGCGATAGCTATAATCACCCATGGTACATTCATCAAGGTTATTATTGGCAATTACTTTCCCTTCGTAAAAATAACCGTAAGCTTCGTTGTAACGATGTTCGTCAAATAACACGTCTCCTTTGGCAAGATGAGCCTGTCCATATTCACTGGTAAATTTTAGCTTCTTCTCCGGCGTATCGAAAACATTGAGCATACTGTCGGCGTACAGCAAAGCCATTTTTCGATCGGCCTTTATATGCGAAGCATAATTGTAGATAAAATAATAGTAATTATAAACTTGTTTGAAGCTAAGGTTGCTTGAATGACGGAAAGCTGAATCAAGATAATTTACTGCTGCTTTATGATGCCCATTATCATACATTATAGTTGCAGTGTCAACGGCTTTATTATATGCTGAAGACGAAAGAAAGCCCTTTGACTGTTGCCCGCATGAAGTGGTTATCAGCAAAAAGCAAACAAAAAGCAAACAACCCTGTATATTACCGGTTAGCCATATTTGCCTGAAGCTTGTGTATATAAACATCAATATTAAATTATGCGAGGTTTAGAGTTAGTTGTAAAACAAGGGTAATCTATAAAAAAAATAAAAATGACCAGGCCGTTTTACCAATTTTTTTATCTATTTATCATCCGTTCAAAGTAAATCGGTTTGGAATAACTGATATATTAAGACGCCTGAGCCGGAAGATAGACGTAAAAACTTGAACCATTATTTGATTCACTTTTTAGCCAGATCCTGCCGCTATGTTTTTCAACTATTTGACGGCAGATGGAAAGCCCGAGGCCAAATGATTTTTCGCCGTCGGTGCCAGGCCGTTTAGCTTCGGTAAACATATTAAACACCTGTTGCTGTAATTTATCAGGAATACCTATACCGTAATCTTTAACACATATTTCAACGCCTTGATGTTTTTGGTTTACAATTACATAAATAACGGCACCTTTGGGACTAAACTTTATGGCATTACTGATAAGGTTGCTGATAACCCGCCATATTTTTTCCCTGTTTATCAATATTTCAGTAGGTGTATCCAATAAGCTAAGCATGATATCCTGGTCTTTTTCGGCCGCCTTAAACCGCAGCAGATCAACACTTTTATTAATGAGGCTGTTAATTTCAACCCATTCTTTATTAAAAGTCATGTTGGCAGTATTTGCCGCCTCTAAGATTTCATTAATGAGTTCGAGGGAATTATAGGAAGTTTCTTTTATGAGGTTGATCAGGTCTGTTTGTTCTTCATCACGTGCATCATCAACCATTGAGGCCGATAACGATGCTATTCCTCCGAGCGGATTGCGGAGGTCATGTGCTACAGCCCGTAGAATTCGGTCTTTTTCCCGGCTACCCCGGTTTACTTCTTCAAGTGTGTTTTCTAATTCCGTTTTTTGCAGCTTAATTTGGTCATTTAGTGTTTTTATAGCTACGATATCTCTTTTTGACCTTTTAAGGTTACGAAAAACAAGGAAGATAATGATCACTGCCATCACTGAAAAAAGCACAGCAAGGTAAATGTATATCAATTGCAGTTTATTGTGGCTTTTAAGGTCTTCTATCTGATTTTCTTTATCAAAATTGGCCTGTTGTTGATTAATATCCGTCCGTTTTAACGATGAAGTCCTTTTTGTTGCCGAATCTTTTAATGATGAATAGTTTTTTAAATACAACAAGCTATTCTGGTAATCTTTTTTTTGCAGGTAATAAGTACTCATTAACCCATTCCAGTTGGTTTCAGCGTCATCATTTTTGATAGCATCGAGCTGGGCGCGGAGTCTTTTCAGCAGTTCAAAAAGGTCGTTTGGTTTATTGGTTATTAAATATAGCCGGGCAAGTTTTATTTCGGTTAATTCGGCATCGCGGTTGTCATAACCTTGTTTTAAATTAATGGCGATACTTTTTTTCAGTAATTCGTGTGCCTGGTTATAATTATGGGTTAATAAAGCCAGATCGCCCTGGTTGCCGTATACCACACCTCTTGCAACTTCAAGCAGGTTTGCTCTTTCGGCAAACCTGGAACTGTTTTCATTGATATAAACAAGCGCTTTATTTAAATAAAAGCTTGAGCTGTCAATATCGCCACTGTTTTTATAGCTCTCGCCAATATTATCCAAAAGTTCTTGTCGCTGGTAAAAGGCGCGAAAATCATCGGGATAGGCATAGCTTTGCCTGTGGCTGATCTTGAAATAATTGGCCGCTTCTCTAAAATGCCCCTGTTTAAACATGATCATCCCCATCCGGTAGGTGTATTCGGCCAGGATGGCATCGTCAATGGCGTTTTTGCCGATAGAGTAACCCTTGTAAAAATACCTGTAAGCCTGATCGTACCTTACCAGGGCCGAATAGGCATCGCCGGTAGCGAAATCGGCTTCGGCAGTTAATTTAATATGCTGATCCGGGGTAACACTTTCGGTAGCCACAGCCCGCATCGTATCAGCATAAAGCATGGCTTTTTTAGGGTCATGCAGCCCTTTTAAATTGTAAAGAAAATGGAAGGCATAAAAACGGAACCTGTCGCTTACAAATGGGTTTTTTATAGTACGGTAAGCTGAGTCAAGGTACCGAATGCCCTTATGTGGTTGAGACCTTTCGCCATTATACAGGTTTACCGTATCAAATATTGTTTTAAACTGCCTGGAGTAATCGCCTGTATCATTGATGCTATTTGCACAGGAATTAAATATCAATAGAAAAGCGAGGGCCAGCCAAATTAAATGGTTGACCAGCAGTTTGTTTAAACTAACTGGGCTATCAGGGGTTGACAACATTAAGTGGTTACACAACAAATATAACGCTCATAATTATAATGAGCAATATTTATGCGCATGAATAACACCGGCGCTGCTAAAAGTCAAAGTATATTGATTATCCATTATTTAAAAGCATCGAGTCCGGTAACATCCATACCGGTAATAAGCAGGTGGATATCATGCGTACCTTCATAAGTTATTACCGATTCAAGGTTCATCATGTGCCGCATAATAGGATACTCGCCGGTAATGCCCATACCGCCGAGCATTTGCCGGGCTTCACGGGCTATAGTAATGGCCGTTTCAACGCTGTTTCGCTTAGCCATTGATATTTGGGCAGGAGTAGCCCTGTTTTCGTTTTTAAGTACCCCAAGGCGCCAAACTAACAACTGTCCTTTGGTAATTTCAGTTATCATTTCGGCCAGTTTTTTTTGCTGAAGCTGAAATCCTGCTATTGGCCGGCCAAACTGCTCACGTTCTTTGGTGTAACGGAGGGCTGTGTCGTAACAATCCATCGCGGCGCCTAATGCACCCCAGGCAATGCCATAACGAGCCTGGTTTAAACAACCCAAGGGGCCTTTTATACCAGCTACGTTGGGTAGCAGGTTCTCTTTGGGGACTTTAACATGATCAAAAACAAGCTCACCGGTTGCCGATGCCCTTAACGACCATTTATTATGGGTTGTAGGTGTAGTGAAACCTTCCATGCCGCGCTCAACTATCAGCCCGCGAATTTTACCAGCTTCATCCTTGGCCCAAACAACTGCAATATCAGCAAAAGGCGAATTGGAGATCCACATTTTAGCGCCATTAAGGATATAATGGTCGCCGGCATCTTTAATGTTGGTGGTCATGCCACCAGGGTTTGAGCCATGATCGGGCTCGGTAAGCCCAAAGCATCCCATTAATTCGCCGTTCGCCAGCTTGGGCAGATATTTTTTACGCTGTTCTTCACTGCCGTAGGCATAAATGGGATACATCACCAGCGAACCCTGAACAGATGCTGTTGAACGGATGCCCGAATCGCCGCGCTCCAATTCCTGCATAATAATGCCGTAAGCAGTATAATCTAAGCCTGCTCCGCCATATTCTACCGGTATGGTAGGCCCAAAAGCGCCTATTTCGGCAAGGCCCTTTAACAGCTGTGAAGGGAATTCAGCTTTTTGAGCGTATTCTTCAATAATGGGGCTCAATTCCTTCTTCACCCAATCACGAACTGATGAGCGGATCAGTTTATGCTCATCGGTTAGTAACTCATCTAATAAATAATAATCGGGGGCTTCGTACAGATCTGTTTTGGCCATAATATTATAGTTGGTGGGCAAATATAAAGCATTTATCGCCGGTAAAAGCAAGTCGAAAAGGCCGTTTTTTGATGCGTGAAGCCACTTTATGGTAAAAAGCAGGTTTAAACGGTTTAAAGCATGTTTTTGATTGCAAAATATTTTTTGAGGTGCTGGAAATCAGCCGAAATAAAAATATTTTGAAAAGTCTTTCTATAGAGAGTGAGATTTAGAGAGGGCTTTTTTTTATTTTTGGCCATGATCAATATAGCCTTGCAGGGCGCGGAGTTTTTCGCGTACCATGGATTTTATCCCGAAGAACAAAAAATAGGTTGCCGTTTTTTAGTTGATGTGAATGTTGGTTTTGTGCCTCCCGGCGATTTGCTGGAAGATAATCTAAGCAAAACTGTTGATTATGAACGTGTGTATATTATAACATGCGAAGAGATGAAACAACCACGTAAATTGATTGAAACCGTTGGTCAGGCAATTATCGATCGTATAAAAAAGAAATACCCGTTTGTTGAAAGTATTGAGGTTACCATTAAAAAACTTACTCCGCCCTTAAGCGGTAAGGTAGCGCATTCGGCTGTTATTATAAATTACAAGAAATCCTGATCATGGAATTCAATAAAATATCGGCTCAAATATTAGAGGCTATAACCGCAATTGTTGGCACCGGTAATGTTTTAACCGGCCACGAAAGCCTTGAAAAGTACAGCCATGACGAAACCGAAGACCTGGTTTATTATCCGGAAGTAGTAGCCCGCCCGCAAAGCCCCGAAGAGGTTGCTGCATTGTTGAAAATCTGTAACGAAAACCTGATCCCGGTAACGCCGCGCGGGGCAGGTACTGGTTTAAGCGGTGGCGCCCTGCCGGTTAATGGTGGTTTGCTGATAGCCATGGAACGTTTTAATAAAATCCTTGAAATTGATGAACAAAACCTGCAGGCCACTGTCGAGCCCGGTGTTATAACCGAGGAGTTCATGAACGCAGTGGCTGCAAAAGGCTTGTTATACCCTGTTGACCCGGCCAGTAAAGGCAGTTGCTTTATTGGAGGCAACGTATCCCATGGTTCAGGCGGGCCGCGCGTTGTTAAATATGGTACCATCAGGGAGTATGTGTTGAACTTACAGGTTGTTTTAACATCGGGCGAGATCATATGGACGGGTGCAAACACCCTTAAATATGCATCGGGTTATAATTTAACCCAATTGATGATTGGTTCGGAGGGCACTCTTGGCATTGTTACCAAAATTGTGGTAAAGCTTATTCCTGCTCCAACTTTAGATGCTTTGATGCTGGCCTCATTCCCAACCAATGAAATGGCTTGCGCAGCTGTTTCGGCTATATTCAGGGCAGGGATCATCCCGTCTGCACTGGAATTTATGGAGCGAAGAGGAGTGGAGTGGGTTAAGGAGCATGATGATATTGCTTTTGATTTGCAGGATGGTATTGAAGCGTTTTTATTGATTGAAGTAGATGGTACCAACCAGGACGTGATTTTTACCGATTGTGAAAAAATAAATGCAGTGCTTGAAGAGTTTGACTGCCGCGATGTGTTGTTTGCCGATTCGACCGCTCAAAAAGAAGAACTCTGGCGTTTAAGGCGTACCATGGCAGTATCGGTGAAATCAAACTCGGTTTATAAAGAGGAAGATACCGTTGTGCCGCGTGCTGCACTGCCACAATTAATTAAAGGAATAAAAGAAACGGGTGCTAAATACGGCTTTGAATCAGTTTGTTATGGCCATGCAGGCGACGGAAACCTGCATGTAAATATCATTAAAGCCAACATGAGCGATGAAGATTGGAATAATAAGCTCAAATCCGGCATCCAGGAGATATTTGAATTAACTGTATTGCTTGGCGGCACCTTGTCGGGTGAGCACGGAATTGGCCTGGTGCAAAAAGAGTTTATGCCGATAAAATATTCGGAAATGCATTTTGCGTTGTGGAAAGGAATAAAGCACGTGTTTGATCCTAAAGGAATTTTGAACCCGGGAAAGATATTTTAGATTTCAGATGTGCAGATTATGGATGTGCAAATATGCAGATTTCAAATGTGCAAATGCTTGAATTAGATATGTAAGCGTAGATAAGCTACATATGCATATTCGTACATTTGAAATCTTGTACAATACACGTTTCATCTGCACATTTGAAATTTGCACATCAATACATCAATTCGTATTCAGAATTAACCTCGGTTCGTCATAATTGATCATCCTGTGCCTTTCAGGTGATGGGATAGAAACAGATTTATTGGCCGAGTAATCGTAGCTGATACAAACCGTTTTGCCGGTTGTTACAATTTCTTCGCCATTGGGGGTTATTTTTACCAATACATGCATCATATCAAAACTGCTGTTGCCTATGCGGATGGTACGTACATAGCAGGCAATATTATCCTGAACAGTAATAGGCTTAAGATAGTTGATCTCCGACCGGCCCAGGATAATGCCGGTATTGCTCCAGTCCCAGTTGATAATTTCCTTCCAATAACCAATCCGGGCTATTTCAAAATAAGTAAGATATACTGCGTTGTTTACGTGTCCAAATGAATCGATATCCGAAAAGCGGATAGGGATAAGGGTTTTATATTTATAATCTGTAAGTTTTTCAGCCATTTTCGGTCATTTTGTCTGCCTAAAATATTTAATAGTGACTTTTTGTCGTTTAATATAGGCGGTTTTGCTGTTGGTACAGCAGTTGATCAATAGGTTACGAAGTTAACAAAAAACAAAACTTTAGGAGGATATAAAAATGACATTAGTAAAATTTAACAACGGCCTTAAAAACACTTCAGCTAACCCATTTTTTAGTGATGTATTTGATTCACTGATCAATGATTCATTTTTAAGTGATAAACTGATTGCCCGTGTGCCTGCAGCTAACATCGCAGAAACCGAAAATGAGTTTCATGTTGAACTGGCTGTACCTGGCTTAAAGAAAGAAGATTTTAAAATCAATCTCGACAAAAATGTATTAAGTGTAGCTGCAGAAAAGAAAGCCGAAAATGTTGAAGAAGGTAAAAAATTTAGCAAACGTGAATACAGCTACAATTCATTTGTAAGGTCATTCACATTACCTGAAAGTGCCGATCAATCAAAAATTGAAGCAGATTATACCGATGGTATTTTGAAACTTACTGTAGCAAAAAGAGAAGAAGCTAAATTTCAAACAAGAGAAATAGCTGTAAAATAATTAAAGACTGTTTTCATAAAGTAGTTAGTTTGGTTTGAAGGCCGCCCTGTTATGGGGCGGTTTTTTTTTGCAAAATAACCAAGCTGTAGCTGTAAGATATTTTAACTGACTTTTTATTAATTAACTCAAGTTGTTAGTTAGGTATTAATTCTGCCAAATGTTTCCCGCAAGATTTGTAAGTATTGCCAACAACTGATACTGATTGGTTTTTTTGGTCATTTACATGCCGTTATAGATTTTATGCGGGATACCGATGAATGCTTTAATGTTATCTTTTTCTGTTAAAAGTTCTCCTTTGTACATTATGAAAATATGACTTAACTTAGTACGCATAACTAAACATATATTTATCACAATTCTTAACAAAGGTACTGCGCCTATTAATCCTACGCATTACATCATTCCTGTTATGTTTCCGGTGATTTACTCATGTTTGATTATAACCTTGTTAACTAAGTAGCTTATTACAATTATTGTTATGATAAAAAAATTAGGCTTGTTTTTTATTGCCTGTTTTATTGGGGTTACCGAAGCTCATTCGCAAAATTTTATAAAGAATTTCAATTCGGTGTCGGCTTTTGTACAATTCGGCAACGGGATGTTGTTTGCTGGTGATGATGGCATACACGGACCGGAATTATGGAAAACAGATGGTACAGTAGCCGGCACGGTGATGGTGAAAGACATTTACACCGGCACAAACGGATCGGGCATAACATCTATCGGCATTTTTAAAGGCAACGCCTATTTCGCAGCCAATGATGGTATTCATGGCACACAGTTGTGGAGAAGCGACGGTACAGTCAATGGCACAATGATGGTTAAAAATGTAGGCCCTACACCTACAGGCTACGGTTTCCAACCCAGGCTGTTTACAACTTACAATGGTCTTCTTTATTTTGTAGGAACATCCGATGGGATCACCTTTTCGCTTTGGAAAACTGATGGCACATCAAATGGTACGGTGCAGGTAACTGTAAATGACTATTCTATTATTTCACAGTTAGTAGTGGCGGGTAATAAGTTATATTTTAGCAAAAACGGGCTTTGGGCATCAGACGGTACGGCTGCCGGTACTAAACAAATCCCTGTCGATAATAACCAGATTCTTGGTATGCTGACCAATATAAACAATAATCTGGTTTTCATTACTGATGAAAACTACTACTTTCAGAACGTGAATCTTTATGCGTTGTCGCCATCAAGCAGTAAGCCTGTTCTGCTTCAGTCATTTAACCCGGGCGGTTATTCTACCAGTACTATCGACAACATAACCGCGGTGGGATCCAACTTTTTTTTCTCCATCCGCACCAGCGGTATAGGTTCAAGCGGCACTGATGTTTTATGGACGAGTGACTGCACCCCAGCCGGTACAAAAATAGTTGGGTCATACGATTGGCCGCAGGGGCTTGCGTACAATAATATGCGCAACTTTGTCAATTTTAATAACAAATTATACTTTGCTGCTACCTCTAATGCTAAGCTATATACTTCGGATGGAACTGCCGCAGGTACTGTTCAAGCTGCAAATGCTATGGTAGACTACAATATTACGCCCGTAGTATCAAACGGTAAATTATTTTTTAGCAGTCAGGGCGCATTATGGAGTTACAACGGCACTACAGCCAGTCAGGCCATCAATCAGCCAACTCAGCCTCAAGGTTTGTTTGATGGCAACGGCCATCTTTACTTTACAATTAATTCAAATTATCCCGTAGGGCTTTGGAATAATGAGCCGGCCGGACAGTTGCAAGTTAGCATGAAACAACAAAAACTGGTTAATGGGGCTACATCAGCTATTGCATCAAAACCAGATAGCGTGGTGACTAATCAGGTAAATCTGACCAATACAGGTAACAATGCACTTGTTTTTAGCGAAATAAGCGTTTCGGGAGCGTCCTTTTATGTAAATGGTACTCCGCCCCAAACTTTACCGCCGGGCGGCCAAACAAGTTTTAACCTGTTATATTCGCCACTTAAAGCCGAACAGGTTGGCGCGTTGCTAACAATAAAAAGTAATGATAACAGCGGCGAAACGGACTTTATATATAATTTAAACGGCACGGCGTCTGGTACAGTGATGAAAACGCCCGTAGTTCCTTCCGGGGGGCTTAATAAAGAGATTGTTTTTGCCGACAGCAATGCCGCTTTTACCTTATCAAATAAGGTCATCAGCGAAAAGTTACCTGTAAATACCTCAATAGGAGCTTTCGGGGTGACTAATGGCTCCGGATACCAATACCAGTTGGTAGCAGGCAACGGTAGTGCCGATAACGGTAGTTTTACGATAGTAAATGGAACGTTGCAATCTGCCTCAATCTTTAATTTTGCGATCAGAAATACATATTCTATCCGGGTACAGGCTACCATGGGAACCTCAACTATTCAAAAAATATTTGCAATCAAGGTAAGCAATCAGCAGGCTAACCTGGCAGAAGCCTGCGCCAAATCATTTCAAAATTTAACCTATTCACTTAATGATGCAACTTACGCAGGTACCCGTATCGTTGCAGTGGGAACGGGTGGTGTAATCCTTAAGTCGGATGATGCAGGGCAAACCTGGAAAAAAGTAAATAGCGGTATAACGAATGATTTTTACAGGGTACAATTTACCAGCAGTAAAACAGGGTACATATCGGGCCAGTCGCCACCGATGCTTAAAACCGAAGACGGCGGAAATACATGGTTTCCGCTTACCTGGCCGCCAAGTCCGCAATATGCGTCAGGTTTTACGAATATGTATTTCGCTTCTGATTCTGTTGGTTATGTAGTTACAAACAGTAATGCATACAATCCAAGTTCGGTATTCAAAACAACCGACGGCGGACATAACTGGAATCAGCTTTCCTACACCAATTATGAAAGTAACTTTTACGGCGTATGGTTTACCGATAAAAATACAGGCTTTATCTGCGGTTCATCCGGTACGCTTGTGCGCACTACCGACGGTGGAAACACATGGCAGGCTATCTCTGTAAGTGCGGTGGGATCAAGTACAGACTTTAGTAACATCACCTTTGTTAGCGCTAAAGTTGGTTATATGACCAGTAATAACGGCGATGTTTTGCAAACAACAGATGGCGGCAACACATGGGCACGCAGCGGTGTTTTGCAATCAGATGGAATAGTAGACCGTATCTACTTTCGCGATTCAAACAACGGTTATGCGCTGGCAGGATTTAATAGTGCTTACTTATATGTAACTGCCGATGGTGGGCATACCTGGACAATGCAAACTGTTGGCCAGGCAGGTGTATTTACTGCACTGGCTTTTGATAACAAAGGTACGAATCTTTGCCTGGTGGGGCATGCTGACGGATTGGGAGCAACTGCGCAGCAAGGAAGCGTTATTTACACTGGTAGCGGCAAAGGCACATGGGTACAACAATCTTATATTGGCAATAGCACTTATGTTGCGGGCAATCTGTTTGCTAATGGTACCGGGTATGTTTTTGGTAGTACAAGTTTAAAGACCACGGACGGTGGCACAACCTGGAAGCCGATGAATATCAGTATACCATATGGTGATTATTTAACAACCGGTGTTTTTTTAAATGCCGATACCGGTTTTTATGCAGATGATTATAACCTTTATAAATCAACAGACGGAGGCAATACCTGGGTGTTAAAAAACAAAGATACAACCACACCTGTTGCAGTACCTGTTACTTTTTATAATTCAAATTTAGGCTTCTACGCAAATGGGCAAACACTATACCGGACAAATGACGGCGGAGATACATGGTCTCCTGTATTAAAGCCGCTTGGTTTGGGCCTTCGAAACATCAGCATTGCCGATCGGCTTACAGTTTATACCACAGGTATTGAGATGCCTCTTTATAAATCTACAGATGGAGGAAGTACCTGGAAATCGACAAATTTTCAAGACGATCAGATTATACTCTCTTTGCATTTTTTTGATGCATTAACAGGGCTTGCAGGAGGAGTTAAGGGCCTTTTGCTGCGAACTACCGATGGCGGCCAAACCTGGACACAACTAACTACGTCAATGCAGCTGGATATTATGAATATGCAGTTTGTTGACAATATGCATGGTTATGCATATACCGCATACGATGAAGGACAAGGGGGAACGCAGATATACGAAACCGTAGACGGAGGCCTAAACTGGTCTCAGATACTTCAACCTGGAAATGGATATGGCTTCCCGAGCTTCCAGATAAATGACGGACAGCTGTTCATTGCTGGATATAGCGGCTGGCTGATGAAATTGAACAATATAAGCCTGCCGCCCGTAAATGCAGGTTACATTGCCGGAGATACAGTTGTTGTTTCGGGGATAAAAACAGCTTATACGGTTGCAGCAGTACCAAACACCTATTACAAATGGAATATTTCAGGTGCTCAGTTTGTAGAATATCATAATAACCAAGTCATCGTATCCTGGAAAAACGGTGGCAAATATACGTTACAAGTTACACCTTATAACAACTGCAGCAACGGACAAAGCAGAACAATAGCCGTTGATGTAGAAGATATGCCGGCTCCGGAGATAACCGGTCCGGATACAGTGGCAAATTATGCCGCTAATATAATTTATTCCACTCCTGTGAGTACAAACTCTTTTAGCTGGACGGCAACCAACAATGTTAGTATTAAGTCATCATCTAACCAGGCTACTGTTAACTGGGGCAAGCCAGGTAATGGCCTGGTTACAGTTGTAGAAACCAGCAAAGCGTTGAATATGCAAAAATCCTCCGTTTTGAATGTTGTTATACAGCAAGGGAAAGTAGCCTTACCAGACAGTAATTTTATGGTTTCTGTTACCAGTGCATCATGTCGGGGCAGCGCGAATGGCTCTATTGGCATCAAAGCCCAGGATGTATTAAACTACACAGTTACAGTCACCGGCCCAGGCGGCTTTACAAAGAATCTTTCCTTTACTGATAACCTAACTATTAATAGCCTTGATACAGGCGTGTATAATATATGTATTGGTATATCCGGAAATAGTACTTTCCAACGGTGTTACTCGGTAAACGTAACCGAGCCAAAGTTACTTTCGGCTTATTCGGTTGTTAATCAAACTTCACGGACAGTAACTATAGATTTGGCAGGGGCTAATACCTATTACATTAATCTTAACGGAAAAACTTATCAAACAAATGCCAGCCAAGTAAATCTACCTTTGAATAACGGTGCCAATCAGCTGCAGATTCAGACTGATAAGGCCTGTCAGGGCGTTATACAAAAGGTAATTAATATGGATGTGATTACCGTTTACCCTGTACCATTTATCGATGTATTGAATATTGACCTGGGTGGGAGCAAGGTATCAACTGCAGGGATAACTATTAGCGATTCATTTGGCAAAATAGTTTATAATAAACAAGCCGCAAACAATAATGGTAAATTGCAAGTGTACGTGCCAAATTTTATGATCGGTACCTATGTGCTAAGGGTTACTCTTGGCTCTACCTCAGTTATATTTAAAGTATTAAAACAATGAGATATTCATTTTTACTTATAGTATTAAGTTTATTAATAGCCGGTTGCACCGGAAAACATACAGACAATGTATCACCCACACCACCGGCACCAAAGAGTGCTATATTAGTGTTTCCGGCTCAGAACGCGGTTTGTGTATCAGGTGCGGTAGTTTCGCAATTGAACAGCACGATTCAATTTCACTGGAACGATGGTGGTAATTCCGATAGTTATACAGTTGTTGTTAAAAATTTGCTTACAGGCGATACGCTGGCTACAGCTGCGGCGGGTAACAGTGCAGATGTGACAGTGAGCCGAAATACGCCTTATTCATGGTATGTTGTTTCCAAATCTAACCAAAGCAGTAGTACCGCCAAAAGCGAAACCTGGAAATTTTATAATTCCGGAGATGGAATAACAACTTATGCACCTTTTCCAGCCGATAATTTAAGTCCTGCAATGGGGCGGATAATTACTGTGCCATCATCCGCCGGAATTACATTGAGTTGGCAGGGTGGCTCTGTCGATAATGACATAGTTGATTATGATTTATATTTTGGAACAACGGCATCAACCCCGCTTTATAAAAGCCACATCAAGTCGCCCACTATAAGCAATGTAAGTGTAAATCCCAGCACTACCTATTACTGGAAAATCGTTACCCGCGATAGTAATAATAATACCTCGACTTCGGATGTGGCGGAGTTCAAGACAAATTGATGCGCGGTGTAAATCCTTAAACCCTTTCCTGCCTTGCCACGATGGTCACGGATATTCGTTTTTACTTGTTTTTTTTCTAACGTGCTGTTAATCTCCTTGTAGATGGTTTACAATTTGATTGCTCTATTGGGGAGCATATCGTAAGATTTGACCACAATATCACATACATGCCAGTTTGAAATCCAAAGACCGGCAAATCAAGCGGAACTCGAACTTGCAGATGAGTCATATGAAATAATTTCAGTAGAGTAAAAAGACGGAAATACTCTGGAGTTTTCCGGATTACTTTTTTTCGGTTCAATTGTAAACGGGAGGCTGCCATTTTTACCTATAACCCAAGTTGGTTATGTAAAAGAATCAATTTTGCAACAAGTATAACCGTTGGATAGTGTTTAAAATGAGGTTTAAGGTGTTTAACAGCCAGCGAGATCTGATTTTCAACCGCTCTTTTTGAAATAGATAGTCGTTCGGCAATCTCGGTGTTACTTAATTGATTTACCCTGCTTAAAAGGAATATTTCTTTACATCGCGGAGGTAGTTTATCGAGCAATTTATCCAGGTCGGTGCTTAGTTCGTTAACTTCAAAACTGGTTTCGGCGCGATTGTACACAACACTTAAGTCATCGAGCTTTTCGTAATCTGCGACATATTTTACCGGCGAGGTATTGCTTGCTTTTATAGCGTTATATACACGGTATCGTGCGGATGAGGTCAGGTAGTTTTTAAACGTAATGATTTTGAGCGCATCCCGCTTTTCCCAAATATTAACAAATATGTCGTTTACAATGCCCATACAGGTGTCGGTATCATGCAAATAAGAAAAAGCTTTTTTATAAACCAACTCCCAGTAACGATCATAAAGCAGGGTAAACGCCTTTTTATCATTACGTTTCACCGCGGCAAATAAATCTTCATCTGATTGTTGAGTGTAGTTCATTTAAAAGAATCCGGGCTAAGCTTGAACTATGCAAGGTAATAACAAAGTTTTATTGTTGAGGGATAGCTGGGTGTCATTTTGGATGGTTTGCAAAAAATCTAAAAAAAATAAAAAAGGTGTGTGAGTTATTGCCGCGGAAGTTGTCTTTACTAATAACCGTTATAGCCATGTTGTACCAGGAATTTAAAGAATTATATGAGCGTTGCACGTCAGGTAACTGTACGCCCGAAGAGCAAAAATTATTTGAAGAATATCGCGATAGCTTCGATTTATCGGATATGCCCTGGATCCCGGATTTTGGTGACAGAGCTGAAATTGAGAAACGCCTGAAAACAGATCTCCATAACAGGCTATCTAAAAACCAGATAAAACCTCTTATCAGGATCCGATGGTGGGCGGCAGCGGCTGTTATTTTTGCTCTTGGTGGATTATTTGTTGTCAATAAGCATTTCGACAGAACTACTAAACCTCACGAAATTGCATCCGATGGAAATATTGTTAAACCGGGCAGTAATAAGGCCATATTAACGCTTGCGGACGGAAAGCAAATTATCCTTGATGGTTTGCGCAAAGGATACTTGTTTACGCTTAATGATGTTGCCGTTAATAACGATATCGATAGCAGCCTGACCTATCAGAAAACCACTGCCGGAATCTCCCGTTCGTCACAGTCGTACAATATATTATCAACGCCCTTAGGTGGAAAATACCAGCTTACACTGGCCGATGGTACGAAGGTCTGGCTAAATGCCGGTAGTACCATTAAGTTTCCGATAAATTTCACGAGTAGGGAAAGAGTGGTTGAGTTATCTGGCGAAGCGTATTTTGAGGTGGCCCATGATAGAAACAGGCCATTTAAGGTGTCGGGTGCCGGCCAGGTGGTGCAGGTGTTGGGTACTCATTTTAATATCAACGCTTACCAGGACGAAAACGCAGTTAAAACCACCCTGCTGCAGGGGAGCGTTAAAGTTTATGGAAAAAATCAAACTCCGGGGGTTCTTCCTGAAATCATTATAAAACCCAATGAACAAGCTGTTTTCAAAAACGACCGGTTATCAAAAATAACTGTTGATGCAGAAGAGTTTGTGGCCTGGAAAAAGGGCGTGATCTTATTTAAAAATGCAGACATTCATGATGTAATGCGCAAAATTTCCAGGTGGTATAATGTTGAGGTGGAATATCAGGGCCAGTTGGGTAATGATACCTACAACGGTGAGATCCCCCGGAACGCGGCTTTTTCTGAGGTGCTGAAAATCCTGAAACTTGATGATATTAATGTAAAACAAAACGGGCGAAAGCTTATCGTTTCTCAATAGCCCCTGCATCATCCTATAAAAACCAATACCAATTATTAACCTCAAAACCCAATTTAAGATGAAGAAAACAGATACTTAAAAGCTCCCTTTAAAAATTCTCATCCATAAAAAATGCCGGAAGTGCTTCCAACACTGCCGGCAGGTTCCGCTTGCGCGGTAGTTTCTGGATCAGAGATTAATAGAAAACCAGCACAGTTCAATTTTAATCAAACCAAAAACCTAACGAAACTATGAAAATTAATCTACGTAGTTTGAAAAACTGCGAATTTCTGTTTTTAAGTCGAAGAACATTTTTAGTGATGAAGCTAATTATTTTGTTAACCATCGCTTTTGCTTTACAGGTTAAAGCGGATGTGTTCGCCCAAAAAATCACCCTGTCCGAAAACGGGGTATCGCTCGAAAAAGTATTAAAAGATATCAATAAGCAAAGCGGCTATACTTTCTTTTATAAAAATAAGTTGCTGCAAAATTCTCCATCAGTATCTATCAATGTTAAAGATGCCGATATTAAAGAGGTACTTGATATTTTATTAAAAGGTCAGGCGCTTTCATACAGTTTTGCCGAAAAAACCATTGTCATTAAGGGCAATGGTGAAACCATTGAACCGGATCTCAATGAAAATAAAGCGGTCATAGCTAATATTGAGGTTAAAGGAACCGTGGTAGATGAGGCCGGCAGACCTTTACCTGGTGCTTCGGTAAAAATTAAGGGCACAGGGCAGGGGATGACCACCAATGAGAAAGGCGAATTTGCCTTTAAAAACATTCCTGACAACAGTACGCTGGTCATCTCTTTCATCGGTTACACCACAAAAGAAGTTAAAGCAGCGAAAGACCTGGGGATTATTGCGCTTGTTCCTGGTACAGGCTTGCAGGAAATTGTTGTGGTAGGTTACGGAACTCAGCGCAAAGAACGCGTAACGGGTTCAATAGTATCTGTAGGTACAAAAGAACTGCAGCAAAGCCCTGTTGCTAATTTAAGTAATGCGTTGGCCGGCCGCTTGCCAGGCTTGCTAACCATCCAAAACAGCGGTGAGCCGGGTGCCGATGGTTCGTCTCTGAACATCAGGGGCTTCGGTACGACTAACAATTCGGCTCCCCTGGTGTTGGTTGATGGTATCCAAAGGGACTTTAGTGGTATAGACGCCAATGAGGTAGAAAATGTAAGCATCCTTAAAGATGCGGCTTCAACCGCTATATATGGCATACAAGGCGCTAACGGCGTTGTACTGGTTACTACCAAACGCGGAAAGATCGGCACATCGCGTATCTCGGCGACCGCTCAAAATGGCTGGCAGTCACCAACTTCCCTGCCTCAGTATGTTGATTCATACACTGGTCGCAAGCTTTATAAAGAAGGCCTGATAAACGATGGCCTGTTTGCCGATACCAACGCTTACACCGATGTTTTATTGAATAAATACCGCGATCGTACCTATCCGGCCTACCAATATCTGTACCCTAATGTTAACTGGACAAAAACAATGCTAAAGCCGTTTTCATACCTCTCGCAAGGCAATTTGAACGTTACGGGTGGTACCGAAAAAACAAGATATTTTATCTCGTTATCGTATTTGCAGCAAAACGGTTTGTATAACTACGAAGACGCGGTAAGCCAGTACGATATCCAGGCCATAACCCATAAATACAACTTCCGGTCGAATATTGACCTGAACCTTACCAAAAACCTGTCGATGGAACTGAATCTTGGTGCTATTGTTTATGATAGAAATTATCCCGGGGCAAATGCCTCACAAATATTTAATGATATCAAACAAACACCCGCATGGTATTATCCAATAACCAATCCGGATGGTTCGCCGGGTGCCGCGCCCAATACTAATCAATCACCGTATGTTGATCTGACACAGTCAGGTTATCAACGAAACTTTGAAACCGCCCTGCAATCTACCGCTGGTTTTAAATGGGATTTAGGCTGGCTGACAAAAGGTTTGAGTACACGTGTTCGGTTATCATTTGATAATGATAACTTCCGAAATGTAAACAGACCGTTATCCAATATCACTTACCAATATTTATTGAACCAGGGAGTTGCCGATACTGAGACCGACCTGGCAGCTAATGGCCATTATGTGATTGTAAATAATGGTACCGGTACCCTTGATTACCAGGTGAACGCCAACGGATCACGACGCACTGTATTGGAAGCTTATATGAACTACGACCGCGACTTTGGCAAGCATTCGGTAAAAGCGATGGCTATTTACAACCAGTCGAGCTTTTTTGATGCTGTGGGTGGTGGTGTAGGAAACGCGAGAGCAGGGTTACCCTACAAATACCAGGGTGTTTTAGGCCGCGCTGCCTACGCTTATGATGACCGTTACCTGGTTGAATTTAATTTTGGCTATAACGGATCCGAAAACTTTGCCGAAGGGCACAGGTTTGGTTTTTTCCCTGCTGTTTCTGCAGGTTGGATAGCATCAAACGAGCACTTTATTAAAGATAACCCCTCGCTTAGCTTTATCGATCAAATTAAATTGCGCGGATCATACGGTATTGTAGGTAATGATAAGATAGGGTCAAGCCGGTTCCTCTACTTAAGTTCATGGGTAACCGGTGACTCATATAGATTTGGGTTTAACAGCAATGGAAATAGCTACACCGGTTACCTGGAAGGTCAGGCCGGCAATACCTTATTAACCTGGGAACGCTCAAAGAAAATAAACCTGGGCCTTGACCTGAGTTTATGGAAAGGGATGTTCTCACTTTCGGCAGATGTTTTTAAAGAACGCCGCAATAATATCCTGGCTACCTCGCAGTTGATCCCCTCTTTTATAGGCTTGCCGCAAATACCGGCGGTTAATGCGGGCATAACAGATAACCGGGGGTACGAGATTTCGCTAAGCCACAGGCACGAGTTTGGCAAAAAACAGGGATATAGTATTACAGTTAATTATGCCTATGCCACCAACAAGATCCTTTTTTATGCCCAACCCGATTATCCCGGTCGCGAATGGCAGGCTTTAAAAGGTACGAGTATCAACCAAATTTACGGTTACACCGCCCTCGGATTGTTTAAGAGCCAGCAGGATATTGATAACAGCCCTTCGCAAGCCAGCCTTGGTGTTACCAAACCGGGTGATATTAAGTATAAAGACCTAAATGGCGACAATGTGATCAACAGTTTAGATGCCGGTTTTCTTCCCGGAAAGGTAGCCAATCCCAAATCGCAGTTTGGTGTCGCGCTGGGCTATCATTATGCCAATTTTGATATAAGTGTCCTGTTTCAAGGTGGTTTAGGCGGCTCTACTTTACTGTCGGGATCAGGGGTTTATGCCTTTTCGCGCTTTGCCAGTTCGCTGGTACAGGTGGTTGATAACCACTGGGTAGCCTCAAATCCCGATGCCAATTATATGTTCCCGCGTATTTCATCGGCCGATAACGTGAACAATCAGCAAGCCTCCACCTTTTGGATCTATTCATCAAATTACCTGCGCTTAAAAACCGTTGAACTGGGCTATACCTTACCCACAACATGGATGAAAAGGATAGGAATAGAGAACGCCCGCGTTTTTGTTAATGGCATTAACCTGTTAACATGGAGCAAGCTAAAAGATTTCAATTTCGATCCGGAAATTGGTAACAATGGTACTGGAACTTATCCGCAGCAAAAAGTGATCAACGCGGGTTTAAGATTTACATTTTAAAATATTAAACATGAAAAGCAACAAACTCATATACCTGTTTTTAATTGCCTGCATTTCTGTGGTTTCCTGCAAAAAATATCTTAACGTGGTACCAACAGAGCTGGTTACGCAGGATGCTGTTTTTAATAATATCCAAAATGCCGAAGGTGCCTGGAACCATTTATACGCATCGCTAAACAATAATGATATACAGTTCATTTACGGAGGGGGAACAGTTTTAGGGGCCTGTACTGATGAATGTAAAAATCATTGGGAAAATGTGCCCGAATTGCCGTTTAATTCAGGTGCCTGGAACGCTACCAATAACTCACTCGATATCTGGGGCAGGGCTTACCAATATATCCGTTCTGCAAATATTTTCCTGGCAAGTATTGATAAAACCCCCGTCCCGGCTTCGAGGAGTGATTACTACACCCCGCGAATTCCGCTTTACAAGGCGGAAGCGAGGTTTCTGCGCGCTAATCAATATTTTGAATTATTCAGAAGGTACGGTGCCGTCCCTTTAATCAATACAGTTTTAGCCACAACAGATCCGGCTGCCACCACCACAACAAGAAACACCGTTGAGGATGTGGTTAAATTTATCACCTCAGAATGTGACGCCATTGCGGAAATTTTACCGGTAAATTATGCCAGTGGCTCAGCAGATTATGGGCGGATAACCAAGGGCGCCGCGTTAGCATTAAAGGCCCGTACTCTACTGTATGCAGCCAGCCCGTTATATAACGGAAACACGATGTATGCCGGTATTAAAAATGCCGATGGAACGCAGTTATTTCCTCAGGCCTATGACAACAATAAATGGCTACTGGCTGCCAACGCAGCCAAAGCCGTGCTAAACCTGAATACTTATTCACTATCCAATCCCAACCCAACAAACCCTGTTGATAACTATGCGCAGTTGTTTTTTACCAGAAATTATGATGAGATCATATTGCCATATATTATGGGGAACAACAGAAATTTCGAAGGTAATTATTTACCTAACGGCCGCGATGCCAATGCCGTTAACGGAAACGGAAAAATGAGTGTATTCCAGGAATTAGTTGATTCGTACGAAATGAATAATGGCAGGCCAATAACAGACCCTCAATCGGGTTATCAAGCTACGGGCTTTTGGAATGGCCAGTTATGGGACGGTGTAAGGAATACGCCTGTATCCAATATATCAAATATGTATAAAAACAGGGATCCCCGTTTTTACGCTACTATATTTTTTCAGTACGACGTTTGGAATTACACCAACAATGCGAGGCCTTTAAAATTTGCCTGGTTTGGCAATAACGGCGGTGGTTGCGACGGCTGGCCTAAACCTGGTACCAACTGCGAAACAGGTTACAACTGGCGTAAATGGGCCGATCCTAATGTTAATTTAAAAGGCGGCGGCGATGCAAACCGTAACTTTCCGATTATCCGTTTGGCCGAGATATATTTGATTTATGCTGAGGCTATGAATGAATATTTAGGTGCGCCAAATAGCGATGTATATAACGCTGTAAACGCCGTACGCAGCCGGGTATCTATGCCGGGCTTACCCATCATCGCTTCTGATAATACAAAAGAAGGTATGCGGAAAAGGATCCAAAATGAAAGACGTGTGGAGTTTGCCTTTGAAAATCAGCGTTTTTGGGATGTTCGCCGTTGGTTGATAGCTAAAACTGTAGACAACGGCAATATGCACGGCATGAACGCGAGACCTACACCTGGCGAGCTGAACTCTACCGGCTTAGATCCTAATAGTGAAGCTGCAGGTGTTGCGGTGTTTTATAAAACGGTGGTAGATCAAACCCGTGTTTTTGCCGACAGGCATTACCTGATGCCAATACCTCAGACCGAGATTAATATCGACCCGGCACTGGTACAAAATTATGGATGGTAACCTAAACCCTTATATCGGCTGACTTGCTCTTACCTTCGGTTTTCAAATAACGCTGTGTAAAGATAAAGCCAGGACGGCTAACTAAAGCGGTTGTTTTGAATAAGACAATCGCTTTAGCCTGGCCGTTGATAAGCGAAAAGTAAACGGCAGGATACCTGTTATCAATTTTAAGTCACCCTTGTTTTTTAATATCAAACAAAACCGGATTCTTTAAACCGGAAAGCTATTGTATGCCCGTTCACAACTGCTCGTCAGCTAAATAAATACATTATCTGGTCGGATACGCCCCCGTTCAGCTCTTATGATTATTCCTGATCACAGTTTTAAAGTTCACTTATATGCTAATGTCCTACAAACATAAAACAATAACATTTTTTAAACTATTAGCCTGCTTCCTAATCTTTTTTGCAAGTAACTCATATGGTCAAAATGATAATCAATTAACGCCCGACCCAAAAGCTGTTGTGCAATCCGGGAACGTGCGGTTTACCGTTCTTACAGATCAACTAATAAGATTACAATGGGGGCAGCCCGCAAGTTATGATAACAGGGCCTCGCTGGTTGTGGTTAACCGAAAACTGCCTGTTCCTGAATTCAGCACGCGGACGGAAAACGAATGGTTTTACCTAAAAACCAAGAAGATTGAGCTTGCTTACAAAATTAATTCAGGAGTATTTGATAGCACCAACCTAAAGATCCGTTTTTTGAATGCTGATACGGTATCGTGGAAGCCGGGGCAAAAACAAAAATTCAATTTAAAAGGAACTTCCCGCACCTTAGATGGGCAAGACGGTGAAATGAACCTGTACAGTAATCAAAAACTCCAATTGGAAGATGGTATCCTTTCGCGGGATGGCTGGTTTTTTCTTGACGATTCTCAATCCTTAAGATTAGATGACTCTGACTGGCCCTGGATAACCACTCCTGGTGCCCCAAAATTGGATTGGTACTTTCTGGGCTATGGTGATGACTATAAATCCGCGTTGTTGGATTTTAGCAAAATTGCAGGTCACGTGCCTATGTTACCACGCTATGTATTTGGTTACTGGTGGTCGAGGTATTGGAGTTACTCGGATAACGAGCTTCGGGAACTGGTGCAAAACCTGAAACGATTTGATGTACCTACTGATGTTTTGGTGATAGATATGGATTGGCATACCAGGGGCTGGACAGGTTACACCTGGAACAAAAACCTTTTCCCCGATCCAGGCAACTTTTTGAAATGGGCAAAGGACAACCATTTAAAAACCACATTGAATCTCCATCCGGCAGATGGTATCCAACCAACAGAACAACGTTATAATGATTTTGCTGCCTATATAAAGACCGATTCCTCCCAAAGGAAAGCTATCCCGTTTGAAGTATCAAACAAAGTGTTTATGCGTGGCTTATTTGATATCGTATTAAGACCAATAGAAAAAGCCGGCGTTAATTTTTGGTGGCTGGACTGGCAACAATGGCCAAACGATAATAAGATCCCCCAACTAAGTAATACATGGTGGCTTAATTATACATTCTTTACCGATAAGGCAATGCATAGCCAAAACAGGCCGCTGTTGTACCATCGATGGGGAGGATTGGGCAACCACCGTTACCAGATTGGATTTTCGGGAGATACTTTCATGTCGTGGGAATCACTGGCTTATGAACCCTATTTTACAAGCACTGCATCGAACGTTTTATATTGTTATTGGAGCCATGATATTGGCGGGCACATCCTCAAGGGAAACGAAAAAGGGGTAGAGCCTGAACTTTATACACGTTGGTTGCAATATGGTTGCTTTAGCCCCATTATGCGAACACATTCTACTAAAAACGCAGCTATCAAAAAAGAGATATGGAATTTTGCTCCGGAGTATGCTACAGCACAACATGATGCCATCAGGCTGCGTTACGCGCTCGTGCCCTACATTTATACAATGTCAAGGAAAACGTTTGAAACCGGCATCGGGCTTTGCCGGCCAATGTATTATGATTATGCGAAACAGCCGGAAGCTTACAGCTATAAAGAAGAGTACATGTTTGGCGATAATATGCTTATCAGGCCAATTACAACACCATCTAAGGATGGCTTCGCCACAGTTAAAGTTTGGTTGCCGAAAGGAAATGATTGGTATGAGTGGTCTACAGGAACTTTGCTAAAGGGAGGGCAAATACTTGAACGTTCATTTTCGATTAACGAATACCCGGTATATGTAAAAGCCGGCTCGGTAATACCCATGTACAATAATCAAATTCAAAATCTGGACAAAAATCCGAATAACCTAACGCTGGGAATATTTCCGGGAGGTAGCGGTAATTTCCAGGTTTACGAGGATAACGGAAACAATAAAAATTATAAAAACCAATTTGCCAAAACTAACATAGCATCACAGCTCGACGACAAAGAGCTGATTGTGAATATAGCGCCTACTGTGGGCAATTATCAAGACATGGCCGAACGGAAAAAAATTAAAATAAAGGTATTTGGTACCCAGCCGCCGTTAAAGGTATCGGTGAACGGCAAACCTCTGCAATTTAATCCTGATAGCCGGGATGGCTGCTGGAATTATGATGGCGACAATCTATGTTTAAATATATTGCTTCCTGATCAAAGCTGCAAGGTTGCAAGGCAATTACGCATAACCTATAACGAGGCACCAGGAACCTTGATAACTGCAGGGCTTGTAGAGAAGTTCAAACGCTTGTCGATGATAACATCTGTATTAAAAAATGGCGACAATGGTAATGATGGTATTTATATTCCGAAAAATCTTGGTTTTGCGGAGGAAACTAATCGCTTACTGAGTTATCATCCAATGAATTTCGCAAACTATTTAGAGAATTTTGAGCGCTATTATAAACTTATCCCAGAAGAAATTAGGTTGCTTAAGCAGGTTGGTGAGCAGGAGAGGAAGGATCTCATAAAATTACTCCCGTAGGTTCAATAGTTAACGAATATTGACATATAGCTGCGGTTCGATTAATGACGGTTTAGATATTTCAAATTTATCTTATTTATTAAAATAAAGCGGCAAACCGTGTTAGGTCATCTGAAAAAAACGTTTGTATAGCAGACGGGTTTGAGTACTACTTTAGGCAAGTTGTCAATTCATTGACAACTTTTTTTATGCTTTTATTAATTGCGGATAGCCCACCCTGCCTCGTGGGATAATCACTTAATCTGTTTGTTTTCAACCGGGGCTCTGTTTAGTTCGCAATGATTGATCCACATGGGATGGACAGTATTAACGTTAATTCTGAATGTTAATGACAACAGGCCTACCGTGGAGCAAACATGGCTTTATAGATCAGCTCTAAAAATTTCTAATAATATTTAGAGCCTCACAAACGTCTAACTATAATAGGCCATGAAAAAAATCACGACCTTGTTTTGTTTACCGCTTCTCAAACAAATCACCGTCGCCCAAAGCTGGCAGGACATCGTCCTGCCGAATCGACCAAATATTTGAATGCTACTGTACTCACGAGCCCGGCTGCCAACTAATGGCGTCCAGGCAATATCGTAGGCTGGGTAGCCCTTTTAAATAATAGAATAATTTGGTTAGGAATATCCTTGATTTGGTTAAAACGGTACAACTTGTGATACAGACCTTTGTGCTACTAAAAAAATTAAGCAAATGGAAAGTCAAGATCATAATCAACTGATCGCGCTGGTAACCGGTGCTAATCAGGGTGTAGGGAATGAAATTGCTAAAGCACTAGCCGCTAACGGCTATATTGTTTATTTGGGTTCCCGTAACCTGGAGAACGGCAAAAAGGCAGCTGCCGAGATTGGCGATAATGCAAAAGCAGTACAGCTGGATGTCACACAGCAGGAAAGTATCAATGCGGCGGTAGCTAAAATAACCGGTGAATATGGACGCCTGGACCTACTGGTGAATAACGCGGGTGTCTCTCACGCAGGAACGGCTCCCAAAACCCCGGAGGAGTTAATGGCCACCGGTCGCGCCGTTAACGTATCGCTGGATGAAGTACGCACCGTTTGGGAAACCAACGTTTTCGGTGTGATCGCTGTAACCCAGAAGGCGTTGCCCTTACTGCGAAAATCGGCAGCAGCGCGCATCGTTAACGTATCCAGCAGCCTTGGCTCCCTTACATGGATTTCCGATCCGGAATGCTGGGCACGTGAGCATTTCGGCATCGTCTATGCTGCATCTAAAACTGCTTTAAATGCGGTAACCCTGGCTTTTGCCTTAGAGCTGGAGAAAGAAGGGATCAAGGTAAACGCGACCAGCCCGGGTTATACAGCTACTGCGCTCAATAATTTCCAGGGAACAGATAGCCTGGAAATGGGTTCGCGTGAGCCAGTACGCGTCGCACTCGAAACAGATGGCCCGACAGGTGGATTTACCGGCCCGGAAGGAAAACTGCCCTGGTAATTCGATTAATCGCAATTACCTGGCACTTAAATGACCGGCGGCTGAGGCAGTTGCCGGTCATATTAAGTAATTTTAGCTATGAAAACAGAAAAGCCTAAAATCGCTAAGGTAGAATCGATTAAAGAGGTTCACCGTATGCTGGATCTCCCAGGGCCTAAGCATCCGTTGATCACCTTGTTTGATACACGCGACGAACGGATCAATTTAAGCTGCTTACCGGTCAGTTACGTGACCTCGTTGTACAAGATATCCTTTATTGAAAAGCTGGGCGGCAAGTTTAGATACGGGCAGGGTTATTATGATTTTGACGAAGGCAGTATGGTATTCACCGCACCTAACCAGGTGGTTGGCAGCACATCCGTATATAAAGGAAATGAAGGTTATTCGTTGATCTTTCATCAGGATTTTTTGCAAGGTTTTCCCTTAGCTGCCAAGATCAGGCAGTATGGTTTTTTTTCATATTCATCAAACGAAGCGCTTCACCTTTCTGAACAGGAAAGAAAGACCATTTCATCCATTTTTAAGATCATTGAGGAAGAGTTGAACAGCCGCATCGACGATTTCAGCCAAGAGGTGGTCATTGCGCAGATAGAATTGCTTTTGACGTACGCCAAACGCTTTTACAAACGTCAGTTCCTTACGAGACAGGCCGCCACCAGCGACCTGCTTCAGCAGTTCGAAGCGGCATTAAACAATTATTTCCAAAAAGAAATGCCAACAAAAAAAGGGCTGCCCACCGTTCAGCACCTGGCGGATCGATTAAACTACACACCAAATTACCTGAGTGATATGTTGCGCTCGCTCACCGGGCTTAGCGCACAACAGCACATCCAGGAGCAACTGATCGAGAGATCTAAAGAATTACTTGCCACATCCACATTGAGCATTAGCCAAGTCGCTTATCGATTGGGATTCGGGCATCCGCAATCGTTTAGCCGCCTTTTTAAGATCAAAACGCAGCTATCGCCTGCTCAATTCAAATCTTCATTGAATTGATTAAACTTACTTTCTGTTAGCGGATGGGGTCAGCGCCCAAGACCTTTGTATGGGAATAAATGAAGACAAGGGTTTAATGACATCTATTTTTTCACAGGCGGACTTAAAAGCTGGCAAGAGCCACAGCCAGGGCAGAGATTGGATATTCTACTATAGATGTGCAAAGCGTACGTGTGTGGGTAAGCGGTACTGGGAAAGCTTGACCGTTCGGCTGACTTTTCAGATCAACGCCTCCGCAAGTCAGACGGACGTGATGAGGTGAAAGCATAAAATGTATCACTAAATGACGCAACACTGGCATACCCCACCTCAAAAGCAATATCAGCAATAGGTTTTTGTGTTTTAACAATCATCTCTATCGCCGTTATCATACGCAGGCTCTTAATATATTGTAAAAAAGAAATACGTAATTGCGACTGAAACAGGCGCGATAACGACCGCTCGCTCATGGCAAAATGTTCGCTTACATCAGCTATAACTAATTTTTCGCTTATATGGCTTTCTAAATAATTCATGATCTTTTGCATTAGCTCATGTTCAGTTTTGGGCAACATAATAGGCAACGACCTTTTGTTTAAGTCGGGCAGCATATTCTTCAGCGCTACCAGGAAATCGAAATTACGATCGCCAATGCCTATATGGAGTTCGTCCCAACGCTCGGTATAATTGATCATTTGGATCAGCAACTCGCTAGCCGGATAAATACCCAGTTTGCCATAAAATTCATTCGCGTCGTCGTTGGTGGAATAAAAATAAAGTGATCGTAAAGCTGTTGCGAAAACACCCACCCGAAGTTCATGTATCAGGCCCTGCGGAATCCAGAAATAATGCCTTGCAGGCACTACATAGGTTTTGTTTTGTGTAGTGATGTAAGCCAAGCCGCCCTCAACGTAGCTTAACTGGCCCTTGGTATGGGTATGAAAAGGGATTAATTTCTCTGATCTTTCATGCATCACAAAAACCGAATCCGGCTTATTATCAATTTCGGGGAGGGAAGCTATTAATCCAATCTTCGTCATTAGAATATCATCGCAATTCAAAGTTAATAAAAATTGGCCGGAATGATGAAAATATTGGCAACTTAGGCGAAAGCGAACAGTTGTGAGAGGCATATTTTTGCCACAAATATGTACTACAGTAAAATATTGATCGCATTTGCTGGTTTGTTAACCGCCAATAGCGCATATAGCCAGTCTAAAAACACTGCCTTCCTTACATTGCCGGACGCCTGGCGCAAAGCCGAACAAAACAGCAGGCAGGTTGAGATTACCAGAAAAGCCAATTTGATTGCCGACGAGGAGATTAAGGACGCAATAATGGAACGGTTGCCCGAAGTAAGTTTGCTTGGCAGCATTGAAAAGGCAACCAATATGCCCATTTATGAAAATGGCCTTTTTTCTTCGCACACGCAGGAACACGAAATTATACACACTTTATACAAAGCAGGGGCCGATTTTTATCTGAACCTTTATAATGGCAATAAGCTTAACCTTAAAATTGAGGAGAATAAGCTATTGTACCAGATTGCGGTTATCCATAATAACGAAGCGATCTCTGTCATCAGGTATAAAACGGCTGCGCTGTATCTTGATCTTCAAAAGGCCCTGGTCTTCAGGAAACTGATCATTAAGGATATTGCCGATCAGGAAAAACAATTGTTGGAGATAAAAGCCCTTCAAAAAAATGGGGTGGTCTTAAAAAGCGATGTGCTGCGTGTTGAACTGGATCTTTCCAGGCGTAAGATGGCTTTGGTAACAATTGAGAATGATATTCTTATCGCTACGCAGAAACTAAACATCATTATGGGCGAACCGGATGAAAGTGTGATCATACCCACAGAGTTCGATTCAGTTGACGTGCCAGAATTGCCTTATGAAAAATACCTCGCCGACGCAATGGAACATTCCTTTGCGTACCATATTTCTGAAAAGCAAACGCAGGTTAGTAAACTGCATCTTAGCCAGGTAAAAGCCAACTATCAACCAAAGGTTGGGCTTTACAGCGATTTTTCATATGCTAACCCGCAAATATTCCTATTTCCCTACAATCCTGCCTGGTACTCGCTTGGTGTTGCCGGTATCAGGGTTACTATGCCGCTATCGCAACTTTATCAAAGCAGGCATAAAGTGAACTCGGCTAAACTGGAGCTTGATAAAGAAGAAACCACTCATAAAGACATTGAGGACAAAGTACGGCAACAGGTTAAAGAGGCTTACTTACGATATAAGGAATCGCTGGTGCAAATTGGTGTGGCCGAGGTTGATGTGGCCCATGCACAGGAAAACGCCCGCATTATTAAAAATACCTATTTCAATCAAACTTCATTAATTACCGACTTGCTTGATGCCGATGTGCAGGTGCTGCAAACACGCTTTGAGCTGGCAACCGCACGTATTGTGGCTCAAAACAAATATTATCTACTTCAAAACATCACCGGCGTACTTTAACATGAAAAAAAAGCATATAGTAACAGATCGAATTATTACCAAGATAACCGGTTGGATAGCCGGCCTTACCATTATAGCCCTGGCTATTTGGGCCGTATTTACACTTTGGGAGTATCATGAGTATGAGCAAACTAATGACGCACAGGTACAGGAGTACGTAAACCCTGTTATATCGCGTGCGGGAGGTTTTATAGTGGCTGTAAAGTTTGAAGAGAACCAGCCGGTAAAAAAGGGAGATACCTTATTAATCATAGACAACCGGGAATACACTTTACAAGTTGCGCAGACCCGGGCAGCTATACAAAAAGCCGAGGCACAGTTAGAGGTATTAAAAAGTAACATACACACCACGCAAAAAACTGCCGGTTCTGCTAAAGCTCAAATTAAAGCAAGCGCTGCAAAAGTTTGGAAACAGCGGCTTGACTTTGAACGTTATTTGCGCCTTTATAAAGAGGAGTCAGCTACTAAACAACAGCTTGAAAATGTTCAGGCTACCCTGGATGTAAACAATAGCGATTTCCAGTCGGCAGAGGAAAACTACGGAGCCGCAGAATCAAAAATAGAAGATATTATAGCAGAAAAGACGGTATTAAGGGCAGAAATTGCACGTTTAAAAGCTTTGCTTGACCGCAACATGCTTGACGTTGAATATACCGTTATCAGGGCTTCATATGATGGAAGAATGGGCCGTCGTACGGTAGAGGTCGGTCAAATGATTAATGCTGGCGAAGTGTTGGCCTATATTGTTGATAACGAAACTGACAAATGGGTGATAGCCAATTATAAAGAAACCCAAATTGCCGGCATGCATATAGGTGATACCGTAAAATTTGTTGCCGACGCATTTCCGGACCAGGAGTTTAAGGGCACTATCATTTCCTTGTCGCCCGCGACCGGTTCCAGCTTCTCGTTGCTGCCTCCGGATAACTCTACCGGTAACTATGTGAAAATTGTTCAGCGTGTGCCGGTACGTATCAGGGTCGATGCTGAAAAAAAGCAGCTGGCCATGCTTAGAGTGGGGATGAATGTTAATGTTTACGTTCCAAAAAAACAGCAGCGCCATGGATAGGGGGATTCCAATTTTTAGAAGCTGGGTTCCGGGCTGGGCTATTAAGATCATCCTGTTTTCACTTATCCTGCCCACGCTGGTGCTTTTTTTTCTGCCATTTGCAAACATCAATGCGGCAGCAGGCTATTATGGCAGCGAACCGGCAGATATACAATTTGCAGTAGCTTTGTTTTATGCCGGGTATATAGCCTTTTACAGCCTTGAACGGCGATTCTTTAACTTCTTGGCAGCAAAAGAATATTTTATCATTTTTACCATGTTGGAGTTGCTGACAACACTGGTATGTTATTTAACCAATGATCTTTATATATTATTCCCGATCCGTTTTTTCCAGGGGATGTTGTTCTCCAGTACAGTAAACCTGTCTTTATCCCTCATGTTTACCCGCCTGCACAGCGAAAGGGCCCGCGAAATAAGCTTCTCGGTTTTTTTCGGAATGCTGATATGTATTCTGCCCTTTACCAATTTGGTTACCGCCGATTTGATAGACTCTTATAATTTTAACCTGGTTTACAAGGGCGCATTGTTCTCTTACCTGCCATGCTTGTGCCTTATCATGCTGTGTATGAATAACGTAAGGTTGAACGCCCGCTTTCACTTATACAAACTCGACTGGCAGAGTTTTGTGTTTTGGAGCATCATGCTCACTTTGCTGGGGTATATTAGTATTTATGGGCAGGAATATTATTGGTTGGATGATGCCCGCATTTACTATAGCGTTGCCGCTATGATAGTTAGCACGCTGATTTACATTGTACGCCAAAGAGGTTTAAAAAGACCATATCTGCATCTGGGTATATTTCGCTTTCGCAATTTTAAGTTCGCGGCCTTTCTAATCTTCATACTTTATATATGTCGGTTTGCGGTTAATATCACCAATTCATTTTTTACAGGTGTACTTAAGCTTGATCCTATTCACGTAAGTTATATAAACAGTTGCAACCTGGGCGGCCTCATAATTGGTATTATAATTTCCGGTGCTATGATCCTGCAGAAAAAAAATATCAGGTTTATCTGGTTTCCGGGCTTTATATTATTGCTGGCTTTTCATGTCATTATGTTCTTTTTGTTTGCTACAGAGGCAAATGAAAACAACTTTTACGCTCCGCTTTTTATGCAGGGGATAGGCGTGGGGATGATCATGGTGCCCACCATTGTGTATGCCATCTCTGCAGTGCCTGTTACAATTGGCCCGTCAGCAACTTCGATATGTTCAACTATGGGGTATGTTGGCTTCTGTGTTAGTGCTACAATCATCAATTTTTGCGAGCTCTACGAAAAAAGCCGGCATTACAATGCATTTCAGGACCATCTAACAAAAGTTGACCGGTTTGCATTGCATGCGCTGGCCACGCGTGGGACCGAACTGTTGTCAAAGGGGCTCTCGTTAAAGCAAGCCAGTAAAGGCGCAAACAAGCAGCTGGTTGGCGCCATTAATCAGCAAATCCAAATCAGGTTCGCTATGGATTATTACGAAATGATGTCAATGATGCTGGTCGCAACCTTACTGCTTATTGCTTTATTCCCTTATCTAAATCGTACAGCGGTTTACCTGCGTTCGCGCCGGCTTGTACCTGCATAATCTAATTACTTAATATTAAACAACAAATGAAATATATAACCCTGTTGGCTATTATCATCGTCAGTATAACTGCATGCCAAAAAGATAACCAAAACTTTAAATTAAAAACGGTTACCATAAATGCCTACACAAACAAAAACTCCGAATTACAGCATATTTACGTCAAGGTAGTTGACGCCGCAGATAATCAGCGAGTTATCGGTAAATCTGCTTCGTATCCGTCAAGCCTGCCATTGCCAGTTACGCTGGGTATAACTTCGAGCCTCAAACAAGCGCTATATAAACAAACATGTATAGTGCAGTTGTGGGCCGACTCTACAGGTTTGATTAGTTCGCAAAAAATGAATATGGATAGTTATAAAATCATCTTTCCGTTAGAGATGGATGTCAAAAATAAAGACATGGATGTTACGCTGTCAGGTAACTGGGACTAAGCATTAACTATACCGAGATTTATAAAAAAAAACAACAATATCATGGCCACGGCTTTTGAAGTCATCCAAAAACTTCAGTCGGAAGGTTATACCATAGATTTAATCTAATAGCAAACTGTCTTGAATGTCATCAGAATGCATTGAAGGTGCATCCGGACGAGTTTATAGTGGACAAAGATTACCGGCTTGAAGTGATGTCTGCCGAAATCAGCTATTCCTGCCATCAGCAAATTCCAGTATTCAGCAGTTGATGGCAGTTTGCAATAACATCCAAACCGGAACTTATTTCTGGTCGAACGGTTACGCGGTCGGGTAGTGCAACGATGGCGCAAATAGCAAAGTAAGATCATTAACCATTAAAGTTCATCACGGGACTATTAAATTAAACACGGTAGCGGATAGTAAAAAGCGATCAGTTAACGCTAAAGAAATCAAAGAAGGCCAGGAACAAAAGTTTAATTTTAATAGATTGAAGATATAAGATCCTGGTTGAATTTTAGAAATAGTGTACCGGATCGTTTTGTAAGAACGAATCAACTAACACTTGTGTCAAAGTGTTTTATGAAAAATGTCGCCAAAAACCCGGCACTCAATTTCCCATTAAAAAATATTATATTTACTGCTACTAATCTTATCGCTGTAATGTATGAATAAATATATACCCCCCTTTACTCCCAGTAACTCATTATCCGCTAAAGTTTTTTAAAGCCAGTAACTGATTTAATGAAGTCGAAATTTTTACTGGCAATTTTATGCTTGTTGTGCATAATAACTGCGGTTAAGGCCCAGGCCCCTAAAATCACTTACACCGCCGGAGCTAAAATATTTACTTTGGGAGTTCCAATCCAAACGTTAGTGCCTGTAAACACCGGAGGCGCAATACCTCAGGGATATTATGGACAGGTTACCACTCTTTGTGGCAGTGGCCGGCCGGGCTACCAGGATGGTAGTGCTGCAACCGCAAGCTTCGGTGCTGTACGTTCACAATGCGTAGATGCAAAAGGTAATATATTTATGGCCGATGAAGTCAATCATGTTATTCGCAAAATAACGCCGGCCGGTGTTATGACTACGTTTGCTGGAGGTAATGATATTTACAAAGATGGCGTTGGCCGGTCTGCGGGCTTCGTTGATCCCCGCGCAATTACAGTTGATGCTGCCGGTAACCTGTATGTTATGTCAGATAGGAGTGTGCGTAAAATAACCCCCGACACTGTAGTGACAACAATAGCGGGTGGTGGCCCTTATGGCCCGGTTAATGGTATTGGTGCCGATGCATCTTTTGGTTATCCTCTTTCAATCGCTGTGGATAGCAAGGGTAATTTATATGTTGCAGACTATGATATCAAGGCCATCCGTAAAGTAACACCACAAGGTGTTGTTACAACATTTGCAGGTAGCTTTGGCGATGCCGGATCAAATGATGGAAATGCAATAACGGCCAGGTTTAACAGTATCAATTGCTTAGCTGTTGATAAACAAGATAATATCATCGCGGGTGATTATGACAGGATAAGGAAAATAACTCCGCAGGGCGTTGTGACAACTGTTGCCACCGCCGAAATGTTGGGTATTCCCTCAAATAATTATGTAACCAGTGTAGCGGCCGATGCTACAGGCAATATTTATTATACAGCCAATCAAATCATAAACGTTATTTCTCCTGCCGGTATAATAAACCGGGTAGCCGGTACTCCCGCCGATGGTTATACGGCAGGCGGCAACACAGATGGAATAGGCACCATAGCCCAGTTCAGAAGTCCTAATGCGCTCACTTATGACACGAAAGGGAATATTTACCTGGTAGAATATCAGAACTACCTGGTTCGGAAAATACGAGTTACTGGTTACATTATTAATAAACAGCTGCCTGCGGGCCTTAAATTTGATCAGCTTACAGGTAATATCACCGGCTTTGCTACAGAAATAACTCCAGCTTCAGATTATGTTGTAACTGCTTTTAATGCGGCCGGCAGCAGTTCTTATACTCTAAATATAGCAACTGTCGCCAATGTTGGTAAGCCGGCCATTTCATCGTTTAACCCACTAAGTGGCCCGGCGGGTACTTTGGTTGCTATACATGGTAATAACCTGGTTAATACGCAGGGCGTGGTAATAGGAGGAATAAATACTGTAGTGTTGTCAAACACTAATACCGAAATTGTAGCAATGGTTATGCCCGGGGCGTCAACCGGCGCAATAGCGCTTAACACCGCTAATGGTTATGCCACAGCGTCCAGCAATTTTGAGCTGGCACCAGCGTATGGTTCATTTACTCCGCAAACAAGGATAACACAGGCAGACGTGAAAGGGCTTGCACAATTTGGATGGGCAACCGCCTTGAGTGCCGACGGTAATACCTTAATAGTGGGAGCCCATAGTGATAATAACAATACTGGCGCGGCTTATATTTATACTCGAAATGGAGATAGCTGGAATATGGAAGCCCGGCTGTCTGGTCTTGATGTAATAGGAGCGGCCAAGCAAGGAGCATCGGTTGCTATAACGGCCGATGGTAATATGGTAGTAGTAGGTGGCGAAGGCGATAATAATGCGACAGGCGCAGCCTGGATATACACCCGAAGCAGCAAAATATGGACACAGCAAGGACAAAAAATTGTTACTGCAGCATTACCCCGGCAACAGGCGCAGGGCAGCCTCGTAGCAGTAAGCGCCGATGGATCGACCGTTGTAGTAAGCGGATCTTCGCAGAATAATTATTATGCTATGATAACGGTGTATAACCGTGCAAACAATGTTTGGTCAGGTACAAATTTACAGCTGCCGTTCGGCTTTCAGCCGGGTAATACTTTGGCTATTAGTGCTGAGGGGAAGGTAATTGCTGTTGGACAGCCAACTTATGGCAGCAGCAGAGGCACGGTGCGCGTTTATACTAAATTAGGCGATAGCGGATGGTTATCCCCGCCCTTTGAACTTGTGCCAGACGGCGTTGCTGATGGTTCGCAGTTCGGCAGTTCGATATCGGTAAGTGCTGATGGAAAATATGTGATAGTAGGCGCGCCAAATTTTAACAGCGGACAAGGTGCTGTATGGGCTTTTAAACGTGAGTTCCCATCAACTATTAACTGGACGCAAAACACCAGAATAGCGTTGCCTGCAGCTGCTAATAACGTGCGTATGTTTGGCCGCCTGGTAGGTGCCAGCGCCGATGCTTCAACAATTGTTGCGGCTGATGCAGGAAATACAGGCAAGGATGAGCTTAGATTTTTTAAGCGTACCGACGATAAATATATCCAACAGGGAAACCCTGTATCACAAGCTGCAAGTAATGCAACTTATTATGGTGATGCCTTATCAATTAGCGCTGATGGCAGCATTGCGACGGCGGGCAACCATTTCGATAATGGGGGAGTTGGTTCGGTGGCTGTTTACAAGGCAATTTTATTGCCCGAAGCCAATACTTTAAGCGCATCAAATATTGTTCTTAATGGCGCCTCATTGAATGGTACCGTGAATGGTAAAGGTATTGCAGCTGCCGTTAATTTTGAATACAGCACATCTTCCGATATGAGCGGGGCTAAAATTATACCGGCTGATGGCAAAAGCAGCGTAGCTGCAGATCAGGGAGCGGTGACTTTCAGCGTTGCACTGTCTGGCCTTGCACCCGGCGTAACTTATTACTACCGTATAAATGCATCAAGTACTCAAGGTACGGTAAATGGCATAACAAAAAAATTCACAACTATACCGGGATTGCCTGTTGTTACGTCTTTTACTCCTGCGAAAGGGGCGATTGGTACACTGATTACAATAAGCGGCGATAACCTTATAAGCCCCCAAAGTGTTATTGTAGGCGGTGTGCCTGCCCTGGTAATATCTGCAACCGGCAAACAAATGATTGCTATGGTTATGCCCGGTACAACTAAAGGAGGGCTTACTATCAACACACCCGCGGGGAGCGTGAATGCAAGTGGTAGCTTTAAAGTTATCAATACCTCGCAGCCAAATTTCCTGCAACAGCAAAGGTTGTATCTTGATGAGCCAGACAGCTACGGACGCTCTAATACTAAAGTAAATATCAGCGCCGACGGTAAAACCGCCCTTTTTGCTGCATATGTTGACCACGGGCAAAGTGGTGTTTGGATATACAAACGCAATGGAGATGCATGGGAAAAGCAAACCGATAATTTATTAACAGGAAGTCTTTTATTTTTTACCGCACTAAGTGCAGATGGCAACACCGCTGTTTTTACACACGACGGCGTTGCAACTGTGTATGTACGTGATGGTGAAATATGGTCAAAACAAGCCGACTTTAAGGCAATTGATCCTTTAAACGACGCCTATCCGTACAATATAGCACTGAGTGCCGATGGCAACACCCTTGTGTTAGGATCTACCAGCCACATGAATAACGGAGCGGCATGGGTTTATACACGTGATCGCGGTGTATGGACCCCACAGGGTGCCAAACTTGTTTGCCAGGGTGCCGTAGGCGGTATTGATCAAAGTGTTATAGTAGCTATAAGTGCCGATGGCAATACCATAGCATTGGGCGGTTACAATGATGACAACTATACCGGTGCTACCTGGGTATTCACAAGGAATGCCAACGGCGTATGGAGTCAGCAGGGTGCCAAACTAATTGGCACCGGTGCCAAACATTTGCAGTCGCAAGGGGTTGCGCTTTCCCTAAACGCAGACGGTAACGTGCTGGCAATAGGTAGCGTATCGTGGTATGATGGTTCACAAAACAGCGGAGTGTGGGTATTTACACGCAGCAATAATACCTGGAAACAGCAGGGTAATATGATAATACCCAAAGACGGCGCTAATAATTCTGCATTCGGAGAGGCGTTGATGCTGTCTGCAGACGGTGCAACAATGATGGTGGGTGGCTATTTAACAGATTATTACGAGGGAGCGATGTGGTGCTACAAACGTACCGGCGATACCTGGAATGTGGTTAATAAACTTTATTTAAGAGAAGTTAACCCTACGAGCCTTGGTGCCTCAGTAAGCATGACCCCTAACGGCGCCATGATGCTTGCGGGGAGCGATAATACCGCAAGTACGCAAAGTTTTGTAAGAACGTACACTGCAACACCTATACTATCAACTAAGGATGCGGCTGACGTCAGTACTACTGGGGCTACAATTGCAGGTTCGGCTGATGATAATGGCAATGATGCCACGATACTGTTCAGGTATTGGGAGGCACCGAAAGTTGGCGATGGTAAAACTGTTAATGTGAGTACGGTAAGCGGTGGTTCGGGTATGGCAACCTACAATGCGGTACTGAAAAATCTTAAACCCAACACCACTTATATTTATGCCATAAGTGCGGTTACATCATCGGGCACTTATACGGCCGAATCAAACACTTTTGTTACCTCAACTGCGCCGGTTATTTACTCATTCACACCGCCGCGGGCGCAGGTAGGTACAACAGTAGCCATTACCGGTATAAATTTTAAGAATGTTACGGATGTTTCGTTCGGAACCACGGCCGCAGCTAAATTTAAAGTAGTATCGCCAACGTTAATCAACGCAATTATTGCCCCAGGCACAACCGGGGGGCAAATTATTGTTAAAAATAAAGACGGTTCCGGTATCGCAGATGGCTTGCAATTATTTATTGTTCCGCAAGTGGATGCTGATGCTACCGTAATCCAACAGCATGGCAGCACTTATTTACGCACTGCGGCGACAGATGGATATCAATATCAATGGATGAAAAATGGGCAGGCTATTGCCGGTGCTACAGATGCCAGTTATGAAGTTAAAGAGCCAGCATCATACACTGTACGAGTAAGTGTCGACTCGCTTAGCCAAGTGTCATTGCCTGTAGTTATCGTATCTAAATTTATACTGCCGCAAAATGCTTTCCTGCTAACGTCGCAAAGTTTAACCTGCAGAGGCAGTGGCAACGGAAAGATTACAGTCGATGCAACTTATGACAGCTACAAATATACCGCCCGCATAACCGGTAATGGTTTGGATAAATCTGCTCCGTTCACTAAAACCATCAACTTTGGCGGGCTTTTAGCCGGGACTTATAATGTGTGCATAACAGTAGAAGAAGATAAAAATTATCAACAATGTTATGCGGCAGTAGTATCGCAACCGGCAGACCTTGCCCTGTTATCTACCGTAAACGAGGCAAGCAAGACCATCAGTCTGTCGTTAAATGGGGGGGAAGTGTATCACGTAATGTTGAACGGGGTTTTACATAGCACCAGGGATAGCAGTATTGTATTACCATTAGCGGCGGGCAAAAATAAATTAAGCGTAACAACGGATAAGTTGTGCCAGGGCGTGGTGGAGAAGATCATTGATATTACTGCCCAACCGGCACCATACCCAAACCCTTTCAACGGATCTATCAATGTGTTTATTGGTGATAAACAGGTTAAAAAGGCAATTATTGATATTTATTCAGTTAGTGGCTTGTTGGTGCTTAGTAAGCAGATAAGTAACCCTGCAAGCACAGTAACATTACAAACGGGCGGAATTGAGCTTCCTGGTAACTATACTTTAATGCTGGATACGGATGGTACAAAACAGGTATTTAAGATAATTAAAAAATGAAGAGATTAGTATTGTTGACGATATGTGCCGGTTTTATTTTTTGTAGCTGCGGAAAAAAAGGCGATGCCGGTTCAGATACAAAGTCACCATCGAAACCCGTTTTGATATTGCCCGCCCAAAACTCGGTGTGTGTGAGCGGTAATGGGCAATCAGGATCACAAAGCAGCATATTTTTTAGCTGGAATGCGGCCACCAATACCGACGAATACGAGATAACTATAAAAAACCTCCAAACGGGTACCGCACTTAGTCAAACTGTAGCTGTAAACCAGGTTTCGGTAGAGTTGCCGGTAAATACACCCTACTCGTGGCAGGTTATATCGAAACTAAAAAATACATCCGGTACGGCGCAAAGCGATACCTGGAAATTTTATAGCTCAGGGCCAGGCGTAGTAAGTTACGCGCCATTCCCGGCAACTGCTTACCAACCAGTTGATGGTGGGCAACTACAGGCTGTGAATAGCCTCATTAGCCTATCATGGACAGGTTCAGATGCTGATAACGATATCATGGACTACGATATATACTTTGGTACCAATGCTGCTTCCCCATCGTTGTTGCAATCTCATATTTCGAGTACTTCATTAAGCAATATACAAGTTAAACCTGCCGGCATATATTACTGGAAGATTGTAACCCGCGATAAGCAAAATAATTTAAGTACTTCGGATATTTTCCAGTTTAGGGTTAAGTAGGATAACGCTTGTTTTGCCCGATAGGCTTTAATGGAGCAATAGTTCCTAAGTGTTGTTAAAGGACCGATTGAGTCAATCATCTGTTTTTGTTGTCGTACCAATAAAAGCGCCTTAGGTCTTTCTACTCACTCCTCAAACTCTTCACCGGGTTGGCCAGCGCGGCCACTATGGCCTTATAACCCACACTTATCCAGGCGATAGCCACCGAAGTCAGGATTGCCAAAATAAATATATCCGCGCCGATAGTAATTCGGTAAGTATAGTCCTGCAGCCATTTGTGCATAAAGTAATAACCTACGGGGGCCGATATGGCAAAGGCGATAACAATAAGCACCGTAAACTCCCTCGAAAACAGGTAAACGATATTACCTACCGATGCCCCTAAAGTTTTGCGGATACCAACCTCTTTGGTGCGTTGCAAGGCCATGAAGGATACCATTCCATACAATCCCAAACAAGAAATAAAGATGGCTATGCCTGCGAATAACTTATAAAGGGTGGATAACTCGTCCTCATTACGGTAAAAGTTTTCGATCGTTTTATCGAGAAACTGGTATTCGTACACGCCCTCCGGGAAGGTTTTATTCCAAAGGTTGTCGATACCGGCGAGGGTCTGTTTAACATTTTGCGACTGAATCTTGATATTGAGCTTGCCATATTGCGATTTCCAGGCTCCCATCAGTACCGGCGGGATAGCGCTGCGGAGCGAGCCTGTATTATAATCCTTCACCACGCCGGTAATGCGGGCGTTCAGTTTCTTATCATTCCAAAGCATAATGAATTTGCCTATGGCTTGTTTCGGATCGGTAATGCCGAGTTTATGGATCAGGGTTTCGTTAACCACGTAGCCCGCTATCGTATCCGTTTTTTTATACGGACCTCCGGCAACAAACCGGATATCATAAAGCCTGAAATAATCAGCATCGGCCCATTTGAGGCAGGCGGCAAAATCCACTTGTTTGGCTGCGTTATTGAATTTAAAATCACTGAACCAGCCGCTGTTATCCGAGGGCCCATACAAACTCAGGCTCACATCCTTAATCCCCGGCTGTCCCAAAAGCTCATTTTTCAAAGCGCCCACTCTCGATTTGCTTATGCTATCGCCCGGGAATGGAACCGTAATCACGGCATCCTTATTAAACCCGAGTTCTTTGTTCCGGAAGTAGTTCATCTGGTAAATCAATACCAGCGTTCCTATCACTAAAAACTGCGCTATGCAAAACTGCGCCACCACCAGTATCCGGCGTAGTGAGATGCCGTTGGCGCGGCCCGCATTGATCTTATTTCTCAAAGCCTCTATCGGCTTATAACCCGATAATACCAGCGCCGGATAGAAGCCGGCCAGGAGAGTAACCCCGATCACCATGCCCACTAAAAATAAGATCACAATTCCATTAGCAAGAAAACCACCACTCAACTGGATCTCGAGCAGACGATTGAGCATGGGAAGCGTTATCCATGCAATTACCGCGGCCAGTACAACGGCAAATAAAGTGATGATGAGTGTTTCGCTGATAAATTGCAGTACCAGCTGGTATCGATTGCTGCCCAATACTTTGCGGATGCCCACTTCTTTTGATCGGTTCACGGCCTGCGCGGTAGCCAGGTTAATAAAGTTAACGCAGGCAATGATGAGCAGGAACAAACCAATCAAACTAATCACGCTGATGAGCTGCTTACTAAACGGATGACCGCTGTACACACCTACCTCGGTATTGAAATGCATATCCTTGAGGGCCTGTAATTGATAGCTCTGGTTTTTATTGTAAGGTGGCGGAATATGCTTTTTTGCGAAAGCCGCAAGCTGTGTATTAAACTGTTTTTTGCTTATATCGGAGGGCAAAATGATAAAACTATTCCGGTCGCCGAAGGTGCTTACCCAATCCTGGACATTGCCGTTCAGGTCGCCGCCTTTCTCAATGAGGGTGATCCAGGAGATGGCCAGCTTCATCGGAAAATCGGTATTTACCGGGGTATCTTCAATAATGGCGGTCACTTTCAGGTCGCGGCGGTTTTCATAGCGGATTGTTTTGCCCATGGCATTGTGCCAGTCGCCGAAAAATTTGTTGGCCTCTTCGCGTGATAGGATCACGGTTTTAGGCTCGGCAAGGGCGGTGTTTTTATCGCCGGCAAGCCATTTAAAATCGAAGATCCTAAAAAATTCGGGGTCGGCGTAATAGGCCAGGTCTTCCTTAAATTTTTTGAAGGTACCGGTATTGTGCACATCGCCGATGGTATAGTGCGAGCCGTCGTTTTTCATGATGTTGGCCGCCTGCTTTATTTGCGGAAAGTCGAGCTTGAGGCCTTCAACCATCGGCAGGGGCGTGCCCGAACCGGCATGCACACCGTCGGGGCCGCTACTTACATTCAGGATGCGGTAAATGCGGTCTTTATTGGTATGATAATTATCGAAACCGATTTGGTACTGCACAACCAAAAAAATGAGCAGGCAGGCCGCGATGCCTATGGCCAGCCCGGTAACATTGATAGTGGCATAGCTTTTATTGCGCATCAGGTTGCGCCAGGCTATTTTGAAGTAATTTTTAAACATAGCGTAGGGACTTGTTTTTTTTACCGACCAGTTTTTGGCCGTTTGCTGGTTTAAAATTACCGTGCCATAGCGGGGCTGGCGCTCCATATTATAATTTGGTCGCTCTTTTTTCAATTCAAGTTTATATTCGACCGGACTTTTGCCGGTTAGTTGTTTAAAAGTGCGGTTGAAGGTAGTTTTTGAATTAAAGCCCGATTCGAAGGCGATGCCCAGCAGGGTGAGGTGATCAAAAGCTGGGTCCTGCATTTTGCGGGTAACCTCGGTAACACGGTACTCATTAATAAAATCGTTAAAGCTTTTTTTGAGTACAGTATTAACGATGCGCGATAAATCATTAGGATGCAGGTCGAGCTTTTCAGCCAGCGAGCGTAAATTCAGTTCCGGGTCCTGGTAATAGCGGTTGGCTTTCAACGCCTGCTTCAGCCAGGTGCCTTTTTGTTTCGATTCGGCCGGCAGCGCGGGTTTAAATACAGGCATCCTCGCGGGAGCCAAAGCAGCCTCGGGCCGTAAAAAAGCTACAACTGCGAACCGGATGGCCAGGATAGCCAAAGCCAAATACAAGGGATAATAAGCCTGGTTGCCTAAACCCTGGTGGAAATAAGTATAATCAATACCCGCAACCGTCAACCAGCAGCAACACAAAATGAAGAAACCGGCCAGCAAGCTGTGCAACCAGCGCATTTGGTAGCAGAACCTGTCGCCGTTGTTGAATTCAAGGAGACGGTAATAGTTTTCTATTTGTTGGTGGGATGCATATAGGTAGCTCAGGGCTGAGATGAACGCCAGCAATTCCAATACAAGGTTAAATTGCTGAAAAACCGAAGCTTGATAAGCTGCCACTCCTGTTTGAATACTCTGGCTGGTTTCTAACAACTGAATACTAAGCTCAAACAATACAGGAACAAAATGCAGCGTATGCTTCAGTCGGAATTTATATTCCGCCCGGGTTGTCTGAAGTACATAGAAATAAACCAACGGTCCAAAGGCCAGCGAAAACCGCAGTGGCAAGCGGCCCCAATTGGGGATGTAGCTCGCCAACCCTACATCTACAGCAAGCAAGCGCGCTATGTATAAAACAATAACCATCAACGCCACTGCCAAAAAACGGTTTGCCGTTTGATTTAGTTTTTTGCCGAACCATAAAAGCAAAGCCGCGGCCAGGCCAAGGAAAACCGTTCCCAGGAATGTTAGGTGGTAAAGGTTGATATGGAATATGTAGGTTTTCAATTAGTTAACTTGGCTCAATTGGCGAGCCAAATTTACAACTTGCTTTTATTAAGATCGTTATGATTTGGTTTTGTGTTTGATGTGTAATGGAAGCGGACGGATGGGCGTACGGTTTTGGAAGGAGGTAGGGGAGAGACGTTTCAAAAAGTACTCTCAAATTTTGCTTAGATAAGCCGCATCACGAAGCGGTTAGGTTGAAATAAAATTTTTTAGATCAATCTTTCGATCTAAAAAAGCTGTTATTGATCGAAAAATAATTATTCCTTTTCTAACGTCTATAAAAAATCATCTTAGGATTTTACTGACGTGGCTTTCATCCGGTCAGGTCAGATTTAGTTGGGAGCTGCTTCAGACTATAATCACCGGCATCCATTCTTTTCCTGATCAGCTCTTTCCGGTAAGTAAAAGTGCGTATCTAATCCAATCATTCTGTATGCACATCGTTCCATATAATAAGCCTTGATCACGACAATATGACGTATGAAAATTTCGTAAAAAAGTTGTCAATAGAATTGACTACTTGCGTAAAATGTAAAAAGGAGATTGCATCGCTGGAAAATAACTGGTTTTCTGTTAGTAGCTGCCGACGCGGCTGTCAGATAATTACAAGGCCAGCCGTATTTAAGGCCTTGAACGTTTTAAATGTGTATATCATTTTCGTGTCAAATGAAAAAATTAATATTTTATTTTGAACACGGTTCAATAATTTTGATGTGTTTAAAATATCAATCAAAACAATCATGAAAAAATATTGATCACAGGCGCAAGCGGCGGCATAGGGCTGGAAACAGCCAGACGCCTGGCTGCTCAAAATTACCAGTTAACACTGGTAGCCCGCAGCGAGGAAAAATTAAATAAGGCACTAAAAGATCTGGATGGCACCGGCCATACCATTTTGATTGCAGACCTGACGGATAAAGACGACTTGCAAAAAGTAGCGGATCATTTGAAAGCCGGGGAATACGATGTTCTGATCAACAATGCGGGTGCTGGTATTTACGGAAAGTTTATTGAGATCCCATTGGATGAGCAACTGGCAACCATGCAGCTCAATATGAATGCCCTGGTAACCTTATCTTATGCGTTTTTGCAAAATGCCAGGCAGGGTGATGCTTTGGTAAATATTGGTTCCCTGCTTGCGCATTCTTCCCTTCCGGGCGGTTCAGTTTATGCAGCTACCAAAGGTTTTGTCGCCAATTTCTCGGAATCACTGTGGTATGAGTTCAAGAAAAAAGGAATTTTTGTGATGGGTTTTAATCCCGGTGCTGCAGCCTCAGACTTTCATTCACATGCAGGTGGACATACCAGTGATTTTCCAAAATTTGTAATGTCATCTGTTGAGGATGTCGCCGAAGAACTGGTAAGGGCCCTGGAAAACAGGCGGAAGCCGAGAGTGGTACAAGGTTGGAAGAATAGGTTCATGCTATTTGGATTCAAATTATTGAGCCGAAAATCCGCTGTAAATATTATGGGACAAATTAGCCCCGGCATGAAAAACTAAACGCCGAATCGTGGTGCGAAATTTCGCCACCCGGCCGGCACTATTATATTTGTATCTTATTATTAATAAAAATGGGCATAGCAGAACGAAAATTGGAAGAGAAACAGGAAATGCATAAACGCATTTTAAACGGAGCACGTAAAGTATTCCTTGAAAAAGGCTATGAACAAGCCAGCATGCGTAGTATCGCCAACGAGATCAACTACAGCCCAGGCTCTATTTATTTTTACTTTAAAGATAAAAGTGAGATCTTCCAGGAACTGCATAAGGAAGGGTTCGGGTTACTGCTCAACCAGTTCAAAGTTTTAGACAAGGTGGGTGATCCTTTTGAGCGCCTGAAAGCAATGGGCCGCATCTTTATCCAATTTGCACAAGAAAACAAGGATTATTATAATTTGATGTTCCTGGTGGAAGAACCGGCAAAAATGTCCGAAAATGATGGTGGTTTTAAGATAGCACAGGAAGCGATCGACCGCCTGGCTTCTGTAATTAAGGACTGCCAGAAAAAGGGAAGATTCAAGGATCTGGATACAGAAGATCTAACCTTTATGATCCTTTCTGCAATGCACGGCATTTGTGCCCTCTTCTGCAAAGACCGCACTACAAGTTTCATAGGCAGAACGAACGAGGAACTGATGCAGAGCGGCTATGAGTGTTTTGTCGCGCTCCTTGAAAAAAGTTAACGCTTTTTTTTGACACTTTATTGAACAATGTTTAAAATTATAACAGTGATTGAAAATGAAATCTAAAACACATATCCGATATGGTTTTGTCCTGGTGGCGGGAGCCCTGATAGCCGCTACCCCGGCAAAAGCTCAAAGCCGGCTGGATGAATACATCCGCGAGGGGCTCAACTCTAATCAGAGCATTAAGCAACAAGACTTTGTACTCGAAAAAAATGTATATGCATTGAAGGAAGCAAAAAGCATGTTCGGGCCCGAGGTTACCTTTTCAACAACTTATACTAAAGCCGACGGCGGACGGACGATAGATTTTCCGACGGGCGACCTGTTTAACGGGGTTTATTCCACGCTGAATAAACTGACCGGCAGCAATGCTTTTCCGCAGTTACAAAACCAGCACATTCTGCTCAACCCGGATAATTTTTATGACGCCAAGTTTCGCACTACCCTTCCAATTTTGAATGCGGAACTGATCTATAATAAGCGCATCAAGGCGCAGCAGGTGGATCTGCAAAAAACCGAAGTCCAGCTTTATAAACGCGAACTGGTCAAAGAGATCAAAACGGCTTATTATAATTATCTCAAAGCCGTTTATGCTACCGGGATCTATGAGTCCTCGCTCAGGCTGGTGCAAGAAGGCCAAAGGATCAATACCAGGCTATATGATAACAGCAAGGTAAATCGGACGGTTGTACTCAGAAGCCAAAATGAAGTTTCCCGGATCAACGCTTCACTCACCGGGGCAAAGAAAACCGCGGAATCGGCCCGTTATTATTTTAATTTCCTGATCAATCGGCCGCTAACGGATAGCATCCTTTTAGATGATATTACCACGCTTCCGGCCCTTGGCCAAAGCTTGGCTAACAACATCACTGGCCGGGAGGAATTAGCCAAACTCCGGATAGCAAAAGACATTAACGGCAACCTGAATGGGCTGGCCAAATCTTATATCATCCCCAAGCTGGGCACCTTTATCGACCTGGGATCGCAGGCGTTCGACTGGAAGTTCAATAGCCAAAGTCGCTATTACTTATTAGGCGTTTCCCTGGAATGGAACCTGTTTTCCTCCGGGAAAAATAGTTACCGGGTAAAACAAACGATTGCAGACCGCGAGGCCCTGGCATCACAGACCGACTATGTACAGCAGCAACTCCTTACCGAGCTTAAAGTACGCCAGGCCGCCATGCAAAGCGCCATTGCACAATATAAGGCGGCACAATCCCAGTTGAAGACCAGCCAGACGTACTACAACGATATGGTCAAGCTATATAAGCAAGGAATGGCCATTTACATCGAACTGCTGGATGCCCAAAACCAGTGGATAGATGCGCAGCTCAACGCCAACATCGCCCTTTACGACACCTGGATAGCCTATACGGCCATCGAACGAGCTAATGCCAGTTTCACAATTCAATAATAAAAACACTACAACAATGAAAAAACTTCAATTACTCAGCATAATAATAGTAGCCATATTCCTGCTGACTGCCTGCAAACAAAAACATCAGGAACAAAACGCAATGGGTGAACCGGATATCATCCCCGTTAAAACAGCATCGGTTTCCATATTAGGAGTTCCCGACCACATTAGTGCAACCGGCCTGGTGAGCACCGAAGATGAAGCTAAATATGCCTTCAAGATAGGCGGCGTAATCAACCGTATCCTGGTGCAGGAAGGCCAGTTCTTCAAAAAAGGACAATTACTGGCAACCCTCAATTCTACCGAAATTTCAGCCGGTCTGGCGCAATCCAGCCTGGGTGTGGAAAAGGCACAGCGCGATTATAGTCGTGCTGTCAATCTTTACAAAGACAGCGTATATACCCTGGAGCAATTGCAAAACACCAAAACCGCACTGGACGTTGTGCAAAAAGCCCGGGAAGCTGTAGCCTTTAATGATCGCTATTCCAAAATATACGCTGCATCCGATGGCTTCGTAAGCAAGAAAATAGCTAATGAAGGTGAGGTTATCGCCGAAGGCATGCCGGTGCTGCTCATCAATTCCACCGAACAGCACAACAGTTATTCGCTAAAAGTTGGGGTAACCGACCGCGAGTGGGCCATCATTAAGCCGGGGCAGACAGCCAAAGTCGCGCTCGATGGATACGCAGGCAGGCAATTTGAGGCGGTGGTATTTCGCAAGTCGCAGGCTGCAGATCAGGCCCTTGGATCGTTCCAGGTAGAGCTTAAGCTGAACTTAAATGGCCTCAAACCTGCGGTTGGCATGTTTGGCAAGGCGGAGATAGCCACTCACCAGGATGAAAGTGTGATGGTGATCCCCTATGGATCGCTGGTGGAGGCTGACGGCAATAAAGGTTTTGTGTTTACCACTGTTAGCGCGACCCGTGTAAAAAGAGTGCCGGTTACCATCCTGAAGTTCGATAACGACAATGTCTATCTCAAGGATAAACTGGAAGGTATAGACCAGATCGTAGTTTCCAACAGCGCCTACCTCAACGAACAGTCCATTATTAAAATCATCAAGTAAGGCTACAGTTATGAAAATTACAAATTTCGCAGTTAAGAACTACCAGTTCACACTGATCATATTTTTGCTTGTCGCAGTAGTAGGCGTGTTAACGTTGTTTACCATGCCGCGGTCGGAAGATCCGACCACCCATCCGCCGCAATACCTGATCACGGTGATCTATCCGGGCACCAGTCCGAAAGATATGGAAGAGCAGGTAGTAAAACCCATTGAGAACAAAATTTACGGACTGGAAAACATCGAAAAGATCCTGACCACTGTGGAAGACGGTGTTGCGGTTATCCAGCCGAAATTTAAATATGGCGTAGATGTAGATAATAAGTACCAGGAAATATCTACGGAGATCAATGCCTTGAAAAACAGTGAACTTCCAAAGGATATTTACATGATCAAAACAGAAAAGATCTCATCCTCTGATGTAAAGGTACTGCAAGTGGCATTGGTTTCTGACAATGCTTCCGGGAAATTATTGAGGGATAAAGCGGATATTCTGAAAACGCGCCTGGAGAAGATCACCAACCTGAAGGATGTTAAGTATTTTGGAATGCCCGAGCAAGAGATCCGGATCGACATGCAGCTGGATAAACTGGCTCAATTAAAAATACCGCTCAATGTGGTCATAGGCAGTTTACAAAGCGAGGCAGCGGATATCCCTGGCGGTAGCATCAACCTGGACAGCAAGATATTCAACGTAAAGACCAGCGGCAAGTTCAAGACCGTTGATGATGTGGCCAATACTGTTATTTATAATGCCAATGGCAAGATCATATATCTGAAAGATGTGGCCGATGTGAGCTACAAGGATGGCATTGCCGATCATATCACCCGGCTGAACGGGCACCGTTGTGTGCTGGTTACAGCGGGGATGAAAGACAATGTGAATATCGCCAGCGTACAGCAAGAGTTTTTACCGGTACTGGATGAATTCGGCAAAAGCCTGCCCGGGAATGTCCGGCTTGTTAAAAACTTTGACCAGGCTAACATGGTTTCCGAGCGCTTGGGCCATCTGGGTTTTGATTTTGGATTAGCCATCGTTTTAGTGATCATTACCTTGCTGCCATTAGGATTTAGGGCATCGCTTATCGTGATGATCTCTATCCCGCTTTCTTTGGCCCTGGGGCTCATTGCCATGAATTTATTGGGATATTCCTTAAATCAGCTTAGTATCGTAGGGCTTGTGGTGGCATTGGGGCTGCTGGTAGACGATAGTATCGTGGTGGTTGAGAACATCGAGCGCTGGCTTCGCGAGGGGCATTCCCGGAAAGATGCTATCCTGAAAGGTACGCAACAGATCGGGATAGCGGTTATAGGCTGTACGGCTACATTGGTTATCGCCTTTCTGCCACTTGCCTTTTTGCCCGATATGGCTGGTGAGTTTATCCGCAGTCTGCCGATGGCCGTGATGACCAGTGTACTGGCTTCTATGATCGTGGCCTTAACGCTTGTTCCCTTCCTGGGCAGCAGAATGTTAAAGACACATACCCATGGCGAGGGTAACTTCTTTTTAAAGCACCTGCAACGTTTCCTCACCCGATCATATGCCCGGGTAATGCCGCTTGCCTTAAAGTGGCCCAAAACTACTATCGGGATCTCGTTGGCCTTAAGCGGGCTTGCTTTTTTCTTATTTACACAAACCGGGTTTAAGCTTTTCCCGACCTCTGAAAAGCCGATGTTCCTGATCAATATCAAACTGCCTCTGCAAGCTGATATTCCCGAAAGTGACCGGGTGACCAGGCTGGTAGAAAGTGAACTGAAGAAACACAAAGAGATCGTTTATTACACATCTAACGTGGGCAAAGGCAATCCACAGATCTATTACAACGTGCACCAGCAGGATGTAAAGCCTGATTTTGCCCAGGTATTCGTTCAACTGGACGAAGAGGCAAGTCCAAAATCGAAAACAGATCTGATCAAACAACTGCGAAAAAAATTCAACGATTTTCCTTATGCAAGGATAGAAGTTAAAGATTTTGAACAAGGTACTCCGATTGAAGCCAATATTGTGGTGAGGGTTTTTGGTGAGGATCAGGACACCTTACGGAAGCTTTCCTTTAAAGTGGAGGAGGTCCTGAAAAAAAATCCGGGCACTTTTTATATCAACAACGAATTGAATACCTATAAGTCAGACGTCAAAATAAAAATTGACAAAGAGAAGGCCCGTACCTTAGGCGTGTTAACCAGTGATGTGGATAAAGTGGTAAGGATGGCCGTGGCGGGATTAAACGTGGGTGACTATATCGACGACAGGGGCGATTCGCGAAATGTGGTGATCACCCTGCCCAGGAATAAGTTCTCGAATCTGGATGCCTTGAAGAACCTGTACGTAAATAATATCCAGGGCACGCCCGTACTGGTTAACCAGATTGCTACTATTTCGTTTGAAACATCGCCTACGGCGATCAACCATTTCAATAAATCGCGCTTTGTAAAAGTTACTTCCTTAACCAAAGAGCACGTCTTGGCCAATGATATCCTGAAAGAGGTTGTTCCTGAACTGAATAAATTAAAAATGCCGCCGGGCTATTATTACAAGTTATCCGGAGAAGCGGAATCGGAAGGTGATGCCTTAGGCGGCAACTTTCTGTCGGTGATCATCCTGAGCACGTTTCTTTTCGTTGGCGTGCTGCTGTTGCAGTTCAAGACATTTAAAGGGATCATTATCGTACTATCGATCATTCCCCTGGGTATATTGGGCGGTGTGGTATTCCTGCTTTTCACGGGTAACCCGATGTCACTGGTTTCTATCATCGGTTTTATAGGTCTGTCAGGCATACAGGTTAAAAACTCGCTGCTGCTGGTCGATTTTACCAACCACCTGCGTGAGGAAGGCCATAGCATTGATGAAGCAATAGCGATGGCAGGCGAAACCCGATTTCTACCCGTTGTGCTTACTTCCATTACGGCAATCTGCGGTTTGCTTCCAATTGCCTTGAACCCCAATCCTTTGATCGCACCGTTAGCTATTGTACTGATCGGCGGGCTGATCAGTTCAACTATACTGTCGCGTATAGTAACCCCCGTAATGTATAAATTGATCCCGCCACATTTGGAAAGCGACACACATCTAAAAAGTAATTGACAGAAACGGAAAAATATCAAGAGTTTGTAGGAATGGAACAACGAATCTTAAAAACAGCATAAGTGATCTATTTGAAGATATATCACTACTATCGTAATGCCAAAAACTTTTCCACATTATGCTATAATCATCAAATTGAGTGAGGAATGTGTGAGATAAAAAAGCCTCACTAAATTTAGTGAGGCTAACTACTTGACTATTAAGTGGCTGTTTTGTGTAAATCTCGAACTATTGCCTATCTGATCTAAGTTTAATAGCGGATTTAGACTTATAACCTATGCCAAAAGTAGCTATATGAACTTATAATATTCGGGCACCTTCGCCAGATAGTATGTATGGTTTTTTTGCAACTTGTTAAATGAAAGCAGCGATATGCTGTTATTCATTTCGCAAACTCTTCACCGGGGGCGCCATGCCAGCCCTAATGGTTCGGAAACTTAAGGTAAATAATCCTATTAGCAGCATTCCAGCACCGCTGATAACAAATACCCACCAGCTGATAGCTACATGGTCGGCAAAGCCTTCCATCCATTTATTAACTGCGTACCATGCAATCGGCGTTACGACGATAAAAGCGAGTAAAATAAGCGATACCAGTTCGGTTGATAGGAGGATTACTATTTGCGCAACACTGGCACCAAATACTTTGCGTATGCCAATTTCTTTTGTTCGTTGGTTGGTGGTGTAAACAGCAAGACCTAACAGCCCGAGGCAACTGATTAGTATAGAGATACCTGTTGCCCAGTTGAGCAGTGTTGAAGTATGTTGTTCATCGTCGTAAAACCGGGCTATCGTTTCGTCGTAAAAATGGCAATCAAAATCATCATCGGGATAAGCTTTCTTCCAGGCTTTTCCCATATTTGTAATGGCGGTTTTCCACTCGTTACCTCCGGCGGTTTCAGGTTTCAAACTAATATGTAACGTCATCATTGGGCGGGGGATTGGACTGCCTGATGTTATGATTGATGGATAAATGGCAGAATGCAGTGACCGCTGATTAAAATCGGCAACTACGCCAATGATACTAATATTTCGGCCATCAAACCAATTCAATTGCTTTCCGATAGCATCATTCGGGTTATTAAATCCTAATAATGTAGCGTAAGTATTGTTAATGATAATAGCTTTCCCGGTGTCTGCTTCGGTTATGTTTCTGCCGGCAAGCAATTTTAGCTGGTATATTTTGATGTAGTTTTCATCGCCAGATTTAACTATTATTTCTTCTGTTGTAATTTGCTTTTTTCCATCGTCATAAGTAATTCGCGTCCTGTTAAATGCATCAGCCGAAGGTGGATCATTACCTAAACCCACAAGGGCAACCTGCGGCATCGACCTGAATTCGTTCAGCAATACCTGGTTGGTGCTGGCCTTACTGGTTTGCCAGGGTGTATTAATAATGAGGATAGCATCCTTTTTAAACCCGAGGTTTTTATGTAAGGCGTAATAAATTTGTTGGCTTACCAAAATGGTAGCCATTATAAAAAATTGGGCTATAACAAACTGCGAGACCGTAAGCGACTTACGGAGCCATGCGTTTCGCGTTTTATTACTATTGCCCTGCACCTGGTTTTTTAGTACCATTGCCGGCTTGTAACCTGATAACACCGTTGCGGGATAAAAACCCGACAAAATAGTTATTACAATGGTTAAAATCAGCAGGAAGAGTACGACATCTGGTTGCAAGATATTCGCGTGAATATCCGGGGATATAACATCGGCAAACATTTTTAAAATAATTGGCGCAAGCAACACTGATATGCAAACCGCGAAGAATGTTATAAAAAAGGTTTCGCCTAAAAACTGAATTACTAATTGCATGCGGCTGCTACCTAAAGTTTTGCGGATCCCAATTTCTTTTGCCCTTTGGGCGGCCTGGGCGGTAGTTAAATTCACATAATTGATACTGGCCAGCAATAACAAAAAAATAGCGCTGGCCAATAATCCGTAAAGTGTTGTTTTGCTGGCTGGCGATGAGAAATTAAAAATATTATAGTCGGGATTGAAGTGAATATCATCTAATGGTTGCAAGGCCATGTTTATAGTTGGCGCAGGCATTTTTTGATTGGTAGGCGGCAGATTATTTTTTTTAAAAATGGTATTGATCTGTTTTACAACCCCGGTAGCAGAAACGCCAGGTGCCAGCTTTATAAAAATCTCCGCCGCCCCAGAGATCCTGCTCCAATTGTTTATGTGCAGGTCATCAGCCAATTGTTTATTAGTTGTTGCGGTACTAAAGGAAATAAAGTCATGAAAGGTAAAGTCGCTATTTTGGGTAAACGTCTCAACTATCCCGCTAACGGTTGTTTTAAGGGTATCATAGGTAATTACTTTACCAATCATGTCGTGATAGGATAATGATGGGAAGTAAAGCCTGGCTTGTTGGGAAGTTAATACCACCTGGCCGGGCGCATCAAGCGCGTGTTGCGATGAGCCGGCAAGCCATACATAATTAAAAATTTTAAAATATTGCTGGTCGGCAAGTGTTATCCTGTCCAGATCTTTAAACCGCTTTTGTGCCTTTTTATCTTTGTCGATATAAACAAAACGAGGCCATAGTGAATACACCGGCGTAATTTCTTCTATTCCTGTGGCCTCGTTTTTAATTGCCCCAGCCAGCGGGCCAAATAGGCCACTTGAATAATTTTTATGCCCCTGGAATGACATGTTCATAACAACGCGGTAAATCCGGTCGCTGTCCTTGTGAAATTTATCAAACGTAAAATCGTAGTGTACAATAAAGTAAATGGCCAGGAAAGCACTTATACCGATGGATAAACCAATAATGTTTATCAGTGTAAATAGCTTATGTCTCCGAAATCCGCGGAATGCTATTTTAAAATAATTTTTTATCATATGACTGCCGGTTAATGTTTCACGCGCCCACCCCGAAGGGCTTACGTGGTTCAATATTAGCGGCATAGTTCGAGCAAAACCTCCCAAGTTATAAGTTGGCATAACTTTTTGAAGGTGATTTTTATATTCCAGAGGGGTTTTACCGGTAAATTGCTTAAAAACACGATGGAAACTGCTTTGCGAATTAAAGCCCGATTCGTAGGCGAGGCCGAGCAGGGTGATATGGTCATATGAGGAATCCTGCATTTTAAGCGCAACCTCGCGGACACGGTATTCATTAATAAAATCGTTGAAGCTTTTTTTGAAGACCGTATTAATAATCCGGGATAATTCATGCGTATGCAAACCGAGCTTTTCAGCAAGCGAGCTCAGACTTAATTCTGCGTCACGGTAATATCCTTTCTCTTTAACTTCCATTTTTAACCATGAGCCTTTTTGTTTCAGATCTGCCGGTAATAATTGTTTTACGGCAACATTAACCGTCATAACAGTTTCTGTTTTTAAATGGATTCTGGCTGCGATCCAAATGATCATGGATATCAAAAGAAGATACAGGGGATAGTAATGCTGTACGCTTAATTCATAATGATAATGAAAATAGTCAACAGCTGTAAATGGTATCCATAATAACCATAACACAGCCAGTTTGTTAACAGAGCGATCTAACCAAAGTAACTCATTCCGGTATCGGTCGCCCCCGTTAAACTCTTTTTTCCGGTAATAGTGATTAATCTGCAGCCGGCACAGGTACAAATAAATCATAAATGACAGGAATGCGAATAACGGCACTACGAAACTAAATGTATGGTAGATAGTTTGGCCAGCCTTCATGTTCTGTATTGCAGCAAATTCCTGAATACTTAATTCATACAGCAAAGGTACGAAGTGCAGAAAGTCTTTGCGACGGAAGATATACTCGGACCGGGTTATTTGCCGTATGTAAAAATAAATTAAAGGGCCTAATGCCATTGAAAACTGCAATGGCATTAGGTTGAGTAATGGATTATTCTTTGCCAGGTCAATATCCGCTACCAAAAGCCGGATGATCCATAAAGCAACAACGACCATTAATATTGCCAGCCAGCGGTTTGCAAACTGGTTCTCCTTTGGAGCTATCCATAAAAATAATGATAGCGTTAGGCTGATAAATACGGCACCTAAAAACGCAATGTCATAAAATGTAAAATGGAATATAAAAGGCATCAATTGAGTTTAGGTAGTTTGTAGTTTTCTCAAACCTAAGAAAATATTGATACAAATTCAACGGGTGGTTGATTAAAGCCAGGGCTCATTTTAATTAGAAACATCTGTCGATGCCAAACACGGCCTATTTATCGGTTGTGAAGTCATAAAAAAAGTTGTCAATAAAATTGACAACTTGCCTGAAAAGTGACCCCGGAGAGATTCGAACTCTCGACCCAATGATTAAGAGTCATTTGCTCTACCAGCTGAGCTACGGAGTCATATGTGCCAGCTTTTGCTGGGTTGCAAATATGCAAATTATTTTCTTTTTCAGCAGGCGGAATTACTCATGGTTATTAATTATTTTAATCTGCTTATTGTAAAATTAAAGGTTGGAGTAATAACCCGCTTTCATCTTCCTGGTGTTCATTTTATTCCCGGCTCGGCCAAAAAAAAGTTAATTATAGCAACTTCATAACAAAATGTTAATTTTTTTGTTGGAATTTTAACAAAAGCTGCTTAAATTGTAAAACTTAATATCTATCTCTCATGAAAAAAAGAAAATTACTCAAAATTAACAAGCTGCTGTATGAAAGCGTTGTTAAAGATTTCATTGCCCAAAACGGCTTAAATGTTCAATATTCGTATACTAAAGATCATTTTTACTTGTTTAGCGACGAATCTACTATTAATCAGCTCGAAACGCAGGCCACCGGGTTTAACTTATTATAGTTATAAAATATAAAGGCCCGGTAGTATTATACTACCAGGCCTCATATATTCCTTACCGGTTATTATACAGCGGCGTATAAATCTTCCTGCTGTTTTTGCACTACAGGACTGTTGATGTATTCATCATAGGTCATGAGTTTATCAATGTAACCACCTGGTGTTAACTCAATGATCCGGTTTGCAACAGTTTCAACCAGTTCATGATCTCGTGAGGTAAACAGGATTGTACCCCGGAAGTCCTTCATGCCATTGTTAAGCGCGGTGATCGATTCCAGGTCGAGGTGGTTGGTTGGTTCATCAAACATCAGCAGGTTGGCTTGCTGCAGCATCATACGGCTAAACATGCAACGCATTTTTTCGCCGCCAGATAGCACACTGCATTTTTTCATAACTTCTTCGCCCGAGAACAGCATCCGGCCTAAGAAGCCGCGGATGAACTGATCGTCTTTTTCGCCTGGTGAGTATTCGCGCAGCCAGTCAATCAGGTTATCGTTTTTACCGTCGAAGTACTCGCTGCTGTCGTTAGGGATATCAGCCGCGTTAATGGTTACACCCCATTTAAAGGTGCCTGTAAAATCTTTATCGCGCCCAGTTAAAATATTATAGAAAGCGGTAGTTGCCAAACTGTTTTGCGACAGGATGGAAATTTTATCGCCTTTGTTTACAGTGAAAGTGATGTTGCTGAACAGTACCTCACCATTAAGGGTTTTGCCCAGGTTTTCAACGGTCAGGATCTGATCGCCGGCTTCACGGCCTAAGTTGTTGAATATGATACCCGGATATTTGCGGTTTGATGGCTGAATTTCATCCAGGTTGATTTTATCCAATGCTTTTTTACGGCTGGTTGCCTGTTTTGATTTGGACGCGTTAGCACTAAACCTGCGGATAAACTCCTGAAGCTCTTTAACTTTATCTTCGGCTTTCTTGTTTTGTTCGGCACGTTGTTTAAGGGCCAATTGGCTCGATTCGTACCAGAAGGTATAGTTACCGGTATAAATGGTCATTTTACCGAAATCAATATCTACTACGTGGGTACATACAGTATCCAGGAAGTGCCTGTCGTGAGATACTACCAGTACAATAGCCTCATATGACGCAAGGAAATCTTCCAGCCAGCTAATGGTATGGATGTCCAAATCGTTGGTAGGCTCATCCAGCAGCAGGATATCTGGTTTGCCAAAAAGTGCCTGGGCTAATAAAACACGTACTTTTTGAGTGTTATCAAGGTCTTTAACCAGTTGATAGTGAAATTCTTCTTTAATGCCGAGGTTGCTGAGCAGGGTAGCGGCATTGCTTTCGGCATTCCAGCCGTCCATTTCGGCAAAAAGGTTTTCCAGTTCACCCGCGCGTTCGCCATCGGCATCGCTAAAATCTTCTTTAAGATAAATAGCGTCTTTCTCCTTCATTACGGCGTACATTTCCTTATGGCCCATCATCACCGTTTCGATAACTGTGAATTCGTCAAAAGCATAGTGGTTTTGGCTCAAAACAGCCATGCGTTCGCCGGGAGTAAAGCTCACCGAGCCGCTGGTTGGGTCAATATCGCCCGAAAGAATTTTCAGGAATGTTGACTTACCCGCGCCATTGGCGCCAATAATACCATAACAGTTGCCCTGTGTAAATTTCAGGTTTACGTCTTCAAACAAAGTACGCTTACCATAACGTAAAGAAAGATTGGATACCGTGATCATGCTGCACCTCTAATTTGGCGCAAAAGTACGGTAAAATCTTCATTTTAACGATATATGGTGCTGATATTATGGATGGGGATTTTTTGAGCAGCAATTTTTCCCCATAAAATTAAATCCATGGGTACACAATTACACAGAAATGATAATGGAGTATAAACTAAAAGTATATTTAATACGTTTAATCGCTATATCTAACCGGTTATAATATAATGGTACAGCCTTTGACTAACATACAGTATGAAAATTTATTTAAATTATTTAACAATGGTCATGGGAGCATTAATTATAGGTTTAATTATCATCAATGTGGTAATAGCCATCAACAATACACAAAAGCGCAAAGTATATTAAAAATATATTAATTATAAGATTTAGGGCAACGCCCTAAGCTTAGTTTAAAATATTAAATAAGCTTTGTGTTTCATGGTCGGCCAATTTTTGAAGCGGACCTGATGCCAGCATTTTCATCATCATGCTAAGCTCTGCGCCAATGGTGAATAAAATATCAGTATGGTCGTTATTGAAAGATAACGACCATTTTAGTTCCAGGTTAAATGGTGGTTTCTCGGCCGGTATGATCCTTATCAGCTGACCGGGCACACGCTCCTCAATTTTCAAAGCAAGCTTGGCCATATTCTGGATACTGAAACGGGCTTCATCCCGGGTGGATGTCCATTCCTGGATATTATCAGGCATCAGCTGACGGTGATTATTGAAATCGGCCAGGAAATCGTAAACCTCCGTTAAAGGCTTGTTAATACTTATCGTACTAGTGAATGTATTCATGGATAGATTTGAGATATTAGATTTGAGATTTGAGATTTGAGACAAATTACGCTGACGAACAATCTAAAAATCATCGAAATCAAAAAAATCAACGGTCTTAACTTGCAGCCATTTCGCCCCAGGTTGATGGGTTTTCGCGCCACTGTTTGAGCAGGTTTACATCCTTTTCGTTAATAAACTGATGTTCTTCCGCGTATTTAACAAGCGCGTTATAGTTTGACAGGGTTACGTATGGGCAGTTGGCCTGTTTAAAGTTTTCGTCGGCAATATCAAAGCCATAAGTAAATATCGCCGCCAGGCCCGCAACGTCATAACCTGCGGCACGCAACGCTTCAACGGCCTGCAGGCTGCTTTTACCGGTGGAAAGCAAATCTTCAATAACTACAACCCGCTTGCCTGATGTAGTAGCGGCATCGCCTTCAATCATGCTGCCTGTACCATGCTCCTTAGGTTTTGAACGTACATAGATAAATGGAAGGCCTAATTCCTGGGCTACTAATGCACCTTGCGGTATACCTGCGGTTGCCACACCTGCAATGCAGCCAACCGCCCCGAATTTATCCTGTATGGCTGCCACTAATTGCTGCCTGATGTAAGTGCGGATAGTTGGATGAGAAAGTGTAACGCGGTTATCGCAGTAAATTGGAGATTTCCAGCCCGATGCCCATGTAAAAGGATTATTGGGTTGTAATTTAATTGCTTTAATTTGCAGCAGGAATTCGGCTACTTGTTGTTCGATCTCATTATTAGTAAACATGGCTCAAAAATACAGAATTTATATTAACGAAAAGGTTATCCTGCTCACAGAATCTGAACCAAAGCATGCAGATAATTTTGAAAGGCTTGATGCAGAGACCTTTGACCTTAAAATTATATATACCTGGATCCTCGCTAATCCTAACAAACTGTTCTACATAAAAACAGCCAACGCTAAGGTGTATCTTAAAGCCGTTAAAAAGAATATTACACTTATTGAAGCGGCAGGGGGCCTGGTTATGAACACTAAGGGGCAATATTTATTCATTTATCGTAATGATAAATGGGACCTGCCCAAAGGCAAAATAGAAAAAGACGAAAAGGTAAAAGAAGCGGCGGTGCGCGAAGTAGAGGAGGAGTGCGGTATAAAAGTAAGCGAACTAGGAGAGAAAATTTGTAAAACATACCACGTATATGTGAACCGCGGCGAGGTAGTGCTTAAGAAAACGCATTGGTTTGCCATGACAAGTAAGGGTAAAGAAAAGCTGAAACCTCAAAAAGAAGAGGGTATTACCGATGTGCGCTGGTTTGAACATCACCATATTGAACCGATAATTGAAAACACCTTTCCATCTATTATGGATGTGTTGCACAAGGAAAAGCTGGTTACAAATAAGGTAATGCCTCTTTCGGAATAAACTGGCTTACATCGCCATTATAGCGGATGATTTCGCGCACAATGGTTGAACTGATGGATGAATAGCCTGGTTTGCTTACGATAAATATGCTTTCGATGTCGGGTGCCAGCGAATGGTTCATCTGGGCGATCGCTTTTTCATACTCAAAGTCTGATACGGTACGGATCCCCCTGATCATGTAAGCGGCGCCTATGCTTTTGCAAAAATCGACAGTAAGGCCTTCATAGGCTATCACATGGATCCGTTCGTCGTGCGCGAAAACTGCCCTGATCATTTGTTCGCGCTGTTCAACACTCAGCAAGCCCTTTTTGCTGCTGTTCACGCCGATACCTATGTAAAGCTTATCAAAAAGCTCAACAGATCGTTTCACAATATCAACATGAGCTTTAGTAAGCGGATCAAATGAACCTGGAAAAAGGGCTATCTTCATGCAGTAAAATTAATGAATAGTTGATTGGGTTGCTTAAATGAACGGTTGTTTTTTGCCTTTTATCGGCATTATTTAATGAGCAGCTTTATATCTGACAAGTTGAACCATTCATTTGATCACTAAAACAACCTAAACCATCGAAGCTAATTGAGCATACTGTAAAAGCATAATTGTTTTGCCATCTTTTATTTCGCCGGTTTTTACCATTTGAAGGGCTTCGCTGAATGGCAGCTCTAAAACTTCAATATTTTCATTTTCGTGGGCGAGCCCACCGCCATCGCTAACTTTCATTTCTTTGGCATATTCGGCAACAAAAAAGTAAACGATTTCGGTAACAGAACCCGGCGACATATAAGCTTCGAAAATCTTTTTAACATCCGTTATTTTATAACCGGTTTCTTCCTCAGTTTCCTTACGGATGCAATCTTCCGGATTATCCTTATCAAGCAAGCCGGCACAACATTCAATCAGCATTCCGTCGGGGTTGCCGTTGATATAGGTTGGCAGCCTGAATTGCCTGGTTAATATTACAGATGACTGTGCTTTATTATAAAGCAAAATGGTTGCGCCGTTGCCACGGTCATAAGCTTCGCGGCTTTGCACAGTGGTATTACCGTCTTTTTCCGTAACCTCGTAAGTTACTTTTTTAAGGACGTACCAGTTATCTGATAAAATATCGGTATTAAGTATTTTGATTTGATTCATTTCTTTTTGATCGTTTATGATTAATAATGATTATTTTTGAACTAAAATAGGATTAATAAAATGAACTTTCCAAAAAGAAAACAAAAAATAATTGAGCAGCTCAGTCAAACCGGAGAGGTTGATATAAAGCAATTGGCTGCCGAACTGAACATTTCGGAAATTACAGCGCGCCGCGACCTGAACCAGTTAGCAGCCGATGGATTGCTTTACCGTACTCGTGGAGGAGCAACAAAAGTTAATCCTCACGAAAAGCCACATAGCTTTGTGAATAAAAGCGCTCAAAACGCAGCTGTTAAAGATGCCATTTGCCGCAGGGCCGCATCACAAATCAGCGACGGGGATATTATTTTTATGGATTGCGGAAGTACTGTTTTCAGGTTATGCCAGTTCATTAAAAACAAGAAGATAAAGGTTATAACAAATTCATTGCCTGTAGTATATGAGCTTCAGGATAGCGCTGTGAGTGTTAATATAATAGGAGGGGAGCTAGATAAAGAGCGACAGGCTGTACATGGAACTACAGCTATTGAGCATATTCAAAAGTATAGGGCAACCAAAGCTTTTTTGGGTGTTGACGGTATTTCGGAAGCAGGATTGTTCGCCAATAGTGAACATGAAGCATCCATTACAACAGCTTTCGCTGCAAGCAGCGCATTTACCTATATTCTGTGTGATATCAGCAAAATAAGCAAGGAAACATACCTTAATTTTGCAGGCTTAGATATCATCAACGCGATCATTACCAATGCAGATCCTGAGCGGTTAAAGGGCTTTAAAGAAAGCGGGATAGTTATTTTAAAGGCAGATATCTAAACCGGTCTGAAAAACGAAAATGACGAATGCCCGTATTTTCTTTGTTCAACAAAAGAGGGATGATTGCTCAAATTTTGCAGGGACTGGTGTTCAACAATTAAGAGGCCATCAGGTTTAAGCAGGTTCTTTTCAAAAATAACTTTTGGCAAATCGGGGATCCTGTTCAGGTCATACGGCGGGTCGGCAAATATCAGGTCGTATTGTTCCGTTTCAATATTCAGGTATTTGAATACATCTTCGCGGTAAGTTTTTATTTGCGTAAGCTTATGCTGCCGTGAGGTATCTTTAAGATAATTAACGCAATGAATACTCCTGTCGACAGATATAACTTCTGAAGCTCCGCGTGAAGCAAATTCAAGCGAGATGTTGCCGGTGCCGCTAAACAGGTCAAGCACTTTAATGCCTTCAAATTCTATTTGGTTAAGCAGGATATTAAATAAAGCTTCTTTTGCCAAATCGGTTGTAGGACGAACAGGAAGATTTTTTGGCGGATTAAGCCTTAAGCCTTTTAAACTGCCTCCGATAATGCGCATAATGAAAGAGCCGCTATTGATAACACCCTGTGAGCTACAACCTCCGCGGGTAATTGTAACACCTGTAAATTATTGACTTCGGCCGCTTTGAAAAATTCGGCCAGGCGGCTTAGTCCTTTACTGTCGGCATCAATGTTACCGCTTACATACAAGCTGGTATATTTAGCTTCGAGGTTAAGTTCATTGGCAACCAGCACAGTAAAGTAAACCAGTTCATCATCGCCATTAAATTCAAAAGAGTTATAGAAACGCAGTTTGCCGGATGCAAAATGAGCTATCTCCACCTTTTCTTTTTCAATATTGAGGTAAAGGCAATCGGTGCCGGGATTGTTTTGGGCAATGGCAGTTAACCAGCCTTTTGATGTAAAAACGGTATTACGGATGCCAAATTCTTCCGCGGTACTCACAATGGCCTCGCTGGTATTGTATACGATGATATTTTCCTTATCTAATACCTGGGCTATAACTTTGCTGTCGGCTTTCACATCCAGGAAACGGGCCAGGTTCGGCAGGCGCTCACCGCTAAACAATTCTGCCGGCACCAGCGTAAAGCTATGAGCTGGTAAACCGATAATCATTTGCCCGTATTTGGCCGACAGCAGGTCAAGCAATTCCTGCGGATCGCTTAGCTCATCAAATGGGTAATTTTCGGCCCAGGCTATTAGCTTGCCGTTATTACTTATGGCGTACGAAAACGATTTGTCTTCAACCTGTATTAATAAAGTATAATCCTCAGTTTTATCTAAACTAAAGTTATCATCGTGGTAAGTATAATTGTGTTCGTTCATACCGGTTTTAACAAAAGTAATATTTTTTGGCAGATACAGTAATTACCGCAGCCCAAATTGGTATGCTGTTATAAAATGCGGGTTAATATCATCAGGATGATAAAGATCAAAATTGGCAACCCTACAGGCTTAGGATAATAATCATTATCCGGAAAATATCTCCTGAAAAAAAACTGGCTTAGAATCAAAGCACCAATCAGCCCAAAACCTATGTTAAGGCCTGCTACCGAAAGCATTGCTGTAACCTGCGCTGGTGTTGGCTGGCCGCCTTTGGCCGTTACGTTCATGGCGTCAACAACCTGTTGCAGGTCAACGCCCGAATGCATGATAACAAAGTAGGAGAGATAGGAAAAAAATAATACAAAGGCCAGCACCGCCGGAACCGCCTTTCTGTAACCTGCATTGTATAAATTGATAACCAGCAGTACACCGCCAAATATCAGGTTAAAAAACGAAAACCAAAATATCGCCCTTTTGGAGTAAATATCTACATAATCGTCTTCGCTGTATTTTTCTTCCTCTTTGTTTTCGTCAAATTCCATGGGTCAAATGTAAAACTAATCTTACTGAATTAAATTACTTATCATCATTTTTGCAGGGTGTCAAGTCCCGATCATATCCGCCAGTCATTCCCGCATGAGCCAACAGGCCAGCAAACGGAACTTTTTAGCAAGCTGCATGCCTTTTTAAAAAGTACCGAAGGCGACGAATGCTTTATTCTGAAAGGCTATGCCGGCACCGGGAAAACAACTATCGTGGGCGCGCTGGTAAAGGCACTGAAGCATTATAACTATAAAGCCGTGCTGCTTGCCCCAACCGGACGTGCCGCCAAGGTCATTACCAATTACTCCGGGCGAAAAGCTTTTACAATTCATAAGCGCATTTACCGTAAAAAATCGGCCTTGACGATCGATGATGGTTTTGCCCTTGCCGATAACCTGGCCAGCGATACGCTTTTTATTGTTGATGAGGCCTCCATGATCTCGGATGAGGCCATGGGCAGCAATCACGTGTCGTTATTATTTGATTTACTAAGATATGTTTATAATGATAAAAACTGCAAGCTGATACTGGTAGGTGATACCGCACAGTTACCGCCTGTAGGAGCCGACGATAGCCCTGCGCTCGACGTGCAGCTTATGGGCGATAAATTTGGCCTGTCGATATTCAGTTATGAGCTTACCGAGGTTTTGCGCCAGCAAAAGAATTCGGGTATCTTATATAATGCCACCAATATCCGCGATCTGATCCGTGAGGAGATCATAGAGATCCCTAAAATTGTGACCAAGGGGTTTAAAGATGTTTTCAGGATGACCGGCGAGCGATTGCCTGAAGGTTTGGAATATGCCTATCGCAAATACGGCTATGATCGTACACTTATCATTTGCCGCTCAAACAAAAATGCCAATTTGTACAACGGGCAAATTCGAAACCGCATTTTATACCGGGAGGAGGAGCTTACCGGCGGCGATCAGATCATGATAGTAAAGAATAATTACTTTTGGCTGCAGGATAAAGATGAAAATAGTACCGCGTTTATTGCCAACGGCGATATTGCCCGTATAGTAAAAGTACGCCGCACCGAAGAGATGTATGGTTTTCGTTTTGCCGATGTGCAGCTGGAATTTATTGACTATGCCGAAGATCCAACCCTTGATTGTAAGGTTTTGCTTGATACGCTTTATGCCGATTCGCCCGCGTTAAGCCAGGATGATCAGAAACGGTTTTACCAGGAAGTAATGAAGGATTATGAACATTTACCTAATAAAAGGGCCATGCACAATGAGCTGAAGCTTAATCCTTATTACAATGCCTTGCAAATAAAATTTGCCTATGCAATTACCTGCCATAAAGCACAGGGTGGACAATGGGATGCAGTTTTTGTTGATCAGGGGTATGTAACCGATGAGATGATCAATATGGATTTTTTGCGATGGTTTTATACCGCGCTCACCCGAGCTACCACCGAATTATTTTTGGTTAATTTCGATAACAGGTTTTATAAATTAAAGGAAGAATAACCTTCAAAGATAAATTTACTTTTATCAATATAATCTATTGATAATTAGATTTTTAATTACTAATATTAGCAATTAAAAACCGGTATCATGAACCTAAACTTAAAACTCGAAAGAAAAATCAAAACCAAACAATCAACCATTGGCGAACTATCAATAAATGGCGCCTTCGAATGTTTTATACTGGAGGACGTTGACAGAGGGCTGAATAGCAAAATGACACTTGCTCAAATTGCATCAATAAAAATTAAAACGCAAACAGCCATTCCTACAGGAACTTATAATGTAGTCAAATTTTTCAGCCCCAAACACAACGAAAACCTGCCATTATTAGAGAATGTACCCGGTTTCGCCGGGATTGAGATTCATGTTGGGAATTTTGCCAAGGACACCGACGGCTGCCTTCTCCCCGGTGAAGATAAAGGCGTTGATGCTGTTCTGCATAGTACAATGGCTACAGCTAAACTCAATACAAAGATTTTTGAGGCCCTTAAGGCAGGAGGTACCGTGACCATTGAGGTTGTTTAATATAGCAAATTATAAATGCTTGAAGGTGAAATGACGCATCTACGCCGTCATGCTGAGTGATTAAAATCCATGGACTATGAAGGTTAGATGACAAAGAGGGACTATCAGTCTGAGCTTGTCGAAGACTCGTGTGCAGAGCCCAGCCCGCCATACTTCGACGGGCTCAGTATGACACCCATTTTTTAAGTTATCATGGGTAGTGATTAAAATCCATGGACTATGAAGGTTAGATGACAAAGAGGGACTGTCAGTCTGAGCCCTTCGAAGACTCGTGCGCAGAGGCCCTGTCCGCCATACTTCGACGGGCTCAGTATGACCCCCATTTTAAGTGGTCATGTGAGAAGATTACCTGGATAAACAAAGACTTGTTTAATATCCTAAAACGAATTAACTGCCGGCAAGGTGATCCTGAACGTTGAACCCTGTCCCTCGGTGCTGGTAACGCTGATAGTGCCTTTATGCTTTTCAATGATCTGGCGTACAATGCTCAACCCAAGCCCGGTCGACTTTTCGCCGCGTAAACCGGCTCGGCCTGCTTTTGAAAATTGGTTAAAAATTTCCGGCAGCATATTGGCAGGGATGCCCATGCCGTAATCCTGAACTTCAATAACTACCGTATCATTTAGTTTAAGCAGGCGCACATCCACATTATCCTGATCTTTTGAAAATTTCACCGCGTTACTGATCAGGTTATCAATAACCCGATGAAATTTTTCATGGTTTATGAGCGCATGGGCAACACTTATCGAACTGCTGAACAGCACATTAACTTTATTGCCCAGCTGTAATTTCCATTCGCCCACTATGTTGTTAAGCCATTGGTTAAGCTCGATGTTTTGAGTTTCAATAATCGCGATGTTCTCGTTTCGGGCTGCCTCCAGTAAGTCATCAATAATACTCCGCGCTTTTACGCAGGATGCCTTCATCATATTGATGTTGTCTTGTGTCTCCTCATCTACCTCATCAAGTTCCATCATCATGGCAATTGATTCAACAGCAGCTATCGGGTTACGCAGGTCATGGGCAACCATACCCAACACCTGGTTTTTAAACTCGCTTGCTTTTTCAATTTCCGAATTTTTTTCGCGGATCTCGATCACCTGAAAATAATAGTTGGCCTTGTAGGAAAAAAAGTACCTTGAGATAAAATAAAAGCCGGAAAGTAAGATAGCTGAAATCAACTGGTTATACAACATATCCGTAGCCGGCGTTTCACTGTAAAATAGCAGGGAAGTAAAAAAAAGCTCAATAGCAATAAGCAGCAATACGGTTTCATAGTATTCAAAAACAATTATCACGCTGATCAAGCTTAATGCAACAAGATATAAGGTGAGGGCATTACTCGGATTAGAGGTGGCTATAAAGCTGGAATACATGCCGCAAACAATAATATAAAGCGCAAACAAAAATACAAGCAATGACATGCCTGTTGTAGCTTTTTTATGGCTTTTGAAACTAACGATAAAAAGGTTACTGGCTATCAGGAAAACAGGAGTTATAATAATGAAAACCCAGTTGCTGAAATTAAACTCGGGAAAGTTTTGAGCTTTAGTTAAGCTAATGGGGAATACAAGATAAAGGATCCGGATAATTACATTAAGCAATAAAAATACTATACTGGCCCCCCTTATGGCTACCAGGTTTTGGTAAGTATAATGCAAACGGTATTGCGACCGGTATTTTACCGGGAGACTGTTAAAAAAGAAATGGGTATTCAATTATATTTTATGGATTAAACAAAATTATGAAAATATTTATAAAAATTGTAACAGAAATGTGACAGTATATGGTTAACCCTTTTTACTAAATATTCGGTCAAAGGACTTATAAGCCTATTTTGTTGAACCTTCATTGTTTTTTAAAAGGAATAAATCTAATTTACACATAAAACCAAAATCACATGTTACTGAAATCTCTTAAATCTATCGCAATTCTTATTACTGTATTAACAACTTTTTCCTGTAGAACTGTAGAAAGGGCTAATCAGAAAGAAATTAAACCGTTTGTAGGCATCTGGAAGGATACAACCAATCCGGGATCTCAAGTCGTATTCAGGTCAGACGGCAGCTTTTATAATATTGCAAAAGAAAATAATGTGCAGATCGTTACGCACAGCGGTACTTTTAAAGTCTTATCCGACAGTATTTATGTATTAACGATTACAGACGCGAGACCCAACGCTACATACGATCTCAAAGGAAGGCAGTATGCCAATTATTATACGTTAAGCAGCGATAGAAAAACGATGAAGACAAGTGGCGTAGTTGATGGAAGAAATGGCGGAAAAGGACTTGCCTGGACCTGCAATTTAGTTAAAGTTGATAAATTGGATAATTAAACCGCGGCTGGCTTACTAAACCCTTATCACATTATAGCCCTCCATTTACAGACAACAAGAATTGCATACTCGCAATTGTTTTTATCCGTTACACAGTATTTCACTAACAGGCAAGCCAAGGCCTGTCTGTTAGTGAGGTGTTGTTAAGCTAATCTGATCTATTTTGCGTCCTTAAACATCTCCATTGACGCATACTTTTATCATTGTTTTAACGTATTAAACGACAAATTGCCTCGTGCTATTGTTAATAGTAATGCCTAAATTGCTAATAATTATGGCAAAGTGTCATTGCGATTTAATTTTAAATGACAATTTTTCACTATGGATACTATGGCCGATAAATTGATCAACAATGAGTACTATGAATTTTAACAACTTTACCATAAAAGCTCAGGAAGCCGTACAAAAGGCATCTGAAATTGCTGTTGGTAACCAACAGCAAGCAATTGAGACCGCGCATCTGCTTAAAGGCTTATTGCTGGTTGATGAAAACGTAATTACCTACTTATTAAAGAAATTAAATGTTAACCTGAACAGGTTAAATGATACGTTAGATGCGCAGATTGCATCGTTCCCCAAGGTAAGCGGCAGCAACGTATACCTTTCGTCCGAAGCAAATTCTGCTTTGCAAAAAGCGTCGGGATATTTAAAAGAATTTAAAGACGAATTTGTATCTGTTGAGCATGTGCTGTTAGGCATTTTAGCCGCCGGTGGTGCGGTAAGCAGCATCCTGAAAGATTCGGGTGTTAATGAAAAAGACCTAAAAAAAGCCATTGTTGAACTCCGCGGCGATAGCAAAGTAACTGATCAAAACGCTGAAGCTACCTATAACGCCCTTAACAAGTATGCCCGCAATTTGAACGAATATGCAGGTTCGGGCAAGCTGGATCCGGTTATTGGCCGCGACGATGAAATTCGCCGGGTTATCCAGATTCTGTCACGCCGTACCAAAAACAACCCGATTTTGGTTGGCGAGCCCGGCGTTGGTAAAACTGCCATTGCCGAAGGAATAGCTTTCAGGATCATCAAAGGTGATGTACCTGAGAGCCTGAAAACCAAAGTGGTATACTCGTTGGATATGGGTGCACTCATTGCAGGCGCCAAATATAAGGGAGAGTTTGAAGAACGGTTGAAAGCAGTTGTAAAGGAGGTTACCCAAAGCGACGGGGAAATCATCCTTTTTATAGATGAGATCCATACGCTGGTAGGTGCAGGCGGGGGAGAAGGCGCTATGGATGCGGCCAATATCCTGAAACCGGCCCTGGCCCGTGGTGAGCTTCGTTCAATTGGTGCTACAACCCTTAACGAATACCAAAAGTACCTTGAAAAAGATAAAGCTTTGGAACGCCGTTTCCAGAAAGTAATGGTAGAAGAACCTGATGCTGCTGATGCCATCTCTATTTTACGTGGACTGAAAGAACGTTATGAAACCCACCACAAAGTGAGGATCAAAGACGAAGCGATCATCGCCTCTGTCGAAATGTCACAACGCTATATTTCCGACAGGTTTTTACCGGATAAAGCTATCGACCTGATGGATGAAGCCGCTTCAAAACTTCGCCTTGAAATGGATTCGGTACCGGAAGTGGTTGACGAACTGGAACGCCGCATCATGCAGCTTGAAATTGAGCGCGAAGCTATCAAACGTGAAAAAGACGATCGTAAGGTTGCCGAACTAAGTGAGGAAATAGCCAATCTGTCACAACAGCGTGATTCATTACGTGCCAAATGGAAAGGCGAAAAAGACCTTGTTGACGGTATTAATACTAAGGTTGAGCTGATTGAAAACTATAAACTGGAAGCCGAACAGGCTGAACGTGCGGGCGATTATGGTAAGGTAGCCGAATTACGCTACGGTACTATAGTTGAAGCCCAGGCCGAAGTTGAAAAGCTGAAAGCTGCCCTGCTTGAAAATCAAAGCGACAGCCGCATGCTGAAGGAAGAGGTTACCGCCGATGATATTGCCGGTGTAGTAAGCCGCTGGACAGGCATCCCGGTAAGCAAGATGATCCAGAGCGAGCGTGAAAAACTGCTTAATCTTGAAGATGAGCTCCACAAACGTGTAGCCGGGCAGGAAGAAGCTATTGAGGCAATAAGTGATGCTATCCGCCGCAGCCGCGCAGGTTTGCAGGATAAACGCAGGCCAATAGGGTCGTTCATATTTTTAGGTACAACCGGTGTTGGTAAAACCGAGCTGGCTAAGGCCCTGGCCGAATACCTGTTTAATGATGAAGGCGCGCTTGTGAGGATAGATATGAGTGAATACCAGGAACGCCATGCTGTTTCAAGGCTGATAGGAGCGCCTCCGGGCTATGTTGGGTATGATGAAGGCGGACAGTTAACCGAGGCTGTTCGTCGCAAGCCTTACAGCGTGGTACTGCTGGATGAAATTGAAAAAGCCCATCCTGATGTATTTAACATCCTGCTGCAGGTGCTGGATGATGGCCGCTTAACTGATAATAAAGGCCGTGTGGTGAATTTTAAGAATACTATCATCATCATGACCTCCAACATTGGTTCAAACATCATCCAGGAAAACTTCCAAAACCTGGAGGACGAAAACCGCGATGAACTGGTGGCAAAAACCAAAAACGAGCTGTTCAATTTGTTAAGGGCAACTATCCGTCCGGAGTTTTTGAACAGGATAGATGAAATCATCATGTTTACCCCGCTTAACCGCGATGAAATTCATGATATCGTTAAGCTGCAGTTTAAACAGGTACAGCAAACCCTTGCCGAAATGGGTGTAACTATCGAAGCATCCGATGAAGCCTTAGATTGGTTGGCCCAGTTAGGTTATGATCCTCAATTTGGTGCACGCCCGTTAAAACGCGTTATCCAGAAAAAGATCCTGAACGAGTTGAGTAAACAGATCCTGGCGGGTACAGTTGATAAAGACAGCGTTATTAAAATAGATATGTTTGATAACCAGTTCGTGTTCCTGAACTCGGCTAAAGAAGCTACGGAACCAGCTAAATAAGCTGTAGAAAAATAATTAAATAGAAAAAGGCTTCCCAATTTGAGAAGCCTTTTTCTATTAATAACAACCGGAGAGTATATTAAAACACTTCGGCCGCTTGTTTAGTTACCGATGCTAAGCTGACCCCCGTAAGCTGATCGGCAAAGGCTACGAAAGCCTTACTCTCAGATATACGATGTTGATTAGCGATCAGATTTTGCAAATTGATTTTTCCTATCACAAATTTATAATTACCTGAATAGTAGCGCTCATTGATATGCTCAAAGTTCAGCGCTTCAACCAGTTCCTCGTCATCATAACGCAGGTAAATGGTTAATTCAATGTTATTGGTAAAATTAAGGTCTGTTTTCTCTTTAGCTTTTTTGTATTCGTACTGGTAGTTATAGCGCAGCGCCGCAATATCCGACAGTACAGCCGAACCGGTAGGATGGCCGCCCGCGCCTTTCCCGAAAAAGAATTGCTGATCGGCAAAGGCAGCTTGTACAGTTACGCCATTATATTCATACTCAACGTTGTATAAAAACTCTTTGTCGTTTACAAACTTAGGTAATACAAACAGGGCAACGTTGCGGTCGTCAAGTTCTTTGGCTACCGGCACCAGTTTAATTTTGAGGTTCTTTTCGCGGGCATATTGCAAATCGGCAGCTGCAAGGTTCTGAATGCCCAGGTTAAATACCTCATCGGGCTGTACAACTACACCATAAGCGTGCGCTGCGGCAATAACCAGCTTGTATTTGGCGTCAAAACCACCAACATCACTGGTTGGGTCGGTTTCGGCAAAACCCAGGTCCTGGGCTTGTTTCAATGCGCTATCATAATCGAGCCCTTCAATAAAGCCTTTTGAAAGGATATAGTTTGATGAGCCATTGAAAATACCGCTGATTGAATGCAGTAGTTCATTATCATAATATTCTTCCAAATTGCGGATAATAGGGATACTACCGCAAACAGCGCCTTCATATAATAATGATGTGCCGTATTGATGCTGAATTTCGATCAGTTCGTCCAAATGCAGGGCGATCATTTTTTTACTTGCAGATACTACATTTTTGCCTGATTTTAATGCTCTTGAAACAATTTCAAAAGCAGCTTCGGTATCATTGATCAGTTCAACAATGGTATTGATCTCCGGGTTATTAAGCAGTTCTTCTTTGTCGGTAGTAAATAAATGTGCCGGTAAAGAACGTTTTTTATTAGGGTCTTTAATAGCAAATTTTACTATCTCGATATTTAAATGCTTTGTTTTGATGATATCATATAACCCCTGGCCAACAACTCCAAATCCGAAGAGGCCGATATTTAACTTTTTACTCATTACGCTGTACGTTGCAGTTCTATAATTTTTCCTTTCACATCGGTTTTAAAAAATGATGTGAATATTTTTGTTAATGCTTCTGTTTCAATTAAAAATCCATCGTGCCCATAAAACGAATCCAGCTCGGAAAAGGCAGCTTTTGGGATATGCCTGAACAGGTATTGCTGTTCTTCAACAGGGAATAAAACATCCGACGAGATGCCGATAACTAATGTTTTTGCCTTGATGAGGCTCAACGCTTTATCTACACCGTGACGGCCCCGGCCCACATTGTGTGAGTCCATCACTTTGGTCAGGTACCAATAACTATAGGCGTTAAAGCGGTTCACCAGCTTTTGCCCCTGGTAATTTTGGTACGATGAAGAGCGGAAATTGTCCTGCACATCGTCGGCTTCTTCCTGCTGGGTAATGCCGTAAGTTTTATAAGTACGATAACTTAAAAGCGCGATACTGCGCGCAGCTTTTAAGCCTTTCTGACCGCCTTCGGGCGTATTGCTGTAAAAGGTGCGGTCGGTAGTGATAGCCAAACGTTGCGACTCGTTAAAGGCAATGCCCCATGGTGAATGCTTGGCATTAGTTGCTATCAGAATAAGATTTTTGATGCGCTCCGGTTCAATAATAGCCCATTCCATAGCCTGCTGGCCGCCTAATGAACCTCCAATTAATACACTGATATTATTAATGTTTAAATGCTGGGCAAGCAACTGGTGCGCTTTAACCATATCCCTTGTAGTAAACTGGGGATATGAAAGATAATATGGCTGGCCGGTAACCGGGTTAATGCTCAACGGACTTGTAGTGCCGTAAGGAGAACCCAAAATATTGGCGCAAACTATAAAATGCTCTTCCGGGTTAAAAAAATACCCCTCGCCAATAAGCCCTTTCCACCAGTCAAATACATCGCTGTTGGCAGTAAGCGCATGGCAAACCCAAACAATGTTATTTTTTTCCTTATTTAACCGGCCATAAGTGTGAAAACCTATTTCTAAACCTTCAATTGTACGGCCCGATTCAAATTCAAAAGTATCAGTGTATTTAAATATCTCTGCGTTCATTCTGTTGTTTTGTTATTTCAGGTGCAACCGGTATTTCCGGCTGCAACCTGCAATAACGTTTACTATATCACTTAAAAAAACTATACATTATTAAACTAACTCACCCTCACCTTGCTTAATTTTTGCAAAAGCCTGCTCAAAATCAGCTTTAATATCGTCAATATGTTCAATACCAACAGCCACGCGCAATGAAGCAGGTGTAACACCGGCAGCTAATTGCTCTTCATCAGACAATTGCTGATGCGTGGTTGCCGATGGCTGAATGATGAGTGTTTTTGCGTCGCCAACATTGGCTAAATGGCTCACCAGTTTAAGGTTATTGATCAAGCGGCTGGCCTGTTCTTTGCTTCCCTTAATCTCGAATGACAATACGCCACCGAAACCATTCTTTAAATATTTTTTAGCCAGCTCATGATATGGCGATGATTCCAGTCCCGGGTAATTTACGCTTGCCACCTGAGGTTGCTGCTCCAACCATTTAGCCAGTTGCAGGGCATTATCAACATGACGTTGCACGCGTAACGAAAGTGTTTCCAGTCCCTGAATGTTCAGCCATGAATTAAATGGAGCCTGCGACGGGCCGAAATCTCTCAAGCCTTCCACACGGGCACGAATAATAAACTGGATATTGCCAAACGGACCGCCAATGCCAAATACATCGTTAAATATCAGTCCGTGGTAACCTTCAGATGGTTCGGTAAATTGCGGGAATTTGCCGTTACCCCAGTTGTAATTGCCTGCATCGATAATAACACCGCCAATACTGGTACCATGCCCGCCAATCCATTTGGTTGTTGACTCCACAACCACATTAGCGCCATGTTCAATGGGACGGAAGAGGTAACCACCGGCACCAAAAGTATTATCAACAATTAGCGGAAGGTCATGCCTTTTGGCAACTTCGCTCACCTTTTCAAAATCGGCAATGGTAAAACCCGGGTTACCTATTGTTTCCAAAAAGATGGCTTTTGTTTTGACATCAATAAGCGCTTCGATATTGGCTGCTGTATCATCTTTGGCAAAGCGTACTTCGATACCCAGGCGTTTGAAAGCTACTTTAAACTGGTTATAAGTACCACCATATAGGAAAGGTGAAGTAACGAAGTTATCACCAGCCTGCAGGATGTTATTTAATGCTATAAATTGTGATGCCTGGCCCGACGCTGTCGCCAGTGCCGCCACACCGCCCTCTAACGCTGCGATGCGTTTTTCAAACACATCGGTAGTAGGGTTCATGATGCGGGTATAGATATTACCAAACTCTTTCAGCGCAAACAGGTTTGCACCATGTTCGGCACTGTTAAATACGTATGAAGTAGTTTGATAAATGGGCACAGCACGTGAACCTGTTGTTGGATCAACTTCCTGGCCGGCATGTAATTGTAAGGTTTCGAATTTTAAGGCAGACATAGTTGTAATTTTTTAATGTGTTTAATTTAGATTTTGAATGTTTAGATGAATTTGGAAAGCCGGTTTAAAAACAACCGGTTTAACACACGCTTTTCAGAAAATGAAAGATAGGAGCGTGCTAAGCATCAACAGCAGCAACACATACAAATACAGCTAATAGGGGAGCTAATATGTTGTACGTTACCGTTTAAGGTGTAAAAAGTGTTGCGTTGCGTAAATTTAATTAAACTTTTCATGGTTATAAATTTATATTCCCCGGTGTTATTTGCCGGGACAGGAATTGGCACCTTCTTCAACATTGAAGGGTTGCCAGCGGGTCATTGAGCCTGATCTCTCGCCGCTTCTTTATAAATCAAAACCCGAACTATGTGCGGAGGATTGATCGACGTTGGTATCACTACCAAATAATGTTGCGAATATAAGGGATTGTGAGGTAATATACCAAATTTTATTTCTTTTTAAGGTTAAAGGTAAAAGGCCAAAGGCAAAAGGTTCATTCGAGAACAATTTTAAGCTTAGACAAATGCAGCTACCTTTCGCCTTTAACCTTTATCCTTTTACCTTAAAAGGCCTAAGCCAAAGCCTGCTTCATATCGGCAATCAAATCATCAATATGTTCCAGCCCAACCGAAACCCTTAGCAGGTTTCGTGGTGTTTTGGTATCCGGCCCTTCAACAGTAGCGCGGTGTTCTATTAGGCTTTCAACACCACCAAGGCTGGTAGCTTTGATAAATAGTTTAAGTTTATTGATGATGTTATGCGTGTCGTTCTCATCGCCCTTAATAGTAAAAGATAACATGCCACCAAAAGCCAGCATCTGATCTTTAGCTATCTCATGCTGCGGGTGCGAGGGCAAACCGGGGTACATTACCTGTTCAACATGAGGGTGCTGTTCAAGATATTCGGCAAGCATTTGCGCGTTTTGTACGTGGCCTTTTACACGGTATGGTAAAGTTTTAATACTGCGTACCAAGTAATAACAATCCATAGGCGAGGGGATTGCGCCACCCATTTCCTGCACCTGGCGGATTTTTGTCCACCAATCATTCTTTTCGGCCGTGATCAACACGCCGCCCATCAGGTCGCTATGTCCGCCAAAATATTTGGTGGCTGAGTGCATAACCATATCCGCGCCCAGCTCAAGTGGTCGCTGGCACATAGGGGTGGCAAATGTATTATCGCACAAAACTTTAATGCCCTTTGCTTTGGCAATAGCAACCACCTTTTTAATATCGGTTATTTTAAGCAGGGGGTTTGAAGGTGTTTCAATCCAGATCAAACCTGTTTCGGGCTTGATGTGCTGTTGTAAAACCCCGGTATCGTTTACATCAATAAAATCGAAGGTAAGGATCCCGGCAAAAAGGGTTTTAAGCTGATTACGTAAGCCATGATACATATCATCCGGCGCAATTATATGGGTGCCCGGCTCCAATGATTGAAATACCGACATCCCGGCCGCATTACCTGATGAAAAGCAAGCTGCTTCAACACCTCCCTCTAACTTTGCCAGCACATGCTCCAGTGCGTGACGATTGGGGTTCGATGAGCGACTGTAAATATAACCTGCCGGAAAACCGCCGTCCTCACCGCGCTCAAAAGTGGTTGACATAATAATGGGTTGTATAACGGCCCTTGTTGCTTCATCAACATGGTTGCCGGCATGTATCGCTATAGTTTCAGTTTTCATGGTATTGTATTATGATATCGCCCAAAATAAACAAGAATATTTGTTATTAGCTGTAGCGTTTTTATATTTTTTGCCGAATAGGTTTAAAAACCAAACCGCATGAAAACGTGCTTTATCTTCCTGTTTGTTATTATTGGGCTATCTGCCTGTAAAAAAGATGCCAATGATACCGCTTATGACAAAAGCTATAAAGTATGGCAAAACTTTAAGACTGAAAGTAAAAATTCATATACTATACCGCTAATAACGGTTCAGTTTTTGGTTATGGCTCCGAAACCGAGATCACCGTTCAAAATGGCGTTGTTACAGCGAAGGGTTTTTGAATACCGTGAGTTTAAAGGCGGACCGAACTATGGATATGGCGCTCAGCTAAATGCGACTTCATAGGATTCCGTTTATATGACAGTATCCTGGATGAAGGAAAATATATCAGACAGGGGGCCATTGGGAGCCCTGTACAGAGTATGGGCGATGGAAAATAAATGGTAAAAGGCGACATCATGGACTATTTTGGTCTCAGCGGACATACTAACGACGAGTTGAAGAAAATGGGTTATATTGTATGGATGCCTGTTCAGGAAAAAGGTTCATGGTTAGGGGAGGGCGACGACCCAACGTTTATGAACATGCTTGACAATGGATTACGTGCATAAGAAAAAGGTACTTATGGAGGCTGGGGCGGCACCGGATTTATTGATCCTAAAGGTAAAAACGCCTTCTTCCAGAATAGTGATACGTCATCCCAGGCTATGGCAGCTTCACTCGCTGTGCCGAAAGATCGAAATAATACGTACCCTGACTTTTTTCCTGCCGCTCAGCGGGATTTTGCTGCCCGGATTAAACGGTCGGTAACGCCAATATATGCACTGGCAAATCACGAGCCAGTTGCCAAAATAGAAGGTCCATTAAATGTCAGGGCAACAGCCGGCGAAACGATCAGACTGTACGGAGCCGTTTCTGATCCTGACGGAAATCTGGTTTCTGTTAGCTGGTGCAATTTCAACAAGGAACTTATCAGGGAAAAGTGTCGATATTAAACCCCGAAGCCAGGCAAACACAAATCAGGGTACCTAAAGACGCTGTTTCTGGCCAAACAATTCACATTGTTTTTCAGGCAACGGATAACGGCACACTGTCTCTTACCAGCTATCAACGTGTGATTATAGCGGTGCGGTAAACAGGAAGCTTTCCAAATGCATTGGCTGTCTTTTCAAACCCAAACGGATGCACTTACTTTGGTCACATCAACCATTTTGTTCAGGTAAGAGTGGCTATTCTAGTATAAGAAAAAGCCCCGAAATCAGCTATTTCAGGGCTTAGATACTTGGCGGAGAGTTAGGGATTCGAACCCCAGGAACCTTTCACAGTTCAACAGTTTTCAAGACTGCCGCAATCGACCACTCTGCCAACTCTCCGGGGACAAAAGTACAAATCCGGGGCGAATTGCCAAATTTGAATTTCACTTTTTTTTATTTAATTAAATAATCTATATAAACTATTGATTAATAATAAGTTAATTTTTTGACTGGTCGGTTTTTTTTGCCCGAAAAGTGTTAAATCTGGGTTTTACAATGCGAATTGTACGCTTGGAAAGCTCTACGGACGCGTTTAATTCGAACCCGATTATCAAAATTAATGAGTTTATATACATCCAGATCATCACAACGATGAGCGTACCTATCGAGCCGTAAACTTTATTGTACGACGAGAAATTGTTGATATAATAGGAAAAGCCCAGTGAGGTTAAAACTGCCAGTGCTGTAGCCAGTATGGAGCCAGGATTAATAAAATTCCATTTCTTTTTATGTGCAGGAGCGTAACGGTATAAGCACCCTATGGTTACAAAAATGATCACCACAATAATCACCCATCTGAACAGCATCACAGGGTAAACCCAAAAATGATTTTCAGACGCCACATGCGATTGGATGAACCGGATAATGGATTGACCAAGGATGAGTATGGAAATGGCCAGTAATAACGCGAAGCTTATAGCTACAGTAATTCCTGTGGCTACCAGGCGCCTTTTAAGCCAGCTCCGTTTATCCTCAATTAATGAGGATTTATTAAAGGCTTTCATGAGATTGATAACGCCATTCGTAGCAAAATACAAGGTTGTCAGGAAACCGAAGGAAAGGAGCTTGCCGTTTTGATTACTTACGATATCGAAAAGGGTTTCTCTGAACGCCATATAGGCATTTGTAGGCATTACAGAGGCCAGCACCATCATAAGGTTGCCTTTAAAATGTTTTATGGGCACGTAGGGGATAAGCGTGAACAAAAAAATAGTAGCCGGAAAAACGGCGAGCATAAAGCTATAGGCTAAAGCATATGCCCGGTTAATAAGCGAGTTATTGGTGATCTCTTTTACAAAAAAGTCTATAACTGTATAAAGAGGCAATGGCCTGAAACCCGGAATAATGACAGACTTCGTCCACTCGATGATGTACCTGTAAAACGTAAACCGGATTAAAAAGCGGTGCAGCCATTTCATTTACACCAAATTTACTTAAAAAAGGGCATTAATCTATCGGTAAAATCCTGCGGTGGCAGGCATGGGCGACTGTTTTTCATGTTAATGAATACGAGCAGCGTTTCGCCGGTATTAATAAGTTCACCTTTTGGGTTTGTAAGTTCGTACCTGAAATGGATGCGGATGCCTGGCAGCTTATCCATGATCACCCTGATGCTGATTTCCTCGTCATATAAAGCCGGCTTCAGGTATTTGCAATGAAGCTCGAGCACAGGCATCATAATGCCCGATTCTTCCATGCCTTTATAAGTAAGGCCAAGACTGCGAAGCATCTCCACGCGGCCTACTTCATAAAATTCGGCGTAGTTACCGTAATACATATAGCCCATCTGGTCGGTTTCGCCATAGCGCACCCGTATTTTAGTAGTGTGCTCAAACATTACCTTCGGATGTTACGATCATTAAGGGCTTGCTGAAATTTATGCGCATTAACCAAATGGTCCGCCACGTTGGTGGCAAAGGCATGGTAGCCGGAAAAATCAGCTTTGGCGCACATATAAATATAGTCGCTCTTTTGATAGTTTAACACTGCTTTCACCGCATTAACCGATGGCATCATGATAGGCCCCGGAGGTAAACCTGTATGCAGGTAAGTATTATATGGCGAGTTATATGAAAGGTAGCGGGTAAGCACACGTTTTATAGTAAAATCGTTCAGCGCGAAGATCACGGTAGGGTCGGCCTCCAGTTTCATTCCTTTTTTAAGACGATTAAGGTATAAACCTGCTACGGCGGGCATTTCATCATCATGCAGCGCTTCAGCATCAACTATTGATGCCAGGACAGATACTTCCTGAGGGGTTAAGTTTATTGCAGCAGCCAGTTGTTTACGTTCAGGTGTCCAAAAAGCCTGATAGTGGTCGTACATTCGTTTAAAGAACTTTTCCGGGCTCGTATTCCAGTACATCTGGTATGAGTCGGGCATGATCACGGTATAAACGTTATCGGTAGTAAAACCATATTTACTTACAAAACTCGCCGAATCAAGCAGCCGAATAATCGCCATTGAATCCGGTTCAATCTTTTTCGAGATAAATCCCGCAAACTGTTCTTTAAGTCGCAATCCGTGAAATTCAACTTTAACAGGCTCTTGTGTACCTGAGGCCAGCATATTGATGAGCTTGCGGTTCCCCATGCCTTCATGCAGGCGATATTTACCTGGTTTTACACGGGTAATATAATTCATATTACGGGCAGCCCAGCCAAATGAAGCAGTATCTTTCACAATGCCCTCATCTTGTATTGTTTTAAAAACATCGCCAAATGTTGCGCCGGTGTGAATGTATAAGTACTCCTGTTTATCCGTAACGTTAGGTCCAAAGTATTTGAGGTAATAATTGAAACCTGTAAAGCCTAAAAGCACAACGATAATGATTACCAGCGCTATGATAAATTTTTTCAGTATGCCTGATCCTTGTTTTTCCGCGGTCATGATATTGAATAGATGGTGTTTGTTGTATTTATTTTAATCTTTGAATGGCAACTAATCCGCCGCTCAAGTTACGAACGTTGTTATAGCCATACCGCTTCAATATGTTTTGTGCAGTTTCGCTCCTTAAACCAATTTTGCACATAACGATTATCTCATCTGTTTTGTTGTAGGGTAAACTGTTAAGCGCATTCTCCAAATTTGAAAGGGGGATATTATCACCGCCTATATTATAAGTATGGAATTCAATAACCTCGCGCACGTCGAGCAGGTTAAGGCTTTCACCTTTGCTTAAACGCTCAATCAGTTCGGAAGCTTTAATTTGCCGGTGGAGCTGCATCGGTTTTGGTACCTTGTGAAACAGTAAGATTTATACGCGTGCCAATACTTGTTTTGCTTAATGAATCGGTCTTCATCGGGTATTGCGAAACAACAACAACATTAGTCGAATCGGTAATAGTACCCTGGTAAGTAATGATCCCAACAGTTAAGCCGGCGCCTTTTATAGCAAATCGGGCGGCATCAAGGTCAAGATTTACCAGTTCGGGTATTTCCACTTCGCTTGCACCCTCACCATCGCCCAAAACCAAATCTATCCTTGAGCCTTTGGGGATCTTGGTACCTGGTTTTATCACTTGTCCGCCAAAACGTACCTCCAGGATCCGGTCGCGGGCAATATCCGAACGGTACGTTGTATCGCCCAGTTTTAAGCCATAATTTGATATGGTAGCTATCGCTTCGCGATAATTGCTTTGTTCAAGATCGGGCAAGGCTACGTTTGGCGCCTGCAGGGTTACCATGGTAAGGTAAATTACCCGGCTTTCTTTAACGTTGGTCCCGGGATCTGGGTCTTGTTCAACGATAGTACCGGGGGCCACGTCCTGTACATACACAGAATCTATTTTATAGCCGAATCCCTGCTCTTTTAAAATATCCATAGCTTTATCAATGGAAAGGCCTTTAAGCTTTGGTACGGGTATGCCCGAACCATGACGGGTATAATAACCAAGGCTAAAAAAAGCTATTAAAACAACGGCTATCACGGTTACAATAGCCATTAATAAGTTATTCCGGAATGATTTTGATTTTAAGTAAGCCCCAAATTTGCTCATCAGTATACGTAAGGGTAAACCTTTTAATTAAGTATCAAACATAGGAATTATTTTGGATATGGGTGTTAGGATGTCGGATTTCGGATGTTCGATTTCGGAATTAATTATTGCAGAATTTTGGGAGTTTTAAACTCAAAATTTAAACTTTAGTATTATTTGCAATGATATTTATTCTAATTTCGACTTCGAAATCAGGTCGCTTTCGTTGCTCCTGGAAATAAATTCGAAATCGAACATCCGAAATCCGAAATAAAATGAGTCTTAAAAATATTGCCCTTTTGGCCGGAGGTTTTACCGGCGAATATGAAGTATCCCTTAACAGCGCAAAAAATATCGCAGCTAACCTGGCGTCAAACAGCAACTATAAAGTTTATACTATATTAATTACCCGCGACAGGTGGTTTTTTGAAGCAGATGACGCGACAGTCGATGTTGACAAGAATGATTTTACCATCACCCTTAACCAGGAAAAAATAAAGTTCGACTTTGCCTTCATCACCATTCATGGCAGCCCCGGCGAGGATGGAAAGCTGCAGGGCTATTTTGATATGCTTGGCATCCCTTATAATACCTGCGACGCTACAACATCGGCCATTACCATGAACAAGGCTTATACCAAAGCTATCGTGCACGGGATCCATGGCTTGCATACCGCACATTCCATGCGTTTATTTGAGCGCGATGTGCATGACGTTGCCACAATAGCAGCTAATTTGAAATTTCCGTTGTTTGTTAAACCTAATAATGGTGGCAGCAGCGTGGGTATGAGCAAGGTTCAAAACATAGCCGGCCTGCCGGAAGCATTGAACAGGGCATTTCAGGAAGATGCCCAGGTGTTAGTAGAAGAATTTATTAAAGGCCGCGAGTTCAGCATTGGTATAGCACGCCTGCACGGTAAAATAAAGGTATTGCCTGCTACAGAAATTATAACCTCAAAAGATTTTTTTGATTACGAGGCGAAATATACTTCTGGTGTAACACAAGAAATAACTCCCGCCGACCTTTCGGCTGAAAAGGTTAAAGAAATTGCCGGCATAGTTACCGAGGTGTATACCCGCCTCAACTGCCGCGGCATGGCCAGGATCGACTTTATTTTGCTTGAAGGCAGTAATGATTTTTATTTTATTGAGATCAACACCACACCAGGTCAGTCTGCCGCCAGTTTGATTCCGCAACAGGTACGTGCGGCAGGTATGGATGTAGGTGAGTTTTACAGCGCCCTAATTGAAGGAGCAGCGCTATAATTTCGGAATTGAGATTTTCGGTTTCGGATTTATTTTAATTTTATTGTGAGAGAGGCACATTCAGGCCTCTCTTTTTTGTGTAACAACAGGTTCATTTTGTTATCAAACCAACGATGTTGCAATTTCAAAACTTTACAAAATCATACGGTAATTATCCGGCCTTAAAAATTGAGAACCTGCAATTGAAGCACGGTATTTACTGGATAAAAGGGGTAAATGGTTCCGGTAAAAGCACCCTGCTAAAATCTATTGCCGGGATATTAGCGTTTCATGGCGATATCTTGCTTGATGAAAGCATCAGCATAAAAAAGCAACCGGTGGCCTACCGCAAGCTGGTAAACTTTGCCGAGGCCGAACCCGTATTTCCCGATTTTTTAACAGGTTCAGAAATGATCGCCCTGTTTATCGCTGCTAAAAGCGCGCCGGCGCGACAGGAGGAGCAGTATATTAAAAGCATGGGCATGCAAAGCTTCATTGACCGCCCGGTTGGCACTTACAGCAGTGGCATGATGAAAAAGCTTTCCCTGCTACTTGCCTTTTTGGGCAAGCCCAAATTAATCCTGCTTGATGAGCCTTTGATCACTATTGATACGGCTTCGTTGGCAACATTAAATAGTTGGATAAGGGAAAGGTATGAGCAGGAGGGAACTGGCTTTTTACTGTCATCGCACCAAATACTTGAGGATGGCTCATTACCCGTATCAGGTGAACTTCTCGTCGAAGATCAAGCTTTAAAGTTTATCAGCTGATGAAATCGCTAACCAAGGTATTGTTAAAGATTTTTGCAAACGGTTTTTTCCGGGTGCATGCCGGGATTTTGTTATTTATATTTTTGGCAATGGTTGGCGTAGTGCCTCCCCAATATTTAATAGGCTATCATAAAGCACTGATGCTGGCTATGGACAGCAGTTCGGTTGTAATGATCCTGGTGTTTATAAGCTGGTTTATTTATGCAGTTAAAAGCTGGCATTACGTATCCGGGCAAATCTTTGCCTCCGGCCAACATTTTTTATTTTATAGCAGCAATGCCCTGAGCAAAGGGGAGCAAATAAAAAGCTGGTTTTGCGTACAGGCTGCTATATCATCGCCGGTAATATTGTACGCACTTATTGCTGTGGGTGTGGGTTTTTCCAATCATTATTATTTATTTCCGGTTTGCATTTTACTATATTTAATCGCCTTAACTTATTTAAGTGCAGTTGTTTATACAAAGCAAGTTAACAGGCTTGTTGACGGCAGTGATCGATCCATATTATTAAAACTAAGCAGCAAATGGCGCAAACCTTATTTCAGCCTTTACATTTACCACCTGTTAGATAAGCGCAGGGTTCCATACCTCATTACCAAGGCGCTTTCCTGGCTTATCATCACCGGGGTGTTTTACGTGTTTGCTGATGTTAAAACTGATGTCCGTGTTGCTGGTATAGCAATCCTTGCTGTTATAACGGCACATATTGTATTGATATTTGAGGAAAGGAAATTTGAAGAGAACGGCCTTGGCTTTTCCCGCAATTTGCCCTATAGCAAGCCGCAGCTGTTTCTGAATTTTATAGGCGTTTATTTTCTTTTGCTCATCCCCGAAAGTATCTGGCTGTTCAGCAGGTTTAGCCCGTTGATGGCTGTTGAACTGCTGCTTGTTGGCTTAAGCACCGCGATGCTGTTTCATTGCCTGCTTTACTGGTTTGGCCTTAATATGGATAAGTACCTGCAATGGATCCTGGGGTTATTTATTGTATTGTTCTGGATCATTATGTTCAAGCTGCTTTGGGTGTTGGTTCCTTTAAACTTTGGTATTGCTTACTGGCTGTTTTACAGTAACTATTACAAGTTTGAGGGCGTGATAAGCGATAAGTTGTAACCTTTTAAAGCTGCGCTTTCACCATCCTGTCCCTACCGCTCATGTCTTTTCTTAACTCAATGTTTTTAAATCCCTTACCAGTTAATAGCTCAACAGTTTCATTGCCTAAATTTTCATTGATCTCGAAGAAAAGCAAGCCGCCGGCAATCAAATTACAAAGTGAAAAATCGGCTATGGCCCGGTAAAATATCAGCGGATCATGTTGGGGTACAAACAAAGCAGTATGTGGCTCAAAATCTGTAACATTACTATGCATCTGCTTTTTATCATCAAGCGTAACATAAGGAGGGTTGCTTACAATGATATTATATTGAGCCTCTTCTTTATTATGCTCAATATTTAAAATATCAGCCAGAATAAAATTAACCTCAACTTCATTTAACAAAGCATTTTCCTTGGCGGTTTCCAAAGCTCCTTCGGATATATCTATCGCAGAAACATCCGCATTTGCCAAATTCTTTTTCAGGCTGATGGCGATACACCCACTACCGGTACCTATATCCAGCACAGAAAACCTTTCACCTTTTGCCTTTAACCTTTCGCCTTCTAAAATCCATTCCACCAGTTCCTCAGTTTCCGGGCGTGGGATCAGCACATATGGGTTTACTTTAAATCGCAAGCCAAAAAACTCGGTGACACCAAAGATGTATTGAATAGGTTTGCCTGTTTTTAGTTCGGCAAGGATGTTTTTCGCCCGTTCCGACTGTTCAGCAGTTAACGCTCTTTCGGGGAATGCCTTAACAGATGCCCTTGATAAACCGGTAACTTCGGCAATAACAAACAGCGTAATAGCTTCGGTTTCAACAGCATCATAAATGCCATTTATCTGCTGCCTGTAATCTTCAAAAACATCCTTAATTGTAATCATGCAACAAAGTAACATAAAAGCTACTTTTGCAGCATGCTTGAACATGAAAAATATATGCGCCGTTGTTTGGAGCTTGCTCAATTGGGTGCAGGATACGTTAGTCCGAACCCTATGGTTGGCGCGGTAGTAGTTCACGATGGCAAAATAATAGGAGAGGGCTATCATCAGAAATACGGCCAGGCCCATGCCGAAGTTAACGCTATTGAACAGGTTACGCAAAGGTTTGATAACTACGCCCAACTGCTGAAAAACTCGATTATATATGTTTCATTAGAGCCTTGTGCGCATTATGGTAAAACGCCGCCCTGCGCCGATCTGATCATCAAACATCAAATCCCTGAAGTGATTGTTGGTTGCCGCGACCCATTTGCTCAGGTCGACGGAAAAGGTATTGAAAAATTGCAGGCTGCCGGCATTCAAGTAATAACCGGCGTATTAGAACAGGAATGTCAATGGCTTAACCGTCGCTTTTTTACCAAGGTACAAAAGCACAGGCCATATATTATATTAAAGTGGGCACAAACACAGGATGGCTTTTTTGCTCCGGCAGATGGCAGGCAGTTTTGGATCACGGGGCCCGAATCGCGCAAACTGGTACACAAATGGCGCAGTGAAGAAGATGCTATACTGGTTGGCAAAAACACGGTATTAAGTGACAACCCACAATTAAACACCCGTTACTGGGATGGCCCGTCGCCTAAGCGTGTGGTGATTGACCGCCGGCTGGAATTGAATAAAGGGTTGAACATATTTGATCAATCTGCAGAAACGTTGATATTTAACGAGGTTAAGTTTGATGTTGACGGTAAAAACAGGTATATAGCACTTGAAGATTTTGAACGCTTTGTGCCGCAATACATTTTGTACCAATTATACCTTCAGGATATCCAATCTGTTATTATTGAAGGCGGTGCTAAAACACTTGAATCATTTATTGAAGCCGGCCTTTGGGACGAAGCCAGGGTATTTACCGGTAATAAAGTTTTAGGGAAAGGTATAAAAGCACCGCAAATAACAAGTATACTTGCCGATGAATATCCTGTAGGCGCCGATCGCCTCCATTTGTTATACAATAAGCCGGTTATATAAATGCTGTTCGTTTTTTTAAGTATTTGCTGTAGTGTTATCGTTTCCATTTTGCTGAAACTGGCAAAACGCTACCATGTGGACGTTTACCAGGCCATTACCTGGAACTACTCTATGGCTATTTTGCTTACCTGGTTCTTTTTTAAACCACAGCTGAGTATTATTCAAAACGGGCCTGTTTATAATTACGTGGCTTTGGGGATTCTGTTCCCGGCAATATTTGTAATCATGGCAACGTCGGTGCGCAAGGCCGGTATCGTTCGTACAGACGTGGCACAACGCTTATCCCTGTTTATCCCCATACTGGCAGCATTTGTTTTATTTGGCGAAGCCACCGGTATGGTAAAAGCCATCGGCATTATACTGGCTTTCATTGCTATCATCTGCTCTATACCCTGGCAAAAATCGGCAGGTAACAAAGTTGAAAAGGGCTCATGGATTTACCTGTTAATTGTTTTCCTCGGTTTTGGCGTAATTGATGTATTGCTAAAACAGCTTACCAAGGTCAATAATGTACCTTTTACCACAGCCATTTTTGTCATCTTTATTATTGCGTTTATATTAACCCTTGCTGGTTTGATTTACCAGGTATCCACAAAAAAAATGAAATTTTCATTGCCGCATATCCTCATAGGCTGGGTATTAGGGATAGCCAATTTTGGCAATATCCTTTTTTACTTAAAGGCGCACCAGGCGCTGGCGAACAGCCCTTCGGCAGTGTTTTCGTCGGTAAATATTGGCGTTATTGTGGTTGGTACGCTGGTTGGCATCTTTGTATTTAAAGAGAAGCTGAGCCTGCTTAATAAAATCGGCATAGCTATAGCGGTGCTGGCTATTATCATTATTTATTTCCCGCAAACATTGGGCTTCCTGCACCGGTAATATTTTTGAATGCTTTTTGACGATACTTATAAAACCATAGAAAACCCTGCCGAAGGTGTTTTTCGCGACCGCGGCAGCAAGTTCCTGGCCTATGCTTATCCCATCAGTTCTGAAAATGACATCAAGGCAATAGTTGCCCGACTAAAATCAGAACATCCCAAAGCCAATCACCATTGCTGGGCTATGCGTTTAACCATCGACCGCTCGGTGTTCAGGGTTAATGATGACGGTGAGCCTTCAGGTACTGCAGGCAGACCAATCCTGAATACACTGCTGTCAAAAGATCTTACCAATCTCCTGGTTGTAGTGGTCCGATATTTCGGCGGCACCTTATTAGGGGTTCCGGGTTTGATTAATGCTTATAAAGCAGCCACAGAGGATGCATTAAACCACTCGGTTATCATTTCAAAAACAGTAAATGACGTATACACTATCTCATTTGATTATTTGCAAATGAATGATGTGATGCGGATCATTAAGGAAGAGGGGCTTGGCGTACTTAATCAGCAATTTGACAATGATTGCAGTATCCAGCTTTCTATCCGAAAAACGCAGGTTGAGCCGGCGCTTTTTAAATTAAGCAAGGTGAGCGGCTCGCAGGTTAAATACAACCACAGCATCTAACGATTCCATTACGATAGCCACTTTAGGCACTCTTTTTGTGTCCATTTAATTCCTTAATTGTGGTCTAATTGTTTTAATTTAGTCGGGTATGCAATCTTTTGAATTAGATAAAACCGACCTGCTCCGCATTAAAACAGCGCTCGAAGCCGATGATGCTGAGTTAGAGAATGTTCTGAAGGAATATCACGCCTCGGAGATTGCTATATTATTTGAAAAACTTCAGCAGGAAGAAAAAGAAAGGATCATCAATATCCTCCCGGCCGACGTCGCTTCGGAAGTTTTATCGGAAATGGACGAAGAGCATGGCCCTGCCGAACTGCTTGTAAACCTCGATCCCGAAAAACGTACCGAGATAGTTGAAGAGCTTGACTATGATGATGCTACCGACATCATTTCCCAGCTTGACGAAGAACACCAGGAAGAGATCTTAGAAGACCTCGATCATGAAGATGCCAGCAGCATCCGGGCTTTGATGAACTATGCCGAGGATACTGCCGGTGGTTTGATGAACTCTGAGATCATCAAGGTAAACATCAACATGGATAAAAAGGATGCGCTTGATGAGATCATTCGCCAGTCGGAAGAGATGGAAGAGTTTTATACCATCTGCGTAGTTGATAATGACGACATACTGAAAGGGATCCTCTCCATTAAAACAGTCATCAAGGCCCGCGCCGATGCCAGCATCAGCGATTTGGTAACTACCGATTTTGTTTACGTAAAAGCCGAGCTTGACCAGGAAGAGGTAGCCCGTCTCATTAAGCAATATAACCTTACCAGTATCCCGGTTGTTGATGATCACATGAAACTGCTCGGACGCGTTACGGTGGATGATATTATCGACGTAATGGAAGAGGAAAACACCGAGGACATCCTGAAGATCTCCGGTGTATCTGAAGATGAAGAATTGAGCGGTAACTGGCTGGAGGCAGTAAAAAGCCGTTTGCCATGGCTGGTGATCAACCTGGGCACAGCATTCCTTGCTGCATCCATTATCCGAACATTTGATTCGACAGTTGCCAAGCTTTCCATTATCTCGGCTTATATGACCATTATAGCAGGTATGGGTGGCAATGCCGCAACACAGGCATTGGCGGTAACTGTTAGGCGTATTTCATTAAGTGATCTTTCCGATAAACAAGCCTATAACACCGTATTAAAAGAGTTTTTAGTAGGCCTGATCAACGGCGCGGCCAATGGGCTCATCGTGTTTATAGTAGCATTCTTTTACGATGCCAATCCGCTGCTTGGCCTGGTGTTGTTTTTAGCCATGACAGGCAACCTGATCATAGCAGGCTTAACAGGCGCTTCCATTCCATTGATATTGAAAAGGGTAGGGATTGACCCCGCAGTAGCATCATCCATCATCATCACCACTTTTACCGATTGTATAGGGTTTTTACTACCGCTGTGGTTAGCTACCAAGTTTTTATTGAAGTAGTATATCCGCCGGTTGTCCCTGTCCCACGGCAATTTATAAGCAGTTAGCGTGGACACGAACCCCGGAAGGGCTAAGCTGCCAAATATTTAAAACCTTGTTATATAGTAAGTTTCTTTTTGAGGGCTGTCAAAATGTTATATTTATAAATAATCTTTGAATATTTGCGTGTTTACAATAACTTAATAACATTGTTGGGACGAATTTAATCTGAAACTGATGACAGAAGTTAGACATAACTGGACTAAAGAAGAAATAGCCGATATATACCACACACCATTGCTTGATCTTGTATACAAGGCCGCTACGATCCACCGCGAGAATAAAGATTATGCAGAAGTGCAGATCAGTTCATTGATATCGATAAAAACAGGTGGATGTTCTGAAGATTGTGCTTACTGCCCGCAAGCTGCCCGTTATAATACAGGTGTAAATGTACATGCCATAATGCCGAAAGATGAAGTAATCGCTGCTGCCGAAAAGGCAAAAGCCGGTGGCGCATCACGTTTATGCATGGGTGCAGCATGGCGTGAGGTTCGCGATAACCGCGATTTTGATAAGGTAATTGATATGGTTAAAGCGGTGAACAGCCTTGATATGGAAGTGTGCTGTACCCTTGGCATGCTTACAGAAAGCCAGGCGCAACGTTTGGCCGATGCCGGTTTATATGCCTACAATCATAATCTTGATACATCCGAAGAAGATTACAAACGGATCATCACCACCCGTACCTATGATGAGCGTCTTAAAACGCTTGAACATGTGCGCAAAGCGAAGATCACTGTATGCAGCGGCGGCATCATTGGCCTGGGTGAAACGGTGGAGGACAGGGTATCCATGCTCAAAACATTGTCGAACCTGCCCAAACACCCCGAATCAGTGCCTATTAATGCTTTAGTTCCGGTAGCAGGAACTCCGTTAGCCGATCAGCCCCGTGTTTCTGTTTGGGACATGGTTAGGATGGTGGCTACAACAAGGATCATTATGCCTAAAACCGTAGTGCGTTTATCTGCCGGTCGTACGGAGATGAGTACGGTTGAACAGGCTTTCTGTTTTATGGCAGGAGCTAATTCAATTTTTGCCGGCGAAAAGCTGCTTACCACGCCAAACCCATCATTTGATACCGATATGGCTATGTTTGAATTGCTTGGTTTATCGCCGCGTAAAGCTTTCAAAAATGGCCGGCCTAATGAAGTTAATAAAGAAGAAGTTGAAGTTGCGGGCTAATAGCGCTTTCAGATAAAACAAAAGGAGCCGTAGCAAAATGCATGGCTCCTTTTGTTTTAATAGGATTTTTTACATTAATATCAGAGATTTCTATTAGTCTCTCATATTAATATATTGCAATGGCTGGCCAAAATCCTCCGCGCGGCAAAGGCTGATAACAGATTGCAGGTCGTCAATCTTTTTTCCTTGCACCCGCACCTGATCGTCCATGATGGAGGCTTGCACTTTAAGGCCGCTATCTTTAATTTTCTTTACTATCTTTTTAGCAGCTTCCTTATCTATACCTTCCCTGATCTTGATTTCCTTGCGGATCATGTTGCCCGATGCATATTGCTCTTTGCCAAAATCCAGCGCTTTGGGATCAAGATGTTGTTTAACCATCCGGCTTATGATGCTGTCTTGTATGGCTTTAAGGCGCATATCGTTTTCAGTAACTATGGTAACCTGGTTTGTTTTTTTATCAAGGTCAATAGTGCTTTTTGAATCGTTAAAGTCGTAACGGTTCAGGATCTCTTTTTTGGCGGTATTTATCGCGTTATCAAGCGTTTGCCCGTCTATTTTACTAACTATATCAAATGTTGGCATAAGTAGTGTGTTGGTTATAAATGTTTTGCAAAACTAATGTATTGTTAACATACAGCGCAATATTGCAACAAATTGTTTAATTTCTGCAATAAATAATGATGAATGAAAACAGGTTAATTCCTCATGAGTTAATATTAAGTTAACAAATAAATAAGCAGATTTGTAACATCTGGCTGTAAAGCGAGAAATTTTTATGGATAAACAGGTTCCCTTAATTAACAGAGAAATAAGCTGGCTATATTTTAACGATAGGGTTTTGCAGGAAGCGGCCGACCCGACCGTTCCCCTGATAGACCGGATTAGGTTCTTAGCTATATTTTCATCTAACCTCGACGAGTTTTACAGGGTGAGGGTTGCCACACTAAGCCGTTTAGCTGCACTTAATGAAAAATCGAAAGAGATACTTGGTTATAACCCTAAAAAGATCCTTAACCAGATCAAGAATATTGTAGTAAGGCAGGAACGTAAATTCAATAACCTGTACGAAAACATCATTGTTAAACAACTGGCCGAAGAAAAGATCTTTATCCTTAATGATAAACAGCTTAACGTAACCCGTGGTACCTTCGTTAAAAATTATTTCAGGGAAAAGCTGCTGGCTACATTGGTGCCGATCATGCTCAATGATACCTTACCGCTGCCTGAGCTTAGGGATAGGGCCGTTTACTTTTTTGTAAAGCTTACCACCAATAAAAAAACGAGGTTTGCCCTTATTGAGTTCCCGGATAACCTTTCGCGTTTTGTTAAACTGCCCGATACCAATAACCTGAAGTTCATTATTTTGCTTGATGATATTATCAGGTACAGTTTGGAGGATATCTTTTTCATTTTTGAACATGATAGTATTGAGGCTTACTCCATCCAGCTTACCCGCGACGCGGAGCTTGACCTGGATAAAGAGGTGAGTGAAAAATTTGTCGATTCACTGGCCAAGAGCCTTCAAAAGCGAAAAAAAGGTAAACCGATGCGTTTGTTGTATGACTCAGAGATGCCTATGGATATGCTGAAATACCTGGTAGGCAAAATGGGCCTGCATGGCGAAAGTCTTATCCCGGGTAACAGGTACCATAATTTCAAGAACTTTATTGCGTTCCCCAACGTTGGTGGGCCGGAGCTTGAGTATAGCAAATATATAGCACTCCCTGTGGCCGACCTTTCATTCGGTAAAAGCCTTATAGGGCTCATCGCCAAAAAGGATTACCTGGTAAGTACACCTTATCAATCGTATGATTACGTGATCCATTTTTTGCGCGAGGCCGCTATAGACCCTAAGGTAAAAGAGATTAGCATTGCTGTATATCGTTTGGCCGAAAACTCAAGAGTGGTCCATGCTTTGATCAATGCCGCTAAAAACGGCAAAAAGGTAAACTGCCTTGTAGAGTTAAGGGCCCGCTTTGATGAGCAAAACAATATTCACTGGAGTAACAGGCTTGAAGAGGAGGGCGTAACAGTATTGTACGGTGTGCCCGGTTACAAGGTGCACTCAAAAATATGTTTGGTTAGCCGTACCGAAAAAGGTAAGCTGGCTTATTATGCCTGCCTTTCAACTGGTAATTTTAATGAAAAAACAGCGCAGATCTATGCCGATCATACCCTTTTTACAGCTAACAAAAGAATCACCGATGACCTGGTAAATGTTTTTAAAGCAATTAATAAGGGATTATTGCCTAAGGGGCTCAAAAGCCTGATCGTGTCGCCAATTGACTCAAGGCCTGCAATTTACAGGCTGATAGATAACGAGATCAAAAACGCGAAAGCCGGCAAGCAGGCGTATATGATCCTGAAGATGAACAGCCTGGCCGATGAGGAAATGATCAGCAAGCTTTACCAGGCGAGTAATGCAGGCGTGAAAATTAAGATGATCATCAGGGGGATGTGCTGCTTAATTGCCGGGGTGAAAGGCTATAGCGAAAATATAGAGGTGATTAGTATTGTAGATAAATATCTTGAGCACGCGCGGGTGCATATTTATTGCAATGGCGGCAAGGAGCTCATCTACCTTACATCGGCCGATTTCATGACCCGAAATATCGACAATCGCGTTGAAGTTGGCTTCCCGATATATGATGAAAAACTACAGCAGGAGATAAGGGATATTATTGATATCCAGCTTGAGGATAACACCAAAGCCCGTGAGATCAACAGCCAGAACACCAACAAATACCACAAAACAAACTCGCCCGAAAGCCACCGGGCGCAAATTGAAATATATAATTATTTAAAAAATAAAACGAAATAACATTGAGATACGCCGCCATTGATATAGGTTCAAACGCCGTGAGGCTGTTAATTGCCGACATAATTCAAAACACCGGATCGGTGTCGTTCAAAAAAAATACCCTGATCCGTGTTCCGTTGCGTTTGGGAGACGATGCTTTTATACAGCAGCATATATCTGAGAAAAAAACGACAGAGCTGGTTAAATCAATGGTTGCTTTTCGTAACCTGATGGATGTATATAAGGTTACCGATTATTTAGCCTGTGCAACTTCGGCCATGCGCGAAGCTAAAAACGGGGAAGATGTTGTGAAGCTGATTAAGGATGAGGCTAATATCGATATTGAAATTGTACATGGATCTAAAGAAGCCAGTATCATTTATGCCAGTCATGCCGAGCAAAATATTGATAAAAGCAAAAACTACCTTTATATTGATGTAGGCGGCGGCAGTACAGAGCTTTCGCTGTTTTCGGCAGGGGAGCTGATCGTTTCGCGTTCGTTTAACATTGGCACCATCCGCATTCTGGATAATCAGGACACTGAAGAAACCTGGAACGAAATGAAGGATTTTGTGCGCGACAATACCCGTAACTTTAAGCAATTATCAGGCATAGGTACCGGCGGCAACATTAATAAACTGTTCAGGCTATCCGAAGAAAAAGAAGATATGCCGCTAACTTTTGCTAAACTAAGATCATTATATACCTACCTGAGCTCGTTTTCATTAAAAGACAGGATCAACGTGCTTGGCCTAAACCAGGATAGGGCCGATGTAATTATTCCAGCCTGTGAAATTTACCTTACGGTAATGAAAAATGCTAACATCAAAAATATATATGTACCCAGGGTAGGTATGGTTGATGGAATTATCCAAACTTTAATCGAAAAAAATATTCAATAAACAGGTTAAAATTATTTTAACAAATTGTTTAATAATTTAAAAAGTGTTATTATATTTGTAGTGCCCTCTCAAGGGCATGTTTTTCATAGGTAGATGTAGGGTCGGGTACAAGTTATTCGACCCTTTTTTGTGCCCCTAACTTTTTGTGTGTTTGGGTTGTTGAAGGAGTAATTATGAAGAAAAAGATAGTTGTTGCTATTACGGGTGCCAGTGGTTCAATATATGCCAGTCTGCTGCTAAAAAAACTAACCCAATTACAGGATCAAATTGCCGAAGTGGGCGTTGTTATGTCAGATAATGCCAAAGATGTTTGGAAGTTTGAACTCGACAACGAAGAATACAGCCGGTTCCCTTTTAAATTTTACGCTAAAAATGATTTCATGGCACCCTTCGCTTCGGGTTCGGCAAAGTTTGATACCATGATAATTGTTCCATGCTCTATGGGGACGCTTGGAAGGATAGCAGGAGGAATCTCTGACGACCTGATCACCCGTGCGGCCGACGTGATCCTTAAAGAGCGCCGTAAACTGGTATTGGTAGCCCGTGACACGCCGTTCAACCTGATCCATATACGAAACATGGCGACTGTTACAGAAGCAGGTGGGATCATATGTCCGGCGATTCCATCATATTACAGCAAGCCCCAAACTATAGAAGAGCTGGCTATGACAGTAGTAAACCGGGTTATTGATTTAATAGGGCTGGAAAGTAAAAGCTATGAGTGGAAAGGGATCTGAATTCCACATCGTTTCGGTTAAGTAATTGCGGTTACGTGTCGTTTTAGTTACCCGAAATATGTCCGAACTTTAACGGGCAGCCCGTCTAATGGAAAAATACAAAGGCATTCCTATTCTCACTGCAAATTTTCATGCGGTTAGTTAAGTTTATTAGGGTAGCCTTACCAAAGGGGGCAGCCCTATTACGGGGTATAAAGTCGCATTAGAAAGTAAGGCGGTTTTTATTTATTGTTAAGCAGCTTTATTATAACTCCGGCATTAATAACTCTGCCGTCCAACGGCGCGTAAATATTTTTGAACACGGGATTAGAAACGGATCCGGTATAAATCGTTCCCCATTTACTTTGTCGTTGATCAGTAAGATTCTCGGCGTTAATGAAAATAAAAAAATGCTTCCACATCTTTTGCACAAGTAGTCCAAAAGTCCAATAATCACGACCTGTTGTACCACTGTCCAATATTTGTGAACCTGTATAAAATCCCTCAACGCCTGCCCTGAAACTGTTTTCCACTTCGTAGGTCAGGTCTGCGTTTAACTGGTGTTTGGGTGTTAATGTCTGAGCACTGCTTAACCCGTTAAAATGGCGTTGTACATCTGTATAGGTATAACCAAGGTAAATCCCTAACTCATCCATCAGCAGCTTAATATTGGTTTCGGCCCCTTTGCTGATCAGGTAACCCGGGGCGTTTATAAATGCATTGTTTTGTAATACTAATGGGTCATTCACTTTGGTGAGGAAGAATAGGTGATTAACCTGCAAAAAAGCATCGCCTACTGCGCCTTTATAATTTACATCTGCGTTGGCACCGGCCGAACGTTCGGCTTTGGTTGCGCCAATATTTAATGGCTGCAAATACCGATAGCCCTGTTCTTCGGCATCGTCATTAAAAATATCCGGCATCTTATAGCCCAGGCCGCCGCCTACGCGGCTACTCCAATGTTCATCGAGCGTAAATAGCGTGTTAACGCGTGGCAACAGGAATAACCCGTTTGAGCTTGCAGATGACGGCGAGTTTTCGTCAAGCCGAATGCCACTTTCTACAGCTAACCATTTTGTGGGTTTGAAGGTATTTTGAGCAAAAATTCCGTAAGTGTTGCGGCTATAGCTTAAATCTACACTTCCGTTTGGTTGCGACAAATGATCTGTCCAAACATCCGCACCGGCTACCCAGCTTGCAATTTTGCCATTACGGACATAGTTAGCTTCGGTATAAGATGATAATTGATCGCCCTTAAATAGAAACTGCGGCTCACCGATTGTCCTGTAAAAGTAGCCAATCGTATTTTTAAAGTTCAGTTGGTTGTTCGAGTCAAGCTTATGCGTGTAGGAAAACTGCGTGGAAAGACGGTCGCTTAGGTTACGCTCGAAATATTGGTGCTGATTATCGGCATGGCCGTTGATGACCTGCATATCGCCACCTAAACGATCTTCGTGCATGAGGTTAACACCAAACCAAAGTTGGTCGCGGTTGCCTGGCTTTAAGAATACTTTTGGCGCAAGCGTGAAGCGATTGGTTTTAGGCACCGCGGAAAGCCCTGTATTAGCCGGATCGTAAGCACCATTATAGTTATAAGAACTAAAAATTGTTGTTCCTGCGTGTGTCCATTGCTGGCTGTAAAAACCACTGGCATCGGTGCCTCTGGCTGAATTCTGGTTAAGCAATAAGGTCAATTCGGGTTTAGCCGCTGGCGTTTTGGTGATCAGGTTAACTAAACCGGCAATAGCCCCACCACCATAAAGTGTCGATGCCGAACCTTTAATAATCTCGGCCTGCTTCAGGTTAAGCGGCGAAACCTGCACCAGGCTTAACCCACCCGAAAAGCCATCGTACATTGGCAATCCATCCTGCAATAGCTGCGTATAACGGCTATCCAGCCCCTGGATGCGAAAACTCGCTGTGCCGCTTACCGCCGAAGCCGCTTGTACGTGTACACCCGTGATCTCCCCTAGCAGCATTTTGATATCGCCGGGGCGCATGGTGCTTTTTTCGTCCAGTTCCTCAGCAGGCAATGCTTCGATACGGGTGGGCACATCACTGCGGTTCTGATTGGTGCGGTTGGTTTGCACCACCACCTCTGCCAATTCACCTGCCATCGGCTCCAGGTAAACTTCTATAACGGGCTCAATATTTTTGAGTGGCAACACGAAAGTTTTTTCCTGCGGCAGATAACCCACCATACTGAATTTGATCTCGTATTTGCCGGTGGGCAGGTTGAACTGAATGTGCCCGCTGCTATCCGCAGCAGCGCCTCTTTTTAATTCGTTGATATAAGCCGTAACACCGGCTATGGACTGTTTGGTTTGGTCATCTTTGACCAAAATAGATAAAGTATGCTGTGCACGTGCGGCCACTGAAGCCAGCAGCACAGCGCCTAAAAGTAAATAGCGCATGAAATAGCTTAAAACGTAAAAATTGATGATTAAGAAAATGAGGGTTTTCTTACGCTAAAGGCGGACGAAATAAAGAAGGATGGTAATAGCTCAAAGCACCGGAGCTATGATGTAACGAAGCTGGGGTGATGAAATCTAGTGATACAGGTTCAGCCAAAAACGGGCTAACCGGTTGAATAATGGCCGCAAAGGATGGCGTGCCCTGGAATTGCAGCGCACCGGGTTTTGATGGCTGATCATGCTGGTTATGGTTTAACAGGTCTTTACCGTTTAGCAGATAATCTCCGATGAAATCCAGCACACCTTTTTCGTCCGGTGTGACCACCTTTTCATAAGCCTGATACATACGCGGCAATTCGTTAAGCAGCGAGAAATCACCCAATGGCAAAGCAATGCTGCCAAAGAGCAAATACCCGATCGTCCAAAAAGCCGCGATTCTTTTGAGCATGAGCGTAAATTAACTAATAAATTCTGTAGGAAAACTGAAAAACCGTAAGCCAGGCCAATCCGGCTTACGGTTCAATATAATTGACAATACAATTGTAAGCGGCAGCTTTGAACGGTGAGTGGTCATGATACAAATGCTATTATGAGATCAACCTGAAATTATTACGTAGCGTTCTGGTACCAAACCTCATGGTACTTGTATTATATCGTAAAGCAATATAGTTACTTATGCATACATATTGCTTTAATACGAACATTATTATAAATCATTGCGATTATAACCGCTAAAATTAAATCCTTATGAAAAAACTTTTTATAGCTTGTTGGCTGTTCATTTTTGTTGCGCATAATGTTTTTGCACAAAAAGAGCTGTCCCGCAATGAACGTATGAAATGGTGGCGGGAGGCTCGTTTCGGCATGTTTATACATTGGGGCGATTATGCCGGGCTGGCCGGTATGTATAAAGGATACGAGATAGGGCACGGTGGTGAGTGGATCATGAACAGGGGCAAGATTCCGATAGCCGAGTACCAGCAGTTTGCAAAAAAATTTAACCCCGTAAAATACAACCCGGATGCCTGGGTAAAACTGGCCAAGGAAGCCGGTATGAAGTATATTGTAATTACAGCTAAACACCACGACGGCTTTGCCATGTTTAAATCAAATGCCAGCAAATGGAATATTGCAGATGCCACCTCTTATGGTAAGGATGTTTTAAAGCCCTTAGCGGCGGCGTGCAAAAAGTATGGCATTAAATTAGGGTTTTACTATTCGCAAGCACAAGACTGGAATAACCCGGGTGGTGCGGCAGCGCGTAAATTAAGCAGCGAAGGTTGGCCGAACCCCGACTCAGCCAAGATTGATGCTTATACCCTTGAACATAATGGCCATTGGGATCCTGCTCAAACTTCGGCAACAATGGCTGATTATATTGATCGGGTTGCTGTTCCGCAGGTAAAAGAGCTGTTAACCAATTATGGTGATATCGCCGTATTTTGGTGGGATACACCTACAAACATGACTGATGAGTTTGCCCAAAAATTGCATGACCTGTTAAAATTACAGCCCAACATTATCACTAACGACCGGCTTAAGCGTCCAAACTTCGCGGGTGATTACAAAACACCAGAGCAAAAAATACCCAACCTGAGCGAGGTTGATGGAAAAGATTGGGAAACCTGCATGACTATGAATGGTACCTGGGGGTATAAAAGCTATGATCATAAATGGAAAACTCCTGAAACGTTAATTCACAACCTCATTGATATTGCATCAAAAGGGGGTAATTACCTGTTAAATATTGGCCCCAATGCCGAAGGCGAATTTCCGCAGGAAAGTATAACCACCTTGAGAAAGATGGGTGAATGGATGAAGGTAAACAGCGAAGCAATATACGCTACCCAGTCAAGTCCACTTCAGCCCTTAAGCTGGGGCAGATGTACCCTTAAACCAAACGTCAAAAATACCACCTTGTATTTCTCTGTGTTTAACTGGCCTTCCGGCGGAAAGCTGGTTATTCCCGGTCTCAAAAATGAAGTTTTAAGCGCTAAAATGCTGGCCGGGAATACAGCATTAAAAGCTGCGCTATCAAGTGAAGGCCTGATTATAAATGTCCCCGATAAAGCCAGGGATAGCATTGCTACCGTAATAAAGGTAGAAGTAAAAGGGGAGATAAGCAGGCAGGCTGCTAACCCAACCGGTACAATGAAAACAGGTGCGCTTGATTAACAATTGAAACAAGGATCAACTATGTTTTTAAAAAAATCTTTGATTATCGGATTGCTATTTACGAGCAACCTGCTTAAAGCACAGGTTGTTTTAAAAGCAGACGGAAGTGACGATGCATATCAGCAAATATCTCGTGTATTGGGTGGCGATGCCTGTGAAGTTTCTGATTGTGCCCATCATGTTAAACATATTACAGAAGCGTTTGATAAGCATTTAGGTGAATATGTTTTTGTTTTTCACAGCCATGCTAAAGAAGATAATGATCGCTGCCGGAATTACGACAGGGTGCGGGTAGAAATCAAAACATATGGCCCATCCGCAGCTAAATTAAAGGGAGAGCGGGGTGAAACGGTTATTTACAAATGGAAGTTTAAAATAGACAGCGGTTTTAAAGCGCAGCCAACGTTTACGCATATCCACCAGATAAAAGCGGGTGATGGAGATGCCGGAGCTCCCATTATAACTTTTACACCCCGGTTTGGTGAGCCTGATAAGTTTGAAATAATTCATACAGGTTCGGCAAAAGGAACTTCGCAAGGGGTTTTAGCCGGCGTTAACCTGGTCGATTTTAAAGGCAACTGGGTTGAAGTAACAGAGACGCTTCATTATGATAGCGTTGGAACTTACAATGTTGAGATCAAACGGATTGCAGATAATAAGGTACTGCTCAGCTATGTCAATACCAATATTGACCTGTGGCGAAAAGAGACTTCATTTTGCAGGCCGAAATGGGGCGTATACCGGAGCTTGAAAAGCCCTGCTTACATTAGGGACGAAGATGTAATGTTTGCCGACATTTCTATCGGGGAACAAAACTGACAGTTTTTTAACACGTAGTTTTTAGAGCACTTTAAGCTTATGCATGTATGGCTTTTTAAATTATCAAAGAGTTGATACCAGGATTAAAGTCAAACTTATAATATGAATAATTTTATACGGATTTTTTTTTTAGTTCTTTTTTGCCGTTCGGCAATTGTAAACGCGCAAACTGGTAAAGCAATATTGATAAGTACAAATAATGTAAACATGGTGCTTACAATAGGCGCAAATAACAGGATCTATCAGTCATACCTTGGTAAACGGCTTTTAAATAACGAAGAAACCGCCCTGATTCCTGCCGGGAAACATGAAGCCTATATTACAGGGGGAATGGAAGATTTGCTGCAGCCTGCCATCCGTTTAATCCATAATGATCGTAATCCTTCGCTTGAGTTGAGGTACGTTAGCCATACTACAAAAAGCATTGACAACAACGTCAGCGAAACATCCATTCAGTTAAAGGACCCTAAATATCCTGTACATGTAGTTTTGCATTACCAGGCCTTTAACAGGGAGGATATTATAAAAGCATGGACAGAAATCAAGAACAATGAAAAAGGAACAATAACCCTTGAAGATTATGCCTCGTGTATGCTTCATCTGGAAGCTAAGGATTATTGGCTTACTCAATTCCATGGCGATTGGGCATCTGAAATGAGAATGCAGGAAAGCAAACTGACCAGTGGCGTAAAGGAGATTGACAGTAAATTAGGTACAAGGGCTGATATGTATCAAACTCCCGCGTTTTTTCTTGCGATGAATAAACCGGCAGATGAAACAACCGGCGAACTGATAGCCGGAACGCTGGCCTGGACAGGTAATTTTAAGTTTCATTTTGAGATAGACGAGCGTAATGCCTTAAGGATTATACCGGGAATTAACACTTATGCATCGGCATATGAACTAAAGAACGGTGAAACTTTTACAACTCCGGCCTTTATTTTTACTTATTCGGCCAGCGGAAAGGGGCAGGCCAGTCGTAATTTACATAGATGGGCCCGCAATTATGGTGTACTTGATGGTAATAAACCACGTCTTACTTTGCTCAATAATTGGGAGGCTACACACGTTAATTTTGATGAAAAAGAACTGGTTAATTTATTTGATGATGCCAAAAAGCTGGGTGTCGACCTGTTTTTATTGGATGACGGATGGTTCGGGAACAAATATCCCCGAAATAATGACAAAGCCGGCTTGGGCGATTGGCAGGAAGATAAATCAAAATTACCCAACGGCATCGCTTATCTCGTAAAACAAGCCGAAGCTAAAGACCTGAAGTTCGGGATCTGGCTTGAACCCGAAATGGTGAATCCCAAAAGCGAATTATATGAGCAGCATCCCGACTGGATCTTGAAATTACCAAACCGCGACGAAAATTATCAGCGGAATCAATTGGTACTCGATCTTACCAATCCTAAAGTGGCAGATTATGTGTACCATGTTGTGGATGATATGCTAACCAAAAATCCAGGTCTGGCTTATATTAAATGGGATTGCAACCGCAACATGACCAATGCATGGTCTCCATATTTAAAAGACAAGCAATCTGCGTTATATGTTGATTATACTTTAAGCTTGTATAAAATCCTTGACCGCTTGCGCCAAAAATACCCGCATTTTCCAATTATGTTGTGTGCCGGCGGCGGCGGTCGCACAGATTATGGGGCTTTAAAATACTTCACGGAGTTTTGGCCTAGCGACAATACGGACCCATTAGAGCGAGTTTATATACAATGGGGATATAGTAACTTTTTCCCTTCTTTAACCATATCAAGCCATGTTACTTCATGGGGCAAACAATCCATAAAATTTAAAACAGATGTTGCCATGATGGATAAGTTGGGCTATGACATTAAGGTTAGTAAAATGACAGATGACGAACTGGAGTTTAGCAAACAGGCAGTTAAAAACTATAATCGCCTGAGCAATATCATTTGGTTTGGCGATCTGTACCGCCTTATTTCGCCGTACGAGGAGAACCGTATGGTGGCAATGTATGTAAATGATGAAAAATCAAAATCTGTAGTGTTTAATTATAACCTTAACGCACGTTATAAAGAAGTGTTTAACCGGGTGCGTTTGCAAGGGTTGGACAGCCACAAATTATACCGGGTAGAAGAGATAAACCTGATGCCTGGCGTCAAATCAAACCTTGCCGAAAACGGCGGTACATTTAGCGGGGACTACCTGATGAAGGTAGGGCTTAGTTTAACTCCCGGGAAATTAATACCCTTAAGCAGTATGATAATCGAAATAAACGCCTCAAATTAGAAACATTTCGTAACACTAAGCTGTTGCCTGTTGGTTAAACAGGGTACGTACAAGTTAATGCAACACCCGTAATAACAGTAGCGCAAACGTTTGCGTACTTTGTAGTAAATTATCATTTTACTATTAAATTTTATCTCTACTTTAGTTTTACCAATTATAGCCCGACAGTGCGTAATCGTGACTTTTACAATATGGTTGTTACAGTTTGACATTGATAAGGGTATTAATAAGATAAATAACGTTTGGGCTTCGTTTTTTTTTCGATAGGTTAGACGTCTAAAAACAATAAATCGGTCTGTTATAAAGTGTATTCGATACACAAAGGTAGTTACAGTGTTATTTACTGTGTTTAATTTTAGTAAACTTAAAGTTTGATGTTTATGCCTGAAGCAATTTCAATGGTGGCATTTCAAAATGGGGATAAGGAAGCTTTCAATCATATTTTTAATATGTTTTATAAGCGGGTGTGTTTTTTTGCTGCAGGAATTGTTAATGAAGATGCTGCTGAAGATCTTGTGCAGGATGCCTTTGTAAAGCTATGGGAACGTCGTTTAAGTTTTGATAGTTTAAATTCAATAAAGGCCTTTTTATACTTAACTACCAAAAACAGCTGCATCAACAGTTATAAGCACCAAAAGGTTGTTGGAAAATTTGAAAGTCGTCAAACTGAAAGCCTTGACGAACCAAACATAATTTACCGCCTTATTGAAGCCGAAGTATTAGAGGAAGTTCAGCAGGCTGTGCAGCAATTACCACAAAGCTATCGTAAAGTAATATACCTTAGCTATTTTGAAGGCTTAAGTAACCAGGAGACTGCCGATTATTTAAATATTTCTATCAATACGGTAAAAACACAAAAAGTACGGAGCCTGCGTATCCTTCGCGAAATTTTAAAGCATTCTCCAACCGCTTTGTTATTACTTATACATAAAGTTTAAGTCCCTTCTTCTCTATAACTCCATTCCCGGGCATTTTCTGCCCCCATAAAAAAATAAAAAAGATCATACCATTGTCACCCGTTTGCTTCCTTTAGTTGTTTGTATGTTATTAAATGGAAAAAAACGAGCGGGACTTTTACGTAGCTGAACTAATCGGCAAACTTTTAAACGGTGATATTTCGCAGGAAGAATACCTATGGTTAAAAGAATGGGTTAATGAAAGTGCCGAAAACAAAGTGCAATTTGAAAAGCTGACAGATGCCGGCTTCCTTGAAAAAAAGCTGGCTTTCTGGGATAACATTGATAACGATAAAGCATGGAATGAGCTGCTGCGGAAATTACCTGAACCGGAATCAGAGTCAGTTCGCCGTTTTAATTATACATCGTTATTGAAGTATGCAGCCATAGTCATCTTGACCTTAAGTATCTCAATTTTATTATATCTTCGGAATGAAAACCGGGTAAAAGGGAATGATAAATCGCAGATAGCTCAAGCCACCATGATCAAACCCGGCAGTAACAAAGCTATCTTAATTTTAGGCAATGGCCAAAAGTTAGCGCTTAAAAATCATACACAGGTATCTATCAACGAGGATGATGGAACTGCAGTATCTAACAAAAACGAAATATTAGCTTACAAACATGCCGGAAAAGCAAATGCCGGACAGCAGGTAATATATAACACCATTGTCGTTCCACGCGGAGGTGAGTACCAACTGGTATTAGCCGATGGTTCAAAGATCTGGATGAACTCTTCTTCTTCATTACGTTACCCAACTTCATTTTCGGGCAGCGAACGCAAAGTTTACTTAAGTGGGGAGGCGTATTTTGAAGTAGCTAAAAATGCCAGAATGCCTTTCATAGTGAAAACTGACAAAGCAGAAGTAAAGGTGCTTGGAACTCACTTTAATGTGAAAGCTTATAACGATGAAGAGCTTTACAAAACTACGCTTTTAGAAGGAGCAGTTAGCGTACAGTCATCTGCTATGATAAATGAGATTAAACCGGGGCAGCAGGTAATAATTAATGGTCAGGGCCAGCAAAAAATCACGAGCAACATTAATGTTGAAGAAGAGGTAGCCTGGAAAAACGGACTATTCATGTTTACTAAGGCCGATATCAAAGACGTTATGCAACAGGTATCCCGATGGTATGATATTGAAGTGGTGTACAAAGGGAAGGTGCCAGATCTGCAGTTCTCCGGTCAGCTATCGCGCAAGGTTGATTTTTCAGGCTTTACCAATATATTAAAATACGCCGGGTTAAACTTCACTATTAAGGGTAAAACGGTAATTGTAGCAAAGTAACGACAGGGCTAATGTGTGAGAAGATTAGCGCTTAATATATAACCACTACAACCAATTGTTCACCTAAATTAAAAATGATGAGAAAACAAATACTTATCTCTCCCTAAAAGGAATTCACTCCGCTCGTATTTATAGCCACAGATGTTTATAAATACGATTTTACGAAAAACGAAGATAGTAACCGGGAGTGCTCGTAACACTGCCCGGTAGTATCTGGGTAAACCAATTATCCCTGGAAAGCATAATTGAAATTCAACGTCTAACCCAAACCGTACAAAAGTATGAAATTCATTTCTAAGTCTGTAGCGGGCATGCGGCCTGCTATAACTAAAGTTTTATTGGTTATGAAACTGATTGCCATTATAATGATTACTGTTTTTAGCAGCGTTAGTGCCAAAAGCTTTAGTCAAACAGTTACACTTCATGAAAAAAATGTATCTGTCAAAAAAATTCTCAAATATATTGAAAAACAAAGCGGCTATCATGTAATACTGATAAATGTGAACCCCGAAACAACCCTTGCCGGGACAATAAATATCAATCTTGAACATGCAACGGTTGAAGAGACACTAAATGAGTGTTTTCGCAATAAACCTATTACTTACACCATTATTCAGGGAACTATTATTATAAAAAAAAAGGAGGATGAGTTAGCAGCGGAAGTAAAGGAAAGCATTGACATTCATGGTAAGGTAATTGACGAAAAAGGACAGCCGCTGCCTGGTGTTAATGTAAAGGTAAAAGGGGCTACGGTAGGAAGCATTACAGGCGCGCAAGGTGAGTATACCATAAAAGTGCCCGATGGGCAGGCGGTATTAGTTTTCTCCTATGTGAGCTTTGAAACACAGGAAGTAGTAGTAGGCGATAAGAGGGCGATCAATATCACGATGAAAGAAGCTTCAAACAGGCTTAGTGAAGTGATAGTTGTAGGTTATGGAACCCAAAAGAAAGTTGATTTGACAGGTGCCGTTGTTACTGTAACGGGATCGGAACTGAATAAACGAGTGGCTACAGATCCCACTCAATTACTACAGGGAAAACTACCCGGCTTATCCGTTGTACAAGGTTCGGGCGAAGCCGGTAACGAAGGAACTTCTTTACGCATAAGGGGTACGGGTACTTTCAGCAGCGCAGGCAATTCGCCATTCATCATTGTTGATGGTTTGCCGGGGAGTATTACAGCCCTCGATCCGCAAAATATTGAATCGGTAACTGTACTAAAAGATGCAGCTTCGGCATCAATATATGGTACGCGTGCTGCAAACGGAGTTATATTAATAACCACCAAGCAAGGCAAGGAGGGCAAAATGCAGCTCTCTTATGATTATAATCTTGGTATCACAAGAGCTTCTGCATTGCCCAACAACATGATCTACAATTCGGCCCAGTACATGACACTCTGGAACCAGGCCGCAACCAATTCAAATTATCCCAATAAATATAGCGATGCGCAAATCGCACTTTATACTAACCCAACAGATCATACATTATATCCCGATTATAACTGGTTAGATGCCATTTTTAATACAGTTAAGGTGCAAACTCATCATCTGGGTATCACCGGAGGTAGCAATGGCACCACTTATAACGTTGGTTTAGGCTATGTTGATCAGCCTGATGTTATGCTGGGATATTACTATAAAAAATACAATATTCAACTCAACCTCACTTCAAAATTGAACAAGTGGGCAACATTTGGTTCAGCCATTACTTTAAACAGCAGCGAGAGAGGTTATACCTCAAGGGGGAGTCAGGATCAGTTTTTATCTGCTCTGTCACAACAGCCTATGTATGGCCCCATATTACCCGATGGCAGCGGCAGGTATACTAATTCAGTATTCCCCAGTGTTCAAACACCCAACAAAAACCCAATTGCAATTGCCAAAAACGCCATCAACAAACAAAACGATTATTATTTACAAAGCAGTTTTTATTTAAACATTCATTTGTTAAAAGGCCTGGAATGGCGAACTAACGGCGGCTTTAACTTCGATTACAATAAAACTATCGATTTTAAGCCGGTAATTAATCAATACAACTGGTTTGCAAAGCCCGGCGATGCACCTGAACGTACCCTGGATGTAAATGGACAAGGCATTGATGTAACCGATAATAATTCATTTTACCCGGTTGCTTATACACAGTTTACCTATTCACGATCAATTAATAACAATCATAACTTTAAATTACTGGCCGGCACGCAGGTTGAATATAACAAGTCGCAAAACCTGGAAGGGCTCCGTAATTTACCATTTGCATCCAATACATTACAGGAGGTTGATGCCGGGCCCATTGCTTCGCAGCTTACCAACGGCACAAGCAATATTTACTCCTTGCATTCGTACTACGGGCGTTTAAATTATGATTACCAGGAGAAATACCTGTTGGAGGCCAATGCCCGGTATGATGCATCTTCCCGTTTTCCGGCAAACAACAGGTGGGCATTTTTCCCATCGGTATCGTTAGGTTGGGCCGCCACCAAAGAAAAATTCCTGCAAAATGTAAGCTGGTTAAATAATTTAAAGCTACGCGCGTCATTAGGTAATTTGGGGAACCAGAATATCGGCAACTATCCATACCAGGAAACCTATAATTTCAAAAGCTATTATAATAATAAAACAAGCTATGCTTATCCATTTGTAGGCTCCACCGTAACAAGTGGCGTTATCAATAATTCATTAACCAACCCCAATATCAAATGGGAAACTACAAGGGTATTTGATATCGGTACTGATATTACGGTGTTGAACAACAAACTCAGCTTCTCGTTCGATTGGTATGATAAATTAACATCGGGCATTCTCGAAACGGCCACCACACTTACGCCGCTTTACTTTGGCCTTAATGCACCCGTTATAAACTATGGTAAAATGAAAAATACCGGTATCGAAGCGTCTTTTGAATATAACGACCGCTTTGGTAATGTTGGATTTTCATTCGGCGGAAACATTCAGGCCAATAAAAACACTTTAGTTTCCTATGGGGCTCCGGCCATAAGTACAGGAACAAATACCATTAATCAGGAGGGACAACCTTATGGCAGCTTTTATATGCTTAAGTATGTGGGGATTTTTCAATCGGCAGCAGAAATAGCAGCCTCGCCAACGCAGCAATATAATCCGCAGCCGGGTTATATGAAGTATGCGGATACTAATGGCGACGGAAAGGTTGATGACAGCGACCGAGTAATAGTGCCGGGTGCCTATCCTAAATTTAATTACGCTTTTAACACAAGTGTTAACTGGAATAATTTTGATCTTACGGTGTTCTTTTACGGCTCGTATGGGCAAAAATTATATGTTAACGGTTGGGGGATACAACCATTTAACCAGGGATCTCCTCCGCCCAAAGAGTGGTTAAACGCCTGGACAGCATCTAACCCAAGTACAACCATGCCTATGGTTTATGTTTTGGGCCAGGGAAACATCAGCAGTAATGCCAACACAGCTTCCACATATTATTTAAGAGATGCTTCTTTTTTAAGGTTGAAAAACGTGCAGCTTGGTTATAATTTACCTAAAGATTGGGTTAAGCATCTATTTATGTCGGGCCTGCGGATCTATTTTGCCGGAGATAACCTGGTTACATTCACCAAGTTTCCCGGTCTTGATCCCGAAAGGATAGTTTCCAACACAAGGTATGTTACACACCCCCAAAACCAGGTTTACTCCTTTGGGGTAAGGGCTACATTTTAACATTTATTATTTGAAACGATCATGAAAACAACGATAAAATATTTGATGCTTTTTTTGACAGCCGTTTTAATGGTGAGTAGCTGTAAAAAAGACCTTTTAAATCAGAACCCTCCGGCAGATATTGCCAGCTCCGTTTACTGGAAAACACAAAATGATGCCGACCTTGCTTTAGCGGGGATCTATAGCTTTTTTATCCAGGGTTTTAACTATACCGCGTCCGGAAATACCGGGCAGGGCTTTGGCGCTGGTACGCCTTATTGGGATAGCCTTAGTGATAACGCGTACAGCAGTGCCTATTCAAATATAGCGCAGGGAGCCATAACGCCGACTGTTGGCGGCCTGCAAACAGACGCATATTCAACTGCCTACAGGGCTATCCAGGCATGTAATACTTTTTTAGATAACGTGCGTAAAATCAATCTGCCATCTGCAACTTTAAACCAATATTTGGCCGAGGTAAGATTTGTAAGGGCGTACTGGTATTTTACGCTTACCCAATTGTATGGCGATGTTGTTTTATCGCTTCATCAGATCACCATAGATCCGGCGAATACCCAGATGGGAAGGGCACCAAAATCTGTGGTGATTGATACCATTTTAAACGACCTTACCTTTGCCGCAAATAATTTACCCAATACTGCTTATTCCGGCCATGTCGTTAAGGGCACTGCTATGGGCTATATGGTAAAAGTATACCTGGCCAGGCATCAGTACCAGCAGGCTGCTGCTACCGCTAATACCATTATAACCGACGGCAAGTTTCGTATTTATACCGGCGGGTACAGGAATTTATTTTTAAAACCGGGACAAAACGGCAACCCCGAGATCATGTTCTCGGGGCGTTACCAGGTTCCCACGGCTTTTAGCCCGGCAGATTATTTATATACCTACAGCTCAAGTTTCCAGCCTTTAAGTTACCTGGTTAATGATTATGAATGTACCGACGGGCAACCAATCAGTACATCGCCTTTATATAATTCCGCAACACCATATGCTAACCGCGATCCAAGGTTATTGGCTACAATATTAACGCCCGGCGTGTTGTATAAAGGAGGGATCCCTTTTGTCCCGGCGGCTATTGGCGCTTCTGCCGGTTTCCTTAACAAAAAGGGAGTTGATTCCACCCGTGCAACAGTTATAGGCACACAAAGCGATCAGGACTGGGTTTATTTACGCTATGCAGATGTTTTGCTGATGTATGCCGAGGCACAGAACGAGGTTTCCGGCCCTGATGCCAGTGTGTATGCTGCAATTAACGCAGTTCGTACCCGCCCTGGAGTAAATATGCCGCCAATACCCGCCGGACTTTTGCAGGATGATATGCGCATAAGGATCCGCCATGAAAGGCGGATTGAGCTGGCACTTGAAGGACAACGATATTTTGATTTAAAAAGATGGGCTTTGGATAGGGTAATTATACCAACCATCAAAGACCCGAACGCAACACAGCGAACGTTTCCGCTGAAGGATACTATCTGGCCGGTTCCGCAAACAGAAATTGATATTGCCAAAGCAGTGGGCAACACCGCATTTAAACAAACACCGGGCTATTAATCAAGCTGTAAACGATGAAAATTATTAAAAAAATGAGAGTGGCTATAAGTATAGCGCTCTCTTTGATGGCTTGTTCATCACGCTTGTTTGCTGCCGTTAATGTAGTTATTTACAGCCCGGATAAGCAGGTCCGAATGGAAGTATTCAACAAACAGGGAACCATATTTTATGCAGTCACTTATAAGAGCCAGCCGGTTGTCAATACATCAGCCATGTCGGTCAGTATTGATCAAACGGCATTAACCAACCGGGCCACTATTACAGGAAGCACAACTTACAGCATAAATGAAACCTATCCATGGTATGGCGTGCATTCAAAAGCTGTTAATCATTTTAACGGTGCAAAAATTAAGTTATTACATGGCGAAACCGCTTTTGTACTTGATGTAAGGGTATTTAACGACGCGGCTGCTTTTAGCTTTACAATACCCGGAGATAAAGGTGTTATCCACGTACCAGATGAAGCCACCGCGTTTAATATTCCCGCCGGCAGCACCATTTGGTATCATGACCTTAACGGGCATTATGAAGGCGTGCATACCCATAAACTAATTGACTCTGTAAAAAATGGTCAATGGATAGCTCCGCCTGCCACAATTAAGTTACCCGATAACGCAGGATATGCTTCTATTACCGAGGCCGACCTTAAAAACTACTCCGGGATGGCCTTGCTGGCTAATGGGCAAAGTCAATTGATATTGCAATTAGCTCATCATCATCCCATATCTCATCCTTATGAGCTAAGATATAGTAAAGAAGATATTGATAGGGTTTTAAAGCCTGCGGCAATTAGCGGAACCATCACCACACCCTGGCGTGTGATCATGATCGGTGCGGATCTAAATGCAATGGTTAATTGTGATGCCGTACACGATTTATGCCCTCCGCCCGATAAAAAATATTTTCCTGAAGGAGTCAATACTTCGTGGGTAAAGCCGGGACGGGCAGTATGGCAATATTTGGATGGCGCTGCCGACAAATCGGTGGCCGGCATGAAAGAGTATTCGAGTCTGGCAGCCGGGTTAGGTTTTGAGCACAATATACTGGAAGGGTTTTGGGAAAAATGGAGTGACGACGAGATCAGGGACCTGGTTAATTATTCGCAGCAAAAGGGGGTGAGTATCTGGGTTTGGATGCACTCTAAGGATTTGCGCGATTCAAGCATCAGGCACGCGCGTTTTAAGCGTTGCCATGATCTGGGAATAGCGGGTTTAAAGATTGACTTTTTTGATAATGAAGCAAAAGAGACAGTTGATTTATATCAGGCAATTTTAACAGAGACTGCACAGCTGCATTTACTGGTCGACTTTCACGGATCAAATAAGCCTACCGGGCAATCGCGTACCTGGCCCAATGAGCTTACCCGGGAAGCTGTTAAAGGTATGGAATCAAGCAAGCTGGAAGACAGGGCAACACACAGCACAACGCTGCCATTTACCCGTTTTTTAGCAGGCCCGGCAGAATATACACCGGTACATTTTGGCGACCGCCGTAAAAATACTACCTGGACTAATCAGATAGCCAGCGCGGTTATTTTAAGTGCACCTCTATTAACCTATGCTGCCAATCCTAAAAATCTGCTGGCAAATCCCGGCGCTGACATTATCAAAAGTATCCCTTCGACATGGGACGAAACGATTGTGTTGCCGTCATCGGCCATTGGTGAGCTGGCAGTTTTTGCCCGGCGAAAAGGCAATACCTGGTTTTTGGCCGTCATGAACGGAACTCAGCCCAGAAACATAAAAATACCGCTTAGCTTCCTCAGCTCGCCTGCTAAATGCACCGATATTCATGATAATCCGGAGAGTTCTGCAACATTGAAAATAGAGCGCTCCGTTGCAAAGCCAACCGATGTACTGTCATTAAGTTTAGGTGTGGGCGGCGGATATGTGGCGAGGTTTAACAAATAATAGCATTCAATAAAAGCCGATACAAAATTATATGAGAAGGATTAAAGGATACATTATACTACTGGTATTTAATTTACTGGGAAGGCCTACTATAATGGCGCAGACTAAGACCGTTACTTTAGACTATTTTTTTAATAATGAATACCGTAAGAATTCCGCAGGTACTTTAGAACGGTATCATTATACCTGGGAGGATCAGAGGAGCAGCGGTTACTCTATTTGGGGATATGTTTTTAAAAAGAATGGAGCCCTTCTTAAGAGCCTTGAAAGTGAACCGGACGCTCAAAATTTGACTGGGACAGATATTTATATAATAGTTGACCCTGATACAAAAAAGGAAACGGCTAACCCTAATTATATTGAAGCCAGGCATATTAAAGCTATTACCGACTGGGTTAAACGCGGTGGGATACTGGTATTAATGGCGAATGACAGTGCAAACGCCGAATTGCCACACCTCAACAAGCTGGCCGAAAAATTTGGAATTCACTTTAATGATGATTTGTACAAGCACGTTATTGGTACTCAGTTTGAAATGGGCGCTATCACAATTCCGGCAAATGATCCCTTATTTAAAACGGCAAAAAAAATTTATCTCAAAGATATTTCCACACTAAAATTATCGCCCCCGGCGGCGCCATTATTAACTGATAGCTCCCGTGTAATTATAGGTATGGCCAAATACGGGGCAGGTACAGTAATTGCTGTCGGCGATCCCTGGCTGTATAACGAATATACCAACGGACGGCTACCCGCAGCCATGGATTTTGATAACGATAAAGCGGCCGATGATCTGAGCAAATGGCTGATAAATCAAATACCGGCAAAGAAATAAAGGAAACCAGTTTATCCGGATTGAATTCCGGTTTTATAATCCTAAACCGATTATACACATCAATAATTTAAGTCACTTTGAGTTTTAAGTAATGCTTTCAGAAATTGAATTAATCATGTTAATTAAGGCCGGAGATATAAATGCCTTTGATGAGTTTTATAAACGTAATTGGAGGGCTTTGTATCATAGTGCTTATCGTTCAACGGGTTCATCGGACGATGCAAAAGACCTTGTGCAAACTGTTTTTATTAGTTTATGGAATTGCAGGTATAGCCTGCAGCCAGAAAGGTATAATGCCTCTTATCTTTTCAGAAGTTTAAGAAACAGCATCATCAATTTTCATAAAAAGGATTCGGTCAGAAAAAGAGGCATGGATAGCTTGCTGTACCTGGAAGATACAGATCAATATAACCACGAGGATAGCTTAATAGCAAAAGAACTTTCAGCAACGATTGAAGGAGGGATCAGGGAATTGCCCAAAAAAATGCAGGAGGTTTTTATTTTATCGCGGCAGCAAAACTTATCCGTCAATGAAATTTCGGAAACCCTTAATATTACCCCTCGTACGGTCAAGAATCAACTCTCCAACGCATTAAAAATATTACGGACAAAGCTGGGGATCTTTTGAAATGTCCTTTAATAACATGGTTGTTTTCTATTGATCATGAATAGCAGCATTTAATAAAAAATGCAAAATACATCTGGTACCAAAACCAACTGACCTTGTATATATAGTACAAAGCCAAAAAGACTGCTATAAGCGGTTGAGATAAACTTAAAAAACATTCATAATGATAAAATGGCGCAAGCCCGGTCCAGGTTTTGGGCCCGGAGATGATCATCTTCAGGACGAAAAAACTATGCGGGCTATAGAGAAGGAAATGCTTCATAACATCCATAAAGAAATTTATGGGAAATGGCATTTTATAAAAACATCGGCCGCCAAATATGCCATTGCCGCCTCATTGGTTTTGATGTGTAGTTCAGTGCTTTTTTACTTTAAATTATCGGTTAAAGATAAAGCAGCTATGATGGCCGTAACCGCAAAAAAAGGCAATCTCAAAACAATAACCCTTCCCGATGGATCAACCGTATGGTTAAACTCGGGTTCAACCATAAAATTCCCCGAACGCTTTGGAAAAACGAGAGAGGTACAGCTTATTAACGGCGAAGCTTACTTTGATGTAAAGCACGATAGCACTTCACCTTTTATTGTTCATTATGGCCACTTGCACGTCCAGGTATTAGGTACTGCATTCAATATAAAGTTTTACAAAAACATCAGTGACATAAGGCTAACAGTTACCAGGGGGCTTGTTGCTGTCGGTAACAAAACTGAAAGCTTTGGTTTACTTACACCAGATAAAGAAATGGTTTACAACCAGGAAAAGGCCACCCACCAAATCAGGACAATTGATGCCGAAAAGGTAGCAGCCTGGAAATCAAGCGAGGTCAATTTGTACGGTGTTTCATTTAATGAACTGGTAATGCGGCTGGAAAACACTTATGGTGTTCACATTAACTATAGTCATAAAGAGAATGATCATTTGATAACAACTATTCATTTTTCAAATAATAATACACTATCCTATGTTCTTGACATCATTAAAACCATCCACCATTTAGATTATGTTTTGAAAGGAAAGGAGGTTTATCTGGCAAAAAACGAAAACAGTTAAACCCAAAAAGCCAGTACCCCCGAAGCCGGGCTGCAGGGGCATTGGCAGAGAGTGCAGATATAAATTATTGGCAGGTTCCAAGCTAATCCAATAATTCATATAGTTTTTTAGAATAAAAACCTCGTAAAGATGAAAAAAAAATCAACTAAATTTTTTAATTTTTTCATGAAGGTATCGACGATTGTTATGGTCAGCTCACTGGTATTTTGCCATGTTTTGCTTGCCAAACATGCAACGAGCCAGATCTCGGATTCCCCCGTGAAAATCGTATTTGGTAATGAAACGTTACAAAGCTCAATTGATAAGCTCGAAAAGCAAACCAATATTAAATTTTCTTATAACCCGGTTGAACTAAGCGGTTACAAAATTGCACCGCGTAAATTCAAAGATGAAGCGTTGGGTAAAATCCTGAATTATTTATTCGCTAAAACCCGTTTGTCATTTAAAGAGATAAATACCGGAATTGTAATTTACGATAAATCAGCTTCCGCCAAACCAAGTGTACTAACCAACAAAACCAATGAGCAAAATATTGAAGCTGCCGATATTACAGTAACAGGTAAAGTAACCGATTCAAATGGCGCCCTGCCGGGTGTTTCGGTGAGTATAGAAGGCGGTGGAAGAGGGGTGATCACCGACCCCAAGGGTGAGTATACCATTAAGGTGCCTGCCAATGCTACGCTGATATTTTCTTCCGTTGGATACAAAACGCAAAAGGTTGCCGTAAACAATCAAACAAGCATCAACGTAACCATGACGGGCGATCTGAAGTCGTTAAGTGATGTTATTGTGGTTGGCTATGGGGTTCAGAAAAAGTCCGACGTAACAGGTTCAATCGTTTCAGTTAGTGAGCAATCGTTGCGTGATGTTCCGGCCGCTAACCTTGGCCAGGCTTTACAGGGGCAGGCCGCTGGTGTGGATATCCAGAAAAGCGGTGGTAACAGCCACCCTGGTGCGTCCCCCTCTATTTTAATCCGTGGAAACAGATCTATAAATGCCTCAAACTCACCACTTATCGTAGTTGATGGGATCCCCTTTAACGGAAGTTTGAATGACATCAATCCTGATGACATAACTTCATTAGAAGTATTAAAAGATGCTTCTTCTACTGCTATTTATGGTTCAAGAGGTGCAAATGGTGTTTTATTGGTTTCTACACGCCGTGGTAAAAAGGGTGGTACAGCAATAACTTATAGTGCTTATGCTGGTTTCAATAAGCCGCTGGGGCAGTATAACATTATGAACGGCCCTCAGTTTGAAGACCTCAAAAAATGGGGCCTATATAATGGTAATCCCGGCAAATATACCGGCATTGATGATCCTGCATTTTTAACCGATGGCTCTTTTGCCCCGCAAGAGGTGGCTTCGATAAAAAGTGGTCGTAGTACCGACTGGCAAAAGCTGATCTATAAAAATGGTTTTGTAACAGACCATCAATTAGGTGTTGCAGGCGGTAATGAGCTTACCCAATATGCTATATCTGGTGGGTACTATAATGAAACAGGCATCTATTTCGGTCAGTCATTTGTTCGTTATTCTGTTAAGCTGAGTGTTGATCAGCAACTGGGTAAATATGTAAGGGTTGGTTTAAGCAGCCTGAATACCCTAAGCTACACCAATGGTGAAAATGCTAACCCGCTTGGTCAGGCTTTAAGGGCCAGCCCGCTTTCAACTCCATATGATGATGCCACAGGTAAATTAGTAGGCTTTACAGCCGGAAGCGCTAACCAGGTATGGAACCCGCTTGCAAATTTTGTTCCTGGCGCAGCTGTTGAAACACGAAAAAGATTCGGAACTTTTACAACGGCCTACCTCGAAGCAACCCTTGCACCCGGATTAAAATACAGGTTTAACGGCGGCGCTGAAATAAGGCCTGATATTTACGGCAACTACTACGCCAGCGCTACTACCAATAACCTGGGTGGCGCATCAACAGCAAATAACCAAAGTACTTACAGCTATAATTATACGCTTGAAAATATATTGACTTACGATAAAGTATTTGCGCAAAAGCACCATGTGAATTTTACAGGCCTTTACAGTTTACAGGAAAGCCAGTCGCAGTCAAATTCATTTAGCTACAACAATATCCTGTCGGATGGTATCCAGTATTTTAATCCACAGTACGGCGCAAATTTAAGCGGCTCCGGATCATATTCTAAGTGGGATATCATCTCGTACATGGCTAGGGTAAACTATGGTTATGCCAATAAATACCTGCTTACCTTAACCATGCGTTCAGACGGGTCATCGCGCCTGGCGCCGGGTAATAAATATCATGTATTCCCATCGGCAGCACTTGCATGGAATGTTACCAAGGAGCCGTTTTTGATGAACTCAAACGTACTGTCAAACCTTAAATTAAGAGCGAGCTATGGTACAGTTGGTAATACAGCTATCAATCCTTACCAAACTTTGGGCGCTTTATCATCTGTTAACTATAACTTTGGTTCTACCAACCTTACAGGTGCTTATCCAACCAATGTTCCTAATCCAAATCTAACATGGGAGTATACTTCTACATTAAATGCGGGCGTTGATTTCGGACTTTTCCAGGGACGGGTTGCGGGTACGGTTGAAGCCTACCATCAGTATACCAGGTCGTTACTGTTACCATTATCATTGCCGCCAACCTCGGGTATACCAAACAGTATTTTAACTAATGTGGGCCAAACGCAAAATAAAGGGATTGAAGTAAGCATAAGCACCATCAATTTACCCGGTAACGGCAGGAACAGCGTTAGCTGGAGCACCAATTTTAACATCGCATTTAACAGGGGTAAAGTAACCAAATTAGCGAGCGGGGTTACCCAGGATATCACAAACGGTTTGTTTGTGGGGCAGCCTATCAATGCCATATTTGATTATAAAAAAATTGGCATCTGGCAAAATACAGCTGCCGATACTGCCCAGGCTAAAAGCTTAGGTCTTACAACCACCGGTACAGGTTCTGTGATTGGCACTATCAGGGTAGAGGATGTAAATAAAGATGGAAAGATCAGCGCCGCCGACAGGATTGTACTTGGGTCAGATCAGCCAACTTATACCGGCGGTTTTACCAACCGCATAGGGTATAAAGGATTTGATTTTACGGTAGTGGCCGCTTATAGGGTGGGGGGACTAATCACTTCCAAAATGTTCCAGAGCGGAAGTTTCATTAACACCTTCCAGGGTAATTATAATAACCTGAATGAGGATTACTGGACACCAACCAATCATCAGAATTACTATCCTAAACCCAATTCTGCTTCAACCAATACGCCTTATTCATCCACTTTAAGTTATTTTGACGGTACCTTTTTAAAAATCAGGAGCCTGACCTTAGGCTATAATATGCCCGAATCGATAACCAGGCGTATCAGTGCACGGTCGCTAAGAATATATGCTACGGCGCAAAATCCATTTATTCTTTTTTCTCCGTATCGTAATACTTATCATGGTTTGGACCCGGAAACAGCCGGAAGCTTAAACGTTGATACGCCTCCTACAAAGTCATTTACATTCGGTATTAACATGACACTTTAAATTTAAATAAGATGAAAAGGATATCTATATATTTATACACCTGTTTGTTTTTAGGTCTTGCAACTACAGCTTGTAAAAAAACACTGATAGAAGACCCGAAATCAACGCTTACCCCTGCTTTTTTTACAACAAGCCAGGGCTTTCAGGCAGGTCTCACTGCAGCCTATGCAGGTTTCAGAACCATTTGGGGGCCGGATACCTATTTTGAATTAACCGTACCCGGCACCGACGAATTTATTGCCGGTAACGATGGAAACAACGGCCTGGTAAAATATAACAGCAACTTTAATACTGCAGATGGTACCGTTGCTACCATCTGGAAAAACTGCTACACTTATATTAACACATGTAATGGCTTGATCGGTAATGTTCCTGCTGATATTGACGCTACAACGGCAGCGAGCATGGTTGGTGAGGCCAAGTTTTTACGGGCAAATTATTACTTTATATTAGTTCAGTTTTGGGGCGACGTTACCTTAAATAAAACATTTCAGTCAGTACCTACTACTTCGGCTAATAGGGACAAAATGGCCGATGTATATAACTTCATTGTTCAGGACCTGAAAGATGCGATAGCGGTTCTTCCTGCAAGCCCTTTAACCAATGGAGTGCAACCCGGCAGAGCTACAAAAGCTGCCGCAATGCACATGCTTGCAAAAGTATATTTAACAAGGGCGGGCTCATCGGCTAAACAGGCAGATGACTATAAAAATGCCTATGCAACAGCAATCGATCTTATAACAAACGTTGCACCGGCCGGAGGTATTAAATTGCAGCAGGATTTCGGGAAAGTATTTGCTGAGGGCAATGAAACTAACAGTGAAATACTTTGGACTGTACAACACACTACTACATTGGCCTACAACGGTTCCGCTACCCAAAACAACAGTGGCCCTGATAACTTGCTGTGCCACTTATTTGTACCTAAGTATGAAGTGCAGCCCGGCATGCAGCGCAGTACCCTTTACGGGCGCCCATATATCCGAGTGGTGCCTACACATTGGCTTACTGATACTGTATTTAGCGAAAGGGTTAATGATCAGCGTTATAATAAAACGTTTCAAACCATGTGGTTATGCAACAATGCAGCTTCAATACCTACGTGGTCTAATCCGTTGCCAGCCGGTGCGCCTGTTGGTGCTCAGCCCGGAGCACCTAAATTTACAGTAGGTGACACCGCTATCTGGATGCCTGGTAAAGCTATGACTTCGGCACAGATTGCCGGTTATCGTTACCAGGTTATTCCGCCTGCCAAATACAGCATTGCGTTGTCGCCAGCTATGATTAAGTATTTTGATACTAAACGGCCCGATCAAAATTCGCCCTCAAGCAGGCCGATAATCATATATCGCCTGGCCGAAACGTATTTAATTGCTGCCGAAGCATTATTTATGGATGGCCGTGCCGGTGACGCAGTGCCATATATTAATGCCATTCGTGAAAGGGCTGCTTACCCTTCAGGCAACGCAGCAGCAATGGATATCACTGTAGATAAACTTTCGCTGGATTTCATTTTGGATGAGCGCTCAAGAGAATTGTGCGGTGAACTTGTACGCTGGCTTGACCTTGCAAGGACAGGGAAGCTGCTGGAAAGGGTAAAACTGCATAATACGGATGGCAAAGCTAATATTAAACCATTTCATGTGCTTCGCCCAATCCCGCAAACACAAATCGATGCAACAATTACAGGTACTCCATATCCGCAAAATCCGGGTTGGTAAACCGGAAGTAGGTAAGGCGTACATAACGTAAAGCGACAAAAAATACTATGAAAAACCACTATACTATACTTCGTATTCTTTTGATTTTTCTTTTGCCATTCTGCTTCATTCAAGCTCAGGCAAATGATAGTACATCGCCTGAAACATCCCCATATAATGTAAAGTTATATGGGGCGAAGGGCGACGGTAAATCAATTGATACTCAAAATATCAATAAAGCAATTGAGGCTGCAGCAGCGGCTGGCGGCGGAACAGTTTATTTTCCGGCAGGGAATTATTTAAGCGGTTCTATGCATCTTAAAAGTGGCATCAGCCTATATATCGATCAGGGGGCTACCATAATTGCAGCGCCTATTGAAGCCGGTTCAGGTTATGATGAGCCAGAAGCTAAAATAGATAATAACTACCAGGACTTTGGACACAGGCACTGGCATAACAGCCTGATCTGGGGCGAAAACCTGCATGATATTTCAATACTGGGTCCCGGTACCATTTGGGGTAAAGACCTGGTGCGGAGCAATAAGGGTGAAGATGATAAGCGCCCGAACAAAACGATCAGTCTTTATTTGTGCCGTAACGTAATTATCAGGGATATTTCGATTCTGCATGGCGGCTGGTTTGGGATCCTCGCAACGGGGATCGACAATTTTACTATTGATAATGTTAAGATGGATACTAACCGCGACGGTATGGATATTGACTGCTGCCGCAACGTACGTATCTCAAACTGCAGTATCAACTCGCCTTATGACGATGGTATCTGTCTTAAAAGTACCTATGGGCTTGGATTTGCCAGGGCTACCGAAAATGTTACTATTACCAACTGCCAGGTGAGTGGCTACGATGAAGGTTCATTTTTGGCCGGCACTTTTACCCGCAATGAAAAAAAATATTCTGACGGTAATCCCACCGGCCGCATAAAAATAGGTACCGAATCAAACGGTGGTTTTAAGAATGTTACCATCTCCAACTGCGTGTTTGATTACTGCCGTGGCCTGGCTCTTGAAACTGTTGATGGTGCACTTTTAGAGGATGTTACCATCTCCAATATAACCATGCGTGATATTGTTAACGCGCCAATTTTTGTAAGGCTTGGTGCACGCATGCGCGGGCCGGAAAGTGCGCCTGTAGGGGCGCTCAGGCGCGTGATCATTAGTAATGTGGTATGCTATAATGCCGATAATAAGCATGGGGCAATTATAAGCGGGATCCCAGGGCATGATATAGAAGACCTGCGGTTGAGTAATATCAGGATCTATTATAAAGGCGGGGGCACCAAAGAGCAATCCATGCGTGAGGTACCCGGTTTAGAAAAAGAATATCCAGAACCCTATCGCTTTGGCACTATGCCTTCTTACGGCTTCTTTATCCGCAATGTTAAAGATTTAAAAATGAACGATGTGGAAGTTAGCTATATCGCAGATGATTTCCGCCCCGCGTTTATTCTTGATCATGTTTCAGGTGCAGATTTTCAACATGTTAAGGCACAGAAAGCAGCGGGCTCGTCAACGTTTGTTTTAAACGAGGTAAAGGATTTTAACATTTATAACAGCCGTCCGGTGAATGACACTAAGCTGGCTAACGCGAATAAAAAAGAATTATAATCAAATAAACAGCATGAAAAGTACACTATTTAAATGGGTAATGATTCTTACGATCCTGCCGGTAAGCCTAATGCTTTATGCCCTGAAGCCAGGATCAGAAGTGGTACCCGATACTGATAATGGAGGTTTAAAATTACCTGCCGGTTTCGGTGCCCTGAAAGTTGCCGAAACCGGTGCAAGGGCCCGGCATTTAGTAGTTACGCCACAGGGCGATATTTATGTAAAGCTGGCTAAACCGAATAAGGAAGGGAAGGGGATTTTGGTGTTGCATGAAGCGCCCAATGGTAAGGCCGAACTTAAATCAGGTTTCGGTACTTATGGCGGCACCGAGGTTTATTTAAAGAACGGGTACCTGTATGCATCATCAAATACCGAGGTGTTCAGGTATAAGGTGAATGATAAAAATGAAGTGATCAACCCCGATCAGCCCGAAAAAATAATTACCGGGTTAAAGGCAGGCCGTCAGCATGAAACCAAATCATTTGCGCTGGATAACGACGGCAATATTTATGTAAACATAGGCGCCTGGTTCAACTCCTGCCAGGAAAAGGACCGCGGCCTGCATTCACCCGGCATAGCGGGATGCCCGATACTGGATTCGATGGGAGGGGTATGGCAGTTTAAAACTGATAAATTAAATCAAACCTATGGCGATGGTGTACGGTATGCTACCGGCTTAAGAAATATGGTAGGTATGGACTGGAATCAGCAGAATAATCAGCTTTTTGTAATGCAGCATGGCAGGGATAACCTGAATAGCTCATGGCCCGAACTGTATACCACCAAACAATCAGCCGAGTTACCTGCCGAGTGTATGTATGCCCTTAAAAAAGGCGATAACGCAGGCTGGCCATACATGTATTACGATCAGATCCAACATAAAAAGATCCTGGCCCCGGAATATGGCGGCGACGGAAAAAAAGAGGCCGATGCTAAGTTTCTTGACCCTGCCGTCGCCTATCCCGGCCATATGGCCCCTAATGGTTTGTTGTTTTATACCGGAAACCAATTCCCGGCGAAATATAAAAACGGTGCTTTTATCGCTTTTCATGGCTCCTGGAACAGGGCACCTGAACCGCAGGCCGGGTACTTCGTTGTTTTTCAGCCATTTAAAAATGGTAAACCTGATGGTGCCTGGGAAGTATTTGCTGATGGCTTTTCAGGCTCGCCAGAGAAAACTGCGGCCGGGCGCGCAGACCATCGTCCTTGCGGACTTGCCCAGGGTGCGGATGGTTCATTATATGTTACAGATGATTCAAAAGGTACCATATACCGTATTATCTATCTTAAAAAATAATAAACAAATGGCTAAATATTTATTGACCCTTCTTTTTGCTTTTAGCTGTTTCCAGCTAATGGCACAGGTTAAAAACAGGGCAAAGTCAAAAGCGAAGCCGGTTGCAGGTTTGGCTGTTTCTATGGCGAATGGCAAAGCTATCTATATAAATCATTGCTTAACCTGCCACCAGGCCGATGGCGGAGGGGTTCCAAATATGAACCCGCCATTAATCAAAACATCCTATGTAACAGGTGATCATACACAATTAATTAAAGTGGTACTTAACGGGTTTTCGGAGAACATTGATATTGATGGAGAATCATATTCAAATGTGATGCCCGCTCATGATTTTTTGAAGGACCGGGAAATAGCAGATGTGTTGACTTATGTGCGGAAAAGTTTTGGTAATAAAGGCGGGGCAATTACAGCAGCTCAGGTTAAGGCGGTCCGCGCGAAGAATATAAAGAAGGCAGCTATTAAAAATATATAACAATCAAATTAAAAACAGCTAAAATGAAATCATTTTTATACTTGTTGCTTATTGCCTATGCTTCGGCAGCGTTTGGGCAGGACGTTAATACTGAAAATATTGTGCGCCGTGTTGCCGATAACATTATTAAGGAAACTTCCTTTCAGTTTGTTAATGCTAAAACAAACGAAAAATATAATTCTACCAAGGGATTGGCTTCATCCATAGATGTCAAGGTTGATAATAAATACAACAAATGGGCATATGTAAATGGTGTTTTAACTATAGGCATGATGCAAACTGCGGATGTGCTTGGCGACAAAAAATATTCAGACTATTCACAGCATAATTTTGCTTTTATTTTTGATAACCTTAGTTATTTCGAAACGCTTTACAAAGCAAAAGCAGGTAAGGTAGAATACGGTTCTGTATTCAATATTACTAATCTCGATGCTTGTGGCGCAATGTCGGCTGGTTTGTTTGATGTGGATGCCCTTGCACAAAGGAAGGATTATGAGGCCTATCTGGAAAGGTCTGCTGCCTATATCCTAACTAAACAAATGCGCTTGCCCGATGGTACACTTGCCCGCCCGCAGCCCCGCTTTGGCACGCTTTGGGCCGACGATATGTTCATGAGCATTCCGTTTTTGGCACGTATGGGCAAACTTACCGGCGATAATAAATACTTTGATGATGCTATCAAACAGGTGGAGAATTTCAACAAATACCTTTATGATCCTGCCACCGGTTTGTTTTTTCATAATTATTACAGCGATGATCAAACCAATGGGGTAGGACATTGGGGCCGCAGTAACGGATGGATAGCTATGGCACAGGTTGAGCTGTTAAACAATTTACCTGCAAACCATCCCAAACGTGCCGAACTGATCAAATTGCTGTTGAGGCAAATAGTGGGTTATGCCCGTTACCAGGATCAAACCGGGTTGTGGCATCAGCTATTGGATAAGCCTGATTCATACCTCGAAACATCAGTTACCGCTATGTACACTTATGCGGTAGCAAGGGCAGTAAACCAGGGCTGGATAAATGAAAAATATATAGCCATTGCCCGTGAAGGATGGAAAGGCTTAGCCTCAAAAATAACTGCTGATGGCCAGCTACAGGATGTTTGTATCGGCACCAATATGGATACTGACATCAAATTTTATTATACCCGCCCAACCGAATTGAACGATACCCATGGTTTAGGCGCGTTATTACTGGCCGGAACTGAAATGATTAAAGCCGAAAAGAAAAAATAGATATGTGCAGGGTAATGAGGTTGTTGTTTTGTATAGCTTTTATCGTTTTGACATCTGATTTTAGGTTGTTCGCTGCCGAGGTGGATATTACCGCTTTTGGTGCTACCGGTAATGGTACTACACTAAATACAATGGCAATTCAAAATGCCATTGATGCGTGCCATAAAAGTGGCGGCGGCAAGGTGGTTGTTCCATCGGGTGTTTTTTTAACCGGCACAATTGCATTGAATAATAATATTACCCTGCATTTGAATAAGGGGGCTGTTTTATTAGGAAGTACCGATGTTAATGATTATAAAAACCTTGATCCCTTTGTTGAAGGGCTTGGGATAAGCGTAGGCTGGGCGCTGGTTGTAGCCGTCGACAAAAAGAACATCAGCATTGAAGGCGAAGGAATTATTGATGGGCAGGGAGCAAAGCTAAAAGCACAGCAGATCTTAACCGATACCCGTGCCGAATCACAACGCTGGGGACGACGCCCTTTTTTATTGCGGGTTGTACGTTGCCAAAATGTTTCAATAAGTGGCGTTACTTTAAATTACTCAGCTGCCTGGACCTCCCACTACTTTCAATGCAGGCAGGTAAATATTCAAAACGTAAAAATTGAAAGCAGGGGAGTTGCCCATAACGACGGCATGGATATAGACGGCTGCCAGGATGTAACTATCAAAAATTGCGATGTGGTAAGCGGCGATGATGCCTTGTGTTTCAAAACAACATCAAGCAAAATGGCCTGTAAAAATATTGTGATTTCGGGCTTGCGCTTAAAAAGCGGGCAGGGTGCCATCAAGATCGGTACAGAATCGATGGCGCCATTTGAAAATATCAGGATTTCAGAGTGTTATATTTATGACACGGCTAACGGAGGTATCAAGCTGCTTTCTGTAGATGGGGCGAATATCAGGAATATTGAAATAGCTGATATTACCATGGTGGAAGTGAAAACGCCTATCCTGATCCGTTTGGGGGCAAGGTTAAGCGTATTCCGCAAAGATCAGGATACACAGCAACCAATAGGAACACTTGAAAATGTAACCATTCAAAATGTTAAGGCAAAGGCAGCAGATAATGCACAGCTCATGCCGCCGTCAGGCATTCTGATAACAGGGATTCCCGGGCATAATATTAAAGGGCTCACTTTAAAAAACATCGAGATAAATCTGGCCGGTGGCGGCAGCGAAGAAAACGCCCGGCAGGTTGTTCCGGAAGCCATCGATAAATATCCCGAAGTAAAAACATTTGGTCCGCTTGTTCCTGCTTATGGCATATGGGCCAGGCATGTTGACTGGTTAAAACTCGATAATATAAAACTCACATTAGGTAGCAATGACCTCAGACCGGCTTTCATTTGTGAGGACGGGAAAAACATTGAACTTAATTCCTGCATAATTCCTGAAACAGCAGGAGCCCAAGCAGTGATCAGGTTAGAAAGCGTTGCCGAAGCTTTGATAAAGAATACCACGGTTGCTGGTTCTGCAGATGCATTTGTACGTGTTGAAGGTGACGCAAGCGGTAATATCAAGATCCTGAAAAATAACATTCCCGGAATCTCAAAAAAGGTTGAACTATCTGCCGGTCTAAAAGCAGGCATTGCCATTTTAAATTAGCATTATTTAGCCATCAAACAGAACATATGAAGATATATCCACAGAAAATATTTTTAGTTGTCCTTACTTTTATTTTTCCGCATATGGTTTATGCCCAGCAGGTTGTGTCGCCCGTGCAAACAGATAGATGGGCGATTCAGCCTGACGGAAGCATTAAATGGACTATTAATGGCCGGTTGCCCCACACCGATCATATCGAAATGTCGGGCGAGAAAGTATCTGTATGGGTACAGTATGGCTTAGATAGCGCCGGTAACTTGTCTATTTCAAGAACCGTTGTTTTTCCTACTTTCAGGATGTTGCCCGATGGCACGCGGACCCACATCGATTATTCATTTGTTGACGGCGAATTGCCGCGCTTTTTTGTCAACAACCGTAAGCTAAAGACAGACCTGGCCAATGGTAAAAAATCAGGCGATCTTTCATATAATATCACCAGTATCAGCCATAAAGGGATCATGAGGATAGCTGCTACGGCAGGTAATCCGGCGCTGGTGAAAATCGATCGGAGCATCTTCCCATCGGTAGATAAGCCAATGGTAATTGAAAAGTTTGTGTTTACCAATATAACCGATAAGCCAGTTACCATTGCTATGGAATATCTGCGGTGTGAGGTTAGGACGGATAGTGCTAAAAGTAAGGTAAGGCCCCATTCGGTTATCAATGGCGCTGTTGATCCTGGCAGCAGGGTAGTTCAGCCGGGATCAAATACTACCTTTTCGATTTATTACCTCGCTACAGATTTTCCGGCCCAGCCTGTTAAAATTGATGCTAATGCGGAAGAAAAGGCTCGTGAAGATCGTATAAATACAATTTTATCGCCCCTGCAATTAAAAACACCCGATACCTTATTAAATACCGCCTTCGCCTTTGCCAAAATCAGGGGCACGGAGAGTATTTACAAAACCAAGGTAGGCTACCTGCACGGCCCCGGTGGGCTTGCGTATTATGCAGCTATCTGGGCTAATGATCAGGCCGAATATATTAGCCCCTTTTTCGCTTTTTCAGGAGATAGTATCGGTAACCTGTCGGCCATGAACTGTTACAGGCTGTTTGCAAAATATATGAACCTGGAATATAAACCAATTCCCAGCTCGATAGTGGCTGAAGGCGATGCAGTATGGAAAGGAGCTGGTGACAGGGGAGATCAGGCGATGATCGCTTACGGGGCGTCAAGGTATGCATTAGCTTATGGCAAACCCGACTCTGCCAAAAAACTGTGGCCGCTCATTACCTGGTGCCTTGAATATAGTCACCGGAAACTGAACGACCAGGGGGTTGTTACATCTGATCATGACGAACTGGAAGGGCGCTTTCCATCGGGCAAAGCCAACCTTTCAACCAATAGCCTTTATTATGATGCCCTGATCTCCGCCGCATATCTTGGCAAACAATTGCATCAGCCCAAAACACAAACAGACGAATATTTAAAGCAGGCCGCGGCGCTTAAAATCAATATCGAAAAATACTTTGGGGCAACTCTTGAGGGTTTTGAAACCTATAAATACTATGAAACTAATGATGTATTGCGTGCCTGGATTTGCCTGCCGCTTACCATGGGTATTTTAGACAGGAGCGAAGGAACAATCAATGCCCTGTTTTCGCCAAGCTTATGGACTGCTGATGGATTAGCAACACAGGCGGGCAAAGAAACATTTTGGGACCGTTCAACCCTGTATGCGCTTCGCGGCGTATTTCAGGTGGGTAAAACTGAAAAAGCAATGGATTATCTGCGCTATTATTCGCAAAGGAGGCTGTTAGGGGAGCACGTGCCTTATCCGGTGGAAGCTTATCCCGAAGGTAACCAAAGACATTTGTCGGCCGAAAGCGGGCTTTACTGCCGGATTTTTACCGAAGGCTTATTCGGCATCAGGCCAACAGGTTTCAGCAATTTTGATTGTACTCCCCGTTTACCAAACGGATGGAATGAGATGGCCCTGAATAATATTCATGCATTCGGCCATGTTTTTAACCTTCAGGTTTCACGGCTAAACAAAGGGAAACTGCTTATCTCCATTACTGAGGGTAGTAAAGTAATTAAATACAGAATAACTGACGGTGGTACACAGGCTGTTGTGTTATAAACTGTATCTTGATATATAAAACAAACCGCTATGAAAAAGATATTAAAATCAACATTGCCTGCTTTAATGGCATTTATAGTACAGGGCGCTTTTGCACAAACACACCAATTGGAAAAGCTTTGGGAAACTGATACAGTAGTACGGATCCCCGAATCGGTTTTACCGGATTTTAAAAAGAAAATCTTATATGTATCAGAAATTGAAGGAAATCCCAGCGCAGTTGATGGTAAAGGTGGGGTTGCAAAGATCGGACTGGATGGAAAGATTATCGACCTGAACTTTACAACCGGATTAAATTCACCTAAAGGCCTTGGGCGGGTTGAGGATCAATTGTATGCAGCCGATTTGTCGGAAGTGGTAGTCATTGATATTAAAACAGGCAAAGTGATCAATAAGATACCTGTCGACAGCGCAAAAATGTTAAATGACATTACCGTAGATAGCAAAGGGATAGTTTACGTTTCAGACAGTAAAACCAAAAAGATCCACCGGATTGAAAAGGGCCAGGTAACAACTTTTTTAACCAACGTAAATGGTGTAAACGGGCTTAAAGCCATCAACGATGATCTATATATCCTCGGCGGACCGAAGTTCATGAAGGCGGATAGCAAGGGTAATTTAACACAAATTGCCACGCTAAGCTGTGGAGGTGATGGTTTAGAGCCGGTAGGTAATGGCGACTTTTTGATTACCTGCTGGTCGGGGCACATATTTTACATAACAGCCGATGGTAAAATAGAAACCCTGCTTGATTCGGAGGCACAAAAGATGAATACGGCCGATTTAGGTTACGACACCATTAATCACATTTTGTATGTGCCAACGTTTTTTGGAAAAAAGGTAGTAGCTTATAAATTAACTACCCATTAATATGCAGTTGAAAAATCTGGGACTGTATTTAATATTGATATTTGTTTTGAGTACTAAGTCTTTATTCGCGCAGCAAAGTACCCGTTTAGATACGGGCTGGCAGTTTATAAAACAAGATTTAGGTGGGATTTGGGAAGCCATCCGTCCGGAAGATAAAGGCATTCCGCATGATGTTCCGCACTGGCAGCAGGTAGTGCTTCCGCATTGTTTTAACGCGCGTGACGCGGTAGATCCCGATGTGAACTACTACCAGGGGCCGGGATGGTACCGTACCCAGGTAAGCATCAATAACCCATATCAAAGAGGGCGTACACTATTGCATTTTGAAGGTGCCGGGCAAAAGACTGACGTTTATGTATATAACACCAAAGTAGGTTCGCATTTGGGCGGCTACGATGAATGGACGGTAGATATAACAAAGGCTGTTAATGACTTTAAGAAAACAGAGATCTGCCAAACTCAATTTAAAGGAAATATCCCTGTCGAAATAAGGTGTGATAACTCGCGCGACCTTGAAAGTATTCCGTCACGTTTATCGGACTTTACAGTGTATGGCGGACTTTACCGGTATCTCATTTTAGTATACGTACCTGTTGTTTCGTTGGATAAGGTTTTTGCCAAGGCAGAGGTTGATAAAGATGGTAAGCAAGGGAAGTTAAATATTGGTCTTCGTGTCTATGATCCTGAAAAAATAAATGCAGTTGAGGGTGATATTAAGATCATTGATCCGCAGGGTAAAATTATCCAGCAATCAAAATATAATTTATCTTCTACTGCGGGAGAAATACCGGTTGGTTCATTTACGGTTAAAAAGCCGCAATTATGGTCGCCAGATCATCCGGTGTTATATACTGTTGAGGTTAGTGCGCGTGCCAATGGCAGTACTTTTACCCAAAGGGAAAAGATAGGGTTCCGGAATTTTGAATTTGTGGATCATGGGCCTTTCATGCTTAACGGTAAACGCCTATTGTTAAGGGGTACCCATCGTCATGAAGACGAGGCAGGTGTTGCAGCTGCGATGACCGAAGGTATGATCAGGCAGGAAATGCAGCTCATGAAAGATATGGGCGTAAACTTTATTCGCCTGGGCCATTACCAGCAATCGCGGATTGCACTTAATCTGTGCGATAGCCTGGGTATTTTGGCCTGGGAAGAAGAGCCCTGGTGCCGCGGTGGCTTGGGAGGCGAGATTTATAAAAATCAGGCCCGGCAAATGCTTACCAACATGATTGAGCAGCATTATAATCATCCAGCTATAATTTTATGGGGGCTTGGAAATGAGAATGATTGGGAAGGTGATTTCTCAGAGTTTGATAAAGCAAAGATCAGGGCCTTTATGAGCGAGCAAAATGACCTTGCCCACCGGCTCGATCCATCCCGAAAAACCACCATTCGTCGTTGTGACTTTTGCAAGGATATTGTTGATGTGTATTCACCCTCTATATGGGCAGGCTGGTATCGTGGTACTTATAACGAGTATAAGCAAACAACCCTCGATGAGTTTAAGAAAGTAAACCACTTTTTTCATGCAGAATGGGGCGGGGACAGCCATGCGTTGCGTCATTCTGAAGATCCTGATAAGGCCTTTGTTAATATTAAGAAGGGAGGCGGCGCCGATGAACGCGCCGGCGACGCGTCGCTCTCCGGCGGAGATGCAAGGGTTTCAAAGGATGGCGACTGGAGCGAAAGCTATATCTGCAATCTTTTCGACTGGCATTTAAAAGAGCAGGAGACAATGCCCTGGTTAACAGGATCGGCCTTTTGGGTATTCAAAGATTTTTCGACACCGTTACGGCCGGACAATCCGATCCCTTATATGAACCAAAAGGGTGTGGTGGAACGGGACATGACCAAAAAGGAATCATATTACGTTTTTCAATCGTATTGGACAACCAAACCAATGGCACATATTTACGGGCATACCTGGCCTGTAAGATGGGGAAGCGAGGGAGAACAGAAGGTGATTAAAGTTTATTCGAACTGTGAAACCGCCGAGTTATTTCTGAATGGAAAGAGCTGCGGTATAAAAAAACGGAACAGCCAGGATTTTCCTGCTGCCGGTTTGCGCTGGGTGGTAACGTTTAAGAAAGGCAGCAACAATATCCGCGTAGTGGCTCAAAAGGGAAAAGCTACCGTAACCGATGAGATTAACCAGATTTATCAAACAGATAAATGGGATAGGCCGGCTAAACTGATAGTTGAGAAAATAGCAGAAGAAAATGGTTTTGCCACAGTACAGGTTAAAGTTTTAGATAAAAACGGTATCCAGTGCCTCGATGCTATAAACTGGCTCAGCTTTTCGCTAAGCGGGGATGGCATATTGCAGGATGATTTAGGTACATCAGGCGGATCAAGAAAAGTGCAGGCTTATAATGGTCGCGCTACTATAAAAGTACAAACCCAAAACGGTAAAAGTGTAGTAGGCGTGCAATCGCCGGGATTACAAACTGTATTTATAAATCTTTAATATGCATCAGCTTAAAAAGTATTTAGTTTTTGTGGGTTTGATAAGTGCCAAACTTGCTGTTGCGCAAACCAAAAGTAATAATGCGGCTTTAAAGCTTTGGTATACAAAACCCGCGGTTGCCTGGGAAGAGGCGCTGCCCCTGGGTAATGCTACTACCGGAGCTATGGTGTTTGGCGGTGTTAATCATGAACGTTTTCAGTTGAATGATCATAATCTTTGGTCCGGTTATCCTGAACCGGGAAACAATCCGCAGGGGCCTGCCCATCTGCCCGAAGTGCGCGCCGCTGTTTTTGCCGGGGATTTTGACAAAGCAGCAGCAATATGGAAAAAATATCTGCAGGGACCTTACACTGCCCGATATCTTCCTTTAGGCGATTTGTTGCTTGATTTTAACCTGACTGATAGCACCTGTAGTGATTATCGCCGCGAGCTGGATTTAAATAATGCCGTATCTACGGTGAGGTATAAGGTTAATGGAGCTAATTTTTCGCGAGAAACCTTCATAAGTTACCCCGACAAGGTGATGGTAGTGCGTATTACTGCCGATAAAAAGGGGGCAGTAAATTTCAAGGCCAACCTGCAAAGTAAACTACGCTTTACTGTTTCGGCAGCCGGTAGCAATAAATTGGTTTTGAATGGCAAAGCGCCAACTTATGTTGCTAACCGTGATTACGAACCCAGGCAGGTGATTTATGACGAGCCCAAAGGCGAGGGTATGAATTTCCGCATCAACCTTAAAATAAAGAATATTGGGGGGAAAGTAAGTGCTGTTAACAATGCGCTGCAGGTTAGCGGTGCAAATGAGGTTATCCTATATCTGACTGAAGCTACCAGCTTTAATGGCTTTGATAAATCGCCCGGATTACAGGGTAAAGCCCCTGCTATCGAGGCTGATAGGAGCCTTTCGGCTGCCGAACAAAAAACATATGACCTGCTTAAGCAAAGGCATATTGCCGATTATCAGCATTTATTTAAACGTGTAGATTTTAATTTAGGCGCTGATGCTGAAATGATAAAACAGCCGATAGATGAACGGCTTAAAAACTTCAATATAGCGAAACCCGATAAGCAGTTGCAAACGCTGTATTATCAATTTGGGCGCTATTTGCTCATTGCCAGTTCGAGGCCGGGAAGTGCTCCTGCCAATTTACAGGGGATCTGGAATGACCAGGTAATACCACCCTGGGGCAGCAATTATACCACCAATATTAATACCGAAATGAATTACTGGCTGGCCGAGAATACCAATCTCTCTGAGTGCCATCAGCCATTGTTCGATTTTTTGAAAGAGCTTGGGGTAAATGGTAAAGTCACTGCTAAAGTAAATTATAATATCAATGAAGGCTGGGTTGAGCATCATAATACCGATATTTGGGCTAAAACATCAACTGTTGGTAATTATGATCAGGATCCTAAAAGCTCGGTAAGGTGGTCGGCATGGCCAATGGGGGGCGCCTGGATGAGCCTTCATTTGTATGATCATTATCTTTTTACCGGTGATAAGGCTTTTTTAAGCAAAACCGCTTATCCTGTTATGAAAGGTGCTGCGCAGTTTATGCTGCACTGGCTGGTTACTGATCCCAACACAGGCTATCTGGTAACAAACCCTTCAACATCACCCGAAAACACAGTTAAGATCAATGGTAAAGAATACCTTGTAAGCGTGGCCTCTACCATGGATATGTCAATTATTCGGGAGCTGTTTCTGGATTGTATCAGTAGTGCCCGTATTTTGGATATTGATAACGCATTTGCCGATAAGCTGAAAAATGCATATAATAAACTTTATCCGTTTCACATAGGCAAGCATGGCCAATTGCAGGAATGGTTTAAAGACTGGGATGATCCGGCAGATACCCACAGGCATATTTCGCAACTGTTCAGCCTGTTTCCCGGCAGGCAAATCTCCGTATTTAAAACACCGGAGTTAGCAGCTGCCGCAAAACAATCCATGATTTACCGGGGAGATGTAAGTACAGGCTGGTCAATGGCTTGGAAGATGAACTGGTGGGCCCGAATGCATGATGGCAACCATGCCTATAAAATATTAGCTGCCGCATTTAATTATATGGACCCATTGCAGAAAAAAGAGCAAATGAGCGGGGGCGGCACCTATCCGAATTTGTTTGATGCGCATCCGCCTTTCCAGATTGATGGAAATTTTGGGGGAACAGCCGGCATGACCGAAATGCTGCTGCAAAGTCAGGATGGTGAAATTGAATTGTTACCAGCCCTGCCCGATGCCTGGGCCGATGGCAGCATCAAAGGCATCAAAGCCCGCGGAAATTTTGAGGTGACTATCGACTGGAAAAAGGGGAAACTGAGCAAAGCAACCATTAAATCAAACATGGGAGGCATTTGCAGGCTGCGTACACCGATTCCCGTAAAAATTGTGGAGACAGGCAGTAAGACTGCTGTTGGTATAAATAGTAATATACTAAATACTCCGCCAGCGATGCCGGTTTATCAAAAAGTGGATGATACTCAACTTCCTGACATTACATTTAATAAAGGCTACTTAATTGATTTTGCCACTGAAAAAGGCAAAACATACACTGTTATTCCCCGGTAATACCATGAAAAATTTAAAATATTGTTTGCTGTTTGTTTTGTTTTTAAGTTTTGCTGCATCACTCCATGCGCAATCAATAAGCTGGACGGAGATAGAACCAGGCATCTGGAAAGGTGTCATTGGCAAGCCCGAGGAGTTTGACCTGTTGAAGGCCTCAGGTGCACAAGCTTATCATGCCGGTTTACAGAAAATGCCTGCTGCCGGTTTTCCCCTGGCACAGGAGGAAATTACCAGCAAGGTACAGGATGGTAAAACCTATCTCCGCTTTCCTCTTGAAAAAAAGGAACAGTTGTTTGGGTTCGGCTTAAATTTTCAAACCGTATTTCAACGGGGAAAGGTGCTTACCCTTCATGTTGATAATTATGCAGGTAAGGATAATGGCCGTACACATGCGCCGACGCCATTTTACGTATCATCAAAAGGTTATGGCGTGTTTATTAATTCAGCAAGGTATCTCAACATATACGCGGGCACAGCTGTGAATCGCGACAGCAAAACTCCGCCTGAAGTGAAAGACCGTAACCTGGATAAATCATGGAGCTCGCACCCGTATTCAGATGAGGTTGAAATACTGGTACCTGCTGCCGGTACCGAGATTTATGTATTTGCCGGGCCAACCATGCTGGATGCCGTGAGGCGCTATAATTTACTAAATGGCGGAGGCTGCTTGCTGCCGCGTTGGGGGCTGGGCTTTACTCAACGCATGCAGCGTTTAACCGACGCGCACGGAGTTGAAGAAGAAGTAAAGGCATTTGAAGAAAAGGGGTACCCGCTTGATTTTATAGGGCTTGAACCTGGTTGGCAAAGTAAATCGTACCCTTGCACTTTTGAATGGGATCAAAGCCGGTTCCCTGACCCAAAAGCTTTGGTTCAGAATATGCTGAAAAAGAATATCAGGCTTAATTTGTGGACTAATCCCTATGTGTCGCCACAAGCACCCCTTTATAAAAGTATTTTACCCTATAGCGGTTCACATACCGTTTGGAACGGCATCGTACCAGACATCAGTATGCCCGAAGCGCGTAAAATCTTCTTCGGCGAACTGGAAAAAGGAAAAATAGATATAGGCGTCAGCGGGTATAAAATGGATGAGGTTGACGGGGGCGACAATTACTTATGGCCCGATGTAGCTGTTTTCCCGTCCGGTCATGCTGCAGAGCAAATGCGCCAAACCTATGGGTTAATGATGCAGCGTTATACAAACGAGATTTATCATCAGCGCAACCAGCGTACATTCGGCCTGGTGCGTGCATCAAACGGTGGCGGTGCATCATTCCCTTATGTTATCTATAATGATTACTATGATCACCGTGATTTTATCACAGCGCTGGTAAACAGCGGTTTTGCCGGTGTATTATGGACGCCAGAAGTACGATCATCCAAAACAGGAGAGGAGTGGCTGCGCAGGTTCCAATCAAACGTGTTTTCGCCGATGGCCATGATCAATGCATGGGCAAGTGGTACTAAACCGTGGTCGTTTCCTGAAGTTGCTGAGCAGGTAAAAGCTATGGCGAACCTGCGGATGCAAATGATGCCATACTGGTACAGCGAATTTGCTAAATATCATTTTGCAGGGATCCCGCCTTTCAGGGCTATGTATATGGAAGACGGCTTTGGAGTTTCAGAGGCCAAAACTGAAAAGAAACAGATAAACCTGGAAGAGAACCCATATGAAGAAGCCATAACCAAAGAAGTTAAAGATCAGTATATGGCCGGCGAATATTTATTGGTAGCGCCCGTATTTGCGGGTGAAACCAGCCGAAAGGTAATACTACCCAAAGGCAAATGGTATGACTTTTATACCGGGAAATATGCAGGCGGAGGTGAAGTGATTAGCGTTGAGCCGGGCCTGGATAAAATTCCTGTGTATGTTAAGGATGGTGGAATTATACCTATGATGCCTGCAATGCTGCATGCGCCAAAAGCAGGACAGAAGGTAGATCTCGAGATCAGGTATTATGGCAACAAGCCCGGTGTTTATTCATTATATGATGATGACGGTGAAACATTTGATTACGAAAAAGGCAACTATTCATTCCGCAAGATTACTGCCATTAAAAAGAATGGGAAATTAATTGGTTCTATCTCTCCCGCCCTAAAAGGAAAACCTGATAATATTGAAAAAATAACCTTTAAATCCATGACCGATTAATAAGTTATTAAAGTGTAAATAATTTGAGCGCTTTTGAAAGATTTATGAATATCTGTAACCCCAAACTATTAAAAACCGCTTATTATCAAAGGTTTATCCCTTTTGAAGATGAAGATAAGTGCAATTTTTAGAAAAGATGGATTCGAACCTTCGTATACTGTATTGTATTTATAAATACTTAATAATCAATTAGTTGTTTTGTTGTAAAAAGCATAAAAAAACGAACTTTAGGTTCGGTTTTTTTTCAGTGGAGCCAGAGGGATCCAATCGAACCCCTTATCCCACTATTAACGCTTTTGGATGAAATGAAATTGCTTTAGAAATTTGATCGACTAATTAGGAAGACAGTCTCCTTATTTGTCTTTCAACTTTAAAAATTACAAGCACGTTTACCCCTGGCCCATTTTTAATCTCAAAGGTTCCGCCCAGTTGTTTGCTAAGTGCTTTCATCATCTCCATTCCTAAGGACGATGTTTCTGTCAAATCAAAATTCGAAGGAAGCCCTTTGCCGTTGTCGCTTATAAGCAAGGTAATGGTTTCCGGTGCTGACAGTTTAGCATTAATAAGTATTTCGCCTCCGGTTTTATCAAATGCGTATTTAATGCTGTTAGTGATAGCCTCATTCAAGATCAGGCCCATAGGTACGGCTTGCGATATATCAAGGTTCACCTGATCAAGGTTTTCCTGAAACCTGATTTTGCGATTTCCACAATCATAGCAGGTGTAGAGATATCTCACCAAATCGGTAATATAATCGGCCATTACAATAGTTGCCACATTGCTTTTGCTATAAAGCTTTTGATGGATGATAGAAATAGCCTGCACCCGGTTTTGGCTATCCCTTATGGCATCCCGGGCATCGGTATTCTGCAGATATGCAGATTGAGTGTATAACAAACTCATTACTATTTGAAGGTTGTTTTTAACCCGATGATGAACCTCGCGGAGCAACCATTCTTTTTCAGTAAGCAAATCCTGTTGACGCTCTAATAAATTGTCTTTATCTTGAAGCAGTTTTTCTTTTTCGTTCAGAAGGAAAGAGAGCGAAGTGTTTTGGATATTGATCTCTTCTTGTTTGTTTTTTAGCTTAAAGTTGCTTCGTTGCTTGCTTCGGTAAGCGAAGTATAATATTCCGGCCAATAAAAAGCCTACCAATACGCCCGCTAAAGTGATATTTCGTTGTTGGTGAATTTTTTCAAGGTTGTTTTTTTGAACTGCGGACTGGTTGTTGAGTTCCTGGATCTTTTTATCCTTTTGTACTGATAAATATTTCGTTTCAAGCTCACTGATTTGCTTGCTCGTTGCAATATTGGTAAGGGAGTCTTTTATAATTTTGATCCGCTGAAAGCCCTTTAGCGCTGCAAGAAATTCGCCTTTAGCCGAATCGACCTTGAACCTATGCTGATATATGGTCATTTTTGAGAGCACCGACATCTTACCGGTGGGCAGCGCTTCCAGCATCGTTAACTCATTAGCCAGTTTAAACCATTGCCTGGTTAGCAGGTAATGCTTTGGTAGCGGATCATAAGTAGCAATAAAATTATCCATGGCGTAATAATTTTTCTTGCTCTCCTCGGGTATACCGTCACGAACCAGCAAAAGGATTTTTTTAAATCTTGGGATCATTTTTTCGGCCCTTGCGTTACTCTTCATGTGATTGTACAGCTTCATCTCGGCCGAAAGAAACATGCTTTCCTCAATCACTGTTTTTTGAGGGAATTTTTGATAAGTCTTTTTGAGATAGACAATGGCTGTTTGATATTTTTTTAAGTTAATATAGCAGGTAAGTATTTCATGAACACCAAGGTTATATATCTCATGAGCATTTAGCTTTGCTGCAATGTCTACGCACTTTTGATGATAAACGAGCGCTTGCCCAAACTGCCGTTTATTATAGTAAGCAACGCCTAAAGTAAAATAATAATACTGCCCCCAATAAGTATCGTGTTTGGAGTTGGCCTCATAAGCGTTTACGCAGTTTATGCGGGCAAGTAATTCTTTCGGCATATCGCCTTTTCTGTAATAGGTATCGGCAAGGTTATAATAAGCCTCGGCAATTCGGGGGCTTTTTAACAGCTCAAATTGTTTGATTACCAGAATATAATATTGCTCAGCCTTATCAAATTGATTGGCGTTTTGATAAGTTAACGCGATATCGAACTGTTCATCAGCCGCCTGAAGTTTGAACCCGTTTTTTAAATAAATTTCGTAAGCCTTATTATGGATTTTTAGTTTATCATCAGTTTTAGCCTTATCTGACGCAGGCATGTGGTTTGCAAAATAACGCCATACATTAGCTTCTTTTAATGGTTGACGATGTGTTTGATAATGGTTAGCAGCTTCTGTAAAAATTTGATTTGCCAGGCTCAAATTGTTCTGTTCTATAGCGAGTTCTCCTTTAATAAAAACCACGCTATCCAGGTACGCTGTGGCATGGATAGTTTTACTAAGCATTTCGGCCTGGGTTATATAATATACGGCGCTGTCCATGTCTGTATGCGGTCTGCCTGGTTTGTACAAATAATGCCGGGCTAATTGAAGCTGCATGTTGATACGGTTGGTGTCCTTCCTCGTTTTATTAAGCTTTTCGAGCAGTTTTACTACATTTTGGGCACCGGCGACGAAGGCGTAGCTTATCAAAAAAATGCAAATGGCAAGCCTTTTCATCGTCGTGATATGTGGTTTAACTAAAGTTTTTTTGAGTTATAGCTATTCAAAAGGGTGTTAATACCGGTGCGGATCAGTTAATTATAGTTTCAGTTTCCGGCATCTCATCTCTTAAGATGAAATACAGGAAACGAAAGATTGTGCCATCTGGATAAGGTTTTGAAAATCAATTGTTTGTCTTTTGTTTGGAATGCAAAGCAGGCGATATATCGGACGGGACTTAGAGCACCGTCCGATATGTAGTCGGTATAGATATCCGGATTATTGTAGATTGTAATAACTCCGGTGATATTATGAAAAAGGAGTTGGGCTACTTAATACCCAGTCGTTTCATTTTTGAATGAAGAGTAGTAGGAGGTAGTCCCATTACCGCGGCGGCACCGCCAGCACCCCTTATTCGGCCGTTGCAATTTTTTAGCACGGTTATGATATAGTCCCTTTCATTTTCATCGATAGTTTTCATTCTTGTGCTTGCCTGGGGTTCAAGGCTTGTTTTATTACCTGGCTGCTTGGGCAATAAAACCTGTTCTATAATTGAGGTTTTTGACAATAGTATAGTTCTTTCAATAAAATGCTCCAGTTCCCTGACATTCCCAGGCCATGCGTAATCAAGCATTTGGGCCATCGCTTCGGGAGAGATCCCGTTAATTTGTCTTTTATATTTTTTTGAAAAGTGCGAGATGAAATGATCAGTGAGCGCAGGTATATCGTCAATTCTTTCCCTTAAAGAAGGGATAATGATAGGGAATACAAAGAGGCGATAATATAAGTCGAGCCTAAAACGCCCTTCTTCCATTTCTTTTTCCAGATCGCGGTTAGTAGCAGCTATGATCCTAACATCAATTTTTATAGGCCCCTTACCGCCAAGACGTTCAATTTCCTGTTCCTGCAATACACGAAGCAGCTTTACTTGTAGGTCTATCGGCAGTTCGCCTATCTCATCCAGGAAAATTGTGCCGCCGTTGGCCATTTCAAATTTACCGGTCCGTTTTTCAAGAGCACCGGTAAAGGCACCCTTTTCATGCCCAAAAAGCTCGCTTTCGATAAGGTTGGCCGGTAGTGCCGCGCAATTAACAACCACCAAAGGCTTGCCCGACCTGGCCGATAGCGAATGGATGCTTTTAGCTACTCTTTCCTTACCGGTGCCGCTTTCACCAAGAATAAGTACTGAGGTATCAAGTGGCGAAATAGTATTGATATGATCAAGTACAGTTAGCATAGGGCGGCTTTGCCCAACAATGCCGTCAAAATCGCGGGTACGCTCTTTAAACGATACTGGTTCGGCGGAGGGAACTGAAGGCTGTTGATCTGCAGTGATCTTTTGCCTGTCATTTTCAAGCACGCTACCCAAAACGTTAATCAAACGGCTTAATAATGCAATATGCTGTTGGCCATAGGTATTGCTTCTTCGGCAGTAAAACTCGTATCTTATTAAGGTTGAGTTGTCTTGCAAAATTGGAAAAAACAACGCTGATTCGAAGTCATAGGTATCGGCGATTAGTTTGCTCAAGGGATTTTGATTGCAAAGGTGATCAACTTCCTCATCATTAAAGTATTTTGCTCTGTTTACAGCTGGTAACGAGGTATAGATGTTATTCAGCGTGGCATGATCTGTGCCGGTTACATTCACCAACTCCTGTTCTCCAAGCACCTGGTATTCATCAAAGCCTATCCTTAAAAAACCAACGCTGGTGATGCTTGGGATATTTGCGTTTTTGAGTATGAAATTAAGGTAATCAAACGGCACATATGCCTGCAGCTTATCGGCGAGCCGCAATAGTTTTTGCACCTTATCGCCGTCATAATTACGGATATCTTTCAGCTTTTGGTTCAGTTCCATTTCTTGCTGCCTGCTTGATTCAATACTGTTTTGATGCCGGTAAAAAGCAACATCAAGCGTAGTGAGCAAGTCGTCCTCACGGAATGGCTTAACTATAAAACCGAATGGCATTGTTGATTTGGCTTCTTCCAATAAGGTGCCTTGAAAGTTTGCGGTGAGGTATACAAAAGCCATATTCCGTTCAGTAAGTTTCCTGGCAAGATCAATGCCGTTTAGTGCACCTTTCAGGTGAATGTCAAGCAATACCAGGTCGGGCTTTTGTTCGTCGATAGAAGATAATGCCTCATTAACTGACTCTGATATGCCTGTAACTTTATATCCGGCCGATGTTAAGATCAGTTTTAAATGATGCCCTACAAGAGATTCGTCTTCTACTATCAGTATTTTCTTCATCAATATATTATGCAAAAATAAAGCTATTTCACAATGCCATTCTCCTTAACGAAACTCTTTCGACCAGGAAAATTTAGCTAAATAGTCTTTTAGTTATGAAACATCCTATCCAATACGTGTGCCGCGGTCAAAATAACATGATACAATTTCGGCCTATTTTAATAATCTGCCAAATGTGTCCTGAAAACTAAGGTATTTGAGAATCTTCGGCGAATTTTATAAGAGCGCCCATCGTTAAGTGCCCGATACTCGCAATGTAAACCGACGAAATAAGATTCACAAAAAAACGAAAGCGCCGATATATCGTCGGCTAATAAGGTAAAATGTTCTTTTTTTAATTGTTATGGCTGTGGCATAAAATTCGAAGCAGTTGTAATGAAATCTCCCTAAATAAAATTGGAATGATCACTGAAAGAATAACATCCAAACCGGAAGCCAAAATGCAGAACCTGAATTTACAGTTTGACTTACCTCAAGGTATCCTGATTGATTCGGGCGCAAATACGGGTACAAATCGTCCGGCGCGGGGCTCTGTCTTCAACAATCAATATCCCGGCATTATTGGCAACAGCACCGAGATGCAAAAAGTGTATAGGCTGATGAACATGGTTGCGCCAAGTAATTCAACAGTTTTGCTGCTCGGCGAAACAGGTACGGGAAAGGAAGTTATTGCAAGGGGGATCCACCTGTCATCATCCAGAAAAAATAGACCGATGGTGACTGTTAATTGCGCGGCACTACCGGCAAACCTAATAGAAAGCGAACTTTTTGGTCACGAAAGAGGAGCATTTACAGGAGCCATGGACCGTAGAATTGGCAAATTTGAGCTGGCCCATCAGGGTACCATTTTCCTTGACGAAATTGGCGAACTTCCGTTGGAGTTGCAGGTTAAATTATTACGTGCGATCCAGGAGCGGGAGTTTGAAAGGGTTGGAGGGAAAACAACCATAAAAGTTGATGTCCGGATCATTGCAGCTACCAACCGCGATCTGGAGGAGGAGGTTGACGCGCATCGTTTTAGGGCAGACCTGTACTATCGCCTCAATGTTTTCCCGATATGCTTGCCGCCGTTAAGAGAAAGACAGGAGGACATTGCCGAACTGGCAAACTTTTTCCTGCTTCGTTATTGCAAATTAACCGGTAAAAAAATCAGTTTCATATCTAATAAAGCACTGCAGCAACTCAAAAGCTATTCATGGCCCGGAAATGTGAGGCAACTGGAACACCTGATTGAAAGAAGTATCCTGCTATCTGACGATAGTGTATTACGAGAGGTTTGCTTGCCGAATGATACAAACAAAAACATTGGTGATCAGGACATTTTCAAAAACAAAACACTTATTGATGTTGAGCGGTGCCATATCATTGCGGTATTAAAAAAATGCGGCGGTAAAATTGCCGGCGAAGGTGGTGCGGCCGAATGGCTGGGTGTACCGCCAACTACACTACATGCCAAAATGAAAAAGCTCAATATTGGTAAGCAGGATTATTTTCCGCAAAAAGCATAAACATAAGTTTAGGTATTGCCTGCTTCGGATCATGAAAAATAGCTACTTTTAGCGCTAAACATTTGTTTAGGGTTTACTACATCCCGGTGCATTATAGTAGATTTTCATGAAGCATTCAGCGATACGACATTCTTTTATTCTGTTTTTACTTTGCTGTTTGTCGCTATTTGCTTATGCCCAGGATTTCAAAACTTTAACAACCGAACTCAACAAAACTAAAAAGGATACTAACCGGATCGTCGCGCTAATAAAGTTGGGGCGACATTTTAAGGAGAAGCCTGTTTGGGATCTAAAAAACCTTGATACTGCCCGTACTTATTTTAACTCGGCAATAACGTTGAGCCAGGCAATAGGATCGACCGATTTTCTGCACCGTGCTTTGTTTGAAAAGGCACTAACATTTATTGAGCAGGAGGATTTCAAAGCTGCCGACTCATTATTTAACCAGATAACCGGCTATTACCATAAAACAAGTAACTATTCAAAAGAAGCTGAATACTGGACCTTGTATGGAAACAATTTATCTTTTAATGATAAACGCCTGCTTGCTACACGCGCAAAATGTTATAATAAGGCGTATGAGCTTTATAAAAAGGGAACAGACCGCCTTAAAATAGCCGACGCCCTCGGCAAAATTGCAGATGCCGACCTAAACGAAGGACGGCTTGACAAAGCGGAAAAAGAGATGCTCATTGTAATACAGGACTATAAGGCTATGAAGTTTCCGAGGATTTATTACGGTTACTACCTCCTAGCCGAAGTATACTCGCGTAAAGATCAGCTTCAAAAAGAATTACTTACCCGTATTGAATGTATAAACAGTTGTGATGCCGACGTGCGTAGGAGCGACTATGATGCTTCTTTTTTTAATATTGCTGTAGCATTGTCATACAGGAAGAACAATAAGGACAGTGTAGCATTACCATATTTTATAAAAGGGGCCGAATTAGCGCTTAAAATAAGAAACCAAAATTATTATTACAGTGCTATTGACGGGGCTATTGGTTGTTGTATAACGAAAAAAAAATATCGTACTGCCCTTACTTATTTAAGCGAAACACCAAAAAAATTTCCAAGCCAAACCCTCGGAGAACAAAGTAAGTATGTTGCAAGAAAAATGCAACTGTACAATTTTCTTAACCGGAATGAGGAAGCAGAAAAACAGGTGCCAGCATTTAGAAAAGTATTTGGTAAGCTATATGGTACGCTTAATGATGATCCGCTGTTTTATGCAGTAGACAGATTTGTTGAAAATTACGACGCACTTCCTCAGCATTTCATTCAAACAAAACAGTGGACAAAACTATTGGATGAGTTGAAATATCTTCAAACCCTGCCCTTAAAAAGATTATCGACCCCTTCACGGATAATTATCTCCGGGTATAAATATAAAATTGATTCGGCCGAGGGGAATTTTGATGTCGCGTTGAAGGGGTTTCAATATATGAGGCGCATGAAAGATTCGCTCACTAATGCCGCCACGGTTAAACAAATTAACGAATTAGAAGCTAACTATAATTCTATTAAAAAAGATAAAACCATTCAGAGCCTCAATAATAATGCGCAGATACAAAAAGGCAAGCTGGAAAAAGTTAACCGGCAAAGAAATATCACGTTTGCCGGGGTACTTATTTCGGTAGTGTTTGCGGTTGTGATATATATTGCCTATCGCGGCAAACAACGGAGCAATGTACGCCTGCAAATTAAACAGCAAGAGATTGACAGGCAAAACCATATACTGTCAGCCCTACTTTCAGAAAAAGAAAAACTACTTGCTGATAAGGATGATTTATTGAAACGGCAAGAAGACCTGCTTATAGAAAAAGAGTGGCTGCTTCGGGAGGTACACCACCGTGTTAAAAACAACTTGCAAATAGTGATGAGCTTATTGTACACGCAATCGGCATATCTGCAAAATACCGATGCCATCGAGGCGATACAGGATAGCCGGAACCGGGTACAGGCCATTTCTATTATCCATCAAAAGCTATATAATAAAAGTAATGTGGCGACTATTGTAATGGCCGATTATATTAACGATTTGGCCCGATATCTGAACACCAGCTACGATTGCAACAGGCGAAGAATTAAATTCAGAGAAGAACTGGATGCTGTAAGCCTGGATATATCACAGGCTGTACCTATGGGCCTGATATTAAACGAGGCCATTACCAATAGTATTAAATATGCATTTGATCAAGATGGGGGAGAGATTTTTATTAAAGCACTTTTATCACCGCCGGATACAATTACGCTTAGTGTTACAGACAACGGAAAGGGCCTGCCTCCTGATTTTGAACTCGCCGAAACCTCCTCATTGGGTATGGAAATGATGAAGGCCCTCAGTAAGCAGTTGGGTGGCAGCTTTGATATTAAAAGCAACCGGGGAGTTGTTGTGACCATACAATTCAAAGTTGAAAAGTCATCTGCTGTATTACCCGGCAGCGAGGTTTCGCTATTGTAAAATGGCGTTTCGTTTCAATTACCGTTTCTTTTACATATTTAGTTAATTTCCTTATCTCCACTTCCGGGCAATGCTGCCTGGTCCCTCTCAAGGCTGATCTCTGGACCAGTTTAAGCCTTTATATACGGTATAATTTTGCCTTACAAACTCAATAACGGGTTTGGGTATAATTATTCTATTATGAAAAAAATAAGTTTAACCTTATTGGCGTTCTGTGCAGCTTTAGGCGTTAATGCCCAGGCAAAAAAGGACCCCAAATGTGCAAACGTAAATGTTACACAGTACGAACCTGAAGTTATTTTTAAAAGGATCATTACTACACCTCAAATCAAAAGCCAGGAGGTTAAAATGGTGATTGTGAAGTTTGCACCCGGCGAAGTATCCGGAGCTCACAGACACCCGATCCCTACTATCGCCTATGTATTACAAGGAAATATATCTTCAACTTTTAATGGCAAAACCCATATTTACAAACAGGGCGAAGCATTTTGGGAAGACCCTAACGGTTTACATGCCGAAAGCAAAAATATGAGCAAAACCGAAGAGGCCAAGCTATTGGTTTATTTCATCGGCCCAAAAGAATTGCCGTTCATAACCGCTGCAAAATAATTAAGCAATAACCTCATCAATAACAAGCAAACTTTATGAAAGTTTACGGTTTAACCACCTGCATACGCACGCGCCAGGCTTTAGCCTGGCTAAAAGCACACAATGTAGGTTTTGAATTTCAGAATTTTAAAACACAAGGCATTTCGTCGGATAAACTCAAAGTCTGGGATGCAAAAGCTGGTTATTCCACATTTGTCAATACCAAAAGCCTCACTTGGAAAAAATTGCCGGTTGAAGTTAGAGCTTCAATAAAAACGGCTGAAAACGCGCTCGCATTACTGGTCGAAGAGCCGTGTATTATCAAACGCCCGGTTATTGAAGACGGAGATTTTCTTTTGTTTGGCTTTGATGAAGATATTTACCAGGATCATTTTCTGCACAATTAATAAATAACAGAATTATAAAACGGCCTTTACCGGCCATTAAAAATACAAATTATGAAAATAGTAGTAATAGGCGGCAGCGGACTGATAGGTTCGCAGGTTGTAAATAAACTTACAGAGCAAGGTCATGAAGTTATAGCGGCTTCACCGGCAACCGGCGTAAATACCGTAACCGACGAAGGTGTTGCCGAGGTTTTGAACGGAACAGATGTTGTAATTGATGTAGCAAATTCGCCCTCGTTTGAAGATGCCGCGGTTATGGAGTTTTTCAAAACATCGGGCAAAAACCTGCTTACAGCCGAAATTGCTGCGGGCGTTAAGCATCACCTGGCGTTATCAGTTGTTGGGACAGATCGTTTGCAGGATAGCGGATATTTCCGTGCTAAACAGGCACAGGAGGATTTGATCAAAGCATCAGGTGTTCCATATTCAATTATCCACTCAACTCAGTTTTTTGAATTTTTAAGCGGGATTGCCAATGCTGCAACTGAAGGAGATACTGTCCGCCTGTCGCCGGCACATATTCAACCAATTGCGTCTGCCGATGTAGCCACTGCGGTTGCTAAAGTAGCATTGATGGAGCCATTGAATAAAATTGTTGAAATAGCCGGGCCGGATAAGTTCAACCTATCAGATCTTGTTCAGATGTATTTAACTAAAAATGGAGATCCTCGTAAAGTTGTTGCTGATGTACATGCAAGTTATTATGGTGTAGAATTAAATGACGGTATGCTGGTGCCGGGTAAAGATGCTAAGATCTTTAATATCAACTTCGAAAATTGGTACATGAACCAGCCTAAAAAGGCATAGTTTATCTTTTTTGTTTTATGGTTTGAGCGCTCGTCATCATCAAAGTGACGGGCGTTTTTGTTTTGACAAAATATCCGCTTTATATAGTGTAAGAGAGTGCCTTGGCACCAAATATGGAGTGGTTTGATGTTGTTTATTTTGATAAGTTGTTGATTTTTAAATAATTGATATCTGGTATGTGGGTTGTGAAAGTGCAATGCCCTGCCTTGGCAAGCTTTTGAATCGGGTTTTTCAGTAGGGCAGCAAACAAATTTAATTACAAAATAAGATGCTTCCTTACCACAACCTGATTGTTATCGATAAGCAAAACCAGCTCCCTGTTTACAGGCAAATTACCAATCGCCTGATAAGCCTGATAAGGGAAGGCTTAATTCCGCCTGGTACATTCTTCCCGGGCACCCGGCAAATGGCCGAATTTATCACCGTTAACCGTAAAACGATTATAAATGCCTACGAAGAGCTGATGACGGAAGATTGGATAGAGTCAGTAGATAGGAAGGGCTACAGGGTAACGCCCGAGCTTCCAATAATCAAACCACGGTCGTTTCAGCCACCAAATTCTTTTTCTTCCTGCGATAACATGACTGCAAGAAACCTGGCCTTACAAGGGGGATCACAGCCAGAGCACCGGACAACCAAAAGTTGGGATATTGTAGTTAATGATGGCTATCCAGATCCGGAACTTGCGCCTTTTAACGAGATCAGTAAAGTATACCGGGATAAGGCCACCAGTGCCAGAATTAAGCAATTAATGTGTTTGAGGGATCAGGGTGGCCTGCCGTTGCTTAAAGAGGCAACTGCTTTGTTTTTAAACGAAACCAGGGGCTTAAATATCAGGAAGGATGATCTGGTGATTACCCGCGGAGCGCAGATGGCCATTTATATAGCGGCTACGGTATTATTAGCCAAAGGTGATCATGTAGTGGTCACGGAACCCAATTACCGCTATGCCGACGAGATCATTGAAAACACCGGCGCTCACATTTCAAAAATAGGAATAGATGCAGAAGGGCCGGCTTTGGATCAACTGGAACAGATCCTGAAAAAGTCGCCGGTAAAAATGCTTTACATTGTTCCTCATCTGCATCATCCTACAACCATAACCATGTCGGCCGAGAGGAGGCAGCAATTGCTTCAACTGATTGAACGGTACAGGTTTTATGTAATTGAGGATGATTATGGTTACGATTTTCATTATACCAATAATCCTATCCTTCCATTGGCCAGCAGCCCTCATGGCGGTAAAATAATCTATATTGGATCGTTTACAAAACTGCTTGCGCCTTCAATAAGGGTGGGCTATATGATAGCCGCGCCCGATATCGTAAAAAAAGCGACGGATCTGAAGCGTTTGATTGATTTAAGAGGGGATACCTTTATTGAATTTATGCTGGCGCAGATGATCATTAATGGGGATCTAGTGCGGCATATTAACCGGTCGAACAAATTATACGCCCGGCGCTGTGACTTTATTTGTGATCTGCTTACCAAAAAACTATCGCACGCAGTTGAGTTTACCCGGCCGCTTGGCGGCATGGCTATATGGCTTAGGTTTAAGCGGCAATATCCTGTAAATAAAATAATTAATGATGCCGCCCATGCCGGGCTTTGTATGATTGGCATGCCGTTCAGGCTTGCCGGCAACCCGAATGATAACGGGATCCGGTTTGGGTTTGCATCACTCTCTGAAGAGGAGATTTCAAAAGCCGTGGATATCCTGGTGAAATTAACTTCCTGTTCTTGAATTATGACGATGAATGAAGCCCCCATCGTTGCCAAAGCCTGGATTACCTGGAGGGGTCCCATCTGGTCCCCTTCAGGCAGGTCAGCCCTCAATAATTTTGCTCATTAAAACATCTAAAATATGAATAATCCAACTCACCGTGAATCGGCAGTTAAAGACGTAGAAAGCAGAGAGGAACTTATTTATTTGCTCTCGCGGGCATCCGAACTGGAACATGGCCTGGCCTGTGTATATCTCTATGCAGCATATTCGCTAAAATCGAACCTTGATGAAGGGGGAATGACTGAAGAGCAACTTACCATGGTAAAAACCTGGAAGCGAAAATTAGCCATGGTAGCGGTAGAAGAAATGCTGCACCTTGCCCAGGTTAACAACATGCTAACTGCAATAGGTGGTGCACCTAATTTTAAAAGGGCCAATTTTCCTTTACCTGTATCCGCTTTTCCATTCGGCATTAAGTTAACTCTTGAGCCATTTTCGCTTGCTACAATTGAGCGGCTGGTGATATTTGAACTACCGGAAGAAGGCGTACTTGAACCCGTTATACATGCTCAATATGATGAACTGCGTAATAAAGTTGTAAGAGAACAGGAATTGGAATATGCCGAATTAAAGCCCCGGCATTTTAAAGCCGAACCTGAATTGATAGCCCGCTTCGGCTCCGAAGCCTTTAAATTCCAGGAACCTTATGAAATTGATTTTACAACTGTTGGAGAGTTTTATCACAAGGTAGCATCGGGCTTTAAAGGTATCCCTGAAGATGTATTGTTTATCGGCCCGAGGGAGGCGCAGGCCAATGCCCGTTATGTCGACTTGAGCGGAAAGTTGATCTCCGTAGTAAACAGGGAATCTGCCTTGCAGGCTATTGAAATGATTGTGGAGCAGGGAGAAGCACCAACACAACAGCACCCTGATTGCCATTTTGAGATCTTTGATACCATCAGGAAGCAATACATCAGCGAAATGGAAAAAGGAGCGAATACGAATACAGTATTCGATCCCGTGAGGAAAATGGCCTCAAACCCCATGACCCGGTTTTATGACGATGCTACCGGAGGCACGTTAATCCTTGATGAGGATACGCATTGCGCGGCCGATATCTTTAACATGAGTTATGATACCATGTTGCAAATGTTACTCCGCTTTTTTGCCCACAGCGATGAAACTGAGGAAGAGCTGGAAATGCTATCCCGTGCTACACTGCGGATAATGACTACCGTAATTCGCCCAATGGGCGAGGCGCTTGCCAAAATGCCTCTCGGTGATCCGGCAAATGCCGCGTTAATGGCCGGCCCTGGGTTTGGTTACAATAGGGATATTACGTTGCTGCCGCATAAAGAATCAGCATGGGTGTTTTTCTGTGAGCGGCTTTTTAACCTTGCCAAAGAAGCCACCGCCTTAGCCGAGCAAAAAACATCCCCACCAGAGGTGAAAGAAGCATCTGCGGCCCTACAGGCACTCTCTGAGCTTTTTATAAAAAAAACCGCGCAGGCGCAAAAAATTATCCCGAAGGTTGAGTTCGTTGATCCTGCAAAACTTGAGCCTGAGATTAATCCATCCACCAACGGGCCGTACCTGGTAAAAGGTGTAAGTAATCTGCTTAATTCAAAAGGCGAGAGGCTACTTGCAGAGCCTCAAATGGCATTATGCCGTTGCGGCGGTTCGGCAAATAAACCGTTTTGCGATGGCACCCATGCCCGCATAGGTTTTGATAGCAGTAAATTATCCGGCCGAACGCCTGATCGGTTGGATAAATATCCCGTAACCGATTTTACCGTATGCGATAACCGTGGTATCTGCCAGCACTCGGGTTTTTGTACTGATGAATTGCCCGAAGTATTCAGGCTGGGAAAAGAACCTTTTGTTGATCAAACGGCAGCCAGCGGTGAAAGGATAAGTCAGCAAACTAAAAGGTGCCCATCGGGAGCATTAAGTTTCAGTTTTGCCAACCCTAAGCTGAACTTACCGGTAATTAACGAACCTACTATTACAGTTTCAAAAAATGGACCGTACCGTGTAAAAGGAAGCATAAAACTGGATGCCGATTTTTTGGAAGGAGCATCGAAAGAACATTATACCCTGTGCCGCTGCGGAGGCTCAAAAAATAAACCGTTTTGTGATGGCACGCACTGGTATAACAATTTTACTGATGATAAAAACTAAAGATCAATAGCAATAAATAAAGCCATTGCCTGGCGGGATAACTATAAACCAACCAACAAAAAATAACAATTATATCAACATAAAAACAAACATTGGAATTAATGATGCAGGCAGAAAGGCTGTGTCTGACGAACTGGCAAAACTATTGGCCGACGAATTTATCCTGTATACCAAAACCAGAAACGCACACTGGAACATTGAGGGTGCCGACTTTCACACGGTTCACGTATTTTTTGAATCGCAATATCAGCAGCTTGAAGAGGTGGTTGATGGTGTTGCGGAGCGGATGCGTAAAATTGGTCACTATGCCCCGGCCACATTAACCCAGTTTTTACAGCTTACTCATTTAACCGAAAAGCTCGAAAATAGCAACAACAGTCAGGGATATGTTAAGGAGCTGTTAGCCGATCATGAAAGCATCATCATGTTTCTGCGCGGTAACATTACCCCCTTTGCCGAAAAATACCAGGACATGGGCTCGAGCGATTACCTTACCGCGCTTTTAGAAACACACGAAGAAATGGCCTGGATGCTAAGGGCTCATCTAACAAAGTAGATTTACAACGATTTATTGTTTTATAGCGGGAGAACATCCCGCTATTTTTTTGCCCGTTGTTTTCTGAAATCATCTGATCAAATCAATTTTTTCGGAGTGGTAGAATCGAAAGGGAAAAATGTCCATTAGTAGCGCCTCTTTGTCCATTGATGAGCTTTTGAAGCCAAAATACCTTTGTTAAAAAAAATTAACTATGAAAATGGAACAATCAAACAAATCAAAATTAAGTATGGGCCGGAGGTTTATTACGGCATTTATGTTAAGCTTTTTACTACTGTCGCCAGTTTTATCAAATGCGCAGGACAAGATCAAAAACGTAGTACTTGTACACGGCGCTTTTGCCGACGGCTCGGGTTGGAAAGGTGTTTTCGAGATTCTTACTAAAAAAGGTTACCATGTTACGGCGGCGCAAATTCCACTTACTTCGCTCAAAGATGATGTGGATGCTACCACCCGCATTCTCGATAAGCAGGATGGTCCGGTTATTTTAGTGGGCCACTCATGGGGTGGAGTGGTGATTACCGAAGCAGGTATGCATCCAAAAGTTGCCAGTCTTGTTTACGTTGCAGCATATCAGCCTGATAAAGGTGAAAATACTTTACAATGGGCTGCAACCGCGCCAACTTTGCCTGAATACGGTATTTTACCTCCGGATGAAAAAGGTTTTGTTTACTATGATAAAGCCAAATTTCATGGCGGTTTTGCAGGCGATTTAAGCCAGGCCGAAACCGATTTTATGTTTGCCTCGCAGGAACCTATTTTTGGCGGAAGCTTTGAGACCGCCGTGGCGGATGCTGCCTGGAAAACTAAGCCAACTTATGGCATCGTAGCAACCGAAGATAAAAGCATCAACCCTGAAATTGAACGTAAAATGTACAAACGTTCAAATACACACGTCACCGAGATCAAAGGAAGCCATGTGATTTTTATGTCGCACCCGGATGCTGTAGGCAAGGTGATCATCGCCGCCTCGGAGAAAAAATAGTTGTTTTAATTAGTAGACATTTGTTATTGCCCCGGAGCGCAAAGCGACGGGGCTTTTTTGTTGAGTTGATTCGCCTTCCATAGGGAAAAAAGTCCATTGCTTTTAGCCGTATGTGCATTGAGTGTCATAAGGAGTCAAGGTAATTTTGTGGTGTTAAACTCATACACTAACTCAAAAAAATGAAGACAAAAATTACAATTTTAACCGCCCTTTTTGCGGTAGCTGTTTGCGGTAAAGTTGACGCGCAAACTATTGATCCGGCACAGGACCGGCATATTGAAAGTAATATCAAAGCGTTTTTAAAAGTTTTGAACGCCGGCAAAGGTAAGCCAATTGAAGAGCTTAGTCCAGTAGAAGCAAGGGCCGTACTTACAGGTGCCCAGGAATCTGTAAAGTTCGATTATTCAGACATCAAGGTAACGCAGAAAACAATTACGGCCGAAGGCGGTATTCTTGTTTTAAACGTGGTTAAACCAGCTAAGGCCAAAGGGATATTGCCGGTATTTCTATTCATACACGGAGGCGGCTGGGTGTTGGGCGATTTTCCTACCCATAAACGTTTGGTACGCGACCTGGTGGTTAACTCAGGTGCGGCGGCGGTATTTGTAAACTATACGCCATCACCCGAAGCTCATTATCCTACTGCTATCAACCAGGAATACACCGCTCTTCAATGGGTTGCGGCAAACGGATTGCAAATAGGAGTAGACGGTAAACGATTGGCAGTAGTAGGCAATAGTGTTGGCGGCAACATGACCGCAGCAGTAGCCCTCATGGCAAAAGATAAAAAAGGCCCTCAAATTAAGTTGCAAGTGATGATGTGGCCGGTTACAGATGCCAATTTCGAAACCGGATCGTACAATCAGTTCGCTACCCAGCGTTTCCTTACCAAAAAAATGATGCAATGGTTTTGGGATAATTACACTACCGATCCTAATGAACGCAAACAGATCTACGCGTCACCGTTACAGGCAACCACCGCACAGTTAAAAGGCCTGCCGCCGGCATTCATTTTAGTAGCCGAAAACGATGTGCTGCGTGACGAGGGCGAAGCTTACGCCCGCAAACTTGATGAAGCGGGTGTGACAGTAACGTCGGTACGTTACAATGGTATGATCCACGATTTTGGTTTGCTTAACCCAATTGCCAATGTTCCCGGCACACGGGCCGCGATGTTACAGGTAGCATCCGAGATTAAAAAGGCACTTAAATAGTCAACTATAATCTTATCAAAAGTAACGCCTCCGGGATAACCGGGGGCGTTACTTTTTAAGCCTGTTTCGGAAAAAGTTATCGGTTATGTCCAATTCCGGAAGGTCGATTGTCAATCAACTGTAAATGCGAGTAGTGGGAGTGTTCGGTGCGGAGGGATTTGATAGCAATACTATGCAATAGGATAACGGCATGTTTTAGGAACTCTCGTAATGTTAGAGGTCAAGCTAACGCCGGTTAAGAGACGGGAAGGTATTGCTATAGCGCAAATCGCTTAAAATTGAATCCGCCACTGCATTTTTTATGATTGTTGGTTTTGCCGGCCTGTACCATGGGCGCGGTAAAATCTGCGTTGGTGCCTTTTTACCCCAATTGTTACAAAATGGAAAAGCCAGGATTTTTAACAGTGATTGATGATTTCGAAAATCAGTTGACAGACAAAAAGAATTTTCTCAAAGTACTTAAAAAGCACGTGCGGTGTTATGAAAATGAGAAGGAGGTATTGCTGGAGTTAAGTAATGATATCACCCAGGTAAGAACCAAGATAGATTTAATTACGGTTTTTTCATCAAGGCTTAAAAGCCTGTTTTACTTTACACACGCGGTTGTATCACTGGTTGATAAGCAGCAGCAAACCTATTATCCTTTTTTAATTGACAGGGAGGCGCTACAGATCAAGCATCGTGACGAGTTGCCGTCATTGCTCGCCTCACGTTTTTTTCTTGACGATCCGTTTATAGGCCAGGCGCATGGTTCTGATATGCCGGTATCATTTTTATTGGACGATATTATACATAAACCCGGTATTCCCGGCTTTTTAAAAGTGAATTACGAATGCGGGATAAAAGAAGCAATGATAGTTCCGCTAAAAAGTAAAATGGAAACTATCGGGCATGTTTTGATGTATTCAGACCGTATCGGGGCTTTTTCTGACGATTTTAAGGCTTTCATATCGATGATAAGCTCCCAGCTTTCCAGCGCGGTATCAAACATTAAAATAAATGAAGAAATTGAATTTAAAGAGTGGGTAAATGAGGTTTTACTGGATATAAGCAATAACCTGGCAACCGTACGGCATAGAAAAGATTTACTTACCGTTGTTAATACCGGCCTTAAAAAGCTTGTAAAGTTTACACATAATGTAATGACCATCCTCGATGAGGCAGGAGAAAACTACAGTGTATATGTAACTGATCCGGATTCGCCCACGAAAAAATTCCCCCGGCACGTTGCAGCCCTTGAGAGCGCAAATCCGGTTAATGATGGCATTTATAGCGCAGCATCGGGCTGTGATGGCCCTGTGGTGCTTGATATGACTACTTTTGATCTCAATAAAGTTCCGCTCTGGTTTAAACTAAACTATGCTGCCGGTGCCCGCGAAATGGTGATCAACTTGCTGCCCGGTAAAACCGAACTTGAGTTAAGCCTTATTTTATTTGCCGACAAAAAGGGAACATTTGATGCTGCGGCATTGAATATTGTTGAACGTATTTCCAGTCAGTTATTTACGGCGGCAAGTAACATTGCTGCCAACGAGGAGATCATGAATAAGGAAAGAGAAAAATCTTTCCTGTTGGATTTTAGCCATGATATCGCTGCAGTGCGCAGCAAACACGATTTTTCTGTAGCTGTAGAAAAGGCGGTAAAAAAGCTAAGCTCGGTAAAGGGCTATATCATTAGGCTTATCGATAACGAGGGGGGGACAACCAGTTCGTATGTTTATGACAGCACTACTATTTTTAAAAATGCCCCGGGGTTTAAGCAAATGATCGCGACCAGGTTTGATATTAAGGATGGGATACAGGATAAGGTGTTGCGGAGCACCGAACCAATTCTTTTTATCACCGATCAGGAAATGAGGCGCCCGGTAGTTCCACAATACGTTCGTACCTGGAGCGATATGGGGCTGCGGAAAATGATTGGTGTAGCATTACGAACAGGAAGTAAAGATCTCGGCATTCTTTTTATGGAAACGGATGTGGTTAACCTTGCCATATTGAAAGGAATTTGCGCGCAGATCTCTACCGCTATTTCGAATGTATTGGTTAACGAGCAGCTTATTACCTATAAAAGTATGCTGGAGGTTGAAAACGATCACCTGAAAGAACAGATAAACACCATTTATAATTCTGCCGAAATTGTTGGTAGCGGCCCTGAAATGCAACAGGTTTATCAGTTGATGTCGATTGTAGCCAAAACAAATTCAACGGTATTGCTGATGGGCGAAACCGGGACAGGCAAGGAATTAGTAGCACGGGGAGTTCACAAAAGCTCACCGCGAAAGGATAAGTTAATGGTAAAAGTTAACTGTGCCGCTCTTCCTGCCAACCTGATTGAAAGCGAACTTTTCGGCCATGAAAGAGGCGCATTTACCGGCGCGCTTGAAAGGCGGATCGGTAAATTTGAACAGGCGCATAACAGCACTTTGTTTTTAGATGAGATAGGCGAGTTGCCTTTAGAATTGCAGGTAAAACTACTGCGGGTTATTCAGGAGCGCGAATTTGAGCGGATAGGCGGTAAAACTACCATTAAGGTTGATGTACGGATCATAGCGGCCACCAACCGCAACCTGGAAGAAGAAGTAAATGCAGGCCGGTTCAGGGCCGACCTTTATTACCGGCTTAATGTTTTCCCCATCAGTCTGCCGCCTTTGCGCAAACGGATTGCGGATATAGCTCCGCTGGCCAATTACTTCCTTGCCCGCCACTGTAAAAATACCGGCATGAAAGTGACATCTATATCAGCCAAAGTAATGCAGGAGCTGAAAAGTTACCAATGGCCAGGTAATGTCAGGGAGCTTGAGCACCTGCTGGAGCGAAGCGTTTTGTTAACCAACGGCAGCACGTTGAGGGAGATCTACCTACCTAAAACCCGTTTTGGAAAAGACCTGTCAGTTAATCAAACGCTCGAAGAAATTGAGCGTGCCCACATCATTCAAACACTCAAAATATGCGGGGGGAAAATAGCAGGATCAGGCGGGGCTGCGGATGTGTTGGGTACGCCTTCAACTACCTTACATGCTAAAATGAAAAAGCTGAAGATCTCCAAAACGGATTATTTGTCGCAAGCCTCCTGACAGCGATTGCTCGCAATATCGTTAAAGTACTTTTTAATCCGCTGTATTAGGTGTGCGGTGGAAGGTGGTTGTTGTTTATTGTTCTGATAGTCAATTATTTAATTCATGGTATATTGATTGTAATCCATTAGGCAGAGCGGCATTGCTGCCGGTATGGATTATTAAGATGGAACACTTTAAACAAAAAGCCTTTAACAGATTTGGGATCCTGGATTTTCAGGGGCGAAACCAGTCCGACCAGTTCATCGATCAGCTCAGGGATTTTATTAAGATAGTGTATGTAAGGCATGGAAGCAGGTTGAGTATTGATTTTACAGATGTTTTGGTACAACAGGACGGGATTGTTTTTGTAACTGCCGCGCAAATGCTCAAGCTTTCTGAAGGCTTCAGGGGCAGCATCATATACTATGATCAGGATCTTTATGGAGTAAGCCTGCATAGCCAGGAAATAGCCTGCGATGAACTGCTTTTTGATAAAGTTCAAAAGGTATCTGGTATAGCACTTAGCACTGTGGATGCAGACATCATCTTATCTATTTTTGACGAGGTAAGGCAGGAGATAACCCAAAATGATATTAACCTGGAAGAAATGGTCCGGGTTTTATTAAAACAGATCGTCATTAAGGCTGCACGTATTTGCCAGCGTATTCAGGGGCCGGATATTCTATCTGCTCAGCACGATTCGGTTTTTTGCAGGTTCTTTATCCAGTTAGTTGAGCGCAATTTTTTTAAACACCACGATGTGGCATCGTATGCTAATATTTTAAATATCAGTGCAAAAGCATTGAATAAACGGATTTGTAAACACAGCTGCTACACACCCAATGAAATAATCAAGAGACGGATAATACTGGAAGCTAAACGGCTTTTGGTTTACACGCATCTCTCGGTAAAGGAAATTGGCTATAAACTTGGTTATGATGATCCTTCTTATTTTATCCGTTTTTTTAGTAAACAGGTTAAAACTGCTCCGCAAACATTCAGGCTTCATTTCCAGCGTCCTTTTAACGCGGTTGCATGATTGTAAGGGACTCAAATGAATAATTAGAACACAATTTTAGATACACAAAAAATGCAAAAGAACATTGTAATAACAGGAGGATCTTCGGGTATAGGAGAGGGGCTTGCCAAATATTTTTATAACAAAGGCTGGCGGGTATTGACAACCGGCCGAAACAACGCTAAGTTATCAAAACTGGCGGCAGAGTTACCCGGCATTTATACCATCGTATACGATAGCCTGAAAAACGCACAGGAAAACAAAGTCATCGATTTCATAAAAGATGAATGGAACGGCAAACTTGACGTGCTGGTAAACAATGCAGGCCATGTGGCCCTTACACCCTTGCCCGAAATAAGCAGGGACCAGTTAGAAGAGATGTACCAGGTTCACCTGATAGCTCCAAGCTTACTCGCTGCGGGTTGTGTGCCATTTTTATCTGCCACCAAAGGGCAAATCATTAACGTAAGCAGTAGCCATGGTATAAAAGCTTACGCTCAGCTTAGCGCTTACGGCTCGGCAAAAAGCGGCCTTAACATGCTTACAAAGATATGGGCTTTGGAACTGGCACCGCTCGGCATTCGTGTAAATTGAGTTGCACCCGGCCCTACAGATACCCCCGTTTTAGAAAATGCCGGCCTTTCGGCAGATATTATACTCGCTATCCAGCAAAGTGAAGCAAAAACTATCCCCTTACAAAAAAGAGGAGATGTTGAAGATATTGTAGCTAATACAGCGCTATTGATCGATTCAGGATCCAATTGGGTTACCGGGGTGGTGTTGCCTGTTGATGGTGGCATATCCGTTAGCTAAATGTACCGATTAATAAATGGTGGCGAAATTTAACGGAGCAGTTTTACGATAATTAAAAGGCTATAATTGACCGGTACCAAAATATTAGCGTTGATTTAGGGAGGCGGGCTGGGCTCTTACCTTTGAACCTTCAATATGCACGCGCTAAAGGGATTCATTTATTCAAATAGTGAATCCCTTTTTTCTATTAGCTTACTGTGCATGGTTCATGTATTCCCTTTTAGCGATATTTAATTTTCGCATTTTAGAATGCAGGGTGGTTGGTTGAATAGCCAATACCCCGGCCGCACCGCCCGCTCCTGAAATTTTGCCCTCGCATTGTTTCAGGATATTAATAATATGGTTTCGTTCCATCTCCTCGATAGTTTGATTAAAATGGGGGATGGCCTGGTTATCGCTTTGTTTTGTGTTTGGCAAATGTACCTCCCGCAATACGTTGCCGGTTGTCATTAAAACGCTTCTTTCAATAATGTGCTCCAGCTCCCGTACGTTTCCCGGCCATAAATACGATTTCAATTGCTGCAAAACTTTGGGTGCTATTGAGCCAACTTTGTATCCTGTAAGCCTGCTATATTTATTGAGGAAGAAGTTTGCCAATGGGGGTATGTCTTCGACCCGTTCACGTAATGATGGTAAATTGATTGGAAATACATTAAGCCTGTAATACAGATCAGATCGGAATTTACCTGCCACTACCTCTTTTTCCAGGTTGCGGTTAGTTGCTGCTATTATCCTCATATTAACTTTTATTGTGCTTTTTCCGCCTACGCGTTCAAACTCCCGCTCCTGGATAACACGGAGTAATTTAACCTGCAGCTCCAGCGGTAGTTCACCAATTTCATCCAAAAATAAAGTGCTGTTATTGGCCAGCTCAAACTTGCCTATCCGTTGTTCAAAAGCACCGGTAAACGATCCTTTTTCATGACCAAAAAGCTCGCTCTCGATGAGATTGGGCGGAAGAGCAGCGCAGTTTACTTTTATCATAAATTTGTTTTTCCGGGGCGAGGCGTCATGAATCCCACGCGCAATCAGTTCCTTCCCGGTACCGGTCTCTCCTAAAATAAGCACTGTTGAATTTGAATCGGCCACCCGCGACATCAACTGGTAAACCTTTTGCATTCGCAGGCTGATACCAATTATCTCCGAAAAATTGTGGATGGTTTTGATCTGTTCTTTCAAATGATCATTTTCCGTTTCCAGTTGCTTTTGATAGGCCAATAACCGTTCGTTGGCTTTGATGTTGAATATGGCTACCGATATTTGTGAGCAAAGGCCTTTCAACAGATGGGTATTCAGTTCGTTTATCAACAGCCAAAGTGTTCCTATATTTTCATTCCCAATACATAGACGGGCGCCGTACATATGTTTTTTACCCGCCTTTTTCCAAAGGGTTATATACGGGCTGCTGTTGCCACTCTTTTGCTCAGCTTCGATATTAAATATAACGGGCTCATCACTATCCAGTACTCTGGCCGAAATAGGTTCGTCGATAGTTATATTTTTTGCCAATAGTTGTTTAAATAGCTCTTCATCTTTAAAAACGGCGTTTTTATCATATAGATAAGGAACTAAAGTAATTCCATCATCTTCTATTAGCCTGATCATAGATAGCTTTATGCCTATAAGTTGATCCAGAATATTAAAAATAGCGACTTCCAGATCCCCCTTTTTTTTGACAGCAGCAAGGTCAGTAGCAAATTTAAGCAGGCATGCTTTGTTGTGTTCTTTGTATAATACAGCTTCGTGGGCAGCGATGTTATTAATGGCTTTGCCGATTTGCCCTGCTATTGTTTCTACATACTGTATATGTGTATCTGTAAGCGAGTTTAACTTATCTGCAAAGAGGATAAGAGTATGTTTAGTATCCCCGGCACCGGGCAGGTTTTTTACAATGAGTTCACGGGCTCCCGACGCGTAGTTTAACTTAAGCCATTGAGGTGCTACGGCTAAGTTAAATGTGCGGATATCGAAAATTTGTGCTTTATCAGCTTTTGAAATAAACCCGGATAAATCGTCGCAAAACGAATACGAACAGGATATGATCTCATTATAGCTTGAATATCCAGTAGAGCCACCAGAGGCCTTATCCATAAAAAAGATCCGGTAAGTACTTTCATCTTCCTGGCATGACAGCAATGTGGCCTGGCTAAAGTTTACCAGTTTTTTTAAGGTTTTGTCGATCGCTACCATTAATTGCGCCTGCGTTTTAACTTTTGCCAGTTCGCATTTTAACAAAAGTATTATCTCGTCCCGTTCGTCTTCACTTTCCATTAGCATTTAGCCTCCTTTTTCTTTTTTTTATTTGTCTAAGATCCCTTTTTACCCTGTTCGCCGTCAAAAAGGGGATGTTACTTGTATTCTTTTTTTGTGATCTTCAGCCTTCTCATTTTTGAATGAAGTGTGGTTGACGGAATATCTAATATCTCGGCGGCTCCGCCTTCGCCGCCTATTTTTCCGCTGCAGCGTTTTAACGTGCCAATTATGTGATAGCGCTCCCTGCTTTCCATGGTTAATGGCGGAGCGTCGTCTTGAACAGATTGATCTATTTTAATTCCCGGAAGATGAACGTCTCTTAGCTTGTTATCGTTTGTGAGCAGGATGCTGCGTTCAATCAAGTGTTCAAGTTCGCGTACATTACCCGGCCAGTCATAGTCTTGCAAAGTGCGGGCTACTTCGGCAGTCATGCCTTTTACCGCTATGCCGGTTTGCCTGCTGTAGCGGCTGATAAAAAAGTTGGCTAAGGGAATAAGGTCTTCTTTGCGTTCCCTTAAGGCCGGTAGCTGAATGGGGAAAACATTTAAACGGTAATAAAGATCGGCACGGAACCTGCCGGCCTCTACCTCTTCTTCAAGATTCCTGTTGGTGGCTGCTATTATCCTTACATCAATTTTAATGGTGTTTTTTCCGCCTATCCGTTCAAACTCACGTTCCTGGATAACCCTTAATAGTTTTACCTGTAACTCTAACGGGAGCTCACCTATTTCATCTAAAAATAGCGTACTGTTGTGTGCCTGTTCAAATTTGCCTATGCGACGTTCAAACGCGCCGGTGAACGATCCTTTTTCGTGACCGAAGAGTTCGCTCTCTATGAGGTTTGCCGGCATTGCCGCACAATTGATCTTGATCATTAATTTGTTGTTTCGGGGAGAAGCCTGATGTATGGCCCTTGCAATAAGTTCTTTTCCTGTACCGGTTTCGCCCAGTATCAATACCGAAGAGCTTGCACCCGCAACCCGAGATATGAGTTTGTATACATTGTGCATTGCAGGATGTTGCCCCACAATTTCGGCACTATAGCTATTGCTAAGCTGCTCGTTAAGGTATTGGTTTTCTTGTTCCAGTTTTTCTTTAAGAATGAGGATTTGTTCGTTGGTTTTGATGTTTGATATGGCAATTGATATCAGCGAACAAAGGCTTTCAACAAGCTGAATGTTGATTTCTTCCATGGCCAGCCATAAAATACCCCATTTTCGGGAGGCTGTTTGCAAAGGCATTCCGGCTACTTTTACAAAGCCCACACTTTTCCAAAAATGCAGATACCCTGCATCGTGGCCTCGCGCAATCTCTTCATCAACTATTAAAAAAACGGGTGTGTCGCTATTTAACACCCTATCCTGTATCCCATCTTTAATAGGATAGCGCGCTTTGGCCACCTCAAGTATCAGGGGATCATCAGGAGTGGTAACGGCACGGTCATGTACATAGGTACTCATGGTTTTGCCATCATCGTTAATCATTCTGATGGCATATCCCCGAAGTATATTTAATCTTCGCAAAAACAACTTTACGGTATCAAAAAGATCTTCCTTACTCCTTACGGCAGCTATTGCGTTACCAAAATCAAGCAGGAGTGTGGTTTCCCATTCTTGTTCGGTTACAGGTTCAGCAGCCTCCATGTCTTCTGCCACTGTGATCATATCGTCTGTGAAATATTCGGTACTTGTATCTTTCATATAATTTAAAATGACTTTACCGAAAGGTTAAAAGCCAATTTGGATTTATATAAAACTATGCCAGTTATGATAAACGCTTAATGGTAAGTGTATTGATGGGATAAGGGGTATAGCACACGAACGAAATACCGCCCGGCTGTGACTTCTGCCACCAAATAACGCCTAACTCCTTTTAGCTATATTCCTTCTGCTGCATCTGAAATAAGTAGCCCGGGCAGAAATTCGTCGTGAAAAAAACAATGCGGTTGTCCAAAAATAAAATGTCGGTTGTTGTTAGGTTTTCAATTCAACTAAAACGGATATGAGACAAAACATCCTGGCAGACACCGAACAAAAAATAGGTGCTGCCCGCACAATATTAACAGCGGGAATCATTGCCGGCATTTTGGATAGCATGGCAGCATCGGTAGTATTTTATTTCAAGCTGGGACTGAGCCCGGCACAGGTTATGCAATACATCGCGAGCGCGATTTATGGCGCTGAAGCATTTTCGGGAGGCACCACCACGGTTATTATCGGTACATTATTGCATTTAATGATAGCATTCGTTATCGCCGCAGTTTATTTTTACCTGTACCCTGTAATAAGCCCGTTAAGAAAATGGCCTGTTATTTCGGGGCTTTTACTGGGGATTGCCATTTGGCTGTTCATGAACCTGGTAATTATCCCGTTTAGCAAAATTCAACCGGCTCCGGTAGAGTTAAGTGCTGTTGTCATCAGCGTTATCTGGCACATGGTACTGGTTGGTTTGCCAATTTCTTTAATAACTAAAAGACATTTCGAAAATGGCGGTAGACTTAATTAGCCATCTTTATTTTTAAAAGTTCGATATTTTTTTGAATCGTAGCTTTGTCGGTATTTGAGGCTGAAAGGTTCAAAGCAGTTTTGTAATTGCTCAATGCTTTACTATCATTAACGTTGGTATACAGGTTTCCCAGTAACGAATAGTAAAAAACGTTATCTGTAAGGTTTAGTTTTTCTGCCTCTGCAATGGCTTTTTGTTTTCCTTTTACTTTTGATAGTGCGAAAACGCGGTTAAGCGCGGCGGTAGGGGAGTATTCTATAAGCAATAGCTGGTCATACAGCCGTAGGATATTCTCCCACTTTTCAGGCGAATCGGCTTTGCGGGTGTGCCAATAGGCAATTCCGGCTTCGCAGTGATATTTACTTAAATGGTCGCCGCGCGACGATCGGTCTAAAAAATATAAGCCCGATTCAATCAATTCCTGGTTCCATAAATTTTCGTCCTGATCCTGGTATAGGATAGCGTCGCCGGCATCGCTTAACCGGGCATCAAAGCGGGAGGAGTGGAAACTCATCAGGGCCAGTAGCGCGTTAACTTCAGGCGTGTTTGTTGTGTTGTTGCCGGCAAGTAATAAAGTGAGGCGCATGGCTTCTTCACAAAGATCTTTGCGCAACAGAATATTTTGTGAGGTAGAGTAGTATCCTTCAGAATATAAAAGATAAAGGGTTTTTAAAACGCTATCAAGCCGGGCGGTGATCTGGCTAAGCGATGGCTGTTCAATCGCTATTTTGGCTTCTTTGAGCTTTTCTTTGGCCCGGTTTATCCGTTTGTATACTACTTCTTTATTGGTTAAAAAAGCGGCCGAAATTTCCTGAATGCCAAAGCCGCAAAGCAGGTTTAAAGCGAGTGCCACCTGCGAATCGCTTGATATAACCGGATTGCAAACAGTAAAGATCATTGCCAACTGACTATCGATTATATTTTTAACAGATAGATCGACCTCGATTTCTTTACTTACAGTTTCTTCTGTTTTCAACGCCGCAACCAGTTTCTCTTCAAAAACCTTGTGGCGTTTAATATAATTGCGGGTTTTGTTTTTTGCTACGGTATAGAGCCAACCTGTTGGATTTTCGGGGGTCCCTTTTGTAGCCCAAAGTTCGGTTGCTGAAAGAAAGGTGTCGCTTACAATATCCTCAGCTATTTCAATATATTCGATGCCAAATAGATAAATGAGCACCGATACTATTTTTTGATATTCGGTGCGGAAAAGGTTTGGAATTAAATCCGGTTTATTCATAAAATCCTCGCCCTGTATACAATCATCTTCGTCAGCCTCATTAGTTTATAATCCCATCCTGATCTCTACCGAACCGTTAAGTTCAAAAATAGGACAGCCTTGTGCAATTTTTTCAGCTTCATCATAATCAAGCGCCCTGATGATGATCATTCCGCCTATTGATTCTTTAATTTCGGCAAATGGGCCATTGGTAGTACTTTTACCCCGCTCAATAACTTTTCCTACGCCATCCCAGCGCTGAGTTGGCCTGGCAAGTATATTTTTTTTTGCAAGCTCGTCAAACCAGGTTTGCCAATGTTCTAAATGCGTTTTTAATTCTTCGGGAGTGGGTTGGTTTTCGGCTGTTTTGTAATCCCTTCTAAACAGAAATAGAAATTCTTTCATAATCTTTTATCTATGATTTGATGGTTAAACAAAAGTCGGTATTTACTGGTACAAATATTTATCATTATTTTGATCCTGATCGGCAAGCCATTTTTCTATGTACAAAAGAAGTTGCGCAGTGTCGGCGGAGATATTCATTTCGGTTTGCACTCCAAGCATAATAAGGCCAAGTGCTATAGAATGCTGAATATCAAGCTTGCTGAGTAATCCGAAACTAAAGCCGGTAATAAATTTATCCCTTGCATCAGCGGCAATTTCGGCTATCTGATCAAAATCTCTTCGTGCAAATATAAATTGCTGGTCTTCTGAAAACAGGATCACGCTATTTACCGAATAGATGAGCAAGCGGTTGATGTTCATAGTGCGTAATATGGAAAAGCACTTCTTTTTTAAACCATAAGGCGTATTGATATTGAATGTTGTATTGGGCATTTCACCGTTGAGTACCATCCAAAGATTAACCGCCTCAAACTCATCAAGTACAAAAGTAACTTTACCTTTAACACCAAATTTGCTGACTATTTGAAGGATGTTATCAATCTGATAAAAAAGGGTTTTGCCTGGATCGTCTAAATAAAAAATAAAGTCGAGGTTTGATTTATTAAGCGGTTTTATCACATCGTCAAATAGCCCTGTCAACAAGCCCGACGCGCCTACCAGATCTGTCCAATCGTTAAAAGTTATTGCCCTGCATTTTTTGAACAGGAGATGCAGGTCGGCAATTAGCTGGTCATTTCTTATGTCATGCCAGGAGTTTTCGCATTTATTTTCGTTTAAAACAATAAACTCATATTTGGTTAATGATGACAGGTCATAGCCATTGCACATCATCAGGCTTTTGATACCTAATTTTTTAAAAAAAACTGGTAACGTTAATTCCTTTATTCCTAATGAATTTGGTGATGTTTTGTGAAGTTTAGAGTCCGTCATTTTTCTTTGCTTTTCACATAGCAGGTATGTGTTTTTTGATTTGCCCGCCTGTTTTATCGTTTCAACAAGTGCTGATAATACCGGGGCCGAATTCACAATTTCCATCTCAAACGCTTGCATCATTTTAATATTTAGCATTAATAATTGCGGTTGGCTTATGCTGTTTTTGAAAAGCTGCCAATTTGCAGCGACAAATTGCGAGGCGTACTTGCATGGTATAATTCACAAACCCGGCCTTCGGTAGGTATTGCTTCCTGTACTTGCGCTTCGAGGTATTGATTTGTAATTAAGGCATGCGTATGCAGTACCGTTTTATTTTTTAACAAACTATAAGGACCGGCTATAATAGTTCCCTGCAACTCCGAGCGCTCTTTTTTTGAAAAGTTACCAGGGTTACCATAGTGTATAACGATATTAACAGATGGCTGATGGGCTGCAGGTACATAATATTTCAGCAAATCCAATTCGCAGCTAAACGAGGCAAGAATTGCTTCCAGTTGTCCCCAAATTATCCGAACCGGAAAGGCTGGTCCATAGCGAAAAAAGAGTATGGTATCGTCTTCTATCTCTGATATCAGAAAGGATAAATGATTAGCCCTGATTATAGATCTTAATAATTTATCAATAATGCATGCGCGTATCTCGTTATCGATATCTTCAATATAGTTTATATAATAGCTGATATCAATAATAAAGATATTGCCTTTTAAATCTTTTTCCATGGTGTAATCGGTTCATTTTATAAAACAACACTTTACGACACTTTAGAATGCTGTATTTGAGCATGAATTTGACAATGTAGATGCCACGTATTAACGTGTTGTTGGTTAGTGTTTTATCTTGTTTTGTGGGTTGGCTTTATACTTCATTTCGACGACGGGTAGTAGAAGTCACGAAATATGGTGTTTTAAATGAGGTCAGTACAATTAAATATGGACAATTATTGAAGATAGGATTTATAGGTATGAAATAAAATATTATAAATCTTGTCCAATCCGGTCATATTGGTTGTTAGTTAGATTAAACATAAAGTATTGAAAATTGAAATTTGGTTTGATGTGGCATGTCCTTATTGCTATATCGGTTTAAAGCATTTAGAAAACTCTATTAAGCTACATGCCGGTGAGCAGCCAAACGTTGTGCTCCGTAGCTTTGAGCTTGATCCGGAAATAGCGGTTGATAATAATGAAACACAGTATATCACCTTAACGCGTCAATATAAATTATCTCCACTAAGAGCAAAGCAAACAATAGATACTATAGCAGCCGCTGGCCAGGCAGCAGGATTGATCATCGATTTTGATAAAGTGATCCGAACAAATACTTTTGATGCACACAGGCTAATTCATTTTGCTGTAGATGAGGGTAAAGAAGTGGAAATGAATAATAGGATTTTTAAAGCCTATTTTGAGGAGGGAAAACATATCGGCAGTAAAAAACAATTGATCACGCTGGCCTCTGAAATTGGTATTGATGCGAAACCACTTTTGGAAAGTGATAACTATTCGGCCGAAGTAAGGGCCGATGAACACCGGGCACAACGTATAGGCATTGGCAAAATCCCCTTTTTTCTATTCAATGAAAAGTATTCAATAACCGGTGCCCAGCCGGTGACGGTATTTGCAGAGCTGATGAAAAGGATTAGTGATTGATAAATCAGATATAGTTAAAGGTGTTACCGCCCGCCGACTTATCGCGTTGCTGACCGGTTTGCATAGCTATGCTATGCCGGCGTAGGTTTGTTTTATGCACGAACGGGTGGAAAGTGCATACCCATTACAACATCCTCGATAAGCTGGCACCCGTCATCTTCGTTACGGCGGGTGGCAAGCTGTCCTTTAATATATTTTATTTAGCACGTCGTCATAAATCAATGGTTACCAAACAGGTTCTCTGCTTTTTGAATTGTGTTGAGCAGGTCAATGCCGTTGTTTAATACCCCTTTAAAAAGGTCGCCGGTTTCTTTAAGCCGGTCTATAGCATTGAAAATGGTAAAATCACGCATTTTTAGTCCATGTTTAACTTCATCCCAATGTAGCGGCATCGAAACGGTTGCACCTGGTTTAGGCCTGAGCGAATACACACCGGCTATAGTAGCCTCAGGCCGGTTTTGTAGAAAATCAAGGTACATTTTGCCGTGCCTGGAAGTTGTCATTCTTTCAAGCGTAGTAAAATGAGGTAACTCCTTGTTAACGGCAGATACGATGAGTTTAGCAAGCACCTGCGATTGTTCATAAGTATATCCCCCGCCCAGTGGAATGTAGATATGGATGCCGGTTGATCCGGATGTTTTTGGGAATGAAGGAATGCCAAGCATATCAGCTATTCTCTTTACCATAAGCGCCGCCTCAATTACCTGATCGAAAGTATTATGTTCGTCAGGATCAAGATCAATCACACAATGATCAGGATTTTCGGGTGAGTTAACACGGCTTAGCCATGGGTTTATCTCAATACAGCCCTGTCTGGCCATCCACAACAGGCTCGAAATATCGCTACCTACTATATAATTATGATGTTCACCTTTGGCTGTATCGTGTGCATAAGTGGTAGCCCAGGCAGGGGCCCTGCCTGTAACATCTTTCTGATAAAAATGCGGGCCGCCAACACCATCAGGAAAGCGATTTAATGACATCGCCCTGCCGTAGAGATGGGGGAGCATATGCTCGGCAACAGCTATATAATAGTTAAGCATGTCCCGTTTTGTCACCATTTCCTGTTGCCAGTAAATCTTATTAAGATGAGTAAACTGCAATTCGGATCCGTTAAAATTAATTGTTGCCGAATCGTTGCCCCGCGGAATAAAAGTGGTTGCTGGGGGCTGATCAGATGATAGAGAAGTACTCCCTTTACTTTCTTCACCGGCTATGGTTGCAATGATATCTTTAGGTGTTTCTAATATTACATCAATGGCCTGTTTATCAATGCGCATCCCTTTAAATGATGCCTGCCTTAAAAGCCCGTCTTTAGTGATCTCGGCAAAATTAACTTCACATATCAGCTTGGGTTTAAGCCAGGTAAATGTTTCGCCCGGCACCCTTTTATTTAGCGGTGATATCTGGCTTGTGCCTTCAGTATCAAAAGGATTGGTATCAGTAATATATTGCGTAAAGTTTTGCAGCATTTTGGTTTGCAAGTCTATCGAAAAGCCCGTTCCAACTTTTCCAGCAAACCGCAATTTGTTGTTTTCGTAAACGCCCAATGGTAAAGCGCTGAATGGTTTGATGGTGCTTTTGTTTTTAGTAAATCCACCTATAACTACTTCCTGCCTGCGCTGTACTTTTATTTTTAACCAGGCTTTTGAGCGTTTATCTGGCGTGTAAACGCTATCGGCACGTTTGGCAACTATACCTTCGTAGCCGTGCTTTTCGGCATTTGCAAACAGAACTGTTCCATTAGCAGGTACAGGTATGCTTCGGCGGATAATATGGTTGCCCGGTAGTATAATATACTTTAAAATTGCCTGCCGTTGTTTCAACGGTAACCCCATCAGATTGCGGCCCTCATACCATAGGATGTCAAATACCTGGTATACCAGTGTACTGTCTTTTTCACTTTCCCAATTTTGCAAAGCTCCAAAATCGGTTTTTCCGTCGTTACCCATTACTACTATCTCGCCATCAATAACTGCATTGCATGGCCATGTATTTAGTACATCAATAATGGGATAGTATTTGGCAAATGAAACTTCGTTATGTGAAAGCAGTTTGGTGTTATGTTTATTAATAACGGCAATTGCCCGGTAACCATCCCATTTGTTTTCAAATAGCCAGTCGGGATCGTTAAAAGGAGCATCAACCAGAGTCGGTTTCATAGGTTTAAAATCCGGCGGCAACGTTGCTAAGGGAGCGTTTGCCAGCAGTTCATCTAACGTTAATTGCCCTGGTTGTTTTTCATCGTTAAAAGCGGGGTTCTTATCCATATCAAGATTCTGGGTGGTTGTCATGGTTGTGTTGGCTGTTTGCTGAAATTTGCATGGGCTGGTAAAGCCCGGCCCATGCAAAAGGTTGATCAACCAAACTGACCTACCTGGTAAGTTCCTGCAACCTGTGGAAAGGAAAGGTTAAACCTGTTCCATGTGTTAATGGTTGTAACAGCGAGTGTAAGATCGATAAGCTCTTCATCGGTGAAATGAGGTTTTACACGTTCGTAAACACTGTCGGACACGTCGCATTTAGTTACGGCCTCAGCCCAGCCTAAAGCTGCACGCTCACGATCTGTGAAATACGGTGTTTCGCGCCATGCGCTTACTCCATACAAACGCTGCTCGGCTTCACCGTGCGCGCGGGCATCTTTTGAGTGCATATCCAGGCAATAAGCACAGCCATTCATTTGGGATACCCTGAAAAAAATCAGTTCCTGAAGCGGTGCTTCTATCTTAGAATGTTTTAGGTAAGCTCCAGCCTGAAAGAGCGATTTAAGTGTGTTTGCCCCTTTGGCAAATAGATCGATTCTTTGTTCCATTGATAATTAAATTAAGATTGTTATTTATTCGTAAAGGTGTATGCTATCGGGTTTTTCGAGATCTTTGATCCAGTTTTGGATATATAGCGACAGATCTTGCTGACCGGGTTGTGAGTTAAATTCGCCGTAGCAGCCAAATACAATAAGACCGAGTGCTATACAATGAGCAATGTCAAGGTGCTTTAACAAGCCAATGCTGAAGCCGGCAATAAAATCTTGCCTTGCGTTTGCGCTTATTTCAATATGATGCTCAACTTTTTTTCGACTAAGTACAAATTGCTGATCGCTTGAGAATAATATTGCATTGTCGGCTGAGTATATCAACAGGCGGCTAACGTCCATCGTTCTATAAATGGAGAAGTATTTTTTGTTAAGATCGGACGGGGTTTGCCCTTCTAATGGAGTATCGGGGTTTACACCGTTCAATACCATCCATAGCTTCATCGCCTCGCTTGCATCAAGGGCAAAGGTTACCTGGCCATGGTGCGAAAACTCGCTGATAAGATCGATTGCCTCATCTACCTGGAAGGAAAGTTTATTCCCGGGATCTCCCAGGTAAAAGATAAATTCAAGATCTTTCTTGCCCAGTGGCCTTATAACCTCAGCCAATAAACCGTTCCAAAGGTTAGAGGCACCTGTGATGGCTGCCCAATCATCAAAAGCAATAGTGCGGCAATTGCTAAATAATGAGCGTAGTTCGGCAATAACAGTTTCATCCCTGAAAAATGTCCATAAGTATTGTTCAACCTCCGCAGGTGGTAGTGTTACCGTTAGTTTTGACAGCTCGGTAAAATCATGACTTGCATTTAAGGTGATACTGCGGATACCTAAAAGCTTTAGGATTTCAGGGATTGGTGCTTCGGTAACACCCAGTTTGTTTATCCTTAAGCCGGATAAAGATTGTTCTGAACCTTCGTCTGTAAGTGTGAGGTAAATGTTTTCTGAAAGCAAACCGCTTTCTACAATCTGTAAAAGATTGGTTAAAACAGGTGCCGTGTTTTTAATTTCCATGTTTAATGTTTCCATCTTTAATTTATTTTAGGTTCATTAATTATGTTTCAGAGTTTTAAATCAGGTATCGCTTACATTACAATGTTATTTTGAGCCGTTAATTCGATTGGCAGATCTTTTTCGCCCAAAAACTCTCTTAATTCAATTTCAATGCTCCGGCTCATTTGCGAAATGGGTACGTCATTAGCACTGCCTTCAAACGGGTTTTCGGTGCTTTCGCCAACCTGTTCAAGAGATGTATAGATCCATGATATCAGCGTGCTGAACGGTGTCACTAACCAAACCATGTATCCTTTCATTATACCTTGCACCTCGTTATTGAGATGATCAAAATCCTTAAGCATGCCAAAAGGGAGGATGATGCAAAACAGCCAGACAAAAAAGGTATTGATAATGGCATATTGACGGGGATACGGTGAGTTTTTTATTTGCTCAGCCTTAGCCTGCTGCGTATAAAAATCGCGGATGGCGCGTTCCATTTCTACAAATTGTAGCACGGCAATTTCGCCTTGTTCATACAATTGTTTAATAGTTCCGCTTTGTAAGGCCATAATCTGGGTGGCTTTATTATTGGTATTGATGATGTGCCTCAAATCATCGTCCTGAAGATAATTTATGAGTTCACTCTCAAGTGGCGTTTTCCATTCGGGTACGGTATAGTATTGTTGGTACTCGGCGTTGTGCTTTTTACCAACGCTTTCCCAAATGCGCTCTTCCCTTAGCTGATAACGCAGAACCGTAAGCCAGGCAATGTGGCGATAAATAAGTAGTTTGCTTTTCTCTGGATTATTAAAAAAATCGCGGCTGATAAGTCCCCATGCCCGGCTTTGACTGAATATGCTGGTCCACATTTGTTGCCCTTCGTCGGTACGCCGGTAAGTTTGCGTGTTAGTAAAACCAACTATAAATGCGGCGCTTGTACCCACCAATCCTATAATAGCCCAGGGAATATCAAGCCATTTAAACCCCAGCACCTCATAAAGGATGACCGGTATAAGGCCAAGCACAAAAAGCTTGTATATTTTTCGTCTGGTCCAAACCAGGAACTCTGGCAGTTTATATGATTTTCCGGCGTGCATATTGATAGATGATTGTTTTGAATGAAGTTTTATGGTTTTAGGTGCCTGTTTGCCCGAGGTTTAAATCCTGCGGGTATAATGGGAGCGGACCGGTATTGAACGGGAAATAGGTGTAGCAAAGCCGGCCAACATCATATAGTTCACAAACCTCGGTGGCTTCGTCTGGTAGCATAAAATCGTTTTGTCGCTGTTCGTTGAAATATTCTTTAGTGATCAGCGCGTAGGTATGCGTATCAATGCCGTTTTTTAAAAGCCTATGCGCTTCTACAACAGCCTGACCGAATAGTTTGGAATAACTCCCAACAGCAAATCTCCCGATCACCCCGTAATGCACCACCAGTTTAATTGAAAGAAAGCTGGTTTGCGGAAAACTTTCTTTAAAGGTTTTGAGCCTGTTTTTAAATGCCTCGAGCATAAGTTCAAATTGTGAAAGGATTTCTTTAACAGGGAAAACCGGGCCATGACTGTAAAAAAGTATAGCATCACCTTCAATTTCTGAAATGTTGAATGAAAGCCGGTTGGCATCAATAATTGACTCAAGCAGACTGCAAACAATCAGGCTTCCTGCTTCATTCTCCGTCTCGGTAACAAATTTTGAATAGCCGCTGATATCTACAATAAAAATGGTTCCCCTATGATCTTCGTTCATTCCTTCAATGTTTTAATTAGATTTTATGTGGATATATATTCAGATCGCTTTATTCATCCTGAAGCGGCTGTTCAACCATCCTTAATGAGTCGTCCATATATTCGCCTCCTTCCTCAAGGCTTTCTTCATTTGGATCGTAACCTTCTGATGCCATTTCTTCTGATTGATCGTTCTTTTTGTGAGGATCGCTGTGCGATCCGAATAGCCAGTTTCCCATGTTGATGTTTTTTTAATGTTTAAATTGTTGCCAGCCTTATTTATCGCCTTGCTCAGTCTGTATTGATGTTCTGGATCATCAGCGAGACGGCTTTTTACTTTTTGCAAGCCTTGTGCCATCTGGTAATTAATTGGTTTTGAGTTGTTTGTTGATTTGGTTGAGTTTTAATTGCACCTTATTTCGCCGAACATGCTGATGTTACACCAAATACAGCGTATTGAAGGAGAGGATAGGGCCTTGAGAGAAGCAAGGCGGAATCGAAAGCTTTTTTACACCCGTGATAAGCGAATTAAAATGGCGGGCTTTTCACGGCCAGGAAAGTGATAGGCTTCGGAAATATGTTTTAAAACTCAAACAACCAACAGCAAGACAGTACGCTGTTGGTTGTTTGATAATGGAGACCTGTACAGGCCATTGCGGTCGGAAGACGGAAGATAATATGAGGTAGAATGTGGTTGTGATTTATTAATTACGAACCACTGCCGATTCTTTAACAACCTGCCATCTGCCTGATAGATATTCCCAAATCACTGTAAAATATTTTCTGTTCAATTTTCCATCAAAAACCAATTCACGCGTAATTACAACCATACCCATATCCCCATCACATACAGCGTAGTGATATTCGGTTTTAGTAGATAATGGCTCGGTGTTTAAATCTTTGTTTTGCTTTATGAAAGCCATGAGTTGTTCTTTATTCATAGTGTCAACGACACCATCTTCGTCAACTTTTACAATAAGTAATTTATCAGCATAAGCTTTATTAACGTATTCCACGTCAAAATGCGTTGCGTGATAAATCAGTTCCCGGGTTAATTCAATTAATTGTTCACTATTCATCTTTTTAATTTTTTGAGGGTTAATTATTTTGTTTGTTGGAATTGTAGTTAAACCAGATGTGTTAAGCTATCATTATAGGGAAAGCGAGACAAGACCGATGCCAGTTTTTAAAATATTGATTTTCAGACTAAGCGTGTGTTCATAGTAAAGTTATAGACCTTATTTCGACAATAAACGGGTTGGATTGACGAAATAGAGCGTTACGATTGGACGATTAAATACGAAACTTGAATGTTATTATATGTGGCAGGGATATACTTGAAAAGCAGCGTTTGGCAGGCATCGCAAGTTGTCCAGACCGAAAATATATTTTTTAAAATAAAGGAATCAATTACCGGTCTTTTTTTAGATGTTCTGTCCCAGCCATAATTCAACGCAAAAAAATCCTACTCAAAAGCCAGCATGGATAATCCGGATCTGTTGACCAGTGCATTCCGAAAAAGAGTTCACAGTGTTCCGTTACACTTTGACCACGCTATCTTCTTGAAGTAAATAGCCAAGTTTAAGATCCACTAACACAATTCGTTGCTCTAAAAAGCACGTAACAGCATGGTCAAGCATACCGGAATATCCATATAGTGCCTCTTACAATCCCGTTGATCTGGGTAACATTAAAAAATTATTCGCTCTTTAGGCTCTTTACCGGATTGGTCAACGCCGCCTTGATCGCCTTTGAGCTGACAGTAGCCCAGGCAATAAAAACGGAGCTGGCGATGGCTATCACAAATACGCCGGGTCCTATCTGAATGCGGTAGGTATAATCCAGCAGCCATTTTTCCATGCAGTAATAGCCAATCGGCGCAGCGACGGCAAAGGCAATTAGAATGAGCACCGTGAATTCTTTATAAAACAAATAGACGATATTGATCACCGACGCGCCCAGCGTTTTACGGATGCCGACTTCCTTGATTCGTTGTACCGCCATGAACGAAACCAAACCATAGAGGCCAAGGCAAGATATAAAAATGGCAACCGATGCGAAGATCTCATACAGCACCGCAAGCGCATTTTCCTTTTTATAAAAATTGGCGATGGTCTGGTCCAGGAACTGATACTCATAGACTCCTGCAGGATAGGTTTTGTTCCATAGCCGTTCAATTGCTGAAAGCGTTTGATCAACATGGTGCAGATCGATCTTGATGTTAAGTTTTGCGTACTGATTCAAAGAAGCGCCCATCAAAACCGGTGGAATGGCGTTTTGCAAAGATCTGATATGGTAGTCTTTAACAACGCCGGCGATCGGGGCGTAGAGATCCTTGCGGTCCCAAAGCATAATATATTTGCCAATGACCAGTTTCGGATCGGAGATGCCGAGTTGCCGAACCAGCGCTTCATTGACCACATAGCCTTTTACCACATCGCCTTGCGGATATGGCCCGCCGGCAACGAATTGCATTTCGTATAATTTGAAATACTCCCGGTCTGCCCATTTTAAGTTAACCGCGAAATTTGCCGGTTTGGCAGCGTTGTCGTACTTGATATCCGTAGCCCAACCGCTCTTATCAGATGGCCCGAACAAACTCAGGCTGACATTTTTGATGCCGGATTGCGTGAGCAGCTCATTCTTCAGGCTGTTTAATTTCAATCGGCTCAAACTGTCTGCAGGAACCGGGACAGTGATCACTGCGTCTTTATTGAATCCCAGTGGTTTGTTTTGAAAATAGTCCATTTGACGCAGCAGGACCAGTGTTCCGATCACCAAAAACTGAGCGATGCAAAATTGTGCCAGTACCAATACCCTGCGGAGCGACATGCCGCTGGCCCTGCCGGCGGTCACCTGGTTACGCATTGCTGCGACGGGATTGAAACCGGAAAGTACAAAGGCCGGATAAAGCCCGGCGACCAGCGTAACGGCGGCAATGACGCCCAACAAAAACATGATGATAACAGGATCATTTAAAAAAGAACGGCGTAATTCAGTATCCAGCAAGTTATTGAGCATCGGCACGGCCAATACCGCCATCACAACGGCCAACGATACCGCCAGGGTGGTAATGATCAAAGTCTCACTCATATATTGCAGAACGAGTTGCAGCCGGCTGCTGCCCATTACCTTTCGCACCCCCACTTCTTTTGAACGGTTGACCGCCTGCGCGGTAGCGAGATTGATAAAATTAACACAGCCGATCAGCAACAGAAAGCATCCGATCAGGCCGATCACATTGATCAGCTGCCTGCTGAAAGGATGTCCGCTGTAAACGGTCGTGTCGGTATTGTAGTGTATATCGCTTAATGGCTGCAATTGGTAGCTTCCACCTTTTTGCTGAGTTGCGGGCAAGTGGCGCTTTGCAAAAGCAAGCAGGTCCTTATTAAACCGTTCGGCCGTTAAACCGGGCGGCAAAACCACATAACAGTTCTTCGCCCCAAAGGTACTGACCCAGTCTTGCTGGCTATCATAAAGTTCTCCGCCTGCCACCGTTAATGTCGCCCATGAAACGGCTAGTTTCATCGGGATATCAGTGTTGACCGGTGTATCATCAAATATCCCGGTGACTTGCAGGTCGTGCGCATTTTCGAACTTCACCGTTTTGCCCACGGCGGTCCGCCAATCGCCGAAAAATTTATTGGCCTCCTCGCGGGACAGCACAATGGTATTTGGTGCCGAAAGCGCGGTATTTCGATCACCCGCCAGCCACTTGAAATCGAACACGCCGAACAATTCCGGATCGGCGTAATAAGCCAGCGGCTCCCTGTACTTTCGGGCAACGCCTGTATGTTGCAGGTCATCCACGGTGTAGTGCGAATTAGAATTTTGCATGATATTGGCCACCTGCTCCAGTTGCGGGAAGTCAAGTTTCAAAGCTTCGGTTATCGGCAACGGTGTGCCAACGCCCGCATGCACCCCGTCAGGCCCGTTGCTGATCCTGACCACCCGGTAGATCCGATCACGCTTTTGGTGGTAATCGTCAAAGCTCGTTTCAAATTTAATGACCAGGAATATCAGCAGGCAGGCTGCAATACCAACGGATAATCCGGTAATGTTGATCGTCGTGTAGATCTTGTTTCGCTTTAAATTACGCCAGGCGATTTTTAAATAATTTTTCAACATGAGTTTTCGCTTTAATTCCAGTTTAGCCTGAATCGTGGCTGTTTTATGACCCGAAGGTCGGCCAGCGAAGTGTCCTGTTCGTCCCAGGTTATAAGTTGGGCGCTTATTTTTTAATTCGTTTTTATATTCGGCGGGACTTTGTCCTGTCATTTCCCTGAATGTCCGGTTGAAAGTGGATTTGGAGTTAAAACCAGATTCATAAGCAATGCCGAGCAAGGTCAGGTGGTCATAATTTCTGTCCTGCATTTTTCGCATAACGTCATTGATCCGGTATTCATTGATCAACTCATTGAAACTCTTTTTGAATACCGCGTTAATGATCCTGGAAAGTTCATTAGGATGAACATCCATTTTTTCAGCCAGCGACCGGAGGTCCAGTTCCGGGTCCCGGTAGTAGTGTTCCAGCTTCAAAGCTGCTTTCAATTGGCCACCCTTACGTCTCAGATCAGCATTCAAGTTAAGCTTTATAGCTGAGGTTCCTGGTACATCCAAATTTCCTTGCGTCCGAATAAAAGTCCGGAAGGCGAGCCAGATCAACAACATGGCTGACAGCAGGTACAAGAAGTGTTCAATCGCGGATAGTACCGGATTTTTGATCATTAAATAATGTCCGGTCCCTAAAATTAACAAGAGCAGCCAGACTGCGCCTAACATTATCAAAGGCCGGTGAAGCCATTCTATTTCGTTCCTGTTACGGTCACCCTCGATAAAGGTTCGGCTATGATACATGGCCACTATTTCCCGATGAGCCGCCACCAGGTAAAGCAGGACTGAAACCGGGGAGAACGCGTTTAGCCATGTCGCTTTTGCGGGATAGCATAACGGAATGCCTAAAGTGATGAGCAAGGGAAGGAAATGCCATGTGTACATTGATGTAAGCTTTTCAAGTGGCCGGCATTTCTTCAATACCTGAAAGTAAATCAGAGGGCCTAAACCCATGAGGCTGTCTGGCAGATCAACAGGGAACCGCCCTTTTATAGCCACGATGCTCACAAGGGAAAATTGCATCAAGACCAGGGCCACTGCTAATGGCCAGCAATCCTTCCTCGGGCTTCTTTTATCAACAACCAGAAGTGCAGCCATACCCAGGCTACTATAGATCGCTCCCAGGTAAACTATCTCAGTAATGCCGATCTTTATTGTAAAGTTTTCCAATAAAAAGTTTGCAACAATACGCATTCCATGGGTGAATATCATTGAAAATTAATTATTTATGACAAGGTAGCAAAAACAGGTTGTAACGAAAACGGACGATTTGTGTTCGATTCCGGCAACTTCTGAATTCAATTGGGATTGAACTATTACTTAAGCGTTCAGCTCTTTAAATAAATCATCGGTGTTCGCCAGTTCAACCAGCGCTATGCATCTTTTCTAATTGAGCGCAGCAAAATAACCAGGCAATGGCCCTTTTTTGGTCGGCGCAGGGACGGCTTCAGCCGCTTAAGTCCCCAAGGGTAAAGCAGAATGCTTTATTATGCCGTAGCCTTTTATAAAAGTCTTACGAGATAGAAGCGGCAAAATTTGCGATGCTTTGGGAGGCAAGAAAGAAGCAGGCTGGTGAGGGAAAAAACAAAGGGTGAAAAACGGAAAAACGGTGTTGCCTCGCTTTTCGCTGAGCATCAGGAGAAAAGACAGGTATCTATAGATTTTGGTAAAACGTTTTATTAGATGAGAAAAACATACAAAGTATAGCGTTGCTATACATAGGTGAACGCCGATTGGCAAGATATGGTTGTTAAAAAACGTTAAATCTGTTGACCATCTTTTCATTCTCACCTAATTTTAGATGAGTGATAAAAAAATGGATCGCTATGAAAACTATCGTATTAAGCAGCTTTATCGTTCTCGGTATTTGTTCAGGTTTTGATTTCAAAACCTATACCAAACGAATAGAACCTGCCAATACCATTTATGGCTATTGGACGGAGAAAGATCCGGTTGCGGACTCGTTAAAAAATTTTCAGATCGCCTTTTTTCCCGGCGGCAAGATAAGCGTAACCAGAAAACTACATTGTTATACCGGCTATTTTAAGATCCGTGATCAACAGGCCAATTACATCGCCGGAAGGATCACCATAGGAGAAAACTATCCTTTTACAGCTACTTTTTTAAGCCCGGATAAAATTAAACTGGCCATTAATTATAGGGATTCCCTGGAAGTACGCTATATGAAAAAAACGAGGGCCGTGAAGGCGGGCTTTCAGTTAATAGATGCCAAAGGCAAAACCGCAGCATAAAAGGGAATGGCTTCCAACAGACCGCTAAATAGGGTTAAATAAATGAAGCTGAACGAATATGGTCAAAGGAGGAGTACCCTGGCGCTGATTGCCGCCCGCCACAGTTAATTTCGGAGCCGTTCTCTACTTTAAGACGTAAGTTCTTTCAAGTGAAACGCCGCTTTCAGGACCTGCTTGATCAAGGCGAAGCCGTTGTTCCCGTTGGTAAAAATGGCCATTCCACGGCGGGGCCCGCCGGGCATTTTTTTTGCCTGGGCGTTACCATTTCCCTGAACAGTTCAGCCGGCAAAGCCTGTTCATTCGTGACGGCAGGCGCGAACCTGGAATAGTCGTGATTGGTTTGTATCGGCTTCAATTCTAAAAGCTCGCCAAATAATGGCAACCAACCGAGGAGCGGGTATCAGCGTTAACACAAGTCTGTCTTACGGACTTTTTTTTAGTTGATCTTCAAATAAATTCGTTTGGTTTAAACCTGGCGTAGCTTCCTCGAACGGATATTTGCCCTTGATGTACCGGTTGAACCAGATACCTTTGACCATGGTAGAGCGCATCTCCTTAAATACTTTTTCAGGCACGTTGAGGTAATGATAAACCTTGCCGGAGTGATATACGATCTCCAGCGTTTCGCTGGCGGCATCATAGCTGTAAGATTTGATGACTGCAGAGGGCATGATTACTTTTCGTTTTCAGGTACTTCTTCCGGGTGCTCTTCGAAATATTGCCGTGCCCGTTTCAGCCCGGTTGCGATAGCGATGCCTTCGTCGCCGCTTTCCTTAATGATCTCGTTAGCGATTTCTATCGCTTTTTCCCGCAGGTATTTCGGCTGGTTTTTATAACATGGCGGGTAGTCGCCGTTATACCATGGCATAAAATCCTCCTTTTTTAATTTTTCCATTGTTTGATCACTTCGCCCGTCAGCGGATCTGTTTTGGGCAAGGGCACGGCTGCGATATTCTTATCGGTTCCTGGCCTTTCACCGGGTTTGCCGTAATTCATATCGTAATCTTTACCGTCCGGGTAAGCCCCGACCACGCCAACATCATTTTCTTCATCGAGATTTTTGTGGACTACACCGGCCGGAATGATCAGTACGTCGCCTTTCTCCAGCAGGATGACGGGACCGGCATCGTTACCTAACTGAACACGGGCCTTGCCCGAATAAATGCCGAGCACTTCATGGGTGACGCTGTGGTAATGGTGATAGGTGAAAATGCCCGCATCCCAGCTATTGCTCCATCCGTTTGCCGCAAACAGCTTGCTGACATGCGTGGCCGGAAACAAAAACGGAATATCCAGAGCGCCTTTATACAACAGCGCCGGCAGCCTGTTTCCGGGAAACACCCCATCATCATCTATATGTAATTCCTGCGTTTCTGTTTGGTTGATCATACGCACCAGTTCTTTTCACGATAAACGATAAAGACCGATTCTTGTTTGAACCGCTCCTTCAACAAAGCTGTCAGCGACCGCAGCGTATTTTTCACCTCTTTGTTGCTGCGCTTCATGTCTTTTGGTTCAGAAAGCTCACCGGTAAAGATAGCGGTGGGCGATGCGCTGACGGCGTCGTTCGCCGGAAAAAACCAGGTGCCTTGTTGTAAAAGCCCTGTCACGATGGGCTCCTTTTTCTGCAGGCGTTCAGCGAGCCAATCTTTAATGACGCGTTCGGCAGTGCTGATACGGTGAATTTTTGCGCCGGGTGCGTAGCCTTCCTGCAAACTGAACGTGATCTTGTAGCTTTTCTTTTTCATATTTTGCCCCTATTGTCCCAGTGGCCCTTCGCCTTTGATCTTACCCTGGCCGTCTTTTTTGCCGATGAATAATAAGACCGGGCGTCCCGTTTCATCGGTTTTAAATGCGAGGTCATAGCGTTGAAAGACCATTTCTGTCAACTGAGATGGTGTATATTGCTTATCGAGCAGGGCTAAAAGCTGCGGGCCGAGTTTCATATTTTTTGCTGCTTTAAAATATCCAGTGTGCGCTGATCACGTTCGCCGCGATAGAATTTATCCAATACCTGCCCGAATACCGGGAAAGTAGCCGGCACGGCGTCGAATAAGGTCATACTTGATCTGAGCTTGAGATCGTCGGGGTCCCCGAAAACTTCAAAAGCGTCATTGGTGGGCAATTCCAGCAGGGTTTTACAGATCTTAACGAGTCGCGGGCCCAGGGTTTCGTCAAATAAGAAGTCGGTAGCCTCGCTAATGTCTTTTATTGCATAATGCCTGGATGTTGCAGTGCTTCCCAAACCGGCAATTTGCGGGAAGATATACCACATCCAATGGCTGCGCTTGCGGCCGCTTTTGATCTCGGCCAGTGCTGTTTCGTAATCGCTGCTTTGAGCGTCCAGGAAACGCTTTAAATGCTGTTTGGTGTCCATGGTTTAATTGGTTTAAATATCATGCCAGTTCGATCCACACCGGCGCGTGGTCGCTGCTGTGTTCCCAGTCGCGTACATGTTTGTCTACCTGTTCGGTACTTAAACGCGGCGCGATATGTTTATTGAGCAGAAAGTGATCCAGCAGTAGCCCGGCATCCCGGCCGTAAGCATTGCGCAGGTAATCCCAAAAGGTATAGATCCGTTCGTTGGGATATAGCTGACGGATGGCATCGGTCCAGCCCTGATCAACCAATTTCTTAAAAGCTTCTCCGCATCGGTATCGCGCGGGATTCCGGCGGCAGCGTCATCGCCTTGCTGTTCGATCGCCAGGTTAACTCCATTGCCGCTTTCTAAGTCATCACCGATCTCATCGGTTTGTTCTTTGTTTTTTCCTGGGGTGTTCATTAGTCTAATATGATTTGCCATTGGTTCTCGTCATTGAGCATATAACCTAAGCCATCGCTCATTTCATACACTTCTTTCCAGTATTTCTCGCTATAGCGGGTATGCAGTTCATATACCGGGCCGCCATTCTCGCGTTTTAAAAAGAAGAGCAGCGAAGCCATGTTCTTTGCCACATCTTTGAGCTGATCGGCATCGCCCTCTTTGACAAATGCCCGGCTCATTTCACCTTCTTTTCAATGGCGGCGCGCTGGTTGCCTACCGATTTCTTGGCTTCTTTGATGGCTTTGGCACTGGTGCCTTCCTTTTGTGCTTCATATTTGATCTCGTGGGGCTGATTCGAAACGGAATTCCTTTCCACTTTACTTCCTCTTGTACTCATAGGTCGATATATTTGTTATGAATAATTAGTTAATAGTTAACAAATTTTATTCCAACAGGTTTATGGCAACAAGCGAATTATTGAGAATGGACAATATGGGGATCGTGGTGGAATCCCTGGATAAAGCGATTGCTTTTTTTAGCGAAATCGGTTTGAAACTGGAGGGACGGATGGTCGTTGAAGGTGAATGGGCGGGCCGGATCACAGGCTTCCCTGACCAGCGGGTAGAGATTGCGATGATGGTGACGCCGGATGGACACAGCCGTTTAGAACTATCGCGTTTTCTTGATCCCGGGGTCATCGAGGATCACCGCAATGCACCGGTCAATGCGTTGGGTTATTTGCGGGCGATGTTTGCCGTGACGAATATTGATGAACTGGTGGAGCGTTTGCAAAAACAAGGCGCAATGCTGGTTGGCGAAATCGTACAATATGAAAATGCTTACCGGCTTTGTTATATCAGAGGTGCCGAAGGACTGCTGGTGGGTTTGGCCCAACCGCTTTAATTATTTAGGGGTCACGCTCACTGGTTGGGGATGTTCCTGATAGTATTGTTCCAATGCTTTTAACTGAGCAATTTGCGATGACCGTGGGTTGATAAAAGAGCGCACCTTTTTGACCAGTGCAAAAGCAGCGTCATAAGTCAGGCCGGTACTGATCAGGTAGGCAATGGTCATGGTAGGTCCCCTCCCGAGGCCTTGACGGCAGTGAATATAAACCTTGCCGCCGGCTTTGATCTCGTGAGTGACAAATTCCGCGCCTTTGACCAATGTTTCCAGCGGCGGCGGGGTATTGTCAACCGTCGGCAAATGCAGGTAATGGAATCCTTCGTATTTCGACTCGGCGAAAGCCGGATGTTCCCGCATATTGACAATAGCAGTGATGCCCAGTGCTTTGAGTTTTTGCAGGCCGATCAGGCTGTACTGGCTCCCTAAAAAAAGATTGGCGGTGATCTGGCTGCGCTTCAGGGTTGGAACGCCATTAAAGAAACGGTAAATATTATCCCATATCTTCTGCCAGAAAATAACCAGCAAGGTAATGATACTTTTAATTTTCGTTAACATGGCACAGCAATCGTTAAGGAGCCCGGAACAACCTTTAGCGTAAGTTCTTTAGCTTCTGCTTCACAATCGTCACAGAGATATGCTTGTTTTTCAGGCAACCTGATCGTAATGTCCTTACCGGCCCAATGATCAACGGCGTCGGTTGTTTGATTCAGTAGACTGGATCCCGCAGCTTTGAGCAGCGATAGCAATCCTGCATCTTTGAGCAGTATAATATCCAGTAAGCCGTCATTGACACTGATCTCCGGGTACATTTGCAAGCCGCCGATACCGATGCTGCCGGAATTGGTGACAGTCAGGGCTACGCCGGTTGCTTCGGCCGTTTTGCCGTCTATCGTTAAATGGTAAGCAACCGGTTCGGTCTTTACAGCGCTTTTCACCGCGGCAACACCATAAGCCAGCTGGCCGATCTTGTCCTTCAAACCCGGGTCGGTTTCGGTGATCATTTCTGCCATGATGCCCAGGTTGACCCGCAAAAGAAAAGAGCGGCCGTTAACCAGTCCTGTATCTACCGCTTGCAAGCGATACTTTTGGTCGCGGAACAGCTTTAAAGCTTCCATGGTATCTTGCGGGATACCCAGTTCTTTGGCAAAAACATTGGCCGTTCCGCCGGGAATAATGAGCAGGGGTTTGCCGGTTCCTATCAAACCCGCAGCGGCCTGCGTCACACTGCCATCACCACCATAAACGGCTACGAGATCGGTTTCATTCAGCACCGAACGGATGAGTTCGGCAGGTTCTTCTTCTTTATCCAATACGTGAACAGTGATCACTGTCCCGCTGTCCCGGAATACTTCGCCGATCTGTTCTACGATAGGTTCGTCTTTGCCGGCCGAGGGGTTAACGATAAAAAATAAATGCGGTGCTTTCATGCGCTGTGTTTGTTCCTTAACAAAAAACGCCGGGAAAAGATTGCCGGCGCACAAATTTGATGATTTCTTTAGTCCATATCCCACTCCATGCGTCCGTTACTGTTGCTGTGATAGCAGCAGCCGGAAAGAATATTACCCATTAAAAAGTGTCCCTGTTTTTATTTGGAGTTATTCTGAATAACGTGTCCCTTTGCCAGGGATAAGATATCGCCTATGTAATAAATTAATCCGCATAAAAAAGCCGGTGATCATCGTGGCGAGCCGGAAGGCAGATCAGTTTAAAAGCTGATCTTTTCGCCCTGCCATCCGGTCTTGCGCAAAAAACGTTCCCAGGTTAGGGTACCGGGATCGGTCCGGCGGCTCCATTCCAGGTCGCGGCCTTCGCGGAAATAACCATCTTCCACGGCGTATGTCACCATTCCGATAGTTTCCTGCACCAACAGTTCGTTGGAAGCAAACGCCGGGAAATACCGGAGAAAGTCTTCGCGCGAATAAGCTGAACTGTAAACGGCCTTTTTGCCGGTTACCCGGCTAAAAGTAGCTACCATCTCCCGCGGCGAAATGATGTCGCCGATCACAGGCAAGGGCTGCCCGGCATATTGCTGCTGGTCAGAAAATAGCTCCAATACAGCGGGCCCGGTAGCTGTTAAGGGATCAACAAAAGGCGCGCGGAAGTCTTCCGGCAGATAGATGGGAAAGACCAGCGTACCATCCTCCCTGACCAGCGGCGTATAAAACTCCAATAGGTTCGTGTAGAAAAAAGCCATATAAATAAAGGAACTGGTAACAGGCAGTGTCCGGATATAGGCTTCGATCCTGGCTTTATCTGTAAAATGTGGTGCGAACTTCTTTCCCCGGGTGATCTCATCAACGTTTTCCAGACTGCTGAAGATCACGTGCTGTACCCCGGCTTCCACCGCCGCATCGGCCAGTTGCTTACCCAACTCAAATTCGTGGGTATCCGGCGGCGCGATACCAGGCGTCATCATGAAAACGCCGTGCGAGCCGCGGAATGCTTCGGTATAAGCTTTCTGATGACCGATATCCAGTGGCAGGTTAACTAATTCCGCACCTTGTTCTTTCAGGCTGATCGCATTCGGTGAATCCGTACGGCGGGTAATACCGCGCACCCGGTACCGGCCACTTTGTAAAAGCGTTTGTGCGGCGCTGTAGCCCTGCTTGCCTAAAATTCCTGTGATGGTGATCAGCGGTTTGAGCGCTGTTTGATTGAATTCCGATTTCATAAATTAAACTATAAAAATGATAGTTGCAAAACTATTTATCGTTCGATAGTTTTGCAATAACTATCCATTTGGATAGCCTAACGAACCCATGCGAACAGAATGTAAAAGCGATTTTATCCAGCTCCGTGACAAGCGATATCCTTGCACCGTAAGCCTGGCGATGGACCTGATAGGCGGGAAATGGAAGGCGGTCATCCTTTACCATTTGAAAGATGCGGCTAAACGGTACAGCGAGCTCGGCAAGGAAATGCCCGGCGTAACCGAAAGAACGCTGAGCCTGCAGCTCAGGCAAATGGAAGAAGATGGTTTGATCTATCGAAAGGTCTACGGCGAAAAGCCGCCGATCAAAGTGATCTATGGCTTAACCGAATTTGGAAGATCCTGCATTCCACTGCTTAATGCCATCCTGCAATGGGGTAACCAGGTTGCCGAACAGCAAGGTGAATTTGTAAATCGCTAGGCTACCCTGATCCGGCATCCTGAAAATGGAACTGAGCTGACAGAAGCCGGTTTGGCATCGGCTAACTTTGCAGCATGGCAGCGATCAACTATTCGGTTCTCGACCTGGCGACGGTCATCCAGGGACATACCATTGCGGACAGTTTTAACTATAGTGTAGCAAATGCGCAGCAGGCGGAAGCCCTGGGCTACACGCGTTACTGGTTTGCCGAGCATCATAATATGGTGAGCGTGGCCAGTTCAGCTACCAGTTTACTGATCGGACATATCGCCGGTAAGACCTCCACGATCCGTGTCGGCTCAGGCGGTATTATGTTGCCCAATCACTCACCTCTGGTAGTCGCCGAGCAGTTCGGTACGCTGGAAACGCTTTATCCGGGCCGGATTGACCTGGGATTGGGCAGGGCGCCGGGCAGCGATCAGGCGACCGCGCTGGCCATCCGGGGCGAGAATATGAACGCCGCCTTTCATTTTCCGCAGGATGTGGCATCGCTCCAGCATTATTTTGCGGGCGATCATCCGAATGGGGTCAGCGCCGTTCCCGGCGAGGGTTTGGATATCCCGGTCTGGATACTCGGTTCCAGCCTGGACAGCGCTAAACTGGCGGCTGCCAAAGGCCTGCCTTATGCTTTCGCGAGCCATTTCGCACCGGCCTATTTTCTGCAGGCAATTGAACTCTACCGGAGAACTTTTAAGCCATCCCGTCATTTGTCCGAACCCTATGTGCTGGCCTGTGTGAATGTAGTGGCCGCTGATACGGATGCAGAGGCGCAATACCTCGCCACTTCCTTACAGCAATTGTTCAAGGGCATTATTACTGGTAGAAGGCAACCCTTACCACCGCCTGTAGAAAGTATGGCCGGCATCTGGAGCGCGGCTGAACAGGAAGCGGCCATGCAGATGCTGGCCTATTCCTTCTTTGGTAGTAAGGAAACGGTGCAGGCGCAACTGAATGATTTTATTAAGCACGCGGGCATCAATGAACTGATGGCGACTTCGCACATTTATGATCAGCAGGCTCGGCTAAAGTCTTACCGTTTACTAGCTGAAGCATTAAATGCTTAACTTAGCGTATGGAAGAACCGGAAAAACTGGAACGTATCATAGAAGCGCGGATGAAACTTAAAGCACGCTTCGAGCAGCAGATGCAGGCGACGCCTTCACTGGCGGACGATCAGCCGAAAGGCTCCGGCCCGCCTAACCGTCATGGCATGCCCGCAATCCCGATCGGGCAGACCAAAACGGTCAAGTGGCCCGTCCTTGACCTGGGCTATCATCCCAATATCCCGCAGGAACGGTGGCGGCTGACCATTGACGGCGCTGTAGAACACCCGGTCGTGCTGACCTGGAAAGACTTTATGACCCTGCCCCAAACGAAAGATACATCCGACTTTCATTGCGTTACCACCTGGTCCAAGCTGGATATGCACTGGAAAGGCGTCAGCCTGATCGATTTGGCCGCGCTTGTGCTACCCAAGCCCGAAGCGACGCACCTGCTTTGTTATGGTTACGATACTTATACCACCAATATCGCTTTGGAAGAAGCACTGAAGCCGGATGTACTGTTAGTCCACACCTTCGATGGGCAGCCGCTGCCCCAGGAACATGGCGGCCCTTGCCGCATGGTCACGCCGCAGCTCTATGCCTGGAAAGGCGCCAAATGGATCAAACGCATCCAGTTCCTGGCGGAGAACAAGCTGGGTTTCTGGGAAGAGCGTGGTTATTCCAACACCGCCTATCCCTGGCGGAATGATCGTTACGACGAGGCGTAGGCCGGCAACAGCTGTAAAGCCAATAAAATACCTGAAGCCGATATTGAAATTTTAACCCAGGCTATTAAAGATTTATTACTGATGCAGAAAACCATATCCGTAAAAACTTTCCGGATAACCATCACTGAAAAGGAACGCGATTTTCTGCAGGTGCGCCGGCCGAAACAAACCTTGACACTCAGCGGTGAACCTATTCTTAAAGCCGAGCTCGATAAACGCAAAGCCTATTATGTCGATAGCCAGGAATTGTTTGAATAACGGTTTAGATTGACCTGCCACAATAGTAACGGCTTTTAGAAACGAGGCAAGAAGGAAGCAGGCTGGTGAGGGGAAAAACAAAGGGTGAAAAACGGAAAAACGGTACTGCCCCGCTTTTCGCTGAGCATCAGGAGAAAGTGAAAGCATTGACAAATAACCTCAGGATTACTTTTACGCAAGTTGATCATTACGAATGGCTATCGGGGCGCTGTATTTTTCTTCGTGATAAAAAAAATACCCGTAGTGCCGCCTGTTCCCGAATGGCCTCCGTGTATCCAAGCGTTTGAACGGGTTCGAATTCGTTTTGAACCATGAAATTTAAGATAGCAGCATATGACTTTTACCTGTCAGCTTTTCGGAATACTCCTTTCCTGCCTTCGTCTGTTCCGGGGTATCTCCCAAATTAACCTCCACTTTTAGTTTTTTCGAGTGTAATTTACCTTCAATTTGAATGTAAGCATCGGTGAACATCGCATTTCGCGCAATATTTGCAAGACTATCAGATGCCACCTCCCGAGAAAATGCTTTTATCGAGAGTATCGTCAAAAATAAGATGGGCAGTATAAGCCTCATAATTGATTAAAAAAATTACGATCTAACTCAGTTTTCAGATTGCAGCCTAATTTAAAACATTTTTGAGGCTATGCCGATGATGCCGGTGAATTTTTCCAGGTAATATTGGATCGTCTTTAACTTAAAGTCTTCCCAGTACCCTGACAAAGGTAGCAGGACAGGGTCCATAGCTTCGAGTTTATCCAGGATAAAACCCTGGGCATCCTGTTGCTGTTCGGCGGCAAGCCTCAGCTTTTCCTCATGGATAATGCCGGGGAATTTCGACAGAAATAACAATTGCACGGAAACCTTGTCCCGGACATTCAATCTTGGAATTTCAACGATTTCAGATGCTTCAGCGTCGATGCCTGCTAACCGTTCGACAAGGCGTTTTGGTATGGGCATCGAAATAATACTGTTCTGCCGACGCTACCGGGGCAGTCATGGCATGGTTAAGCCAATAGAGGTTGAAACGTTCAATGTCGGTCATCACCTGCTAAGTTAGCCATTTTATTAAAGGGAGGCGAAATGCGACTGCCTTTCGGGAGCGATGTGTTCAGCAAATTTTTCCAAAATTACTTGTCAAGACTCGCACAAATTGCCGCTGTCTTTGAAATCTCAGTAACCGAGCTTTTAACACTTAACGATGCAAACTTCAACCAATGGCCCAATAAGCTTAACGTACTGCACGAGAAGCTATTTGCCCGGGAGACCGAAGTGATCGATCTGCAAAAAAAAGTTATTGAACTCTTTGAAGAGCTGCGAAATTCAAAACCACTGGTCTGACCTGGTTATCAGACGATCGAATTATAATTTCACATGTAGCACAACGATAAGAGAAAAACTAACCAATTTCCAACTAGAACAAATTCCCACAGCGATTTGGCACTATGTTAGCGGTATTCCAGGTAAAAACCGAAAATGGAAAACGCCACCGTGAATTATTATTGCTTTAATAAAAAGTGCAGCGTGTCTATCTATAATCAGGAAACGGTCCTAACTTTATCATTACAATTTAACGAGAAAACATTAGCGGTGTCTCATCATTGTACCCTCTGTGGCTCGCCACTCATTTCCAAAATCGATCTGCTCGTAAGGAAATTAACAATGAAAGGCGCAGGAGCGAGTAACTCGTTGATTTCCTGAGATAGTACCATCACACCGTGCATATAATCGCTTCACTTTAAGCCTTATCGCTTAAGCCATGTCTTTTGGATAATCAGCAGCAAAGGCACCAAGATGGTAATCCAGGCGAAAAGGCACCAATACCCGGCACCTAACAACGCGGCAAGCAGGCCAAACAAGGTCAGGGCCGCTAGCAGCAGCGGCATGGCCCATACTTTCTTGAATTGCAAATTATTCATTGGTTTCTTCCTTGGATAAGTTTAAAAAGTAATCGGCGTAAAATTTTCGCCGGACAATCCATAAATAGATTCCGCTGATTAAGACCACTACGGCAAGCAAATCAAATACAGCCCAGATAATTTTCAGGGGCAAACCGCCATAGTCGCCGAAATGAAGCGGACGTGAGATCTCTAGGCTTTTTAAATAACCCGGCATGTTCACTATAGCATCCAGCTTGCCGGTCCAGGCATCGATCAGTACCGGTGTAAATAACCGGGAAGTCAGGGCGGAACTTCCTTTGGTATAAAGTAAGAAATGATAAGGAGTTCCAAATACATTTCCCGGATAAATGACACTGGTTATCGTCATACCAGGTAACGCTTTTTTAGTGGTGTTATAAGCTGCCTGTACCGAACTCAAATGACCAGGCTCCGGCAGCGGCCGGTTCTGGTACTGCATCAGCATCTTTTTAACGTCCGTCATTTGCCACAGTCCGAAAAGTGGTTTGGAAAGCTCATTGATCACGCCCGTTACGCCGACAACAAGCAGCCAGACAGCGGTCGCGATCCCGATAAGGTTATGCAGGTCGAGCCATTTCAGGCGGGCGGAGCGCCCTTTTCGAACGGTACCAAAGTCCAGCTTTTTCATGAAGGTACCGTATAATACGATCCCCGAAATAATGGAAAATACAAAAAGAAGCCCCATCAGGCACAAAAATAACTCGCCCGGCAAGCCTGCGAACAGATCAGTATGCAGAGAAAACATCAACCCCAGGAAAGTTTGCGGCTGCCGGGACGCGGGAGGCTCATCCTTCAATAATTTTCCCGTACGGGCGTCGAACTGCATGGCATGCCTGGTGTCGGGCTTGCCTTTAAGGTCCGGCATCATATAAATAACAACCTGCGGCTCATCATCATCTATAAAAGCGAAACTTAATGTTTCTTTGGGATAGCGCCGCTGCGCAGCGTTAAGCATTTGATCCAGATTGGCCATTGGCGTATTTTCAGGCAAAACCTGGTAGGGGGCATCCGTACTTAAAAGCTGTTCTATCTCTTCGTGAAATATCAGCGGCAGCCCGGTAAGGCATAGCAGCAGCAGGAATAACGTACAGATCAGGCTGGTCCAGCGGTGGATCCAAAACCATCTTTTGATATTTAAAGCGCTCATTATTTTAATTTAAAGGCGATCGTTGCACTGAACCTGCGTGGCATCATCTGGCTCACGTAACTGCCCCAATACACTTTATCGGTCAGGTTATCCATCTTTAAACTTACCCGGTAAACCGGCTGATCGTAGCTGATTGCGGCATTCAATACAGTATAAGCAGGCAGGTAGAACTCTCCTGCGGACCTGGATTGCATGATATAAGCTTTGCCGTTATAGTTACCGCCAATACCCAGACCCAGGCCTTTAAACTTACTTTTGAGAAAATGATAGCTTAACCAAAGGTTTGCCGTTTCTGACGGCCCAGTCCATTGGCGCAAACCGTCTACATTAGGATTAGTGTTAATCGTGTAAATATCGTTATGCGCATAACCGGCGATCAGATTAAAACCTGCGAAAGGATGGGCGATCACCTCGGCTTCGTAGCCTTTGCTCAACTGCCCGCCGTCCTGAACCTGGTAGGCAGAACGCCCTGGCGTAAAATCACTGTGGATCACATCACTTACTTTGATATGGTAATAGCTTACCGTGCTGTTTAATTTGCCATTGAACAAGTCCAGCTTTACACCGCTTTCCCATTGGTTGGCCTGGCTTGGTTTGAAAGCGGAAAGCGATCCGTCCGGCTGGCTTACCGGGGCATTGTTGCTGAAGCCATTCATGTAGTTACCGAAGAGAGCGACCTGTTCGGGGATGAGCTGATAAACCAGGCCTAATTTGGGTGATAGCGCCGTTTGATTGTATTTGCCCGTGGTCGTCCCGGTATTAATGTTCCTGGTGCCATCATTCACAAAGTGATCAACACGTAAACTGGCCATCGCTAAAAGCTGGTCAGTAACGTTTAAAACGTCGGAGACATAGGCACTGTAAATGCTTTGCGAACCTTGGGTTTTGGTATAGGGAATAGCCGCAAAAGCTTTATCAAGCGCGGCGGGAGTCAGTTGGTTATAGCGCGGATCGTTCCCGCTGATCTTAACCTGGTCAAATCCATAGATCTGTACGCCAGAGTTTTTAATCGTATTGGTAAAGTAATCCAGCCCGGCCACTAAGCGGTTACGCAGTCCGCCGATCATAAAATCGCCGTTGAAGTTTTGCTGAAATTCGGTGTAGTTATAATCCGTATTCCGATAGGCCGGGTTACGGGATACCACAGTGTCTCCTAAAATGTTGTTGTAGCTCCAGTACCCTTCCACACCGGAATTGGTTTGTGAGAATGAAGTTTGCGATTTCCAGTGATCGGAAATCTTATATAAGGCCTGGCCATAGATACTCACCGAGGGCGTGGTTTGATACAAGTCATTGCTGCTGTAGGACTTTGTCCAGTCGATGCCCAGCGTGGTGGGGTTGGTCTTTGTAAAAGATGCCTGCGGAAACAGTCGGTTAAAATCATTGGCTTTCTGGTTATAGATCTCGGCATCAAAGGAAAGGGTTAATCGGTCGTTAACCTTGTACAATAACGAAGGCGCGAGAAAGAAACGTTTGGTAAAGCCCGCATCCTGAAAACTGCCTTCATTGTTATAGGCAACATTGGTGCGCAGGTATAAGCCTTTTTCTTTGTTGAGCGGTGTATTGAAGTCTCCTGTAACTCTGTTCAGCCCGAAACCGCCAACGGTATAAGTGAGCTCACCATCAAAAGTTTCGAAAGGTTTTTTGGTTACCCGGTTCAGCAAACCGCCAAAAGAGGACAAAGCGTTGCCAAATAAGGTTGCGGAAGGGCCTTTCAGCACTTCTATGCGTTCGATATTAGCAACTTCGATGCTGTTTGGCTTGGTGTCCTGAAGGCCATTACGAAGATAACTGGAAGTACTGAATCCTCTCAGGTTAAAAGAATTGGAGCCGTTGACGAGGGATTGACTGACGCCCGTAACGTTCTTCAGTACATCATTATAGCTGACGATCACCTGGTCTTGCAGGAGTTCCTTGGGCACCACGTTGTATACCTGCGGGTTTTCCAGGTTTTTTAACGGCATTTTGGCAACGGACTGCGTTTCCTTTTTAGCAAACTTATTATAGCCGGAGCTGACGGTCACTTCATTTAATTCCCGCTTATCGTCGGCAAGGGTGAAATCAATACTTAAAGTTTCACCTGCATGAAGTACAATTTCCCTGGAAGAGGAGAGGTAGCCTACCAGTTTTGCCACGACGGTATATTTACCAGGATGGATGTTGCTGATGCGGTAAGTGCCGCTATCCGATGCGGTTGCCCCTTTATAGGTTCCATTTAAAGAGACCGTTGCCGAGGCAGCAGTTAAGCCTCCGTGCGTTTTGATCGTCCCCTGGATGGTCGCTGTTGGTGATTGGGCGAAACTGAATTGACTGCAAAGGATAAAAATAATGGTACAGGTTGCTTTAAAGATACGTTTGAAAGGGCAGGATGTAAAGGTATTACCGCATAGTAATAAATAATCCATAGTTTTGTAATAGTTAATAGGTTGAAGGATCTGTTGACAATACCCGGTGTGATGTTTGGCGACGGAGCACCGGGTTCATTTTTTTAACAATCGCTTAAGGTATATTTCGTTTCATGAATGGCGGGATTAAATGATGCGCCAAAAATAACTCATTATTTAGAATAAATCCAAATAAAAATAACATTCTTGCTAAGACAGGCTGTTTTGAGATATGACGGAGATTGTTTTCGGTTTGTCGGAATAAGTTTCAAATTGGATTTAATTCGCTGATTTCCTTATTTTAAATCAGTTTTCTTAAGCTTAGTTTCAACCGGGGCCAATGCGTTTGCAAGTATGGTTTGTTCGGCAATGCGTCTTATAACTGTTGTCATACTAAGATTATATGCATAAGGCCAGATTCTCTGGCTTAAATCGGTGTTTGCGGATTTTTCGCAATGAGATTAAAATTTTGAAATTAATTAGAATCACAAGTGTTGATGATGGCCATTAAAACTTCTTCAACACCTTGACCCCCACGCTGATCAATGTCGGATTCGACTCCTTTTGCACATCGCCAATGATACGGGCGGGTTTAAGGCTGGTAGAAGCAGCGCTGAGCGTGAGTACCCTCACCTCCGGTGTAATGCTCAGACTGCCGGTTTCTATGCCCAGTGTTCCCACTGATAAGTAAAGCGTGCTGAGGTTTTCATTCCAGCCCTGGTCGTAATTAAAATCCTTCAATAGCGGGCTTTGGGCTGAGCCATCACCGTTATTTTTGATATGCAGATATTGCCCGCCAATGGCCACGGAGAACGGTGTAAAGCGAAGTTTGGGTGATAAAATGAATTGCCAGGACATACGGATATAAGCGGAAGCGCCGGCGCTTAGCCCGCCGGAAGATATAGGCTCATCGGTGTCCAGCCAATGCGCGTAAGTTTTGCCAGTGGGGTCGATCAATACATCAGCGCCGAAATCAAAATCAACGAAATTATAGATGGGTGTATATTCCGTCCCCCGATAGTTACCGCTATAATCATAATGGTTGACAAATATACCGTCTCTGAGGGCCGGTGTCCCAAAAATGGATTTACGCTCGATACCAAGGGTGATTAGCGTACGGCTTTCCTCGTGGCCGAAACCCTGCGAGCATCGAAGAAAGGCACGCCGGTGCCCGGCGGCGTTTGATCGTACTTCCAATGCGTGGTCAGGTTAGCGTAATAAATACCCAGACCGATGTACCAGCCTTTGCGGTCTTTAATACTTTGGAGCGCTTGTTCTTTGGTTTGTGCCGCAGCCAGGACAGGAAGGGCGGCTAAAAGGATGAACATTTTCAGCGTTTTCATAAGCTTTGATTTTGGTGAGTGATGCATCAAAATTAGCCCGCTGAAGAAAGCGCCTCAATAGAACCAAGGTTACATTTTGCCAAACACCTTATTGAGCGCTTCGGTGCGGTTTTGCACATGCAGCTTCTCATAGATATGATGGATATGCTGCCGGATGGTACCCACGCTCAGGAAAAGCTGCGCCGCGATCTCCTTGTATAAAAAGCCTTTCGATAACAAGTTCAGTACCTCCATTTCACGTGAACTCAGTTTATCGCCTTCACCCGACGAGCGAAATGAGTTGACCACCCGCCTGGCGATGGCGGCGCTCATCGGGGAACCGCCTTCATAAAGTTCCTGAACGGCAGAGACAATCTTCTCGGGTGCGGCGCTTTTAAGCAAATAGCCGCTGGCGCCGGCGTTCAGCGCCTCAAAAATCTGGTCGCTGTCTTCGTAAACCGTAAACATCAGGAACTGACCGGCGAATCCCCTGCTTTTTAATCTCCTGATACAATCAATACCCGTTTCGCCTGGCAGCGAAATATCCATAATCACAATATCGGGTGGCGCTGCCAGCACGCCGGCATAAGCCTCTTCGCCGCTGCTATAAGTCGCCAGACAACTCAGGCCGGTAGCCTGACCAACAATGAAACGCAGGCCATCCCTAACCTCGGGCATATCCTCTACAATACTTACGCGTATATTTTCCATCAGGTAAAGTTCCTGTTTGCTACTCACATTTATAATAGAACAAAAGTCATATGGATAGCGGCACCGAGAAGCGCAGTAGTGTCCCGGCTTCGCTAACTATTTCAAGATTTCCGCCTATATTTTCCATACGCTGCTGCATATTACCTAACCCATTGCCCAAAGCCGCTCCGGCCAGGTCTATGCCCCGGCCGTTATCCTGTACAGAAACCGCTAATTCCTTATCCGTAATGATGGCAATAGTAATAGTGTTTGCCCCTGAATGCTTGCACGCATTGTGCACGGCTTCCTTGACAGCTAAGTACATATTCCGCCTTACTTCCTGCGCTAAGATCACGTCCGGCATTTTATCCGGTACTGTAAAGATCATAGCTATACCTGACGCATCCAGTAGCTCCGCGCAAGCGGCACGCAAGTAAGCGACCAAACTTTCCAGCGTATCCCGCTCGTTATTCATCATCCAGATCACTTCGTTCATTTGGCGGATCAGGCCATTAACAGCATCGCTGATCTTCGGCGCGGCCTCATGACCGGCTATCAAAGAACGGGTTAAGAACAATAAGCGGGTTAATCCGGATCCCATGTCGTCATGCATTTCCTGGCTGATCCGACGGCGTTCCTGCTGCTCACCGGTTAGCATCGCTTTTACCCGCAGGGTTTCCTGCCTACGGTAAACCAGCAAAAATACCAGACCCAATACCGCTAATCCTGCCAAAGAGATCACCAGCCAGCGTTGCTTACGCGCTAACTGTAGGTCTTTCTGCAAAAGCTGTCGTCGTTTTTTTTCCGCCCCATACCGCGCTTCGAGTTCCTGTATGTTTTTTAACAGTGATGCATTCAGTAACACGTTAGTCACTGAATCATAGCGTCCGCGGTAGTCTTCCGAAGCTTCCGGGCGGCCCAGTGCGATCTGCACGTCAGACATGAGCAGCAGCATGCGGCTCCAGGCCTCCTTTTGGTCGTGCTGCCTGGCAAATGCCATAGAGGTGTTCAGCAGCCGTTCTGCCTGGAGATATTCTTTTTTAAAAAACATGCCCAGGGCGACCCCGTGTAAAGCAAAACACTCCCCGGATACGTCACTTATTTTGCGGGCGAGGGGCAGGGCCGCATTGTAAGCCGGAACATATTTAGCCGGTTCTTTAAGCGACAGGTAAGCGTCCCCAAGATTGATCAAGGCCGTTTCCTGTATATTATCGTCATTTAATTTAAGGCCAAGTCTTCCTGCCCGCTCTATATCAATGATCGCTTCACGTACCTTTCCCATATCTTTCAGGCAATTAGCCAGGTTTATACAAGCCATCGCGACCGTGTAATCATCCCGGTTCTTTTCGCCGAAAGCCAATGCCAGCCGAGCGTACCGTAACGCGCTTTGCGGCTGTTTTAAATTACGGTAAAGGCTGCATAGGTTCCCGTAAGTGATCGAACGTTCCTGTAAAGTTCCTATAGAATCGACCAGCGGCAGCGCCTGCAGATAATAATTCACCGCTTCCCGGTAATGCTCCGTATATTGGTAAACGACCGCGGTATTGATGAGCGCCTTCATTAATTGCCGCTGCAAATGGCCCTTCCGGGCAATACCTATTGCCCTTAAATTAAGCTGCAATGATTCTTTAAACTTTCCCTGGACGTTCAGCACGGCGGTATAGTTGGCGATATAACGCAACGTGCCTTGCAGGTAATGTATACCTTCACTCAATTTGCCCGCAGCCTCATAATAATACAAAGCCGAATCCGGGGTATTGGTTTCGTATTGCTGCCCCAGCCTGATCAGGGTCTGCACCTTATCGGAATCTGCATGCATAACCGATAGCTTTCTTTTCAGACTGTCTTTATCCAGCCCCGTTTCCATCTGTGCGCAGGCACTTACCGCTAAAAAAAGCAGTACCCCGAATGTTAAATAGAAAATGTATTTAACCTGCACGCCACTAATTTACATAAAATGTAACTTTTGTTCTATTGATCCAGGCAAAGCAGCCCGATAATTTTGAATAAAAAAATCACACCATGAAAAACAAATTGATCACCATCGCTCTGGCCGCCGTTTGCGTGCTGGCTGCCTGCAAAAAAGAGGGAAACGATAACAATGGCGGCGGGACGCCAATCAGTGATGAGACCGGTGCCAAAGCGCTGTTTTCAAAAATGAATGGTTTGTGGACAGCCGCGCTGAGGCCGAATCTCTCCAAAACTGTCCAAACTTATACCAATACCGTACTTAATGGCTCGTCCGGAACGGCAACCGTCAACGGTAGTTATGCCGCTACACACGCCTCGTCATCAACTTCCAGCACTAACACGTCTACCATCGATGTGGTCGTCACCTTTAAAGATTATGAATCAGACGGCTTACATATAAATGGTACTGTGCATTTTTTTGATTACAGCAATGTCCGCAGCGCCTGCTCCAGTTCGGGCTGCGCTACCTCCAGCCACAGCAGCCTTTCTTACCGGTCTCATGACGGGGCTAACAATAGTTTTGGTCAGGCCAATGTCAGGTTTGATTATAATGGCAAAAGCTACCAGGATGCCGTGCTGATGGATATCGGCAAATCCGACAATTTCCACTGGTCAATTAAAGTAACCAATCGTAACAATCAAACCATTAATACCTCGTATTGAGATACTATTTGCTAGCCGGGCAACCGCAACAATTAGCAGCGCAGATACCACTAAACCTGCGGTAAATTATAGACCATCAGATTAACTGGCATTTTCGAATTGTAGAAGATAATAAATACAGTGCTTTGTAAAGATGTTGTTATGATGTTTAGAATCAAAAGCTTGTTTAAAAGGGCCTTGTTTTTATTCTGTTGCTTTCTTGCGGCAATTTCCTTGCCTTTTGGTTGCGGGCTGGTGACTTCTTTAGGCGGGAGTCCTGGGAAGGATGATACTACGAAATATGCTCTTCAATCTAATTATGTTAACAGCCAGTTTCAAAATTTAAAATATGCCGATGACACACAGCAGGCCAAACGTATCAGCCTTTTGCGGATGCTTTTCAGTCATCCGGATTCTGTAAAGCCGCCTAAGCCTTCTTCCCTGGGTCAAAAACCAATCTGAAAGGACTATCGGATGATAAGCCCGTGGTCGTCTGGTTTGGCCACTCTTCGGTATTGATCAAACATACGAGGATCAATATATCGATCGATCTGATATTCAGTAGCCTTGCGGGTCCTTTGCCCGGAGTAGTCAGCGCATTTGATGGTGCCAGCCATTACACTGTACAAGACATGCCAGCTATCGATATTCCGATCATCTCTCATGATCATTATGACCACCTGGACTATCCGACAATTAAAAGTTTAAGAAAAGGCATTTGACGATCTAATCAGCGTGAATCAAAGAAGAAGAGCTATCGGGCCTAATACTATGGACGAGCAAATATCAATGATCAGAAGGCGCGCGAAGACGGAAAACCAATTACCGCCGAAAGACATGGACAAGCGAAAACGGGATATCGGGGATTGGAAAAGAAAGGTGGGTTGGGCTAAAATGAAAACGATCATCACCGTCGTATTGGAAACTGGCTGTTACGAAGATGTGTACGGATAAGCTACCATCTTTTACGAAACCAGCGACATTTTGAGTAATTATGCAGCGCTGTATATATCCTCCCCGTATTAATTGATGTTAATGTAACCAGGAACTTCATGACGCGTAACAGCCGTGAATTCAACAGTAAAACTGGATCAACATTTCAAGCTGTTAATGCTTTGGTTCATGATGATTACACGATCTGGCAGGCATTTGCCCAAGGCCTGAAAACAAGGGTTGACAGTGTCATAAGATTCAAAATCTCCAATGTCAGGCTATGAAGCTGAAAACCTAATTTCAGCTAATAGAGATATATTAAGTACCGAAAACCGCTCAGTTTTTAGGGGCGATTGATTTTGAGCGCCTTGTTTTAAGAAATTCCAAATCAGGTGCTTTCTCCATGTACACTAACTTAAAAGCGACATTTCTGTCCCCGGACCTGTAGTTGACAGCTTATTCAACGGCAAAATAAACATAAAAGAAAAGCAGGCCAGGAAATATGGAAGCGCTTTGATCTTTTGTTTAGGCGCCGCTGATGCCGTTACCTGCGGCCCGGGCTTTTCTAAACCACTGGATCAATCCAGGAAAATGATATGAGCAAGATAACGAGCATTCGCCTGAACCAATTCTATTCAGGACGACAACTTACGTCATTATTTAAATGACTGATAGAATAATCTTTTAAATACAAAAGGGGCTGTGTATATTTATCGTACCAACCTTATTAACCATGAACATCCGATATGACGTTCTTTTCCTATATAACGACAAAGAAAAAGCCATTGTAAAAGAAGTCGCAGAGGAACTCGATTATAGCGGCTATACAACTTTTTACTGGGAAAGGGATATTCCGGGTGGTGCGCCCGTTGAAAAAGAGCTTGAGCTTTTTGGTTCGGTAAAAACAATTCTAGTGCTATTAGGCAATGAAGGTTGGGGACCCAGGCATCTTCCTTTTTCTTCTCAGGCCCTCGCCAGTGGTAATCATGTCATTCCGGTTTTAATTGGCGACCCGCCGGCGGAAGCGATGTCAGAGCTAAACGATTTTTTTAAAAAGAATCGTTATGCTGACCTGCGTACACGCAATGAACGCACATATGATCAACTGATCAGGTTCATTGGGACACCGGAAGCTTATAGGGCCACAAACAGGTTCGATAATATCGTTTATAGAATTACCGATGGTTCTAACGAAGACCGTTTTCGTGTAATCAGCCAGATCCGCGATTCCAGGACGCTGAACCGTTCAGCGCTCTCCATCCGGCTGCGGGAGGAGATCAAGAACCGCTTTAAAGATTTTATCCCTGACAAAAACTATATACCCGCTCGTCCACCGGAACAAGTAGCTCCAATCCGGTCATGGATGTTGAGCGCACTCATACAGAATGACCCCGAAGAAGAAAAGAACAAAGAACTATTGTTACAGCATTTGAGGCCGGCAGGAGAATCATACGAAAACGTCAGATACCGGGTCTTAGCGGGGTTATATCAAAAACAGGTAAGTTATATGCGGGAAGCAATTGAGTTGGCGGCCGCAGATGATTCGCCTTTAATATCACTGACAGCACTGGTAATGCTTGCTCCCGACAGCCAGGAAGTGATAGCCAGGTTGCGGGCAGATATTAAAACAGAGCCGCGCGAGGATGAAATTAGCCGCTTACTCATTGCCCTGCGTGTCCTGCGCGTAGCCCCGGTACCGGCGCTCACTGAAGATATCGTCCGGTTTATCCTGGAGCACCAACTGGACGATTTGACTTATGCTGCTTTCTACGCCCTCGCAAATAGCACAATGGGAGACAATATTAGCCAGTTCCTTTCTGATGAGGACTGGTTGAATTTTCTCCGCAAGATGCTGATCCTGTCTCAGTCTTCTGAACCCAATGCGGTGCGTAATTTTGCAATGATATTGAATAAGGCAGATCGGAAACATATCGATGAACTATTCGGCAAGTTTGCGACAGATCAGCAGCTGAAAAACACGGCCGCACGGTTCCTGACTTTATTAGACGATATCCGCCTAGTGCCCGACGAGGACAGCCTCTTTATCTCCGGTTATAATCCGGACAGTATTGATGTGAGCAAGGAATGGCTGGATATTAGTAAGGAAGCAAAGATCCTCACCGCCGTAATGATGGCCAGGGAGGTCATCCCTCCATTGGCACTCGGCCTGTTCGGTAACTGGGGAAGCGGTAAAAGTTTCTTTATGGAATTTATGCAAAAGGAGGTTATCAGGCTCCAACTGCTTCATAAAAACAAACTGGATGGTTCTTTTCATACCCGAGCCGTGCAGATCACGTTTAATGCATGGCATTACTCGGATACTAATCTATGGGCCAGTATGGTAGATGTTATCTTTGAAAAACTACAGGATCACATTGCTCCGCCCAAAACAATAAACCAGCAAAAGGAGAGTATTTTAGCGGGTATAGCGGAAGCAGACCTGGCAACTGAACTCCAGCAAGCGAATCAGTCGAGTGCCCTTGCAGAAATTGAAGCCACCCAGCGTTTGCTTATCGAAGTGGAAGAAAGCCGTAAAAACCAACCTGTCGATTTCCATGAACTTAGCGGAGAAGATATTTATAGCCTTTTAAACGAACAGGAAAAGAAGCAGATCGAAAAAGCCGCCATGGATCTGGGTTTACCCGAAGTCGTTGCACGTGCATCAGATTTGAATGCTGTCTTGTCTGAAACGCTTACTATCAAAGGCCGTATCAACGCGCTTTTTGTTTCGGTCGTGCAATCGGATAATAAGAAAGTCCTCATTTTCCTGCTTGTATTGATCTTACTGGTATTCCCACTTGCTGGCTGGGCACTGCACCGATATGCTAACTGGGAGAACAGCTTGAGTGCGGTCGGAACTTTCTTCGCCCAACTATCCGCCTTCATTACGGGCATCGTTCTAACCATCAGAAACGGACTGGGCAAGGTTAGACAGACATTGTCAGCGGTAGAAATCCTTAAAAAGCGTATAGACGAAAAGCTGGCGGAAAAGCGTCAGGAGAAAAGCGAAACGGAAATAAAACTAATCGAACAGTTGAGCTCCGCCAAGCTTAAATTTGAAGCGGCGGAAAGCGCATTAGAGGAAGCAAGGCAATCTAAAAACGAACTTGAGCAGGAGCTGGCCAGCCTTGACGAAGCTTACAGTCTCAATCATTTTATCAGGGAGAGAAGTCGCTCGGACGACTATCGCAAGCATCTTGGCCTGATCTCCACTGTGCGGAAGGATTTTGATTCCCTTACTGCTTTGCTCAAACGGGTCCCCCGAAATCAGGAAAACTTTAAACCAATCGACCGGATCATACTCTACATTGACGATTTAGACCGGTGCCCAAGTCAAAAGATTGTTGAAGTCCTGCGTGCTGTACACCTGATGCAAGCCTATGAACTCTTTATTGTCGTTGTAGGTGTTGATCCGCGCTGGCTGTTACGGTCGATAGATAATAACTTTACCGTTTTTGAAGCTGCCGTAGGTAAGAACGGTGGTATTCCTGATGAGGGATTTGCTACGCCGCAGGATTTCCTGGAGAAGATATTCCAAATACCTTTCTGTCTTCGCCCTGTCGGCAAAGGAGGGTTCAGTAAGCTGATGGATAATTTATTCAAACAGCCTGCCGCCAGTCAGGACGTTAACCACAAGAAACAGCAGGCAAGTGCTGAAGAAAATAATACAGCAGAAAGAGATCCAACTGAAGTAAACTCAACGACAAATAGCAAAACAGGCACAGCTACTGAGGAAGGGCCGGAGCCAGCAGGCGCGTCAGAAACATGGCAACAAGAAACAAAAGAAATAGTTGAAGCAGATGCTTCAGATTTAACAATCAGCGGCGAATCTCTACTCATCAAGCCTTGGGAAGCAACATTTGCTAAACGACTATTCCGACTGATCAACAGCCCCCGCACTGCAAAGCGTTTTACCAACCTTTACAGGATCGTAAAGGCTTTCGTACCGAAAGAAGAACTTGCCGGTTTTGAGGGAAACGAAAATTTTCCCGGAGACTTTCAGGTACCCATGATACTTCTGGCACTGCAAGCTGGTAGCGGGCACCGGGTATCGGGACTGCTGGAGGAGATCCACAAGCTCGCTCTGAATGGCAGCGGACTCAGAGAAGCATTGTTGAAACTAAGTTCGGCTGAAGGAGGCCTTGGAAAAGCAGCTAAAAAAGCACTGGCTATTGAAGACTGGGAGACAGTTACACAATCGCCCGAATCGCTGATTAAGTGGATGCCACTAATTGCCCGGTTCTCGTTCGAACAGGCAAATTTGCCTGGCTGGGAGGAAGGCAAAGACGTTGGCGAATCGTAGGTACATTAGTCTATTTTGAAACCTGGTTTTGTATCAATCGATATTGGTTGTGAACCAATCCTACTCCTGTGTTTACTTTTTTGAAAAATGGAGACCCTATAGGTTGTAGGGGGGATTTATACCGCATATTTCCAATTAATTAAATTTTTTCTAATCACCCCATGCTAATCCCCGGCGATTTATTCGTTGGGGATTTTGTTAGTGGGATATTTTAAATGAAACGGGTAAAAAGCGCAGCTAATATCCTGCCGGACCTGTCGTTTGGTTTGCAAAAGACCTGAAGGCATTGCTCTCCGGCCGCCGTACGGACTTACTGGAACTTAGTGACCTGGAGGCTGAAAATATCAGGATCAAATCGCTGCATGCCAGGATCTCCCTGAAAATGAACGATAATGGTAAAGCCAATCTACTCGTTCACCCGATATATCATACGGCGATAACGCCTGATTTTCTAACTGATAACGAAGCGCAGCAGCTTCAGAAAGGAGAGATACAAAACCTGTTACGGATACTACAGGACGACAAAGGAAACAAAACGGAACTGCTGGTCGAATATGATGCAGAAACGAGGGAGTTTATAGTTTCCGATAGTGAGAAGATCCTGGTACCTGATATGGTCAACAATGAATTCCTTACTCCTGCGCAAAAAGAGAATTACCGTAAGGGGAAGGAGGTGCAGATTGCCGATGGCACCAAATTCAATTATTCGGGAACGGACCGGCAGGGTATCCTTTCGAACAGGTTGGCACTTGTAGCCTCTGTATTGATTGATGGCGGTCTGTCTTATATGGTTTACCGCGGTCTGAACGCTTTGTTCAATAAAAAGCGTGATGAAGAAGCCGCAGGGAGGTTAAGCCCCGGATATTATGCCGCGATCAGGGATATTGAAGATCAAAGGCCTGGCCGGTCAGACCAGGCTGCCCATAACTATAAGGGGAACGAAATATCCCGCTGATGACTTTAGTTCACAAGCTTTGGATACCTGAACAGGTAGTGGCTTTTTTTCTTTGGACAGCGAATTTGTTTTTGATTATGGTGATACAAAGGAAACTTTCGACGAAAGGGGGTATAAAGTCCCGGTCACCCGGAATGTCTGGGTGGCCGGGAATAATCTCGCCCCTGTTTTGATCATCGTTCATTCGGTAATGGAGGCCGTCGCTATGCTCTCGTTAAATTTTCAGCGTTTTTCGGGGCTTGACAACCCGGGCGTCGTTGCTTTGGGCAGCAGGCCATGTGCTGCGCAAATAAATTGGATAAACCAGGTTTTTCCGGGACGGAGAGTTATTTTAGTGTTTGGCAACGACCTCGTCGGCCGGGCGACTGACATAAAGGTCGCCTCCTGGTTACAACAACATCATATCACAATCACTTACCGAAACGAAGCTCTGAATATTTCAAGGCGTGGTATAGATTATTCATTTGAGGCAGATCAAATAAGCCTCGCCGCATATAAACGCGCATTGGGTATCAGGAACAATATAAGTACTTGCAAACCAAGACTCTCCAATCCTTGATGATAAAAGATCTCAACTGGCTGTGCTCGAAGAAAAACTTCATGCAGTGGAAGAAAAATGGATCAGCAATCAAATCGGTCGCGATACTTATGAACGTTGGTCATCAACATATAATACAGAAATATTTACGATTAAGGCATATATAGAAAGGTACACCAGGGATCAAAACCAGGGTTATAAAATTTTGAAGAAATATTTACATCACCTCGGGGATATGAAATTCGTGTACAATCAGTCGGATACAATTGAAAAAAGAGCCCTCGTATCTAAGGTGTTCGACAGCAATTTATACTATGAAAATGGCGTCTATCGAACACCTACCATAGTGCCGGTATTGGCATGTAATGAATTGATAATGAAGGAGAAAGGATTGCTTGAAATTGATAAAAAAAGGGATTTTCCTGAGAAAATCCCTTCAAGTGGAGGTGTAGGGAGCCCAGTCGAACAGCTAATACCCTTGCTTTTGTTTTTTAATGAATTGACATTCAGTTAGGTGTTTTTTTTTCTGATTTTTGAAATAGAATGTAAAAGTGCGATTGCCAAATTATCATTTTCATTCTAAAGCTAATTAGTAATAGCCTTTTATGTGATCGTAGTGTTCGATTGTCGAACATTATAATTATTTATAAATCAAGAATTTATGTTTTTGAGACTAAGTGGAATGAAGAGATTTCATTTATAAAACACCTATTATTGGGAGACTAAATTGGATATTCTGGAGCCGTTTACTGGAGGGTTTAGAGCTTTGACCGACATCTCAAGTTATAATACGTACTTTCGAAGCGTTCGATTGTAGAATATTATTGTTTGCTGCAAGATGAAGGAATGTAAACGCCACAAGATTTAAGTAATTCCATGAATCATTAATACCATTATAAACACAAGGGATATTATCGCTCCAGATAGATGATCAAAACCATCTGAAATTATACACGAAGCAAGGCCAGCTTTTGCAGATGTCTGTCCTAACAACAACGACTTTCAACCATCCCACAAATCGTATGACATTAGCTGTAGCAGTAGTCTACTTTTTTTCAAAAAAATTAAGTTTCTATTATAGATTTTTAATTCTTATCCTTGTGCGAGATTTCAACTAACCTTTGTGTTCAATCTTTGCCAATTATTTTAAAACTAAAACACCACCCTAAATTAAATTTTGTGTTGCCCAAATGCCTTTTAATAATTGCTGCCTCACAAGTTGTTGAATCCATGAAATCAGTAGCGGCTATATTTAACTAAGTGATTTTAATGCCACAGTACGCTAATTATGATGATCGGGAACTGGCAAATTTGCTCAGGCAACATGACCATAAAGCCTTTAACGAGATCTACCGAAGGTATTGGAAAAAGATGCTGCTGATTGCGTGGAACCACAGTCAGGATAACGGAATAGCAAAAGATATTGTACAGGAGGTGTTTGTTAATTTGTGGCAACGGTGCAAGGAACTGCATATCGACAACCTTCCGGCATTTCTCGCCACAGCTATTAAATTTCAGGTTTTTAAGTACTACCAGAAAGAACAACGCCGTTCGGAACTTGCAAAAGAGAATTATTTATATAATGACATATCTCTGGATGAAGAAAAACTTGATGCGAGGTTCCTGGAAGAGTTCATTAATGGTATTGTAGAAGAAATGCCTGAAAAATGCCGCCTGGTTTTTAGATGCAGCCGGACCCAGGGACTTAAAAACTCGGAAATAGCCGAGCTTATCAATATCTCGGAAAAAGGTGTCGAAAATACTCTCACCAGGGCGCTGAAAATTATTCGTTGCGAACTTAAAAACCACGGGATCTCGCTGCTGTTAGTGTTACAAATTCTTGATTCGCTGCGCAAATAGCCTTTAAAAAATTCGGAATTCAATAGGTAGTTTGCCGTCCTCTTTAACACCAATACCCGCCATTTTATGCAGCCGCGCTGGTTTTACATAGCGCGTGTTACTGTTCCCATTTTTCTGTCATGCTGTTTTATCAGATAATTTAATTTTTTTTTATTTTCCGTGTGGGGTAGAACCTTTCTCAGCGTACATGTATATATAAACCAATTATAACATGAACCTGCAGGAAATAAATGACCTTATCAGGAAATACGTTGATGGGACTGCTTCTAAAGCGGACATAGAAGCTTTAAATCGCTGGTACAGGGAAAAAGCCCACCAGGATGCCGAATTTCCAGAAGATGAGGATGCGGTAGGAGAGGCCATGTTGGCACGCCTTAACCAGGAAACCAAAGCTGCTAAAACGAAACCGATATACCGTTGGGTAGCAGCTGCATCAGCGGTATTAATATTGGGGGTAGCCGGTGTGTTCGTTACCCGCATGCTCACTACTGATCATGCAAACTTCCTTCATCAAAATACCCAGTCAAATATCCTTCCGGGCGGTAATAAAGCTATCTTAACCTTAGCCAATGGTAGTAAGATCTCGCTTACGGATGCCGGAAACGGACAAATAGCCAATCAAAACGGCATTAAAGTAACCAAAGCCGCCAACGGCCAGTTGGTATATACCATAACCGACAGAAAAGATCTTTCCGGCGCAGCTTCAAGTACCGATCTGGATGCTTCCAACACCATCGAAACACCGAAAGGCGGCCAGTACCAGGTGGTTTTGCCCGATGGATCGAGGGTTTGGCTTAACGCTTATTCATCTTTAAAATTCCCGGTGAGCTTTGCTAACCGGAATGAGCGCAGGGTTGAACTATCTGGCGAAGCATATTTTGAGGTGAGCCATAATAAAGAAATGCCTTTCAGGGTAATAACCAACCGCCAAACGGTTGAAGTTTTGGGCACACATTTTAACGTGAATGCGTATGCCGATGATGCCACCACCAAAACCACCCTGTTGCAGGGTATGGTGAGGGTAACGGCTGCAAACCGTAGCGCCATCTTAAACCCGGGCCAACAGGCTAAGCTGGGCAACACGCTTGATGTAAGCGAAGTAAATACCGAAGAGGCAGTAGCCTGGAAAAACGGCTATTTCAATTTTGACGATGAAAAACTGGAAAACATTATGCGCAGCGTATCGCGGTGGTATAATGTGGATGTGGTTTTTGCCGATCAGAGCCTGCGAAACGAAACTTTTGGCGCGGTAACTACCCGCTTCGCCAGCATCAATACCCTGCTAAAAATGATTGAGCAAACCGGCGACGCGCGGTTCAGCATCCAGGGCTCAACAATAACCATAAGCAAGAAGAAGTAATAACCGATAAACCAATTTAAACCCGATTAAACTATATGAGAAAATTTTACAACTCCCCGTAGCCCGAAGCAAATCAGTGGTTTATAAAAAGCAGAACAGAGGCACTTCCGATGCCCCTGCTCAATCAGCTTTTTAAAACCTGAATGTAATTGTCGTCACATTTCAACTTAAAACAGCCTTTAACAAATGTATAAAATTTTTACTGCAAACATTTGTACGCATTCGTGCTACCCTAAGAAATTTCTGCTCATCATGAAGCTAACCACGTTTATACTCTTCCTCGCTTTTATGCAGGCAAGCGCGGCGGTCTTTTCGCAAAAGATCACCTATAAACAGAATGATGTAACGCTAAAACAAGTATTCAATGAAATAAACAAGCAAACGGGCTACAATCTGTTCTGGTCGGCAAAAAGTATTAAAAATACGCCGAAGATAGATGTCAACTTTCAAAATACCTCTGTTGAGGAAGCCTTGAAAACCAGCCTGAAAAACACAGGGTTAACGTACACAATCGACGGCAAATCGGTAATCATCAAAGAAGCTCCCGGTGCGAAAAACAATAGCCAGGTCGAAGTGATTGCCGATATTACCGTAACCGGTACCGTAAAAGACAGCAAAGGAGTAACCCTGCCGGGCGTAAGCATTACCGTGGTTGACGACCCTAAGCGGGGCACAGTTACTGATAACAACGGTAAGTTTATCCTCGATGTAAAAAGCGGCTCGGTAATCCGGGTATCGTTTATCGGTTTTGTACCGCAAACCTTTACCGTATCAGCCGATAACAAGTTATTTAATGTTGTGCTGCTCGAAGATATGAAGCAGGCCGATGAGGTTGTTGTTACCGCCTATGGTAAAAAAGAACGCAAGGAAGCTATCGTAGGTTCGGTAACAACTATCAAGCCTGCAGAATTAAAGATTCCGGCAAGTAACTTAACTACCGCATTGGCCGGGCAGGCGGCGGGTATCATCGCTTTCCAGGGCACAGGTCAGCCGGGGCAGGATAACGCGCAGTTCTTTATCAGGGGGGTAACTACCTTCGGTTATAAAGTTGATCCTTTGATCCTGATCGATAACATTGAGCTTACCACCAACGATCTGGCCCGTTTGCAGGTTGACGACATCGCCAGTTTTTCTATCCTGAAAGATGCCAGCGCTACTGCCTTGTACGGTGCCCGTGGTGCCAACGGTGTAATCCTGGTGGCTACCAAACAGGGTAAAATCGGTAAACCCCAGATCAGCTTCCGCGCTGAAAACTCGGTGTCACAAAATACCCGGTCGCTTAAAATAGCTGATCCTATCACCTATATGAAGCTTTTTAACGAGGCAACCTTATCTCGCGACCCTTACCAGCCAACCCCTTTTGATCCGGATAAGATCATCAACACAGAAAATACAATAGCCAAAGGTCCGGGTTATAACCCCTACGTATATCCCGCGGTTGATTGGCTTGGTTTGTTGTTAAAGAAGCGAACCAACACCCAGCGCGGTAACTTGAGTGTAAGCGGCGGTACGCCTTTTGCCCGTTACTACGTTGGCGGATCATACAATGTTGATCATGGTAACCTTGCCGAGGATGTTGCTAATAATAACAGCAATAACATTAAGTTCACCAACTACCAGTTGCGATCGAACGTAAACCTAAACCTTACCAAAACCACCGAAGCTATACTGCGCTTTTCGGGAACTTTCAGCGATTATAGCGGCCCGTTAACAACAGATGGCTCCTTTAATTCTGATGTTTATAAAATCGCGCTGCATACCAGTCCGGTGTTGTTCCCGGCCTATTTCCCTGCCGATTCGGCCAACCGCGATACCAAACATATTTTGTTTGGTGCCCCGGCCGATCAGGGAGTGCCTTATAACAACCCTTATGCCCTGTTGTTGAGAGGACATAAAACTTCGTCCGAATCACGTGTACTGGCGCAGATAGAACTAAACCAGGGATTAAATTTCATCACTAACGGATTAAACTTCCACGGTATCTTCAGTACCAACCGGTATTCGTACTTCGATTCGAACCTGGCTTACAAGCCATTTTACTACAATATTGGCAGCTATAACAAAACCAACAACACCTACACCTTAACCTGGCTTAACCAAAAACCTGGCGACGCTATTGAATATCTTGAATATTTCCCCGGTACCCCTACCATCAGTAACCAGATTTATCTGCAGGGTAATTTTGATTACGCACGCCAGTTCGGCAATCACAACGTATCGGCCACCATGGTACTCACCCGCCAGCAAACCGTTTATTCAAACGCTGGCCAGCTGATTGATGCTTTGCCTCACCGTAACCTTGGCCTGGCAGGCAGGGCCGCTTATAATTACAAAGGAAAGTACTTTGTTGAGTTTAACTTTGGTTACAACGGCTCTGAAAGGTTTTCGACCGAGCACCGTTATGGCTTTTTCCCAACCATTGGCGGTGGCTGGGTAATATCAAATGAGAAATTTTTTGAACCCCTGCTGGATGTAGTAAGCCGCTTAAAAATCCGCAGCAGCTACGGTTTGGTGGGTAACGATGCCATCAGCGACAGGCGCTTTTTTTACGCATCAAACGTAAACTTAAACGGCGGCGGCGGGGCTACCTTTGGTACCACCGCGGGTTACTCGCATAACGGTGTTACTATTAACAATTATGCCGACCCGAACGTTACCTGGGAAACTTCCAAACAGGCAAACCTCGCATTGGAGATGACCCTGTTTAAAGACCTCAACATAGTTGCCGAGTTTTACAATTACAACAGGTATAACATATTGCAAAAAAGGTCATTTATACCTACAACATCAGGGCTTGAAGCCGATATTTACGCTAACCTGGGTAAGGCCAACTCCAAAGGCATCGATTTTTCGTTCGATTACAAAAAGACGATTAATAGTTCGTGGCTGGTATCGGCGCGTGGCAACTTTACTCTGGCTGCCGATAAGTATACCTATTACGAGGAACCAAACTATCCTGAACCTTATCACCACACTGTTGGCCAGCCCATTCGCTACGGCTACGGTTATATTGCCGAGCGACTGTTTGTTGATGATGCCGAGGCTGCCGCTTCGCCATCGCAAATTTTTTCCACCAATGGAAAAGCGCCAAGAGGCGGTGATATCAAATACCGCGACCTGAACGGCGATGGCATTATTGATGTTCGCGATAAAACCTACCTGGGCTATCCGCAGGTGCCTGAAATTGTTTACGGCTATGGTGTTTCGGCCCAATACAAAAATTTTGATTTGTCGGCGTTCTTCCAGGGGCAGGCGAGGGTTTCGTTCTTTATCGATCCTAACAAGGTGAGCCCGTTTGTACAAAGCGATGAAAGCTATGTGTATGGGCAAACCCAGTTGCTGCAGCAGTTTGCAGATAGCCACTGGAGCGAGGAGCACCAGGACCTTTATGCAACCTATCCGCGTATGGGCACTACCAGGAATACCATTGAGAATAATATACAGGTAAGCACCTGGTGGCTGCGCAATGGCGCGTTTATGCGCCTTAAATCGGCCGAGTTTGGCTACACCCTTCCTAAATCGCTTACAAAAAGGCTGGGCCTGCGCAGCATGCGGTTGTATGTTAACGGGCTTAACCTGATTACCTGGACCGATTTTAAGTTGTGGGACCCGGAACTGGGCGGAAACGGGTTTAACTACCCTATTCAAAAGGTTTACAATATTGGTTTGAATGTTAATTTATAAGGAGATGAAGCGTATCATGAAATTTAACCATAAATATATCGGCTTATTACTTTTACTGGTATTGAGCGGCTCATGTAAAAAATACCTTGATGTTGTACCGCCTGATGTGGGCACAATTGATTATGCCTTCAGAAGTAAAAATGAGGCCGAAAATTACCTTTTCACCTGTTACTCATCCGTTCAGCAATTAAACGATCTGAACAGGAGCGCCGGCTTTACCACTTCGGGCGAAATCATTTTTCCGCTTAACCTGCCAGGTAACCCTATTGATATAACCGGTTTTTCACTTTTGACCGGAACTCAATCTGTAGGCAACCCGGGCCTTAATTACTGGGATGGTTACAATAACGGCATTGGCATGTTTAAGGCTATCAGGAAATGTAATACCATGCTGGAGAATATTGATAAGCCTGCCGATTTAACCGCATTGGAGAAAAAGCGCTGGATAGCCGAAACCAAATTTTTGAAAGCTTACTATCATTATTACCTGCTGCGGATGTACGGGCCTATCCCCATTATCGATGTAAACCTGCCTGTAGAAGCCTCTACCGGCGAAGTTAAAGTTAAAAGGCAGCCGGTTGATGACGTGGTTAACTACATTGTTGGTTTGCTTGATCAGGCTATTCCCGATCTTCCGGTAACTATTGATAACCCTGCGAAGGAACTGGGCAGGATAACCGGTCCGGCGGCTGCCGCTATCAAAGCAGAGGTTTTGATGACTGCTGCAAGCCCGCTGTTTAACGGCAACCCGGATTACGCCACTTTTAAAGATAAATCTGGCAAAAATTTGTTCCCAACAGCATTTGATGCAACCAAATGGCAAAAGGCGGCCACTGCCTGTAAAACGGCTATAGATATGTGCGAGGCGGCAGGTATGCACCTGAACCAGACATTTCAGGCTGCCCCGAACGTATCAAACCTGCCCGATTCATTGCGCAGGGTACTTACATTTCAAACAGCGCTTACCCAAAAATGGGATTTAAACCCTGAGTTGATCTGGTCGTTAAGCAATATATGGCATGGCCAGGAATATTGCATCCCGAGGTTAACCCAGAAGGCTAACCAAAATGATGGGCAGAATCCGGCGTATTACGCGGTGCCAATTTCTACCACCGAATTGTTTTATACCAATAAAGGTGTACCTATTGATGAGGATAAGACATGGGACTATGCCGACCGCAACCAGTTACGTACCGGCGACGCGGCCAATTTCTTTTACATCAAGCAGGGCTATCAAACAGTTAAGGCGCATTTTGACCGCGAGCCCCGTTTTTACGGAAGTATTGGTTTTGACGGGGGCATTTGGTTTGGCGACGGGATTTACGATGCCAAAATAGCGCACTACGTTCCGGCAAGGGGTGTAACGGCGTTGGCAGGACCCAAAACGCTTCAAAAAACCAATATTACCGGTTACTGGCCAAAAAAACTGGCTAACTACCTAACGGTATACGACGATGGCTTTAACTGGACCGATTATTCGATGCCGGTTATGCGCATGGCAGGGCTGTACCTGTTATATGCCGAGGCGCTTAATGAAGCTAACGGCCCAACCGCCGACGCTATAGCATACGTGGATAAGATCAGGGCGAGGGCGGGGCTGGACGGCGTTGTGGCATCGTGGGCAGCCTATTCAAAAAATCCATCCAAGCCAACCACCAAAGAAGGTTTAAGGGCTATTATTCACCAGGAGCGCCGCATTGAGCTTTGTTTTGAGGGCCAGAGCGGTTGGGACCTTCGCCGTTGGAAGGAATTGCAGGGCGTGTTAAGCACCCCGCTAACCGGCTGGAGTATTTATGAAGAGCAGGCCATCAATTACTACCGCGCCCGTAATGTGGAAATTCCGGTGTTTAACACAAGGGATTATTTATGGCCATTATCCAATGAAGCCATCGTAGTAAATGACAACCTGGTTCAAAACCCGTATTGGTAGAACCAGGTGAAGTAGTAATTGATTAATATTTTAACCAAGAAACATTATGAGCTATAATCATATAAAACCGGTACATATTTTATTTGTACTGGCGCTTTTAACAACATGTTTGTTTTCATGTTCAAAAAGCGATACCTACAGGCTTCCGGATACTACAGATAAAACAAAGCCCGGAACAGTGAGCAACGTAAAGGTGCGCAATTTTAACGGAGGAGCTGTTTTAACTTACACGCTGCCGTCATCACAAAACCTGCTTTACGTAGTTGCCGATTATAATATCAACGGTAAAACCCTGCGCCAAACCAAATCGAGTTATTTTTTAGATACCATAAGGGTTGATGGCTTTCAGAGCAGTAAGGATTATACGGTAACCCTCCATACCGTAACGAGGGCCAATATCGAATCAGATCCGGTAACTGTTACCGTTCATCCCGATACGCCCTATTACCAGCTGATCAGGAAGAACTTAACCATCGCGCCTGATTTTGGAGGGATCCACTTATCAACCTTAAACAAAAGCAAGCGGCCGGTGGGCATTAATGTGATCACTATTGATCCGGCCAATAATAAATTCAATATCCGCGACAGGCATTTTACCAGCACCGACAGTATTGAATACGCGGTAAGGGGTTTTGCTCCCACCGCCGCCAAATTCGGGGCCTTTGTGACCGACCAGTTTGGAAACGTTTCTGATACCCTGCTGGTTACTGTTACTCCGTTTTATGAAGAAATGCTGGATAAAAAGCTGTTTTTCCCAACCAATTCGCCAAGCGACGCGGCTATTGGCTACGGGGGCATTTTACCTTATTTATGGGATGGCTTTACTAAAGAGGTTGGCGGCGCCTCGCCATGGCAAACTACCATAGGTCCTACGCAGAAGCTAATTCAGGGTACCTTTGGTGTTGGCCGCAGCTACAAGTTAAGCCACTTTTTAATGTGGCCAAGGGGTTATGGATACGCCAATCCGAAAGTATTCAGCATTTGGGGATCGAACAAAGATAACCCCGCGGATGCTGTTACACCCGGCGGTTTGCCTACCGGAACAACTGTTGGTGATTGGGTAATGCTGGGTACCTGGCGCTTCCCCGATCCTCCGTCAGGATTGCCGCAGGGACAAACCAACGCCGCCGACCAGGCCTTTACCGATGCCGGTGTTAATTTCGATATGCCGTATAACAGCCCGACTGTAAAATACCTAAGGGTTGTGGTAAAAGAAACCTGGTTCGGGTTGGATTACACCTATATCGAAGAAATGTCGTTTTACGGAATCCCTCAATAACCTTAAGCCATTAAACAATGAACATCAACATTAAAAATATAGCGTGGCTGGTATTGTTGCTGGCCATATGGGGCTGCTCTAAGAAAAATGAAACCTATAAGGAACTTACCAAAGGCGGCGAAATTTATTATCCCGGGGTAATATCAAACGCAAATTACCGGGCCGGTAAGCTGCGTACCCAACTGCAGTGGAACCCGAGTCCCGATCCTAAAATTGTGAAGTACAAAATTTACTGGGACAACAAGCGCGATTCATTAATTATTAACGCTGAAAGCCATAATCCGCTTGATACCGTAAAAGTTATTATCCCTGATCTTGTGGAAGGTACCTATAACTTCACCGTAAATTCGATTGATAGGGATGGTCATGTGTCCATCGCCAAAACAATCAATGGGGTGCGTGTATATGGTTCTGTTTATGCCGGTGGTATTTTTAACCGCGGTTATAATGCCGATAATCCTTTTACGGTTGATATTACCACCGGGCTGGTTAAACTGAACTTTAATCAGATCACGCCTGATTCGGTAACCATCAACACTAAAACCATTGTTAAGTACATCAATACCGCCGGGCAAACCAAAACCGCTTTGCTAAAACCTGAAGATTCAATAGTAACCATTAAAGATTTTCAGTTTGGTACCGATGTTACCTATCAATCAAGCTACCTGCCGTTCAGGGGTGCTATTGATACCTTTACGGTGGCTACACCTACTCTTTTCCCGAGGGTTAGGCGCGTGGGCGACATCACATTGCTCTACATCAAAAACCCCGGATATACATTTAAACGCGGTGATAGCGGAACCCAAAAATGGGGCACCCCTAAAGACTGGCAATACAACAGCAATGTGCTGAACCAAGATGGCGGCAAAGGTGGCGGCTGGTCGTGGGATAATAATGGCGTGATCCATTTCGAATCGAAGGATTGGGGCGGCGATGGCGTGAACAACGGCAAGGTTTATCAAACCATTACCCTGCCTGCAGGTAGCTATGCGCTTGATATTGAAACTGCTGGCTATGGCGGCAACTTCAACGCCAATGAAATAGTAGCGGTTGGAAACTCATTGCCGGATATTACCAACATTGGCAGCCCGCTGGCCATCTTCCGTGGTGATCAGAATAACCTGGGCGGTACGCATACGCTCAGCTTTACACTAGCGGCAACCACCACCATCACTTTTGGTTGGGTGGTAAATACGCAAAACTACACCTATGTGCAGTTTAAGGGTGTTAAGCTAAGAAGTTTATAAGCATCTCGCTTAGCTGCCCGTCCGGCGTTCGCTTCGTACAGCCCCATAAACAGGGTGTAAGATAAAAAGCCTCAAAAGCCCCTCCTTGTGCGCAGCGCAAGGAGGGGGCGCGAGCGCGGCGTTGAGTAATAATGCTATGTAAACGGTATCATCCATTTTTACAATGTTTATCTATTTTCAATTTCCCGGCTCCCAACTTATTTACAAAGCCAATAATAATTCCGCTGATTAAAATCTACCCAAAAAATCATAATAAATAATTAAAACCCAATGTTTAAACGTTTTTCTTTATCCCGATTTTTAATTGTCATCCTTACAGGTGTATACTCCGGCGCCTGTGCCCAAAGCAACGAGGTGTCGCTCAATAGCTCGGCAGGGCAGCAATGGAAGGTAAAACCACAGGCCGACGTTACCGATGCCTCGCAAATTAAAGATGCCGGTTATAACGCCAGCAGCTGGGTTACCGCCCTTGTGCCGGGAACAACCTTTTCATCGTACGTGGCCGCCGGTTTAGAGAAAGACCCCAACTTTGGTGATAATATTTACAAGGTTGATAAAGCTAAATATGATCGCAGCTTCTGGTACCGCACCGAGTTTGTGATCCCGGCAAACTATACCAAAAAAAAGATCTGGCTCAATTTCAGGGGCGTTAACCGTAAGGCCGATATTTACCTGAACGGTACTTTATTGGGCACGCTGGATGGCTTTATGCAGCGCGGCAATTTCGATATCAGCGCGTTGGCCAACCGCAATGGTAAAAACGTATTGACCGCATTGGTTTATATCCCGAAACACCCCCTGGCTAATGTGGGTAGCCCCAACTATGTATCAAGTGCGGGTTGGGATTGGATGCCGTATGTGCCGGGCTTAAACTCGGGTATTACCGATAATGTTTACCTGAGTAATACCGGTGATATAACCATTAAAGATCCATGGGTCCGTGCGGAGTTGCCAACCAATGCCCGTGCCGATCTGTCGGTTGCTTTGGAAGTTAAAAACAATGCGGCAAGTTCGCAGGCTGCCATTATTAAAGGCGTAATCACACCGGGTAATATCGAGTTTCAGAAAAAGGTTTATGTGGATGCCTATGGCAGTACCGATGTAAAACTCACCAAACGCGATTTTGAGCAGTTAATGATTAATAGCCCCAAACTTTGGTGGCCAAACGGTTACGGCGAGCCTAACCTGTACAACTGTAAATTGAGCGTTAGCGTAGGCGATGAAGCATCAGATGTAAAGAACATCAGATTTGGTATTAAAAGATACAGTTACGATACCATTGGGCACGTGCTCCATTTGGCTATTAACGGTACCAAAGTATTTATAAAAGGCGGCGACTGGGGTATGAGCGAATACCTATTGCGCTGTCGCGGTGCCGAATACGATTACAAAGTGAAGCTGCACAAGGAAATGAACTTCAACATGATCCGCAACTGGATCGGTTCAACTACCGACGATGAGTTTTACGATGCCTGCGACAAGTACGGTATTATGGTTTGGGACGATTTCTGGTTGAATGCCAACCCTAACCTCCCTGCCGACCTTACCGCGTTTAACGCCAATGCCATCGAAAAAATAAAACGATTCAGGAACCATCCTGCTATTGCCGTATGGTGTGCTGATAATGAGGGCTGGCCCGAGCAACCGCTTAGCGCCTGGCTAAGGGAAGACCTGTCCACCTTTGATGGCGGAGACCGCTGGTACCAACCCAACTCGCATGCCGAAAACCTGAGCGGCAGCGGCCCCTGGGATGCTAAAGACCCCCGTTATTATTTTACCGCTTACCCAACCGGTTTGGGTGGCAACAAAGGCTGGGGTTTACGCACCGAGTTGGGAACAGCCGTATTTGTAAACTTTGAAAGCTTTAAAAAATTTATGCCGAAAGAAAACTGGTGGCCCCGCAATGAAATGTGGGACCAGCATTTTTTCGGTCCGCGGGCGTTTAACGCCGGGCCGGATACTTACCAGGCAAGCGTTACCAACGGCTATGGCGAGCCTAAAGGCATTGAAGATTTTTGCCGCAAAGCACAGTTTGTAAGTTTAGAAAGCAACAAAGCTATGTTTGAAGGCTGGCAGGATGCCATGGGCGAGGATGCATCGGGTTTGATGACCTGGATGAGCCAATCGGCCTATCCATCAATGGTATGGCAAACTTATGATTATTATTATGACTTGACCGGCGCCTATTGGGGCGTTAAAAAAGCCTGCGAGCCGCTTCATATCCAATGGAACCCGTTAACCAATGCCATTAATGTGATCAATACTACCCGTAAGGATGTGGATGGTTTAACCGCTTCGGCCGATGTATATAACCTGGATGGCACGCTGGTAAAACAGTACAGCCAGTCGAAAACAATTGATGCCCCGGCCAACAGCTCGGGGGTTGCTTTCAATCTGAAGTTTAACCAGTACAAGGCCGATCTGGCTAAGAACAAAAAAGTGGTAAGTTCATCATCAACCAATGGCGATGCTTCGGCCATTAATGATGGTAATCGGGGTACCCGCTGGGCGAGTCGCTACAATGATGGTGAGTGGGTTTATATCGATTTGGGTAAGGAAGAAGTGGTGAACGGCGTTGGCCTGAACTGGGAGGATGCTTATGCCAAAGCCTTCAAGATCCAGGTATCTACCGATGCCGAGCATTGGCACGATGTATACAGCACCACAGAAGGCCGCCAGGGTGAGCAGAAGATCACTTTCCCCGAGGTTAATGCCCGTTACGTAAAAATGCAGGGCGTGGAGCGTGCTACTTACTGGGGCTATTCATTATATAATTTTGAGGTATATGAAGGCGACGTTGCCAGCGAAGGTTTATCGGCAGTACACTTTATTAAACTAAAACTGACTGATAGTAAAGGTAAGATAGTATCAGATAATTTTTACTGGAGAGGAAACAGGCGTAAGGATTATACTGCTTTAAATACCCTGCCAAAAGTTAACCTGGAAACAACTTACAAAACGATTAAGGCCGATGGTAAATATTATATCACTGCACAGGTAACCAATCTTGCATCATCAAAGGCGGTTGCTTTTGGTATAAGGGTGCAGGCCGTTAAGGCATCTAACGGAGATCAGATTTTGCCGGGTATTATGAGTGATAACTATTTTACCTTGCTGAAAGGCGAAACCAAAACAGTGACGATTGAATTTGACGAAGCTGCTTTAGGCAAGGATAATATTAAGCTTATTGCTGAACCGTATAACAATACGATTGCCGGAAAATAAACGTGAATGGCTTTGTTATCCGGAGCAGTTGCCGGGGATAACAAAGCCATTGTTGATACTCAAACTTATTCACAATCGATTGCAGTTAACTAAGCATAATTTTATCTTATCGATCACTATCGACACCAATCATCAATGAAAAAAATAACTTTGGGCCTGCTTTGCCTGTCGACCTTCATAATTACCACATCGGGCACCATGAAGCCTGGTAACGATGTTCCGCTTTATAAAAACAAGAATGCACCGGTTGCCGATAGGGTGGAAGACCTGCTGAAACGGATGACCTTAAAAGAGAAGATTGAGCAGTTACAAAACCGCGCATCTGGCAGTGCCGACGAAATTGACAACATTTTTAAGGGTGAAAGCTACGGCTGTACCCACGAAATGAACCGTACCGCTGCCGAATGCGCAGATATGTACCAGAAGCTGCAAACCTATATGCTCACCAAAACCCGCCTGGGCATACCAATTCTTACTGCTGCTGAGGGTATTGAAGGCATCCTGCAAAATAACTGCACCATTTTTCCGCAGGAACTGGCGCAGGGGAGCACATTTAACCCGGCATTAATTAACCGCATGACATCCGCCGCGGGCGATGAAGCTAAAGTGATCGGCATTCACCAGATCCTGTCGCCGGTGTTGGATATTGCCCGCGAACTGCGCTGGGGCAGGGTAGAAGAAACTTTTGGAGAAGACCCATATCTCATTGCCGAAATGGGCGCAGCCTTCGTAAAAGGATATCAGAAAAATAGCATCACCTGTACCCCTAAGCATTTTATGGCGCACGGCTCGCCATCGGGCGGATTGAATTGCGCAGATGTAAGCGGCGGCGAGCGTGAACTGCGCAGCCTTTACATGTATCCCTTTAAAAGGGTTATCGCCGAAACCAACCCGCTGTCGGTGATGTCGTGCTATAGTTCTTATGATGGTGTGGCTATGTCTGGCTCAGCTTATTATATGACCGATATCTTACGCGGAGAGCTGGGTTTTAAAGGCTATGTATATTCAGACTGGGGCTCGGTAGACCGCTTGCAAACTTTTCATCATGCTGTAGGTTCGCAGCAGGATGCCGCTAAAATGGCCTTGATCGCCGGTATCGATCTTGACGTTGATGGTGCATATACCAAACTGGAGGAAATGATTACCGGTGGTAAACTTGACCTGAAATACATTGATCAGGCAGTGCGCCGCGTATTAACCGTAAAATTTAAGCTCGGTTTATTTGAAAATCCTTATGGAGATCCGGGAAAAGTTGCTCAAGTGGTTCATAGTTCCGCTCATGTAGCTATGGCCAAAGAGGTTGCTGACGAAAGCGCTATCCTGTTAAAAAACAACAATAATATCCTGCCGTTAAACCTGAGCAAATACAAGTCGATAGCTGTAGTTGGGCCTAACAGCGATCAAGCTATATTCGGTGATTACGCCTGGACAGACCGCGATACCAAATTAGGTACGACCCTTTTGGCCGGCTTAAGGGAAGTGATCGGTAATAGAGGAATCAAATTAAACTATGCCGATGGCTGCGACTGGTGGAGCCAGGATAAAAGCCACATTGCCGAAGCTGTTAAAGCTGCTGAGCTAAGCGACATTACTATTGTAGCTATAGGCACACGCAGTACTTTTTTAGGCCGCAGCCCTAAAAATTCAACTTCGGGCGAGGGTTTTGATCTTTCATCGCTGGAGTTGCCGGGCGTACAAATGGAACTGTTAAAAGCTGTTAAAGCAACCGGCAAACCCATGGTTGTAGTATTTATTGCAGGCAAACCACTGGCCATGCCCTGGGTAAAAAATAATGCCGACGCTGTACTGGTGCAATGGTATGGCGGCGAAAAGCAAGGCCGCACCATAGCCGATATTTTAACGGGGGAGGTTAACCCGTCGGGGCATTTAAATGTATCGTTCCCGAGGAGTACGGGTAACAGTCCGTCTTTTTACAACCATTACGTAACCGACAGGAACGAACCGTTTGATCAGCCGGGCAGCACCGAAGAACCTAAAGGACATTATATTTTTGACAGGCCGGATCCGCTTTGGGCTTTTGGCGAGGGAATGAGCTACAGCAGTTTTAAATACGTAAGCTGCACAGTAAAAGAGTCTGTATTAAACGCCAACGGAATAATAAACGTTGAGGTAGAGGTTGAAAATACCGGTACACGCGATGGTAAAGAGGTTGTTCAGCTGTATGTGTGGGATAAAGTAAGCTCGGTGGCAACACCCGTGCAGCAGTTAAAAGCGTTTAAAAAGGAATTGATCAAGGCCGGGGCACGTGTAAAGATTAACCTGCAGGTTCCGGTATCTGAATTGGGCTTATATAACAACAGGATGAAATATGTGGTTGAACCGGGCGAGTTTGAGATCCAGGTAGGTGGTGCGTCAAACCAGATCGCGTTTCATAAAACCATTGTTGTAAAGTAGAAATCATTAAATGAAAAAGACACGGTATTCTATCCAATTTGTTTTAAGCATGCTGATCCTGTTTATGGCGGAGATAACAATTGCCGGGGCTCAGCAGCGAATGCTTAAGGCCGGTTCCTGGGGCGATCAGCTCAACGGTACTTATAAAAACCCTATTCTTAACGCCGACTATTCTGACCCCGATGTAATCCGCGTTGGTGATAGCTTTTACATGGTTTGTTCAGATTTTCATTTTATGGGAATGCCCGTGCTGAAATCTACTGATTTGGTAAACTGGAAGATAATTGGTCAGGTATATAATCGCCTGGATATCGATCCTAAGTACAGCACAATGGAAAAATATGGAAGTGGCAGTTGGGCCCCATCCCTCCGTTTTCATAATGGCAGGTTTTACGTTTACTTCTGCACACCCGACGAGGGACTGTATATGAGCTCGGCAAAAGACCCGGCGGGTAAATGGGATGCCTTGACCGAGGTAAAGCGGACCGGCGGCTGGGAAGATCCCTGCCCGTTTTGGGATACTGACGGGCAGGCTTACCTGGGGCATAGCCGTTTAGGTGCGGGGCCAATTGTTATTCATAAAATGAGCGCGGATGGTAAACATCTGCTTGATTCCGGGAAAACAGTGTATGAAGGCCCGGTAGCCGAAGGCACAAAGATTTATAAGCGCGATAATTATTACTACATCATTATTCCGGAAGGAGGCGTGGCAACCGGCTACGAAACCGCTCTCAGATCAACAAGTATTTATGGTCCTTATGAACGCAAGGTTGTATTGGAGCAAGGTAAAACCAGGGTTAACGGTCCGCATCAGGGCGGTTTGATAGATTTACCTACCGGAGAATCGTGGTTTGTCCATTTTAGAGACGCGGGGGCTATTGGTCGTGTTACCTATTTGGAGCCCGTAAGCTGGAAGGATGGCTGGCCTTTGATGGGAATTGACAACGACGGGAACGGAATTGGTGAGCCGGTTGATACTTATAAAAAGCCGCGTATGGTATCAAAAAACGCTCCTTACTTTATACAAACTTCCGATGAGTTTAATACAACAAAACTGGGGTTCCAATGGCAATGGAATCATAATCCCGAAAACGATTACTGGAGCCTTTTTAAGAACAAAGGTTATTTATCATTAACCGCAATGCAAGCCGCCGACAACAAGCATGCCCGAAACACGCTTACCCAAAAACTAATGGGGAGTAAAGGTTTGGTTACCGTTAAAGTAAATATCGGCAAATTTGAATTATGCCAACGCGCCGGTTTAGCCTTGACCGGTAATTACGTACACGAGATAGGGGTTATGAAAACAGATAGCGGCAATTTTGTTTATGCCGATAATAACGGCAAAAGTATTAAAGGAGAGAAAATTAGTGGCAACAACATTTATTTAAGATGCGTCATCAGCGTTGACGATAGCCAGACTCAGTTTTTTTATAGTATTGATGGGCAATCTTTTAAGCCTTTGGGCGAACACTGTGTACTTTCATCGTATAATTACTGGAAGGCTGTGCGTCCGGCCCTGTTTTCTTACAACACCTGCGGGAAGTTAGGCGTGGCGCTGTTTGATTGGTTTCATTATAATTTTGATGGTACTTCTCCTAAACCTTACTTAAAGTAAGATATGTCAATGATCAATGCTTACGTGTAACATGCGCGTGCGGCCGATGTAAGTTTACTCATTTCGCAAACTCTTCATCGGGGTCGCCACGGCAGCCCTGATGGTGCGGAAACTCAGGGTAAATAATCTTGTTAGCAACCTCCTTGCGCCGCTAAAAACAAATACCCATCACCAGATAGCCAAGTGATCGGCAAAGCTATTCATCCATTTATTTACAGCGTATCATGCAATTGGAGTTACTATGACAAACGCAAGTAAAATAAGTGACATCAGTTCGGTTGATAGCAGCACAACTATTTGTGCAACACTGGCATCAAATACTTTGCGTATGCCAATTTCCTTCGTCCGTTGGTTAGTGGTGTATACTGCAAGGCCTAAAAGCCCAAGGCAACTGATTGATATTGAGATGCCTATTGCCAAGACGCACCTGTATTGAGGACTGAGTGTTTTTAAATTTTTCGGTTGATTTGAATTAACAGATAATATTAGGTGATAGGGCTTAATTGTGGCATAAGTTTCAAGTTGTATACCGTCGTTGATAATTATAAAGCCCAGACGAATTTGCCCGGGCTTTACATAAATAAGTTGTAGCTTAGGATTATTTGCTTAAGTATTTTTTTAACTCGGCAGAGGCCTGCAAGAAAAGTTCTCGCGTCTGCGGAATGGTAGCCAGGCCATTTAACAGGCCGAAATCGTGGATAACACCATTGTATCTTACTGTTGTCGCTTTGACGCCGGCTTCTGATAATTTGCGACCGTAAGCTTCGCCTTCATCACGCAAAACGTCATTTTCTGCTACCTGGATTAATGTGGGAGGTAAGCCTTTAAGTTGTTCTATTGATGCCTGCAGAGGTGATGCCAGGATATCCTTACGTTTTTCGGGGTCAGCGATGTACATGTCATACATCCATTTCATAAGCGGCGTAGTCAAGAACCTGTCGACGCCGTAGGCACGGTAAGACGCGTTATCGAAATTGGCATCGACAATCGGCCACATCATGATAGCTACCTTGATTTCTGGGCCTTTGCGTTCTTTGGCCATCAGAGACATCCCAGCGGTCATATTACCACCTACGCTGTTACCGATAACGGCCAAACGTTTGCCATCGACATTTATTTCAGAGCCATGTGTAGCAACCCAGTTCATGGCAGCGTAAATTTCGCTTATAGCACGTGGAAAAGTGGCGTCGGGGGTACGGGTGTAGTTTACGAAAACGCCAACGGCGCCGGAACCTACAACCAAATCCCTTACCATTCGTTTGTGAGTAGGGTAGTCACCCAGTACCCAGCCCCCGCCATGTATGAATATGAATACAGGTAATAAGCCTTTTGCACCTGCAGGTCTTACAATATTGAGTTTAATGTCAAAGCCATCTGCCTTGATGTTTTTTTCAGACTCGGTAATGCCAGAATAGTCAACTTTAACGCTTTTTTGAGCATTTACCAGAACCATACGAGCGTCGGTAGGTTTCATGGTTTCCAAACCTGGCCCGCCAGTGTTTAGCCCTTTTAAAAATGTACGCACTTCAGGGCTTAAATGTTCATCTGTTGCATAGTCTGCCACCTGGGCTTTCGCATTTAAAGCTGCGGCTGCAAGCATTACTACAGCCATCATCGTTTTTAAAGTTTTCCTCCAAAGAGTGAATGTTTCAGTTTTCATGTTTATTAGATTAAATGTTTGAAATCGGCAACATTTATTCAATGAGTAGGCCATTTCCTTAATCGGTTTATTTTCAGAATCTTATCTGTTTTGTTAACTCATCCGAATTCGCTGTATATCGCTAAAATGCTTCATGCGGATTTTAAATATCGTTTTGAGAAAACTTGATGACATCCGGTGCTATGTTAGGTGAGTGACGTTGCCAGTAGAAATTGTTAGCGACGCGTTGCCTATACCGATTATAATAGCGGCGAGGTGATGTTAAGTTTAAAAGCCAGCCGCGGCACCCGATGCACGTATGGTACCACAAAAAAGTCGATGCGTACAATTGTCAGGCATGCTGGCCTGATAATTTAGCGCAAACTATATAACAAATGAAAGCATATATTTTAAACACACCTGGCGATTCCTCAAATTTACAAATTAAGGAAGTTCCGGTAGCTGAAGTTAACCAGGATGAAGTCCTTGTTAAAATAAAGGCGATAAGCATTAATCCGGTGGATGTGAAAACCCGTGCGGGGATGGCATTTTACAGCCGTCTTAAAGATCTGGATCCTTTGATTCTCGGATGGGATATAGCCGGAATTGTTGAAAAAACAGGCGGCAACGTATCTGAGTTTAAAATAGGGGATGAAGTATTTGGCCTGGTTAATTTTCTTGGCCATGGTAAAGCTTATGCAGAATACGTAGCCGCGCCCGCCGCGCAATTAGCGCTCAAACCAAAGGAGATTCCATTTGTGGATGCCGCGGCTGCAACAATGGCCGCATTAACTGCATACCAGGTGCTGGTAAAACAGGCGAAAGTTAAAGCAGGCCAAGAGGTTCTAATTCCGGCGGCTTCTGGTGGTGTGGGGCATTTCGCGGTGCAAATTGCAAAATACCTTGGGGCCAGGGTTACAGGAACTTCATCTGCAAAGAATCTTGAGTTTGTGCACTCTCTTGGAGCAGACGAAGCGCTGGATTATACCACAGCAGACCTTGATAATAAATTAAAAACCTTTGATTTTGTATTTGATACTGTTGGCGGAGAAAATATTGACCGCTCGTTACCTTTAATTAAAGCAGGTGGCACCCTAATCACTATCCCCACATTACCTGGTGAGGGCGCAGCTGCCCGCGCTATGGCATTGGATGTAAGCGCTTACTTTTATCTTGTATCGTCGGATGGAGATAGTATGAAGGTAATTGCCGAATTGCTTGAAAAGGGGGTGCTAAGATCACATGTTTCTAAAGTTTTCCCGTTCGAAGAAATGGCTGCAGCCCATCAGGCGGTAGAGAGTGGACGAACTGTTGGTAAGGTTATAGTAACGGTTTAACACCACAATATAAATTTATCCCTGTTGATGATACAGCTCTTTTGTATTTTATCGGCAGGGATTACTGTTTATATTGATATTCTTTAAAATATATAATTAAGTTTGAAATTACGCAGTTAATACTTTCAGTAAGGTTGGTGTCAATTTAAATGTTATCTGTATAGCTGTTCCAGAGTGGTTTGATATGTGAAAAGCCCCACGCAATTGTCCGCTCAAACCATGCATCATTTCCATACCTAGTGATTTTGACGCAAGGATATCAAAGTCGGGCGGCATACCTACGCCATTATCAGCAATAGTAAGCACAACATTATCCAGATCGGTGCGCTTAAACCCAATAGTGATTTGGCCGCCCCCGGCATCAAAGGCGTATTTGATCGAATTGGTTATTGCTTCGTTCAAAATTAGTCCCAGCGGAACCGCCTGCGAAAGGTCGACATAAATATCTTCAACAAGCAGCTTGAAGCGTATGTTTCTTTTAGAAGTGTCAAATGCCTGCGACAGTTGCAGCGCAAGATCCGACACGTAATCAGGCATACTGATGCTGGCCGGATTATCACTGCTATACAATTTTTGATGAATGAGCGCGATTGATTGCACCCTGTTTTCACTTTCAAGAATGGCTTCAATAGCATCCTCGCTTTTCAGATAGGCTGATTGTGTACTTAGCAAACTCATTACAATTTGCAAATTGTTTTTAACCCGGTGGTGGATCTCTTTAAGCAGCCAGTCTTTTTCTCTTAAAAAATTGTCTTTCTCGGCCAATAAGTCCTGTAGCGTGCGGTATTGGTTTTTAATCTCTTGCCGTTGTGCTGTGAGTTCTTTGTTTGTTTTTTGCTTACTACGATAGGCTTTAAAAGCTATCAGCGCTAAAACCAGGAGCAAAGCGGCACCCCCTAAAATGATATTTCTGATTATACCCGCTTGTTCAAGTTTTGCTTGCTGTTTCAATTCCTTATTTTGCAGTGTTTTGATATCTTTAAGTCGCTGCGCTGTTTCGTACTTAATATTCAATTCGTTGATCTGCTTATTTTTGGCTACGCTGTTCACTGAATCGGATAGCGCTTTATATCTTTGAAAATGCTGTATGGCGGCCATATAGTTACCCAATGCCGAATCTGCTTTAAATAACAAATGATCGGTATCGATTATCTCCTCAGCATCCACGTATTGATGACCGTTAAGTGACAAGGTCAAATATTCTTTAGCCTTTTTAAAGTTTTTTCTCTCTGTATAAAATTTGCCGATTTTGTAATATCCTGCGTTCCCGGAAAATGTTGTTTCAATTTTATCAAGGTTTTTGCGGTTTTCATCTTTTACGGCATCATTATAACTTAGCATTTCGAGATAATAGCGCTCGGCCTTTTGATAGTCTCCCATCCGGTTATAAATATCCGCAAATGTGCAGGCCGTAATTTGTTTGTAGTTGAAAAGCGGCAGTGCGTGTTTTTTAACAAAGGCTGATAAAAATGCGATTGCTTTTTTAGGATTACCGCCTTCTGCTTCAACGTTAGCTATATCGTTGGCCAGCATATATTGATAGGGGGAATCGCGTTCTTCAGCAAATTTGAATACGATTTGATAATACTTGAGCGAGTTTTGGTATGATTTCAAAATGTGATACACCCTTCCCAACACAATGTAGGTGATCATCTTTTTTTGCTCAACATCGCCCTTTACCTTCAGTGCTTCGAAAGCGAAGTATAACGCCTTATCATACTTGCCATTCAGCCGGTAAAAATCTGCTAAGAGGGTGTAAGTTGTTATTGTAATTTTTTCATTAATAGATTTTAATAACGCTACCGATCTCAATAATTGGTTTTCTGCAGAGTCTGTTGCGGTATAATTACCGTTTATTGTAGCCAGGTCTCTTAAACTGTAAGCAGCATCTTTTTTCCGTCCTGCAAGCATGTAATATTTAACAGCTTGTTCATGGTAATAAATGATGTCGCGATAATTGTTGTTATCATCAGGCATCCGCATGCCGAGGGAAGACCAGGCCTCTGCCTCCCTCGCGTAGTTATTGGTTTGATGCGCGGCAATTATAATTTGCATAAATGCGGCTTTACCTTTAGCTAAATTGCCAAGTTTAAAATAATACTTGCCTTCTAATACGTGGCACTCATCCATCCACCTATCCGATTTTGCCTCAATAGCAGTTTTTTTAGCTTCGGATATCAATACCGGCCCTTGTTGAAACTCGTTTTGTTTCGTATCAAAATCAAATACAAAATGTTCAGCGATAGTTAAAAGTAACCTCACCCGTTGTTCGCCATAGGCCTGACGGGCCAGGCCTAATGCCGAATTAATATTCTCTTTCTTAGTATAAACTTTGCAAAGTAAAAAAGAAGCTTCATTATTGCCGGTTGTGAAATTTAGTTTTCTGCTGAGGTCATACGCTTGCCTGGCATAGATAAAGCACGAATCTTGTCCGTGATTTTCCGTAGTTCTTTGATGCCAGAAAACGTGGGCGACTTTATTAAGCAGGTTAACGCGGTTGGTATCGGCCGCTGTTTGAGCTATTGCTTTTAAAACGATGGCTGGATTTTCCTCCAATTCGCGTTTTACTGCAAGGTTAGCTGTAGTGCTCTGTGCAAGCACATGATGCAGATTGAACAGAGTTGAAAATAAGAGTGATATCAGCGTAATGGTTCTTTTCATAGGTATTACCAATCAGCTTATACTGTAAGTAATAAAATAAATTTTTCATCCCCTATCAGATGAGCATACAAATTGTCTCCTAAAAATACTTTAAATTAATCTATCTGTCAAATGAAGATCAGTTTTGTGACAATCATCTGTACCGGGCACTGGCTTTAGTGAAAATACCTAAACTAACATTTAACAATTGTTCTCTTTACGCTCCTCTGCCGATCATTTAGCCGGTATAAGCAAGATTGTACGGTTCCCGAGAATCCAGCATAGTGTCGCCAATTTCAACATTTGATACGTACCATAGTTACAGCGTATGGTACATAGTTGGCGGGATGCAGTCTCCATACCTTTGTATCAAACAAAAAAAATAATGAATTTATTATGAAAGACGGAAAAGAACTTGTAAACCTTGTGCTTGAGGCACACGGTGGCATTTATCGCTGGAACCAGCTTAATACGGTAAAAATACATGTTTCGATACAAGGTATCACCTGGCCACGCAAGGGTCATCCGAACTCGTTAGACGATATCGTGTTTAAAGCCAACCTGCACGCGCCATACGACAGTTGGACCCCAATTTTTGCGGATGACCAAAAAACTTATTTCAACGGTTTAGATGTAGCCATCATGAAAAACACCGGCGAAATAGTTGAAGAATCAAAAAACGCCCGTAAAACTTTTGAAGGTCACGAATTACTTACGCCCTGGAGCAAATTGCAATTGGTGTATTTTGTATCATACGCTACATGGAATTATATGACAACCCCATTCCTTTTTGCTCAGCCAGGTGTTCACGTGCTTGAAATGGATCCATGGGAAGAGGACGGTGAAACCTGGAGAAGGCTCCAGGTAATTTTTCCGGACAATATCCCTACGCACAGTACACGACAGGTGTTTTATTTTTCGCAGGATGGCCTGTTGAAGCGCCATGATTACTGGCCGGAAGTATTGGGCAACAATTCGGCGGTACATTACTATTCAAACTATAAGGAGTTTAATGGTATCAAAGCCCCAACAACGCACCGCATCTATCCGCTTAACGATGCCGATCAAACAGCTATGAAGGATATTCTTTTGGTTTCGCTTGATATATTCAATATGGAATACGCGTAAACCGGTTAGGTAAGGTTGCTTTGTTTGTTTGGCAGCCTTTTCCTTGCCAACCATTAGTAATATTTGGTAATGAATAACCAGCATTGCTAATGGGATAAGCCCGGATCGTTAACCGATCCGGGTTTTGTTTATTTATCCTATTATTTTCCGGTTTTTAAAATAAGGAGTTTCTGGTTCGTAGCTTTTTGTATGTTTTACTGTGGATTTCCAACGTTGTTATCTTTACTTAGTTCCGGATGGTAATGAAGCCCCGGAGTAAGCCAATATAAAAGAATAACACGCGAATAACGGAAGTTAAAGGGCGAAAGGCTTAAAGATACTGCCAGGATAACCGTTACGTATATCCAGGGATTGCTGCTACCGGTAAGCACGTTAATAGCACCCGCTGCGGTTATAAACTCCGCAACATTCATCGCGTAGCTTACAAACATAGCCACATAAAAATATCCGGGCTCTATCTCGAAAGTGAGGTGGCAGTGCCCGCAGGTATTGTTCATTTTTTGCCCCTCGAAGCCATACATGCTATTAGCAAACAATTTTCCTCTTCGGCAACGTGGACATTTGGCATGCAGGAACGACGGCCAGGCCGCAATTTTATAGTTATCAGGTTTCATGGTTTTATAGTTTAATTTTAAGTTATTTAAACGCTGTAATTTAACGTGGGCTGGTAATTGCTTTTTTTGTGGCAAAAGATTTTCATAACGGCCATTTATAAGTTTGTTTCTGTAAATGGAAGATAGAAGCCCGGTAAACAGGTTGCGTTCACCGGGCTTTCATAGGATGTATGTAGGGCTTAACCGGTAATTAACCGATTTAAATGAGTGGTTTATTCCACTACGAAAGGTTGTTTTTTTGAAGGATTTGTTTTGCCGAATCTGCTAGGAGGCAAAAATTAGCGCCGAGCATAATGACATCTTTGATAACCAGCCGCCCTCTTGCCGATAAATATGGAAATCCAAAATCTTTATCACCAAGATTTGGCACCCAGCATTCGGCAGTGGTAACGAGGAATGAGAGGGTGCCAACACACATAATTATCAGAAGGAGGGAGGCGGCCAAACCTGCATAGGGAGTAGCATAGTTAAGGAGCAACAGCAAACCCATGCCAACAAGCAATATTCCCAGCCCATGAGCGAAAGAATAAGTTCCGTTATCGGTGTTCCAGGCCCTGTTTTTTTCAACAAGCTCGCCTTCTTTGTTTACGTGTTTTTTATAGGCTTCGGGAGTTTGATAAAAAAACGACATGGCTGGGCTTTCAGCTACAAACGGAACAATGCCATCTGCCTCGTAGTCGGCAAACTTTAGGGCTCCTATCCATATCAACACCAATGCTACCGCAAACCTCGAAAAATGTATACCGAAACGCCCGGCTCGGGCACTTACCAATACGATTGATTTAAATAGTGTGTTCATGTTTTCTTATAGTAATTGATGGCACAGCCCGATAATGGTTGTATTTAGCCATCACAATTGTTGAATTAAAGAGCTGGGACAGCCGGGAAATCGACAGATGGCTGCGTTATGGCGTAAACGTAATTGGTAATGATCCGGAGGCCGGCCAGCATAATTACATCAATTACGTTTTCTTTGGTATAACCTACGCCTATAAATTTATCTACCAATGCTGGATCAGCGCGACCTTTATTTTTGGCAATGCTTTTCGCAAGCTTTACCAATGCATCGTATTTGGGATCAAATGATGCCTGCCCGCTACGTATGTCCATAATTTGCTCATTAGAAAAGCCATTCATTTTAGCGATTTAGAGTGGGCGGCGAGACAGTATTCGCAGGTGTTTACCTGGCTTACGATAAGGTTAACAATTTCCTTCTCCTTACCGGTAAGCGAAGTTTTAGCCCCCTGCGCGGCCAAGAAGGTAGCAAGAGCATTATTTGAGTATGCAAAATTTGCATACAGGTTAGGCACAAAACCTATTGATTTGCTAAGGGTATCAAAAATGGCTTGATTGGCCTCCGAAACCTCGTTTCTTTCGGGCACATTAAAGGTAGTTTCCATAATGTAAAATTACCCCCTATGTATTACCGATCCGATGCACCATACGGCCTTTCTGTTGTATAAAACGTGTGTGTTGAATTATAAAAAAGGCTGAAAATTTTATTACGGGGGAGTTAAGAAATAAACCCCGACTGTATTTGCCGGGGCCTTATAGCTACTCAATAGGAAAAAACTTATAACACTTAAAATAGCTTTTAAACCGCGTTGCCGCGCCCTGCCCTGATGAAAACGGCAAAAACACCAAACAGGCAAACCGTAAGGAATAAATTAGCCATGCCCAGCAGCAAGAGGTTCTTTATCGATAAAAAGCTTACGAGGCCATAACTAAAAAGGAGCTCACAACATAAACTCCTCCGCCGGTAAGGCCGCTCGCCGTGCCCGCGTTGGTTGTAAACCTGCGCAGGCAGTAACCATTAACATTATTGAATATAAAACCCGATAAAAGGTGAAGAAATATGGTAAAGCCAACCAGCAAATAAATACTGTTGAAATAAGATACTGTTACCAACATCATAGCGGCAATGGCAACCTGCAAAGATATCCCGGTAATCACTTTAGTTTTGAATGGCTTGTTGATCAGTGCTTTTGAAACAATACCGCCCGCCATTAACGAAAGACCCGATGTAAGTGAACTGTAGCCGGTAACAACCGGCGATAAATTAAAAACATGCTCTATAATAAACTGGCTGGCCATGCCGTAAACTACAAGCAGCTAATAGCTGATACCGATTATGATCAAACCGAGGCTGAAATCGGGCGATCCGAGCATGGTTTTGTAAACGTTACCGATAGATCTGGCATTGAAGGGATGATAGGTTTTTAAAGATTCGCCGCCGTAAAGCAACTCGAGGATTAGGAACACCGCAGCGATGCCTGCCAGTAAATAGAAATTTGATTGCCAGCCGAATGATTTCTGTAAATAACCACCTATAAACGGTGCTACAACCGGGGCAGTTGCCGATATGATTGAAAACATACTGGTATAATTTTTTAACCTTTCGCCTGAATAGATATCAACAAAATATGCCCTTTTACCTACAACAATGAGCGATACCGTAATACCCGTAAAACACGCATAGCGTATATTGTATAAATATTTGATGAGGGAGCGATGAATATGCTGGCGGCTATAAAAACAATAAGCGAGCAGATGCTCTGCGAAAACGGCCAAAGCTATCAAGCAGGCTAACCACAAATATCTGGCTGAAGCCGGAACTGATCATGAATATTACCAGCGAAAGCTGAACATCACTGTTAGAAACGTGAAGTTGTGCGCCATGGCGGGGGAGTGAGGGGATGTAAATATCTGTGGCAAGTCCGCCCAAAGGAATCAGGGCCAACGCAAGCAAGGTACTAAAGCCCTTATGATTTTCTTTAATCGTTTTCATTATCATCGAATAAAAAGGCCGGAAGCCGTTGATCTTTAAATCATCTTTTTCCGGCCCTTATGTTAAGAGGGTTTTGCGTTAGCAATTAAAAATCCGCATCAAGAACCACACGGTAGTTGGCCTTGCCAGATTCAAGATGTTCGATCGCGTCGTTTATCCGGCTCATTGGAAAATGTTCAACCATCGCACGGATGTTGTGCCTTGCCGCAAAACGCAGCATAGTGTTGAAAGCAGATCGCGAACCGGCCGGCGATGCGGAAACGTTTGTTTGCGGAATAAGCAGCGAAAGTACCGACACTGGAATTGAATCATAAGGGATGCCCACAAAATGCAGTCGGCCTTTAGGGGCAAGCATGGCAATGATCTTATCCCAGTCAAGCGTTACGCTTACAGTAACAATGATAATGTCAAATTTTCCTTTAAGTGCCTCCCATTCAGCAGTATCCCTGCTCGATACGATATGGTCTGCGCCGAGTTGTAAGGTTTCATCGTGTTTGGCCGCTGTGGATGAAAATGCGGTGACTTCGCTGCCCCATGCATGCGCGAATTGCACTGCAAGGTGGCCAAGCCCACCAATACCAAACACGGCTACTTTATCGGTTGGCTTCACGCCGTACTCCAACAATGGATAAAAAACGGTAATGCCCGCGCAAAACAGCGGACCGGCATCCGCCGCGTTAAGTCCTTCCGGAACTGGTATAACCCATAGCCAGTGTGCTTTAATGCGGCTGGCAAAACCACCGTTATTACCAAGTATGGTAGTTTTAAGATTTACGCAAAGATGCGGGTCGCCGTCAAGGCAGGGGTCGCAATGTCCGCAGCTTTCCCTGTTCCAACCAATACCTACCGTTTGGCCAATTGCAAGGCCTTTGTTTTTTGCTATCTCACCAAGTGCTACAATACGGCCGGTAATTTCGTGGCCGGCAACTATAGGGTTAGGCAAACCAAAATCGCCGTTTAATGCGGAAAGATCTGTATGACAAAGCCCGCAGTTGTCAATTTCTACTTCCACTTCTTCAGAGGTAAGTGGTGATAATTCGTAAGTGTAAGGAACCAATTTGCCTTTAGGTTCCATTTGTGCCCATGCGTTAACTGTGCTCATGTTTTTTGTAATTGTTTGTTGTTTTTTGGTTAATAGGTTGTTTGTTACAGTCGATTACTTTGCAATTGGCAAGCCCCAAAGTTCCCAATCTTCGCGTACAGGCCCGTAAAGGCCAGGTACTTTCAGGCCAGCCAAACGCATAATTACGGTCATTTGGCTGCGATGATGTACTTCATGATGGGTTAATAGCGATAGCACATCGCCGCGTCTCCATTTATGATCGTAGAGATCCACCTCGCCATCAAGCATATTGTCTTTCCACTGCGATTGTATCGCTTCGGCCATTTTTTGATGCATATCGAGGTATAAAGCGCTGATGCCTTCCATTGTATCGGGCAGCGGCTCTTCCGGGAGTTCCTGTATATTTAGCAACCCCGTTTGCACGCCTATCTGTACAATGATTTGTGGAATATGAAAGGCAAGGCGCTCAAGCGTCCGCACTTTTTCATTAACGATAATAGCTTTTGATTCTTCGGGAATCATGGAATAAACCTTGGTGGTTTTGCCGGTTTCGTTTGTCCAATCTTCCAGAAATTCTTTAATGTGGTAATACATATTATTTATTTTAATTAAATGCCTGATATAATATTCAAGTCCCGAAAACGGCTGGCAATTGTATTAAGTTCGGGGTGCTCGGCGCAGACCGCGTTAGTACAGTCTTGCAGTTTGACCATATAAAGCTGGTATTTGCAAGTCGGCAAGTTCCATGATAACCGTGATCTGGCTTCTGTGATGTAATTCATGGTGTTCAAGCAGAGCCAAGGCCTCACCGCGGTGGAATCGCTGCCCGTACATTAGTATTTGTTCGGTTAGCATTTTATCTGTCCATTTAGGCCTCAAGGTAGCCGGCGCCAACCCAACGGGTTAAAATTTCGGCATACTCTTCATGCGTATCCTCCCATGCGTAATGGCCGGAATCTAATATGTTAAATTCATTTCGTGGAAGTAGTTGATGCAGGATTTCGCCATTTTTCAAAATCGCCAAAGGATCGTTTTTACCCCAGATAATGCTCACCGGTATTTGTATGTTTTCAAAGTCGAGCTTTGGAAGATCAACAGGCAATTGCTTCAGAAAAAGCATTGTATCCCAAAAACGCCCGTCCTCGTAGCTGCTGAGGTAATCTTCGCGTACGTCTTCTGGTAATGGGTATTGCGTCATCGTAGCCAGCGATCCGTTAACAATTGCTTTAGAGCCTAACTTTTTCAGATCATCTAAATTAGGGTCGAGGATCATGCCGGTAAGTATGCCCGCCGCCTGTATCGGAAATACACACGCTGCACTGCCTACGGTAGCGCTTTTAATTTTTTCGGGATGGTGTTGAGCGACGAAGAGCGCTACGCTTGAACCCACATCTGGTCCCACTATGTGCACTGCGCCAAGATTAAAATGATCTATCGCCTTAATAACAAACTCTGATAAGGCAATGGGTGCCAGCAAATCCTGGCGGCTTTGGGATTTCCCGAAACCGGGTAGATCTATAGCGACCAGGTTAAAGCGCGAAGAGAGTTTATTCCATATAGGTTCAAATGCACGGATACTTTCCGGAAGTGGGCTCAAAAGCAATATGCTTTCCGCGAAGTTACCCTGGTTGCTTGCATACCGGATTTCAAGGTTATCGATGGTTGTTGTCTGAAGTTTGTTCATGGTAGTTTATTTGGTAATGGGCTTTAATTGCAGATGCCTCACCTTGAAAAAATTATCGGGCAAGGCACCTTAAATAGTATTGTTGCTGCCGTTTAAATATATTCGATGCTCAAAACATCGATAGATACTAAAAGGGGCTCTCTAACAGAAGCATTTGAGGTATCATCCAACGGGAAAATACGGTGCTTGGAAGGGGTTTTGATCCCTTGTACTTCTTTGTAATCGGAGTAATAGTGCGCTGCAGAACTGTTGCCCAAGACCTCAGGCCAATAATCATGGCGCTTCATTAAGCCGTCCTGTGAAATATAAAATACCTGTCTTTTACTGTGCGTGGTAACCGAGTCAGGGAAGATAACCTGTAACCTTCTCCATGTTTCGCCATTTTCTTCCCATGGATCCATTTCCAGAAAATGGAAGCCTGGCAATGCAAATACGAAAGGAGTGGTTAAATAGTTCCAGGTCGCATAGCTACAAAAATAGGCTAATTGAAGGCGCTCCCACGGAGTCATGATATTATGTCCATCGAAGGAACTTCGTGCGTTTTTCAGCTCTTCAACTATTTTGTCTGCTGAGTTGATAAGTACGACATCCTTTCCGTTAAAGCTTGAACGCAGCCCCGGTTCGAACATCGGCGACCAACTGTCGAGCAGTGTGTGGGTATTGCCGGTAAAGTGAACATCATTCATCACTCCTTCGTGCCCTTTTACACCCCAGGTAATCCCGCCCATTGAAATGTGGGCTTTCACAGTATTGAACTGGTTCCATTTTATTAAGCCGCCATGTGCTTCCAGCACCAGGTCAACTAATTGTTTCGCGTCTTTCATATTTGATTAATGATTGCTATTGTTTAGCTCAAAAGTACAGTCCCCGGCAAGGCAAGGCGATGTACCATACAGGTTTTTAATGGTAAGAAACGTGTGTCTTATTTTTGTCGTACGGCTGGCATAATACATAGTCCGCTATACGCACTCAGCGTGTTTAAACGTGTGCCGGTAGTATTGTTAATTTACCAGACCCAGCCAGATTGATAAAAGCGCAAACCATACCATAATAACCGCAATCGATACATCAATCCTGCACTATCGCCTGAATACTTTTGTAGTGTTCTCTGTCGCCGTGCAATCATTTTGTTTGCAAACAAGGAGATCTTAATCCAATCGAAAACTATAAAAATCCTTACTATGAATGAGCAAGTATTTAACTATGTATCTGTGCCTACAAAATATATTGAAATTGACGGCATCAGGTACGCTTACCGAAGTCTTGGCAAACCGGCTGAAGTACCGATCGTATGCCTTCAACACTTTACAGGAACTCTTGAGAATTGGGACCCCATCATTATAGACGGGTTGGCTAAAGAACGGCAGGTAATTTTAATCGATAATACAGGTGTAGGTAACTCGGGCGGGAAAACCCCGGATAATGTACTCGATATGAGCAAAGATGCAATTAAGGTGATTAATGGCCTCGGGATACATTTGTGTGATATTCTTGGTTTTTCACTCGGTGGTTTCCTCGCGCAGGCTATGGTCGATTTAAAACCTGAGCTTTTCAGAAAACTTATCATCGTCGGAACGGCACCGCAGGGAGCTAAAGCCCTTTACTCGTTCCCGCAGTTGGTTGAAAAGGCATTCGCACTTGAGCCCAAAGAACAATATTTGTTCGTATTTGCCACCAAATCAGAGAAAAGCAGGGCGAGAATCGCTGATACGCTCAACCGGTTATATATCAGGGCCGAAGGCCGCGATCAAAATGCTACAATGGATGCGATAAAAGCGCAGATCAGCGCTCTTACCAGATGGGGTACAGATCCGGTGACCATAGATTTATCAAAGATCGCCCAACCTGTTTTAATTGTACAGGGCAGCAATGACGAAATGATGGATAGTGCCACGTCGCTTGACCTTTATCAAAAAATTCCGAATGCCGTTCTGATCTATTACCCTGATTCAGCTCATGGATCATTTAATCAATATCCTGAGCTGTTTGTAGAGCAGGCAAATTCGTTCCTTAACAAATTTGAATAACGACATCTGTAGTGACACAAGCCCTGGCAATCACATTGCCGGGGCTTGTCTTTTTCTGGTGGCGGATAAGGAAGCTCTCCTGATATTACTGTTGCATTAAAGTTTGTAGCTTGTACACGAGATATAACTTTCTTATAATTGTTAACTATTTGCTGCCTGTTTCTGCACGGAAGAAGCTCCTGTTTGTCAGCTAATTTAAGTATCATGAGTTCGTTAAACCCCAATTTTGATTTGCAGCAAAGTGAAGCAATGCTTCAGGATGGGGTTTATATGGCTTGCCGTCAACTGCTGAATGTTAAGGATGAGGCCGAATTACTTCAAATTATTGAGGAGTGGGTTGCTCCGATGTTTAATCTTGCCGGATCAGGAGTTCTCATATCACTTAAAAATAATAAAGAGCCTTCGTATTTATTTTACACTTATCCCGGAGCTGACCATAAAATAGTCCCGGGAACGACGCCTGAAATTTTATCTTCAGTTGTAGATCCAGAGGAATTACATAACCTTTTCAAGGTTTCCAATACGGCATCGCAGGATGGTGTTGTCCGACAAGTCGATTTGAACGAAAGCAACGCCAGGCAACTTAGTTTGCCTTTTATACAGGAACGCTTTAACAAGGGGATCCGAAAATTCGCGATGTTTTCTTTGATTAGTAATCGCGAAACATTGGGATACTGGCTGACTGGATTCAGCTTGAATAGCCCTGCAGATATCATCGATAATAAATCGTTTATAATCGTAGCGGATCATATTACAGCTGCCGTTGCCGGAATAATAATCCGGAAGAACCTTAAAGAAAAAGTAGCTGAAGCTGAAGTGCTGCATTGGCTTAATCAGTTGCTTGCTACCAGTCGGGACAGGAAGAGCCTGATCAGAACGATCAGGTCGAGGCTCGGGAATATGTTTGCTTTTTCACATAGTTTCATATGTAAGGTTAATGATGATGATATAACGCTTAACCTGTTGCTGGCAGATTCTCAATCCCGCGCCCGTTTCCATCCCCGGTACGCGGAACTAAAACAGAGCAGCCCAACTGTGGCTGATGGGTTTCTGAACAAGGTTATCCTGACGACGGAGCCGGTTATTTTTGATCTCGAAAAACTCGGCCAAACCCGGGAGCTTCCGCTATACATGCAGGTAAATTACGAATCTGGTATAGCGAAAATGTTAATGCTTTCGCTTCGAATCAATACCAAAGTTATCGGTATTTGGATGATCTGTTTTACAGGTGAACAGCTGGTATTACCAAATTATCCGGAACTTGTCAAAATACTCGCGGCTCCCATATCGCTTGCCGTTGCCAATATCATGATGGAAGACTCGTTGCGGGCGCGTGAAACTGAACGCGATGGCCTGATGCTATTGAGTTCTGACATCACAGGCGTAAAAAGTAAAGATAATCTGAAATTGGTTCTCTCGCGCCATCTTGAAAAACTTCTGGGTAATTCAGATATGATGGTCTTTGCGCTTTCTGACGACGGCTCATTACAACCATTTTTACACGCATATACTTCTACATCATCAGTGGCGACTGGCAATAACGTGGACGGGGAAACGGGTCAGCGAGAGCTGGTTAAGCGGTTTTTTGATTCATCTGAAGTAAATATTGCAAGTATCGACGAAATTGTCAACGACGATCAATTCAGATCAATTTTTAAAGATTATCTGCAACATGATGTTAAAACGATTGTAGGGATAGCCTTAAAAAACGATAGCAGGAACATAGGAATGTTCTCGGTTTTGTTGCGTGGAGGTGAAACATTTACTGATCATCAGTTAACGTTGTTTAAAGAAATATCTTATCAGGTATCTAAAGCCGTTTTAAATATCCTCGCCCACGAAGTCCTGGCCCGACGGGACAGGGAAAAAGGCATTTTATTAAATTTTAGTCAGCACGTTTCGGCGGCGAGGGATTTAGACAGTTTGTTAAATGCTATGGATCAGCACGTTCGTTTGACACTTGGGTATAGCCATACCAGTATTAATCTGCTGCATACATACCATCAGGGACTAAATTCATTGAACGGGTTATCAAATGTACATATTGGTGATAAGGCCGGTTGCCAGTTACCCGGAAATAAGGATCTGTTGGACGAAGTTATGTCTGGAACGGAGCCAAGATTAATTAATCTTTTTGAGAAGGAGATTACAGGTATCAGATTAGAATTTCCCGAAGGCCACCGCACTTCTCATATCATGTTAACCAGGCTTGAAGTAAATAGCGAAGTGTTTGGGTTATGGGTAATCTGTTTTGGATCACAACCTTCAATCGATCCTGATTATATTAACCTTGTTAAAAGCATCAGGGATACATTGTCACTGGGTACCCGTAATATAATTTTAAACGAACGGATACGGGGTAGGGAGCAGGAAAAATCGGCCTTACTTGACTTTAGTAATGCCGTTGCCGGCGTGAAGGATAAATTCCAGCTTGGACGCATTTTTCATAACTATTTAAAAAGCCTTTGTAATCTTGATGAGATATGCCTTCATTGGTTGGACGATAAGAAGGATATTCATTATTGTTATTTTTGGAACCCGGAGTCCGCTTATGCAGACGATCCGGATTTCGAATCTGTTACAGGAGAAGTCTATTCGCCGGATGACGGTATTATCAATCAATTATTGGCAACTTCAGCTCCCGTGCACGTTGATATTAACGATTATGGCGAACGTGGGGATGCTCCGCTGTATATCAAGTTTTTGAAGAAGCATGGTTTTGAGAGCATTGTTGCACTTCCCATATTCAAGGGCGAGGATATTGTTGCTGTTTTATTAGTTGAGCGGTATGATATAGATAACGCAGATCAGCCACTTTTCCGGAGCCTGTCGTCTCAGTTTGCTTTAGCTGTTTCGGATTTGATAGCCACTGAACGGGTTGTTCAGCAGCTAGCGGAAATTAACAGGTACAAGGAAAGACTCGAAGAAGAAAAAGTTTATCTGACCCAAGAGCTGGAGACAACCCATAATTATGCGGAAATAGTAGGTAATAGTCCCGCTTTGAATGAAGTGTTTACCAGGATTTCCCAGGTTTCCGGTTCAGAGAGCACGGTGTTAATACTCGGTGAAACAGGTACCGGAAAGGAATTGATTGCCCGCGCTATCCATAATGATTCGCCGAGACGGAAGAATATGCTGGTAAAGGTTAACTGCGCCGCACTTCCTGCAAATCTGATTGAGAGTGAATTATTCGGTCATGAAAAAGGTAGCTTTACCGGTGCTACGGAGCGTAGAATAGGTAAGTTTGAACTGGCGCATGGAGGGACACTGTTTCTTGACGAAATTGGCGAAATGCCACCTGAGCTACAAGTTAAATTGCTGCGTGCATTACAGGAAAAAGAGATTGAACGGATAGGTGGAAAGAGTACAGTAAAAACTGATGTAAGAATCATAGCCGCCACAAACAGAAACCTGGAACAGGAAATTCGTGAAGGCCGTTTCAGAAACGACCTTTATTTCAGGATTAGTACTTTCCCGATTCATCTCCCTGCACTTCGCGATCGTGTTGAGGATATCCCTTTGTTGGCTATGTATTTTTTAAAAAGATTTGCAAAACGCGCTGGCAAGGTTATCCAGAATATTGGAAGCAGGGCTATGAACGAGCTAATGGCGTACAACTGGCCAGGCAATGTTCGTGAACTCGAACATCAAATGGAGAGGTGTGTCCTTATGACCAACGGAACAACTATAAAGGAGATATACCTGCCGTCGTCCCCCCAGCCAGGTAATAAAACAGAAAGTCCGGCAGACAAGTTTATACCAGGTATATTTGATGACGTTGAACGTGATTACATTATCAAAACGCTCAAATATTGTAATGGAAAAGTAAGTGGCGCAGGCGGCGCAGCAGAGATATTAGGAATACCGGCAAGTACGCTTACATCCCGAATGAAGCGTCTGAATATCACAAAGAAAATCGTTGAAAAGAGGAGCTCAGGTAGCCGCTCCTGAAATAAATTCCCAGGTTTTGATCGGTTTTAAGAAAGGCACTGCTTTGATTGTGATTGACCAGTTTTATGCCTTATTACAGTTATTTATCCTGAATATTTATATCAACCTCCAGTAGTACCGCCAACCCGTTCGGGCTCCTGGTTCGCCAGACCTGTTTTTTTGCTATTTGATAATGCGAAATTTCGTTTTGATGCCTTCTTACCGGATTCCGGACATCGCATTTTTTCTATATATCGAGAATTTATTTTGTTGAATTTTCTATTTAACTGACAGATATACAATTAGTTGTGCTGGTGGCATGTCGTATGCCTAATGATTTGCATCAATATCAAATTTATGAGCACAACATCAACTCCTACTGATAAGAAATTTATGCTTAACCATGAATGCGGATCTTCGTTTTTTAGCGTAGCTTCCCTGCAACGGCACGGGCATGAAGGACGTTTGTTACAGGATAATTACTGTTATACTGTCGTTTTTATGGAGAAAGGCAGCTGCGAGTGTCAAACTTCTGATCAGGTACTGATACTTGATCCGTCTTCCGTTGCCATCATTAAACCGAAGCAGGCTTATACGCTTGCCCTATCTCAATCGGGCTGTGGTTACGTACTTTCTTTCACTTTTGAATTTATGCAGGCCGCGCTTAATTCTGCGGGCATGGCGCAGGAATTTCATTTAAACAGTACCGCGGGACAAATTGCAATACCTGATGAGGACCGTGGTTTTCTTCAAGATATTGTATGCAGGTTGCGCAGCGAATTTCAAACAACCAACGGTTTAAAAGATGCGATTTTAAGAGGCCTGTTCCAGATCTTCGCATTGTACCTGAACAGGATTACTGCTGAAAGGCAGCCGTCAATACAAAACAGGTGCCTTTATCATGCGAATCGTTTTTTTGCACTTTTGGATGAACACTTCGCGACGCTTAAAATGCCTGCAGATTATGCAAATCTACTGGCGGTAAGCCCATCTTATCTTAATTTCATCATTAAGGAAAACTTTGGTCTAAACACAAGCTATTATATCCAACAACGCGTGCTTACTGAGGCAAAGAAATTGATGAGCTCACATGAAATTACGATGAAAGAGGTTGCGTATAAACTAGGCTTCTTTGATGTGTCTCATTTTAGTAAATTCTTCAAGAGAAATACCGGAATGCCTTTTACTGATTTTCGAAGAGCGATAGCCGCCTGATTAGCATATATGGTTCGGCTCGGCATCAGTTATTACCATATTATCGGGTAGCCCGTAATTATGCTCTAAAAGAACCTCAGAAGTTGTGTTGACGAGCTTTGTAAACTGGTGATGGATTTCAAATACTCGCCTAAGTAATTGATTTTTTGAGCAAAGTCCTGAAAATATGCTGCCCATCCTTTTTACGATATAAATCGCAGGATGGGCATGCAGTACAAAATAAAATTATTGATCAGTCTGCACTGAATTCTCTTTTGATACCCAATTTCTTTATTCTTGAATGTAGGGTACTCGGCGGCATCCCCAATATCTCTGCTGCTCCGCCCGGCCCGCCGATACGTCCCTGGCAACTTTTCAGCACATGGACGATATAATCTGCTTCCATCTCTTCCATTGTCTTCAGGGATGTTTTATTATTAGCCGTATCATTTTCCGCCGAAGCCAGGGGCTGGCTTTGCGGCAGCGAAATCTGCTCAATTACGCCTTCGGTTTTTATTAACACCTGTCTTTCAATAAAATGTTCCAGTTCACGTATGTTGCCCGGCCAGTTGTAATTTTTTAATTGGGTAATAGCCGCGGCACTGATCCCGGTTACCGGCCTGCCCGTTTTGAGAGCGAATTTTTCCACGAAACCTTTAGCTAAGATACCGATGTCCTCCTTTCGCTCGCGCAGTGGCGGTATAAAAATCGGAAATACATTTAAACGGTAATACAGGTCGAGCCTGAAGCGGTTTTCAGCGACTTCCTTTTCAAGAGTACGATTGGTAGCAGCGATAACCCTGACATCTACTTTAATTGATTTGTTACTTCCGACACGTTCAAACTCCATTTCCTGGAGAACCCGCAGTAATTTCACTTGTGCATCCAGTGGCAGTTCTCCAATTTCGTCCAGGAAGATCGTTCCGCCATTTGCTTGCTCGAACTTACCCACACGGCGATCTACAGCTCCTGTGAAAGCGCCTTTTTCGTGCCCAAAAAGTTCAGATTCTATAAGATTGGCCGGTAAGGCCGCACAGTTGACTATAACCAGCGGATTTTTAGCACGCGGGGATAGTTTGTGAATACACTGAGCTACGCGCTCCTTGCCCGTCCCGCTTTCGCCTGTAATGAGCACAGAAGTAGGGGAGGTTGCGACCATATCAATCTGGTCAAGTACGGCCAGCAGCGATCTGCTCTTACCCAAAATTCCGTCAAATTTTGATTCCTCTGCGCCTGGTTTACTGCCCGAAGTTTTCCTTAACGCGGCATCCCGTCTTTCTACAGCAGAAACCGGACGCTCGTTAAGAAGCTGTTCCATCATGGATTCCAATGCCACAGATGAACGCCGAAGCAGTCCTAAATGTGCTTCCGTATATAAATCTTCATTTTTGCTGTAGAATGCCAGGGTAAAAGGGTCTCCATTTTTCAGCCGGAACTTTACAGCAATCCGCGACGCGAGCCGAAACTGTGTACTTAAGCGTTTCTCGCATATATCGTCCAATAATAGCTTACGATAGTTAATGGAATTGCTGATAGTTCCACTTTCGAGTTCAAGTAAAATTGATTTATTGCTGTTCCAATCATTATTGCCGGTGCCACATATGGCTGCCAGCTCATTCTTTACGTAGGTTTGGTATTCTTCATAACCGGTCCGTGCAAAGCCAATGTGATCAATCTCCTTTCTCACGGGAAGAATAATTCTTAACAGGTCGAATGGTACAAAACTTTGCGTCATGGCCGGGAGCTTGCTGATCTTCTCGGTCATTGATCCGGAAATATGCGCAAGCCCTTCCAGCTGCATACGGAATATCTGTTCCCTCTGCTGCTGCATCTGGAGGTTTAACTGATGCTTCTGAAGTGCTATCTCCAGCATGATCAGCAGGTCTTTTTCCCTAAAAGGTTTTACAAGAAATCCGTATGGCTGAGTAGCTTTCGCCGCTTCCAATACCGATTGATTGGTATTAGCGGAGATATAAATAAATCCGATATTTTTGGATATCAAAATTGGCGCAAGATCCGTTCCTTTTGAATCGTTAAGCAAAAAAATGTCGAGCAGCACCCAACCCGGCTTGTGCTTATCGATCAGTTGCTCTGCCTCTTTCACAGACGCAGCAATTCCGCAAACTTGATAACCCGCTTTGGTGAGTTTGATCTTAAGATCATTCGCAACAATAAATTCGTCTTCTACTATGAGTATATTTTCTTTCATCTAGGTATTGTTCGCAATACTGGTATTAGATAAAGTTTGTCCGGACTGCGCGATCTCCAGGGAAACGGTCAAACCATTTAAATTTTCGATATTAACAATTGCTGACAATTGCCTACCAAGTCCTTCTATCAGACTGAACCCGAATGCCTGACTTTCTGCATTCACTGCCGGTGCGGGGAGGCCAACACCGTTGTCGCTGATCGTCAGTACGATTGAACCTTGCAGGTTTTTAAGCGTTATTGAGATACATCCGTTTTTTTTGTCAGGAAAAGCAAACTTATAGGCATTACTCACTGCTTCACTTAAAATAAGCCCCATAGGTATGGCCTGCGCCAGGTCCACCAGGCAGGGATCAAGCTCGCTTTCAAGTTTGACATTGTTATCGTTTCCAAATTCTTCTCTTAGATAATTAACCAGTTTACCAAGGTATTCCCGCAGGTTGATTGTTGAAAGCAACTCGCCGTCATATATGGAATGAAATGCGAGTGACATAACATAGAGTCTGTTACATCCTTCCTTTATGGCCTCGGCTATTTCAGGCTGTCCTGTATACGCAGCCTGCCCCTCCAGTAAACTGATCGCTATCTGCAAATTGTTTTTGACACGGTGATTCAATTCATTGATCAATACTTCGTTTTCTCTATTGACCTTTTCAAGCATCTCCCTGTTTTTTTTAAATGACATTTTCCACTTTACGGTCTGCCACAATAAAATTAGTATAATTCCAATTATTCCGAAGGTCAAATACCCGTTTTTAACCGGAAAATTGAATATGTCAGGCATGGCTACTATGATCGAACTATAAACACGATATGAGAGGCGGTTTACCTCCCACCAGTTGGTCAGCATCATTTTTTATATTAAGTTGATTTCGACGATAGAATAGCCTTTGAAATGATATGGTTAACTATTATCTCCCGAAAATCAACAACTCTGATGCCACTTTAATAATAGATTAGTTTACAGTTAATTATCTGAAAACTAAATATTTTAAAAGACGATATTTCGCATCGCTACGATTATTAACAGCGAAAAAGTATTTTTTTGTCACTGATAATATCAGTTTTTTGAAAATTAAATATCACTGATCAATTCATATAACCGGCCGAAATCCACGCGAAGATAAAATCAACATGTTTTTTATTGATCTGCAAGATACTTATGAATGAAACTGATTGCCATAGAGCCATCTCCAACGGCCGACGCGACCCTTGCCATTGCTCCGGCACGTACGTCTCCCGCAGCGAAAATTCCGCTGCAACTGGTTTCAAGCAAAAATGGTTCCCTTGTTTGTTTCCATATTTTAGGCAGATCAATGCTTCTTGCAAGCTCCCGGCCTGTCAATATATAACCTTTGTCATTCCGCAACACATCAAGTTTGATCCAGTCTGTATAGGGTTTTGCACCAATAAAAATATAAAGTGCACTTGCCTCGCTTGTCGTATAATTTCCTGTACGTGAATTGAAATATGTTAATGTTTCCAGGCGGTCCCCGCCGGCAACTGCAATGACCTCAGAATCTGTTATCAGATGCACATTTGAAATAGCATTGAGTTGGTCGATAAGGTATGCCGACATCGTGTAGGATAGACTGTCCCTCCTGATCAGTATGTAAACATCTTTTGCGAAATTTGAAAGATACACAGCTGATTGGCCCGCCGAGTTCCCGCCTCCCAATATAAACACATCTCTGCCGCGACAAGCCCCGGCTTCGGTTGTTGAAGCACCGTAATATATGCCCGCCCCGGTAAGTCTGTCAATTTCCGGTACGTCGAGTCTGCGGTAATCAACTCCCGTTGCTACGATAAGTGTCCTGGTCACCACTTCCCGTCCATCTTCCAATATCACAATTTTATAACCATCTTTTTGCCGGATATCGGTAACCGTACAAGGTGAAATGAATTCAGCACCAAGACGTTTAGCCTGACTGACAGCGCGCCGGGTTAGGTCTGCGCCGCTTAAGCCGGCAGGAAAGCCAAGGTAGTTTTCAATTCTGGAGCTGGTGCCCGCTTGTCCACCAGGGGCTTTGCGTTCAATCACCAGCGTTTTAAGTCCTTCAGAAGCCCCATAAACTGCAGCCGCAAGCCCAGCCGGCCCTGACCCAACAATGACAACATCATATATCTGATGAACCAAACCAGGATCCCGGCCGATCTTAGCTGCGATAGATCTGATCGATGGTGAAACCTCAAAAGTACCATCTTCATATATAATTGCAGGCAGGTCGCCTTCAGCAATACCATTAATTTCAAGGATATCCCTGTTGCTTCCGGATTCGTCTACCTCGAGCCATTGGTAAGGTATAAGGTTGCTTGCGAGATAATCTTTAACGGTGTGCGTAAGTGACGAGTATTGGAAACCAATAACCTTTATTCCTTTAAACTCGGGGATGTACTCCCGTTGCCAATCCTCAAGCAGGTCGGTAAGTACCGGATAAAGGCGTTCCTCTGGAGGGTCCCAGGGTTTGAGAAGGTAATAATCCAACCTTATGTCATTAATTGCCTTGATTGCCGCCTCAGTGTCAGAATATGCCGTCAGCAGTACTTTTTTTGCTTCGGGAAATACTTTCATAGCTTCTGCGAGGAAAGTGACCCCATTCATTTCGGGCATGCGCTGGTCGCTTAGGAACAGAGCGACAGGGACACCGCTGTTACGCAGATCAGGCAGGCTTTCAAGGACTTCTTTTGCCGATACTGAACTGACGATACGATAAGATTTGCCAAACTTAGCTTTGAGGTCCCCGGCGATAGCCCTGGATACTTGAGGGTCATCATCGATAGAAATAATAATTGGTTTTTCCATGTTGCTGTTTTTATTCAGTTATCAATTGGGAAGCAAATAATAAAGGACGTATTGCCCGGACTCGATTGTAATTTCACAGTTCCGGAATGTTGGGTTATAATAGTCTTCACAACCTCCAGACCTATACCAGTGCCCTTGCCCATCGCTTTGGTCGTAAAAAACGGGTCAAATACAAGGGCCTGGATATCTTCCGGGATACCGGCTCCATTGTCGGTGACGGTCACCCGAACAAATTCTTTGTCACGTTCGGTGCGAATGGCCAGCGTCCCACTGTGATTTTTTTCCATTGCGTCCAAAGCGTTGTCAATCAAATTGGTCCATACCTGATTGAGTTCGCCGACCAGCGCAGTCACCTCGGGCAGACCGGTATCGTAATCTTCCACCAGTTGTACATTCAATTGTTTACGCTTGTGTTCAAGCATGACCAGGGCGTTCCTGATACCTGTATGGATATTAATGCGTTGCTTCGCTGAACCGCGATCCATATGTGTATAGGTTTTAACCGCCTTAACAAGTTGCTCAATTCTTTTAGATGACGACAGCATGTTTCGCGCAACTCTTTGTGCCTGGAACAATTCTGCAAGCCATTTCAATAAAGCCGCAAGGTTTTCGTTTTGATACAACCTGCTTAAATCGGAGAATAACAAATGATTAAGGCCAAGATCTACATACGCCTCTGCAATTTCATCACCATCTTCAACTCCATTGTCTAAAAGCCAATCGTTGAAATCGTTTTCCCGCCGCAGGCGTTCTTTGAAGGAAACTGCTATATCTTCAATAACCCGGGTTTGGATAACACTAACCGTCTTTAATATTTCTTTAATTTCAATGTTCACATCTGAGATTGGCAGATTTTGGATTGATACGGGTAGCCCGTCGAGGTAGTTAATCAAGTTTAACGCGTCGCTGATATTGGCTGATGCCGGATTATTGATCTCATGGGTAATTCCAGCGGATAGCTTGCCCAATGCCATCATTTTTTCATTTTGGAGTTGCAGGGAGGTCATGTACCTGATTCGGTTGCACATCACATGTACCAATGCCTGTGTAAGCTCATAGTGCTCGGCAATCATTATTCCGATCTTTGCCATAGGGAGCGTCAGTACAATAGTCGAACCCGTTGCGCTTATATAAACTGTAGTTTTATTTCCTCGCGAAAAGGGTAAGTAACCGGTAATCTCACCTGACGTTAAGGTCCCCAGGTCTCGCCGGGCACCTTGCTGAAAATTATAAACAATGCATGCCCCCGCCATAATAAAATGAGAGCCGGTCAGGGGTACGTCCGGAGAAGTCAATATTTCACCGTCATTTAAATCCTGCTGCATACTGTTTGCAGCAAGCCATAAAAGTTGCTCCGCCGGCACATCTTGCAGCGATGGGAATTTTGCTAATTGGAGACTGTTTGCCGAAGCGCTCATTTATCTAAACTTAGAAGTAATGTAATCCTTACTATTATGCTTTTTATCCTGCGCACCAAAACCGGGATGCCGGTAACTTGAAGTAAAACTCAGTTCCTTTTTTAGGCCTGCTTAATACCCCCACAGTTCCGTTGTGGCATTCAATTACCTTTTTGAAAAAATACAAGCCAACCCCATAGCCACTTATGGCTTTGTTTTTTCTGTCTGCGATGCGATAAAATTTTCCAAAAATTCTGTTTTTTTCATTTTCGGGTATCCCGATCCCCTGATCACGAACAGTAACCCTGATACCATCGATCTGAACTTCACATATCATGGTTATTGTTGTACCGCTTGCCGAGTACTTGACCGCATTGTTGACAAGGTTTGTGATAGCCTGGCAGAGTTTTAAGCGATCGGCTTTTACACCGACCTGGCAAGACGTTAAAACCAGGAAGTAATAGGCCGGATTAGTAAACCTGAATTCGGATGCGATTTCATGCAGCAAGTCAGAGAGGTTAAAAGTCTCTGTCTGAAGGCCTAGGTTTACGGCCGTGATCGCTGATGAATCCAAAAAAGAGGTCGTAAGCTGGGTTATAGCATTGATTTTCTCATCTGCCTTGCTCAGCAGCGATTCGGTGTCGGCCCGATCTGATCTTGCCAACATGCGTATCGACTGCTGAATAAATAATTTGAGAGTAGAGAGCGAGGAACGGATCTCATGGTTAGCAAAACTCAGCAGTTCTGATGCCACCGATTCATTCGAGTAATTCTCTGTCACATTTTGCAAAACACCCTGCAACACGGCAGGGGGCCCTGGTCGCTTAACCGCCACTCCAACAATCCTGATCCAAATCGGGTACAAATTCCCGAAGCTTAAAATTTTAACGTCAACCTTGATCTGCCCCGTCGTTTGAAGTGTTCTGTACTGCTCACGAAGTCTTACCCGATCATCGGCACCCAGTTTTTTCCAAAATTCCCTGATAGTGATTCCGTTACCGGATATGCCCAAAAAGAAGTTTGACGTTTCACACCCCCTGGCGATGCGTTGTTCAAGATCGATTTCCCATCTTCCGATTTCAGCGCATTGAAGTATTTTTTGATAGTTATCCAGCAGCGTTGTTTGTTGATCTTGGCTGATGCTATACTGAAGTTGGTTATCTGACAGCTGGAGGTTATTCATCGTAATACGGGATTCGTAAACATATTAGCAGCCGGATACTAAAGCGGGTTAAAAAATCCCGCGATATTATCAGTGCCTACGTGACTATGCTCAATTAAATTCTTTACAAAATTAAAATTACGCTCCCTTGCTTTGATGTATGAATCGTGTGATTTATAGTATGGAATGTGAGGAATTGTTACCGAACACTACGATTCACACTTTCATTGACGAGTTTTTCCAGTTTTTGGTCAAGCAATAATCCAATCTCTAAAATTTCAGGATTGCCAAACTGCCCAAAAAGGGTAGAGGGAAGATCATACTCTATAGTGATCTGACCTGTAGCAGTTTCGTAAACCAATATGCGAAGCGGCGCATAAAGGGCGGCCCGAACGTCATGTCGCGTCATTTGCAATGCTATCAGGGGATTGCCAAGAATATATTGAATTGCGTTTTTATTTTGTCCGTCCAGGCGCAGTAGTGCACCGTGCTCCTGGACGCCAAACAGGATAAGATCTTCAAAACCGCCAAGAGAACGCAGGTGTGATTGTGCAATTTCAGGATGCGATTTAATGAGATCAAAATCCTCCTTGCCTATAGCGCCTAATAACGACACCATTTTTTTATTGAATTGCTTGAAATCTGCATCAATTGTTAACGCGCGATGCTTTATTGTAATAATTGTTTCCATAATTTTTAATTATAAGCCGACGGATCTGAAGACAATGCGTCCGCTCCGCAGTTCAAAAATACACCGCTGGTGATATAGCTAAAAAGTAAGGAACCCTGGATTTGATGTACGGATCGCTTGAATTTTGGAAATTAGAAACCGGTTTGATGTGGGGGCTCTCTGTTAAGCTTCTCTGTTCAGTTTCTCATGCCGGATATCTTTGATGCCCCCCAATGTTTTAAGCCGTTGTAGTTTAATGCAGATATTTGTGCCGTTTGCTGAAAATATAGATAATTCCCCCTGAAGCTGCCTGGTAAGCCCGCTGATGATATTCATCCCGAGCGTGCTGCAATTATTAAAGTCGAAATCCGGAGGTAACCCGCAGCCGTTATCCGCAATACAAATTTCAACATCATTTTCAGTAATTTCCTTTACCCGGACTGTTATCAGACAGTTGGTTCGGTTTTTAAAAGCATATTTAATCGAGTTGGTGATGGCCTCATTTAATATCAACCCCAGCGGCACGATTTGAGATACGTCGAATAGAAGCTCTTCGACATCGTACTCAAAGCTTATATTTTTGCCGGTACCGAAACTGTCCCTCAAAAAACCGATAAGTTCTGAAATGTATTCTTTTATATTGATACCGGTAAGGTTTTCATCCTGGTACAGTTTCTGGTGCACGAGTGAAATGCTGTGCATCCGGTGACGGCTTTCGCGAAGTACTTCAAGTGCATTCTCATCGACCAGAAAAGATGATTGCGAATCGAGAAGGCTGATTACAATTTGCAGATTGTTTTTCACTCTGTGATGGACTTCCTTTATCAACCATTCCCGTTCCTTTAATAAGTGTTTAAGTGAAAGATTTTGACCATTGATTGCATTTTGTTTGCTCTGTAATTCCCTGTTTGTTTTTTGTTTGAGACGATAGCTGCCTAACAGCACGAATGTTAACATGATGAATAGCAGCATTCCCGCAATAGAAAGGTTCCGGACAAGCTTCTCACTGTTAAGTGTTCTTTCCTGCAAGGCTGCTTTTTGTTTCAGCGACGCGATGTCCATGTCTTTTTTTTCAGTCTTGTATTGGATTTGAAGCTGTGTTAATTCGCGGTCGTGATTGCGACGGTTTAATGAATCACTGAGTTGTTTATAGCGATCGAAGTGCGTTAAGGCTTCCCAGGGCCGGTTGCTTGCTGAGTCTAAGCGGTAATAGATCTCCTCAACCCCGGCCATGTCATGAATATTTTTGGTTTTTTGCGTAATTGTTTGCATAGCACCAAGTTGCACTTTGCATTCTTTGAAATCTTTTTTCATCAAAAATAAACGAGCTGCCGCGCGATGATAATTCATCAGCAGGAAATCGTAGAGATAAAACTGTTTTATCAGACTTTTAATAGCGTCATTATATTTCAGGGCATTATCCACGTCACGTTTTTGCAGATACGCCTCCATGAGTGTTGTGTTTAAATTGATATAATGCCCTGTATCCTGTGGTGTGATAATCCGAAGAGCTTCTTTAAGTGTAACTATTGCCTTATTGGCTTCGTTAATACGAATATAGCTCCAGCCAAGATTAGCACTGATGATCATCACTGCGTCATTGTCATGATTTCGCCTTGCGTAACGCATTGCTTTTTCAAATACTTTACTGGCTTCAGCTCGTTGATTCAAGGAATTGTAAATGATCCCCATCCGGTTGTATAAGGTTGCAACAGTTGATGTGCTGTCACCGGATTTTAATGCGCATTTTTCTGCCAGAAGCAGGTATTTTAAACCGTCACGGGACGCTCCCGTTCTATTCAGCACTGCGCCAAGCAGGCAATAAATGTCCTGAAGTTTATAGAAATTATTTGCCTTGTAAATTATCAGGGCTTGCTTCAGTTTTTCTATCGCCAGGATATTGTCTTCCTTCACATTGTAAAGGTCTCCAAGGTACTTCAGCTGATCTGCGAGTTTGATCGAATTTGGAAGTTTTTCGCTTAGTATATCTATTGCATGCCTGTACAGGGCTATTTTTTTTTCTAAATCGCCGGCGTCATTAATTCCATAGTAGCTTGCCAGCTCAATATCGGCATCAGCCTCCGCCAATCTGAAGGAAGCATCTGAAGTAAATATTTCAATCGAACGACCTAGGTAATCTTTTGCTTTTTTTTGATCTTTCCGTTCTCTGTAAACCTTTGATAACGTAAAAAAAGATTGTCCGATGCCCTTTTTATATATGAGTTTTTCGCTGAATACGAGGGCTTGTCTGGTATTTTTTTCAGCAAACCGAAGGTCCGGGTCAAGTTCTCCCGGTTTATTCAAGTAGAGTTCTGCGGTTTTTAACCACTTGGCTATAGTTATGCTGTCTGTTTGCGAAATTGCAGAATCCTGCGCGATTGCTGTTGAACCGTTCAATAACAATACGAAATTAAGCAATATGCCAACAAAATTGATTTTCCGGATCCTTGTCAAAATCTGCAATACGTTTTAATGTTCCGCTATTTGGATTTAAAAGTCGTCGCTGTACGTGTGTTGCACTGCAACGGTCTTCCTCATCAATAGATATCATTGAGCTTTAACCGCGGTCATTTTCAATGAGGTGATTTTTGGGGTGCAAGGTATACCTAAGGAAATGTCTAAACCATGTACAAAAAGATTAATTAGTGGTACGGATGAAGCAAATGGGGGTAGATATAATTAACAGGCAATTTGGGCGAATGGAAAGGCTTACCGCTTTAGTTTTAAATAACTTCAATTAACTATCCACTTGTCACACCCAAAGTAGTTCGAAAAGAATGAGAAATTTCTGCACTGCGTCCGGCTTGCGGAGGAAGAATGTGCTTAAGTATCGAAATATCAAACCCTACCCTTGACTAATTTCATTTTAGCGATATATCGCAAATTTTAAAAATCAATATTTTGATCTAATTTACTTATGGTCAGCCATTTGTAATGTATGGTATAAGATTGGCGTAATTGGCGTCGAGTTTCTATTAATAAAGTCCTATGGCCATTACAATTTCCAAATCAACCGATCTAAAACCTGCTATCTTCAATTATCGTCGTCTATTTGATATACGACGGCTGTCTGATGGAAACCTTAATGCGGTGCAGGTTGCAGCGAATCAAACAGGTTATTACAGGATAATTTTCGTGACGCAGGGTGACTGCGATTATATATTGGATCGAAAAGATCGTACTGTTGATACATTAAATATAGGTTTGGTAAGACCTACGGTGGGCTTTTCCTTACAAAAGGGACGTGATGCAGATGGTTATTTACTATCTTTTTCTCATGATTTCCTGCAATTGTCAACCGGGTCCTCCGCACTCCTGAGATCCGTTTTTTTGAATTTAAGAGAAATAGACCAGTTGCCGCTCCAGAAAAGTGAGCATCGGTTTCTTAAAGATATTCTGGAGCGTCTTATTTATGAATCTAAAAGCTACGACGGGAGTAACTGTGAAATAGTGCAGGGCTTGTTCCAGGTAGTAGCGTCCTTTTTAAATCGTGCGACATCGCAGCTGAGTCCAGCGACACCGGGTAAATGCCTTCTTCAAACCCAGCATTTCTTTTCCCTGCTTGATAAATATTTTACCACACTGAAAATGCCTGCCGACTATGCCAGGATGATGGCTGTCACCCCGGCATACCTCAATAACATGATAAAGGATACGCTTGGAAACACCACCAGTTACTTTATTCAACAGCGTATCCTGGTAGAAGCCAAACGTTTGATAAGTTACAATGAATTAAATATGAAGGAGGTGGCTTATAAGCTCGGTTTCTTAGATGTATCTCATTTCAGTAAGTTTTTTAAGCGAATAACCGGCGAGAGTTTTACCGATTATAAAAGAGCAATGGCGGCCTGACACTACGGTCCAGGTTAAGAGCGTATGCGATAAATCCAATACCCTATAAAATTAATAATCAGTAGTATGATAATTTTTCCTCATCAATCGAGTATTGAAAGTTCTGAAGATGATATCCGGGCAATAGTCGGACAATCAGGCGCAAACACAGGTCAACTTGCAGCGGTACTTGGAGATAATAAGCAGAAACTTATTGATTGTATGGAAGAAGTTTGCCAGCTGGGCAAATTATTGACAGCGACCGAGGAGCCTCTGCTTTTGAATGATATTTTAAAGCATAAGGTCAACCGATTGGTAAACGCATTCAGTTCAGCTGTTATTTATAACAATAAGGGATTGGCCCCCATAGAATACCTGTTTTATTATGATAACGAACGCGATAGTGACGCCAATCAATATGCGGATTCTGCTTCAGCGATAGGGGCCGACAGCTTCGGCTATTTATATGAGCATCTACGCAGATCGGAGAAATCCGCAGGCTTTTTTGAACTCGATTTGACTATTTATGCTGATATCGAAAGACTTCACCCGTTTTTCGCCGCTTGCCAAAAACAGGGCTTTCAAAAAGCTACAATTGTTAATCTGTTTCGCGGAGCTGAATTTGTCGGTTTTTGGGTGCTAGTATTAAACCATGATGCCGATATAAACGATTTGCCAAATTGTATTTTGGAACAAATAATTATTCAACTGGCCTCTGCAGTTTATTGTATTAATACTTCCAGTCAGTTAAGTGAAGCAAAAAAAGAGAATGATGTATTGCAGTCGCTTAATGTGGAGCTCGCCTCTGCCCGGGACGAAGATGATCTGTTTAAAATTATAAGATCGAAACTTTTAAACCTCTTTCAATTTTCCCATCACTTTATATACAAGATCAATGATGATCAAATGACGGCGAGTGTATTGCTTATTGACGCGCATTCCCGTTCACAAAATCACCCGTTATTTGAAACCACCATGAAAACGGAGGTTAACATTGCCGATGGTATATTTAACAAAGCTCTGTTGTCCACGGAACCAGTAATTTTAGATCTCGAAAAGTTGAACGAACGAAAGCAATTGCCCTTATATCTGCGAATCAATTATGAATCTGGAGTAAAAAAAGTGTTAATGCTGGCGCTCAGGGTTGATTTTAGAGTTATGGGAATATGGTGTATTGCCTTTACCGGCGAACAACCGGTTCGTCCGAGGTACATAGAGTTGGCCAAAACGATTGCGGCACCAATATCTGTTGCCGTAGATAATATCCGGATTAGCGAATCCCTGCGATACAGGGAGACCGAAAGAAACAAGCTCATGGACTTAAGTTTCGAATTGACCTCCGTTAAAAGCAAGGCGGAGTTTATTGGGATTATAGAGCCTTATCTTCGCAAATTTTTTATTTTCAACAGCATGTCCGTTTTCGTTCATGCTGATGGGTATGAAGACACACCTTTTATATATCTTGCCGGGTTAGGCCTGGGAAATCGTGTGGATTGTGTATCGCCTGAAGTTGATGATTGGTTTAAAGGCGGCCAGATTTTCTCAAGGCTTTGCGAAACTGCGGACCCTAATGTAGCGAGCCTGGAAAGGATAATTGAAAGGACGGGAGGATCGCCATTTTTAAAATCGGAGTATGATGGGGGCACGAGAGGTGTTGTTTCTATTGCTTTACGGAACGATAACAGGCAGATCGGTACGCTGAGTTTATATCTGATGGAAGGCATTCACCTTCATGAACCGCAACTTCATCTTCTCAAAGAAGTTTCCTATCAAATCGCGAAGACGGTTTCCAATATTTTACATAACGAAGAGATAGCGAGCCGTGAACGTGAAAAAGAACTTTTGCTGGCAGTTAGCGAAGATATAGCCGCAACAAGGGAAAAAGATCAGTTGATCAGGATTATTAACGAGCGTATAAGGCCGGTTTTGAAGTTCGAACATATTTCTTTGAGTATGAAATGCCCTGACGGTTTTATAGTTTCATTTCTTAATGACCCTAACTCAAAGTCCCGCGGACATCAGGAATACGCTAAGGTACAACGGTTGGATATCAGTCGATACACAGAATTTATCGATTTTATCGACTCTTCATCTTTGCCTGTTTCCATTACCAGAACGAGCCGTTTTGAATTTCAGGATTTACCAAAGTTCTTAACGGTAAATTTCGAAAGTGGCATTGAGGAAATTTTAATTGCGAGACTTTATGACGGAGTTACGGTTTTTGGATATTGGGTACTTTGTTTTGCGTCCCGGAATACGATTAAGACCAGCCAGTTCGGGCTGCTACAGGCGATCGCCAACCAATTGTCAACAGCAGTTTACAATATAAGGGCTAATATGGAGATTGCTGAAAGACAAAAGGAAAACGAATTGCTTATTACATTTAGCAATGATTCCGCTGGTTTAAGGAATTATTGTGAGCTCATCAGGCTCATGTCGACAAAACTAAAGAACGCTTTCAATTTCGATAACTTTTTTGTCGGGGTCACGGACGAAGACGGCCAGTCCATAAGCATACTGTTGCCTAACGAGAATCCCGGTAAACATCTTCAACTCCATGAGCCGCTCAAAATAGTTATGACAGCCGAGATAAAACGACTCCTCGATAATGCGGACTCCCCCTGTATTATTGACGGTACCTCAGAATTTGATGCTTTCCCGACAGTACATCGAGGCATCGGACCTCATAAGACAGTAATTACTAATTTCGTGCAGGATAATAAGATTCTTGCTTTTTGGGTTGTTTCGTTTCCCGAAGAAAAAAATATAGAGCCTGGGCTTTTCAGGATGCTCAAAGGCATTAGCGATCAGCTTTCAATTGCCGTTGCTAATATTCAGGCCAATAATAAACTGGCTTATAATGAAAAGCGGAAAGGACTGCTACTCTCATTGAGTACAAAAGTTTCATCGGCACGTAACCCTGTTGACCTGCTTAAAGTACTCGCCTCAGAATTAAAAAGAGAACTGAATTTTTCTCACGGGTCGATTGTGCTTTTTGATAACAGGGAAAAAACTTTCGCTCTCCCGTGGGTGCTTCCTGCTGAATCGAAATCCAGTGGTCACGCCCGTTATAAGGATATTATAGGCTTAACACCAGTCTATGATGGAGTGGCAGACCTCGCGCTAAGGTCAGACAAACCGCTTATCATCGATATTGTCGCTTTTTCCAAAAACAACAAAATGCCTCTTTATATGCAGGTGAGCTTTGAAAGCGGAATGTCTCATGTTATGTTTACTAAATTGATCATCAACGGAGAGGTATTAGGTTTTTGGGTGCTTTGGTATGGATCCGCTCCTGATGGCACACCGGCTTACCTCGAATCGGTTGAAGAGATTGCGAATGTGCTGACAGTGCCGATTTTCAATATCTCTTTTAATGAACAAATTAACAAACGGGAACACGAGAAATCAACCATGCTTGAGTTTGCCGGTGCTATAGCTGATGTCAAAGATCGGTTTGAGCTACGGAAGATATTCAACCATTACCTTAAAAACCTTTGCCTGATTGAAGATATATGTCTTCATTGGTTCTCCGAAGATAAGAGTTCGCATTTCTGTTATTTTTGGAAGGATAAAAGCGAACATGCTGCTAAACCGGATTTTGAAAAGTTAATATCTGCACTATATCCGGCCAATGATATCATCCTGGGGAACCTGATCTCCGGCGGGGTTGCGGCGAGGTTTCAAGTGGCTGAAATTATGGCACACCCCGAAGCGCCGTCCTATGCAAAGCTTTTTTACAGTGAGGGAATTTCAGACATCATCGGTGTGCCTTTGTACAAAGGAAAGGAAATGGTAGGCGTGTTGTTCGTTAAAGAGTACGATGCGAACTATGCGGATCAGCCTTTATTTAAAGGGCTGTGTTCGCAGCTTGCCATCGCAGTTTCCGATTTGATAGCAACGGATAAAATTACCAAACAGCTGGCTGAGATCAACAGCTACAAGGAAAGACTGGAAGAGGAAAAGGTTTATCTCAGGCAGGAGCTGGAAACCTCCCACAATTATTCTGAAATAATTGGAGAAAGCGATGAAATTAAACAGGTATTTCGACAGGTTTCGCAAGTTGCCGCCTCGGACAGCACAGTATTGATCCAGGGAGAAACCGGTACCGGAAAAGAGTTGGTTGCCAGGGCGATACATAATCACTCGTCCAGGGAAAATAAATTAATGATAAAGGTGAACTGTGCTGCATTGCCCGCAAGCCTGATAGAAAGTGAACTGTTTGGTCACGAGCGGGGAAGTTTTACCGGTGCAACCGAAAAGAGAATAGGCAAATTTGAGCTTGCTAACGGTGGCACATTATTTTTAGATGAAATAGGGGAACTTCCGCTTGAGCTGCAAGTGAAGTTCTTACGGGCTCTGCAGGAACGGGAAATTGAACGGATCGGGGGAAAGGCTACGATAAAAATCGATGTCCGAATTATTACAGCCACAAATCGTAACCTCGAAACTGAAGTAGCCGAAGGGCGTTTCAGAAGCGATCTCTATTTCCGGCTCAGCACTTTTCCTATCTATTTGCCATCTTTAAGGGAACGGAAAGCGGATCTCGCTTTACTTGCAGGCCATTTCGCAGCCCGTTTTGCGAAGAAAACCGGTAAGCCCATCAATATGATAAGTCAAAAAGCTATGCAGGAGTTAATGGCTTACAACTGGCCGGGAAACGTGCGTGAATTGGAACATCAAATAGAGAGGAGCGTGCTGCTTGCAACCAGTAACACCATCAAGAGCTTTTCGCTGCCCACCGCTAAGCAGGAAGTCCTGCCTGTTAATTTAATTGAAAATAGCGCAGCCCAAACAATAGATGACCACGAAAGAGATTTGATCTTAAAAACATTGAAACAATGTTTTGGTAAAATCAGCGGCCCCAAAGGCGCCGCTGAATTACTGGGTGTACCATCAAGCACGTTAAACTCTAAAATGAAGCGCCTCGGCATCAAAAAAAGCTTTCGGCGGTAAAGAAAGGACGGGCCTCCTGGCATTGGGGACTTTCATTGATTGGCGTCGTATTCTCTTCTTATGCCTAATCTTTTCATTCGCGAGTATAAGGTCCCCGGCGGAACGCCGAGGATTTCCGCAGCACCGCCAACTCCGGCAACTCTGCCCTGAACGGCTTTCAGTACTTCGATAATATGCTCGGCTTCGTTCTCGTCCAATGTTTTTAGTTTTTGTATTTTGACCACCGGGGGATCACTTGCAGGTTTGCTTAAACGAATATTGGGTATCCTGACAGACCGGATCTCATTATCTTGTGCATCCAGGACACTTCGTTCGATCAAGTGTTCCAATTCTCGTACATTCCCGGGCCAATCATATAGTTTCAAGCTTTCCAACGCCTCGTTGCTGATTTTTAAACTGGAACGCCTCATTTTTTTTGCAAATTTTTCCGTAAAGCTTTCTGCAAGCAACGGAATATCGTCTATGCGCTCGCGCAACGGCGGCGTTTCGATAGGGAAAACATTCAAACGGTAATAAAGGTCCAATCGAAAACGGCCTTCAGATACCTCTCTCTCCAAGTTCCTGTTAGTTGCCGCCAATATCCTGACATCAACCTTTATTGTTTTACTGCTTCCAAGGCGTTCAAATTCCATTTCCTGCAGCACGCGTAATAGTTTAACCTGTGCCGATAACGGCAGCTCCCCAACCTCATCCAAAAACAAGGTGCCTCCGTCGGCCTGTTCGAATTTGCCCACCCGTTTTTCAAAAGCTCCGGTAAACGCGCCTTTTTCATGCCCGAAAAGTTCGCTCTCGACTAAATCTATCGGAAGCGCAGCGCAGTTTACAATAACCATCTGTTTTTTGTGCCGTGGTGAAAGTTTGTGGATACATTGCGCGACGCGTTCTTTACCTGTACCGCTTTCTCCGGTAATCAATACGGAGGTTACGGAAGGCGCAACGACATCTATTTTGTCTAAAACGGTGAGCAGCGCGGGACTTTTACCAATAATTCCATCAAATCTATGAGGTTGGGGCTGCGGCGTAGTGCTTGCCCAATCTGTAATCACTTCTGGTTGCCTGGATTTAGGAACACTTTGACCTGTGAATGTCTTTTTTATCAGCTCTTCGAATAAGCCGGAAAAAGAAATTTGAGCCCGTTCCAGTAAGCCCAGGTCATTCGTAGAATAAGCAATCGCCCTCTTGCTGTAAAATGAAATTTCCGCATAGTTTGATCCGCCTACTTCAATCCGGAAATTCAACTTAGCGTTCAGGTTGAAATAAGAACTGAGGCGCTTTTCCCAGACTTCATCCAATAGCGACCGCTTATAATCGATACCATTCAGATAAAAATTCGTTTGTCTGGATGAAATTCGTGGAGCTGAATTGTTATTTGACTTATAATCAATTTGTTTATTTAGGTCCTGGTCATTCAGGAAATCATACTCATCAAAAGAGGTACGGACAAAATTATAAGTTTGCAAGCCAGGATTGTTCTGAATCTTAAAATTTATCCTCATGAAATCAAAGGAAATGAATGATTGGATTAATCCCGGCAACCGGGTTACTTTTTGTTCGGCGTCATTAACAGACTCGGTTAAGTTTTCCAGCTGCCTTTTCCAGATCAACTCTCGCTGTGACGAAAGATCGGTGTTGTTCTGGTGCTTTTGACGAGCGATGTCCAACATGATCAGTAAATCCTTCTCTCTGAATGGTTTTACGAGAAAGCCATATGGCTGCGTCGCCTTGGCAGACTCGAGAACGCTCTGGTTTGTGTTCGCCGATATGTAAATAAATCCGATGTTTTTTTCCACCAGCAAAGGTGCTAGTTCGGTTCCCAGCGAGCCGTCCTGTAAATAAATATCCAATAACACCCAGGTAGGGTCGCACGACGCAATGAGGGGCTTTGCTTCTTCCACCGAGGATGCTACGCCACAGATTTGATACCCGGCTTTAGTTAGTTTTAAGCGCAGGTCATTCGCAACTATAAATTCATCCTCTACAATCAGGATATTTTCTTTATTACCGTTCATATTAAGTTCAGTTTTTCGCTACTTGCGTCTGTAAAAGTGAGTGTTAGCGATAATCCATGCATACCAGTTAATTTACATTCCCCGCCCAGTTGACGACTTAGTCCCATAATAAGAGCAGTACCCATGGTGTTGCCCTCACCAGGTTTGAAGGAGGATGGAAGTCCCACACCATCGTCTGAAATCATCAAAAAAAGGTTGTCATCTTCTGACCTGGTTACATCGATCTTTATATTACCAGGTTTATTGCCAGGGAACGCAAACTTTATTGCGTTACTCAAGGCCTCATAAATGATCAGGCCGAGCGGAACCATAGGTTCTACCAACAGATTGATGTCCTGTATGCCGGATTTGAAATTGATCCGTTCATCCAGCTCAAATTCGTCTTTCAGATATCCGATCAGATTTTCCACATATTGCCGGAGATTAACTTTTGAAAGGTGATCGGGCTGGTATAAACTATGATAAGCCAGTGAGATGGCATATAACCGCCGTTCAGTGTTTTTAAAGGTTTCCCGCGCGTTTTGGCCAATTAAATATGCTGATTGGGTGTTGAGCAGGCTACTGATGATCTGCAAATTGTTTTTGACCCTATGATTGATTTCGCCGATCAGCCATTCGCGTTCCTCGTTACATTTTGCAAGCGTGTTTTCTGTTTGCCTTAGCATTAAATGAGCATCGTTTAACGCTAGCGTTCTATCGCAAAGCTTCTTTCTGACCCAAAGTCCGGCCGCAATCAGGACCGGTAACAATGAAGCCATCCATACGTTTTCATGCGTATAGTGCACCCAATTCCTTATCCAAAAGTATTTACCTGACATCAGGATATCCGACCCGAAAAGCGAATCGAAATGTCCGGTGCCGGTGCAATTTAGCAGCGACTTAATTATATCATTTTTCATGTTCAGCAGGATCCATATGCTTCTTTAACCAGCTTCTTCAGTGGTAAGAATGGCCGGAATATGCAAGTAGGATGCCATTGGTGTAATTGATTGAGATAAAGTGTATTGTATTGTATGGTCGTGTTTCTACGATGCGATATATCGCATTCCCTCCAAAGATGGAATCGAAACAGGCGTGCTTTACGGGTTCCCGGGAGAGCTAATGAATGGCTCGATAAAATCCTTGGCTTGGGCACGGCAAAGCACTCCTCTTAAGTATTGGTCATCGTCATTGGTACCTGTTGCCAATGATGCATTCGTTCGTAGGGGCAGATGATCGTTCCTATGAATGATACCATAAAATGCTCGAAGCAGCCATTGAACCGGCTGGAGGCCGAAACTACTTTTGCCTATCAAAACTAAAATGACTGAAAATGGAAAAACTGACTACAGCCTCCGGGATCCCTTATGTAAATCATGAAGATACACAAAGTGCCGGGGCCCGCGGCCCCTTATTACTTCAGGATTTTATACTTCATGAAAAGCTCGCCCATTTTAACCGGGAACGTATCCCTGAGCGTATAGTCCATGCCAAGGGTTCAGCAGCATACGGAACCTTCACGGTGACCAGTGACATTACATCATATTCAAAAGCCAAATTGTTTGGAGAAATTGGTAAACAAACAAGGGTGCTTCTCAGATTTTCGACGGTCGGCGGCGAAAAGGGATCTGCGGATACAGAACGTGACCCGCGGGGCTTTGCCGTAAAATTCTATACGGAGGACGGAAATTGGGATTTGGTCGGTAACAATACACCGGTGTTTTTTATAAAAGATCCAAAGAAATTCCCCGATTTCATACATACGCAGAAGCGGGACCCATTCACCAATTGCAAAAGCGCTACTATGGTCTGGGACTTTTTTAGCTTAAACCCAGAATCGTTACATCAGGTACTTTTTTTGATGAGCGATCGCGGTACGCCATACGGGTTTCGCTATATGCATGGTTTCGGCAGTCATACCTATACTTTGATTAACAAGGAAAATGAAATAGTCTACGTTAAATTTCACTTCAAAAGCGTCCAGGGTATCAGGAATTTCACATCGGCAGAAGCGAAGTTAATGCGTGGTGAAGACCCGGATTTTGCACAGCGTGACCTTCTGAATGCTATTGAGGACGGTAACTTTCCTAAATGGACACTTAAAATCCAGGTAATGACACCTGAACAAGCGGCTGCTTATTCCTTTAACCCTTTTGATCTTACTACAGTCTGGAGTCAGAACGAATACCCTTTAATCGAGGTGGGAGAACTGGAACTTAACCAGAATCCGGACAATTACTTCTCAGAAGTAGAGCAGGCTGCATTTGCCCCATCGAGAATTGTTGATGGCATAGGACACTCACCGGATAAAATGCTGCAGGGGCGGATATTGGCCTATCCTGACGCACAACGGTACAGGCTGGGTGTTAATTTTGAACAGTTGCCTGTTAACCGCTGTCCGTTCATCGTCAATAATTACCAACGCGATGGTTTAATGAGGGTAGACGATAATGGAAAGCGCTCGCCGAATTATTTCCCGAACAGCTTTGACAACATAAAGCCGGATGCAGCCTATGCGAGACCGGCAGAGCAAGTGCATCAGCCGGTTGCTGACTGGTTTGACAGGAATGCCGAAGGAGAGAACGATCACTACACACAACCCGGAATTTTCTATCGTAATGTATTATCGCAGGAAGATAAATCACGTTTGGTATCAAATATTGCTGAATCAATGAGGCAAATTGAAGGGCCTCTGAAAGAAGAAATCATTAACCGGCAATTGTGCCATTTTTTTCGTGCCGAATTTAGCCTGGGCATGGCGGTCATGAATGAATTAGGTATTGACCCTGGCGATATGACCAGGCACATGCCATCGAAAAAATAAAAGATCAAACCTAACTCACCTATGAGAACAAGGGTGGTTTTACGGAACTGCCCTTTGTAAAGGCTTTAAAGACGAGGATTATCTACAACTAAATTGAAAGTATGAAAAATGAAAAAGTGATCATGATCACCGGCGCCTCCAAAGGCTTTGGTTTTGAAATGGTTGGCGCTGCGTTGAAAAATGACGACCGGGTAATAGCAACCGTAAGAAGTGACGCTGAAAGCCTGATGAAGGCATTCGATTACAATAAAAACCTGTTTGTTGTTACTATGGACGTAACCAGCGAGGAAGCAGTGCAACAGGCAGTTCAGCAAGCCTTAAAGCGTTTTAGCATTATCGACGTTCTGATTAATAACGCCGGCTACGGTTTAATTGGAGCTGTAGAGGAAGCATCCGATGCTGAGGTAAGAAAGCAATATGATACTAATGTCTTTGGGATGCTTAACGTGATCCGCGCCGTCTTGCCTGATATGAGGGAAAGAAAGTCTGGCCATATTATTAATATTTCCTCTTTATTCGGTTACGATGCGATAGCGGGATGGACAATATACAGCTCCACAAAGTATGCGGTCGAAGGTATTTCTTCCGGTATGGCAAAAGAACTGGCACCACTGGGTATCCACGTGACCGCGTTAGCGCCGGGACTATTCAGCACTGACTTTTTAGGTAAAGGTTCGTTCGTTCAAAGCGGTTTGGTTATAGCTGACTACACGGATACTGTTGGCGCAGTTAGAGAGCGCGTTGGTGGTTTTCATGGACAGCAACCGGGCGATCCTAAAAAACTGGCCAGGCTGGCAATTCATATTGCACATACCGAAAACCCGCCACTCCATTTATTAGTTGGACGGGACGCAGTTCAATGGTATCAGGGTAACGCTGATAGGGTGGCAGGCGAAGTGACGACCTGGCTTGAGGCATCGCTTAGCACAGATCATGATTAATCTCAGTTCGATCTATAGTTGAAACCATTTGAAGAAAAGAAAATTATAAAAAACAGATATGTCGGATTTTAAGGGAAGACCATTGGGCGGCGTGGAAAAGTTGTATCTGGCGCTAAACGAGATTTTTGTAAAAACATTTGCTATAGTGGCTGAGCTCGGAAGTAAAATTCCGGAGAATAGCATCCGCCCCGCACTTAACGAGCTTTCAAAGCGCCATCCCCAACTTAAGTACCGGATTGCCGAAGATGATCAGTTTCAGTTCTGGTTTATCAGTGACGCGGACAGCGTTATCCCATTCAGGATTATACAGATCGAGGATAAAGCTGATTGGCCGGAAACCGTCGCTGCTGAATTGACAAACTCTTTTGATCTCTCCAGGGCGCCGCTTTTCCGGGTCGTTGTTTTACAAAAACAATCAAATTCGGTACTCATCATGCTTTCTAATCATAGTATAGGGGACGGAATGTCCGTTAGTTTCGCCTTGCGTGATTTTTTGAAGATACTTTCAGGGATGAAATCCGGCACGCTCCCTGTTCCGCTTTCAATGGATGAATCTTTAAATGAAATTTCCTTCCCGGTACCCGATTTTTCGCCGGTTGGTTTGGGTTCCTTAGGACGCAGGGATAAAAATACAGGAGCTTCTATTTATATCAATAAATTGCAATTTTCAGAAGCGTTTACAAACGCACTTGCAGACCGGTCCCGCAATGAATCTACAACTGTGAATGGCGCGTTGAACGCCGCCGTGGCCATCGCGATGAGTAAAATTGATGGTCGTTTTTCCGGACGGCCACTAGTAACACGCTCTCCGGTATCGGCACGCAAAGCGCTCAATATTGATGATGACTACGCGTTAAATGTTATTACCAAAAACCTCGATGTTAATCCGGCAGATCATCAAGATTTTTGGGAGTTTGCACGGATAATCACATCAGAGCTCAATGGGGCTCCGTCAATTGAACAGGTCAGGGGATATGTGAAATATTTCAGGAGCCGTATTTTGCAACCCGTTCCCTTTGCTCAAATTGTTAAAGGAATAGAAGCAACCATCGGAACCGATTTTATGGTCAGTAATCTCGGACGGATAGAGGAGGAGTCATTCGGTGAATATCGTATCGAATCATTGTGGGGCCCTATAGTAATTTCCGGCACCGGCGCTGAGCAAACGGTAGGCGCGGTAACTATCAGTGGGAAGCTTTCCCTGACAAATATCAGTCTGTCGGAAATGCCGGCACTCCTCACCGAGACAGCAGGGGTTTTATCTGCGGCGGTGAGATGATCAAATTGTTCGCTACCCGGAGGCGGCAAACTGCGCCTCCGGATATGTTTCGGATTCTATCTAAAATACAATTGCAGTGAAAAGTACATTATTTCAGCAAATTAAGACATGGTTAGCCTACGCCCTTAAAATGGCGTCTGTTATTCTCAGTTGGTTTATTGTTTACCTGACTTTAATATATATCACTAACGGAATGCTTCAGGGGGCTGTGGCCGCCCTGGGAGGCATATTGATAGCCGGTTTGACACTCATCTTGTTCATCGGTAGAAGCTGGGTCAAACCCGGGGTTCAGCGCTACGTTATAATAATTATTTTCGGAGCGTTTATGGTTTTCGTAATCCATACATCAACCCCGTTAGCGTCTAATGATAATCCGAAACCTGCGCCGGACTTTAGTGACGTACCTACGTGTTTTTGGAATCTGAAGACCGGAAGTCATATCGCATACTATAAGATCGCGGCGAAACCAGGTATTGCTAAAAAAACTACACCCATCATCTTCCTTCATGGTGGGCCTGGTGCTTATGTCAGAAAATTAGATCTCGATTTTTTTAAAACGTTCGCTATTGACGGCTACGATGTATACCTGTACGATCAGGTTGGCTCCGGGAGAAGCGGATTGTTGCCTAAGTCAGGGTACTCGCACTTGCGGAATATTCTTGATTTTGAAGCCATTGTTAATGTTATTAACGCAAAGCAATATATAGTTATAGGACAGTCCTATGGAGGGTCACTTTTGGCCGATATTGCATCAGATAGCCGAATGGCTGGGCGTATATATAAAGCTGTTTATGCGGAGCCCGGAGTTACTGTTTCATCTGCTGGCACTGCCACGTTTACGAGGTCGCCCAATGCCCTAAACGAAGATGTAAACCTGCCTCTCAGGGCCATTATCGGTATACTTATAAATCCCGGAGGCGATTTTACATCGCAAAACGAAATCCTGAATTATATGAGTAACAGGCAGGACCTGGTTCAGAAACTTTTTATTCAATCCTTTCCAAAAGACGACAGGAATAGCATTCCGAAAGTAGAACCGGGTTTGATCAATTTCTCGGTAATAGGTATTATCCCTCCGCAGGTAGCAGTCTATAATAAAGATTTGAAAACTAAATTTCAGCATAACAAAGTAAGGTCGATGCTTATGCTGGGGGAAAGCTCTTACATTGAAAGAAACGCACCGCTTGATCTCCTGCGTATCAACCCCGGAATCGAACGTGTGCAGTATTTCAAAAATGCAGGACACATTTTATGGAATGGTTTACACAATAACAATGTACGGGTAAAAAACTCAATCGATGAATTTTTGAACGACGCCCCACCCGCCTTACCCAATTATCCTACGCTTAAAGATATTCCGGAATTCATTAGATCACGTAAATAGTGGAGGCGGCTAAGAGTGCGAAAAACCAGCTCTTAGGCTTTTTTATTGTGTGCAAGATGACCGGAAGGGAGTACCTACTTGTTGTGTTATAATGATTTGAAAATAAGGTTCCGCTTTATGATTTGACCTGGCTTGTCTTCCTAAAAGGAAATTTCAAAGAAAGCGTTAATCCTTGCAAATTGCTAATCTCGAACGAGGCTTGTATTTGCCTTCCAAGTCCTTTGATCATTACCATCCCAAGCGTGTTAACTTTATCGAAGTCAAAGTCTTCGGGTAATCCACGGCCATTGTCGGCGACGGTGAGAACATAATGTTCGTCCTCTGTCTTAAGTATCGACACAGATAGCTCTCCGCCTTTTTCACCAAAGGCATATTTAATTGAGTTTGTAATGGCTTCGTTTAAGATCAATCCTACAGGTACGGCCAAATCAATGTCCAGGTTGATATCATCAATAGAAATCCTGAACAGGATATGACGGGTGGATGTGTTAAATGCATCCTTCAGGTCCTCAATAAGATCATGAACATAAGACTGCATTTCAATACTGACACCTCCCGTTTCCCGGTAGAGCTTCTGGTGAATCAATGCGATAGCCTGCACCCGTTGCTGGCTTTCTTCCAAAGCCTGTACAGCATCGCTATTTTCCAAATATGCCAGTTGGGTACTTAACAGGCTGGTTACTATTTGCAGGTTATTTTTTACCCGGTGATGAACTTCTTTCAATAGCATGTCTTTATCTGCAAGAAGTAGCTCTTTTTCGCCAAGCAGTATTTCCTTTTCACTTAACAGGGTCTGCAGGCTCTCGTTTTTTAGGTCGATTTCCTTATTTTTAGAGGTTAAAATACGATTGCTTTTTATCTTAGTTCTGAAACCGTAAAAAATACCACCTGATATTATGCACATTACTATGATGCCACCTCCGGTAATATTACGCTGAATGTTGGCCTTTTGTGCTTGTGCAAGGTTAACTTTATTTTGTGCGTTAAGTAAATCAATCTTGATTTGCTTTTGCTTGGTTTCAAAAGAGACCTCGAGCTGGTTAATCTGCCTGCTTTTTTCAACTGTAAATATTGAATCATTCAGTCGTTTGTGGAGCTGGAATTGTTGCAACGCCGGAAAGTAATTTCCTGCCGATGAGTCTATCCTGGATTGCAATAACGCCAGGATACTTTTTTGCAGCGGTCTGATCGGAGGTTTCTTAGCCGCTATTTCCGCTAAGAAAGGTTCAGCTTTCTTAAATTGATTTATTGAACCATAGAAAGTACCAATGGATCTGTAAACCAAGCCCAGTAGCGATAAATTCTCATGTTTGGGGTCTACTCTATCATATTGACGATTAGTGAGCTGGTAATAATGCTCAGCTGCCTTGTAGTTGTGCATGGCAGCATAAATTTCTCCATAGAACTGATAAACATAAATTTGCTGAAGGGAGTCAGGAGGGGCCTTCTTTACAGTTTCATTTAGGATTTTCATAGCGTCCGCAGGCCGCCCTTGTTTCACGACGCTGGGAATTAAATTCCAAAGAGAAATGGTGTAATCTGTTTTCAACTCTAACGAAAGCGACAGTTGTTTTCTGGCGTATAACTCACTTTGAGAAAGATTCCCCAGATCCTTATAAAGTACTGATAAGTGTCGGTAAAAAAGTTCCTCCCTGCTTTTCGAGAACTCCTTCGGATGTTTCTGTAAATTATCAAGTTCCTGCGACGCATAATAGAGTTGCTTGTTGAGGTCATTGTTTAATCCCGCTATGTAGTCCAGCCAATCTAAAACTCTGCCATCACTTTCGCCGAAATATTTGATCCTTTTAAAACCTTCATGGACCGACAGCAAGATTTTTTCAGCTTCGGCATACTTTTTATCATAAACGTAGCCGGTAGCGTTCGCAGCCTGAAGCTCTAAAGCTTTAAACTTATTTCCTGCCTGATTGTAAAGCTTGATTGCCCGCTCGGTGCTCGCATGACCTTCGGCCCGGTTTTCAGGTGCCTTTTGGTTAAGCAGGTGGCTGCCAAGATATTCCCATGCATGAGCCTCCAGGCGAATGTTGCCGGTCTTTTGATAGTAGCCGATCACTTCCTTAAGTATCTTTTTTCCGGTATCTGGCTTTCCGGACTCGAAGAACGCCAGGGATTTATAGGCTAATATCCGATAACGCCATTCAGTCGAGTGCAAACTTTCGCTTAATTCTGCTGCACGTTTATAGTAATTAAAGGCACTGTCCAGATCCGATTTCTTTTCCTGAGGCAGGAAAAGGTAGTAGTTTCCCAATCGTAAAAGCGCACTTACACGATTTGTGTCCACGCTGCTCTTTTTCAACAATGTATGATATTCTTTGAGCGAATCTTCAACTCCGTTCTGGCAATAGCTTTTCAACCCGGCCAAGAGTATTAACAGGGATAAAGAGCAGATTCGAAGAGAGTTCATGATTTTTTTAATAAAGATAAAAATAATCCGCACGTACTGGCACTAAATGAATGTATCAAACTTGCTGCATGTCATTTGTGGGCAGATCGGGAATAATAAGGTTAGGCAGGGTAACGCGGTGCTTTGACAATTGAAAGTTGATTACTACAGCGCTACAAAAATTATAAGACTCGCATATATAGGTTGGCAATATCCCGCGTATCGCTCGCTAAAATTCGATATATCACATCCTGTTTTTTACTGTATGTTTTAAGTTATTGATATTCAGTTATTTAATTTTTGGTATGCGTAATGCATATGGCTTTGTAAATCAGATAATCTGTGAAACGGCCATTATTAAATAAGAGGATGAAAAAATTAGAAGCATTTGTCACTTTTTTCAATAATAGAGAAGCGATAACATTTGTCAATAATACTGGGTCCAATGGGACAGATGTCCGGATTAGGTTTCAGCCGTCCCATACCCTTCGTATGGTGCGATTATACATCCAATTTCTTAAAAGTCATCTGTTAATGATCTACCTCTATGTTCAGGAAGTGGTTGTGATCATTTACGGATAAAACTAATCTGCTCTTTCAATCAATAAATAATAATTAATAACAACAAAAATCAACAACTATGAAAACTTCAGTAAAAAGTTCAATTCTATTCGCTGCACTATTAGGCTTGGGAGCTGCTGCAAAAGCACAAACGGGCGAGCCTAAGCAAAGAACTTCTCAGGGAATAGTCTATAGTGCAGGCGTAGAATCGGGTGTAACCATAGGTAATTTCAATGACAAGTATAAATGGAATATTGGTGGTTCTTTGCAGGCGGATTTTCCGGTCGCCCCGAATTGGTATATAACTGCAAACGCAGGCTATAATAACTTTTTCGGAAAGGATAATAACGTTGATCTGCACCTGATCCCGGTGAAGGCAGGAATTAAATATTTTCCAATCGGCTTGTTATATGTACAGGCAGAGGCTGGTGCAGCCTTTGTAACCAACAAATCAGATGTGAATTACCAAAAAACTGCAGCGTTTATTTATGCACCCCAGGTGGGGCTGCAATTTCCGTTGGGCAGCAGCAACAGCTTCATCAACGCCGGGGTAAGATACGAGGCTTCTACCAAGTTTACGGGTGGCGATAATACCAGCAAAATGAATTTTCTGGGATTGCGTGTGGCTTACGCATTAGCCAGTAAATAATATTGAACGTCGTAACTTAATATCAGGCCGAACCTAGGGTCCGCAAGGACCCTAGGTTATCACAGGTGGTTAATAAACAATCAACAAAATTTAACCTGACTTCTATGGACTCTTTCGTTTTTTACACAACTCATGCCGTCTTATTGTTAAGTCTGGCATTAATAATCTACATAATCGCCACGCCTTTTAATAAAGCAGATGACCGTCTGGAAGTTTAGTATACACAAAGCGGGACGTAATGTTTCAATGGAAGAGGCCAATGCCATTCGGTAGATACGCAGAAAAAACATAACTGGTGATTTTCTGATTATATGGCGAGGATCAAATCATGGCCTGGGATTTTCCGATTTTCCCGGCAGGAAGAAACTCATACCAATAATGAACGCACAATGAAGAATGTAGCTGCGGAGTGTTTTAAGGCTTTCTCTGTGCTAAGCTGTACCGTAAAATACAGGATAGATAAATTGAAGGGAATTGTGGGGAAACTAATTTTGAATTGAAAATGGATCACAAATAATATCGGCTAAAAGCTATTTAAGATGTAGGCTCCTGGAGCTTTATTTGCACCGCTTCAAACATGTCATCTGAATAAATGCCAGGGCTTTTTACACAAGGGCGATTATTTAAATTGTAAACAGAGATTAATTTTAAATTATGGAAAATAGAAAATTTACTGCAGAAGAATTGCAGAAGATTGACGAGGCGAATGACCTCCATGTTTCCCCTTTTCGCGCAGACGGCGTAACCTATGGTACCCCAACATGGATTTGGTCGGTCGTTGTTGAAGGTGAGATCTATGTACGCGCCTATTATGGTCAGAAATCGAGATGGTATCAGGCTGCATTGGAACAAAAAGCAGGAAGAATAATCGCAGCAGGTATGACTAAAGAAGTCACTTATCAGGCTGTTACCGGCGATATTAATGAAAAAGTTGATGAAGCATACCGGAAAAAATATGCGGGAGAATCTTACCTCGCGCCGATGACACGCGGTAGGGCTAAAACAGCGACTATGAAAATCTCTCCTAAATAAAATTAGGATCAGGGTAATGCGGGCTTTCAATATTATATAAGGTCTGCGAAAAAGATCAGGTGTTCCTCCGAGTCCAAATACGCGAAAAGCCGCTTTAATTTTATTTAAAGCGGCTTTCTTAATTAATAGCGTTTAACAATATAGTGTTCATACCATTAAAGGTGAATTATACGATTTGAATAAATTTAGGTGCATTAATTCATATTCATTTTCTTGAACTCCAGCGGCTTTACACCGTTTTGTTTCTTAAAAAGACGGGTAAAGTAGGAAGTGTTTTCAAACCCCAGTGTGTAAGCAATTTCCGAGATGCTTCGCTCTCCGCTCCGCAACATGTTTTTCGCCTCGGACATTAAAGACAGGTGTATCAGGTCCATCGCTGTCTTACCTGTTTCCTGCCTAAGTAAATCGCTTAAATAGCGGGGCGAGACAAACAACTTTTCTGCGATTTGGCTGACAGATGGTAGCCCCGAGGTTTGTAGATGCCCATTGCTGTAATATTCGGATAGGGCATCATTAAAACGTGTAACCATTTTACCGGACATGTCTACGCGGTTAATGAATTGGCGTTTATAAAAACGTTGGGCATACATTAGGATCGAGGAAATATGCCCAATGATAATTTCCCTGCTGTATTCATCGGTATTGTTATGATATTCTGCATTTATTTTCGCATGCAGGTCCCATATTATCTCCTCCTCTTTAGGGGAAAGGTGAAGTGCCTCATTGATTTCATAATCGAAATAGCCGTACTTTTGAATGGCCTGATGGAGCGGGTGCCCGTTTAAATAATCCTCATGGATAAGTATCATGAAGCCGGCTTCCTCCAGTTTAAGGTCTTTCATCTGTATGATTTGCCGGGGTTTTACAAACATCATCGAGCCGTTGCTATGATCGTAAGGGGTGTGGCCATACATAATAACGCCAGCTTTGAGTTTTTTAAAGCTGATCATATAGCAATCGCTTGTAAATTCACGGTCTCCGAGCGGACAGTCCTTATTACAGCCAAGCAACCCAAGAAGCGGGTTTTCCGGTGGAGGCCATCCGTTTTCACGATGCATCTCCGATAACGTTTTATAATGTCTCATTGTGTAATACTTTTATCCGGGTTCATTGATAAGCTCAACCCCAAGTCCGGTTCTTGTAGTGCCTGATTCAAGTGGTCAAATAATGTGATTGGCTTTCGCAGAGGCTGATCCTGGCTACTGGCCATTCGCTAAAGTTAACGCTGATTCTACTTTAAATTGAGGTATGAATAGAGGAAAATGTTGTATATATCAGTTGTTTTTTTTGAATGGTGCCGCATTTCGGTTTTGAAAAAGTCGATAAATGCTTGAAAAACACCGGCACCTGTTAGATGCCGGTGTCCCGGAAATTACCTAATCAATCAACCATGTGCCGCGATTGCGACTTCTTCCCAGGCTTTCCAGGTTTTAAGCTTTTCCTCATAAACGCGTTCTGTTTTTGATAACCCGATTTTACCAAGGAACAGGCGCAGGGGAGGGTTTTCATCATCAATTAACTTGATGATAGCCGGAATTGTAGCCTCCGGTTTTCCGTAGTCTTCAGGCAGCAGGCCTTCAATAGCGCCCAAACCGGATTTGATGGCGTCATAAGCGTCAATTGGTGTGCTTTGTACTGCAGATGTACCACCAAAATCGGTTGTATAACCGTTAGGCTCAATCAGCGTAACCTTGATGCCCATATCCGTTACTTCGCTGGCCAGTGCTTCGGTCATACCTTCTACAGCGAATTTGGTCGCGTTGTAGATACCAAGGGTTGGGAGTGTCCAAATGCCCAACACACTTGACAATTGTATAATGTGCCCTGATTTTTGTGCCCTGAAGATTGGGAGTGCCGCCTGTGTTATCCAAAGTGTGCCGAATACATTGGCATCAAATATATCTTTAGCGTCCTGCTCACTGACTTCTTCAATCGCGCCGAAAACGCCATAGCCTGCATTGTTGATCACGACATCGAGGCTGCCGAAGTGTTTGTGAGCGCCGTTTATAGCAGCAACTGCGGCTTCCCGGTTTGTGATGTCCAGGGCAATCGGTAAAAAGTTACTGCCATATTGCTCAGCCAGGTCCTTCAGGCCATCTATATTTCTCGATGTAGCTGCTACTTTATCGCCGCGTTTTAAAAATGCTTCTGCCCATAATTTACCGAACCCTTTTGATGCGCCGGTAATGAAAATTGTCTTGCTCATTGTTTTATTTATTTGTTTTTGCTGATACAAATGTCAGCGTAAACCGCAGGCAGAAATAGTCCAATTGTTGGAAAGAATAGCACGGATTTACGGCAAAGAATTTATTCGGTATTTTCCGCTATACCGGCTATTGTCATCTAAGGCCTTCGTAAGGTGGATTCTACGTGTATTATAGACATTGTCTCAGCTATGTAGTCAAAAGTTTAGCTGCAAACCAGGAAGGGGTATTAACCAAACTTTTAAGATTAATATCTGTCCGGAATGAACAAAGGAGAGTATTATATGAATTGGGATAATCGGAAGGGAAATGTGAGCGGTGCTTTTGCTACTGCGTCCGGCAATGAGAATCGTCAGCATTTCAAAGGCAAAAAGCGATATATCAGGCACGGCTGTTGAACGTTGATACAGTTATTCAACGACTTATACTAGAGCAGGCCTCGTTGCAGGATCATATGGCGTAGTCTCCCAGGCATTGCTTGAATAGTATTTGTACTGGCTTGTTGATTTCTACAGGAATTGTCAGCCCTGTCCTGGCCCTTAAACGAAAACACGGCAGGCCGAAATTATTGTGGGTGAATACTATCTCAAAGCACGACTCCATGTCCTGGAGGGCATGTTCATCCAGAAAATCACGATACTGTGTATCAAGCAATTTTAAACTTACAGAAAACTGAGAGCATTTGTCTTTAAATCCTTTAGCAGCAGTATTTTTCATCAGTCAATACTATATCATAAAAGCTGTTGGAATATATTAAAAATATCCAACTTATTTAAATACCGGAGCGATGTGATAGGAGATCGAGTCATAAAACAATCGATTGAGGTAATAAAAACAGCTTAGTGCTAAGTAATAATGTATTCTTGTAAAAAGGGAATTTCTATGAGCAGGCCTATTAGATTTTGAGTGACAATTACAATTTAATATTTATTAAAAATAATTGTTTAAACATAAATAACTTTTTACATTCACACCGGGCCAAAGACCAATTGTTTTTATCCCTAAACCAATTGAAGGAAATCCTTCAATATTATATCGCAATAATATGAATAATCTTTATCCGGTTATTGACCTGTTTGGTAACGAATTTAATATACCTGCTTATCAACGTGGGTATCGTTGGGGAGAACAGGAGGTCACCGAATTATTAAATGACCTTTGGGAATTCCAGAAGACCGCCAGGAACGGCGAATTTTATTGTTTGCAGCCCATTGTCGTCAAAAAGACCGCTGAAAAACGATACAATCTCATTGATGGACAACAACGCCTGACAACCCTTTACCTGATCCTTGTTTATCTTGAAGAACGAAGGCTGGAAGAAGGTTATGACCAACCTTTGTTTTCGTTGACTTATGAAACCCGGAAGGATTGTGTAGCATTTTTAAAGGACAAACTCTTCGAAAATGGGGAGAACAACGCGAATATTGACTATCATTATATTTGCAACGCCTATGGGCATATCAAAACGTGGTTTCAAAACCACCCTGGTTCCAAAAGTAAGCTTGTCCCCATTCTACTGGACAACGACGGCGAGAACAATCGCAATGTAAAACTGATTTGGTATGATATCGGTGAAGAACATCCTATTGATGCATTTATTCGCCTTAATGTGGGGAAAATTCCGCTTACGGATGCTGAGCTGATCAAAGCGCTCCTGTTACAATCGGATAAGTACACAGAAAAAAATAAACCTGTATATCAACATACATTATTTGAAATCGGGGCCGAGTGGGATACGATCGAGTATGGACTGCAGCGTGAAGAGTTCTGGTATTTTCTTAATAATGGATTGAGAGAAAATCCGACGCATATTGAACTGATTTTTGATTTGATCGCAGAGAAGAAAAAAGGACTGCTCGGTTATGACGGAAAAGATAAAATAAAACACCGTACTTATTTATTGATAGCTGCATATCTCGATCAGCTGAGGGTTGATGTTGAACGCAATAAGGGTGTAAATCCGGATGAAAAAAGGATCAATGCTGTAAAATTGTTTTGGGAGGAAGTTACAACTTATTACGGTTATTTTCTCGACTGGTACCGAGACCGGAGGCTGTACCATTACATCGGGTTTCTGATCACCATGCACGGTCGTTCGGAGATCGATTTTCTTATCAATGAAGCAAAAGTGCAGTCCAAAGAGGCATTCATAACTACATTGATATCCCGTATCTATGATGCTGTGAACCTACCCGACCTGAAGAGCCGGGATCCGGACGAGGATTTTATTAAGTTTGAAGATTTGTGCTATGATTCCCCTGAGGATGGAGAGTATAAAAAAGAGATCCATAACTTATTACTGTTGCACAATGTAATTGCGACTTTAAACAGTGATAAGGAGCTTGCCCGCTTTCCGTTTAATTTATACAAGCAGACCAAGAGGACAAAAAAATGGAGCCTGGAACATATTCACGCACAGAACAGTGATGTGATTACCAATCCCGTTAACCAAAAACTTTGGCTGAGTGATCACGTCAGGTCCTTAAGATCTATAAATACTGAGCTTTATTCTGGGACCATTGAACGAATGAAAAGATTGTTGGAGAAGAAATCATTGGCTCAGGACGAGTTTAATTCGATTTTTGACGCTGTTAATAAAATTTATAACACGAAAACGGACCTTGCCGATAATTCCATTCACAAGATCGGGAACCTCTGCCTGGTCGATGCAGATACGAATGCCCATTTGAACAATTCCGTTTTCGACGTAAAGCGGGAAAAAATAAAGAAACGGGAGGTCGATGGTCATTATATTCCACTCTGTACGAGAAACGCTTTTCTTAAAGCTTATACTTCTTTTCCTCAAAATAACTATGTCTGGGACGAGAAAGACCGTAAAAACTACATTGAAAATATACAAACCACACTTGATCCATTTCTTGATAAACGCTGGAAACTAAAATAGTCATGAGATTTACTTTTTACGAACTTTTAAATAACTACCAGGTTTCAATCCCGCTTATCCAAAGGGATTATGCACAAGGCAGGGAAACAGCAGGTACAATCAGGAAGAATTTTGTATCTAAGCTTAAACAGGTATTGAGTGAACCATCGTCTGATGGGATAGACGAGGGACGATTGCACCTTGATTTTGTTTATGGGTATACAGAAGGCAAGGACTTATTTGTTCCGCTTGACGGACAGCAGCGCCTGACTACCTTATTTTTACTACACTGGTATATCGCTGTCAAGGAACAAAAATTTAATACCTTGAACGAGGACGCCGATTCTGTTTTATTGTTGAAGCAATTACTCTCCCGTTTTACCTATAAAACACGGTTGTCGTCACAGCGGTTTTGTGATCGCCTGGTTAACCGGTCGGTCAGCTATGCGGCTGGAAAGTTAAGTGCAGGAATTATTGATCAACCCTGGTTTATGTCCGCCTGGCAGGATGATCCTACGATCCAGTCTATGCTCAGTATGCTGGATGCCATTCACGAAAGTTTTCAAACCACATCCGGCATCTGGTCTAAACTAACTAGTAAGGACTCGATTACTTTTGAGTTTATCGATATTAAGTCTGAGCAGTTCCGTCTTACCGATGAACTATATATTAAAATGAATTCGCGCGGCAAGGCATTGACCCCGTTTGAGAATTTCAAGGCCGAGTTTATAGATCTTCTTGCACAATCAGATTATAAGAATGAGCGCCTGCCCTATGAGGGGGTTGCAGTCTCTTACAAAGATTATTTTTCTATCAAAGCGGATGGAAAGTGGATGGATTTATTTTGGGATAAAAGGATGACTGTGAATGTTGATAACGGCACGATCAACTATCTAAGTTATATCACCGAAATGCTCTACTATAAGGACCGTACGGAAGCTGACGCTTTTGTGTTCGAGGATGCGGTAAAGGATGTTTATGGTAAACAGGAAAATACCCTGTTTTTGTTCAGGTCCCTAGATGTGCTTTCCGGCCTTTCTGCAACCCGGGATTTCTTCGGCGAAATATTTAGCAATAAAGGCTCATATATACCCGGGCGTGTTAGCCTCTTCGAAACTGGCAGCACAGATCTTTTTGAACGCAGCTTGAACGGCGCAAGCTTTGATATCCGCAATAGGATCCTGCTTTATGCTCTTCTTCACTACATAATTACCTTTGGTGTAGAAGACTTAGATCGTCTGAAAGATTTTATCAGGATCGTCCGGAACCTTTTGACCCGCGTTCGACAAGTCAACTCCAGGAAACGGATAGAATTTACTTCAAATTTGCGTTTGCCGGATTTTCATGAATATAGTGAATTTATTCATGGTTTCACAAGCGAGATCAAAGTGAATGACGGGAAAAGGATTTACGAAGTTCTAGCCGGATATAGCGGCAAGGGCTTTACCAGGGGTGTGCTCAGTCCGGAACAATACAAAACGGGCTTCCTGTTGAAAGACGATTCAAATAAAATGGCTATTCAGCGTTTGGAAGACCATCCTGAACTCCAGGGGATCACTGATAATTTGGATTTTGAGCAAACAGATATTCCATTGCTCGCAGAAACTTTTTATCAAACCTGGAACCCGGAGGTTCACAATTCCCGAATTATCCGGGGCATGTTAACCTGCGGTGATTTTTCTATCCAAACGCACAATGGGTCACGCCTTGGGGATATATGGTATTTCGGTTCGGCGGGGAACTGGGGCAGGATATTGACAACCGGCTTCGAAAAGGAACAGGCCTCCATCAGGCCAATCCTCAACACCTTTCTATCAAGTCTTTCCGCATTAAGGGGGACGACAACCGAAAAATTAAATGCATTAATCGACGGTTATCATGGAGCTATGGATTTCCGCTATTACTTTATTAAGTATTATCAGTTAACTGCGCATATTTACGAAACGTTTAATTTGTTCACCTGGGCTGACGACCTTGGCTTCGATGTTAACAGCCTCGGTAACTCCGGTCAACACCCGCTGGCATCCTATCACATCAACCCATATCTTATTGCTGTGGAGAATCTGTTGAATCACAAGAAGGTAACACTCATCCCTGGCCGTTTCTCGGACGGCATCAGCCATTTGCGGTTGAAGGGGCGTGTCCAAATCTACTGTCAGCAAAAAGGATGGTTAGTACAGGAACTTCAGAAGGGTAGGGTTACCCCTGAAATGATTGAGCAATACCGTTTGCAATCGGTTGGAAAAAATTATTTATTACAGGAAGAGGAGGGAGTTGACCGTATCCAGTCCCTCGTCCAGCTCTGTCAGGAGCTTTTGCAAAGTTAACAGATCGCCCGGTTTTTCCGGGCGATCTGTTTTGCTAAAAGGGCATTTTCGTTTACAATGGTCGGTTATTTTTTTAGCCTATACGGATTATTAATGCCATTCTTTGTTCCCGTTAGTCAAATAAGAACAAATTCAAATGACGGACCTGTATTGAAGCCAGGCGCCGCCGGATGTGGCAGCGCCACCAGTTTTTTTCCAAGCTTCTGGATATCAAACATGGAAGCGATCGTGTCATCTAATGACGCGGGATTACCATTAAAGGCTTCCTGTAACATTTTTAACAGGGTTGAATAGGCAATATTGAACTGCTCTGAGATATCCCTGGCTGTAGAACCGACAGGAAGATCAATTGTCTTAGTGTTTGCCATTAATGGAAATACAGATGCTTCGTCGAATACGATCGCCGGATCCCCGAAAGTAATTACGCCGTTATTATCCTCTAGTGTTTTCCCCATAATAATTTGCTGAAAACGATAATAATGTGCAAGCTCCATCTCCAGATCAAATGGTAGTTTGTCTGTACCTTCTCCTTGCTCAACAATTATATCAATAGCTTTGATCACATCTGCTTTGGTGAGTATCGGAAAAAGCTCAGTTGCAGTGAACGAGTCACTGACTACCTGCAAATTCGGATCGCCGGGCAGATTGTCCTCCGAAAGTTCCATTATCTTTTGCTGGATCGTTCTATAGAACTGACCGATCGTCGAAAATTCTTGTGCCTGTGGTTGTATTGCCTCCAGTACAACCGGAAAAACCAGCGGGACCTCGGGCTCCTCGATTTCCATAAAAGTTTTTTCGATCAATATCCTCGACATTTTTTCCAATCCGACAACCAGGCCGGTGTTGATGTTCATTGGTAATGTTGTAGGATAAACAGGCACAAAGCCAGCTGAATAAATTTCCGGTTTACCACCGAGTGCATTGAGAATATTGCATGCAATGGTCATGTGCAACATTTCCTGTATTACAATGCTGTGGATTATTTTCTTTACGTCGGCATTGGTTCCCGGTTTGATTGAAAACTCGGCGGTAAGATACGGCGGAATTGTGGAATGCTCCAGTGCAATTGCGCCCTGCAGAAAAGCGTGGAGATCTTCAAGTTTTTCTGCAGCGTTTAAATCGTCGATTATTGCCTGATCGATTTTTAACATGGTTTTGAATGTTTGTAGAGAGTTTAAAGGTTCATGAGAAAGTTTTTGCTTGGTGTGAAGAAGTATTCTCCGCCTTTCATCGTAACAAAGTGGTCGAATTTAACCGGATTGACCTTGCCCTGAACGCCCCATTGTTCCGGAAGAACCCTGGAGTCCTGGGAGGCCTGACTAATGATGCTGTCTATGCCTTTAAGGTCGGCATTGGGTGCTATATCACCCTGTGCCCAGAAACCCTGCAATATTTCAAAAGCGTTAGCAATATCATTTTGGTAGCACATAAAAAGCAGGCCGACATTGATACCCTTTTGCTTCTTTAACATATCATCCGTTATCGATAAGATATGTTCATCAGGAATCCTTACATTTTCATTGTCGAAGTTGTCATCGTAAGGCATGCCCCTGCGCGTAATGCGATGTGTCCGCAAATCTGAAGGATCAGCTTTGGGGTCACCATTTCTTGGATTCATGAGCCTGATATGTGCGTGATAAGGGCATTTAAGCGCTAATTCACCAATATCGTCCGAGTAATCAAAATCGTTAGTCGGTCTGTGGGGGTTTAGGTTAGCGGTTGGAGGCAGGTCGTTTTGAAATTCATTGCTGCGCATGGTTACCGGAGTGCCGTTTTCAAATCTGCCGACAATCATTGCCCCAGGTAATTCTATGTTATCGTTTCCCGAACTGTCTTTAACCCTGGGAAGAAGCGCTGTGTCCGGCTTTGTAGATGGAAGTGCCTCTCGGTTGTCCCCCTCTGCATCTTTGAAGGCCAAAACGTTTTGGTTCAGCTTTCGGAATACGAGGTAGCTTCCGTAAAATTCATTGGTGTCTATTTTATCTTCTTTAACCAGAAGCCGGTCGAGGTTGGTTTTATCATCCCAAATCCGGGGTTGCTCCTGATCATTAATTTCATCTGCAAGATACATAGGTTGGCTTACGCCATCGGCGTAGCCGAAGTGTTCAATCCCGACCCCGACTTCAGTTTTTAACACATTGCCTCTCTGATTTTTGAGCAACACGGCAAATGGCGCGGTTTGGCTAATAATCTGACTTGCTTCATCACTGGCAGTCGCATTGTTGTCATCAGCAACAATTATTAGCAGATCGATCTGACCTGTAAATTCTTTATCCCAATCATCCGGGCTATCCAAAAGCAGATCACTATTATTTCGCATTCTGTTCTGGAAAGTTATACTATCGGGCTTTTGGTCGTTTTTATTTAAAAAGTCATACCCCGTAGCAGCAAGTGATAATGTAAAGATAGGGCCGCCATCGAAATTTTGATCTGAGCGCCGCAGTTTGCTGTCTTCTAATTGTTTTAACGCTGTGGTCAATCTGGTTGACGCGAATTCCTTGATCCATGTGGCAGCAGGTTCGCTTTGGCCGTCAATAAAGCGAAAAAAAAGGTGATGGGCGAAATTTCTACCATGAAATTTCAATATGTTGGCCTGAAGACTGGTCAACATTGGTTTAAAGGTGTCCACCTCTAATGAAACAAAAGATTGGTTTAAGTCCATATTATAGTTTGCTATGCCTACTGTAAATACCGTTTTCGGCGGTCCGGTGATTATGGTTTTAATACTGTTGTTTAGTTAGAAATCAGCTGGCAGTAAATATTCCCTTATAGAAAAATGCAGCGAAGAAATTGTATTGTTTAAAGAAGCCACATTCTAACAATCGCAAAAAAACTACTGAAACTGCGCGCATTTTGATACAATTATTATACAATATGAAATTATATTATTGGCACTGAAAATAAATGACAATTTCTTGCTATTTTTAAAATAAATTACTGTAATGTTTTGATATACAGCATTAAAAGATGTATTGCGCGCCCCCTGCAACCTGGTTAAAATATTTACATAAATCGAAAAATAATGTTTTTGATTTACATCCGGATGTTACAAAAAACAATACAGTTGAAGAATTGATCGGTACTTTGAATACCCAGTCTTCGGGATTACTTTCACATCATGCCCCGGTTTTTTACTTAAATGATTATAGGAATAATAGCTACGTTTTTATGTCTAAAACAATAAAAGCGTTAAGTGGCTTCGAAGCGGAATGTTTTACCCAGGGAGGCATTGGATTTGCAGCAAGCTTGTTTCATAAAGACGATCTCCGCTTATTTAATGAACAAATATTTCCAGATCGTCTGCAATTCCTAAAAACAACGTCACCGTTGGAACATAAGAATTACTTGTTCAGCTATAATTTCAGGATAAAGACCAGAGCTGGTCACTTTATCAGTATACTGCAAAAGAATTCTTTTATACAATCGGATCAGTTTGGAAACCCCTTAATGAGTTTAGGGATAGTTTACGATGTGACACATCATGTGGACCCTGATAAAGTAATTCACAGAATAGATAAAATGGATGATTGTGATGTATTTGGGGTGGGGAGCCAGCTTGTTAAGATCACCAATTATTATCATGATTATGAGTATAGGCGATTTTCCAAACGGGAACGAGAAGTTCTATTATGGATGGCGGACGGTTACACCAGTCGGGAAATAGCAGACAAGTTGTGCCTTAGCGAACATACGGTGATCAATCACAGGAGGAAAATGCAGGAAAAAACGAATACTCCCAATGCGATTAGTTTACTCGCCTATTCTATAAAGAAGAATCTTATATAATTGTTATGATAATGAGAAGTCAAATTCATCATCATGCTGTTCGCGTGAATAATGCAGCGATAGCCTGTCAGATTGTCAACCCGGAACAACAATATACAGTTTTTTTTATTCACGGGAATTCCGGATCAGCTGATACCTGGAACCTGCAATTGACAGAACCCTTGTTTAAGGAATACAGAATAATAGCGATAGATTTGCCGGCTCACGGAAACTCATCCATTCCGGAAGATCTTTTTGACTTTTCGGTTTTGGGAATGGCAGCATTGCTGGCTGCGGTTGTAAAAGTACTCATCGCTGATAACCCATTCGTATTGGTTGGGCTCTCCCTTGGGACAAACGTTGTAGCGGAAATACTCCCATATGTAAATATTTCCGGCATTGTCCTCATAAGTCCGTCCATTATAACGGATGGCAATACTTTAAATAAACTATTCAAACCCGGAGCAAACGTGTCCGTCTTTTTTACAGATAATGTCGAAGAAAGAGAGGTCGAAAATGTGTTGGGTCAATGTATTGAAGATAACCAGGAAGAAATATTCAATAAGATCAAGTCCGATTACTATCGAGTTAAGGGAGATTTCAGATCAATGCTGCATAAAAGTGTGATGAAAGAATTTTATAGTGATGAGATTAGACTGATTACAGGAAGCGGACTTAAGCCATTGGTAATATTCGGGGCTTCGGATCCTCTTTGTAATATCGATTACCTGGATGACGATCTTGGCAACATCTGTTATAAAGAAATCTATAAGCTTTCTAATGCCCGTCATTTTCCTCAAATAGACCAATGGCGGACGGTAAATGATCTTCTATATAAATATTTAAATGATGCTTGCCAAAAGTCAATTAGATCGCATTCCTGTGATCACGGGATTTAGGGGTGTCAAATACTCGATTAATGATCACTTAAGTGATAAGGAAAGAATTCGCTGTCTTCGCAAAAAAATGTGTGTCACACAATCTGCGTATAACCGTTCATAAAGATTATAAATCGCGTAAATTGCGCAATCAAACTTATCACCATTATGAATTATTCTTTGATTATCAGTGCTGCAAGTGCGCTGATTGCGGCAAGCGCCTTTATCGTGGCCCTGCTTAATTACCGTATCAGCAGGAAACTACCTAACGAAAACAAACTATTTGAAGAGAAGTTCAAAAGTTACCGTAATGTAATTGCAGCTATGAATACTGCAGGTGCTGTTTATGTTCAATGTGCCAACGTTTTTTGGGACATGAAGTCGTCAGGAAAAAGCCTTAAAAAAGTGAAAGATAAGATCGATATGGAGTTAACCAAGGCATATTATTTATTGGAAGACACGGTTCAGGAACAGATTCTATTATTACCAGACGAAGTACTCGAACATATTGATAATTACTTTGATGTCTTTAACAAAGAGAATTTCCCTGAAAATATAACGAAAGAGAAAGAGATCGAAGAGTTCGAAAACGGTTTGAACGAGCTTTTCGACTCGGTGGTCAACTCCATGCGTGATGACCTGGCTATTGAAAAGTTAGACAACGGACTGAAAAAACGTATTGGCTCTGTAAGCCGTGCAAGGCCCTTTAACATCAGTGATATTGCATGATATCTATGATTTACTGCATAAAGTCAAAAGTTTAGTTACATCAGGTTAAGTATTGTTAAATTTAACAATACATCTTTAAAATACCTTTTGCTGATATTCTGGTTTCGTTTTTATTGCTTAGTGTTAAATTTCATTTTAAAAACGAATAACGTTTTGCCTTTTTTATAGTTGTTCAACCTGTCTATCGCTTTTTACCGTAAACTTTTGATGTCCTTTCATCGGATGAATTCTAATGACTTTTATAAGAAACTACCTTATGCCGTTACCTTCGGTCCGGGCTATCCGTTCCAATCTTTTTCAAAGGATTTCCACTATTATCCCTAACGGAACGCTGAATTTCGTTTAAATACGACCTGCTATGCTCTATCCAAACACGGTTTTGTCTTTCAGGCGGTCAGCCCCCTGGTCGTTCCTTACCAATTGTCTCAGGACATCAATAACCTGTTTCGGCTTTTCTACGATATTTAAAAATATCTAAATTTGAGATTCTATATGACACCAATTGATAGGATTGAACACTATTTACGCGCTTTTTTTTCGGAACGTTTTGACTCATTAGATTTCTTTTACCGCACGACACATCAACAACGTACCTGGGGCATTTACAAATTGAAGCATGGCACAAAGTTGATGGATTTTGTCATCAGCATTCATGCGAGGGTCGAGGATCATTTACATTTCGACCACCTGATCCCGCATAAATTCGTAACGCCGGAACGGCTGTTTAAATTCCTGAATGACTTCAAAAGCTTTTTAAACAGTAAGCAATATATGCTGGACGATAATTTTGAAGGTGAGGATACGGATATGATCATTACCTATATTCAGGAGTTTAAGGATGATCTTGTTGATATGGTTGACTACGTTAAAAAGCTATATGACCAGGAGGAAGCAATTATTCCCTACCAGGAGCTCCGTTATCAGTTAATCACGAAAAATATTAATGGATTCGTTACGACTTTGAAAAGTATCATGGCCAGCGTATCTTATGCAATCGTGAAAGTGAAGGAGGGCTATTTTCACTCCAATGTCCATGTCGTACTTAAATTGCTTGGATTCGAAATTATCTCTGAAGAAATGACCAATATAGGGCGTATTGACGCAGTTATCCGGCTCAGCGACCTGATCTATATCTTGGAGTTTAAATTTGGGGACAACGAAGACCTTAGCCAACAGGCACTTAATCAAGTGAAGTTGAAAAAATATGCTCAAAAATTTCTGATTGAACGAAAAGAAATCATAGGCGTGGGCATAAGCTTCGATGAAAAACAACGTAACATCAATGGCTTAGTTTATGAGCGGATTGATAAATAATACAGTAATAAATGAAGATTATCATCACGCCCGAATATAAAGACCTGTTTACCGGCCCACAGGAAAATATAAGCGACTTGCTGGCAGATATCCCATCTGCACTCACCATAGCATTAATGGCCATGCTGAATGCGGAATTACATTTCAATGATCGCGGCGACGAAACACAGGCAAGGATATTCGATATGTTATTGCGGCGTCAACCCGCAGGAACCCGTCGTGATATTCTGGATAAAGCATTTGCCAAAGTAGGTAGGAACCGGAATGAAGACGTTCATTTCTTTTCTGTTCTTTATAACATGAATTTTTTGCACCACGAGCTGACCAATTTCAGAGATTTGCCAGATATCGAACTCACACCGGAACAGGAGCTTCAAGTTTTTAAATCATATTTTTTAGTTGTAGAAGAGGTCAACAGGGAATACAAAAGCACACTTAGGACGGCCCCTGAGTTTAACGACGAGTATTTTGCCAGGATGACCTGGCCGACCTTAATCGATCAGTTCGAACTGAATACACACGTTCATCCTTATGCGGTGATGGTGCGGGGATCGGTCTTTTTTAATTACCTGCAGATGCATTCGGAATATAGCGGGTATGTCCTGAAATATTTGCAAAAGCATAATAAAGCTACAGCGCTCAATTATCTTGGAGATATTTATCAGTTGCTAATCGCCGGCCATAAAAAGACGCAGGAGCTTGGTCAAACCGGCTGGGCATCGTTTTCAATTAGCGATACGCCGGGGTTTGAAACCCTGCTTGCCCAATTTTGCATGGATCAGAAAGCATATGCCCTGCAATATGGGGAAAGCAAGAGTAACTTTTCAGGGATAAAGTCACAACCTCTTTGGCGATACAATAAGAGCAATTATCTGGTCCTGAGCTGGGGATCGCTTTCAGGTAAGTTGTACGAAGGCTTGGTGTTTGATTTTTTTCACCAATCCGGCATTAAAGAGCATGCAGATTTTAAGCGTTTTACGGATTTTAAACGGTTTGTCGGTGAGCAAATCACTGAGCGGTACTTGTCGCGGAAAATGCTTCAGGCATTGTTTAAGAAAAAGTACGGGGTCTTGTTATTTGATGAACACGAAATCGCTGGCTTTCCCGACGCTTACTACCGGCAGGGAAATACTGTTGTCCTTTTCGAGATAAAAGATGCGTATTTCCCTGCAAACGCAATTAACTCGTTTTCATACGATAAGATTGTGGCTGCCATTGATCAAAAGGTAAATAATAGCGGAAAAGGTACAGGCCAATTTATCAAGCAATTGAAATTCCTATGCCAAAAGCCATACGAACGTTCGCCGGGTTACAAATATGCGAGAAATCTTACCGTCTACCCGGTAATTATTTATGCTGATCAAATGTTCAATATGCCCGGGATAGATCAATATCTCGCAAAGTCTTTTTGTGAAAAAGTCAGGGAAAACGAGCTGGAAAAACATTTCAAAAAAATAAAGCCGCTTGCTTTTATCAATCTCAACTTTCTCATGAAATACTTTGATTTGTTGGAAACAAGCGGTTTTGAGTTAACTAAATTGATAGATGAATATCACGCTCAGGTAGCTGCAAAGAAGAAACGCTCAAACCGGACGCGTGATTTAAACGACCACTTACATGTCTACGAAACATTTGAACAGCTGTCGGAGGCGAAATTACCGGCCGATAATCCCAAACGGGAATATGTTGCAGAGACTATACGGGCATTTGACCTCGCAGAGGCATTGCCTAAGGAATAGGGGCAGATTCTACGGCGGAATCTTAAATTGAGGTTATTTTTTTAATGTTAATGATCAGGGGAGGGCTTTGAAAGAATGTTTTAAAATTTAACTTCAGAAGATCGCTCTTCAAATCGCGTTTCAAAAATGAACATGTATCTCACGGTGAGAGGTCTTTTTTGATATTAGGACTAAACAGAAAAGTCTTCAGTAATGATGCCTGATGCTGCGCCTTATGCATAACCGAAGCCATTACTGAAGACCGTTGGTCGTATTTCTTTTTTGAAGGCTTCCTTATCGACCTACCTGAACCTGATCTGGTTCGGTAACCACAATTTCAGGTTTACCGTCGTAGGAAATGACTTTACCTATTACTGTAATCGTCTTTCCTGTGAGGGTCAAGCCCACAGCCTTTGCTTTACCCTTCATCGCCAATGTCAACAGCTGTTTAGGATAGGCAGCGCCCATATTAACCAGGACCATACTACCGATATCCTTCACACCGTATACTTTGCCTGTTACAGCAACGTTTTTATTAAGAAAACCGCTAATATCTTTAAGTTGTACTTCCGGTGCTACTGAGTCCAGTGTTGCCGTACTGCTTAACGATTTCTCGCCCACCGGAGTTTGCAGGCCAGAAGTTGATGGCGCCGTAATCCCTTTTGTATCGTTTAACAAGCGATTGAGTTCTCCGGCAAGCCGGATACCCGCCTGGTTAATCCTTAATTGAATTGTCTGAATATATTTTTTATAATAAGCTTCATCGATTTCCTGTCCGGGCTTAATGTTACGGTAAAGTTCACTGCTGATCTGGTAGCTCTCCCACAACCATTCCATTGGGCTGTCCGCCTGCCATTTCGCGATTTGAGACGCAGTGGCCCGGTCATATTTCTGTACTATTTCTGTTTCGCTAAATCCTTCGTGGTCGATAAGTTTGCTGTCCCAAAGGCTGTGCAGGTTTGTACCTTTGTTATCAAAACGAACCTGTATGGTATTTCCGCCTTTATCTTCTTTGCGGCTTATATGCATCGGTTGATGTGCATCTCCAACCAAGTGTATAAGGTATTTCAATGCGAGCGCTTTCTGATCAAAAGCTGAAGTCTTGTCCTGGATAACAGCTTCTTCTTTTAGTATGGCGGCATATACATTATCATTACTTTGTTGGTTCACATAGTCCACGAATTGCTGATGGTTCAAACCAAGGGGTAAATTTAAAAAATGCCATTTGCCGGTGGTTGGATTACGGTGTTCATCTGCCCAGGTACTCACGCCGGCCATCGTTTCGCCTTTTAGGTATGCAGAAATAGCATATGCAGTGTTACTGGTCAAATGTTGTTGTGCAATAGTCGCTACTGCACGATGCCCTTTACCGCCCCACGAAATCAATGTAAAAGCAAGCCCGCTCAGTAAAAAGATAGTTATGTATTTTCTCATGGCCGTAAATGTAATGAAGGTTGATGAAAAACTAATATGACAGTAGAATTTTTACTAAAAAAATTAGTTTTTGACCAAGTATGTTAATGTCATCACTTAATACAAGAAGAGATAAAATAGGATTACAAAATATTTTAGATATTAACGCAATCGGGGGTAAAGAGTCTAGTTCATATTTTAGTGCGCATGAATTTATATTTAATTAAACACGATCCCAATTCCGAGCCAACGAGAGAATTGAGATACTTTGGCTTGATATGTCTGTTTTGAGACAGGGTATCAATATGATCTGACGTGTTAATGAGCTAAAGATGTTTTTATCTTGATTTCCCTCAAACCAATTCAGAAAATAATAAACGCAACGAAATGGGATACCTTTTAGGTGTTTAACGATCTATTTTTCTCTATTTTTGATGTTCTACTTTTCAATATGATACTGACTATTTCCTTCTTGTTTTGCACGATTTTTTGTTGTCTGATATTATTTTTTTTAATGCGTCCATTTAGCACGAACGGAAATGCCGGACTATGGTTTTTCGTGGAAGGCGGATGGCTATTGGTCTCTTTTCTTGGGTTATGTTATGGCCTCAATCAATTCGAGCAAACACGTAAACTAAACCATTTTCAACAAGAAAATGCCACTGTAAACGGTCATTTCCAGGACGTCCGTAATTTTATTTATGGCCAACTTATGTTTTTAGAAATTGACAGTAACGCATCGGTAAGGCAAATTGAAACATATCAATGGTTTACCAAAATGATTTCCTTAATGGACAACGGTCCAGCGGATAATAGGTGGTGGCAGTTTGTAAATTACACAAAGGGTGCGGTTTTCCACGAAAAGGGTTATCTGCAAATTGGCCATAGCGATCAATTTGTATTTAATTGGCCAGCTAATCCAGGCTTCAAGGCGCCTGATGTGTTACATAAGGATATTATGCGTGAAGTAATTAAAAGAGCTGATGATGTTGCAGATCAACAATTGACCTTGAATAGGGAAAAGCCCGAGACTGGAGAAAAAGAGTGGCTGAAGTATCTTGTATCATTTTTATTTTGCCTTGGCTTATCAGCTAAAATTTTAAAAGTCTGGTTCGACTACATGCGCACCCGAATATTATCAAGTTCAGCAAAGCCTTCAAATCCTGGCAGTTGGCTTAACAGCTATAATATCGTTTCGTGTGTGGGTTTTTTATTAGGTCTTGCACTTTGCTGGGTTGCTGTTCGTAAAAAAACAATCGACCAAAACAAGACCTATTATATAATTTCTGTGTCTGCTATTTACGCATCTGTTTTATTAACTTATCTGCTACAAAAAGTATTTTCCATTCGAACACAAAAAGAAGTAGCGATAGATATTTCGCGCCCTTTGTGGGTATCTGTTACAGAATACCGATATTTATGCAGGTTGTTTTTCGAACATCTTGAGCAATATGACCATTTGAAGCAGAAAAAAGCGATTCAGCTTAAAGTAGATCGAGAGACGTTAGCATTTTACCGATCTTTCGGTGAAAATGATAAATTGGACGCCGAACAATGGAAGATACTTGAAACCGAAATGGCAGATAAGGATTATCCATTTGTTGATTTCGTTCTGCTAGTCAAAAAAACAGTTTTTTTTTGCTCTACACCCGCTGATATCTTTTCTCATGTAGCCGAAATCCATCACGTTGTTGCATATGATCACCGTACAATTAATGAATTCTTAATCGAGATGTCTCAGGTTTCTGTTTTTCAATTACTTGCTGAGTGCGTTAAAAAGAGCCCTGATGCCGTTCATGGCATGGAAGAATTTTTAAAAGTGGTATCAAAGCATTCTTTTTATGGCAAACTGCTCAAGAAAGGGGCATTTACTTCGGAGGAGGATGTGTTAAATAATTTAGTGCGTATTGAAAAATATATTTTTAATAGTGTACTGCTTAAATTAAACGATCAGGCCCCCATTGTAGAACGACCGCTGCCTTTGGGGTTTCTACATTTACTTTTTAATACGATATTCATTTTGATTTTCGGCACAATTGTGCCACTTGCCAACACCTTTATATTTAATATTGATGCTATTATTTGGTGTTGCGGAGGTTTACTTGTTAGCGCTCTATTGGTATCTGCAATTTTACTGGTGATGACATTTTTCAGGGAAAATAATCATCGTATGTTCGACAATGCTGATATTATTTATTAATAAAGGCTTAAACTTTTGATTTCTCTTCGCAAAAGTTAAGGAGGGAGTGGTTTTTGCGAACTCCATTATAATGCATAATGGTCAGCCTGCTTCCAATGGGGGTAGGATTTAGATTTGCAATTCCCGATGTTGGGCACTTGATTTGGGCGACGGATATCTTACGTTTTTTTGCGAGTCGTCAACACCTGATAATGGATAGGGATGAATAAAAAATATTAATTAAAGTAATAAATCGCGAGTAGGAAAGTAAAGTTAAGTAGTTGGTTTTAAATAACTTGAAGCTGTTTGTCGCGGAGCTGAAAAGCCAGGTGAATTACAATTACAGGGTCTGCTGCTATAATCGACACTTATTAAGTTCCAGATAGCCTTCAATTTTGATTTGTGACGATCCTTGCTGTCAAACGTTTCCGGGAGATAGACTTTCCACCTCATCCCAATAATAATATTCACCTTTTTCATCAATGTGGGTTCCGTATTGTCGTTGATTAAATCTAAGTTCACGGTTTATTTTTCTATGATGAAAAAGTTTGCGTCCGTTCAGTATTTTTGACATTTCGCTGTAGCCCTCTTCCGTAATTAAAACAACCCATCCCTGGCCGGTTTCGGAATGATGGTGAGAGTTCTTATTTAATGAATCTCCCTCCATCCAATATAACGATTCAATGACCATATTCCCATTTTTATCATCCCATCGAAAACATCCTATGGAAGGATTGTAGGTAAGCCCCATATCGTGGGCTAGATGTGGGTTCACAGCAATCCATTGGTCTTTCGAATTTGTAGTCTTTACATCATTGTAAATGCAGATGCCTTTTCCTTCGAGATGAGGATAGTATTCGAACGATGATTGTTGCTTGTCGGGAAATATCCAGTATGCTTCGTTTTGATCCCAGTCTAATACATCTACAAAAGCCTGGCGTGTTTCAACAGCAGTGCCGTGGGCCATGCCTCCTAAAACAGTTTTTTCAGCAAGGATGATCCTTTTACCCCAGCTTAGTGGACTTGCATTTCTAAGATATTCTTTAGTTAATTCCTTTGGCCACTTTCTGTCTGTTGATGGCGCAGAACCGTGTTTAGTTATTATCGTCCCTACAAATGATGGCCGTCTCACGCTTTTAACAAAATAGCAGCACTCGTCGAAATAAGGTAATAATTCGCATGCCAAATTGGTATCGATAAGATTTAAATCATACAACTCCATCAAGACTTTAGCAAAGCCGTCGATAACGCCTTGAATTTGCGGACGCTTGTAAGGAATGTGTAGGTTCATCCTATTTAGTTTATTAACTATTTCCTCCTCGCTGCAATTGGTGCACCATTGGGGAAACTGCAATTTACCATCCAATGATTTTATCCGGTAAGCAATATTATAGGGTGTAAAACCAGTCGCCCGTGCCAGGGAAATGATTTCTCCCGAGAATATCCTGGAATGCATCAACGGGTCTTGAGTAGCCTTTAATAAACCATTTTCGTCGATATTGTCTACCGGTTGTTTATTGCCATCAACAATGCCCATCTCACGATGAAGCTGAAGCTTATAACCTAAAGGTGTTTCCCTCGTTAAGGGTTGTCTGTCCCAATCAATTTGCGCCTTATTTAAAAGGTTCACAGCCAATATGAATACGTCAAATCGATTGGTTTGTACAAGCGCAAGCAAATTGTCCTTTTGCTTTTCTATAATTGAAAGATCTTTTCTTGACAGGCTTGACAGTAACATCACATATTTAAGCGTGTAACCATCAGCGAATAATCTTTCAATAATAGTATCTATTTCGGGATGAAGACGCTCGGATTCTTCGATCAGGAGCGAGAAAATCGTCTCATAAAGTGTTGCAGGAAAAGTGATAAGGAAGTAAACGAGATCAATTAAAAGATCAGCGTCATTGCCGGCTCCCTGAATTTCCACCCTTCTTTCAGTGAAATGATTTTTCAGCAACTCGTCTCTGAATTGTACTACCTGATGGTAAATCTGGTCTTTATCAACCTGGTCAAAGAAGAGTTCGAAGGTCTTATCAAGGTCTTTCAACACCAATTCCATCTCCCGTAAATTAGTAAAAGTGATATTCGATGAGAAGTCTTTAAATGCCAGGTCCTGTACTGCGTTTATGCTTTCAACCGTTTCTAATGCCTTGTATAATTTGTATTTTTGATTTACGTCAAAAATGGATCCCCACCCGCTGTAGCGTGATTTTTTAAAAGAGTTCAAAAGTATTTTTCTGGCAAGAATGGGATGGCCGCTATTCCTTAGTGCGCTTGCGATTTCGATAGCATTTCTTGGCTCTAATTCTTTTTCGGATATATACCTCTCTAAAATGCTGGCCGATGCTCCTGGAATGATTTTTATCAGGAGATTGGTATAGTCAAAATGACTGTATTCTGCCTCGTTTTGCTGAAGCTGTTCTATATCGGATATTGAGTAAATCGTCGGTTGGATCGCCTCTTCTGTCAATACTTCACCGGTTTTAAGTCGTATGGAGTTTGCGTAGCTGCTATTCTCCCTTTTTTTCTCAATCTTCTTTACAATTCCTACTGAGGCAGGTAATAGTCCAGCTTGGTTTACCCGCTCCTGAATTTCAAAAAGATAGTCTTCCCGGTATTCGTATACCGCATAAATTTCCGTATCAATGACTAATTCCTTAATTTGTTGTAAATCGGGATTCGATTTAAAAAAACTATAAATAAAGTTTCTTCTGGCCCCATGATTATCATCGAGTGCCATTACAAATCTGGTAAATAGTTTTAAAGCAATGTTTTTCGCTCTGGGTAATGAGTTGGATAAGTATAGGGAAATTGATTCAATGCCGTCAAGCAGGTCTTCAAAGCCGTTGAATGCAAATTGTTCTAATACGCTAAAGCCGTTTCCCTGGTTCAAAGATAACTCCAATAAGGTAATCGCGGGTGTATGTGTACGTGAATTGACTTTATCAGAAACCGAATCCAGCCGATCAACATAATATTGCAGTTCGGCGGGGGAATATGCTTCAAATTTACTGATCCAGTTAACGATATATTCCAGTTGTGAATCATCTTCGCCACGAAGGTCCAATGAAAGCGACATCAATTTGTTAATCGTGATTTCAGCTTTGGTGTTATCCCCGGCCATCGCCCAAAGTTCTCCCTGTTTTGCGCCTTCTTCCAGGCGCTTATTTAAATAACCGCTATTGTAGATTTGATCATCAAGCATGTTGAGACTTTCTGCGCACCAGGATTTAGACCAGCCCTCTTTAATGACCACTTCGATTATTTTCTGGATGCTACCATTTGACCAGTATCGCTTATTGGTGTTCCATTCAATAGTTAATTTCAGAAGTATACTTTCGACCATGGTATCAGATAAGAAAGCCGCGACCCTCAAAATCAATTTTATAAGATATGGCTTAGCTGAAAATATGTCATAATCGTATTCCGGGTCGACATGGCTATAATGAAACGCTCCAAGTAATTTATCAAAGCCTGAAAAAAATCCAGCAGAAGCATCCTTGTACCCATAATAGATCCAGGCGTAAGATCTTCCAAGTTCAGCAAATGCCATATTAAAGCGATTTATGGAAGGTTTATCATCAAGCGGTACTATTGACTGCAGAGTAATTGAGAAGTCTTTATTAATGATGTATGCTAGTCTTACATAGTTAAATATGTAAGATGCGAGTGAAAAGCCACCCGAACGAGACTGTTCTTCTTTTAACTTAAACGGAGTTCGTAAAGCTGCGAATGCTGCCCTAGATCGATCCATATCCTGTTCGAACAGGGTGTATACCAAAGCATACCTGAGATTGGTATCATGATCATCCGATAGTTGCCATTGATCGAAAAAAACGACAGCTTCCCGGTATAGCTTGTCATTTTTTTTTGCGATTTCCAATATCTTATAATAAAATTCGAATTGATCTAATTCATTTAATTCCCGCTTTACTATTGGTTGCAATTCAGTTAACTTTTCAAAATTCTTGAGATCAAGATAAAAATAAACCAGATCAATGATTACCCTCGGCAAGAATTCTTCCTCTGGCTCATCATAACCCTCAGGTTCGATGATTATTCCTCTTACCTTTTCCACGATATTAGGGATAGTCATGAATAGGCTGGCGGTAGTGGCCCATGCCGTTACCAGCTCAGTTTCGTTAACTTCTGAATAATCTGTGTAATTGATACGCCGGGCACTCACCTTTTTGCCAATACTTAATAAATGAATGGGAGTGGCCCTGTTAAAAAGGTCATGTGCCAATGCCTCATGTCCCTGGGAAAATAATAACCGGGCAAAATGTAAAGCAGTCTTTCGGTCGGCGAGTAAACGGGCCCTGTCGAAAACAAATGAACTTGCCACGTCAAGCCACCCAACCATCATAAACAGCTCGTAGAATTGATCTAACTGAAAATTGCCGACGCGCTGTTTTAATTCAAATACAGCAAAAAAACAGGTCGTTACTCCTCGCTGATCCTTTTCTAAATACGCTGATTCCGCTGCGAGCTTAATATCCTCAAAAATAATTTCATCATTTCTAAAAGCGAACCATTGTTCGCGAAAGTATTGCTGCGAAATCATTTCCGTGATCATGGAGTGCCGACCTGATTTAAAAAAATGAAACAGAGCGTTAAATCTATAATCGCTTTCCACGTCTTTAATCGCATTCGCGATCTCCAGGTGAAACTCTTTGTCTGATTCCGGTCGGAATTTGGAACTAAACAGGTCCTTGGCAGATTCCTGTGTCAGGAATTCCTTGAAGCTATTGTGGAAAAATTGCCAGATATTTTCAGATTTATAAAAATAGAATTCTGCAACATTATTCACCTTTTGCGCATTTCTTCGACTGATGTTGAAATGAGCCAATAACCCAGTATCAAAATATGGGAATCTGAACCGGGCAATTATTCCCAAAATATGAATAAACTCATCCTCATCTTTGTATTTATCCCAAAACTTTTGGTACTCCGTGTAAATGTCTCCGCTGAAATGCCTTGAGTCGATAATTTGCTGGTATTTTGATTCGTCAGCAAGAATTAATTCCTCGAGGGTATAGCGTACAAATAAGGGATGACCTTGTGTATTGCTGAGTAATTCTTCAAATAGTCGTTCCGTTAAAGGTAGCCGATAACTTTCTATCAGTTGCTGTAATTGGACTTTATTCAATGGGCTAATGGATACAATACTGTTTGAGTTTTCTAGATCCTGCTTGATATCAAAGTGAAGATCATTCAACTGGTGAATTGTCCTGGATCCTAAAACGAAATAAATATTGTCAGGAATAGCGTCAGGATGTGGTAGAATTTCCAATAAACTTTTATCAACTTTTTGTTCCCGGTCTATATGGTCGAGGCCATCCACGAGGATAAATACTTTACCTTCTCTTTTAGCCAGGTTCCCCATTTCAGTCCGGAAGTGTTGTTGAAGATCCAATAAGTCCTTTTCTGGTAGCCTATCCTGAAATGCAAATTTCTTTTCCCGGATTTGCGTAATAATATCATGCAGGAAATACTTCGCTTCACCTCTGTAACCAAAGTCATAACCCATATCCAGGTTGGTGTAAACATAATATTTCAAAACCCGATAACTTCCTTCACTGAGCCACTTAGTCAATAGCGTTGACTTTCCGGAGCCCGCGTTTCCTAAAAGAGCTATATAGCCTTTCGCTTTCGTGTTGATCAGGTTTTCAAGTAATTCGATCGTATCGCTTATAGGCTGATAGTGTTTTTCATCTACAAAAAAAGCGTGTTGAAAATGGGTTTCAAATTGATTTTTTAGGCCAAATTCCAACAAGAATTGGGACTTATTTAGAACAACATTGCCTTGTTTTGACACGATTCGGAAAATGTTTTTAACAATGCTTTCAATGTGACCATTTCTTTTAGCTAGTGTATAGTGGTCCAGCAGCACCTGGTTAAGCTGATAATCAAAAACAAAAGTAAAGTCGCGGATGAAGTCAATAACTTCTTGGGCACTTGCTTCGACGCAGTTTTTGAGATGTTCGAACACAGGAGCCCATACTGCAGGTAAGTTTTGGTAATCATAACGCCCTTCCCGGATCGGTGTCCAGAAATTATTGTTAAATTTTTGAAACGACGGTTTGGGTGACCCATTAAAAAAGGGTATAGCATCGTTTTCTGAAGCCGGTTGAGTCGTAATCAAACGGGCGTCGATAACCTTATTAGAATAGGCCGATTTTAATTTTCTCCACCCCCTAAAGACTCCTTGGAAAATACTTTCAGTATCTGAAGTGGTGAACTGGCTGTATGTAAACTTCGAAGAAGCTATTTCTTTAACCTGGTAGGCTATAATTCTATCAGGTAAACCAATTAAGACGTCGTCCAATTTACCTGCTCTTTCGCTTGCAAATTCAATCCATTCTAATTCATCGTTCAATAGGTGATTATAAATCTGCGTAGCAAAAATTTCGTATTGGAAACCGAACCCGCTTAAAGCTGATACTTCACCGGCTCTTTTTTTATTGACCATTTAAACTAATTATTTCTTCTCAGCTAAAACTAAGAAAACATATATGTTAATACTGAGTTTTCGTTCAATTTTTTATTTAATAAAATATTATTGGTTGGTAAATATTGATAAGTTTATGCTATAATAATTTAGTAAGCCATCATCAGATTTTAAAGCCACTGGATGATTTTCCGGACACGACAAGAATCTTTTAAGAACTTTTTATGCCAATATATCAACTACCGCCATTGAAAGATGCAGCAAACTTCGAACTAATGATTTGCGATCTGTTTAATGAAATCTATACAAAGCCGACCTATAAATTATTTGGCAAGAACGGCCACCAGCAAAAAGGGATAGACATCTTTTCAAATGATTCAAAAGTTGTTGTACAATGTAAATTGAAAGACCTGAACAGAAGTAAAAGCCAGCTTAAAAGGGAATTTCTGGCTGATATTGAAGATACTATCGATAAATTGATCGCAGGGAAGCCAAAAATTTCTTTTGATACTGTCTTTATAGTAACAACGCTTTCCGAGGATCCTGATTTTGATGAACATTGCGAGGCACTAAGAAAGGAAAAAGGTTTACCATCGACGGTCATTTGCTGGGGATGGGAGACAATACAGGAAAAGCTTGGGCTGACTAACAAGACGCTGCAAAAACATTATCCGAATTATATCCATAAACAAATGACAAATGAAGAGCTTGTTAAATCCAGGATAAAGATGAAAACGAGCCTTGAACGAGATTTTGGACTATGGCTTAATTTTAGTGCAGATCATCGAACCCGCGCATCAAGTATGATCTTGCATTCCATAGATGACAAGGATTATCCTGTTCATGTATACAACTCATTTGATGAACCTCAATGGTTTCGGGTTGAAATTGATGCTATTTATCATAGTGGAATAGGTTTTATTACTGGTATCGATACCATTTATTGGTTGGAAAACCAGAGTTGGACTAAAGAAAACGTTACCGGTTCAATAGCTGTTAAAGTAGCCGTAACTGAGATTGTAGCATTCGAAGACATCATTAGTTACACTCTTAAAGGAGACGACAAGTTTGCCTGTCCTCATTTTTATTCCAGATTCGACCATAAAGGCAGGCCATTTATTGAGACATTTTATAAAAAGCTCGCTAAACAACCTTTTGATTTGCCGCTGATTTTTGATAAATCCAACCAGAATCTCAAGTTAGATTAGATACTTACTTTCTACCCGTTTGCGAGCCGATCATAGTCCTTTGGCTACCTATTAAAAAGCAAGAGAGAACAAGTTGCTACATGAACTGACGTACAAGTTTATTCTAATCATCCTATTTTAATCCCCGGCGATATACTCGTTGGGGATTTTTTATTTAGGATGTATTTTAACTGAAACGGGTAAAAAGCGCAGCTAATATCCTGCCGGACCTGTCGTTGGGGTCGTCAAAAGACTACCGCATAAACGGTTGCCTCCCCAAAGGGTCCCCTCCAATTATTCAGTTTCCTTTTGCCCTTTCTTCCGGCACTTCCTATTGCTTTCTTTTTTCCCTTTTTCTTTTAAAAATAATCCACCAGGACAGGGCGACAAAGGAAGAGCAAACAAATAATTATTCATCATTTAAACATTTAAGAGTATGCTATTCACAGGAAGAATCACCGCAAATGCAGAAGTAACAGCGGTAAAAGGTGACAAACAGGTAATTAATTTCACCGTAGCCATTAACCAGAGATGGACTAATAAGGATGGTGATAAAAAGGAAAAATCAGCTTTTGTTAACTGCGCCTACTGGCGTAATACCGGTATCGCCGAGTACCTCACCAAAGGTGCGGTAGTTGAAATTTCAGGATGGGTTGAAGCGCAGGGCTACAAGACCAATACGGGAGAGGCCAATGGCAGGTTGGTTTGCACCTGCGACAACATCAAGCTGTTTTCTGTTGCTGCCAAAGCAACACAGGAAACAGGCAAGGCGGAAAAAGCAAAAGCTGCTGCCGGATCGGGTGCTGACGATGATGATTTACCTTTTTAATCCCGAAGCCATGAACGAACCAATTCAATTTTCAGTTCAGAGCCTGCTTAGCCAACGAAAAGGTGTCATCCACGGTGCGATGTCCCCTTTGTTGTTCGCAAAGGAAATGGCGGAATCTGTCGCCTTTAAATATAACCGGGTGGCAAGGGTATGGTTTAAAGATGAACGTATCAACCAACATTGGGAGGACGGCGGACTGACCGGACATGATACGCTGATTATAGGTATGCAATACGCCAATGACCTGTGGCTAAGCCTATGGGTGGATGCCGGGGTTGGAGGCGTGCCGGTCGCTATGGCGCTCCAGTCTGACGGTATCGTTGACATCACCGGGGTATACCGGGAAACCGTTTACGCCCGGAACCTTACTGACGGGGAAATCAAAGAAATCTTCGATTCCATCTTTGCCAACCCCGCTCAGATCAATATCAAAAACGACGAAATCACTTCAATCCCCGCTGTGCCTCCGGTAGATGAAAATAACGAATCATGAAAACAATCACATTTAATTTATACAGCTTCCCTGAACTTGACAGGGAAGCTAAACAAAAAGCGCTGATCAGCAACCGCGAATTAAACTTCGGCTTTGAATGGTGGGACAGCGAACTCGAGGATTTTGTGAACCTCTGCGGGTACATGGGTATCCGGGTGCTAAAAGAAACCATCAATTTCCGTGGCTTTTATTGCCAGGGAGACGGCAGCTGCTTTTCAGCTATAGTTGATATAGCCCGTTTGCAGCTTGCCATTAAAGAGCAGTCATGGAAAACTTATGCGCCAAAGCAGGAATTTAACCTGATGCCCGCAGCTATCGACCATCGGGTGATGAACCTTGTTGCTAAAGGCCTGTTGCCCGACGAACCGCAGATCATCTGCCGGAAAAAGCAGTTCGGTATCGTCGTTGACCTCGGCATCTATGTCATTGATGAAAATGGTAAAGAGCACCCCAATATCTTTGATGAACTCCAAAAATTAGAAGAATGGCTGCGAAGCGTCGGCGAAGTGCTGAACAATCACCTTTTTAACAGCATCGAAAACCAATACGATTACCTGTGCAGCGACGCTGCGGTCGAAGAAAGCTTCTTAAACAATGATTTCCTGTTTACAGCCGATGGTAAGTCTGCCAATCATCTCGAAAAACTCAATAACATTTAAAACTCCATAACATGAAAACTAACTTTTTTCAAAATATCGCCGATATCAATGTTCCCGGCATTTGGAACATCGTAGTCCAGACCGATGATAAGGGCGGGTTTACCGTATCCACTCATTTCACTATTGCTGCAACCGGGGATGCAGCTTCCAAACTCATCAAGCCCTTTGTGTTAAATGGCACGGCACAGGAGTTTGACGAGGGTTATTTCGGCATGCTCGAAGCCCCGGTCAGGCAAACCGCAGGACTGCTGCACAATATGGATGATTACCTGAAAGGGCTTGCCAAGGCTAAAGAACAATCGAAAATGGTGCAGGACAATAAAAGCAAGTCACCGAAAGCCAAAACTGATGGTACATCGGGAGGGGCGGAGCAAGCGGATTCGGATAACGCCGAAAAACGAAAGGCCTATACCGACCTGCTCCGAAAGATCGTCGAACTCGAAAGCCTTTGCAAATACGACGAGGCGCTCGAAATCCTGCCAAACGTTGCGGACTATCCCGACCGGGAAGCGGAAATCACCAGGCGAAAAGCGGAACTGGAACGTAAGCGGGAACAGAAAAAGAATCTTTTATTTTAAACTCAACTCATTCGATATGTTACGTACTACGCTATTACCAAGAATTTTTATACATAAGGAAAACGGGCAGGAAATTCAATTGTCCGACCCAAACGACAATTTTAGCCCGGAAGCGGTGCTGAACTTTTACGCACCCACATATCCCATACTCACCAACGCCCGCGTTACCGGGCCTGAGATCAAAAACGATAAAATACAGTACCGCTTTGAAAGCACCATGGGAACGAAAGGATAAGCCATGAAAACAATCATCATCGAACGAAAAGTAAACATTAACCCCAAAAACAGCCAATGGAAACTTTATCAGCAATTCAAAAAACTAACGGACAAACTGGACTCGCTCCCCGAAGCAGGGGAGGCGCAAAGCCTTCAGCGCAGAAGCGCCCCCACAGATTTGACCGATATGGTTTTCTGAAATACCGCTTTTTACCTTTCAACGGCTTTTGCCTCCGGGACTGGCGCAAAGCGGAGACAGCTTTTTTTCAGTCGGTAGAAAATATCTGCACTTTATATGAGATGGACAGGCCGGATGTTTCCGGCTTATCTTTCCCGCAAAACATGATGGTTTGTCATCAGCAGATCGCGGAAAAACTTGAACGGAAAACGGGAGTGACCTGCCGGATCATGCAGGACAGTTTCCGCCCTGCAACATTAGCTACTACAAAACGCTTCGATACGGGTTATACGCTTTATTACATTCCGGTCAATGCAATTGCCTGGATCATGGGCATACCGGAATTAAAGCCTCTTTTTAATTTATTGTGCAACATTTGCGCCTACTTCTATCAGGTCATTAAGATTGATTATTACAGAAATTATTGTTACCTGCAATCTACCTATTCGATGATAGAGGATTGGATCAACGACGACGATGAGGGAAAAGGAGAGGCGTATCGGGATGAACAATTGCAGGAACTCGAAAGAATAAAGAATTTCGGAGACCTGTTTCTGGACATCATTAAAAAGCCGTTCCGCGTCAATACTTTCCATAAAGTATTCATGGCCTATCTCAATAGTTACTGCTGTGATAAAGGTTTCGCCAATCTGGCGATGGAAATTGAAAAAATGGTTGTCGATTATCCCGCACGTTCCATTTATGACAGTGTTCCCAATGGATATTATGAGTTTGATGAAACGGGTAATATCCACATTGAACAATATCTTTCCTTTTACTGGAGTGCCAATGATATGTTCCGGGAGGTGTTTTTTGATATGGTCAATAATGACCTGAACGAAAGCGGTGAACAGATTGAACCTATTACGGTGCAATGGTTTGATACCCCGCAGCAGCAGGAGCAACATAATTTCGATTATGAACCGAGGCTTTTTGCCCTTATCGCTGAATTGATAGATTTTTTAACAGATTACGATTATGACGACAAACATCACCAATAATATCAGCCATATCTACACGCCCTTTAAAGCGTTGCTCATCTATGCTAAAAGCAAGACTGAAGTAAATAACTACTACGGGACAAATGAGGAAATTTATGTAGAAAGTTATGACATTTCAAAAAACGGGAGGCCTGTTAATGCACACCCGCTGTCTGCTAAAGAATCTATCCTTTTGGCTGATATTCTAAAGAGCGGTCAGGATGCAAAAAATACTTTCCTGAAATGCAGGGGCATCATCCCGCCAAATGTACTGTCCATCAATTCTGAAAACGAGGGTTATGCCGTTTGGTATACCCCGCCGATGGAACGGCAACTATTTTTTGTTGAAAGGCTCGGTATACCCTCACTTCCTGCCAAAATCCCTGCGATGATATGGAAAGCAGGGAGGGAAAGCCTGCAGATCTTTGCCGTAAAAGGCTGCCGAAAGCCCCATGTGCAAAGCTTGCTTTACCATGCGCCTTACTTCAGTATGCACCCGGACGGACGCGTTTGTATGGGTTCTGTCCGCATTAGCATCGAACCAAATACCTGCCTCGAAGATTTTATGTCACTTTGGGAAAGTTACTTTTTCAATAGTTATTTCAGCCATACCATCGACGGCGGGAGTAAAGTCTCCGTGAATATTGTACAGCTTTGGCAGGAACAGGGGCGAACGTTACAAAAGTTCCCCGAAAATTATTTGGTAAAAACAGACCTCACACTTCAAAAAATACTATAATGAAAAAGAATATCACCATTACCCCAAAAATCCCGGTACATATTGTTGACCACGAATTATTACAGCCATTAAATCCGGTTATGGTTAACCTGATCGGAGCGGGCGGAACCGGAAGCCACGTATTAACAGGCTTGATGAGGCTGAGCTTCATGCTGAATGAATTAGGTCATCCGGGGTTGCATGTCCGGTTGTTTGACGATGACATCATTGAACATAACAACAGGTTGCGCATGCTATTTAACGATACAGAAGTGGGGCTGCACAAATCTGTTGTCCTGATCAACAGGATCAACCGGGCGTTTGGTCTGAACTGGAAAGCTGTGACCGAAAAGTTTGACAATCTACTGGTCAAAGAGCTTCCTGAAATGGCAATGGCTGCCATCACTATTACCGCCGTAGATTCGGTAAACGCGCGATTTGAAATTGCTACTATTCTGGGTATGGTACACAAATACGCTTCCTATTCCCGGAATAAGCCAAGATATTGGCTGGATTTCGGCAACAGCCGCGATTCGGGGCAGGTGATCCTGTCGACCATAGGGGAGATCAAACAACCTGAATCGGAAAAATATGAAACCCGAAGCGTGTTGCGAATGGTAACAGATGAGTTTCCTGAACTTTTAAAAGCGGGAGAAGAAAAAGATGCGGGACATAATTGTTCGACGGCTTCTGCATTGGAAGAGCAGGATTTATTCATTAATGCCTCACTCGCTTACCCCGGTGTGGAAATTTTAAACAGGATGTTCCGGGAAGGGATGGTGTTCGACCGCGGATTCTTTTATAACCTTAAAGATCACCGGATGCAGCCCCTGAAAGTGGCCTAATACTCAGCGCGATGGAAATAATGGATTTATATGGCAAAAAGATTAAAATTATTGACCTGCAATTGGCAATTTTACAGGCTGACGATTTCCGCCATTATCAGCTGAAAGGCTCGGATAAGGCGGAGTATAACCGTCAGCAACAGGCTTACTGGGAAGATACTTATATTAAATTACTGCTGTTGGAGCAGCAACAGGATAACCACGAAACAGAGAAACACGACTGACAAGAATGATAACTTATAAAAAAGGAGACCTGCTGACTGATGAGGCGTTTGCACTGGTCAATACGGTAAATACGGTGGGCGCTATGGGTAAAGGTATCGCCCTTGCCTTTAAAAAGGCCTTCCCTGATAATTACCTGCGGTATCGTACTGCATGTCATACAGGAAATGTGCGTGTTGGCGAATTATTTGTCGTGCCTGACAGCACCCTGCTCATGGGCCAGAGGTTGATTATTAACTTCCCGACCAAAAAGGATTGGCGCGACCCTTCGGAATATGAATATGTGGCAATGGGTTTGATCAAACTTCAGGCCTTTATACAGGATAATCAAATAACAAGCCTGGCAATGCCGGCATTAGGCTGTGGTAACGGTGGTTTGGAGTGGGATAAGGTAAAGCCTATGATCGCAGAGGCGCTGGATGGGTTGGATTGTGCAATCTCTGTGTATGAACCGGCCTGAAAAAATCCGGCCGGAAGCCAATGCTCCTTTTATCCGCAACGGGCTTCCGGCGTGCTTTGCTGCCTGACTTCAGCTAAAACAATACCCGCATTCGCCAGTTTTGCTTTAGCTGAATACAGCCGTTGCGTTTTATTGTATGGGGTTTCGAAATGGTGTGATCAGAGGGCTAGATACAATTCAGAATTTCAATGATGTTCAGGGGCGTTTAAAACTTCTGCTGTTTTCAGAAGATAACGGAACAATTGGTATTCCAATTTGAAGTTCAACCTGGTCAACAGGTAGTCGCACCGCATATTGAGTATATTTTCTTCATAAAGCGCTTCTTTGCTTTTATGGATATCCTGTTCATTAAACATAGACATCATAAGCATATCACTGTCAACTTCTGATACTAATTTCCTGATGCCAGACTCTGAATTACTTTCTGGGGTACTAAGCCTGAGTTCGCGGAACGTCTCACAGGGAAATAGACTCAATGCAAACTCTTTGGCTAGTTTCCCGCCAATAGTGTCAACAGTTTCGTCCTGGTGTTCGGGTACCGATCTTATCATTTCAGTTATGCAAAATACATAACTGATAAAGGCTGGCAAGCTGCCTTTCCATCTTGGCTGCCACCATGCCGGCGTAAACAGGTAGTGTATTTCCGGAGCTTCCGTTTTTTCTACTCTGCTATAAATGTCGGTGATGGCAAAAATGGCAGGCATGACCTTTGGAGACCCTTGTTCAACCGAAAAAGCCATCAGGGTCGGAATACAAAATAGCCCGCCGGTAGCACCTATCACGCCCGCAATGGCTTTGAACTCATCAATATCCTCTGTCCGGCGCAATTCCTCCAAAAGATAGATTTCCTGCTCGCTGTTGTTCTCCTGGTAGCCCTCTTTCAGCATCCGGAGCATGGTTAAGTATTTTTTGTGATCTGACATAACAGAAAGTTGATGTTTTATAAAAATGGTCATTTTAAGCAAATAGGAATCGTTAACTGCTTCGCCTATTTCCTGATCACCGGAAGAATGGAGGTCCCTGTTTTACAGACAAGACTAATGAGGTTTTAAAGCATCTTGCTCTGGATAACTAGCCTATTGCCTCCATTCCAGTTAAATGTTAAAATATTCAAATATTTTGAACCTGATTTTTGCAGATAAAAACTTCTATCGGCCAATATTTCATTATTGTAGTCTGTCCTTTTCATTTTCATTGCTTCTGTCGTTTTCCTTCGCTTCAAATGATTTGCCGATTTTGAAGTTATATACCAGTGAGAACGTTAATAACCGGGTTTGAAATTTCTGATACCTTTTGATCACATCATTGTTGTAGTAGCTTTCTGAGTGAGGGTTGTTCTGGTAGAATAAATCGTAGATGCTCGCCCCGGCGATTAATTTTCTCTTAAAAAATCGCTGCCTTAGGCCAACGGTGACGTTGGAGTATTGATCCGTTACCGTGTTACCGTAAATAGTTCGGGGCGTGTAAAAACCGGAAAAGTTCAGTGAGGTTGTTTTGCTTACCTTGAATTGATGATTGGATTGAAATGTAAAAGTGTTTTTCTCTATATCGAATTCGGGAGCTTCGACATGAACATGCTGTAGCAGCAGGGAGTTATTGGTTGTCCACCATTTGGTAATCGTAACCGGTACAGAGAAATTACCTGTGAATTTGTCTGTCGTGCCTATGTTTCTCCTGATCATCGTCACAATATTGGTATTGTCATCAGTGACCAGCACCTGGTTGATCTGGTCTTTTATCGAATTATAGCTGAGGCTGACAAAATACTTCTTATGTAAAGTATACCCGAGTTCAATCGCATCTCCATAAGATGGTTTTAAGTAAGGGTTGCCCGAAATGACCGTGTAATTATCGATAAAATAAGTGAATGGGTTTAAAGCCGCATAAGATGGCCTGGTCAACCTTCTGTTATAAGATAAAGATAGGGTATGGTTGCCCTTTTTATCCAAACTTTTTCCGATGTACAGGTATGGAAATAAATTCAGATACTTCTGGGTATTTACCGTATCCTGATCTTGCCTGTTTAATGTCCCCTGGACGTAGCTGTTCTCTAACCGAAGGCCGACTTTATAATCAAGTGCGATCAATTTGCCCGCCGTTTGTATGTATGCAGCGCTTATGTCCTCTTTATAATGATAATTGAACGAATTGGCATCGTCCTGTTGAAAAGAGTTGTTCGAGAAAACATTATAGGTTTTATCAGTATTAATTGATGTAGCCGCAAACTTACCACCGATAGTCAGTTCCTGTCCGGATTTATAGATTTTATTGTATTTCGCCTCAACCGTAAAGATTTTGGATAAAGCCGGAAATACAAGGTTATATACCGTATCTCCGATCAACTGATTTTGAAAGTTGAATGTCCTATTATTGGTTTCACTTAGCGCGTTGTTTCTATTATTGGTGTAATCGGCAGCGAATGAAAATTTAGAATTTAGTGTATCTGTTTTCCAGTCATAGTTTATACCAACGTTGCGATACGATATATCGGAACTGTTGGGAAACAAACCGATTGACCGAACATTATCGGTTTCAGTCGGATAGTTTATTAAAGTATTACTCTGCATCAGTTCTTTAGAATTGGTGTAATTACCATTGAGCGTTACCCCGAGACTCTGATCTCTGTTGATGTCATATATCGCAGAGAGACTGATATTGTTAGCCAGGTATTTACCCACTCTGTCGGTGTTGGTAGATTGATTGCCACCACCTGCCTGGACTCGTTTTTCCGCCATTTCAAGATAGTCTTTCTGGTTGGAATAGCTATACTGGGCAGATAGCTGCAATTTGTCTTTTTTGAAGTTCATCGAAAAATAAGGGTTGTAGGTGGGGTATTTTCCGAGCCCCAAAGATTGATCGTACCCAATGCTTCCCGACCAACCTAGAAAGGCCGGGCTTTTTAAAACTACATTAATTATACCGCCTACGCCTTCAGCGTCGTATTCTGCCGACGGATGGGCGATGATCTCAATTGATTTGATATCATTTGACCGCAAAGTATTTAAATATGTAGTTAAAGCTGCACCGCTTAGTTGTGGTGGTTTTCCGTTGATATGTACCCTCGCCCCGGAAATACCATTGATGGATATACTTGAATTAAAAACTGAGACACCCGGTGCCAGTTGCAGTATGTTGAAAATATTTTGCCCTACGGTATTGGGGTTATCTTCAATGTTCATAATTACTTTGTCCCGCTCCCTGTAGATCAGATCTTTTGGGGCACTTACAGTTACTCCTTTAAGGCTCATGAGTTTAGCTCTTAGGCTTAATAGTAAAGGATTCGGTGCATTCTGAAGGTTAATACTTCGTTTTAAAGTATCATATGATACATGCGTGACTTCGACAAGATAATTTCCTGTTAAAGTGTCTATAGAAAGAGATAATTCACCAATTTCGTTGGCAGTCCTGACTATGTGGAGTTTATGTTGCGATCCTTGAGACGAAATGGTTACCCTGGCAAAAGGTATGATATTATTGGCCTGGTCAGCTATCTTAACTTGTAATTGTTTTTTTGTCCGAGTGATTGAAAGGAAATAAAGCAAACAAATAATATAATGAATGTTTTGTTCATTTAAGTAGATATTCGATCGAAATATATAAAATATACACATGTTTTGAAGATGAATAGCTATAAAAGTGCCATAATAATTGATGATATATTATTGACGCTCGTTTTTTTTTTAATTTCGTGACTTCAACGGCTCGTCCTGAATTTGGGGTCGCCAGGACATTACTCAATAACAAGCCACAAAATGATATAGAAACTAACAGAACACTGCGCAGATAGGGTGCGCAGTACGATTGCATTTTTGTTGGGTAATTCTAAATATTAAATTAATAATTTATGGAGAAATTCGATAAGTCAGTTGATAAGGGTGATGAGAACAGCCCACTCGGTTTGAGGGATGAAGCATCGAGAATCAGTGAAATCCTTTTGGACGCGCAGGAGTGTCTCAAAATCCTGGAGTATTTACTCCTGCCCGATCCGGACGTAGATGTATATTTAAGTAAAAGAGACTATTTCTGGAGATTTACCACATCTGTATATGCGGAACGTGTTTTATTGAAACTCAATATATTGCTTACGCCTAAAGAGGATTTTAGTATTGCCAGGTTTTTGAAAAAATTGGGTTCTGAAGGTAAATTCGCGGGAGTTATTCCTGAAAATAAAATAGTATTGTGGGAGGGGGAGCTGGGTAAATTAAGTGCTACAGTAAAACGTATTTCAACTCGCCGAAATAAAGAGATAGCGCACAAAGACAGAAACCATACTAAAGATAAAGCAGAAGGTATCAGTTTAACCGATTTAAAGAGGATAATCGTATTGGTGCAAAATATATTGAAAGACATTTATATGATTACGAGTTATTCCTCTTTTCTGATCGATGAGCCGGTCGGTTCACCTGTTTTAAGTTTAAAGAAGATCATGTCTGTATTGAACGAGGATCGGCGCCGGTTTTTGGCCCCTCTTTACGAAGAGGGTAGGAAATGCAATTTACATCATGAATTGCCTCCCAGCGAAAGAAAATAATTTATCAGGTATCTTATGGAATTAAAAGAAGACTTAACGACGATCACAATAGAGGGTAAATCGCAGAGGCAACAGATAGATATTATCGGGTCTCTGTTAGATCTTTCATTTGACCAAAAAAGGTTAGATGGTCTGGAATACGCATTCAATCTTTCCAAACAAATTAACATGAAAGCTCTTGCCCCCGAATTACAGACTCTTTTATTTTATGATCTTGCAAATGGGTGGAGTTATTACCGTAAGATCAAATACCATGAATCACAGGATAGTTGGCTGTTCCAAATGGAAGAGCTGACGAAGGAGATATTTTATTTGAGAAAAGCTATCGCTTCTTCCGGTTTTTCCCGAGTCGAAGGCTGGCGGCAGAGTCAGATATATACAAATCTGGGAAACAGCTTTTCCTTTATGGGGAGATTTGTGGAGGCCCAGGAGTATTTTCAACAGGCTTTACGTGCCACGCCTGATTTTGCCATGTCCATTGGCAATATGGCCAATGGACTGTTTTATTACGGGCGGGCGCTATACGACCAGGTCCACTCTAATCTTTTTCTGGTTTATGCCTACCATCACTTTATACAGGCTTTGAAAAATAAAAAGAGCCTTCATCCGGACGCGGCATCGGGCTTTCAAAGCATGCATGATTCATTGAGGATCTATATCAGTAGTAACTTTCCGGACGAATATATGCGTGATTATCCGGAATTGGATAACTACGATATGGGCGACGATGAGGAGCTGAATAAATATCGTTTATGGTGTTTGTCCAATACGCTATTCATTAACCCTTTGAACGATCTCGGGCCTCATAGGATAGCATGTCACGACTGCCTTAATTTGCCGACAGTTACATTGCCGGCTAATCGCCCGCCGGTATGTCTTAATCTTTTTAACCAGATCAAACAAGAATATGCTACAGCAAGATATAGTTATTATACTTCCGCTTCTAAAGGGCTAATCCACTTTTCAGATCTTGATACCCCCCTGGTTGAAACTATGGAAATGGTTCGTTATTCTTATTACGTTGAACAATTGAAAATCGCATTTCGCCTGAGCTATTCAATCCTGGACAAGATAGCATATCTCCTTAATGACTACATGGGATTAAATATCGAATTGAACAAGGTCAGTTTTAGAAGTTTGTGGTATATCAATAAGAAACGGCTCCAAGCTCCGTTCGAAGAAAGTAAGAACTGGGCGCTCCGCGGGCTTTTCTGGTTAAGCAAAGACCTTTATGAGAAAGATAGCGATTTCGATACTGTACTTGAACCGGACGCGAAGGAGATCGCTGCCATACGAAACTATATTGAGCATAAGGGATTTAAGGTTGTATCTGACACGCCCGAATTCTCCGATGGGTTTAAGGAACCGGATATTTCGTACTCGATCTCGCGTTCTGCTTTTGAACAAAAAACGATGAAATTGCTAAAACTCACGAGGGCTGCGATCATGTATTCCGCTATCGCGATCTCTCACGAGGAGAGTGTGAAAGAATTCGATAAAACGCGATCATTACCTATAGGCAGCGCAACAATTCCTGCATATATGCGCACCTGATTCAAAGTTCAATACAAAGACCGAAGAAGTCAGGCGATTGGACCGGCCTTTTCACCAGGGTCAATTAAGTAAAATGTAAAGTATAAGTATTGTTAAAGAGATGGAGATTGAAAACGAGTTAGCTATATGGCCGCCCCACGAGGTTTTCTATATTGAAAGCCTGTTGTCGGTTACAAGAACAGCGCGGCAGAATGTTGGACAATTACAAAGCTGTCTTGATCAGCTTTTTTCGGGAAATGGAGTGGATCCAGATCAAATGCTTGATTTTGTGCAAAATATTATCAGCTGCGCCGGAATCCTTTCGAGATATTTTTGGCCAGCCTCGAAAAAGAGGATACATCAAAATCGCGCAGCAAAATTGCGAGATTCCTTTTGTATTACAGACGACAACCCACTTAAAGATCGAAAAGTCAGAAACTTTGTCGAGCATTTTGATGAAAATCTCGACATTTTCCTTTCCCAGTTGATAGCAGGGGTAATTGTTCCACAACACATCGGTTATCGTAAGCGAGATGAACAGGTTCCTCCCAAGTTTTTCAGGGCATACTACGTGGATGAAGGTGTTTTTTGCTCGCTTGACATGGAGTATGAACTGGAACCAATTGTCAACGAAATCGAGCAATTACACCAACGCTTTAGGTCGTCTCGTGACGCCGGAGGCCTGTTATGATAATCACATGTTATTACCGCTAAATGTGTTTTCTAAATTTAAGTTACCAAACGCAATTCTCGTAAGTTAAAACAATACAGATTTCGCCGACCTCATCAGTCAATCTTTAATTATTATATACTACAGAGTTAAAGCTCCGTAGTATATAAACCTAACAAGAGTGGTTCAGTAACGATATTTCCGGTATCCCTTAAAACGACATCGGGCTGATCTATAATCCTGAATTTGGCTTTTTTTGTACTCCAAAATGCGGGCTGGTCATATTTAATTCGTTGTGCTCTGAATGCAAATATTAAAGGCAGCTGCTCATCTTTATGGCTAAGGGTAATTGAATTGTTTTTAGCTCTGGACATTTTTACATTAGCTTCTGCCATACCTTTTATTTGAGCCTCCACATCGACGTCCTGACCACTTTTGTCAGTGATTTTTATAGTGAAGGAAGTACTTTTTAATACCGCATTGATAATAAATAGTTCGCTTTTTTTTAATTTTTCCCCAAAGGCAGTAAACCGTGAGATGTCAGGAGCTGTGCCGCTAATAAATCTGTCAAGGGCTAACAAGTCTATTGAGTCTTCTTTTATATCTTGAAACGAAAACGTCAGCACATCCTCGTCGCTGATTTTAATTTTCGCCGCGGCCTTTCCCTTTTTAAAATTAGACAATAAGCCTTCCAGGAAATTTAAACCGGCTTTTGCATCGAAGGCGACCTCAGCTTTACCCACGATTGGCATAACATCTATATTTTTTTTAATGGCTGGCGCTGGTATTTCATCAGCAGGAAAAAGCGTAGTTACCTGGCTTTGGGCGGAGGACACGTCGCTGCCTACTTTATATAAAAGTAACAGGGGCTTGATATCGCTCTTTGGCAAAGAAACAAGATTGTAGCCGTGTTCCGCAAAAATATTTTTCAGTGCGATGGACATTTGCTTATGGATTAGTTAAAAGTTCAAACATTTGATCGATGGGTCTGTCATCAGGCGACTCCAAATCAGCTTGCTGGATTCTCAATATTGCCGATTCGTGACAGAAAGTATAAACAGGGGGTGCAGAGCTGAATAATATATTATAAAATCCTTCTGCATATAATGGGCTTGCCTCGTCCGGAATAGCTGCATTTGTGCCCATTGCATAAGAACAAAATGGCAGGGCGGCCTTTGCGTGATTAATTGAGTTGCAGGCGCTTAAAATAATTGCCGTTAATGAGCGATTTTTATTATAGATTTTTATGACATCTTCGAATTGTTTAACCGACAATGGAGCCGGTTGGTGATCCGGACCTTCAAAATACAGGCCGTCGACTTTTGAGGCATGTAATGATATGTGCAAGATCGTTGGCTTATATCTGTTAAGCAACGAGAGTAAATCTGTTTTCTTTACACTCGGTTCAAATTCAATTTTATACCTATCGCGATGCAGGCCACTTATATGTTTATCCTTTATCATTCCAATTTCGCGCTGAATGTCAAGAAGCTGTTTATCTTTAGGGCTCGAGGTGAGATATAAGATCGTTGACACCTTACTATTCTCTAATTCATCGGCCATTTTTTTAATGGCATTTTTTGTGTATTTATCGTTGAACGAGATCGCCGTTTCGTTCAATGATTCCAGGCTTCCCGGCAACACGAGTTCTTCACTTGCGAGCGCAAAACGCAATATGTCTTCTTGGTCCAGTTTATTTCTCTTTTTTGCAAAAAGCTTGGCAGTAATCTTTTTTACATAAGTTTTAACCAGTTTTGCCTCGTTACTGCCTGCTTCCAACGGAAGCGTTCCGTTCATAATATTGGAGAGTAAAATTCTCAGCGTCTCCCTTTCAGCATGGATTCTCGCCAGGTTGATACGCAGGTTTCTAACGACGGTTTTTACAGGATTTTCTTTAGGAAGCTTGTCCGTATCTTTAAAAACTTTGATCAGCCAGACTTTTACACTTCGTTGCGGTAGCTCCATTTTCCATCCATAAAGACAAATCTTTTTTTGTGATACCCGATACTCGTTTATTAAACGTGCATCTTCAGGGAGCTCTATATTATCGTTTGACGTTAATACAACTGTGATATTTAGCTGCCCGTCTACAACGAGTTTGTTAATCGTTTTTGTGTATTTGCTTTTATAGGTGGTAGCCTGAGTGAATTTATCACGGAGCCTCGGGCCGGATCCCGCCAATTGAACTGTGTCGCCGTCAATTTGAATAGGAAGGTTGCTGTAATGTTTAAGAACGTCGATTAACTTTATTAGCATTCCCGGCCTCTTGAGTTTAAGTCTTTCTTCAATGTCATCGAAAAAGCCGAGTTCAATTTTATTCATGAATTTTCCATCAGAATACAATCTGCGATAAGTTTTATATATGATGGCCTTTTCTCCTTCATCTATAACGTATCCGCTTTTATGTATATCCTTGTACTTAATCGATAATCTGGCATCGCAGTAATGTTCTTCCGCAGGCCACCCGGTGACGCCTCCGTTTTTACGGTCTCTAAGTCTCCCGAATTGTCTGATAAAGGGCCTGGTTCTGTCAATATCCGGCGAAGTCCAAAATGGCCGAACTAGGCGCAGCCCCTCATCTTTAATCAGCCGTAAATCAGTAATCGGGAATTGAAATATAATATGCATAAGTTAGGTTAAAAAACGAGGGGGTCTCAACAAAGATACCCCCCGTGATCTTTCCGATCGCTTGATCGAATAAGCAGTATTCAACATCCCCTTCCGGAGATCCGATACTTGTCCAGCAGTCTAACCGGATAATGCAACATCCGGCTGCCACTGATCTAAAGTACTTGAATTATCAATTTGTTGCAAATAATTTAGAAAGTAACGATACCTGATGGACAGTTGTACGCTCCTGCTGATATACGCTATCCTTTAACCGTATGTATTTGCCTGCAATTATAGGTCTACGCTATCGGTGATTATTCGGGTGTTTTTTTTACTTTTAACATTCGCTCAATAGGATCACTTCAAAGAATTTGATCCCCGTAAGTTTGTTTAAAGAATTGAAATGGATATATCAGAGTTAAATAGAGCCCCATTTACTTCGTTGCCAGTCAATGAAGGAGATTTATTTGACTTAACTGCAGAGTTTTTACGTGCCAAGTTGATCGACGCCATTGAAAGTTATAGTAAGGTAGAATCGCTTGCTTCAGAGCTTACAGCAGATACAATTAATTTTAGCCAGGACTACAAGCTGTTTAAGGCGATCGATGATTTTGTAATTGAATATGCTCAAGTTATCCGCTGTGTTAAATTGTCCTTGGGAATCGCTGATGGTAAAGTAAAGAACCCCCAAAAAGTGTTTGAAAAGTTTAATTATGATAATCTCGACAAACTTCATGAAGATATTATCGGATTAAGAAATACCTCTGAACATTTCGAAGAAAGATTGCAAGAGTTTGGCCATCAGGCTGAACCATTCCTTCAGCTTTCTTATGAAGGTGATTACTATAGATGGCAGTCTAGTTTTGGAGTTGGTGGTTTCAAAAAAAGTGGCAGCGGAATGTCTGATAAGGAAATGTTTAATGAAAAAAAACTTTGGTTTCGATCTTACAAAATCACGGGTTCAAAGAAAAGCAGGAAAATCACTTCTGTTAACTTAAGGCTTCATGATATGATAACGGACATTAAACAAGTTTGCAGGTTGTTGGGAAATAATATTGTGGCTGCTATCGATAAAAAAGGGGAGTGTTGTCCGCCAGTTCGGGATTTGTCCATATTTCTTGTTCCTGATGACAATGAATCGTAGCGCCGAAGAAGTTATATAGTATCAATGACACAAGATTTCGTTTGGGGCAGGCTGATTTTAACAATTTTCCGGCCTGCGTAAGTAGGAACGGGTTATATTTTACTAAAGGGCATTTATTAGTGTTGTAGATGACTAAAGGCAGTGGTCAATACTATTTTAATACAATTGGTAAGGTATATTAATGGACATCGACAAACTCGCGCCTCACCAAGTCTCAAGTGAAATAATTTAAATTTTATGAGTTATAACAACGTACACTTTGATGATGAATTAAACAATCGCCTTTACCAGCGGCTTCAAAACCTTAAGCTTGGACAAGATCGGGTCCTTAATTTTTTAATTAGATATCTACTGGCAAGCAATGGTGAAAAACAGTTAAAACATTGTGACGCCTTTCTTCAACTGCTGGCGAAAATGAGGTTCAATCTTGAATCTGCCAATTTACTGCTTCCAATGCTGTTTGACGACTACAGGTTTAAAACCAGTATAAATCTCATTTATAGGGGCATAATTGATGATATCATTAATTCTTATTATCTCTTCGGCACAGTCGCATTGGCAGATCCCAATCAGATCGCGCTGAATAACGAACTCACCATTTTTCATAAAGAGTTTATCATGAGTTCGATTAAAGGCATAAAAGCCAGTCAGAAATTTAATCGATATGTTGAAAGCCTGGATGGCTCGGTCAAGCCCAATACTGGTAATATTGAAAAACAATTTAAGAAGTCTAACCCAGACATTGTTGATGTAAATGGGAATTGGAAAAAAAATAATGAGTTACGAGAAAGTAGCAATCAATATTTTATTGATCTGCTTGATCAGGGAGATAGTAATGGCTTTATTTCCGAAGCTGCAAAACTCAGGTTTATAAAAGCCCGTGGGATCAAGATGCACGACAACCTGGAAGCGCTTTTTAAATATTTAAGTCAATACCAACATTTCAGCCCAAAAGCGCATGACCTGTTACTTCACCATATTGAATATGATATCGTTATTTATCAAAACTGCGTTGGCGAACTTGTTATGTTATTAGACCAGCTTTTACAATTTCTGAAACTAAAGGGTAAATCGTTGATCAAGAAGGAATGGGATGAGCTTGCGCCCGAAATTTTTAACAGTTTTTCGAAATAAAAAGAGATAGGGTTCTTCATTGCTGGAATTTGATTTACACGTTTTACTAATTTTTTAATCAGTGGCCCTTGTTTGTCTTCTAAGCAATCTTTCTAATTTTGTGCGGAAGTGGATAGGGTAGATTGTATCATATTTATTGGTTTGGTATTGTTCCATCCATAATAGATCCCTATTTAAAAGGTTAATGACCATTGCTACAGCCCCATAGCTAAACTTGAATAATAAAACCTTATCGTTAGTTTCCTGATACAAGAGTTTACACCTGAATTTGCTAAGTTGATGTTTTTGATAATTAATCGGTATACTTTCAAAAGAACCGACTTCATCATCCGAAACAATAAAGGGCCAGTCTATTCGATTGGTATTATCCAAGAATTGCCTCAGCTCTGTAAAATCATGTTTTTTATACAATTTTCGCTGTGAGGTATATAATGCTTCTAAGCCTATTTTTAGAAGTGTTTTGGATACGGCAACTTCATTTTTTTCAAAAGTGGGTAATTTGAGGGTGAAAGTCTTTTTGTCTGCGTCCCAATCCACCAGGTCTTCTTCTTTTAATCCGGTTAGGAAAATGAGATTCTTTACCAAATTTTGGCTCCCTTGTATACCGAAACCACCCAGCTGCCCACTTGCCGGCGCTCCTTTCTTGCTGGGAACTCCCATTCTTGCTCGTTCCATTAAAAATATAGTGCTGCTTAACGCTTCACGTTCCGAGTTCGAAAACTTTTTATTGCAATCATCACAAACAGCTCCTCTATCCATTAAGTAGGTAGTATTTCCTAACGATTCAGATACGATATGTTCTATTGATTTAGCGGTATTAGTTTTCGTGCAAAAAATACATTCCATAGAATATAGCATTTATTTAGTGGCCGCAAATTTAAATGAGTCAGGCTGTTTTCTAATGCACTTTTTACGATATCAATTATTGTTAACTATTTAATTCGTAAGACCTGATGTTTTCTCATCAAGCCCACTAACAGATACTACTGATATTCTGGCAATATTACAGGTTATTGGTATACCTGACTTTTCAAAATGTCTGAAGATTCGAAGCTAGGTACAAAATTAAACCGATGCCCTCCGGGTGCTGCGCCCGGTACTAAAACCGGGATGCAGTTCAATTTATATACCTGCCGAACAATTACTGGAGTTTTCTTTTCAATGGCATTTGTGTTTAACTGAGTCTTTCATTTGACCTTTGCCTGAGGCGAAATTATACCTCTTCGGCTCTCAATGCCATGCAAGTGACCTTTAAAAAATCTCCACGCCTTACTTCGTGCGGGTAGTATTTTTTAAGTCAGCATTGTTCACCCGCCCCACGCGCAAATATTCTGCCTCTATCAAAGGCCAATTGAGGCTTTTGCCGAAATGATTTCTAAACACTTAAGGCAGAACAGGATGAAAAGAGTAGTTGACAAACACACCGTTGCCCACCTTTGGGCAAACCGCTCTCAGAGCGATGCACGTACAGCTTCAGGGAACTTTTACTTTGAAAACGACCGCATCTGGTCGTATGGCTCACATTTTCTGATCGGTTATCATACGCAAAACGATAGGGGACAGCATGCGGTTATTATTACCCGTGAAAAAAATAGTAATACTACTAATGGGCAAGTGAATATCGTTTTAAGCGCCTCCAACCATTTGACGCAACTACGGGTGCCTGTGGCGGGAATGGATCATGAACAAGTTTTCGAAAAGTGGTATGAAGAGATAAAGGTGATTGCCGGTAATCTTCAGACAGCAAGAAAGCCGGAAAAATATGTTTCGCAGATCAGAGGCGTGTTTAGTGACGCAGAAAAATATGCAGAATTTTATGGGTTGGCGGTTCCTGAAAATCTGATCGAGGCGGGTGCTATTCAGAATTTAGATCAGTATTCGGCGATTGTTCAGAAAGAAGCTGCCTTCAGGAAGGTGGAAGAAGAAAAGAGATACAAGCGGGATTTTAAAATTCATCAGGCACAACTAAAGGATTGGCGGGCCTTCAAAACCACTTATGTCAAAACACGCATCGGCTTCGATTATCTTCGCTTTGACTCGAAGAGCAAACGAGTACAGACTTCACAACGCGTTGAAATTCCTGAAGCCATTGCCAAGCGTTTTTATGGCTTTGTTATCGAGGCAATCAATAATGGTGGATGTACTGAATGCAACATGACACTTATGGACAAATACCGAGTTGAAGAGATTAATAAGGATTTTATTAGGGTAGGCTGTCATAAGATCAGCCTGAAGGAGATAAAAACATTTGTCAAAAAGCAAAACTGGTAAGAGGGGCGAACCCGGTTAGTAAATCTACCAACCGGGTTTTATTCCCATGTATTTTATTTCATGTGTTACCGGTTGGGATATATTGCATTTTCGGCGGCCATGGCAAAAGCCATGGTCGCCGTGTTTAGTGGAGACAATCAATAATTTACGTTAGAGAGTTTTTGCCTTTGGTTGCTGGGGCTTAATGTAGATACTATTTGATTAACAGTGTATTGAATAGATTTGTCTAATCATTACTTGTCAAAGTATAGATTTCTTTTCTTCAAAAACTGTGGTACTTAAACTCATCGTTTTATGGACAAATAATCGATTGATAACATTATCACATAATTGAGAGGAAATATTTTTCTTTTAATCGAATAATATTAAATTCATATTTTTATAACTGGGCTAAACCCTATCTTTTTAATTTCATGAGTGGTCTGTTTCTGAATTTTTTTCACCTCGATATACCAGCAACTGGCCCTATCGATTTCCCAACCCTTCCTTACTCTTTGTTTGCGACAAAAGAAGCTTTTAAAAATTTAAAAGAGCAGTATCGTGACTGGTGGTTCTATCGAGATCAGGGCCTTATACATATGTGGCCAAAAAATGATCAAGCTGTGTTGCCTGCTAGCGCCAGTTTAACGAGTGCTAATATTGAAGACAAACCGAAACTACTGGCTAAAATATTTGAAACTGCCCTAATTGAACTCATTGCTAAAAGCGGTAGTTATCGAATATTCAGGAACAAGCACGCTAATGTTTGGGAAATTATCGCCAAAAAGGATCTTTTAAACGATAATATCCGAGGGTTATCTTTAAACCGGGTTGTTCACTTTTCAACTACTTTCTTTTTTAAAGAAGATCGTCTTTTTTTTGGATTTAATCTGTCGGCAGCGCTTAAAAATACCTTCACATGGTCACGAGATGAATTTGCGATTGCGGGAATAGATACAACTGGACTAAAGGGCAACGAAGATGTTATTTTTGCAAATCTCTCATCTATTAAGCGATTTCTAGATTCTCGTGGCGTTAGAGAAATATACGAAAAAGCAGTTATTCAAGAAAACAAAAACAGCAAAGTTTTTCAAATCATAATTGGCTTTCAGGAATGGTTGCATAAAAATCGGGATAATATTGTTATGCCATTTGGTTTAAGAGTCAAATCAATTAGCCGAAAATACTTACCATTTGATACTGACATTATCAAGTCCGAAGTTATCGGAAAACCTCAAAGATATTTTTACAGCAATCGTAAAAATACTGAAGGATTAATTTATTATGATAAAATGGTTCAAGCTTACCAACCTTATTCATTAGAACTTTATCAGCATAAGGCAATGAAAATAGGTGTAATTTGTCCGGCAGCCTATCAAGGTGAAACTGAAGGGTTCGTTAGAAAGATCGAAAACAAATTGAAGGAAACTTTTCATTTTAATTCCCTTTCATTCGTTTTCAAAACTATTTCCGGAACAGATTTAGATAGCTACAAAGAAAGACTTTATGAAGATGATTTATTAGAATGTCAACTCGTATATGTCATTGTAAACGAAGCACAAGAAAAACTCCAGCCTCAATTTTCACCATATTTTGTATGCAAAGCAAAGCTGATTGGTAACGGTATTCCTACTCAGGATATTCAAATTGAAACGATCCGTCAAAATTTGAGTAATTTCACAATGACGAATATCGCTTTGAATACCTACGCAAAATTAGGAGGTACAGCCTGGACGATTGAAAAAGAAGACCGATTAAGGGATGAGCTTGTGATAGGCATAGGCTCTACGGTTTCTGATAGCGGGGAATTTGTGTTAGGGATCGCCCAAGTTTTTCACAACGACGGACGATATATGACCGGAGATTGTTCACCGTTGTCCACATTCGCTACCTATCCTGTAAGTCTAGAGAATCATTTATTTAAGACACTTTCCCCTCTACTTGAAGAAATGAGTAAAACTGGAAAGTTTCGTTTAATCTTTCATTTGTTCAAATCCGCCAGTGAAGAATATGAAATAAAAGCAATCGAAAATTTAAAGAATCGCTTGGTTGCATACAACTTTGAGTTTGCCCTTGTCCATTTAGGATATGGTCATAATTATCGCGTGTACTCCAATGACGGAATATCTGACATCAGACAAGGTACATATATTCAATTGAGTCGTCATTCTGCGTTATTACATTTTGTTCCTAAGAGTGATTTACCCTTAAAGATTGACATAGACAAGAGATCAGATTTTACAAGCTTGTTTTACATTGCGAAGCAAGTTTTTTGGTTTTCACATTTATCGCATCGCAGTTATATGCCGTCGAAGCGAACAGTAACAATTATGTATCCATCTTTGATGGCGAAAATGACTGAAGAATTAAAGAAAGTGGATGGTTGGGATTTTGATAGACTAAAGGCAGTAAGCGATAAATTATGGTTTATTTAAGACAATATATTCTCGAAAACCTACGTCGGCTATCCCAAAATCGAAATATTGAATTGGCGGCTTATTTGGCGATCGCTTCGCCTCAAAAACTCTTTCATAATAATTTTGAGCTAACGCCGGACGAGGAAGTTGCGTTGAAAGGTTATAAGCAGGAAAATATTGAAAGTAAGGTGATTCAAAGCATTGTCAGTAAACCCAAAATAAAAGGTATGGATGCGACATCCAATATTTATAAATTTCTGGGACTATATCTAGCTGATAATATAGGACTAAAATCTGTGATGGACCAGAAGTTTGCGCAAAGCGAGCTGAAACAAAAATATTTTATTGCTAAGCTCGCACCGGATTATACAGCGCTATTGGTTCAAGAGGTAAACAGTCGCACTTCGGATCCGATTTCAACTGTAATAAGATATATACTAAATATCTCTGTTTGTCATGAGCAGGACTTAGATAATGCTATACTTTATTTGTCAAAGGTAGAACCAGATTTTCAATTGCAGATATTGTTTGAAGATCTTGAATCTGTATTATTGAAGGTGAAATATCTAAATAAGCAGGCTGAAGAGATGGTTAGGGATATATTGAATAATTTTAGTAACGCCGTACAAAAAGTTGTCAAGGAAAGACGAAAAGGTCATCCTGCATATGCAATCGTGGACGAATATGACGTTCAAGACATATTATATGTCATTTTGAAATGTGTTTTTCCCCTTTTACGGGATGAAGACCCGATACCAAAGGTTGGGGGCAAATCAACTAAAATAGATTTGATATTGAGGCAGGAAGACATTCTTATCGAAGTAAAAATGATCAAGTCAGCTGACAGTAATGAAACTCACTTCATTGAGCAATTAAAGGTGGATTTCGAGTCGTACCATGAGTGTAAATGGCTAAAAAAGTTATTTTGCTTCGTTTGGGATCCTTATAAAAAGACGAGGGATATCGCAAATTTTCACGACTTGAATGGAATTCGAAATAAAAATGAGCATACTTTTGACGTTGAGGTCATTGTGAAATCCTGATTAGATAATAGACTCGCATGCTCTGGTGTATTGCAGGTTTTTCTTAGCGTTAGAGGACAATTATAACTTTATTGATTAGATTTGTGCAGCTACTGTAAAGTTGGCTGATTATTCGCATATGTTCTTTGAAGCTCATCAAAATTTTGAAATATGTCTGCTGTTCGGCTATGGTCGAAAAATCGGCAGGCAGTTATCTGTAAGGCATAGCTTTTCCGATAACTGAAAGTGAACACTGTAATTTTATACAGGTTACACTTATTTACCTGATAGTTTATAAATTATATGCTTTCCAGCCATACCATTATACGGGTGATTCGGTGTTGCATACACAAAGAAAAAGATGGTGAGCTTCGAAGTGCATTTTTAACCAAGCATGGAGCTTCAAAAACCCCAAGTAGAATATATTAGGAAATCATTTAGAAAAATGCAGTCAAAAAAAGATTTTTTGACTTTGTTGAACTACGTGAAAAATATTCTGTATGGTGAGAAGTTTCACCCGATTGTGTTGAAAAGTCTAAATTACCATTCAAACCCCGCGAATAACAACCGACGATATATTAAATTTTCTATAAAAAAAAAATCAGGTGGGAGCCGAATTATTCATGCACCTAATAAGGGATTAAAGGTGATTCAGCGTTGTTTGAATATAATCTTGCAAGCGCTTTATGATGTCGATGAACATGCTTTCGGATTTGTTCCAGGTCGTTCTATCGCCGATAATGCCCACTTACACATTGGAAAAGCTTACGTTTATAATATTGATCTCAAGGACTTTTTTACAGGGGTTGATCAGGCTCGTATCTGGGCGCGCCTAAAAGTAAAACCATTCCAATTAAATGGTAGTGTAGGTAGGCACGAACTGGCTAATTTAATTGCTGGCTTATGCTGTCAAAGCATGATTGTAGAGCGAAAAGGAGAAGATGGGGCATGGCTGAAAGAAGTGCGTAACGTATTGCCTCAAGGAGCTCCAACATCTCCAGTTTTAACTAATATCATTTGCCAGCAGCTTGATTATTATTTAGGCAGGGTAGCTTTGCGCTTTGGGTTGACCTACAGTCGATATGCTGACGATATTACGTTCAGTTCTTCTCATTTCGTTTATCAAAAAGAAGGTGAATTTATCAATGAGTTGGAAAGGCAGATAACTGATCATGGCTTTTATATTAAATATTCAAAAACGAGGTTACAGAAGCGGGGATATCGGCAGGAAGTAACAGGTTTAGTTGTAAACAGTAAACTTAACGTCCAGCGTAGATATATCAAAGATTTGCGTAAATGGCTTTATTACTGGGAGAATTACGGTTATAAAAAAGCAAGTGTATTTTTTGAATCGGCATATTCGGCCGATAAAGGTTACTTGGGTGCAACAAATCCAGTCATGGCAAAAGTAATCAGAGGGAAATTGGACTTCTTAAAGATGGTCAAAGGAAAAGATGACCCAACTTTTTTTAAACTTAATCAAAGATTTGAAATTCTGACAGACATTGTAAAGGAAGAATTGCAAAATCAGAATACTGCTGAACCGAATTGTGTCGCAGTGCCTGTTATAGACGGCCTGCCGGTATTACACACCCCGCTCGAGGTAGTGAAAATTCTTAAGATGTTTTCAATTAATGAATCTGCACTGAAATTTGCTACGCATAGTTGGGAAGCAGGATTAGATGATAAAATATTTAAGAATTATCCGGATTTTATTAGAAAGGCAAAAAAAGAATTTAACGTTGTTAGCAGCTCATTGAACGAGCTTAATCCGCAATTAAGAGCAAAGATATTATCCTTTCTTTTTAACAAGCGTGTAGGAATAAAATGGGGCATGCGTCGGGTCAGGTTTGGGTGGAGTTCTCCAGAACTGAAAGAAGCAATGGAAAGAACGCCAGAGATGATGCCGGAGAATATGGTTTTGCCAGAACATGCGCAATTCAGAGTTACTTCACAGCGAGGGGGAACACAGACAATCCAGAAGTTTAAACAAGTAATAGACATCTTCAAAAATGAAATCGAGATAAGAAATGATGGCCCAGTACTCGAAGAATTGATATACGATTATCATTTTAAGCATTTGCAGAGTTTCGAAATAATGGAATTCACTAATCTAAACGATAAAAACTTTTATACTGACGTAGATTACCTGCATAAAGCCTTGGATTTGGTTTTTGGAAACATTGCTAAATATCCAGGTAATGAGAAATTGGTTGGTTATCGTCTGATTGATGATCCATCATATTATCAGTTAGCAATCATCAATTATGGTTCAAGACTTCGCGGTGTCTCGATAGCCAGTGAAAAATTTCTGCTTACAAAAGGTGATTTCGGTACAATAAAAAAAAGGCTGAACAACCTATGCGATTGGTCGATAGAGACGGAATTTGCTGAAGGAAGTTATCGACTAAATTTTTTAGCGTCAGATCCTAACACTGCTTCAGTCGAGCCTATTCAATATGCCGTTGGCTTTACTTATCTTTTTACTTTTTATAAATGAGAATTGCGTTAATAGAGGACAGAACGGATCGAATGCAAAGATTCTTTACCGGAAACATTTCCGATTTGCACGAATTGACCCTGATCTCAGGTGTTGATTTTCAGAAAATCGATAGTCTATTTTCTGAAGGCAAATTTGAGTCTTTAACAGATTACCAATGTATTTTAGCCCATCGCTCTGCCTTCGATCGAAAGCAAATTGAATTGCTCACAGATTATTGTAGTTCAATTTCTAAGCCATTAGTATTCTTCTCTGGAGGAATTACAGCCAGTGTTTATAACGATACGGCATTTAAATATTTACAAATAAATTCGAAAGATTTTTATTCTAATCTAACACTGTTCATTGAGGATGTTCGGAATACTGGGAGTATTAATTTGTTGCTGCTTCAATTCGGAACGAGGTGGCGTTTGACATTACTTCTTCGCCTACGTAATGATATAAATTATTTGAAGCAGCGCCATAGCATTAGAGTAATATGGGATCTCAAAATTAACAATCAGATCAAACAGCAATTGATTACTTCATTTAAATTAGAATGGTTGAATAAACCAGACTTTAGCCCTGTTAATGAAGACCAAATCGAAGAGTTTTATGTTAAGTTGAATACTTTAATTTCGGAATCAATATGATCAATAAACTACTTATACATAGCCAAAAAAGCATATTGCTGGACGGAATTAATTTTGAGACGGGCGAACAATTCGTATTTAATCCGGGTGCAAATATTTTTGATATTGATCATTATATAACTGCGGAACTTGATAGAGGCGACCTACGAAATAAAATATTAAAATCGGATGTGATTTTTATAAAAATTGCGCTGTCTGAAAATTATTTAGAATATCTGGGCTTGCGATTGGCTTATCATATTCGGCTTAGTAAAAGTTTGGAAGGAAAATCTGCCACGCCTATAGTATTTGTCGGAGAGGAGTCATATCATTTCCTTGGTCGTACAACCGACTTGGCAGATATCCTTTTTACAGAGGGTGTTTATCTCATAAAAGACACAAGTCAGGCGTATGATAACTTTATTAAACTGATGGCAGAGCGAAAAATACATTCGCTTGGTAGCTATGTTGATTTCATCGAGAAAATTAGAGTAGCCCCGCCAGCCAATTATCAAACCCATCATTCGATTACGAATGAGTGGTCAATTTTGCGTTGGACAGATATGGCAAAAAATCTTTCGGAAGTAGATCGCGACGAAATTTGGGGCCTTATTCAAACCACAGAGACTCTTTATTTTAAATATCTAGAGGGGAAATCTACTGTTCGAGAACAAAGGCAGTCATTTAAAATGGAAAAAAAGAAAATGCCATTACTCATTCCATTTAGTCCCGAAGATTCTGCGAAAGTCTATTACATTGACGATGAACAAAGAAAAGGCTGGGGAAATCTATTTTCCAAATTTATTTTTAAAGAGTACACGAATGCCGGCAGATTCGACTATTGCGCAGAATTTCCTAAAGGAGAGCAGAAAGTCGACTTACTTAAAAGGCTTAAAGAAAAAATCGCTGAACTTATTGAAAATGGTTTTAATGTTTTCATTATAGATCTCCGTTTGTGCGATGACGACTTTGATAAAAAAGAAGGAAGCGAACTGAGCGGGTTTGAATTAATTAAAGAGATTAAAAGGATAAATGAAGGTGTTCAAATCATAATTTTTACTGCCTCCAAAAGGGCAGAAAATGTTACTAGGGCAGCTGAATTAGGGGTAAATCGATACATATTGAAAGAATCTCCTGAACAGGTTCTAACTAGAAATGATAGTTACGCTTTATTCCAAGAATTCTCAGCTCATGTAAAAGATGCTGTTGCTAAGAGTTTTCTTGCTTCTCTATATAATACGATACGACAAATCAAAGCTACATCATTGTTTAGTACCGAGACGAATGCTGATAAAAAAGAATTCCGCGACAGAATCGTAGGCAAGGGTGGAATTCCTGACAAGATATTTGCGCTTACGGAAGGCTCTAAAAGCATATTTCTGTCGGAGGCATTTCTAAATGCTTACAAGTTACTTGAGAAACTTTGTACTTTTTATTTTATAGCCTCGGGCGGGGTTGAAACTAAGGATTCGAATATTATAAATGTCATTCGCTCATCCGGAGAGGAATTGTGGGCTGAATTTGAATTAAAGCGGGGGTATTTTGATTTCCAGAATAATACTGAAACAAATATTATAGACGTTGTTTTTCAAAGTACAAGGTTGAATAAAATAACAAACTTATTTAAGACGGTTGCCGTATTAAAGTTTAGATTTAATCTAGACAATGATAGAATTAAGAAACTAATTGAACTAAATTATTTGCGAAGTAATCTCGCGGCTCATGATACCGGGGATGTTAATACGGCGAAGAGGCAGATTGAATTATCAGATGTTTTGTTCTTGATTAATTTATTGCACGGATTTTTGTCATAGCGGCTTAAGCTCGCTTATACTTTTTTTCGAAAAGCAGTTCGATTATATATAACCACAAGTTATAATTTAAGATTTCCTATTAATCGAGACAATATTTATTTTAGATTTTATAAATAGCCGCTTATGAAATCGTTCAAAATATCTCTTATTACTGCAGTTTTGTTAGTTCTTGTAATTGATCATCTCAAAGCCCAACTTCCTATAATTATAGCAAATGGACAACTAAGATTGAATGATGGCAGCTTTCTCAAACCTGATTCTAAAAGATATATTGCCTATACCGATAGTCTGGAATTCAAATTGAAATCAAATCTATCTGATACAACAGCATTATTTCATCGGGCTTTCCTATATTCTGTGTTCAATAGTATCTTATTTTATCCATATCCTGGAGAATCACATGTTATGCAGGATTTATTGAAAGCAAAGAATCTGGCTGATAAAGCATTAAGTTTAAAGATGCGAGATTTTAAGATAAAAGTCTTACTCGCACAAATTTGTAGTGAGTTGTGCTATCAATATTCAAATGATCAAAATTGGAAGTTTACCGTTAAACAAATTATTGAACGGCGAAATCAATTTGGCATCTTTAAAAAGCTAACAAATGAGTACTACACTGACGCTATTTCCGCTGATCCAGCCAATGCCTACGAATATGAGAGAATACCCCATTAAACCTTTATAGAGGTTGATCGGGAAAGAAATCTTTGGGTGAACAATTTAAAGCTTTAGCTAGTAAATTTAGGTGCTTTATGTTGTATTTTTCGTGAAGTCTCGGATTTTCAATATTTCCAATAAAGCCTTCAGAAAATCCGATTAGTTGCGACAATTTTTGTTGTGAAATATTCTGTTCTTGACGTAGAATCTTCACTTTCTCAATCACATACTTATCTAATTCCGAAATATCTTTCATTAGATACGAAAAAATAGCAAAAAATCATAAAAATAACATAGCTATAGCTATGTTATTCCGTTTTTATTCGTATCTTGGATTTAAGATTTGTAACAAGATCATTTTATAAATACTTTCGCGTTTACTTCAAGAAATTAGAAGCATTCGCTTAATGTCTTGTCTTAGAAACCTGAGAAATTTCATTGACGCAAGACGATAAGTGATATGCTCATGCCATAGGTATGGGCTCACTTACTCGTGTCAAGGCTTCTCAGGGCCACTAAGGCGGTAAGCTGAGTTCCATGCCTTATTTTTTTCTGGCCGGCTCATCTTACGAATTTTGTAACCATCAAAAAAGCGGAGAATGACAGTTGGTAAAAACATCCTTTCTGTAGTTATCTGCCCCCCTGAATGAAAATAGGGATAGCGGCAGTTTGGTCAGTTAATAGTTAAACTCTAACTGCCGCTATTCTTTTATATCCGATTTCTCTATCCAAAAATTGAGGCTAATAAGCTTCCGGGAATTCTATTGCCTTTAATGAAGCATTAAAATCGAAAAAATGAAAAATCAAAAAAAAGATAAAACCGGTCAGTTACATTACCTGGTTGCCCTTTTCATCTTATGGATATTGGTTTTTCTCTGGGTTAACTACAGGAGACAGTAGTATTCATAAATTATTGATTCATTAGCACGGTTAAACTTCAGGGGTTCCGGGATTCAGATCCCCCGAGTATTTAGAGATGCTCAAATTGCAGGATTGTATAGTCCTGTCCAACTATTTCTTTACCTAATCTAATATCTTATGAAGCTGAAAATTCGCTTTACAGGACAACTATTGCCTAAATTTTCCTTTCGCAAGCAATTACTTTTGTCCTTCTCATTCTTACTATACTTGTTTATAAACCCGGCTACCGCGGTTCTCAATTTTACCAGGAAGACGGATACCATATTTAAAGCGCTGGAAATAGGGAACAAAGTACCCGAAATAGTACTTTCAAATGTCTTAAACCATCAAGAACATCAGGTATCTATTGCCGATTTCAAAGGCAAAATACTTATCCTGGATTTCTGGGCGACCTGGTGTTCTCCCTGTATCGCCATGATCCCTAAACTCGACTCGCTGCAAAGAGAGTTTGCAGGCAAAGTACAGATCCTGCCCGTAGCCTATCAGTCAGCTGCCGAAGTACGGACTTTTTTATTACGATTCGAAAAGCAGCAAAAGAAGCATTTTTCACTGCCAGACGTCGTTGCTGATAAAAAGCTGACTATGCTATTTCCGCATAATACGCTCCCGCATTTCGTATGGATCGATAGGGATGGCTTTGTAAGAGCGATAACTGAACATAAAGATGTCACGGCCGAGAACATCGCGTTGATGTTGAAAGGGGAGAAGTTCACGTTTCGTGAAAAAAAAGATTCCAAAGCAGTTTCGTTCAATTTTGATCGATCATTGGCAAACTTCAAAAATTTAGAAGAGAGTCAACCAGAGCAGCCTTTGTCGGTTTTGACTCCGTTCACAGAAGGCTTTTTTGCTGAATATCGTGTAAGCCCTATTGATAGCGTGAAGGGACGTCGTATCACTTTCATAAATGTCAACCTGGACTGGATTTACAGGATCGCATACGGAACGGATAGTATTTATCTTGCTCCCAATCGTGTTATTTATAAAACCGGTGATTCGTTGCATTTTGTTTCAAAAAAGAGCGGGGCGGAATACCATGACTGGGCAAAGAAAAACTCCTATTGTTATGAGTTTTCTGTTCCAGCATCTTTAAACTCTTCTTTTTTTGAACTGATGCGCAAGGACCTGCGGCAACGTTTTCCACAGTATGCGGCAGCTGTAAAGCCGACCAGTGCTAAATGCCTCGCCCTGGTTCGAACCTCTTCAACTGACTTGATCGGCTCCGCGCATGGAGAGTTCCTTTTCAGATGGACACCCTCAGGTTGCTCGATCCTGAATCAGCCATTGGCGAAGCTTGTCAATTATCTCAACGCATCGTACCTGCAAATGAACCCGGTGCCAGTTGTGGATGCCACGGGTTTCAAAGAGGCCGTAGATATTGATCTTGAAGCCAATATGTCCAGTGTCGAATCACTCAACGAGGCGCTAAAGGCTTATGACCTAAAACTAATCGAAAAGAAACTGGATGTTCCCATGCTAACCATTACTGACAACCCTAAACAATTACCATGATGTTTAAAAGATCGTTATTAATATATTGTATTTTTCAGCTTTTCATTATGCCCTGTTTTTCCCAGGCTAGCAGTGGTTTAACAGGTAGGATTATAAGCTCGACTGATAAATCCCCTGTATCAAAGGCATTCATAAGCGTCAAAGAGTGGCAGAGATCTACGTTGTCAGACGAAGACGGAAATTTCCTATTGAACAGATCCACCGGAAGAGGTCAACAAGTGAATGTTCACGTCAGCTGTGCGGGGTTTCATAACATCGACACGCTACTGATCATGACTGAGAGGTCTGTCGTTTTCGTATTGAGGCCAATGGTCATTAATATCAATGAGGTCATAGTAAACACCGGCTATCAAAAGATAAACCCGGAACGCTTGACCGGCGCTGTATCCACAGTGAGCAGGAACATGATCGAACGGGAGGTAAGTACCGATGTCCTGCGTACATTGCAGGATGTTGTTCCCGGCCTGATATTTAATCATGATCTCACCGCGGGACAAAACAGTATTAGTATCCGTGGTACCAGCACTATTTATGGTAATGCGCAACCTCTGATCGTAGTCGATAATTTTCCGTATGACGGCGATATCTCCAACATCAATCCTAATGATGTGGAAAGTGTTTCTGTGTTGAAAGATGCGGCATCGGCTTCTATATGGGGTGCCCGCGCCGGTAATGGAGTTATCGTAATAACCACGAAGAAGGGACGCCTGAGTTCGCCGACACAGGTTTCGTTTAATTCCAACCTGACTGTGGGGGCAAAACCCGGGTTGTTCTATCAACCGAAGATGTCTTCTTCTGATTTTATTGATGTCGAAAAGCGATTGTTTTCGCAAGGCTATTATGATGGACTGGAAAATACAAGCGACCAATCGCCAGTTTCACCGGTTGTCGACCTGCTTTTTAAGGTGCGAAATGGAGCGGTTTCCGAACAATCTGCCAATCAAAGTATCACAGCCATGAAAAGTAACGATATCAGGAATGACCTGGATAAATATTTTTACAGGAATAGTGTGAAGCAGCAATATGCCCTAAATATTTCAGGAGGCGGAGAAAATCAGGTCTACTATTTGTCAGGAGGGTTTGATCGTAATATTGAAAACGAGGTTCGGAATGATTTCTCAAGAGTGACCGTAAACGCTTCAAATACCTTTGATTTTCTCAATCACAAGTTGTCGGTGAATACCGCATTCAATTTCGTTTACAACAAGGCCGCCATCAACAGTAACATCAATGACCTGACCTGGAACAATGGCGTATCCTTATATCCTTATGCAAGCCTTGCAGATGTTAATGGAAACGCCCTGCCTGTAGTTCGTGATTATGCATTATCTTTTATAAGCGATCCTGCACAACAGAAATTACTAGACTGGAATTATCGTCCGCTGGATGATCTTCATCAGCAACAGAACTATTCCTATTCACGCGATCTGCGGCTACAGGGTGGATTGAAATATAATATATTGCCGTGGTTGAATAGCAACCTGCAATACTTATATGAACGTTCTCAAAATGACAACGAAAATCTCCATAGTGAGCAATCATACTTCACCAGGAACCTGATCAACCGCTTTACCCAGGTCACGGCAGATGGCAGTCTTTCCTATGTTATTCCCAGGGGAAGCATTCTTGATTCCTACAACAGCATCCTCGAAAGTAATAATGTGCGGTTGTTGCTCAATGCTGATAAGAATTGGAATAATGTGCACCATCTCGAATTCATGGGAGGAGCAGAGCTTAAAAGCGTTAATGTGCAAAGTGGTAACAATCGTAAATACGGTTATGACGAAGAACATGCGCTGAATTCGAATGTCGATTACGTTAATCTATATCCTCTATATTATAACCCGGGTTCGAAGGCTAATGTCCCTAATTACATAACCAACGGGGACCTTACCGATCACTATGTTTCTTATTTTGCAAACGCGACATATACATTTAATGACAAGTATATTGCAACGGCAAGCGGACGCGTAGACAAAAGCAACTTATTCGGCGTCAAAACTAATCAAAAAGGCGTGCCGCTTTATTCTGCCGGTCTGGCCTGGCGTATTTCTAAGGAAAAATTCTATAACGTTTCATTTCTGCCCGATCTGAAGCTCAGGCTGAGCTTTGGTTATAACGGCAACATCGATAAAACGTTATCAGCATATACCACGGCGCAGTACTATGGAAGTTCGGTTTCCCAGATAGGGCAACCCTATGCGCAGATCATCAATCCCCCAAATCCTGAGTTAAGCTGGGAAAAGGTTAAGATCATCAATGCCGGAATTGATTTTGCATCAAAAGGACGTCGTTTTAGCGGCTCGGTCGATGTTTATCAAAAAAATGGCATCAACCTGATCGGGGATATGCCTTTTGCGCCTTCCACTGGCATTTTAAGTTTTCGTGGAAATACTGCGAACACCAAGACTACAGGTATTGACCTAAATCTCGTAACACAAAACCTAACTGGGCAATTCAAATGGAATACCTCGACGCTTTTTAGTTTCGTCCACGATGCGGTTAGCAACTACCAGACTTTTTACAGCGGACAGCAATATATTCAGACTGAAGGCATTCCGGTACAAGGGAGGCCGCTCTACGCTATTTATAGTTATAAATGGGGCGGCCTTGATCACGATAGCGGCAATCCGCAAGGATACCTCGACGGCAAATTGAGCCAGGATTACGGATCAATTGTCAATGCGACCACGAAGGACAACATGATTTATAACGGTTCCGCAAGGCCGGTATTCTTTGGTGCGGTGCGTAACAATTTTACTTACAAAAATTTCTCGCTCTCAGTTAGTATCAATTATAAACTACATTATTATTTCAGGAGACCTTCTGTCGATTACACAACCGTTCTTTCCGGAATTGGAGGCAACGGCGATTACAGCAAACGTTGGCAACAACCCGGAGATGAGTTGATCACTAGTGTTCCATCTATGCCAGACCAGATTGATTATTACAGGGAGCATTTTTATACGTATTCGTCCGCACTGGTTGAAAAAGGCGATCACATCAGGCTTCAGGACATTCAATTGGGCTATCAATGGGGTAAATTATTTTTCTATGCCTATGCCGACAATGTCGCAATGATCTGGAAAGCGACAAAAAGTAGCTATGACCCTGATTATGTGGTTAGCGGTTACCTTCCCCCTCGTACGATATCCCTTGGTTTAAGAAGCAGATTTTAATAATAAGAAAATGAAAAAAACATTCCTATATATTGCAGCACTATTCCTCCTGTCATCCTGTACGAAGGATTTCCTGGATAAGAAACCAGATAAATCACTGCTGGTGCCGACCGATGCCGCTGATTTTCAGGCAATCCTTGACAACTATAACATAATGAACGTCATGCCCGGCTTAGGTACCATAGCAAGTGATCATTATTATCTTCCCGGAAATGTAGTTAAAAGCCTGCTGCCTGTACAGCAAAATAGTTACCTGTGGAAAGATGATATTTTTGAAGGGCAGACTGCCACAGACTGGAATACGCCGTACAAACAGGTTTTTTATGCGAATGTAGTTTTGGACGGCCTGGCCGGCAAGGGAAGTGACGGCAGCAATGATAATTCCATCAATAACCTTAAAGGCAGCGCGCTGTTTTATCGTTCGCTGGCCTTCTACAATTTGTCACAGATCTTTGCTGCCCCTTATGTCGAAACTACTGCAGTGAATCTGCCAGGCATACCCATTCGGCTGAGTTCAGATGTTAATGTAAAGGTTGGCAGGGGAACATTAAAGGGGACTTACCAGCAAATTGTGGGTGATTTGATTACTGCAATGGATCTGCTGCCAACTAAAGCCGCTTTCAAAAACCGGCCGTCAAAGGCGGCCTGTGCGGCGTTACTGGCGCGAACTTACCTTTGTATGGGGGATTATAAAGATGCGGGGATATTGGCCGGTAAATGCCTGTCAATCACTGATGAATTATATAATTTGAGCGATCTTGACCCAACTGCAGACTTTCCATTTCCTGAACCTTTACCTAATGATAATAAAGAGGTTCTCTTTTATCAGGGTTTTGTATCGTATTCATTTTTTACAAGGGGAAGGACGCTCGTTGACTCAACTCTATACCGTTCTTATACCTCGACCGATTTGAGAAAGCCTATGTTCTTTTACGAAGTAGGAAATACTGGTGTAATTTATTCCGGTTTTACAGGAATTGGTATCGATGAACAATATCTGATAAAAGCTGAGGTATCTGTAAGGAGCGGAGATGTAGTAACAGGTATCAACACCTTGAATACACTGCTTCAAACAAGATATGAAAAGGGTACTTACAAAGCGATTGTAGCCAATGAGCGCGACGCTGCGCTAAAACTGATTTTGGAAGAGCGTAGAAAGGAATTGGTTGGAAGGGACTTAAGGTGGACAGACCTTAGAAGGTTAAACAATGAAGAAGCTACGGCAACCACGCTGAAGCGGATAGTGGATGGCGTGACCTATGTGCTGCCTCCTAATGACAAAAAGTACGTTTTTCCAATCCCTCCAGATGAGATTCAAAGAAGCGGAATCCAGCAGAACCCAAGGTAAGAAAGGGCGGCTTTTGCCGCCCTTTTCAATTAATTGTTGATTGCAAATGTTCCGAGTGTAGCCCCAACAGGGTTACTGCCAGTGGCTGGTTGAGTCGCGGCTTGTACAGTACAGCTGCTTGTGCTCTCGTCACAACGGTAGCTGTTACTTACGTACGGCGACGTATCATCTTCTGTGCGGCCGTCGATGTTCAGCCAAACGCCGGAAGATTGTTTACCCCATAAATGAGTGTCTTTTTTTAATTCCGGTTTTGACGCATACGCTGCGCTGATCCCTAAAACAATTGCCAGTACGGAAAGCTTAATATTTAACTTTTTCATTTCGATGTTTTGCTTTATTAAATCAAAAAGCAACAAAAACTTTTGTGAATAATTAAATTGATTATGTTTCGTAGGCGTGATCGCCTGCAGATATGGCATGGCCAGGATCCGCTGTCGTATTTTTTACTTTGCCGCGCACCTCCTTTCTTTCTCGGTCAACAACGATGTGATATTGAGTATTAGGCAGCCGACGTTGAAGAAAAAATGCACCTTCCAGCCCATCTTTTCCAATATACCCCCGCATGAGCACGGCACCCTTGGAAAGAAATGAAGTATGACGAGCGCAATGTAAATGGTGAATATAATTAGCAGGAATGCCGAGATCATAAGGCCTATTCTCCTCGTCCGAGGAAACAACAGAAAAAAAGCCGTGGTCAGTTCAGCAGGGATAAGAAGTCTTATAACCAGTTCCTTCAGTACCGGCCAAAGCTCCTGGTTCCTGATTTGCCAGACAAAGGCATGATGGTTCAGTGCTTTACTAAAAGCAGCGTAAACCCATAAGAAGATCAGTAATATGTTGATTATCTCCCGGCCTATTTTTTCCTTGTGATTCATGTTCGACAGCATGAATTAAAGGTAGGGGCAAGGAAATGACAGAAAATGTCACTCTTTTTCTTTGATCAGATATTTTTTTAATCGCTTGTCATAGATGATGTCGTGACCGCGGTCGCGAAGGTGGTTGATCATTCTTTTGATGGTTCGCGTACTACAGCTAAAATTCTGGGCGACGGTTTCAATGGAGCGGAATCGATTTTTGGTTATTAACTCCAAAACGTAATCCAGGCGCTTTTCATATGATCTGTAGTCCATTGCGTTCAATTTCAGTTCATTGTGTGTCGTGAAATTGAAGAATGGCGATGATATAAATTACAACCAGTAGTTTTAATTTATTTAAAAAAGGTATTCTAAATGTCCCTTTAAGATAGATCAGGTCTTTTACAAGACCTGACTAGGAGTTCTATTCTGCGGTTGTTTTCGAAAAAGCCCGCGGATTTTGGCAACCATCTTCCAAAGATACTCCCCAACGATAGCCGTTCCGTACTTGGGTTTTGGCATGAGCCTGAAAGGTGATATTTCGAGTATTTCAGCAATTTGATAGATTCTTCTTATTGTTAATTCTGTTTCATCTCTTTCTACTTTGGAATATGCCGCCTGAGATATATCGAGTGACCAGGCCATGTATTCCTGACTGTACTGCTTCGCTAATCTTTCCAACCGAATCTTCTCTCCAATAGGTAGTGTCATAATAATTAATATTAAATTAACAATAAACAAATATAATATATTAATACTTTGAGTTGTACCCGCCGCGGAAAATGACTGTCATTTTTACAATAATTCCTAATAAGGGGAAGAAACTTAAAAAAAATGTAAAATGAACGACCTTTCAGCGGTAAAATCTAAGAAATTGTCAGGAGGCGCGAGCGCCTGTGCGACAAGTATTGTTCTATCGGCATCCATCGGCGGCTTATTTGGCGGCGTTGGTGCCGTAGTGGGCGGAATAGCAGCTGCAGTTGGACCTGCCTGTTTGGGCATCCTCTAATCCTAAGTATAGCCGGAATATTTCCGGCTATACCTTTTAAAAAAATAAGCTGACAGCAATCCCACCAATCGCGCCATACAAATGCAGGTCGTGATTAATAGCTTCATTTTTCTTCTTCCACTTATAATATGTTAGCATCGCGATGTATAAAGGAGCGGTGTAAATATTCTCAATCGGTCCAATAACTGCGACATTGACCGCATGACCAAACGGATCCAATAGCATAAAAGCGAAAAGACAACCCATTATACTTCCCGATGCTCCCGCACTTGAATAATTAAAATTATCGCTGTTTCTTACTGTCGCAGTTATATTGGCGGTTAACATGCTTATCAGGTAAATAACCAAGAAATGAAGGCTTCCGTGACGGGATTTTCTATTAAGCAGCTCCTCGAGATCGGAGCAGATAACATAAAATGCTATCTGATTAAATATGAGGTGAACGAAATCTACGTGTACAAAATCAGACGTTAAGACGCGGTAGTATTCCCGTTTGTTAATGATTGTGTATGGATGAAGAATCAGTTTGCCGAAAAAAACTTGATGATAAAGTCCTATTAAGCTGCTCAAAAGAATGGAGATCATTAAAGTGTAGGCAACAGGAGCCAGCGAAAAGGAATCAGGTATAAGGTATTCTGTCATAAGTATTATTTTAAAATCATGCAATTACTTTTACTAATATTTTACTGTGTTTGGTAATTGTCTTTGGCCCGCAGCAAACAGAAATTTACCTAAAAGTTTTAGGTATGAATTCGATCGCGAAATCCAACATTTTTTATTTTTCCGCGTTGCTGGCGCTGACATACGTTTTAATCGCTCTGACAAATTATTACATCTTAACGCCCGAATTTTATCAGAAGAGCGGAAGTGCTTTGTCCGGAATACCCGGGGGAGAAATCAATGTTTATGAAAATATGAAAAAATGGATATATTTTTCAGAAGCAATATATCTATTAGTTAAATTATTCACCATTGCGTTAATTTTTTACACAGCGCTGTTTCTTTCGGGTAAAACAGTGTCCCTGGCAGCTATTTTTAAAGTGACCTTATTGTCGGAGTATATATTCCTGGTCCCTGCATTAATTAAGATCATTTGGTTTCATTTTTATTACCCGGAACCGACGTTAGCTGACTGGCACAAAACTTATGTGCTCTCTGCGTTGTCAATGTTTGACACTGTACCGGGAGACTGGTATTATGTTTTACAGACCTTAAATGTTTTTGAGGTCACATATTGGTTTATCCTTGGCTTTGGGATCTCGTCAATAACAGGCTTATCCTACGATGCTTCTCTAAAAATTGTCGTCAGCTCTTATTTGCCTGCTCTTTTCATTTGGGTTTGTCTTGTAACATTCGTAAGCCTCATGTTTTTTCCAGGGACAGCCTGAGCCCTTAATTTATCTTACCACTACACTCTATAGTTTTAAATATGTTTAAAATTTCTACCGTACGAAAGGCCTTCGTGAGACAGTTGTCAACCTTTGATTGTGGACCGGCCTGCCTGTCCATGATCCTGAATTATGCGGGACGTGGATCGGAAATTGCAGCGTTCCGTAACAGAGTCGTTGTCTCTGATTTCGGAATGTCGTTGTTTGAAATGGCCAATCAGGCAAAATTCCTTGGGTTTGAATGCCGTTGCGTTGAAATGTCTCTTAACTACTTAAAAAACCTTCGTAAACCTATTATTCTGCATGTGCTGAATCAACATAAAGAATACCATTACCTGGTATGCTTTGGTTCCCGGACCAAAAAAGGAAAAGTTGAATTCCTGTTGTCTGATCCTGCGAGACAAGTTTTTTATTGCGACGAGAATCAGCTCGATGCCATGTGGGAAAGCAAGGCGGCATTGTATTTCGATAATTTACCTCATCAGCCCGCTAATAATTTTAAATTAAAATGGATTTGGAAGTCTTTTAGAAACCTGGTACCAACTGCGCTATGGTGTAGTATTCCTTTGATTAATATTGGGGCGTTGTTCTGCGGGATTGCGATCACCTGGACACTGCAACAGGGGCTAAAAGATTCTCCTATGAATAAATCCATGTCCTATCTTATTGCCTTACCTATTCTCTTGTTAATTATCAGCATGTTCAAAAGTTTATTAGGCTTTGTCAGGCAGCTAATTTTGCTAAAGATCAACACCAGAATCAGCCTTGAGTTCACCTCCCGTTTCATCGAGAATATATTAGGGCAACCTGGTTGCGGGATAATTGATTCGAACTTTACAAATTTAAAGCAAGGTCTGAACGATACACATAAAATACAAACCGGACTAGCCACATTTGTGTCCTGCATGTTTACTGAAGGTTCCTTTCTGTTTTCAGCACTAGTTCTATTGGCGTATTTTTTCCCACTCGGCTGTTTCTTTGTCGTCTTATATATTTTAGTTTCTGTATTTCTTATAATAAAAGACTACCCTAAAGCTTCATATTTATATGCAGAACGCCATGACGCTTTTGCTAATGCCCGGCAAAAGATAATCGCTGAAATTCCGCTTTTGAACAAATCGGATAGCGCAACGAAAAGCGAAAAAATAATCGCGCATCAAAATTTGCACGAATGTTATATTTATTCTGAAAGTAAAATAGGGATGGTTACTGTACGACAAAATCTCCTGCTCGAATGCATTGGCAATTGTATGGTCATTGCTGTTTTTACAATCGGCTTGCTCAGATTGGAGAAAAGTATGGATTATACTACGTTTATGATATCAGTCGTATTGGCATACCTTGTCAATTCGATCCTGCCGCGATTATCTGCATCGTATTTCATTGTTGCAGAAGCGGTAGATTCTGCGCTGCAACACAGCATCAACTTCCCGTGACGCTATTTCATAGTGTCGCTATACTTCAAACATCTCTTTCTATGAAAGATATTTAGTTGCTATATACGGGTGACGCTATGCCCATGTTCTCCTGTATCCTATATCAGTGCTTTTTCTTAAACATCTATCTAAACCTCATATGATAAACGCGCGAATAGAAAAATTAAGGGGTGAGCTTACCATCGCTCTCGACGAAAGTAACCAAATTGAAAATCCATTTGAAAAACTTACAGCAGTACTGGAACTGGTAGAAAGGGCAATAGCCGGTCTGAATGAATTAATGGAAATTGAGGATTTTGATGGTCCTGATGAAGAAATTTATTTTTTTAAAAAGATCAAACCACAGATCATCGCCTTGAAAATCGAAGAGATTATTAATTATAACATCGTGGTCAACAAACCTATTGGTCCATTAGATGTCGAGGTGGATTATTATAAAAGGGAAATTGAATCTCTTCAAAGTTTTTTCCGCCTGAATGCGTTTCATTATCAGTATTACCGTACTAAAGCAACCGCATTCGATGAGCTGTTTTTTCTACGGGAATCCGGACCCTTACCGGTTCCGTCCACGGAAATTCAGATAGCTGATAATCATTACACAACTCCTATGAGTTATTTGTTCGCCAAATTTATAGCTTATGAAAATGTGCAAAACCTACTGCGGGAAAGGATCTTTGAACTCACCAATCCCGAATGCCTGAAGTTTCAACACTCGGGGTCGAAAAGCCCGGTGTTAAGATGGACCGGAGATGTTGTGAATCTTGTTGAACTAATTTATGGACTGTGGCTTACCGGGCAATTGAATGACGGCAACGCAAATCTTGCGGAGATTGTCAGGTGGATGGAATTTCACCTACAGGTGAAAATTGGCGTTATCCAGCGAAGATTCGCAGAAATTGAATCCCGTAAACGCGTTAGCAATACAAAGTATATCGATCAGATGAAAGAATCTATTCTCCGCAAGATCGACTTGGGAAGGGCGTGATTTTTTTCTTTTTAGCCAGGAGTTCCCAGTTTAATCTCTGATCATATCTTTTTAACTCATGATAACAGAATGGCGCCTCCGGCGTCATTTTTTATTTTGATACCATTGCAGCGCGGTCGGAATAGTTTCAAATTCCTCAGTTACACTGAATTTAACTGACAGATAACTTCATAAAAAATTTCCCTTTCTTACTTTTTAGCTGCGATTTACCTTTCGCTTGCCTTTCAGGTTCGCTTTACCAGGCTATTATTTGCACCTCCAGCTCAGTAATTTTTCAAATATATTTTTCGGTACTACCGAAAAGCTCCTGAAAAATGCTTCCGCAATAGCTTCAATTTTGGTCTCAACGAACTGAAAGTTGCTTCAAGGGCAGAAAATAAGTTACAAAGACTGAGCGCCAGACCGGCACTAATTCGCCCGATGATTATACCGATAGTGAGTTACCGGGAGGCCTGAGTTGCTGACAAAAGTTTGCCGGATACCTTTTCCACGTCGGTGGGAAGACCGATCTGGTTTTACAGGTCGAACAGGGTTCTTTGACATTGGGGGACGAAGCATTACCCCGCTTAGCCGCGGGAAATATTGCGAAGGGGAGAGCAATCAAACTGAAAACGCATAGGCAGGCGCAAGCCCGGTTCGTAGGAGCCGACGTGAGTAGTCCCGAATTATATATACCGGCAGAACAGCAATCACGGGCTCGTTGCCCGCTGCCGGTACCATCTAATAGTCTGGTAACATCAACGCTTAATAATTATTTATGTCAAATTCACTAACTGCAAAGGAAATAAAAGAACAGGTCTCGCTTGTTGATCTTTTAGCCCGTTTAGGATTTCATCCTGTACCTAAAAGAGGAAAGGAAAAGATGTATGTCAGCATGATCCGGGATAACGACGTTAATCCTTCGTTTGCTGTAAATGATGACCTCGGCGTATGGTTCGATCATGGTATTGGTAAGGGAGGGAATATTATCGATTTCGGGCTTATGTTCTGGAAGAACCTGGATTTTAATGGAGTGGTTAACAAGATTCAGAACCTTTGTACATTGGATGCCGCCCCTCCAAGGGAGAAACGCCCGAGAAAACAGACGAAAACCTACCATGTGGTTGAACGGGTCAAACCAATCGGCAACCACCCGGCGATTAACGATTACCTCAAAAGCCGCGGTGTTTACGAAGTCGCCAAATTTTACCTCAGCGAGGTATATTACTATATGGAAGATGAAAAGAACGTCAGGAAACACTATTTCGCTGCCGGCTGGCTCAATGAGCAACAATCCTGGGAGGTCCGCAACAGGTATTTCAAAGGTTGTATGGGACATAAAGCCATAACATTTATTCCGGCTCATGAGAAAAATGCGGCCGTTTTCGAAGGCTTCATCGACTTTCTGAGTTGGCGATTTGAAAATCCTGACGCCACGCATTCTATAATCGTTTTGAATACGCTGTCCCTTTTACAGCAGGGGATCAATAAGGCTAAGGCCTTTTCTTCCCTTGATGTATATTTTGACAGGGACAAAGCCGGCATCCTGGCAACCCGGGAGTTTCTCAAGGCCTTACCATACGCGGCAGACCGTTCGAAAGTTTATGACGGATTTAACGACTACAATGATAAAATTAAGGCCCAATTGAAAATTGCAGGAACTGATCCTGAAATAAAACGCAGCAACAGTTTACCGGAAGGTAATGGATTTAGCTACGGCGGGTAATTCATTCCGGCGACTTTGTTCAAATCGCCAACACATCCCTGGCTAACGAACTCAATACCGTAAATGAAACTTCCATTTCAGCGATCTGATCGCTGATTCATAAGCTAAAATTTCGTTGTTTTTTCAACGGCAAGATGTCTTTTTGTTACACAAAAAGTCTCTTGCCCTCCCGGGAGGATTAAAAAAAACTCGCAACTCGTTTTTTCTATGGTTGAGTTAAAGAAACTGATGGGGCGCCCAACTGTGAAAGAGGGGAAGCGGACTAAGTTTATCAACGTCAGGTTTACAGAGGATGAGTTTAAGGAAATTGTCGAACTGGAGCAGCAATTGGGCTTATCAAGAACGGAGCTTATCAGAATGCGCGTCCTGGCTGATACTCAGAAAATAGTCGTCAATTCCAGGGTGCTTATCAAATACCTTGATGATGTGGGGGCCGAAATGGGACGTATTGGCAATAATATTAATCAACTGGCAAAGCATGCCAATGTCCTCAACCTGAAAGGCCAGCTGGATCCCTTGATTGTCGACCGGTTTAACTACCTGTTTAATGATTATATTAAAGTTCAGCAGGTGCTGGAGGCTACCTTCCGAAAAATCATCAGGGCTATGGGACGTTAGATTCCATCAATTTTTAAAAAAAATGCCGCGGTAAGGCTATCAGATATCACGATCTGATGATTGGTTGATATGCTGCTCCAAAGATATGGTGATATCCGGTTCTTTGGTTCACATGTTCCGAAGATAAGCTGATCGGAAGATCGCATACGCAGCAGATCAGCCGATCTTTTGATGGATTGATCGCCAGTTATGATGATCGTGAGCACATTTGTTATCAAGATCGAATGATCTGTTGATCGTACGTTAGGCAGAGCCACTAATAGCATGATTTTCCGTTAAGCTGGTCATTTAATATCATGATCGGTTGATCCCGTGATCATCAGTTAGGCAGAGCTGATAGCATGATCTCCTGTTAAAGTGACGAAGTGATCGGCTGTTCTTTTGATCCTGCGGTTTACCAATCTATTTTCTATACTCATGATCGCACATATTCTTGAGAAACCTTCGATGACTTTTGCAGGAGTCCGGTATAACACAGATAAAATGGACCTGAACAGGGGAGAACTGATGTTGAAAGCCAACTTTGGTGCATTACAGGGATTGAACCATCCGCGCCCACAGGATTTGATCAATTACCTATTGATGATTTCCTCCCAAAACACCAGGGTAAAGAAGAACACGCAGTTTCACGCCGTGATTTCCGCGTCAGGGCGAAATTATGATAAACATGAGCTCACAAAGACGGCAGAAATGTGGCTGAAGGAGATGGGCTACGGCAATCAGCCCTATCTCGTCGTTTTTCATAAGGACACCAACAATAATCATGTACATATGGTCAGCTCCAGGATTGATAAAAACGGCATACAGATCAATCGCGATTTTGAACGTGACAGGGCGTTAAAAAGTATCGACAAGGTGCTCGGTTATACCTTCGCTTTACAATATCGTTTTAGTACAATAGCCCAGTTTTACATGATCCTGGAGAATAGCGGATTGCTTGGCCGTGACTACCGCGATAAAGATAAGCTGCAACGAAAGATCGATAAGTACGTCCCTGATAGAGAACGGATCGAAGCACTCAAAACACTTTTTAATTCGGAAAAATACAAAGGGGATTTTATCCGGGTCATGAAGGAGACATATAATGTTGATCTTATCTTTCATTCGTCGGAAGGCAAAAAGCCTTATGGATATACAGTCATTGACCACCGCACCAAACAGGTTTTTAAGGGCAGCGAGATCCTCAGTCTTAAGTTGCTGCTGGAAAGTTGCGCGAATCACACACCCCCGTTAATTGCCCCGGATTTCAGGGAAGATAGTCATCCATATGATGGAGAGCCTGGCTATTACAGCGAATATACTTCTGTTGAGGGCCTGATCGGCCCCATTATAATCGCTGACGATGTTGATGATCAACAGGTACTGGGAATGAAACGCAGGAGGATGAAAAAGGCGAGGGTAAATACGCGCTGACGAACCGTATTGTTAAACTTCACTATTCAAAAATTATGATATGTTTATTCGGAAACCAAAAAGGAGGCGTTGGAAAAAGTACGCTTACCGTTCTGTCAGGAAATTACCTGAGCCTGGCTAAACAATGGCCGGTCACTATAATTGACATGGATTATCAGCAGTCAGTTTCACAGAAATACGAAAAGGCGAAAGTCCTTGAGAATGCGGAACCATATGAAGTAATCCCTTCGACGCTGGAGACTTTTCCCATGCTGAGCCCCGTGCTTACGAAAAGCAAGAATGACGCAATATTGATCGACCTGCCCGGCAAACTGGATGATGATGGTCTCCTTCCGGTGTTCAAATCCGCGGATATGGTGATTTGCCCATTCGCATATGAAGAATTTACTTTTGAATCTACAGTGCTGTTTACCGTAGTTATAAAAAAAGTGAACCCTAAAATCGATGTGGTTTTTATTCCGAACCGTATCAAGGCCAACGTCAAATTTGAGATCATGTCGGAGGTTAATGAACAGCTCTCGAAATTTGGCAGGATCACGCGGCCCTTGCCCGACAAGATCGATTTCCAGCGCATTACAACTTTTCAGATGCCATTGTCCCTGTACCCGGTTATAGCTCCGGTTCTCGAAGAAATATTTGCAGACCGCCTATGGAAAAAATGAAATCTTTAGCCAGCCAACTCCGCGAGCAAATGGCAAAAACTGCGGAGAAAGCCACGGCCGAGGCAAAAAAAACTGAAACTGAGCCATCAAAAAAGGCCACTGCCAAGAGGGAAAGAACAATTCGCAGCCCAATATTAACCGAACTAATGGAGTATGATAACAGCGATCATAAAACAATGGTTCATTTCAGGCTGGATAAGGAGTCTGCCGACTTTATCAATAAATTCAAAATAGCTACAGGCGTTGACGTCACCAGGTTTGTGGCTTTCGCTGTCAGGCATTTGATCAGCAATAATCCTGAGCTAAAAACAGTAATTAAACAGTTTATTCAAAATTCAAGTTTATGAAATATGTTAAAACAGGGTTAATCCTATTGGGTAGCTGGATTGCTGTTCGAAGCGCCCTGATAGAAAAAAATATGAAATCCAAACCAGCTCCTGATCCCGGAGCATCAACCGGGGAATATGACAAGAAGGCGCCCCGCATCCTGCCGGACGACTTGATAATACCTGATGATGGCAGTATCCTTCGCACCCTATATCGATACGACAACAGCAAAAACAGGAATCTTGTCCACGTCAGGTTTGATAAACTGACCGTCGAAAGGCTTAATAAATTCAAGCTGGCCACCAAAGTAGATATGAGCAAACTGATCGCATTCGCTGTTGATCATCTTTTTGAAACCCAACCGGAACTGATCACAGTGATCCGGAATTACATGCAAAATACAATGTTATGAACTGGATAAAATTTACCGTTTGGTTATTAGGTATCTATACCTGCTATTATGCAATCCTGATTTTATGGGACCTTTTCCGGGCCAAACACACCGGACATCCCGATGATAAACAGGAACTTACTTTTATTCCTGATGATGAGCCGGTACACATGGTGCAAGATGAACCGGCTGCCTTAAGAACAGAATCTCCCGTAATAGCTTCTGGTGGTGTGTCCCTTAAAGACCTGTTTAACCTTGCCAGGGATGAATCTGTTGAATATATCAAGGCGGTCAGTTTCTGAACCACGCGTGTTAGCTTATTGACCCGCTTGCACTAACCAGCCTGCTGCTTGCTCTGATTGAGCCGACCAGGCGGTTGCTTTTATAATTTATATGTATGCCGGAATTTTCGATAAATGGCCATTAATCCAATTTGGAGCGGACTACCGCTTAAACGCCATCTATTTTGCCGGCATCATTCGGAATCTGAATGCCCTGCTTTCTTTGGCGTGTCGCTTTCGCCTGTAAAAGATTCCTGGAATATTTTCTTCTCATAGCCGAAATCCGGCTCATATGGCGCCTCAAGCCTTTTTCTTTCGGGTAATCCCGCAGGGGCGTTGTTCGTGATCTGAACGGCCCTTTACCATAGCCTGCCGTCTCCCGGCTGGCCTAAAAGATCTCCGCCTTCATTTTTTCTCCTCTTTAATGTTTACAAAAACAAAAAAGTTATGGGTACTGGCCTTGTTGCTGGCCCTTACTGCTCCTGCGTTCGCGCAAAATGGTGTGAACGGGTTGAACACCGCAACAACAACACTTAAAACCTACATTGCCCCGGTCACCAACATCACGCTCGTTATTGGCGGTATAGTTGGCATAGTGGGTGCCATCCGTGTTTATTCGAAGTGGAACTCGGGTGATCAGGACATCAACAAAGAGTTGATGGGATGGGGAGGATCAGCAGTCTTCCTGGTAGTTTCCGCATTGATCATCAAAGCTTTCTTTGGATTGTAATGGCCAGGAAATATCCGGTTTATAAGGGGCTCCAGCAGCCCCTTATTTTCAAAGGCTTCAGAGGTAAGTTTATTTACTGGGGTATTGCTTCCCTGCTGGCAGGGCTTGTATTCGGTGCCCTTACGATGACCATGATCAATATGTGGTTAGGCGCACTTGTCCTAATCGGCTTTGTCGCAGGAGGGCTCCTTTACACTGCTGCCAGACAAAAAGGCGGGCTTCATGCAAAAAACCGCACTTCAAAAATTTTTATCCTCAATCGTTATGGGCGTCAAAAACCTGTTTAATATACCCTATGCCGGCGTTGATCAAAGTGATGATTACGATCTCCTGATCGGCCTCAACGGGGAATGTTCTGTGGTCATCCGTATGGAAAATCCGGTTGTTCGGTTTTCCGCCTACCCGGCCGGCTACGAGGAATTTCATCGTCAGCTGATCAATGTTGTTAAAATCCTGGGCGATGGCTATATCCTGCAGAAGCAAGATGTGATCAGCAGGTATCCATATCGAAGTCCGCCCGCAAACGAATACCTGCAGAAACGCTACAATGCACATTTCGAAGGCCGCGAATGCCTGGAAGTAAGCACTTATCTTACCATAACCAGAATGGTAAAAAGGGGGGCTTTTTATGCCTATAATGCGCATATGCTCGCGGACTTTCGGCATGCGGTCGGGAAAGTCATCGGCATCCTCCCATCAGCCCATGCGATGCGTGAGGCTGAGCTTAACCAATTTGTCCTGCAGGTGCTCAACATGAATTTCAGTAAAGGTTCCCTGGCGCTCGACAATATTCAGCCCTCGGAAACCGAGTTGAAAATAGGGGAAAGGTCAGTGCGCTGTATCAGTCTTGTCAATATCGATCATATTGATCTCCCCATCGAGGTAACTGCACACACCGAACTGAATGAAAAGGAAAGTATGCGCGGCTTTCCGGTGGATTTGCTTTCTTTCCTGTTTAAGGTTCCCGGGGCGGATGCCATCCTGTTTAACCAGCTTATCGAAATTCCAAACCAGGTGGCGACCCTTAGAAAGCTGGAGCAGAAAAAGAAGCGCCATTCAGGGATTCCTGATCCCGCAAACCTGCTTTGCGTGGAAGATATCGATCATTTGCTGAACGATGTAGCCCGCGAGAACCAGATGCTGGTCAACTGCCATTTTAATATTGTTGTCACAGCGGGGAATTCAGCCGTCCAAAAGGCGATTAATTTTATTGAAGCGTCTTTGTTTCAGCTCGGTATCATTCCCAGCAGGAATGCTTACAATCAACTGGAACTTTTCAGGACAGCCCTGCCTGGGAATGGCGTGGAATTGAAGGATTATGACTGGTTCCTGACCACTTGTGATGCGGCCCTTTGTTTCTTTTTCAAGGAATCCCTTCCTAAAGATGAGCCCTCTGATTTTCTTCTGCGTTTTACCGACAGGCAGGGTGTGCCTATCGGGATAGATCTTTCTGATCTGCCTATGCGAACTGGGCGCATCAATAACAGGAACCGGTTCTGTTTAGGGCCTTCAGGCTCGGGTAAGTCCTTTTTTATGTCAAGCCTGATCGAACAGTATATGCTGTACAACATGGATATGGTTATCGTTGATACAGGCCATTCCTATAGCGGTCTTTGTTCCTATTATAACGGAAAGTACATCACCTATACCGATCAGAAGCCTATAACCATGAACCCTTTCCGTATCGATCAAACGGAATATAATATTGAAAAAAAGGATTTTCTGTGTACGCTGATCGGGGTAGCATGGAAAGGAGCGGACGGGGCCTTCAGTCCGGTTGAAAGGGATGTCGTCGCGAGTGTGGTCGCCGCCTATTACAGTGAGTTCTTCGCCAGGGACGGTGAATTAAGCTTTAATACTTTCTACGAGTTCGCACTGGAACATATTCCCCGGATCAGGACAGAAGAAAAGATTGTGTTTGATTTCGATGAATTTCGTTATGTGCTGAAGAAGTTTTACCGGGGCGGAGAATTCGCCACTATCCTGAATAAGGAAGCTGACCGTTCATTGTTTAACGAGCGCTTTATTGTATTTGAGATCGATAGTATCAAAGAACATAAGATCCTTTTTCCGATTGTGACCCTGATCATTATGGACGTCTTTATCCAAAAGATGCGTTACCGCTCGGACAGGCGAAAAACGCTGGTTGTCGAGGAGGCATGGAAGGCAATTGCAAGTCCGTTAATGGCTGGATACTTACTTTACCTCTATAAAACCGTTCGTAAATTCTGGGGCGAAGCTATAGTCGTCACACAGGAGCTAGGGGATATCATTGGAAATGCCGTAGTAAAAGACAGCATCATCAATAATTCGGATACAGTTTGCCTGCTGGACCAGACAAAATTTAAAGACAATTATAACGAGATCGCCGCCCTGCTCTCTATCAATGAAACGGAAAGGCGGAAAATATTTACGATCAATCAACTTGATAACACGGGAAACCGGGGACGCTTTAAGGAAGTGTACATCCGTCGTGGTGCTGTCGGTGAAGTATACGGCGTTGAAGTTTCACTGCAACAATACCTGACTTACACCACGGAGAAACCTGAGAAGTCTGCCGTTGAACGCTATGTGAGGCAATATGGATCTTACCCGGACGGACTTGACGCCTTTATCGCAGACTTCAAAAGCAGCGGGAAGTCCCTGTCTGCTTTCATTACACAAACTAATAGTATAAAAGATGGATTTTCTTAAACACATAACGGGCCTGATCCTGCTGGTAATCGTTTTAGCTCCCCGCAAAACCTGGGGGCAGGAACTCGTGGTTGACCCTGCAGTTTCCTCCGCGATCCTGATCAACTCATCCACAATTAACGGGCAACTGAACAATACCAATGATAAGCTGGACCTTATTCAAAAAGGCCAGCTTGCCGTAAGCGGCCAGCTGACTGTGGTGAATAACCTTCAAAACAAGATCTATCAAGGCCTTAGCGAAGTGTCCGCGGTAATTAATAACCTGTCCGCTATCAGGGACATTGCGCAATGCGGGGTTGATATTGTCGGAGATGTTGAGTCAGCAGTGAAACTTGCCAAATCAGACCCTGTCCTGTTGCTTTTTGCAGAACAGGGGGCCAGGGACTTTGAAGAACGCGCATCAATGCTCGCCGCCGAGGTCAGTGCCTTTGTACTCAAAGGAGGAAAAGGGAACCTGATGGATTCCGGCGAACGCGGGAAGCTGCTTAATCATATCGCCGATCACCTGCGTATTCTTCGCGGGATCGCCTATGGTATGAACCGGGCCATGTATTGGGCAAAGATCAACGGCGTATTACACTCATTGAATCCCTGGGCTGAATGGCAGAACCAGGATGTACGGATCGCTAACGAGGTATTAAGCAACGCCAAATATTTAAAACAATGAAAGAAATTAATGGAATACCGGTCATAAAAATGCTCTCGTTAATGCTGATGGCTTTAGCCGTTGACAGGATAGATGTTTTCGCCCAGAAAAAAGTACTGGATATCCCGGCGCTTCATCAGCTTGTAGGGCAGTCGGAATCGGAGAATAAGCTTCAGGTCAAAGCTAAAAATGAACAGGCCCTGTTATCAGCGAATGAACAGGCTAACCTCACGCTCCTGGACAAAACGAAGGTTATGTACCGCACTTTGCAGCAACGTTATAACGTCCTCGGCACAGCGATCAATGTAGCGGATATCGGCATCTATGCCACACCGATGGTCAACCGGATCATCAGTAACCAGGCAATGATCCTGCATTTGGTGGATCAAAACCCGGCACTGATCGCGGTAGGCTATCAATCCGCCTTACAATTTGCCTCCCAGGCCAGGAGCCTTATAGCATACCTAACAGGCCTTTCGCTCTCTATAGGTGATGTAAACCAGATGAAAATATCCGATCGCAAAATTCTATTTGACTATGTACTATCCGAATTAAGCAAGATCCAGGACCTGTCAGAGAACATGCTGAATATGATGCAGTATTCCAGTCTTGCCTCGTTTTTAAGAGCTGCAAACCCTTTTCAGGATTTCATCGATGCGGACGAAAGTGTTGCCCGCGATATTATACAGAATGCCAAATACTTACACCCATGAGATTAAAAGTCACTTTAATTATGGCCTTGTTCCTAGTAACAAGTTCAGTGATTTCGGTACAAGGCCAAAAAGCAGTTTTTGACAAGCAGCATTTAGCTGCGGTTAATCAGAATGGTCTCGCCCGGAGTAGCGCGGAAGCCGCCCATGAACAATATCTGAGCGCCATCAATGAACATATCACTGACCTTAATACCAATGTTGGTTCGGTGATCATCGCCCAAACTATGATCTATGAAGGTTTGTCAAATGTTAACTCTGCCCTCAAAAATGGTCTCGCCGTCCGCAATATCGCTTCTATTATAGCCGATATGTCCGGATACATTGAGCAGGCACTTAACCTGGCGAAGGGCGAGCCCTACCTGTTGGCCTTTGCAGGCAATATGACCGCCGAGATGCGATCGAGAGCGCTTGTCTTGGCATCCGAAGTGTCCGGCTATATCTTAAAAGAAGGGGATAACATCCTCGCTGACTATAACTCCCGTGACCAACTGCTCCGGAAGGTAATTGCCCAACTTCAGATTCTGGACGGACTGGCTTATGGGACATGGAAATCGATGTATTGGGCAAAACAACGTGGTATCATCGCGGCTGCAACCCCATTTCCCGGCTGGATCAGTCAGGATAAATTATATGTCAGTCAGATCATTCAAAACGCTAAATATTTACACCAATGAAGTATATCATACTTATCCTGATCGCTTTCTTGACGAATAAGCACTGCCTGGCGCAGAAAAAAGTCAATGATGAAAGTGTTCGCTACCAGCAACAGCGCATGGTTTACCTCCAGTGGGACCAGAATAAATTTACGCCAAAAGCAGGTTTTCTCAGCCTAAATCCGCTCTACTGGCTAACATGGGGCCTTTTCCATCCTGACTATCATAAGACAGACCTGCGCCCGCTGAGCGTCAACGGTCCGCAGACCCAGCGACTGGCGCTGGTTGCTGCCATGAACAGCACAGACGGTAAATACAAGATACAGTCCGATACCATCCGCAACACCGCGCTGGCGGAAATCACCAACCAGTCAGGTTTACTTTCTGACGTCGATCTGTTATGGCAATTGTACTATAGCAACGAACTTAAACCGGTGCTGAATTATACCAGCGCATCCATTCTTGCGGGGCTCTCTTCCGAAGTAAGCGAAAGGGTGGTAGCTGAAGGCCTCTTTGATTGGTATAAAAATGAACTCGATATGTTGAAAGAACGGATCGAAGGAGCGCGTTCGGCCACCATCGACCGGGGAGCCCGTATCCTCGCGTACCACAGATACCTCTTGGAATACCGGCGGCTTGCAGGGGTGTGGGCGATCCGGACATCCTCGGCCCGCGCTGCGATCAGCATGACTAATCAGCAGCAGCACATTCAGGCTGGCCGGGTGACGGTCAGCAACTGGACTCCTGATACCGACGTCCGGATCGCTAAACAAGTTTTACAGCATCTTCAATGAAAAAGAAAGTAACCCTTTTAATCCTTTTCTGCCTTGCCATGGTTCAAGTTTTCGGGCAGACACCAAGTACATCCGATAAAACGAAGACGTTACAATATCTTCAGGGCGATGGTGTATATGAATCCGGTATCATGACGTTTTTGAAAGGCTTCAAAGGCAGCATATGGAGCCATTTCGATCTCTTTATTAATGATGCCAAGGCGCTCGCCGCGATATTTATGATCATCTTTTTCGCTATTCGGTCTTATGAAATGATGGCAGGGGATAAACAATTGGAAATAATGCCCTTGCTGAGGCCATTTGGTTTGTCTATGGTAATCCTCTGGTGGGGACCGTTTACCCAAATGATCGCTTTTCCAACAGAACTGGTAGCGAACCAGACCGAAGAAATGTTCAATAGTGAGCAGGCGATTGTCGACAACCTGCGCGTTAACAGGTCAGCACTAATGCTGGCCGTAGCTAACTCCTTGTACACCTTCCAGGCGCAAACCGAGGTTGCGGAGAAAGAGAGTGATACCTGGTATGGGGAGGCATGGGATTCCGTTACCAGCACGGTTAAGGAAGGGATCAGCAATGTTGTTTCTCCTTTGCTTGAACTGAAGAACCGGCTTACGGTAGGTATGCAGCTCTTGTTCACGCAATTGCTGGAACTACTTGGAATATGGATACTCCGGCTCGCGGTTTATGTGATCTTCATGATCCAGATCATTTATTCTTCGATCCTGATCATGCTCGGACCTTTTGCTGTCGCCGCAAGTATCCTTCCGGCCTTCCGTGATAGCTTCAGCACATGGATCGCCCGGTTTATATCGGTCAACTTGTACAGCGGTATTGCTTACCTGATCATGTACATCTGTGGCTTAATGCAGGAGTATGCATTGAAATCGGAGATCAGCAAATACACGGAACTGGTAGGAGAGAACGGGCTCAATGCAAATCTCGAAAAAATGGCCTGGTTTGCAGGCAACGGGGTACTTTCCTTTGGTACTGTCATCATTGTTTTCCTGATCGGAGCGATTTGCATGTTTACCGTACCAAGTATCTCCACTTGGATCATCTCAACGTCCGGGATCAGCTCCGCCACGTCGACTTTTGCCCGAAGTGCAGGTACAGTTACCGGAGCCGCCAGAAAAGCCGCAGGTAGCTTCTTTTGAGTCAGGCTTCCTTCGCCGAATCCTGATTTTTCTTGCATCGTATGCCATTTCATCCACTTCCAGGGCCGCTTCTTTTCAGGCCCTTTTTTACATAAAATTAAATTATGATCATCAAAAATATCGAGGCCAAAATCCGGCTTGCGACATTCATTGCCGCGGGAAGCCTGTTTACTTCTCTTATGATTGTCGGTATGAACTTCTTTTACGCATTCAGGCTTGTATCCAACGCTCAGAAAACCATTTACATACTGGATAACAATATTCCCATACTGGCGAGGCAGACTGATGTACAGATGAACCGGCCCGCAGAGTACAGGGCTGACGTCGATCTCTTTCATTCCTTGTTTTTTTCACTGACACCGGATGATAATTACATGGAATACCAGATGAAAAAAGCGATGTACCTGGTGGATGAGTCCGGGATGCTACAGTACAATAACCTGAAAGAGAACGGCTTCTTTAATTCTATCCTTTCCTCCAGCTCGGTTCTTACCCTGCAGACGGATTCTATTGTTGTCAATATGCCTAAACAATATTTCCGCTTCTATGGAAAGCTGAAAATCGATCGCCGTAGTTCTACCGTGGTACGGTCCCTCATTACAGAAGGTAACCTAAAGGATATACCAAGAAGTGATCATAACCCGCACGGTGTTTTAATTACCAACTGGAAAACGCTCGAAAATAAAGATTTACAGGATGTTGAGAAGAATTCGTTCTAACAGGGATCCCAGGGACACCCTGTACAGCGAACTCAGAAGGGAGTTCGGTACTTATTTCCAGGCTGGGGAAGTGGCTGTTAAGCGATTATCAGTAGCATATCCGAAGTTTTTGTTCAGCTGTATGATTGTTTTGATCATCCTGTCATTCCTGTTGTCCTTTACCCTTTTTCGCCACTCTTCAGAAAAAAAAGTACACCAGCCGGTGACAAGGGGAGTGCAGCAGGGCTTCGATCGGATCACGGGCATAGCTACATCGATACGGCAGGCCCTGGAACTCAGGCGGGTGGTCGATAGCCTCTCGGCAAAAAAACAGCTGACCCCAACAGACAGTGTTTTGCTGGACAGTACACTTGACCGTCTCTCCAGGTTAAAACAATCTTTAAAATGAAAATTTATGAAAATCAACTTTAAACAGCCCAAATATGTGTTGCCTGCTATATTGCTGCCCTTTCTCTGCTTTTTCTTTTATATCTGGCAGAGCAGTTCACCAAGCCCTGAAAAGGTAGTTAAGGAGCCAACAGGCTTTAATGGTACGGTGGGCAATGTGTCCGCTGATATTAGCAGGAAGCAGCTTTCCGATAAGTTGGACGCTTACCGTAATGCCTATAAGGAAGCTAATGGTGTTACCGCCGTGGGGATAATCCCCAAAGAAAATTCATCTGACCCTGCATTCGACAACAATACTGCAGATCGCAGCAAGCAACTGCTTGATTCGATGCAGCTTGCCCTCAAAAAAACTCATGTTTTACCGGATAAGACTGGCTGGCCTCGCAATGATCAGGTTATGGCCACGGCATTAGAGGACATGGGCAGGGCACGATCAGGTGTGCCTGCTTCGCGCCCCGCACATGAACAGGACCCAATGGAAATCTTTCGTCAGCAAATGGCAATTATGGATAGCATTTCCAGGCAAAATGATCCCGGTTACAAAGATGAGGTGAAGAAAAAACAGGCAGCGGAAGCCATAGCCAGGCGGCAGGACGAGCAGGTCAGACTCCCGGTCAGCAAGGCAGATTCTTTATCGGAGGATTTTAATACCATACTCCCTGAAAAAACACCATCGCTGATCAGTGCCGTTATAGATGAAAATCTGACCGGATATGCCGGCTCCCGGATAAGGATCAGGCTACTGGAAGATATCCGGGCAGGGAATAACCTGGTGGCTAAGGGAACTTACCTTTATGCCCTCATCAGCGGTTTTTCGGAACAACGGGTTACGCTGTCCATCACTTCTATCTTATATCATGGTAAGATACTGCCGGTAAAACTGGACGTCTACGACATGGACGGCATGCCCGGCCTTTATATACCATCCTCCGCATTTCGCGATTTTACTAAAGATCTCGGCGGTAATACGGTACAGGGCTTCTCCATTGACGGCAGCACAGGAAACAACCAATTCCTGATGAGCTCTGTCAGTAAAATGTTCCAGTCCACATCTTCTGCCATTGCTGAAGTGATCCGTAAAAACAAGGCTAAACTGAAATACAACTCGTACTTGTTTATTGTTGACCCGGATACTTTGCTTAGCGCTCAGAAAAACGAAGAGGTCCTGTCCGGCAGGAAAATGCCCCAAAAGTTTTAATCGGGAATGCCCCTTATTTATCCGAACATTTAATACTGTTTTTTTATGAAAAATATAATTTTCTTCGTTTTGACGTTGTTTGCATCGGTATGCCTTGCGCAGGACAAGCTCCCGCTCGTATACTTGCCTGTAAAGGCCACGATCCATTTTATCTCTCCAGAGCCGATCCAGTATGTGGATATTTCCAGCAAACAGCTCGCCGGGGATCTCCCCCTAAAAAATGTACTCCGCCTGAAGCTCCGGGACACGTCAAAATTTTTCGATAGCGCGATCCTGACCGTGGCAGGTGAAAAGTTTATTGCACAGTACCGTTTAGTTCCCGGTTACGCCGGAGTGCCCACCGAAATTGAAATTCTTCCGCCTGACACACATCCGCTGGATATTTCGGGAATCGGCTTTTCGCAAAATCAGCTTAGGTCAATGGCAACCAACCTGATTTCCGCCAAGGCTGGAAAACCCAGGGAAAGCGCAACTGCTTATGGGATCCATGGGCTGGTCAACCATATTTACAGTGTCGGGGATTACCTGTTCCTGGACATTGCTTATCGTAATAAAACCCGAATCAAGTACGATATCGCCGATTTTCACTTCAGCATAGAAGATAAGAAAATCGCCAAAGCGGCCAATAGCCAGTCGATCCCCATCGTTCCGGAGCTGGAGTTGTATAACATTCCCGCTTTTTCCAGGAATTACAGGAATGTTTTCGTGCTCAGGAAACTGTCCATCCCAGGAAATAAAGTCCTAAAGGTCGAGCTCAGTGAAAAACAAGTCTCCGGCCGTGTTTTGACGCTGTCCATACCTTACCAGGATATCCTTGATGCAGATGCCCTGCCCAATTAATTGATCTTAGCTTATGACTGATCTTTTAGCTTATACTTATGTAAAACTGGTGCTTGAACAGGAATTTCCGGTCAGATATCTTGGCTTAATAAACGGGCACAATCTGCATTACGAACTCACCAGTATGATAGAATTATGCGCGCCGCTGCTAATCGGACTTGAAGAGGACGACCCTTTCCTCAGATACGAACTGATCGGTATCATAGCGGTCTACCTGCAGGAACTGGAGCCGGATAACTAGATCCCGCGCTTTAGCTTCTGCTCGATCGGCCACCCGCAGTTGCCGGTGGTCCGTTATATCTCCAACCTCTTATTTCATGGAGGAAACGCGTGAACAACAAAAACTGCATGGTTTTTTTCAATGCGGCATTTATGTCTCTATTTTGCTGGAAGCAGCTGTTTTTATATACCCGGATGCACCTTTCTGGGGAATTTTTCATACGCCATTAAATAAGCTTAGCCACCTTGTTTTTTACTCAACGCTCCTCTACAGCAAATTGGCAACCATGGGACTCATTTGCCTGGTCAGTGTGGGGACGCTGGCAAAAAAGAAAATAGATTTCGATCCCAAAACTTATATCATTTATCCCCTAACGACAGGCTTGTTATTGTTTTTTGGGAGCATGGTATTTCTTGGGCGCGCTTCGCCTCTTGTATTTGCCTATACATCAAGGTATGATTTGCTGTACCTGTGTTGTTCTTTTATCGGGGCAATAATGATGAGCACAGCGATGGACAATGTTTCAAAGCTGATCAGATCGGGACTTGGTAAGGACAAATGGAACTCGGAAGCGGAAAGCTTCATGCAGCCGGTCAAGAAAATCGAAACACCCTATTCGGTTAATATTCCGATGCTCTTTTACTACGGGGGAAGGGTCCGAAAAGGCTGGATCAATATCTGCAATGTCTATAGATCTGTGATGCTTATCGGGACGCCGGGAAGCGGAAAATCATTTAGTATCGTCAACCCCTTTATCAGGCAGCTGATTTTCAAACAGTTCTCTATATGCCTGTACGATGTGAAGTTTCCTGATCTCGGCCAGATCGCTTATTACCACTACCTCCTTGGTAAACAAAACGGCAGGCTGAAAGGCTTTACTTTTCATGTGATCAATCTTAACGACATGGAGAAAAGCCGCCGCATTAATCCCTGGCGGTCGGACTATATCCGGTCACTGGCCGACGCCGCTGAAACGGCCGAGGCACTGGTGGAAGCCCTAAAAAAAGGTGACCGCTCGGGAGGAAGTGATCAGTTTTTCACCCAGTCGGCGATTAATTTCCTGGCTTCTTGCATCTATTTTATGAGTAAGTACAGAGGAGGTATCTACTCAAGCTTTCCTCATGTACTGGCATTGCTGAATCGATCTTACGAGGAGATATTCAATGCCCTGGTTTCTGAACCGGAACTCAAATCGTTGCTTTCACCGTTCATGACGGCCTATGATGCCAAGGCATTTAATCAACTGGAAGGACAAATCGGCACGCTCAAGATCTTTATCAGCCGCCTGGCAACCAAGGAAACTTACTGGGTATTCTCCGGGGACGATTTTAACCTGAAAATATCTGATAAAAAAAGTCCGGGTATCCTCGTATTGGCAAATGACCCCAATACGCAAAATATAAATTCGGCCTGTTATTCCATTGTCATCAACCGCCTCACCAAGCTGATCAACACGAAAGGAAATAACCCCTCAGCCCTGATCGTTGACGAAATGCCTACGCTGTTTGTACACCGGGTTGAAAACCTCATCGCTACAGCGAGAAGCAATAAGGTTGCCGTATTGATGGGCCTGCAGGAACTGCCCCAATTTCAACAGCAATATGGGAAAGATACGGCTGCTACGATAACTGCCGTGGTCGGCACGGTACTTTCCGGTTCTGTCAGGAACAAGGAGACGCTGGACTGGCTCGAACGCCTGCTCGGGAAATCCAAACAGATCGGGGAGGGGCTTTCTATCGATCGCAATAAAACATCAACCTCCCTTAACGAAAAACTTGAAGCGCTGATTCCGGCAGGAAAGATTGCATCTCTTAATGCGGGTGAACTGGTTGGTATGGTCGCAGCCGACGTCAAAGAAGCATATACCGGGAAATTTGAGACTTCGGCGATAAACTGCCGGGTTAATCTCAATCTCAAAGAAATCCGAAAAGAGGAGCAGGCTTACCGGCCGTTGCCATCGTTCTACGATTTCAACGGAAAAACAGATGAAAAGCTGCGTCGCAATTTCGACAGGATCAGCCGTGAAATCCAGGAAATGGTCGTGTCCTTCAAGCCCCCGGCTACTTCGGGAATGGTAAAAACTACACTGAATTAAAATGATACCAGATCCTGAATTGAATGGAAAGATAGTGATGATGAACCCAAAGATGTGGGCGCAACACGCGGATGAAGCCGGCGTTATCGGTCAAATAACCAAAGCGGATGCCTTCCGTGACGATTTCTTCGTGGATTACGGCGGGGCGAGCGAACATTGGCATGGTGCGAATGCCCTCCTTGCATTAAGAAAATCTACGGAGATCTATGATCTGCTCCGGGATAAGCCGCATACGCTATCCGTAAATGACTTCAAAGACCTTAAAAATATAGCGCTCCTCCTAGACTATGGAACAAAAAAGCATCATCGCACAGCGATGGAACTGGTACTCAAAAATGAGCATATCCGTGATGCTGCCACTATCAGGCTGGACTTGTTGCTTGGGATTGACCGTCAGCCGGGTATGGAACGTTGAACACCCCGCAGCACCTGATCGCCACCTCTCATCGACAAATTAAAAACACAAAGTAATGAAGAACGAAATTCTGAACGGCACTCCCGTACTGGTAAGGCCAGCACCGGAAAATGATGCTGGACAATCAACTGCGCTCATCGGCGTGTTGACCTATATCAGGTCCGCCTCTGAAAACTATGTTCGTTTTCCGGGCGGAGGTGAAGCTTACTACCAGACGGACGAAATATCTAAACTAAAAGATAAGCAAGAGGTATTCAATGATCTGAATAAGAACGGTTCATCAATGGAAGTCGCCGATTTCAAAGCGATGTATAAGGTGATGCTCCTCCAGGACAGGGGAACTTCTCAGGCCTTATTTGCCGCACTTGCCATCGCCCGTGATAACCCTGGAATGCAGGGCCGGGTCCTTGAACCGCTGATACCTCAACAAAAGCAGGAAATAGGCACCGCCGTTGACCGATGAAACCTTATGTATGCATTTTAATGCTTTGCCTTCCGCTAAGACATCTGCATATCAATTCTGCCTTTGGCTATCGCTTAAACCCGGTGACCGGAAAGTATCAGCTACATGGAGGAGTTGACCTTCACGCCCGCCAGGATACGGTGTTCGCGATCCTTAACGGCACTGTGCGGTCCGCCGGCTTTAATAATGGCCTGGGATTTAACGTTTGCCTGCAACACGGAAATATTCAATCTACCTACGGTCATCTCAGGGAGATCATGGTCGGTACTTCGGATAGCGTCAGGGCGGGACAACCCATCGGCATTACCGGTTACTCAGGACGGGTTACCGGTGAACACCTGCACTTCAGCCTGAAATATAAAGGAAGACTGATCGATCCCATCAATTTTTTATATGAATTGCTAATCAAAAACGAAAATGAGCAAAAACTTCAAAGCACTTCCTGTTCAGCTTTCAGAAAAGCTGATCACGGAAATTAAAGAGGGTAACTCCCTTTTTCAGAAACCGGTAAAGGAAAATGGCATGCCAGCCTTTGTAAAACCGTTTAATCCCTCAACCGGTAAGGGCTACAGCGCCATGAATGCGCTAATCCTGGGCATGAAACGGTACGATGATCCACGATGGCTAACTGCCGATGCTGCAAGATTTGCCGGAAGCTGGGTCAGGGAAGGAGAGAAGGGTACGATGATTGAGTTCCAGAAAACCAGTGATATACAAGCAATACGGACAGCCGAAGGACAAAAGATCAAGGATGGCGCAGGAGTTACACAAACGAAAACCGTGGAATTCGACAAACCTCAGTCCACCAAATCCTTTCTCTTCAATGCAGAACAAATGAAGGACGTTACACCTCTGAAGGACTTTTTGGACAGGCAAGAGCAGGGCGATACACTTACACCTTTGCAGAAAGCGGAAAAATTGATAGCGGACAGCAAAGCTGTAATCATCGAGGGCGGACAGGAAGCTTATTATGACAAAATAAGGGATGCCATATTCGTGCCGGAAAAAAGCCATTTTGAAAATGAGACCAAATATGCCCAGGCGGTGATCCACCAGCTCGGACATTGGGCCGGGCATGAAAGCCGCCTTAACAGGCCAATGGAGGGTAAATTCGGTTCAATGGAATACGCCAAGGAGGAAATGCGGGCGGCCATCGCAGCTATTATCATCGGGGGAGAACTCAAAGTCGGTCATAACTTCGGCCATCAGGCTGCTTACATGAACAATTTTACTAAGATCCTCAGGGAGGAGCCATTCGAAATTGCCAAAGCTGCACGCGATGCGCAGAAAACCGCTAACCTGCTCTTGGGAACCAACCTGAAACGCGAACAGAGACAGCAGGCAGATGTCACTTTTAAACAGGGGGACCGGATCGATTATATGGACACTACCTATAAAGTACTGGAAACCTATAAAAATAAAAGCATTCGCGTGGAGGATAGCGATGGTGCACGTAAAACGCTGAAACCCGACTATGGCCTTTATAAAGCGCTCCTGGAAGCTAAACGGGATCCTCAGGGTAACGGTCAGGCCATTGATCAGACAAAAGCACAATCAACAACTACTGAACAAGAATTTCAACTGGAAAGATAGATGAACCTCTTAAATTTCAAAGAAAAGGATCTTCCGGTCAAAGACCTGGAAACCATTGGCCTCGCATCAGATGGCCAGCTACTGTTAAATGTTGACGACCTGAAAGCATTACTTTCCGGCCGCCGTACGGAACTACTTGAATTGCATGACCTCCAGGCTGAAAATCTTAAGATCAAGTCCCTGCATGCCAAGGTGTCCCTGAAGATGAACGAGAACGGAAAGACCGACCTGATGATACACCCGATATACCACACGCCTTTAATACCTGATTTCCTGACAGGGAATGAAGCGCAGCTTTTAGAGAAGGGGGAGGTGCAAAACCTCCTGCGGATATTGCAGGACGATAAAGGGAATAAAACGGAATTGCTGGTCGAGTATGATGCAGAGACCAGGGAGTTCATTGTCTCGGATACGGAAAAGATCCTTGTTCCGGATATGGTAAACAATGAATTCCTGACACCCGCCCAAAAAGAAAATTACAGGAAAGGAAAAGAAGTGCAGATCGCCGACGGCACGAGGTTTAACTATTCTGGAACCGATCGCCAGGGCATTCGTTCAGACAGGCTTTCGCTTGTAGCCTCTATCCTGATGGATGGGGGACTTTCATATATGATCTACAAAGGCCTCAATGCCTTGTTCAACAAAAAACGGGATGAGAAGACAGCCGGAAGGCTGAGCCCCGGATATTACGCTGCAATAAGGGATGTGGAAGATCAAAGGCCCGGTCCTCCAAACCAGGTGGAACGCTCTTATTCCCGCAACGGATTTTCGCGCTGATGTCACTCTCCCTTTCGGGCTTCGAAATTCCCACGGAAGTCCGCTGCTTTTTTGCTTTGACAGCCGAGGCCGTTTTTGACTATGGCGATGACAGGGAATCTTTCGACGAAAAAGGTCATCGGGTTCCTACCACACGAAATGCATGGATAGGCGGAAGCCGGTTTGCGCCGACTTTGATCGTCGTTCATTCGGTTGTGGAAGCTATCGCAATGCTGACCATTAACTTTCAACGCTTCGGCAATCTTAGCGATTTAGCAGTGATCTCCCTGGGAACGCGGGTGTGTAGAGAACAAATCGATTGGATCAGGCAGGCTTTTCCGCGGCGAAAAATCGTCCTGGCCTTCGGTAATGACCTGGCTGCCCGGATAACAGATATCAAAGTTTCCGCCTGGCTTCAGCAAGGTCAAGTGCGCATAAGCTGCCGTGATCAGCTGATCACCATTTCAAGGAATGAACACATTCGTTTTTTTGATACGGAATCACTGAGCCTGGCAGCTTATAAGCGCATGTTCGGTATCAGGAATAATTACCGGACAATGAAACCGAAACTCTTCAATACATTTTTAGAACAACTCAAAGATCATGCAGATAGAAGATATACATATTAGGCCGGCGAAGATTTTCGCATTTATGAAAGCACTTCCATATTTGCTTACCGCGATAGCATTGTTGTTTTCGGCATGGCGATTCTCCCCCTGTTTAATTTGGTTGAGCCTCGCAGCCTGCGTTGTAGCCCTTTACAAACTCTGCCTGATCCGCTGCCGCCGTTTCCTGATCTCCGGTGAATTCATCCGGGTAACAACAGGAATTCTTTTTAAACGCACCGATCAGCTGGAGATGTTCAGGATTAAAGATTTTATTGTTACACAATCTTTGCTGTTCCAGATCTTTAAACTTATGGACCTGACTTTAATAACAACTGATGCCACCAGCAAAATTTGCCGGTTGACCGGTATACCAGCATCTGATCTTTTAGATACCATAAGAATGCGGGTTCAGGATGCCAGAAAGAATAATGCCATTTGGGAAATAGTAGATTAAAACTTGGTTGTTACTAAGTTATTTAGTAAATTTATCACATTGATTTATGAAAGCGATTATCAGAAATGTTTTATTGGCCTGCCTGATTTCTACTTTTGCGTTATTTGGCGCGCTTGGGAATAGTCAGCACACCCGCGTTCATAGTAAACAAACTGTTATTGCAAAACATCATGAGCCGTTTATGTCTGAAAGAAGAAAGGAAACATTGACCTGTCTTTCAGTTGCGATTCTTGCCTGGGTATTCTGCTTCTGGCGATGTGCTGCCATTAACCGCAGGCTTGCCATAGAGAGGGAATATCAGCGCAGATTCAATGACTACATGCGCAACTCCGCATTTTACCGCCAGTTTTAAATCCATGTTTTTCGGTGGTTTAGCGTATTTTTCGGTCGAAGCCATTTAAGATTACCTTACAGACGAAAATCTTTCCAGTAAACCAAGTTGTTTTTTTAAAACAATTTCTCTTTTCCATGCTTAATGTCATTGCGATTAAAATGCATTTCCTTATATATTCGCAAACTATGCTGGAGCCTGTTCACCTCGAAAACGACACATTACTTATACAATCTTTTAACGCTCTCGATTTTCAACGATGGCCTGGTATGGTAAGCGATATTTATGCGATCCTTTCCGATAACCAGTCTTTGAAATACCTGCCGTTTAAGAGACTAAACTCTATCGATGACGCGGATACGCTATTGAAAAATGCTTTAATAAGCTTTCATTGCGGAAGAAATTACCTACATTTTATTCGTAAAAAGGAAGACGGCCGCATCATTGGAATTATTGATGTCATTTCGCCTGACCTGGCCAGGGAACATTACGATTTAAAGCAGTATCCACATTTTATTGAATTTTGTCTTAAAACTGAATACGCCAGCAAAAAACTGATGTCATCACTTTTGCCGTTGTTCCTGGATTCGCTTATCAGCCAGCAAGTTGGCGATATAGCGGCTGTTGTAAACAGGATGAACATTGCCGCTCAAAAAGTCTTGAAACGTTCCGGCTTTAGCTACCATAACTTTTTTGATCCTACGCAGGATATTTACCGTTTTCAGCCAGCAAAATTTATTGCAGCTTAACCTGTAAATAGAACTTTAATAACTACTCACTTGTACTCACCAATGTCCAGGCCTGAGCTTAAGGCTCTGTTTCTGGTGATTTCGCTTTTATGCGTCCCCGGATTTCGGGTGGTGGTGGCTTATTCACTGCATGTGCGACAAACTTATCCTCATCCGTCTCCAGTTAATCCGGATGGTTCTTATCCGTGCTGTTGACAGCTGGCCAATTCTTTATTTTATCAAAATGGGTGGAAAAAGAAAAATCACTCCGTCTTCGGGCGAGAACAAACGCATTTATCGAAAAAAGGTCCGCCTGGATCTTGACGAACAAATTGCAACACATTTTACAGAAAATGAGTTGGAAAAAGAGACAGAATTGCTAAATTTAATAGCAGAAATAATTGTAAATGCGACTTTAAGAGAATTATATGAAACGGGCAATTAGATATTTACGATTTAGTCATTTAGGACAAAGCAATGGCTCAATCGAACGTCAGGAGCTGTATACCGATCAGTGGGTCAATAATAACAATGTTCTACTCGTGGATACTTTCATAGATAGGGGACATAGTGCCAAGACTTTCGACCGGCCTGACTTTAAAAAGCTTCAGGAATTTATTAAAAAGCATCAGGGGCACGTTGATTACTTGATCGTAGATCAGTTAGATCGCTTCAGCCGGGATGCGGGAGAGGCAATGACGCTCGTTAAAAATTATCAGCGGCAATATCGTATTCAGATAGTGAGCGTTACTGAGGGCATAATCTTCGACTACGACACTCCGGGCAGCTATTTCAGAACAGGTTTACAACTGTTACTTGCGGAGGAAGATAATATCAACCGAAGTATTAAAATCCGGGGCGGAAACTATACTGCCAGAGCTAAGGAAGGGCGCTTCCTTAGTAACCTGCCTCCTTTTGGATATCGAAAAGTTGGAGAAGGAAAAGATCGAACGCTCGAAATAGATGAGGAGCAAGCCAAAGTGGTACACTTTATATATCAATCCTTTTTGAGAGATGTTCCTTTGGTAATCATCAAAGAGCAATCGAAAACGATGGGTTTCAACAGAAGAGGAAATTCTGCGGTCGAGAAACTTTTGGCCAACCCTGTATACGCAGGAATGGTGCGCGCGAAACCGTTCAAAGAACATCCCGGAGGCTTATTTCCTGCCCGGCATGAGCCGCTAATTGACAAAATGACCTGGCAGATCGTTCAGCAGAAATTGGAAAAGCCGGATAGAAGTAAAAAAACATTAAGCGATGAAATGCCATTAAGGGGTATTCTTAAATGCCACTGCGGTCAACCACTCAGCGGTGCTCCGTCCAGGGGAAAAGCCGGCAACTGGTACTATTACTATAAATGCAAACATTCGAAGCATAATAATATAAGTGCGATTAAGGCCCACGATAAGTTTCAACAAATCCTTGAGTATATCAGCCTGTCCAGCGAGCAAATTAACAGGATCAAAAACACTGCTGATGAATCGTTAGAAAACAGGCTCAAAGAACAACGGGAAACCATTGACCATAAGAAATCAGAGCTGGCAACACTCGAAGAAAAACTACATTCAGTGGAAGAAAAATGGATTAGTAATCAAATCGGTCGTGACACGTATGAACGTTGGTCGTCAACTTATAATACCGAGATATTTACAATTAAGGCTTACATAGAGCGGTATGCCCGGAACCAGGATCAGGGTTATAAAATTCTGAAGAAGCATCTACATCAATTAGGAGACCTGAAATCGATTTATAATCAGTCTGATACCATTGAGAAAAGAGTTTTGGTTTCTAAGGTGTTCGACAGCAATTTGTACTACAAAAACGGTATCTATCGAACACCTACACTGTTACCTGTTCTTGCACATAACGAGCTGATAATGAGAGATAAAGAGTTGTTGATAATAGACAAAAAAAGGGATTTTCCTGAGAAAATCCCTTCGGGTGGAGCCGGAGGGATTCGAACCCTCGTCCAAACATGGTATAAGGTAAGCTTTCTACATGCTTAGCTTCTGTTTAATTGTAGGGAAGGGGAAGGTCAGTCGCTTACCTGTACCGTCTTCCTTAGGTGCTTTATCTTACCCGCTTATCACACCCTAAGCAGGCCAGTTTCATCTTTCGATGCCCCGATTGCCGATCCGATGAAACGGAAAACCGGCGGGACAAAAGCTATGCTAATTCTAAATTAGGCAGCTAAGGCGTAGTTATTTTCGCCATTTGTAAGTTTGAGCGTTCAGATTAAAGCGCTAATTCACCCAACGCGCTGCATGCTTACCTACTTATCTCCATCCTGTCAATTCCGGTCGACCCCATTTTTTGAGTTTGTATTAGCCGAATAGGCAGTTGCAGTAAAGCGGTTACAAATATACGGAAATAGTTTGCAGTTTTAAGCAGGCAGTTTGCCGTATTAATAAATTAAGAAACTGCCTGGCGCAGCAGCCTGTTACAAACTGCCAACTGATAACTGCTCACTGCTAACCGTTCTGCCCGGATAAACTTTCAATGCTTCCTCCAAACAAATCATTGCTTTTTTAAGGTCGCTGTTATTTAAAACGTATGCCATACGCACTTCATTTAATCCTGCGCCGGGTGTGCTGTAAAAGCCTGTGGCAGGGGCCATCATCACAGTTTCGTTGTTGAGGCTGAAGCATTCAAGCATCCATTGGCAAAACTTGTCGGCATTGTCAATAGGTAGTTTGGCAACCACATAAAAAGCCCCGCCCGGATTAGGACAATAAACGCCATCCATTTTGTTCAGTGCACTAACAAGCGTGTTGCGCCTGCTGGTGTATTCTTTATTTACGGCTTCAAAATAGCTATCCGGAGTATCAACTGCAGCTTCGCCGGCAATTTGTTCAACCATGCCTGCGCTTAAACGGGCCTGGGCAAATTTTAAAGCCGTGGCACGCAACTCTTTATTTTTAGTGATCAGGCAGCCTAACCGGGCACCGCACGCGCTATAGCGTTTGCTTACTGTATCCAGTATTACAACGTTTTCTTCAAGTCCATCCATGTGCACCGGTGATATAAATGAACGGCCATCATAGCAAAACTCGCGGTAAGCTTCGTCCGAAAAAAGGTAAAGGTCATGCTTTAAAACCAGTTGCTTCAATGCTTCCATCTCTTCTTTTGAGTATAAATACCCGGTAGGATTGTTAGGATTGCATATAATGATGGCCCTGGTTTTATCCGTTATCAGCTTTTCAAATTCGCTGATAGGAGGGAGCGCGAAACCATTATCAATGTATGACAATATAGGCTTAACCACAACATCGCCCTGGCTTGCAAATCCATTATAATTGGCATAAAAAGGCTCGGGGATGATCACTTCATCGCCCGAATCAAGACAGGCCATCATAGCAATAGTAATCGCTTCCGAGCCTCCAGTGGTAACAATAATATCCTCGGGGGTAATATTATAATCCAGCTTGTTATAATATTCAGTAAGCTTTTTGCGATAGCTTAATGTGCCTTCGCTCGGGGTATAAGCCCAAACCTTAAAATCAATATTTTTAACGGCATTCAGCATGCCATCGGGTGTAGCAATATCGGGTTGGCCGATGTTGAGATGATACACCTTTTTTCCATCCTGCTTAGCTTTATCGGCGTAAGGTGTTAACTTTCTTATCGGTGATGCGGGCATCCGTTGCCCTTTTTCAGATATTTTTGGCATCCTGCAAAATTACTAAAAATCAAAATACTGTTTTGTAAAACCTTTGTAAACGAAAAAAGACCCAAACCGGATCTTTTAAATATATTTTTAAATATCCCGATTGATATACGGGATATATCAAGCATGTAATCAGTTATTTGCTCGCCGCGGGTTTAGCTACTACTTCACCAACAATGTTCAAATATTTTTCGGGAGTTACTGCGTTTGATTTAACTACGATAGTTTTATTAAACGGAGCAGCAGCGGCAGCATTGTAAGTGATTTTGATGGTGCCTTTATCGCCGCTTTTTACAGGGGTTTTTGTATAGTCGGCAATGGTACAGCCGCAGGTTGGTCTTACTTCTGTTAAAATAAGAGGCTCTTTACCAATATTGGTAAACTCAAACACGGTAGTAACAGGAGTGCCTTGTGGTATTTTACCAAAATCATGCTTTTCTTCGTTAAATTTAAACTCAGCTTTTCCGCTATCTTGTGCTGATGCGGTGAAGGCAAAGCCTAATATTACCGCGCAAATCATTAATATCTTTTTCATACGTTATATTTGATTATTACAAATATAAAAGGTTTAATGTAATTACAAAACTATTACTCAAACTCGGGGTTTTATCTGTTAGTTTGCCTAATACAGAATAGAATTTTATACTTTTACCGTCTAAACAAAATTTTATATGCCTGAAACTACAACACGCGCTACCAGTAAATTTAATACTGCCGAGCTCAGTTTTGATGATTTCAAGAAGATTGTTATTGATGATTACCGCATTGGTTATGAGAGCCGTCAGGCCAGTTTAATAGGCCGCAGGGAAGTGCTAACGGGCAAGGCAAAGTTCGGTATTTTCGGCGACGGTAAAGAGGTTGCGCAATTGGCAATGGCCAAGGCTTTCCGCGCCGGCGACTGGCGCGCGGGCTATTACCGCGATCAAACTTTTATGTTTGCTACGGGCATGAGCAATATGAAAGAGTTTTTTGCCCAGTTATATGCTAACCCCGATATTGAAAAAGATCCGGCCTCTGGCGGCAGGCAAATGAACTGCCACTACGCTACACGTTTTGTAAATACTGATGGCAGTTGGGTTAACCAGGCTGAAACGATGAACAGTTCGTCGGATATATCAACCACCGCCGGACAAATTCCCCGCTTATTAGGTTTAGCTTACGCGTCAAAGCTATATCGCCAAAATAAAGAGCTGGATTATCTGAAACAATTTTCGGTTAATGGTAATGAAGTTGCTTTTGGCAGCGTTGGTAACGGCGCCACATCCGAAGGTTCGTTTTTTGAAACTTTCAATGCCGGGGGGGTACTACAGGTGCCTATGGCCATCTCTATTTGGGATGACGCGTATGCTATTTCTGTGCCAGCGAACCTGCAAACTACCAAAGAAGATATTTCTGAAATATTAAAAGGCTTTCAGCGCGAAAACGGAAGCAACGGTTACGAGATCTTTAAAGTGCGTGGTTGGGATTATATTGCCCTTTGTGAAACTTACGAGCGCGCCATTAATATTTGCCGTGAGGAACATGTGCCTGTGCTGATCCATGTTACCGAAATGACCCAACCACAGGGACACTCAACTTCGGGCTCACATGAACGCTATAAAAGCAGGGAACGCCTTACCTGGGAAGATGAGCACGATTGTTTGTTAAAAATGCGCGAATGGATGATCACATCGGCAATCTCGACCGAAATAGAACTGGAAGAGCTTGAAGCTGAAGCAAAAAGGTATGTACGCGAATGTCAACGTGAGGCGGCTAATGAATTGGCTGTCGTAATAAAAAGCGAAATAGAAGAAGCTGCAGCATTGATCGATGCCTTTGCCGAAACAGTGCCGGGTAAAAAAGAAGTAATATCAGCATTATCAGCTGGTTTGCGCTCCAGTATTGATGCCGGGCGTCGCGAAATTTTTTCGGCCATCCGCAAAACATTACGGTTAACTACCACCGAAAATAATGTTGAACGCCAGCTTTTAACAGAATGGTTAAAAGCTGAGAAAGCAAAAAATACCGAACGTTACAATTCAAAGCTTTTTACCGGAACTCCTGAATCGCCTCTGTATGTGCCTGTTGTGCCCGCTGTTTATAGCGATGATGCCAGGTTAATGGATGGAAGGGAAGTATTGAATGCAGCTTTCGACGCCAATTTTGCACGCGATAAAAGCATCGTTGCATTTGGTGAAGATTTGGGTGCGATAGGCGATGTTAACCAGGGCTTTGCTGGTTTACAGGCAAAATATGGCGAAATCCGCATTACAGATACGGGCATTCGCGAAACAAGTATCATAGGGCAGGGTATGGGCCTTGCTATGCGCGGCCTAAGGCCAATAGCAGAAATCCAGTACCTTGACTACCTGATCTATGCCATAACCATCATCAGTGATGATATAGCAAGTTTAAGTTACCGTACTATGGGCGGGCAAAAAGCTCCGCTTATTATCCGTACCCGGGGCCATCGTTTAGAAGGGATCTGGCATTCAGGTTCGCCAATGAGTGTTATTTTAGGGTCGATGCGCGGCTTTCATATTTGTGTGCCCCGTAACATGACCCAGGCAGCAGGTATGTATAATACGCTGTTAAGGGGCGACGAACCTGCGCTGGTAATAGAATGCCTGAACGGCTATCGCTTAAAAGAAAAATTACCCGCCAATGTCGGCGAATTTACTGTACCGCTTGGTAAAGCCGAAGTTTTGCGCGAAGGCAGCGATATTACCGTTGTATCTTATGGTTCAACGCTACGCATTGTACAGGAAGCGTCGGAAGAGCTCGCAGAAATGGGTATCAATATTGAAATTATCGATCCGCAAACTTTATACCCTTTTGATACAGAGGGTGTTTGTGGTGTTTCGTTAAAGAAAACCAGCAAGTTGCTTGTTGTTGACGAGGACTTACCGGGTGCTGGCTCAGCTTATATTCTGCAAAAAATAATGGAAGGCCAAAATGGCTATTATGCGCTTGATGCCCAGCCAAAAACGCTTACCGCAAAAGAACATAGGCCACCTTATGGTTCGGACGGAGACTACTTCAGCAAGCCTTCTGTTGATGATGTTGTTGAAATTGTTTACGCTATGATGAACGAGGCTAATCCATCGAAATATCCTGCTATTTATTAATAACATAATTACAGGTTGTTGAGATCAGTGATTCATAATCCTGATTTCAACAACCCTTTTTATCTGAAATGGACAATACTTTTTTAACCGTTGCCGAGAATATCAAAACCCGCCGTACCGTAAAACCAGCCATGATGAATGGTCATAAGGCACCAAACGGTCATATAGCCGCCCTGCTGGAGCTTGCCGATTGGGCACCAACCCATGGTTTTACCGAACCCTGGCGCTTTATTGTTTATGAAAATCCCGATCAGTTTTGTGCCGAACATGCCGAAGTTTATAAACAGAGTGTATCTGCCGAAGAATTTAATGAGGCTGCATACAATAACCTGAAAACCCTCGGCAGCAAAGTTTCGCATGTAATCATTACGGTAATGCAGCGCGGCGATTTGCCTAAAATACCGCCATTCGAGGAAGTTGCAGCTGTGTCGAGCGCTATTCAGAATATCCTTTTAGGTGCAACCGCCTTAAATATGGCCTCCTTCTGGAGTACCGGCGGTGCTATCCTGAAGCCCGCTTTTAAAGAATTTTTGAATTTGCGGGATGAAGATAATGTAATGGGCGTATTATATCTTGGTTATGCCGACCTGTATCCCGAAGGTAAACGTACTATTCCGCTTGAAAATAAAATTAAATGGGTTAAGTAAAATTAACCATAACCTTTCCTTTTTTTGCTCCGTATAACAGTCTAAAATATTGCTTATCTTTAAACTTATTTTCATTTAAGTAAAAAAAATATTGGTTTACTAATTTGGATTTTAGGTTTTAAAGTATATTTTTGTGTTTACCTGTTAATACCAGGTTAACAAACCGTCCAAAACCTGTTACTATACCCTAATTATTTTAAATTAAATTAAACTCAGGAAAGCGTATGAGGAAACATTTTTTGTGGGTCACTATGTCGATTTTTTTCCTTTCAGCAACAATTTTAAGCTGGAAATCGGATGGTGCAAACAGATCAGTGAGCGTAAGGAAAGAAAATGCAACGTTTACAACTAAAGAACTATTTGAGCAATACGTTAATAATTTATATGAGGCAGCGCGCCTTAAAGAGGCCGGTTTAGCTTTTAATGTGTTTGAAAAAGCTGTAACAGGCTATACCAATCTGAAGCTTTCGCACCAGGTACCTCAAAGCAGCGACGTGCTCACGGTGGTTGATTTTAGCAAATCAAGCCGTGAAAAGCGTATGTGGATTATAAATTTGTTGAACAAACAGTTGGTGCTCAATACATGGGTTGCACATGGATCAGGCAGCGGGCAGGAAATGGCAAGTCATTTTTCGGATGCGAACGATTCACATGAAAGCAGTCTCGGCTTTTATGTAACCGATAAAGTGTATAATGGTAAACATGGTCGCTCGTTATACCTTGACGGTATGGACGAAGGGTTTAACGGCAATGCCCGTATGCGCAGCATTGTTGTACATGGCGCTAATTATGTTGGACCGGCTGCTATTAATGAGCAGGGATATATCGGCAGAAGCTTTGGCTGCCCCGCGGTATCGCCAAAAGTGGTTAATAAAGTTATCAATACTATTGCCGGCAAAACCGTTTTATTTATTAATGGAAACGATGAGTCGTACTATTCAAAATACCTGGATGAAACGGGGCCGCTTAACTTAATGGCAAGCGCTGATACGTCATTCAATTTTACAAAGTTTTAAATCCAACCCAACTATAAACCAAATCATGAAGCCCGGCTTACTCAAAAGTTTGCCGGGCTCTTTTTTTATTTGGCCAAAAAGCTTTGCAGGTGTGAATAAAGCACTATATCTAAGCCATAAACATCCGGGCGGTATTGGATGATGCCATTGTCATCTGCCCAGCAGGTTACATACGTGATGTAAATAGGCGTTTTCTTTGGCAAGCCTATATTGGTTGGGTTCGGTTTATCTTCAACCATATCTTTCGAAATGGTGTCGAGGGCGGCGCCTTCTCCAAACAGGTTTTGTGCCAGGCCAAGCGGATCACCTAATCGTACACAGCCGTGACTTACTGCACGCATAGTATGCCTGAATGCTTCTTTATTAGGTGTATCGTGAAGGTAAACACTGCTGCGGTTTTTAAACAGAAACTTTATTTTACCCAGCGAGTTGTCTTCTCCGGGGCGTTGTTTAAACTCGTATTCCAGATTGTCGGGCGTAACCTGCGACCAGTCGATAGTTTCCGGATCTTCAATCTTTTTACCGTCCTTAAAAACATCTATGTTTTTATTGGAGAGGTAGTAACGGTCGTCGGCAGCCTCAACAATGATCTCTTTTGTTGCAATACTGCGGGGAATATTCCAAATAGGATTTACCTCAACGCTATGGATCAGGCTGTTCAGTATCGGCGTTTCCCGGGGAAAAGGTTTATCGGCCCTCGCTGTATCATCAAAATGTTCAAGCGTGTTTTGGTTTTTCATGTTTCGTCCCTGGCCTACACAAACTTTCATATTTAAAACCGATTTGCCATCTTCGATAACGTCGAGCCTGAAATCGGGGATATTTACAATCACATATTTGGGTTCGAAAGGTTTATTTCTCCAACGCAGCCGCTCCAGGCTCACCAATAAGTAGCGTTTGCTCTCCTCGCGGGAAAGGCCTTCTATAGTTGCACTGTCCCTGTATGCTTTTTGTAACGCTAAATATTGAGGGCTTTTGGGTTGGATACTGTCAAGGAATGCTTTAAAATCTGCCCGGTTTAAAGTGGCAAGCATCGTTGTGCTATCAGGTCGACGGGTGGCCATAAAATATCTTGAGTAGATCTTTTTAGGATTGATCACCCCGTACTGCAGCGCATTGGAGTATTTTATCAAAGCGCCCGCTGTTAACACCTCAAGCTTGGCAACAGTTTCATAGGCTTCATCAATTGTTTTTATAGCCTTTTTGTCTTTGAGTTTGGCTACAAGTGCTTTGATCTCTGCCGATGGATACACAGTTGGATCGAGGCCGTGTTCATTGATCTTATCAAGATACTCTGGTAAAGCTTCGAGATCGCCATTGTTTAAATGGTTTATAACTAAAAGTGGCTGGTATTCATTCTTTTTGAAAAATGATTCGATAACCAGCGGATTGGCAGTCTTAGACCGGTATTTTGTGAATACTCTTTTAAAAACGGGGATGTATCCTTCAGTATCGGCCTTTTTGAAAATTTCATTTTGTGTGATCCTGAACATATCTTCAGCAATCATTTCATGCTTTTTCTTGCAGCTTTGTAATACAGCAGGCAAAACCAAACACGTGGAAAGTATAATCGGGATAAAGTGTTTCCTAAAGGGAATAGGTATCATATAGACGAAAGATAGTTAAATATTGCTTATGAATAGCAATAGCCATACCATAAACGGCCGTACTTTTTATTTATTTTTGAACAAAGCCCGTTATCGCCTTTAAGCCGAATAGCCTGTTTAATTAAAATGAAAAAACTACTCCCGCTTACTTTAATCATATCATTGCCTTTCATGGCATTAGCACAAAGTTTTAAACCAGTAAATAAAGAAGCATCGCCTGAGGTAAATAAATTGCTTGCTTTCCTTTATAGTATAAAAGGCAAACATATTTTGTCGGGGCAACAAAATTATAACAGTGACCGTGACGTTTTTTCAGACAGTGCTAAAGCCATTACAGGACATTATCCCGCTGTGTGGGGTTCGGATTTTATGCTTTGGGGCGATAAGGACCTGGGGCAGGATTTGGTTAATGAAGCAAAACAAAAATGGCAGGATGGTTACCTCGTAACACTCATGTGGCACCAGGGCCGGCCGATTGATAATCCTCCCTACGATTGGAAACAAAGTATCCAGGGAAAGTTGACTGATGCGCAATGGAAAGAACTGACAACCCCTAATACAGATTTAAATAAGAAATGGCTTGCCCAGATTGATGTGGTAGCCGGTTACCTGAAACAGCTAAGAGATGCCCATGTGCCTGTTTTATGGCGGCCTTACCATGAAATGAACGGCGTATGGTTTTGGTGGGGAAACAAAAAAGGTAATGACGGCATCATTAAACTTTGGAAAATGATGTATGATCATTATACCAATTATCATCATTTAAATAACCTGATTTGGGTATGGGGGCCTAACGGTTTGCGCGACCTGCCATTAGATGAAGCGTATGACTATAAAGACTTTTATCCCGGTGCTGATTATGTGGATATTTTAGGTGCTGATATCTATCATTTCGATTATGAACAACGGGATTATAGCGATTTGCTTAAGGTTGCCAATGGCAAGATCATTGCGCTGACGGAAACCGGCGAACTGCCAAAACCCGAAATTCTGGCAGCCCAACCCGAATGGGCCTGGTTTATGGTATGGACAAGCTGGCTGTGGACTGATAATACACATGAACGGGTAAGAACCATATATGGCTTACCCCAAACGTTGAATCACGAACAGGTGAAAACAATGCTAAATAAAAACTAATGTCTACTCAAAAACTACCTGAAGTTTGGCTCCGCGGCCCGCTGGATGATGTGCCGGCCTTGCTTCAACCTGTTGCACACGCGCTTTTACAGGCAAGGGAAGAACTTAATGAATTGATGGCCGATTTTCCGGAAAAGCTGCTGTGGGAAAAGCTTGCCGGCGTGGCATCGCCGGCTTTTCATTTGCAACACCTCACCGGGGTACTCAATCGGCTTTTTACCTATGCAAAAGGTGAAGGGCTTAGTGCGGCACAACTAAATTATCTTGCAGCCGAAGGTGAACCTGGTGAATATGAAATTACCGTTGTTGATTTAATAAAAGCGTTTAATACCGAGGTTGATAACGCTATCGATAAACTCAAAGCTACCGACGAGACCATATTAACCGAATGGCGAGGAGTAGGCCGGGGGCAATTACCATCAACAGTTATCGGCTTGTATACGCATTCTGCCGAACATACCATGCGCCATCTTGGGCAGCTTTTGGTTACTGTAAAGGTGCTTAAGCAACAATAGCGGCCGCATCCTTAAGATTTTGTGAGCGATAGGTTACCCGGGCGTTTGGATGTTTATTTTCGGGATCGTATAGAAAAGTATCGATACCCAAATCGCTTGCTGCTTTTATTTCAGATTCGGGATCGTCACCAATAACGAGTACATCTTCGGGTTTGTAATCATATTTCTCCAAGATCAACGCGAAAATATCTTTCTTGGTAAGGGGCGAAAGTTCAGGGTCAACAATGTGGATGGCTTCAAAATCTGCTTCAATGTTCAGCATTTTAACTTTGCTCCATTGCAGTTTGGTAAAGCCCGTGGTAACCAAAAACTTGGTGATCTTAGTTTCGCGGATATGCTTATAATCATCAAAAGGCTGCATCGGCCGGTTGTACTCAATATTATTTAATAGTTCGAGCCCTTTGTTTTTAATGAGATCGCTGAATTGGTATTTGTCTGCCACCTTCTGATAGGGAACCTTCTTTAAATCCTCCTTTGCTTTATTGATATGCTCGATACCCTCGCCGGTAATATGCTGATCAAGAAAGTTGAACAGTTCATTAAACAAATGATCGGCAATGGAACTTACAGGGTATATGGTATTATCAAGATCCAATATGATGGCTTTTTTCATGATAGCAAATTAAGGTAAAACAGGCACACGTTTAGTGGTATGTATTGAACGTTTCATGATCAAATAGCCGCAGGCCACAATCAGGCAGACACCGCCAAGTAGCCACCACAAAAGCTCAAACCCTCCGTAGGCGATAACCTGGCTGCCCAAAAATGGAGCAATGATTTGTGCGCCGGCCCATGACATGCTGTATAATGCAGCATACTCACCTCGGTTGCGTACATTTGAACGGCTTATCCAAAACGTGTTCATAAATGGCATGGAAAGCATTTCACCCAAAGTTATCATGCAGACAATTAATATGGCTACCAAAGGCACATGCGGCATCAGATTAAGCAAAACAAAACCAGCCCCGGTAACCAGGATACCCGAGATAATATAAGTTAGCGCATGGCGTTTGCCTTCAAGCCAGTTAATCAATATCATTTCAATCAAAACGATAAGTATCCCGTTTAGCGCCAGCAGGAAACCGATAAAACGCTCGTTAAAATGCCATTGTATTTTATAAAATACAGGCTGCATAATAAAGAACTGGAAAAAGCAAGTTGCGAACAGGGTTGCCAATAAGATAAACAGCAGGTAAACACCATCTTTATAAGCCGATGAAACCACTTCATCAAAACCGGCCACTGCTTCTTTGATTGTTTTTGCCACTTTTGAACGGGGCATCAAAGTGAGCAATAGTATACCTGCTGCGATATTGGTACAACCATCTACCCAAAAAAGTAAATGATAATTTATAGACGCCAATAATCCCCCTAAACCGCCGCCAAAGGCCCAGCCTAAGTTTGTAGCTAACCGGTTAAGCGAGTAGGAGCGCGTTTTGTTTTCTCCAGTACTGTAGTGCGCTATAGCAGTTGAGTTTGCGGGTCGGAATGATTCATTGCAAATGCTCAAAACCAATGTAAAAATAGCCATGCTGATGAAACTTGTTTGATAGCCCAGTACCAGGAATAGCAAACCGCCCGTAAGCAATGCGCCAACCTGCAAATCATAAAACCCTATCTTATTAATCAGCTTACCGCCAATAAAACCGCCGGACACTGCGCCCACACCAAAAATGGCCATGATGTATCCTGATTGCTCAATGGTAAAATGCAGCTGCCTGATGGTATAAATGGTCATGAAAGGTACAACCATGGTACCGCTACGGTTAATGAGCATTACGATGCTCAGGTACCAGCTGTTTTTTGAAAGTCCGCTATAGGCTTGTTTGTATAATTGGATAATTGAGATAAGCATGACTTTATAAAGGTAGGTTATTGAGCGGAAAGCTTAAAGCAGAAAGCCCAAAGCAAAGAAAATATGATAAATAATAAGCCGAAAACTCAAAGCTTTTCAGTAGAACGCTTTAAGCTTTCGGCCTTTTGCTTTGAGCTAAAAAAATGCTTTCAGCTTAACTTAGCGTTTCTGTTCCTGAGCCAATGATCAGCCAATACGAGAGCAGCCATGGCTTCAACAATAGGTACGGCGCGCGGAACCACACAAGGATCGTGACGGCCTTTGCCCGATATTTCAGCAGCATTGCCCTGGCTGTCGATGGTTGCCTGGTTTTTCATGATGGTGGCTACGGGTTTAAAGGCTATCTTAAATTCGATAGGCATACCATTGCTGATGCCTCCCTGGATCCCGCCCGAGAAATTGGTAATGGTTTGTATATCACCCAGGTGCGATTTTACAAAGATATCGTTATGCTCAGACCCACGCATTTCGCTGCCTTCAAAGCCCGAGCCAAACTCAAAGCCATGAACAGCGTTGATGCTTAGCATCGCTTTGCCTAAATCGGCATGCAGTTTATCAAACACAGGGTCGCCAAGGCCAACCGGGCAGTTTTTTACATAGCAGCTGATCTTGCCGCCAACGGTATCGCCATCCTTACGTACGCTGTCAATAAATTCGATCATCTCTTCCGCAGTGGCCGGGTCGGCGCAGCGTACAATATTTTTTTCGCGCTCCTCAATAAACTCAAGCGGATCGTTAATAAATACATTTGGTGCATTGATTTTACCTACGCTGCTCACATGGGCAACAATTTCAATGCCCTGTGTTTTAAGCAACAGTTTGGCCAAAGCGCCTGCAGCAACGCGGGCTGCGGTTTCGCGGGCAGATGAGCGGCCGCCGCCGCGATGGTCACGGATACCATATTTAGTTTGATAAGTATAATCGGCATGCGACGGACGATATACATCCACGTTGTGGCTGTAATCTTTTGAACGCTGGTCTTCATTGGGGATCAGCATAGCAATAGGGGTGCCCGTAGTTTTATCTTCAAATACACCCGAAAGGATTTTTACCGTGTCGCTTTCTTTACGTTGGGTAGTGATCTTTGACTGGCCAGGCTTACGTTTATCCAGTTCGCCCTGGATATAATCAAGATCAACTTGTAAGCCGGCCGGGCATCCGTCAATAATTACGCCTATGGCTTCGCCATGTGATTCGCCAAAAGTGGTTATCCTGAATAATTGCCCGAATGAATTGCCTGCCATAGTTTTAGATATGAGATGTTAGATAGGAGACAGGAGAAAATCCTATCTGAATATCTTTAATTGGTTGTTTTATAACTGTAATTGTAAAATCGAGACTTACGAAGTTTTCAAAACTTCGTAAGTCTTAACCTCGCCTGGGATTACTTCGTACCCCGTAGTGACGCATTTTTTGTATGTTTTTTGCTTTAGGCTTTTTGCCTTCAGCTTTAAGCTTCCTTCTCTACCACTTCAAACCCTTGCTTTTCCAGGTCATTCCAGAAAGCGGGATATGATTTATCAACCACCGGACCGTTCTCAAATTCCATTTGCGGAAGAATGAGGGCCAGCGGCGTGAAGGCCATTGCCATTCTGTGGTCATGATAAGTATTGATGAAGATACTATCAGGGATAAATTTGTCGCTGCAATCAAGCGTGTAAACTTCATCTTTTTCAATCAGCTTAACACCCATTTTGCCAAGCTCTGTTTGCAGGGCCAGGATGCGGTCGGTTTCTTTGATCTTTAAAGTTTCAAGGCCGGTAAAAGATGCTTCATGATTAAGCGCGGCGCAAACAACAATTACTGTTTGTGCCAGATCGGGGCATTCTTTCAGGTCAAATTCGCGGCGGGAGATAGGTTTGTTCTCTTTCTTCAAATGAACGCCACCATCCCTGAACTGCGAAGTAATACCAAAGTTAGCCATGATCTCGGTGATCACACTATCACCCTGCAAACTGTAAGGGGTAAGTCCTGTTAAAAACAGTTCAGCCTCATCTGCAAGAGCAGCAATAGCGTACCAGTAGGAAGCAGCGCTCCAGTCCGGTTCAACGTACAGTGATGTCGTTGTAAATTCCTGGTTTGCAATTGTGATAACATTATCTTTCCATGCGTGCTTGATGCCAGAAGTTTCAAGCATAGTCAAAGTCATTTCAACATACGGGCGCGACGTTAATTCGCCTTCTATATGCAAGTCCAAGCCTAAAGGCAACTGAGCTGCTATGAGTAGCAATGCTGTAATATATTGGCTACTGATATTCCCCTTTATACTGATCTTATTGGTTTGCTGCTTAAAACCTCCTTTTAATTTGACAGGAGGATAGCCATCATTCTCTTCATAATCAATATTGGCACCCAAGGTCCTCAATGCATCAACTAAGATACCTATTGGCCGTTCCTTCATGCGTTTACTACCAGTTAAGATCACTTCATCTTCCTGTATGGCGTAGTAAGCCGTCAAAAAGCGCATAGCCGTACCCGCCGGACCGATGTCTACGATTTCGGATCTGCAATTTTCAATTTCGTAATTATCGGGAGAAGCGTTTCCTGCCGGAACCTCCTGGCTCTTAGTTCTTGAGTCCTGGTTCTCCCTTAAAATACCTGCCAGTAAAACAGCGTCAGCGGCGTCAGATACGTTTTCAACCCTTACTTTACCTTTGCTTAACGCTTCGATGATCAGGGCGCGGTTACACTCACTTTTTGAACCGGTGAGGTTAACCGTGCCGTTAATGAACTTGTTGTTTCTTTTCAGAATGATGTTATGCATCATTTAAAATATTAGGCGTGTGTAAGTTTTTCTGCTGCCTGGCCCTGAGCGGCGTCGGCGTTCATTACTTCTGTTTGCCTGCGAATAGATTCGTTGTGAACCAGTTCAAGCAATTTTTCAGTAAACTCGGCGCTTAATTTTAATGCTTTACCGTAAGTTGTACGTTTTTGAAGGATTTCATCCCAACGGCCAACTTGTAAAATGGTAATGTTATTATCTTTTTTGTACTGACCGATTTTCTCAGCAATCTGCATACGCTCAGCAATTTTCTGGATCACCAGGTCATCAATCTTGTCGATTTGGTTACGTAGCTCGGCCAGCTTATCATTTACTTCAGAATTTCTAACTTCCGCTTTACGCAAAGTTAAGTGGTCAATGATATCGGCAAGAGCAGCAGGGGTAACCTGTTGTTTAGCATCTGTCCAGGCTACGCTTGGATCGATATGTGATTCGATCATTAAGCCTTGCATATCAAGATCCAAAGCTTTTTGTGAAACATAACCGATCAGATCGCGGTTACCCGAAATATGGCTTGGGTCATTAATAAGAGGTAACTCAGGAGCCAGGGTTTTTAAGGCGATAGCAACATCCCACATTGGTTCGTTACGGAAAGCTGATTTTTCGTAAGATGAGAAACCACGGTGAATTGCAGCTAATTTGGTAATACCTGCGTTGTTGATCCGCTCTAAAGCGCCAACCCATAATGAAAGATCAGGGTTTACCGGGTTTTTAACCATTACAGGCACATCAACACCTTTTAAAGCATCAGCAATTTCCTGAACGGTGAAAGGGTTAGCGGTTGAACGTGCGCCTACCCAAAGGATATCAACACCCGCTTTTAAAGCTTCTTCAACGTGTTTTGCAGTAGCAACCTCAACAGCTGTTGGTAAGCCTGTTTCTTCTTTGGCACGTTTTAACCACTCCAAACCAATGCTGCCAATACCTTCAAACTCACCCGGACGGGTACGTGGTTTCCAAATACCTGCACGCAAAGCTGAGATTTTACCTGTTTGGGCTAATAAATGAGCTGTGGCTACTAATTGTTCTTCTGTTTCAGCGCTGCAAGGGCCTGAAATAACCAGAGGTTCCTTACCTGTTTTAATCCAGGTGTTAAGCGGCTGTATGTTTAAATTTAGTTTCATCGTTTTTTTGTTTGTCCGGTGGTAGCCGGGAATGTTAGTTGATAATTTAAATTATGTTAGTTTTTTGGGTTCTGTTGCCAATTGTCTTTATTATGCATTACGCCTGATATTGATATACTTGCGGATACTCCGTTCGGCCCGGCGAGGTTTTGGGCTCACCGCATGCTCATCATCGTGCCTTTCGTACTCGCCAAGGATATTGAAGTTATGGGTATACTTAAGGATCTGCCTTATGGAAGCGTCATATTGTTTTTGTTCCTCCCATTCTATATCTACATAAAAATTGTATTCGTTGCGCTTGCCTAAAATCGGCATCGACTGAATTTTGCTCATATTTACGCCTTCTTCGGCGAAAATATTAAGCACTTTAGCTAATGCACCAACTTTGTTACTTACCTGGAAGCACAAAGAAGCCTTGTTAGCCGGTTTCTTTTCAATATTATCATGATGGGTTAGGATCAAAAAACGGGTAAAGTTTCTTTTGTTCGATTCGATGCGACGTTCCAAAACATCCAGGCCGTAAAGCTTAGCGGCTAAAGAGTTTGCAATAGCAACCGTATCTGTTAGCTGCTCATCCCTGATGCGTTTAGCACAGGCCGCGGTATCACTGCTCTCCACAATTTTAAGGTGCGGATATTCGTCAAAAAAATCAACACACTGGCGTAAGGCAATAGGGTGGGAGGTTACGTATTTAATATCCTCGAATTTTACTCCCGGTAAAGCCATCAGGTGCAGCTGGATGGGCAGGTAAATTTCACCAACTACTGGGAAGCCATAATCAAGCAGCAAGGTATAATTTGGCAGGATGCTGCCGGCGATGCTGTTTTCGATAGCCATTACCACATAATCGGCCTCACGGTTCTTTAAACTCTCAAATGTTTGTTTGAAAGAGTTGCATTCAATGGTCTCGGTGTTTTCGCCGAAGTATTTCAATGCAGCTTCTTCGTGAAAAGAGGCCCGGATACCCTGAATTGCGACTTTTGGTTGTTCTATTTTCATAAACCTGCTTAAAGCAAAAAGTCCCGGCTGGTAGGCCGGGACTTTTTAGTTTCTTTATATGTTTGTTTTGTACATATTAGTCCCGGCTCTCACTGGTAAAGTAAAAGTAGTAGCCAAAGAAGTATGCACCTGTTAATTTCATTTGCTGTTTTTTATTACGACGTAAATGTACGGTAAAAAAAGAGTTTGTCAATAGAAAATTTTATTTTTTGTAAAAAATAATAGATCAACCAAATTAAATTCTGTGTTAGGCGCTTTGGGAGCGTTTGAAGAGAGAATTTTGGGGATAGATTATCTTTATTCCCAAATTTTCCGGAAACTTCTGAATAAGATCCATATCATGGATTAACATTTTAGGTTGTATAAATTCTCCGTTTTTGAACCTGATTTGTACGTTACCCATATTCCGGTCGCTCGTCGCTGTTCTATGAGCAAGTTCTGCTACATCGGCTTTATTGTACTCCTTAATGTGTTTTTCGTCAATCCCGTAATAGAATATGTGGTTGCCACGTGATATTCGCAAATACTGATTACGGCCTTTTATGGCTACAGAGGATATACTGCCAATAAATATCCCCAGTCCAAGAATTATTAAAAGAAGCACTATCGGATACGAACCGCCGCCAATATGAAGTACGCTTGCACAAAATACTGAAATGGCAAATAATAGATATATTGAGAAAAAAGCTGCAAGAACAAATATTCTCGCCGGGTTAACTCTATAGATAAAGTCACTGGTTATGAAATGTGGTTGATTCCCGATATTAAAGAAGTGTTTTTCAAATGAACTCAGATTGAGTGTCTGCTCAAAAAAGTCTTTTACCAGATCGCAAGCCTTATCAATGGTGGAGGCATGATATTCATATAGATGATCGCCGTTATCAAGATAATAAACGCAGAATTTACTATTAAAGTAAAGGCCAAGCTTGAGGTAGTTCAGGTTATTATCTTGAATAACTACCGATGGCCCGGTTAACTGGATATCAGTTAATGCCCGCTCTGCGTCCCACGGGAAATCTTTAATGACTTGGATAGTCTCATCAACATTACGAAGTTGCTCGTCAGAATATTCGCTTTTTTCGTAAGTGTTGTGCTGGAGTTTGGATATTAATTGTAACATGGTTTAGCGCGACACAAAAGTGTCACGCCAAATATAATATTGTTATGCGGCAGTTTCGTGTTTTCTATGAGCCTCTTCCATTGCCTTATATTCACGTTGCAGCACACGCGCAGTTTGTGTACTGCCGTCATGGCTCCAGCCCGGTGGATTTAGGAAATAGCCGATTTTTGATTTAAGATCGGGGGCATTTTTTACATCATGCAGCAGGGCTTTCCATTCATGGAACAAAACGTTTACCGGTCCCATATCTTCCGGTTGTTTGGTCAGGCCATATTTAACAGGCTCGGGCAAATCTTCATCACGGAAAGTGCCGAATAGCCTATCCCAGATGATAAGCACCATTCCCATATTTTTGTCAAGATAAGGGATGTTTGAAGCATGGTGAACGCGGTGATGCGCGGGCGTTACAAAAATCCACCCATACCATTTTGGCAAGGGAATTTTGTACTGCGTATGCACCAGATTGCCATAAAGCTGGGTAATAAGGTATGCGTACAGGATATCTAAAGCGGTAAAGCCCATTAAAGCAAGCGGGAGGTAAAAGAATACCCGGTAAAGCGGTTCAAATACTGTTGACCGAAAGCCCGTGGTGAAGTTAAAATGCTCGGACGAATGATGGGTAACATGCATTGCCCAAAACATACGGCAGTAATGCCCCGTATAATGCAGTACCCAGTATAAAAAGTCCTGTACAACAACCAACACAAACCAGTACCAAAAAACATTCTGAATTTGAAAAAGCCTGTAATGCTGGTAGGTATAATCAAGTATAAAAAAGGTAAATACCTTAACGCAGAGATTAGTAATAACGGCCAGCGAAGTAAGATAAATATTGGTTAACGTATCGCGGGTTTGATAGTACTTGCGATCTTCCCAATAGCTTAGAGCCATTTCAACAAGCGTTAAAACAACCAATAAGCCCATTAAAACAAGGGCCGCCTGATTTCGCGGATCTAAATGCTGAAGCATGTTACAAGTTAATGTAATATCTTAAACTTTCACAAAGTTCGTGGGCGGTGCACACATTATCAATACTAAACTCACCTATATGTGTTAACAGGGTGCAATTAATTTCGTCTCCAATGTTCTTTTTGTCCTTTTTCATATTCAACAGCAGTTCGTCAAAACTGTCTTCGTTGATGGTATACCTCGGATAAAGATCGGTCAATACCTTTACAATTTCATGAAGTTCTTCTGAAGGCAACCCTGTTTTTTTGTGGGCGAGGTATGATTCGCAGATCATGCCGATAGCTACTGCTTCACCGTGCGAAAGGCTGTCTTCGTCATGTAATAAAGAGTATGTTTCAACCGCGTGCCCGATAGTATGCCCAAAGTTTAACGCCTTGCGGATACCTTTCTCATGCGGGTCCTCAATGGTGATTTCATTCTTGATTTCTACTGAGCGGTGAACAAGTTCAACCGACGGGTTTTTCAGGTCGCTATTTTTAAGTTGATTCCAATAACTGGCATCAACAATTAAACCATGTTTCAGCATTTCGGCCAAACCCGAAAGGATCTGGCGAGGCGGAAGGCTTTGTAAAAACTCGTGCGCTATAAACACAGCTTTAGGCATAGTAAATGTCCCGATAATATTTTTTATGCCGTCAACATCGATACCTGTTTTGCCGCCCACAGAGGCATCAACCTGTGAAAGGAGGGTAGTTGGCACCTGTACAAAATCTATCCCTCTTTTATAGGTAGAAGCGGCAAAGCCACCCATGTCTGTAATAACACCGCCACCTAAGTTAATCATGAGGCTTTTACGATCGGCACCAAAGTCAATCAGCATTTTCCAAACGCCCACACAAAAATCAATGTTTTTGCTTTCCTCTCCCGACGAAATCTCGATTAGGTCGTAATTATTAAAATCTTTAAGTTTGCTGGTAAGTAAGGGCAGGCAGTGTTCGCCTGTATTTTCGTCGGTTAAAATAAAGAATTTTGAATAGTTGCCTTTTTTAACAAAATCAACTAATTTATCAAGGCTATTATCAAAATAAACCGAGTAATTATCGCTTAAAATAGTGTTCATTATTATATGACTATAATTTTATTTCCATCGAACTCAACCGTGTCACCTCTTTTTACTTTGAGGCGTTTTCTGTAGTCAACTACACCATTGTACTTCACGAGGCCTTCAGTTACAACTATTTGCGCCTCGCCGCCGGTTTGCACTAAGTTCGCAGCCTTGAGTAGCTGGATCATGGGGATAAAGTCCCCTTCTAACTTAAATTCGATCATGGGATGGCAAAAATAAACTATTCATGCAATTATGAGTTATCATTTTATAATTTTGCAGATGACCTCTTTTGAAACTAACAATAATCAAGGACGAAATACGCCCTCGTTCGAAAATACAGAAATAGCTTTTCGCCATTCATCCAATACCGATCTGAACCGTGCCTACTGGTTGTTCAGGATGATCAATATTAACTTTTTGGTAAAGATAGGCCCACCGGTTACCAATTTTGCCATGAAGATAGGTTTGCCGATAAGGAATATTATCAAAGCTACCATATTTAAACATTTTTGCGGCGGCGAAACTATTGCCGAATGTGATTATACCATCAAAAACCTTTATAGCGGCAGGGTGGGTACCATTTTGGACTACTCGGTAGAAGGTGAAGAGGAAGAAACCGTATTTGATAATACCCGCGATGAGATTATCCGTACCATTGACCGCGCTGCCAAAGACAAAGCGATCCCTCTTACCGTATTTAAAGTAACGGGGGTGGGACGTTTTGGCCTCCTTGAAAAATTGGATGCCCGTGTTAAATTGAACGATACCGAAGAAGAGGAGTGGAGAAGGGTACAAAACCGTGTACTGGCTATTTGTGATAAAGCGTTCAAAAACAACGTGCCTGTAATGATAGATGCTGAAGAAAGCTGGATTCAGGATACTATTGATCTTTTAGCGCTTACCATGATGACCCAATTTAACAAGCAAAAGCCGATAGTTTATAATACCTATCAAATGTACAGGCATGATAAACTGGCCTCGATGTTAAATGATCATGCCATCGCTCAAAGCGAAGGTTTTATATTGGGAGCAAAAATAGTACGCGGTGCTTACATGGAAAAAGAACGTAAACGTGCCGAAGAAAAGGGCTACCCATCGCCAATTCAGCCCGATAAAAAATCTGCTGATCTTGATTATGATTCGGCGCTTGATTATTGTACAAGTCATATCAATGAAATAGCTTTTATTGCAGGTACACATAATGAAGAAAGTTGCCGTTTGCTGGCCGAATTACTGGACAATAAAGGTATTGATCATAAACATCCGCATGTTTATTTTTCGCAATTGCTTGGCATGAGCGATAACTTAAGTTTTAACCTGGCCCATGCCGATTATAATGTAGCCAAATACGTGCCTTATGGACCGGTAAAGGCTGTACTGCCATATTTATTTCGCCGTGCACAGGAAAATACAGCTATAGCCGGGCAAATGAGCCGCGAGTTGAGTCTAATTACAAAAGAAAGAAAGCGCCGAAGCGCTTAACTTATAAAACTACCATACAAAGAGGGCATTTAATAAATTAATTGCTCTCTTTTTGCAAAGGACTGTATGGTATCTGGAGTTGTCATTAGAAAGGTTTGGATACCCAACTTTTTTGCGGCCTCCAAATGCTGCGGACTATCGTCAATAAATAAGGTTTCTTCGGGTTTTAAATTATTCTCCTTAAGTACCTGTTCAAAAATGGCAGGCTCTGGCTTGCGCTTGCCTGTAAGGTGCGAGTAATATGTTTTTTCGAACAGGTGATCGTTTCCTTCAAAACCGAAATCGGTTTTAAGATAGTTCATGATATAATCATAATGGATAGCGTTAATATTGCTAAGCAAAAAAGTACGGTATTTGTCTTTCAGCTTTAACAGTAATTCGTGATTTCCTTCGGCAATTCCGACCAGGATACTGTTCCATGCGGCATCAATCTGATCATCCGTCAGGGAAAGGTTGTTGGTTTTTTCCCTTACGTAATCCCTGAATTGTGCCGCGGTAACTTCGCCACGATCAAATTTATCAAAAATTTCATCCTGGGTTTTGTGGCCAAAAAACGCTTCGGGGTTACTTATACCTAATTGATTCCAAGATTGTTGAACCCGGAGAAAGTCGATACTGAAAATAACGTTACCATAATCGAAGATGATATTTTTAATATTTTCCATAAAAAGAGTTTGAGATATGGCCGCAAATATGTAAAATTGCACCCGCAAACAAAAACAAAATAACCGCGCCTATAGCTCAGTCGGTTAGAGTAGAAGACTCATAATCTTTTGGTCCCTGGTTCGAGCCCAGGTGGGCGCACAAGGAAAACAGACAGCAATGGTCCTGTTTTTCTCCGGTAAAAGGCCGTTTCTGTAACGGAAACGGTCTTTTTTTAATATCTTTGAGTCGGATTTATTCCACGGCGCTGACACCGTAAAAACTTCACAACGTCAGGACTTGCATAATTATTTGTTGAACTTCACGTAAAACCGTCACTATTCCGTCATGACGATTTTTACGTGGCCTAAAAAAAACAAGATTATGGCAACTGTAAATGCTGTGGTTTATGACCAATTTAAAAGGGAGGATGGAACCTTCCATGTACAAATCAAAGTCTTTCACAAAGATGTCCGCCGGTTTATCGAAACCAACCAATATGTAACGGCCCGGCAACTTGATGAGAACTTAAAAATTAAGGATAAACATATCCTTAAATCGTTAGACGATACACTAACGGATTATCGAAAGACCATTGGCGACCTTGCTCCCAAATTGGACTTTTTTACCTGTGATGATTTAAAAGCCTATTTAATTAACAAAGACAAAGAGGTAGATTTTATTGCCTTTTGTGCCCAGCACATTGCTTCATTACGGAAAGCTAAAAGAGATGGAACCGCCGATAATCATCGGGCTGTCCGAAACAGCCTTATTGATTATTTTAAAAAGCAAAGCGTATCAATTTTAGAGATTAATTCCGGTATGCTATTCGCCTACGAAAAATGGTTACAAACCGACCGTACAATGGTGCGGGTTAACCAATTAGGTAGGGAAGTAACAACAACAGAAAAAGGCATGCAAACCGGGGGTATTTACTCCCATATGCGCGATTTACGAACGCTATTCAATGAGGCCAGAAAGATTTATAATAATGAGGATATCGGCGTTGTTAAAATTAAACATTATCCGTTCAAGGTTTATAAAATCGGCGCACCTCCAAAAACCAAAAAAAGAAACATTTCAGTTGAGCAGGTCAATAAACTAAAAAAGTGTGCGGTAAACCCTGAAAGCCGCGCAGAGTTGGCCAGGGATTTATTTATGCTAAGCTTTTATATGTGTGGGATGAACGCTGTAGATTTCTACAACATTAATTGCTATGATCCGGAAAGTACAAGGTTAGAATACAACCGATCAAAAACAAGTGGTCTTCGTGATGATGATGCATTTATAAGTATAAAGATTGTTCCGGAAGCAAGGCCATTGCTTGAAAAATACATAGGTAAATTGCAGGACAGATACAGTACCTATAATGGATTGGATACAGCGTTAAGCAAGGGAATGCAACAATTGCGTACTATAACGGGCGTGCCAGATATTACCTTTTATTGGGCGCGGCATACCTTTGCGACCATTGCAAGAAATAAATGCCAAATGGATAAAGATAGTATTGCAGAAGCCTTAAACCATGTAGACGGAGATCACAAAATCACAGACATTTATATCGAAAAAGACTGGAGTATCGTTGATAAAGTACAGGCAGCTGTAATGAAGTTTTTCAGAGGATTGAATAAACCGAAACCAGCCAAGCCACAAACAACTAAAATTAAGGAATTAAGTGACCCGATAGAACACCGTAAAACCATGCGTCTCGTAAGCGCATAATATTACTGAATATGAAAACATTCATTTTGTTTTGCCTTACCTGTATTGTAGCTACAGGGGCATTTCTTGCCGCCACAACGTCGGCAAATAAGTTACCCTTATTTATCATAGGGTTTGGAGTTTGGATTTTATTTCTATGGTATTTTGTTCGAAAGACTAGTAGATAATTAAAAGCATCTTCCGGCTTTTGTTCGCTTTAAAAAAAAATTTTAATCCAAATCGGGATCGAATTATAATATTTATAAGTAGGGTAGATTTGTTCGGGAGACAGAAAAATCATTTCGTGCCTGAATTATCATCATCATAATTGAAAATATGCTCGAGTAGCGCTATAGTATCAATATTAATTACAAATATTTTCAAATTCGTATTTACAATCGAGTAATACTACTTATTATAATTCTAAGCTTTTTATTTAGCTTCGTGCATTGTGAAAATTTGATTAATTTCTCTTACTTCACAATGCATTAAAGGAAATCTCACAACCAATTACGGGGAATTACCTAAACAGATAAATGTTAGAAACAAAAACGCACAACATAGCAGCCGGAATACGTCTTTCTTTACGGGATGAAGACTTTTTGGTAACTCATGTAGAAAAAGATATAATTGAAGTTGAAGGTATTTCCGAATTGGTGAAAGGGATGCGTTTTACGTTTGATCTCAGTTTGGAGGATTTTGATGTTATTACGCCAGAATCAACTAAGCTCATTGCTGATAATTCCAATGGATATCGCAAATCAAAACTTTTTATAGAAACTGTTTTGCGTAACTCGTCTTTCTTTTCTGAAGGGATTGAGATAGCAAACAAAGCCGCAATCCGGCCAAGCAATTATCAATTTATCCCAACTATAAAAGCCCTATCGCTGCCCAAACCACGAATCCTGATCGCTGATGCTGTCGGGTTAGGTAAAACCATTGAGGTAGGGATTTTCCTTACGGAAATGATTCGCCGTGGGAAGGGTCAACGAATTTTGGTTGTTACTCCCAAATCTATACTTTCCCAATTTCAGCAGGAAGTATGGTCCCGGTTTTCGATTCCGTTGGTCCGCTTGGATAGCCAGGGTGTGGCAAGAATTACTACCATTATCCCTTCGAATAAAAATCCATTTGATTATTATGATAAGGTAATTGTATCCGTCGATACCCTGAAAAACAATGGTAAATTCCGACATTATCTTGAAAAGATCAAATGGGACATTATCGTAATAGATGAATGTCACACAGTTGCAAACGAAGGCAGCGACCGCGGGAAACTCGCCAAGTTTTTATCTCAAAGATGTGAAGCGCTGGTGCTTACCTCTGCCACACCACATAACGGTAAAAAGAAAAACTTTGCCAATCTGATCACATTACTCGATCCAACCGCTATTCCCTATAACGGAGAATTTACGGCAGAAGATATTACACCGCTTTATGTACGAAGATTTAAAAAGGATGTTGAAAGCGAGGTTGGCGATTCCTTTCGTGACCGGGTAACAACCAGCTTTCATGCTTCATTATTTCCCGAAGAGGAAAGTGTGATTGAAAAAATACAACGCGCTAAAGGTGAAGCTTTTGATAAAGCAAACGGTAATATGAGCGATGGTTCACTGCTTTTTACTATAGGCTTATTCAAATCGTACATGTCTTCTCCTTCTGCATGTCTTGAAACGATAAGCAACCGGCTGGAAAAACAAATTGATGAAGAGATAACCAAAAGTTTCTTACTTGGCTTACAGGCTCAACTGGACAACATCCTAAAAATAAACGCAGACGGAAAGTTAGCTGAACTTATTACTCAATTAAAGGCGTCGGGTTGGAAAGGCAGGAAAACGGACGACCGGATCATCATTTTTACCGAAAGAAGAAAAACCCTTGACTACCTGGAAGAAAAGCTAAAAGCCGCATTTAACATTGATGAAGCAGCAATAGTTCAGTTTAATGGCAGTTTAACAGATACCGAGCAGCAGGACATCATTGAGAAGTTTTCAAAGGAAGAAAGCCCTATCCGTTTGTTCCTCACCTCTGATGCGGGAAGCCAGGGGGTTAACTTGCATTACCACTGCCACAAAATGTTTAATTATGATATTCCATGGTCTATTATAACACTGGAACAACGCAATGGCAGGATAGATCGGTTCGGGCAAAAAAATACGCCCTACATCTATTATCTTATTTCAAAATCGGATAACCCAACAATTAAGGACGATTTTAGGATACTGGATAAATTAAAGGAAAAAGAAGAAGAAGTATATAAAACGCTGGGTGACGCTGCAAGCCTCTGGATGCTTTATGATACTAATAAAGAGGAAAAGCTGGTAACCAGGGCTTTTGTAAAAGGAGATGTTTCCATCCTCGACAAAAAACAGAAGGACGACGAAATTGATTGGAATGCGGTCTATGATGTATCAGAAGAAACTGAATTATCAAAAGAAAATATTTTTGAAAAACCGCACAGTTCTTTTTATTCTACTGATTTCCAGTATTATTCCACCGTCATTGATGAATTAAAATCAGTAGATGAAAAGCTGCGCGATAAAATATCAGTCGACCCGATGGATCAATTGATTGAGTTTGTTCAAACTGAGGAACTTTGTGGCAAACGTGGCGAATCCCAAGGGGTACTGTATGATATTCCGGATGAAGCTTTCCCCGATAAAAGGGACACATTTAAACTTACCTGTGATAAAGAAGCGGTTGAAAAATCGATAGAGAGGGCGCGAAAAAAAGAAGGCTGGCCGACGCACCAATTACTTTATGATATGCATCCTTTAGCCCGATGGTTGCAGTATAAAATATTGGCCCGCATTGATAAAGGGAATGCTCCTGTGGCCCGGATGCGCAGTCCCTTGCCTGATAAATCGGCATGGTTTATTTTCCAGGGAATAAGCTCCAATGGCAAGGGGCAGGCAATTTTGTCAAAATTATTTGTGATTGGCCGGTCCTTTATTGGCAGGGATGTAGGCAACCTGGATAGCTTTGACGATTTCGTTAGCCATTACCGATTGTTTGACGATTTACCAACCCTGGAAATTGAACAAGCGCATTTAGACATTTTGCAAGCGATGTTACCTGATGCGGTCACATCTGCAAAGCGTTTGTATACGCAGCAGTTACAGGGAAATTTGGTTGATGACATCGAAGACAAGCTAACCGAATACGAAAGAAAGTTGAACAAGTGGCTGCAAAACTCCGAACGTCAGTTAGATTTACAATTCGGGGAGGACAGCGCCGGGGCAGGTCGCTCGCATAAGGATAAGCGAAAAAAAGATATAGATTATGTGCATAAGGAGACTGACGAGTTTTACAAAACATTTTTTCAGTTAGAAGAAGACCCCTATTTGCGCTTGCTGGCAGTGTTTTATAACGCGTAACGATTTAAAAAGAGAATGATCAGGTTTATAGAAAATATTGGCGATTACTACTCACAACACTTTTTTACGGATAATTTCCCCAAAAAAGTGTTTGATAAAGCAGGCTACGTTACGCAGAAAAAAGATAGTGATGGAAAGGATACGAGTAATCATCTATCCGAAATAAACGCTCTTATTTCTCCTCTTCGCGAAAAATACTATCGCTTTAAAAATGATTTATTCAACATACAACGTGTAAAAGATAAAGTAAAACGCACGCACGATTTTCATAGAGAAGTATTACAGGCGCTTGGCTATATAAACGGTACTCCTGAATACAATCAGCCGGTTTACCTTGATGATACCCAGGTAATACCTGTACGCTACAATTATACCAAAGTCGGAAAACCTTATTTGTTTATCATGGAAATGAAAGCCATCGTCCATGAAGGTGAAAAGGCACCCGAAGGTATTTACGACCAAACCTGGGTAAAAGACGAGTGGGAGAAGGTTTTTCCGGAAGCATGGGGAGATATTACCTTAAATCCCGATGTAATTAAAGATGCGCTGTCTGAATTGTTTCTATTGCCAGAAGACGAACGCCCGGTATATGTGATCATGCTTGCGGGTGCAAAAATTTTCCTGATCCATTTTGAGAAATGGAAGTATGATAGTTTTTTATTGTTCGACCTGGAAGAACTTTTCCTTGAATCGCAGGTTTCCGCCAACCGCGATTATTTAGCTTTGTTTTATGCCCTGCTGGCCAAACCTAATTTTTTAGGCAATACTGATAGTTTGCTGCAATCGCTGGATGAAGATGCGCATAAGGCGGCTTACGGTGTAACTCAGAATTTAAAAAAAGGGGTAATTTTTGCAGTGGAGAGCCTGGCAAATGAGGCCATTTGGTTTAGGAAGAAAAATGTAAAAACCTTAGAAGATAAAGAGGCCATTGAAAAATTAATGGCCGACGAAAAATTTGCGAAGGAATTAAAAGATGAATGCCTTACTATGGTATATCGCCTGCTGTTTTTGTTTTATGCAGAAGCAAGGGAAGATTTAGAAATATTACCGGTTAAAGATCCTACTTACCAAAAAGGTTATAGTCTTGAAATGCTTCGCGATTTGGAGTTTGTACACTTGGGTACAGATTCATCAAAAGAAGGGCACTTCTTTTCCATCAGCTTGTGGAAATTATTTGATTATCTCCATAGCGGCGTGAAAACCACTAATGGGTTTGAAATGAAACCTTTGGACTCGCCTTTATTCGATAATATCGAATTGAAACATTTGTCGGGTGTACAGTTTCGCAATATAGTTTTACAGCAAATTATAAAGCGCTTATCATTAAGCGACCAAAGTAAAGCTAAAAGTCGAGGGCGGATATCATACGGCAATTTGGGTATCAATCAATTGGGTAGTGTGTACGAAAGTTTGCTTGCCTTTAGTGGTTTCTTCGCAGCTGATACCCTGATCGAGGTAAAAGCAGCGGACGACCCGGATGGTAAAGAAGGAACTTTCCTTGTTCCATTAACCAGAAGAGATGAATTTAAGGAAGATGAAATACTAAAAGACCCCGAAAATCCGCAATACGATCAGCAGTTACCCAAAGGTCATTTTGTTTATCGCCTGAATGGCCGTGACAGGAAAAAATCAGCCTCGTATTATACGCCTGAAGTGCTTACCCAAACAACGGTAAAATATACGCTAAAGGGCATAATTGATAAGTTGAAGGAACGTCAGGAAGCAGGTGAAGATTGCGCCGACGAAATATTAACCCTTAAAATACTGGAACCGGCGATGGGCGCTGCGGCTTTTCATAACGAGGCTATTAATCAATTGGCCGATGCTTATTTGGAATTGAAGGAAACCGAAGCAGTTAGAAAAGGCCGCAAGCGAATAATACCGGGTAGCTACAACGATGAACTGCAAAAAGTAAAAGCCTTTATAGCGGCCAATAACGTGTATGGTGTGGATTTAAACCCCACCGCGGTTGAACTGGGTAAGCTTTCACTATGGCTTAACTGTATGCACCGAAATATGGAAACGCCATTTTTTGCGCATCGCTTAGGCGTGGGCAATGCGGTGGTAGGTTGCTGGCTAAAAGTTTACGATGAACAGGATATTATTGCGGAGTACCCTAAAGAAGGAATTACCAAACTACGCAATACGCTTATACCAAAAGCCTGGTGGGCAAAGGCCCCTAGGCGTATTAAGTGGGATAAAAAGGGAGTTCTAACACGTAAACCCAACCAGTTTTATCATTTTTTATTACCGGATGATAACATGCTTTCCTCGGCAGGGATTGGGTTGATAAAGGAAGACTTAAGCGACGCTGAAAAAAAGGCGATAACTGAGAAAAAGAAACAATTTAAACAACCGCTAACCAGCCTTGAATGTAAGCGTTTGGAGAAGCTTTGCAAGGTAATTGATACCCTGCTGGAAGAGCATTATAAGCAGATAAAAGAAATAATAAAAGATACCACCAGCGCATATGCGGTTTATGGGCAAAATGCCCCACAAATAGCGATAAAAGGCTATGACGAAAAGGAACGCCTCGCCGAAAGGCGAAATGCCCGAAGTGCGCCATTTTATAAGTTGCGTATGGTGATGGACTATTGGTGCAGCCTTTGGTTTTGGGACGCCAGAAACGCCGCCGATTTCCCTAACAGGAATGAGTGGTATAACGAGGTTGAAAATATTTTAGGTATTGATCTTTCCGGCTTGGCTGAAAATCCAGGCGCGCCCGAGATTTTGGCCAACATTAAAAAAAATGCCGCAAGCCAATGGACCCTGTTTGGCAGCGACACCCGCATACAAACCATAGCTGCACTACGCGAGCAGCATCGATTTTTCCATCATGAACTTGAGTTTTTAGAAGTGTTTAAGGATAGGGGCGGGTTTGATGTGATTGTGGGCAATCCGCCATGGATAAAATTATTATTTGAGGAAAAGGACATCATCGCCGAACAATTTCCAGAAATCCTGATAAGAAAAACGACTGCCCCACAAGTACGGAAGATGCAGCAAGCCTATCTGTTATCAAATGCTCAAAAGAAAGAGTACTACATTGAGCTAATTGGGACTGAAGGCTTAGCGCAGTTTATGAATGCTCGACAAAACTATCCGCTACTTGCCGGCCAGCAGACCAATTTGTATAAATGTGTAATAGAGGATGGCTTTTCTTTAACTGCGCCACAAGGCTATTTAGGCTTGGTACACCCCGAAGGAATATATGACGACCCTAATGGCCAGCCTTTGCGTAAAGAATTATATCAAAGATTAGTTTATCACTTCCACCATAGAAACGCTTTAAAATTATTCAGCGAAGTACATGATCAGCAGTATTACAGTATAAATATTTATAGAGGTGCACCAAAGGAAATAGATTTCATATCCATGAGCAATATTTGCCACCCGTCAACCATTGAAGGGTCGTTTAACCATAATGGCAATGGATTAGCGGGTGGTATTAAGATCAAAGATGAGGTTTCGGGTTCTTTTATCTGGAACGTAAAGCCCCATGCTGATAGGGTGGTTCGACTCACTGAAAAAGAACTGAGAATATTGGCTTTAACTTTTGAAGATTCTAATCAATGGCAAACCGCAAAATTGGTCGCTATACATTCATCAACATTGGTGTCTGTGTTAGAAAAATTAAGCGAATTTAAGAGCTCTATCCAAAACTTCGATTCGAAAATATCAGAAGGATGGCACGAAACAAATGATGTTAATTTAGGGATTATAGTGCGTTCCACTAAATTTCCAGATTTAGCGGACCATGAAATGATTTATAGTGGCCCGCACATTTATATAAGTAATCCGTTTTATAAAACGCCACTTAAAATCTGTACACTTCGCTCAGATTATGAAACAATTGATCTACTAAGTATTGAAGATTCCTTTGTGCCTCGAACAAATTATGTCCCTGGTAAAAATCCGCTCATGTTTCCCGATATTATCACTGGATTCGGAACAGACCGGTGGATAGATTATTACAAAATTGGCTTTAGAAAAATGCTCAATCAACCGGGAGAAAGAACATTAACTAGTTCAATACTTCCAGCAAAAACGAGCCACATTAATAGCATAATTTCATTAGCTCTAAAAAAATCCGCGGATTTGATAGAGGCACAAGGGCTATGCTCATCTCTAATCTTAGATTTCTTTATCAAAACAGTTGGTGCTTCTAATTTAGGTGATAGCAGAATCACTGCATTTCCTTTGGGGATTGAAGCGAAGTTTAAACCGAAACTATTTAGCCGCACCTTATTGCTTAACTGCCTTAACAAGTACTACGCGCCGCTATGGGAAGAAAACTGGCAGGAGGTTTATAGGCAAGATGAATGGAGTAAGGACGATGCAAGGTTAAAACCATTTAATGCCCTAACTAAAGCATGGGAATGGCGTTCACCGCTCCGAAATTGGTACGAACGTCGGTTGGCTTTGGTAGAGATTGATGTAATAACAGCTATGGCATTAGGCCTTACGCTTGCAGAGTTGAGCCTTATTTATAACGTGCAATTCCCGGTACTGCAACAAAATGAAGACGATACCTGGTATGATGCAAAAGGAAATATTATTTTCACTTGCAGCAAAGGCCTCACGGGCGTTGGTTTGGATAGGGCCGAATGGGATAAAGCAACAATCGAAGTTAACCCAATGCAGCGTACTCTTAAAGATGGAGACATTTATGAGTATACCATTACCAAAAGCGAGTTATATCAAGGCCAACAAATAACTTACTACGCACCTTTTGATAAATGCAACCGGGTTGAAGAATATAAAACCGCCTGGGCACATTTTGAAAACGTGTTTGCTAATGATGTATTAGTTACCGCGACACCTAACAACTAAAGCGTTTATACATGTTATCACTACTACAGGCAGAGGAAATAAGAAACGCAGTGGTTGAGTACTTGAAGGCTACCTATAACTTTGACGATAAAAAAGTTGAGCAGGCGTTTGAGGATTTTTTATATAGCAAACGCCATGGAATGTTTAAAGGCCCTTATATACAAATAAGGCTGCCATTTGAGAGGATTGAACCCGAAGAAGAAAAAAACCTTGCCGAAGTATTAACCATTGCGCCAAACTTTCCACCTTACCGGCACCAGCACGAGGCATTTAAACGGTTGACAACTCAAAATAATCAACCCCAGCCTGTAATTTTAACAACAGGAACAGGTTCTGGAAAAACTGAAAGTTTTTTATACCCCTTGTTAGATTATTGCTATAAAAATATAGGCAATCCCGGTATAAAGGCTGTTATATTATACCCCATGAATGCCCTCGCCACTGACCAAGCAAGGCGCTTAGCGCAAGCAATTCACAATTATAAAAGCCCCTCAGGCGAATATGTATTGCGCGACAAAATAAGGGCGGGCCTATTTATAGGTGAAGGCAGAAACAAGGCAAAGGACAGGCCCACCCGTATGGAAGAACAGCGGATAATTGAAGACCGTGATACCTTAATACAGGCACCTCCGGATATCATATTAACCAACTTTAAAATGTTGGATTATTCGCTCATGATAGCCAGGTATCATAACCTATGGAAGTATAATTATGCAGATAGCTCACTCCTGAAATTTATTGTACTGGATGAATTGCATACTTATGACGGCGCAAAAGGATCGGATGTGGCTAGCCTCATCAGGCGTTTAAAGCTTAAATTAAATATTGGTAATGATCAGTTAGTTCCTGTTGGCACGTCGGCAACAATGGCTGGCGGCGATGAAGGAAAAGAAGAGCTGGTAAAGTTTTTCTCCCTGATCTTTGGGATTGACGTAGATAGCAGCGCTGTTATTGAGGAGAAAAGAATAGAACCCGAAATGTTTTTCGATGAAGCATTGGAGGTGCCAGTCTTTGACCTGGGCAAAATAAACCAATGCGATTTTTATGAAGCTGACGAATATGAAACGTATGTTGAGCGACAGCTAAATTTATGGGGATATTCAAATGAGCCGGAAGTACTATTAAACCAGCTCAAAAAAAATAAATGGCTGCTGCAATTGGTCGAACTAACCAGTAAAGGCGTTGTTGAATTAGAAGAAACAACAACCTATTGGATAACAAGGTGCTTTAAGGAGGGAACACTAACCTATCATGAAGGTTTTAAGCTGCTGCAATCGTTAACGGGCATATTGTCGTACGCAAAAGAGCAATCGGGAAATCAATATACCCCGTTTGTTTTCTTTCAAACCAGTTATTGGATACGCAGTTTACACCGCACCCTAAAAAAAATGCAGCCTTACCCTTTGTTTGCATGGCAGAGCGACTTAAACCCAAATGAAAAAATAAAATCATTGCCCCCTTATTACTGTCGTGACTGCGGCGGTTCGGGCTGGCTTGCTGTAAAAAAAGAAGGGAATGATTATTTAGAAAATGATTTGACAAGGATACGCACCCTCTTTATGGCTGAAAGGCAAAATAAGAATGTGTACTTTATTTCTTCATTAGAAGGACAATCTGTTGTAAGTGTTTTCGCTGATGACTATAGCCCTACTGATAAAATTGGGGATTATATTAACCCCGAAACCTTAGAATTATCAGATAAAAAGGAAGCTGACAATTATTTTAAAATAATAGGCGTAAGAAGGCAGGTTGACGACAGAATTGAAAAGATATGCCCGCATTGCAATTCCAGAAATACGCTTGCACTGATCGGTACAGGTCTGCCGACTTTAGAATCGATTATTGCTGCACAGTTGATGGCAACGGCAACAGATCCGGCAGCAGATCATGACAGAAAATTGCTCGCTTTTACCAATGCTGTGCAGGATGCTGCCCACCAGGCTGGTTTTATTGAAAGCCGGAACTATCGTTTCGGAATGCGGCACGCTATTCAAAGTGTTTTAAAGGCACACGATGGCACAATAACTTTAACTGAACTTTACCCTGAATTTGAGAAATTATGGCGTCAAAAATTACTTAATGAATCAAAGCCTGAAGATGCCTTCATTTTTAAATACCTGCCTCCCGATTGCGAAAGCCGGATAAAAATTGATGACTATAGGCAAAAGGACAAGTCGTTTTCGAAACCCTTTTTGCAGGAGTTCAGTAATAGGTTAAGCTGGGAAATATGGTCTGAGTTTTCATTTAGCGCGGGTATTGGCCGCACACTCGAAAAATCAGGGGCTTCTGCCGTAGAATTTGACATTCTCCAATTTGATGATGTCTATAATCAAATGAGTTATTGGATTGAAAAGGAAACCCTTAATGGCCGCATCAATCAGGACACATTTGCCAAGTTTCTATTGGGGTTTTTACATCGCTTACGTTTTAAAGGCGGTGTTGACCACGTGTATTTAAAAAAATATAGATCAGAAAAAACCAATTACTGGCTAATTACCCAAAACACAAATAAAAAGCACTTCCTGATTAAAAACTTTGGGAAGAACTCGCGTTTGCCAAAGTTTGCAACATTATCACCCGGTCCAAATACTGCCGCTTTTGAGATTATTCAAACGCAGGGCGGCAAGCAAAATTGGTATAGCACCTGGTTTTTGAAATGTTTTGATACTGTAGGATCAGCTGAAACCGAACTTATTAATGATTTCTACCAAAAGCTTTTTGAATACTTAGAGGCCAATAAATTACTGGACAAAAAAGTTGCTGCAGGCATTAATAACGTTGGCTTAAATCCCGATCAAATATACCTGACAACTGATGTAAGTTCATTTGAATGCAGCGTTTGCGGCAATAATTTGAATGTTGGTAGTGGTAATGGCAATTTAGTTGAGGGAATGGCTTGCTTACAACACCGTTGCCCGGGAAAATATACTAAAAATGAAAACGGGTTCGATTATTACCGCATGGTGTATAATAGGGGTCGGGCTTTAAGAATATTTGCGAAAGACCACACGGGATTGATTGACAGGGATAAAAGGGAGAAACTTGAAATAGATTTTAAAAACAGACCTAATTACCAAAGCACAAATGTATTGGTCGCTACCTCTACCCTTGAAATGGGTATTGATATAGGTGATTTAAATACTGCCTTTAATGCATCTATACCACCCGAAACTTCAAATTATTTACAAAGGGTTGGTCGCGCGGGGAGGGCCTCTGGCACCTCACTCATAGTAAACCTCGCCGGTCGTGATGAGCATGATCAATATTACTTTGAAGACACCATGGCCATGATGGCGGGTGACATCAGAACACCCTCGTGTTATTTGGGCGCCAGGGATATTTTACGCAGGCATTTTATGGCCTATTGCTTTGATAGCTGGGCATCGGCAGATCATGACAGCAATAACATTCCACCATTTGTAAGAGTACTGAAAATTAAAAGCCTTCCTTTGGGTGATTCCCGCTTTATATTTAACCAGATTGCTGATTTCATTTCAAAAAACAAGGCAAAATTAATTACCAACTTTAAAGGAAAGTATACCAATGAGGATGCCTTAGAAGCTGTTAAGCAGATTGAAATGGATTTACTGGCCGATCAGCCGGTTCAGCAATTGCAATCTATACAAAGCCAATTACTTAAAGAGGTGGAGTATTACGATAAAAAAAGAAAAGAAGTAAAGCATCAGCTCAACAAACTTCCGGCTACTGGTGCCGAAACTGAAGCATTAAAGGCGGAAAACAGAGCAATTTCGGGGGCGATTGACAATATTTTCAAGAGAAATACTATAGAATACCTAACCAATATCGGTATTCTGCCAAACTATGCTTTCCCTGAAACAGGGGTACATATCAATGCCCAAATAATATCTAAGGTTGAAGAACCAACAGGCGTAAGATACCATGTTGAAGATTTTGGTGAAATTGTACGTCCGGCATCCAGTGCCATTACAGAACTTGCCCCCGGAAATATTTTTTACAGCCAGGGACACAAGCTGGAATCGCAGGGACTTGAAATATTTTCGGCGGATGATTATGAAACATGGCGCTTTTGCAGCAATTGTGATGCTCTGGAATTAGATGTAGATGTACGGCGGGACCAGCTATTATGTCCAAAGTGCCAGCATAACTCATGGGGGAGCCTTGCAAATAAAAAGACTTTAGTAAAGCTTAAGGGAGTACTGTCAGTAAACGATAGGGAATCATCTAAAATTAACGACAGTTCAGATGATAGAGAACGTAAATTTTATACTAAGTCAGTCCATCTAAAAACAGACCCAAGTTCATCGAGAGGCGCTAAAGTTTTAAAACGGGTACCTTTTGGTATTGAATTTTATTCGGCTGCCGAATATTTTGAAGTGAATACTGGCATTAGGGAAGAGGGGTTTTGGGGAAGCAGAAAACTATTTATCAATGATAAAGAAAATCCGGAGGTCGGTTTCGTAGTTTGTAAAACTTGTGGGAAAGCCACAGAAAGGCCGCTTACGCAACGTGAGCTTGATAACCGTCAAAAGTCATATCATTTTGGATATTGTGCAAACCGAGCAATCAACTACCAGGGACAAAATGATGAAACTTTTAACGAGTTATACATCTATAGGAGTTTTCAAACCGAAGCTTTAAAAATATTACTTCCTGTGCAGGATTTTAGGACGGCCGAGAAGGTCTCTATTTTTAAAGCGGGCCTATTATTAGGATTGAAGGACTATTTCAAAGGTCACCCAGACCATGTAAATATAAGAGCCTATGATGAGTTCAATACCGAATCTGGCCGAAAGGAAAGTTACCTGGTAATGTATGAAAGCATTCCCGGCGGTACTGGCTATTTATCAAGATTGTTTAATACAGAGGAATTTACAAAGCTGCTGAATATCGCTTACGACCATATCAGGAATTGTACCTGCAAAGATGAGGGAAAAGATGGTTGTTATAAGTGTATCTACACTTACGCTAATCAGTATGACAGGGAAATATTAAGCAGAGCTGAAGCGGAGAATTTATTTAAAGACATTGTTGAGAAATCTAACGAATGGAATGAAGTAAATAGCCTGACTAATATTGCTCATATTGCCAACAATGAGGAGTCTGAATTAGAAGAAAGGTTCATTGATCTTTTGCAAAGGGATTTCAAGGCCAAACACAATAGTGATTTTGAGGAGCTGATTGAGAATGGATTAAAAAAATACCGGCTCACCTTAATTGAACAGGATAACCGGATTTGCTACGAAATATGGCCACAGAATTTAGGTTATTATTTAACCGGCGTAAAATACACCACAAGGCCAGATTGTTTGTTTAAATGCGTGTCATTAACCATTAATGGTGTTACACAAACATTTGAGCAGGTTCAGGCAATAAAGGATATAGTTGTTTATTTAGACGGTTATAAATTTCATGCCACAGCTGAAAATAAGCGCGTTTTAGGTGATTTGAAAATACGGGATGCTATAACCCTATCAGGCAGATATGATCAATGGGTATTTTCATGGGAAGACATTGTAAATTTGGCTGTTAATAAAACAGAGGATAGCTTTTTTCGACAAATAAATTTCGAAGCAATAGGAAGAATTGCGCCTAAACACCCGCTTCTAAAATCTTTTGATTTTAGCTTAATCAAGAACCAGAACAGTTATTCGAGGTTTTGTATTTTTCTTAAACAGCCTCTTTTTAACTATGATGTTAAGCTGTGGTCGTCTATCCCATTATTTGCAGCACAAAGCAAACTCTTAAATAAATGCCTGGCAATTGACCAGGTAGATGCTTTTTTAGAATCGGGACGGGAGGCAGATTTCAATTTTGAGCAATCTAAGCCTGATCAATTCGCAGTATGCGATAATCTAAAATTCGTAGACGAATTAAAAATTATTTGCCTCGGGCATCCGGTTACGCTGGCCATAAAATCCGGTATTTTTTATGAATTGCCCGATGCTGACTATAATAAAGAAAACTGGGAGCTTTTTTGGCAGACGTATAATTTATTGCAATTCCATGATTTCAAAGGAGTAGAGAGGGAATTGAAGGTAGAAGAACCGACAGAATCTATAAATCAGATATTGGAACTTTTCGCAGATGAATTGCATGAAATAGTTAAAGCGTTAATAGAAAGACGCATTGCTATTAACTTTGATTATGATTTTGAACTGCTGGAAGATGAAATAATTGTCGCTCAGGCTACATTGGGGTCTGAGTTGCCAAAGTTCTTCATGCTCCCTTTTGATGAAGAATCCAGGAAAAAGTTTATTGAATCAGGTTTTACGGAATATACCATTGAAAATTTCAACATTAACAATTTATAATTATGAATCACGATATACAACTGTTTATACACGACTCATTTTTTGATTCATTTTCCTCTTTGCCAAAACATATTCAAAAGCAAACAAGGGATCTTTTGAAGAAGTTCAGAGAAAACCCCACATCATCCGCAATTAACTATGAAAAAATAAGTTCGTTTGCTGATCAGAGCTTAAGAACCGTTCGCGTTACTGATAAATACAGGGCTATAGTCCAGGCTCCTGAAAAGGGGAATGGGTATCATCTGCTCTGGGTTGATAACCATGACGAAGCGATGGATTGGGCGAAAAATAAAATATTCAAATGGAACCTTGAAACGCAGGGTTTTCAGCTTTTTGAACAACCCCAGGAACAAGTTATTAAAGAAGCGTTTGTTAAGGAGGAAACGCCACTTTTTGACAATCTGACCGATGCTAATCTATTGTCAATAGGCGCTCCTGAACAGATGATAGGTTTAATAAGATCGATATCGTCTGTTGATGATCTTAACAATTGCAAAAACAATCTGCCGGTAGATTTATATGAATACTTGTTTTATATAGCAGAAGGGATTCCGCTTCAAGAAATACTTGAAGATATTGAGACTGGTAAAACCAATGAAAATCCTATGGAAAGCAGCAATGCTTTGAAACATGCGTTTATACTAACAGACGATACGCAATTGGAAGAAGTTTTGAATGGCAGCTTTGAAAAATGGAAAATCTTTTTGCACCCAAGTCAACGTACCTTAGCTTATCGCAATTTTAATGGCCCGGTTAAGGTAACCGGTGGGGCCGGTACTGGCAAAACTGTTTGTGCTTTACACCGCGCAAAATTCCTTATTGACAATGCCGGAATTTTTGATCGTCCTGTGTTATTTACTACTTACACCAAAAGTTTGACGGGGTATTTGCAGGACACCATAAAGGGTTTAGGTCTCTTAGAAAGTCAGGTCGAGATTATTAATATTGACAAATTGATCTTTGACTTAGCCAACAATTCTGAATACAGAATATTTAACTCTAAAGTGGGTTACTTTTCAGCTGAACAAGAGAAAGGGATTTGGAGCCAGTCTTTGGAAAAATATCCATCTCAATTTGATGTAGAATTTTTCTTTTCCGAATATAATGAGATAATCTTACCCCAAAATATATCGTCTTTAGCGGAATATAATACTGCTTCGAGAATTGGTCGAAACTCCCGGATTGGCAAAAAAGACAAAATCGATATTTGGGCGGTAGTTGAAGAATTCAAAAAACAAAAGGCAGGAAATTATTCTAAATTAGAATTATGCAATTTGCTGGCTGACTATTTTAGAAAACAGAAAACCAAACCATATTCATATTTAATATGTGATGAGATCCAGGACTTTAGTAACCCGGAGCTGAGTTTGTTGAGATCATTGGTTGAAGAAAAGGAAAATGATATGTTTTTGGTTGGCGATCCCTATCAAAACATATATAAAAGGACGCTTAATTTCGCAAGATCGGGAATCATTGTAAGGGGAAGAAGAAGTCGTAAATTAAAAATCAATTATCGAACAACCGAAGAAATAAAACATCTTGCAATGAAAGTCGTATCCAATTTGCAAGTGGATGATTTCGATGGAAATCATGAAAACTTAAAAGGCTATCTATCATTAATGCATGGCAATGAGCCTTTTTATCAAACATTTGTTACGCCAGAGGAAGAAGATGAATTCATATTGGACAAGCTGAAAGTGTATATAGGTGGCGGTGAAATACAGCCAAGCGAAATTAGCTTGTGCTCACGCACGAATGGTGGTTTAGACGATCTCAAGAAGTCGCTTAATTCAGCAAATATTAAATATTTAGACCTCAATAGCGCAAAACAAAATATCAACGCCATAAACGTTTCGACTTTCCATAATATGAAGGGGCATGAATTTAAAGTCGTTTTTGTTAAAGGGATGTCTGAGTTAAGTGTACCCTATAAATTTGCTAACTACTCTAATCTGACTGATAGAGAACGAGATTCATATGACCAACAGGAAAGATCTCTTTATTATGTGGTTTTTTCGAGGGCCATACAATCTATAATAATTACAGGTGTTGGGGAAAAAAGTAGCTGGTTTTAAATTACATTTTATTTAGATTCATTGAATTGAATATACGTCTAAATTTGTGTAAAAGTGGAGGTTAAGTATTTACTAAGCAAACAATAATATGTTAGTCGTAAACTGAATTCTTATTTTCAGGCGACTGACAAAACACAACTGTAATGTTTTTTGGCAAATGGGGTTAATTCCATTGACGCCAGTGCTCCGTGCAAAGTGTATCGGCAAACTATATGGCGATCTAATAGCACATATCAATTATTATAATATAAAAAAGTCAATTAGTCTGTGTTTTTAGTTGGTCGATTTAACTGCTCAGCAACCTTCAACAAATAATGTAGAGTGTGATAATCAACATGGAAATTTAACCTTGTTAAAAGATAATCACAGCGCATATTAATCATATTTTCTTCATATAAAGCTTCGGGACTTTTTTTGATTGTAAGATCTAAAAGCATATTTTGCATAAGCGTGTCGCTTTCAATTTCGGTTAATAGGTTTACAAAATCTTCTTTTGCCTCCCAGCCAGGAGAGCACAATCTTAACTCACGAAAAGTCTCGTGTGGATAAAGATCAACCTGTATCTCGCACATTAACTTTTCAGCCGTTTCATCTAAATTATCACCGTCAAATGGATCTTCTTTATCGAAAATCCCGGCGATACAAGCGACATAACTAATAAAACTATCCTTGGTTCCAATCCAACGTGGTTGCCAAAATGTCGGTGAAAAAAAGTCCTTCATATCTGGGTTATCGTGTTCAATTACCCTTTCACGAATTTGTACAAGTGTATCAATAGCAGCATTAGCTTTATTAGCATTCTTCTCTTTTGCAAAAGCCATTAGCGTAGGAACACAGAAGAGGCCGCCTGATTTACCAAGCACAGTGCAAATACTTTTAAAATCATCTTCAGATTCGGCCTTTCTTAGTGCGTCGTGCAGATATAATTCCTCTTTTTGGTGGGTTTCACTGTAGCCGCTTAAAAGTAGCTTTAACATAATAAAATATGTCTTTAATGACGCCATATTATCAAAGTTACGGATGTCTTTCAATTATACTAATTCAAATATTTTCCTGGATACCAGTTTGTTGATTTATCCAGCAGTATGGGTGGGTGACTGCTATTCAATCACCCCCCACGCAATCTGGGGCCTGAGAAATTTTCTTTTAGAGGTAAATTTAAGAAGGCGAAGCAGTTGAATTCAACTGCTTGCCTTCATTCCTGGCGGTACCAAGCGGCATTGTTTGAGGTTATAAAAAAACTTGGTTCTTTAATAAACTTCTTTTTCTGGATTTGAGAGGCAGATAATAGACCACATAGTGTTCTCTGATCTTGATGAGAAATTTATTATTGAATTCCTCAAAATCTTGTTTTAAAACGGTCAACTTATTTCCACCTAAAGTAAACCATTCCAAGATAGTATCATCCTGAATATTGTCAACTAAATGGAAATGGTAGTAGCTTGGTCTAAGAGGATCAACGATGAAAAACGGGAATTTCCAGAAAGACTCCGTTATGTCCTTCTCGTAAACATGTATTATAGGTTCCAACGAAAAAAAGTCTTCATGTTCCTTTAGAAAAAAGGAAATACTTAATGTCCCATTATCAATTTTGAAATCCTCCGCGTCTTTTTTTCCAGGTTTTTCCGCGAGACTTCTCATATCGAATGAATAACTTGCTTTAACGTATGGCTGTTTTTTAATTAATGGGATAGCTTGTTGCCATAACCCCAGTATTTCAACCATTTGACTTTGTGATAACTTATCTTTCAAGCAGCATAATCTATCCCCTCTTGTTGATGAGGCCAAATTTTGCATTTTATGACAGATATCATTAAGTAATATTTGATCGTTTGTTAAAGAAATGTCGCCAATTGATCTATCATCATGCATCAAATATGTTTCATAAGAAAGGATATCGTCAGTGTTGTTTGCAACTCCAATAAATGGCAGTAAAAAGGGGAAATGCGCACGTTCTCCTTGGTTTGCGTTATATATAAAATGATAGCCAATTAATTTTTCATACCCATTTTTCTTTATGCTAATTTGCGAGCCTTTTTCATCAAATAAAATTCGATCAATTTCGTCAAAGCCTCGACTTGTAATAAACAAGCGACCTAATTCTTTTTTGGGATGAATTGAAATTTCATGCCAAGAAATTTTTATGTCTAAATATTTACACAAGCCGTGATTATCGATTTCGATGCCTGGCCAATAATAGGGCTTAAAATCGCCATTATGCCCTTTTATAAACCTCCCTAATCCGTAGAAAGTGTGTTCACAAAGTTCTTGCGACGGCATTCCGCAATTGCAGGCGACGTAGATAGCGTCTTTCTCAATCCCGATAAAAAATTTCTGAACAAGGGTTTCCTTATCCTTTAGAGCAATCCCTATTACTCCTGCGTTAAAGCTAAGGAATTCGTTATGAAGCTTTTTTATCGCCTTGTTTAATATTACTGGTTTTAGAAAATGCTTTTCCAAAACTTCATTAGTTAATATCTGATTACTGTTTTCAAAAGCAATTTTGTAAAAATATAATTCATTATATAATTCTTCGGAAGTAGCTTTAATTTTGCTTTTTTTCATCTTAAATTGTTTTTTAGCAAGTAGGTAGGCAAGACGGTATCTGGTACTACCGCCCGCCTAATCTACTGCGTCCTACACAGGTGTCCGGGTCTTTAAAGTAGCCAGGTAAGGTGGCGTGATACACAAACCACCTCCCTTAACTACTCGGGCGCTTAGCGGTGCCTTTTAATTTTTTTTGGCATTAAAGCGAGGGACATAAATAATGCCCCAAGCCTTTTGCCTTTCGTCCTAGCGAATTTCGTCGGCAATAAACTGAGTGACCAAAAGTCACCCAGCTCAATTGCGATCCAACGGGGTGTCAACCTTTATTTCTTCCATCGTAAAACCTGTAATGAATTGCTTGTATATATTTTCCGTTGTTATCAGAATTAATTCGACTTTTTGTTGTAGTAATGGTAAAATGTTCTTGTCAATCTGAAAATCATTTTTGTACCGCGCATCTGAATAACCGGTTTGAAGTATCGAAAAGAGTTGCGAGCCTTCTTTACTTTCCAGTTCGAAAATTTCGGCGAGTTTCGGTGTAAGAAGTAATGTAATATTTAGCATTCGGCGTAAATTATGTGCAGATGGACGATATCCTAAAAACAGCTTAATGATTGCCATTAGACTATTTTCAACAACCTGATGTAGCATAAATAATGCGAGGGTGTCAGACCCTTCTGCAATATAGTACGTAGCGCCTTTCATAAATTCTTTTCCCTGTCGCCCCCATCTGTGCCAGTCGTGATTAACTCTATCCAACCAAATAGCTTTTGGAATTTCTTGTGGCTCCGGAATTTTGACATTTTTGCCCTCATATATTTTAATACCTTTAAGCATTACAATGTTCCAGAAACGCTTGCCAGCCAAAACTGCATTTCGCGCGCTGCTTTCTTTGCTAACAAATGTGAACACGTTGGCGAGAAATCTGCAATGATCTTCAATCTTATTGCCTACTTCATGTTCCGGGGTTCTTTCATTGTCGTTTATTAGAACCGTTAGATAGTAATTAAAAGGGTCGTTACTTGTTCCCAACGCCACAATCATCCTCACACATGGTATTCGCTTGATTATAAGGTCTCTAATTTCTTCTAATTGCCTTTCTTGAGCCTCAGTTAATTCGGGATGTATTTGTTGTAGTTGTATTTCCTCGTCTATGCTTTCCCTATCCAGTGTCCCCAATTTAGCTTGGCTTAATAAAGATTTTTCAAGGTAAACTTCTTTTGTCTCGCGCTGATGGATTAGCCACCCTGCGGCATATAGTTTCAATAAGCTTTCGTACACTACAATTATGTCACCAGCATTTAGAACATCATCTGATGGAATATTATATAACGATGAGTGAAGCCATTCATGTAATTGATCTCTATAATGTTGGGGTTTTAAAACCTTAAAAGATTTTTTTATTGCAATGAAAGGATTTGCAAGTTCATCATCAGAGAGATTTTTGGGGAAATAGGCCCATTTTTTTTGTTCTTCTTTTAGTTGTTCTGGTGTTGCAATTTTATAATCATATGAGTGTCGTTTGTAATCAATGAGTAAAAGATGCATTGCCTCAATAAATCTTAGGTTCATATCATACTCAAATAATAACGTCCCTGGCCCATGTCCATCTTTACCTTTATAATATCCTTCGTGGGTTACGTAATAGCGCCATGTTTTTAAATTTTTTTTATGGTCCTTTGGCCAGCCAGTTGAGTAAAAGTCACTAATGACATAAAGCGGGTTTTGAATTTCATTAAAGCGCAAATGCTTTGGATAATGTTCCCAAGGTGCTATATTTTCGTAATCCATAATATTCAATTAAGTTGGGTTTTCATTAACCAACAATGCAAAGGAACAATGACTTATTGGTGTACCGAACCACAGATGTTTGTACTTTACCATTCTTTGGTTGTATAATAAAACTTTTTGATAATAAGAATCTTCCAATACGTCTATTTAACGACAGCAATGCAGGCAGCACATTTGCTGCCTTACACTACTGTGTCCTGGCTGTCAAACAAAAAGCATCTATCTAATTCTTGATAAGCGGTGCACAACTCAAACCGCAAAAGCCATGGTGATTCAATTAGTCTTCAGCCGAACCATCGCTTGCCTTACTATCAGCCTCTATCGACGGGGCATTGTGATTTGCCTCCAATATTAATTTGCCTAATGGTGTGAGGCTGTTCCGGTATTCGTCATTAAGTCTTGAATCAGTACCTTCAACCTGATTAATGATCCATGCGGCAGAGTATAACTTACACATATTTTCATAAATGTTTGTCATGCCAATGCTCAATTCTCCCTCATCAATTGGCAAGGTATACAATGCAAAAAGCATCCATTCTTTCAAATTTTCGCGATAGTCCACCAGGTTGGCTTTTTTGAACACCTTCTTAATCCGCTTGTAAGGATCAAGCAATTCCGATTTGGATAAATTATCAGGAAAAAAAGCCCATTCTTGTTGCCCCTTTTCCAGGATAGCATCAGTTACTTTGTTTCGTTTGCCATAGCCATATTCGTAGCTGCACAGAAGCAAATAACATGCTTCGAGTAGACGGATATTCCGGTCATAGATGAAAACCAATTCACCGGGGCCGTGCATTTCACCCCGATAAACCTTACTGCTCAATGCGTATTTTTTCCATTTTTTTAATTCGCCCAAATGAATCTCAACCCAATCCCCAAAAAACTCGTCCAAGACAAGCAAAGGGTTCTGGATCTCTTTAAAGTTTAAATATTTAGGGTAATTCTCCCATGGTGCGACCTGGCCAAAATTCATAACCGTTACTTACTACCTGCCTGTTTTGACTGGTGAGACAAAGGAACTATAAGTGAAGAATGTACCGAACCATTAATGATTGTGTTTTACATTAAATGCAATGTTTTGTACATTTACAGTTTAAGGGTAATTTTAACCATGGCAGAAACTTTAAAGATTGGGCGAAAAATAAGTAGGGTGCGAGAAATTATCGGTATGAAGCAAGAAGCTTTAGCTACGCTTCTCGGTGTTAGCCAGCAGGCTATTTCTAAAATTGAACAAAGTGAGAAAGTTGAGGATGAGATATTAGAGAAGATTGCCGATGCGTTAGGCGTATCCTCCGAAGCAATTAAGAACTATAGCGATGAGGCTGTAATTTACAATATTCAAAATAATTATGAGGGGTCAAACAATCATGGTGCAAACCATATCAGCCAACATCATTGTACATTCAATCCATTAGATAAGGTGGTTGAATTGTATGAACGGTTGTTGAAAAGCGAACAAGAGAAAAATGACCTTTTAAAAAAGTAAAGCTCGTACTTTTTTACAACTTCTAAAAAAGGCAGGTATCAACAATACCTGCTTTTTTTTTATTAAATAATTTCTAACTGAAGGAATAGACTTTACTGCCGTCTGTCCAACGGTTTCCTGCAACATCGTCATTAGGAGGTAAATTATATCGATGTTTATTAACTAAAAGGCAACTTAAATCATTTAATGTAGCGTATTGTTATATAATAGCGTATTATTTTTACGTTTAGTTAAGTCTAAGCCAAAAACGATTTGATTTTATTTAACCGCCTACTTATTCTATGAAAAAAGCCATTTACAGTGACAAAAAAATTGTCATTGATATTCTAACCCTTTCATTTTACGACAATCAAAGCGTAAATTATATCATAAGCGAGAAGCACAATAAAACCCAAATAAAAGCTCTAATGGATTATTCTTTTGAGCAATGTTACCTTTTTGGTAGTATATACCTTTCCGATGATATGGACGCTTGTGCGTTAATTCTATATCCGCAAAAAAAGCATTTTAGTTTTAAAGCTATTTGGCTGGACATCAATTTAATCTTCAAGGCAATCGGAGTAACGCGCATTTTTAAAGCGTTAAAACGGGAGGCTGCAATAAAAAAATTGCAACCGAAAATCGACATGGCTTACCTCTGGTTTATCGGAGTAATACCAAGTTCTCAGCATACGGGAATTGGAAGCAAATTGCTTACTGAAATTATAGAGGCGAAAACGAAAGAACATTTGCCTGTATTTTTAGAAACATCAACTGTCATAAACCTACCTTGGTACAAACGATTTGGATTTGAAATTTATGCAAAATTAGAGCTGGGTTACACGCTTTTTTTCCTTAAAGTTGATCAAAACTAAGGGAATTATGCTGGTGTTCGGTACGCAAATTCACATTGTCACCTTCATTTTTATAGTGCTGGAATTCTGCATGTTTTTTTTCCAGATACTTTATTATTTGTTTCGGCCGCAGGATAAGATGCGCTTATGGTATCTTTTATTACTTCTTCTTTTTCAATTTTATAATATTACTGGAGGTCTATTTCCCGATCCCAAAATCAATATTCCTGTCCCCACCCAGTTAATGATAGCTTATGGAAGTGGATTTTTGATGGCATCTTTTTTCCCGTTTTATTTTTATAAAGCATTCGATTTAAAAACCTTGCGCTGGCATGCATTGTACGGGGTTCCTCTATTCTTAATGTTGCCGTATTTAATTTTCTTTGTCATTGTTTACGCTATAAACGGAAAACTTAACGTAGATATTAAATTTGGGATGATTGTTCCATTCATCTACGCAGTAATACTACTTTGGGTGATATTTAAGGCAATAAGAAAAAAACATGAAACTGAAAGAAATAGAAATCAATATTTAGAGGAGATCGCAATGTATTGCGCGGTTATTCCGTGGCTCGCATTGACTTTTTTCGGGTTGGTAGAATCAAGTCAGCTTCTAGAGGTTTTATGCACAAATACAGGAATTGTTATCCTAAGTATTCTTTTTATTTCAAGATCGATCAGAAATGCAAGAGTTGAATACGAACAGTTGTTGGAATTCAATACGGGGGGTGCCCAGAGGAATAATCTTGAGGAAATGTTCCGCTATTACAAACTTACTAATCGGGAAATTGAAATTGTGCTTTTGGTGAGAGAAGGCTTAACCTACCGGGAAATATCGAATAAACTTTTTATAGCGGGGAAAACCGTTGAAAATCACATGCAGAATATTTATGAAAAAACAAGCGTAAAAAATAAAGTAGCGCTGCTCCATAAATTATTTCCATCCTAAAATATCGCGATAAAATCTTCGTAGTGGTTTATACCTATTCTGTTAAATGAGTGAAATCCCCTATTGCTCAACGGCTTATTCCACATCTATTTTGCGTAATAATTAAAAAGATAACGCAAAACGACAAAAACAGAAAGGCGCATAAATGTATAAGAAAACGTGGGGACGGGCCTATCCTTATGCCTGGTTGGATGAGGTGGTGGAGGTGACATTAAACCCGGAAAAAACAAATGTTATTGAATTAGAATTTCAACAGCTTGAAATTATTGCAGGCCAATTCGACCAGGAATTGCAAAGTGTATTAAGGGATCTAAAAGCGAGCACATTTTATCTTATTTCTTCCAAGAAAATAAAGGCAACTGTCACGCAATATTATGATTCACTCATACTGCTGGAACGGCAAGCCATGGAAAACCTGGCCGCATACCCCGAAGACCACCCTTTAGCCACAACAGGGGAAACCATTATTTTTTATATCCGAAATATGGGCATCGTCTTTAAAAAAAGGTATGGTAAATATATAACGGAAACCGGGGCTGATAATAGCATGACGCCAGCTAAGCGTATGGTGGTTTCTAAATTATTATGCAAACTTAGCGCCGACCAGATCGGTATTATTCTCAAGGCCGCCGACGATACCAAAACAGTACTGGCCAGTTCTATGAGTGTAATTTTTCGTTCAGTTGTTCCATACCTATCTACCGATAAGAACAAAAACCTTTCCTGGGATAGTATGCGCAAAAGTACTTACCATATCGAACAGAGCGACAAGGAAGTGGCCATCGCAACCCTGGAAAAACTCATTTTAAAAATTAAGGGCTATTAACGCATAATCCGTTTTCATTTGAAAGCCTCCCGTTTTCGGTGGGGCTTTTTATGTATTTTTTTTAAAAAATTAAAAAAGCCACCTCAAAATAACGCCCTGAAAATCAGCAAGGCGCAAGGGCGCAAATCAGGGCGCAGATAAAAGTTGCGCTTTTTGGGCATTCCAAATCCGATGTACTTTGCTCCCATAATCACCAAAGGGATAACGATGAAACAGGCTGAACTGACACGTATTTTTCTTGAATCTGTTACCGGTGGCACCGCTAAAGCGCTATCAGAAACAAACATTCAAACTGCGAGTGTCAGCAAAGCGGAAGCCTACCGGCTGTATGGCCGTTCACAGGTTGACCGCTGGATTTCCGAAGGCTTATTCAAGCCTTTAAAGGGCCAAATCTACATCTCAAAATCAGGCATTGACCGAGAAAAACTGGAAGCTATTGCAGCGGCCAGTAATCGCGGAACCTATCTGCCGGTTTCGGACAGATAAACCTTCCCGCTTCGGCGGACAGGTTAATGAACGTTTTTTGACATCATGGGATGAAGCATTACCCGGCATTGAGCCGGGAATCAGGAAGCAGCTACAGTAACCCGTGCTATGCAAAAGCACAGGCGGGACTGGACAACAGCGAACCCTGGGCAGCCCGTTTGGGCATGGTCTGTACAGGCCAACGCAGGTAGTCCCGGATTTTTATCAACCGGTAAAAGTGAATTGTTTGGGTTCGTTACCCATTGCCGGTTCCCATTAAATTATAATACGATGAATACAGCTAACCAGCACCACAGAGATTACCGTAAAAGAAAAGCGGCTGAACTACCTTACTACCGAGTGCAACATACACTGCCCTTAGGCGAAACACCGGCTGTTGCCGCCTGTCTGCATTCGGAAGGATTATCGGAATTAGTGACAGCTGACCTCCGGGAAGTTTACTATTATAAAGTAGACCAAAATAAAAAGCGTAGGGAGTTTTGTGCCGTTGGCTGGCCAAACGAAAATGGAGGCTGGGAAATCAGGCATCCCAATTTCACAGGTTGTCTCGGCCCCAAAGGAATGACCTTTATTTCCGGTGAAGCTGGCCACCTCGTTATTTTCGAGGAGTTTACCGCTTACCTCTACTGGCGGTATTTTCATAAGCAGTATTACCCCAACATCCTGATCCTGAATTACCCTGAATTTCTGGGCGCAGCCAAAATGAGAGCCCTCAAGTTCAACTCAGTAACGGTATGCTTCGACCAGGAACAAATAACGCTCATTAAATCTTCTGGCGATGGATTTGACCCTATCAACGCAGCAGCTTAAACTTATCATCCGGGAAGCTGCCGAAATGGGCGCTATCCAGGCGCTAACCAAAGTAGGTAAACTGAAACCCTACCTCAAAAAGTCGGAAGCATTCCGAAAATACGGGCGGGCCAATATCGAAAATTGGGCTGAAAAAGGAATACTCACCATACGCAAAGACGGGGATCATTCCGCCGTTTGGCGCATTGATAGGCTGGAAGTAGCGGCGATAGCCAAATCCATTGAACTTTTACGCTATCTGTAGGATTTGACCCATTTACAAATTGCAAAACAAATGAATACATTAATTAACTACAATGCGCAGGAAATCAGGGAACAGGTTTCCCCGGTTGACTTTTTAGCCCGGTTGGGCTATCACCCGGCCTACAAATCCGGCAAAGAACTTTTTTATTTGAGTATGCTGCGGGAAGAACGCACACCCTCTTTTTGTGTTGATGACAAACTCGGTGTTTGGTACGATTGGGGGGGCGCTAATCCATCGGGCATTAAAGGCGGCAACGTGATTGACCTTGCGCTGGCTTATTGGTACCCACTCGGTTTCAGAGACGTATTGGAGAGAATAAATGAAACCTGTAATATTGAACCAGGAGCGGCACCCTCTACAAACCGCGAAAACTTTAGGCCAAGAAAAGCAACCAAAATACCTAATTATAAAATTTCAGAAGTTAAAGACCTCGGTAATAACCCAGCCATTACAAACTACCTGCAATCCAGGGGCATATGGCCGGTCGCTCACCAGCATTTAAAGGAAGTATATTATTATATCGAGGACGAAAAAAAACTCCGCAAATACTTTTTTTCGGCAGGCTGGAAAAATGAAAATGGTGGTTGGGAGGTCAACAATCCTTACTTTAAAGGATGCCTCGGCCCGAAGGGATTAACCATAATTTCCGGTGACTCTGATCGGCTGGCCTTGTTTGAAGGAATGATCGATTACCTCAGCTGGAAGTTTGAACAGCAGGATGACGGTGAAACAGTCATTTTATTAAATGGGGTAACATTTATCGAAGCGGCCATCAAACGAGCTTCAGATTTTAATGATAGAACCATCTTTTTTGACAATGATGAGGCCGGTGAAGATGCAAGCCGGACTTTTGTAAATGCCTACCCACTGACTCATAACAGCGCTCCAAATTATGTCGGTTTCAAGGATTATAATCAACGGCTGGTATCCGAACTGGCTAATCTCTATCGCCTTCCCGCCACCGATACCAATAACCTGGTAAAGACCGGCCTGCGCAGGTAATTCCTTTATAGCTATATATACGGATATACCAATATACAGCTAACTGGATAGATTGCAAGTTATATAAACGCTTAGCTGTTTATACAGCTATAGGAATATCTCTTTAGTTATATATCCACTTAGTCATTTATTCAACTATCCGAATATTTATATAAATAACTATTCAGCTAATCAGCTATAGGTATAAATCGCTAACCAGCTATGTGCTTATTTATATAGTCCGATAGACCTCTATTGGCATAGCTACATATACAGCTATCTGCATAGTTACCTATTCATATATAAACATTAAAACTTATGGAAATCACCATCACCTGGACAAAAATCTTTGTCGTTACACTCACTTATTTTTCCGGCCGATACCTTTATTATTCTTTTCTAAAATGGTATTCAGGCAGTTATGCGCCCTTTGACCCAACAGAATTTTATGAAACGTCCTCTTATTCTGAAGGCTGGAAGATGGGACATCTGCACGGCAGCCACAAATTGCGGATCAAATGCGAAAAATACCGCAGGCAAATTGCGGAACTGAAGGAGAAGCATAGAATCTCAGATATAAAGGTCAAATCCTTAGAAGATAAATTGCTTGATTGATGTCCTTAATACTTTTCTTTTTGCTGGCCAGCTTTCCTTAACCATTTAGTTTTTTAGTATGCAAAGGTATTGCGTTTTGCCTTTTTGACCTGTCAAGGGTATATAAACCGCGATTGCATCACGGCCCTTGACAGGTCAGGCAAACGCTTTTCATACCTCCATAAAAAAACTAAATGTATGTCATGGAAAATCTGATTTTAAGCCCTCAATCGCAAAACGTAATTACGGATTACATCAACAAAAGCTGCCTTGTGCCTTATGAAAAACATCTTTTAAACGAGATGCTCGAAGCGGTAGAACAAAATAACCAAGCTAAACTGGACTGGTTTAATAGCTTTGGAAAGGATCTAAGGCACATGACCATGAATGTTTATGCCTATCGTAAAGGACTGGAATTTGGCTTTACGGAAATAGGTTTTGATAAAAACGGCTGGTTTATTCAACCAAAATTCCTGGAACGGGAGGATATTATATTAGGGAATCCCGACAGGTTCAGCGAACACAGTATTCTTTATTTAGGCCGGGGGCAAAATCCTATCTGGACTTATACCCTGGATTATAATTACGGGTTGGCTGGCGGCGGGTCGCATATCTCCGTTTACGATAAGCAATTTAACAGCCGTCAGGAAGCCTTAACAGCCGGGTTAAATGACCTAAAGGCCAAAATGACCGCCGTTATCGGCCATACCGACACCACCAATTTTAAGCAAAGCGTTATCCTGCTAACCCTGAATGCCATTAAACAGGCACAAATAAATTCGGTACAACTGGCCCTGTTTTAACAGGGCTTTTTTTTTCCAGCGCCTGAATATAGCTGCATATATGTATAGCCGTTTACACAGCCCCCCGTTTGTTTTTCAAGCGGCAAGTTGTGTTTTTGTGTCACAAAAACTTACTTGCCCATTGCCGCAAAGCGCCATGGGATGGGAAAACCTGCGCAACTTGGTTTTCCTTTTAAAAAAATAAGCCGATGGATCAACCCCGCAAGCCTTTTAAAAAATCGGGGCGACCCGAATTACAACAGGGAAAAAAGGAACGCTTCATCCGGGCGAGGCTGACCGAGGATGAATACAACAAGCTTTTTGCTTTAGAAAAGGAACTCGGTATGAACCATACCGACCTGATCCGGCACCGCCTTTTAGGCAGCCAGCATAAACAACTGGTTAACGCCCGCGAAGTTTTAAATCGGCTGGATGTAATGGGCGCAGAATTAGGCCGGGCAGGAAATAACATCAATCAGCTGGCCAGGCATGCAAATATCCTGAACAAGCGGGGACGGCTCGACGAAATGGTGGTGAAGGAGTTCAACCTGCTTTTCCGGGAATATGCCCGAATCCGTAACGATACCGAAAAATCGCTCCGGCAAATTATACGTTTAATCCGGGGCTGATATGATCGTTAAATTTTTAAGACCTGCATCCTCTTTTAAGGGTGTCGGCTACAGTTTCGCCAAAATGCTGCTGGATAAAGGTGAATTGATGGAGGTAAAAAATTTCGGCGCATTAGCAGGACTTTCTAACCCACGCGCAGAAGATTATGTCAATTACCTGGAGGCAGTAACCGATAAGAATAAACGTATCGTTTACCCACAGCTGCATGTTACCATTTCAACGAAAGGCAGGGATCACAGCAAATCGGAGTTAACTGATATTGCCGAAAAGTGGTTGGAGGGAATGGGTTATGGCAGCCATCCTTATTTGATTATTTTTCATAAGGACACTCAAAATAACCACGTACACTTGGTATCCACGCGTATCGGCAGGGATGGCAAAAAGGTTAAGGATAGTTACGAAAGAATAAAGGGCTATCAGGTATTGAATGAAGTTATGGGCCTGGACGAAAACTTGCAGGTACAAAAAGATAAGAACCATGCTTTAACCTACAACTTCAGTTCAAGGGCGCAGTTCATGATGTTGCTTGAAGTAAAAGGATATACCATAAATCTGAAAGATGGTATTTATCAAATCTTCAAGTTCGGTAAAAAACTGGATAGCCTGCCCGTTGAAAAAGTTGATGAACGCATTGCCGATCACCAGCAAAATAAAAAGCGGTTAGAGCAATTGCGAGCCATCATTGAAAAATACCGGCCCGATTTTAACCCTGCACTTTTTCCTGAAACAAGTAAACTGGCAGGAGGCGGCGAAGGAAAAACGACAGGCTATAATTCCGAATTGGCCGGAATGCTGCAAAGAGATTTTGGTCTTCAAATCTTCTTCCATGCCAAAGACGGTAAACAACCCTATGGATATACGGTAATTGACCATGCAAAAAAAGCCGTGTATAAAGGCGGTGACCTGATGCCATTAGCCGAGTTTATCAAATCGGCACCTGAACAAGCCAATCAAACCACCATCAATAAGCCTGTAGAGATATCCGAATTTCTTGAATCCAAAGATTTTGAACCCCCTCAAATTGATGGCGACGAATCGGAGCATTGGTTTGCTGATGACATAGAAAATTATCACACCGAATTTACAGGATTTCAACCCCCAGGCATATACGTCCCGCCATTGCGAATTGAATTATCCGATGATATTGACGACGAGCAGATCAATGGCCGGAACCGCAAAAGAAAACGCAAGGCAAGAACCAATACACGATAACCCTTTAAACTTATTTTATGATCATACTTATCGGCAACCAAAAAGGTGGCGCAGGGAAAAGTACGCTCACGCTGCTGCTGGCCAACTACCTCACCACTGTCCATCAGCATCCAGTTACCATACTGGACATGGATTACCAGCAATCTATCGCGGCCAAAGCAGAAAAAGCGAAAATACTGGAGAATGAACCACTTTATGACGTGGTGCCCACCGACCTAAAACAATTCCCGGATCTGCTACAGGTAATCAGCAAAAAGAAAAAGGATATCGCCATTTTAGACATGCCGGGCAAGATGGATGATGACGGCCTGATCCCTGCAATCGCGGCAGCTGACTTTATCATATGTCCTTTTGCCTATGACGAGTTTACGGTGGACTCAACGATCCTTTTTGCAATGGTAGTGCGCCGGATCAATAACCGTGCTCCAATGATATTTATTCCTAACCGTATTAAACAAACGGTTAAATATGAAACCCAGGCCGAGGTGGAGAAGGTAATACGTCAATTTGGCCCCATCATTCCAAGCCTTCCCGACCGGATCGACTTCCAGCGCATCAGCACGTTTCAAACCCCGTTGATTCTGTATCCGGTCGTATTGCCGACGCTCAATTGTATCTACGAACAATACCTGTTTAAAAAGGAGGCCATATGACTAAAATACGATCATTAGCCGACGAACTGAGGGAGAAAATGCGTCAGCAACCCGGTATCGAAGAACCCGAAACGGAAAAGCAAAGTCAACCAAACGCTAACAATCAGGATAAACCCGTCAAGAAGAAAGCCGGTAAGCCGCCGCCCGAAAAACCATCAGTAGAGCTGGAAACCATATTTGCTGAACTGACCGCTTACGAATTAACCGGAAATGAAAAACTATTGATCCGGTTGGATGGCCGCACAGTCTTTATGCTCAAGCAACTTAAAGTGACCAAAAGTATCGACATGAACAAGTTGATCGCTTACAGCCTCGACAGCTTTTTTAAAGAGCGTCCCGAATTAATTAATTACATCAAAGCATCCCTGCAAACCATTGAATTATGAACTGGAACCATTTTATACTATTGCTCATTGGCATTTACCTGGGCTATTACGCCGTCAATATTTTAGCCGACCTATACCTGAAACAGAAAGCACCCGGCGGAGAAACTGATCAGGATATCCTGTTTTTTTCCGAAGACTCCCAGCCCGAAATTATTGTCTACGATGACGAGCCTGAGCATGTGGTAAACGGTGCGACGGCACCTCAGCGGGAATCTCCAGCCCAGGAAACTGCGCCCGCCTATCCGTCACCTGTATTAGAATCAACAGGTGCGGTCAGCCTAAAAGAATTGATCAAAGTTGCACAGGCGGGCTTGCTGCAATACACCAAGGCAATACCCTATTGACATGAAAAATCAATCATTGATTTTAAAGACAGCATCCGCTGTCTTTTTTTTTGCCTTCACATTTAAGGCTTACGCCCAAGACCCGCCCGGCATCGATGATTTCAACCAGGCTACACAGCAACTCCACAGTGTGTATTTCAGCCTTTCAGATCTCGTGCTGGTTATCGGCGCGCTTACTGGCATCATCGGCGGTTTGCGGGTCTACACCAACTGGCAGATTCGAGGCCATCGGCACCATCACCCGATTGATGCACAGGTTATCGGCTGGTTCGGTTCCTGCCTGTTTCTAATACTCGCAGGCATCTTCATCAAAGCCCTTTACGGGATTTAACAATCCATCATTTTTTTATTCACCCCTTTATTTTTTAAGTTTTATGACAGTAAAAAACAAGAAACTGTTAGCAGTAGCTGCGTCCGTAACTTTGGCAGCACAAGGCGCATTCGCGCAAACCGGAGGCGGTACGACAGGCATCAATGCCGCCACCTCATCCCTTACAAGTTATGTAGACCCCGTTTCGACACTTTGCCTCGCCATCGGTGCCGTGGTCGGTATTATCGGCGGCGTCCGGGTTTACATCAAGTGGAACTCAGGGGACCAGGACATCAACAAGGAGATCATGGGTTGGGGCGGATCTTGCCTTTTCCTGGTGTTGGTTTCTGTTGTCATCAAGGCCTTTTTCGGGGTATGATGCGCAAGTACGCAATTTATAAGGGGCTTCAAAAGCCCCTTATTTATCGAGGCTTCAAAGGCAAATTTATCGCCTGGGGAATCAGCTCGCTGGTTATTGGATTGGTTTCAGGTGGCTTAACTGGCGCACTAACCAGCATGTATTTAGGCGGTGCCGTTACCATCATCACCATTGCAGGCGGACTCTTTTACACTTTCCAAAAACAGAAAGGAGGCCTCCACTCCAAGTCACGCCATAAAGGCGTTTTTGTTCACCCCGTCAATTTTCAATCCCATGGCATCCCATCAGAAAAACTCCTTTGAATTGCCGTATGCGGGAATAGATCATCATAACGGATTAAGCTTGTTATATGGTTTGCGCGGCGATTACTCAGTTATTTTTAAAATTCAAAATCCGGTACTTCAATATGCAGCCGACCCGGACGGCTATAATAGTTATCACGGCCTGCTGCTTAATCTCGTTAAAATCTTAGGCGAAGGTTATATCATCCAAAAGCAGGATGTTTTTTGCCGGAAACAATACAAGGGCAAACCCGCTGCCGAATTTTTGCAGGAGAAATATCACGAGCACTTCGAGGGACGGGAATACACCGCAATTTATACTTACCTCATTATTACCCGGCAGATCAAGCGCAATGCCTTTTATGTTTTCGACCACAAAGCACATAATGAATTCAAACAGTCGGTGCTTAAAACAAACGACCTGTTATCAGGCGCAGGTCTGCAGCCCATCTTAATGGAAGAAAACGACATTCAGCTATATGTCAAACGGATATTGGGTATGTCGTTTTCCAGTGACCTGATCACCCTCGATAATTTGCTTTCGCTTGACCAGGAACTCAAAATGGGTGGTCGCACAATTCGCAGTATCAGCCTGATCGATACCGACCTGATAGATTTGCCGGAGCAAGTCGCTACCTATACCGAAAAGCAGGAAGGCCAAACCAAAAGTACGCTGCCGGTAGATAATTTTAGTTTCCTGCACACCGTGCCCGGTTACGATTGCATCATCTTTAACCAGGTACTGGAAATTCCGCAGCAACGGGTAACGCTGAATAAACTGGAATTGAAACGCAAGCGCCATTCAGGCGTACCTGACCCGGCGAATAATCTATGCGTCGAAGACATCGATCAGTTACTGGCCGATGTAGCCAGGGATAACCAGTTACTGGTAAACGCCCATTTCAATATTATGGTTTGCGCCCAGGATGACAAAATAAGCCGGGCGGCAAATTATATCGAGGCAGCCCTGTTTCAGCAAGGGATTATCCCATCCAAAAACGCTTATAATCAAATGGAACTTTACCGCTCCATTTTACCGGGTAACGCGGTCGAATTGCAGAAGTATGACTGGTTCCTGACCACCTCCGATGCTGCCCTTTGCTTTTTTTTCAAGGAAGCCCTGCTGACCGATGACCCCTCCGATTTTTTGGTAAGGTTCACTGACCGGCAGGGCATACCAGTAGCCATTGACCCCTCAGACCTGCCCATGCGGCAAAATAGGATCAGCGCGAGAAACCGCTTTTGTTTAGGTCCCAGCGGCTCGGGTAAATCGTACTTCATCAATTCCCTTACTGAACAATACCTCCTGTATAACATGGATGTGGTGATTGTAGATACAGGGCATTCTTATTCCGGCCTATGTAGTTATTATAACGGCAAGTACATCACCTATACCGATAAAAAGCCCATCACGATGAACCCCTTCCAGATCACGGAAGCGGAATATAATATCGAGAAAAAGGACTTTTTGGTCACCCTTATCAGCTTGTTATGGAAAGGTGCCGAGGGAAGTATTTCTTCGGTCGAAAGGGATGTGATTTCCAACGTTATCAGTGCTTATTATAGCTATGGGTTTGGAGAAGTCGATCATCCGTTTTGCTTTAACACCTTTTATGATTTTGCTCTAAGCAAAATACCACAGATCAAGCAGGAAGAACGCATTCCGTTTGACGTGGACGAGTTTCGTTATGTGTTAAAGAAGTTTTCCAAAGGTGGCGAATTTCAAAGCATACTCAACGAGGCGGCAGACCAATCCCTGTTTACCGAGCGGTTTATTGTCTTTGAAATAGATTCTATTAAAGAAAACCGCATTTTATTCCCCATTGTCACGCTCATCATTATGGATGTTTTCATCCAAAAAATGCGTTACCGTTCCGATCATCGCAAATGCCTGATCGTGGAGGAAGCATGGAAAGCCATTGCGTCGCCATTGATGGCAGGTTATCTATTGTACTTGTACAAAACGGTTCGCAAGTTTTGGGGAGAGGCAATAGTGGTTACCCAGGAACTCGGTGACATTTTAGGGAACGCGGTAGTAAAGGACAGTATATTAAGTAATTCAGACACTATTATGCTGCTGGATCAATCCCGGTTTAAGGACAACTACCAGGAGATCGCCAAATTGTTATCCCTGTCTGAAACAGAACAAAAGAAAATCTTCACCATCAACCAGTTGGATAACAAGGATGGCCGGGGAAAATTCAAAGAGGTTTATATCCGTAGGGGAAATACAGGCGAGGTTTATGGCGTAGAGGTATCCATCTTCCAGTATTTGACCTATACAACCGAAAAGCCGGAGAAAAGTGCCGTAGAAAAATACGTAGCCATTTTCCATGATTATCCCGCAGCATTAACAGCCTTTGTAAATGATCTGCAAACATCAGGTCTGAAGCTGGAAGCTTTTGTGAAACAAGTGAATAAGCACGGGCCACTATCTCAAAATGCGGCTTAACCATTAAACTCAAAACTATGAAATCATTATTTTTCGTAATCATCCTTGCGGCAATTAGCGCCGCGAAAGTTTCAGCCCAGGAAGTCTACGTCGACCCAAGCACGGCGGCGGCAATGGCGGTTCATTCGGGCATCATCAACGGGCAGTTGAATACTACTAACAACAAATTAACGCTCATCCAAACCGGCCAGCTTGCCGTCACCGGCCAGTTAACCGCTGTTAATTCCTTACAAAAGGATATTTACAAAGGATTAAGTCAGGTGTCCTCCGTCATGTCGAACCTATTGGCCATTAAAGATATTGCCGAGATCAGCAGCGACATTGTAACCGACGTCAATAAAGCGGCCACCCTTGCCCAAAGTGATCCGGTGTTATTGCTCTTTGCCCAACAAGGGGCTACGGAATTTAAGACCAGGGCGACCGCTCTTTCAGCCGAGGTAAGCACCTTCATATTACAAGGCGGGCAGAGCAATTTAATGGACAGCGGTGAAAGAGCCAAACTCCTAAACCGCATAGTCAGTGAATTATCCATTATCAGGGGCGTGGCTTATGGCATGTACCGAACGATGTATTATGCTAAAATGCGCGGCATCCTGAAATCGCTGAATCCGTACTCTGGCTTTATCAATATAGACCGACAGATCGGCGACAACATCATCCAAAACTCCAAAACCTTGAAGCAATGAAAAAGCTGGTTTATTTAAGCCTCGGCCTAATGCTGCTGGTAAAAATGGGTTATGCACAAACCAACGTGGAACTGATCGACCAGCTGGTTACCGAAAGCCAGTCTGAACACGACCGCCAAACAACCGCACGATCGAATCAGGCGACGGTAACAGCAAACGAGGACGTGAACAAATCACAAATGACCACCCTGAAAACGACCTATCGCAATATCCAAAGCCGCTTTCATACGCTCGGCTTAGTGATTGATGCAGGTGAGATCGGGCTGGAAGCCGCTCCATTGGTCAACGAAATTGTCAGCCAGCAAAAACTAATTATAGCGCAATGCGAGGGCAATCCCATTTTGATCCTGCTGGCCGTGAATTCAGAAGCTGACCTTGCTGATCAGGCAACCCTTTTAACTGAATATTGCGCCGGGTTGATTTTAAGTATCGGCGACGTAAACCAAATGAAGGCCAGTGACCGCAAAATGCTTTTCAGCTATGTAGTCAGCGAATTGCGCCGCATCGACGGCGCATCCCGAGGTCTGCTAAACTCCATTGTCAATTTTAACAATCAACTCCATTCCAAATCGGGCAACCCGTTCGGCAGTTTTATCAACCAGGATAAAAGTCTGGTGGATGACATTATGCGGAACGCCAAAGCCCTTAAATGAAAAACCATGAAAAAATATTTATTGATGGGCTTAACCCTGTGCATTACAGGCAGCCTGAAAACCTACGCCCAAACGATCATTTTTGATGCACAACATTTTGCCATCGTCAACGAAAACGGCCTGACGAGGGAAGCCGCAGAAAACACACACCAAAGTTCCTTGAATAAGATTAAGCAGGATTTAGACAATATTAATCTTAACGTTAGTTCAGTTGTAATGGTACAGGATATGATCCACCAGTCTCTCGCTACTGTTGACGGCACACTCAAAGACGGGCTGGCCGTAAAACAGGTCGCGGAAATCATCGGCGATATCACGACGCAATGTAGCCAGATCACAAACCTCGCCAAAGCCGATCCCTTATTCTTATTATTCGCCCAGCAGAATGCCGAGCAAATGAAAACGCGGGGCATCAATCTGGTATCCGAAGTATCGTCCTTTATTTTGAAGGAGGGCGACAACGTATTGATGGATTATGAAAAGCGCGATTTTTTATTGCGCAAGGTGATCCTTGATTTGCAGGTTATGCGGGCGCTTTCCTACAGTATTTACAAAACCATGTATTTCGCGAAGCTGAACGGCGTGATCAAATCAGCCGATCCTTTCCAGGGATTTATCAATCAGGACACCCACCTGGCCGACCAGCTATTACTCCAGTATCAATTACTAAAACAATAAGTTTATGATTAAAAAAACAGCCATCATAGCAATACTATTGCTATGCTTGGGCAAATACACCTTTGCCCAAATGTATGTCAACGACCAATCAGTCCGTTACCAGCAGGAGCGCATGGTTTTTAAGCAATGGAATCAAAATGATTTTACCCCGACCCATGGTTTTCTTTGGCTCAACCCGCTATATTGGTTGACCTGGGCTTGGTTCCCGAACTATCATAAAACCGATCTCCGTCCGCTCGGTCCGTCCGGCCCGCAGACTCAAAGGCTGGCACTTGTCGCCGCCATGCAGAACACCGACAATGCTTATAAATTACAGGCTGATACGTTGCGTAATACCGCTGTATCTGAGGCCGTCAATTATTCGGGACTGGTATCCTCCGCAGATCCTTTGTGGCTTTTATATTACAGTAAGGAATTTAAGGATTTGCTTAACCAGCAGGATAGCCAGTTATTAAGCGGCGTATCATCCAAAGTGCAAAGTTATCTTGTTAGCAGTGGTACGTACAACTGGTACGTTGAACAATCCCACAGCCTTTCCGAACGGCTCAACACTGCGAGAACGACAACACTTGACCGGGGTTCGCGTATTTTAACCTATTATCGTTTGCTGGCAGAATACCGCAGGCTAAATGCGGCCTGGGCGACGAAAAAGCAGCAAGCTGGTACCTTCCTCGCGTTGAGCGAAAAGGCTAAAAGCCTGAAATCGCCCGCCGCAACTACTGTCACCATTCCGGCTGGCTACAAGTCAGACCAGCAAATCGAGGATGAAATATTAGCCAATTACAAACTTTAACTCATCATTTATGCTCGGTATGTTATTGCAAGTCCAGCCGGTCAGCGTATCTGATTCGTTTAAGGACACCTTTAATTTTTTGCAAGGCAACGGCGTTTATGAGGACGGTATCATGCACTTTTTGCAGGCTATGAAAGCCAGCATTTGGGGACAATACGATACTTTCATTGCCGATGCCCAGGCGCTTGCCGCCATTTTTATGATCATCTTTTTTTCACTAAAGGCATACGAAATGATGTCGGGAGATAAGCAATTGGAAGTCATGCCACTGCTTCGGCCTTTCGGATTAGTCATGGTAATACTTTGGTGGGGAACTTTCACGAAAGTAGTGGCCTTTCCAACGGACGTCATCGAAAGCAAAACCAACGCCCTGTTTAACGGCAGCGAAACCCAGTTAAACGACCTGCGGGTGCAACGGGCGCAATTAATGGTAACGGTTGCCGACTCGCTGATGAGTATGCAGGCACAAACCGAAGTTGCCAGCAATGAGGCCACCACCTGGTACGGGAAAGCATGGGAATCTGTCACCTCCGCCGTCAAAGATGGCTTTGCACAAATATGGAACCCGATTATTGAATTAAGAAACCGGCTGCAGGTCGGACTTCAGCTACTGGTCACGTCCCTGTTGGAAACTTGTGCCATCTGGATATTACGAATATGTGTTTACATCATATTCTTTATACAGATCATATTTTCAACGATACTGATTATACTCGGGCCGTTTTCCGTCGCAGTCAGTATTATGCCCGCTTTTCGGGATTCGTTTACCACCTGGGTCGCCCGGTTTATATCAGTCAACCTGTACAGCGGAATAGCTTTCCTCGTACTCTATATCGCCACTCAATTTCAGCAGTTTGCAATGGAGGCTGAAATTACCCGTTTCCAGCAGTTACTGGATACTTCGGCGGGAAACTCAATGGAGAAGTTAGGCTGGTTCGCCTCCAATGGTATTTTATCCTTTGGAATGGTCATAGTAACCTTTTTGATAGGCGGCTTAACTATGTTGACAGTACCAAGCATATCCACCTGGATAGTGTCGACATCAGGTATTACCTCGGCAGCCTCTACTATGGGACGCGGCGCTTCCAGCCTCGGAGCGACAGTTACCCGTATGATCGCCAAGATTTAATAACCTCTTTATTAACCATTAAAAAGCTGCCCCAACAAGGCGGCTTTTTTTATTTCCAAGCCCATTATGATTATAAAAAACATTGAATCAAAGATCAGGCTGGCTACCTTTTTATCCGCAGGAAGCTTTTTATGTGCCCTGGCAATGGTGGGTATAGTTAGTTTTTTTGCCTATAAACAGGTTGCAATAGCCCGTAAAAGTGTCTATGTACTGGATGCCAACAGCACCCCCGTACTGGCCAGGCAAACCGATGTGCAGATGAACCGTGCAGCCGAATACCGCTCCGACATTATCCGGTTTCACAGCCTGTTTTTTACGCTGACTCCCGATGATAAATACATCGAATACCAAATGAAACAGGCGATGTATCTCGTCGATGAAAGCGGTGCCTTACAATATAATAACCTTAAGGAAAAAGGATTTTTCAATTCCATTTTATCCTCCAGCGCCGTGCTCACCATAACAATGGACTCGGTTTATTTGGACATGCCGCACAAATATTTCAGGTATTATGGTAAACAGAAGATTGACCGCAGGAGCAGCACCCTGACTCGTTCCCTGGTCACGGAGGGCTACCTCAAAGACCTCGACGTGCGTTCGGATAATAATCCCAACGCTGTTCTGATTACCCAATGGAAAACCCTTGAAAACAAAGACCTCAATAATGTTCAGAAAAATAACTTCCAACCGTGACCCCGGTAAAACATTGGGGAGCGAACTGAAAAAGGAATTTGGTATTTATTTCGAGCGCGCAGGTTTAAAAAGCCGCCAGCTAATGGAAAAATATCCCCGCCAGGTTTTTACTGCTATGGTTATCGCCATTCTATTTTCAGGCATATTGGCTTTTACCGTCATGCGGGAGCGGCAAAAGCCTATCCTACAGGTAAGATCATCGGTTCAAAATACAGCTTCCGGGTTTGGCCAGATCATCAGCACCGCAAACGCATTGCAAACTTTATGGGCTACCCAGCAACAGGTCGATCTGCTGTTGAAAAAAGATACCCTTACCCATGCCGACAGCCTGACCCTGAATCAAGCGCTAATACAGATGGAAAGCCTGCGCGCATTGCTTAAAAAATCCCGGCCCAACCATTAATAACTAAATCATTAACTCATGAAAGTAAATTTTAAAAGCCCCAGGTACGTCCTGCCGCTTATCCTGCTGCCTTTCTTCCTGCTACTTTTTTATACTTATAAAAGCAGTTTTGGCAAGGCAAAAGCGGTTGCCAAAGGAAAGGATACCCTACAGGATAACCTGGCCGATGTTTCCGACCAGGTTAAGAAAAGTACCTTATCCGACAAACTGGATGCCTACCGCGACCAGTACAAAAAAGCGGATGGCTACACCGCTATCAACCAGTTACAGGACGATACGACGACTGCCTCGGCAGCGCCAAATCTCTATAACGATGCCGAGAAAAGGAAACTTGACTCCTTGAAAAAAGCAGTTGCCGCTAAGTATAAAGGCAAAAGGTCGCGGTCGTTATCGCCTAATTATTCCGGTTTTCCTGATGCATCGGCGCTTCCAACCAAGCCCGCAAAACATAACCAATCAGATCAGGCATTGGCAGAGGCACTTAACCGAATGCGAAGCCAGCCCAGGCAAAACATCAATAGCGGCAACCCGCAGAATGCTGATCCTATGCAATTATTCCGCCAGCAAATGGCGCTCATAGATAGCATGGACAAATCACATGACCCGGACTATAAGGCGCAGCAGAAAAAAGCTTTAGTGGAAAAACTGGCAGCGGCAACACCACAGGAAAAAACGCTGCCGGTAACTAAAGCCAGCAATTCAACCGCTGCTTTTAATACCATCATGCCGGAACAGCATGACGGACTCATCCGCGCCATTGTCGATCAAAATATTACCGGTTATGCAGGTTCACGTTTGCGCATCCGGCTATTGGAAGATATGATGGCCGGTCATTTCCTGGTTAAACAGGGAACTTATCTTTATGCAGAAATATCCGGCTTTACCGGGCAAAGAGTATTACTAACCATAAAATCCATTATGGAAGGCGACCAGCTACTGCCCGTCAAATTATCCATTTATGATAATGACGGTTTGCCCGGCCTGTATGTTCCGGCGTCCGCATTTCGGGATTTTACAAAAGATCTCGGCAGCGATGCCAGCCAAGGCCTGACCTTACAGCAATCCGCAGATAACAATAATCAGATGGTGATGAGCGTAGTTTCGCGCATGTTTGAATCGACCACCACCGCCGTAAGCAAGCTAATACGCCAGAATAAAGCCAAATTGAAATACAATACCCTCGTTTACCTGATTGACCCCGAAACCCTCCGTAACCACCAATAAAAACAATAACATTTATGAAAAAAGTTTTCTTGTTGTTAACCGCCCTTTTAGGCGCGGCACACATTCTTTTTGCCCAAAGCCGTGGTAGAACTAATATTGATTCGCTGCCGCAAATTGAGATCAGCAGCCAGGCAGACATTCATTTTTTATCGCCTGAACCCATCCAGTATGCAGACATTTCCAGTCATAGTATTGTGGGCGACATGCCAGTGAAAAATCTGCTGCGCATTAAGCTGGTGCCGGATTCGCTGCGACACCTACAGCAGGACTGCACCGGCCTCGGCGTGATCACCATTGTAGGCGAAAGCTTTATAGCACAGTACCGCTTGGTCTTTACCAATTCGCCCGGCCAGCAAATACCATCAGCGATTGCGATACAGCCTGAACAATGCCGGCCGCTTGACTTTCCGGGAATAACGCTGACTACCCCGCAAATGAAAACCTATGCGATGGATATTTTACATAGGGGTAAAAAATCCGATATCCGAAAAGCTAAAGCATATGGCCTGACGGCTATACTTAACCATGTTTATACCGTAGGCGATCACGTTTTCTTAGATGTGGCTTTTCAGAACAAAACTAACCTGCCATACGACATCGACGAACTGCGCTTTAAGATTGAGGATAAAAAGATCACTAAGGCAACCAACGTACAGTCTATAGAGATTAAGCCCGATTGGAAACTTTACCCGCAGGAATCTTTTAAAAGGGAGTACCATAATATTTATGTTTTTAAAAAGGTCACGTTCCCGGATAGCAAAATTCTGAACGTGGAACTAACTGAAAAACAGATATCCGGCAGGACGATTACCCTTAAAATAAAATACAAGGATGTCCTTGATGCGGATGCATTGTAAATTTAATTTAGATATAACCGTACAGCTTCTTTCAGTTTATCAATGTAAATCGGTCGGTATTGGACGCCAAATTTGTCACCCACTATAGTTGTGTAAAGCATTGGAGGTGCCGATGGATCAGTATCATCAACGAAGACAACAAGGTCACTATGGTACTTACCGTCTTTGTAGATAAAAATGCAGCTTACAACTTCGTAACTTTTACAATCAAGAGTCAATAGTTTTTGTTCAAGTGGTTCTTGATCCCGGAATTGTTTGATAATATGAATTTTAGGATTGTCCGCCGCGAGATTACGAACGATAGCATTACCTTGAAGATAACTGTTATGAATAATTGAATAGGATATTAATCGGTCTGGTGTACCTGCATTGCAGTAATAAAAAGCATAAGAAAGATTTTCATAACGATGAAATTGGCCTTTTTCGTAATAAACGACATCAAATCCACCACCCCAACCATCCTGTAGTAACTCAGTTGTTTTTTGTTCATGACTAAGAAAGGAAATGCAAGATAACAACGCTCTTTGCTTGCAATCTACAGAACGAATGCCCGTTTCTTCTAAATATGGGGCATAATGTACAAAGTGTTCAGTCCAACGAGCAGCCCCTGTCCCACAAGAGATGATGTCCAGTTGTTCCTTGCTTTGATCACGAATCCACTCACCGGAGTAAGCTACCATTAAACGATTTTCGGTAAACTCTGAGCCACCAAGTGCAAATAAGACTGATATTTCATTGCCATATTGTATTTCGTTAAGCATTTCTTCATAGGTCTGTACGTTGATTGGTCGATGTAAGAAAAAATCGACTATCCAATCATAGACCTGCTCTATTGAATTGACTTCACCAGCAAACGCTACACATAGTATGTCCTTAATAATTGCTGTTTTTACGCGAAAATCGGCTACAGGTGTAGGCGAATAAGTTTCCTGATTGGTTGTTGGCAATATCACTTTTTGCTTACTATCAGGCAGTGAAATTGCTCTGTCACTTACAATTACCGGATAGCCGTTACCATTGACCATAGAAATAAGCGTCATCGCGAGTGATTTAAAAGGCACAACCTCGTGCCATTACAAAAATAGTCATTACTGCCGGGTTGGATAATTGCCAATTTCTGGCGCATCATTAAACTTTTATGGAAGAAAGCAAAGAGCAGCAAAGCCAGCATAGGTTTCTGCAGGCTGCCATTTATTTGTCCGTAGCACTCGAAATATTTTGCTTTATCTACGGCCCCCAATTATTACAAAGCCATGCCTACAAAGGCCTGGCTTTTTTTATTGACCGGCTGCATCGCCTGAAGATTTACCAGCAACCGCTATACAGCAAGCTTTTTACCCTAATCCTGATCTGCCTGGTTTCCGTCGGCACACTTAGCAAAAAGCAGCAGGATTTTAATCCTAAAAATTCGGTTGCCTATCCTTTAAGTTCAGGTTTATTGTTGTTTTTCGGAGGCCTATGGTTTTACGGGCATCCAGGTTTGCCTGTTTTTTATGGCTTAAACTGGTATGAGATCGCCTATATCGCTTTTGCATTTACGGGAACTGTTCTGATCCACACTTCAATGGATAACGTTTCCAAAATGATCAGCGCCAGGCTTGGCAAAGACCGATGGAACGTCGAGGAAGAATCTTTCATGCAGCGAACTACGCCACTACTGGCAACCAACGCCGTCAATATTCCGACCCTGTTCTATTTTAAAAATAAAGTCAGGCAAGGTTACCTCGTTTTAGAGAATTTATACAGAGGAATTTTGCTGTTGGGGGTGCCGGGAAGCGGGAAAAGCTTTGGGATTGTGATGCCTGTTATCCGGCAGATGATAGCCAACGAGTTCACACTTTGCGTTTACGACCTGAAGTTTCCGGATTTGGGTAAGATAGTTTATTATCATTACCTGCTTGCTAGACAAAACGAGAAATGCATAGGCTACACCTTTCATGTGGTGAACCTGAATGACCCGGAGAAGAGCAGGCGGATTAACCCTTTTAACAAGAAGTATCTCAAAACCCTTGCTGATGCCTCCGAAAATGCCGAAGCACTGGTAGAAGCATTAAAAAAAGGCGATAAGAGCGGTGGCAGTGACCAATTTTTTACGCAAAGCGCTGTCAATTTTTTAGCGGCCTGCATTTACTTCTTTAGTAAATATGAGGATGGTAAATATTCCACTTTACCTCATGTGCTGGCTTTTTTAAACCTGCCTTACGAGGAAGTGTTTACCACGCTCTTTTCAGAGCCAGAACTGGCCTCATTACTATCGCCATTCGTAACTGCTTACCGGGCAAAAGCCTTTGAGCAGTTGGAGGGACAAGTCGGCACTTTGAAGATCTTTATTAGCCGTATGGCGACAAAAGAAACTTTTTGGGTATTCTCCGGTGATGATTTTGACCTAAAAATAAGCGACCCTAACCATCCCGGAATTTTGGTGCTGGCCAACGACCCAAGTACCCAAAGTATCAATTCCGCCTGCTATTCTGTAGTGATGAATTGCATCTTGCGCGAAGTCAATTCTAAAGGTAATATCCCGGTCGGGATTGTGGTCGACGAAAGCCCAAGTTTGTATTGCCATCGGGTGGATGTATGCGTTAGCCAGGCACGAAGTAATCGCGTATCTGTCCTTTTGGGAATGCAGGAGTTGCCTATGCTGAGGCAGCAATATGGTAAAGAAACCGCCGAAACCATTACCTCGGTCATGGGCAATGTATTGTCAGGATCAGTTCGAAATAAGGATACGCTGGAATGGCTGGAACGCTTGTTTGGTAAGGTTAAACAAACCGGCGAAAGCCTGAGTATTGACCGCAATAAAACATCGCTATCCTTAAACGAGAAACTCGAACCGCTGATCCCAGCTGGTAAAATAGCTTCCTTGAAAGCCGGGGAAATGGTAGGGCTTTTAGCCTCGGATGCGGTAGAAAAATATACCGGAAAATACGAAACCTCCGCTATCAATTGCCGCATTAACCTCGATCTGGATGCCATAAAAGCGGAGGAAAAAGCCTACCAGGACTTACCGCTATTCTATGATTTTAAGGGCAAAAAGGATGACATACTGCGCAGCAACTACTTGCGGATCACAAATGAGGTGCAAGCCATGACAATGACCTTCCGGAAAATTCCGCCACAGCAACCCGCAGGAACAGCAAAAGGCACCATGAAGCCAGCCCACAAACATTAATCAATTAACCAAAATAGGATTATGCACGAACTCATTGATACACCGGTCATGGTGCACCCGGAACTAACATTTGACCCTGTTATTAAACAAGGGCAAAATGGCATCATTACGAATGTCATTCATGAAAATGATGAGATCTATGTAAAGTTCGAAGATGGCCTTTTCGGGCTGTATGGGGCTGACGCTTTGCTTGTTCTTCGGCCTCCAGCCGATCTGATTACCAATCTTCGCCAAGGAATTGAAACGATGCCGAGGGCTGATCTTTTGGAACTCCTAAATATCTACCTGCTACAACAATCCGGTAGGAATGAAGATATCACTGAGGCTTTGAATCTTGCAGCATTTAGCGAAGTCTTATGGTCCAAGGCTTTGATGCCATTAAATGAATGGATTGATCGTGGGCTGAACCTCGGACAAGAATCTAAACCTGGTTACAGTAGGTAATATGAAATATCAAAGATTGTCCTTAGCAGCATGTTTTTTATTGCTATTGTTCAACTTAACGGCTTTCAGTCAATCGGATAGTGGCCGTTTAGAGATTGCTTTCCCTTTGAAACATCTTAAGCAAACCTCGGGGTTTGGCTGGCGCATTCACCCCATAACTGGTGAGTTTCATTTCCACAAAGGCGTCGACCTGGCAGCGCGTAACGATACCGTATTCAGCATTATGAATGGTGTAGTTTGCAAAATTGGCAATAATCCATTAATTGGGAATTATATTCTGATTACCCATCCGGACGATGTGCAAAGCCTTTACGGACACTTATCTGCCATTGCAGTTTTACCCGATGACAAGGTGACCGCTGGCCAGCTAATAGGAATCACCGGAGCTACGGGCAGGGTTACCGGGGAACACCTGCATTTTTCCATTAAATATCATGGCCATGAATTATCCCCGCTGGCCTTTTTATGCGGCATGAATGCATTGCCGCCTTAACCCCAAAACGAAGCATTATGATTTATGAATATCAAAACAGTCATCTCGGATCACTGGAAAGGAAATTACAACTAATTGCTGAAGGTCAGGAACTAGAACTGACACCCGAAGAAGCATTGATCTACGGCGTTGACTACGCCGATGAATTTCCCGGCGACCCTGACGAAAGAAAGGAGGCTGAACATGGCCGATGAAAAAAAGGCACTTCATGTGGAAGTAGCCGAGAAACTAATCGAAGCTTTAAAAGCCGGTACCGCGCCCTGGCAAAAGCCCTGGAACAGCAAGGGCCTGCCAGCATTTCAATTGCCTTACAACGCCGTCACCGGCAACCGCTACCAGGGGATCAATACATTATCCCTTATCATGAGCGGAAGGCACGATCCCCGGTGGATGACTTATAAACAAGCCGACGATAATGGCTGGCAGGTAAGCAAAGGATCGAAATCAACTACTATCCAGTTTATTAAATTGTTCGAGCAAAGAACGAAAAGGGATGAGAACGGAAAGGTGGTTAAGGATGATAAAGGTGATCCTGTAAAAATTACCGTAAAGTTGAACAGGCCAATCATTACCAATTTTGCTGTTTTTAACGCTGAGCAGGTCAACGGCATTCCCGAACTGGTCATACCCGATATTTCTTCCCTTGGTTGGGAACCGCTGGAAAGAGCAGAACAACTCATCAAAAGTTCCGGTGCAGATATTCAGCATATTCCGGGAAATCGCGCTTTTTATAGCCCCTTTAAGGATAATATCACTTTACCCCTTAAACAACAGTTCGATGAGCCGAGCAAATATTATGCAACCGCCCTTCACGAACTCGGTCATTGGACTGGCCATGAAAGCCGACTTGACCGCAGCCTGTTAAATAAGTTTGGGACTAAAGATTACGCACGGGAAGAATTACGGGCAGAAATTGCGTCCCTGCTGATTGGCGATGAATTGCGAATCGGCCATGACCCCAGCCAGCATACCGCTTATGTGGAAAGCTGGATCAGCATTTTAACAGATCATCCTTTTGAGATACACAGCGCTGCAGCCGATGCGGAAAAGATTTATACCTACCTGCTTGACCTGGAAAGAAAACGAAACATGGAATTAACTGCTTTTGCCGACGATAAAAAGGTGTCCAGTCACCTTTTAACGGAAAACGATCATATCAGTTATAACGGGACAATTTTTAAGGTGAACGAAAACCTAAAAAACGGTCGGCTGAAAATGGAAGACCTCGGAAGCGGCCAGCAATTTATTTTAAGCCGGGAGGATCTGTTGTACAAAAATCTGTTAGAAGCCAAACAGCAAAAACCTGAAGTATTAACAATTGAATCTCTAAACGCGATGAACTCCGAAATTTCAGAAATAGAGGTCAATAATAATTATCAATTAAAACGCTAACAATAGAATTATGAAAAATCCTTTTTATGTCAATGAACTACCGAAGCAGGAAATGGAAAGCCTCGGCCTGGTTGATAAGACCGGAAATTATATCCTCAGCCCGGATGATGTTGAAGCTTTGCTTGCCGGACGGCGAACGAATTTAATGAGCCTAAAAAACCTTGATACGAGTGGTGTCCACATTGAACAGCTTGATGCTAAATTATCATTGGACAGGAACCCGGATGGCCAGGTAAGCTTTAAATTACACCCCATTTATAAACAGCCTTTAATTCCGCCACTACTGGACGAAGATGAAGCACAGGCATTGATTACTGGCAAAACCCAAAGTATTGACAAGATTATCCCAGGCCCAGGGAAAAAAGAAGTTGTTTTTGAATACGATCCTGATACCAGAGAGTTTATCTCTTTTGATCCAAGCCTGGTTATCGCCCCTGATAAAATTAATGGCTATAAACTAAAAGATTGGCAAAAGGACGATTTTCAAAAAGGCTTTAAGGTGAGATTGCCGGACGGCACCGAGTTGCAGCACCGGGCAACCGACCCCAAAGGTATCCGCGCAGACCGCGCAGCTTTGATATTATCCGTATTGCTTGACGGCGGAATTTCTTATTTGTTGATCCGGGGTTTAAGGCATCTGTTAAACAGCGATAAAAAAGAACAAGCCGGCGAGCAGACACCAGCTTTCAAAAAGGCTTATGCCGAAATGGAAAAACATTTTGCCAAGAAATTCAAAGCTACCGAACAGCAAACTGAAGAAACAAGGGGCTATAACAAAACCCGCGCAAGATAACCTCCCATGTTTGGCCTCAAGCCGGAGGTGATAAAGCTTTTCACTCCATTTCTTCAATATACCGATGGCCGGTTGATATTTCATTATGGCAACGAAGTCGTCGAAAGTTGGGCACCGGAATCGCATCGCGTCCCGTCCACCTCGGAATTTTGGCTGGCAAATGCCGACCATCCAAATCTGATTGCCGATCTGTATATCAGTTATTCAGCCGCTGAACTACTTTGCTTTATTTCGCAGCGCGCATTTTTATTAAAATTTCCTGAACAAGTTGCTTTTGCGGCAGTAGGGTTATTACCATCTACCGCGCAAGTGGAGGATTTAAAATCAACTTTTCCTTTGGCGCGCTGGCACCTGATTTTTGATGCCAATCTTGTAGGCCGCATTGCAGATGCGGCAATAGCTACGTGGTTTAAGGGCCGTACTGTTTCTTTCCAGATCATGAATGAGCACGTAATGATTACCTTCTGCGGTAAGCCTTTTATTGTAGACAGTGGAGTTTTTTCACTAAGTCGATTTGAGCGGCTTACCGGATTGCGGGCTGGCATGCGAACACATAAGCCGCCGCGTGGCCTGCCTTCATTTACCGAATTACAATTTGCCAACTATGATACCTGAACAGTTTAAACAAAACGTCGACCTGGAAATCAAAGTTTACGGGCAGGATGTACAGGTCGCTTACCGCTATTATTGGCTGGATAAGCATCCCGATCCGGAAAACGAGCCATTGGTCAGCCACATGGAGTTTCGCTCAGAAAGCCCAATCATCAGCGAAACAGGCTATCGTTCACATTTCTTTCATACTGAAGTATTGGAAGATACGGCCTACCGGGATATAGCAGAGCTGGTTACAGAATTCGGGGAATACTTCGCGCGGGAAAATGGCTTTGAACCTCCGGCCATCGGTCAACAATACAAACTTTTTTAATCACTAAATTTTAATTATTATGGTAAAGAATGAAAAAAACCTGGAATACCTTCAAAAACTGCAAACCAGCCTTGGTTTCGGCGAAAAGCTAAATGCGGTATTGGAATCGGCGATCAGCCGCGAGTTGCCCAAATTTACCCTGGGTATCAGTAATCTTCTTAGGCCGTTGGAAAGCAAGGATGTCAACGCTCCAAAAAGCGATTACATTCAGTACGGCCTTAACTTTAACAGGCAAAAGGACGGCGATGCCTATTTCTTAAACACTATTGATGTTACCCTGCATAAAACCGGAGAATCTGTGCCGCGTGAGCAAACCTTCGACATTGAAAGGGATCATCGCATTACGGCTTTACAGGCTTATAAATTGTTATCCGGCCAATCATTTGAAAAGGATATCTACGTAAGGCCACAAAGCGCGGAAGCTGATGCGAAAAAATCCGAAAAAATCAAGGCTTGGTTTAAGTTGCAGCTGGATGTTAAGGATGCATATGGTAATCATCCGCTGAAGGTATTAAGGCCTGAATATGGCTACCAGTTTGAAAATGGCATAACTAAATATCCTTTAAAGGGGCTGGATAAAGAAGCCACCAAATCAGAGGGACTTCAAGCTATGCGCAATGGTAATTACTGGCAGACTGAACTAACCATGGGTAAAAAAGCAATTCCAGTTTTGGTTGCTGCCAATCCGGTTATGAAATCTTTTGACATCTATGATAAAAATATGAAAGAGGTCAGGGATGAGGAAATATGGCCGGAAAAAGCAGCAGCAAGAACCAATGATGAACAAGGTAAAACCACAACCGTTAAACGCCAGGAAGTTGTTGAAAATGATATCTCCAATTCATTTGAGCAGACGGAAAGTGAGGCGAATAATGTAACAAGAGGAAGATGAGCAGTCTTACCGGCCATTGTATGAACACTGTTGTGTTTGCTGGCGATAACGAACAAGCAATATTGGATCATTTTAACAAAATGGAGGAACACACCCCGCCATTTCTTTCAATTATGGTTTATGATAACGCGCTTCATTTTGACTCGCGCTGGATACCCCCAATCAGGAGCCTGAGCGAAATAGCCGAGCAATTCGATGTTAGCTATAAGATAGACTTTCGTGTACCCTATGAGGATCGCGGCACTTATACCTATACTTGTTTACAGCAGCAGCCTTTATCACCACAGGCAGATCTTCTTCGGGCATTTATAAATGCGGCCGAAAATCCGGAACAACTTGCCGAAAAGGAAACCTATCTCACACGCCATATTCTTGCTCAAAGTTTAGACCTGCACGAACTGGAAGTTTTATCTTATCTCACCGGTAAAAAGTATAATGAGTTTCGGATAAATGGGATAAAAAATGATCAGGACGATAACCGTAAAATAGGCCGTTAAGTACTTTCTTAAACGTTTTTTCTCCCATGCCTTGCATGAATGCGGGCTAACCCTTTGCGCATGCGTACCCGCTATCGCCGGGATCGCTTGCGCCGGGAACGCCCGCACACCTTCAGGCACCCGCGCCAGGACAAAGCCGCCCTTCACCAGCCCCGTTTTCTCAAACGGGCTGGGCGGCTTAGACCTGGCTTTTTCCAACCGCAAATTTTTTAAACCATGAAACACATTCTTGCTAAGGTCGACCGGATCAGGGCGAGCGGCACCGCTTTGGTTCAAGTGCCGGAAGATTCGCCACATGCTATCCATAACGGCAAAATCTTCAAAGTACAAAGTATGGGTACACCAGGCGTAAAGTGCCGGGTATCCTTGCTAATCAATGACCAGGTTGTCGACCTCACTTTAACCGATGTACTTTAAATCCATAAATCTTTTCCATGAGCAATGTTCAAATCAAAACGCCTGTTACTTATTATGGCGGCAAGCAAAATCTGGCCGAAAAGATTGTTACCATGATACCGAGGCACATGCTTTATGCAGAACCATTTACAGGAGGTGCCGCGATATTTTTTGCTAAACACCCTTCCGAAGTGGAAGTGCTAAACGATACCAACGGCGAACTGATAAACCTTTACCGGGTCATACAACAAAATTATGAAGCTTTATATGAGGAAATTAAAGCTACACTCCATAGCCGGGAATTGCACCGCCATGCTTGGGTTATCTATAATAACACCGACATGTTTTCCGAAGTTAAGCGTGCCTGGGCAACCTGGGTGTTATGTTGCCAAAGTTTCGCCTCCATGATAGATGGTGGCTGGGGGTATGATATTACCGGTAATACCATGAACGGAAAGATTCAAACCAAGATTGACAACTTTACCAAAAGGCTGGTCAAAAGGTTGAAAAACTGCCAGTTGGAATGTACGGATGCTTTAAAAATTATCAAAAGCCGTGACCATGAAAACAGTTTTTTCTATTGCGACCCGCCGTATTTCAATTCCGATATGGGGCATTATGATGGCTATTCCGAGCAGGATTTTGAGAACTTGCTCTTTTTATTGGCTAAAATAAAAGGTAAATTCTTATTGTCCGCTTACCCTTCCAGTGTTTTAGCGAGGTATGTCAAACAGTATGGGTGGGTAAAACTTGCTATTATTCAGCCGATAGCCGTTAATTCCAAAAACCGCAAGCAAAAGTTAAAGACTGAAATGCTTATCGCCAATTACCCATTTCATTTAGCACAAAACTATAGCCAGTTATTATTTTAACTGATTTGGTTTGGTAAAAAAACGCCCCACTGCAATCGCTGCAAGGGGGCGTACCTAAACCTTATCACAATAAACTGGTAAGGTTACCAGTTCACGAAGCGCAAGTTAATATTTAAAAGATATATTAACAAACACCCCGATCCAATATGGGCCGGGGTGTTTTTGTGTACAAAAATAATTCTCCAGTCCATTTAGACAAGATAACTTTGAGTGATAGGTTAAATAACAAACGGCTCGATGCTATCAATTAAGTTTTATCGCCAATTCGTCCGCCTGGATCGCGAGTTCGAGAACATGGTGAACCAAAAATGCATCAATCAGCGAAAGTGCATAGTCCCTGTCAATAGGCAGCATATCGTCTTTTAACAGAACGTTATCAATGTAAGATTCCGGATTCCAAAGCTTGCGGACAATTTCAGGATGTTGAGGTTCCATTCGCCAGATAACAGTTTCAAAGACGCTTTTGGCAGTTTCAACAAATCCGTCCCGATTTTTCCCTTTTAATGGAAGTGACGTAATTTTCTTGCCGGTCTTGGCAATTATCCGATTTGTTATTTCACTTTTTATCTCACTTGGTTGACTTGGTTTCAGGCGGTAATCCTGGAACGTACTCTCATGGCCATCAACATTAACGAACACTTGTACAAGAATTTCGAGTTTAAACTCAGGCGATAAGGTAGTGTTGTTTTCTGATTCAACGCCGCGGACATACATCTGCCAGTCTTCGGCACTAAGCTTGTGCTGATTATCAAACAACATCTTCGCAAGTTCGAGTTCGGTAGCAGATGCTTTCACAAGGTCAGTCCACTTTCGAAATCCGACCAACTTGGCGATCAGGTGCTGTGCATTCATCAGGCTGAAATTTTCTTCATCGATATCATAGTCCAGGAACAGACCATTGATGTCGAAATATTTCGGATCGTATCCAAAATAAGAAGGGTCAGCCTCGGTAGCAGGCCTTTGCGTTTTGTAATCCTTAAAAAGATTTTTGGATTGAAGTTTAAAAAAATCAATAGGTTTCATAATACATTTCCTTTATGTACCAATTTTATTATCCAATGAGTGTAGCGTTCGTAATCTTGTTAGGATAATAAGCTTGGTGGGTTTGCATTATTAACCAAATGGCTGATGAAATCTTTGCACGAACGAGCTGGCTTGCCATAAGCACACACAAGTTTACGTATTATTTTTTAAAACCAACGGCAAAAAGACCGATGTCCGGAATTTGGCCTTGATCTTTATAAAATGTTCCGGAGACGTACAAATCAACCGAACTTTGTTTCAAAGGCATTTTGCACAGGGTTTGGCAGCTACGCTTTAGCTACTCTTTTAAAGTGTCTTCTGATTTGATTTCAGCCTGTCGAATTCCCGTATGACGGGGTTCATAAAATATGGTAATTCAGGCTTCTTTGGTTTCACGAACATTACCGAGGCGATATAGTTAAAATCATCTACTTTGTTGGTATCATAGGCGTGGGACTTCATAGCCAATTCCTTGTCAACCATATAAAATGCCAAAATCTCTTTTTGGGCGTGCTTAACCCTTTCACGACTATCCTCATTAAGATGCTTTGGATCGTAGACATACATTTCGGTCACGAAAAGTACATTAGTTATGGCATCTGCTTCAATGCGTTTGGCAATCTCGTTAAATTTACGATAAACCGTTGTTTTGATCGAAAACCCAAATGTTAGCAATTCAAAAGTGTCATCGCCATATACAACCAGGCAAGAGGGTAACAATGTTTTTTGCATTTGGAAAGTAACCAAGTGCATCAATTCAAATTTGCTGAACAGGTCGCCATTAGGATAAGCTTTATTGAGGTTTTCGATTGGGCTTTTTGTTTGGCCGTGACCACCCCACATGGTAACTCTTGACCCTTTTTCAAAACGGTCTTTCTTAGCAAAAAAAACATAGTCATCCACTAAAAGGAAATCTTTAGGTACCCGGTAGAAATTCATCAACTCGATTTTACTTTCCAGCTCATCGGATAATTTGCAATGCTCGTTTATAGCCTGTTTCAACACCGCCAAAAGGAGCCTCATTTGGTTAATTCCGAAAATAAAGCTATCGTACAGGTCTTCAGTGTGGCCGTGTTCATAAAAGAAAAACTCGGATGAAAACATTACCTCAAGTTGCCGCAGGCTCATAAAGGTGACCCGCAAGGAATCTACAATTGTCGAAATTTCTACATCGTTATCAATCGTAAAAATCAATTCAGGAAGCGATACCGTGGCCTCAGCGGAATAGATAGTGATAACAATGCGCTTTTCCAGATCAAATGGCTGTTGTTTTAATACCTCATTACGCTTTTCAACAAACCATTTACCCACACTATTGACAAGGTACTCATTGCGCAGCTTTTCATAGGTAGCTAAAAAGTCGGTATGCGCCAAAGAATGTTGAAGCACAAAAGTTATATTTCTGTATTCTGAGAAAAAGTTATCCAGGTAGCCTATATTATCGAAGAAGTTAGTTCCTTTTTCAAATTTCTCTAAACTACTCAAGGCGCTATAGAATTTATGCAATGCTGGATATAATAAGCCCCGTGAGTTGTTCATAATATTTGCTTTAAAAAATGAATATAAAAAATAATCCCAATGTAGTCGTAGGCTTTCTATTTTTGCCCAATGACAGTTCAGGAGTTAATAGCTTACTTTGATAAGACTACTTTACCGGAAACATTGCGGATCAACAGAGCCATAACCCAGTTTAATGTAAAAGAGGCGGTGGATCGGAATATAGAGATGATGCGGAACGATCCCAAAAATAGCCATGCGAGGCACAGGTTAATACAGATCATGGATGCTATTGAAAACCCGTTTAGCGGGCCGGAAATACCAAAACTTTGATGACAAAAACACACTAATTTTTTTAGTATTTTTGTATTAAATCAATTAGATATGTCAGATTTGCCTTCATATCAAAGTCCGATCCGGGTTTTATATGACCGGATTATTGATTCGTTTTATGAAAACAGCTCGTTAACTATTAAAAGGCTTGACGAATTGGTTAACAATGGCCTTATCCGCCGGGGTATCTTTTTCAATCCCGAGCAATGTGCCTTAAAAACACCGAAAGTGGATCTTGTTTCCCAACGGATTGAGGTTCATGAACCGTTTATGTCCTTCCTTTGGTGCCTATGCTATAATTTTATTTTTTTAAATGAAGCCACGCAAAAGTTAGTGGTGGAAGACCAAAAGGTTATTCAAATTAACAATTCAACTACAACTGGGTTGGACGAAATGAATTACCTAATAGGGTGGGGATTTTCCTTAAAGGATGCCTATTCGGAATGGCCGGAATTTATGCCAAACCCAACTGACTCTGATTTGAAAGTACGTATGGCGAATGTGTTGGTTACCGAAGCTCTAAAATTTCTTTTATACCATGAGGTTGCCCATCTTGCCAATAATCACGTTGCCTATCTCTCTCTGGTCGAGAAGCCAGCAAAAGAGCTCACGCAGGAGGAATTATTTGAATTGAAAGTTCTTGAGGCAGAAGCTGACAATTATGCATTTGACATGTTGATTGGTCCTGAACTAAATGACGCATCTTACAACCAAGCTTTGGGATGCATTGTAGCTCAGCTTTCAGCTTTGTTCGTCATCAGCGGTCCGGCAAAACTTAAACAGCAAAGGCATCCCGATATCGATACAAGGCTTTTCAATCTGATGAATAAGATAAAGTTCGAGGATGTCAGGTATCAAATGAACATTGATCAAACCTTGAATATGGGGTTATCATTTTTCTTGCATATTCATCAAGTCAGCTACTTACCTGCCGATCCCGATAACATAACCTGGCATGAAACTTTTGACGAAGTGCTAAGATATCTATACGATCAAATTGATAAAGAGAAGGCTTGACGACGATTAAAGTAATTTTATTCACTTACAATTTAGGTTGCTATTATAGATATCAAAGAAGTCAATCTGATCCAATTTGAAATTGGGTTATTTGAAATGACTTTATGATTTCTTAGCTTAGGGTATTATCCAGGTCAGCATCCTAAATTAAAAATGTTAATCGGATACCTAACTTCTAATCTCCTCAACATTGTTTGATGTCGAAACCATATTATCGGAAGCACCACCTTTTTTGATTACTATTGAAATCAACAGGGATACGACTGAACTTGATATAATTCCGCATTGGTTCAGCGGCGATAACTTTTGTAATTTTTATATTTTTCAGGCAGGTAAAGAACTTGGCACCGTTATTTGTGCCGATATCAACGAGTGGGAATGGCTAACCGATCCGGATCTGAATTGGCTGGCACAGCTTGTCGGCAATGAGATCGACTGGCATTTTGTTTAGTAGTTGAAATTTTATTTAAGCACCTTAAAATCGCGCTCCTGCGTAGGTGACCATACCTTAAATTCCAGATCAATTTCCCTGTTGCGGATACGGGCGGTACAAGCAGATACAGAGACGAACAGCTGTTGGTAAAATTGTTCAAATACGGCACCGGGATGTACGGTAAAAACAATCTGATTAGCTTTCACAGTCAACATTTCCTGATATTCCGGCAATTCCTGCTGTAGATATATAACCACGCGCTTTAGGTATTCTGTATGCATATGTTTTAAAGAATGTCTTCGATCAGTCTATCCATTGTTCCACGATGACCGGTAATGAATTCCGCAGCTTTTTCCTGTTCATCAATTGTTAATTTATCCCCGTCATAAATCCAATTTTCCTCGCGGTCAAATAATAGCCTGCCTAACGATTCCATTTTGGGCGCTTCGTAGCCAGGCGCTTCGACATGAAATAACTGAAACATGCCATAATCTTCCCGCAATAATTGAAAGGCCAATCCGCCATAAATTAATGCTTCGGTAGCATCATCAAATTCGGGGATTACCCGCAGGTTTAGTTGCCCTCCCTGTTTACGATCAATTGTAATCTTTTGAGACCCACTTAAAAATACCTTATCCATGTTCAGTAAATTTTAATAAAACAAATGTGAATAAAAAATTGTAAAAAAGTAATAGAAAATGCTAAAAATATTAGCATAACTTTATAGTCCTCAAATTTGGCAAACATGGTACCATTCAATTTACAAATCGAACTCAATGTGCGGCTGGTAACTTTCTCTGCCGAACAGCTTGATCAACTTGCTGATAGTGCTGATTTTATGCGCTATCAGATCAGGACATTCAATCATCATTCGGTGATTTATGTGAACATCGAGGATGAGCCGCTGGAACCTGAAGATATTATTGGTTTCAGCGAAGATGAGGTTTTTTCGCTGGATGAAGTGAGAACCATTGCCGCCGCCATTAGGGAGTACAACAGCAGCCGTAAGCTGAATTTTGACCAAATGCACTTTGACTTTTAAACGACGACCATGACTGCAACGAAAGAAGAAATCATCAGCAAACTCAGGCACGATATGACCCGCTGGGAGGGCTTCCGTCCGCCACAACCCGGCACGGACAATGACCTGGGCCTTGGCCCGGTAGCCGCCGCTTTTCCATACGGGGTATTTCCAACCGGAGCGATCCACGAATTTATAAGCAACTGTCCGGAAGACACCGCCGCCAGTGGCGGATTTATTGCCGGTCTTGTTCAAAAACTATTGGGCAACGGTGGGGCGTGCCTGTGGATCAGTTATACCCGCCGCATTTACCCGCCAGCGCTAAAACTTTTTGGTGTCGATCCCGACCGTGTTATTTTCGTAGATGTGCCGCTACAAAAAGATGTGCTTTGGGTTACCGAGGAAGCGCTAAAATGTGATGGTGTTGCTACAGTGATATGTGAAACTAAAGACCTCAGCTTTACGGAATCCCAGCGATTACAATTAGCCGTTGAGAAAAGCCATGTAACCGGATTTGTTTTGCGAAAGGATGTCAAAAAAGTCAATACTACTGCCTGTGTTACCCGTTGGCAAATCCGGCCTGTGCGTAGTCAGCTGAGAACAGGTATGCCCGGCGTCGGCCATCCGCGCTGGCAAGTTGAATTGCTTAAAGTACGGAATGGCAGGCCAGGCAACTGGACTGTAGAATGGAAAAAACTGGATTTTCAAACGATCATCATACCGCAGCTTACGGAAGAAGCGCGTCGTTATGCCTAAGCGTTTTGCGTCCATATGGTTCCGGCATTTACTCACAGACTGGAAGGCAATCCGCCAAACCGGGCTGAAAGGGAAAGCCTATGTCTTCGCCGAACCCGACCATGGACGTATGCTCATTACCGCGTTGACAGATGAAGCCAGTAAGTACGGAGTAACGGAAGGTATGACCGTTGCCGATGCACGGGTCATCGCGCCGGATCTCCAGGTTTTCGACGGTAAACCGGGCCGCAACCTGAAATTACTAACCGGCCTCGCGGAATGGTGCCTGCGTTATACGCCGCTCGTACAGGTTGATCCGCCTGACGGTTTATTACTGGATGTAACCGGCTGTACACATTTGAAAGGCGGGGAAAAAGCCTATTTACAAGAAATTGTTTCCCGCTTAAAAGCGATTGGCTATGACGTTCGCCCGGCGATTGCCGACACTATCGGCACCGCCTGGGGCGTTGCCCGTTGCGCGACCTCCGGCCTTATCATACCTGAAGGCGAACACAGGAATGCGCTGATGCCGTTACCACCATCCGCGCTACGTTTGCCTATGAACCAGCTATTGAAGCTGCGGAACTTGGGCCTGCATCAGATCAATAGTTTTATTTACATGCCAAACGCCGTCTTACGCAGGCGTTTTGGTAAAGATATGGTACTGCGGCTGCAACAAGCACTCGGTCAGGAGGTAGAATATTTATTTCCACTTAAAGAACCAGTGCCATACAGCGTACGCCTCGATTGCATGGAACCTGTCCGTACCCGAACGGCTATAGAAATAGGATTAAATGATTTGCTCGAAAGGCTTTGCAAAAGGCTTTACGGTGAAGGTTTAGGTGTCCGCTCCGCTATATTAACCTGGTATCGGGTAGATGGCAAGAACGGGAACATTAGCATAGGCACCAATCATCCCAGTAACCGAACACAGCACTTATTCAAATTATTTTTTATTAAGCTGGAAACCATCGCGCCGGGACTTGGCATTGAATTATTTGTGTTGGATGCACTGAAGACGGAACCTGTCAACGATAAGCAAAGTGAAATTTGGTCAGCCAGAGGCGGCGCGGATAGTGAAGAAGTAGCCGAACTGCTTGACCGGGTAGCAGGCCGGATCGGCACAGCTCATATTAATCGTTACCTTCCAGGGGAACATTACTGGCCTGAACGCACGCCGGAACCAAACACCAATTTTAAAAAGAAACCCGAAAGTGATTGGCGCACGGATAAACCACGGCCTATGCAAATACTGGATAATCCGGAACGTATTGAAGCGATGGCGCTAACACCGGATTACCCGCCCAAGTTATTTATCTGGAAAGGTGAGCAGCATATTATCGTAGGTGCCGACGGCCCTGAGCGCATCGAACGTGAATGGTGGCTCGAACCGGGTGAACACCGGGACTACTATATCGCCGAAGATGAAGCAGGGCGTCGGTATTGGCTTTTTCGCTCAGGCCACTATAATGCAGAAAACAATCAACACTGGTATCTACATGGCTTTTTCGCATGAGTTACGTCGAATTACAGGTGACCAGCAATTTTAGCTTTCGGCGCGGCGGCAGTCACCCGGAAGAACTCGTCGACCAGGCGGCCGATTTGGGGTATGATGCGATTGGCATCAGTGATCGTAACACTTTTGCAGGTGTTGTCCGTGCTTACCAAGTTGCTAAAGACCGCAATATCCGACTGATTCCCGGTGTTCGCCTTGACCTGCTCGATGGACCAAGCTTGTTGGCTTATCCAACTGACAAAGAATCCTATGCCCGGCTTTCCGCTTTACTTACATTGGGCAATTTGCGTGCTGAAAAAGAAAAATGTTATATTTCTAAAAGGGATGTTTACCAGCATTCCGAAGGGTCTTATTTTATTATCATACCACCCGACAAGATCACCCAAGATTTTGAATTTGAACTTGTATTTACGCACCATGTAAAAGATTACAAGCAAAACCTGCCTAATCTTTATCTCGCTGCAACCAAGTATTATACAGGCGATGATGCCAAGCGCCTTTTCCTGTTAGCTGAATTAAATATCCCATTGGTCGCCACTAATGACGTTCATTATCATCACCCTAACAGAAGGGAACTGCAAGACGTTGTGACTTGCATTCGGGAAAAATGCACCATTTTTAATGCCGGTTATAAACTGCATCAAAATGCCGAAAGGCATCTCAAAGAAAAAGCTGAGATGGAGCGCTTATTTCGCAATTTTCCGGAAGCGATCATTAATGCCCGGACTATTGCTGATGCCTGCCGGTTCGACCTGAAATCACTGAAATACAAATATCCCAGTGAACTGACCACTGACGGGCGTACACCTCAGCAGCAATTGGAATACCTCGCCTGGAAAGGTGCGAATAGCTTTTATAATAACAACATACCGTCGAAAGTCAAAAAAGCTATTGAAGATGAATTGGGGATCATAGCCGAATTGGATGTTCCCGATTATTTCCTCACTGTAGAAGACTATGTTACCTGGGCCAGGAACCAGCATATCCTTTGTCAGGGCCGGGGATCTGCCGCTAACTCCGCAGTTTGCTTTGTACTCGGCATTACGTCGGTCGCACCTGATAAATCCAATTTACTCTTCGCCCGTTTCCTTTCCAAAGAGCGCAACGAGCCGCCTGACATTGATGTGGACTTTGAGCATGAACGGCGGGAAGAAGTAATGCAGTATGTCTACAATCGCTTTGGCCGTGACCGTGCAGCGATCCTGCCAACCGTATTCATGCTCCATTACAAAGGCGCGGTAAATGATGTTGGACGCGCCATGGGACTTTCGGTAGATGTGGTCAAGCAGCTATCGGATGCTTACGGCGATCTGTCCGATGAGGAAATTACGGCAGAGCAGGTCGGCGCTTTAGGGCTTAATCACAAAGACCCTCATTTGTTGAAAGTAATTGAACTTACCTCATTGCTAATCGGTTTTCCCCGTCAGCTTGGCCAGCATACGGGGGGCTTTGTCATTACCGATGGTAAGCTAAGCGACCTGTGCCCGATCTTCCATGCCCGCATGGAGAACCGTACTAATATCGAGTGGAACAAAGACGATATCGATGCGCTTGGATTTATGAAAGTGGATATTTTGTCTTTGGGTATGCTGACCTGTATTCGTAAGGCTTTTGATCTGGTGCAAAGTCACTATGGGATCACACTCACTTTGGCTAATATCCCGCAGGATGATCCCAAAGTTTATGAAATGATCACCGCCGCCGATACCGTTGGCGTGTTTCAAATCGAGAGCCGGGCGCAAATGTCTATGCTGCCGCGAATGAAGCCTACCTGCTTTTATGACCTAGTAATCGAAGTGGCGATTGTAAGGCCAGGCCCGATACAAGGCGATATGGTGCACCCCTATATCAGGCGACGGAATGGTGAAGAAGCTGTAGATTATCCTTCGGAAGAAATTAAATCTATATTGGAGCGCACACTCGGCGTACCGCTGTTCCAGGAGCAGGCGATGGAGCTGGCCATCGTAGCCGCAGGTTTTACACCCGGAGAGGCTGATCTGCTTCGCCGTACCATGGCGACCTTCAAATTCAACGGTATGGTCAGCAAGTTTGAGCACAAACTGATCAACGGTATGACTTCTCGTGGTTATACTGAAGAATATGCCCGCCGCATTTTCAAACAGTTAGAGGGATTTGGGAGTTATGGTTTTCCAGAGAGCCACGCCGCCAGTTTTGCCTTATTGGTTTATGTATCTTGCTGGCTTAAATTTTATTACCCCGAAGTATTCTGCGCTGCTTTACTTAATAGTCAGCCCATGGGCTTTTACCAACCTGCGCAGATCGTTAGGAATGCCCGTGAGCATGGTGTTATAATGTTACCTATTGATGTTAATCTTTCCCAATGGGACAATATGCTTGAAGCCAAGCAAGGTGAATATTTTGCGCATAGATTAGGGCTTAGAGAGATTGATGGCATTAGAAAAGAGGAAATGGATAAATTGGTGGCAGGCAGAACTAAACCCTATACTGCTCCTCATCAGCTTTGTGATGCCGGAGTCAGCGTAGCCACGATGGAAAAACTCGCCAATGCTGATGCTTTTCGTTCTATGGGACTTGACCGCAGGCGCGCGCTTTGGGAAGTATCCGCACTACATGACCGTCCTGTACAATTGATGCAAGGCCAACCATCGGAAAGCGTTCACGAGCCGGAAGTGAATCTGCCTGAACTGCGCTTGTCAGAACACGTCGTACAGGATTATGCTACAACAGGGCTTTCTATAAAGGGCCATCCATTTAGCTTTATTCGCCATACGCTTGAATTGTTACATATCAAAACAGCTAAAGAAGCTAATGTAACTGAAAATAAAACGGTCATTAAAACGGCAGGTTTAATTCTGATCCGCCAGCGCCCAGGTACAGCTAAAGGAGTTTGCTTTATTACATTGGAAGATGAAACAGGTACAACCAACCTGGTGGTTTTTCCAAAACTGTTTGATAAATACCGCAAAGAAATTTTACATGCGCGGTTACTGATGGTTGAGGGTGTGGTCGAACGTACTGAAGTTACGCACATCATCGTTCGACGCGTTTTTGATATTACCAAACTACTCGGCGACCTAACTGCCATCCGTAACGACAAACAACCTGTTTTAACGTTGTCTCGCGCCGATGAAAAAGCATCGCCCTTTATCCCGATGGAAAAACCATTAAAGTCTCTTGATACCGATTCGGCCAACTATCTGCACAAAGGCAGGAATTTTAAATAACATTAGTTGAACAGATCACCTTGGGGGTTTATACCCGGAGGATAATAAGTCCTGACTGTACTTTCGACGACTTTTCCTGATGGCCGCTCAGCACCAGCCAGTACGGGCTCAAGATCGTCGGGCCAATGATTAAACTGTAGTTCCTCAGCAAAGTCAAGGTAAGCCGTGTCTATCGGCGCTAATTCCGGAAAGTCACGCGGTGTCGCTTCTTTAGCGGTGCGGTAATCTGGATCAATAGTACAAAACTCTAATAAGCGTGACGGTATTTGGGTGCGGGCAATTGTGCTCAATCGTTCCTCGTCCGGCTTTTTGAGTAACCATTCATAGGCCAGGTCTTCCGTTAATATCGTCGGCATGCGCAATTTAGTATTATGAACTTGGCGCATAAGGGCATTGGCCTCTGTAATGCCAATAGCGACGGTATTTACAAACTGGCTCGTTTCCGGGTCTAACCATTCGTTATATAAACCGGGCATAAAAAAATACTCCTGGTTCTTTACCGTTACATAATATGGATATTTGATCGTCTCTTTTAACTCCTGTCCCTTTTTGCCAATCTTCGGCACATGTCGGCTTTCGACAATGCCTGTAGATAAAACCAGGCAACGACGATTCTTAGCTGCGGATGACCACATAGACCTCTTGCCGTCCTCCTTCACAAAAAGATTTTCTGATTTAAAATTAAGAGTAGTGTATTTGGCGCGGAAGATGTTAGCTTCAGATCGGGTTTTCACAAAACCCGGCACATAACCCCATTCGGCCTGGACAATCTCAAAGTCCTTTCCATCTTCAGACGGAACTAATATCGCACAGGGGGCGTAGTTAAAACCCTTATGAACGCCGACGTTTAGAAAGTTATAATTCCTAATCGCTTTTTCTATGCCTTTTAATCGAATAAATTCCGAGCGGGTAACTTTTTGTCCGTTGTAGTAACACATAGTTGATTCCTCCTGTATTCACGAATATACGTAGCAATAATCTTGCCTGCAAATTCTGCTTCTTCTTGACGTCCTTCAGGAAGAGATGTCCAAAATTTTACCCCATCAGTATCTTCAGCTATGGTAATATTTAAAGGCGGTTTGGAATTGGGATAAACAATATGGTAGACCCGAGCCGACTTTATCGTGTGACCGCTCACTCGAACGATCTGTCCGTTAACCTCCACCTCAAATGTCTTTGGATCATTCATTATAACAAATATACTAACAAAATTAGTAATTACAAGTCAATGGTGCCTTACTTCAATTATGTGACTTTTAGAAACGTCTACATTTTTTTATAGTTCCCGAGCTGTTGTAATTTTAGTCTTTTGTGACGTTATAGTAAATTGGACATTCAATAATCAATCTAAAAAGAATACATTTACAATTTATAACCTATTCATGACTGACATTGAAAAACAAATAAAATTATTAAAAGAACAACTTAATGCAGAATTACAAAAAGGTGTTTCCGACAATAATGTTTTATTGTCCATTTCACATGAAATAGCGTCCTTGGATCAGGATAATATCCGTTTTTCTGTTGATGCAGGAGTAATTAATCGATTGGGCAAAGAACTTGTAGGGCGACATGAATCAGCAGTGGCCGAACTTGTTAAAAATGCATATGACGCAGATGCAACAACAGTAAATCTTTATTTTAATGGATGTTCTCAAATTGGAGGCAATGTCACAATTGATGATAATGGTTTAGGGATGACCAGGGAACAACTGGTCAAGGGTTTTATGACAATATCTTCCAGCGATAAAATTCATAACCCAAAATCTCCACGTTATAAAAGATCGCGAGCAGGTCAAAAGGGAATTGGCAGGTTTGCAACTCAAAGGATTGGCCAGGTTTTGACCATTATAACTCAAACCTTAGCATCGGATAAGGCTTTGAAAGTTACAGTTAACTGGGATAATTACGCCATAGATACAAATCTTTTATTAGTTACTAATTCTATTGTTGAAGTTGATAAAGAGAAGCCTGAAGGTACAACGCTGTTAATTGAAAATGTAAGGGATATTTGGACTGATACAATGATCAGTCGGGCCTACAAATATATTTCTGAATTATTACAGCCATTTCCACTTTCAACTCGCTTTCAACAAAGTGAGAATGATCCAGGATTTATTGTTTCATTTTATAAAAATGGCGAAACCATAATTGATGTCGAAAGTGCATTCTTTCAACATTCCCTTGCCGAAATTGAAGCTTACGTTGATGACGATGGGCAAGGTTATTATTCATTTACCAGCCACAAGTTAGGGGTAACTAATCAGGATGACATCGATTTAATCGGCAAAAAAGAACGAGATGATAAATTCAATTCATTAAAAAACATTCATCTGAAAGCCTATTATTTCATTTATAATGTCGGACTTATCCCTAAAAAAATAGAAACATACATAAGGCAAAATGCTCGTGAAAATGGTGGGATAAGGTTATATAGAAATGGGTTTCGGGTATTGCCATACGGTGAAAAGGATGACGATTGGTTAGGTTTAGATGCCTCCGCTCGAAGAAGAACGTTTATCACTCCGCACTCCAATATCAACTTTTTTGGATTTATTGAATTGATTGACCCCAATGGGATTAATTTTCAAGAACAGTCAAGTCGCGAGGGGTTATTAGCCAATGAATCATTATCTGAATTACAAGATTTTGGATATAAAGTACTAACCGATGTAGCCCTCAAAATATCTTTTTTAAGGGAACGTAAAGGTACAGCTGCTCAAAAAAATTGGACAGGACGGTCTTCTTCTCAGGTTCTACAAGAAGTAAAAGAGGATTTGGAAAGTATTATAAAATCTACAAGTAATTCAAATTCACCTCCTGAAGAAGTTCAAGCCTCTTTTAATGACACCCTAAGAGTTATAGAACAAAAGTTGGTTGAAGTAGAAGAAATTACAATAGAAGAAAAAATCGAAGCAGAGGCGGTTAAAAAGGAACTCTTAAAGGAAATTCAATTATTAAGAATTTTAGCAGGACTGGGATTGACGATAGGTGAGTTTGTGCATGAAATAAATCATTATGAACCAGCATTTAAATACGATGCCGAATTACTAACCAGCTTAGTTAACACTGAAGAAGGTAAAACTACTGGAGTCCGCTTGCAAGACAATTTGGCGGCTTTCACTGTTTACACTTCTTATTTTAAAGAAGCTATTTCTAAAAATGTAAACCGGGAATTAGAAGTAATAGAATTGCGAGATGCTGTTTACAAGTTTTCGGATGTAATTTCTCCTGACCTTATTAGATCAGGAATTACATTGGAAAAGCCTGAATTTATTGGCTATCATTTATTCACCTGCCCGATGCATATGTCTGAGTGGGCATCCATTCTGTTTAATTTTTATACCAATTCAAAAAAGGCTATTAAGAAAACCAAAGTTAAAGGGTTAATACACATTAAGGCTGGGAAAGCTGATGACATAGTTTATTTGGAATTTTCAGATAATGGTATTGGCATTCCTAAAGAAAACGAGGACAAAATATTTACCCCATTCTTTACAACAAGTGCGCCGTCTGGTAATTCTGCAAATGAAATGGAAGAACTAACCGGTACTGGAATAGGATTGAAAATTGTAAGGGATATTGTCGAAGGTTATGGTGGTGATATTTTTGTGAAAGAACCCACAGACGGATTTACCACCACTATAAGAATTGAATTACCTAAAGCCTAATTAAATAATGTATAAAGTATTCTATCTTGATGACGAAAAAGCTGATTTAATACAACCAATCGTCAATAAATTAAAATCTACAGGAGAGTTGGATGTCAAATGGGAAAAGCCTGTGGCATTCGAATCAGAATTAGACAGTTTAGAAGGCATATTGAAAGACTATAATGGTCTTTTCCTTGACCTACAATTGAACGGTGACCAGGAAGATGGTACAAAGGTTAAATACCAAGCACCACCATTGGCCCAAACCGTTAGAACGTTGGCTACCGAAAAAAAAATACCCGATATTCCGATATTTCTTTGTTCCACAGATGACAGAATAAAAGATTCATTTAAAAGAGATTTCACGAGTCATGATTTATTCGATTGGACATTTTTGAAAAATGAAATCGGGGATCATACAATAAAGAAGATTTCCTCGATTATATTAGGCTATCAGAGAATAGCTGCCAATCTTAAAGATTTTAGCAAGTTACTCGAAAGAGATTATGCTTCAATAGATAATAGAATTTTATCAAGATTCATTAATGAAGAAAATCCCCCAGTGCATGAAATTGCTCGTGTAATTTTTAAAGATATTGTCCAACCTACCGGAGTTTTAATTAATGAGGATATTTTAGCGGCAAGATTAGGAATTGATATAAAGGAATCTTCAAACTGGGAAATTGTCAGGGATAAATTATTTATTGAGGCAAAATATAAAGGGGTATTTCATGAAAGTTGGGACAGATGGTGGAGCGATTCTGTTTCAGAAATTTTTAGCGATCTCACAAGAGATAATCTTGCTGGGTTAAATGCTGAGGAAAGAGTTGCCTTATTATTACCAATTGTAGGTGAAAAAATTGTGGCTGCCAAACCTCTTAAATTTAATTTTAGTACCAACTATTGGACTGTTTGCGTTGTGACAAAACAACCGATTGATCCCTATGAGGCCTTTAAGATAGATATGAAGTCAGAACCAAAACCATGGCAAGACTACAACTATGTTTCTTTATTTGCTTTGATCGAGAGGCTTGCTGAAAGAGACGGAGTGGTAATTCACCCGTCCGAGGTGGAAAGATATTCAGTTGAAATAGCAGACTTGTAATCATGAATATCAATACTGACAACCAAAAATTCCGGAATGACATTGCCAGGGATTTAACATTATTAAAGGCGAGTCTTTTAAAAGTGAATTTGGAAAAACGAACCATAGATACTATTGACACAGCTATTAAAGAATTAAATAATCCAAATTATTTGCCTCCAGTAAATACGGTCGTTAATGGGCAGGATGTCAAACAAAGTACCCCAATGAGTTGGGGTTATACTGCTAAAAATTTGGTATTTACTGTAGATACCACAGGAATTCAATATCCTTTAAGTGTAAAAACAGGTAAATTGACTTTCGATATTTCTTTATCCGGCGCTTATGATAAGAGTACAGAAATATTAGACCCTTTTCATCATTTGGAATTTAATTTGGTACTGGAAGGATTATCCAGGAAAGGAAATTATCACATTTTGTCGTACCACCTCGACCGGCATATAACGGGTGGAAATCATCCGGAGGAAGTTCATCCAATATACCATTTTCAGCTTGGGGGTCACCGCCTAAAAAAAGTATCTAACAATAATTTTGGGCATTCGTTATTTATTGACAGCCCAAGATTCATGCATTACCCTATGGATATCGTTTTAGGAATAGATTTTATAACTTCAAATTTTAGCCCTAAGACCTGGAAAAAACTCCGTTCAGATCAGACCTATATTGGGGTATTGCAGCGCTCCCAAAAACGAACTGTTTTACCATTTATTACCAGTTTATCTCAGCATTTTGGAATGAGTGCCAAAACACCAAATTGCTGGAAAGCAAAGGATATATGGCCGCAATTACTTTGATATGAATGCCGATGTATTTAACTTTTTAAAGCAATATTCAAGTTCTCCTTTATTAATTGACAGGTTAATTGTAACCTCATTTTTAAATTTAAATAGTAAATTCGACGTAAAAAATTCCTTTCTAAAAGGATATATTATCAAAAGCGAAAAGAACGATGACGAATCTACCCAACTTGAAAAATTTATTATTCTAATTAACGGAGCCGTAAGGGATTTTAACTTTGAAAATCTTATTGAATTATTTGAATTTGTGGTATCGCCTGCGGATAAAATAATTAACGGCGCTGTTTATACTCCTGAATTTATTAGAAATTATATTGTTTTAAACCTCTTAGAGGCTTCAAATAAACCTATTGGTAATTTGTGTTGCGCTGATATTTCGTGTGGCTGTGGAGGCTTTTTAGTAACAATGGCATCTGTAATCCATGAAAAAACAGGAAAAAGCTATTTTGATATTTACAATGAAAATATTTATGGTATTGACATTACTGAATATAGCACAATACGATCCAAACTATTGTTGTCCCTATTTGCATTGTTTCAAGGTGAGGATGTTGAATTTGAGTTTAACATAGAAGTAGGAAATTCTTTGGAATATGATTGGTTAGAAACTCATCCAAAAATATCCGAAAATCAGGGGTTTGACATCATAGCAGGTAACCCGCCCTATGTTGCATCTCGGAATATGGATAATCACACTCTTAAATTGATGTCGAATTGGAGTGTTTCTAAAACTGGGCATCCCGATCTTTATATTCCATTCTTTCAAATCGGTTACGAAGCGTTGGCACCCGGCGGTTCGCTCGGATATATTACTGTTAATACTTTTATGAAAAGTATTAATGGGCGGGCTTTAAGAGAATACTTTGCAGAAAATCAAGTTAGTCTCAAAATTATAAATTTTGGTGGCGAGCAGGTTTTCAAGGGGAGAAATACTTATACATGCCTTTGTTTTATCTCTAAAACTGTAGGTTCAATTAGTTATTTTAGAACGCAGAGTGACAAGTTGCTTACCATAGGGCCGACTGATTTTTATCAAACTCATTATAATCAACTAAACCATAAAGACGGGTGGAATCTTGTAAACACTAAGAAACTTGAAATGTACGTCCAACTCGTTGAAAGTACAGGTAAACCTTTTAAAGACCTTTACACAACTAAAAATGGAATTGCTACCTTAAAAAATGACGTATATAAATTTATTCCTGTACGAGAGGATAATGAATTTTACTTTTTGCAAGATGGCGGCGCTGTGTTTCCAATTGAGAAAAAAGTGTGCCGCGATATTGTTAACGCAAATAAGTTGAAGACTACTGATGACATACAAACGAAGCTGGAGAAGATAATATTTCCCTATTTAATTCTGAATGGGAATACTGCTATAATAAGAGAGTCTGATTTTCAACGGGAATATCCAAAGGCATTTGAGTATTTACTTACAAAAAGAGAAATATTAGCTACAAGGGACAAAGGCAAAAGGGAATACGAGGAATGGTACGCGTTTGGTCGGCGGCAATCAATGGACATTGATGCTTTCAAACTTTTTTTTCCTCATATATGCGAACGACCAACATTTGTGATATCTGAAAATAGAGATTTGCTATTTTATAACGGAATCGCTGTAATCGCGGATACAAAAGAAAAACTTGTAACGCTTCAAAAAATATTGGAGTCTGATGTGTTTTTTGAATATATCAAGGCGACAACAAAAGATTATGCCTCCGGTTACATTTCGATGAGCCGAAACTATTTAAAAAACTTTGGCGTTTACCAACTAAATGAAATTGAAAAATTAAAACTATTAAAAATAAAAGACTCAAACAGTTATGTATCTGAACTGTACCAGCTTTCAAACTCTGAAATTGTTACAAAAAGTTAATTACGTTGGTTTAACCCAATTTCAATTTCGTCTGCTGTCCACCTTCTAAAAAATCATGTAAAACAAGAAAAGATTGAGCAATTTCGTTAAGGCTTACCTCGAACCGGTATAAATGAACTTCGCCATTCAGATCTATAGCACGAACATCAGGTAAGTGCTCTCGATATTCACTAAAACTGTAAGGTGGATGCTCACCATAGGTTGCATGATAATCGTTTTCATCACTTTCCTCATAGAAATCATCATCTATGTAAAAATCTGCCCAGGGAAATAGCACCTCCAAATCTTCCAGCCCCTTGAAAAATATGTAGCCGCCTTCACTTAACACAAGTTCATCTCCATTGTGGTCAAGTTTTTTTATTGTTATTGTAGCCCTGCCAATTGATTTGTTGACCCATTCCTGTAATTCTATTATTACCTTTTCATCATTTTTAATAAACAACATCAGCTGCTTATGAATGGCCAGACGCTGCAATCTTTGAATATAGATAGGGTATTTATTTAATTTCTTAAGCTTGTTTAAGACGGCAACATTTAGTGCGTTGTTGATCGGGATGGCAACTTTGAAGGATTTTGTAGTTCTAATTATTGTTTTTTCAGTTATTTTTTGCCAAATTGTTTGATTAGTGGCGTCATTGTGAAGAATGATAAGAATTGGCAAACTATGATTTAGCCAGTATTCTAAATGCGTGGTTGACCCACGAAAAATGATATTGCCCTCTGAAGCTTCATTGAAATAGCTTTTCCCCGTTTTTATCTGGATACCCAACAGTTGACCTGTCGGCATTCCATCTTCGGAAATCTCTACTTCCATATCTAAACCGACATCAGACTGAAGAATTGTTCTTGGTATCCAGCCATTTTGTAAAAAGAAACTTTCTACATGATTGATTCCAATTCTGTCTGTTGAGGAATATCTATTCATGGTATTTTGCGGCAGTTAATATGCTTTCTTGTACTCATATCTTAAACACCATTCTAACGGGGTTAAAATTTCTAATGGGATTTTTTGTTTCAGCAGTTGCCGATGCTTCAATATCGTTTTCCAATCACGGGTACAGAAAATATCGCACTTATAAAATAGCGCTTCAATAATAAGCTGCCGGTCATTGGCATCAGATAATTGACCTAATCCCTTATCGAGTAAATATTCTTCATAATATTTTACCTCTAGCCCAGGCGCAGTATAATCATCTTCGATAAGGTAATGAAAATACATCCAAAGCTCATCGCAATATTTTTTTAGCTTTTCTTTTTTCTCTTGATCCGTGGTAGCGTTTATTTCTTGGAATGTGGTCTTCGAAATTATCATTTCAATTGCATTATGATCGGCATAATAAAAAATCCTCATCATCGCGCGGATATCATCGTAAGCACGATCATTTACACTTTCACTTATCTCACCGCCGTCAAAAATGCTTTCCGAATGGTCTACGATAAAATTGATAACAGAGGTATCAAGAAAAATCCGCTGTGGTAAGTCCATATCATCTAAGGTACATTTATAATAGCAGGATTTTCTGTTGAATTTAACGAAAAACCGTCACCATTCCGTCATTGAAATACTTGCAAAAAAGAAAATATAATCGTAAATTAGCCTTAAGCAAGTCAAAAACGCAGTTTTTGACTCAAGATATTCCGAGCCAACTCGACCACTCATAATCTTTTGGTCCCTGGTTCGAGCCCAGGTGGGCGCACAAATTAGTGTTTTCGGCACTAAAAAATCCTGTAAGTCGTTGATTTACAGGATTTTTTATTTTATTCCAATCCTTCTCAATCCTTTCGAATGCACCGTTTTGGCGGACAATCCGGCGGACAAAAATCGTTTTTTAGATTTGTCCGCTTTTATGACTTAATTGATTGTAATACAGTTAGTTGAGTTCCTGAAATAAGAACTCAAATGCACTCAGAAAAACTGTTAAAAATCGCAATCCGGCGGACAAAAGCGGCCTGAAAAGAACGGTTTCAGGATGTAATTAATCATTTATTCATAAACAAACTGTTACAAAAATGAAAACATCGCAGTCGTTTGGTGTGCATTTCAGCATCAAGAAAGGAAGAGAAAAAGAAGATGGTAAAACCAAGGTTTACGCCTCGATCACGGTCAACAAGGAAAAAGTAATCATTGCCCTGCCGCATTTCGTGAATGCAGAAAGCTGGGACAAAGGACGCGGCTGTGTCAAGGTCAGGCTGCCGGAAGCCAAAGAATCCAACACCTATCTGGAGCAGGTCAGATTCACCATTACCGCCTACTACCGGCAATTGCAGATCGCCGGAAAAGAGATCACGCCGGCTTTACTCAAAGCTTGCTTCCTCGGCGAAGTAACTGAGGAAACCTACTCGCTCAGCAGGCTGATGGATTATCATTATGAGGTCGCTTCGGCAGCATTCACCTGGAGTACCCTTAAGCACTACACGGTGACCCGGTGCTACCTGGAAAAGTTCCTGAAAGAGAAACGCAAGACCACCGATATCCGCATCCATGAGATCGACTACAAATTTATCGTCGATTTTGAAACGTATTTGCGCAATCACAAGCCAGCTGACCACCCTCAGCCGATCAACAATAATGGTGTGATGAAACATTTGATCCGACTGCGCAAGATGACCACGCTGGCTTTCAAACTGCAATGGATCAATAAAGACCCCTTCAAAAATTACAGGTTCCGGTATAAGAAGGGAGAAACAGCCTTCCTTTCCAATTCAGAACTGAAGCTCGTTCAGGAGCATGAGTTCGCTTCCGGGTCGCTCGTCATGATCCGCGACCTTTTTGTATATGCCTGTTATACCGGCCTTTCGTTCGTCGACCTGATGAATCTGACGGAACGCAATGTGGTCGATGGCGAAGACGGTGGAAAATGGCTGAAGCTGTTCCGGCAGAAAAGCAATGAGGCAACCAATATCCCTTTGCTGGCACCGGCACTTGCCCTGATGAAGAAGTATGAAGACGATCCCAGGGCAGTTTACCACGGCACGATCTTTCCGACCCTCACCAACCAGAAGGTTAATATGCACCTTAAAGAGATTGCCAAGATCTTAGGTATCAAAAAGACCCTCACCTTCGGTGTAGGCCGCCACACGTTTGCCACGACGATCACCTTAGCCAATAACGTATCTATTGAAACCGTCAGCAAAATGATGGCCATACCAAGATTGCCACGACGCAGATCTATGCCCGTGTACTGCTTAAAAAGATCAGCGAGGATATGAGCGTGCTGAAGGAAAAACTGAAACCGGAACCCAAGCGCCCGGCAGCAAGAAGATCGAATGTTAAACCCGCAATGAAACGCGTAAGCTAATGGAACAGCTAACCAATGACAAACTTTTCAGGTCAGTCAGGGAACTGATCGAAAAATCCCGCAGCGAGGTTGTTCGGAATGTGAACACCGTAATGACCTACACCTATTATCATATAGGTGAAATGATTGTCAATGAAGAGCAGGCCGGCAGCCAGCGGGCCGCTTATACGGAAACAATCGTCAAAGACCTCAGTCAAGCGCTGACGCGCGAATATGGCAAAGGTTATTCGCATCGTAACCTGGACTATTTCAAAAGGTTCTACCTGTTATATCAGGAACAGATTCCGCAATCACTGATTGCGTTTTCCGGTCTGTTCAAATTAAGCTGGACACATTACATCCAGTTAATGAAGATTGCCGACCCCGGTGAACGGGAATTTTATGAGCAGCAATCGGTAACGAATAACTGGTCAGTCCGGGAATTGCAGCGTCAGTACAATTCTTCCCTGTTCGAGCGGCTGGCGTTAAGCCGCGATAAAAAATGCGTACCGGATGGTGCGGAGGCAGGTCAAACAAGCTAAGAACCCATTCGCGCGTTGAAAAGCCCGTTCGTACTGGAGTTTTTGGGCTTAAAGGAGGATAGCGGCTATTCGGAGAATGATCTGGAGACCGCCATCATCAATAAACTGGAGCACTTTATGCTGGAATTAGGTAAAGGCTTTTTGTTTGAAGGACGGCAGCGGCGCATCACCCTCCCTGGTCGACAGTTTTCTTCAATGAGAACCATGGTCTGGTCGGAACGGTTTTATTCCTTCAAAAGTTTTCAAAAACTATAATACTGCCAGATCTCAAAAACTGAATATAGCCAGTGGCGAACCGCGTTGGTTATATATATGTTACACCAGAATATTTTAGCAATGAAGATATTATTCCTTGTGAAGAATGGTTGAAAAGCGGCGCAACACATTGTTTTAGAGATAAAAAGATAGTTGCTAATATATCATATAATATATGATATATTAACTATTTGTTAACAAGCTTATGATAGCTTTGTGAAAAACCTATCATACCTATGGTGCTTTTTTTCCGGTTGTCTAAAAGGCAATTACCAAATCTGCTGCTCTGTTTCAGTATTTTGGTTCAGTTTTCCTGCAAAAAAGAGAACGTTAAAGTTGTGTATCCTGCCGGGAGCAATGAAGATATTAATACCTGGATAACGGATAGTCTCAAACGATATTATTATTGGACAGACCAACTGCCTGCACATGCAGACATCAGCAAGCCCCCTTTGGTATATTTTAACACTGTAAAAAACACGGCCGATCCCTTTTCTTATATTATTCTCCCCAGCGATCCTACAAGCGGGATTGCGAACAGCAAAAGTAAATTCGGATTTGATTACAGTACGATCGTTGAACAAAGAACAGGTTTGGTTATTGGCGTAATTAAACTGGTACTGAATGATTCGCCTGCCTCCAGGAACAGTTTGGTGAGGGGGGATTATATCAACAAGATCAACGGTAAGCAATTAACCCGTGATAACGCCAAAGACCTCCAGAGCGAACTACTTTCTGGCAATAGTGTCACATTATCCATAGCTCGTATTAGCGGAGATCAGCTGATCGCGGATAGGGATGTGGAAATTTCATCAGGTGCCACCTTTGAACAGCCGGCCACCAGCAAAGTTATAGCGGCCGGAAATAAAAAGATCGGTTATCTCTATATCAATGATTTTAGCCCCGGGCTGGCTGCTTCTCTTTATAGTGTTTTTGCAAGGTTTAAAAGTTCGGGGATTTCAGATCTGATACTTGATCTGCGTTATAACTCCGGCGGACAAGTTGCAGAGGCTGCCGGTCTTACGGCAATGATAGCGAATGATATAAATTATTCAACGCCCTTTATCATTTACCAGGGCAATAAGAACGGCGGCAGGCGAAAAGAGTCTGTCGGGGATGCCGCTACTTATGATGGTACCGTAAATTTTGAGCTGGCATTACAATACAACTTAGGCTTAAAACAAATTTATATACTGGGCACCGGAGCTACTGCTTCTGCATCTGAGGTTATGATCAATAATTTAAAACCGTACATGCAGGTTACGCTTATAGGCGAAGTAACGCGGGGGAAGGATGCTGCGTCCTTTAAAATTTCTGATATGCGCGTACCTAAGCGGGTAGCATGGGAAATGCATCCGATAGTGTATAAACTCTTTAACGCCGTCGGGAGCGGAGATTACAGCGGAGGGATTAATCCTGATATTTCCGTAAACGAGCTGGCGACTTTACCGTTGCTCCCGCTTGGATCGGAGAATGATCCGCTTATAAACACCGCAATAACTATTATCAAAGATGCTCATGCGCAAACAGTAACGCTCGCTGCGCAAACGAAAAAAAGGACGACGGGGGCGCTAACTGTACTTGCAGACTCCAAACTATCGGCCAGTTCATCAAGTGTGGTTGTTACACACCGCTAAAACTCAAAAGCATCTTGCACATTTAACATTAACTTCAAATTAACCCGGTTAACTTGCAATTGTCTTAACCTGCTGCTGTATGAAATATTTGAAAACCTTATCTGTTAAGCAACTTTTAGCAAACGTCAAAGCTGGGGATGGCGATGCTTTCGGTGAAATTTATAGACTATACAGAAAAAAAGTTTACACTTTCGCTTATCGTTTTGTAAGATGTGCAGAAGATGCGCATGAGCTTACGCAGGATGTTTTTGTCCGTCTTTGGGAAAGCCGTGGTAAGATAGACCCGGAAAAAAACTTTGACGCTTATCTGTTCAGTATGGTACGAAGTTATTTTCTGGATGCTCTTAAAAAGAAAACAAGGATGTCTGTTTACAGAGCGGCGAACCAAGGCGAACCAACCCATAATTCCACAGACCAATATATCGAGCTGCGCGAGTGCGGAAAAATTGCCATGCAGGCGATCGAGTCTTTGTCTCCACAGGCCAGGGCTGCTTACCTTTTGAGCAGGGAAGGCGGCTGCTCACACGCTGCTATATCACAACAAATGGGTATCTCTCCCAATACCGTTAATAATCACATTAAAAAATCCCTGAGCCACATCCGTGCAAGATTTCGATATCTGTCCCCAGATACAATTCTTCCTGCTTTGCTGATAATCATATCCCTTACCCCGGAACTGGGCTAAATTCTCTTTTTCTATAAGTTCTCCTATTGCTTCAAATAGCAAACACGGCGATATGCCGGTTTGCCTTAATTGCGCACGCAGGTTATACAGAGGAAGAACATCGTTATCGTGTTTGAGGAGATGCTTTTTATTCAAGCCCGAACTTTTTTCAAATAATTTCAAATTGATATAGCCATACTTCGCCTGCCAATCTTATATACTATAAAAATGGCCCATAACGGTTGAGATCAAAAACGTGGAACACAGCGACGAAATAAAAAGCTTATTCAAAATGTATCTGGAAGGTAAGACTGACCTGGTTCAGAATGGAGTTCTGTTCCGGTACCTGAGAGATCATAAAGACGCGGAATCAGAGCTGTCGGCTGTCATGGAAGATATCTGGCAAAAGGAGGAAATGAACACCGATGATGTGACTGACCCGGAAGCTGAACTGGATCTGATATGGACCAAAATTAACCGGAACCGGCAGCAAAAAAACAACCGTATCCCGTTGCTCAAATACGCGGGTGCGCTGATTTTACTTTGCTCGGCTGCAGTGATCTGGTACAAGTTGAAACCGGGCCGGCAGCATGTGGTTGATCCCGTCGCTCTGGTAAGTAAAACAACCGTGGGCAGTGAAAAAATTAAAATGCTGCTGCCTGACAGTTCTGTAGTTTATCTCGGAAGCGAAACAAAAATTACCTGGCCAGAACATTTTGAACCTGGCCATCCCAGGTATATAAGCCTTGAAGGCGAAGCTTTTTTTGAGGTGAAGCACGACGCAACCCGCCCGTTCATTATAAAATCCGGAAAGCTGGAAACCAGGGTTTTGGGTACCTCTTTTAATGTTTATGCCTACCCTGCCGATAATACAGTAACCGTGACCGTACGAACAGGGAAAGTGGGTGTTATCGAGAACCGGAACGGCATTCGTACCACCCTGTCATTGCTGTCGCCGGGTATGCGGATAACGTACCGTAACAATGACCATAATTACCAGGTTAGCAGTGTTAAGGCCACAGAGTCTGATGGTTGGATAAGCAACCGTTTCGTTTTCAGGGACGAAAACCTGGGTGATATCCTTTTTAAACTTCAGCGCTATTATGACGTTCGTTTTGAGATAAAAAACCCGGCACTTGCCCGTTGCAGGTTTAATGCTACCTTTTTTAACCAAAACATCCATGGTGTTATGCAGCAGCTCAGCATTATGAGCAGCGGGCACATCAAATACAGGATCAACAACAATAAAACAGTCGTCTTATGGGGGGAGACTTGTGAATGAAGACATAACCTTATAAAGTCAGGCAAACAGTTGCCCGTTGTGGGGTTCGCCACTTATCATACAAGGAAACCGCTCTGCGCCAACAGAACGGTTTCGGGAATAGTTTTTAAATCGTGAAAATTAAAAAACATCGTAAACTTATGAATATAAGCTTTTACAAAAAAGTATATCTGTATTTTTTCAAAATTAGCTGTAGGGCAATCCTGCTTGTACCCCTGATGCTTGCCCTGCTTTTCTGGGATACCTATGCAACTGCTTATCAGGGAACACCTCCTCATACTATCACACTTAAACTGGTAGCGGTTAGCATTCCCCAGGGGCTTACTGCACTCGAAAATAAAGCGGGTTGCGTAATTAATTACAACAAAGCAATTTTTAAACCCAACAGCAGGATCAGCCTGGATGTAAAGGATGTTTCCCTTACAGACGTGCTTAAAATAATTTTAGCTAATACCCATGTCACGTTTAAATTTGCGGACCAGTCAACGATATTGCTGTACAAACTTCCTGTTCCTGTCAAGCCCGGTACCATAGCAGGAAAAGTGCTGGATGAGAAAGGGGAAACCTTACCTGGTGCTTCGGTAAAAGTGATCGGAAGCGACGCAGGAACACAAACAAGCGTTGACGGGACTTATTTGCTGAACCTGCCACCCGGATCCTACGCCCTGGAAGTCAGCTATATATCCTATCAAACACAGCGTATAACCGGAATAGTTGTTAACGAAAACAAAAATACAGCACTTGATGTGACTTTAAAGCCTGCCGCATCGGCCTTGAGAGAAGTTGTCGTTACGGCAAGTTATCAAAAAGCATCGGTCGAAGGATTGCTCGCCAGGCAAAAAAACGCATCGCAGATCAGCAATGGCATCAGCGCCGAGCAATTGGACCGCACACCCGACAGGAACATAGGCGAAAGTCTGAAAAGGATTAGCGGCGTAAGCACTGTTGACAATAAGTTTGTACTGGTACGGGGCATTGGTGAGCGCTACAATACAGCCATGATGGATGGAACGGTATTGCCAAGTACAGAAGCACAAAGCCGCAACTTTTCGTTCGATATGATCCCTGCAGGTTTGGTTGATAACGTGGTTGTCAGCAAAACAGTTACCCCGGATATGAATGCCAGTTTTGGGGGCGGCCTGATCCAGGTGAATACAAAGGATATCCCGGCCGAAAATTTCATGAATTTTACGGCAGGGGCCTCGTATAATGACCAAAGCACAGGTAAAGATTTCCTGAGCCACAAACGCGGGAAGTACGATTACTGGGGTTTTGATGATGGCAGGAGAGATTTCCCCGCAGGGCTGGTACACACCAACAGAAATACTGAGCCTAACCGCGCACTTTCTGACGCAGAGTATCAAAAAAAGGTAGTTGATCAAAGTAAAAGATTGATCAATGACAACTTTACCATGTATAAATATAAAACGGCTCCCTCGCAAAACTATCAGTTCTCGATAGGCCGTTTGTTGGCGTTGGATACTGCCAGGAACAACAAATTTGGTTTTACAGGCGCTATAAGTTACCGTAACACACAAAATATTAATGTTATTGATGATCAATCAAGGGGAGGCTGGTATATTCAGCGACCAGATTTAAATACCGGTTCGGCCTATGTATTTAACACAACCCTGGGGGCATTGCTCAATATGGGTTTGCAACTGGGCAATAACCGCTTTGGCCTGCGCAATACCTATACCCATGTGTATGATAATACCTTAACAAGAATTGCTGGCTACGAGCCGGATAACGGGGCGGGTGACATAGCTGCTGGCAGGCCTCCACGACGGGTTTTAGAGGCCGATGATCCTACCTATACCTCTTTGCTGCAAAATAAACTAAACGGGCAGCACCAAGTGGCAAAATTAAAGATAGAGTGGGACGTAGCCAAAACTTCGGTAAACAGGCAGGAAAAGGACGCTGGTATTGCCACAAGCGGACCTGTTTTGGTCGGTGATCGCTATCAATACTTCTATAACGGGAGTAAACTTACGGAACCCAGGATATCGCAAACCTCGCGTCAGCATGCTGCTAATAAAGAAACTCATTATTCATGGAACCTCTCCGGCACATTGCCTTTCACATTGGCAGGTTTCCGCAGCACCATAAAAACCGGCTATTTCGGCACGCATAAAAAAGCGGAATTTGACTGGCAGATCGCAGCCCTGGCCACAACTGAAAAATATGCGGACAGTTCAGGCTATAAGCCAATTGGACAGTTGATCAGTCCTGGAAATATAGCTTATGATAAATATGTATATGCGATTGATCCTTCCTTTGTAGACAATTATAAAGGCAAAAGCCAGACACACGCGGGCTATGTGATGTTTGATAACCGGCTATTTGATAAGCTGCGGTTAGTGTGGGGCTTAAGGGGCGAATATTATAAATATACCGAGATCAAAGCAGGCGCGATCATTAAGGGAGGTGGTGAGAATATTTTCGCGGTAAAACCTGATAAAAGACGGCAATGGCTTCCATCGGTTAATCTGACCTATAGCCCTATACAGTCGCTAAACATCCGGGGAGCTGTTTCCAGCAGCGTGGTACGGCCCGAGCTGATGGATAATAATCCCTTTTTGAGATATAGCCCCACGCTTGATGCTTTATACGGTAATAAAGGCTTATACAGTACCCGTATCAACAGTTATGACCTTAAAGCGGAATTGTTTCCCGGCCTGGGTGAGATTATTTCGGTGGGCGGTTTTTATAAACGCTTTGATAAGCCCGTAGAGCTGAACGCTATTATGGTAAACGGCAATCCTAATTATTACCTTCAAAACGCGGACTGGGCAAAAGTATACGGCCTGGAATTTGAATTGCGAAAAAACTTCAGCTTTATAGCTGATAATGAGATCTTCAAAAATATAGCAGGGTACGGTAACCTTACCTTTCAAAAATCAACTGTTCAAAATACCTATACCGTAGATCCCGGAGGCGGCAAACCCTACATACAGGTTCCATCCCAACAAAAACGATCGCTGTATGGGCAATCACCTTATTTGTATAATATCGGTCTGCAATATCTTGGCAATCATCTTGGTTTCAACGCGGCTTATAATAAGTCGGGGCGCAAAACCTACATTGTTAGTGACGATCCTACTTTTATTGAATATGAAAGGCCAAGAGAACAACTGGATATTCAGATCAGCTATCGTTTCCTGAAAAATAAGATGGAGGCTAAATTCAACATGGCTAATCTTACCAATAATATATTCAATGTTTATCGTAACACAGCCAGTTATGAGCTTATATCAGGCGATAACAGCGGCGATAAAAGTAAAGCCTATCGCTTAAAAAGCGGATTTAGTAATAATTATGAAAAAGGTGACCAGGTGATGTTTCAGCAGCGTTTTGGACGGACCTTCAGCACATCGCTCACCTACAATTTTTAACAGAACGAATACATTCTGTATGTAGAGATATAATGGTTGAACAAAAAAAGGAGGATAAAACAATTTCCGCTGTGCCATAAAATAAAACGAAGGGCGCTTGTACTGCCCTTCGTTTAAAACCGATTAGCTTGCCCGCTACCGGCACAAACAGGAAAACCTGAAAGTAATATATCAGCCCCCGAAAGGGATACGTGTTTAAACCAAGGGTATAAACATAAGATCGTTGCTGTTGGATTTGGACTGACGGCAAAGATATAATAAAAAATGTATGCCGGAAACATTGAGCTGATCTAATCTCGCAAAGCAGTATAAAGTTTACCGGTATGACCCAAATCCAAAAATGAACCTTAAAAAGTGGGAGCATAAAACAAAAATTACCTCCCTGAAAAACAGAAAAAATGAAAAAATTATCAATAATTACCCTGTGCCTTGCTGCAGGTATTTTCGTATCATCTTGTAAAAAGGAAGCCAAAAACGGCGAAGCATTTGACAATCGCAGTACATCAGCTGCCGATTACAGCGCGTCATCATTGCCGGTTACAACAGTCAGTGGCGATATTACTACCAATACCACCTGGGACGCAAGTCATGTATGGGAAATTAGCGGTGTAGTTACTGTTAGAAGCGGTGCTACCCTGACCATCAATGCCGGTACTTTCATCAAATCAACTGTAAACACTGCTGGTGTTCAAAATGGTGTTTTGGTAATTGCCAAAGGTGCTAAAATCAACGCAGTTGGTACTTCAACAAACCCGATTGTATTCACCAGCCGTTATTTATTGGACGGTAACGCAAGCACTGTTGGTCATCCTGGTGATTTCGGCGGTGTCATCCTGTTAGGTAACGCGAAGATCAACGTTGGTGATAAACTGATCGAAGGTCTGGCTGATGATCCTAAATTCCATTACGGTGGTTCGAACGATGCAGACAACAGCGGTACCCTGCAATATGCCCGTATTGAATATGCTGGTTACGTACTGGCACCAAATGTGGAGGTAAACTCTTTAACTTTAGGTGGCGTCGGTAGCGGAACAACCATTGATCACGTACAGGCTTCATACGGCCTGGATGACGGGTTTGAGTTCTTTGGTGGTAAAGTAAGCCCTAAATACCTGGTTTCATTTGGTAACGATGACGACCAGTTTGACTTTGATAACGGTTTTACAGGTTCTATCCAATACGCCATCGCTGTGGCTGATGCCTACTCTACACACAGTGCCAGCAGTGGTGCAAGTGATTCAAACGGTATCGAATCTGATAATAATGCACCTACTGAAGATGCTACCTTCAGCTTATTACCAAAAACACACCCTACGTTAGCTAATTTTAGTGTTATCGGTACAAAAACTGCTACATTATCGCCGGCTATCACCTCACCAGGCTTTAAATACGGCTTCCGTAACCGTCGTGGTACTGAAGTTACTTTGAGCAACTCATTCTTTACCGGTTATCCTTCCGGTGTTGTCTTTGATGCTGATGCAAGTGCTACACCATCAACCATCAATGGTACCAGTGTTCACGGCTTCAGCGCTGCTATCTCTGTAGCAACCGGCGCTTATTCCAGCACTGTAGCCAATCCTACATCAACAGCTGCCACTGCACCTACCTGGGGCATGAGCCAGCCATTCTACAATGCAGGCGCGGTTAATTTCCTTGCTCCTGGTACAAGCGGTGCATTAACCGTTGGTTCAGGTAACTGGGTTGCCAACTGGACCAAATTTACTTTCTAATATTTTCACCGAATTGTGATTTACCGGGGCATCAGCTGATGTCCCGGTTTTCTTCAAATAATTAACATATGATCAAAATAAAATACCTGCTCCCAATATTATCGTTGTTTTTATTTGCCTGTAAGAAAGAGCAGTTGTTAAATAACAATCCTGTAAAAGCTGTACAACTCAACATTAAAGGGCTGGTGCTGACTGATACACTTGAATTTACACTGAATGATAAAAATATCGGCGAAGCCATCAACAACGAGTTTAAAATTAATGTGTCACTTTTCAATTCCAGGGATCAGATACAGGTCCGCAAAAAAAACGACCATAAGGCTGTCAGTACGATCAGCCTTTCAGAAAATCCCTTTAATCAGACCAAACGGATCTTTTATGACGGTGTGACGTTTTCTGATAATGTCGCTATTACACCTGTTAAAAACCCTGAAAACATGGGCTTTCGTCTCCGGTTCACAACAACTTTTATCGATTTTTACGGAGGTTCTGTAGATGTCGAGTTTTTTGACGAATACATAGACTATGACAAATTTGAGTTTGTTTACAAGCCTTTGAATAAAGTAATTAAGAATGTAAGCGGCGCCTTCAGCGATTTTACAGAACTGCCTCCACTGGAACCCGATCATCAGTATTATTTCAAGGTTTATAAATCCGGAACAAAGGAGTTGCCATATAAGAGCAATGAGCACGTTTTTATAGCCGACCCAGAAAACAACTACGGACAATTTGTGACTTTTGCCAAGGGAGACAGTCAGCTTATTTCGATTATGCCTAACGGCGATGCCAATGCTGTTACAGATTATTATCAAACAGCCGATTTATCAGCTGATTTCAAATAAGAGCGGGTTGGTTTTACCATCGACATTTAAGCAGATCGTCTCTTGGGTGATTTAATCAAATGGATACTTTGTTAATATAATTCCGGATTACGCATTAAAAATGGCAAAAAAAAAGACCGACGTACCACGCCCCGCCTGTTATAACGGGCATCTGTTTATAACAGGATTAATTGTGGCGATTGTAGGCAGTATGTGTTATGCGGTTATTATTGGGCTGTATCTTCAGTTTCGCTATATCAAATGATTTTGAAATAGAAAATGGTGACAATTTTGGGCAGGCTTTTATTAAGCTTTTGAGTAAATAATCGATGCATTGTCCGATCGGAATCCCTAAAATAGTAAAGATCCCACTGGTCGCGCGCTTAATTATTTTAGTTTGTTTTGCCCCGGCGGAGGCTCTTGAAAGTAATAGCCCATCAGGAGGCAGTAGCCGTTTTTTTGACTAAAAAGTTAAAGATTGTCTATTGCCTCTATGATTATATTTAAAGATGAATTCATCGAGATAATATTGCAAGTATCAAACCGATACCATATGGTATCGTTCATGGGTCCGGCCAGGGAAAAGAAAGCTGCGATACAGCTTTGGAAGCCGCATAAGCCGGCAGCAGCGTTTTCCGGTTATTAAAGTTTATCCTGTGTCGTCCATAGAAACATCGCCATCGCCAGCATCGACCCCGGCGCGGTGACCAGCCAGGGCGAAACGATGAACAGCACTAAGGTGGAAAAACGCGGGTAGAAATAGGCAAGCCGTTGGCCAGTAAAAAGCCGCGCAGCCGGCAAGCTTTCCGGTCGCTCTTTTCCAGCGCAAGGCCGCCAAAAACGTGGAACTTCCCATGCAGATAAAACCGAGCGCATCCAGCGTCCAGAAAATGGAATGCGGTTTTACCGTTAAGGTGGTTTCGCGCGGGTCACGCAGCGATTCGGGGATCACCGTCGCCAACTGTACCCAGTACATGAGGATCACGTAAGTAGCATACGGGAGGGTAAATAGGAGCGCCGCATGGCTCCAGAAACGACAGTGCCTGGTCAGATCGCGCATCTTTTCGGTTATTCTTGTCAGGTCATTGGTTCTGCTAACCCTGACCGAGATCACTTTGCCGGTGAACTGAAAGCCGCCTGTGCCACCCAATATGCTGTTATGTTGTACAGCGTCTGCGGGTATAGCCAATGGCAGACCTTCCGATTTCAGGAAATCCAGGATTGGCCTGATGTACGAATCAAATTGCTGGCTTACGATAGAGAGGTGGATCAGCCAGGATTCCGGACCGGTCAGAGCGCCCGAGATCAGATAGGGTGGGGTATGCGAAAATGTAATACCTTGTTCCATGAGGTAAATGGAGTACCCGAGTGCTGCTACTGATCTTTTTTCGTTGACTGATGCTTGTTCCATTTTTAAGAATTGTTTCTTACGAGCAAATGAACAGGGTTTTAGATAGCGAAAACAGTGCGAAAAGGGTGGTAATCCGGCATAAATAAAAATGTAAAATACGTAACATGGAAAGTCGTATTTTTCATTCGAAGGGGTTATTTTCCCCTTCGGACCATCAGCTTAAGCATAAAGTAAAGCAAACGTTTTACCACCCCAAAAAGAAATCTTCAATAGTAGGGCGGAAGCAATCAGCCATCACTTTAGAAAATGTTTTTAAATCAGATCCCATGGTAGAATCAGGCTTGTTCATGATTGCGGAATTCCGGCGCTGTCCTGCCTGGTTTGTCAACCGCCGTTAAACGACAGGCAACAAAAATGAGGCTCGTACATTTGGCTACTGAAAGAAAAGTGTCTGCCGATTTAACGACGACGTAGTAATGAAACTCCAAAAATTGAAATCGATATTTTTCAGATACTCGAAATTATATTTTCAAATAGAACTTAAAATATTTAATACATCGGAAAGAGTTGCGAAATTCCGACAAATCCCCGGAGGGTAAGAGGCTTTTTGTAGGGCAAAAAGACCTCTTGCCGCTGGAAATACAAAGCTAAGATCGATATTAGAAAACCGCAATTCACAAATCTCGAAATGACAATCAGGGAAAAAGTCAAACAAAATTTGGAATTCATAACAATATCTTGCTTAAGCAGTTATTCGAAGTTGGAAAATTCGAATTCAAGGGGGTTAATTGCGGATTTGGATATGGACAAAACACAACGATCCAGATTAAATAGGCCGGTATACATGTAAATGAAAATTATTTTTAAAAATACTTGTGTTATTGACATATATAATTATATATTTGAAATACCAATTTATACTACCGATTAAATACGATCAATTTAATACAACTAATTAGTACTGAAGAGTATTAATTGTACATCTAAACCTTATTATGAAAAGTAATTTTTCGCAGGTAATAACCTGTATTGGCCACGCATTTGATATATCCGTTATTGGTGATAATATCACTGAGGAATTCGAAAAACATCCTGATCGTCCTCGTTTATTGACCATCGCTTAGCCATTTTAATATCCTATGGAACACCGTAACTCAATTAAGGTAATAAGCCTTGTCGTGAAACAATTGGGTATTCCCGTCACCCGGAATAGCATTATTAGTGAATTGCAAAAACATACCGATGCTTCCAGCCTACTTGCTATCAGTGAGGTATTGACCTATTGGAATATCCCCAATGAAGCTTACCAGGTTAGTGTTGAAGAATTAATTGAGACGGAAATACCTTTGCCTTTTATAGCTTGTTTTGCAAAAGGGGAATTTGTTTTAGTAAACCAAAAAGATGAAAGCCAAATCACCATATCGAATGACCATTGGAATAACCATTCATTTAGTATAGACGAATTTAAAAGTCGTTATCAGGGATCTATATTAGCGTTTCAAAAAGATGACTCATCCGGTGAGTATGATTATTCTGCCAAACGCAGGGAAGAAATCATCGAGACCCTACGCATGCCGTTTGTTGTATCAGGACTAATCATTGTTTTTCTCGCTTATTTGTTTTTCAATCAATCCTATCTACAAACTATAAATTGGCATATCGGCATCTTAGCTTTTTTTAAGACGGTAGGCTTATTAGCTTCCATATTGTTACTAATACAAAGCATCGATGCAAATAATCCTCTGATACAAAAATTTTGCGGGGACGATAATAGTAAAAATTGCCATGTCATATTATCATCAAAGGCTGCAAAAGTAACCGAAGAATTGAGTTGGAGCGAAATTGGTTTTTTTTACTATTCAGGTACATTGGTTGCTTTGCTATTTAATGCCGCAAACGCCCACTTAATACAAATATTGGGAATTCTAAATTTACTAAGCTTACCCTATACTTTTTATTCCATTTATTATCAGTGGCGGGTAGCAAAGCAATGGTGTATTTTCTGTTGCACGGTCCAGGCTCTTTTATGGCTGGAGTTTGCTGCTTTTATACCTTATCTATCCAATGGAATTCAGTATCCCGATTTACATACCTTGAGCAATTTGTTTGTCGGAATACTTGTTCCGATCCTTTTATGGGTCTTCATAAAGCCTTACTTGATTAATTCTATGCAATTACAAATGCTTCGACTGGAGTTGTATAGGTATAAATACAATAAAGAATTATTCCAAAATATGCTGCACCGGGAGAATAAGTATGCTTTGCCAACCGAAGAAAATACTATCATGATAGGTAACAAAGAAGCTACCAACGTGATTACGCTGGTATCTAACCCTTTTTGCATTCATTGTACAAAAACACATATGCTTTTGGATAATTTACTTGATTCAAGAGATGATATAAAACTTCAATTGGTTTTTGTTAACAGACTATATCAAAAAGAACTGGACAAAAATGTTATCAGCCACTTTATGACATTAAAGTTTGAAAAGAACGAAATCAGGCTTAAAGAAGCAATAAATGACTGGTATAAACAGGAGAAAAAAAAATATGAATTATGGAAAGAGAAATACCCGGCTATGGGAACTGCGATTGAATCTAACGCACTTTCAGCGCAAAAAGAGTGGTGTAAGATGGTAGAAATTACAAGTACGCCAACGCTGTTCATCAACGGTCGCAGATTACCTTCTGCTTACCAGGCAGAAGATATTAAATATGTTTTGTAAAAGGTGTAAAGAATTTGTTTCGCGAACAAAAAAGTTGCCTGCCTTGGTAAAACAGGATAAGGAAAGCCGCAACCCTAAAATAGAGGCATCAATTTAAAAACAAAAATTTATGAAAAAGTTGGAACTTAAGTTTGGAGACATTAAGGAAATGCTCACCAAAGATCAAATGAAAATGATTAGTGGGGGCTCATGTACATGGTACTGGAGTAGTGCCCCCGGTTGTGCAGGGGCAGTAGGAGTTCACACCAGTATCACAAGTGGTACTCAATCTGGTGCAGATAATAATTGCAATACGAACGATTGTTGCGACAATGTTGATTGTTATTAATTTTTGAGTAAACAACCATGATAACAAAAATCATGGTTGTTTTTTCCGTGAATCTTTTTTTGTAAAAAAATGAACTTTAAACACCTCTCACTACTGTTGTTGTCAATCGTAATACCCGTTATTATTTATGCTCAAAAGCTGCCCGGCATCCAACAAAGCAGCCTGCGCGCTCCGTCGAACGTGAAAATTGACGGGAAATCAACGGAATGGAGCAACAAATTTCAGGCTTATAACCATGCTACAGATATTTTTTATACGATGGCTAACGATGATGATAACTTGTATTTAACTATACAGGCAACGGAACATACCAATATCAATAAAATACTGGGAGGCGGTATCATTCTGACTATTAATCCATCTAATCAAAAAAACATCAAAAATGGCATTAGTATAACTTATCCTTTCCCAGATATGCACAACCGGGTCTGGGTTAATCTAAAATACCAGCCAGCTTCTCAGACGGAAGCCGACTCGATTATGAAGGTAAAAAATACAGATTACGCAAATGCATCCAAACTCATTAAGGTAACCGGAATAAAAAGCATGGACAGCCTTATTTCGGTATATAATCATGATGGCATCAAAGCAGCCGGAGCTTTTAATAATAAATTGTTTTTTACCTATGAGTTGTCTATCAGTTTAAAACAATTGGGACTTGATGCAAATGCGCCTGCAAAATTTACTTATAATATTAAATTGCCGGGCGTAGATATGGCCGCTGTATATAACGCGGCCGGCCAAGCAACAACGTTGGCTGGGGGAGTATATGTTGTCCCCATCGGGCCCCTGCCTGGGGTTAGCGACGAATACATCAAAAATAACCAGCCTTCGTTTCCTGTTAAAGTCCATATAGAGGCTTTTACTTCCTCCACAGATTTTTGGAGTGAATATACTTTAGCAAAAAAGTAAATGGATAAATAATGAATTTTAAACTGATATTGTTTGTTATGGCGCTTAGCATTACTGGTAAGAAAGCTTAAAGTCTCTACATCTTTCAAAAAACAGTCCGCGTGAACCTGCCGGTATGAAAATTAAAAGCAAAACAAATTCAGCGCATTGATGCCCAAGAACGCTTTATACCTGGGTATTCAAACTATAGATTTTTTCGGCAAGTATGCCTTGGCAGAAAACAATAAAATAACTCAAGTCAATTGAAATTTACCTTTTACAAACAGCAAGACAATTTAGATTGCGGCCCAACGTGTTTGCGGATGATTGCGAAGTATTATAATCGCAATTATTCCATTCAAAAATTGAGGGCTTTGTGTTTTACGGGCAGAGGGGGGACAACTTTATGGAACATCAGCGACGCGGCAGAAAAAATAGGCTTACGCTCATTAGGCGTAAGGGTAACTATTGAACAGCTTAAGCAAGTACAACTGCCCTGTATTTTGCATTGGCGTCAAAACCATTATGTTATACTTTATAAAATAGGAGGCACGGCCTACTACATCGCCGATCCGGCCAAAGGGTTGGTTATGCTACAGGAAGAAGAATTTAAATCAAATTGGTTTTCGCACAAAGAGCTTTATGATGGCATCTCACTTTTACTAGGACCAATGCCTTCGTTTTATGAACTTGAAGAAGATAAGCAAAATGAGGTCAAATGGAGTGCCATCCTCCGTTACTATTTCCAATATAAACAACTTTTTTTTCAGTTGATTATTGGACTGGGTGTTGGCACATTAATACAGTTGGTCACCCCGTTTTTTACGCAGGCCCTGGTAGATACAGGCATCAATACCCGTAACCTTAACTTCGTTTATTTGATTTTGATTGCTCAGCTGATGTTTTTTTTGGGAAGTATGAGCATCAATTTCATCAGATCATGGATACTGCTTCACATAAGTGTGCGTATCAATGTTTCTATTTTAACCGATTTTTTGGTAAAACTCATGAAGTTGCCAATCAGCTATTTTGAAACAAAAACTACAGGCGACGTTCTGCAGCGAATGAATGACCAGCAAAAGATAGAAAACTTTTTAACCGGCACCGCATTAACCACCTTGTTTTCATTGCTTAACCTGGTGGTTTTTACCATTGTATTGATTTATTATAATACGCTGATTTTTTTAATTTCTCTTATTAGTACCGTACTCTATGTTTTATGGATAATTCTGTTTTTGAAACGCAGGCGTGACCTTAACTACAGACAGTTCGGCATCGCTTCAAATAATCAAAGCAATGTAATAGAGCTTGTAAATGGTATGCAGGAGATTAAATTGAATAATTGTGAAAAACAAAAACGCTGGCACTGGGAAAATATACAGGCAAGCCTTTACAAATTTAAAATAAAAAATCTTGCCCTAAGCCAGATACAGCAAACCGGATCAGCATTCATAAATCAGGGAAAAAACATACTGATAACATTTATAAGCGTAAAGGCTGTTATTGACGGCAATATTACTTTAGGCGGCATGATGGCTATACAATACATTGTTGGTCAGGTAAGTAACCCTATCGAACAAATGATTGGTTTTATACAGGCGTATCAGGATGCCAAAATTAGCCTGGAACGTTTAAATGAAGTGCACCAGCTAAAAGATGAAGAGCCTGCTGACTGTACGTTTATCAATGAATTGCCCGCTGACAAAAGCATTAGTATTAAAGACCTTACTTTCAGATATCCGGGAGCCGATGCCAATCCCGCCTTGGAAAATATAAATTTAAACATTCCGCAGGGTAAAACTACGGCAATAGTGGGAATGAGCGGTAGCGGTAAAACCACATTGCTGAAATTACTTCTCCGTTTTTATCCGCTCGAAACCGGAAAAATAAAAGTTGGAAAAATACACTTAACCAGCTTAAGCTATAAGATTTGGCGGAGCAGTTGCGGGACCGTAATGCAGGACGGATTTATTTTTGGAGACACTATAGCCAATAATATAGCGGTTGGAGATGATTTTCCGGATTTGGATAAATTAAATAAGGCCATTGAAACAGCGAACCTGAATGATTTTGTAAGCGAGCTGCCTTTTGGTCTCTATACCAAGATTGGAGCAGGCGGACATGGAATAAGTCAGGGCCAAAAACAACGCCTGCTTATCGCCCGTGCTGTTTATAAAAATCCGGCTTACTTATTTTTTGATGAAGCAACGAATGCATTGGACGCAAACAACGAAAAAATAATAATGGACAACCTGAACCAGTTTACTAACGGAAAAACCGTGGTGGTGGTTGCACATCGCTTAAGCACCGTAAGAAATGCTGATAATATTATTGTTATGGATAAGGGCAAAATTATTGAACAAGGTACTCATCGCCAACTAACTGAAATGAGGGGGGAGTATTTTAACCTGGTGAAAAATCAACTTGAATTAGGCATATAATTACATGGCAAAGGAATTATTAAATCAAGAAGAGCCGGTACATGCTGAAGAAATGCAGGATATTATCGGTACACCGCCAATGTGGTTGTATAGGTGGGGAATAAGTCTGGTATTAGCTATCGCAATAATATGTGTGTTCATTTCATCAACTATAAGCTATCCCGAAGCTATTCAAACACAGATAAAAATACATTCGGTAAACTCACCATATAGCTTGTCAATAAAAGATTCGGCGAGATTAATCAAGATATTGGTACAAAATAATAGCTCCGTCAAGAAAGACGATTATTTGGCAGTCCTCGAAAATTCGACCGGCAGAAAGAACCTTAAAGCACCGGTCGATGGGCAATTAATTTATGCGGGGGTGATACATGAAAATGAACAATTACATCCTAATCAGAATGTATTTTTTATAGTTGGTGAGAATAGAGGGTTTTACGGAGAAATGATTGTTTCGCAAAATGATATTTATAAGGTTAAATCAGGGCAAACAGTATTAATTAAACTTAGAAATCCTGTTGATGACCAACGTACGTTGGACGGTGTAATCAGGTATGTTACCGATGATCAAGTAAAAACAGGAGAATATGTTGCAGAGGTGGCTTTTGATAACCATGGAAGCGGATATTTATTATTGAAGAACGGGATGATAGCCGACGCCGAAATTATAACAGCCAAAGCCACTTTATTTCACCGTTTAATTAACAGCTTAATGAGAGGGATAAAATGAAACATATTTTTTTTATCCTTTTTTTAATGGTAGCGACAAATTTGAAGGCGCAACAAATTATCAATAAAGACGCACCGAAGTTGCCTGCGCGGGAGTTTCGCCAGGTTAGCGGGATTGTACAGGACAGTACCGGAACGCCGGTTGCCAGGGCTACGGTCATACTAAAGTCTGCAAAAGATTCGATGGCGACAAGCTCTGATAAAGATGGGATTTTTATATTCGAGAATGTAAGAGAGGCGACATTTTTACTTACCGTATCCGAAGTAGGATTTACAACCAAGGTGAGCCGGTATTTAAATAATGAGGAGACAAAAAAAATTGTACTGGCACCAATAATACTCAAAGATCAATATTATCAGCTTAAACAAGTCAACGTTAACGGAACGCCCACGATTGTTTATAAAACGGACACCGTCCAATACAGGGCCAGCGACTATAAAGTACCCGCTTACTCTACCGTGGATCAGTTACTGAAGAAGATGGAGGGAATGGAGGTTGGAGCAGATGGGACATTGGTACACCAGGGTCAACAAGTGACAAAAGCCAAGCTTAACGGAAAAGTATTTGGAGGGGGAAATGTAGCACAGGCCATCCAGAATTTGCCGGCTTCCATCGTGGATAAAATTCAGATAGTTGATGATTATGGAGATCAGGCTGCCCGGACCGGGATAAAAGATGGCGCCCCTTCAAAAACATTGAACATCACCACCAGGGCCGATAAGTCAATTGGTACTATTGCCCGGATCGTATCGCAAGAAGGAAATCATGGCCGGTATAATGAACAGCTTTCGGTACAGCATATCAATGCCAACCGGGTAATAAATTTAATTGGCAATGTAAGCAGCACTGTCAATGGTGTCGCTTCAACGTCGCCAACAAGTTCCGTGATATCCACTCCCGGAACAACCCGATCCGGATCACCTACCTTTAGTTATACTGATGATTGGGGCAGTAAAATAGTGGCCACTGGCAGTTACGTTTATAATTTTAATAATACTAACTCAATAAGCAATACTTACGGATTTGCAAATTCAAGCAATGGGTTAAGTAATTTCATTAACAATAGCACGGTTAAAAACTCAAGCCGTGGCAATACTGTAAAATTTCAACTGGAGGATAACCTTGATAAATCCAACTATCTCCAAATCAACGCAACATTCAATAATATTAATTCCTCGGCAACCACCAGTACGCTAACAAGTAATTTAAATTATTTTACCACTGGATTTGAACACCCGGTGGTCAACCTCGAAGCAGTCAATTCAACTACCGGTCATGGCTATGGTTTAACAGCACTATTTGTGCATACATTTAAAAAGCCCAAAAGAAACTTTTCTATTCAGGCTGGCTTCACTCAATCAAATAGCCAGATAAAGGGGGATAAAAGCACTGAGTACCGTTATTACCTTGACACAACGCAGAACACGTTGGTAAAGGACTCCTTATCCCATTTAATAATTAACAAAACAAGTAACAGCAAAGTCTATCGTTCCGTTGTTACTTATGTTGAGCCGTTAACGGCCAGGGCGCAACTTGAGTTTACCGGACAAATAAGAAACGCAGTTTATGACAATAAAGCGATATCGGATACGGTGTTGGCGAATGGTCAGTTACAGGAACTCACCCGGTTGGAGAATACTTATCATTTTTCGTTTACAGAAACAAGGGCCACGGTTGATTACCGGTATAGCGGCCGAAAGAGCAATTTATCCCTGGGGGCTACATTTGTACCTACCGCACTATCAGGCACACAGGTAGACAATAATACGGCCAATAATGTTTCTACCTCCCGATTGGATTTTAGGATCATACCCGTATTCAGGTATTCATACTCCTGGTCAACTTCCGAAAGATTTCAAATAGCGTATTCCGGTATCAACACCGAGCCGGAGTTTCAACAAATACAGCCTTTTATAGACAGATCGGATCCCAATAACATTATTATAGGCAACCCCAACCTTAAGCCTACCTTTACCCATAGCGTTACGGCCAGTTACAACAAATATTTCCCCAATGACAAGTTTAATATTTCTTTTAATGTAGACGGAAGATTATATGATAATCAGGTAGCGACCAATATTGTGCAGATCACAGCACCCATTTCGGCGACATTAAATAAAACCATCAATGAAATTAATTATGTTAATATAAACGGCGACAAGGCAATAACAGGCGGCTACTCAATTTCAAAACAATTAAATGATCGGAACTATTATCTTGGGTTAAACGGAAGCATTACTTATGGCTATTTCAATGCGGTAAGCAATAGTATATCCTACCATACATCCCAATGGGATTTTAATGAAAGGTTTGGCCCTCAGATAAGTTTAAATGATAATAAGTTTATAATAAGCCCTTACATAGGTTATGAGGTCAACAGGTCATTCACCAACACATTAAATGCAACTTCAAACACCATTCAAACCACCAAATTGGCGATTGATGGTCAGATCTATTTACCAAGAAATTTTCAGTTACATTATAATGCCATCAAGAATTACATATCGGGCTTTACAAATTATAAACAAAACCCGCTGGTAATTAATGCCGGTTTTGAAAAGCGATTTTCAATGCGGACACAGAGTTTGGCACTCACCTTTGATGTATTCGATCTATTACACCAGAACAATTTTTTACAGCAATCGGTTACGCCGCAGTCCACAACTTACACACAGTCAAATACTTTAAGTCGATATTTTTTGGTGGGGCTAAAATTAAATCTGCAAAAATGGGGGGGGACGCCGATGCATAACGGCCAGCCGTTGAAACGCAGGGGAGACGGGAGCTTTATTCATTAACCGGCTAAATAATGACTTAGAACATTTACACAACTAAAAATCCAATATGAAAATCGTTCAAACTTCCTGGGCATGTAATCAAAAGGATATGCTGAAATTTAATGCCGGATGGTATTCGCCCGAATATCATTTAATGGGCTGGGCTTTAAGCTGTCTGCAATTAAAAAAATATTACGATGAGGTTGTATTACATGCCGATAGTGTTACAGCAAAAACTCTAATTGATACCTTACGGCTACCCTATACAGATGTAGTATGCGACTTGGATCAATTCGATCAAAACCCCTCTGAGTTATGGGGGTTGCCCAAAATACATACCTATTCACAACAAGCCGTACCATTTTTACACGTGGACGGAGATGTAATTATTTGGAAACCCTTTGATGAAAGTCTGCTTCATGGCGATTTGATAGCACAGAATTTGGAAGTTGGAACTAGCTTTTATGAAAATTTATTTAGCGAATTGGAACCCAGATTAACCTACATTCCAATTGAAGTAACAGAAGAAAAAGATAAAAAAAATAAAATATATGCCTACAACGCCGGGATCATAGGCGGCAACGACTTGAGTTTTTTTAATCTTTATACAGCACGATCAAAGGAAACAATAAGCAATAATGTCAACAGTCTCTCCAATATTAACATTGGCGCTTTCAATATATATTTTGAGCAATATCTTTTTTATTGCCTGGCAGCTAAATTTAATAAAAAGGTAAATGTGTTATTTGATGAGATCATTCCTGATAACCAATATAAATCGTTCGGCGATTTTACGGAAGTGCCTTTTAACAAAAATTACCTGCATCTGATAGGTCAATATAAAAGAACTTCGAATGTTTGTCAACAACTGGCAAACAGGTTAAGGCAGGATTATCCTGAATATTATTACCGGATAATTGCATTGTTTAAGAATCAGCAGACTCCCTTAAAAAAGGATTATTACTATTTTATTAATCAGCCCACCGAAAAATATTTAACAGATAGATATTTTAATTTGAAGGATTGCCAACAACATCCGGATTTGGTAATATCAGAAAAGAATACAGGTATTAAATCAGAAACCAAACGTCAGTTTCAAAGTAAAATAGTTGAAAATGTATTAGCAGCGATCGATAATACAGAAACAAATAATATAGATGATGCCATATATTCCAAAATGCTGAATGACGCAAAGTTATTTGAGGCAAGGCTTAATGATACTATAGAAAACGATTTTTCTCAACATTCAAATGAATTTCTGTACCAACGAGACATTGCACATACTAATTATTTTGAATACATTTTTGCTGACAGAGACAGTAGCTATGCTAAGAAGATCGTAGCAGATAAGATAGTTCAAATAACGGAAAGCTCGTTTGACTGGAGGTCGTTTGATACTGAAATCAGTAAAAATTTAAAGAAACGGCCGCTAAATTTAAATGAAACGCCAACAAGTGTTTATGTATGCATTATACCGGAATGCCATTACAAGGGCTATTCGTTGTCAATAATTGATGATTTGGATATGCGCTTATTACAGATATCGGAACAGCCGGTAGCAATAAATGATGTATTAACTGAAATAAGGTCCGTTTTTGAGCCGGATGATCTTAAGGCTTCTTTAGCTGAATTTGAGTTGTTAATTATCGGTAGAATAAAACTTATGTTACAAGCTAAAATAATTAAAGCTGTTAAATAAAATGAACAAGGCTATATAAACTTGAATACGCTGGGTTTTTCTTGGTAGGTTGAGCCTTTACTGTTAAAGCCTGGAAAGTCGCCAAGCTAAATAAATAAAACAATCGGTTGCTTCTGAAAAGTAACATAGGTGGGAATTCCATAAAAGGTGGAAGCAAATTTACCAGCCTAATAATCGCAAAACAAGAAATGACAAATCAAACCTTCATCCCCGCATTTATTATTAACAACAACAGTACAGATGGCACAGAAACTGTTTTGAAAGAATTTTCAGGAAAAAAGGAATTTCTGGTAAACATTATAGCGCCCGTAATGGACGAAGATAATGTAATAAGCTTACCAAAAACTATTCAGCATATTATCCGAAAAGTGACGGCAACCGAAACCGATTATATTCTAATATGCCAGGATGACCATCAATTTACCGATAGCTATTCAAAGAATAATTTAATTAAGTGCATTAGTCAGGCCAAAGATTTAGGTGCCGATATTTTATGTGGTGGGCTGGGCACATTCAGGAGTGCTTTGAGGATTTCAAAACATATTTTTTGGGTAGAGGATTTTGCAGGGTTGCCATTTACAATTGTCTTCCGCTCATTCTTCGAATCCATTCTAACAGATGATTATAAAACTTTCCCATTTACCAATGGTAAATTTTTTATATATCCTTTTATATCAATTAAGAAGGAACTCGTCCGTGATAACGCAACGCCCGGCAATACCGAAATAAGCAGAACGGAAAATGTAAGCGGGTTGGCTTCAGCACAAGTTGAAATATTAGATAATATTTCCGCATTTTATCAAGAATTTTCCGGGCAAAAGCAGAACGACTTGGGCGAAGAATTTTTGAATGATGTAGCTATTCCAACCTATATTATCAATCTTCCCGAGCGAACAGAACGACTCGACCATATAAAAAAGCAATTCGCGGGAAAGGATGAGTTCAAAGTTCAAATAATCGAAGCTTGCAAAAATCCGATTGGTGCGGTTGGGCTTTGGGAAAGCATTCGGAAGATAGTAAAGATTGCTATGGATAACGAAGATGATGTAATCATTATTTGCGAGGACGATCATCAGTTTACGGCCGATTATTCCAAATCACTTTTACTTAAAAATATATTGGAAGCTCATGAACAGCATACGGAAATGATTTCGGGCGGTATCTGTGAGTTCCATAAAGCCCTTCCTGTTACCACTAACAGAGCCTGGGTGAGTACTTCCTTTTGTACGCAATTTATAATTTTATATAAACCTGTATTTCAAAAAATATTGGACACCCCTTACGACAATACGGTAACGGCAGATGCAATGCTTTCGATGATACTGAGTAATAAAATGGTGTTTTTCCCATTTATCTCTGCCCAAAAGCCGTTTGGCTATTCAGATGTAACTAAAGGTAATCATGAAAATATAGAGTTGTTTGCCAAGTCATTTTATCGCGAGAACACAAGATTAAAGCGAATATATGAAGCAAAGGCCGCTTATTCGAGTTTGCAAATGTCCTGACAAGAATTGTATGTTCTAGTGTATAGATTCGAAATATTTAAGAACAATCATCAGTGATTGTTTTACCCATCACGTATTAATAGTTATAAAAATGAATATGACAAGACAATGCATCCCCACCTTTATTATCAACCCCAAAGACCGGATGGATTTTAAAGAAAATATCCTTAAGGAGTTTAACGGGAAAGAAGAATTTGCACTGAATTTTGTGGAACCCATTACCGATGAAAATAAAATAAGTGATTTATGGAAAACTATCCAACAAATTGTACAAAATGTAATAAGCACAAATGCAGATTACATTTTGATATGTAAAGACAGCCATCAATTTACGGCCAATTATTCGACGGATAATTTATTAGAATGTATAAGGCAGGCAGAAAAGTTAGGTGCAGATATTTTATGTGGTGACGTAACCTCATTTGGGAGTGCGATAAGAGTTTCAAATAACATATTTTGGGTAGAGAATTTCTCCGAATCGCAGTTTACAATTATATTTCGCCCATTTTTTGAAGACATATTACTGGCGGATAAAAATATATTTTCAATTGCGAATGGACAATTCTTTATATATCCATTTATATCAAATTTGACAGAGCCAAAAGGTGCCGGTTTAAAGTCGGATACTAATGAGGCACGCGTAAAACGACCAAGTTTCAATGCTTCGGAACAAGTTGAACTAATAGAACGCATTTCTGCCTTTTATAAGTCATTTTCAATCGAAAATGCAGATGCCTTAAATGAAGAAAACTATGATAACGTCATTATTCCAACATATATAATTAATCTGCCGGAACGAACGGAAAGACTGGAACATATAAAAGGGCAATTTGCTGGGAAGGATGAGTTCAATATCCAGATAATAGAGGCCTGTAAAAATCCAGTCGGCGCCGTTGGCTTATGGGAAACCGTTCGTAAAATTATAAAACTAGCTATTGAAAACGGGGATGATGTAATTATTATTTGTGAAGATGATCATGAGTTTACATCCGACTACTCCAGGTCATTTTTACTTAAAAATATTATGGAGGCTTATTTGCAGCAGGCCGAGATGCTGTTGGGTGGTATCTGTGGATTGATTAAGGCCCTTCCCATTACCAATAATAGAGCCTGGATAGGCTATTCCCATTGTACACAATTTACTATTTTGTATAAACCTGTATTTCAAAAAATATTGGACGAACCCTATAATAATAATGTAGTTGCGGATATTCTGCTTTCCAAAATGGTGATTAATAAAATGGTGTTTTTCCCGTTTATTTCGGTGCAAAAATACTTCGGCTATTCTGATGTATCAAAAGGAAATAATGACGATAAAGAGATGTTAATCAGAAACTTTACTCGCGCAAATGCTCAGCTAAAGAGAATATATGAGGCAAAAGCGGCTTACGTAGATTCCAACCTGATTTGATAAAGGGTTAGTAAAAAGGTTGCTTAGGATATCTTAAGGGACTGGCAAAACAGTAACGATTGTGGTCGTTATTTGATTAAGCGGGAGCAGTGTAACCCCTCCTAAAAATCGGACTGCTTAAAGGACGAAAAGCCTTAACTTTAAACAGTCAAACGATGAAGCACTCTATTATTACCGAAGCACAGATTGTCAAGGCGATCAAAGAATACGAAGGAGGCCGTGAGTTTAACGATTTATGCCGCGAACTGGGCGTTCACAAATCAACCTTTTACAACTGGCGTAAAAAGTATGCCGGTATGGATAGCCAGGAACTGAAGCGGCTGAAAGAGATGGAGGAAGAGAACCGAAAGCTGAAGCATATGTATGCACCCTGAAATTAGTTTCTAATTTTAGGCGCATTTATTTGTTAATGTACTGTTATTAAGATGTTTATGTATTTAAATAAGTGATTGAAAGGACTTAAATAGACTGTAATTAAATTCTTTCCTGCGCCCTTTTTGCGCCCTGAAAAATGACGGTTTCAGGCGGTAATTTGGATATACCAGTGATATTGCCCCCTCTTCGCCAATCTAAAGTGCCCAGTGGTAGTAATACGCAGGTAAATGTGGCGAGGCCTTCGGCATTTGCTTTTGATCTCTTTACGTAAAAGAGGAGGTTAAAAGATCTGTTCATCACTGAAGCTTTAAGTGAATAAAATCAGTTACATATCCTACTGAAATCAAGATGTTTAAATTAAGAAAATGTTCAATATAGGAGACTTATAACGTTCCGGTGATCGGCAAGCTTACCTTGAAAAAGGTCACCCACGGGTACCGGAACAACGCGATTGATCGGTTTATTTTGGCGATGGCTAAAAACAGAAAGCGCCGTAAATATTTCATTTACAGCGCTTTTTATCCTAACTGAATAATACTTGATGCGGAGAGTTAGGGATTCGAACCCCAGGAACCTTTCACAGTTCAACAGTTTTCAAGACTGCCGCAATCGACCACTCTGCCAACTCTCCGGGCGCAAAAGTACAAATCTGAACCGAATTGCCAAATCTGAATTGGTATTTTAAGCACAGGTTAAGTAAATGTTATAACGCAGTACCTGTTTATCAGGTTATTATAATTGATTTTTTTTGTAATTAATCATCTTGCGTTCAGAAAATCACCTCAATACTCGTATAATCAAGTTTAATAGTCCGGCAGATCATGTTCAAATCTCCTTATACTTTCAAATAGCATGGCAAATCCATCGGCCATTTGACGAAACAACCGCTCGTCAATACTGTATTTAATTGAACCGCGTAAACCACAAGCCTTTAAAATACCCATCCGTTTTAATTCGGCAATGTGCTTGGTTATTGTTTCCTGGTTAAACGGGATGCTATATAAACTTTCTTTGGGTACTAAATTGTCGTTAGCTATAATGATACGAACAATGGCAATCCTGACCGGCAATGCAAGGGCTTTCGCAAAATTAGCCAGTTCATTATCGGTATTTGAAAATTTTAAGTTGAAATAAGGCATAACTTGTCTACACGATTTTTAAATAAATTAATAGTACAGCATTAATCGCTGTAAATGCAGGTAATAAGAAAACGTTGTAAAAGGTACTGGCAGGAGAGAAGTTGATAAATCAGATTTTCCAGGTACAGGTAATGGAAAAAATGTTAGCAGCGTAAAAAACCTTGTGAGATCGAAATCTGCTTTGAGTGTCATATTCTGATATGAACAGGAACGGACATAACTCACAAGTACGAATTAACCTGAATTGATTATTTAATGCAGCTAAGGTTTTGCCGAAAATGACCCGCGGGCGGGATAAAAAGAGAACAGGTGCCGATTTACCGTTATTTGCACTCGAGATAACCGGACCGTTTTGTTTTACCGTTCCGTTGTTAAGCGTTAAATACTTTCCTGTTTTGACATGACCTGCAATTTTGGGACATCGTGTAACATACAAACACGAAAAAAAGAAATACCCTATAGCTATAAATAAGCATAGTATTCTTTTACCTAATGTTTCTGTCCTCATGCATCATAATTTTCCAATTCAAATCTATGCGTGTAATATTAATAGTATGTTGTTAAACGATTAAAATAATATTAAGTCAATTGATGTTTTAATTTGCAATTTTGTATATTTAGACATAAACCAAAATGCTTTAACCTTTATAAGTAAAATGATGTGTTTGCTATGGGCAGATATGTTAAAATATTATTCCCTTGTTTGATACTTTTAAGTACAGCTAATTTGTTTGCTCAAAGTAACGGGAGGATTTGTTTTGCTTTTTATGATGGTACATTTAATGCTGATGCTTTAACTATTAGCGATACCACAAGCGGACTATCGGTAAATAACATAAAAAGCTTTTATACCAATGTTGATGCCGGTAATTATAAATCTTTGCTTAATGCATTATTGAGTTATAAACAAGATCACCAGCTTAATGACTGGCTGTATTACCAGCTCGTGCGCAAAACTGCCCAGCAAATAAGCCCTAAAGAAAAAAATTACAATACGTACACCTTGTGTAAATGGTTCCTGATGGTTAAATCGGGCTATGACGCACGATTGGCGCTGGCCGGAAAAAAAATCATTTTTTATGTTTACAACAATGAAGATGTATCAGATATTCCTTCTTATACGGTTGATGATAAAAAGTACATGTGTCTTAACATTCATGACTACCCGGGTACCGATCTTACAATACAACCGGCTATTCCTGTTGATATCAATGTGCCCGGTGCAATAAACTCATTTTCATATAAGGTTACGAGCATGCCTGATTTTGCGCCTGCGGACTATGTTGAAAAGGATCTGCAGTTTACCTACCGGCATAAAGCATACTATTTCAGGATTAAGCTTAACCCGCTGATTGATTCCATTTTCAAGAACTATCCGGTTGTAGATTTTGAATCTTACTTCAATATTCCGCTGAGTAAAGAAACTTATGGATCGCTGATCCCCCTGCTAAAAAAAAATGTGGACGGCATGAGTATCAAAAAAGGTGTTGATTACTTGATGCATTTTACCCGATATGCCTTTTTATATGAAAATGATGATATGAATTTCGGCCGGGAGAAACGGTTGAGCCCGGAAGAAACGCTGTTTGCCCAATACAGCGACTGCGATGATCGTGCCGCGTTATTTTTTTACCTTGTTAAAGAAATATACAATTTGCCGATGATCGCGGTGTTATATCCAACTCATATAACTATGGCAGTGCAGTTTAATAAACCGATGGGGAAACCCTTGCTTTATAAAGGAAAAGCTTATTCCTTTTGTGAGCCCACCCCACAACTGCGCGATCTGAGGATAGGACAGGTATCTGCTTCACTTAAACAGGTACCTTATAAGGTTGTGTATGAATATAACCCATAAGTTAACAAGGCAGATCAGGTCTGCTGGTCCGCATTGTTAATAGCACTGAGCATATTTTCAAACTCGGCTGTATACTTGTTCCAGGTTGGCCAGTTTACATCATACAATGATTTTTTACCATCAATTGCAACGGTGATCAGCCTGGCATCCATTAATTCTTTTAAATGATGGGATACCGTTGGCTGCGCTAAAGGGAGTATTTCAACTATTTCGCCGCAGGTAAAATGCTTGTGCTGTGCCAAAATACGCATGATGGCGATTCTTGCAGGGTGCGACAGCGCCTTTGCTACCATTGATATGTCCTGATCTGTTACGGCAAACTCAGTCTTTTTATGATTAGCCATGTTTAAATATGAGTTACAAATATATAATTCATATTTAAACATGAACAACTGTCGGCCGGAGCCTTCATCTAATCTTCATAAGATTACATAAAAATTGAATCTTGCTTTCTGAAAGTCTGGGTCTGGAAAACTCATATTATCGTCGAATACATTCTATATTGTTTCTGATTCGTATTATACTTCTGTGGTAGTAAACAGGAAAAAAAGATTTTAGGGTTGGGTTAAAAAAAGTATTAGCCGCCAGGCCGAATTGTTTTTTGCCTGAAATTTAAAGTTCTCTTGATACGTGTTGTTAATAACAGTTCGTGGCCATCTTGTTGTATTATTCTTTTTACGCCGTTAGATGGTTACGCTAAGGATATTAATACTACTCCGATAAGCGGGCCGATCAAATCAAATGATAGGGGGATTTGTATTGTTTTATTTCTGCTTATTAATTAAATGTAACTTGTTTTTTTCATTGAAATATAACCTGAAGGAAATGTATAACGTATAAAGAAACAATTTAAAACCAAGCGCACAAAAATCTTGAAAATAAGCTATTTGAAAATTATCCTGCTATCAATCTGTGCACTCTTCATAAATAAGCTCGCTTTTGCGACTACTTTTGATTGGACCGGCGCGGGAACATGTTCAGGTTTTTTATGTTCTGGTGGTTATATAAACGGCACTTTATGGAGCAATCCGGATAACTGGACTGTTGGAGGAGCGACAACAACCTCATACCCCGGTCAGGGCGGTAGTACTGCCGACATTGTTCGCTTTGGTGTTACAGGATCTACTTACACAAACCAACCTGTCCTTTCGGCAAACGTTACAGTAGCTTCAATCACTTTTGGACGGATTCAATACGTTTCGGGAGGCGTCTTAGCGGGCACATCGCTAACCGGAACAATATTAACTGTAAATAGCGCGACACTGACCGTAACAGGTGATATCACCCAGGATGTCAATACCAATGCAAGTGGTACCATTTTCAATGATATAAGAGGAACCGGTACGATCTCCTGCACAAACATACAGATCGGTACTAATTCAGCCACCTATGGTAGTTTTTCATTTTTGTTTTCGGAGGTCAACACACTAACAGTCAGCAACAATGTAAATATACATCTGAACGTAAAACAACAAAATGGAAGTGGATTCAGATTGGAAGGGGGGACTATGACCATAAATAACCAGATAACCTTTACAAATCACAGTGTTACCAGTCAGAATGGCGCTTACTTTACGGTGAATGCCCTCACATCATATAAAACAACTAATACGGTTGTAAATCCAACATTAATCCTTAACGCCACAAACGCCATCGGAACGATACCTGTACCTTATGCGTCCTGTAATTTTTATGGTGACCATGGAGGTAAAGCTACTGTTAATTATAAAGGGGCTAACCCAGTGATTTATACTACTTCAGTTCAGGGTTTTGGCTCGGGTGGCGGGCCTGTAAACCCAAATGCGGCTACAGATCGCACTTATGACAACCTCATTATACAAGGCAGCGGCACAGCTGTTATTGGTGGTACAACCGCTGGTCAAACAAGTTATTTAAATATCGATTCCACATTTACCACAAATTCAAATGTGTCATTTTCCAATGCAACCAATACGGCTACCAAAATTGGTGTGGCTGGTTCAACAGCTGCCATCTGGACTAATAATGCAGCTGCGACGATTACCGGCGGTTCTGGAAGTATTGACGTAAACGGAACGCTCAGCAATGCCGGCACCATGAATATGGGGACAGGTGCCTTATCGATTGCCAAGGACTACACCAATACAGGTACTTTTACACCCAATGCATCCGCGCTGATATCATTTGATGGCACAACGCAAACGCTCACAGATGCTACAAGCACCGGTACAAATTTTTATAACGTAACCTTCACTGGTGGCGGAACCAAAACAATGGCATCAGGCAGCAAATTTACAGTTGCTCCATTATATACGTTAAATGTAACCTCATCAGCAAGCGCGGGGTCGACCCTTGCGGTAGGTAACGCCACATCAACAACATCGGCGCTTACGTTATTGTCTACTGCTATTGGGGACGCAAGTATCGGTAATCTTGTATCAAGTGGTTTCGTCAATAGTATAACCGGCAGTATTAATGTTCAGCGTTACGTAAAAGGCACTTTGCGCCGGTATATGCTGCTTTCGTCGCCGCTGCTTAACGGTACAACTACATTTACAACAACTGGCTCGCTTTCTACCTATAATCTGATTCCGCTTATCGCAACAACTTATATCACAGGCCCGTCTGGCGGTGGTTTTGATTCTTCTCCAACCACGAATAATAGTCCGTCTGTTTTTGTATATGATGAAAACGCGCCTCTCAGTACCGACCCCAATCAGGTGGTAAATAACGAGTATAAGCCATTTAGCTCAACAAGCCAGGGCTTGCCTGCTGCTAATGGTTTTTTATATTATTTCAGAGGCAGCAGAAGCGTGGTTAACCCTTTTGTAAGGCCTTTTCCGGCGACGGATAACGCTACATTAAATTTTTTCGGTACTGTTATTAAAGGCACTGGCTCAGCCGCTACTAATGCCGCGTTAACGGCCAATATTGTTAATTTTCCATCTACGCCGCCAACTTATTATACGGCTACAGCAGTAAGTGCTCCGCAGGCGTTGTCATTCAATTCAACCGTCTCAACAAAGAAAGGACTTAATCTTATTGGTAACCCTTATGCATCAGTAATTGACCTTAATAAACTTTATACTGTAAACGGGAGTGTTCACAAATTTTATTATATGCTGGTAAAAGACGCAAGTACGGGCACCAATAGTTCTTCAACTAAGTTTGCTTTGTATGATGCCAGTACTAATAGTGTCGGAGCAGGCGCGAGTCGTTATGCTTTGTCAGGACAAGGTTTTTTCATATTAGCAACAGCTGCTTCTGCTCTTAAATTTGATGAGTCAATGAAGGTGGCTTATTCTCTTTACTCAAACTCTCCTTCATCTAATCCAATATTCAATGTCGTTGGCAACCCAAGTAAAAATATTGACGCTTCGTTTGCGAGCAAAGCTACCAATGATATTGAAAGCCCTTTGCCCCGTCTTACTATGGAGTTGGTGCAGGATACGATAGTCCACAACTCTACCGATATCAATTTTGATAAAAATGCTACAGACAAGTTTGTTCCTGGCGAAGATGCACCCTATTATCGGCCATCAGGGCAGGGTGATTTGTTTTACTCGTTAAGCAGCGATTCGGTAGGGTGTTTTGCTAATTACACAGGTAATCTCGAAAAGTTAAAACGTGTAAACCTGATCGTTACTTTCTCAAATTATGGCACGTATAAACTTACCTCGCCCGTAAAAAAGAATATAGATGCAAGGTATTCAATTTATCTAAAGGATAAATACACCAACGATTCGCTTGATGTTGTACATAACTCCGAATACGCATTCAAAGTAGAGTCGAACCCGGCAAGCTATGCACATGACAGGTTTTATCTTAAAATCGGTATCGTGCCGGGCCATGATTACCGTTTATTGACCTTTACAGGAAAGAAAGTTACTGAAGGGGTAGCCCTGAACTGGGAAACCAATAATGAAAGCAACTTTACCAAATTCGCTGTTCAAAAAAGTGCTGATGGGGGCAAAACGTTTTTGACTATAGATAGCCTGCAGTCAACTGGTATCGGTAAATATAACTATACAGACCAAACTCCTGGTAGCGGGCAGATAATCTACCGCCTTGGCCAAACCCTGGTAACCGGGGAAAATAAACTCTCCGATAACCTTAATTTTGAGATCCGACCGGGCGCCGGAGTAACTAAATTTCTGGTATATCCAACCGTAGTTTCAGCCAGTACAGTCAATATAAAGGTAGAACAAACATCAACCAGGCCTGTTAGGATTAATATAGTCAGCCCTTCGGGGGCTATTGTGAGAAGACTATCGGCAACAGGCACAAATACTATACAGGAAAATGTTAATAGCTTGAGCCGCGGGCTTTACATAGTAGTTGCAGTTAATGAAGGCACAGGAGATAGAATTGGGAGTGGAATGTTTTTTAGACAATAACAACATGTTTGAATTAGCTATGATTAAATCAAAATGGAAAACAATATTAGCTATTATAATAATCAACCTGCTCACTGTATCCTGGAGTTTTGCCGATCCGGGAGATGGTCTTTGCGATGGCAATGATGGCGGCCCCGACGGTTGCCCGCTGGACACCTGGGTATGGATTTTGATTTTAGTTGCGCTATTTTTTACCGTTCGGCATTTAAGATTAAATAACCACGCCAAAACTTCATCATAACTTCGGTTTAATTGATTTTTATTTACTCCTTCCTGGCTTAATGCTGAAGTTTTAAACTCAATGGGTTAGGATAATTGTCGCTTTGGTCTTCAGCCACATTATCCAGACATTTAAAATCTTTTTCAATAAGCAGGTACATCTGGTTGTTGTTGCTTTCGTAACCAACACGGTCGGTGCTTGCCCATTCAACGGCCATCGCGGCCGGCATATACATAATTATGGTGTTATCGCTGAAACCGGCAGTTAAAAATTCAGTTGCAGAGCGTTGCAATGCATATTTAAATACTTGTGAACCAAAATTGGTGCTTTCTTCCAGATAACCGTCCCTGTCAAAGTTTTCTACGTCAGTTTTGGTTAAGCGATAGCGCAGCGAGTTTCCTTTTATTCTGATCTTCATTTTTTTAATTTTTTACGTTAACAACATCACCTATAATAATAATAGCGGGGTAAGTAAGCTGATTATCTGCCGCGATAGCTTCAAGCCCGCTTACTTTTCCTTTTGCAGATTTTTGTTGAGGCAATGAAGCATGTTGTATAATAGCTGCCGGTGTATCGCCTTTACCCGCTTTTATGTAGGCTGATGCTATTTCTGCCAGCTTTTTCATCCCCATATATATAACAACTGTTGCGTTACTGTGCATGGCGCAGGCTAAATCGGCAGATAGACTGCCATCTTTTTTGGTGCCGGTAACCATCCATACGCTTTCGCTCACTTGCCGGTGGGTTAAGGGGATGTCTTCCAGTCCGGAGGCCTGCATGCTGGTTACACCAGGTATGTAATGTGTGGTGATACCATGTTGACGGGCATAAACAATTTCTTCAAATCCGCGGCCAAATATAAATGGATCACCTCCCTTTAACCTTACCACATTACCTTTAGTAAATGCGTAGTGTTTTATCAGCTCATGAATTGTTTCCTGCGGTGTATAGTCACCATAAGGTTGCTTGCCAACGTATACCTTTTCACAATCATCCCGGCTTATCGCCAGTAACTCTTTGTTAGCCAGATTGTCATATAATATCACATTTGCCTGCTGTAATACCTTAAATCCCTTGATAGTCATCAATTCCGGGTCTCCTGGACCGGCTCCAAGTACAAAAAGTTCTGGATTTTGTATTTTTTTTTGCATTTTATTAAATTAGTGATTGAAAAATAGATTTTTAAGCCTTTATATTTCATTGATTTTGTGAAAATTACAAAATCAATGAAAAAAAACTGTTTAAATATTGATATAAATTATATTAATAGCACTAATTTATGAATTTAAACACCAATAATCATGATTTATTTAATAAAAAATTGAAATTAATTTTTATTTGATGTTTTTTTGAGTTATAATTGTGATATAAATGAAATCAAGGTCGCAGTTGATTCATTTTTAGTTTGAAAATTGCTTTAACATTTAAAAAATTTCGATATGTCAAAACCAACCATCATTGTTGTTGGCAACGGTATGGTAGGTTATAAGTTTTGCGAAAAACTTTTAGCCAGATCAACACAGTTCCAAATAATTGTTTTTGGCGAAGAGCCGCGTCACGCTTATGACAGGGTGCACCTTAGTGAATATTTTAACGGTAAGACTGCTGATGACCTGTCGCTATCCACTTTATCGTGGTATTCAGATAATGGCATCTCGCTGCATTTGGATGACCCCATCCAGGAAATCAATCGCACCGAAAAAACAATCCACTCTTTAAAAGGCATTACACTTAAATATGATTACCTGGTTTTAGCAACCGGCTCATCGGCTTTTGTGCCCGATATCCCGGGTATTGAAAAGGAAGGCGTGTTCGTGTATCGCACCATTGAAGACCTGGAGTTGATCAAGGCCTGCGCTGTTAATGCAAAATCAGGAGCTGTAATGGGTGGTGGCTTGCTGGGGCTGGAAGCTGCTAAGGCTTTAATAGATCTTGGTATTTCTGAAACGCATGTTATTGAATTTGCACCGCGCCTAATGCCGCGTCAGATAGACTCTGCAGGGAGTAATATGTTGCAAATGAAATTGAGCCAGCTGGGGTTGCATATTCACCTTAATAAAAGCACTGCTGCTATTACCGGCGATAAAAAAATCCACTCGTTAAAATTTAATGATGATAGCCAGCTTGCTGTAGATATGCTGGTTATATCGGCCGGCATCCGTCCGCGCGATGAGCTGGCTAAACTGGCGGGTTTGCATGTAGGTACACGTGGCGGTATTGTAGTGAACGAAAAAATGCAAACCAGTGATGAATGTATTTATGCTATTGGCGAATGTGCTTTATACGAAGGTATGATATATGGCCTCGTTGCACCCGGCTATGAGATGGCTGATATTGTAGCAGCTCATCTAACTGGGGCTGATAAGAGTTTTTATGGCTATGATATGAGCACTAAGCTAAAGCTGATTGGTGTTGATGTGGCCAGCTTTGGTGATGCCTTTATTACTGAACCTGATTGTCGTACTATTTTGTTTGAGGATACGCATAAGGGGATTTATAAACGTATTAATATAACAAACGATGGCAAGAACCTTTTAGGTGGTATTTTAATCGGCGATGCAGATGCTTATAATATGCTGCTGCAAACCGTTAATAATAAAATAGTACTGCCGCCGGATCCTGAAGATCTGATATTAGGATCAAGGGGAGGTGAAGCTAATGCAGGGGCAGGTGTAATGAGCTTGCCTGATGATGCGCTGATCTGCTCATGCGAGGCGGTTACCAAAGGTGCAATCTGTTCGGCTGTAAATGAGGGTGGCGTTACTGGTATTGATGGCATGAAAAAATGCACCAAGGCGGGTACAGGCTGCGGCGGTTGCGTACCATTGGTAAAAGATTTGATTGCCGGCACCATGAAGGCGAATGGCCAGTATATTAAAAATGTTATTTGCGAGCATTTTGATTACTCGCGCCAGGAGCTATTTGATCTTGTTAAAATAAACGGGCTGAAAAACTACGACCTGGTGCTTGACCATTACGGCAAGGGCGATGGCTGTGAGGTTTGCAAACCGGTTGTTGCCAGTATTTTATCCAGCTTATGGAATGATGTTATTGTAAAACAGGAAGTAATACAGGATAGCAATGATCGTTTTTTAGCCAATATTCAAAAGGGAGGCACTTATTCTGTTGTGCCGCGTATTCCGGGTGGTGAAATTACGCCTGATAAATTGATCGTGATTGGCCAGGTTGCTAAAAGATACGGGTTGTATACTAAAATAACCGGAGGGCAGCGCATTGATATGTTTGGTGCACACCTGAGCGATCTGCCTTTAATTTGGGAAGAGCTTATTGATGCCGGTTTTGAAAGCGGGCATGCTTACGGCAAGGCACTCCGTACTGTAAAAAGCTGTGTAGGCAGTACCTGGTGCAGGTTTGGCTTGCATGATAGTGTGACTTTCGCCATCGAGGTGGAGGATAGATACAAAGGGATTCGCGCGCCGCATAAAATTAAAGGCGGCGTAAGTGGTTGTGTTAGGGAGTGTGCCGAAGCGCAATCAAAAGATTTTGGAATTATAGCCACAGAGAAAGGTTGGAATTTATATGTGTGTGGCAATGGTGGCTCAAAGCCTCAGCACGCCCAGTTACTGGCTACAGATATTGATAAGGAGACCGTAATTAAATATCTCGACAGGTTCTTGATGTTTTATATAAAAACAGCCGATCAGTTAACCCGGACAGCAACCTGGCTTAATAAGCTCGACGGTGGCATGAGCTATCTTAAAAATGTAATAGTAAATGACAGTCTTGGATTGGGTGAGCAGTTGGAAGAGGAAATGCAGGCGTTGGTAAATACCTACCATTGCGAGTGGAAAGAGGCTATAAATAACCCTTCAATGCGTAAGCGCTTCGCTCATTTTATAAATGCGCCTGATGAAAAAGATCCTCATGCTCAATTTGAGCCAATGCGTGAACAGGTTCGCGCTAAGGAATGGTAGGTTTTATTAGGAAATCCCGAGTTTTTAGTTCAAAGTTAGATTGATCATTATTAAAAAGAAAACACAATGGAAGCAACAATAGCAACCCAATGGATCATGGCCTGTTATGTTGATGATGTGCCCGAAAATGGCGGATCATGTATTAAGCACGGCGATGAACAGATAGCAATATTTAATTTTACACGTCGCAATGAATGGTATGCAACGCAAAATCTTTGCCCTCATAAGCAGCAAATGGCAATATCGCGTGGCATGATCGGCAGTGCCGGCGAAAGCTGCGAGCCAAAAGTAGCTTGTCCTTTTCATAAAAAAACATTTTCGCTCCTTACCGGTGAGTGCTTGGGGGAAGAGGAATTGGTGATAAAAACTTATCCGGTAAAAATAGCCGACGGAAAAGTTTTTGTCGGAGTTGATTAAATGCTGGTGTATTTAGGCGGAAAACAGAACGAAATTTACATTAAGCGCCGTTGCCGAAAGGGGTAATGGCGCTTTTTTTGCGTTTTTGTTTAAAATTTCAGTGTATTTTATACACCAAGGTATTGGTTAATAAAGCCATATTCGTTTTTGCCGTCTTATTTTGAATTTATTTTTCGAATTTTTAGAGTTTAAAGCAAATTTAAATGGATTTATATCAATGTATGTGATTTTTTATAGTGATTTTATTTTATTGAAAGGATTTTAATTTGGTTTTTGCGATGGTTTATTGGTTTTTTATCTATTAATAAATTGTTAAAAATGCATTTCAGTTGTTTTTGATCGTTTGTAATTTGAGTTTTTATCAAAAAATATAGTTTTTAATGATTTTAATCATAAAAATTCATTTTAAAAATCAATTATTTGTACGCAATCATTAAATAAGTTATATTTATCATAATTAAACAGACAAATAAATCAAAAAAGGTTGAGCCTATGGTAAAAATCAAAAATTCATAAAAAAGCCCTGCCGGGAGGTCGCATTCCCAGACAGGGTTAAATAGTTTTTAATCGCTTTAACAAATAAAAAACCAATTCAAATGTACAAAAATGTATCTAATCAATACACTATTGGAAAAATTCTATTAATTATATCATGTTTCGTTTCTTATAATGCTTCTGCGCAGCTGTCTTTGACAGGCCAGATCAAAACAAGGGGCGAATTACGTGATGGTTATGGAACTTTAGAACCGGTAGGTAACAAAAACGCGGCCTTTGTGTCACAACGAACGCGGCTCACCTTTAATTACAAAAGCAGCAAGCTTATTTTCCAAACATCCGTACAGGATGTAAGGCTTTGGGGCCAGGATGCCTCAACTATTACTATCAACGATGGCAGCCGGCTAAGCCTTCACGAAGCCTGGGCCGAGCTGATCCTCTCCAACAAAAAAGACACTTCCTTTAAAAAATCACCTGTCGATTATTTCGCCATAAAAGCTGGTCGCCAGGAAATTAGCTATGACGATGAACGCTTGCTTGGCGCTACCGACTGGATTCAGCAAGCCCGCAGGCATGACGCCATCGTATTAAAACTTCTTCAATCAGGCTGGCAGGTTGATCTCGGCGCTGCCTTTAATCAAAGCTCTGATGCTATTAACTATAATGGCACCTATTATACACCGGCCAATGTACCCGCTACAGTAAAGGATAGCAAAGGTAATCTGGCTAACACCCCTGCCGGGCTTATCCCGCTAGTCAATGCCTCTGGTATTAGCGCCAAAAACGGCAACCTCTCATTTTTAAATCCTCCCGGTACTAACGGGCAAAACCAGAACTATAAAGCACTTGAATATCTCTACTTTGCTAAAAAATTTAATAAAACTAAAGTAACCGGCCTTTTCCTGGCCGATCAGTTTGCCAAATACAAGCTCGATTCGGTAAAAAATGTATCAGGCGAAGATGTTGGTTATATATATGGCCGCCGGTTTAATCAACCAGGAGTTAATACCCGCTATACAACCGGGCTGCTTGTTAATCCCGTTTTCGGCAGCAAAGATGAATGGGCTGCTACCGCTGGATTTTATTACCAGGGAGGTCATGATCGCGACGGTGCTGAGTTAAGTGCTTACACTTATACCGCATCTTTATCATACAAAAGCAGTAACATGGCTTACACAGCCGGATGGGACTATCTGTCAGGAAATGATGCGCTGTCCACTTCAAAAACCAATCACAGGTTTGACCCATTGTATGGTACTCCGCATAAGTTCTGGGGCTATATGGACTATTTTTATGCAGGCACCGGATCCCCAACCGGCGGCTTGAGCAACCCTTACGTTAAAATCAAATATCTTTCAGATAATAAGCGATTTAGCGTTGATTTGGCTAATCATTACTTTCTGTTGGCTAAAGATCAGAAAGGAACAAACGGCCAACCTATCGACAAATATTTGGGTACTGAGTTTGATCTCACCAACAGCTATAAGCTTAACAAATTTACCGCTGTTGATCTGGGCTTATCCTACATGGCAGCAACCCACAGCATGGAGTATGCTAAAGGTTTAACGCCAGACAGCAGCAAGCTGCACCCGTTTTGGGCATACCTGCAACTTAATATCAAACCTGAGTTTTTAAACAAGTAATGTAGGCTGAAAGCTTAAGGCTAAAAGCCGAAAGCGAGAAATGTTAAAAAATTAAAGTACAACAAACAGCTTTTAGCCTTAGGCTTTGAGCTTTAAGCTTAAAAAAATGGAAAAACAACTTACCAAACTCAACATATTTTCATTAAAGGGTGTACAAATGCGCACCTTTCACATTACCTGGCTCATGTTTTTTGTTTGCTTTTTTGGTTGGTTCGGCCTGGCTCCGTTAATGCCAACCATCCGTGCTGAATTACATTTGAGCAAAGGACAAGTGGGTAACACCATCATTGCATCTGTAGCTGCAACAATTATTGCGCGCCTTATTATAGGTAAACTTTGTGATACCTGGGGACCGCGTAAAACAGCAGTCAGGTTATTAATTATAGGGTCATTGCCTGTTTTTCTGGTAGGTCTGGCTCATGATTATACTTCGTTTTTACTGTTCCGCCTGGCTATTGGTGTAATAGGTTCATCCTTTGTAATTACCCAGTTCCACACTTCTATGATGTTTGCGCCTAATATAAAAGGTACAGCCAACGCGGTAACCGGTGGTTGGGGTAACCTTGGCGGTGGTGTAACCAATATGGTGATGCCTTTAATATTTGCTGCTATAGTAGGGGCCGGTTTTACCAAGGCCGAAGCCTGGAGGTATGCCATGATAGTTCCGGGTGTAATGATGCTGATAATTGCATTTGTATACTGGAAATTTACCAAAGACACGCCTAACGGTAACTATGATGAAGTAGGTTATGCCAAAACCAACCCATCAAAAACCGATTGGTCGATATTGGCCGACTGGCGTGTTTGGGCACTTACAATGGCCTATGCGATGTGTTTTGGTATGGAGATCACTTTTGATAATGTAGCTTCTCTGCATTTTGTAGATACTTTTCATTTGTCGCAAAGTTCGGCCGGTTTCTGGGCAGGTATTTTTGGCTTCATGAACATTTTTGCCCGCGCGTTAGGCGGCATTGTATCTGATAAAGTTGGCGGCAAATTCGGTATGCGCGGCAAAGGCCTATTGCTTGCCGGCGTGCTGCTGCTGGAGGGTATTGGCCTTGTTCTGTTTGCAAATTCGGGCAGCCTTACAATGGCTATTATTTCCATGCTTTCATTCGCGTTGTTCCTCAAAATGTCAAACGGCGCCACCTATGGCATAGTGCCTTTCATCAACAGTAAAAATGTTGGGATGGTAAGTGGTATAGTGGGTGCGGGCGGTAACCTTGGCGGGATGTTGTTTGGATTTCTTTTTAAATCGGAGCATATCACCTATATACAAGCATTTACCTACATCGGTATAACTGTTATGGTAATTTCAGTGATTGTGCTGATCACCCGTTTTCAAAAACAGGCTGAAGCTCAAACAGCAGATGAACCTGCTTTGGCTTTATAAGCTTAAAGCAAAAGGCCGAAAGCGAAAAGCAGAAGGCTGAATAAATAGAAAAGAAATCATATGAAAGCTTTAGGCTTTAAGCCTTAAGCTTTCGGCTTAAAGAAAAGCTTTTAGCTTAAAAGAAATGTTGAACAAACGCCCTCAAAATACATTTAAAAGTACTTGCTGCTACTGCGGGGTAGGCTGTGGTGTGGTAATTAATAAAGAAAAAAATGGCAGTATAACGCTTGAGGGCGATAAGGACTATCCTGTAAATAAAGGCATGTTGTGCAGTAAAGGGCTTAACCTGCATTACACAGCTAACGATAAAACCGACAGGCTGCTGTACCCTCAAATGCGTTATAACAAAAGCATGCCCCTGCAAAGGGTAAGCTGGGACGACGCATTGGAGCGCACAGCAGCCATTTTTAAAACGTTCATTGATAAATACGGGCCGGATTCGGTTGCATTTTATGCCTCAGGCCAGTGCCTTACAGAGGAATATTACGTTGTTAATAAGCTAATTAAAGGTTTTATTGGCAGTAATAATATAGATACCAATTCGCGTTTGTGTATGAGCAGCGCGGTTGCCGCATATAAAATTGCTTTAGGCGAAGATACTGTACCTGTTTGCTATGATGATATTGAGCTGGCCGATTGTTTTTATGTTACCGGAGCTAACCCAGCCTGGTGCCATCCTATTTTATGGCGAAGGGTTGAAGCGCATAAAGCCGCAAATCCCGAGGTAAAGATCATCGTAGTTGACCCTCGCGCTACGGATACCTGCAGCAATGCCGATTTGCACCTGCAGTTAAACCCGGGTACCGATATCACCCTTAACCACGCTATTGGCAGGGTATTGATAGAGAACGGGGATATCGATATTGATTTTGTAAACAACCATGCTGATGGTTTTGAGCAGTACAGCAAATTGGTATTTGAACGTACCCTCGCTGAATCGGCTGCTATTTGCGGCGTAAGCGAAAACGATATCCGGCTTGCTGCCAGTTATATCGGTGAAGCAAAAGGCTTTATAACGATGTGGACAATGGGGCTAAATCAAAGCGCTGTTGGGGTAAATAAAAATTTAAGCCTCCTGAATCTTAATTTGATAACAGGCCATATTGGTAAGCCGGGATCTGGCCCATTATCACTAACCGGGCAACCAAATGCTATGGGCGGACGTGAAGTGGGAGGGCTTGCTAATCTTTTACCGGCGCATCGTGTTTTAACCAATCCGGCAGACAGGGCGGAGGTGCAGAAGTTTTGGGGAGGTACAGAGGTAGCCGCAAAACCTGGTCTTACCGCAACGGAGATGTTTGAGGCATTAAATGATGGCCGCCTTAAAGCCATCTGGATCATGTGTACCAACCCATTAACCAGCTTGCCAAACGTACGCCTTGCCGAAGAAGCTCTGAAAAAAGCAAAGTTTGTAGTGGTTCAGGAGATCAGCAATAAGCCCGAAACATTGGCTTATGCCGATGTGATCCTCCCCGCAGCAGCCTGGGCCGAAAAGGAGGGTACTATGACCAATTCTGAAAGGCGGATCAGTTATTTGAGTAAAGTACTTGACCCACCAGGCGAGGCTATGCCGGATAGCGAGATCATTTGCCGTTTTGCTCAAAAAATGGGGTACAAAGGCTTCGACTTCAAAAATGCCGCAGAAATTTATGCCGAGCATGCTAAACTAACAGGCAAAACCAATATTGATATCAGCGGGCTTACGCACGAAACCATCATACAACAACGATCAATACAATGGCCTTATAAAAAACGTAATGCGATACCAGGGACACCCCGCTTGTTTACCGACAAGCAATTTTATACCGAAACACGTAACGCTAAGATAAGCGCGGTACCGGATGCGCATACCAGCGAGGTTCCTGACGGCGACTATCCTTTTATTCTCACTACCGGCCGCATTCGAGATCAATGGCACACCATGAGCAAAACCGGTAAGGTGAATAAGCTTAACCAGCATATTAAAGAGTCATTTATCGAGATCAATCCTGCTGATGCTGAAGCATTGGAAATCAGGGAAGGCGATGTAACTATTATTACATCCAGAAGGGGGGAAGTGAGGGTAAAAGCCAGGATTACCGAACAGATAAAGCAGGGTGTCGTTTTTGTGCCGATGCATTGGGGCAAGATCCTGAACAATGATCTGCACCGCATTAACAATGTTACTAATGACGCACTTGATCCGATATCAAAGGAGCCGGATTTTAAGTATTGCGCGGTAAATATCCAAAAATATAAAAAGCCATTTCAAAGAATTGTGGTTGTTGGAGCCGGCGCCGGTGCGCACGGCTTTGTACGATCATATCGGGAACTCAACAAAGATGATGAGATCATCATTTTCAGTAAAGAAGACCATCCTTTTTACAATCGTGTTATGCTGCCAGATTATATCAGCGGTGAGCAACGCTGGGAGCAACTGGTAAAAATGACGGATGAGGAAGAACCCGAACTTAAAATAAAGTTATTACGTGGCGTAAGTGTCGAGAAAATAGATCGTGTTAACAAATATGTCCTCGATAGCCGCGGTGTAAAAACCTATTACGATGTGTTGCTGTTGGCTACCGGCAGCCGGGCGGCAATTCCTAAAAACGTTCCATCCCTGCCGGGGATCTTCAGTATGCGCAGCCGTAACGATGCTGATAATTTCAAAAAGCATGTACCTAAAAACGGGCATGTGGTTATTGTTGGTGGTGGTTTATTGGGATTGGAGATGGCGGCTTCCCTGCGTGAAATAGGGATTACCATCACCATTATTCAACGTACATCAAGGTTTTTAAACCGTCAGCTGGATGAGCTTGGCAGCAGGCTGTTGCACGAAGAAATGGTTGATCAAGGTTGCGACATTTTCTATGATGATGAAGTGCAGTTGTTTTATGGGCGTAGTAAGCTTACCGGCATCGGCTTAAAAAGCGGGCGGAAAATAGATTGTGATGCCATGATCCTGGCCATCGGTACTACGCCAAACCTTGAAATAGCAAAAGATTGCGGCCTTGAAATTAAGCGCGGCGTAATTGTAAATGAACGCCTGCTTACCAGCGATCCAAACATATATGCCATTGGCGAAATAGCAGAGTTTAACGGCACATTATACGGTATAACTGCCGCTGCAGAACAACAAGCTGCTGTAGTTGCAGGCTATATGAACGGCGACATAGCCAGTTATTACAAGGGCAGCCTGTTTATGAATATCATCAAAATTCATGGCTTTGATTTGTGCAGTATCGGTTTATCTGATTGCCCGAATGAAAAAGACTATGAAGAAATTGTGTTTATAGACAAGGCCAAGCGTTATTATAAAAAATGCATTATTCACCAGGACAGGCTGGTGGGCACCATTTTAATTGGTGATAAAGGTGAGTTTCAGGAATTCAGGGAGCTGATAGCAAACAAAACCGAGCTCAGCGATAAGCGCCTTAAATTGCTTCGCAGCGGTAAGGTAGCCGAACCTGTTTTGGGCAAGCTGGTTTGCAGTTGTAACAACGTGGGGGCCGATAATATACGTAATAAAGTAGCCGGCGGCTGTACCCAACTGGCCGATGTTTGCAGCCAAACCGGAGCTGGAACGGGCTGCGGATCATGCAGGCCCGAAGTAAAACGCCTGTTGGAAGAAGTACTTGAGCAACAATTATTAAAAGCTTGAACTAATGGATAATAAGCAACTAATTAAGATAAATTTACCCGGCGGTGTAGCTTCTGCCGGTGATTTTTACGAGATGCTCATCATCGCGCAAAATGCTGGTGCTAAACAGGTCCGTTTTGGGAACCGGCAGCAACTGTATTTTGAAATTGAAGAAGCGCAGCTGGAGGATCTGGGATTTGATATGCTTAGTGCCGGTATTGACCATGAAGTTAACCAGGATACTTATCCCAACATCACCAGTTCGTACATAGCTGATGGTATTTTTAACCAGGAGAACTGGCTCAAAGAAGGTGTTTATAAAGACATTTTCGACCTGTTTGATTATCAGCCCGAACTGAAAATAAACCTGGTTGACAGCAATCAAACTTTTGCTTCTTTTTTTACCGGTAACCTTAATTTTATTTCTTCGCCGGTAAGTAATTACTGGTACTTGTATATCAGGTTTCCTAAAACTAATATCCTGTATTGCTGGCCTGTATTGGTTTATTCGGATGATATTCCCGCCATTGGCAAAGCAATACAACAGGTTATATTTGCCAACAAAAAGCTGTTTTACGATCAGGTTGAAATCAATCCCGATAAGCTTTATCAATTAGTTACTGCCGGTTACCAATTTGTAATCCAGGAAATTGATCAACCGCTTATTATTCCCGAATTTCAACTACCCTATTATGAGGGTTTTAACAAACAGGGTAATAAATACTGGCTGGGTATTTACAGGCGCCACGAGCTTTTTGATATTGAGTTTTTGAAAGAAATCTGCAACCTGTGTATGCAAACCAGGGTTGGACAATTGTATTTTAGCCCGTGGAAATCCTTACTCATTAAAAATATCGAGGCAAAGCACAGGCCGTTATGGGGTAACCTGCTTAATAAATACCGGGTAAACATCAGGCATGCTTCAAATGAGCTTAACTGGCAGGTTGAAGACCTTTGCAATCCCTGCCTCGAGCTTAAGCAGCAATTGGTAAGCGAATTTGAAGAGGCCGATTTGCGAACATATGGACTTAGCTTTGCCATAAAGCGGTCGCCTAAATCGGGGATTTATGGCTCAATTATGATCCGCGCGCGGATGCCCGATGAATTTGAAATTGTGCATACACGTGACTTTAACCACAATACCCGCGAATTTGTGATTTATAAACAAGGTGTTGCCAAAGCAGATTTAAGCAGGCACCTGACAGCGCTTTGCGATATGTTTTATGAACAACAAATCAATAATCTATCACCGTTGCCGGTAAGCAAAACCAATACTGAAATTAAATCACCCAATCAAAAAACGGTTCATCAATGTAAAAGCTGTTTCACTATTTATGACGAGTTGTATGGAGATATCTTTAATAATATAGAACCCGGAATGCCTTTTGAAAATTTAAGCGAATATGAATGCCCAACCTGCGGCGCCGAAAAGGAGAACTTTGCAGAACTGATGTATCAAGCCGATTAATCGTTTTTAAATAAATCAGTTTGAAAAAAATCGGCCTGTTTGCTTAGTATAAACAGGCCGATTTTTTTAATAATATACCTTCGGTAATTTATTTTGCCGGAGTAATGATAATGTTTCTGTAATCGATAGGTCCGTGATCCCCCTGAATCAGGAGCGGCCCTGGTTCACCTTCTTTACTGTCGATAGCCCCGCCCGTAATGCCCGGAATTTCCTGCTGGCATATTACCATAGTACCGTTGGCTACAATGGTAACTAATCTGCCAACCAGCGTAATATCATATGACTGCCATTCCCCGGCATTTTTTGCCATCATTTTATTAGGCGGCAGGAAACCGTAAATAGCGCTAAACTGGTTATTGATAGGTTCAGGCTCACCGGTTTTAGTGTCGATAACCTGTACCTCATAGCGCCCTCTCAGGTAAACGCCGCTGTTGCTGCCTTTTTGATAGCGAAATTCGATGTGTAATTTAAAATCGCTGAATTTTTGATCGGTAATAAGGTTTGCGCCGGAGTGCTTGCTCCTCAATATGCCCGATTCTACTACCCATTGGTTTTTGCCGTCCGTATGCCAGCCTTTGGTGTCTTTACCGTTGAACAGTTTAACAGGTTTGCCCCAAACCGGTGCCTTTGCCCTTGTCATTGATGGAGCTCTGACACCTGTAAAATGATAAGTAACCCCATCTGAATATACCATTGTTCCGGTTATTTCTTCGCCCTTAACCTCAAATTCAAAATCCATGTTCCGGTTTCCCTCTTCCCATTGCAGCGGGATAGAGAAGCTGTATTTGCCGTCATGTGGTTTTACTTCTGATATTGGTCGCGCACTTCCGAAAGCATAGGTAAAACGGCCAATCAGGGTATGTGTGCCTGATTTTTGAACTTCCAGCCAGGAAGGAAGGCTTTTACCACCTTTGTCGATAGTTATATCCCATCTGCCGATAACGGCAGGGTCCTTTGCCTGTTGAGCTTTGGCTCCCGAAATCATTAAAAGCAGCAATCCTGCGATGAGCTGTATGCGGATGAATCTGCTATTTGAGTTCTTTTTAATAGTAGGTTGGTTTCTCATAATTTTTAAATCTACAAACTATCATCCAATATTTTATTAGACGGTTAGTTTTTTGTAACAACCATGCAGCGATCATTTTCTTAAAGTTTAGTTAACATTAGTAATGTAGGTTTGTAGCATCAAATGATAGAAATTGCCGATACTATTTTACTTTCACGAATCAGGGAAGACAATCATTCGGCTTTTGATCTGCTGTTTGAGCGTTATTGGGAGCGCGCGTACCAGGCAGCCCGTGCCAGGCTTGATGATGAAGCGCAGGCACAGGACCTTGTGCAGGAGATTTTTATAAAACTGTGGCAACGCAGACATACCTTAGCCATTCAAACAAGTTTTGAGCAATATTTATTGAGCGCGGTACGTCTGAGTGTGATCAGTTATTTCAGATCGCAAAAGGTTACGCATGTGCGCCTGGAGGATGCGCTGCAGCGGGTAGAACTGCTTGAAAATTCCATACATGACCATTCCGGATATCTTGAATTGGAGCAAACGCTTGAACAGGCGGTTAAGCATATGCCCGAAATGCTGCAAAAGGTTTACGAACTGCGCAGCGAAAACCACTCGGTAAAAGCAATTGCCAGCGAATTAGGACTGGCTGAGCAAACGGTAAAAAATTACATCTCTGAAGTACTGCGCCGGCTCCGTATCGCTATCTCCGAAAAACACCCCGAACAAAGCGCCGCCTATTTAGCACTAATACTATTTGTGCTTTACAATTAATTAACAAAATGTTGATGTAAATTATAAGTACCTCCAGGGCCTTTTGACGACTTACTGTTGAAAACCCACTATGGAGCTACGTAAATTTATAAAACAACTGGGCCGGTACCAGAAAGGCGCAACTAACGAAACCGAAAAAGCGATCATTGAAGCCTGGTATGATTCATATGATGCCGGGAATGAAAAGCAAGCGTTGCCGGCAGAAGAGCTGGAGCGCGTAAGAAATGCTATGCACGCAAAGATCAGCAGTTCCATCAATACGCCTGTACGGTTAATGTGGTTCAACTATCGAATCGCGGCAAGTATTTTGTTGTTATGCTGTTCGGCTGCGTTGATTTATTTTCTGAGAAAGCCCGCAACTGTAGTTCCGGAAACTTATACCACTTTAAGTACACATAACGGTGAGATCAGGAAACTGACATTGCCGGATAGTTCTGTTGTTTGGTTAAATGCCCAAAGCCGTGTACGGATCCCTTCTAATTTTGATAAAACTATACGCCAGGTTTACCTGGATGAGGGGGAGGCTTATTTTGAGGTTAAGCACAATGTTCACAAACCATTCAGGGTTATCACCGCTCCTTTACAGGTGCAGGTTTTAGGAACCTCGTTCAACATCAACGCATATCACAGCCTTTCTCATGTTAAAATTACTGTTGTTACCGGCAAGGTAGGGGTAAGTAAAAGCACAAAGCTGCTGTCATTCCTCACGCCGGGACAGGAACTTAGTTATACAACGGACGATGGCACTTTTGAGCAGAAAAAAGTGGATGCCGGTCAAAGCCAGAGTTGGAAAGATGGTGACACTTATTTAAATCGAGTAAAGTTTGAGGAACTGTCATTGGTTTTTAAAAACCTGTATGGCCTTACTTTAAAAGCAGGCAGCAAACGGGTGCATGATTATTTATTCACCTTACGTATTAAGCGCAATACACCGGCCACAGAAACGCTGAAACTCATCAGCGCCATACATAATGCACATTTCAGAAAGGAGGGTACTGAAGTAATTATTTATTAACCCTTAAAAAAGAAACCGGTCCTGTTTCAGCAGGAGCCGGCTTTAATTTCAGCAGGTGAAGGTTTGCCGACCCCAGCCTGCAAGGCTCAGCAAAATTTGACTATTACAAAGCAATCAAAAATATGAATTTCCATACACAGTTATGCAGACAGTTTATGCGTATCTCTTTTTTACTAATTTCCATATCAATAACCATCGGCCTGGTATCAGTAAAGGCCACTGAGTTAGCGGCCCAGGGGGTGAATACCCGGCTTGATATTAGCATCGGAAACGAAGACCTTTCTTCAGTTATAAAAAAACTGGAGCAAAAGGCCAACGTTGCTTTTGCCTATGACGAGTTGTTTTTAAAACTCGCTAATAAACACGTCAATGCGGCAAATTATCAGAACGAAAGCCTGAAAAACATCCTTACTGCATTGCTAAAAGGGCAGGAGATAGGCTTTAAAGAACAAGCCGGTAATATTATATTATACAGGCAGCTCTCAGGGCGCGTAAGCGGCAGGGTAACAGATGAAAGCGGGCAGCCCTTGCCCGGTGCATCGGTAAGTGTTGTTGGCACCTCGTTGGGAATGATGACCGATGCCGAGGGCAGGTATAATATCAGCCTGCCCGAAGGTACTTATACTGTGACCGCTTCATTTGTGGGTTACACCCGGGTTGAATCTGCCAATGTTACAATCAACGGTAATCAAACAACTACTTTAAATATAAGCCTTGTGGCCGGTAGCCAGTTAAAAGAAGTTACTGTAAGTTATGGAAAACAGCGTGCAAGGGAAGTTACGGGTTCGCTTACCCAGGTTGATGCAGCTCCGCTTCAGGATATGCCTGTAATGCAGTTTGCTCAGCAATTGCAAGGTAAGGCGGCCGGTGTCCAGGTTGCGCAAAGCAGCGGACAACCGGGCCGTGGCGTAGAATTCAGGATCAGGGGTGCGGCTTCTTTTTATGCCAGCAACCAGCCTTTGGTAGTGATTGATGGAATCCCTGTTACAGGCAGCATCAATAACATGAATCCTGCCGAGATCGAAAGCTTCAGTATTTTAAAAGATGCTTCGGCTACAGCGCTTTATGGCTCACGGGCAGCAAATGGCGTGATACTGATCACTACAAAACATGCTAAACCGGGCGATGCTCAAATTGAATTTAATGCTAATTATGGTGTGCAGAAAATACCGGGCGAGCGTGTTCCAAAAATGATGGATGCCCGTGGCTTTGCCCAGTACATGAATGAAAAATTTGCCGATAGCCGTCAGTACGAACCTGGCTATACAACAGCTACCCCAGCCGATTATTTGAACCCGGAGCAATATGGCGAAGGTACTAACTGGTATAAACTGCTTACCCGTACTGCTCCGATTCAAAGTTATGACATCACCATCCGCAGCGCGCGCGAAAAATCAAGTTCGACAGTTATGGCTGGTTACCAGGAGCAGCAGGGCGTACTGATTAATACCGGCACCAAATTGTTTTCATTGCGTATAAATCAGGACCTTTCATTAAGCAACAATAAATTAAAAATAGGCTTTAATCTTGCGCCAAGCTATCGCCTTGATCATAACAACCGTTTAGGTACTGATGGGGTTGGCGGTTTGTTTGAAAGGATTTTTGAAGCCAGTCCGTTAAAGTCGCCTTATAATGCAGATGGCAGTTACAACCGTGATACTTATTCACCGGGTATGGTGGCTTATATTAACCCGCTGGCCCAGTTCAACCTTACTAACGATGATTATAAAACTACACGCATCCTGGCCAATGGCTATTTAAACTACGAGTTTTTAACCGGCCTGAGCATTAAAACTAATATCGCTGTAGATAAAGGCGCCGAAACCCGGCAGTATTTCCAGTCGGGTGTAGTTACTTCAACGGTAGGTCAGGCCACCGGAACCAGCAGTTCAGTAGATAATGGATCATATACTGCGGAGGCGAACCTGGTTTACCATAGATCTTTCGGAGATCACAATATTGAAGCACTGGCAGGTTATTCTGCTCAAAAATATAGCGGTACTAATAATACGTTAACCGGTTTAGGTTACCCAAGCGACGATATCCCATATTTAAACGCGGCTACAAGTTTATCAGAAGGTGGCAGTTCATATAGTGCTTATTCGTTGTTATCTGGTATCGCTCGTATTAACTACAATTATAAAGGCAGGTACCTGCTGCAGGGGGCTGTTCGTCGTGACGGATCTTCGCGCTTTGGTGCGAACCAGCGCTATGGTAATTTCCCTTCGGTATCGGCAGGCTGGGTAATCAGTGATGAAAAGTTCATGGATCGTTTCAGTTTTCTTAACCTCATGAAGATCCGAGCGAGTTATGGCGTAACCGGTAATAATTTCTTTCCGGGTTACTATGCTGCACAGGCAACAATAGCGAAATATTATTATGAATTTGGTGGTACATCTGTAGCAGGGCAAACCATTAACCGGTTGGCTAATGATGACCTCCGCTGGGAACGCAATAAACAATTCGATATCGGTTTAGACCTGTCGCTGTTTAACAATCGTTTGAATTTCACTTACGATTATTACCACAAAATATCCGACGGGCTTATCATGCAGCGCCCAATACCAAAAGCATCGGGCTTTACCAGTATCCTGGATAACGTTGGTGCTATTGAGTTATGGGGACACGAGTTTACAGTTAATTCAACCAACCTTACCGGTAAATTGAAATGGACTACCAATTTAAATATCTCGTTCGACCGCAACCTGATCAAAAACCTGATTTCTCCGGGTTATATCCGCCGTAACAATACCGTATCGTCTGATTATTACCGCCAGCAGGAGGGACACCACCTGGGCGAGTTTTACGGCTTTGTGTTTTTAGGACTGTATAAAGATGCCAATAACCTGGCTAATTCGGCCAAGTACGGCAGCGCCTCGGATATCGGTACCATCAAGGTTAAGGACATTAATGGCGATGGTGTTATTGATGATGTGAACGACCGTACCTTTATCGGCGATCCTACGCCAACATTTACCGGCGGCCTTACCAACAACTTTGTTTATAAAAACTGGGACCTGAACATACACATGGCCTTTTCAGTTGGGGGCAAAATATTAAATGCCGCTAAATGGGCTTATCAAACCAACCTGGATGGTTCACGCGTGATGCTTGCCGCGGCAGCCGACCGCTGGAGATCGCCGGAAAACCCTGGTTCGGGCGCTTATCCACGTACAAAAACCGGTACTACAGCAATGGGAAGGCAGGTTAACTCGCAATGGGTTGAGGATGGTTCATACCTAACTGCAAAGAATATTTCGCTGGGATACCGGTTTAATTTGGGCGAAAAGTTTTTGATGCGCAGCCTGAGAGTTTATACATCTGTTCAGCAAGCTTTTGTATTTACAAAATATTCGGGCATGAACCCCGAGATCAACTTTGCCGGGCTTGACCCTACGCTGGGTATCGGCGTTGATGAAAATGCTTATCCTATCCCACGCACCTTTTCATTTGGTGTTTCAGCAACTTTTAAATAATCTCCCAAAGAACATTGTATGAAAAAGACATATATCATCCTTGCTTTAACAGCGCTTACCGCGGCTTCGTGTAAAAAAGACTTTATTGATCTTACGCCTAAGGATTCCTATACCGATGCTACATTTTATAAAACTGTCGATCAATTTAAACAGGCCGACATTGCGGCATATGCGCCGCTGCGCGATGTTTTGGTAAACGATTACTTTACTTCAGAAATGCGTTCGGACAATACCATTTATCAGGCTTATCCCAGCAACCGTGGTACCGCGTATTTATATCGCGAAAGTATCTCAAACTTCACAAATACATCTACTAACGATTACGTAAACGCTGTTTGGCAGCATTGCTATACCGGCATCTCCCGCACCAATATTGTTATTGAGCGATTGAAAACAACAGATTTTGATGCAGCAGTTAAGGCGCCCATTGATGGGCAAGCCAAATTTTTAAGGGCTTTTTATTACTTTAAACTGGTTAGGTTATTTGGTGGCGTTCCTTTATTTTTAAAGGAAGTGACCAAGGCCGAAGATGCCTTTTTACCACGTTCAGCAGCTGACGCGATATATAATCAAATTATTGCCGATGCTAAGGATGCCATCAGCGAGTTGAGTGCACCGGCGAAATTCCCTCAAACAGGAGAAGCCACCAAAGGATCGGCAACGATTCTCCTGGCCGAGGTTTACGCTACTCAAAAGAAATGGGCAGACGCTGAAACCTTACTAACTACGCTTTCGGGCATGGGTTACGGATTAAACGCTAATTACGCAGATGCCTTTACACCCGGAAATAAAAACAGCAAAGAATCATTATTTGACATCCAGTTTTTAGAAGGAACAGTTTTAGGCACAACCCCAAATCCGCTGCCTTTTCATTTTTTGCCGCGGAGTACCAACACCTCAATCATCATCGGGATTAATATCAACAACAGCTCAACCGGTGGCTGGAATACACCTACACAGGATTTGATCAATGCCTATGAGCCCAATGACAAGCGCCTTGATGCTTCTATCGGGATTGTTGAAGGTACTTATAACGCCAGCGACCTGTTTGTTTATTCGGCCAATAAAAGTGTAATTGGTTATACACCGGCAGCAGGTAAAATGGGCGTACCTTACATCAAAAAGTACGAGCACCCGCCACTCATTGCGGTTACCGGGTCAAGTGATAACTTCCCTGTTTACCGTTATTCAGATGCATTGCTGCTTTTAGCCGAAGCACAGAACGAGCAGGGTAAATCGCCATTAACTGCACTGAACACAGTAAGGTCAAGGGCAGGGCTACCCGCAACAACCACTGCCGACCAGGCATCTTTGCGCACTATCATAGCACATGAACGCCGGGTCGAGCTGGCCTTCGAAAACCACCGCTGGAACGATCTTGTACGCACCGGCAAAGCTGTTGACGTGATGAACGCTTTTGGAGCTGTACTAAAAACTCAGGTAAACTACCTTACACCTGATACATACAATGTAACAGCCAACAAATTGTTATATCCCATCCCTCAGCCCGAAATTGATTTAAATCCGGGTCAAATGACTCAAAACCCGGGCTATTGATCCATTAAAACTTATCATCCCTGCTTTTCAGATTGCTGAAGGCGGGGATCAGGTTTAACCCTTCAAACAAAAAATTATGTTACTGAAATACAGAAATGCATTATCGGCAGGGCTTTGTTTTGGCTTATTGTCGCTGAATTATAACGCGCAGGCAAAAGAGATATTGCCTTCAATTGATACCGTTTTAAACGCTCCCGGGCCCGCGGCAACGGTTAAACCCGGTGATTTTTCAATCGCTGTAATTCCCGATTCGCAATACTACCTGGCCCAGGCTCAGCTTGGCGGAACTTTTGATATGTTCAAAGCCCAGATTGACTGGATCCAGAAGAACCAGGCCAAAGAAAACATCGCTTATGTAGCACACATGGGTGATATTACCGAACATGGTGATAACCCGGTAACAGCCAGAAGTGAGTGGCACCTTGCCAAAGCCGCGCTTTATGGCCTGGAAAACCCGGTTAGTATTCCTTATGGTTTGGCTGTTGGTAATCATGACCAGTTCCCGTCACAGCGCCCGGTTACAGGCACTACTAATGGATATAATCAATATTTTGGTGTAAAACACTTTGAGGGCCGTTCATATTATGGTGGCCATTACGGCAACAATAATGATAGCCATTATGACCTGTTTACTGCAGGCGGCTTTGATTTCATAGTACTGTTCCTCGAATTTGATGCTTTTAATGAAGATCAGGCTGGCTTGTATGGCTGGGCTAACCAAATGTTAAACAAATACGCTTCGCGGAAAGCGATTGTTGTAAGTCACTCCATTTTACATTTTAACCCTGTAACCGGCTCTAACACACCGCAAGCCCCTTTTAACGCACAAGGTAAGGCTATTTATGAAAGTCTTAAAAACAATCCCAATCTGTTTATGATGCTTTGCGGGCACGTTGGTGATAATGGGGAGGGTTATCGTACAGAAGTTTTTAACGGCCACACAATTAAGGCTTTCCTTAACGATTATCAAAGCAGGCCAAACGGCGGTAACGGGTTGATGCGTTTGTATAAATTTTCGGTTAAGCGCAACGAGTTGTCAGTCAAAACATTTTCTCCTTATGCTAAAACAAGCGAAACGGACGCCGATAGCCAGTTTACGGTTTCTTTATTTGATACATCTGTAAAATAATAGCTATGAAGATTTTTTTTAAAGCGCCGGCAATCATTGCCCCGTAGTTTACACTCCATAACGATTGGCAAAGATTACGAAACCAACTATCCTGAAAAGGCGGTTGGTTTCGTGTTTGTGCGATTATGGATTATTCTTTATCCATTTTTTCAAGCAGTGCCAGGATCCTGTCGAGCTTGTCTACTTCAATGGCGTTTAAGCGCAGTTGTAATTCTTCAATTTCTTTTTTTGCTTCCACATTGGTTCGGAAATCTTCATTGGCCTGGGCGCGGTCACGTTCATTTTGGCGGTTTTGTGCCATCATGATAATCGGGGCTGCATATGCTGCCTGGGTTGAAAACAACAAGTTTAATAAAATGTATGGGTAGGGATCCCAATGACCAATAAAGGCCACTACGTTTAGCGCCATCCACAATGCAACAATTAAGGTTTGAATGATGATGAACCGCCATGAACCCATGCCAGCCGCTACAGAGTCGGCCAATCGCTGCCCAAAGTTCATGGAATCGATATGCCTTTGATACCAGTTTTTTTTATTGTTTGACATTTTTTAAGAATTAAGCTTTAGGTAATAAATATATAAATTTAATTGCCATGGCTGCTTTTATTGGGCTGAACTCCTTAAGCTATGAGCAAGAAAATTCATTTTGATTCGAACACTGCGTTAATTAAATATTTCTACCCATAATCTTCAAATCTCTGTAACTTTAAGATACACGTCACTATGTTATATAGCTTTGAACATACCTCAGCACCTCAGTATTGGCTCACTCGTTTTGTGATCCTTCGTTTGCTGGGTGCGGTTTACGCGGTGGCGTTCCTTGTGGCTATAACCCAGGTGCTGCCATTAATCGGCTCAAATGGCTTATTACCGGTTGATCATTATTTGCATCAGGTAAGTATAGCACTGGGTTCAAAAGGAGCAGGGTTTATGCGGCTGCCTTCAGTGTTTTGGTTTTGGCATTCAGATCAGGCATTACTGCTTGTTTCATGGACAGGTTTAATTTTATCCCTGATTGTTGTGGCCGGTTATGCCAACGGGCTTTCAATGGGGGTATTGTGGGTATTGTATCTATCATTGGTACATGTTGGACAGGAGTGGTACGGTTATGGCTGGGAAATCCAACTTACAGAAACCGGTTTTCTTGCTATATTTTTATGCCCTTTGTTGGATATGCGGCCTTTTCCCAAACGTCCGCCGCCTTTGCTGGTTATCATCCTGTTTCGCTGGCTCATCTTCCGGATCATGTTTGGCGCGGGGATGATCAAATATCGTGGCGATGCTGTGTGGCGTAATGGCACAGCATTGTATTATTATTTTGAAACCCAGCCAATACCGGGACCATTTAGTCGCTGGTTTCACTTTCTGCCACATTCGTTATTGCAGCTTGGTGTTTGGTTCAATTGGCTGGCCGAACTATTGGCACCCTGGTTTGTTTTTGGCCCGCGGATATTCAGGCACATCGCAGGTACCGTTATCATTCTGTTCCAATTTGCAATCATCCTGAGCGGGAACCTCTCTTTTTTGAATTGGCTTACCATTGTGCCTGCGCTGGCTTGCCTTGATGATGGTTTTTGGGCTAAACTTTTGCCGGGCGTACTTGTACGCAAAGCTGCGAAGGCCGAAGAGCAAGCTGAAGTTTCGCTGCCTATGCAGTACACCGCACTGATAGTAACTTGTACAGTAGGATTGCTAAGCTTCCAGCCCGCGTTTAACCTCCTGTCGCCCAAACAAATTATGAATACCTCATTTGACCCTCTGGAGCTTGTAAATACCTATGGTGCATTCGGCAGCGTGGGACAGGAACGTTTTAATGTAGTTTTTGAAGGAACAAGAGACCTCAATCCCGATAGTGCAAACTGGAAAGCTTATCCTTATAAAGGGCTGCCTGTCGCGCCTGATGGTACGCCCCGCCAGGTGGCGCCATACCAATTAAGACTGGACTGGCAGATGTGGTTTGCCGCAATGTCCACAGCCGATCAGTACCCCTGGACATATCATCTGGCCTGGAAACTATTGCATAATGACCCGGGGGGAGTTGGTTTATTTGCCGGAAATCCCTTCCCGGGAAAACCACCGCGTTATATTCGTGCAGTTATTTACCGTTACCGCTTTGCCCGTCCCACGCCTGGTGCCGGCCCTTACTGGGAGCGGGAAAAGTTAGGATTATGGTTACCCGTACTTTCCGTGCAAAACCCGCAATTTGTTGCTTATCTGAAAGGGCAGGGCTGGCTATAAGCTACGGTTAATCTGGCTCCATTTCAATTGAAATCAACCACCTGCATCAATAACTGTTTTTAAATTTTATTTTCGCAAAAATATTTTCTTAATGAAAGAACAACTGTCTGATCTACTTACCGCCCTAAAAGAGGGTACGGTTACATTTAATGAAGTTATTGAATTTATTGCCAATTATTATGAGCATCAGCCGACTGCATTTAAAAATGGCAATGTTTATAACGAAGCAGCACAAAACCAGGGCAGCGCCAGAGTTTTTGCTTTTGCTCAACTCAATAATCTAAGTGAGCCTGATACGCTTTATTTATTTGCGGAGCATTACAGGGCCGTACTGGCAAATCCAGATGGTACAGATCATCAAAATATCCGACAGTTTATGGCCTATGGCTGGCCGGGAATCAGGTTTGAAAGGGATGGACTTGTATTGAAGTCAGGACAGGTCTGAAGGAGGCCGTAAGATTCCGTTATCACTATATTTAGCAATAATTTAGGATATATCATTTAAGTATTGGTTGACCGGTACGGAGCGTATTATTAATTGTATTCTAAACAATCATTTATTCACTTACTTATTGATTATTTGAATAATAGATTGTTACTTTATGATTCCAATTATAATATTGCCTTGTTCAACAATTTGGGCTCATCCGATACAGGTGACGAAATATCAAATTCGCTGCACCAGCGTCTGTCATCGGGCGATGAGCTTGCTTTTAAGTTATTCTTCCAAAAAAACCAACCCCGGCTTTTCGCCTATATTTATAAAGTTGTCAAGTCTCGCGAAATTGCAGAAGAATTGGTGCTTGATATTTTTGTAAAGATCTGGTCGGCTAAAGAGATCTTAAGTGAAGTAGAAAATGTTGATGCTTTTCTTTACCGGATGGCTGTAAATAAATCACTCGACTTTTTACGTACGGCCGCCCGCGAAAAAAAAATACAGCAGCTCCTTAACCAACACATGCTGTATGAGCAGGCAACTGCAGCCTCAAATCACGATTTTAAAGAATATAACCAGCATGTGATACATTGTTTGCAAATGCTTACTCAGCAGCAACAATTGATACTCAATTTAAGCCGGGAAGAAGGGCTTACGCATGAGCAAATTGCTGATAAGCTAAACCTGTCAAAAAACACGGTAAAAAATCACATTGTTACTGCTTTAAAAAAAATGCGCGAGTTTATAAAACACGGTCAACTATCCATCTTGCTTACAATCTCGTTTTTTTTTATTTTTTTTCAAATCTGATTAGTCCTCTCTTCTCTTTTTATCGTCATGTATATGAATTGGTTTTAAACCAGCCAAGTGCAGCATGTCAACAGCCTCTGTTTTTCGCATAAAATACTTATTTCAAAAATACCTGGACACCTCGTGTACTACAGAAGAGTTTAACGAACTTTTTGAGCTGATGGCCAAAGAGGAGAATTTGCCAGAAATTGAAGGTTTATTGGAGAAACTATGGGCCGATACTGAAATGAAACCTGATGCTGACGCAGAAGTCGTTCACCAGGAAGTTTTATACAATAAGTTGCTTGAGATTGTAAAAAAGGAAAAAAACGTTTACTCATTTCAAAAAAGAAGCTCCAAAACAATTATCCGTTCGGTTGCCGCTACCATTGCATTGTTAATATGCGCAGGCCTGTACTTTTTACACACAAGGCCTAAACCAATGCCCATGCAGGCCCGGGTAACACCATCAAACCCCGTCCGCCATGTGCACGAGATCAGGCTGGCCGACGGAAGCGTAGTGACATTAAATAAGAACAGTCATTTAGATTACCCGGCAAAATTCACCGGGAAAACCCGCGAGGTATATTTAACCGGCGAAGCTTATTTCGATGTAAGACATGACCCGCTTCACCCTTTCCTGGTGCATACAGGGCAAATTACAACCCGCGTGTTAGGTACGGCATTTAATATTAAATCGGCAGGCAGTTTGATCCAGGTAACGGTAACCCGTGGAAAAGTTAAAGTATCAACCCCTAAAAAAACTTTAGGCATTTTATTGCCCAATCATCAGATAAGTTATAACGAAGTCAATAATCAATCTTCCATAGATATATTGAATGCCAAAACAACGGTACTTTGGAAAGAGACCGATTTGGTGATGGATCATATGACATTGAAAGAAGCCGTGGCCGTTTTAACAGAAAGATATGGTGTAAAAGTTATCCTTGATAACGAAAAGATAGGAAGCTGTCGTTTTAGCGCCACCTTCTTAAATACTACGGGTTTGGAACAGGTTATCAAAGTATTATCGCACCTGAATAATTTGAGCTATAAATGGAGTAAGGAGGGTGATGTTACACTATCCGGTTCCGGCTGTGAATAATAACCAATTTTTTACCTCTTAAATAAAAAACCTATGAAACATTGATACTTTAAACCTTCCAGATTAAAAAAGCCCCGTTGCTTACGACTTCTCACATCATTCGGCGACAGGGCAAGTATTTAACCAATTATTATTAACCGATTAAAACCAATGCAAGTTATGAAAAAAACTCTTGCGTTTAAGCAATGGTGCACATTATCCGGTGCCTCTGCACGCCAATTTTTAAACACGTTCCGAAAAGTTATGCGATTCAGTTTTATGATCCTGTTGGTATTTCTGGTCTCCGGCCAATTGCTCTTGGCATCCTCAAGCAAGGGGCAATCGCTCGATAAGATCAATGTCAGGCTGGAAGTAGGTAACGAGACGATAAAATCGGTAATCAAAAAAATTGAAAAACAAACCAATTTGCGGTTTGCATATAAAGACAATGTCCTGTCACCCAACGCCCGTGTTACCCTTTCTTCGCTCGACAAATCGGTAAAGGATATCCTGGACGAACTTTTTGCCAACCGGGGAATTGGGTATAGCCAGATAGACAACAATATTATTTTGTTTAATACCACAACTGCAGGGCCTGCTGCGAGCAACAATGGGCAAATTGAAACAATAACCATAAATGGCAAAGTAACCGACGAAAAAGGCGAACCCCTGCCTGGTGTATCGGTAAGGATAAAAGACACTGATATCGGTGTAGCAACTAATGTTTCAGGCGATTTTACCATTACTGTTCCCAATGCCAATACCGTATTGGTATTTACTTTTTTAGGATTCAGGCCGTTAGAACAGAGTGTTAATGGCAAAACCTTTTTAAAGGTGGCTTTAGTTCCTTTAAGCAAATCGCTCGAAGAGGTGATTATTGTGGGTTATGGCGCGGTAAAAAAGAGGGATCTTACCGGTTCCGTTGTTTCTGTTAAGGGGGATGAGATCACCAAAGTTGCGGCATCAAATCCTATGGAAGCGCTTCAGGGAAAGGTTTCGGGTGTAGATATCGTGCGTACAAGCGGTGCTGCAGGTGCAAATGTAAGCGTAACTGTTCGGGGTAACCGGTCTCTATCTGCAGGTAACGGCCCGCTTTATATAGTCGACGGAATCCAGTACAGCAATTATGAAGATATCAATCAAAACGACATTGCATCAATGGAGTTTTTAAAGGATGCTTCATCAACCGCTATTTATGGTTCGCGCGGAGCAAACGGTGTAATTATAATTACAACAAAAAGAGGCAGCAGCGGGCAACCGAAAGTAGCCGCGGGTTCATATTATGGAATTTCGGATGTCGCAGGCTATCCGGTACCCATGACAGGGTCGCAATATGCAAACCTGAAACGTGAAAGCTTCAGAACTATCGGAACATGGAATTCCCCTGCCGACGATCCGAAAGTTTTTACCAGTGCAGGCGATCTGGCTGCAGTTCAAAGCGGCCTGTCATATTACTGGCCGGGATTTTTACTGCATAAAGGCTCCCAACAGGATTATAACGCCAGCGTTTCCGGTGGTAGTGAAAAAACAAAAGCTTACTTTTCTTTTGATTATTTTAAGGAAAAAGGGTTATACGCTAATGATTACTCAAACAGGTATACCCTGCGGTTAAATATAGATCACCAGTTATTCAAAGCTTTTAAAGTGGGGCTGCAAAGTCAGCTTGCTTATTATGATCAAAACCTTCGAAACGATGGGGTATTATCCATAGCCAATAAAATTATTCCTTATTTTAATCCGTATAATGCAGATGGTAGTATAGCTAAATTTCCGGGTAACGGTAACCAGGCCAATCCTCTTTTTGATGATGATGCATCCCAGTTTGTAAATAAAAACAAGATTACTCATTTGCTTTCAACCGCCTATGCAGAATGGAAGCCAATAAATGGTTTAACCATACGGTCAAATTTAGGTATCACACTATCTGGTTCACGAAACGGCCATTTTGAAAGTGCCAATACTATAAACCGGGCCTTATCTTCAGGGTCATTATCGTCAGTAACCAATTCAAACGAAACTAATTTGCTTTGGGAAAATATTATTACCTGGCAAAAGACAATAGCCAGGCATAGCGTAGTTGTAACGGGTGTTACCAGTTATCAATCAAATGTTATGGACCAATCTGCAGCACAAGGCACCGGACAATTAATACCCGACCAATCTTTCTACGCGCTGCAAAACAATCCGTCTAACTTAAAAATATCAAGTAATTACGTTGGGCAACATTTAACTTCAGGAGCATTACGTTTAAATTATGCGTTTAAAGATAGGTATTTACTAACCCTCACCGGGCGTGCTGATGGTTCATCCGTATTGTCGTCGGGAAATAAATGGGCATTCTTCCCTTCGGCTGCCGCGGCCTGGCGTGTGGTTGATGAGGGATTTATGAAAACCCAAAACGTGTTTTCTGAGTTGAAATTACGTTTAAGCTATGGGGTTGCCGGCAATGCTGCTGTAAGCGCATACCAAACCCAAAGTAAGGCAGTGCTTATTCCATTTTCATGGAACGATATAACCGCGTTAGCATATGGCCTTGACCCCAATATCGGAAACCCTCAATTAAAGTGGGAGTTAACAGGAACCTTAAACGCCGGTATAGATTTCGGAATTTATAAAGACAGGGTTTCGGGCACTATAGATTATTATGATTCGCACACCAGGGATTTGTTATTGCCACAGCAATTACCTGCCTCAACAGGAGCGCAAAGAACATTGGCCAATGTTGGCAAAAGTCGTAATACAGGTATTGAGATTGCACTGAAAACCATTAACATCCAATCAGAAAGCTTTACATGGACATCCAATATCACCTATACACGCAATAAGGAACGCATCACTTATTTACCAAATGGTGTGAACGACCTTGCCAATGGCTGGTTTATAGGCTACCCGGTTGTATCTTTTTACGATTATCAAAAAACAGGTATCTGGCAAACATCTGAAGCCGCCCAGGCTGCAACTTATGGGTACAAGCCAGGTGATATTAAGGTTGCTGATTTAGATAATGACGGAAAGTTTACCACAACATTTGACCGTAAAATACTTGGCTCAGCTGTCCCAAGGTATAGCTTTGGCTTTAGCAACGATTTTAAATATAGGGGCTTCGATTTAAATGTGCAGGTATTTGGACGTATCGGGCAGATGTTCGTATCTCAATACGCATTGAAGTATGAGCCTAATGGAATTGAAAATGGCGCCAATGTAGACTATTGGACGCCGGAAAACCCAACAAACGCCTACCCAAGGCCAAGTGCCAATATCACAAAGGCATCAGAGCCATTTGCTTCAACCTTGGGCTATAAAGATGGTTCGTATGTTAAAATAAGGAACGCAACGCTTGGGTTTACCTTTCCCGCAAGTGTAACTAAACCCATCCATGTGTCTAATTTAAGAATCTATGTGAGCGCCAAAAACTTTGCGACCTTCTCAAAGATAAAAGATTATGATCCGGAAGGCGGTGGTTCATTTGACAGGCCACTTACTAAATTGTTCCTGGCCGGTGTAAACCTTTCTTTTTAACAAATACTAATATCTTAAAAAATATATTATGAAAAATTTACTAAAAAGTTGGGCGCTGCTGCTTATAGCCATTGCCACTTTATTTAGTGCCTGCAGCAAAAAGCTCGAAGAATATAACCCCAGTAACTTAACCGCTACAACGGTTTATACCAAAGCGGTAGGTTTTGAAACATTGGTTAATGCAGCCTATACCTATACCCGGTTTTGGTATGGGAAGGAAGAAGGGTACCTGGCCTCTGAAATGGGAACGGATATCTGGACGAGCGGTACCGGCGACCCATACCCAATGTTTACTCAATATATTAATTTACAAGGCACCGCAGACCCGCTGCCTTTATTGTGGAACAACTTGTATGCCGGTGTAAATTTATGCAATACGGGCATAGCCCAGATTGCTGCCGTTACAGATTATACGGCAGCCCAAAAATTGAACCGCGAAGCCGAGCTGCGTTTTTTAAGAGCATTTTATTACTGGCATATTGTTGAAACCTGGGGCGGTGTAAACTTTACCACCAAACCAACCGCAGGTGCCAATACAGAAGCTAATAAAACACCGGTTGAGACTTTTTATAAGCAGATATTTGAAGATCTTACATTTGCAGTAGCTAACCTGACTCCAACCACCACCGATTATGGACGGGCAACAGTGCCGGTAGCTAAAGCTTTTTTAGCACGGATGTACTTAACCCGGGGTATGAATGCCGAGGCATTTAACATGGCCGATGATGTGATTAAAAACTATAGCTATGTATTGCAGCCTAAATATGCTGATCTGTGGAATATGGGGAACCTGAAAAATAAGGAAGTGATTTGGGCCATTGATTATTCAACCAACCTGGCCAATAATGATCTTACCTCGGCAACATATCCAAACGGGCACTATCGGGGTTCAAACAACGGGCACTTACTATACCTGATGGTTTATGACCAGGTAAATTCAAGCCTGCTCGTCCGTGATATTCCAAACGGAAGGCCGTTTAACAGGTATATGCCCACTTTAGCTTATTTAAACATGTTTGATCAGCAAAATGATTCACGCTATGCCGGCTCCTTTCAGAGTGTTTGGTATGCTAACAAAGCAGGTACTTATAATGGTAATGCTGTTAAAGTTGGCGATACGGTTTGTTATACCCCTAATGCAACTATACCTGCAGCCTCGCAGAGCAGTAAATACGTTACTTATGACCTGTCCAAGGTATATAAATCAAATGGGGTACCTATTCAGCGTAAGTTTTATGTTTCTTTATCGAAATTTAAAGATTCAACACGCGCAAGTGTGGCTGAGGCCCAAAGTGCCCGCGATGTCTTTGTGATCAGGCTGGCCGAGATGTACCTGATTGCTGCCGAAGCAAAATTAAACCTGGGCGACCCGGGAACCGCGGCAACTTATATTAACGTACTCAGGACAAGGGCAGCAAAACCTGGTCATATAGCAGAAATGCAGATCATTCCCGCACAGGTTTCGCTCGATTTTATTTTGGACGAAAGAGCACGTGAGTTGGGCGGCGAACAGTTACGCTGGTTTGATTTGAAGCGGACGGGTAAATTGGCGAGCCGGATCCAGGCTATGAACCCGGACGCCGCAGCCAATTTCAAGCCATATGAATTGGTACGACCCATACCTCAGGGACAAATTGATGCCGTAACCAATAAAGATGTATTTAAACAAAACCCGGGCTATAATTAATTTGAAACGGTATAAAAGGGGATCTGATAAATGATCCCTTTTTATATTTTTTGAGCCTGCTATAAGTATGCAACCGGAGAGAAAAAATTTTGCTAAAAACGATATATGATGTATAGGAGTGGTAATATTAAAATTAAAGGCTTATTATTTATTTGTGTTTTAATAAGCGCGTTGTTGTTGATGTCTTTTCTGATTACTCCCGGCCATACCACCGTATACCTGGCGGGTGATTCAACAATGGCCAATAAGCAGCCAAAGGCATTTCCCGAGACAGGTTGGGGGATGCCTTTCAGCGCTTTTTTTGATAGTACGGTAGTTGTTGACAACCGTGCTCAGAATGGCCGAAGCACCAAAACGTTTATTAGTGAAGGCTTATGGAGTTCTATTATCGGCAGTTTAAAGGAAGGAGATTATGTATTTATACAGTTTGGCCACAATGATGAGGTACCTACTAAAAAGAGCTATATCAATGAGCAGGGGTTCCGGGATAACTTAGCAAGGTTCGTCCGCGAAACCAGAGAAAAAAAAGCAAACCCGGTATTGCTGACACCAGCAGCACGAAGAAAGTTTGATACAACAGGATACATAGTTGGCACACATGAAGTATATTCGGCCATAGTGCGTAAACTGGCAGCAGAACAAAAGGTCCCGCTAATTGATCTGGACAGGGAAAGCCAGGCTTTATTGCAAAAACTCGGACCCGAGGGATCAAAAAAGTTGTTTAATTACCTTACTCCGGGAGAAAGTATTAACTATCCGGAAGGCCGGGCTGATGATACGCACTTTAATGAGTTGGGAGCCCTGAAAATGGCCGAAATAGTTTTAGCAGGCATCCGGTCGTTAAAGCTTGGACTTACCCCGCATATCGCGCATTCAAATGTTAAACCTTTATATGAAAAATAAATTACTGTTCGTTACGCTATTAATTATAAACGGACAGGTTCTTGCGCAACAAAAAAAAGGACTATCCGTAACTGGTGCCAATTATATCTCTAAAGTATGGGTGGCTGATCAGGGTAATGGCACCTATAAAAATCCGGTGATAAATGCCGATTATTCCGATCCTGACGCTATTCGCGTTGGCAACGATTTCTATCTTGTATCTTCAAGCTTTGAAGCAATTCCGGGTTTGCCTGTTTTGCATTCAAAAGATCTGGTTAACTGGAGCATCTTAGGTTACGCGTTATTGAAGCAGCCACCCTTTGATCATTTTGACGTACCGCGGCACGGCGATGGGGTTTGGGCTCCCGCCATCCGCTATTACCATAACGAATTTTATATTTATTATCCTGACCCTGATTTTGGCATTTACGTGGTAAAAGCAAAAAATCCCGCCGGCCCCTGGAGCAAACCCGTTATGGTAATGGAAGGCAAAGGTATAATAGATCCCTGCCCGCTGCTGGATAGCGACGGCAGCATGTACCTTGTGCACGGCTTTGCAGGAAGCCGGGCAGGTATAAAAAGCGTAATCGCTGTAAATAAATTAAATAATGACGGAACCAGGGTAGTTGACGATGGCGTGATTGTTTATGACGGACATGAAATGGACCCTACCATAGAAGGCCCGAAGTTTTATAAGCGTAACGGGTTTTACTACATTTTTGCTCCGGCAGGGGGCGTCCCCACAGGCTGGCAACTGGCGCTGCGTTCAAAAAATATCTATGGGCCATATGAGCGGCGGGTGGTAATGGATCAGGGGAAAAGTAGCATCAATGGCCCGCATCAGGGTGCATGGGTGGATACACCAACCGGAGAAGACTGGTTTCTACATTTTCAGGATAAGGGCGTTTATGGGCGCGTAGTGCATTTACAACCAATGATCTGGAAGGATAACTGGCCTGTTATTGGTGTGGATAAGGATGGTGATGGCAAAGGCGAACCGGTATTAACGTATAAAAAGCCCAATGTTGGTAAAATCTTTCCGGTGAGCACTCCGCAGGAAAGTGACGAATTTAATACCATGTCTCCAGGCTTACAATGGCAATGGATAGCTAACGCGAAGCCCGTATGGATGTTTATGAACACCAATAAAGGCGCTTTGAGGCTTTATAGTTATCAACCCCCAAATGATCCCGCTAACCTGTGGTTTACGCCAAATGTGCTGTTACAAAAGTTTCCGGCTGATGAATTTATGGCTACTGCCAAAATCACCTTCACGCCTAACTTAAAGCTGGAGGGTGAAAAAACGGGACTTACCATTATGGGTTTCAGCTACGCTAATATAGCCATGCAAAGTAAAAAAGATGGCATATACCTGGTATTTACTACTTGTACGGAAGCAGATAAGGGCAAAAAGGAGCTGGAGGAAGTGATTACGAAGCTATCGTCACCAATTGTTTACCTGCGTGTTAAAGTAACGAAGAATGCCGTATGTAACTTCAGCTACAGCACCGATGGAATAGATTATAAAAGTACCGGCAGGCCATTTACGGCCGAGGCAGGCCGTTGGATTGGGGCCAAGATTGGCTTGTTTTGTACACGTACAAGCCAGATCAATGATTCGGGTTATGCTGATGTAGATTGGTTTAGGGTAACGCCTAATAATTAATACGATGTGTGAGCATATATTGGAACCGGTATCCATCAATTGTAAATCAACAATAAATAAAAATAAACGAAGATGATCCGGTTAGTTTATCATCACCAAAATAAATTTGTATGAGAAGTGATCAGCTTATAAAAAGGTGCCTGCTTGTTATTGCCATCCTTGCACAGTGTTCATTGATATTACAGGCTCAAAACAAGCAGCCTTATTCGCAGCGCATGGCACAAACGGTTATGACTATCTGGAAAGACAGCCTGACAACCGGCGACAAGTGGACTTATGACCAGGGCGTGATTTTGAAAGGCATAGAAGGCGTGTGGCAACAAACAGGCGACAAAAGATACTTCACCTATATACAGCAATGTATGGACAGATATGTTACGGCCGACGGCAATATCCGCACCTATCGGCAAGCTGATTATAATATAGATAACGTATTGTGCGGCCGTAATTTGTTGACGTTATATAAAGTGCTGGGTGCCAAAAAATACTATAAAGCGGCAACGTTGCTGCGTGAACAACTGCGGAAACAACCGCGTGTACCACAGGGAGGCTTTTGGCATAAAAACCGTTACCCAAACCAGATGTGGCTGGACGGTTTATATATGGGCGAGCCTTTTTATACTGAATATGCTGCCGCTTTTCATGAAGATACCGCATTTAATGATATAGCCAGGCAATTTATCCTGATGGAAGAAAAGGTCCGCGACACAAAAACCGGGCTGTTGTATCATGGCTGGGACCAAAGTAAAAAAGAACGTTGGGCTAACCCGGAAACTGGTCAGTCGGCTAATTTTTGGGGCCGGGCAATGGGTTGGTATGGGATGGCATTGGTTGATGTGCTTGATTATTTTCCGGCGCAGCATCCCAAACGCGTGGAGTTACTGGCAATACTTAACCGGTTTGCCGAGGCAATTGTTAAATATCAGGATGAAAACTCTGGCTTGTGGTACCAGGTACTTGACAAAAGTGACGCCAAAGGGAATTATCCGGAAGCATCGGCATCATGCATGTTTGTATATACCATGGCAAAAGCGGTGAGGCAGGGATACTTACAACCAAACTATTTACCCGCCATTCAAAAAGGCTACAACGGAATTATCAAAAAGTTTATTGAAACAGATGCAAATGGGCAGTTGAATCTTAACGGCACCGTGAGTGTGTCGGGTCTTGGAGGGAAACCATACCGGGATGGGAGTTACGAGTATTATTTAAGCGAAAAGGTAATAACTAACGATGCTAAAGGTGTCGGCGCATTTATATTAGCCAGTGTTGAGGTAGAGCGCCTGGCCGATGCGCATAGCGGAATGATAAAACAATAATTCTGGTAGTCGAAAAAATCTTATGTATCATAATTATCACTAATTCCATTGCCGATTATAGGAATGGGGTCGCCACTAATATGCTTTAGATTTTTAACTTTGATCCACTATGAAATGGATCACGCGTGCCCGTCCTAAAATTGACCGTATTGCCTGCCCGTGGCTCATAAAACGCTTCATTGATCCTGAAGGTGAAATTATCTACGTCCCGTACGAGGAAGTGCTGGCAAAGGCAGCTGAACTGGATGCTATCCCCTTTGATATTCCCAATGTAGAATATACCCATTACGAAGATCAATGCACCTTTGATTATTTCCTTAAAAAACACCAGTTAAAAGATGCAGCTTTAAATCGACTGGCCTCAATAATCAGGGGCGCGGACACCGACCGTCACGATTTTGCGCCGCAATCAGCCGGGTTGGAAGCGGTATTTTCGGGGTTAAGGCATGATATTGCCGATGATCAGCAACTCCTGGCATTAGGCATGGTGATCTACGACGGACTATACAACTGGGCTAAATACCTCCATAAACAAAAACATACAGACGGGCCTGTTGAACAAAGGCTTATAGAGGTTTACCACCAGTACCTCAAAACTAAAGAAGATAAAAAAGCGCCATCCTGGACAAAGGAACTTAAAGAGATGATCCAGGGCCAGATCGATACCAATATGAGCCTGAGCCTGCAACAGGCGTCTGAAGAGTTGGAAATCAATCCGGCCTATTTATCCAGGGAGTTTTCCAAATATTTTGAGAATATGAGTTTTGGCGATTATATCCGGAAAATGCGGATTGAAAAAGCCATTAACCTGATGTGGACCACCACCCACAGCTTCACAGAAATTGCTTACCTGACCGGCTTTTCTGATCAGGGCCATTTTTCGAGGATTTTTAAACAGCATACGGGGCAAAGCCCTTCGGAGTATAAAAAAAGCCTGGCCAAAAAGTAAAATCTGTCCAAATAGTAAATTTTATTCAAGCTTTTCCTGTAGATTGTTTATAGCGTTGCAACCATAAATTTATATATAGTGTATTCAAAAACCTATTCGAAATTTTATCAGGCTAAAACCTCAAAAATTATACTGTTGATGCTGGCCATGGGGTTATTTTGTCTGCAGCTTCATGCGCAGCAATCCGGCAGCATTTACCTTGATTCCCTGCTCAGCACGGCGGCCCGTAATTATCCGCTGATTAAAGCCAAACGTTTGCAGACCCAGGGATTGCAATATGCCGTTAAATTACAGCAAAACGGCATCATTCCTTCTATAAATGCATCTTACCAGGTAGATTACGCTACTTACAACAATATTACGGGTATGATTTACCCGCAATACATTACACCTATCAGCGGCCCGCCAAGCAAATCAAATGATTATAAAGGCACGCCAGGAAGTGCCGCAGCTCTGAACCTGCAATGGGAGCCTTTTACCTTTGGGCAGCGTGGAGCAACCGTTGAATTGGCCAGGGGGAAACTCAAAAACGGGCAAGCCGACGAAACGCTTACCATTTTTCAGCATAAGATATTTGTGATTAATGCCTGGCTCAATTACCTGCTTACGGCCGACCTGGTTAAAGTTTATCAAAGTAATATCAGCAGGGATGCTTATCACCTGAAACAATCGCAGGCTGTTGTATCAAGCGGGTTAAGGCCCGGAACGGATTCATCTACTTTTCACGCCGAACTGGCTAAAGCACAGATCCAACTCATAGCTTTTGAACGCCGAAGGGATTCATGCCTGATCGTTTTAAAAGAACTTACCGGTGGTAACTTACCCGGTACCCCGGTGGCAGATTCTGCGATGTTTAAGAGCCTGCCTGTTGTTCCACTCAATGCTGATGATACTGAACATCCCGAGCTTAGCTTGCAAAAAACCAATGTACTGACCAATGAGTTAACCCTTAAAACCTACAAAAGAAGCCTTTTGCCTAAACTAACTATCTGGAGCGTGGGTTATGGCCGCGGATCAGGCGTAGCCGCCGATGGGGCGGTTAATAATGGTGATGGGTGGCGTTTTGAGCGGTATAATTATGGTATCGGCGCACAGCTTTCTTTTCCTATCATGGAAGTATTTCGACAGAAACCCTTATTCAAACAGCAGCAACTGAATATTGAGGCCAGCCGGGAGCAGCTTAAACAAACCGAACTTCATTTGAATACTGAGCGGGAAATAGCAGATTCCGCTTTAACTAAGTCCATACAATCTGCCCGCCTGGCCCCGGAAGCATTGAAAGCGGCGCGGTACGCCTACCAGGCAATACAATCCCGCTATCAGTCGGGGCTCATCAGTTATTATGATGTGATCCAATCCCTGCAATTGCTCTACCAATCGGAAGCCTCGGTTAAGATCGCTTATTGGGGAGCCTGGAAATCTTTATTAACTAAGGCCGCTTACCAGGGCAATATAGATCTCTTTTTAAATCAATACGGAAAATGAATATCATCCAGCTTTTATATGGCTCATTAAGAAAACCGGTAACGATCATTGTCGCGGTTATCGCCATCATTTTCTTTTCCGTAATTTCTATTCGCAATATGCCCGTGGATATTTTTCCAAAACTGGGCACCCCAACCATTTATGTAGCACAAACCTATGGCGGCCTGTCTGCCGAGCAATTGGAAGGTTATATCACTTCTTATTATGAATACCACTTTCTGTATGTTACCGGCATCAAATCGGTTGAAAGCAAGACTATACAAGGCGTAACCCTGCTAAAGCTGAACTTTCACGAGGGTACGGATATGGGCCAGGCCACCGGAGAGGTTGTGGCGATGGTGAACCGGGCCAGGGCATTTATGCCACCGGGTACTATATCCCCCTTTGTTACCCGTTTTGACGGTGGCAGCGTACCGGTAGGGCAACTGGTATTCAGCTCAACGCGCTCCCTGTCTGAAGTGCAGGACCTGGCCTTGTTTAAGGTAAGGCCCATGTTCTCAACCCTGCCGGGTGTTTCCGCCCCGCCGCCGTTTGGGGGTAACCAGAGAACCGTACTCATTAAAGCTGATCCTGATAAATTGCGTAGTTACAACGTTACACCCCAGGACCTGGTAACCGCCATTGCCAAGGGGAATGTCATCACCCCATCGGGCAATATTCGTGTGGGCGACCAAACGTTGATCACGCCGCAAAATACGGTTGTGGAAAATATCCAGGACCTGGCTAATATTCCCATTAAAACTGGCAGCGGCCCGGCTGTTTTTGTACATGATGTGGCCGCGGTAGATAATGGGGCGGATATTACATCAGGTTATGCGCTCATTAACGGCAAACGCTCAGTATATATTCCTGTAACCAAAAGGGCCGATGCTTCTACCTGGGATGTGGTTCAGCGGGTTAAAGCGGCATTGCCGGATATGCAGGCTGCCATACCGCCGGATATCAAAGTGAGCTACGAGTTTGACCAATCGGGCTATGTCATCAATTCGATAAAAAGTTTAACTACAGAAGGGGTATTGGGCGCCGTGCTCACCGGCCTGATGGTACTGTTATTCCTGCGCGACTGGAGGGGCTCGCTCATTGTAGTGCTTACTATTCCGCTGGCCTTGTTATCAGCGGTTATTTGTTTGAAATTATTCGGGCAATCCATCAATATCATGACTTTAGGCGGCCTGGCGCTGGCCGTAGGTATTTTGGTAGATGAAGCTACTGTTACCATAGAAAATATCCATCATCACCAGGAAAAAGGCGAGCCGAAAGGCCGGGCGATACTGGAAGCTTCTAAAGAGATAGCATTGCCCAAGTTGTTAATATTGCTATGTATCCTTGCGATATTTTTCCCGGCTTTTTTTATGTCCGGCATTCCTAAAGCGATGTTTTTGCCTTTATCCTTAGCGGTAGGTTTGGCCATGATCGCGTCATTCCTGCTTTCTCAGTCCTTTGTCCCGGTCATGGCCAACTGGCTTTTTAAGGATCATCCGGGCGAAAACGCGAAAGAGGGGGAAAGGATGCGCAAATTTAAAGACCGGCATAGCAGATGGCTGACAAAAGCCGCCACCGCATCTACATTGATTGTTACGCTATACCTGTTGATATCTGTGATTGCCGCGGTTTTATTGTTTAATGTTTTAGGTAAAGAATTATTTCCTAAAGTTGATGCCGGCCAGTTCCAGGTTAGGTTACGCTTAGCCGATGGCACTCGTCTGGAACGTACAGAAACCAAAACCAAAGCATTGCTGGCCCTGATAGATAGTTTATCGGGTGGGCAAAAAATAGCCATTACCTCTGCCTTTATTGGCAACCAGGGCTCGTCATATCCTGTTAATGCTATTCACTTATGGACAAGCGGCCCCCAGGAGGCAGTTCTAAAAGTTAATTTCGTGGAGGATGCAGGCATACATCTCGAAGATTTTAAGGAAACTTTGAGAAAAGAAGTGGCCCTGAAAATGCCCGGTATGCAAATTTCCTTTGAGCCGTCGGACCTGGTAGACCAGGTGATGAGCCAGGGCACCAATACCCCTGTACAGATTAGGATATTGGGTAAAAATTTATTACAGGACAGGGATTTTGCGCAGCGGATCCTGGATCAACTACATAAATTGCCATACCTGCGGGATATTACCTATGGCGCACCTCAAAGTTACCCCGCCATGAAACTGGAGTTTGACCGGGTTAGGTTAGGACAATTAGGCTTAACGGTAGATGACGCAAGTAAATCACTGATCGCGGCCACGTCCTCCAGCAGGTTTACGCAACCTAATTACTGGCTGGATAAAGCTAACGCCACTGCTTACCAGGTGCAAGTTCAGGTGCCCGAGTTTATCATGAATGATCCTGGTAAGGTTGATAATATCCTGTTGGGCTCAAATGGCGGCAAGCAGGTGTTTATGAGGGATGTGGCCAGCTGGAAGATGGGTAGGATAGAAGGGGAGTATGACCGTTTAAACCAAAAGCGTTTTATCACGCTTACGGCTAACCTGCACGGTAAATCGTTAGGCGCGGCCATCGACGATATTGATAAGATTATTGCAGGCTTAGGGAAGTTGCCCGCTGGTATGAAGATCCAGCAGCAAGGCCAGGCAGAAGTGTTTCAGCAAACATTTGATGAACTGCAAATCGGTGTCCTGCTGGCCATTGTCGTGATATTCCTGCTGCTGGTTGTTAATTTCCAATCATTCAGGGTTTCGTTGATCGTGATCGGTATTATACCGGGCGTATTGACCGGGTGTTTTTTACTGCTGTGGCTAACGGGTAAAACCTTAAACATTCAATCTTACATGGGTTGTATTATGGCCATTGGCGTGGCGGTTGCCAATGCTATCCTGTTTATCATCCAGGCGGAAAATTATCGTAAACTAAGAGCCGAAAATTCATTTCTGATCGGAATCAGGGACAGGACAAGGCCAATCCTGATGACCGGCCTTGCAATGATTGCCGGGATGGTCCCGGTGGCATCGGGAATAGGTGAGGGCGGGGATCAGACCGCGCCATTAGGCATAGCCGTGATAGGCGGGTTACTATTCGGGTTGCTCTTAAGCCTGTTGATTTTACCGTTGATCTACCAGGTCTTAACTGGCGACCGTCCGGTTAAGTTAATTTCACTTGATCCCGACGATAAGGAAAGCAAATACTTTACCATTACCGAACCAAACGCATGAAAGCATTACATACATATTTAGGATTAGGCCTGTTGCTGGTACTTGGGGCTTGCGGCAACAATGAAAATAAGACGCCAGTAGCTACGGTGGCGCCGGTAAAACAACCTGTAGAGCTGATTGAACTTAAAGCCGGTAAGGTGAGCAATAAACTCAGCCTCACCGGGGAAATTATTCCAAACGACCGCGCCAATATCTATGCCCGTACAGCCGGTTACGTAAAAGATGTAAAAGCGGACATTGGCAGCACGGTAAGTAAAGGCCAGGTGCTTTGTATCCTGGACGCGCCTGAATTAAAAGCCGGCGAGGCGCAGAGTCGCAGTAACAGCCAGGGAGCTTATTCTAAGTTCCTGTCCAGCAAAAGCATTTACTCGCGGCTGTTAAAAGCATCCAAAACACCCGGCGCCATATCAGATAATGAACTGGATATTGCCCGCAACCAAATGAAAACAGACAGCTCCGCTTATGAAGCTTCCAAAGCTGCTACCCGGGCTAACCATGCATTAGAAGATTACCTCGTTATCCGGTCACCATTTAACGGAGTAGTTACCGCCCGTAATATTTTTAAAGGCGATTATGTGGATAATACCGGTAAGATCCTGCTTTTTACAGTAGAGGATAACTCGTTGTTAAGGATCCAGGTACCGGTACCGGAGGCTTATAATGCCACTAAAATAGAAGATAACCAGGCCTCGTTTACCGTTTCCGCTTTGCCGGGAGTTATATTTAAAGCCAATCTTGCACGGAAATCTGAAGCGATCAGCTCAGATACCCGGAACGAAACATGGGAGTTTAGTTTCCCCAATCAAAAAAAACAGCTTAAGCCCGGTATGTTTGCCCAGATCACCTTAAATGTTGATCGTCCTGATCCTGGCTTTACGGTACCTTACAAGGCTGTTGTAACCACGCAGGAACGCAAGTTTGTGGTGAAACTGGTAAACGGCAAAGCCAATTGGGTAGATGTAAAAACAGGATTTACAGGCAAAGAAAAAGTAGAAATTACCGGTGAGTTGAAAGACGGTGACAAGCTGGTTAAACAAGCTAACGAGGAGATGAAAGAGGGCACAATTCTTCCTGTTAAGCAATAGTTGATTAATGTATTACACCGAGGTTATAAATTAATTCCGGGGTTCCAATCGAAACATTGACAGTAAGCCAATGCAGTGACTCAACAGGGCGGATGTTAGCCGAAAACGGCAACGGAACTGCAATACTTTATTCAAATGATTTTAAAAGTGTAGTCGGTACCGGCCCTATAAAAGACGGTTTAAAAGACGGCGCCTGGAATGGATCATTAAACGATACCTTACGATATGAGGCAACTTATAAAAGCGGCAACGTGATTAAAGGAAACGGCTATGCTAAAAGCGGTAATAAATATCCTTTTAATATGGAATATACTGTCCCTGAATTTATGGGAGGGCTAAACAAATTTGGAAGCTATCTTGCGAAGAGTATAGTATACCCGCCTGAAGCACGCAATCATAATATACAGGGGCGGGCAATCTTAACCTTTACTGTTAACCGGCTGGGTATTCTACATGACATTCACTGCGTACAGGGAAATGAAATCCTGGCCGAAGAAGCTTTGCGTGTAATTCGTTTATCCCCGCCCTGGAAACCCGCCACCAGTTATGGAATTACTGTTGATGCAATTTATTCTGTACCAATAAGTTTTTCCTTGGCTTATGAAAACTAAGCTAATTTTAAATCAATCCTAACACTTTGCTCGTTCTTGCCCTGGTCTCGTCACTCAAAGCCTCGTTACTGGCCAATGACACACCATATGAAGGGATCATCTGTCTGAATTTTTGCTGCCAGGCCTCTGTTTTGACGTGTTTTTTAAAACAGCGTTCGATAAGCTGGATCATAATAGGTACCGAAGTCGAAGCGCCCGGTGAGGCACCTAACAAGGCCGAGATACTACCATCAGCAGAGGTAACCACCTCTGTGCCAAATTCCAGCACACCAGTATGTTTGGCGTCCTTTTTAATAACCTGTACACGCTGACCGGCTATATCCAGGTCCCAATCCCCGGCTTTGGCCGTTGGCATGTAATCTTTAAGTGCGTTAAGCCTGTCGGCAGGCGATTGCATAACCTGAGAAATGAGGTACTTGGTTAAAGGCCAGTTATCGCGCCCTACAGCAAGCAAGGGAAGTATATTGTTTAGTTTAATAGAGCTAAAAAGATCAAGCAATGATCCTTTTTTCAGGAAGCGGGTTGAAAAACCTGCATATGGTCCAAAAAGTAAAGCTCGTTTACCATCAATCATCCGGGTATCCAGGTGCGGAACCGACATTGGAGGCGAACCAACCGATGCTTTACCATAAACTTTAGCTTCATGTTGTTTTACTATATCGGGGTTATTACACACCAGCCACTGGCCGCTTACCGGGAAGCCGCCAAAGCCTTTACTTTCCGGGATCCCTGATTTTTGCAGCAAGGGCAAGGCACCACCACCAGCACCAACAAAAACAAATTTGGCATTCAGTTTTCTTTTATTGCCTGTGTTTTTGTCTTTTACGGTAATTTTCCAGGTGCCGTCGGCATTGCGTTTAATATCCCTTACATCATGATTAAGGCTTATGTTTACGCCCCCTTTTTGTTTAAGCTCGTCTATAAGCGCACTGGTAAGGCTGCCAAAGTTTACATCGGTGCCTATATCCATAAACGTTGCCGATACTTTTTCATCAGGGTCGCGGCCTTCCATCACCAGTGGGATCCATTTCTTTATTTGAGCCTTATCCTCCGAGTATTCCATCCCTTTAAAAAAGTGATGTTTGGTAAGGGCCTGCTGACGTTTTTTTAGATATTCAACGTTTTCTTCGCCCCAAACAAAGCTCATGTGCGGCACTTTACGGATAAAACTTTGCGGGTTATTTAAAAGGCCCTGTTCAATAAGATAAGCCCAAAACTCTTTACTGGTTTCAAACTGCTCGGCAATTTTAATAGCTTTTTTTATTTCAACGGTACCATCGGGAAGCTGGGGGGTGTAGTTTAATTCACAAAATGCCGAGTGACCGGTACCTGCATTGTTCATCGGTGCCGAGCTTTCGGCAGCGATAACATCCAGGCGTTCAAAAATTTCAATCGTCAGATCGGGCTGCAGCTCTTTAAGCATTACACCAAGGGTGGCGCTCATAATACCTGCGCCAATTAAAACCACATCAACTGTTAAATTTGAACCTGTACCGCTATTAGTCATTTTATTATGATATCCTGCATATGCCGCAGTGTTATTTATAACAAGGTAAACCTCGTTTTTTTAAAATTGTTATGATGGTTTAAGTCCTGCCGCTAATTAACCGGCCCGGCAAAATAAATCAGGCAATTTTAAGAAATTTTTATAGAAAAACTGTCCTTTACCTGTCCATTAAATGCAATAAAATCTATGTTTAAATTGTTTAAACTCTATTTATAGATTAATACCGCATTTGGTATATCAAAATACGATAACACAAAACGGCTAAAATGATGTATATAAGTTAAGAGCTAATTTATAAACCATGATTCTGTTTAAACCATGTATTTGTTTTTGCGCCTTGGCGATGACCATATTTGCCTGCAAACAAAATAAACCGAAACCTGTATCAAATGATATTTCAAAAACAACAGTTACAGTAGCAGGTAAAAAAGATAGTGTGATCAATAATCCGCGCAAAAAATATGGGGAAGCAACGGTGGGCGATCCATGCGTAAAATGTTTGCTTGCAGTTATTCAGGATAGTAAAAGTTACAAAGAAAGTACTAATGGTATTTCGCCGCAAAGTATAAATTATACCATTAACTGGGTAAAAGCGTCGGCCCCTGCATTAACACCAGACACCAGTAACCAAACCAACGGTATAAGAGTTGACGTGAAGAAAGATGAAGACGGTGAAGACGCGCGTTTATGCTCATATATTTATAACAATACCAGCGGTACCATGTACCTGCTCAATAACCAAAATAAATATCAGCATGAAGTGTCAAGCATAACACCTGCCATTCTTAAAAAAATCCGCCATAGTTGTTACTGGGGCGTGGCATCACAATAGGTAGTTTGCTTTCAACAGTTAAACATACTTGCCCCTTACATTCTTCATCATTTTGTAAGCGCCCTTTAAAACATTGATCAGTGCATCGGTTTTCATGGGCTTGGCAATATAATCGTCCATGCCCTCACTTATACACATATCCCGGTCGTCGGGGCCGGCATTAGCGGTCATAGCAATGATAAAAGGCTGCTTAAAAGCATATTGACGAATATGCCGGGTTGCCTCAAAGCCATCCATCTCAGGCATTTGTACATCCATGAAAATTACATCGAAGGTTGGATTAGCCTTTAGTTTATCGAGCGTTTGATGCCCATTATGGGCCAGTTCAAAACTATAGCCCAGCTTCTCCAACATGCGGCTAATGAGCTTTTGATTAACCGTGTTATCTTCAGCCACAAGTATGCTGAGGGGGTGATCTTTCGCAAAATTTATATCAAGCAGTTTATCCGGCTTTGCTTCAGGAGCCGGCGCTTGTTTTTTCCCCTGGAACTCAGCCTGTAGGCTTTTACCTAATTGCGATTGTTTTACTGGCTTGGTTAAAATAGTTGAAAATAAACCCGGATATTTTTTCTTTGAACCATCGCCTATAGAACTAAGCATAATTACCGGCAATTCTCCATAATTGCTCTTGATTTCCCGCGCCAATCCCACACCATCCATCTCAGGCATTTCCATATCGGTTATAACCAGGTTAAATCCATTATTGGCAGTAAGGATGTCAAGCGCCTGCCTGCCCGAGGCCACCGCCACCGTTTGAATTCCCCATTGCTCGAGCTGCGTTTGCAGGATAAAGCGGTTCGTTTTATTATCGTCAATAATAAGCACCTTTTTGCCCTCCAGCTCTTCGGCATTAAAAACAATAGGTACATGTTTCGACTGTTTGTTGCTGATAGTGGCTTTTATGGTAAATACAAAAACAGAGCCTTCTCCATAAACACTTTCAGCCCATATTTCGCCCCCCATTAAGTTTACCAGGCGCTGGCTGATCACAAGGCCAAGCCCGGTGCCTCCATATTTCCGCGTCGTTGATGAATCAACCTGCGAAAAAGCATTAAACAAGGTTGTCAATTTATCCTCCGGGATCCCTATACCGGTATCCATTACACTAAAGCCAATCTCAATTTCCTTATCGCCAATATTTTTGGATAAAAATACTTTAATAAATACTTCGCCACGTTCCGTAAACTTAAGTGCATTGCCGGTTAAATTAGTGAGCACCTGTTTTAATCTCAAGCTATCGCCAACAATCTGCTGCGGCAGAGCGGGGTCAATCTGGTAAACCAGCTCCAGTTCGCGTTTGGCTGCATTTTGTGAAAAGATATCCATCACCTCTTCAATACACTGGCGCAGGTCAAAATCTTCCTGCTCCATTTCCATCTTTCCTGATTCAATTTTGGAGAAATCAAGGATATCATTGATCACATTTACCAAGCTATCACCGCAGGAAATAATGGTATCCGTATAATCGCGCTGCTCGGCATTCAGTTCAGTTTCGCCCAGTAGCGAGGCCATGCCAATAACGCCGTTCATGGGCGTTCTGATCTCATGGCTCATGGTAGCTAAAAATATGCTTTTGGCCTGGTTGGCTTTATCAGCTTCTTCCCGGGCCTCCCGTTCCTGTTCTTTTTGCAGTTGCAGCTCTTCCGACTGGGAAAGCAGTTCTTCGTTCAAAGCCTGTAACTCTTCTGACTGATTTTGGAGTTCGGCATTTAAGGTCTGCAGATTTTCGGACTGTGTTTTCAACTCTTCCGATTGTTGCATTACCTCGGCGGTACGTTCGCTGACCTGCTTTTCAAGCAGGTTTTTTTGTTTCACTATAGCATTTACTTTATAGCGATAAAATGCATAAATGGCTGTAACAATCAGCAAGATCAGCAAACTGATAAACCACCAGGTAAGCCAGAAAGGCGGAAGCACAGTAACATTCAGGCTTACCTGCCGGATAGACCATTTGCCATCGGCGCTGCGGCTTTTCACCCTGAATACATAATTTCCGGCCGGCAGATTGGTATACGTGGCCGTGTTTTTATTGCCTACATAATTCCAGGTTTTATCAAAGCCTTCGAGTAAATAAGCATAGGTTCCCTTATTGCTTAGGGCAAAGTCCATAGATACATATTCAAACGATATAACCGATTGATCATGCGTTAAAGCTATTGCTTTAGTTTCGGAAATATCTTCTTTCAGGGGCGACGGATCATCGCTGTTTTGAGCTACGCGGATAGATTTGTTATAAATCTGAAAATCAGTAAGCACCAGCGGAGGGTTATATATATTTTCATGGATATTTTCGGGATTGAACATGTTAAACCCGTTAACCCCGCCAAAGTACATAGTGCCATCATGACTTTTTACAGCCGAGTGAGGTTTAAACTCGTCGGCCTGTAAACCATCCTCAATGGTGAAATTTCTGAATTGGTTAGTTTTAGGATTGTATTTGGAAATGCCTTTATTGGTACTGATCCATAAATTACCGCTGTTATCTTCTTCAACCGCGTACGCATAATCATTGGGAAGGCCATCCTTTGCTTTAAAGTTTGTAACCTTACCTGTAGCAGGATTTAGGCGATAGATACCGCCGTAAGTGCAGATCCAGATATTACCCAGGTGATCTTCAAAAAGGTCGAGCGCTGTATTATTGCCTACCGCACTGTTCAGTTTTTCGTATTGTACCGGTTTAAATGAATCAGTTGCGGCATCATACAGGTTTACACCTCCATCATTCGTGCCCACCCAAAGGTTACCTTTCGAATCGCCAAGCAGCGAATTGATATTATCGCTGCTTATGCTTTTGGGGTTATTGGCTTTATGGCGGTAATGAATAAATTTATTGGTTTTAGGGTCAAATAAATCAAGCCCTGTCCCAAGCATGCCGAACCATAGTTTTCCATCAAGTGTTTTGGTTATGGCATAAATGTTATTGCCGCTTATGCTTGTACTGTCGTCCGGGTTGTGTTTAAATGTCCTGAACCTGCGGGTTTGCGGGTTCATCATGCTTACCCCATCGCCCCAGGTGCCAATCCACAGGTTATTTTTAGCATCTTCCTGTATAGCCAAAACATAGTTGCCGCAAATACTGGCATTGTCGTTTTTGTTATTTTTATAAACCTTAAACTCACCCTTCTCCGGATTGAAAAGATTTAGTCCGCCGCCATCTGTGCCTTGCCATACGTTGTTATTTTTGTCTTCGTAAATACTTAATACAAAGTTATTTGACAAGCTATTTGGCTGGGCGCCGTGCTTGTAGTGTATAAAGTTTTCGCTTGTTTTTTTATAAAAGTTAAGGCCTGATGCAAATGCAGCGATCCATATATTCCCACTCTTATCTTTTAGGATTACGTCTACCGAGTTATTAGCAATACTGCTGTTATCTACATCATCCTCAAAGTGGTTGTTGAATTTTCCTTCGGCATAATTAAAAATACTTAAACCGCCGTTTTCCGTACCTATCCACAAGTTATGATTACTGTCTTCGACCATGCATTGTACCGTGTTGTACGAAAGGGAATTATTATTGTACGGATCATTCTTATAATGAGTAAAAGTTTGGGTTGCCGGATTAAACAAATTAAGGCCCCCATCACTCACCCCAATCCATAAACGATGATCGCTATCTTCCAAAATAGCATTGACCTTGTTAGCTGATAGAGAGGAGGGGATGTTTTCATCATGAACAAAGCGGGTAAAATCATCGCTTTGAGGCTTATAAAGATTTAGTCCCCCGTAGGTTGTACCCACCCATACCTTATTTTGACTGTCTACATAAACTGTGCGGACATTGCTATCGCTTAAACTGGTTGCATCGGCTGCATTATAGCGGTAATGTGTAAACTTTTTTTTAGCAATATTAAACTGATCAAGACCTTCTTTTTGATTCGAGATCCACAGGTTGCCGCTTTTATCAAGCGCTATTTTAACTAAGATATCGCTCGCAATTGAATTGGTATTGTTTCGATTATGGCGATAATGGATAAAACGATCAAGTTTACGGTCATACATGTTTAAACCGCCACCGCTGGTCGAGATCCACAGGTTTCCGTTTTTGTCCTCAAGTACATCCTGAACAAAGCTGTTGCTGATACTGTTAGTATCGTTAACGATGTTTTTAAAAACTTTGAATTTGTTACCGTCATAACGGTTAAGACCGTCGCGCGTGCCCACCCATATAAAGCCGCGGCTATCCTGCATAATACAATTGATGTTTAACTCAGAAAGCCCCTCGCGGCTGCCGATATGCTGAAAATGAATGGGGCGGTTTTGTGAAAACACGCATAACGAAATAGCTTGCAACAATAAAACAAGATAACACTTATAGCTATTCATTAAAATATTTTTGGGCAAATTGAAGAAGTGGTTTAACCGTGCATGATTGGCTGCATTAAATTTAATAAAATTTACCGTTTATTAAATATCAGCTAATATCATTTACTATTTAAACGGCAGGGCAACAAATTTTGTTATACCATTTTAACAAAACAAACATTTACTTTTGCCATATGCAGCAACAGCCCAATAACCCCTTACATGGCAAAACCCTTGAGATGATCCTAAATGAATTGGTAGCTCACTTTGGCTGGAAAGAGTTGGGCACACGGATCCGGATCAATTGTTTTAATGATGATCCAAGTATAAAATCAAGCCTCAAATTTTTGAGAAAAACTGATTGGGCAAGGAAAAAGGTAGAAGAGTTGTATTTGGAGATAGTATAGTAAAAATGCGATGGAGACTTACGAAGTTTTTAAAACTTCGTAAGTCTGGATACAACGGAGTCTTTATCCGTGCTTTTTCTTCTTGTTCATTTTGGCCTTAGTACTGGCGCTTAAATTATAAGTTTTGGCATTCGACGCTTTCTTTTCATGAAAAGCTTCACCAACACCTGCGGGTTTAACATCTTCCTTAGCATCCGCTTTTTTAGGCTTCGACTCGGTTACTATCACCAGGTCATCCGGCAGCTCGGCTACAGGAATTTTATTCCCTATCATCTGCTCAATCTTTTTCACCTGGCTTAACTCAATATCAGTAGCAAATGTCATTGCCAGCGTTTCTTCCTTATCGTCAGGATTAGGATTTGCCACACGGCTAATAAACAGTTCATTATCTGCAGGCAAATCAAAATGGATCAGGAAGGGGATACCGCTCAGGTTAAGGTTTTCGTCATTTTCGTTAGTCACGATCAGGATTCTTGCACCTGCTTCGGCTTTAAACTCTTCAATGGTTTTGAACCCCTTTGAGTCGAAGAACTTAGGGTTTAAGTATGCCACACCTGTACGTAAACGACTTTTAAGGCTTTGGAAAAGCTTTTCGGCAGTTGTTTGGGTGTTTACAAATACAATGGTTTTAGTAAACAGTTCTTCATCGTACATGAATAAATTGAGCAGGTTTAGCTTGGTGCCAAAGTTTGGTACGTTATATAAAAGCTGCTCATGGGTTTCAATAGCCGTTTCGCCCAGCTCATCAACCTCAATTGTAGCCGGTTGCCTCATGAACGGATCAAGCATTTTTTCGAGTTTGGCGTGCATCACCTCGGTAAACACCAGGTGCTGGCCCTTGTCAATACTGTTAGCCAATTCAACAACCGGCAATTGCAAACCTTTTTTTACAATCTGGTCGGCATCATCTATTACCAGCAAATCAACTTTATTTAAATTTAAGGCCAGTTTAAGATAGATGGCCCTTGCCCTGTCGGGAGTGGCTACAACAATGTCGGCACCGTCGGCAAGCTCATCCATCTGGCTTTCAAAGCCAGGGGTGACGTACAGGCCAACTATGCGGATAGATTTATTTTTGTTAAGCCTGTCAAACTGTTCTATAACAGCAAACACTTGTTCTTTTTCGGGTACAAGCACCAATACGCGCGGAACGCCTTCGGGAGCATAGTTAAAGCGGTTTAATACGCCTAATACATAAGTGGTGGTTTTTCCGCTGCCTTCAGGGCCAATGGCAATAATGTCCTGCCCGCCAATAATGCGGTTGATGGTTTTAAGCTGGAGCTCTTTAGGGTTTGCAAAACCGGCTTCGTTTACCGAACGCAATAATTGTTTATTAAGCTTCAATTTATCAGACCACGCCATCAGGATACTATTAAAATTTAAAATGAGGGTGCAAAAGTACCAAATTAACGCGTCATATTTTTAAAAATCAGCAGATAAGACAGGGGAACTGCATCTAAATATTTAGCGGCGACGACTTGCTATAAGATTGCTAACAAAATAAGGTTATGATGTTGGTGAGCAATCAGCATCAAATGATACTTGTTTTATGGCCTGATCGCGGTTAATGTCCCTGATTTCATGTGTACCTGCTTTTGCCGATAATAGCCACAAACATTCGGACATGTTTAAGTGCTCAAAACATCAGTTAGTGTAACCCTTGCTTCGGCTTAAGTGTCTTAATATTAGATGTTTAAAAACGTTTTATTTAAAAAGTGTTAACCCTGTTAACCCCCATTTACATACGTTTGCCAGGGCAAATAAATGTTATAGGGGGTACCAGTCTGTACTGTTGAGCAGTGAAAATGCCGACCGCGGTTCAAGATCAAGGTAACGATACGTTACTTTTGAAAGATACAAGCCCTGGGGGTGTGCCGGAATAATGATTTTAGGTGTTTGTTGGTTGGCAATATAAAACTCAAATTCATCTGTGCTCATCTGTCCTTTGCCAATTTCAAGCAGGCGACCAACGGTGATCCTGATCATCTTATATAAAAAACGGTTGGCGGTAATGTTAAATCTGAGTTTGCTTCCATTGCCGTCGATATAAAGCCCTGCAGATTTTACGTGGCAAATAGTGTGCTCAATCCTGTCGGGCGTTTTGCATAAGGCGCGGAAGTCGGTGTAATGAGGCAGGATGGAAACAGCCTTTTTCATTGCATCCAAATCAAGATCCTGATCCGGATAAAGTGAACTGAAGTTACTAAGAAATGGGTCTTTATAATTATGGATGAAATAATCATAAGTACGGATCACGCCATCAAAACGGGCATGCGGGTCTCCCTGCATCGGGATAATATCAAATACAGCGATATCATCCGGCAGCAGTTTGTTAAGGCGGAATAGCAGGTCGAAATCTAAATTATCTGGAATATCTGCGTGAAAAAAATACTGACTTGCATGCACTTTGGCGTCTGTACGGCCGCAACCATTAATGGCAACAGGTTGTTTCAGGATTTTGGAGAGGGCCGTTTCAATCACTTCCTGTACGGTAATGGCTTTAGAAAGTTTTTGCCAGCCCGAATACCTTGCGCCGTGATAACCTATATGAAAAAAGTGCCGCTTTGTTGTTTTAAGCATAGTTTTCAAAAATGCAGATTATTTTAAAAATCCCGTATAAAACAAAAGCCCAATGTAATTAAACACCGGGCTTAATGTATATAAAACAATTGTTTATACTTTTTTTGGAGGCAGATCAAATGCGATAGCGTTATGCTCGAAATGGCCTTTGTGCGAACCATCACAAAATGGTTTGTTTGCTGATAAGCCGCAACGGCAAATAGAAACCACAGTACGGCCCTGTAAGCCGTAAGCGTTACCCTGCATATCAACAATTTCAAAATCGCCTTCTATTTTAACCGAACCGTTATTATTAATGGTAAGTTTAGTTTTCTCCATGTGTTAAATTTTGGCCAAAGTTAAAACTTGACAAGCCGTCAAAATTGTTTATTTGTTATTTAGAAGTGTTCCTGATTGGACGAAGCAGGAGGAGCGGATTAATTAGTTGAATGACTGGTTAAACGCTACAAGCACCTGCAAAAACACATCCCTGTCGAGTGCAAAGGAGGAAGGCTGTTCGGGTTTTAACGGTCTGCCATTTTTTATTTTAAGCGGAAATAACGCTATGAAATCACGGATACTGATTTCATACCTTAGCATAGGATCGCGGCGATGGATTTCTTCCAGCCTCATCTCAAAAAGGGAAACGCTTAGCGGGTCTGCAATCATTACTCAAAACTAAGATTTGTTTACTGCTCTGCAATGAAACACTGGCCATAAATGACAAACTTATGATGCGCAAAAACCCCACCGGGCGATCCATTCAACATAAATTTGCGATACAGGCTGCGGCCATTACATCACAAAAACATTAAACTATGGAATACAGACAATTAGGCGCATCCGGTTTAAGGGTGCCGGTATTAAGTTTTGGCACAGCCACATTTGGCGGCGGCAATGAGTTTTTTAAGGCATGGGGCAATACCCAGGTTGACGAGGCAAAGAAGCTAATAAATATTTGCCTTGATGCAGGTGTTAATTTATTTGATACCGCAAACGTTTATTCGCACGGCATATCTGAAGTAATATTAGGTAAGGCTCTGGAAGGTATCCGTAATGAAGTACTGATCTCAACCAAGGCTACTTTCACGATGGGAAAAGGGGTTAACGACTTCGGCTCATCACGCTATCACCTGATCAAATCGGCTGAGGACAGTCTTAAGCGTTTAAATACCGACAGGATTGATATTTATCATATGCACGGCTTTGATGCCAACACCCCGGTTGAAGAAACATTAAGGGCACTTGATGATTTGGTGACCAGCGGTAAAGTGCGCTACATTGCCTGCTCAAACTTTTCGGGCTGGCATTTAATGAAATCACTGTCGGTGTCTGAAAAATATGGATGGAGCCGTTATGTAGCCCATCAGGCATATTATTCGTTGCTTAACCGCGAGTTTGAATGGGAGCTGATGCCATTAGGTATCGATCAAAAAGTAAGCACTATTGTTTGGAGCCCGCTATCATCCGGCCAGCTTAGCGGAAAATTCAGGAGGGGAGAGCCGATCCCCGAAAACTCAAGGACCGTGCAGGGTGGCGCACATGGTCCGGCCACAAATTTTGAGCATTTATATGCCATCGTTGATGTGCTTGACGAAGTTGCTGAAGAAACCGGTAAATCTGTGGCACAGGTAGCATTGAACTGGTTACTGCAAAGGCCTACTATTGCCAACCTGGTAATTGGCGCACGTAACGAAGAGCAGCTTAAGCAAAACCTCGGCGCCATAGGATGGAATCTGACGGTTGAGCAGGTTAAAAAATTGGATGCCGCCAGCGAGGTAGACCCAATATATCCATACTGGCACCAGCGCCAGAACTTAAAGCTGGTACCGCTGCCAATACAATATTAAAAATCATTAACAGGAAAGCTTACGTAGTTTTACGTAAGCTTTCCTGTTAAATCCCGTAACAGTACGCTGTTATAGTTGTAATGATTGCTTTAGCTTTGCTTTTGAAGGTAATAAAATATCCATTATTACGATATCTAAACCTTATCACTATTAACCTTTCCTTTATGATTAAAAAACAATACCTTAAAGAAATAGCTATATCAGCTACCCAACAAAAAGGCAGCGCCTCAAACAATCAAAAAGAAGTAAGTAAAATTCAAAGCTGGCTTAACCTGTATGCGGTTACCAACCCTTCGGCAGGTACAGCAACAGGCATTGACGGGAGCTTTGGCCCGGGTACCGAAACAGCGGTTAAGAATTTCCAGAAGGCAAAAAACCTGCCGCAAACCGGCATTGTTGACAGTAGTGTTTTCGGTGAGTTATGCCAACCCATGATAAAAGCATTTAAAAGCCCAGTTGCAGGTACCGGCTTAAGGGAATTGGTTGTGAATACGGCTATACAGCATTTAAGCAACGCACCATTTGAACTTACTGTTAAGGGGCAAAGTAATTGCGGTCCCTGGGTGCGGGCCTATATGGATAATAATGAAGGAACGGAGTGGTTTTGGTGCATGGGTTTTGTACAAACCATTATTGACCAGGCTGCAAGCCAGTTAGGAAAAGATTTTCGTACACTTATGCCGCTAACCTACAGTTGCGATACTGTTGGTACTACCGGCATTAATAAAGGTTTGTTAAGCCGTGTTGCAACAGTAAGGTCTAATCCTGCTGTAGTAAGGCCCGGCGATATTTTCCTGGTTCAGAAAACGCCTAACGACTGGGTACATACAGGCATTGTTATTGGCGTACATGGCGACTTATTTGATACTATTGAAGGAAATACCAATACCGATGGAAGCAGCAACGGGAACGGCGTATACAAACGTGTACGTAATTTTCAATCTTCAAAGCTCGATGTTTTTTCGATACAACCTCTTGTTTAAGCATGTCCTGCAAATTAATACTCCCGGAGCCCCTTGATGGGGCTTTTCGCTTTAAAAGCTAAAAGCTTAAGGCTGAAAGCCTAAAGCCAATAGTTTGATAGTCGAAATTATTTAACGTTGACTATCTTCGCTTTCAGCCTTAGGCTTTTTGCTTTAAGCTTGAGTAACCTTTATGATCTTCGCTTTCCGCTTTAAGCTCAATTAAGTAACAGTTAAATTACAATTGCTTCATAAAAAAATGGCCGGATAGCTTTAGCCCTTTCCAAAACTTAGCTAATTTGCGGCGCAGTCCGCCGGGGCGCGCTTATCAACCCAATTAACCTGTTTTGAATATGATCAATCGTAGAAAGTTTATTCAATCCACTGCTGTAGCTGGTACAAGTTTCCTGCTTGCGCCTCAACTGTCAAAAGCCGCCGGATTTTTTAAAGGATCGCCCAACGAAAAAGTAGTATTAGGAATGATGGGCACCAACAGCCGCGGGCTGTACCTTGCCCAAAGTTTTGCTAAGCTGCCTAATGTAGAGATTGGGTATATCTGCGATGTTGACTCAAACGTGGTTGCTAAAACAATTGATGCTATCTATAAGCAAACACGGAAAAAGCCGAAGGGTTTAACGGATATCCGCAAAATGCTGGAGATAAAGGATCTTGATGCAGTAGTGGTTGCGCCGCCCGATCACTGGCATGCACCCGCAACAATTATGGCCTGTCAGGCCGGTAAACACGTTTATGTAGAAAAACCATGCAGTCATAATCCGCATGAAGGGGAAATGGCTGTTGAAGCGGCAAATAAATATAAACGACTGGTGCAAATGGGGAGCCAGCGCCGTTCGTTCTCTAATGTGCAGGCTATGGTAAAAGAATTGCATGAAGGTGTAATCGGTCGTACCTATTATGCTAAAGGTTGGTATACCAACCACCGCGCAAGTATTGGCAAAGGTAAACTCGCACCTGTGCCGCCCAACTTAAATTATGATTTATGGCAGGGCCCGGCGCCAAGAAAGCCTTACCAGGATAACCTGATCCATTATAACTGGCATTGGTTTTGGAACTGGGGTACAGGCGAAGCGCTTAATAATGGCACGCATGAACTCGACGTAATTCGTTGGGGGCTCGGTGTCGACTATCCCAACAAGGTAGTATCAACAGGTGGCCGGTTCCATTTTAATGATGACTGGCAAACACCCGATACACAAAATATCCTTTACAATTTCCCTAACAACACAGCAGCCGAATGGGAGTGCCGCAGTTGCAATGGTTTCGATATTGAAAAATTAAGCAGGGGGGTAGTATTTTATGGCGATAAAGGCACCCTGTTTTATGACAGCGGCAATAGCTACCGGGTTTACGACGGTGATAACAAATTGGTAAAAGAAATTAAAGATGATACCAAGGTTGATGGCACCAACAAGGTAAGCCCAACGGAGGCGTTGGATGGCTTCCACATGAAAAACTTTGTCGACTCAGTAAGAGGTACAGATAAACTGAACTGCCCGATTGAGATCGGTTTCAAATCAACCCTGTTGCCGCAATTAGGCAATATCTCATATCGCGTTGATCGTGTATTGCATATCGATCCAAATAATGGTCATATTTTAAATGACCCTGAAGCTCAAAAGCTTTGGAGCCGCGAATATGAAAAGGGTTGGGAAGTGAAAGTGTAATTTCTTAATTACGCTGTTGCTTCGTGTTCGCAATGACGATTTATTTTAATCAAACAAGAAAATATCAAATATGAAAAAAATAATCTACCCTGCAATTATGCTTTTGGCGTCAACGGCATTTAGCCCAGTAAGCGCGCAAACCAAACTGTTTGATGGTAAAACCCTAAAAGGCTGGAAAAAACTTGCCGGCAATGCCGATTATAAAGTAGAGGACGGAGCCATAGTAGGCACTACTGTACTCAACTCGGGCAATTCATTTTTAGTTACCGAAAAGGAATACGGTAATTTTATATTAGAGTTGGATGCAAAAATTGAAAGTGAGTTGAGTAATTCGGGCGTGCAAACCCGCAGCCATTACGACCCGGCCGGTAATAAGGGCAAAGGAAAAGTTTATGGCAGGCAATTTGAAATAGACCCATCTTCACGCAAATGGACTGGTGGCATTTATGACGAAGGCCGGCGCGATTGGCTATACCCGCTTGATCTGAACCCTAAAGCCAAGGATGCTTTTAAAGTAGGCGAATACAATCACATCAAAATTGAATGCATCGGCAACGAGATGAAAACATGGGTAAACGGTGTCCCTGCAAGCGATGTTGTTGATACTATCGACAGCAAAGGCTTTATCGCTTTACAGGTGCATGCGGTAAGCGAAGAAAAGCAGGCTAATAAAAAGGTATACTTCAAAAACATAAACATTAAAACCACTAATTTAAAAGCTACCCGGTTTCCAAAGGATGTGTATGTTGTTAACCTTACACCAAACAGCATAACTGCTGCTGAAAAAGCAAACGGATGGAAATTATTATACGATGGCAAAACCAATACAGGCTGGCGCGGTGCTACCCTTAAAGGTTTCCCGGATAAAGGCTGGGAATATGCTGACGGTACTATGCATGTGCTGCCCTCTGCCGGACAGGAAGAATCTGGCGGCGGCGATATCGTCACCAATGATAATTATAGCGCTTTTGACCTGTCGTTTGAGTTTAAGCTTACTCCGGGTGCTAATAGCGGTGTCAAATATTTTGTCACCCTGTCTGAAGTTACCAAAGGGTCGGCTATTGGCCTGGAGTACCAGGTACTTGATGATAAACTGCACCCCGATGCCAAACTTGGCCGTGATGGCGACCGTACATTAGCCTCGTTGTATGACCTTATCAAAGCCAATAAACAAGAACGTTTTATACACCCGATAGGTGCCTGGAATACTGGTCGTGTGGTAGTATATCCAAACAACCATGTTGAGCACTACCTGAACGGCGTTAAAGTGCTGGAATACGACCGTGGTTCAAAAGCTTTTCGCGACCTGGTAGCCATCAGCAAGTACAAAATCTGGAAAAACTTCGGCGAAGCTCCCGAGGGCCATTTATTGCTACAAGATCATGGCAATGAGGTGTTTTTTAGAAGTATTAAGGTTAAGAACTTAAAATAAAAATAGCTTCAAATTGCGGAATCCGGACTTGCGAAGTTTTAAAACTTCGCAAGTCCGGATTCATCGTTACTTTTAAACTATCGTTCCCCCTTTAGGAGGTTAGGGTGCTACAACGAACTCCTCAACCTCACCGTAAACGGCACTGCAAAATGCTCGTGGCAGTTATTCAACGCAAACTCGGCGGTTTTGCTGCCCATTAATTTAAAATCGGTTGAGATGGTGGTGATACCGTCAAGAATGATCTCTTTAAGCGCCGTTTCGTTATAGGATATCACGCCAACGTCCTTAGCCACTTTTAGATCGGAAGCGATGATTTTTTTAATGAGCTCAACCAGGTCATCCTCTGTAAGACTGATATATACCGTATTTTTTTGGATTGTTTCTGTCGATAGCGTTTCAACGATATCATACTCAAAAGCATACTGCCTGCAAAAATTCAGGAACCCCTTCATGATCTCTTTAGAATGATAGGTTTTACCGGGGAAAATCAGCTTGAGCGTATGGTATTTACTCAGGTTATCCAACATGTTCTTCAGTGCTTCATAGACATCCGTAGCAAAATTCTCATATATCGCTGCAAATTTACCGTTTACACCAGGTACAAGGTTATCCAGTAAAATCAGCTTGTCTTTAGGGATGGTGTTGATGATTTCATGGGCCTTGGTTTCATTATCTAAAAAATGTGGGATAATGATGTATTTGGCATAATCGCTCTGAATATTCTCGGCAATGATCTTTTTAAAAAAGTAAAAATCATTGTTGTAGATATAAAAATCTATGGCGGCCTGCTCACCAATGGTAGCAACAAAGGCGTCATAAATAATTTTCTTATGCGCGCTGAGTTTGTTGAATAACAGGAAAATCTTAAGCGGCTTCTGAAAATCGGTATTGGAAATAAAAAAGCCTTTTCCCGGAACAGAGCTTACTATGCCTTTTTCCTTCAATTCTTTATAAACGCGCTCAATGGTATTACGTGAAGTATCCAGTGCATAGCTGAGATCATTGATAGAAGGGAGCATATCATCCTTTACAATCTGCCCGCTTTCAATGGCCCTGATAATAGCATTGGAGAGTTGCAGGTACTTAGGCGTAATGGAGTATTCGTCGATTGACAGGATCTTTAAATAGTTCTTCACAACACAAATGTAATATTTGAAAATAAAACTCTATCGACAACAGGATAGACAAGGATGGTTATATCAAACTATCGATCAATACAGAATCAACGAAATCAGCATAATCAAAAAATCAACGGTCTTTCTTCTTAAACGCATAATACAAATACCCCAGCGCCGGCAATATAAATAAGCTACCTACCAATAAACCAATCCCTAAGTCATCAATACTGTTGCTGTTGGCGTGTTCGGTAAGTAAAGACATGGAGCTGCCGTCCTTAAAAATAACAAATCTCGGGAAACGCGAAAACCCAACCGATATCAGGATCATACACACCTGGAAAGCAGCAAGTACCCTAATCCATTGCCGGTTACGGCGATGTGATATGATCAGATAAAGTACTGCCAATGAAATGGTTGCAGCTATTACTGCAACTAAACTTACAGGATTGCCAAAAATCCAGTTAGCGAGGTGAACATGTTCAAAATGAGATGCCAGGAATACCAATGCACCGCATATTACGGCAGCAATGTTCATGATCTTCGCCTTGCGGATGTAGCGTTTAATTTCGTCAACATCTTCCGTTTCACCAACTATATAAATAGCTGCAAGGAAGCCACACAGTGCCACGGTAAAAAAGCCAACAGATACCGAAAACCAATTGAACCAGCTAAAGATGTAAGCGTGCAGAAAATCAGTGGCTTTAGGATCAATCTGCCCGGATAGGGCGCTGCCTGCAATGATGCCCAGGAACAACGGCGTAACAAAACTTGAATAAAAGAATATATGCGTATAAAATGCCTGTGTTTTTTCGTCCTTAATAGCATCATAGTTACGGAACGAAAATGCGGTACCCCGGGCTATAACGCCAAGCAACATCACCAGCAGCGGAATATGCAGGTAGATGCACATTTCGCTATAGATAACAGGAAAGCCCACAAACAAAACTACCACGGTAATAATAAGCCACATGTGATTGGCCTCCCAAATAGGGCCGATAGCCTGGTACATGATCTTGCGCGTGCGGTGTTTATTGTCAGTTGATGTAAAAAGTTCGATAATGCCAGCGCCGAAATCAGCTCCGCCCAATAAAAAGTAGAGGGTGATAGCCGCAAAAAGAAATAGGATTACAATATATAGCATCATGACTGTGCGGTTTTACGGTCATACAATTCAGGCACCATCTGGATTTGCCTTTTTAATAAAAATATAACAGCTACACTCAGCGTAAAATAAATAAAGCTGAACAGGTAAAACGAATATTGGATACCCGGCATTGGCGTAACTGCCTCGCTGGTACGCATAACACCTTGTATGATCCAGGGCTGCCGGCCAATCTCGGTCACCGTCCAGCCGGCCTCGAGGGCTATAAAGCCCAGTGGAGTTGCCCAGATAAAGGTTTTCAGGAACCATGGTTTGGAGAGCAGGTCCTTCTTTTTCCAGAGCTCGTAAAAGTAAATAATCCCGATCAGCATCATCAAAACACCTATCCCAACCATAATCTGGAAAGCATAGTGCGTAACAGCTACCGGCGGCTGGTTTTTAACAGGGATCTTGTCCAACCCGTTTACCTGTGTTTTAAAATTGTCATGTACTAAAAAGCTTAACAGGCCGGGGATCTCTAAACCGTAATTCACTTTTTTCGCAGCGGTATCAGGAATACCACCGATAACAAGGGGTGCATATTCCTGGGTGTGGAAGTAGGCTTCCATTGCGGCCAGTTTTGCAGGCTGGCGTTTAGCTGCGTTTTTGGCTGATAAGTCGCCGCTGAAAGGTTGTAAAATAGCTGCGGCTGCTCCAAAGATGATAGCTATTTTAAACGCCTTAGTATGGAAAGCGATATTCTTTTTACGGTAGATCATGAGCGCATGGATCCCAGCCACTGCAAAGCCTGTGGCCGAAAAGGCGGCTATGATCATATGTAATGACTCGGAAAACCAGGCCTTGTTAAACATGGCTTTTACAGGGTCGATATTGACATACTGTCCGTTCACAAAATCAAAACCGGATGGACTATTCATCCATGAATTGGCTGACACTACGAGGATACCTGATGCAACGCCGCTTATACCGACAATAACCCCGGCTGTCCAATGTACCCAGTTATTTAATTTGTTCCAGCCATAAAGGAATAAGCCAAGTGCTATAGCTTCGATGAAAAAGGCGACGCCTTCTAACGAAAACGGCATCCCGAAGATCGGTCCGGCGTGTTTCATGAAGCCTGGCCAAAGCAACCCGAGTTCAAAAGAGAGCATGGTGCCGGATACCGCACCGGTAGCAAAAAATATAGCTACGCCTTTACTCCAGGCTACAGTGATGTTTTTATAAACCGGGTCCTGAGTTTTGATCCATTTATAATGCGATATAGCCATGAAAACCGGCATTACCATACCGATACAGGAGTATATGATATGAAAACCTAAGGATAAAGCCATTTGAGATCTGGCGGCTAAAAAATCATCCATACGTGTTATACTTAAATAATGGTTGAAATTAAAGCTTAATGTAACAAATCTGTAACTAAATGCTTATCGATATTGAATTTAAAATATGTTTTTTATCGGGAAAGAGTTGGATTTGTGGTGGAATTTTAGTAAAAATTACGAATAAAAAAATGTCATTGAGGCACGAAGCGATCGCACGGAAGCATGGCCGCTCTGTATAGCATGCGATTGCCGCGCTACGCAATGACATTTATTTTAATCTTTATAAATCATCAATCTTATAAGGAGCTAACTTATCCCTTCTTTGCTGTTGATCCTCTTATAATCAATTCAGGCTTAATACTGATGATCTTGGGTTTAACCGAAACCTCGATGCTGGCAATCTCCTGGAAAAACAGGTTGCCAATGGTTTTGCCCATATAAACACTAAATTGATCTATAGTAGTTATCGATGGACTGGTAATCTCCGTAAAAGCTTCATTGGAGTAGCCGCAAATACCCAATTCTGACGGTACCTTGATATTCATGATATTAGCTACCTCCAAGACACCTAAAGCCGAAAAGTCAGATGTAGAGGCAAATATAGCATCCGGCGGGTGGGGGAGGTTAAGCAGTTTACGGGTAGCTTCGGCACCAAGCTCCTTTGTCCACGCATTTTCAACCACCAGTTCATCTATAACTTTCACCTTATGCGTTTCTAATGCCCTTAGGTACCCGTTTTTTCGCTGGCGAAAAATGTTTAGGTTTTGCGGGCCTTCAAGTAAGGCGATACGTTTATAGCCGTTCTCTATCAGGTGCGATACCGCTTCAAATGAAGCCTGTTCGTTATCGTTGATCACTTTAAGTGTTTCCAGTTCTTCAGCAACACGGTCAAACTGGATCAGCTGAATACCATGGTCAAGCACATTTTGCAGGTGCTGGTAATCATAGCTATCGGCCGATACCGAGATCACAATACAATCCACATGCTGGTTAATGAGCGTATTAACGCACTGGATCTCTTTATCATGCACTTCGCCCGACTGGCAGATGATGAGGTTATATCCTTTTTGATAAGTTGTTTCCTCAATGCCAGCTATCACGTTACTGAAAAAGTTCTGATTTATCCGCGGCACCACTACGCCAATAGTTTTTGAATGCCCTTTGCGTAGGTTGGAGGCAAGGGTGTTGCGTTTATAATTGAGCTCATCGGCGGTTTTGATGATCAGCTCCCTGGTTTTTTCGTTCACCTGGCTGCTGTTATTCAGCGCTCTTGATACAGAAGACGCGGTTATGCCGAGCTTAGCGGCAATGTCATAAATGGTGGTGCGTTTAACTTTCTTCATTATAGCGTGCAAGTTGGAAAAAATATTTTACGCAATCGATTGCAATTTTTATTTATTTCTTTATTTTCGTTGCGTTAAGTTACCAATTAATAAATACAACCAAAAAATCATACAAAAATCTGAATAGGCTATGCTGTTATTAGGGATCGATATAGGTACTTCGTCGGTAAAAGTAAGTGTTGTTGACGCCGCAACGCAAAATACAATCGCTTCGGCACAATACCCTGACCAGGAGTCGCCAATTAAAGCCTTGCATCCCGGCTGGGCCGAACAATCTCCGTCTATGTGGTGGGAGCAGGCACAAAAAGCATTGGAGCGCTGTCATGCTAAAGGCAATTATAATTCAAAAGATATAGCAGCAATAGGTATAGCGTACCAAATGCACGGCCTGGTATTGGTTGATAAAGATCAAAATGTTTTACGCGATAGTATTATATGGTGCGACAGTCGCGCCGTTGAAATTGGCGATAAAGCCTTTGGTATAATAGGAGAAGAACATTGCCTGTCGCACCTGCTCAATTCGCCGGGTAACTTTACGGCCTCAAAACTGGCTTGGGTAAAGGAAAATGAACCGGAGATCTACAGTAAAATTGATAAGATCATGCTGCCTGGTGATTATATCGCCATGAAACTTACCGGCGAGATCACCACATCTGTATCGGCATTGTCTGAAGGTGTGTTCTTCGATTTCAAAACCAATGGCATCTCTAAAGAGATCATCAATTACTTTGGTTTTGATACCAGCCTGTTCCCGGTTATCAATCCTGTTTTTTCATCGCACGGAAGTTTGCAGGCATCCGTTGCCGAAAAACTGAATTTAAAGGCAGGTATTCCGGTTACTTATAAATCCGGCGACCAACCCAACAACGCTTTATCATTAAATGTACTTAACCCCGGCGAAGTAGCTGCTACTGCAGGTACTTCTGGCGTGATATATGGTGTGGATGATCAGCTGGTTTATGACCAGCAATCACGCATCAATACCTTTGCGCACGTTAATTATGCCGATGAGCAAAAGAGGCTTGGTGTACTGCTTTGCATTAACGGAACCGGCAGTTTGTATCGCTGGGTAAAAAACACCTTCGGTACAGGCTATACCTATAACCAAATGAACGCAGAAGCTGAAAAAGCACCTTTGGGCAGCGAAGGCTTACAGGTACTGCCTTTTGGCAATGGTGCCGAGCGTATGTTAAATAATAAGCAGGTTGGTGCGCATTTTCAAAATATCGACCTTAACCTGCACACCCCCGCACATATTTTCAGGGCTGTGCAGGAGGGGATAGCCTCGTCGTTCCGTTATGGCTTTGACATTATGCGCGGCAATGGTATGAACCCTACTGTGATCCGTGCGGGCAAAAGCAACCTTTTCCTGAGCGATCTGTTTACCCAAACTTTTGTAAATGCTACAGGCGTTCCTGTCGAGCTCTATAATAACGACGGTAGTGTAGGTGCGGCCTTAGGCGCAGGTATAGGCGCAGGCATCTTCAAATCACCGGCTGAGGCATTCAGTAATATCAAGGCCATTAAACTGGTTGAACCTACTACAGACCAATTTGAACCCGTTTACCAGGAGTGGAAAGAGCTTTTAGAAACGAAACTGAGGTGAAAGGGAAAAGGTTAAAGGCGAAAGGTGTTGCCCGTGTATCCAAATAAATAATTAAACAATTGCCCAATAAAAAAATCACTAATTCAATAACTCACTAATTCAATAATTAAAATGATAGTAACAGGCGAAAAAGAATTTTTCAAAGAAATAGGCCAGATCAAATTTGAAGGCCTTGAATCAGACAACCCGCTGGCGTTTCGCTGGTATGATGCAGATCGGGTAGTGGCAGGCAAAACCATGAAGGATCATTTACGCTTTGCAGGTGCATACTGGCATTCGTTCTGCGGTAACGGTGCCGATCCGTTTGGCGGCGCTACACACGTTTTCCCTTGGGATGAAAAAGCTGACGCTGTTGAGCGAGCTAAAGACAAAATGGATGCAGCGTTTGAGTTCTTGACCAAAATGAACCTGCCTTACTACTGTTTCCACGACGTTGATGTGGTTGACTATGGTAATGATGTTGCTGAAAACGACCGCCGTTTGCAGGCTTTGGTTGATTATGCCAAACAAAAACAGGCTGCCAGCGGTGTAAAATTACTTTGGGGTACTGCAAACCTGTTCAGCCACAAACGTTATATGAACGGTGCATCAACCAACCCCGATTTTCATGTATTGGCTCATGCCGGTGCGCAGGTAAAAGCGGCACTTGACGCAACGATTGCATTAGGCGGCGAAAATTATGTTTTCTGGGGTGGTCGTGAAGGTTATATGAGCCTGCTGAATACCGATATGAAACGCGAACAGGAGCATTTGGCTAAGTTTTTACATACTGCTAAAGATTATGCCCGCAAGCAAGGTTTTAAAGGCACGTTCTTTATTGAGCCAAAACCATGCGAGCCAACCAAACACCAGTATGATTATGATGCGGCCACCGTATTAGGTTTTTTACAGAAATACGACCTGATCAACGATTTTAAACTGAACCTTGAAGTTAACCACGCTACTTTAGCAGGTCATACTTTCCAGCACGAATTACAGGTTGCTGCCGATTCGGGTTTATTAGGTTCGATAGATGCAAACCGCGGTGACACGCAAAACGGCTGGGATACCGACCAGTTCCCTAACGATATTAATGAAGTAACCGAGTGCATGCTGATCATTCTTGAGGCAGGCGGTTTCCAGGGTGGTGGTATTAATTTTGATGCCAAGATCCGCCGTAACTCAACTGACCCGGCTGATTTGTTCTACGCTCACATTGGTGGCATGGACCTTTTCGCAAGGGCTTTGGTTACTGCTGACAACATTTTGCAAAAATCGGAGTATAAAAAATTACGTACCGACAGGTATGCCTCATTTGATACCGGCACCGGGAAAGATTTTGAAGAGGGTAAGGTTTCTTTGGAAGATTTGCGTAACTATGCGATAGCTAACGGCGAACCTAAAGTGACAAGCGGTAAACAAGAATACATCGAAAATTTGATAAATCGATATATATAGTTTATAATTGTCAATCATACATATTAAACCCAAAGACAAACCAAAACAATGAACCTCAAAACCCTTTCAAATGGCGATTATGCTGTTTTCTTTATCTACTTTATAATTGTTGCCAGTTACGGCTGGTGGGTGTATAAGCGTAAACACAACGCCGATGCCACCTCAAAAGACTATTTTTTGGCCGAAGGATCGTTAACCTGGTGGGCTATCGGAGCATCGCTCATCGCCTCAAATATCTCTGCCGAACAATTTATAGGTACAAGTGGGTCTGCGTTTAAAATGGGCTTAGCCATATCTACTTACGAGTGGATGGCCGCTATCACCCTCATCATTGTGGCGGTTTTCTTTATCCCGGTATATCTTAAAAATAAGATTTTTACCATGCCGCAGTTCCTGCATCAGCGGTATAACGGAACAGTAGCCATGATCATGGCCATATTTTGGCTGTTGCTGTACATTGTGGTTAACTTAATGTCGATCCTTTACCTTGGTGCATTAGCTGTCAGCGGTATTTCAGGTCTTGATATTCACCTGTGTATCTGGCTGCTGGCCATATTCTCGGCGGTTATTACACTGGGCGGTATGAAGGTTATCGGCTATACCGACGTTATCCAGGTGGCGGTATTGATATTGGGTGGTTTAATGGCATCTTACCTTGCACTTACTTTGTTAAGCGAAAAAGAAAATACAACAGGCTTACTCAATGGTTTCAAGATCCTGCATAGTGAAGCTACTGATCACTTCCATATGATCTTTAAAAAGGATAATCCAAATTACATGGATCTTCCCGGCTTATCTGTTCTGATAGGCGGCATGTGGATCACTAACCTTAACTATTGGGGCTGTAACCAGTATATTACCCAAAGGGCTTTGGGCGCAAACCTTAAAACTGCCCGTGGTGGAATCCTGTTTGCAGCTTTCCTTAAGTTGCTGATGCCTGTTATTGTAGTGCTGCCTGGTATTGCGGCTTACCTTTTATATCAAAAAGGGATGTTCCACCAGGAAATGGCGAGTTCATCTGGAGTTTTGGATCCTAACAAAGCGTATCCATCACTGTTAAACTTATTGCCAAGCGGCTTAAAAGGCCTTTCATTCGCTGCGTTAACGGCTGCTATTGTAGCGTCGTTAGCGGGTAAAGCAAACAGTATTGCTACCATCTTTACGTTAGATATTTACAAAAAAGCAATCAACCCTGAAGCTACCGATAAAAAACTGGTTAACCTGGGTAAAATCTCGGTGCTTGTTGCTTTGTTATTAGGTATCCTGTTATCAGAGCTTATCGGTAAAGCATTAATGGGCGAAGGTAAGCAAGGCTTCCAATACATCCAGGAATATACAGGCTTCGTATCTCCGGGTATCTTTGCCATGTTCATCCTTGGTTTCTTCTGGAAAAAAGCTACTTCAAACGCTGCTTTATTTGCAACTATCGGTGGTTTCATATTCTCATGCTTCTTTAAACTTTGCCCAAGGTTTATTGATCTGAGCTTCCTGTCGCCGTATGGCTTCTCAAAATTAGCCTTGCAGGATGATAAAGTAACGAAGTTATATGAAATCCCTTTCCTTGACCGTATGGGTTTTGTATTTATTCTGTGCGTTATTGGTATGTACATTATTTCAAAAATTGACCAGGCCAGGGGCGTTACAACAAATGGCCTTGAAATTGATGGCTCAATGTTTAAAACTTCGAGAGGATTTTTAGCTGGCGCCTTAATTGTAACAGGTATTGTGGTTGCATTGTACTCAATTTTCTGGTAGCAGAAATTTTACCAATAGATAAAAAGGCGATGGGATGATAACCCCATCGCCTTTTTGCTTCATACTAGTTGTTTTTACCCGTTAACGAAAACGTTTGCGTGGATTGTTTAGGCTTATTACTTCCAACTTGCCCGTATGATGTGTAATTTGCCGCTTACAAGTATAAACTACTATACCGCTAACTCCGGTATATATCTGTTAATAACCAATGAAGAATTTTTTAGATCAGGATTTTTTACTTCAAACAAAAACGGCGCAGCGCTTATATCATGAGTTCGCCAGCCATCAGCCTATTATTGATTATCATTGCCACCTGCCGCCAGATCAGATTGCTGACGATATCAATTTTAAAAACATAACGCAGATCTGGCTTTATGGTGATCATTACAAATGGCGCGCTATGCGGGCAAATGGTGTTAATGAAGCCTATATCACCGGTAATAAAACCGACGAAGAAAAGTTTATGCAATGGGCCGCTACGGTTCCTTACACTTTGAGAAACCCGCTATACCATTGGACACACCTTGAATTGCAGCGATATTTTGGCATCAATGAGTTGCTTTCACCAGCATCGGCACAAAAAATATATGCCCAGTGCAACGAAAAACTACAATCGCCGGAGTTTAGCATCCGTAATATCCTCAAAATTAAAAACGTAGAGGTTGTGGGTACTACTGATGATCCGTTGGATAACCTTAGCCATCATCAGAAACTGAAACAGGACGGGTACAGTGTGAAAGTATTGCCAGCCTACCGCCCCGATAAAGCTATGAACGCCGATGACATTGCCGGGCTCAACAAATACATTGACCAACTGGAATCAGTGGCAAATGTATCTATATCTAACATTGATGAATATCTTTCGGCGTTAAAAGCAAGACACGATTACTTCGCCGAAAACGGCTGCAAATTATCAGATCACGGACTGGAGCAAATTTATTCCGAAGATTATACTGACGCAGAGATAGCTACCATCTTTACCAAAATAAGGAACAGCGAAGTGTTGTTGCCTTTGGAAATCCTGAAATTTAAATCGGCCATGTTGTATTACTTTGCCATTTGGGATCATGAAAAAGGCTGGGTACAACAATTCCACCTTGGTGCATTGCGTAATAACAATGCGCGTGCTTTAACCAATTTGGGGCCTGATACCGGCTGGGATTCTATAGGCGATTTTGCACAAGGCAGGGCATTATCCAAATTCCTGAACAGGTTGGATACCACCAACCAGTTAGCCAAAACCATTATTTATAACCTTAACCCTGCCGATAACGAGCTGTTTGCTACTATGGTGGGCAACTATAATGACGGTTCGGTAGCCGGCAAAATGCAGTTTGGATCGGCCTGGTGGTTTTTGGATCAAAAGGATGGCATGATTAAGCAATTAAACGCTTTATCAAACATGGGCCTGCTGAGCCGTTTGGTTGGGATGCTTACCGATTCGAGGAGCTTTATGTCGTTCCCGAGGCATGAGTATTTCCGCAGGTTGCTTTGTAACTTGTTGGGTGATGACATTGAAAACGGCGAATTACCAAACGATATTGAATGGACAGGAAAGATCGTGAGCGATATTTGCTATTTTAACGCCAAAAACTATTTCAATTTTTAAATGAGCAATATCGAAAATACAAAAGGGAGCATCCTGTCGTTCGGCGAATTATTATTACGCATGTGCCCGGACGGTGAAGGGCAGTGGCTTGCAAAAAACAAGCTGCCATTTTTTATGGGCGGTGCTGAGCTTAACGTAGCCAATGCTTTAGCCCTTTGGGAGCAGCCAATAAAATATTTTACTGCTTTGCCTGATAATGCCTTATCCGAACAGATTATCGGTTACCTGGAAAGCAAAAACATCGACACATCAGCAATACATCATAGTGGTAACAGGATAGGTCTTTATTACCTCACCCGTGGTAAAGATGTAAAGAACAATGCCATTGTATATGACCGTGCCGGTTCGGCATTTGCCGATCTGAAACCGGGCATGGTTAACTGGGATGCTGTTCTGGAAGGGGTGAGCTGGTTTCATTTCAGTGCGATATGCCCGGCCTTAAGCCAGCAGGCTGCCGATGTTTGCGAAGAAGTTTTACAGGCAGCAAGCAAAAAACATATCACCATATCTGTCGATCTTAATTATCGCCCCAAATTATGGCAGTACGGTAAAAAGCCAACGGAGATTATGCCAAAGCTGGTGCAATATGCTGATATCATTATGGGGAATGTTTGGGCAGAGGAAACCATGCTGGGCATTCCCGTTACACCGGATATCCATGAATCGGGTCAGCAGAGCATCTACCTTAAAGAGGGGCTCTACTCGTCTGAAAGGATCATGGATGCTTATCCGCGCTGCCGGGCTGTTGCCAATACCTTCCGCTTTGATGCAGGCAAAGGCGTTGAATATTATACTTCGCTTTATACTGGCAACCGCTTTTATCACTCCCCAACCTATACTACCGAAACCGTGGTTGACAAAGTTGGCAGCGGCGATTGCTTTATGGCTGGGCTTATTTACGGCTTTTTTAACAAGCAGGATCCGCAGCAATTGCTGGACTTTGCAACGGCAGCCGCATTCGAAAAGCTGTTTATTGAAGGCGATGCGACCACCAAAACAGTTGATGAAATTTATAACACAATGAAATAATGAGTAAAAAAGATATAGTACTTGATGCCATATTAAAACAGGGAACATTGCCGCTGTTCTTTTACAAAGACCCGGAAGTGAGCCTGCAGATTACCCGCACGCTTTATAAAGCTGGCATTAGGGTATTTGAATATACCAACCGCGGCGCCGCCGCCCTCGAAAACTTCAAGGTTTTAAAACAAGCCCTTGCAAACGGCGAAATGCCGGGCCTGGAATTAGGTATCGGCACCATCAAAAGCCTTCAGGAAGCTGAAGCTTTTATTGCTGCTGGAGCTGATTTTATCGTTTCGCCAATTGTTAACCCCGAGGTTGGGAAACTGGCGGCGCAGCATAACCTGTTATGGATTCCTGGTTGTATGACACCAACCGAAATCTATACAGCTCAACAAAATGAGGCTGCGTTGATAAAAATATTCCCGGCCAACATACTGGGACCGGAGTTTGTATCCTCAATCAGGGATTTGTTTGCCGGTCAGTTGTTCATACCAACAGGTGGGGTTGATTTGAACCATGACAGCATCAGTACCTGGTTTAAAGCGGGGGTATGCGCCGTGGGCATGGGCAGCAAGCTCATCAGCAAAAGCGTATTGGAAAACCGGGAGTACGACAAATTGTATAACGATACCCTGAAGCTGCTGGAAATAGTACAAACCATTAAATAGCCTGTAAACCTAAATTATAATGAGAGAAGAAAAAGTTGGAAACTACCGCTGGGTGATCTGCTCGCTGGTATTTTTCGCAACAACCGTTAATTACCTTGACCGGGCAGTAATCAGTTTGCTTAAATCAGACCTTACCAAAGAGTTTAAATGGAATGACGGTGATTATGCAAACATTGAGATAGCTTTTAAAATAGCTTATTCAATAGGTTTGCTGGCCGCCGGACGGATCATCGATAAGATAGGCACCAAACTCGGCTATTTCCTTTCAACACTGTTGTGGAGTATTTCGGCTGTGTGCCACGCTTTTGTTGGCGGCACCTTTGGTTTCGGCGTAGTGCGTTCTGCGTTGGGTCTTAGTGAAGCTGGAAATTTTCCTGCAGCCATTAAAACCGTTGCCGAGTGGTTTCCGAAAAAAGAACGTGCATTTGCTACGGGGATCTTTAACTCGGGTGCAAATATAGGTGCTATAGTTGCACCTTTAACGGTTCCGTTTATCGCAGCTGCCTGGGGATGGCGCTGGGCATTTATTATCACAGGTTCTATTGGTTTTATATGGCTGGTGCTTTGGCAGGTTAATTATCGTGCACCTTCAAAACATAGTAAGGTATCAAAAGCAGAGCTTGATTACATCAACAGTGATCATGACAGTCAAACTGAAGCTTTGCAGCCAGTTGAGCAAAAGAAAATATCATGGGGCAAGCTGCTTTCGTTTAAGCAAACCTGGGCCTTTGTTGTAGGCAAATTCCTTACCGACCCTATATGGTGGTTTTACCTGTTCTGGCTCCCCGATTTTTTGGAAAGCCAGTATCATTTAAAGGGCACAGAAATAGCCATTCCCGTTGCGTTGGTTTATACCATGTCTACCTTTGGGAGTGTTGGCGGCGGTTGGTTGCCTATGAACCTTATTAAAAAGGATTGGCCTGTATTTAAAGCCCGTAAAACATCTATGTTTATTTACGCACTGGCGGTAATACCAATCATATTTGCGCAAATTCTGGGTGGTGTTAATATGTGGCTTGCGGTTATAGTGATAGGGATAGCAGCATCGGCGCACCAGGCATGGAGCGCTAATATATTCACCACAGTTTCGGATATGTTCCCAAAACGCACTATTGGTTCGGTAACGGGCTTAGGTGGCATGTTCGGTTCTATCGGTGGTGTGTTCCTGTCGCTTGCCGTGCAAAAAAACCTCTTTGTGTATTACCGGTCAATCGGTAAAATTGAGATAGCCTATTATATTATGTTCTTTGTTTGCGGAAGCGCTTACATTTTAGCCTGGCTCATTATGCATTTCCTGGTGCCTAAAATGAAACCAATTGAATTGGATTAACCATATGAAATATAACGAAGGAAGCCGGGGCAAATGATCCGGCTTCCTTTTTTTATAAAGAGTGGCTTACCGCCTGTTCGGCCAGTTCATCAATCCAGCTCGAAAGGTAAGGCTCTGTACCATCAATCCTGATCCATTCGCTATCCTGATCTTTGACAATTACCAAATGTAGTGTGCCATCTATCGATTTAAACTCATATGCATTGGCATAACCGGCCCAGGTCACCTGTTGCGCTGTACCTTCAATAATGCTATCGGTCCCCGTAAGCGTGGCATCAAATTGTTGTTTCATAGTGTTTATAGTTTTACTAACCTAACATAGTTCTGGCAGTTTCTGTTTGCGCTGGTGTTAAGCCGAAGGCCATGTTATTTATTTTAGACTGATAAAATTGTATTTAAATTTAAGCAACTAAAACTTTTAATACACGAGTTACGTTTTGTTAATAATTATAAACCATGAACAGAAGGCTCAGTACAAAATATTTCCAGGTATCGCAAAGGGTATGGGGAACTAAACTATTATTTGTTAATGTTTACATGATCGCCAACCGTCCCGGTGCTGCCAAAGGTTGGGTTTTGGTTGATACGGGGTTAAAAGGTTCGGCAAAAAAAATAATTGCCATGGCCGAAGAGCTTTTTGGCCCGGGAACCAGGCCTGCAGCTATTGTGCTCACACATGGACATGCCGACCACTCGGGAGGATTAGCAGAACTTTTGGAGATTTGGAATGTACCTGTTTATGCCCACGCACTTGAATTGCCTTACCTAACAGGCCTGTCATCATACCCACCAGCCGATCCATCGCTGACCGACGGGCTGATGAGCTTGTTGTCGGTATTTTTCCCAACATCCCCCATTAACCTCGGTACTAAAGTAAAAACCATCGATATGGAGGAAGGGATCCCCGAACTGCCCGAATGGAAGATCATTCACACACCCGGCCATACGGCGGGCCATATTTCCCTGTTTTTGCCAATAAATTCGACCCTTGTAGCCGGGGATGCCTTTTCAACTACTAAGGCCGAATCAGCTTTATATTCATTTAGTTCGCTTAAAAAGTTAACCGGACCGCCAAGGTATTTCACTACCGACTGGGAAGCTGCTGCCCAATCAGTACGCAGGCTTGCCGCGCTTGAACCACGTACGGTGGCCGCAGGCCATGGCCCGATAATGCGCGGCCGTGAGCTGCATGATCAATTGCGTGAACTGGCCGATAACTTTGAGCAGGTTGCAATACCCGTAAAAGGCCGCTATGTGGGGCATCCGGCTGTTGCCGATGAAATGGGCGTGACCTATATCCCGCCTTATATAAGCAGCAGTATTTTAAAAGCAACACTTGGCGTCGCAGCTGCACTCGCAGCATTTTTTATTATAAAAGGATTGCAGGAATAGAAGCAGAATCCCATCGGTTTGTGCGTACCTTTACCGCGTGGAAAATTTAAAGCCAGATCCAAAGATCCTAATTGATATTGTACAAACCAGAATGCCTTATGGCAAGTATAAAGGCACAATTATAGCTGATATCCCTGTATCATATCTTGAATGGATGGCAGGCAAGGGTTTTAGTAAAGATAAAATGGGGATGTTACTTTCAACCACATTTGAGATCAAAACAAATGGGCTGGGTGAGATCCTGTATATGGTGAAGAAACAAGTTCAAGCCCAAGCCCCCCGACCCCCTAAAGGGGGAGGATTCTGATAAGGTTTCTTACCCATCTCCATTAAAAAAAGAAGCAGTACTCGTAACGCTTCTTTTTTATGCCGATAACTTCCCTTTAGGGGGCTGGGGGGCATCTACAATCTGTTAAACCAGCCTTTCTTCCAAAATACAAACACCTGTATTATGGCTATCAAAAACATAAACACGATAGCATAAATGTAACCATGGTGCCAATATAACTCTGGCATGTTATCCGGCAGAAGATGGCCTTTATCATCCTGCCGGGAAAAATTCATCCCGTAGATACCGGCTATAAAAGTAAGCGGGATAAAGATCACAGAAATGATAGTAAGCACCTTCATGATCTCGTTCATGCGGTTACTTACCATGGATAGGTACAGGTCGATGATACTTGACGTTACCTCTTTATAGTTTTCAATGAGGTCCATGGCCTGGATGCAATGATCATAAGCGTCGCGCAAAAACAATTTAACTTCCGGCGTTATCAACGGACTTTCAGACCGGATCATGTCATTGATCTTATCCCGCTCGGGCCAGCTGGCGCGGCGTACAACAATGAGCGTACGTTTTAATTGCTGGGCATTAAACATGATGGTTTTATCGGCGCTCAGGTAAAGCTTATCTTCAAGGGCATCCAAATGATCGCCAATTTCGGCAAGCAGCACAAAGTAGGTATCAATTATAGTGTCAGTAAGCGCATAACACATATATCCGGGGCCCGCGGTACGGATAGCGCCCTTTCCGGCTTTTAAACGGGCTTTTACGGCATCAAAGCGCTCGGTGTGGTCCTCCTCAAAACTAATAATGATATTATCTTTTATGATAGCCGAAAACTGGCAGTTGATGATCTCATTATCCTTATTAAAATGAACAATGCGGCTGGTACAAAAGGCATAATCCTCGTATTCATCAAATTTGGGGCGCTGGTGGGTGTTGGCAATATCCTCCAAAACCAGGGAATTGATATTGCAATGTTCACCAATTTGCTCAATCAGCGAGGCTTCGCCCAACCCATTAATCTTGATCCAATGGGTATGATTATCACATTTATTTAGCTGTTTTAATGCTGTTTTGATATCCTTGCCCTCGCAAGTTACCAACTCATCTTTATTGTATGAGTAAACTGATATAATGGGTTTCAGTGCATCCTCGGCTACCCTGATAGTACCCGGTCTGTCGCCTACATTTCCTGCTTGTTTGTGTTTTTTAAGGCGCAGGCGTTTAAAGTTGCCATTCATCTACAAATAGTTTATGGTTTGCGGGCCCTGGTTAAACAGCAGGTCAATGATACTCAGGTTTTTCATAAAGCCCTTGCGGTCTTCAAATACCTGGAAATATGGTTTCTGCTGCATTTCGCTTTCTTTTTTTGGATGAATAGAAAACCGAAAATCGTGCAGGTTCGGATATTCGGCCTGGTATTCATTCGTGTAATTTAATTCCGTTTTTATTTTAGTGAGCTTGAGCAGCAGTTTCAAAAGCTCCTGATTATAATCAAACAAGTAGGTAATTTGTTTTTCATAAAAAGGTGCAAAGTCATCTTCATAAAACTCAAAATAAGCCGAACGGCGATAACAAGCCTGCAAGCTTTGCCAGTGCAGGCGCTGCCACATAAAATCGTAGCTGATTTTTACGTCTTTAACTTTAGTGTGATTTTTTGAACCTTTTATTACCGGAACCACCAATGCCAGTACACCATCGGGCGAGTAGATATTGGCCCGGTTGCGATAAGTTTGTTTGGGGAAATGTTCTTCTCTTTCTATCAGTATATCAGGCTTGTACGCATTTAACTGTACAAAATAATCTACCGGTGGAAGATAAAACATGGGTAACACAGCGCCTTTTTCAATCATATATTTTATGTTTGTGCTCAAAATTGGCTAAAATAATGATAAAAAAGGGTTTTACTAAGTTAGGGATATTAATTTTATACCTTATCTCGTTGCTTCCCTTTTGGTTTTTATACATTTTATCCGATATTGCGTTTGTTATTATTTACTACGTTGTTCATTACCGCCGTGATGTAGTGCAGCAAAACCTCCGCAATTCCTTTCCCGAAAAAACAGATCAGGAGCGCCGTGATATTGAACGAAAGTATTATCGCTACCTGGCCGACCTGATAGTGGAAACCATTAAAATGATCACCGTATCAGAAAAACAGATCCAAAAAAGGGTAGTGGCTACCAACTCCGACCTGGTGTTTGAATACTTTGCTAAAGGTAAGAGTATTATTGCTGTTGCCGGCCATTACTGCAACTGGGAAATGGCCGCCCTCAATTTTAACTTTGTTACCGATAAAAGGTTTATGATCATTTACAAAAACCTGTCTAACAAAACGTTTGATGATTTTTTCATTAAGATCCGTTCAAGGTTTGGTGGGCAGCCGGTTGCCATGAAGCAAACATTGCGTAAAATGATTGAATACCGTAAAGAACTTACTGTAAGCGTGCTCGTGGGCGATCAAACTCCCGTGATGCATGAGGTAAACTATTTCACCAATTTTTTAAACCAGCCTACTGCGGTATTTTTGGGTATCGAAAAAATTGCCAAAACAATTGACGCAGCTGTTGTTTTTTACGACATGAAAAGGGTAAAACGCGGATATTATGAATATACGCTAATCCCGCTTACCGAAACACCAAAAGAAACTGCCGAATACGAAATAACAGATATGCATGTTAAATATCTTGAGGGGATGATCAGGAGAGAACCGCAATATTGGCTATGGTCGCACCGGAGATGGAAATTTAAGCCGGAGGATTTACATAGATGACCTATACACCTAAAGTTGCTGTAGTTATTTTAAACTGGAACGGCGCAAAGTACCTTAAACAATTTCTTCCTTCGGTATTATCCTCTACGTATCCTAACCTGGATATCGTTATGGGGGATAACGCTTCTTCGGATGATTCAGTAGCGTTTATGCGCGCAAACTATCCATCGGTAAGGATTATCCAAAATGATAAAAACTACGGCTTTACAGGGGGGTATAACCGGGTGCTGGCCCAGGTTGATGCCGATTATTATATCCTGCTTAACTCCGACGTTGAGGTTGTTCCAGGCTGGATTGAACCTGTTATCGAATTAATGGAAAGCGATAGTTTAATCGCTGCTGCTGCTCCCAAGATCCGGTCATACGCACAAAAAGAATATTTTGAACATGCCGGCGCTGCCGGTGGCTTTATTGATAAGCACGGCTATCCCTTTTGCCGTGGCAGAATCTTTTACGAGCTGGAAAAGGATAACGGTCAATATGAGCAATCAGGTGAGGTATTCTGGGCATCGGGAGCTTCTTTGTTTATCAAAAAAAGCATCTGGGATGAAGCCGGCGGCTTTGATGAAAGCTTTTTTGCCCATATGGAAGAGATCGACCTTTGCTGGCGCTTAAAAAACATGGGCTATAAAGTAATGTACTGCGCGCAATCAACCATATATCACGTTGGCGGCGGTACATTAAATGCCGAAAACCCGTTTAAGACCTATCTCAATTTCAGGAATAACCTGCTGCTTATAAAAAAGAACCTTCCATTTTGGCGGGCGTTTTGGGTGATCAGCATCCGTTTTATAATGGATCTCCTGGCCTTGTTCAGGTTTTTGATGGAAGGTAAACGCAAAGATGCCTGGGCAGTAAGCAGGGCACATCAAAGCTTTGTGTTAAGTTTCTTCAAGAAGGTTAAAGACGAAAGGCAAAAGGCGAAAGGCAACGCGGTACAAAACACAAAAGGCATATACAGAGGCAGTATAGTTTGGGATTTCTTTGTTAAAAAGAAAACTCATTTTACTGATCTTGATCCTTCGGAGTTTTAGCGGCATCTGTACCCTGTTCCGGCTCAGTTTCGTCGCTTATGCCCCGCGCTTCTACTTTAATGGGAGGCAAGCCTTTTGGCCATATTACGCGTACGTCCTGCTGGCGGAACGGTATTTCGATACCTTCTCTGTTAAATGCATCGTAAATATCGGCTAATACGCGGCTCTTAAGTCCAAGCCAGGTATTGATATCGGCTGCCCAGAAAAACACCCTGAAATCAACCGAGCTTTCATTTAAATTATGCAGGAATACAGAAGGCGATGGCTGGTTCATGATATCATCATGGTTAGTTAATAAATTTAACAATATTGCCTTAACCTGCTCAATGTTTGATCCATATGCTACCCCAATAATCAGTTCAACCCGGCGATTGTTATTACTTAAGGTCCAGTTAATTACGTGGTGAGATATTAAGTCGCCGTTAGGGATAATTACCTCCGCGCCATCGGCGGTAGCAATTTTACTGGCACGGATGCCGATATCCATAATAGTACCCGAACGGCTGTCAACTTCAATAATATCACCAACCTGGATCGGTTTCTCGAAAGCAAGTATCAAACCCGATACGAGGTTGTTAACGATATTCTGTAAGCCAAAACCAATACCAATACCAAAGGCGCTGATAATGATAGTAATCTTATCAATAGGCACTCCTGAAGCAGCTACGGCCAGGAAGAAGCCTAAAGCAATTACCCCGATACGGATAAGCAGGGTAGAGGTGCGGTTCTTTTTCTTGGCTACATCAATATCATTGGCATGCTTGGCTGCAATATCATAAAGATAGCTGATTATCTTTGACGCGATAGATGACAGCCAGATCACGGCCACAAATATGATCACGCTTTGAAACGTGAACTGGGTATTGGTACCCCCGATGCTGCGGTTTTTGGTCAGAAAATCGCCCAGGTAATCAAATACGGTATCTTCAACGTTCAGGTTTTGGGTAAGCATTACCAGCCATAGCAAGGTAGCCAATATGCTCAGCACACTCCTGAACTTATTTTGCATTAATTTATAATCGATAAAAGAAGTTAGGTTGTTGCTCTTTTTACCGGCTTCCAGTTGCAGGAACAAGGCTTCCATAATGATATGCACTATGTAATACATAGCAAGGGCAAGCCATAGGTTATAAACTACACTAACACCAATGATTTTAGCCAAACTCACCCTGCCGAAAACATTGCATAAAAAAGATGCCCCCTGCAGAAATATGAAAACCTTCAATATAAAGCCGGTATAAGGCAGGTAATCAGTTCTGGCCTTGCGCACTTCCGATAAAAACCTGAAACTTATTACCGATGCCGCCAGACCTAAAATCAAAACAACTACCCTGTCGATATTGGTTACCTGGATATAAAGATTGCTCAGGCTGTAAATAATAGTGATGCCAAATAGCTGCAGCATATAACGGAACATAGTTGCAGGGCATGCCTTTTTTATGAGGTAAAGCAGGGCGATCATCAGCACCAATAAAAACATCTCCAATACAATTACCGGCGGGTGATCATAAACGTTTGGCAGCAACGTAAAAGTTAAAACAATTGAGGATACAAACGGATAATTTACAACGTAATTGGCCTGGCCAAACACACTTTCGGGCGCATCGTTATCACGTATGATCCTACGGCGACTGGCGCGGACCCAGGCAAAAAAAACAAATAGAACCACCAGGCCAGAAAGATGGATCAGGATATCCCGACCTATAAAAAAGTTGAACAGCTTGGCGTTCATATCGGCCGTAGCTTTTGTTGCCGGGCCGAAATCGCTGCCTTCATCAGCATTCATGTTCCATATGTTGCTATACTCCTGAGACATCGCCCTGATGCTGAAATCCCTGATCTTGGTATCAATCTGGTCTTTGAGGTCAAGTATCGAAATATAAACAGCCGAGGTGCGGTTTTGCAGCAGGCCTACTTTTACCATCACCTTTTTGTTGGTAGTATCCAGGCGGTGATATTTGCTGTCGATTGCTATTTTTTGGATGAGATAGGTAGTAGCCAGTGAGCTATCAGCAGGCAGGATTTTTAAAACGCTATCGCGCGATATGGCGTCCAGATCGTTTTGATTTTGAACAAGTTTACTGTTGATATCTGCAAGCTGCTCCTGCCAAAGGTCAAGCTGGTCATCACTGCGGGTAAGCACATCCCTGATGGTATACAAGTACCTTAATGTACTTGATTTATCGTTATCAATAAGCGATTTGATGAGCGTAATCCGCCTTTCAAATGATGGCAGCTTCGTGCTGATCTCTGCTGTATCTAACTTTTTTGACAGATTGCTTTTGATCTGGTTAAAGGCAGATGTATAATATTCAACCTTTTGCAGCAGGTTATTGACCGATGTATCCGAACGTTTAAGCGCCCGCATCATCGAATCGCGCGAGAGGATAGAGGCGCGAAGCGAGTCTCTTACCGATCTTGGCTTTTTCTTTTTGGCTTGGGCAAATGCATCAACACTGAATAACAGCGTAATAAAAAGTAAACTTAGCGCGGCAACCCTGAATATTTTAAGCATCTGGAACAATAAGCTGAAAGCAATGTTTAAACGCTTTTACACCAAAAGCGTTTTATCAAAACGATAAAATATTTTAATATTATTTAAGCGACAGGTTTTCAATAGCCAGGCGATAACTATCCATCCCGAAACCCGCAATTACACCACGACAACTGGCCGCTATCATTGATTTATGCCTGAACTGCTCGCGCTTGTGCACGTTGGATATATGCACTTCAATAACCGGGGTATTGATGGCAGAAATTGCATCTGCAATAGCAATGGAGGTATGGGTATAAGCGCCGGCGTTTATTACAATACCATCGTAACTAAAACCAATTTCATGCAGTTTATTTATAATTTCGCCTTCAATGTTGCTTTGATAATAATCAATGGTGATGTTTGCATAGCGTTGGCGCAGGGTTTCAAGATAGGTTTCAAAACTGGCATCGCCATAAATTGATTTTTCGCGAACGCCTAACAGGTTCAAATTGGGGCCGTTTATAATTTGTATCTTCATTAGTTCAAACTTAGCTATAAATCATCAAAACTAAAATCAATTGGATTGGCGTTCGGCAATAAAAGGTTTCCAGGCTTATTTAAAATTAGAGAAGTCGCTATCCGACAACTCTATCGAAGCTTACCGCAGAGATATAGAAAAGTTATATCAATATTCAGATTCACAGATAGTTAAACTAAAGCCAGAATTAATTACTTTAACTGATTTGCGCGGGTTCATTAACTGGATAAATGAACTGGGGATGATCCCGTCATCCCAGGCCAGGATCCTATCCGGGATCAAAGCGTTTTATAAATACCTGCTGATGGAAGATATTATTAAATCTGACCCGTCAGAACTGCTCGAATCGCCCAAGATCAGGCGTAAACTGCCGGATACATTGAGCTATGAAGAGATCAACAAAATTATAGCTGCCTTAGACCTTTCCAAACCCGAAGGCATGCGAAACAAAGCCATCCTGGAAACTCTATACGGTTCAGGCCTGCGTGTATCCGAGCTTACCGAACTGAAACTCTCTAACCTGTACCTTGATATTGAATTTATAAAGGTGACCGGTAAAGGCAATAAGGAACGATTGGTGCCGATAGGCAGCGAAGCTATAAAAGCGCTGAAGATCTGGATAGAAAATGTAAGAGTACATAACCCAATAAAAAGAGGTGAGGAGGATTATGTTTTCCTGAACAGGCGCGGCACAAGGTTAAGCCGGCAGATTATTTTTTTAACCATCAAAGGGTTGGCTGAAACCATCGGATTGAAGAAAAAGATAAGTCCGCATACCTTTCGGCATTCCTTTGCCACACACCTGGTTGAAGGGGGCGCCGATTTACGGGCAGTACAGGAGATGCTGGGACATGAAAGTATCACCACAACAGAGATCTATACCCATTTAGACAGGGAGTATTTAAAAAGCACCATCAGCCAATTCCATCCGCGGAGCTAAAACGGGCGATCAGATGAGGTACTGATCAATTACATCCTGAGGGATCTTTGCACCGCGTCCGGTAGCCATGTCAATCATCACATAATCAAACCAACCATCGCAGCAGATCTTTTTAGTGGCTTTATTGGTGATGGTAAACTTCACACGGCAGCCTTTGTCGTCAATACTTTCAATACCGGTTTTCACAATAAAGTAATCGCCCATGGTTAAAGCACGTTTATAATCCACATGGGCGGTACGTACTACCCACCCGAAGCCGCGTTCCATAAATTTTTCCATCGCCATTCCATAGCAACGCTCCATCTGGTCGTAACGCGCAGCCAGTACATAATCAAAATATTTGCTGTTATGTACGTGCTGAAACATGTCGATATCATCGGGGCGTACGCGAAACTCAGATTCAAAAGTGGAAAGTTGGAGTGGTGTATCCATGCAGCAAATATAGTAAACCTATTTAAGCGAAAGGAAAGCCTCCAGTTTCTCATTAAAAGTGTTCCCGTGATCGCAATTGGTAAAAAATACATAGCCGGACTGCCGGGCCTTATCCATCATGAAAGCTGATTGAAAATTGCCATTATTGCCTGAGTGTAAGTAAATTGTACCTGATGAAATTTGCGCTATTGCTATGCCCAATCCCCAGGCTGAATAGCCTGCTTTGCGGAAATCTTCGGGAAGGGGCACGGTTAATTGCTGCCGGAACATTTCATGGATGCTATTGGTACTTAGTCCTTGGTCATTCATCAGGGCTATGAGGAATGCGGCATAATCTAAAGCATTAGTGTGCAGGGAAGCTGCAGGATTGAAAGTGTTTGAATCAATGCTGATGGATGGAATTACAGGCCAGTTTAATCCGTTAGCAGGATCTATGTGCCCAGCCTGATGTCCTCTGACCTTATGTTTCAAAATATAGGTATTGGCAGTGTATGAACTATGGGGCATGTGTAGTGGGATAGCCACTTCACGTTCAAACAGTGGCTCTATATTTTGCAATGAACGGTTAAGCAAATGTGCTACCACTTTGCCCAGGTAAAGAAACCCCTCGCCCGAATAATTGAATGATGTACCGGGCTTGAAATTCAAATAAAGGTCACCTTGTTTCACGTGTAAAGAGGAATCGGCCGTGAAGAAGCGCCAGTTTGGAAGCCCGGATTGATGAGAAAGCACCATCCGGGCGGTGATTAGTTTGTATCTCTCATCCTGTGCGATATCAGGATAGGGAAGATATTTATACAAAGGAGTATCCAGGCTTAATATTCCGCGATCTGCCATTTTTAAAACCCAATAAGTAAATATTGGTTTGGAAAGTGAGGCTGCTTCAAAAATCGACTGCTCGTCTACAGGCGCTTTTGTTTTAATATCTTTTATACCCAAAGCCCGGTGATAAACTATCTTACCTTTATTTATAAATGCGATAGATACCCCCGGGAGCTGCAACGAATCCATTTGTTTTTTCAAAAAAGCATCCATAGCAGTGTTACTGATAAGTTTCCCGGCTGGGCTTATGATTTGTGCTTGTAAGTTGCAGATGAGCCCGGACAAAACTAAACAGGTAAGTATAAGCATCCGGGTATATTTATTGTGTATGTGAGAAGATTGCATGTTTTGCATGAGGTAAGTTTTTAAATGGGACGCGAATATTAAAGATTTCGTTACAGGTTATTTTATATTTTAAGTGCTGTACCTTATTGCCGGATTTCTGCCTACCTATTAAAATATCTAAAAACAAAAAGCGGGCGATCTTGTGGATCGTCCGCTTTAAATGAGGATACAGAATCTATTTTATGACCACCACTTAAGCGGAAAAACTATCTTATCAACCGAGCTCGCTACCATATCCGGTTTAAACGCGTAATGGCTCAACTGATCTTTACTGGAGATACCAGATAGCACCAGGATAGTTTTATATCCCATTTGTACACCGCCCTGGATATCAGTTTCCATCGTATCGCCAATTACAGTCGTTTCGGCAGTTTCAAGGCCCAGGAATTTCCTTGCCGAGCGCATCATTACCGGGCTTGGCTTGCCGGTTACAAAAGCCTTACGGCCGGTAGCTTCCTCTATCATGGCTGTTGTAGCTGCAATACCCAAATTGTTCCAGCCCGGTTTTTTAGGGGATGGATCCCTGTTGGTGGTTATAAACTTGGCGCCCGCCAGGATCATGTCGACCGCACGCTGCACCATTTCCAATGTAAAGTTGCGGCCTTCGCCCAAGACAACAAACTCCGGGTCGGAATCAACAAGCGTGATGCCGTTTTCGTGCAAACTGCTCAATAGGCCGCCCTCGCCAAGCACAAAAGCGGTACCGTTAGGGCTTTGATCGCCCAGGAATTTCCCGGTAGCCATGGCGCTTGTATAAATATGTTTTGTTTCTACAGTTATTCCCAATCTTTTAAGTTTCCGTACAACCTCCAGGCTGGTGCGCTGGCTGTTGTTGGTCATAAAGGCAAATGGTATATTGTTATCAATAAGGTGTTTGATGAATTTATCGGCGCCCTGTATCAGTTCTTCGCCGCTGTAAATTACACCATCCATATCAATTAAAAGACCTTGTTTCATGCGTATAAATTATAAATGTTTTGTTTTATTAAAGAGGTGGTGTTGAATACCCGGTGTTTTAAGCTCCCTCAAAAAAATCGATCAGGCCGCCAAAGTAACTCTCGTTCCACCCGTCAACAATATCATTATAATCATCATCGGGAATGTTGGTGTGCCTTAACTCGGCCGAAGTGCCTTGCTTATCAGCATGTAATTTGATGGTAACGATAGAATTATCGCTTTGTCCTTCAAAATACCATTGCTGAACCACCTTTTTATTGGGTTCAAACTCGACGTTTTTACCCACGATACTGCCATCCCACATAGAAAATTCGGTACCGGGCTCTGTCGACATTTCGGCGACTTCGCCAGTCCACAATTCAATTGTAACCGGGTTGGTGATGGCCATGTATATCTCTTCGGGAGTGGCCGGTATGCTGTAATATTTTTTATAATCTTTCACCCGCGCAATTTAGCTCAAATAATTTAAACCTTCACCGGGCCAATCGGCAAAACGGTTTTTCCATAAATCTCATTCAAAACATTAGCGATACCTGTGTAAATAGCCGATGCCCCGCAAATAATACCTTCATAACCGGCAAGGTGCTTAATCCCTGCATTGCCGGTGACATCACCAGCCACTAACAGGAAAAATAATATAGTTAACGATGCAAAAACAAATTGCAGCGCACGGTTAAGCCTCAATGTTCCAAAAAACAACAGCAGGGTAAATACACCCCAGATGCTTAGGTAAGCGATCATGGCCCCTTCAGATGGCGCAGCTCCCCAGCCAAATTTAGGCATTACCAATAGGCCCACTAATGAAAGCCAGAAAAATCCATAAGAGGTGAATGCGGTCAGCCCGAAGGTATTGTTCTTTTTAGCTTCGATAACACCGGCAATAACTTGCGCCAAACCGCCGTAAAATATGCCCATAGCTAATATCATGGTGTTCATTTCAAAAAAACCGGCATTGTGAATGTTTAATAAAACGGTGGTCATTCCGAAAGCGCAAAGGCCAAGCGGCGCCGGGTTGGCAATGCCATCCTTCACTGGTACTGGTGTGGTAGGGATCATAATAGGTTTTAGTTTATTTGGTTTGTACCGCAAGCTAACTTATTTATAAATATTAAGCAAGTTTTTCATACCCTTAACCTACTTTTGCAATAATTAAACAACCCCACTAAAAGCATGTCCGGCAGAGCAGACTTTTAAATAACAAACAATAAAAGTTTCCCCATTAGAGGGGATTTAGAGACACCTACCTATGCAAAAATTAGTATTAATACGCCACGGCGAGAGTACCTGGAACCAGGAAAACAGATTTACAGGCTGGGAAGATGTCGACCTGTCAGAAAAAGGTTACGAACAGGCCCATCGCGCCGGAAAGATCCTTAATAAAAACGGCTACAATTTTGATATCGGCTTTACATCTTATTTAAAGAGATCCATTAAAACGCTCCATTATATTTTGGAAGAACTTGATCATTTATGGATCCCCGTCGAAAAATCATGGCGGTTGAACGAACGGTTTTATGGTGCCTTACAAGGGTTAAATAAAGATGAAACCATTGCCCGATACGGCGAAGAACAGGTGTTAAAATGGCGGCGCGACCCTAATGAACACCCGCCCGCTATAACCAAAGATGATGCGCGCTATCCGGGTCATGATCTCAGGTACAAGGACCTGACCGAGCGTGAGCTCCCGCTGACCGAAAACCTGAGCGAAACTATGGACAGGGTATTGCCCTTTTGGAACGAAAGAATTGTCAGGGCCTTGCGCCGCAATCAAAAGGTTATTGTAGCGGCACATGGTAACAGCCTGCGTTCGCTTATAAAATATATTGATAATTTAAATGATAAGGAAGTCACTTCGCTGGAAATCCCTACCGCTACCCCCTGGGTTTATGAACTTGATGGGGATTTAAACAGGATCAGGCATTATTACCTGGAATAATTTACCCTCCGGATCTTCATTTCTCTTTTTTATGTAGCACAATTGTTTATCTTGTAAGCCATAAACCAATTAATCCCTAATTAAGACGAATGAAAAAATCCGATATCTATGAGGTCGCCATTAAAATACTGGGTATATACCTGTTGGTGGCCGATATCTCTAAACTTCCCGGCCTGATCACTTTTATCGGTAACCATGCAAGTTCCCCTGCCGAACAGCAGCCTGCCGATCAGGGAAACCTTTTGTTGGTAAACGGGTTAAACTTTATTTTCCTGATCATATTGGCGGTGCTGTTAATTGCCGGTACTAAAAGGATCACCCGCTGGATCACTAATGAAAGTGATTACCAGGAAAACGCGAAACTTTTTGCCGAACGAAAAGTCATCTACGAAATATCCCTGGTAATAATAGGAGGGTTATTGTTAGTTGGCACTATCCCTGATTTTTTATATCACCTGTATACGCTTGCTAACGTTAATGAACAAAGCAGTGTAATATCGGCAGGGGCAAAAATATTTATCGGCATAATTACCGTGGCATTTGCCAAAAGGATAGGGGCTTATTTTGCCAAATAAATTTGAACAACTTTAATGTATTGAAAGAGCGGCCTTTTTGGACGCTTTTTTTGTTTGCGGCCGGCCATATGTTAACCGTTGTCAAAACTCTTTCAACCATGGGTTGTCCACACCTGATGTGTATGACCAAAGGGTGTTCCACTAAAAAAAACGCCAAAAATCTTAAATATCTGATTATTAGCAATATAGTTACCTTTCACTTTTTGAACCACTTAAGTTGTTGATAACCAGTGGTAACATAAATGCGCAGTATTCCACAATGTTCCACTTCTGAAAATGGAACACTTTATATAAATGTAAAAAGTTTCAAGGTTTACTTAACAATAAGTTAATGAAATAGCAATAATTACGAATTAACCTTTGTGCAGCTTTACCGTATAATTTAACATTATTAACTTATACATTAAAACCTAAAAAAATCATTATGCTAAAACTTACTAATCTACGTATGTGGGTATTGGCCGCTGCCGCAACAGGCATGCTGGCAAGCTGTCAGAAAAATGGCCAGATGCCTGCATTGAAAGATGCTGATCAAACTGCAACCGGTTCAAAAACGATTAAAACCTTAGCTGTGTCCTTAACACAGGGTTTTGAAGTTGGCGCAACCAGTCCAAAAACTGCTTATGATGTATCACCAACCGGTTCATCAAGCGGCGACAATGTTACCCTATCCGGCAGTTCATGGAATATGTATGATGCCCTGATCGGTAATCTCGCAGCAGATCAAAAAGCAGGCTCATGGAGTGCCCGTGTACGCAATACCGGTAAAATTACCATGTTGTTTGATGTTACTACCGGCATAAGTACTGTTACTATTAAAAGTGCAACTTATAATGGCGATACTCCAAGCACATGGGGATTGTTTTATTCTGTTAACGGAGGTTCGTCCTGGACGCAATCCGGCTCAGCAATTACTACTACTGCAACCCTTACTACATCAACTTTTACTGTTACACAAACCGGTAATGTACGTTTAGAGATCCGTAAATTATCCGGCGGCACCAACCGTATCAATATTGATGATATCACCATTAATGATAACGGCGGCGGCGGTACAGGCGGGGGTACTGTACTTACAGGCAAAAAATTCCTGTTTGATGCAAGTCACCTGGAAAATGCAGGCAGCGCCGACTGGCAAATAGATGCCGACGGCACTGAGCAGGTTGCTATTTACACAGGCGGTACCACTACCGAAACCAAGGCACAACGCATTCCTACTCCGTCATACACAGGTATTACTTCATCTACTACCGAAACTTATTGGAAAGGCGCTCTTTCAGCATGGGCTGTAGAATTGGTAAAACGAGGCGAACTGGTTGAATCGTTACCTGTAGGCACTGCCATCACTTATGGCGGCGGTGGAGCCCAGGATTTGAGCAATTACGATGTATTTGTTGTTTGCGAACCTAACCGCTTATTTACTGCCGCCGAGAAAACTGCTTTGATGAACTTTGTAGCAAACGGTGGTGGTTTATTTATGATAGCTGATCATACGGCGGCAACAACTGCCGGTACCGATGCTAATGGCTACAATCCTTCAGACCGCGATGGTGATGGTTATGATTCGCCAAGGGTTTGGAATGACTTAATGACCAACAATGGCATCAATAACAACAACCCTTTCGGCTTTAGTGTAAATTATGTTGATATCAACGAAAGCCCGTCAACCAACGTTTATACCGGCTCCAATGCCGATGCGCAAAAAGTGCTGAATGGTGCGGCAGGTACTGCTTCAAAAATGGCTTTCTACGATGGTTCTACAGCAACCTTGTTCCCGGCCAACAACTCAACCGTACAGGGCTTATTCTGGCGTAACAGCGCTACCAATGGTGGCAATGCCAACGCTATGGCATTATTGGCAACCTATGGAAGCGGCCGTGTTGTTTGGATCGGCGACAGCTCGGACGCCGATGACGGCACAGGTGATACAGGCGATAACCTGTTTAATGGTTGGTCGGGTGATGCTCCGTCAGGATATACCTCGCATTCGTCATTTCATTTAAATGCTTCATTCTGGCTGGCCAAAGCCCAGTAAGCATAAAATAACCTTAGAACGGGAGAATTTTCATTTGTTAGTTTAAGTCCGGTTGCCCGTGGCAACCGGACTTTTTATTACCCCGCTTCAAACAAGTTAGTTGCTTTTGCAGTTATATATTATACGAAGGTGATCAATGAACTCATCTTCTGTTTTACCTATACAAAAACATCACCATGAAAAATTATGAAACCTTAGTGGATGCCACTAATGACCTCATGAAGAGGGGATATACGGCCAACCTTAGCCTTGATGGCGATACAATTGATGATAAAGAAAAAGATATCAGGATGACCGCTGATGATTTTGAGATTGATGAGTTTTACCGCTTTGAAGGTCCAAGTAACCCATCGGATATGTCGATAGTATACGCTGTATCATCATCAAAATATAACTTAAAAGGAGTGCTGGTAAATGCTTATGGTACTTATGCCGATGATAGCTCATCCGCGTTAGCTGCCAAATTGCATCATGGGCAGGTAAGTCATAACCTGCACGGCGACGACAGGCCCACTGCGTAAGTAAGTCGAAAGTCTTAAGTCAAAAATCTTAAGTTAAAAGTCGGTGACAAATATTTCTGTAGGGACAGCGGGATATTTGTTGGCGGCTTTTGGCTTTTAATATAACAGCCAATTTTTAAACGTCTGCCCTTCGGGGGATTAGAGAGGCTTAGATCTCAATTCCTTCGTCATTTTTTTTCCTGCCGACTGGATAGCCGCCGTACCATTACGCGTTAAAAATTCAAGCTGGGCCGGTAGCTCATCGGCCACCCAGGGGTAACGGTGCCGCAAATTAAACAAAGCCCAACCAGCAAATACTTTCACCGCTATTTTAACTTTTGGATCTATCATCCAGTCAAAAAGCTGCTCAACCGCTGGTTCAAGATCGATGCTGTTCAGTTTTTGTTTTACCGGCGATTGTTCTTTTTCTTCGGTGGCGTGCATCAATATTTTAGCATAATGCCTTTGGCAGCCTGGATTGGTAACCTGTGGTAACCGTTCAATCAAATATTCAAGATTATTGGTAAACACCTCAGGATCTTTTAAAAACATGTTTTCCAGGAGCCACGCCGCACGGAACCCGAGGGGTTTATCAGCATGAAAGGTAATCTCTATCAGGTCGCGCAAATCAAACTGTTGTTCCGTCAAAATACGGCTTAATTCAAGCACTTTGAGTTTGCCTATGGTATTCGCTATTTTTTGGGTAAGTTCGTCGCGGGTCATTGGTAGCCTAAAAGTAAAAAAATACCGGGGCCTAACCTAAAACACTTGTTCATTTTTGGCATTCACTTTCAATGTCATCAAAAGTTATACATTTGCTATCCGTATTAAAAATTTAAGAGATACATGGTTAAATTCAACCGATTCACACTTGACAATGGCCTTAGGGTTATTGTGCATGAAGATAATACAACGCCAATGGCGGTGCTTAACATTTTATATGATGTTGGTGCACGCGATGAAGATCCTGAACAAACCGGCTTTGCCCATTTGTTTGAGCATCTCATGTTTGGCGGATCAGTCAATATCCCTGTTTATGACGAACCACTGCAAAGGGTAGGAGGTGAAAATAATGCCTTTACCAGCAACGATATCACCAACTATTATATCACTCTGCCATCGGCTAACCTGGAAACCGCATTTTGGTTGGAGAGTGACCGGATGCTGAGCCTTGCTTTTAGCGAAAAAAGCCTTGAGGTGCAGCGTAACGTAGTTATAGAGGAGTTTAAACAGCGGTACTTAAATCAGCCATACGGCGATGTTTGGTTAAAGCTTCGTCCGCTGGTTTACAAAAAACACCCTTATCGTTGGGCGACTATCGGCAAAACCATCAAACATATCGAGGATGCACAAATCGAAGACGTAAAAGCGTTCTTCAAAAAACATTATAACCCACAAAACGCCATTATGGTAGTAGGGGGTAACGTAACAACTGAACAGGTAAAAGAGCTCTCCGAAAAATGGTTTGCTCCGATCCCGGCCGGCGAAAGATATCACCGCAGCCTTCCCCAGGAACCTGAACAGCAGGAAGCCCGCCGCGAAACGGTTACCGCCAAAGTACCACTCAATGATGTGTATATCGCTTTTCAGATGGGGGCCCGCACAGATCAAGATTACTATGTGGTAGAGCTGCTTTCGGATATTCTTTCGCGCGGCAATTCATCACGGTTATATAAATCGCTGATTAAGGAAAAACAGATTTTTAGCGAGGTGCATGCCTATATTACCGGCAGTTTGGATAAAGGCATGTTTGTGTTAGAAGGCAAACCGCTCGATGGCATCAGCATTGAACAGGCAGAGACTGCATTATGGGAGGAACTGGAGAAAATAAAAACTGAGGGAATCCCGGCAGATGAACTTACTAAAGTTCAGAACAAAACCGAGTCAACCATGATATTTTCCGAAATGTCGCTATTGGATAAGGCCATGAACCTGGCCTCATTTGAATTGCTGGGTGATGCTGACCTGATCAACCATGAAACAGCAAAATATCTTGCTGTAAACGCTGCCCAGGTAAAAGCACAAGCCAATAAACTGTTCAGAAAAGATAATTCATCAACACTTATTTATTTGGCTGAGAAATAAAACCGTCTGAATCAGAATTTACAGAATTTAAGAATTAGCTGAATTTCAAATGGCATTCTGTGAATTGTAAAATTCTGTAAATTCTGATTCAGATAAACAATATACATATGATCAACAGAAAATTAGCCCCCGAATTCAGGGCTATCGATAATATTAATCTGATTAGGCCAGAGCACAAGAAACTAAGCAATGGCTGCAACATTTTTTGCTTTAACTCCGGCGACCAGGAGCTTGTGCGCATTGAGTGGGTCTTCGGTAACCTAAGCTTTGATCCGGCGAAACCATTGCTTAACATGGCCGTAAACTCCATGCTTACTGATGGCACTACAACTTTAACTGCTGCACAGATTGCCGACAAAATTGACTTTTACGGCGCCTTTTTACAGGTTGACTATGGATATGAAAACTCGCAGGTAACACTGTATAGCTTAAATAAACACCTGCACCATACTTTACCGGTTATTGCCGATATCCTGAATAATTCCATTTTTCCGAAGAAGGAACTGGAAACCTTTAAGCGCAACCAACAACAAAAATTGCAGGTTAGTCTGCAAAAAAATGATGTGGTGGCCCGCAGAGCATTTAACAGGGCTGTTTATGGAACTACCATTTTTGGATATGCTGCTGAGATGACCGACTATCAAACCCTACAGCATGATGATATGCTGGCACATTACAAAAAAATGTACCAGCCTTCCAATTGCACTATCGTTATAGCGGGTAAGATTGAGCCTGAAATGCTGACATTGCTTACCGATACGTTTGATAAAGACTGGGAAAACAGCCCAACCCCGGCGGTTACAATTCAGCCCGATATTAAAGCCGCCGCCGACCTGTTTTATTTTACAGAAAAACCGGAAGCTTTGCAATCGGCTATCCGGATAGGTACGCCTATCATCAACCGTTCGCATGAAGACTTCCAGGCGTTACAGGTTTTAAATACAGTATTCGGTGGTTATTTTGGATCGCGGTTAATGGCTAATATCCGCGAGGATAAAGGATATACCTATGGTATAGGATCAGGGCTGGCGTCATTTAAGCAGGGCGGATCATTCTTTATAGCGACAGAGGTTGGTGCAGATGTTTGTAAGTCGGCGGTTGCCGAGATTGAAAAAGAAATGAACCTGTTGAAAACCGAACTGGTACCGGAAGAGGAACTTTCCCTGGTGCGCAATTACATGTTAGGCTCATTATTAGGAAGTTTGGAAAATGTATTTTCACATGCTGATAAATTCAAAACCATCTATTTTGCAGGTTTGGATTACGATTATTATGACAGGTACACGGTGACCGTAAAAAACATAACTTCAGATAAGCTGATCCAACTGGCCAATACGTATTTCAACTTCGATCAGTTTTATAAAGTGATTGTAGGGAAATATTAATTTGATTTCGGAATTGGGATGTTCGATTTCGGATTACTTTGATTTCGGAATTTCGCTTTTTGATTTGTCTAACGGCGAATCAGAAAGCGAAATTCCAAAATTCTTGAATGGATTTGAGCAGTAAAAATAAAATAAATCCGAAATCGAACATTCGAAATCCCAAATCCCGAATTATCATCTTAAGGCAATTTTAAATAAATAGAAAAGCGAAATTCCAAAATCCGAAATATTTTATTACCTTTGCCCGGCAAATAATAACTCCAAAATAATTATTTGCTATGCAGTTAGACCCATCAAAATTTGTTGCCGAAGGATTAACTTACGACGACGTTTTACTACTCCCGGCTTATTCAGAAGTGTTACCGCGCGAAGTGAATACCGGCACTTACTTAACTAAAAGCATCCGGTTAAACATTCCTATCATTTCGGCAGCCATGGATACCGTTACTGAGGCTGATCTGGCTATTGCCATTGCACAGGCAGGCGGTATAGGCATGTTACACAAAAACATGACCATACAGGCACAGGCCGACGAGGTGCGCAAGGTTAAACGCTCAGAAAGCGGTATGATCCAGGATCCGGTAACTTTACTGGAAGACGCCTTGCTTGCAGACGCTTTCCAGATCATGAGGGAATTTAGCATTGGTGGTATCCCGGTTATTGATGCCGATCATAATCTGAAAGGCATTATCACCAATCGTGATCTTCGCTTCCAAAAAGATATGAGCGTTCCCGTGAGCGAAGTAATGACCAAAACCAACCTGATCACTGCACCTGAAGGAACTACTTTAGTTGACGCTGCCAACATATTGCAAAGTAATAAGATTGAGAAACTACCGGTTGTGAATAAAGATGGGAAACTGGTAGGCCTCATCACTTATAAAGATATTCAGAAAGTTAAAAACTTCCCTAACGCTTGTAAAGACGAATACGGTCGTTTACGTGTTGGTGCAGCCGTTGGTGTGGCCGCCGATAACATTGACCGGGTAACCGCCCTGGTTAATGCCGGTGTTGACGTAATTACGGTTGATACAGCTCATGGCCATTCAAAAGGAGTTATTGATATGGTTAAGGCAGTTAAAAAACTCTATCCTAACCTACAGGTAATTGCCGGCAACATCGCAACAGGCGATGCTGCTATCGCACTTGCTGATGCCGGTGCTGATGCGGTTAAAGTAGGTATTGGCCCGGGCTCGATTTGTACAACCCGTATCATTGCCGGTGTGGGTGTACCACAGTTATACGCGGTATATGAATGCGCCAAGGCACTTGAAGGTCGTGGGGTTCCGGTAATTGCCGATGGCGGTATTAAACAAACCGGAGATATCGTTAAAGCTATTGCCGCCGGCGCAAGCTCAATTATGGCAGGTTCATTATTTGCCGGTGTTGAAGAGTCGCCCGGCGAAACTATTATATATGAAGGCCGTAAATTTAAATCATACCGTGGTATGGGTTCGGTTGAGGCGATGGCCAAAGGCTCAAAAGACCGCTATTTTCAGGATGAAACCGATGTAGTGACAAAACTGGTACCAGAAGGAATTGTTGGTCGCGTGCCGTTTAAAGGCAGCATGGCCGAAGTGATTTTCCAGTACATCGGTGGTTTACGTGCCGGCATGCACTATTGCGGTGCTGCCAATATCGAAGACCTCCAACGTGCCAAATTTGTGAGGATCACCGCTGCTGGTATGCGCGAAAGTCATCCGCATGATATTACTATCACTAAAGAAGCGCCTAACTATACAAGCAGGTAATTCTTAATATAAACTGCATAAAACAAAAGCGGCTGAAAGATCCTCTATCTTTCAGCCGCTTTTGTTTTTGATAATAACCTATTGGCCGGTCACTGATGATGATTTTGAAATTAAACCGTTCGCGGTGATGATCTTTAACGCCTGTTCGTAATTGAATCCCACTTTAACAAGTGCATCAAAATAATCTTTATTTAATTTAGCTATTTCGGCTATTTTGCCGGGCTGCTTAAAGTAAGCGAGTTGAGCATCAAGCACTGATTTTGCCATCGATGCGTACATCGGTCCCATAGAATTCATCGCGTTTTGCATGTCATTAGAGGGGCTTCCATTAAATAGTCCTGTTGAGGCTGTATCCGTGGCTACAGGTGGTGGCGGAAGCAATACAACATCGGTTACCTTGACATGCTTGGTTGCGGCAGCTTGCTCAGTTAAACTAACATTATAAAAATTAAAATAGTTAATTCCCGACCTGCTTAACCCGGCATGCTCTATGATGTCAATGGATTTTGCAGCAGAAGGTATTTTTTTAAAATATACCTTAAACTCAAGCTTATCACCAGCCTTTTTTAATACATTTTTATTGGGTACCATGGCTATGTTTTCCGACTTAACATACTCATAATGTGCGTTGCTTAAATCAGTTTGAATAAAGATCTCTTTATTGAGCTGTAGCCACGCATTATCCTGGTAAGCATAGTTTTCAAAGGTCACAATAGTATACTGACTATTGGTTTCTATTTTTTTGATGATTGTTGATTGATCGTCTTTTTGCTCAACATTAGGAGTTGTGATGTTTTGTGCGAATGCCTGCACTGCAACAATAAAAAACGTGATAATGGTTAAGATAGGTTTTTTCATGTGATAATTTTTCTAAATATATAAATATTGGATAACATACAATCAACAGGTAACAAAACCTTAATAGGCCATTGAACAAATTTTGTTATCATTGAGCATGAAATCTATCTGTGTGTTCTGCGGTGCCAATTTCAATGGCGATCCTGCATTAAAACAAGCCATCGAACTATTGGCAGAGGTTATGGTAAGCCGTAACATTACACTTGTGTTTGGCGGCGGTAAAGTTGGCGTTATGGGTTTGATGGCCGATGCTGTGTTAAGCAGGGGAGGTAAAGTTATCGGTATAATCCCGCAGTTTTTGATGGATAAAGAAGTAGGACATACAGGTTTAACCGAGTTGCACATTGTAGAAAATATGCATCAGCGTAAACAAATGATGAACGATCTTAGTGAAGGCATCATTACGCTTCCGGGCGGATGGGGCACTCTTGAGGAGTTTTTTGAGGTGCTAACCTGGCTGCAGTTGGGTTTGCATAACCATCCTATCGGCTTGCTCAACGTCAACGGCTTTTACGATCTGTTACTTAAACAAATGGATGTAATGGTTGAACAACGTTTTCTGAAGCCAACCAATCGCGAACTGATTCTTACCTCAGGCGATCCGATAGAGCTGGTAAACCTGATGGATAATTTCGACGTAAAACCGGATGAAGTATGGTTTAAAGACAAAAACCTTATTTAAGTCTTAAGTTCGAAGTTTTAAGTCAAAAGTTTTGGTGTTTGCGAAGGTTTTATAAGCTAATGAACTGCCTGTTGCCAACTATTTACTGCTAACTGTTTTATCCCTTTGAAACAAAACCGTTTACAATTTCCTTTTTTAGATAGGAAATTTTCTAAATTACCTGTCCTATCTAAAACCAATTATGAATATCGAATTCAATAAAAATGAAGATATTAATAAGCAGCTTGTTTATGAGCTAAACACCCGGCTTAACAAAGTACATCAGGGCGGTGGTGAAAAAGCCGCAGCCAAACAAAAAGAAAAAGGAAAAATGCTGGCCCGCGAGCGGGTAGCTTACCTCATTGACAAAGATAAACCATGGCTGGAGCTCGGCGCTTTTGTTGCCGACGGCATGTACGCCGAGCATGGCGGCTGTCCGTCAGGTGGCGTTATTTGTGGCATTGGGTACATATCCGGCAGGCAATGTGTTGTAGTTGCCAATGATGCAACTGTAAAAGCTGGGGCCTGGTTTCCGATAACAGCTAAGAAGAACCTCCGTGCCCAGGAAATAGCCATCGAAAACAAGTTACCTATCATTTACCTCGTCGATTCAGCAGGAGTTTATCTGCCTTTGCAGGACGAGATCTTTCCGGATAAAGAACACTTTGGCCGCATTTTTCGCAATAATGCTATCATGAGCAGTATGGGAATTATCCAGATCGCCGCCATTATGGGTTCATGCGTGGCAGGAGGTGCATATCTGCCTATCATGAGCGATGAAGCGATGATAGTAGAAGGCACAGGCTCTGTTTTCCTGGCGGGATCATATCTCGTAAAATCGGCCATTGGCGAGGATGTAGATAACGAAACCCTCGGTGGTGCCACTACTCATTGCGAAATTTCAGGCGTTACCGATTATAAACAGCCTAATGATCAAGCCGCTCTTGATTCCATCCGTAATATCATGAGTATGACGGGCGATTATACCAAAGCCGGTTTCGACAGGATCCAGCCCTCAGCTCCAAAACTCAGTGAAAAAGAAATTTATGGAATACTGCCCGATAACCGGGAAAAAGCCTATGATATGAAGGAGATCATACTCCGTTTGTTGGATAACTCAGAATTTGAACCCTATAAAGATGGCTACGGACAATCTATCATTTGCGGCTTAGGCCGCATTGACGGATGGGCTGTAGGGATTGTAGCTAATCAGCGCAAAGTGATCAAATCAAAAAAAGGAGAAATGCAGTTTGGTGGGGTGATCTATTCTGATTCGGCAGATAAGGCTACCCGTTTTATCATGAATTGCAATCAAAAAAAAATCCCATTGGTGTTTTTACAGGATGTCACCGGTTTTATGGTGGGTAGCCGCTCGGAGCAGGGAGGCATCATTAAAGATGGCGCCAAAATGGTGAATGCAGTAGCAAATTCAGTAGTGCCAAAGTTTACCATTGTTATTGGCAATAGTTACGGAGCGGGCAATTACGCCATGTGTGGCAAAGCGTACGATCCACGATTGATCTATGCCTGGCCGTCGGCCAAAATTGCGGTAATGGGCGGCGGACAAGCAGCGAAAACGCTGTTACAAATCCAGGAAGCAAGCCTCAAAGCGAAAGGCGAAGAGATTGACGCAACAAAAGAAGCTGAGTTATTGAAACAGATAACAGATAAATATAACTCTCAAACAACTCCATATTATGCCGCTGCCCGACTTTGGGTTGATGGGATCATCGACCCGCTTGAAACCCGTAAAGTAATTTCAATGGGTATCGACGCGGCTAACCACGCACCGATAGAAAAGGCTTTTAATGTAGGGGTTATGCAGACGTGATCTTAGTGATTAGAGGTTGGAGATTAGTGATTAATAAAAAGCGCCATGATGAACTGCTCATCACGGCGCTTTTAATATTTTGATTTGTTTCGCCTTGCGCTCGTTTGTAACGCAAACTAAACTACCCTCTACGCTTTTTATGCTTTTTCTTAGATGGTTTTGACGAGGATGACGATGAATTTTGTTTATCTGATGATTTTTTCTCATCAGTTTTAGCAGGCTGATTGTCCGGTTGCTTTACATCTGTCGAATCTTTGCTCAACTGCTTAACGGTAAATTCATTACCCCGTAAACCATACTCCAATTGGCGTTTTGCTCCTGATGGTTTGGCATCTTTGCCGGTTCCGTTAAATATCGGGAACTCCCGCATCAGCTTACCTTCCTTAATATAGAAATTATCATTACCACGGTAACCTTTGCGCTGCGAGCTGGTCAGCTTCGGAAAATCCAGCTTATTGGCCTTACTATTATTGTCGTTAAACTCAAAGGCGTAAATTGACGTGTAATTGGTTGTATCCTTTGATTTCGCCTGGATCAGGATCTCCGGATTGCCATCCACATCCATATCCGAATTGTAAACATCAATAATTGCGCCATCCAAATCGCCGGTTGTTGTAGTGTATTTTATGGCCGACGAATCTGAATGCAATATCATGAACGAACCAGCTTCTTCGGCACCGCGCCCCCAGCTCAAAATATCATAGCTTTGGCCCGGAGACACCTCTATCAGTTTGTGATACCTGAAAGGTGCCATCAGTTCCGGCTTTTTAGGTGCCGTAGGAGCGGCAGGCTTTTTTGTTTCCTGCCCACCGCATCCAGCCATTAATGCACTTATTGCAAGTACAAAAAGGTAAAACCTGTTAGTCATATTTCTTAGGGTTCAACTTAGTTGTATAATGTATCTGGTGTTAGCTCGGCTTTTGCTTTACCAGGTGCGGTAATAAACACTTTTAACGATACCGGGCCAATCCCCTGATCAAAATATTTTACCGTTACCTTATGGTAGCCTTTTAATAACGGCGCAGCTCCCATTTGTTCATTTATGGTATGCTTTCCGTCGTTATCAACTACCGGTTGGTCATCGATTAATAAAACCGAACCACCTGCGGATGACGTTGCAAAGCCATAAACGCCATCTGTTTCAATATTAATAAATCCTGTATAAATCACACCATATTTACCTTTATTTTTTCGCAGATCGGCCGTATTAAAGGTTTTGGTTACACCGCTGTCGGCAGGCATAACGCCAAGTTGGTTTGTACTGCTGTAAAGACCAGGAAAAACCTGATACTTTAGTCCTGATGCTGTACCTGTATAAGTAACGGCTGCCATTGGCGCTTTATTGTAAACCAATGTACGGGTAACATTGCTCCGTTTGCCCGAAGGAGTGATAACGATAGTCTGTAGTTCGCGGTATTGATCAACAGGTATCTCCAAATTCAACGGAATAGTATAAATCAAATCTGTTTCGCGCGGGGTATAACCGTCAATAGTATAATGAACTTTTGCACCTTCAACAGATGGTTTTAATACGGCATTTAACTTACTGCCTATCATCACTGTATCTTTTGCACCTATAGCTGTTGGCACGTGGTAATCAAAACCGTTTTTATCCAGCCAGGCCAAATGAGCAGGTAAACGTGTATCAGCAAAATCAACATAATTTTTATTAGCCAATGGCGACCAGGCTATTTCCGACAGGGCAAGCAGTCTCGGCAATAGCATAAACTCTACCTTGGCATCGGTTGCTACATATTCTGTCCACAAATTGGCTTGTACACCTTTAATGTATTTCTGCTCATCTGGTGTTAACACAGCAGGGGTAGGGTTGTAGCTGTAAATTTTTGATAATGGTTCGTTACCGCCAATGCTCAAAGGTTCCTGGCTTGGTTTTCCCTGGCCATGATCAATATATAAACCGTTGCTTCCCGGTGTCATGATCACATCATGTTTTTGTTGAGCTGCTGCAATTCCACCTTCTTCGCCGCGCCAGCTCATAACTGTAGCGTTAGGGGCAAGGCCACCTTCTAAAATCTCATCCCAGCCAATGATACTGCGACCTTTTGAGTTTAAAAACTTTTCAATGCGTTGTATAAAATAACTTTGCAGTGCGTGCTCATCTTTCAGCTTTAATTTTTTTATTAATTGCTGGCAAAATGGCGAACTTTTCCAGGCATCTTTCGGAGCTTCGTCACCGCCAATGTGAATGTATTTGCTCGGGAAAAGCGCCATCACTTCTGTTAAAACATCCTGCAAAAAAGCAAAGGTTTTTTCATTAGGGCAATAAATATCATTAAATACGCCCCAGGTTTCGGCAGGCTGATACGTTTTTGACGGGTCACAACTTAACTCGGGATAAGCAGCAAGCGCAGCTTTAGAGTGTCCCGGCATTTCAATTTCAGGTACTATGGTAACAAACCTGTCTGAGGCATACTTTACTACCTGGCGGATTTGATCTTGTGTATAAAAGCCGCCGTACGGTGTCCCATCAAATTGTTGTGGCGTACGGTCGTGATAACCACCTATAAGCGTTTGTGCACGCATACTGCTTATTTGGGTAAGCTTAGGGTATTTCTTTATTTCAATGCGCCAGCCCTGATCTTCGGTAAGGTGCCAGTGAAAAGTATTCAGTTTATAAGCAGCCAACAGGTCGATATATTTCTTAACCATCTCAATCCCAAAAAAATGACGACCAACATCAAGCATTGCGCCACGATATCCAAAACGCGGGTAATCTTCAATTTGCACGGCAGGCAGCTTTATGGTAGCGGAATGTTCGGTAGGCATCAGTTGAAGTAATGTTTGCACACCGTAAAATAATCCAGCCCCTTTGCCAGCAACAGTAATTTGTTGTGGCGTAATGGTTAAGCGATAACCTTCGGCAGGTAAACCTTCGGTACCGGCTGCAGTAAGAGTTATAACGTTGTTGCTTCTGCTGCCTTTTAAAGCAACCGGTTTGTTATAAGCCTTATTGTTGGCAAGGTAATCTTTAAAAAATATCACCGCTTTATTTGATGGTGTATCTGCCTGAACGGTAGTTTCCTGGCTCAAAACAAATTGCCCGGAAGCTTTTTTCAAGGAAACAGGAGCGGGGATAATACCCAGGTTTGGATCCGTGTCCTGTGCGTTTACAGTGGAGGTGTACACTGCAAGCACGGCAAGCAGTACTAAAGAAGCCTTTTTATACATAATTTATCTAACAGGTTAGTGTGAGCCCGTAAGATAAAACTTTTTTAAAAAATTTAAAAAGTTTTAATGTGTAAAAATGTTAGTTCAATAGTAGAGATGATTACATACTTCGCCTCTCTTTGCCCGCCCACAATCCCAATACTCGCTGTGGACTTTCCATTGCAATCTAACACGGTTGCTATTTAATGATGAGTACTTTGAAAATAAAAAAGCGACAGGCAAAACCTATCGCTTTTTTGAGGCTAAGACACTAATCTCTAACCTCCAATCTCTAATCACTTTAATTAAGCCGTCACCACATGCTCTTTGGCAGCCAGATAACGCTCAGCGTCGATAGCGGCCATACAGCCGGTGCCGGCTGCTGTTACAGCCTGGCGGTAAATGTGATCCTGGGCGTCGCCGGCGCAAAATACACCTTCAACGTTGGTCTCAGTTGAACCGGGACGGGTGATGATATAACCGGTTTCGTCCATATGTAACCAGCCTTTAAAAATATCGGTATTAGGGTGGTGACCAATTGCTACAAAGAATCCTGTAACATCAAGATCGGTTTCGGCGTTTGTTTGGTTGTTAATTACTTTAACACCAGTAACGCTTTGACCATCGCCTAAAATTTCTTTGGTTTCGGTATTATATAATATTTCAATGTTTGGAGTGTTCAGCACGCGGTGAACCATCGCTTTTGAAGCGCGGAACTCGTCCCTGCGAACGATCATATATACCTTGCGGGCAAGTTTAGCTAAATAAGTAGCTTCTTCGGCAGCGGTGTCACCGGCACCAACAATAGCCACATCCTGGCCTTTAAAAAAGAAACCATCGCATACTGCACATGCAGAAACACCAAAGCCGCTATATTTTTGTTCAGACTCTAAACCAAGCCATTTGGCCGAAGCTCCGGTTGAAATAATCACGGTATCAGCTGTGATGGTTTTCACATCATCAACTACAACTTTATGTGGCAGGCTTGAAAAATCTACAGAACTAACATATCCGAAACGGATTTCGGTACCCAGGCGCTCAGCCTGTTTGCGAAAATCTTCCATCAGTTCAGGACCCATAATGCCCTGCGGATAGCCCGGGAAGTTTTCAACTTCGGTAGTTTGTGTAAGCTGGCCGCCTGCCAGTAAACCAGTATACATAACTGGCTTAAGATCAGCGCGGGAAGCATATATAGCTGCAGTATAACCTGCAGGACCTGAGCCTATGATCAGGCATTTTACGTGTTCAGTTTCTTGAGACATTTTATTATAAATGAGTTGCGAATTTACGATTTTAAGCGCATAAGGCAAAGCGCATATCGTCAACAAAGTGACATCATTTGCCTGTATTTGCGGCAAGCACCCGCATTACATTTCCACCTAATATTTTATCAATATCTTTTTGGCTGTAGCCTAATTTCAATAGTTCTCCGGTTATTTTTGGATAATCAGCAACGCTATCCAAACCAAGAGGGTATGATTCGGCACCATCAAAATCCGACCCGATACCCACATAATCAACACCTATCAGTTTCACAATATAATCGATATGCTTGATCAGCAGCTCAAGCGGTGGTCTGAGCTTGTCTGATTCCGATTTATACAAGGCGTTTATCCTGATATTGGCCAGATCGACGTCATGATAAACTTTGGTCAATGAATCGAGCTCTGTTTTATGCAGCGCCAAAAACTTAAGCACTTTGGGTGTATAGGTACTATCTACAAAGCCACTATAAAAATTAATGCATACCACACCGCCGTTTTTTGCCAGCGCCTTTAGTTGGTCATCCTTTAAGTTGCGGCGAAATGGATCGATACTATAAGCACAGCTATGTGAAGCGATAACAGGCTTTGTGGTAGTTGCCAGTACATCATAAAAAGTGCGTTCACCTACGTGCGATACGTCAACCATAACACCAAGCTCGTTCAGGTGTTTAACAATCTGCTTACCATAATCGGTGAGCCCTAAATGTTTCAAACTATCTTTTTTAGTAACCTCGTCACGTGCTGAAGTTGCCCATGAAGTACTGTTATTCCAGGTGAGGGTGAGGTAACGCATCCCACGTTTAGCAAGGCTGTCGATGTAATCCATCCTGTCTTCGATCATATGCCCGCCTTCAACACCAATCAACGCCGCCAGCTTTTTGTCGGCCACAGCTTTTTTAAGTTCTTTGGTGTTGCGCACTAAAGCTATTTTATCAGGATTACGCTTGATGAGCGCGTACAAAGAATCAATTTCCCGGTTAGCAAAGGCAAAACCGGATCCTTTACCATAACTCTCACCGCACCAGATAGAAAAGATTTGTGCATCAAGCCCGCCTTCTTTCGCACGAACCAAATCGAAGTTACCTTCGCTTTGATGTTTGCTTAAATCAACTTTGGTTATCAGCTCATTTGAAATAACATCATTGTGGGCATCAATTAGAACTGCCTTTTGATGAATTTGCTGTACGTTTTGGGCAGATAGTTTTAGCGTGAGTGATAAAAGAAATAATAATAACGATCTTTTCATAATTGGAAGATAAGGAAATTGACCGCTGATTCACATGTTTTTTCGATTTTACCGATTTTGGCTATCCAGCTTTCACTATGAAAATAATAATTGATGCAGCTAATAACGTTAATCCAAGTAAAATGAAGCTAATGGGGACGCTTTTTGAAGAACTGTCATTTAATGTAAATAGCGAATTATCAGCAGGATCATATACCACATTTACCGAATCACCCTCTTTATATGAGTATCTGCTGATACCAATGTTGTGTTTTTTTGTTATCAATTCGTTTTGTAATGTCCGATATCTAATTACCGGGTAGTTTAATACCATCGAATCTTTATTGCTCCTTTCATGTTCAATACTTATAACCGTACCCTCAACTTGTATACCTCTTTTCATGAGTTTTTTGTGGCTATCATATAGTATAGCCCCAAACAGGCTAAATATGGCTCCGGTACCCCCCAGTGTCAAAGCAGTTATTGTAGGATTATTGCTTGATATTAAATGGCTGCTATATAGTAATGTATCAATGATCATGGTTCAGGTTTATATAATCATGCGAAGAGACTAATAGCTCTCCGCGGTGTTAAAGATGTTTATCCAGCAATCACCAAATCACTTAACTGGTTATTGATAAACTCCATTTCCTCTCCATTGATATGAATATTGATGGCTTTGGCATTTTGAACAGATTGTTCGGCATTACGGGCGCCAACCAGCGCTACAGTTATGCCTGGATGATTGATTGTCCAGCGGATAACCAATTGCCCTAAAGTTGCACCTTTTTCGTCGGCCAATGGTTTTATTTTGGCAAGAAAGGCATTGGTACGCTCAATGTTTTGATCTTTAAAGTATTTGACGCCTGCGCGATGGTCGCCCTCATCAAAGTTTTGGCCGGGTTTCATTTTACCGGTCAATAAACCACGCTCAAGGGGACTATAAGCTAATATCGCTTTCCTATTCTCGATGCAATAAGGAATTAGCTCATCTTCAATAGCGCGGTTTACCATGCTAAACGGAACCTGGTTTGCCGCCAGCTTAATGGTTTTGGCAGCGATTTGCATTTGACTCAAATTATAATTACAAACACCTGCTTCGCGAATTTTACCCTGTTCCTGAAGACGTAAAATGGCTTCCATCGTTTCGTCAATAGGCGTAGTTTTGTCCGACCAATGAATTTGGTACAAGTCGATATAATCGGTACCAAGACGTTTGAGGCTGGTTTCACACTCGGCAATAATGCTGTCTTTACCGGCATATCGATATACATCAATATCCTTCCCGTTGTTGTCTTTACTCTTAAAAAAGAACTCACCTTTAGCAAGGTCCCAGCGCAAGCCATATTTAGTCAGGATCTGTACCTTATCCCGGGGCAGGTCTTTAATAGCCCGGCCCACCAGCTCTTCGCTTTTACCTTGTCCATAAACTGGGGCTGTATCAATTGATGTTATTCCAAGATCGTAAGCCGCGCGCATGGCATCAATAGCTTCCTGGTCATCATTGCCTCCCCACATCCAGCCGCCAGCAGCCCATGCCCCAAAAGTTATTGCCGATACGCTTAGTTTACTTTCGCCTAATCTTCTGTATTCCATTTTTTAAGTAGATTGATGTATGCACCAAATATATTTATTTATACATGATTTGAAAGGGGCATCTATAGATGTATGAATAAAGCCAGGCTAAAACCTACGCATCTGAAATTTGCACATCGGCATATTTAAAAAATTACCACATTTGTAAATAGCACAACCATCTATATAAAATATGTATTTTTTATATCCTGCTTTTTTATTCGCGTTGCTGAGCCTGGCTATCCCGGTTGTGATCCACCTGTTCAATTTTCGTAAATACAAAAAGGTATATTTCAGTAATGTACAGTTTCTGAAAGAGGTGCAGGAACAGCAGGCTTCACGCCGCAATTTGAAGGAGCGATTGATATTGGCGTCGCGTTTACTTGCTTTGTTATTTCTGATACTGGCATTTGCCCGACCTTATATCCCCGGCGCGCAAAATGCTAATGCTGGTAAACAGCAGGTGATCAGCGTTTTTGTGGATAATTCTTACTCCATGGAAACCCTTAACCGCGAGGGCTCGTTACTTGATGAAGCCAAACGCCGTGCTAAGGAAATTACTTCGGCTTATAATATTAATGATCGGTTTCAATTACTTACGCAAGATTTTGAAGGTAAACATCAAAGACTATTGAGCCGTGATGAATTTAATGATGCAGTTGATGCGGTTAAAGTAAGTTCACAAAGCAGGAGCTTACAACAGGTTATCAGCAGACAGGAAAACCTATTGCAAAATCAACCGGGAGCTGCCAAGTCGGTGTTTATTATTTCTGATTTTCAAAAAAACAGAAATGATAAACCAGTGAAAGCCGATAGTAATATTGCCGTTAACCTTGTTCAGCTTAAAGCCGGGAACCTTCCCAATGTTGCTGTTGATTCGATTTGGCTCCTTGGTGCGGTACATCGCCCGGGTGAAAGTGAAAAACTGGTTGTACGCCTACATAATTACGCTACAGAAAAAGCAGAAAAGATTCCCCTCAAAATATTAATTAATGGTGAGCAAAAGGCGCTCGGTAGCTTCAGTATCAATGCCCGCCATGTTCAAAATGATACCTTATCATTTTCGGGCTTAAAACCTGGATGGCAGAGCGGTGAAATTCAGTTGCAGGACAACCCGGTCACATTTGACAACCAGTTTTATTTTAGTTTTAATGTAAAGGAGCAAATGCCGGTTCTGCTGATAGATGGAGGCGCTCCAAATCCATATCTGAAGGCTGTTTTTGCATCTGACGCTTTCTTTGCTGCATCCCGTGTAACCGATGGTAACGTTGATTACGCTGCACTTAATAGCTACCCTATAGTAATTATCAGCGACATTAAAACCATAGCTACCGGACTGGCACAGCAGTTGAGAACCTACGTGACAAAAGGAGGGACGCTGGTTGTATTTCCGTCGGCCGATGCTGATCTGGCTAATTATAAGTCATTTTTATTAGCCTTAAATGCCGGATATCCTGAAAAGCTAATAACCCAGGACGTAAAAGTAGCCTCCATCAACAAACAGAGCGCAGTATTTAAAAATGTATTTGAGAGCTTTCCTCAAAATCCTGATTTGCCATCCGTAAAAAAATATTATCAGCTGAGTAAAAGCGGTTCTAAGCAGGAAAGCCTGATGAACCTTGCTACCGGCGAAGCTTTTTGGGAGGGTTACAGCAGCGGAAAAGGGAATGTTTACATGTGTGCTGTACCTCTTAGCGAAGATTTTAGTAACCTGCCAAGGCATGCGCTGTTTGTACCCATACTTTTTAGGATGGCATTATTAAGCGGGCATGACCAACCCTTATTTTACACTTTTGGTGCCGACGAAAATTTTGAGGTACCACCCGTACAAACCACCGAAAAGCAATTGCTCAAACTCACCAAAGGCAATCAAAGCGTTATCCCGGATGTAAGGCAGCAGGAGGGAAGTACGTTGTTATATGTTTCTGATCAATTAAATGAACCCGGAATTTATTCGCTCCGCAAGCAGGACAGTACGCTGGCAACACTTGCTCTTAACGATAACCGGGCAGAATCAGATATGAGTTATTTTACGGCGGCCGATCTCGAAAAAATACTACCAAATGCAAAGCCCTTATTAACAGCAGGAAGCGGTTCATTAAAAAGTGTTGTTGCCGAATCAAATTTTGGCACACAATTATGGAAACTTTGTATAATTTTGGCGCTGATCTTCCTGCTTGCAGAAATTTTGTTAATCAGGTTTTATAAGCCTGATCAACAGGGCGTTATTCAGGCTGGATAGATCGATACAAATCCACACATAAAGCAGTGCTAATGAATTTGCTTATCAAATCAGCCACTATTCTTGATCCCGGATCATCCTTTCATCAACAAGTTGCCGATATTTTAATTGAAAATGGTGTTATCACCCGCATAGGCGACGATATAGATGCCGATGCCGAACTGTTTGATGCCGAAGGCAAATATGTTTCGCCCGGTTTTTTCGATCTTAACTGTAATGTAGGCGAGTTGGGCCTTGAAACCAAGGAAGACCTTCGTTCCGGTACAGTAGCCGCAGCAGCAGGAGGTTTTACGGGCATAGCACTAATGCCCAATACCCAGCCGCCGGTGCATTCCAAGTCGGAAGTTGAATACCTGCTAAACCGCTCAAAAGGTAACCTGGTTGATGTTTATCCTCTGGGTACCATATCGCAGAAGCGTGAAGGGAAAGATCTTGCCGAAATGTATGATATGTACCAAAGCGGTGCCAGGGCTTTTACCGATGGCAGTCGCCCGGTACAGGACGCGGGTTTAATGGAAAGAGCTTTACTGTATGCACAGGGTTTTGATGCACTGGTTTTCTCTTACCCTGAAGATACCGCTATAGCAGGTAAGGCAAAAGTTAATGAGGGAGAGATCAGCACACTGCTTGGCATGAAGGGAATTCCTTCACTGGCCGAAGAACTGATGGTTGCCCGTGATCTTTATCTTGCAGAATACACCGTGTCCCGCATCCATTTTACAACCATATCAACTGCGCGTTCGGTCGAATTGATCCGTGAGGCCAAGCGTAAAGGCATTGAAGTTACCTGCGACGTTGCTGCGCATCATTTAATATTAACCGATGAAGCCCTTTTAGGCTTTGACAGTTTATATAAAGTGAAACCACCCCTGCGTACTGCCGATGATGTTGCTGCGTTGATAAAAGGTTTAAAAGACGGCACTATCGACGCCATTGTATCGCAACATACCCCACACGAAATTGAATTTAAAGATGTGGAGTTTGAAGTTGCTGAATATGGCATAATAGGTCTGCAAACCGCATTTTCCCTGGCTTTAAAAGCGGGTTTACCGGTTGAACTTATAGTTGAAAAACTGGCTGTTAATCCCCGCGAAATACTTAGTGTTGAACTGTCGGTTATCGCTGAAGATGAAAAGGCAAACATCGTGGTTTTTGATACTGATACCGAATGGGAATACACTGCGGCTAACAACAAATCTAAATCTGCAAACTCGCCTTATATCGGGCAGCGTTTAAAAGGTAAAGTATTGTTAACTTACAACAATCACCAAATATTTAAATAATATACCTATGATCGATCCTAAAATAGAAAACGCCTTTATAGCAGCGCTTGAGGCCTTCTCCAAATACAACAACTTTGATGCAACCCAGCTAACCGATGAGTTTGCTGATGTTTTTGCGTCCGACGAAGATTTTTTATCTAAAGTAGATGAGCTTGATGCGGTTTTTGATGAAAATCCTGAAGTAGAAGAACTTCGTGAGATCTTCTTCGATTTGCTAATGATCAACTTCTTTAGCGCAGATGTTAAAAAACTGGAAGAAGATTACCTCGATACTCCTGAATGGGAGAGCATTGAAGAAGAAACACTCGACCGCGGTACCGAACTCCTTAACCTTTTACTATATCTGAATGAGTGTGAAGATGAAGATATTGAGCCGGAACTGGAAGATTACCTGAAAGAGTTTTTATTAGTTGATGAAGACGAGTTCCAGGATGAATACCGCATTTATGAGCCGGTTATTGCCAACCAAATCCTGATTGAAAGCCCGGTATCCGAAATCAGCAAGGTTGCTACTACGCTTCCTGAAGATTCGGAGCTTAAAGAGCTGTTTTACCCCATGATGTGCTTTTTTCAAAACATTGATCCATCTGACGAAGAGAAGAAAGAGATTGCTGATAATGCTATCAACAAAGAGTTTGATATGGCAGTTTTAGAAATTTTAGTTAGTTTTCAATAGCCTTTTTGATGAGCGCACAATTAGAAAGAACCATAAAAATACAAGGACTTATCAAAGGATTGATTTTAGGTGCAGTATTGGCTGTGGTAAGTATTATTTATTTTTATTTTATGGTAAGTGTAGCATCGGCTGTCGCAATAACAGTTGGTGCAATACTTTTCACGTACATATTTCCGATAGCTATTGCTGCTTTGTTTTGCATAAATCTGAGGAGCAAAGTCGGCGGGTATTGGACAATGAGGCAGGCCGCCACCGGAATTTTCATTATGTTTTTCATTTCAAACCTGACCATATTTATACTACGTGATCAGATATTTGCAAACGCTATAGAACCGCAAATGGCTCAGAAGACTAAGACAGCTATGGTTACAGCTTTGACTAAACTGAAAGAAAGCACTGCCAAACCGGAAGAAAAGAAGGAAGCTGACGCCAAGATTCAGGAGATGGAGAAAAGCTTTCAAACCGGAAAAAGCATTACCATAGGTCAGCAAATCCAGTCATTAGGTATAAGCATTATATTTCTGTTTGTTTTATCGATAATTTTCGCTGCTTTCTTTAAACGGGAGCCGGCGGAGTCTATTTCTTGAATAAAAGATTAATCGTATAACAAAACAGGCTTTTCAAATTTTGAAAGGCCTGTTTTGTTATACCGAGTTTACGAAATTAAAACCAAGATAACACACCCTAATAAACTGGGTTAACACTGGCTAACACATTTTAAATAAAGTGATTATAAATAATTAGTAATCAGTATATTGTATTTCTACCGGGTTAACACTACTGATATTTTTGAATAATTAAGCACATCTGAATGTTTGCGCCTGTTATTTGCAAAAATAGGTGCCGAGTGGGCCTGGGCGTTTAACCTGCTTCAGACCATAAAACAGCATCTAATAGCTCGCCTGTATCATAGCCTTTCCTCAGTTATATTAATTAACAACGAGATATCGGCGATAAACATTTGAAAAGCATTTGCCTGGGTAAAAAATAAACATATACATGATATAAGATAATTAGTTAATTTTAACCAAACACTAAATAACCTATATCATGGAAATAAAAAAAGCGAGCCCATCGCAACCAGCCCTGAAGTGGGCGCTAATTAACCTGGTAACTTCAATAGTTATAACTTATGCATTTCAGTTTCTTGATATTGACCCCAACTCATCTCTTAAATACCTGAGCTTTTTGCCCTTCATCGCTTTCTTGCTGTTAACGCAAAAAGAATACAAAGATCAGCTTGGCGGATATATTACCTACGGAGAAGGCTTTTTATCCGGTTTTTTATATGCGATTTTTACAGGAGTTTTCGTTGCGGTATTCACTTATGTATATTATGCGATATTAAGTCCGGAAATGGTTAATAAGGCCCTAACTGCCTCACGCGCGCAAATGGAAGCAAAAGGAAATCTGTCGCAGGATCAAATAGACAATGCCTTAAGTATGGTAAGTAAATATTTTGCGGTTATAGCGACAGTAAGCGTTGTATTTATATACGCCATTTTTGGCGCTATAGTGAGTCTGATCTCGGCAGCGGTATTCAAAAATGAAAGATCACCTTTTGACACCGTTTCCGATAATTACGAAGATCCTAAACCTATTGATCCGGCGGTATAAAACAAGCTGAAAGCAGAATGCTCAAAGCTTAAAGCTAATTCTAATTTGTACAGCTATTCAATTGATTGATAAATTCATATAAAACAAGAAAGGCCTTTCAGTAGTTGAAAGACCTTTCTTGTTTTATATGCTTGGGAGGCATCTCTAACCTCCAATCACTAATCTCTAATCGCTATTTCTTCATTACCAGCTTCACAATATCGTTACCAAAAACAAATACCATTAGGGTAACTAAAATTACAAAGCCTACAATCTGGGCGCGTTCAAGGAACTTATCGCTCAACGGTTTACCTTTAATCATTTCAATGATCAGGAATACCGCGTGACCTCCGTCAAGCGCCGGGATAGGCAAAAGGTTCATCAATGCCAATACCATCGAAAGAAAGCCTACCAATGTCCAAAAGTGGACCCAATCAACAGTACCACCAAACAGGTTGGCTATAGCTACCGGTCCGCTTACTGCTTTACTAGGGTTAACATCACCTCTGAAAATCTTACCGATACCTTTGGCATTATCCCTGAAAGTTCCCCATGCTCTTTGTGCTCCTATAGGAAAAGCTTCGAAAAAACCGTACTTTATTGTTTTGATATCCGGAAAATCGCTTTTTGCACGGTAAAAGCCCAGCTTGCCTTCTGGCGTAACCTGTGCTTTCAAGGTAACCAGTTCATGGTTGCGTTTTATACCCAGTTCAACCTGTTTGCCTTTATTAGCCGATAGTTGAGCCTGCAATTCGTCCCAAAATACAATTGGATGATTGTTGGCCATTACAATGCTGTCGCCCTTTTTTAAACCTGCTTTTACAGCATTACTGCCCGGTTCCAATGAATCAACAATGAACTTGGCACGGGGCAGGCGACTGATGAAACCTTCTATATCATGATCGTTCAAATCATTTAGGATGGTACGCGGAATGCTGATCTGCAAAGTTTGGGTGCCACGCAACACGGTAAAAACAGTATTATCCAATAATACCTGCGGACTTGTAAGATCATCAAAACGTTCAAATGGCTTACCATTGATAGCAACAACCTTGTCGCCTATTTGAAGGCCTATTTTTTTACCTACTTCACCTGGTACAATACCGTATTTTGCTGCCGAATTAGGTATATAACTATCGCCAAAACGCATGGTTAGCACCCAAAATATCAAGATGCCCAGTATAACATTTACCGTAACACCACCAAGCATTACAATAAGGCGCTGCCAAGCTGGTTTTGAACGAAACTCCCAAGGTTGCGGCGGACCAGCCATTTGTTCTGTATCCATCGATTCATCAATCATACCGGCAATTTTAACATAGCCACCAAGTGGTAGCCAGCCAATACCATACTCAACGCCTTTATATGTAAATTTAAACAGGCTCACGTTCCAGGCATCAAAAAACAGGTAGAATTTTTCTACCTTAATGCCAAAGGCCCGTGCCGCCAGGAAATGCCCCAGTTCATGCAGGATTATCAAAATTGAAAGGCCCAGTATAAGCTGGCCCACCATGATCACTATACTCATTATCTATATCTATGTAATATTAAAACTGTAATGTTTTTGAAGGTAGTTGCTGTATATAATTTTCCGCAAAGATGCGTGTTTCTTTGTCAGTATTCAAATAATCGGTTAGGGTTGGCTTTGCAATAAAATTTATTTTCTGCATACATTCTTCAATAATGCCGCTCATAGTTAAAAAGCCAATTTTACGGTCAAGAAACCCGGCAACCGCTATTTCATTTGCCGCATTGATAATGCAAGGTATGTTACCTCCCTGTTTTAACGCAGCGTACGCTAAGCTTAGATTACGGAAAGTTTCCATGTCTGGTTTTTCGAAAGTGAGGTTAGCGTAGTCGGCAAAGCTGAAACGTTTAAAATTCGTTTCGATCCGGTTGGGATAGGTGAGGGCATACTGTATAGGTAGCTTCATATCGGGCAAACCCAATTGTGCCTTAATTGATCCATCCCTGAACTGTACCAGTGAGTGAATAATAGATTGCGGATGAACTACAACCTCGATCTGATCGGCCTCAATATCAAACAGCCATTTGGCCTCAATAACTTCAAGCCCTTTGTTCATTAATGATGCCGAGTCGATAGTTATTTTAGCGCCCATTACCCAGTTGGGGTGTTTAAGGGCATCCTCACGGGTAACGTTGGCTAAAAAGTCGAGACTACGGCCACGGAAAGGACCGCCCGATGCGGTAATGATCAGTTTTTCTATCGACTTATACTCCTCACCAACAAGGCTTTGAAATATTGCTGAATGTTCCGAATCAACCGGTAAAATCTGAACTGCATTTTGTTTCGCCAAAGCGGTTATGATATCGCCGGCAACAACCAATGTTTCTTTATTAGCAAGAGCAATGTCTTTACCGGCTTTAATGGCAGCTATTGTTGGCTCCAGACCTGCAAAGCCTACCATGGCAGTTAGCACAACCGCAATTTCGGGATGCGTTACTGTATCAATGATAGCCTGGTGACCGGCAAGTACCTGTATTGGCAAATGTGCTAAAGCCTCTTTAACTTCCTGGTATTTGCTTTGATCACAGATAATGGCATATTCCGGCACAAACTCAATAGCCTGGCTGATGAGTAAATCGGCATTAGAATGTGCTGTGAGCAAAAACGCCCTGAATAAATTGCTGTTCCACCTTATAACATCAAGTGTTTGTGTACCGATGCTGCCTGTTGAGCCAAGGATGGCAATGTTTTTTATTTGGTTACTCAAGTATCTTTATTTTATAAAACTCTTTAATCCTTCGGCAATCTTCCTGTCGTTTGATAGCCGTGGTACTTTGTTTTGCCCGCCAAGTTTACCTTCAGTCCTCATATAATTGATAAAGGCATCTTTTTGCAGGCTTTGGATCACCAAAGGTTGCAAAATGTTACCTTCAATCAGGTCAAAATAGTAAATATTTTTATTCTGCAACGCCTTGTCCACTTTTATGGCGAAAGCCTGAAGATTGTCAGGGGCTGTACCAAACTCGATAAACCATTCATGGTAAGGTAATTGCCCCGCTGCAGGGTTAACCTGGGGTGCAACGGTAAATTCAACCACGTCAACGCCCTCTTCTTTAGCCACGCTCATTAATGCATACTCTACCTCTTCGCCTATAACATGTTCACCAAAAGCCGATATATAATGCTTAATACGGCCGGTTACGACAATACGATACGGATCTTTTGAAACAAATTTAATCGTATCGCCTATACTATAGCCCCATAAACCAGCGCTGGTGTTCATGATGAGCGCGTAGTTTCTATTCAACTCTACATCTTTAATATTAATGCGGGTTGGGCTTTCATTAAAATACTCATCGGATGGGATAAACTCGTAGAAGATCCCAGAATCAACTAATAATAAAAGGCCTTTTTCTTTTTGTGAATCCTGGAACGCGATAAAGCCTTCGGATGCCGGGTAGGTTTCTATCGAATCGACCTTGAAACCGATACTTTCCTCAATACGGGCGCGGTAAGGCTCGTAATTAACTCCTCCATAAACGTAAAGCTTAAAGTTTGGGAAAATGTCTTTTATCTTTTTACCTCCTGCTTTGGCCGAAAGTCTGTCGAAATACATCTGGCACCATGGCGGGATCCCACTGATGAGGCGCATATCTTCATTAACAGTTTCGTCTACAATGGCTTCAACCTTTTGCTCCCAATCTTCAATGCAATTGGTTTCGTAGCTGGGCAAGCGGTTTTTTTGCAGATAAGCGGGAACATGATGCGCAACGATACCCGAAAGCCTGCCTGTTGAAATGCCATGCTTTTCGGCTAAAATGGGGCTGCCCTGCAAAAATATCAATTTGCCATCAACAAAATCAGAGTTACCGGTTTCGTGGATATAGCTTAGCAAAGCATTACGTGCCGCTTTGATATGCTCCGGCATGCTTTCTTTAGAAATGGGGATATATTTTACACCGGATGTTGTACCGGATGTTTTGGCGAGATAAGCAGGTTTCCCGGGCCATAGCACATCCTCCTCGCCATTAACCACTCGGTCGATATAGGGGCGAAGGTCTTCATAGTCATGTACAGGCACCAATCGCTTAAAATCCTCGTAGTTGTTGATCTTTTCAAACTGATGATCTTTACCAAAACTGGTGTCTTTGGCCGCATGCACCAGATCTGTAAATGCCTTTTGCTGAAATGCAACCGCGTTTTTACGAACCTTATTTAATTCCCGATTAACAAAGGCAGCAAATACTTTACTTAATGCAGATTTAAATCCCATTTTTAATTGGTTTCAGATAGGTCATCATCCACATCAAGGTGGCTATAAACCAGTTTGCGATAGGCTGCCATCAAAATTATGTTAGCAAATGGAATAGCTATTATTAACCCTACAACGGTGATTGCTGCAACCAGCATCAATATTTCGATTATAATGAAGATCAAGAAATATTTAAAAAAATTCCCCTTTATCAAATAAAAGCTTTGTTGTACTGATTCTATCGGCCCCGACGCGTCATCAACAATGAAACAGGTGCAAATAGGAAAATAGAACAGGAAAAAGAACTGAACAATAAGTCCGATAATAAATTTGAAAAAATCCTGGGCGAAACCTTCTTTTAAACCTTCAACCAGGTGGGTCGCAAAAACAGCTAATGTACTCACCAGTACCAATAACGTAAGATAGCTTACCAGCATCCTGATTTTAGGAATGATCTCGCTAAAATCAAAATCATAGTATTCTTTGTCCATTAATCTGAATACCAGCTTTATAAATGCTAAGAATATGAAAGTTATTTCAACCAGTAACACAACAAAGCCAATAGAACTCACCATTGCATTATCATCAAAATAAAATACGGCAAAGCCTGATATGAAGACAAATATCATGGCAACTACCGAGTAGACCGAGATTATGGCAAAATTCTTCTTTAAAATATTCCATGCGGTTTTAATGGTCTCCGCTACAGAAAAGGGGTGGTACATATTGCTTATGATCTACTTAAAACTTTCCGCTTCCAAAAATCCTGTATAAATCCTAACCCGTAGGCAATAAGTTGTGTGAAGGCAGCTATAATGCTCAAAAATGCGATTTTTAACGATTTATTTTTCCACCATGCATGGAAAAATATTAACAAAGTGAAAATCAACAGTATAAAATTACCTACAGGTGCTAATACAGAGCCAAATAGGTTTAGAATAATAGTAAGGATAACACCTACTGTAAAAGCAGCCGGGAAAAAATGAACCAGCTTTAACTCCTGCGGGAAAAATTTAGAAATATTGATGCGCGCCCTTCCGAAAAAGTGCAGCTGCTTATAAAACTGATAAAAGTTGGTTCGTCGTTTATGATAGACTATTGCATCTGGAATCAACCCAATTTTAAAGCCCAGCGAATGGATCCTAATGCTGTATTCTATATCCTCACCAAGGCGGGTGATAATAAATCCGCCGGCTTTTTCCCAGGCCTGCCTTGAAACACCCATGTTAAAACTACGTGGGTGAAACTGCCCTATACCTTTTTTATTACCACGAATACCTCCGGTAGTAAAAGGGGAGGTCATGGAATAGCTTATGGCTTTTTGTGTTGGGGTAAAAGATTCATGTGCGCCATCGGGACCACCATAGGCATCGAGATAGTTTTTTGCCAATGAATCGTTTACAACTCGGAGGTAATTGGGGGGGACTAAACAATCCGAGTCAAAAATTACAAAATAATCGCCTTTGGCACGCTCAAAACCAAAGTTACGTGCAAAACCCTGGCCTTCATTCTGTTTTTTAAAATAACGCAGGTTAAGCTTATCGGTAAAGGTATTTACTATGACTTCAGCATCATTTACAGAACCATCTTCAATAACCAAAACCTCAAAATTGTGATAGGTTTGCAAGGTGAGGCTTTCCAGCAGTTCTTTAATTTCCTGCGGTCGGTTATATAAAGGAATGATGATGGAAAAAAACATGTTTTTAGAATAGATGTGAGATTTGAGATGTTAGATATGAGACAGGAAGCAAGTATTCAAAAAGTCTCAAATCTCATATCTAACATCTCAAATCTAATTAAATTGTTTCCTCAATTTGATAATGGTTACGTTCGCTTGCGCTGCGTGAAACAAGCTCGGCAACAAAGCCTGTTAAAAACAATTGTGAACCTAATATGATAGCTACCAATGCTATATAAAACAGCGGACTCGTGGTTACATCCCTGTATTTTAGGTTGTGTGCTATATTGTAAAGCTTTTCCCAAATTATCCAGATGGCCATAATCAAACCCGTAAAAAAGCTCAATGTGCCCAGCGTACCAAAAAAATGCATCGGACGCTTGCCAAATTTACCTACAAAGAAAATTGAAAGCAGATCGAGAAAGCCGTTGATAAACCGGCTTAAGCCAAACTTGGTTTTGCCATATTTACGAGGACGGTGCTCAACAACCTGTTCGCCAATTTTGGTGAAGCCGGCCCATTTTGCCAGAACCGGGATATAACGGTGCATCTCGCCATAAATTTCAATGTTTTTAACTACAACATTACGATAGGCTTTTAAACCGCAATTAAAATCGTGCAGGTTATGGATGCCACTCATACGACGGGTTGCCGCGTTGAATAGTTTGGTAGGTATAGTTTTGCTCAATGGGTCGTGCCTTTTTGCTTTCCAGCCCGAAACAAGGTCGTATTTCTCTTCAGTTATCCGGCGGTAAAGTTCCGGGATCTCATCCGGACTATCCTGCAAATCGGCATCCATGGTGATCACCACATTGCCTTTGGCAGCGATAAAACCGGTGTTAAGGGCTGCGGATTTACCATAATTACGCCTGAATTTAATGCCTTTGATAAAAGGATTACCGGTTTGCAGCTTCCTGATCATTTCCCATGATCCGTCCTTGCTGCCATCGTCAACCAAAATTATCTCGTAAGTAAAACGGTTTTCGTCCATTACCCGGCTAATCCAAGAGGTTAATTCGGGTAACGACTCTACTTCATCGTAAAGAGGTACTATAACTGATATATCCATTTATTAGGGCTGCGATCAACGACTGTATGTGCCGTAAATCATCCGCAAAAATATAAAAAATAGGGATTGATTTGCAACAATGTATCAACGGCCATTTTAGCAAAATAGTTTATTCGTAATTGTTATAAACAAATGAGCTTGATACTACGTAACCAAGCAATTACGTTTCAAGTCAAATATATTTTAATATCTTTCCCTCACAATTAAAACACAGTTAATGAAATTCTACAAAGCCGCGTTGTTATTGGTTTTAGGCATTTATGCCGGTGAAGTAAAAGCGCAAAATGCAGATCAGGCAGCACCCAAGTATGATCAGCACAAAGTATTTAACCCTATATTTTACCCCGAAAGGGGCGGTGAGTTCAGGACGGCCAGTGGTGCTCCAGGTCCAAAATACTGGCAAAACCGGGCCGATTATAAGCTTGATGTTACGCTTGATACCGCTAAACACCGGGTAGAGGGCAGTACTTTAATTACTTACACCAATAACAGCCCGGATGCGCTTGGGTTTTTATGGCTCCAGGTAGATCAGAATATTTATAAAGAGGATTCACGTGCCGAATCTACAAGCAATGTTTCGGGTGGAAGGTTTGCAAATAAATCATATACAAAGGGTGCCGAAATAAAATCGGTTTATATCATCAACAAAGGCAAAACGCTGAAAGCCGATTACCTGATCACTGATACCCGTATGCAGATCAAGCTTAAAGATTCATTACGTGCAGCCGGGAGCAAATTGCAGATCAAGATTGAATACGGTTTTGATATTCCCGAATATGGTACCGACAGAATGGGCCGTCAGCATACTAAAAATGGCTGGATCTATGAAATTGCGCAGTGGTACCCACGCATGGAAGTTTACGACGATGTAACCGGATGGAACACCATACCATATCTTGGTGCAAGCGAGTTTTACCTGGAGTACGGCAATTTTGATTATACTATTACCGCGCCTGCAAGTTTGGTTGTAGCAGGATCGGGCGAACTGCTTAACCCTGCCGAAGTATTATCACCTACCTCGATAAACCGTTTGGCCGAAGCCCGTAAGAGTGATAAAACAGTTATCATTAAAGATTCAACTGATATTTTACGTAATAACGATTACCCGAAAAAGCCGACGCTTACCTGGCATTTTATGTGTAAAAACGCCCGCGATGTGGCCTGGGCTGCGTCAAAAGCATTCATTTGGGATGCTGCACGCATCAATTTGCCAAGCGGTAAAAAAGCGCTTGCCCAATCTGTTTACCCTGTGGAAGCTAAAGGGAATAACTCGTATGGCCGCTCAACCGAATATGTTAAAGCCGCAATTGAACTATATAGTGATAAATGGTTTGAATATACCTATCCTGTAGCTACCAACGTGGCCGGTATAGTAGGAGGGATGGAGTATCCGGGTATCGTATTCTGTGGCTCAAATAATCAAAACGGGGGTTTGTGGGAGGTTACCAACCACGAGTTTGGCCATAACTGGTTCCCGATGATCGTCGGTTCAAATGAGCGTAAATACGCCTGGATGGACGAGGGTTTTAACACCTTTTTAAATAATGTTGATACCAAGGTATTTAACAAGGGTGAATATTATGAAAAGCCCGATCAGCAAAAAAGTGCCGCTTATTTATTTAGCCCAGGTGCTGAGGCTATTATGAATACGCCCGATGTGATACAGGAGGATTTTTTAGCAGTTGCTGCTTATGAAAAACCGGCCTTAGGATTAACTATTTTACGCGAACAGATCTTAGGTGAAGAGCGTTTTGATTATGCATTTAAAACCTATATCAAACGCTGGGCTTTTAAACATCCAACTCCCTGGGATTTTTTCCATACGATGGATAATGCCGCAGGTGAGGACCTGAGCTGGTTTTGGAACGAATGGTTTTTCACCACCTGGAAAGTTGATCAGGGTATAAAGGATATTTCATATCCTGATAATGATGCCACCAAAGGTGCTATGATCACCATTGTAAACCTGGAAGAAATGGCATTGCCGGTTACCATATCAATTAAAGAAGAGAACGGAAAAACCGGCATTGTAAAGCTTCCGGCAGAGATCTGGCAGCGCGGCGATACCTGGACCTTCCCGTACAAATCGACCTCGAAAATTGCTTATGCAACCATCGATCCTGATCATAATTTACCTGATGTTAATCCCGAAAATAACTCATATAGCGGGCTGCCGATTCCACAAGGCACAACTGCAAGTACTGTAATCAAGGCGTATTTAGATGCCATTGGCGGTGCCGACAAACTAAAAAATATTCGCGATCTGCAAACATCGGCAGTTGGTAATATACAAGGCGCTGACGTGCAATTGGTAACCCGGTATAAAATGCCTGATAAGTACTACCAGGAAGCAATAGTGCCTTCATATAATAACCTTGTTGTGTCGCATATAACACTTAATGGCGATAGTATAAAAGCACGACAGGTTAACAGGGATGTACAGCTTGATGATGCAGCTAAAAAAATGATCAAACTTAAAAGTCGCCCGTTTCCTGAACTTGATTATGAACGGATAAATCAAAATATAACGCTGCAGCCTATTTTAAGAGTGGTAAATAACGAGCTTGCCTACGAGGTTGATATCAACATAGGTACTGAAATTCATATTCATAATTATTACAGCCAAAAAACAGGGTTGAAGCTTAAACAAACCATTGAAGGGGCAAATGACCTGACTATTGAGTTTGGTAACTACGAAGGTATAAACGGAGGTATTAAAATTCCGTTCTCTGTAAAGGCCATCCTGGTTGGGCAACCAATTGAATTTAAGATTAAAGAGACATCTGTTAATTCAAATCCGTCGAACGAGGCTTTTAAGTAGGTTCAATACATAAACTGATGGGGCATCTTAATTTTCAATTTATATGAAAATGAAGACGCCCCATTTTATTTTCTATGGTGTGAGTCTGAAAATCCCTATCAAACAAAAATTTGAAACTGCTTTGATGTTAAATGCTATTTAAAATTCTATTTTTGTACCCACAAAATGAGGGTCACTTTGTAGGTGACCGTTTAAACGTAATTTTATAAAAATTAAATCATAGTTGTAGATGATTAACATTACACTTCCTGATGGATCCATTCGTCAGTATGACAAAGGGATCTCTTCAATGCAAATCGCACAGTCGATTTCCGAAGGATTAGCTCGTAACGTATTAGCGGCCGAAGTTGACGGTCAGGTTTGGGACGCAAGTCGCCCCATTGAGCAGGATGCCCATGTTAAATTATTAACCTGGAATGATGCTGATGGAAAGTCGACTTTCTGGCATTCATCGGCCCACTTAATGGCCGAAGCTTTGGAAGCCCTTTATCCGGGTACTAAATTTGGTATCGGTCCGGCTATTGAAACAGGTTTTTATTACGATGTTGACTTTGGCGACAAGGTTTTATCTTCTGACGAGTTTAAGCAGATAGAGGATAAAATGATTGAACTTGCCAAAACCAAAGAAGAGTACATCCGCAAACCGGTGAGCAAGGCTGATGCTATTGAGTATTTCACAGAAAAAGGCGATGAGTATAAACTCGATCTGATTAAAGATTTGCCTGATGGTGCTATTACTTTTTATTCGCAAGGTAATTTTACAGATCTGTGCCGTGGGCCTCACATCCCTAACACAGGCTTTATAAAAGCGGTTAAGTTGATGAGCCTTGCCGGTGCATACTGGCGTGGTGACGAAACCCGCAAGCAATTAACCCGTATTTACGGCGTTACATTCCCTAAAGCAAGCGAACTTACTGAATACCTGCACATGATCGAAGAAGCTAAAAAGCGCGATCACCGCAAATTGGGTAAGGAACTGGAACTGTTCGCTTTTTCGGAAAAGGTAGGTATGGGATTACCATTGTGGTTACCTAAAGGAACTGCATTGCGCGAACGTTTGGTAAATTTCTTGCAAAAAGCACAGGTAAAAGCAGGCTATGAGCAGGTAATCACTCCTCATATTGGTCATAAAAATCTGTATGTAACATCGGGTCACTATGAAAAATACGGTGCCGATTCATTCCAGCCGATAAAGACCCCGCAGGAAGGAGAGGAGTTTTTCTTAAAACCGATGAACTGCCCTCACCATTGCGAAATCTACAAAACAAAACCGCGTTCATACAAAGACCTGCCGGTTCGTTTTGCTGAGTTTGGTACTGTGTACCGTTATGAGCAGAGCGGCGAGTTGCACGGTTTAACCCGTGTACGTGGTTTTACTCAGGATGATGCCCACTTATTTTGCCGTCCGGATCAGGTGAAGGATGAATTTAAAAAAGTAATTGACCTTGTATTGTATGTATTCAAAGCTTTGGGCTTTGATAACTACATAGCGCAGGTGTCGTTACGTGACCCGGAGAACCGCGCTAAATATATCGGCAGTGACGAAAACTGGGCATTGGCCGAGAATGCCATCATTGAGGCAGCAGCCGAAAAAGGCTTGCCTACCGTTGTTGAATACGGTGAGGCTGCATTTTACGGCCCTAAGCTTGATTTTATGGTAAAAGACGCTCTTGGCCGTAAATGGCAATTGGGTACTATCCAGGTTGACTATAACCTGCCTGAACGTTTTGAACTGGAATATACAGGCAGCGACAATCAGAAGCACCGTCCGGTAATGATCCACAGGGCGCCGTTTGGTTCGATGGAACGCTTTATAGCGGTATTAATTGAGCATTGTGCAGGTAATTTCCCGTTGTGGCTATCGCCCGAGCAGTTCATTATACTTCCCATATCAGAAAAATATGAAGAATATGCAAAAAAAGTTTCTGATATATTAAAAGATTCCGATATTTGCGGGCTAATCGACTTCAGGGACGAGAAAATAGGCAGAAAGATACGAGATGCTGAAGTCAAAAAAATCCCTTACATGCTGGTTGTGGGCGAAAAAGAAGCTGCCGAAGGCTTGGTTTCTGTACGTAAACATGGTACCGGTGATTTGGGAAGTATGAGCATTGAAGATTTTAAAGAACAGATAACTAAAGAAATAACAGTATAACTTGGCATTAAACAAACCTTTCAATAGAGGACCAAGGCTTCCTTTTAAGAAAAAAGAAGCCGAACATAACATAAACCAATTCATTAGGGCTCAGGAAGTTCGCCTTGTAGGTGATAACGTTGAGCAGGGAGTTTACTCATTAAGAGATGCCCTTGCAATAGCGCAGGAGCAGGAACTGGATTTGGTTGAAATATCTCCTAACGCCGTACCGCCGGTTTGTAAAGTAACGGACTATAACAAGTTCATTTACGAACAAAAGAAAAAGCTTAAAGAGATAAAAAGCAATGCCAAGCAAACGGTTATTAAGGAGATCCGTTTCGGACCGAATACTGATGATCATGACTTTGAATTTAAATTAAAGCATGCCATTAAGTTTTTGGAAGCTGGCGAAAAGGTGAGGGCTTACGTACACTTTAAAGGTCGTGCCATTGTTTACAAAGAACAAGGCGAGATCTTACTACTTCGCTTTGCCCAGGCATTGGAAGAAGTTGGTAAAGTGGAGCAATTACCAAAGCTTGAAGGGAAAAGGATGTTTTTAACCCTTGCACCTAAGGCAGCTAAAAAGTAATTAAATAACCTCGGTCTCAGGATCGGGGTTTGAAAATAAAACGTTGAGAAACGTTAATATCTAACACAAATAAATAGAGTTATGCCAAAAATGAAAACCAATTCCAGTGCTAAAAAGCGCTTTAAGCTTACTGGAACCGGTAAAATCGCAAGAAAAAACGCATACAAAAGCCACATCTTAACCAAGATGTCGACAAAACGTAAGCGTGCCCTTGGTCAAACCAGCTTAGTATCTGATGCCGACATGGGTAACGTAAAACGTATGCTTTGTATCGGAAAGTAATTCACAAATTTTAAAACCAGGTATTAGAGTTTTAAGTCCGGCACACGAGATGCAGGCACTCACTACCAAAAAACACACAAGATGCCACGTTCAGTTAACGCAGTAGCGTCGAGAAGACGCAGGAAAAGGATCATGAACCTCGCCAAAGGTTATTGGGGTTCACGTAGCAAGGTATACACCATTGCAAAAAACACAGTTGAAAAAGGTTTACAATACGCTTACCGCGACCGTAAAACCAAAAAGAGAGAGTTCAGGGCTTTATGGATCCAACGTATTAACGCTGGTGCCCGTCAGCACGGAATTTCTTACTCTCAGTTGATGGGTAAATTAGCCGCTAAAGAAATCGGTTTAAACCGTAAAGTATTGGCTGACTTAGCAATGAACAACCCAGACGCTTTCAAAGCAGTTGTTGATGCAGTAAAATAATATCGCATTCTAATGCATGAGAGAGGCCGCAAATTGCGGCCTTTTTTGTTTTAATTATTTGAGTGTCTATTTTTATGGTATGACATCAAACAAGGAGGGACAGCCTGTCTTATCCAGCTTATTGCGCAGTAACTATTATTACTCTTTAAATGGATTTCGCGGCATTTCAATTATCCTGGTTGTATTTTACCACCTTCAGTTATCTGATAATTATTTTTATACTACAATATTCAATGGTGGGTTGGGAGTAAACATTTTCTTTGTAATAAGTGGTTTTTTAATTACGAGCCTATGTTTAAAAGAAAAAGAAGTAACAGGTGGCTTATCGCTAAAAAAATTTTATATCAGGCGTTTTTTGCGAATATTTCCTTTAGCCTATTTATATATTGGAGTGGTGTTTTTATTAAACCATTTCTATAGTTTAAACATTTCCTGGATTCAATTTTTTGGCTCGGCATTATATCTAATGAATTTTAGCTATTTCCGCAGCCATGATTTCACTTATTACTTCAGTCATTATTGGTCGTTATCGGTTGAAGAACAATTTTATCTCCTTTTTCCTTTTATTTTAAAGATCAACAGAACTGCATTTTATTATATTATTATCAGCATTGTATTCGCATTGCCGCTATTGTGTACAGTGCAACAGTTTGTTCCGGTTTTGAATCGTGGCATTATTTACTGTTTTACTCACTATTTTATAAAGTTTCAATCAATTGGTGTCGGCTGTTTTTTTGCGTTGATGGCGTCCAAAGAAATTTTGAATGTAATTTGGCTCAAACAAACAAAGGCAGCTGGCAATATTTTGGCTATAATATTGATGTTTGGATTGCGCTTTGACGAATTTTATACCTTAAAATCACTGTACGTAAACCTGGCGATTTCAGTAATTACCGGCTATTTAATTTTAAGCAATATCGTACCCGCAAACGATTGGATTTTTAAGGTGTTAAACAATAAATTTCTATCATTTATTGGTATTCTATCTTATGGCATATACATATGGCAACAGTTATTTACCGGCCGGGATAGTAAAATGCTATTAAGCATATTTCCTAACAATGTATTGGGTTTGATTACTGTCCCTTTATTATCGTATTATCTTTATGAACGGCGTTTTCTAAAACTCAAATCAAAATTCACCCATAAATGATGCTATTGTTGTAAGATATAAAGGCGTTCGCATTACCTGAGCGCCCTTGGATAAAGGTGTTATTTTTTTATTTGACGACAATTACTTCAACAAACTCATCCGGATCGTTATTGATATCCATATACTGTTTAAAGTTCTGAATATCCTTATCAACCATATTTTTGAATACCGGGTTTAGTATTTTGGCTATGCCTGCGCCTACACCGCCTGCCGGGGGCTGATAACTGATCACCACATCAACAATGGTACCCTGCCCGTCAACCGTATCCTGAAAACGAATTTTACCCGCATTATTAATCATCGAATCAGACAGCGAACTCCAGCCGATCACTTCATTAGGTTCGTCATGGACAATTTCGGCATGCCAGCTGATTGTAGCTACATTTTTGGGAAGCTTCAAAACCCAGTGTGAATATTTAGAGTCGATGACCTCCACACTTTCCAGGTGTTTCATAAAAAGGGGCAGGTTATCAAGCTTGCGCCAAAATTCATAAACCTTTTGCCGGGGTTTATTTACAATAAACGACGAACGAATATTTACATTTATGGGATTGGTGGATAATTTACCAATACGTTTGTAAAGCTCACAATGCCCTGTGATGCCCCTGTTTAACAAATAGCCACCGGCACCTATTTTTACGATACTTGCAAACGGGTTTTTAAAAATATTTTTAAAACCTGAGAAACCGAGCTTCATACCACCTGCGATGGACGTAAAGCGTTCGGGCCAATTCAGGTTTATGCGGTCATCTCCATAAAGCACAGGGAAGTTGTCGGTATATTTTACTATTGTAGTTGCCATAGGTTTTTAAATAGTTATCGTTTTTAAAACACCTTTAGGGCTACTAAGTTTTCCAGAAGTGAATTTTATTGCTTTTTGCTATAAGTAAATTTAAATTTAGTTAAATGGGGCAGGTGTTTTTTAGGGCGCTTGAGTTCATATTGGTATATCACCTGGCCAAGGTTTTTCAGGAAAGGCAGGCATACCGTTGTGTACTCGTATTTATTATCGTTCAGTATCCCATCTTCATTTGATTGCACGACGGCACTGAGCATGAACTCAACATTGTTTTTAAAATCTACGATATATGCATTATCAATATCATAACCATAACTATCACCAACTTTATTAAAGATCCTGATGTCAGGGTTAATAACTGCTGTACTGTCTCCGCCATAGAACAAAAACTTGCAATAAGCAGGGAAATATTCGGGGCGGCGATAGGTGGGTTTGGTGTTTTCGGTGGGGAAGGTACTCATATAACGGTAAATGAAGCGATAGTCATCTATCGTTAAATTAAAGCGTTGCTTTTTAGGGAAAGTTTCAGGAAACAACAACCTTTTAAGCACCATTTGCTGATCGGCGAGAGAGTAAACATTCTTTTCAGAAAAGTCAAGAGGCTTGTTAACCAGCCGTTCGCTGCTATCTAAATAAGCTTTACCCTGCAGCATGTTTTCCAGGTGCATGGGATAATTTGACGCATCATATAGCGCCGGTTTCTGATAAATTAGCTTATTATCATTGTAAAAATCAATAGGGTTGGTGTGCTTTGTGCTTTCGCCTGCATCACCTATGGCTAACCTGCCTACAATACGGGTATTGTTAAGATGATACTTCTTTAGCTTTTGATTGATCTCTGTACGGCCGACAAATTCATAGAGCCGGTTATATGCATCATTATCGCTTACCAGCAAGATCTTTTTAATATAATTTTCGATACTCGACAAACCTGTTGAGGATGATGTATCTATTTTAACTTTAGTTTGGCCGGCAAATGCGCTATCAGTAATCATGACCGATTTACGACTTAAGCCTTTTATTTTTAATTCGTTAAGTCTTTCCAGCGCAAATATGGCCGTCGGAAGCTTTACCGTGCTTGCCGGATAAAAATAATGCTGCGCATTAAGGCGATAACTGTATGAGGTAAAGTGAGGAATGTTGTTTTTATCCCTGTCTATCCGGGTATACAGTATTTGCACCTCGTTTTGTGTAATATGGTTCAGGATACCTGAAAAGAATTCGGGATGTTCATGTAGCAAACCCTTCAGAAAAATGGTATCTGGTTGCTGGGCAAAACTGCCAAACGAGCTCATCATCAATAATAAAATGCAGCAATATTTCATCATGATAAATATAGTTATGTAGTTTGAGGTTAACAGATACTTATTGTACTTTTGCAGCGCTTTAGGTTTCATTAAACTATTTTTTTAATGAATTAAAAGGGAATATGGTGTAAATCCGTAACTGTCCCGCAGCTGTAAGCTCCGTAACCGTTGCCAAATCTATACAGCCACTTTCTGTAAACAGGAGGGAAGGCCAGGCAAAATGGGGAGCAAGTCAGAAGACCTGCCAAGGCATTATATGTTATTCATAGCTTTCGGGGATTGAAGCTTGGATGTGAATGCTCTTCGTTTGGCGTGTTTTCATTTTATTCATTTCCGTGTATGCTATTAAGGCTGCATTATTATTTTATACATATCAATCATACATGGAAAAAAAGTACGCTAAAATTATTTTAGGATTCGGTTTGTTAACTGTTGGGTTATCTACCTCAGCAGCATATGCACAGGATACCACACGCACACTCAATACGGTAGTAGTAACTGCAAGCCGGTCGCCTAAAAAACTGTCAGACATTGGCCGCGTTGTTACCATCATTTCTGCCGATGAGATCAATAAATCGCAGGGCAAATCATTGCCTCAATTATTAAATACGGTTGCCGGGATAACTTTTTCTGGTGCAAATAATGCCCCCGGTATCAGCACATCGGTTTTCCTGCGCGGGGCTTCATCTGGCAATACCCTTATCCTGGTTGATGGTTTTCCGGTAAACAATGCTTCGGGCATTGATGGTAGTTATGATCTTAACGCTTTTTCGCTGGATCTGATAGATCATATCGAGATCTTGAAAGGAAGCGGTTCAACGCTGTATGGTTCTGATGCTGTAGCAGGCGTTATTAATATCATCACAAAAAAAGCTAAACAGCAAGGATTAACCGGTGGATTGCAGCTAACAGGTGGCAGCTATAATACGTTCAAAGAGTCGGCCTCATTAATTGGACAGGTGAAAAATACAGGCATAGCCATTAATCTGTCAAATACCGATTCAAAAGGCTTTGCCGCGGCTACAGATACCACTGGCAAAGGCGATTTTAAGAAAGATGGTTTTCACCAACGTTCGGCCAGTGTAAACCTGAGCCAAAATGTCTCATCTAAATTTATTCTTAATGGAAACCTGCAGGTGAGCCACAATACTGGTGATCTGCCTTACGGTTCTTTTATAAACGACAATGATTACACTTATAAAAACACATTTTTATTTGGTGGCATAGGTGCAAAATTGATTTTACCAAAAGGTAACCTCAACGTGAACCTGTCGCAAAATACGGTTCAAAATGATTTCAATAACCTGCCATCTGACAATTACGGAACCCACCAGGTTACAAAAAATACAGGTCGTATAACCAATGTCGAAGCTGTGTTTAATTATGAATTGAATAAGTATTTTGATATTACCAGCGGTGCGGCCTTTAAATACAGCAACACAAGCCAGTACAGTCTGTATGAATCAACATCTTATCCGGGTGTGCCGAGCATTATTAAAGCTGGTGATGCTGCTAATAACATATTCAGCGCTTATACGTCGTTATTTTTCAAATACGATATCTTCCACATGGAGTTAGGTGGCAGGTACAACAACCATAGCAAATATGGCGACAAGTTTACCTACACCATCAACCCATCATTATTCCTTGCCGATCAGTTTAAGATCTTTGGTACCATAGCTTCGGCCTTCAAATCACCTTCGCTATATCAACTGTTTTCGCAATATGGTAATTCGAAATTAAACCCCGAGATCACTACATCATATGAAGCTGGTTTTGATTGGGAGATTGTTAAGAATACCCTTTCATTTAATACCCAGTTTTTCAAGCGCAATACCAAAGATGTTATCTATTTTAAAAACCTGTCTGGCCCTCCTTATAGTCAATATGCAAACGGGCAACAGCAAAAAGATAAAGGCTTTGAAACCGAATTAAAATATCACGATAATAACATTCATGCATCTGCATATTACGCTTATGTAACAGGTAAACTAACCGACGAAGCCGGTACACAAACCGGCAACCTTTACCGCAGGCCTAAAAGTACTTTAGGTACCAACATCAGTTATGATATTTTAAACGATTTTCAGGTTGGCGTTAACTACAAATATACAGGCAACCGTACTGACCTGACTTTTACAAACAATGGATCGGAAGTGATTACATTGAAACACTATAACCTGGTAGATTTACATTTGGAATACAAGGCAACCAAAAATCTAAATGTTTTTGGCGATCTGAACAACGTTTTGGATACCAAATACGTAGATTGGTTAGGATATAACACCCGTGGTATCAACTTCTTGCTTGGTGCCAGGTATCAATTTAAATAGCGTTTGCGTATTGTTCGGATTATTAAGTAATTTTACGCCATATATAAAATCATGACCGCAAAAGATAACACCAACCGCAACCTGTTTCTGATCCTGATGATCCTGGTTGCTGCCGCATTCAGGCTTTTAGCATTTAAGTATAAAGAATTGAGTAATTTCAATCCGGTAGGTGCTATTGCATTATTTGGCGGTGCTTATTTTACCTCAAAGTGGAAAGGGTATGCTACTGTATTGCTTACGTTGTTTACTACAGATATCGTGATTAATTACCTGTATACTTCAAAGTTAACTTTATGGTATGGCGGAGCCGCATGGGTTTACCTGTGTTTTGCATTAATGGTGCTTGTTGGTAATTTGCTTGAAAAGGTAAATGTTCTTAATGTGCTTTTAGGCTCAATCGCAGCAGTTTTAATTCACTGGTTAATTACAGATCTGCCCTGGTTATATGGTACACTTTATCCGCATACCTTAGCTGGCTATGGTGAATCATTGATTAAAGCTATTCCGTTTGAGAAAAATATGGCATTGGGTACATTAGTATTTAGTGCAATACTTTTTGGTGGTTTTGAATTGGCTAAGAATAAGTACACTTTTCTTCAGGACAAAAAGCAATTGGCTTTATAATATAAAAGCGTTTAAATTTAAAGCGGATTGTTGAAAGGCAGTCCGCTTTTTTTATGGCCTAATCAATTATCATCTGTTTATATTAAAATGAAAAACTTAGTAGTGTTAACCGGCGCAGGTATCAGCGCCGAAAGTGGTTTAAAAACCTTCAGGGATAGCGATGGGCTTTGGGAAGGGTATAATATTGAAGACGTAGCCACCCCCGAAGCCTGGGAGCATAACCCGGTTATGGTACAGCAATTTTATAACGAGCGCCGTAAATCTGTATTGGAAGCAAAACCTAATGCGGCCCACTATGCACTTGCTGCGCTCGAAGAAAAGTATAGGGTAACCATCATTACTCAAAATATAGATGACCTGCATGAAAGGGCAGGTTCAACCAATGTGGTGCATTTACATGGCATTATCACCCGCTCACAATCAAGTATCAAACCAGAACTTACTTATCCTATCGATGGGTGGGAAATTAAAATGGGAGAGCTTTGCGAATTAGGTTCACAATTACGTGCGCACGTAGTTTGGTTTGGTGAGCCCGTACCAATGATAGAACATGCAGCCGCTATATGCGTGGGGGCTGATATATTTATGCTTATAGGTACCTCCCTTGCTGTTTACCCGGCCGCAGGGCTTATCGGTTATGTTGACCGCGAGACGCCAAAGTATATTATCGATCCCAATATACCTTTTGTAAATGTTAAAGGGCCGGTTATTAAAATCCAGGAAAAAGCAACAGTTGGCGTACCTGAATTAGTGAACCAATTATTAAAGGATTAAATCACTAATTCGCTAACTCACTAAATCACCAATTAAATATGAAGTGTATCTTCAATTGGAGCGGCGGTAAAGACAGCGCCCTCGCTTTATATCATTGCCTGCAAAATCCGGATCTTGAAATCGCCTATCTTGTAACTACGATCAATGATGCAGCCGACAGGATTTCCATGCATGGTGTAAGGACGGAATTACTGACTAAACAAGCAGAAGCTATCGGTATTCCATTATATCAAATCCGCCTGCCCGAAATGCCGGGTATGCAGGAATATGACGATGTGATGCGACACCATTTAACTCGCTTTAAAAATGAAGGTGTAACCCATTCCATTTTTGGCGATATATTTTTGCAAGACCTAAAAGATTACCGCGATGCACGGTTAAGCGAGGTTGGGCTCAAAGGTATTTACCCCTTATGGAAAAGGGATACATCCGAATTAATAAATGAATTTTTGAACCTCGGTTTCGGAACCGTGATAGCCTGTACCCAGCAACGTTTGGAACGCATTGTTGGTAAAGAGATCAGTCGGGAGTTAATTGATGCGTTGCCTGACGATGTTGACGTTTGCGGCGAGAATGGGGAATTTCATACCTTCACTTTTAAAGGGCCAATATTTAAAAACCCAATTGAATACAAAACAGGTGTGAAAATTTTTAAGGAATACGCCACGCCGAAAAACGCCAATGATTCCTGCGTTTCTGCTACCGATACCAAACCTTCCGGTTTTTGGTATTGCGACTTGCTATTGGCTTGACCTTTCATTTATTCCGTTAAAATCAACGCAGAATAAAATTTTGTTTAGCTATATAACTAATTTAATATCAATATATTAATATTAGTTTATTCAATTTTTTATTTAGATACTATGTAAAATGAAGACAAGCAGAACTTAAATGCATTTTTTTTGCCAAATTAAATTTTGCCTACAGTTGCTTTTACTTATAAGCTATTGTTTATCAATGTAAATGGATGTTTTACTTCAATAGTTATATCTAAAATAAGCGTCTTTATAATCGTTACGCATGTCGATAAACCGGGCGGCTATCTTTTTTAAAAACTCCTCATCAAGTAATTCAAAAACACTGTTTACCCCGTCGGTTAAATCCATTTCCGGGATCTTGTAACTCTGCTCAAGGGAACCCTGCTCTACCTTTACAATAAATTTATTATTCATATTCAGGATAGAGATTTTAAAATCGGGATGGGGGAGTTCTGCAATAATTCTCATGTCTTTTTATTTATTCAATAAGCCCTTTAATGGGTCTTTTCCGTTAATGGTACCGAAACTGGCAATAGGTTTAAATCGTGCAAAAAGTTCCTCGCTATACCAACCTTCGCTTCTTGTCTTTTTAATTACTTCGGCATGTTCGGGGCTTTTATATGCAAAAGCTTTGACGTGTTCCAGGCTTTCCCAAACAGAAAATGTAGCTTGTCTGTATACCGGAGCTTCACCAACGCCAAATGAATTTATATATCCGGGAGCGGATGTCATTATGTTTGCAACGGTATCTACATTGGCCCAGAAATTCTTTAACCTGCTAAGTTTGATTGTTGCGCGTGTGAGTACGGCGACTGGGCCATTGATGTCGCTTACATCGGGCTTGCCGAATGGCTCTTTTCCATCCCAACTCCCGTGGCTTTGCAGGGGCTGACAAATCATTGTCCAGCTTTCAGTACCTAACAGCTTCCACCAGGATGAGACGAACGACCTGTTATAAAATGCGTCAAAATTTCCCCTGCTATCCCAGCAAGCCAATAAGCCCCATTGTTGCCAGTCGGGTTCAAGGTCAAATGTTCCGTTTTTTCCAGAACCAAGAAGTTTGTAAAAACTGCATCCTTTTTGCATCAATAGGGGAAGGCGATGAATAGCCATAGCCAACAGGGCAAAAGGAACAAACAGTTTGCGGTAGCGGATTATGGTAAGGCTAACGATCATGTAAATGCTAAATAAAAGATTAAATATGATATTTGCCTTATTTAGTTTCAACGTGGCATCCTTACTTTTACATCATGGCAGAAGATCTAACAATAAATACATCGACCGATAAAGCGGAGCAATACGCCTCGCTTGTCCCTCAAATAGAAGCATTACTTTATGGCGAACCTGACCTTATAGCTAATATCGCAAACGTAGCGGCGGCTTTAAAAGAGCAGTTTAAATGGTTTTGGGTAGGTTTTTACCTGGTTAAAGAAAACGAATTGGTTTTAGGCCCATTTCAAGGGCCGGTTGCGTGTACCCGTATTGGCCTGGGGAAAGGTGTTTGCGGAGCCGCATGGCAGCAGGCTAAAACTTTGATTGTGCCGGATGTTGATGCATTTCCCGGGCATATTGCGTGTAGCTCACTTTCCCGCTCGGAAATTGTGGTGCCGGTATTTAAAGACGATAAGGTAGCGGCCGTACTTGATGTAGACAGCGAGTTGCTTGATCAGTTCAATGAAACTGATGCGCAATATCTTGAACAAATAATAAAGCTTATTAATTTTTAATGAGCAGGATCTATCTAATTGCCGGTCTCGGTGCTGATACGCGTGTATACAACAATATTAACCTCAGTGATGAGCATGAGGTAATTACGGTAGACTGGATAGAACCGAATTCAAAAGACACTTTAGTTAGTTATGCTCAAAAGCTTATTTACCAATACAATATCAAGTCAAACTCAGTGCTGATTGGCAACTCCTTAGGCGGGATTGTCGCTGTTGAAATGGCGAAGCTCATCCCTGCCGAAAAGGTTATTTTGATTTCCAGTATTAAAACCAGTGATGAGGCGCCATGGTATTTTAAACTCTTTCACGCGCTGCCTGTTTACAAACTTGTCCCGGGAAAAGTATTTAATTTGATGGGTTTTATGATCAAACCTTTGTTTGGTCACATGAGTCAGGAGGATGCCTGGTTATTTAGCGATATGCTCAAAAGATCATCGCCGGTATTTATGAAATGGGCTATGTATGCCATTTTGCACTGGGAGAACAAAGTTATCCCGCCAAACCTCTATCACATCACCGGTGATATGGATTTGGTGTTTGATTACAAAAGAATAAAAAACGCCACCATTGTTAAAGGAGGTACACATATCATGATCTTTGACAAGGCAAAAGAGATTAACAAATTATTGAAGGGAATCCTGAAAAAATGAAAATACCTGAAAGTTATTACCTGGGTAACGATGTTGTAAGTATCAGTAAAGACCTGTTAGGCAAGTATTTATTTACCTGTATTGACGGTGTAACTACAGGTGGCTATATAGTTGAAACAGAAGCCTATAATGGGGGGGCAGATAAAGCTTCCCATGCTTTCGGTAACCGCCTTACGCCACGTACTAAAACCATGTTTATGCAGGGAGGCATTGCCTATGTTTACCTGTGTTATGGTATTCATGAAATGTTTAATATCGTCACCTCAAGTGAAGGGCACCCGCAGGCAATTCTTATCCGGGCTATCCAACCTACCGATGGGCTTGAAGCAATGCAGATACGGCGCAACATGCCGGTTCTTAAGCCAACCATAACTGCCGGGCCCGGTTCGGTAGCCAAGGCGTTAGGCATTTCGCGCAATATCAATGCGTTTAGTTTGCAGGGCGATACGATCTGGCTTGAAGACCGAGGCCTTCATTTTCCGGATAATCAGATAAAAGCCGGCCCACGAATAGGAGTGGCTTACGCTGCTGAAGATGCCTTGCTGCCTTATCGTTTCTATGTAAAAGGCAATATTTACGTGAGCAAGCCCAACAAATAAGCTTCCTATTTTGTATTATTGGCGAATGAACTATCAAAACGATCTGGCGTTTGTCCGGCAGCAGGATGAGCAGGATTCATTAAAAAATTTCCGAAGTCGTTTTTTAATTCCCCAGCACAATGGTGAAGACGCGGTTTACCTTTGCGGTAACTCGCTTGGCTTGCAACCGGTTTCCGCGCAACAATATTTAGCCGATCAATTAAACACCTGGAAAAACCTTGCTGTTGAAGGTTGGTTTCGGGGAGATGATCCCTGGCTTGATTATCATAAATCTATTACCGGCTCAATTGCCGGCGTTGTAGGCGCGCGGGATAATGAAGTTACCATAATGAACTCACTTACAGTAAATCTTCATTTATTGATGGTAAGTTTTTATAAACCAGATAATAAGCGTTTTAAAATTCTCATGGAGGGAGGGGCTTTCCCTTCTGATCAATATGCAATGGAAAGCCAGGTGAGATTCCACGGTCTCGATCCTAAGGATACAATAATTGAGATTTTCCCGCGGAACGGGGAGGTCACATTACGTACTGAAGACATCATTCAAACCATTGATCAAAACAAAAATGAACTTGCCTTAGTGCTGTTCGGCGGAATCAATTACTATACCGGACAGTTTTTTGATATGAAAGCAATTACAGATGCCGCCCACGCAGCAGGCGCTTATGCAGGCTTTGATCTGGCTCATGCTGCGGGGAACGTTCCCTTGCAGTTGCACAATTGGGGAGCCGATTTCGCTTGCTGGTGTTCGTACAAATACATGAACTCCGGACCGGGCGGCATAAGCGGCATTTTTGTACATGAAAAACATTTTACCGATAAGGAACTGAACAGGTTTGCCGGCTGGTGGGGATACCGTCGTGATAAGCAGTTTCTGATGGCTCCGGGCTTCGACCCCGAGGCTGGGGCAGCCGGCTGGCAGGTAAGCACAAGCCCAATTCCGCTTCTCGCTTTATTTAAAGCCTCTATGGCTATTTTTGACAGTGCAGGCGGGTTAGATACCCTCCGGCAAAAAAGTCTTTATTTAACGGGGTATTTGGAATTTTTGATTCAAAGCATTAATAAACAGCAGGGCGAAGAGGTTTATCGGATAATTACTCCATCTGACGCGACTGCCCGCGGCTGCCAGCTTTCAGTAGTTTGCGAACGAAAAGCCAGGGCTATTTTCAACTATCTTGCACAAAATGGTGTTATAGGCGATTGGCGCGAACCGGACGTGATCCGCCTAAGCCCTGTACCGCTTTACAATACATTTGAGGATGTTTATAAAGCAGCCGGATTGATGGCTGATGCACTAAAAGCTGTTTAAATTTTCAGAGATATATGGTTTACTACAATCCCAAAGAGTGGTTTTCATTCATTTTTAAAATAAATAAAGCCGAAACGCTGCGCGAGTTATTTCCACTTATGCTTGCCGTAGGTGCATATGCAGGTGTTGTTACCTATTTCCTGATTGATTTTTGGCAGCTACCCGATACAAGCATACTTAAGAAGGTAATCTTTATTCATCAAACAATAGGTTTCGTATTCTCCTTATTGCTGGCATTCCGTATCAACTCGGCTTATGACCGCTGGTGGGAAGGCCGTAAGATCTGGGGAAGCCTGGTGAATAACAGCCGCAACCTTGCCATCAAATTAAAACATCTGATTGGCGAAAATGAACTGGCTTTTTTTAATTACGCTATTCCGCGTTATGCAAGAGCCTTGAGAGATCATTTACGGGATGAATATGTTCCGGAGGAGCAGTCGTTCATCAGTGTTGATGCACAAAAACATGTACCCAACCAGGTAGCTTCTGAAATGATTAAAAACATTTACAGGTTAAATAAAGAAGGTGCTATCAACCCGGAGCAATTGTTTAGCATAACAGCTGAAATTACTTCTTTTACAGATATTTGCGGAGCATGTGAACGAATTAAGAAAACGCCTATTCCGTTTTCGTACAATGTTTTTATCAAGAAATTTATCTTTACGTACATCATGACCCTGCCCTTTACCTGGGCCTTTGACCTCAAATATTTTATTATCCCGATAATCTGCTTTGTACTTTTTGTTTTTGCGAGTATTGAGTTATTAGCTGAAGAAATTGAGGACCCTTTTGGTCGGGATGCTAATGATTTACCGTTGGATAGCATTTGCGACAATATTCAAAAACATGTTGGAGAGTTGATAGGATAGAAGGTATGCTCAAAATAGCTTACGATCCGATATATGCCCATCCGCTGCCCGAAGGGCACCGCTTTCCTATGCTGAAGTATGAACTGATCCCGGGCCAGTTATTATATGAAGGCGTGATAGGCAGGAATAATTTGTTTTCGCCGGGGCTGCTGGAAGAAAATATCATTACCCGTACCCATGATGAAAATTACTGGCACCAGCTTCGAGACCTCACGCTTTCACCGAAGGAACAACGCCGCACGGGTTTTCCTTTATCAGCGCAATTGGTTGAACGGGAGATCAGGATAGCAAAAGGCACAATTGATGGCTGCCGGTACGCTTTTGACGATGGTGTCGCGTTCAATGTTGCAGGCGGTACACATCATGCAGGCAGTAACTGGGGTGAAGGTTTCTGCCTGTTAAATGACCAAGCCATTGCAGCTAATTATTTATTGGACAATAAATTAGCCACATCTATCTTAATAATTGATTTAGATGTACATCAAGGCAACGGCACAGCTGAAATCTTTGAAAATGAGTCCAGGGTATTTACTTTCTCAATGCATGGGGCTAACAATTTCCCATACAGAAAGGAGCAATCTGATCTGGATATACCTTTACAGGATGGCGTAAGTGATGATGAGTTTCTCGACATACTTAAAACAACGCTGCCGCGATTAATTGAGCAACGTAACCCCGACTTTATCTTTTATCTATCAGGTGTAGATATTTTGGCTACTGATAAACTGGGCAAGCTTGCGTTAAGCAAAGAAGCCTGCAAAGCCCGCGATCAGTTTGTTTTTGAACAATGCATCAAATACGATATGCCGGTACAAGTAAGTATGGGAGGAGGTTATTCACCACAAATTAAAGATATTGTCGAGGCGCATTGTAATACCTTCAAAGCAGCTATTGACCTCTATTTTTAATCCTTTGCTATTATTGGCATTGCCGGCTTTATCTTGTGGCTTTTGCTCAACAGGTTAAACCGTACAAATAAAAGTACCGATGCGGTTCCCAAGCCCAGCACAAGGCCATACCAAACCCCATAAACCCCAAGGTTTAATTTAATACCAAGCAGGTAACCAACGGGCAAACCAATTATCCAATACGCCAGAAAAGTAATAACGGTTGGGATATTTACATCGCCCATACCTCTTAGCACACCAAGCCCAACAACTTGCGCACCATCAAACAGCTGGAAAAATGCTGCAATGATAAGTAGCTGTGATGCAATGGTTATTACTTCTTTATCCGAAGTAATAATCCATGGTAAAAGATGCCTGCCTAAAGCAAATACTACTGCTGTAAACGTCATGAACAGCAATACAATGTGATAATTGGATATAGCCGCAAGCCTCAAATTACGATGATCACTTACACCAAAATAGTTACCCGATTTAATTGCTGCAGCCGCACCAATGCCGCTGGCCATCATATAAGTCATGGATGCCATGGTTATGGTTACCTGGTGTGCGGCCTGCGCAACTACGCCGATGGTGCCAACCAATAATGCAGCGCCGCCAAATGCGCTGATCTCGAAAGTATATTGCATAGCTACCGGTGCACCAATTTTCATGATCTGAATACCTCGAAGCCTATCAATATTCTTAATGGCAAAATCCGTTAAATAAGTTTTAAAATTTTTTGAGCGGAAAACATAAATACCCATAACGATGGCCATTAAGCAACGATCAATCAGTGTACTGTAGCCAACACCTCTGATACCCATTGGTTGGATGCCAAACAGGCCCTTAACAAAAATTATCCCAAACAAAATATTAATAAGGTTACCCCATATCGATATCATCATGGCCTGTTTAGTAAAACCCAAACCTTCTGCAAATTGCTTAAACGTGTTAAAAATGAGCAAGGGGATTAGGGACAAGCTAAGCAAAAATAAATATGGCTTTGCTTCCTTCACAACCGCGGGCGACTGGTCAAGATGATTGATAAGCAACATGGTGCCAAAGTAAATTCCGCAAAACAGGATGATTCCGCTCAGTATATTCAGGAATAAACTATTGGATAATAACAGACCGCATTCTTTGTGATTTTTGCGCCCATTATTTTGGGCGATAAGCGGCGTTAAACCATAAGAGATCCCCATACCAATCACCAGCGGAACCATGAACAGACTATTTACTGTTGATACCGCAGCCAAAGAAACAGTGCCCGCAAAATGCCCCACAATGATGGTATCAGACATCTGAACGAGCGTATGTCCTACATTTGATATAATTACCGGTATAGCCAATTTAAGGCTTTCAAGATAATAAGGTTTGTATTTTTGGTAAAGGGCTCTCATAATTACTCAGGCAACAGGAGGGCAAAAGTAACCATTCGGGCACACAGAAAAGTCAGCAGGCTGTATAATATTCTTCCTTTTCGGTGGTGTTGATCTTGATCAGGCCTGATAATATCAGGTCAACAAGTACATTCTGAGCACGACGGCGCCCAACTTTAAGCAGCTCGCTGCATTCTTTTATGGTGATTCGGCCAGCCTTTTCCAAATGGCCAAGCAAGGTGCTTTCGTTTTCAGAATACTCAATTAAAACACCCTGATCATTTGACGAACGTTTTAAAACTTCCAGCACAATTTTACTGGCCAATACGCTTTTATCTTTAACGCGTACATAAGCCCACCATTTACCATCTTCGGCGAGAGCATAATGAGGCTTTAGCTCGCTTGAAGCAATCTCTACAACGAGTACCAATTTATCATCAAAATATACCTCTTCAAAAACAGGTTCAAGCGCCGGCCTCGAAAAAAAATGAGCTGCCTTTGTTATCATGTACCTTTCTTCGTCGTCTGATTTCACACCCTTTATTGTGCCGTCATCAATAACCCCAATAAGTAATTTACCACCTTTGTTGTTAGCAAATGATACCATTGTCCGGGCTATTTTTTCACAACTGGTTATCGTTTTTTTAAAATCAACAGTAACCCCTTCACCTTCAAAAATCAGCTTCTTAACGTTTATTTTGTTCATAGCCTTTTGATTATTAGGGCTTAATATATGGTGTAAAAATCTCCATCCAGTTTTCCGGGCGGGAGAGTGGCGAAAAACCAAATTGATTATACAAGTTATGCGCATCCAATGTAGCTAACGACCATCTTCTTAAACCTTTCAAATCCGGATGTTTAACAATTGTTTGGATTAACCATTTAGAAAGGCTTTTACCACGATAAGCAGGCAGTACAAATACATCGCAGATATAAGCAAACGTAGCATTATCGGTAACAACACGTGCAAAGCCCGCCTGTTCATGGTTTAGATAAATACCAAAACACATGGAGTTTTCGATGGCTTTTGCCATTTTTTGTCGCGGGATGCCTTTTGCCCAGTATGATTCATTATTCAGATAATCATAAATAACATCAACGTTAAGCAGGTTTTTATCGGTTGAGATTTTGAAGCCTTTTTTTTCAAAAGCTTCGTCATTCATAATTACAGTCATCAGTATAAGTTATATAGTAGTATCAGTAAAGTTTAAGTTTCGAATATATACCTCAATCATGAGGGATACGCATATTTCGCCATCTTTATTGTAAATGTCAATAGGGAACGAGCGAATAAATTTCCCGGCTGTATTTAAAACATGCTCTGCTTCGGCTATATCGCTGTCTGATAGCTCGATATCAAAAGATAAATTTGTTGCTGCCGGCCTTGCGTATTTTACCGTTGCCGATTTTGACCAAACCGTAAGTTTATAACCTTTATGGCTAAATATTTGATAAAACAGGATAGGGTAAAAGGGATCTGCGGCCGAGAAAAGCGTGCCGCCAAAAATTGAGTTATTGTAGTTTTTATTGAGAAAACTCTTCCTGACTTTTACCTTAACACCGCGATAGCCTTTGCTGAATTTAACTACCCAGATACGCTGGAAAAGGAGAGGAGGGTAGAAGCGCATTACCCACTTTAATAATCCTTCGGATACTACCATAGCGCTTAAAGATCAGAAAAAAATTAAACAATAAGTGGCAAATGTGAATCAAACAGGCGTATGTTTAAAAATAAAAAGATAATAAAATCCAGAATTACCGGTAAACAATACGGTTAAAGCTTCGTTAATAGTATGGTTCATCATAAATTGATTATTAATCAAAAGCAAATAACTATGAAAAAGCAATTTTTAAGTTTCGCACTTGTCGCGGCAATGATAGGCGCTATTGCTACCAGCTGTAGCTCGGAAAAAAAAGCAGGCGATGGCTCTGACAGTACAAAAATGGATTCAACAAGTCAAAGTGCACCGGCGGCTACTGACACAGCTAAGACCGACACAAGCAAAAAAGACACTACAAAACATTAGAAATTTAGAACGCATAAAAAATCCCGGCCAGGTATTACGCCTGACCGGGATTTTTGTGCTTTTTCGTTTAAATTTCAGAATGCTGTTTTTATAACCCCGCCATCAGCACGTAAAGTTGCACCATTAGTTGCTGCCGATAGCGGACTTGCAATATAGGTAACCATGTTTGCAATTTCCTCTGTAGTAATAAAGCGTTTTATTAATGACGTGCCACGCACATTAGTGAAAAATTCTTTTTCTACCTCAGTATTACTCAAACCCTGATCTTTTGCTAAAGCCTCAATGAAATCGCCCACGCCTTCAGATAAAGTCGGCCCGGGCAAAACAGTATTTACAGTAACACCTGTGCTTTTAGTAAGTTCGGCCAAACCACGTGCAACTGCAATTTGAGCCGTTTTGGTTGTGCCATAATGGATCATTTCTTCGGGGATCTGATATGCCGATTCGCTAGAGATAAAAATAATACGGCCCCAATTTTTACTGATCATTTTATCAAAATAGGCTTTCGACAACCGTACCCCGCTTAGTACATTGACCTCAAAAAACTTCAGCCAGTCGGCATCGGTAATTTCGGTAAATGGTTTAGGTTCAAAAATCCCCACGTTGTTCACCAGGATATCAACTTCCGGCAATTGTGCTGTCAGTGTTTCAACTTGCGCAATATTTGAAAAATCAGCAGCAATGCCTTTAATTTTATTGTTACCGGTTTCGGCAATCAGCTTTTTTACAACTTCGTCAACCTTGGTTTGGCTTCGGCCATTTACATATACCGTGGCGCCCTCGTTGGCTAATGATTTTGCAATAGCATAGCCAATTCCGGCTGTTGATCCGGTTACCAGCGCGATTTTGTCATTAAGTTTAAGATCCATGATTTTAGTTTTTGCTTAATAACACAAGTGTAGCATTGTTGTTAGTTTAAGGCAGATTTTAAAATCAAAGATTAAACAGCATTGACAATAGATGGCAAATTTTGAATTTAACCCTGACCGGGCTGGTACATTCTTTTTTCAACAGGCTGATAATATTCGTTTAAGTTTTCCGGCACCCGGGATTTATAACCCAAAACTTGCCTCAGGTCATCACTTAATCCTTCGCCAAATTCATATCCCAAAAATCTTGGATAATCAAGCTGTTGTTTAAAAAAAGGCTTAGTAAAAGCCATGGTTAATGTCCGCCTTGATGCATCAGTATAATTTTTACCAGCCGCATGCCACAAATTGGAGTCAAACAAGATAATGCTGCCTCTTTTTGCATTGGCACGATCTGCATTTTTGTAGAAGAAATCACTCTCCGGTTTTTCATCGCTTTTATGCGAGCCTGACAAAAAATAAGTTGACCCGTTTTCAGGAGTAAAATCATCTAATATTATCATCATTTGAATCATTACTTTAAAATCGCCGGTAAAACTTCTTATATCCCGATGGATGTTTTGAACATATGGTTTTTCATCTTTTAAATTGATGACCGCGCCCAGCGAATTTATAATGTAATTTCCTTTTAAGAAATGCATCATCTGATCTGCACAATATTTTCGTTCAAGAAACTTCAGTGAAAATCTTTCCCGTTCAACAAGGTGGTGTAACGTTCCGTTCATGTTATCACCTATACCATTTGCAATTTGAATTTTACGCCTGATATCGTATGCAGGTATCAATGAATCTGTTATTTCATCAATGAATTCTTCGTCCAGGGCATTTTCGTATATAATCCATCCATATTCATCCATTACCCGGTCGAATACGGCAAGGTCAGCATCGGAATAGTTAAACTTATTTTTCATTTCTGTATTTAATTAAGGTTTTCAATTGTGGTGGTTTCTGGTTCAGAGGTAGTTGACCGTGTTTTTCTGTTAGGATGGCGATATAATGGAAAGAATTTAATTTCAGGATTGGGATCCACACCCGATTTTAAAACAAGCTCGTTATATGCAGGCTCATCATTGATATAGCACCAGATCCGGTCTTTTACCTGTAAGTTGGAGAAAAGCTTTTTGAAATTAAAAAGTGAATCTTCTTTTCCGCCTACGCCGCCTCCAAGGTGAAAGATCTTTTTTCCTAATCTTCTTCCAATCATACTTATCTCGTCTGTTAATAGTTTACTCGGAGAAATATTCAGATAATCGGGAGAAGTAGCAGAAAGGTGGTTTCTTACTATGTTATCTGATAATAAAATGAGCGCTCCGCACATTAGGTTTAGGCCATCGTAAATTAAGATCAGTTTATTTTTCATGTATTCCTCGTTAAGAAGATTGATAAAATGCTGAACATCAAAATAATAATTAGATGAGGCATGCAGCCTATCCATGTTTTTATAATACATTTCCGCAAAATGTTCAATTTCCTGAATTGTATCCGCTTCTTTAATAACAAAGCCCATTTTTCGCAGGCTTCTTATTTGGCGGCCAAGTCTTTTGTCATAGCCATTCCGTTGTTCTTCTTCAGACATGGAAAGATCAACGTACAGCGTTGTGCCGTTATCCTTAATACCGCCAATATTTTCCAAAAGATGATGCTGATTGAGGAACGGATGTAATCTTGAAAAGATACAAATGGCCGATTCTTCTTTCATAAAACCTGTAAATGCAACCTTAAATTGTGTAGTTATTGCGACCGGTAAGTTTTCAAGGGGTATGTTGGATAAAGGCCCTGAATAGCCATACACGCAAGTCATATCGAAGTATTCGGAACCTTCAATTTTCCTCTTGATTACAGGTAATGCTATAAAAACCGCATCTTCTTCATAAACAAATAAAAGCGGCTCGCCTTCATTATTTAAAGAGTGATAGTACCAGGTATGAAATCCCTCGTGCGCATATGACTGGTTTATATATTCGTCCCAATCTTTTCTATTATGTATGGTGAAACTTCGATAGCTCATAAGTGGTTTTAATTACGTTTAATTATTGATTATATGCCCGAGGGTAGGACATGGGGTGCTTGTTAGTCGATAATACGAGGCAGTTTATGCCTCAAAAAAATGAAAATACTTATCCACGTACCGGTTGGATACAGGTTGATCATAATACAGCAGGAAGGAAAAACTGGGATAAAGTTTAAAGCAGATATTTTACAGTATCAAAAGCTTTACGTAACCGAAACCGGCCTAATTCAAATAGTATGTATCTCTTAAGATACAGCAGCAGCAGCATTTTCTTTTGCATTCCACGATAGCGAAAGCGCCGGATAATGAGATTAAAATCACTGATAACCATCTCCATCCGGGCGTCATCTCTTATCATGCTCCAAATGCCGCCAACATGATTGCGATAGCAGCTCATAACCTCAGGCATTACATATATTTTGCGCCCGGTGTTGAATGTGGCAAAGATTTTAAAGAATTTATCTGCTGCATAGCAACTCGTATACCATGACTCCTGAAACAATTCATGTACTTCTGGGATGTTATGATAAACAACAGTTGCTGTTTTAGTCTCTACCTGCCGGCCAACTAATAAATCTTGATAAGTATACTCAAGCGGTACAGGATTTGGCTCGATATTCAGGGTGTTATTGTTGATATCAATCACTCTTGTGTGGTGACAACAAATAATATATTCCGGGTTATTTTCCAGGAAATTGACTTGCTTTTGCAACTTTTGAGGACTTGTCCAAAAGTCATCGCCATCACAAAGAGCAATGTATTTTCCTTCACATGCTTTGATGGTATTAATAGTATTTAAATGAGCTCCACGGTTTTTTTCCGGGTAGATGATTTTGATTTTATCAGGATATTTTTCCTTGTATGATCTCACTATTTCAGTTGTGCCATCGGTTGAGCAATCGTCGCCAATAACAATTTCGTACCTAAAATTAGTTTCCTGCATCAGGAAACTTTCGATAGCCTGGCCGATAAAATCTTTGTGATTGTAAGTTGTACAGCAAACGCTAACCATCAAGTTCTGACCTGTTACCATATAAAAGAAAAAATTTATTTTAGAAGTATTAAATAGAATTTGAGCTTCACATGCCTGGTACTTTACCGAGATACCGAACCTGGTATACGTTTGAACCATCGCACAATGCTTCGCCATATGACTCACATTTTTTATTTATTTGATCGAAAGGTTTATTGCTTAAATAAACTTTTAATTCGTCTTTGGTTCGATCAAAAATCAATAATTACGAGTCGGCTTATAACAGCAATTTGCTATGTCAAATATATTTAATTCATGCTTATCAGCAGCCCGCGCTACTTTATTGACTCTTAAATTGTAAACTACTTTTCAATTACTTTACATACCTGTGAACGCCTGTAAATATTATCTGTATACCCGTGCAATTCGGTAAAAGTTTAAGCTAAAATTAATAGTATCTATGTGAAATTTGCAAATGAATATTATTCCCATAATTAACATTATGTTAAGTAAAACTTTTAAAAGGAAGGCCTTTTTCAAGGCCCCTCTTTTTTATATTGTATTATCTAATTATTGATTGGTTGGTAACGCATCAATCTGAGCTTTTAATTTTGAAGCATTCGCATCATCTTTAACACCCAAATAATAGGTTCTTAAATTTTGCAATGCGTCAATTGATTTTGGCTGTAGTTCAACAGCTTTTACCAAATATGGTTTAGCTTGTTCAAACTGAGCTTTAGCTTTAGCAATAGCAGCATCGTATTCTTTTTGTTTGTTAGCAGGCAATTTATTAGCAGCGTTATAAGCGTCAATAGCGGGGTTAAGTATTACATAACCATAGTTTAAATTAGCTTCAAAATAATTAGGATCAATTTCTAAAGCTTTTTTATACATTTCACCAGCTTTAACATAAGCCTCGGCTTTTGAGGCCTGCAGTTTCGCTTTTGCAGCAGCATCTTTAGTTGCACCCGCTTCTTTTGCGTAATTATCGGCTGTTTGTGAATAAGTTAGACCTGCATAGTAATACAAAGTCTTGTTTTTAGGGTCATTAGCCAAAGCTGCCTGGATCTTATCGGTAACTTCTTTTTCTTTTCCTGTTTGCAGGCTGATTTCGATTTCACGTTTACGCAATTCACTGTTTGCCGGGTATTTACTCACACCTTCAGATACTGCTTTGAGAGCTCCTGCAGTGTCTTTACTGGCGAGATATAATGAAGAAAGATCAAGGTAAACCCCGGCATTTTTTGAATATTTTGTAGTTACCAGTTTGCTGTAGTTTGAAATTGCAGCCGGATAATTTTTTCCGTTTGCAGCTGCAAGACCGGTGTAATAAATGGCATTGGTATCTTCTGGTAATACGGTGCGGTAAAAGTCAAATGATTTGTAAGCAAGATCATATTTACCGGACGAATATTCTTTTACACCTTTAGTTAATTGATATTGAGCCAGATTTAAGTATGCCTCATCAATCATTTTTTTATTTTCACCTTTAGTGTCAGCTTCTTTAGCTTTTTTCAAGGCTTCTTCGGCTGTGGTAAACAAAGGCAATGAAGTAGCGGGTACAGTATCCTGAACAGCTAACGCTGAATAAATTGAACCTTTTACAGCGTAAGTAAGCGGTAAAGTAGCGGTTTTTTCATTGGCTGAAGCTTTGTCAATTGATTCTTTTGCAGTAGTGAGGCTTTTGCCTGCCATTGCTGCCATTGCCGGCTGGCCCCTTAAGCCCGAATATTTTTCATATTCTTCTTTTGCGGTATTTAACTCGCCTTTCTGTGCAAAAGCTGTTGCTGAAACCAAGCCTAACAGGCCCGCCATCAAAAGTTTGATTTTCATGATTATTATTGATTGGTTAACTGTTTTAGTTTATTGTTTATTTTGTCTAACTGATCCTGGTTATTGGTTTTTGCGTATGCCAACTGCAAAGCCTGCAGGCTGTTTACGTTATTCGGTGATATTTCATTGGCCTTTTCAAGCCATTGAATAGCTCGCCCAAGGTCCTGAATGCTCCTCTCTCCTTTCGAAGTCGTGCTTTGCTTTAAATATAATAACCCCAAATTAAATACCGGATCAAAATATGTTCCGCTTAGTTCAATGGCGTGTAAGTAAAGAGATTCTGCCTGATCAAATTTATCTAAATGATCGTAGCAATTAGCTGCAACAAATGCAATATCGGCGTTATTTGCATTAATATCAAGCAAGGGGCCAATTAGGGGCTCTAAGGCTTTGTAATTTTTTTTATTGTTATAGATATTGGCTTCATCAAGTAATAAAAATCTGTCGTTAGGCAAGATTTTCCTCCCTTTTTGAAGAATCTGTAAAGCCTTGGCCGTATCCCCCAATGATTTATAGATATTTGATGCTGTTTCAATATATTCAGTACGTGCACTGTCAACCCTTAGCATATTGCTATAATACACAGCGGCATCCTGCAAATTACCAGCTTTATTGTTTGCGAAAGCGATATAGGTATTGATCTGATTCATCGCCGGCGCATACTTTTTCGCGTTTTCAAACCAAGTTTTAGCATTGGTGAAATCTGAATTATTTACCGCATCAAACCCCTTTCGGATATAAACGTTTGCCAGGCAGCGCCTGGTATAATCAAGTTCTGACTGGTACTTGAAAATCTTGTTCATACCCGATAGCCGATCAACCAGTTTGGTTGTTTTGTCAAGCATATCTGCAGGCATCCCGAGTTTGTTTAAAGAATCGATGTACAGGATACTCGAATTTACAATAGCCCGGTAAAGGTTTTTTTCAATATCAGCCGTATCCGACTTGGTAATGATCAAACTATCTGCAGATTTTTTGGCCGCGGCCAAGTATTTCAGGTCGTTTTTCTGTTTATAAAAAGCCAGGTTATTTACTACAACTTTCAGCGCTTCTTTTTGTGCGAAGGCAAAAGTCGTAGTAAAGCTTGTAATTAAAACCGATAAAATGATCTTGCGGTAGTGCATATTTATTATTCTGTTGTATCGTCAGTTGATGGTTCTGCACCATTTTCAGCTGTATCATCACCGCCTGTATTTTCGGCTGTGGTATCAGAGCCTTCTGCATTTTCATCACCTTCTTTTACTTCCTCATCCTCATCATGCTCAATTTTGGCTACTGAAGCTATCTCATCGTTGTTTTTAAGCGTTATCAGCCTTACACCCTGTGTTGCACGGCCCATCACTCTTAATTCGCTTACAGCTATACGGATAATAATACCTGACTTGTTAATGATCATCAGGTCTTCCTTATCTGTAACACCTTTTATGGCAACAAGGTTTCCGGTTTTTTCAGTAATATTTAATGTTTTTACACCTTTACCACCACGGTTCGTAACACGATAGTCTTCAATGTCGGTACGTTTACCGTATCCCTTTTCTGATACCACCAATACGGTTGTTTCAGCGTCATCAATTGCTATCATGCCAACTACCTCATCGCTCTCGTCATCAAGCGTAATACCACGAACACCGGTAGCTGTACGTCCCATAGGCCTTACTGTCGACTCGTTGAAACGGATAGCACGGCCAGATTTAAGTGCCATCACAATTTCGCTGCTGCCACTTGTTAAGCTTGCCTCAAGTAATGAATCGCCCTCGTTAATATTGATAGCATTGATACCATTTGAACGTGGACGTGAATAAGCCTCGAGTGAGGTTTTCTTGATGGTACCCTTCTTGGTACACATAATAATGAAGTTATTTTCAAGGTAGTTCTGATCTTTAAGCGAAATCAGTTTAATGTAGGCCTTGATATTCTCTTCTTTCGGAATATTGATGATATTCTGGATGGCGCGGCCTTTTGAGGTACGTGTGCCTTCCGGTATTTCAAACACCCGGAGCCAGAAACATTGTCCCGATTCGGTAAAGAAGAGCATATAGTTGTGGTTTGAGGCAATAAGCAGGTGCTCAATGAAATCCTCATCACGGCTGTTGCTGCCAATAGCGCCTTTACCTCCCCTGCTCTGCCTGCGGTATTCGGTAAGCGGGGTACGTTTGATATAACCTTCGCGGGAGATGGTGATTACTACATCCTCGTCCTCAATAAAGTCTTCAGTTTGCATTTCTGCAGATGAGTGAACCATTTCAGTACGGCGCTCATCGCCATATTTCTCCTTAACTTCCAATAACTCATCCTTAATGATCTGCATCCTTAAACCTTCGTCGCTCAGGATGTTTTTTAAGTGTTCGATGAGTTTCATTAAAGCGGCATATTCATCTTTGATCTTATCACGTTCAAGTCCTGTTAACCTCCTTAGGGTCATATCAAGGATAGCACGTGCCTGGATATCGGTTAAACCAAAGCTGCTCATCAAGCCTTCCCTTGCTTCATCCGGAGTTTGTGAAGCGCGGATCAGGCGGATAACTTCATCAAGGTGATCTAAAGCGATCAATAAGCCTTCAAGGATGTGCGCGCGTTTTTCAGCTTCATTAAGCTCAAATTTGGTGCGGCGTACCACAACCTCATGACGGTGCTCAACAAAGTGATGGATCAGGTCTTTTAGGTTAAGCAGCATTGGCCGGCCATTAACCAACGCGATGTTGTTTACACTAAACGATGTTTGGAGGGCCGTATATTTAAACAGGTTGTTTAATACAATAGCAGCATTGGCGTCACGTTTGATCTCATAAACGATGCGGATCCCTTCACGACTCGATTCATCGCGAATAGCCGAAATGCCTTCCAGTTTCTTTTCGTTAACCAGTTCGGCAGTACGCTCAATCATCAAAGCTTTATTTACCTGGTAAGGTATTTCGCTAACAACGATGCGTTCACGTTCGCCATTATAGGTTTCAATCTCCGCACGTGCGCGGATCACAACCCTGCCGCGGCCTGTTTCAAGCGCTTCGCGAGGGCCGTCGTACCCGTAAATAATACCGCCTGTAGGGAAATCAGGGCCTTTTACATATTTCATTAACTCGGCAACCTCGATCTGGCGGTTATCAATTAATGCCATGGTTGCATCGATAACTTCCGATAGGTTGTGCGGAGCCATGTTGGTAGCCATACCTACGGCAATACCCGAAGCGCCGTTAACCAGCAGATTAGGAAATTTGGATGGCAGTACGGTTGGCTCCTGCAGTGAGTCGTCAAAGTTTAATTGAAAATCAATGGTGTCTTTGTTGATATCAGCAAGCATCTCTTCCGCAAGCTTTTGTAAGCGTGCCTCTGTATAACGCATTGCCGCAGGTTCGTCACCATCAACTGAACCGTAGTTACCCTGGCCTTCAACCAGTAAGTAGCGTAAGCTCCACTCCTGAGCCATACGTACCATAGTGTCGTACACCGATTTATCACCGTGCGGGTGATACTTACCCATCACCTCACCCACAATACGGGCAGACTTTTTATAGGGTTTGTTATTGGTTAAACCCAGGTCAAGCATACCGTAAAGTACGCGCCTGTGAACGGGTTTCAGTCCATCGCGGACATCGGGCAGCGCCCTGGAAACAATCACCGACATTGAATAATCAATGTACGCCGATCGCATTTCCTCATCAATATTTATCGAAATTATCCTGTCTTCTGCGTGTGAATTATCGTTTTCTGTTCCTTCAGCCATTTTTAATTATTTGTAGAACCTTCTCTTATAATTGCGTGTTAAAATTGATTTTTCAACGACCTGCGAAGTTAAAAAAATACTTGGGATTGCGCCAACTTAGTAACAATAAACCGGGGGAACATATTACCCCGGTTTAACAATTTTGTTACTTTAATACAGGTTTAATTCACCTTTACCCAGTAATCTTCAACCTTGTTGCCGTTGGGCAAAACCGAAAGCAGTTTTAGTGTATCGTTACTGATTATGTAGTTGTATTTTATGGTTTTGTTAAGCAGTTTTGACTCCTGCATACAATAGGTTTGGGTTTCAAAGCAGGTATCCTCTTTTAACCGGTAATCGCCCTTTTCGTATATCTGGGTCTTCTCCCCTTCTTCAATCACTTTAGCCTTATAATGTTCATTGTCATAATCCCGTTGTAGCTTATAAGCTGCGGGAGCGGCATCAAGCTTTCCGTTAATTATACCTCCTCGATACTCCCAGACGCCTTTCAGCGGACTATCATCAAAACGGAAAGCACATAACAGTAAAATACCGATAACCGGCACAATAAATTTTTTCATTGGTTATGTTATTAGCTAAAAGCCCAAAGCATAATGCTGAAAGCTTTTTTCTTTAGGCCTTTGGCTTTCTGCATTTCGCTTTCAGCTTTTTCCTATGCCCAGTTAATGCCTTTTTTTAATAAAGATAGTGTTTTTTCCTCTTCGCTGCCAGTTACCGGATGATAGTCATAAACCCATTTGGCCGTAGGCGGCAGGCTCATTAATATTGATTCAATCCGGCCATTGGTTTCGAGCCCGAATTTGGTGCCGGCATCATAAACCAGATTAAATTCTGCATAACGGCTGCGGCGCTGGTATTGGAAAAGCTGCTGCGCTTCGGTAAATGATTTATCGCGATTTCGGTTAACCAGCTCAGTATATAAGGGTGCAAAAGAGCGGCCAACAGATTTTGAAAACTCAAAGATATCTTCCCAGCTTAACTCATCATTAGCGGTAAGCCTGTCGTAAAATATGCCGCCTATTCCACGGGTTTCATTACGGTGTTTGATGAAAAAGTAATCATCAGCCCATTTTTTAAACCGGGGGTAAAAATCGGCATAGTATTGATCACAAACAGCTTTTAGGCCTGAATGAAAAAAACGGGCGTCATCTTCTGTTACATAATGAGGCGTTAGATCTATGCCTCCGCCAAACCAGCGAACCGGTTTCTGGCTGTCGCCCATGGTTGATGGCATTTCAAAGTAACGGATATTCATGTGGATGATAGGTACCAGCGGGTGATTGGGATGGATCACAATTGATACACCGGTAGCAAAAAAATCATCCTGCTCAACCTGCAGGGCACGCTTCATGGTATCGGGCAAATGACCGTGAACAGCCGAAAAGTTAACGCCGCCCTTTTCAAGGATGTTACCGTTCTGGATAACCCGGGTACGCCCCCCGCCTCCGCCCTCGCGCTCCCAAATCTCCTCCTCAAATTTTGCGGCGCCATCTAATTGCTCAAGTGCGGTGCAGATTTCATTCTGTATTTGTTTATAATCTTCGGCTATTTGTTCTTTGCTGATCATAGGCTGTAAAAGTAATGAATTTTGGGAATTGCAGCGGAAGGCCTTTTTTCAATGCGGGCACTCATAGCTACCCGCATTTACAGACGATGATGGAAAGTGTTCAACTTTTTTAGGTGTGAACACCTCGTAAAAACAAGTTGCTTGATAATCAACGGTTTACATGTTCATTATTTTGCTGCTAAAAACATAAACTACTGATAATCAGTACTTGTTTTTTAGGTTTAGGCTAAACGCAACATTTTTGAACACCCGTTTTTTAAAAATTGAACACCTGGGAGATTTTAGCTTATCTCTACGTAATTCAAATCCTTGCCGAAGGTTTCCTTTAACTGGCTTAAGGATAACAGGGCTACCGCAGTAAGTATCCCCATCATGATATATCCCGACTTGATATACCCGTACTTTGCATTGAAAGCATTAAATGCTACAGTTATCGGGATCAGTGAGCCGCGCACAAAGTTGGGCACGGTAGTAGTAACTGTTGAGCGGATATTGGTGCCGAACTGCTCAGACGCAATGGTAACAAATGTAGCCCAATAGCCCACTGTACAACCCATAAAAAAGCTTAATACTGCAAACCGTTCGGGAGTAATGCCGTTATCGCTTAAATAAAAATGAACGCTTACCAATGAAAGTATTAAAAATACAGCCATCGTTAGTTTGCGCGATTTGGTAACCTGGGCCAGTAAGCCGGCCACAATATCGCCGATGGCGATGCCAATGTAGCTGTAAAAAATGCCGTCGCCCGGTTTGATCAGGGTTTTAGCCCCTAAAGCAGCCCCAAACTTATCCGAAAAGCTAATCAATACACCCACTACGTACCAAAGCGGCGCGCCTATCAGGATGCAAAACAGGTATTTTTTTAAACGTTCCCAGTTGGTAAACAACATGAGCATATTGCCTTTGGATACATCGCTGTTCTCAACATTCTTAAACATGCCCGATTCAAAAGTACCAACACGAAGAAGCAATAATAAAATCCCTAAGCCGCCGCCTACAAAGTAAGCATTACGCCAGCCAAATTTAGCTACAGCATAAGCAGCGGTAGCGCCAAACAAGCCAATAACAGCTACCATCATGGTTCCGTAACCCCGGTTTTCCTTGCTTAATGTTTCGCTAACCAGGGTAATACCAGCACCAAGTTCTCCTGCAAGCCCCAAACCTGCAATAAACCTTACTATGGCATAAGTATTTACATCATGAACAAGGCCATTGGCAAAATTGGCTATCGAGTAAAGTAATATCGAACCAAAAAGCACCTTAATACGGCCCAGTTTATCACCGACAATGCCCCATATGATACCGCCAAGCAACAGCCCAAACATCTGGATGCTAATAATGAACTGACCTTTATCGGTTATTTCCTGTGCATTTAAGCCGATATCTTTAAGGCTGGGGATGCGTACTATAGAAAAAACCAAAAGATCATATATATCAACAAAATAGCCCAGGGAAGCAACAAGTACTAAGAAAACAGCGTTCCTTGTGGCTTTGGCGTTGGTAGCATCGGTCATAGCGTGTAAAAATTGGTTGGCTAATGTAGGTGATTTATGAAGATAAAAACAAAAAAATCGGCACAAAAAAACCCCTGTCATAACAGAGGTTTTGTAAGTAAGTTTTGCTCAATAATTTTATATATTTTATGCTTTTTTAACGTTTACTGCCTGTAATCCTTTTCTTCCTTCTTCCACATCGTACGTGACGCTATCATTATCCTTAATTGCATTTACACCGCCTTGCACGTCTTTAAAGTGTACAAAAAGATCCTTACCTTCTTCGGTAATAATAAAGCCGTAGCCTTTTTGTGTGTTAAACCATTTTACTTTTCCAGTTTTCATAATTATAATAATCGTAATAAAAAATTCGTGTTAAGATCAACTAAAACCAAACTGAAAACAAATAGGCTTATTGGTTCAGAAGGAATAGATATCCAGCTTCCCTCAAATATATAAAATTATTAATAAACCAAATAAAATTATTTATTTGGTTGTGGTGTCAGGCGCAAATAGGGCTTAACTGCAGTAAAACCCTTTGGAAATTTGGCAGGGATATCTTCAGTTTTAATTGCCGGCACCACCACCACGTCCTCCCCTTCTTTCCAGTCGGCAGGTGTGGCAACACTGTAATTAGCGGTTAACTGCAATGAGTCAATAACCCTTAAAATTTCCTGGAAGTTACGGCCGGTTGATGCCGGGTAAGTGATGATGAGCTTAACCAGCTTGTCGGGCCCTATAATAAATAATGAGCGCACTGTGGCATTTACCGAAGCATTTGGATGGATCATGTCATAGGCTTCAGAAATTTTGCGGTCTTCATCGGCAATGATCGGGAAGTTAACTTCAACACCCTGCGTTTCGTTAATGTCCTGGATCCAGCCATGGTGTGATTCTACCGAGTCGACACTAAGTGCCAATACTTTAACATTGCGTTTGGTGAATTCATCTTTTAACGCGGCAGTTTTTCCAAGCTCGGTGGTACAAACTGGTGTATAATCGCCAGGATGCGAGAATAGTACGCCCCAGCTATCGCCTAAATATTCGTAAAAGTCAATTTCGCCTTCTGATGTTTTTGCTTTGAAGTTTGGCGCTTTATCGCCCAGTCTTAAACTCATGATGATAGATTTTTTATGGTAATTTAATACGACTAAGTTACTATACATTCATAAACAAATGCAAACAAACTTTAAATAATCGCATTATTTACGCCAACATTACAAAGGCTGTGTTGTTGAAGTTTGAAATTAATAACACCTATCCATGAGTAAACACACCTATGATACCGGTATAATTGGCAATTGCGCCTTTTTAGCCCATATTAATAAAAACACCAATGTCGACTGGCTGTGCTGGCCCCGGTTTGACAGTACCTTTATTTTTGGCGGCCTGCTTGATAAAGATAAAGGCGGCGAATTCTCGATCCGCCCGGAAGGTGAATACACTACCAATCAACATTACCTGGAAAATACCAATATTTTAATTACGGAAATATGCCCTGCAAGCGGCGGAAAATACCGCATAACCGATTTTGCACCACGCTTTTACCAGCATCAGCGTTATTATAAACCATTGATGCTGATCAGGAAAATTGAGGTTATTGAGGGTTCGCCGCGCATCATTGTCAAATGCACGCCGGTATCTGAATATGGCGCTGTTAAATTGAGTGTAAACCGTGGCAGCAATCATATCCAATATCTGGGCGGCGAAGAAAACATCCGCCTTACCACCAATATCCCCATAAGTTATGTTTTTGATGGACAGGCTTTTGTACTCAATGAAACCAAGTACCTGGCCATGACCTACGGCGAACCGCTTGAAGCGCCACTCATCAGCACAGCTGATCGGTTTTTGGCCGAAACCGTGCAATACTGGCGTACATGGATCAAACACTCATCAATTGCTACTTATTTTCAGCCCTTTGTAATCCGCTCTGCTTTGGCCCTTAAAATACACCAGTATGAGGATACCGGTGCAATTATCGCCGCAAGCACCACAAGCCTGCCCGAATCGCCGGGAAGCGGCCGTAACTGGGATTATCGTTATTGCTGGCTGCGCGATACTTATTACGTAATAACCGCGCTAAACCACATTGGCCATTTTGAGGAGATGGAGAAGTATTTCGGCTATGTTACTGATATTACCTTTTCGGAAATGGAACGTTACCAGCCGCTTTATGGCATTACCGGTAAAAAAGACCTTGTAGAGCATATTTTAACTGATTTAGCAGGCTATATGGGCAACCAGCCGGTGCGGGTTGGCAACCAGGCGTCTGAACATATTCAGAATGACATCTACGGCCAGGTATTGATCTCCCTGCTCCCATTATACACCGATCATCGTTTTGTTTTTTCGGAACGAAAAGATTCGGTTCACTGGATAGCCTTTCTGTTGAGTAAGATAGAGCATACCATTGATGAAAAAGATGCCGGCATCTGGGAGTTCAGGAATATGGCCAACATTCATTGTTACAGCAACCTGTTTCAATGGGCAGGTGCATCCGCTGCCGAAAAAATGGCGCGTACCATCCAAAACCAGGAGCTGATTGATAAGGCCATTTCTCTTAAAGAACGTGCGGCCGCGCATATCGAGAGCTGCTATGACCCGGTGCGCAAAGTTTACACCAACTCGGCCGGGAGCAGTAACCTTGACGCCAGCACTTTGCAATTGATTATGATGAACTATCTCGATCCAAATTCGCAGAAAGCGAAGGATCATTTAGTTGCATTAGAAAAAGAGCTAAAGACGCCTAATGGATTATTTTACAGGTATTTATATACCGACGATTTTGGCAAGCCTAAAACTACTTTCCTGATCTGCGCATTTTGGTATGTAGAAGCGCTGGCTGCTGTTGGCCGTTTGGATGATGCCCAGCGCGAGTTTGGCAACCTGTTGCAGTACTCCAATCACCTGTTGCTCTTTAGCGAAGATGTTGATGAGCGCGACGGAAGCCAATGGGGCAATTTCCCCCAGGCTTACAGTCATGTGGGGTTGATGAACGCGGCGTACCGGATTGCCATGAAATTGGACAGGCCGATATTTTTGTAGGATTAATCTTCTCTTGCATAAATTGGTAGCAGATAAGACTTACGAAGTTTCTAAAACTTCGTAAGTCTGGATTAACCAATTCGGTGTTCACCTAAATAATTACCTGATCTCCACTACTCCATCCGCAACTTTTGGAAACATCTCTAACTGCCTGCCATCATGCCCCGGGATTATAAATTTAACATCACTGGCGAGCGTTTTCATTCGTTTCATCGCCTTTACATAGCCCTGGGGATCAAGCGTACCACCTTGCGAAGGTGGTACTAAATGTTCAAGGCTGTAATAGATCCAGATATTATCAGATGCTATGATCACCCTGTTTTTCCCGGTTTGTACCAGCACATATTGCGAATTGTAGGTATGCTTTGAACCGGTATAAACTTTTATACCTTTAATGATCTCTTTATCGTCGCCGTCTATCAGTTTGAGCCTGCCCGCCAAATTTAAATTAACGGTATTGATAACATCGCGCGTAGCATACCCCCCTGCCTCTCCCGCTTTTTGCCATGCTGCGCCTACAAAAAACTCATAATCCAGCTTTTGCATCCAAACCTTAGCTTTAGGGAAAAGACTTAAACCATCTATATGATCCCAATGAGGGTGGCTTAAAATAATATCGGTTATATCCTGGGGCTTTACACCAAGCTTTAAAAGCGCCGAGTCCGGGCGTTGATAGGTTTTAAGTTTAAATTCTTTAGCATCTTCGATATCGGGCAAAAAGCCGGCATCAACCAAAATGTTTTTGCCGTTGCTACCTTTGATAAGCCATACCATAAAATCAATTTTAACCGGCTCATTTTTGGGGCCGTTCAATGCCCAATCGCCCACTTTAAATGGATATCCCGATTCGGCGAATTTTACTCCATAAATTTTATAGACCGGGGTTTGCGCATAAATGATATGGCAACTAAGCATTAATGCAAAAACAAGCAGGCTGATTTTTTTCATAATAGGTTATATTATCGTGAACCGAATATAAAAAATGCCCGCGGCTAAACCGCAGGCATAAATAATTTTAAATTAAACTAATAATACCTATTTGTCATCTCGCGCTCGTTTGCAACGAGTGCGTAACCTGGGTTTGCGTTTATAACGCCACTGGCGATGCAATCGCTAAGCCATATTAAGCGCTCGTTGCGAACGAGCGCAAGATTAAATGGATATCCGGATTCGGCGAATTTTACAGCATAAATTTTATAGACCGGGGTTTGCGCAAAAATGATATGGCAACTAAGCATCAATGCAAAAACAAGCAGGCTGATTTTTTTCATAAAGGGTTACATTATCGCGAACCGAATATAAAAAAATGCCCGCGGCTAAACCGCAGGCATAAATAAATTTTAAATAAACCGACTAAACCTTACTTGTCCGCCGGTTCCTCAACCGGCGTATACTTAGCAAAACTGGTAAGTAATTTCCTAACCTCTGATGGGTTTCGCAGGTAAAATTTAGCTGCCGAAAGATTACTGCCAACTTTAATGGTAATAGCACTTTCGGGCAGGGCTTTAAAGATATCTTCGTCGGTATAATCATCGCCGAAAGCTATAATGAAATCATAATCACGGCCTTCGGTAAGTGTTAAAGCGGCTTTACCCTTGTTAATATCCATATTCTTCACTTCCAGTACCTTATCCCCTGCCAGTAACTGTAACCCTTTATCGCTTGCAAGATATTTAAGATTATTCATCAACTCATTGGCCCTGAGCTCGCCAAGCCCGGCCTGGGCTTTACGGTAATGCCAAACCAGTGAATATGTTTTCTCTTCAATGAACGAGCCAGGTGTACGATCAACATAGGTTTCCAATATCGGATAAATATCATGCTTCCATTGATCGGTTAGTCCGCTTATTTTATGCCATAAAGTGCCGGGTTGCTTAAACCATGAACCATGTTCGGCAATAAGATAGATGTCGTTTTCCTTAAACCACTCGTCGAGGTTTTCATGCTTTCGCCCGCTAATCAAAACCAATTGATTTGCAGAATCTTCCGCAAGTTTATTGATGACATTGTACAACTCCTTATCGGGAGAGGCCTGATCGATATTGGATTTAAAATTTACCAGTGTTCCGTCATAATCCAAAAAGATAATGCGCTTTTTAGTTTTGATATAACGGTTAATAATACTTTGTTCGGTAGTGTTGCTCACGTGCCTGGCCTGCATGGAGCGCTGCATGAGTTTTACTTCTTTCAGCCTATCCATAAAAATTTTAACCCAATGGGATGTGTTGAACTTTGCTACAAGCTGCCTCATCGGGATCATGCGCCGGCGCTGTTCCTCAAGCGGCATATTGATAGCCTGTAAAATGGCCCGGCAAACTTCCCCGGTATTATTAGGATTAACAATTATAGCATCTATAAGTTCTTTAGATGATCCTGCCATCTCACTCATAATCAATACGCCATCATTGTTTATCCGGCTGGCGACATACTCTTTGCTTACCAGGTTCATGCCATCGCGCATGGGTGTAACCAGGCAAACATCGGCCGAGTAGTAGAGTGCCGACAGGGTTTCGATAGGGAATGAGCGATAGTAATAGTGCACCGGGCTCCAGTCCATAGTGCGATACAAAGCATTGATCTTCCCTACTTTTTTATCTATTTCATCCCGAAGGTGAGCGTATTGCGGTACCGTATCCCGGGATGGAACCACGATCATGTAAAGCGTAATGTGCTCAATACATTCCGGGCATTGTTCAAGCAGCAGCTCAAAAGCTTCCAGCCTTTGCAGGATCCCCTTGCTGTAATCAAGCCTGTCTATAGAAAGGATCAGCTTTTTGTTCTGGAAATTCTCTTTAATAAGCTCAATCTGCTGTTTTACATCGTCCTGTAGCGGTAGCGATGAATACCTTTTTTCATCGATCCCCATCGGGAACGACTCGATAACAACCGAGCGCTCGCCATTGCTGATGATATTGGCACTGGATGTTACCGGCAGCAGACGTGTAGCCGCACCTAAAAAGTGGCGCACATCATCAAATGTATGTAAACCGATCAGATCGGCGCCAAGCATTCCATCCAATAGTTCCGAACGCCACGGGATTAACCTGAACATTTCATTTGACGGGAAAGGAATATGGAGGAAAAAGCCAATAGAAACATCCGGCAACTCCTGCCTGACCAGGGCGGGTAATAATAGCAACTGGTAATCGTGGATCCAGATCACATCGCCGGGCCCGGCGATGCTCAGGATCATATCCCTGAACTTTTTATTTACCGCTTTATAGTAATCCCAGTTTGATTGTTTGTATGCAGCATAAGTTGAAGCGTAATAATGAAAAACGGGCCATAAAACCTCGTTGCTGAAACCTTCGTAGTATTGGTTGATCTCTTCCTGATCTAAAAAAACAGGGATCAGGCTTAACTCTTTTAATTCTTTTGTAACCTGGTCTTTATCTTCCTGCTCAGCAACTTCTATTCCGGGCCAGCCTATCCATACGTTATCGCCCTGTTTATATATTGAACCTAAACCGGTAGCTAATCCTCCCTCGCTCGGTGATGAATGGTATGCACCATCAGTTTTGGAAATTTTAACAGGCAAACGGTTTGATACAATTATTGTTTTCGACATATGAAGTAAATATTAATTAATATTTAAAAGACGAAAACACCGTTTTTGTTTTATGAAAAGAGGCTTTATGACATAAAAGTGTGATTTATAATCATAAAAAAAGCCGTCCTGATATTCGGGACGGCTTTCCATTGTTATAATTTTTCGGAGTTATTTTACTTGTTGGAAAAACTCGATGTTAGCTTGTTGAGTAATCCTTACCAAAACTTCGTGTTTGTCGTTTTTCAAGTCAACAAAATATGAAGTTGGCTCGATAGCGTCATTGATTGAAGTGTTAGCCTGGTAAACGATAACTTCGCCTACTTCGTAACCTTTGTAATCGCTGTTGATTTGTTGAAGGGCTTTTGCAGGGATAGCTTTGTTGTCAACACGTTGAGTTGTACCTAAAAATTCACCTTGCAGGTTGTAGAAAGCAGTTTTTTGAACGCCATCAACAGTGAAAGTAGCTTTTTGAACGTTTTTGGTTACAGTCCAGTTAACGTTGGTAGCTTCAGCGAAATCAGCAGTAAAGCCGTGTAAAGCGATGTAAGAAACGTTGGTACCACCGTCAGATTTTTTGCCACCATCGGCAAAAGCGTTAACGGTAAATAATGCTGCGGTTGCTATTGTTAAAAATATCTTTTTCATGTTCGTTTAAATTTTAAATCCTGCAACAAAAATACGCTACACTTGTCAATATTTAAAATTTTCTTGAACTTTTATGAATATTTAATAATTATAGCCTTTTATAGCCGCAAAATTTAAATTTTATCAATAACCTTAGTGTATATTTTACAATATCTAAAAGAAAAAACGCCAATTAATGGCGTTTTTAGTTTGCTAAACCGATTTATGTTGTCATGAAAATGTCATTTAGCCATTATCTGCAAAGCCCGGGTACAAAGTCATGCCCCCATCTGCAAAAATTGTGACCCCGGTAATGTAATCCGACTCATCTGAAGCCAGCCAAACTGCCAGTTTTCCGATGTCAGCCGGCTGGCCTATCCGGTTGTAAGGGATGAGCGTCAATAACTTATCAAGAGCTTCCGGGGTTTCCCAGGCTTCCTTATTAATAGGTGTTTGTATAGCGCCTGGCCCTATCCCATTCACCCTGATCTTATGCGGGGCGAGCTCTTGTGCTATACTTTTCATAAACATCATAATACCGCCTTTGCTGGCCGCATAGTTTACATGCCCCGCCCAGGGAATTACTTCATGCACACTGCTCATACAGATAATTTTGCCCGCAGCTTTGCTTCCTCCTTCAACAACACCGCGTTTTATAAACTCTTTAGCAGCCTCCCGGGCACAAAGAAACTGACCGGTTAAGTTAATACTAATCACTTTATTCCAGTCGTCAAGCGTCATATCAACAAATCTGGCATCTTTTTGCAAACCGGCATTGTTTACCAAAATGTCAATGGTGCCATATTGCTTAAATATTTCGGCAAACATGGCTTTTACCTCTTCCTCATGGCTTACATCGGCCTGAAATGCAAATGCCTCGCCGCCTGTGGCCTTGATCTGGCTTACAACATCATCAGCGGCTGCTTTATTATGGGCATAATTAATCAGTAATTTGGCTCCGGCAGCGGCCATAGCTAATGCGACACCTTTGCCAATGCCGCTATCGGCGCCGGTTACGAGGGCAGCTTGTCCTTTTAGTAGTTGGGGAGTATTGCTCATAGATAAACGTTTTTGTGTTTAAGATAAGCAATGGAATTGAGAAGGGAATTGTTTTTGCGCGAACCGGGATTTATGTGATTATCGGATTACATAACCAAACAATTCTGATCCTGTAATCCTAAAAATCCACCCAAATCCCGGTTCAGAGATTATAACGCTTTTATATACTCATGAAACAGGTACAGGGCTTTCTTTTTATCCGCTGTTAAATCATAATCTATCTTCACCATCAAATAATCAACCAGGTCAAAATCGTCGCGCATGGTTAATTCTTTAAAAAGCTCTTCCCGGTGTTCAAGGCCATACTTTAACGACGCGTTAAACTCATCCATGAACTCCCGCGGGATAGGCTTATTAGCTATCCAGGCCGCAAATGTAAAAGGCAGCCCGGTCATTTTTTGCCATTCTTCGGCCAGGTCGTAAACATATTTGTATTGCTGCTTTTTGCCGAAGGTACGGTCGCCTATTTGTACAAAGGCGGTTTGTTCATCTGCAGATTGGGCATAATCCGGCGCATTACTTACCTGTTTGGGGTTTACCAACCAGTGGTTTTTCAGCAGCACACGGGCAAGATTATTTGATGAACGCGACTGCGGATCGAGTTGAATGGTAGTTACGTCCTTAATATCACTATTGCTGAAAATGAAAACGGAGTTTACCGCGCCTACGGCACCAATGCAGTAGTCAGAAACAATTTCCCATTGCGGCAAACTCAGTGCTGCAGCAACCGGGATCAGACCGATATCAACCACGTCGTCAATAAGCTTTTGAGCACAATCTGACGGGATATCAAGGCTCAGGTCAATTTTATTAATGATGTCGGTATGTTGAATGCCGTATAAAAAGGGTTTGGTATTAGTGTAGCTTACTGCTGATATTCTGATCTTGTTCACAAATTCGCTATTTCTATTCTTCGGAATGTTTGAGATGTTCGGCATTGTTAAAGTCGATGATTTCGAATCTTTCGCCATTGTACGTTACCTTGTATAATACCAGGTTTTGGTGCGGAAAGGTATCCATTTCGGATAAGGGCTTACCGGTAAGGATACAAAGCAACAGTCGTAAAGCGCGACCGTGCATACAAATAAGCACGTTTTTTTCTTCGGGGTGGCTCATGATCACCTCCATGGCTTCGCGCTGGCGTACTTCAACCTCAAGCGGACTTTCGCCCCCTTCAAATTTACTGTCGAGCTTACCATCCAGCCAATCACGCATAATCTGCAGAAAAGCAGCTTTATTATCAGTAGTTGGCGACTGGCCTTCGTGAATGCCCCAGGCCAGCTCATCCAAACCCGGAAGCTTTTCATAAGGTATCCCCAGATCAATAAAAGGCTGGATACTTTGCTGTGTGCGCTTTAATGCCGATATATAAATTTTATCGAACGGAACAGTTTTATAAGCCTCAAAAAACTGGCGGGCTTGTTTACGACCTTCGTCATTTAAATCGGTATCCACACCACGACCCTGTATAATACCAAGTTTGTTATACTCAGTTTGGCCGTGACGTACTATATATAAGGTTTTTTGTACCATTTTCTTGAGCCCAAAGCTGAAAGCCGAAGGCTTAAAGCTTTTTTGCTTTTATCTATGCTAAATTTATTGCTTTGCTTTAAGCTTTCGGCCTTTGGCTTTCAGCTTAAAAAGCTTAATTAATTACCGGTAATTTGTAATACTGCGGTTTCGGTTCGTCGCCGAACACAAAGTTGGTATAATCCGTTACTACATTATATAATGTATCACGTTCAATAGGCTGGCGGCCTACATGTTTAATTAACTCTACCACTTGCTTGGTGCTCATACCTGGATGCTGCTCTTCGGCGCCGGCCATTGAATAGATTTTGGTGGTATCATCAAGCGTACCATCAATGTCGTCAACGCCGAAGTTAAGCGAAAGCTGTGCGGTAGTACGACTGATCATAGCCCAATAAGCTTTAATATGGTCGAAGTTATCCAGGTAGATGCGGGCTACGGCGTAGTTTCGCAAATCTTCAATTACCGAAACCTCGGGTACGTGCGACATCTGGTTATCCTTGTTACGGAACTTAAGCGGAATGAACGTCTGGAAACCGCCTGTTTTATCCTGCAATTGGCGTAAGCGTTCCATGTGGTCAACGCGGTGTTTATATGCTTCAATATGTCCGTAAAGCATGGTAGCGTTTGAACGGCCGCCAAGCTTGTGCCATTCTTCATGAATAGCCAGCCACTGATCGGCAGTACATTTATCTTTTGAGATCTGATCCCTGATTTCCGGGTCAAAAATTTCAGCGCCGCCGCCGGGGATAGAGTCCAAGCCAGCTTCCTTCATCAGGCGCATGCCTGTGGCGTAGTCAATTTTAGCTTTTTTAAAGATGTAGTGATATTCAACCGGGGTTAACGCTTTGATATGCAACTCCGGGCGATGCGCGCGGATGCGGGCGAAAAGTTCCTGGTAAAAAGGCACGTCATATTGCGGCAGCACACCACCTACAATGTGAACCTCAGTAACCGGTTCGCCATCATACTTGGTAACCATGTTGAACATTTCATCCATGGTGTACTCCCATCCTTCCGCCTTTTGTTTCAGCAGCCGCGAGTACGAACAAAATTTGCAGTCGTAAACGCAAAGATTGGTGGGCTCAATATGAAAATTACGGTTGAAATAAGTTTTATCGCCGTGGCGTTCCTCGCGGATGTAATTAGCCAAAGTGCCAAGATAGCCAAGTTCGCCCTGCTCATAAAGCAAAACACCTTCATCAAAAGTGATGCGTTGTTTGTCAAGAACTTTTTGAGCAATATGCTTTAAATCAGCAGATAAATTCGGATCGTTAAGTAAAAACTGTAAATTATCTGAATTATGCATCAATTAAAAATTTGGTCAAAGGTACTAAAAAGCACAAAAGTAATATGCGTTATGACACATATCGGCCAAATTTCGCGGTAAATTACAATAAAGTTACAGTGCCTTGATCTCGCTTATGGAGATACCTGTTGAGCAATCATCCTGACAGCCATTGGGTACATAACTTGCGCCGGATATCATGCCATTATTATTGGTTTCAAAATAAATGGTATTCTTTTTCTTATCTGCAGATAGCCATTCGTTCTTTGCTTTCTGGTAAACCTGGTCGAGGGTTATTGATGCAGCACCGGCGTCATGCTGGTTTAAAGAGTTTTTGTCCTCATGCCATTGTTCCCTGATAGCTTTAACAGGGGGCATATTAGCAGTTTTATACTCTAAAACATATGATAAACACCCGGCCAGTTAGGTTTAATATAATTTTGCATAAGTATCATCCTGGTCACTGGAGGGAAGTAAAACCACCTTTCGATAAATTTTTAATTTCGTTTGCTCCCAATTGGCGGTGAACTCATATTGTTCCTGAATAGCTTTTAAAGCTCGCGCTATAGTGCTTTGGCCTCCCCATGCTGTAATAAACAATTGGCCCGGTTTATCATCAAGTATCAGGGTTTTGATGAGGTCTGAACCTGGTGAATCTTTTGAAATATCACCATCAAATTCAATATTCCCAATCCTGATTTTGCCTCTGAGTACATCAGGTGCAGGATAATTGAAATTATGAATTTTTAGATTGGCGTAAACATTTGCGTAGGTATACACAGCATCATGAATAAAATGCTCATCTTCACCCCACCGCCACGATTCACATGGGCACAAGTTTAATCCAAAGCGGGTATACTCCCGTCCCGGTACAAACCATTTGGTTCTTTTGCTATCTCCCTTCCAATGAAAAGCGCTGCTGGCATAAATCAATCCTTCAATTTCAACATCACTGCTATATAGCAGGAACCGAATAAGTGAATTATTATCATCCAATTCCGGATCTGCTGTAATTACGATGCGTGGTCTTGTTTCGTTGGGTAAGTTTTGAGCGTGCGCAAAGCCGTTAGTAGTAAAAAGAGCGATTAGCATAAATGCATATCGCCTCGGTTCGAAGCTAAAGTATTTTCCGTTTAAAATCATTGGCAGCGCCGGCTTATAATTTTATATCAAAGAGATAGTTAAATATAAGCAAACCATCCGCTATGTTATAAAAAACAGCCTAATATGTATACAAAAATCCCGCTTGAGCAGAATTTTTGTATACTGGCGTGTATGGAAAAGTTTTAAATTGTAAATTACGTTTACTGCTGTTCCCTCAATGGTGCTTCGGCATGAAGATGATGTGTTTTTTGGATCAGAACGTGAGCTTCAGTTCTGTTATGCCCCGGAGGCGCTAAAAGCAAACTTGTTTTGGATAAACCCGACCATAAAGTTTGATTTTGAAATGCAATTGTACAGCCGCCGCGCCTCCTTTGCGAAATCATGCGGTTGATATCGCCAACACAAACCCAGGGGTCATGCAATGTGACTCCCCATTTGGCATGGTCATGTGTTTCGGGCCAGGCCCAGTGTGCACCCATGAAACCTAAATTGATATACTTGATGTCAAAAGTTTTGTGAATGCCGTCGCTATCAGCGATAGGTGGAATAGGACCGCGGATCCAGGTTTCAATGTCTAAATCGTCGTTTAGGATAGGCCCTACCAATTCGTTCCAAAAATCTTTATTCCATTCCCGGTTCTTGGCTATAACTTTGAATGGCATACCGCCAATAGACTTTAAATCGATCGAGTCGCCCAGAGCGATCGGGTGGCTCGCCAAAGGCTGTGTCAGCGAATGCAACTCGGCAGTTGCGGGCAGGTTGGCGGTATTATGAAGATAGATTTGCGGCTCCTGGTGGTTCAGCATCTGTTTGGCAATAAGATTAGCGGTATCCAAATCCAATGAAATGCACAGGTAGGTTTGCCCGTATTTGGGAGTAGGATCTTTGATGGCACCAGGGTCTGCAAATTTCGGCCATGAGTGAAGTAACCAAAATGCAGTTTTAGATTCGGTATCAAATGCCAATACTCCCTTGGTATGCCCTTTGGTGCCATCATCATGTTTATTGGCACTTTCGGGCATCTCGTCATTATAAAGAACCCATCCGGTACTCGGAGCCGGTGATTTAATGTTTTTGAATACGGAGTCCATAGTCAGGTTGAGTGCTCCTTTATCGCCATTCAAAACATTGGGTGATTTTGTAATCGTCCTTTTTCGGGCGTCGGTATTGGCATCGATAGTTGAGTCGTAATAAACATATTCGTACCCTGTAGCTTTGTCATTACCCACACCTCCGTCAAGTTGCGGAACTTTGTAGATAAACCACCAGTCGACTGGTGCGCCGTTCTCATCAAGCGCAGAAATTTTCATAACTTTTTTGGTTAGGTTGAAAAATTAATTGATTAATTGTTTGCAGGCGTTGATGAGGTTTGCAATAAAGATAAAGTAATATCGTGCACAAATGACCACGTAATTTCACGGAATTTTCAGAAGAGTTTCCCGTATTTTTACGCATAAAACAATTAATAGATCAATAGAAATTTAAGGCAATCAGCTATAAAAAAAACTCGCTGTCTGGTTAAGGCAACGAGCTCTAATCATCCATGTAATATTATACGGTTAATCTCTGGGAATGATGTTGACGTTAGCTATTTTCCCGATCAATCATCATGATCTTCATCTTTGCCCGCCAGTTTAGCGGGATAAGCTTTTTTACCCTTGGCCGCAAACCAAAGTATCCTGTTCATCACATCATCATTACCACCGTCAATATGATCGTATTCAGGTCTTGATGATAATTGTGCAAAATGCAATGCAGAACCTTTTAGCGCAGAAAAAGGCTGGTTGATTGTATTGAGCGGAACCCTGTTTTTTAAACTGGTATAAGTGTATGCAGATGGTTTGCCGGTAAAGCAATCAAACATAGGTAATGCAGTAGCGTCAATAATATTCATTGGTGGTAAGCCCAATATTTGCTCAATAGAACGCACTATACAGGTTTGATTATAGTTTTTGCTCACCTTATGCTGTAACCTGCTATACGGACTAATCACAAACCCTGTAGTACGATATGCAGATACATGGTCCCACCCTGCCTGTGAATCATCTTCGGTAACAAATATTACCGTGTTTTTCCAGAAACGGCTTTTTGAAACTGCTTCAACAATACGGCCGAGCGCCAGGTCATTATCAGCTACCATAGCGTCAGGTGTCGGGTAGCCTGGCCTCGTGCCTACGGTATGATCGGCCGATAGGGCCATGATCATTAGTTGCGGTAACTGGTCGCCGGGCTTTTGCTCATATTCATGTAGCTCTTTAATAAAAGCGGTGGCCCGTAACTGTTCATTAATCTTATGCTCGTCAGATCCCGGGAAGTTTTGTGACAGCATTGGCCTCACCCGGGAAATAGTGCTGGTGTTTTTAAATGCGAATGGTTTACCTGCTGTGTAATTGTTATAAATATCGCTCCAGTTTAACTTATCATCAAAATGCACGGCACAGGCTTCACCGTAAATTCTGACCGTTTTGCCATGATCGGCGGCATTATTCCAGATAAAACCGTTCCCGTCATAAACCAAAGCATCCTCCTGCACATGAGGATAACTTCTAAACCATGAACGGACGCTTTTTTCAACATAATCTGTAACCATAGCGGCATCAGTCCATTGGTGCCCTTCGGCAGAGCATTTTCCTGAGGCATAATAATTATCAAGCAATAAAAAGTTGCGCGCTAAATTATGCTGATTAGGGGTAACACTATCACCATAAATACAAAGCGATTTATTGCCTTCACCTTCAGGCATATCGCCCAAAACCTGGTCGTATGTACGGTTTTCCTTGATGATATAAAGCACATGGTTAAATACCGATGGCTCGCCAATACGCTCTGGTATGGGTTTAGGCGCAATGTTTTTACGGGGCAGTAGCTGCGCTATCTGCTGGCGGAAACTCAGGTTTAGGTTTTGGACTTTTTGAGTATACTTTTTAAGCAAAGCATCATCGGGAATGGCTATCATTGATACCGTAGCCTTCGAATGGTGCGAGTTGTAAGCTGTAACGTCTGCTCCCGAGGGTAAATCACCTTTCAAATTGCTTTTACCTATCTCATCGGCACTTACCCTCGAGCCTTCTCCTTCCAGGTTAGTTACAAATAAATTATTGCCGTCAACAGCCAGGCCGCCAGGGTATGCTTCGGTTGGAATAAAGCCTTTCACTTCGTTAGTGCCGGTTCCTTTAAGAGATGTTTTACTACCCAATTTTACCATGGCCACAGCGTTATCCAAACCATTTGCTACATAAAGTATTGTACCATCGGCATTAATGGCTAAAGCATTGGGCGTATCACCTATATAACTCTTTTTGCCAGGATTTAATTTAACATCAATCGCTGCTACATTTTGTAATGAACTTGTTGAAATTACCGATACCATGTCACTATTGCCATTCGCAACATAAACAAAAGCTTCATCGGCACTGTTGATAATGGCATTAGGATGCAGCCCCACAGTAATTTCCTTGATCACATCTCCTTTAGCCAAATCCATAACCATTACAGTGCCCTGCACTGTTGCCCCTGTTTTAGGATCGACATAAGCCTTACCATAGGGTACACCCGCTGTTTCACGCTTCAATGTATCAATAGCTTGCGGCCCGGCCCAGTTGGTTAAAAATATCTTGCCCTTTGCTATCGTCAATCCATAAGGTGCAACACCGGTCGATCTTGTCCAAACGGTTTTATTATCAGTTAAATTAATCTTTACCAGTTGATTATTCCCGTTTAAAACTACATATAAGTAATTTATACCATTTTCTTTATTGATGGCTAAATCGTTAGGTAATGCCAATGGCGACTCGCCTTCAGCTTTAAAATTGAAAGTGTTTTGTATGCTGATATTACCATCTTTCCAGATAGCCTGGAAAACGTACGATTTTGAATCCTTACCCTTGCCTGCTGCAGCGCTCCAATATATTTGAGTTTGATTGTCAATATTTACAACTTTTAGGCCGGAGTAAGTACTTGTAAGTCCGCCGTAGCGGGGATCTTGTTTATAGGTCCAGCGGGTGGTTACTTTTTTTGAGAGTGTATCAATTATAGTAAGTCCGTATCGGTCTTCGACAGCGATAAACCTGGTGCCGGGGATCAGCCTTACATCCATGCTATGATTTTCGTCGGATGCATCGCCAAACGATATCACCGTTCCTGCCGGATCAATAATACGGTTGTAAGGCATTAAAACCGGTAGTATATGGCGATTTAGTGTGCTGTCATCATAAGCACTGTGCATATTAACCTGTTCATTATCGGAGCTTTGTTTGTTGCCAGAAACGGTATGGCAGGCATAAAGGGGAAAAAAAATTGCTAATATGGATAGATGCAATAAGAATTTTGGATACTTCATAGTACTGAACTAAGTGGCTAAATTAAGGCAGATACGTTTACTAAAGGTAAATATTTGATAAAGAATATAATTGTTACATAGTTAACGAAAATGCGTTGGTGATTGTCTTCTTTTATATAATTGTTATGATATTTACCGGGTAACACATCAATATACGAGTGATCAGGATAATCAGCTACCAGGAAGGCGAAAGCAACCATAATATTATCATCAAAGGCGCAACCATAACCGACTTTAGTGAAAGTGTTATTGCCGCTCATGCAGCCGTCAGCATTTATTTTGACAAGCAAAGTTACAGGCAAATACTGGCCAAACATTTGGAAATTAACCACGGAGCTTTTACCAATCAGTCGGGTACGGTTGCCTTCCCCGAGGTAATCATTACCAGTCATGAAGGGCAGCTGGCACTTTCGTGCGGGTGCCATGCTACAGGTAATAAACTGTGCGAGCACCAGGCACAGGTACTATCGGCAATAACACAGCGTGATGAGTTACGGTTATTTTTTGATGACGAACTAAGACATAAAAAGTTAAAAAAAGCAGCAGCTGATTACGGACTTGAAGAGGCCCCTGATCTCGACAAGTTTTTCGAGGTAAAATCACTGTCTAAAAATTTCGAGATAGTCCCCCGCTCCGCCGCGTTAACAGCCATTACCAAAGAGAGCCTTGCCAGTTTGCAAAGCGTTATAGTTAATAACATTTCTGAACCGGTTGGGCAACCTGGCGAGGACACGGATAAAACAACTTGTATCATACTAAAACAGCATAAATACTATAAATATTTATTTATTGAACTATACACCGCACAAAGCACCAAAGATGGAAAAATCAAGAACCCCCTTGTGCCTATAGCTCCTTTAGACCTGATTTGGGAAACGAATGACGCACAGCAACTCAAATTCTTTACCGGGGTACATAAGTTTCAAAATCATATTAACATACAAAGAACTGCTGCGGATATCGCAGCACTAAAAGCCGTTGTTAAAAACCCATTGGCCTACAGTTTTTACGCGCATGACAACACTGTTTCGGATAAAGTAACAGCTGGCTCGATAAACCCTGTATTGGTTAAAAATTTAAAAAGTGACCTGGAGCTAAAAGTAAATACCTGGGATGAGTTTTATGAAATAAGCGGCATTTTTAATATAGATGGCTTGCTGTACAATGTTAAGGACCTTGATATCAGGTATACTTATTTTATCGGCATAGGCAACGCGCTTTATCTTATTGAAAGCTTACAGGTATTAAATATCCTCGACCTTTTGAAAAAGAAACAAGGCAGCCTGCAGGTACATAAGAGTAAGTTTGCAGAATTAAAATCACATTTGCTTAACAAACTGGAAAACAAGCTTCTTATTGATTATACTTACATTAAACCTGCAACACAAGAGCAAATAAAAAAAGAAGGCTTTGATCAGCCTACCGAGAAGATCATTTATCTGTCGGACTTTGGCGCACATGTCATGATCATACCTGTGCTGCGTTATGGTGAGGCCGAGATCCCGATGCGCACGCAAAGGCAGATCTACGGAACCGACGAAAAAGGCAACCAATTTTTAGTTAAACGGCGCGATGATGAGGAAATAGCCTTTACAGCTCTGCTTGTAAAACAACACCCTTATTTTAACGAACAGTTGGATAACGGCCTTGATTACTTCTACCTGCATAAAAGGCATTTTTTAGATGAGGAGTGGTTTTTAAATGTATTTGACGAATGGCATAACCACAAGATCGAAATACTCGGCTTTAACGAACTGGAAGGCAACAAGCTGAACCCGCATAAAGTAAAGATAACCATCAACGTAGTGAGCGGGATTAACTGGTTCAATACAGTTATCGATATAAAATTTGGCAAAAAAAGAGCTTCGTTGAAACAGGTTCACCAGGCTGTAAAAAATAAAAGCAAGTATGTACACCTTGATGATGGAACCCGGGGAATTTTACCCACCGAATGGATAGAGAAATTCACTGATTATTTTAATTCGGGAGAGATTGCTGATAATGACACGCTGCATACTTCAAAAAGTAATTATACTGCTATACAGCAATATTACGACGAGGAAATGCTTGACGAGGACGTGCGAAATGAACTTGCGATATACAACAGAAAGCTTACCGGTACAGAAAGCATTGATGAAGTACCGGTTCCTCCCGGATTAAACGGAACGCTTCGCGCTTACCAACGCCAGGGATTAAACTGGTTAAGTTTTTTGGATAACCTTAATTTTGGCGGCTGCCTTGCCGATGATATGGGTCTGGGTAAAAGTCTCCAGGTGATTGCCTTTATCCTTTTACAGCGCAGCAAAACTGAAAACAACACTAACCTTATTGTTGTGCCTACCTCGCTCCTCTTTAACTGGCAGCAGGAGGTACAAAAATTTGCGCCTTCTATCAGCATCCACACCATTTACGGTGCTGAACGACTTAGGCATACCAAACACCTGCACCAGTATGAGATAGTGCTTACCTCCTACGGCACATTACTGTCAGATGTTAATTTTCTAAAGGATTTTAATTTCAACTACGTTTTTCTCGACGAATCGCAAAATATAAAAAATCCCGAATCGCAGCGTTACAAGGCTGTAAGGCTCCTGAAATCGCGCAATAAAATTACGATAACGGGTACTCCGATAGAAAATAATACGTTCGACTTGTATGGTCAACTTTCATTTGCCTGCCCCGGTTTATTGGGGAGCAAACAATATTTCAAGGATATTTATGCGGTTCCGATCGATAAATTTAAGGGTAGCAAACGCGCGGCCGAACTACAGGAAAAAGTAAAGCCTTTTATACTTCGGCGTACTAAACAACAGGTTGCAACTGAATTGCCCGAGAAAACCGAAATGGTGTTGTATTGTGAAATGAAGCAGGAGCAGCGTCATATTTACGACTCATACGAAAAAGAATTTAGAGAGTACATTTCGGCCACAACAAATGAGGAGCTAAAGAAAAGCCCGATGAACGTATTAAAAGGGTTAAACAAATTGAGACAGATCTGCGATTCGCCGATGCTCATAAAAGGCGAAAAAATGCCCGGTGATGCATCGGCCAAATTGGAAACGCTGATTGAGGAAATAGAAAGCAAAAAGCACCAGCATAAGATCCTCATATTTTCGCAGTTTGTTTCCATGCTTGATCTTATCCGCAAGGAGTTGATATCCCGCGGGATTCGCTTCTCATACCTCACCGGTCAAACCCGCAAACGCGAGCAGGTTGTTAATGAGTTTCAGAATGATCCCGGCATCAGGGTATTCCTGATTAGTCTCAAAGCCGGCGGTACCGGTCTTAATTTAACGGAAGCCGATTATGTTTATCTCGTCGACCCGTGGTGGAACCCGGCTGTCGAAAACCAGGCCATAGACCGCTGCCACCGCATAGGCCAGGATAAAAAAATTGTGGCGGTAAGGCTCATTTGCCCCGGCACTATAGAAGAGAAGATCATGGTGATGCAGCAATCAAAAAAGGATATCGCAAATAGCCTGATCAGGCCCGACAGCGCTGCTACGAGTTCATTGTCAAAAGATGACCTCCTTGATTTATTGAATTAGTTAATCATTGTTGAACATTCAAGCTAACCGTCGCTATTGCGTTTTAGATTTTCGTAATAGCGGGAGAACTAAAAAAGTAACAATAACGTGAACAACTAATGACAGCCCAAAAGTAAACAGCACGATATATGATCTCCTCATCCAGGTATCAAAATAATCAAGGAAGGCTGAGCGGTTTGTACCACTATACAAGGCAGCTAAAGCAAACACAGATAAGCCGCTAAGCCAAAGCCCAAAGATTCTAAGCTATATTTTTCTCATTAACAGTAAACAAATGTCAAATACTATTCAACCGGATCAGGAGGCGCCGGTTTCGATGGATCATATACAGCTACGGCTACCCGTGAATCTGCACAGCCATAGTAAAGGAACCATTTCCTTTTAAAATAAACCATTCCTTCAATAAAAACTGTTCCGTTAATATATTGACCACTTTTTTCGAAAGATTCCATTGGTCTTAAGAAAGGAATATCGAGGCGTGTTTTGAATTTAGAAGGATCTTTTGCATCAAACAAGGCTTGCCCCGCACAGTATGAATTAGCGTTAAACCGGATGTCCCTGCCTTCGGCGGGTTTGTTTTTGCCATTGTAAAACAGGATTACACCATTTTTGGTCATCAACGCAGGCGGGCCGCATTCGGTTAAGTCGCTATCGAAATAACCATCGCGCGGGGACATGAGTTCTTTCAACTCTCCTTTATTGTCAACCACCGGGGCCCAGTCTAACAGGTTTGTTGATGTTGCCGCATATACATGATGCTCGCCCCAGTACAGCCAATATTTTCCATTTGTTTTAATAATCACTTGTTTACCATTAACCACCCGAGTTAATATAGAAGCTGATTTACTGGCGATATTGAAAAACCTGCCATGATAAGCAGCTTCAAATATCGGCCCGTGTTTTTTCCAATGGATGAGGTCTTTTGATGTGGCCACACCTAATCTTGGCAAATCGCGGTTCCATTCGGTGTAAAAAACAACATAGGTGCCGCTGGGCGTAACGGCTACGCGGGGGTCCTCACAGCCTCCGGGCCATTCGTACTTTTTAGCAATATCATTATCGGGATACAGCACCGGGGTTTTCCTTCTGCTAAACTTAATACCATCAGCACTTTCGGCATACCCAACACGTGAAGTACGAAAGCCAATACCGATGCCGTACAAGTCTTCAGCCCGGTATAATACTACTATTTTATTGTTCTTGACGGTTGCACCAGGGTTAAAAGTATCGTTAGCTTCCCATTGAACCTGCCTTCTACTCATCGGATCATGGAACCGGGAAACCGTATCTGGTGAGATAATAGGATTGATATTTGCCGGCCGCACAAAGCCACCAAAGGCCCAGGTAGGCAGGGTATTAACCCGCGACTGGCCATAGCATAGCTGGGTAAGTAACAACGAAAATATAATACTTCCCTTCCGTAAAAAGTTTATCATAATAAATGGCTTATGTATTTGTTTTTTTAATTGGCCCACACCTTGATATCTATTATTTCCCTGCGATAATATCGCACAAAACCCCTGAAAACAAATCAGATATCAGTTATATTCGTTCCAAAAATAGTAAATTTATAACCTGTTATAAACCAATTACCCATCCTGCAGCAGGGTATAATTTTAGGCTGATGAGAAAACTTTTTTTACTCGCATTTTTATTCTTTGTATTTAACGCAAAATCGCAAACGCTTACACCCCGGCAACAATTCCCGGGATTGTTTGAGGCGGTTCAAACTTCAACCATTTTCCCGGATAACAAAACTTTTGTTGACGCTGTGCCCAAACAGGATCCAGCGCTGATCATGAAGGCTTATAACGAACAGAAAGGTCAGCCCGGGTTTAACCTCCAGGCATTTATATTGGCCAATTTTAACGTACCTGTATCGCACAACAATTTTCAAACAGATATATCGGCCGGTATCCGCAAACATATTGATACTTTGTGGCAGGTATTACAACGCCGTCCGGATGAAGCAAAACCTTTTTCATCAACCCTGGCGCTGCCTAACCCTTACATTGTACCTGGCGGCAGGTTCAGGGAAATTTACTATTGGGACTCATATTTTACGATGTTAGGCTTACAGGAAAGCCATCAGGTTAAAGTGATCCGCAACATGGTCGAAAACTTTGCTTACCTCATTGATAAATATGGCTTTATACCCAACGGCAATCGAAGTTATTATCTTACCCGTTCGCAGCCGCCATTTTTTGCTATGATGGTAAACCTGTTGGCCAAAATTGAGGGAGAGAAAGTATTGGTACATTTCAGGCCGCAATTGATCAAAGAATATGAATATTGGATGCATGGATGGGAAGCTGTACAAGCCAATCAGGCTGCACACCGGGTTGTACGAATGCCGGATGGGCAGATAATGAACCGTTATTGGGACGAAAGTGATGAACCCCGCGAAGAATCATATATAAAAGATGTTAATGCCGCCAAAGAAAGCAAACAACCGGCAGCACAATTTTACCGCAACGTGCGGACAGCGGCGGCTTCGGGTTGGGATTTTAGCACGCGCTGGTTTGATTCGTCGGGCAAGTTGCCAACTATACAAACCACCGACATTATACCGATTGATTTGAATTGCTTATTATATAACCTGGAAATGACTATTGCACGCAGTCTGAACCAGCTCTCAAATGCGAAGCTGGCCAAAATGTATAGGTATCGGGCAAATAGTCGAAAAAATGCGATCCTGAAATATTGCTGGAACCAGAAAACAGGCTGGTTTGATGATTATAACTGGAGGCTGAATCAACTATCAAGTGTGGAAACACTTGCAGGGGAGTTCCCGCTCGAATTTAAAATTGCCAGTGATGAGCAAGCCCGCCTTGTGGCCGATGGGCTCAAAAATAATTTCCTGAAACCCGGCGGACTGGTTACTACACTCAACTTTTCCGGCCAGCAGTGGGATGCACCCAATGGCTGGGCCCCACTGCAATACATAGCTATTGACGGGCTCGAAAAATACAATTACAATACGCTGGCCAAAGAAATTGCCACCCGCTGGCTTAAACTTAACATCCGGGTGTTTAAACAGACCGGTAAATTACTTGAAAAGTATAATGTGGTTGATACCCAATTAACTGCCGGCGGTGGTGAATACCCCCTACAAGATGGTTTCGGCTGGACGAATGGGGTATTACTGCACTTAGTAAACAGGTATCATATTGATACCCAGCAATTAGAAAGGGCTCCGGCAGAAGTTCAGAACTAAGTACCTGGTAAAGCAAGTTTCAGAAGCCAGACTGACGAAGTTTTAAAAACTTCGTCAGTCTTCCATTCGCCAGTTCTCTCTCTGTCAAACGCAGGAGATTTTAAAGGGCATAATGTATAAAGTTATAAAACAGTTACTTTATTGCATAAGTAGCCTTATCCATTCCCACGCCTGTAATTTTCAATGATTTCCAGTTAGCAGGCAACTTGCTTTTAACTTGTACTATACCGGTTGGTGTAATATCCAAACCGCCAAAACCCATGAGCAAGCTTTGAATAATACCACCTGCGCCTGTAGCAAAATACGGATTGGTCCCGCCTTTTGTTTCGGCAATTACCCTGAATGGCGGGTTGAGGTTGGGTTCGTAAGCATCCTTAAAAAAGTGAAATGCCTTATCGCCATTACCCAACCGCGAGTATAATAAAGCAAAAACGGCCTGGGTCATGGCAGGGGTACCTTCGTTAGGCACACGGGTTTCGTAGTATTCAAGATCTTTTTTTATTTGTGCCGGATCGGTTATTGTCTTAAGCGGATAAGCTAACAGGTTAACATCAGCCTGTTTAATTCCTTCACCTTTGTAAGAAGCATGTTCGCTGGTAACGCCATTATCCAACTTCAGGATCGGGATGTTTTGAGCAACACTTACCCAATCGACATCGGCCTTTTCTCCCAGGATTTTGGCAGCAGCGGTAGCATTTAGCAAGTTAGCTTTCGCTGCGGCATTGGTGAAAGCATTATTGTCGATATTTTCGGCCCATTCATCTGCAGCTACTACGTTTTTAATATCGTAATGACCGGGTCCATTGCGTTCAACTCTGCTTGCCCAGAAATCAGCAGTGGCTGAAAGTATTGGCCAACCTTTTTCTTTTAGCCATTGTTTATCCTGGGTTACGCAATAGTAATTCCATGCGGCCAGCGCTACATCCGCAGTAATATGGTGCTCAAACGGACCGCTCAAAGCCCAAACCGGTGTTTCCTCTACCCCGCTGTCAGCGCTTTCCCAGGGGAACATCGCTCCTTTATACCCATGCGAAAAAGCATTTTTACGCGCGGCATCCAATCGTTCAAACCTGTATTCAACCATAGATTTGGCAATGTCGGGGTGTAAAACCAGCATAGCCGGATACATCCAAACATCACAATCCCAAAAAACGTGGCCATTGTAACCCAACCCCGAAAGTCCCATGGGTGAAGGTGAGTATGCTGTGCCAGCCCTCGAGAATGAATATAAATGATATAACATGCTGTGAATATCCTGCTGCGATTGATCGTCGCCTTCTATTTGGATATCGCTTGTCCACAGCTCACTCCAGGCCTTGTTATGAAATTTAATTAGCCTGTCCCGACCTTCCAATTTGGCAAAAATGGTGAGGCGTTCGGCTTCATTCAGTGGGTCGGCATGGTGTGCTGAAGTTATGGATGAACCAGTTACCGCATAATTATAAGTTTGCCCCGCAGCTATTGACTTGCTAAACTTCATAAGGTGCATGTTATTGTCCCACATTTCATGAATAATGCGCGGCTCTTGTCCATGCGGTTCATTGAATAAGAACGAAGTAGATGCACATAACTGCATTTTACCTGTAGGGCTCTTTGCTGTTGAAGTAAGCAAACTAATGGTTACATGCGGTCTGTCGATTTCGTTATAATAATTCTGCACTTCTTTGAGCGCATCGGGCGCTTCCATTACACTGGCCGATGTAATGTTGATGGCCTGTTTTGCTGTTACCGAAACATCCATCAAAACGGTAAAGGGCAGTTGCCGCAGCGAGTAATAAGTATATTTTATGGTCGCTTTATCGGCATAATCAAAGGTAGTAGTGAAGGCGGCGTGTTGCATATCCAGTTCCTGCTTAAAATTGTTAATACTTTTAGCATCGATCCGTCTGCCATCTATTTCAAAGTACATATTAAGCAGGTTAAAGCTGTTCAGGAAATTGCTTACCCGCCCCCTGCCATATAGATCATAGGCGCCGGCCAGTACTACATTTTTAACCTTGAAAGGCTCCGGTGCTGATACTATTCCAATCATCCCGTTGGCTACGGTAATTCCGTAATAGTTTGCGGGATCAATTTTGTCGGCTTTAATTTTCCATGGATCGATGCTTTGCGCCTCAGACACAGCAGGTGTTAGCAAAGCGAAAAACAAGCTCAATTTAAATATCCTGTTCAAAATCAATTATTTAATTAAAATAAATAAAATACTACTTAATTTTTAATTGTAGCTTTTTCACCACCAGTTGCCCAATCTCGGCGCCTTGTTTATTGCCCACAATACAGGCATTCTTAAAATGGATTCCTCCCATTACCCTTGACATCCCTGCTGATTTCGCGGCCGCCCGGAATGATTTAAAAGAAAGCGGATCGATCCCAAACTCCATTTCTGATGAATCTGTATATGCAAAATTATCACCGATCCTATTGGTAAGTACTTCGGCCGCGGCTGCCGAAATTACGGCATGGCCGCTACTATACTCCGGAAAGGGGGGCGTTTGAATATATGGGCGCCATTCGGCATCCATATATTTGGTAATTATGGTTTCGGGGCGAACGTAATTTGAGCGGTATTTAAGGTACCAGCAATTGATAAAGCCATCAAACAGAGCGATCGCCGTTTCGGTATAAACGCTTACTGTGGTTCCAAAATCAAACTTTTTAATTCTTGTGCCAATTGCGGTAATATTCATCCAGTGCCCTCCCGGCGAAAACTTCTTGGTCGCGAACGATGCATGGCCTACGACGTTGAGTTTAAAGGCATTATCATCCCAAAAATCGGCCTGATGTTTCTCTTCTTTGGTTAGGCTGTCAACTATTTGCTTTACTTCAAGCGCCTGTTTGTAAAAAGGACTGTTATGGTCTTTAACATTGAAAGCCGGCGGATCGGGTGGAATAAATTGAGCTGTGGAATCCAGCACCATGGGCCTGATCTCACCCCAATGGGCCTCAAGGGCCTGCGCGTACATGGGCGGCGTGGGGATCCAACGGCCATCCTGCTGTTTTACCGTGTATTTACTTGCCGACCGTGTTTGTGCATAGTGATCGCCTTTGCTCCACTTCAATATAAATTTAGCGACTTTATCAGCGTAGTTTACGGAACCTTCAAACAAAACCGACGGCATACCTGCATCTTTGGCCTTCTTTTTAAGCTCATCAACATATTGATCCATACTACCTTCCGGAAACGTTACCGCATTGCCAACTGTGCAAAAGGCAAGCAACGAAGCAAATTGGTAATCAACAGCAGTATCTTTTGACGCTTTGGGTACGGCCGGTAAGTGTTTAATTTGCCCGGCTAATGATCTAAAATGCTCAGGATCTCCGGAAGCTATAACTTCATAGGCGGCTATATTGGCATATACATAATTACGGGAAGCTGTAACCGGCGGAAAGTTATTTTCCAATACAATATCATTAAGTTTTTTAACGGTTATACGATAAAGTTCGGGATCGTGGAGTACTTTTTCATAGTAGGGCTTTTTACAGGAGGTGAATAAAAGTAATACACCGGCAAGGCAAAATAAAAAGGATCTCATAAGTTATAAAATAGGTTAAAAACCGAACAGATACACAAGGAGAAAATCTGCTGGTTTTTTGATTGATCAACAGCCAATATAGGCTTTTTTTTGTACGCTACAGCATATTTACATTAGTTTTTTAACCCGATGAGGCACTTTTTTTATTTAATAAAAAGGCAACATATTTTATAACAATATACACCTGTTAATCCACCCGATATTATTAAATTTATCACCCCGGGTATCCGTCTTTTATAAACTAAATGAAGAAGATCTTTTTTATTATACTTACCATTATTGTAATTATTGCAGCGGCTAATGTTTTGCTCCCCGAAAAACCTGTTATAACCCAGGACCTGTCAATTGATACCTCCGATGTTATTGCCGGAAAATTCCTGACCACAGAAAGTGGATGGAATAAATGGTGGCCCGGCACCAAAACCGGGTACAGGCAATACAATTTTAAAGGTACAAAGATCGGTATCGATAAAATGACCAATAGCAGTACCTATCTTAAATTGAAAAAAGATAACCTGACCTTTAGCGGCAAAATAAGCTATTTTGCCGACGCCGAAGGTTCTGTCAAATTTAAATGGGATGCTGTTGATGAGAATAACACCCAATTTTTATCACGGATAACTAATTATTTCAAAACCAAAGATGCAGAAAAACTGGTTGGCGAAATTTTACTAACCCTTAAACATTTTCTTGAGGATGAAAGAAACGCATATGGCTATAGAATATACTTAAATCATGCTAAAGACACAGTTTTGCTCGTTTCAGCTAACACCTATCCGATATATCCTTCATTACAAGCAATTTACAACACCATTAAAACCCTCCAACACCAAGCTGGCAGCCAGGGGGCCAAACAAACAAATTTCCCTATGCTTAACGTCACCCAAACAGATGAGCACGAATACCAGGTAAATGTCGCCTTACCGATTAACAAAAGGATAATTCCGTTTCAAAAAACAAGTTTAAATAATATACCAAAGGGAGGCAATTTATTGGTGGCTGATGTACGTGGCGGCCAAAACACAGTCAACAATGCATTGGTACAAATGAAAATATACATGACAGATCACAGGCTGGTATCACCTGCCATGCCTTTTCAATCGCTTGTTACCGATAGGCTGGCACAAAAGGATACCTCAAAATGGATTACCAAAATATATTATCCAATATTGTGATATTACGTTATCTGCTTAATAACATTACCCGGCCATCATAGGTAACCGCAAGATAATTATTCAGATTGGTTGCCGTTTTCACTGGCGCCAGATAAGTGATTTCCTGTGAGTTGATTGCACCGTTAACATAGTATGTCGGCGTATCAAATTGTTTTTGCTGTTTGTTGTAGTGTAAGCCGGCCAGGCCGAGTGCATCGTACTTTCCTTCATAGGGCACAACACCCCAAAAGTTTCCGTTCAGCAATATATCACCATTATCATATTTTAACATCGATTTGATAGGGGCTTGCTGATAAAGATAAGGTAGTGCAGTAATTGAAGCAGCATGCAATAGATCACTCACAAAAATACTATTGAATTGGTTCACACTTAACCTGTCATTATCATCCAGTTTGTCCTTAAATACCTCAGGGGTGGTTTTATCGGCCATTTTTTGATAGCTAAGCCATTCTTTTTTAAGATATGGCAGTTCCTGCTCCAAATCATTTTTTGGACGAAACGGGTAATAGAGGCCTTTATAAAAATATGATAATATCAAATCGTTTTTGCCATCCTTGTCCAAATCGGTATTATAGGCATAAAGCGGCTGATCGGCAGTAACATTATATTTATTGTTCAATCCCCAATTGCCGGCGATAAGGTCGGCCTTGCCGTCGCCATCTATATCGCTTATTATAGCCGATTGCCACCAGCCTTTTTCCTTATCCAAAACCGGCGATGAAAAACGATCTAATTTTTTTCCATCATTCAGGAAAATGTAAATCGGCTGCCACTCGGCTGTTATCAGCAGATCGGGCTTGCCATTGTGATCGATATCAGCAGTTGTTATACTGGTGACATATTGCAGGTCCGCGATTTGATTATATGCCTTGTCGTGACTTATTTCAAACTTTCCATTGCCTTTATTAATCAATATCGAGGAAGGAACAGTCGCTGTATAATCCTTAAATGAAACGGTGCTGGTAAATAAAATATCGTTCAGCCCATCTCCGTTAAAATCAAACAACGTAATTTTTGATGCCTGGTAATTGAGTTTTGGCAAATGTTGATCTTCAAACTGAAAATTGCCTTTATTGATATATAACCGGGGCTGTATCAATTTATCGGTTTCCTGAAAAGGATGGTTAGCGCTGATCACGATCAAATCGGGCTTACCATCGTTATTTACATCAGCCCATGTAGCCTGCTCATCCGCAATATATTTATCCCGGTCAAATAATGACACTTTAACTTTGGTAAATCCTCCCGATTTATCACCTGCAAGTATGTATTTTTCTTCGTCGGCTATGCCTCCTACGTAAATATCATCAATGCCATCATTATTGGCATCAGCTACGGCAACTGCGGGAGTGTGCTGCAAATAAGTGTGCGGTAAAAGCGAATAATAATTAAAGTCGGGAGTATCAAAAGTTTTAACGGTGGTCAAAAGCTTTGCTTGTATAAATTTGCTGTCAAACTGTTTTTTATCGCTGATGAAAGCTTCGATAACCTTAGCTATAGGTTTACTATTTTCAACTGCTTGAGGGTTATATCTTAAAGTGGTTTTCTGACCGAGCCTAAAATCATTCACCACTTCGTAGCTATTGTCAGGCCAAACCACTAACAACGATTCTGGTTTATCGTCAGGGGCAAATGTAAAAAGCAGCTCGTTATTCAAATTACTTTCGTACGCATTGCTGGTTTGTATTTCCTGGTGATCGAGATGATGCTTTGACTTAAGGAAAAATTTAGTACCGATGCCATCACGGTTTAAAAGGTTATATTTTACAGTGTATTTAAGATAGCCCGGCTTGCTTTCTTTGCGGTTCTCCATTGTGGTATTGTTATAGATATATGCCGGTTCATCCATATTGTTGGTCACAATATCGAGATCGCCATCATTATCTAAATCAACGGCAACAGATCCTGCCGATATAGATGCTTGCTGCATATCGTTGCCGTTAGAAACATCTGTAAATTTCAATTTATCCTCACCGTGATAAAAGTAATTATGCACGCCGCCTTCGGGCATTCTGTTGATCTTGTCCTTATCAAAAACGCGATTTTGTTTATATGCCTGCATAACCATGGGGTCACCAAGATATTTCAGGTAGTCCATATCATTGAGACGGCGTTTGATACCGTTGGAGAAGAACATATCTTTCATTCCGTCCATATCAAAATCCTGTACCAGTGGCGACCATGTCCAATCCGTAGCAGAGTTCCCGCTGTACAAACTCAGGTCGACAAACTTATTGCCGTTGCCTACGTTCAATTGCATACAATTTTTTGAATATTGATAGTAATACCCGGCATTAACTTCCTGATTATAAATATCCAAAGGTTCGTCGTTGATGGTCGATCGTAACACCTTCATTTCTTCCGGAAGCATGTCGGTGCTAAGCACATCCAAATGGCCATCCTGGTTGATATCACTGATAGTATTCCCCATTGAAAAAAGGCTCGTATGTCCGAACGCACTTTTCAACTCTTCTTTAAATGTGCCGTTATGTTGGTTAACGTAGTAATAGTCCTGCTCAAAAAAGTCGTTACTTACATAAAGATCATCCCAGCCATCATTATTCAAATCACCTACACTCACACCTAATCCGTAACCAATTGGCGCCGAATAAATGCCTGAACCCGCAGTTACATCTGTAAAGTGTCCATTGTCATTCCTGAAAAGATGATCGCCGGCATCATGGCTGTATTTAAACCTTTGGGTTGAATCGCCATAGGTATCATTGCTATGAACTGATGAGGTAAGCAGGAACATATCCAGGTCACCGTCCTTATCATAATCAAAAAAAGAAGCCTGGGTAGAAAGTCCTGCAAAATCGAGCCCGTATTTGGCCGCGCTTTCTGTAAAAGTTAAATTACCGTTATTGATGTAAAGCTGATTTTTACCTTTAAAGGTTTTATAACCTGACACCACGCTTACGTAGATATCTTTAAATCCATCGCCATTGATATCAACTACAGTTACGCCGGTTTTCCAATTCCCGGTACCTGCAACACCCGCTCTATCGGTGATGTCTTCAAACTTCATCCCTCCCTTATTAAGGTAAAGCTTGTTAGAACCCTGGTTTGATACGAAATAAAGATCGGGCAAGCCGTCGTTATTAAAATCAGCGGTAGCTATGCCGGCACCGTTGTAGAAATACAAATAATCTAAAACATTGACCGAATCGGATACTACGTTCCTGTTTTCGAAGGTCACCCCCGTTTCATTAGCTGGGAGTAATTTAAATACACCTTCTCCGGCCTTTTGGGGTTTACAAGAAGACAGGCCGACCACACCAATACAAAGAAGGATAAAGAAGTATCTCAGAATATATTTGGCAAACAGCATTAAATTGATGTTAACGTAGTTCATAAGCTTTAAGCGGTTCATCATTAATGCCAAACAGGTAATAATTTTTACCGGATGCATTTCTTATACCTAACGATGAGCGTACCTGTCCGTTTAAATTGAGGCCCGTTTTGGCAGCCGGAAAATAAGCAAACCCATTTTTTGTATATTGATAAACAAGCCCCCGATTGGCATCAAGCCGGCCGATTTCGGGTTTAAAGCCATAAAAGTTACCTCCTAATATGATCTTCACAGCTCCGGTATTATCAAAATCTGCACACAAAATAGTATTTATCATAGATAACTGTGCATCGGCAGGCAGTGGTTTACAAATAAATTTTCCGCGTTTATTAAAAAATACCGCCGAAGCCAGGAAATTCATTTGGTGCTTTTCGGCGCCATCAAGCATCTCAGCAGGAAATACCTCGTCAAATGGTTTGCCCGCATAGTCAATATAGCGCAGAAAACGTTTTTTGAAGATTGGCATCTGGCCCACTAAATCAGGTTTCATATGAAAAACATAGTTTACCCCATCACTTTTATACATGGAAGTTACACATTCTTTTGTACCGTTATTATCGAAATCCTTTACAAAAATTTCCATTGGTTGCTCAAACGAAGCCCTGAATTTTGAGTTAAGCCCGATGTTACCGCCAATAATATCAAGTGCGCCATCGCCATCCACATCAGCAATTTCAAGACTGCTCCACCAGCCTTTGTAATTAGCCAGTTGTTTATCTTCAGCAAATTTTCCTTTGTTGTTTTTGAAAATCTTAATTCCCATCCAATCACCGGCAATTATCAAATCGGGCGAGCCGTTATGATCAATATCAGCCCATTTGGCTGCTGTTACCATACCGAGCCTTGTATCCGTGCCCAATACTAATTTTGATACATCGGTAAAATGCCCGTTGCCTTCATTATGAAAAACAAATGATTGCGGCGAACATCCGTAAAGCCCGGGCATACTTCTGCCCCCAATAAAAAGGTCGGGCTTGCCATCGCCATCATAATCAGCCGAAATAATGATCGAGGCATTAACAGCTGCATGGAGTGTTCTCTCAGGGTCCCTATGAAAATTCCCTTTACCATCGTTCACAAAAAAGCGGGGATTATAGACTGGTGTTTCGGCTTCATCGGCATTACCTCCTACTCCTATAATCAGGTCCTGGTCGCCATCGCCATCAAAATCGCCAAAAACAGCCCCGGCATTTTCCAGGTATTCCTGCTTTTTAAAATCTTCGGGAATAGTTTGTTTAAACTTACCGTTCTTTTGCTGGATATAGATGCTGGCAAAGCTGTTTTTTGAGCTTCCGAAATAAAAATCAGTCAGCCCGTCGCCATTAACGTCACCGGTAGCCATATAAGGATTTTCTGTCGATAACATCTGGAGCATCAGGCGCTCGTTGTCGAAATCGATAAAATCGTCCTCCTTATGCTTAGGAATGCTGTCAAATATTGATTTGGTAACATCGGCAAATAGTGTTTTAACAGCAGGCTTTGTCCAGTTATATTTCAAGGCGGCATCGGTTTGATTAACCGCGTAAACTTTATCCGCGTTTACGTTTTTTAGCAACTGATAAGTATTACCCGGCCAAATCACCTGGACCGAATCAATAGATTTGTATTTACCTATACCTATTGTAAGTAAATTGGGCGATGTGCAACTTTGAAAACCACGTGTAGGCTGATTATAGTAAATTAGCGAACTGCCCTTCATAAACACTTTTACCGTAGTACCTATTCCAAAAGTATTCAGACCTGTTCCTTTTAATTTTATTTGGATATGATGGTTCCCGTTTTTTTCGGCGTTGTTTTTAAAGATCGACACCTGGGCATTTTCGTTATTTACGATGAGGTCATTGTCCCCATCATTATCCAGATCGGCATATGACGAACCGTTACTAAACCCCGGCTTATCCAAACCAAAATCAGTTGATTTATTGGTGAAAGTAAGGTTGTGATTATTCAGATAGGCATAATTAGACAAAGGCGATGAAGCCATTTTATCAGTAAAATCTTTATAATCAAATTTTTTCCGGCCTTCGGCTATTTTGGCCATATTATCACGATTGCCTAAAAATTCAATGTAATCCTGATCGGTCAGGTCTTTATAAATACCGTTTGATACAAAAATATCTTTCCAACCATCGTTATCCATATCAAACATCAGCGCTCCCCAGCTCCAGTCGGTTGCTGCTACGCCCGAATAGAAGGCCGTTTCGGAGAACGTACCATCGCTATTACGCACCTGCAGACAGTTTTGCATGTATTGGTTATAATAGCCGTCGCGCTGCTTGGCTTTGATCACATCGTATGATTCAAACGAGGTCATTTTTTTTAAACGCCGATCGCCTTCAGGCAGCATCTCTGTAGTAAAAATATCATACTGCCCATCGTTATTGATATCGGCAATATCTGATCCCATTGAGGCCAGGCTCAGGTGCCCCGTTTCATTTTGAATATCCTCTTTAAAAGTTCCGTTTTTTTGGTTGATATAAAGATAATCGCGCTCAAAAAAATCATTGGAGACATAGATATCAGGATATCCATCCTGGTTGATATCTGCTACAGAAACGCCTAAACCAAAACCTATATCACTTGAATATATTCCTGCTTCTTTGGTTACATTTGTAAAATGGCCGCCATCATTACGATAAAGACGGGCACCACCCAACTCATCAACAACAGCACGCAGATTTTTACTAAAATCAAACGACTCTATAGGCCTGAAAGAATTATTTAGTACAAAGCAGTCCAGATCGCCGTCATTATCATAGTCGAAAAAAATGGCCTGGGTGGATAACCCATTATCTACCAGGCCATACTTTTGGGCTTCTTCCTTAAACGTACCATCGTGCTGATTAATAAACAGTTCATTACCCTTTTCGTTGCCGCGGGCATTACCACTGTGGCAAACGTAAATATCAAGCCAGCCGTCGCCATTGATATCAACCATGGTAGCTCCGGTGCTCCAGTATTTAGTTCCCTTCACCCCCGCTTTGTCAGTTATGTTTTCAAATTTCCAATTTCCCTTGTTGATATAGAGTTGATTGCCGCCCATGTTTGATGTCAGGTAAACATCATTTAACCCGTCATTATTTACATCGCCAATGGCAACCCCGCCTCCATTGTAATAATTACGAAAGGTGAACACATTGGTACGGTCCTGATCATTGAGCCGATTAGCGAAATTGATGCCGATGGATTCATTATTTTGCTCGGTAAACAAGGTTTGTTTATCCCCACCATTACAGGCGCAAAAAATAGTAAGGATTAAGATAAGCAGAAACAGGGGTATTTTTGGTTGCATATACTTTGCGAAAAAACAAACGTAGCGGAAATTTCCGCTACGTTCCTTTCAATCAAATAAATCTCAAATATTAATAACCTGCGTTTTGTTTAAGGTTGGGGTTGGTATCAACCGCGCGCTGAGGAATTGGATAAACTGTTTTGCTTTTATCCGTTTTTGCGGGACGCTGATCAACCGGATCATTAAATTTCTCAAAGCGGATCAGGTCATTCCTTCTCCAGCCTTCCCAATATAGCTCACGACCTCTTTCGGCAAGCATAGCGGTCAGATCAACTGTTGCCATGGCAGTAGCACCACGTGGAACGCGGACAGAGTTAACAAGCTGCAGGGCTGTTTGGCCTAATGGGTCGGTCCCTCCACGCAAAATGGCTTCGGCTTTTTCAAGCACCACGTCGGCATAGCGTAAGATCACGTAGTCATTATCTTCACCAGAATCGGTCACAGTTCCGTCTGCATTTGGATGAGGAAAATATTTGAACACCCTGATACCTTGAGCTTCTGTTGAATAATTAAGGTTAACATTCTCTGTAAACACCAGCGGCTGGCCACCCCTTTGTTTCAAAGCAACGTGACCCGGACCGTATTGCTGACCAATTGCAAAACCGGCACGTAAGCCAACTTTATCAGTTAAGCCCGGATAATCTACCCCTCTGCGTTCATCTGTAGCTTCAAATGATTTATAGAAATCGGCCAAAGTGGTGAAACCATTCCATCCATCAGGCGTCTGATTATAATGCAAACCCATTTTCCAACGATTTTTTGCTGATGCCGGAACATTCGTAGGTGTATTGTAGATACCAAAAATATTTTCATGTGATTTTTCAGTATTATCCCAGGCGAAATCCTGGAAATATTTACCTGCAGGTTCCAATGTATATCCAGCCGCTGTAACTTTATTGGCATATTCAATTACCTTATCCATATCGGCTTTGGCAAAAGTAAAAGGGCCACCTACGGTTGTAGCAGTATAAACAGCCTTATTAAGATATATTTTAGCAAGCAGTGCCTGTGCTGCGGCTTTACTGGCCACCCCGATATTCGCTGATGTAGTAAGATTAGCTTCAGCAAACTCAAGATCTTTGATAATAAAAGCTGTAGCATCCGCCCTGTTGTATACGATAGGTATCGCCGAATTTGGTGCCTCTGGATCCCGATAAGGAGCCTGTCCATATAAATCAACTACCTGGAACATAAAATAAGCGCGTAAAAAGCTTGCTTCAGCCTTGATCTTGTTATCTGTAGCCCTTTGTATAACCTGACTTGCCCGGTACACACCGATATTCAACTGGTCCCAGGTATCGCTCACCTGATTGTGTGAGGGTGTCCAGGTGTGGGTATGGAGCTTACGCCATGTTCCGAAATCGCCCCAGTCCGTACCGCGGGTTGGGCCCATCATTTCATCTGTAGGATGCTCTTGCAGAGCATAAGTATTAGCCTGGTCCGTTTGACCAAATAATTGAGAATATACACCATTTAGATCTGATGGTGACGAAGCTCCTCCGTTATCCACGGATACGGAACCATAAGGAGTTTCTTTTAATTTTGCACAGCCTGCAGCGGTTAACAGAATTATCCCACTTATCGCGGCTATTGATGCTCTTCTTTTCATGTTAATATTTTTAAAAACCTGCATTTAAACCTAAAGTAAATGTGCGTGCATTTGGATAAGGTGTGTAATCGATACCACGTGAAGGCACCCCATTCCTCTCTTTGTTGGTATTTACTTCCGGATCAAGACCGCTGTATCCTGTAATCAGGAATAGGTTTTGACCGGTTAACGAAACCCGCAAAGTTTTAATGGTTTTACCTTTTAATGGTACGGTATAACCTAACGTAGCGTTGCTTAAGCGCATGAAATCGCCTTTTTCAAGGAAACGGGTTGATACCTCGCCCGAGTTAAGCGGATTTTCGTTGGTTTCAGCTACTGCCTTGGTTACGTTACGACCGCTAACCAGATTACCTTTGTAGAAAAATGCGTTGGCTGTGTTGTTATATATATAGAAACCGGTTGCTCCATTCAATAGAAAACTTAAGCTAAAGTTTTTATAACTGAAGCTGTTAGTTAAGCTTGCCACGAAGGTTGGCAGCGGGCTGCCTTGAGGCGTAGCGACGTCAATACCTTGAGGGTAGATACCAAAACCGTTGGCATCAAGACCCGAGTATTTAGGTATGTTAAATGAGTAAAGCGGATAACCATCTCCAATAAACTGTGCATAAGCGCCTGATAAGCCCTGCCCATCAATATTACCGGTAATAATATTACGGCTTCCAAAATTTCTGACACGGTTATTGATTGTTGTCATGTTATATGACACATCCCAGCTAAAACTCTTATGATCTATCGCAGCAAAATTTAAACCCAACTCGATGCCTTTGTTTACCACCTGACCAGGTAAGTTGATCCATATTCTTGGGAAAGGAGCAGGTTGCGCTAAATCCTGGTAAAACAAGATATCCGTTTGTGATTTGTTATAATAATCCAATGTACCGGTTAAACGCCCTTTAAACATCGAGAAATCGATACCTGCGCCATAAGCGGTTTGCGTTTCCCATTTCAGATCAGGGTTTTCGGCATTCAACTGCGAATTTGCTGTACCTGCATAGTTTGTTTGCCTAAGTCTTTTAGATGCGTAAGAAGGGAAATCCTGGTTACCTGTTTTACCCCAGTTTAAACGAAGACTTAAATCATCAAACACACCCTTAGGGCCGAAACTTTCCTGGCTTATACGCCATTTAAACGCAGCAGCAGGAAAATTAGCATAGTGGTGATTTTCGCCAAAACGAGATGAACCATCACGTCTGATAGTACCGGTAATGATATACCTGTCTTTATAAGTATATTGAGCACGCGCGAAATAAGATTGAAGTGTATAGCTACTGCTATCCAAACCATTACGGTTACTAAAATCGTGCGGCATGTGATTTTTAAACTGATTAAAATCATGCAAAAATTGGCCCGGCGTTGGTGTTCCCCAGGCAAGATTACCCCTGTTGAAGTTTTTAAAGGTTTGATATGAATAACCTACCAATGCTGTTAATGCATTATTGTTAGCCCACTTTTTATCATAATTCAGGGTATGTTCTGTGGTTAAATTGGTAAGCTTGTTGTGGATCAGGATCCCGCGACCGTTTCCGGTTGCAGAAGGCACTTTAAAATCGCCAATATTAGCTTCATCGGTATAGCCCACAATTTTTGAGTCATAATAAGTTTCCCTTTGCCCCCTTGATATATCTGCGCCGAAGTTGCCTTTGTATGATAAACCTTCAAACAGCTTTAAGGTCATGGTTAAATTATTCAGGTACCGGTTGATATTATCAGTGTCATCTATCTGGTTAAGCATTGAAACCGGGTTTCTGAAACTATTGCCCTTGGGGAAACCATTTTCATAGCCATTGATGTCATAATATCTGCCTTCCGAATCAAATACAGGGATGGTAGGATTGGTTTGGATCATTGCCCCTATCAAACTACCGTTAAAGCCTGCGTTATTAGTGATTGGCGCAAACCGGTCTTTTACATTTGAAAACAATGATTGCAGATCAAACTTTAAACGTTGATTGAAAAACGATTGTGAAGCATTTATACGAGCTGTAAAACGTTTCAACTCACTTCTTTTTACAATACCCTGCTGATCATCATAAGCAAACGTTGCCCTGTAGCTCCCCGTATTGTTTCCACCACCAAAACCTAAATTATAGTTTTGTGATACAGCGGTACGGAAAACCTGTTTTTGCCAATCGGTATTACCGCCATAATCAATACCTCCATCGGCAAGAGGTCCCGCGTTTGACCCAACACTGGCTACGCCTTTTAAAAATGCAGCCTTATCAAGCAAATCATATCTTTTGGCTGCATTTGCAATACTTGTGCTTGCCCCAAATTGTATACCTTGCCCTTTTCTACCTTTTTTTGTAGTGATAAGGATTACACCATTAGCACCACGTGAACCATAAATAGCAGAGGCCGACGCATCTTTTAAAACCGAAATATTTTCGATATCGGCAGGGTTAATAAATGCTAACGGGTTACGCGCAGATGAACTACCTGCACCGCTGTCAAAACCACCTGAAGTACCGCCATTGTCAAGAGGAACACCATCCACAACGTATAGCGGACTCGTACCTGACCTGATTGAGCTTGCGCCGCGGATGTTAATGGTAGCACCTGCACCAGGCTCACCACTCGAAGGAGTTACCTGAACACCGGCTATACGACCTTGCAGCAATTGCTCAGGTGTAGCGATAACGCCTTTGTTAAAGTCTTTGGCACCTAAAGTAGCTACAGAACCGGTTGCATCCTTAACTTTCTGGGTACCGTAACCTATCACTACAACTTCGTTCAGTGCACGATTCGCTTCTTCCATCTGTACATCAACAGAAGTCCGACCGTTTAATGGAACAGTTGCGTTGAGGAAACCAACATAAGTAAAAGTAAGGCTCGCGGTATTTGCCGGAACGGAAATTTTGTATGATCCGTCTGTTGCTGTTATAGCGCCACCCTGGGCACCTACAGCAGTTACTACCGATACTCCTATTAAAGGGGAGCCATCTTTTTTGTCGGTTACTTTACCTGTTATTATCTTATTTTGGGCCATAGCAGGCTCCATCAAAAAGAGAAAAACAGCAAAGAAACATACGTTGAGTAAATGTTTAATTTGCATAAAACTTGAGATTTAGTTGAAATTGGTTGTTGTTTGGGTTTAGTTTTCAATCCGTAAAAGAGATCCCCAACATTTTATACGAAGTCATGCTAATATGGTTTCGGGTTATCATAATAAATAATACCCGAAGTATACGCATAATGGCCATGCAAACATCGCCCGTACCGATAGGTTAGCAGGTGAGCACAGGAAAAGGTTAACAATGACCGATCGTTTAAAAATGTAATGGTTTACAATTATTACAGGTTAAATTCTGATGCAATTTACTTATAAATAAACTCAGAAAAAGACTTATGCGTTGCGGTAAACGCGAAAAAGGCTTATTTTAATAATTTTATAATTTTTTTCGATGTTTTTTAAATTTAAAACATTGAAAAACAGATATTTATATAAAAAATGCCGACAAAAAATATAATGTTTTTTTAATTATTTATAATACTTTTTTTACTAAAAACCCTGTAAGGTTTGGCTACTTTACAGGGTTTTTAGCATGTATCTTCAAAAAAAATCACTCGTAATCAAAAGCCTTAATATCCATAATCCGTTGTTCGAATTGATCAGGGTGCAACGATTTGGCTTTGATCCTCATTTTGTAAACATAGATTGTATTGACAGAATATTCCAATATTTTGGCAATAGTTTCATTATCAGCAATACCCATCCTTATAAGCGCGAATATGCGAAGGTCGGTATTTAATACTTCGTCTTCATCAGGCCAGATCTGATCTTTCTCGGCAAACAAGCTATTGAACACCGTAATAAAGTTAGGGAAGATCTTTAAAAAAATATGATCAAAGCTGTAATACAAGCTCTCCCTTTCTTTTTTAATATCAATATTATTTACAAAAGTATGAATGGCGTCATACTTCTTCATCGAGAGCTTGGCATCAATAGAGATTTTCAAATTTTCGAGCTTAACGATATATCCCGAAATGGCTTTAAAAAACTGCCCGATATATTCCTCTTTAATTTTTGCATCTTCAATTAGTTTCGCGTTTATGTGGTTTAATTGCACATTTTTCCCTTCAATTATTGCTTCTTTAACCTTCAACTTTTTTAATTGGTTAATGATCATCACCAGGAAAAAGACAACCAGCAATGCAAGCGCAGTAATAATTAACAGGAACACCAGGAAGCGGTTTTTTTGATGCTCGGTATTATTAAGCTCGGCTGCTGCTATTAATGGTAAAATTGAAGCAATTTGTATTTTACGCTGCCGGGCTCCGTAAAAGTCGGCATCAGCTTTTGCCAATTGAATGAAACTGTAAGCATCTTTGATGTTGCCCTGTTTATACAACAGTTCTGCCAGCGTATAAAGCGCAACCGTTTCACGGGTTGATGATTTGATATCGGCTATGGCAGCCCTCATCATCAAATTAAGGCCTTCCTGCCTTTCGTTATCTTCAAGACAGATTGCTCCTAACGAGCATGACACCATTGCCCGCAAGTGCATGGAAATTGGCATATCTTTCTCCAGTAATTTTTTAAACCGTAAGCGTCCTTCTCCGTAATTCTTTTCCTGGTAATCCTTCAAACCAAGTAAATAAGTATGCATTATATGGTCGTTGCCGCAAAACGAGACCGCCGAATCAATGTATTTATTGCCGGCCTTAATATAATCGGGGCTAAAATATTTGTCATTACTGTAATTCGCCAGGTCATAATTGCACCTGCCTAAAAAGAAATAGTAATCAACTTTATCGGCATTGCTTAGGGCTTTTACATTTACTTTTCGTAAATAGTCAAAGGTTTCGTTAAACATCCCCGACGACAGGAGAATAAAAGCCATCCTTACATAACTATAATACTCCTTTGGTTTATTACCTGTTACCTTGCTTAGCGATATCATTTTATCGACATAAACATACGCTGAATCAAACTGATATGATTTGTATTCGGTGTAAAGCTTGTCCCAGGTATCAAACCGCGCATCATAATTGGTTTGCGAAAGATTTGATTGATATGCCTTTAATTTTCGGATCCTTGCTTCTTTACTGCTATCATATATATTTTTTTTTGCGATTTCAGTTTTTAATTCTTCGAGTAAGGTATTAGGATCAGTGAATGCATTTGCCGAAAGAATAATTAATGAAAAAAACAAACAGAAGATATATTTCATTTTTGTTATAACGGTTTCTAAATAGCGTACCGATCCGATGATTAATCAAACACACAATTTCTGCAAATCAAATGCGGCAATAAATTAATTAAACTGCAACCAACAAGGCTATCATTTTAGGAGATAAATTGCACACCTATCCCCGGTTTATATTCTCAAATATATGGATTTACGGCATTGCTAATGCGTTTTAGTTTTGTTTTTTGGTCAACAGAGATTACACTGTCCGAACCGAAAAAAGATTGAGACTATGCCCCTCAAACGACGGGCCTTGTTTTTAACCTATAGTTAACAAAAGCAGACAGTATTTTCAATTACTGCGTTCTTTTCTATACAAGAAGTGCGTAACTAATTAAAGTATTGCAATAAATTCAATTATATAAACTCAAATTTTCAAAATTTAAGTAAAAATTAATACAAACTAATTTTTAGGGCGAAGATGGCATCTCCCTTGTTTTTATTATTGTAAAACCTGACTTATGAAAGCATATTATGAATCTCTAACAACAGGCATCAAAACCCTATTGATTGCAACAGTCTGCCTTTTACCATCGCTGGTTTTCTCACAGTCTAAAACACCAGGATCGGTTGAGTATTTAAAATTTTGCAATGGAATTAGCGGACTGACACTTGGTGAGGACATTAGCCAAATTCCGGCCCGTAAGTTTACCTATTTAGATAATGATGCTAAACCCGATGCAGACAGCTGTATCCGTTATCAATATAAAGACAGTAGCTCATTGATACAGGGAGATAGTTTGTTATTAGATGCAATAGGTTTCCGCGCTTACAAAAACAAAATAGTGAACATTTATCTTTTCTTTAAGATGACTGACGCTTATAAAATACTGGACTATTTCTTAAAAGCATATGGGCCATTTACAGGGCGCCCGAACGCTTATGCTGATATTTATAACTGGGATACAACCGCACTGAATTTGTCATTGAGATACCAGGTAAAAACCGAGATGGGGGTAGCTATATTTAGCAATAAAAACCTTGAAAACGAAATTGCAGCCAACCGGCCTTCAGTACTCCTTAAAGATGCATATCAGTCGTTTTCTGTTTTGTATTGATGACGTTCTGTTATTAAGGGTCACAAAATGCCTCTTCAGGACCATTACTGACTTGAAAACAACGAATTATTAAATAAACTTTGGTTTTAACGCGAAAACATCCTTTATTTAAAAAAAATCAAACGAAATTTGTGTACGGTGGTTATCTATCATCTTAATCTCAATTTATAAATGGTCAAATTATTTGTAGGCGGCTTTCCTCTGGAAATGACAGAGCTGGAACTTGTTAAAATGATAGGTCCACATGGCGATGTGGAAACGATTAAAATTGTACGCGACAAAAAAACAAGGATATGCAAAGGATATGCATTTCTTGAAATGAAGGACCGCACCGGGGCCGAGAACGCGGTGATTGCCTTAGACGGTACGCCCATTGCCGATCGGGTATTAAGTGTAAAAATAAACGACGACTTTGTTAAGAAAACTCCTCCGCCACGTAAGTCATTTGGATACGGCAACAACAATAATAGAGGCACCGGTGACAGAACTAACAATACCCGAAGCTATAATAGCCCAAGCAATTACCGGAGCAATAATGATCAGTCACCTGGAGGTGACAGACCAAGGCGCCCCAGAAAAACGATGTAACAAACCACTGATAGGGTCATACTAAAAAAAATCCCGGCCAGATCTCAATCGGCCGGGATTTTTTCAAACATCATTATCCGTAGTTAAACACCGAGATCCTGCATAATTGAGGCAATCTTAGCGTCAAGTTTTTTGTCTGTTTCACTGTATGTTTCTTTACTTTCAAGTTTGCCGTTCACACTGCAATAAAACTTAATTTTAGGCTCCGTGCCTGACGGACGGGCCGAGATGATACTGCCGTCCTCGGTAATGAATTGTAAAACATCAGATACAGGCAATTCAATTGGTTTGCTTGTATTGGTTGCTAAATCAGTTTCAATACGTTTTTCATAATCCTTAAGCGTGCTTACTTTTGATCCGCCTAAGGTGGCCGGAGGATTGGTACGGAATTTCTCCATCATTTCCTTAATTTCTTCCGCACCGGTTTTACCTTTTTTAGTCAGGGAGATCAGCTTTTCCTTATAAAACCCATATTGCACGTAAGTATCAATCAATGCTTCAAAAAGGCTGCTTCCTTTGTCTTTGTAATAAGCGGTCATTTCTGCAATGAATGCGCTTGAAACTACAGCGTCCTTATCCCTTACCAGTTCGCCTATCAAATAACCATAGCTTTCTTCACCGCCACCTATAAAAGTTTGTTTACCCTCAAAATGGGTCATTAACTCGCCAATATATTTGAAGCCGGTAAGGGTGTTATAGTAAGTAACATTCTTGGCTTCGGCTATGCGTTCGATAAGATTTGTGGTAACAATGGTTTTAACAATGTATTCTTTACCGGTAAGCTTGCCTTTTTCTTCCCATGCGCTTAATAAATAATTGATCAGCATAGCGCCGGTTTGGTTACCATTGAGCAGAATAAACTCGCCATCGGTATTTTTCACAGCAATACCCACACGGTCTGCGTCCGGATCCGTTGCCAATACCAGATCGGCATCAGTATCCTGGGCTTTTTTAAGAGCAAGTGTAAGCGCTTCTTTTTCTTCGGGGTTAGGGTAAACTACTGTTGGGAAATTTCCATCGGGAGTTATTTGCTCGTCAACCAGGATCACATTCTCAAAACCAAACCGTTTCAGGGCTTGGGGTACCAACGTGATGCCTGTACCATGGATGGGCGAATAAACTATTTTAAGATCTTTTTGACGTTCAATAGCATCAGGCGAAACAGAAAGTTCGGTGATCTTGCTCAGGTAAAGCTCGTCAATATCCTCCCCTATTTCTTCAATATTAGCATCAACACGGTTAAATTTGATGTCATCAATGCTGCTGATTGCAGCAACCTCGTCCATTACGGCCTTATCGTGCGGAGAAACAAATTGCCCACCATCGGCCCCATAAGCTTTGTAACCGTTATACTCTTTTGGGTTGTGCGATGCTGTAAGCATTACGCCGCTTTTGCAACCTAAATGGCGCACGGCAAATGAAAGCTCGGGTGTAGGACGCAATGCCTTAAAAAAGTAAACATAAATGTCATTAGCTGAAAAAACTTCGGCCGTAATAGTCGAAAAGAAATCGGCATTGTTACGGCTGTCATGAGCAATAGCTACTTTGATTTTTTCGCCGGGGTAGGTTTTTTTCAGATAATTAGCTAATCCCTGTGTGGCGGCGCCTATAGTATACTTATTGATACGGTTTGAACCCGGCCCCATAATACCGCGAAGGCCACCGGTACCAAACTCCAGATCACGATAAAATGAATCCGTCAGTTCGGTATATGCCTTATCGTCAATTAATTTTTGAATTTCGTGCTTTACATCAGCATCATAATTTCCTTGAAGCCATGAGTTTGCTTTTTGAAGAATGGTGGGGTCTAATTCCTGCATAAGTGGTTGTATATTTTCAATTTATCAGATTCGGTTTTGTTTTAAATATGATAATAAATAATCAAAACAGAACGCCTTAAAGTTAAATCATCTTTTTAATTATGCCAGCCCAATATGCAATAACTTTTAAATATAATGCACGGCAAGAGCGGCAGCCGCCGAACCGTTATCTGAACAGGATACTCCAGTAAAAGTTTTATCAATTTCAAGCTATAAATGGCGCTGCCATCCTTCGCCCTCGATTTATCGTTGGCCGACGAACCGTTGATCAAATCTGTTAACGTCCTTTAGTAAACAAATTGAGTATCGGTATATCAACTAAAACCCCCACCGACCAACGTGTATATAACTTATTATCGCCGTAAGTGTTAGTTATCACATCTTTATTGGCTCCTGTTAAACTAACGCTACGCAAATTTGGCGCAACCTGGAAACCACCCGAAATTGAGATTGGCGTGGATGGTATGCCTACAGATAAAAACAAACCTGGGCTTATGATATTCTTCAGCTCAATTTTAGGCACCTGCGCTACAGTGGCGCTGGTATCTTTTGCTACCGGGGTACTTCCGGATGTAAAACGGTATGAAGCAAGTGCGCCGATATCAATTAAAGAAACAAAAACAGAAGTCGACCATTTTTTATCGCCAGTAGGAACAAATAATAAACGGTGCCCCCAGCTAAATGAAATTCCTACCGGTGCTGAGAGCCCGTATGTGCCTTTATACTTTTCATCAATGCCGTGCACTTTTTCTTTACCTACATAAGGGCCAACATAGGCGTTTAGAGCGACATTAAAAATAGCCTCGCGTTTAACGGTTGAGCTGCCTACCGGTAAAGCAATTGCTTCAATAGCATTTTTTACTTCGTCGCTGTTTTTCGCTTTTGATACCTCAGCGGCAAAATTGGCATATTTAATAAACATTTTATTTATTGCCGGCCACTCGGTGAACGCTGCAATTTTCGCTTCAAGTTCATTTATTTCTTTCTTTATGGCAGTCTTGACGACTGCATCCTGCAGTTTATCATATTCTGCTTTTTTGTCTGCAAGATTTCTAACTAAATCCTGTTTTATTGGGTTAGTAACGACTTTATTAATAAACAGGTTATCGTAAACGCCACTAAGCTCAACTATGGCCGATGGGTACTGTTTTTCGTAAACATCAATGTAAACGTTGCCAAGACTCCTGGCTGATGACAGGTACTGATCAATCTTTGTGTCTTTCCGGTCAATCATTGGTATAGTAATATTGGCCGGGTCGACATTTAAAAGCAATGGTGATTTCAATAATTGCTCAAAAAGATTAAGTGATGAATTATAAAGCGCGTAATAATCCTGGTAATTAAAAGTATTTTCACCTTTTTGCTGAAGTTGCTTTAAATTAATGAAATACCTGTTTGCTATTGTTGCTTTTTGGATAAATTCAATGTTATAACTCTGATAAATTTCCTCAAACTTTAAAAAGTCACCACTACGATCTTTCAGAAACTGCTTCATTGACCCCTCTTTAAAATTAATGTCTTTTTTTTCCAATTGCTGATAAAGCAAACCAAGGTAGATTTGGAAAGTTACAGGGTTACTAAACAGCATCTTCGCCGAATCGGCATCGACCCAGTATTTATCTCTCTGATTTGACCGTAATGATTGTGAAAAAAGATCAAAAGCTTGCAATGCCGGATATACATTTTCATTTACAAGCTTTAAGGTGCCATTGCCTGCTTTATTAACCAGGTAGTTATGAAAAATATCCCCCGGATGCGAACCCTCATGAAACTCGTTGGCTATATACAAGGCATCGATGAAGATTATCCTGACGTGGGGCATGGCAGCAAACAATTGATCCATGCACGGGTCGTCAATCAAATTGGAAACATTGGGAAGTAATAGTGCCAGGTCTTTCTGAAATGACTCCCGCAGCAAATCTGTATAGGCGGCGTAATTATAGATCTCAACATCTATAGCTGTAAGTGATTTGTAAGTAACCGGAAATAATAACTGCAACTGCCTGGTACTATCCAGCTCCTTTTTAAACCGTGAAAAAAAGGCAGTGGAAAGTTCCTGCTTTGTTCGTTCCACTAAAAACTTTGCAAGACCGTCGGCAAGATTGGTAACATCAAGTGAGCCTATGGATTGTAGTAATCCGGATGGGCTGGGTATTGTCCCTCCGCTTGCACCGCCAGCTTCATAAATCCCGTTCAAATTAAAAAAAGGGTTTTTCTTGATAACAGTATCTACATTAGTGGTGTTCTTGAGATTAAAATAATAAGCAAACAGCGGCTTATTTTGCGGGCTGATCCTTATTTTCCCGTCTTTGTCGTAAAGGCTTTTCAAATATAACACATCATAAAAAACGCGCCTTTCGGGTTGTTGTGCAAACATTTTGCAAGACAGAAGCAAGAACAAAAAAAGGGGGGCGTATTTATATTTCATACAACATCATTAAAAAAATTCAATAAAAGTTCGGGTTTTAGCAGTGGAAGATCGAAGGATGCTGGCGGGTTTCCATCTTCGGTTATAATGAAGGTTGTTTTCTGCGTCATAGCCGCCAATTTTTCAATGATCGTAGCAAATGAATAACTAAAATTCATTTTTTGAATCATCAGCGCAATTATGCCCGATGTAATAGCCGTCGCAAAACTACTCCCGCTATCAGCTATCAATTCGTTATTCTGATCATATGATTTTATTTGCGAGCCATTGATCACCAGCGACAGGAACTCATTTATACAAGGATAGCCATTCTCCTTATCCGGAACCATGCCGACCCCGATTGTATTTTTCAAACAGGCCGGATAATATTTACTTGTATCTCCAAATACTATCGAATTTCCGATAGAACAAACAATTATTTTATTGTTAGCTACGGCATTGTTTATAGCCTCCTGAATTAAACTTAGAGTAGCCGCATTACTTATACCTGACGACCAACTTATTGACACTATATGAATATCAGTTTTTTTTGCACACCAATTAATCGCGTCAGCATATCTTTGGGCATCTCTCTCCGTGTTTTCAAATGTTCTTTTTTCGGATATTTTACAGGCGAATAAATTACATCCCGGAGCCACACCGACATAGTTGCCGCTGGTATTCCGTAGCCCAACAAGGGAAGCACAAAATGTACCATGACCGGCGTTGTCTTTTATCTCAACATTATCGCCATAAACATAATACTTACTCTGATTATAAAACAGGTCTGTTATGCCTGGCGCAATACCGGTGTCAACCACAGCAACACCAACGCCTGTACCTGCATACCGGCCCCAAATCTCCGGCAGGTTCAAGTCAATCATCCATTGCTGATAATTGCTCCCGACGCCATCTATTTGTTCGGCCCCGCCGCTCCAATAATGACTATTAGCATCGTCACCCACTTTATACCAGGTATTGTTTCCATCAAGTTCCTCTCCCTGCACAGTACCCGTTACTTCTATCTCGTCACCCGGCTCTCTTACAGCACCGGTTTGATAGGTTGTATGAGCGCCTCCTACCCTGGTATTGAGCAGCTTGGTTACTTTAATACGCATTAGCCTACTGGTTTTACGGTTACGGTGGTATTCTTAGTTGGTGTGGTTGCTTCTTCTTCAGGCTTTTTGCCTGCCGCACGTAAACTTACAATTTTATTGATCAAATCGAACCAAAAGGGAGCGCCTAACATTAAAGCGATAGCTGTTAATAATAAACCCGTTATCTTGATTAAAAGGGACAAAAGGCTTTGGCAGAATGTTTTACCCTTCAAATCTGGAGTATTTTGTGCCGTCCAACCTACAGGAATACCAGAGCTTACCAGAAACGTACTAACTGTGCTGATTTGCTGGGCGACTTTTTTTCCGTTAGGTGCGTTTTTACTTGTATCGGCAGGTATGTTTTTAATAACCGTTACTTTGCTGGCTTCAAACTTTATCGTATCAGTTTTAGGATTATATCCTTTTTCGTTTACTTGTTTAACTACGGTTTGTAAATTATCGGCTGTATGTTTCAGTGCTTCCTGGTTACCCCAAAGCTTGTTCACAATATTTATGGTATCAACATTCAAGGAGGCACAGATTACCACCGAAATAATAAATACAATAAGCTGAGACGATCGTTTATAAACTCCCGAGGCCCTGTCCATGGCCGAATTATAAAATGTTTCGATCTGTTTTTGAAAACTCTGAAGATCGCCCTGGGCGCGTTCATAAAAATTAAGAAGAAGTTTCCTGATACCGGCAGAGATACCAACCTGTGCCGCTATTCCATCATCTGTTAAAACGTCCCTGATCTTATTCATATCAAGGATAATATTTTTATCGTCTTTAAACTGATCCATTAAAGCCGCGGCAAAATTGCCCGCTGGGATATATGATGGCAAACTGTTTAAATCCTTTTTTAAAGATGTAATGTTCGGATTGTTATAAAGCTTTTCAGCTATTTTTTTCCAGTCCTGGTCAAAAAGTAAACAGTCAATAGCATTTTTCAGATACTCTCCCCGCTTATTAAGCAGAGCGGATAGATACTCATGAATTGTGCTAACAGTTAGACTGAGCGAAAAATAGGTGAACGACAGCGTGAGCGCAAGATCGATAATTGGGGAATTAAACATAAGGTTGCTGGTTTAACAGACATAAAAATGTTTCCCAATTTACAAAGCAATCGGCCAAATATCAATCCGTTAAAATACGGTATTTTCATACGTAATTTTGCGCAAAAACCAGAGGTTCCCTCGTTTTAAACTTGTACCAGACAGGTGGTGTGAGGCTGGATAATTTATGCTTTTAATGACCGTTAGCCGGCTTGCTTGTGCAAGCCGGCTAACAGGTGGATATATATAATTGTTGGTAAGTGTTTGCACAATTCGGCTTCCCTATTTATCCAGTTCAGTTATGATCTTTTTAGGATTATCTACTTTATTCAAACAGCAACTGTATCGGCCGTTTTTTTTGTTCATGAGATAAGCTGATTTCGTTCACACAACAAACGCATTCAGGTTACATACGATAGGATATAATTTTACCCCTGCCGATCATAGATAGCCGCAAGTATAAAGGCACATGATGCGAGCCCTGTATCTTTCAGGGCATTGGTTATTTTACCTGCATCGAAATGACTGTCGATCAGCAGCGGGATATGGATCGTTAAAATAAACACCCATATCATACATCCTAATAAAAAACATCCCCATTGAGCATACAGATTAACATAGATACTAATTGCAGCGGCTATAAGTGCAACCGCCGTAAGATATACCCAAAATAGATGGAATGGGATCCAGCCGGGTACAAGCGTTGCCACAAAATCGGCATACATAAAATGCTGGATACCGAATATGAACGTTACTGTGGCATAAATGTATGCACTGATCCTGCTTAGTATTTGTTTCATTGTTGGTTAGGTTATGGTATATTAGGCTTAATTTTCGAATTGCTGATAAAATTAGTTCGCCCGCCAGGCTATTGCAATTCACAGCCTGTACAAGTTGGTACAAGCCTGTACAAATAATATTTGAACTGATTTACCGGCTATTTTTGACCAATGGATATGCCTGCACAAGCGTTGCTTATTACCGAACTGATAAAACAATACGAGGCCTTCACCGGCTGGGGCGACAGTAGTAACTGGAAGAACCAGGATTTTATAAACCTTAGCGAAAAGATAAGGGAGAAGACCGGCGCTTCTATTAGCCACGTTACGCTGAAGCGCATCTGGGGCAAAGTTAAATATGACAGCCTGCCCAATACCTATACCATGGATACGCTGGCTCAGTTTTTAGGTTATGAAAACTTCAGGGTATTCAGTATGCGGTTTGTTCCTGCTGATATATCGGTCAATCTCCCTCAACCGAAACCCCGGCCTGTAAAAAAACAGTTCAGATCAATGCGCTATGCTTTGGGCGCTTTAACGCTGATGGGTATTTTATTGGTTTTGATAATAGCTTCACGTACCGAACATTCGAAAACAACACCGGCTATCAACCCTAAGGATTATACTTTCAGCAGTAAAAAGGTGATCACATCAGGATTACCTAATTCAGTTGTGTTTGATTTTGATGCAAGTAAATCTCCATATGATTCGGTAGCTATTCAGCAATCATGGGACAGGCATTTACGGGTTAACGTTTCCAAAAACGACCGCCAGCATACGTCCATTTATTATTTCCCCGATTTCTATTACGCCAAGCTTATTGTCGGTGGAAAAATTGTAAAACAGCATGAATTGTTTATTGAATCGAACGGATGGCTACCCGTAGTTGAAAAGCAGCCTGTTCCCGTTTATTATGAAAAAATGGATGCCTTAGGCGATGGTAAGCTTTCCCTATCGCCCGAAAAGATCAAAGAGCGAAATATTGCCCTGCAGCCTGCCCCTCCTTTTGTGGTTTATACCAATGTAAGCGATTACGGCGAGATTTACAGCGATGATTTCACATTTGAAACATCCGTAAAAAACAACTATAACGAGGGCGCGGCTGCTTGCCGTCTAAGTACTGTTTATATACTGTGTAAAGGCACTGCTATCTGGATTCCACTAAGTACTAAAGGCTGTGTATCTGATCTCGACATGTATTTTGCAGGTTATGAGGCATCCGGTAAAAAACATGATCTATCGGCCTTTGGGGTAGATTTTGAAAAATATGTATCGCTTAAAATTGAATCACACAATGGAAAGGCACTGATTTTCATTGATAACAAACCTATTTACACAGTGAATAAAGGAATCAGTCGGGCTAAAATAATCGGGATTGTTTTCCGGTTCCAGGGTACAGGATCGGTAGATTATGTGCGGTTAAAAAATGGAAAGGTAAACTACGACGATGAGTTTTGAGGATCATTATTTACCACACGCGGGATAATTGATAACATTTCATTTTTTATGGCCGCCGGAATAACCAGCATAGGCTGAGAAATGATGTCATTTTTTCTATCGGGTGAAGGGCAGCTTGCGACTAAAACCAAACACCCCTTTTCAGCTTCAAAGGTCACTGTTATTTTTAATTGCTTCAGGCACTCAAGGTCCTGATAGGCTGTACGGGTACTGATATGAAAATGTGATTTCAGCAGGTCGATAGAAACCATATCCCTGGTTTGCAGCAGCACCAATACTCTGAGCAACCTGTCGGCTCTGTTCATAACGGATCACATTTTTATATACAAAGGTGCAACGCGCTATTGACAACAGTGTGTCAGCAGTAAAGATGCGTTTTAACCCGGTTGGTTTGATTCTGTTACCTAAGTTAATTATGTGATTGATAAACCATCAAAATAACACCCGATGAAAAAACTTTCTTTAAAACCAGTTTTAAAGGTAAGGTATTTTTTACCCCCTTGAAAAGTGCTTTACCATTGCCTAAAATTACCGGGTGGATCCAAAACTGGTACTCATCAACCAAATTCGCGGTCACCAGTTTTTTAACCACACTGATGCTTCCGTAAGTAAGGATGTCACGGCCATGCTGCTTTTTTAAATGCTCAACAGCTTTCTTCAGATTTCCTTTGAGCAGTAATGAATTGTTCCACCACACGGAGGTCATTGTTGAGGACATAACCACTTTTAGGTAGTTGTTCATCATATCTGCATAAGCAATATCCGTACGCGGAAAGTTCATGCACTTGGCCTGAAAAGGCCAATAGGCAGCCATAGCCTGATAGGTGTTTTTACCCAATAAAATAGTATCGGCCCGGCTAAGCAATTCTGTTGTTGTCTCGGCTATTTCATCCGTCCAGTATTGATAGTGCCAATCAAGGCCCTCATCCTCCGCCGCTACAAAACCATCCAGCGTAATGTTTAAGGATACAATTAGTTTGCGCATGGTGATAAACAAGCAAACCGGGTTTATTGATAAACCCGGAATTTATAATTAAACTAAAAACATTAAGCCAGTTCGGTATTTCCGGCAAGTTTGGTATTGGTTAAGCCCAGCTCTTTTACCTGCTCATACCTTTTCCATAAATAGTAGGTAAGGAACATAACAAGCAGCATAACTACCGGCGGAATGAGCATAGCTGCCCCGGCTCCAACAGCAAGCCATGATAAAAATGCACCGATAAAGCTGATGGTGAAGCCTGAATAAGCCCATTCTTTAATAACCTGATACCTGGTTTGAGCTATGGCCAGTACACCTGCTATTTTTGCCGCCCCCATAATAACCATGAGGTAAAAAGGGTAACCAAGTTTAGCTAATGAATCTTTGCCTGCCTGCTGCATTGTGATCCCTCCGTATGCATCGCCAAGCATAGCTAATAAAAAAAGGACGGTAAAGATCCAATAAAGGGTTTTAATTGTTTTTGGTTTCATGATGATATTTGTTTTGTGTGATTTACATATTTGTTAACGATACAAAGTTATCTCGGGCGATAAAGTTGTGTAGCACGTAAAAAGGACTTGTTAAGGGGTTGTTTGCGACTTTAGTGTTCGCTATCTTTATCCCAGATAACCAGTTATACAATAATAAAATGAAACATGTTGCCATCCTGATACCCAACGAAGCAGTTTTAGCCAGCATCGTTGACGCCCGAACCATTTTTACAGGCGCCAACGATTTTTTACAATCCATGGGGAGGCAACCTGTTTTTGACGTACAGATGGTTGGGCTTTCTAAAGAAGTTAAGGTGCATGGCGGCATGTTTTCGGTTCATACGGATATTTTGTTAAGCGATCTGCAAAAAAGCGATATGGTGATCATCCCTGCCATAAGCGGCGATCTTCAAAATGCGGTAAACGTAAACCGGGATTTTGTACCGTGGATCATCAACCAATATAACAACGGCGCCGAAATAGCAAGTCTTTGTATCGGCTCATTCATATTGGCCTCTACAGGGTTATTGAACGGTAAAGAGTGTTCCAGCCATTGGATTACAGCTGATGCCTTCAGAAATATGTTCCCGGAAGTGAAGCTGGTTGACGGGCGTATTGTTACCGAACAGCAGGGTTTATATTCAAGCGGCGGCGCTACCTCTTACTGGAGTTTATTACTGTTATTGATTGAAAAATATGCTGGTCGGGATATAGCCATCATGGCCGCCAAGATCTATGCTTTAGAGATCGACCGGAAAAGTCAGTCCCCATTTGCTATGTTCACCGGGCAAAAAAAACATGAAGACAATCCTATAAAGCAAGCCCAGGAATACATAGAGAATAACGTTACCGAAAAAATCTCAGTTGAAGACCTGTCATCAATGTATGCTATTGGCCGCAGGCATTTTGAACGCCGGTTTAAAAAAGCCACCAACAATACCCCGGTCGAATATATACAGCGCGTAAAAATTGAAGCAGCCAAAAAACAATTGGAAAGTACCCCCAAAAACATCAATGAGGTAATGTATGATGTTGGGTATACCGATGCCAAAGCATTTCGTACAGTTTTTAAAAAGATCACCGGGCTCTCGCCAATTGATTACCGTAATAAATATAACAAAGAAGCGGCTGTAGCATAGGTATGTCCATCAGAATTTTGAATTTCTGCTAACCCTCGGTCACCTATACTCCAGGTTTGTTATTATCGAAAATATCTATTGATTATCAACCGGAACCTGCTGTATTGCAGTAAGTACTGGCCAATCCGGCTTCTACCTCAAAAACATTACATTCTGTCAATAAAATTAATCCTAACAAATAGCCAAATATTCCGTTTAAAAATTACATTTTTGCCCCAAAATTTTTAAGGATGCAGAGTTATCAGGAATTTCTTGACTTAAGTGTAGGCTTTCCACAGGATGGTTTTGAGATCATCGACGATGAACTATACTTTCAGGACCTAAATTTGATGGAGATGATTGAAACGTACGGTACTCCCTTACGCTTTACTTATCTGCCTATGATATCCAAAAAGATCCAGCAAGCTAAACTGCTGTTTCAACAGGCCATCATCAAAAACAACTATCGCGGCAGTTATAAATACTGCTATTGTACCAAGAGCTCGCATTTCAAGCACATTGTTGAAGAAGCCCTGAAAAACGAGATCCACCTGGAAACATCATCGGCCTTTGATATGCCGATGATTGATGCACTGGAGAAAAAAGGTACTGTAACAAAGGATATAACCGTAATATGCAACGGCTTTAAAACCTTCCAGTACAAAACATATATTATTGATATGCTGCATGATGGCTTTAAAAACATCATTCCGGTATTGGATAATAAAGAAGAATTTAACCTTTACGACGACGAAATTGAGATGGACACCCCTTGCAATCTGGGCATCCGGATCGCAGCTGAAGAACAGCCTGATTCTCAGTTTTATACTTCACGTTTGGGTGTGCGTATGGAAGATGTTATTGATTTTTATCATAACAAAATTGAGGATAACCCTAACTTCCAGGTTAAGCTGTTACATTTCTTCATCAACTCCGGTATATCCGATACACCATACTACTGGAACGAGCTTGAAAAATATGTAACTCTTTACTGCAAATTCAAAAAAGTAAACCCGCATCTGGATACGCTTGATATTGGCGGTGGTATGCCATTTAAAGATTCACTGGTTTTCGATTTTGATTATGAATACATGATCAACGAAATAGTAAGCCGGATCAAAGAGATATGTGCTGAGCATGATACCATGGAACCGGATATCATTACCGAATTCGGTAAGTATACTGTAGCCGAAGCTTCTGGTATCCTATACAAGGTATTAGGCCGTAAACAACAAAACGACCGCGAACGCTGGCTGATGCTTGATGGCTCGTTTATTACCAATCTGCCTGACGTTTGGGCGTTGAACCAAAAATATATCCTGTTGCCGGTTAACAACTGGGATTCGGAATACGAACGTGTAAACCTTGGGGGTATCACCTGCGACGGGCAGGATTATTACAACCAGGAAGCGCATATGAACAGCGTATTTATGCCTAAAACCCGTAAGGTGCAATATTTAGGCTTCTTTAATACCGGCGCCTACCAGGAAGTATTAAGTGGCTACGGCGGTATCCACCACTGCCTACTGCCATCACCCAAGCATGTGATCATTCGCCGTAACAGGGACGAAACGTTTAACTTTGAGGTGTTTGGAGAAGAGCAAAACAGCAAGCAAGTATTGAAAATTCTGGGTTATACCACGTAATTGTAAATCTAATCATAACAGCATAAAAAAGGTGGCCATTTCGGTCACCTTTTTTGCTTAACGGCCTATTGTGCCATCTCCGACACCTGCTCCTTCAACATTTGGATCCGGAAGATCAGCCAGGCTCCCATCCTCATGTAAAACTTTAAAGTGTTTTCTTTGAGGACCTTTTGTTTCAAGACAGGGGTTGTTTCGGGCAGCATAGTTATAGCTGTCTTTAATGTTACTTTCCCTGGTCTCCTTAATATTACCCTGCCGGGAAGCAGGATAGTCATTTTTATAATCATTCATGATTATACCCTCCTTTTACTAAATTCCTTCAGTTCCTGGTTCATGACCAACCATCCTGCCGGTGGTGCGTCCTTGCGGGCGGCTCTCAAAATCAGTTTTAGCGGGGCCTACCGATGGAAATTCCTTTTTATTCGGCGGTGTTACATCTGTTTGCTCGCTAAATGAGGTGTCGGCGCTTCTGTTGGGCTGGTCAATCTCCGATTGACTATGGGTACCCACCTGTTCGTCTTCGGGTTTTTCTACTTCAGGCTGTTCATCATAGTCTACTATATCGTCTACCTCATCCAGATCATCATCATCGTTTTCAAGATCACGGTTTGGATAGGCTTCATCACCATTCACAGAAAATGAGTTGGTGTTGTTTTCAAAATCATTACGATCATTATCCTGGTTTCCCCAGTTTTCATTATTGGTATTCATAGGTTTTAATTTTAGTTGTTATTTAATAAACCTACGAAACAATTGTATTGTTTTATTTTTTATCCTTTTAAGAAATTAAATATCGTAAATTAAAACTATTATAGTTGTAATTATTAGGAAGCTTCAAAATAGTTTATAAATGTTATGCAGCATGGCATAATTGCGCCTTCGCGAGCCGAACCGGATTACAGAGCTTGATTCGGACTAATCTCGAACGATACGGCAGTTTATCCGCCAGTATATTAAAAACGCTTTTTAAAATTAAAAAGTATGCTGAGGGCAAGTTACTTTATATCGATTATTAAGCAGGATGCCTAACACAATTTCATGCGAACCATGACTCACCGTATTTAGGGCAGATGTTGTAAAATCGTATGAGTAGCCAACATTAATAAGCGAACTCAGGTTAAATCCAACCAATGCCGCGTATGAATCATTGCGGCGGTATGAACCACCAATCCAGAACCTGTCTTTAAATGACATTTTCATGTTCACATCAAAAGTTACCGGAACCGGTGCTATAAATTTCAACAAGGCTGAAGGCATAAGCGTAATATCATCAGATACGAAAAGCTTAACGCCGCCGGTCACAAAATAATGGGGTACCGTTTTGTTTTGTACAGCAGTTGTCGAAGTAGTTACATATAAATTTTGCGGAAGGATTTGCTGTACCGACGCACCAAAAAAATAATTAGATGAATAAGCCCATACGCCTACTCCCAAATCAGGTTTCCACTGCGCGCCCGCGATGCTATTAATGGTTGGGTCATTTTGGTCAACATAAGTGAGTTTACTTTTGTCAATAATATTATGACTTACTCCGGCAGACACCCCTACCGCTAAATTCAATGTTTCGGTGAGGCCGAGGTGATAAGCGTAAGTAGCGTCAATATTGGTTTGTGTTATCGGGCCTGTTTTATCAGACACCACCATTAAGCCCACGCCATGATGCGGCTCCGCAGCCATGTAATTTTGTGTATATGACCTGCTTGATGGGTTTAAACCTCCACCCGCAGGAAATGCAGTAGCATCGCCCTGTAAAAACCGGTTACCTATAGGCGCGTTTACTGAAAAATAGGATGTTACCGGCGCGCCTTCAAGCCCTGTCCATTGGCTGCGATAACCCAGTTTTACATCGGTATAGTTTTCAATACCGCTTAACGCAGGATTTAAAAGGTAATTATTGAATACGTATTGAGTGTACTGCGGCCGTTGCTGTGCTTTTGCTAATTGAATTGTTACGGCAATAATAAGTAGAGTATATAAAATTCGCTTCATTTTATCTGATAATGGTCACATTACCTGCAATAACCTCCCGGCCATTTTTCGGATCAATAATATAATAATAAGTCCCGGGAGGCAAATATGAGCCTTTGTATTTCCCATCCCAGGGTATACTATAACCAATTGACGAATATACCTTTTCTCCGAATCGGTTGTATACGTCAACCTTATTATTTGGATAACTTTCTAAATATTTAACATTCCAAATGTCATTTACCCCATCTCCATTAGGCGTAAACACATTGGGAACGACTAAAAACTTTAAAACCTTTACCGATACGCTGGCCATAGCCTGGCATCCATGTGCCGATGTAACCACTACCTGATAGGTAATATCCTGCGACGGACTTGCAACAGGATTAGCCACATTATCATGATCAAGGCCTGTTGCTGGTGTCCATTTATAACTTAAGTTATTATCGTTTACTATGGGTTTTAAAACACGCTTTGTGCCTTCAAGCATAGTAAAATCCGGCCCCAACGTTACAACAGGCGATGCATCTACCTTAACCTGCTGCATAACTGTATCAGCGCACGCGTCCCGGGTGGTATAAATGTACATGATATCAAATTCGCCGACGCCCGAAACAGCAGGGTTAAACACACCATCTGTACTAATCCCTGTTCCTGAAAACACACCGGAGCCAACAGGGCCCTGAGGTTTTGGCAACAATTTTTTGGGCTCCGATTCGATACAAAAAACCGGCGCCTGATCAAAGATGACGACAGGCGATGCTTTTAAATTAACCGGGATTTCTGCGACATCAGAGCATGATGTACCCGAATATGCAATTACTCGCAAGGTAACCTGCCGCGATCCTGATGTAAATAAAGGGTATTTATGCCTGAGTTGCATTCCATATACCGGATGGTCATAAACTATCGTAGTTGATGGGTCGTTGATGTCATAAGTAACCTCCAGCCGGGTAATCTCGCCGAAATTAACCGAGGATTGGTTTTCAAAAAATACTTCCTGAGCGCTGCACAAACCAGCCGGATCCTTAATAATTACTTTAGCTTTTGGTTTGCTACCGTTAATTGTTAATGACTTTGAAGCCGATGTAAAAGAGCATCCATTTTTTGAAGTAACCTTAAGTGTAACCTGATAGTTGCCGGCTAAAAACTTGTGCTTCGGGTTTTTCCCGTGGGAAATATTCGGGTTAGCTGGTGTTGCATTAGGGTCACCAAAATTCCAATCGTAGGTAAATTCAGCTTCTGTGGCATCAGCAATTGTGCTTCGATCAGTAAACTGAACAAAGTCATCTTCACAGGCATCGGGCAATAAAAAATCCACTACCGGCACAGGATAAACTTTAACAGGCAGCGGGGCTATATTACTTGTACAACCATTATCATTTGTGACGGTTAGCTTAACTAAATAATCTCCCGGTTCACTAAATGTATGGTTAAATGGGTTCTTGCTTTTAAGAATTTCAACCGGTGTGCCATCACCAAAGTCCCATTGCCAGCTAATGATACTTCCTTCGGCAGATGTGGACTTATCCGTAAATGTAACATCCTGACCTGTACAGCTCGGCGACGAATAGCTAAAAGATGCAAGAGGTGGTTTTGATATATGGATCTTTATTGGATCAGATGCAGCGCCGCATCCATTTTCATTGGTAACAAAAAGTTTAACCAGGTAATAACCGGGTTGGGCATATTTGTGTACAGGGTTTTGCACAACATCAGTTAACCCATCGCCAAAGTCCCATCGCCATGTTTTAATTTGCCGTGTACCTGAGGTTGACTGGTCGGTGAATTGAACATCGCTGCCAAAACAGGTATTTGCAAAATTGAACTTTACAACCGGTGGCAATGATATATTAAAATCAAACTCTATATCTTCGTTCGATCCGCATTCATCTGCAATAGGGTTAAATACAGTCGCCACTACACTATAATCACCGTCGATATAGGTTTTATCTACCGGACATTCATAAGTATAAAGCACCTTCGAATCCTTTATGATTGAACCGGTTGGTATTGGGTTGTCTACAACAACAGCAGCACTGCCATCCTTAAAATCCCAGCTTATTTTATTGGTTTGAAATGGCAGCGTAAGCTGCAGTTTATAATGAGTATCGACGCAGCCATTGGCCTGTACCGACTTATCCGAAAGATTTAATAAGGCAATGAACTCATTCAGGTTTTTAAGGTTGGTGCCTGCAGCATAACCGTATGATTCCGTTTTGCCAAACCCATAGGCAATTGCGTTGAACCCGTCTGAAGCTTTGATATTGTGCACGCCTGCGTTTACACTGATTTGTGCATAGGAGTAAATACTGTTCGGCACAGGAGAAAACTGGGTATAAGGTTCTCCATCGAGTGAAAACGTTGGCACTGCAGTTGTTTTAATAATAACATTAATAAAATTATTCAGGATCCTATAGTTTCCGGTTGAGTTTAGCGTAACGTGATCGAGTGTTTGTTCAATCGGGGTCAGATAGATCATTTCAGGATCACCTGTATCACCTTGAATAAACTGGCAATTTAAACCTTCGCCCTGGGTTACCGCATATTGCACTACCTGGATTGGTTTATCGGCAGTGATAACATTAGTCGTAGTTGATGTAAACTCGTAATACAAACCATTGTTTAGCCCTCCCGTTGGCGCGGCACCGTTTACTGTAACTTTTGTATCGGGCGAACTAAGCACTATTCTTAAGATATCATAATAGCGCCCTTTTAAAGGTGCGGTCACATAGTTCTTACCCCAAACTGCTAAAGGATAAACCTGCTGAAAGAGGTTATCTGATGATCCCTTATCGCCCTGGCACCCTATGCTTATTTTTGAGCTGCCTGAGAAAACAGCGATTTTTTTACAGGCCCCGGCAGCGCTCACAATTGAGTGGATGCGGGTACCGGTAAGGTCAGTAGCTGATAATCCCTGGTATACTTCGCCTTTTTTTAAATTTACGGTAAATGGTTGGTTTGCAGGGATCCCGTTTAGCAGTGGTTGCGAGGGTGTTATTTCAACCGTGGTATTATCTTCTGTAGCTATTACCGCAAAGGTTGAATATGAGGGTACGCCTTCAGTATTTTTCGTACCGTTGTTTGAGTTTGATATTTGTTTATAGTTAATGGAGAGGTAATCTTTACCGAGCGTATTGACGGGCAGCAGAAGCGTTGCGCCCGATACATTCTCTGCAAAAATATGCGCGTAAACTGCAATAGGTTTTAACGACTTGATATGAATCCCCTTTAAAAACTGCCCCTGGTTTCCTACAAAGGCTTCGGGGGGAATAGCTACCGTTAATATATCCTTCGCCTTAACCTGGTAGGTACTTGAAAAGCTACCATCTGCAACTTCAACTGTTACAGTGGTATTTACGTCGGCAGTTATGTAAAGGTCCATCTGACTACCCCTGCCCAACGCGGTAGGACTGCCTGCTGCACCATCAACGTGATCAATATATGCAGTATAAAACTCCGTACCCTGGTTTGAACCTTGCGCGTTAGTGCAAATAGCAATGCATATGAAAATAAAAGAGAGGCTTAACGACCGCAAAAAAATTATCTTGCTCAAAAGTGTTTAGTTGAATTGGTTTGATAGTATTAAACTAACCCTTTAAAAATACAAAAACCTTTAATTGATACGGTATATGATTATATAAAATAACCATGCCGTTATTTGCCCGGTCAATTTTATAATTAGCTGCGTTTAATTTATAACTAAGCTCAAGTTGCTTTTCCGCGGATCATAAACTTCAAGAGCATTTTGGATGGTGTATTTCTGATCGTCGTGTTGCCATCGTTTGGCAATGGTTTTGGGAACTATCTCCGTGTTAACAGTGTCAGCAACATGGCTATCTATAAAACCCCACCAGCAGGTCCGGATGATAATAAAAAACACATGTTAAAACCGGACACACGCAACTAACAGGGGTTAACACGACTTAACACATTTTAAATACCAAGCATTCAAATACCTAATAATCAATTATTTATATTTTACAGGGTTAACACTAAACAGATTTTCTGAGTAGTCCCATACATTCGAATGTTGCCTGCCATTGGTAAAAGCATGCTGATAAGACCCCGACGAATTTAACCCGCATCAGGTCATAAAACAAGGGTCATTTGATGCTAATAGCTAACCGACATCATCTCGTCAGCTATATAAACAACAAGGCGTTGTCACTAAAATATTAAAACGCATTTGTCCTGCATGTTAAAAAAACTTATCAGGGTTGGGCACCAGGTTCAGGAACTTTTCAAAATTTTCCTCGTAATGTGACTGATCAAGTTTGTAGTAAAATGCACCTTTTTTTGATGAAAGCTTATCCTTTTCAGGGAGCTTTACAAGCAAACCTGTTGAAAGCAGCTTACGGCTAAAGTTCCTGTCATCAAACTTGGTTTGATAAACTCCTTCATAAAGGGCCTGTAATTGCGGAATGGTGAACTTTTCCGGAAGCAATTGAAATAAAATCGGGTGAAGCGCGGCTTTATAGCGCAGTTGTCTTTTAGCGAGGCGCACCATTTCATTATGGTCAAAGATCAAATCGGGCATCTCATCCAGTAAAAACCATTCGGGGTGATATTCTTCACTTAGTTGGGCCTCATATTTATGGATGTCGATAAGCGCGAAATAAGCAACGGAAAGGGTCCTTTCTACCGGGTCACGTTCCGGTTTACCGAATACCTGGAACTGCTCCATATACACATTCTTAAGCCCGGTGCGCAATTCAAGCACACGGTTTGCAGCGTCTTCGGGTGATTCGGTTGGTTTTATAAAACCACCTATCAGGCTCCACTTGTGTTTTTCGGGCTCAAGGCCACGCTGAACAAGCAATAACTTAATATTTGCCCCGTCGAATCCAAATATGATACAATCTGTTGCAACTAAAATGCGCGTTTCGCCGCTGTACTTATGCATAACTTAGGTTAAGTTTATATGCAATTGTAAAAATAATTTAGCAATTATTTAGTGTTGATCGGACAACTATTTTATATACCGGCAATTTATCTCCAAAATTTAAAACGATTTATCAAGTCCGGATAAAAAACAAGGCAAAACCATGATACCGCATATCCATATCCCAAGAAAGATCAGCTTACCCTCTTTCCTTGCAACAATAAATCCATAGCGTCATCAAATGATCCAGCCCTGATCACCTCACCCGAGTTTACAAAAAAGATCTCATCAGCATTTTCAATCGTATTTAAACGATGTGCTATTATTACCCTTGTAGTAGTTTTTGGCAGGTTATCCAAAATGTCGCTCAGCAATTTTTCGGTAATGGTATCAATGTTGGCTGTTGCCTCATCCAGTATCAAAATTTCCGGGTTGCGTAAAACAGCCCGCATAAAGGCAATAAGCTGCTTCTGGCCCAAGCTAATGCTGTCGCCGCCTGATAGAACTTTGGTGTCCAACCCTTCTTCAAAAATTGCCAGCAGGCTGCCCAGGTTGGCATCCCTGATCACCTGTTCCATTTCTTCGTTGGTATGATCTTGAAAAAGCTCGTTGCCATAAAGGATATTATCTCTTACCGTGCCTGTAAACAGGAACGGCTCCTGTAAAATAAAGCCTATTTTTCGGCTGCGTTCCTCGGCCGTAAAACTCCTGATATCTTTCCCGCCAAGTAACACCAACCCTTTAGTAGGGTCATACAAACGTGCTATTAATGAAGCCGTTGTTGTTTTGCCGCCACCTGTGGGGCCAACCAAGGCATAGGTTTTGCCACGCTCTAATTTAAAGCAGATATTATGGAGGATCTCCCGGCTTTCATCATAACTAAAGTGCACATGTCTGAACTCTAATAAAGCAGCATCTGGTTCGTTAATGCCTGCCTGCAGCACGGGTAAATCGGTTTCAAGGGATAAGATCTGCGAGATCCTGTCCCAGCCCGCCATCGCCAGCTGAAAGTTTGTCCATAAAGCAGCTAATTGCCTTAACGGGTTATAAAAATTGGTAGCATATGATAAGTAGCTCACCAGCAACCCGATAGAGAACATACCTTTACTGATCAGGTAGATACCAAAGCACAGGACGGTAAGCTGGGCCATACTGGCAAATAAACCATATACCGGCACAAACACGTTGTTAGCCAGGCCCGATCCGATAGCTGTTTTATAGTTTTGATTGTTAGCTATGTCAAAACGCTTCCTGAAATAATCGCGCCGGTTAAAAGCGATGATCACTTTAAAATTATTAATGCTCTCCTGGATCTCACCGCTCAATGCACCTGTACTTTTCAAATTTGCTGCATTTTTCCTTTTTATCCATGGTGATAATACCAGCGTTAAAAACAGAATGACCAAGGCCGGAGATAAAGCAGCCGCTCCCAGCTCAATATTGATAGCCAGCAAAAAAATACCGGCGCCGATCATAATAGAGATATTGCCGATAAACTGCATCAATGACTGGGAAAAGAATTGATTAAGCTTATCGGTATCGTTGTTAACCCTCGATATCAGGTCGCCGGCCTTGTTCTGATTAAAAAAGGCTACCGGCAATTGCTGTAACTTATTAAAGATAGAATTGCGCAAGGTAAACAACATCCTTTGCCCCACCCCTCCCATCAGCGTGGTTTGCTTATAGCTGGTAAATAAAGCTACCAGGTACATACAAAATAAAATAGCCGCATTATGTAAAACCCCGCTAAAATCCTTGTGCTGCACATATTTGTCAATGGTATGACCGATAATAAGCGGCCCAAGCAGGTTAAGTGTGGAGTTAACAAGGATGGCAAAAAAAGCAATGATGAGCGTACGCTTTTCATGAGCTATCAGCTGCAGCAGCTTTTTTAACCCGGCCAGCGTAGAAGTTTTTGGCTGATTTTTACCTAATTGGTTAAGATCGTAGTTCATTATAATCAATATTTTTCAGGCGCTAACTTTATGTTTAATGGCTAACACCCTGTTCGTAATTGCTGGTGCTTTGCTGTGAATTAAAGATCTGTACATAATCCGGACTGGTTTTCATCAGCTCATCATGCACGCCGCTGGCTACTATTTCGCCTTGCATCAGCAAAATGATCTGGTCGTAATGTTCAACAGAGGCAATCTTTTGGGTTACCGATATCAGTGTTAAACCCGGATAGTTCTTTTGAATATTTGCCAGGATCTTCCTTTCGGTATTGTTATCAACCCTGGCAGTAAAATCATCAAGCAGCAAAACCTTTGGATTAACTGCAAGTGCCCGGGCAAGCATAATGCGTTGCTTTTGTCCGCCCGAAAGGCTTGAGCCCCGTTCAGAAACAATAGTGCTCAATTTGTCGGGCAGGTTATCGATAAACGTACTTAACTCGGCTGTTTCAATCGCTTTTTGAAGCGATTCATCAGTCACCGTATCGCTGAAAGCGATATTTTCACGAATGCTCATATTAAAGATAATGCTATCCTGAAAAACAAAGCCAACCTGCCGGTGAAAGGTTTCACTGTCATATTCGGCAAGGGCTTTGCCGTCAAACAACACTTCACCTTCGGTAGCATTGATCAAGCCGGTGAGCAGGTACAATAATTGCGTTTTACCGGCAGATGTAGGCCCGATGATGGCGATCTTTGAACCTGCCTTAACTTTAAATGAGATGTTTTTCAGCGCCGATTTTTGGCCGTAGCTTATTGTAACGTTCCTCAGTTCCACATCGCCGCGCAAAGTATCCTTCAACGGGCCACCGTCGGTAACATCCGGCGCATTCAAAACCATGCTGATCCTCGTAAATGAAGCCGTAGCCTGGGCTATCAGGTTGCTCATGAAACCTAAAATGAATATCGGGAATATCAATAACGACAGGTAGCTGTTGAAAGCCGCGAAACTACCCAGGGTCATGCTGCCGCTGATTACGAAATGCCCGCCCATTACCAAAATAGTAAATGCTGCCATGTTAGCGGTAAACGTTACAATAGGAATGAGCCCGGCAAAAAAACCAAGGATCTTTAAACCGTAATCCTTTGCTTCGGTATTGGCGGCCAGGAATTTATTGTATTCCAACTGCTGCGAGTTGATCACCCTGATGAGTGCTGCGCCGAGTATGCTCTCATTAATTACTTTATTAAGCTGGTCGATAACGCCGCGGCTTTTCATAAACAACGCGCGCACGTTTTTCAAAACGTAAAAAAAAGTACCGCCAATGATGGGAATAATAGTGATCACAACCAGCGCAAGTTTCCAGTTAATGGTGAGCAGCATAACACTGCAGCCAATAATGATAAATAGCGACGATACAATAGAAACCAAAGCCTGCGATACGAATAGTTTGATCGAATCGATATCCGAAGTAAGGTTGGTTAACAGTTTTGAAGGGTTTGCCTGCTCGATAAAAGCATGGGTTTGGCGGGATATTTTATCAGCCAGTTGCTGCCTGAGATCACGCGCTACTTTTTCAGATGCATATATTTGCACAATTGCCTGTAAGCCTGCAAACAAAAATACCACAATTGTCGCCGTCAGAAATTTGGCCATAACCTCGTTTATCACAAAATGATGATTGGAGTAGGCATCAATACCGTTAGCTATAATTTTAGGCAGCCAAAGGTTCATGGCGTTGCCCAGTAAAGCAAATAACAGTAACAGCGCCACAAGCCCTTTATATGGTTTCAGCAAACTAAATACGCCGGGAGGTTTATTGTTTGTTTTTTTTGTAGGATCAGGTTGCATAGTGATCTTGATTTATAATTCTCTTTTGCGGGTATCAAATCGCGCTTTTATTATAGTTGACGACTGAACCTGCAAAACATTTTTATTTCAATCTAAAATTATCGAAATAAATCAGAACGGAACGGTAAGCCATTCTTATTTTCCATATATTTCTATTTCGATATAGTTTGACAAATATATTTCTATTTGGGAATAATTAAAACATTTTAGAAATAAATTTATAATTTTACACCTAAACCGGAATAAAATGAAACCAATAGTGCAATTAGTTGAAGAATGGACTGTTTTTGAAGAAGTAAGCGAACAACCTACTGTAGAAGCATTTTGCAGATACTACCTGCAAAAGCAACGCCCAAAGCCTAAACAAGCCGGCAAAAAAGGTGAGCGCATCATGAACGGCGCATACTTGCTTAAAACCCTCGGCCGCATCCTGAGCGCTTATTCACTTTATTTCCGGTCGGCAGTTAACCACATCGGCATCCCTCCTGCCGAAAGTTTCTATTACCTAAATGGTTTACTTCACCTTGGGGAGGTAAGAAAAAGCGACCTGATCAACTATATGTTTGCCGAAACAACAACCGGCATGGAAGTCATTAACCGGCTCATCCGGGAAAACAAGATAGATGAACGAACCTCCCCCGATGACAAACGGGCTAAGCTGATCAAAATAACCGAGAAGGGTATTGCGGCTCTTGACGAATATTATAAGATCTCTGGAAAAGTGGTGGAAATGACTTTTAAAGGTATCGATGATGATATTTTAACCGATTGCTATGAAATGCTAAAATATTGTGAGCAGCGGAACTCGGCTGTTGCCATCGAACTAAAAAATAAACCTTTTGACCAGATGTATGAGCTTGCAATGGCAGATAAAGCTTAACTTCAGTACCAGTAACAACAATTGACGATGAGCACTGCATTCCACCCCGAAGCAAGCTATGTTTTAGAAGACGACAGGGTACTATTACGCCCCTTGCAGGAAACTGACCTTGACCACCTGCTCCCTTTTGCCATCAATGAACCCGACACCTGGAATTACTCACTCACAAGTGCTGCCGGCGAGGATGGCATGCGAGCTTATATTAAAGCAGCTGCTAATGGCCGCACTACAGGTAGGGAATATCCTTTTATAATTTTTGATAAAGCAAGCGGCGGGTATGCAGGCAGTACCCGTTTCTATGATATTCAGCCTGCCTATCAAACCTTACAGTTAGGCTATACCTGGTATGGCGAAAAGTTCAGGGGTACGGGACTTAATAAACATTGTAAATTTTTGCTGCTTCAATTGGCTTTTGACCAACTGGGAATAGAGCGTGTGGAATTCAGGGCCGATGCTCGAAACGAGCGAAGCATAGCTGCCATGAAAAGCATTGGTTGTACAGTTGAAGGCGTTTTGCGAAATCATACGCCTCTTGCCAATGGCAGCCGCCGTGACTCGATTGTGCTGAGTATTTTAAAAGACGAATGGGAAAATAAACTAAGAGACAGCTTGAAAAGCCGCCTTTAAACTCAATGTCAGCTAAAAGTAAAGATGGCATAATACTTGGACATTCAATGGCCGGGCGTGGTAACAACCCCGGCTTTTTTGTATCTATACCATAAAAAAACATCTGTGGACAATATCCTCAATATCTCTGATTTAAGTAAAACATACCAAAGTGCCGGTCGTACGCTCACCGTGCTCGATCAAATAAATTTTTCGGTGGCGGCAGGTTCAACCAATGCTATAGTTGGGCCATCAGGCAGCGGAAAAACCACCCTGCTTGGCCTTTGTGCCGGGCTCGACCGCTCAACTTCAGGCACTGTTGAGCTTAATGGTATTAACCTTAATAAGCTTACTGAAGATCAGCGTGCACAAGTGCGGAATCAGCATGTAGGTTTCATATTCCAGAATTTCCAGTTGCTACCTACACTTACTGCGCTCGAAAACGTCATGGTGCCACTTGAGCTTAGAGGCGAAAAAAACATCAAAGCAAGGGCTTGGGATCTTTTAGATAAAGTGGGCTTATCAGAGCGCGGACATCATTACCCGCTCCAGCTTTCGGGTGGTGAACAGCAACGTGTATCATTGGCTCGTGCTTTTTCAAATGCCCCCCGGATCCTCTTTGCCGACGAGCCTACGGGAAACCTCGATGCAGAAACCAGTGACAAGGTGATCAAACTCATTTTCGACCTGAATAAGGAAGCGGGTACTACACTTGTAGTGGTGACCCATGATCTTGAGTTGGCAGCCAAAACCCAGCGCATCATCAGGATCAAAGGCGGCAAACTGATTGCCGACGAAAAAACCATTAACGGATAAGCTAATGGATAATACTGCTATTGATTTCAAAAGAAAAATAAATATCCCCTGGCTGTTTCGGATGGCCTGGCGCGATAGCCGGCGCAACCGGTCAAGGCTGTTCCTTTTTATATCGGCCATCGTATTTGGGATTGCTGCGCTGGTGGCTATTTATTCGTTCAAATACAATGTACAGAATGATGTGAACGATCAGGCCGCTACGCTGATTGGTGCCGACTTATCTATTTCCGGCAACAAACCGGTCGACGATAAATTAAAGCATATGCTCGATTCATTAGGCGACGACCGCTCACAGGAACGAAGCTTTGCGTCCATGGCTTATTTTCCGCGCACCAATGGTACCCGGTTGGTGCAGATCAGGGCTTTACACGGAGATTTCCCCTACTACGGCACTTTAGAAACCACACCCGAGGTAGCCGGACTTACCTTCAAGAAAGGCAGAATGGCGTTGGTTGATAAAACCCTGATGCTACAGTTTAATGCTAAAGTGGGTGATTCTGTGAAAGTAGGTAACCTCAACTTCCAGATTGCCGGTATCCTGAATAAAGCACCAGGCCAAAGCGGTGTAATGGCGGGTATTGCCCCCGTAGTTTATATCCCCATGCAATACCTGGAGCAAACCGGGCTTGTAAAAATTGGCAGCCGGGTTAATTATAGTTTTTATTATAAGTTTAATTCGTCGGTTAATGTAGATAAGATCGGGAAAAAGATCGATCCTATGCTTGACAAGGCAGGGATGCGCTTTGAAACCATCGAAACAAAAAAAGACAATACGGGGCGAGCCTTCGGTGATCTAAGCCGTTTTTTATCGCTGGTTGGTTTTGTAGCCTTATTATTAGGTTGCGTTGGTGTAGCCAGCGCAATCCATATTTATGTAAAAGAAAAAATTGCATCGATAGCTATTATGCGTTGTCTTGGTGTTAAATCATCCGAAGCATTTTTGATTTACCTGATACAAATTGTAGGCATCGGGATTATCGGTTCTGTTACCGGGGCTATATTGGGTACCGCTGTTCAACATTTACTCCCCATTGTATTTAAGGACTTTTTACCGTTTACCATTTCCGTACAAATTTCGTGGATGGCTATTGGCCAGGGTATTTTACTGGGTGTGATTATCTCTATACTATTTGCTTTACTACCTTTAATCTCCGTTCGCAATATCTCGCCGCTCAATACGCTTCGTATCTCGTTTGATGAAAGTGGCAACAGGCGTGATCCTTTGCGTTGGCTCGTGTATTTGCTGATACTGGTATTTGTGATAGCATTTACATATTTACAATTAGACAGCATCATTGGCAGTATCCTGTTTACGTTAGGAATCCTGATTGCCTTTATGATCCTTACGGCAACAGCCTGGCTATTAATGCGTATCACAAAAGCAATAGTAAAAGGCTCATGGAGCTACTTATGGAGACAGGGATTTGCGAATTTATACCGCCCCAATAATCAAACCATTATTCTTATCGTATCCATTGGTTTAAGTACCATGTTTATTTGTACACTTTATTTTGTGCAGACATTATTGGTACAGCAAGTCAATCTTTCTACAAGCGGCAATCAATCAAACATGATATTGTTTGATATTCAGAGCAGCCAGGAAAAAGGGGTTGTTCAGTTAACAAAGCAACAGGGACTTCCTGTGCTGCAACAAGTGCCTATTGTTACGATGCGTATTGAACAAATCAACGGTAAAACGGCCGCCGACCTTGCAAAAGACACTACTATTAAAATACAGCATGGTGTGTTTACCTGGGAGTACCGTGTAACGTTCAGAGATTCGTTAACATCATCAGAGAAATTGCTGGATGGCAAATGGATTGGCAAAGCCGATCCTTCAAAAGAAATCCCGGTATCTGTTGAAGAAAACCTCTCTAAACGGGGCAACCTTAAAATTGGCGACAAAATAGTATTTAATGTGCAGGGCGTACAAATGCCGGCATATGTTGCCAGTATCCGCAAGGTTAACTGGGGTAAGGTACAAACCAATTTTCAGGTGGTTTTTCCGAAGGGAATACTTGAGGGTGCACCGCAATTTCATGTGTTGATGACACACGTGCCATCAAACAAGGTATCAGCAGCTTTTCAGCAGGTTGTAGTAAGGGCTTATCCTAACGTTTCGATAATTGATCTGGGGCTAATTTTAAGTGTTGTTGATGAGCTGTTAAGTAAAATCAGCTACGTTATACGTTTCATGAGCGCGTTCAGTATTATAACAGGTATTGTGGTACTAATAGCATCTGTGCGGATCAGCAAATATCAGCGCATCCAGGAAAGTGTTTTATTGCGTACGCTTGGTGCAAGCCGTAAACAAATATTCACTATAACAGCGTTGGAGTATTGGTTTTTGGGCAGCCTGTCGGCCTTAACCGGAATCCTGATAGCTTTTGCGGGTACTTATTTCCTGGCAAAATATAGTTTTGAAATACCATACAGTGTGAATATATTACCAGCACTTGTGCTATTTTTAATAGTAAGTTTGCTGACGGTTGTTATTGGCTTACTGAATAGCCGTGGGGTATTAAACAAACCGCCGCTTGAGATTTTAAGAACAAACGCCTGAGCGCATTGTATTTATTTTATATGAACAAAGTTACATTAAGCGGTATCTTGCTTGCGGCCCTCACAATGGCAGGTTGCGGCGATGGTGCTAAATCATCAAACAATGATCAGGCGCAAGCTGCCACAGAAAATGTCAAAACCGATTCGGCATCAAAGAAAATTGTTTTGTTTTTTGGTGATAGCCTCACTGCCGGGTACGGCCTCGATGATCCTGCAGATGCATTTCCCGGCGTTATCAGTCGCCGGGTTGATTCATTAAAATTACCGTATAAAGTAATAAATGCCGGACTAAGCGGCGAAACTACCGCAGGCGGCAATGGCCGCATAGACTGGCTGTTAAAGCAAAAAGTAGACGTTTTTGTATTAGAGCTTGGCGCCAACGATGGCCTTCGTGGCATCCCGGTAAGCGAAACCGCCAAAAATCTTCAGTCCATAGTAGATAAGGTAAAAGCCAAATATCCTGATGCTAAACTTGTTTTGCTGGGCATGCAGGTACCGCCGAACATGGGCGCCGATTATACCGCTAAGTTTAAAAACGTTTTTCCCCATCTGGCTAAAAAAAACAATATGGCCCTTGTCCCCTTTTTATTGCAAGGCGTTGGAGGCGTACCCTCACTTAACCAGGGCGATGGCATCCACCCTACCGCTCAGGGTGCAAAGATTGTAGCCAATAATGTTTGGGCTATATTGAAAGATGAATTGAAATAATCAATCGTTCAGGACGTGGTGCATCATCACCCTGAATTCATTCTGCAAAATAGTTCATTAGTTTGATGAATCCCTGATAATTAGTTCGGTTGCTAATGTTATGTGTTGATTTTTTTCTTCGGGGACAGCAGCGTTAAGCCTTTCCATCAGCAGCTTGATCACGTTGTCGGCTATTTCGTCAATTGGCTGAGCTATAGCGGTAACAGCTGGGGTATACAATTCAAAAAGTTCGTAATCGTCAAACGCGATCAAAGCAATATCACCCGGTATATTTTTACCTGCCTTACGGATGGCCTTCAAGCCGCATTTGCCCAAATGATTATTGGCGAACAGAATGGCATCGACATCTTTATTTTTTTCCAGGAAGTTTGTCATTAACTTAAGCAGTTCCTGAACAGTAGTGTGAAAATCGACCTCGGTTATATTGGGTTTTAATTTGCTTTGGTGCATGGCTTTTTCATAACCTTCAAGCCTTTCTATCATTTGAGTTTGGATAGAGCTGTAAGTTATAAAAGCTATATTTTTATGTCCTTTATCAATAAGGTACTGTGTGGCGTTAAAGGTGCTGAACAGGTTATCAACCACTACATAGTCGGTAGCTACTTTAGGCAGGTAGCGGTCAAAAAGTACCACAGGGAAACCATCTTTGATCAAATCGCTGATATCCTCTTCAATATTATCGGGCGGGGTAATAATGTACCCATCAACATGCCTGTCGCGAAACATAGCTATCAGTTCGCGCGTTTTTTGCGTATCGTTATCTGTACTGCTGTAAATGATCTTATAACCGTTTTGGTAAGCAAGGTCCTCTATGCGGCGGGCTATTGTGGCAAAAAAATGATTGGAAATATCCTGCACCAGCAAGCCGATGATATTTGATTTGCCGGTGCGTAAACTTTTGGCTAACGAATTGGGTTTATAACCAACCTCTTTCACATATTGAAGTACGCGCTTCACCAACTCATCGCTGATGCGTTTTTCCTGCGCGCGACCATTAAGGATAAAAGATACCGTAGTTTTAGATATATTCAGGCTATTGGCAATGTCAACTATAGATAATTTCTTCTTCAAGGATTTAGTATTTTAAAACCAAATATATAATATAAATAGTAATGCTAAACAGGTTTAGTAGATAATAAATGGTTTATATTACTTATTAATTAATGCATGCAGGATAACTCAAAAATGCACAACAATATATAAACAAAAAAGATCGCCCATAACAGGCGACCTTCCAGTTAATATATAGGGAGTTAGAATATTAAAACCTGCGCATGCCCCGGCCGTAATTTCCATTTTGAGAAAAACGCTCACCACCATTGCCCCTGTCATAACCGCCGCCGTTTGATGGTCGGCCACCCCAGTTGCCGCGATTGTCATGACCGCCATGGTTATCATTGTTGCCATTGTTAGGCTGTCCGTTACCCCATCCGCCATGGTTACCATGGTTGTCATTGTCAGATTGGTTTCCATTACCCCAGTTACCACGGTCATGATTACCGTTGCCCCAGTTATGATTATCTCTGCCACTTCCCCAGTTACCACGGTTATCATACGGATTAGGTCTTCTGCCCCAGCTTCCACGGTCACCACCCCAACCCGGGCGATAAGCATAGCCGCCTGCAGGCCTTCTGTCAAAACGGTGACCCCAGTTACCACGGTCGCCCATGTAACCGCCCCACCTTTGCCTGTAAAAATCGTGACGCAAGTATGGTCGTGGCGCTCTTACCTCGTATCGTACAGCAGTACGCCAGTTATAGTCACGGTAAGCGCCTGGCAGATAAGCACAGCTTACCCAGCGGCTGCCGTCATTGTAGTAGTAGCATCCTGCACCTACATTATAGTAAGCTTCTACTTCCGGTAAATAGTAATAATCATCGTCGTCACTAACATTTACGTTATCATCATAAACAGGCTCTTCTTCTACTACTGGCGGAGGAGGGGCCGGTACATAAACACGATGAGCAGGGATATTGATACCAAATTGTATAGATACCTGGGCGTTGGCTTTACTGATAAATAAGCTTCCGGCTGCTATTGCTGATAATATGGCTAACTTCTTCATAATTGTAAATTTTATATAGTTAGGACGATATCTATCAGCAATGGTTTAATCAAACACAGCATTATATGTCACAACATTAGTTGATTGATACTATGTTTTACCCACAAGCTATTTAACCAAATTTTATTTCAAACAATTAATACCGCAATCTATTGCTGCCAAATTTTATTAATTGGTATGGTTAAATAAACCATAAAGTGTCACTTGATTACTACAAAACAGATTTTAGGATTATCGGTATATTTACTTAATTTGATAACCATTAATCTTTACCATGAAAAACCGCAAATTATTACGTTCCATACTGCCTGTAGTTGCTATGGCAGGTATTATGTTTATTACAGCCTGCAAAAGTAATAGCGACTCAAAGAAAACTGCTGATAGCACTTCTACCCCTGCTCCATCAACAGAAAACGCGGGTATTAAAACTCCAGAAGGCTTTAGCGCCAGTATTATTGCTGAAAAACTTGGTGGTACCCGCCATATTGCCATTACACCGCAAGGCGACATCTATGTAAAGCTTACCAATGTTAAAAACAACAAGGGGATATTAATGCTTCACGAAGATGGCGGCAAGGCTACCGTAAAGAACAGCTTTGGCGCTTATAGCGGCACAGGTATGTCGATTAAAAACGGATACCTGTATGCATCGTCGGATGAAGAGGTTTTTCGTTATAAACTGAACGATAAGGGCGAGGTGATCAATCCTGATCAGCCCGAAAAAATAGTGACCGGCCTTATTAGCCGCCACGAGCACGAAGCTAAGGCCATAACGCTTGATAACGATGGCAACATTTACGTAAACATTGGCGCTTACTCAAATGCCTGCCAGGTTGAAGACCGTAAAAAAGGTTCTCCGGGCCAAAAGGGCTGCCCTATTTTAGATTCGGCCGGCGGCATCTGGCAGTTTAAAGCGGATAAATTGAATCAGCATTATGGCGATGGTGTACGTTATGCTACCGGTCTGCGTAATGTTGTAGGTATCACCTGGAATCAGCAAAACAACCAGCTTTTTGTAATGCAGCACGGCCGCGATCAGCTTTTTGAATTCTATCCACAATATTTCACTGCTAAACAATCGGCCATATTACCTGCCGAGTGTATGTATGCGCTTAAAAAAGGAGATAATGCAGGCTGGCCTTATATGTATTACGACCAGGAACAACATAAAAAAATGCTGATGCCTGAATATGGCGGCGACGGCAAGATTGAAGGCGGAAAAGATGCTATCGACCCCGCAGCTGCTTATCCGGGCCACCTTGCCCCTAACGGCCTGTTATTTTATACCGGCGATCAGTTCCCCGCGAAATATAAAAATGGTGCATTCATCGCTTTTCATGGTTCATGGAACCGCGCACCTGAACCGCAGGCTGGTTACTTCGTGGTATTTCAACCATTTAAAGATGGCAAGCCCGATGGTCAGTGGGAAGTTTTTGCCAACGGCTTTTCTGGCTCTGCTGCTAATACAGCTTCAGGTGCTGCGGCCCACCGTCCATGCGGCTTGGCGCAAGGCCCGGATGGCTCACTTTACGTTACCGATGATGTAGCTGGAAATATTTATAAAATCACCTATAAAAAATAATAACAGACTGAAAAAAGCTCTCATTTTATTATTCATAATCTCACTTACAAGTATTGCCTCACAGGCATAAACAAGGCATAAAAACCGGCGACAAGGAAACCTGTCGTCGGTTTTTTTTAAATTAATGGCCTTTGGCAATAAGGCAAATACGGTAACTGCTGCACAGGTAAAGGCAGCAAGGGTTGCCAATAAAAAATGGTAACACGTAAATCAGCCTGCGAAGTTTTTAAAACTTCGTAGGCTTAATATTAACCTCACTTCTTTTTGATAACAGCCGTCGCTTTTATCTCAATTAAAATATCATCCCTGAAAAGCTTGCTTACCTGCACCAGTGTACTTGCCGGTGGTTGCTTTGTATTCACATATCTATCCCTGATATTACGAACTACCTGCACCTGCGATGCGTCTATGATATAGTAGTTCAACTCAACCAGATCATTCATGGTCCCGCCTGCAGCCTCAACAATGTTTTTGATATTGGCAAAAACCTGCTCAGTTTGGCTCGCGAGATCACCTTTGCCGGCAAGCTTGCCGGCCTGATCCAAACCAACCTGACCCGACATGATCACCATTTTATTTTTACCCAGATCAACAATTACAGCGTGAGAATAGCCAAATGGCTTACCAACTGTAGATGGGTTTAAGAAAGTTACGTCTTTATTCGAATCCTGGGCAAAACAAGCTGACGATGCGCAGAACAAAATGAGATAAAGGAGTTTTTTCATCAGGTGATTATTGATTTGCACAAATTTGGACATATTAAAGCACACTTACAATATCGTGATACCGGCCGACCAACCGATCCAACCTTTTGTGCGGTTACCCCAATCAATCAAACCGGGTTTGTTTTTTATGATCTGCTGAATATCGCTGTCTCCGGGATGATTGCCATAATTAGTGTAAACATTAAACGACGGCCCTGCAAAGAAGCTAACTTTTGAACCTGCCCTGAAATTGAGCAACGCGCTTACCCGGTTTATCTGATTTTGGTTTTTCCATCCTTTTGCCAATAGTAAGTGAGTCGAACCTTCAGCTGACAGTGACATATTGTTATTGAAGATAAAATCGTGACCTAAGCCAAAACCTGTGCTATAATAAACATGCTTATCTGTAAAATTAACGCCGCCTGATATGATGGAATACAGTTTAGCATTCCCCGATTTAAAGGCGATGTTTGTTGTAGCGATCTCGTTACTGTACACTTCAATTTTAGCATATCCATTACGCGAAATATTCAATAAGCCGATGCCATAACCATCAAGCGTATCGGCAATATTTACCATAGCAAATGACACGCCTTTTATCACCCGGGCTTTATTAAAAATTCCTGCTACCTGTATTCCGCTTGCTTCGTTGCCTGTAACATTGGCTATCCCTGCGATACTAAAACCTTTGTTGTTTTTCCGGGTGTAATTGTAAATACCTGCCGCCTGGATGCCTTTGCTATTGCTCACGTGGTTAAAGATCCCGGCAAGCTGAACGCCTTTAAGACTGTCTTTTACCATATTATATATACCAGCCGCCTGGATACCTTCTATGTTTTTCTGGTCGTTATTATTAATGCCGGCCAGTTGAACGCCTTTGCTGTTACCCCCAACAATATTAAAGAGCCCGGCGGCCTGTACATATTTAACTTCCTGTTTGTTGATATTAAACAGTCCGCCAAGTTCAACGCCATTAACGCCACCGTTATATCCCCCTAAAATATTGAGCGAAAAGTTATTGACTATTTGCCCGCTCATCATACCATGGCTTCCTAAACTTGGTAAAAGCGAGGTTTGTACCGGAACCGTTGAAAGATATCCACCTAAATTAAGGTTCTGTATTTTCTGGCCGGATGAAAGGAACATTCTGCCCAGCCAGCTCCTGTCTGATTTTGAATTTGCGGCATCGGCGCTGTAATAATATTCGCGTGACTTTATGGATACGTTTACATTATTTAAAAAATTGATACTGGTGTCACGATATAGCTCCTTACTTACATTAAGTGTAATCATACCATTGGCTTTTATCTTGAGCTGGAAGTAACCGTTCTGATCGGTAAGGGTTGATTCCAGCGAATTTTTTTCATAAACACTGGCATTGTAAAGTTTTTTACCGGTGATATCATCATACACGTACCCGCTGATGTAATAAACATTGCCTGGCCCGGCCAGGGTATCAGGCACAAGGGCTAACCTGTACGGGGTAGGCCGGAGTATAATATATCCCGGCGACTCCTTATAATCAACCCTGCCATGAAACAGCTCATCAAGTAAGTTTTTGATCGTTTGCCCGGATGATACTATGCTCACCACACTATCGGTTTTGATGACATCATTGCTGTACGAGAAATAAAACTTCCCTTTTTCGCCGATAATGGTGAGGATCTCGGCTATCTTTTTTTGTTTAACATTGAGCGCTACAGTACGGTTCAGGTTATCCTGCGCCAGCGCATTGGTAATGAGCAGGCAGCCCGCCAACACGAGCATTATATAAAATAATATGCTTAGTTTCTTTTCCATCAGTTTTTGATTATGATGAGATGAGGTTTTTTGACCACTTTAACATCGCCCAGGGTTTTGCTTATGACCTCTAATATCCCGTCAAGTGAATCTGCTTTAAATGTGGTTGTTATAGTCCTGTTAGCCAGCTTTTTATTATCTATCACAATATTTGCATGGTAGGCCTCATTAAGCACATCCACAAGCCGCCACAGTGGTGTTTTATTAGCTACGAACTTTTGGGTACGATAATAATTATATAGCTCATCCTGGCTGCTGCCTTTTTGCAGGCGACCACCCTGCACCGATGCTTTCTCTTTCGGCTTTAGCTTTACAATGATCTCCTGCTGAATTACCTGCACCACGCCGGTTTCAACAATAACCTCGGTATTGGCGCCGGTAGTTTTGATATTGAACGATGTGCCTACCACCTTCACAACTACATCATTTACGTGGATCATAAATGGTTTTGATTTATCATGAGCCACATCAAAAAAGGCTTCTCCCTTTAATGATATCTCCCTGGTACCGCCGGTAAATCTGTCCGGGTAATTCAACACCGAGTTTTTATTCATGGTGATCGATGACCCATCAGATAACGTAACCTTGCGTACTATTTTGCCGCTTTGCAGTGTAAGCATATTGACTTTGACCGGTTTGAATACGGTGTACAAGATCCCCGCACTTCCCAATATCACCAGCCACATAGCAGCCATTTTAAGCCAGCGGTTTACCGGTTTTAAAGATTTAATTGTAGCCGGTGCTTCATCCCTGTTTTGCGCCAGCTGTTTAAATTCGGCCCATGAAGCTTCGGGATCAAGCTTACTTTCTATTTTAAGTTCGCGGCTGGTATCCCAGATCAGTTTAAAATGATCGAAATATTTCCGGTTATCGTCATTTTCGCCAAGCCAGCGGTTGATGGTTTCATTCTCAACCGGCGTGGTCTCGTTCAGCATGTATTTGGTTAATAAATCGTCCATCATGTTAAATAATATTAAAAGCCCGGCTGATAACCCAAATGATCAACGGCAGGTAATCAACTAATTTGATCCGTAATGTTTTCAGGGCCTTGCCCATCTGGTTTTCTACCGTTTTTATGGAGATGCCTAATTCATCAGCAATTTCCTGGTATTTTAAATCCTCAAACCTGCTCAACTGAAACACTGTGCGGCATTTTTCGGGAAGGTCATTCAATGCCTGTTGTAATTTTTCCTTGAGGTCAAGCAGTTCCATACCGGCGCCCCTATCAACTTTATCCTTTGTCATATACAGTACGTGCTGCTGGTGATTAACCTTTACTTTCTGGTGCCTGAGGTTGTTAAGGCATTCGTTATAAACCGCGCCATACAAGTAGGCCTTTATCGAGCCGGTAAAATTCAGCCGTTCCTTTCGTTCCCACAGCCGCATAAAAACGTTTTGTACCATCCCCTTCGCCGTATCTTCATCTCTTAAAATAGAGATAGCGTACACATGCAACGGCCTGATGAAGTGCTTATATACCTTTTCAAAGGTCGGCTCATCGCCCGAGAGCAGTAGCGGGATCAATTGTTCGCTATTTATATCCAAAATATCATCAGTTTGGGTTAACATTCAATTAAATCTTAACGCGGTAATTAATGGTTGTAAGGATGTTTATCCATTTATTTTCCTCCATTATCCGCCTGGCCCAATTATTATCGGGAGGGTAAATAAAAGTAATAAGAAGTAATAAGGAAGCTAATCTGTTCATTTTAGTAAAATTTATCCTGAAACACGCCAGGATCATTTTACCCCTATGAGTAAATGAAATTTTTATTCAGAAAATAAACAGGAAGTTTGATTCAGGAACATCTTACACATGCTCCTGCTTAAAAACGTGGTGCAATACTTTACTATGCAGTTCATCGGGTAAAAAAGGTTTCATCACAATATCGTCAAAACCTGTTTTATAAGCTTCGTCCTCTACGTCTTTGGGAAGATTGGCGGTAAGCGCTATAATGGGGATATTTATACCGTTCAATCTCATTTTTTTTGTGGATTCATACCCATCCATCACAGGCATTTGCAAATCCATCAACACAAGACGATGTTTTGACGTATCCAGCTTGTCAAGTGCTTCCTGTCCGTTGGTTGCCACATCGGTAGCAGCCCCCCAGCGTTTTAAATAAGTTTGCGCCACCAGCACATTCATCGGGTTATCATCAACCAGCAAGATAGAGATCCCGTTCAGAAGCTTATCATTTGCATCGGGTTTAACGTTAACATTAACCGCCTCTGATATTTTACCAGCTTTTTCAAAGGTTTTAATAAAATAAAATACCGAGCCTACTCCTTCCTCACTAATCAACTGCAAGGACGATTCTTGTAACTCCAATATTTTTTTACTGATTGCGAGACCTAAACCTGTCCCACCAAAACTGCGTGATATGGACGAATCGGCCTGGGTAAAGCGTTCAAATATGAGTTTTTGTTTGCCACGGGGGATACCGATACCGGTATCTTTAACAAACACCATTAATGTGGCCGTAGTTTCGGTTTGTTCTTTCACCTCAATCCCTAACACAACCTCCCCGCTTGGGGTAAACTTTATAGCATTATGAACCAGGTTAGTAATTACCTGCGATAAGCGGGTGGGATCGCCAAGCAGTTTATGCTGCAATTTCTTATCAAAATCAAGGCGTAGGGTTATATCCTTATCATGTGCTACTGTTTGCAAACCACCTACTACATTACGGGCAAGTGCAGCCAGGTCCATTTCAATGCTTTCAAAAGTTATCTTCCCGGCTTCTATCTTGTTATAATCCAGTACATCATTCACTATTGCCAAAAGGTTATTAGCCGAAAAAAGCATGACGTTGAGATGTTCGATCTGATCCTTGCGTGGCTCGTTCTTAAGCAGCAGATGGCTCATCCCTATTACCGAATTAAGCGGTGTCCGGATTTCGTGGCTCATCGTGCTCAAAAATTCACTTTTAACCTTTAAACCCTGTTCGGCTTCAGCCCTCGCCTTTTTCAATACAAATGATACCCGGTGCGCTAACACAAGCGACTGCAAAAAGAAAAAAGCGATATATCCTAAAAAACTAACCAGCTGCAACGGAGGTATTAATGCCCAGTAATGAAAAAGCGATATCGCAAATACCGACATTAAAGCAAACGCGCTCATTAAAGCATAAACAGATCCAGGCCTGTTATTGCGCCAGGCTTTTGAGTATACATATGGAATATAAACGAGGCAAAACAGCATCACTGCTAAAAATGGGTTCACGAGCTGGGTAAAAATCCACGGAGGACTAAATAATGTCATTAAAGTGAACGAAAAGCAAATGCCATTAATAATATTTACAACCCGCCGATTTACATCTGCCGGATATAAGTATAACGTGTAAAGCCCAAACAGACCTATCCCCGAAAATAAGCTCATATATTCCAACCGGGCCGTTATGTACCAGTTAATATCAGGCAATAAGGTGTGCAGCACATAGTTATCTGTACCTATGATCCGGTAACTATAAACTATCGAGAACAAGGCAAAAAGTAAAATGGCTTTATCACGGCTGCCCAGCAGATATAAACCAAGAAAAAATAATCCCCCCATCAGTAAACAGCCCGTCAGCATCAGATCAATACCTTCGGCGCGATGCCGGGCCAGGTCAATTCTTTCCGCAGGCCCTATGAAAATGGGTTTACTGATTCCTCCTTTACTGTGTATAAAATTGGAAATTTGTAATGTAATATTGATGGTATCACTGTTGGGCAGGGCAACAGCATGATATTCCCAATGTGCTTCAAATCCCTTTCCGGAAGTAGTTACCTTCCCGTTTGATGATACTAACTTTTTGTTAATATACAGCCTGTACGCGCTGTAAACATCAGGCATGCCCAGCTTTAATTCGCCATGTTTTTGGGGAAGTAAAATTTTAAGCCGGTATGTACCATAGCCAAACGCAGGTAGCTTTTTGCCCCGCCAGGCATATCCACTCCATTTAAATGGAAACTCAACCAAAAGCCTGTCCTTAATAGCAGTAGTGTCATTGGGATTTATTAATTGGTTCCAATAAAACAGCCAGTTTCCGGTCAGTTCAATTTTATCATTGACAGGCTGATTACGAAGATCGAGTACGCCGTGCACCGCGGCTACATAGGTATTTTGGGCAGATACCCTCGCTATGGTTCCGATCAATAATATAAATATAACATATAGAACCTTACTGATCTTCATCGATTTACGGCACTTATTATCAAACCAAAAGCTTACAAATTGTTTCGTTCGGGAATAAGAAACAGGATTTATTTTCCTTAATCTAACTTAAGGATTTCATAATTAAGTGTGAATATACCAACCCGTACGAATATTTAGAACTATTATTAAGGCTTATCTATTGATATAAACGATAGGTTAAATTACCTCTTATTTTTAAATAGTAATAGTTAAATATTAAAACCCAATCCTGTTAAATAACAGCCATAAAAAAACGACAGGATAGTCTCCTGCCGTCATTCATTAAGTTAAATTATATTATTTACTTACCGGGCCATCTAATACCGGCACGGTTACCGTAGCGATCTCTGTTTGCTGGATATCATTCAACTGATCAAGTACAACGATACTGTTTGTACCTTTTTTAAGCCAGCAGCCTGGCAAATAAAGCGTTTGCTGCGGGCCAATTTTCCAATAGCGACCAATGTTGATCCCGTTTACGAATACTATACCTTTACCCCAATTCTTCATGTCTAAAAAGGTATCTCCCACTTTATTCAGGTCAAATGTCCCCTGATAAATTGCTGGATGGCCGGTTGTGTTTGTTGTGCCTGCCCCGAGCGTCGGCACTTTATCCATAGGTAGCTTATACATTTGCCAGTTGCCTGTAATTTCATGATCATCAACCTTCACCGGGCTAATGATTCCTTTAAGATTGTGAATGATCTCGCCCCCGTAATTGATCCTGCCAAGGTTTTCAACCAAAATATCCAAACGCGCATTAAAAGGAATATTTACAGGGCAGCTAAATTTATTACTTTGCCTGTTAAGCTCTGCAACTTTTTCGCCATTTACATATATGGTTGCATAATCCCGCAGGCCTTCCAGATTTAAAGTGCCGCTGACAGGTTGGGTAAATTTACGGCTGTATAATACATAGCCATGGCCTTGCTTAAGCGTTTCAAATGTTTGCGGGGTATCGCTTTCTACAGCGGGCTGGTCTTTCGCCATCTCCAGCAAATCGGCCGTTTTGGTAAGCTTAATAACCGGTATCTGGATCACCGGAAGCTGCGCGGGTACTTCAGGAATAGCATAAGCTGCATACTTTTTCATCAGGTTGCGGATAGCTGTAAACTTGGGAGTTACCCATCCTGCCTCGCTGATAGGGGCGTCATAATCATAGCTGGTGATATCCGGCTGAATTTGATGTTCCTTGTCATAATTAGCACCGCTTGTGAAACCAAAATTGGTGCCACCATGTGCCATGTATATATTAAATGATACGGTATCTTTCAAGTACTTCTCCAGGTCTTTAATTACCGAGGTCTCGGATACTTTTTCAAATTTCTCGCCCCAATGGTCAAGCCAGCCAGGATAATATTCGGCCACCATATAAGGGCCTTTTCCTCCGTTATATTGGTTAATGAGCTTCTTCAAATTTTTGGTATCACCTTCGCCATTGGCAGTTGGCAATGCCCCTTTAATTACGCCGCCTTCAAACAACCAGTCGCCATCAGAAGTAAACAATGGCACATCAACGCCCGCTTTTAAAAGCAGATCTTTTATAGCTGCGCTGTAAATTTTATGATCGGCAAGCGGCACATCCTTACGCTGGGCTACATATGATCCAAATTCATTTTCGGCCTGAACCATGATTATTGGCCCGCCATGGGTTATTTGCAGGTCTTTAACCTGCCCCATCAACTGGTTAATATAAGTTTTGCATGAATCAAGGAAGCGTTCGTTTTTACTGCGGATAACCAATTGTCTATCATTTTGGAGCCACCAAGGATAGCCGCCAAATTCCCATTCGGCACAAGCATAAGGCCCCGGCCTTAATATTACCATTAAGCCCTCCTGCTGTGCTGTTTTTACAAACTCGCGGATATCGCGGTTATCCGTTTTAAAATCCCATACACCCGGACTGACCTCATGATGGTTCCAGAAAACGTAAGTAGCAACCGTATTCATACCCATTGCCCTGAGCATTTGCAGGCGCTGCTTCCAGTAAGCTTTAGGGATTCTTGCAAAATGCATTTCGCCCGAGTGGATTTGGATGGGTTTTCCATCATAAATAAAGTTGCCATCAGCAATTTTAAAACTATGTTTCGCCTGGCTAAAAGCCTGTGAAATTATGAGGGTTAGCAATAATAAAGAGAGGAGTATTTTTTTCATTTGCATTTGTAGGGTTGAACATGATTGACCGTATATTAAGTGTACCGACCATGATGTTTTTAAGTTCCTAAATTATAAAGGTTAAATAGGAATGCCTAATTTCCTGCGATCTTAATTTAGCGCAAACGTTTGCTTAATTCAGCGAATGCAAGATAAATGGTTCAGGAGCTCATTTTAGTCGCAAATTAGCCCTGAATAATGGGCTAGTGAAGTTAACAAACAAAGGATAAAGCACCGAAAGAAATTAAGACACAGAAAATAAATCCCTACCCTTTATCTTAAATTTCAAGTTTTTGCAAATTAGCACTTTCCCTAAGCTTGTCAATAGCCCGGTTTCTTAGCTGCCTCACTCTTTCTGCGCTAATACCAAGCCGGTTACCGATTTCGGGAGCCGAGAGTTCACTGTGCCCGTCCAGACCATAATGATAAAACACAACAGATCGTTCAGCATCGTTTAGCTTATTAAGCAAATCATCAAGCTGTTGTTTAAGTTGGTAAGCTTCCAAAAGGCCTTCTATTCCGGGTTCATCTGTATGTAAACGATCAAGCAGGCTGTATCCGTCATTGCCGGGTGTATCGGCTTTATCATACGAATGAGTAAAAGGAGCCACATGTAAAGCTTCTTTTACTTTCCATTCAGCAGTTTCCAGGAATGCCGCTATTTCATCCTGAACGGGCAGTCGCTCAAGTCGTTGTTCCAGAACCCCTGTAGCCCTGTTAACATGAACAATCATATCCACCTGGTTGGCAGGCAGGCGGATCATCCGCGTTTTATCCAACAGCGCTTCCATGATTCGCTGCCTGATCCACCAAACTGCATAAGATATAAACTTGAAGCCGCGGGTTTCGTCAAACCGTTTCGCAGCTTCAAGCAAACCCAAATTACCTTCGCTTATCAGGTCGCCCATGGGCATGCCCTGGTGCTGATACTTTTTTGCCACGGAAACCACAAAACGCAGATTGGCCTTTACCAACCTATGCAAAGCCGACAGATCTCCCTGCCGGATCTTCCGAGCTAACAGAACTTCTTCTTCCGTATTGATAGTTGGCTCGCGGGCAATATCACTAAAATACTTTTCCAGCGAAGCAGCATCCCGGGCTGTGATCGATTGGGTAATATTCAGGTCTCTCATTAAACCCTTATTTAACTCACTGCGGCAGTATTGCTGTTATTTTTATAAACAGGTGTAAGATGACCGAGCATATCTGCAGTCATAGTAACAAGATCATATTCAGGACGCCAGTTCCAGTCGCGCCTTGCTTCAGCATCCTCAACACCGGCGGGCCATGAGTTCGCAATGGACTGGCGCTTGTCGGTGTTATAACTAATGGTAAAATCGGGCAGGTGATTTTTCAACTCTGCGGCAAGCTGAGCAGGTGTAAAACTTAAAGCACCGATATTATATGCTCCGCGTTCTTTGAGTGCTTCCACGGGCGCGTTCATCAGTTGAAGTGTAGCCCTTACCGCGTCATCCATATACATCATAGGTAATGCGGTGTCGGGGTTCAGGTAGCATTCGTAAGATCCATTCTGCAAAGCTTCGTGAAATATAGCTACTGCATAGTCTGTAGTACCCCCGCCAGCCGGCGCGCTGTAGCTGATCAATCCCGGATAACGCAAGCTGCGTACATCCACCCCATAATGCTCCCTGTAATAGGCGCACCATTGTTCACCAGCTTCCTTACTGATACCGTAGACCGTTTGCGGATCAAGCAAAGCATTCTGGGGGCTGATCTTACGTGCTGTTGATGGCCCGAATACGGCAATACTGCTCGGCCAGAACACTTTATCCAATTTATGATCTTTGGCTGCTTCCAATATATTGAGCAGGCTTTGCATGTTCAGGTGCCATGCTTTTAACGGAGCCTCTTCTCCTTTGGCAGATAAGGTAGCTGCAAGATGATAAATTTGAGTTACTCCGTAGGTAGCAATCAGGTTTTCCAGCTCATCTTTATCTAATACATTTAACTGATGATATGGCCCCTCTAAATCCGGGGTTGCCATAGCATCATGTAAGTCGGTGGCAATTACTTGTTCCCTGCCATAAACATTTCTTAAAGCGGCAACCAGTTCGGTACCGATCTGCCCCCGGGCGCCCGTAACAAGGATTACCGGCGATAGTTGTTTTTTGTCGTGCTCCATAGTATTACGATGTAAAATTGTATATTCACAATCTCATAATCCACACAGCACTTAAAATTTGGTTTTTAAGACTAAAAATCTTCTTAAAAACAGGTTTTAAAACTTTTGATAAATATTTAAAGCTTATATTTTAGTTTTTATAACTCTCATGCTCAACCAACTCGATGAAACAGATATCCGCATACTCCAGCTTTTACAGGAAAATGCGCGCCTTACCGGCCAGGAGATAGGCCTTAAGCTTAACAAAACCACTACTCCTATCAATAACAGGATCCGTTCGCTCCAGGAGCGAGGCTATATTAAAAAATACGTTGCGGTGCTTGATCATGAAAAGCTCGAGCTGGATTTCATGACCTTTACGCATGTGCAACTGAAAGATCACAGTCAGCACAGTTTAAGTCATTTTGAAAGTGAGATCATTAAACTTCCGGAAGTACTGGAATGCTATCACCTCACCGGCGATTTTGACTTTATACTTAAGGTAACCGTAAAAGACCGCAAAGAGTACTATGATTTTTTGATGAACCGGCTTTTCGCGGTCGTTGCAATTGGTAAAGTAGAAACCAAACTCGTGATGAAAGCTGCGAAAACAGAAACGGCTTTACCAATCGGCAAACAGTAGTTTTAGTGCATTAAAAATAGGTCTCCGTAGACGCCACAAGCGAAAGCAGCTCAAGCTTGGGTTCGACTTCTAAATCACTGGCTTCAAGTTCGTCAGCAAACTTATGGAACGAAGCCAGCCCTTGTAATACAAGGTGGGCTTCTTCATTTTCGAGCTGATCGAAATGCATGAATGTTTTACCGTCGGGCAATAGCCATGCTGTATATTTAATACCGGGATGATTTAAAGTTTTCAACTCTTCAACAATGGCAGCGATGTTCCGCTGATTGGTGGCCGCAAACTCCGCGCGTGTGGTGTATTGTACTCTTACTACCTTCATACCATAAAATTAAGATCAGCACGATCACTATTAAACAGGCAAAAGTGCCAACAAACGGGGGTATTTGTGACAAAATGAAGCATCGGAGAAGCATCTCTCCTCCATAAGGCCTGCCCATATATCCTTTTATTGTCATTTATATGCTTTAAATACATAGAAACATTTCTATATGTTAATATTATTTTACCTTTACATTATAACGTTGATTACATATAATTGACGGCAAAAAAATGGACAACAAAAAAATAGAGAAAATATCCAGGGCGCTGAGCGATGCAAACCGGATAGCTATTTTACAACAGTTTAAAAAAAGGAAAGATTGCCTTTACTGTGCGGAGGTAAACGACCTCCTTGACCTTACCCAACCTTCCGTATCACACCATCTTAAACAGCTGGTTGATGCCGATTTATTGTTATCACAAAAAGAAGGCCGCAACCTTAAATATGTATTGAACCAGCAGGTACTTGATGAATACATTGCCTGCCTGAACGAATTGAAAAGTTAAGTATTAATATCTTCTGATTTAACCTGCTATTTCAATGCGAAAACATCGAAACATTCAAATATTTAAATATATCTACTCATGAATAGATTAATCTACATTATGGCCCTTGGTGCCTTCGGTATCATAACCACGGAGTTCGGGGTTATCGGTATCCTTCCCGACCTGGTGAAAGAATTTCATATTTCCATTGATACGGCAGGCTGGCTGCTTAGTGCCTTCGCGTTAACGGTGGCGCTTGCGGGACCGTTTACCAATATGCTAACAGCACGTCTTAACCGCAAATTTGTGATGTGCCTGGTATTGGGAATATTTGTTGTTTCTAACCTGTTATCAGCAATAGCGCCGAACTTCACCGTGCTTATGATTGCCCGTATACTACCGGCGTTTTTACACCCGGTGTTTTGGGCTGTATCCATGACTGCAGCTGCAAAACAAGCAGGGCCAAAAGATGCGCCCAAAGCCATCTCTATAGTAATGGCCGGACTTAGCGTTGCCACCGTGTTGGGCGTACCCTTAACCACTTATATGGCAGATATTTTTAGCTGGAGGGCATCTTTTATCTTATCAGCCGTCATTAACCTATTAGCCTTTGGCGCGTTGACGCTATTTGCACCTTCAATGCCCGTTAATGAGGAACAGGCAAGTCCCAAAAGCCAGGTAAAGCTGCTGCGGAGTGTACACTTATGGATTAAGCTACTGGCTTCAACCATTATCCTGGCAGGCATGTTTGCCACCTATGGTTATCTTGCCGAATACCTGGATAAAGTTTCGCGTATGAGCGGAGCTCAAATTAGCATCATGCTGCTGGTATTTGGAGGTACAGGGATAGCCGGCAACTGGCTTATGGGTATAGCGCTTAGTAAAAATGTAACGCTTACAACGCGGCTGTTTTTGCTTTCTTTAGTTGCAACCCATGTTTTGGCATATCTGTTTGGCGGGCATTTTATTCCAATGGTTATTATTCTTTCAGTTTGGGGATTTATACACACCGGAGGATTTTTAGCGGCAAATATACAGCTTACCCATGGCATTCAGGAACCAGCGCTTGACTTTGTAAACAGCCTGCTTCCCTCCTTCTTTAACGCCGGTATTACATTGGGCACTTTACTGGGTGGTTTTGTGATTGCTCATTATGGTATCCATCAGGTAATCTGGATGACAGTACCCCTGCTTTTACTTGCATTTGGCATGAGTTTTATTACCTCAAATGCTACAAAAAAATCGATATCAGCTCAAATTGACGAAATACCAGAGGACGAACCCGTACAAGTAGCCATTTATGAATAAGCTCAATTGTAAACCATAGCTATATTAAAGTAAAAAGTCCCTGGCTAACACCAGGGACTTTTTATCACTTTTAATTTTTAAACAGTTTAATATTAAACACCGTAAAATAATTGCCTGGGTTTCCATTACCAACCAGGTTACCCAGAAATCCTATGGACACAACCTGCGGTGAAGAAAGTGTAAAAGTAAAAGTTTTCACATCCCTTGAACTCGGACTGGTTGTACCAGCCTTTGCACCGTTATACATCTTTACAGATCCCAGCGCTGTTGAAAGGTTTGCGAGTATCGGGATGCCGTTCCCTCCGGCGGCTGCCACACAATAAACCGATGAATTTGATTGCACTTCCGAATAGGCATCAAATGACACAGTATAACTTCCTGCCGATAGCTGCGAAGAAGTAACCTGATATACGATACCGTTTACTACCGGGGTATTATTCCATGTTTCCCAGTTAATGGTACCACCGCCATCAGAACTGTAGCCCCCATTGGTACCGCCATCTTTATTTTTGGCCGCCGCATTGGTTATCCAGGGCGCAGCGAGGGTTCCCCAACGGCCATCAAAGGTGTTTCTTTGAAAAGGCCCTGTGTTTAAGAGGTAAGCATTAGTTACATCAATTACTTTCTGGTCTACGTAATCTGCATAAAAAGTATCGATGGCCGTTTTATTGGGTTTAAAACCTGTGCGGTAACTAAGCGTTTTTCCAGCATTAAATTTAGGGAGAGATGTGGTTAAACCAGTTGGCTGCGATACAATTACTGTATCACGTTGTTTGTTGGCAGCGTCTGTGTATTTTAGTTCCATTGAAACCAACCCGTCATCAGCATTCACGTCAGCCCAGTTAATTAAAGCTGAGCCATCTGTTTGTAATTTGACCGCGATTATACCTCTGTTGATAAGTGAACTTTGGTAAAGAGTACCATATACATTAGCAGCCAATGTAACCGGAACGGAAATATGGCCCCCGTTATCAAAAGTGCGGACCTCGAAGGTCATTGTACCTTCAGGCAAATTAGGTATGACCAATTTAGCCGTGTCAACCCCTGATGTACGGGTTACAGGCGTTTCTATCGAATCTTGTTTACTGTTCCAGTATACCCGGTATTTCACAATTTTAGGGTCAGATGTAAACAGACCAGTTAGCAAAACACGGTTCCGGCCAGAAAACACCTGAACGGAATCCAGTTTGCCCGGATATATTATTGCCCCATTGGGCTCATATTTCTTTTTATAATCATCCATTTTGGTACAGGCGCTCATAATGAAAACGGCCAGCACTAAAAGATAGCATGATGTTATTTTATATAGTTTCATAATTGTAATTAAATTGATAAATGCATCGGCCTTGTTACTTTCCAAACATGGTAAATTCACTGATACTCATAAAGTACGATCCTGTCCAATTACGCAAGCTCCTGATCCTGATGTATCTGTAAGCACTTAATCCGGCCGGGAAATCAAAGCCCCATCCATCATGTGCATATTTGTAATCAGCAGCTGTTTCCGTACCTGAAGGTGAACCAGATGGTTTTACTATATTACAGGTTAACAATTTTGTCCACGAAGCATCCAGCGAGCCATTCACATTTGGCGAATTTGATCCCCATATTTCAAAATCACGCAAATTACCCCTTACATAATATACATTACCGATCTCGATGAATGGATTGAGAATAAAGCGGCTGAATACCCTTTGTTTACCAAGATCGATTGTTACCATTTGCGGGCTTCCGGCACTTTCAACCGTGAAGAGGCAATTTGGCCAACCGCCGGTAAAGTTTCCATCAAAAATTTTGGTTACATCGGTATATGAATACAAGTTGGTTGCGTCGCCTGGCAGCTTGTAAACCGACCAATCCGATTTTGAAAACTGCTCCTCATAAAAAGGTGTAAGATTTAAAAATAAAGTGTCGGATTTATTTAAAAATCTATCCCTTACAAAGAATGCGTACTTCCGCTCAATAGCCGGCTGGCCTCTTACAGCGGCCTTTATTGAAATACTGTTACTGTAAACATTATCCATACCCTTTGGCTGCACATATAAACCATTGTTAGCGGTATCAACCATTGGTACAATAACCAGGTTATCCTGGGTAAGGTTATCACAAGCAATGTTAAAACCACCGAAAGTAGCAGTTATTTTAAGTGATCGGTAAGCAAGAAGATATGGTGGCGTTAAAGGGTTTGCTGTGACACTAACAGGTGCCGAAGCCTTTTCGCTTGAATTTACCGCGTAAAGTTTTATCACATGTGCCAGAGTATCGCCAAAGCCATCAACAGTTAATGTATTAGTGTAGCGTGATGCAATTACCTCGCGTGTTTTACCCGGAGAGGTTTCGTAAACTGCTTTTACGTAAAACAGATCATTATCTCCGGGTAACGTATAAGTTAAACTGGCTTTACCGTTTTCGTTTTGTACCTGCACGTTGGTAACAACTCCAGGCGGGTTGTTATTAGTTATAGTAGGTTTATTAAGTGTTTCCTGCTTACAGCCTGTTATTATTATTGCTAACAACCCGATCCAGAAAGCAGCCCGTAATTTCATTGTTTCCATGTGAATGTTTTTATTGTTAAACATATTGTCGCTATATCTACCAGTTAGGGTTTTGAACCAGGTTTTGGTTAACCAGTAAATCGCTTTCTTTTATTGGCCATAAGTAATCGCGCGGAATCACAAAATGCCGCGAAAAAATCAGCCGTTCGCGATAATACAACTGAGGTGAATTTTCGCTTATTGTCCATCCTGTTACGTTTCCGTTAAGTTCAATACCGGCTGTTTTCCAGCGCAATAGATCCCAAAACCGGTGGCCTTCAAAACAAAGTTCAAGGCTGCGCTCACGCTGAATGATTGACCGCATTCCATCCTTTGTAGTGTATTTGGTTGGATTAATACTGTAATTAGTCCAGGCATCCTGAACCGTAGGCAGGCCGGCCCGCGCTCTCACGCGGTTTACGTAGGTATATACATCAGCTACAGGCCCCTGAGCTTCATTTAATGCCTCTGAATAAAGCAAATACAGATCAGACAAACGCATTTCGGGCCAAGGGTAATTGATATAGGTAACCGTTGCCCATTCGTAGTGCCAGTTAAGGGCTTTTTTCATATAAAAACCAGCAATTGGTATAGGTGACGATTGCCCAACTTCGGCACCGCGGGCCTTCATCCACCAGGTATCTTCATCGGTTTTAGTTGGGCTGTTGGCCATATACCAAACACCGCGGTCAAATCCAAGGTCGGCATAATAACGTGGCTCCCGGTCAAAATTAAGCCTTGCAGTTGTTTCCCCTTCTTTGATGTTAAAACGCTCGTCATGTGTACCAACCCTTAGCTGAGCTATATCACTAAAGTCAAGCGTTTTATCTTCGTTAATCGGCACCCCGTGTTTAGTGTAGAACATCTTAGCCATTTTTAAGGTAGGGCCAAGTAACGGGCGATTGGCTGACTTTGCGGCATCGGCATTGTTAAAATCATATTGCCCGGCGCACATCGACTGGAAGAATGAATTATAGTTGATGTTATTATTGGCAGTTAGCCCCCATATCAGTTCTTCATTCCACTTTTCGCTCATCGCGTTCCTGATACCCATTTGAGTCATAGTAGTTTGACTAAGTGGATTAGTAGGTGTAGGAAACGTATAAAGGCGTATATTTTGGGATTCGCAAAAATCAATGGCTGCTTTGCAGGCATCGGCAGCGCGCTGCCATTTTTCGACACTAAAAGTAGGGTTAAACAACTGCTCGCCATCCTTATTCTTGAATGAATTATAATCCGGGTTGCCATTAAACAACGGACTTGCCGCCGTTACCAGCAATTTGGCTTTCATACTCAAAGCAGCCGCCTTGGTAACACGACCCAGTTCACTTCCTTCATTCCTGATTGTTAAAGGTAGTTTTGCAGCAGCCTGATCATATAATCCGGCTATATAATTTACTACTTCATCAACCGGCCTGCGTTTTACCCGTATATCGTCGATGGACGCGTCAATGGGCAGATTTTTATCGATAATGGGTATTGGCCCATAAGCTCTGAAAAGTTGAAAATGATAGAAAGCTTTTAAGAATTGGGCTTCTGCTATCCAACGCTCACGTGTGTCAATATCCAAATCCAGCACTTTGCTTTTGTCGCTGACATTTTCAATAAAGACATTACAATCCCGTATAGCCTTATAATTCGCAGCCGCGTCCCTGGTACCATTCATATAATTGGCTATAGGGTCAGACGAGTTTTGGAATCCTCTGGGCAGTTGCAGTACGTTTGTTGACCGTATGTGATTTGCAGGGTCTTCCACCCAAACTTCATCACCGGCGGTAAGCCCAACATTATAAGTGGGATCTGTTTCCGTTGGCAGGTATGAGTAGCAGGTAAACAAATACTTCTCTGCCTCGGTTTGTGAAACAAAGGCGTTGGCTATTGTTGATACGTTATCAGGAACAACATCCAAAAATGATTTTTTACAAGATGTTACCGGTACAATCATTATTAAGGTCATTATTACCAGGGAGATATTCCTCTTTGGTGTTTGACTTAATACCGATTGCTTAATTTTTTGTATAAAATTACTTTTCATATAATTAATTTGAAAGCTTTTAAAATTCTACCCGCAGGCCCACGTTAAATACTTTTTGAATCGGGTAACCCAATCCTGAGGTTCCCATTTCGGGATCCCAAAGCTTGAAGCTACTGAAGGTTAACAGGTTTAAGCCGTTTAGATAGATACGTGCGCTATTCAAATGGATAAACTTGAGTTGACTCTTATTGAAATTGTATCCAAGTTCTGCCGACTTCAGGCGCAGGAACGAGCCATTCCTTAACCACCATGTTGATGTTGGAGAATTTGGGGTTGCGCTGTTGTTGGCTTGTATAGTATTACTTAAGCGTGGCCAAAACGCGTAAGGGTTACGATTATCTTCAGACCAGTGATCATCGGCAATTGATTTTAACAGACCGCTTTGGTTACCTGTGTTAAGGCCGTTGTTCTGCAGGCCGCTCACTAAATAAAACGGAGAAATATCTGCTGAATTGATGACGAAAGAAGACCTTGCCGAGCCCTGGAAAAACGCGCTGATATCGAAGTTTTTATACCCAACAGAAAAACCGAAACCGTAGATGATTTCCGGCACTTGCGGATACCCTATCGGCACTATATCCGAACTGGTTATTTTTCCATCGCCATTCATGTCGCGGTATTTAATATCGCCGGCTTTATAGTCGCCAAAGCTTTGGACGGGCGAGTTGGCTACCTCTACATTGTCAATAAATAACCGCTCGGCTATAAGGCCATATATCTGGCTTAAGGAATTACCTACTTTGCTCAGGTATTGAAGGTTATTTGGGTAAACAGGTTCTTCATTTTTCAACAGCTTGCTCTTAGCATAAGTAAGCGTACCGCGCGATTGGATCCAGAAAGAGTTGTTAAAGTTTTTCTTGTAATCCATAGCAATGTCCACACCTTTACTGGATGATTTACCTGCGTTTGAAGATATATCAGCTTGCAAACCCATAGAGGTTGGGATGGTGCTGCGTACCATTAAAATATTGTCACGTTTTTGTTGGTAGGCATCAACTGTTAAGGTGAAGTTTTTGGCCACAGTTAAATCCATACCGAGGTTAGTTTGCCTTGATTGCTCCCAGGTAATATTCTGATTTTCATAACGTCTGGTAGCTACGCCCGGCCTGCTATATAGGTAGTTGGTACCAAACTGGCCATAGGCGCCATTATTTAAACTAACGTCAGACAAATAGAAAAACCGATCTTCCGGCTTTCCGATCTGATCATTACCTACTAAACCATAGGTAACCCTGAATTTAAGATTATCAATAGTTGAAAGTAATGGCTCAAAAAACTTCTCGTTCGACACTACCCAACCCGCACCCACAGACGGGAAAAAACCAAAACGATGATTACTTGCAAAACGCTCAGACCCATTGTAACCAAAGTTAAACTCAAACAGATACCGGTTATCATAACCATAGGTAAACCTGCCCGATACCCCTTGATTACGTGACGGCAATGATAATTGTAATGTTTTGGCATTACCTGTAAGATAGTTACGCATAGTCCCGATCAGTAACCCGCTAACAGCATGTTTTTGAGCAAAGGTGCGGTTATAGGTTACCGCCGTTTCAATGTAAGCTATGGAATTAGAAACATTTAACGCCGGATCTTGATTATAAGTCAAATATTCGGTTGGCGTATTGCCAATGCTGCTGCCTGCCAAACCGTTATTAAGTAGCGTTAAGCCATTAAACGTTCCGTTAACTACATCCGATTGGTAATAATAAGGACTATACTGACGTGAAACAGTGAAGTATGAATAACGCGTAGTATACGCCATTGCCCTTGCCGATAAACCCTGCGTTATAAAATCAAGCTTTTGACTTAAGCTTAATTGCGCTGTCAGTGTGCTGGTATTTGAGCTTTGGAAACCAGACAGGGATTGCGCATAAGGATTCATATACAAACCGCCACCAGGTATAATGGCATTACCGAAAAGCGGGTGATTTACATATGGCAGCAAATTACCCGGATAAATTGCCGGAAAAGCGACAGGGTTACTCCAAAGGGCGTTTAAAAAAGTGTAACCACCACCGCCGATAGGCCCATGATAACTATCAAACTGGCCTTTTAAGCTCACCACCGCCTCAGTGGTTTTAGTAAGGTTTAAAGTTGTATTTGATAAAAGAGAATATGATTGCAGCTTAATGTTATTGCTGAAATTGTTAAGGCTGTTCTCGGCCAGGTTGCCATTATCAATATTATAGGTCATGGCCAGATAGTACTTAGCTTTTTCTGACCCGCCGCTGGCGTTCATATTAAACCGTTGGTTATTGGTTTTGGTTTTGATCAACTGCTTGATCCAATTATTACTGGGATATAACAGCGGGTCATCACCTTTTGCAGTATGGTCTATTTTATTTTGCGAATAAGGCAAGATGCCCAGCGGATTACGGGTAAGTACCGCTTCATTAGCCAATGTCATGTAACTAATATTATCGGCCAGATCAATATTCTTAACGTTTGATGATGTTGAATTTTCACCGCGGATATTGAATTTTACAGCCCCCGTCTCACCACGCTTAGTTGTAACCAATATTACACCGTTTGCCCCCCTTGCACCATATAGTGATGAGGCTGTAGCGTCCTTCAGCACCGAAAAGCCCGATATGTCATCCGGTTGAAGCCTTGCCAGATCGGTGGTGCCCATTTCAATACCATCGATCAATATCAGCGGATCAACCTTACCAGCTCCAAACGTACCCACGCCCCTGATAAAGAACTGGGCATTATCAGCACCCGGTTCACCGCTTCTTTGGTAAGAGATCATCCCCGGTACAACGCCTGCCAACATGGTGGTAAGGTTACTTGACGGCCCCTTGAGCTGTTTAGGGTTTATAGAGGTAATCGAACTAACAAGGCTCGCCTTTTTTTGCGTACCGTAGGCAACTACGGTAACTTCTTCAAGGCCATTTTTATCAGCGCCCATTTGCACATTAATTTTATAAACGCCGCCGGCTGATGGAGAATAGTTTGCAAGATCAAATTCCTGCGATTTTGATCCCACAAATGAAAATACAATAATTGACCCTCCGCCTTCCTTTAAATTAAGAGTGTACTTTCCATCCATGTCTGACTGTGTGCCGTTCATGGTTCCCTTAACCTTAACACTTACACCTGGTAAAGTAAGGCCTTTGTCGTCAGAAACAATCCCCTGCACTTTTTTAGGAACGACGGCTCCTGCAGGTTCTTTTTTGGGAGGGTTTACAACGGGCGCGGGTTCGCTCTTTTCAATAACAACGAGTTGGTCACGCACTACATAATTCAGGTTTTTTCCTTTCAAAAGAACGCCGAACACTTCTTTCAGTTCAGCGTTTTTAAAATCAACAGTAACCAATTCTTTGTCATTCAAAAGAGTGTTACTGTAAAAAACGGTTAGGCCCGTTTGCTTTTTGATTGATTTAAATACATCGGCCAAACTGATGTTAGCCTTTTTAAGTGTTATTGGTCCAGTACCCTGCGCTTGTACAGCGCTATACCGGGTTACCAATAAAAGAAAAATAAAGGGCAGTATAAGCCGCCGGCTGAATAGAATTCTCTCCATATTTATTGGGTTTACGATTGGTTTTCTCTAAGACCTGTTCCTGCTAAAACGGGTGAACGGAAACAAGAAAAATTGTATTTTTTTTATTACAATGAAAAACAAACATTGTTAATCAACACTATTTCAATGCATTACTAATGCTACCCATTTGACAAACAAGGGCAAATGATTCCCATGGCGCTTAAGGGCCAGGCATTAAATAACCGGGAAACAGGTTGTGGTTTAACCGTGGCGCTTTCTTACCTGATGTGTAAAACCCCTTCCTTTAAAAGGGCCGAAACTCCTGCAGATGCTTTAATATTTTGAATGAAAACTTCAATTGGTTTGTTTTTTTGAATAGCACCACTAAATGCTTCGTCGGCTTTCGCTGGATCGTCAAAAACCACTTTTACATCAAACCAGCGGAGCAGCACATCGCTTATATCGTGAAGTTTAATGTTATGGAAATAATAAATATCATTCATCCAGGCCAGTTCAACAGCAGAATCAAATGGTTGGGCCCGAAACCCAGCCCCCGATGTATAAACAGCTTGGTAGCCAGGTTGTAAAAGCATTTTTTGTTTATCCTGACCGCTTGTTGATACCGAGCCTTCAACCAACGAAGTTACTGTTTCACCGGCATGATAAGTATTTACGTTAAACTCAGTACCTAAAACTTTTACATCAGTTTGGCCTGTATGAACTATAAACGGGTGGGCAGCATTTTTTGCAACTTTAAAAAAAGCTTCGCCTGTTAAGTACACTTCCCTGGTTTTGCCTAAAAATGAAAACGGGAAGCGCAGGCTTGATACAGAATTTAACCAAACCTGTGTACCGTCTGAAAGTACTATCCGGTAGTTTAATTTTGAAGGAATAACGAGTGTGCTCCACTCTTCACTTTTACTATTATCCACCTGGTAACTTAAACCGTTAACACTTTTCTTTAAATGAGCAAACGACATATTGATCACCTTTTTGCTGGTATCAGACAGGTTGATATGCTGCCCGTTTGCCAATCGTAGCTCAATGGCCGGTGTTTTAAGATTCTTTTTTGCAGCAACAAGAGCATTAACAGGCATTTGCCGCCAATAATATCCTGCGGTAAACGCGATGCATAATAAAGCTGCTACAGAAAGCCATTTTACTGCGCCTGCCCAGCCAGGCCTGATCGATCGCACCGGCTTTATTTCGGCCTGGATTGTATCCCAGGCTTTATTTTCATCAATATTATTAAAGAAGGTTTGAGCTTTATTTGAAGTAAGTACCTGTTGCATTTCATCCCACAGTTGTTTAATCCGGGGATCATTTTGTATAGCCTGTTCAAGCAAATGACTGTCTTCCTCACTTATTACGCCTGTAATTTGCTCAATTATCAGTTCCTGAAAATACGCTTTATTGTATGTCATTATTTATAAGACCTCATTATGGATAAAAAGGGTGAACTTATTTGGCACTCTTTAACCCTTCTTTTAAAGTTTTTATTGCCAGTTTTAAATGAGTTTTCAAAGAATTTATGCTAATGCCCATTTCAAGGGCCGCATCTTTATACTTTTTATGCTCATAATGCACCAGCGTAAAAGCCTGCATCCGCTGTATCGACAAATCGGCCAGCACTTTTTCAGGATAAATTTCCGGTACAGGTGTTTCTTCCTCCTCTATTTCGGTAAGTGTATATTTATAATCTACCAATTTTTTTTGCGTTCGTGTTTCGCTTTCAACTTTTTTGAGGCATCTGTTACGGATTGCTGTAGTTAAATAAGCTTTTAATGACGAATTAATATTGGTATATAATTGTCTTTCCCAAAGATCAACAAAAAAACCCTGAACGGTATCTTCAGCTTCCATTTCATCCCGTAAAATATAAAAGGCCGATACATTAAGCAGCTTATAGTATTTTTTAAATACTGCTTCAAAGGCCTCCTTGTTCCCCAATTTTAATTGCTCAATAATATGAGCATCGTTCAAAATCTCCATGAATTGGTCTTAACTGGTTTATAATTAAATAGGTTGGGCTACTATAGAAAGCTAAATGTAAAAACTTTTATTGTCAAAACAACAATTATTAAAAAAATATTAAAAAATCATCACTTTACTCAAAACCAGGATCTCTAACAAGCCTTTTTTACTAAACGGGCCATTTAAAAGTTAAGATTTATAGCGGAGACATTCTTGATACATCCTAAGAAACGGGACATACTTTGGTTTTGAAAAATATTCAAAAGCAATCGATTTCATTTAGTAATTATTGTAATAAAAACAATTAAAAAATAAAAATAAGGCATTCCTCTTTTAATTCTTTTTAACTTAGGATATCCAGTTCGGCATCAAAATTTATCCGGCTCTTTTTTTTACAAAATGCGCAAAAACACTCGTTCTATTTCGCATTTCATTTAATCCGGCTTTGTTTTTAATTTTGTTTTGATGATAAACAGCTTGCAAATTAAACTTCACAAAGGGCAGCTCGATGAGCTAAAGGATGAACCTGCCAGCTTGTTAAGTTTTCTGAATGTTATATTTAAGCCTCTTTCAGCAAACTACGAACAGCTTAAACATGCGCTTGAGCGCGAATTCAGGCCGGAAGGTTCGCCGGAAGTAACCCGTTTAAATTTCGACAGGATCAAATTTGATGAGAACACAGGCCAGGGAAGTTTCCGGATAGTATTAGATATCGACTATGCGTTCGGCTGCGAAGACCTGGTTACCCATAAAAAAAATCAAACATCAGAATGGACTTTCATCGTTGATTACAAGCTTTTAATTATAAATCTTTATAGTTCGCCCTTTATTGACAGCCGTAGCACGGCCGAAGAGTTTTAGATCCTCATTTCAGGCCTGCAACAGCCCGGAGCTATAGCGCTTATAAAAAGGAATAACAAGTGAACATCCACAATGCTGTGCAGATCCGGGTTACGAAAACGGCACATTTAGGTTTGCCCTTGCAAGCTTGCTGCCTCCGGAAAGTTATATTACAGCCATCAACAAAACACAACAACATTTTCCTGCGTTTAGTGATGACGTCAAAATAGATTTCAGAAAAGTCGATTTTGTAAATGAGCAGATCGGCGTTAGGTTGCTGAATGGGGTGCTTATGGCAAATTCACTGCATTTTGTAGCTGATAAACCAAAATTGATAAAACAGTTGGAGAAAGGATTAAAGGTAATTCTCAATTGCTGATTGTGGAATATGATGCCGTTAAAAGTAATCCCTGGGTTCCCTAACCTCCCCTTTAGGGGGCCAGGAGGCTAAAATATTATTCCTAAAACCACGCCGATAATGATCACTATCGGTGTTTTTATTTTGGTAAAATGCAGCACCAGGAACGTACCGATCATTAAGGCATAGGCTGTCCAATTTAAGCCAAAAGGCCTTACCAGTAAAATCAGCGCAGTAGCCATAAAACCTACAGCTACTGCATTTATACCGCTCAGTGAGTTTTTTATACGTGTAATCTTCTTCAGATCCTCCCAAAACGGCACAATAAAGAGGATCAGGATAAGGCCTGGTGTATTGATGCCAATAACAGCAACCAGGCTCCCAATTACCTGCCCCCAAATGCTGTTTCCTTTGTTGCCAAGCGTTATGCCGCCCAAAAACGAAGTAAATGAAAATGTAGGCCCCGGCAAAGCCTGCTGCAAAGCATATCCCGACAAAAACTCCGACCGGCTTAAGTAATGCTTAACCTCAACAAATTCGGTATACATGAGTGGTACCAGCACTTGTCCCCCTCCAAAAATAAGGATGCCGTTGCGGTAAAAGTTTTCAAATAAACGGATTGGTAAACTTAATGGGGACGTTTGATTTACAACCGCACCTAAAGCAGCGAAAAAAAGCAGAATCCCTATAAAGTATGCTACTTTATTAGGATTTACATTTGAATATAGTTTTACCCTCAATTCGTTTTCATGCTGCTGGGTTTCCATGGCCGACGATATAATGCCGCCAAGCAATATGAGTATCGGAAAGGCATAAGCATTTTGAAGGATGAGTGTCACAATCAGTGAACCAATAGCCAGCATGGTGCTGACCCTGGTCTTCAAAAATTTATTGGCAAATGTATAAGTGGCATAAGCAACTATGCCTACCGCTATAGGCTGTACATAACTGATTACATGAGCAAATTTGGCCTTATTAGCAACCATACTGTAACTGATAGCCGCCATACACATAATAGTAGCCGAGGGCAGGATCCAAATTAAAAATGTAATAATAGCCAGCCTAAGTCCACCCACTTTCCAGGCTATCCCAACCAGCGTTTGGGTTGACGAAGGGCCGGGCAATACCTGCGATAAGGCGTTAAGCTCCATCAACTCATCTTCGGTAATATATTTTCGTTTTTCAACAAATTCGCGCAGCAAAACAGCAATGTGGGCCTGCGGTCCGCCAAAAGCGGTAAAAGTATAAATTAGCACATCCCGCAGAAATAATAGTTGCCGTTTCTTCATTTGTATATTCGCAGATAGTTTTTTGCAGATAGTTCATAGATCATGGTTCATAGCAGGCAGATCATAGATATATTCACGAAAAATGGACGAGCCAATACTGCGGAGCTACCATGAACTATTAACCATTAACTATGAACTACTAATAATCGTCATCGTCTTCTTCAAAACCCATTGCCTGCCTATATACTGCCTGCAATTCAGAAAAAGCATGGTTATCGCGCTTTTCTTTTGTCACTTTCATACCAGCTTCATAAGTTTTAATGGCGTCATCCTTTCGGTTTAGCGCTTCATAAAGCTTACCCAAATGATAATAGGTACCTGTATAGCCGGGGTGGTTATTTACCAGGTCTTCATAATAAGCAAGAGCCTTATCTGTCTCATTCAGACGCAGATATTCTGTTGCCAGGGCATATTTCAGAAACTCATCATCCGGTTCATTTTTTATAAATTCCAACAGCTTATTCAATCTGCTTAACTCCATTTTAAACTCTATCTTTTTTAACTAAATTTGCAAAAACCTATTGATATGAAGATTCTGGTATGTATAAGTAATGTTCCTGATACCACCACAAAAATAACTTTTACTGATAATAACACGCAATTTAATACAAACGGCGTTCAGTTTATACTTAACCCTTATGATGAAATTGCACTTGCCCGCGCCATTGAACTAACCGACGGCGGTAAAGGTACAGTAACTGTAATAAATGTTGGGGAAGCAAATACAGAAGCCACTATACGTAAAGCCCTGGCCATTGGCGCTACCGATGCGATACGAATAAACGCTAAACCGCACGATGCCTGGTATGTAGCATATCAGATTGCGCAATATGTAAAATCAAATCCTTTTGATCTGATCCTGACAGGTCGTGAATCTATTGATTATAATGGATCAAAAGTTGCTGGTATGCTTGGCGAACTGCTTGATCTGCCATCGGTATCCATCATTAAAAAATTAGATGCCGCTGACACAGAGGCAACCGTTGAGCGCGAGATTGAAGGTGGTAAAGAGGTTTTAACTATTCCCTATCCTTTTGTAGCCGGTACGGCCGAAGGTGTGGCCGAACCCAAAATACCCAATATGCGCGGCATTATGTCTGCCCGAACCAAGCCACTTACAGTTGTTGAACCGGTTGAGGTAAAAACATTTTCGGAGATCATTAGTTATGAAACACCTGCTCCACGCGGCCAGGTGAAGCTTATACCTGCTGATGATACTGCTAAACTGGTTGAGCTGCTGCATACCGAAGCGCGTGTTATATAAATTATGATCTAAATCATTAACAGATAAATATGTCAGTTTTAATATATGCGGAAAATACCGGGGGCAAATTCAAGAAATCAGTTTTTGAAGCCGTTTCTTATGCCCGCGCCATTGCCGATCAAAATAATACTTCCCTTACCGCTGTTTCAATAGGCAACGTTGACGCCACCGAATTAGCTTTATTAAGTAAATACGGTGTAGATAAAGTGCTTAATGTATCAGGAGATAAATTGAAGGAATTTGTAAACCAGGCCTACGCCTCTGTCATAGCCGAGGCGGCCAAAAAAGAAGGTTCGGCTGTTGTGGTACTATCAAACACATTTTCGGGTCGTGGTTTAGCGCCCCGGATAGGTGTTAAACTGGAAGCCGGTGTTGCCGACGGAGCGGTTGCTTTACCTGAACAGACAGGCGGCTCGTTTAAAGTAAAAAAGACAGCATTTTCAGGTAAAGCTTTCGCAACTGTCGAGCTTACCTCCGCCATAAAAGTTATTGCGCTTGTGCCCAACTCTTATAAAGTTGTTGAAACTGGCGGTACTGCCCAGGTTGAGGACTTTAGTGTTGAAACTAAAGCTTCAGACTTTAAGGCGATGATTAAAGAAATCGTTCGTTCAACGGATAAAGTTTCATTGCCTGATGCTGAAATCGTTGTTTCGGGCGGTCGCGGTTTAAAAGGCCCCGAAAACTGGGGCATGATAGAAGAACTTGCCGAACTTTTAGGCGCAGCTACTGCATGTTCAAAACCTGTATCAGATGCTGGCTGGAGGCCGCATAGCGAACACGTTGGACAAACCGGTATAGCTGTCAGTCCAAATTTGTATATTGCAGTCGGTATTTCAGGTGCAATTCAACACCTGGCCGGGGTAAGTTCATCAAAAGTTATTGTAGTCATAAACAAAGATCCGGAAGCACCGTTTTTTAAGGTGGCAGATTACGGAATTGTGGGCGACGCGTTTGAAGTACTCCCTAAATTAATAGCAGCCGTTAAAGAATATAAAGCTTCAGCATAAATACAGGTGTGATGGGGAATAACATGAAAAAAATAAAGCTTGATATTGTCGGCTTATCATACAGTCAAACTCAATCGGGCGCCTATGCACTTGTTTTAGGCGAGGTTAGCGGCCGTCGTCGCTTGCCTATTATCATCGGAAGCTTTGAAGCTCAGGCTATCGCTATCGAAATAGAAAAAATGACCCCAAGCCGCCCGCTTACGCACGACCTGTTCAAAAGCTTCGCCCAGGCTTACCAGATTGAAGTTCAGGAAGTGATCATCTATAATTTGGTTGATGGGATATTTTATGCCAAACTGGTTTGCAGCGACGGAAAGCGTTCTGTAGAAATAGATGCCCGCACTTCTGACGCTATTGCAGTAGCTGTACGCTTTGACTGTCCTATCTTCACTTATGAATTTATTCTTTCAACTGCGGGCATTGTTATAGAAGGCAACGATTTTGTTTACCTGGAAAATATCAACGAAACGCCCGAAGAAAAATCGGTGAGCGCATCAGTGAGCGGTTATGCTTCTATCAGTACCGAGGAGCTGAAAACCAAACTCCAGGAAGCCCTGGCCGAAGAATCATACGAAAAAGCCGCCAAGATCCGCGATGAACTGAACAAGCGTAAAGCATCCTAATGATTTCGGATTTTCGATTTCGGATTTGCCAAAAGATAATTTATCACAAATAATAATATTAAACAGAAATCCAACCCCGGATTTCTGTTTAACAATCGTAATTTCTACACTTGTAGCTTTCTGATTTACATTTATTTCACTACTTTCCGCTTTTAATTTAACACTGACTAAAATTATTTAAACCCGGTACCATATGAATATTAAGTTCCGCTTAATACTGATGAATTTTATGCAATTTTTTATCTGGGGTGCCTGGTTGCTTACCATTGGTGCATACTGGTTCCAGGATAAACATTGGTCGGGCGCACAATTTGGGGCAATCTTCAGTACCATGGGTATTTCGGCAATATTTATGCCTGCCCTTACCGGTATCATAGCCGATAGGTTTATCAATGCTGAAAAGCTTTACGGTATCATGCATATTTTAGGGGCGGCATCCTTATTTACCTTGCCTTTAATTACCAGTCCTTCCGCCTTTTTCTGGGTAATGCTGATCAACATGATCTTTTATATGCCAACCCTTTCATTATCAATAACAGTGGCATATTCGGCGTTAAAAAGTAACAACAAAGATGTAGTTAAAGATTATCCTCCTATCAGGATTTGGGGAACTATTGGATTCATAGCTGCGTTGTGGACAGTGAGTCTCACACACAACGAAACCTCTCCCAACCAGTTTTATATTGCATCGGCCGTAGCCCTTGCACTTGGCATTTATTCTTTTAGTCTTCCTAAATGCCCGCCACTTTCGGCCAAAGCAAATAACAAATCGTTTGTTGATTCATTGGGGCTAAATGCCTTTAAACTATTCAAAGATCCAAAGTTTGCTATTTTCTTTGCATTTTCGATGCTTTTGGGCGCAGCACTGCAACTTACCAATGCGTACGGTGATACCTTTATACAAGACTTTAAAAATATAGCCATTTATAAAGATTCGGTCGGCGTAAAATACCCGGCCATTATCATGTCTATTTCCCAGTTTTCTGAAACGTTTTTTATTTTACTGATCCCGTTCTTTCTGCGCAAATTCGGTATTAAGTATGTAATGTTATTTAGTATGCTGGCCTGGGTGTTACGATTTGGCCTTTTTGCCTTTGGCGATCCAGCCGGTGGTTTATGGATGATTGTTTTATCATGCATTGTTTACGGTATGGCTTTCGACTTCTTCAATATATCGGGCTCGCTGTTTGTTGAAACACAGGCTACTCCTGATATCAGGGCAAGTGCACAAGGCCTGTTTATGATGATGGTAAACGGTTTCGGGGCATTCTTCGGAAGCATCGCAAGCGGCCTTATTATCGATCATTTCTTTTTGCTGCCGGGCGGTGGTAAAGATTGGCATGGGATCTGGCTTACGTTTGCCGGGTATGCTTTGGTAATTGCTATTATCTTCCCGTTTGTGTTCAGATATAAACATAATAAAGCGCTTGTTGAAGCGATACAGCATGCGTAATTGTCTGAATCAGAATTTACAGAATTGAAAAATTAAGAGAATCAAAAAGGCCTTACTAAGTTTCGATTAGTAAGGCTCTTTTATTATGGCTATTCTGAAAATTCTTTAATTCTGTAAATTCTGATTCAGACTATTTACTTCCCATCGCATATTTGATACCACCTAACAGATGGTTCAAATATAATGGATCAGCATATGATTCATCAGTATGACCTAATTCGGTATAAAAGGCCCTGCCGCCATCGAAGTTATGATACCATGCCATTGGGTGATTATCACCGTTTTCGCCGCCGGTGTAGCTTTTCTCATCTATTTTGATCAGTACGTGCAGATCATCACCTATCCATTTATAGTTATACCATTCGTCCCATCGCTTCCAGGTTTCGGGCAGATGTTTAGTGGCAATAAAATTACGGTCGACCACATGTAATGTTGCTTCCTGTTGTTTTGGATGACTTTTAAAATAAGCCCCTACCAGTTTACCATACCATGGCCATTCATACTCGGTGTCAGTTGCGGAATGAACACCAACAAAACCGCCGCCGGCCTTAATATATTGCTCAAATGCAGTTTGTTGGGCATCATTTAAAACATCGCCGGTGGTGTTTAAAAATATTACCGCCTTATATTGTTTTAAATTATCTACCGTAAACCTCGCGGCATCAGTGGTACTGTCTGTATCAAAATTATTTTCCTGCCCCAGTTTAATTATTGCAGTTACGCCTACCGCTATTGATTTATGAGGGAATCCCGCGGTTTTACAAAATATCAGTACCTTATCTTTAGCAAGTACCTGGCTTATTAGTGCGCCTATTAAAAGGCAAATGGTAAGTAGTTTTTTCATAGTTGGTGAGTGGTTGATATATTGATTAAGTGAGTATTGAGTTTTATGTTTGATGAATGGTTGATTAAGTGAGTGGTTAATTAAAACTTGACAATTAGTGCCAAACCATTCACCTAATCAACCACTCACTAATCACCAAATTATAAATTCCCTTTCTTCAATTCATCTACAGCAAAATGAGCGGCGCGGGCCGTCATTGCCATGTACGTTAATGATGGGTTTTGACATGCTGATGAGGTCATAGCTGCGCCATCGGTAACAAAGACGTTTTTGGCGTCCCATACCTGGTTGTTGCCATTCAATACTGATGTTTTGGGGTCGCGTCCCATCCTTGCAGTACCCATTTCGTGAATTCCATCGCCAACGTTGTGGCCGCGGTCGTGGGTTTCAATGTTTTTTACACCAGCACTTTCAAGCATCGCTTTGGCTTCTCTTACAATATCAAAGCGCATTTTCTTTTCGTTTTCTTTGATCTCAGCATCCATCGCTAAAATAGGCAACCCCCATTTGTCCTTGCGGGTTTTATCAAGGGTAATTTTATTTTCGTGATAAGGCAGCAATTCACCAAAACCGCTTAAGCCTATAGTCCACGGACCTGGCTCTGTAAGTGCGTCTTTATAGTCGGCTCCAATGTTCAATTCAGCAATCTCACGGCTCCATCCCATACGGCTTGCCGCGCCCTGGTAACCGAAACCACGCAGGTAATCGCGTTTATCGCCAAACAGGTTGGCAAAACGCGCAACATAAATACCGTTGGCCCGGCGACCGTAATAATATTTATCTTCAAAACCTTCAACCAATCCGCTTGCGCCGAGATTGTAATGATGATCCATAATGTTATGGCCTAACTCTCCGCTGCTGCTGCCCAAACCATCAGGCCAAATTTCGGTAGCCGAATTCATCAATACCCAGGCGCTGTTCAAAGCAGAGGCGTTTACAAAAACGATCTTTGAATAATACTCATAAGTTTGGTTGGTTTCGGCATCAAGCACCTCTACCCCTTTGGCTTTTTTTGTATCCTTATCATACAATATCTTAGTAACGATAGAAAATGGCCTGACCGTTAAATTGCCGGTTGCCAAAGCAGCAGGCAAAGTTGATGATTGCGTGCTGAAGTATCCTCCAAAAGGGCAACCCTCCCAGCACCGGTTCCTGAATTGGCAGGCCGTACGTCCCGGAATTGCGGCTGTTAAATTCGCGGAACGACCAATAATCATATGCCTTGCTCCGTTATAGTTTTTCTTGATCCGGGCAGCAACATCCTTTTCGACCACGTTCATGTCCATCGGCGGTAAATAATGACCATCGGGCAGTTGCGGTAAGCCTTCCAATGAGCCGCTGATTCCTGCAAATTTCTCTACATGATCATACCAGGGTGCAAGGTCTTTATATCGAATAGGCCAGTCAATGGCCCACCCATCTTTGGCATTTGCTTCAAAATCAAAATCACTCCAGCGGTAGCTTTGCCTGCCCCATAAAATGGAGCGACCGCCAAGCTGGTATGAACGCCACCAGTTAAACGGTTTAATCTCGGTATATGGTGCGGCCTGTTCGTCAGTCCAGTAATCCATAATGGGTTCGGTCGCTCCCCAGTTGCGTGAGATCACCGGGCGTTGCTTGCGCTGGGCTTGGGTTGGCGAACCGGCATGATGTCGGTCCCAGGGGTCCTGATTAGCAGTTTTATAATCTTTAATGTGCTCAAAGTTTCGGCCCCGTTCAAGCATAATGGTTTTCAAGCCAAGTTCGGATAACTCTTTTGCTGCCCAGCCACCGCTGATGCCTGACCCTATTACAATGGCATCATAGGTATTATTAGCCTTAGCCTTGCCGTTTATATTACTTAATGGCATAGTTTATAAATTGGTTTTGAGATTGGATAAAACAATTATATTAATTAAAAATCGATATAGCAATCGATTGTGAAGAAAAGTGTGAACCACGATTTATGGGATTGATGGATTACCTTGATAATAAGTTTTATTCAGCCATCATGAAATCCTCTAATCCTGAAAACCATGGTTCTTTTATTTATTTTTACCCCATGCTACAAGTAAGCGAATTATACATCTACCCTATTAAATCATTGGGCGGCGTTGCGGTACAAAATGCGGAGGTTACCCGTCGCGGTTTACAACACGACAGGCGTTGGATGCTGGTTAATGAACACGGGCACTTTATAACCCAACGGGAGTTTCCGCAAATGGCACTGATCAAAACGACAGTAGAAACTGATGGTGTAGCTGTACATCATCATTCGGGCGGGTCATTATTAATTCCATTTAATGGCGAAAGAAACCCCTTACAACAATTTACTGTATGGGACGACACCTGCATGGGACAATACATAAATAATGGATTTGACCAGTGGTTCAGCGAAGCACTCAATATGAAATGCCGCCTCGTTTACATGCCCGATGACAGTGAACGCGAAGTTGACCAGCGCTACGCCAAACCCGGCATGATCACTTCATTTGCAGATGCCTATCCTTTCCTGCTTATTGGGCAGGCTTCGCTTAATGACCTTAACAAACGAATGCCATTGCCTTTGCCAATGAACCGCTTTCGTCCCAATATAGTTTTTACCGGCGGTGATGCTTATAGCGAGGACCTGATGAACCAGATAACAATAGCAGGGATAACCTTCTACGGGGCAAAACTTTGCGCACGTTGTGTGTTAACCACCATCGATCAGCAAACAGCCCTGAAAGCTAAGGAGCCTCTAAAAACCCTGGCTTCTTACCGTATGAAAAACAATAAGATCATGTTTGGACAAAACCTGGTACATGAAAATACAGGCATAATTTCTGTGGGTGACGAACTTAAGGTTTTAAGTACCCATACTGAGGATAGATTTATTGTAGCAAAGCAACCAATCACAACAGCATGAAACCAACTATAATTATTGAATATTGCCCAAAATGCAACTGGATGATGCGTGCCGCTTATATGGCCCAGGAACTGCTTACAACCTTTACCGATGACCTAAATGGGGTTACCTTAAAACCAAGCGAAGTGAGCGGCAGATATACGATAAGCATTGATGAAGAAACGCTGTTTGACCGCAAGCTTGATGGCCATTTCCCAGAAATCAAAGAGTTAAAACAGGCCGTTCGTGATAAAGTTAACCCGGGTAAAAGCCTCGGTCATTCAGACAGGCATCAGTTGTAACTTTTATATAACAATGTCTGTATAAAATATCCTTTCTATATAATCTATAATATTACTCGAAAAAATAGTTAATTTAGAGAATATCTTTATTTACCTTTGTGAGTTTTATTTTAGAAAATGCTTTCAAAAAAAACTAAGTATGCTATAAAGGCACTTGTGGTTCTTGGCAAGAACATGGACCAGCCGCCTATGCAAATTTCGAAGATTGCCGAAATTGAACGAATCCCTAAAAAGTTTCTTGAGCAGATACTGCTTGATCTGCGCAATGCGGGGTTTCTTTACAGCAAAAAAGGAGCAGGTGGTGGCTACAGCCTTAACCGCGATCCCAAAGAAATATTCCTGGTAAGTATCATGCGTATAACCGACGGACCTATTGCCATGGTGCCCTGCGCCAGCTTAAACTTTTACCACAAATGCGATGAATGCCACCAGGAAAGCACTTGCGGCATAAGGGATGTATTTGTTGATGTAAGAGATGCCACACTTAAAATATTAAGCGAAACCAGCATCGCCGATATCATCAAACGCGAAACCACCCTCATCAGCGTTTAATTTTAAAACTTCATAAAACTGTCATAACACAGTTTTTTTAAATTAAATGCTACTTTTTCCGTATACTATATATATATTTGGGAAATGAATCGTGAGAGCATTAATATTACTTGTCTTAACCAGCTGACTTATTGCTATATGTGCAATGAGAAAACGAGGCTGTAAACGTAATATTTAACCATATATGCCTCTTTAGCCACAGCCAAAGGGGCTTTTTTATAAAAGATTAATACATAGAATATGCAGAGCTTCAGAACGGAACTGGAGAACCCTATTGTTGAGAAGGATATTATAGATCTTGAAAAAAAGATCCATGCTTTTCGTGAAGGTAAAATTCATGATGAAAAATTCAGAAGCTTGCGCTTGGCGCGCGGTGTTTATGGCCAGCGTCAGCCAGGCGTGCAAATGGTACGTATTAAACTACCTTTTGGTAAAGTTAGCTTTAAGCAACTATTGAAGATTGCCGAGATTTCTGACGAGTTTGGGAGCAGTAATCTCCACCTTACCACCCGCCAGGACATCCAGATCCACTATGTAAGTCTTGACCGTACACCCCAGCTTTGGGCTAAGCTTGCACAGGATGACATCACCCTGCGCGAAGCATGTGGCAATACCGTGCGTAATGTTACAGCCTCTCCTACTGCAGGTATTGACCCAAAAGAACCATTTGACGTTTCCCCTTACGCATATGCTACGTTTGATTATTTTCTGCGTAACCCGATATGCCAGGAAATGGGCCGCAAATTTAAAATATCTTTCTCGTCAAGCGATGAGGATACAGCGTTTTCATACATTCATGATATCGGTGCTATCCCTAAAATAAACGCCAATGGCGAACGTGGGTTTAAGATCATGCTTGGCGGCGGTTTAGGTGCACAGCCAATTTTAGCCAGTATTGTTGAAGAGTTCTTACCAGAAGATCAGCTGATCCCTTATATCGAATCAGTGATCCGTGTTTTTGACCGTTACGGCGAACGCAATAACCGCAACAAAGCCCGTATGAAATACCTTATCCAAAAATTAGGTCTGGATGAAGTATTGCGTTTAACCAAAATCGAGCGTACTGCCAACAAAGTAAAATCATACCCTATCAACCGGGATACTGTTGATGCCCCGGCTTTACCACCAACTGATAGCTATCCTGAAGTAACCATCAGCAACCCGCTGCGCTATGAGCAATGGCTGGCTACCAACGTTTTTGAGCAAAAGCAAAAAGGTTTTTACGGCGTGTATATTAAAGTGCCTGTAGGTGATATCTCATCAGATACTGCCCGTGCACTGGTTAAAACACTGGAGCCATTGGTTGGTCACGAGATCCGCATTACTCAAAACCAGGGATTGCTTTTAAAATATGTTCAAAAAGAAGCATTGCCTGCTTTATATGAAGGCCTCGCTAAGCTTGAACTGGCTGCGCCGGGCTTTGATAGCATTGCTGATGTTACCACCTGCCCGGGTACAGACACCTGCAACCTTGGTATCTCCAACAGCATGACCATGGCGCGCGTACTGGAAGATCTGATTTATAACGAATACGAGGATTTTATTTATAACCGCGAAATCAAAATCAAAATAAGCGGTTGTATGAACTCTTGTGGTCAGCACGGCTTAGCCCACATTGGTTTCCACGGCAGCTCGCTTAAAGCAGGTGCCAAAGTATTACCTTCGGTACAGGTAATGTTAGGCGGCGGTACCGTTGGCGACGGCGTTGGCCGCGCTGCCGAAAGGGTGATCAAAGTGCCAACCAAACGTGCTACAGATGTTTTAAGGTATTTACTGAACGACTATAAAGAGTTTTCACCGGAGGGCGAAACCTACCACGAATATTACGACAGGCAGGGTAAAGATTATTTTTACCGTTTGCTGAAACCACTTGCCGATTTAACTACTCTTACCGATGACGAATACATTGACTGGGGCCACCAGGAAACATTTGTTACCGCTATAGGCGTAGGTGAATGCGCCGGTGTGATCATCGACCTGGTAGCTACCCTCCTGTTTGAATCGGAAGAAAAATTAGGCTGGGCTAACGAAGCTTATGCTGATGGCCGCTGGGCTGACGCTATTTATCATGCTTATAATGTCTTTGTTAGCTCAGCAAAAGCGCTATTGCTTGACAAAGGTGTTAATAGCAGTACACAAATAGGTGTGATCCGCGAGTTTGATGCACAATACGTTGAAAAAGGCGAGTTTGAATTGAACGGGAGCTTTAATGATCTGGTATTACAACTCAACCAAAATGAGCCGTCACAAGAATTTGCCACAACATATTTAGCACAGGCTACAGAATTTTTAAGCAGAAGCAAGGATAAGAGAGAGGCGCTTGTACAATAATGACTGAAACTAATAAAAATATAAAAGAACCACGCATCACACTGGTGGGTGCCGGTCCCGGCGACGCCGACCTGATAACCGTGAAAGCCATCAAAGCTTTAAAAACAGCTGATGTTGTTTTATACGATGCGTTGGTTAATGAAGAACTGCTTGAATACGCTCCCGAAACATCAACAAAAGTTTACGTTGGCAAACGTTCAGGCGATCACACCTTTTCGCAGGAAGCTATTAACAACCTTATGGTTGATTATGCCAAAAACTACGGCCATGTGGTTAGGTTAAAAGGCGGCGATCCATTTGTATTCGGTCGCGGATACGAGGAACTCATTATTGCTGCAGCGCATAAGATACCGGCTTCAGTTATTCCTGGCATCTCAAGCTCGATAGCCGTGCCCGAATTACAGCAGATCCCTGTTACGCATCGTGGTTTAAGCGAAAGTTTCTGGGTTGTTACAGGCACTACTGCAAACGGCAAGATCTCTAACGATCTTATTGATGCTTCACGCTCAAATGCTACAGTGGTTGTATTGATGGGGATCCATAAGCTGGCCGAGATCGCTGAAATATTTAAGCTGCAAGGCAGGAACAAACTACCTGTAGCCGTTATCCAAAGCGGATCGACAGATGATGAAAAAATAGCTGTTGCTACAGTAGATACAATTGTTAATGCTGTTGAAGAAAGCAAGATCTCATCGCCCGCAATTATTGTTTTAGGCGAGGTAGTGTCGCTTCATCCAAAATTCCAACTGATACAAGAAGTTTATGACGTTGTTGCCCGGGGATAGGAGTTTAACCAATATTCAGGATATGAAACAGGAAGGCAATCAGCTTTTCCCTGTTTTTTTAAAACTGAATGACTTGCATACTGTGCTTATAGGCGGCGGTAATGTTGGTTTGGAAAAACTTACCGCTGTGCTTAATAACAGCAACAGCGCGAGGGTAACCGTTATTTCGCGCGAGTTTTTGCCCGAGGTACATACGCTTGCATCGCAATATCCCGGTATCCGTATTGTACAAAAATCATTTACAGATGACGACCTGAACAATGCAGATATTGTTATTGCCGCTACTAACGATAGTGAGCTTAACAGCTATGTCCGCAGCGCAGCTCACGACCGAAAGCTACTGATCAATGTAGCCGATAAGCCTGCATTATGTGATTTTTACCTGGGATCGATAGTGCAAAAGGGTGACCTGAAATTAGCCATATCTACCAATGGAAAATCACCCACTGTGGCAAAACGATTAAAAGAAGTATTAAATGAAAGCCTCCCTGCTGAACTCGACATTACTTTGCAGCAAATGAGCGAACTAAGAAATACCCTTGAAGGCGATTTTGCCGACAAGGTAAAAAAACTAAATAGCGTAACCTCCGTATTGGTTGAACCAAAACCTGTTAACCGGAAAAATTTCATTTGGCTAATTTGGTCAACCATTATCATATCGCTGGCCATTGGTATAACGGCACTTTATTTCAAGGAGCCGAACTTTAAGCACTTCGTAACTGGCATCGATCCTATCTTTTATTATTTTTTAGGTGCCGGGTTTGTATTTGCAATGATCGACGGCGCCATTGGTATGTCATACGGAGTTACTTCAACCACATTCTCTCTTTCTATGGGTATCCCTCCGGCCTCGGCCAGCATGGGCGTACATCTTTCCGAGATCATGAGTTGCGGTATAGCCGGTTGGATGCATTATCGCATGGGCAACATCAACTGGAAACTATTTAAGTTATTAGTTATTCCCGGTATAATAGGAGCGGTAACGGGAGCTTATCTCCTATCTTCGCTTGAGCATTACAGTATGTATACCAAACCTGTTGTATCGGTTTATACCCTGATATTGGGTATAGTGATATTCAGGAAGGCATTCAATACACAAAAGAAAAAATCGGCCGATAAGGTAAAACGCATTTCGCTGCTGGGTTTAGGCGGTGGTTTTATCGATGCTGTTGGCGGCGGTGGCTGGGGATCAATCGTGTTATCAACCCTGATAGCCGGTGGCCGGAGCCCACGTTTTTCGTTAGGCACTGTTAAGCTTTCACGTTTTTTTGTGGCAATGATGGGCTCAATAACCTTCATAGCCATGGTAAGCAGCGATCACTGGCAGGCTGTCGGAGGGCTTATCTTAGGCAGTGCGCTTGCTTCGCCAATCGCAGCTAAGATTTCTAATAAGATCTCTGCGAAAACTATCATGGTGGCGGTATCAGTAATTGTTATCCTCATCAGTATCCGTTCTATTATAATGTTTATTACTAAGGTTATATAAAATGAGCACCGCATTACAACAAATACAAGGTGTAACTACCGGACTTAATCCGGTTGAAGCCCTGACTAAACTGGCAGAGCTTTTTCCTGGTGAAGTTATATTTTCAACCAGCTTTGGATGGGAAGACCAGGTGATCAGTCATATGATATTTGCCAATAACCTGCCTATCAAAGTATTTACGCTTGAAACCGGCAGGCTGTTCCGCGAAACCTATTCAGTTTGGGCGGCTACCATGAACAGGTATCAGAAGCCAATTCATGCTTACTATCCCAATAACGAATTGCTGGAAGAAATGGTAAGCAAAAAAGGGCCCAACAGCTTCTACGAATCGGTTGAAAACCGTAAGGAATGCTGCGGGATCCGTAAAATAGAACCGCTTAAGCGTGCCTTAAAGGGCAATAAGATCTGGATTACAGGTATCCGTGCGGAGCAGTCGGTTAACCGCCACGACATGCATGACCTGGAATGGGACGAACAAAACCAACTGGTAAAGTTCCACCCTATTTTTAGCTGGACGCTTGACGAAGTGAAAGCTTACATTAAACAATACAATATTCCATATAATTCACTGCATGATAAAGGCTTCCCAAGCATCGGCTGTATGCCATGTACCCGTGCCGTAGCCGAAGGTGAAGATTTTCGTGCAGGCCGCTGGTGGTGGGAAGATCAATCCAAAAAAGAATGTGGTTTGCATGAGACAGCAAAACTTTGATTTTAGGATTAAAAGATTGCCTTGAAAACTATGCAAGTTGAAGTAATCAACCAATTCATGAAAATCCTCTAATCAGGCCAATCAAGGTTCAAGACGCTTTTTTTATACGTAGGTCAATTGGTTGAAAAATCAGTTGGCCTTTTTTATTTAATAAATTAAACGCACTATCTTAGATTAAGATTAACCTAATCTCTTATTTCATGCAAGCAAAAGAAACTAAACTCCAAGACATTATAGAAGGCACTAAACAGTATGTAATTCCATTATTTCAACGTACTTATAGTTGGACAATTAAAGAATGGGATACATTATGGAAAGACTTATTAGAAATTAATGAGTTAGAAACTCCAAGGACTCACTTTATTGGCTCTATTGTTAATATGCCTACAACCTCCGTACCAGAAGGAGTTGCGAAATATCTGCTTATTGATGGTCAACAAAGAATAACAACCATATTTATATTGCTTATTCTTTTAAGAAATAAGGCACGGGAGAATCAAAATAATAGATTCGCTGATGAGATAAACAACACTCTTTTAGTAAATCAGTATAAAGATGGAGTAGACTATTTTAAGCTACTGCCAACCCAGGTTGATAGAACAGCTTTTCAAAATTTAATCAATGGGAGTCCAAACGAGATTGATAATCAACTAACAAAAGCGTATGTATTCTTTGACAAAAAATTTCGCCAACAAGAAATAGAATCGGATAAATTAAAAAAAATAATTACAACTTATTTTTCCGTCGTAAGTATCGTGCTTGACTCTGATGATAATCCGTACTTGGTATTTGAAAGTTTAAATGCTAAAGGACGCGCATTATCTCAGTCGGATCTAATAAGAAATTATTTTTTCATGAGAATCCATATCGATAGCCAAGAAGAAATATACAACACCTATTGGCTTCCAATGCAAAAATCTTTAGATGATAACTTAACCGAATTTATCAGACACTTTTTAATGCGAAATGGAAATACAATAAAACTGGGAGATGTCTATTACTCTTTAAAAGAAAGTGTTTCTGTCTCGAATGCGATAGATTATTTACGAGAGCTAAAAAAGTTTTCTGTTTATTACAAACGTCTCATAGAACCGGATGAAGAGCCAGAAAATAATTTAAAAAAATATTTCAAAAGGTTAAATAGAATTGAAGTAACTACCGCATATCCATTACTTCTAAATTTTTATGACGATTATGAAAAGAAAATAATATCAAGAGGCGAATTTGTAGATATTTTAAAAATTCTTGAAAATTATTTGATCAGACGATTTGTTTGTAATGTTCCCTCTAATCAATTAAATAAAATCTTTCCGTCAATATACCCACAAGTTATACCTAAATATTCAGAAAACATCGTTGAAGGACTTAAAACAGTTTTGCAAGGTAGAGGATATCCAAAAGATAATGAGTTTTCTTTGAGATTCAAAGATGCAAAATTCTATGGAGCAGGTGATAGGCAGATAAAAACGAAATTGATATTAGAAACCTTCGAAGAAGGTTTCGGCCATAAAGAAGTAATTCCTTTCAACAATCTATCAATTGAGCATATAATGCCTCAGACAATTTCTGAGTGGTGGCAAAATGCCCTTGGTGACGATTGGCAAGAAACACACGATTTATATTTACACACTATTGGAAATTTAACATTAACCGGGTATAATTCAGAGCTGTCAAACGAGTCATTCACAACAAAAAAGCAAACTCTAACTGAAAGTCATCTTGAATTAAATAAATATTTCGAGAATAATTTGACTTGGACGAGGAAGGATATCGAAGAAAGAGCTGAAGTTTTAACACAAAGAGCTTTAACCATTTGGGGTTTCTTTGGAAGTGACAATTCTTCACCCACTGATTTAACAGAAGTTACGGGAACAAGCCCAATTTCGTTAACTATTCTCGGTCAACAAATTCCGGTGGAAAGCTGGAGGGACGTAATGGAAAAAACTTTAAACGTCGTGGCCGATCTTGAACCTGCCAAATTTGAAGTATTGGCCTATAATTTTCCACGATACATTGGCAAAGACAAGAGTAGATTTAGAGCAATCAGAAAACTCGAAAATGAGTATTTCATTGAAGTGAATTTATCGGCCCAAAGTATTCAACGCCTATGTTATCAGGCTATGGAAACAATTGAGCTAACATCAGAAGATTGGAATGTAAATGTAAAACCAACGCAAAACGGGTGAAGAAGTTCCCCACCCGTTCACAAACTAATATAAAAGGTAATAAAAGCGCTTATTTGTTATTATTATTGCCAGCAAGTAATCCATCAAGCGTTACCGATACATAATACAAGCCACCGATGGTTGGCCCGCCGGCGTATTGGTAATACCTTTTATTAAAGATATCGGTAGCACCTAATTTAAAGGTTGCGTAGTATGAAGGTACGCGGTAAGTAACCTGTGCATCAACTGTTTTAATTGAAGGCACGGTACCTGTAACCAGCGGACTCTCCCACAGGTATGACTGCTGCCATTTGTAAACCACGTTGAAGCCGAAGTTTTTAACCACCTCACGGTTACCGAATGATACATTGCCCGACCACTCAGGGGTATTGAAGCCTGTAACAAAAATATCTGAAGCTGTTTGGGCTTTCAGCTTATTGAAGCTCACGTTACCTGATACTGTATAGTGCTGGTAGAAATTGTAAGTGATACCTGCCGAAGAACCATAATTATGATAGATGTTTTTAGCATTGGTATAAACGCGGTATCTGCTTTGCCCCTGGCTGGCTGCGTTACTTGATGTGCCTGTCGTGGGATCACGGTTAATGTCAAGCATGGCTAATACAGCTGCGTCTGAACCTACGGTAGCACCGTTTGGCACAAAAACTTGTACCTGGCCAAGGAAACCATCATAACGGTTGGTGTAAGCGTCAATATCGATGAACACTTTATTGTCGGCTACGATACCTTTATAACCTACCTCGAAAGAAGTAATTTGCTCCGGGCGGGCAGGTGGCAGGTCCGCTACTTTTAACAGGTTGCGGTTAGCCAAAGCTGCCTGGTCTGAGCCGCCTGCAGCGTTTACTGCGGCATTGAATGCCACTACAGATGTTTGGGTATAGCTATTACCAAGGTATCCTAAGCCTTCGTTAATGAATGGTAAACTACCCACACGTTTTACGCGACCGTTATTTACATATGATAAAGCCTCAAACAATGAAGGGAAACGATAACCATTCTGGAATGTAAACCTGAAGTTATGGTTTTGATTAACGGTGTAAACAGCAGCTAAACGCGGTGTAAACTTAGGATCGAAGTATGGATTGCGGTCCCAACGGATAGAGCCGAATACTTTCAGTTTTTCGTCAAAAAAGGTTTTGGTAATCTGGGTAAATGCACCGTATTTTTTATAGATAACGTCTTTACCGAAAGAGCCATCAGCCAATGGGGTATTCCTGTCTGCAATAGGACGGCTGAAATCAACGAAGTTATTGCCATCAGGTGTAATACTGTACACACGTACATCAGCACCAACCAACAGGTCAACAAATTTAACCTTCCTGCTCAGGTCCCACTGGGCCTCGCCGTTGTACATATGGCTTTTTTGCCATAGAGCTGCACCGCCTGTTTCCGGGGCGTTGGGGATCAGGCTCGACTTAATATCCCAGTTATTGATACCAATGATGGTTTTGCGTAACGCGTCAAACTCAGGAGTGCCTGGTTCAACCCGGCCTTTATCGGCGGCAGCACGTGCAGCTTGTTCTGCCGCAGCAAGATTTGCGGAAGTAAGCACACCGCCATTGTAGGCTTTTAAAGCATTACCATATAGAGTGGCCCAGGCCGAGTTACTTGCATGTTTAAGATCAAGGTTATCAGCAAGCGGTTTTACGTTAAATGAGTTGCCGGTATTTTCTATTGATTCATAACCACGAACCAGGAAATCTTTTCCTTTTAACTCAATTTTATGATTCTGAACTGTTGCGCCTTGTAACGAGATTTTGTTACCGCGCTGAAACACGCCATCAAGTCTGCCATAGCGATAAGTATACGACAAGATGGTGTTTGGCGATAATTTATAAGATAAAGTTCCATCCAATTTTAAGTTTTTCACGTGTGGGTCAACCAGGTCAACTTCATTGTAGCCTGTACGGGCAACGGTAAGATTAGGGCGGGCTTTACCATCAACGGTGATACCTTTTATTGATACGGTATTACTACCTGCAAGGGCATCATCACCATATTTGTTCCAGCCATCATAAGCAGCGTTACTGGTACCGGTTAATTCAGGATAAGCAGGATTAGCTGATTTAAGGTTGGTTGGGTTTTGATCATTACGGGTATCTGATTGCCAGTCCTGACCTTGCATATAGCTAAAGTTTACTTTCACCGCAAACTTATCGTTAAAAGCTTTGGCATAGCGCAAAGCATCCTCGGTAAGTGAACTTGCCCCTAAGCGGTCTTTACCAACATGGTTTAAACCCTGGCGATGGTAAAAGCTTAAGCCCTGGTATTTGAATGGATCTTTAGTAAACAGATTTGATAAACCATTGATAGCGTTGGTACCATAAAGGGCAGCAGCAGCGCCCGGGGTGATCTCCACACTGGCAATATCCAGTTCAGTCGGCCCAATGGCATTGCCAAGCGGTACACCTAATGTAGCCGACTGCATATCAACACCATCAACCAGTTGCATAAACCTGAAGTTGTTGGGACTGTTGAAGCCACGGGTATTAGGCACTTTGAGGGTGATACTGGTGGTTGTCATCTGTACGCCTTTCACGTTCTCCAAAGCATCATAAAAACTTGGGCCGGGCGATTGTTTTAACGCCGTGATACTCAATTTTTCGATAGCTACGGGCGAGCGAAGCAATTTTTCCTCCTTACGGGATGCCGTTACTACCACCTCATTAACCAACAATGATTGCGTAGTAAGCGTAATATTTACGGCACTATTGGCATTTTTAATGTAAAACTCCTGCGGCTGATAACCGATCGCGGTAAAAACAAGTGTATAGGGCAATTTGGCACTGGTAGTTAATGAAAACTTACCGGTAGTATCTGTTGATGTTTTATTGGTTGTGCCTTTAATAGATACGGTTGCCCCTATCAGCGGCTTACCCTGATCGTCGTTCACTTTTCCGCTCAATATATATGAGCCGTTAAGCTGTGCATAACTTATACCCGGCAATAGTACCAGGAAGAGCACAAGTATTCTAACTAAGTTTGTAAAAATTTTCATGAAGTAATTTGTGGTGGTGGTAATTAAAATTGTGATTTTGGGTTGTGTATTATCGTTGATGGAGGTTATGGCTCAACAACAACACATTGCAGTTAGGAGCTGCATTTTTAACTTGGACAGAGCGGCACTAAAATGATACATTGTCTATAGAATTAGTCGACAAAAATATAAATTTAATACTAACTGTCAAGCTTTTCTGTCTGTTTTTTTAAATTTTTGATGGCTTTCGCATCATTTCACTATAAAATCCATCACTTTACTGGATATTTCAAAATAAACAACGCCTAATTTCTCCCAAATTTGTAATATTGAAGCCTCAATCTGTACTGCACTAATGGCTTTCAATTATCAACGCATCGTTATCAAAATCGGCTCAAATGTTATTACCCAGGAAAACGGGCTCCCCGACCTTCCGCGAATAACCCATTTGGTTGACCAGATAGCTGCGATAAAAAAGCAAGGCATTGAAGTGATACTAGTTTCATCAGGCGCTGTAGCATCCGGTCGCAGCCTAATTACGGTTGCCGAAAAATCAGATGCTGTTGCGGCCCGGCAGGTATTGGCCTCCATTGGGCAGGTAAAATTGATCAATACCTATTCACATTTGTTTGAGCAGTTTCAGATATTATGTTCGCAGGTTTTGGTTACCCGCGAGGATTTCAGGGACAGGATGCATTACCTCAATATGAAAAACTGCCTTGAGGCGTTGCTGCAATATGAGGTGATCCCTGTGGTAAACGAAAACGACGTGGTATCGGTAACCGAGCTTATGTTTACCGATAATGATGAATTGGCAGGCCTTATAGCATCTATGCTAAACGCTAATGCGCTCATCATCCTCACCAACGTTGATGGTATTTACAATGGCGATCCCAAAGCAGCAGGTTCGGCAGTAATAGACGAGGTTAGCGGTAATGAACTCGATTTTTCAAGCTTTGTATCATCGGGACGTTCGCAATTTGGCAGAGGTGGCATGATCACGAAGTCAACCATGGCGCAAAAAACCGCCCAGCTTGGTATTTCGGTGCACATCGCCAATGGCAAACGGGACCAGATTTTAACCGATGTTTTGGAAAACCAGGTTACACATACCCGCTTCATTCCCAATAAAACAGCATCAGGCAAAAAGAAGTGGATTGCCCATTCCGAAAAATCAGCAACGGGCAGTGTACTCATTAACGCCGGCGCAAAAGCCGCGCTCATCTCAAACAAGGCAACCAGCTTATTGCCGGTTGGCATAGTGGGAGTAATAACCGACTTTAAAAAAGGCGATATTATTAAACTGATAGATGATACCGATAAGCTTATTGGTTTAGGCATTGCCGAATATGGTGCCGATAAGGCCCGCGAACGTGTAGGCCAAAAAAACCAAAAGGCACTGGTACATTATGATTATCTTTACTTACAAGGCTAAACACCATGAATTATAACAGCTATTTTGATAAAGCACGTGAAGCAAGCCGCAAAGCCTCCCTCGCCCCTTCCGCAATCAACGGAATTTTGGAGGATGTTGCTGGCGAGGCGATAGCTCAAACCGAATATATCCTGGCCGAAAACCAGAAAGATCTTGACCGAATGGATCCGGCTGATCCTAAATATGATCGCCTGAAACTTACCGCCGATAGGATAAAAGGTATTGCAAGCGATATGATAAGCGTCGCAAAATTGGATAGTCCGCTTGGAAAACAACTTTCGGCTACCGAAATGCCTAATGGCTTATCGATATCAAAGATACGCGTACCGCTTGGCGTTGTTGGTGTTATATATGAAGCCCGCCCCAATGTTACTTTTGATGTTTTTGCTCTTTGCTTTAAAACAGGTAACATCAGTGTATTAAAAGGTGGTAGTGATGCCGATTTCTCCAACCGGGCCATTATCTCCGTTATCCATAAGGTATTGATAAAGCATGGCGTTGATGTTAATGTAGTTACCCTGCTCCCTGCCGACCGTGAAGCCACTACCGCCTTATTGACAGCTATTGGTTATATCGATGTGCTCATCCCAAGGGGAAGCCAGTCGCTGATTGATTTTGTGCGGGATAATAGCAAGGTACCGGTTATTGAAACAGGTGCCGGTATTGTGCATACTTATTTTGATGAATCGGGCAACGTAGAGAGAGGTGCTGAAATTATTGCCAACGCAAAAACCCGCCGGGTAAGTGTTTGCAACGCCTTGGATTGTTTGATAGTCCATTCGGCACGCTTAAATGACTTGCCGCAACTGGCACACATCCTAAAGGAAAAAGAAGTAGAGATCTTTGCCGATGAACGGGCCTTTGAAGCACTAAGAAGTAATTATCCTTCCAACCTTTTGCATAAAGCCAGCCCAGAACACTTTGGTACCGAATTTCTTTCGATGAAGATGGCTATTAAAACGGTAAGTTCATTTATTGAAGCGTTAGAATATATCGCTGTAAACAGTTCAAAACATAGTGAAGCCATTATCTCTGAAAATGCAGAAAACATTGCTAAATTTTTAAATGATGTGGATGCTGCAGCTGTTTATGCAAACGTATCAACAGCGTTCACTGATGGCGCCCAATTTGGTCTTGGCGCCGAGATTGGCATCAGCACTCAAAAACTTCATGCCCGCGGTCCTATGGGCCTGGAAGAACTTACCAGTTACAAGTGGATAGTTAAAGGCAACGGACAAACACGTAATCCGTAAGACATCCTGTAAAACCATATGCATAAAAAAGGTGCTTACTCTGTGTAGTAAGCACCTCAACGTGTTTATTCGTATTGTTAAGCGTTACTTTATTAAGTAGTTGGCTGCTGCAATAAAGCAAATAATCACTAAAATTACGCCCTGTAATTTTTGTTCTAAAGTCAATTGAGTTAACATTGTTTTATTAATTAGGATATAGCAAATTTATAATGTAATAGGTCCGTTACAATAGGCAGCATCACTTTTACGTTATTTTTAATAAATAATGTTGCTTGTTTTTATAATAGTCAACTCTACATTTATTATTTAAAATTTTAGCAACAAATGTCTTTTAATGTTGAAATTTGTGTATCACCTACACCTGTTACAAACACACTTTTTACAACGAAATGAACTCCCGGAGCGCGCGTTTAATTCCTTTTTTTAATCAGCCCTTTTTACACTAAGTAGATTAAATTTTATCAATTATTATACAATATTAATAGTATGTTAAGGAAATAGCTATTGGGGTATTTTAACTTATATTAAAGAAACAATAAAACTAAAGACGACGCAATCAGGATTTATGAGCAGTATTTATCCCGAATTTGTTTTGAATATGATCATCACTTTTGCTTAATATAATCTATATAAAATACTGGAATACAGCATTAATTAACTATTAATTAATACAAAGCAATAGTTATCTCAACACATTTTACCCTATACTGACCAAGCTTGTGTTAACATAAAAATCAAATAGGTATCTTTGCAGCATTATGAGTAAGCATGGCAGGATATTAGTGGCAATGAGCGGCGGGGTTGATAGTTCGGTGGCGGCAGTGATGCTGCATGAACAGGGCTATGAAGTTATTGGTTTAACCATGAAAACCTGGGACTATGCCTCATCGGGCGGCAGCTCAAAAGAAACCGGCTGTTGTAGTTTAGATAGCATCAATGATGCGCGTGCCCTTGCCGTTGGTTACGGTTTCCCTCATTATATATTAGATATCCGTAATGAGTTTGGCGATTTTGTGATCGATAACTTTGTTGATGAATATTTAGCCGGTCGCACCCCTAACCCATGCGTTTTGTGCAATACCCATATTAAATGGGAAGCATTGCTAAAACGTGCTGATAAGCTCGACTGTGAATTTATTGCTACCGGTCACTATGCCAATATCCGTTTGCAGGATAACGGCCGTTACGTGATATCAAAAGGTAAGGATACCAATAAAGATCAATCGTACGTATTGTGGGGGGTGTCTCAAAAAAATCTTGCACGTACTAAATTCCCGTTGGGTAGTTTTTCAAAGCCCGAGATCAGGCAAATGGCACTTGATATGGGGCAAATAGAGCTTGCCGGCAAAAGTGAAAGCTACGAGATCTGTTTTGTACCCGATAATGACTACCGCTCGTTTCTGCGCCATAAAGTAGAAGACCTTGACGAGCGCATAGGTCCGGGTAATTTTGTACTTACCAACGGCACCGTAGTAGGCAAACACCAGGGTTATCCTTTTTATACCATTGGCCAGCGTAAAGGCTTGGGCGTGGCATTAGGTCATCCTATGTTTGTTACAAAAATCGATCCGGCTACCAACACAGTTGTTTTAGGCACCGCCGACGAGCTTGAACGCAAACAAGCCTGGGTAAAAAACCTCAACCTCATTAAATATGAAAATATAAATGAGCCGCTCGAAGCTATTACCAAAATCCGTTATAAAGATGCCGGAGCGCAAAGCACCATTCTTCAAATGGGCGAACATATGAAAGTTGATTTTCATCATAATGTATCAGGCATAGCGCCGGGCCAATCAGCTGTATTTTATGAAGGGGATGACCTTGTTGGCGGCGGTTTCCTGATGTAAAGAGCCCTTTTACTGCAATCTTTTGAACTTAACAACATGAACCGCCTTAGCGGCTCGTTATCATTTTGTTAAAATCAGTTTAGTTATTTTGCAAGAATATAATTTTCACAGGCATTTTCGCGTAAAAATCTCAACTTAAAACATAATTCGCCTCCAACTTTTACACCTTTTACTAAAAACTAATTGGTGTTTCGCTTACTTTATGTTTTATTTGCAAAAACTAAAACTGATTAAATGGCCAAAAACTTACTGATAGTTGAATCACCTGCGAAAGCTAAGACCATTGAGGGTTACCTTGGAAAGGACTTTACTGTAAAGTCCAGCTATGGGCATATCCGTGATCTGGTTAAGTCGGAAGATGCAATTGATATAGCTAATAACTTTAAACAAAAATACGAGGTACCCGCAGATAAAAAGCAGGTAGTTAGCGAATTAAAGAAGTTAGCTAAGGAAGCCGAAATGGTTTGGCTCGCATCGGACGAGGACCGCGAGGGTGAGGCCATTTCCTGGCACTTATTTGAAACATTGGATCTGAAGGACACACATACCAAGCGTATCGTTTTTCATGAGATCACTAAGCCGGCCATTTTAAAAGCAATAGATACACCACGTAAAATCGACTATAACCTTGTTAACGCTCAACAGGCACGCCGTGTTTTAGACAGGTTGGTAGGTTTTGAGCTTTCCCCGGTTTTATGGAAAAAGGTAAAACCGTCGCTTTCAGCGGGTCGCGTACAATCAGTTGCGGTAAGGCTTATTGTTGATCGTGAACGTGAAATAAATAAATTTAAATCAGAAGCATCATTTAAAATTGTAGCCATATTTGGTAAAGGCAAAGAAGCATTTAAAGCCGAATTGCCAGAGCGCTTTGCAAAACAGGAAGATGCTGAAAAGTTTTTACAGGATTGTATTGCGGCCGATTTCGATGTAAAATCGTTAGATACCCGCCCAACAAAGCGTTCGCCAGCTGCGCCGTTCACTACCTCTACCCTTCAACAGGAAGCAAGCCGTAAACTTGGTTACTCAGTAGCGCGGACTATGCAGGTTGCACAAAGGCTATACGAATCTGGTTACATTACCTACATGCGTACCGATTCGGTAAACCTGTCTGAACTGGCTTTAAATTCGGCTGCAAGCGAAATCGTATCGGCCTATGGCGAAAAATACCATCAGCAAAGAAGATATAAAACCAAAAATGCCAGTGCACAGGAAGCGCACGAAGCGATCAGGCCAACATATTTCAATAATCATTCTATCGATGGTGAATCGGCAGAAAAGCGCTTATATGAGCTAATCTGGAAACGCGCCATCGCCTCGCAAATGAGCGAAGCCCAGTTTGAGAAAACCACAGCAAAAATCAGCATCTCAACCCGTAATCAAGATTTAATGGCAAACGGCGAGGTAATGAAATTTGATGGCTTCCTGAAAGTTTACCTCGAATCGAAAGATGAGGAAGACGAACCACAACAGGACGGTGAAAATGCCATACTGCCTCCTTTAGCCAAGGGTCAGCGTTTAGCATTACAGGAAATGTCGGCTACAGAGCGTTTTTCACGTCCGGCGGCACGCTACACTGAGGCGAGCTTAGTGAAAAAGTTGGAAGAGCTTGGTATCGGGCGTCCGTCAACCTACGCTCCAACTATCTCAACCATTCAAAACCGTGGTTATGTGGTTAAGGAAGAACGCGAAGGTAAACAGCGTAATTTCCGGGTGTTAACATTGAAGGCGGGCAGCATCACCAAAGAGGAAAAAACAGAGAACACCGGAGCCGAACGTGGCAAACTGTTCCCTACTGATATTGGTGCAGTTGTTAACGACTTCCTGGTACAATACTTCAAGGATATTGTTGATTTTAACTTTACCGCCAGCGTTGAAAAACAATTTGACGAGATAGCGCAAGGAATGAAAGAGTGGACTGCAATGCTCCATGATTTTTATAATCCATTCCATAAAGAAGTTGAAAGCACCATCGAAAAGGCCGACAAAGCAACCGGCGAACGCGAATTAGGCATCCACCCGGAAAGCGGAAAAAAAGTCTCTGTTCGGATAGGCCGTTTCGGGCCATTTGTACAGGTTGGAGAGAGCGCTACAGACGAAAACGAAGAGAAACCCCTCTATGCAAGTCTTCGGAGCGGACAGAGTATCGAGACCATCAGCCTTGAAGAAGCACTTGAGCTATTCAAGCTTCCCAAAGTTGTGGGCGAGTATGAAGGCAAGGTAATGAAAGTGGCCATCGGCCGTTTCGGGCCTTACATCAGCCACAACAGCGCTTTTGTATCTTTACCTAAAGAGATCGACCCGCATGATGTTACCGAGGAACAAGCCATTGAGCTCATTAACCTTAAGCGAAAAAAAGATGCTGAAAAGTTAATCAAAGCTTTTGATGAAGATCCGGATGTAAAAGTATTGAACGGCCGGTGGGGGCCCTATATTGAATTCGGCAAACTGAACGTTAAGATCCCTAAAGATAAAGATCCTTTGACCCTGACCTACGAGGAATGCAAGGCACTCGCCGATGCAACACCGAAGGATGCAAAAAAAGGCCGCTTTGGTAAAACTGCTGCCTCAGCTAAACCTACTGCAACTAAAGCACCGGCCAGGAAAAAGGCGGCAACTAAGAAGAAGTAGTGAATAGTTAATTGGGTTGATTAGGGGAATGGTTCTAATCGCATCTTTACTAAACCACTCACCTAATCAGCCTAATTAACCCAATCAACCAAAAGAATGAAAAAAGACCTGCCCGAAAATAATGTAAAGGATATTGCTATCGCGGTAGCATTAGAGAGCGAGAGCGTGGAAAGTAAGGTATGGTATGTATATCTCATTAACCTTAAAAACGAGCCGATCGAAAACGTGCTCATAACCTCAAAAGGCTATGGGGAAAAGGACGGCGAACAGGTAAAAACCTCTACCCTGAGGCATATGATCCCTGTTGTTGACAGCAAAGCATATAAGCTTATCGAGCCTATTGATGAGCAAACCTTCGGCCTTAATAACGAATATTGGCTCAGCTATTATATAGGCAAAGACATTTTCGACAAGAAATTTATATTCCTTCCTGAAAGTATTGTGGAGATGAATTTTATCAAGATCCCGGTTTTAAATAAGCCCGGGGTTATGATAAAATAATTTTCGCTTTAAATTATTTATTGTCATAAATTTCATAATTTACCTGATAATAAATAAACCTATTCATGGAAAACGGATACAATCAATTCCGCAAACGCCAAACCTTAATCACTGTTGTCACTACCATTGCTCTTGCATTACTCATCGTATACCTGGTAGCTCATGGCCATAAAAAAACAATAGTTGATCCTGCTTTCAGCAAGTATATCGAGTCGTATACAACTGGTGTTATTTCCAAACAGAGCCCCATTCGTATCAGGCTGGCCAATGACGTGCAGGTAACGCACCAACAAAATGAGGAAATAACCGAAGATCTTTTCAACTTTTCACCGGCTATAAAAGGAAAGGCTATTTGGACGGATGCACGAACCATCGAGTTCAGGCCCGATGAAAAGCTCGACCCCGGTAAAAACTATACTGCCGATTTTAAATTGGGCAAGCTTATTGAAGTGTCGGATCATTTTGAGCACTTTAAATTTAATTTCCAGGTTATTCAGCCCGATTTTACGGTTTCATTTGTTGGCATGCAAACTGCAAGCAGCACTTCAAACACCGAAATGAAACTGACTGGCGATGTTCAAACAGCCGATGCAGAAGATCCATCGGCTGTTGATAAGATCCTCACACCCAACTACGCATCTCCGGTAAAAATAAACTGGGAGCATGACGCTGCCCACAAAAACCATCATTTTACCATAGCCGGCTTAACCCGTATTGCAGGCAAAGCCAATCCACTTACTATTAAATGGGATGGCAGCAGCATTGGCGTAGATAAAAAAGGTAACCAGAATTTTGAAGTGCCCGCCATTGGCGATTTTAAGGTACTGAATATCCGCGCTGTGCAGGACAATGATCAGTATGTTGAAGTACAATTTTCGGATAATATTTTGGTTGGCCAGGAGCTTAACGGGCTTATCACAATCAATAATATAACTGATCCTGCTTATAGCATAGATGGCAGCCTGGTCAAAGTTTACGCACCTGATCGTTTGCAGGGGGATTACACCATATCTGTGAACGAAGGCATTAAAAACACGCTCCTTAAAAGGATCACGAAGGGTTATACCGCTAATTTATTCTTTGAAAATCGTTTGCCTGCAGTTACTATCCCCGGCAAGGGTGTGATCCTCCCCGATTCGGGCCGCATTATGATGCCGTTTGAAGCAATTAACCTGAACGCGGTTGATGTGACCATCATCAAGATCTACGAAAACAACGTACCTCAATACTTTCAAAGCAATGGTTTTGACGGCAGTGCCGAATTAAGGCAGGTTGGTAAGCCCATAGTGCAAAAAACTATCCGCCTGGATAATGATAAAGGTCTTAACCTGCACAAGAAAAACCGCTTTATGCTTGATCTTGACCAGATGATCCGAACTGAACCCGGCGCTATCTATCGCGTGGTAATCGGTTTCAGGCGATCGTACTCGTTGTTCAACTGCAAGGTTTATAGCGGTAAAGTTCAAAAAGATAACGGTGATAGTGACGAAGGCGAATACTATGGCGGTGAATACAGCGACAATTCATCAAAAGTAAGCGACGAGGACGACGACTTCTGGAAACGCTACGACAATTACTATCCCGAAGGGTATAACTGGCAGGAACGCGACGATGCGTGCACAGATTCGTATTATAGTAAGCAACGCTGGGCTACCCGAAACATCATATCCTCAAACATTGGTCTTATTGCCAAACGTGGCAATGATAACAGTATGCTGATAGCTGTTACTGATATACTTAGTGCCCAGCCGATGAATAACGTGGATTTGGAATTACTTGACTACCAAAAACAGGTGATTTACAAAACAACCAGCGACGGCGATGGGCTTGCCAAATTCGACCTGAAGCGTAAACCGTACCTGTTGGTAGCCAAAAAAGGCGTACAGCGCGGTTACCTAAAGCTGGATGACGGAAGCTCTTTACCTCTGTCAAGATTTAACGTTGGCGGTGAAGAAGTGCAGAATGGCCTCAAAGGATTTATTTATGGCGAACGCGGCGTTTGGCGCCCTGGTGATTCTATTTATACATCCTTTATTCTGGAGGATAAATTAAAAACTCTTCCTGCCGATCACCCTGTTGAGTTTGAATTATATGACCCAAGTGATAAGCTTTACAGGCGCATTACCCAAACCAAAAGCTTAGATGGATTTTACAGTTTCCATACAGCGACGGAAACCTCGTCCCCTACCGGTAACTGGACAGCTAAGGTTAAAGTTGGAGGCGCTACTTTTGAGAAAAAAATAAAAGTTGAAACCATAATGCCTAACCGGCTTAAGCTTAGCTTGTCTTTCGGCGGGGCTGCTGAATTGACCAAAGGAAACAACGCCAATGGAAAACTAAGTGCACAATGGCTTTTTGGTGGTGCGGCCCAAAACTTAAAAGCCAAAGTTGATGCTTATTTATCGGCACAGAATACCAGCTTCAAAAAATATAAGGATTATGTTTTTGATGATCCTACACTGGCCTTTAATACGCAGGTTCAAACCGTTTTTGATGGCAAGCTAAGCGAAACAGGCTCAGCCGATGTTGACGCCAATGTAAATGTAGAGAAACAGGCCCCTGGGCAGCTTCGTGCGAATTTCCTGGTTAAGGTATTTGAGCCGGGCGGTAATTTCAGCATCAACCAGGTGAGCATGCCTTATAACGTTTACCCAGGCTACGTAGGGATCAAGACACCTGAAGGCAGTGACCTTTCGGGCATGTTGATTACCGATAAAGATCATATGGTTGATATTGCCGATGTGGACGTGAATGGAAACGCCCTGCCGGGTAGCCGCGATGTGCAGGTTGAACTATACAAGGTACAATGGCGCTGGTGGTGGGACCAAACCGGCAATGAAATGAGTAACTTTACCCAGGATAAGTATAATAAACTTATCAAAACTGAAACCGTAAGGCTTACCGGTGGCGCAGGGAAATGGAAGCTGCATATCAACAAAGCCGACTGGGGCCGCTACCTCATTAAAGTTAAAGACGAGCAAACAGGCCATTCAACAGGTAAGATCATTTATGTGGATTGGCCAAACTGGTCGGAAAGGTTACAATCCACCAATCCTACCGAGGCTGCAATGTTATCTTTTACTTCAGATAAACCTGCATATAAAGTTGGCGATGAGGCAACTTTGACCATTCCAACAGGAGAAGCTGGTCGAGCACTGATTAGTTTTGAAAACGGCAGCAAGGTTTTAAAAACAACCTGGATAGATACGAAAAAGGGACAAACCCGATATATATTTACGGTTGATGAAACAATGGCGCCAAACATTTTTGTAAATGTTACGCTACTGCAAAAACATTCGCAAACGGTTAATGACTTGCCTATCCGCATGTATGGTGCCATCCCGCTGCAGGTTGAAAACCCGGAAACCATCCTGAAACCAATCATCAGCATGCCCGATAAGATCAGGCCGGAAACACAGTCAGCCATTACCGTATCTGAAGCGTCGGGCAAGGAAATGACCTATACTATCGCTATTGTTGATGAAGGTTTATTAGATATCACCAATTACAAACTGCCCGATCCGCATGATACCTTTTATGCTCATGAAGCTTTAGGCGTAAAAACCTGGGACCTGTTCGACTATGTGATAGGCGCGTTTGGCGGAGGGCTGGATCGAATTTTAAGCATCGGCGGCGACGGAAACCTCGGTACCAACAAAAACGTATCTGTAAACCGTTTTAAGCCTGTTGTAAAATTCCTTGGGCCTTTCCATCTCGATGCCGGTGAAAAGCAAACACAGCGCTTTATATTGCCGCAATACGTTGGATCTGTTAAGGCTATGATAGTAGCCGGGCATAACGGCGCTTATGGTATTGCCGAAAAAGCTGTAGCTGTTAAAAAACCCTTGATGATCCTGGCTACCCTGCCGCGTGTGCTTGGCCCGTCCGAAAGCATCCAGTTACCGGTTACCGTTTTTGCTATGGAGAACAATATTAAAACCGTTAACATACAAGTGCAAAGCAATGCTTTCAGCAATTTGGGCGGCAATAACCAAAAGACGCTGACTTTCGATAAGCCCGGCGACCAGATGGTAACCTTTGATTTGAACGTTAAAGATTTTGTCGGCGTAGGTAAAGTAAAAATAATTGCCAAAAGCGGTTCGGAAACAGCTGCTTATGATGTTGATCTTAACGTTCGCAACCCTAATCCGCCGGTTACCCGCATTGTTCAGAAAGAGCTTGCGCCGGGCGAAGTGTGGAATACCGATTATCAGCCGGTTGGCATCAACGGTACTAATAAAGCCACGCTTGAAGTAGCTTACATCCCGCCATTGAACCTTTCAAAACGTTTGGATTACCTGATTGAATATCCGCATGGCTGTGTGGAACAAACCACATCATCAGCTTTCCCCCAGTTATACCTGAACCAGTTGCTTGACCTTTCACCAAAACAAAGAGCCGAAACCGACCGGAATATTAAAGCCACCATTAACAGGCTCAATGGCTTCCAGGTACAGGGCGGTGGCTTAAGCTACTGGCCTTACGGCGGCGAAGCCGATGAGTGGGGAACCAATTATGCGGGGCATTTCATGTTAGCGGCACAGGCAAAAGGCTTTAGTATGCCAATAGGCTTTATCGACCGCTGGAAAAAATACCAGAAAGAAAAAGCACTTAGCTGGGCACCACGCAAGCAGCCATACTATTACGAAGATGACCTTACCCAGGCCTATCGTTTATACTTGCTGGCACTGGCACGCTCGCCTGAAATGGGTGCGATGAACCGCCTGCGTGAATTTGCGTTATTGAGCGACGCCGCTGCATGGCGCCTTGCTGCCGCTTATAAGCTTGCCGGACAACCCGAAGTTGGCCTGCGGATGATAGCTAAATTATCAACCACCGTTAAGCCATACAACAGCCTTTACGGCACCTATGGGTCCGATTTAAGAGATGAGGCTATGATACTGGAAACCCTTACATTACTCGATCAAAAACAAAAAGCCGCTGGATTGGTGCACACTGTTGCCGCCCGCTTATCGCAGGACGATTGGTACAGTACCCAAACCACAGCATATTCGCTGATAGCATTGGCGCAGTTTTACGGCCAAAATAAACCTGCAGGCAAACTTGAATTTAACTATGCGGCAGGCAACATCAAAGCCTCCATCAGTACGAGTTCGTACTTATGGCAGGGAGCGCTGGCGGGCAACGGAGGTAAAGTTTACCTAAAGAATAACAGCAACAACAAACTGTACATTAGGTTGATACAAAAAGGCCAGCCATCATCCGGACAGGATACCAAATCAATCCTTAACTCCGATGTATTACAGATGCGCGTCGGTTATTTCTCGCTTAAAGGTAAGCCTATTGACCCATCATCATTAAAACAAGGGACCGATTTTGTAGCACAGGTAAACATCAAAAACCCCGGTAAACGCGGCAGGTATGATAACCTGGCCCTCACCCAGATCTTCCCGTCAGGCTGGGAGATCTTGAATACCCGGCTGCTTGGTGATGAAGCTTTTAAATCGTCACCATCTGATTACCGCGATATTCGCGACGATAGGGTGAATACTTATTTCAGTTTATACGAAGGGCAGGAATCAACCTATTATGTAATGCTTAATGCAGCGTACACAGGTAAATATTATTTACCAGCTGTTTATTGCGAGGCGATGTATAATAACCAAATCAGCAGCTTATTGAAAGGACAATGGGTTGAGGTGGTGAAGTAACGATAAATTCAAACTTACGAAGTTTTAGAGACCTCGTAAGTTCTTAAAAAACAAAAAGCGCTTCTAATTAATTGAAGAAGCGCTTTCTTTTTACTGCGATAATAAAGTCTTACAACCTACGGGGTCTTGAAGGTTGACCTGTCGCAGATATATGCCTAATATTTTATTATCTTGTGGTCTGACTCGCTAACTTGTGTTGCAAAGCCTCTAACGCATTAGCCAGATAAGCCAGCGGGGCATTCCAGTTTATGGCTATTTCATTGGCGGCGTAAGCGTGCTCATCATCAATATAGGCCTCATCGGGCACTTTTGATGGCAATTTGACACCATCCTGCATACCTGGATTGGGGCCGCCGACAAGCAGGCCTGGTATTGGGTCAACTATAGCGTCAGTTGCAGAAGGCCTGTGGTGCGGATGCATTGGTGTTTTAGTACCATACCCTGTTACAAAGGAATAACCAGTGCCGTTACGGCCAAGCAGGTAGTCAAGATTTGCTAAAGCATAATCCAGGTATTTTTTATCGCCCGATAACTTGTAAGCCTGGATAAGCAGAACTCCTTCGTTTGCGGCCTCGGACGTGCTGCCCCAGCCAAAATGCCTGGCTGATTTAGTCATCACTGTTTGATAAGCGTTTGAGTCAACCCCATTAATCATATCATCGGCCGTGTTGATAAGCCGCTTCCTTATTTCTGGTAACGCGGGGACGGTTTTCCCTGTTATATCATTTTTGATCAGCGTATAATACCCCAACAGCCTAACCTGCGACCATGTAGGTACCGGCATCCGGCTATCAGGCAAAAGATTAATATTTTTAAGATAGTCAACCTCACTGGTGCTGACTGCCAGCTCGGATGCCGCCCAGATAAACTCGTCGGTAAAGTTATTATCGCCATAACCGCCTGTTGTGATCTTCGGTTCAAACTTTTTGTTCATCTCATCCTGCCGGTAGGCCACCATCGGATTTTTACCGGCCCAACTCCAGGCTTTTTGAGCAGCATTGATACATGAATCGGCTAAGCCCGGTAGCTCGTTAGGATACTGTTTAAAAACGCGGGAAGCTTGCGCCATAACAGCGGCAAAATCAAGCGTGCCCGCAGTACCTTTTTGTACCACATAACGTGGCGATGTGTCTTTATCGGGCATTTCAAACTTATCAAAAGCAGCATTGGTAAGCTTATGGTATACGCCGCCATCGGCGGGATCCTGCATAGTCAGCATCCAACGCAGGTTCCAAAGCACCTCATCCAAAACATCCGGAATTTTGTTGCTGCTTTCGGGGATATTAAGCTTAACTGTTTTCATGTAAGCGGGAAAATCCTCATATAAAGAAAGCAACGTACTTGTTGTAATACCACTGTTCACAATATACTTGTTATAATCGCCGGCATCATACCAACCGCGCGGTGATGAGATTATTGAGCCAGCCTTCCGCCCTTCACTTTCGGCAGATGGATGGATCTGTACAACCGTATCAGGATGACCTTCGGCCCGGTGCCATTTGCCGGCATACTTTTCGGGTAACGGTGTGCCCGAGCGCATAAAATAATAGGCTTTGATAGCAGCGGCTGCCACAGCTTTATGAACCAGAACTTTAACCTCAAAGGGATAAGAATAACCTGCAGATGGGACATAAAGTACATACCTGCCGGGCTTGCCGAACGTAGTAAAGTCGGCCAATTGAACAATATGACCGGCAAAGTTTGGTTTAAGTGATGGTTTAAGCTTACCGGTAAATACTGTTTGCTTTTGAATGGTTTGGATAAAAAAGTCGCCCCCTCTGTCACTTAAAACAATGGCCTTTTTAATGGCACCGGGGTAAAAGCCAATTTGATTGAGGCGGATCGGCCTCGAAGTTGTATCGGTTTGAGCAGAAGTATTGCCTCCTATCAGCGATAGCGCAAACAAAAATTTGTAAAATGAGATTGAAAGGTATTTTTTCATCTGCCCTGAATTTTAGAAAACGTCCGAAACCCGCGTTTAAACAGATAACTGACGCATAAATGGCAGATAAATATAGGTGTACATTGTACAATAAGTATAATACTATTCTATCAAATAAAAGCTAAAATATAATACTATATATACAATCGATTGCGTAACTAAACAATAAGAAAGTTTACACTCCGATCTAACGCAAAAAAGACCCGCCGTTACCGGAGGATCTTTCAGTATTTTTTGAGGGACTGGGAAATTATAACGAGAACAATTTATAAGCAACAGCAAGGCTAAACAAGCTAACACGTGTGTGTGAATTATCGTTGCCATAAGCTATTTTATTTAAACCACCTTCGTAACGAAGATCGATAGACAGGCTACTGATATCAACACCTGCACCTACCTGTATTGCGTAGTTCGCGTCTTTATATCTTAACGCTGTTGCATCATTAAATGCATCCCTATCTCTTCCGGTTGTAAATGAAAGCACCGGCCCACCATAAAACCTTCCACCTAAACCTAAGGCACCAACTTTAGCACCTACAAGCAATGGAACATCAAAACTTTTAAAGCTTTGTTTATTTGAAACACCTCCATTATTTACAGTTACGCTTTTATTAGTATAATAAAGTTCGGGTTGAAAAATTAGGCCCAGGCCGCCTATTCGTGCCCATGCACCAGCCTGGTAACCTGCTTTATTATCGTTGTTAAAAACGCCGTTTGAGGGAAACGTTGAATAGTTTAAGCCGCCTTTAAGGCCGAAAGAAAAGCTCGGGATTACCTGGGCTTTTGAAACGCCAACTGACAGTAAAAAAATAGATAAGGAGAGTAAAATTGCTTTTTTCATTTTTTTAGGTGTTTGAATGATGTATTAAGTCTTGGCAAACCTTATTGTTTGCAAAACCGCTGCTAAATTAGAAATATCCGGCTAAACCCAACTGATAATTCAGTAAAGTTTAACCGGATATTTAACTTATAATTTTTAATAAAAGTATAGGCTTTGTTAGTCTTGTCGCATTTACAACGCTAATTTTCCCTGGTAATAATCAAGGATTTTGTTATAAATGTAACAGTCATAGCGGGCGTTGATCATGTTTATCTTTGATTTATCAAGGTTATTTTTTGCTACTACATAATCAACCGAAGTTAAAACACCCGCATTGAACCGTATTTCGGCAGTACGAAATGATTCGGCATAGGCTTTAACCTGCTCAAGGAGCACAGTATACCTGTTATAGGCCGATGTCATGTTAAGATAAGCCTGTTCAACATCCTGTTTCAGCTTAATTTTAGTATTTTCCTCTATGTATTTATAATTGAGCAAATCGATCTTTGCTTTGGCCACCTTATTGTGATTTTGGAAATAATTTAAGATCGGGATCTTTAGACTTACACCAAACTGTGTACTGTAATTATTTTTAAACTGGTCATAGTAGCCGATATCCTTATTTACGTAATTAGCCTGCGTAGTTAAAACTGGTTGCTTACCACCTGGCGTATTTATAAAATCACCTGTTTTTACTGTTGATGAATCGGTGAACACCGAGGTCTGCGCAGCACTTGAATAATTGGTGTACAGACCGCCATATAACGAAACATTTGGCAGCAAAGCCCCTTTAGCTACGCTGACTGCTTTTTCGGCACTTTGACGGCGAAGCGTGGCGGCTTTAACTAAGGCCAGTTGCTGCAACGCTGTATCGTAAACCTGATCGGACGTGAGCGCAGTTTGATTTGAAACGTCCTGTGCGTTAATGGGCTGCAATACAATATTTTTATTATATGGGATATTAAGTATTTGTAATAAGCTCAGTTTGGCACTTTCCAACGCGCTGTTAGCCGCAACAACGTTCAACTTGTTATCGCCCAGTGTACCCTGCAAATCATATAGATCAGATGGCAATTTATTAGCACCATCCTTTTCTAAAACAGTTAGCCTTTCAACCTGCTTTGCCGAAACATCAACCTGGTTTTTAACCTGTGCCAACAATTCCGTATTATCCAGTACAAGCAAATAGGCAGTAATCACATTTATAGTAACCAGATCTTTAGCCTGCTGCAAATCCATTTTACCGGCCTGGTAAGCCAGCGAAGTTTGTTTGATAGCATTTACGTTTTGTAAACCACCAAAAAGCGTAAGGTTTGATTCGAGACTGTAGTTGCCGTAAGTTAATGATTGATTTACATAGGTATTTGTAAAGGGGTTAATATTACGCCCCTGGTTTATACCGTGGTTTATATTAGCATTTAAAGTTGGCAGCATGTTTTCTTTAGCCTGCATAAAATCAATGCGGGCACTTTGGGCCTTTAATTCGCTTTGCTTTACATCAAGGTTATTTTTTATAGCAATATCAATGCATTTCTGCAACGAAAGGGATGTATCAGACTGGCCAAACGCTTTTGCCGACGACAACGTAACAAGACCGAGAAATAGTAATTTATAGTATCGCATTTTATTATTGAGTTCAGAGTTTTCTTGATGAATCGATCCTACCGTCCAGCAGATCGATAATGCGCGAACCGTATTCGGCATTTTTTTCGGAGTGGGTAACTTGTATAATGGTCACACCATCTTCCTTATTCAGCTTACGGAATAGTTCCATAATCTCCTCCCCTTGTTTTGAGTTGAGGTTACCGGTTGGTTCATCGGCCAATAACAATTTTGGTTTTGCAATAAGCGCGCGCGCTATGCCCACAAGCTGCTGCTGTCCGCCCGATAACTGTGCCGGGAAAAGATCTTTTTTGCCAACAATGTTAAAGCGGTCGAGCATATCGGCAACCATGGCTTTACGCTCAGCGCTTTTAAAATCCTGGTAAATAAGTGGGGTTTCAATGTTTTCATAAACGGTAAGCTCGTCAATTAAATGGTAAGCCTGGAAAACGAAACCAATATATTGCTTGTATAAAGCCGAGCGTTGTTTTTCTTTAAGCTGATGCACCGCATGACCTTCAAAATAATGGTAACCGTCTGATGGTTCGTCGAGCATACCTATGATATTAAGTAATGTTGATTTGCCCGAACCTGAAGGGCCCATGATCGAAATAAATTCGCCCTCGTCAACCTCAAGGCTAAGATCATTAAGAATGATGTTTCTGTTGCCCCCTACCTGGAAATACTTTGAAATATGCTGCAGTGATAACATTTTTAGTTATTGAATTAGTTTGTTAGTAAATAAATGAGTTAAACAATAATACTCATCATTTTGCGATTAACATATCAATAACATACCAAAGTTATATCTAACTAATTATCAACAAATTAAACCATCCTATCAAAACTTCACTGTACGCTTATGTAACAAGATGCGTACGGTTATGATACAGTGTTTTTTGAAGAGAAAGGTAAAAGGCAAAAGGTGAAAGGTATTTTTTTTCGCAAACAGGTAGTGGCGGCGGGATCCAAAACTTCGGTGCTCTACAGAGCTTAAGTAAAACAAAAAGCTGAAAGGTATATTTAACATTACATCAACGCTAATAAACCTTTCAGCTTTCGCCTATTACCTTTCACCTAAATAATCAATCTCCAGACCGCAAACTCTTAACCGGGTTAGCAAGCGCGGCCTTAAGTGATTGCACACTCACGGTAATAAAGGCGATAAGTATGGCCACTGTGCCTGCAGCTATGAATACCCATATTTGTATGCTGATCTTATAAGCAAAGTCCTGCAGCCACTTGTGCATGACATACCAGGCTATTGGTGAGGCGATGATAACCGATATAATTACCAGTTTCAAAAAATCGCCTGAAACAAGTTTCACTATACTGAAAACGCTTGCACCTAAAACCTTACGTACCCCAACTTCTTTTACCCTTTGCCTGGTTGAAAATACCGCCAGGCCAAATAAACCCAAACAGGAAATAAAAATTGTAACCAAAGTAAACGCAGTTAGTATTGAACCTATGCGCTGCTCAACCTTATACATGTCATCAAATTCCTGGTCGAGGAAGTAATATTCAAACGGTGTGGCCGGGTTAAAGGCGGCCCATTTCTCTTTTACTACAGCTATGGTTTTACCAATATTATTTCCAGAGGTTTTGACGAGTATTTTACCAAAATAATCTTCAGTAAACATTACAATTGGGGTAACTTCCTGATGCAGGGATGCAAAGTTGAAATTTTGTGCAACTCCCCTGACTTCGCCAGTACGGCCGTTTAGCCCAATGTGTTTGCCTATCGCTTCTTCGGCTTTCCAGCCCAAAGCTTCAGCAGCCTTTTCATTGATGATAAAACCATAATAGCGCTTGTTTTGATCGGGATCGGTAGCGCGTGTTTCATCGGCATTAGTAAAATCTATGCCTTGAACCAGTTTGATGCCGAGTGTTTTCAAGAAATTCTTTTCTACCGGCAACGCGGTTACCGAAAGATTATAGTCGCTGTTTTTGCCATCGGCCTTGTTAATACTATATCCGCCGTGAACATCAACCGGCGAGTCATACGACGCGGTAGCACCAAGCACTCCCGGCAATTGAGTTACCGCATTATTAAATGATTGGACCTCTTTTAATGATTCGCCACCAAGATCCAGTACCATTACCTGCGACCGGTCGATACCAATATTCAAATGCTGAATGTATCGCAGCTGGCTGCCGGCTATAACCGTACAGATCATAAAGAACACAGATACAACAAACTGAACTATAACCAACGATCTGCGTAAAGCTTTACCACCCGTTGTATTTGTAAGTTTTCCCTTTAAAGTGACAATGGGGTTAAATGAAGATAAATATAGCGATGGATAAGTCCCGGCTAAAAAAGTTACCGTTACAAACAGGGCAGCCACGGCCATGATAAGCCATGAAATGTTCCACGTTTGAAAACCCAATTGCTGCCCCAAAAAATCGCTGAACCATTTAAAACTTACATCGGCTAAAAACAAACCACCTAACAGCGATACCAGGGTGATCATCGCCGACTCAATAATGAACTGAACAAAAAGCTGGGTACGGGCTGCGCCCATTACCTTTCTTACCCCTATTTCGTGGCCACGCTCTATAGCTTTAGCAGTTATCAGGTTCAGGAAATTTACGCAAGCCAGCAGCAATAAAATAACAGCAACCGCACCCAAAATGTAAATGTATTTGATATTGCCGGATGGTGTTAGCGGGTATGTAGCCGCCGATTTCAAGTGAACATTAGTCAAAGGTTCAAGCTTGAACCACATTTTATGCCCCTGCCTAAAATCATCTTTAAACAGCTCGGCTACGTAGTTGTTCATTTTTTGCTCAACCGAGGCCATATTAACACCCGGTTTTAACAGCAGGTACGAATAATCATTAGCCGAATCCCATTTGCGTGTTTTAGCATGTTCTAAGCCGGCATAGGAGCCGATCATATCAAATTTGATCTGCGAGTATTCGGGCACATCTTCCACCACACCGCTAACCATCATGTTTTGCTTGTTATTAACCTTCAAAACCTTGCCTACGGCATCCTCGTTGCCGAAATATTTTTTTGCCGTAGAAGCGGTGATCACCACAGCCGACGGGTCTCTAAGCGCGGTAGCGGCATTACCTTTCAAAAACTTAAAGCTGAAGATCTTAAAGAAAGGCTCATCAGCTAAAAAGAACCGTTTTTCGTTAAATAATTTGTCCTGGTATTGCACCGGGTTGTTATACCGGTAAATCCGTACACCATCCTCAATTTCCTGTAATTGCTGTTTAAATACGGGCACAGGCGCAGTTGGCGTTACCGATACTGATTTAGCTTCAGCATCGTCTGATGATTTATAATTATAAACCACACGGATTATCCTATCGGCTTTTACATGAAATCTATCGTACCGTAATTCATTTAACAGGTAGGTAGCCAGCAATATAAAGCAGCCTATTCCAACTGCCAATCCCGCAATACTTATGAGTGAAGTAACCTTGTTGATAACCAGGTTACGCCATGCTGTTTTTATATAGTTTTTAATCATTTTTTAGTTTATTAGTTCACTGGTTTATTAGTTCATTGGTATTTGCATGTTTACAAAATCTTTTCTCACTTACCCCGTGTTCACTAATGAACCAATGAACAAGTGAACCAATGAACGAATCTATTCTGACCTTAAACTTTTAACCGGGTTAGCCACCGCCGCTTTTATAGCCTGGAAACTTACCGTTGCAAAGGCAATAACCAGCGAAGTAAGCCCGGCAATACCAAATATCCACCAACTGATATCAATACGATAGGCAAAGTCCTGCAGCCACTTGCTCATGACATAAAATGCGATAGGCCAGGCAATGACATTGGCAATCAACACTAGTTTTACAAAATGGCCCGAAAGCAGCATCACAATGTTTTGTACCGATGCCCCCAATACTTTGCGTACTCCGATTTCTTTGATTCGTTTTTCGGCTGAGTAAGATGCAAGGCCGAACAGCCCCAAACAGGATATGATAATGATAAGTCCAGCTAAGATACTTACTACGGTACTTATCTGGTTGTCAACGCTGTAAACTTCTTTAAAATGATCATCAAGGAATTGGTATTCAAAAGGCACACCCGGAAACTCTTTATTCCAGGTTGACTGGATGAATGCTACCGCTTCCTTAGCCCTGCCGCCGTTGATCTTAACTGACATTTGGTTAAACCCTTTACCATTTACCAGGAACAGCGTTTCAATTTTATAATGCAGGGAATTGAAATTGAAATCCTTGGCTATTCCGGTAATCACGCCCAACGAATCAAAACCAAATCTTTGCCCCAATAAGGATTCCATATTTTTCCCTTTATGATCTTTCAACAACTCCTTAGCCAGCGCTTCATTGATGATATATTGTTTCCAAACCGCAGAAGTATCGGTAGAAAAATTTTTACCCATCAGCAGTTTGATCTTATACAGATCAAGGTAGTTATTATCAACCACCAGCAATGTTGAAGTAAGCTGGCGCAACGGCGAATCACCAAGTTTAAATGAGATACCTGTTTGGTCAAGGTGGCTACCCAAAATATCCTGCGATGCAGTAACTCCCTGCACCATCGAGTTGGAAAGCAACTCCTGTTTAAACAAATCATATTTGTTTTGCGGGATCAAACCCAAAGGAACATTAACAATCTGATCGCGATTAAAACCGGGATCTTTTTTCTGCATAAACTTAAGTTGCCTGATAACCAAAACCGTAGCTATCATTAAGATTACAGCACTCGTAAACTGGCCAACAACCAAAATATTACGCAGTGGCACCTTATTACCTCCTGCTGAAGTTAAAGCCCCTTTTAATACCTTGACCGGCTGAAATGACGACAGAAAGAGTGCAGGATATATACCGGATATAATACCGACAAGCACTGTGCTTATAAACACCACTCCGATAAGCATTTTGTTATCATGCAGCGGCAAACTGATATCGCGCTGGCTCAAACTATTGATAAACGGAATGGCAAGGGTCACCAAAACACATGCAAAAACTAAAGCTATCAGGGAAAGTAACACCGTTTCGCCCAAAAACTGCATGGCCAGCTGAATACGCCCTGCGCCAATAGACTTGCGTACGCCAACTTCTTTTGCCCGCTCCGATGACCGCGCGGTTGAAAGGTTAATGAAATTAATACAGGCTATTACCAAAACAATGATCCCTATAACTGTAAACAGGTTGGTGATATGTTTATCAAATTTTTGATAGTTGATATAATCCAGCCCTATATCAGCCGAGTTAGCGTGAACATCTTTCAGGGATAACAAGAATAGCTCATAATTTTTAGGGCCGTCTTTACCTTTATATTTTTGAAGATAGGCTGGAAACTTCTTTTCAAGCGCCGCTACGTTGGTACCAGGGGCCAGTTCAAGATAGGTATTTAACCAGTTGCCGCCCCAGTTGGTAAACATCCATTTCTTATAAATACTACTGAACGAAAACAGGCAATCAAACTGCAATTGCGAGTTTTTGGGCACATTAGCCAATATGCCGGTAACCGAATAGGTGATGGTATCCTGCCCGTAATTGGTAACCGTTTTACCAATCGGGTCATCATTGCCAAACATACGTTTTGCGGCATCTTCCGTCAATAAAACGCTGCGCGGTTTTAATAAGGCAGTTGCCCTGTCGCCCCTTAGCAGTTTGAAATCAAACATTTTCAAAAAAACCGAATCCACAAAGAATACCTGTGGCATGTACACACGTTTAAGTCCGTTATTGAGCGGAAACTTTTGCTGCCAGCGAACACGTGTAAAGTTTTTTATTTCCGGAAAATCGGCTTTAAGTGTTGGCCCCATTGGGAACATAGATAAGGCAACTTTTTGCGTGGCTCCCATTCCCTCAAACTTTTGCACCTCGTTTAAGCGATAGATATTTTTAGTATGCAGGTTATCAAAGCTTTTTTCGTAATAAACAAAAAGCGTGATTACGATGCAGGCTGCCATACCAACGGCCAACCCAAAAATGTTGATAGCCGAAAAAACCTTGCTTTTCCGGATATTCCGCCAGGCGGTTTTGAAGTAATTCTTTATCATTTACCCCTCCTAACCTCCCCAAAGGGGAGGAATTATTAATATTATTTAGTATCACTTAGAGCCCTCTCCTTTGGAGAGGGTTGGGTGAGGTCATTCGCTTCTTAAACTTTTAACAGGGTTAGCAATTGCAGCTTTAATAGCCTGAAAACTGATAGTTAACAGTGTGATCAAAATAGCCGCTATTGCCGATATAATAAACACACCTGGCTCTACGGTTACCCTGTAATCATATTTTTGTAGCCATCCCTGCAAAAAGTAAAATGCTATAGGTGATGCTATCACGCAACTGATGAGCACCAGCAGCACAAAATCCTTCGACAGTAAAAACCATAGCTGACTTACAGTTGCACCCAATACCTTGCGCACACCAATTTCTTTGGTGCGTTGTTCGGCGATATATGCAGCCAAGCCAAAGAGACCGAGGCAGGATATAAAAATAGCCAAACCGGCAAATATGCCCGACAACTTACCCACCAACACTTCCTGACCAAACTTGCGGTTATAATCATCATCTACAAAACGATAGGTATAGGGATAGGCCGGACTATATTTTGAAAACACCTGCCCAATTTTATCAATAGCATCATGCGGGTTCACTTTGGGCGAGAGGCGGTAAATCATGTTTTGATGCGGATCATTATTATACACAAACATGGTTGGGTCGGCCTGTGCAAACGGCGATAACATCAGCGCGTTTTTAACTACACCAATTATCTTGCGCTGCTTACCTCCATAAGTTATTACCTGGCTTATCGGATCACCTTTAAGGCGCAGGCGCTTAACCGCCGCTTCATTAAAAATGATATTCAATGAATCGGACACAACATTATTATAATCCCTGCCGGCAAGCATTTTCATGCCCACCGTCTTGAAATAATCATTAGCTACAGCTATTACGCCCATTTCAACGGTTTCGCCGGCAAATTTACCAGGCCATTGGTCAAGGTTGTTGTGCATGTTAATATCTGTAATGGTGCTTGATGCTGTGGAGATACTTTCAATCACGCCGCTTTGCAATAATTCATTTTTAAAAGCGGAATAGTGCTTACCCAAATCTTCATTGGCATTAGTGGCTATTAACCTATTAATATCGTATCCCGCCGGGCGGTTTTTTGCATATTGAATTTGCCTGTAAATAACAACTGTGCTTATGATCAAGGCTATTGAACAGCTAAACTGCATCACTACTAAAACTTTACGCGAATACGATGCTGAGCGGCCAACCTGAATAGTACCTTTTAATACCTTAACCGGATTAAATGACGAAAGATAAAATGCAGGACGACTACCGGCTACCAAGGCTGTAAGTAATACGCACCCTATGGCAATCAGCCAAAAAATTGCGCTGTTAAAAGGGATGGCAATAGTAGTACCGGTGAGCGAGTTAAACGGCCCGAGCGCTATTTGAACAAAAAGCATTGAGCATATAAAGGAGATCAGTGTGATCAATGTAGATTCTGTCAAGAACTGGAATATCAGATGCTGACGTTGTGATCCGATAGCTTTACGGATGCCGACCTCGCGCGCGCGTTTTTCAGACCGGGCAGTTGTGAGGTTGATGAAATTCACACAAGCTATCAGTAGTACCAGTACACCAACAATACTAAAGGTGCGTACATAATCAATAAAACCACCTGCAGCAACTCCATTTTTATAATCGGACAATAGATGCCAGTCGACCATCGGCTGCATAATTACGTCAGAGTTTTCGGCATTTATATTTTTTTCGCCTTTTTCGATATGAAGGATCTTTGGGGCCAGTTGTGCGTACGTTACACCTGGTTTTAGCTTTGCAAATAGCTCGAAGCTATTGTTACCAAAGCTATCGTGGGCGTCTTTCATGTAAGGCTGTTGCTCCATCAAACTGAATGGAATAACATATTTAAATTGAAGCGACGAATTCAATGGTACATCCTGAATCACGCCGGTAACTTTTAAATTGTAGTTATTATCAACCTTAACTACCTTATTGATCACATTCCCCGCGCCAAATAAAGCGAGAGCAGTAGCTTTGGTCAATACAATTGAATATGGATCATTCAAAGCGGTGGTACGGCTCCCCTGTAAAAAATTGTATTGAAAAATTTTCAGGAAATCACTACCTGCCTGCACGCCATCAATAGATAGCTTCTTATCGCCTACCATTAACCCATGTGTGCCCCCCCAATCTGTGGGTGCTACATATTCTATTTCGGGCATAGTTTTCAACACATCTGCCAGTTTTAGCGAGGTTGAACTAAACGTTAATGTTTCGCCATTACTATTAAAATTACGGCGAACCTGGTATACCCTGTTGGCATCGGGCAAAAATCTGTCATATGAATATTCATGGGCAACCCAAAGCGCTATCATCAAGGCAACAGCCATCCCAGCTGCCAATCCTAAAACGTTGATAGCTGTATAAGCTTTGTTGTTTGCGATATTTCGCCAGGCTATTTTCAGATAATTTCTAATCATATTCTATATCATTAGGTCAATGCGTCATTAGGTCATTTTTTGCTTTGCTCATTCTTCAATGACTTAATGACACGAAGCAAATGACTCAATGACTATTTATTCGGAACGCAAACTTTTAACCGGGTTGGCGAGCGCCGCCATTGCAGCGCGGTAACCTACCGTAATCCAGGCTATTATGAGGCTTGACAAAATCGATATCACAAATATTTGCGGGCCGATACTGATTCGGTATTGAAAATCCTTTAAGTAATTGTGCATTGCCCACCAGGCCAGAGGAGCGGCTATTACAAAAGCGATGAGCAACAATATGCTAAACTCCTTACCAAATAGCCATAGGATACCGCTGATATTGGCTCCCAATACCTTGCGTACTCCAATCTCTTTGGTTTTACGCACGGCCATAAACGATACCAGACCGTATAAACCGAGGCAACCTATGATGATCGCGATACCGGCAAACGCTTCAACCAATGTTAACAGGATATTATCCATTTCGTAAAAATGGGCAATAGTATCGTCCAAAAACTGGTATGAATATAATTCTTCCGGGAAGGTTTGGTTCCAGATCTTGTCAATTGCAGCTAATGTAGCCTTAGCATTACGCATATCTATTTTCACAGCAACGGTACCCAAATCCTGGTAATTAGGCATCACACACAATGGGGAAATTTCCGAATGGAAAGAGTAATTATAAAAATCTTTCATCACCCCTACAATGGTGCCTTTATAGTCGCGGCCATTAATTGCCATCTGTTTTCCAATTACATCCTGCGGTTTAAGGTGTAGTTTTTTAACAAAGGTTTCGTTCACCAAAAACTCTTTTACCGAGTCGCCTTTAAAGAAATTTCTACCGGCAATCAGTTTAATGCCAAAGGTTGAAATGTAATTTTCGTCGGCCTGTTTGGTATTGATGCTCCAATGCTCGTCTTCGGCACGGTTATCATATTGAATACCGGTATTACTATTTGAACGGGATGCAGGTGCATTAGCACAGTAAGATACGTTTTCAACTCCCTTAATTTCGCTGAGGCGATTACGCATCGTGCTCATTTTCATCTTATCGTTTTGAGGGAGCGGCACCAATACTATGGCATTTTTATTAAAACCAAGATCCGCAGTTTGTGAATAGTGTAATTGCGATACCACGATAATGGTGCCGATGATCAAAACCTGCGATATAGTAAATTGAGTAACCACCAAAACCCTGCGCAACGAAAACCCGCCGACGTCTTTTTGTGACAGCTTGCTTTTGAGCGCCTTGATAGGTTGAAACCGTGCCAGTACCAAACCAGGATACGAGCCCGAAAGGAATACTACAATAATAGTAATCAACACGATAAAAGCACTAAGTTCCGACCAGTTAAAGGTCATCCTTGCGTGAAAGAGTTTATTCAATGCAGGCAAGGCAATTTCCGACAACCCAATGGCCACCCCAACGGCTATAATACTGATAATGGCTGTTTCGGCAATAAACTGCCAAAATAATTGAAAAGGCTGGCTGCCCAATACTTTACGGATACCCACCTCTTTTGAGCGATTTAGTGCCTGAGCCGTAGCTAGGTTTATAAAGTTCACCGAAGCAGTAATGATCAGGAACACGCCGATAAAGAACAGTGCCCATAAATAGCTCTTATCAGCGTAGCCGCCGAGTTCACGGTCAAAGTGCATTTCGGCAATAGGCTGTAATTTAAAGCGCCAAACCTGCAAATCCCGACCGGTGTAATTCTTTTTAACCAATTGCAGCATGGCAGTTTCAACCTGTGCCTTTGTTACGCCTGGCTTTAATCGGGTAAAGCCCTGACAGCCGCTGTAAACGCCGCCCCAGTTATTTTCACGGCCTTTACCTGCGTACGCTTCCATACTTGCATACGAAATGAAAATCTGTTGCTTTTGGTCGGTGTTATTTGGCAAATCCTGCAGTACACCGGTTATAGTAACGTTGATGTTGTTATCCAGCTTGAAAACTTTGCCTATGGGGTTATCATTACCAAAATATTTTTGGGCCACTTTTTCGGTAACTAAAGCTTCATTGGGGTTAACAAGCATGGTTTTCTTATCACCTTTGAGCAACGGAAAATTCAGGATATTGAAATACTCGGGCTCAACAAACGCAACGCCATCATCCTCACCAAATTTTTTCACTTCACTTCCCTTGGTAATCGTGATCAGCGTTTTATTAAAGCTGATGTATCTCGCCGTTTTTTCGCTAAAAGCAAAGTCATTTCGATAACCCTTGGCCATCGGTTGCGGAATAGCGCCTACCCGGTCTACACCCTGATCGTGAAACTCGGTATAAAAACGGTAGATCCTGTCTTTATCCTTATGAAAGGTATCAAAGCTCAGGTGGTAAGTGATCAGCGTAAATATTAGTACGCCACAGGCTATACCCAAAGCCAAACCAATAACACTGATGGTTGCGTAAGCCTTGTTACGCACCAAATTTCGCCATGCAATTTTTATGTAGTTTTTGATCATAAACCCCTCCTAACCTCCCCAAAGGGGAGGAATTGTACTTGTGATATATTTAGTTATTAGTTATGTATTTTAATCTTCTTAAAGCCCTCTCCTTTGGAGAGGGTTTGGGTGAGGTTACTCACTTCTCAAACTTTTCACCGGATTTGTCAACGCTGCCTTTATAGCCTGGAAACTTATCGTAACCAGTGTGATAACGATTGCTGCCACTGCCGAAAGCACAAACACTCCCGGACCTATTGTTATCCTGTAATCATATTTCTGCAGCCAGTCTTTCAAAAAATAAAAAGCTACAGGCGTTGCTATTATGCAACTTAACATCACCAGTAAAATAAATTCTTTTGATAGCAGCAGCCACACTTGTGCTATTGAAGCACCCAATACTTTTCGTATACCAATTTCTTTGGTGCGTTGCTCGGCTACGTACGCAGCTAACCCAAACAAACCAAGGCATGAAATGAAAATAGCTAATCCGGCAAAAACGCCGGCAAGTTTGCCAACTAAGGCTTCGAGGCTAAACTTGCGATTGTATTCCTCATCAACAAACTGATAGATATAAGGATACGCCGGGTTATAGGTATCAAAGATCTTCCCTATCTTCTTAATGGCATCCTGCATATTTACGTTAGGTGCCAGGCGATACATGATGTTATTACCTCCCCTGCCATGATTAAATACAGCCGGCTGCACAGGTGTAAATGGCGATTCCATTAGGGCATCTTTAACCACACCTATAATATGAACCCGACCCATAAAGCTATAATTTATCACTTTGTTAATCGGATCTTTTAAGCCCATGCGTTTTACGGCAGCTTCGTTGATGATAACATTTGTTGTATCAGATGCCCATTCGGCCGAAAAATCACGGCCTTCTTTCATGGTCATGCCCATTGTTTTGAAGTAATTAGGAGATACAGAGATAGCTCCAACGTTTATCCCTGTTTCACCCCCTCCTTTTCCGGGCCAGTTATCAATACCCATATGGCTATAAATATTGGTAACCGGGCTTGACGCAGAGGCCACGCCCTCCACCGTTCCACTGGCTATCAGGTCGTTTTTTAAAGCGCTGTAGTTTTTTTCAAGATCGCCGCTCATGTCGGTCATCATTAAACGGGTTGAGCTATAACCGGTAGGCCTGTTTTTAGCATATTGTATTTGCTGATAAACAATAACAGTACTGATAATCAAAGCAACAGAACAGCTAAACTGCATTACTACCAACACCTTGCGCGGCAATGAAGCCGACCTGCCAACCTTAATAGTACCCTTTAATACCTGCACAGGGTTAAATGACGATAGATAAAATGCAGGACGACTACCTGCTAACAAACCAGTAAGCAGCACATAGGCTATCATCATAGCCCAAAACAAAACATTGGTATATGGGATACTAATAGCGCTACCTACGATAGCATTAAAAGACGGGATAGCCAGCTGCACCATCACTATCGACAACAAAAATGAAATGAAAGTGATCATTATCGACTCCGCGAGGAACTGGGCTATCAGATCGCCGCGTTGCGAACCAATGGCTTTGCGTACCCCTACTTCGCGAGCCCGTTTTTCAGACCTGGCGGTTGAAAGGTTCATAAAGTTGATGCAGGCAATAAGCAACACCAAAACACCTATCACGCTAAACATACGCACATAATCAATAAAACCGCCAACAGCCTTACCGTTTTTGAAATCATTATACAAATGCCATTTTTTTAATGGATGAATAATTACTTCAGGTTTTGCCGGGCGCATCTGTTCGTTATGATCATATACTATGTTTTTAATTTTTGGTGCAATCTGCTCCATAGTAACACCGGGTTGCAGCTCCAGGTACATGTTAAAGGAGTTGTTGGTCCATGTAGTGCGGGCTCCTTTCATCCAGCCCTCGGTTGCTTCTTTAAAGCTGAAAGGAGTCAGGAAGCTGAATTGCAGCGTGGCATTTTTAGGGATGTCTTTTATTATGCCCGTAACCTTCAAATTTTGACTATTATCGTAACGTATTACTTTATTGATCGGATCGGCATCGCCGAAAAGTGCTCTCGCGGTAGATTCATTAAGGATGATGGAATTTGGTTGTGTAAACACATCTTTAGCATTACCTTTTACAAAGGCGTATTTAAAGATCTGTAAAAAATCGGGGTTAGCTGCGCCTCCGGCAACGTAGAGCTTTTTATCACCTACTAACAGATCGTGCCATTGCATGCCTACCCAATCTGTTTCGGCCACGCGTTTTATGCCCGGAATTTCCTTGCGCAAAACCCCGGCCAATGGCAATGAAACCGCCGTTTGTGTGTGCTCCCCATCATGCTGGGTAGTAAAATGCTGTTCAACCTGGTAAAGCTGCTCATAGTTGGGTAAAAACCTGTCGTATGAATATTCATTGGCTACCCAAAGACCAATAATCAGCGCAACCGCCATGCCTGCGGCAAGCCCCAATATATTAATTGCGCTATAAACCTTATTGTTCAGGATGTTGCGCCACGCGATTTTTAAATAGTTACGAATCATAAACCCCTCCTAACCTCCCCAAAGGGGAGGGACCTTTTTATATTATTGTTTCAATTTCATTTAAAGCCCTCTCCTTTGGAGAGGGTTGGGCGAGGCTATTCAGACCTCAAACTTTTCACCGGGTTGCTCAATGCCGCCTTAACAGCCTGAAAACTCACAGTTACCAGCGCTATAACAATAGCGGCAATGCCGGCGACAGCAAATACCCACCATTGTACAGTTACCCGGTACTGATAACTTTGCAGCCAGTTATTGATTGCATACCAGGCAACCGGAAAGGCAATCAGGCATGAAACTGCAACCAGCTTTAAAAAATCACGGGATAGCAACCCGGTTAAACCAGCTACCGAAGCACCAAGCACCTTGCGAATGCCTATTTCTTTGATCCTTCTTTCGGCAGTATAAGCTGCTAAGCCAAACAAACCAAGGCATGAAATAACGATAGCCAGCGATGCAAATATGCCCGACAGCCTACCGGTAAGGGCCTCCGTTTTAAAAAGCTCATCAAAATCAGCATCAACAAACTTGTATTCGAATGGATAACCGGGGTTGGCGCGTTTATAAACTTCGCCTGCTTTTGCCAGCGCCTCGGTTAAATTAACGCCCTCTTTAAAGCGGATAGTTAAAATGTTATTGTTTTGTGGACGGCTAAACAGCATCAGCGGTGCGCCAGAAACATACATATCATTATAAAGGAAATCTTTAATGATTCCAGCAATTTGGTATGGTTTACTGCCACCATCCCTGATAATGCCACCTACGTGACCAGCCTTTCCCATTTGTTTGGCAAAGGCTTCATTAATAATCACATTGCTGCTATCGAGCTTTGCATTGGCATAAAAATCCCTGCCGGCAAGCAGTTTCATATTCATAGTTGATACAAACTGAGGGCTTACGCTTTCGATAGTGATCAGTGGATTTTTTGAGGCATCTTTTCCGTCCCATGAAAAATTATCCGTGTTACTCCAAATTTGCAAAATTGGATATTCACTCAATGAAGCATCGGCTACAACCCCGGTTTGTTTTAATTCATTGTTTACCGCAGCAAAATGATCTGTCAGTTTGCCTTTGGTATCGATATAAACAAGGTTATCTTTTTGATAACCCAGCTCACGATTTTTAACGTGTTGAATTTGCTGATAGATAATTACCGTACCAATGATGAGTATGATAGAAACAGAAAACTGGATCACCACCAAACTTTGCCTGATAAAGCCCGCGCCAGCTGCAGATGGTAATTTGATATTTTTTAATACGGCAATGGGGTTAAATGACGACAGGTAAAACGCAGGATAGCTGCCAGCCAGCAAACCGGTAACCAAACCTATCGACAGTAAATAAAACAAATGGAGTGGTTGCAAAAGGTCGATAGTAAGCTCTTTTTGAACCATATTATTGAACGATGGCAGAACTGCGTAAACTAAAAACACAGCTACAATTACCGCTATAAACGCCATAATCACCGCCTCGCCTATAAACTGGGCTACAAGCTTACCTTTACCGGCTCCCATCACTTTGCGTACCCCAACCTCCTTAGCTCTTTTCTCAGATCTTGCGGTTGACAAGTTCATGAAATTTATGCAAGCTATAATAAGTATAATAAAGGCAATTACCGAAAACAGACGAACATACTCAATGCGACCGCCATTCATTTTACCATCAATAAATTTATCACGAAGGTTCCAGTCGTTCATTCCGAACAGGAACGAAACGGTTTTGTTACCATTTTTCTTAGTACCGATGTAGTTAGCCAGTTTTTTGTTAACGGCATTAACGTCTGCTGATGGTTCCAGCTCCACATAGGTACGAGCCCAGTTTGCTCCCCAGTCCTGCATCCAGGGCTGCATGTGATCGATATTTTTCAATGGTGCAAACCATTGCATTTGGAATGTTGAATTTTTGGGAAAATCTGCAAACACCCCGGTAACTGCAAAATCCTGCTCATTGTTCATCTTCAGGACCTTACCTACCGGGTTAACATCACCAAAAAACTTTTTAGCCATAGTAGAGCTGATTACTACCGAATGCAGTTCATGAAAAACATTGGCCTCATCACCTTGTAAAAACGGCAGTTTCAGCATCTGAAAAATCTCAGCATCAGTATAGGAGCCATCTTCGTTGATCACTTTGTCGCCCAATGCAAATACTATATTATCAGAGCCGGCCATACGTGCCGCATTTTTTACACCGGGAATATCTGCTTTTAGTGCAGCGGCCATTGGCCCCGGCGTAGCGCGAAATGTGGAGGTTTTACCATCATAGGTTTGATTTTCACGAACTGTGTACAGATTATCGCGCTTTACAAAATTTTGATTAAACGTAAGCTCATCCTGCACCCACAAAAATATCATGGATGCACAAGCAACGCCAATAGCCAAACCGGCAATGTTCAAGAAACTGTAGGCCCGGTTTTTCATCAGGCCGCGCACGGTTGTTTTAATGTAATTTCCTATCATGGTAGTTGTTCATTGGTTCACTGGTTCATTAGTACTTGCATAGTCCGTTAACTGCAAACTGCCATTGCCAACTGCTACTCACTTCTCAGGCTTTTAACCGGGTTAACAAGTGCCGCTTTAACAGCCTTATACCCTACTGTCACCCAGGCTATTATCAGCGATGATATTATTGCCAGTAAAAAGATCCAGATGCTCATCGAAATACGGTATACAAAGTTTTGCAGCCATCCGTTCATAATATACCATGCGGCGGGCATGGCTATCAGGAACGAGATACCGATAAGTATCATAAACTCTTTTGAAAACAGGAATACGATGCTGCTTACCGATGCACCTAATACCTTCCGAATGCCAACCTCTTTTGTGCGCTGAACAGCCATGAATGATACGAGTCCGTACAAACCAAGGCATGATATAAAAATGGCTATCCCGGCAAATACTTTGTACACCAGGGCCATCTTGTTCTCCTGCTCGTAAAATTTAGCAATATTATCATCCAGGAAATAACCGTTATAAGCATATTCGGGATAAGTATTCTCCCACAGTTTTTGCAACTGAGATACAGTTTTGCTCAAATCAGCAGTTTGGATCTTGATACCTATTTGCCCCTCGAATTTCTTAGCAGGTGATATTACTATTGGTTTTATAGCCTCACGAAGTGAGTTGGTTTTAAAATCCTTAACTACCCCCACTATCGGCAGCCATTTGCCGCCGCCCAAACGTAGTGTTTTGCCAATGGCATCATTAGCATTCTGGATACCTAATTTATGGATAAATGTTTCGTTAACCACGTACTGCCTTGCGGTATCGCTTACGTCATATCCTTTGCCCGCTGCAAACTTTAACCCATAAGTTTTGAAGTAATCAACATCTCCAAATTTAAGGTAGGTATTAAAGCCAACGTCCTTGGTTGAGTTATTGAAATCGAAATTTGTACCCCAGTTATTTTCTGATGATGGTACATCCGAAGAAAAACTGATTGCTTTAACATTAGGGTCCTGCAACACCTGTTGTTTGAATGATTCCATTTTACGGAGACTTAAACTATCGGTATAGCCGGGAATAATGAGCAATGCATTTTTGTTGAAGCCGAGATCGGCTTTATTTACAAAGTCCATCTGGTTTACCGCTACGATGGTACCAATAATGAGCAATTGTGATATGGCAAACTGTGCAATCACCAATCCCCGGCGAAGCGGAATACCGCCGATAGAAGCTGCTGTTATTTTATTTTTAAGTGCAAGCACAGGTTTAAAACCTGATACTACCAATGCGGGATAAATACCTGATAATAAAACGATAGTAACTGTACTGGCCACTAAAAACAACAAACTGCCAGTAGTGAATAAACTAATGCTATCGGGCACATTGGCTATGTTTTTCAATTGCGGCATGGCCAGCCTCGCTACTGCCAAAGCAATCAGGGCCGAAGCAATAACGATGATTGTTGTTTCGCCAATTACCTGAAAAATCAATTGTGGACGGGTACTGCCCAACACCTTGCGGATACCAACTTCTTTTGACCGTCCGACAGATTGTGCTGTTGAAAGGTTGATGAAATTGATAGAAGCCATAATGATGATGAGCAAAGCTATGAATGACAGGGTACGCAAGGTAGCCCTGCTGGTGCTATGATCACCAAGCGGGTTACCTATCCGGGTATCAAAATGCATATCAGCAAGCGGCTGTGGTAACAGCGTAGTTTGTGCCGATCCTTTTTTAAAATGCTTGGTCGAAAATGCTTTTAACTGTGCGTCGATACTGCTTTTTGACATGCTTGCCGGGAACAACATAAACACCTCATGGCTGCTGCTGGTTGATCCCCATTCGGCGCTGTAGTTGTAATCTTTCGGATGCTGTTTCCAGGTATCAAACGATACCATTACCTTAAATGGAAAATCGCTGTTAACCGGGGCATCTTCTACAATGCCGGATACTTTCAGCGTCAAAACATTATCCATTTTAAGAATTTTGCCCACAGCATTTGTCCAGTCGCCAAAATACTTAATGGCCGAACTTTTATCCAACACAACCATATCCGGACTGGCCAATACAGCGGGACTTCCAGCCAGCCATTTGTAGCTAAAAATATCGAAGAATTGAGGCTGAATAAATAGCACGCCAATATTTTCAGTAAATTTCTTATCGCTGCCATTACTTCCTGCAGTTTGCGGCACTGTGATCTGACTGCCATAACTGCTGTTCAAAGCTGCCACTTTAGCCTGAGGTATATCCAAACGAAGGGCATCTGTAGCAGGAACAGCAACTCCTGGATTGGTGGTAGTTTCCGACTCGTGCTTTTCCTGGGTAACTATACGATAAATGCTTTTATAATTAGGATTGAAAGTGTCAAAACTAAGTTCAAACTGAATAATCACAAAAATGAGCAGGCAGGCAGCCAGGCCAACTGTTAAACCCGCAACATTTATAGCAGAATAGCCTTTATGACGCACGATATTGCGCCAGGCTATTTTGAAGTAATTTTTAAGCATATCGTACAGTAATTTTCGAAATTGATGTAAAAGCTATACCAAAACCAAAATCAACTGAATATCAATTATTTAAATCAAATAAAAAACATCAACTGTTCGTAAGTGTAACACCTTGTGTACGGTATTGATACAGTGGTTTTGGAGATTAGTGGTTTGAGGTTAGAGATTAGTTATAACTCGAATTTCGGAAGTTCGATTTCGGATTTAGAAGTTTGTTTCCTGCGCCCGGCAGGCGCAAGTGTTGTGTGTGAACAATTGTAAGGCTCACTTGTGCCTTCAACACATTATTAGTTTATTCATATATCATCATAAACTAATCTCTAATCTCTACTCCTCAAACTTTCAACCGGGTTTGCCATCGCTGCCTTAATGGATTGAAAACTTACTGTGATAAATGCTATCAGCAGCGCTACAAAAGCAGCCAGCACAAATACCCACCATTGAATATCTATGCGGTAAGCAAAATTTTGAAGGTATTTGCTCATCATAAGCCAGGCAATAGGCGATGCCACAATAACAGCAATCAGTACCAATTTCAGAAAATCAACAGAAAGCAAACCTGTTATATTGGTTACCGATGCACCAAGCACTTTACGGATGCCAATCTCTTTGGTACGCTGAAGCGTTAACAGCGATATCAGGCCAAGCAAACCGAGGCAGCTGATAAAAATGGCGATTATCGCGCTTGAGGTGATCAGCTTATTTAACAAATCTTCCTTTTGATAAAAGTCGGCTATTTGCTGGTCGAGAAAGCGGTATTCAAATACATTATCCGGATAAATCTCTTGCCACTCTTTCTTAATACGGTCGATAACAGCTGAAGGGTTATTCGAACCGATTTTTACGCCTGCATATTGATATCCTTTTCTGAAGGTGGAAATATATTCAGGTGCTATAGCTGTATATAATGATTTGGCATGAAAGTCTTTAACCACACCTACTATAATTCCCGGATTGTTGGATAAATCCCCGGCGGTAAAAAACCTGCCGATAGCTTGTTTCGGGTCTTTTAAACCTAATTTATGTATCAACACTTCGTTAACCAGGTATTCACGGGCGGTATCGGCTTCAACAATATTGCGGCCCGCAATTAACTGCATTCCAAAAGTTTTAACATAGTCGGCATCACCTATCTGAGTATACCCAACAAATTTTTCCCAGTCGCGGGTATCAAATTTAATTGATCCGCCTTTATCAGCTGTAGAAGATGGCGCGCGATAACAAAATGAAATACTTTTTATCGCTGGATCGGCCAGCAACTGGTTACGCAAATAATTGGTTTTACTTTTATCATTATCTGGCACCGGAATCATTACAACGGCATTTTTATTAAAACCGAGGTCAGCAGTTTTAAGATATTTAACCTGCATGGTTATCAATATCGTGCTAATGATAAGCACCTGGGCTATTATGTTTTGAACCACAATTAAACCTTTACGGGTAAAACCAGCAGCGTGCGTTTTACCGCCAAGCTGGTTTTTCAAAGCGTTTACAGGCTTTAACCTGCTTAATATCAGTGCGGGATATGAACCGGCAGCTATTATGATAATGACTAAAACAACTACAGTAAAACCAGCAAGGCGATAGTCATTAAAAAGCTTAAAGCTCAGTTGAGTTTGCAGCCAATTATTCAACACCGGGATGGCTGTAATCACCATTACAAATGATAACAATGCCGCAAAAACTACGATATATGATGTTTCGGAAATAAACTGAATGAATATTGCCCGCGGTGAGCTGCCTAAAACTTTGCGGGTACCTATCTCCTTGGCCCGCTTAAAGCTTTGGGCTGTAGCCATATTGATGAAGTTAACGCAAGCAATAATAATGAGCAGTAAACCAATTATACCAAGGGTTACCAATAAAGAGCGTTGGATAACACCCGCAAAGCGACCGTCGAAATGCACTTCGCTTAGCGGAAGCATCATAAAATGGTATGGTTTTGCGGCTTCCGCACCATGTAATTTCACATTCAACCGATTGATATCTTTTTCTACCGATTGCGGATTTGCCCCATCCTTAAGTTCTAAATAAATTGAGTTAGTTGAATTGATAAAGCCCCAGTCATTTTGAAGGCCATTGGCAACATCGGGATAGATATTTTTTAATGTGGCGAGAGAAAGAAACAGATCTGCTTTGATATCAGTATTAGCCGGGTGATCTTTAACAACACCTGTTACCCTGAAAGTATTCTTATTATCAACCCTGATAGTTTTTCCGATAACCTCCTGGCTGCCAAAATACTTTTCGGCAAGATAGTGACTTAAAACTACGGTATTAGGTTCGGTAAGAGCGGTATTCTGATTGCCTTGCTCCCACCCGTAATCAAATAAATTAAAAAAATGGCCATCGGTTATGCTGATATTTTCATGCTCGGCAAACATTTTTTTACCAGCCCCATCATTTTGAGGAATGCTGACATTGATATCATGCATTCGTAATAACACACCTACATCTTTCACCTGCGGATTGTTCGCTTTCACATCTGTTGCCAAAGCCAAAGGCGCTCCCTGGTCATATAACGGCATGCCATCATCAAAAGTAAGCTGGTGAACAACCCTATATACCTGTTTGGCATCATGGTGATAAGTATCAAAACTCAAATGATAGGTAATAAACTGAAAAAGTATAATACTGCAGCCTATGCTCAGCGCCAGGCCAAACATATTGATAAAGGTGTAAAACTTATGCTTCCAAAGGTTACGCCAGGCTATCTTAAAGTAGTTTTTTATCATATCAAATACTTTTATACGATGATACGCAAAACCCTTTAAATGAGTAGTTAAAATATGTTAAGGCGAAAGGTTAAAGGCGGAAGGTCTCTAACATCGGACGTTTTCATAAATTGACAACTACCTTTTAGCTTTCGCCTTTAACCTTTCGCCTCAAAAATCTATTCGCTCCTTAAGCTATTTACCGGGTTGGCCAGTGCAGCTTTAATAGATTGGATGCTTACGGTTATCAATGTTATTAAAAGTGCTATGCACGCGGCAACAGCAAAGATCCACCATGTGATATTTGTACGGTATGCGAAATCCTGCAGCCATTTGTTCATCATGTACCAAGCCACCGGGAAAGCAACGACGTTGGCTATGACAACTGTTTTTAAAAACTCGGCAGATAGCAATCCTATTATATTTTGGACACTGGCGCCAAGCACTTTACGAATACCTATTTCTTTTACCCGCTGTTCGGCGGCAAAGGCGGCCAGGCCGAGTAAACCCATGGCCGATATTGCAATGGCTATAATGGCGAAAGCGGCTATCAATGTTGACGAACGCTGTTCGGCATGGTAAAGTTTATTATAACCGTCATCAATAAAACTATAATCAAACGGCTGGTCGGGAACAAATTCATTCCATACATTTTGGGCTATCCTGATGGCTGCCGCCGTATTGCCGGGAGCAGTTTTGATATAAAAACTACGCGCCCAATCAGTATGATTATTTATAACCATAGGACCTATCTTTTCATGCAGGCTCCTGAAGTTAAAATCTTTCACCACACCTGCAACAACGCCCGAATCCCCGTTAAACTTAAACCGCTGCCCTATAACAGGCCTATGGATACCAAGCTGTTTTACTGCGGTTTCATTCAAAACTACATTATGCTGATCGGAGCCATTTTTATCAAACCAATGCCCGTCGGCCATTTTAAGGCTTAGTATATGTTGAAATTTTTCGTCGGCCGATATGGTGGAAACCGAAGGTTTATAATCCAGTGGCCGGCCTTCCCAATCCATTGATCCTGACACCTTGTTACTATTATTAAAAAAGGCATCGTTGGCCGATTGAGAGATCTCAGCTATCGCGCTTTGCTGGGTTAACTCGCTGGCGATACTTTTTAATTTCGACTCTCTTGTCTTATCGTCTAAGCCAAGCACCTGCCATGGTATAGTCATTACAAAAACGTGTTCGCGCTTATACCCCAAATCAGCATTTTTCATAAAATTAAGCTGACGGTAAATGATCATTGTACTAATGATAAGCATCACCGAGATACCAAATTGCAAAACAACCAGCGTTTTACGGATGCCGCCATCCTTAAAATTCAATAGTGCCCTACCTTTAAACACGCTTAATGGCTTAAATGACGACAATAACACAGCGGGATATAAGCCATTAAAAATAAAGCAAACTATCAGTGTACCCAACAATATCAACCATGTAATACCGGATGTTAGTGGTTGTACAAAATGCTTTTCGGTAACCTGATTAAACCAGGGCAGGCAAATCTGGATAAATAAAATGGCAAATAATAATGATAAGAAACTAACAACCAATGATTCGGACATAAACTGGGCGAAAAGCTGCCTCCTGCCGGCACCAACAATTTTACGTACGCTCACCTCTTTTGAACGCACGCTTGCCCTTGCCGTAGTTAAGTTTACATAATTAATGCATGCCGTTGATAAAAGTAAAAAAGCCAGTATCAGGAAGATGTTAACCAACTTTCGGTTGCCGTTTTCAAATGAAGTACTTAGCAAGCCACTTTCAAAATGGATATCCTTAAGGCTTATCACACTCATGGTTGTGTTTTCGCTGCCCTTGTTATTTTTCCTGATAATTTGGGTTAGCTTTTGGCCTACCTCTTTAATATTTACGCCCGGCTGCAGCTTTAAAAATGTGAGGCCGCTGTAATTACCCCAATTGCTCGCCTGTTCTTTTTCATGTGCATTGCTTAGTTTAGCCTCTACTGGCATCAATATATCGTACTGAAAGCTTGAATTTGCAGGATTATCCTTAACTACTGCCTGCACCTGGTAGTTCATGGAGTCAACTTTCAGCATTTTGCCGACAGCTTCGCCATTACCAAAATATTTCTTTGCTGTTGATTCTGTCAGGATTAAACTAAATGGATTTTTCGAAAAACTATCGGCGCTTCCGTCGATAAAATCGTAATGGAATACTTTGAACCAATTAGCATCTATATATGCATACTTTTTTTCCGATATCAGTTGGTTATTATGATGCACCGTCATCATATAACCCGGCCACAAAAACGTATAATTCTTTAAACCCGGTATTTCCTGCCTGGCAACCGGGCCTAACATATAAGGAGATGATTCCCAGTCCCACACTTCGTCTTTAGTCAGGCTTAGTTTGGTTTTTACCCTGTAGATATTATCAACATCAGGGTGGTAATTGTCAAAGCTAAACTCATTTTGTACCCACAACATTATAAATACCGATGCGGTAATGCCAATAGTAAGTCCGGCAATATTAATGAGACTGATAGTGCGGTGCTTACCTAAATTACGGAATGCTATTTTAAAATAATTTCTGAGCATATTAATTAGTCATTGAGTCATTATTGTATGGTCATTAAGTCATTTTGCTTTTCTAAATCATTTATCAAAATGTTTTAATGACTCGAAGCAACTGACTCAAATGACCAATTATTCAGAACGTAAACTTTTGGTTGGATTAGCCAACGCAGCTTTAACAGTTTGAAAACTTGAGGTGATCAACGCCGTCAATAACATTCCGCCGCCGCTTACTACAAATATCCACCAACTTATTGTTGTACGGTCGGCAAAGCTCTCCATCCATTTGTTCATTGCATACCAGGCCAGTGGGGTTACCAGTACAAAGGCCAGCACAATGAGCATTACCAGCTCAGTTGAAAGCAGGGTTACTATCTGCGTTACCGTAGCACCAAGTACTTTCCGTATGCCTATCTCCTTAGTACGCTGATTGGTATTGTAAATGGCCAAGCCTAACAAACCAAGGCAGCTGATAAATATGGATAAGCCCGTTGCCCATGTTAACAGCGTTGATGTATGTTGCTCGGAATCATAAAATTTGGCGATGCTTTCATCAAAGAAGCTATATTCAAAATCGTCTTCAGGATAAATCTCTTTCCACGTTTTTTCCATTGATGCAATAGCTTTTTTCCATTCGTTGCCTCCGGCAGTCTGCGGCTTAAGCGCTATATGAAAGGTACCATTATTGTAATAACTGTTGCTGATATGAATGCAGGTAGGTTTAATTGCCGAATGCAATGATTCAGAATAAAAGTCGGCCACTACACCTATGATCTGCATTCTTTTATCGCCATTAAATTTATCAATGTATTTACCTACAGCATCAGCCGGATTTTTAAACCCCATTAGTTTTGCGTAAGTATTATTAATTAAAAATGCCCTGGTACTATCGCCATATTGTATATTACGTCCGGCCAAAAGTTTAAGCTTGTATACATTAATATAATTAGGGTCGCCGTACTTTTCGTACAATTCAATCTTTATTTCCTTTTTGCCATCTATGTACGTAGCTTCCGTTGAATTGGTGCTGGTTGATGACGGAGCGGCCTTACCCGCGCTTACCAGCTCAACCTGAGGTATCGCCTTTAATTTGTTCATAAATACCTGGTTCTTACTAAGCGTTCTATTTTTCCAGGGTGAGTTAATGATCAGGATGGCATCCTTTTTAAAACCCAGGTCTTTTGTGAGCGCATAATGAATCTGTTTGCCTACCAGCACAGTAGCCATTATAAAAAACTGGGCAATAACAAATTGAGTTACTGTTAATGATTTACGTAGCCACGCATTACGTGTTTTACCCGTGTTTGACGATGCCTGATCTTTAAGCACTAAAACAGGTTTGTAGCCTGATAGCAAAGCTGCGGGGTAAAAGCCCGACAATAAGCTTACCACTATTATCAATAAAAACAGGAACACAAAAAGATGGGGCTGTTGCAGCAGGTCAAGTTTAATACCTGCGGATATAAAATCTTTAAACAGCTTTAATATAGCGGGTGCCAACGCCACCGAAATGATAACTGCCAAAAGGGTTATGATGAATGTTTCGCTCAGAAACTGCGTAATAAGCTGGGTACGGCTACTTCCCATTGTTTTACGTACGCCAATTTCCTTGGCTCTTTGGGTAGCCTGCGCGGTAGTTAAATTAACAAAATTGATACAGCCTAATAACAACAGGAAGGCAGCTATAACCAGTAAACCGTAAAGTGTTGTTTTATTAGCCGGATTACCGGAATCAAATGTTCCGTATATACTGTTAAAATGCAGATCGCTCAAAGGCTGTAAGGCAAAATCACGTGTGTTGCCCTTGTTTTCGGGTTTTGGAGGATCATTCTTTTTAAGAATAATATTTAGTTGCTTTTCAAAATTAGCTGCAGTGGCATTGGGCGCCAGCTTAACAAAAAGTATAGATGATGAAGTAGTACCTCCCCAACTGGTAAGGCTTAGTTCGTCAGACAGCGCTTTATTAGCTTTTGCCGTTGAATAAGAGATAAAATCGTGAAAAGTAAAATCGTTATTCCCCTTTAATGGTTCAACAATGCCACTAACGGCCACACTAATAGTATCATAAGTGATTACCCGGCCCATCATCTGGCTATATGACAGCTGAGGGAAATATTTTTTTGCCTGATCTGAAGTGAGCACCGTTTGATTGGGAGAATTCAAAGCAGTGTTGGCCGAGCCCGCAAGCCAGTTATATTTAAACATGCTGAAATACCTGCCATCAGCAAGGATCACATTATCCTGTAGTTTAAACTTAACAGGAACGCGCCCTTTTTCGGGAATAAACACATTAGGCTGATTCAACAAGAAAAATGGCACGGTAAGTTCCACGCCACTCACGCCATTTCTTACAGCTTCGGGCACCGGGCCTGATACGCCGCGGTTATGCGCTTCTTCGCCGGAAAAGGTATAGTTTGATACTACCCGGTAAATGCGGTCGCCGTTATCAAAGTTTTGATTAAAAGTAAAATCAAAATGAACTATCAGGTAAATAACCAGCGCCGAACTGATCCCTATAGATAAACCGATTACATTGATGAATGTAAAAAATTTATGCCGCCAAAAATTACGCAGCGCGATTTTGAAATAGTTTTTAAACATTGTCAAGTCATCATTAGGTCATTAAGTCATTTTTGCCTCGCGCTAATCAAAAAATGGCTTTATGACGCGAAGCAAAATGACATAATGACGAATTTATTCAGAACGTAAACTCTTCACCGGGTTAGCCATAGCTGCTTTTATTGATTGATAGCTTATGGTTGCAAAAGCGATGATCAGCGCTATTACGCCGGCCATCACAAAAACCCACCATTGTATGTTAATTCTGAAGGCAAAATCAAGTAGCCATTTACTCATTGCGTACCACGCTATTGGTAAAGCAATTACCGATGCTATGATCACCAGCTTCAAAAAGTCTTTTGATAGTTCGGTAACAATTTGCGGTATGCTTGCGCCAAGTACTTTGCGCACACCTATTTCTTTTACCCGTTGTGATATGGTGAAGGCCGAAAGCCCGAATAAGCCTAAACAGGCAATGAATATGGCCAGGCACGAGAATATGGTAAACAGGTTACCCTGCTCCTGCTCGCTGTTGTATAGCTTTTGAAAGCGTTCATCTAAAAAGCTGTACTCAAAAGGTGTTTCGGGTTGATATTTTTTCCAGGTTTGCCCAAGGGTTGCCAATGCCGAATTGATGCGATTACCATCGATCTTAACCGTTATTCTTCTATAACTATTGTTGACGAATGAGGGCATCTCCATTAAAAGCGGGATGATATTTTGATGTAATGACTCGAAATGAAAGTCATTAACCACCCCTATCACTTTTCCTTTAACGCCACCATAGCTCATATCCTTGCCTATAGCGTTTTCAGGCGATTTCCATCCTAATGCACTTACTGCCGATGCGTTGATCACAAAATTATTACTGTCGGTGGCGAACTCGCGACTAAAATTTCTGCCAGCTGCCATTTTTATACCGTAGGTTGGAATAAAGCCATAATCGGCATTGATGCATTTGATATCTGCTTTAACCGGCAGCGGTTTATCCCCGTCAAAAACAGAAACGCCCTGATCATCCAGTAGCCGCCCCGACGGAATCCGCGATGAACGGCCGATATCTTTTACGGCAGGATCCCGTAATACCTCTGCCCTGAAAGCTTCAAACTGGTTAGCAGGGATACCGCCCAATGTTACTAAATGATCTTTATTAAAGCCAAGTGATTTGGTTTGAATATACCTCAATTGCTGAAAAACTATCGTCGTAGCAACAATCAGGATGATGGAGATGGAGAACTGCACCACCACCAATACCTTACGGAACGAGATATTTCCAGATCCAACTTTAAGGATACCTTTTAAAACTTTTATCGGTTTAAATGACGACATAAAAATAGCCGGATAAATACCACTGATAAGTCCGATAATCAGCGGCAGCAATAACACCGATATTAAAATTATCGGTTGAAATAAACTATTGATAGAAAGACTAAGTTCTGAAAGCCGGTTAATAAGTGGCAGCAGCAACCACGTCAAAGTCAAGGCCAGTACAAGCGAAAAATAAGTGATCAACACAGATTCGCTTAAAAATTGGGTAATAATCTCTTTTTGTTGTGCGCCGATCACCTTGCGGATACCGATCTCTTTAGCCCTAAGCGTTGAGCGGGCAGTAGATAGGTTCATGTAATTGATACAGGCGATCAGCAAAATAAACAGGGCGATAGCCGAAAAAATGTAAACCCTTTTAATATCGCCATTTTGCTCTACTTCATCATCAAGATGTGAATGCAGGTGAATATCCAGGAATCTTTGAATATGCAGCTGGGTAAATTTTGACTGCCGGGGTTGCCCGGGAGAATTCATGTATTTATCTATAAAAGCCGGAAACTGTGAGCTGATTCGATCAATATTATAATGATCGGGCAATAGCAGGTAGGTAAAAAATGAGTTGTTCCCCCAATTGGTTGCCAGTTGATTGCGTCCGTAAACCTTGTCATCGTTCAGTGTATTGAATGACAGCAACATTTGAGGGTGCATCTGCGAGTTAGCCGGGAATGGCTTAAAAATACCTGTAACTTTAAAATTGGCTGTATTATCAAGCCTGATTTCTTTGTTTATAGGATCTTCATTACCAAAGTACTTGCGCGCCATATCCTCGGTCATCATCACTGTATACGGCTCACTAAGGGCAGTTTTGGGGTCGCCTGCTACTGTTTTAAGATCAAAGAAACTAAGGAAGTTTTCATCAGCAAAATAAGAGCCCTTTTCGGTTAATAATTTATCCTTATAACGCAAAACCACATCGCCGTTGGGGAATAAACGGGTAACCTTTTTTATATCCGGAAATTCGTTTTTCAGCAGCGGACCGAAGGGGGGCGCCACGGCCCCCAAATGCAGGTTGACTATACCATCAGCTGTATTAAAACTCCGGCTCACCCTGTAAATATTGGGCGCATTATGGTTAAATTTATCATAACTGAGCTCTTTAACTATGTAAGTTAAAATAAGCAGGCAACAGGTTAACCCTATGGTTAAGCCAAATATGTTGATGAACGAAATAAATTTATGCCGGGCAATATTGCGAAAGGCACTTCGTAAATAATTCTTTATCATGATTTAGTTCATTAGTTCACTTATTCATTAATTATTAGTCCCTGGGCAATGATCTGTAAACTGCCACTGCCAACTGCTACTCACTTCTGAGGCTTTTCACCGGGTTAGCCAAAGCCGCTTTAACCGATTGAAAGCTTATTGTGATACCCGCTACCAGCAGGGCAATGCCACCTGCTAACAGGAATACCCACCATTGGATACTGATCCGGTATGCAAAATCCTGCAGCCACTTGTTCATGGCAAGCCATGTTACCGGGAACGATATGATCGAAGCAATCACAATCAACCGCAAAAACTCCTTTGATAGCATCACCGTAATACTGCCTGTCGATGCACCCAATACTTTACGGATACCTATTTCTTTAACCCTTAGCCTGATCATAAACGCGGCTAAACCGAACAAGCCCAGGCTTGCTATAATGAGGGCGATGCATGAAAACACGGTGAATATTTTACCCGTTTGCTGTTCGGACGCATAAAGTGATGCGTATTGCTCATCAAGGAACGAGTAGCTAAAAGGCGCTTCCGGCCTGAAACTATCCCATTCGGCTTTGATGCCGGCAATAACCGATTTTACATCGGCAGTTTTAACCTTTAAAATTAGTGTCCCTGTACTATGCCCCGATAACAGCATCAATGGCGCTATTTTTTGCCTGGCCGAAGCATAGTGAAAATCTTTAACCACACCTACAACTTTGTATTGGGTACGGGCTGAACGCACTATAGTTTTACCTATCGGGTTGGTGTTACCCCATCCCAAACCTTTTACTAAAGCTTCGTTCACTACAACCGACATCGAATCGGCGGGAAAGGATTGATAAAAATTGCGCCCGTTGATAACCTGTAAACCTAAAGTAGGCACATAACTTTCATCCACATGGTAAATATTGGTATGGATCTCGGCATGACCACCCTTGTCATCAAATTCTTTAGCAGCAATTTGGGTACCATCAACACCGGCTAACATACCTGGCACACTGCTGGATATAGTAGCATTCAACACCTGCGGGTTGCGCAGAAGTTGATTTTTGAAAGCATCTGCATTATGGCCTAAGGTATAGGCATCATTAATTATCAATACCTGGTCTTTATCATAACCCAACTTTTTGTTCTGCATATAGTGTAATTGCTGGTACACTACAAAAGTTGATATAATAAGTGCTGTAGATACCGCAAACTGAAAAATGATTAATCCGCTGCGTAAAATCCCTTTTCCTTCTGCTTTGGTAGCGCTGTTGCCTTTTAACACAGCGATGATCTGGAACGAGGACAAGAAGAATGCCGGATAAATACCTGCGAGAATTCCAACGCCAAAAGCTGTAAACAGTTCGATAAGCAAAGCCATAGGGCTCAGGAAAAACCTAAGTTCGATATGTTTCCCTGCCAAGTTATTGAACAGCGGTAACAGCAGATATACAATACCTAATGCCAATAATAAAGCCCCTAAGGTTAGCATAACCGATTCGGTGAGGAACTGGGAAACCAGTCCGCTCTTTTCAGAACCAAGCACCTTACGGATGCCCACTTCTTTTGAGCGCTTGGCCGAACTTGCCGTTGAAAGATTAGTAAAATTAATGCAGGCCAATATCAATATAAAAGCGGCCAATGCACCAAATATATATACATAATGAATATCGCCATTGGGCTCCAATTCGTATTTGGTTGCCGAGTGCAGGTGGATATCGCTTAAAGGCTGCAGGAAAAACAGGAAAGTGTTCACCGATTTGCTTGCCTGTGCCAAACTCGTACCCATATCATGGGCAATTTCGGGCACAACAAATTTCCGCACCATTTCAGGGAAAGCAGCTTCCAGTTTTTTTGCGTCGGCATTTTTATTTAATACCACATAAGTAAAATAACCAATATTGCTCCAGCTTTGCTTTGCTTTTTCAACAAAAGGGGCCATATTTAAAAATGCATCGCCATGAAAGTGCGAATCATCGGGTATTTTGTCAATTACTCCTGTTACTTTATAAGGCTTCCCGTCTATTGTAACAGCTTTTCCTACAGCTTCCTGGTTGCCAAAATATTTGGTAGCCATGGCCCTCGTGATTACCATGCTGTTAGGCTCAGTAAAGCAGGTTTTATTATCACCATCAACCAATGGTATCGAAAACAGGCGAAAGAAATTGGCATCTATCATCTGCACATGCTCTTCCTTAAACTGCCTGTCGTTATATTTTATAAAAACCGGACCACGACGGGCAAGCCTTGTAGTTTCAAGCACTTCGGGAAACATATTTTTAATCCCCTGTCCTACCGCGATGTCAACCATCGGGTATTCGCTTACGCCATTATTTTCAATGGAACGTAAACCAACACGATACATTTGTTTGGCCTGTGCCGGATATTGATCATAATTTAATTCACTATATACATAAGCACAAATGAGCATACAGCATGCTAAGCCTACAGACAGGCCAAACACATTAATAAAAGAGAATATTTTGTTCCGCCTTAAGTTTCGCCAGGCGGTTTTGATGTAGTTTCTGAACATGAGTGTACGATTAACCTTAATACAGGTTTAAAAGCCATACCAATAAATCAAATCTCTAATTATCAATCAATTACGATTTATTTCATATAAAAACTGTACGAAGACGTAACACCATGTGTTCGGTTATGATACACCCCAGGCAACACAAAAGGCCTGTCACTATTTGAGCAACAGGCCTTTGTAATATTCCTTACACTTATATTAATTGACGGTAAGATTAACTCGCCCATTACCACGTACTTCAACGGGGGATCCGCCGCCGTTAAGTTTGCCTTCTACCCTTTCTTTATCCTTGTTACCAGAGAAGTTATCTGCAAGGTTACTTTCTATTTTGTTGGCGCGCAAATCGAGGTTAAGACCTTGTTTTGACGGTAACTGCAGATCGATATGACCCGAGCTTACATCAATTTTAACAGATTTACCAACGCTTACAAATTGCGCATGAAAGCTGCCGGCACTTGTTGAAGCATCGAGGCTGCACGACAAATCAGTAAGGTTAATGCTGCCACCTGATGTGCCGGTAATGAAATCGCCGTCAATTTTACTGCCGCTGATACTGCCGCCGCTGGTTGTAGCTTTGATATCTCCCTTTAAACCATCGAGATGCAACGAACCGCCAGATGTTTCAAGTCTGATATGCCCTATGCAATTACGGGCTTCGATACTGCCGCCTGAGGTTTGCAGATCGATATTTTCTTTTGAATCGCTTACATGAATGCTGCCGCCAGAAGTACGGCCTTTAATGATACCGGTAATTTTATCAAGATGTAAACTGCCGCCGCTGGTTTCAAATTGCTGCGCACCTGTTAGATTATCCAAATGGATACTGCCTCCGCTGGTATTCAGATTTGTTGCCACATTGCCGGGTACATACACACGGAACGAGATACTTAACGATTTTTTCCAGTCCCAGTTGCCATCGTGCTTGCTTTTAGCCTTGGCATGCAGCTCCCCGCCGTTAACATCAATGCTCAGGTCGTAATTTTCGTCGAGGCGCTTTTTGATCTCTTCTTTGGAAAGGTCATTATTACCATTATTACCTTGTATAAAAACCTCAACTCTCGGTTCTTCGCCCGATGCGCCGCTAACAGTAATACTGCCGCCCGATGTATTAACAAATACATTTTTCACAGCCTGTCCTGACAATGATTTGGTGAGGTATGGTGTTTTCTGATTATTTTGCGCAAAAGCGCTGCCTGCACAGGCAACAAATAACACGAGTAAATACTTTTTCATAATAATGATCTTTGGTTTATATATAATAAGACCAGGCGTTTAGCAAATACGTTGCATGGTGCTGAAAATAAATTCAGGCTACCTAATAATGACAGAACGTCATAAAAAAGCCCGTGGGGACACGGGCTCAGGGTATATCCTATTTCTTCAACTGCTACTGCAAACTGCCACTGCTATCTGCAAACTGATCTCATTCGCTTCTCAAACTCCGGATAGGATTTGCAAGTGCCGCCTTTAACGATTGAAAGCTAATGGTAACCACTGCTATAACAAATGTAAGCAAAGCCGCCAAAGCAAAGATCCACCAATGCAAAGGTGTTTTGTAAGCGAAACTTTGCAACCATTTATCCATGCTGTAATAACCCAGGGGGATAGCAATCACTGTAGCTAATAACACCGGTTTAAGTAGATCTTTTGATATCAGGATAAGGATATTTTGTACCGATGAACCCAATACTTTACGGACCCCGATCTCCTTGGTACGTTTCGCCGCGGTAAATGAGGCTAAACCGAACAAGCCCAAACAGGCTATAAAGATTGCCAAGCCTGAAAATATACTTAACATGGTTTGCTGCCTGATATCGTTGCGATAGGTAGTATCAAACTGCTGATCAAGAAAGCTGTATTCAAACGGATAAACGGGCGCAACTTCGGCATAAATGTTTTTGATAGCCGCCAAACCAGCCTGGATATTCCCGGATTTTAATTTGATTACGGCTACACGCCTGTCTTCGCTTGGCGATATCACCAGGGCATCCATGTTTTCTTTAAGTGAAAGGAAGTTAAAATCTTCAACTACACCAATGATAGTGCGGCGACTACTATCACGCACCGTATTTTTAATCCATTTACCGATAGCCTGCTGCGGCGTAAAGCCCAGTTCTTTAGACGCTGTACGGTTGATCAATACCGAGTTCGTAGTATCAGTAGCAAACTGTGATGAAAAATCCCTGCCGGCAATAATTTTCAGGCCAAATGTTTTTACATATTCAAAGTCGGCAAATTCCGACCTGGATTTGAACGTTTCATGCTGGCCTTCAACCTCAAAGCCCTGCATATCAAAAAAGCCGCCCGGTTCGCCCGACATCAGGGATACCGACTTCACATAGTCCGAATTTTGCAGCTGGTGTTTAAATGTTTGCCTGTGATCATAGATGTCATTATTATCAATCTGCACAATAACCGTTTGCTCTTTGTCATAACCTAATGATTTGTTTTTGACATACCGCATCTGGTTAACTATCACGATAGTGCCGATAATAAGTAATACCGAAATACTGAACTGGAACACCACCAGCGATTGCCTGAAGAATGCCCCGCCCTTACCTAATTTAAGCTTACCCTTTAAAGCCTCAATAGGCGAAAACGCCGACATGAATATAGCCGGGTAGCTTCCGGCAAGAAAACCCACAAATAAAATAACCCCAAAAAGAAACAAGTAAATCGGTGCACTGTTCCATGATACAGTGAGTTCATACCCCAGCAGGCTATTGTATGATGGCATCAGCAAGAGTAACAAACCAATAGAAAGTGCGCATGAAACCAGCGCCAGCAAAATAGATTCGCCTATGAATTGCCATACCAGATGGTTTCTTAACGCGCCTAAAACCTTACGCATCCCTACTTCTTTTGAGCGTTCAACAGCGCGGATAGTGGCAAGGTTCATAAAATTGATACAGGCAATGATCATGATGAGCACTGCTATCGAAATAAAGATGAATACTACAGTTTTATCGCCATGCTTTACATTATCAAACGAAGAGGCATTTTCAAAATAGATATCCTTGAATGGTCTGAGGCTCAGGTTAAATTTGGTACCGAAACGCTGCATATCCTTGCCCATGTACTTATCCATAAACTGCGGAAAGCGGCTTTCCAATGCAGCCGGGCTGCTATGCTCATTCAATAACAGGTAAACAAACAGGCTATTGTTAATCCATACATTAAAACCCTGATCGCGGGTGTAATTGGCTATTGGCATCACCAAATCAAAATCAAGATGCGAGTTGGAAGGTACATCTTTGGCAATACCGGTTACCTTTAACTGCAGGCGTTTATCCATCTGCACCACTTTGCCCATGGCATTATCAATATTGCCGAAATATTTTTTGGCGGTGGTTTCAGTTAGCACCACGCTGCCCGGATGGTTTAGTGCCGAAGTAGCATCCCCCCTCAGCAACGGGAAGGTAAAGAGGCTAAAAAAGTTGGAGTCAACCGCGTAAACCTTTTTCTCATTGAACGATTTTTCGCCAAAAGAAACCAGGTTATTTCGTGGAGAAACTCGCACTGCCATCTTTATATCCTGCGGATAATCATTCAGCATGGCAGGGCCGTAAGGCCCCGAGAGGTACGACGTGGGCGCTTTCGATTTATCAAAACCGCGCATTACCCTGTAAATATTTTTTCCCTGCTTATGAAAGTTATCCACGCTAAACTCATTCATAATATACAGGAATATCATGAGGCAAACGGTTATCCCCATGGTTAATCCCAAAATATGGATCAGCGAAAATGCCTTATTCCGATAAAGGTTCCGCCATGCTGTTTTTATGTAGTTACGTATCATATTTATATCATTGTGTCATTACTGCGTACTCATTAAGTCATTTGGCCACTTTTGTCATTTTCTTTTTATGACCTAATGAGGCGAACCTAAATGACCTAATGACAATTATTCATTTTTTAAACTCCTAACCGGGTTGGCCAGTGCCGCCTTGATAGATTGGAAGCTGATGGTTACGAAAGCGATCAACACGGCCAAAACCGCGGCCAATACTACCACCCACCATTGTATGTTTTGCCGGTAGGCAAAACCCTGCAACCATTGCTGCATGGCGACCCAGGCAACCGGAATGGCTATCACTATTGCTATCATTACCAGTTTGATAAAATCTTTTGACAGCATACCTACTATAGCGCCTACATTAGCGCCAAGCACTTTACGGATGCCTATCTCCTTAGTGCGCTGTTCGGCGGCATATGCAGCAAGGCCAAACAAACCTAAACAGGCTATCACAATTGTTAAACTTGTAAATATGATGAATATGGTACCCATCCGCTGTTCCGCACGGTATGATGAATCAAAATCGTCATCCATAAATGAATATTCAAACTCCTTACCCGGCTTTATGGATTTCCATTTGTCGCTGATCATTGCCATAAGTGCGGTGATATTAGCGGTATTTACTTTTACACTTAAGGCGCCGGTATCCTGTCCGTACATCAATATCACCGGGCTTACATTATTGCGCAGCGAAGCGAAATTAAAATCTTTAATAACACCTACTATATGATATTCTTTAAACGTTTTGGCCATATTGTCCATAGGCAAAAACATGGATTTGTTAAGCGGGTCACGTACGCCCATCAGTTTCGCCGCCGTTTCGTTAATGATCATAGCCGCCGAATCGGTAGGCATCTGGTTTGAGAAATTACGGCCTTTGGTTAGTTTTATGCCGAGGGTTGGCAGGTAGTTGTCGTCAACTACCCAGGTTTGTGCAAGCACTGCTTTTTTGGGGTCGAGCCCGCGTTCCTGGAAAACGCTGCTGCTGTTCCGGTAATCAGAAGTTGGCAAAAAGCCTGTCATAGTTACACCTATTACGCCGGGCAACTGCTTTACTTCATCTCTTAACACTTTGCTCTTGTCGCCAAGGTCATACACACCATGAATCACCAATACCTGGCTGCGATTATAACCAAGGTCTTTATTCTGAATATATTTAAGCTGATTATAGATCACCAGCGTACCAATGATGAGCACTATCGATATAAAAAACTGGAACACCACCAATGAACTCCTTAACATCCCGCCCTTAAAGCCTGAGGAAAGCTTTCCTTTTAAAACATCAATTGGCTGAAATGCCGAAAGGAAAAATGCGGGATATGAACCGGCCAGGAAGCCGATCACCAAAACTATTACCAGCAAAGCAGGAATCAGCCAAACCAGTGAGCCTATATTAAGCTCCATGTTTTTACCCGCTATATTATTGAATACCGGCAATAGGAAATAAGCCATCAGCATGGCTATCATTGTTGCGATAAACGTTACCATGATTGACTCGGACAGGAATTGAGCTATAAGCGACTGACGCCTTGAACCAAGAACCTTGCGTACACCTACCTCACGGGCCCGGTTTGCAGAACGGGCGGTTGAAAGGTTCATGAAGTTTACACAGGCTATCAGTAAGATAAAAATTGCCACCGCGCCAAAAATGTACACATACTGGATATTCCCGTTATGGTCAAGCTCCGACACGAGATTTGATTTAAGGTGGATATCCTTCAATGGTATAAGGCTCAATTGGTATTTGTTGCCTGAACCTTCAAACGAATCAAAAGTAAGATGTAAGATACTTTGCAATTGCGGACCCGCATATTTGTGCATCAATGCAGGAAACTTCGCTTCAAATTTTTTGGCATCCACACCTGGTTTTAGCAGCACATAGGTATTGAAATTATTGCTGAACCATGCCCCATCTTTGCTTTCGGCATTTGATGCCATCGACAGGAAAAAATCATAACGAAAATGCGATTGCTTTGGCAGGTCTTTAATTACGCCGGTAACCTTATAAAGCAGCTTTTCATCAAACGTAAATGTTTTACCCACTGCCTGTGTGTTGTTAAAATAACGTTTAGCCGTACTTTCAGTGATAACCACGGTATTAGGTTCAACAAGCGCTTTTTTTGGGTCACCGGCTATGATAGGCAGGGTAAATACATCAAACAATGTCGAATCTGCAAGTACCATTCTGTTTTCGTGAATGGTTTGGTTACCTTTTTTCACGTTATAACCGCCGCGTTGCAACAAACGGCAGGCACGTTCAACCTCGGGATAATCGTTTTGAAATACAGCCCCCAGCGGCGCCGGAGACGATGCATAGCTTTGATCGATACCGCCAAATTTAATCTGCATATTGGCGCGATAGATCCTGTCGGCCTTAACATTGAACTTGTCATAACTTAGCTCATCAACCACATAAAATATAATGAGTAAACATGTGGCCAGCCCAAGGGACAAACCAAATACATTAATTGCGGTGAAACCCACATTTTTTTTCAATGTGCGAAATGCAGTTTTAAGGTAATTTCTAAACATGGTTCATTGGTTCAATTGTTCGTTAGTTCATTGGTATCCTCCTGTTACATAACTGCTAACTGCCACTACAAACTGCCTACTCATTTTTAAGGCTGTTAACCGGGTTTGCCAATGCTGCTTTTATAGATTGGAAACTTACTGTCACAATAGCTATTAACATGGCGCCTGCACCTGCCAGCACCAGCACCCACCATTGTATAGTGATGCGGTAAGCGAAATCCTGCAGCCATTTGTTCATTAAATACCAGGCTAAAGGGGTTGTAATGGCTATGGAGATCAATACCAGCTTTATAAAATCTTTGGATAAGGTATTTACTATGGCAGATACACTTGCACCGAGTACTTTACGGATCCCGATTTCTTTGGTACGTTGCTCGGCGGCATACGCAGCTAAGCCAAATAGGCCAAGGCAGGCAATGGAGATGGCTAATACGGTAAATATGATAGATATGGTGCCGGTGCGCTGCTCGGCCCGATAGTTAGCGTCAAAGTCCTGATCCATAAAAGAGTAGCTAAACTGGCCTTGGGTCATGCCCTGCCATTTGCTTTTTATCTGATCGACGAGAGCCGGTAAATTAGTTGTATTTACCCTGATACTCAGATTTCCACTGTCTTCGTCCATTAAAAAAATCATCGGACTGATATTTTCTCTCAGCGAATTGAAATTAAAATCCTTAACCACGCCAATGATGTGATAAGCTTTTACATGATCACGATTGCCATCCATATTGCGGTACAGGATTTTATTAACGGGATTAGTAAAGCCTAAAAACTTGGCCGCTGTTTCGTTTATCACTAATCCGGTGGAATCCGTTGGCATGCCTGCGGAAAAATCGCGCCCGGCTGAGATCTTCATACCCAGGGTATTGATGTAATCTGCGTCTACCCGCCAGCTTTGTGGAAACAAAGCAGTTTTTTGATCGGCTGCCGCTTCTTTGTAAAAAATGGACGTTCCCCTGTTTTTACCGGTTGGTAAATAACCCGTCAATGTAGCGTTAACCACGCCTTGTAATTGCTTCACCTCATTTTTAAAGGTTTTGGCATGGCTGCCCAACTCAAACGCATTATTAATAATAAGCACCTGGTTACGGTTATAACCCAGGTTTTTGGTTTGAATATAATTGAGCTGATTATAAATAACAATGGTGCCAATGATGAGGAATATTGAAATAGAAAACTGGAAGACAACCAGTACACTCCTGAGCCAGCTGCCTTTGAAACCACCGGCCAGTTTACCGCTAAGCACATTAATTGGCTGAAATGCTGAAAGAAAAAAAGCAGGATATGATCCGGCAGCAAAACCTACCACCAGTACAATTAATAGTAAGGCCGGCAACAACCAGGTTAAGGTTTGCGAACCTACAACCAATTCTTTTCCGGACACTTGATTAAATAGCGGCAATAAAAGTAAAACGGCAAAAAAAGCGATAACTGCTGATGCCAGGGTCACCAATATCGATTCTGTTAAAAACTGGGTTATTAAATATTTACGTGGGGAACCTAAAACTTTACGTACTCCTACCTCTCTTGCCCTGCTGGCCGAACGAGCTGTTGAAAGGTTCATAAAGTTGATGCCTGCTATAAGTAATATAAATATGGCAATGGCCGAAAATATATAAACATACTGCACCGAACTGTTGCCGCTTAATTCGCCGGTACGGTTTGAGTGTAAATGGATATCGGTTAACGGAGTTAGGTTAAGCCTGAAATAACTGCCGCTTTTTTCAAAATCGGCAATGTTGACGTGTAAGGCCGTTTGCATTTGCCCTTCGCTGTATTTTTTTAGGAGGGCAATTAATTTCTTCTCAAATAACTTGTAATCTGTGCCCGGTTTCAACACCACGTAAGTATTATAATCACTTCTCAACCATTCAGAAGATTTGCTATCAGGCCAGCTTATCATCGACATGAAAAAATCAAAATGAAAGTGCGATTGCTTCGGTAAATCCCTGATCACCCCCGTAACCTTTAATAGTTGATTGTTATCGATGGTAAGTGTTCGTCCTACAACATTGGTACTGTTAAAGTACTTTTTGGCGATAGTTTCGGTAATAACCACGGTGTTAGGCTCCTTCAAAGCCGTAGCCGGGTTACCATTAATCATGGGCAGCGTAAACACGTTAAAAACCGATGGATCGGCATAAACGGTACCGTACTCAAGGATGCTTTCATTACATTTTTTGACATGAAACCCTCCCGCTGCTTTAAGCCGGGTTGCTTCTTCAACCTCAGGGAGATCCGTCTTTAAAGCCTGAGCCAACGGTGGCATCGCAACGGCATAAAGTACATTATTATTACCAAATTTAAGGTCTTCATTAACCCGATAGGTGCGGCTGGCTTTCTCATTAAACCGATCATAGCTCAGTTCATCAGCTACATATAGCACAATCATAAGGCAGGTAGCCAGGCCAAGGGCCAGCCCCAATATATTTATAACCGTAAACCCCACGTTTTTACGCAGGGTACGGAATGCTGTTTTTAAGTAATTTTTAAACATAAATCCCTTCTAACCTCCCCAAGGGGAGGAATTTTAATTAATTATTTTATATCATAGTCCACACATTAAGCCCTCTCCTTTGGAGAGGGTTGGTGAGGTTTATTCGTTTTTTAAACTTTTAGCCGGGTTAGCATTTGCCGCCCTTACCGATTGCATGCTCACCGTTACAAAGGCAATAATTACTGCAAGAACACCTGCTATAGCGAAGATCCACCAGTTAATATCTACGCGATAAGCAAAGCTTTGTAACCATTTCCGCATGCCATACCAGGCCAGCGGCGACGCTATCAGTGTGGCAATCAACACCAGTTTCATCAAATCTTTTGACAACAGGGTAACTATGGAGGTTACACTTGCACCCAAAACTTTCCTGATGCCAATTTCCTTTACCCTTTGCTCTGCAGTGAAGGTCACCAAACCAAACAAGCCCAGGCAAGCAATGCTGATAGCCAGTATGGTGAATATAAGCAGGATGTTGCCCTGCTTTTGTTCGGACTGGTATTGTTTGGCAAAATTCTGATCGAGGAAATGAAACTCAACTTTGTTTTCGATATCAAAACGGCTGTAAACTTTGCTGATATAGTCGAGCGTGGCTGGAATATTATTCCTGCCAATTCGGATATACATATTATCCTCATCATTGGCTGTAAAAGGCAGGTACAACATCATTGGTGCAACCTTGTGCTGTAACGAATAGGTGTTAAAATCTTTAACCACACCAATTATTTTCCGGCTGATCACATTGCCCTTATCATCTACTCCAACCCTCACAGAGCGGCCGATGGCATCCTTCCAGCCCATTTCGTTAACTAACGTTTGGTTTACAATAATGGATTCAAGCCGGTCGGTACTCATCTCTGCTGAAAAATTTCGGCCCTTGGCCAGCTTCACCTGTAAGGTTGGTATAAAATCCTCATCAATTATAAGGTTCTCCACCATTTTTGATTCAGAATTGGCCTTTCCGTCAGCGCCGATATTGAAATTGCTCAAACCGATATCATTGTTACCTATAGGATTGCCTGCAATACCCACGGCCTCAACAGCCGGATTTTGCAAAAGCTGACTTTTAATAGCGGCAATTTTTGTGCGTGCCGATTTATCGCTAATATGAAAGGTAAGCGTTTGGGCTTTATTAAAGCCGAGGTCCTTATTCATCACATAACGTAGTTGCCTGTAAATGATGCATGAACCGGCTATCATAACAATGGTAATAACAAACTGAAATATTACCAATGATTTCCTGAACATGATAGTAGCAGCCTGACTGCCCATTTGCCCCTTCATAGCAGCAATGGTGCGGAACCCCGATAAGAACAATGCGGGATATAAACCGCTTAAAATACCGGTAACAAACGCAAACAGACTGAATAAGATAAGCGTTTTGCTAAATCCAAACTGCATAAGTACAAGGCTTTTACCGGAGAGAAGGTTAAAATAAGGCAATAAAAATTGCACCATCACTGATGCTATCAAGGCAGCGATGAGTGTAAACAAAACTGATTCGGCAAAAAACATTATGATCAGCTGTTTTTTGCTGGAGCCAATTACCTTGCGCACACCTATCTCCCTAATCCTTATGGATGAACGTGCTGTTGTAAGATTTACGTAATTAATAACTGCGATAGCCAGTATCAGTAGTGCTACAATGCCAAATACATATACATAGGTTATGTTGCCGTTGCTGCCCAGCTCGTAATCAAGATTAGAGTTAAGGTGAATTGATGTAAGCGGCTGCAGTTCCATACTGTATTGTATAGCTCCAAGCGGCCCTTTTAGGTATTTATTAAAAAACACATCGGAGCCAGCCTGGACCTTTTTAAAATCATCATGATTTTTCAGCAGCACATAGGTATAAACGTGTGAATTAGCCCAACCATCGGTATAACCATCAGGCAATGAGCGAAGGGCGCTGAAAGTAAAATGCGAATTTGCAGTTATATCATCAATTACACCGGTAACTGTGCTTGGGTTATTTTCGATGAGCACAGTTTTATCGAGTGCATCCGCAACGTTACCGAATATTTTTTCGGATAGGGTTTTAGTAAGTACAATGCTTTGTGGCTTGGTTAAAGCAGTATTGGGATCGCCGGATAAAAAGTGATGGGTAAAAAGATTAAAGAAGCCTTTATCTGTAAACAACATCGCACCCTCGTTAATCTGCTTTTCGCCATAAGTGATTTTACCGCCACCTTCAGCATCAATGCGGATAGCGTCTTCCACTTCGGCATAATCATTTTTTAAAGCGGGGGCATATGGCGGTGAAGTAACCGCGAGATTGAATTTGCCGCCGTTCCATGTGCCGTGCTGTACCACGCGAAAAATACGATCGGCTTTAAGGTTATAACGGTCGTAACTCCATTCATCAACCACATAAAGGCTAATGAGCCAAAAAGCAGCAATACCTGTAGCTAAACCGAAGATATTGATAAACGAAAAAACCTTGTGTTTGATAAGGTTTCTCCAGGCTATTTTGATGTAATTACGTAACATGGCAAATGGTTTATACCACTAAAATATTAAAACCCATACCAATTACACAATTAATTAAATATCAATCAATTAACAAAATACAATCAATATAAAACCGTTCGATAATGGAACACTTACAGTGCGAATGTGAACGTTTGTTTAAGTCAGAAGTCTAAAGTAGAGAATCAAAGTTATTCTTTACTTTAGACTTTATATTATTAAGTCATTATTCAGCATTCAATGGCTTAATGACTCAGTGACCCAATGCAGATTTATTCATTTTTTAGGCTCTTAACCGGGTTACTCAACGCTGCTTTGATAGCCTGCCAGCTCACGGTGAGTAAACAAACTATCATACTAATGCTGATGGTAGCTATAAATACCCAGGCGCTTATATCTGTACGGTAGGTATAATGCTGTAACCATTTGCTCATGTTGTACCAGCTCAGGGCCGAACCAATAATAAATGAAATAACCACGAGTATTAAAAACTCTTTCGACAGGTTGAACCACAAACTACTGATGCTTGCGCCTAATACTTTACGGATACTGATTTCCTTTTTACGCTGCTCGGCCGAGAACGAAGCTAAACCAAACAAGCCGAGGCAGGATATAATAATGGCCAACACCGTAAACGAACTCGACAACGTACCCAACAGCTTTTCATTCTCAAATTTGCCGCTGAAGTTTTCGTCAACAAACTTGTATTCAAATGGGTATTCGGGGTTATATTTTTTATAAATATTGCCAATTGTAGCAAGGCTCTTTGATACCGAAGCGTTCGGATTTAAACGAATACCAAGCTGACCTGCCCAACCTTTATCAAAACCAATAATGGCAGGCTTGACAGGCTCATATGGCGATCCCCAAACAAAATCTTTAACAATACCAACCACGGTACAATTACGGCCCTGCCATTTCACTATCTGCCCAAGCGGATCTTTTAACCGCATCAGTTTAACAGCCGATTCGTTCATAATGAGCGACAGTGAATCGGCCATACGACCAGGTATGTAATCACGGCCTTTTATCAATTCAAGCTTATAAGTTGAAATAAAATGAAATGAAGTAACAATCTGGTCGATAGGTATTTTATCCTCGCCAGGTAGCTGTCCGGGCCAGTTGATGCCCCAACTGCTGCTGCCGTTACTGGCTATACTGCCCGATGTCTCTGCAGCATCAACAGCGGCTCCTGCATTAATTATATCCGTTCTGAAGTTTTCGTACTCTTTATATAAATTTCCATCTAATGAGATTTCGATAAGTCCATTTTGTGAATAACCTACCGGGCGGTCTTTAATGTAGTTGATCTGTTTATAAATTAGGATACTTGAAAGTATAAGACATGTAGCAAATACAAATTGCACAATAACCAATACCTGTCTTGAGTGCAGCGTTTTTCTACCAGTTTTGTTAGTGCCCTTTAAAACTTTTACCGGTTTAAACGACGATAAAAACAAAGCCGGGTAACTACCTGCCAATAAACCTGTTATCAGCGTTACTAATATAGCGGCACCCCATGCCCACGCATTTCTATAAGGAATTGTTAGTTGCTTATGTATGATTTCGTTAAAATAACCAAGCGTTGATGCTATTATTACCAGTGCAACAACAAGCGAAATTATAGCGGTTAGGATTGATTCGCCTAAAAACTGCTGAACAATGGCTATTCTCCGTGCACCCACAACTTTACGGATCCCAACTTCACGGGAGCGGCGCTCAGACCGCGCAGTAGAAAGGTTCATAAAGTTGATACACGCAATAAGCAAAATACCTATTGCCAGAAAAAGGAATAAACGCACGTATTCGATTGCGCCACCTGTATTCACTCCATTTTTGAACTCGCTGTGCAGGTGCCATTTGGCAAATGGAAACAAGAACAACTGATTTTCTTTATTATGATCGTCATAGCGACCAATTAACTTTTTGATTTCCAGATTAAGCTTATCTACATTAACACCAGGCTTAAGCATAACATAAGTTTTAAACGAATAGTTACCCCAACCCGATGTTTTCACCCAGCCATTATCAGCTTCATAAAGTTTCCATGGAATTAGTGCATTAAACCTGAACGTAGAATTCCGGGGCAGATCTTTGTAAACAGCACTCACTTTTACCAGCCGCGAACCATTTAACTTAACAGTTTTACCTATAGGATCGACATCGCCAAAAACGGCCTTTACTGCCGATTCGGACATGATAACTGACGACATATCCCTAAAAGCATCTTTTTTGTTACCCTTCACAAAATCAAGTGTAAACATGTTCAGAAATGACTCGTCGGTCGCAATTGTATTAACTTTTAACGGTTTGTTGTTGTAATTAAACAGTTGATCATATGACCAGTTTGCACGGGCTGCATACTCAACCTCCGGATAGTCTTTTTGCAGCGCGGCAGCAATCTGCACGGGCGTGGCATCCCCCGTGTTTATTTCGCCATTTGAAGGCTGGTTACGCATTACCTTATACAACCTGTCTTTATTTTCATGAAACCCATCGTAAGTAAATTCATTATAAACATATAACAGCAACATAAAGCTCACTGCCATGCCTACACCCAAACCTCCAATATTGATGGTCGAATAAAGTTTGTTTTTAATCAAACTCCGCCACGCGATTTTTAAATAGTTCTTAAACATATGTTTTATTTCATTAGTCATTGGCCATTAAGTCATTACCTGTCACTTGCGCAATTAGCCAATCAAAATGACTTTATGACGCGTAGCTAATGACTTAATAATAATTATTCAGATCGTAAACTCTTCACCGGGTTAGTCAACGCCGCCTTCAATGCTTGGAAACTGATATAACAAAAGCTATAATAACGGTAAGGCCGGTGATACTTAAGGCGCTAAAGCTTGGCGTTAACTAAATTTTGCTATGTGGTTTTCGAGTAGTTTTTAAACATAGGAATAGCTCTGAATAAAAAAATTCTCTAACATGCCCTTCTCTACAAATGCAGAGAAGGGCAGCAGAGGCAATTATTAACTTATCTATAAACTGATTTCGGGGGCGTTGGTCTAAGTCAAAATCGTCAGTTTTAAACCGGAAGTTCTTTTCTTACCAAGAGAGCTATAAAACCATCAGCTATGAACTCAACAAACTACACCATGATATTTTCCATAACCGTTTGTCCGTCAAGCAGGCGTATAATGCGGTGACTGTAACGGGCGTCATGTTCAGAGTGGGTAACCATGATAATGGTAGTTCCCTGTTCGTTCAGGTCGGTAAGCAGTTCCATCACATCGTTACCATTGCTGCTGTCCAGGTTACCGGTAGGCTCATCCGCAAGGATCAGTTTGGGTTTATTAACAACTGCACGGGCAATGGCCACACGCTGTTGCTGACCACCTGATAACTGCTGCGGATAGTGGTTGCGACGGTGCATGATCTGCATTTTGTCTAACACCTCTTCCACCCTTTTAACACGCTCTGAAGCAGCCACTCCTGTGTAAATCAACGGCAATTCAACGTTTTCAAACACAGTAAGTTCATCAATAAGGTTAAAGCTCTGGAACACGAAACCGATGTTGTGTTTACGCAGATCGGCGCGTTTACGCTCATTAAAATGCGCTACTTCAATTTCATTAAAAACATAGCTGCCGGCATCCGGGTCATCAAGCATTCCTAAAATATTAAGCAGGGTTGATTTACCGCAGCCCGATGGGCCCATAATGGCTACAAACTCACCTGTAGCCACTTCCATAGATAGCTTGTTTAATGCGATGGTTTCTACCTCTTCGGTACGGTAGAATTTCTCAAGATTAGAAATTTTTATCATTGGTGCCTCCGTTATTCATCCCGCCTTTATGGCGATATGATTTTATTTTTTGTTTATTTTAATTTATTAATTAGCTCTGTTATATATTATATATGACGCTTAAACAGTGCCAGGCGTTGCAGCTTGGTTACGTTATTTTTTTAGCACAAGCTCCTGAATATCACCATAGGTTTCATAACTTGAGGTAATAACCTTATCGCCCGGATTTAAGCCTTCTGTTACCACGAAGTAATCAGGGCTCTGGCGTCCAAGCTGGATGTTTACCCTGTATGCTTTTGAACCATCTTCACTTACCTTAAAGATCCAATTGCCGCCTGTTTGCTGGAAGAAACCACCTTTAGGCACCAATACCGCCTGCATCTGATCACTCAACGCCAACCTCACCTGCAGTGTTTGCCCTTTACGGATCCCTGTAGGCACTTTACCAACAAATTGCATATCAACCTGGAAACTACCTGTTGTTTTAACCTGGGTATATACCTTTTTTATGACCAGGTTATATGTTTGATCGGCAAACTGAAAATCGCCTTTCAGGCCGGTGTAAATACGTGACAGGTAATGCTCATCGATATCAACCCTAACCTTAAAGCCCGATTGTACGTCTATCTGCCCCAAATGCTCGCCCTTATTTTTGCTCTGACCTACTTCGGCATCCATTGAGGTTAACTGGCCATCGGTAGGCGCCACCAATACTAAACCGGCCACTTTTTTTCGCATCAGTTCAAGCGTAGTTTTCATGTGGGCGTATTGTTCCTGTGATTGTGAAGCCTGTTGCTTAACCAACGCTGTATCCTGCCTAAGAATCTGTTTAGCCAATTTGTAACGATTTACCTGATAATCATAAGTATTTTTAGCTGATTGATATTCCTGCAGGCCGATGGCTTTCTGATCATATAAATGTTTGTCCAACTTGTAAATCCTTTCAGCCTCTTTATATGCATTCTCTACATCGGCCATAGTATTTAGCTTGCTGATGGTGTTTTGCTGTGCATTGTTATGGGAGATCTGCATTTGGGTTTGCTCGGCATAAACCGCGGTTTCCTGGTTAGCTAAAGTAAGCTCAAGATCGGTATTAGACATTCTCAAAATCCGATCGCCTTTTTTAAGGTTAGCTCCGTCTTCAACGTATTTTTCTTCAACAACACCGCCTTCAGATGCATCAAGAAATATGGTAGTTAGCGGCATAACCACGCCGTTAACCGGTATAAACTCCTGGAAAGGACCTTTAGTAATAGTACTTATAGTTAAGCGTTCAGTATCAACATCAAGCTTGCTTTTACCCGATGTAAGATAAATACTGCCGCCTATTAGTAAAATAATGCCTGTAATACCTGCAATGGTAAGTATCTTTTTGCTGTTCCAGGTCTTTTTCTCAATTTTTCTGTCCACTGTATTTCTATAATATTTTGAATGTTATAACAAAAAGATATGCCACAAATTAAGATACTGTTTTTCAATAACTTAAACACAAAACACCATATTTGAGCGTACGCTTCTGTTACATCAGGTGTACGGTATTGATACAATGTTTTTTTACGTATTAATAGCCTGTTATAGGCAAATACAGGTTAGCGCTTCATTGTGAAGTATTTATATCATATACTGCATAAAGTGCGGGTATTTAGCACAAAAATTGTAACATGTGGCATAATTAGCGAGTCTTTAATTTATTGTTCATAGTTAAATGGTTTTAGCGTATAGTTCATAGTTGATGGCAACAATGCTAAAAGTTTATTTAGGCAGCTTCGGTAAAGAGATACAATTTAATTTAAATTTATAACTTTTATTAAATTGACACCCTCAATAAATAAGATGCTATTTTTATTTTGAACTTAAATGATCAAGTGGCATCGTTTTGAAGACCATGAACAATTATCTATGAACTATTAACTAAAAATAAATGATACTAAAAAAAGCCACCGTTTTAATTGTTGATGACGATCCGGACGTACTTACCGCGGTTAAACTTTTGCTAAAACCCGAAGCCCGTGAAATCATCACCGAAAAGAACCCCGAAAACCTGAACTGGCTGCTGCAACGTAACGAGGTTGATCTGATTTTGCTTGACATGAACTTCAACAGCGCAATTAACACGGGCAATGAGGGGCTTTACTGGCTGCGCAAGGTAAAAGAATGGAAGCCTGATGTTTGCGTAATTATGATAACGGCTTATGGTGATATTGACCTGGCTGTCCGTTCGCTTAAAGAAGGAGCAAATGACTTTGTGGTAAAGCCATGGCACAACGAAAAGCTCATAAATACGATAAAAGATCTTTTGGATAAAAAAGAAGGTGGAACAAAAACCACCAAAACCCCTGTAAAAAGCACCGCGGGAGACACTTCTATCCTTGGTGAATCGGACGTGATGCAGGATATTTTTTATAAGGTGAACAAGATAGCCCCTACCGATGCCAATATCCTGATCCTTGGAGAGAACGGTACCGGTAAAGATCTTATGGCAAAGGCTATCCACGAACGTTCGCTCCGCGCTGATAAACCTTTTATTAAAGTAGATGTTGGCGCGTTAACAGATACCCTGTTTGAAAGTGAGCTCTTCGGCCACAAAAAAGGCGCCTTTACCGATGCCCGGGAAGACCGTATGGGGCGTTTTGAAGAAGCCCAGGGCGGTACTTTATTTTTAGATGAAATTGGCAACATCAGTTTGCAGCAACAGGCCAAGCTGCTTACCATTTTACAAAACCGCCAGGTAACCCGTTTGGGCACCAACAAACCTGTTGATGTGGATATCAGGCTCATTTGCGCTACCAATGTGCCTTTGAGCGAACTGGCAAACGAAAACAAGTTCCGTAAGGATTTGATCTATCGTATCAATACTGTCGAGATCAATATGCCACCGCTACGCCGTCGTAATGAGGATATTGTAATATTGGCTCGCCATTTTGCGAAATTGTACGCGAGTAAATATCTTAAGCCATCAATGGACTTTGATACGGCAGCTATTAACAAGCTTAAATCATACAATTTTCCGGGCAATGTTCGTGAATTACAATATACTATTGAACGTGCAGTGATTATGGCCGACGACAATACCTTAAGGCCCGACGACCTGATCTTTTCAATACTGGAAACATCAACAGAGAGCGTGGTTGATGCCGACAATATTCCGTTAAGCGCCCTTGAAAAGAACGCTATATTAAGGGTTATTGAAAAACACAATGGCAATATTACCCGCGCAGCCAAAGAACTTGGCCTCACCCGCACCGCCTTATACCGAAGACTAAGTAAATATGATATTTAACCGTTACGAGTGGCGGCTTTTGCTGCGTGTATTTTTATTGCTGATTGTACTTACCGTCACGGCTTTTGTCATAGTAAGCCTTAATCAGCTGTTGTATCTCGTGATCCTGTTGCCGCTGGTTGCCTACTCGGTGGTGGATATGATCCGTTTTCAGAAAAAAGCACAGGACGAAGTAAATCAATTTGTAGAGTCGATCCATTACCGTGATTTTTCCCGCCATTTTGATGTACGCAAGGCCCCCAATGAGCTTAAGCCCCTGCGTAAAGGTTTTAACGATATCAATACCACATTTAAACTGATAAGCCGCGAACGCGAAACACAATATCATTACCTGCAAAAAATCCTTGAGCTGGTTGATACCGGCATTTTATCTTACGAAGAAGAAACCGGCGAAACCGGCTGGATCAATGAAGCTTTTAAAACCATTATAGGCGTACCTTATCTTAAGACTGTGCACTCACTTGAAAAGCGTGAGCCATCATTGTATGCTGAACTTATTAAACTCAAACCCGGAGATAGTAAGATTATCACTGTTACCCGTAACCAGCAACAGGTTAAAATATTAGTGAATGCGAGCCTGATGCGCAGCGATGATAAACTATACAAGCTAATAGCATTTCAAAACGTGAACGAAGCTTTGGACGAAACGGAGTCGAAAGCGTGGTCGAAATTGCTTAATGTAATGACGCATGAGATCATGAACTCCGTAGCTCCTATTTCCTCACTGGCGGATACGCTCAAGAACCGCCTGCAAAGCCCTGATATTGCCGAAAGCCTGCCTCATAGCGATTTGGAAGATATTGAGCTCGGTATCGATACCATCAAGCGCCGCAGCGAAGGCCTGCTTAAGTTTACCGAAAGCTACCGCAGCCTCAATAAGATCACCAAACTTGATCTGAACAAGATCATGGTGCGTAATATCTTTGAAAACCTCAACAGCTTGATGACGCCTACACTGGAGAAAAAGAAGATAGAACTGGAGATCATCCTGCGCGATCCGACACTTGCCATTGAAGCCGATATTAACCTCATCGAACAGGTGATGATCAATTTGCTGGTCAACGCTATTGAAGCTGTAAAAGACCGCGAAACACCGCGCATAACGCTTACAGCTGAGATTCAGGGTGGAAAAACCTTTGTAAAAGTTATCGATAACGGATTAGGCATGCCACCCGAACTGCTCGACAAAATCTTTATCCCTTTCTTCAGTACCCGTAAAACAGGCAGCGGTATTGGCCTAAGCCTGTGTAAACAGATCATGCTGTTGCACAAGGGCAATATCCAGGTACAATCAACCGAAGGTAAAGGTTCGGCGTTTATTTTGTCATTCGTATAACCCCCCAGCCCCCTGAAGGGGAGCTTTTGATTAGCATCCTTTATATGACATTCCGAAAACTTACGAAGTTTCCAAAACTTCGTAAGTTTGGTTTAATAACGTCTGCTTCATGAATTATAAAGGTAATATCCTCGCCATTTCCGGCAGTTTAAGGTCGGGATCATCTAATCATAAAATCCTTCAATTTTTAAGCGGATTGGTTCCAACTGATATAAGCTTTTTTGTGTACGGCAAACTGGCAGATATCCCGCCATTTGATCCGGGATTGGATCATGAACATCCACCAGAAGCAATTGCAGAATTGCGAGAATTAATTAAAAATGCATCAGGCATTATCATTTGTACACCTGAGTATGCATTTGGAGTTCCCGGTCAGCTTAAAAATATGTTGGATTGGATGGTTTCGAGCGGTTCGTTGGTTGATAAACCTGTAGCTTTAGTTACCGCGTCATCAGTTGGCAGTCATGCTCACGCTGCATTGCTGCTGACACTTGGGGCGCTTTCAGCAAAAGTAACAGCAGGAGCAACTTTGCTTATTCCTTTTATCAGGAGTAAAATAGATGTGAATGGGAATATTACAGATGAGCAAACGGAGAGGGCTTTGCGGGATGTAATGGAAGTATTTTTAAAAGAAATATAGCCATGAAAAAACTGCACCATATGCTGAATTTATTTCAGCACCCCACAGGACAGGCAGACGCCCAGATTAGCAGGCGGCTTAGCAAATGAGGTGTTGAAACAAGTTCCATAGACCATAATTTTTACTCCACTCCCAATTCCCTCATCAACCTGCCCACGGTTTCTTTCAATTCGGCAATTTCCTGTTCGGCTTTTGTTAAACGGGCCTCCATTACTGATGAAGATGGGCGACCACTTGGCTCATCTGCAAAATCATCATCGTTAATTTCGGGTGTTCCGCTTAATAGATGGGCATATCTAACCTCTTTTTGGCCGGGGCGTTTTGGCAACTGTACAATGTAAGGCGTCTCGCCGCCAGCTAGTTTATCCAGGATCTCCTGTACTTCTTCTATCGAATCAAATTCGTACATGCGGCCGCTGTTGGTATTCAATTCACCGGGTGTTTGAGGACCGCGAAGGATCAACAGGCAAATCAGTGCTACTTCTGACGGGATCACCGGGAAAACTATCGCAAAATTGTGTTTGTATTTAATATTGCGAATAGAACCACCGGTAGCGGTAGATGTCAACCCCCGTCGTTTTAATGAGTTTAGCGCATTGATAACAGTATCATCGTCATAATTAACAACAGGTTTGCGCGATGTTTTCTGGTTACAGGCGGCCACCAATCCGTTAAGGGTCATAGGATAATAATCGGGCGTGGTTTTGGCCTTTTCCATTAAAGTACCAAGCACACGTAGTTCTTCTGCATCAAGTACGGGTAAAGTTTGCGGTGAATCCATGGCTAAATATAAGCAGGTTTTTATAGCGTCAAAAAAAAATGCTGATTTTCTGAATGCTAAAATCATTAGGATTAAAATAATAACACCAAAATAGTTTACTTTGCATTGCAATGTCTTTATTCATTACATCATTAAATTCGGGAAGTAATGGCAATTGCTATTACGTAGGGAACGACCAGGAGGCTATATTGGTTGATGTGGGCATTTCATGCCGCGAGACTGAAAAACGCATGACCCGGCTGGGCTTGTCCATGCAAAAGGTAAAAGCCATTTTTGTATCGCATGAACATTCTGATCATATTCGTGGTATACCGGTATTAGCCAAAAAATATCAGCTGCCGGTTTACATCACCCCCGGCACGTTGATGCACCTTAGCGGTGTTGATCATTTTAAGGTCCATCACCTTACCGCATTTCAAACAATTGTTATTGGTGACCTCGAAGTAACATCCTTCCCCAAAATGCATGATGCGTCTGAGCCGCATAGCTTTATTGTAAGCTGTCGCAATGTTAAGGTAGGCGTGTTTACCGACCTGGGAATAGTGTGCGACCAACTGATCCGCTACTTTAGCCAGTGCCACGCCGCTTTTTTGGAAGCCAATTACGATGATAACATGCTTGATAAAGGCGGTTACCCTTATTATTTAAAACAACGCATCCGCGGGGGAAAAGGACATTTATCAAACAAGCAGGCCCTGGGGTTATTTACAACACACCGCCCACCGCACATGACCCACTTGCTGCTTTCACACCTATCTAAAAATAACAACGACCCTAAACTGGTGAAAGATTTGTTTACCAATTGTGCCGATGGTATCAATATCATCGTAGCTTCGAGGCACGAGGAAACGCCGGTTTATTATATCAGCAATACGGTTGTTCAGCATGAGTCGTTAGGGCAGCTTGGCCTGAGCTTTTGATCAGGCAACATCATTATCAGCCAGATCCTGCAAGAAGATGGTGCTTAGCATATCATACAGTTCGGGGTGTTTATGTTTCAACTCGTTTGGCTTTTGAAAAAAGTACTCGGAAACAACGGCTAAAAACTCGGCTTCATTGGTTATTGCATATGGATTAATATCAGAACGACCCGCTTCTATTTTGTGAATTTCCTGGTGAATCATCTTCAGCCACGGCATTACATATTCATGAGCAAGCAGACTTTCGGGCACACCGTCAGTAGCCCCGTCCGATTTATCAAGCAGGTGTACAAACTCATGAATAGCCGTGTTCCCTTTCCCTGCCGATTTACTAAAACCTTTTGTCAACGCCGCTCTCGACAGGATCATTTGCCCGTTCATATATCCTGAGCCTACCATTCCTAAAATGTTCCTGTTTTCTCCTTCAAACCGAAACTCGCTGTCGAAAGTATCTGGGTAAAGGATCACGTTGGTGAGGTTACGGTATTTCCAATCGTTAAAGCCAAATATCGGGATCACGGCACTGGCAGCTATCATTACTTTATCAGCATCGCTTACCGTTGTACCAACACCCTCGATAGTAATATCCGCTAAAAGTCCGGCAACCTTTCTCTCAAACAACAGTTTTCGATCAGCATCAAGGTGCTGATAATATGGAATGTGCAATTCTAAAAGCGCTTTATAATTCAATGTGGCAGCAGGCGTTTCATTTACCATTTTCTTTTTATTGAGGAAAACGAACACCACCAACGCAACAACGATCAATATCAGGATAGGAACCATTTTTATTTACAGATTAAATTATAAAACAAAGTACAACAACAACATAAACAAAGCGGCTATCAGGGTATTTAAAAAATTAACGGTATTGTTGTTGATCAGATTTTTTCTTTCTAATACAGCACCTAACACAGAGTCGGCTACATTCCCCAATATGCCGGCAACAACTATCAAGATGAGGTCCGCTGTCCAACCCATTCCTATGGCATAAACAACAGCAATGATAACTGAGCCAATTACGCCAATTAAAGTACCCTCTAAGCTGATCACCCCATCAAGTCCGCGTAAATCCGGCTTTAGGGTTATAATATTGAAGAAACGTTTTCCGTAAACCGTCCCTAACTCCGATGACAATGTGTCGGCTGTTGCCGAAGCGAAGCTGGCGGCAATCATCAATTGTAAAACTTGAGTTTGGGCCGGAAAAACGAAGATCAAAATTCCGCATAAGGCAGCGGTACCTGCATTGGCCAAAACCTGTCCGGCTGTTCTTCCACCTTTTTCCGCCGCATTTAAATCCTGCTTAACTTTGCTTTGCACTGAGGTAGCCGCCGAGCCTAAGATAAAAAAGGTGGTCATCATGGCTAAACCTGTAAAGCAGGCACCGGCAAATACCAGGATGGCAACAGCGGCACCGGTTAATGCTGCTATAACAGTTAGCTTACGGGCCGATATACTGTATGCTACACCAGCTACTAAAATAAGTGCCAGCAAACCATAACTTAACCACATAGTCGATCAAAGGGATTAATGTGGCGCTAAATTAAACTTTCAATTCATACTTTTGGGCACATGAAAGATATACTGGGCCAGGCCATACATGATCATTATCATAAATCAGCTAACCATAAACTTTGGATCAATAATCAATATGGACCTAAAGAGGAGATGCCCATTGATGTTTACTTCAGGGATGAGGATGACATGCCGGATATAGAATGGCTGGCCATGAACGAATGCCGCGGAAGCGTGCTGGATATTGGCGCAGGAGCAGGCAGTCATGCTTTAGTATTGCAGCAACGTGGCTTTGATTGCACCGCGCTTGATATTTCCCCGTTAGCCTGTGATGTAATGAAACTGCGCAAAGTAAACAAAGTAATCAAAGGTAACATTTTTGTTTATGACGAATGTAAATACGATACCCTGCTTTTGCTCATGAACGGGATTGGCCTTACCGGAACGCTTGCAAACCTAAAGGTGTTTTTACAACACATTAAACTGCTGCTCAAGCCAGGCGGGCAAATCTTATTTGATTCATCAGATATCACTTATTTATATGAAGATGGCCTGCCGGAAAAAGGTTATTACGGTGAGCTACTTTATCAATATGAATACAATCGCCAAAAAACTGACTGGTTCCGTTGGCTATATGTTGATGAAAAAACACTTGAGCCCATCGTTGCAGAAGCAGAATTTGATATGGAGGTGTTATTGGAGGATGAATTTAAGCAGTATCTGGTGCGGTTAACAATGAGCAAGTAAAACAACAGTAATTTTCTTGTTGGCAAGCTGTATTATGTGCTGAATAAACTATTTTTATTCCGATAACATCATCCTAATGAAAAAAGTCATCACTCATATTCTCGCCGGTCGTGAGAAGAAAATTCCTGCCGAAGAAACCGTTCGCCAACCGCTGCCCCATAAAGATTTTAGGTTTGCAAACCCGTTCATTGTATTGCATCACATGGGGCCGGAGATAATAACGCCCGGTCAAACCTTGCGCATCCATCCACACCCGCATCGAGGCTTTAGCCCTTACACTATTATGCTGCAGGGCGAAGGTTACCATAAAGACAATGCGGGTAACGATGAGATCATCAAAGCCGGCGATGTACAATGGATGTTTGCAGGCAAAGGTATTATGCACAGCGAGGGCCCCACTGCCGAATTACTGCAGCAGGGTGGCGTTCAGGAACTTATTCAACTTTGGATCAATGCGCCTAAAAGTAAAAAGTGGGATGAGCCTTTTTACCAGTCGGCCAAAGCAAGCGAACTACCGAAAGTACTTATTGGTGAAGGCCTCGACTTCAGTTTGGCCAGCGGAGATTATGAGGGCAAAACCGGACCTATCAAAAACTTCACCCCGGTTATTTCTATAGTTGGAAAAATAGCCGAAGGTAAAAAGGCAAACTTTGAAGCCATACCCGGCTACTGGGCATTACTTTATATTATAAATGGCTGTGTTAATGTAAATGAACAAACCATCAACCAATATAATCTAATCGTATTTGAAAAAAATAACGAAGAGATTTCAGTGATGGCTACCGAAGATTCGCAGGTATTATTCCTCTCAGCAGAACCTATTGACGAACCCGTATCAGCTAAGGATAATTTTGTGATGAACACACCCGAAGAAATTGAGCAGGCATTATCCGATTATCAAAACGGCGTATTTGGCACATTAAATTATTAAGAGTTCATAATAACTTTTAGTTATCACAGATTGCGTTTTATGATAAAAAACCAGCGGTAATTCCTCACACCTTTGTATCATTAAAACAAAGGAAAAATGAATACCCAACATCAACTAAACAATACCGGCGGCCTTTTATTGAATATCAATGAAAATGCCCGCAAAATTATATTCGCAGTTTGTATTGTATTATGCCTGATGCCTTTTATGAGCCCGGCAGTAGCATTGTTTTTGGGTTTGGTAGTAGCGCAATGTTCCGGTCATCCCTATCTGCACCTTAATCACAGGGCAACCCATATTTTATTACAGGTGTCAGTAGTAGGCTTAGGTTTCGGCATGAATGTACACAGCGCATTGCAAGCCGGCAAAGAAGGGATTCTGTTTACCATCGCTTCCATAACCGGAACTTTACTCTTTGGTACACTAATGGGCAAATGGCTAAACATCGAAAAAAAGACATCATTTTTAATCTCATCAGGAACCGCTATTTGTGGCGGGAGTGCCATCGCAGCCATTTCGCCCGTTATTAAAGCCGAAGAAAAGCAGATTTCTGTAGCATTAGGTTGCGTATTCATCCTCAACTCAATAGCCTTGTTTGTTTTCCCGCTGATAGGTCATTATCTTAATTTATCACAAACGCAGTTTGGTTTATGGTGCGCTATTGCCATACATGATACCAGCTCAGTAGTGGGTGCAGCAAGTAAATACGGAGCTCACGCGCTTGAAGTAGCCACTACTGTTAAACTGGCCCGGGCTCTGTGGATCATCCCGGTAGCATTTCTATCTACCTTTCTGTTCAGGAACCGATCGAAAAAAGTAAGCATTCCTTATTTTATTGGCTTGTTCATATTGGCTATGATAGCTAATACTTATGTGCCCGTTATAAAGTCGGTAAGCCCGTTTATAGTCAACATAGCAAAAGCTGGTTTAACGCTTACCTTATTTTTAATAGGTGCAGGCCTTTCACGCAGGGTATTGGCATCGGTTGGGTTGAAGCCGCTTCTGCAGGGAGTAGCGCTTTGGATTGCGATATCAGGGGCAGCATTGTATGCAGTTATGCATTTAGCTTAGGTCATGCTATTCTATGCCGCTGCAGATGTTTGACAGCCAAACAATGGAGAATTGCTATTTTGGTTTTATAGATAGTCTATGCCTCTACAATACCACTACGCAATCTATTGCAGGTTTACCACATATGCGTTTTTTTCGCTTAGCAATATTAGCGAACTACATATTATATGTAAAATGTTGATTAATTTACGGCTGTTAATTAGGCTCGCATTTGCCGGGCAATACTAATTATCAATGGGTTTTAACCCTCGCCAGGAAAACCGTTAATGAAAAAAAGCATACTATTTGTTATTGTTCTGCGCATGTCGATCTGCGCATCTTCTGCTCAAACAACCATTGGGACACCCGCTATCAAAAGCTACACGCATAATGAATATAATGCAGGGAGCGAGATTTGGAATATTAAACAAGATAAGAATGGGATTCTTTATTTTGCCAATGATGAAGGCCTGCTGACATTCGACGGGAGTTATTGGAAAACATATCCGCTTCCTAATAAAAGCGCCATAAAATCTGTAGCTATTGATGCCTGGGGACGTATTTATGTTGGCGGACAGGATGAAGTAGGCTATTTTTTTCCTGACAATGCAGGCATCCTCAAATTTCATTCGCTTAAACAACTCCTGCCCAAAAAAGCAAGGCAGTTTGCCGATATCTGGGATATCGTTATCCATAATAATGAGGTGTTCTTCAGGACCATAGAGTGTATCTTTGAGCTGAAGAACAATACCATGCACACCTTTGATGCACCCGGTGGCTGGATGCTGCTAAACCAGGCCGGCGGTAAATTGTTTGCTTATGATAAAGCTATTGGACTGGTTATTTTTAAAGATTCGCGCTGGCAAGCCTCCGTTCAACAACCCACAACGGCGCTGAGCATCACCGGCATCACTGAGTTTAATAAAGACACCTTACTGGTAAGTACCCGCAAAAATGGCCTCTTTATCGTCGCTGGCTCGTCACTGGTTAAAAAAAACACGGCTATTGATGGAATCCTGCTTACTGATCTTATAAACTTCATTCAAAAAATTGGCACCGACAGGTACGCCATTGGTACATCAGCAAAAGGGCTGATTATTATTGATGGCAAAGGCAAGCCGATAGACCAGTTCTCCAACAATCAGGGGTTACAAAACAATAATGTGCATGGTATATTGTTAGACAGAGATCGTAATTTATGGCTCGGACTGGAAAATGGGCTCGATTTTATCAGTTATAACACTTCAGTTAAAAATATTTATCCCAATCGCGAAAACCTGGTAAAAAGCAATGCGGTAAGTATCTTCAACAATAAACTGTTCATCGGAACATCGAACGGCTTATATGCTGTACCGATAGGCGCGCAGCAAAAAGATATCAGCACGGCCACAGGTGCTTTTGCAGAAGTGCCAAACACTAAAGGACAGGTTTTAAGCCTTACGCAAATTAACGGGCATTTATTGGCCGGTCATCAGGATGGTGTTTTACAGGTAGACGATAACCAGGCTAAACTGATTACTCCCGGCCCGGGGGCGTGGATGGTGAAAGCTTTCCCTGCTACTCAAGATGTGATAGCGGGGACTTACACCGGCTTTCAACTCTTAAAATACAATGGTGCCGGATTTACCTTTGAAGGAAAAATAAATGGTATTTATGAATCGTTAGGAAACCTCGCGGTGGATAAGGGCAACTTCGTGTGGGCAACGCACCCCTACAGGGGCATTTTTAAAGTGCAGCTATCCGCCGACAGGAAAAAGGTAGTTGGCTATACACAATATACCGAAAAAAGCGGCTTACCATCGGCGCTGAATAATCATGTGTATTTTATTAAAAACAAAGTAATCGCTGTCACCGAAAAAGGTGCTTATGAGTATAATGTCACCGAGGGTGACTTTGCTCGGTCTGTTTTTTACAAACCTATATTTGGCAAAGCAAAAATCGAGTTCCTTACAGAAGACAATAAGGGTAATATCTGGTTTATCAGCAACCAGCGGGTTGGCGTAATTGATTTTGGCAAAAGATCATCTAACGTATCTTATAAGGTGATCTATTTCCCTGAACTGGCCGGGCAAACAGTAAAGGGGGCAGAGTATATTTATCCGTACGACATGGAGAACATCTTTATCGGCTCAAACAATGGCGTATTTCATTTAAATTACCGACAGTATGTATCTTCCAACAACAAACTCAAGGTATTGCTTACTACAGTAAAAGCTATAGCTGAAAAAGACAGCCTTATTTTTGGAGGATATTTTGTTAAAAACAACCGGATCGCATCAGCACAAAACACGCAACTTATTGCCTCGCTGTCCAACCACTGGAATTCCTTTCATTTTGAATATACATCTACCCTGTTCGCACAAAAAAGCAATGAAGAGTTTAGCTATAAATTGATAGGTTTTGATAAAGACTGGTCACAATGGTCGGTTAAAACAGAGAAGGATTACACCAACCTTCCTTATGGCAAATACACGTTTTCGGTAAAGGCCCGTAATAATTTGGGCACTGCATCTGCTGCTGTCAATTATACTTTTATTGTTGAGCCGGCCTGGTACCAAACTATTTGGGCTTACCTGGCTTATTTCCTGATCATTGCCTGCATTGTTTATATCGGCATAAAGGCACAGCAAAAACGTTTCGAGCTGTATCAACAACGCCATGCAGATGAACAGAAAAGGCTCAGCTACCTCCATAGTCTTGAACTTGACAGGAATGATAAAGAGATCATAGCTCTTAAAAACGAAAAACTTGAAGCCGAACTATCTCATAAAAATAAGGAGCTGGCTACCTTAACCATGCAAATGGTTGACAGGGGAAAACTATTGCTCAATATTAAGGACGAGCTGATGATATTGATCAAAAAACTTAATATCCCTGATGCATCATACCAGTTCAGGGGTGTGTTTAAATTATTAAACGATACCGGGAAAAGTGATGATGACTGGGACAACTTTTCCATGTATTTTGACCAGGTGCATAATAACTTTTTAACCACCATGAAAGCCAAATTCCCCGGTTTAAGCTCAACCGATTTGAAGCTGTGTGCTTACCTGCGGTTAAACCTTTCATCAAAGGAGATAGCGCAGTTGCTTAATATTTCGTTGAAAGGCGTGGAGATCAGCCGTTACCGGGTACGCAAAAAACTGCAGTTAGCTACCGAAACTAACCTATACGACTTTTTGATGGAGGTTACTAAACAATCCGGGTAAAACTGCTTCCAGATTTCACTATTTTCCAGCTACTATTAAACATCGAACAAGTGCTGCCCCGATAGGCATCTTGTTTTAAAAATGCTTTTGCTCAATCCCGGCTACTTTCGTATTTATTTTCCGGCAGCCCAGAATATAGCATTGCTGAAAAGCCTGGTATAATCCTTACTATCAAAAAGCACTGGCGAGTGTCCCATAAAGATGTAAACGTTCCGGGCTTTTTTTCCGGGGTTAATCCATACTACAGGATGGTCACCCATAGTAATGCCGTCTTTAGGTTCATAGGTTGATTCATCTACCGAGGCCAGCACATGTACATTAGGCCTTGGATCTTTGTCATAAGTGTACCACTCTTCCTTCTGAATCAGGAAAGATGGTGAAACGCCTTGCATTACCGGATGGCTTTGATCTTCGATATTGACAGTACCTTTGGCAAATGTAGCTATATAGTTTTTATAGCGGATCCCCCCCATAAAATTCCAGAACCAGTTCCACATCGGGTAACCATCAAACTCGCCCAGTAGGGTTGCGTGATGAAAACCTATCCAGCCTCCTTTACCCTCATCAATATATTTTTCAAAGGCTTTTACGGCTTTTTCCTTCCAGGCATACGGCGGGTAGTCCAGCTGAATAAATAATTGATAATTAGACAAAAAAGCATCATCAATTCCATCAGTACTTTGAATATAATCGACAAAAAAATTACTATCAGCAGCCAGCTTATCCAGCCATACTTTTGCCACTTTTGAATACTCAATATGATGCCCCCCGTTTTCATACAGAGCTATTACTTTAAAACGCGGGGCGTTTTGTGCCCACGCGCTGATGACAGTTAACAGGCAAAAATTGAAGATCAGGGCTATTTTTTTCATATCGATAATTTCTGCATTGATGATTTATTTATAGATCCTGTCCATCATCGGGTTATTCCAGATCACTTTCTTAACTTCCTCCAGATCGAGAGCGCCCTGATGGCTGTATACAACCTTCCCATCCGGGTCAATCAGCATGGTATAAGGTAAAGCTCCATGCCATTTAGGGTCTACTGCCTCTATCATTTTATATTTGTCATCGCCTGTATAAATGTAGTTGATACCTGATGACTGCTTGCGTTGTAAAAACTTCAGAGCTTTATCTTTATTAGCCGGGTCATCAGCGCTGATGCTTACAAATTCCAGTCCCCTGTCGCGGTAAAGCCTGTTTAGGGTAACCAGATCGTCAAACTCCGCAACGCGGGGGCCGCACCAGGTAGCCCAAAGGTTGATAAGCCTTAACCTATCCGAATGATTTTTTACCACTATTGCAATTCCGCTGGCGCTAATGGTATCAAGTTTTACCGGCTCCTTTGCCCATTGAATTTGCGCCTTATCTATCCAATTCATTTTCTCCGCCCATTTAACTGAGCAGCCAAAGGTTTTGGTAACCGGTACTGCTATTTCTTTGCCTCCAAGTACCGCATCAATAGCATTACGAGCATCCAATGATTTAGGTATTTTGGCAGGGTTTTCCATATCATCTATTCGTCCATTGTAACGCAGCTTCCTGTCTTTATCAAAAACAAAAATATGAGGGGTAGCAACCGGGCCATATTTATTGGAAGCTGATTCGGTTTCGCCATCATACAGATATGGGAAGTTAAAGCCTTTATCTTTCGCACGTATTTTCATCTCTTCAAATGAATCGCCTAAATCACTGTAGCCCAATTCATCATAGCGCAATGAGGCAGGATTATTAGGATTGATTGCTACCACACCAACTCCCTTTGGTGCATAGTCGCTGGTTAGTTTGATTACCTTGTCTTCATAAGCCTGCGAGGTAGGGCAATGGTTGCACATAAAAACCACAACTAACACTTTAGCATTTCTGAACGACTGCAAAGTGTAAGTTTTGCCATCAATACCGGGCAGACTAAAATCGGGTGCCGCTGCTCCTATCGCCAGTGTTTTATGTTCATCAAAGGCGAAAGAAAACATCGGCAAAACCAACAGTAACCCGAAGATGAAACACAAACTGATCTTAAACTCCTTCATAGTAGATATGGTTTACAATTAATCACTCGTCGATACTGCCAGCAGGTACCAGGCCGTGTGTGGAAGCCATTGCTCGGCCCAGCGCCAGTCGGAATCTTTACCTGACACTACATAAGGGATATTAAAATCAATATCATCCTCATTATCAAACCCTGAAGTAATGCCATTTACAATACCGCCCGGTGCGTTGGTATATTCAAACGTGCCAAAAAAGCCATACGCCGGATTGTTATGTCCTGTGCCCTGCAGCATACTGGCGTCAAAGGGGTTCAGGCCCAGGATCCAGTTCAACTGATCTATCGCAAAGCCGGAGAGCTGGTCATGGAAAGTCTTATCATCTTTAAACAGGCTGGCAGCCATTCGTGCAGCAGTGGCTACTGAACCTAATCTCGCGTTTTCGCCCTGCCACCAGGGTGAAGCATCACTGCCATGCGGGAAAAAGAAAGCGCTGTGCCGGTTGCCCAATGTATCCTGCACCAGTTCGCGGCTGTAACCAAAGGGATTGTTCACTTCGTGGGTAATAGCCAATTCAAATTCCATTGACTTTCTTACTGCTGTTTTGATCTTTGCCTGCAGATCCGCAGAAGCATAGGGATAATAATACAACAGGCTTACTACAGGCAAGCCAGCATCTGATGGATGAAAAAAAGGCCAGTCGCGATCGTCAGCGCGCCAAAAATTTTGGTATTTATTCCATGAGGTTAGGCGGTTAAGCAGGTTGTTAGCACGCTTTTCTGTAGCAGCTTTATATATATCCTTGTGAGTTGCTTTGTATAATTCGGTAGCGGCACTCAGCGCACAATAATCATCAAGGATATTTTCTTTTTTATCATAGTCCATTTGCGGGTTTTCCTTTTCCAGAAAAGCAAAGGCATTTTCGGCAGCTTTCAGATAATCGGCGTTACTAAACTCACCCGACGCTTGATAAGCCGAAGCCATAGCCAGCGCCGCAATAGCAATCCCCCCGCCCGATCGGTAACTGACCTGATAAGCACGCCAGTTTTTGCCCCCGGTGGTTTTGGTAAACGACTGGTCTTTGGTTTGTTTAATCCGGTAATTGCCTTCATCTGCCTGGATCACCCTATCCTTAGGCAATTTCCCGGGGCCGGGCGATGACACAGAGCGATAAAATGAGCCATTTTTAGCCTGCATCCGCACTAAATAATCAGCGCCATACATGGCTTCGTCTAAAATCCTGCGGTTAAACTGGCGGAAATCAGTTCCCGGGCGGGCGTTTAGCAGCTCATATGTTTTAAACAGGCTAAAGGCTGTTAAACAGATCTGCTGCGGATTAAAATAATTGGAAAATGATAAATGCGACAAATGCTTGCCATAATCGCCGGTGGCATCATACCAACCGCCGTGCGCGTCAATAGTATCCGTTGTGCCCGGTAATACCAGATGATGATCGGCCTTATCCAGCAGGCCCGAACTGCGCTGCCCTTTAAAATAATATATTACATCGGATATAGTAGCTTTTTCAAGCACATTTTTGCCAATGGTAAAAGGGTATGATGAAATTATTCCTTTAGGTGAAGCGAATTGAATTTTATAAGTCCCCGGCACGGTAAAACTGCTGAAATTAAGAGTCCAAAACTCAAATTTTTTCCATTTGCCAACCGGGCCGCTGTAAGAGATCTTTCCGGTAAATACAGCTTTACCCTTATCTGCATCAATGAGGTTAAATGATGTAAATGTAAGACGGTTGTCGGCAACTATAACGGCATGTTTTGTCTTGTTGTCTTCATAACCAACGTGATTGGTTACCACTTTAATATTTTGTGCCTGTACAAAAATCGGCAGACCGAACCAAAACAAGGCGGTGGCCTTAAACAGGATATTGATGTGTTTTTTCAGACTCATATATAAAGTTAAGAAATTGCCCTGCGGTTTAAGCATGATGGTTTTGCAATGTTGGTCAAAGCTAAAAGATTAAGTTTCGACCGGATATTTTTATGCCACTACATTAGCTCTACCGTGATTAAACACCTCAATTTGTTACAAAGTTACCTTCGCCGATTACCCGGCAAGTGCTAAGTGGGGTGTGAAAAGTCGTTTTTAAAATTCTGTGCTTAGAAACTACGACTTTGGGCTAATGACCACGTAGCACTTTATCGATAACATAATAGTAGTGGTATTGTAGTGGCTTCCAAATAGCAATTGAGTAAAGTTTGGCTGATAATTGCAGAATATAAAATTTCATCTCTTATATAAATCCAACATGAAATATAGTCTACGGGACTGCCGTAAAGTTAAAATTGTTAAACAGGCTATTCCTGGCCGTGTAAGTACGGACATCCCGACATCATTAGTATAGCTACATCCTAATTGCGAGGTTTTGCCTGACGCCAATGCGGGCACATTGATTGCCGATTATGCCAAAGAACGCAATTATAATTAGTAGCTTTTATTATAATCAGCCTAAACCTAAAAGAGGCCGCCTGATTTCAGGGGGCCTCTTTTGAAGATGCTTTCAAGGTTCTTTTAATCCAAGTTTCTGATAGCCGCATCAAGTAAGCACTCATTTTTTCACCAACATCTCCCGGCATATTTCACCAGCCATGGTTACAATAATGATGAAATTGTTGCCATGACATTTTAGGTATGTATAATAATTAAATTTTTAAGCGCAATCTTTTCTTTTCAAGTAATCCAACAAATAAAACGATGATCACAGCCGTCAGAAAAGAGCGCAATAGTCCCGGAAATCCGTTATTGATAACGCCGGGATAGTTAATTTGGAACAGTTCCAGTGTAAACACCTGAAAATACGGGATCAGGTAGCAGGTTAGTGTGCTGGTACCTGCCGGTTTGATCCAGTTAAAGGCATCTATTTTTCCTTTAACATCTACCATATATATCAGCATCAAAAAAACTAACGTGGTAATTCCGGAACAAATGAATACCCATGCAGGTGTTGAACGGATCTTGGAAACACCTTCGGTATAAGGCCTTAAAGCAAAACCTGCTATCAGGAATAAAATAACGACGACAATCAGTGTGCCCCAAATATGTTGCGTTTTACCCTGCTCAACCAATTTGGCGTAGATCCCCGATATTACCGCGCCTCCCATAGTTAAAGTCATTGTTGACGCGTCGTTGATTATCCAAAACGGTTTTAAAAAGATAATAGCATTGCCGAGGAAACCGCCTGTAACATCTTTTCCTGCGATGGCTACCATCGTTTCGTCGTGCAACACCTCTATCTTTAATATAGAGTGTGCCAAAATATTAATGGCGGCAAACATTATCCATGCTACGATAAGGCTATTCAATTTGCCTTTAACTGCGAAAAATATCAAAGCACAAACCAAATATGCCCATCCTATCAAACCCAATATCCCCCACCATGAAGGCTCCATACCCCGTACCTCGCCATCTTCGCCACCTTTATAAATCACCGCCATGCCTATCAGCATAGCAATTCCCAATGTCTGCAAGGCATATCTTTTAGTCTTTGCCATAGATTCCGGATAGTCAAGCCAGATCAGGAAGAATGCCATAGTAATAACCAGTGCCCATGCAGCCTTCGGAATTAATGCCGCCGATGAATTATATTCTTCAAGGTTTACATGGTAAAAACCCATAATGAGCAGCGCCGCACTGCGCACCAGGATATAAAATAACACCTGTCTCGTACTATCACTCTTTTTGATCCTGTTATTAATGGCAAATGGTAACGACAAGCCCACAATGAACAAAAACGCCGGGAAAATAGTATCAGCAAAACCCATCCTGTCTTCAAGACCTTTGGCGTGGTCTATCCATTCGGGAATATGCTGTACACCGCCCGCATCGTTAACAAATATCATCAGGAGCATAGTAATCGCACGCAATACATCTATTGATAAAAGGCGTTTGGGTAATTGCTGCATGCTTATTTAAGAGTTTTCATTTAATTTTTCTGGAAAATAGTGAATTATGGCTTGCGGTATATAAAATATTATCGCCGTGCATGCCAAATGCCAACCTCGTTTATAAAGCACTGGTATAAATCCAATGGATCATTGATGCACAAATCTATCCGATAGCATGATCTGATGCTTTTATTATAGCACTACATCACTACTACCACAGGTAACATTATATATAAATAAAAAATTCAGCAAATTGGGAAAGAAGGGGGTTTTGGAAGCGACGGAAAAAACGCGGAGCAGATTGGTTAGCAATGAGTACGACTGATCACAAATGTTATAAAAACGAAAATGGGCAACCAAAGGCCGCCCATTCATTAACTGGTTTTAATGTCCAATTATTTTGCAGTTTTTCTTGCAGGGATTAATGGAACGATAATAACAGCTAAGAAAAGGGCAACTTCTAATACGGTTAACATAACTTTAATTTTTTTAATGTTTTAATTACTGAACTAACAATGTTTTCAGGAAATACAACCGTTCCTACAGGTATGCTGTGGCAGGGATGCAAGAACAATTGTATCATTCCTGTCACCGGTTCGGCTAAAAACATGCCATTAAAAAATAAGCCCTATAAATCAATACTTTAAGCTCAAAAACGTCATTTTCAAAATGGATTTTTTCTTTGAAACTACCTTCAAAAACTGGTGTTTATTAAATTTAACCCAGAGTTTTGCGCATAACGAAAAAAAATGGGCTTAAATCGAGGCAAAAAAAGCCGAAAAATTGTTTTTCGCCGAATTATTTAAAAAAAAGCGGGCAAACAAGCACAAATTTATTTTTGGAGAAAATTATTTCGCTCATTAATTTCTTAGCCTGCTTTGCGGCTATAAAAACTCATCGCCAAACTTTTTTTTGTAAAAAAACTATTCCCTGATTTTTACATATTATAGGTCTTAGCTTTTTTAAAAAAATTAACCGACAATTTGTCACCGGCATGACAAACGCAAATTTTGGCAGAAAATCTCTAACTTAAAAGCATGACAGTAGCTGCCAAAGCATGACATAACATTTAGCAAATTCATCCTATTATGGCGTTTAATCCCTATGCCAAACTTTTAAACTTTTGGAAGGCATTTAAGAATGGCCTTTTTCCAGATATTTACCGCTTCATGCATTTCTTTTTCGTTTAATGAGGCAAACCCTATTCGTACAAAGCTGTGTTTAAATGTTTTATCATAATAATAATCATGTCCCGCACCTATAGACAGCCCCAGTTCATTAGCTTTTTCTGAAACAACGGCAGTGTCCAGATCATGGAGGTATTTAACCCATATGGCAAAACCGCCACATGGTATTTTAAAGGAAATATAATCGCCCAATTGCTCCTGCAGTAATTTGCAAAGAATATCCCGCCGTTCGTGATACAGCTTATTGGCTTTTTTCAGGTGCCTGCTAATGTCTCCATTCTTTAATAAACTTGCCATAGCTTCTTCTAACAGGTGCTCCCCCTGGCGGTCAATCAGTCTGCGTAAGCGGGTGGCCTGGCGTAAAAAATTTGCCGGCGCAACCATAAAACCAATGCGGATGCCCGGCGCAATGGTTTTGCAAAATGAACCTACATATATTACGTTTCCATAATAATCGGCACTGGCCAGCGGTAAAATAGGGCCGCTTGTATAATGAAAGTCAAAGTCGTAATCATCTTCAATAATGGCAAACTGATATTTTGCTGCCAGTTCGAGTAAACGCATACGCCTCTCCGAACTCAGCGTTACTGTAGTAGGCTGATGATGATGCGGCACCACGTACAGCATACGTACCTTTTGTGCTTTACAAATAGTCTCAACGGCATTAATATCAATACCATGTTCATCTACAGGGACAAATTCCAACCTGGCACCGGCTTGCTCAAACACCTCATTTGCACCACTGTAGCCTGGGTTACCTACAATTACAATATCATTTTTATTAATCAGTACCTGTGCGCACAGGTAAAGTGCCATTTGAACGCCTTTGGTTATTAAAATATCATTAGGTGTTACATGCAGGCCACGGGTTTCACCCAAAAAACGGGCAAGTTCGTTCCTTAAATTTTCGGAACCCTGCTCCAGCCCGTACATCAGGTATTTATGCGTAAAATGATAACCTGCCATCCGTCTGTATTCGCGCACCATCAGGTCGACAGGCGCAATGCGGGTATCGGGAAACCCTTCGGTAAATGTAATATTGCCATCAGGCATTTCCACAAACATGCGCTGAGGGTTGATCCTGTTGTCATCAACATTGAACGAAGTTTCATTTGCCAGGCTATGTTTCAGAACAGCTTTTTCAATAGGCCGGGGTGCAACATCGGGCAGGTTTTTAGCTATGTAAATCCCCTTACGCGCTATAACATCAACCCAGCTTTGCGCATAAAGTTCGTCATAAGCAGCTACTACTGTTTTACGATGTACGTTTAACGATGCTGCCAACACACGACTGGCAGGAAGCGCAGAGCCTGGTTTTAAGGTCCCCTGCCTGATATAATTGATAATACCGTTGCTAATTTGCAAATACACAGGCACCTGGCTGCTTTTATCTACACTTAATAAACTTTCAATGAGCATCATCCTGGACTATCTTTAATCTATTTTCTGGACTACAAGTATAGTCCAAAAGCATGGTATTTTTGATCATCAAAAAAATAAAACTTATGCAACTCAATCAAAAAATATCATCCATATACCTAAGGTTAGCCATTGGAGTAAGCTACCTGTGGGAAGTAGCCGACCGCCTCGGCTTATTTGGCCCAAACGGTCACGCACACGTTAGCTGGGGCGACTGGAAACATTTTATTGCCTATGCCAAACAGGTAATGAGTTTCCTGCCCAATGGCATCATAAATCCGCTGGCAACTATTGCAACCATTGGCGAAGGCGGTTTTGGCATATTACTCATCCTTGGCTTATTTACCCGCGTGGCAGCTATCGGCAGCGGTATCCTTAGTTTATGTTTTGCTATCGCGATGGCAATTTCCTTCGGCGTCGAATCGCCTTTAGGTTACTCAGTGTTTACTTTGAGCGCCGCAAGTTTTCTGCTGGCCGGGACGTCCCAATATTCATGGAGCTTGGATAAATGGTTCGCCTCACGTATTGTGAACAAAAAGCTTACGGCTTACCAATCATTGCAAACCAATTAAAATCAGCAAACATCTTTAACCAATAAAATAATCATGGCAATTACAGCAAATACAAAAGCATTCCCCCTTTTAGTGATCATAGCCTTTGCTACTGTTTATATAGTATGGGGGTCAACCTATTTCTTTATACAAATGGCAATTCAGGGCTTCCCTCCCATGCTGATGGGTGCATTTCGTTTTTTTACCGCGGGTATTTTATTACTTGGCTGGTGCTACATTAAGGGCGACAACATATTTGTTAAGCGCGATATCATTACCTCCGGTATCTGCGGGCTGCTTACCCTATTCATAGCTACAGGTATAGTGATCTGGGTCGAGCGCAATATCCCCAGTGCCATGGTTGCCATTATGGTTTCCGTGAACCCGATATGGTTCATCATATTAGATAAAGCTAACTGGCGGGTAAACCTAAAAAATAAATCGACCATATTCGGCCTCATCATCGGCTTTGCAGGAATCCTGCTCCTTTTTGGTGAAGCCTTCCTAAAATCAGTTACCGGTACTATGGACCATGCAAAATTAACAGGATTACTATTGTTACTGGCTGGTCCTGTCGCATGGTCGGCAGGATCATTATATTCAAAAAAGCGGGGCGGTACAGCTCCGGCAAGGGTAAATACTTCCTGGCAAATGATCATTGCCGGTTTGGCTTTTGTACCGGCTGCCATTATTCACCAGGAGTTTAACGGATTTGATCTCGCTACTGTTCCGGCTCAGTCATGGATGGCTATCGTTTACCTTATCATATTCGGATCAATTGGGGCATTCAGCGCTTATGTATGGCTGCTGCAGGTAAGGCCTGCAACGCAGGTGAGCACCCATTCGTATGTAAATCCGGTTATCGCCGTATTACTTGGGGTTTGCTTTGCACATGAAAGTATTTCGTTAATGCAGTTTTTGGGGTTAATTGTGATCTTGCTCAGCGTATTGCTTGTAAATCTTTCAAAGTATGGGAAGCTTACGTTTAAAAAACCTGTGACCGAAACAGTTGAACAAACAGGTAACTGCAACCACCTCAACCCTGCTTCCGATTTGGAACAGATCAAAGCATTGGCTAAAATAGCTTACCGGATCTAAAATCATCTCCCTAAATAACACTTTATAAAACAATGAATAAAACCATCATATGTAGCACATGCGGCACCCAGCTTTTAGCCGGGCCGGTAACACCCCAATTTTGTCCAATTTGTACCGATGATCGACAATACGTTCCGGAGAGTGGACAGCAATGGAATACGCCAGCCGAACTTAAGAACCGCACCATCAAAATAACACAGTTAAATAAACATCTGTATGCACTCAAAATACAACCAGACTTTGCAATTGCCCAAAGGGCCCTGCTCCTTATCTCTCCGGGAGGTAACATTTTGTGGGATTGTATTCCGTACCTGGATGATGCTACAATTGAATTTATCCGGGCTAAAGGCGGATTAAAAGCTATCGCGTTTTCACATCCGCATTATTATAGTAATATGAATGACTGGGCCGCCGAATTTGGCTGCCCAATCTATATACACCAAAATGACGCCGAATGGATACCTTTTAATTCTCCGTATATCTACTTATGGGGTGGTAACACCACACAACTTTGGGATGGCATAAGCGTAGTACATATCGGCGGTCATTTTGCGGGCAGCTGTGTGTTGCACATTGCAGGCTTTACACCTAATGGAACTATGCTTTGTGGTGATACATTTAATATAGCCAGAAGCAAACGGCATATGGCTATTATGTACAGCTATCCTAATATTATATTACTCGCCAAGGAAGAATTTGTCAAAGCATATCAAAAAGCATCCATGCTTAATTTTGATACTGTGTATGGAGCATTTGAAAACCAGGATATCGAGGGCAACGCGATGGAAATATTTGAAACTTCGATGCAGCGGTATAAGGATAGCTATGGATTATAATTATATTAAATTAACTACGTTTTCAGCTGAAATTTTTTTAAAGTAAAAAGTATGATATAGTTGTATTTGGCTAATCCATTGTGTTATATTTACACAATAGCTATTACCAGTGGATAAAGATCCTCGCCAATTATTGGTAATTAGCTATCTTTCAATTCCGGAAGCCAGTTTCGGATCACGAAGTTTAAACCAATTTAACCAAATACAATCATGAAAAAAAACAGTACCCTCATGCTGCTTTTACTCATTTGCTTTTTACCCGTAACGGCGTTTTGCCAAAGCAGCAACGAACCAGTTGTCGCCGGGAACGATGTGGCTGTAACATCAACCGAAAGCGGAAAAGTAAAAGGCTATCTTCACAATGGCATTTTTACATTTAAAGGTATCCCCTACGCCAAAGCCGACCGGTTTATGGCGCCCGAAAAACCTGCGCCATGGACAGATGTACGCAGTTCAAAAACTTACGGTCCGGTTTGTCCTACCGATCCAACTACAACTGTTAACGACGAATTTGAATTTGCCTTTCAGCATGATCTGGGTTATTCAAATGAACACTGCCAGTCGCTCAATGTATGGACACAGAAACTGAACGATGGCAAAAAACGCCCGGTAATGGTTTGGCTGCATGGTGGCGGCTTTACTGCCGGTTCATCAATTGAGCTTCCATCGTATGATGGTGAAAACCTGGCTAAAAAGGGAGATGTGGTACTGGTGTCGGTAAATCACCGGTTAAACATTTTGGGCTTTCTTGATCTTTCAGCCTATGGTGATAAATATAAGGGCTCTGCAAACGCGGGCCTGCTTGATTTGAAATTGGCCCTGGAATGGGTAAAACAAAATATAACCCAGTTTGGCGGCGATCCTGATAATGTGACCATCTTTGGGCAGTCGGGCGGCGGCGGCAAGGTTACCTGTTTAATGAACGCGCCATCAGTAAAAGGTTTATTTAAAAATGCCATTGTTGAAAGCGGCAGCTATATCACCAATTTTAATGAAAAACCGGTTACCCAAAAAATTGCCGCTGCATTATTGGAAGAACTTCACCTGCAGCCTTCACAGGTTGATTCTCTTCAAAAACTGCCTTATGATGTACTGAACGAAGCGGGTAAAAAAGCAATGCGCAAGGTTTCAGCCGATTTAAAGAAAGAAGGCAGAACCATGAACGGCTGGGGCCCTGCTTTAGACGGCGATTTTCTGCCTTATCAGCCCTCTGATGCTGCCGCCAAGGCATTGTCTAAAAATGTTCCGCTGCTGGTAGGCACTACCAAAAACGAGTTTGCTCCATTTGTTCCCGGCCCCAAAAGCCAAACAATGGATGAGTTAAAGACTGCCCTGCAAAAGAAATACGGCGATAAAACCGACGCTTATATCGCTGCTGCTCAAAAAGCGTATCCAACAATCTCAAAACCATCAGAATATACCGACATTGAATTTAACTTCCGCTCATTAGCCATTAAACAGGCCAATGAAAAGGCTGTTAGTGGCGCGGCCCCGGTGTATATGTACCTGTTTACCTGGCAATCGCCCGTAAATGGAGGTATGTATAAAGCCATGCACTGTATGGATATTGCTTTTCAGTTTAATAACATAGCCCGTTGCCAGGAAATGACCGGCGGCGGTAAGGAAGCATATGCCCTTGCCGATAAAATAAGCAGCGCATGGATAAATTTTTCCAAAACCGGCAACCCGAATACGCCATCATTACCTAACTGGCCGGCATATACTGCCGAAAATGGTGCAACAATGATATTGGACAACCAATGCGTAGTTAAAAACCACCCTGATGATGAATTATTAAAAATAGTAGCAGCTGCCCCTAAACCCTAAGTATATGAAAAGAATAGTTCTAACATTTACGCTGTTGTTTTGCTGCGTATGGGTATTTGCTGCCAAAGTTGACACGGTACAAATCCCCAGCGCAGCTATGAACAAAACTTACAAAGCGGCGATTGTCTTTCCGAAGGCATATGCAAAAAGTAAAGCCAGTTTCCCGGTACTCTATCTTCTGCATGGCGGCTACGGCCATTTTGACGACTGGCTGTCGAAAACACCGGATAAATCACTGGTGAAAGATCTCTCCGATCAGTATAATATCATTATTGTAATGCCGGAAGGTGAAATCTTCAGCTACTATGTTGATAGCCCGATTGATCCTAACAGCAAGTTTGAAACTTATATTATTAAAGAGGTGATCCCTTTTATCGATAGCAAATACCGCACTATCAATGATAAAAAAGGCAGGCTTATCACAGGTTTATCCATGGGGGGCTTTGGTTCGTTGTATCTCTCGACCAAACATCCTGACCTTTTCGCAGCAGCAGGGAGCATGAGCGGAGCCCTTGACCCCAACATGACAACCTGGAAACTTCCGCCCGACAGGTTTGAGATGCTTAGCAAAATGCTTGATAAGATTTGGGGGCCTATGACGCCCGATACTTATCTGCAATATTCTGTTGTGAACATGGCAGATCAGATCCGTAAAAACGGGCTGCCATTGGTTATTAATATAGGAGTTGATGACTTTTTGCTTGAGCCCAACCGTGAATTACACCGCAGATTGGTTTATAACCATACTCCACATGATTATTCCGAACAACCAGGAGGCCATACCTGGGAGTTTTGGCAAAACGCCTTGCCGGGGCATTTGTTGTTTTTCAGCAAAGTTCTGAAAGCAAATGGTGTTTACGTTTTATAAAAGACCAAATTGAATATATAAAGGGAAGATCGATCACAGTATCTTCCCTTTATATTTACGCTATTTTCAGCATGGAAAGATAAGCGCCGGTAGATGGGCATGTTCTTCATTCTCCATATTCTCCCAATCCCATAACCCATTTAATTGTGAGCTGCGGTTGCTCAATACAAAAAAATCAACCCGCATTATATTGGCCAGTACATCAACGGTTTTCATGATATCCCGCTCCTTGATATTCACCAGGTTCAGCCTTGAACCGGAGAACAATTGCCTGAACACAGCATCAGCATAATCATTATGCATATGGGGTAATCCCGATTCAGTTATATTAAAAAGTGATGCCTTTACATCCATTGCTTCACTCATTTTACTTAAAAGGCTTACGATATCCTTTTTGGCATAACGAAGATCGGCAAGGTATCCCATATTCGTAATATTGAATGAGGCACCTTCCGGAACGGCCAGTAAGGGGCAGCATGAATGATTTAAAACAGGCACAAGCTGTTCATTAATTTCTTTTGCAGTTCCGCCAACCCCTTTGATAATTAAACCTATATCATATTTAGCTATAATTGCGTGGAGCGACATCCCCAAAGTATCCAGATAGTTAAGGAAAACTATCTTTTCGATGCCTTTATTTTGATCTTTAAAACTGAATTCCTCATTATCAAATATATCCTGCTTGGTAGTATCAGATAACTGAACACTCATCGGCTCCGGTACCGTGTTCATAACAATTACTTTGGTTTTTAATTTATCACCTAAATTACCGGCGTAAGTAAGTGCATAATTGCTTTCTTTTTTGAGATTGTGAACTACCAGGATTGCTTTCATAGCTAATTTATAATAATGAGATGTATGATTTGAACAAGTGATAACAAGAGCTGTTTCTTAATTTGTAATTAAAAAAGTCATAAAAAAGTCAGTTTGATACGCTCAAGAGTTACCGGCAGCATATAACCTTTAACCTTAACTAAAAAGCGGATATTATTCACCACCCGCTGCAATAAACGGTTATGTTGAGTAATCTTTAAAATGACTTTGTTTTAATTTACACTGATATTAAATAACGTTGCTTATAAATGTCACCGATAAATAAATACAGATCAATTTGCAACAAAATTGAGCGCACATACTCAACACTTGATCGCTGTTAACGATTCCCTCGTATCACAACCGTTACCCGCTCCTGCTACAAGAAATTACACGGGATGATGGTATTGGCGAATCGATTAAAATCCTGCCTATTCAACCAATCCCTGGTTTGGTTGCTAAATATGAAAGCAAAAAAGCCACTCAATTGAGCAGCTTTTTACTTATTTAAGGTTTAACAACCTTTGTTAATACAAGGTAAATTCAACCCTGCGGTTAGCCTGACGGCCTGCAGCTGTTTTGTTTGTAGCTATTGGCTGTGTTTGACCATAGCCGGTTGCTTCAATACGCGATGGATTTGCACCTTTGCTTGCGAGGTATGATTTAACCGATTCAGCACGATCTTTTGATAAACGCATGTTTAAATCAGCCGAACCTGTATTGTCAGTATGGCCAGCAAGTTTCAGGCTAAAGTTTTTATCAACTAATAACTGTGCTACCCTATCCAAACTTGGATATGAATGCGCACGAATGGTAGCTTTACCCAAATCAAACTCAAGGTTTTTGATAGCGTCTTTAACCACTTTTTTATCTTCTTCAGTAACATAAACTACCGGTTTAGCCAAAGGACAACCTGAGCCATCAACTTTTTGGCCGGCTGGTGTGTTAGGGCATTTATCGTTTACGTCCACAACACCGTCACCGTCGCTGTCGGTAGTTAATTTGGCAAGATTGGCATTGGTTGTTGCAAGGTCGCTGGCCAGCTGCGCATTTTTTGCTTTTTCAGCATCAATCTGTTGCTGTAGTTCGGCGCGGGTACGCTGGTTTTCCCATTGGTACTCTGTACGCATTGACGATACGGGATTATGAGTTGCCATCTGGTGTTTTTTCTTATTACCAAGGGCAAACTCTAAACCAATATGCGCGTATGAAAACCTGTCATCACCCGCCCCATACTTATATCCGTCAAGGTTATCGGCCTGTACAAAGTTAACCTGGTAACCTAAATCAAGGTTTATACCTGGTGCAAGGTCAAATTTCAAACCTAAGCCAACCGGGATAAACAATTCGTTGATATGGCCGTTATCGGTTTTCTTAAAGTTTTCCTGTTGCCCGCCAACCGGGGTAATCCTTGGTGTGTAATTCAAATTACCAACACCTGCGGTTAAATAAGGCTGAATAAACGGCTTTTCATGGCGCCAATTGATGTTAGCCAGCGTAATATTAGCACTTAAAGCTGCCGACCAGTTTAATTTAGTAGAGTATGAATCATAGGGAGAAGTACCTGCTGCGTTAGGTTGACTGTTTGATGAAGTTAATTTACCGCGAAGGAAGTCGGCCTGTAAGCCCAAGGATGGCAATATTTGTTTTTTAATGTATCCGCCGTAACCAAACTGTTCGGTTGGGCTGGTAAAATCCTGCCTGTTATTGCGTCCAAATATGGTAAAAGGGGTTAACAAACCACCATGTACACCTATTGACCATGTGCGCAATTCACCACCACCCGAAAAGGGCCTCACGTAATCTTTTGCTGTAGCTGAGGTATCTGTTGACTGAGCGAATAATTTACTGCCAATCATAACTCCCGTAAGAAGCAATGAGGCTTTTTTTAAATTTGTTTTCATATTTATATGTTTAATTATACGTTTAACATTCAAGTAAAACGTACACTGGTTAATCCAACATTGATGCCATCAATATTTGTTAATCCAGAAAGCCCATGGCCAAAAGGCAGGCTAATCAAACAAAAAAAGCATATGAAATTTGAGATAAAATGCTGGTTAACTAAGTCAAGCGCTTATGTTTTTATAATGCGATTAAGGTTGCTTTAAACAAGCAATAACAGCCAAATTTTTAACCTTTTGTACAAACTGATTAATGAGTTAAAAAGAATACAGTTTTGTACAGTTAAAGAGTAATTAAACAAAATAGTTGTTAAGCCATCACGGCAACCATATTAAACAAGTTTTCGCCAAGGTTAATATTGCCGCTGATATTAGATACCTCCAATGCTGTTTGTGGATCGATACCTTTGGTGAAAACCCTCCAGGCAATATCAGGCGATAAAGTTACTGTAGTATCCGGCACTGATCCGGCATTTTTGATGAGTGTCCAGCCCTCAGCCATTTTAAGCAGGTACCAGTTACCGCCGGCTTCGCCAGTTACAGTAATTTGAATTAGCATACCAGTGTTTCCGTTGACCGTACGATATGTATGCGGAAGCCCACACATAAAGGTATCGATGCAGGGATAAAATAATTCGGCAGTTAGGATACCTTGTTTGCCTACCGCTTCACGGATCTGTTGTTGGTGATGAAACTTTTCGGTGTATTCGCGGGCTATGTGAAACCAGTTAACAGATTCATCTTCACCTGCCCAGGCTACTGAAAATGGTGCAGGCGCAAACAAATCAGCAGCAGTCATTATTTCGCTGTATTGTTTGCCTGTAGTTTCTAAAAGATCGGTAAGCAACTGTGGGCTTACACGCTTCATAGCGTTTACCCAGGTAGCGTTTAATCCGTTCAAAAAAACAACTAAATCACTATAGTTATTAATGGGATTTGAAGGAGGGTCGCCGGCAAACTGGTGAGCGGAAGAAATGACGCGCATGTTACCATCAAGTAAATGAGCGGCAATATCCTTTACAGTCCAAAGCTTTGCTAATGTAGGCCTGTTCCAGTCGTCGGTTGATAAGGATCTAAGCAGTTCTATTAGCTTTTGGTCCAACAGGGGGAACAGGTGAACTGTTTTAATAGGTACTTCCTGTTCCGCCATCTGGTATTTTCAACGAGTAATAACTATATTATTGAGCAGGGTGAACAATTACTTTCCAGTTAATTTCAGCACCGGCTTTTGCAAGTGTTGCAGCAACTGAGCAGTATTTATTAATAGAAAGCTCGGCAGCTCGTACAGCTTTATCCTCATCAACATTGCCATAAATATGAAATTCAATATCCACATCCTCCCATAATGAAGGTTCTTTACCGGCTTCCCGCTCGCCATTAACCACCATTTTATAGTCGGTAATTTCCTGGCGCTGTTTTTTCAGGATACTGATCACATCAATTGCCGAGCAACCAGCCAGGCCCATTAAAAGCATTTGCATTGGGCGGATGCCAAAATCCTGGCCGCCACTTTCCGGACTGCTGTCCATTTTTACGGTGTGACCGTTAGCGTCAACAGCTTCAAAGCCAAAATCGCCATGTACACGTTTTAATTCAATCTGAGCCATATTATCGGGTATTATTGCGCTAAGTTATACAATTAAGTGCTTATGCTAAAACGCAGTGCCGTTTGTTTAACTGGTTTTAACCAAAAATGACCTATACCACATATTTCCTGTTTTTAACGGGGATCACCAGCTTTAAACCCGACCACACTTCATCAACCGCGCAAACCTTGATATCAACCAACCCCATTTGCAAAGCAAAGTTCCTGATCAAATCTTCTGTAATATCAGTAACTACTTTTGAAGCCTTTTTGGGCCAGGATACCCAAATCATGCCGTCCTGTTTAATTTGCTTTATCAGTTCAGGCAGCTTAACCCGATATTCATCCGCACTTTTGCTAAAGAAATGGATCACATCAATTTCAAATGAAATATCATCTGTAAAATAAACATCAGGAGGCATGTCGCTAAACAGATCAAGGTAATGGTCAGGGGCATTAACAAGCAACAGCTTCCCGCCTGCTTTTATACCCAGTTTCTTTGCCAGTGGTGTACCCGAATAGCCAGCCATTACAATATATCTTTTAGATGATGCAGCATATGATCAACATAGTCGGCGGCAAGCCATTCTACAGTTTGCAGGTTTGGTTCCTGTTTGCTGTTGTCACAGCGGGCACTCCATCTGTCGGCAGGGTAATTCTCTAACACCCGTACAATCTGCAGGTTCAGCAAGGCCCAAAGTTCAATCAATTCGTTAATGTCAGCATCCTGGTAACGTGCGGCAGCAACCCATTCTACCTGTTGGTAGGTAAGTCTGAAGTTTTCTTCATAGGTGCAACGCACAAAACGCTGCAGATTAATTTGAGCACTGTCAATCAAATGGCCAATCACTTCTTTTTTTGACCATTTAGCGGGCGATGCCTTATAGGCCCAGTCAATGTCGCGGCCTTTTAGTTGCCTTACATTATCTATAATTCCGTTGAGTTTATGGATAGTGTCGTTCATTTATTGGTTTATCGATAGTATAAAAGTATCAGTATTTCATATTAAACAGCAAAAGCACTAACTTCAAAGCCTTAAACATTACTATGGCGCTTAACTATATCTGGATAGCTTTTTTTGTAATTGCATTTGTAGTTTCACTCATAAAATTAGTTTTTTTTGGCGATACAGAAGCTTTCAAATTATTGGTTGAAGGATTATTTAATTCGTCAAAATCATCGGTAATGGATATCGCTTTGCCGCTGATTGGCTCTATGGCATTCTGGCTCGGCATTCTGAACATTGGCGAAAAAGCTGGAGCTATTAATTTTTTATCACGGATAGTAAGACCTTTCTTTAGCCGATTGTTTCCCGATGTACCTAAAGATCACCCCGCTACGGGCCAGATGATGATGAACTTTTCGGCCAATTTAATGGGCCTCGATAACGCAGCTACACCGCTTGGCTTAAAAGCGATGGGTAGCCTGCAGGAGCTGAATCCAGATAAAGAAACAGCTTCAAATGCCCAGATCATGTTCCTGGTGCTGCATACATCCGGCTTGCAGTTATTACCCGTTACCATCATCGCACAAAGGGCCATCCTTAATTCAAAAGATCCGGCCGAAGTATTTTTACCTTGTATCATTGCTACCTATGTAGCCACGGTAGTTGGCTTAATAGCAGTGGCCATTAAGCAAAAAATCAATCTTTTTGACAGGGTTATTATTGGCTGGCTTGGCGGCGTTACCGCTTTCATTACATTGGTGGTATGGTACTTTACCACGCAGCTAACCAAAGAGCAGATCAGTACGGTATCATCAGTTATAAGCAATGTGATGTTGTTTACCATACCGGTAATATTTATCGTGGGTGGCCTTATAAAAAAGGTAAACGTATTTGAAGTTTTTGTAGAGGGCGCTAAAGGCGGCTTTGAAACCTCAGTAAAGATAATTCCCTATCTGGTAGCTATGCTGGTTGGGATCAGCGTGTTCAGGAATTGCGGCGCGTTGGATTATATGAATGAAGGCTTACGCTGGGTTTGTGTTCAGTTTAATTTAGATACACGCTTTGTAGATGCTATGCCCGTGGCTTACTTAAAACCACTTAGCGGTTCGGGCTCAAAAGGTATGATGATAACGGTAATGCAAAATTTTGGTGTCGATAAATTTGCGGGGCGGCTTGCCGGGATCTTTAACGGTTCGGCCGATACTACTTTTTACATCGTTGCTTTATACTTTGGTTCGGTGGGTATTAAAAAATCGCGTTATGCTATTCCGGCAGGACTTATTGCCGATTTGGCCGGCGTTATTGCGGCTATTTTTATTGCTTATTTGTTCTTCGGCCATCAGCCATAATTACCGCTTAACAAAGGGGTGTTTATTCATCAAATTAATTGCTAATTTTATCGCACCCTTTATAAACTAATGACTCAAACTTATCTTAAAGAAAAGCAGCTAAAAAAAAAGCGCGCTATGAAAGGCGTCTACGCTATTATCATCGCTGGTGTAGTATTTATTTTTATTATGGTAAAGTTTGCCATATCCGGTGATGTTACGGAGGTGCTTTCATTTAGCAAAATGCCTAATGCCGATGATGCTTATAAAATTGCGAAGGAATTTGTAATCCCAACCATACGTTCGGGAAATATCTCTTTTCCTGATGACAGATATCAATTTGGCAAAAAGGCCGACTCTGTTTTTATTATCAAATCGTATGTTCTTTCAACAGATAGCCAGGGTGAAACAAACCGTACCAATTTTGAAGTGATACTGAAATATAATGGCGGCCCCAAATTTCTGAAAAAGAACTGGAACCTGGTTGATATTAATGAAACACCCGAATAAAGAAAATTAAGTCGATAGTATTGAGTCGGAAGTCGCCAATCTGTTTTTTTGCTTTTCTATACTTAGAACTCATGCCTTAGGACTAAGGACTAAGCTTAATTTATTAATAACAATACTCTATTTAAACGCCTTATGGAAGAAACCGGAATTGAGTTGATAGAAACAGCTACTGCACTTATAGGACTCACTCAATATCAAACAGTAGTTAACAGCGGTGGGCATGGCCTTATAACCGATGAACCCCTTGAGGCCGAAGGCAGCAATACAGGCATGAACCCATTTAGTTTGTTACTGGCGAGCCTCGCAAGCTGCACTGCAATCACCCTGCGCATGTACATTAACCGTAAAATGTGGCCTATAGAGGAAATTAAAGCCGATGTTGAAATGTTTAAGACTTTAAGTGGTACACGCATTGAAACTAAAATTAGCTTTAAAGGTGAAGTAAATGACGAACAAAGAGACCGGTTATTGAAAATAGCAAATGCATGCCCGGTACATAAAATATTGACCGGCAATATTGCTATCCGTACAAATATCAACCCATAAAAAAGCCCGCACGGCAAAAAGCTATGCAGGCTAAATCACTCTAAAACAATCACCTCTTAAAAAAGAAGTATTTTATAAATAACTAAACAGGGAGGTAATTACCTGGCTATTAAATTATTTGTAAGTACAAATGTACCCATAAATAATAGCCATAATATTTAACAGCCAATTCATTTGACGGCTAACTGACAGTATGGAGTATTTATACCTTAAGATGACTTTAGTACATCAATCCTTTGATAAAAATATCAAGCAGGAGTAGTTTTTTATGATGAATTTCTTCCAGGTGTTCCTTGCGCGGAAAGTTAGTTTTCTTTTGAGATATCGCCCCCACCCTGATGCCGTGCAAAGCATCCATCAATACATCAACAACTTCGTCAGGATTTTCTACAGGCTTAATGGCTCCTTTTTCAACTTCCGATTTAATAGCATTGCTTAACAAGTTTAGCTCGGCACTGTGAACTTCGCTAACTATTTGCCAAATGGTTTCGGGGAGGTTTTGTTCGTTAAGCCTGAAAAAATCAAAAAAGTTATAATTGTTTACTATAAACTCATGATGGGTATTTACCTGGAAGGTGAAAGCTTCTTTTAAATTGGTAAATGTATTTAGCCTGTTTTCAAGTGTTTTAAGATAATCAGTAGCAAGCTTACGCATTACAGCAATGTACAACTGGCTTTTATCCGGGAAATAATAATAAAGCAGGGCCTTTGACATAGAGAGGTCGCCGGCTATTTCGTTCATGGTAGTTTTTGAATAACCGTAATGTAAAAAGCGCTGGTGCGAGGCTTCTAAAATTTTCTCTCTTTTAATATCCTGCTGGTCATTCACTGCTGCCATGTGCTCGTTAAGTTTTATTTAAACAGGTAAACAAAAAGTTAAGACAATCGATTTCCTGACTTTTTTAACAAAACTATCAAAAATTCATTAAACATATGTAACAACACCCGGTACCGCGGCATTTGCTAAAACAATTTTACATTCCAACTATTTTACTGTAGAAAACATTTGCCTTGCTATGAATATTGAAAACAGCTTACCCCCCGACCTGCTTACATTTTCACAGCGCATACCGTCATTTGCCTGGAACCTGATCATCGCGCTGGTAGCCGTACTTGTTGGCCTTATTATAAAATTCATAATAACCTGTCTATTTAAATTTTATGCAAAAAAAGCAGATACATCCTACTCAATCTTAAGATCGATACTGGTTAACCTTGGGCCGGCTGTAGCTTATTTCATCCCACTGTTTCTATTCAATATCCTTTCGCCATTAATGCGAATGAATCCGGTTTATTACAAACCTCTTGACAAAACTTTTGAGATTTTACTTACCATATCTTTCGCGGGCCTGCTTGTACGTTCGGTAAGGATCCTGGAAGATTACATCTATCACACTTACGACCTTAATAAAGTGGATAACCTGAAGGAACGTAAGGTACGCACCCAAATCCAGTTTATCCGTAAGATCATTGTAGTGACCATCATCTTTTTAACAATTGCCATTATCTTGCTCAGTTTTGAAAGTATGCGCAAGATAGGTACCGGTTTACTTACCGGCGTTGGTATAGGCGGTATCATAGTTGGGTTTGCAGCACAGAGCTCATTAGGTAATTTGCTGGCCGGCTTCCAGATAGCGTTTACTCAGCCTATTCGTATTGATGATGTTTTGGTTGTAGAGGGCGAATGGGGGCGCGTAGAAGAGATCACGCTTACTTATGTGGTTTTAAAGATCTGGGACGAACGTAGGCTGATACTTCCCATCAATTACTTTATTCAAAAACCCTTTCAGAACTGGACAAGGACATCTGCCGACATTTTGGGCACCGTATTTTTATACATGGACCATACCGCCCCTATTGATGCTATACGCGAAGAATTTGAACGTCTGATAGTTAAATCAAACTTATGGGATAAACGGGTTAAAGTAGTACAGGTAACTGATGTTAAAGAACATACCATTGAGATCAGGGTGTTAATGAGCTCCCGAACCTCATCAGATGCTTTTGACCTGCGCTGCTATATCCGCGAAAACCTGGTAACCTTTATTCAAAAGAACTATCCTGACAGCCTGCCCCGATCGCGTAATGAGATCAGTAACCTGGGAGAACTTGAAAAATATGTTCAGCCTGCAACCGGGGCATAAATCAGCTTGCTTAAGCCAAAACCCGATCCTATTACCAAAGCATCTTCAATCGCGCCAATTAATGGATCGGCAATATGATTTGCCTTAACTGTGTTTTTTCGCAGGAAGTAGCTTCCGTAGGTGGCTGCTATTGCCACTGCCCCTCCTATCAGTGCTCCGGTTAATGCTTTACCGCCAACAGCTTTGTAAATACTTGCGCCGGCCAAAGCACCTGATAGCCCCCTTGCCGCTAACCCGGTGGGTTCTATACGGTTTGGAGTTGAAGGTAATTTATCCGCAATAACTTCAGTAACCGATAAGATCTTTAAAACAGCAGCCACGGTTGTTGATTGCATGAACCTTAGCGGTGATTTTTCAAGTTGCTTTGATGGATGATGACTTAATACATGCGTTGTTACAACAGGGGCAGATAAGGTACGCATACCGGCTAATGTACCAAGGCCTATTACCGGCCAAAGCGGTTTTGATATTTCAAGTTTCATGGCTGTGATAAACGTTTGCATAAAGAACCATAAATACATTATTATGTTTTATTTAAAAAACTGTCATAAAACAAAACAGCCGCAATCTTTCGACCGCGGCTGTTTGTGTTACTAATGGCTCTCTATTTTAAACTGTTTCTGTTTCCAATACCTCCACATGTTTGGTTTCAACCGATTTTTTACCGAACAGCCTTGCTTTAAGATTATAGCGGATGAGGTATAAACAAGGTACAAGGATCAATGTAATGATGGTAGCGAAACCTAAACCAAAGATCATTGTCCAGGCTAATGGGCCCCAGAAAGCAACGTTATCACCACCAAAATGGATATGCGGTGCAAAATGGGTAAACAAGCCAACGAAATCGATATTGAAACCAACTGCCAGCGGTATTAAACCTAAAATAGCAGCTGTTGCGGTTAACAATACAGGAGTCATACGGGTATGACCGGCTTCAACCACCGCATCGTGGATGCTTACCCCCTGCTCCAACAGCATATCGGTAAACTCAACCAATAAAATCCCGTTACGAACAACCACACCTGCCAGCGCGATGATACCAATACCTGTCATTACGATAGACATGGTCATGCCAAATACGCTAACCCCCAGCAACACACCAATAATACTAAAGAGGATCTCGCTGATAATAATAAGCGTTTTGCCAATAGAGTTAAACTGGATCATTAAAATAACAAGAATAAGTCCAAATGACACACCAAGGGCAGAAAGCAGGAATGTCATGGCTTCCATTTGGTCTTCCTGGCCACCACCCTGGCGTATGATAACGTTATCCGGCTTTTTGAAGTTATTAATAGCTTTTAAAATATTGGCGTTAACATCATTAGGGTTGTTAGGCTTAATAACATTTGAGCCAAGTGTTAAAACCCTGCGTTGCTGTTTACGCCTGATATTGCTGTACGTAGTTGTATAACGTACATCAGTGAAAGCTGATATTGGCACCTGGCGTATTGTTCCATTCATTGCCATATCGCGATAGGTTATTTTTAAGTTTTTGATCTCATCAATACTGCCTCGCTGATCTTCGAGCGCTCTTACTTTTATTTGATAATCATCCTCTTTAGTATTTCTAAAATCAGCTGCTTTTTTTCCAAAAATAGCGGTTGCCAAATTATCAGTAATCTGCCCGGACGATATTCCTTCCCTGTTGGCACGCTCACGGTCAACATCAAATACTATTTCAGGCTTATCACTTTGCACGTCGGCAATAAGATTTTCGATACCAGCAATATTCTGTTTTGCTAAATAATTTTTCAGTCGCGTGCCTGTCGCTACCAAAGTATCTAAATTATCACCAACAATTTCAATACTTATATCCTTTTGTACAGGCGGGCCACTATTTTCTTGGGTTACTGATATTTTAGCGCCAGGGACACCTTGTACAGCTTCACGTATACGTTTGAGTATTGCTTTAGTATCTTTTCCGTTTCGCTTACCAAACTCAACAAAAGCAACTGTTATTTTGCCTTTATTCTGGTAGTCACTTTGGTCTTCATCTGTGGGATCATTTACTCCCTTTGTAACATTTGAAATAACTGACGACACAATATCCTTATCGGGCTCAACAACTGTTGCAACCTTTTTTTCTATCTGCCTGGTTACTTCATTAGTATAAGCTTGATCGGTACCGATAGGCAAAGTAATATAGACGTATGCAAAGTTAGGGTCGCCGGAAGGAAAAAACTCCGGAGTCTTTCCTCGTACTGCCATCAGGAAAATAGCAAAACCGAATAAGCCAATGGTTCCTACCAAAACGGTTACTGGTCTGCGGACAGCGCGTTCAAGCCATTTGGCATACCAATTTTGAAATTTGGGCCAGGCGTTTTTCTGAAATTTGTCAATAATCCGCAGCAGGAAGAAATGATTGATCAGATATAATACCATGATCAGCACCATCAGGTTGCCAAAACCAATATTGATCAAGTAACCGATTACCGCAGCGATGGCCAAAAATATCATAGCCCTTTTTGTAGGCCTGTCAAACTTAGGGTTATCATGCTCACCATCATGATGAGGTTTCATAAAATCAACCGCAAATACAGGGTTAAAGATATAGGCTACCACCAACGATGCCAACAAAGTAATGATCAGTGTTATAGGCAGGAAAAACATGAAATGGCCAATCAAACTATTCCAGAATGCCAATGGTATAAATGGAGCCAAAGTGGTCATGGTCCCTGAAAACACTGGCAAGAAAACCTCGCCTGCAGCCATTTTTGCGGCCTCCTTAATCGGAACCTTTCCGTTAGCAAAAATACGGTGTGTATTTTCTATCACCACAATAGCATCATCTACCACAATACCCAGCGCCAGCAAAAACGAGAACAACACGATCATATTGAGCGTAAAGCCAATAGCAGGCATCACCAAAAAGGCTATAAAGCATGACAACGGAACCGAGAGCGCAACGAAAATAGCATTGGTTGTGCCCATGAAAAACATCAGGATAACGGTAACCAGCAAAAAACCAATAACAATCGTGTTGATTAAGTCGTTTAACGTTGTGCGGGTTTTGTCAGATTGATCCCCGGTTACTGTAATATCTAATCCTTTGGGAAATACTGTCTTCTGCTTAAGTTTGATCAGGTCGTTGATTTTGTCTGAGGCTTCTATCAAGTTTTCCCCCGCCCTTTTACTTACATTAAGAGTAATTACATTTTTAAAATTAGGGTTGGCATTAGTTTTCAAACGAGCATAGCTTTCCTGCTCAAGAAATGAATCCTTCACTTCCGCAATATCCCTAAGATATATTGGCTGTCCTTTAGGGTTCCTGATTACCATTGCTTTTACTTCATCAGCATTTTTAAAATCCTGCTTGATATCAATGGTACGTCGTACTCCATCTGTTTTCACTGTGCCCGTAGAAGCTAATATATTTTCGTTTCCTACAGCTGTAGTAATATCATTGAAGGTAAGCTGCGCGGCAGCCATTTTATTGATATCGACATTTATTTGAATTTCTGGAGTCAATGCGCCCACCTCGTCTACTTTAGAGATTTCTTTAAATCCTTCTATTTCATCTTTTAACGCGTCTGCATATTCTTTAAGCTTTTTGAGGTCGTAATTACCCGATATATTTATATAAAGGATAGGGATATCAGCCACATTAATATCTGAAATGGTCGATTCCTTAAGATTTGGATCTCCTTGCGGAAGATCCTGCTTCGCTTTATCAACAGCTTCCTTAACATCTGTTTTCGCATCTTTTATATCAATATCAGCATTGAACTCCGCAGTAATTACCGAAGCGTTTTGAATTGAATTAGATGTTACCTTTTTTAAACCTTTTAATGATTTCAGGCGTTTTTCGATTTGCCTGGTTACCAAATTTTCAATATTTTGCGGTGATTGCCCCAGAAACTGTGTTGTGACAAACACCTTTGATTGCGCTATGTCCGGGAAGTTTTCCTTTGGTAAACGGTTATAACTTATCAGCCCCAGCGCAGTGATCAGGAACATGAGCACGTAAATGGCTGTTTTGTTATCAATGGCCCAGCTTGAAGGGCCAAATTCTTTTTTTACATCTTTCATAATGAACAGATCAATTGATTAATAACTAATTGGCCGACTGAACAACTTTGATCTTATCGCCGTCTTCTATTTCAGTTGCACCTTCAACAACCAGCTGGTCGCCGGCTTTTAAGCCTGATAATATCTCTGTTTGGCCACCATAGGTAACACCCGATTTTACATTCACCTGTTTGGCAATACCATTCTGATTAACAAAAACATGGTCGCCATTCTCTGATTTCTGTATAGCTTTAACCGGTACTGCTATGGTATTTGTTTTTGAATAATCAGCAATTTTTAAAATTGCAGTCATATTAGGGCGAAGTGTGCTGCGCTGAGGTAATTTGACCTCCACACCGAAACTACGCGATGTTGGGTCGATGGCTTTGGCCGCAAAAGTAACTTTAGTAACCAACGAGTCCTTAGCATCCGGAATTAATATTTTGACATCGTTACCGGTATTTACGCTACTTGCATATGATTCAGGGACATCGGCCTTAACTTTTAAAACATCGGCATTCACAATACGGATCCCTGTTTGCCCCGGCGTGGCACCCTGTCCGAGTTTCAGGTCCATTTGATCTACGGTACCAGAAATTGGCGATATGATGCGGTATAAACCCGATTGCCTTTTTAAGGAAGCCAAAGCTTTCTGATTGCTTTGCAATGCGGTTTGAGCTTGCAGATATTGTACTTCAGTGCCAATTTTCTGATCCCAAAGGTTTTTTTGACGATCAAACAACTGTTGGCTTAAGCTAACCTGTGCTTCGGCTTGTGCTATATTTTGTTGCATAACACTATTATCCAGTTGTGCTAACACCTGGCCTTTAGTTACATGCTGGCCTGGTTTTACGTAAATAGCAGTAATAACAGCCGATGCCTGCGGATAGGCAGTAACGTTATCCTGCGCATCTATTTTACCCTGGATCTGTACATAGTTAGTAAAACTGCCATTTTTCACTTCTGTAACACTTACATCAGTTGTTTTAACCGAATCGGTAGTACCCATTTCAGCCTGCAGCTTCGCTATTTTTGAATTGATATCCGATTGTTGCTTTTGCAGATAGGCCAGTTCGGCCTTTTTATCTTTGGGCTTACTTGAGCATGCAGCCAGTAAAACCAGGAAAGGTATGTATATGAGTTTTTTCATTTTCATTGTTATATAGTGAGTTTAGTGTTGTTATTTAATTCGTCCGTAAGCTTTGTCAAGGTCAACTTTACTAACCAGGGCATCATAAAGACCTTGTATATATTTGTTATCGGCATCTTCAAGAGATGTTTGAGCCTGTGTAACCTCAATGCTTGAGCCTACCCCCTGCTGATATTTTACTTTTGATACACGCAGTACTTCCTGTGCAAGCTCCTGGTTACGTTTTTGATTATTAAGTGATTGTAAGCCATTAATGTATGACACAGTTGCCACCTTTGCATCAAGATTTATCGTATTTTTAAGGTTTACGAGGTCGTTTGTTGATTTTTGCACCTCAATTTTTGCCTGTCTTACCTGGTTTAGTCTTTGCCCGCCACTGAAAATAGGAACGTTGAGCGTTAAACCGATATAACTTGAAGGAAAAACCTGGCTGTAAAGCTTACTAAAATTATTATTCTGATATGATGCCGCATAGCTGCCATTCGCGCTTAATGTTGGCAAATAAGTTGTTTTTTTGTTTTGCAGATCAAGCTCATTTAGTTTTTTCTGAGTTTCCTGCAAGGAGTACTCTATACGATTATGGTAAAAGCCTGTATCTACCGACATTTCTGCAACGTTATTATCAAGGCTAACGTCGCTTAGCTTATCTTTCAACACAAGGTTTTCATCAACAGGCATTCCCATCTGAAACTTCAGCATTTGATAGTTCAAAGCCAATGAACGTACAACGTTTTCGCGGTTAGTTATTAAATTATTGTATTGCACAGTAATGCGGTCTACATCAATTTTTTCAACAAAGCCTTGCTTATTTTGTGCTACGGTTTGGTCAACCTGCTGTTTTAACTGGGTTATATTAGCATCGTATAGTTTAATTTGTTCGTCGCTAACCAAAACCTGATAATATGCTTTGGTGACAGCAACGTTGGCTTCAATTTTTGAGCGGGTATAATTACGCTGTGAAAGCTCACGATATGTTCTTGAAGCCTTTAAACCAACAAGATAACTCCCGTTAAAAAGGATCTGGTTTAAACTAACACCAAGGTTTGATTGGTACTTTACGCCAAATTTAACCGGCACAAAGGTACCAGGGGCTCCAAAAAACTCACCCGGTAATAACGTGGTTGGTATTTTAAGATAATCCTGGAATGAGGCTGAGCCGCTGATTTGTGGTAAGCCAATGCCGGTTGTTTCTTTAACCTTATACTCCGCACTTTTGATATCAAGACCCGAGTTCACAACTGCGCTTTGATGCTCGTAAGCATAATTGACACAATCCTGAACTGTAAAGTTATAGGTTTGTCCATTTGGCGTCGCCTCCTGCGCGTAGCTTTTAAAGGCTATGGCACAAAATACAGTTGCCGTAAAAAATAGATATTTCATTATATATATTGTGGTTGAGTGATTTACTTAAACTGATACAAATTTCTTTTAGCTATTGACAACCTTGTGTCAGCAGCCGGTTATTCATTATTAATATTTTTATATTCGTTAAGCAGCTTGTAGCCCTCAAGCGTACAAATGCCATAGTTAAAATGATCTAAAAACTGAACTTGTACCTTCCAGGGGCTAAATTCAGTTACCGGGAATATTGAAGTGTTAAAACCCAACTCCACCTGGTTAACCCGCATCCGTGCCATTATCTTTACGTCAATATCCTTACGAATGTAACCCTGACCCATGCCTTTAGTTAAAAGTTCTTCCATTTTTTGGATCAGTACCCCGGCCTTGAATCTTTGAAAGTCTTCCCAGGCTTCAGCATGATATTTTTGCAAATCATGAATAACAATCGGGTTGATCCTTGAAAATATCTCTTCTGAGCATTTGGTCATGTTGATCATCTCCTCAATCACATTAGCTGATTTACTGATAATCTCATTCATTTGATCCTCATCTTCCTTCAATTTCTTTTTTGTAAGGGCAACAACTAATTCGTTTTTGTCCTTGAAAAATTGATAGATCGTTTTTTTTGACATGCCAAGGTGCCTGGCTATATCATCCATCGTGATACTTTTAATCCCCGCCGTTAAAAACAGGTCTTCAGCACCTTTTATAATTCTTTCTGTTTGACTCATTGACTTTCCGGGTCAAAACTAAGGAAACATTTTTTGAATAAAAAGTTTCCATTCATTTTTACTTTTTCATTACAAATACTTATTTGCTTTTTTTAACATCAGTTAGTTATTGTTTGTTGTAGTGGCTTATTTGCAAAGCTTTTAATCTGCCGATGGCACATCAAAAATGATTACCTTTGCAAAAAATTATACCACTCTTTTAATATGACGCTTACTCCACTTTCAGCGATCTCGCCTATTGATGGCCGTTATAGAAACACCACCGCCGAACTTGCCGCGTACTTTTCAGAATATGCCCTTATCAAGTACCGCGTATTTGTTGAGATAGAATATTTTATAGCACTTGCCGAATATCCACTACCTCAGTTACAATCATTTGATAAAAATCTATCAGAAAAGTTACGCGATATTTACAGGATTTTTTCGGAAGATGACGCTGAAAGCATTAAAGTGATTGAAAAAACGACAAATCACGATGTTAAAGCGGTTGAATATTTCATTAAAAAAGAGTTTGATAAATTAGGTTTGGAGCCCTACAAAGAGTTTATCCACTTTGGCCTTACTTCTCAGGATATCAACAACACTGCTATTCCATATACCTTTAAGCTTGCTCTGAATAACAGCTACTACCCTGCCATTAATAACCTGATTAGTATCCTGAAAGCATTTGCTGCCGAGTGGGAAAATGTTCCGTTATTGGCGCATACGCATGGCCAGCCAGCTTCTCCAACCCGGTTAGGCAAAGAGATCCTGGTATTTGTTGAACGTTTGGAAGCCCAGCTTGAGTTGCTAAAACCTATTCCAAATTCAGCCAAGTTTGGTGGCGCTACCGGTAATTTTAACGCTCACTTTATCGCCTATCCTGATAAGGACTGGAAATCATTCGGTAATCATTTTGTGAACGAAATATTGGGTTTAAAACGCTCGCAGTTTACTACCCAAATTGAGCACTACGATAATTTTGCCGCACAATGTGATGCTTTGAAACGCATTAACAATATCCTGATTGATCTTGACCGTGATATGTGGACCTACATATCCATGAACTACTTTAAACAAAAGATCAAAGCGGGCGAAGTTGGCTCATCGGCCATGCCGCATAAGGTTAACCCTATCGATTTTGAAAATTCGGAAGGTAACTTGGGCATCGCTAATGCTTTGTTTGAGCACCTTGCGGCCAAATTGCCAATTTCAAGGTTACAGCGCGACCTTACCGACTCGACCGTATTAAGGAACATCGGTGTACCTTTTGCACATACATTGATCGCCATTAAATCAACCGTAAGGGGATTAAACAAGCTGTTATTGAATACCGATGCCATTAATGCCGATCTGGAAGCTAACTGGCCGGTTGTTGCAGAAGCCATCCAAACCATATTAAGGCGTGAGGGCTACCCTAACCCTTACGAAGCCCTGAAAGATCTTACCCGCACCAATCAGCAGATCAACGCCAACACAATAGCAGAGTTTGTTGATACGTTAGATATAAGTGATGCTATTAAAGATGAGATCAAAAAGATAACGCCGTTGAACTATACTGGTATTTAATCTGCAGATTTCAAATGTGCAGATGTGCAAATTATATTATGATTTTTTGATGCTTTAATTATACATCAATTTGCACATCTGAAATCTGCACATTTGAAATTTACTCATCTGCACATCGGAAGTCACATCAAAGAAATGTCATAACAAAGTTTAGGGTAGCTTTTAATAAAAAAGGTAGTTAAATTTGTTAATTAGATTGAATAAAAACACGAGACGATGAACATCAACGTATATACCGAATTAACGCCGAACCCGGCAACTATGAAATTCATAGTTAATAAACTGCTTATTAATGGCAGTGTTGACTTCCCTACTAAGGAAAGTGCCGAACATTCACCTTTTGCAAAGGAACTGTACAAGTTTTCGTTTGTAAATGGTGTTTTCTTTGCCAGCAATTTTGTTACCATTACCAAAACTGAAGGCAGCGACTGGGCGGATGTTGAGCCGATAATGAAAGAGTTTGTTAAAGGCGCCGTCGAATCAGAGTTAAAGATCCAGTTAGAGGAAGAAGCTGAAGCCGGAAACTTTGAAGGCACTGAAACCGAAGTGAAAATTCAGCAGATCCTGCATGATTACGTTCGCCCGGCTGTTGAGCAGGATGGCGGCGCTATCTCTTACCGCTCATTTAACGAGGGTGTTGTAACTGTTGAACTTCGCGGTTCATGCAGCGGTTGCCCGTCATCAACCGTAACACTTAAAGCCGGTATCGAAAACCTGCTTAAGCGTATGGTGCCTGAAGTTACTGAGGTGGTTTCAGAAGCTTTATAATATTGAAGATTGGAGGTTCGAGCCCTATTGTTTACAAAAAAGCCTTTCATGAAAATGAAAGGCTTTGGATTTTCACTAAAGATCTATAATGAAGCGTTTACTATCAGAAGCTTAAAAACAAAATAATTTATATACCCAATAGGTTCTTGAGTGATTGAAAAAAGCTTTATTTTTTTTCTGATTTTAGTGGCAAAACAAGGAAGTCAATTATCAATGAAACTATTTTGTTATTTTTAGTAACACCCCAATACGAAGGATAAGTTCCATCACCATAACCTGATTGAAACATCACAATGTTATCATTAGTATTGGGAATTTTCAAATTCACCCAATCTCCTGCATCATTTGGATTATTGGGTTCTTTTGCATTCTTTTTGAATTCAGCGGCAAGAAAATCATCATAAATATTCCCCCCAGGATGCTTTGTCATTAAATCATTTTCAAATTTTCTATATTCCCGGCCGACCTTATCATCAAAAAAACATGCTAAACCCGCATCAACAGGAAAACCTAAAAAATCATCTTTATCTGTCAACTTAGAAATATCATCGCCATCCTGAGTCGCAAGAATCCATCGATCTGCTTTTTCCGAACTAAATTCCAATTTAGCAATTGCATATCTATCTCCGGACTTTTCAGTCTTAGCTATATATATTTTAACTGGATATTGTCCGGGTGTGATGGTTTTAGTAAAAGGCTTGGGATTGGGAGTAGTAAGGGGATCGCAAGCAACGACCTTTCCCGTAGGAATACTAAGCTTGCCCATCTCGAGCAATTCTATTTTTGTACCATCTACAATAGCATTGTCAAAAACCATATTGTAATCAACAGAAGATTGTTTTTCTGTCTGGGTATTTAGTTTCCGTTTAGCAGTGATTATTGTTTTCCTATCACTTTTATGTTGTGTATTGCAACTACAGCCCATACTCATTAATACAGCTATCAATGCAACACATACCAACGACAGATGTTGGTCAAAACCTTGACAATTGCGGTAATTTTTAAAGTTCATGATAAGGTTTTAAGATAAAAAAAAATAACTAAGATAAACAAGTACCCTTACTTATAAATACTTTCCAATCACCCCCAGCATCTCCCCTGTTATCTTACCATTAGTAGCCAACAGTTCCCTGGTATCCAAAACTTCAGAGCCTCAACTGGCGCGAGTATGTAGCGTTGGGAAAAACCCGGTGTACTCGTGAACATTAATTTGATATTAGGAAAGTCACGAGTGAAGGACTTCTTTTATACTACTAATCTAACGATTGAGGTGGACCAGCCTGCCCAATGATATCTCCGCCAAATTTCACCAAATTAAACAATCTAATAACCGACCAACTAAGTTCGTCTTGATTGCAATAATATCCGTCAATTTCCCCAAAGACCTTATAGTTAGAAATATTGAACCCTTCTTCAATATCATTATACCAAATAACTTTTGTTCCACAAATTGCTACAACCCAAAATCCGCCCCCCTCGTTACCAAGTTCATTTTCAATCCACTTTGTCGGATAAACTTTAATTAACTGCCAAAAATTCCACAAGTCTCCATTTAAATTAGCTTCTGTCTTATGAATTTTGTCAAAAAGTTCTCCTAAAGATATGGGCTTCCACTTATCCATAACATTTGGGGTTAAAGTAACAATTACCTAAAATACTTCTGAATTACCTGCAACATCTCCCCTGTTATCCTACTATTAGTAGCCAACAGCTCCCGGGTATCCAATACCTCAGAACCGCCTTTAAAGTTCACCACTTCGCCTCCTGCTTGTTTTACAATCACAATACCGGCGGCCACATCCCAGGCGTTAAGGTTATACTCGTAAAAAGCATCAAAACGACCGCAGGCAGTATAAGCGAGGTCAACAGCTGCAGAACCTAAACGGCGCAAGCCATGACTGCTGCGCATCAGCTCGGTAAATAATTCGATATAGGCTGCCTGCTTTGTAAAATCGTAATATGGGAAACCGGTTGCCAATAAGCTGGTGCCAACTGTGTTGTTTTTGCTTACACTGATCTCTTTGCCGTTCAGGTATGCGGGCGCATCTTTCCAGGCATAGAAACACTCATCAAGATTTATTTCATATATTACACCGGCTATCAGCTCATCATATTCTTTCAACGCGATACTTACTGAAAAAGCGGGTACTCCATGAATGAAATTGGTAGTACCATCCAGAGGGTCAATGATCCAGTTGTAACGCTCGCCTATTTTGGTTGTTGTCTTTTCTTCGGTGATGAACCCTGCTTCAGGCAAAATTTTGCTCAGGCCTTTTACTATAGTTTCTTCGGCGGTTTTATCAACGTAGGACACCATATCGTTAAGGCCTTTATATTCTATCTTATCAGGATCAAATGCTTTACGTTCCTGCCTGATGAAATCACCCGCCTGTTTTGAAACTTCAATTACCTGGTTTATGATGTTCGCTGTTTGCATGGTTACGTTTTAATGAGAGGCTAAATGAAAAAACTTTATGAATAAAAAAACTTGCGAAGAACAGGCTTAGCGCCGCCGAGATCCGCGCTACCGTAGGGTTAAAACTGCATGCCTGGATCAATATTTTCACAACAGATAAGTTAGCGAAGAACCCAATTATAGCCACCGTTACAAAGCGAAAAAACTGCTTGCGCGGTGCCGATTTAGATTCATTGAACACCATGTAACGGGTAATTAAAAAATTAACTACCACGCCCATAAAAAACGACAATGCCAATGATACGGTATAGTTACGAACGGTAAGCCCGAATATCCTATAAGTATGCTGTATTAAAAGGTTGTGGTAAAAAAGATAAAACGCCGAAACATCCACCAAAAAGCCGGCACCGGCCGAAACTACAAATCTGAATACCTGGTTATGGATTAAACTGCCTTTTGATTTGTTATCAGCCATTTGTTGTGCCCAGCGCTTTCTTTTCTTTGTTTAATCCGGTTACAATAAGTGTAATACCGCCTAAAACCATGATCACAGAGATCATTTCGGCCTGGGTAAATGAAACACCCGCAACAACATACTTTGTATTAACCCTGATGAGCTCAATAAAGAAACGCTCAACGCCTGCTAATATCATGTATATACCAAACAAAACGCCCGGAGCTTTAAAAATGTGCCTTATTTTCCACAATACAAAGAACAGTAATAAACAAATTACAGATTCGTAAAACGAGGTTGGATAAACCGGATATTGAAGTTCATGGCAAAATTTACCCACGCAATCCATCATCTGCACACCTTCGTCGTTCACGTTGTGCGGAAATTTGAAGCTCCACATCCAATCAGGTGCCCAGCTTAACCAATGAGGCTTCGGCGCCAGGTTAACTATACCCCAATCACCATCGCCGCTCATCTGGCATCCGATACGGCCTAAAGCATAAGCCAGCATCATGCCCGGGCCACCGATATCAAGCATATCCAGCGGTTTAATGCCATGTTTGTTAGCAATATAGAGTACTGCCGCGCCACCGCAGATCAGACCGCCATAAAAGGTTAAACCACTAAAGCCTATCAGCATGCCAACCGGGTCTTTCATAAAGTCGCCCCAGTTTTCCAACGCATTAAACAGCTTGGCACCAGCAAAGCCGAACACGGCTGCCCATAACAATATACTACCCATCAATTCATTGGGATGTACATCTACATCTTTGGTCACCGGTTTATCAAGCTTTTGTTTTTGAGCTTCATGCCATGCCCAGTACGCGAACGCTGCAGCTCCAAGGATCCCACCTATCCAGTTGCCTCGCAGGGATAACAAAAACTCCTGCGGGTTATCTATAAGAGCCTGGTAATTAAGGATACAGTCAACAATTTTATAGCCTAATATGAAGCCAAAAACACCATTTCCCGCAAGCTCGGCATTTGAAGCCGGCAACCCGATAGTAACCCGTTTTTTAAAAGTATGGATTACGCCTAACGCTTCTTTACGTTTAAACTCCTGGCCAAATGCCCAATAAGCGCCAACAAAAGCTATCGCCACAAAAAAGCCGAAGGTTTGTATAGGCAAAGGAAGATTAAAACCAAAAAGGTATTTCAGTAACGATGTAAGCGTTGGAAACATAGGTTATATTTTAAGGCGAATATAGAATTTAATGCACTAATATTTCTTCGCCTTCTGTTATTTCAACATCACCATCAGGTGAAATATTTGTTAGGTGCACCGTTTTCAATTCGTTAACCAGTACAGGATCATACTTGGTACGTACCTTTACATAGTTACGGGTAAAGCCGTGCATGAAGCCATCTTTGATATCACCCTCAAACAAAACTTCCTGGTTTTTACCGAGTTGGTTTTCATAAAAAGCACGGCGTTTTTTATCCGACAGGATATGCAACATTTTACTCCGCTCGCCCCTTGCCGAGCCGGGTACCGCGCCCGTCATCTGAGCGGCCAAAGTATTTTCCCTTTCCGAATAAGTAAATACGTGCAGGTACGATATATTAAGTTCGTTGAGGAAGTTATAGGTATCGATAAAATCCTCCCTTGTTTCGCCGGGGAAACCAACAATAACATCCACGCCAATGCAGCAATCGGGCATCAGCTCTTTTATCCTGGCAACACGGTTAACATACAAATCGCGTTTGTAACGGCGGCGCATCAAGCCCAGGATCTTATCCGAACCCGATTGCAGCGGGATATGAAAATGCGGTACGAAACGTTTTGAAGCAGCTACAAAAGCGATGATCTCGTCGGTAAGCAGGTTAGGTTCTATGGATGAGATCCTGAAACGGTCGATCCCTTCTACCTCATCAAGGGCCTTAACCAAATCAAAAAACTTGTCTTCGCGTTTACCGTTCCGGATCCCGAAATCGCCAAGGTTTACGCCGGTAAGCACAATTTCTTTTACGCCCGACTCAGCAATTTGTTTTGCCTGAGCAACAACGTTTTCAATAGTATCGCTCCTGCTTGTGCCGCGGGCCAAAGGGATGGTACAAAAGGTGCAAGAGTAGTCGCAACCGTCCTGCACTTTCAGGAAAGTACGGGTACGGTCGCCAAAAGAATATGCGGGAACAAACTCATTAGCTTCAGAAACCGGCTGATTAAGCACCAGCGCCTTTGGCCTTTTGGTTAAGTCGGTAATATGGTCAACTATCTGAAATTTTTCGGCAGCGCCAAGCACCATGTCAACACCCGGAATTTCGGCAATTTCCTGTGGTTTTAGCTGCGCGTAACAACCTACTATAGTTACATAGGCGTTAGGCGAAATCTTAAGGGCCTCTTTAACGATCTTCTTACACTTTTTATCGGCATTGTCAGTTACCGAGCAGGTATTGATCACAAAAACATCCGGTGTTTCGGTAAAATTTACCGTATCATAACCGGCCTGGTTAAACAGCCGACCAATGGATGAGGTCTCTGAATAATTCAGCTTGCAGCCTAAAGTGTAAAAAGCGACTTTCTTGTTCATTTCAATCGGCAAAGATAATGTTTTTTAAAGAAATGCCTATTTCAGCAATTTCACTTCAAGGTAAAAAGTAATTGTAAAATTATGGGTGTCCCAAAATCGCGATTCCCCAAATAAAATTGGTTTTGTCTTTGCCGATTTTTTAAAATGTCCCATTTTTTGAGACTGAAACGCAAAACATGCTTTTTATGAAACATATTGATAATCAAAGCTTTAACATTTCACCTGAAACATCGATAAATATTTGATTATCAACAATTAAAACTTTAAGGAGTACGAAATCAACACTTAAGAACGTGCATTTATTTTCGGCTTTTTTTTGATATTTTTTTGAGTTTTTTTAACCTGCAGGGCCTATTGCCAATACCCGCTGACAAAACAGTGCCACCATCGTTGCTTTAGTTTTTCTATAAACAAGAGCCTCTTTATAGTCCCGGTATTTTCATAATCCTGGTAATTTACCTATTTTCAGTGCGGATAAACGTAAACCCTAAACCACCCATACCATGATCATATACGGCACCAAAGCGAAACTATTAAAAGCTGAAATAACAAGCGACATCTGCCCAAACTGCAATACAACCAACAGTATCCAGATGAATGTATTTCAACGCTGGGCGCATATTTTCTGGATCCCGTTTTTCCCGATAGGTAAAACAGGCGTATCCCAATGCCTCCATTGCAGGCAGGTTTTGAAGCTTAAGGAAATGCCCGCCTCGCTTAAATTAAGCTATGATAATATAAAATCTCAAACTACAATACCTGTGTGGACATTTGCAGGCTGTTTCCTGATCGTTATTGGTTCGATATTTTTTTATATCAGCGAAAAGCAGAAAGCAAAAAAAGTAAACCAATGGGTTTTATCGCCACAAAAGAACGATATATTTCATATCAAACTTAAAAACGATCACTATACCCTTTACAGGGTAAATAAGGTTTCCGGCGATTCTGTTTACCTGGCCTTAAACAAATATGAATCGGACCGTGAAGAGGGCCTTGATGATATCGCGGCAAAGGGTGATACCGCCTATGATAACGCCCAGCAAGGTATTGCCAAACCATTTCTTGTAGAGATGGCCAAAGAAGGATCTATCCTGGATATTGAACGCAAATAAGCTATGAATACCACACCCCGCTCCTATTGGTTTGCCAAGTTCCTTGAATGCCTGTATCTGCTCGTAGCTATCTACGATTGTTTAATGATAATGTGGGGCACTTTGCTTTATAAGCTGTTTAGTTCTTTTGGTGACCTGTCCTTCGCGATGACTTTCACCTGGATCATTATTGGAATATGCATCCTTTCGGTGATTTATTCCATTTATTGGCATCAAAAAAGTAAAAAGGAAGGATTTAATTCAGGAATAAGGCACGCGTTTCTGCGGGGCGTTATGCGGTACTTCCTTGCCTTCCAAGTGTCGGCTTATGGCTTTGCCAAGATCCTGAAAACACAGTTTGGACACGTTTACATGAGGGATAACACGCCTGTAGGCAAGTTAAACGGCTTCGACCTCACCTGGAATTATTTTGGCCACTCTTACACTTTCGCGGTCATACTCGGTTTACTTCAGATTGGTGGCGCCATCATGCTTTTATTCAGGCGTACTACCTTGCTGGGCACCTGCATATTATTACCCATAATGTTAAACATTGTACTAATCAATGCTTTTTATAATATAGCCGTGGGGGCATTTATGAACTCAATCATTATAACTACCGGATTGTTATACCTTTTACTACTACGATGGCCGGATATTAAACCTGTTTTATTTAAAGACGTAACAATACCGCCCTTAAGGCTAAGTTTTGCAAAACCAGTTTTAAAACTTTTAGTAATCGGTCTTGCGTTTTATAGTATTTACCGTTATGTAGCAGCCGTCCCTCCATCGGCCCTTACAGGAAAATGGAAAATAGATGAGCTTATCAGGAACGGCAAACTCGTGGGTAAAAACGAATGGATGAACGGTGCGCAAAACTGGTGCTACGTTTATATAGAAGACGGCGGCCGGATTGCATTTTGTGCCAACCCTTATGTTTTTGAGGCTAACCGCGCATGGTTTGGTCAATACATATACCAGACAGGAGAAAAAAAGTTCGACATTGTTTTTGACGGAGGTACAAAACGAGATACAACAAAGGTAAAGATCAGCAACTACAACGGTAAGCAAATGCAATGGGATACCAAAGTATATGATGATACCTTGAAGTTGAAACTAATCAAAGAATAGCTGCTTCTTACACATTCCCCCAGCCCAAAGCCAAAACATCGGCAATGTGCATGGTTTGGATAGGCAGGTTATTTTTATCGATGTACCCCTGCATGTGCATTAAACATGAGGCATCAGTAGATATGATGTATTCCGCACCAACATCAAGGGCATTATTAACCTTTTGCTGCGCCATCGCGGTTGAAATGCCATCAAACTTAACGGCAAATGTACCGCCGAAACCGCAGCAGGTTTCACCGTCTTTCAGGTCAAGCAGTTCGAGGCCAAGTACCTTGGAGAGCAGTTGGCGCGGCTCATCCTTTATTTTGCACTCGCGCAGGCCGGCACAGCTATCATGATAAACGGCCTTGCCATCAAGCTCGGCGCCGAAATAATCAAACTCCAGGATATTCACCAAAAAGTCGGACAGTTCGTAGATATTCCCTTGAATGGCTCTGCATTTATTGTGAACAGCCGTATTGGTAAACAGATCGTTATAGTAATTCTTCACCATTCCGGTGCATGAAGCCGAAGGCGAAACAATAACACTGTCTTCCGAAAAATCGCTTAAAAACTTGCTTCCCACCTCTTTGGCATCATCCCAAAAACCAGCATTAAAAGCCGGCTGACCGCAGCAGGTTTGCGCCGGGTTATAACTAACCTTGCAGCCTGCTTTCTCCAACAATTTTACGGTATTAAAAGCAGTTGCCGGAAACAACTGATCTATGAAACACGGTATAAACAATTCAACCTTCATCGGCACAAATTAGTTAACGGGCGCTAAAATCCAAATTTTTATTGACGTTTCGTTCAGCCCTCAGCAAAGAAAACAACAAAACTAAGCCAACAATGAAAAATACACCCAGTACCAAAACCGAGTTTCGCGGACTGCCGGTTATTTCTTCAAAAAAACCAAAGCTAAATACCCCGCCTACTATGGCCAGCTTTTCGGTAACATCATAAAAACTAAAGAAAGATGCCGTATCGGGGATATTTTCGGGCAGATATTTTGAATACGTTGAGCGCGACATGGACTGGATACCGCCCATCACCAAACCAACCACCACTGCTATGATGTAAAACTGTGTTTGTGTATAGGTAAAGTAAGCAGCTATACAAACCGCGATCCACAGGATCACCACACTAATTAAAATCCTTACGTTACCATATTTACCCGACAGGCGCGACATCAGCGTAGCGCCCAAAATAGCTACCAATTGAATAATTAAAATGATAGTGATCAACTGCGGAGTTTCCATTTTAAGCTCTTTAGCAGCAAAACCGGTTGCCACCAGCATAATGGTTTGCACTCCCATGGAATAAAAAAAGAATGACGGTAAAAACCTTTTTAACAACGGCATTTCCTTAACCTTTTTCCAAACGTGCCCTAATTCGATAAAACCGCCTTTTATAATATGATGATTGTGGCTTTGCGCATTTGGGCTGCCCTTAGGCAATACGCTGAAGGGGATCATAGCAAAACCTATCCACCATAAGCCTACCAGCAAAAACGACAATCGGGGCGCGAAGGTTTTGTCAACAATACCAAACCACTCCCCTTTCAGCACAAATAAAAAGCAAATAAGCTGAAGCAGTACGCTGCCGATATAACCATAGGTGAAACCTTTGGCACTCACATTATCCTGCATATCAACAGTGGCAATTTCGGGCAGGTATGAATTGTAAAACACAAAGCCACCACTATAACCTATAGCCGCCAGCGCAAAGCAAATGATACCTAACTCCAGGTGGTCTTTGTCAAAGTTGAACAACGCGCAGCAGGCTGCCGAACCAAGCAGGGTAAAAAACATCATGAAGATCTTCTTATTGCCTTTATAGTCGGCTATTGATGACAATATGGGCAGCAGCAATACCATTACCAGGTAAGCGGCCGATAAAGCATAATCTGAAAGTGCTGTATTTACAAAGCTTTTACCAAAAAAGTTAACCCTGTCGCCATTGGCATGATTGGTAGTTATAGCTACATAATAAGCCGGAAAAATGGTTGAAGTGATGACAAGGTTATACGCTGAGTTGGCCCAATCAAAGAAAGCCCAGGCGCGGATGGTCTTTTTGTTGTTTTTATTTTCCATTTGCTCACTAAATGTATGCAAATTTTAGAAACTGCAAAAAAGTGCAACAATAGTACTTATCAATGTCCTCGCGGTGCATAAACAATGATACAAGCGCCTACCAATGCAATCAAAGCACCGATAATATCATAACGGTCGGGCTTAAATCCATCCACCTTCCAGGCCCAGATTAATGCCAGTACAATAAAAATACCGCCATAAGCCGCATACACCCTGCCGAAATTGGCGGTTTGCCACGTTGCTACTATACCATAAAGCGCCAGGATCACCCCGCCCGCTATACCAAACCAAAGCGGCTTACCTTCTTTTAACCAAAGCCAAACCAAATAGCCGCCGCCTATTTCAAATAAACCGGCCAGCAAAAAAAGAGCAAAAGAGCGGATAATTGCCATTATTAAAATTTGAAGTAACCACTTCGTTAAAGATATAAAAACGCCAATATTGGCCCGGGGCAATTATAAAAAAAGGCCTCCCTTTCGGAAAGCCTTGATTATTTTTTATAAAACGGGTTTAGCTCCTGTCATAAAACGCGGGTGGCTCAATACCCAAAGTGCGAAGGTAAACATAGCCCTGGCCGCGGTGATGGATCTCGTTATCAATAACGTACTGTAAAATATAATTGACTAATCCTTCGTATTGGCCAAATGCCAGTACTGTTTCCTGGAAACGCTCAGGCGTAATCTGGGGCCAATAGGTTTTTATTTCCTCAGTGGCCTCATCCCAAAGTTGCAGCAGTTCGGCCTTTGTAGCCGCTGCTATTTTACCTGTATGGTGATCCAGACCTGCAATTGGGGTCCAGTTATCTGTTACAACACCTCTTACACAAGGCCCGCCCATACTAATAAACTCTTTAACCATATCGGCAAAGGGGCGCATACCACCTATCGAATAATTAAATAAGGCTTCCTCCGGAAAAGCGTCTATAACCCTGCGGGTTACCCGGCGCTGGCCAAGCCAGCTTTGTAAAAGTTGATCGGGTGTATAAACAGATGCTGCTGCAGTTTCTGTTGACTGTTGATTTGTGTTAGTTTCCATTGCTTTGAGTTTTGTTTTTGATTACAATACAAAGTAACCACACCATGGTGACAGCCCTATGTCAGCAGGAAAAAAGAAAAACTAACTAATTTGTATTTTGGATAAACTCCACCACCTGTTGCTGTTCATAATTCGATAAAGTGCCTTCGGAATAATGCCATTTAGAAGTAACATCACCCTCAAACCTGATCTGTCCTAAATAATCCGGATTTCTGTTATCATCCAGCAGCGGCTTGCTTTCACCAATTTCGGGAGCTATCTCCTGAATTTCAAAAAGTGTAGCTTCCCCATCGGCCCCACCTTTATAAAGTTTGTACAAGCCGGTGGCATTTAATTCATGATTTGTTGATTGATGCAGTACCGGCTCAATAATGATATTTCTCTGTGTGCCGTTATCGCCGGTAACGTTGTGGTTAACTGTGTGGATCATGGCTTATGTTTTTATTTATTGATAGTACAAGCCTGCCGCCAAATTGTTTAGGCCTCTACTTCAACACGCTGTTTGCGAAGTTTATTTTCTTTAAACATCAGCACGATGAGCATAATAAGGCCCAACACAAAAAAACCATCAAGGGCAAGTGTCGAGTCGCGCATCTCATTAGTCACAGCTTCCACAAAGCCAAAACAAAACAGGCCTACCACAATCGACAGCTTTTCGGTAACATCATAAAAACTGAAATATGAAGCCGTATCCGGGATGTTTTCGGGTAAATATTTGGAGTAGGTTGAGCGTGACAAAGATTGTACCCCTCCCATTACAATGCCAATGATCACCGCGGCCACATAAAACTGGGTAGAATTGGTGATAAAGTAAGCATACAAACAAATGGCCGACCAGATTGCCACCAAACCTACCAGCGTACGCACATTCCCGAATTTCTCCGATGATTTGGAGGCGATCAATGCCCCCGGCACAGCAACCACCTGGATGATGAGCACAATAGAGATCAGGGCAGCATCGGGCATGTGCAATTCTTTGGCAGCAAAGTTAGCCGCAGCCAGCATAATGGTTTGTACACCGACAGAGTAAAGGAAAAACGATACCAGGAAGCGTTTAAGCAGCGGCATGTTACGCACTTTGCCAAAAACTTTGGCAAGTTCTTTAAAGCCTCCCGTAAGTACATTATAATTATGTTTACCGGCGTTAGGTTGGCCTTTTGGCAACATGCGGAACGGGATAATGGAAAAACCTATCCACCATACAAAAACCATCAGGAACGAGATCCGGGCTGGCAGCCAGTCGTCGGTAATGCCAAACCAATTAGGTTCAAGCACTACGATAAAGCATAATACCTGCACTACAATACTGCCTACATAACCATAAATAAACCCTTTGGCGCTTACAGCGTCCTGCTTATCGGGCGTGGCTATTTGAGGGAGATAAGAGTTATAAAATACAAAGCCACCGCAATAACCTATAGAAGCCAATCCAAAGCAAAGCATCGGAATTTCCAATCCACCGCCAGGCTTAAAGAAAAACAAACCGGCGCAGGCCAGGCTACCCAACCAAGTAAATAATTGCAGGTATGATTTTTTATTGCCCCGGTAATCGGCTATGGAAGTAAGGATAGGCAGGATGGCGGCCACCACAAGATATGACAAACCCAATATATAATTTGATAAAACCGTATTAACATACCTGTGCCCCAAAAAGGTTACCATTTGGGTATTTTTTGAATTGAACTTGGTAACCTCCACAAAGTATGCCGGGAAAATAGTAGAGGTGATAACGATGTTATATGACTGATTGGCCCAGTCAAACATGCACCAGGCCCAAATGGTTTTCTTGTTATTTTTTGCTTCCATTACGGGCTTAAAAGTAGGGAAATTTGGTTGAGTTGCATATCAGGGACACATCATTATAAAATTTATTGTAGCTTTAAGAACAGAAGATTATAGCATGTTCACCTACCTCCATTTTACAAATCAATTCGGCTCCTATCTTTATGATGACAATTTCCAGGCATTTTTAGCGGATACATTTACTGATCTTAGCTCATACAATATTTTAAAAAGCGATTACATGCGATCTGAAATATTGGGTATCGATTTGGGGTTCACCAATGAGGATGCTGTTATTGATGAAGATGAGTTGATCATTTTAGAACCTGGCCGGCCGATATTCTCTCATCTGAATATTTACCCTAAACCGGGTATGCAAGTTGTACTCCCATTTGAGATTTCATTTGACGATACCCGCGCAGACGTTTTCAAAAAAGCAGGAGAACTTACGCAAACCAAACACGGAGATTCGCCGATACTGGATAAACCCTTCCTGGTAGACCATTACAAAATAGATAACCTTGTTTTAAGTATCGATTACGATCCGGCTGATGAGCATATTAATTTTATACAGATCAGGGACAATAACATTGTTGCGCATTTGAAATTGTAAGTCAACACTTTTTATTCATATATACCGCCTTGAAACCTTATCCTTTCTTCAACATCAGAACCCGTCCCAGCACATATTCGCGATTGTGGCATTGTTATCAATTATACTTTCATTTTTTACGACTGCCGCAACAATAGATATCAATCTTCATGACACTTATTTCGTAGTATCAGCAGTTCATTTATGCCGCTTAATAGGCTTAATATTTTTTATCTTATGGGTTATTTATACAATAACCGAACTGATATTGCCTGTAGTTTGGTTAAAATGGGGACACGTGCTGGTTACATTGATTGCGTTAATTATAATTTCTTATTTTTCCGCACAGCTATCCATCCGCGGCCCGCATAAATACTATACCGATGGTCAGATCCGGGAAGCGGTCAACATTAACGCTATAATTACTATTGCAACAACCGTATTGCTGACTGCGCAATTGCTTTTTATAGCTAACCTTATGACGGGTATTGTCAAAAAGGCTTTCCTATCAAGTCATCGATATAAAAACCGGAAGATATAAACAGCATACATCTCCCGGTTATACGTATTGCCACCATTAATCAAATATTTCGGGCAGATGCTTATAGTTACCTTTTACGGTAGCCAAAACCTCATCAAATTTACCACCAAGCATCATTTTGGTCATGGAGACGGCCATTCCTTTAACCATTTTAAGTTCGATATGCGGCGGCATGGCAAGGGCGGTTCCGTCGGTATAAACATTTACTAAAACTGGTCCTGTGTGTGCAAAAGCTTCGGCTATGCCCTGTTCAAGGTCCTGCGGGTCATTAATAGTGATCCCCTTTATACCCATTGACTCCGCGACCATGGTAAAATCAGGATTGTGCATGTCCACTTCAAAATCGGGCAGGCCCATTACTTCCATTTCCAGCTTTACCATGCCAAGGCTCCTGTTATTAAATACAATGATCTTTATAGGCAGATCATATTGTTTAATAGTGGCTAAGTCACCCAACAACATAGAAATACCGCCATCGCCGCACATAGCCACAACCTGCCTTTCGGGGCAAGCCAGCGCCGCGCCGATAGCATGCGGCATAGCATTGGCCATAGATCCATGAACAAACGAGCCGATCATAGAACGCCGCCCATTAGCGCTGATATGCCTGGCACTCCAAACATTACACATACCGGTATCGCAGGTAAAAATGGCATCAGCAGATGCATATTCGTCTACAATGGCGGCTAAGGCTTCGGGATGAATAGCATCATGTTCACCAAAATCCTTAATATAGGCTTGCTGTTGCTCTTTTACTTTAGCATGTACATGAAGTTGCGCATCTAAAAAGCTGCTGTCGGTTTTTTCTTTAATTAAAGGGATCAATGCTTTAATTGTAGATTTTATATCACCATAAAGCCCCATTGTTAGTTTTGCCCGGCGACCAAGGCTTTCGGGCTTAATGTCAATCTGCACTATCTTTTTATCCTGGGGATAAAAAGGCGTGTAAGGAAAATCGGTGCCAAGCAGGATAACCAAATCGCTTTCATGCATGCTATGATACGCAGCAGGCAAGCCAAGCAGGCCGGTCATGCCTACCTCGTATGGGTTATCGTGCTCCAAAAACATTTTACCACGGAACGAGTAACCAACCGGCGCTTTGATCAGTGCCGCCAGTTCAACCACTTCATCATGAGCATCGGCACAGCCTATCCCGCCAAAAATGCAAACTTTGGGGTATCGGTTAATCAGGTCGGCCAGTTTTACTAACTCTTCCCATACCGGGGTAATGTTGGCCTTGCAAAAAAAGTTATTTACCGACGAGTCGATTTCAACAGCATCCTCCCCTGCCACATCGCCCGGTAAACCCAATACGCCAACCCCTTTGCGCTGAATAGCGGTTTGGATAGCCGCCTGTGCCATACGGGGTACTTGCTTGTTGTTGGCAGCCACCTGGTTATAGTAACTGCAGTCATCAAAAAGCTTGATAACATTGGTTTCCTGGAAGTAGTTACTGCCAAACTCTTTAGTAGCACAGGTAGATGCTATGGCTAAAACAGGTGCTCCTGACCGGTGAGCATCATAAAGGCCATTCACCAGGTGCACATGCCCGGGACCACTGCTTCCTGCACAACAGGCAAGCCCGCTCAGTTGCGCATCAGCCGAAGCTGCAAAAGCGCCTGCTTCTTCATTGCGTACGTGGATCCATTTTAATTCGGGCGTTATGCGTACGGCATCATTAAGTTCGTTTAAACTATCGCCGGTAATGGCGTAAATACGTTTGATGCCGGCCTGTATCAGCATTTCTACAAGTTGCTCGGCTACTTTTTTTGACATGTTTGGGTTGTTTAGCGTTAGTGATGTGGTAATTTATTATCCATAACACCAAACACGTGCCATTTGTTAAGCAATTAACAGTCAAATATTTGTAATTAACATATTTTTTTAAGCTTTTTGATATACCGTGATTTCACGATAATGAATGATATATCGTAATGTTTAATTGTACATACCCATAATAGCCACACGGGTTTACTTCACTCTTTTCCAAACCTCGTCATAACCGTTTCCTTTCAGGTATAATAGCGAATCTTTAAGCTTATAATTTAATACACCTTTTTTCCGTCCATATATTGGGCATATCCCGCCCCTGCCAATGGCTTCAATCAATAAACAGATTATTGTCAATCGATTCTGCCTTGAATTGAAAATCAGTGTTTACAATTTTTGCAAACCGATGTCTTTTCATGATCATAGTTTTGAAACAGAATGACTGATACCTAATGAAAGGGTGCGCGGAGGGGCCGCTGTATAAGTATCCCCATAGCTATTTCCAGTAACAGTAGTTGCATATAGCTTATTGGTCAGGTTCATTACATTGAACCAAACTTCCAGTCCCTTTGCGCTGCCTCTGCTGATGCGATAGGCAGTGCGTAAATTAAAAAGATCATAACCACTGTAGGTTTTGGTATTAGCTGCATTTGTAAAGTATTTACCCAAATGTTGCCATTCAACACCAGTTCTGAAGCCAGCGATAAAAGCGGGTTTCCAGGTAATCTCCGAATTAGCAATCCATTTTGGCGCATTGGTCATTTGATGACCGTCATAGCCGATGGATTTTCCGCCACTAATTTCACTGTATTTATTAAAGGTATGGGACGCAAACGTTCCACCGATGCGAAAGGCAAGGCTTTCTACGGAGCCAACCAGTAGGTTATACTCTAAGCCTTTGTGGGTAGTAGCAGCAGCGTTGGCATATTGTGTAGTATTGTCTGCCTGGAGCAAGCTGATGATCTCATCTTTCCCTTGCAAGTAATAAGCAGTTAGCTCAAACCTGATCTTTTGAGAGAACAATGATGTCCAGCCGCCCAGTTCATAATTGTTGTAAGTGGCCTGTTTAAGCGGTGTTAATTGCCTGGAATTGTAAAGGGTATTAGTTTCAGGCGGCTGAAAGCCCATACTGAAATTGGCATAAATGCCGCGCCCCTTCTGCAGGTCATAAGTTACGCCAAGCTTGGGCGCCAATACATCATATCGATTATGCTCCTGTTGTTTGTACTTGGTTTTTAAAGGAGGCAGCTGGTTGTCAAAATTGTAAACGAGCAGGTCATAACGCAGTCCGGCAGTAATTTTTATCCGCTTAACCGGCTCTGCCATATACTGTACATAGGATGCGGCATTAAAAAGGTGAATCTTATAATTATCAATCAGCGAATCAGTGTTGATATAACCGGTATAATATTGAGCAGCAATATCTTTTTTAATATTCAGGAAGTTAGCATAAAACGAACTTGGGCTATTATCCAGGTAAATGCCTGCGATCAATTGTGAGTGCATAAAATTTAACTTTACCGTATGCTGGGCAAGTAAGCCAAAGCTGTAAAAACTCAGCTCATTTATTTGACCTGTTGACTTTAAGTATTGGCCCTTATTGTTGCGGACATCAGAAATGTAATAGCTGGGTAATTGCCCGGTGGAATTGTTTCTGTAAAAAAGCGTTAGAAAGGTGTGATTATCATCATTCCAATTATGATCAAGACGGCTGCTGGCCCGGAATGCGTTCACCCTGCGGTAGGCAAAACGCTGATTACTACTGTAAGATCGGTCATAGAAACGCGCACTATCAAGGCTTCCGGGTGTTTGTGTGTTAAGATAATTATAGGTACCATATACCGTTAGCTTACTGTCGGCCCCCAGCGGATAGCTAACTTTAGCAGAAAGCGAATACTTATCAAAATCAGTATAATCCTGCCAGCCTTTTTCCTGGTGTGTGGCATAACCTGCCATATAAAACCCAACTTTTCCTGCAGTGAGCCCCCCTTGAATACCAGCCCGCAGGTAATGGTATTTATCTCCCTGTACATTGATTTGCCCTGCCGGAGTTACGGATTCTTTTGCCGTATTGAAGTTAACAGCCGCACCTATTGAGTTACTGCCATATAGAGACGAAGCTGGCCCCTTAATCACCTCAATATCCCGGATACCATCGGTATTGATCTCGTACAAAGCGTTATGATTGAATATGCCCGTTGGTCGGATCGGGATACCATCTTCCATGTAAAGGTAAAGCGCATTGTAAGTAATCGGTTGGCGGATGGCCATGGTATGCTGCTCATTACCGAGGTTCACCATATATACCCCCGCAACTTTATTCAACAATTGATAAGGAGCAGTTGCATGCGCTTCGCGGATGGCATTTGAACTTATCTTGCTGATTGCAGCCGGTATATCCTTGCGGGGCTGCTCCTGGCGGCCCGCCGTTACCACCACCTCCTCCAGGCCGGCAATCACCGGTTTTAGTTGAACTGTAAGCGAGCTATCGCACCTGATACAGCAAGTACCATAACCGGTACAGCTAACCGTCAGGGAATCAGTTTTATTTTTATGCGCCAATATAAATTTGCCTGATAAATCCGTAGAGGTACCCAGCTTGCTTCCTTTGACACGGATACTGGCACCAACAACGGGTGCCTGGGTTTGGGCGTCGACAACAACACCCCGTATTTTTTGCGCTGATGCCTGTAAAGTAAAAGCAATAGCAAAGCAGAACACGATAAAGTATTTCATTTTTAAACATCTTCTTGTTAAACCAAAATTGAATTTGCTCAGGAGAGCATGTAGCGGTGAACTGAAGATGCAGCGGGGGGCCGAAAGATAGCTCCGAGCGGGCGAAGCAGCAGGGCGAAGCTTACCAGGGAGGTAAAAATGGCCAGCAGTTTGATGTGTACAGTAAATTGATCCACGCCGTGATGATAAGCCTCAAAAATGATTTCTTTAGCGGTTCGGTTTTCGTTGCTTTTCTCTTCACTATTAGCCTTTTTAAGCTGTTTGCTCAGGAAACACCTGCCGTTACAGTGTAGCATAGGCCTTGACTTATTGGCGCAAAGTTTTGCCGCAATATAATCCTGGTTAAGCCGGAACCCCGCATAAAGCCATAGCGAATTCAGGTTCATAACCAGCACCGAGAACAGGAGTAATATGGCGGTGAAACGGCGGAACATCTTACAGATCTTTTTTGGAGAAAATTTTAAGCGCCAGTAGTACGGGTAAAACAGACCAGATAAATAACATCGAAACACTGAAGGCAATGCCTGTACCGCTTCCGAAAAACTGTCGGTAAAGCGCGCCGGTGTAACCCATCAGAGCAGAAATATCCAGTTCTAACAAGATCATGATCCTTGCCAGGTCTACCGGATTTAAAGCCGTGAGCACAATCATGGCTTTTTCCAACGGATAATCGCTAAAGGTGAACAGGAACAGCAGCACCAGGGCATCATAAACAATGGCCGCATAGAACCAAATCATTAGCGCAAGCCCAATCCCCTTTGATTTATCCCTGGTTTTGGTGGAAGCCCAGAAAGCGAGTGAAGTAAAACTTAAGGTTACCAAACCTCCGGCAACCATTAAGGTGATGCCCGTAGCTGAGAGTGCAAACAAAGCAACCGGCAGGCAAACTCCGAGCACAAAAGCCCCGAGGATAGAGCTGCTGATGCCGAGGTATTCTCCCAATAAAATGTCCCTGCGTTTGATAGGCTGAGAAACAAGCAATTCGGTAAACTCCGCGGCGTTGAAATAATAGGTGGTTGCATAGATAATGCTGACCAGCGGCACAATGATCATCACAATGGTTGTAATACTTACCAGTCCTTTAATCACATCGCTGTCTGACAGGAAGATCACCGTACAAATGGTAGCGAGCAACAACGTGTAGGCAATGAGCACCTTACTGCGTATGATGTCGAGAATAATATATTTGGCTATCTTAAACATGTTCTTCAGTTAATAATCGGGTCAATATTTTACCCAGCCTCTGCTCACCTGTCTCCATTTGCAGCGCAGCCAGCGGCTCATAAAATTTGATCTTGCCTTCATAAAGGTACATCACGGTATCGGCCAACTCCTCCGACTCTGAAAGGATATGTGAGGTAATGATCACAAGCCTGTTATTTGCTTTTTCGGCGAGGATCTTTTGTTTTAAAATTTCGGTGGCAAAGGGATCAAGGCCAGCTGTGGGTTCGTCGAGTATCAGCACGTCAGGATTAAACATAAAAGCAAGGGCGGCGCTCACTTTCTGCCTGGTACCTCCGGAAAGTGTCCTCATAGGCTTATGGTACATACTTTTGAGCCGGTAAGCCTCAATCAGGTCTGTATCAGGTATTTTGTTGCAGTTACGAATATCAAGCATCATGTCAAACAACTGGCCAATCTTCATATTATCCGGGTAACGCCCGATCTGTGGCATATAGCCGATATATTTTTTGTAATCAAAAGTCTTGTTGACTCTGGCCCCGCGAAACCGGATGTCGCCTTCGTCGGGAATAACCATACCGAGTATACTTTTGATCATGGTTGTTTTTCCGGAGGCGTTTGGCCCCAAAACAGACACAATGTTGCCGCTTTCAAAATGACAACTAATATCTTTTAGCACCTGTAATTTGCCGAATGCCTTTTTAATGTGGCTTAGTTCAATTAACGTGTCCATGGTTTCATTTTAGGGTTTATATCTTTAACAGATTCAGGGGTAAGAGATGGGATAGCCCGTTCAACCTTGTCTAAAAGATTGACCATAAAACTCCGCATCAACATCACGCTTTGCGGAATTTGCTCCATTATCTGCGCATAGAGGCTAACCGGCCGGTAGGGTACATCACCGGTGCCATCTTTATTCAAATCATAACCTTCATACTTGTCCCAGTAGTTCTGATCAAATTTATTAAGGTTGAGCACCCCGTTGGTTGTCACATCAAAAGAGTTCGACTCGAAATTATTCCGCTCAAACCTGCCGTTTTCACAATTAGCCAGTATACGCATAGCCCAACCATTATTGATGAAGGTATTATTGTTAGCCGTCATGAGGTTGCAACCCTCCATATAAATACCCGTCGTATTCCTAACGAAACGGTTGCCAACAATTTGAGACCTGGTAATATCTTTCAGCAGCAAACCATAAATGGAGCTTCCCCAGTTTTCAATAAACAAATTATCAAACATTCGTATCCGTTTGGAATACATCACCGCGACACCTGATCCGTTATTGCGAAAAGTGTTTTTTTGATACAGATCATCGTCCGAAAACATGAAGTGCAGCCCATACCTAAAGTTCCGTTCACTGGTATTACTGATGATCCTGCTCTTTTTCACAAATTCAAAGTAGATACCGTCGCGGTGGCGGGTAGAATAATTATTCATAATGATAACATCATGACATTGCCAGGCATGAATGCCGTTACCGGCCGTAAGCTCGGTACCAGTGCCACTGGTTGTATTACCAATAACAGACACATGATCGCAATCAGACAGGTAAATCCCAAAAAAGTTATTGATTAGCCTGTTATTACTGATCGTAACATTGTGTACCTTGTGCAGCCGGATGCCAGCATAGTCGCGCATCGAACCGGTTTTAGAGTTTTTGAGCACAAAGCCGCTGAACGTAACACCATTCGCCAGGATAGTCACTACTTCTTCTTTATAATTTGCGTCCAGCACAGGATACCCATCGCCAATGATGGTCAGTCTTTTGGTGATAAGTGTATTGTACGAATAATAATACCCCTTCTTCACCTTGATCGTATCACCATCGGCAGCCTCAGCAACAGCTGCCTTTAAATCAGGCAGGGCAGTATTCACGGCCACTACAAGTGTACGTGCATGCGAAGCAACAGTTACCGCCACGGCAAAAAGACAAATGAGCAAGATCCTTTTCATGCAATCTTTTATTTAACAAGTTCATTCCAGGTCAGTAGTTTCCCATTTCCGTTGCCAAGAAAGGTTTTCGCCTCTTGTTCGGAAGCAAGGGCAGCGAGGTTACCGCCCATCGGAGAACTGATCTTTTGGTCATGTATATAGGTGCATTTGCGGGCATCCATAAGTGTACCGCCTGACTTGTAGTTTACAACAAGGTAAGTATCTGCATCGCCAAACTGCCCACGTTTTTCGCTGATGTAACCCAGCATACACTCTGCAGAATCGAACTTATAAATCTTGCCTTTGGAAGTTACGATCTCTGCACCGAACTTACGGTCCATAATTGTCATCATACAGTGTACGCAGGCATCTTTTCCATATTGCAGGGCCTCAGGCTTTTGACTGCAGGCGGTGATCCAAAGTGCCAGCAGCACGATCATTCCTCTCTTTTTCATTTCTTTTACCATTTCTTATTTCGATGTATAATGTAGCGGCGGTAATTATTCCGGCCAGACCGATCAGCATCCCCCCCGTGGCAGGAAAAGACCCTGCCAGGAAGTTCAGAAGTTGTTTATACCCAACCAGCGGAGGTTGATAATACATGCCTTCAACTTTAATGGCTGCATGAGGATCAAGATTGTGTCCATAGTTGTATTCCCACAGGTAAAAATCAATAAATCCGGCGGCGGCAAAAACGATCATCAGCGCCAGCAAGCCAATCAGCAGTTTTCTGCTGCCTTTTACTGAAGCAACCGACCCGATCAGGATCAGTAACCCGAACACATAGGGGGCAATCTTAAATTCGGCAAAGTTCTGCGGGTCGATATGCTGCATGCCGATATAATGGTTAAGCCCATTGATCTGCAGCACGTTTCCTGTGATACCATTCAGCCATATATCCATACTCAGGCCCTCAGGGTATTGTGGTGCGGACAAGGTAATCTCCCATAAAGGAAGAAAATACGCTGTTAGCAGCAGCACCATGGCTGCAGCTATTGCTATTCTTGAACCGGTTTTCATATTATTGGTATTAATGGGAGGACACAGGGCCCTCCCGTTGAATAAAAGATCTATTACCTTGCCGCGAGGTTTTCTCCCAGGTGGAAAGTAAGTGGTACGTTTAAGCCTTTAGGCGATACCCTAAAGTAACCAGACATCTCCTGGTGCAATGCAGAGCAGAAGTCGGTACAATAGAATGGGAAAATACCAGTCCGGTCAGGTGTCCATTTCAGTGTGGCGGTCTCGCCCGGCATGATCAATAATTCTGAGTTATTGGAACCTTTGATGGCAAAGCCGTGCGGAACGTCCCAGTCCTGCTCCAGATTGGTCACATGCACATACACATCATCACCCTGATTTATGCCTTCTATATTGTCCGGGGCCAGGTGAGACCGGATAGCAGTCATGTATACATCCACCCGGTTGCCTTTTCTTACTACGCGGGCTTCTTTCTCTGATTTGGCAGCGTATGGATTATCATTCTCTTCCAGTTTAAAAAACTTCACAGAATTTTTCTCTATTTTCTCCGCCGGTATGGTCTGTGCATAGTGCGGCTCACCAATGGTCGGGAAGTCAAGCAATAGTTTCATCTTGTTGCCGGTAATGTCAATCAACTGGGCAGATTGCGTTAGCTCGGGACCGGTGGGCAGATAACGGTCTTTGGTGATCTTGTTCAATGCAATCACATATTTACCATATGGATGCCTGGAATCGCCGCCCGGTACCGAAAGGTGGCCAATAGAATAATAAGTTGGAATACGATCGATGATCTCGCGTGTGTCCACTTTCCATTTTACAATCTCTGAAGACACGAACATGGACGTATAAGCATAACCTTTACCGTCAAATTCGGTATGCAGCGGACCTAAACCCGGCTTTTGCACTTCACCTTCCAATACAGTATTATATTTCAATACCGGAATACCGTCAAAGTCCCCTTCAAATTGTTTTTGGTCAATAGCACCAAGCATCTTCTTAAACGAAAATACAGGAATCACCGCGGCCAGTTTACCGCTGGCTACAAAGTATTCGCCGTTAGGTTCCACGTCAACACCGTGAGGTGATTTCGGGCAGGGAATATAATAGATTAGTCCCGGATAATCTTTTACATCCAGCATGGTCACGTCGTTTTCCATGGCTGAAGTAGCTGAGTGGGTGCGCTCGTTATAGAGGTTATGCGCGTATTTAGCAGGCGCTTTACGCCCCTTGCCCTGGGTCACCAACTCTTCTGCTTTTTTCCAGTTCACCGCCATGATAAAGTCCTTATCGCGTTGACTGGCATTAACTTCAAGCAAGGTATTGGCTTGCTCCGTATTATAACAGGTAAAGAAAATCCAATCATGTGAGGGGCCTTTGCCGGCATGTGCCAGGTCATAGTTAAAGCCAGGAACAATCAATTGAAAGGCAATGTTCATGCGGCCCGTGTTCTTATCTACTTTGATAAAAGTGGCGGCACCTTTGAACTTCTTTTTGAAATCACCTATCGATACATCCTTATCCCCATCAAGCGGTACGCTAAAACGAGTGTTACCTACTATATACTCAGTATTTTCTGTACAAAATGGCGAGGCGTGGTTACCGGCAACGTTTGGTAACTCCAGAATTTCTTCCGTTTTGAAAGTTGCCAGGTTGAGACGGGCAATGCGTGGCGTGTTATTACCGTTGATAAAAAGCCAGCGGCCATCATCTTCGCCATTGGTTTTGGAAAATTCAGGATGGTGCGTGTCGTCCCAGGGCACAAATCCGTGCGAGGTGTTGAGCATTGGTTTGGTCTCTTCTGAGTAGCCATAACCATTTTCCGGGTTCTGGGAAAACACAGGTATCACTTTAAGCAACCTGCCGGAAGGAATGCCATACGCTGCAATTTGGCCGCTGAAGCCACCGGAAGCGAACATGTACAATTCATCATGCTTGCCGGGCGCTACGTATACTTTTTTGGCAGCATCTTCATCGGTGGCCGCCTGCCCCGTTTTACCTGCTTTACAACCGCTGGCAATGGCAATCGCCCCCAGTCCCGCTAACAACAGGGTAGTTTGTGTAATTCGTTTCATGGTTTAAACATATAAAGAGGTTATTGATCGTTTTTTCTCAAATACTCAAGTATCTGTCGGGTTTCATCGTCACTTACATTCTGAAAACTCATCTGAGTCAGATATTTTGCTAAAAGTGCTTTACCCACGGGGTCTTTTTGTTCCATTTCTACCGGATTGGTGATCTGGTTCATGATCCATTCCGGCGTACGGCGTTTGGTTACCCCTTTCAGACCGGGCCCAACCACCTTCTGATCAGTGATCTGGTGACAGGCGGAGCACTTGGCAGTAAAAACTCCTTTGCCTTTGTCGGCCATTGCATTGTCAATTGTGCCGATCTCCACGCTTGTGAATTTACCTACGCCCTTGCTGTCACTTTTGGCGGCGGGGTCAACATCTGCTGAAGATGCGGCCGAACTATTTTCGGCATTGGCAGCCGGAGCAGATTCCGTTGCCTGTTTATCACCCCCATTGGAAGGGCCGCAAGCGGCCAAAAGGGCCATACCTCCTATAAAGGCGGCCCGGATAAAGCTGGTTGAAATTTTCATTATTTTCATATTTATAATACTTCGAAATTGCTTTATTAATTTTGACTATTTCATGATTCAAATCATGTTTTTTTAGTGATATATCTCATTTAAATAGCATTTTATATGATATATAATATATCTATATAGCTTCTACCCCAAAGCACCCCTATAAATAAAGACATTTTTATCTTTTATTATTTTAAACTTGTCCCCTCCTGTTTGTTGAATAATTTTTTTTTATTTTAAAACGAACTTATTTTGGTGGTAATCGCTTACCAGGTCTCGAAGGGATTTTTTGTTAAATTCGAGGAGCAGTTGTGTCCGTACCGCCTTGATTTCGTCATGCACCGGACAAGGCTTCGTGTCGGAACAGTTTTTAAGTCCAAGTATGCAGGCATTGAATAGCCCGTCCCCTTCAATAGCCCGGATAATATCAATCAGGTAAACCTTGGCGGAGTTTTCAATATAAAAACCACCGTGCGGACCTTTGCTGGAGGAAATGACGCGCTTTCGGGATAACCCCTGCAGGATCCTGGCAGTGAAATGTACAGGTGCACCTATCGCTTCAGCGACCTCTGAGATGCCGGTCTTTTCTTTGGTCAAGGTCTTATAACCAACATGTACTGCCGCCCTGATGGCATATTCACATGATTTAGATAATAACACTACTATCCTTTCAACTTAAAACCTATAATTGAGAATTATCTTTTAACTGCTGTTCGAGTTGAACCGACTTCGGAAACAAAATATTATTTTCGAGGTGTACATGTGTGTGCAGGTCATTTTCAAACTCCTGCAACTTTTGGAAAAGGATACGATACGAGGTACAGGCATCTTCCGGAAGCGTATAGTTATTTGTCATTTGCCTGATCTCTTCGAGTTCTTCTCCCGCTCCTTCGTGCTCCATCTCCATCATTTGAATGGGATTCATAACCCCTCCAAACGGCGCCGGCAACACAGCGGTACCTAATTCCCGGGCTGTCACCATATCCCTGATATAAGGAAAAAGGATGCGCTCCTCTTTAATCATGTGCATGCTCAGTTCCTGTGCCACCGTAGCGAATACGTTAGCCACCACGATCAATTCGGGGTGTTTGTCCCCATGTACACGCGCCACTTTTGTTGCAAGTTCACCAATAAAGGGAATATTGTCACGTACATATTTATGATGGACATTTACTACGTAGTCACTTAAAAAATCAAGAGTCCAGTCCTGAAAATTATGCGCATTTACATATTCTCCGTTATCCGCCGACTGCAGTGCGAGCTTCACTTCTTCAACGGCAAGCCCTTTTTTCACGCAGGCTTCTGTTAATGTTTTTTTGCCGCCGCAGCAGAAATCAATGCCGAGTTTTTTGAAAACCATCGCCTTCCTATAGTCTTTAGCAACAATCTCACCAATTGTCTCTTCCTGGTTATGCGGGTTCTTTTTACCAATCAGAACCCTCCAAACCTCCGGGCCGCTCATCAGATATTCCCAGTTAAAGATCTGTCCGCGCTCTGCCAGCAACTGATAATAAAGCGGTTTGGGGTCATGATCATTGTGAATGATCAATTCCTCACCGCCGGTCAGTTCATCGAATCTCTTAAAAATAGTGGGATGTTTTAGTTTTGGTTCAATGACCGTTACATCCAAAATTTGTGTTTCCATTTGTTATTAATTTAATAGAAGACAAATTTATCCTTTATTATTGTTCTTGTATATTTTAGGCTGTTCTTTTTTCGTAAATGTGATAACAATCAATTTTTAAAGCGCAAAAGTGACCGCGCTCATTAGCTCCGGCTGAAACTTTGAAAAGCCTTGCCGTAATTTCAGTAAAAAATAGTCATGGCACGTTAACCCGATATTTGAGGCAAATTACCGGGCGTTCAACCGAAGGGAAATCAGATTATGTCCAGGCACTTCCGGATACAGTTGATAAGCTCAGCTTCGTCATATGGTTTAATGAGATAGTTTTGTATTCCCATCACTTTTGCTATGTCCTGGTCCCTCTTTTCGGAAAGTGCAGTGGTAAAGATAAAGGGGATGTTTTTTTTAAGGGAATCCTGTTGAAGCTGATTGAACACATCGTATCCGCTAATACCCGGCATAACTACATCCGAAATAATCAAGTCCGGGTGTAAATCAGTTAGGTCCAATCCTGCCTCGCCGCAGTCGGCAACCAGCACTTCGAAACCGTAAAGCTCCAGCAGCTCTGCTGCGTTTTCCCGAATGTCCTGGTTGTCTTCGATTAGGAGAACTTTGTTTTTCATATCCGGCGTGTTAATCCAAAAATAATTATTTGAATCTGATTTTACACGCTAACTGCCTTGCTTTTTTTTGAACTACCTAAAATTAGCAGCCCAAAATAGCCGACCCCGCATAGCAGCAACAGTATGGATAGCAACAATAATTGGGGCTCGACATCCTGAACTATTATTCCGACAAGTTTTAAGGCGGGTTCAACAAATAATATCACGAGATATGCCAAAGTCAACACTATATAACTTCCGTTTATGATCTGCAATTTTTTTCCGGCGCCGAAAAAGCCGGCTTGCTTAAACTGATCGAGTATGACTGGTGTCACGATGCCCAATGTCAGCAAATGAATATAGCCAATGATGATATTACGGTCACTGAAAGCCCATCTGCCAATGACGGGAATACATACCAGGGTTTGGAAAACGGTTTTTAAGGTGATGGCCAAAAATGCAACTTTTAACAGCAAAGGCAGTTTCAGCAGCCGCGCTTTCCGACCCCGGCATATCATAAACCACGCGGTAAGATTACCCGTAGCCGCAATTCCGGCTATCAGAAAAACCCAACCGGCAGGGTTGCTCCACAAGGTAAAAATTAAATACAGCGGCAGGTTCGACCAGATTAATAGTTGATATACCCAACGCTGCGGATTGGTTGGGCACATATTGAAATAAGTGATTTCAACTAACGCAATGGCCGCCAACTGCATCCAGCCATTCAACTGAAAATGCAGGTAAACATAAATTGCATCCTGGTACACTGCCGTGCCTTTTAATCCCATAACCATAAGCGGCCCCAGGGCTAAAGGGCCCAGTGAGGAAAAGCAGAGAAAAAACAAAGCGCCAAGGGTCAATTGGCGCGCGCCTTTTGAAAGTTGCCGTGTTTCCTTTAAACTTTTCAGGAACTGCCGGGTAAAATAATAAGTACTTAAAATAAAAAACGTCGAAAAAATAATAGAGACTGTTTTGTAGCCCTGAAAGGAGAAACTAACCAGCATGCCATAAGCACTTAATAGTGTTGCATTAAGGGCATACAGGAACTTCCGGCGTCTTTGAACAGGCGAAACCCGTCCGGCCAATAACATGGCCAATCCAAGAAAGGCCCACCCGGCAAAAGCGAAATGCGAGTGAGCATGCAGCAAAAAAGTATAGTTTAAATGAGGCACAAAGGTAACATGCATCAGCCTGAGCACCACGCCAAAAACAGCAAGCACCACAAAGCTGCCTCCTGCCCAATAATGACACCGGCCTTTACTTATCCAGTCCATTATCCCCACAACTGTTTTTTGCCTTCTTCGGTAATATTATCAAAGCCCCATGCTGGCTCCCAGGTGAGTTGCACATCTGTCTTGTAGTCCACAAATCTGGCTTCGAGGCAATTGGCCACCCCCTGCAAAATGGCTTCCCCTACCGGGCAACTGGGCGACGACAAGGTCATTACCACCACCAGCATCCTCACCGTGCTATTTGCCCTGATAGTATAAACAAGTCCCAAATCAATGATATTGACATGAAGTTCAGGGTCAATAATGGATCGTAAGCGCTCCCATGCTTCCATTTCTATGTAGGTATCAGGATCGGTAATGTCAAAGCTATGCATGGCCGGTTGTTTTTTTGTGGGTAAGGACCCTGGTTAAATTTAAAAGATAGCAAAGCGCCGTTAACAGCAGGCAACCTGAGGCAATACGCGCAGGCGCAGCCAGGCCGGATAACGCCATAGTGATCATGGATAATATAAAACCGGTAAAGGCGATACCCTGGATGACCAGTAATTTTTGACTGTATAGATCCGAAGGTAAAGGTGTAGGTTCTTTGCCGGTGCCTGGTCCATAAATTTTTAGCCAAACCAGGAAAGGCAAAGTTTTAAACGCCTGCCCCAGGATCAGTAAAGAAAGCCAGCCCATTAGCACCAATAGCCCGTATAGTTTAGTAAGCGCAATGCCTTGTGCGGTATTTTGAACATGCGCGTTAATAATGAGCGGCTGTATCAGCAATGCAGCCAGCAGCAATATAAAAGACAACATGGTGTACATCATAGGTAAATCCAACCTTCTTTTCATTCGTGACCGGTAACATTGGATTAAATAAATGAAATATATGATAAACGCTGCAGTTGGAAGCAGTGCGATGAGATAGGTTCGGTTGTTGATACCTTCCAGGTACGTATCGATCACAAATGCAAGCAGGCCGCCATTCAGCAGATAATAAACCCAATCAAGCAGCCACAAATTCTGTTTGCGGGACACCAGGAACATTGGCACCAATTTACTGCTTACCCCTATCACTAACAATAAAAACCACCCACCCATTCCCATATGCGCATGGAGCCTTAAAAACTGAAGGTGATCCTGTGGCAGAAAGGCGTAACGGAGGTTGAACACCAGCAGAACCCCAAGAACACCGGTGGCCAGCAACCAGATACAGGAAGTATTGATCATTTCCTGATGAATGTTCTCCTTTTTGTTCTTCAACCTTTTTCCTGTTAGAAAAATAACAGTGGTAAAGCCAAGCATGCCGGTTAGCAGCAGCAGAGCCCCTCCCTGCATACATAAACCTGGTTCAAAACGCCAGAAAGAGCAAACCAACAGGACAAGCCCGCTCAAAAAAGCGACGAATGATAACCAGGGCAAACGATAGCCTGACAAACCTGTTTCAAGTATGACCGGTACCAGTTGATACGCTGCACCGAAAATAACCATGGTAACCCAGCCCAACGCGGCAAGATGGGTAATGGCTAATAATTTCGGCTGAAAATAGTGCCCGGCAAAGTCTGCCGACGCAAAGAAAAACAAGACGCCGATAAGCACAAAACAAACCGCTGAAGCCAGGTAGTGAGCCCTTACAATAGGGTATAATTCGGGATGCTGTTTAGTGATCATATTCATGGCCTATAGATAAACAGGATAACTGCTTCCGCTGTTTCCATGACGCGAAAGTCAAAACCTCTTTCTTTTAATACCGGGAGCAGGTGAACTGGGACTTTTCGATGCCGGACATACAAGGCTTCAGTGGTCTTCAGCGTTTCCAGCTTGTCAAGGATCATAGTCATAGGCTTAGGCATTTGGAAAGGCCTGACATCCATAATGTGCAATTGATAGGCTTTCATAAGTTCCGTGAGCCCATCTGCTTCAACCGATAATTCCGATATATCCATTATAAGCTCATCAGGTTGGGCCTCTTTCTTTAGGAAATAAGTATTCACAAGTTCCGGTCCCGCGATGTCAATAAACGAACGGTATCCCTTATTTTCCAGGAGGTTGATTAACGGCACAGGTTCAAAAGTATTGATCACTTTAAGCACCTCGCCATTTTTAAGCCCGGCCGCCGTAGTAAGGATCATTTTTAAAGGGTCATTTCCTGCCGCCAAAATCGGTCTGACATCGAGGTCGATAATTTTATTAAAAGAAGCAGCAAGCGAAAGCGGTAACCTGTCAACTTCAACAGCTTCGTGCGCCGCTTTAAATCCAAGCGGTTTAAGGACGTCAAAAAATTCATTCAGCGAGCAGCCTGCTATCCTGCAAGCCTGAGCAACGGATACCCGTTTGGCTAAAACCTTTCTGAGCACAGGGTTTTTCAGCCGGTTAAAATTTTTATTGAGTTCGGTAAGTTTTTGGATTATCAGCTCTTCGTTATACTTCAGCAGATCACTTATTAGGCTATTAGCATTCAATACAATGTGTATTTCTGACGGTTCCATTTTTTTATGAGTTGATGGACAAATGTAAATAATAAAAGATAAAATTGTCTTTTATTATTTAGAAAGGTGACGTAAAGATTACGTTTACCCTGCTGCGATATTTTTTGCGTCAGTCACCCATCGATCAAATGGCTGCCAACAATTGGTTTCCTGTTCTCTTTCTGCCCACATTATCTACGCTATTTTTAAAAAGCCCTATCTCCTAAAATAAACTTTTCAAAATGGCCCGGCGCTATGGCAGTTGATCTTCTCCCTGATTGCCTTCTGGTTTCCCTGCAGTTGTTAGTAATTGTGATCATTTTTTAAGCTGATCAACGTCATGTTGAAGTTTAAAGCCATTCTTGATCTTTGTTTTTAAGAAACCGCCGATAAAAAAGCAGAACAGGTTGCACTGTTTAACTGCGCTATTTACTGTACAAAGGGTCTTCTACTTTTACGAGCCCGTATTTAATGGTTTTATGAATATTAACAAAACAACCAGTCACCCATATGAAAACTATAATTGCTGCAACAGACTATTCGCCGGCTGCCGAAAACGCGGTAACCTATGCCGCCGCTTTGGCCAAACATTTCAACTACAGGCTTCTGCTTTTTAATGCCTTCAGCTTGTCCCTGCACGAATCGAATACGCTCCTGCCAGCTTCAACCGTAAGCGACCTGGAGGCAAAAAATCAAGACCGGCTTGCACAACAAGCAGCAATAACCGCATTGGTTCACGACATCACTGTCAGTTGTGAAACCAGTTATACGCCGGTAACAGATGAATTACAAAACCTGGTAAAAAAGCACAATGCTTCGCTGGTAGTGCTTGGCATGGCCCCTGAAAGCCAGGACTGGATTTTGGGCAATACAACTACAACTGCCATCAAAAATTTGGCTTTCCCTGTGCTGGTCGTCCCCATTGGCGCCCGGTTCAAAGGGCTAAGGAAAATCATGCTGGCATGTGATGTGGCTAATGATCAGCCCGTACACTTACTTTCCACGATTCGGAATGAAGTTATTGCTTTCGAATCGCCGGTGGAGGTTTTTTATGTTAATAAAGAAGCAGCTGAAATAAAACCTGTTCAGGGCACAGTACCGCATAATTTCCAGGCAGCTGGTATTGATTGTGTTTATAGAGAAACTAATTCAAATAAAATCGTTGCCGAATTAAAAAAAGAGCTTATTACTTGTGGCGCCGAGTTGTTGATCATGATCCCCAAAAAGCACGGCTTCTGGTCTTCACTTCTTCACCGAAGTAAAACCCGCCAAATGGCTATCGGGCTGAACATACCGTTACTTGCTGTTCCGATGAGTTCATGAACTTAAGTAATGATCCCCAGAATTATAAAATATTTGCATGGGATCCAGTTACCGCCCGGTGGTTTCACCGAGCAATTGCCTGCACTGCCGGGCAATTTCCAATTCTTCATTGGTGGGCACCACCAATATTCTGGCACGAGAAGCCGGTGCACTAAGATCACGAATCCCATTGCCTTTTTCTGAATTTTTTGCGTCATCCAGCTTAATGCCTAAAAAATCCATATTCCGGCAAACTAGGTCGCGTGCCAGGGCATCATTTTCACCAACCCCAGCTGTAAACACAATTGCATCAAGCCCGTTCATTGCAGCGGCATAAGCGCCAATAAATTTTTTAATCCGGTAGGCATACATCTCATAAGCAAGCTCCGCCCGGTCATTCCCATTATTATAAAGCGCGCTGATATCCCGCATATCATTATGACCGGTAAGCCCTTGCATGCCGCTTTGTTTGTTTAACAACGTAGTAAGCTGTTCTGTACTGTAATTTTCTTGTTCTGAAAGGTATAATAATACCGAGGCATCAATGCTTCCGCTTCTTGTTCCCATGATCAACCCATCAAGTGGGGTAAGCCCCATACTTGTATCCACGCTCTTTCCGCCGTTAACAGCGGCCATGCTGCAGCCATTACCAAGGTGAATGGTAATGAGTTTTGCGTCTGTATGATTAAGATATTTCATTGCTTCACCACTAACGTACTGATGACTTATGCCATGAAAGCCATAAACACGAATGCCGTGGTTTTTATAAAAAGAGTCGGGTATAGCATACCTAAAAGCTTTTTCGGGTAGCGATGTATGAAACGCGGTATCAAATACAGCAATCTGTACAGCCTCGGGGAAAATCTTTTCTGACACTTCGATACCCTTTATATGCCCCGGATTATGCAAAGGCGCCAGTGGGTACAGTGCTTTGATCTTGTCTTTTACCCCGGGCGTAATGACTGTGGTACCGGTAAGTTTTTCGCCGCCATGAACTACACGATGGCCAACCGCGCCCACTTGTCCCGAATCGCGGATCACCGCGATACCATCCCTGATGAGCAGTTCGCCCACAGCCTGCATGCCGGCTTCGTGATCGGGTACCTGTTGTTGAATATACAACACTTTTTCTTCGTCATGCTGCCTGTATTTATGAGTGATCAGCGCATCCGGCTGACCGATGCGTTCAACCAGGCCACTGCAAAGTGGGCTGCTTGAATCCTGAGAAAACAACTGGTATTTGATAGAGCTGCTGCCTGAATTGATAACAAATATTTCCATATGTAAAATTATAGTGAGGCCGGGCTATCCTGACTTTGGATGGCAGTGATAATAACGGTATTAAAAACATCATCAACAGTGCAACCGCGGCTAAGGTCATTAACCGGTTTATTCAACCCCTGCAGCATCGGCCCAATGGCCAGGGCTCCCGTTTCCCGCTGTACCGCTTTGTAAGTGTTATTCCCGGTATTCAGATCAGGGAAAATCAATACGCTTGCCTTGCCTGCAACTTCTGAACCGGGCATTTTCTGGCTGCCAACTACCGGATCTACAGCGGCATCATATTGTATGGGCCCTTCTACTTTAATATCGGGCCGTCTATCACGCACCAATTGGGTAGCTCGCCTAACCTTTTCCACGTCGGCTCCTGAACCTGATGTACCCGATGAATATGAAAGCATTGCAACACGCGGTTCAATGCCAAAACGCAGGCTGTTATCTGCCGACGAGATAGCTATCTCGGCCAGTTCTTCGGCAGTAGGGTCGGGATTTACCGCGCAATCGCCAAATACAGAAACACGGTCGGCCAGGCACATAAAAAAAACAGATGACACCGTAGAGATGCCGGGCTTTGTTTTGATAAACTGCAGAGCGGGGCGTATGGTATGCTGAGTGGTATGAACGGCCCCGGAAACCATTCCGTCGGCATGCCCTTTATAAACCATCATCGTTCCAAAATAAGATACATCCGTCATGAGGTCCCTCGCCATTTCGAGGGTTACGTTTTTACTTTTACGCAGCTCATACAGTGTTTGAACATAATCTTCGTAATGAGGCGAACTGGCCGGGGGTATAACGGTTACCTTATTGAGATCAAGGTCAATGCCCAACCGTTTCACCGAAGCGGCTATTTCTGCAGGATCGCCAAGCAGGATAATGTTAACCAACTGCTGTGCAATCAGCCTTGCGCTCGCCTGCAGGATGCGGTCGTCATTCCCTTCGGGCAGTACAATAGTTTTGCGCTGCCGCTTAGCCCATTGGGTGAGCTGGTATTGAAACATGTGCGGCGTCATCACATTGGAATGATATGTTACCAGCATTTTATCAAGGGCGGCGATATCTATATAACGGTTAAATGTTTCTATAGCAAGCCGTATTTTTTTAGTATTATCCGCTGTAATACGGGCTTTAACCGCTGCCACCTGGTTAGTTGTTTCAAAAGTGCCTGACCCGACAGCGAGGATAGGGACAACGTTCTGCAATCCTTCAATCAACCTCATCACCGGTTCTTCCGGAATTGCGCCTGCCGTAAGTATAATGCCGGCCACGCGGGGATAACTGGCAGATTGATTGGCTTGCAACGAGCTGATGACAATATCTCCCCTGTCGCCAGGTGTAACGATCAAAACATTCTCCTTCAGATAATTCAAAAAATTGGGCACCTGCATGGCGCCGGTCACAAAGTTATCAACCTGGTTTCCGAGGTGTTCACTACCAAACAGCAACCTGCCGTCCAACTTTTCAAAAATATCGTGAACAGTTGGGTTTTCCAGGCCCGGATCAGCGGGTATAACCGCGATAAGTATATTTTCAGACAATTGCGCACGCAGCAATTGTTGTACATCTGCAGCCTGATCGGCCTGTACCCTGTTGACAACAACCGCTAATACCTGAATATCCTGCGCCTGGTAAGCCTGCTTGAAATTCAGCGCATCCTGAACAATTCCGGCAGTGGTTTTCCCCACGCCCGATACAAGGAGTAAGACGGGGGAGTTCAGATTTTTGGCGATGAGCCGGTTAGTTTCAAACTCAAATGCCGTTCCCTGCCCTTCAAAATCACTCCCTTCAACTACAGTAAAATCGCACGTCGCTTCTAAGGCCTTAAACCGTGCGATAATCGCGTCGATCATGTCGCCCTGGTGCTGATCTTTGATCTGCTGCATAGCCCCCTGCCGGGTAAATACATAGGTATCCCGATAAGTTTGCGGTAGTTGAAAATGTGCCAAAACCGTTTCAATATGGGTATCTGGCTGCTCTTCCGGGCCAAACGGTATAATGGGTTTCAAATAACCTATCTTTTGTGCCCGGCCAAGCAGCATAGCCACCAGGCCCAATACAATAACTGATTTGCCGCTATAGGGTTCGGCCGAAGTGATATAAATACTTTTTGTCAAAACCTTTATAAATTAAGTTTTCTTGTGGAACTAAGCAGCCCGCCTTATGCCTGTAAACGCCAATTTAAGGTCCTTCATTGCCAATAAAGCACCCCCTACCCTGATCTGTAAACTGATAAAGTCATCTATCAGCGATAACCCGATCACAGCTCCCGGAACAACGATCAATTGTTCTATTTTGTTTATGAAATGAAGAATATCTTTATGCAGGTCATGTTGCTCAAGCATAGCGGAGTGCAGCCCTTCTTCCATATGCCTGGCCGGGCTTTTTTCGCCAGCCAGCAGTTTTGTTAAAAAGGCATGCTCATTATCCATGAAGGCCAGGTCTGCCAGCCATTGTTTACCAGTGAGGTAAATTTCCTGAAGTTCAAATTCCAGTTCGGTGTCTTCGATAAGTGCTTCCATCGTTTGAATATTTTATAGTACAAATATCGTTGCCGGATGAAATCTGATAAGGGTAAACAATCAAAAACAAAAATGATCTCCGTCATATTTAACTACGGGCTGAGCAGGATAGTGGGGATACAACCCTCGCTTAAAAACAACAACTATGAAAGTGCTGATTAGCAGCTTTGAATTAGCAAACAGAAAAGGGAGTATGTTGTGATACTCCCTTTAATTAATGCACCGGGTGTGGCGTATTTTTCTTTTTCAGCCAGAAACAATGCGCGGCGCATGCATGCAGTTTATAATTTTTGTGTGTCGTGCCAAGGTTATGTCCTGCGGGATCAAGGATTTCGCATTCTTCGGCGTCCTTATCCTTAACTTTAAGTACGGTTTCACCCTCATTATTAAAATAAAAACCGTCTTTCCTTGCTTTGCCCAATTTATTGCCCTTGGCATCGATCACGTTACCGTCCCGGTCGACAAAATAAACCTTGTTGCCCTGGGCATCTTTTACGATATCATCTTTGCTGATATACCCGAGCAGCGTACCGCCGTGATCATGGATTTCACCTTTTTTATTAATATGAATTTCGCTGGCAGGAACACTCTTAGGTTCTGTTTGCGCAAATGCAGGTACGCTATTCCATAATAGCGCAGCTGTAATAAACAAAATAGCTGTGATTAGTTTTTTCATGATTGTTTTTTTTTCCAAAGTACCGGCATTTAAAAAAGCAAATCATTGATCATCAGCATGTAAAAAAGTAATGGTTATCATTTATTGCAAGGATGGTTTATTCTATGTTTGGAAGGTGATCTATCCCAAAAAAACATAAAAAGAAAAAGAAATTCTATAAACAACACTTTACTAATTTGCTCATATTTGTACCGTGATGAAGAAACTGTTCGTAACTTTTTTAGCTGTGCTGTACCTCGGGGTTTCTTCGGGTGCAACATTGCATTATCAGTACTGCATGGGCAGGCTGGTCAAAGTTGCGTTGTGGCATGATGAGCAGGGCAAAAAATGCAATACTTGCGGTATGAACTACCATGGCAAGGCTGCAAAAAAATGCTGTACAGATAAACACCAGCAACTGAAATCGGAAAAGAGCAGCTCACTTACGTACAGCCAGATTGGCCTGGGCACAAGCCCCGCATTGTTGGTTATACCGCTTTTCGGGTTAGTGCCTTACAATTACCTGCCGCTGAAAATTAGTCATCCGGTTGGCCAGTCACCGCCGCTTGTCACTACCCTACCTGTTTTTTTACGCAACTGCACATTCCGCATTTGATTTTCCTTTTGCTTCAATCCGAAGCCCGGTAGCTTTCTTATGGCTACCCTGCAACCCTAAAACTTCTTTAATCTATAGTTTCCTGCTACGGCGGGAAATGATATTCATTACTTAATCATTTCTATATCATGAAAAAGATTCAAATTTTCGTTTTCGCCATCATCATGCTATTTGCTTTTAACCAGGTTAAAGCACAAAACACTTCATCCAAAGCGGATGTACTTTCGGCCTATTATGGCGTAAAAAACGCCCTGATCAGCGGCGACGCGTCTGCAACCAATGCCAAAGCCAAAATGTTGCTGGCTGCAATCAGTTCATTTCCGGTCGACAAGCTTTCAGCAGCTGATAAAACTAGCTGGACAAAATATGCGGATAAGTTGCAGTTCGATGCCCGCCATATTTCGGAAAGCGATGATATCACGCATCAGCGTGAACATTTTGCCAGCCTTTCAGAAAACATGTTCGCCACCGTACAGGCAATCAAACTGAACAATGCCCCTGTTTACCGCGACTATTGTCCGATGAAAAAATCATATTGGTTAAGTGAAACTGCCGCTATTCAAAATCCCTACTACGGCAATCAAATGTTAACCTGTGGCGCTGTAAAAGAAACTTTACCTGCAGCTAAGTAATTAAAGGGCCGGGGCATATACTCCGGCCTTATATTTTAATACTATGAAGAAGTTTATTTTATTGTTCCTTTTTTTGCTGCCTGTTGTCAGTTCCATTGCCCAACATTCGGGGATGAAAATGGAGTCTGCCGGTCAGAGCAAGCATCTTCCGTTTTTCACCAAGACAGGCAACCGGGAGATTTACCACTTATATATCAATGATACCACCGTTAACTATACCGGCAAACAGCGGCCGGCTATGGCTATAAATGGCAGTATCCCTGCACCCGAACTGGAATTTACCGAAGGCGATACTGCCGAGATCTATGTGCACAATGAAATGATGATGGAAACCTCTATCCACTGGCACGGGCTGATCCTGCCCAACCGGTATGACGGTGTTTCCTATCTAACTACCACGCCCATCAAGGCTGGTGAAACGCACCTATTCAAATTTCCGCTGGTGCAGCACGGAACCTACTGGTACCACTCCCATACGATGACGCAGGAACAAAGCGGGCTGTACGGGGCATTTATCATTCATAAAAAACAGCCATCCCCTTTAAAGGAATATACCCTGCTGCTAAGCGACTGGACCGATGAAAACCCGGAACAGGTACAGCGCCGGCTCCATAATGCCACAGACTGGTATGCCATCCGTAAAGGCAGTACCCAGAATTATTTGCAGGCGATACAAACCGGACATTTCAAAACAAAGCTGGCCAATGAATGGAAACGCATGACGGCTATGGATGTAAGCGATGTTTACTACGACCGTTTTTTCAGCAATGGCAAGGCCGAAAACCAAGCTCCCGAATTTAAAGCCGGCGACAAGGTGAAACTGCGGGTAATTAACGGAAGTTCTTCTACCTATTTCTGGCTTGGCTGGGCGGGCGGCAAACTAAAAGTTGTTGCCAATGACGGCGAAGATGTTCAGCCTGTTGAGGTGGACCGGATGATCGTAGGCGTTGCAGAAACGTATGACCTGATAGTTACTATCCCTGCCGATGGCAGTTATGAGTTCCTGGCGACACCCGAAGATCGTACCAAATATACGTCGCTTTGGCTGGGCAGCGGTGCCAAACACGCCGCTAAAAAGCTGCCTAAGCTGAAATATTTTGACGGCATGAAAATGATGAATGATATGATGGATATGCACGGTAACATGAAGGAAATGGAAGGAATGAAGATGACTACCCAGGTAATGGACATGAACACCGTGATGTATCCCGAACTTGACAAAGGCAAGCCGCCGGTTACCCTGAACTATGGTATGCTGAAAGCCCTTCAACCGACAACGCTTCCAACCGGCCCTACCAAAGTGTTCAATTTTGAATTAACCGGTAACATGAACCGCTATGTCTGGACGATCAACAACAAAACCGTTTCGGAATCTGACAAGATCCTGATTAAGCGGGGAGAAAATGTTCGTATCATTCTCTATAACAATACCATGATGCGTCACCCTATGCACCTTCACGGGCATTATTTCAGGGTATTAAACGGACAGGGAGAATACTCGCCGCTGAAGAACACCCTGGATATTATGCCGATGGAAAGGGACACCATCGAATTCCGTGCCAGCGAAAGCGGCGACTGGTTTTTCCATTGTCATATCCTATACCATATGATGAGCGGTATGGGGCGGATCTTCAGTTACGAAAACTCGCCGCCTAACCCCGAAGTGCCCGACCCGGCAGCTGGATTTAAGAAAGTAGCTGCCGACGATCGTAAATACTATGCATCGGCCAAACTGGGGCTGGAAACAAACGGCAGCGATGGCAACGCGGCTTTAGCAAATACCCGCTGGAAATTTTCTACCATGTGGCACCTTGGAATAAACAATACCAAGGGATATGAGAGTGAAACGATGTTTGGAAGGTACTTTGGCCGTATGCAATGGCTGTATGCTTATGCAGGATTTGATTATCATTATAAAAAAACAAACGAACAGGAAAAAAACCTGTTCGGTCAGCTCAGCAATAAAAACAACCGGCATACGGTAGTTGCAGGTTTGGCCTACACTTTGCCATTACTGTTTGTGGCCGATGCCCGTATTGATGGCAATGGCAAACTCAGGTTTCAACTTGGCCGGGAGGATATTGCATTGACCAGCAGGCTCCGGTTTTCTATAACAGGCAATACCGATAAAGAATATAGCACCGGACTGCGCTATATCGTTAATAAGAATTTTTCTTTCTCCAGCCACTATGACAGTGATATGGGCTTAGGCGCCGGATTAACATTAACCTATTAGTAGTTATCAGTAAGTAAAGCTAATTAATACAAACGACTATGGAACATCAGCATCATGAACACCAGCACGAAATGCCTGAAATGAAAGGGCACCAGCATCCACAACATCAGGAAGAAAATGGTATGGGGCATGGAGACATGGGCCACGCCGGGCATGATCACGGAGCCATGATCGCTGATTTCCGTAAGCGTTTTTACGTAGTGCTAGCATTCACCCTACCTATATTGGCGCTATCGCCCATGATCCGACACTGGCTGCACCTGCAAATTGGTTTCCCGGGCGACCGGTATATACTTTTTGCGCTGTCGACGGCAGTTTTTCTTTATGGCGGCCGGCCTTTTCTGACCGGGTGGCTTTCGGAACTAAAGGCGAAAAACCCCGGAATGATGACCCTGATCGGTTTCGCCATATCCGTTGCTTACCTGTACAGTGCGGCTACCGTATTCGGGCTTAATGGCATGGATTTCTTTTGGGAACTGGACACGCTTATTCTCATTATGCTATTGGGACACTGGATCGAAATGAAATCGATAGCCGGCGCCTCGCGCGAGCTCGAATTGCTGGTCCAGCTCATGCCTTCAGCCGCGCACGTATTTAAAGGAGACATTACAGAGGACGTGAAAACGGAAAGCCTGAAAGAAAATGACCTGATCTTAATTAAACCAGGCGAAAAGGTACCCGCCGACGGTATGGTGGAAGATGGCGAGAGTTACCTGAATGAGTCCATGCTGACAGGGGAATCTGCCCCGGTGCAAAAAACAAAAGGCCAGCGAGTGATTGCCGGATCGGTGAACGGTAACGGTTCATTAAAAGTTCGTGTTACACATAGCGGTAAAGATTCCTATTTGTTCAAAGTCATCGATCTTGTCCGCGATGCGCAAAACGCTAAATCAAACACGCAGTTGTTAGCAGATAAAGCGGCCCGTTGGCTAACTATCATTGCGCTCTTAGCCGGTATAACTACATTCGTGGTATGGATTAGCCTGGGGCACGACCTGGCTTTTGCCATGGAGCGAATGGTGACCGTTATTGTGATCTGTTGCCCGCATGCGCTCGGCCTGGCTGTTCCCCTCGTGGTAGCTAAATCAACATCCTTATCGGCGCAACATGGCCTGTTGATCAAAAACAGGACTGCTTTTGAAAATGCACGAAAGATCACTTCTATTGTTTTTGATAAAACCGGCACCTTAACTAAAGGAAAATTTGAGGTATCCAGGACGGTGCTTACCGGAGGAGTATTGAAAAGCGAAGATGAATTACTTAGGCTGGCGGGGGCATTGGAAAGCAATTCAGAACATCCGATAGCCACAGGCATTTTAAGTGAAGTTAAAAAAAGAAAACTAACCCTTCCCGAAGTAACACAATTTAAAGCGATCACTGGTAAAGGCGTTGAAGCGGTTACAGAGCAAAAGCACATCAAAGTGGTCAGTCCCGGTTATCTGAAAGAAAATAGTATCGGCCTTCCGGCAAATTTCAAGGTGTCCAGTAACGAAACAGTGGTATTTGTATTGATCGATGAAAAACTTGCCGGGTTTGTTGCCCTTGGCGATGCCATCAGGGAGGAATCAAAGGGAGCGATAGCAACCCTCCACGAAAACGGTATCAAGTCGATACTCCTGACCGGCGATAATAAGCAGGTTGCCGAAAGTGTTAGCACACAGCTGAAAATGGATGGTTTTTTTGCCGAAGTACTGCCGCATGAAAAACTGGAAAAGATCAAAGAATTACAGCAACAGGGCGAGTTTGTAGCAATGACAGGTGATGGTGTAAACGACGCCCCCGCACTTGCACAGGCCGACGTTGGCATTGCTGTTGGCTCGGGCAGTGACATTGCTGCCGAAACCGCCGGCATTGTGCTGGTGAACAGCAATCCTAAAGACATCGTTAACCTGATCCTGTTTGGTAAAGCCACCTACCGTAAAATGACACAGAACCTGGCCTGGGCAACAGGTTACAATGTGATAACCCTGCCACTGGCAGCAGGCGTTCTGTACAACCAGGGTATTATGGTGAGCCCGACAATTGGCGCGGTACTCATGACAGTGAGCACGGTAGTGGTGGCTATTAATGCCAGCCTGTTATCGATAGGAAACAAAAAATAGTGGGCAATTTGCAGTTAGGTGCCTGGCGTGAACCGGGCCAGCTCATAAATACCTAAAGACTTTTCGATACCGGCCACTTTCTCAACCATGTCTTCAAACCCGTTTTTGCCAAACAGTTTATGTTCGTTATTTTCAAATTCCTCACCCAGCGCGTCATATTCATGATGGGATACGATCTTGCGGAAGGCGGGGAATAAAATGGTATCCTCGCGCGCTTCATGCGGGCGGTACATCCTGTTGAAATTATTCAACAAGGTAATAAGCTGCTGTTTTTCCGTATCGGTCAGGTTTTGAGACTTAGTTAATTGCATGAGCTCATCCGTGATAGTACGCCCAGCCTTATGCTGCGCCAGCAACGTTTGTACAAGATCAGTTAACTGGTTGGCCTTTTGAAAACGTGGGAACAGATAGTTTTCTTCCTGCTTTTCATGGTAATCCTCAACAAAGGTGCGAATAATGCCAGCCGAGTTTAACAATGCTTCCATCGGGAAACCCTGCTTATCTATTAGGAGGCCTTTGCAATGGTCATAAATGAGCAGCACCCGGTTCAGTAAACCGTGCTCCTGCATAAGATCCTCGGGTGGCGATACTTTTTGATCCTCCTCATCATCGTTGTCATTACAAGCTGATAACAATGTCAGCCCGGTTAGTGACCCAATGGCGGCTGTCTTAATAAAATCCCTGCGGTGTTGATTTGCGGTTTCCATAGCGAAGTCAGATAAGATGATGATCAATGACTAACAAAAATCGTACTGTATCAGGCAATACTGCAAAATATGTTTAGTAATAAAGGTACTATGATATTTTGAACGCCGGAAACCCTCTTTTTCTTATTCGCTATTTAATAATCTCTTTCATGCCCCGGTTATATTCAGGCAAAATTGATATTACTTCCGTTTATCCGATAACCTCAAACATCTGCCTTGGCTGTCTATTGTTATTTATATTAACGTTCGCTCAGGATTTAATATGTTGGTTGGTAAACCCGGGGGCGACATAAATTCATTTAAAGCCTCCAGGTAATGGCAGCCGGCTTTGTTAACGCCTTTTATTTTTCCCGCTGTTCCGTTTAATATTTGCTGTATTCTTTGTTCATCCGTGGAAGATACAAAGCCCGCAACGCAGCCGGCGGATTTAGATTGGCTTAAACAAATGGAGGTTAACTGTTTTTTAATGGCATTCACCACTATGCAGCTTTTTCGCAGTTCGCACCATTCAACAAACCTGTTGATGAAATGGTTGTTGATCTCTCGCGCGGCAATAACCTGACTTTGCCTTTTCTGAATAGTTTCACTGTTAACAAGCGAGAGTTCGTCAATATTAACCAGTTTAATGTGCGGTAATTCTGATGCTGCGGGTTCAACATTGTTGGGTATTGCCAAATCTATGATCAGTTTTTCACTGCAATATTCAAGATCAGCTTTAAAAATTACAGGCGTAGCGCAAGCTGTGGTTACAATAATAACATCTGCAAGAGAAATGAGCGTTGGCAAATCTGCTATATGGCCATAACTAACGTCCATTTCTTCGGCAAGCCGCTCTGCCTTATCAACAGTCCTGTTAACCAAAGTAATACGAACCTTTTGTCCCAGGTAATCTTTAATGTTTTTACATGTACGCTGCCCCATTTTACCTGCCCCTACAATCAAAATATTTGTCGCATCAGCATGATATTGCTTAATGGATTGCAGAGCTGCAAATGATACGGAAGTAGTTCCTTTGCTGAGGCCCGTTTGATTTTTGATCTGCTTTGAGGCTTGCAAAACAGTATTATATAGCTTTTCTAAAAAGGTATTGATAAAACCGCGGTCTTTCGCAAATCTTACAGCCTGTTTAAACTGCCCGATAATTTCATAGTCTCCAAGTATCTGTGAATCTAAACCAGCTGCAACGTTAAACATATGTTCAACCGCGCCAATGCCTTCCTTTTTATAGCAGTGACCCTTAAATTCTTTTATTTCGCCATTGGTAACACTGCATAACAGATTAACCAGTTCATTTGGCGTATTGGTTACTCCGTAGATTTCGGTACGGTTACATGTCGACAAGATAAATAATGAGCTAACGCCATAATTACCGGCCTCTTTCAATATGGCTTCATATTGCTCGTTTGAAATTGCAAAACGGCCTCTAAGCCGGGCGTCCGATTTTTTATAATTAATTCCGACCGCGTAAAAATTTTCGATCCCAGTTATGCTGCTCTTATTATTCACGCTTTTAAAACTTTAAATTGTATAACAGGGAAATGACCGTTCGTTTACTGGCGGCATAGCTTACCTCAACTACTTTCATAACATTATTTTTATGAGGTAAAGTTGCGATGTTCGGCAGGTTAAAATAGTGACGGCCGTCACTTATACAATTGATTGTACACCCGAAACCGGTCCAATTGATTAATAAAGCAACATAAAAAACAATCACAGGTAAATATCCCTGTGATTGCGATGATGTACAACAGCCGGCAGATCGGGATGCATAACATGTATCACAACATCAACAGCCCAAGGGATACTGACACAAATGTGACGGCGATCATGCCCTTAACTGACCGGCAGCATTTTGTTTAAACAGTGATGAGCTTAGCTTTGGTCAATTAATATTCGCCGTTATGTTAGGAAAATTGGAACAACCGGAAATTGAAGCGTTGCTTAGCCGGCAGGTAATCGGCCGTTTAGGGTGTCATGCCCAGGGCACCACGTATATCGTACCCGTTAACTATGTATACAAGAACGGCGTAATCTATGCGCATTCCGGTCCGGGAAAGAAAATTGAAATGATGCGAAAAAACCCTAAAGTTTGTTTTGAAGTTGATGATATAAAAAACATCTTTAGCTGGAAAAGTGTCATAGCCTGGGGTACATTTGAAGAAATTACAGACATAGCGGAACAAGAGCAGACAATGCAGTTACTGATCCACCGGGTTATGCCACTGGTGGAACATGCTACAGACCATCCCTCCCATGGTATAACCGCAAATGAGTATGATATTGGCGACAAGATCGACCTGATCGTCTATAAGATCAGGATAGACAAGGTCACCGGCAGGTTTGAACATCATTGAGCTGCATAAATAATATTAATAATCAACACATTAAACTTTGGGCCTTGTGCATTCTGTTTTTAGCTTTTATATAAAGTACGGAATTATACAGTTAAAAGCTTTTGGAATGGGTCAAACTCAAACTAAAGGAATGAGCCCGATAAAATACCGGGCTCATCACATGATTAATTAAGACTGTTGTCCAGATTTTGGCATGCGCTTCATTGACAGGCCGCCTCTGGCTTTTAAGATCCGGTTGCTATTTGTAATCCGGATTTTGTATAAGTACGCCTCCGCTCTTGTCAATTTCTGTTTGAGGCAGAGGCCAATGGTAAAATTTATCCTCAAAATGATAATTGATAAGGCTGGTTTTTACCGCGTTAAGTACCGGGCCGGCAATATGCCATCTTAACAGATCATAGTGACGCAAGCCTTCGAAAGCAAGCTCAACACGGCGTTCGTGCCTGATGCGTTCACGCATCTGATCTTTGGTATACCCGGCCGGGTAAGCCGGCATATTTACCCTTGCGCGCAAATCGGCCATAGCTTTATAAACTGTTGCATCAGGGCCGGCAATTTCATTTTGAGCTTCTGCATACATCAGCATCACCTCACCTAAACGCAGTATAACCGCATCCTGCTGGCTAAGGGTTGAAAAGCCGTAAGGGATATTATTTGGTTCGAGGAATTTTATAATCCCATAGCCTGTAGGCCTCAGATTTGAAGGATGGTGAACCTTGCCTGGACCAAAATATACTGAATCGGCATATACAGTTTTGGCCAACCTTGGGTCGCGGTTTTTGAACTGATTTTTTGTATCAGTTAATGGCGAGGTACCATATGGTTGTCCATCGGTGCACTCGTAAGCGTCCACCATATTTTGCATAGGCGCACAAGCATCCCAGTCGCCATAATACATATCCCATGGAGCCGTATTGTTTGGAGCCAGGAAGTTAACCGAAAACATGATCTCGGTATTGTTTTTCTGGGCAGCATCCCTGAAAATATCCTCAAAATTGGTACTCAGTTTATATTGTGCCATCAAATCAAGACATAGGTTTTTAACCTGTGTAAGCATGGCGGCATCAGGCGTACCAGTGCTGCCAAATGCTGCAAATAACAAAACCCTTGCCTTTAATGCCTTTGCAGATGAAGCTGCAGCGTGGCCGCCGTTAGCATAATAAGCTGCAGCGTTCAAATTGGCAATACCATAATCCAGGTCGGCAATGATCTGGGCAAGCACCTGCGCCGCAGGTACTTTAGGTTGCTTTTGATTGCTGAGGTTAAGCGGTTCCACAACCAATGGTACATCACCATAAATGCTATATAACTGGAAGTATAGAAAAGCCCGGATAAACCTTACTTCGCCTTCATACACCTTACGCTGGCTATCAGATATATCTGAACCTTTATAAGTACCTAAATTTTGCAAAAACAGGTTTACCCTTGCGATGCCGGTATAACTATCGTTATAAATGGCTGTTTCATAACCGCCGGTTGTAGGGTTAAAGTTGCCCTGTACAAAATCCTTGGCAGCTCCCGAATTAAACTGATTATAGCCGTTATCAGTAAAGCCATCCCTGAAGCCCATGCCATAGGAAAATTCTTCTGGCTGAAGGGAAGCGTAAACCGCTGCTAAAGCCGCGTCAAAGTCTGCTTTCGTTTTATAGAAAGTTGAAGTGGCTATCTGATCATTGGGGTTTAGATCAAGAGCCTTTTTACATGCGCCTAAAAACAGCGATGCAATTAATATGATGGTTATTATAATTCGATTTTTCATGTGGGCTAATTAAAAGGAAACGTTCAAACCAAAAGAGTAGATTTTATTTTGCGGGTACTGCACCTGGTCGCCGCTACCATAACGCTCAGGATCAAGGCCTTTAAATTGGGTTATGGTTAATAGGTTATCACCGGCGAAATAAACCCTTAACCTATTGATACCCACTTTTTTGGTAAGCTGTGACGGCAGGGTATAACCAAACACCAGGTTTTTAAGCCTCAAATAAGATGCGTCCTGCAAGAAATAAGATGACCTGCGACCGATCTTATCAGGTGCGCTTTGGCCAAAATACAGACGCGGCATAGTGGTTGAAGGGTGCTCAGGCGTCCAGGCATTTAACCAATCGGTAGTTGGTGACGAACCTTGTACAAATGGTATAGTGCCCCAACCTGATACATAAGATTTAACACCGTAAACGCCCTGCATCATGGCTGATAAGTCAAAGCCTTTAAAGCTGGCCGATAAGTTAAATGAGTAGTTTAATTTTGGATAAACACCACCGATAATTGTACGGTCATTTTGATCAATTTTACCATCGCCGTTTACGTCTCTATATTTTAAGTCGCCCGGTAAGGTAGAATCAGAAAACTGTTTGGGAGAATTGGCTACCTCTTGTGCCGACTGGAAGATCCCGATAACCTGCAGCATGTAGAATGAGTTCCACGGCTGTCCGTTTTGGTTGATGGTATAATCTCCAATTTCTGTTTGACCAAATTTCACCAGTTTGTTACGGTTATGATCAACGTTTGCGCCTACATTAAAGGCTAAGCCCTTTAAAGCGCCATCAGTTATTACATTATTGTACGATATACCAAGCTCAATACCCCTGTTATTTACCGAACCGTCATTAATGGTAGGTGCACTTAAGCCCACAGCTGCGGTAACCTGTGCCTGCCTCAAAATATCAGACGTTGTTTTATTATACCAATCGGCAGTTAAATTAAAGTTTTTGAAAACTGTTACATCCAAACCAATGTCGGTCATAGTAGTGGTTTCCCATTTAATAGCCGGATTGTTGAGGTTTTGCTGAGCTACGCCAGTTAACAGTGTCGAATTATCAAAAGAATAATTGCCGGTAAAGTTTAATAAAGCCTGATATGGATAGTTGGCACCATAGCCGTTCATTACTATATTTTGATTACCCAGTTGTCCCCATGAACCTCTTAATTTGAAATTATCCAGCCAGGTTAAATTCATGGCTTTTACAAAAGGCTCTTCAGTAACCCTCCAGCCGGCTGAAAACGATGGGAATACACCCCATTTGTTTTTACCGGCGAATTTTGAACTTCCGTCATCACGGATGTTGCCCTCTAAAAGGTAACGCCCTTTATAGTCGTAATTTACACGACCGAAATAAGACATTAAGGCCCATTGGTTACTGGTTCCGTTTGCGTTTTGAATATCAGAACCACCTGCGTTTAACTCCTGCAGGTCCAGATCGGCAAAGTTTTTACGATAACCTGATAAGTACTGATATTTACTTTGCTCAATACTATAACCAAATTGTGCTTTAATATTATGCCCATGAAAATTGAGTGCATAGTTCAGGTAACTGAACAGGTTGGTATATACGGTTTGCTCGTCCTGATCTGTTAAACCTTTACCCAGGTCAAGAGATGTTGCCAGTTGATTAGTGCGGAAATTATACTCATCCAGCGTGGCTTTAAAGTCCTTGTACTTATCCATGTTAAAGTTCACGGCACCTTTGGTATACCAGGAAATATCTTTAGTAAACTGCACCTCAAACCAGCCCTGAGCGTTTACAGCGTAATCATTGGTGATCCTTCTGAAGTTTTGATCAAGTACAGCTATCGGGTTTTTATTGTTATACTCAAAGTCATAAGCTTTGTAGGTGTACCGCCCGCTACCATCAGCTAAATATGGACCATAAGTAGGCGCCTGCGACATGGCCGAAAGGAAAAGATCCATCGAAGAACCATCCCACTGACTTGGTGATGAAGGATTACCGGCTACAGCACCCCTGGTGCCTGATTTTAACAATACGTTGGTGCCGAATTTTATATGATCGTTAATCTTTGAAGTCAGATTGATCCGTGCGCTATATCGCTTATAATCAAAGCCCCTTTCAATACCGTCCTGGTTAACATATCCCAATGACACGTTATACGTAGTTTTTTCACTGCCTCCGTTAAATGTCAGGTTATGGTTTTGTGTTACAGCAGTCCTGAATATCAGGCTCAGCCAATCGGTATTAGGATAGCGTACCCTATCTGTAGCGTTACGATACAGATCGATCTGGTCCTGCGGATAAAGTGAGTTAGGATCTGTTGTGCCGCTGTTGATGCGTGCCTGGTTAAACATCTCCATATATTGGGCAGAGTTGGTCACCAGTTTAAACATCTTGGTCGGGCTGTTGTACCCTAAGTTACCATCGTAAGTAACAGACATTTGTCCGGCCTTGCCTTGCTTGGTTGTTACAAGCACCACGCCGTTGGCAGCCCTTGAACCGTATATTGATGCAGATGCAGCGTCTTTCAAAACAGATACATTGTCGATATCGGTTGGGTTAAGATCGCTGAAGTTACCGGGAACACCATCTATCAATACTAACGGATCAGAACCGGCGCCACTGAATGTGCTGTTACCGCGAATCCGGATAGATACGCTCTCGTTGCCCGGCTCGCCTGAGCCTGTGTTGATCTGAACACCCGGTGCAAGACCTTCAAGCATAGATGCAGTGTTAACGACAGGGCGTTTATTCAATGTCTCGCCGGATACCGATGATACAGCACCTGTAAGGTTTGCTTTCTTTTGCGTACCATAACCAACCACTACAATTTCGTTTAGTGCCGATGTTTGCTCTTTAAGCGTTACATCAATTTTGGTTTGATTGCCTACAGGTACCTCCCGGGTAACAAAACCCACAAAGCTGAATACCAACACTGCGCTATTGTCATTCACAGTAACAGTATAATTGCCATCAATATTGGTCTGTACACCCGTGTTGGTACCTTTAACCTTTACTGTAACACCCGGTAAAGACATGCCTTTCTGATCTTTTACCGTACCGGTAATCGTTATTACCTGTGCCGGTTTCTTTTCGGCGGGTTTGGGGGTAACTACAATAGTAGTGTTATTAATTACATAACTAAAAGGCTGGTCGCGGAAACATTGCTGCAATGCTTCTTCCAATCCCGCATCTTTAAGGTCGACGTTTACAGGAAGTGCCTTTTTTAACATTTTGGAATTGTAGAGTAGGCTATATCCGCTTTGCCTGTGGATGTCTTTAAGCGTTTCAACAAGCGAAGCGTTATTTTTACTAAGACTTATCCTTTGCGCAAACGTGGTTGAGGCACTTACCTGAAGTATCGAAACCAGACACAAAAAGAACGACAATTTCATGATCAGAAATATTTTTGATACGGCACGGGGTATCTGCCCGCGCTTTAATGCAGTAGAATTTTTGTACATTTGAATATTAGGTTAAATAATTGGTTGTGAGAAAAATGATCGTTAACTGACCTGATTGCTATCCGTAGCATTGAGCCAGGGGCGGTGCGAACGCTCCTGGTTACTTTCTTTTTGGGATAGCATTATGTAAGTATGGGGTTACTTCATAATGATAACCCTCCTTCCTTCAATTTTATAGTGAATACTACCGGTAAGCTTGATATTATCAAGCAATTCTTTAATGTCTTTATATTTTGAGATGGTACCGCCAAATTCATTTTCCTGAACCTGCGTATCCTGATACTCAATATCCACGTCATACCAGCGGCTCACCTGCTTCATGATATTCACAATGCTTTGATCATGAAATATAAAAAAGCCGTTTATCCAGGCCATATTGGCTTCAACATCGGCCTTTTGTACTTTTATTGATGAACCATTTTGGTTTACAGTTCCCTGTTGTCCAGGTAAAAGCATCACCGAGGCCGTTCCTTTACTCATTTTAACCGAACCTTCAAGCAAGGTGGTGGTTATATCGTCATTATCGCTATAAGCATTAATATTAAAATGGGTACCAAATACCTGCACCTGCGTACTGTTGGCCTTAACGATAAATGGATGAGCTTTATCCCTTGCTACCTCAAAATAGGCCTCACCGTTTAATTCAATTTCACGGTTCGCCCCGGTAAAATACTCCGGGAATTTGATTGACGATGCTGCATTAAGCTGCACCTTGGTGCCGTCTTCCAATACTACCTGGTATTGGCCGCCACGCGGTGTGGTGATGGTATTGATTTGTGGGATACCTGCCTGCCCTTGTTCGTTTGGCTTCCTGTCAAATTTATAAACCACTAAACCGTTGGCTGCTTTGCTTACTTTTACGCCCATCCCTGCTGCCAATTGACCATTTTTGGCGTCATCAAGTACTATTTTATTGCCATTGGCCAAAGTGAGATATGCTTTGTTGCTTCCGGGTAATATGGTTGTTTTAGTATTCTTAACTATTGTACCTGTGGTATTATCCTTTTTTGTAGGCATAAACAGCAAGCCAGCCAATACAGCTATAGCAACTAATGAAGCAGCCGCCCATAACCATTTGTAGCTCGTTTGTTTAAGAGGTTTTATGACGGTAGCTTTTTGCCTGCTTTCAGTTAATTTTTTCCAAATCCGCGCATGTACATCGGCTTCACTAACCTCTTCATCATCCCAAACCTCGTCGGCCAACTGCATTTCATCGCGGTATGCATCCAATAGCTGTTTTTCAGCATCAGTACATTGACCGCTCATATATTTTTCATACAGCGCAAGGAACTCGTTTTTAGTTATCATCAGGTTGCAATTGCAGGTTTATATGGTGTTAGTGTAAATTTTATGACGACACACACATACATTTCTAACTTTTTTTCCCACTCAGGCTTAAATGTTAAATAATTTTAACCGGCTTTTCCTACTTTTATCCAACCAATTGTATGTACAATTCTCATATTAGTGATCAGGAGCTGTGGCTTGCCGTACGTAATGACGATGAGCACGCGTTCGCCCTACTTTTTGACCGGTACTGGGTAAGGTTATATAAGACTGCCCTCCGGTACCTGAAAGACCGTGAAAATAGTGAAGAAGCAGTACATGATGTTTTCCTGAATATCTGGGATCGCCGGTATCAACTGGACATAGAATCTGTCCCCAATTTTCTGCTCTCGGCCATCCGCTACCAGGTTTATAATCGCATGCGTGCGGCAAAGCGCCCGGTCATCCTGGAATTAGATAATCTGGAAGCAGGCAATTTCCCCGACTACAACCAGGGTGATTTCCGGATCAAAAATCAGGAGTTGTTACAGGAACTGAGTTATTACCTGGAGAAGTTGCCCAAGCGCTGCCAGGAAATATTTTACATGAGCCGCATGGAAAACCTGAGTAACCAGGAAATTGCCGCCCGCTTAGGAATATCCAAACGAACGGTTGAAAACCAGATAACCGTGGCATTGAAACACCTAAGGAGCTGTTTCAAGCAAGTTTCAACGATGCTTTGCCTGTACTATATGTTTTTTAAATAATGCGGGGGGGGGATTGTGCACGGCTTTGCGAAGCCTATTGTCATTTTAGGTATGAAGAGCTATAGGGACTTCTGAGCTTTGATTAATAATTATGATTGAATGCTGATGTTAAACACATCTTTTAAAGCACGTTTGGCCGAATGGTAGCCGCACATACCATGTACCCCTCCTCCCGGCGGTGTGGATGATGAACAGATATAAATCCCCTTTGCCGATGTGCGGTATGGTGAGCGGCGCAATACCGGCCGGGTAAACAACTGGCCAATGTCAATTACCCCACCGTTAATATCACCTCCGATATAATTGGGATTATAGTTTTCCAGTTGCCCTGTGTTAAAAGTATGCCTGCCTATGATGCGTTCGCGGAAACCAGGGGCAAAACGCTCCACTTGTTTTTCGATAAAATCGGTCATGTCTTTGTTTGATCCGTTGGGAACGTGGCAGTATGCCCAGGCGGTATGCTTGCCCTGGGGTGCACGGGTATTATCAAAAAGGCTTTGCTGGGCCAGCAGTACAAATGGTTTTTCGGGGTGCAAACCGTCCCAGATTTGCTGTTCACATGCAGCAATTTCCCTCAGCGTACCGCCAATATGTACCGTTCCTGCTTGCCGGGCCTCTCCTGCTTTAAACGGAATAACATCGTCAAGCGCCCAGTCAACTTTAAAAACACCCATCCCGTAACGATAACGTTCCAGTTGCCATTTATACAATGATGAAAATTTATGTCCGGCAATTTGCAGCAGTTGTTTTGGCGTAACATCAAACAAAATTGTCTTTGCCGATGGCAGCTGATCAAAATTATTGATGTAGGTATTGGTTTCTATCCTGCCCCCTATTGATGTAAAGTATGATGCCAGTGCCTCCGCTATTTTTACCGAGCCGCCTTTAGGCACAGGCCAGCCTTTTAAATGCCCGTTAACCATCAATACTAAAGCAATTGCAGATGTGGTAAGATTTTTTAGCGGCAGAATGCTATGAGCAGCCATCCCGGCTAAAAGCCCTTTGGCTTCCTCAGTTTTAAAGCGTTTGGCCAAATAGTTTACTGAAGTTAAAGCATCCAGCCCAAAAGCAGCCAGGTGGACCGGATGTTTGGGAAAAGTAAGCGGACCTAAAACATCAGACGCCAAACCGGGCCACGAAGTTACCAGGGGGGCCATCAGTTTGATGTAGGTATCCCTGTCGGCACCTAACAGATTGGCAGTTTCAACAATGGCTTTTTTAAGTACCGCGGCGGTTCCATTATCAAAGGGATGCGCTGCAGATATTGTGGGATAAATATATTCAAGGCCGTGCTCACGCAGTGGCAGTGTTTCAAAAAATGGCGAACCAACTGCCAGCGGATGAATAGCTGAGCAAACATCATGCTTATAACCAGGCAGGGTTAGTTCTTCAGTACGTAAACCGCCGCCAATAGTACTTTTTCCTTCAAGCAGTAACACCGAAAGTCCGTTTTGTTGCAACAATATGGCTGCCGCAAGGCCATTTGGCCCCGAGCCTACTATTACTGCGTCATAATCATGCTTTTCCGGTTTCACAGGTATCTGTATTTTGGATTTGCCCGCTACTAATTTGCCTTAGTAAAACGCGCACTGACGATTTAAGTTATCAGGCACAATATACACATCATTTCTTGTCGCCTTACCTTTACGTTCTATAAATTCGGGCAATTTATCCTGCAAATGTCCCCCAAATCATGCCGGCAGTAAGGTGTATCTGCTAACATCTGGCCCCCTCCTCTTAATTCCTGATCTACATATAAACTATTAATTATACTTTCCGTATACAGTCAATATTTACATGATTTTTTGAATATTCGCAACATGAACCAAAACCTGCAGTTGGAATTTCCTTTTATTAAAAGGCGAAGAGTTTTATATGTAGCTACAAAAATTTCGTTTGCATTTTTAAATGAACCGAACTACTATTTATGAGATGTCCTCTTTTACGATTAATTATTAGTTGTCTGATACTTTGCCTTTCTTTTTTGTCTTGTAATCGATCACAGCCTCGCAATGTCAATAAAAATGGAGTTTACATCAAAAACGAAAATGGCAAATATTCGCTGTACCGTAATGGTGAGCCATTTTTCATAAAAGGAGCTTCCGGTTTTACAAATTTAAAACAGTTAAACGAGGCTGGAGGCAATACGATAAGGGTTTGGGACACCTTAAATTTAGGAAGTATTTTAGATTCGGCGCAGGCACATCATTTAGCTGTAATAGCAGGTTTGCCAATGCCACCAAGCGAAAGTATAGATGACTTTTATAAAACACCCAAAGCCAGTGCCCATGTGAAGACTATTGCCGGTATTGTAAATAGGTTTAAGCATCACCCCGCGCTTTTGAGTTGGTGCCTGGGCAATGAGCTTGCATTCCCTTACAAACCGAAATACAATCAGTTTTATACCATATTTAATGATGTGGTTGATATGATCCATCAGGACGATCCGCAGCATCCGGTTACCACAACCATTATGTCCTTTCAAAAGAAAAACATTGTCAATATTAAGCTACGGACGAATATTGACTTCATCTCGTTCAATGTTTTTGGCTCGATACAAACATTAAATGAAGATCTTCAAAAATTCAATTGGTTTTGGGATGGCCCGTTCCTGATAACAGAATGGGGAATTGAAGGGCCCTGGGTCGCGGACAATCAAAATGCCTGGGGGGCTTATATTGAAAATACCAGTACCAAAAAGGCTGAGCAATATCTTTATACCTATAAAAAGTATATGCCGGTTAATAACTCCAGGTTTCTGGGGTCGATGGTGTTTTATTGGGGTCAAAAACAGGAGCTAACGCCAACCTGGTTCAGTCTGTTTGATGAAAATGGCGCTGAAACCGAGGCCGTTCAGGTGATGCATTATATCTGGACGGGCCAAAAAGCGTCTAAGAAGGCCCCTGCATTGAAATATATGCTGGTAGATGGAAAAGGTGCCAGGGACAATATCTTGTTTAAGCCCGGCATAACAATAAACAGCAAAGTGTATCTTGAAGATCCTGATACTACCGGCTTAACATTTAAATGGCAAATATTTGCGGAGGATTGGTTCAAACCCAATGGCGTTTTTAACCAAAAGAAACCAAAGGAGATTAAAAATTTAATAATCGGGCATAGCGGACCGGACTTGAAGTTTAAAGTACCGGATCAAGAAGGCCCTTATCGCTTATTGGTTTATGTATATGATCAAAAGGGCTCTTTTGCTACCTCAAACACTCCCTTTTATGTATTAAAAAATCCATGAACAATATTATAAAACCACCTTCCAAACGGCAATTATTTTATTTAAGGCTGATGATTATCATCGGTTTGCTTTGTATGTTTTTTTTAATACATAGCCTGCTCAGAAAGTCAGTTATTGGTTATCAGCCACTGTATTGGCTATTAATATCAACCTTTGTTTATACCTTTTTTAAGGTAATATATGAGTGGTATCATTATTGGTCAATAAGTGTTCCGCCTGTTTTACCCATAACGAAACAATATACGGTAGACATATTTACCACGTTTTGCGCCGGTGAACCATATGAAATGATTGTTGAAACACTTACTGCAATTCAGGCTATACGTTATCCTCACGAAACCTTTTTATGTGACGAGGCCGATGACCCTTACCTGAAATCAGTTTGTAAAGAACTGGGTGTTCATCACATAACAAGAACTAAAAAGATCAACGCCAAAGCCGGCAATATTAATAACGCGTTAGCCCAGTCATCAGGCGAACTATGTGTAATTCTTGATCCTGACCATATACCCGTACCCGAATTTCTGGATCCGATAATAGCTCATTTTGATAACCCCGAAATTGGTTATGTGCAAATTGTGCAGGCTTATTACAATCATGACATTGGATGGATAGCTAAAGGCGCGGCACAACAAACCTATCAGTTTTACGGCCCCATGATGATGTGCATGAACAGTTATGGCACTGTGCAGGCTATAGGCGCCAATTGTACTTTCAGGCGAACAGCTTTGGAATCAATTGGCGGGCATGCTGCCGGGCTGGCTGAAGATATGCATACGGCAATGCAGCTCCATGCACGCAATTGGAAATCCGTTTATGTACCCGCTGTATTGACCCGGGGCCTGGTTCCGGCTACTTTGTCAGCTTATTATAAGCAACAATTGAAATGGTCGCGGGGTGTTTTTGAGCTTCTGGTGACTTCCTACGTTAAACTTTTTAGAAAATTCAACTGGCGGCAGAAACTTCATTACGGTCTTTTACCTCTATTTTACTTATCTGGTTTTGTATTTCTTATTAATTTCTCAATTCCGGTCATATCACTGTTCACAGATGCTTTCCCGTTAAGGATGGACTTTTCTGAGTTTTTAGTTATCAGTGTTCCTTTTATAACTTCAGTGGTTCTGATCAGGCATTTTGTTCAGCAATGGGTAATGGAGGATAATGAGCGGGGGTTTCATGTGGTGGGGGGATTACTGCTCATAGGTACATGGTGGGTTTTTATATTAGGTTTTGTCTATACTATTATCAGGAAGAACGTTCCCTACATAGCAACCCCCAAGGATATCAAAGATGAAAAAAATTTAAAAAACAACTTACCCAATATTGTAGTGTTGGTTGTATCCATCGCGGCTATTATTTACGGCCTTTACAACGACTGGAACCCCTATACACTTTTTATGTCCGGCATCGTTGGCCTGAATTGTATGTTCATGATATTTATGCTTATCGCGAGTTCAGAACTCAAGTTTCAGGCCTACCTGGATAAACATGCAACATTATTTACAGTTGTTTCAAAAATACAGCATGTTAAAGTATTTTTTTGGCTATTAAGAAGAAAGATATATTTCGGTGTAAGGAAAGTTAGCCTGATACTTAGCGTATTAGTGGTTGGCATCTGCATATATGCTTCTCAGGAAACGGATGAAGATACAAGTTTTAATGTTGCGCGTGGTTTCGATGCAAAGAATGATAATAGCAAAAAGTCTTTTGCCGAGTTCATCTCCTCATCAGATACCACCGGGTTATCCCAATTGATCAGGCGATCGCGACTTTATAATAGCGCTTCGAGAAAGTCTTCAGATACTTCGACAAATATTATTGAACAAGATCCAGTCACCGGTCAAAAACGTTTATCAGTAAACCCTCCATTTTTTTCTTCAGTAAAAGGCGTAATCTACTCTAAAGGAAACTACTGGTACAAGAACATAGCCCCGCTCACCAAAAAAATCATAGTTAATGATTTTGAAGACATTAGAAAAGCGGGGATAAATACCATAAAAATATATGGACCTAATATTTACGACCACTCAATTTTTGAAGCAGCAGCACAAAAGGGCTTAAAAATTAATTATAGCTTTTGGGTTCCTGCCCCATCAAGCTTCATTAATGATACCACCTACCTGCACGAGCAATTCAATATCATCCTTAACACCATAAATAAAAATAAATCAAACCCTAACATCAGTGCCTGGAACTTAGGTAATAGTACCTACCAGCAACTATCTCAATTTTATCATGGGCCACAGTTGTACCAGGCCCAACAGCATTATATCAATTTGTTAAAACGTTTGGTAAATGAAATTAAACATGAAGACCCAACAAGGCCATTAACCATCGACCTTTTATCCTCTCCCACACTCAACCCTGCTATGCAAATATTAAAGGGGCAAATACCGGCAATTGATGCTTTCGGAGTAATTGTTGATAATAAACGGTCATTGAAATATGTTAGCTGTGATTTTAAAACGCCTTATTTTTTCAGTTGCACTGATCCCGGTGCACTCGAAGGTGTACAGCATTCCGGCGGAATTTTTTACGCTAACTGGCAGGATCAACAAAGCGGCACTGCTGTCACGTTTGACGGTTTAAAAGATGTATGGGGCAGAAATAAACGTTACCTTTATAAAATAAGCAGGAACTGGAATGGCAATACACCTATCTATAATTTGCCCGATATTAAAATACTAAAACCTGCATTAACAACTACTCCCGGAGCATCCCTGCGCTATAACGCCCTGGTATTTTCCTACGGCCATTGGAATATCGCCGCCTATTTAAAAACCGGATTGAAATTTGAATGGTATCTTGTCAAAACAGACAATTTGGGTAACGCTATCGGCATGAAAAAGGTAGGAAGCAGTCCGGACGTATACATTACGATTCCAAAAAATGACGACAGATACAGGCTGTACCTTGTTGCAACCGATGGCAATAATGTAACTGTTGATTACGCAACATTAAATACCCCTCTTCAAAATTAATCGTCAATGAAAAAAAAGTCCGTAAAGATTTATTTAGCGATCAGTTTAGGTATAATCTTCGTTATATCCTTTTGGGGCATTAAACTTTTCCGCAGTGATTATTTTACAAATGACTACTACCGCAGCAACGAACAGGTGGTTGGCATATTTAACCGCAGGAATTTAAGTGATACCTTACCGGCCAAACCCATTATTTGTTACACGGCAGTGTTTAAAAATACAGCTATAAGGTCAAGCCGGGGCAATGTTGAAACAGCTTTGGCTAACAATGATGTATTAATTACCGTGGAAACCTGGCTTAAAGGCGTAGATTATAAAAACAACGTTTTAACTGAAGTGCTCAATGGTAGTTTTGATAAGCAGATCCATGAACTGGCTGTTTTGGCGGCAAAAAGTCACCATCAGGTTTTTATCCGCTGGAATCCTGACATGGAAGTACCGGCCAGCATATTTCCGTGGCAATATAAATCGCCTAAAGACTATATTATTTCATTTAATTATTTTTCAAAAAAAATTAAAATGATTGCCCCAAAGGCACAAATCATCTGGGGGCCCTCAGGTTATCCCGGCGATACCGAATACTGGCCCGGAAATAAGACTGTTGATTATGTAAGTATAACACTTGGAAGCAAATCAGAAGATACCACTCACTTTTATCCAAAAGACAGCACGGTTTCTGATATGTTAAAACATAAGCTCCATCGCTTAAGGTTTATAGACAAACCGGTATTGATCATAGATAATAATACCGGAAAAACACCTTTTAAATACAGTTGGCTAAACCAACAAAAAGACTACTTTATAAAATACCGGAATACCGTATACAGTGCCGACAACTACGCGGATAGTGCCGCTAAAAAGCCGGCAAGGACCTCGCTCAAGATTGGGGTATTTGATCCAAATAAAAAACTGCTCAATCAACCGAGAATTAGTGTAGAACATCTTTTTACAGATTGGGGCGAAGTTGAAAGAGGCGATTTTGAGAAAAAATTTTCGGAGGTCATTAACCGTCACCATGAAGTTATTGTAACTATGGAGCCATGGCGTGACACCAGCGGAATACCGGATACTGCTGTTATGGAAAGTATTTTAAACGGCCGTTATAACAAACAGATTAAAAAATTATTTAATATAATTTCTGCCACACCGAATATCGTTTATCTCAGATGGATGCATGAAATGGAGATCCCGATCCACCGGTACAAGTGGCAAAGTCAGGATCCCGTTAACTACATCAACGCCTTCAGATATTTTATGCAGTTTGACGGAGGGCCGGGCAAAAATGTCAGAAAGGTTTGGGGACCTGCCGGCGACCGCGGCTCGGCAGATTTTTGGCCCGGAAGCGATGTAGTAGATTATATCAGTATAGCCATTTACGGTTTGCCGGATAAAAACATTACCGATCAGGATAAGCAGGAAGCCTTTAGCACCATATTTAACCGAAAATATTTTCGGATGAGGTTTCTTGATAAGCCTTTGTTCATAACCGAATTTGGTGTGAAGGGATCAGAAAGCTTCCAGGACAAATGGCTTGCCGATGCCGCTGAAACAATAAATGCAAACCCTCATATTTTTGGCGTTTGCTACTTTAATTTGTATGACAACCCCAAAGCCTGGGGTGATATTAAAGCCCCTAACTGGAGTATTACTCCGCAGTCGATGCTTAAATTTTGCAGTTTATTGAAACAGTAATCATATTAACGATTTGTAAAATAGATCACTTATATTTTCATATTAAATAAATTTTTTAAATTATAAAACATAAAACATTGCCCATGGTTGTATCATAACACTATCTACTCTAAAATCAAATGTTATGTTTCACCATGTAAAAGAACTACAATTTAACGCGCGCGTATCGCGCCCCGACCCACAGTTTGCCAATTTATTACTGGAGCAATTTGGCGGAGAAAACGGCGAACTGGCAGCAGCCATGCAATACTTCACCCAGGCCTTTGGTGCCAAGGTGCCATACCCCGACAAATATGATATGCTGATGGATATCGCCACGGAGGAATTCAGTCACCTTGAAATTGTGGGCGCCACTATTCAAATGCTCCTCAAAGGCGTTAATGGCGAACTTAAGAATGCTGCCGACAGTTCCGAGATCATGCAGGTTTTGAATGGTAAAGCTGCCAAAGAAGATATTATTCACCAGGCAGTATTCGCCAATCCACAGTTTGGCGTTATTACAGGCGGCGGTGTTACGCCCCGCAACAGCCAGGGCATACCATGGTGTGCAAGTTATATTCATTCAAATGGCGACCTGACCGTCGATCTTCGCAGTAACCTTGCCTCAGAGTCACGCGCCAAGCTCGTTTATGAACACCTAATGAAATTCACCAATGATCCTTACATTCACGAAACACTGTCTTTCCTGATGACCCGTGAAGTGGCGCATTACAAGATGTTCGAAGCGGCTTTAAACGATATCCAGCCAAACTTTCCACCAGGGGTACTGGCAGCCGATCCACGCTTTGCCCAGCAGTATTTCAATATGTCTAATGGTGCCGACGTTCACGGCCCGTGGAACGAAGGCGAAATGCCCGATTTGGAAAAAGAATTCATTTACATAGCTGACCCGGTCAAGCACGTAAGGGAAACACAGGGCCTCACCCAACTGGAAGATGATAAGGCGAGGGAACTTAAACAGGCCGAAAAGCTGAATAAGCAAATGAGCCAGGAAAAAAGCACAGAAGTAAAGGACTCTGAACCCGAAGGCGTGGCGCAATGGAGTACTTATCCTGATAATAATAACAGAGTCTGAAATACTAAAAAAAACAATGCTACCGGCCGTCATCCTGCTGATGACGGCTTTTACTAAACAGTTGCCCAGGCGTTTTTAATACCGCTGACTTCCCCCCCCTTTTCGAGAGCTTTATATCGATCGATTTTAAAGAAAGTTTATTAGATCTGCACTCCCGTGTTTACAAAATATTTTCTAATTTTTTCAATATTATAAACATTTAAGAAAAAAAATCATTATTTAATTAAACAACTTCTAATAAGAGTCGGCATTCCGTTTTATTTAATCAACTCAACAACAAATTTTTTTTTTAAGAATTTATGATAACCAAAGAAGAAACACCGCAAAAACAGGACAGGCAGCCAGGCATTGAAGCAAAGATGCATCCGGCTCCGGAATACATTAAAGACAACTATAAAGCTGCCGGCAAATTGCAGGGAAAAATAGCCCTGATTACCGGAGGCGACAGTGGGATTGGCCGCGCGGTAAGTGTACATTTTGCGCAGGAAGGTGCCAATGTGGCCATTGTTTACCTGGATGAGGATGAAGATGCCAAAATAACAAAGGACCTGGTTGAATTAACAGGTCAGCAATGCCTGCTCATTAAAGGAGACGTAAAAGACCCCGCCTTTTGCAAACACGCGGTACAACAAACTATAAAAGAATTTGGCAAGCTGAATATCCTGGTGAATAATGCAGGTATGCAGTTTCCGCAAAAAGACGTTAGGGCGATTGACCCCGGGCAACTGGATGTTACCTTCCGCACCAATATATTTGCCTATTTTTATTTTGCAGAAGCTGCATTAGATCATATGCATGCAGGCGATTGCATTATCAATACCACCTCGGTAACGGCCTATCGCTCTTCGCCTTCGCTTATTGATTACTCATCAACCAAAGGCGCTATCACCACGTTTACGCGATCACTGGCTACCAACCTGACAGAAAAAGGGATCCGCGTTAACGCCGTAGCGCCCGGACCCGTCTGGACACCGCTTATTGTATCCACCTTCGACGAAGAAAAGATCAAAAAGTTTGGCAGTGAAACGGCTATGAAACGTGCCGGACAGCCTTCTGAGCTTGGACCCGCCTATGTTTTCCTGGCTTCAGACGACTCTTCCTTTATTACAGGCCAGGTAATCCATGTTAACGGCGGCGAAGTAGTAAACGGATAAGGTGACATCTGATAAAAGTAAACCCAAGAGCGGCATCAGTTATCTTCCTCCGGGCAGACAGGCTTGTTTAGCAGTAAAAGACAATCACCTTTTTTTAAACGTTATAATAGCATCACCATGAAAACAACAAATCTAATTATTGCGGTCGCTCTGTTGCTCTACGTCAGCACCGGCTGTAATCCTGCCGATCGAAATAGAAAAATAGGTGGCTCTACCGATAGCAGCAGTGTAAACAGGGGCGGCGGGCCATCCATCTCCGACACAAGCACCATAAACAGTGCAAGGAAACAACACCTACAGGATTCCTTAACCGGAGATACCACATCGAAAGGCAACGTGCCGCCGAGCGGCCAGCTGCCTAAAAAATAAGCGCTGTCGGTAAAGCTACCCCACGTTCAATACCAATTGCCTGTCAATTTTTATAACCTGTAAATTAAATATTTTTAATCTCCTTAATTTGTATTTAACTTATATTTATCCATAAGAAATTACTTATTACTTATATGCAGATAGCCGGCGAGGAAGATTTATATTCGATCATGCTCCACGCACCTGTGGGCATTTGTATACTTCATGCGGAAAGTATGAGCATTGAAACAGCTAATATTCATTTGTTAAAGCTGATCAATAAACAGGCTGAAGACCTGGCAGGGAAATCTTACCGGGAAATCTTTACCCTTGCAAAACCCGGTGATGAGTCGGCACTGAAAATAGCAGTAGAAGGCAGGCAGCACCAGGATGATAAAGGAACGATGATACAAATGCTTAATGGGAAGAAAGAGATTGTACCCGTTACCTTTGTTTATAAGCCCGTAAAGAACAACAAGGGCGAGGTTACCCGCATAGCCATATGGATATTAGAAAACACCAAAGAGGCGCTTGACGAGGAACTGGCAGCCATCAACGAAGAACTGGCCGCTACCAATGAAGAGTATGCTGCGGCCAACGAAGAGCTGGCAGCTGCCAACGAAGAATTGGCCACAACCAACGAGGAGTTGCTGGAAGCCCAGGAAAACCTCCGGCGGAGTGAAAAACTTTTCCGCTCCATTGCTCTGAACATTCCAGGTTCACTGATCCTTGTTGTTGACCGGAACCACCGGTATATGGCCATTGAAGGCGACATTATGGAAAGGATGGGTTATGACCGGCGCGACTATGAAGGCAAGCATCCGTCAGAGATTTCGCCCGAACGCTACGAAGCTTCCAGGCATTTATATGAGAGGGTTTTGTCCGGCGAAAAGTTTTCTATAGAGCGAAAGGCAGAAACGGGAGAATTTTATCTTATCCATTTTGTGCCGCTTAAAAATGACGACAACATTGTAGAATCCGGGCTTATCATAACCCTGGATATTACCGAGATCAAGCAGGCCGAAGAAAAAAGCGCAAAGCTTGCCGCGATCGTCGAAACTTCGGATGACGCCATTGTAAGCAAAACGCTGGGAAGTGTGGTCACCAGTTGGAATGCCGCGGCCGAACGAATGTTTGGCTACACAGCGGAGGAAATGATAGGGCAAACAATTTACAAGATCATTCCCGAAGACCGGCAAAACGAGGAACCGCACATTCTTTCCAGTTTAATTACAGGCGAACGGGTTGATCACTTTGAAACCAGGAGACTAACCAAAGATGGGCGGTTACTGGATGTTTCGCTAACCATCTCTCCCATTATGGATAAGCAGGGGAAAATAATCGGCCTATCCAAGATCGCACGCGATATCACAGATAAAAAGCAGGAGGAACAACGCAAAAATGACTTTATCGGTATGGTGAGCCATGAACTGAAAACGCCGCTGACCTCATTAGCTGCCATTATACAGGTTGCGCAAAAGAAATTAGCGCAGAGTGAAGATCAATTCCTTTCAGATGCGATGGAGAAGGCAAACCAGCAAGCCAGGCGGATGGCTACTATGATAAACAGTTTCCTTAATATTTCGCGTCTCGAAGCCGGTAAATTATTAATTGAGAAGCAGCCGTTCGATCTGGGGCAATTACTGCAGGAAATACTGGAGGAAACCCGGCTAACCGTAACGAGCCATATTTTCAGCCTTAAAGAATGTAGCAACCTCACGGTTAATGCCGATCGGGATAAGATCATTTCCGTTATTTCCAACCTCATCAGTAATGCCGTAAAATACTCGCCCAAAGACCGCCAGATCGATATCAGTTGTAAACTCAATGGCAATATGGTAATAGTGAGTGTAAAAGATGAAGGCATGGGCATAAAGCCCGATGATCTCGGCTATATTTTCGACCGGTATTACCGCGTTGAAACCAATCATACACGCCATATTTCCGGTTTCGGGATCGGCCTTTATCTCAGTGCCGAAATTATTAAACGGCATGGCGGCGAAATCTGGGCTGAAAGTGAATTGGATAAGGGATCAACTTTTTATTTTTCGCTTCCCCGGGCTGAATCACCCGATAATTTGTAAGTCTACGACCTGTCCAACTCCATCCCCATTCCACCAGTGTATTAACGCCAGAACCGGCGCCTCAATTCAATTTCGGTAAGCGGGTCGATTCACAAAAGATTATTCAAATGCAGAAAAATAAGGCTTGCATAAATAAAAATTATAATTTAACTTTGAATAACAAAGTACTTTTAAGTATCAATATAAGCCATGACAGAAACGAGACAATTTACAACAAGACCTTTTTTTACCGACGCTTTGGGAAAGCGTATGTTAACAGGCGCAGGTATCGGTTTATTGATGATCAGCTTTTTTGTGATCAGTGCCGGTAAGGGTAACCCTGCCTGGAATGAGTACTGGCGGGTGAAACCCCTCCTGTTAACTCCTTTTTTAGGTGCGTTGATTGGCGCCTGCTACGATTTAACAGAGCCGCTTCGCCGCCTTGATGGCTGGCTGGGGCGATTGTTCCTTGTGCTGAGTTTTGTGGGTTATTTCATCGGCTTGTGGATGGCCCTTGTATTGGGCCTCAACGGCACTATGTGGAACTGACCTGAAACATTAGCATTGGTAAAAGCTGGAAGCTGAATGCACAAAGCTTAAAAGCTAATTTATAGCTGCTATAGTGTTGCTGCATAAGCAAATGATTAATATTATTTAATCATTCACCTTTTGCTTTTGCTAATTTATCAAACTCCACCACACCTGCCCTGGTGGCCCATGTCTTGTACATGGCTTCAAGCTCGGCTACTTTTTGAGGATATTTGGCGCTAAGGTCGTTTAATTCGGAGCGGTCGGTGCTGATATTGTAAAGCTCCCATTTATTTTCGGGACGTTGTGATACCAGTTTCCAGTCTCCCTGCCTTACAGCACGGTTACCTTCGTGTTCAAAAAACAGCCCGTTATGTCCTTTCCAGTTTTGCCCCTTGAATACGGGGACAAGACTTATACCCTCTGTAGGTGTAATGTTATTGCCATGATAAACTTTAGGATAAGTTGCACCAGCCAGATCAAGACAGGTAGCCATCAAATCTATAATGTGGGCAGGCTTATTGACTATAGAACCCGGCTTAATCACATCGGGAAAATAAGCTATAAAAGGGGTAGCTGTCCCCCCTTCATATTCCCAGTGTTTAAATAAGCGGAAAGGTGTGTCGCTTACATTGGCCCCCAATGCCCCGTACGATGTAAAAGAAGTTGGGTCACTTGCAGGCTTACTGTTTGCAGCCAGCACTTCAGGAGTAAAACCCGGCCCCGAGATAGTTTCATTACTGGCGCCATTATCTGACAAGAACATGATCACCGTATTTTTATCCTCACCCAGCTCTTTAAGTTTTTTCCTGATGCGGCCTATGTTCTGATCCATCCGGTCGACCATAGCGGCATATACTGCCATTTTGGTATCAAACTGCTCCTTTTCTTCCGGGCTTAGGCTATCCCATTCCGGTACGCTCTTATCCCTTGGCGAAAGTTTTTCATCCTTAGCGATGATCCCCAATTGCTTTTGACGTTCGAGCCGCTCCTGCCTGAGCTTATCCCAACCTTTCAGGTATTTGCCTTTGTATTTAGCAATATCTTGGGGCAGTGCCTGAATTGGCCAGTGCGGACTGGTAAAAGCCATATACAGGAAAAATGGCTTGCCCGTGCCTTTATTACCTTCAATAAACTTAAGGGCATAATCAGCATAGGCATTAGTTGAATACCAGTTTGGCCCTGGTGTGTATTCCTTATCGTCTAACGCAATGGTAAGTTTTTGATTAGGGCGATAAGGCATTGTTGGATTAAAATAACTGCTTGCGCCATCTATTAAACCAAAGTAATGATCAAATCCGCGTTTAACCGGCCAGCGCAAGGGATCTGTACCCACATGCCATTTGCCTGCCATCAGCGTATTATAGCCACCTTCTTTAAGCGCCTCGGCTATGGTTACACAGTTTTGGTTCAGATAGCCCTGATAAGCCGGCACATCCCGGTGGTTTACCATATCACCAACCCCGGCCTGGTGCTGATAAAGCCCGGTGAGTAACGATGCCCGGGTTGGGCAACAGCGCGACGCATTGTAAAATTGTGTCATGCGCAAACCGCCTTTGGCCATCGCATCAAGATTGGGCGTTTGGGTTTCAGAGCCGAAACAGCCGATATCCGAGTAACCCATATCATCAGCCAGGATAATAATGATGTTTGGACGCTTAGCCGCATGCTTATCCTGGGCGAATACCGGGTTGCTTACTATAGCAAAAAGAGAAATAATTTTGAGGAACTTTTTCATAGGGGAAGCTATAAGTCGTTATCTATTTGAAATTAAGAACAATATCCTCCCTGTTGTTATGGGAAGTTTTTATCCAAAGCAAATGAGTTGCTTTATCGTAATACCAGCCCGCTGCTTTATCTAATGCCTCAACACCATTGGCCATTTTCAATGTTTCTTTATTTTCTGTTATTGAAGAAGGTTCCTTATCACCGGCCCAATGTATTTTGGCCAGATAGGTATGCTGCGCGGGGATAAAACTACCGGATGGTTTCTTAATCTGCAATTCCCAGCCACCATCACCATTTACCAATGTAACATGAGTGATTGCCTTATCCCCATGCTGATATTTTAAGGTCATGCCATCATCTTCATACAGTTTAAACTCCGACGATCCCTTGTCAGGAAATACATCAAGCGTAATTACATCTACCGGCTTTTCATCCATGTATTTCATTGGCGGTTGCATGGGGATAATGCTGCCTGCTTTTACAAAAATGGGTAAATGATCGACCGGGGTTAATATATTTATGTATTGTTTCCCGGTATATTTTGCGCCGGTCCAGTAATCAAACCAGGTGCCACGGGGTAAATATATGGTACGGGTTTGTGCACCCTTTACGGTAACCGGGCAAACCATCATGTCATCACCAAACAAGTATTGGTCGGCTATATTGTAGGTATTGGGATCCTCCTGATATTCCAGCACCAAGGCGCGCATAAGCGGCATGCCGGTTTGATATTGTGTATATGCGTTGCTGTAAATATAGGGTATCAGCCTGTAACGGAGATCGTCGTATTTTTTAAAGTTGGCTAAAGCTTCGGCCCCATAGTTCCAGGGCTCTTTATAACCCGGATGGTCCATGCCAAAAACCATAGCCACCGGACTGAACATACCGAACTGCACCCACCTCATATACAACTCCGGATCCGCCGCATGTTCAAAACCGCCCATGCAATGTGCCCAATATCCAACGCCCGACATGCCAATATTTAATCCGGCTTTTATAACCGGCGCAAAGTATTGCCATTCGCTTGGCCAGTCGCCTGCAAAAATGAACGGGTAACGCTGGATGCCGGAATAACCTTCGCGCGTTTGGTTTAAACCACGAATGCCATTGTATTGCTGAAATTTCAAATATGGTGCTTTAGCATATGCAATAGGGAATACATTATGAAGTTGTGCCACTTCTCTACCAGTAGGCCCAACTTTTTCACTTTCATTGGCTAATGAGCCAAAGGCACTGCCTTCATCTGTTTTCAGGAATTTAGCACCAATTGAGGCTACTTTCATCACGCCGTTATCCCACCACCAGTTTGCAGCCTGCTGATCAAAAAAGTTCACAAATTCGCCTGGTTTGCCATTTTCGGGATAAGTAAAACCTTTAGCCTGTGCCTCATCAAGCAGGTTCAGATTTTTAGCGTTATCAAACCTTGGGCGGATATGCAGCCCCACCATTTTAAAGTTCATGGTATACAGGCTATCAAACATGGCTTTAGGGTCTTTAAATGTTTCGCGCCATTCAAAGGTCGTGGCCCCCTTACCCCCCTTTTTACCAAACAAGCGCCAGGTGGAATCAAGAAAAAGAATATCAACCGGGATGCCCATCTCGCGCATCTTACGGGCCAGTTCTATCACATACCTATCCGAAGTAAGTTCCTCATGCCCCCAGGTGCCGCCGCTATAAGTGCCCATATGCAAACCGAAGGCAAACCTTGGCAACAATGGCGATTTACCTGTGATGCTTAAATAACTGCTTAAAATAACCGGGAACGTTGAACCGTAAATAAAGTAATAATCCAATTCGCCATCATTCGCTTTAAAGCTGTATTCATCATCAGTTTTGCTACCCATATCCCATTCGGTAGCCGATGAATTGTGCAGATATATGCCATATCCCTTGGTGCTCATAAAAAATGGCACAGGGCAATAATTGGCCTCGTTGATGTTATAGGCACCAAGCAAGTTGTTTTTGCTTTTGCCCCTACCTACATTGAGCTTTACCAGTTTGTTACGCTGGTCGGTAAAATCCATACGCTCACCAAAGCCAAAGAAATGCTCATCGGGTAACAAGTTTTTGGTACACATCACGGTATCGCCCATGTGATGCAAACCGCCGTTCTGCTTACTATCAGGCACATACTCTGATGATAACATCACACCCTTACTATCAGCCACATTGATTATAAACGGCGATTTAAACACCGTAATAATCAACGCCGATGTTTGGATTATGTATGCCGATTTAGCATCAGTTATTTTATAATCAACAGCGGGCCACTTATAAGTCTCCTGCATTAAATGCTCATCGGGCGAAAATGTACGGCTCCAGCTCGCCCTTACGCGGAACATTGAGGGCGAGCAAAATTCAATTTTAACATCGCCATTAGCATTACTGAACAACAATGCATTGCCTTGCTTTTTATAGCCGGACTTATTGCTGCCAATACCCGTTTGCGCAGAGGCAGCCACCGCTATTAATAAAACAAAGGCTAAAAACAAGGATACCTTTTTCATTACTTGCTCAGTTTATAAACTTCGCTGCCAGCCAGCAGGAAACATCCCAAACCATAGTCTTCAAAATCGGGCACGTTGTTATAGCCAACAGGCTGGCCATCCTTGGGTTCCTTGCCTGTGCCCTGCACAAAGCCGAGCATGCCATCCGGATGCAGGCATTCTTTTGCCATGGCATTCCATGCTTTGAAAACTATTGGCAAATAGGTTTTCTTTTTCAGGATGCCATGGTTAATTCCCCAGGCCATACCATAAGTAAACAAGGCTGTGCCAGACAATTCCTTCCCGCCAAAATTGGTTGAATCCTTCAGGCTCACATTCCAGTAGCCATCAACACGCTGTAATGGAACCAAAGCCTCAATCATTTCTTTATATACCGATAGATACTCGTTGCGGTGAGGTGCATTTTTAGGCATAACTTCTAACACGCGCAGCATGGCAGCCAATACCCAACCATTCCCGCGCGACCAGTAGCAATTCGCTCCGTTAGGTTCTTTATATGGAGGTACAAAGTCTTTATCACGCCACCAAAGATGATCGGCTGTATTGTACAATCCTTTACCGCCGTGAATGGTTTTTGAGTAATTGTAGATGTCGAACATCTTTTCATAATACTTATTGTCGTTATACACTGCACCAAGCCTGGCATATACCGGCATAGCCATTTGCAGTGCATCTATCCAGTTCCAGTTGTCCTTTTTTTCGCTGTTCACCATCAGGTCGATGCTTTGCTTTATTTTTTCAATCCGTTCGGGTTTTTTATCTATCAGGTAAAGATCGATATAGGTTTGCCCACAGCACTGATTGTCGGCATTGCGGGTATCAACTGTACCACGGGGGCTCCATTGGTGTTTCTCGCCCCACTCAACCGCATAATCATAGTATTTTTTTTGAGGATCAATTTTATACATCGCCATCAACCCTTCGTAATAAACAGCCCTCGTCCACAAATTACTGGTACGGGTAGTACCCTTTACCGTAACAGAAGCTCCCGGATCGGGCCATTTCTGCATAAAATAATTATTGGCCAGGGTCATACCAGCCAAAACCTCTGTTTTTGCAGGCTGTTGGGCATATGCACTACCTATCATACCCATAACAACGCACGCACTCAATACCGTTTTTATTGTAAGCAATAATTTATTCATATCGTAGATTATATATATTCTAAAACACGTAAACACTAAGGCATCTTTTTAAGCCCTTCCCACCTAACTTTCCATTTTCCGTTCTTAGGAAAACCGGGGTTAACAGTGGTTGAGCCGTCCCAGCCTGCACACATCATGGCTACAGCGGCCAGCAAACCGCCATTGCCGGGCAGGTACATGCGTAATCGCCCGTCCTGGTAATTGTGGCCGTTAGCTAAGTAAGTATTGGTTTTTATGGGCATAAATAAAGCATCGATGGCTTTATCAGGCATATTTAAGCGGGCTGCAGTCATGGCAGTCATCGGGAAATCCCAGCCCCAGGTATCCTTCCAATCCCATACGTCCCAAACCAGGTTAAAGGTTTTCTTCATTACCGTGGTATCCAGTTTATCATTATAGGGCAGCATACCATAGGCTGCTAATACTGCCGGATGATCTGTTTTTAATTTAGGGTTTGTATAGGCGTTGGGCGAACTTTCAGCAGCGAGATAAACGCCATCTTTTTGAGGCAGCGGGGCCAATTTATCCAGGATTTGGGCATACTTTTTATCCGGCTGCAGGCCCAGGCGTTTGCGCCATAGCTGAGCGGTATTTAAAGCCCAGCGCCAATATTGCAACTCATAGGTTGGATTATATGTTTCTTCGGGCTTGTAACGTTCCTGCGCCAGGATAATTCCTTTGCCTAAATTATACCGGTCATGCTCCTTATCATAAGTTGGAAATGAGGCCATAAAATCAGCGTCAGCCAATACAAGATCTTTATACTTATCCAGCGTTTGCTTATTCGGATGGGCACGATAATCCAGTTCGGCAAAATAAATAAAATGAGGCTGCTGCCAGATCAGGAATGCCCCTACCGATGATGGGCTTTCATTGCCATCTGGGTCGGTCATTTTTTGCCAGCGGACGCCATCATATCCTTGTCTTTGAGCAATAGCACGGGCATTGGCTTTTACATGATGGTACCAACCCAGACTATTTTCGAGCAGTTGCTCCCTGCCCCATAGTGCAAAATGAATCCCGTGCCACCAATGCATCTCCAGGTGGGGCTTACCATACCAGCTATTATACGTTAAACCTGTTTCCTGTGGGGGCTGATGACCAGAACATTGTATTTTGGTAAGATATTGAGACAGTATTACCCTGCGTTCCAGTTCTTTTGCCCGGGGATCGGTACTACCACTAAAATCAACCGCACCGCCGCTTTGCCAAAAGGCCTTCCATTGCTGAATGCTGTTTGTTTGCGTTTGGGAAAACCCGGGTAAAAGTGTTGTTGTTTTCTTAGGGCTAAACAAACAGGTAAATGTTAATTCATTGGTTTTGCCCTGCGGTGATAATACAAACTGATGAACAGCGATATTTTTAAGCGATGCTGCCCCATCCCAGGCGAGGCGTACAAAATACTGGTTAGTATCTAAACGATGAATGATGGCTGCCTGGCTGGCACCGGAACCAACAATTGCCGAATAGTGTTCTTGCGGATTTTTCCAATTGTCGCCATAATCGGCAAACTGATTGGAGGGGAAAGGAAAACGCAGCCTTACTTTAAGCCTGCCCTGCGCTAACAATGGCGATTGGACTTTCACCGCTACCAGGTCCTGATCCTGGTGCGCGTAGGTTTGAACCTTTACGGGCTCACCATCAAATGTAAAAGAGCTGCTAATAGCGCCCGTCCATAAATCAAGTTCCTGCCGGATATTTTGGATCTCGGTTATCTGTGCCTCGCTCCCATCCTTATGCAATAACACAAAGCCAAGATTGCCCAATTGCAGGCGATGTACATTTTCCCTAAACCAGTTAGCAGCATTCCTGTTACGGCCAGGCTGGTTCCATTGTACCGAGTAGCTTACGTTGCGGCCATTGAGCATATAGGTTTTTAATGTTTCATCAAACTTGTAGCCTGCGGTATCTTTAAAGCTGTGCCAACCCCACTCAGATTGTGTGCCTAATGGAATGCCTTTATCATAATGTTCAGGAAAGGTTTGTAAGCCTGTAGCGTCAACCGTAAAAGCAAAACGACCATTACCGACAGACAGGGAAGAAAGCGTGTCGGTGCCATTATTTATTACATTGTGCCTTTGCACCAAAGCCTTACGGTCTATTTTATTTTGCGCCCTCAATAAAACCGGCCAAACAACAGCAAATAATGCAAAATATACAGGCAGTAGTTTTTTCATATCACGGTGTTATGAATTTATTTTAAATATGAATGGCGATGCTGTCATGTATTTACCGCCCTGCGAGGTAGTAAACATGTAAGTGGGTTTACCATCTTGAAATAAAAGCTGGGGCCTTTCAAACCTGCCGTATTTGTTCAAATATTTCGGTGGCGGTGGTTGATTGATATGGTAATAATCGGCGTTAAAATAGCCTATCTCCGGCTCGTTCCATTTCTTGCCGGTTTTTGATTCCATGTACAAACCATACTGGTGATTAAATACACCCATGTCCCGGGCAAGCATTTTAAAGCGGCCCTTATCAAGCCAAACACAAGCATCCTCCAACTGGGCATTATTGCCCCGTCCCGAAAAATCTATAACCGGGTTACCGTCATATTTTATGTAAGGGCCTTCCAGTTTATCGGAAATAGCCAAACCATATTTACGATTCCCTTTTACCAGCGGGTCGGTGGATGTTTCATATTCTTTGGTGTTCCATGATTTATAAAATAGCCAGTACTGCCCGTTGGGATGCTTAACAAATGCCGGATTGGTTGTACAATGATCGTCCCATGCCCCTTCGGGTCCGGGCAAAAGCAGTGGTTCATCCGGCCGCGTCCATGGGCCATCAAGAGAATCAGCCATGGCCAACCCTATCCGTTTTGTATTGGTTTTACCGTTGGAATTACCCATAAAAAACAGGCAATATTTACCATCGACTACTTTTATCGACGGGTTATGACAGGTAGTAGCATCCCAATAACCCGGCCCCCGCGGGGCAAGGATTGTTCCCAGAAATCTAAACTCGCTTTCCGGTGTATCTGCCACGGCATGGCATATCTCGGATCCATTGATCCATCCGCCCATTTTCTTTGAAGCAACCCACCTCGAAAAAAACACATGGATCCGGCCATCGGGCCCCTCAATAGGGCTATTGCACCAAACGTAATAACCATCCATTTCCAACGCACGGCCAACAGGCCTTAGCTTTTTGGCAAATGCCGAAATATGATCATCCGTATCACCAAAGGCCAAACTTGGCAATAACGCCATTGCCGAAACCATGCTTAACTGTTCAATAAAATCTCTTCTTTTCATCATCCAAACACAATTATTTACGGAACCTATTACTTTAGATATTTATTGAGCGCCAACTGATTGAATGAACGAATGCCCTGAATAACCATGCTGGCATTTAGCTGCGCACCCGGCTCAAGCGTATGCGTGCCATCAGTGCCGAAATAGGTTGATTTAACTTTCGCTTCGCCTTCATGGTCATAATCATCGGCAATTAGTTTGTTTAGGTCGATAAAAAAAGTCCCGGTTTGTTCGCCCAACTCACGTGCCCATTGCCCATAGCTGTTTTCATTATTGCGGCCTGCAGATTTGCCATCTTTCCAGACATTACGAGGTATTGGCGAACAGATGATAGGTGTTGCCCCCTTCGCTTTAATATCCGCAATAAATTTGCGCATGTACCAGCCATAGGTATGTACCACCTCTTTTACTTTCCTTATCGGGTTATATATTTCCTGTTGTTCGTCGCCAATACCTTTGATAGTTCCGCGGGCCCGGGCTGTATCATCCAGCGCACCGGCGTCATTGTGGCCAAACTGCATAATCACAAAATCGCCGGGTTTGATTTTAACCAGTACCTTATCCCACAAGCCCATAGTTTGGAAGGTGCGGCTGCTGGTGCCGCCAAGTGCGTCATTTTCGACCGATATTTTTGTTGTATCAAAATAAGGGGCTATGTAATTTCCCCATCCCCATAAACCACCATCGCCTTTGCCCTTACCATTTTTTACGGTCGAATCGCCTATCAGGTAAAAGGTTGGCTTATCAACCGGTTTCATCAGCATAAAAGAAGATAACAGCATAACCAGGACAAGCAGTAAGCTTAAGCCGGCATTTGTACGCAACCTATTTTTCATAGCAGCTAAAATTTAGTTTTTAAGATATTTATTCAGAGGGTTTGCAGGGTTGGCTTTAATGCCATCAACTACCGATTCAGCATTTACAGTAGCGCCCATCTTGTTAGTGTGGGTATGATCTCCGGGGAAAAATTTCTTAACCGAATCGGCTCCCCATTGATCATATTTATCGGCTGTGATACGGTTCATATCAATGAAGATGACACTTTCCTGCTGTGCCACTTCCTGTGCCCATTTACCATAATCGTTATCGGCACGAATAACTTTGCCATCACGAAACTCATTCCGGGGGATCATGGATAGTACAATAGGCGTTGCACCTTTAGCTTTGGTATCCCTTATAAATTTGTGAAAATACCAACCATAGGTATGTACAGTTTCTTTAGTACCGTTAGGCCAGGTAAGCTCTACAGTTTCATTACCGGTGCCTTTTAATACCCCACGATACCCGGCTTTGGTAGTATCGGGTTTACTGCCTTCATTATGGCCGAATACCATCATCACATAATCGCCCGGCTTTAAAAGCGAATCAACCTTGTTCCACCGGCCTTCTTTGATAAAAGTGCGTGTACTGCGACCGGCCATGGCATGGTTTTCAATATTGATCTTCGACAGATCGAAATAGTATGGGATAATGCTCCCCCAGCCCCATGTTTCTTTATCGTTGTTATGCGTAGTGGAATCGCCAATTAAATAAATGGTTGGCTTTTGCTGATTGATAAAAGCCAGGCCCACAAAGGCTATTATTAATAAAGCTAAAACCGGTTTCAATACTTTCATACTATTTTTTTATGTTTTTAGGCTTCAGTTCATCGGGTGCGCCATTGGTATAGGATATGAACACCTCTTTTGAAGCCGTTTTGAAAAGATCATCAACAGTTTCCATCGAAATGCTGTCAGCAGGTTTAAACTGCGGTGACGACATATATTTTAAAATGCTGTAATATAATTGCTTTGCCGCCGGTCTGTCGTCGCCGGTTGCCGGCGAAAGATCGGCACTGCTTACCATCAGGCTGCCCTTACCTATCCTTGCTTCAAAGAGCAACGCTAAACGGCGGTTCATAAACCAGGTATCAATAGGCTGAACAATAGGGCGAAATGTTGCCGGGAAATCTTCCAGGTGCATGACCTGCGCATTCGAGAGGATATCCCACCACTGTATTTCACTGTACCCAGATGTAGGGAAATCATTAAATGCAGGATGTTTGGGATCGCACACAAAACCCAGCGTATGCGGAGGGCGCATTTTAAACCAGGAGGTATTCCAGAAAACAGGAGTAAATGATTGTATAATTTCCTTGCCCTTTATTACCTTACCCGAGGCATTCAGAAATACTTTGCCGCCATTATTGAGTACCTCTTTGGCCTTATCATCCAGCGAAGTAGTATAATACACATCGGTTTTCACAGCAGGCAAGTTTGCGGGATACACCCAAAAATCCCAGTCGTTTACATATTGAGTGTTAGGCACGGCTACTTCAAGGTTCAGTTTTACCGGCGATTTTATTTTTGATAAAGCGACATTGATCACTCCTGCCTGCTGACAGTTCCCCATTACATAGCTTTTTTTATCCAGCACACCCTCGCTGATCACTTTATGCTGAGCATCGGTTAATTTCCAGTTAAGCGTAGTTGCCATAGGCTTGCTATAGTTAAACAGCTCAACCTGCGCCTTTAGCGTTTCACTGTTTTGATAAACAAACTTTTCCGTACAGATAAGTGGTACGGTGGAATTGCAAAACCGGGCAAACTGCTTTGCTGTGATGTATCCCTTACTATCCCAAAAGGCATTAAGCACTCCAACTAAGGCAGTACCCTGACCCGGATAGTCATTTAACGAAAGCAACTGAAATCCCGAATATCCGGGCGTACGCATGGCTTTTTCAATTTCATGTTTGTAGCATAAAGCCTGTAATTTTCCCGAAGCCATCAGGAACTTCTCGGCCTCATCGGCCATGCCATGATCTTTAAGGTCTTCCTGAAAAAGTTCAAAGTTTTTGGCTTTATAGATTCCCGTATACTTTTTGATTTCTTTAAAATCGGGGAAGGCGCAATACTGGCCCATTTCGTGAGCTACAAAGGGCACATTAAACTGGGCTATCTGTTTGCTATAATCCGAATAACTTTCGGGCCGCTGGTTCCAGGCCAGGCCGCGCGCACCGGCACGGGCCATGTATTCGTTATTAGGGATCACCGGCCAGCTGCTGCCTACCGCCGCCCCTGTGTAAAGCCTGCGCGGATCTTTGGCTTTCCAGTAATCAACAAATTTGGTAAGGTATTCTACTTGTTTACCGCTTGGCTCATTACCATAAGCCATCATGCAAAATGATGGATGGTTACCGTACCATTTAACCATGCGGTTTGTTTCGTCATAAATATATTGGTCAATCGGTCGGCCCAAACCTAAGCCACTGCCATGGTTTGCCCATGACGGCCCTTCCACATGCAAGTAGAAGCCGGCTTTATCAGCTGCATCGAAAGCAGCCTCAGGCGGGCACCAGGAGTGAAACCGCATGTGGTTAAGCCCGTGTTCCCTGCAAATCTTAAAGATCCGGTCCCATTCTGCTTCGGTAGTAGGCGGATAACCGGTAAGCGGGAACTCACAGTTATTCACCGTACCACGCAGAAAAACGGGTTTGCCATTTATGGTAAATGTTTTACCATCGGCTTTAAACTCGTGCATGCCAAAATTAACCTCTCTGGTATCTGTTGATCCATCCGCAATATGCAGCATTGCTGTAAGCCGGTATAAAACCGGATTAAATTCATCCCATGTCTGCATTTTTACGCCCATCGGCAAGTCAATCGTTAACTCTGCGATGCTATCTTTGATATTAACCAGCTTGCTTACAGTGGGTATAAGTTGCGAAACCGGGCTATTAAATGCTTTGGCCGAAAGTGTGATTTTACCGTTAACAGCTCCGCGTTCAGTTTTTATCCGCACTTTAATATGAGCTGTTTTTTGTTTCAGGTCGGGGTAAACCTGGATCTCATCCATCCAGGTCTGGCTTCCGGCTCGCAACTCCATATTGCCGATCACCCCATTCCAGTTGCCCTGCGTATGGTCCGTGATACTATGAGAATCGGGCCCTACATTGATCGCCTTAACACGGTTATCAATGCATAATGTTATTTCATGTTTTCCGGGCGATAACTGATCTCCAAGATCATATTGATGCGGTGCCACCAGGCTGTTCTGCATCCCAATTTCAGCACCATCAATCCATAACCTGGTTTCAGTATGTGCCCTTTCCAGGAAAAGCACAAGATGTTTATTTTTCCAATCCGCAGGAATAATTACTTCTTTTTTATACCATGCCGCTCCCGTGTAATGTTTCGGCGGTGTAAGCCAGAAAGGTATTTTGAGGTTGCCAGGCACCCGGTACTTTGCCAAACGTGGGTTATAAAACCACGAACTATCGTAGATGCTGCCTGTCCATTTTGTTTTAAGGCTGATATCATCACCTTTTAGGTTTTGGGCCATGGAACCCGGCAAGTGAATAGTATCCGCCAGCGGTTTTAAGAACCATTTCTCTTCAATCCCCTTATCAGCGCGATCCATCTGAAACTGCCAACGACCTGTCAGCGAAATAACATTGCCATTTTTCTGTGCTGGAGGGACTGACCATGCACAAAAAAGCATTCCCAAACCCGTACCCACGCAAATAAGGATTCGCTTTAAAAGCTTGTATTTATTATTGACCAGCTCCGGCATCAGTTAAATTAAGTTTAGTATTATCCTGAGTATTGATCTGTGAGTTTTTCCACTCCCATCCTTCTGCAAACTGAACATCGCCCGCCGTGCCTGACTCAATGTTAACCCCATCAAAATGGAAATTTTGCATCGTAGACTCTTTAAGACCTATAGCGTTAATGGCCTTTTTAGCACCTGTTACTTTAATATTTGAAATAAAAACATCTTTGAAATGCGGGATCCCTTTTTCGGCAGGTTCCACTTTATGCAGGATCTTTTTCCAATGGTCGGGCAGCGTTGCTTCATTGTAACCATCGGGCAGTTTAGAATAACTATAGGTTGGGTTCCAATTCATTGTAATTTGAAAAGCCGTGCCTACGCCATTCATGGTTATATTGGTAAAGTGGATGTCCTCAACCGTACCACCCCGGGTAATGGCCGACTTAATATTTAACCCATTACTGGTTCCGTTACCTATCAGATCGGTGGCAAGCACATGCCTGATCCCCCCCGATGTTTCACTGCCGCAGGTAAGCAACCCTGCCCCCGCCCTTGATACACATTTGCGGATCACCACATATTCGGTTGGTTTATTTACCCTCAGCCCATCCCAATCCCTGCCGGCTTTAAGGCAAAAATCATCGTCGTTACAGTCAATATCGCAGTTTTGCACCAGGATCCAGCTGGACGAATCTATGTCTATCCCATCTGTCGATGGCCCATGCCCATCAACGTTATTGCGGATGGTGATGCCATCAACAGTAACATGATCTGAATAAAGCAATTGCACAGTCCAGAACCCCGCCTGTTGCAGCGTAATGTTTTTAATGGTAACATCTGCCGAATTAGAAACCAATAATGTACGCGGGCGTTTGGCGTCATAATCAACTATCCAGCGCAAACCTTTAGGGTCATATTCAGCCCGCATTTTCCGGTAGAGATCCCAAAATGGTTTACCCTGTGCGTTTACCAGTCCTTTCCCGGTAATTGCCACATTGGCTTGCCCGGCTATGTTGATCAAAGCGGCAGGCCATTTCATTTCAATACCGGCAACGCGGGTATCAATTTCGGGATAATCTTTCAGATCCTGGCTACCCAACAACGTTACTCCCTCATCAATATTCAGGCAAACATTATTCTTTAAAAAAATGGAACCTGTTAAATATTTACCGGGTTTAAATGAGACTATGCCTCCGCCCTTACCAGCGCATTGATCAATAGTTTTTTGTATGGCGACTGTGTTTAAAGTGACTCCATCATTGACCGCGCCATTATCATTTACATACCACACCATTGTTTTTTGCGGCGCGTGCCTGGCCCCAACCTTTTTTGCCCAGTCAAGCTTAGTTTGCCCGTTTACGGCATTTGCGGTAATAACTATCAGAAGAAAAGAATAGCGTAATAATTTCATAGGCAGTGTTAAGTTAACAGTACTAAGCCTTAAGTAAAAAGTTAAGCTCATTTTTTTTGACTTAGAACTTAAGACTTTCGACTAATGACTATCCATCATTATATGATTAACATTAAATGGTTTACCCTCCGAAAACCCGAAGGATAAACCATTTTTATGATGATCAGGATAATTCATTCACCGAAATCAATACCCCGGATTTTGTGAATATAAGCCCGGTGCCGCATCCAATTGTGTTTGTGGTACAGGGTAAATAACATAATTAGCAATAACCGGCTTTATCGCTTTCTGAGCATCTTCTTTGGCAATCCAGCTATTCATAATAGTTAAGAGGTTACCACTTCTTTGCAGATCGAACCAGCGCGAACCTTCATCGGCAAACTCCCTGCGGCGCTCATCAAACAACTGTGCCAGCGTTACACCTGTTACCGGCGGTAAGCCGGCCCTTGTACGTACCTGGTTGACAATAGCGTCAACATCAGCCTGGGATCCGCCGGTTGCGCCATTCAAAATACATTCGGCTTTAAGCATTAAAACATCGGTATACCTGATGGCAATAAAGTTAATTCCCCAGTCAAACCGGCTTGCGGTTGGGATTTTAGTTATATCAAGCCATTTTTTAAAGAACGGGCGATTTTCTGTACTGCCAGCATTGGTGTAACCCGCGGTATATATCGTAAATGCCTTACGCACGTCGGCAGCGTCATAACTGTTGGCCAGATCATTTGATACCGGGATGATTTCCAGGCTTCCGTTTGATTTTGTATCCTTAATAGATAAAAAGTAAGCATTTGGAGCAAGTGTCCATGGGAACGACGCTCCGTAAAGATCACTCGTACCGCTTATGCCACTGGTATACATCACATCAAAAATGGCCTCTTTATTAACCGCTGGACTTTGATTGGTATATGAAAATATATTGCTATAAGTAGGTTCAAAAGCAAACTTACCGCTGCTGATAATATCCTGCAGTAAGGGCAAAGCCAGATTCCATTCGTTTGATCCCGTTCCAGGCCCCTCAATACCGTAATTCGGTGCCGATTTAGCCATATACACCTGTGCCAGCAAAGCTTCTGCAGCATATTTGGTGGCACGACCTACGTCTACCCCGGTATATGTGGTGGGTAAGTTAGCTACGGCCGATTGCAGATCGGCTATAATCAGTTTGTAAACATCAGCTACAGAACTGCGGCCGATTGAATTAGCTTCAGGCGCAGTAACCGGGTGGTCAATGATTGGAAGCTTACCAAAATACCTAAGCAGATCGAAGTAATAAAATGCACGCAGAAATTTGGCTTCGGCCTGCAGCCTTGTAGCTAACGAAGCCGAACCTATGTAGCTGCCATTTTTGGCAACCTGGTCAAGCAGGGTATTAGCCCTGAAAATACCGTTAAAGTCGGTACCCCAGGCTTCGGTAACGTAAGCGTTTGCTGCTAATGATGGCGAAAAATCATTCACAGGGTCCCAGTCACGCACGGTGACAGAAACACCATAAATATTATCCGAACGGATTTCAGACATATTAGCTAACCGCACCGGGTAATTGTGCAGATCGGCATAAATGGCATTGGTAGCCTGTAAAAAATCGCTTGGCGATTTGTAAAAAGTTGCTGTTGTTGAAGCGGATATAGGCACCTGGTTTAAATCCTTATTACAGGAGGCCATTAAAAATGCAGCTGTTATGGTTGATAGAAAAAATATCTTTTTCATTTTGATAATGTTGAAATAATTAAAAAGTAACATTTAACCCAAAGATCAATGATTTAGCCAGCGGCAAGCCTCCGTAATCACCTGCTTCGGGATAGTTACTGTCCGAACTGATGGCTGTGTTTTGCGCCTCCGGGTTGAAACCTCCATAATATTTGTCATGCCCGAAGAAGTTTTCGGCCGTAACATACAAGCGAGCTGCTCCTAAAACTTTGGTTTTAAAGATATTTTTAAGATCGTACCCTAATGTGATATTTCTAACCCTCACATAATCTGAAGAATACAACCAATCGGTATTGGCTACGAAACCAAATGTAGAATAGGCTTTGCTAACGCGGCCGGCACCCTGGTTTTCAGGAGATCTCCAGCGATTATCATAAAATGCAGGAGCATTATCAGTAAAGCCCTGGCCGGTACGGGTTATGGCCCTACCCAATAAGGAATAAACAGATCCTCCATTTTGACCCTGTACTAAAACAGTGAGATCGAAACCTTTCCAGCGTACAGTATTGGTAATACCCCAGGTATAATTGGGGTTGGGATGGCCAACAATTTGTTTATCAGCTTCGGTTATTACGCCATCGCCGTTCAGGTCCTGGTATTTCGGATCACCAACGGTTTCGCCGGTGCCGTAGGTTGCCACATGGTTATCAAGATCGGCCTGTGTAAGGAAACCGATCTGCCTTACTACATAGATACTGTTTATTGGCTGGCCTACGCGCAAAATAGCGTCAGATACATCAAAGGAGTTTGGAATAATAATTTGTTTCTGGTTACCGTAAAGACTTACGATTTTATTTTTGTAATGACTGATATTAATTGATGTACTCCATTGAACTTTGCCAACCAAATTACGACTTGTCAATTCCAGCTCCTGACCAATGTTACGCACTGAACCTGCATTGCGCAGCTGGCTGCTGAAACCGGTAGATTGCAGGATGGGCACATTCAGCAATAAGTCGGTGTTTAGTTTGTTATAGTAGTCAAATGAACCGGTTAAACGGTTGCTGAACAAACCGAAGTCGAGGCCCACATCATAAGTTTGTGATTTTTCCCATTTGATATCTGGGTTTGGTAAGTTACTTGGTGCCTGCCCGATGGCTAAAGCCTGAGGTGAACCCAAAACATATCCATATGAACCTATTTGCGAAATACTTCCGTAATCGGCAATGCTGTTATTACCATTTACGCCATAACTAAAGCGTAGTTTCAAGTCGCTTACCGCAGATAGTCTTTTCATAAAATCTTCCTGTATGATACGCCAGCCTACAGATGCTGAGGGGAAAATACCGTATTTGGTATTGCCGCCAAACCTTGAGGAACCGTCTTCACGCAAGCTTGCGGATAAAAGATACTTGTTCTTATATGCATATTGCGCGCGGCTAAAGTAGGATACCAACACACTTTTGGTGCTGGAGGTACTGCCTGTTACCGCTGCGGCAGCATTTAAAGTTTGGATAACGCTGCTGGTATAACCGCCAACTGATGATAATGAAGACTGATCTAAACGATCTGTATTGTAAGACTGACCTAACAATATACTCAAGCTATGATTTGCGTGAATTGTAGTATTATAGGTAAGCGTGTTTTCATTAACAAAGGTTTGCCTTTTAAAGGTGCTGTATGATCCTGAAGTATTAGCTGTTAAATTAGGATTTTTAGCAGCATCAAATGTTCTGGCAGCAAGATTACCGGCTATGATATACGGTGTGTAGCTATTAGTGGCATTGTCAACATTATCAAGATTCAATGAGCTTCTTAACGTCAACCCCTTTAAAATTTCGTATTCGGCAAATATGCTACCTAATGTGCGGTATTTTTTGGTTTGTCCTACCTTGTTCTCCAATTTAGCGATAGGGCTGTTTGCCGAGTTGCCCCAGGTATATTGTCCGTTCTTAAACGCGTTGGGATATAAACCTACCGTATCTTCCTGAATAGGGCTATAGCTTATGGCCTGGTGAAAAATATTGTCTTTCCCTTCTACACCAGGGTCCTGCGAAATTGAATAAGTGGGTGCAATGTTTAAACCTAATTTAAGGTTTTTGGCAATACGAGCTTCCACATTGGCCCTGGCCGAGTAGGCTTTATAACCCAGGCCTTTCACAAAACCATCCTGGTTGGCGTAGTTGCCCGAAATAAAATAATTTACAAATTCATTGCCACCGCTTGCGCTTAATGCCTGGTTTTGCATAGCTCCTTTCTGCTCAATCGCTTTCTGCCAGTCTATATACTGCAGCCCGGGATGGCCCGGCATAGCCCATCTCGGATCGAGCATATAGGCTGAGCTAAAGGCACCGCCATTCATCGCCTGGCGTGTTGCATTATCATCACTGGCAGTTGCACCCTTTGCGCCATATTTGAGTACATAGGCGGCATTGATCATTTCGGTAGCCCTGTCAATCCATTGATCGCCGTTAAGCATGGGCAAATATTTGGCTGCAGCATTGTAACCATAGTAAGCACTATAGCTAATTTTAGCCTTGCCCGATTTTCCTTTTTTTGTGGTGATCAAAACAACACCATTTGATGCCCTTGAACCATAGATAGCCGCGGCAGCTGCATCCTTTAAAACCTGGATATCTTCAATATCATTTGGGTTGATATTATCGAGCGGATTTCCTGAGCCAAAGCTACCACCGCTGCCTATTGCCGATACAGACAAAGGAAAGCCATCTATTACATACAAAGGCTCATTACCGGCACTTATGGAGCCGCTGCCGCGCACGTTAACACTAAATGCTTTACCCGGCACACCCGTTGTTTGCTTAACAGTTACACCTGCCATTTGGCCTACCAAGGCCTGGTCAACACGGGTTATAGCGCGTTCGTTCAGGTTATCGGCCTTGAAGGTAGCCTGAGAGCCGGTAACATTAGCCCGCTTTTGTGCACCGTAACCGATAACTACCACTTCGTTCAGTTGCGATTCGGTTTCCGTTAAACTAACATTGATGGTATTGTTCGTGCCTACGGTAACTTCTTTAGCATCAAAACCGATTGATTTAAATATTAATACCTCTCCTGTTGAGGCCTTAATGGCGTATTTTCCGTCTATATCGGACGTAGTACCCGATTTCGTGCCTTTTATTTGCACGGAAGCAGCCGAAACCGGTTGGTGCTTACTATCTGTAATAGTACCCGTAATGCTAAGCCTTTGTGCCAATGCACTGTTTGCTCCTGCCACACAAAAGAGCAGTAATAGCAATAGCATTTTACAAGAATGAATAAAAATTCTTTTCATAAAATCAAATTAAGGGGTTTACTGTTTGGTACAGTTTGGGTTATAATTGTATAAACGAACATAAAAGTTAATTTCAATAATACCATCCTGTAGTATCCTGCTCCGATACATTAAAAACACAAAAAAAGGCGGCCAACATGACCACCTTTTTGAAATAAACCCTTAAATGATTACTTAACAAACAGCGGCTTAACCGGCTCAAGTGTTACCGGACCAATCAAACCGGAAGGCTTCGGTTCCCAGTTTATAGCCGTAAAAAGCCCGTCAGGCCCTTTAGAGCCGGGGCTATGGGATTGAAAATTGGTATTATAAAATACACGGTAAGGTATATGCTTCTTATCCATATCAATTATCCGGTTAACCATGAGGTTGGCTACCTTTATTTGCAACTGATTAACCGTCCTTAACTGTGCTGAAGGTATGATGATTATATACTGAGGGCCGAGAAGTGTCGCCAGCTTTTTACCGTTTAGATACACCTCGGCACTTTCATTTACTTTTCCCAAATCAAGCTTCCAAACAGCGGCATTTTGTACCGGCTTTTTAAAGGTGATATTATAAGTGCCTGTTCCGGAAAAAGCTTTAAGGTCATCACCACCTAAATCTGTCCATGATTTGAGCGCTGCGGTTTTTATTGGCTGAGGTAATGTTGGGCCACCTTCGGTAAAGCTCAGTGTCCACGTACCGTTAACAGGCACTTTATTACCTACAACCTGATAATAAGGATACGCTGCTATTTGAGTTTTTACAGGCAGGGTTTGTAAAATACAGCTTTGTCCGGGCGATATTTGCAGGTATACGCTGGTTTTACCATCAGCCTGCTTGCGGCTTTTAGCCAATCCGTAACTTTTTGTCATCGGATCAAATACTACTACTGATGCAGCATTAACAGATAGATCAACCCAACCATTAACCTGGTTACCGCCGCTATTTGTTATAAAGTAGCTGTTCCCATTTTCATAAGTACGGCGTACAAATTGCAGCCCCTTATCGGTCATTTTTTCCCTGTTTATTCCCGCCGCGTCCAGCAACGGAGCAATATCATCTGCTATTAAAAAACTGCCTTTGCCAACTTTGGCAATTTTAACACCATTATTTTCAGCAGTAAAATTAAGCCCGGCAAGCACTGTTTTAAATGCTTTTTCTCGTTCCTGCAACCCGGAATATCCCGGAACACCCGATGGAAGATTTTTATACACCACAATTGTTGCCCCGGCCTTTGCCAAATCCACCATTTTATTAAAGGTTTCGAACGGGATATATTTATTATCAGGCAAAAGGATAGTCTTATAATTAAGACCGCCGGTAAGCAAATGACCACCGGAGGTTTGTAAATCCATTATTTGCTTATCTGATATAAAATCAAACGTGTAGCCTTGTTTAAGCATTTCTTCGGCAGAGGATTCAAAGTCTGTCCCCTTAAAATCGGGTTTCATGGCATCATAATGCTTAAGCAGGCCCCTATCCCCCGGCTCGGAAAAGCTATCAAATAACGGGTAATAAACCAATATATCATTATTGGGCTTTCCTTGCTGCAAAAACGACTGACAATTAGTTATGTATTTATTTAATGTTGAAAAATCATTCCAGAACGGATTGGTTTGATTAAAATGTACCGCGGCATAAAATAACCACCCCGGCCATTGGGCATTTTGAGGCGAGTAACTGATTCCGTGATAGAAAATATGGTTTACGCCTCCTACAAAATATTTATCAATAGCCTGTTTAACATCTCCTAACGACGATAGAAAATGATCATTAAGCCATGTCGCCGACTCGGACGATGCAAGGGGCTTCCCCATTACATGTGCTGCCGATGTGGCAAATTTAAACCGCAGCACATCATCGCCCTCTGTTTCGGGAATATCAATAGCAGCATACAGATCCAGTATATTTGATGGGGAACCGTGTGATTGATTGCGGATTAAAGCGCCCCTGGTTTTAGCCCAGCCATGCCATGGTTTGGTAAAATCATCAAGCAACAGGTCGGATATAGTTTCCCGGTAATCACACAGGATACGGCTATTGTTTTCTTTGCTATCATTACCAAACAGAGCAGGCAAGTGATCGCGCAGATCGTACCCGCGGCGTTTAATAAATTCGTCAAAAAACAGCGGGGTAAAGTTCGATTGCCCGCGGGCATCATCCACTTCGTACGAGTCATTAAAATATGCCCTGATCCCGCTTAAATCCTGACCTTTAAATGCCTGATCAAACCGGGCAAGGTAATTATCAAGTGCAGGCTTGGAAAAATGATCGATAACATAACCCTCACCTCCGGGAGCCGCACGTTCAACCATTTTACCATGCCAACCCTGAAAAAGGGCATAAAGTTTCCATTCGCCGGCGGGTGCTGTCCAGTTAAGTTTGCCGGCTGCATCAACGTTATCGGTAAGGTTCAATACCTGCCCCTTGCCATCATAAGCCATTAAAACCGTTAAAGGGATCCGCTTTTCAAACCGTACCTGGTCAAGGGCCATCAACTGCAAATTTTTATTACTGCTGATGGGTTCAACAAGGTCGGTGATCTTCAGAGCCTGGCCGTCCGCCCTCACTAAGGGTTGCTGCACAAATACCACGACGTCGCTTAGTTTTTCGCCACCTTTAACATCGTAATTTTTCCAGAACAGTTCTTTACTGGCATCTTCGTTATTAACCCAGGGGCCGCCGAAAGGCCAGCCGGTAGCATTAGCCAAATCAATGCCCATATTCAGCCGTTTTGCCTCTGTCAGCGTATACTTCAACATATCCACCCATTGGGGCGACAGGTATTGTATAAATTCATTTTCCCGCCCTTTTACACCATAAATCGGCGTTATTTCCAAACCACCCAACCCGGCTTTATGGTAGCTCTCCATGTTCCAGGTAAGGTCTTTTTTATTTACCGCGCTCCCTTCCCACCACCAACGGGCCCAGGGCTTGGTTTGTTCGGTAGTTGCAGGCCAGCCGATTTGTGCAGACGCTGTTTGCGAACCTATTGCCAGTGCGAATGCAACAGCTATTTTTAACTTATTTTTGATCAATGACATCCTGTTTGGGGTATTAGTGTTTGGCAATTTCTACAGCGTAAACGCCCTCATGACCTTCAAAATTGGCCCTGAAGATAACCCATTTTTCATCAGGCGAAAAATGCACATTAGGCTCCAAATGGTAATTATGATGTTTCATATTTACCAGTTTTTCTGATTTAAAATGATCGCCGTTAGGCTTAAACAAATAGATCCACATGCCATCGGGTGCTTTGGCTACCTGCCCGGAATTACCTCCGTCGCCGGTAAAGGTTTGCTCATCTTTAGTTACATTAAAATGGATAGACCATTCGTTCCTGTCCATTTGATAAACACGGTCTTCTTTTCCTGTTTTCATGTTGATACCTGCCAAAAAAAAAGTTTGCCCTTTAGGTTTCTGCAAATCAAACCACTCAGTATTGCCCAACGGTGAAAAAAACTCATGACCGGCTATTTCATTGACCATGGTGCGCTTGTGCAACAGCTTGTTTTCGCCGGTTTTTATATTGATGTTCCAGATCCGGTCCACCTTTTCCCAGGGGCCTTCATGGCAATATGAAAGGTTATCAGGATCTGCAGGCGAAAAAAGCAGATGGTTTGTCCACTCATTTTCCTGGTGTATTTGTTTCAGTGTTTTATGTTTAACATCAAGCACATACAAGGTATGCTGGATATGCGCATCATAGATCCGGTTAAAAAAATCATGCTTTTCGGGATATTTTGCAAGGATCTTACGTTCCTGCTCACCGGTAGCCTTAACACAGGCCATATAAGTTCCGTCGGCATTTACAGTACCGACCCTGCCTTTAAAATCGGGTGCAAAGGCGTAGATAAATCTAGTTTTGTGGGTGTTAACATTTACAGCGAATATGCTGTCGGCACTTTGATAAAAGGCTTCACGGGTTTTGGCACAAACCATCTCGCCGGATACTTTTGTCCTGTTTGTTAGCTGTTCTATTTTTTTCGTTTTTAAATTAACCGTAAATAGCTGTTCCCCCTTATCCGTTTTACCGTAAAACACCATCAAATCGCCTTCATTCTTCAATTGAGGAACAAAAGGCGTATTGTTGAAATAAAAACTGCCGTTGTCACTTTCGCGGTTCACCAGGCGGATTACTTTATGACAGGTTTCGCTATCGACCCATTGAGCGGGCATAGGTTTGACACCTCCTGTTTCCATTACTTCCTGGGCCTCTGCAACCAGTGAAAGGGCAAGTAAAAACTGCACGGGTAAAATGAGCCGCAACGAAACGCAAACAGAACACAGCAAGATCTTGTAAGGCAGCTTGATCATTATAGTATAATTTATCTGGTTACCGGCCGGTTTATATGGGCCGAGGTTTATAATAAATAAAGTTAGAGCATGTTTATACTAACAGCGTCCTGCACCATCCTGATTAAAGACTCTCTTATTGTAACAAATTCATCACTTTATTTATTTTGGCTGCTTATTAAGCTTCCCCTGCTTACACACGCAAAGGTGGGAGTCTTATCAAACCTAATTTGATTAACTTTAAGTTTTTGCCAGTAGCCAGTTCAATAGTTATGAAATCTTCACGTTTTTTAGAATACATCTATATTGATTATTATTCATCTACCCCTAAATACATCCAGTTAGCCAACTCAATCATCAAAAGTGTACGTGAAGGGAAATTAATCATTAACGAAACGCTGCCATCCATTAATGAGTTAAACTGCAACTTTGAAATATCACGTGATACCGCCGAAAAGGCTTATAAACACCTGAAATCAATCGGCTTGCTTGGCTCGGTACCTGGTAAGGGGTATTACATTAAAAACACTGAAGCCGGGCAACAGTTTAAGGTGTTTTTAATATTTAACAAGCTAAGCACTCATAAAAAGCTGGTTTATGATGCCATAATTGATGGCCTTGGGCATGAAGCAGCTATCGACTTTTATATATACAATAACGACTTCGAATTTTTTAAAAAACTGCTTCAAAATAATAGCAACGATTACACTCATTATGTGATCCTGCCGCACTTTATGCACGGCGGCGAAAACGTTCACGATATTATTAATACCCTACCCAAAGAGAAACTGATCATACTTGATAAATTAGTGCCAGGGATAAAAGGCGATTTTGCTGCCGTGTACGAGAATTTTGAAAAAGACATTTACCAGGCCCTGGAGGAAGCCCTGCCGCAATTAAGGAAGTATCACACCCTAAAGATCATATTTCCTGAATACACTTATTTTCCGGGCGAGATTTTGAAAGGCTTTTTCAGTTTTTGTATCCAATACGCGTTTACTTACAAGGTAGTTCATGATATACAAGGCGAACCCATACATGAAGGAGATGTATTCATTAACCTGATGGAAAACGACCTTGTGGTCTTGATTGAAAGGATCCTGGCTACGGAATTAAAGATAGGTAAAGATGTTGGCGTAATATCATACAATGAAACGCCGCTTAAAAAAATCATCCTCAATGGCTTAACCACGATATCAACGGATTTTGAACAGATGGGAAAAATGACCGCGGAGATTATTAAAAATGGTTCTACCGGCCGTTACGAGGTGCCTTTTTACCTTACACTCAGGGCTTCGTTATAGCGATTTCCGGATAATTATTTTGAAGGCGTTTTTAATAACCGCGGCTTTGTTTTGCAACATTAGCTCAGCTGTTTTTCTGCCCATTTCTTCAAAATCACTTGTAATAACAGTAATATCCAATAATTCTTTAAACACGGTTTCATTAAAAGATATGATCCCTATATCCTTCCCTAATTCATATCCACTTGCTCTGGCACCTTTAATCAAATCGGCAAGGTCATTTTCGGTCAATACAATATAAAGGGAGCCTTTTTTGAGATCGTCTGTTTTAAAAGCGTCTATTACTTCAAACTTTTTGTTTTTCTCTTCACAGAACTGCATTATTCCATCCTTAATTTCGGGCGGATGGTGGCGATCTACGGGATATATGATAATTAATTTTTTGTATTTGGCAATCAGGTCGGTGACTACGTTTAATGCCCCATAGATATCGTTGCGAAAATCCTGGAATACAGCCGACTGCCTGCCTAATTTGGGCAAATCTTTATCCAGCAATATCAACTGATCAACCGGAATCTTCTTTAAAATGGTTAAATATTCATGCTCGTTACTATAATCAAAAAAATGCGGCATTACCACATAATAATGGTAATTGCCCAAATTTGAATCTATACTTTCCTCGAGCAAAGCGGGATTATAATGATGAATATGAAGATCGACCCTGGCTTTATCACCCAGGGTGCGTACGATGGTATCATAAACTGTTTTCTTATAAGAGCTTAACTTATTAAACAACAAAAGTACCTTGATCCGCACATCGGGCTTACCGACTACAAAATAACCCTTTCCGGAAACCGAACGGATATAGCCATTGCTCTTAAGTATCGTGTAAGCCTTTTCAATGGTGTCTCTTGCTACACCGTGTTGCTTGCTGTATGTATTTATTGACAGCAGCTTTTCATTTTTCCGGTAAACACCTTTGTCAATATTCTTACTGATTGATCCGACAATTTGCTGTACGAGGGATTTCACCCCGTAATTAGCTCTTTGCTTTGTTTGCATTATGCTTGTTTAATTGGTTTACAACGGCTGTTAAACATAGTTTAATTTTATCAAAGCCGTGATAAGCAATGAAAATATAAAATATGTTATTAAATTAAAATATTGGGGGTATAGGCAGCATCGGTATTTTTTATCAGCTATTTTAAGGCTCCACCTCTAATAAAATAAATCTATGTTTAATATGGGCATTTAATAATTTAAGCGTCGCACAAAAACGATAAAACTACCTAACAGGTACAAAAAGCACTGCATCAGCCACAATTACGCCATCCGCGTTTTTATTGAAAATTTCAACATATGCCTTTTTTTCTCCTGAAAAGTTATATAGCCCCAGTGGAAGCCACTCACCTGAAGTTTGGCCTTCTACCTGCAAATCAGACTGGCTGATTATCTTTTCTGTGGCCTTATCACCATCATAAATAGTAATATAAGTTTTTGTTGCCGGATTCATAACCTTAGGAAAATAGGTATAAACGTGGTAAGCACCTTTTTTTAATTTTTCCGGAATAAACCTTACCGATTTTGCAGTTTCTGCTTTTGAATCATCCGCGAGATAGGTTGGCCCATAGCCGCCTGATTTTTCAGTTTTCCAGTCGCCTGTTATGTGACTGTCCTCATTATCAGCCAGTACTTCGGGTATACTACCATCTGCAAGAGGGTCTGCCCTGAACAAGCTTTGTACTTCTTTTACATTAACCTGCTGTACCGCAATTCTTTTATCAATAGCCTGGCATGCCGCCACAGCCGAAGATTGGCCTAATACCATGAATACCGGCTCCATCCTGATTGATCCGTAAGCTATATGACTTGCAGATAAGCATACCGGGACAAATAAATTAGCGGCTTCCTTTTGCTTTGGGACTATTGCCCTGTACGAAACAGCGTATGGCGCAAAACCATGTACCTGAACATCCCCCTCATTTTTCACCATGCCATTAACTACCAACCTTTCGCAATTATGCGAATCCATACCATATGCGGCCATTCCTACTCCATCTTCTACCTGTTCTTTTCCCTGGCAATGATGCTGGGTCATAATCAGTTCACCAATCATTCGGCGGGCTTCCCTGATATAAAGCTGCGGTGTCCAGTTCCCGTTATCCGTATATTCGTCTTTAGGGTAGCCCCATTGTTTCATTTCGTCCCTGATATTTCCGGGTATGCGGTTGTCATTGCCGATAAAATAAAAGAAGCCTTTGGTATAATCTTCATGCTCCTTCCATATTTTGGCCCTTGTGTTATAATCAGCCTCCGGATATTCCCAGTTCATCCCGATCATATCCGTAGAGAACCCTCCGTTATTATTGATATCCGTTTTGCCATTGGGCATTTTACTTATAATAAAAACATCGGAAATTGATTTCCAGGGTTGTTTTTCTTTTAAACGCAGCAGTAACTCATACTTTTTGGGATCATAATTTTCGGGTTTTGAAATGGGGATCCGGTTTTCGGGCACATTGGTTAACGTGATACGAAAATTGTATGCCTGCACTTTTTTATCTCCTGCACCATTTGCTTGTAATACTTCCTTACTTATACCCCACAACAAACCACTTTTTGCGTCGCCCGGCACTTTATAGGGATCAATATTATCCGGAAACTGGTGTTTATCCAGCAACTCCACTCCGTTTATAGTTTCATCATACCGGCTGTTAGCTTCTCTTCCTACAGTATAAGAAACACCCGAGCGGGCCATCAGGTCCCCTTCATAAGTACAATCAATAAATACCTTAGCTCGAATAGTTTTATTGGTAGCAGTCGAGGGCTTATAGCTGTCCTCTACTATAATTTCCTTTAGCTGATTTTTTTCCTTTTTCACTTTTATAAGCCTGTTCCCGAATAAAACAGGAAAGCCAGCCCTTTTTACATAATCATTAAAAATTCCCTCCGCTACCTTTGGCTCAAATATCCATTGTTCAAATTTTCCGTAATGCGTACCTATACGGCGGTAAAAATCACGTGCTAAGCCGGTCACCACATATTTGTTCCCAATATCCGTGTAGCCAAGACCTCCCGAACTCATGCCACCTAAATGCTTTCCCGGCTCTATCAAAATCACCGTTTTGCCCATCTTTTTTGCCGTATATGCAGCGATTACCCCTGCGGAGGTTCCGCCATATACACAAACATCGGCGGTGATTAATTTGCTGCTTTGCGCATTAGTCGAAGCCCCGGCCATAAAAAAGGTAGTTATGATTGCAAGGATGATCACTTTAATATTTTTCATTATTGCTTATTAAACATTTCAAATTTTCAGAAAAAAGATATGCCGGCAAATCTTAAGGGATAGGCAGTGAAGACTTGTAAATTTTGATTATTTAATTTTAAGCCTAATATCTGACAATTTTCAAAAAATATATAAATGTTTTGAGATTACGCCGGGGAGCTTAAATAATGGCGTATAGGTTTCTGAACTTTGCTGCGATGAGTTGCCAATTCCTTCGCGGGTTAACTCAGTTGAACTGGTAGTGTATATAAATACTTTTCGCGTATTTATCACCCAATAGTCAAGGTCATCAAGGGTATTTGCTAAACAGGCTGGTATCATGCCTGTAATGGAAAAGCCTCAGCAATGCTTTGGCAAATAATAAAACAAGTACGGGAATGCTGAATGCAATTACCCTAAACCATCTTATTTTTTTTGCTGGAGAGTTGCTGAAGCTTTAAATATTTATTTGGCAGCTGCATTTACTTCGGGAAACCAAACGGTCATTTCGCCTTTACCACGGTTTGCCCATGAATAATAAGGAATGGCCATAAGCTCTACCTTTTTAGCAGATTCGCCTTTTGTTTTACTTAGGATCTCTCCTTTTAAAACAGTTACGCCATTTAACAGGTTTGGCTCGGCTACTGGTTTAAAAGTCGCATTTGCGGGAATTGCTAAATTGCTCACTGTTCCGCCGTTATCTTTCCACTCGGCGCAATACATAATCGGGCCGCGTTGAAGGGCTGTTTTACCTTTATCATCAACCAATGCTTTATTGGCAATAACCTTTTTAACTTCCATCGGCAGGTTTAATTGGATGTTATCACCTTTTTTCCATTGCCTGTTAATTACAGCGTAGCCATTTTCAACTTTATAAGCAACCACTTTGCCGTTTAGTTTCAGGCTGATTTTTGCAGCCGATTTATTTTGGAAAACATACAGGTCAGACGGGATCGCCTGTGCTCTTGCCCAGCCCGGGATCCGGATGTGCATAGCAAAATTAGTTGCCGTCTCCGGTGTTACAGCAAACGACAGTGCACCATTCCACGGGTAATTATTGCTTTGAACAATGCTCACTTTTTTATTACCAATCTCCATATTTGCTGTACCAGCAATAAACAGGTTCACAAATACATTATTATCCTTTTGAGCATACATATAGCCTGATAACGACGGCAGGAAACGCGCCATATTGGTTGGGCAGCATGAGCACTCAAACCAGCCGGAACGCTCGGGCTCAAGCTCATGATGTGTAACCCCATTGGTTACCTGCATGGCATTGGTGTAGAAGAATGTCTTACCATCCAGCCCAACACCCGAAATTAACCCGTTATATAAAACCTTTTCCATCACATCAATATATTTCGACTCGCCGTGCAGCAGGAACATCCTCTGGTTCCAGAACACATCACCTATTGCCGCACAGGTTTCATTATAAGCGGTAGTATTTGGCAACTCATAATCGGCTCCGAAACGTTCACCGCCCGGCACTGCGCCGATTCCCCCCTGCACGTAGATCTTTTTGCCAACCATGTTGTTCCAGATCTTATCAATGGCGGTAATGTATTCCTTGTCACCGGTTAAAGCGGCAACATCGGCCATGCCCGAGTACAGGTACATTGCCCTTACGGCATGACCTTCGGCATCTTCCTGTGCTATGACAGGTTCATTGTCCTGCCAGTACATCCCGTTTTTCCACTCATCGGTACTGGTTTTATCATAGGTGCGGTGCCCTCTTTCGTCAATAAAAAATTTAGCAAGATCGAGATATTCTTTTTTGCCGGTGATACGGTACAGGCGTACCAGGCCCATTTCCACAATCTCATGGCCGGGCGCTACATGCCTTTTACCCGGCCCGAAGGTTTTAACCAGCAGATCGGCATTTTTAAGCGCGATATCTAAAAAGTTGCGCTTGTTGGTAGCCAGGTAATGTGCGGCCGCTGCCTCAAACATGTGTCCGGAGTTATACAGTTCGTGGCTCAGTTCATTCTCTTTTACCCAACGCTCCGGGCCCGACCACGTGTGCGGATGCAATGGGTCAATAGTGCGGGCAGTATAAAGATATCCGTCCGGCTCCTGCGCTTTCCCTACTATCGTGATCAATGAATCGACATAGGCATCCAGCTTTGCATCAGGATGAACGGCCATAGAATAAGATGCGCCCTCAATGGTTTTATAAATATCCGTATCATCAAAAGGAAACTTAGTACAAAACTTACCGCTGCGGGCAGCCGCCATTTCAAAATTTTTAACCCTGCCGGTATTCTCGCACCGGGCAAATGATGCCGGGATGGTGACCGTACGGTTAGTTTCGATACGCGAGGTCCAAAACTTATCGTTAAGCTTTACATTGGTAAATGATACCGGCTTAATGGGGTAATCCTTAGTTTGCGCGTAAGCAACGCCGCAATAAAATGATAATGCAATAAGTAATCTTTTTTTCATCCTGATGATTATTAGTTCAAAAGCAGTAACGGCCAACCCGCCATCCCGCGCTTTGTTTATTTCTATAAGTATCCTACGAGCTTTAGCCAATACCAGTTGTAGATTCCTTCACACGCGTCAATATCTCCAGGTTCAAAAAGCCCGGTCAATTGAACATCCGCATGATCATAAAAATTTTTCATTTAAGATAAAATCATCCTAACCGGCATTTCGTACGCACATAATTATAAGCGTACTAAATACATTTAATTAAGCGAGATAAAATTAACCAATCAGATTGTTGTTTACGTTTATCACATCCTAAGCAGCAATTTTGCCATGGTGTAACTATTTTAGGCTATAACGACGACAAGATAAGAAATAATTTATATCGAAAAACAGAAATAAAAAAATTAATTGTATTTATAACACTAATAAACACACGCAGATACCGATCCAATAAAGCGTTCGTTACAGGGCAGATTTAAGCTACCAGGGGTATTGCTTAAACGAGAAGCTGTTTCAATAACTGGAGATTTTCCAGTGCCGCCCCGGCGGTATTGTTGAAGTACACGTAAACTGTTTTACCCTCCTGCTGCCATTCATTGATATACGATGCGTATTCAGAAAGGAAACTTTCACTGTAACTTCCTTTATAATTGCCTGATGGGCCATGAAAGCGCAGGTAAACCAGTTCATCGGCAGTGATTTCCATGGGCGTGGCCGATTTGGGCATATCCTGCAGTACCATTGCAGCCTGGTACCAGTTTAAAAGTTCAAAAACTTCATCCCTGTACCAGGACGGGTGACGAAATTCGACGGCCATGGGCCAGGTATAAGGTTTAAGGGCCTCCAGTAACTCTGTTAATTGAGGAAGTGCACCCGCCTGCAGGCTTGGCGGAAACTGAACAAGCAGGCAACCCCGCTCAGTTTCCGGCAAATGGATAGCCTGCATAAAACGGGTAACCTCTTCCTCATTAAAAAACAAACTTTTTTGGTGCGTGATCCCCTGCCACAGCTTGAAAGTGAAACGAAACCCCTCGGTTACTTCCGTTGCCCACCGGGCTATGGTTTTTGCCTGCGGGATTTTATAAAAAGAGCTGTTGATCTCTATACTGTTTTCCTGCAAAGCATAATAACCCAACCGCGACAAATGGCTGTATTCAGGCGGAAAATCCCGCCTGGGCCTGTCGATTTGTAAGCCACTGGTACCTCCAAAAAATAGTCCTTTCATAGGTCAAGTATGATATACCAATGATTGTCATCGTCAAGGGCATAGGCCAGGCCGTCACTCATTTCATAAACATCACGGCCATGTTTTTGACTAAAGTAGATTTTCTCATCACGGATAATAGTCCCGTTGTTTTCCACCCCCAGAAAAAAAAGCAGTGCGCCTATATTCGGTGCAACATCTTTAAGGTGCCTGGCCTCCCCTTCTTTTACAAATGCCGAACTCATGCCTGTTTAAGTTTGGCTTCCATGCTTTGGGTAGTGTGCGGCACAGCAAGCAGGCGTTCCCTTGGTATCAGTTTACCGGTAGTACGGCAAATGCCATAAGTCCTGTTTTCAATACGCATCAGCGCGGCTTCAAGCTGCTCGATGAATTTTTTCTGGCGGGCGGCCAGCTGGTTGATCTGTTCCTTTTCAAAAGTTGCCGAACCATCTTCAAGCGTCTTGCCCGCAATTGCGGCATCGTCTCCGTTGGTGTTTGAAGCACTGAGCGTCCCCACCAGTTCCTGCAGCTCTTCGCGTGCCATGCCGATCTTTTCTTTGATCAACGTTCTGAATTCATTTAATTCGATATCAGTGTACCGTGTTTTAGTAGTTTCGTGTTGCATGATTGGCTTAACAAACATATGCATAAATGGTTGGCATAAATGTGATATGCTATATAAACCTATTCAAACCGTTAGTCCCCAACCCTTTGAATTAACCCTAACAGCACTTCCCCCGCGGGAGTCGACTATATCAGCTACACCCTCTCCTAATTTAATTAAATAATTAAAAATATTCTTCAAAAGAAACCATTACGCATTTGCACTGTATTTAATGGTACAAAATCTATGCAATGACATTAATCAATCTTAAACGAGATGGTACCAGGAATAGCCCCTGGCAGTCTCTCAGCAGTTCGGCAGCCAGGGTTAGGCCTGAAGATAAAATATATGATTGCCTCATTGTTGGCGCCGGAATCACTGGTATGACGGCGGCGCTGCTATTACAAAAAGCAGGCAAGGCTACCATTATTACAGAAGCGCATAATATCGGTTTTGGCACAACCGGCGGCACGAGCGCACATATCAATACTTTTGCTGATACTACTTACAGCGAAGCTGAAAGTGCTTTTGGCGAGGAAGGCGCACAGGGTTTTGCAGACGCGATCAATGAGGGGTTCGAACTGATTAAGACCAATATCGATATCTATGGCATCAAGTGCGATTATGAACCGAAAACCGGTTACCTGTATGCCGAAAATGAAGATGAAGTGAAAATGCTGGATGACATATACCAGGGTGCTACCAAAGTTGGCGTTCCTGTAAAATATACAGACGAAGTACCGACACCTGTTCCTTTTCAAAAAGCTTTGGCTTTCGATGGCCAGGCACAATTTCATCCCATAAAATATTTAAAAGGATTACTAAAAGCTTATTTGGAAGCCGGCGGCACCTTATTAGAAAATACGCTTGTTGAAAAAATAGTCACTGAAGATGAAATACATAATGTGCAGGCCGGTGAAAATAAGATCCGTGCAAAAAATGTAATCTATGCCACCCACATGCCGCCGAATATCAATGTACTCAATTTCGAATGCGCACCTTACCGCAGTTACGTATTGGCCGTTAAACTCCATAGCGGAAAATATCCTGACGGACTTATTTATGACTGCCAGGAACCATATCATTATGTGCGGACACATGTAATAGACGGACAAAAATTATTGTTGATTGGCGGGCTTGATCATAAGACGGGGCACGAAGAGCCGGAGAAAGCTTTTGGCGACCTTGAAAAATATGCACGTAAGTATTATAATGTATCATCGGTGAAATACCGGTGGTCAAGCCAGTATTATGTACCCGTAGATGGCCTTCCTTATATCGGCCGCATGCCTTTAGCGGCCAATGGTATTTACTGCGCAACCGGTTATAATGGCAACGGCATGATGCTTGGAAGTGTTGCCGCCCAAATCCTTGCCGACCTGGTAAGCGGCAAAGGCAGCAAATATGAAAAACTGTTTAATCCGGGCAGAATAAAACCGATAGACGGGTTTAGCGAATTTGTAAAAGAAAACGCCGATGTAGCCTACCACTTTGTGGCTGATCGCCTGAATATTAAAAGTACCGATTCGCTGAACAGGTTAAAGCCTGGCACCGGCAAAGTGGTTGAAGTAGACGGAAACAAAATCGCCGCTTACCGCGATGACGACGGCACCATACATGTCCTGAATCCCGTATGTACTCACGCCGCCTGCATTGTTAGCTGGAACAGCGAAGAAAAGAGTTGGGACTGCCCTTGCCATGGCGCGCGCTACGATATTGATGGCAATGTATTAACCGGGCCAGCAACCAAAGGCCTTACGAGGATAAGCGATGATGAAAACTAAAGAAATTTTAATTTCGGGAGTCACCGGCACTACCTTCATGACGCTGTTCAGCTATCTTGTATCGCTGGCCGATGGCGAAAACTTTAGCGAACCAGAGCGACTGGGGCAGCTAACCGGCCGCCTGATCCCTAAATTAGATAAACAGCAAAGCCAGGCGTTAGGCTGGCTGGGGCATTACGGCGTAGGCCTGCTGTTTACGCTCGTTTATGTAGAACTATGGCACCGCGGTAAATTAAAACCTGACCTTAAAACAAATCTTTGGTTGGGTGGCCTAAGCGGGCTGTTAGCTGTAGCTGTTTGGAAAACGACCTTTAAAATGCACCCGTTGCCCCCATCCCTCAACTTTAAAAAATACTATCTGCAACTGATACCAGCACATATTGTGTTCGCAGTTTTTGCCGGCATTGGTTATCACATCTCACAAAAAACAACAAGCTATGCTACAAATAATTAATAATCTCCCGCAGCACGTGGTAGGGATTTATGCCAGCGGCGAAGTAACCCGCAACGATATGGAGACCATACTGATACCCAAGATACAGGAGCTGAAAAACCGCCAGGGTGAAATTAACTATTTGCTGGTATTGGGAACAGGCGTGGAGAATTTCACGCTGGCGGCCTGGTGGGACGACCTCAAACTTGGGCTAACGAACTTTACAAACTGGCACCGCATTGCGGTAGTAACCTACCAGAAAGGTGTGGAATGGTTTACGGACCTCTTCCGGTTTATGATACCCGGCAAGTCGCGCGGTTTTTCACCCGATCAATTGGAGGAGGCCAAAGCCTGGGTTAGCGGGGAAGAAATATGAAAGACCTGGCACAACGCTTTCCCGAAAACCCTTTGCTGCTGCCAAAAGATCTTGCTCCCAGTCGCGAGGGTTTACAAATTATCAGCCTGCTTAATCCCGGCGTTTTTAGATATGGCGGTAAAACCTGGCTTATTGTAAGGGTAGCCGAAGGGGTTATGCAGGAGGAAGGAGTTTTATTTTTCCCTGCTCTGGATGCCACGGGCAATACCGAAATCATTAAAGTGCCGCTTAACGACCCCGACCTTATCGCTACCGATGCCCGGGTCATTAGTTACAAGGGGCTGGATTATCTCACCACAGTTTCGCATTTACGTTTACTGGCCAGTGACGATGGGATCCGTTTTACTGAACAGGAAGGCTATCCGCCCTTATTCGGAAAGGGATACCTGGAACGTTTTGGTATAGAGGATTGCCGGGTTGCGCAGATAAATGACACTTATTACCTCACCTATACCGCTGTATCTGACAGCGGCGTAGGTGTAGGCCTCCTAACAACCACCAATTGGCAGCACTTTGAAAGCGACGGAATGATCCTGCCTCCGCATAATAAGGATTGCGCAATTTTTGAGGAAAAGATCGGCGGAAAATATTACTGTTTACACCGGCCAAGCAGCAAAGAGATCGGCGGCAATTATATCTGGCTGGCAGAGTCATCAGACAGCCGGCAATGGGGCAATCACCAATGCCTGATAAAAACCCGGCCCGGAATGTGGGACAGCGGTCGCGTTGGCGCGGGCGCGGCACCTATCCGCACGGAACATGGCTGGCTGGAGATATATCATGGTGCAAATGCTGAACATCGTTATTGTCTTGGAGCTTTTTTAATGGATATTAACAATCCATCAAAGGTTATCGCCCGAAGTGGTAACCCGATTATGGTGCCAACCGAGGCTTATGAGCTTAGCGGGTTTTTCGGTTATGTTGTTTTCACTAACGGCCATATTGTCGATGGCGACCGTTTAACCATCTATTATGGAGCAGCCGATGAGTTTGTTTGCGGCGCACATTTCTCTATCGGTGCCATTCTCCAAACTTTAATTTATTATTAAAATAATAAATTACAACAAAACAAAACCGTATTTCCGGAGGTTTTTATAGAGTCTGTAATCGACAGGCCTGGATCAATTAATCATGGCAGAAAATAAGATTAAAGAATGTAGTAAATTGATAGCTCAACAGGGGATGACCATTGCTTTTGCCGAAAGCGCTACGGCAGGCTGGCTTTGTTCGGAGTTTGCACTTACCGACGAATCCGGCCAGGTTCTCAAGGGTGGGATCGCCTGCTATGATGCCGATCTCAAAGTATCCCTGTTAGGGGTACCGAAGGGATTGATTGATCAGTTTACACCAGAGTCGATGGAGGTGACGAGGGAAATGGCATACCGCCTGGCACACCTTATCCCATCCGACATACAGGTAACCGTTACCGGGCTCACTACACCCGGTGGCAGCGAAACCCCGGAAAAACCGGTTGGAACTATGTTTGTATATGCACTGATCCACGACAGGCACCTCAGCTTTCGAAAAGTATTTCAGGGATCATGCGAAGAAATTATTCAGCAAACTATCCAAGCTACCGCGGAGATGCTGATCAGGGCGCTAACTCAATTTAATTATCATCAACATATATCTACTATGGCAACAACAAACAGCAAAAAGACCGCAGCAGCGGCCAGCCGCAGCCCGGAAGCCGAGAGCGCGCTGAAAGAACTATTCATCGACGAGATCAAGGACCTTTATTGGGCCGAGAAGCATTTGGCCACCGCCCTGCCCAAATTGATCAAGGGAGCTACCTCAGAAGATCTGAAGCAAACCATCACCACCCACCTGGAAGAAACCAAAAACCACGTAACCCGACTGGAAAGCGTATTCGAGTCTATTGGTGAGAAAGCTTCGGCTAAAAAATGCCTGGCCATGGAAGGTTTGCTGAATGAAGCAACAGAATTGCTGTCAGATACCGACAAAGGTACCGAAGTACGCGACGTAGCGATCATTTCAGCGGCACAGAAAGTGGAGCATTATGAGATCGCGTCGTACGGCACCTTGCGCACGCTGGCCGGTACATTAGGCTATAGCGAAGCGCAAAGCCTACTTGAGGAAACCCTGGCCGAGGAGAAAAATGCCGATGCACTGTTAACCCAGGTAGCTGAAAACTATGTAAATGAAGCCGCAGCAGCGGAAACAGAATAAAACAAACCGACTGTTAGGGCGGCTTCGGTCGCCCTATTTATTAACCTTTCAGTGCTTAACCGAAAATTGCAGCAGGGACTTTGCGTTGGGAATAGCTGCCACTGCCGCGTCATTGTTAAAATAACACCATGCTTCCCGGACTTCCGGTTTTGAATTAATCTCATCGGCAAATTTCCGTAACTGAGCATCACTATAAGATGAGCGGTATACATCCGGAACACCGTGAAAACGATAATATACCACAGGGCCGGTTACAACAGGCTCATCCGGCAGTTCGGGATGGCTCATACCGCAAAAATAAACACCACGCTCCCTAAGCCGTGAATAAACATCTTCCTGCCACCAGCCCGGGTGCCTGAATTCCAATACATTACTAAAGCTGGGATCCAATTGCGCCAACACGCGTGTCAAACGTTCTTCATCATAATGAAAACGCGGCGGAAACTGGAACAATACAGGCCCTAACTTTTCCTGTAAACCATTGCGGATGGTATCATAAAAACTCGTAATCATATCCACGGTTCCGTGAAACTGCTTAAAATGGGTAATAGCCTTGGGGGCTTTCACCGCGAAGCGAAACTCAGCCGGCGCTTTTTCATACCAGGTACGCAGCATGGATAATTGCGGAAAACGGTAAAAGGTCACATTTAATTCCAGGGTACGGAATTGCCCGGCGTAAAACTCAAACCAGCGTTTTTGCGCCAACCCTTCCGGGTAAAAAGTATTTTTCCAGTGACGATAGTAAAACCCTGAACATCCTATATGCCATTCCATAGGTATCATTTTTTAATGGCGCTGATATCGCCATTCCTTTCCATATACACCTTGTCTATCTTTTCCAGATCTTCGGTAAGCGCAGATTTGCGTACACCCTGCATCACATCTTCACGGCAAACCAGTGCCCGTTTCATCCGCTCTTCATCAAACCGGCCGCCACGAAAAAGTGGGATCTTTTCCCCTTCTACCCAATTAACCAAAGGGCTGTTGCGGGCAATAAGCCAGCCCAGCACCCGATGTAGCAGAACGATCACAAAGCAGCAAACAATAACAGGCACAAAAGCCGAGGCGCCAACCACCGCCCTGCTCATAACAGCCCCAAGCGAAATACTGACGATATTATCCAACGGGGTACGCAACCCAAAAGACCGGCGCCCCGAAATGCGGATCAGTATAAGCGCGATAAAAAAGATAACAACGCCGCGGCTGCTCATTTGCAGGGCATTCAGGTCCTTCCCCTCTCCAAAAACAGTGATCAATAACTTTTCCATAACTCAATTTTTTAAAGGCCCGCTGCAGACAACTCCGGGTTTGACGTTTTGGGCCGAACGATGCCTTACCGCCAGCCAAATGCCCGCTGCAACAAACCCGATGATGATCAACAATCTTATTTTACTTATCATAATCTCAATAATTAATGAGCCGGTTCCAGGCATTAGGTTACCCTGAATTCTTATTATTCCTGGTATAACGTTTTGACTTATTTTGTTGATTTACCCGCGCGGCATCAATAGAATGTGTTTTGGTAAGGTCACTTTCTTTTTGCGCCAGTTCAGACAAACGGATATAAAATTTGTATAGGTGATCCAGCTCCTCTTCACTCAGGTCCTCAATATTAACCATCCTGTTACTGGTACCTTCATGAGAAGCCAGCAATTCATTCAGTTTTAAATGGATGGCTTTCGAATCCTTATTCTGCGCCTTCTGGATAAGGAAGACCATTAAAAAAGTAATGATGGTTGTGCCGGTGTTTATAATAAGTTGCCAGGTTTCCGAGTAGTGAAATACCGGCCCGGTAACAGCCCATATCACTATGGTGGACGCGGCTATAATAAAAGCGGCCGAACTGCCGGTTGCCGCGGTAGCCCAGTTAGAGAACCGCTCAAAGTAATTGATTTTCTTTTTCATGTTATTTCCAGCTAATAGTGATTTCGGCATTGCCGGGTATTAAATATTCAAAGTGGCCGCCTTTGATTTTTTTTCCGTCGATAGGCTTCTGATTAACACGCACTTCTACCCCTGGTAATTTGCCAGGACCACTCTTAACCACCATCAGGTGGCAGTCGATGCGATTATCGCCCGCCATGCGGACATGAAGATAATCTTGCTTCCTGGTGGTAAATCGGTAAACAGGATAATCAGTGAAGACCATGAAAGGCTGATCAGGTATACGGATATAGTGGCGCGGCAGGATCCCGAAAGCGTTGCCTGCCCCATATACTTCCTGACCTACCTGCCCTGATTTTTCCCAGCCGTCGTGTAAATCCTCAAGCGCGATCCACAGGTTCGGATCAACCTCACCTATCTTGGGCTTTTCCTGGAGCATTTCTTTTGGAAGCATTGTCGGGTAGTAATAAGCGGCACGGTCTACAAGGTAACGGACATATTCGGTTATCAGGAGGCGTACCGATGGTAAAATCTCAATATCCTGGGCGTGGCGGAGGTAGTCATGCAGCGCGCAAAACACTTCCTGCTCTTCGTATACTGCCGTATAAGGAGCATCATTAAGCGGAAACAATGCAAAAAATGTCGGAAAGTTTTTCCCATAGCCGTAATCACAGTCCCAAAGCTTCACGTTGTTAAATACACCAGCCAGGCACAGATAACTAAGCTGGCGGTAAATTTCTTTTTTGGTGATTTTATATAAGCGCAGCATTGCACCAGCTGAAAAGGCTGTATTGTTGGCCTGGTAAAACAGGTCGAAACCCTGTCCGCGCAAATGCATAGCAGCTTTTTCCGCTTCGGTTAAATAGCGTTTCTCGCCCGTAAGCTCCCAGGCCTGCAGCATGACATGGGCATATAAACCCGGCACATCCTTTTCACCTCCTTTGCCTGGCTGCGTTTCGGCTTTCACTACCTCAAGGGTATCTACTTTATAAAAAACCGGCCATTTGTAATTAAAATGGTGCGCCACCCGTATCGAAAATTCCAAAGAATCCAAAAAGAGTTTCCTGGCAACCTTATCGCCCTTCAGCGCAAGACGCGACAGGTTTAACAAAGGGTGGTGCAGGTACCAGGAATCCATAACCAGCGGTTGTTTTTGCTCCTCCTCACCTTCCAGCGTATCGGCTGCTTTTGGGTGCCAGCGCATTATGGTGCCGTATTTTTCACTATAGAATGACGGCAAGCCGGCTTTAACTTTTTTCATTACTTCCAGTTCCGCGCCGCTCCATTCCACATAATCAAGTAAAGGCAGCAGTACCGCCAGTTGCACCATGATCTCGGGAGGAGTGACATAGTCTGATACATAGGCGTTAAAATAATGATGACCATCAAGTTGTACCCAACAACCGGGACTGTCTATCAGGTCCTTTAATCCTTTGCCAAGGATTTCGGGCCAATGGGTATAATTCGTTGCCGGTTTGGGTAAAGCCAGGTAAACTTCAGCCAATAAATTGAGATATTGCTGAACCATGGCCGCTTCATCAGCGGGTACTTCTTCCGAAAAAACAATAAAAGCATCGCTCAAGGTATAGCTTGTACCTGCTGCCAGCGGTTTATTTTTAATAGTTGGCGGCAGGGCAAAGCCAATTTCAGGCCATTCGCCGCCTACACTGTCTGCCGCGGAGGTTTCGGTTTGCTGGTTGTAACCGGCCAACGCGGTTAGATTTTGCAGGTATAATACCGAACCCGCTTTTGGCCGACTCATACTAAAATAGAGCTGTCCCGAACGCGTACCAACCTGCCTGGTATGTATTTCTCCGTCGGCCATGCTTTCACTTCCCCCGGAACCAAGCGGTACAATGTCGCGCGGCCAGTAAGGGAACAATAAGGTGGAGGCCGGCGTTAACCTGGTGGTGTAATGAAGTACGGGCCGGTTTTCTGTGGGTAGCGTCAAAACAACTTCGTAGTCGCCCAGTAACGAGCCAATCTTCAATCGCACGTCGTTTTTCCTTTCTTTTAGTGTGATCTGTAACCGGTCGTTTGGTGAATAGGCCAACCGGAAAGCGATCTCGTTGCCATCCGGCCATCCGGCCACCAGCCAGCAGCTGTCTCCAAGGTCATATATTTTAAAATCATAACTGCCTGCTGTGGTTTTATATACCGGAATAAGGTCAGGCAAATGCAGGGCGGCTTTGGTATTCCTGAGCCAGGGTGATGCGTTCATAGGTTTAAATCGGTTAACAATTAAAAAAATCGCTGAAAAATATCTTTTAAATGATAATTAAAACATCGCTTGCTGTTTTAAGTTTTAATTATAAAACTATCAGTTTATGAAAAAGTTAATTACACCACTATTTTTAAGCCTTTGCCTGTTATTGAGCAGTTGTGATGCCGTTGTCGGTATTTTTAAAGCCGGTGCTGCCGTGGGCATTTTCGCGGTAATCGTCGTTATCGCGGTCATCATCTGGGTTATCTCATTGTTTCGCGGCCGCAGCAATTAACAGGTAGATCATGGAAAAAGAGCTGCAGAATTTCAAGATCGCCCGTTTCGCGCTTAATGCCCGCTATGACGACATCGGTGAAACCTCCATCGAACAACTGAAACGCCATCTGCTTGACGCTTTGGGCTCGCTGATCCACGCCGGTAACAAACCTGCCATCCAAAAATTATTGAGGCAATTGCAGGTTATGGGCGAAGGCGGCAAATGCAAAGTGCCGCTTATTGAAAACTTACCCTACGACCGGGCGGCACAATTGTATACAGCGCTTATCCGTTATCCGGATTTTATGGATAATTTTATGGGCAAAGAAGCTACCTGCCATCCCAGTGATAATATAGGCCCGCTGCTGGCAGTAGCGCAGTTTGGGCCGATATCAGGTAAGGATTTCCTTGCTGCCATGGCTGTGGCTTACCAGATAGAATGCCGCCTCGTACTGGAAATCCCGGTTATGAAAGAAGGTATCGACCATACCTTGCTTTTAGGCTACTCGATGACAGCCGGAATTGCCCGCCTGTTAAACCTGACTGAAGAACAAACAGCTCATGCACTTGGCATTACTGGCACTTCAATAAGCCCGATGGTAAGCAGCCGGGCATCATATACCTATGAGTGGAAGGGGTTTGCATCTTCCCTGGATGCGCTGAACTGCGTTAACATTTGCTTCCTGGCCCGAGAAGGGATGACCGGCCCGGTGGCCATTTTTGAAGGTCCCAAGGGCTTTGATGATGTGTTTGGCATGAAGCTGGATTATGATTGGGATAGTGAGACCTTTGAACTGCTACCACGCTGCGTATTGAAGAAATATAATGTAGAAGTACATGCACAGGCCACACTGGAAGCCCTTGACGAGCTGCGCAAACAACAGCAGGTTAATCCGGAAGAGATTGAAAACCTTGAGCTCACCACATTTTTAACTGCCTATCACATCATAGGATCCGGTGCTTACGGCAACCGGCAAATTGTGAAAACGAAGGAGCAGGCTGATCACAGTTTATTCTATGCTGCCGCAGTGCTCCTGCTCGATGGCGAAGTTTATCCCGAACAATATGAGCCGGAAAGAATTAAAAATAACGATGTACAGCAATTACTAAAGAAAGTGAAAGTAAGTACGGGTTTCCCACTGCATCAACCGCTGGTAGTTGCCGGTATCCTTGATCCTTATACCGTTGCATATCCCGATAAAATGAAAACCAAGGTGGAGATCAGCATGAAAAACGGCCAAACCCTAACCAGGGAACAGGAAGATTACCATGGCTTTTTTACCCGTCCGTTTACATGGAATGATACGATTGAAAAATTTCGGCGGCTGAGCAACAATATTGTTTCCGCTGAGATGCAGGACCAACTGATCGGCATCGTTCGTAACCTCGAAAACCTCCCCGAAATTTCAACCCTAATTAACCTGCTGGCAGCTATATAAAGAAATTATTTGAGCCACTATGGTAACTGCAGGGCCATGGCACAGCCGGAGATTTACCGCATGGCAGCCATCAAGCGGCAAAATGACGCACATGATTAACAAGTTCATTCACATCAAAAGGCTTAGCCAGATAATCATTGGCCCCGCATTGTTTCTCGTGCATCGTATGCAACCCGTGACTTGCCGAAACAATGATTATAGGTATATCCTGCATACCCGGATCATTTTTCAAATGTTTACAAATATCGCGGCCATCCATATCGCCCAGCATAACATCCAGCAACACAACATCTGGTCGTAAGGTCTGTATCGCTTCAAGGACGCCATGACCGTTATCCAGTTCGGTCACCGCATATCCCTCCATCTCCAGGATCAGATGTATTAACTCACGAATGTCCTTATCATCATCAACAACCAGGACTCTTTTCTGATAAGAGGCAATCATTATAGTTCTAAAAGCTACGTTTTAACATATTAACATAGCTCTTTTTGCACAAACATCATGCCCTGATATCGGAGGATGATTGAAGAATAAGTAAACATCCCATCGTCTGGCCTGTTTAAAACAGCTTTAAACAGCCACCAACTCTTCGTTTTCTATCGGCACGGTAAAATAGAACGTACTTCCGATCCCGGCCTTACTTTCAAACCATATGGTGCCATTGTTTCTTTCCACAAGCTCTTTACATAATAACAACCCCAGACCGCTCCCCTTTTCACTGGCTGTGCCAAAAGTGGTATATGAGGTATACTTGTTAAATATTTTTGATTGCGCTTCTTCGGGAATACCTTTCCCGTTGTCCCGAACCTTCAGTATCGCAAAGGCCTCGCTTTTTTCCGCGGTTACGGTAACATGATCACCCGCTTTTGAAAACTTTACGGCATTCTCCAATAAGTTCCTGATCACAATATCAATCATAGTTTCATCTCCGAATACCATCACGGGCTCAGCTATCTCCTCACTTGTTACTACCACTTTCTTTTCAGCGGCCCGCTGTTTCAGCAGCATAACATTTTGATCAATTAACTTTCGCACATCAAAACCGGCAGGATTGGGCTGGATTCCGTCCAACTGACTTTTTGCCCAGTATAGCAGGTTTTCCACTAAGCTTGAGGTTATTATCAGGGTCTCATCTATTTTTTCAATCCAATAATCGCTTTCTTCTTCCGACAGGCTTTTTTCCTTTACTATATCCATCATATGACTGATGGTATGGATCGGTCCCCTTAAATCGTGCCCGATAATTGAAAACAGGCGGTCCTTTACGTGTACAAGTTCTTCGAGGTGAAGATTTTGCTCAGATATGTTTTTATTTTGCAGAGCCAGTTGCTCACTGAGCTTCTTTTTTTGCATGTAATTTCTGAGCAGGATAAAAGCGAGCAATACTAAAAGTATGGTGCCCGCAGTTAAAATATCCCGCTTCAGACTTACTTTTTCCAGCTCTTTTTGACCTATAATTTTATTTTTATTTAGCAAATCAATTTGCCGTTCCTTTTTTTCCAGCTCGTAAGCAGACTGCATATTCCTGATAGTTTTCAGTCTTTGTTCGGTTTTCAAGCTATCGTTCAAAGCAACTTCAAGGTTCCGGTAATATAGGGCCTGTTGGTAATTACCCATTTTCTGATGAGTTAAGTATAATACGTTATAGGCGGTTTGAATGAGTTCAACAATACCTGATCTCCTGCTTTCGTCAAGCCCTTTTTGTGCATACAGCATACTCGAATTGTATTTACCTGTATAATAAGATGTAAGTGCCAGGCCGGTATGGCAGTAAGCAACATCTTCGTCGTCGCCTGCATTTTGCGCAATATCAAGCGCCTTATTTAAATAACCCTCGGCAAGCCGGTATTCTTTCTTCGTAATATAATTTTCGGCAATATTGTACATTGCGGCGGCAGTAAAAACCGGGTCCTTTACCTTTTTTGCTATAACCAAAGCCTTTAAGTTATAAGCAATTGCCGAGTCTGACAATCCTTTTTTCTTAAATATCTCGCCAATATTCACCAACGGGCTAAACGTTCCTTCATGCGCGGGGTCGTTTTGCTTCATAGCTATCTTATAAGCCTTCTGACTGTAATAAAGCGCTTTCGAATAATCTTCCATTGAGGTGTACAGGCCGGCGATATTATTATACTCATTTCCGCTTAACCCTTCCATGCCCAGTTTTTCACTAATGCGCAGGCACTGTAAATGACTGTTAAGAGCTTCGGGCCATCTTCCTTTGTACCCGAAGGCTACCCCTTCTGCGAGATATGCCAGTGCAATACCTTTTTCATAATGGATTTTTTTTGCAAGATCAAGGGATTTTTGTGCCATCAGCAGCGCGCTGTCGGCATTCCTGCTCCAATACAACCTTGAAATGGAGTAATAAATCTTCACTTTATCAGTATCATGTTTTGCTTTACCAAGATTTTTAAGCTGCGTATTTATGTTATTGGTTTGGGCACGACATGCGGAAGTACTGATAATTGTATTTCCAATACAAGCCAGGATACCATGCATGATAATACACAGCGTATATAAACGAAGTTTGCGAATCGTTGCCAAGCCGAACATTGATATGTTTTCTAAATGTTTATATAATGCCTTTATTCCCTGACACTTTGAGGCCTGCTCAACACTCCCGCGTGTTAACAACCGAAGGCATGCTGCTTTTTGTGCAGGCGGATAGCGGTAAGAATAAGAACTAATATGAATATATAAATAATCCAGGTATCCAGCGGACAATTATTATCCAGCGGGTCGCTGTCATCACACGGCGCGCCCGGATCATCAGCAAACAGCAAAATGGGGCTTATAACCAGGTAAAAAGTCAATAATATCCTACTGACCCGATAGATTGTTTTGCAGAGGTAAAATTTCATTTTTTATTAAATTTTTTAATTCCAATCAGCCTTTTGGTTGCCTTGTCCGAAATCTCAACAATGTAGTTTCCGGGCAGCAGATTGCCTACGTTCTGTTGTATATTATTGCCATCCGTTTCCCGGTAAAACATTACCTGGCCGGTTATGCCGGTTACCTTAAGTACCACCCTGTCCGGTACATTTCTATTGATCTTAATATAAAGTTCGCTGTTAACTGGATTAGGATAAAGTGTAATTTGCTCATTAATAATACCAGGTGCATTGAAACTTGCCGCTACTATTTTGCTATAGCTGATCGTATTAAAAGCATCATTTTGCTGCAAGCGATAGTAATTGGTTCCTGTTGACGGGAACCTGTCTATATAAGTATAAGATCCGCTGCCATTGCTTAACATTGATGTTAAAAGAACAAATTCCTTAGAGCCGTCCTGCCTTTGCAGTGTAAAGCCCGACAGGTTTCCTTCATGCTCAGTTTTCCAGGTTAACTGAATACCGTCTTTAACCGGGCTTGCCTCAAAACTCAGCAACCGGTAGTTTAATGAACTTTTTTTATGAAATACGATCTCAAACCTGTTTGCGCCGTAGCTGGTTGTATCTGTTTTGTCGATATTGAACGGGTAACGTTTATACTGGCTAAAAAGCAAAGAATCCTTTTTATAATGATCAAGCAGATATACGTCATATCTCGAATCAAGTGATTCAAATCCCGAACCGGAAATTGTACCTGTGGTCGCCGAATTATTAACATTCACAAATAACTTTACCCGGGTAGTGGAATCGATAACATTCATCCTGTTAATGGCGAGCATATTTTGGCTCCTGTATCCGTAGCTGGCCAGTGTCGAAACGTTTCCGATGCCGTTTAACCGGTCTGAATCATAAAAAGGCTCATATTCGTTTTTGGATCCGGGATCAAATAATACTATAATCTCATCCGTATTAACCGAATCAGAGGAGAGTTTCACCCGCATTAACTGGGGCCTGGCTAATGCCTGGCCTTTTTTGCTCATCAACATGTAAAGGGTACTCCCCAGGGAGCTGGGTTGCACTGTTGTTTTGGCAACTTCATTAAAAGTCAATGAAGCCGAGGTTGTAGTAGCCTGCACAAAAAAGCCTTGTCCGCTGGCAATGTAACGCGTTGCATTATTGGTGCCAATGCCCCCCGGGATCAAAGCGGTATAAGTACCATAATTTTTATTGGTGTAATTAAAAACATATATGGTAGCAGATACACCGGGGCCGTAAATACCGTTTGTTGAACTGCTTTGCGAAAAAGTGTCCCAATCAATAGAAGACGCATATGGATTGCCTACCAGATTATAACCGGTTTGTGCTTTGCTTAAAGTGGTGCTGCTGCTGTTCCACCATAGTTTTACCGGGATGCTGCCCTGGTTAAGTGTGCCAACAGCTACCATTGTTGAAGCATCCGGGTCAATATAACTTCCGCCAAATCGGTATTGTTTATTCAGTGCTGTTGTGGAGGTGACATTGTTAACATTATTTCCGGCATAATATAACATGTAGCCATTACCTACCGGAAGCGTTGTTGTTGCAGTGGTGGTGCCTGTGCCGGTATAATAAGATATTGTATTACCCGAAATGTCTGTTAAGCCTTTAAAATTTCCGGAATTAAAAGTAGTGCTGCTTGCAGGCAGGTTCTCTTTGTATAAATAAACCGTAGAGGCAGCGTTGGTGACAGTAAATCCACCTGTCGTCCCCGTTGGTCCGGCAACAAAAACCCCGGAGAAATTCCCCGAATTGGCGTTCAGATAACTGAGGTTATAAGCACCTGTAGTGGTATTTACCGGGGAAGACAGAAGCCGATAATTGCGGGTATTGGTAGCAATAGTCCCGGCCTTGAAATAACGTTCTGCATATACTGTACCTGTAATGCTGTACCCTGATGGGATAGGATCGACAGAGGCCGTTTGAGAGAAACTGCTTTTGAGTACCATAATAGCCCCGGAGGCAACCGCCAGGTTCCCCTTGGTAATTTTGAGCTCGCTGTAAATATCAAGTGTATCACTATTAACCGTTATTGTTCCACCCGCCGAATTATTCACTTCCATAGTGCCCACATGTGTATACCCTGTAGAGGCTGCACCATTGTAGCTTTGAGCGGCACTGGTCCCATTCCAGGTTATCTTTGATGTATTTAAATTATTCCAATCTATTTTTCCGGTGCCCTGGTTATAAATATTGCACCCAACACTTAAATTTGCCTTAAGGCTTATTGAAGCCGTACCGCTTAAAGTAAGCCCGTATACCGAAGCATCAGAATTAATTGTAATACTTTTGCCTGTTGGAATAATTAAAGTAGCTGTACCGTCAAAAGCAGGTGCCTGATTGGTGGTACCAGCGGTGGTGTTATCCCAGTTGCTGGCATCGGTATAAGTTCCTGTAACGCCTTTATAAGTATAGGTTAGTGCGCCCGGTATACTTGCCGCATTAGTGACATTAACAGAGGTTGTACCAACAGTAGTAAACGTTGCCGGGTTATTTTGATTTACATATTCTGCCTTAAGCCAATCTGCCGTTTTTGCAACATTTGAAACACGCGGTTCATCAATTACCCCGTTAAAATAATAGCTGTTCCCCCCTTCTCCTACTCCAATATAAAAGCTGGTATTAGCAGCAGGATTGACGACCGATAGTAATATTTTATATTGTGTTCCATCAACATATGTACTGAGGGTCGTACCTGTATAAACACTTTGTATATAATGCCATGCGCCGCTGGTAAAAGCAGTTGGATTAGGGATACTAAGCCTGTTTGTGGCAATACCTGATTCCGATTCAGGGATGTCATTAGTATAGATCCCCATTTTATAGCCGCCGCTAAACCCTCCTGTTGCATCCTGGTTTGTCATTACTTTTTGATCAAGACCTGTAGCCCCTAATTTAACCCAGGCAGATAAGGTGAAGGGGCCTGTAACAGATACGGCATTGGTTGTAATTTTTTTGCTCGATCCGTTAAAGCTGTAAGCCGTGCCGATTTTACCGGTAACAAGGTCCGCCGAGGTCATCCCGCTGGCAGTGCCCGTATGCCCTCCCGCGGTACCATCAGCAACCGAACCCGTATAGCTCGATTCATTAAAATGGAATACAGCCAGGTAATTACTTGCCCAGGTATTCGCAAAAAATGCCGTATTGTGTGTTACCGTAGGTGATTTTGAACCGTAATAAAAAGATATGATATTGTTGGTAGCATAAGTTAAAGTAGGGATTTGTACCCAGACCAGCAGGGTTCCCGTGGTTTGGTTGTAGCTTTCAACCTGGTAATATAACTCGCTGCCGCCGCTTACAAATGCAAAATCGTAATTGGGGCCGTTGGGATTTTGCACTTTGTCTGAACATGTATTTGTAATGATCAGGTTATTATCCTGTATGCTGAGTAATGCCGGAAAATTGGTAAGGTTTGATGTAATGCCAAGTGAGGTTGTATTTAATGTGATGGTTTCACCAAAAGCATAATTACCATAGGTACCCAGGTTTACAGTTACATTTTGTGTTGATGACGACGAGCAGCCCGCAGCATTGGTTACAGTCAAAGTAATTGTTTTTGTTCCGGGCGTTGCCCATTGTACCGAAAACGGTCCCTGCCCGGTACCGGTTGAAGGTGTGCCTCCATTAAAATCCCAACTATAAGTTGAAGTTGAGGGGTCTGTCCCTGTATAAGTGACAGTAGCGTTTGAGTTAATGTTTACCGAAGACGTTGCAGTAAATGTTGTTGAAGGCAGTGCATTTACAACTGCGGTTACATTTAACTGCGAGGTACAGCCATTTGAACCGGTTACAGTAAGTACATAGGTGCCTGCATTTGCTGATGTAACATTGCTGATTGTAGGATTTTGAGAGGTAGATGTAAAGCTGCCCGGCCCCGACCATGAGTAGGTAGCGCCGCTTACCGTATTGGCCTGGAAAGCAAGTGTACCGCCGGGGCAAACCGGGGCACTGCCTGCACCGTATAACGTATACACTTGAGCCGCAGTTAACTCGGTTTGATAAACAGCTATGTCATCCAGTGAGCCGTTAAAATAATAACTGGATGGTGCACCTGGCCAACTTGCTAAATTGTCATAAGCAACCCGCCAATAACCTGTGTAAGCTCCTGCTGATGTCATCGTAGGATCACTGGCCTGCAGTGCGCCATCTACATACAGGTTGGCCCCATTTGTAGATGACATAGTTACAACTGCATGGTGCCATGCGCCATCAGCATAGGATGCAGTAGTGTTTATTGTGTTATATGTACTGCCAGGTTTAACCCCAAAGTATAGTTGTCCGCTGCTATTCATATAAATATGACGGTCATAACCAAAAGCACTTGAGCTTAACCCGGTTTGTGACGAACCGAAACCAACCAGCTTACCTCCTGCCGAACTTGTTTTAAACCACACACTGATAGAAAAAGTTTGCGGACTAATTAGTATCAGGCTGGAAGTGGCCATGTATTGACTTGAACCATTAAAACTATAGGCACTGCTTGCTGCTCCATAACGATCAGTAGTAAGTGTGGGAGCATTTTGAGGTATTCCATTATTAAAATTACCAGAGGCGTCATTAGCGTTACCTGTAAACGGATAGGAAAGATATAAGCTGCCTGTAGTGGGCGCAGTTGATATAACGGGTTTGGCATTTACTGTTGCAGTTACGGCGATGCGCGGCGTGCTTGTTGCCCCGTTTTGAGTATAGCTTACATAATAAGTAGTAGTTGCCGATATAGTTGGCGTAGTAAAGGTGGCTCCCGTTCCTAAAGATGAGCCGCCGGTAAGAGCTGCATACCAGTTATATACCCCGCCCGACGGGGAGCTTCCTGAAGCTGAAAGCGTTACAGTGCCCGAACCGCACGTTGAACCGCCGGTACCTGTAGGGGCTGTAGGATTAACCGTAATAGAAAATGTATTACTGGTACCTGCACCACTGGCATTATAGCCCGTAACAATATAGTTGGTGGCTGCCATCGCTGCTGTCGGGGTACCGCTGATGCTGCCTGTTGAACTGTTAAAGCTTAATCCGGCAGGTAAAGCCTTGTTTAAAAAAAAGCCGCCGGTTGGCGTAGTTTTGTTTATTTGGTTGGCATAATAGACCGCGGTAAATATGACGCCCTTGCTGTCAACAGCTATCCCCTCAGGATCCGTAAGGGCTTTACTGGTAAGTAACGTACCGCTTTGATTGTAAACATAAACTATATTGGTAGCTGCATTGTCGCCTACATAAAAATTGCCGGCACCATCAATGGTTATGGCTTGCGCTGATGTATATCCGCTAAGAAAAATAGATTGAAATGTGCCGGCCGAATTGTATTTTGTTACATTCCCGGTGCCGTTATTTAATACGTAAATGTTACCCGATGCGTCCACAGCTACTCCAAGTGGAGTGCTTAAATTAGTAGTGGGCAGCGATAGTAACAGTGTACCACTGGTATTGTATTTTTGCACCGTAACAGCGCCCTGATCGGCAATGTAAATATTATCCGAATTGTCGATGGTAATTCCTAATGCATAATTTAAGCTGCTCAGTATGGTAGACTGGTATACGCCACTTGAATTATATTTATATACACTGCCTGTGCCCGGGGTAGCACCCAGGTTCAACACGTAAGCGTTGCCCGATGAATCAAAAACCAGGTCTTTAGGAAGCGACATGGTAGCACCCGTACCAAAGGTACCCAGGTAAGTACCGCTTGAATTATATCTGCTGATGGTGTTGTTACTTGTATTAGTTACATAAATATTGCCGGCCGCGTCGATAGCCATTCCGCGCGGGTTGCTTAAGGTAGCACCCGTAAGCGCTGTCGGCGCACCATAGCCTATCGCGCTAACGCCGTTAGTAACTGAGGGGGTCAAGGTAGTAATGGCTGTGCCAACTGTATAAACATTGGATGAAGTATAGGTAATGATGGGAACAGCGGCAAAAATGTTATTCCCCAGCAATATTAAAACAACCGATAGTAAAAAGTAAGCATGACGCCCTCTCATATTCACAGGTAAAACGTTATTAAATAATATTCTTAATAATATTCAACCTTTATACGGCCAGCCAGATCAATTGGTTTAGTTATTTACAGAAAATCAGTTATTTGAACAAAGTATTATAAGCACGCGATCAACACTTAAACATACGCTCAAATAATATAAAAACTAATCATTCGATTGACGTGCAGGAAAATAAGCAGCGAAAAGATTTCGGCTTTATTGCCCGATGACCGGCGAACAGGAATCGCCTTTATTTTCAAAGATTATTATATGCCGACGGCTACCCTATGAAGGATAGCCGCCGGCCTTCTTCTTTGCTGACCAAACAATAGTTGGTAACCCTTAAGGTTAGACTTGTAAAAAATAGTTAATCAGGGGAAAGCGAAATAATGGCACCGTAACGGCGGCAACGCATGATCTTCTACAAGACACCTATATTTCAGATTGATACTCAACGTTAAAAGGCATTTTCGGTATCCAGATAAAAGAACATTTATTAAAAAAGTTACATTCCACCGAAACAGATCCGAAATCAACCATCCGCAACCGCACAATCACTGTGCGAAAACGAACGATTCCAAGACACACACACATCGCATTCAATTGACTTACAATAAATTAATCATTTGGCACACATTTAATGCATATTCTTGAAGCAGGCCTGTCTGCGCATCGGTGGCTGCCAATTAAACAATCAATTTTATGATCAAAAATTATTTAATAATTGCATGGCGTAACCTTATCAAAAACAAGGTACACTCTGTTATCAATATCGCCGGGCTATCTGTTGGTATGGCAGTAGCTATGCTGATCGGCCTGTGGATATGGGATGAGCTATCCTTTGATAGCAATCATAAAAACCGAGACACTATTGCCCAGGTAATTCAAAATGTAACCAATAACGGGGAAGTGCAAACATGGCAATCAGTTCCGCTGCCCCTGGCCGCGGAACTGCGCAAAAACTACGGAAGACTTTTTAAGCAAGTGGTGAACAGCGCCGGTTATGGCGATCACATGCTGGCGCTTGACAACAAAAAACTCAACCGTACCGGCATGTTCATGGAACCTAACGGCCCCGAAATGTTTACATTGCAAATGCTGAAAGGCAACCGCAATGCGCTTATCGATCCTTCATCTATCCTGATCTCCGCTTCAACGGCTAAAGCTTATTTTGGCGACAGTGATCCGACCAACAAAACTTTAAAGATTGATAACCATTACAATGCAAAAGTTGGAGGCGTGTTTGAAGACATGCCCTCAAATGCCACATTTGCTGGCCTCAATTTTATCGCGCCCTTTGATATGGGGTTTACTGCCAATGACATCAGATCGATGCGTGAACCATGGCGGCCAAACTTCTGTACGCTATATGTTCAAACTGCCGAAGGCGCCGACCTATCGGTCATCTCATCAACAATAAAAGATGCCAAGCTGCGTAATGTGAGCGCTGTTCTCGCTAAAAAGAAACCTGCGCTGTTCCTGCAGCCCATGAGCAAATGGCATCTTTATGATGAATTTAAGGATGGTAAAAATACAGGCGGCCGTATCCAGTATGTATGGATGTTTGGTATTATTGGCGTATTTGTGTTGCTACTGGCCTGTATCAATTTCATGAACCTGAGCACTGCGCGGTCTGAAAAGCGTGCCCGCGAGGTGGGTATCCGCAAGGCTATCGGCTCGGCCAGGGGCCAGCTGATCTATCAGTTCTTTAGTGAATCGGTATTATGTGTATCCTTTGCCTTTGTACTTGCGCTGCTTTTTGTGCAATTGAGTTTGCCTTTTTTTAATGAAGTAGCCGGCAAACAAATAACTATCCCCTGGACTAACCCTTTTTTCTGGCTTATGGGAATAGGCTTTACCTTGTTTACCGGCATAGTGGCAGGTAGTTACCCCGCTTTTTATTTGTCTTCTTTCCAACCTGTAAAGGTACTGAAGGGAGCTTTCAGGGTTGGAAAAATGGCTGCCCTCCCCCGCAAAGCATTGGTAGTGCTGCAATTCACAGTATCTGTTACGCTAATTATAGGCACCATTGTTGTTTTCAGGCAAATACAATTTGCAAAAGACAGACCTGTGGGTTATACCCGCGACGGGTTATTATCAGTTAACCCGGGTACAGACCAAATCCATAAAAGTTTCGAAGCCGTAAAAGATGAACTTTACAAAATCGGCACAGTGGTTTCCGCAGCAGAGGGAGATGTAAACCCAACACAAACCGCGGGCAGCACCAGTGCCATTGAATGGAAAGATAAAGATCCGAACCTGAGCATAGATTTTCAGCAGAATGGCGTTTCGGCCGGCTACGGAAAAACCGCCGGATGGCAATTCAGGGAGGGACGGGAATTTTCTAAAGATTTTCTGACTGATTCAACAGCGGTAGTCATCAACGAATCCGCCGTGAAGTTTATGGGGATGAAGGACCCTTTAAGAAATAGTATTACTTTTTATGGCGTCACTTTTAAAATCATCGGCGTGATCAAAGATATTATTGTCGATTCGCCATACGGACAGGTGAAGCCATGCGTTTACTTTTTTAATAAAGATGCCGGAGGCGCCGTATTACTGCGTATTAATCCAAAGGTGAGCGCCGGTACTGCTATAGCAAATATCCAGAGGGTATTTAAACGTTTTAATCCTGAGCAGCCCTTCCAATATACTTTTATCGACGGGGCCTTCGCTCAGAAATTTGGTAACGAGCAGCGCATCGGCAGGCTGGCCGCATTCTTTGCCGGGCTGGCAATCTTTATCAGTTGCCTTGGATTATTTGGCATGGCTTCCTTTATGGCCGAACAACGTGTGAAAGAAATCGGCGTTCGCAAGGTGCTGGGGGCAACAGTTTTCAACCTTTGGCGGTTATTATCTGCAGATTTCATTAGCCTGGTCATGCTTTCATTACTGTTAGCTACACCGATAGCGTTTTACCTGATGCACAACTGGCTCCAGCATTTTGATTACCGGGCGGGTATATCGGCGTGGATATTTATTATTACCGGTTTTACAGCGCTTGTCATCACACTGCTTACGGTTAGCCTACAGACGATAAAAGCAGCGTTAACAAGCCCGGTAAAGAGCCTAAAAAGCGAATAACCGGAAAATTCCGGTTACGGTATAGTGGGGTGAAGTTAAAAAAAGACCTGTCGTTAATTTTATTTGGCAGGTTTTCGCTAAAACGATAAATGCCGTAATGTTAAATTTTTACTAAGCCGTTATGCTAACCATTAAGTTACCTGTTTAAAGATCGCGCGCAATTTGCATTACTTTTTCCGCTTCAATGCGACGGTGGATCTCATGCACCATGCTGTCCATTTCCCGCGCGCATTCGCGGAGTTTTGAAAAAATCTCTCTTCGCTCGTTCTCATCTTCTGCCATATCCAGCAAGTTTACCAATCCGAGCATAGTTGCCACAGGCCGCCTGATCTCATGCGAGCTTATCCACGCTATCTCACGGAGTAAACGGTTCTGCCTGTTAACCTCTTCTTCTTTTTCTTTACGGTAAGTTATATCCTGACAAACGATGATGTAGCCCTGAAAAGCGTTATCTTCATCATATGCAGGGGTTAACTGGGCTGATACCCAAACCGGGGTTCTGTTTTTGGTATAAATGATCGTATCAATACCAAAAGCTTCCCTGGCCTGCTGTTTCCTTAATAACGTTTGGATCACCGGGTCATCGGGATCTGTCAAAAAATCACCCGGCATCTTATTTACCACCTCTTCCATGGCGTAACCGGTCAGCTCTACAAAGGCATTATTTACCCATTGCACCCTGCGCAGATCATCTGTAATAAGCACCATATTATTTACCTGTTTGATGATCCCTGCCAACCGCTTATTTTCCTGGGTGCTGCGTTTAAGGGCATCAATATCTCTTACCGCTCCTATCAGTCGTATCGGTTGCTTCTGTTCGTTATATATAAAATACCCCTGGTCCATCACGTATTTATATTCACCTTTACCGCAATTAAGCCGGTATTCGCATTCCCAATTGGTTAAACCGGCACGGCTGATCCTTTCCTGGCTGCTCACTACTTCTTCCATATCATCCGGATGGATCAGCGACCGCCACCATTCCAGTTCATAACTGATTTCGTCGAGCGATATTTGCACCAAATGTGTAAGGCTTGTATTGTATATCAGTTTGTTTTCAACAATATTAAGGTCATAAACAACATCCCTCGTCGCCTGGGCCACCAGTTCGTAACGTTCAACTGCTTCTTTTAACCGTTCGTCTTTAAGCCTGTCTTCGGTAATGTCGGCGAAGTATACGGCAACACCTTCATCGGTAGGATAAGCAGCCATCCTGAGCCAGCGCTGCAGGATAACCGAGTAATCTTCGTGCCTTACAATAACCCTTTCTTCAAGCGCTTTATGGTAAACATGATAAAACTTATTTTCGGCTTTAGGAAAAAACTCAAAAATACTTGCACCAATAATCTGGCTTCTGTCTGTTTTAACCATCTCCCGAAAGATGTCGTTTATCCGGGTTATCTTCATTTGGCGGTCGAGCTCAAAAAAGCAATCGGTAATACTGTTCAGCGTATGCTCAAAGCTATACTGATACCGATTACGCTCCATTTCCAATTGCTTGAGCTCAGTAATATCCTGTAGCGAACCTGCTATCTTAAGTTCCTGCTCCCCGGTGCTTTCAACGCGGGCAAGCTGCCGGATATAACGGGTTGTGCCATCCAGGGCAGTGATGCGGTGCGTTACATCGAGTTGTTTACCGGTACTGATGAGCTCATGCAAAGCGTTGATCATCAGCGGCCGGTCTTCCGGAAAAATGTGATTTACATAAATATCGAATGCTTCGCGCCCATCCCGCTTCAAACCTGCGATGCGATAAACTTCGTCTGACCATATCAGCTTGTTTTCACGGGGGTAGAATTCCCATCCGGCCACCCGCGACAACAACTGGGTTTCACTAAGCTTGTGTTTTTCTTCTAAAAGCTCCTGGTTTACTTTTTCAAGAGCTTGCTCAAATGCTACCCGTTCGGTCATGTCACGAGCCATAACCATGATATGGGGCTTTTTATTGAACCAGATTTTATGCGAGGTAATATTTACATAAATCAGTTGCCCGTCCTTTTTAATGTGACGCCAGGTACCGCTATCATTGAGCTTACTGTCTACCCGATCGGACGAAGCAATCACATTCTCCCGGTCTTCCAAAGGCCTGATATCCAATATTGTCCGTTGCCTGAACTCCTCCGCACTGTAGCCATAAACCGCAATTGCGGCATCGTTTACCGAAATGAAACGGAGTGTCCCCGGCTCGTAAATCCACATTGGGTTTGGATTGGATTCATACATGCTCCGGTATTGCTTTTCGCTCTGTTTCAACCTTCGTTCTTCTGACCTGATCAAAACGTAAAGAGCAATTGCTGTAACCATCACAAACAGGCACCCCTTTCCTAAACTCAGCCACAGGTATTGGTGGGGGCTAAGTATTCCTTCGAAATAAAACAACAGCCGGTCACTGAACAGGATCCACAGCAGGCTAATCAACAAATAAGCAAAGGCAATTCCGAACGCCCCTTTTCTCATATATAGTCAGTAAAATCAATAAAGTTGTTAAACGTTATTGTTAATTAGTAAGTTACCAATTAAAAAAATTAAGCCCCTGAATTAAAATTAAACCGTTGTATAAATAGCAAGCCCCAATAATTGTAACATCTATGTTACCTTCGATATTTATTACCGGTAACGCCAAACCATCCCTTTGGTTTTTTTCGTAAAAACATAAATTATTGTATACCACTTAACATCATTGATACCCGGTATCTCCATGCGACTGAACTTTACCCGCAATTTACAGCTCGGCTACGGGTTTTCGATATTGATCCTGCTGATCGTCGGATTCTTTTCCTATAATACGATTAATAATTTGCTAAATAGCAATAACGCTGTTGGCCACAGCACGCTGGTGATCCAGAAGCTTGAACAAGCTATTTCATCGATGAAAGATGCAGAAACAGGGCAGCGTGGCTTTCTGCTTACCGGCAAAACCGCCTTCTTAGGCCCTTATAAGGGTGCCTATCTCAAAACACAGCGCCTGATTAGTGAGGTAAGTGCCTTAACCGCCGATAACGCTCTGCAGCAAGCCAACCTGGCAAGCATTCAAGCGATACTAACCCGGCGAATGGCCATCCTGGAACAACTTGTTTCAAAAAAACAACATCAACAGGTTGTTTCCACAGCCGATCTGGAAGAAGGAAGATCTGCCATGGATGCATTGCGCCTTGCCGTTGACCATGCAGAAGATACCGAAAGCAAACTATTGGACGAACGCAGGGCGGTTTTGGAACGTTATACCTTTGTTGCTCCTGCAGCCATAATCGCAATGCTCATACTCGCCGTTGTGATCGCCTCTCTGTCATATATTAGTGCAATTCGGGATGTAAAGGTAAAAGAACGCCTGCAGCAGGAACTGGAGGTGAAAGAACAGGAGACCGCGGCTTTTAACGAGGAGCTTACCGCGGCTAATGAAGAGATCAGCACAACAAACGAGGAACTCCTCTCAATCAATGGGGAGCTTTTGGAGGCACAGCAGGCACTTTCACGGATGAACGGATCGCTGGAGGAATTGGTAGCTTCACGCACTAAATCCCTTGCAGAAAGTGAAGAGGAAACGCAAGCTCTTAATGAGGAGCTTACCGCGATTAACGAAGAACTTGCGGCATCAAACGAAGAAATGCTGGCAAGTAATGAGGAACTACAAAAAAGCAGGGACGAAATACAAAAGAAGGAGCAGTTATTCCGTTCTATCGCCGTCAATATTCCCCGCTCGCTGGTCCTCGTTATTGACAGAGAACATAACCTGATAACGATGGAAGGTGAACTGATGCAAAAATTAGGGTACAATGGAGATAGTTATGCAGGTTTACATATGGCCGAACTTAACTCTCCGGAGCGATATGCCATAACCAGGGAGTATTATGAGCGGATGTTGAACGGTGAGCAGATAAGGACCGAACTTAAAAGCACCGGCGGCCATGATCTGCAGGTAGATTTTGTACCATTAACAGATGAACGGGGAATGGTGTATGCCGGACTGGTGATCGCGCTTGACATATCCGATCAGAAAAAAGCAGAGGAACGCAGTGCCAAACTGGCCGCCATCGTAGAATCATCAGATGATGCAATAATAGGCAAATCGCTGGAGGGGACGATCACCAGCTGGAACAAATCGGCAGAAAGGATCTTTGGTTACCCGGCCTCCGAAATGATAGGACAATCTATTCTTAAACTGGTTCCGGAAGACCGGCAGGATGAGGAACCGCAGATCATAACCCGCCTGAAAAACGGGGAACGCATGGAGCATTTTGAGACAAAAAGGCTGGCAAACGGTGGTCGTGTCCTGGACGTATCCCTAACCATTTCGCCTATACGCGACAAACACGGAAAGATCACCGGGGTTTCCAAGATCGCCAGGGATATTTCAGAACAGAAACAGGACGAGCTGCGAAAAAATGATTTTATAGGTATGGTGAGCCATGAACTTAAAACCCCATTAACCTCACTAATGGCGTTGATCCAGGTAGCTAATCTCAAATTGAAAAATAATCCTGATAGTTTTCTCGCGGGCGCTATGGAAAAGGCGGAGATCCAGGCGAAGAGAATGAGCAGCATGATCAACGGTTTCCTGAATATATCGCGCCTGGAATCAGGTAAAATCGCTATTAATAAAGAATTATTTGATTTGGACCTACTGATCAGGGAAGTTGTTGAGGAATACGGGCTCACTGTTTCCACTCATATTATTGACATTGATATCAGTAATCATGTGCAGGTTAACGCCGACAGGGAAAAGATCGGCTCGGTAATTTCCAACCTGATTAGCAACGCCGTTAAATACTCGCCCAAACGCGGGAAGATTGAAGTGAAATGCGCTCCGGTCAATGGCTTTGCCCAGGTTAGCATAAAAGATGAGGGGATGGGGGTTAATGCCCAGGACCTGCCGAGGATCTTTGACCGTTATTACCGGGTTGAAAGTAACCAAACCCGTCATATTTCAGGTTTCGGTATAGGGCTTTATTTAAGTGCCGAGATCGTCCGCCGGCACGAAGGACAGATCTGGGCAGAAAGCGAAAGCGGTACAGGATCTGTTTTTCACTTCAGTTTACCACTGGCTTAAACCGAGCATCATTACGGGTAACCGGGGATTTTTTATTAATTTACCTATCGCACCCGTTAAAGTTTAAAGTAACATACGATGCCCGAAAAAAACACCATTCTATTTACATTGCATCACCTGGGCAATAGCGAACGTATCCATACACTCCCCGGGCAATATCATAGTTTAATGTCGCTCATATGTGATAAGCTGGCAATTCCGGGCTTTGGGCTGTGCTGCGGAATGGGGAGCTGCGGCACCTGTTTGGTACAAATTACCGGCCATCACTCAACAATTAAAAGAAATGTATTGAGCTGCAGCATCCTGATCAATGAGGATCTATCAAATACGGATATATTTATACCGGATAGAATATATTAAAAGATCCCGTGAATGCTGATATAGCCTTGCTAATGTTTTTTTTATGCTATTTCTTTTTCGATGTTGTTAATCATTTCTTTTAACAAAGCTTTAAAATCACTGAATGCTAATAAATTACATCACACAAGTATAGCTTTTAAATTAGCAGATGTACTTGAATATACCTAAATTTAAAAAAAAGATTGATGCAGACAGGCTCCCAACCAAAGATGAAACGAGCTGACACGATACGAAAATGCAAACTGATTATCCTGTGCTTTCTTTTGGCCATTTCGGCAAACGCGCAGGAAATTACCAGGCGCCATGTTGATTCTTTGCTTTCGCAAAAAAGCTTCCTGGGTTCTGCCGCCAACCGCATCCATGTTGCGCTGCAACTGGCGGAGTTTTTCACCCATCTGCGCCACCCTTCCACTGCACAATTGGATAGTGCTTCTCACTTTATTAACCAGGCCGAACAGCTTAATTACCGCTCTCCGCAGTCTGAAACCAACTTTCGCATTGCATTGATCCGTTCGGCTTTTTACAAGTCGAAAGGCCAATCCAAAAACGGCCGCGCATTGCTTGAACAAACCACACAGCAAATTAAGCAGGCACATAACTGGGCGCTGCTCGGTAAAGCTTATTTTGAGTTATCTGAATATTACAGTCAGGATTTTTTGCAGCAAACCATGGTTTCCCGAATTCGCTATTTAAATCTGGCCGTCGGTGCTTTTGAACGTACAAACCAACTGGTTGAACTTGCCAGGTGTTACCGGTTATTAGCCGACCTGCACCAGATGATGAATGATTATACCCTTGCTTTTGCCGAAACTAAAAAGGCATTAGCCTATTATGACCAGGCTCACTACACCGAAACCCAGGGGCTTTACGCGTTATTAGGAAGGCTGTATTATACCCAGGGCGACTATAAAACAGCTATCAGCTATGAACTAAGGGCCCTGAAAATTGCCACCGCAAGCCACGCGGATAATGTGAGGTTAATATGCCAGATCAACAATAACCTGGGCTATGATTTTGTAAAGCTTGGCGACAATCAAAAGGCCATCAATTATTTTTCACGTGCTTTGGAAATTGCTAAATCAGAGAAAGATAATGCAACCATATACCTGCTGGCAGGCAATATAGTTGATGTTTACCTCCGGATGCATCAGCCCCAAAAAGCCAAAGCCTTTTTAACACAGGTGACTCAAAAATTTGCGCATCCCTCCGGTAAGTTATATGAAGGAGGCGATGAGGTAAGTCAAACCTATCTTAAAATTTACCTGGCATTAAAACAGTATGATACGGCTAAACTTTACTGCGACAAACTGATACAACAAACCAACAATCCCAACCTCAATTTATATGCGCGGACCAGCTATTATGAACTGATCATTAAGTTTTACACCGCAACCGCAAGGTTTGCCGAAGCGTTAAAATACCTCAAAATGAACCAGGACCTATTGAGGAAGATTGGTAATGACAATGACCTTGGCACCAATGAAACTCTTTGGTTTGGCCTGGATACCAGCCGGAGACAGTATCAGTCGGCTATTCATCATCTTATATCAGCCAATACCATCAAAGACTCGATATTTAATACCACCAAAAGCAAACAGATTGAGCAGTTGCAAATTGAGTATGAAACCCGGCAAAAAGAAGCACAAATTACACTTTTAAACCAAAAGAGCAAGCTTGAGCAGGCTAATTTACAGCAGGCCAACCTGGTTAAAAACCTTACTATCGGCGCCATATTTTTATTGCTGGTCATAGCGGCTTTATTATTCAGGCAAAACGTACATAAGCAAAAAAGCAACGAGGTGATCACTTCCAAAAACGTTTTGCTGGAAGATCTGCTGCTACAAAAGGAATGGTTGTTGAAAGAAGTACATCACCGTGTAAAAAACAACCTGCAAATTGTAATGAGCATTCTGAACACACAATCGGCTTATTTACAAAACGATATCGCGCTTGAAGCAATTCGCGGCAGCCAGCACCGGGTAAATGCTATCGCACTTTTACACCAGAAACTCTACAGCAGTACAACCACCGCCCTTGTATCTATGCCCGCTTATATCGGCGAATTGATCGATTACCTGAGCGATTCATTCGATACAGGTTACAGGCAGATCAAAATAAACCAGGTATTAAATCCTCTTAACCTTGATCCGGCCCTGGCGGTACCCATCGGTTTAATATTAAACGAAGCTATCACCAACGCTATAAAATATGCTTTTGATCATAGGGGCGGCGAGATCAAGGTGAGCCTGTCAACATCAGACGATGAAAACGCAATTTTAAAGGTATCTGATACCGGTCGCGGCCTCCCTCCCGACTTTGACTTTAGTGAAGCTAATTCCCTTGGGATGGAAATGATGAAAGCGCTTGGCAGACAGTTAAAAGGGAAATTTGTAATTGAAAATGGCCATGGCGTTACCGTAATGATAACCTTTCCTATTGAACAAAACCGGGAAGAAGCTTTTGTAGAAAAGGACTATTTATAGTGCACGTTAATTGAAAACCCTTCGACCCGGCAAAATCTTAGATTGTTCATAAATATTTAACATATCACAATGAAAAATAAACTTCTTTTAATCAAAAGCTTTTCGGGTTGATCGTTGTTTTTTCACAGCGCAGTCGTTTTATTACCGTTAGCTTTCGTCTTCTAAAAACTTGAAGTAAAGCACAATATTCACTAACACTTTTCGACCAATGATTGAAAAAACTAAAAAAACTTATTTATTTATACCAGGTGGGTGACATGGTGCGTGGGTATTTGATCCAATAACAACGCGAATGAAATCGTATGAAAAAGATTGTTTTTCTTTAACATTACCCGGACTCGAGCAAAAAACCGTTAGCCAACACAAGATCATCAATTTGACAACTCATATTCAATTTGTCATTGATTTTATTGTTGAAAAGAAATTGACCAATGTGATATTATGCGGGCATAGCTATGCTGGAATGGTTATTACAGGTGTAGCTGATATTATTCCTGAAAATATTTTCGGGCTTGTACACATAGATGCCTATATTCCAAAAGACGGGGATTCATGTTGGAAGCTAACTAGCGATCAATATCGCGAGCTTTTTGCAGCTGGCGCCGCGGCGGATGGATTTAATGTAGTTAGCAGACCAGGTTCTGATAGTAGAAGGCGCCCACACCCTTTGGCTACCTTTATGCAAAGTCTACGATTAATTGGTAACTACAAGCAAATTCGAAATCTTACTTTTATCTATCTCAGCGGCTGGGAAAATACTCCTTTCCGGCAACTATATGAATTACATAAAAATTCTCCGGAATGGCGAGTGGAGGTGATTGATTGTGAACATAATGTTATGGAGCATCGCCCCGATGAATTGACTGAAATTTTACTGAGTATAGATAAATAGGTCATTTACGTAGTCCTGACCCATAATATTTGAATGATGCGATACGGCAAATCAGTCAACAAACGAGGAAACTCTCAAAGACAATTTTCTTCTTCGGTCTGAAAATACAGCCATTCAACCGAGCTATAGCCCAAATGCCAAACAGGTTCATGATTGTATTTATTTTTAGGAGTTGTTAGGTCGAAAAAGAAAGTGAAGACTATCTGAATGCTTTTTAAGACAAAAACATATTTTCACAGAAATGGTTAATTAATCATGCGTTTGCGTCTTTGTTTTTTGATATGCTTTTCAATATCAGGCTTATGGGCCGCAGCGCAGACGTTAGTAACAGGGCAAGTGGTAGATGCCTCCAGTGGTGAGCCCCTCGCATCAGTTTCAGTGACTTTTGCAGGTAGTAATATTGGCACCCAGGCAGATTCGCTGGGACGGTTTCGGCTGGCCGGAGCAGTAACGTTTACACAGGTAGCATTTTCACATGTTGGTTATTTACCCACCGTCAAAGTAATTGTACCCGGGCAAGCGAATAAATTACAAGTATTGCTTGAACGGGATGCTAATGAGCTGGCAAATGTAACGATAACCTCGGTGAGAGGGCAGCGTTATCGCAACAAAGGAAATCTGGCAGTCGCGCTCATTCAGCAAGTGATCGATCATAAGCAGGAGAACCGGGCAGAGGCTGCAGCTTATTTGCAATATGAACAGTATGAACGAATGGGGCTATCTTTTTTTAATTTACCGCAGAAAGTGGTTGAAAGTAAATTTTTTAGCCAATATAAGTTTATGTTGGATACGGTGCAGGGGCAAACTTTTTTGCCAGTGTTGCTGGAAGAAAAGCTCTCGGACATTTATTTTCGAAAGGAACCGGAGAAGAAAATACAGATACAGAGAGCCTATAAAGGCGTTAATATATTGCAGTTTATTGACACCGCGGGGGTTAAACTTTATGTAAATCAACTGTACGGTCATCAGGTGGATATTTATGAGAATAACCTATTTATTATAGCTAACCAGTTTTTGAGCCCGATAGCGGATCATGCGCCAAATTATTATAAGTTTTTTATTACAGATACCATTAGCACAGCTATGGGTAAACAGGTGGAGCTCGCTTTTACGCCGCGTACAAAAGGAGATTTGTTATTTGAGGGCAAGTTGGTTGTGACGTTGGACGGACGTTTTTCAGTAACCGCCTGTGAATTAAGGCTAAATGGGAAGATCAATGTAAATTTTGTTAGAAGCTTTGATGTACTGTTAGATTTTGCCCGGCAAACCGGCGGTCGGTATGAACTGGCCAGCAGTAGGGTTAAGGCAGATTTTGGGCTGACTAAAAAAGGTTGGGGTATATTTGGTGAGCGTAAGGTGATATATCGTAACTACAAAATCGGCGCGCCGCAGAGTGCGGCATTTTACCAGGGTGAGACTTTACAGGTGGCTACGGGCAAAGCTGGTTTTGATACGCTTAGCAAAGGCCAGGCACAGGTTTACGAAAAGTTGTACAAACTGGAACAAATGCCGTCTTACAAAAGAACTATGTGGTGGCTGTCTACACTTACGGCGGGCTATGCCGATACGGGGCCAGTGCAAATCGGACCAATTGCACATTTTTTATCTTTTAATAGCCAGGAAGGCCTGCATTTGGAATTGGGCGGACGAACTACTCCATTGCTGGATAGCACCTTTTATTTTGAGGGATATGGCGCTTATGGCACTAAAGACCATCGGGTAAAAGGGAATGCAATCGCTTATTTTTCTTTAAATAAAACAGCGCCCTATCGTTTTCCTAATAATTATTTTAAGGTAAGCTATTTATATGATGTAGATGTACCTGGTCATACTTTTTCGGTAACCAACCGTGCTACAGCATTCTCATCTTTTCAAACCGGAAAAACCAACTATTGGCTATATAGCAGAATATTTGAGCTACAATACTTCCGTGATTTCGAAAATCATTTCTCGTACATTCTGGGTTATAAAAACTGGCAGCAAACACCTGCTGCAGCACTGGTTTATCAAAAAAATGATGATGGTAGTTTGGTGAACAATTTAACTACCAGCGAGCTAAATCTTCACTTACGCTATGCGCCGCACGAAGAGCTTATTCAGGGCAGCCGTACGCGTCATAGTATCCATAACCCTTATCCTATTTATGACCTTCTTATTAACCGTAGCTTTGGTGGCAAGTATGCATATACCGACTTTGGAATTAACATTTATAAGCGCTTTTATCTCTCTCAGGCAGGCTTCACCGATGTTACCCTGCTCGGCGGCTACGTGCTGGGCAAAGTGCCTTTTCCCTTGCTCAATATCAGCCCCGCCAATCAATCGCTCGCCTACAATCGAGATGCTTATAATGCCATGAACTATCTTGAATTTGTGAGCGATCATTACGTTGGCCTTAACCTTACGCACACCTTTAACGGCTTCCTGCTAAACAAAGTCCCGCTAATCAAGCATCTAAAATGGCGGGAATTCATCTCTGCCAAAATATTGTACGGTGGCTTGCGTGCCGAAAATGATCCGGCTCAAAGCACAGGCCTTTATCGCTTACCTGCTGCAACCAAAGGCTCCAACGGCACCTACACCCTTGGCAGCATACCGTATGTTGAAGTCGGGGCCGGTATAGCCAATATTTTCAAATTTTTGCGGATCGACCTTATTCGCCGTTGCAATTATCTTGACCAACCCGGCGCACGCGTCTTCAGCATCAAATTCAGTTTCCAACCTGAATTTTAAAACCAATGAAACTAAATTGAAGCGGGGTTAAAAACTTTGAAGGAAAATAACACTGAACAGATGGATAACGCCGAAATTATAGACGGAGCATTGTTGTTGCGGCTAAATATGCTGTTTAAACTGTATAGAGAGGCTGAAATTGACGAAAAGAGGCTGATTACTGGTTCGATCTTTCCGGAAAAATGGAAGATCTTAGAAAAAGCTGTACGAACCGCTCAAATTAACTCGGCGGAATTTTTTATTTACATGATTAACAACAGATTAGAGAGAAAAAAAGCCGGGATAAAAACTTCGAAAAGCTTTCATCCCGGCTCGGTACCGATCAGCGGGAATACTTTCAATATTTAGAAAGCTTTTTGCGGCTTATAGAACCAATAATCTATGATCTAAAATCGAAAGGATTTATAAAAGAAAGTTAATGGATAAATGAAAACTGATTTTAATAGGCTTCTGTTTTTTTATGTAGCGGTTTTGAATTGAACCGGAAATTTGAAATTTTCAATATTTCTTCTTGTCGAGAATCAAGGAATGTCCTATATAGTTTGGATATCCATACATCTAAAAATTATTCAACGTTTTACGCCTAAATTGGGGCAAAGGCTTAAGCAGCTTATTCCCAAATAAATCGAAAACATCATAACTAGTTGGTACAGTTACAAGAGGATCTTCATGGAAGGCGAATATGTGATTTTGGATGGAAATGTTTTTATAAATGAGCGGGACAATCAATCTTCCTTTAATATCTACTACTCCTTTTTTCACAGTTTCATAGTGCCATTCATAATCGTCACCGTCAAAAACCATGTTTCCACCCTGATAAACAACAAACAGATTATAATCCGTCTCATCAATCTTATTATATTCAAAAGGAATAACAGTTTCGTTAAGGTAATTAATAACTCCGTATACTAACCCTTCTGCAGAAATACTATCACCATCTTCAGTTTCATATCTGTGAGGGTAATTAATGTGGCCGTTAGCAACCAATATTAAATTTTTATTTTTTTTGAAAGGCTCCAATTGATCGTATTTCGGTGTTATAATTTCATTAAAGTCCGAATCCATTAATCCCCATTTGCCAATATAATCAACCCAGTTACTATCAGTCTTTGAGCCGTTTAAGGTTAAGTACAAATAATCGCTACCGTCAAATGGGTTTATTGACAGATGGAATGCGAATGAATAATTAAGTTTCTTAACAATTGTACCCGAATTGTTAATTGCACAGAGCTGTTGATCAACTGGCGCTAAAACTAACTTGCTGGCATCTATATTATACCAGACTTTAAAATCATCTATAATATGATCATCTATTTCTAACAATATGTTATCCTTGAAATCAATTAACATTCTTTTACCTGATTTTTCAGTTTTTACAGAAAGAATACCATTTCGGCAAACATGTAAATCGAAATAATTAGCACGTAATAAAATGTTAAATCCGTCATTCAATACACCAATTTTAGAAGCATATTTGGAATAGTATTCTTGATAAAACAGGTAGCCATTGCGTTTTTCTATGTAAGAAAATTTACCGGTTTGACTTAAAATTTCTCCTTTCTCGTTTATCAGGAAATACTTCCTGGTATCAAGAATTTCGTTTTTATATACAAGAAAAGCTTTATTACCTAAATAGTCTGCTCCATTATAAACAGGCGGTATTATAATTTGTCCTATTTCATTTATCACACCATATTGATCTTCAGTTGCTCTAATAATTGCATAGCCATTAATAAAGTTATAAATGAGTTCAAATTCACTTATTGAAGATATTTGCCCGGTTACGTTTATCAGATATGAATATTTATCAGATGTTTCACCTACAACAAAATTAGACCCCAATGGTAATTGTATCATTTTGGCATAGTTAGCCTCTATTATTATCTGTCCTTTTTTATTAATAACGCCGTAGCGAGGTGAATTGTGAGTAACAGACCTTAAAGCAGTATACTTAGTTATTTCAGCGTAATAATAAACAGCATATCCGTTATTAAACCCGTAGATATGAGTATAGCCGAAAGGGATTATTATGTTGCCGTCCAAGTCGGCACATCCACATTTTTCATTTTTTACTATGCTGAATAAGCCTTCTGAATAGCAGTTAATTTTTTCAAATTCACAATTTAAGATTAATTGATTCTGTTTATTTATAACTCCCCATTTAGCGTTTTGTAACACGGCAGCATATCCCGAACTCCCAAAACTAAAACCATCGTAAGTTCTTTGCCAAGTTGTATTATAATCTTTTTCGATGGGAACGATATCATCATAAATACAAGGGACAACAATTTCTCCGTCAATATTTACTATTCCATATTTTCCATAATTAGAAATCTTAACATACAAATCGTTGTCAAATTTGCCTAAATAGTATTGTTCTTCTATTTTAATTGTTGGCTTTGATTTCATAATATCCATTTAATAAAATTACGTTTATTAGATTTATAAATGAAAGCTTGAATAGTGAGGATTATGACTTGTGGAGAAAACAAAACCCTCTCTACGCATTTGTAAAGAGGGTTTCTAATTATTACAGTAAAGTTAGGTAGTACCTAACTTTACCTGTACCCAGCGCCGGAGTCGAACCGGCACGGTTTCCCACAGGTGTTTGAGACCAGCGCGTCTACCAATTCCGCCAGCTGGGCATGTTGTAAGTGTCTTTCCTTACAAGCGGGCTGCAAATGTAGATAAACTCTCCTTAATTCGCAACAGATATTTTTGTTTATAGTAAATATTTGCAATTTCTATCCGGCGGCTTTCCTTCGCGGTATCGTCCAACTGTTCATAGTCTTTTGTCAACTTCGCCAGCTCTTCATTCATATCCCCTTCAATAGCAAGTGTTTCTGCGGTTATGGCAGCCAGGTGCGTTGCATCATCAACCTCCATAAGGCGTTCATTAATATCCATCATTTCCATTAAAAAATCTGCAGGCAATTGTGGTTTTGACCCTTCAGATACGAGGTCGTGCAGTTTTAAAATGTATTCCATGCGCTTTGCGGGGTCACCAAGCGCATGGTAAGCCTTGTTATTTAGGGTAGATAGCTCCAGGATCTCCTGTTGCCTGGTTTCATCCTCATTGGCATAAAAATCGGGATGGTAAAGCTTGCTCAGCTCGTAAAACTTTTTCTTAAGCAGCGCCTGATCAACCTTAAAAGATTCGGGGATGCCATAAAATTCAAAATAGTTCATAGGGCAAAGATAACTATTAACAATTTATCCATGCCGCTATCAACTTCATGTTAAAATAAGTTATCTGCTACGCGTTGGTCGGTTTCGGCTTTTTCTACCAATTCTGTTTTGGGGTGCATATCTACAAACAGCTTTCTGTCTTTAGTTAAAGTGGGCGCTACGCCCAATATACCTATCCCGGCAGTGGCCAATGCCATAAACAATATAAGCCCGCAAAGCCTTATGAACTTTTTAAGTCTTTTCATTTCGATCTCAGAAAATAAACGACAGGTATTATCCTTTTAGGTTTGTTCCTAAATAATTTATGGGAATGATTACCACATTGGGTAATCAGTAAGGAAGAATTATCCTATGAGGGAATTATCGGCATCGCCTAAATCCGGATTGAAATCTTTATTGAAAAGAGCCTGTTTGTTGAGTCTGCCGGGTATAAACAATTTCGAAGTTTGTTTAATGTTGACATCGGCTTTCCTGCTATGCAAAAAGCTTAACGCAGCAGGACAGCTATCCCCGGAAATAAAAGTTGAACGATTATTCCGCTTAGCCGTTTTAAGAGCAGCTTTATATGATAATGATTTTGAGACCCTGTTTACAAAACTGACAACTAAAGTTGTATCAGATAGAGCTACCTTATCTGCAGTTTGGGCAGTAAGCCCTGAAAAAGTAAAAAAGCCAGGTATTATAATGGCAGTTAACAACCATTTGGATAACACGCTTTTTACCGGACAAAACTTCATTATATAAATGTATGATATTGATCCACAAAAAAGGCCCCTGCGAAAAATCACAGGAGCCAGCCCATTTGTCTGAAAAAATCTTATTTCTTATTTCATGTAATCTTTATCCAAAAACAGGTAGCGCGCCCGGTTAACCTCCGGCATCTCCTCGCTATTAACATCAATATTCATGAATTTAACATGATTGTTATCCTTAATTGCCGACCATTTTGGCAAGCCTGCGCCGTTAGGGTTGCCAGTTTTTATAAAGTTGGCAAAATAGTTTTCCATGGTTTCGGATACTTTGAAATCATCGGGTGTCCAGGCATAGGTTTTGTTCCCGGCCAGGTTTCCCATGGCATATTCAATTTCTGAAGCATGGGCAGCACCCACAGGTGGCGGCATTTTCGGGGCCGGTTTTGCGGCATCGCCCTTAACCACACCGCCGGCAAGCCCCGGGGTGGCATTCCCCATAGAAGCCACCATGGCCGGGCGAACCCGTGAAAACAGGTAACGATAAACCGGCTTCCCTCCTGTTTGTACCTGCAAGTCGGCCCATTTCCAGGTGCTGTATACGATAAACCGGTCGCTTGATAGGTCGGTTGCAACTTTGATCACCTCCCCGTCATTAGCAGCCGGATATAGTTTCAATGCTTCCTCTGCCCTGTCGCCATATAATTGTTTCAGTGTTTTGGTATAATTCTCAAGAGTTGGCGCATCGCCGCGCATCATGAACTGGAATGGCACTTCGGCCGAGTTCCAGCCCACTAACAAAGGAACTTTGGCTTGTTCGCCCCCCATAAAGATCTCAGGCAACGATTTTGGCAACAGGTAATTATCAATAGTGGCCGACATTGGCGGCGTACCGGGTTTAAAAGCATCGTTCAGCAATTGTTCGGCGGGTATGGCCCTCAAATCAGCCAGGGTGTTGGCTTTCTCGTTAGCGGCAAACTTAACGCCGTTTTGTTCGGCATCAGCCAATGGTATAGGGAACAGTGTTGGCTTGATCCCCGCGCCACTCTCGCCGATAGCACCCGCAATCAGGTCTTTTGATAAAGGTGAAGCCATTTGCACCGATACCGAGATAGATCCCGCCGATTCACCCGCAATGGTAACCCGTTTGGGATCGCCGCCAAAGGCAGCTATATTTTTTTGTACCCAAAGCAAGGCCAGGTGCTGATCAAGGTACCCGTAGTTACCCGACGAATGGTTAGGTGATTCTTTAGTTAATTCGGGATGCGAAAAAAAGCCAAATACACCAAGTCTGTAATTAACAGTTAAAGCAACAATGCCTTTTTTTGCCATGCTTTCACCATCATAGCGCGACTCAGAACCATCGCCGGCCATTAAGCCCCCACCGTAAAAATAAACCAATACAGGCAGCTTCTCTTTGGCTGATTTTGCAGGTGTCCATACGTTAAGGTATAAACAATCTTCACTCATACCCGATGAACGAAAGCCCATATCACCAAAAATGGGCTTCTGCATGGGGTTATGGGCAAAATGATCGGCCTTTAATGTACCCTCCCAGTTTTTGGCGGGCTGAGGCTCTTTCCAGCGCAAATCGCCCACGGGCGGCTGTGCAAAAGGAATACCTTTAAAACTTAATACGTTTGATGCTTCGCGAGTGCCCTCAAGCGCACCGTTCTCAACGGTGATTTTGTTTGCCGATAGCTGCGCCATTACTTTTACCGAGGCAACTTGTGCAAGCAACAGCATTACTAAAATTGATTTCTTCATTACTGGTATTTGGTTAGTCCGGTTTAATTGATGGAGATTTTTTGAATTCGATCCTTATTGTATCAATTTGTTACAATAATAAATTATTTTTCGATAGCTATCAATTTTTTTTATTTACTTGTGCCTTTGTTTTATTACGATACATGAATAAAGAGTTTTACCAACTGGAAAATAACATCGCGGGCGAGGGTTTTCTACCAGGTCTTGCTATAGATACAGTTATTTTTGGTTTTCATGACAACCAATTAAAGGTATTGCTGCTGGCTTATAAAAATACCGGGCTATATGCGCTTCCCGGCGGCTTTATTCATGATAATGAGAATGTGAACGAAGCGGCGTGGCGGGTACTTCAAAGCCGAACAGCCTTAACCAACATCTACCTGGAACAGTTTTATGTTTTTGGCAATTACAGCCGGTATGATCCCGGGCCGCTTAAGGCCATTATGCAGGCCCGTGGCTATAACCCACCCGCTGATCACTGGTTATTAAAGCGTTTTATTTCGGTGGGATACTATGCGCTGGTTGATTTTACCAAGGCTATCCCAACACCCGATGAAATATCTGATAGCTGCGACTGGTACAGCCTGAATGAACTGCCTGCGCTGATGCAGGACCATCAGCAAATTATTAATAAAGCGCTGGAAACCCTGCAGAATGAGCTTGACCAAAAGCTGATAGGTTTTAACCTCATGACCGAGGAATTTACCATGGGCGACCTGCAATCGCTCTACGAAACCATTCTTAACAAAAAGCTGATCCGCGCTGCTTTTCAGCGTAAAATGCTGGGGCTGGGTATTTTGGAGCGGGTGGCAAAAAAATGGACTGGCGGCGCGCATAAGGCACCATACCTATATAAATTTGTTTCGGACGGAGTGCCGGCGGATAATAGCTAAAGCCGGCAATACCCTCTTTATTGATCCATCTGTGTGTTTTGCGATGAAACAATGTCGCAATTAACCCCTTAACATGTCTTGATACCCCCCTCCTATGTTAGGGTACAAGACTTAATTTTACTTTTATAAAATCACTCAATTATAAATCTACAAAAAACATCACATCATGTTAGCTATCAATCCTTATTTAAACTTTAACGGTAATACCGAAGAAGCTTTTAACCACTACAAGTCAGTATTCGGTGGTGAGTTTGCAATGGTTATGCGTTTTAAAGACTCGCCTGCGGCTGCCAATACACCCGAAAAAGACCAGGATAAGCTTATGCATATTGCACTCCCCCTTGCTAATGGCAGCATGCTGATGGGTACGGATGCGATTGGCGCGGGAGGTATGCCATTCGTAACTATGGGTAATAACTTCTCGCTCACCATAAGTGCCGAATCAAGAGAGGAGGCAGACAAACTGTATAGCGGTTTAGCCGAAGGCGGTAACGCTGTTTCGCCTATGCATGATGAGTTTTGGGGCGATTATTTTGGCTGGCTTACCGACAGGTTTGGCATAAACTGGATGATCACATACAATCCTAACGCCACCAAATAATAATTTATTGATTCTTTAGGGGCTGGTGAACCAAACACCGTCCCTAAAAAATCAAACATTTCTATTGTTCAACCAAAAGTTTTAGGTACACACCAAAACAGGCTTATGATAGTAGAAGTTTTTAAAACCAATGTAAATAAACGCCGCCAGGCTAATATGCTTTTGAATGCCATCCATAGCACGTTTGGCAACCATAAAGCCAATTTCGATCTTGATGATTGTGACCGGATTTTGCGGGTACAGTGCGATAGCGGCACATTATGCGCCCACTCGCTTATCAATTTTTTAAATGAGTTAGGTTGCCGGGCCGAAGTTTTGGAAGGCTAAACTCACTTTTACAAAACAAATTATTAAAAAGCAAGGTAGTATCAATAACAAAAAGTCAACTATCATGTTAAAAGACAGCAAAGCATTCAGCGGATTTTCGGTAGATGATACAGCTAAAGCCAGGGCGTTTTATGCTGATGTACTTGGGTTAGATGTAAGTGATGTACCCGAAATGCAAGGCTTACTTAACCTTAATATTACAGGGAGCACCCCCATATTAATATACACTAAACCCAACCATACCCCGGCTACCTTCACAATCTTGAATTTCCCGGTTGATGATGTGGAAAAAACAGTTGATGAACTCAGCGCACGCGGTGTTAAGTTTGAGATTTATAACCAGGAGAATTTTAAGACAAACGAAAAAGGCATTTTTCTTGATGGGGGCCCCAAAATAGCCTGGTTTAAAGACCCCGCCGGAAATTTTTTATCCGTGATAGAAAAGTAGCGCTATAAATACCTATACCCGGTATAAATTAAATCCCATTTTGGGGAATTACAGCTACCCGCCGTGGGAATAAATTCCTCGACGGTTATTAACTTTCTGTTAATATCGCAATTTTTCACAACCATTTTATATATTAACCGTATAAAAGCCTACTAAGCCTTTGATTTCGGCTGTTTTTTTTATTTGAGGAATGTTTTTTGCATGCAATTACAGTGAAAAACAAAACACGCTAATTGTAAGGCTATTTATTTTATATTTAGCTGTTAGTTAAAAACGGCTAATAAACCATTTCCTTTTCATTAATAACATTTATTAAATTTATATTTTTTTTAACACATCAGCATTTACAATAAATAATAATAACATACAACAAACTGATTAACAAAACATTTGCTTCTCTTTTATAAATAATCCCCATTAATTAAGCATGAAAAGAACGCTACTTATAGTTGATGATGACTTGAGTATCCTAAAACTGCTCAACTTCATTCTGTCAAAAGAATATGATATTGTAGTTAAAAATAATGGCATCGAAGCTTTCAGCTGGCTCGAAGACGGCCATATGCCCGAATTGATTATATCCGACCTCCAGATGCCTTATTTTGACGGCCAGTCTTTTATTAAGAACGTAAAGATTAGTGGCTTTTATCGTGAAATACCTGTTATATTGCTATCGGCCGCCCATGATCTTGATGCCCAGGTAAGCAACATGCCCTTTAAGGTTGATGCTTACATTCACAAGCCGTTTAACCCAACTGCATTAAAAACAGCTATTAATCAAGTTTTACAAGTTTATGAATCACCAAACATCTGATTGGAACGAAAGTTCAGGTTCTAATATCAGGATAGCCTATGCCGGCACCGAGTTTAAGGAAATGATTTCGGCTGGACTAAATGAAGGCTTTAAAATTGCTTACAACAACTCTATTGACCAGTTGAATGATTATTTAGGCGAGCAATCTATTTTATCCGTTCCTGATATTATTTTGGTTGAAGTTGATACTGAGGGCAAATGGATTAAAATGGTTGAAGAAGTTAAGCAAAGCTTTCTTCTTAGTGGTTTAATTATTGTACTTCTTTCATCACAAAATGATAAAACGCTAAGACAAAAAGCCATTAAATTAAAGGTTCATGATTTTTATGGCGAACCGTTTTCCATAAGTGACCTTCGCGAAAGGCTTAACTTTTTGGTGCGCTTTAAACTGATAAAGCCCAAATTGCTTGAACTTTCAAAAGTAGTTGATACGACTTATAAAATGCCGGCAGGTAAGCGTCTTATCGATCTGGTAATTTCAGGCGGTATGATGTTTGTATTATCGCCTGTTATGCTGATAGTTGCTATTTTAATTAAGCTGGATTCAAAAGGCCCGGTATTTTACAAAAGCAAACGCGTAGGTACAGGTTATAAAGTATTTGATTTTTATAAGTTCAGGTCGATGCGTACCGACGCCGATCAATTGCTGGCCAAGTTATCTGCCGAAAACAATCAATATGCCGCCGAAGGAGGCGACAATAAAGTCGCCTTTGTAAAAATCAAGAATGATCCGCGTATTACCAAGCTGGGCAACTTCTTACGCAATTCAAGTCTTGATGAATTACCGCAATTATTCAATATACTACGGGGCGATATGTCGGTAGTTGGTAACAGGCCATTGCCTTTATATGAGGCCGAGATGCTTACCTCAAACGAGTGGTCGATGCGTTTTCTTGGCCCTGCCGGTTTAACGGGCCTATGGCAGATCAGCAAACGCGGAAAGGAAGACATGTCTGAACGTGAAAGGAAAAAATTAGATAATTTTTATGCGCAGAAATATTCTATTTGGTTAGATTTAAAAATTATTGCCGGTACAGTACCCGCATTATTCCAAAAAGAAAAAGTATAACTATATGCCCCTGAAACTGAAGCCCATTTATATTTTTATAATTGCTCTTTTATTTACCACCCGCGTACATGCGCAGCAAACTTCATTTGTAAGTGACATTAACTATCCTTTTCTTGAAAAACTTATAGCAACTGCTAAAAAAAACTACCCCGAAGTAAAATCCCGTCAAAGCCAGGTAAATGCAGCCAAAGCCGTTTATAACTCAGCCGTGTTTTCATGGCTTGATGGTTTAACTGCATCTTACATTTATAGTCCGCAAACGTCTATCAACATTTCGCAGCCAACCATATTTAAAGGTTATCAAATAAGCCTTTCGCTAAACTTAGGACACCTGTTTTCGAGGCCGGGAGTTATCAGGCAAACGAAAGAAATTTATAAAGCAGCCGAATTTCAACAGGCCGAGTATATGTTAAGCCTTGAGGCCCAGGTTAAACGTCTTTACTTTTCATATCTGGCAGCACAGGCCGAACTAAGACTGCGGGCAAATGCTGTAATTGATGCCGAAAGTGCTGTTAAGCAATTAAAATACGCGTTTCAAAAAGGCGAAACAACTTTTCAGATCTATAATGAACAGCTTACCACCTTATACAGCCAAAACGCCTTTAAAGTACAAGCTGAATTATCGACATTTACAGCCAAAACCAATCTTGAAGAATTATTGGGTACTAAATTAGAAGACGTTAAGTAAAAGATGGAGATAGGCAATTTTTTCAATCTACTAAAGAAATACAGAACTGTACTGATAATAATACCGCTTGTAGCAGTAATCACTTCTTTTTTCCTGGTAAAAAACTTACCTGATAATTACCAGTCGCACGCGGAAATAGCCACCGGCATAGTTGACGCGTCCAGCCATCTTCTTGATCAAGATCCGACGACTAACGTACAAGAGCAACAGGTTTACCGCGAATTCAGTAACCTCATGGCGATCATGAAGCTAAAGAAACTTATTGACCAGGTTTCTTATTCGCTCATGATCCATGACCTGAGCGATCCTTATCCCTTTCGTAAACAAAGTAAGGAATTACTTGAATTGCGGCCTTATGAAAAGGATAACGTATTAGCGATTTTTAAAAAGAAATTTGCCACCCTTCAACCGTTATCTGTTTATGATAAAACCGAGAACTCACTTATTGGTTTGCTCAGGTCAATGAAATACGATGAGCGTAACATAGTAAAAGACCTGCTAATTTACCGTGAAGAAAGCAGTGATTTTATTTCTGTAAGTTTTAATTCAGAAAACCCTCAGCTTTCGGCGTTTGTAGTGAATACATTATGCAAACAGTTTATCGACTATTATACCCAAAGCGTAAAGCAAAATGAATCAAATGCAGTAAATTTTTTATCAAATCTGTTAGATACCAAACGTAAGGCGCTGAGTGAAAAAACCAGCGAATTACAGCAATATAAAATTCAAAACGGTGTATTGAACCTGGATGAGCAGTCCAAAGCGATTTTTAGCCAGATCATGACTTACAATGACAGAAAATTGCAGGCCGAAAAGGATGTAATATCCAATCAGGGCGCCATTGATGCTATCGTCCAAAAGTTCTCACCCGATGAAAGGAAATATGTTGAGTCGATAACCAACAAATACAACCAGGCTATCATTTCCACTCAGGACCAATTGCATATACTGGAAGACCAGTATGTACGCAGCGGGTTTAATAATAAGTATAAAGAATCTCTTGATTCGTTACAGAAACAGCTCTCAAATCAGGTAAATTTAACATCTGATAAATACATTACCAATCCGCTTGTGGCTAAAGAGGATCAGGTTAAACAAAAGCTTGGTCTTGAGATTTCCCGCGATTTGGCTAAATACAGCGTTAAATCAATAAATGACGAGCTCACGAATCTTAATGCTAAATTCTCTCGCCTGGTTCCGTTTGATGCGAAAGTAAAAACCCTTTATTTTGATATTGATATTGCAGGTAAAGAATATCTTGATGTATTGAACAAATACAATGAAACTAACCTGCGTTCAAGCATTTCAATAAAACTGGTCCAGATTGAGATGGCCCAGCCGGACGTGGCCCAACCTTCAAAAAAAATGCTGCTTATTATATTAAGCGGCATGGGCAGTTTATTTGCCTGTCTCTTCTGGCTGTTCGTATTATTTTACATCGATGATACTATTAAAAGCCCTACCGAACTGGTTAATAAAACCCAGCTACCGTTATTAGGCTATCTGAATAAGATCAGCGGTGAGAATCTCGATCTGCGCAAGCTGTGGGATGTGGAGCACCGTGAAAAAATGAAAACCTTTAAAGAGCTGTTGCGCTCTATACGGTTTGAGATTGACCAGGAATTAAAAGGTGAAAAAATTTTAGCCATAACAAGCATTGAGCCTGGCGAAGGCAAAACACTGCTGGCGATAAGCCTGGCGTACTCTTACTCCATGATTAACAAAAGAGTATTGTTAATTGATGGCAACTTCAATAACGCCACGATAAGTAATACCGCTCAGCCGCAGGTATACCTTGAAGATTATTTTAAAAACAGCCAATTTGGCCAACCCGAGCTCAGCAGTTCAAACACTACCGTTTTAGGCAACCGCGGAGGTGATGTAACCCTGCTTGAAATTGGCAGCGAAGGCTTTGTTAAGAGCAAATTTGACGAGCTGCGGACTAAATACGATATTGTGATTATTGATACTGCCCCACTTACCGCGCTTAATAAATCCAAAGAATGGTTATTATTTGCAAATAAAACAATAGCTGTATTTGAAGCCAACAGGAAAATAAACAATATTCAGAAACAGCACATAACCTATTTAAAAGGGCTCGAAAACAAGTTTGCCGGCTGGGTACTCAATAAAACCGAATACAATCAGAACAAAGAAAAACGCTCCTAATTGAACGAAGCGCGCAACACCGGTTCATATACTTAACGTTACTTAAAATGAGAATTGACCCTCCCAAACCTAAAAAGGATCCGTTTGGAGATTTAAGTCCGCTTCAAAAAAAAACACGCAAAGCGGCTATAGTATTTGCGTTTATCAGTGTATTTGTATGGGCTGTGAAGATCTTGTTCCTGTAAATTTATAAAAAGAGTTACTACTTCATGCGCAATGAACCAACAGGTAATACTGAAATTAAGCAAAACTTTTGGAAAGCGCTTCTGATTCAAAAGTTTTCGCATCCGTTTGCCCTGTTTTTTCTGCTGATTATCTCACTTGTGATAAGTTTTTTAACCTATAAGCTTGGATTTATAGGGGTAGGTGCTGTTTTAGCGATAACTATAGGTTTACCTATTGTATTTGCCATTACCGTTTATCCCGAATTCGGCATTTGCGCGCTGATCATAGGTGCATTTTTCATCAGTTACGTTGCTGAATTATTACCAAGCGGAGTACCCATCGGTACATTGATGGATGTAACCACCTATCTGCTTATCCTTGGTTTTTTTATAAAACAGCGCACCGAACAAAACTGGACCTATTTTAAAAATCCTATCAGCTACATGATATTGGTATGGCTGGCTTACAATATGTTTGAGTTTGTAAACCCTGCAGCCGCATCGCGGCTGGCCTGGATTTATACCGTTCGGACTGTGGGTTTCATTATGCTGATGTATTTTGTTTTTGTTTACCAGATCCGCACAGTAAAGTTTATAAAAACGCTTTTAAAGCTTTGGTTATTGCTGGATATACTGGCGGGAATTTCTGCTTTTCAACAAGAAAATATAGGTTTTTTTTCATTCGAGCGCCGATACCTGTATTCTGACCCTACCCGTGTAAGCTTGTTGTTCATCAACGGTCATATGCGTAAATTTGCCATCTTCTCTGACCCTGTTACATTTTCATACAACATGGTTATAGGCGCATTGCTCTGTGTTGTACTCATTATGGGCAAATTACCTGTCAAACGCAAAATATTACTGGGCTTTATAGCTGCTTTCTTCTTATATGTTATGCTCTATTCCGGTACAAGGGCTGCCTATGTATTGGTACCGGGAGCGCTTTCCATGCTGGCCGTTTTAAACTTCAACAAACGGGTTTTATTTTTCACACTTGTGGCAGGAGGCATGCTCGGCATTTTGATAGTAATGCCGACCTCCAACCCATTGATCAAGCGGTTTCAAACAGCTTTTAACCCATCCGATGACGCATCTTACAACGTCCGTGCTGAAAATCAAAGGAGGATCAAGCCTTATATCCTTTCCCACCCTATTGGTGGCGGCTTAGGTTCTGTAGGCGTTTGGGGCCGTAAGTTTTCACCAAACTCCATGTTAGCCAAATTCCCGCCCGACAGCGGTTATGTGCGCGTAGCTGTTGAAATGGGCTGGATCGGGCTCATCTTATTTTGTACACTGTTTTTTGTAGTGCTTAAAACGGGGATAAACTTTTACTTTAGTATCAAAAATCCCGAACTTAAAAACTACTGCCTGGCTATGTTGCTAATCTTGTTCGCGTTCAATATTGGTAACTTTCCGCAGCAGGCTATCGTTCAATACCCATCAAACATCCTGTTCTACCTGGCCATATCCATCCTTGTAGTATGCAAGCGCCTTGACAACCAGGAGCAGGAGCAATTAAAAAAAATAGTATAGGGACAATACTAATTAATTAAGCAGATGTCATTTGTATCATCCATAAAATCAAATCCCAAATTAAAAAAATTAGTCCACTGGATGCTTATTCCGCCCGGACAGTCGAGGCCAAGGCTTTGGGTTAGGCTGATACTTAACCGCTTTTTCCATCACCGGGGTAAAAACAGTGTAGTAAGGTTTAATGCACGGATGGACCTTTTTCCGTTTAACAAGTTTTCCCTTGGCGCAAAAAGTATTGTGGAAGACTTCGCTGTGATCAATAACGGCGTTGGCGATGTATTTATCGGCGAAGGATCAGGCGTTGGCATCGGTACGGTAGTAATTGGCCCGGTTAAAATAGGCAATTTCAGCATGACCGCGCAGCATGTTGTAATATCCGGCCTTAATCATGGATATCAGGACGTAAGTATACCGCCCCGCCATCAAAAAGTAACCACCCAACTAATTACTATTGATGATAATGTGTGGATAGGCGCTAATTGTGTGGTAACCGCCGGTGTAACTATAGGTAAACATTCGGTTATTGGGGCCGGCAGTGTGGTTACAAGGGATATCCCGCCTTATTCGGTAGCAGTGGGCAACCCCGCCAAAGTAATAAAACAATATAATTTTACAACACAATTGTGGGAGAAAGCGTAAAACATGATACATGAGTTTATTTAAAAAATTAATAAACAAACACACGCTTTCACTGGCGACTAACGCCGTATTACCGGTTTTGGGAATGGTAATACTATCACTGCTGGCCCGCCGCTTAAGTAAACCCGCCTTTGGCAACTATGTATTTTTCCAGATTGTATTTACACTGGCCGATACCTTTCGCACGGGTTTTCTGCAAACATCGGTCATTAAATTTTATTCGGGCTCCACATCCGAAAGAATGAAAAACATATCAGGATCCGCCTGGTACCTGGGTTTTATGGTCACCTGTGTATTTGCCGTCGTAAATCTCCTGATCTATTTTATTTACACCAATCCGGATGCTGATATAGGAATTACACTTAAATGGTTCAGTATCATTTATTTATGCACACTCCCATCGGCGGTGAGCCTTTGGACGCTCCAGGCCGAAGAGCGCTTTGATAAAATGTTCACCTTGCAATTAATGAACCAGGGAGGTTTTCTGGCGCTGGTGGTTGGCGTTGCCGTTGCGGGCAAATCAAATTTTGAAACAACTATATATTGTTACTTTACAGCTAACCTGTTAAGCAGCGTTATTTGCATTATTACAGGCTGGGCTAAGGTAAAAACCATAGCACACAAAAACTGGGCTACAATAAAACAAATGGCCCATTTTGGTAAATACAGTGTAGGCACATCTATAAGTTCATACCTGCTCAGGAGCTCTGATACGTTTATCGTAAAGCCTATGTTCAGCCCCGATCTGTTGGCTGTTTATTACATTCCGCAACGACTTATGGAGATTTTTGAAATCCCGCTAAGGGCTTTCATTTCTACTGCATTGCCGGTAATGTCGGCAGCTGTACAGCGGGGCGATCAAAAATATGTCACCTATATCATGAAAAAATATGCAGGCATGCTGACCATAGCGCTTACCCCTATCGCTGTGATCTGTTTTGTTGCTGCCGACCTTATTATCGGACTCTTGTTCGGAGCTAAATACCAGCATTCTGATGCAGGCAATATCTTCAGGATTTTTATGTGTTATGTAATGCTGTTGCCTATCGACAGGTTTTTCGGGATAACGCTTGATATCATCAACAAACCACATCTTAACATGATCAAAGTGTTCCTGATGCTAACTGTTAACATAATAGGCGATTTTACGGGAATTCTCATATTCCACAACTTGTATGCGGTAGCAGTTGCTTCTATCTTTACCTTTGCTACCGGTGCTATATTTGGTTACTGGGCATTAAAAAAACATCTTCAGTTTAAAATATCCGACATCTTTGTTTTAGGCTACATCGAATTAAAAGAGCTTATAGGTGTTGTGATGGGCAAAATAAAAGGAAAACGACTAACTGAATAAGCAAGTTATATGGAGCTTAAAAACCGGCATATCGTAATATTTTCGCAAATGCAGTTTGATAGCCGCCTCGAATCAACAAACTATACTATGGCCAAACATTTGGCCAAAGATAACTACGTGTATTATGTTGACAGGCCCTATACCTGGAAAGATTATATCCAGTTTAAAAATACGCCGGGCTATAAAGCACGCAAACCGCACTTCTTTTCTCCCAAAAATAGTTTTATCCAAACAGAGATCCCTAATTTAAAGATTATTATTACGCCTCCGGTGCCGTCGATCAATTCATTGCCCGAAGGAGCTGTCTATCGGCTGGCCGTAAAGGTGAACGAACGAATTGTAGCGGCGAGGCTCAATAAAATTATTAAGAGCCTTAAAATAAAGGACTACATCTTTATCAACTCCTATGCGTTTTACTATCCAACCATGCACCGGTTGTTGAAATTGAAACCATTATTAAAAGTTTATCATTGCGTTGATCCGCTTATTGAGGAATACCAAATTCGTCACGGCCTTATATCCGAAGATATATTGGTGAAAGATATGGATCTGGTGATCAGCACCAGTAAAGAGTTACGCAACGCAAAAGCAAAACTTAATCCTAACTCGTACTTCGTACCGAATGCAGCCGACATCGGCCATAGTCAAAAAGCGCTGGATCCGGCGTTGCCTGTAGCAGATATCCTTTTTGATATCCCTAAACCGATAATCGGTTATTTTGGCAATATTGAACGACGTATTGATTATAATTTACTAACACAGCTACTCGAACAAAATCCCGATAAAAACTTTGTATTTGTAGGGCCGGTTGGTAAAGATTATGAAAACAACCCTGCTTTTAATGCGCCTAATATTTTCAAAAAAGGAGCAGTACTTTATGAGCAGTTGCCTGCCGTACTTAAAGGATTTGATGTGGCTATTATCCCCTTTAAAAAAGATGACGTAAGCAGTTCCATTTTTCCGCTTAAGTTATTTGAATACCTGGGCTCGGGCCGGCCGGTAGTGATCACTGATTTTAACGAAGATTTAGAAGAGTTTACCGGCGACAGCGTATATATCTGCAAAAATGTTGATGAATTTTCTGCTGCCCTTAATTTATCGTTAAACGACACTCCTTTTTTACAACAAAAAAGATTAAAAATAGCCGCACAAAATACATGGGAGCACCGTATAACAGAGATCAAAAGTTTGCTGGCAACAAATTTGAACAATAAACCGAAAAGTTAATTTTTAATAATACAACCTGCTGCTAATTAATACAAACAGGGTTTAGCAATAAAACACATGGAAATCATTAAATTCATAGCATCCCTAATCGCCATTTTGCTGTTTATATACCTTGGTGTATATAGCCTGTACCTGTTTGTATTTTCGGTATTCGGAAAATTAATCCCCATCAAACCGCCTGCTACAGCCACCGCACTCAGTAAATTCATAGTTTATATCTGTGCTTATAAAGAAGATGAAATTATTTTAAACTCGGCGGCGGCGGCACTAACTATCGATTACCCTAAAGATATGTTCACGGTTTGTGTGATAGCCGACTCCATGAAACCTGAAACCATTGTTAAATTAAAGCAGATGCCTTTGCAGGTAGTAGAGGTGGTTTTTGAAACCAGCACCAAATCAAAAGCGCTGAACAAAGCCATTGAAAACACGGCGGTTGGATTTGATGCCGCGGTTGTTTTTGACATTGATAACATTGCCGCGTCCGATTACCTATACCAGATCAACAACTATTTACAAGCAGGTCACCGGGTGGTGCAGGGCCATAGGGTAGCAAAAAACTCAAACACACAGGTAGCAATACTTGATGCTGTAAGCGAAGAAGTTAACAATCACATTTTCAGAAAATCGCAGCAATTGTTTAATTTTTCGGCAGCCATTATAGGTTCGGGTATGGCCTTGGAGTACAACCTGTTTGTAAATGTAATGTCGCGTATTGATGCCGTGGGCGGGTTTGACAAGGAAATGGGCTTATTATTGACCCGTGATAAGATCCATGTTGCTTATGCAGAAAAAGCGTATATCTACGATGAAAAAGTGAGTAATCCCGCAGTGTTTGAAAAGCAGCGTAAGCGCTGGCTTTCGGCTCAGTTTAACTTGCTTAAAAAGTATGGAGCAACCGCGCCGGCCCAATTTTTCCGCGGCAATTTTGACTACGTGAATGAGATTTATCAGATGGCTATCCTGCCGCGCGTATTAATGCTTGGCCTGATGCCTTTTATGCTATTGATCTCTTTTTTTACTCCGGGCATAGGCCCGCACTGGCATTTGTGGCTCGGGGCAACAGTGGCTTGTTACCTTGGCATCATAGTTGCCATACCAACATCGTTTTATAATAGAAAACTTTTAGAAGCCATGCTTAAACTGCCGCTTATATTTTTTACCATGTTTTTACTTCTGTTTAAGTTAAAAGGGGCAAACAAAAAGTTTATTCATACACCGCACGATAATGCTCCTGCAGAACCGGTAAACGAAGAGACAGCTGTGAAATAGCGAAAACGAGTGTGATAATTAATTGCCCAATAATATATTACTTTGCCGAAAGTTTTTTCTCTGATGGTTGTAGTTCGGTCACTTATATAGAATACCCTAACCCATTAACAAAGGCCTTCAGAAATTATGCAATGATGCCTAACGCTGTTTAAGTTCAATTACCGAGGTAAATGTATTCACGCCTGTATCAGGTTTATGTTTGTAGTTAAACGCATCGCTGGCACGTGCAATGATCATCAGGCCATAATGTTCATTTAACCCCATAATGGTTTCCTTGTTAACATACCGCACATCGAGGTCTTCTGTAAAAAATTCTAACTGATTACTGTTTTTTACCCGTCCTTTTAATGTACCGAAGTCATCGCCGTAAATAGCAATTTCGTTTTGGGTAAATTTGCTGTACGTTAACGGCCAGGTTAACAATGCCTGCCTGGTATTAATTTGCAGCGGCCTTCCCTTATCCTGTTTACTTATATATAATTTGTTATTTTTCAGATCGATCCCGATCCTGGTAACATCATCGCCCATGTGCTTGAGCGAATTAGTAAGCAGTTCAATCAGGATGGTTTTTATCCTGAAGCCGGCGTCGTCATCAAGTATATCTTTTGTTATGTTTTGGATATAATTAATGATTTGGACAGTTAAAGGATAAATACCTTCGGTTTCATTGTTAAAAACAAATTTTTTCAAGGTAGTAAATTCGTTTATGCCCCGGTTAAAGCCTCCTGTGTATTTGTATAGATCCTGAACACCTTATCAAGCCGCACCAATTGAAACAAGGACCTGATATCATTATTTAAACCAACTACGGCAATGTCTCCCCCGTTGTTCATGGCCAGTTTAAGAGCCGATACCAATGCGCCTAAAAAAGAACTGTCAACATATATTACTTGTTCAAAGTTTACAATAACATACTTATTTCCTTTATTGATCAGGCTCATCAGTTCCGACTTAAATTGTTCAGCATTTGCCAAATTCGCCTCTTTAAGCTGAATATCCGCAATTAATGCATTATTAAGCAGATGTGTTCGTAATATCATTTAGCTGTTTTTTTGAATAAATATTAAACTGCAGTCATCAATTTGTTCTCTCGCTTTTTCGTTCAAAAAGCCATCGTATTTTAAGGTTGCAAATGAATTGGTTTTACCAAGATATTTTTCAATCTCATCAATAAAACTGTTCAGATCAGTTTTCTTTCCTGCCGGTGTCTCTTTATCTATCAATCCATCTGTTATCATGATCAATTGATCACCAGGCTGCATGGTAAATAAATGTTCATCAAAGCCGCCCTCTTTACTAATCCCCAGCAACAAACCTGATGAGTTAATCCTGTTAAGTTTATTTTCCCTGGAGCTAAAATACAACAGCGGCAAGTCGCCCGCGCCGGTATAACTTAGCGTTTCATTCTCCGGATCGATCCTGACAAGTGAAAGCGTCGACAACACGTCACTCACAACCGGGTCATGATAAATTACCGAGTTGATTTTTTGCATGATACTTTTGGTTGATACGTCCCCTTCCGAAACACATATCCTTACAGCGGCCCTTATATAGCTCAGATAGCCGAATGAAAAAAACCACGCTCCCCATTTTTTGCCCATCACATCGCCCAGGATAATAAAAGTATACCTGTTATTTATAGTTAACACATCAATAAAATCTCCGCCAGGGTAATTCTCAAACGATTTATGCCAGAAATCTATTTCAAAGCCATTAATACGGGGTATTTCCTGCGGAACGGAATACAAATTTAAGGCTATAGCGGCGCTGCTCAGCTCCCTGATCGTGTGTTCGTGGCGTTCGCGGATGCTGTTCAAAAAATTATTGATCTTTGAGATAATGACCACAATGGGTGTATCCTTATCAATGTAGTCAATAGCATCAAGACTGATCCCCGCTATCATGTGAGCGTGATCGGTAACTGATGTTAAAAACATAAAGGGGATATTTTTATACTCAGGTACAGTCATTAAATGCTGCCTGAATGCAAAACCATCTGTACCGGGCATTTGATAATCGGACAAAATCAAATCGGGGATCTCATTTTCAAGCGCCTTCATAGCTTCCTCTACATTACCTGCCTTGCGGCTAATAAAACCCTCTTTTTCCAAAGCCTGCCCTATAACCATCAAAATCAGCGGGCTATCATCAACCAGGAGTATTTTCGGACGTTTAGGCATATTAGTGAGTTCAGGCGTTAATTTTTCGGAGTAGGGCATTTATAAACAAATATACACCCGATAATACTATTAACACCGATATAACATCCATTAAAGTTATACCGTCGTCTTTTGAAAAATAAAAAATGGTAAACATTTCAAAATATGGCGGTGCAGGCATGATGATCATGGCTAAACCAAGTATGATCATGGTAACCGCAATTGCTACCAAAACTATATGTTTTATCCTTTCATGCAGCAGGTATTTCTTCGATTCCCGGCTATCAACCTGGTGTTGGGTAAGTAAAAATTCCAGGTTTGTTACCATATCAAGCCGGCTTTGCTCCTGATCTAACCCGCTAAAGGCATCAAATTTTTGCTGGTTCGAATTACTTTCAATAGCATTATTTATTTTTTGCTGTATGGCTTTAACAAGTTCTTTATCAACATTCCCCTTTTTCAGCAATTGTATAAGCTCATCTGCTTTTATGGTAAGCAGTGACTCATCATTATTTGGTTGGTTATTATTCAAAGGAATATAGTGATATAATTGGTTAACTTTTACTCATATTAGCCGTAAAAAGCAATATTGATAATAACCCCTTTTAGATGAAAAAAGTTTCTGTTGTTACTGTAAGTTTTAATCAGCCATCCGTTACCGAGGAAATGTTATTATCAATTAAAAATACAAGTACTTATAGTAATATAGAAATAATTGTTGTTGATAATGCAAGTAAGGTAGATCCGGTTCCCGGCTGGAGAATAAAATACCCCGAAATAATATTTATCCGCTCGGATGTTAACCTTGGTTTTGCCGGTGGAAATAACCTCGGGCTTACGGTAGCTACCGGCGATTATATTTTTATGGTGAACAATGATACCGAGTTTACCCCGGGTTTAGTTGAAAAACTGGTTGAGGTAATGGATAGTAACATCGCCGTAGGAATGCTGTCGCCCAAGATCAAGTATTTCAGTGATAAACAATTAATACAATATGCGGGCTACACGCCTATGAACTATTACACCTGCCGAAATAGTGTGATAGGCTTAAAGCAAAAGGACGAAGGTCAGTTTGATCATATAACTGCACCTACAGCCTACTGCCACGGAGCAGCCATGATGATCAGGAAAGAAGCTATTGAAAAGGCGGGCATGATGAGCGAAAACTTTTTTCTTTACTATGAAGAGGTTGACTGGTGCGAGCACATTATAAGAGCAGGTTTTAAGGCCTGGGTTTGTACCGATGCGCTTATTTACCATAAAGAATCTGTTTCGGTGGGCAAAAAAAGCAAACTAAAAGAATACTTCATGAACCGGAATAGGATCCTTTTTATCCGCCGGAATGCCCCGACGCTTAAAAAAGTATTATTTTATTTTTATTTTTTGCTGATTGTGGTACCCCGTAACCTGGTTAACTACGTCAAAGAAAAACAATACGACTTTATTCCGATGCTTTTTAAAGCAGTATGGTGGAATTTTACCCACTCAAAAAACAGCAGCAATTTAGGATACCCCATTAACACCATAACATGAAAATAATTTTAGCCATAAGCCTTTTTATTGTTTTTTACACTTTTGCCGGGTATGGGATTTTTCTGTACCTGATCATCAGGATCAAAAGGGCTTTTAAAGGCCGGAAAGCTCTTCCTTCAGATAACCTGGATGAACTTCCTACCTGTACTTTGGTGATAGCCGCTTACAACGAAGAATATTTTATTGAGCAAAAGATCAGCAACAGTCTCCTGCTTAATTATCCCGCAGGAAAACTAAAACTGCTTTTTGTGACCGACGGGTCATCGGATAAAACACCCGATATTGTTGCCAGGTACCCGCAGATACAATTGCTGCACCAGCCACAGCGCTCCGGCAAAATAGCCGCGGTACATCGGGCCATGAACTATGTTAATACCGACGCGGTTGTATTTACCGATGCCAATACATTTTTAAATAAAGATGCATTGATCAAGATCTGCAGGCATTACAGCGATGCAACAGTTGGTGCCGTTGCGGGCGAAAAACGGGTACATATTGACGAGAACGCAGATGCCAGTGCAGCTGGTGAGGGGTTCTACTGGAAATATGAATCGGCCCTGAAAAAATGGGATTCGGAACTATATTCGGTTGTTGGCGCGGCAGGCGAACTGTTTAGTGTGCGCCGCTCGCTATATCAGCCTGTTGAAGCGGATACCGTGCTTGATGATTTCATGATCTCGATGCTGATAGCTGCCAAAGGCTACCGCATTGTTTATGAACCTGAAGCATACGCTACCGAAACGGCGTCGGAAAATGTGTCGGAAGAGTTAAAACGAAAAGTGAGGATAGCTGCCGGCGGAATGCAATCTATTTTAAGGCTAAAAAAATTATTCAATCCTTTCCCCTACCCAATTTTATCGTTTCAGTATATCAGTCACCGGGTTTTAAGATGGACCATTACACCGTTCCTGCTTATATTATCGTTTATTTTAAACGTTGTGCTGGCTTTTAAACCTGGAGAAACAGCTATGCAAGGACTATTATTGGCACAGGTATTGTTTTATTTACTGGCTTTGCTCGGGCTGATAATGGAAAAGCGGCAGCTCCGTATTAAAGTCCTTTTCATTCCCTATTATTTTTGTGTTATGAACTATGCGGTACTGGCCGGTATCATCCGTTATTTTAGCACGAAGCAAAGCGCTGTTTGGGAAAAGGTGCAACGAAAGCAGTAAAACATTGATTTAAGTTTTAATGACAGCTATTTTTTGAATGTTAAACATCTTAGAACCTGTTTAACACGTTGATTTGTATATTGAGACGCGTCACATTGCATCTCCTGTGTGCAATTTAAAATGGATTGGGCCACTCTAAAAAGCGGCTTTCGTCATTCAAGTTCTTGCTGATAATTTCCGTGAAGAAGAAATACAGTTTATGAAAGCCACTCCGGCAGAAAAACTCTTATTTTGATTTAAACAAGCCATATTTAAGGATACAGTAAATGGCCCTAACCCCATCCTTCCATCCTATCTTTTTGCCTTCTTCATAAGTACGGCCATAATAGGAAATACCTACCTCATAGATCCTGATCCGGTGCACCCTCGAGATCTTTTGGGTAACCTCAGGCTCAAAGCCAAAACGCTTTTCAGTGAGCTTTATGGATTGGATAACTTTGGTATTGAACAATTTATAGCATGTTTCCATATCAGTAAGGTTAAGATTGGAAAACATGTTTGAAGCAAAGGTAAGCCATCTGTTGCCAATGGTATGCCAAAAAAACAGGATACGGTGAGGGTTACTTCCCATAAACCTGGAACCATAAACCACATCGGCAAAACCTGCTACTACGGGTTTTAACAGGTCGTTGTATTCAGCGGGATCATATTCAAGGTCGGCATCCTGGATGATCAGGTAATCGCCTGTAGCTTTTGCTATACCTGTATGTAAAGCTGCTCCCTTACCTTTGTTTACTTCATGCTTAAAGTACTGAATGTTAACTTCGGGGTTGGCAAGTTTATATTTATAAATAGCTGCTTCTGTATCATCCTTTGAGCAATCATTTACAATGATCACTTCTTTTTCAATATCGTTGATAAGGTTTACCTCCTTAATTTTATCCAAAATTAAATGTATGGTTTTACCTTCGTTGTAAGCCGGAATAATAATTGATAATTTTTGTATCGTCATTTATTGTATTATTGCCTCGTAGATTTTTGCCACAATTATAGTTGTATAAACCTGAACTGGCTTAATATTTTTATATTTAGTAATGCAATTTGTGCTAAAACGAGCTAAAAGTTATTTAAAAAAGCCTAAAGTTATAGTATCGCTTTTCTTTTTGTTTGTTTTAACCCTGATATTTTGGTTTTGTTTGCCCAATCCTTTATTTAATAGTCCCACCTCCTACGTAATTGACGATGATCAGGGCCAGTTACTCGGTGCATCCATAGCAAATGATGGCCAATGGCGCTTTCCTTATAATCCCACAGTACCCGAAAAATTCAAACAATGTATTATCACTTTTGAGGATAAACGCTTTGAGCATCACCCCGGCTTTGATATTGTTGCTTTTAGCCGGGCCATCAAACAAAACCTGAGCTCGAAAAAGGTAAGCAGCGGCGGCAGTACCCTTACCATGCAGGTAATCAGGCTGGCTACCAGGCGTAAACGCAATGTCTGGAATAAACTGAAAGAGATTTTCATGGCAATGCGCCTTGAAATAACCCATAGCAAAAGCGAAATTTTAGCGTTATATACCAGTAACGCCCCCTTCGGCACCAATGTCATTGGGCTGGATGCAGCGTCATGGCGATATTTTGGCCGCAACCCTGATAAACTTTCCTGGGGCGAAATGGCGGCTATGGCTGTTTTGCCTAACTCGCCATCCCTGGTACATCCCGGCAGGAACAGGGCCATACTGCTCCGCAAACGGAATTCATTATTAGATAAATTGCATAAGGCAGGTATCATTGATAGTACAACCGCAGCCCTTGCCCGGCTCGAGCCTGTGCCCGACAGACCGATGGCCCTTCCTCAACTTGCTCCACACCTGCTGCAACGTTTTAAAGCCGATCATCAGGCTAAGCCCGAGGGAGAGACCCGCATTACAAGCAGCATCAAGTCGTCGCTTCAGCAACAGGTAAATGATATCCTGGAGCAGCATCATAGCCTACTAAAGGCTAATGATATCAACAATATTGCCGCCATTGTACTTGATGTTGAAACAGGTGCAACACTTGCATATGCCGGTAACATATCCCACCGGGAGGACCCGCAAATGGAGAGCGATGTTGATGTGATAGATGCCCCGCGAAGCCCCGGAAGTACCCTGAAGCCGCTGTTATACGCGGCAATGCTGCACGACGGACTGATATTGCCCAATAGCCTGATGCCCGATGTACCTACCATGATCGCGGGTTACCATCCCGAAAACTTTGATCTGGGTTATGACGGCGCTGTCCCCGCATCGCGCGCCTTATCCCGTTCGCTGAATGTACCGGCGGTTAAAATGCTGCAGCAATACAAATACGAACGCTTTTATGATTTTTTGCATAAAGCAGGCATCACCACTTTAACCAAACCTGCCGATCATTATGGGCTGTCGTTAATATTGGGCGGGGGTGAAAACACGCTTTGGGAATTAAGCGGCGCTTATGCCGATATGGCGCGTGTGCTTAATCATTACAACAAAAACGGCGGTAAGTATAACCCCGCCGATTTTCATAATCCTGTTTATGAAAAGAAGCCTGCAGCCAAACCTGAACTTGAAAAGTCCGGACTGCTGGATGCAGCATCTATTTATTACACTTTCCAGGCCATGGAGGAAGTGATGCGGCCGGGCGAGGAAATGCTTTGGCAGCAATTTAGCTCGAGCCAGCGGGTGGCCTGGAAAACCGGTACAAGCTTTGGCTTTCGCGATGGATGGGCAATTGGGATTACTCCTAAATATGTTGTTGGCGTTTGGGTTGGCAATACCGATGGCGAGGGCCGGCCGGGCTTAACGGGCATTAACACAGCTGCACCTGCTCTGTTTGAAATCTTCAGGCTATTGCCCGTATCGCGCGATTGGTTTGAAATGCCAATGGGCGAAATGGTGAAAATAAATGTGTGCAAACAAAGCGGCTACCGGGCCGGGCAATACTGCCAGGAAGCAGATGAGCAATATGTACCCAAAAGCGGCCTGAAAGCCCCTGTTTGTCCTTACCATCAATTGGTGCATTTATCTGCCGATGCCAAATGGCAGGTAAACGGTAATTGTGAGCCGCCGGATAACATCCTCAATAAAAGCTGGTTTGTGTTGCCGCCATCTATGGAATATTATTACAAAGCCAGAAACTATCAATATCATGTACTCCCGCCCTTTCGCCCGGATTGTATCCAGGCCGACAATGGAAATACAATGGAAGTCATCTACCCTAAAAACGGCGCTAAAATATACGTGCCCCTTGAAGCAGACGGCACCCGTGGCCGCATGATTTGCAACGCAGCACACCGCCAGCCAGGTATGAAGATTTTTTGGCACCTGGATGATCAGTACGTTGGCGAGACCAAAGATTTTCACCAGGTGGCTTTAAACCCACCTCCGGGCAAACATATTCTTACGTTGGTTGATGGCAACGGCAATACTATCAGCATAGCGTTTGAAGTATTGAAGAAATAAAAAACACAACTTATCGATTTTAATTTTTCTGTAAACTAAATGTCCGCAGCAACCATCTACTAACTTTATCATTATATTGGCTCGATAATTTTTAACCGGATGCTTGAACAGTACGATCTGCATAATTTATTGGTAATTGATATCGAAACTGTGCCGCAGTACAGCACCCACGAACAACTGCCCGAAAATCTGCAGGTTTTATGGGAACTAAAAACCCGGCATCAACGCAAAGATGAACCTGCTGACATTCATTATGAGCGCGCCGGCATCTGGGCCGAGTTTGGTAAAATAGTTTGCATTTCGGCCGGGATCTTTATTGCCGGGAAAAACATTGGCTTGAGGGTAAAATCTTTTGCATCACATGATGAAAAAGAATTGCTTACCAAATTCTGCAACCTGTTGGTCAGTCAACCGCCCAACCTTATTTTATGTGCTCATAATGGCAAGGAATTTGACTTCCCGTACCTCTGCCGCCGTTTACTGGTAAACGGCATACCAATTCCGCCGCAGCTGCAAATAGCGGGTAAAAAGCCCTGGGAGATTGTCCATTTAGATACCATGGAATTATGGAAGTTTGGCGATCACAAACACTACACTTCCTTAAACCTGCTTACCACAATTTTTAATATCCCGACCTCCAAAGACGATATAGATGGCAGCGATGTAGGCCGCGTATACTGGAATGAAAACCAGTTGGAGCGCATTTGCGCTTATTGCCAAAAAGATGTGATAGCTACAGCACAACTATTAAGACGTTACCGCGGCGAAGAACTGATAGCAGACGAATTTATAACCATTGTAGGCTAATAATGCTTAAAGTCAGTGATCTGTCGGTTAGTTTTAAGAATGGTAAAAACCAGTTCACAGCGGTAAAGGGAATTTCTTTTACACTTAACAAAGGTGAAACCATTGGCATTGTCGGCGAATCCGGCTCGGGCAAATCTGTTACCTCCCTTGCCCTGATGCGTTTGCTTAATGAAGATCAGTCCCTAATAGATGGCTCTGTACTTTTAAATGGTGTATGCCTGTGCAAATTATCGGAAGATGAAATGCGGCGTGTGCGCGGCAACCAGGTAGCCATGATTTTCCAGGAGCCCATGACCTCGCTTAACCCGGTACTTACTTGTGGCTTTCAGCTTACGGAAGCTATCAGGTTGCATTTAGGATCAAGTAAAGCGGAGGCTAAACAAAAAACCATTGAGCTGTTTAAAGAAGTACAATTACCGCGGCCCGAAGCCATATTCAACAGCTATCCTCACCAGATTTCGGGCGGACAAAAACAACGGGTAATGATAGCGATGGCTTTGGCCTGCAACCCGGAGATTTTGATTGCCGATGAGCCCACCACTGCACTTGACGTTACCGTGCAAAAAACAATCATTGAGCTGCTGCACAAGCTTAAAGCTGAAAGGCATATGAGCCTGATCTTTATATCGCATGATTTGGGTGTGATCAAAGAAATTGCCGACCGGGTTTTGGTGATGTACAAAGGCGAAATTATAGAGGAGGCAGCGGTAAAAGATCTATTCGCAAATCCCCGGCACCCTTATACTAAAGGATTGCTGGCCTGCCGTCCTTCCCCGCAGCAGCATTTGAAAAAACTCCCTGTTGTGGCCGATTTTCTGGATGGGGCCAGGCCCGCAGTAACTATAGAAAGCATCAGGGAATTATATCATTACCCGGACACCGAAATCGCCGAAAGAAAGCGTAAACTATATGAACAGCAGCCTTTGTTAAGGGCAGATAAATTAAACACTTGGTTCCCTACAGATACGGGGCTTTTCAAACGAAAAGATCATGTTGTAAAAGCAGTGAATAATGTAAGCTTTGATGTGTACCCAGGCGAAACCTTAGGTCTGGTTGGCGAATCGGGCTGTGGAAAAACCACTTTGGGGCGAAGTATTTTAAGGTTGATAGAACCTACTTCGGGAAAGGTTTCTTTTGACGGCACAGATCTTCGCGGGCTTAAAAAGGATGAGTTGAGACAGATCAGAAAAGATATCCAGATCATTTTTCAGGATCCATACTCATCATTAAATCCTAAGCTTACCGTTGGGCAATCGCTTATGGAGCCATTGCAGGTACATCAGTTTTACAGTAACGATACAACCCGCAAACGAAAGGTACTTGAATTGCTTGAACGGGTCAATCTGCTGCCCGCACATTTTGACCGTTATCCGCATGAGTTTTCGGGCGGACAACGGCAACGGATTGTTATTGCCCGGGCTTTGGCGCTCCAGCCTAAATTTATCATTTGCGATGAATCAGTATCGGCGCTTGATGTATCGGTTCAGGCCCAGGTATTAAACCTCATCCGCGAACTACAAGACGAACTTAAATTGACCTATATCTTTATTTCGCATGATTTGGCCGTGATTAAACATATCTCCGACCGGATTATGGTGATGAACAAAGGCGAAATACTGGAAACCGGCTATCCCGACGATATTTATTATCGCCCAAAAGAAGAATACACCAAAAGGCTGATCGCTTCAATACCGGGTTGATTAAAACTGCTTTATCCATCACTATTGGGCCAAGATAGGGTCCCAAAATTCTGTATCTTTGATGCAAATACTATTCTATGTCTAAACGTAAGAAAAACAACTCTTCTATACACCAGGTACTTACCCAAATGGTACTTGATATATTTGAACAAAACGGCAATACGCCACTCAATTATAAACAGGTTTCTGCTAAATTAAACGTCCGTGACCCCGAATCGCGCGAAATCATCTACGACATCTTAAAAGACGAGGTTAAAAAATCGGTATTAAAAGAAATCGCTCCGGGCAAATTCCAGCTGCTTGAACTTAAAACCTTTATTGAAGGCGTAGTTGACCTTACCAACGATGGTTCGGCCTTTATCGTTACCGATGACGAGTTTGAAAGCGATATTTTCATCGCTCCTCGTAAGCTTCGCACCGCCCTTAACGGCGACCGTGTGAAAGTTTATGTATACGCCAAAAGTAAAGGCAAGCACAAAGAAGGCGAGGTTATCGAAATTCTGCAGCGTGCCAAAATGGAGTTTACGGGCATTGTTAAACTCTCAGAACGATACGCGTTTTTTATTCCTGATGATCGTAAGATGATGCACGATATTTTCATCCCCATTAGCGAGCTTAACGGGGCTAAAAATGGCATCAAAGCTGTAGCCGAAATTACCGACTGGCCAACGGAAGCTAAAAACCCTATCGGAAGGATCAAACATATCTTAGGAGCCCAGGGTGAAAACGATACGGAGATGAACGCCATCCTGGCCGAATATGGTTTTCCGCTATCATTTCCTGCCGAGGTTGAGCATGATGCTGAAGAAATTCCGGATGCGATCACGCCCGAAGAAATTGCCAAACGCCGTGATTTCCGAAACATCACCACCTTTACCATCGACCCATTTGATGCCAAAGACTTTGACGATGCCCTATCCTACCGTGCACTGGAAAACGGAAATTACGAAGTCGGTGTTCACATTGCCGACGTATCACACTACATCATTCCCGATTCGGCTTTAGACAAAGAAGCTTTGGACAGGGCCACATCAGTTTACCTTGTGGACAGGGTTATACCAATGCTACCGGAAAGACTGTCAAACGGCCTTTGCTCTCTTCGCCCTAAAGAAGAAAAACTCTGCTTTTCGGCAGTGTTTGAAATGGATGAGAACGCAAATATCATTACCGAATGGTATGGCAAAACCGTCATTTACTCCGACAGGCGTTTTACTTACGAAGAGGTGCAGGAAGTAATAGAAAGCGGCGAGGGTGATTTTAAAGATGAAATATTTAAGCTTAATGCGCTGGCCTACAAACTGCGCGACCGCAAATTTAAAAACGGCGCTATCAGCTTTGAAACTACTGAGGTTAAGTTCAAACTGGATGAAAACGGTAAACCAACAGGCGTTTATGTAAAAGAGCGCAAAGACGCCCATAAACTGATCGAAGATTTTATGTTGCTGGCTAACCGCAAAGTAGCTGAGCGCGTAAGCAAAATGGGCAAGGGCAAGCACAAATACACTTTTGTTTATCGCGTGCATGATTCGCCCAAGCCCGATGCGCTGGCCAATTTTGCCCAATTTGCAGCCAGGTTTGGTTATAAAATCAATACAAAATCTGACAAGGAAACAGCAAAATCCCTCAATTACCTGATGGAAGACGTAGAGGGCAAAAAAGAACAGAACGTGCTAACCCATCTGGCTATCCGCTCCATGGCTAAAGCTATTTATACCACTAAAAGCAGCAGTCATTACGGTTTGGCTTTTGATCATTATACGCACTTTACCTCACCAATTCGCCGCTATCCGGATGTAATGGTACACAGGCTCCTGTTCCATTATTTAAACGGCGGTCAATCAGCCAATGCCGAGTTTTATGAAAAGCTATGTTCGCACAGTTCTTTAATGGAGAAAAAAGCCGCCGATGCAGAGCGTTCTTCAGTAAAATACAAACAAGCTGAGTATCTTCGCGACCAGGTTGGCAACACCTTTATGGGTATCATATCGGGCGTTACCGAATGGGGCATGTATGTGGAGATCATCGAAAATAAATGCGAGGGTATGATCCGCCTGCGTGATATCTCGGACGATTTTTATACTTTGGACGAGAAAAACTATGCCATCATCGGTCAGCGTAAAAAGAAAATTTACCAACTGGGCGACGAAGTAAAGATTAAGGTAAAACAGGTTGATCTGACCAAAAAACAGATAGACTTTATATTGGTACAAGAATAATGAACCGTGATTTTCTTGATTTTAGGATTTCCTGATATTTATAATCAAGTCGATCCTAAAATCAAGAAAATCAGGGTTCCCGTAAATAAATGAAACAACTTACAGAGTTACAGTTACTAATAAATGATGCAGTAGGCAGACTAAGCTATCCCGCTTACCCGGCCGATCTGTATGAACCGATAAGCTATATTTTATCTATTGGCGGAAAACGTATGCGCCCTGCCCTGCTCCTGCTGGCCTGTGACCTTTTTGGCGGCGACGTTGACAAGGCTATTGAACCCGCACTGGCTATAGAGGTATTCCATAATTTCACGCTGATGCATGATGATATTATGGATAAAGCCCCGCTCCGCCGTGGCAAAGCAACTGTGCATGAAAAATGGAACGCCAATGTTGCTATCCTCTCCGGCGATGCCATGATGGTAGAAGCCAACCGCATGATGATGAAGGTTGATGACAGCATTTTGCGTAATGTACTTGACGTTTTTAACGATACTGCGACCGGCGTATGCGAAGGCCAGCAAATTGATATGAGCTTTGAACAGCGTAACAATGTAAGTATTGAAGAATATATCAACATGATCCGCCTTAAAACTGCTGTACTGTTAGGTGGTACATTAAAAATCGGCTCCATCATTGGCGGTGCAGCTTTAACCGACGCTGATTTGATTGATTCTTTCGGGGTTAACCTTGGTATAGCCTTCCAGCTACAGGACGACATACTGGATGTTTATGGCGATCCTGAAAAGTTTGGCAAGCAGGTTGGCGGCGATATCATCTCCAATAAAAAAACTTTTTTGCTAATCAGGGCCCTTGAACTGACAAAAGGCAGCCAGGCACAAACGCTAAACCGATGGCTGAGCGCTACTGAATTTGACAATGCAGAAAAAGTTAAAGCCATAACAAACATTTACAACGAACTTGATATCAGGCAGCATGCTGAAAAAGCCATGCAGACCTATGCCGATAAAGCTTTTGCAGCCCTCGACGCTATTGATCTGCCCGAAGATCATAAACAATACCTGCGAGATTTTGCAGACGGCTTGCTGGTGAGGGAGAATTGATTTATATTTAAGGATGAAGAAATTTTCACCCATCCTTATCATTTTAATGGTTTCATTAAGCGCTAAGGCGCAAAAACTTACGCCTCCGCATTTCCGTGGTGGCGATAAGGCATTTCATGAATTTTTAAAAGAAAATTTGAAATGGCCAAAAGATGTAAGCGGCGGAGAAGGCATTGTTACCATAAGCTTTTTTGTTGAAAACGACGGCCGTTTAACCGACTTGAAAGTTGTTAAAGGGATGAGCCAACCTTTTAATAAAGAAGCTTTACGAGTGATCGCCCTGTCAGAAAGATGGGTCCCTGCAATGCGTGACGGTCATTTTATCAAATCAAAATATTCCGTCCCCATACAATTTTATACAATGCAGGCTGTACAGGTTTTAGATAGCACAAAAGTTAATTGATCAATTATCATAAATTTCACTAAGGAACAAAGGGTAAATGAAAAGAATCTTGTCAGCTGCGATGTTCATAATGGGAGCCCTGGCAGCAAAAGCTCAAACAACTGATACAACAAAGGCTAAAGAACCCATATTTACATCAGTTGAACAAGTTCCTGTATTTCCGGGTGGGCTCCATAGGCTCGCCATGTTCATTGATGAAAATTTTAAATATCCCAAAGGAGAAACAATTGAAGGCAGAGTATATGTTCTATTTGTAGTAGAAAAAGATGGAAGCCTTAGCGATATAAAAATTGCCAAAAGCTTATCTGAAGCAACGGATGCAGAAGCGCTACGGCTTATAAAAATGTCTCCCCCTTGGAAACCCGGTATGCGGGGAGGTCAGCCTGTAAGGGTTCAATATGCTTTACCCATTAACTTTAAACGTAGCCATTAATATTCTATGAAAAAAGTCATATTAATTTCAACTATCCTCTTTTTTGCGGGATATGTTCATGCCCAAACCCTAACATCTGGCGGAAAACTTAAACCAGAACAAGCCATTATGGATGTGCGACATTATACCATTTCGCTTGCTGTTGATCCTGTACAAAAAACTATCGACGGTTTCGCCACCATTGATGTAATTATGGCACAGCCTACCAAAGTCTTATTGTTTGACCTGTTAGATTCTTTAACTATCAGCAAAATATTGGTAAATGGTAAACAAGAACCTTTTGACTACAAAAACAATCTAATTACAATTAATACAGCCAAAGAATTGTCAGCAGGTAAAGCAAGCGTGAAAGTAATTTATGGCGGTAAGCCCCATGTTGCCCGTCGCCCACCATGGGACGACGGTTTTATCTGGACACAAGACTCGACCAGACACCAGTGGATGGCCATCACGGCCGAAGGTACAGGCGGCAAATTGTATTTCCCTTGTAAAGATCACCCCTCCGACGAACCAAACGAGGGTGTAGACATGTTCATCACCGTTCCTAAAGATCTTGTAGTTGCAGGTCCGGGGTTGTTAAAAAGTGTAAGCAAACAAAAGGGAACAGCAACTTTCCATTGGCAAACCAAATACACCATTAACAATTACAGTATCTTGTTCAATGCAGGTGACTATACCGTAGTAACTCGTCCGTATACTACTGTAGATGGGCATAATGTACCTATCCAGTTTTATGTATTAAAGGAACATGCCGCCAAAGCCGAGCATCACCTCGATATTTTTGTAAAAACCATCAAAGAACAGGAGAAATACTTTGGCGAATATCCCTGGGCAAAAGAAAAGATAGGCATCGTTGAAACCCCTCACCTGGGCATGGAGCATCAAACCATGAATGCCTACGGCGCCAAATTTAAATATACCAAAGTTGGCGGCGAGGATTATGACGGCCTCATGCACCACGAGTTTGGCCACGAATGGTGGGGCAATAAAGTTACCGCTAAGGATTGGGCCGATTACTGGATCCACGAGGGCATCTGTACTTATGGCGACGCGCTGTACGTAAGGGAATTTGAAGGCGAAAAAGCTTATATCAAATTTTTCCAAAGTTCAGCACTGTCATTCGGCAATAAAATCCCGCTTGTTATCGGGAAAGATATCGATGAGGAATCAGCTTATAATGGTGATATCTATGGTAAAGGGGCTTTCTTTATGCATACACTCAGGTATATTATGGGCGATAGTACCTTCTTCCCTACTCTTAAAGGCTTTGTTACCGACCCGCGTTATACCTACAGTAATTTGGCCGGTACAGATGATGTAATGCAGTATTTTAGCAAGGCTGCAGGTAAGGATCTCAAGCCGCTGTTTGATTTGTACATCTATTCAACCAATAAACTGGAAGTACATGTTAAGGCCCAACGTGGCGATAAATACCAGGTTCAGTTGCTCAATATCGATATGCCATTGCCAATTGATATCACTGCAGATGGCATTACTAAACGCTATACGCTTGATAAAAAAGGCATTACCATAACCAGCAAAACTATGCCGGTTATTGATCCTGATACTTACTATTTAAAGAAACTGGTCATCGAATAAACACATGAGATATCTGCTTGTATTTGGTTTGATTATATTACCTGTTGCGTTGTTTGCACAAGGCAAAGCTAAAAGGGAGCATGTTAAACCAAATACAACAGTTTATAAAACAGTAGATGTACAGCCAGAATTTCCCGGAGGCACAGAAAAGTGGACAAATTATCTTTTTAAAGTACCGATACCAGAAGACTACGACAAAGAGAATACACAGGCCAGTTTTCTTATACAAATGATTATAGAAACCGACGGAAGTGTAACGCATGCCAATGTCAGGAGGAAAATAAACGAAGCAATGTGCAAAGCATTCATTGCTCATGTAAACAAATCACCAAAATGGAAACCGGGGCGTATTAATGGCAAACCGGTAAGGGTTTTGTATAGTTCTCCTATTAGTTGTTTTATGCTGCAATCTGACGAATAATCACAAAATAAAAAATCCCGATCAAAATTGCCCGGGATTTTTCATATCCTAATATTTGTTAACTGATTATTCAGCTACAATTTCTTCAGCAGCATCAGCAGCTTCTTCTTTTTTAGCTTTTGGTGCAGCAGCTTTCTTTGCTTTTGGAGCTTCTTCAGCAGCAGGAGCTTCAACAGCTACAGCTTCTTTTTTAGCTTTTGGTGCAGGTGCAGCTACTTCTTCAACTTCAGCAGCTTCAAATGGAACTACTGATACGTATGAACGGTTATCAGCTTTCTTTTTGAAAACTACGATACCTTCGGCCAGTGCAAATAAAGTATGATCTTTACCAAGACCAACGTTTAAGCCTGGGTTGTGTTTAGTACCACGCTGACGTACGATGATGTTACCTGCAATTGCTGGCTGACCACCGAAAATTTTGATACCTAAACGCTTGCTATGTGACTCACGACCGTTTCTTGAACTACCGGCCCCTTTCTTATGTGCCATTTTTTATATCTTTTATGGAATTGCAGAACAACTCCGGTTCAACCTTTAATTATAATGTAATACCGGTGATCTCGATTTTGGTAAATTGCTGACGGTGACCGTTTTTCTTTTTGTAACCTTTTCTTCTTTTCTTTTTGAAGATAATTACTTTATCACCTTTTAAATGTGACACGATCTTAGCCGATACTTTAGCACCTTTCAAATCAGAACCTAATTTGAATTTACCTTCGTTTTCTGCTAACAATACACTGTCAAATTCAATACTAGCGCCTTCATCGCCTTGTAACCTGTGTACAAAGATCTGCTGGTCTTTGGCAACTTTAAATTGCTGTCCTGCTATACTTACTATTGCGTACATGTTTGTTAAATATTGTTTTAAATTTCGAGGTGCAAATATAGGGATTGATTATTTAATAAACAACATCCCAATATTTTATTTTTTACCACGGTTCTCTACGTCGGTAAGTTTTTTCTGAATCTCGGCTATCAATCGCTGATTAGCATCAATTAGTTTAGGATTACCAAAGTAATCAGTATCAAAGATCACGCGCTTGGTTTTTTCCTTGTATTTGAACTCAATAATGTACCGAACAGCTTTTCCATCAGCAACTTTTGACGTATCACCCGTTTCCTTCGACGGAAAATCCCAGAAACCCAGATCGGCAGCTTTACGGTGGAGGTATAACAGGTCGTCTTTGGTTAAACGTAAATGCTCTTTAACCAACGAATCACGCTTGTCGAGATATTGGAACATGCCGGTATGTGAATCATATTTGTTCACAAGGCTATCCTTATGACCATATTGGAAACTGATCGATTCAAAATCAACAAAACGGTATGGTGCATTCTTGATCATCATACCATAATAATAAACGCAGTACAGTATAAACGGCACCACAACAGTCATGATCAGGAATACTTTTTTTAAACGGGGAGACATATGTAAGTAATTAGTGAATTATTGAATTAGTGAGTTAGTGAATTTATTTCTTCGCCCGTCATTGCGAGGTACGAAGCAATCGCGAACTTTACAGAGCGCCTATGTTTTATCAGACGTTATTAATTGATAGCTATAATTTGATTTTATAGGTATTAATGAGTTCTCTTTGGGTTTTTTGTCTTGTTCCTTGTAATGACGTACTTGTAAGCTGTTGATTATTGAATGTTTTTATCTATTTATAAACTTGGGCGTTGCCTGCGGCCGGGCTTTCCGTTACAAGTCCTCGCCTTTCCTGCCCGCAACCCCAACCCGCGCTGTGGGCTTTACACTGCAATCCCTAACGCGGCCCCTGCGCATATCCCTGAAATATATTTTGTGTACCATCACTGCTGATTCCAGGTTTCCCACAATGAAGGCATGTTTTATTCTCTTATTATTTGGGTACCTACTTCTTCTCCTTCCCACTTACTCACAACCGCTGTAGCCATAGCGTTGCCTAATACGTTTGTGGCTGAACGTCCCATATCAAGCAGTGGATCAATGCCTATCAGCAAAAACAAACCAGCTTCCGGGATATTGAACATTGCCAGCGTACCTGCTATAACCACCAGCGAAGCCCTCGGTACACCCGCCACGCCTTTGCTGGTAAGCATCAGCACCAGCAACATGGATAACTGGTGCCCGAATGAAAGATGAATATCATATGATTGCGCCAGGAACAATGATGCAAAGGTCATATACATCATTGAACCATCCAAATTAAACGAATAGCCCAATGGCAATACAAAGCTCACTATTTTATTGCTACAGCCAAATTTCTCCAGTTCTTCCAATACCTTTGGATAAGCCGCTTCACTTGTGGAAGTACTAAATGCTATCAACATAGCATCTTTAATACTGTTAAGCAGCCTGAACACCGGCTTTCTTAATACAATATACCCGGCTAATATAATCACAGACCAAAGTACGATGAGCGAAAAATAGAACTCGCTGATAAAAATACCATAGGTTGAAAGTACACCTATTCCTTGCTTGGCCACTACCGCAGTTATGGCACCAAATACAGCTAAAGGGGCCATTTTCATCACATAACCGGTAATCTTCATAATCACATGGGCAAAAGCATCCATCGCTTTGATCACTATTTTACCTTGCTCACCTATAGCAGCGGTAGCTACGCCAAAAAACAAAGAGAACACCACAATCTGTAAGATCTCATTATTGGCCATTGCCTCAATAAAACTCTTAGGGAAAACGTGACCAACGAATTCGGTTAATGATAATGCCGTTTTTTTAATGCCTGTACTTAAATGACTATCAGGCAGTGGCAAATGCATGGTTTTGCCTGGCTCAAACAGGTTAACCAATAGCATCCCTAATAATAAGGATACCAGCGTAGCGCTGATAAACCAGAGCATGGTTTTGCCACCTATCCTGCCAACGGCTTTGATATCCCCTACCTTGGCTACGCCTACCACCAATGTGGTAAACACCAATGGAGCCACAATCATTTTAATGAGGTTAAGAAAAATCTTGCTCAGGATGTTATAAAGCTCAAGTTTATCCTCCCGCGCATCTGTAGCCTGGCCTTGCAATTTAACCTGGGCAATTCTTTGTAACTTAAGGTCTTTGTAGGCTGCAACTGAGGTATCGGGTAATGCTTCTATTTTTTTGTCGATACTTTTAATTGCAGCACCTGCGGTACTGAGTTGTTTATTAAGATCGGCGAAAACGTAGGTGTTATAAATATAACCGGCTATCACACCCAATACCAGTGCGATAAAAATGAAGAGCGTCAGTCTGCTTTTTTTCATTTAATTTAATAAGCCTGCAAAACTACAAAATTTACGCGCTGTTTAAACTGCTATGGGAATATTCTATTTTCCGTTTAAATCGGATGAGGAAATAAAATCGTTGCCCCAGCAAACGCTATTTTAATTTCTTAACTAATTTTGCGAACTACATTAATTACATCAATATAATTAGTAGACCCATTCGTGTAATTCGTTCTAATTGAATCAAGCTTAAATGCAATTCGTGAAAAATATTTAAACAATTAGTATTTTGCCTGCTTATTTACAACATGACTACTACCGCCTACGGATTACAGCATATAAAAAAAGAAATTCAGCACCTGCCTAACGAGCAGCTGGCCGAATTAATGCTGCGCCTGGCACGCTACAAAAAGGAAAACAAAGAGCTGTTGGCCTACCTGCTTTTTGAAGCCCATGATGAAGCCGCCTTTGTAGAAAAAGTAAAAGCCGAAGCCGGCTTCATGTTCAGCCAGTTATCATCATTAAGTTACAACGCTGCAAAGGGCATGCGCAAAATATTGAGATTGCTGAGTAAATACATCAAGTTTATGGCATCAAAAGGTGCTGAGATTGAATTGCTGATCAATTTTTGCGAAAATTACCTTGAATATGCCGACAGGCGTACATCATACAAGCCTTTAAGGCTGATATTAATAAGGCAGGTTGAAAAGATCCGTGGCTTAATCAATAAGCTCCACGAAGACTTACAGTTTGATTACCAGGACAGTTACAATAAACTAATAAGCGATGCCGAAAGCAAGCTGGGCTGGTTTAAAAAGAATGATCACTTGTTGTAACATATAAAGCTTAACATCGTCTAAATATAAAATTAACTGAAGTGGCCAACAAAGAAGCAGCATTCAAGCAGATATATGAAGCTAATTCTAAAAAGATATTCCATCTGTGCTATGGTTATACCGGCGATGACGATGCCGCCAACGACCTGCTACAGGAAACCTTTTTAAAGGTTTGGCAAAATTTAGAGAAATTCCGTAACCAGGCCATGATATCAACCTGGATTTACCGCATTGCTGTAAATACCTGTTTAACCTATTTGCGCTCGGAAAAACGCCAGGCCAAAGACGAACTAACCCCACAATTAGCAGAAACAAAACGAGAAGAACTATCGGATAAAAACGAGCAGGTAGCTTTGCTCTATAAGTGTATTTCAAAACTGGAAGAATCAGAAAGGATTATTATAACTATGGTACTTGATGAGGTGCCATACCCCGAAATTGCCGAAATTTCGGGTATATCAGAAGGAAATTTGAGGGTGAAAATTTATCGTATAAAACAAAAATTAACGGAGTTATATAACCAGTATGAAAGACTTTGATCATTTGATGTCGGTTTGGCAGGGACAGCCAAAACCAGATCAGCTTTCGGTGGATGAGGTGCTGAAGCAGGTAAAGAAGGGAATAAGGAGTATAACCCAAAAGTTATACTGGAGTATTGTGGCCATGGTTGTAACCGTTGCGTTTGCTTTTGTCGTCACTTTTTTTCTGGCATTTAAGTCTGCAGTTACTACTATCGGGATCCTCATCGTACTGGTAACCATGTTGATGTATCTTTCGTTAATGGTACGTCATTATCACATTTTGAGTAAGCGCGATGCAACCCTCAATCCTGCCGAATATCTTGACAGCCTTAAGGCATATCAAAAAAACCGGAGCAAAGTTATAGGCTGGTTTTATTATACCTATATATTGTTGCTAAGCGCCGGTTTAGCCATGTATTTTATCGAGGTACTTGAACATTCATCACTCACCTTTAAAATAGTAACATATACATCAATCGGGATCTGGTTTTTGTTCACTACGTTTTACCTTAAACCCCGGATGTTTAAGAACGAGGAAGAAAAGCTAAACCTTATGATTGACAGACTGGTGAGGTTGAAAGAACAATTTGATTAAAGGATTAGTTTTTTAGATTTGCCTGATGGCTATTTCCGAAACTGTAACAATTAAAAAATTAACTTTGGCTGATGCCGACGTATTATTGGAGTTAAGCAAAAAAACGTTTTTTGATTTCTTTGCTCATTTAAATAAACCAGAAGATATGGAGGCTTATGCATCTGTAGCCTTCACTCCGCAAAAAATACAAGCAGAGCTCAGTAACCCAAACTCTCATTTTTTCTTCGCGATGCTGGATGGTGAAATAACCGGTTATCTCAAGCTAAACTATAGCCACGCCCAAACAGAATTTCAGGATCCTGCGGCAGTTGAAATTGAGCGCATTTATGTTTTGGCCGAATATCACGGCAAAAAGATAGGCCACCAATTTATTGATTTCACCTTAAAAGCAGCTACGGATAAAAACCTGCAATACGTTTGGCTTGGTGTTTGGGAACACAACCTAAAAGCAATTGCCTTTTATGAAAAACATGGCTTTGAAGTATTCAGCAGCCATGAATTTGTCCTGGGAAGCGATAAGCAAACCGATTTATTAATGAGGAAAGCGATCTTATCAAGCTCAAAGCCGAAAGCCTAAGGCTGAAAGCTTTTTTTGCTTTATTTGATTTCTTGTCGCTTTAAGCTTTCAGCCTTAGGCTTTTAGCTATTTAATAACGGCAATTGATAATTAACTCCAACCCTTAACGCTTTTAAGCCTGTAACGCCCTGTAACTCTTCCAGTTCAAGATATTCCAGGTCATCCAGCAAATAGCCTTGTACTTGCAGGTACCTGATGTACTCGTCATATTCAGCAGCTTCTGTTGGGTTAAAATATACCATGGCTATTTTGCCGGGCTGGGTAAGGCGTTCAAAAGTTCCTGCTATTAAAACTTTATCAATCCGCTTTTTTACCACCTCGTAACGGATATTATAGGCCCCCTCAACGTCAAAACGCCTTTCATCGTTTCTGAAACTGATATCTATAGCGTTTGAGTGAATAAATATTAAGTGCGTGGTTTGCAAAGGACGTGAAAGCTGATCGCCAAGGTCGTTTGTCATCCGGGCTATCTCGGCCATTGATCGTAACTGCCACAAACGGATATTTTTAAGGTACAGCATATCGAAAACGCGTTGCGGCGCTATTGATTGCCCTATGTAAATATCATATTCCACCCCATCGGTACGGAATTTTTCAAAATAACAGGGAAATGATTCCTGCACTTCTGTCTGAGCCTGCTCCAGGTATTGGTTGATAGAAGTATTGATAAGCTGCATGGAGGTTTCCAGGTTGCGCCTGTTTTCAAACGAAGCGCCGGTTTCCTCATTCATGGCATTAAAATACCTGTCAATAGTTTCCCTTTCGGCAGGGTAATTATTTCTGAAATGCTCCAGGAAAGGATTAATCTCGTTATGAAGGAAAGTATCCAGCATCAATTCATCATTGGTAGTAATATAACCGCTGATGCGTTCGAGCCACTCTTCGCATTTAGATACCAGCTTGCCGGTAAGGCTTAAATGAATATTTTCATTTAAAACCTGAAGCGTTTCAATAAGTATGGTGAGCAGATTTTTCAAATCCTCCTGCAGGGCGCTGTTACGCTCAACCGTGGAGTTACGGATATCAACCGCACCAAATAAAGGGTAAACATGGCTGAATGATACTGTTTCAATTTCAGGGCTCTTTTTCCTCTTTCTTTTTTCCTTAAGATAATTCCAGGCCACTTCATTAAACTTCCATTGAACCGACGGTTGCAACGAGGTAAATTTATTTTTGATAACACTTGAAATGCGGGCCTCAAACTGATCGATGCTGTTTTGCAGCAATTGGGCAATCAGCGGGATAGTAGCCTGTAATTTCGAGAGCAGTTTTTCGTAAAAAACAATCTCTTTATATGAAAACACTTCCATGATGCCTACATTTTTCTTATTGTAGTACACCGGGAAAATTCCGTAAGATTTAATGCCGGCTTGTTTCAAAACCTGCAAAAAGGGGAATTTACCTATCTTTTCGTCGGTAATGGAATTGAAAAAGATAGGCCTCGGGTTCTGGTTGTAATCATCAATGATGGCGTCAAACGTTTCTTCCGCAAGGTTAAAATCTTTAGCGGCCTTAAGCAGGATACTTCTGGAGCATTCGTCGTTATCAAAAATAGGCTCATTATTGATGGTTAAAAAAGGCATCAACCCAAACTCAATGCCTGGGCTTTCGGCAAGGGATTTTAGCGAGCTGATGATGTGCGCATATTGCTCCTCCTCATTTGCCGAATGGTTAACCAGCTCGGTACGAATATTTTCAAGTGCATGCGTTAACGTTACATCTGTTAACGTAATTATTGTGAACCCCTTGAATTTAAAAATATTAAGTGGTATTACCTTTTCAATTAACTCAAGGCTGGTATGTGAATGTAAATAGGGTTCAATAGTATCAAAGCTAAGTTCGGGCAGTTCGCCATTCAATTCAACCTCCACGAAGCGGGCATCAGTCTGGATATTAAAATACCTTGAAAGACCGGTTTCAGGATCTTCGTATGAAAACAGCAATTCATTCTTAATTGCCGACGAAAAGCCATACATCCGTTCAAGAATCAGGTTATAAATGAACCGCTTTTGCCTGTCACTGAACATTTCGTTCTTGGATACATTCAACGCATATAAATTAGAATGATGACTTGAATGGAAATCATAAAAAGCCTCAGTACTGAAAAATATTTTATCAGGTACCGGTGTACTTAGCGCCCAGTGAAATTCCTTTTCGTTAGCTATTGGCGGTGTCAGTATGGAGTAAATGAGCTCCAGCATTTCCCGGTACTTTTCGGCATCTGTTGGTCGCATATCCAGGTCAATACATATATCGTGCTCAAAACGCTCCAAAACGTAGCGATAAAACTCGCTTTTGAGCGTTTTTTCGGTAGCGATCCGTTCTTTTAAATGTGCCACGAACGGGTTAAAAGTCAGGCATGTTTCAACCTGACAAATGGTGCATTCGTTTTTGCTTATATTGAGTACTTCCGTGTGCATTTTAATTATAATTTTACCCTTCTTTAAAATCTGAAACTTGTTGAAAGATAAGGGTACCATCCTTCTTCAGAGTAACCGGCGATTATCTTAATAACTGCCAATCGTGCAGGAGCAACATAAAAACCTGCACCGGTGCCGTTGTGCCATTTATCCGAGCCTTGCCCGTTTTCCCAAACACGGCCTATATCATAAAATCCTAAAACACCTATTTGTCCGGGAACTATATAACTGGCAAAATCAGTTAATTTTATCCTCAACTCCAGGTTATTATAAAAACTATGCTGGCCGGCAAACCTGTATAACCTGTAGCCTAATAAGTTATCCTGCCCGCCTAAAAACAACGACTGATAAAAAGCGGTTTTTCCGATGGTAATGCCGCCGCCCATCCTATCCGCCAAAACAATAGTGCTTTTGGCATTCAGGCTTTTGTACAAAGCAACCTGGGGTATAAGCTGGGCAAAACTTGTGGAGTTATTATTTAAGCCATTAAACTCCTGAAGTTTAATATTTACAAAACTTCCCCAGGCCGGAAGTATCTTGTCATTGCGTTTATCACTGGTAAAGTTAACAACTATACCGGCATGCATTTTTGTTTTATCAAAGGTATAACTGTCGGGCGCATTTGTGAGTAACGGATATGTAATAAATCGGCCGATATTGTCGTCAACATCTAATTTATAGTACTGAAAAGCAGGACCTACCGTTACAGAAGTTCCCGATTCATTACGCCACCTAAAGGCTGGGCTAAAGGTAAAATTATCAAAGCGGGTACGATAATATTTGCGATAATCGCCAACTTTAACAAACAGCGTTTCGTTGCCCCTGCCAAAAAAATTGATGTTATCCGGAAAGTCGAGCTGGGCATCCATCAAAAAGTCGGCTTTGCCAAAAGCGTGGATCCACTCGCCGTTATATTTAATCTTAAAAGCCTTTGTTGTGAACGAGTGACTGGCAAACACTGTTTGCACATCGTTGTAAGGCAGTTTTTGAAAACCCTCCTGGTGAGTATATTTAAAACCTGCTCCAAGCAATACGCCCTCATCCGGGTTGTAAGAGATATTAGCCAGCGGCGCTATCACATTCATCAGATTAACTCTTAAGTATGACGTATTAGCGCTATCCTTGCTTATGTGTTTGTTAACCCTTGATTCGTCGCCAGTTATACTCAGCTTTTTGCCACGGTCATAAAGCTGTACCGTGTTAAGCGATTTTACAATATTGTAAGTTTTGGTGCCTGTGCTATCGATAAACCTCAGTTTTATTGGTGATGTGGCATTATCAAGCACTACCTTATCATCGCCGCCGCTTACATAAATGCGGAGCTCTTTGGTAATATCAGGATGATAATTCTGGTTCATGAGCGTATCCTTAATCTCACCATCTTTATTGATCTTATTGATGATCACATTGAGACTGCCATTAGGCTCATCTTTCACCGTTACCAGCTCATTTTTATTTGAAGTGTGGATATCAACTATTTTATTGATGAATTTGTAGTAATACTCCATTTCGGCCGGGATATTAGCGCGCCGTTCTTTCAGTTGCTTTAGCAATACATCATGCCTTAATTTATACGATGATTCGGGCAGGCGCCTTAAACCGGCTTCCAATACGTCGTCAGTTTCGGCAGCGACAAAATCATTCACAATTTTGGTCCATTGTTCATGACTGTATTGTACCGATGGCCACCGTTGCATAAACATGGTTTTCCATAAGGAATATTTTACGCTGTAGATCTCACCGCTAAAGCCCTGCAGGTTCGGCGCTACCCATGGCTGCGCTGCTATGGTTGGCAATACACCCTGGTTGGTGTAAAATACCTGATCGCGGTCGCGCGGAACGGCGGTATAAAACTTGCCTTTCCCTTTATCCTCATCGCGCCAGCGCCACTGGTCGCCGTGCCTGTCCCAGTCGCCAATAAGCAAATCGAGCAGGCGGGCACGTAAAAATTCGTCGCCATCTACTGTATTATCATTATCCTCCAGCATTTTACCGATCATCTTCACGGTATTATCGGATTTGCCACCTGGTTCGCGTTCTTCAAGCAAACAAACTTTATTGGCAAAAATATTTGCATATTGACCTAAAACAGGATCAGCCGATACCACACCGATTATCGGGTTGGCATGCGGCACACGGGCGGCATCGGCCAGCGGTGGTACTATCAACGCCGAAAACGGGTGCTGGGCGCTCATGGCATCATTAACCCAATCTTTAGCAAAGGTCTCCTGGAATTCGTCGGGCAAAATCTTTTCGGGCTGTTTCTCAACACTGCGCAGCACCCACTCCTTCCCATCCTTATCAATTAAACGAAGCGAGTGTGTTTGGAACCCGCCGCCAATGCTTTCGGCCTTTAATCCGCCATGAATTTGTGACAGCCTTATCACAGGCAGCTTAGTTTCGGCAGCCCACTCCTTACGGTAGTTTTCGCCAAACCAGCGACGGTGAAAATTGCTTACGCTATCGTATTTCGGATGGACCCTAACCATTATGCTATCTGCCTTAATAGGCGTGTGCAGCGTATCAGGGACATTTTTTACAGATGTATAAGGCTGCGTATACGTAAACACCTGTTTAACACCTTTATCACTGTCGATATAATACGTGAAACGCACCCGTTTATCTATCAGCAGATCGGCAGTTACGTAGCCTTGCGTAGCGTCAGCAAAAAGTGAGTATTTGCCTTTAATGGCGTAGGTTTGCTTGGCACCAGCGCCGCTAACCACCTGCACCTGTTTACTTTTAATGAATTGCAAGCTATGCTCATGACCCGCCACGTGGATCAGGTTTGGAAAACTTCCAAAAACAGCATCCACCTTTCTGATCATGTCTTTATACAAGGGATGCCCCAAATCTTCGGGGTTTGAAAATGTAGAGCGCAAAAACGGGTAAAGCGAACCTATAACAGGCAAGGGCACCCAAAGGTCTTTATTAGCCACAGTAAGCGGGAAGATATGATCTTTAAGCGAAAAATATCCGCCATGCGTACCATAACTCTGGAATGGATGGTGCGATGCCAGGATGATCACTTTATCTTTATTGCGCTCAAAGATCAGCTTGATCTTATCGGCAATGTCATCTTTGTTTTTACAATCGCACTCGGCGCCGGGGTTACTTTTATTGAATGGATATAACCACCATTCGCTGTCAAAAGCTATTACGGTAAGGTCATTGGTAAGGTTGATCTCAACCGGATCGGGGCAGCCGTTTTCGGGCACCATTTTAAGCAGCTTATCGCCCTGCTGATCCAAAAACGCCCACTGGCGTTTTATTTTAGCTAAACCAAGCGGGCCCATCTTGTCCCAGTCATGATTACCCGGTATAAAGTAAACAGGCGCACCGGTGGCGCGCATAGGTAGATATTGCGATTGCAGGATCTTTTTAGTTTCGGCTTCTTCAGAACTACCCGGCAAACCCATTCCCCGTGGATAGATATTATCGCCCAGATAAAATACCGAAGTTTTATTTTTAAGAATATTGGCAGCGGCATGTTTCAAAACGGCACTTTGCTGCAGATCTATTTCGCCGGCATCGCCAATAAGGATCATCCTGTACTGTACCGAATCCTGGGCCTCGGCTTTTAGCATGCCCAATAATAAAACAAACAGCAAGGGTAGTTTTTTAATCATGAGGTTTGGTTGAGATGTATATTTATTTGTGTTATGAGTGCTTTAAAGAGCTATTTCTTAAAGCTGAATTTCAATATATTGCCTGCACTTAACTGATCGCCCTCGTTGGAGATATACAGGTTGCGCTGGTTATCAAATGCCATACCTTCGGGCTGTCCGAATATGGTAACACTTAAAGGATAAACATTTTTTACTTTCCAGTTAATATCGGTAACTATCAGCATCTTATTTACCGACGAAAGGATATACCATTCATTGGTAAATGTATTTTTCGCCATTGCCGAAGGGCGGAACGGTACACGCTTTTTATCAGCCAACCGCTCAATTTCCTTAACATCTATTGCAAAACTGCCGGCCTGCTTCAGGGTCCCGTCTGCCTGAAGTTTCAAAATATAGCCGTTGCTGCTTTTGGATGTTTTTTCGTCGGCGCAATGTTTGCAAAGCACGTAAACCAGGCCGGTCTTTTCATCTGCGCACATAGCTTCAAATTCACCTTCGGGCAATTCGCCTTTAATCTTTTGTACCTTGGCTGCTTCTTTTGTCCTAACCTGGCTAAAAGGAAACGTAAACAATGTACCATCGCTTTTTAGCATGATCACCTGTTCACGGCAAATGGTCACATCCTCATAGTCACCGCTTTTGCCAAACTTGGTATAGTTAGCTTTTTTATCGCCCAGTTTCAGGTTAAACAAAAAGCCTTCTTCGTCCTGCTCGGCATAAACCGAATCATTTTTACCATTGTGAAAGGCAAAACCAGAGATTTCGGTGAGATCTTCGGGCATTTTATATTTAACAGGATTATTAAGGTCGTATCCCGTCGGACTGGCAGGGATTGCCTTTTCTTTATTTTTACAAGAGATGATCAAAAAAACTACGGCCACGGCAAGCATGCCGGCTACATAAAGGGTCATTGCACGTTTAGCATCTTGTTTTTTAAACCCTGTCATATTTTTTTTGCTGTAAAAGTTCATAAATGGCGCGCTGCGATTGTACCTGCGGTTCAGTTTTATCAACCCTTATGTTTTGCAATTGTTCATTTAAATTTACGGCCTGCACATTATCGGCCAGTTGAATATCAAGCATGGCTATTACCTCGTTCCTGATACGTTCATCATAAACCGGAAAACAAACCTCAATACGACGATAAATATTACGGTTCATCCAATCGGCCGAACCCATAAATACCTCTTGATTACCACCATTGTGGAATATAAAAATACGCCCATGTTCCAGGTATCGGTCAACAATACGCCTTATGGTAATATTTTCGCTCATGCCTGGTACTCCGGGGATCAGGCAGCAAATACTACGTACAATCATCCTGATCTTCACCCCCGCCTGCGACGCTTCGTAGAGTTTGCCAATCAATACCCGCTCTTCCAGGTTATTGAGCTTTATGGTGATCCCTGCCGGCTTCCCTTTACGGGCCTGCTCAATTTCCCTGTCAATAAGCTCAATAAACTTTGATTGCAAATTAAATTGAGCCACCAGCAGGTATTTAAAATCAATATCATATCCCTCGGCCGATTTTGCTTTTTTAGCAAGGTAGATGAACAGCAGGTCCATTTCGCGCAGCAATTGCGGATTGGCCGTCATCATGATATGATCGGTATAAAAAGCAGCTGTACTTTCGTTAAAATTACCTGTTGCTAAAAGTCCGGCATATTTAACGCGGCCGTCAACAAGGCGCTTTACAAGGCCAACTTTGGCGTGTACTTTTATGGCCTTATCACTGTAAATGATATTGGCACCGGCTGCTTTTAGCTTTTTAGCCCATTTGATATTGTTGGCTTCATCAAAACGGGCTTTTAGCTCAACCAGTACCCTCACTTTTTTACCGCTTTGGGCAGCACTGATCAGCGCGTTTACAATCCGCGAATCGCTGGCTACGCGGTAAAGCGTTACGGAGATTTCCTCAACGTTTTCGTCGATAGCTGCCTCGTTAAAAAAGCGAAGAATGGAGTTATAGGATTGATAAGGCGCATGAAAAATACAATCGCCTTTATCTATATAATCAAATATGGATTCGTCTGCGCTGATCTGCCGGTTTACCAATGGCGGCCATTTGGTATATTTTAATGATGGAATACCTACCGGCAAACTCATTAAATCTTTAAGGTTATGATAAAAGCCACCTTCAACAACGCTTGATCCCTGTACGCCCAGCTTATCTTCAATTAAATGCAATATGCGCAGCGGGATACCCGGCTGATGCAAAAAGCGCGTTGCCAAACCCAGATCACGTTTTAGCAATTGTTTTTCTATCTGCTCCTGAACATCACCGTCATAATCATCTTTAAGTTCAAGCTCAGCGTCGCGGGTTATTTTGAAGCTGTAACAGCCTTTTATTTCTTCGGTTTTGAAGATCTTGCCGAGATTGTACCGCACAATGTCATCCAGGAAAATGATGTATTGTTTACCATCTTCGTTAACACTAAAAAATCGCGGCAACTGGTTCGACGGAATATTGAGGATCACTGACCTTTCCTTCTTCTTATCCAAACCAAGGTTCACTAAAAAGTATAGCCGGTTATTTTCGGGGAAGAATTGTTTTTTACCGCCTACCAGGTCAATAGGTTGCAGAAAGGCAAGTACCTGGCTGTAAAAATAGTCGCTCACTCTATCGGCTATAGAAGCAGGAATACGCTCATTGAACAACAGGTTTACATTATTTTCTTTTAACAACGGAATAAGTCTGTCTGTAAAAACCTTCCCAAACCGATTTTGCTGAGCTTCTACCAGTTGCTGGGCTTTATATAGCACATCCTCGCTTTCATCGGTTTTATTAAGCAGGTTAAGCTTGTGCAATGCCATTACCACCGGCATCCGCACGCGATAAAATTCGTCGAGGTTGGATGAGAATATAGCAAGAAAATTTACCCTTTCCATTACAGGGAGCTCTTCACTTTCGGCCTCCATCAATATGCGTTCATTGAAAAGTAACCAGCTCAGGTCCCTGTCGAAAAATGAGTATTCCATAGGCGTAGATTTTGTTTTTGGCAGTACCCCGACCGCCTACAGTAATGAAGATATGATGAATGCTACTACCGATACGATAAGGCCAAACATGAATATATTGTACGATGCCCTGAGCAACCTGTATTTTTTGCCAAGTACAACACCCTGCGAATAGTTATCGCGGATTAAGCTGCCGTACAGAAACTCGCGGTCTTCCATCATTTTCTCCATACCGTCGCTGTAATCCTGGTATGACATACGGTAGAAGTTACCGAAAAACAACAGGTTAACTGTTTTTTTATTGATATCCTCGGGTGTAAACAAACCCGGCGGAATTGACGGACGGGTTGAAAGTATGGAGAAGATCATAGTAGCCAAACTAACCGACAGGAGCATGAAAGTTGGGATCAACAAATTTGAATGCTCATCAAGCTTACGCAGCACCAAACTGATAATTGCCGAAAGGATGATAGAGTTAACCGTGATCATAATATGGGCTTTATTATCGGCCATATCGCTTAAACGCTGATGGTTGCTGGAGCTGATCCTGAACATTGTTTCGATACCGCGGTCGGGCCTGTCATTCTTATGTTTTTTACCACCGTGATCATCATCGTGGTCTTTGTCTTTATCCTTCTCTTTTTCGTGCGTGATGACAGCGTCCCCACCTGCATCAGCTATAAGAATTTCCGGTGTTTCCTTCACTTCCACATCAGCCTGCTTTTCTATCAGTTTTTGCAGGTTTTTATGTTTTTGATCGTTAAGCAGCAGTCGGCAATAATCAGTATAGTATTCGTGTCCCTGCAAAAATTCGATGTTGTAGTTGCGCCATTCATCCTTATCAATATCATGCTTTTTGATGGCTTCCATCTCTTTGCGCAACAACTTGTTTTTATCGCGAAAATCATCTGTACCTAAATGAAACAAATCTGCATCGCAGATGATCTGTTGCAATAAATCGGCAGGGCTTTGCGGCATTTTGGTTGCCAAAATACAGCCGGATACCTTATCGATAACAGCTTGCTCAACTTTATGCTGTTTAAGAAAATGTGTAGCCAGCGCAACACTTTTTGATTCGTGATCTTTTTTATCGGTGAAGTACCCCGTATCGTGAAACCAGGAAGCGGAGATCACTACAAAAAAATCTTCATCACTTAACTGATAGTGGTTAGCTATCTGTGTGGCCGCTGCAACAACATCTTTAGTATGCCTCAGGTTATGATAAATTAAATCGGGATCATGATGTACGTCAAAATAGGATATAGCGTACTGTTTTACCTGTTCTAACAGCGGTTGAAATTTCATCGTAGTTTTTGTTGTTAAAAGTAAATCAAATTTATTTTAAAAATTCCTATTTGCAGCCATGCACCGGGGAGAAACATCAATTTATCGGACATTGTTTATGCAAAAGGCAAGAAAATGGTTGCCCTTGCATTTGCAAACCTTATACCACACAAACATATCATTGATTTTCAACAGCTTGAATTCAATCAACAACAATTACGTGGCGATATTTCGTGAGATGTCGATTTTTTTTGTCGATTAAAGGCTAAAGACCATGACAATTGAGCCACGGCTTACATTGTGAAACAAAGCAGTTGGTACCCTAATTATCATACTACCGATAATTGTATTATATGTATGCTATGATCGGGCCAGATTCGTTTAATTCAATCAAAAAGATTATAGAAAATTCAACCGTAGATACGAGCAAATCCATTAACTGCAGTTATAAACCACCAACAAAGCCACCCCAACCGGGATGGCTTTGCCAATAAATATTATCAAGGATTACTATTGACCGCCGCCTAATACAGCACGGAATTTTGATTCGTAACCCTTTAACTGGTTTTCAAATTTGGTAGCAAGAGCGATTTGATGGTTGTCTTTGGTAAACTGCACCAATCCGTTCAACACTTGCATGCCTATTTGTACATCGCGCCCGTTAATGCTATTAACATCCTGGCTTAGCAGGTAGGCATTATAATCCAACTGATCGGTAAGGTAATTGTCGATATTGCCTGCCAATTTGTTACCCAACACCACGTCATGAAGCTGATAAGCCAATTGCGTTAAATATAACTTACGACCTGCAACATCAACATACGGGTAAATATCAGGTAATTCAGCATCATATTTTTGAACAACTTTTAATGCTTTATCGTTTTTACCTTCCTGAACAAGGCTTTGGGCCAGATCAAGGAAAGTGGTTACCATAACGGGGTAAAACATGGAGGTCGACTCATGATCAAGGTATTTAGCAGTTTTAAACTTGCCAAATTTAAACTTGTTCATCACGTTATCATACATTACATCAGTATTGGTTTTGCTCAACTGATCATGTAAAGCTGTATCCGGCTTAAATGGAATCAAGTGATAGGTAAAACCTTCTTTGTACAGGTAAGGTTGCAAACCTATCAGGTTTTCGTTACCAATGGTAGTAGTGAAGCAGATAGGGCGCTTCCAGTGGTTATGCGCCAAAATATCAAACATGGCCAAATTCTCTTTGGTTACATAGTTTGATGTATATTTCCACTCCATGGCGGTTGCAAGCTTATCTTTCTGATCGGCTTTTATTACACCGTTTGCAATTACCTCATCAGGGTTAACCGTAACTTTCAGATTTTTGGTCGGCAGGTAGTTGCCATAGTCGCCGCTTTGATATTGTACCTGCGTAGCCTTATCATCAGAAGTAATAAAATCAAACACTTCTTTAATATCCTGATATCCAGGTAGTTTCTGATCGTTAAAATAAATAACGTCCCTCACCCCTTCTTTATATTTATCAAAAGGCATAGTGATAGGAAGCGGCTCAGAACTGTTCATCTTTTTCTGCATCTGACGAATGTACCAATCGCCGGTAAACAAACTGAGGTTTACAATCCGCACATCCGGGCGGATGCCTTCAACTTCCTGATCGTACCACAATGAGTAAGTATCGTTATCGCCATAAGTAAATAAAATAGCATTCGGCGGGCATGAGATGAGATAATTATAGGCCATATCATGCGGCGTCATCTTGGTTGAGCGGTCATGATCTTTCCATTCTTTGGCAGCCAACAGCACCGGGCAAACCAATAAACCAATCACAGTTGAACCGATAGCGGCCATTTTAGCGTCGATATATTTGCGGCCAAATTCGGCAATGGCAATTACGCCAAGACCTATCCATATGGCAAAGGCATAAAATGAGCCTACGTACGAGTAATCACGCTCACGCGGCTGTACTGATGCCTGGTTTACATATAAAACAATGGCCAAGCCTGTGAAGAAAAATAGCAAGCCAACAATCAATGCGTCTTTACTGCGGCGGTTAACATGGAAAAACAAACCTATTAAACCAATTATTAATGGCAGGGCATATAGCGGAGTATAGGTAGTAGCTGCAGTTACTGATTTTGGTAAATGTTTGCCACCGTCAAATAAACCGGTCGTCCAGTTGCCGTCAATACCTTCGGTGCTGGTTTGTCCGTCGGCATCGTTATAACGGCCAACAAAGTTCCAGAAAAAGTAACGCCAGTACATTTGGTACATTTGCCAGCTAAACATCCATTTCAGGTTATCGCCCATAGTTGGGGCCTGCCCTTCGGGAATCCTCAGCCATTGCTTGTAAAACTGCACATCGTTAGCGTCGGTGCTGTACATACGTGGCAATGCTGTGGTATGGTCATAAACATAATCTGTTTTACGACCTGCATTTTCATATTTAGTTTTACCTTTGCGGTAAATGATACTACCCTGTTTTTGATCCGTAACCTGCGAATCATACATAGGGCCGGTTAGCAAAGGCACTTCACCATACTGGATACGATTTAAATAACCGTAAAGCGTAAAAGCGTTATCTGGATGTGAGTTATTTAAATTAGTATTAGCAGTCGCACGAATAGGGATATAAGCGAATGAGCCATATCCAAAGTATATAAATGCAACGCAAAGTAAAGCCAGGTTTAATACAGGCTTCTTTTTGCGGATACTGTACATGATCCCCAATACCAGAGCAACAACTATCAGCAGGATGAAAAAGAAAGCTCCGGTACCAAAGCCCATTCCTAAGGAATTGACAAAGAAAAGGTCGAAATAAGCCGCAAACTTAATGGTATATCCCCTGATGCCGTATTGTACCAGGCCAAGAATCACTACCCCTGCCAAAAAAGTCAGGATGCTATTGCCAACGGTAATATTTTTGGTTCGGCGGAAATAGTAAACCATTGCGATGGCCGGTATAGTCAACAGGTTTAACAGGTGGATCCCTATGGATAAACCGATAACATAAGCTATAAAAACAATCCATTTATCAGCACCGGGTTCGTCGGCGTGCTCATCCCATTTAAGAATTGCCCAAAATACAATTGCGGTACATAGTGATGACAGGGCAAATACAATGGTTTCGACAGCCGAAAACCAAAACGTATCGGTATATGTGAAGGCCAGGGCACCAACAAGGCCGGCCCCCATAATTACATATAATTTATAACCGTCAATAGCCTCATCTCGTTTTTCAACCATCAGTTTTTTGGCAAAAGCAGTAATTGTCCAAAATAAAAACATAATAGTTGCACCACTGGCCAATGCCGACCCCATATTAGTAAAGAAAGGCACTTTAGTGTTATCGCCAAATGACAATAACGACAAAACCTTGCCTATCATGGCAAAAACCGGGTAACCAGGCTGGTGGGCTACCTGTAAACGGTAGGCACATGAAATAAATTCGCCGCAATCCCAAAAGCTTACAGACGGCTCTAATGTTAAAATATAGGTTATTGAGGCTATAACAAAACAAAGCCAGCCTAACAGGTTATTGATTTTTTTGTACTGCATTTAATAATATCAATTGATTTAATAGCGCGGCAAATATCATGATTTTTATAACTTATTTAAAAAAAACACCTGCACGTGACAAAATTTAACATTAATTAACTTTTTGAAGTACTGGGATTAAAGAAATTTTATTTACCGATCTCCACGAACAGGCATATTTCAATCCATTTATTTAATAACTATAAACCTGCTTTATTGAATAATTAATTCAATGATTATGAACGGTTAACCAGGTATCAATGTCCAAATCAATTTGCATAATTTTAATATATATCAGAAACAACCTGCGGGGCATGTATGTATATATCCTTATTTACCAATGAAATTTTTAACTTAGAACAATTAATACTTATTTTGTTGTAATGCAAAAACTCTACTTCCTAAGCTTTCGAAAAACATTTATCATAGCTGTAATTGCCTTATTTACATCGCAATTAGCAAAAGCTCAATCAGTTTATTTACCTAATTCATACCAGTTGTATCAAAAGTTCAATTCGGATATTTATTCTGTAAAAAACTCGGTCCATACTTCATTGCGTCCTTTTTTAATTGACAGCACCATTTTGCATACCTATGATTCGGTAATGAATGTTGGTGTTAAAGACCGCAAAACCTGGGGCGGGCGTAAATTATTTAATGAACACCTTTTTGACGTAAAAGCAAAAGAATATACCTTTTATGCCGACTATATTACTGATCTGCAGGCCGGCAGGGATTTCACTAACAGTAATTCGACCAACTTAAATGTACGTGGCTATCAAATTGGGGGAACAGTAGGCAGCAAATTTTCATTTTACACAAGCGGTTTTGAAAATTCGGCCAAGTTTGTATCGTATTATAACAACTATGTCAATACCAATGGTTTTATACCCGGCCAGGCATATGCCAGGAAGTATACAGGCCAACCACGCAACTCACAAGATTGGTCGTACGTAACTGCAATACTCTCCTATTCAGTAACAAAAAAACTGAATATTACATTAGGCGAAGATAAAATGTTTATTGGTGACGGGTACCGGTCGGTGCTCTTATCTGACTTTGCCGCCAATATGCCGCTTCTCAGGCTTACAGCCGACCTTGGCCCCGTACGTTATATGGTAGCGTGGGCCTATATTGAAGACCTCAATAATGTTGCACAAAAATTTGACAGTTTTGGAAGTAACCGCCGCAAATGGGCTTTATTCCATTATATTGACTGGAATATAACCAAACGCGCCTCGTTTGGTATGTTTAACGCCCTGATAGCTCCCGAAGCTGATAACCAGGGCAACCGGGCAGGCTTTGACGCCAATTTTGTAAACCCTATTTTATTTGCAAGCTCATTGGGCCCGGGCGGGAACAAAAAGGATAACGTATTTTTAGGGTTCAATGCCAAATACAAGATTTTTGATAAAGCTGCCCTGTACGGACAGATCATGTTCGACAGGTTCAAAGGCAGCAATTTCTTTTCGGGCAACAGTACCGATAACACCAACGGCTGGCAACTGGGGATCCGTGGGGCAGATATTTTTAAAGTTAAAAGGTTAAACTATCTATTTGAATATAACACTGTTAAGCCATACACTTACAGTAACCAGCAGTCAATAAGCAGTTATTCGTTTTACGGCGATCCTCTGGCCCATCCTTACGGAGCAAACTTCAGGGAACTTTTAGGCATTTTGAATTATTCGGTTGGCCGGTTTGATTTCCAGGGGCAACTTAATTATGCCAAATATGGACTTGATGCCACAAAGGCTGCAAATAACGGCAAAATAATTACCAAACCTTTTGTACCATCGGAAAATACTACGACTACCATAGGCCAGGGTATAAGCACACAGCTTTATTATGGTGAAGGAACTGTTGCTTACATACTTAACCCAAAGTATAATTTACGCCTGGAACTCGGCGCGTTATATCGCCAGGAAAAAAATGATCAGAAAGATTCAAAAAACACTATGATCACCTTCGGGATAAGAAGCTCGTTCAGAAATTTATATCACGATTTTTAATCGATAAAAAGCCTTACGAAGTTTAAAACCTTTGTGAGGCTATAAACCAGAGAATCTTTACTCCCTTTTCTTTTTTCTTGAGCCTACAGATACCCCGACGGCTACACCAATTGCTATACCCACAGCAAGGCTATGCAAAGCCAAACCGATAGCTGTGCCAACCACCAGCCCACCTGCAAAATAATTAGGATCTATCCTGTTCATCTGTCCATCAAAATAAGCCTCTCAAATTAAATCATTTTTCCTGCTGACAAACAGTTGTCATTAATATATATTTATTTTGAATAGTATCAAAGCAGACAGACATGACCATACGTGATATAGCTAATCTCCGGGTTTATAACCAACATCTTAACCACAATAAATTCAAAAAGCCCGAAGAAGTGGTTGGTCATATGTGCGCCATGCAGGCGCAGGAATATGCCCATGCCAAATGGGCAATTGGGTTACGTATGTCATCTCCATCGGACGGGGCTGTGGAAAAAGCGATGACCACCGGTGCTATTTTACGAACCCATGTATTAAGACCAACCTGGCATTTTGTTTTACCTCAGGATATCCGCTGGATGCTTAGCCTTACCGCACCACGAATTAATGCCGGTAATGCCGCCATGTATAAAAAGCAGGAGGTTACAGATGCCATTTTTAATAAAAGCTTTGATGTGTTTACAAAAGCCCTGCAAGGCGGCAAACAGCTAACCCGTACAGAAATTGCCGCTGCGCTAAATAAGGCAAAAATAGCTACCAACGATCTCAGGCTTACCATATTACTGATGAAAGCCGAACTGGAGCAATTAATTTGCAGCGGGGCAAGGCAGGGCAAACAGTTCACCTATGCTCTGCTCAACGAACGGGCACCTGTGACACCAGCCATATCTCGTGACGAAGCGGTAACCAGACTGGTTTTGCGGTATTTTACAAGCCATGGCCCCGCTACAATAAATGATTTTGTACATTGGAGCGGCCTTACAGTTGCCGATGCCAAAACCGGGATCGAAATAAATAAAGACCAGCTAAGTAATATCATCATTGAAGGGGTAGGCTATTGGATGGATACTGATGTCGATTTCAGTACAGCAAAAAAAAGGGGGGCTTACCTTCTGCCTGTTTACGATGAGTTAATTATAGCTTATAAAAATCGCGATGCCATGGTACCAGCCAGCTTTCGGGATAAAATGGGGGCTATTACCTTTTTCCCAACTATAATGGTCAATAACCAGGTGGTTGGCAACTGGAGCCGGAATATGGGCAAAAAGAATATTGATATTGAGCTCAAACCATTTAACAAACTCAATAAGGCTCAAAACCAGTCTATTGAAAACGCCATACAACGTTTTAAAAAGTTTAATGGTGTCGGATAACAAACATTAACTACATCAACAAGTTACTTATAAAAACAACATATTATGCCCGAACTACCCGATCTGCAGGCTTTTAGCCATAACCTGCAAAAAATACTTGCAGGTAAAACCGTTAAAAAAATAGAAGTACCTAACGCTAAAAAACTAAATGTTAGCGTACACGAATTAAACGAGGTATTATGCGGACAAAAGCTCGAAAAAGTATATCGCGAAGGGAAGGAACTGCACATTAAATTTAGCAAAGGCGATGTACTGGGTCTGCACCTAATGTTGCACGGTAAACTGTTTTTGTTCGATACCAAAAACGACAACAAGTACAGCATCATCGAGCTGCACTTTGATGATGGCAGCGGATTAGTACTTACAGATTTCCAGGGGATAGCAACACCTACCCTCGACCCCGAAAAAAAGGATGTCCCCGACGCGCTTGATGCCGATGCTGAATATTTAAAAAAGCGCCTGGCAAAAACAAAAACCAATATTAAAACTGTACTGCTTGATCAAAAGATCATGAGAGGCATCGGCAATGCATACGCCGATGAGATTTTATGGCACGCCCGCATTTCTCCGTTCTCCATAAGCAGTAAAATACCGGAGGCCAAACTGAAAGACCTGGTTAAGGCAATAAAATCGGTATTGGAAGATGCAGAACAAAATATCCTTAAATCAAACCCCGACATCATTAACGGTGAAGTTCGTGATTTCATGGATATTCACAATTCAAAGAAAAAACACAGCCCTACAGGCGCCGCGATCATAATTAACGAAGCATCGCGGAAAACATATTATACTGATGAGCAGGAATTGTTCGAGTAAATCTCGCAGGGTTTAAAGAAGAGTATTTAGCGTATTTTACTGCGCTCGTTTGCAATGAGCGCAGTTGTTAAAAGTCTCTCCTTTAGGGCAGATTTAGAGGGGTATCTACTTCAACTTTTTCACCAGTACATTAAAATCAACACCAACAATCGGAATCTTCTTCCAGGGTTGGGTTTCACCATCCTTATGGAAGGTACCGCCGTTAAATAAGCCGCAGGCAAATCCAACGTTGGAGTTGGTTTTGGTTGTCAAAAATTCAATAGAAACCACAATATCACCGGCCACTTTAACATTGTATGGCGATAAGTCGACAGTGGTTAATTGATGGTTTTCCACATTGTCGTATTTTTTAATATAGCCTTTTATTTCGTCTTTAACCAAATTAGCTTCATTTGGAAACTTCCCGGCCATTTGGTAAACATTTACTTTAAAAGGAATGCTATCGCTTGATCGGTTTTGAGTATGAAAGTTCAGCGTAAGTAATTGTACCTGCTTTTTACCAGCATTCATTTCAATACCAACCTGCGCACCTTTAACAGCATCAAAGGTATTATTGGATGAGCCGCTTCTGGGCTTGTTGCCTATCGTTTTGGTTTTATCCTGGGCGGATACGCTAACGGCAACAAAGCAAAAAAAACATAAGGCAAAGAGTTTTACAGAATTTCGGGAGAATATCGACTTGAACATAACAATAAGCTTTAGATGGATTTGTAAGGTAGACGATAGTGATAAACAAATGGTTGCAACCCCGATCTGATTTTTTTAGGCTCTACACAGAGGCATCCTAACTCTATATACGTCTTTTCAAAAACAATCACTCCTTCTTAACAGCACTATTCCTGATAAAAATAACCGACATCAGCGCACCCAGGAAACCAAGGCCGGCGCAGATCCGCATAATATTGCCATAGGCTGAAATAAATCCGTTGTGATAGGCAATCCCGACTGCCTTTTTATTGGTTCCGTCGATGCCGGCGGGCACTTTAGCATTGCCCAAGTTGGCCGATTGTTCCATAACCGTCTTTTTATCTTTTTCATTAAAGGATAACTTTTTCAACTCCCCCTGCATCGCTCCCGAAAAAAACAAAACTGCCAGGGCACCAAAAATGGCATTGGCAAAAACATTCGAAATGCGGGTCATAGCATTATTAATACCCGACGCTGTACCCGAAAAATGATCACTTACCGATCCCATTACCGTTGCCGTAAGCGGCGCTACCGTTAATGACATGCCGAAGCCAAAAACAAGTACGCCGGGGAAAAAGCTTGTCCAATAATCGGAAGGGCCTGCAGTTTGTTTGATGAACGACAACATTAGTAACCCTGCTCCCGCCAAAGCCGGACCGATGATGAGCAATAAACGCGGACCTTTTTTATCGGCAATAGCTCCTGCATAACGCGCAATGGAGATCATGAGCACAGTAAAAGGTAAAAATGTTAACCCAGATTGCAGTTGGCTATACCCCTGCACCTGCACCATGTTTAGTGACATGAACAGCATACCGCCGCCCAAACCCGCATACAGAAAAAATGTAAGCAGGTTTATCCCGCTAAAGGTTTTATTGCTAAACAGGCTTAGCGGCATCATGGGATGTGTGCTTGTACCTTCTATGCAAATAAAAACAATGAGCAATAATAAGCCCAGGGCTAATGATCCATAAACCTGCCAGTTATTAAATCCAACCGCCGGCATTCGCAGAAAACCAAATGTTAGCAAAGCAAGCCCTGATGCAATGGAAATAGCGCCCGGAAAATCGATAGTTTGATCGGTGCTATCATCCTTGCTTTCGGCAACCTTGCGCCACAGGATAACTAAAGCTACTATCCCTATGGGTATATTAATAAAGAATATGTACCGCCATAAACCGGCATCGGCTAAGGCGCCACCCAATACCGGGCCGCCCATAGTAACTACCGTGGTAATGGCCGACCATGTTCCGATAGCCTTGCCCCTTTCTTTTGCATCGATGGATGATGAAATAAGCGAAAGGCTCCCCGGAATCATCAGTGCCCCTCCTATACCCTGTATGATCCGGAAAACAATGAGATAAAAAACACCTGGTGAAAGCCCGCAAAGGGCTGATCCGGTTATAAAAATAAAAATCCCAATCATGAAGACCTTCTTTCGCCCCAATTTATCGCCAAGCGAGCCGCCTATTAAAATAAGAGAGGCAAGCATCAACAGGTAGGCGTTTAGGATCCAAAAGAGATCAGCTCCTTTGGCATCAAGGCTTTGTTGTAATGCCGGCAGCACCACATTAAGCGCTGTTCCATCAATAAATGCCATGGCCGAAGCCAGTATAGCCGAAACCATGATCCATTTGCCTGCCGGGCTGCCCAATGAAACTGTAGCCATATTTTTATAAGGTTGTAACTGAAAGGTTTATTACAAAGTTGCAGTAAATGATCGGATTAAACGGAGCCTAAAAAAACAATTTAAAGTGTTGCAAAAAAATATGACTATCGCCTGAAAACACCGATATTTTCCGGGCAAAGCAGTATCAGCAAAAATATTGCAGCAAAATCAAATGGTAAAACTTCCGACTCGTTTACTGCCGAAAATAGCATTATCAAAATAGTTAATATAATTATTGCGATAACGTGGTTGCGGTGAGGGATAGGAATTCCGATTCTATCAATAAAGCGTTTAGCCCTAAAATTACTCCGATATATAAACGGCAATATCAAAAAGTAAAAAGCACTTGCAGCTATCAAAATCCAATAGAGCACAATTTTTCCGGTCTCATTAATTTTAATTATTCCATTTGCATTTGCCCCCAATATTGCGGGGTTGGCTTTAAAAAGCGAATGGGTTGACAGATGAAAAAGGTCAGGTAAACTGCTCATTTTTTCGGTGATGAAAAACAGGCTTGCTATCCCGGTTAAAATTAAAACCACACAAAACTGGATGCTGCGATAGCGCGAAAGCCTTACAATATATGCTGCCGACACTACAAAAATTACAAGTAACAACAATACCGTGAAGTATCCTATAAAACCGCCATGGCGATTGTATATCATCTCAAAATATCCTTTATCAATGAAGAAGAGTATGATAGCCCCTATAGTGAACACGATCATTAATCCGAATATCAACGTCTCAAACTTTGTTAAGCTATTCTTTTTACGGGCAGTATTATAAGTATTGAGCACGGCGATAATTTTATGAATGATTGTAATAACTAACAAAAACTTACCAAAACATGTTTTCGGTCCTTTTTTTAAACGAAAACAAGCTCCAAATTATTTCCGTCACGCCAACGACAACATTCGTCACATTTAATTCTGAAGGTCATATTGTTGCTGTACCATTGAATCATAAAATCAACAGTCACATGAAAAAGCTCATCCTGATACTCATTCATCTCACCATTGCATACCTGTTGAAGGCGCAGCCACCACAGCAACCTATAGTTTTGGGGAGGGTGGATACCATTTATTCCAACATCCTGAAAGAGAAACGACCCCTTTGGGTTTATACGCCAGGATATGATACCAACTACTTTTCAAAACCGGAATTTCCGGTTTTGTACGTTTTAGATGCCGATGATCATTTCATGTCGCTGGTTACTATGATCAAAGAACTTAGCGCAACTGCAGGCAATACGGTGCTGCCGCAAATGATCATAGTTGGTATTTTGAATACACCCGGAAATCGTACCCGGGACCTGACGCCTACCAGCAGCGCTATGGACAAGTCATCAGGCGGAGGGGAAAACTTTGCCGCCTTTATGGAAAAAGAACTAATCCCATATATCGACAAAACAAATCCAACTGCGCCCTATCGCACTATGATCGGTCATTCGTTGGGAGGATTAACGGTAATCAATTTATTATCAAAACATACACAGGTTTTTAATGCATATGTGGCTATAGATCCCAGCATGTTTTATGATAACGATAATTTACTTAAACAGGCAACAATTATCCTTAAGCAAAAGAATTTTGGCGGTAAAAAGCTTTTCCTCGGTTTTGCCAATACGATGAATGCAGGTATGGATACTATACAAGTAAAAAAGGACACGGCCGAAATATCACATCATATCCGGTCTATCATGAAACTGGCTGATGATCTTTCTGTCAATAAAACAAACAATCTGCAATGGGCTAAAAAGTATTATCCTGACGACGATCATAATTCTGTTTCATTCAATGCCGAGTATGATGCCTTACGGTTTATTTTCAAAAACAACCGCTTTCCTCGAAACCAGCCTTATAACCAATATTTTGATAAACAGTATAATGCCGTGCAGCTAAGACAAATGATAACTGCCCATTACAAAATGATGTCCGCTGAAATGGGTTACACCGTACGCCCCCCCGAGCCGGAGATGAATAGCATAGGCTACGCGTTTTTGCAACAAAAAGATTATGAAAAAGCGGCCATGTTTTTCCAGGTGAACATAGATAATTACCCGAAAAACTTCAACGTTTATGACAGTATGGGCGATTGCTTTTTAGCCCGTGGGGATAAAGCAAATGCCGAAAAGTATTTTAAGAAAGCTTTATCAATAAAGTATACAAAAGAGATCATGGATAAGCTGGATAAGGTGCAGGCAGAGCAGTAAGAGATTTGGAGGAGGCTAATCTATAAAACTCACCGGTTCTAAATCTTTCAACTCGTCTTCGGTAAACAATCTTGAATGGATCATAAACCTAAAACCCGTCGGTATTTCTATTGAAAAACTTGAACCACGGCCTTTGGTAATATCGAGCTGGAGCTGGGTATGCTGCCAGTATTCAAACTGGTCCCTACTCATCCAAAATTCACAGTCATCCACCTCTCCTATTTTCACATCGCTGCCGCCGAGTTTAAACTCGCCCTTTTCAAAGCACATAGGCGATGAGCCATCGCAGCAACCACCGCTTTGATGAAACATCAGGTCGCCAAAGCGGGATTTGAGTTCGGCTATCAGCTTTGAAGCTTCGGGGGTTATGGTTACTCTTTTGATCATGTCTTCAAATTTCGCGCGAAGAAGCAGATAAGTAAAGAAATATTCAAACACATAAAGACTTACGAAGTTTCAGAAACTTCGCAAGTCTGGGGAACGGGGGGATTAAAGCCGGGATTAAAAAAATCCCAACTTGTTCTTATTATATGAGATCAGCATGTTTTTTGTTTGACGGTAGTGACCAAGCATCATTTTATGATTTTCGCGGCCAAAACCTGATTTTTTGTAGCCACCGAATGGAGCATGTGCAGGATAAGCGTGGTAGTTATTTACCCAAACCCTGCCGGCCAGTATAGCACGCGGCACCTGGTAAAGCTCGTGCGCATCGCGGGTCCACACACCGGCGCCCAACCCGTACAGTGTGTCATTGGCTATCGCGATGGCTTCTTCAGTAGTTTTGAATGTGGTTACACAAGCCACCGGACCAAAGATCTCCTCCTGAAAAATGCGCATTTTGTTATTGCCTTTAAATAACGTAGGCTGAATATAATAACCGCCTTCCAGCTCGCCATCAAGCTTTTTAACCTCGCCGCCGCAAAGTACCTCTGCTCCCTCTTCTTTACCAATTTTCAGGTACGACTGGATTTTTTCGTATTGATCGTTAGATGCCTGCGCACCCATCATGGTATTCCCGTCAAGCGGGTTGCCCATAATGATAGCATTAGTGCGTTCTATCACCTTCGACATAAATTTATCGTAGATGTTTTCGTGTACCAGGATCCTCGACGGACAGGTACAAACCTCGCCCTGGTTAAGGGCAAATAATACGGCGCCTTCAACGGCTTTGTCAAAAAACTCATCATCGGCATCGGCTACCGATTCAAAAAAGATATTTGGTGATTTCCCACCCAATTCCATCGTAACCGGAATGAGGTTTTCAGATGCGTACTGCATAATTAAGCGGCCTGTTGTGGTTTCGCCCGTAAAAGAAACTTTGGCAACCCTCGGCGATGAAGCCAGCGGCTTACCTGCCTCCGGACCAAAACCTGTAATAATATTTAAAACACCCGGCGGCAAAATATCCTGGATCAATTCCATCAATACCATGATGGATGTCGGGGTTTGTTCGGCCGGTTTTACAACACAGCAATTACCTGCAGCCAGCGCAGGGGCAATTTTCCAGGTAGCCATCAACAGCGGAAAATTCCAGGGGATGATTTGTCCTACCACACCCAACGGCTCATTTAAACAAATACTTACGGTATATTCATCATGCTCGGAAATCCCGCCTTCTTCGGCACGAATTACACCAGCGAAATAACGAAAATGATCAATCACCAGCGGCAAGTCGGCAGCGCGACATTCACGAATGGCTTTTCCGTTATCAATGCATTCTACCGCAGCCAAAAACTCCAGGTTGGCTTCAATAACATCGGCTATTTTATTTAATAGCGATGCCCTGTGCGCTGCTGAAGTTTTGCCCCACGCTGGGAATGCGGCATGAGCGGCGTCCAGAGCCAGTTCAACATCTTCCTTTCCTGATCGTGCAGCTTTGGTGAATACTTTACCGTCGATAGGCGAAACGTTATCAAAATATTCGCCTTTAACCGGCGGGACAAATTTTCCGCCGATAAAATTGTCGTATTTATCCTTGAAGGATGGTTTAGAAACAGCGCTCATAATTTTTATGGTTTTTTGGTAACACTAATGTAGAGCTACCTTGCTGTAGGGCATTTGCATTATGTTCTCAAATGATAGCACAATGGTCGCATTTTTTGCACCCGCTTGTTAATCAGGATAAGTATGCCTAATTTGGTATAAATTATAAACGGCTATGAATAACAAAACCCTGTTATCTCCACTAAGCCTCTCACACGGAAAAGAACTGAATACCCTGGTTGAAAACCGCAGGGCTTATACCATGAACCATTGCGAACTCAACGTTTTTGAAACTTTTGAGCGCAGCGAACTGGTGCCCTTAACTTTTAGCGATCTGGTAATAACAAGCATGCTGCGCGGCAAAAAGGTGATGCATCTGTTTGATAAACCGGGGTTTGATTACCTCCCCGGCGAAACCGTTATAGTACCGCCAAATATTACGATGAAAATTGATTTCCCGGAGGCTACTATCAACCAGCCATCTCAGTGCACAGCTTTGGCTATTAACCACCAGGAAATTACCAATACGCTTGATTTCTTAAATGAGAATTATCCAAGGGAAGATAAGCGGGTTTGGCAGCTGAACTATAACCAGTTCCACTTTTTTAATAATTATGAGCTGGCACAGCTCATTAATAAACTCATCCGCATCAGTACCGGCGATGCGCTGACCAAAGATGTGCTGGCTAACCTCACTTTAAAAGAGTTGCTAATCCGCATTATGCAGATGCAAAACATTAACGAGATCAGCGATAACCTGCATGAGTTATCAAGCAGCAGCCGATTTGCCTATGTACTGGAATACATTAGGGTGCATTTAAGCGATAAGCTTAATATTGATGCATTGAGCCAGATGGCCTTTATGAGCAAAGCCAGCTTTTTCCGGGCGTTTAGGCACGAGTTGGGGATTTCGCCGGTTGACTATATCATTAAAGAGCGCCTGCAATTAGCCAAGCAGCTCATGAACAATCCGCATAACAGTATCTCTGAAGCCTGTTTTAAAGCCGGGTTCAATAACCTTAACTACTTTAGCCGCGCATTTAAAAAGATAGAGGGCATTACGCCAAGTTATTACAAGGCCAGGCTGCGGGGTGGGCACCTGAATTAACAGACTAATAAAGATATTATTCGGAAGGTAAGAAGCAATCTTATACGTGCACTTAGTAAACACTTATAAGATTGCTGTTGTGTAAGGCGCTTAACCTTCTGGTGTTTATGCCGATCTGCGGCTATTACTGATCAATGCTGATTCATAAACAGTGCTGATGATGTCTTCGGCAGAAAAAGTACCCAGGAAATCCCAGTCGATATGGCTGTAGATAACCTGTTTTGATGGTTCAATAATATAGGTGGCCAATAACGGCGCATTTTCGTCGATGCCCGAAAACCTGTCCCACACCGGGTAATCGTCAGAATAAACCCTGAATTGCTGTGCTAATTCTTTATCGGCATCGTGATAAAAATTAAGGGTGAGGCTTTGCTCCCATGCCCATTTTTCAAGCTCTTCGGTGCGCTCATCAATAATAATAAGCAGGTTGCCGCCGCTTGCCTTAACCTCATGCTGCAAATTATTCAGTTGTTTAAGTTGCGCCAGACCTTGCTGCCCCCAATGACGCGAATAAAAAGAAATAACCAGCGGTTTATTTAATAAATTTCTTTGCGAAATAGGCCCATGTGTTTCGCCGCCATTGTAAAATTGCTGCCAGCGGCTATAATCGTTACTTAACTTAAATTCAGGGACCAAATTGCCCGCTTTTACAGGATGTAATGATTTCAGCTTACGAAACTTAAGATCGGGTTCGGCAACAACTTCAAGCAGGTCAAAAAAAGGATATTTATTATTATTTGTGGTTTGCATTTTAAAATAGATTATGATGTTATGGATAATGTTTTTAGGTAATCGTAGTTAAGTTGTATTGTTCAACAACAACGGCATAATCCATAAATTATCCGGTAACGCATGAGCAAGCCCGGCGGGATGGCGTTGCTTAATTGTTTATTGCGGGATGTATTCATAAAAATATATTAATTGAGGCCAGTAAATTTAAAGGTGCGTAACAGCTTATTTTGTATTGGAGAGAATTTCAACAACAGCAACACATGGGCATGTACAGCCCCCGGTTTTCGGCTGGTGCATATTTGTTGCTGCTGATTAAACTGTTGCCTGTCATCTGTTTTTGAATGTCACACAACAAATATACTATAATATCTATAAACTTAGTAGTGTTTGTTTAAAAAATATTCATCCTTTTTTTCAATATCGGGATTTCCTGTGCTCTACGGGTATTTTATATCGGTTAACATTCAGTACCCTTTCCTTTTCCAAAACAAAACCTTGTCATTTACGTTCCGTATAACTAATAAATTAGCTATGCAGAACAGGCTGAAATCACAATATATTATCGTACTTGCTTTAAGTGTTTTAGTCCTCTCCAACTGCAAAAACAACAGCAAAAAACATCACAATTATATAGCTGATTCCCTAAAAAAGAAAATGGTTAAAGAGTGGACAAAAACCATTCCCGGTAACTTTAGTGATCAAACTGAAGTTGTATTTGACAGTACCCGTATCGTCACATTTCTTCAAAAGCACCCCGCTTTGGTCCCCTATGAGCAGGATCTGCGGAGTTTTTACCGTAAGCGTAAATTTGCATATGCATGGTACGAAAAAGGCACCTTAATTGAACAGGCCGGTAACCTGAACGACAGGCTTATGAACCTGCAAAATGAAGGCATATATAAAGGTATCCCCTATCAAAAAGATTTAGACTCCCTGATATTTGACAATCATTCAAAAACAAGGGTCAAAAAACCTGATATCGGCACCGAGTTAATGCTCACTGCCCAATATTTCGCGTTTTCAAAACTGGCTTTCCGGGGCATGAGCGATTCGGTTAGCCGTTCGGTAAACTGGTTCCTGCCGCGTAAGAAGATAGCATATGATGATTACCTGGATACGCTCTTAAAAAGACCTTCGAAAACCCCTGCTATAAGCGAGCCGGTATACCGTCAGTACGATCTGCTAAAAAGCTTTCTGGCCAAATACCGCCGGCTTGATGCCCATGAGAGCTGGGAACCAATTATTATCAGCAAAAAACTCAAACCCGGCGACTCGTCGGCCGTAGTTGCCCGCATAAAAGCCCGCCTATATAAACTGGAAGATTTTAAAGGCGATACGCTCAACAATAGGTTTGATGACGAGTTTAAAGCAGCCATAACCCAATTCCAGCTCAGGCACGGCCTTAGCGCCGATGGCTTACCCGGCCCCGGAACTATGGCCGAAATGAATGTACCGCTCAAATCACGGATCAAACAGATCATTGTAAACATGGAGCGCTGCCGCTGGCTGCCTGTAAGTTTAACTACCGACTACCTCGCTGTGAATATCCCCGAATTTAAACTACACGTTTACCATGCCGATAGCTTATTATGGAGTTGCAATGTGGTAGTGGGGGAAAAAGTACATCAAACAGTAATATTTTACGGCGAAATGCAGTACGTGGTATTCAGTCCTTACTGGAACCTGCCCGAAAGTATTGTGCGCAATGAAGTGTTGCCGGCCATGAGCAGCAACCCAAATTATCTTAACGAGCATAATATGGTCATTACCGGCCGGGAAAACGGACTTCCGGTAATTCAGCAAAAACCCGGACCGGCAAACTCTTTGGGGCTGGTAAAATTCCTGTTCCCTAATAGTTACAGTATCTATTTGCACGATACGCCTTCAAGGTCGTTGTTTGGCGAATCCTCACGGGCGTTTAGCCACGGCTGTATCCGCGTTGGCGAACCAATAAAACTGGCTTCATTTCTTTTAAAGTACGACAGCACCTGGACAACCTCCCGCATTAATAAAGCCATGCATCTTGGTAAAGAACAGCAGGTTACACTCAAACAAAAGATGCCTGTATTTATAGCTTATTTTACCGCCTTTACCGACAGGAATAATCTGCTCAACTTCCGCAAAGATATTTATGACCGCGATGAACAGCTTGCATCTATGATCATGTCAGGCAGCGGGCAATACTAATCCACTTCTTACCAATCTCTTTTTTTCCATACAGCAGTTTAAAATACCGGTAATTAATAATTGCAAAATATTTTTCATGGGTTTGTAGGCAATCGCTGAAATTTAATTGTCCTCACTTTAAATCACTAAAGTGCATCCCTACAAAGGATAGATTTCCTTTAGCACAGTGATCATTAACCAAACTATATGACATTATTAATAAACCCAGGAAAACTGATGCCTATGTAAAAAAAGCTTACTCTCCCCGCTACAGGCAATAATTACCCGGAGGGAATTACTGCCCCGAAAAAGATTTTTGAATGTTTATAACTGCGTTGTGCTTCCAGGGCGCTTCGCTATTAACTCCCTTTAAATTCAATAAAATATGAAATTTTTCAAACACCCGGTGGGTGTACACAGGCCATGGGTATCACAATCCATCAACCTGTGTAAATTTGCCCTTGCAGGTATGGTGCTCTTGAACGTGCAGGCTTCGGCTGCTGAAGCGCCAAAAGCAAATGCTAAATCAAACTATAATTTTAACTTAAACTTCGCTAAACTTACAGGTAAGGTTGTTGACGAAAAAGGCGAACCACTCGTAGGCGTAAGCATCAGGATCAAAGGCACCACCACCGGTACCCAAACTGATGCCAACGGTAACTTTACGCTTGATGTTCAGCCAAACACTGTGTTAACCTTAAGTTACATAGGCTACGCAACTGTAGATGTAGCGGTTGGTGGTAAATCAACTATTACCATTACCCTAAAATCAAACACTAACCTGAATGAGGTAGTTGTAACGGCTTTAGGTATAAAAAAGGAAGAGAAAAAATTAGGTTATGCTGTAACAACAGTAAAAGGCGACCTGCTTGATAAAGCGAAAGAAACCAACGTTGCCTATTCATTAGAAGGCCGAGTTGCAGGTGTGAGCATTAGCGGTGTTAGCGGTGGCCCGGGTTCATCAGCTCGTATTTTATTACGTGGCGTTACCAGCGGCAGCGCCGGTTCGCCATTGTTTGTTATTAACGGCGTACCAATGGATAACACTCAGCGTGGTTCATCGGGCGAATGGGGAGGTGCCGACTATGGGGATGGCATCAGCAACATCAACCCGGATGACGTTGAAACAATCACTGTATTAAAAGGCCAATCGGCATCTGCGCTGTATGGTAGCCGTGCATCAAATGGTGTAATTTTGATCACCACTAAAGGCGGCAAAAAAAATTCGGGCTTTGGTGTTGAATTTAATACTAACTACCAGGCAGATAAGGTTAACAACACTACTGATTTCCAGACCACTTACGGTCAGGGCCAACATGGAGCAAAACCTTTAACTGTAGCAGCAGCTAAAGATGCGACCCGCTTGGCATGGGGCTCTAAACTTGATGGTTCGTCAACTATACAGTTTGACGGCAAAATGTATCCTTACTCTGCTACAGGCACCGATAACCTGCAAAACTTTTACCGTACCGGTAATACTTACACCAATACGGTATCATTTGATGGCGGCGGTGAAAACGGAGCCTTCCGTTTATCAATTTCTGATTTGAATGCAGGTTCAATTGTACGCAACAGTAACTTAGACAGGAAAACTTTCAACTTAAACGTAAATCAAAATGTTACGCCAAAATTGAATATCGCTGTTGTAGCCAACTATTTGATCGAAAATTCAAAAAACAGGCCGAGTTTGAGCGATGGCCCGGGTAACCCGAACAACATCTGGTTCCTTGCACCTAACATCAACCAGTCAATACTTAGCCCTGGTACCGCAGCTAATGGTTATGAACAAGTGTGGACTGATGACCCATATGTAACCAATCCATATTTTGCGGCCAACAAATTCATTAATAACACCGGTCGTAAACGTTTAATTTCATCATTAACCGCACGTTATAATTTTACCGATTGGATTTACGCTCAGGCCCGTTTAGGTTATGACAATATCAATGATAGCCGCTTTAAAGTAACCCCTACCGGTACCGCTTACTACACCGGTTTAATGGGTGGTTTGGATGAGCAATCAACAGCTCAAAGCTTTGAGTTAAATGCCGATGGTTTGATTGGTGTAAAACATGATATCGTGAAAGATCTCCTCGCGTTTGATTTTTCAGCCGGTGCTAACATCCGCAAAAATCAATCGGAATACACCAGCCTTAGCGGTGGACCCTTTACGCTGCCTTTCTTTTACAGTTTCAGCAACGTAAGCGTAAAAAACGCGCCTACCTACCAGTTTAGTAAATCTGAAGTTCATTCGGCGTATTACACGGCTGATTTTAACATCAAAAGCTTCCTTACCTTAAGCACGAGCGGCAGATATGATGCTTATTCAAAACTTCCGGCCGGCAACATGGGCATCTTTACACCATCGGTTTCGGCAAGTTTCCTTTTTGCAGACATGTTAAAGCTTCCTTCGCTTGATTTTGGAAAGTTGCGCCTTTCGTACGCCAAAACCAGTGGCGAGCCGGATAAACCTTACTTAACCTCCGCTTATTATAACCTGGGCAACCAAATCAACGGCACCACAATTGGTAATTATTCGGCAGATCTTTTCAACCTTAACTTAAAGCCATATACGCTTGATGAAATCGAGGTTGGTACCGAGTTAAAGTTCTTTAACGGTCGTTTAAGTGCCGATGTTGATTACTTTACGCGTAAAACTAAAAACGAGATCGTTCGCAGCCAAACAGACCCATCTGTAGGTTACAATACTCATCTTATCGGTACACAATCCTTTCAAAACCGCGGTGTAGAAGTTGAGATTAAAGGTACGCCCGTTCAAACAGCAAATTTCAGCTGGACCCCCGCAATCAACTTTACGTATGTTAAAAACAAAGTTTTAAAAACCGACGATTTGAATACCACCCAACCGTTAGGTACTTACAGGCCGTTAAATGCCAACTTGGCTTACGTTGTAGGCTTACCTGGCCCACAAATTATGGCTAACGATTACAAACGTGATGCTTCGGGCAACGTAATTTTTGACAAGGACGGTTACCCTGAAACCACGGCCCGTATCCCTATGGGTTCAACTGTGCCAAAAATATACGGTGGTTTAAACAACGATTTCAGCTACAAACATTTTAACCTGTCATTCCTGGTTGATTACCGTTTTGGCAATAAGATCCTTTCAGCAACAAATGCTTATAGTATTTTCCGCGGTTTAAACAAATTAACGCTTGATGGCCGTGAAGGTGGTGTAGTAGGTAAAGGTGTTACCGACGCTGGTACGCCAAACACTAAAAGTGTTGAAGCACAAGATTACTACCAAAAAGGGTTATACAATGTTTCGGCGCTTAACGTGTTAAACGGCGATTTTATCAAGTTACGTCAGGTTACCTTTGGCTACACTTTCACCAGCAGTTTCCTGAATGGCTCACCATTCAACGCCATCACAGTTTCGGCAGTAGGTCGTAACCTTTGGACTATCATGAAACATTCTGATAACATCGACCCAGAATCAGGCTTCTCAAACAATATCAACTATGCAGGCATCGAAGGTACCAGCTTACCGGCAACCCGCACATTCGGTATTAATGTTAACTTTAAATTTAGAAAATAACGGAGATGAAAAAGAGACTTATATATAGTGGCCTTTGCCTGGCAGCAACACTGTTTGCCGGTTGCACCAAAGACTTCACTAAAATAAATACCGACCCTAATGCTACCATTGCCGATCAGTTTAATCCAAACTTTTTACTGGCCCAGGCACAATTGAATTATTCGCAAACGGGTTACTCGCAGTTGCTGTTTCAAAGTATGTGGACACAGTCGTTAGCGTCAACATTTAGTTATTACGGCAATGGCGATAAATATCAGCAAAGCGGATCGTTTAACGATTACATAGGCCGCGTTTACAGCGAAGGTTATGGTGCTGAGACCTACGTTGAGGAAATAAAAAATCTTACCAAAGGCAAAACCGGGTATGACAATCTGAACAACATTGCCACCATTATGAAAGTATTGATTGTACAACGTATAACAGATACTTATGGCGATGTGCCTTACTCAGAAGCAGGCCAGGCTAAACAAGGCGTTTTCTTCCCTAAGTTCGATAAACAGCAGGCTATTTATACAGCTATGTTAACCGATCTCGATGCGGCCCTAACTGCTTTGAATCCGGCCAAAGACAAGCCAAGTTCTGATTTGTTTTATAGCGGCGACATTGCCAAGTGGAAAAGGTTTGGTTACTCACTAATGGTACGCGTAGCTATGAGGTTAACTAAAGTTGACCCGGCAACAGCTCAAAAATATGTTGAAAAGGCTGCCGCAGCCGGTACTATGGTTAGTATTGATGATAATGCGAAAGTAAAAACAAATAATGCTAATGGCTATTCAAACGCTATTGTTAACGCGTTGCTAACGGTTGACGACTTCCGCGAAGTACGCTGGTCAAAAACGTTGATTAATTTTATGAAATCAACTACAGATCCCCGCGTAAGCGCTATTGCCGAAATTTCAAGCGGTACCGGTAGGGCAGCTAACGAAACTGAAACGGTTGCAGGTGATAACTCCTACGCAAAGCAGATTGGTTTGCCTAATGGCTTAGATTTAAACGGCGGCGCTACCGATGTAACTACAGATCCAAACTATCCAGGTGCATCCCCGGCCGACCCGGCTGTTAAAGACGACGCTCCAGCCCCGCTCGGCAGGTATTCACGTCCCCGTTTACAAGTTTATTACACATCATCAAGTAATATTAACCCGGTTGACAAAAGCACCATCAATATGCTTTTAACTTACGGCGAAACTGAACTACTATTGGCCGAAGCAGCGACAAGGGGCTGGAGCGTAGGCGGTAGCGCGGCTACACACTATGCTAACGCCTTAGCTGCCGATATGAAGTCGATAGCGCAGATTAATACAGCCGCCACTATCAGCGACGCTGCGATAACTGCGTATGTTGCCACCCACCCGCTTGGTGCATCAGCTTTGCAGCAAATTAATACCGAATATTGGGTTGAAACTTCAACACTATTTATGTTCAACGAAAATTGGACAAACTGGAGAAGATCAGGTTTCCCTGTGTTAACCCCAGTTAAATATCCATCTCAGTTTGATACTGAAATCCCGCGTCGTGTAATTTATCCTATTTCGCTGCAATCAACAAACCCTAATGGTTTGGCAAGCGGAGTTCAATCATTATCTGGTGGTGATAAATTTTCATCACGTGTATGGTGGGATAAATAATACCCCTATATAATTCACTTTAAAAACAAGGCTATGGCTTCATAGCCTTGTTTTTAGTTTTTACAACAAAAAGGATTAATCATCCGGTGGCAATTATCAATACAAATAAGTAAATTTAAATCCCCCTGCGACCCGGAAAAATAAAATCTGTTGATAATGTGTTGTTCTTCTCCCCTCGTTAATTTTAAACTTAAAAGGTTAAACACTTTTACATTTTGTACTGTTGCGCTGTTTACATTACAAAGTATGCGCGGTAATGCGCAGCAACCGCTTTTTAAGCTGCGTACACCCGAAGAAACCAATATTAAATTCCGGAATGACCTGGTTGAGGACGAAAAGCTCAATGTGCTCTCCTATGAGTACCTGTACAATGGCGGTGGTGTTGCCGTTGGTGATATCAACAATGACGGCCTCGAAGACCTATTTTTTACCAGCAACCTTGGTCAAAATAAACTGTATCTCAACTTAGGGAACCTGAAATTTAAAGATATTACTCAGCAAGCCGGCAGCGGCCTCGCCGGAAGGCCCGGCGACTGGAAAACCGGCGTCACCATGGCTGATGTTAACGGTGACGGTCTCCTGGATATTTATGTATGTTACTCCGGCCTTGGTGATAATGCCAAACGCCGCAACCAGCTTTTCATCAACAAAGGCAACAGCAAATTTGTTGAAATGGCCAAACAATACGGCCTTGATGATCCGGGCTATAGTACCCAGGCTGTATTTTTTGACTATAATAATGATGGCAAGCTGGATATGTTCCTGCTTAACCATAACGTTAAAAAAATCAGCAACCTTGAATTTGCGCAGGCCAAAGCCGAAACTGACGAATTGGCCAGCAATAAACTTTTTGAAAACCAGGATGGTCATTTTGTTGACGTATCCAAAAAAGTGGGCATCATTCAAAATCCCCTCACCTTTGGCCTTGGCGTTGCCATTGCTGATATTAACAAAGATGGATTACAGGATATTTATGTAACCAACGATTACAACGAACCCGACTACCTATACATAAACAACGGAAACGGCACTTTTACCGAGGATAGCAAAAAGTGCTTCAAACATTTGTCACAATTTTCAATGGGGGTTGATATCGCCGATATCAATAATGACGGCCTTCCTGATATGATGACGCTTGACATGCTGCCTCCTGATAACCGGCGTCAAAAGCTGTTGCAACTACAGGAAAACTACGAGTCGTTTGAACTGATGCTGAACCAGAACCTGTACAAACAATATATGCGCAACATGTTGCAGGTTAATAATGGCGATGGTACTTTCAGCGAAATCGGTCAGTTGGCGGGTGTTTCCAATACTGATTGGAGCTGGTGCCCGCTTATTGCCGATTTTGACAACGACGGCTACAAGGATATCTTCATCTCCAACGGTTACTTCCGCGATTATACCAACAAGGATTTTTTACGGTACTGGGGCGATTATAAGCTAAAAAAAGCCATGAACCGCGAACCATTCCTGCTCATGGACCTGGTTAAAGCTATGCCCTCTACTACCCTGTCAAACTATATTTTCCAAAATAATCATAACCTTACCTTCAGCGATAAAAAACAAGATTGGGGGATCAATAAAGGAGGCATTTCCAGCGGCTCTGTTTATGCCGACCTTGATAACGACGGCGATCTTGACCTGGTTACCAATAATATCAACAGCGAGGCTTCCATATTACAAAACATGACCATGGAAACCGGTAAAAAGAACTACCTGGCAATAAACCTTAAACAGCCGGAAGGAAATACCAATGCCATAGGCTCAAAAGTATTCGTATATAGCGGTAAACAAGTACAATACCAGGAGGTTAACCCTAACAGGGGGTATCTTTCATGCGTATCCACAGTTTTAAGTTTTGGATTAGGCAATCAGCAGCAGGCAGATTCAGTACGGATCATCTGGCCCGATCAAACATCGCAATTGCTTAGCGACGTTAAAGCAAATCAACGCTTAAACATTACCTATAAAACAGGCAATTCTATGTTTAAAACCGATAGCAAAAGCAATCAAAAAGCTCTGTTCACGTTAGCTAAACCCGCTATCGATTATACCCATACCGAAAACAGCATCAATGATTTTAAGCGCCAGCCTTTAATGCTGTTCATGAGCTCAAAAACAGGGCCGGTGATAGCCAAAGCTGATGTAAACAAAGATGGTCTTGAGGACCTATTTATTGCCGGTGATCAGAATACACCGAGCAAGATGTTTATTCAAAAAGCAGGTGGCAATTATGCCGTTCAGGAGATATCGGACGTTAATAAAGAAAACACATCAGCAGCGGCGTTTTTTGACGCCAATGGCGATGGTTTTCCCGATCTGTACATAGCCAAAGGCGGCTATTCACTATTAGAACCCGGCGCCAATGAACTGCAGGACAAGCTTTATCTAAACGATGGTAAAGGCAATTTCAGCTTTTCAAGCACCTCCCTCCCGATATTAACCGCCAGCAGTAAATCATGTGTACGCCCTTGTGATTATAACAACGACGGAAAAATTGACCTGTTTGTCGGATCAAACGTTACACCGGGTTCTTATCCATCTGCACCAAAAAGCTACCTGCTTACCAATACGGGCAGTGGTCATTTTGAAATTACCGATGCACCATTTACAGGCATAGGTATGATCAAAGATGCTCAATGGGCCGACTTGAATGGCGATGGCCGTAAAGACCTGGTAGTATGCGGCGAATTTATGTCCATCATGGTATTTACCAACACCAAAGCTGGTTTTGTTGATGAAACAGTCAAATACTTTGACCATCCCGTTAGCGGTTTCTGGAACACGCTAACCATTACCGATGTGGATAGCGATGGCAAGCCTGATATTATTGCTGGCAACCTTGGCGAAAACACACAAATCCATGCCAGCCAAACAGAGCCTGCCGAAATGTATTTTGCCGATTTTGACGGCAACGGCTCAATCGATCCGTTTTTTAACTTTTATATACAGGGCGTAAGCTACCCTTTTGTAAGCCGCGACGAATTGAACGACCAGATTTACCCGATGCGTAAAAGGTTCGCTTCATATAAAGCTTATTGCGATGCTACTATGAAAGATATTTTCACGCCCGAAGAGCTTGCTAAAGCTACTAAGCTTACAGCTAATGAGGTTGCAACATGCCTGTTCATGAACCGTGGTGGAAAGTTTGTAAAAGCTGAGCTGCCGTTGCAGGCCCAATATTCATCGGTATCAGAGATCCTCACCGGCGATTTTAATCATGACGGTAAAACAGACTTCCTGCTGCTGGGCAACCATTCAGATAACCGCCTGAAATTGGGAAGCTTTGATGCAAATTATGGCTGCCTGCTTACCGGCGACGGGAAGGGTAATTTCACATACCAAAGCCAACCGGTTGCAGGGCTATCGGTAAACGGTGACGTAAAATCGGCCACGGAAATAAAAATAAACGGCGCAAATTATGTAATGATAGGTGCATCGGGCCAGGCTTTGCAGTTTTATAAATACTAAGTTTTAAGTAAGTCTAAAGTCTGGAATCGGGAGCTTTAGTGTGTTAGAGAACTATTAGCTTCTGCCTTAATGCTTGGAACTCGAAACAAAAATTAAAACAGATGATCAAACAAATATCCATATTGTTTTTAGCGCTGATAAGCACAACAGCCTATGCGCAAAAGAGTAAAAAAAACATTCTTCCGTACCTGCATATCGATCAGGCTGTAAACGCTATTTCGGCGGTTATGATCCATGATGTTGTAAACCCGCCCGCAGCCTCCCGCTATTATGCTTATGTAACCCTGGGGGCTTATAATTTGGTTAGTCTCAACAATAAACAGGTAATACCGGTTGGCAATTTCATCAAAAGCTACACACTGGATAACCAGATCAGCATCCCGGCCGATAAGTACGATTATCGCATAGCCGCTATGTATTGTATACTGGAAACAGGAAAGCAGATGCTCCCATCGGGCTTTATGCTGCAGGATGATGAGGATAAGTATGTAGCCCTTCTTAAAGAGAACGGAATCAGCGAAGATGTGGTCAAGCAATCGATAGCCGCTGCCACCGAAATGACGGCTAAGGTTATTAAATATTCTAAATCAGATAATTACAATAAGTTGAGCGGCCGGCTTCGGTATTCGCCTATTAAAGGTGGTAAAAACTGGTTCCCTACCCCGCCGATGTATATGGAGGCCGTTGAACCCAACTGGAAAACCATTCGGCCTATGTTTATCGACTCCTCTAACCAGTTTGTGCCTATAAGGCCCGCCGTATTCAGCACTGACAGCACCAGCGACTTTTACAAGGAAGCATATGCAGTTTACAAGGTATCCAAAAACATGTCGACAGAGCAGATCATGATTGCCAACTTTTGGGATTGCAACCCTTTTGCTGTCACCACATCGGGACACATGATGATCGGTTTTAAAAAAATCAGTCCGGGTGGGCACTGGATGAACATTGTCGGTATTGCCGTAAAAAAAGCCGGGCTTAGTTTTGATAAATCGATACAAGTAGCAACGCTGGTAGCCATGACCGAAATGGATGCATTTATCAGTTGCTGGGACGAAAAATATCGCAGTAACGGCATCCGTCCCGAAACCTATATTAACAAATACATTGATATTAAATGGGTGCCCATGTTGCAAACCCCGCCATTCCCGGAGTATCCAAGCGGCCATGCCGTGTTGTCAAATTCGTCGGCTGGAGTATTAAGTTATCTGTTGGGTGATAACTTTGCTTACACAGATGATTCGGAAATCCCCTATGGTGTTGGCCCCCGCGATTTCAAATCGTTTAAGCAGGCTGCTGAAGAGGCTTCTTTGTCCCGTTTTTATGGCGGTATTCATTTTAATGATGCCATTGTTAACGGCAATCAGCAGGGGCGCGATGTGGCAGCAGCGGTTATTAAAAAATTAAAAACAGCCGGAATAAACTATTTGGGTAAATAAAGCATAGTTAAAAGTGAACTGCTTTTTAACTATGTGCACCAAGTAAGCAGGGTTACTGCACTTTTTATCATACCGGGATCCCGATCTTAATTCAGGCAACTGTTAAGATTCGAGGAGACGTTCGAAACGTTTATCGGGTATAAACCAACTCCCGGCTACCACTACATAAATTAAAACGCTGACAACAGGATTTAGCCAGGTACATAATATAGCAACCGCGTACAGCACCACAGAAATTTTCCCCTTAAAATCATTGCCGAAGGCTTTTGCTATTAACGAGTCTTCACCGTGATGTTTAATGAGCATTAACGCCAGGATGCGATAGGCAATACCATTCATGATGAGCACCACACCATAAAAGAAAACCGGCCATTGGGTGAGGTGGGTCTCTCCCATCCAGCCGGTTACAAAAGGTATCAACGATAGCCAGAATAACAGGTGTAGGTTGGCCCACAATATTTTACCGTTTACAGAGCGTACCGCCTGCAAGGTATGGTGATGATTGTTCCAGTAAATACCTACATATACAAAACTGAGCAGATAGCTTAAAAAAACCGGGATAAGCGGTTTCAAAGCTTCCAGGCTTTCGCCATGCGGAACCTTCATTTCCAACACCATAATGGTAATAATGATGGCTATTACGCCATCACTAAATGCTTCTAACCTACCTTTGCCTAATGCCATGCAATAAATATAGCGTTATTTAGCAAAAGCTTTATAACGCTCCATGGCCTCAACAAAGTAATAATCGGCATAAGTTAAAGGTACGTCAACTTCGGTACCTGCCGGAAAATGGCCCACGCTGTGTTTCAAAATAAAACCTCCGTTAGTGTTCAAGTCAGCTTTATATGCCGGTGCAGATAAGTTTTTGATGATAGTTTGAGCTGTATTAAAATACTCCTGGCCATCCTTTTTATCAACATAACGGCAAAGTTCAAGCAAGGCCGAGGCCATAACTGATGCTGCAGAAGCATCGCGCAACGCATTGGGGATGTTTGGTGCGTTATAATCCCAGTAAGGTATTTTATCGGCAGGCAAGTTTGGATTGGTCAATATAAAATGAGCTATATTTTTTGCCTGCTCAAGGTATTTTTTGTCTTTAGTTTCGCGGTACATAACTGTATAGCCGTATAGCCCCCAGGATTGTCCCCTTGCCCATGCCGACTCATTAGCAAAGCCCTGTGCGGTTTTCTTTTCTTTTACCGCCCCTGTTTGTTCATCATAGTTAATTACGTGATACGAGCTAAAATCCGGGCGGAAGTGGTTTTTCATAGTGGTATTGGCATGGGTAACCGCTATTTTATAAAAGCTCGAGTCGCCGGTTGCCTTGGTAGCGTAAAACAACAGTTCCAGGTTCATCATATTGTCAATGATCACCAGAAAATCATTAGCCTTTGAATTCCATGAACGGATACAGCCAACCGTTGGGTTAAACCTTGTTGAAAGTGATTTGGCACTATTAATCAGAATTTCTTTATACTCAGGTTTCGGCTCAAGATGGTTTGCTGTACCGAAGCTGCAATACATCATAAAGCCGAGGTCATGCGTTCCTTTATTATATTGTTCTTTTTCGAGGCCTTTCAAGTTTTCATTAGCCTGGTTAAGCAGCTCAGCATCTTTAGTTTGCTGATATAGATTTAGTAATGTACCTGAATAAAAACCACTGCACCACCAGCTGCTGTTGCTTGTTTCAAACTTATCGGTATTAGGGTGATACGTTTTGGGAAATTGCTCCGGCCCAAACTGTTTGGCCATATACTTATATTGTACATCCGCATCAGCAAAGTTTTTTTTGATGGTTGCCAATACATCCTTTTGGGGTTTAAAACTATTTTGCGAAAAAGAATTGAGGCTTAGCGCTAATAAACATGCAGTAATTGTTGATTTGTACAGGTGTTTAAATTTCATAGACTATAAATAACTGGTTAAAGTGCTTATGCAGGGCACATTTCAAGTTATAAAAGTGCAGATTTTGGTTCAATAAAAACAAGCACAGGACAGCCATTTGACTATATATTTCTACTACATCGATGTAGTTAGGGCGATTTTTTGCAGTTGAAGACTTACGAAGTTTAAAAACCTCGCAAGGCCGGATAGAGCGCGCACAAATCCCTCACCATAGTTCTTAATTAAAAGCCGTTACAATAAGATTTTTGTAAGCACCTTTGGGGCAGTTGCCGTGCCAGTAACCTACCGCACCGCTTTTCAATGACGGATCAAGCGGGGTGTACACCATCGCCGGCTTCGGGGCATTATCTATATAAACCTCCATTTTGCTGCCCTGAACCAGCACCTTAATGTGAAACCACTTATTTTGCGGGATTATAGCTTTAGCCTGGTACTTTGTTGCCTCATAATCCCACCAGTTAAACTCGGCCTTTTTTTCGGGCATATACTGGATAGCGTTAATTGTACCCGATGATCCTGGCCTGAAGTAAACTGTTTCATAATGATGGGCATCCCGGATATGAAAAGCCAAACCAACAAAGCCTCCTTTAGGATTTACACAAGCTACATCCATTTCAATAATCCCATCCTTAAAATTTAAACCCGGTTTATATGCTAAACTGGCCGATTTGTAGTCGCCAATTTTCCGTTTGATGAGCAGCGCTTTTTGCCCCTGGAAAGTGCCCAGCTCATAGCCAAGCGTATCGTTTTTAGGGATGATCCATTGTTTAGGATTTACAGCCGAAAGGTTGTATACCTGGCGCTTTTGCTGTGCCTGTGTTTTTACGGCAGCAAACAGCGTTAACATTAAGACTAATTTTTTCATGATGATGGTTGTTTTATACTTATTGAGTAATAACAAGGTTGGCAAAATCGCCCGGCAGCCCGGACGACCAAAGGCCAACGAGCCCGCTTTGCCGGTTATTCAGTTTTTTTACTGTAAGCGATGGTTGATGGGAATGGTCAACATACACAGCAATATTATCGGCATTAACTACAATGCGCGCATGAAACCAGGCCTCCGCCAGCGGAAAAGGATTTACTGCATTTTCATAAACCAGCGGATGTTCCTTACGGAGTTTATCCCAGGGAAAATCAGGCTCGCTGATGTATTGTACTGTATGTTTGCGGCGAAGCGTATCCGAAGTTTGAAAATTAAAAGGGCGAAAATAAATAACATCATTGGTTGTAGTATCAACACCATGAAAAGCTATGCCTAAAAAGCTTTCCTGGAAAACATCTCTGCCCCGTAAATCGATATCAATAGTGCCTGTTTTAAAATCCACATCTTTAAGCCATAAAATACCATCTAATGTTAGGCCTTGTTTATTGCCGTCAGTAAGTTCTTTAACAGTTTGGCGGCTGTAGGCTTTCACCAGTTTATTTTCCTTCAGCAATTGGTTAATATCATATGTAACTTTTTTTTGCTGACTGTAACAAAAGCCGCTGCCAAGCGTCATGCTTAGTATGGCAAACAATAAAATCTTGTTGTTCATGGGTTTTGATTTTAACTTTAATCAAAACTTGCAAATTGTCATTACAATAAAGCACGGGCGGCATTTCAAGTTAAGTTCAAGTTTGTTCAAAGCATTTTAGGGATTTTTAAACCACATTATTACCTGTAGATCAATGGAAAAGGAAAAACAATTGCTTTTGTTATGCCGGCAGCTTATTGAGCGAACCTTAAATTGGGGTGATAGTGATATTTGGGGTAATAATGACTTTGAGCAGCTAAGCCAGCAGATCTTTGATAAAACACGGGTACAGCTCAGTGTATCAACCCTGAAAAGGATCTGGGGTAAGGTGCGCTACGAAAGCTTCCCCAATGCTGCAACGCTGAATGCCCTTGCCCGTTTCCTTGACTACACCAGTTGGCGCGATTTCAGGCAGCACCACCAGGTTAACGGCGTAATTGAGCACCCGGTTAAAATAAATGATTCAGATACCTCAGTTGCGGCTCCGCTTTCAAAACCCGGTTTACGCTATATATGGTTTGGCAGCGCATTGCTGCTGGTATTAGGCGCATTGTTTTTCATGAGCAGCAAGCGCAATAAACCAATTGATCCAGGCTCAATAAAATTCACCAGCAAGAAAGTTTCTGACGGTTTGCCTAACTCAGTTGTATTTAATTATGATGCCTCAGCATATCATTCTGATAGCGTTTTTATTCAGCAATCATGGGACCCTAATCGCCGCGAACAGGTGCCCGGTGACGGCAAACAGTATACCTCCATCTATTATGATCCCGGCTATTTTATAGCAAAGCTCATTGTAGACAAACATGTGCGAAAGGAAACATCGGTATTTATTAAAACCAAGGGCTGGAAAGGCATCCTTGATCACCAGCCGATACCTGTTTATCTTTCGCCGGAAGAAATTAAAGGGCAAGGGTTTATGGGAATTACAGCAGATGTCATGGAGCAAAAATCAGGAACGCCTGTTTTTAACAATACGAGGGTAAAATTTGCTAACATCCGCGAATTTCCGGGAATTAATGCAGATAATTTCACCATGGATTGCACCTTGCGCAATACCTCAACGCCCGGCCAATCGGCCTGCGCCAAAGCCGACCTTACCATTTTAGGTAACGGTACTGCCATTGTGATCCCCATAGTAAACAAAGGATGTATCGCCGATATGGGCATTTTAACCGGTGAAGAATGGGTTGATGGAAAAAACCATGACCTGAGTGCCTTTGGTACAGATATGTCACAATTTCAAAACCTGAGATGCAGCGTTAAAGACCATTACCTGAAAATATATCTTAATAACAAACAGATCTTTGAATTTAAACAGGCTCACACCATGGGCCGTATTGTAGGCATCCGTTTTGAATTTGAAGGGCCTGGGCAGGTAAAACATTATAAGCTGCAAACACCCGGAGGAGCGGTTTATGAGGAGCAGTTTTAAGAGAGGCCGCTCGCGATCGTCAACTAAAAGACCTTAAACAACGTCATTGTTTCATACCTTATAATGACGTTGTTTTAATGTGGGCGATTATTCCTAATTTACCGAATTATCCTCTACCTTAATATCATACCCCTGGACAAGCAGATCACTCACGCTCGTGGTAAATGGTTTAACAAATTGCTCAATCTTAGCATAAGCCTCCTCAACGGCATCTTCATTCTGCGGGTCAAAAACAAGCTCATCCAAATTACTGATCGCCTTATTATCGCCACGATGCACATCGGCAATTAAAAATATACCTTTAGCATCACTTTTATGGTCGGGGTAATTTGGTTCTGTTTGAGCATTGATGGAAAATACCAACCCATAATCATCATCAGAGATATTTTTTAAAACAGTGATCTCCAATACAAGGCAAAAAGCGCCATTATCGCTATAACATTGCTGCGTGTACTGGCATTTGATCAGATCCTGAAAATCATTTTCGGCCTTTAACCGTATCTGCTCGTACAAATCAAAAACTGCTTCAAATAAATCCATAAAGAGGTGTTAGTCGGTTAATCCAAAACAAACATAACTATCTCCCGACTTACTTCCAATTTTTCCACCGCCACAGGCAATAACTATGTACTGTTTACCATCAATTGAATAAGTTGCAGGGGTAGCATAACCCGCTGCCGGCAAATTAGCTTCCCAAACCACTTTGCCGGTACGTTTATCAAACGCACGGATCTTTTCATCCTTAGTGGCCGCAATAAATACCAAGCCACCTTTGGTAACCACCGGACCACCATAGTTTTCCGTGCCGGTTAGGGGGATTCCTTTTTTGGTTAACTCAGGATACTCACCCAGCGGCACTTTCCAAAGCAACTTGCCCGATGTAAGGTTGATAGCATTGAGGGTACCCCATGGCGGTTTTATACCGGGATATCCATCCTTATCTAAAAAACGGTTATAACCATTCATGGCATAAGGTACTTCATCAAGTATTTTCTTTTCCGCCTCCGAACCGGCGGCGTGATTGCCGGCTGGCTCTTTGGCCACGTCTTTCGCAGCATTAGTTTCCGGGATCTTGAGCAGGAAAGCAAGCAGGTTCTTTTTATCCGCAGGCGAAATCTGTTTAAAAGAGGGCATCATGTTGCGCCCGGCGGCAACAATACTGCTCACCTGATCGGCAGTATACTTTTTGCCGATGTTTACCAACGATGGATAGGACGTGCCATTACCCTTCAGTTCGGCGCCGTGACAGCCAATGCAATTCGTATTATACACTACATGTCCTAATGCCTGCGGTGAATGATCGTTAGTGTTGGTTTTAGGTACATCTATCATCACCTGCGCCCATGGCATTTCAGAGCAGTTTACGTATAGTATCTTACTTTCAGGATCGACAGCAGCTCCGCCCCACTCGCCCCCGCCGTCAAAACCGGGGAAGATCCAGCCTCCCTCCTTGCTTGGCGGGGTGAACATGATCCGGTTTTTAACCTGGTTATATTTTGACAGCATTTCCCTGTGCACTTCGGGCGTACGGCCGGTAACATCTTCGGGATTAAACATTTGCCGGGCGAAAGGTTGCGGCAAAGTTGGGATGGGTTGCGTAGGCCAAACTTCTTCGCCGGGAAGGGCTTTGGTTGGCACAGGTGTTTCCACTATCGGGAATATAGGTTTGCCATTCGTTCTGTCGAACATAAATACATACCCATGTTTGGTAATTTGGGTTACAGCATCAATCTTTTTACCGCCTTTAACAATAGTTACCAGGTTAGGGTTAGCGGGCAAATCCCGGTCCCACAGATCATGGTGCACAAATTGGTAATACCATTTCAGCTTACCCGTAGCTGCATCAAGTGCCAGCAATGAATTGGCAAACAGATTTTGCCCTTTCCTGAACCCACCATAAAAGTCGCCACCTACTGAGCCGGTTGGAATGTACACGATCCCCCGCTTTTCATCTAAAGCCATACCCGCCCAATTGTTAGCTCCGCCAAATTTTTTGTAAGCCGTTGTATCTTTCCAGGTATTGTAACCCACTTCGCCGGGATGCGGTATGGTGTGGAAGATCCATTTTAACTTTCCTGTACGGGCATCGTAAGCACGCACATGCCCAGGGGCTGCATCGGCTGATTCGGATACACGATCACCAACAATCAATACATCTTTATAAACCACGCCGGGCGTAGTTCCTGCGACAAATGATTTGATATCCCTGTCTAAATTCTTAGTGAGGTCGAGATAGCCACCCTTGCCAAATGAGCGCACCGGAGTGCCGTTTTCGGCATCAATAGCCCAGGTTTTAGCACCCACGCTGTAGAAAATCCTCTTTTCGCCGCCATTATCATTTTGCCAGTATATTACTCCACGGCTCACTTTATAATAAGCCATCGGGTCGCCGTTATTGGTGGTATCATCCTTTGCTGGATCAAACAGCCACTTTTGCTGGCCCGTGACAGCATTGAGCGCAAATAGCTTCAATTTAGGACTGGTGCCATACAAAATACCATCAACCATAATTGGGTTGCATTGATTTTGGCTGCGGTTGGCAGTGTCCTTATCGCCCGTGCTAAAAGTCCACATCACTTTTAGCTTGTTTACATTATTTAAAGTAATTTCATCGTTGGATGAATATCGAAGCCCTTCTTTTGAACCTGCATAAGCCGACCAGCCGCTGTATAGGTTATTGCTATGCTGATTTTTACAGGAAGCATAAATACCTGCCACAAAACACATGGTTATAAAATACCGTGGCTTAATCATTTATAAGGCAATTTTGATGTCAAATTGGTTCCGTCATCAGGAATATGATGCCTTCTAATGTATGAATAAAAATTATCTTATAAATAGAAGGAGGCGGTATTATAAATGATAAGCTTCATTTTTTAATCCAAATACCTTAAGCGATATTATAGTTTCTGTTAAATTAATTTTTCTAACAAATAGGGGTTAACAGGATTAACACAATTCAGGGTTAATATTTATTAAAAATATTTATAATCAATTAATTGATATAATTTTATAGCAAAAATATGTTAACCCCTTTTGTATAAATATTATCGGCTAATTTTAACTCATAGGTAACACAGCACCGGGGTTGTCAATTTGATTTATGACGCAGCTTCTTCTATATAAACATCCGTTCAAACGGACACAACATCCCCCAAACAGTAAAACGCCGTTTACTTCTTTACCAAGCTTACCGGTTCAACTTCCTGGCTCAGCAATTTGCCAAACAATTCCCAACGCTTTGCAGGAGCTTTGGCCGTGCCTCCGTTTGATTCAATGTAGTTTTTCACTAAATCCTGGCCGTAATTGTAGTTGATAACATAGCTGCGGTATTTTTTGATAAAGCTGATTGATTTTTGAGCTGTCTCATCGTTCATGAGGCAATACTTTCTAAGGTACGACAATGCTTTATCCTGGCTCATGGTATTATTGATCAGCCCTCTTGCAGCCTCATTACGTGCATAGTTTAAAGTTCCTTTTATGGCGAGGGCCTTGAAATACAGGTCGGCACCGGCGGTATCCAAGCCAGCCAGCGGCAGCAATACATTTTTGGCAAACTTTATTTTATCATCACCAGGGAACGCTACCTCGATACCGTAATTGGCACTGCCCTCGGCAATTAACGATTGCGGACTAAACAACGGGTACAGAGAAATTTCAACCCAGCCTTTATCATGATAAAGGTTTTTCTCCAGCAGCATGTTGTATACATGGTGCCCGGGATAGCTTTCATGACTGCCCACATCAATAGCTCGGTCAATAAAGATCTTCAGGTCGGTATTGATCTGTACAGTGCTTTTGTAACCTCCTTTATACCAGTTATAGCCCGACCATGGCTTATTAGTTACGTACTCCAGCGTAAATGTTTCGCCGGCAGGCAGCTGGTAATGTGCAATTGTGCGCTTGCGGGCTTCGGCAATAGCCGCTTTTATAACAAGGTCTAATTTATCTTTTGGGATAATAAACTTATTAGCCAGTTTTTGAAACCTGTCGTTCACGTTTCCTTTACCCGGTAAAATGCTGTCGAGCAGAGCTATCTGCCCTTTAAAAAAATCATCGGTATAAACCGGGGCTGCTACACCGAATAACTCGCGCGATTCTTCATCAAAAGGCCTCTCCTCTCCCGAAAAAATACGAATCCGGCGGCTAAATGCCACCAGTTGATCGGCCATCCAGTTAGCACGGATCTTATTGGTATCAATTTTCGAAGTGTTGGCGATGGTACGCAGGTCATTCATCAGGCTGTTTGCCGATGCCAGCAGGCTATCCTTAGGGAAAGTTTTAAGAGGCTCGGATTTGGGTTTCAGTGAATCCGGCCCGTAATAAGCATCTACAAAATCGCCGTCGTATTGCCCTATTGCAAGGCCAAGCTTTACATATTCAACGGCAAGGCCGTTGAGTTTTTTATTTTCGAGTTGCTGTGCCGGGCCATGCCCACATGAAAATAGTAATAACAAGGGGGCAAAAAACAGTAGTTTTTTCATGGAGATTGATCTTGTGCGGTAAATGTGGCGCAAGATAATAATTCCATTTAGTATAAGAGGAATACGGGTCTCTACCCTGGGGAAATTGCTTTTAACCAGGTGCAGATTGGAAAACAATAAATGAAAAATTTTCACACTAATTTTTACGTATTAATCGAATTACACGAATTGAATCAATTTAAGATTCGTGTAATTCGATTAATTGTGGAGAGTTTGCAAAGCATTAGTGTAGAATTTTTTCAGTATGAGATTAGTAAAACAGATCGAATTATTTTAAACGCGATTTCCCTGCCTCACCGTAAGGGTTGTACAAAATGCTTACGGCTTTCTGAACGAATTAAGATTATACGTTACCCCCACCGCTACCCCCGTAGACTGCAGTTTAATATCAGAATATCCAACTCCTGAAATTGGCACTTTCATATAAGGCTGAACGCTTACCCCAAACTTTGAGTTTATTTTGTGCTCATAAGTTGCATTTATGTTGATAATACTCAATAAATACCCCTTGCTGTTAGGTACAGTATAAGTTTGAGGCCATGCGGCACTATTAGCACCATCGCCATAGTTATAAGTATACTTTTCATGCAGCATCAGGTATGAGGATAAACCAGTACCCACCGATAATTTATTGCGAAAATTACCGTACACCTGGTAAGCTATATTAACTGGGATATCAAGCATTTTGCAATCGGCAGTTACATCAATTGGGTCATGCTTAAAGCTATATGTAGTATTATAATTAGCAAAGCTTGTACTGTAAGGCTTTGACGAATACACAACACCACTTGTAATAGTTAACTTTTTAGTGGCACCAAATGAAAGCAGTAAACCATAGTTGCTGCCAACTTTACCCTGAAAGGAATTTGTACCATTAACATCAGATGATGCCAGCGCCGTAATAGCCCATTGCGGCCGGTAACCAAAGCTCTGTTTAGTTATTTTTTTATTAGGTTTTGTTGCAGATGCTTGAAAAGGTTGCCTTTCAATATTTGTTTTAAAATCAGGAACAGCTAAAGGAGAAGATTGTATGTCAAGTGATAATGCCCTATTTGCCAGCAAATTTGAAATGGTACCATTATTACCAGTTGGCTCGGTACCTGCCATCAGGGCGTGATCGTGTTGCATAATGGTATCCCGGCTAATTCCCTTTTTATTTACACCTGGAATATTATGGTGGGAGCCGGCAACAGATGGCGTTAAACTTATTTGACCTGTATGAGCATGATTGCCTGTATTGCTGTTGGCAGCTATGTTGCTGTTCCCGGCCGGCCGGGTTGTTAATAAACTGTCTGTTGGTGGTTGCGGCGTAACCCCGCCACTGGCTCCGGGATTTGTTTTAGGCGCAGCGGGCTTAACCTTAACCTGTTGTTGCCCTGTTGTATTATCATCCTTTACATTAGGTTTAAAAAACCACCATCCTAAAAACAGCAGCAACATCGCTGCTATTCCGCTTGCAATTGGCAACCAGTAAACAATTCCACGACGTTTCTTGCCCGTGTCAAGCATTTGTTCAAGCGCATCCCAGTCATCCTCGTTAAACGATCGATGATTTGCCGGGTCTTCCAGCCTCTTCTTAAAAATGTTATCTAAATCTTCTTCGCTTTTCATCCTCTGATACCATTATTAAAAAAAGTTGTCCTTACATCTATACCTATGCCATTATAGGCCACAATCGGGTTAAAATCCATACCCCTGTTGTATTTGGTTTTATTAGCAGTTTCCTCTGCTTTTAATATCATTTGTTTTAGTTTTTGACGTGCTTTATGCAGGTTTGATTTAGAAGTTCCGGGGCTGATATTCAACATTTCGCCTATTTCTTCATGCGAATATCCGTCAATCGCAAAAAGGTTAAATACAGTACGATAAGCCTGCGGCAACTGCTGTACCATAGCCAGCAGGTCTTCATAATTTAAATTTTTATCTGTCAGGTCCCCCTCGCTCACATTTTCTGCCTTCTCCAGATCTTCCGTGTAAGCCATTTTTAAATTGGCCCGGTAATAATCAATAGAAACATTCATCATAATGCGGCCAATCCATGCTTTAAACGGCCTGGAAGTATCAAACCTGTCTATATGGGTAAATACCTTCATAAAGCCCTGGTTCATTACTTCTGCAGCCTCATCACGGTTGCCCGCGTAACGCAGGCAAATACCCATAGAAAAGCCATAAAACGCCTTATAGAGCATTTTCTGACTTTTCCTGTCCTGCTTTACGCAGCCATTGATCAGTTGATGTAACTCTTCTTCGCCCATATGGGGTTTATAAACTCAGAATCAAACACATAAATTTAACCTTATCTACGCACATCACGGCAACTATTATTAAAAGGTTGCCTGTTGTGCAAAATAATTTAATTTTTTCACACTGTTGGATAAAATCATGCACACTTTTCTCACCTACAGAAATCATATATACAAAATATGCACAAGTTAATACAGCCTCAATAAATCCCTACAAATAATTATATTTTTGATAATGAGGCAACCGGTACGTGTGTTTATAGCGTAATACCATGTAAATCCCGCCTGTTTGAAAGGCCTTTTATGAGAATCGATATAAACCCAAACTTCCCTGTAAAAAATTGTAAAACTTGCGGGACCCGTCCGGTAATTGAACAAGCTAAAGATCGCTGGATTATCTTGTGTCCCAATCCGAATTGTCGAAATGCCATTTCTGACAAACTGATTAATATAACAGAATGGAATAAGCAAAATCCATAATGTTTTTTCGCCGGTTTATTTATCTTAAGGCAACCATCCCCGGAACATGCACGATATATATTATAAAAGGGCATAACAAGCCTTAATAATTTATATTACTAATACTACTGTTGCATGGTACCGGTGTCTGTTGTGATCATTACTAAAAACGAAGCTGCCTTAATTGAAGATTGTATAAAAATGGCTTCTTTAATTACGGATGATATTGTTGTGATTGATAATGACAGTACCGATGGCACACCGCTTATTGCCTCCCGTTATGGCTGCAGGGTATTTCAAAAAAGCTGGAGCGGATACGGCGCAAACAAAAATAAAGGGATAGCCCAGGCCCGTTACAACTGGATCTTAAGTATTGATGCTGATGAGATACCTGATTTGGAGCTTATTAAATCGCTCCATGATTTAACCTTTGACAAACCGAATGTTGTTTACGATATCAAATTCAAATCATACTTTAGCAAAAAGCTGATCCGCTTTGGTAATTGGGGAAATGATCATCACCTGCGTTTGTTTAATCGTTCATTGGTAAAATGGGGCGAAACCGAAGTACACGAAACCTTGCTTTTGCCTTCCGATGCCGAGATCAAAAGCATAGCGGGTTATATCCAACACCACTCTGTAACTGATATAGATGACTTTAAGCGTAAAGCTATTCTGTATGCGCAGCTAAGCGCAGCCAAATATTACAAAGCCGGTAAAAAGGCTACATTTATCAAGCTACATTTCTCGCCCGCTTTTGGCTTTTTACGCAATTACATTATCAGGCTTGGTTTTTTAGATGGAGCTGAAGGATTGGCTATAGCGCGTGTTATTTATAAAAACACACGCCTTAAATACGCTTATCTGAAACAATATAAAGAGCTGTCTCAAACGCGAAACACCTATCGTAATGAGTTGGCTATAGAGCAAATTAACTAACCAAGGTATGATATCGTATAGTTGGTAGTCTGAAGTCAAAATTAAACAGGACTTTTGACCTGAGGCTAAGTACTATCGACTTAAAACTTTGTCCAGAACCTGTTGGTAAAACTGCAGGGTTTGTCTGGCCACCATATCGATATCAAAACATCCTTTTACCTTTTCATTGCCAGCTAAAGCAAGTCGCAGGCGTTTTTCAGGCTCATTGAGCAATGTAACTATTGCCGATGCCAATTGCTCAATATTGTCCGGATCTATCAGCAGCCCGTTAACGCCATCATCAATAAGTTCGGGGCCGGATGTGCGGTTTGAATTGATCACCGCCGTTCCGCATGCCATGGCTTCTAACGGCGCAAGTGCAAAAGCTTCGGCATACGAGGGGAATACCGCCACTGCCGAATTACTTAAACAGGCATAAAGTTCATCCCTCTCCACATGTCCTTTAAACACAACACTGCTTTTTGCATCCTTCTGCAAGCAGGCGATTACTTTACTTACCGGGCCTTTCCCCAGTATCAGTAACCGGGCATCAGGGACCTGTTTTATAACTATATTCCAGGCCTCCGCTAACTGAAAAATCCCTTTCTTTTGAACAAGGCTCCCCGTAAATACCACCTGTTTGGTATCGGCCGGTGTACTGTTTCCAACTGCTAAGTTTATATCTATACCATTATATAACACCGTGATGAACTTGTTATACGACAGGTAATCAGCGCTTTTTTTTGCAGTATAGGCGCTTGCGCTGCTAACAGCCGCTGCGCGGTTTAAAATATCCTGCTCCATTTTCAAAACATACGGTGCCACCGGTGTTCCTGCCTCAGCATTGAAGTAAGTAATGGAACCATTTAATTTAACAACTATAGGAACAGGCAATGTGGGGAACGGCACATATGATTTACAAAACCTGATATAGTCATTATAATCGGGCATTTCAATAATATTGATCTGCTCATCGGCTATCATATGTTCCAGTTTTTTTTGATAAGCCGCAAGGCTTCTTTTTATATCCCGTTGCGTGATACCTGTATCCAGTAATATCCTGTTGAGCATCCGTACCCCGGCAGACCGCTGATTTTCAAACCACTTATCATCAATGCTCCAGCGATATCTCAAAACTTTTACACCTTCATCCTCAAATTCATCCGCGCCTCCGTATCCGCGGCTATACAACCCGGCAACAATTACCTTATGTCCCAGCTTTACCATTTGCCGGGCAATGAGCCGCACATAGGTTCCAATACCGCCATGCGGTCCGGGAGGATATTCATCGCACAGGTATAAAATGTTCATTGCGCTAAAAACTGTTTACTGTTTTGAATATTACGACTGCTCAATTGTTTTGATATTAAAGCTATTAACAGATAAAAAACTATCCCCAATAAAAGCCTGAACAAGAAATGTATGTTGATTGAAGCTGTTATAAACCAGCCGGCCAAAGCAGCAGGAAGTAGTATCACAAATGGCCGTAAGCTGATATGCATAATATTTTCATTCACCAACCTGTAATAAAGCACCGCCTGTAATATATTGGTAATTAAAAATGCCACAGCCGAACCAATACCATCCAGTAGCGGGATCAATATCAGGTTAAGCGCAATATTTGTTGTAGCACAGATTACGGTAACAGATGATACAGCCTTGTACTTTTTAACGCTAAAACTTAACGACCAAAGCAGGTTTATGAAAAACTGCAGGGGTATACACAATGACAGGATCAAAAATTCGGTAGCATTGGCAGCGCCATATTTGCCGCCGGTTATCATCCCCACTACAGGTGTCCAAAGTATATTAAGGACAAGTGGTAAGAGCATAGCCAACAGCAACTCGACTGTATTAAAGGAATTTACCTGCTCCTGCAATTGGTTAGATGGCTTTAAGGCCATCAGCCTTGACAGGCGCGGTAAAATAACGGGAGCTATAACAAGCATGGGCAGGCGCGAAAGCTCATAAGCCCGGTATGCAAAACTATAGTCGGCCAACACGGTTTTGCTTGCCATAAAACCCAGCAACAGCCAGTCCATCCGCGACAAGCTCATATCAAATATTACCGATACATACTGCGCCGAGGCCTCTTTAAGCAACTTTTTATAAGCCCGAAGTTGAAATTTAAAACTAAAATCTGTTTTCGTGATAACATACATGAGCAGTGCCAGCAATTCGGCCCCGGCTGTGCCTATCATTACCATTACTACAGAACGAACTTGTAATTGCTGTATAGTAATAAGATAGAATGCACCACAAACCCTTAAGCTGTTACTTATAACGGCGATTATACCATAGGGCGTAAATTTTTCCTTTGCGTTTAGAAACTGTTTTAACGGAATACCCAGGAAAAGCAGGCCCTGGGCTATAAAAAACCATGGCAGCGCCTGGTAGATATTGTCGTGCAATATTAAACTTAATAATAACAATACGCCCAGGGTTACAAAAAAAGTAGCGAGCGAATGGAACAAAAATGCCGCCGCCGCCCAATCCGACCGTTGTGAGGCTGCTATACGCCTGATCACTACCTGTTCCAGTCCAAACCCCAAGATGGTGGTAACAAATATAGATAAGGCATTCATCCAGCTAATGGCTCCAAAGCTGTCCTTACTCAGGTAAACAGAAATAATATAAAAAAAGATACTGCCAAGCACCTGCAAGGCAAGTGCCTGCAAACCTGACGAAAAAAACCTGATGAACGCTTTACTCCTGAACAACGACGTATATGTTTATACTCTTATACTATTGTTTTTATCGGCCGGTTGCCTGTAACATTTTAATATCCCGGTTAAATATCTGCATATATCAGCACATTAACGAGGCAACCATTCCATTTTTTGGCACGTAACCTATTTAAACGAAACAATTGCGACAAGGCCGGCAAAACCGGGAAATGAACATCAATAAATACAAAGGAATAATGACAATCAGTTTGCCGGGTTTTGATATTAAGAGGTGGAAAACTTATGCCGATTGGCGGCTGCTGATCTTCCTGCTGCTGTTTATCAACGTGCGGATCCCATTTAAGATAGTTGCGTTGATTTTTGTTTACATAAGCCAGTTTAACTTTCAATTTGGCTTTAAGCTGCGCAATTCAAGGATCCCGTTATTCTATCTGCTGGTTTTCCCTATAGCTATTGCCGCAGCAGTCATCAACCAAAATTTTTCCAACCTGTATTATATACCTGTTTTTGGCTGGGCTTTGATATGCTGGGCGCTGGCCCTGCTGGCCGTTCACCAGGTTAAGCTGATGGTTGATAAAACAGATGCCGAAACCATTTACCGTACACTGATCATTTTTTTTATCATAAACGCAGTTTTCTCGGCAGGTAACCTAATGCATATTATGTGGATCACTAAAAGCATTAACCCCTATGCTTTTATGGGAATGCATCAGCGCTATTATATCAATACCGGCGATGATGTAATGGGCATAAGCTTTGACATTTCATCAACCAATGCTGTTATCTGCGCTTTCGGTGTGTTTTACTTCATTTATAAGAATAATTTGCCCATGATGATCGTGTGCATGAGCACGCTGGCACTTACCTACAGTAACCTCATCAGCATTTTGGTACTGCTGCTCCTCGCTTTCATTTTTGTTTATAAAACCACGCGCAATCAAAAAAGCATGATAGTAGTGGCATTGCTGCTTTATGTGATCTCCCTCGTCAAAATATCGCCGCAAAATGAAAAGTATATTAACGAAGTGACTAAAAGTACGCTGCGGGAAAATCGTATTGAAAAACAGGGCCATGCAGCAGGGCAGGCAACAACTGCCAATCCCGGCGGGCGATTCATAACCAGGGATGAACAAAGGAGAAAATTTGCACAAAACTATCTGGACAGCCTGAGCAGGATAAAGGCCCAACAGGAAAAACCAAGCGCACTTGACAAAAAGATCAAAAGCTTGCCGCTTACCGATGACGGCAGGCTATACATCCCGGGGCCAAACACACACTTTGCCGAATTTTATAACACCGGCGAAATGACTCCCGACAGGCAACAGCTTATCGACTGTATAGCTGCTCACAAGGATCAGCTACCACTTTGCCGGCTTGAGCCCTTCAATCCTGCATTGCCTGGAAAGATTACCGGTGCAATACAAACCTTTAATTATCTTATCAGTCATCCTTTACAAAGTATAGTGGGTTTAGCTCCCGGAAATTTTTCATCCAAAATAGCTTTCAGGGCGGTTGGTGCCGGTATAAGGGGCAATTATCCCCAAAAATACATCTATATCAACCCGGCATTTATGCACAATCATTTAGACCTGTACCTGAGCTTTTTCAGCAAGGACGCAGGTTTCCGTTCGGTACGCAATAACCCCTACTCCACTTACGATCAAATGCTTAGTGAATACGGTATCCTCGGGTTGCTTGCCCTGCTTATATTTTACATTGGCTTTTTTGCCCGGCATTATAAAAAGCTTAGTTATGGTTTGCCCATCCTAATGATGGTAACGGGCATATTCTTTCTCGATTACTGGTTCGAGCAGCTCTCGGTACTGGTAATTTTTGAATTGATGTTACTCCTCAATATAAAAGAAACTACTACACCCCACTTGAAAACAAAAACTACAGTGCAGGAGGAACTTGCGTATGCATAGCCCTCAAATTACTGTTTTAATGCCTGCTTATAATGCCGGTAAATATATTCGCGAAGCTATTACATCGGTACTTGAACAATCGTTTGCTGATTTTGAATTGCTGATTGTAAATGATGGCTCAACTGATGACACGGCAGATATTATTAACTCATTTAACGATGAGCGTATAGTGATTTTGAGCCAGGAAAACAAAGGCGTAGCTGCAGCCCTCAACAACGGTTTACGCCACGCGCGGGCGCCTTATATAGCCCGTTTCGATGCCGACGATGTATGTTATCCTTACCGCCTGCAGGTGCAGTATGATTTCATCACATCTCATCCCTATTATAGCATTATTGGTTCGGGAGTTGACTATACCGATGTTAACGGCGATCTGATATTTACCTGGCAACCTGACGCCCTGAGCCATAACCAGATAAGGCAGCTCAGTTACAGGATTTGTCCCTTCATTCACTCCAGTGTATTTTATAAGCGTGATACCGTTTTAAATGCCGGTGGCTACAATGAGTTGGCCTACACTTTTGAAGATCATTTTTTGTGGGCAGGTATCCTTAAACACGAAAAAGCTTTTAACCTTAATCAACCGCTCATTAAGGTGAGGCTCAATGCCGAATCTGTTACCATTGATGAAAAATGGCGTACAGGTAAATTTAGGCAGATCAAGTACAATGCCCTGCGCAAGGGGAGCATTACTGAAGCCGAAGGAAGGCAGTTGTCTGAGATCGGCATTAAACAGTTATCTCCACGCATCAAAAAAGGAGCTTATTATGCCCTGCTCGGCAAAAAATACCTGTGGAATAATTATCAGCCGGAAAAGGCAAGGGAAAACCTGCTGAAAACACTTTCTATCAGCCCGCTGCATCTCAAAAATTATTTTTTGCTGCTGATGTCATTTCTGCCCGAGCGTATGCTGATGAGTTTATACCAATTAGGTAAACGCAATTTCCGATTAGCCGACGCCGAGCTGCCAACCGCTGTTTTAAATCAAAACGAATTGAATTATGGCAGCTAAAAAGATAAAACTGTTTGTTGATGCCCACTCCTTTGACAAAGAATTTCAAGGAGCGCAAACTTTTATACGCGAATTATACAACCATCTGCTGGCCCACCGCCCGGACATAGATATTTACATCGGCGCCCACGATACCGATAATGTCCGCAGATTGTTCCCCCTGCTGCCGCCGCAAAACATATTGCCTTATAAAAACAGGGGAATCAACATCCTGCGCTTTGTATTTGATATACCGGCCTACATCAAAAAATACAGGTTTGATTTTGCACATTTTCAATACGTCAGCCCTAAAAAAATGGCGGGCTGCAGGTACATAGTAACCATGCACGATTTGCTGTTTAACGATTTCAGGACAGATTTCCCCATCCTGTTCAGCTTAACGCGCAATTACCTTTTTGGCCGCAGCATTAAAAATGCAGATATCAAAACCACTGTATCCGACTATTCAAAAGACAGGATCTGTGATTATTACCAAATCCCCGCTGACGAGGTGCATATTATCCAAAACGGGGTAAGTAACTCATTGCTGCAATACCAGTCATCAAAACCAGAGGCAGAAGATTGGATAGCGGAAAAATTCGGCATAAGAAATTTCATCCTGTACACCAGCCGCATTGAACCCCGCAAAAACCACCTTTTGTTACTGCAAAAATATTTGAAACTGAAGCTGTACGAAAAAGGCATTGGCCTGGTGTTCATTGGTAAAGCATCCATAAAAACACCGGGCTTAGCCAGGCTCATCAAGAGCCTTACGCCTGAGCAAGAGCGGTTTTTCAGGTGGATACCGCAGGCAGAACAGGCCGATCTGGCGGCCTTTTACCGGGCCTGCAGGCTGTTTGTATATCCCTCAAAAGCCGAAGGCTTTGGGATCCCGCCGCTTGAAGCAGCCATTTGTGGTGCACCTGTATTATGCTCGGCAGAAACGGCTATGAAAAATTTCTATTTTTTTGCGCCATATACTTTTAACCCGGCCAATCATGCCGATTTTGAGCAAAAGCTATTACTTGCCGCACAGCAACCACCCGGCGATGCCTTCACCAGCCAAGTAGCGCGGCATGTTGAACAGCAATACCACTGGCAAAAAAGCAGCACCATATTTTACAACTTGTTACAAGCAAATTTTCATTGTCATGAAACTAAAAATAGCGATCTTAGGCACGAGGGGCATCCCGAACTACTATGGCGGGTTTGAGCATATTTCCGAATATGTATCGGCCGGCTTGGTAAAAAAAGGACATTCAGTTACCGTTTATAACTCCCATAACCACCCTTATGAAGCCGATACCTGGAACGGCGTTAACATTGTACATTGTTACGATCCGGAGTATCTGATAGGCACTGCCGGGCAGTTTGCCTATGATTTTAACTGCCTTATGGATGCCCGTAAACGTAAGTTTGATGTAGTACTGCTTATGGGCTACACCAGCAGCTCGGTTTGGGGGCACCTTTACCCGTCCAACAGCGTTATCATTACCAATATGGATGGACTGGAGTGGAAACGCTCCAAGTACTCAAAGCCTGTACAACAATTTTTGAAGTACGCGGAAAAGCTGGCCGTGAAACATAGTCAGTATTATATTTCCGACTCAAGGGTAATCAGGTCATACCTTAAGGATAAGTACGAGGTCGACAGCCGGTATATCCCCTATGGTGCCGATCTGTTTTCAGACCAGGAACGTGAGCAGTTTGATAAAAGCGAGGTGCTTAAAGAAGATTATTTTTTGCTGATGGCCCGCATGGAGCCCGAAAACAACATCGAAACTATTTTAGAAGGCTTTAACAACAGTTCATCAAAAAAAAGCTTTATGGTTTTGGGCGATACCAGCAACCGCTTTGGCAAATTCATAACCCACAGGTTTAAAAACGATGACCGCATCCAGTTTAAGGGGGCCAATTTTGATAATTCGGTTGTGCGCGCGCTACAGAATAACAGCTACCTGTATTTCCACGGGCATAGCGTGGGTGGCACTAATCCGTCGCTGCTTGAAGCCATGGCCAGCGAAGCCCTGATTGCGGCCCATAATAATCCCTTCAATAAATCGGTACTCAATTCAGATGCTTTTTATTTTGATAATGCTAACGAGGTACGCCATTTGGTTGAGAATGTGCAGCGCAAGGATACCGAACGCGAAATGGTGAAAAATAACCTTCATAAGATACAATACCAGTTTAGCTGGGAGGTAGTGATCAACGATTACGAAGATTTTATACTGGAATGCTATCAGCAACAACATGGAAAAGCTATTAAAGCCTGATGATACGCTAAACAACAGGATAAGCTATTACCTGCTGATGCTGTTATTGCTGAGCCTGCCCTTCAACCTGTTTTACAGCCACCTGTTTTTAATAGGCCTGGCCCTGCATACTATTATCCAAATTCGCAAAACAACTATAAATCCGCTATTAACAAGGGCTAACTTTGCTTTGGCTGCTGTTTTTTTTGTAACACTTTTGAGCATTATTTACACCACCAATAAACCCCAGGCTTTTACAGAATTAGGCAGGCAGGTTACCATTTTGCTTATCCCATTAATCTTTTGTTTTAACCCGCTCGATCTAAAAAAATACCGGCATAATTTTTTATTCGTATTTTCATTAGGCTGTACCATCACTATCACTTATCTTTTTTTACAGGCGCTTGTTACGATAAAATATTATCATCTGCCTTTAAAAGCATTAGCGTCCCCAGCGTTCACAAACCACAATTTTTCGGAACCGCTGGAAATCCATGCTACATTTTTTTCCATGCAGATAGCCATAGCACTGGTTTATCTGCTGTATGTTTTAGTAACGGAAACAGTAATGCCCCGTAAATTTTTCTGGCTTACTTGCTGCGGTATTTTAGCAATGGGCATTTTGCAGCTTAGTTCAAAATCGATATTTATAGCTTTGCTGCTTATTATAAATATCGCGCTGCCTTTGTTTATACTAAAAGGGCGAAACCGCTTCAGGTTTATGGCCATTAGCGCAGCATTATTTATTGTGGTGATGGCAGGCATTTATACCCGGGATACTTTTAAGGAACGTTATGTAACCGAGCTAAAAAAAGACCTGAGCCAATCAACCGACGCCGAACTCACCGATCCGCGATTAGCGCGCTGGAGCGTGGCCATTAGCGTGGGAGCACAATCGCCTGTTATAGGTCATGGCGCAGGCACTGAAATTGGTTTGCTCAAAGACCCATTTTTTGACCATCAATTTTACCGGTCGTACCTGGCCGGGTTAAATGCACATAACCAGTTTATCAGCTTTTTTATTAAATCGGGGGTCGTTGGGTTGATGGTTTACCTGTGCGTGCTGGCATTTGGCATCAGGGCAGCCGTTACAAAACGCGACCTATTGCTCATGGCTTTTATGGTTATTATAACCGCCGTTTCCTTTTCAGAAAACTTTTTAGATGTGGATAAAGGCATCTTTTTTTACAGTGTATTTTTCTCACTACTAATATTTTCTGCAAGCTCAGAAACAACAGCTACCCACGCTAAGAATATTGTGTAATTAGTTTATTAACAGGCAACCAAAGCTGCAAGGGGTACGTCATCATTATATATACAAAGACGTGAAAAGTACAGTCATCTTAGTTGAACAAAACAATAAACGATTGTTAAATACCAGGAATAATATTTTAGCTACCCTTGCCTATTTTGACATGTGGGACTACCCGTTAACCTACGGCGAGATATTCCTGTTTTTGGAAAACAAGTATGGCCGACATGATTTCACTGAAGCGCTTGATCAACTTATCGTCAATAAGCTGGTATTTCATTTCGATAGGTTTTATTCGCTCAAAAACGATTATATGATAGCGGTGAGGCGTAATAAAGGAAACAAAAAAGCTGCCGGGCTAATCAATAAAGCTAAAGAAATAGGCGCGTTCCTGATCCGGTTTCCTTACGTTCGTGGTATAGGCATTTCAGGTTCTTTGTCCAAAAACTTTGCCGATGACAATTCGGACATTGATTTTTTTATCATTACCGAACGCAACAGGCTTTGGCTTGCACGTACGTTTATGCATATGTTCAAAAAACTTACCTTTTTGGTTGGTAAACAGCACAACTACTGCATGAACTACTATATTGATGAGGCCCAACTGCAGATAGTTGAAAAGAACATTTATACAGCAATTGAAGTAGCAACTATTATCCCATTAGAGGGTGACCTTACCTTTGAAAGCTTTTATAAATCTAATGCCTGGACCTCCGGTTTCCTGCCTAACAAATGTATGCGCCTCGCTACTGCTAAACCATTAAAAAAGCGGTGGTATAAAACATTTGCAGAAAGCCTGTTCAATAATCCATTCGGCGATTGGCTGGATAATGTATTGATGAAAATCACCTCCGGGCGATGGAACAAGAAAACTGAAATGAAGAAATTGAATATGCGGGGTACGGTAATGAGCATGGCCGCAAGCAAACATTTTGCCAAGCCCTCTCCCGAGAACTTTCAAATTAAACTGATAGAAAAATACCGGATTAAAGTTTCCATGCTGTTACAGCAATTTGAAGAGCGGATGGCGCAATAAAACTCCTCCTTATCGTCATACCGAAATTATTTCGGCCCTAAAATGCTAAGTCTAAACCCTGTATACAATACCTGTTCTATGGGTTCCTGAAACAAGTTACTTTTGGCATAATTTAAAACAGCTGTCATGCTGAGTGATTTAAATCCCGTGGCCTCTGAAGGTAAAATGACATCTGCGTTCATGTCATTGCTTCAAGGAATGAAGCAATCCCCGACAGGCTGGTAACGGGCTTCATTAGTATTTGACTTACATCGTCGCGCTCTTGCCGCGCGGGGCCAGTTACTTTTGTCGCCACAAAAGTAACCAAAAAGGCTTGCAGCAGAGAGGCTTCTTTGCGCACAACCTGGCCCCGTAGCCATCGGCGCGGCCTTCACCCTGCAAAACGAACAGAACCACGGGCTGCAATTATTTTGCCCCGATTCGCACGCAATGCCTCCGCTTCTGCAAAAACTTGCTATGCCCCTGCAGCCGCACCGCCCAGCATCGTTCTGTTCGTTTTCACCCGAAGCTGATCTGCTGCGAAAAACCACATTTTTTATCTTGTCATGGGTAGCCAGTCGAAGCATGGCGGGCAAGGCCTCTGCGCGCGACCCTTCGACAAGCTCAGGGTGACCACATCTTTTTGTCATTAGCCCTTCACAGTCCGCTGGATTCCAAAACTCAGCATGACGTTCTCAATTACATTTTCCTCAGCGAAATAATATAATAATCGCCCACGTACTTAAACGGCCAGGTGGCCTTCAACCTGTTCTCCCAACGGGCAAGTGTTTTATAGGCACGCGGATGTTTTTCGGCAAAGCCTTCAATATATGATGGCGGCACGATGGTACACAAGCCCTCAACATCCAATACTTTAAAGTCGGATTTTAAACGTTTTTTAATGTAGGATGGGTTGTAATAGAAACAATCAAAGTATACACCTTCAACATGCGCCTTGCGGCCATTACTGCTAAAAAACCGGCGAAAAGCAGTTTTAAATTTCCCTTTAAATACCAGTAAAGTTTCCCAGAGGCAGAATTTGGGCAGCGCCACCAGGGTCACCGTGCCTCCCGGATTTAGTAGCCCGGCAAATGAGCTCAATACTTTTTCCAGTTCGCCGGTACAATTGAGGCCTGCAAAGTTGGAAAAGATCAGATCATAAGGGCCTTTATTGTTTAGCTGTTCAAGCTGCGTATATGAACAAAGCTCATTGCTTACGGCATGCTGCATATCATACTTTACCACCTTTTCGCGTAGTTGCTGCTGCATCCCTTTTGAAATATCGGTAGCATGTACTTTAAATCCTTTTTGTGCAAAAAACAGCGCATCTTCACCGGTACCACTATTCAGTTCAAGGATGTTGCTTCCAGGCTTCAGGTATTGCAGGATATGATCACGCACGCGTTTGCGCTTGTACGCAATTATCGTGTCGCCTGAGTACAGCTCATCAAAAACTACCGACTGGTTACTGAATGCAGCCTCGGCAAATTGTTCGTTTATAGGTGATGCGGTGCCGGTCATATTGCCTTTTCAAATTTTTCCAGCTTCAACTTTTCAAGATAAGTAAGCGGCGCATAATAAAACACCGATAACGCTTTCCTGATATTTTTTACCGAACTCCCAAACGGATCTTTTAGCAGTTTTTGGAAGCTGTTTTTAGCCAGGTGCTTGTGATAGTTGCGGTGTACATATTTATGTAATTGCTTGTAGTAAAAAGGCGGGTAGGTGTTTTTAAACATCAGCGCCATCTCGTCGGAGTCTGTCCAGTTGGTTTTCTTTTTCAACTCGGTTTTAACGCGCTCGTAAAAACCGGTACCCGGCAACGGATAGGATACCGAAATACCAATCTCAAATGGCAGCAACCGGTTAATCATATCTATGGTAAGCGTAATATCATCCCGCGTTTCTTCGGGGTAGCCAAACTGGATAAAGAACGATGGCTTAATGCCATGCGCTTTCATGAGGTGCGTAGCCGTATGGATCTGATCGATAGTGATACCCTTATCCATGGCGTCCAGTACCTTCTGCGATCCGCTTTCGGCCCCTATCCACACGTTTTCACAACCGGCGGCGGCCAGGGCTGCTACAGCTTCTTCCTCTGCCAATAAATCGGCCCGCGACTGGATCTTGAAACGGACCTTAATTCCCTCCTGTGCCAGCAGTTTGGCAAATTCCTGCACCCAGCCGGGTTTCAACCCAAAAATATCATCACAAAACCAGATATGATCCATCTGGCACCGCTCCTTAAGCATTTTAAGCTCATTAACAATATACTGCGGACTGTGAGAATTATACCGGTTGCCATAAATAGGCTTGGCGCACCAGTTACACTTGAACGGACAACCGCGGGTGGTTACCACATTAATTGAAAAATAGCCTGCATTCTTCATCCACATATCCCGGTAGGTATCCATATTCACCAAATCCCAGGCGGGCATTGGCAAACTATCCAGTTTCTTCATTACCGCGCGGCCGGGTGTTTTAATAATCTCGCTGCCGCTCGTGTAAGCTAATCCTTTTATCTCAAAATGATCAGTATTGCCACTTCGGATATGGTCAGTAAGTTCTGTCAGCGTTTGTTCGGCTTCACCCAATATCACAAAATCAGCTCCTTCGGCAAGATATGCTGCATACCTGTCGGTTGAATCTGAGCTGGAAACGATAACTGTACAGCCACGTTCCTTAGCCAGCTTGCACATTTTAAATGCAGCCTCGCGCATATTGGTGAGGCACATTTTGGTCAGGTAGTTGAACCCATCATCATAAACCACAAAAAAATCCGGTTTATTCAACTCAATAGCGGCTATCACCCCGTCAGGATTGCTCACAAACATGGTATCAAACAGGCTTACCCGGTAACCGCGCTCCCGCATCAGCGCAGCAGCGTATATAGTACCCAGCGGCGCATAAGGTTGCCCTATGCCCCATTGCTTTGGGTCGAACCGTAAAAAGTAAGAATGTGTAAACAGTATATTGTTCATCGTGTTTAAAGACCTGATTTCATTCCCCTCTTGAGAGGGGGCGCGTGAGGCTGTGTAATTGCAGGGTGTGTTATTCCGCATGCGAGCAATCTTGAAAGAAACGCCCCCCCTACATCCCTCTCAAGAGGGAATCGCACAAATCCCGTGCTGTTATAATTTCTATTTATCAATCCAACCTCGCCAGCGGTGATAAATTAAGCGAGCATACACATTTAACACAGGTAGGGTCATTAGCCATATCCAGTGTTTTGCGAAAATTGATCGCCTCTTTGCTGTTCAAAATATCATTTAATGAATTATCCCTGATGTTACCTATCGCCTCATGAAAAAAGCAAGGCCTTACCGCGCCATCAGCCTCAATCACTGCCGACACCCATGGTGCATTACACTTTTTAAACGGGAATGCATTATGGCCATAAAAAGCAGCATAATAACCATAAATATCCCGGATCTTAGCCGGAGATTCGGCAATGAACCTGTTGGCAAAATCGCTTTTATTAGCCAACACCTGGTTTGTCATTTCCTGAAATTCGGCAAGTTCATTTTCAGTCGGTAGTATCTCATGTTGCCGAGGCTCGGCCCATGCAGTTTGGCGGTTAAAGGCATGGCTGCTCACATCGGCAGGTAAAAAGCTCACCTGGTCAATACCCATTTGCCTTGCCGCTTCAATAATGGCCGGCCAATTCCTGAAATTTAAACGGTGAATTACGGTACGGGCTGTAATGCGGTATTGGGGTTCGAGAGATTTAATGTACTCCACTCCCTCCTTCAATTTATTGAATGCCCCTGGAACATTTCGGATGGCATCATGTAAAAGTTCATCGCCATCTAAAGAAACAATCAAATCATCAATCCGTCTTAAAATATCGAACGCGTTTTTCTTGATAGACAAACCTGTCGACAGCAGCGTAACCTTGATCTTTTCAGCACGCAAAATTTCGCAAAGCCTGAAAAAATTGGCATTCAGCAACGCCTCCCCACCCGACATCAATACCTGCTTTGTACCAAACTTTCGTAAAGCGCCTAACAGATCAGTTATATCTGCTTCGGTAAGCTGCTTCAGGTTTTTATTATCCTTCCAGATATCGCACATTACGCAACGGCAGTTGCAGGCACTGTGCGGCATCAAAATCACGATGGGTAGCGCAGCGACGCGGTGCGTTTGCAATGTGCGGAGACGCTGAAAGGTATGATATAACGATTGGCCTGTCATCTGCATAAATTAAAATCCCTGTATTTCGGGTTGCCTGTAACGCCAAACCTTTTGTAGCAACTTTATTTCATAAGGATAATGGTACATGCTCGCCTTATAGCGCATGGTAGCTACCAGTTTAATGGCCATACGTTTAATCATATTGAGCCTGATATCCGTTACCGTTGGATACACCCCGTTCAGCACCGTTTCAAAATTCCTGATCTTATCGATCATTTCCGGTGTAAGCCATGGCGTGAGCGGATTTTTACGAAGATCAAAGGCTTCCCATGCCGGGCTTATCCAGTCCTCCAGTGTTTCGGGAAAACGGAAGCCGCTTTTCATTACCTGCTTAAACAATTCTGACCCTTCCGTAGGCACAGGACTGTAGGTATAAATCACGATCTCGGTTTTAGGGTTAACAGCCTTTACCTTTTTTATAAAGTCTATTTCAAAATCAATTTGCGACTGAACCTGTTCCTGGGTTGGCGCCGGAGTGCCTAATACAAAAGAATATTCGGGTATGATGTCAAACTTTTTAAGACGTTCGGCAAACTCAATGATCTGGTCGCCTGTTTGCGTTCCGCCCTTATCCATCTGTTCTAAAATGGCATTGTTACCACTTTCGGCTCCGAAAAAGATGATCTTACATCCTGATTCGCGGATTGCAGCGAGGGATGAATCTTTAAATTTCGACATGGTATCGATACGGGCCATACCCCACCAGGTCATGTTTTCGGGTTTGATTAAACGGGCAAACTCAACCGCGCGCTTTTCTGATACAAAAAAGTTGTTATCATGAAACTCAATGGCATCTGCACCCCATTTATCTTTAATATATTTTACATCCTTGTAAACATTCTGAGCTGATTTTGCCTTCCACCTTGCCTCATATATCGGCACTACAGCACAAAAGGAGCAGGTGAAGGGGCAGCCGATACTGGAGTGATAGGCCATTGTTTTTTCGCCCAGATAGGTTTTACCCAAAAACTTGGTAATGGGATAAAAAGTGTTCAGCTTATCATATGGTAAAGGCGGCAGATTATCCTGGTCTAAAAGGTCCTCCTTAGCGGTTTTGATAATCTTACCATCGGTTGCTTTATAGATGAGGTTGCGGATAAACTCATAAGGTTCGTTTTTCTCCAGGGCATCAATCAAGGCGGGGAAAGCGTGATCACCAGGCCCGTTGATAATAAAATCGACATAACCGGAATATAAAACCGCGTTAGGCTGATTTGATGGAAAATACCCGCCCCAGATCATTTTGGTATTGGGATATCTTTGCTTTATAGTTTTTGCCGCAGTAATAGCCTGTTTTAACTGCGGACCGGGCATAACTGTAAACCCAAAGTATTTAAACTCGCCGGTGCTTAAATAGCTATCTATCTTAATCATAGGGTCATGCTCACAATTGCCGTCAACAATTACCCAGTCATATTTTCCATCAACTGAAGCCGCTATATTTAGTATCGAATTAGGTATGCGATACTTGTTATTTGCACTACGCGGGTTAAATAATAATATCTTGTTCATCTGTTAGTATCAATACTTTGCTTTCAATCCCCCCGGCAATGGGTTTATCTTTTAGTTTAAGCAACCTGTAAAGCACCCCTGCCATTACAAAGTCTGCACACAAAATAAAACCAACTGCCATACCCAATCACAAATGAGGGGGATTGCCCATTCAACAATTAATCTGAGCTTCTACACTATCACTTTCACACTAATAAATACGCCCTGGCTTTCACACAGGTTGCCTGCCTTTATAAATAAAATAGCTGGCAACCATTATTATTTAACGGCCGTATTTGCTGATATAAGATGTTACTAATATCCCGCAATTGTGATCCAAACTGTAAAAAATTATATTAAGCAGCGCTTTTTCCCGCCCGATATCATAGAGAAAAACTCGGTGGATGCCTACGATATCTGGGCCGAGCATTATGATGCGCAGCCAGGTAACCTCATGCTCGATTTGGATGAAGTTTTGTTTCCCCGCCTGGTTACGGATACAGTTATCACCGGTAAAAACGTGGCCGATATTGGCTGCGGTACCGGCAGGCATTGGGAAAAAATATTTGCGCTAAATCCGGGGCGGTTAACAGGCTTTGACACATCTGCCGGAATGCTGGCCCGTTTACAGCGAAAGTTTCTATCGGCAAATATTTACCGAATTACCGACGACCTGTTCGGTGACATGCCATCGGGGAGTTTTGACACCATAGTTTCAACCCTTACCGTTGCGCACATCAAAAATATTGAAGTTGCCTTGCAGGCCTGGATGCGGATCCTAAAACCGACCGGCGACATCATCATTACCGATTTCCATCCGCAGACACTGGCAAATGGCGGCAAGCGGACATTTAAACATGGCAGCAGTTTTATAGCTGTCGAAAACTATGTGCACCCCGTAAATACTATTAAAGATGCGCTGCTGAACAATAGCTTTATACTGGTTGCCGAAGAAGAAATTAAAATAGATGAAACCATGAAGCATTATTACGCCAATAAAAACGCGCTTCATGTTTATGATAAGTATAAAGGCTTTCCCATTATTTACGGGCTGCACTTGAGGAGAACTGATGGTACTGAATAATGTGATGATACCGGGAAATGATGCCGTGGTAAGCATAAGTATAAGTGAGGGTAAAATAAAACAGGTTTCCCCTTCACATACTGATGACCGCGAACAGCTGACCTTTGTGGATGCCATTGCCTTTCCGGGCCTGATCAACTCGCATGACCATCTTGATTTCAATCTTTTTCCGCAGCTTGGCAATAAAACCTATGAAAGTTATACCGAATGGGGAAAACACATTCACCGCGTTTACGCTGATGAGATTGCATCTGTGCTAAAAATCCCTATTGCCCTGCGCGAGCGCTGGGGTGTTTATAAAAACCTGCTTTGCGGCATTACTACAGTAGTAAACCATGGCGAAAAAGCTACCATAAATGATCCTCTCATCACCATATTTGATAATTGCCAGAGCATCCATTCTGTCCGCTTTGAAAAAAACTGGAAAAAACGGCTCAATAACCCGCTTAAAATAAATAAACCGGCTGTGATCCATACAGGCGAGGGCACAAACGATATCGCCCATACCGAAATAGATGAACTAATTAAATGGAATATCCTTAAGCGTAAGCTCATCGGGATCCATGGAGTAGCTATGGATCCTCAACAAGCCAAACATTTCGAAGCCGTGGTTTGGTGCCCCGAATCAAACTATTTTCTGCTTAATAAAACAGCGGCCATTGATGAGCTAAAAAGCAAAACAACGATTTTATTTGGCACAGACAGCACACTTACCGGGCATTGGGACATCTGGCATCACATTCGCCTTGCGCGTAAAACCCAAATGCTTAATGATGATGAATTGTACAGCTCTCTTACTTCATCCCCTGCCCAAATCTGGAAACTAAATAGTGGCAGCATTATCAACGGATTTGATGCGGATATTATAATAGCTAAAGCAAAAGACAAAGCCGGTTTGCAGGCTTTTTATGATATAACACCCAATGATATTTTACTGGTGATGCATAAGGGCGTGATTTTGCTGTTTGATGAGTCGCTTTACCACCAGCTTACCGGTATCATTAACCAAAATTACAGCAAGGTTTTTACCGGCAATCATTTCAAATACGTGATGGGCGATATCCCTGGTTTGATAACCGAAATAAAACGATACAAGCCGGATGCCGTTTTTCCTATACCCTATCCAGCCCTGCCAGCAGCATGAATATCGTAAAAAAAATATGGTCAAAATCGAAACGCAAAGCGATTTATTTAAGCGGTGGTGGATGCCACGTTTTGGGCCTGGATAAAGACCTTGATACCGCTAAATAAAAATAGCGTTTGCTTTTGCCTCCATTGATGCTTTTTAAATGAGATACGTTTTTGCCAGTTATGTGTACACCAAAGAGTTTAACCAGCCACAGGCCTGGTTAAAGCGCATTAACATGTATACCGGCATATTAGATGCCCTTGCCAGAAGCAACGAGGTGATCAGCATTGAACAAATTAATTACGAAGGTGAATTGACACAAAATGGCGTTAACTATCATTTCAGAAGATACCCAAAAGCAGCGCTCAAATATTTTCCATGGGCTTTGCATTTGTATATTAAAAGCCTGAAACCCGACGTGGTAATAGTACATGGTTTGCTTTTCCCCTTGCAGGTTATCCAGCTACGGCTTATGCTTGGCCGCAAAGTAAAGGTCATTGTACAAAATCATGCTGAAAAACCTTTTACTGGTATAAAAAAAATACTTCAGCGGGCAGCCGACCGGTTGGTTAACGCCAACTTGTTTGCATCGCATGATATGGGGATGGAATGGATTGCCGCCGGCAACCTCAAATCGCCCGGTAAAATACATGAGGTAATGGAGGTTTCCTCTGTTTTTTATCCTATAAGCCGCCTGGAAGCCAACTCCCAAACGGGTGCAAAAGGCAAACCGGTGTTTTTATGGATAGGCCGCTTAAACGAAAATAAAGACCCGTTAAATGTAGTGAGAGCCTTTTTGAAATTCGCCGAAAGTTCGCCCGGGGCAAAGCTCTTTATGATCTACCATACCGAAGAGTTACTGCCGAAGATCAACGACTTATTAAACTCATCACCAAATATAGAAGCTATTGAATTAATTGGCGAAGTACCACACGCCGATTTATTATACTGGTACAACAGTGCCGATTTCATCCTCTCCGGCTCACATTATGAAGGTAGCGGTACCGCTATTTGCGAGGCCATGTCATGCGGATGCGTGCCGTTGGTTACAGACATCCTTTCGTTCAGGATGATCACTAACAATGGGGAATGCGGCGTATTGTATGAGCCGGGAAATGAAGCTGCATTGCTTGCTGCGCTCCTGCAAACCACACAAATGAATGTTGCAGAAAAGCGGAGATTATCCATTGAATATTATAATCAAAACTTATCGTTTGAGGCTATTGCCGAGAGGGTTGAGGGGATAGTGCAAAGTCTTTAAGCACTGCTTGCTTTTAGCAGTCGCAAATCCAATCTATTGTTCAAACACCTCCATCATCTTCCTTACATTATCCCTGATCTCATAAACCAATACATTTTTCCTCACCAAATCCGGTTTATCCAAAACCCAACGGATAGTTTGCCCGACTTCTTCCATATCGTTTACAATATGCCAGTTGGTAATACTATTATCCATCGGTTTAACAAAACTTACTACTTCAGCTCCCGCATACAGGGCTTCAAGGCAAACAGCGCCGAAGCCTTCATATTCCGAAGGGTGAAATAACACTCTTGAGCGCTGCATCATTTTAAGCACTTCATGATGCGGTAGTTCGCCCGCAATGGTTATGTTACTTTCAAGTTGCTTTGATTTAATCTGTTTTAATAATTTTTCCTTTTCCGGGCCATCGCCGCATATCACCGTTTTTATATCCGGGTAATATTGCTTCAGCATGGCAACAGCTTCAATAAACAGGTGAAACCGTTTCAAGGGAATAAGCGACCCTACCCCTGAAATATGAATGTCTTTTCCGGCAGATAAATCAGCAAATAATGAAGTATCTATTCCCACCGGGATAACATTCAGTGGTCTTACCTGGTAATTTTTAGCGAACTCACGTACAATAAAATCCGACAGCGCTATCAGTTCCTCTCCTTTTGGCTTTATCCACTTAGCATATTTGTTCCCGGCTTTAGCATCCTGCCCCAGCATCCAGCAACGGTGCTTAATATTTTTTATCCAGGCAAAATAATGACCAACCAAAGCACATTCGCCAAGCCAAAAGCTTAGCAAGCCCATTATTTGGTATTCCTTGCTTAAAAGCCCTAAAGCTCGCCATACTTTTAGCCAAATATTCAGCCTGAATAATTTACCACGGCTTCTTCCTCCAAAACTGATCACCCGTACACCATGCCAATCATATTCGGCAGCGAAAAAAGGATATTGAAAACTTAGCACAGTGATATGCAATTCCGGATTTTCGGCTTTTAATGCCCGTACAAAAACCTGTTGAGGCGGTAAACAGGTAGTATCGGCTTCGCTTTCGGGGAACCCGGGGCTCAGGATAAGCAATGCTTTTTTACGGTTATCATCCATTGGGCGAGATCACTTTATTACAGATAGCCAGGCTGGCCTTGTTATGGGTGATCAGGATGATCATTTTTCCCTGCCGGACCAGTTGCTGCAATTTGGTTAACAATTCATTTTCCGCATCCGCATCCATTTCGCTAAACGGCTCATCTAAAATTAACAGATCATGATTATGATAAAGCGCCCGGGCCAGCATGATCCTTTGGCGCTGACCGCCGCTGATGTTTTTGCCGTTTTCGGTAATAACTTTAGCTGTGCCTTCTGGGTACTCCGCAACCAGCTTATCTAAGCCGCAAAACTCCAGTACACTGGTCAACTTTTGCTCATCGGCAGTTTTATCGTCAAGTATGATGTTCTTTAGGATAGTATCATATATAAGAAACGGTTGTTGTTTAACCAGGGAGATGTTTTTACGGTAAAGCCGGCGCATTGGCGCGGCAGCAATTTTATTGTTGATATAAATGCCCCCTTCGGCCGGCTCCAAAAAACCGGTTAACAGGTTAATGATAGTAGTTTTCCCCCTGCCTGAATTCCCCGAAATGCCCATAATATCACCGGGAGTTATCTCAAGGTAAAGCTCATCCAAAACAGTTTTGTCCGGATAACTGAAACTTACTTTTTCAAGTTTCAATGACCAAATCTGTTCGTCAACAACCTCATTAACCTGTGGTTTATCATCTTCTTCAATGATCAAATCGGCCAGGATAAATTCATAGGTCTTCATTTGCCCGCTGCTGTTCAGTATCTTTACAATACCTGGGATGATCTTATATGCTGCCGCCACAAAAATGCCGATAGTCAGAATACTAACCACCGGAGTATCGCCCGTTAGTTTATTTACAGCGATGAGGATAAAAAAACCCAGAACGGCAAATACTTCCATCAATCGTGAAGGCAGGTTTTGCCAGGTTTGCTGTGAAGCTATATTTTGATTAAGCTGCTGTTGGTAGCTAAAAAACCGGCGACTGAAGAAATCATTTTTTTGATAAATATTGCTCTCCACGTAACCTGATAAGGATTCGTTTAAATGCTGTAGCGTTTTTTCACTCACGATTTTGATCTGCCCCCTGATAAATTTTAGCCTGGTTTTAATGAACCAACCCAAAGCCGCAACAGGCGGCAGCAGCAACACAAACAACAAAACAAACAAGGCCGGGTGATAGAACATAATAGCCCCAATAGTAAAAAGGATCAATACAGTTTGTGATATTATTAGCTGAAAATTAGTGAGCATATAATGGCTAAATTCGATAGGTTGCTGGCTGATTCGCCGGGTATGTACTGATGAATCGATGTGGATGAACTGATCAAAACCTGCATCAAGGTATGTTCGGATATTACGTTCGGATAATCTCGAAGCTACCTGGTAAAAAAAATGATGCTGCGCGTTTTGGGCAAAGAACCCGATGCAATTTTTTATCGCGAAAAGCACAAGGAAGATCCCGATAAGCCACAGCGATTTATTATCGACAAAACTGGCCGATAAAAAATTATAGTTAGTCCTTATGCCTTGCTGTGTATAAAAATTAACCATTAGCAACAGCATTGCTAAAAAAGCAACATCCAAAAGGGCGACAATAATGTCCACAATGATTAACCTGGCAAGCCTCCGCTTTTCAGATTGACTAAGGATGAGCAGAATACTTTTTAAAACTTGCTTCAAGAGGATGATAAAACAATTAAAACCAGGTTCATCACTGGTTTCATTATTAACTACGTTTTATACAGCTTTAAGGTTGCTTTATAAATGCGGGATAAAACACCAAAGCAATTAAAATAGATTGTTTAATCTGTTACTCTTGATAAATTACAGGCATAGTTTAATAATCTCTATAAAATTGTTAAATTTCGGCTTCGCATTTATAAAAGAAGTAAAACAACCTTCATGAGTTTAGAACCTTTCCTTGCCGTATTTGTGATCACTCAATTCAGGAGGCACCTGAAGAATGACGGGCTGCTAACCAAGTGGAACAAATACCTTAACATAGGCTATTATATTGCTATAGCAATCTTCATATTCGGTGTAAGTTTTGATCATGGAGAAAGGCTGACCACGATAATATCACATCTGTTCTTTTTAGGGGTTGTCATATCACCCTATTATATCGAAGATTTGAAATCGGGCAAACAACTTGCCTTCGCATTGATCCCTTATGCAATTGCCGGCTTGATACAAGATGTATTAGAAAAATGGTTCCCTAATTTTTACGAAAACCACGATAACCTGATACAAAGCCTGGTAATGTTCTCGCTTATCTGGGCATTTTCGCTTTGGCTCATCAGCCGCAAACAAACCAAAGCACTTGAAAATGAACGCAAACAACGCTTTGCCGAGCAGGAGCAGAACCGCATGATGGCAGCCATGAAGGTAAACCTTGAAAGCGAAGTTCGTGAGCGCACAGCCGAACTTACCCGCCAAACAGAAGAATTACAGCAAGCCCTGTCCGAACTTAAAAGCACTCAGGCGCAGCTGATCCAATCGGAAAAAATGGCCTCACTGGGTGAACTCACCGCCGGTATTGCCCATGAAATTCAGAACCCGCTGAACTTTGTAAACAATTTTAGCGAAGTAAGTATCGAACTGCTTGAGGAGCTAAAGGACGAGGTACTTGATAAACTGCCCGACGACGTAAAGGAAGATGCCGGCGATATTATTAACGACATTACCCAAAACCTAAGTAAAATAAACCAGCACGGCAAGCGTGCTGATGCCATTGTCAAAGGGATGCTGCAGCATTCGCGTGCTACAACGGGTAAAAAGGAGCCCACAGATATCAATGCGCTTGCAGATGAATACCTCCGGCTGAGCTATCACGGTCTGCGTGCCAAGGATAAATCATTTAATGCAGGCATGAAAACCAGTTTTGATCCTGATCTGGGTAAAATAGAAGCTATTCCGCAGGATTTGGGCCGCGTACTGCTTAACCTGTTTAACAATTCGTTTTACTCGGTAACCGAAAAGAAACGGATTTTGGGAGAAGGGTACGAACCAACCGTAACAGTTAATACCAAAAAGGTAAAATCGCCATCGGGTGTTAATATGGTGCAAATTACGGTGGAAGATAATGGTACGGGCATCCCTCAAAAGGTTCTGGATAAAATTTACCAGCCCTTTTTTACCACCAAGCCTACCGGGCAGGGCACCGGGCTTGGTCTTTCCATGAGTTATGATATTATCACTAAAGGGCATGGTGGCGAACTTAAGGTTGAAACGGCCGAAGGCGAATTTGCGCGGTTTGTAATTTGCATCCCTGTTGGCAATGTTGCCCAAAGTTAAACGCGGGTAATTTTTGCGTTTAACCACTAATAAAACCACACAAAAATTTAACTTTGAAGTACTATGAAAATACTTGTTGTTGACGACGAGGCCGATGTTCAACCCTTGTTTTTACAACGTTTCCGGAAAGAGATCAAAAGCGGCGGGATAGAGTTCAACTTCGCACTATCAGGTGAAGAGGCCCTTCATTTTTTGGAAGACCACCACTCGCAGGTCATACTAATTTTATCTGATATCAATATGCCGGGTATGAGCGGACTTGAACTATTGCGCAACATCAGGCAGCATTACGAAAAACCACCGCCGGTAGTGATGATGATCACCGCTTACGGCGATGATGAAAACTATAAACAATCAATGGAACTTGGAGCCGACGACTTTTTAACCAAGCCGCTTGATTTTAGCAACTTAAAAGACAAACTTAAACACTTAGAACAATAATGGCCAAGATACTGGTAGTAGATGACGAGCAGGACCTGGAATTACTGATCAGGCAAAAATTCAGGAAAAAGATACGGGAAGGCGTGTATGAATTTGTATTTGCCCAAAATGGTTTTGAAGCATTAACTCAACTGGCCTCCCACCCCGATATTGATGTAGTTTTAAGCGACATCAATATGCCGGAAATGGATGGACTAACCCTGCTTACCAAACTGCCCGATGCTAATCCTATATTAAAAGCAGTGATGGTTTCTGCATATAGCGATATGGATAATATCCGCACGGCCATGAACCGCGGCGCATTTGATTTTGTTTGTAAGCCGGTAAACTTCGAAGATCTTGACATTACTATTGAGAAAACTTTACAACACGTTATCGAACTTAAGAAAACCATGCAGGCCATTAAGGAGAACAATATCCTGCGGATGTATGTGGATGAAAATGTACTTAACTTCATGACCCATAAGGAGTTTGAGAACAGCCTTTTGAGTAATGAAACTATCGAGGCAACTGTGCTATTTATTGATATCTGCGGCTTTACCGCCATAACCGAGCATGTTGCCGCCAATACGGTTGTAGGTATGATCAATAAGTACTTTGATGTAATGGTACAGGAGATCATTGCCCAAAACGGTCATATTGATAAGTTTATGGGTGATGCCGTAATGGCCGTTTTCCGCGGTGAATATCACCTTGACCGCGCTATTGACGCAGCCCTCGCTGTTCGCGATAAAATGCACGAGGCCGATGAAATCCAGGCGGGTGATAAAACTTTCAAGCCTTCTGTTTCTATCGGTATCAATTCGGGCGAGATGATCTCAGGCAATATTGGTTCGGCCACATTAAAGCGGCTCGATTATACAGTAATTGGCGATGCGGTTAACCTGGCCCAGCGCCTCCAAACCGTGGCACAAGCCAACCAGATCATTGTAAGCGCCGATGTTTATGAGCAGGCAAAAGGCTCTTTCGCCCTTACTAAAATTGGCGAAGTAAGTTTGAAGAATAAATTAAAGCCGGTTGAGATTTACGAGGTGATTGATTAATAAAAATAACTACCGCGGGTTTAGCATAGTGTAACCCGTGTAGCATCATTGAAGTTTCCAACTTCATCCATCCCATCACTTAAACTATAGATAACGAACACATGGCAAGAATTGGCCGTTGTTGGTGTTCTAATCTTTTGCGCTTAAACTGGAAGCTTAAGTAATGCCCACTCCGGGTTACGCTCCGCTAAACCCGAAGCAGCTTTGTTATTTAACAGCAATGCCATCCTTTTGGGATGGCATTGCTGTTTTTCGCGGTAAACGACTTATGACTTGAAACTAAATACTTAGAACTTCCAATTAATGATCCCTTACCTTCTTCTTCAACACTCCGCCTGCGGCTTCTTTAATACTACTTGTAAAAACGAATGCCTTTGGGTCAATGCCATGTACGAGGTTTTTTAACCTGCGTACTTCCAAACGGGTTACTACCGTAAAGATGATATCAACCGGTTGATGAACATCAAAACTTTCTTTCATAAAGCCACGTTCACCTTTGTAAATGGTGATCCCGCGACCGAGTTCCATAACCAGTCTTTCTTTAATAATCTCACTTTGGCCCGAAATGATATTTACAGCCGTATACTCCTCTAATCCGTCTATTACAAACGTTATTGTTCGTGATGCAGTGTAATAAGTTAAAATAGAATATAATGCTGTTTGTAAACCCAACTCAACGGCTGCTATCAGGAAAATAATAATATTGATACCTAAAATAATTTCGCTAATGGTGAAACTACTGCGTTTTAAGGTGTATAAAGCTAATATCTCGATACCATCCAACGCGCACCCTCCACGAATGGATAGCCCCACGCCCAGGCCCATAAATACGCCACCAAAAATAGACACCAATAGTTTATCCTGAGTTATTACTGGGTATTCTATAAATTGTAAACATAAGCCAAGTCCAATTACACAAGCAAGCGTTTTTAGTGCAAATGATTTATTAACCTGGAACATGCCCATGATAATAAAAGGGATGTTGGCTATGATGATTACATAAGCTATGTTGAAATGATACAGCTCGTGAAGAAGAAGAGAAATACCGGTTACCCCGCCATCAAAGAAACTGTTAGGTACTAAAAAACCTTTTAGGGCGAACCCACAGAATAAAATGCCGATAATTACTGTGACTACGTCTTTCAAAATTTCTTCAATTTTTAAACCCGGTTGTGTCATTAATAGCAGTATTTAAATTTTTTTTGTGATAATTTTCAAATGCTCGTTTTTACCTTCAGCCCTGAGCCTGAGTGCTGTTTGGGTGAAGTAATGATGGCTTTGCAGGAACTTCACCTGCTGCCTGTCCCACTCCAATTCCGATTCAAGGTGATCTGTAATTACAAGTTCCGAAAATAACCTTTTACTAAGGATAAAAAAATCATTTCGGCCCAAATAATCTAAATCAGCATCACAAATTATCTGGCCTAAATGATTGTGAGGGTTTTGCGGCATTTTGGTTGCCATAATAATATCGCAAACCTGCTCAATTTCGTCACTCGTATAACCAAAATCAGGCAGATATTGCCTAGCATTTTTGCATGAACCAGCCTCGTGATTCACCTGGCCGAACAAAAAACCTGAATCATGATAGTAAACGGCCGTAAGTAATAGCTCCAATTCGTCTTCGATTATCCCCTCACCCGTCGCAATTTGTTTTGCAGCAGTATAAACATCAAGCGCATGATCAGCATTATGGTAATGAAAATGTTCGGGGAGTTCTTTCTTTATTTTGTCGAGGATAAAGTCCCCGGCTTGTTCTACTTGCATTCAGTATTTATAATAGGCGCTAATATATTAATTTGAGGGATACTGATATTAGCAAAATTCAAAACCGCGAAGACATATTACCATGCCTCTGCGCTGCACAAATTAATTATCTTAGCACAATGAACAGCTGGTTTAAAAACTACAAAGGCATCATCCTATTAATAACAGGCATTATCATTGGCAGTATCGCCGGAGCTGTTTTAGGCGACAAAGTAGCCGTGCTCAAACCCATCGGTGATATTTTCCTGAACCTGCTGTTCACTGCCGTTGTGCCGCTGGTTTTCTTTGCCATAGCATCGGCTATTGCTGCATTAGACAGCTCACAAAGGCTGGGGAAACTGCTGGGCGTTACTTCACTGGTATTTGTGTCGACTGTTTTAGTAGCTGCTATGGTTACCATTATAGCTATTTGGATCTTCCCAATCCATCAGCACCTGGTGGCCAGCCCCATTACCGAAACCATCACCAAAAAACCTTTTGGCGATCAGCTAACCAGCCTTTTTACCACCAGCGAATTTTACCAGCTGTTATCCCGCAAAAGCATGCTGGCCATGATCATTTTTGCCGTGATCACCGGCTTTGCTACACTGCATGCAGGCGAAAAAGGCAAAGCATTTGCAGCTTTTTTACACAGCGGCAATGAGGTGTTCAAAAATATATTCATCCTCATTATGAGGATTGGCCCAATTGGTTTGGGTGCTTATTTTGCTTACCAGGTTGGTGTGTTCGGTCCGCAATTATTTGGCGGTTATGCCCGATCAATGGCTTTATATTATGGAGTAGGTGCTTTTTATTACCTTGCGATATTCAGTCTGTATGCTTTTATCGCAGGTGGCGTTAGCGCGTTTAAGCGATACTGGAAAAATAATATTATACCATCGGCTACAGCAGTAGGAACTTGCAGCAGCATTGCCACCATACCGGCAAATTTGGATGCCGCAAAAAAAATGGGCATCTCTGATGCTATTGCCAATATTACCATTCCGCTTGGTGGCACTTTGCACAAAGATGGTTCAAGCATTTCGTCAATAGTAAAAATGGCTGTAGTTTTCGCGCTGTTTGGTAAAAGCTTTGACAACGCTGAAACTATAATCATAGCCCTTGCTATGACAGTTTTAGTAAGCCTGGTTGAAGGCGGTATACCCAATGGCGGTTATATTGGTGAGCTGCTTTTTATTTCGGCCTATGGTTTTCCGCCCGAAGCGCTCCCTCCTGCCATTATTATTGGTACGCTGGTTGACCCAATGGCCACATTGTTGAATGCAACCGGCGATACGGCTGCTGCCATGCTGGTAGCCCGCTTTACGGAAGGAAAGGACTGGATGAAACCGCCCCCCGCTAAGGGAGAACTATAGCATATTCAATAAAGGTTTATTATATTGGCGTATAAATAAACCCTTCACTACCTGTATGCTTCACATTCTCTACATTATAGCCATTATTGCCGAAGCAATGACAGCGGCATTATCAGCCGGGCGCCGGGATATGGATTGGGTTGGTGTTTGTATCATAGCCTGGGTTACAGCTTTAGGCGGCGGCACCGTTCGCAACATATTGTTTAATCATTACCCCATGAGCTGGGTCGAACATCCCGAATATTTAGTGATTACCGCAGCAGCAGCGATATTGGCCGCCATCATCGCACGCCTCATGACCAAAATGAAAACGCTGTTTCTTTACCTGGATGCTTTGGGATTGGTAGTATTTACTATTATAGGCTGCCAGATAGCTGAGCAGATTGATCTGCCATGGCTTATCATTTTGCTAAGCGGCATGATAACTGGCTGTGCAGGTGGTGTGCTTCGCGATGTTTTGTGTAATGAAGTACCTTTGCTGTTCCGTAAGGAGGTTTACGCCAGTGCATCCATTGTAACTGGGGCATGCTATTTAGGTCTCGAACATATGGGTGCCCCCAATGGAGTGGCAATTGTAATAGCTTGTATTATTGGTCTTGCATTACGTTTACTTTCTATTAAATATAACTGGCAAATGCCCAAATTTGTGTACCGGGAAGAATGGCATTAATTCTTGATTTCGGAATTGGGATTTTCGATTTCGGATTTTGTTTTTACGTCAGCTGAAAGCAGACACGATGGTTCACCACGGGCTGAAAGCCCGCGGCAGTAGACGTTTAACAACCAAGGCGAGGATTTACCTCGCCTTGGTTGTTATTAAAATATCCACCATTGTTCCCCCTTCAGGGGTTAGGGGGCTACTCCGTACTCAACGAATATGGAACATCACTTACCTTCACGCCTCTTGCCTTATTAGGCTGAGGAGCCATATTAAAGTTAAGTACCGCTCCTTTTTTAAGTTCCGAATGGCTTAACCAGGTTAAATCATATGGCTTGCCGTTAACGTTTAACGTATTGATATATTTATTAGCCGGACTGTTGTTAGCTGCATTGATCACTACCTTTTTACCATTCTCAAGATTTAGCGTAATTTTCTTGAACAGTGGTGTACCCAAAACGTACTGATCACTGGCCGGAGTTACCGGGTAAAAGCCCATAGCCGAGAACACATACCATGCCGATGTTTGGCCATTGTCCTCATCGCCACAATAACCATCCGGAGTAGCTTTGTATAACTTCTCCATAGCATCACGCACATGGAACTGGGTTTTCCATGGTTCACCTGCATAATTGTACAAGTAAATCATATGTTGAATAGGCTGGTTGCCGTGGGCGTATTGCCCCATATTCATGATCTGCATTTCGCGGATCTCATGAATGGTCTCGCCGTAATAGCTATCGTCAAACACCGGTGGCATGCTAAATACCGAATCCAGCTTGGTAATAAATTTCTGACGTCCGCCCATTAAATCAATCAGGCCCTGCATATCCTGGAAAACGCTCCAACTGTAATGCCAGCTATTACCTTCGGTGAAGGCATCACCCCATTTAAACGGGCTGAATGGTTTTTCAAAAGTACCATCCTGGTTTTTACCACGCATCAGTTTTGTTTCCGGATCGAACAGGTTTTTATAGTTCATGGCACGTTTTTTATAAATGCCAATCTCTGATTCGGGTTTGCCCAGTGCCTTGCCTAATTTATAAATCGCAAAATCATCATATGCATACTCTAAAGTACGGGCTGCGTTTTCATTGATCTTAACATCGTAAGGCACGTAACCCAATTTGTTATAGTACTCAACTCCCTCTCTGCCTGTAGCCTGCGGACCGGCATTATTTGCGCCGTGCACCAAAGCTTCCCACAAAGTACTGATATCATACCCGCGTAAACCTTTCAAATAAGCCTCAGAAACCACCGAAGCCGAATTATTACCGATCATCACCGCAGAATACCCCGGGCTCGACCACTCAGGCAACCAACCACCTTCTTTATAATCATTAATGAGGCCTTCCTGCATTTCTTTATTGATGGATGGATAAACCAGGTTCAGGAAGGGATATAGCGCCCGGAAGGTATCCCAAAAGCCGGTACCGGCAAATTTATAACCCGGGAATACTTTACCTGTCGATGCGCTATAGTGTACAATCTTGTTATCCTTATCTATCTCATACAATTTGTTCGGGAAAAATACCATGCGGTAAAAGCATGAGTAAAAGGTACGCATCTGATCAACAGAGCCGCCTTCAACCTGCAGGTGGTTTAGGGTTTTGTTCCAAACAGCTTTTGCCTTTTGACAAGTTACATCAAAGCTGTCTTTACCCTGCTCACGCTCCAGGTTCAACTCGGCCTGTTCAATGCTGATGAATGATGAAGCTACGCGCAAATGAACCTTTTCGCCTTGCGTAGTTTTAAAACCTATCAGAGCGCTTGCATGTTCAGCTTTTAGCTCCAGGCCATCAGCTTGCGTAGTATCGCCGAAAGTATGTGCATAGGTGATTGGCTTATCCACATAAATAACAAAATAGTTTTTAAAGTTTTTAAGCGGGCCGCGCGCATATTTGGTTGAATAGCCTACAATCTTCTTTTGATCGGGCATGATCTTTACGTATGAGCCTTTGTTCAGTGCGTCAATAACGATAAAGGAGCTATCAGTTTTAGGATAAGTAAACCTGAACTGTGCCGAACGCTCAGTTGGAGTAATTTCGGTAGTTACATCATGATCGGCCAGGTACACACTGTAATAGTATGGTTTGGCAGTTTCGGCTTTGTGCGAGAACCAGCTTGCCCTTTTATTTTGGCCTACTACTGCATGTTTGGTAACCGGCATAATGGCAAACTGCCCGTAGTCGTTCATCCATGGTGATGGCTGGTGGGTTTGTTTAAAACCGCGGATCTTGTGCGCATCGTAAGTATACGCCCATCCGTCGCCCATAACACCGGTTTGCGGTGTCCAGAAATTCATCCCCCAGGGAAGGGCAATAGCGGGATAAGTGTTACCATTTGAAAGGTCGTAGTGCGAGTCGGTACCCATCAACGGATTGATGTATTCAACAGGATCGGTAACCTTATTTACCTGCTGAGCAAAAGTACCGGACGCCAACAACACTGATGTGATAAGTACCAGGGCTTTTTTCATTGTTTAAATATTTGATTTTTGATGAAACGTTTTACCAAGCCGTAAATATAAAAGACTGGCTTGATATAGCCAGTCTTTTAAGTGTATTATTTGCATTATACAATTACCAACCCGGATTTTGGGTTAATTTACTGTTAGTGCTGATTTCACGCTGTGGTATAGGCCACAGGTAATATTGAGTTTTAAAGGTTACGCCCTGCTCTGTTTGCGAAGCGGTAGGGTCGGCAAAAGTGTTTGATTGCGGCAGGTAGGCCATATGGGTACGCTGCATATCAAAGTATGCCTTATTTTCATAAGCGAGTTCATGGTAGCGCTCCCTCCAGATTGCCTGGCGGAAGGTATCTTTGGTTAAATTACTCAATGGCGCAAGTTTAGCGCGTGCACGGATAGCATTAACAGCGGCATAAGCTTCAGCAGTTGGCCCGCTCACCTCGTTAGTTGCTTCAGCATAGATCAACTGAGCTTCGGGCAAACGCAATAAAGTCCAGTTCTCATCACTTCGACCGCTTTGAGCAGCACTTTCAACATGGAAATATTTATAAAGTGCATGTTCACCAAACTGAATGATGTTGCCTGGGTTACCGTATTGAGGATAGCTTGAGAAATAAAACTGGCGCTCCTGTGTACGCAGGTCGCCCGCCTCATAACTTGCCACAAACTGATTGGTAGGGATCATAGCGCCAAGGTGATCTCCATATGCACCAACCAACAGGTTAAACGGAATAGTTAACTGAGGGATAGCATTAGTCTGAGTGCCTACCAGGTAATTAATCTGGAATATTAATTCCTGCTGATTTTTGTGCGCATTATCATGCAGGAATGCATAATCAGGAAACAAAGAATACCAGCCTAAAACAGGCTCAATTTCTGATGCTGCCTTAGCATAGTTTTCGGTTTGTTTTAGCGGGAAGCCTGCTGTTGTTAAATAAACGCTGGCCAATAAGGTTTTAACAGCCCCCAATGAAACGCGACCGCTTGCATCAGTATTCGGCATACCTGATTCTTCGGCTGCCTGCAAATCGCTGATGATTTGTTTATAAACATCGGCCACAGGTGTACGTGAAGGATACAGATCAGGGCTGCTCACTGTTTGCGACGCGGTAATCAGCGGAACATCACCATATAAACGTACCAGGTGGTAGTAATAAAATGCCCTGAAAAAGTAAGCTTCACCTATCAGTTTCTTTTTTAAGCCATCATCCATTGGTGATATGCCGGGGATCTTTTCAATGGCAAGGTTTGCATTGGCAATCCCCTTGTAGCAGTTGTACCATACTGTTTCAAAACCAGGATTAACTGCATCGGTACGCTGATGGATCACGTTACCATTGTTTACGCTCTGTCCTAACGAAGTGGCATGGCCGGCAAACAACTCCAATGTAATAAAAGGACTTTCACCATAAGCATCTCCATTTTGAAAAAAATACATTACGTTGTACAAACCGTTTACAAAGGTTAAAGCCTGGTTTGAACTGACAAAATAATTATCCTTAACAAAGTTGCTTTTATTTTTTTCATCAAGATATTTCTTGCAACCACTGCCTGTAGCAGCAGCAAGGATAAGTAACAAACCACCTACCCTGTATTTTTTAAAGTTAAATTTCATAATATGATGTTTTAACATTTTTTAATTAAAGACTAACATTAACACCTAACAGGAAAGTACGTGGTTTTGGATAATCATAAAACTGGATACCCTGGGTGAAGTTGCTTGAGGCATTGTATGTTGATACCTCTGGATCATAACCTGTGTATTTGGTTATCAGGAACAGATTTTGTGCCTGCGCATAAACCCTTAAACGGCTTAACTTTAACTTTTTAAGAATATTGTCATTAAAAGTATAACCAAGTGTTACCGCCCTGCCGCGAATAAAATTACCGCTTTCAACTTTGGTTGAATAAATTTCGGTTTGATAACGTACATAAGCGGGCCTGCTTTCGGCAATGCTGGTGTTTTGGTTAGTCGGTGTCCAGGCGTTAAGTACGGTAGCATAGCTGTTTGCCTGACCAGTGCGGTCCTGGCCCGAGTGGCGGGTAAGGTTCATGATTTGATTACCGTAATTAAATTGCAGATCAACACCCAGGTCAACGTTTTTGTAGCGGAAGTTGTTGCTGAAAGTACCATAACCATCAGGTATTGATTTACCTAATACCACTTTGTCGTCAGCGCTAACTTTGCCATCGCCATTGGTATCCTGTATTTTCAGGTCACCTGGTAACAAGCCATATTTAGCAGCTTCGGTCGCCTCAGCAGTTCCCCATGTTCCAAGCACTTTGTAACCATAAAAACTACCGGCCGGAAGACCAACCCGCATCAGGTTAAATTGCGAAAGGAAGGTTGGAGCAAGGAAGATATCATCATTAGATGCACCTAACTGCAGGATCTTGTTTTTCAGGAATGAAATATTAAAGGTTGAGTTCCAGGTGAAATCCTGTGTTTTTATAGGAGTAGCATTGATCGTGAATTCGACACCTTTGTTTTGCAGTTTACCTATATTTTTATAAACGGTTTGAAAACCGCTTGTTTCTGGCAGCGGTGCATTTAAAAGCAATGCCTTTGTCTTTTTCAGATAAGCATCTGCTTCAATGTTTAAACGATTGTTAAACAAGCCCAATGAAAAGCCTAAATCATATTCCGCGGTTTTTTCCCATTGCAAATCCTCGTTACCTATCGAGGTTTGCGTGGTACCTACCGCACTGTTGCCGCCAAAGGCGTAGCCAACTGTATTAATATTTGCGAGCGAGCGATATTCACCAATTTCGGAGTTACCGGTTAACCCGTAGCTCAGCCTCAATTTCAGATCTGATATAGTTTTATTATCCTTTAAGAAATCTTCCTGAGATACGCGCCATGCAAATGCCGCAGAAGGGAAAAAGCCGTACTTTTTGTTAGTACCAAATCGTGAGGAGCCGTCTTCGCGCCCCGTTAAAGTTAACAGGTATTTCTCGTTGTAGTTATAGTTCAATCTGGCAAAAAACGACTGCATTTGCCATGCATCATAATCAGACTCTGGTTTGTTAGGTACAATACCAGCAGATAAGTTATAATACTCATAAAAATCGTCAGACAATGTACCTGTTGATCCTTTTAAACGAAGTTGCTGATAGTTTTGACGTTCGGCACCTGCAACAAGGTTTATAGTATGTACCTTGTTAAAGGTTTTGTTGTAGGTAAAATAGTTTTGCCATTGCCAAAACGTCCTGTTAAACTCCTCTATCGAGGCCGAGCTATAGCTTTGTCCTGCAACAGGGCCGCCAACAAGCCCGCTTTGAGAAGCCGGGTTATAATTGGCAGATGTAGTTACACCCAAAACGCTGCGGAATTCCAAACCTGGCAACAGATTTAAATTCAAATAACCATTACCGCTGAAGATACGGTTGCGGGTAAGAGATTGAATTTCGTTAGCTTGTGCTACCGGATTATCACCGCCTTCAAGGTTAGGGTAATCGGTACGTTTGCCGTAGGTTCCGTCGGGATATCTGACAGGAATAAAAGGCACCATCTCAATTAACATACGCGGGATGTTGTTACCGCCTGTGCCCTGATCCTGGTTGCGGCCATCCTGGTAGTTGTAGTTTAATGTAGCCCCAACTTTTACCCATGGTTTTATCTGGTTGTCAACCGTTAAACGCACATTATAACGTTTCAGGTAGCTATTGAGGATAATACCTTCGTCATCAGCATAGTTCAGAAACAAGCCATAGTTTACATTTTCGGCGCCGCCGGTAAATGCAACGTTGTGGTTTTGGCTTACCGAAGTACGGGTTGTAGCTTTTTGCCAGTCAACGTCATATAATGGATTTAAATTTTGATCGAACAGTTTACCGATAAGGGCTGTTCTTTGCGTTACCGGGTTACGGTCGGTATAGTCGCCCGCAGCCCAGCCGGTAGGGTCATATTTTTTGATATTGGCGTAAGAAACATCCTCAATCTGCATAAACTGTTTTGAGTTAAGAACGGGTATCTCCTTAAACATATGATTTACCGCCATATAGGCATCGTAAGAAATGGTACCGCCTTTTTTACCTCTTTTGGTGGTAACCAAAATTACGCCGTTTGCACCACGGGTACCATAAATAGCTGTTGATGATGCGTCTTTCAGTACGTCGATAGTTTCAATGTCATTAGGGTTAATGGCGTTACCACCTTCTGTCCAAACCACACCATCCACAACATATAACGGATCGGTGTTGGTATTAATGGAGCTGTAACCACGGATACGGATTTTGGTTGCGCCACCCGGTGCACCTGAGTTACTTGATACGTTTACGCCGGCAATTTTACCAGACAATTCCTGCTCAAGATTGGTTTGCGGGCGCTCCTGCAATTGCTTTGCACCTACGCTACCTACCGAACCGGTAAGGTCGACCTTTTTTGCGGTACCGTAACCAACCACAACCACCTCGCTCAATGCTTTTGGTTCTTCTGCCAATACAACATCAATCTGGCTCCTGCCGCCAATAGGCACATTTTGGGTTGTATATCCTATAAATGTAAATACCAGTGTTCCGTTGGCATCAGGCGCGTTGACGGTATATTTACCATTAATGTCAGTTTGTACACCAACATTGGTACCTTTAACCTTAACCGTAACACCAGGGATAGGGCCTTTGGCATCGCTTACTGTACCCGTTACTTTAATTGGGGCAACAGCTACCTGCGACACAACAGGCTCATCCTTCTTTTTAACAACAATGGTTTGATCAAAAATTTTGTAGGTAAGCGGCTGATCTTTAAAGCATTGATCAAGCGCATTCTCTATAGATACGTTTGCAACTTCAATGTTGATTGCTCCGGCCTTTGATACATCCTGCTTATCATACATGAAATGATAGCCTGTTTGTTTTTCAATTGAGCGGAGTACTTTTTCAACGGTAGTGTTTTTTTGGTGCAAAGTAACTATCTGGCTATAACTTTTGGCACTCACATTGGTAAGGGCCGCAATTATAATAAAGGCAGTTAGCTTCATGGCCAATATAAATTTGCGTAATTGAGGCCATGCCATAGGCGTGGCCTTAGAATTAAAATTCATAAGTTTGTAGAGTTTGGGTTAAACATTAACTTTCAATTCATCGATTGTAGAAATTTGGGACCCAGATGTTTATGCCGGGAAAGTACTGCGAATACTTCCCGGTTTTTTCATATGCTGGTTTTGGAATTTGATACACATGTTTGAACGCATGATAAACCGTTTTACCAATTTGATCCCAAGGGTCGGGCTAACTTATCTCAGGTATTTCTTCCATCATAGGGTTGTTTAAATTGTTAACAATTGGTTGCTTAATATAGTAGGTATAATAATTATGCTATTGTTGTATGGTAATGCGCTTATCCTCAATTTTAAATTTTACCCCGGCATAACCAAGCATATTCATTAATTGAGATGCTTTTACGTTTCGGGAGATTCGGCCTGTAAATTCTCGTTGTGGTATTTTACCTTCGTAGGCCACCTCAACATCATACCAACGGGCAGCCTGCCTCATAATGGCATCTATCCCCGCATCCCTGAATTGAAAAATGCCGTCTTTCCAGGCTATTTCATCATCTACATCAACATCGTTAAGTACTTTGAGCTTGCCTGCTTTATTGAGTACAGCCTGCTGTCCGGGTTTTAAAATGCCGATTGCAGTGCCGTTACTTATTTTTACTGATCCTTCTAATAATGTGGTTTTCATTTCGGCCTCGTCATTATAGGCCATGATATTAAAATGCGTACCTAAAACCTCAACTGTAGTGTTATCGGATTTAACCCTGAAAGGCATCTGCGGATTTTTGGCAACCTCAAAGTAAGCTTCGCCGGTGATGGTGACCTCACGAGTTTTGCCCGTAAACCTGGTTGGAAAGCTTAATGATGATGCCGAATTTAAACAAACCTTGCTCCCATCCGGCAAAACCAACTGGTATTGACCGCCACGCGGAGTTGAAACAGTATTTATTACCGGAGCATCAACATTAGTACCGGTTTCATAAACCAGCTGACCGTTGCGGGTTTTATTGATCCGGGTGGTACCCTGTTGCGCCAGCAGGCCGTTTTGCGCACTGTCAAGCGTAATAGTTTTGCCATTGGCCAATGTTAAAATTGCTTTGTTGCCACCAGGCAAAGCATCATTTTTAGGATGAATTTTGGCAATGTCTTTTTTTTCAATAACCAGCTTTTTTTGATTGCTGTAAATGTAAGCGCCGAACCCAACAAGTAATAAAAGTGAAGCGGCAACCCCTAACCTTCTCCAGGGGAGGTTATTATTCTTTACCGGTGCAGCAACAGATTGTTCGGGATTAGTTCTTAAAATCTGCATGAGCATATCCTCGCTTTTCGAGCGGTCAAAAAGCGGCCCATGATCGTCAAGCTTATCCCAGGCATGATGTATGAGCGATGCAAGCTCCGCATCGGTTGCCGATGAGTTGATGATCTCAAATAATTCATCGCGCTCAGCTGGCGTAGCAGTGCCATTATAATAAGTGTGAAACAAATAATCAAGCCGGGCGTAAAGTTCGCTCATAGTAAATGTTTTTCAGTATAACTGTATAATTGGCTACAGTGAGTTGGGCAGATCTCATATGTATGACACCTGTGAGATTAAAAAAGGGGGTATTACTTTTTAAAAAAAATAAAAAAAATGAATCAGCGCCATTACTAACGCTATCGCCTCCATATGTTCATGCACATAATCTTTTATGGATGAGGTGGCAATTTGAAGGTATTTCTTGACGGTTTCGCGGGATAGCTCGAGCTCATCGGCAATCTCATGATACTTTAAGCGGTTATGCCTGCTCATGAGGTAAACTTTCTGCTGCTGAGGCGGCAGCTGATCAATGGCCTCATCAATCAAATTATAATAATGATCTGTTTCCTGAACTTCGGCATTAAAAGGTACAATGCGGGTTTCTTCCAACTTTTTAAGCTGCATCTGCTCACGGGCAACTTTGCGCAAACAGTTTAAAGCATGGTTTTTTGAAATTACAAACAGGTAAGCTTTAAAATTATCAACCGCCGTAAGCGTTTCGCGGGTCATCCAGATCTTCATAAACACATCCTGTACAACCTCTTCAGCCAGTTCAGCAGAATGGGTTATACGCAAGATATGAACGCCTAAACGCTGGTGATAAACAGAAAACAATTGACGAAAAGCAAACTCATTACCCTGAGCCACTTGCAAAAGCAGTTCCTTCTCATTTGATTGAGTAAATTCAAACATAGGCTAATGTATGGTTGCCGCAAATATTATAAAATTCGCAGTATTTGCAGCATTAATAATTATATCGATGAAACCAACGTATAACTGTAAAGAAATTAAAAATGTTTGAAAAAATATAAAACGGTCACATTCTCAAAGTTTTTTAACTATTAAGTATGTATTAAATAAATGTCAATCAGTACAATGGTGTTGGCAAGCCATCTAAATTTACAACCCCTTTAATAACCTTATTGTATACTCCACCTGTTCGGCATGTACATCTAAATGAGTTACAAAGCGGATCCGGTTTTTATCTGTATCGCTTGCCCTAATGCCTTTGTCTGCAAGTTTGGCAAGCACCGCAGCAGCCGGTTCAACCGTATCAAATAAAACAATATTGGTTTCAACCGGAATTACATCGCTTACCCATGGCAATCGGCCCAGTTCCTCACCCAGAATACGCGCATGGGCATGGTCTATCTTCAGGCGTTCAACATGATGGTCAAGCGCGTAAATCCCCGCGGCAGCTAAAAAGCCCGCCTGGCGCATACCACCACCCAACACTTTACGGATGCGGCGTGCATATTTAATAGTTTCCTTATCGGCTAATAAAACTGAGCCTACGGGTGCACCCAATCCTTTTGACAGGCAAACCGAAATACCATTAAAATATCTGCCATACTCAACCGCAGCGTCACCGGTATGCGTAAGCGCGTTAAAGATCCGGGCACCATCAAGGTGAAGTTTTAAACCTTTCTCCCGGCAGAGGTTGGCAATAGGTTTGATATTTTCAAGCGTGTAGCAGCTGCCGCCGCCTTTATTAACCGTGTTCTCGAGCACCACCAAACTGGTATGCGGGTAATGGATGTTTTCAGCATTGATTTCCGGCTCTATCATTTCGGGCGTAAGGATGCCCCGGTAACCATTCAACAACCGGGTTGATACTGCCGAATTAAAAGCAATGCCCCCGCCCTCGTACCTGTAAACATGTGCGGTTTGATCGGCAATAAGTTCATCAAGCGGTTGGGTAAAACATTTGATAGCTATCTGGTTGGTCATGGTGCCTGATGGGCAAAAAATAGCAGCTTCCATACCAAACATAGCGGCAGCTTTAGCTTCAAGGGCATTTATGGTTTCGTCTTCGCCAAAAACATCATCCCCTACTTTGGCGCTCCACATAGCTTCAAGCATGCCTGGGGTTGGCTTGGTTACAGTATCGCTTCGGAAATCAACAGTGATCATATTAAAAAGTTAAAATTTGCGTTCTTTGTATCAGAATTCAGAACTCGTTATGCGCTCAATTTTAATCATTTTATTTTTCATGCTGTGTTTTGTATCAGCAAAATCGCAAAAATGGCAACAGGGTAGCTTTACTGATGTAAAGGGCAACCGCGAAACCGGGCTGATCCGCGCTAATCCTTCAGGAAAAGGGCCAATAAAAGGCGAAGGTTTCATTGAGTTTAAGGAAAACGAAAAAACTAATCCATATAAATTAAGCGCCAGCGACTTAAGATCGTATGTTGTTGGTCAGGACAGCTTTGTTGTGGCACACGCCCCGGCAAACGAATCGTGGACCAAGGAAGAAACCGACTTTGTAAAAGTGGTGCTTGATGAGCCAGTGAAACTGTTCATGGCAAAGGGCGGCAAAGGCGGGGGAGGCAGTGGCTTTGGTATTACACCGGGGATCTCAGCAGGCTACGGAAGCGGTGGTTACGGCGGCGGAATTGGCGGCGGCATCGGCATTAACCTTGGCGGCGGCGGTGGCCGGGGCGGCAGTTCAAAAACAACCTACTATTACGGCGAAACTACTGCTGGCATGAAACGCCTTACCGACGAAAATTTTGAAGATATCATGAGTGATATCATGGGCGATCAACCCGACTTGGTCGATCAGATCCATGAGCATAAATACAATCTTAAGAGTATCGATAAGCTCATTGCAAAATTTGACGAATTGCAAAAAGCCCGGCAATAAATCTCTTTATCAAGCGGCAAACGGATAGATGACTACCTGATACATCAGGGTGGTCGTTTCTGTTTATAGGGATGCATAATTTACTTTTCCCAAAACGCTTAATCTCAAATCTTGCGTCTCAAATCTGCTACCCTCCCCTCTTTTTTTCTTCCTGAACATCACGTGTTTAAGCACAAATGTTAATAAATCAAAACTATTTTACGTAATTAAAAGTTATTAAACTATAGTAATTCACCAAATAAATAACTCTTAATTAATTTATATCGATAAAAACGACTACTCATTACATTTTAATTCACTAAAAAAACAGAAAGAAAGATGAACATGAAAAAGTCAGTTTTAATAGCCGTTGCTTCATTAGCTATTGGTTTCTTATCAAACAAGGCAATAGCCCAAACACAGGATACAACCAAAAAGGACACTGCTAAAACAACTGCTGCTCCTGCAGCCACTTCTACAGCTGCCGCATCTGGCGATGTGGTTGGCGTAATGGCAACTTCAACTAACTACGCGCCAATGGCCCTTGCAATAAAATCAGCTCAGCTTGAGCCAACATTGCAGGCAGCCGGCCCGTTCACCATATTTGCGCCCAATGATGTAGCTTTCAGTAAATTGCCAAAAGCACAATTTGATGCCCTAATGAAAGATCCGGCTAAATTTGCTCCGATACTGAAATATCACGTGGTAGCAGGTAAATACACTAAAACCGATATCATTAAGGCCTTAGGTGCAGGCAAAGGCAAAGCCGACCTGAAAACCATCGACGGGCAAACATTGCATTTATCTGTAAATGATAAAAGCAATTTGCAGATCACCGATGCCAAAGGCAATGCAGTGTTGGTTACCGCATTTGACACCGAGGCCAGCAATGGTGTTGTACATGGCATTAATGGCATCATGATGCCTTAATCACAAAATACTTAGTTTAATTTTAAATCCATGAAAAACCCGGCCTCAACAACCGGGTTTTTCGTTAAGATGATCTTGTTAAATAGTCAGCTTTGGTTAATCTAAAATCAAGATATTTACTTTTAGTTTCCTCGTCCGTAAAATCTCCGGCAAGTGAAAAGCCTGTCTTTTTTAATAGCTTCACTGAACTTTCGTTCCCTTGTTTCGGGCAGGCAGTTATCAATTCAAAATGCTGATCATTAAAACCAAAGGCCAAAACCGCTGAAATGGCTTCCTGCATGAAGCCCTGCCCATGATAATCCGGGTGAAGTTCATAACCTATTTCTGCACTTTTATTGGCAGCATTCAGGTTCCAGTAACAAATGGTTCCTATCAGCTCATCCTTGTCTTTTAAGGTTATAGCCCAATAAAAACCTTCGTTATTACTCACAATATCCTCTATCTTTTTAATAAATGATAACGCTTCATCAACAGTGGTATTAGCAGCACGGTCAAGGTGTTTGTTCACTTCGACATTGGAGCGGAGAGCCAATATTTGCAGGGCGTCCGACTCAAGTAATCCGCGTAAGCCCAAACGGTCGGTATTTAAAAAATGCATTCCAATCATAACTATTTGGATTTCTGGTTTTCCCTATCGGCAATGAAAACTACGGGTAAACCCACACAAATTATCAGCGTTAACATCCCGGTCAGAATAGTACTTACCGGGATATGATATCCCGGCTTCATGGTTATTTTGCTCAAAGGGACAACTCCTAAATTCATTATGAGCCAGGCAGCTATCCCGTAAACAACAGCCACGAAATATTTATTGCGCAGTCCGTTATAAAAAAAGGGATACAGCAGAAAAAATACCGCGCTGAATAGAAAAGCTATCACATAATGAAAAATAACCCCGGCAACTATAATTTCGGCCCCGCCTGCAAAGGCCGCCGGTCCAAAGGCCCCGCTGGCAATAAACTTAAAAATAACACCAGGGTTTACTTTATAGTTCAGGATCATGGCTGCAAGTCCATCAAGCGTACCCGTTATAAACCCGGCGAACAGGATATTGACAAGTTTACTTTTCTTTCTCGGGTTTTCTTTTTTTAACATGGCAGAAATTACAAAAGCGTAAATTTATGCTTTTAGGATTCGATAAATTGTGTATGAAACATATTTTTTACCTATTAGCTTTAGGAGCGTAACTTCCATTTTAATCAGTTGATCTGATTATTACCTCAGATATTCATCCATAAAATAAAACACTCTTTTCCTGATCTCTTCGGCATCAAGCATTACCCCGTAATGAGGCGCGTTGGGTACAATAATAAGTTCATTTTTAACACCGGCAAGTTTAAGGTATGAACTCAGCAAAACCGATTGGGTGTAATTGACCGATTCATCCTTTTCGCCCTGAACAATGAGAAATGGCGGATCGTTTTTATCAACATAAGTAACCGGACTGGCTATATTGGCCAGATCGGGCCGCTCAATAGCATAAGCGCCAAGCAGGAGGTTAACCGGGCTCTTAGGATCGTTAACATCGGTACCTTTAAGCGACAGGAAATTTGACGGCCCGTAAAAATCAAGCGCCAGTTTTATTTTAAAATGAGGTTTGTTTCCGTTGGGATAAAACTCTTTAATATTATTGTTATTGGATAAAGCAAGTAACGATGCCAGATGCCCTCCGGCCGAAAAACCAATCACCCCAAACTTATCCCTGTTGAGTTTATATTTTGATGCGTTTTGATAAAGAAATTCAACAGCCTGGTTACAATCCTGGATCTGTGCCGGAAATGGTGCAGAAGTGCTCCAGCGGTAATCAATAGAGGCCACAGCGTAACCATTATCAATAAAACCCTGAACAGTTTTTTGCATATAGCCCATATCGGCATATTTATCATTCAGCATCCAGGCGCCACCATGGATCCAGATAATAACCGGATAGCTTTCTTTGACTACCGGAGGCAGATAAACATCTAATAAGTGTTTTTTTAAGGTATCACCGGCATAATTAACATCACCATACAATAAGCTGCCTTTTGGGAAAAATGGCTGTTTAGGACTTGATGTTTGTGCACAGACCGATATAGATAGGGTGCTAATCGTAATGACCAGCAGCTTTCGGGTTATTTTTTTCATAATTGGTTAATCGCTTAAAGATAATCTATATCCTTAAAAATCACCAACTAAATCCCGATTGAAAAATATAATATCCAGGCTATGAACAACAATTGTAAAGGGATCCGAAACCAAAGGTAACCCGGACCGCTGCCATCATAAGTAGCTTTTTCTAAATCCACATGCTTCATGGCTGCATTGATATTAGCAGGCAGCATGACCACAAACAGAACAAGCAAGATAATCCCTGCTATATGCCTTGTAGCGTTAACCACCAGCAAAGCGCCGAGAACTATTTCCATTATCCCGGTTAAATAAACTAACGCTCCTTTAAACGGGATAAAGGAAGGCATCATCATAACCATCCCTTTGGTAAACATAAAATGCCCCAATGAGGTAAACCAAAGCATCAGCATCATGGCTACATTACCGCTAAGCATAATATTCCAGTCGTCAACAAATAGACGGGAAATAACGGTCGTAAGGATAAAACTTATGATGAGAACGAGCAGGACTTTCATAAGGATCAAATAAAGATTAGATGGTAAAGTTAAGAGAGTTCCTTTTTTATTAAAGGAATCAAGAAATCGTATTCATTAGCTGGCAGTTTCAACTCGTTTGCAATAGCAGTTGCCATTGAATAAAACGCTTTGTTTATCGCAACATCATATTCATGAATTTGGGTTATCACGCAGTCAAAGCTTAATTCCAATTCGTTATATTCAAGACATTCTTTGGCATTCGTTATATCCTTTTCATTTAAACCTAACTGCTCAGCCAAATTTATCAGTGTCAATATCCGACTCTTTGTTTTTCTTTCTTTTCGCCAGCCAAACATAACGGTGATATTAGGCTTTTATCAAACGCTCCCCCTCAATTTTTTTCTGCAATTCTAAAATAGCACCAATTAAGGCTTCCGGTCTTGGCGGACAGCCTTGTACATACACATCAACCGGGATCACCCGGTCAACGCCTTTTACCACATGGTAGCCATGCTGCCAGTATGGCCCGCCGCAGTTAGAGCATGAGCCCATCGAAATCACATATTTAGGCTCAGGCATTTGCTCATACAGGCGTTTAATGCGTTCGGCCATTTTAAAAGTAACGGTACCTGCAATAATGATTACATCGGCCTGGCGGGCAGATGGGCGCGGGAAAACACCAAAACGATCGAGGTCATAGGTGGAGGCCATAGAGCCCATCATTTCAATGGCGCAGCAAGCTATTCCAAAACTTAGCGGCCATAATGAGGATAAACGTGCCCAGTTGAGCAGATCGTTCATTTTGGTTACCACTACACCACCGTTCTCACTGGTTATATCGTTACTCATTTGCAGGCTTTTTAAAAGTTGGCTTAAACATAGGTTTGCGGGCTGGTTCTGGTGAGGGAGTGGCGGTTGCAGTTGCAGTTGATACTGTATCAGCGTTGAAAGCTTTTACTGTAAAACTGCTTTGTTCCTGGTTCAACTGTTCGTACAAGGATGGCGGAATATGCACATCGGTATGCGGCACAATCGGGGTTGGCTTGATCCAGTCCAGGTCGCCTTTGCGCCAAACATATACTAAACCTATAATCAGGATGCCCAAAAACACAAACATTTCGGCAAGTGAAAGCCAGCCCCAGCGTGCGTCTTGTGCTGCAAGCTCATGACTGCCAAATACGGTTGCCCAGGGAAAAATAAACACCATCTCCACATCAAAAAGCAGGAAAACCAGCGCTATCACATAAAAGCGGGGATTAAAGGGTAACCAGGCATTACCGGTAGGCTCTTCGCCACATTCGTATGAGCTTAATTTTTCGGCGTTGGGATTATTGGGGGCCAAAAGTTTGTTGATAAAAAATATCACGCACACCATTATTATCCCAGTAATAATAAAGATGAGTATCTTTCCAAATTCTGATATTTGCGAAACATCCGTCATGAGTACAAATTTAGTAAAACAAACAGATTTTGACGCTATAATAATTGGCGGAGGCGCATGCGGCCTCATGTGTGCCGTACAAGCCGGCTTTTTAGGCAAGCGGGTACTGGTACTTGAAAAAAACGACCGGGTTGGCGCCAAGATACTCATCAGTGGCGGCGGGCGTTGTAACTATACCAACCTTTACGCTACCGATCAGCAGTTTATTTCGCAAAACCCACACTTCTGTAAATCAGCCTTTTCACAATGGACGGTTGATGATACCATTAGCTTTTTTGAAACTTATGGCATCAGCGGTAAAGAAAAAACGCTGGGCCAGCTTTTCCCGGTAAGCGATAAAGCCAAAGATGTGGTTGAAGTTTTCACCAACCTGTGCGATGACCTTGGCCAGGAGATCTGGGTAAATGCCGAAGTTAAAATGGTAGAAAAAACTGACGATGGTTTTACAGTTCGGGCCGAAGTTAACGGCAAACAGGAATATATAAGCGCTGCCAGTGTAGTGATGGCTGCCGGCGGTTTGCCCATCCCCAAAATGGGTGCTACCGATTTCGGACTCCGAACGGCGCGCAATTTTGGTTTAAAAGTTACCGACACCGCCCCTGCCCTGGTGCCCCTTACCATTACCGGCAAAGACCAGCCCTGGTATGAGCAATTATCAGGCAATAGCATTTTTTGTAGGGTTTGGAACGATAGGGCAAGCTTTGAAGAAAACATCCTATTTACCCACTGGGGCCTCAGCGGACCAGCCATATTACAAATCTCCTCCTATTGGAAACCAGGAGAATCCATTAACATCGATCTCCTGCCCAATCAAAATATTGCCGGCCTGATCCAACAGGAAAAGGAAACCAACGGCAAAAAAATGCTGCTGGCTTATATCGCATCGCTATATACCCGCAAGTTTGCCGAAGCTTTAAGCGATAAACTCCCGGCCGAAAAAAACATGGCATCGCTCACCAAAGCCGACATAGAAAATATCAGCACCCTCATTCATGATTTTAAGGTAAAACCTGCCGGCGATAAAGGTTATGACAAGGCCGAAGTAATGCGCGGCGGTGTATCTACAGATGAGCTTTCGTCAAAAACACTGGAAGCTAAGAAAGTCCCCGGGTTGTTTTTTGGCGGCGAGTGTGTGGATGTTACCGGCTGGCTTGGGGGCTATAATTTTCAATGGGCCTGGGCAAGCGGTTTTGTGATAGCGCAGAACATATGACCGTTGATTTTTTTGTGATCGCGCTGATTTCGTTGATGCTATTTTACCAACTAACCTGCCACTATAATTCATTTGCCGACGTTCGGTGATACCGGGAAATCCCCCTCTCAATTGTAACAAATCGGGTGTCCCAATTTTTTGATTCTCCAAAAAAAAATAAAAAAAAAGCCCGGCGTTCTTTTTTAAAAAAGAGGACTGTTCCATTTTTTGAGAGTGAAAACGCGGAACGCTTTAAAAATGAAACACATTGATTATCAAATACATAATATTTTACACGAAACACTGTTAAATATCTAATTATCAACAATTAAAACTTTAAGGAGTAAGCGCTTCTGGTTTCACATACGGGCTAAAACACCCTTTTTATTTTGCCATTTTTTAAGCCTTTTTGGATTTTTTTGATATTGACCGCGCCGGTTAGAAATAGCGCTGACAAAATAGCGCCACCAAAGTTATGAGTGTAAATACCTATTTTTAATAGCGTTTTTTAACTACCGCTCCACTATCTTATAATTCCTGTACTCACCAACGCGCCAGCCCGTAAGGTCTTCAATCTTTTGCAGTGCCTTACGGCGGAAGTCCATACCAGCCCTTAGTTTTTTGGAGTCAAAATCGATATTCCAGTTAGTAGCTGTTATTCGTTTTTGCATGGTTGCCGGATGCGTGCCGGTAAAGCGGATCAGGCGATCTGCATTGCCATAATCAAACTCATAGGTTTCGGGCAAGTGTTCAGCAAACCAGGTTTCGTCGTGATAAAACTTATTAAAGTTACGCACCTTATGGGTTAACCCTTGTGGTGGCTTTGCCCAGCCATAGTGGTATATATAAGCATCAATAAGCTTTACATTTATCTTACGATCATCAAGCCTAAACCCCTGAGCATCGCGATATGAATGAACCCCTTTAATATTCTTCAGCAAACGGATCTCGCGGCGGTACCAGCGCCTTGAATGCCCGTAATAGTCATATGAACCATAAAAATGCAGGTATTTAAACAGCAAGCCTTCAATATTTGATTTATTTAAAGCTTCATGCATTTCCTTTTTAATAAGGGGATGATATTTTTCATGCACCGCTTCGTCGCCCTGGATATAGAAACACCAGTCGGCATCAGCTGATATCGCTGCAAAAGCCTTATCTGTTTCGGCAGCGAAAACCTTCCCTCCCTCCTTCAATGATTCATCCCAAACCGAATCAATGATTTTTATAGCCGGCGAGTTGATGCCCTCGATCAATCCCCGGGTACCGTCATCAGAGTTACCTACTACTACAATAAATTCATCGCAAAGCGGTAATATGGATGTAATGGCCTCAACAATGGGATAATCATTACGTACAGCGTTCCTGATAAAGGTAAAACCGGATACTTTCATAAGCGGCGTAAAGATAATAACAGAATCAAGACTTCAGGATACAAGATTCAAGACATCGCTTCCCAAGCTCAACAGATTGCAGGTATCTTCAATTTGTGACATTGGGATTAGGGCAGTTTGCATCCCGATGCGTTACTTTGCACATAATAATGTACTGCACAGTTAGCGGTACCACATATCAATAAAATATCACTATGAAGGCACTCGCCAGGCAACTTTTCAAAACTTTTCTTTTTTCGGTAATCATATCTATTGTAGCAAGTGCGGTTTATTACTCGCTGCAGTACAAAGGTGTAAGCCAGGACCTAAACGGGATACTCCCCTCCTTGTCCGAAAGCGTGGCTTTACTCAACATCTTTATTTTAATAATGACCCTACCCATGTTGTTTTTAGCCAACCCGGCGTATTACAACAATCTGTCTATAAGGCTGGTGCTTTATTTTTCGGGCTCTGTTGTATTTGTCATTACCGCCTTCCGTTTACAGCTAAACCCCGAAAACAAAACGCTTTACTTTATTACGGCCATTAGTTTTATCATAGTACACAGCGTTTTCTATTATCTAATGACCAAAAAACGACGTTGAACCATTGTTGTTTAAAGCATTTATAGGCTTTTTGAAAGATTTAGGCTAAACTTGCATCTTCAAATATGAAAGCATTTTACGGAGATTTAAAACTGGGTATTTTAGGCGGCGGACAGTTAGGACGTATGCTGATACAGCAAGCCATAAACTATAATGTTACTGTTAAAATTCTTGATCCGGACCGCGAAGCGCCTTGCCGCAAACTGTGTGACGAGTTTACCGTAGGCTCATTGGGTGATTATGAAACCGTTTATAACTTTGGTAAAACTGTCGACCTGCTTACCATTGAAATAGAGAAGGTTAACGTTGACGCCCTTGAACAGCTTGAAAAAGAGGGTGTACTGGTTTATCCGCAATCCCGCATTATCAGGCTGATTCAAGATAAAGGTTTGCAGAAGCAATTTTTCAAGGAAAACGATATCCCTACTGCCGATTTCCAGATCATATCATCACCCCAACAGCTACAACAAAGTTTAATCCCGTTTCCTTATATCCAGAAACTACGTAAGGATGGCTATGACGGCAAAGGCGTATACAAAGTAATTGATGAAAGTTACCTTGCCGGCGCTTTTAAAGAGCCGAGCCTGATTGAGCAATGGATAGATTTTGAAAAAGAGATTGCTGTAATTGTTGCCCGTAATGAAAACGGCGAGATCAGCACGTTCCCGATGGTTGAAATGGAGTTCAACCCTAAAGCCAACCTCGTGGAGTTTTTGATCGCTCCCTCTACCCTTCCATTCGCCATCCAACAAAAAGCAGAACAAATAGCTAAAAAGATTGCCGATAGTCTTAAAATTGTTGGCTTGCTGGCGGTTGAAATGTTTTTAGATAAGCAAGGCCGCATCCTGGTGAATGAGCTTGCCCCGCGCCCGCATAACAGTGGTCACCAAACTATTGAAGGCAATGTGATATCACAATTTGAGCAGCATTTGAGGGCGATATTTAATCAGCCTTTGGGCGATACAGCCTGCCTTAACAACGCCATTATGGTGAACGTTTTAGGTGAAGCCGGTTACGAAGGCCCTGCTATTTACCAGGGTATCGAAAAGATTTTGAAAGTACCGGGAGTATATATTCATCTTTACGGCAAAGCGCTGACCAAGCCTTTCAGGAAAATGGGCCACGTCACTATTGTTGACGCAGATCGTGAAAAAGCGATTGAAAAGGCACGGTTTGTGCAGAAAACTTTAAAGGTAATTAGTTAATTAGTTCATAGTTGATAGATCATAGTTCATAGTAAAACAGATGGCATTTAGATTTGAGGACCTTCAGGTTTGGCAGAGAGCTATGGACTTGGATGAACAAATAAATCAACTAACGAAAACATTTCCGAAAGAAGAAATTTATATTTTAACATCACAGATAAAACGTGCGGCTGATTCTGTTGTTCTGAATATCGCTGAAGGATCAACTGGACAGAGTAAAGCAGTTTTTAAGGTCTTTTTAGGTTATTCACTAAGATCTGCATTGAAGTGGTAAGCTGTCTTTTTATTGCAAAGAGAAGAAACTATATCGCTGAAGAAAACGTTAAAATTTTTTATGCTGATTATGAAGTATTGGTAAAAATGATCACGGCGTTAAAAAACTCCATATAGCTGATCTTCCCATGAACCATGATCTATGAACCATTAACTATGAACAACACTACGAAAGTCGCCATTATAATGGGCAGCAAATCCGATTTAAATGTAATGCAGGATGCTGCTGATGTTTTAGCCGAATTAGGCGTTGAATATGAAATAACCGTGGTATCGGCCCACCGCACGCCCGATAGGATGTTTAGCTACGCCCGTGCCGCTGCCGACAGGGGTATTAAAGTGATCATCGCCGGAGCCGGCGGTGCAGCCCACCTACCGGGCATGGTAGCCTCATTAACCCACCTGCCGGTGATTGGCGTACCGGTAAAATCAAGCAACTCTATTGACGGCTGGGATTCCATCCTATCCATATTACAAATGCCAAACGGCATCCCGGTAGCAACAGTAGCCTTAAACGCAGCCAAAAACGCCGGGATTCTCGCTGCACAGATCCTGTCAACAGGAGATGAGTACCTCGTGAAAAACCTTATCGATTTTAAAGAAAACCTTAAAAAGAAAGTGGAGGAGTCGGCAAGGGAAATGGAAGATAGTGATTAGAGGTTGGAGATTAGTTGGCTCAAGCTTATACAAGTTAAATGAGAAAAGGCCGTAGTAAATTATGGCCTTTTCTCATTTCTAAATATTATAGTCTAACCTCTAATCTCCAACCTCTAATCACTCACCTTAATTCAACGCCGGATTTTCAGGAAAATTGGCGATGTGGGCATAGCGCTGGCCGAGGCTGATCACCACCTGGCGCCAAAGATTTTGTTCATCGAGGGTGAACAGTGTTTCTATATCAAATTTATCGGTTACTATCCAGCTATCATCTTTTACTTCTTCATCAAGCTGTTGCGGTGTCCAACCAGAGTATCCGGCAAAAAATTTAATTTCTTCGGTACTTAACTGGTAATTGGATACTAAATATTTCACCTGCTCAAAATCGCCGCCCCAGTAAAGGCCATCGGCTATTTCAATGCCGCCTTCTATTTTATCGGGCGCGCAATGGATAAAATGCAATGTATTTTTGGCTACCGGGCCGCCTTCATAAACAGGCATTTCGGAGTATGATACATCGGGCAATACATCGCCCAATAAATATTCGCTTTGATGGTTCAGGATAAAGCCCATGGCTCCCTCCGCAGAGTATTCTGTTAAAATGATTACTGATCTCCTGAAATTCGGATCCATCATAAAGGGTTCCGAAATAAGTAAATGGCCTGCCGCGGCCGCTATTGGACTAAGCATAAAGTTTAGCTGTTTAATTACGTAACAAGCATAGTAAAAATATGTTCAATTACGAATAATGATTTACATCATTATATACGGTTTAATTAATTTGTAAGTTTGCATTAAAATGAATCAGCAGGAAATACAAAATTTAAGGCAGGATTATAGTGCCTCTACCCTATCAGAAAACAGCACTAAGGGCGATCCTATTAAACAATTTGAACAATGGTTTAACGAAGCTTTGGAGGCAAAATTGCATGAACCCAACGCCATGACGCTTTCAACTGCCACCGTAACCGGTAAACCTTCGGCACGGATTGTACTTTTAAAAGGCTTTCATGCAGGCGGTTTTATATTCTTTACCAACTACTTAAGCCGCAAGGGCAAAGAGATTGCCAAGAACCCGCAGGGCGCGCTAACATTTTTTTGGGGAGGCCTTGAGCGCCAGGTGCGTATTGAAGGTACTATTGAAAAAGTAAGTAAAGAAGAGTCTGAAAAATATTTCCATTCGCGCCCTAAAGGCAGCCAGGTTGGCGCAATAGTATCTCCCCAAAGCCAGGAAATTGAAAGCCGCGATGCATTGGAGCAAAAGTGGAACGCACTGGAAGCCGAATATGCTGATAAGGAAGTGCCTAAACCATCGTATTGGGGTGGATATATCTTAAACCCGCAATTGGTTGAGTTTTGGCAAGGCCGGCCAAGCCGCATGCACGACCGCATCCTGTATAAAAAAACTGATAAAAAAACCTGGAAAAAAGTACGCCTTGCACCATGAGTTTTGATGATATTAAAAACCTGCTCACCGAAAAACTTGGTGATACCGTAATTACCGGCGAAGAAACAGGCGGTCTGCAACCCGCCTTGTTAATTAACCCTGATGATATTGCGGCCGTATGCCTGGAATTGCGGAACAATCCCAAAACTTATTTCGATTTCCTGTCGAGCCTGAGCGGTGTGCATTATAATGACGAAACAAACCGCTATGGTGTGGTTTATCACCTGGCATCAATCCCCTATAAAACACAGCTTACTTTAAAAATAAGCAAAGCCCATCCAAAAGAAAGTAATGAACTGCCCGAATTTAAAAGCGTGACCCCTGTTTACCGCACTGCCGACTGGCATGAGCGCGAAGCCTATGACATGCTGGGGATTTACTTTGAAGGCCACCCTGATCTTCGCCGGATTTTACTGCCCGATGATTGGGAAGGTTTCCCTTTACGGAAAGATTACCAGAACGCTGAATTTTACAAAGGCATCAGGATAGATTAACCTCCAATAAACTTTCCTGGCATTAACGGAGCAAAATGAGCCAAAGGCAGGCTATTAAATAACAGCTTTGTTTACTTCATTTTTACAGCGAAAGTAGCCCATAAATAAAAAAAAAAGCTGATTTTTGGTATCCGGCAATATGCCCCAAGCAATATATGACCGGATATAAATTTAACCGGATATAAAATTGGTCATTACAAACCCCAAATACGAAGAAGCACTCCTCAGGTACAATAAAAAGATAGCTGGGGCCAGCGTTGAGGATATGGTACTTAATGTAGGTCCGCAACACCCCTCAACTCACGGGGTTTTACGCCTGGAATTAATTACCGATGGCGAGATAGTAAAAGAGGTGATCCCCCATATTGGCTACCTGCACCGTTGCTTTGAAAAACATGCCGAATCATTAACTTACCAACAAACCATCCCTTTTACCGACAGGATGGATTACCTGGCTTCTATGAACAACAGCCACGCCTTTGTAATGGGTGTTGAACGGATGATGGGTATTGACAAGGATATTCCTAAGCGTGTGGAGTACATCCGTGTGCTGGTTTGCGAACTAAACCGCATAGCATCGCACCTGATAGCCATTGGCACTTACGGCATTGATATAGGCGCCTTTACCCCTTTCCTGTGGTGTTTCAGGGACCGGGAGCATATTATGGGGATGCTGGAGTGGGCGTCGGGCTCTCGTATGCTGTACAATTACATTTGGGTAGGCGGCTTATTTTATGACCTGCCGGTTGGCTTTGAAGAACGCTGCCGGGATTTTGTGGAGTATTTTAAACCTAAAATGGTTGAGCTAAACCAATTGCTTACCGACAACCAGGTATTTATTTCGCGCACAGCCAACGTGGGCGTTTTGCCGCTTGATGTAGCTATTAACTATGGTTGCTCGGGCCCTATGTTACGCGCATCGGGCTTAAAATGGGATTTGCGGCGGATTGATAATTATTCGGCCTATCCTGAAATTGATTTTGAAATCCCGATTGGGCAGGGCCTGATGGGCAAAGTTGGCGACTGCTGGGACAGGTACAAGGTACGTGTTGATGAAATTGAGCAATCATTAAGAATAGTTGAACAATGCCTTGACCGTTTGCAGAAAGAATTGAAACGTACGCCTGATTTTGATCCCCGTGCTAAAATGCCCCGCAAAACAATTCCTAAAGCACAGGATTATTATGTACGCTGCGAAGGCGCCAAAGGCGAACTTGGCTTTTATTTTATTACAGACGGCAAATCAGAGATCCCAACCCGTGTAAAATCCCGCGGGCCAAGCTTTAATAATCTTTCGGTGCTGCCCGAGCTATCCAAGGGTGTATTAATTGCCGATTTGATAGCAATTGTAGGTTCTATCGACTTTGTTTTAGGCGAGGTGGATAGGTAAACAACAATTATTATGTCATTGCGAGCGTAGCGCGGCAACCGCACGGAAGCATGACCGCCCTGTACGGTATGCGATTGCTTCGTCGTTCCTCCTCGCAATGACGTGACACTATTGTCAAACAAAAAAAGAGACCCCTCACGGTGTCTCTTCTCATTTTAATATATTAATTTTTATTGAGTGGGCTATTGATGATTACTGGTTATACACTTTAACCATAAACACATAATTTTTGAGTTTGCTACTCTGTTGAGTACGGCTTAATCCAGCTAATTTATTCTTAGTATTCAAATTAAGCGTTTTCGATAATGAATCGGTTGGGATATTTTGTATCGCTTTTAACAGGTAAGTTGATTTTTTAGCAAAATACGCACCTGCAACCTGGGTTTGACGCGCGGTAATAACACCTATCACGTTTCCTTTTTCATCAAGTAATGGTCCACCTGAATTGCCGGGGTTTACCGGAACAGAAATTACATATTCGGTAGTATCGCCCGAATAATTTGCTGCCGATGCTAAATAACCTCCTCCATAAACCATATTATCGGCCGGGTAACCGAGTGTGTATACGCTCTCTCCAAGATCACCTTCGGCCCTTTTAACGTTATATGGTATAGGGCCAAGGTTTTTAAATGATGGATCATTGATCTGTAAAATAGCCAGGTCATACTGTGGTTCGGTATAAATAACCTTAGCATGAAATGATTCGCCCGCGGCATTCTGCACATAAACCGAATCAGCATTTTTAATAACATGGTAGTCTGTAGCCAGGTAACCATTTGATGTAAGCGCAAAACCGGTGCCCCTGAAATTAGCTGGTGTCCTGGTTATTTTGGGTTTTACCGGAGTACGTCCATGGCCTATCTGAGCAACCGTTTTCTCCATGTTGTTGATCTTTTCGCTCAGTTGCTGATATTTTGACTTATCATTATTCAGCTTACCTGTCAGGATCAGGATAGTCAAAACGCCAAAGATCGCAATTGAAGCGGCTACCGATATTTTTGAATGATGATTACGCCACATGCGCACAATCCATACCGGATGGATCATTACTTCCTCTTTCAGCGCATGAACATCAATTTCATTATGAATGGCGTTTAAGCGATTCTCAAGCTCAAGGCGTTCGCCATATTGCTTCAGTAAGCCTATAAATTTAATGTGTTCGGTAACTTTACTTTCAACAGCCGCATCGTTTTTGCGAAGCAGCTCAAATTGAACACGTTCTTCGGCGGTCATGCTACCGTCGAGGTACCGTTCAATAAATTCTGTTAGTTGGTTATCACTCATCTCTTGATCTCCTTATTTCTGCTGAAAAAATAGTTTCTTCAGCCTTTGCAGGCATTTGTACTTCTGCGTTTTGGCATTATCCGCATTGGTGTAGCCAAACCGCTCACAGATCTCCTGCATCGATCTGTTTTTTATATAAAAATCTTCCATAATGGTTTTACAGGGTTCGCCTAATAACTGGAGCGCACTCTCCATTTTACCAAACTGGATATCCCTGTCGTTATGGTTATCAATTTCTTCTTCAACGGGTAAGTGTTCTTCAAAGTCCCTGATGTCACCACCATATCGGTTCATTTGGCTCAGCCTTTTAAGCCAAAGCCGCCGGCAAACTGAGTATATATATGTTTTAAGCTTACTGTTTAGCTCAAAATCACCCGCTTTAATTTTATTGTAAAGAACGATAATGGCTTCCTGATAAATATCCTTCGCGTCATCCTCATCGCCATTGTTGTTAATGATCAACTGTAATATCATCGGAAAATAAGTTGTGTAGAGCCTCTTCAGCACTATTTCCGAGTTATTAAGTATTCCAAGAACTATTTCACTATCTGTTGGAGCCGAAGCTTTTAAGTCTTTATTCACTCTTAATACTATTTAGGTCAAATTGTAACCCACTATTATCAAAAAAAATCAAACTAAAATAAATTAATAACATTGGCATTACATTTCATTACCTGTAACAATTGTGTGCTGCATTAATTTAACGTTAATACCGGCAGGTAAACAAGGTAACCCAATGTTAAAAACTATGCAGGCAAATCTGCAATAAAAAAACCGCTTGCAAAAACCGGTACGTAAACTACAAACCCTATGGAATTTACAAAGGTTTAATTTTTATGGGTTACCTTTTCAACTAATGCGTATTAAGTAACAAACGATCACAAAACGTTAACATTTTAAAAATTAAGAAAATGAAAAACACATTTAAATTAGCATTCGTAGCATTAGTTCTGGCAGCTTCTTTTTCAGCTTGTAACGGTGACTCTAAAAAAACTGAAGGTGATACTACTAAAACTACTGTAGTTGACTCAACTAAAGTTGTTACTGACTCTACTAAAACTGACACTACTAAAGTTGTTGCTGATACTACTAAAAAAGACACCACCAAGAAATAATTATTTCTGATAAGATAGAAAGTAGTTAAATATCATTTTTAATCTTTTTCTATTGATTTTTTAGTTATCCATCAATAAAAAAGGTGACTTGTAATTTTTTTTCAAAATTATGGGTTACCTTTTTTTATTTCTGGTATTAAGCTGTAAACTATTAAATCACTTATTAAAAAAATTAAACATGAAAAATTTCAAATTAGGCTTTTTAGCTTTAGCTATCGCTGTTTCTTTCGCTGCTTGTAAAGGTTCATCATCATCTTCTGCTGCTGATTCAACTAAAGCTGATTCTTCTAAAATGGCTGCTGATACTACTAAAGCTGACACTTCTAAAATGGCTGCTGATACTACTAAAGCTGACACCACTAAAAAAGACACTACTAAAAAGTAATTTAACTTTTTATGTTAAAAAAAACGCCCCCGGTTTTCCGGAGGCGTTTTTTTTTTGCTCAAAACCGCCAAACAATTTCTATTGGTATTGCTTAATGTGATACATAATAAAATATGAAATATTCTGAATGGAAAACGCTTAGTGCCGAGGAGCGTAAAAGTATTGGCTGGCACCGCCATCCGCATATACGCACTGCTACCCTTTTTGCCATAGTTTTTGCGATAACATTTATTATTGTAGTGCTTGGCATAAGTAAAAACAGCACAATTCATCTTAACCGTAAACCAACTGCAAAGGAAGCTTTTACCATGGCAAAATTATTTGTAAAGGAAAAGCTGAAACAACCTCAAAAAGCGGTTTTTCCTAACAACAGTTTTAAATCGGTTATTGATACAACAATTAATAGCTACGAGGTACAATCAACAGTAAAAATTGAGAACGATAGTGGCAAAATGGAACAATCAGCCTGGGAAGTTAAAATGTTGTATACTGATGGTGACTGGGCCGAGAAAAATAGCTGGCAAGTTAAAAATATAAACATTATCCCTCAACCATAAAACCAACCGCTTAACAGTAATCATAAAAAAGGAGCAGTTATAAAACTGCCCCCCGGTGGTTAATTAGTTATCAATAAATTTAGTGAACAGTATCCCGCAGGGCTTTAATCTCGTCATGAGCGTCAAGCAGTTCACTTTCCTGCTGGCTGATCGTTTCGCGCAGGTAGGCCGGTAAATTTTCGTCTTCAAGCGCGGTACGGTATGCTTTTAAAATGGCATCTTCACCAAATTCGCATTCCTCCAGTACGTTGTGGGTATCATGCCCGGTAAACGCGGCTTTAACATCAAGCCAGGCCCTGTGTATTTTGCCGCTGGTAGTTGTGCTGGTTTCAATGTCTTTTCCAAAAGCACTAACCTCTGTACCCAAAGCAAGCCTGTAACCCTGACTTTGGCCAATAAACCTTGTAAAAAGCGATTTCAGTTCGGTATCGCCATCCTTCAAATCTTTTGAGGCGCGTTGATAGCCCTCAATCCTGTCATTGTTGATCTGTATCAGATCATTTAAAATCTCTACGGTTGCTTGTGTATTTTCCATGATTAGATGTTTTTATATAATATCAACCCCTTTAAAATTAAATTGTTTAATTAATTATATAAAAAATAATCCAAAATGAAAATTAGCTTTTCCCTCTAAATAAAGAGATCACCCAAATAATAATAGCGATAACAATTATTACAGCTATGATACCGGTTACTGCCCCGGCTTTAAAAATATCGCCTATAACCGAGCACCCGCTCATAGTTAATAAGGCAAAAATGAATAATAAAAAGTGTGCGTTTTTCATGGTTAATGTTTGATAAAAAGGCATGCAATAATCAGGCCTTTTTAACCTCAGGCTTATTGTCGAAAACCAATTTCGATAACAGGATATTAAGCTGGTTAACTGTATAGGTATATATACAAAATGCTTCCGGGGGGATAAATAAACTGCCGCCTTTAACCGGAATTTAATCTTCGAAATATTTTCTAAATAATCTCAAATTTTTAAAACCAAACACTGCCATAAAGCGTTCATATACATAAGTTATAAACCAATTAAACATATCAATAATTTATAGAAGGTTACATGTTTACACCGGCTGGCCACAGCAGGTGTGCTGGTTTAGCATAAAATAATTTATTAACAATTTATCTCCAACCAACTATGATAATACCGGTACAACCAAACATTCAATGTGAAAACTGCATTAAATGCGGTAACAGGCCCCATGTTGAACAGCATAAAAAATATTGGGTACTTACATGCCCTAACAAGAGCTGCAAAAATTTTGTAAAAGCGCTCACTATCGACTTTGCCACCTGGAACCGGCTTAACAAAAAGGCCAATGAAATACCGGCTACAACTGAAACCTTAAAACGCACGGCTTAATTACAGGAGAAGGATAGCAAGCGCCATAAATCCACAAAAATTTTTTATGGCTTTAACTCAGATGAGTACATTTACACGCTACTCTACTGGCTAAGTTATGACAAATGCACTTCTATCAATAAATAAAGCAACTGTACGTTTTTTAAACACAACATTATTTACCGGCTTAAGCTTTAATATAAACAAAGGCGAAAGCTGGGCCCTTATCGGCGAAAGCGGATCGGGGAAAAGTGCCCTGCTACAAACCATAGCCGGGCGTTTTAATATCACAGGCGGCGAAATAGTTTATCATTTCTGGAATGATTACTCCAAATTTTTCAAGGCCAATGATATTGCCACGCCACATAAGCTTATAGCACTGGTTGAGCCTAAACATCATTTCCGCAACCTTTCAAACACTACTGATTTCTACTACCAGCAACGCTATAATTCTTCCGATTCGGAAGATGCGCTTACGGTTGCAGATTATCTTAATACGATACCACACTTTCCCGGCACCGGTACATTCTGGACATTTGAAAGAGTGGTTTCATTATTACGGCTCGAACCACTGCTCAATAAACAGATCATCAAACTATCAAACGGCGAAACCAAACGCTTGATGCTGGCAGCCGCCCTGCTTAAAAATCCCGTATTATTAATGCTCGACAGCCCCTTAACCGGCCTGGATGTAAAAACCCGTGAAGAATTTAATGGCATTATTGAGCAGATCATGGTATCAGGTATTAACATCATAATAGCCACCTCCATCCATGAAATTCCAACTGCTATTACCCATGTCGCCGTGTTAAGCAAAGGGGTTATTATACACGAAAGCCCCAAACAGGATTTTAAAGCAGAACTTTTTGAGCAGGATAAAAGCGATACGATTGATACCAACGAGTTGAATGCCTTACTCAACATCGATAAAAACCCGACCGCTTACAAGCACATTGTAAAAATGGATCAGGTACACATTAAGTATGGCGATAAGGTGGTGCTGGATGATGTAAACTGGCAGATTAACCCTGGAGAACATTGGGCTTTGTTGGGCCCTAACGGGGCAGGCAAATCAACGTTGCTAAGCTTAATCAACGGAGATAACCCACAGGCTTATGCTAACAACATTGTTTTATTTGATAAAAAACGCGGGACAGGCGAAAGCATCTGGGATATCAAAAAAAAAATCGGCTTCGTATCGCCCGAACTGCATCAATACTTCCCTACTGATAATAGCTGTTTGCAGGTAATCGAGTCGGGCTATTACGACACGCTTGGCTTGTTCAGGCCAAGCAATAAAGACCGTGCAGAAATTGCTTTACGATGGATGAAAGCTTTGGAAATTGAAAAGTACGCCCGCGTATTGCTCAAAAACATCCCGGCAAGTGCACAACGCCTCTGTCTGCTGGCCCGGGCGCTCATTAAAAACCCGGCACTGCTTATTTTTGATGAACCCTGCCAGGGCATGGACGATCATCAGCAACTCCACTTTAAAAACCTGGTTGATACCATTTGCAGCCTGGGTAATGTTACACTTATTTATGTTACCCACTATCAGCATGAAATACCCAACAGTGTTGATAAAGTTTTGAGGTTGGATAAGGGAAAGGTAGTTTCTTGAGGCTAAAGGCTAAAGGCTAAAGGCTAAAGGCTAAAGGCTAAAGGCTAAAGGCTAAAGGCTAAAGGAGAATGCTTTAGATGAACGATTGTTTTGCACCGTTACATTTTTTTGTCAATTATTTAACAGCGCTCAAAATCAAATTACCAACTTGCGTATATTTGCGTGATATGAATACAGCCGATCTGTTGCAGCGCGCGTTGCGGTTTGATTTTTTAACGCTTGAAGAAGGCGTTTACCTGTATAACAACGCCTCTACTGCCGAGTTGATGTACACAGCCAACGAACTTCGTAAAATACAGGTTCCGCATGGTAAGGTTACCTGGCAAATTGACCGTAATGTTAACACTACTAACGTTTGTATAGCCAATTGCAAGTTTTGTAATTTCTTTCGCCGTCCTGGTCATGAGGAAAGCTATATTACTGATATTGAAACTTATAAAAAGAAGATCGAGGAAACATTTCGGTACGGCGGCGATCAACTGCTGTTACAGGGCGGGCATCACCCCGATCTGGGACTGAAATTTTATACCGACCTGTTTCGCGAACTGAAACAGCTTTATCCGAAATTAAAACTGCATTCATTAGGTCCGCCGGAAATTGCGCACGTTGCTAAATTAGAAGGCATGCCGCATATTGAGGTACTAAGAGCAATGAAGGAAGCAGGCCTGGATTCATTACCGGGTGCCGGTGCCGAGATTCTTAATGATCGCGTACGCCGCCTGATATCAAAAGGCAAATGCGGCGGTAAGGAATGGCTTGATGTAATGCGTGCCGCTCACCAACTTAACCTGCCAACATCAGCTACGATGATGTTTGGCCACATTGAAACTATTGAAGAGCGCTTTGAACATTTGGTTTGGATCCGCGAGGTACAGGCCGAAAAACCCGAAGGCAACTATGGTTTTATAGCATTTATCCCCTGGCCTTTTCAGGATGACGGTACCCTCTTACGTAAAGTACGCGGTATTACCAATAATGTTACCGGCGACGAATATATCCGCATGATTGCCTTGAGCCGCATTATGCTGCCCAACGTTAAAAATATCCAGGCTTCGTGGCTTACCGTGGGTAAACAGGTTGCCCAAATTTGCTTGCACGCCGGTGCCAACGATTTTGGATCGATCATGATTGAAGAAAACGTGGTATCCGCAGCCGGTGCACCTCACAGATTTACCGCTAAAGGCATCCAGGAATCCATAAAAGAAGCCGGCTTTGAGCCCCAGCTTCGTACCCAGCGATACGAGTGGCGCGAAATCCCCGTTGAAATTGAAGAACAGGTTATAAATTATTAAGCCCTTAGTAGCAGTGGCAGTTGCAGTAAAAAAATAACTGCAACTAAAAACTGCAACTGCCACTGACTAAAAATGGAACAATACATAGAGGCCCTAATTTTTGCATCAGAGCAGGCAATCCGGTTGGAGGAGATCATGTATTGCCTCCAGGCTGCTTTTGAGCGCGATTTTGATATACAAGAAGTAACCGATGCTATAGGCAGGATCCACGAAAAATACCAGCATCATAGCTTAGCTATTGAGCTGGTTAAAATTGGCAATGGTTATCAATTTCTCACTAAAAAGGAATATCATGCTGTTATTAACCTTTTGCAGCTGCAACGGTCAAAGAAAAAACTAAGCCAGGCCGCTTTGGAAACCCTGGCTATCATCGCCTACAAACAACCCGTAACTAAGCCCGATATAGAACAGATCAGGGGTGTAAACTGCGATTATTCGATCCAAAAGTTACTCGAAAAAGAGCTAATAGCTATAATTGGCAAATCAGAAGGGCTCGGAAAACCTATCCTTTATGGTACAAGTGCTTTGTTTATGGACTATTTTGGCATTAACAGTATTGAGGAATTACCTCAACTTAAGGACTTTACAAACAACACGGCCACCATTGGCGAGCAATCAGAATAATTTTAATTTCTGTTTTAAAAAAAACCATTTTTCATTATTTTTACTATTGAATCAATAGGGTAAAAGATTTTAGAAACGCTTTTCTTTATCTGATTTTAATTATTATTATTGACAAAGTTTAATTTATAAAATCCATTACAATGGGAGCGCCAAAGAAACCGAACACTAAAAAGATCGAAAACTCAGATAATGATCCTGATGATGATGATGAGTTTGACCCAAAAGTGAAAAAGAAGGTAGTTGATGACGATGATGATGATTTTGACGGACCATTAGATGATGATCTGGGCAGGGGTTACGAGTCATTCGATGACGACGACGAAGACGACTATTAATTCTTTTTAATACATAACATTTACAAAGCATTCAGACTATGCCTCTGGATGCTTTTTTTATTATCTACCGGTAGCGTACAATAAATGAAAGTAACAGAAGTAAAGGACAAAGCAACAAAAAAGGCTTTTTTAGATGTGGCCCGCATCATTTATAAAGATGACGATAACTGGGTTTGCCCGCTTGATAATGATATTGAAGCTGTATTTAACCCGGCAAAAAACAACTTTCATCAACATGGTAAATGTACCCGTTGGATCCTGACAGATGACAATGACCATCTAATTGGCCGGGTTGCTGCTTTTATTAATGAAAAAAAGGCATACAATTACGAGCAGCCAACCGGCGGCATGGGTTTTTTTGAGTGTACCGATAACAAAGAAGCTGCCTTTCTTTTATTTGATACCGCGAGAAACTGGCTTAGGGAAAACGGCATGAAAGCCATGGACGGCCCCATCAACTTTGGCGAAAACGACAACTTTTGGGGCTTGCTGGTTGAAGGCTTCACTCCTCCCTCTTATGGAATGAACTATAATCATCCGTATTACCAGGCCTTTTTTGATGAGTACGGCTTTAAAACCCAGTACGCGCAGATCACTAACCATGTTGACGCTCATAAACCTTTCCCCGAGCGATTTACCAAAATAGCTAATTGGGTAGCAAAAAAGCCCGGATACGATTTCAGGCACTTTGAAATAAAAAAAATAGAAAAATTCGCAGCTGATTTTATTGAGGTTTATAACGATGGATGGAAAGATTTTGAAAACTTTGTTCCTATCACATACGATACGATCATGGAAAGCTTCGAAAAAATGAAGCCCCTGATGGACGAAAAATTGATCTGGTTTGCCTATGTAGATGATGAACCAGCATCTTTTATGATCATTTTACCCGATGCCAACCAGATGCTTAAACCGCTAAACGGCAAACTGGACCTGATAGGTAAACTTAAATTTTTATACTACCGCTGGAAAGGGGTATCCCGCATGCGGGCTATTGTGATGGGCACGAAACAAAAGTACCAGAAGCACGGCCTCGAATCGGCGATGTTTATAAAATTAAAGGAATATGTATTGCCTCTCAAGCGTTATGATGAGCTTGAACTATCCTGGGTAGGCGATTTTAACGACAAAATGATAGCCATCCACGAAGCAGTTGGTGCTACATTTGGCAAAAAGCATTTAACAATGCGTTACATTTTTGATTAGCCCGGCCAAACCGGGCCACCAAATTATGCGGTTACTTTTGAATGTCGAAGTTCTTCAAATAGCTCAATTACTTTTTTCTGCAAATCGATTACTTCAGTTTCACGGTCCATTAAGCGTTTGTTAACGGTTTCAAGCTCGTTAACAAATTTCTGATCCTGTTCGGTATCATTAAATGTAAGCAACTGAACTACTGACATTTCAAACAGGTTTGCTATCTGCTCAAGCCTTGATAAATTAATATCTGTGATCCCTGTTTCAATCTTTGAGAAAGCAGGAATTGAAATATCCAATCTCTTTGCAACATCCTCCTGGCTCCACCCCTTTTGATGACGTAATAATCTGATTTTTTTTCCGAGAGTTTTCATTTGGTTAAATTAATAGTGTAGGTTTCGCAAAAGTTAATTACTTTACAATAATATTTATTATCACGCTAATTATCAACTAATTTGCGTAATTTTTTATTTTAAAGTGTAGTTAATTATTGCGATTGGCAAATCCCTTAAATTAAAGCAAATAAATCATTCTAAAACATACCTGCTACACGGTATTTTTTTCGAGTAATTTAGGTCTGGATTTTCATCCCATTGTAATTTAGTGCGCAAAAAAGCGCAAAAAATTCTTCTTTTTAAAATTAAAATTTCATTTTTGTACTGTAATATTTTTTATTACAGATAAATGAACGGACAATTTCAAATAGCAACCCATGTATTAACCCTGCTTTGCAAACAGCCGGGCGAGCTATTATCGTCTGACTATGTTGCCGGCAGTATGAATGTAAACCCTGTTCTGGTACGTAAAGAAATGCGCAAATTACGCGCCTGCGGGCTTATTGAAAGCAAGGAAGGTAAAACCGGCGGTTATAGCCTTGCCCTCCCCCCTCAAAAAATCACCTTTGCAGATGTTTATAAGGCAGTAAAACTGCCGCCGGCTTTAGGCCAGGCTAAAAATAAGCCCAACCCTGCCTGCCCTGTCGGTAAGCAAATTGGAGCTCACCTTGATCATTTGGCCGATGAGGTTGAAGCAGCCATTATCAAAAAACTAAGCACCATAACCATTTTTGATTTTGTAAATCAATTTGATTAAAAAAATTTAAAACAAACTGTAACAAATTTAATTACAATATAAAAGCAAAAACAATGAAAATCGCATTAATTGGAGCCACCGGTTTTGTAGGCAAAGCTGTTTTAAACGAAGCATTACAACGTGGATACGAGGTAACTGCCATAGCCCGTAACCCGAAAACAGATATTGAAAACCCTAAATTAACACTCAAAACTGCCGATGTATATAACGTTGATGAGTTAACCGAAAAATTGAAAGGGCATGATGCTGTTGTAAACTCATTTAACGCCGGCTGGGGTAACCCTAACCTGTACAATGATTTTATTAAAGGGTCGGAGGCTATACAACAGGCCACTAAACAAGCTGGTGTAAGCCGCCTGTTGGTTGTAGGCGGTGCAGGCAGCCTTTTTATTGCTCCGGGCGTACAATTAGTTGACAGCCCTCAATTCCCTGCCGAATGGAAAACAGGCGCCACAGCGGCCCGCGACTATCTGAACATTATCAAAAAAGAAGAAGATTTAGACTGGACCTTCCTGAGCCCGGCCATACACCTGCATCCCGGCACCCGCACAGGTGTATACCGCACCGGTACAGATGAGCCTGTGTTTAATGATAAGCACGAACACGAAATTTCAGTAGAAGATTTGGCAGTTGCTATATTGGATGAACTGGAAAACAACCAGTTTGTGAAAAGAAGGTTTACTGTAGGGTATTAGCCCCCTCTAAATCTCCCCCTAAAGGGGGAGACTTTTAAAAGCGTTCTTCTTAAGCCCTCTCCCTTTAGGGGAGGGTTTGGGTGGGGTTTACTTTATAAACTTAGCAGCCACCCATTCTTTATCTTTTTTATGGGTAATGTATTTCAGGCCGTATTTGCGGGCTTCGTCGGTAATGATATCCAGGTCGGGCGACTCATAGAAACCACTGAAGTAAATCTCGCCATCGGTCTTTAACGCTTCAGCATAACGCGGCATCTGGTCGATAAGAATATTCCGGTTGATGTTGGCCAGGATGGTATCATATTGCTCATCCGGGATAACTTCTTTTGACCCGCAAAGTGGTTTGATATTGCCCACATTATTCAAAGCCGAATTTTCGATAGTGCTTTCATAACAAACCGGGTCGTAATCAATGGCGGTGATATCGTCGGCACCCAGTTTGGCTGCCATAATAGCAAGGATCCCCGTACCGCATCCCATGTCAAGCACTTTTTTACCGGCAAATTCATTTTCAAGCATCAGCCCCAGCATCATAGCTGTGGTTTGATGATGCCCGGTGCCAAATGCCATTTTGGGATCAATCACTATCTCATATTCAAACTCGGGTTTAGGTTCATGAAAGGTTGCCCGTACATAAATCTTATCCCCTATCTCTATAGGTTCAAAATTACTTTCCCACACCTCGTTCCAATTTTTCTGCGGAATGAGTGTTATCTCGTAACTAAAAGTGAACAAATCTTTATAGGGTAATAATTGCTCATCAAGCGCCTGCTGGTCAAAAACACCTTCTGGAATATAAGCTTTAAAGCCAAGCTCAAGCTCTTCAAAAGTATCAAAACCTATCTCACCCAAAGCATTTATCAGCAGGTCCTGCTGGTAATCTTCGGTGGTGATGGTAGTAAAAAATAATTCGTAGTAATTCATTTTGATTTTTTTCGTTGTTAACCCACACCAGAAATCCGGTCGGCCGGCAGAGAATTTAAGCTGCAACTGCGGGTTCAACCGGCTCGCTATCGCTTGTCCTCTTCCTGTCGAGTAAATACAGTACAACAAAGTTAACAATCCAGTAAACAGCTTGTATTTCGGTCATATACCACCAAAAACTAAACAGGGGGCTATATCCATCCTCGGGCAACCATATAATATAGCTTAGGGCCCCGGCAAATAATATACAAACCAGGGCAATGCAGGCTCCGGCAATAAAGCGCGCCGAAGCTCCTTTATGTTTAACCCAATTCCAAAGTGGTATGATGATCAGGTACTGGGTGAGGATTCCATCTGCAAGCAATAAGGGCCAAAAAAGGCTGAAGTAGGCCATGAGGCTGTACAGGTTACCGTTACCAATTTCGCCAATGCGCATAGGGTGATCGGGCATATTGAGATATACAACCGCCCAAAATACGCCAAAGTCGACCAAAACGGGTAAAAGAACTTTTAAAAGCTTCATGCTTCTGTTAGATTTGAGACGTGAGATATGAGATTTGAGAGTTTACTTTTTTGTAAACAGCACAAACCCTCTTTCTGTTTGAAATTAAGTTTGGGCATTTTCTCAGATCTCATATCTAAAATCTCATATCTAATATTAATTAAATGTTTTAACGATATCTGTAAAGTCGCGCGATTTCAGGGAAGCACCACCGATAAGGCCGCCATCAATATCAGGCTGAGCAAACAGTTCGGCAGCATTGGTTGGGTTGCAGCTACCGCCGTATAAAATGGTAGTAGCATCGGCAACTTCCTGGCTATATTTAGTGGCAATTTCTTTACGGATGAACTCGTGAATTTCCTGAGCTTGTGCTGATGTAGCAGTTACACCTGTACCAATAGCCCAAACCGGTTCGTAAGCGATAACCAATTTGGCAAAAGCTTCAGCATCAAGGTGAAAGATGCCATCTACCAACTGAGTTTTGATCACATCAAAATGTGTATTGGCTTCACGCTCCTGCAAAGTTTCGCCAATGCAGAAGATAGGGCGAAGATCATTTTTTAAAGCAGTATCCGTTTTTTTGGCAAGCAAAGAATTGGTTTCGCCAAAATACTGGCGGCGTTCTGAGTGGCCAACGATCACATAAGCAGCACCGGTAGATTTAATCATCTTAGCAGAGATCTCACCTGTGTAAGCACCTTTTTCTTCCTGGTGGGCATTTTGTGCGCCAACAGCAATTTTGCTATAACCTTTTGACAATTGCACCAGGCTATGAATGTGGATGAACGGACTGCAGATCACTGCTTCCTGCGTGCCGGTAGCCTCATCTTTTACCATGTTGATGATCTCTGAAAATAAAGCTAAACCTTCATTGTAATCAAGGTTCATTTTCCAGTTTCCGGCAACGATTTTCTTTCTCATGATTTTATTATTTTATTTATTAGTGAATGGTTGATTGGGTTGATTAGGTGAGTAGTTCATAAAGTTCAATTAAATGGTGATATTACCCCACTCACCTAATCAACCACTCACAAAAATCAAAACTGCCTATACTTCTCTGTCTGTTCAAATATGGCTGTTAATAAATTCTGTTCGATTTCATCAAAATCACGGTGATCGCGGCGGTCGAATACTTTCTGGGCGGTTTCAAACATTTTATTGATCAAATAAACTTCGAAGCCCTGCGCGCCTCCCCATGAAAAGTCGGGCACAAAGTTACGCGGAAAACCTGCCCCAAAAACATTGGCCCCTACCCCTACTACTGTACCGGTATTAAACATGGTATTGATCCCGCTTTTTGCATGATCGGCCATAATGAGGCCGCAGAATTGGAGGCCCGTTTTACGGAAACGTTGTGTACTGTAATCCCAAAGTTTTACTTCGGCGTAGTTATTCTTCAGGTTGGAATTATTTGTATCAGCGCCGATATTACACCATTCGCCTAAAACCGAGTTGCCCAGGTAGCCTTCGTGACCTTTTGAGGAATATCCCCAAATTACCGAATTATTTATTTCGCCCCCAACCCGGCAATACGGCCCAACGGTGGTAGCACCATAAATCTTAGTCCCCATTTTCACCTGCGAATGTTCGCAAATGGCAAATGGCCCGCGGATATGGGTACCTTCCCAAATTTCGGTATTAGCCGACAGGTAAATCGGTCCGTTAGTTGTGTTAAATGTCGAACATTCGGCAACAGCACCTTCTTCAGCAAAAAAATCGTCGCCTATAACAATGTTAGTTGAACTTATAGCCGCGCTTGTTCGTCCTTTAGTAAGCAGTTGAAAATCTTTACGAAGCTCAATGTCATTCTTCCTGAAAATATCTTCAGGGTATTTGATCGATACAAAAAGGCTATAATAGCTTGCCACATCGCCAAAATCAGCATTAACATCAAAGCTTTCCGCATCCGCGGCATTAAGTTTAACGGCTATCAACTGGTCGTTGTATTTAAGCGCCTGCCCGGTTTGCAGTTTATCAATTGCTTCAACCAGGTTTTCATCCGGACATACAGCGCCATTGATAAAGACGTTATCAGCTTCAATATTTACCGGGAACTTAATCTTTAGGTAATCAAGCGTTTGAAAAGAATAAGCGCTTTTTAAATGCCTGGCCCATTTTTCGGCAATGGTGAGTATCCCGATACGAAGATCGGCAACCGGCCGGGTATAGGTAAGCGGTAACAGCGTATGGTGTGCGTTATCGTCAAAAAGGATAATTGCCATGGCGCAAAAATAAAAAAAGTCCCGACTGCAAAGCCGGGACTTGTAAATATTAATTAAACAAAAATTACTTTTTGTTGTAACGTGAGCGGAATTTGTCAATACGACCTGCAGTATCAACCAGTTTCATTTTACCGGTGTAGAACGGGTGCGAAGTGTGAGAAATCTCTAATTTAACCAATGGATATTCGTTACCATCTTCCCATTTAACGGTTTCGCGGGTATCGATGCAAGATTTAGTGATAAAAGAATAGTCGTTTGACATATCTTTAAATACAACTAACCTATAGTTTGATGGATGCAGATCTTTTTTCATTATATTATATAAACTTACCTTCTGTACTTTACTTAAAAGAGGTGCAAATGTAATAATAAAAGTGAAAACTGGAAAAGCAAATTAAAAATAAAATCAACCAGATACGATGCCTATCAATTTAGTTTAAAATTTATATTTGAGGAAACAGTCTCCTGCACTATTTGATAGCTTTTTAACGATAGCTACAATAAAACCGGCTGTTTGTTGTTTTAATAATCAAACTTGAACCATATCCACAAACATGAATAATAAAAGATTTATTCCTGCTCTATTACTTATTGGAATTTCAACTTCTGTAGCATTATTTAGCTGCAGTAAAGATAAACCAGCCCCAGGCACGGATGACAACCCCAAATTAGAAAACCTTCCGGGACATACTTATACCCTGGCAGGCAATGGCACTTATGGATATGTTGATGGCCTAAGAGGAAATGCAGCACTCAATAACCCTAATGGTGTAGCGGTAGACGCTGCCGGCAATTTGTATGTTACCGACCAGGGCAACAATGCTATCCGCAAAATAACGTCCGAAGGCATTGTAACTACGCTGGCGGGCGGGACGGGGGACGGACTGGTTAACGGCCCCGCCAAATCGGCAAAATTTGATAATCCCATAGGTATTGCGCTCGACTCGAAAGGAAATATTTTTGTTGCCGACTTTGGTAACAACGTAATTAGAAAAATAGCGACCGACGGCATTGTGAGTACATTTGCAGGTTCGGGAGTAATAGGCTTTAACGATGGAAAAGGCCCGTTAGCAACCTTTAATGGCCCGGCGGGAATAGCAATTGACCACGCCGACAACCTGTATATAACAGATAATCATAACATTATCAGAAAAATTACGCCATCACAGGATGTTACAACATTTGCAGGCAATGTGCATTCGGGCCCCGGTTTTGCAGACGGAACCGGTTCAGAAGCTAATTTTCGGTTACCGGAAGGCTTAGCTATTGACGGTGCTGATAATATTTATGTAGCCGATTATAGTAATAATATGATCAGGAAAATAACCCCCGCCGCGGTAGTTACAACAGTTGCCGGCAAGCTTGCACCCGGATCTGACAACGGTGCTTCAACATCGGCAACCTTCAACGGGCCTCTGGGTGTAGCTGTAGATAAAAACGGAAACATATATGTAACCGATAACCTAAGCTTGATTAGAAAAATAGCGGCAAGTGGCGAGGTAACTACGCTTGCAGGCACAAAAGAAAGAGCCTTTTATGATGGTGCAAACTTACTGGCTAAATTTAATGACCCCCATGGCATAGCGGTAGATGCCAGCGGTAACATATATGTTGGCGACGAACAAAATGCCAGGATCAGGAAAATTATCCCACCTGCAAAATAATATCGCTTAAAGTTTAAATCTCCTGGCACAACTCTACCAACACCCCATTAGCGCTTTTGGGGTGCACAAAGCAAACCAGTTTATTGTCAGCCCCCTGTTTAGGCTTATCATTTAACAAAACAAAACCCTCATTTTCGAGGCGTTTCATTTCAGCTTCAATATCATCTACCTCAAAAGCTATATGATGAATCCCTTCCCCTTTTTTAGCTATAAACTTAGCAATGGCGCTATCATCATTAAGAGCCTCGAGCAATTCAATTTTATTTGGCCCGCTTTGAAGAAAGGCGGTAACCACATGTTCGCTCTCTACAGTTTCGGTTTTATATACAGGTATATTCAGCAATTTGGAGTAGATTTCCCCTGCTAACTTAACACTGTTAACTGCAATGCCAATGTGCTCCACTTTGTTCATGTCCAAATATTGTAAATTATTGGTCAGCTTTGGTTATTTGCGAAGGAATTTAGCTGAATTTCAATAAAAACTTGCGTATCTTTGTTTTGTTAATATATTTCAAAAGGACTATGAATATCCCAATTTATTTAGATAACAATGCAACTACACCGATGGACCCAAGGGTACTGGAGGCTATGTTACCATATTTTAACGAAAAATTTGGTAATGCAGCAAGCCGTAACCACGCGTTTGGATGGGTTGCAGAGGAGGCGGTTGATTACGCACGCGAACAGGTAGCCAAATTGATAGGCGCATCTGAAAAAGAGATCATCTTTACCTCTGGTGCTACAGAATCAGATAACCTTGCTATTAAAGGGGTGTTTGAAATGTACAAAGAGAAAGGTAACCATATCATAACTACTGTTACAGAGCATAAAGCTGTACTTGATGCCTGCAAACACGTTGAAAAACTGGGCGGCAAAGTAACTTATTTGCCGGTTAAAGAAGACGGTCTTGTTGATCTTGCAGTTTTAGAAGCGGCAATGACGCCTGAAACCATCCTGGTATCGATTATGTATGGCAACAATGAAATTGGTGTTATTCAGCCAATTAAAGAAATTTCGGCTATTGCCCACAAACACGGTGCATTATTTATGACCGATGCCGTACAGGCTGTTGGTAAGATCCCTGTTGACGTTAATGCTGATGGTATTGATCTTTTGGCTTTATCAGCACACAAAATATACGGCCCTAAAGGTGTTGGTGCATTATATGTACGCCGTAAAGGACCAAGGGTTAAAGTTACAGCCCAAATGGACGGTGGCGGTCACGAGCGCGGTATGCGTTCAGGTACCCTTAACGTACCGGGTATTGTTGGCTTAGGTAAAGCCTGCGAACTTTGCGGCCAGGAAATGGAAAGCGAGGCAAAACGCCTTTCAGCTTTACGCGATAAATTGCAATCAGCGCTAACCGTGTTGGAAGAAAGCTATGTAAACGGTAACGTTGAACACCGCTTACCACATGTTGCTAACATTTCGTTTAAATATGTTGAAGGTGAAGGTTTGATGATGGCCATGAAAGATCTGGCTGTATCATCAGGTTCGGCTTGTACCTCTGCTTCATTGGAGCCATCATACGTATTGAAAAGCTTAGGCCTGTCTGATGACCTGGCACACTCTTCTATCCGTTTTGGCTTAGGTCGTTTCACTACCGAAGAAGAAGTTGATTACGCAATTGAAGTAACCAAAAAAGCGGTTACCCACCTGCGCGACCTTTCACCGCTATGGGAAATGTTTAAAGAAGGTATCGACCTTAACTCAATTGAGTGGGCAGAACATTAATTTAATTTCGGATTTGGGATTTTCGGTTTCGGATTGACCATTTGCGAATTGACATATAAGAGTTTAAGAGACTCAAAACTTATAACTTACTACTTAAGAACTTTAAAAAAATGGCATATTCAGATAAAGTAATCGATCACTACACTAACCCCCGCAATGTGGGCACTTTGGATAAAAGCAGCCACAAAGTAGGTACCGGTTTAGTTGGTGCACCTGAGTGCGGCGACGTAATGCGCCTGCAGATCCAGGTTGATGATAACAATGTTATCACCGATGCAAAATTTAAAACTTTCGGTTGCGGTTCAGCAATCGCTTCATCATCATTAGCTACCGAGTGGCTTAAAGGCAAAAGCATCGACGATGCTATGAAAATCGACAACATGGACATCGTTGAAGAACTTGCCCTTCCACCGGTAAAAATTCACTGTTCAGTTTTGGCAGAGGATGCTATCAAAGCAGCGATCAATGATTTCCGCGTTAAAAACGGCTTAGCGCCAATTGAAAGCGAAAAAGTACATCACTAAAAAGACTTTAAGATGCAGGAGGCAAGAAAACAAGACTTTCCCTTCTTTGTATCTTAAATCTTCATAGCATGGTACGCAAGAGACGAGTGAAAAATCTTGGCTCTTGAATCTAACAATCTTGACTCTTTTAAAAAATGGTAACTGTAACTGATAAAGCAAAAAGCAAAATAGAACACCTGATGCAGGATGCAGGGCTTGATGCCTCTTATTTCCTGCGTGTATCTGTTCAGGGCGGTGGGTGCTCTGGTTTATCATACAATCTTGATTTTGATAACGAAGAGAAAAAAGGCGATCAGTTTTTTGAAGACCAGGGAATCCGTATGGCGCTTGATATGAAATCGTTCCTGTACCTTGCCGGTACCGAGCTTGATTTTTCTGACGGCCTTAACGGTAAGGGCTTCAATTTCCACAACCCTAACGCCAGTCGCACATGCGGTTGCGGCGAAAGTTTTTCGGTATAATTCAACCTTAAAATATAAAAAGAGGCGCGATGAGCGCCTCTTTTTGTTTTGCGGTCTGCCGCGGGCTTCCGGCCCGCGGTAAAACATGGCTTCAGCTTTCAGCTGAGCCTACTAAAACATATCCTCTGCTTTAACACCATCGGGCACAGCCTGCTCCACACTCCAGTGTTCAGCTATCTTATCATTATATACCCTGAATATCTCATAAAACACAAACGTTTTACCGCTCTTGTTAAACTGCGATTGAACTACCACGAAATCCCCTTCAGCAATGAGCCTATGAATTTTAACAGATCGATTAGGCTCCGAAAGATAGCCTGCCAATCCCACGCCTGACGCGATTACAGAAGCATCATGCTCAACATAAGCGGAATCGATAAACCGAGTACCAGGTTGTTTGTTTACGATTGTCTTGTAAAATTGGTCAACAACAAGCCCGCTATTTTCCACGGAGGCATTATGGTCAATTTCAGTTGTGCCGTTAGTAGCGGTTATGGTTTTCCCGTTTTCATCGGGCAGGGGTTGAATAGCATCCCAGTGCTCTGTTAACATCCCATTTTTTAATTTAAACAGGTCGATCACAGCCATCCGCCTCCCCAAAAATGAAATATCAAGATGAGTCACTACTAAGTCGCCATCCTGTATCGCTCTTATAATTGGCGACTTTGCATCTTCGGGCGGTGGTGGTAAAGTTTTCAGGTAATTGACCATTTCTGTTATGCCTGCCCTCCCCTGCTTAACGGTAGGGTTATGTTGTTTATAATCTTCGGCTATAAATTCGGGGATCAGCTCTGTTTTACGCTGCCCTACTATTTGTTTATAAAAGGACAATACTTTTTGTTTATTGGTTATGGTATCCATACAGGTATGAGATTTTGCTTCCCGGGCAATGCACGTAAAAATGCAGCAAATGCCCAAAGTAAATATTTGAGTAATTTTCATTACCGGTTAAATAAAATTGATCAGAAATTTTGAGACAATACTAAACACTGCCGCGAATTGCAGCGTGTTACCGAACCTGTATCAACAGGCCGGGGCCTTAGGCAACCCTTGTTTTATATGTGGAGATAGTAATTATGAAGTGAAGATAAGGAAAGTTTGGAAATTACCAGACTTACGAAGTTTCAAAAACTTCGTAAGTCTCTTCCGGTTTTGACAAAGCTTATCAAAACACCTTTATCACCTGCCCCGTAATGGCCCCAAGCACGCTTTTAACATAAGCATTGGCTACCTTATCCATAGCAACAGGCTCATGACCGGGAAAGTATTCAAAATAGCCGGGCGAATCCTCAACAACACCCGGACTTACGGCGTTGATCCGCACACCGCTTTGCAATTCAATGGCCGCACTTATTACAAAGGAATTTAGCCCGCCGTTAATGGTGCCCAAATTCACGCCGTTTACAACCGGATCTTCCGATAGGATACCTGAAGTAAGTGTAAATGAACCTTTAGGATTAATATGATGCTGACCTATCAGTACAAGATTTATCTGCCCAAGTAGCTTGCTTTCAATTCCTTTTTTGAAATCGGCAGGGGTTGTACTCGCCAGTGGGCCGAAATGCCCCGATCCGGTAGTACTCGCCAACGCATCAAACGGGCCAACCTGTTCATAAAACCTTTCAATCGATTCGGGTGAAGTAATATCCAATTGAAAATCACCGCTTTTAGAACCGGCAGTTATAATCTCGTGCCGGCCTTGCAATGCTTCGGTGACTTTTTTGCCAATAGTTCCCGAAGCACCAATGATAATTATCTTCATAGTATATGTTTTTATCCAAGTTAATAAGGTTAACTTAAATCAGCATCATCACAAAGTAAAACACGTTCAGTTTGTCAAATACCCGTATCAATGCTTGTTTTTATAAAAATAGATTTAGATTTGTTCTAATATCCGATTATATAAATGAATAAAAATACCGAGCTTTCAACTGTTCCAAGTTTCATTCGCAATACCGTTGCCAAAATTCATCCTTTAGATCATACTTTCCTGCTCCATAAAGTTAAAGATACCTGGGTGGAGATCAGCTACGGTGAAGCCTTAGAAAAAATAGACGCGATTTCGGCCTGGTTCCTGCATATCGGTATCAGGAAGGGCGACAGGCTTTCATTAATCATCGAAAACGGGCCTAACTATGTTTATTACGATCAGGCCCTGCAACAGATTGGCGCAGTTAATACCTCCATATACCCTACCCTTACCGAAAATGAGATAGAATATATCCTGAATGATTCGGGGGCTCGTACTATCATCTGTGGCAACCCTTTCCTGTTCAGGAAAGTTTTAAAAGTGGCAAACAACTGTCCGGAATTGATTCGCCTGATCCCGGCATTTGATGATTTTGAAAAATTCAGCGATAAGGTAAGCTTAAATGCCGGCGTAATTGGCTTTGACCACGTAATTGCCGAAGGCAGCAAATTGCTGGAGCAATACCGCCACGCTATTAATGCCGCACGTGAAGCTATCTTAACAACTGATACTTCATGCCTCATTTATACTTCGGGGACTACGGGGGTACCTAAAGGCGTAGTACTAACCCATCATAACCTCACGCAAAACGCTATCAATAGTTTAATTCAGATTCCGTTTGTTGAAAAAACTGATAGATTTCTGTCGTTCCTGCCACTATCGCATGTATTCGAGCGCACCATTTACCATATAGCTATTTACCGGGGATCACAAATAGCTTTCGCCCAAAGTTTGGAGCTGCTGGCCAAAAACATGGGCGAGGTTAAACCTACTATACTTTGCTGCGTACCCCGATTACTGGAACGCATCCACGACAAAGCCATCAAAAGCGGCACATCGGCAGGTGGCCTTAAAACAAAAATATTTCTTTGGGCATTTGAGATCGGTAAAAAAGTACGCCTGGTGCAGGAAGCCGGTAAATCGCCTAATGTTATTTTAAAGGCGCAGCACGGAATTGCCGAAAAGCTGGTATTCGGCAAGATCAAGGAAAAAACCGGCGGACGGCTGAAATTCATGGTATCAGGAGGTGGCGCACTGCCTAAAAACATCGGTGAATTTTTTGGCGACCTGGGCATTGTAATTTTGGAGGGCTTTGGCTTAACCGAAACATCACCCGTAATGGCGGTTACAGAACGTCACAGGGTAATTTATGGCACCGTTGGTCGTATTATTCCCGGTATTGAGGTGGCCATCCAGAATGTGGATACCAAACACATTTACAGCGTCCAAACACACGATAACTTTAAAGAAGATACCCTTACCGAAGAAGGAGAGATCATTGTTCGCGGGCATTGCGTAATGAAAGGCTACTGGAACAAGCCCGAAGAAACCGCCACTGTTATTGATTCGCATGGCTGGTTCCATACCGGCGATATCGGCAGGTTTTTCCGCGGCAACCTTCAGATTACTGATCGTCTCAAAAATATGCTGGTGAACGCCTATGGTAAAAATATCTACCCTACTCCGGTAGAGAATACCTACCTCAAAAGCCCTAAAATTGAACAGGTATTTTTAGTGGGCGATAAACGTGAATATATTGCTGCCATTATTGTGCCTGCACGCGAGACCCTGCAGGAAACTTTTAACCTTCAAAATGATTTCTTTGAACGCCCTGAGGTATTCATTAACGATAAAGAAATAGTTGACTGGATAGCCGCCGACATCAGGAAATACAGCAATGAACTGGCTAAGTTTGAACGCATCAAATCATTCAAAATAAAACGTAACCCGTTCAGCATGGATGAGGGCGAGATCACGCCTACCATGAAAGCCAAACGCAAGGTCATCGAAAAGAAATACGCATCCGATATTGACGAATTGTACGTTGGAGAGACGGAGGAAGACTAAGCAGAACCATGATTTTGGGGATTTAAGAATTTCTTGATAGATAAAGGCAGTCCATCAGGTAATCGTTAATCAGGCCAATCAAGGTTCAAATTTATATCAGGAAATCCTTCAATCAAGTGCATCAAGGTTCTGTTTTTTTACTAACTTTGTTAGCATGAAGAGATCGGGCAGTGCTGACTTACCTTTACATTATGGCTATGTACCACAATGGCTTGCTGAGCGAATGGCTAAGCTTGGCCTTGCAGTGGTGGAAACCATTGTAATGGATTATGGTAAGGATGAAGTACTTCGCCGGCTAAGTGATCCATTTTGGTTTCAGAGTTTGGGCGCTGTTATGGGGATGGACTGGCATTCGTCGGGCATAACCACTTCTGTTATGGGCGCTTTGAAAAAATCCATCAACCCGCATAGCCGCGAATTGGGCATTTATATTTGTGGCGGTAAAGGTAAACACTCTACTCAAACACCTGCCGAACTGGTTAAGGTTGGCCAAACCACGGGACTTGATGCAAATTACCTGGTAAAATGCAGCAAGCTGAGCGCCAAAGTTGATAATACCGCCATACAGGATGGCTTCCAGCTTTATACCCATAATTTTATTTTAAGCGACACCGGCAAATGGGCCGTGGTTCAGCAAGGCATGAGCGATGTAAGCCGTACGGCCCGCAGATACCACTGGCATTCCGAACAGTTAAGCTCATTTGTTAACGACCCGCATACTTTTATCTATGGTAAAAACAGCGGCTATATCCTTAACATGACAGATAAGGGAGCGGATGGTTCGCGCAATGGTGTTATGCAGATTGCCGCCGAAAACCCGGGCATCATGATCAACGAGATCAGTAAACTGGTGATGCCCAGCCATCATGAAGTACATGCCAAAGATGTCGACCTGAAACGCCTTGGTGCCGTACTTTGGCTGGCTCATGAAAAACAACCCAAAGATTTTGAAGATCTGCTATTACTGCAAGGCTTAGGTCCCCGCACCTTACAGTCGCTGGCCCTGGTAAGTGAAGTGATCCATGGCACACCATCCCGGTTTAAAGACCCGGCGAGGTTTTCCTTTGCCCATGGCGGCAAAGATGGCGCCCCATTCCCGGTGCCTACCAAAGTTTATGACGAAACCTTAAGTACCCTGCAAACGGCTATTCAAAAGGCAAAAATGGGCAACAGCGATAAAAATGAAGCTATCAAACGCCTTTCCCAAATAGCCGAAAGGGCTGAAAAAGATTTCACGCCCAATGCCAACTTTGATAAAGTTATTGAAAAGGAACGTAACGACTCGTGGAAATATGGGGGCCGTACCGTTTTTGGCAAAGCCAAACCACCTGTTGAGCAGCAATTAAAGTTATTTTAATGTACTGCTAATCAGCTTTGCAGTATCTAAATGAGCCTGTAAACCAGGTAACATTTTATTTGCAAAATCGGCAAGGCTCGTATTTCTCCGGTCTTTTCCCGCCGTTTTGTATAAAGCTATTTGTTCAGTATGATCGTTTATAACCACTTGGATATAGGCCTTGTCAAACGCGCCGGCACGTTTTGTATCCAAATCATTAATAATTTGCTGATGCATAGGGCTAATAACAACCGAATCGGCAATAAAATTATCGGTCCTTAGTTTTTTGAAATCATCTGCCAGCATAGTATGGTCATCAATCATGAGCTTGGCAAACTGAATAACGCGTTGATTTTTTGAATTTGCGATTGCCAAACCAGATGCTTTTACAGAGGCGAGGGTTGATTCTTCCCCGCTTTTAATAAATAATAAACCGTTATCATCAACCAGGGCCTTGTTATAATTATTGGCATGCCGGTTACTTTGGCATGATTGTGCCATCACTAAAGCAAATAGGAATAATAAAAAGCTGGTTAATCGGCTCATGTTAATAGTTTAGTGTTTCAATATAACAAAAAAAAGTCGCAGTGGTTTTTTTACTTATTCCGTCTAAATTCAGAATCTAATCATCGTTTAAAACAACTTGTTCACAGGCACTTAAAGTTAATATTTTACTGCCGATGGCGGCCTCAAAAAGAAACGGATTGTCAGTTTAAACATACACTTGGGCTATAAAAAACACATTTGTATTTATAGTTAATCTTTTTTATATTTAAATTAATTCGCATAACAGCTGCAGTTATAAAAATGTTAAAATGCAACTATTTTAGTCCATAATTATAATCAACTCAGCATTAGGGAATTGAATTTTATAAGCCTTAACAATCCTAACAAAATAGAAGCTGCTTTGTAAATATTTAACTACAAACCAACAAGGGGCATCAATGTTGAGGCAATTTAAAATGAACTACTAAACAAAACCTTTACACTATGGCCAGCACCGAAAAAATCACCTGTTATTGCTTTAATAAAGACTGCGCAAACTCCATATATAACGATGCCACCTGCTTATCGATACAAGTGCCACTTGAGGTTGCGTTATCACGTACCTTGAATTGCATTGAATGCGGTACCGAACTTTTGTCTCCGTTACTTATCGAAATCAAAAAAGATATCCTCAATCTTATTAAAGACGATCGGCACCGTTCGGTTGCTATCATTGATGATGACATTATTTTTCATGAAACGGTTAAAATCATATTGAAAGATAATTGGTTAAATGCAAGCTTTTATATGGATCCGGAACCTGTTTACAAAGCATTATATAACAACCGGGATAAACATGCAGAAATACCCAACATTATTTTTCTTGACCTCGATATGCCGGTAATGGATGGGTGGGAATTTTTAAAGTTATTCAATAACATTTACAGCTCATTAGTAAAACCTGTGTCGGTTTATATTATTTCAAACTCTGTTGACCCTGCCGATCAGAAACGGGCCAAGGCGTACCCCTTTGTTAAAAGCTTTATTTCAAAACCATTAACAAGGCATTTTTTGGGTAAGATAAATGAAGAGCTTTCAAGGAATACAATTGCTCTTGAAGCAAAACCGGCACCTAACTGGCAGCAATAAATTGTTAATCGGGATATGAAAAGGAAAAATTCAAGTTCCCTTTTGTGTTTTATGTGATTACACAAAAGCCGGGCCTAAGCTTTACCTTTGCAAAATGGACTATTTTAAAAAACTGCTCAGTTTACTGCAAACTGAGCAGGACGAAGACCGCCAGGCTTACCTCAAACTAACTGAAACATCTTCAACTGCCGAACGCCGGGCAGCAGGGCTTACATGGTACCCCATAGCCATAAAAGGCACGGAAATAGGCCGCGGAGATTACCTTACGGTTGAGGTGGAACGGCCTTCTCACCAGGACCTTAGTCACCAGTTCAGGTTCGGCGCTTCGGCTGCATTGTTCTCCAACCATGATCCTAAAACCGATCGTGTAAACGGCACAGTATCGTACCAGGGCGGCAACCGGTTAAAATTAACTTTGAACACCGACGAGCTGCCCGACTGGACCAGGAGCGGCAAGCTTGGCATCGACCTGCTGTTTGATGACAATAGCTATGACGAGATGCAGAAGGCGCTTAAACTATCTGCCATGCTTGTTGATGATCATAAAGAAGGCCACCTCACCCGGCTGTTAACCGGGCAAAGTACGCCGGCTTTTATCCCCGAAACAATTCATCACCCGCTTAATGGTTTAAACGCTTCACAACAACAAGCTGTTCAAAAAATAATTGAGGCACAGGAACTTGCCATAGTTCACGGCCCTCCTGGCACCGGTAAAACAACCACGCTTGTACAGGCTATCAAAGCGCTGATAAAACAAAACAAACAACAGATCCTCGTTGTAGCGCCAAGTAATACAGCGGTTGATTTGCTAAGCGAAAAGTTAAGTAATGAAGGTTTAAATGTACTCCGCATTGGCAATCCGGCAAGGGTATCTGAAAAGTTAATGGCTTTAACTTTAGATAGCAGGATAAATGCCCATAGCGATATGAAGGAGATTAAAAAGCTTAAAAAGCAGGCTTCAGAGTACAAGAACATGGCGCACAAATACAAGCGTAATTTTGGCAAAGCCGAACGCGATCAGCGCAAAGCGCTTTTTGATGCAGCCCACCAGCTCATTAAAGAAGTGGATAAAACTGAACAATTTATTACGGAGGACCTGATTGGTAAAGCGCAGATAATTACGGCAACCCTTGTAGGCGCTAACCATTATACCATCCGCAATTTAAAATTCCATACGGTGGTTATCGACGAAGCCGGTCAGGCGCTTGAGCCCGCCTGCTGGATCCCGATATCGAAGGCGCAAAAAGTGATCCTTGCCGGCGATCATTTGCAGCTCCCGCCTACCATTAAATCGCAACAGGCAGCCAAAGATGGCCTTAGTACTACCTTGCTCGAAAAATGCGCTGCCCTCCACCCCGGAGCGGTAATATTGCTCGAAGAACAATACCGTATGAATGAAGCCATTATGGGATTTTCATCTAAACAGTTTTATGACAACAGGTTAAAAGCGCACCCCATCGTTGCCCATCAGTTGTTATTTCCCGGCGATTTGCCTATAAGCTTTGTTGATACCGCGGGCTGTGGTTATGATGAAAAACAGGAAGGCACCAGTACGGCGAATCCCGAAGAGGCCTCATTCCTGTTCAAACACTTGCATAAGCTGGTAAGCGAACTCACTGGATCTTATTCAACAGAAAACTTCCCAACTATAGCAGTTATTTCCCCCTACAAAGAACAGATCAGGATTTTAAACCAATTGTTACTGGATTCACCGGAGTTACTAATTTATGCTGATAAAATTGCCGTGAATACTATTGATAGTTTCCAGGGACAAGAACGTGACGTGGTTTACATCAGCCTCACACGCAGCAATACCAACGGAGAGATAGGCTTCCTGAGCGATATCCGCCGCATGAACGTAGCCATGACCCGCGCCCGCAAAAAATTGGTAATGATCGGTGATAGCTCAACACTTGCATATGCTCCTTTTTATGGAGATATGATCAGTTATGCGGAACAGCTAAACGGCTATCAAAGCGCATGGGATTACGCAGGCTACGATTAAACGTCAATTGTTTGTTACATAAGCTTTAGCCCCATTCCAGCATAGGATAATGGTTAAATTTATCCTTTCATCATTATCCACGCCTGTATGAATTTTAAAGCACACTATTTAACAAAACTCATCACGTTTGCAAGCTTTTTTATCTTTTCAGGGCAAACAAACAAAGTATCGGCCCAGGTTATGACCGATGATCCACATTTGGGCATTATCCCTGCCCCTGCTTCCATTACCAAAAATAGCGGCACGTTTACATTTAGCCAGCTTACAGCAATCAAGGCCGATAATCCGAAAGATAAAGCTGTTTTATGGCTAAAAAGCTATCTGCAGGATACCCGGCACCTGAACATTAAAATAACTAAATACAATTCAAAGCTTAAAGCCGCAAAAAGCAGGGGGCTGATCTTAACTGCAAAGGGAGCCAATAAATTACCCGCGGAAGGTTATAAACTAACCATCACCCCTCGTAATATCATCATAGTTGGTAAGGATGCAGGCCTGTTTTACGGTATCCAAACCTTACTGCAACTTTTCCCGGTTGAAAACGCAGCCGTTTACAAATTGCCTTGCGCGGTAATTGAAGATTCGCCCCGCTTTGGATACCGGGGAATGATGTTGGACGTATCGCGTCATTTCTTCACCATTCCGCAGGTAAAAAAAGTGATCGAACTTATCGCCTCTTACAAACTCAACACCTTCCACTGGCATTTGGTTGATGGCCAGGGATGGCGTATCGAAATCAAAAAATATCCTAAACTTACGCAGGTGGGTGCATTCCGTCAGCAAACCATGTTTGGCAGCAACCGCGACTGGCCCGATTCGGTTAGCTACGGCGGCTATTATACCCAGGATCAAATTAAAGAGGTAGTAAAATTCGCGGCCGACAGGTATGTCAACGTTATCCCCGAAATTGAAATGCCTGCCCATTCCGAAGCTGCCTTACGTGCTTACCCTGAGTTTAAATGTGATACAGTTGTTGGACAAAAAGCCCCGCGCGATATCAATAATTTGTACTGCCCTACCGAACAAACGTTTACCTTTTTACAGGATGTGCTTACCGAAGTAATGGCACTCTTCCCAAGTAAATACATCCATATTGGTGGCGATGAGGCAGGGAAAGAACCATGGAAACAATCGGCATTTTGCCAGGCTTTAATGAAGGAAAAAGGACTAAAAGATGAAAAGGAATTGCAAAGCTATTTTATCCAAAGGATAGAAAAATTCATCAATTCCAAAGGCCGCAGTATTATAGGTTGGGATGAGATATTAGAAGGTGGTCTTGCCCCTAACGCCACCGTGATGAGCTGGCAGGGTGAAGAAGGAGGTATTAACGCTGCCCATCAAAAACATAATGTGATCATGACCCCGCAAACCACCGGTAATTACTTTGATCATTATCAAAGCAGTTCGCCGCAGGAGCCTGTATCATTTGGCCGTTATGCTACTTTAGAGGAAACTTATAATTATGATCCTGTTTCAAAGCAGCTTACTCCCGACGAACAGAAATATGTAATAGGCACCCAGGGCAACCTTTGGACGGAGTATGTGCCTACCGTAGCCAAACTTCAATACCAGATCATGCCGAGGGTATTCGCCCTTTCGGAAGTAGCCTGGAGCAAGCCGGAGAACAAGGACTATACAAACTTTTCAGAAGTACGCCTCGCCAAACACTTTGCAAGGCTTGATGCCATCAATTATAACTACCGTGTTCCCACTGCGCTGACAACAATTGATACCATGGTAGTAGGCCCTCATTTTGTTTACACGCTAAAATCGGTGGTACCCGGCGCTAAGATTTATTATACATTAAACGGCCGTGACCCGTTGGATACCGATTTGCAGTATGAGGGGCCTATCATGTTCTCCATTCCGCAAAACGAAAAACGGGAATTGAGGACAAGGGTAATTACACCATCCGGGCGCAGGAGTATCGCCACCCGCACTTTGATGTACAATAAAGCGCCACTACCTCCGGTAACCTACACGACTAATAAACAGGGGCTCAAATACAGGTGGACAAAAAATACATTCACCTCACCCGATCAGCTTAGTTATACAGCACCTCAAGATTCGGCTGTCAGCAATAAACTGGATGCTGAAGCTTTGAAAAAAGACAACCCGAATTTTGGTGTAGTTTATGACGGTTACGTGAATATATTGGCCGATGGTACTTATAACTTTACCCTTGCAAATTATGCCGCCAGTCAACTGTTTATTGATGGCGTACAGCTAACAGAAGCTGAATACGCGTTGCCGCTGGCAAAAGGTTTTCATCAAATAAAGGTAAAGTATATATACAACGCGCCGCCACCGCCAACCGGCAGGTACAGGCCCCGCGTAGCGCCGCTTAAAGTATATGTTACTGCTCCGGGAAGTTTTGAAAAGAAAGAGTTGAATGCAGCTGATCTTTATTATTGATACATGGAATTAGGTATTAGCACCTTTGGTGAGATCCACCCCGATGGGACGAGCGGCAACGCCGTAAATGCCCATAAGCGGGTTCAGGAGTTATTGGAAGAAGTAAAGCTGGCCGATGAGGTTGGTTTAGATGTATATGCCTTCGGCGAGCACCATCGGCCCGATTTTGTGATCTCGGCACCTGAAATATTGATATCAGCAGCAGCGGCTATTACCAAAAACATCCGGCTGTCAAGCTCGGTTACAGTATTGAGTTCGGTCGACCCTGTGCGTACATTTCAAAACTTCGCCACTGCCGACCTGGTATCCGGCGGTCGCGTGGAGATGATAGCCGGTCGGGGCTCCTTTATTGAATCTTTCCCGCTTTTTGGTTTCGACCTGGATGATTATGATGCATTATTCACCGAGAAGCTCGAAATGTTTTTGCAGATCAACAAGCAGGAAATTGTTTCGTGGCAGGGTAATTTCCGGGCACCAATCCGGAACCAGGGCGTATATCCTCGTCCGCTGCAACAGGAAATTCCGGTTTGGATTGGCGTTGGCGGAACCCCTGCCTCAGCAAAACGGGCAGGAGCACTTAACCTCCCTATGATCATCGCTATTTTGGGCAGCGCGCCAAAACATTTTGTACCCTTTGTTGAGCTTTATCGCGAGTCGGCAGCTAAAGCCGGGCATGATGTAAGCAAACTCCAATTGGCCATCAGTTCACAATTTTATATTGCCGAAAACTCACAACAAGCAGCCGACGAGTTTTATCCAAGCTATGAAGCCCTCATGACCCGTGTTGGCAAAGACAGGGGCTGGTCGCCCATGACAAGGGAACAATTTGAGTACCTGCGCGATTTTGGGCCATTGGTAGTAGGCGATCCGCAACAAGCCATCGACAAGATCATGCAACAATATGAGCTTTTTGGTAACACCCGTTTCGTAGCCCAGTTAGTTACGGGCTTTACCAAGCACAAGGATATTTTAAAAGCAATTGAACTTTACGGCACCAGGGTTGCACCTGTTGTACGTAAAGAAACTAAGGCAAAAGCTTAAGCTTTTGCCTTAGTTAAAAACTCTTCAATGATAGTTACCGCCGGGTAGTTCCCATCTTCACGAACCTCACTAATCTCACCTATATAATCGCCATGGCCTGCGGGCAAAATACAAAGTTGGGCATCGGGAAGCATGCGGTATAGCTCAAGCGTATGCTCAGGCCTGATCACGTCTTTATCCCCGGCAATAACTAATGCGGGCATGGTGATAGAACGGATAGCCTCATCACTCCAATCCTGAAAACCCTGCATCCTATGAAGGTCACGCTTATGCATTACTTCTAAAGCGGCCTGGTCATTGTTTATGGCGAGGAAAGCGTCCTGCAAAGGTTTGGGCATACTGTCAAGGGTCGCGTTCTTCATAAAATCCCAAAACCAGTCTTCAAAACCACTGCGTTTATAAAACGAAGAAGCGATCACTATTTTATGAACCAGTTGCGGATGCCTGATGGCTATTTGCATGGCGGTATTACCTCCGTTGCTAAAACCCATAATATCGGCCTGTTTTATATCCAAATGCTTGAGCAAAGCGGCTACGTCATCAGCATCCTGCTCAAAAGAGGTAGGTACGCCCCTGTCCGGCGTACGCCCGTGTGCCTGCAAATCAACCCCTATTACCTGGTGATTTTTCGCAAAGCCCGACAATACCCTGCCAAAAGTAACGCCGATATCTGAACCGCCGCCATGGATTAATACCAGCGGGAAACCCTCGCCGTGAATTTCATAATACATTTTCAGGCCGTTAACAACGGCATAGTTACCCCCAATATTTGTTTGTGCCATATCCATAGGTTTTAATTTCAATACAAACTTAGCAGTATGAAGATAAGGCGCCGGGTAGTAAATATGACAATTTGAGGTATAAAAAATGACAGCTCCGAATTATTGCTGCACAGCCATAGCGGTAACGGCCTGCAAATACCAGGCGGCATGAGGTAACCATTGTTCTGTCCAACGCCATTCGTTGCCGTTGTCTTTTATTTTAAAATCGATACCGCTGCCGTCGGGGTTTTCCTTTTTACCGGTAATTCCGTTAGAAATCCCGCCCTTGCCCGATCCATGGCCGAAATTTGAACTCATATAAGGCACATTGTTTTTACCATACTGGTACATAAAGCACATTTGATAAGGGTTACAACCCAATATCCAGGCTATCTGGTGCGATGCATACTCTGCCAGTTTTCTTTTTATGCCCCAGCCTCCTTTTTCGGGATATACTAACCGCCCGCCTACTAATGCCGCCGCTGCCAGCGAGCCCAGGCGCGCATTTTCACCTTGCCACCACCAGCCGGTTTCATTTTCATGCGGGATAAAAAAGCCATCTTTTACAGCACCCCTAAACTTAAAAGATTGGCGGGCATAGCCAAACGGATTATCCACATTAGCGGTTACCTCCAGGTTATAATCCAGTGCTTTTTTTATGGTTGATAATGCATCGGACCGCTGATCAGCTTCTTGCTCCTTATCCAGGTACCTGCATAAAGCAATAACGGGTAAGCCGGCATCTGCTGCGTGCCAGAAAGGCCTGTCGCCGTCGTCAGCAATAAAATACCCCGCGGGGCTCATTCGCTTGTTCAAACTTAGCGCGCGTTTTCGGGCTTCATCACGATAAAGGGAACTATCGGTAGCAATCCACAATTCGGTAGCAGCCATCAGGGCACAATAGTCGTCAATGATATTTTCCTTGCCGTCGTCATCATATTGGGTATTGTTTGCCAGCAAGTGCGCGAAAGCCCGTTTGGCAGCGGCAAGATATTCCGCCGACTTAAAGTCACCGTCTTTTTTCAGTTGCGAGATTCGCGCCAACGATGCAATAGCCATCCCACCTCCTTCTCGAAAAGCAGCCTGGTACTCATCTGTTGTAACGCTGTTTGCTTTTAACCCTACAACACGCCTGGCTTTAGGATCTTTATTAAAATAGCTGAATACGATCATGTAAAAATAATCGTCTTTTGACAGGGCGCGCATCATGTAGTCGGCCCCCCAAAGTGCTTCATTCATCATGCCATCATAAATCCCCAGTTTATTTAACAAACCCGGCGCGGTTTGCATTGTATTGATCATTGACCAGGTTACCAACGGTATTTGCTGGGGCGACATAAAATTAGCATAAGCCAAATGCGAAAAGTATTTGCTTACATCGCCCGACGCATCGCACCAGCCGCCGCGCAGGTCAACTGTTTTATCGCTGCCATAAAGCTGAACGGCTGCGTCGGCCTGCAGCTCCGTTGGTGTGTTAGCCCGCTGCTTGTTATAGTAGCTTAATACCGATGGGATGGTAGTTACTGCCAGTGCGTTTTCCTTGATCTGAAACCAATCGGATTGAGAATGAAAATCTTTAGTACCAATGTAAATCCTGTATTTCCCCTCCGCTTTGAATTCCGAAAAATCGGCCTGGTAAAAATATCCATCCTTGTCCCATTCCTCAACCTTTAACGGGCCATTTAACGGAGCAATATATACAGCATTACCATTTGAGTTTTGTAACGCGAAAAGTATACCCGGCACAAGTTTGGTGTCGCAACGCACAACAACAGTTTTTGCTCCCCGGGCATCATACCCTACCTGGTTCATGTAAAAAACAGGATTCGCTTTACATAGATAGCAAAACAGCGAAAAAAAAGCTGACAGGATAATTTGGCGAACAAATGAATTCATGTAAATGCAGTTTAATGATCAATGCAATTTACAGTATTTATAAACCGACAGTTAGTAACCCTGGCCTAAAAAGCGGCAACCATACCCCTAATTTACCACTACAATTTATCCAAAAAACTCTTTATAATTTAATGGGGTATTAAAACAAACTATAACATGTCGCCTGTTTACCCGTTTTATTTAGGTAACTTTGAAACTTATAAAAATTGGCCGTTACATTAAGCTGATTTACTGAGAACTATTAATGCCGGGAGGTCTAACAACCTCTTTAACCCGATAACCGAAGCCCTTGTATAAATACTTTACGAGGGCTTTCGCTTTTACAAACACTATTATGGACGAAAGAAATTATTTAAGCACGTGGCAAAAGTACATGCCTGTAATACGCCTGCACTTGAAAAGAAGTCTGCAAGACGAGCAGCAGTTTAAGTTAAATATAACTGATTTTGAAGCGGCCGGCAGCAAGGGGAAATCCGGTTATACCTTTAATATCAATATCGAAAACGGCAAGGTCACCAACAACATCAGCGGATCGGCAGTGGCACGCGATTTGTACGAACTCCTTAAAGCCGATGAAGCTGTTAAAGCGATTTTAAAGGATAAAAATGTAAAGATAAGCGTTGGCAAATCGTTTGTCCTCAGTATTAAAACTACGCACTTATCTTCGTACAGATAATAATATCCGGAAGTAATTTCAAAAGGGAAATAACCTCTAATAGGTTATTTCCTTTTTTTATGAGATGATTTTTTGCTTTTACCTGAAGAAGAAGAATTTTTTGAAGATGATGACTTCTTAGAGGAAGAATGCTTTGAAGAAGAAGAATGTTTTGACGAATGAGAGGTTCTTTTTGAAGACTTTCCATGTCTTCTCCTCGGGCGGTATCCTTCATCTTCTATATTCTGATCTGCCGGTCTCTCCATTTTCCTGATCTTAGGGCCAAAATCAATAGCCTCATCATGGAAAAACTTATCAAAAGGATTAAAATAATAGATGTTAGCTGCATCGTAGATCTTGATGCTTGCTTTTAAACGGTTATTGAACGCTTCTTCATCTTTGAGTTCAGGAGCAGTCCAGCCTGCTTCGGCCAAACCAGCTATGCGGGGAAATAACATAAAATCAAGGCGCTTTTCAGAACCTATCATTTCAGTCCAGACATTGGCCTGTACACCAATGATCTGCTTTGACTGCAGGTCTTCGTTATTCTGCATCTGCCTTTCAGGGAAACCATAAACACTACCTACGGTATTATACACACCTTTCCACCTGCGGCCCGAGATATGATCAGCATCCTGCACAAAATCAAAATACATAGGCAGGCGCGGACAAAGCACTACCTGGTAACCTTTTTGTACTGCTAAATGCAGCTGGCCCGGTAAATTTTGCCTCCACCAAAAAATAATGGTTTTATCAGCCGGCAGGTTTGTTCCGGTTGCTTCATCCCAGGCCAGTACTTTATTACCTGCATTTATGGCGGTGTCGGCTACGCGCTTAAAGAAATAACGCTCCAGCTCGCCTACATCAGCAAAGTTATTCTTCTGCATAAACCCGGCTATTGAAGGGTTAAGCGACCAGGCCTTAACACCCAAAGCTACTTCATCACCTCCTAAATGGATCATTTTAGAAGGAAAAAGCGTGCTGGTTTCCTTAATGATATTACCAAGAAACTGGTAAGTGCTATCGATTGCAGGATTAAAGGTAAAATTAGGGTATCCTTCAACACTGCCGCCACTAAACTGCGGATAAGCTTTGTTGGCCGCTGTAGCATGGCCCGGCATATCAATTTCGGGGATCACAGTTATAAACCTTTCCGCGGCATAAGCAATGATCTCTTTGATCTGTGTTTGGGTATAATATTGAGGATCGGCAATTGAATCACTGTAATTACCGATTCCGCCAATCAGTGTCAGCTTAGGATATTTTTTTATCTCCAAACGCCAGCCCTGGGCATCGGTTAAATGCCAGTGAAATTTATTAAGCTTATAGTAAGCCATCCAGTCAAGGATCTGCTTAACTTTTTCCATCCCGAAAAAATGGCGGGATTCGTCAAGCATTAGTCCCCGCCATTGATAGCGCGGAGTATCGGCAATGGTTAACGACGCTAAGCTGATGGTTTCGCCCCTGGGCTGATCTTTGATCATTTGCAACAAGGAAATCATCCCATAAAACACCCCATCACGGTTTGACGAAGAAATGGTAATTTCATTGGCAACAATTTTTAAGGAATATGCCCCGGCGGTGGGATCGCCGTTGGTTAACAACAAATGAATAACACTGCCTGCATCTTTATTATCAACGGCAAGCATAAAACCAGCCGACAGGCTTACCTGTTTTTGGAAGTAACGAGCTATTGGCAACAACGAAGCATCATTTACACCAACGGTGCTGTGATTACTAAAAGTAAACTGCCCTGTACCATTAACAACAGACTTGGGCTGCGGGATTATATTGACATTTTGCGCCCGTACGTATCCGGAAAACAAAATAAATACAAGTACGATCTTAAATTTCATTTAAAAAACAACTCAAATAGTTTGGGGCTGCTATGATATGAATTTTCTTTGAAAAACCGGGTAATTTGTTTGTAACAAAGTGTTTAACCCCTGCAACCGGGCAGGTTGTTATCCGTAAGGTCATGAAATCACCTGTTAATGCGTTCCGGGAGTTGTATAAATTGCTTCACAATTTTTGAGATACGATTGTAGAGTTAGCTATAACAACATGTAAAGCGTTACTAAAATTACCACAGCGCGAAGAACAATCACAAAACGAGCGTTCTGGATAAATTGCAAATTACTAAATTACAGCAATTTACATCAGCACAAGTATTGCATCCTATGAACCAGGCTCGCATCAAAAGGGCGGGAAGGAATATTTCTGGCCTGTTATTCCGCAACAGATATTTCGTTATCGCTTCGGTAGCAGTTGTTGTTTTAGCAGCTTCAGTTTATTTACTTTTTTCATCTCCTAAATACAAAGTGAGCATAGAGTTGGCTGCTTCCGGCGATTGGGAACTATTAACGACAGCAATTAACGAGTTGCGCTCTGAAACCACGATAAAAAAAGCGGTCAATGCATTGGGGCTCCAGGTAAGTTATTATCATAAGGGAACTTTTACAACAAAAGAGATCTACGGGGATTCATTACCCATTAAGCTTATACCCGGAAAGAGCAACTTCTATACTTCTCCTGTTGAGATCACCATCAATTTAATTAATGGCAGCGTTTGCAGGATTGATCAGAATAATGTACTCACAGATGTACCTTTATACCACCCGGTTAAATACGGATCTTTACGCTATACCATAATAAAAGGGCCTGCCTTTAAACCCATACAACTACCGCTGATTGTAAAACTCACTTCCTCCGCCGATTTAACTGAACAATTTAGCAATAGTATGCGTGCGAAAATTTTGAGCAATAGCAATTTTGAATTGAGCATAAACGCGAATAATGCTCAAAAGGGGCATGATTTTTTGAACAAACTTGTAGAAATTATTAATGCCCAATATGCCAAACCAAGCTCACCCACTAAACCGGCGGTTATTGATACCATGTTACTTCTTAAATTAAACGATAGTATAGCATACTATAAAGCAATGGCCGATAAATATCATGAACAGCAAGCCATACTGAACAACATCAAAAAACCAAGGCAAATGCCAAAGCCGAGAGCTATTCCGGTACTGGTGACGGTAAAGACTGCATTGACTGAAAAAGAAAGAGCCGGCCTAAATGCGCTTACTGCCGTTAAAACATACGCCTTGAAACCTAATGACGCTTTTGTTATTATACCGGATAATCATCAGGTTAGCGATTACCGTATCGAAGCACTCATAAAGGATTTTAATAAAGCGCAACTCAATAAACAGCGGGTAATGCAGGATTCGGACAATGCTGATGCAAGCGTTTACGCTTTCAAACTCGAACTTAATTCAATAAAAGAAGCACTTGTTAACAGCATAACGGTAAAAGAACAGAAAATCAGAAATGCTCATCAAATTAAAGATGTCCGCCAACTTAAGTACATTGATCAACCAAAAGATGTTGAGCAACCTCAAGATAGTGTGCAACCAAAAGATGTGGATCAACCAAAAGATTCAAAATCAATAGCATCATTTTTATCGCTGCAATTGAATGATTCTATCGCCCAAATAAACGCTGTAATTGAAAGTAAGCAACAACAGTATAACAGGCTGTTACATGGCTCAGGCAGGCAAAATCCCGGGCCAAGGCTCATTATAAATGAAACGTGGCACACGCGGGAATCAATGATCTCCAAATCATTATTAGTATATTTTTTTGCTTTACTGACAGGTTTGCTGCTGCCTGTTTTATTGCTGATTATAAATGAATATATAACATCAGTAAAAAAAGGGAGGCGCAATAAAATGCAGGGAAAGACAAATCCCTAACATGCAAAACGGCCGATCAGGATTTCTGATCAGCCGTTTTCCGTTTTCACGGGGGTAGATAAAGCTTATTTCCAGCCGCCGCCTAATGAGCGATAAAGCTCAGCGTTGGCACTAAGTTGAGCCATTTTAATAGATGCTAATTCAAGCTCACCTTGCAATACATTACCTTGCGCAGTAATCACCTCAAGATAGGTAGCAAGCCCGTTTTTAAACAACATGCTCGCATTGCTTGTAGCTTGTTGCAATGTTTTAACGCGGTTAGCTGCGATAGTTTGTTGCTCTTTAAGCTTTTGGAGCCTTACCAAAGCGTCAGATACTTCGCCAACCGCATTTAATACAGATTGACGGAATTGGATCACGGTTTTTTCGCGGTCAACTTTGGCAACTTCATATTGGGTGCGCAGTTGTTTATGTTGTAACAACGGTTGCGCTATACCACCTGCTACTGTACCAAACAATGAAGCCGGAATATTAAACCAGTTGCTTGATTTAAATGAGTTTAAACCACCCTGACCGGTTATAGTTAATGAAGGGTAAAGCTGGGCTTTAGCGATACCAACCCTCGCGTTAGCTATATTTAAAGCCAACTCCGAACTGCGTACATCTGGCCTGCGGCTCACCATTGCTGATGGTACGCCTGCCGAAAGTGTTTCGGGGAAAGTAATATCATTAAGTTTAGCGCTACGTTCAATGGCGTCAGGTAACCTACCTGCCAATATGCTCAAGCCATTCTCCTGAACATTGATATCGCGTTCAAACTGAGGAACCAATTGCGCAGCAGCTTCTAACTGGGCCTGTGCCTGCTGAACACCTAAAAGTGTCACCTGGCCGGCATCGTACTGCAATTTGATGATGCGCAATGTACTGTCATTCAGTTTTACGTTCTTCTTAGCTATCTCCAGTTGCTCGTCGAGCATCAGCAAGTTATAGTAACCTTGTGATACACTTGATACGATGTTGGTTTGGATAGCCCTTTTAGCTTCGTTAGTTTGCAGGTACTGGGCCAAAGCTTCACGGTTTTGACTGCGAATTTTACCCCAGATATCAGCCTCCCATGAAAGTGAAAGGTTGGCGTTGTAATCTTCAACATGTTTTGTACCAATGTTAAACTGTTTAATGCTTAGCCCGGTAACACTGTTATCAGATGGACGGTTGCTGCTTGCCGTAACATTTAAACCAACAGATGGTACATAGTTCCATTTAACTTGTTTAAACTGTAATTGCGCAGCTTCGATATTTTTTACGGCCACTTGCATATCGTAATTTTTAACGATGGCACTGTCAATCAGCTTTTGAAGAGCAGCATCGGTAAAAAAGTTTTTCCATTGCAAGTCGGCAATGCTGCTGGTATCGCCGGTGGTAACCGCGTTCCTGAAAGCTTCAGGTTGCGCGTCCTTTGGCGTAGCAACATCTTTTGAAACTTTACAGCCTGCCAGCACTACCAGTGCTAAAGCCAAACTGCCTATTATATTTTTCATTGTTATATCTTTTTTAAACTATCACGGATTTTAAAGGCCGTGATAGTTTTAGTTGATGTTTTGATTGATTAAGCTGAATATTCGTTTTCTAAAACTACAGCATCTTTACCATGGTCGCCGGCAGCGGCAAGCGGCTTAGGTTTGCCACTAATGCGTTCCTGCAAGCCCTGGAATATCACGTATAGTACAGGTATGATAAATAAACCTAACAATACGCCTGAAACCATCCCGCCTGCTGCACCAATACTGATAGAGTGGTTACCCTGTGCAGATGGGCCGGTAGCGATACTCATCGGGAATAAACCGAATACGAAGGCCATGGAGGTCATGATGATTGGACGGATACGGAGCTGAGCAGCTTCGATAGCCGACTGAACCAGTCCATGCCCTGCCCTTCGCCGCTGTACCGCGAACTCTACGATCAGGATAGCGTTCTTGGCCAGCAAGCCGATGAGCATGATCAGCGCAACCTGTACATAGATGTTGTTTTCGATACCGGTTAAGCCTAACACAATGAATACCCCGAATAAACCTGTAGGTATTGAAAGTATTACCGCCAATGGCAGGATATAACTTTCATACTGTGCCGACAGCAGGAAGTATACAAACACCAAACATAACAGGAAGATCACAGTCGACTGACCACTTGAAGAAATCTCCTCGCGGGTTTGGCCGGTAAACTCATAGGCAAAACCTTGCGGCAATTGCTCCTTAGCTGTTTCCTCAATCGCTTTGATGGCATCACCAGAGCTGTAGCCTGGTTTAGGGATAGCATTTATTTCGATAGAGTTGAACAAGTTGTAACGTGAAGCAGTTTCTGAACCATACACACGGGTTAATTTAACCAGGGTATTGATCGGCACATTTTCGCCCGATTTGTTTTTAACAAATACGCGGTCAATTGCCGATGGATCTGTCCTATCTGCAATATCAGCCTGAACAACCACGCGGTAGTATTTACCAAAGCGGTTAAAGTCTGATGCCTGTGCGGTACCAAAGTAAGCCTGCATGGTTGACAGGATGTCTTTAACACTTACACCCAACTGGTTGGCTTTTTCGTCATCAACCTCTAATTGTAACTGGGGATAATCAGCTTTGTATGAAGTAAAGGCGAAAGCAACAGCCGGCTTTTGCATCAGCTTCATGATAAAGTTATTGGCAACGCCGCTAAATTTATCCAGCCTGCCGTTGGTTTTATCCTGCAGCATTACGTCAAGCGCTTCCACGTTGCTGAAACCAGGAACGGTTGGGAAACTGAACACGAAGAACGTACCACCTGGTATGCCTGCTAATTTGCCCCTAACAATATTCTGGATAGCATCAATATTTTTAACCTCGCCCCTTTCGTCAGTAGGTTTTAACAACAGGAAGATAACACCTGCTGATGGGCTGCTTGACTGTGTTAAGAAGTTAAAACCAGAAAGCGCGGTAACAAATCGTGCTGACGGCAATGTTTTCAACTGATCTTCAGCCAGTTTAAAGGTTTTGTTAGTTCCTGCTAATGAAGTACCTGATGGTGTATTTACTGCTATAGCCACAAAGCCCTGGTCCTCGGTAGGAATAAAGCCTGTTTTGGTTTTGTTTACCATGTAAACTGTAGCAACAACTACTAAGGCAAGGCCGGCCATACTGATCCATTTATTACGGATCAGAACTTTCAAGCCGCCAACATACCTGTTGGTCATATAATTGAAGCCGCCATTAAAGCCCGCGTAAAATTTCTCTACAAAGCTTTTCTTAGGTGCGTCATGACCGTTTCCGCTATGTTTATTCTTTAAGAATAGCGCAGCCAAAGCCGGACTTAAAGTTAACGCGTTAACAGCCGATATAATGATAGATATAGCCATAGTTAAGGCAAACTGGCGATAGAAGATACCAGTTGAGCCTGTCATGAAACTCACCGGTAAAAATACCGCAGCCATAACCAGGGTAATGGATATAATTGCACCTGTAATTTCGTGCATAGCCTCCGTAGTGGCAGCCTTAGGGGTTAGACTTGGGTCATGCTCCATTTTGGCATGCACCGCCTCCACCACTACGATGGCATCATCCACCACAATACCGATGGCCAGCACCAACGCGAACAGTGTCAACAAGTTAACCGAGAACCCAAACAGGTTCATGAAGAAGAACGTACCGATAATAGCAACCGGAACCGCTATAGCCGGGATCAATGTTGATCTGAAATCCTGCAGGAATATAAATACTACGATAAATACAAGGATGAAAGCCTCAACTAATGTATGCTCAACCTGGTTGATAGACTCATCAAGATCGGTTTTAGTACGATAGAACTGGTTGTATTTAATCCCGACAGGGAAATCTTTAGATAATTTCACCATCAGGTTGTCGATAGCGATCTGGATTTCGTTGGCATTTGAACCTGACAATTGGATAATACCGATGATAATACCATCGTGGCCATTCAGGTTACTAACACTATTGTATGAATAAGCACCCAGCTCAACACGTGCTACGTCTTTTAAACGCAATACAGAACCATCTGCATTTGCACGGATGGCGATGTTCTGGTATTCTTCTGGTTTGGTAAGTTTACCTTTATATTTAATTACATACTCAAATGCTTCGTTGCTGCGCTCGCCAAATTTACCTGGTGCTGCTTCAAGGTTTTTGTCCTGTATAGCGGCGGTTACTTCGGCCGGTGTAACATTGTAAGTTGCCATCTGGGTAGGATTTAACCAAACACGCATTGAATAATCCTTAATACCACCAAAAATACTGGCAGAACCTACACCCGGGATACGTTTAATTTCCGGAACGATATTGATCTGCGCATAGTTGGCTACAAAGGTCTGATCGTATTTTTTGGGGTCTTCAGAGTAGATGGCCATAGCACCGATAAAGCTGTTTTGCTGTTTGGTAGTTGTAATACCATATTGCAAAACCTCGGCTGGCAACTGGCTTGAAGCCTGTGAAACACGGTTTTGAACGTTTACTGCTGCCTGATCGGGGTTAGTACCCTGTTTAAAGTAAACGGTGATACCCAATGTACCGTCATTACTGGCGGTAGAGGTCATATAGGTCATATTTTCCACACCATTGATCGCTTCTTCTAAAGAAGGCGTAACGGAACGTAAAATAGTTTCGGCATTGGCACCCGGATACACGGCTGATACTAATACCGACGGAGGGGCAATATTAGGAAACCGCTCTAAGGGCAGTTTTGTTAAACCAAGCACACCCACTATCACCAACAATATGGAGATAACAGTTGAGAGTACCGGTCTTTCTATAAATTTCTGAAACATGACTTTAAAGTTTAAGTGTATGTATTATTTCTTAACTACAGCGGCTACTTTATCTGCAGCTTTTTGAGGCTGGATAACCATGCCTTCCTGTAATTTATCAATGCCCTCTAACACGATCTGGTCGCCGGCTTTAATGGCTTCTTTATCTTTAACCAGGTAGTGATCGCCTGATTTACCAATTATGTCGATAGGTTGTTTTTTCACTTTGCTGCTATCGCCAACTACAAATACAAATACTTTATCCTGCATTTCGATAGTTGAAGCTTCCGGAACGATCAAAGCATCTTTATGGCTCAGGCTTAAACGGATCTTGCCGGTATTACCAGAGCGTAAAAGCCCGTCAGGGTTTGAGAAATTTGCCCTTAAAGTGATAGCGCCGGTGTTTTTATCAAACTGGCCGTCTACAATATCAATTTTACCTTGTTTAGCATATTCTGTATTATCAGCTAACAATAATGATACTGATGGTACATTCTTCAATTTATCTTTCAGGTTAGCGCCTGGATATTGTTCTTTAAAGGCAACAAAATCTTTTTCGCCCAATGAAAAGTAAACGTGTACATCATGAACATCTGATAATTGAGTTAGTGGAGCAACATCCGCAGGAGCAACAAGGCTACCTTGTTTCTTAGCAAGCAGACCGATATAACCGCTTACAGGAGCTTTTATTAAGGTGTAACCCAAATTGATCTGCGCGGTAGCTACGTTAGCTTTAGCCGATTCGATGTTGGCTTTCGCTACATCAGCTGCTGCTTTAGCCGTTTTTAGCTGGTAGTCAGAAACTACTTTATTAGCTACAAGCGGAGTTAATTTTTCAACTTCCAGTTGCGCATTTACATGTGCTGCTTCGGCGGCGTGTAAGCTTGCTAATGCGTTATTTAAAGCCGCACGGTATGGTTGTTCGTTAATTTTAAATATTGGCTGCCCGGCAGATACGAAAGCGCCTTCGTCAACAAATACTTTATCTAAAGTACCGCTTACCTGTGGCCTGATCTCTACGTTAACGGCACCTTCAATTGAAGCAGGATATTCCTGATAAGTAGTTTCGGTACCTGATACTATAGAAGCAACCGGTAAGGCCGGCGGTGGAGGTGCTGTGGGAGCCTGCGGTGCAGATGAACATCCGTATAATGTTAAAGCTGCAACTGCTGCTAAAAGGAGTGTTTTCATGAGTGATGATTTTAAGAGTGGTGAATGAATAGGATTAGAAAAAGCCGTTGGGCTTGTGATATATGATGATTTGATTGTTTTCATTGTTTTACTGTTGCCGATCATTTTCAATTGAGATGCCAGTTATATAATTAAACTGATTATCAATTACTTATATTTATAATATTTAATTTCCAATGCCTTATATCGTTATTTTCACGATTTTTCATGACGATATACCGAAACGATGTACGCTAATTACAGCAGTTACATAAATTAGATGTTACAACACCGTTAAATCGTTTAACATCGTTAAATAGATTGCGAGGGTTGTGAGTGAGCTTTTTCATTGTATTAAGAGTTTGTTTTAAAAGTGCTTAACAATTGCCTAACACTGTAAGGTAATTTAACAGTGTAGTTTTCAAGCCGCAGAAAGAATTAATCTTTCATCGACCTGATGATACCGCCTATGGTATCTTTCAAAACCTGGCGGTTAACTTCGTCAGAGAATCCCCTGCTCAGTAAGTTGATGGATACCAAACCGTGTACGACCGACCAAAAGGTATAGTACTTGGTGCAGATCATTTCGTCATTGATATCTTTTATATCCATCAGTTGCATAATAGCCTCGCTAACCATAGTAGTAGGGAGCTGGGCTTCGGGCATTGATTTTACCATTTCGCAGCAACAGTTCATCTGTACGCCAAACATAACCTGGTAAAGTTCCTTATTTTCAAAAGCAAAGTTCCAGTAAGCAAGCCACATGGCCTCCAATTGCTTTTCAGGCAGGCGGTGCTTTTCTTTGGCTCCCTCCATGTCCTTTGCTAATATCAAATAGCCTTTGCGGGTAAGCTCCATTAATATAGCATCCTTATTTGCAAAGTATTCATATATAATGGGCGCGGTGTACTCAATTACATCAGCAATCTTACGCATGCTTAAAGCCTGCCAGCCTTCATGTTTAACTATGTGGAGCGCAGCATCCAGGATATTAACCCGGGTTTCCTCTTTTAAGCGCTGAATTCGTTCTTTACTTGCCATTTTGATTACACTATTAAATCATTTAACAGTGTTAAGCAAAAGTATAACGGTTTTAAGGATTATTTACCATCCCTTTGTAAAAAACGTTTCATCCAATTGTCATGGATTAAACCTTTTGAGTCAAATCTGGTCGGTAAACGCTTATTTCTTTACCAGGTAAACCAATTGCCCAATATGATAGCCCTGGTGTATAGTACGATTAATCAGGATATTTAATCTGTTACGGTGCGGCTCTTTTGCAAAATCATCTGCCGCGATGGCGCTATGCGGCTTAAACCAGTCTTCGGGCTGCATCGCATTCATTCTTTCGGTTAAAACCTCATTTACTTTAGCCCAATACTGTTTCAGCTCGGCCAATGAAGGCTTCTCCAAACCGGAATTTTCCGGATTTTTAACAAAAATTTGATCCAGCTGTGGATAGAGCCTTTCGCCCAAACCTAAATAGGTAAACATTCCGTCGCTAACAGCAGTAAGGTGACCCAGCAGGTAAATACCGCTGTTTCGGCCGGGAGCAGTTTCGGCAGCAAGAGCTTCGTCAGTTAACTTATCGAGTAAACCGTTTAGGCGACTGTTTTGCAGTTCCCAGTTGGAGACTACCATTTTGATAAATAATTCTGTTGACGGCTGTATGCTGGTTTCGGTAATGTTTGTGCTCATTTGTTGCAGATGTTATATCAAACCAGTGGGTTTGATGACACAATTATAAGCTAAAACGGGGCTGGCGTAAATACTAAGCAGCTTATATGACAAAACTATGATACCACAGGCTCATCTTCAATTTTACGCACCAGCCATATCATCATGGCAGCAAAGGCGGCAACAACAAAAAAAGCTATTTGCAGGTTTGCTGCCTGAGCAATAAAACCAACTATTGGTGGTACTATAACAAAACCCAGGTAACCAACTGTTGATATGGCGGCCAGTGCCTGGCTGCTGTTCATTGTTTTTGATTTACCGGCCATGCTAAAAATCAGCGGCACTATACATGACACCCCCATGCCTATCATGGCGTAGCCCAAATAAACGGTTAAAGTATATGGTAAAAACACAGATACCAGCAAACCGGCCAAAACCAGCGAGCTGCTATAAGTTAACACCTTTTTTATACCAATGGCCGATACTACCCTATCGCCCGCGAAGCGGCCAATGGTCATGGTAACCATGTAAACTACAAAGCCGGCCTCAGCGAATGATTTGGTGGCATGGACTACCTTTTCAAAATAAACACCGCTCCAATCGTACAGCGTGTTTTCGCAGGCCATAGAGGCGAAACATATTAAAGAAAATTTAAGCAAGTGTTTATCGGGCATGGAAAACACCGATTTATTGGGTGTTTCGGCAGGCTGATAGTCATATGTTGAGGGATAAAATATTACCGAGAGGATCAGCATCGCAACTCCCACACCTAATAAATGATATGAAGGAGCCACGTTAAATAATACCATTAAATAGCCGACAGCAGCGCCGCCAAAACCGGCCAGGCTCCAGATGCCATGAAATGTTACCATGATAGATTTATCATACAAAGCCTGGATCCCCACGGCCTGCGAGTTCATAGATAAACCTAATATATTACGGGTTGAGCCAACAAAAAATAAAACTACTATCAGTTGCCACATATAAGCTGCAAAACCGGGGAGGCAAAGCACCAGGCTAAAGGCCAGCGCACCTATCAACATCATTATACGGCTGCTGAAATGCTTGATCATTTTGGCCGTTAAAGGCATGGTAAGCATCAGGCCAACAGGCATGGCAAACAGCACAACCCCTAACTGGGCTTCATTTAAATTAAGCTGATGTTTTATGGATGGAATACGCGAGGCCCATGAAGAATACCCGAAGCCCGAAACAAAGAAGAAGACACTGTTGGCAATCCGCATTTTTGATTTGCCCGCAGCCGTTAGCTGATCCATACTTAATAATTACGCACAAATTTAGCTATAATTTATAAGTACGGCTGCCGTTATCTGCAATTAAGTACAGCTTACATACATGGCTGAAGCTCTCCGCAAGGCTGATTATTTTGAGCCGCTTTATGAAAAACTTTATTGAAACCTTGTTGTACGTAAGTTAACCCGAGATTTAAAAGGGCTGATACCTGCAGTGGTGTGGTATCCGGCAGGGTGAGTGATATGAGGTGTGATATGAGTTTCATGATTACATTATCGTTTCCAGCTGCAAAATTGCTACAATAGTTTCAAAAAAAATTGACCCGGATCAACAACTGACTTTAGGAAGATAATTGATAATGAGTATGATAAACGGTTGACAAAGCCTCACCTAAATCCTCTCCGGGGGAGAGGACTTGAAAAACTCCTCTCATTTGGAGAGGGGTTTGGAGCGAGGCTCATCCAATTGCAATATTGATGCGTTAGTTTGTTAGCATGTTTTTTTAGCTTTACTTTTGAGATAAGTATTTAAATGAAAGAAACCACCAAAACTTTGAGTTCAGGACCTACATATAAAGCAGCCGGTAAAGTAGCGACCGTTATCGAAAGGCATTTCAGGCATTTTCACGCCAAAGCCCTCGCCGATAACGATGAAATAGACCTTGCTCCTACCCCCAGCTGCACCACTATCGAATCACTTATCGATATCTCGTTTTGGGCAAGCTTGCGCCGGGAAGAGGGATTTTCGCCAAAATTCACGCTTGCTTTTTTGCCGCCCGAAGCCGCCGGTCAGCCGTTGTTGTTTGGCGGTAAAATTAAACTCGCTCCTAATATCCTCACCAAATTTGCTTCGGCGGTACAACAGCCGGGCATCCATTTGGGCATCTGGATAGAAGATGATGAACTATACATCTGGGGGACCACCCTGGCTATCCCGGCTTACTGTTTTGTGCTGGAAGTAATTGAACCCGGATTATTGGTGATCAAACATCGGCGAATAGAGGGTTTTGGCAAATTTGTAAACATAGCCATATTAAAAGGCGACGATATTAAAGTAGTTGACGAGCACGGCTCCAGCATCTCTGATTGCCCTAACGTACTTTCAGCCATGCTTGATTTTACTTTGCCATCCCTATGGAACGATCCGGTAAACGTATTAGTTCAGCTGGCTACCTCCATGCAAGCCCACAAACGTGGCGGCATATTATTAGTTGTGCCCTCCGGAAACGAAGAATGGCGCGAATCTATCATTACCCCGATCTCCTACCCTGTCGATCCTCCGTTTTCGGGCCTTACCGATTTGATGATTCACGAAGGCATCGACCGTTACCACACCTCATGGCAGGAAAAAATGCGCCGCGCGGTTGATACCATAGGCGGATTAACCTCGATAGACGGCGCTACGCTAATAAATGATAAACACGAGCTGCTGGCTTTCGGCGCCAAAATAGGTCGTGCAGCAAAAAGCTCACCTGTCGAAGAGATCGTAGTGACCGAGCCTATCGTCGGTTGCTCAACCAGGGTGATCCACCCGGCGCAAAACGGCGGTACAAGGCATTTAGCGGCAGCACAGTTTGTCTTCGACCAAAAAGATGCCTTAGCACTGGTGGCTTCTCAGGACGGCCGGTTTACGGTATTTGCATGGTCGCCGGTTGTGGGGATGGTGCATGCGCATCAGATTGATATATTGTTGTTGTAGATTGTCAGAACTCGAATTCAATGAATTATTTAAATTAACAGAATAGAAAGAGGACTGCGGAGGTTAATTCGATAAATTCACAAAATTCGTTTAATTCGAGTTCAGACAAAAATATCGATTGCAGATCAATCACAATTCAACAACAAATCGTAATATTTCCGCATCAATACGGTATCGTAGTTAACCAGCGACTGATAAGCTTCTGAAACCAGCTCATTGAGTATAGATGATCCCAGTTGTCCGCCTCCATTTGGGATGGAGTCGTAATAGACAATGATTTCCTTCACCCTTATTATTTCGTACAGCAACTGCTGAACCAAATCCGTCTGAGTACCCGTCTGCATACCAGCCGAATTGCTATTCAGGAAATCTAAAGGATCGTTAGCAGCAGGGGTCATTTTTTTATCAAACAGGATCGGAATTATGGTTTTATCAACTACGTATTAACAGTTAATAAGTTTAAACATCCGCTTTTTGTTTTAAAAAAATAAAAAAAATTAAAACAAAATAGCAAAACCCTCATTAAGAGGGTTTTGCTACTGTATAAAAACACTTAATTATTTTGCTTTGGCTCAGGCTTAGGTAGGAGAACCTTACGTGATAGCTTCAGTTTACCTTGCTTATCTACGTCAAGCAGCTTAACCCTTACTTCGTCACCTATCTGGAAGATGCCATCCATAGTTTCAATACGGCGGTGATCAATTTCAGATATGTGCAGCAAACCATCCTTACCAGGCATAATTTCAACAAACGCACCGAAAGGCATAATTGATTTTACTTTACCTTCGTAAATTTCACCCACTTCTGGTTTTGAAGCGATAGCGCGGATGCGGCCTAAAGCGGCGTCGATAGAAGCCTTGTTATCGGCAAACACCTGAACGATACCCTGGTTGTCTTTTTCCTCGATAGAGATGGTAGCACCGGTTTCGCGTTGCATTTCCTGGATGATTTTACCACCGGGCCCGATAACTGCACCAATAAATTCTTTGTCGATTTTAATGGTGACAATGCGCGGAGCGTGTGGTTTGTAGTCGGCACGTGCCTCGGTAATGGTTTTAGCCATTTCGCCAAGGATATGTAACCGGCCGTCTTTAGCCTGGTTTAACGCGTTGGTTAATACTTCGTATGAAAGGCCATTGATCTTCAGGTCCATTTGTACAGCAACGATACCGTTTTTAGTACCAGTTACTTTAAAGTCCATATCTCCCAAGTGGTCTTCATCACCAAGGATATCAGAAAGGATAGCATATTTGGTACCCATTTCGTTGGTGATTAAACCCATCGCGATACCTGATACAGGCTCTTTAATTTTAACACCAGCATCCATCAGCGCCAGTGTACCGGCACAAACTGTAGCCATTGAAGAAGAACCGTTTGATTCCAAAATATCAGAAACTACACGGATAGTGTATGGGTTTTCATCTTCAGATGGCAATACTTGTTTCAATGAACGCATAGCCAGGTTACCGTGGCCAATTTCACGGCGACCGGCACCCCTGTTAGGCCTAACTTCGCCGGTTGAAAAACCAGGGAAATTGTAGTGTAACAGGAATTTCTGGTAACCGTTAATGAACGCACCATCAATCATTTGCTCGTCATCCTTAGCACCTAAGGTAACGGTAGTTAATGATTGTGTTTCGCCGCGGGTAAATATCGCCGAACCGTGAGCAGATGGTAAATAACCAACTTCGCTCCATATCGGGCGGATCTGTGTAGTAGTACGACCATCTAAACGTTTGCCTTCGTCTAATACAAGGTTACGGATAGCATCGTATTCTACATCGTGGTAATATTTTTTAGCAAGGCCTTTAGTAATATCATCTATCTCACCTAAGGTTTCGATATAGGCGTCACGCACTTCTTTAAATTTAGCACTCCGCTCTTCTTTTGCAGATGCAGCAGAAGCAATGGCGTAAACCTGATCATAAGTAGCAGCGTAGATAGCTTTTTTCAAGTCCTCATTGCTATGCTCATGGCTGTAAACACGTTTTTCGGTTTTACCAACTTCAATGGTCAGTTCTTTTTGAGCTAAACATTGCAGTTTAATAGCAGTGTGGGCAAACTTGATGGCTTCAACCAATTCAGCTTCCTGAATTTCTTTTGATTCGCCTTCAACCATGTTGATATCATGCTCGCTACCTGCAACAATAAATTCTAAAGTTGCATTTTCAAGCTGGCTTAATGTAGGATTGATTACTAACTGTCCGTCAATTTTTGCAACACGTACTTCAGAGATTGGACCGTTAAAAGGAATATCAGATACAGATAAAGCTGCAGATGCTGCCAAACCGGCCAACGCATCGGGCATAATATCTTTATCGGCAGATATTAAAGAGATCATCACTTGTGTATCAGCGTGATAATCTTCAGGGAATAATGGACGTAAAGCACGGTCAACCAAACGGGAGATCAAAACCTCATAGTCTGATAAACGGGCCTCGCGGCGTAAAAAACCACCCGGGATACGGCCTGTTGCAGCGTATTTTTCCTGGTAGTCAACAGATAAAGGCAAGAAGTCAACTCCTTCTTTAGCTTCAGGCGATGATACAACAGTAGCCAGTAACATGGTATCACCCATTTTTACTACTACCGAGCCATCCGCTTGTTTGGCCAGTTTACCTGTTTCGATCTCAATGGTGCGTCCGTCGCCCAGATCAATAACTTTTTTAATTACGTTTAAACTCATCTTTTTTTGTTTGTGATGCACTTTTCATCTTCGGGAGCGCATCGGATTTTATGTGTGTAAATATATGTTGCAAAAGTAAAAAAGCCATCCTAAAATGGGGATGGCTTTTAAATAAAAAAGGAGAGAATTACTTAATGATATCCCTTAGCTGTAAAGCTTTGATGATAGCACGGTACCTTTCAATGTCTTTATTATACAGGTAAGCAAGTAACGCACGACGTTTACCTACTAATTTTTGTAGCGATAATTGAGTTGAAAAATCCTTTTTGTTTTTTTTCAAATGCCCTGTTAAATGAGCAATACGGGTAGTAAATAAAGCTACCTGACCTTCGGCCGAACCTGTGTCAGCTGCTGATTTACCGTGTTTTGCAAAGATCTCTGCCTTTGCTTCTTTACCTAAATACATTACTTGAATAATATTAAAGCGTTAACTATTTTATTAATTGTGGGTGCAAAGATAGTGATTAATTATGCAAAAGCAAGGGGGCGGATGGATTTGTTTTTGGGGTTTGTTTTAATGGTGAATGGCTGATTGGGTTGGATTAAGTGAGTGGTTATCTTTTCAGGAGTGAACGGTTGGCTGGTTGATTAAGTGAGTGGTTGGTTTATGATGAGATTTATGATGAGTAGTTAGTTTTTGAAGTGAAGGTGGTTGGGATGAGTTCGATAAGTGCCTATTATAGTCTGAACTCAAATTTTTGGAATTAAATAATTGGCAGAATTCCAGGCAAATTCATAAATTCCTCAACTCGTTCAATTTCGGTTAAGCTATAATAAATTCGAAATCAAAAATCCCGACTCTGAAATCAATTATGGCGTTACCTTCGGCCCGCGCTATACGCTCATACGCCTGCAGGCCTTAAACTCGGGCCGGTATCCGCTCCTATCGCTAACGCGGTTTACTAAAGACCTAATCCAACCCAATCAACTACTCACAATCAAGCATCAAAATAACAAATATTCCCCTGCTTTACCGTACTTCTCCAATTGCCTGATACCTGTACTTGAGATGTGTTCAAATTCCATATCGCAAAAAATGGCTGTTACACTGATGTTTTTGCCGCCTAACTCTTGAAGATAGCGGTATTGGTTCAGTTCATATTGCAAATCGGAGCCATTTCTTAATCCGCGGATGATGGTAACCTCGTAATTCAGGGTATCCACAAATTCGGTAAGCAAGCCTTCGTAAGTTTCAGTTTGCCTGTATCTTAATATTTCCGGCAATTCGTATGTGGCTTTATCTTTACCTGGGTTAACACCACGGGCTATAATCACCTTATCAAAAATTCGCTCGGCCTTTTGGAGTATATTATAATGCCCTTTGTGGAATGGATTAAAGCTCCCCGGATATACTGCTATACGGGGTTTAAAGTTTTCTACATAGGCTATTAAATAATCCAGGGCCGGATTATCAATGCTTTGTCGCAGACTCTTTAAAATATCCACCCGCTTCTCACGGTAAATCTTATGATCGACAAACTGAAACTCTTTAAAAATCTGTTGCTCATAAATCAGCAGTTTATCAAATGGCTGTTTTAAGATATTAAGATCGGCTGCACTGAAAATCTCTGACAATGCCGAGCCCGGCTTGTGATGTTTGGTATCGAGGATAATATCCGTTACAAGAGCTTTGAGCGCTCCATCCCCCGTAAAAGTTTCGTTAAAATATTGCGCCGAATCTTCTTCATTTGTGCCTGATCTCGGATCGTAAATGATATCATGGAAAATTGTAGCCAGCAATAATACATCATTGTCACTGTAGCCCCGGTTCTCTAATTGTTGCCATACATCGTCCAGATGCTCAAGGGTGTGGTAAAACCGATGAGGCTCCCGGTAGCTATCTAACACAGTTTTGTCAACGCCAAGTTTTGTTAACCGGGCTGTTTGTTCTGCTATTTTCATAGTATCAAGCTTGCTCTGCAATTTAGAAAAACTTAATTACTACTCCATGATCAATGCCTTTGCTTTTTCAAGCGGCTCGTCAACTCCAGCTTTGATACCTTTAATAGTAGGTTTTACTATAACATCAATTTTCACACCCTTTCGCTGGGTTTGAGTTCCATCCGGGTATAATATTCCTATTCCCGAAAACAGGGAACTTATACCGCCAGGCAAAATAATCTGCGATACATTGCCATCAGCTCCTGCCGTGGTACTACCTATAACCTTAACATTGGGCGAACTTTGAAAAGCCATGGTAGTGTACTCTGCCTGGCTCTGTGATTGTTCATTTACTATCACCACTACTTTACCCTGGTAAGAATTATCAGGCTTAATATTAAGCGGTGGTGTTTCTACAAATAAACCCGGCTGATTAATACTTCCGTTAGTAAACTTAACAAATGGAGCCGTGCCTGATTTAATATACGCTCCAAAGGTAAATGGCATAAATTCTGAAGGGTAACAACGCATATCAATAATAATACCCCTTGTATTCTTAAACATCTCCCGGATAGCAGGTAGATTTGCATTGTGGTATTTTGCCGGATATAGGTAGCCTATTTGCTCATTGATTAAATAATACCCAGGATCCTTAACATTAAAATTGCTACTATTCATTAAACCCGTCTTTGAAACAAGTACTCCTTCTGCAACCGCATTTAATTGATTTCCACCGCGCTGCATGGTAAATTCAAAATGTGGATTATTACTCCTCAGTAAATAGTTGCCCGGCATATCCCTTAACTGCGTTGCGTAATTAGACGCCGCAGTTATAGGCAGATATTTTTTGATCAGTTCATCTATGGCAACGCCATTAATAGCAGTTATCACATCCCCTATCCTGAACTTTTCTTTAACAGCAAGCGAATCAGACTCAAAACCAGTTATCACCAGTTTATTCTCCACAAAACCCGCCTTAAATGATGGCCTGTATTTACCACGATACGCTTCCAGCTCAGCGTTTCCACTCCAGATATTAGCATGCGTATCATGAATACTACTGATAAGCTTAAGCGTTGTGAGTATATATTCTGTTGAATTTTTGTCGTTCACAAACTGGGGAATAAACTCAGGCAGGCTTTGGCTCCAATCTTTTCCTATCAAATGCCTGTAAGGAAAAAAGTATTGTACCATATTCCAATATTTAAACAGGCACAGCAAGCGGTAACCTGCATCAGGGTATGTCATTTTGTAATATCCATTTTCGTGGTCGAATAAGGGGTTACCTACGCCCTCCACCATGCTTACATAATAACTTTCAGTGATTTTATGATTATTTAAAATAAAGCGGAGCTTATCAGTAAGTGATTTATTGAGCACCGAATGATCAAATAGATTTCCGTAATCGGGCGTGGGATTAACCGCATTATTTATATCGGGTTTGCAATCATCACAAGCATTCACTTCACCAAACTTATCGGTCCACTGCTCAAGTAGCTGGTTTAATTCGCTATTATTCCGGGCTTTTATAACAGCCGGCATTACCCTAAAAAGCTCAGCATCCATATTATAATCCCCCTTTGCAACAGCGGGGTGGTGATATTTCAAAAAGCCCCAAACCTGGCCAAGCAATCTTAAGTTAGTAATTGCTTGTGCGTTAAGCGTAATGGTATTAATCCCCGAGCCATTTTTAAAAGCGGTATCCAAATCAGCCTTAACCCTGATTATCGCTTTAGGCACAGCATTTTCAATGGGTTTACCATCAATAAATAATTGCAGATCATCAATCCAAATTTTCCCTTTACCTACCAGAAGTGCGCCGCCAACTACATTAATCGCCTTTTGGCTATTGTATGGCAATTTGATACTATATTGTTTCCAGCCATTTGTACCATGGATATTTTGGCGCTGCATATTATCAAAAGCAGAAGTACCGTCAATACGAAACCACAGACCCGCGAAGCCAGAGCCTACATCTTCCGTTTTCAGATACCCTTTTAGTTCAATCTCACTCCCTTCAAATCTTTTTGGAATAACAAAGCTAACAATACCATACCCGGCGGTATCTACCGCTGAGGCGATTGACAGTGCATATTTACCGTGCTGCGCAGCAATGCTATCTACTGCATATTTATAATCACGACCGTCGGAATGTTTCCAGCCTTCAGGATATTTATTTGTGCGATTTATTTTTTCAAAATCGCCATTTAATAAATCTTGTTGATTTTGGCCATTTGATTTATTACAGCTAAACAAACATGTTATGAGACATAAAAGTACCAGAGACTTTTTCATTGATTTGGATAGGTTAAGTTTATAATGAAAGCAAAACGCTAATTTTTATGATTTAATATGTTGCAAATCATAAAAATTAGCGGGCCATCTATCCTCCCAACAAAAAGGCCTGGCAAATCGCTATTTCCCTTCTGTCCAGCTTTTAAAAATAGCAGTCTGTAATTGATCAGGATTAGGCAGTGGAGTTATTTTGAATGTTTTTTCGCGCAATCTTCCCAAAACGATAGTTACATCCTTCCTTTCCCCATTTTTTAGCAAACCTAACGTTAGGTTGTCTCCGGTATTTTTTGTTTCGAAGGCTTTAAAAAGCACATCTTTTGTTGCAGGAGCGCCGTCAACTGTAAGTATTACCGTACGTCCCCTGATGCCTTTATCCCAGGCCGGCGATTTATAAGCAACAGTATTGATCCGCAAGGTGTCGCCCTGCTGTCGCACGTTAAGGCCAGCCCATGATTCCGATACCACTTTAGTAACAGTATCAACAGCTAGTCCTCCGTAAGCGAAATATTTTGGATAATCAGGCGGTTTAACGGTCGACGCATATTCAAATACCTCGGTTAAAGGTATGCCTGCCATTTTCTCACATTCGTTCCTGAATTCCCGTTCTGTAAAACCACGGTTCAGCTTTTTGTAATACTTATAATAAAGCAGGCGCATTACATCATCAAGCGTTTTTTTATTTTGTGTTGCATGGCGGATGCTGAAATCAAGCATCAAACCAAGAATCGGCCCTTTATCGTAGTATGAAATGGTTTTATTAAAATCGTCGCCCTGCCTGCCGTTAGGTCCGTCATCCCAGGTGTTATAGCTTGCTTGCGTTGCAGATTGGTACAAATGGCCGGGCTCATTTTCGTAGTTACGCAGGTTATTCTGAAAATCGCCAAACATATCTTCATTACTCATTAAACCGGCATGCCTGGTTATCATGTATTCATAATAAACGGTGAAGCCCTCTGATACCCAAAGCATATTGGTATGGTTCTCTTTCGAATAATCAAACGGCCCAAGCTCCACCGGTCTGATGCGTTTAACATTATAGTGATGAAAATACTCATGCGCTATAAAGTTGTACAGCTTTTTACGGGCTTCTGGCGTATTAAACCCTTCGCCACCACTAAAGCTCAACGAGGTTGAGTTTAAATGCTCAATACCGCCCCCACCCGCGCCAATGGATAAAAAGGTATAATGCGTATAAGGAATTTCGCCTATGATGTTGCTGCCGGTCACTACTATCTTTTTTAGGTCGTCCATAAACGCCTGCCTGTCAAAAGCAGGCAACTTATAACCGATAAAGTTGTGTGGTTTATTCTGCACACTGAAAGGCGGCAAAACTTCCAGCTCGCCCATTAAAAAAGGGCTGTCATAAAGCACATCAAAATCGGCTGCTTTGTAAACATGGTATTGTCCCTTCAGGGTATCCAGCCCGGTTGCTACCAGATCGCTCCATTTACTGTAAGGTTTCATTTGGATGGTGACTGGATGGCGTAATTCCTGGTCGAGGTACATGAACAGGCCCCCGGGGGTAATGTAGCCTCTTGTTTCGTCAAGGTAAACGTTGCCCACAAACGGCACAACAGCTTTAACATCGTACGAGATCTTTACATCGCCGGCCGAAGGGTTAATAACTTTCCAGGTATCCTTAGTAGGCTTATCAAATTTAAGCGAATTACCCTTTGCATCGGCAACAGTAAAATTTTGTACAGCTCCGGCAAAATTGATTAACTGGTAATATCCCGGTGTCCAAACGCACATCTTAAAATCGAGCGTTTTGAGGTGGGTTTTATTGGTCAACTCAACATGATACAAATGGTCGGCCGCCTTTTCCATCGACACCGAATATTGCATATTAACAGGTTGCTGGGCCCAAACGCCGGCACAAAAAAACAGGCAAAATGACAGGGTTAAATTAGATAGTAATTTCATTATCTGCTTGGGTTTTGCCGAATCTAATAAACAGCGGTTTATTTATTTCACCAATCACCGGAAATTAGCCCGAAAAATGCCTGTATTTATCCACTGGGGATAAATTTTACCAGATATTTTAACTTAAGAAAACTGGCCATGATCAGCTTATTTCCAGGATAAACTACTTCTTCGGCAGCCCATCTTCAAACCCAAAATCGCCACTGCTCGCAGCTATATCCAGGTTCCAGGCCGAAGTTAGGAAATAAGGCGCTGTACTATCGGCATTCTTAGTGCTATAGGTACATTTAATCACCCTGCTTTCGCCCGGTGCCAATGAGATATAGTTGTCGCTGAAGATCACTGGTAAAATATCGTCACCACCTTGCCCTTTTAAAGCGCGCAGATGTACAAAAAACGCAACTGCACTGCCTGTATTTTTGATAGTTACCATATGCGAGGTGCTGTCCCCTTCAGCTTTACCGGTTTGACTAACCACTAATTTAGTTTTGGGTAAAGATTGCAGGGCTGAATAATCCGCATAAGCCGATTGTGGTGTAGTAAACCAGTTTGATTTTTTCCAATTCAGCTCATCGCTTTTTTTGGAGAGCCAATACCAGTTGATGCTTTTAGTTTCACCGCTTTTATCGTTTAATTCAAGGCGCAACAGGTAAGTATCCGTTAAACCGGTAATGGCGGGCAGGGCGAATAATCTTTTTGATGCATCGGCACCTATATCGGCAGTTGCGGTTTTGCTGAATTTATTTGACCCATCGAGGTTATAAACATCAGCCTTAACTTTTAAACCGGTAAAGCTTTTTAAAAAGGAGTTGATAATTGCTACCTCATTTGTTTTGTAAGAATACAGCACATGCAGTGGTTCCATCGCTTTTTTCATGCCAAAATAAGTGCCCGCAGGGTACAGGTAATAGTCATATGTATGCCAGATCAGTCCCGGCCACGGATTGCTCAGCATCCATTGAACTATCCCCGTAGCAGTTTGATATTTATTCAACCCATATGCTTCCATCATAGCGCGGTGGGCTTCATAGTTTTGGGCCTGTGCCTTGGCTACATAGTTTTTGATGGATGCAGTTTCGCCGTAACGATTGTAAAGCGCTTTGGTGAATACCTTTGTGGTGCCAAATGAGCCTGTACCGCAATGGTAGTTCCAGGCGGCCGAGGTTACGTTCAGCGAATCTTTAGGGATAAATTTCACCAGGCTTTCATACGGCGGGATTGACGGGCCGGGCGAAATCTCGGTGGCAAAACTGTAAGTACCGCCATACTTTTTGGCGGCATCGGTTTCCCAATAAACAGGGGGCACCCACTCATACGGGCCGGCCATTTTTACACCGCTATAGCCCGATACCTTTGACTTACTTTCATTAGCGGTTGCTAATAAGGGGTTAGGCCATTTTAACTGCTTTTCAATCTTCAGGTAATCGCGCTCAACCGAGGTATCTGTCGGCGGCATATCGCTGCCATTGAGCCATACAAACAAGCTGGCCTTGTTGCGCAGCCAGTACATCACACTGCTATCTGACGCCATGGCAACTTTTCGTTCGGCCGCTTCCCATTTTTCGGGGTGTTGCCAGGCGCCGCAGCACATCCAGCCGTTCATCACCATCAGGCCGTATTTATCGCACAGATCGTAAAAATTATCGTCTTCCATTTTACCTTCGGAGCGTACAATGTTCATGTTCATATCCCGTACCAACCGGATCTCCTGCTCCTGCCTTTCGGGCGAGCGGCGCTGGAAAATATCAGGCGACCAGGCCGCCCCCCTTAACATAATAGGCTTGCCATTCACAATAAACTCGCGCGACTGGTTATTATCAATAATCCTGGATGTAAACTGCCTGATCCCAAAATTCTCGCTCACCGAGTTGCTCAGCTTTTTATTAACCACAGCCGACACTTCAATGCGGTTGAGGTTTGGCTTACCATATTGCCAGGGCCACCAGATGGATGGATCTTTAATATTAAGCTGCTTAAACTCCAAAGGTGAAAAGTTTACATTCTTCGACTCGTTAGCCAGCAGGTGTACTTTTTTTTCGAAGGATATATTTTCATTGATCCTGCCTTTGATCACCGCATCCTGAGTTTTATTGGTATAGTTGGTCACCTGGGCGTCTACCGTTAAATGAGCGATAGTTAACGATGGCAGATCGAAATCTGTTGTAACCAATGGAAACTTTACGCCTACTTTATTGTAAGTTCTCACTTCAACGTTGTTGATGATACCACCATTATAATCCTGCGGATAGGGAATCCAGTCGGCATAATCAATGGCAAGGTCGCCATCGCGTTTGTTTGGGGTAAAAGGCCTAAGCACTTCAATAGCTAAAGTGTTGGTGCCGCTATAGTTGATATTTTTGGTGAGGTCAAGATCAATGATGCGATATGGGCCCTTCACTTTTGTTGAATCGGCTATTTTAACCCCGTTGAACCAAACGTTGGCTTTATAGTTGATGCCATGTAAACGAAGGATCACGTTTTTGCCATTTTCGGCAGCAGGCAGGGTAAACTCCTTCCTGAACCACCATGGTTTATCCAATTTAGGATCCGCCAGTTTTTCAAGGTTCCTGCCCATAAACGGATCGAAATTATATACATGATTGGCCAGTAAGCCCGCTAAAATGGTTGATGGCACGCTTACTTTATGCCAGCCTTGGGTATCAAATTTTTCTTTCGAAATCTCCGTAGCGGCGGCGGGCACTGTAACTGTCGATTGCATCTGCCAGTCATCCTTCAACAGTAAGTTAAAATTCTCCTGCCGCTCCTGCGCAAATGCCCTTGTACTGAGCAGGGCTATTACCGACATTAATAATATTTTTTTCATGATAGATTGACTTTACTTCTGATTATCGTAATACAAAGCAGCCGCACCAATGATACCGCTGTTTTGCAGTTCCGAGATCTCGATTTTTATACGTTCAAGCGTTTTTGAGTAGGCAAAGGTTTTCACCTGCTGCCACATAGTATCTTTAAAATATTCAAAAGCCTGGCTTACCGATCCGCCTAAAATAATCAGCTCGGGATCATAGGCATACATGATCATTTTTACTGCATTCCCCACATGATTTCCTAATTCGGCATACAGCTCCAATGCCCTCTCTTTGCCGGCCTGTGCATCTTTAAATACCTGTACGCCATCCAATCCGTATACATTACTAAAAAATGAGCCGCTGCAATAGTACTCCAGGATGTTATCGATATAGGGAAAAAGACCTATCTCCCCGGCACCGCAATTGTGGCCTGCGTACAGTTTGCCATTGGTGATAATGCCGGTGCCAAGCCCGGTGCCCAGGGTCACGCCAACCATGCTGTCAGTACCCTTTCCCTTTCCAAAATATAACTCACCTACGGCAAAACAATTGGCGTCATTATTTACATATACCGGGATGTTGTATCGCTCCTGCATCAGTTTTTTCAGGTGCACTTCCTTCCATGAGGGAATATATTGCACATCATAAACAATACCTTCGGCTACATCAACCACGCTGGGCACGCCTATGCCTATGGCGCTGGCCTTATCGTTTTGCAGCAGGGCATCAACAACAGTATAAATATCGTTCAGCACATCTTCTACACTGCCGTCGCTTTTTATCCGTTGCGATACAATATTACCGATGGTGTTATTATTAACAACCGCTCCGCGGATATTGGTAGCACCCAGATCAATACCTATAACTTTTATATTGCTCATTTATTTATTATGCTTTATTATCAAAAATAGTTTTGTTGGTAACCAGTGGCTTAGCCCAAAAACCGATGCTAAGCATGTAGCCAAATGTAATGTACAGGAAAAACATCCCCTGTCTTAAGCCAAACAGACTGCCCAAGCCTCCTATAAGGAGTTGAACCACTGCGCCGCCAATAATACCGGTAACCAGGATCCCGGCAAATGAACCGTGATCTTCAGCTATCGAACTCAACGCCAGCGAGAATATAATGGGATACATTACCGACATGAAGAAGCCAACTATTGAAAATGAGTACAATGATGTTTGAGCGCTGCCGAACAAACCAAGCGTGAGGAAAATGAGTGCCAAAATGGTAAAGATCACCAGCAGCTTGCGGCTATCCATCAATTTAAGTAAAAACAAGCCTAAAATGCCGCCGGCAGTCATCAATCCCCAGAAATAGGCTACCGCGCTGGCACCCGTGGTTTGCGGATCAAACTTGTGGTAAACAAGTAAAAATTGCGACATCCAGTAGGATACGCCCTGCTCGCTGCCCACATAACAAAACAAAGCTATAAAGTAAGCTATAACAACGGGCTTTTTAAAAAGGTCGATGTGGGTTTTCCATGGCCCGGCTTTTTCATCGCTGGCCAGTTCAACCTTCGGAAATTTAGATATCAGCATGATCACCAACATACCTAAACAAATAACCGCAAACAGCCAGTACAACGAAATCCAGGGCATGGCTGTGGGTACGTGCGCCTCAAGCAAAGGGAAAATACCACCCTTGCTGCTCCCCATGTTTTTAACCATGTATGAATAAACCAGCGGACTAACAAAGGATGCCCCGCCAAATATGAGCTGTGCCAATACTGAAGTAAAAGCGTAATTTTCCTCCCCGCCTGATGTGCGGAGCAGCGGATTAATCACCACCTGCAGCATAGCCATACCGCAGCCAATTAAAAACAAGGATATAATGGCAGTAAGATAATTAGGATAAACAGCCAATAGTAAAGAGCCAAAGAACGCCACCACAAAAGCAGCAACCATAATGGTTTTCTCATTATACTTTTGAACCAGCATGCTCGACGGAATTGACATAACCCCATAGGCAATAAAAAACGCAAAGGGCAATACCCCTGCCATTACATCGCTCAACTTGAAATCCTTAATAAACTCGGGAGATAACGGCCCGATAATATTGGTTAAAAACGAAATAACAAAAAACGTAAGCATGATCAGCGTTACGATATAGTAGTTTTTCTTCATCAACTGGAGGGTTATGGTTTTTGGTTCGGTATAACCTAAATATCGTTAAAAATCTTTTGATGGAATAATTTCATAAAAACTTATTTAAATTGTTACACTTCCTTTCTAAAACATTTTAAAAAGTTTAAAAGCAATCGATCTAAATCTCTTTCGTAATATCTTGTTAACTTAATTCAATCAAAACATTTAGAGTACATGAATGTGTTAATGGAACAAATACCTGCTATATGACCCCAAAAAAAGAGAAAGAGCTTACTTATATCGAAAAAGTATGGCACACTGTTGCTATTGTTGCCTTATTGGTTGTAGTGATACTGATAGCCCGGGTGGCTTTTAACGTACTGCTCATGGTACTTTCAGGCGCACTAATCGCGACTTATTTTCATGGCCTTGGCGACCTGATAGAGCGTAACACTAAAATGCCCAGACGGTATGCCATGATCATATCTGTAGTTGGTTCATTTTTAATTGTAGCAGGCTTGTTTTATTTAATGGGCACAACCATACAGCACCAGATAACTTTACTTAAAGATACGCTTCCGCATACGGTTAATAATTTTAAGGCTAAGCTGGCTTCAAACCCAACGGGGCAGCAAATACTTGATTATTTTTCGGGCGATAATGATCCCGATAAAGTTGTGGTTACGGTACAGCACTTTTTCAGTACCAGCTTTGGCGTGCTGGGTGATATTTATATCATACTGTTCCTGAGTATTTTTTTCACTACCAATCCCGATGTTTATAAAAATGGCATATTAATGCTGCTATCAGATCAAAAAAAGCCTTTGGGACAAGATATTATGGACAGGATCAGTCTTTCATTAAAAGGCTGGCTTAAAGGGATGCTGCTCTCTATGGTATTATTGGGTTTGCTGCTTACCACGGGCTTAAGCATTATGGAAATTCCGGCGGCATTGATATTAGCCTTATTTGCAGGCATGTTAAAGATCATCCCTAACCTGGGTTCGGTTATAGCCATGATACCGGGTGTATTACTTGCACTTACCATTGGCACAAATACCGCTATTATAGTGGCGCTCATTTATGTTGTATCGCAAACCGTAGTGAGTAATATCGTAGTGCCTATAGTACAAAACCGTATGATCAACCTTCCTCCCGCGCTTACCATCATCAGCCAGGTGGTTATGGGAACGCTTTCGGGGGTACTGGGTATCATATTGGCAGTTCCTATTGTGGCCATTATTGTGATTTTGGTTGATGAATTGTATGTTAAAAAACTTGGCGATGCCGAGGTAATAGCGCATTAAGGAATATGACCTCATCAAAAAAATCGATATATAGCGCACTAATTGCCAACCTGCTCATAGCAATAACCAAATTTATAGCGGGCATTATAGGCCGAAGCGGGTCTATGATCTCCGAGGGAATCCACTCTGTAGTGGATACCGCTAACGAATTGCTGCTGTTGCTTGGTCTGCACAGGGCCCGCAAAGAGCCCGATAAAACCCATCCTTTTGGCTACGGTAAGGAGCTATACTTTTGGTCGTTCATTGTATCTATCATGATATTTGGCCTGGGCGGAGGGCTATCTATTTACCAGGGAATATTACATATCCGCCAACCCGAACCCCTTGGCGATCCTACGATGAGTTATATCGTTTTGGGATTATCCGTCATATTTGAAGGCTCGTCGCTCATCATCGCCCTGAAAGAATTTAACGCCATAAGGGGCGATCAAACCTGGTGGGATGCCGTAGTTAAAAGCAAAGACCCATCAACCTTTTTAGTGATGTTTGAGGATAGCGCAGCCGTTGCAGGGCTTTTTATTGTTGGCATTTGCATGTTCCTGAACCATCGTTATCACATCCCCGTGCTTGACGGTATAGCATCATTATTAGTTGGTTTAATTTTGGTTGGTGTTTCGGCCATATTAGCCCGGGAGAGCAGGAGTTTGCTTATGGGCGAAGGTATTTCGTCTGAATCGCGTACGAAGATAAGCACCCTCGTTGAACAGGATAATGCCGTTTTAAAGGTGATGCACATGCTGTCAACCTATCAATCGCCCGATGAAATTATTTTGATGCTGATTGTAGCCTTTAAGGAAGATCTTGATACACAGCAAATCAATGAGGCTATCGACCGGATTCGCGAATGCATTAAGCAGGAATTTAGTTTAGTACGTTTTGTGTTGGTACAGCCCGAAACATTTTCGGCAGAAATTACTGAAACAGGCAGCGTACTTTAATTGTATATTAGCTATTGATAACAAACACCTATCTCATGGAAGAACAAAAATTTCATTACGCAACGGTAACCGAAGCTATAACCAAATTAAAAGAACAGGGCTATACCCATGAATTTAGCCTGGAAGGTGACCATCTTAAGGCAGGCGCGGAAAACTTCCCGGTAAAAGAATTTGAAATAGTGGACCTGTACCGCTACGAAGGCCCCTCCGACCCCGCCGATGAGGCTATTGTTTACGCCCTTGCCTCAGCGGAAGGTATTAAAGGCACACTGGTAACGGGCTATGGGATCTCGACAGATGAGGCGACTATAGAAACGCTAAAGAATTTACATTATAAGTATCAGCAGGGCCGGCAATAGTCTGGCCTTTTAACCATACCAGCCTCGCTTCCAACGCACATTTCGGCCTTAGCTTTAAAGGAAGGCAGCCATCGGGGATAGTAAATTGACCGAAAGAAAAGAGGGATTATTTTAAATACTCTTCGTAATACTTTGTTATCAGCACCTGCTCATGAAATGTCGTTCGGATAATTTCGCGGCCGTGCTTACGGATGTGATCTAATTTTTGCTTTCCAAAGTGGGCTTCGTTCAGTTTTTCGATAATGCTGTCGGTATCTAATGTACAGACCCAGCCCAGGTTATTTTCACCAACAAAATCAGAAAGACCTACATTTTCGGAAACTAAAACAGCTGTACCCATATGCAATGATTCAACCACCACATTCGCGAAGTTTTCATTAAAGGAGGTGAGGACACACAGGTCAGACTGGTTAAGCCGTTCAAATTTCTCCTCCCGGTTCACCCAGCCTATCCAGTCAATTTTTGAAGGTATATTTAACTCATTTGCAAGTCGTTTCAATTGCTGTATATATGCTTCTTCGCCATCGCCGGCAATGACAAGTTTCAGATTAAAAGAGAGTTTGCTTATAGCAGTAAACAGTTTTTCAAGTCCTTTTTTATGATGAATGCGCGACATAAAAACAACCGTGAAACACTCATTGCGGGGTTCCTTTATTTCGATATCAGGTAATGATAAAATATTGGGTAATACAAAGCCCTGCCAGCCCGGAATCAACTTCCTGCACTCGATATATTCGGATTGGGCGGTAGCGTGCAGCACGCATTTCTTTAAAATTCTACGACCACCTAATTTATGGATCAATTTTTTGTAGCTGTTGTTCCCGCTTTCAAATACGTACCCGCTTAGCATGCCGCGGGGCGCCAAAATAACCTTGGCTTTACTTAACAAGGCGAGCCGTGCAGCAATTACGTTTAAAATACTCCACCACGAATGGATATGGATCACATCATAGTGGTTGGCAGTTTTAACAAGCCTGCGCCACAATGCAGGGCTAACATGTGTATGATCGCCGGTGATCCGTTTAAAATATGTTACATTAACCCCTTCCACATCCATTACTGCGCCTGGTATTACATCCAGTTCGGTTTTACCGTTGGCCGTGGTGGTATAAACATCAACATTATGCCCATTAGCTGCTAATCCCTCGCATAGCCGCGATACAGATTCAGTTGGACCTCCGTAGCCGTAAGCGGGTTTATAAGCAGGTATAATGTGCAATATTTTCATAAAACATCATTAGCAATATGAGAATGCAAATATGCATCCCGCGGAGGGATTATTTAGCCTGCTGCAATTTTAAACCTAAAATTATCGAGGTATAAACGGAGCAGGCAAATCCCGAAGGAAACCAACGGTACTCATAAAGATTATCTGCGCTGCGCTCCCCGCCGGTACGAAGCAAAAATAAAAAATGTTTAACGCCGCAACTCAATTAAAAAGAAGCAGGGTTAAACATTTTTTATCAGACCTTAATATTTTTAACCGGCAACTTTGGTTTGGACGGGTTTAAAATTAACATCGTATAATACCATACTATCTTCTATCACCTGATGGCCGTAGCTTACCCCCATCCAGCGTTCAACAGTTACATTTTTGCCTTCCAAAACCTTGTAATCTTTAAAAAAGCACTCAATCTCTTTAATAGTATGCGGCGGCAGTTCGCTTAAATCATTTATATAATTAACCGACATATCATTATTGGCAACAGCGATGATTTTGTCATCCTGCTGGCCATTGTCAACCATATGCATTACCCCTATCACCTTAGCTTCGATGACAGACAGCGGAAAAACATCAACCGAGCATAAAACTAAAATATCAAGCGGATCCTGATCATCACAATAGGTTTGTGGGATAAATCCATAATTGGCGGGATACATTACGGACGAAAAAAGAACACGGTCTAACTTTAAAAGCCCGGATTCTTTATCAATCTCATATTTAGCTTTCGAACCCTTAGGGATTTCAATAACGGCGTTTACAATATAGGGAATTTTAGGTCCGGTTGAAACTTCATGCCATGGATGCTGTGTATTCATTGGTAGTAATTCAATATTTTGGTTATTTTTTTATGAAAGTACCAACAATTTACCGATTCGATTAAAATATTTTCATTTTATTTCAATTCACTTTATTACCCAAATGCATCAAAGAGCTTGTTACCGTTCAGTTTCAAGGGTTTACGGCTTTTATAAAAATGCAGGCGGTATGCATGCTTTTGGTACATACCACCACTGCAAACTAACATAATAAACCAGCAATCAATAAACCACAAAGGCAGGCTGCGGGTTTAACTCAGTGATCTGCCAATGTAAAAGTATATGGTTATAAACCATTTTTTATCCATTAACTGTTATTTAATGATCAACAACCAGCCTTTGCCTTTTTCAACCGGGATCCTGTCATTCAAGCCAAATATTTTGCCAGGCTGATAACTTTTTATCTCAGGAGCAGTAATTGTTGCTCCGGCCGGATTGATACCTAATTTTTTCCAGTTGATATTCAATTGAAAATCGGTATCAGCATCTTCCCAGCTGGCAACGGCAACCATGGCGGCACCATCTTTTTTGTAAACGGTGGCTATCACTTTGGCTTTATCGGTTTTCACCGGATTATCGTCAACCCAGTAACCAATCATTTTTGTGCCTTTCATACCGAAATTATCCCAGGCTTTCCAGATCGGGCGCGGATCGGCACCGTCGCTCCATGGCATACGGTTGGTCATGCCGTAAACCATGCCACGCCATTTATTGCCTCCGCCTTGCAGCATCTCGCCCATTAAACCAAACGGAATACCACTCACTTCGGTCAGGAAGAAATCAGGATCATTTTTTTCATAGTCAAAATACTCACCAAACCATAAACGGTTCAGATAAGGGAAATGCTCCATATACAGGTTAGCACTGTTATTAAATCCGTCGCTTTTGTTGTACTGGTTAGCAGAATGTAAGTCAATAATGCCGGGATGACCATCTTTGGTTAATACACGTTTGATACGTTTCATGGTAACACGGTCGAACGCCACGTCATCAAGGTAAATACCGTCGATACCTACGTTTTGGGTTAACCAGTTCATACCTTCCACGTAGTAATTATGCCAGCGGTTCATGCCGCTGTTAATAATAGCGGCATCCTTGATTTCAGGGACAAACCAGGCGGCAATATAGTCATCGCCTACATGCTCCTGTAACCAGCTAAAACCTCCACCCTTGCCCGGTGAATAGATCTCATGGCCTAAACTGCGTAACGCAAAAGTTTCATAGGCATGGTTTGATAGCTCGCGGATGGTATTGTAGATTTTCACCTTTAACCCGGCGGCATGGGCCGAGTCATCATAGGCCTTCATTTTTTGCCATGCAATAAACGGGTAGTTAATAGTTGGGTTTATTACCGTTGCGTGGTGAATATTGATAAGCGTTGCTCCAGCTTTTTTTATAGTATCAATAGGTTTGTACGCGTGATAAAATCTTGTAGCCCACTGAAAATCGGTATTGATGGTATGGAAAGGCGTTATCAATAAAGTAAAGTTATAATAAAGCTCATCCCCTTTTTTCAGGTCGTGCTCGCCGCTGTAATTATTGGCCAATACCGCTTTACCGTCAAATGCCACTTTAATACCACCTTTGTTATCGTTACCCCATGAAGTTGGTAACAACAAAGGCTTTTGCAAATAGAAATTAGTATTCAGCGGACGGACATATTTTTCATCTCTTAACGAATACTGCAAACCGCCGTTCACATTGCCTATCCAGGCACCATCCTGGTTTTTATGGGCAACATCCCATTTCCATTCAAAGTTTTCGGGTCGGTAGCCCCCTTTTTGACCAAGGCCTATCATATATTTGGCAAAATCCTTTTTAAAAGGGATGTGCATGGTAATATCTTTCAGGCTAACATCCTGCAGGGCTTTTACTTTCACGGTATAAGCCATAAAGCCGTCAAACTCCAGCGAGGCGGTTACATCCATCTGTAAACTATCATTAGCGCTTACTGCCGTCCACTGCACTGTGCCTGCCTCTTTTTTAGTGAATTGCACACCCTGGCTTTTCAGGTTTATCTTTTTACCGGCGGCATCAATAAAATGAAAGTGGATGCCCTCGGTAAGCAGGTTATTAGGTGTTGCCGCGTACTCCGTCATCTCTGGGGTAAAGTAAGTCTGGATCTGTTTGGGGAAACCATCTTTATTCACCTCCACTTTACGGCCAAGCAGGCTAATAGTATTGCCGCTTATTTCAAGCGGGGTATACGGCGAAATAACGGTATTTTGTTGCGCCATGGTTGAGTTTAACCAGCCCAGGCGGGTCATTTTATAAGGCTCGCTTACACCGCCATCTTTCGATATTTTGCTATTTACCTTAACAGATAAGGCAATTGTTTTTGCAGGTTTTCCGTTGATGCTAATAGTGGCATTACCGGTATAAATAGCAGGAAGAACTGTGGCAGGTACATCTACTCCACACCATAATGCCTGGATGTCGCCTTTAGCAACATTAACAATATTAGTAAGTGGTTTTGCATCATAAGCAGTGCCCCCGGTATTGATACAAAATAGTGCCGAAGCCGGGATTACCTTACCAGTAGCCGATTTAAGGTCACTGAATGTTACCTGTACATTTTCGATATTTTGCAGCGCGTAAATGCCCAACTGAAATGCAAAGTTTTCACCGCGGGCTGCTTCACCGGCATATGTACTCCTCGCACCAAGCTCAATCCAGCGTTGCGGTAAATCTTTGGTCATGCGGATGGAGTTCATCCTGTCTTCCGGGAAAACTAAAAACGCTTCTGCTTTATGTTTACTAATCAACGCTTCAGTTTCTGCTTTAGTAGCAATCACCTCCATCGGGTAAAAACTGTTAAAAGCATCAATAGACTGATACTCTTTTACCGAAGCTACAGGCGCCTTGCCGCTTACTGCGTTAAGCCACTCTGTAGAAGCTGTATTTTCGGGTTTGAGATAAACACCTTTAGGATAGTTTGAGCGCCCTTCATTTTTGTAAGGCATATAATACACAAAGTAAGTGCCCTTGCCCGATGTTGGCTCAAAATACAGTTCACCGCTTTCTCGGTTTACTGTGCCAACTTTTACATTGGTGATCTTTTGTTTGGTTTTAGCGTCCTGAATAATGATCCGCTTGTTTTCGGGCTCATTATCCCTGCGCCGCCAGTTGATCACTGCTTTAGCCACTTTCCCAGTACCGTTAAAAATTAACACTACACGATGATTACCTAAAGAATCGGCCAGCCAGCATTTATCGCAATTAGTATAAGGCACTTTTTGTGCCGAAGCAGCAAGGCCCGATAAAAGGAAAGTGATAGCTAAAAATTGTTTTTTCATGAAATAAATTTAGTCAGTCTTTTTATAATAAAAACTATGTCATTATAAGCATAGCGTGGCTATCGCGTAGCTAATGCATACCGAAGATGCATAACTACGAGATTGCTTCGTCGTCCCTCCTCGCAATGACATAGTTGGGTTTGGTATTATCTTCTAAATAGCCGGTGTAATCCCCTGGCCTTCCCAATAGTCAATAATAGGTTTGTATGGTCCGTATTTATGCTGCAGTTCGGAAAAAGGATCTTTAAACGGCCCTTTGTCGTAATCAATCGCTTTTTCTTCGTAATGCGGATAATCAACCTCCTTAGTAGTCTTAGGCAAAGGACGTTTATGCTTTTTATCGTCATTAACAAAAGCAGCTATATCAAGCGCCTGGGCATCGGTCAGGAAGGGTTTGCCTTCGGCTGTTTTATCATAAGGCATGTTGCCTTTTAGCCATTGCGCTAATTTAACAACCCTGTGCATACTTGAACCCGGGCGATAGGCCAATAATCCCCATACCGGTGGATATTCGTAAGTTACATTATCAAAACGCATTTTGCCTTCGCCGTTTTTGGCATGGCAGCGCTCGCAGTTTTGCGCGTATAGCACTTCGCCCCTGTCTGATGATGCCGCAACATCCGGCAGTTCGACTTCCATATTCTTTAACCCTTTGGTAGTTTTAGATATGTTTGACGAATCACTCAGAAATTTCAGGTAAGCCATGATCGAGATCATTTCCTTTCCATCCAACGGCAATGGTTTGCCCAGGTTAGGGCGCATTACGCAATTGTTGATACGCTCGGCCAAAGATAAGATCCTGCCCTCTCTTGCCCTGTACTGCGGATAATCACGAAATGACCTAACCAAATTAAAAGCGTATGGTCTTGTACCTGCATCGCGGTGGCAATTGGTACAATTCATTTTATTGCCGGTGTAATGGCCGTTAACCCCTTCGGGGCCAATATAGTATGCGGTATGCAACATCAGTTCGCGGCCATAACGCACCGCATCGCCGTATTTACCGCCGGGCATTTTGGAGCTATCCACAGCAACCAGGTTATTCACAGCCGCTGAATCAGCTTTATTTGCCTCTTCGGCTTTGCTCCCGCTACATGACACTAACTGAGCAACGCTCGCCAAAGCGGCTAACAACATCAGCAAAGCTATATATTGATATTTCTTTTTCATTTTTAATGATCTATGGTTTTAAATATGGATCAAGCTGTTCGTATTTTATAAAACCTGCACGGTAAGTTGGCACCGATGTTTCCATCGTCCATTGCAAAACGCCTTTATCATTTGCCAGCACCACAATATGCCTTTTGGAGCAACATACCAATGTGGTTGTATCATTGATCATATAGGCACTGCCCATACGTCCGTTAAAAATTTCTTTAGGTAGTTTAATGTGCATGGCAATGGTCGACGTTTGATTTTTCTCATCAATTTTCATTGCATACACGCCAGACTGGTGTTTCTCCACTCCATTATCAAAAAACATCAGATTGCCCTGTTTATTGATATGGGCGGCATGGGCCTGGGTAAAGTTGCAATCGGCAGGCATGGCTATGGTACCGCCTTTACCAAATTTGTAGATAACCTTACCATCGCGCGAGTTAATTTTCCAGATCTGCCCGTTGTTGTAGAACGACATCAGGTAATTGCCGTCTGTATCATAGCTGAGACTGTTGGCATGCATCCAATCTTTTTTAGTTTTCAGGATTTTGGGATCTTTCAGCGGATCCATTACATCAAACACACTCCATTTATAAAGCTGCTTGCCGGCTTTATCCATCACCATAATGCCATCTCCGTTAACCGTATCCTGTTTACTGCCACCAACTGATGTGAGGTCCATGATTTTTTGATCAACAAAAATGGTTACCAGCTGGCCTTTATCATTCTTCAGGATTTCGTGATGAATGGTTTGCCTGAAATCACCCTGCCCTTTGGGGAGGTGCAGCAAAGTATCGCCCAGCATATTGATCTCCAGTATCTCGCTGCCATAGCTGGTGGGTTCGTCATTACGGCCTAAAATAGAGAGCAGGGTTTTTTCCTTTGTAAAGTTAATCACCTTAAAACCCAACCTGTCAATCATGTGGTACCACCTGATTTGCCCTTTGGCATCAACCAAAAACGCCACACCGGGCGCATAACGTTTGTTGATAAGCATTAAGCCGTCATTAAACTGTACCGGCAGTGTTGCTTTTGCAGCAGTTTTTGCATGAAACTGTTCCTGTAAAAACAATGGCAACTCGTGCGATTTAAAAGTATGAGGTTTGCTGACAACCGTATCTCCACCGTCAACGGTTACAATATGGTATGAATAAGTGGTATCGGGCAAAATATTGCAAAGTACAAGCTTATATGATGTGCCGTTACTGGTAGTAGTCGACCGGTATTTAACCGGCTGCTTGCCTTCTATCCAGTATTCGGCGTACAGATCAACAGGCTTGCTGGTCATAACATCAAGCTTAATTTTTAGCTCGTTATTATTATACAGGCCTATGTGAATTTCTTTTATCAGATTACCACCAGAGCAACCACAGATGATCGAAATCAACAGCCCCTTCGCTAAAACTTTAAACCAATCCTTCATCACTAATTTTGTAATACCGGTTAAACAGTAAAGAATATACACCCCATTGAAGGCTGTATACTCTTTACTAATATTTGAATTTTATGCTTATTGCTGCCTGCCCGCATTATTCAGCTTGGGGTTGATGTTAACCTGGTTAAGCGGATATGGGAAATACTCGTCGCGCGGCAACTGTACGGTATTGGTTTGGCCAACACGTTTCAGATAGGCGTTCACGATCACATCATATTTGCCAAAGCGTTTCAGGTCGGCCCTTCTTTTGCCTTCATAATATAGCTCCCAGCCGCGTTCCTGTAACAATGCATCGCGGAAAGTTGCCTGGGTCAAATTAGCCTGCACCAATAATTTGGCATGTGAGCGGCCTTTAACCTGGTTTACTAATGAAACAGCCTCTGCGGTTGGACCATTCAATTCGTTTAAAGCTTCGGCGCGACTTAATAACACATCTGCATAGCGTAAAACATCCACACTATGGCCATCATAGTAAGTGTTGGCCCCATTTGGATCGGCATACTTCATGGTTGCAACATCCGGCATATACAATACTCCATCCGGAGCGGTAGCGCCCTGCGAAGGGGCTTGTTTGTGGGTTAAGCCGTCGACGCCCTGGTATTGGGTGAAGAACATCTTTTTACGGTCATCCTCATCGCCATAGCTGTTGTAAAAATCCCAGGTTACAGCGTAGTACTGCCACCTGTCGGTTAACACCGGATGGCTTAGCGGACCGAAGTGGTTCAATAACTCTGTTCCGTTAACGTTAGCATCGCTTAATACCGAGAAGATATTTTCAGCACACCAGGTGTTTGATTCTTTAAACAAACCATCATAGGTTGGATATAACTGGTAAATACCCAAATCCATTACCTGTTTGGTTAAATCAGCAACTTTTTGCCATTGGTGCTCACGCAGATAAACCTTAGCCAGCAGGAACATCGCCGCACCTTTAGTGGCCCGGCCAACATCGTTAGTTGTGTAGATATCACTTTTTGTGTAATCTTTAGGCAAAACATTGATTGCATTTTGCAGGTCGCTGATCATCAGCGCGTCAACATCCGCAACAGGGCTTGGCGCAGTTTGCGCCTTATAATCAGGATTGGCTATATCTTTTTCCGTAGTTAAGATCACCGGTCCCCAGGCATCAGTAAGATCGGAATAAGCAATGGCACGTAAAAATTTCATTTCGGCTAAAAACTGATTTTTCTGGGCATCTGTAATACTTTTCATTGCCGAAATATTATAGATAGCGTTGTTTGCGTTGGCCACCAATTTATAGATCTGCCTATAATCTTCAGCTATCAAACCGTTGGCCGAGTTCCATTGCACCAGTGACAGTTGGCCCGGGTCACCGGCGTAGCTACAGTGACCTACATCAGTAGTTAAGTCGGTGAGGGCGAAGTGCCTTACTGTCCAATAATCAAAGTTATCACCAACCGCCGGACCTTTAAGGCGGGCATAAACTGCATTCACGGCAGCAATAGCATCTGATTTGGTTAAAAATGCATTTTGACTTGTTAAGCTGCTATATATCTTTGGTTCAAGGCTGGACTTGTTACACGAAAATTGTGTAATAACCGCAGTTGCAAGGAGTAGAATATTATATTTTTTCATTTTGATTTAAATTTTGTTGATCCCTTAAATGGATAATTCATTAATGGATTGATGCCTTAATACCGAATGTTATGGTTCTGAATGCCGGGAACGAGTTGAAGTCCAAACCACCGGCAGTAGCAGACCTTAAGGCTACCTGGCCAGGATGTCCATTGGTGTCATCTGCATGTACGTTTGCCTCCGGGTCGGTACCTTTATAACCGGTGATAGTCCACAAGTTTTGAGCTTCGGCATAGATCCTGATACCTTGTAAAATTTTCATATTCTGAAATAATGAGGCAGGGAAGTTATATGCCAGCGTAAGGGATTTTAAACGCACGTAAGAAGCATTTTCAACAAAACGCGAGTTTACGTAGCTGCCATAGGTGCTGAGGTAATAACCCTCACGCGGAACAGATGTATTTTCGTTTTTACCTGCAACAAACCTGTTTAATGCAGCCGCACCGGTTGTTGATTCCAGTACCATGGCGTTCATGTTGTACAGGTAATAATCAAACGCTCCCTGGAAAAATATACCAAGATCGATGCCTTTGTAATGAAAATCATTACCGAAACCTGCCATATAATGCGGGTTAGAGTTGCCCAGATAAGTACGGTCGGCCGGGGTAATTACACCGTCGCCATTAACGTCTTTATATTTAGGGTCACCTGCTTTTGAGTTTAGCTGCGGGCCGTATTTTTCGCCGGTTTTTATAACACCTTCGTAAACATAGCCATACAGTTCGCCTAATTCAATACCTGGTACAACCCTTGTAAATTCCTGCCCCGAAACGGTACCGCTTGGGTTGGCAGTGTTTGTGCTTATTATCGAAACCCCCGGACCTAAATTCAGTGTCTTTTGTTTATTATAAGCAAACGTAACTGTAGTATTCCATGAAAGGTCTTTACTGCGCAGGTTGCTTGTATTTAGCGAAAGTTCGATACCCCTGTTTTGAACAGCTCCTCCATTGATATATTGGGTTCCATTTGTAGCCCCCCATTGTGCTCCAATCGGAACCTGGATCAACAGGTCGGTAGTTTTTTTACTATAATAATCAATACTTGCGTTGATACGGCCATTAGCAAAGCCCATATCTAAACCAATATCCAATTGCCTTGTTGCCTCCCACTGAAGATTAGGGTTTGCAAGGTTTTTAGGTTCGATACCTGTTTGTAGCTGGCCGCTTCCGTTAAGCACTGTGCTGTACGGCCCAAATGTAGCAAGGTATAAGCTTGCGGGAATACGGTCATTACCGGTAACACCATAGCTAACCCGTGCCTTTAAATTTGAGAAAGTATTCAGATCTTTTACAAAATCCTCGTCAGTTAATTTATAAGCTACAGCACCCGCCGGGAAAAAGCCAGAACGTTTGTTTGAACCAAATTGCGACGAACGGTCATCACGATAAGAGAACGACGCCAAAATTTTGTCCTTGTAAGCATAATTTAACCTTGTAAAGTACGATGTAAGAAAAGCTTCTGCCTTGCTACTTCCATAGCCGTTACTTAATGATCCTGCACCTAAGTTATAGTACAGGAACGCATCGGTTGAAAAGCCTTTTGCACCGGATAATAATGATTCAGCAACATCTTTTTGGTTTGATGTACCTAACAATACGGTAAAATCATGGTCTTTTTTGATATTGAACTTATAAGTCAAATAGTTCTCAGCAATCCACCTGAAGTTTGAATAGATCTGTTCGGCAGCTACACCACCTTGTTTTGCACCTGCAATTGTAGTTGTTGGCAGGTACTGCCCGGTGGTGGTTTGATTATATTCTGTACCGGCGGTAAGGTGATAAGTTAAACCGTTAATGATCTTATAATCCAAACCAACATTGGCATTGATCAGCTTATTACCGCTGTTATTAGTTGGCTCTAATAGACCAGCCAGAGCATTGGTTTTTGTACCTTGGGTAACATAATAATTATAAGTACCATCAGCATTGTAAGGTGCTACGTTGGGCGGTGCAGTCAATAAGCTGAACAATGGTGCAGTGATATCGCCACTGTATGACTGTAAAGTTGAGGTTGAATTTGCACCGTAAAAGTTACCGCTGATCTTAATATTCTCGTTAACAGTTTTTTCGGCGCCAATCCTCGCAGTATATCTTTCATAACCGGTATGTTGCAGCACACCTACTTGTTTAATGTGATTACCTGCGATATATAATTTTGAATTCTGATCGCCGGCACTTAAACTAAGGCTTTGATTTTGAACAGTAGCGTTGCGGGTCGCCAGTTTTAACCAGTTTGTGTTGGCCACCTTGAAACTTGATGGATAAGGCTGTGGCTTACCATCTTCAAGGGCAGTAGCATTTTGGATATCGGTATACTGCTGACCGGTTAACAGGTTAGGCTTATAAGTTAAATATTGGGTACCGCCTGATATATCGGCATCTAAAGAAACTTTACCGTTTTTTCCTTTTTTGGTAGTGATCAAAACAACACCATTACCACCTCTTGAACCGTAGATGGCAGTTGCAGATGCATCTTTCAGTACTTGAATGTCTTCAATGTCGTTCGGGTTTACCTGGCTACCTGCCTCACTGATGAAACCGTCAACCACATACAATGGTGCTGTAGAAGTATTGATAGAGTTACCACCCCTCACGGTGATATTAATACCAGCGCCTGGTGCAAAGCTGGCTTGTTGTACCTGTACACCGGCTGCTTTACCCTGGATAGCCTGCCCAATGTTGGCCGTAGTACCACCAAGCGTCAGGTTATCACTTTTGATTGAACTGATGGAACCGGTAAGGTCGCCTTTTTTAACGGTACCGTAACCTACTACCACTACTTCGTTCAGTTTATTAAGGTCCTCCTGTAAAGTGATAGTAACGTCTGAGGATCCGTTAATTGATACTTCCTGTGGTTTATACCCTACATAAGAAACAACCAACACTGTTGAATTGCCCTTCAATGTAATTTTAAACTTACCGGTAACATCGGTTGTAGTAGTGTTTTTGACACCTTTTTGGGTAACGGTGGCGCCAATTACGGGGCCGTCTTTATCTTTTACGCTGCCGCTGATTGTTGTTTGCGCGTTGGCAACTACTGGCAATAATAGTAGCAGGCAACAGCACATCAATTTAAAAAGGCCGTTGATCTGCCTCCTTAAATAAATGTGTTTGCTGAAGCCCTTGTCGGGGTTTGAGTAAATTTTAATCATACGTGGTGGTGTTAGTATTAATTAATTGTTAGTTTTCTGTTGTGGTGGTGAGCCTTGTTTTTGAATATTGGAAATTAGAGATACAGGGTTTCGAAAGCAAAAAAACGCCCCTGCAAACACAGCGCAAACGTTTGTTTTGAACCAAATCAGGCTTATGCAAACGTTTGACTCAAAGTATTTTGCTGCGAAAAAAATTGATTCCTGAAGGTTTTTGTGGTATTGAGCAGGTCGCAACCGGGATGATTCAGGCGCCAATTTTATGGATTCTGCGTATTTGAGGACTAAGCTTGAAGAATTTGATTATGAGTGGATTGGAATAAGATCTACAAACGCAACCTCACTGTGGTATCAGCCGCCACCCAGCTCCAGCTATAGCCGTTAACTTTGGCGGCAAAGGGGGGTTAACAGGGTTAACAGTTTTTTAATTATTTAAACTTAACAACCTAAAAATCAACAATATAAACAAATCACAGGGTTACACCAAAAGCCACCGCTTAGCTATAGCAGGGGTAGCCATACTGCCTTAAAAAAGTAAAGCCCGGCTTTTGGCCGGGCTAAACATAAAACATGCAAAAAAATATAAACGATAATTAAAAGCCGCTGTCGTCAAGCGCGAAGGTGTTTTTGCGCTCTTTCCATTTGCCACGGGTAAAATCAGGAAACGCCACACTGGCGTTGCCTTCTTTCAATGATTTTGTTGACAAGGGCGTAATTACGCTCATGGTAACAGAATCATAAACATCAATAGGTGTTTGGCGTTTTTGCTTAACCGACTCTACGAAAGCATTAAACACAAACCAGTCCATGCCACCGTGACCGGCACCTTCGGCAAACTTTTCGTATTTTTTCCAAAGCGGATGGTCATATTTATCAAACCATTCTTTTGCCGGATCCCATGAATCATCTTCTTTTGATTTATGATCGATATAAACACTTTTGTTTACATCCATCCATAAACCTTTGGTACCCTGCACCCTGAAACCTAATGAATATGGACGAGGCAGGTGTGTATCATGGCTCAGCAACACTGTTTCGCCGTTGGCACAGTTGATCATAGTAGTGGTTACGTCGCCGTTTTTGTAATGGATTTTCGCATTCGGGTGACCAGGCGATAATTCCTCTACATATGCTGCCAAACCCTTTGCTTTGCTGCTAAATGATACCAGGTTAGTAAAACGGTTACCCGCATTGATATTGGCATAATGCATACAAGGGCCTGCGCCGTGGGTTGGGTAGATATCACCATCCACATCGATATTAAACTGCGTACGCCATTGGGCTTCGCTCAGGGCTTTAGGGCCAAACTCAACGCCGCCGCCATAATATTGCTTACCATTATTGAATAATACACCTCTTAAATTATGCTGATATCCTCCTTCCAAATGGATGATTTCGCCAAACAGGTCCTGGCGTACCATATTTAAAGCAGCCATCACATCACGACGATAACAAACGTTTTCAAGCGTCATGTATGGGATACCTGTTTTTTCTGAAGTGTTAACGATATCCCAGTGATCTTCAATTGTAAGACCGGCAATTACTTCGCAACCCACATACTTTCCGGCTTTCATGGCGTCGATAGCTTGCGGATGGTGAAACTGCCATGGTGTGGCTATAATTACCGCGTCAATATCTTTATGGTCGAGCAGTTTTTTGTAGGCATCCAGTCCGCCGGTGTATTCCTTTACGGGTGCATGGCCTTTTTTGGCGATGTATTCGCGGCAAATCTTCAGTGAGCTTTCCTGTGTATCACAAATGGCAACGATCTCCACATCATCGCGAAGCAAACCTTCGGCAATATGGCTCATGCCGCGGGCACCTACGCCTATGTAACCTAAACGGACTTTCGCAGGTGCCGATGCAAACAGCCTTCCTGACGGTAAAATGCTAAAACCGGCTGCCGCAATCGCGCTGGTTTTCAAAAATTGTCTTCTTTCCATATATAATATTGAGGTTTTTGGGGCTTATTTATTAGGGAGTTTTTCAAAATCAATTACAGGCTTTTGCTTTGTTGCGTTGCGATCGTACGGAGTTTTAAGCGGTACGTAATTGTTAAAAAAACCTCCGTTTTGAAGAAAGAACTTGTCGCCTTCCTTTCCTCCTGCATAATCCTTACGATAGTTGGCATTAGCCGTAGCGTCGCCGGTATAAATGGCATGGGTAAGCTCCTGCCAGTTGTTTTCGCTGTCACCTATCCACTGGTTAGTAAAATAAGCTTTGCGGATCTTATCGCCATTTTCAGGTTCAAAATTTTCCACAAACGAATACAAATGCGTTAAATAAGTGGCCTTCTGCGGGCGGGTAAAGCTGGCTATTAAAAACCATTTCCCGGCAGTTACATCTTTAAAATATGCGGTATAAGTGGTTGTGTATTTTGCATTATCCGGCTCGGCGCTAAGCAAAAAGGCGTAAGCTTGCCCGGCTTTCCATGGGAAACGCATATAACTTTGGCCTCCCGAGCCCTCATTCCCGAACTCACCTATATGCACATTACTGCCACTCTTAACCCGTTTAATGCGCATGCTATCCGGGATACTCTTCGGATCTTCAGTATTAAAAGGGCTCCATACTGAAAATAGCACCCTTCGTTCGGTTGCGGAATTTACCTGCATACCGAAATATCCTTCTCCAAAACCATCTGCCATAAAATAAGAGCCTATCACGTCCTGGCCTTGGGGCACGATAATCTCGTTATAAAACCATTTTACTTTATTCTCTTTGTCGGTGGGGACTGGGTAGCGTAAATGCACAGAAGGCCCCCTTCTGCCAAAATGAAATGAGCTGCCTTTTGCAACATATGAAATATCATTATCCGGCTTTTGCAGGGTAATTACCAGGTCAGATACATCTGCATAAACAGTCCCGGTTTTACTGATGCCTTTTAAACTGATCTTTACATAACCCGGCCGACTGATGTGAACCTTCCCAAAACTGACAGTATCAAAGCTTGTGTTGCTTATTTTTTTGACGACAGCATTTTTTCCTGCCGATACCAGCAGCGTACTGTTCCCCTGCGGTACCCGTACCACCAGCGCAAGCTCAAGGTCCTGTGCAACACTAACCCTGAAATAAATATTACAGGTTGATTTTATGCTTCTCAGGCCAATCAAACCTTCATCGGTTATAGTATCCGGCGCGCTTACCCAGGCATTATCACCAAAAGGGATAACATGACGCAGTTTTGAAGCATCAATGTGTACCGTCTGTGCAATGGCAGCTCTATTTCCTATGCAAATAAACAATATTGAAAGACAAATTATAACGGTTTTCTTCATCATTGGGTTATAACACAAGTATCGTTTCATAAATGTACTCGCATTAGTGGCTTTAAGAAAAAATAAATGTTTCAATTTCAACGCAAACGTTTGAAAAATGGGCATAATTATCCCTTAACTGGCATTAATTGAAAAACAGATATTTATCAAACATTATGGGTTGATGACTTCGGCTTCTAAAATTGGAGGTAAATATGCCTGCTAAACGATTATTTCTTTATTGCAGATAAGCGAGGCTCTCTAAATAAAATTAAAAGGGACTATATGGCATTGCCAATATTCAAATCTCCACTATACTAACCGGCCAACCTATGCAAACCGATGATTTAGCCACGCAAACGTTTGCAATGCAGTTAATACAAGCTATTTCATAATAATCGCTTAACTTTAACTATAAAAACAACATTAGCCCGTAATTAATGCAAACAAAGCCAACTACTATAAAAGAGATAGCACAAATATTAGGCATCTCGGTTTCTACAGTTTCAAGGGCCTTGCATGATCATCCGAGCATAGGACTCACCACAAGGGCGAAAGTTAAAAAGCTGGCCGGCGAGTTAAACTATGAGCCTAACCAAACCGCTATTTTTTTGCAAAAGGGCAAAACCCTCACCATCGGGGTCATTTTACCCGAGCTTTCGGAGGCTTTTTTCTCCTCGGCCATAAGCGCTATTGAAGATACTGCCTATAAAAAAAATTATACCGTATTGCTGGCACAATCACATGATGATGAGCAAAAGGAAAAACAGCTGGTTGAAAAAATGAAAAACCACCGGGTTGATGGCCTGCTTGTATCGGTAGGGAAAAATACCTCCTCGTACCAGCATTTTGAAAACTTAAAAAAATACAATATCCCGGTAGTTTATTTCGATAGGATCCCGGCTATACCCAACATCCATTATGTAGCCTGCAATATGGAAATCGGCACCATTGAGGCAGTGAGTTACCTGCTAAAAAAAGGTCACCGGGCAATAGGCATGATCAACGGGCCGCAAACCATGGTTGCTACCGGTGAGCGTAAAGAGGGCTACATCAAAGCCATGACCAAAAACAGGCTTAAATATGACCCTTCACTCATAGTTTCGTGCGACCTTACCGAAGAAGGCACCAGGAAAGCGTTAGATGAATTATTGGCCAGCAAACGCAAACCAACCGCTATAGTAACCTTTAATGATTATGTAGCACTTTTTGCTATTAAACATGCCAGTAAACTAAACATCAGGATCAATAAGGATCTTGAATTTGTAAGCTATGCCAATTTACCGCTAATCAATTATATGGAGAATATTCCCGCCGCTTCGGTTGAACAATTCCCATATTTACAGGGACAAAAAGCAACTGATATTTTGATGGACCTGCTGCACCACCAGGGTACCGGCGGCAATGAACCAAGCGCCTTTTACAAGGTGATCATTGAATCGCAACTGGTTGAAAACAAAAAATAAACCTAAACAAAAAAACACTCAAACGTTTGCGCATGGCTATCGTTTATGAAATTAGCTATGTTTGATGAGTTAACGTCTATAATATGTTTGATGATATCCTTATAAATTTTGGATTAAACGTTTCTGAATACCATATCCGGCCTTTTGGTTCGGGTTTAATAAACTATACTTATAAAATAAGTGGTGCTAACCATTCCTATATTCTTCAGCAAATCAACGTCGCTGTTTTCAAAAGGCCCCATCATATCGACAGCAACCTTGTACTAATCAAAGAGTATCTTGATAAACACAAGCCAGGTTATTTATTTGTAGCCCCGCTAAAGAATCAAAACGGGAAATCGATCATTCAAGCCGCCGACGGTAAGTTTTACCGGCTTTTCCCATTTATTGAAGGGTCACATACAGTAAACTTTTTGCAGGATACAAAGGAAGCCTATAGCGCCGCGGTGCAGTTTGGCCGGTTTACCCGTTTGTTAAATCATTTTGACATCAGCAAACTCGAATACACGCTTCCGGATTTTCATAATCTAAAATTACGGGTTGCACAGTTTGAACAGGCTTTAAAAACAGCCGAACGCCGAAAACTGGAACAGGCAGCTAAGGAAGTAAAAGCTGCTGATGATCATATCAACATATTGCATACCTATAACCTATTTACAACCAATAACGAAATCCCGCTCCGGGTGATCCACCACGATACCAAAATAAATAATGTGCTGTTTGACAAAGAGCAAAACGCGCTATGTATTGTTGACCTTGATACAGTAATGCCCGGCTATTATTTAAGCGATGTTGGCGACATGATGCGTACCTATTTATCGCCCGCCAACGAAGAGGAAAAAGATCTGGATAAAATTATCATCAGGACAGATTTTTTCAGAGCGATATATAAAGGTTATATGAGTGAAATGAGCAACATCCTTACTGAAACTGAAAAACAGTATTTCACCTTTTCGGGCAAACTAATGATCTATATGCAGGGCCTCCGTTTTTTAACCGATTTTTTAAATAACGATATTTACTATGGTACACAATATGAAGGGCATAATTTGATCAGGGCTAAAAACCAGTTTAAACTACTTGAAGGTTACATCAATGCCGAACCTGTATTTAGTGAAATAATTGCCGGTGTAGATAAAGAATTACTGACCACTGCCAACGGCATTTAACCTGTCGGGCCGCACAATGTTACCAACAAACCTTGCACAGGCCTCGCTAAATTCATACTTTCGACGCCCGTATTGGCAGCAACCGGCCTAAACCGGGGCATGGGAAACAACATTTATGAAAGTTATTATAGCCGAAAAACCATCTGTAGCCAGGGAAATTGCCAAAGTTTTTGGGGCAACTACAAAGAAAGACGGTTATATTGAAGGCAAGGGTTTCACCTTTACCTGGGCTTTCGGTCACCTGCTGCAGCTTGCCGCCCCGCAGGAGTATGGTTATTACGGCTGGAGCGTTCAGCACCTGCCGATGCTGCCTCAAAAGTTTAAGCTCTCTATTCGTAAAGTAAAAACCAAGGATGGTTTGGTGGATGATCCATCAGTAAAAAAACAACTGGATACCATTCAAAAGCTATTTGATGAATCCACTGAGATCATTGTAGCAACGGATGCCGGGCGCGAAGGGGAACTCATCTTTCGCTATATTTACTATTACTTAAAATGCAAAAAGCCTTTTAAAAGGCTCTGGATCTCATCGCAAACTGATGAGGCTATCAAAGAGGGCTTCCGTAACCTGAAGCCCGGCAGCGATTATGATACACTGTTCAATTCGGCCCATTGCCGTTCCCAGTCGGACTGGCTGGTAGGTATGAACGCCACGCAGGCACTTAGTCTTTCATCGGGGATCCGTGGCGCGGTACTTTCATTAGGCCGGGTGCAAACCCCCACCCTTGCCATGATCTGTTCTCGGTACCTGGAAAACAAAAACTTCGTACCCGAAACATTTTACCAGGTAAGCATTCACCCCGATAAAGACGGGCAGGTATTTAAAGCGATATCTGCCGAAAATTATAAAACAAAAGATGAAGCACAGGCCGTGCTTGACAAGGTACAGGATATTGAAGGCGGCTTTCCGCAGGGCGGTCATATTTTACAGGTAGAAGCAAAACCACGTAAAGAACCACCTCCTTTGCTGCACGACCTGAGCAGTCTGCAGCAGGAAGCCAACAAACGCAAAGGTTTCACCGCCGATCAAACCCTTACCATCCTCCAAAACCTTTACGAAAACAAACTGGTTACCTATCCCCGTACCGGCAGCCGCTATATAGGCGACGATGTTTTTGCAGGCGTGCCTGCACTGATTGAAAAGCTGGAACAACATCCGCTGTTTGGCAAACAAGCCATTGCGTTGGGCAGCGCTACGCTTAACAAACGAAGTGTAAATGCAAAAAAAGTAACAGATCACCACGCCGTGCTTACTACCGGCGAAAACCCGCACCAGCTTTCGCCTGATCAGCAAGCTGTTTACGACATGGTGGCCGGCCGTATGCTCGAAGCATTTCATCAGGATTGTATTAAGGAAGTCACAAAAATTGTGGTGCAATCGGGCGCTAAATTCAACGCCAGCGGAACGGTGATCCATACTGCCGGCTGGCGTTCTGTATTTAACGATAAGGAAGACGACAAAAAGGACGAAGAGAACGCAACGCTGCCTAAAGTAACCCAGGGCGAAAACCTCCCGATAACAGCCAAAGCCCTGCTCGAAAAGCAAACCAAACCCCGGCCACTATACAACGAAGCCACCCTGCTTAAGGCATTGGAAACGGCAGGCAAAGAGATTGACGACGAAGAGCTGCGTTATGCCATGAAAGATAGCGGCCTCGGAACGCCGGCAACAAGGGCGGCCATTATTGAAACCCTGCTAAAACGCAATTACATTATCAGGGAAAAGAAAAACCTGGTGCCCACCCCTACCGGCATTGCTGTTTATGAAGTAGTAAAAAACCAGCAGATAGCCCAGGCCGAACTTACAGGTACTTGGGAGAAACGCCTCGAAGAGATCCGCTCAGGAGCTTCGGTTACCGAATTCCAGAACGAGATCAAAACCTATACACGAGCTATTACTTCTGAGCTTTTAGCACAAGGCAAATCATTAAAAATCCCGGCTATGGAAGAAGTCGGGAGTAAAGTTACAACCTAAAGGATGGCGACATGAATAGCGCTATCAATAAGAATAACAGGGCCTTAACTGCAACTACTCCGGCGCTGGTTAAAACGTTAAGTGTCGATTTTACTTTGGTAACACGATAAATTTGATATTCGTCCGTATAAAAGCTTACATTCATTGCATTATGGATCTAACCACGCTTATTGTCATTACCATTATAGTTTTTATTATAGCATTTGCGGCTTTCAGGTTATTTGATGTTAAGAAGAAAAAGAAGAAACTTGAATTGGAGCGATCAGCAAGGATTTTACCACTTTATAAAAAGGCGGAAGCAGCTGCAGGTTTAACCGCCGAAGATGTTTTGCCCTTTGCCAAAAACCCGCTTACCCGCTACGACACCTTTTTGTATTTAAAAGAACTTGAGGAATTACACTTGTTCCCGGAGGCATACCTTACGCTTATTAAAGGAGCGGAAAGCTCACTGGCCCAATGGCTGGAATTCCCTACCGAATTGGATGCCTGCCCCGACGAAATTGAACATATTAAACGGGTTACCATTGATTTTGACGGCAGAAACAATTTTATCCACTACGAGGTGTTTAAATACCGTGTAAACCCACCCCACTGGGCTGCTAAAAACGGGTGGATGCTTGGCGTTGTCGGTCCGTTTTTTGACGATAGCAAACCTTATGATTTCCCCGGGGCTACTTTTAGCAGGGTAAACAGTACCATTGATAAAGTAACCCCGGAAGAAGAGGCCAATTGGGTGCACGAAAACATTGGTATGCGGAGGTAAGCGTCTTCTTCGCTCCTACCATTGACGTGATTAAAGATGGGTGCAATGCTAAGTAAAATTAAATCCGGTGGCCTCTGAAGGTAAAAGGACATCTGCGTTCAAGTAATTGCTGTAAGGAATGAAGCAATCCCCGACAGGCTGGTAACGGGCTTCATTAGTATTTGACTTACATCGTCGCGCTCCTGGCCGCGCGGGGCCAGTTACTTTTGTCGCCACAAAAGTAACCAAAAAGGCTTGCAGCAGAAAGGCTTCTTTGCGCGCAACCTGGCCCCATAGCCATTGGCGCGGCCTTCACCCTGCAAAACGAACAGAACCACGGGCTGCAATTATTTTGCCCCGATTCGCACGCAATGCCTCCGCTTCTGCAAAAACTTGCTATGCCCCTGCAGCCGCACCGCCCACCATCGTTCTGCTCGTTTTCACCCGAAGCTGATCTGCTGCGAAAAACCACATTTTTTATCTTGTCATGGGTAACTCGTCGAAGCATAGTGGGTGGGCCTCTGTGCGCGGCCCTTCGACAGGCTCAGGGTGACAAGCCCTTTCACTCGATTCAAACAACCAATAGCCAAAAGTTACATTACTTCACCTTTAAGACCATAGATTGAACCGAGATTTGCGAAGTTTTAGAAAATCGTAAGTCTTCAATTCTTAAACTCATTCAGCGTCTTTCAGTTCAATCCAAACCGGTGCGTGATCGCTTGTTTTTTCCCAGCCTCGTACATCCCGGTTTACACCTGCAGCTACCAGACGTTTTTCCAGGTGAGGGCTCAGTAAAAAATGATCGATCCGTAAACCGGCGTTACGGCCGTAGGCATCGCGGAAATAATCGAAAAAGGTATAAATCACTTCGGTAGGATAAATTTTGCGGATAGCATCCGTCCAGCCCTGTTCTACCAGTGTTTTAAAGGCTTCGCGTGTTTCAGGGCGAAAGAGCGCGTCATTTACCCAGCGCTCGGGTTTATAAACATCGAGCTCGGTAGGCATTACGTTATAATCGCCGGTTAATATAACCGGTTTATCAGCAGCAAGTAAACCGGCTGCGTGAATTTTAAGGCGTTCAAACCAACCTAATTTATAATCGAACTTGGGTCCGGGTGCAGGATTGCCGTTAGGCAGGTACAGGCAGCCAATGGTAATACCATCAACAAGTGCTTCAATATAACGACTATGCTCATCTTCAGGATCGCCGGGAAGTGCCCGGCATACCTCAGTAATTTCCCTGTCTTTTGCCAGTATCGCAACGCCGTTCCAGCTTTTTTGGCCATGCCAGATGGCTTTATAACCTGCATCAAGTATGGCCTGCTCCGGGAAGTTTTCCTGTGGAGCTTTAAGTTCCTGCAAGCAGGCAACGTCAGGGGATGTTTCCTTTAACCAGCGGAGTAAAACAGGCAGGCGCCCATTTACACCATTTACGTTATACGTAGCTATTTTCATGATGCAATTTAATAGTTTAGGTTATATCATGCATGTTCCAAAATATTAAAAGCACGGCCACCCATCGCAAGCAATTAGTTGCAATGATTCATGAGCGGTAAATTATTCCCTTACTTTTCAAACTCATCCGGGTCCACTTCAGGCTGGCTTGGCTCAGTATCGGGGATTTCATTCGGGATATTTTCCGGCGCTTCTTCGGGCATTTCCGGCTCTCCGGGGTCCGTAGGCTGCCTGATCTCCGGCCGCTCCGGGTTTACCGGCATTTCATCTGGCTCGTTTGGCATGGTTCTCTTCTTTGACATATCTTAATAACTGCTAAGGGATTGATTGGTTTTCAGAAAGATCTTTCTTAACCAAAATATCACTTGCATTTTAAAAATGTTTAATTACATTTGCAGTGTACTACCACACTAATACACTATAAAATGATTCAAATAAGTAATTTGAATTTTAGCTATAACAGCAGGAAGCCGTTGTTTAAAAATCTAAACCTTTCACTAAAGGCCGGCCATATTTATGGTCTACTGGGTAAAAACGGAGCAGGGAAATCAACCCTGCTGAAAAATATTGCCGGCCTGGCTTTTCCGCAATCGGGCAAATGTCTTATCAACGGAACAGAAAGTTCAAAACGATTGGTATCAACCTTACAAAACCTTTATTTTATTGCGGAAGAGGTTTACGTGCCGGCGTTAACTCCGGGACAGTTTTTGGCCCGGACAGCAAGCTTCTACCCTGCCTTCAGCATTACCGACTTTTACAGTTATCTGAAAATATTGGATATTGATCCGGATCTGTTAATGACCAGAATGTCATATGGACAACAAAAAAAGATGATCATCGCTTTCGGGCTGGCTACCAATACCAGTGTACTGATACTTGATGAACCCACCAACGGGCTTGATATTCCTTCAAAGGTTCAGTTCAGAAAATTGATAGCATCTGTTTTAAATGATGAGCGCTGCATTATTATTTCAACCCACCAGGTGAGGGATTTGGACAGTCTTATTGATACCGTGTTGATTTTGGACGATCACCGCATCGTAATTGAGAACTCGATAGATGAGCTTACCGAGAAATTATTTTTCGGTGTTTTTAAAGACCTTACCGGGATGAATGCGCTGTACGAAGAAGAAACCCTCATGGGCAAATACGCTATTGTACAAAACACCACCGGCAAGTACGGAAAAATGGACCTTGAGTTATTATTTAACGCAGCAACAACCAATAGCAGCAAATTACTAAACGCACTAAAACCAAGCACAAATCATGAATAATTACTTCAGTTTAAAGCGCTTTGGCCTGTTGTTTATGAAGCACACTGTAGAGCATTACCGCGCCTATTTAATGTCGGCAGCGGTTTTGGCAGGGGTATTTTTACTTGGCGGTTCGTTTGTGTTTTATATGATCCCGGGTCCGGTAGATGCCGGCTTTCAGATGGCCATGTTTGGAGTACTCATGATTATCGCAGGGCCATTATTTACAAGCACTGTTTTTACTGATCTGGGTGATAAGCGCCGAGCAGTTCCAATGTTAACCCTGCCTGCATCACAACTCGAGAAGTTTATGGTCGGCTGGGTTTATTCGTATGTTATATTCCTTTTGGTGTACACAGGCGTTTTTTACCTGGTATTATTTATCCTGATCAATCTCAAACCCTGGCCGGCGCATCAAATTGAAATACTCACCCTATTTCAGGATAAATTTGTACTGGTGATGATATTGTTTTCCTTGCTGCATGCCGTGACGATATATGGAGCAATCCGGTTCGAAAAATTACACTTTATAAAAACAGGTTTCAGTTTCTTTATTTTTTATGCACTGCTAATCTTTGTGAATACAGTGTTCGTAAGATTTATTGTTGGCAGGCCAATCAAACCGGTAACGCCTTTTTCATTTCTCAATTTCCAGGATGGTATGAACTTTTACTCCATTGGTTTAAATGCGCAGCAATCTGCCTGGGCTTTTATTGTGATTCCTATTATATCGCTGCTGATCTGGATAGCGGCATATTTTAGGTTTAAGGAGAAACAGGCTTAAAAAAGACGATCATGGAATTTAAAGATAACGAAGCGATATACCTCCAGATAGCGGCTTTTGTGAGCGATCAGATCCTGATGGGCAAATGGCCCGGCGGGCAAAAGATTCCATCGGTACGCGATATGGCTGTTGAGCTGGAAGTGAACCCAAATACGGTTATGCGATCGTACGAATTTTTGCAGGGGCTCGAAATTATTTATAATAAACGCGGCCTGGGTTTATTTGTGGCAGAGGATGGCTTTGACAAAGTAAAAGCTTACCGCAAAGAAAACTTTGTGCGTCAGAACTTACCCGAGCTTTTTAAAAACATGTACCTGTTAGGTATATCGATAGATGAGATCAGCCTGCAATATCAACATTTCCAGGCGCAACAAAATAATGAATTAAACCAGGCAAGCAACGATGAAAACAAGCAATAAATTCTTACTTACCGCGGTATTATTACTGTTAGTTTCGGTTGGGATCTATGACTTTCAGCTGAAAGCAGAATATTTTAAAGGTGAGTATAAAAACCCTTATAATGGCTTTAACAACCTAAATTTCCGAAATTTCAAGGTTATTGAGCTTGGTTCATCGACGGCTATCAATATTATGCTGGTTCAAGGGCCATTCAAGATACTTGCTGACCCTGCCGCCATGGAGTTCATGAAAATTGAACAACGGCACGATTCGCTCTTTATTCGTGCCGTGTTTAAAGATAACTTTCATAATGTACAAGCCCCAAACGTTCTGTACATATCCATGCCGCAATTAAATGCGTTTTACGCCGATGCAAAATATAAGGCAGGCGACACTGAAATTGTCGATACCACTGCCGCGCAAGACTTCAAATGGCGCGCTACTACCATCAGTGGTTTCAGCGGGGACGGGCTCAACATTATCCAGGACCATGCTTCCACTGTCCTGCTAAAAAACAACAAGTTTAATGTATTAAATGCCATTATCGGTAAAAGCAACAATAGCTCTTCAAATCTATCTATTGAAACAGGTAACCAATTCAGTAAAACCAACCTCGATATCCGGAACAAAAGCCGCTTGTGGATCAAGGACGATAGCCTCAGCAACATAACCTATAAACTTGCCGACAGCGCTAAACTCGTCCTGAACGGAAATACAAGGATGATCCGTAATAATAAATGACCAAAACTTAGCAAATCATGAAATTAGTAATCAACTCACTCTCTAAAACCTATGCCAACGGCGTACATGCTTTAAAAGATGTTTCGCTGACCCTTAATAACGGCATGTTTGGCCTGCTTGGCCCAAACGGCGCTGGTAAGTCATCACTGATGCGTACTATAGCCACTCTGCAGGAAGCCGATAAAGGCAGCATTTTTTTAGATGAACTGGATGTACTGAAAAACAAAACCGAAGTTAGACAGCTACTCGGTTACTTGCCACAGGAGTTTGGTGTTTATCCCAAAATATCGGCCGAACGAATGCTCGACCATATTGCCCAGCTAAAAGGAGTTGGCAACAACGCCGAGCGCAAAGACCTGGTGCTGCAATTATTAGAAAGCGTAAACCTTTATAAAGACCGGAAAAAGCACCTTGGCACCTACTCCGGCGGTATGAAACAGCGTTTTGGAATAGCACAAGCACTAATCGGTAATCCCAAACTGATTATTGTTGACGAACCCACAGCAGGCCTTGACCCGGCTGAGCGAAACCGTTTTTACAACCTGCTGAGTCGTCTGGGTGAAAATACCATCGTGATCCTGTCGACCCATATTGTTGAGGATGTAAGTACGCTTTGCGCCAATTTCGCTATTATTTGCCAGGGCGAGGTTTTATACGCGGGCGATCCGGAAAGCGCGGTAAATGAGTTGAATGGGAAAATTTACAGCAAAGTGATAACCCAATCAGAACTGGGCTTTTACAAAGATGATTACCAGGTAATATCAACGCAACTTAAAACCGGCAAACTCCACATCCGCATTATAAACGAAGCCGACCCCGGCAACGGTTTTATCAGCAGCACGCCAAACCTGGAAGATGTGTACTTCAGCAACATCGCCACACGTATAGATGTAGATACCATTTAAAACTACTATAAACCAATAGTTTATGTTCCTTAAAATATTTCTGTTCGAGATCCGGAATCGGGTCCGCAGGCCAGCCGTTTACCTTTATTTTTTGGCAGCACTGATATTTACAGTGTTCACTTTTTCAACAGGCTCGTTACCATTAGGCGAAAAAGAGCACATCAACGCGCCTTATGTACTTGCGTTGTGGTGTTCGGGCATCACTATGATGATGACGCTTGTGAGTTCATCAATTATGGGCACTGCCTTATACCGCGACATTGAATACAACACAAAAGATTATTACCTAACCTACCCTATCACCAAAGCAGGTTATTTCTGGGGCCGTTACCTGGGCTCGTTCGTTTTCATGCTCCTGATCTCAACAGCGGTTATCATTGGCGCCTTCATAGGCACCAAGCTGGGCCCTGCTATGGGATGGACGGATGCAAAACAATACGGCCCCAATAACCTCATTTACTATCTGCACCCGTTTTTCACAATCGGGCTGCCTAACGTTTTGTTCACTTCTTCATTGTTTTTTGGACTTGTAGCCATCACCCGCAATGTAAAGGTTATTTACTTTGGCGGTATCCTGCTGTTCCTTTTTTACTTCATCGCGTTGTTTTTTCTTAACCATATTAACAACCCCACGGTAATAAACCTCAGCGATCCTTTTGGGCTTAACGGTATCAGGATGCAAACCAGTTCTTCAAGCATCATTGAGCAAAATACTACCTTATTCCCGGTTACCGGTACGTTTATGCTCAACCGTGTATTATGGGGCGGTATTGGGATAGTTATTGTGCTTTTCACTTATTTCAGGTTTAGCTTTGAGCGTTTCTTTAGCGGCAGGCGTGATAAGGCTGCTATTGACGAGGCAGGCACAAAAACTAAAACCCAGGTAACTATTAAACCAGTTGTTATCTTTACAGGCAAATACAACAGGAATACCTTATACAACCTGGTAAAGGTTGAGCTGCTTAACATCATCCGCGATAACTACTTCTGGATCATATTAATCGCCGGCAGCTTATTCCTCGGTTTTGTATTCTGGCTTGGCGACAACAGGAATGGCGTACCGGATTTTCCGCGTACAGTTACGTTGTTGGCGATCTTCAACGATGCCTTTCCCTTTTTCATTTTCTTTATCCTGATGTTTTATACCGGCGAAACCCTGCACCGCGACAGGGCAACCCGCTATGCTTTTATTAATGACTCTCTCCCGCCTCCAAACTGGATCCTGAACGGATCGAAGCTCATCACCTTATTACTTATTAGTACCGGCTTATCCTTCCTACCCATACTAACCGGGGTTATCGTTCAATTATTAAAAGGTTATCACACATTGAATCTATCAGTGTACTTTCTCTACATAGCCTACATATTGCTGCCTGCACTGCTGGAGATGGTTGTATTTTGCTATGTTGTACACGTTGTTATCAATAACAAATTTGCAGCCCATGGCATAGGCGTGTTTTTATGGGTGATTGTTTTCTTTTTGCGCAAAACCGGCACTTTTGATTATAACCTATTGCTGTATTCCTATACGCCATCGTCGGGAATATCTGATATGACCGGCATAGGGCATATGGCAGCGCCCATTAGCTGGTTCAACCTGTACTGGATGTTGTTTGCTGGTTTGCTGATCGTTGTTTCGGGATTATTTTATTACCGGGGCGTAACATCGTCCTTTAAAGAACGATTACGCCTGCTACCTCAGCGCTTCAATCGCAGTACAGCCTTGATCACTGTAATAGTAGCCATAGCATTTTTGGCTGTAGGCGCATGGAATTACTACAATGTGAGCTTTTTAAACAACTATCTCATCAAGTATGAAAATACCGCAAGGGCCGTGCAGTATGAAAAATCGCTCAAAAAATATGAGCACCTTCCCCTGCCTAAAGTAACCAGCATAAAAATGCAGGTAGAGCTTTACCCGGATAAACAACAGGTAGCCACACACGCATTGGTAACCATCATCAATAAAAACAAAGTTGCCATATCACAAATGCTGCTCGACGGCGATGAGCTCACCAATTATTCGCTTAAAACCAATGGCGTATTGGTTCCGTTTACTACCCCGCTGCTTTATCCCCGCGGATTTTTCAACTGGTTCAGGCCGAAGACAGATACTGCTGACTTCCGGTTATACAAGTTCATAAAACCGCTAATGCCGGGCGATTCATTAACATTAGAGATCAACTCAGAAATAGTGCATAAAGGGTTTACCAATGGCATGTATGCTGCAGCTCTCATTAACAACGGCACATTTTTTAACGGTGGATTGCCTGGCCTTGGGTATGATGAAGATGATGAGCTAAACAGCCCTTATGAACGCAAAAAAGCTGGTTTGCCCGAAAAAAAGGAGGAGGAAATACAGCAAAATAACCCCGAAGGCATCAATACACTTAAAGCAGGTAGGGCCGCCGATCTTTTGAAACTTGATGTTACAGTTGGCACACTCGCCGGTCAAACAGCTATTGCTCCGGGGCAGCTCGTAAAAAACTGGCAGCAGAATGGCCGTAACTACTTCCATTATGTGCAGGATAAGCCCGGTATGTATATGCCAATGGGTATTATATCAGAAAGACTGGCCGTAAAAAAAGCCGCTGTTCAACTGGACCACAACGTAAATATCGAGGTTTATTATAATCCTGAGCACAGCACCAATATCGACAGGTATATCGCGGCTTATAAAGATGGTTTAAATTATTACAGCAAGGTTTATGGTGCCTATCCGTTTAATGATATCCGACTGGTGGAAACGTCTGTTTACGGTCCGCAGGATGCCTCCATGACAACGCTGGACACTTACGCAGAATACTTTGGCTGGAATGCCGATTTCAGGGATCCCAATAGCTTTGATTATTGCTATGCCAATACAACAAGGCTGCTGTCGCAACAATGGTGGCGTTTCCAGACAGCCCCAAACAGCACTGTAGGAAGTTTAGTGATCCCCGAGGGCCTTTCAAACTATGATCAACTGGTAATGTCCGAACATAAATACGGTAAGGACAACATGCGTTATATCGTTTTAGACCAGTTATGGTATTACCTGTTTATCAGGCGGCACCTTAATGAAAACGAGCATCCCTTGATCAAGGCCAATCAATGGTTTTTATGGGGTGGAAAAGCAAGCGTGGCACTGTATGGTTTGCGCGACCTGATTGGCGAAGACAGTCTGAACGTGGCACTGCGCGAATTTAAAAAGGCCTATACTTTTAAAACAGACGGCCCGTTTGCCGGCGCCAACAATCTTTATCAATGCCTTCAAAAGCATGTGCCCGATTCGCTGCAGTATTACCTTACCGATACCTGGCAAAAGATCACACTATATGATAACAGGGTGGTTGAAGCCAGCAGCAAACCGACAGGTAATAAAAATGAATATAAAATTACTTTTAAGCTTGATGTTGGCAAAGTTTGGAAGGATGCCAAAAACAACGATATCCCGGCTGTAAACATGAACGATTATATTGATATCGGGATTTTCGGTAAGCAGGTTCAAGGTGCCGGTAACCGGATGGTGAGTAATACCCTGTACATCAAAAAGTATAAGCTTAAACGCGGGGTACAGCAAATCAGTGTTATTGTTAAAGGCCAGCCCGCCTCTGTAGGCATCGATCCGTTCAGTAAACTCATTGACAGAAATCCTAACGATAATATCAAAGACCTTTAAAAGCAAAAAACGGGGTTGCGCAAAACGTACCCCCGTTTTTCATAATCTCACCAAATTTTACGGCTTAAATAATTTGTTCTCCCCTTCTATTTCAACATTAGCCTGTTCAACTATAGCCTTGTATTCGTAATCGGCTTTTAGTGGAATGGTCGCTTCAAAAGTGCCATCAGTCTTAATATTTACCCAGGTGCCGGCTGTCCACTTACCTGCATATAAAGTTTCTACCTGTCCATGGTAAGGGCGATAATCAAACCGGGCCCTTTTTGCCGAAATACTTTTGTAATTCAGGATTTTACCTTTTAAAACTGCACCGGTCTTTATTTTTGAACCCGCACCTGTTTCAACAATGGCGGCTTCTTTAAAAACGGGGTCAACATTTTCCAGTTTGATCACTACCGGATTAGGCCAGCGGTGATCATCATAAATACGCTGCGCCTTTACAACAGATACTTCAAGCCCCTTATCGGTTTGCTTATACCGGCAGCTTACATCATCGGTTTTATATTCAATAACCTTACTATTTTGCCCTAATACACTAACCTGAGTTTGATTAGTGGCGATGGCCGAACGGATCAGAAAAGTTTTGCGGCTCCCCTCCTTCCAATCAGCCGCATTGGTAACAATGGCATAAAGTGTATGCCCGTTTTTAGCGGTAAACCAGGTATCGCCCTCCTTGCTGATCACCCAGCTTCGCACACTGTCAATACATTCGCGGTTAACAAAATACCAGGTCGACACTTCCCGTAACCGCTCTTCCTGTTCAATGGGCAAGGCGCCATCAGGCTTCGGGCCAACGTTTAACAACAGGGAGCCACCTTTGGCCCTCGCCTCTATCAATAAACCAATTAACTGGGTGCCCGATTTATAGCGCTCGTTAGTTGGCTGATATCCCCAGGCAGTTCCCATCGTAATGCATGACAGCCATGGCTCATTGATCATGGCACCCGGCATGATCTGCTCAGGCGTTTTGATGGCGCCGCGGGTTATCAGCAAGTCCGGCTGTAACTTCCAGCAGGTTTGCTTTACCACTTCCTTAGGATCGCCATCTATAAAAAGTATATCTATTTTACCATAATTGGTCATCAGTTCCTCGCATTGCTTCCGGGTGTATTCGTCATATTCATGGCGGGTTTGGGTATCCATCTTCACATCGGTACGACTAATAGGTATATGATGATCGTGAAGAAAATTAAAATCCTCGGGCGAAAAATAAAAACCCACCTGCAATCCTGCTTCGCGTGTGGCATCCACAAACTCTTTTAACAGGTCTTTCTTGTATGGTGTATGGGTTATATTAAAATCGGTTGTTTTGGTATCCCACATACAAAAACCCGAGTGATGCTTGGTGGTAAAAACGATGTATTTCATCCCCGCCAGTTTTGCCAGCGTCGCTATCTGGCGCGGATCAAACTTGGAGGGATCAAAGGTTTTAGGTAGCTCATTAAAATAACGGTTTACGTAATCGTCACTTGCCCCAACCAGCGAGTGACTGATCACCACACCCAGCTGGCTATCCATACTAAAATGAATAAACAAGCCCAAGCCGGTATTTTTAAGCCACAGTTCGCGCTCGGGTTTGTTCAGGTTATAATTACTTGCATTATCATCCTTAACCAAATCATTTTGTGCCGATACGCGCTGAATACAACAAAGCAGCAGCAGGAAAAAAAAGTATTTCTTATACATCAAAAAAAGGTTAAAAAAATCAGGGAAGGCCCCACGCCCTCCCCGAAACAACATCAACTAATTTAACAAATCAAACTTTAACATTATTGTTTATCCCACCACATCCGGGTTAAAAAATCATCCGGCCCCTGACGGGAGATAGCAGCGGCATATGATGCTGCGTTAAGGTTTTGCTCGCCAACAGGGTATAACATCCGTCTGAATATTTTACCGCCTGTAGCATTACCAACATAATTATTAGGCACCAGAGCAGGATAACCTGTACGCCTGTAGCTTGCAAAAACCTCCTGCGCATCAGGGAATATGCCAACCCAAAACTGGGTATATATCTGCTCCATTTTTTGATCAAGCGTGCCACCTGTATTAAAAGGATGCGCGTTAATGTATGAGTTGATCTGGGCCGTTGTAATAGTACCTGCGCTACCGGCAATAATGCTCCATTGACGCATGGATGCGGCAATGCCATTTTGGTATAATGACTCGGCGGTAGCAGCGGTATACCATCCCCTTGCGGCAGCTTCAGATAACAGGAAATAACTTTCGGCAGCGGTAAAAACCAATCGCGGAGAATTTAACAGCAATATCGTTTTAGGATTTGGCTCTGAATAGGTTACAAAATCGGCAGGTTTGGCATTTAATCCTGCTGACATACCTTTTTGAATAGCTGAAGTAGTATCAGCTACGCCGCCGTTCCACACTACAGATACTACGGCCAGGCGCGGATCTTTATTGGCTTTCAGATAATTAATAAACACATCCTGGTACTTGCCTCCTTCGGTATTGGTACTGCCGTTACCTGCAATATAATCGTTGTTATAAAGATCAAGCGCTAAAGGGTTTTTGTTGATGTCCTGGCCGGCACCAACGTAAGCTACTTTGGCCACATCGGCATCATCTAAAATAACACCGCCTGCTATAGCCTTTGTTGCCCATGTTTGCGCTTGAGCGATATCAACTTTGGTCATGCGCATGGCACACCTGAGCATAAGCGAGTAAGCAAACTTTTTCCACTTTACGGTATTGCCGCCATAAATTAAATCGGCCGAACCGAAAGTTGTCTTGGCAGCATCAAGGCTTTGGGCCGCCTGGTCAAGCTCCTTCAACAAATCGGCATAGATATCTTTTTGTGCATCGTAAGCCGGCTTATATATAGCCTGATTATAACCCTGTGCAGCCTGCGAATATGGGATATCGCCATACAAGTCGGTAAGCCTGCTGAAGCAATATACTTTCCAGATCCTCGCTTCGGCCTGCAGGTTTACCTGTGAAGCATCGGTGCCAACCGCTTTTAAAACCTCACCTAATTCGTTGATCTCATTAGGATAAGCATTGGTGAAAGCTGCCGCCGACTGCGGGCCCTGGCTCAATACATATTTTGACCCGAAACCGGCCACGTCATTAAAACTGGTGGTGTACTGCATGGTGCCCAGCAACAAATCAAGTATGCGGGCCGTACCATCATACTGGGCTTTGGTAAAAATGTATTGTGGTACCGCTTTTGAAGATGCATCCGGGTTAACATTAAGCGTATCAAAATTTTTGGTACACGATTGCGTGGCGATAATGCCGAGCATTACCAGGGAACAATAAATATATTTGGTTAAATGTCTTTTCATCGTATTCAATTTAATTGTTAAAACTTAACAGCCAGGTTTACGCCAAGTGAGCGGGTACGTGGTAAACCGATAGACTCGAAGCCCTGTGCATTACTGTTGGTAAAACTTTGCTCCGGATCAAAATTGTCTGTTTGCTTATAAATAGTCCAAAGGTTCCGGGCCACAAAAGAGATACTGGCCGACTGGATCTTAACTTTGTTTAAAAGGTTTGTTGGAAGCGCGTACGACAGGATAACCTGGCGAAGTTTAACAAAGCTGCCATCGTGTAAAAACAAGTCGGAATACGTTTTATAATTATCATAGTATGACCTTAACCCGCTCACCGGCACCGTACGGGTATAAGGCGCGCCGGTTTGATCAACACCGTTCAATACTAAGCCGTTTTCGCGACCCGGCAACGTTGATTTCATCAAGCCCAAACGGGTGGCGTAAACCTCCATAACCGAAAACACCTTATTACCAAATTTGCCATCAACCAGGAAGTTTAACGAGAACCGTTTATACCTGAATTCATTGGTTAAACCCATGGTAAGCGGTGCAACGCTTTTGCCCAGTTGCTGTAAAGGTGTTTGTACAGGCAAGCCGGTGGTAGCGTTAAATACCACGTTGCCCTGAGCGTCCTTTTGCATACGTGTACCCACAATCATACCAAAGGGTTTACCTTCAATATTATCTAAAATCCCCCAGTTACCTACCGAAGTAGCCAGCTGAATAGTGTTAAGGCCGGGTGCCAGTTTAACTACCTTGTTATCGTTATAAGCTACGTTGTAGCTTGCAGTCCAGGTAAAGCTGCTTGTTTTTACAGGTGTACCGTTCAATAATACCTCAATACCTTTGTTGCTCACCTCACCAACGTTCAGGATCACATTATTATAGCCCGATGTTGAAGAAATAGCTGTATTTACGATATCGTTAGTTGTTTTACGATCATACAAGGTAACGTCTAAACCTAAACGGCTCTTGAGCATCTGCAACTCAAAGCCGCCTTCAAACGTTGTTGAGGTGTATGGTTTAAGATTGCTATTAGTAATGTTATTGCTGGTTACATTTTGCAATGGCTGCCCTGCGCTTGGCACGTTGCTGTACGTAAGGTTAATAACATACGGATCAGGAGCACCGCCGCCTACCTGTGCCCATGAACCGCGCAATTTAGCAAGGTTAAAAAACTCAGGAAGTTTAACCGCGTCAGACAGGATAAAGCTACCGCCTACGCTTGGATAAAATATACTGTTGCTTTTAGGGCTCAGTGTTGAAAACCAATCTTTCCTGCCCGTGAATGATAAGAAGAACAAACTTTTGTAATCAAAATCGGCCGAATCAAAAACCGAGTTGGTCACGATTTTGGCATTGTAAGGTGTAGTTGATGAAACCGCAAGATTGGTAAAGCTGTAAAAATACGGGATAATAAATTGCGAACCACTAAATGTTAGCTGATTGGTTGCGTATTTACGGCTGTTTACGCCGCCCAAAACATTTACATTTAAATCGCTGATGATCTTTGTTTTATAACTAACGGTAGCTAACTCGTTGGTTTCAGAAACATCCGATTTAATGCCTGCATACTGGCCATTAGGTATGTACAATGTACCGGTTGGTAGTATATTGGTATAGTTGTAATTAAAAAAATCGCGGCTGATGGTGGCTTTGAAAGTAAGGTTTTTTATAGGCGAATAAATAACCGATCCCTGGCCAATAAAACGGTTCTTCACATCATCTTCCTTGTATTTATTGATCACAAAATATCCGTTTGACGCGATGGATGCATCGTTCCAGATCTGTTCATTGCCCAAAGCATCATAACCCGGCTTTAACCAGCGAACATCAACGGTATTAGCAACCTCAAGCGGGGTCCAGTTTGGGTTACCCAAAGCATCGCCTGCGCCTGTACGGTTATGGCCGGTTTCAACGTTGTATTGTGCTAAAGCCTCTATCGATAGCTTATCGCTCAGTTTGCCGTTCAGGGCGAGATTAAAAGTTTTACGATCATAGGTAGTACCCGGCAAAATACCTTTACTGTTCAAATCGGCAGCCGAAAATCTGTAGGTAAAAGCCTCGTTACCGCCTAAAAATGCAAGGCTGTTGGTATAAGTGCTTCCTGTTTGATAGTAATTTCTAAGGTTATTTTTCTGTGCAACATAAGGATGAGTAAGCCCGTCGACAGCAACGTAATCGGTTGAGCCGTCAATTTTCGCCCCCCACGAGCGTCTTCCGCTTGCCTGTGCTGCAGCCAGGGTAGTTGGCTTTACACCGCCGTCTCCCTGCCCGTATTCGTACTGGTAATCTGGGAATACAGCCACATTATCGTAGGTGGCCGTCGAGTTAAATTCTACTCCCACACCTTTTTGAATGCGGCCTTTTTTGGTGGTGATTAAAATAACGCCATTTGCTGCGCGTGAGCCGTAAAGGGCCGCAGCTGTACCACCTTTAAGTACGCTTATCGACTCAATATCATCAGGGTTTATAGCTGCTATACCATCACCGCGGTCAACATTATTGGTAATACCATTAACCGTAGCAGGGCCACCGGGTACGCTGTTATCAATCGGCATACCGTTCACCACATATAATGGCTGGTTATCACCGGCAAGACCGCCGTTACCCCTGATCACCACGCGGCTTGAACCGCCCGGACCGGTTGATAAGCCCGCCGCGTTAACACCGGCTACTTTACCGGTAAGCGCATTAGCCACGTTATTTTCACGGGCCTGAGTAAATTCGGTACCCTTAACCTCAGTCACCGAATAGCCCAATGATTTTTTTTGCTTGCTGATACCAAGAGCAGTAACCACAACCTCATTAAGGGCTTTGTTATTTTGCATCAGTTTAATTTGCAAAGGTGATGCAGGGTCAGTTACGGAAACTTCTTCCTGGTTGTATCCTACATAGGCTACCACCAGCGTCAATGGCTTACCCGTGTACTTATCTGGCACTATCAATCTGAAGCTGCCTGTAATATCGGTAATTGCCCCCACCTTATTATCCATTTTTAAATAAACCGATGCGCCAACAACCGGCTGACCATCGCCTGCATCCACTACCTTACCTGTTAATGTAACTGCTGCAACAGCTGCATTGGTTGAAGAAATAAAGTCCTTTATCGTAAAAATCGAGATCTGGTTATCATTTATTTTGCGATATGTTAACTGAAATGCAGATAACAATTGTTTCAAATTATCGTCAAGCGTTAACTGGCTTATATTGCTTGTTAAATTTGCCGGTACAAACTTGTTATCAAGCAAACCTTCCTGGTAAGCTATCTGAACATTGAATTGTTTTTTCAGGTTATCCAGCGCATCTTTTAGGAGTACCTTGTTTTCAACAGCCTGCGGAGCTGTATAACCGTAACTTTTTGCGTGGATCCTGTTGTTACTGGTTAATGCCATTTGGGCATAGCCGTATGCCGACCGGCCAAGCAATACCATCAGGAAACAGCAACATCTTAAAAAAATGAATGAGTCGAGTTTTCTCATAAGTTATTCGTTTAGGGGTTTAATTTTGTTATAGTGATATTTTTGTCTGTTCGGGTAATTTTCACCGGAAGTGTGGTGGATATAGTTTCAATTAATTCCTCAACATTAGGCACGTTGATCTCACCTTCTATTTTGAAATTGGTTAAGTCGGGGCTTGAAAAATCAACCTGATAGCCGTAATCATCGGTCATGATCTCGCTGATCTGCGCCAGGCTGGCATCATTAAATAAAAGCTGGTGTTTTGTCCATTTGGTGATTTTTTCAGGAGCGGGAAGAGTAATGCGGGTAAGTGCTTTTTTATAAGTATGCTGCACGTAATCGCCCGGTTTCATAATAAGCGATTGTTTCCCCGTTACGGCATCAACGTAATCAAGCCTGATCTTTCCCTGAACTAAACCTACGTTGGTTTTATTATGCCTGCTTCTGACATTAAAAGTTGTGCCCAACACCTCAATATCCATATCAGGGCAATGCACAATAAATCTTTCAGAAGGCTTAATATGGGCTGGGTCTTTATTGATATGCGTTACATTGAACAATCCTTCTCCATTTATCCAAACCTCTCTTGAATTTTTATCCCAGTTATCGGAGTAAGTTAATTTCGAGTTACCATTGAGCACCACGGTTGAGCCATCGGGCAAGGTGACAGTGCTCAACTCTCCATAAGTAGTATCAATTTCATTTTGCCTGCCTTTTATCAGCCATAAAGCGATACCTATGGAGGATACAAGCAACAACATCGCAGCAACACGGAGGAACCCGTTTAATGTGAAGATCTTTGGCTTAACCCGATCTTTTTGCAACGTTGATTCAATCCTCTGCCAAACTTTCGATTGATTTTCTTCGTTGGTAAAAACATCCTGTTTACGGTATGCTTTAATAATTTTTGAAGCTTCGGCAATTATTTCTTTCTGTTGCGAATATTCTGCTGTGACCTGCTGCCAAAAAACAGTGTCGTTATGTGTGGGATTGATCACAAAACGGAGAAAATCATCGTCCTCTAAAAAATCCGGCAGGGTATAATTACTGTATTTGGCTATCTGCATTGTTTATAAGGTGTTATTTACTCCTTATAGACAGCACCCTACCCCAATTATCCCTACAAACTGAAAAAAAATTTATTTTTTAATGATTATTTATGCAGAAGCACGAATACAGGGCTAAAACAATAGCCAATTTTGAAGTTTTTAGCACATCCTGGAGGTTATCGAATGCTTTATAGATCAGTTTATAGGCCGAACTAATGTTTATTTCCATGATATCGGCAATTTCATCATAACCTAAACCCTCATAAAAACGCAGGTATATAATTTCCTGCTGCCGTGCCGGCAAAGCTTTAACATGAAACTTAATCTTCTTCTGCAATTCCTGTTCTTCCTCATCGGCCATGAGCTGCTGATCGAATGAAATTTCAAAGGGAAAGTTATGCTCCGCTTCATCCTCAATATCAACAAAGCGCGATTTCGACTGCAGCTTACGGAAAATAATGCTGCGCAACGATTTGAAAAGATAGTTTTTTACCGATACAGGATTGCCAAGCCCCGCCCTGTTTGTCCAAAGCCTAATAAAAAGATCATGTATGGCATCCTCAATTACATTAACATCCCTGGTAAATTTGTGCCCGTAGTTGTTGAGTACCTTAAAATATTGGTTATATAATTGCGTGTAAGCATCCCAATTGCCTTCTTTAAAAGCAAGCCAGACAGCAGTATTATGATCGTCATGAACAATTTGTTCGTGAGACATAGCTTAACCAGGGGATAAAACGTTTTACAATTGAAATCAGGTACAATGTAATAATTATAACAATAATTTTACACCTAATTAAAAATCAATAATACAATTAAATTGATATAAAATTGCTTTTGCCGGAATTGAAGAAGTTATCGCCAAAAAGCCACACCCTTTTGACAATGGAAAACACTCAGATATTTCAATTTTTAAAATAACTTAGCCCGTATCAAATATTTCCTGATATTTAAAAACCGATCGCCACGCTAAATTATGTTTGAATCAGTTACTATTAAGGATATTGCCAAGGCTTTGGGTGTGTCAACATCAACGGTATCAAGGGCGCTGAACGGAAGCTACGAAATAGGCACCGAAACCAAAAAGCTTGTCCTTGAGTACGCTGAAAAAATCAACTACCGGCCTAACCCTATTGCTTTAAGTCTTAAAGAACAAAAAAGCCACTCCATAGGCGTAGTGGTTTGCGAAGTGGCTAACGATTATTTTTCGCAGGCTATTAACGGCATTGAATCTATAGCTTATAACCGCGGGTATCACGTTATCATCACCCAAACGCACGAATCATTTGACAGGGAAAGTGCCAATGTAAAACATTTATTATCGCGGCATGTGGATGGTTTGTTGGTATCGCTATCAGCGCAAACAACCGATACATCTCAATATAAATACCTGCTGGATAAAGGTTTCCCTATCGTATTTTTTGACAGGGCAGCGCCTGACCTGAATACTCACAAAGTGATAGCCAATAATTTTCAGGGCTCATTTAACGGCACCGAAGCTTTGATCAATTCGGGTTTTACCAAAATAGCACACCTCACCAATTCAAATAACCTGCTTATCAGCCACGAGCGCTTTGAAGGCTACAAGGCGGCACTTGATAAACATGGCATCGAGTTCAGGCCCGAATACCTTAAACATTGCAACCATGGCGGCATGATCCACGACGAAGTGGAGCTTGTGCTGAAAGAATTGCTGGCATTGGATGACAAGCCGGAGGCTATTTTTAGCGGCAGCGACAGGCTTACCATCAGCAGTATATCGATATTAAAAAAATGGGGCTTAAAAGTTCCGGGAGATATCGCGATAGCCGGCTTTACCAACTCAGATGTTGTTGACCTGTTTGATCCGCCGTTAACTGTGGTTCGCCAGCCTGCCTTCCAGATTGGACAAATCGCTACAGAAATGCTTATTAAAACAATAGAAAGCAAATGGCCTATTGAAGAGTTTACGACTGAGAAAGTGGATACGCAATTGATTGTGAGGTCATCTTCAGCGAAAGGTATAGTTTAAAATTAGCTTCGGTTAACACACCCAATAATGCCATATTCAAAGCCCAAAGATGATTTTACCATAATAACAGCAAGATCCAGACTTTTAGCCTTGGAGATGAAACACGGCTTTATTGATTGTGTCCATTTGTTTTTGGCGATGTTGAAAGAGACATGTTTAGCGGGTAAATACTTACAGGCCATTGATGCAGAGGTTTTAGATAAACAGATAAGAGACTTATATCCGGCTAATGGCACTCAAACAATAAAAGACGACTTCGCGTTAACGGTTTGGGCTGAACGTACAGTAAAGCACGCGTACACTATTGCCAGAATAAATGAACAGCGGTCAATAAACAGTATCCATTTGCTGCTGGCTATCCTCAGTTTTGAAGATAAAACAATAACAGGGCCTATTGAGAGGGCTGGCATTTTAATTGAAGATATAACCGAAGACTATTTCAAAAAGAAAATTAAAAAATTCTCTGCCCCTTTCGATGTCATTCGAGCCAAAACATATAACAAGGTTGAGATTTTCTTACTCGAAATAACGGGAAAAAAGAATAAAAAAATACAGCAGATTTATGAAACTGCGGTCGCTCTCTATTACTATTATCAGTTTGAAGATGTGACTAAAATTTGCGAGACCGGTTTAAGCCTATCCCCGGGTGACTTGAGTTTTAAAAACTTGATAGCCTGTGGCAAATACAAATCAGGTGATTACCAATCGGCAATAAAGTTAATAGACGAACTAATTGAAAACAGACCTGATTCGGATAATATTAATTATGAAGTTACAAAGGCCTATATCTATGATATAATTGGCAACCATGATAAATCTGCAGTTATCCTTGATAAACTGCTCGCCATGAATCCCGACGACAAGGAACTTTTAAACCATAAGGGTTTCAATCTTTCAAAACAAGAACAATACACAGAATCTATTCCTTTCTTTGAAAAAGCCATCGCCATGGATGCAACTGCTTCTTTTACGTTGAATAACCTTGGCTTTTCAAAATTTAAACTTGGGGATGTAAACGGTGCCATGGCACTCATCGATAAATCCTTAGCATTACATAAGGGTAATGCTTACGCTTATAAAAACAAAGGGATCATTTTAATGGAACAAGGCAACAATGAAGATGCCTTACAAAACTTTGACCTTGCATTAAAATTTGGTTATACAGAAAAATATGGAGACGAAGTACTGCAATTAATAAAGCAGATTAATTGACTTCTAACTATATACCATTAAACCACCGTTACCTTCACCCCTTTTTCTTCCAGCATATTGAGCATTGCCGGGCTAATACCGCTATCGGTAATAATTTCGTTGATTTGATCAAGCGCGCAAATTTTTGCCAGGCCCCGCTTACCAAATTTGGTACTATCGGCCAATACAATGGTAGTTTGGGCCGCATTGATCATTTTTTGGTTAAGGCGGGCTTCGGATAAATTAGTAGTAGTCAAGCCTATTTCAGGATCAATGCCATCTACTCCTAAAAACAACACGCCGCATAACATATCGTCCAGCATCAGTTCGGCATAATTACCGGTTACCGATGAGGATGTGTTTCGCATTTGTCCCCCCAATTGAACAATATCAACCTGCGGATGCTGCAAAAGTTCAAGCGCTACCGGCAAAGCTGCGGTGACTACCGTAAGATGCTTATTAGGCTGCATGGCACGGGCAAGGGCGAGCATTGTGGTACCTGAGGCTATAATAACCGAATCATTGGTATCTATCCTTATCGCTGCTTCTGCGGCAATTTTTCTTTTTTCGGGGCCGTTCAGTTTCTCCTTTTCGGCTACCGGCCTGTCATTAGCATAAGGGTTAGTTTGGCTTGCACCACCATGCGTTCTGAAAAGTAGGTTTTTATCTTCCAAAAGTTTCAGGTCCTTTCGGATGGTAACTTCCGAAACACTTAACAGGTTGCTCAGATCCTGCACATTCACAAAACCATCTGTCTCAACCTTTTGCAGGATAAACTTATGCCGGTCGGTGTTTTTACTCATAATCGCTAAATTAAACAGAAAAATTAACTGTAATGTTTTGCAAAGCTTACTGTGCTCCGTGTTAGTCAAATGTAACCAAATAAAATTATTTTTAATTTCATTTAGTTTTGTTTTTATTTCGATTTTATATATTTGAATAAATATCGAAATAAAATGAACTCATTTACAAGAGAAGCGAACCTTAGCCACCTCAACGATATCGAAAAGATCTGGGACCTGATCATCATAGGCGGCGGAGCTACCGGACTTGGCGCTGCAGTCGACGCAGCTTCGCGCGGCTTCTCTGCATTATTACTGGAGCAGGCCGATTTTGCCAAAGGAACGTCGAGCCGTGCTACCAAACTGGTTCATGGTGGGGTGCGCTATTTAGCACAGGGCGATATCGGCCTGGTGCGCGAGGCCTTGCGTGAACGGGGATTATTATTACAAAACGCACCACACCTTGTAAAAAACGAAAGCTTCATTATTCCCAATTATAGCTGGTGGGATGGTGTTTTTTATACGATAGGTCTCAGCATTTATGATTTATTAGCTGGCAAGCTAAGCTTTGGCCGTGCAAAACATATTTCAAAAAAAGACACCATTAAACGACTGCCCGGCATCCAGGAAAAAGGGCTTCATGGCGGGGTGGTTTATCACGACGGGCAATTTGACGATTCTCGGCTGGCAATTAACCTGGCGCAAACCGCCGTTGAACAGAGTGCAACCTTGCTCAATTACTTTAAAGTAACCGGATTAATCAAAGATACTACTAATAAAATCATAGGCGTAAAAGCCACTGATACAGAGACAGGCGCCGGGTATCAATTAAAGGCAAAAACAGTGATCAATGCCACCGGCGTTTTTGTTGATGATGTACTAAAAATGGATACCCCCGAAAAGAAGCCCATGGTTAGGCCAAGCCAGGGCGTACACCTTGTACTCGACCGTTCATTTTTACCGGCCGACGATGCGCTGATGATCCCAAAAACGGAAGATGGGCGCGTACTTTTTGCAGTTCCCTGGCATGAGAAATTATTGATAGGCACTACAGATACCCCAATCAACTCGCACAGCCTTGAGCCGGTGGCACTGGACGAAGAAGTGGAATTTATACTACGAACCGCGGGCAAATACCTCACCAAAGCCCCTACCCGTGCCGATGTATTAAGTGTATTTGCGGGTTTACGACCGCTTGCCGCCCCACAAGATGGATCATCAAAAACAAAGGAAATTTCCCGAAGCCATAAATTAATCGTTTCCGCGTCCGGCTTAATTACCATAACCGGCGGTAAGTGGACTACCTATCGCAAAATGGCCGAAGATATTGTTGATAAGGCCATTGAGTTTGGCGGGCTTAAAAACGAGCCCTGTAAAACCGCTTCATTATCTATCCATGGCAGTCGCCCTAACCCCGACCGTACCAACCCTATGTTTGTTTATGGTGCCGACATTGAAAAGATTGTAGCACTGCAAAATGAAAACCCGGATTGGGGAAACCCGGTTCACCCTAAAGATAGGTATACTAAGGCTGAGGTAATCTGGTCGGTAAGGAATGAAATGGCGCGTACTGTTGAGGATATCCTGGCGCGCCGTACCCGTGTACTATTTTTAGATGCCCGCTTAGCTACCGAAATGACTGCCGAAGTAGCACACCTTATGGCCGCTGAGTTGGGAAAAGATGCAGCATGGGAAGCCGCACAAATTAATGCATTTAACGAAACAGCAAAAAATTATATACTAACACTACATTAAAATGAGCAAATTTAATGTGATATTCAATAAATAAACCAAGGTAAACCAAACCAAATTATGCAGGAATATATTTTAGCGCTCGACCAGGGCACTACCAGTTCGCGGGCAATAGTTTTTGATCATACAGGTAAAATTATTGCTTCGGCACAAAAAGAATTTAAGCAATACTTTCCTAAGCCCGGCTGGGTTGAACACGACCCTAATGAGATTTGGGCAGGCCAGATTGGGGTTGCCGCAGAAGCTATTGCAAAAGCAGGCTTGGGTGGCGGCAATATTAAAGCCATAGGTATAACTAATCAGCGCGAAACCACCATAGTTTGGAACCGCAAAACCGGCGAACCAATTCATAACGCCATTGTTTGGCAGGACAGGCGTACCGCCGCCTTTTGCGATGAACTAAAGCAAAACGGTCATAGCGAAATGATCCGCGATAAAACCGGCCTGGTAATAGATGCTTACTTTTCCGGCTCAAAAATAAAATGGCTCCTGGACAATGTTGAGGGTGCCAGGGCACAGGCCGAAGCCGGTGAACTGGCTTTTGGCACGGTTGACAGCTGGCTCATCTGGCAGTTAACCCGCAGCGAAGTTCACGCTACCGATGTAACCAATGCCGCCCGTACCATGCTGTTCAATATCCGCACACAACAATGGGACGAGGAGTTGCTACAACTGTTCAATATCCCAAAAAGTATCTTGCCCGAAGTAAAACAATCAAGCGAGCTATATGGACAAACAGCCAATAATTTGTTTGCGCAAAGGATCCCGATTGCAGGTATAGCCGGCGATCAGCATGCAGCATTGTTCGGGCAGATGTGCATTGATAAAGCGATGGTTAAAAACACTTATGGCACAGGCTGTTTTATGCTGATGAATATCGGACATGAGTTTATCAAATCAAAAAACAACCTGCTTACCACCATCGCCTGGAAAATAAACGGCGAGATCACCTACGCCTTTGAGGGCAGTATTTTTATAGGCGGTGCGGTAGTGCAGTGGCTGCGCGACGGGCTGGGCATTATCAAAACGTCGGCAGATGTTGAAAAGCTGGCTACCTCAGTAAAAGATACCGCGGGCGTTTACTTTGTACCCGCGTTTGCAGGTTTGGGTGCTCCCTACTGGGACCCGGAAGTCCGGGGGGCTATAGTTGGTTTAACCAGGGGTGCTACAGCAGCCCACATTTCAAGGGCCGCATTATCATCAATAGCCTACCAAACCATGGATGTGCTTAAAGCGATGGAAGCTGATGCAGGCATGGAGATAAAAGAACTGCGTGTGGATGGCGGGGCGACTGCCAATAACCTGCTGATGCAGTTTCAGTCAGACGTATTAAACTGCAAAGTGATCCGGCCCGAAGTTACCGAAACTACAGCACTTGGTGTAGCCTATATGGCCGGGCTGGCTGTAGGCTATTGGAAAGATATAGCCGAAATTCAGCACTTGTGGGCCGCCGAAGCGGAATTTACTCCGGCTGACGATCTTGATGAAGTAAAATCGGGCATTGCGGGTTGGAAACGTGCGGTAAGCACTGCTCAATGCTGGTCAAATTCCGGGCATCCTGTAACAGTTATTTAATATCCATCTTTAAAATATTTTAACATGTCTCCATTTGTAGCTGAGCTGATAGGCACCATGCTCTTGATATTATTAGGTGATGGTGTAGTAGCCAACGTAGTTTTAAAAGATACCAAGGGAAATAACAGCGGATGGATAGTGATCACCACCGCCTGGGGATTAGCCGTTTTTGTTGGGGTTGTTGTTGCCGGGCCGTATAGCGGTGCGCACCTCAACCCTGCCGTAACCATAGCACTTGCTATTGCAGGTAAGTTTGCATGGACCAACGTTGTTCCTTACATTATCGCTCAGTTTGCGGGCGCTTGTATCGGCGCCTTTTTAGTTTGGGTAATGTATTACGATCATTTTAAACGCACAAATGATCCGGCTTCTATATTGGCTGTATTTTGCACTGGTCCCGCCGTACGCAATTACATATCAAACATCGCCAGCGAGGTAATAGGTGCTTTTGTATTGCTCTTCACCATTTTCTACATAGCCGGTGCCGAAATCACGCCTGCTAAAACCCCTATTGGTCTGGGCTCAGTAGGCGCTATCCCGGTAGCATTACTGGTTTGGGTGATCGGTTTGTCATTAGGAGGCACTACCGGCTATGCTATCAACCCGGCCCGTGATCTTGGGCCGCGCTTTATGCATATGCTATTACCGATAAAAGGCAAAGGAACGAGCGATTGGGCTTATGCATGGATCCCGATTATCGGCCCATTGGTTGGGGCTTCCATTGCCGCTGTATTGTATCTTTCAATTAAGCTATAAATCTCGTCAAAACAGCATTAGCCTAACGAAGTTTTAAAGGCATCGTTAGGCTTTAAACGCTCCATTAAGCTACGGCAGCTACTGTAACAACGACTTAATCTTGTTAAAGATCTCGGTATTACTATAAACCCCTCTGAAATCCAGGGAATGCGGGCCGTAGCTAAATACCGGAACAGGGGTACCGGTATGATCATTGGTGCTAAAATCGCCCCATACGTAACCATCGTTGATACTGCCGTCAAGCAGGGTTAAGCCGCCTGTTTCATGATCGGCAGTTACAATTACCAGGGTTTCGCCATCTTCGTCGGCAAATTTCAGAGCATCGCCAACAACACGGTCAAAGTCGCTATTTTCGGTGATCACCTGTTTTAAGTTGTTAGCGTGACCGCCATGGTCAATCTGCGAACCCTCAATCATCATAAAGAAACCATTAGGGGCATTTTTGAACGTTTGGGTTACTTTATTAAATGCCAGCGACAGATAATTCCCCCTGCCTTCCATTTTCGGGCGAGTTACGCTGTCATCCATCAAAGCAAGGATTTTTGGGGCCGAACTATTCAAAAACTCATCAAAGTTGCGGATCACCAAGTATCCCCTCTTTTTCATTTTATCGACAGTACTTTCGCCATTTACCGGCCAGATGAAATCTTTATAAGATGAACCTAAGAAAATATCAATTGGCGATGAAGTAATTTGACTGGCGATAGCTGTAGAATGGCTCCGCTCCGAGTCGTGCGCATAAAAGGCCGCGGGGGTAGCGTCTGTCAATTCACAGGCCACAATATCGGCAGTCTTTTTGCCTGCTTCGGCGCTGTAATCAGCCAATGATTTCAATGGTTTGCCTGACGGATCAACACCTACTGCCCTGTCGTTAGTTTTTTGGCCCGATGCAAAAGCGGTGGCGCCGGCCGCCGAATCAGTGATATAAGCATCGGCAGAATTAGTTACTGAAAAGCCAATGTTGAGTATCTGGAAAATATTCAACTGGCCTCGGTTGGCGGTATAGGTCGAATAAATCTGCGATAAGCCCATGCCATCGCCGATACACAAAATGATGTTTTTAACTTTCTTAACCGCACCGTCCGATTTATAAGTTGGCTTATAAATGCCATACCCTTGTGGCGCGGTATATTCACCTGCTGGCTTCTTGTTCAGAAAATCGCCAAGCTCTTCTATTTTATCGGTGCCAATTACATCAACGCCTAAACGGATTAGCGCCAGCCAACTGCTTTTAGTATCGGGAGTCTCCCAAAAACGCACCTTTTTACCGGAGTTATGTACGCTATCGATCCCCGCTTTTATCCTCGCAATCTCTTCGTTATTCAATACACCTTTACCATTCCAGTGCATATATTTACCAAACGGAAAGCTTACCATGCCAATCTTTTTCCATTGCGCCGGTGTAAAGCCGTTCATATGGTCAACATCAAACGAGATCCAGGCCGGATAATTGGTCATCTCTGCCGCAGGGGGCACTGCTCCTGTCATAACTATAGATAGCCGTCCCGGGTGACCTTCATAATTAAAATACTGTTCTAACGGTTTCAGTTCTTTGATCACCAAGGGCAATACCGCCTTATGATCTTCCTTAATTTCGATAAGCAGCCTTAAATGGCGCTGTGGGTCGCGTTTAAATTTTTCAATCAGCGGATCGATGTACAAGATTTTTAACGACCTTTTAGCGTCAATCTCCTTTTTATCATGAGCCACCATCAGCTGCCCATTAACCGCATAACAGTCGGCCTCGATAGAACCGAAACCTTTTTCATAGGCCCGGTAAAAAGGGATGTTGTTTTTGTAATCGTTATGGGAGTGCGCGTCGGCTACGGTGTAGTTTTTAACCTGCGCATTGGCCGTGAGGCCGGCGTTTGCCAGCAGCGCTGCCAGCGTAATTAGGGTAGTACTTTTTTTCATTTGGTATAGATATAGCAAAACCGGGCTGTGCCCGGTTTTGTAAGTTTCAATATGTCAATTACCAGCCGGCATTCTGTTTCAGCTGGCCCTGGCTTATCTGGATATCTTTTGGCGGAATTGGCCAAACGTTATCCCTCGCCGGGTCAAAGTTACGAGCTTTCCACACAACTGAGCCATCTGAACCGTGTAACGGTTTTGCGTAAATTGCCTGTGCATCGCCCCAGCGTACCAGGTCAAAATTGCGATCGCTCCACTCTCCCGCCAATTCAACGCGGCGTTCGTGTTTGAGGTTTGCCATTGTGGCATTAGTAATCGGGGGCAATCCTGCACGTACACGCACCTGGTTAAGCGCGGCATCACCGTTTTTGCCCTGCATGATCTGCGCTTCGGCTTTAATCAGCAGGATCTCGGCATAACGCAACAATGGTACGTTTAAATCTGTAGATGGCTCATCGCCGTTAGGGCTTACGTGAATACCACCTGCATAGCTAAACGGTTCCATATATTTATTAAACTGGTAGCCGGTTAAGCTGTTGCTTTTACCACCAATTGGGTAAGTATAAGTTTGACCGAAATACTGGAAGCTATCGCCTTTTTGCAGGATAGTAGCCGGAAGCCTTTTATCGCCTGCTTCAAACTCATCAACAAGCTCTTTGGTCGGCTGATAATAACCGAAGCCGTTATATAAACCCCAGCCTTTGTTCTCCAGCATTGCACCAGGCAAAATACTCTGGCCATTCAGGTTACTTGCAACCGACCAGATATACTCAGAGCTATAGTTATTAGCGATCTTGAACACATCCGCATAATTACTTAGCAAAGCATGTTTTCCGCTGAGGATAACCGAGTCGGCATATTTTTCGGCGTTAGCGTAATCCTTAGCATGCAGGTAAGTTTTAGCCAAATAAGCATAAGCAGCAGTTTTATGAGCGCGGCCTTTATCGGCAGCGGCAAGCTTATCAAAGTAAGGCAGTAAAGAAGCTGCCTTTTTCAAATCAGCCTCGATATAAGCGTAGTTATCTTTAACTGAAGGCAATTGCGCCGGGAACGCTAATGGATTGGCGCGATTTTGCAAAGGAGCGCCTTGTTTGTCCGATCCGTATAGATCGGCAATTTCCAGGTGCATTACAGCATGAATAAAGTAAGCCTGGCCCAAAATAAAGTTTTTGGTAGCCGCATCCATGTTAATGTTCGGCACGTTGTTGATCACGTCATTAGCACGTTTCATCACAACAAAGTGCAACTGCCATGGAGCGTAAATACTACTCTCGTTACCGGTACACACAAAGTTTTTGATATTTTCCCTATCGGCTGATGTACGGCCTACAACCATATCATCACTGGCGTTAATGAACCAAAAGAAACCACGACCGTAAAGGTCTTCGCTGTTACTTTGTTTCTCATACAAACCATTAGCTGCGGCCTGGGCATCAGCAGCTGTTTTCCAAAAGTTGGTGCTTGTTGGCGTACCTGTTGGTTTAATATTATCTAAAGTGCCTTTTTTACAGCTTTCGGCCAGTGCAATAATCATTACACCCATTAAGCCTTTGCTAATTATATTTTTAAGTTTCATCTCTGTATCTTCTTAATTGTGGTTCCTGATTGATTATAAGCCTACGTTAACACCTATTAAAATGATCCTTGCCTGTGGGTACAAGCCTAAATCAACACCGTTTTGGTTAATACCAACTTCGGGGTCGAGACCTGTATATTTGGTAAATGTGGCCAGGTTTTGCGCGTTGGCAAAAACGCGAGCGCTGCGTACGCCAATTTTAGTCATCAGCGCTTTTGGCAGCGTGTAACCAAGCGTTACATTTTTGATACGCATGTATGAACCGTTCTCAACGTAAAAGTCAGATACGTTACCAAAGTTGCCGTTTGCATCACTTGCAGATAAGCGCGGGATATTGGTGTTGGTATGCGTTGGTGTCCAGGCGTTTTTAGCATCGGCCAGCAGGTTATAGTTTTGGATAGATGCATTTAAACCAGTGTATTTAACAGCATTGAAAAGTTTGTTGCCTGCTACACCCTGCAAAAACACGCTCATATCAAACGGGCCATAGCTAAAGTTTGCGGTAAAACCATAGCTAAATTTAGGAAACGGTGTGCCGAGGTAAGTTTTATCAGCTTCGGTTATTTTACCGTCATTATTAAGGTCCTGGAATTTGATATCGCCTGGTTTTGCATTTGGTTGAATAAGCGTACCCGAAGATCCTTTATAATTATTTACCTCATCCTGCGATTGGAATAAGCCCGCGGTTTTGTATCCAAAGAACGAATACAAAGAATACCCCTGTTGTAACCATACAGGTACCAGGTTATCCCTTACTGTTGGACCAGAAAGGATGGTTTGCTGACCTGGAAGTATGTTATCAATTTTGTTTTTGATGTATGATCCGTTAGCTGCTAAATTATAATGGAATTCACCAACGCTTCCCTGGTATTTAACCGCCAACTCAATACCTCTGTTTGTGATCTGACCACCATTAACAAACGGAGGGTTTGACACGCCATAAACAGCTGCAACCGGTGGCTGGAAGAGGAAGCGGGTATTTCTTTTCTGAAACACATCGGCAGTAACATTGATCTTACCGTTCATGAGGCCTAAATCAACACCGATATCGGTTTGCGTAGCTTTTTCCCATTTAAGATTAAGGTTGGCCAAACCATCAACAGCCGAACCAGTAATAGCTGTAGCCGGATTGCCTAAATAACCTGCGGTTTTACTTAAAGAAACTGAAGTAGGGAAGCTTGGCAAACCTGCAAGGTTACCTGACTGGCCATAACTTGCCCTTAACTTAGCAAACGACACCAATGCATCGGTAGGAAAAAATGATTCTTTACTGATTAACCAGCCTGCAGATACACCAGGATAAACCTCGGTGCGGTTTTTACTTGTTAACAATGAAGTAGCATCACGACGGATGATACCGTTGATAAAGTATTTACTTGCATAATCATAACCGATCCTGCCCAGGTATGAGATCAAAGCAGATTCGTTTTTGTTGCCTTGTAGCGGTACGCCTGTTGGGTTAAGACTACCGTTGATGATATAACGGTAAGCAGGATCTTCGCTCAGGTAGTTATCTGTGTTAACGCTAAAAAACTCCTGGGTATCATTCTGATAAGTATAACCTGCCAAAGCACTTACGTGGTGATTACCAAAGGTCCTGTCGAAGTTTAAAGTCTGCTCGGCCAGGATAGTGCGTGTATTGTTTTGCTCCTGGAAAAGGAAGTTATCAAAAAACTTTTTACCGGGCTCCAGCACTCGTGTGCTGAAGTTTTTGATAGTTTCAGAATTTTTGGTTATGCCCAGATTTGAGCGAAATTTCAAACCTTTGATCAGGCTTACTTCTACATAGGGGTTCACGTTAAAGCTGTTTACAGCATCACTGTTATCCAGGCGCTTTAAGTAAGCAACCGGGTTGATAACGTCGCCATATGAACCTGCATATTGGGCGGGTACGCCACCAAAGCTGCCATCGGCATTGTAAATAGAAGCGTTTGGCGGATAAAATATAGCCGATAAGATAGCACCAGTGTAAGCGCTTGTAGTATTAGCACCCTGACCGTTGTTATATGAATAAGAGAAACTTTCGCCAATCTTTAACCAGTTATTGATCTGATGATCGGAGTTTACCCGAAAGTTATAGCGGATAGCATTGGTATTTAACAGGATAGCATCATTTTTACGATACCCTCCCGAAATATAAAAAGTAGATTTTTCGCTACCGCCGCTGATATTCAGATTATAATCCTGTATGTAGCCTGTTCTGAACAAGGCATCTGTCCAGTTGGTACGGGTTACACGCGAATCAGGGTTTACAGTGGCGTCAAAAGCTGGCAAACGGGTTTTGCCTGCGTTATCATAAGCAGTATTTATAGCATCTGCATAATCGGCAGCGTTTAAGGCCTGTAATATTTTCAAGGCGTTTTGTACGCCGCCTTTTGCAGTAATGTCAAGATTGGTTTTACCTTGTTTACCGCGTTTGGTAGTGATCAAAATTACACCACCGGCAGCCTTGGCACCATAGATGGCAGCATATGAATCTTTCAATACGTCGATAGATTCGATGTCCGAAGGATCGATGGGGCCGCCGTTATAAATGGTACCGTCAACAACCATCAACGGACCTTCATTATTGAAAGAGCTTTGACCGCGTAACCTGATGCTTGGGCCCGAAGTTGGGTCACCACCTTCGTTCAAAACTGTAACACCTGCAATTTGTCCCTGCAGCATTTCGGTCACCGAACCCACCGAACGATCTTTAACATTACTAACTTTTAATGAACCTACCGAACCGGTTACATCGGTATTTTTTTGAGTACCGTAACCTACCACTACTACGGCGTTTAAACCCGTAACGTCGGCCTCCAAAGTAATGCTAAGCGGCGATTGACCGGCGGCAACTTCGCGGCTTTTGTAGCCGATAAAGCTAAAAACCAGCACCTCGCCCTTTTCAACAGTAATTTTAAAATTACCATTAACATCGGTTGAAGTGGCAGCAGTTGAAGTTTTGCTGCGTACAGCCACGCCGGCCAGCGGACCGTCTTTATCGGTCACTGTTCCGGTCACCGTAATTTTTTCGGGTGCACGTACCACCTTTTTGTGCGAGATGATGATAGTGCCGTACTTTTCGCGGTACTCCAATTGCGTATTGGCAGTTAAAGCGTTAAGCACATCTTTTAATGGTTTGTTAACAAATGAATTTGCCTTTACTTTTACCACAGCCACATCATCCATCTTGTAGTTAAATGCGACGGTATTTACCGCTTTTTTGAGTTTCTCGAGCGAGGCGTCCATGGTTTCATCGGCAAACTTTACGGTTACCGGCTGATCCATCAGCGATACACTACGCTCGGCGAAGGCGCGTGAGGGCAATACTGCCGTCAGGGTTGTTACCAGCAACAAAATTGCTGAGATTAATCTTCTTGAAATCCGGGTTAAAGATTTTTCCATACATTTGTTTTTAAAGTGATTAGTAACTGCCTGTTGGCTTTTAGTTTTGGCAGCTACACTTAATTGAGCCAGTGCCTGTTGGAGCAGGCATTGGTTTTCCTTTCATATTGTTATTTAATATTTACTGTATCTCCGTTTAACTTATACTTTCGGCCATCAATAAACTGAAGTATATCCAGCACTTGCCTGATATTCAAGTTATTTGAAAACCTTACCGAATAATGCTGCTGCGCCAATCGTTTTTCATTGTATTTAAAATTCACGTTATAGCGGTTTCGCAGATAAACGGTAATTTCCTTAAATGACACATTATCCAGTATCAACTCCTCATGCATCCAGCTCAGCGAATGATCAGCCGTTAGTTCCTGGCGCGTAAAGCTTTCATGTTGTTTGTTATAGGTTAACTGCTGCCTGGGTGTGTAAAAACCCAATGTATGGCGCTGATCATGCACCTCTACCTTCCCGCTGTTCACATACACCTGTATGTCGGGCAGCTCCTTATAAAATTTGATATTGAACGATGTACCAAGTACTTGAGTAATAACTTTTGCGGCATGCACCATAAATGGCCGCTTCACATCATGTTTCACGTCAAAAAACGCCTCGCCATTTATCAGCGTTACTTCTCTTTTCGTATCGCCAAAACTAACCGGGAACTTTAACGATGTGCCTGCGTTTAACTGAACAGTTGAGCTATCTGGCAGCATTATCTGTTTCATGCAGCCTTTAGGAGCGGTGATTACCTGGTAAGCTATTTGCTCATTTTTGTGGGTAGCTAATTTGGAGTAGAACAGTCCGGCACATACAGCTACCAAAACAGCGGCGGCAACTCTTAACCATCTGGTATTTAGCCTGCGGACTTTACCTTTATCTATAGTTTGTTTTTCTATCCGTTCCCACAGCGGTTGCTTAAGGGCTTTAACATTGTCGCCGGTTTTGGCGTCCGTGTCAATGTTATGCATCAGTTGTTGTAAAAGCTGCAATTCCTCGTCGGTACATTTGCCGGCGTTAAACTTATTTAGTAGTTTTTTTATTTCTCTTTGATTCACCTAACAGGGGCTTTATACCTGATAAGTGACCCGAGACGGAGGAGTGTACTATAACTTTTTGAAAAAAATTATCAACAGCAAAAATCTGCTGTAATTATCAAAGGGGATGACATCATAATACTTCTGAACAGATTTCTTCAACCTGCTTAAAGCATTACTAATTTGGTTGCGCACGGTTTGGTGCGATAAGCCTAAAAATTCGGCTATTTGCGGGCCGGTCATATCCTGCTCGCGGCTACACAAATAAACCTGTCGCATTTTCTCGGGCATATCCGCTATTTCCTGATTGATTAACAGGTGCAATTCGGCAAGGGAAAGTTTTTGGTCGGTGCTGTGTTCATAAGTTTCCTGTAATTTGGAAACATCATCTAACGGTCGCGGCTTGATGCTTTGCTTTTTGTACCACTTATAGCTCATGTAATTAACAGAAACCATGAGGTAGGCTTCAAGCGCACCATTTACCTGGATGGTATTACGATTTTTCCATATGGAGAGGAACAGCTCCTGTACCATATCCATCGCTTCATCCTCGTTTTGCGTTTTCTTTAACGCGAAGGCAATTAACCTATCGGCGTAGCGCTCATAAATTTCCCTGAATGCCCCGTCGTTACCGCTCTGCAGTTCAAGTAAAAGTTGTGCATCCGAATATTGTTTCACAAGGGGTATTTTTATGGCATCAAAGTAACGGCACAAATGTTAAGCTAAATTTAAATATATATTAATGCTTTAGAAAACACCGGCTAATAATTGGCACTATTTTTTTTAAAATAGATTTTGCCCCAAAATAACTTTTATTTCTCAAACAAACCTATACCTTTGCAATTCATCTGATGATTTACACAAATGAGTAAAATTATTAAAAGGTCGCTGGCTGAAGAGATTGCTGAGAAACTGAAGGAGCAGATTGCCGGAGGAAGGTATCAAATAAATGATAAACTACCAACCGAACCGGAGCTTATGACCGAGTTTGGTGTTGGCCGCTCAAGCATTCGCGAAGCAACAAAAAGCCTGGTACAATCAGGCCTGCTTAGGATCCAGCAGGGTGCGGGTACTTTTGTAGAGCGCAGTACTGTTAATCCGGAGCCAATGGAAGCCCGTATTAAACGCGCCCGGTCACAGGACCTTGATGAGGTAAGACAATTACTGGAGATGAAAATAGCCGAGAAAGCTGCTATAAACCGCTCGCAAAAAGATATTTTCAACATGAAAAGCCATTTAGAAACCAGGAACAGAACTGCCGAAGCCGGGCTATTGGAAGAGTGCATTGACGCTGATGTTAAGTTTCACATCGCTATTGCCGAAGCATCAAAAAACGAGATCCTGAGCGATCTATATAAAACGGCAGCCGTACATTTAAAAAACTGGTTCACTGAAATCCACCCTGATACGCGCATTTTTATCGAAACTCAGCACCTGCACGAAAAGCTCCTGAAAAACATTCTCGATTGCGATTCAAAACAGGCCTGGAATACCGTTATCGAAATTCATCAATATTAAAAAATTTCATCAAATTCATCTGATGTTATAATGTTTTATAATTTAATCTGTCACCAATGGAATCTACATCCCCAACAATCTCTGCCACGGACCCTAAAAAATTAGTTCAGCAAACTGTGTATTCAATTTTGTTCACAATCAGTTTGGCCCATTTTATTAATGATATGCTGCAATCGGTTATCCCGTCTATATACCCGCTTATCAAGCAACGGTTTAGTCTTAATTTTACCCAAATAGGGCTTATTACGTTTACTTATCAAATTACAGCCTCTATTTTGCAACCCTTTGTAGGGCTTTATACCGATAAAAAACCCAAACCATATTCATTGGCAATTGGCATGGGCTTCACTCTATCCGGACTGATGCTTGCCTCTTTTGCCGGTAACTTTTATATTATGCTGATGGCCGTAAGCCTTATTGGTATTGGCTCATCCATATTTCACCCGGAGTCATCCCGGGTGGCACATTTAGCATCGGGAGGAAAAAAAGGACTGGCTCAATCTATTTTTCAGCTGGGTGGTAATGCCGGCAGCGCAATTGGACCGCTGCTTGCAGCTCTTATCGTGATCCCTTACGGACAATCAAACGTGATCTGGTTTTGCCTTATCGCCTTCGCCGGAATTTTGGTATTGCTCCGCATAGCTAAATGGTATGCCGAACGCCTCAGTTTTAATGCAAAAAACAAAAATGCTAAAGAAACCGTTCAGTTGAACATCTCCAAAAGAAGGGTGATATTCTCCCTGGGCATTTTGCTGGTGCTTATATTCTCCAAATATTTTTACCTGGCCAGCATCACCAGCTATTATACTTTCTTCCTGATCAATAAGTTCCATTTAAGCATTCAGCAATCACAAATTTATCTGTTTATGTTTTTAGGATCAGTAGCTGCGGGAACGCTTTTCGGCGGGCCGTTAGGTGATCGTTTTGGCCGTAAATACATCATCTGGATTTCGATATTGGGTGTAGCGCCCTTTACCATGCTCCTGCCCTACGTATCGCTATTTTGGACGGGCGTTTTATCTGTGTTTATCGGCCTAATCCTTTCATCGGCATTTTCGGCAATTTTAGTTTACGCTACCGAACTTGTACCAGGAAAGGTAGGTTTAATAGCGGGCTTATTCTTCGGCCTGGCTTTTGGTATGGGCGGTTTAGGATCGGCTATATTGGGTAAAGTTGCTGATATGACCAGTATCAACTATGTATTTAAGGTTTGCGCGTACTTGCCGCTGATAGGTATCTTCACCGGCTTATTGCCTAATATTGAAGGGAAGAAGGCAGTGAGTTAAGATTTTAAATGCCCTTAATATCTCGCGCTCGTTTTCAACGAGTGCGTAACGTGGGTTTGCGTTTATAACGCAATGGCGATACAATCGCCGAACCATATTAAGCGCTCGTTATAAACGAGCGCAAGATGATCGCCTTAAAAACGGCATCAATTTATTAAAACCGTCATTGCGAGGAACGAAGCAATCCCCTATTAGCAAAGCAGCTATACAAGTCTCTCTGTACAGTTTGCGATTGCTTCGTTCCTCGCAACGACGTTTTTTTTACAACTCTCTTACCCAAACATTACGATAACTGATCGGTTCACTTTTATCACCGTGCGCCTGCAGCTTTATGGGAGCAGCACCATGTTTACGGTATTCAGGCTTACCAATGTAAGGGGTATCTCCTATTAATGAGGTATTGTTTTGAACCAGCACACCATTGTGAATTACGGTAGCGCGGGCGGCCGATTTTAACGAACCATCCTCATTAAAACGGGGAGCTGTCCAGATCACATCATAAGTTTGCCACTCGCCGGGTTTGCGGCAAGCGTTTGCCAAGGGGATGGCTTGTTTATATAAACTGCCCACCTGCCCGTTCACATAGGTTTTATTATTATAGTTATCAAGCACCTGCAACTCATAACCACCGGCTCCCCATGGCAGGGCTGCCAGGAAAATGCCGCTGTTACCGCGTGCTTGTCCGCTGCCGGTTATGTTTGATGGGATGCGATATTCGATATGCAACTGAAAATCCATGAATTTACGTTTGGTTTGGATATCGCCTGCGGTTTTATCTACCGTAATAATTTTATTATCAACTTTCCATTTATGGTTTGATGTACTATCGTTGGTGGCTACCCATTCGTCGAGGTTTTTGCCATCAAACAAAATGATGGCATCAGAAGGTGCATCTCCCAGAGTTTTACCAGGGGTAACTACAGCCGGCACCGGCGACCAGATCTCGGTATCCTCCGGCTTAGCATTTTGCTGCGCGAATATTGTTAAAGAACTGCTTGCTAATAAAGCAGTGAAAATAAGTTTGCGTTTCATTTTTAAAACAATTGATCAGGGTTAAATAATCAGATAACTAATTCATGTTTAGCTGAAAGCCTAAAAGCTTTTAAGGCAGGGCCTTTAGCTTTTTGCTTTAAGCCTTCGGCTTTCAGCTTTATTTCGCAAGCGATTTGATCCATAAAGCTATCTTACGGGCCTCTTCCTTAGGAACCTGCGGCATAGGTGGCATAGGCGTTGAATAATCTGGCCAGTGCTCGGGCTTCGGACTACGGATCAGCTGGATCAATTCGGCCACGCTATATTTGCGTTTAGCTACATCCACGTAAGCCGGACCAACCTGTCTTTTTGTAGCGTTATGGCACGAAAGACAGGTATTTTTCAGCAGGATCGGCTGCACCTCTGCATAAGTAGGAACCGCGCTTAACCCAACTGCAGATTTTACTGCCGCAGCTTTTTTACCGGCAACGCCCTTTTTCAGATCGGCCGCAGCTGCGGCTTTGGCGGAATTAATCGTACTTACCTCCGTCATGGAAAGTTTTTGCCCTTCGGGGATATTATTCAACGTATAATAAGCCGTTGGGTGAACTAAATTGAAATAGTTTTCCTTATCGCGGATGCCTGCAAGCGTAATGGTGTGGATATAATATTTACGCAGGTTATTCACAATCAATCGCGCTTTTAAACCATCTGCTGATACCTTAACACCTACTATCGGGCATTTTTCGGTATTTACCGGCGGACTGCCATATACGCCATGGTATTTATAGATATAGCTTTCTACAGAGTATGAAGCAATATCTTCAGCTACTTTCTTATCAACCGGCTTGGTAAACTCTATCTCAAAACCATCGGGCATTGCACGGATAGCACGCATCTCAAACGGAACTTTATTGTTCCATACCAATCGCTGCAAGCCCATAGTGGCCTCCCCTGCAGATCCCCAGCCACGGTTAGTTTCGCCTGCAGCCAATGAACCATCAGGTAACCAGGCCAGCCTTACTATGCCCGACTGGAAACCGCTTCTGAAAGCCCAGGCCGCGCCCTGGTATTCGCCGTTAACCTTCTCTAAAAACACCCTGTCGACCATACTTTGGCCCTGGTCGCAGATCAGTAATTGCCCGGCAAAAGGACCGAATGCGCCTTCCGGGATTTTAACAATTTCGGAGTTGGAGATTCCTAAGATCCCATGCGGTAACCAAACCGCGGGCAGTTGTAATTCAGGGATTTCCTTTTTAGCCTCAAACTCCGTTTTAAATTTTTCATTAACAATATCCTGCGGCTTTACTGGTTGGCCGTTTTTATCAAATTCTATCCTCGGGTTGTTTTTGGCAAAGAATTGCTCGGAAGTGAGTTTTAGCGGCGAGTTAGGCAAACCCGTCCAAACCAGGCTTGAAGGATGCCCCATAAAAGCTCCTTTTTTGATTGGCATGATACTACCTGAACCAACCCAGTCGCCCTGGTTATCTGAATACCAAAGTTCGCCATCAATCATGCTGATACCGCAAGGCGAACGCAAGCCCGCCGCCCATGGCGTAACAGTGCCATCTTCCTTAATATTTAAAGCCCAGCCCCGGTAAGGCACAAAGCTTTTCGGGTGCCACCAATCGGGCGGGAAGCCGAGGTTCAAAGTCACAAAGAATGAGCCATCGGGCGCTATTTTAGGCCCGAAGCTATACTCATGATAGTTACCAGATAATGGCCATGCATAAATAGTTTCAAAAACATCGGCCTTACCATCCATATTGGTATCAACCAGCTTGGTCAATTCGCCGCGCTGAACAACGTACAACGCACCATCTTTCCAGGCGGCACCCAGCACCTCATGCAAGCCCGAAGCAAACTTGCGGAAAAAAGGATGCTGACCGGTTGGATTTTCGACCATAAATATATCTCCACGACGGGTAGTTACCGCCAGGGTGCCATTAGGCAGCGTACACAAACCGCCAACTTCCAGGATAGTACCCTCAGGCGCGGGCACTTTCATGATCTTAAAAAAGTCATCTTCTTTAGGCGATTCGGCCTGGGCAAAAGTATTTTTGATATCGCTCAACAGCGCGATAATTATAAGCGTAAATAAAAACGTGCCCTTGTTTATCATTTGTTTTAAAGTATTGTTCATGATCAAGGCAGCTTAAAAAATGATAGAATAGGTTAATTTCTTTTGAATGGGGATGATAAGCTCCTGCTTCCCTCCCGCATCCCGAACAATAGGTTTGGCGCCTGCCGCATCATCAATACGGATATAATAGGATTTATCATCAATGACATATAATCCATTGCCCAGCGTTTCGATATTGCCGGATGCCAGGTGATAAAACAGGCCGTCTACTGCATTGGCAAGCGTTACTTCCCGGTGAATACCTTGCCCTTTATCCATCACACTGCTGGCATCATTTACCGAAGTGCCATAAATATTGTACTTAAATGCCGGAACATCGTCGGCATTCAAAACATAGCCTTTTGGCCTGTATCCTGTGCCTGCAGTATCCAAAGCCCAGGCGGCATTTGCATCGCTCAGCTTTTCGATAGCGGGTACAGGTTTGCCAAGGTATTGTACAGAACCAGCCGGGCGCGATGAGCCATCGCCCCTGTCATGCCACATGGGTGTGGCATCTAAGAAACCACCACGCCAAATCTCAACAATCATTCCTTTATCCAAATCGTAAGTGTAATGCAACAGTTCAGGGCTGCCTACATTTACACCATGGGTAACCCTGATACCTCCCGGTAAATCAGAAAAGCTCCGTAATACAGTATTTGAAGTTGCATTAATCAAAATAGGATCAACAGGATCATTGTTGCTTACATTGGCATCGCTCAATAAATACTCGCGGATGCCCGGGCCTGACACCGTAAGCCCTAAAGCCGGCCTGGCCCATTCGACAGTTTTTGAGTAGAGTAATTCAAACGGATGATCGCCGGGCTGTAACTGGGCCTTGCCCTCTCCCCTGTTTTCGGCTAACATAACCGCATCAACTCCGTCAATACGCAACTTGCCTTTACCACCCGGTACATTTAGTTTAAAAACGTATTCACCAGCTTCTTTAATTTGAATATTGCCAGTATAACGGATTAGGAAATCATTGGAAAGCTTACCTTGGTTTGATGATAATACAGGCGAAGTTCCTTCTGATTCGGGTTTTAGTTTCTTATAACTATCTCCCTCAATAATCCCATCTTTATAAACCCCGTATTTCAGGTTTGAAAGTGCAGGGTGAGGCTTGTCAAAACTGGTTATCCTGATATTCCTGAAAGCTACCGGACCATGATCACCCTGTAAACGCAGCGGACCGGTGGCGGCCTCCTTAGTATCAAAAGCTCCGCGGGTTGGTCCGGCAAGCTCCACATTATCCTGGATCAAAACACCATTGAGCCAGATGTAAAGAACCTTGGCGTTACTAATCTTTTGGCCGTTGCCATCAAAGCGCGGCGCCTGGAACGAAATTTTCATGTGCTGCCACAAACCCGGCGCACGGCTGGCATTTTGCCTCGGCGCATGGCCATCATAACCTTGCTGACCTTCGGGCTTGCTATCGTCCCAGCGCTCATAAATACCGCCATTATCGCCCGATTTTGGGTTTACCGTTCCCCAGCTATCCAACAACTGGATCTCGTAACGGCCCTGCAAATAAATACCCGAATTGGAACCTTTGGCCATCATATAATCAAGCTCCAGATCGGCATCGCCATAAGTGGTTTTGGTAAACAGGTCTTTCGCGTCCTTTTTGCCGGGCAGATTTACCAAAATCCCGTTACCGTCTTTAAGGGTTAAAACTTCATTCTGCGCAATATCAGCCTGTACGCCGGCCGCTACTTTCCAGTTAGGTGATGGATTATCAAAAAAAGAAAGATCATTAAGTGATACCGTGTTTTGCGCCCTGAGTTGCTGGCAACCCAACAGGCAAACACACGCTATCCAAAACTTTTTTCTGCCGAAGAGCTTAGGAGATTGATTAAAGCAATGCATTGATTTTTAATTATAATATGGTTTATTGGCTAAAGCGCATAACAATGCGGCCTTATATTAGCGACGCAAGATAATTAATTTACGCAATCGATTACGAAATATTTTAATCAATTTCCGGTGTAATTTCACCCGATGGTAAAACACCTAATTTACAAGCCTTTGATTACCCTTGTCATCAAAAACGGTAACGCTTAATATTTTGTCATTAAGCTGTATAAACCTTGCTGATTGCGACAAAAAAGATGAGCCAAAATAAAATTCCTGCCTTGAGGTATTGCCGTTCTTATATTTAATCAGTGCATAAACATCATTGTCCTTAACCGGGATAGCTTTTGTTTTATTTTCTGATCTGAAAACTTTTAAAACATCTTTATGCTGACTGGCGGCCAATATTACCTGCCCATTTTTATCACGGAACTTAACCAGAGCCTTACCATCCCCCGGAATATAAATACCGCTTTGCATAATACTTAATGGCTTAAAGTTGCCTTTGCCGTCACCTTTCAGCATTAAACCGTTAAGCGCATCATAACGCCCGATAGTAGCATCACTGCCATAATCGTTGCCATTGATAACTACATCGAGGTTTCCATCCCCGTCAAAATCTCCGGTTTCCATACCGTTTAATACCGATACCTGGGCTTCAACCGGCAGCGGGATAGCTGTAAATTTACCATTGCCATCATTCCTTAAAAAACATGATTGTAAGGTATTAGCTTTCAGCTTCAACGCCCCGCTCCTCTGTTCGGATGAAAGCACCTCATCCATAGTTGCCAAAGCGTACGAGCGATAATTGGTAAACTTTTTTCTCATGCTGATCATTTGCTTCAGCATATCATCGCGACCGTACATTGGGTACTCTTTTTTGTCCCCGTTTTGATCGGGTAGGAAAATAGACGGAATCGCGCTGTAGATGCCGCTCTTATCAAATTCTTTAGCTGTAATGTAAACAGGATATTGGTCACTGGCTTTGATCAGGCTATTCTCGCCCAAATTCCCGACAATATAATCCGTACGGCCGGTATGCCTGAAATCTCCGGCTACCAATGAGTTCCACCAACCCAGCTTATTGCCCAGGCCGGATTGAACTGTGGTATTAACAAACTTACCATGTTCATTTTTAAGGAATGTTACCGGCATCCACTCGCCGGCCATGACCAGGTCGGGCCAGCCGTCGTTATCATAATCGGTAAACAGGGCATCACAAATCATGCCTATGTTTTTCAAAGCCGGGGCTACCTGTGCTGTAACATCCGTAAATTTTGCGTGACCATTTTCACTATCGTTCCGCAAAATAAAACTCGAAACAGGGTTGGGGTATTTCCATGGCTCAACTCTTCCTGATACAAACAGGTCGGGCTTGCCATCTTTATTATAATCACAAGCCCGTACGCAAAGTTTGCTGGTGAGATTTGGAGGCAAAGCATCAGCAGTAAGCGTAAAATTGCCTTTGCCATCATTGATATAAAGCCTGCCCTGGTATTCTGGACCATTTGCTGCAAATTCGTAACCTCCACTGGCCGCATATAAATCGAGCTTGCCATCACCATTAGCATCAAAAAGCAACAAACCTTCATCTTGAAAATTATGGACAGGATTAATATTACCTGTTAACAGGTTGCGGCGGTTAAATTTGCCATCGGGCATCTGGAAAAAAACCTGCGCCTGATCGTAAGCGGTGCCGCCAATGATCAAATCATCAAAGCCATTGCCGTCGATATCACCCGCGGCTAAAGCCGGATTATACTCCGAAAGTTTGTGCGGGAGTAGTTTCTGGATATTAAAATCAAGAAAACCGCTTCCCTTGTTGGTATAATGGATCCCTATGGAATCTGTTATTTCTTTAAATAAAGCGTTCGCGGCTATTTGCGGCTGAACAAAGGAATAAGGGTCTTGAGCATTTTTTATATCAACCTTTATTAACTGATCTGCTTTTAGCTTTGTCAGCTTTTCTCTTTTGCCATTGGGCCATTTGATCAAAACCGAATCTATTGCGGTAACTTTACCCAAACCGAAATGCGCTATACTTTGTACCGATGAAATATATCCCCGGTAGGGATCATTTTCATATACCTGTGTCTTATCCTTATCGTAAAATATCTCGGCCGTAGCACCTAAGCCGTTAATATTTTGCCTATCACCTTTAAAGCTGATTTGCAGGTAGTGCGTTTTATCGAGGTTATTTTTATCATCGCGAGATGTGTTGCGATAAACTAAAGCTTCATCGTTGATATTGTTAACCACCATATCCATAGCCCCGTCATTATCCAGGTCCACGTACACTGCACCGTTTGAAAAAGTAGGCAGGCTTAAGCCCCAATCCTTACTCACATCGGTAAAGGTGAGGTTGCCGTTATTCGCAAAAGCATAGTTATGCAGCTTAATTTCGGGGATTTGATCCAAAACTTTTTGTTTGGAAGTAACGGCATAGGCCTGCTCACGGTAAGTCATAAAATCATGGTCAGACACATCCTTAGGGAAGCCGTTGGTTATGATCATGTCCCGATAGCCGTCATTATTAAAATCGGTGATCAGCGGTGTCCAGCTCCAGTCGGTTTGAGCAATGCCACTTAAAAAGCCTATTTCGCTAAAAGCAGGGGCGCCAATAGCACCATTCTGTCCTAAACGCGGCCCCTGGTTTAATTGCAGGGTATTGCGTACATATTGATATTGTGTACCATAAATATCAAAGTTTTGATAAGTTTGGTAACTATTGGGACCGAGGATCATCTTTTTGCGATAGTTATCCTCCGGATTCATGTCCAGTTCAACAACATCGGGCAAGCCATCGTTATTGATATCGATAACATCCTGCCCCATAGCGTTGTAGGATGTGTGTTTAAAATATTCTTTGGTACGATTGGTAAAGGTACCATCATGGTTGTTGATGTAAAGGATGTTGTTTGATATAAAATCATCCGATACGTAAATGTCTTTCCACCCGTCGTTGTTAAAATCGACCGTCGTGGCTGCATGGCCGTAACCATCCAGGTTAATACCTGCCTGTGCGGATACATCATGAAACACGCCATGATGTAATTTTTCATCCCAATCGTTACGGTACAACCTGCCCCGGCTATGATTTGCCGTATAATTTGAGTTACCGAATAAATTAGGGTTGTAACTTGCCGTGGCGCTGTTCACAGTAAGGTACATATCCAGGTCGCCATCGTTGTCATAGTCAAAAAAGCTTGCCATGGTTGATTGTGCGCCTGCTTCCAGACCATATTCTGAAGCCTCATCTTTAAAATGAGGAATACCATCGTTGCCTTTCCCCTGGTTAACGTATAGTATATTCCGCCTTTTCAGCGAGTCTTTGGTAATGGTATTGCAAATGTAAAGGTCTGGTAAACCATCATTGTTGATATCAACTACCGCAACACCCCTTCCCCATCGGCCCGCGCCATTTACACCCGCGGCATCGGTAATATCATCAAACTTAAAATCACCTTTATTAAGATATAGCTTACTTGCCACCATATTACCCGTAAAGTATAAATCGGGCAGGCCATCGCCATTAAAATCACCAACCCCTACGCCCCCTCCATTATAAATATTCACCAGGTCTAACGGGTTTATAGAATCGTTTTCGATGATCTCATTTTTAAAATGAATGCCCGAATGAGATGATGAAACCTGCTGAAAAAGTGAAGTTTTTTTACAGGAGAATAAGACAGATGAACATAGTATAACGATGGATAAAATTTTCTTCATCGATTAGGGGATTGGTTTATTCTTTAAAGATAATAATTAACACAAAAAGGCTTTCTCCCTGCGGGAGAAGCCTTTTCTGTTAAATGATAACAATATGCTAATTACCGTATGCCGGATTTTGAGTTAAGTTAGGGTTTAGCCCACGCTCAAGCTGCGGAATAGGATAAAGATCACGACCTACCGGAAGTGATGTATTATACAAGCCATGAAGCTTTAAACCGTTATCTGCATCAAGCTTTGCATCTGCAGTGTTAGGGTTAGGGATCATGTTTGTATTGTTGTCGACTGTACCGTAAGCTTTTTTAATGAATTCGGCAGCTACACCAGCCCTGCGCAGGTTATAAAACACAGAATACTCACCCGAAAGTTCATGCCTGTACTCGCTGTAAACCATTTGTAGTGGGTCTGTGATTGGGCTTGAAGCCGAACCGTCATAATTTGCACCATCCTGCATTACAGCCGGAGCAGTGCCGCCCCACGCGCGGTCCCTTACCTTTTTAATCGTGGCCAGGCCACCTGCTGCGTCACCTGTACGGATCTGGCACTCGGCTTTATCAAGCAATACTTCGGCATAACGTAACAGTATTTGATTTTGAGCGCCAAAAATTGTTGAATTACCGGAGTTAGCATCAAGGTTGGGGTCACGCCACATTTTAGCACAGTAGAAACCGGTACGTAAGCCATCACCGTCAGAACCATACCATGGATTGGCATGGGTACCACAGGTATTGATGATTTTACCGTCATCCCCGGTGTATTTAGCTTTTACCTTAGGATCGGAGCTCGCAAAACCTGCTACTACTAAAGGATAAACTTTAATGCCACCCCGACCTATAATTCCCGGACTAATGTTCTCATCGCCGGGGCCAATCACTGTTGCCAGTTTACGTTTGTCACCAGCCTGATATGAATAATATAATCCCGGATTGGCATAATCATAACCGAAGTTTGAAACCTCCTCCGGCCAGCTAAAATCCGAAATCCAGGCTACTTCATTACCTGCACCCCAACTTTGGGTACCTGCTACTGTAAACTGCACCTCAAATATCGACTCAGCATTATTTTGATGATTGTACTCATTTACATCTATAAAATTAGGCATCAGTGAAAAATGCCCATCCAACTGGTTAAAGTTTGCCAATGCACCGGCGTAATCTTTATTCCACATTTGCGCGGCACCTTCATAAGCTAAAGCAGCACCTTTTGTTGCCCTTCCAAGTTCAGAAGCCGGCAAATCTTCCCTCCATGGTAATAAAGTTGCAGCCTGCTTGGTGTCGGCAATTACCTGTGCAAATACTTGTTCTTGTGTACTTCTTGCGGTTAAACCATCAGTTACCGATTTAAGCTCCAGTGGCACACCGCCAAAACTACCCGCCAGGTAGTAATAGGTCATTCCGCGTAAAAAGTAGGCTTCACCAAGCAATCGGTTAGCTAAACTTTCGTCAAGAATCCCTTTGGCTTTCATTTCGGGAATGATTTCAATTGCAGAGTTAGCCCGAGATATACCCACATAAGCACGTTGCCAAAAAGTCCTGATCGGGCCAAAATCTGTAGTTATTGCGTAGTAATTATAAAAACGGTCATTTCCCCAGTTAAAAAAATCATGGGTTTGAAAGTTAGCATAATACCAGATCGACTTTTTTAGCAAGTCGGCATTTTGATAGGTATCATAAATTGAGTTTACAAGCGCTATACCGTCAGATGCTTTATTAAAATAAGCATCTTTAGTGAGCTGTGTATAGCTTGTTTGGTCAAGAAAATTCTTTTTACAGCTCAATGGAACCATAAGTGTGGCACCGAGAGCAATTAGTGTGATATATTTTTTATTGATTTTCATTTCTTTACTGTTTTATCGCTGCCCAATTAGAAAGTTACATTTAAACCAAGTGTATAAAACTTAGATGAAGGGTAATTACCCGCATCAATACCAGATGCTGTTGCACTTCCATTAGCTGTGCCAATTTCAGGATCCAGACCTTTATACCCGGTTATAGTAAACAAATTCTGGGTAGAAAAGTAAATTCTCACCTTTGATAGGGTTAACCTTTTGGTGACGTCAGACGGTAATGTATAACCCAGGGTAAGGTTCCTTAAACGGAGATAGCTACCATCTTCAACATACACACTTGATGGTACATTATTTGCGCTGGTATCATCATTATATGTAAGCCTTGCGTAACGATTTGATGGATTACTTGGAGTCCAGTGATTAACATAATAATCGTAACCTACGTTTTCAACACCAACAAAACCCGGGGCCTGAAAGCTTTCAAGCGTCCTTTGCTGATAATTCAGGATCTTATTTCCGTAAGAGCCGTAGAAGTATGCGTTAAGATCAAATGCCTTATAGGCAAAATCGAGGTTTAAACCGCCATAAAATTTAGGGATCGGACTACCGAGGCTTGTCCTGTCTGAAGGGGTAACCTGTCCGTCGCCATTAGTGTCCGCATAGTAACGGTCTCCGGGTTGGGTAACGCTTTTCCAGTAATATGGGTTACTTGGGAATTTAGCTGCAGCCGCGGCGTTTAAAGCATTAATTTGCGCCTGCGACTGAAAAATCCCCAGCGATTTATAACCAAAAAATTCACCTACAGCCTGCCCGATATTGGTTTCGCTGAATTGGCCCCAGCCATTACCGTTAAGACCGGTAACCGTGGTAAGGTTATCAATAAAGGTTAAGCTTTTGTTAATGCTAACTAATTTATTCTTAACTGTGGTAAAGGTTAAACCCAAACCATACCTGAAATCATTTACAGTATGGTTATAGTTTACGGCAAATTCAAAACCTTTGTTATTGATTTCACCAACATTTTGGGCCAGGTTTTGGCTAAAGCCAGTTTGTGACGATACAGGAAGGTTTAACAAAAAGTCTTTCGATCTCCTGTTATAATAATCAACTGTAAAAGTAAGCGCGCCATTCAGGAAGGCAGCATCCATACCAATGTCAGTTTGGTAATCAGTTTCCCATCGCAGGTCTGGGTTGGCAGGTTGTGTTGGTGCCAAACCGGGTTGATAGACCTCTCCTGACGAACCATTTTTACCAAATGGATAGCCCACGTTTGTGCCGGTAGTAGCTGCACCACCTGATGAATATAAGGCATTATATTGAAATAATGGAATAGAGCCCTGATTACCAACTTCGCCATACCCTCCTCTGAACTTCAGATCAGACAGCCATGCAACGTTTTTCAGGAATGATTCTTCTTTAGCTTTCCAGGCTACGGAACCCGAAGGGAATACACCATATTGATGCCCGTTAGCAAATTTCGACGAACCATCGCGCCTAACGGTACCTGTTACAATATATTTGTCATTGTATTTATAGATTAACCGTCCAAATTGTGAAGCAAAAGTTGTTGTATATTGGCTGCCTGTAACAACAAGATCGTTAACCTGCGCCAGATCCCGAAGGGCATTATTGATCAATTTATCTCCGGTACCTGTCATATACCGGTAGGTATTTGATTGTGCTGAAACACCACCAACAAAGTTAATAGCATGCTTTCCGAAGGTTTTATCATACGATATGGTATTTTCCCATAACCACTCAAAAGTGTTATTTGCGCTTTGCGAATAAACAGAATTTTGATTAGCACCGCTTAAACCATATTGCTCCTGCCAGCGAAGGTCTTCCGGTTGAAAGAAGTAACCCGAATAGTCGCTTACGTTTAGGCCCGCATTGGTTTTGATCTTAAGCCCGTCTATAATAGTCGCCTCTAATGAGCTACTTGCCAAAAGGTAATTATTTAGGTTTTTATAATCGTTTTTTTCAATAGTATATAATGGATTGTTCCAGCTTTTTGTGTAAATATTGATCGGGTTATAAAAACCATAGTTCCCATTTTTGTCTTTTATCTGGTTGGTTAACTTATTACCACCATCAAGCGTAGGGATAAGCTCTGTTAATTGCTGCAATGATCCTGAACCAAATGGATTATTTTGATCCTGCCTTGAATACTTAGCACTGGTAGATGATTTAAGCCATTTACTTACGGTATAATCAATATTCATACCCAGGTTTAACCGCTTAAAATATGAACCTAAAACAATCCCCTTTTGGTCATAATAACCAGCTGAAAAGGCAGATTGAATTTTTTCGTTGCCTCCGCGTATACCAAGGTTGTAGCTCTGTTTTGCCCCCTGGCGATAAATTGCATCCTGCCAGTCAACACTGGTTAATGCCGAAGGATTTGCCCATTCAGGCAATTCTGTAAAATTACCTTCAGATGCGTGATCTTCATTGGCCAGGGTTGCCCATTGCTGAGCGTTAAGAACTTTATACTTTTTTGGTTTTGATTGCAATGAACCATAGGCATCTAACGATACCTGCACCCCACCATCCTTCCGACCTTTTTTTGTAGTAATGATGACAACGCCGTTTGCTGCCCTAACACCATAAATAGCTGTTGCCGAAGCATCTTTCAACACATCAATATTAGCTATATCATTAGGATTAACGTTATTTAAGCCTCCGCTGATCGGGTAACCATCAACCACATATAGAGGCTCATTACCATTTGTAGCCAAACTACCTACCCCCCTGATCAATACACTCACGCTGCTACCGGGTGCGCCATCATTATTAGTAACCTGTACACCCGCTGCCCGGCCTTGCAAAGCCTGATCAACGCTGGTCACAGGTACTTTACCTACCTGATCGGCGTTGATTGAACTAATAGCCCCGGTTAAATCTTTACGCTTAGTAGTACCATAACCCACAACAACTACCTCGGTTAGTGTTTTATTATCAGGCACTAACGATACGTTAATAACCGATCTGCCGTTTATGGCAACTTCCTGGTTTAAGAAGCCAACAAAGCTAAAAACAAGTGTTTCATTGTTACCGGCGGTTATTGAGTAGGTACCATCGGCCTTTGAGCCCGCAGCCTGCGTGCTCCCTTTTATCTTAACGGTAACACCCGGCAAAGGTAGTCCGTTGTCCGAACCGGTGATCTTACCGGTAATCAATTTACTTTGGGCTTGCCCCGACAGGCTTATCAACACAAATGATAAACTTGTACAGAATAAGGCCACAACTTTTTTGATACGTAGTTTTCCTCTCATACGTTTTACTTTAATTTGTTAAAATTGGTTTAAAGCACATGATCACTTCTTAACAGTTGTCGCCAAAGAGATTATATGCTAAGTAAAAGTAGCCAGAGGTAACAATCGATTATAATACGATATGAGTGGTTTTTTGTATTATTTTAACATAACCTAAAAATATAAATTTAAAATTTCAAATAACTAACTATCAATTAGTTAAAACTTCAAAGCAAAACCAAAAGCCAATATATTATCGCCATCGTGATAAAATAATACATGTCAATGTTAAAATTAAATCACCGAATAAATGTTATTTTAACAATAAAATTGATTTTAATTTTAAAACATTACCCTAACGTTGTGCAGGTTGTATAAACAAAAATGCCTACCAGTTAACACCGGAAGGCATTGATCATTTTTAACTTTTTAAATCCCCTATTTTAGCTTCACAAAATAGATCCTGTTCCTGTCAACCGAATTTGTAGCAGGCAGAATTTTAGCTGCAAAGCCATTTTTACCGTTATCAACAACACCAAAATCGTCGTCATTTGATATAGCGAGGATATTACCGGGCAACAAAGCCAAACCTTCGGCTTTATCATGAGGGTATACCTTTGGCAAGTCTTTAAGTAAATCGAGCACCAGTGTTTTGGTAACCGGGGTAATACCGGCTGCCTGTAAACCGGCGGCATCATTAAGCTCTTCAACAGTTTTGGTGTTATATAATTTGCCGTTAGCACCGTTCGCGGGGTCGGAGATATCGGTAGCATTGCTGATATCTATTTTAAATACTTTTTTAAACGTAGCTGGATCGGTAGGCGCACCTCCGAACTTACCATCGCGTTCAATAGTTAAAAATGTAGTGGCATTAACAGCGGTTATATCGCTAACGCCTGTTAATGAAGTATTATCCATAAGGTAAGCATACTGTTTTGTATTGCCCGTTGCAATATCAAAGGTAAGGATGCGCAATACAGTTGAGTTAGCAACCTTTGCTTTAGATGGGTTATACATTGGCGATTGCATCATGCCAACCAGTGTTTTGCCATCGGGTGTGATAGCCAACCCTTCCATACCGCGGTTAGCCCTGCGGGTAGCAAATACAGCCGGGATTTTACGGCCACCGGTTCCTGATCCGTAAGGGTTAATGCGTTCGATGGTTTTGCCGCTGGCATCAAAGTGAACAATATGCGGACCGTATTCATCGCTTACCCAAAAAGTACCGTCGGCTGCCAAAACCAAACCTTCCGAATCAATACCATCGGCACTTGGTGATAACTGATTTCCGCTCAGATCAAACGGAATTTCGCCCGAAGCTCCCATTCCGGCGGGGTTTGGTAAACCATTTAATTTCCCGCCGTTGGCATTTTTTAACTCTATGGTTTGTTCCAATACCAGTTTATCATCCTTTAACCTGAACTTACCTATCTGCGGATCAAAGTCTGGTTTACCGATGATGATGGAATTGGCTGTCTGCCCGGCAACGTTTGAACCACGGTCGGTAAGCAGGTAAAACACATCTTTCTGGTTAGGATCTGCTGCCACTGCCGATCCAAAGCCGCCATTATAAACCTTTACACCGTCGGCAGTGGTGAAAAGGATAGCCGGATTTTGCGCCTCGGCCATATCAGGATAGCTGAATGGGTTTATCTTATTATCATCGTGGCAGGAAGAAAGGATCGCCGCGGATAACGCGATGACGCTAAGGAATTGTTTTTTCATTTGATAAGTGATCGATTAGTTTTACAAAGGAATCGGCCATATGTAAACCTATTGTTAATTCTATAACAATAATTTAACCTACAGGTACAAATTCTATTAAATCTTAACATGTCAACAACTCAACATTTTGCAATATTTATGTTACTTACCAATATCGTTTAAGATAAAACGTATTACCTCATCCGCTTTTTCATATTTTTAACCTTATGAAACATATTTACCATTATACCTGCAACAACCTTTGGAACAAGGCAAGGCCTTTTGTTTTGGGCATGCTGCTTTGCAGCGGCATAGCTTCGGCACAATCAACTAACCCGGTTATTAACAGCATCATGACCGAAGAAACCACCAACTCTCAACTGGAAAAGCTGGCGCATGAGCTGTTTGATGGTATCGGCCCCCGTTTGGTTGGTACGCCGCAAATGAAACAGGCAAACGACTGGGCAGTTGCTAAATACAAAAGCTGGGACATCCAGGCTAAAAACGAAAAATGGGGCGAATGGCGCGGCTGGGAACGAGGGATCTCGCATATTGATATGGTATCGCCAAGGGTAAAATCCTTAGAAGGCACCCAACTGGCCTGGAGCCCGGGCATGGGTAAAAAGACCACCACTGCCGAGGTAATTATTCTGCCGGACGTGGCTGACTCAGCAGCCTTTCAACAATGGCTCCCCAATGTAAAGGGTAAATTTGTAATGATCTCCATGCTGCAGCCAACCGGCAGGCCCGATTATAACTGGCAGGAGTTTGCCCTGAAGGAATCATTTGACAAAATGAAAGCCGAACGCACCGCCCAAACCGATGCCTGGAAAAAACGCATCAGCAAAACCGGGTTTACCAATAAAACTTTGCCTGTAGCATTGGAAAATGCGGGCGCAGCAGGTATCCTGACCAATAATTGGTCGGCCGGGTTTGGGGTTGATAAGATCTTTGCTGCTTATACCAAAATTGTGCCTACGGTTGATATTGCATTAGAAGATTATGGTATGCTTTACCGCCTGAGCGAATCAGGCAACAAGCCGGTGATCAGTATTCATTGCGAATCAAAAGAATTAGGCGTAGTGCCAACCTTTAATACCATTGCCGAAATCAAAGGAAGCGAAAAACCTAATGAGTATGTAATGCTGAGCGCGCACTTTGATTCGTGGGATGGCGGCACGGGTGCTACTGATAATGGTACAGGTACCTTGACCATGATGGAAGCCATGCGCCTGCTGAAAAAATTCTATCCACACCCAAAACGTACCATATTAGTAGGCCATTGGGGCAGCGAAGAGGAAGGCCTGAACGGCTCACGTGCTTTTGTTGAGGACCATCCCGAAATTGTTAGTAATCTGCAAGCCCTGTTTAATCAGGATAATGGTACCGGCCGCGTAGTAAACCTTACCGGGCAAGGTTTTGTGGAAGCTAAGGATTATTTAAGCAGATGGCTTGCCGCTGTACCGGATACGATCAAAAACCGGATCAAAACTGTATTTCCTGGTCAGCCGGGCGGTGGCGGGTCTGATTTTGCATCGTTTGTAGCTGTTGGTGCACCCGGCTTTTCTTTGGGTTCGCTTAACTGGTCGTACGGGTCTTACACCTGGCACACCAACCGCGACACTTATGACAAAGTTGTTTTTGACGACCTGAAAAACAATGCCATTTTAGCCGCCATCATGGCTTATATGGCCAGCGAAGACCCGCAAAAAACCGTTAATACCAAAACCGAAGGCATTAAATGGCCGGCGCAGGTTAAAGCAACGCGCCGCGGCGGATTGGATAAGTAGGCTGAAGATGAGATATAATAAAACGGCCTTATTTACATTCCTGTTGCTGCTCTTAAGCTTTAGTTTGCAGGCACAGGAAAACAATAAAACCAAATTTGTGCATCCTGGTATTTTAAATACCAGGGGCAGTTTGGACCTCATCAGCACACAACTAAAGGCTGGTGATACAATGCGCACCGCGGCCTACCAAAAGGTGCTGGATTTTATTAAAGATCATGAGTACCCGGAGTCGTTCCCATCCACCATCGTTGTAGGTTCAAATGGGGCTACATCACCATCAAAAACGCAGATCAGAAAAGATTGCGAGCTGGTGTACGCCTTTGCATTGGCCTGGGCTGCTACCGGTAACGCTGATTATGCAAAAAAGGCGATAGGCTTACTTAACGGTTGGGCATATGCTTTCAAGGAGTATGGCTTGCTGGAAGGAAAAACCAATCCAAACCAACCCGATTTGGAAGCTTCATGGACTACCCCGTGTTTTGTTGCCGCCGCCGAGATTATCAGGTATTATAAAGTTAAGGGTAAATCAGCGGGATGGACGGCCGCTGACATTGAGCAGTTTAATAAATATCTTATCAATGTAAAGGATAATTACATCAGCAAGATCCCCGACTATAAAAACAACTGGGATGCATCGGCAGGATATGCAAAAATGGCTATCGGTGTATTTTTAGATCAGGATTCGGTTTATCGTGCTGGGTATGATTTGCTGGTAAAAGAATTGCCCAACATCATTCAGCCAGACGGTACGCTGCCTGAACTATGCGTTCGTAAAGATTGCGTTCATTACCAATATTCGCTAACGGCCTATGTGTATGCTGCTGCCATCGCCAAAATAAGGGGAGATAGCAGTTTATGGGAGATCGGCAATAAAAACATCAGTCTTGGATATGATTTTATGCGGAAAGCCTATGAGCAGAAAACCGGCTGCGATTACTGCAACTTAAACAGCCGAATTTTTCCGGGAATTGAGGTTGCCTATGGCTACTACAATACCGGTAACTTAAAATATTTAAGAGATTTACAAGCACCGCTTGGCGTCCCTATAGACAATACCTTTTTAGGTTTTACTACCTATACCCATTACAAAGTTAAGGGGCTATAAAAACAAGCCAACAAAAACGCCGCCCGAAAAAAGGCGGCGTTTTTGTTTTATGCTACCGGATGCTTCTCCAGCTCTGGCGTATATTTGCCATCACGGGCTACAGTATTAATATGGGCCCGTTCATATAACAGCTTTTGTGCCTCTTCAATATTTTCATCTTTACCGCCCCATTTCTCCAAGGCAGGCTGCTGCACCGCCCTTGAATATGAAAAAGTTAATGCCCAGGGCATTTTATCTTTAAAACGTACATGCATAGCGTTTAACCGTTCGGATGCCAGTTCGGGCGATTGCCCGCCCGAAAGGAATGCGATACCGGGCACAGCAGCAGGCACACATCGAAGGAAACAATTGATAGTAGCATCGGCTACCACATCTGCACTATCCTGTTGGGTAGCTTTAATACCAGGCACTATCATATTGGGCTTTAATATCATACCCTCAAAATTTACCCTTTGCTGGTACAACTGGTTAAATACAGCATGCAAAACCTCATTAGTTACTTCAGCACAAGTTTGAAGCGAGTGATCTCCATCCATCAAAACCTCGGGCTCCACAATAGGAACAATCCCGGCTTCCTGGCATATAGCAGCGTAACGGGCCAATAAAAACGCGTTTGCTTTGATACTGCCACTTGTCGGGGTATTTTCACCTATGGTTATAACCGCCCGCCATTTGGCAAAACGCGCACCTGCTTCATAATATCCGGCCAAACGTTCCTGCAAGCCATCGAGGCCCTCAGTGATTTTTTCGCCGGGAAAGCCATCCATATCCCTCGCGCTTTCATCTACCTTAATGCCAGGGATAATGCCCTTCTCCTTCAATATATCTATAAACAGCTTACCATCCACAGTACTTTGTTTTATGGTTTCATCAAACAAAATAGCACCGCTAATGGCTTCCTCAAGCCTCGGCGTAGTCACAATCAGCTCGCGGTACTTTCGCCGGTATTCTTCCGTTTGCGGGATATTCAGTGCTTTAAAACGTTTGTTACAGGTAGCGGTGCTTTCGTCCATTGCCAAAAGGCCTTTATTACCGGCCATCAGCTGTTTTGCGATATCTTTCAGGCTTTGCAGTTCCATAGTAATTTGCTTGATTGTTGCTGAATAACACAAGTTAATTCATACTTGTTTTAAGCGGCAAAGAGAATATTGCAGGTTTACTTGTGGATGACTTTAGCAGGTAAATTGATGTAACGAACCGGTCGTTAATAATTGTCACACCAGCTTACAGTCCAAATCCCTCAGGTACAAAATCAAGAGAAACGGAGTTCATACAAAACCTTTTATGTGTTGGCGGCGGACCATCATCAAATATATGCCCCAGGTGCGAATCACAGCGGGCGCAGATCACCTCCGTACGCTGCATGCCGTACGAGTTATCTTCTTTATAAATTACACTGTTTTTGCGCACAGGTTCATAAAAACTCGGCCAGCCGCAGTCGCTTGCAAATTTGGCATCCGAGCGAAAAAGTTTATTGCCGCATACCGCGCAGTAATAAGTGCCTTTAGTATCCTTGTTCCAGTATTTACCGGTAAATGCGCGTTCGGTTTCCTGTTCTCTCGCGGTGGCGTACAAAGCTGGCGGCAGGATCTTTTTCCACTCGGCATTTGATATATTCAAATGCTTTGTATCGGTATTGGAATAATAGGGGTTGTTTTCGTGCCCCTTTATTGTCTTTACTTGCTGCGCAAACACTCCCGTTGTAAAAAACAACAGCGCTGCTATTATAAATACCGCTTTCATTATTGCTTCAGTTTATCTTTAAACACTTTTTTAAACTTTTCCAGTTCGGGCTGGATCACATATTTACAGTATGGTTGGCTGCCATTCTGGTTAAAATAATTCTGGTGATAGTCTTCGGCCTTGTAAAAAGCTTTGTATGGAACTACCTGTGTCACTATCGGATCTTTATAAGCTTTTTCGGCATTCAGCTTCGTAATGTAATATTGGGCCTTTTGCTTTTGCCGGGCATCATGATAAAATATAGCCGATCGATATTGCGTGCCTACATCATTACCCTGCCTGTTTAATTGCGTTGGGTCATGCGCCACAAAAAATGCAGCCAGCAACTCGTCATAGGTAATTTTTGCCGGGTCGTAGATAATATTGCAGGCTTCCGCATGACCGGTTGTACCAGTACAAACCAACTCGTAAGATGGGTTGGCCACATGCCCGCCGGAAAATCCGGAGATCACTTTTTCAACCCCTTTTAATTGCTGAAATTTAGCTTCGGTACACCAGAAGCACCCCGTAGCAAAAGTGGCGGTATCTAATACCTTTTTAGGTGCAGATGCCAAAACAGAAAAACAAGCCGTTAACAGCACGGCTATGAAACAAGTTATTTTTTTCATGTATAACATATAGGTTTTATACGATGCGTATCTATAGCAACTAACGTAAAAAACATGCATAGCGTTGAGCAAAATTATCATATTAATGCTTTGTGATAGTTGTTTGACAAAACATGCTGTTTTACTTCGAAAGAATAATGGAAATTTAAAACATTTTGAGATTTTGCTAATTGTATCAATATCAATTAACCAATTAAAATTTCCGTCATGAAACATGCATTCATTTTTGGGACTACCATATTTTTGTGCGAGCAAAATACGCTTACTTATAGCGATGGGCTTAGTAATATTGAGTTTTTGAGGATCCTTTCATTTTATAATGAACAAAAGGGCAAAGTGCTTACCATCGAGGCCAATATCAACGCTCCAAATGGCGAAACGATCAGGATAAGTGCTAATGCCAATGAAAACGGCGCTGATATACACCTTGATGTAACTAAAGGTCGTATTAAGATATTTCAACCCGGACACGCGGAGCCTTTGCTGGATGTTTACCAGTTCGATCCGCATGAATACAGCGGTTTATCAAGCCATGTGCTGAATGAGATCCACGCGCAGCATCCTGACCATGTATTAACCATTAAAGGAAATTTCTTTGTTGGCGGAGCGCATTTCCTGATAGAAAACGAAAAGATGTTCATAGATAATAATGGCTATGCCAACGGTGTAGTGAATGCGCATAATGGGATAATACTATCGGCTGCTGTGGCGTGAAACAGCATTGAATTTAACCGATTGTCGCCTTGAGTAGGGTTTATTTGCGCACAAATGATCGCATTGCAGATGACATTTTTTGTATCTGATAATCAGCATATTGCCGACTTGTCAATGGCAGCGATAGCACAAGATCTTCTTCGATAAGCAAAACTGCTATACAGGGCGAAGAAGATGCTTCGTTCCCACCCATGACAACTTAAAACGGGTGTCATGCTGAGCCCGTCGAAGCATGGCGGGCAGGCCTCTGCGCGCGAGTCTTCGACAGGCTCAGACTGACAGGCCATCTTTTGTCATTTCACATTCAGAGGCCTCCGGGTTTAAACACTCAGCATCACAATCTATTAAATTCTACTCAAACACACTCTTCGCCTTCTTAATAGTTTTTTCCAGGTCGATGCCTTTTGCCAGTACACCTTTAAAAAGGTCGCCGGTTTCTTTAAGGCGGTCGATGGAATTAAAAATGGTAAAATCTTTCATGGTGAGCCCGGGTTTCACTTCGTCCCAATGCAGGGGCATAGAAACAGTAGCACCAGGTTTAGGTCGCAAGGAATACGGCCCCGCTATTGTAGCTCCTGGACGGTTCTGCAGAAAATCAAGGTACATTTTACCATTTCGCTTGGCTACCATACGTTCCAAACTTGTATAATCGGGAATTTGCTTGTGAACAATGCCTACCACGAGCCGCGCAAACATCTGCGATTGATCATAATCATACTTCGCGCCCAACGGGATATAAATATGCATTCCTGTTGAACCCGATGTTTTACAGTATGAAGGTACATCTATAGCGTCCAGCACTTTTTTCACCTCCAAAGCGGCCGCAATAACCTGGTCGAACGTGTTTTTATCCGGATCGAGGTCGATCACACAGTAATCAGGATTATCCGGCGATTGTACCCGGCTAAACCAGGGGTTCATTTCAATACATCCCAGTGATGCCATCCATAGTAAATAAGATTCATCAGAACCTACTAAATATTCTTTATGTTCTCCTTCGCTGGTGGTGTAAGGGAAAGTTTTAGTAATCCAATCGGGTGCTTTGCCTTTCACATCCTTTTGGTAAAAACTTGGCCCATGAATACCATTAGGAAACCTGTTGAGCGACATAGGCCTGTCTTTTAAATAAGGTAAAATATATTCAGCGACCTGGTAATAGTAGTTGAACATATCCCGCTTGGTTACACCATCTTCGGGCCAGTAAACTTTGCTCAGGTGTGTAAATTTGAGCTCATGCCCGCAAATTTTGCGTACCTGGGTTTCATCTTTAGGATTAAGCAGGGTTTTCCGATCAGTATTTTTCACGGGTTTAATGGCTTTAGCGTGTGTATCATTATCAGCTCCTTCGGCTTCCTCAACCGTTTCGGCTGTATGTTTCGGAGTTTCCAGTACAACATCTTTTGTTTTTTTATCGCTACGCATCCCTTTAAAAGAGGCTTGCCTGAACACCCCATCGCCGGTTACCTCAGCAAATGCCACCTCGCAAACCAATTCTGGTTTAAGCCAGGTGGGCTTAGCCCCTAAGCGCTGCGGCCTGAACCTTGATGGTTTATCCACATCAGGCTCCACCTCAAACGGACTTTTATCGGTAATAAGCGGCTTAAACTGTTCCATCATTTCTTTCTGCAGTTTATCGGAAAAGCCTGTACCTACTTTACCGGCATACTGCAGTTTACCTTTATCATCATATAAAGCAAGCACCAACGCGCTGAACGATTTGGAAGTTCCCGCGTTTTTTGTAAAGCCGGCAATGATCACTTCCTGCCTGCGCTGCACTTTTATTTTAAGCCACTCTTTTGAGCGAAGATCAGAAGTATAAACACTGCTGGCCTTTTTAGCGATAATACCTTCCAGTCCAATCCGTTCGGCGGCGTTAAAAAATTCGATCCCGCCTGTATCAAAAACTTTGCTTTGACGGATGCGCTCATCATTGGTGGGCAGAACCGCACTTAAGATAGCCTGGCGTTGTTTAAGTGGTAATCCCATCAGATTTTTGCCCTCGTACCAAAGGATATCGAAAACGTAATAAACCAAATTGCCGTCGGCCTCGCTCCGCCAGTTTTGCAGCGCTCCAAAATCGGAAACACCTTTATCATTCAATACCAGGATCTCGCCATCAATTACTGCATTGATCTGCCAGTCTTTCAGCAATTTATTAATTGGATAATATTTATCAAAAGGAAGATTATTACGGGAGATCAGCTCCGCTCCTTTCTTGTCGATTATGGCAATGGCTCTGTAGCCATCCCATTTAACCTCGTAAAGCCAATCGGGGTCATCAAAAGGCTCGTCTACAAGGGTGGCCTTCATTGGCTTTATGTTAGCTGGCGCTTTTGATTCAGGGGCTTTTTTCAGAAGTTGCTCAACATCAAAATCCTCCGTATCATTAGTGTCTACTTTCTTTTCCAGTTGCTCAACCGGTTCGTTCAGGACTTTTTTTTTACCTGTTTTTTCAGGCTTTTCTACATCTTCTTCATGCCCGTGCTGCCAAACCTTTTCGCTCGTTTTTTCCATACTTTCGATGGTTTTGCCGGAAAGAATGGATTTATCTTTTTTGGTAATGTCTTTAACCGACGCAAATTGATCATTATGCTTAATGAGCAGCCAGCCGTTTTCGCCCATACCATGGGTTTTAACAAGGGCATATTCACCCTCCAGCTTTTCGCCATGGAGCTTGATCTTCACCGAGCCGGCCTCGAGTTGTTTAAGCAGGTGTTTTTCCTGGGCTTTTTTGCCTTTGATCTCTTCAATGGGTTCATAAGTACCCTCATCCCAAACTATAACAGTACCGCCGCCATATTCACCTTTGGGGATCAGGCCTTCAAAATTCCGGTAGTCAAATGGATGATCCTCAACCATCATAGCAAGGCGCTTAACTTTAGGATCGGTTGAGGGGCCTTTGGGTATTGCCCAGCTTTTAAGCACGCCATCCATTTCAAGCCTGAAATCATAGTGTAAACGCGAAGCATCATGTTTTTGGATTACAAACATCAGGTGGTCTTTGTCTTTGCTCCTCCCCGCTTTAGGTTCACGGGTTTTGCTAAAATCGCGTTTTTCCGCATATTTTTCCAGGCTCATAGTGATACTATTTGTTATTCAAAAATTTGGCTACCGCGGCGGCTGAATTTCCAACGGCACGTACCGCTGTTTTTAACCTTTCCGGGCGAACACCAAATTTGTTCGCCCAGTACTCAACCTCATAATTTTCGCTGGTATTGATGAGGCTGTTGTCATGCAATGCGGCTTTGTTCCTGTTGTTCATGATTAGTTTTATGATTGATATATTAACAGATCGGCCAATTAAAGGTTTGATTATTAATTAATAAATTATTGTAATAAAATTTATTAATCAGCATCTGCTTACTCCCACTCATCACTTTGTTCAGCGTAGTTTGGCATCATCATATAAACCAGTATGGCAAGGCAGGCAAGCAATACCAAGCGGGTTACCCAGAATATAAATGTTTCCATAGTTATTTTTTTAGATGTTTTAATTTGGTTTGCTGTAAAAACTTATGCATACCGCGTGCCGTTTATCAACTATTTAAATACCAACGAGTTACACCAATACCACGAATTAAAATTGACCATATTTCGAGTATCGACGATTATATAACGATTATTAGTGACAAGCAACCAACCCTTATATTGGTGCTATAAACAGTTTTTAAATCGCATTCAGGACAGTTTCAAACAACAAAGCCTGAGAAGTTTCGCTTCTCAGGCTTTTAGATAAAACGCTTAAAGGAATGTTACGATCAGGCTTTTATGTTTTGCCTGCCTACCTTATGCCCTATTGTGGAATAATAAAGGATAAACAGATAAATAGGAATGAGTAAAATATAAGCAGACTGCGCCGAAAATTTTTCAGAAAAATAACCGTAGAGCGGGGGTAAAACAGCGCCGCCTGCAATACCCATAACCAATAATGAAGATGCTATTTTAGTAAAGCGGCCTAAACCGGCCAGTGCCAGCGGCCATATAGCCGGCCACATTAACGAATTGGCCAAACCAAGCAATGCAATACAAAATACCGATGCATAGCCATGGGTTAACAATGTTGCAATGGTTAAAATGATACCCAAAATTGCCGAAGCTACCAACGCTTTTTGTTGTGTGATCAGTTTCGGGATACAGAAAACACCAACCAGGTAACCAACGATCATGGAGATCAAAGTACATGATGTAAAAAATTTAGCTGTTGATAATGGGATATGTTGAGAAGTGCCGTAAAGTGAAATTGAATCGCCGGCAATAACTTCGGCACCTACATAAACAAACAGGGTTGCTACGCCAAGCATCAAATGCGGAAACTGTACAATACTCGTTTTATTGGTATTTGCGGCAGCTACGGTTTCGTCTTCATGCTCGGTGTTGATTTCGGGTAATGATGAAAAATAAATAAGGATGGCCAGCAAAATCAAAACTACCACCATGATACTGTAAGGCATAATCACCCTTGATGCCAGCTCATTTAACTCCAGTGCTTTTTCTGCTGCACTTAAAGTTTTAAGCTTTTCGGTTATCGAATCAATATTGGCGAGTACTACAGTACCCAAAATAACAGGTGCTAAAGCGCCGGCGATCTTGTTACAGATCCCCATGATACTAATTCGCCGGGCAGCAGTTTCGGCAGGCCCCAAAATAGTGATATAGGGGTTTGAAGCGGTTTGCAGCACGGTTAGCCCAGTGCCCTGAACAAACAAGCCAATTAAAAATATCCCGTAAGTACGGGTCATTGCAGCGGGGATAAATATCAATGCACCTATGGCCATTACAAACAAGCCTATGGCCATCCCGTTTTTAAATCCAAACTTTTTGATGGTTTTTCCGGCGGGAATACCCATAACAACGTAAGCAATATAAAAAGCTGTAGTTACAAAATACGCTTCCTTGGTAGTCAGCTCGCACGCTATTTTTAAGTAGGGAATGAGTGTTCCGTTCATCCAGGTTACAAAACCAAAAATGAAAAATAAAGCGCCGATAATTACAATTGGATTTATCGCTGATCTTTTTACCGGCGATTCGATTACTGAACTTGTTGCCTGGGCCATAGTATGTTATTTTATTTAGAGGTATTTTATTTTAAATGAACTTTATTGTACCAAAAAACTGCGGCAAATGAAAATCAGGCACGGAGCTATCTATGTTGCTCCAGCTTATAAAATGCGGTTCGGGCAGGTCATCGCCGCATTTAAAAAAGTTTGCCCGGCTGGTTATGCCATTCAATGTTTGAATATCATGATAAATAAAAACATCAAAAGGAACCAGCAACGTTAGCTCCCATTTATTAAAACTGGCTAAATCTTCAGCCCAATTTATCTTACTTAATACTTTTATGCCACTCAACGTATCATCAGGTACAGCCAGCCTTCCATTGCGGTCTTTGCCAAAACCAACCAATGCAGTCCCGAGGGCATTAAATTCCAGGTTGTAATAATTTTGGTCGTCAGCAAAACTTATAAAAAGTTCTACGCAGCTATCTTTATAAACCGGATCATTTACTGTTTTATAAGTTGCTTGTGTATACTGCTCTTCTACAAAATATTTTAGGGCGACACCGTTTTCGACATGAGCTATTGAAAAATTAACTGATGGAAAATATCCGGTATCGCTCCATAAAAGATTATCGATAGCGTACTTTTTTCCTTTTTCGAGCAAAACCGATAGCTCATCAAGGTTATTTTCATTGTAACTACCCGGAATAAAGGGGGCGTAAACTTCCTTCACTGTTATTTTATAAAATGTTAAGTTTTAATTTACCAAAAGCGCATCCCAAATCAATGATTCATGCAGAATTAATATGCTAATGTTAATTTTTCTACCAAAATAAATAAAAAGTTTATAAATTATTTAATAATCTCTATTTACTTATTAAAAAAATATAAAAACTTTTCAATCCTTGTACTTACCGGAGAACCACCTGCAATTTCTCTTTCAGTTCTGCTTAATAATTAGCTACCTTGTACTAACCAATTTGTTATGAAAAGAAAAACTTTCATTCAATTAAGTACTACCTTGATGGCGTCTCCCTTATTATCATCATTCGAATCATTCGCGCAACAACCCCGTCTGCAAAACTGGTCGGGTAATTTAACTTACAGCACAGGCAATGTATTTTACCCAAAATCGGTTGAAGAGGTACAGCAGCTCATTAATAAGCACGATAAAATAAAAGCATTGGGAACCAGACATTGCTTTAATACCATTGCCGATAGTAAAGATAACCTGCTCTCCACGCGCAACCTGAACAAAGTGGTATCCATCGACAAGCAAAATCATACGGTTACGGTTGAAGGAGGTATAAAATACGGCGAGCTTGCCCCGCATCTTGATAAAGAGGGCTTTGCGCTGCATAACCTTGCCTCGTTGCCCCATATATCAGTAGCAGGCTCAATTACAACAGCAACACATGGCTCGGGCGTAAAAAACGGTAACCTATCAAGCGCAGTAGTGGGGCTGGAAATTGTTAAAGCCGATGGCAATATTGTACATCTTTCGAAAACCAAAGATGCAGCTAAGCTAAACGCTGCTGTAGTCGGCCTTGGGGCATTGGGTGTAATTACTAAAGTTACGCTGCAAATACAGCCAACTTATATGATGAAGCAATATGTATTTACCGGCTTGCCTATGAGCGAACTAAAGCAGCATTTTGAAAAGATTGTTTCGGCCGGGTATAGTGTTAGCCTTTTTACCGACTGGCAAAGCGACCATATTAATGAGGTTTGGATAAAAAGCCGGATAGGTACAGATAAAGACGAAAACCTGAAGGAATTTTACGGAGCAAAAGCAGCTACAAAAAACCTGCATCCTATCATAGGGCTCTCTGCCGAAAACTGCACCGAGCAAATGGGCGTTCCGGGGCCATGGTATGAGCGGTTGCCGCATTTTAAAATGGGCTTTACACCAAGCAGCGGAAAGGAGTTGCAATCAGAGTTTTTTGTGCCTTTTGATCATGCAGTTGAAGCTATTGAAGCTGTGGCGCGATTAGGGAAGCAGATTGGCCCGCACCTTTTTATTACCGAGATCCGCACCATTGCCGCTGATGACCTGTGGATGAGCCCTGCGCACAATCAGAAATCGGTGGCTATCCATTTCACCTGGAAACAGGAAACGGAAGCAGTAATGAAACTGCTCCCACAAATTGAACGGGAACTTTCTCCGTTTAAGGCAAGGCCGCACTGGGGTAAAATCTTCACTATTCCTGCTAAAACATTAGCGGCACGTTACGAAAAGATGGATGCTTTTAAAGTTCTGGTAGCCGAATACGATCCGCATGGGAAATTCAGGAACCAGTTTTTAGCAAACGAGCTTTATACTTCCTGAAATCAATGGGCTAAGGCTGCTGCTAATTAAAAAATCAATTTATTAACCTTTAGCCTCGAGCATTTTGCTTTAAGCTTTTCGAAAAAGTTTATGGCTGCTGCCTGCGCGGGCGTTTTGCTCTTACCGGAGCCGCAGCGTCCTGCTGCTCATAGCGGTTATTTTCGCGCGGAAAGCGGGGTTTGTTGTAACCTTGTGGCTTTACTTTGTTAAAACCCGGCTTAGGTTTTGAAAATTGCTGCTTTTGTTGCGGCTGGTGCTTTTGTTCTGCTATCCTCACGCTTATCTCACGCTCATCGATAGTAGCACCATTCATAGCGTCAATTGCACGTTGAGCGCCTGCCTCATCAGTCATTTCTAAAAAACCATAACCTTTACTAATGCCGCTGTCTTTATCGGTAATTATCCGCACGGTACTTACCGTGCCATAAGCACTGAACAGTTCAACAAGTTCAATTTCTTCCATGTCCCGCGGAAAACCCACGATAAAAAGCTTAATCATACTCTACCAAGTAATTGCAATAGGTAACCAGTCAGCAAATATAGTGCACAAAAATGGTTTAGCCTATTGCTTAACCATCTGTTAAAGGCTTATTTACAAAAAAAGCGTTCCGGATCTTATCCCGGAATGCTTTTTCACACTAATTGTGTAGCCAATTGTATTGGATTACTCCCATTCAAGCCTCTTTAGCGTCCGAATTATTATTTCAACTCATAATCAATCACTTACTTTTATTTAGCTGCTCACATATACGCGAGTGTTATGCCTGTGAATCGATGCTATTCAAAGAATCGATATAGTATGGGGTACCGCTTGACAATTTACTGCTTCATTTTCTTTTATCAATGCTCTTAAAGCCAGGCATTACCATTTAACTGGTGAAATTTGCTGATAAATTTACCCATAGTTCCCCAATATTGTAATGCCTGGTTAAAACTTATTAAACGCCGCTTAATTATTTTGCCTTGCGGATATAAAGACTGCCGAAGGTGGTTTTCATCAATAATTCGGGACCGCCACCAGCTATCTTCCCGTAAACCCAATCCTCCATTTTCAGGCTGTACATTCCTTTTTCACCGTTATTTTTTGTAACAACCGGTTTGCGTTGTTCGGTTACCACATCAAAATCGGTAAATATATCACCCTGGTCTGATTTTAACTTTACATTGGCCTTAAGGCTTGCCGGGAACGTAACATCAACCTTACCGTTGAGCGTTGAAAATGCCATGGCCGCTTTTGCATCAATGCTTTTAAAGGTGACCTCGACATTGCCGTTAACCGTATTGGCCACAACAGATCCTGATATATTGTTTAGTTTGATATAGCCGTTAACATTCCGTATTTCCAGGTCACCGCTCAGATTGCTGGCATTGATGTTACCATTATTTACTGTGGATAATTTAACGCTGGTACTATTCATGGGCACTTTAATAGTCAAATTAGTAGTTTTATTAGGGCTGCCATGAACGTTTACCTGGTTATTGTTTTCCTGGGCCTGAACATCCAGGTTGCTTCCAGCCGATAAACGCCTCATTCCGCCCGGGGCCGCTTCCTTTTCATGGTGTTTTCTTTCTTCGCCCTGGGCATCAATAATAATATCCTTGCCTTCATACCCTGTTATGGTTATAGAACCATTGATCAGTCCTACTTCCAGTTTATATGGCTTTCCCGGATCACTTAACGGCACAACCAACTGCCCTTTTTCTCCATCCTGCGCCCAAAGCCTCGTGCTTAACAGCGCAGTTAGTAGTAATATACCTGTAAATCTTATCGTTTTCATGTTGTTATTTTTTATTGTTGTTTTTTGATATAAATATTGCCGTTAAGTGTTTCAAACTTAAATAGCTTTCCGCCCGCCCCTATTCGCACGCCATTATTTTTACTAAGCTTGTAAGTAGTGCTGCTGCCGCTTTTTGATTCGGTTTTACTTACTCTTGTAGGCAAAATCTCAGCATCTGGAAAATCGGTATAAAATTGACCATTCATGCTTTTAAATTCCAGATCCGCGGCCAGATTACCGGGGTAAGTTACTTCGAGTTTACCATTAAGTGTATAGTAACTTGAGGCGTCCGGTGGTACCGACAGGTAAGTTACATTAAGCGGCCCGTTAATGGTATGTGCACTGGTTGTACCTTTGGCATTGGCAATGGTTATGCCGCCGTTTACATTGTTTACTTTTAATGCCCCATATACATCTTTAACTTCAACATTACCATCGTTTACGGTTGATACGCACAGGTTCATACCATAGGGCACTTTAACAGTATACTCTAATTTTACCGTATAGTCTATATGATGACGATCCTCCCGGTTCCAGTTGCGGCGCGGGCGGGTATCATAGGGTTCGGCCGTGTAAGCGATAATACTATCAGCCTTTTGATCAAATCCCAGTTTTACTTCTTTTTTACCGGTTTCAACATCACCGGCGCTTTTGCCCCGAATGGTTTCATCTACCTCAATTGATACCTGGTTGCCTGAATATCCCTGCACGGTTATAGAACCCCAAATATTGTAAATAGCCAGCGTAGTGCCCGAAGCCGCTCCCTGCAAAGTGAATTGTTTACTGATATGCTCTTTATAATCCTGGGCATGGGCCGAAATTTGGGCAAGGCAAAGCCCCAGACCTGCTAAAACAGGCAATAGTGATCTTTTCATGATTTGGTTTATTTTTAAATAAGTTGGGTTATCGTTTGTTTGATTTTATCGCGAACGCCGTTATCAAGGCCTTTTTGCTTCAGCAGTTCTTTAAATGATGTTACTGATCGTTTTTCCTGCAGTTTCAGCATGACATCAGCAATGGCCAGTTGCATCAGCGGCGAATCCTGCTCAACTATTGATTTGATAAGGCCTTCCCTTACTTCCGGGTAACCGGTAAGGTGTGTCAGCGCATCAAGCGTGCTCAGGCGTACATTTACATTTGGGTCATTATTCAATGTAGCCAGTAAAGCATCTATCACCTGCTTATCCGCATGCTTGATCTCGCTGGTATAGCTCACCCCCCTGATCCTCTCGGAGGCTGATGGATTTTCAAGCAGGGCCAGCATCATGGTTTGTTTAAGCTCATGCACCTGTGAACTTAGGGCTTTCAGTTGTTTATCCTGGTCATCACTTTTGCTTTTACCGAAAAACAGGTACCCTGCACCCACTAAAATCACAACCATTGCCAGGTTATAGGCCATGGGCCAGCGTGGCTGCCACTCCCAGATCCGGCTTACCTGGTATTTAATATCAGCCCATAAACTCCTTTGCTCATTCACCGATTCCTTGTAAGTATTCAGCATGGCATAAAACTTCACTCCCATATTGGCCGATGGTTCGGGCGTTTCGATTTGACCCATTGTATCCCACATTTGCTGAAGTCCCTGCAGCTCTTCGCGACAATTGGCGCAGCCTGCAATATGGCGCTCTAAAGCCCCACTTTCTTCAGGACTTAATTCTTTGTTTATCCAACCGGTAAACAGCTCCTCATATAACTCACATTTCATCTTATTACTGTTTTATCGTTCCATTTTTACATAAATACTTTTAAGCTCCTGCATAGCGCGGTGGATGCGCACTTTTACCGTACCTTCGGTCATACCCAGTATCTCGGCTATTTCCTGGCACTTTAGTTCCTGGAAACGGCTCAGGGCCAAAATTTCCCGCTGGCTTTCACTTAGTTTTTCCATGGCCCGGTGCAGTTCGGCTTTGGCTTGCTTTTTTTCAAAAGCTTCGTCAGGTACCAAGCCCCCGGCTATGGTTTCGGCTGCTTCCACACCCTCATGCTGTACCTGCTGTTTGTTTTTTCGCCAGTGATCTTTTAACACATTGCGGGCGATAGAGTACATCCAGTGGATATATTCGCCGGTGCCGGTAAAGGTGTGCCGGTACTTGAGCATCTTATAAAACACCTGCTGTACCATGTCCTCGCTTAGTTCGCGCTGGTAGGTCATGTGGAACAGAAAACCGTACAACTGCCGATTGTAGCGTTCAAAGAGCATACCCATCCTGTCAAGGTCGCCGGCTTTCACCTTTAGCATAATGGCATTGTCTGTAAGCGTGTTCAATCAGTTTGTAATTATGTAATATACCTTAAGTACTTCGGCGGCGTAAAATGGTTACAGAAAATTTTATTTTTTTTCGGAAGATGCAATTGCAGATCAAACTTAACAGAAATTTAAACCAAACAGGCAATTGGTTTGAAGTGTTATTAACTAACTTTATATAAACAATTAAAACCATAAGATCATGACCACCACCGAAGTAGCAGAAAAATTAGTTCAGTATTGCCGTGAAGGCAAACATACCCAGGCTATTGATGAGCTTTATGCAGATAATATTGTGAGCCGGGAGCCAAAAGGTTCGCCAATGGAGCTTACTGAAGGTAAAGAGGCAGTTAAAGGCAAAACAGAATATTGGTATGCCTCGGTTCAGGAGATTCACAGCGGCGAGGTATCTGACCCGATTGTTACCGGTAATTTTTTCGCGGTAACCATGGATATGGATGTTACCTATAAAGAAGGCGGCCGTATGCCAATGAATGAAATTGCGGTTTATGAAGTGAAAGACGGAAAAATTATAGCCGAGCAGTTTTTTTATAATATGGGCTAAGCGCACCTAACCAATAATAAATGACAAAGGCCTTCGCTCTCCGCAAAGGCCTTTTGTTTTTATTTTCGGAGCAATAAAGATCACTATTCCATTGAGCGGATAATACCCAGCTCAAGCCCTCTTAATTCGGCAAGACCGCGAAGCCTGCCAATGGCCGAATAACCGGGATTAGTTTTCTTTTTAAGGTCGTCAAGCATCTGGTGACCATGATCGGGGCGCATAGGGATACTTAATTTACGTTGCTTCATTACCTGTACCAACTCTTTTACCACGGCGTACATATCCACATCACCTTCCAGGTGGTTATCCTCATAAAAATCGCCAAACTCATTGCGGCGGGTGCTGCGCAGGTGAATGAAATTGATCCTGTCGCCAAATTGTTTTACCATGGCCGGCAGGTCATTATCCGGCCTTACACCGTATGAACCTGTGCAGAAGCATAAACCATTGTTTAATGAAGGCACAGCCTCAATAAGCGCGTTGATATGTTCGGCGGTGCTCACTACCCTTGGCAGGCCCAAAATGGCGTACGGCGGATCGTCCGGGTGGATAACCATTTTTATATTATTGGCATCGGCAACCGGGATAACCTGCTGTAGGAAGAAGATCAGGTTTTGCCTCAGCCTTTCCGCATCAATGCCGTCATAAGCAGCAAGGGCATCCCTGAATTTATCCAGCGTAAAGCTTTCTTCACTGCCTGGTAAGCCAGCTATGATATTGCGCTGCAGCAGTTGCTTGTCATCATCGCTCATGCCATCAAAACGGGCTTTGGCGCGGGTAAGCTCATCGGCAGTATATTCCTGTTCGGCACCTTCCCTTTTCAGCATAAATACATCGAAGGCAATAAAAGCGGCTTTTTCAAAACGCAGGGCTTTTGAACCATCTTCAACAGTAAAAGCCAGATCAGTACGTGTCCAGTCCAGCACGGGCATAAAGTTATAGGTAACGATATGGATCCCGCAGGCGGCCAGGTTTTGCAGGCTTTGTTTATAGTTTTCGATGTATTGCAGGTAGTCGCCGGTTTGGGTTTTGATGGCTTCATGCACGGGTACGCTTTCAACTACGTCCCAGGTAAGCCCGGCAGCTTCAATGATCGCCTTGCGCTCGTTAATGGCCTCAACTGTCCATACCTGGCCGTTGGGTACCTGGTGCAGTGCGCTTACTACGCCTGTACAACCCGCCTGCCTGATATCGGCCAAACTTACAGGGTCATTAGGGCCATACCAGCGCATGGTATTGATCATGCTGAAGGTATTGCTTGTATTGGTATCACTCATTTTATATAGTAGTAGATTTAATATTCAAAAACAGGGTGTTCAATTTTAGAAAGGTTGAACACTTCAAAAAAAGCCAATATTGATAATCAAGCACTTAAGTGTTCAAAATATCACAGCAAAATAACTAAAACGCTAATAATCAATAAAATAACATTTAACAGCTTATTTCGTTGAACACTTTCTTTTTAAAAATTGAACACTGACACAGCCATGTCAGTAAACACATATCAAGCTGCAATTATCACGCGCCAATAATCGTTATATTTTTTTAATCGATTAACAGTTAATTGCAAATAATTTGAGTTACGAATACATAAGGGGATTTCTTCGCGCATTCCCCAGACAAGTTAAAAAAATGATCGCCATGGGTTTGGGAATTCGGCAGGTTGAAAAGTGAATAAGTGAAACGGGGAAAGACTTACGAAGTTTTGAAAACTTCGTAAGTCTGGGTTCTATAGCTTATTATGGGTAATAACAAAACATGTTCTTGCCCGGTATAGCAGTTCTGCATATTGAAGAAGATCCTTCGCTATTCAGAAAAAATAGATGTCATGGATAGCCAGTCGAAGCATGGTGGGCAAGGCCTCCACGCGCGACCCTTCGACTGGCTACCTATGACAACTTAAAAAATGGGTGTCATACTGAGCCCGTCGAAGTATGGCGGGCAGGCCTCTGCGCGCGAGTCTTCGACAGGCTCAGACTGACAGGCCCTCTTTTGTCATTTCACCTTCAAAGGCCCCGGATTTAAACACTCAGGGTGACAAGCCCCTCTCTTGGTTTACGCCCAATCAAAATCCACCACCCTGCCGTTTAGCTTCCATTTGGCAGGCGTTAATGTTTCCATCCAGTCCAATGGCTGGCCAAGCGGCTGTACTTTGGCGGCTTGTGCAAAGGCTGTTTTTACCGCTTTCTTTTGCTCTTCGCCCATGGCTTCGGGCTGACCGGAGATGAACAGCGGCGCGCCGCTTTCGGCTAATAGTTGCAGCCACTGCTTGTTCCTTTTCCATTCAATATCTTTAGTAAGACCTACGCAATCGCCATCTACCGCATAAAAGGCATTGTGCTGCGGCAGGCGGAAAGCGAGCGTATTAACGCCCATTTTACGGGTACGCGCCCATTCATGACCACTGGTATCATCGCCGATACGGCAAAGTTCAAACACCCCGGCCGACAGGTGGCTCATCGTATTACAGCCAATCACATAAATGCCATCACCCGCGGCTTCACGGATGGAGCGGTACAGGTGCAGGATGATCTCGGCATTGGTCTTGCTCCTATCGTTAAAATGCCAGCCCGGCGAAGTAAAGCTATCCTTCATATCAAAACCCCAGCGACCGGAGATATCATAAGTTGAAAAATCGTGCTTCACCATTTCGTAGCCCCATTGCTTGTATACATCGAAGTTATGTTGGATGCGTGCTATATTTTCGGGGATGGTAGGGTCGAGCGTTGGGTTTTTAGGATCATCACGGCCGGGAATCTTTGGCGAAAGCAAGCTGGCTTTTTCATCGTGCCTTGCGCAAAGCGGGCGCATCCATAAGCCTGGGCGCATACCTAATTTTTTGATCTCATCGCCCAGCGCATGCATATCCTTAAACTTATCGTTTGGCTTTGAAAAGTCATCATTCCAGCCACCATCACCGGGTAATAACGGCGAATAAGTTGCCCAACCGGCATCTATAACCGAAAAAGGTTTATTGCTGTGATCGGTAACCAGTTCGGCCATCATAGCGGTGGTTTTTTTGATCAGTTCGGCCGAGTTGTTTCCGTAAGCAAAGTACCAGTCGTTAATCCCGTATACCGGTTGTTTGGGGATCCGCGGCTTTTCGCACATCATTTTACAAAAGCGATGGGTTGCAGCAAAAGTATTCTCTCCTGTTTTAGCATTGGTAGTTATGATATCGGCAGCATGCAATTGCCTGTCGCCCAGCAGCACTCCCACTCCACCCGAAGTTGTTTCCAGGGTAAGTTCAATGCTGTCATTATTTACGCCCCACCAGCAAATACTATTAGCACCGGTCTTTACCCCGAAGCAGGCCGTTTGCTTATCATCATGAATAATTACATACCACGGATTTTTAATGCCGGCAGCTATAGTTTTCCATTGCAGGTCGCCATAAGAGCGTTCCCAATGATCGCCCAGGAATTTAGCTGAAGCGGGGGTATTGTGCTTCCATTTTAATCTTATCGCGTTTAATTCCTGTTTTGGCGATGAAGCATACACACCAAGCGCATTGCCATTAGTTTTAAGTGTTACGCTGATTTCTTTATAGTTGTAATGCGAGCCGTTTGATGGGTTAAGCTTAACCCAATCGCTACCGGATTGAGCCCAAACCTCATCGGGAGCGTTCATCATCGCGGCACCGTTTGCGGCCGAATAAGTAAGTTTGCTGAAAAGCATGGCAGCCGATGTAGCCGCAGAAATTTTGATAAAATGCCGTCTTTGCATAGTAGATGTAATTGCAGTGATTATCTGTTAAGGTAACATTTAAATTGGTTTACAACATTACTAAAAGGATTAAGCAAAAACTAATACAATTATTATTTTTGTTGACGTGGATATAGCACTGTAATCTAAAGCAAGGGATTGCGCGATTCCCCTCTTGAGAGGGGCGGAGGGGTGTGTTTCTGCTCTGATAAGCCAATCGCAGAAACACACCCCTGCGACCGCTCTTTCCCTTCGCGCCCCCTCTCAAGAGGGGAATCTCTAAAAGGTATTTAAATCGTTGTTAAAAATATACCACAAACTCCGTCTGCTGTTCAGCCACGGTTTTCAGTGAAAACTCGAAACCGTGGTTCAGCATGATCTCACGTACCAGGGTGAGGCCTATTCCCTGCCCGTCTTTTTTGGTGCTGAAGAATGGGGTAAACAGGTTGGCGTTTTGTTCGGCCGAGATGCCTTTTCCTGTGTCGGTAATGATAAGCTTCTTTTCTTTTGGGTTGATGGTAAAGGTTACTAATCCCTGGCCATCAATAGCCTCAATGGCGTTTTTTACAATGTTGATGAATGCCTGCTCCAGTTGTTGTTCATCAGCCATGATATTAACCGGTTCTTCGGGTAAATGAAGGACTAATGCCACATTTTTTTCTTTGGCACGGATATTCATCAGCTTTACTACCGATGCTAAGAGCTTTTGCAATACCACAGGCTGTTTGTTGGCCGGCGGCAGTTTCACCAAATCGGCAAAATTGCGCATAAACAGGTTGAGGTTCTGGTTCCTGTCCATAGCAACCTGCAGGGCATCTTTTATAGGGTCGAAATCATGACCGGCCCAAAGCTGATCGGTTTTCATGGCCGATTGCACGATGGAATTTACCGGGCCTATGGTATTATTAACCTCATGTGCCATCATCCTGATCACTTTGCCATAAACCTTCTTCTCAGCTGCCAGGATCTCAGCGGTCAAATCCTCCAGCATAATAAAATGGCGCGAAAATCCCCGGTCGATAAAATGCGATTTTTGGAGTTTGAATGAGTTGATACCGTCCAGCTTAACTACCTCCGTTTCGCCCGATTTAAGAGCTTTGATATGTTCAAAAATCGGGTTGGTTAATTCACCAATCAATTCACCAACCACCGCTTTTTCATCAATACCCAAAACCTGCAAAGCTTTAGGGTTTATTTGCTGCACACGGTCATCAAAATCAAGGATGATGATACCTGTTGGCGAGGTATGGATCAGCTTTTCTAAAAAGAAATGCTGCTGCTCTTGTCGTGTCCGTTCGGTTCTTAGCTCGTCCATCATTTGGTTATAAACATCAATCAGCGCGTCAACCTCGTGCTTGCCGGTTGAAAGGAATTTCACATTAAAATCTTTGTCTTTAATAGCCTCAACGCCCTGCATCAGCATTTTTAGTGGCTGAATGAGCTGCCGGTAAAGCTGCACGGCAATTACCGAAGAGATGATCACAACCACCTCCGATATGATAAAATAGATCTTGTTATCGTTGAAAATAAAATAAGTAAGCACCAGGGTTAGCAGGTGCAGGATCACTACGAATAAAATGTATTTAGTCCTCAGCTTCATCGTACGGGATCTGGTATTTCTCGAGCCGCCGGTACAGGGCGCTGCGCGTAAGCCCCAAAGCAGCGGCCGCCTTGCTTATCTTGTTTTTATGATGATCTAAAGCCCGTTTTATCATCTCTACCTCAACCTCTTCTAAAGTTAAAGTACCTACGCCCGGCAACTGGATATTCCCCTTTTTTATGGGCGACATTTCCAACTGCGACCGGAAGTCATCGATACTCAGTTCATCCCTGCGGCTCACCAAAATGGAGCGCTCCACCAGGTTTTTCAACTGCCGTATATTGCCCGGTAAAGGCAACTGCTGTAACCACTTCATAGCCGATGGTGCTACCGACAAATTGGGCCGGTTATAGATCTGCTTCAAGTTATTAATAAAAAAGCTAACCAGCAATGGAATATCCTTTGGCCGCTCGCGCAGGGCCGGCAGGTAAACTGTAATGAGGTTGATCCGGTACAATAAATCCTCGCGAAAAGTACCCCGGGCCACCATCTCGTTAAGATTTTTATTTGTGGCGCAAACAACACGGGTATCAACCGTTTTTGTACGGCTGCTGCCCAATACTTCATAGGTGCGGTCCTGCAATACGCGGAGCAGCTTTACCTGGCTGCCGGCATCCAGGTCGCCTATTTCATCTAAAAAAATGGTGCCTTTATTTGCCATTTCAAAGCGGCCTACCCTGTCAAACCGGGCATCTGTAAACGCTCCGCGGATATGGCCGAACATTTCGCTTTCAAACAAAGAGGTAGAAATCCCCCCAAGGTTCACCTTGATGAATGGCTTATTACGGCGGAGACTGTTTTGATGAATGGCCTCGGCTATCAGCTCTTTACCTGTACCGCTTTCGCCCATAATCAGCACCGATGCATCGGTTGAGGCTACCCGGCCAATGGTTTCCAGGATATCGAGCATCCGGGGATCTTCGCCTACAATATTTTCAAAGTTGTAGGTTTTATCCAGTTGCTTACGGGTATGGTGCTCGTTTTTTTTATCCTGCAGATCGAGCAGGGTTTTAACTGATTGAATAAGGTACTCGTTATTCCACGGCTTATTGATGAAATCATTGGCGCCCAGTTTCATACCTTTAACTGCCAATTCAATGCTCCCCCAGCCGGTGATAAGAATCACGGGGATAGCGCTGTTAAAAGCTTTGATCTTTGCAAGCAGTTCCATTCCCTCCTGTCCTGATGTATCTATCGAAAAATTAAGATCTAAAATGACCAACTCAGGAGCCTTTTTCTTAATGATCTTCAAGGCTTCGGCAGGCTCATCGGTACCTGCAACATCATACCCCTCGCTTTTTAACAGCAGGATCAGCGAGGTGCGTACAGCAATATCATCATCAATAACCAATATCATAACAGGCGGTTAATATCGTAATTATTCTTCGTGTAGAGCAACAGCGGGGTAAATAGCCGCAGCCTGTTTGCCGGGATACAATGAGCAAAGAAGCACCAGTGCATAAATAAAAACAACCGACAACAAAATAGCCATAATGTAAACGGTGGCCGGCATATCAAAAACATTCATCAGCGGGAACTGCACCGCGAAAAACGAACCCACAACTAATGATATTGTAGCTAATATCAATGATTCGCTCACCAGTTGCCATGATACCGATTTACCAGTTGCGCCAATTGCCCGCCTTAGCCCGATCTCCGAGCGGCGCTTGTTAATATTATACCATAACACACCAAACAAACCCAAAGCTACATTGATAATCAAAAAAGTAGCCACTACAAGCAAAATGATGGCCGGTACAATGGATACCTGATTTATCTTTTTAAGTTTATTATCTAAATGCTCTATTTCTACATTTGACTCTTTCATGGCGTTCGATACGGTTTTGTACAAACGGCTTTCAAAAGCAGCGTCGGCAGTAGGGCGCACCTTTACCAGTATAGTACCTATCCACTTGAATGAGCCGGTATCCAGTCTATTATAAAGGCCAAGGCCGGCAGGTTTATAATCGCCTCTTATTTTCATATCGGCCACTACGCCAATAATGCGCATTTTATCGGCTTCTTTATCTTTTTCATTACCTAAAATCTTACCTATAGCGCTTTCTTTTCCAAATACCTCTTCCTTAAGCGATTGATTAATAACCACGGGCTTATTTTTGTATACTATATCCTGTTTGCCAAACCAACGCCCTTCAAGTACTTTAACTTTCACAACATTTGGATAATCATTATCCGCTGTAAAAAAATCAACGCTATTAAGATGTCTCTTTTTATATTCAACTCCGCCATTGCTTTGGTTAAACGAAAAGGGCGAGTTACTGCTTACAAAGCTCGCATCCTCAATTTGAGGCATTGATTTTATAGTTTGCTTTAAAGTTTCATAAAACAAGCTCAATGAATCGGCACGGGTTGATTTGACAGAATTACTATAATTAATTACCCAAACCTTGTCATAGTCAAAGCCCATAGCGTTTTTGTAGTTACTGTAGTAATACACAACCAGTGTGAATACTGCGAAAATCACCATAAAGGAGATCAGCATCTCGGAAATAAGTAGAAAGTTTTGTTTCTTTTTATTCCAGATTAGTTTAAATAAGTGCTTAAACATAATATTTTGATTAAAATGTCAATTGATTTTATTACGCCTTTAAAGCCGTTACCACGTTGAGCCGCGACATGCGCCAGGCCGGATATACGCCCGATAGTAGTCCGAAGAAAATACAGGTGAGCAGGCTGTAAAACAACACGGTAAAGTTTAAAGTAAGTTCAAGATGGGCTATAAGATTGGCCCCGTTAATTATTTTTATAACAATAACAGATAATACCACCCCGATAAGCCCACCTAAAAATGTAAGAATAATATTTTCGATAATAAACTGGTAAACCAGTGTTTTTGACGAAGCACCAAATGCCTTACGAACACCAATCTCCGACGAACGCTCCATAATGCGGGTGATGTTGATATTCACCAGGTTTAAGGTTGGCAGCAGTAAAAACAGGAAAACGAATATAGATATGATGACAACGAACGTGGCCATCCCGGAATTCTCCTTTCTACCGGCCATAGTACGCACAAGCGTGTTAAAATAACTATCGGCATAACAATACAGGTGGTTAAACTGCTTGTCTTTCATCGAAATGCGGGAGATAACATTTGCAAACTCGCTTTTCATTTTAGGAAGATCGTCTTTTGAATTTCCCATTAAAATAGCCGAATAGTTGCCGCCGAAATCTTTATTCCTGTAATCATTTTTAGATACGGTATACGGCAGGTAGATATCTGCATAAAGGGTAAACAAAGTTGCAGGCACATCTTTAACCACACCTAAAACCCGGTATTTAACATTATCTGCCTCGATGTATTTACCAACTACTGATGGTATATCGCCAAAGTAATCCCTCCGTGTATCTTCAGATATAACTGCTACCTTTTCGGCATTATCAATTTGCTGTTTTGTAAAGGGTCTTCCTTCTAAAAATTGATAATCAAGTACATCCCAATAATCGGCGTTGGCAAATTTCAGGCTGATACTGATCTTTTTATTATTCACATACGTATTGGTAAAAGTGAACATTGATGAAATGGCGACCTTTGCCGGTGTTTTCATACTGGCCGCATAGTGATTGAGGAAGTAAAACGACATGGGCCCTTTATTCATCCCCTGCGTTTTATCATCAAACTCCTCATGTTCAATCACATATAACGACCTATCGCGCTTGTTATCCGGGTAATTAGGACCAAACATCTTATCGGCAAAAGAGGTAACTACCATTAATATGGTAAGTGTAAAGCTGATGCCAAACAAGCTGATAAACGTAAAAAACTTACGGCGCTTGAGTACCGCTATGGCTATTTTTAAATAATTTTTAAGCATAACTTCTAATGTTAAAACCGGTTAATTATTGAACTTGTGCACCATCAAATAAGCGCACCAGCCTGTGGGTTTTATGCGCCATATTTTCATCGTGCGTAACCATTACTATGGTTGTACCATCGTTACGGTTAAGGTTAAGGAGGATCTCCATAATTTCGTTGCCCATGGCGCTATCCAGGTTACCGGTAGGCTCATCGGCCAAAATAATTTCGGGCTTGCCTACAATGGCCCTGGCTATGGCCACACGCTGCCGCTGACCGCCGGACAGTTGTGTAGGAAAATGTTTCAAACGGTTAGCAAGCCCTACCTTTTCCAGTGCTTCGGCAGCCAGCTCACGGCGCTGTTTGGCGGTGGTATCCCGGTAAAGCAACGGCAGCTCTACATTATCAAGCACCTGCAGGTCGTTAATAAGATGATAGCTTTGGAAAATAAAACCCAGCTTTTTATTGCGGAAAGCTGCCAGTTGCTTATCATTCATGCCTTCTGTTTTTTGATCGTCAATCCTGATCTGTCCTTTTGAGGGCGCGTCGAGCAGGCCCATGATGTTAAGCAGGGTGCTTTTGCCACAGCCCGAGGGGCCCATGATGGATAAAAATTCGCCTTTGGCAATGTCAAGGCTTACGCTGTTCAGGGCCAGGGTTTCTACGGTATCGGTACGGTATACCTTTTCAATGTTTTGTAAACGTATCATGAGTGATTAATTATTGATTTAATGAATTAGTGATTTAGTGATTTTTATCGTTTATGTGTTTAGATTTCTGTTAAAATAAATATTGAATTAGTTATAGGTGATTTTTTTGTTTGTTTCAAAATCATAGAGCGAAAGGTAACGCAACTGGTAGTAAGCACCCCAAAAATCACGGAGGGCGGCTACATAATCGCGCTGGGCCTGGTCATTTTCGCGGAAGGCGATGCCGAGATCGGTAATGCTCAGATCGCCTAAAACGTAGCGTTCACGTGCTATCTGGTATTTTTCGGCGGCTATGCTATCGGCCTGCGCGGTATAAACCAGTTGCTCTTTCATTACATTAAAAAGCGATACCTGGGTTACTATCTGCTGTTTAAAAGTTTGTTTATCCTGCTCAACAGCATACTCGGTAAACTGCTGGTTGGCTAAAGCCGTTTTAGCACGGGATTTGGACCTGCCCCAATCCAGTATCGGGATAGAAAGCTGTACCTGCAGCAATTGCTGGTTTTGAGGGTTCTTGTATACATCAGGAATATTGGTAGCTGTATTTGAAAAGCCCAGGCTGGCGGTAAGCGTGGCGGTTAAACCATTTTGCCCTTTGGCTTTAGCCACATCGCGTTTTGCTTCTGCAATACGGCGTGAAAAAGCGATGGCATCTGAGCGGTTGGCGTAAGCTTCGGCCAGCACTTTATCTGATGAAACGGTCATCTGGCTAATATTTTTCGGTACTACCAGTACTATCCGCTCACTCCCCTCCTGCCCCGTAAAACTGCGCAGGTTCAGTGTAGCAATCTCCATATCGCGCCTGGCTGTACCAACGGCTTTCTGCGCGTTGATCTTTTCCAGTTGTAGTTGCAGGATCTCGTTTTTTGATACTTTTCCTAACTCATACTTGAGGTTGGCTACCTTTAATATCCCCTGGGTATTAGTTAAGTTGGTTTCGGCAATCTTGAGGTTTACCTGGGCCAGCAGCAGGTCAAAAAAGTACCCTTCCACGTCAACCGCTATCTTTTCCTGGGCTTCAATGTAAACCTGCTTGCTTTCGTTAAACTTTAAAGGTTCAATTTTTTTATCCCATTTAAGGCTGTTGAACTGAAACAGCGGCTGTGAATAATTTATACCGTAAGGGATACCGTTATACAATACATTATGCCTGTCAAAATCATCAAACCGCTGTAATTGTGTGGTACCATAAATAGTACCGCCGGTAGCTGTAATACTTTGGCTAAAGTTAAGTTGTAACGACGAGTTGTCATTATGAATAGGCTGGAAAAGTATAGTGCCATCGGGCTGCTGCACCTGCGAAAATGTTTTGGTATAGCCCGGTAAAGTACCGCTTAAGGCCAGCTGCGGCTGGTAGTTTGATTTATAAGTGCGGTATTCCCAATACTTGGTTTCGCGTACGGTAGCAGCCTGCTTAGCAGCTATTGAGTTGGCCTTGGCCATGTCAACCACCTGCTGCAGCGTTAGCCGCAGGGTATCGGTGCCACTGTGAGCCAACGCTCCTGCGGTTATGGTTAATAATAATATGGTGTATAGAAATTTCATGATAATATCTTTTTAAATAAACAGCCACCCCCTCTAAATCTCCCCCGGAAGGGGAGACTTTTTTATAGCCCTCTCTTTTAAGCCCTCCCTTCTGGGGAGGGTTTGGGTGGTGCTGATGCTTATTTTACCGTCACTTCCTTCGAGTTTTTATATTCGCTCATATCTGATGTGATTATCACATCATCGGGTTTTACGCCGTCCCGGATCTCTACATAGTCAAAATTGGTGAGACCAATGTGTACCGTGCGGCGTTCGGCTTTACCATTGTTCAGCACAAAAATATCCTGAACGGAAGGGCCTTTAAATGCCGGACCGTTGGATACCCGCATGATCTTATTATGCGTGGCCGTCACCAAAAAAACGTCGACTTTCATGTTGGGCCGGAGCAATTTGCTGGCCCGGTCATCCAGCTGCACGTCAAACGAAATGATGCTGTTTTGTACCGATGGGGATATATTGCTTACATGCCCCCTTAGCTGGGCATCATTGATCCGTACAATAACCGGCAAGCCGCTATGCAGCTGATCGGCAGAGTTATCAGAAATACTGCCCTGGATCCTGAAACTGCCCAGATCGGCAATCCGTGCCAGGGTTTCACCTTCGTGAATGTTGGCGCCAATATTTTTGTTTACGTAGGTGATCACTCCTGCCCGTGTTGCCACCACATTGGCCAGGTCAAGTTTACGTTGTAATTCTTTCAAATCGTTTTGCTGGATATCTGCCGCTATTTCAGCTTCTTTAATCTCCAGCTGCATGGTTTGCTGCTTGCTTTTGATCTCGTTTTCCAGCTGTTTTTTTTCAAGCTGTGCAACTTTGAGGTTCAGCTCGGCCTGTTCAATATTTTCGCGGGTACCGCCGCCGGCTTTATACAGGCGTTTGGCATTTTCAACGGCATCGGCAAGGTTGCTGATGTGGAGTTGTTTAATATCATTATTGGATTGAATGTCGTAGAAGCTTTTGTTCAGATCAAGCTTGAGTTTGCTGATCTCGGTGCGTTTGGTTTCGAGCTGAAACTTTTGTTTTTCAAAATCGGTTTGGGTAGCCGATTTATCCAGCGTTAATATCGATTGGCCGGCTTTGACCTTATTACCCGCATCCATCAGCGCACTCTTGATAGATGCATTTATCGGGCTGGTGATGATCTCTTCAAACTCAGGCAAAACCTCGCCGGTAGCATTGATGGTATTTTCGATATTGCCGATTTCAACTTTGGCGGTTGTAATCTCGGCCCTGGTAATGGTTGATTTAATATATCCGCGCAAAAGCATTACGGCAAGCACCAAAACAGCTATGCTGATAATGATGATAACCGCGCTTTTTTTGCGTTTGGCAGCTGTAACTTCAAGTGTAATTTCCTTATCCATTGTGATAAATTTGGATAAGGTTTTGCAAGAGCTATACCAATATTAAAACATTAAATATCAATAAGTTATATTTTTCAACTTTTAAAAAAGTGATCGATATCGGACAAAATATTCAATACCGACCGTTGATTCTTTTTTGATCGCGTTGATTCCGCTGATTTATTTTTATACCGTTGAGTTGTTCCTGGCGGAGATGTTGTGTACCTCTGGCACACTAAAAATGCAATTCACCGCAATTTAAATATCTACCGGATTGATTATCCAGAACGGCGAATAAGCATGGCGTATACCTCAGGGTCCTCTGCGAGAGACCCTGAGGGGACGAAAAATTCACCTGTAGATCAAGCTCATTAGCAAGAAGTTCGCTTAAAAATCAGAATAATCTGCCGGGCGCAGAAAGATAATATCAGCATGGGAAACGTTATGCTGGTACTCAGCTTTAGCCGAAAGCGTTTTCCAGTAAGCATCTTTACCAAAAGTGTCCCAATGCTTGTCCCGGTCTTCTTTACTGTTAAAAGTGGTCATGTACATTAAATTAGGCATATGGCTGCCCGCAATAACCTCCGAATAAAAAACGGCATTAAAACCAAGCCGTTTAAACAGGCCTATTTCATCGCCCACATTAAACATGGTTACCTTATTGACATTATATTTTTCGGTAGGACTTTCATAACTACGCAATTCATAAACCCTATCGGCTTTTTTAGCGGTCAAATTAGGCACCGCTGTTGAAGGCATGCCCGGAAACGCCTGTAGTATAATTGTTTCCAAACGGGTATAAGGCTGCTCATTATAAGCGGCGTCAATGTAATCCTTTCCATCGGCAAGATACGCCGCATCGGCCTGTAACTTTTGATCGATACCCATCAACTTATCCCATGATTGAAAGGGTGTAAATACATATAACAGCTTCGCGGTATCTACCTGGCTTACAGGCTTAAACACACCCACATTCTTAATACCGGCCCGGTGCAGCGCAGGTATATAGGCCTTTTGTAAATACTTTTCAATGGTATTTTCCTGTGCCTGGGTTTTGTAATGGTATATTTTAAGTTGATAATAATTACGCGCCGGTGCATTTGCCAATGCCACTGCAGCGATAAATAAACAGGTAAAAAAAGCGATAGATGATTTAACAAAAGGGTTCATAACTGCGTTATATTTTCGAAGTAAATATAATGTCAATTCATTAAACCTGCATTATGTCCGTTTATATATTTACCCCATTTTTCAAGCATCTCCATTAAGTCAGAAAGTTTCATGGGCTTGCTCAGATAGTCATTCATCCCGGCGTCAATACATGCCTGCTTATCTTCAGGCATTGCGTTTGCGGTCATGGCAATAATTACCGGCTGGTCCTGCATGTTACTGCGGATAAAGCGCGTTGCTTCCAAACCATCCATATCGGGCATTTGTACATCCATCAAAATCAGGCTGTAATGTTTTGTTACCATAGCATTTAACGCAACATGCCCATTTTCCGCAATATCAGCGCTATAGCCCATTTTACTTAACATATGCATAGCAAGTTTCTGGTTTATTAAATTATCCTCGGCTATCAGAATGCTCATGGGGTAATTTTTAGCAAAATCCTTAGAAAACGCTGTTTGTACCTGCTGGTACTCAGTTTTAATACCGCTGCCGGCTTTTAACTGCTCAACAATATGCTTATGTAACAGATTATGCTTTGTAGGCTTAGTCAATACCGCATTAAATATGTTGTCTTCCCGTTTACTTTGTTCACTGCCTATCGAGCTTAATAATACAATGGGCATTTCAGGAAATTTCCGTTTTACTTCTTTAGCCAGCTGCAGGCCATCCATTTCGGGCATGCTCATATCTGTTATCAGCAGGTCAACATGCTCATCCTGATCGTTAAGCACTTTCAATGCCTCAGTTGCCGATGCCACAACTACAGGCTCATATTTCCACTGCCTCAGCTGCGTGTCAATTATATCGCGATTGGTAGCATTGTCATCAACAAATAAAATACGCTTGTTTTCAAGCTCGGTAAGGTTAAGGTAAACGTAATTTCGTTTTACCTTTTGTCCCACTTTTGATTTTAAGGTGAACGAGAAAGTAGTTCCCCTGCCTATTTCGCTTTGTACGCTGATTTCGCCACCCATCAGCTTAACCAGTTTTTCGCTTATAGCCAAACCCAAACCGGTGCCCCCATACTTACGTGTGGTACTTGAATCAACCTGCGAAAACGGCTTAAACAAACGCTCCAGTTTATCCTCGGCAATGCCGATGCCTGTGTCCCTTATTTTAAAGATCAATTCAAGGTCGTCATCTTTTTGCTCTTTTACCCCTACCAGTATAAAAACTTCGCCCTGGGTTGTGAATTTCACCGCATTGCCTACCAGGTTAATCAGGATCTGTCGAAGACGTATCGAATCGGAAATAATTTGTACCGGCACATTATGTTCAACCTGGTAAACCAGGTCAAGATTTAACCGCGAAGCCTTTTCGGCAAAAACATCCAAAACGCCTTCTATACAATCACGCAGGTCAAAATCCTCTTCATCAAGCTCCATATTGCCCGATTCAATTTTAGAGAAATCAAGAATGTCATTGATAACCGTTAATAGGGCATCGCCGCAATTTTTTATAGTTTCGGTATACTCCTCCTGCTCGCTGGTAAGCCGGGTACTGGCCAGCAATGTTGCCATACCGATAACCCCGTTCATAGGTGTCCGGATTTCGTGGCTCATGGTAGCCAGGAAAATACTCTTGGCCTTATTGGCGCTTTCGGCTTCTTCACGGGCTTTTTCTGATGCCTCGCGGGCCAGGCGTTCATTCGCTGTCATTTTTACCAGGCTTTCGGTACGTTCCTTTACCTGGCGCTCCAGTACGGTTTTTTGTGCCTTCAGAAATTTAATCCGGTATTTAAAAATAAAGTATACCAAAGCAATTATGGTTGCCGCGGCAATTAATTTAAACCACCAGGTTAACCAAAACGGCGGCACAATGGTAATTTTTAATCCCGCTGAAGGCGGCGACCATAACCCTGACGTATTCTGATACTTTAATTTAAATGTATACTCGCCCGGTGGCAAATTGGTGTATGAAGCGGTATTCCGGCTTCCCACGTTGTTCCAGTCTGTGTCGAAGTTTTCGAGTATGTAACTGTACTTCTTTTTATCCGATGAAGAGTAATCAAGCGCCGCATACTGTAATGTAATTACAGATTGAGTATAGGATAATTTGATTGATTTGGTATCACTTATATCTTGTTTCAAGGGAGATGGGTCATCCTTGCCGAGAGCAATTTTCACGGTTTTATTGAACAATTGAAAATTGGTGATAACCAGGGGCATAAAGGCGGATGGTTTTAAGATCTGTGCGGGTGTAAAGGAATTGAAACCATTAATCCCCCCAAAAAAGATCCTGCCATCCTTAGTTTGCAGGGCCGAATGTGATTTAAACTCTTCATCCTGTAAACCATCTTCAATAGTATAGTTTTTAAAGGTGTTCTTAACCGGATCATAGTTGGATAAGCCATTATTGGTGCTAACCCATATGGTGCCCAACTTATCTTCGCGCACAGCATAAATAACATCGCTTGGTAAGCCATTTTTGGTTGTAAACGCCGTAAAATGTTTGGTAACCGGGTTAAATAGATTAAGCCCCGAAAGTGTACTAATCCAGATGCGGCCTTTACTATCCTCAAACAAATCGGGGACGCTGTTATTGCTGATGCTGTTACGCCTCTCGTCGTGCTGAAACCGGGTGAAGGTACCTGTTTTCCTATCCATCAAATTGAGGCCGGCATCAAAAGTGCCGACCCAAAAATTGCCGTTATGATCCTCAAGCAGGGAATAGATCCTATCGCTGCTGATACTTTTAGGATCATTAGGATCATAATTAAAAGCCGAAAATGTACCCGATTTTTCGTCGTACAGGTCGAGGCCGCCGTTATAGGTGCCTACCCAAATGCGGTTATCGCGGGTTTGGGTAAGGGCATAAACATTATTATTACTTAAGCTGCCGGGTTTTGCCAGGTCATGTTTAAAGCCGGTAAATTTGCCCGTGGTGGGATTAAACCGGCACAAGCCATCAGCCCAGGTACCTATCCAAAAGTCACCCTTAAAATCCTGGATGATGTTCAATACATAATTTCCTGCCAGACTATTGGCATTAGCCGGATCATTCACATAGTGTTTAACAGTACCATCCTTGTTAAACACATTAACGCCGCCCCCGTCGGTACCTACCCAAATATTACTATCCTGATCTTCATGCAGACAAAGTACAAAATTATTGGCCAGGCTGTTTGGCGATGAGCTATGCCTGAAATGCGAAAAGCTTTCGGTACTGCGCTTATACAGGTTAATACCGCCACTAAATGCCCCCAGCCACATATTACCCATCCTGTCCCGGCAAATACTGTAAATGGAATTACCATTCATACTGCCCCTGTCAATATCATCATGCTTATAGCCTGTTATTTTTCCGGTAACCGGGTTCAGGATATTAACGCCATTATTTTCGGTACCTACCCACAAATTACCGTTCAGGTCCATGCTTAATGCCAAAACAGTATAGCCCGAGATGGTGCCCGAATCTTTTTTATTCTGGAGGTAATGTTTAAATGTGCCTTTTCCCGGGTCAAATAAATTAAGCCCGCCATCTTCGGTTCCTACCCATAACCTGCCCGCAATATCTTCATAAATAGTACTTACATACCCTCCTGAAATACTGGTATTTACCCCCGGCTGGCTTTGATATCGTGTAAAAGTTTCCTTCTTTCTGTCAAAAAGGTTAAGGCCGTGGCTCAGGGTACCAACCCATAAACGGTGTTTGGAGTCTTCCTTTAACGCGGTAACATCATCGTCACTTAATGACGACAGGTCGGCCTCGTTGTGTTTGTAATGGGTAAATTTATTTTGGTAGATATCAAACCTGTCGAGCCCGCCTTTTTGGCTGCCTATCCATAAAATACCATCATGATCAAATATCAGCCTGTTTACAAAATTACTCGAGATGCTGTTTGAATTGGCGCTGTCATGAAAGTAATGTATAAACTTACCTGTTTTACGGTCGAGTTTATTTAGGCCAAAAAGTGTAGCGAGCCATATGTTGCCCTCTTTATCTTCGGCAATATCTGATATCAGGTTACTGCTTAATGAATTATCATCCTGGATACTGTGCTTATATATCACAAAGCCGTACCCGTCATACCGGTTAAGGCCGTCGCGGGTACCTATCCACATAAAACCCCGGCTATCCTGAATTATGGTACTTACATTAATTTGTGATAAGCCCTCCCGGGTACCGATATGTTCAAACTTAAGGTTCCTATCCTGCGAAAACCCATTTCGGGCACTCAGCAAGGCAACCACAACAAACAAATATTTATAGATATTCAAAATAACAGGCTGTGTTGAGTTTTAATGTTCCTGAAAATCCGCTCCAAAAGAGAAACAGAAATGGTTTATAGTTAGCTTATACGGCTATAATATTTATAAGTTTAATGTTGACAAAAAAAACCAATCATATAAAACTGAAAGCGGAATGCGCCAAACTAAAGCTAATAAGCTAATTAGTAAATAGATTATATATAAAACGAATACAGCGTTGAGCAACCGTAGATTCTGCCATTAGAATATTAAATACGGTACCATAAAAAAAGCCTCCCGGCATTACCAGGAGGCTCATCATATTTTCAACAATAGCAGCGTTGTTTACAGCTCTCTTACCCAAATATTGCGGAAGCTAAGCGGCTCGCTCTTATCGCCATGGGCCTGTAACTTAATTGGCGACGGGCCATGTTTTTTACCTTCATAAGATGGTTTGCCGATGTATTGAGTAGGACCAAGCAGCTCAAAGTTGTTTTCAACCAACACGCCATTGAAAAATACGGTAGCCCTTGCTGCCGATTTCAATGAACCGTCTTCGTTAAATACAGGAGCGGTCCAAATTACATCATAAACATTCCACTCGCCGGGTTTGCGACCAGGGTTTGCCAGTGGGATCACTTGCTTATACAAGCTGCCTGCCATGCCGTTAACATAAGTTTTGTTTTCGTACGAATCTAAAACCTGTAGCTCATAACCTGCATCACCTTTACCTATCGAAGCTAAGAACACGCCGCTGTTGCCACGGGCCTGCCCGCTGCCTGTAATGTTAGCAGGCACTTTCCACTCAATATGCAATTGGTAATTGCTGAAAGTTCTTTTGGTTTCAATATTACCGGTAGCTTTATTTACGGTAAGTACATCACCTTTAACCAGCCATTTAGCCGGGGTTTTATCTTCAACAGAAACCCACTCGTCAAGGCCTTTACCGTTAAACAAAATAATTGCGTCTGAAGGGGCATCGCCTAAATTTTTGCCCGGCGTAACTACTTTAGGTACCGGTTCCCAAATCTCGGTGTCTTCAGGTTTGGCATTTTGCGCGTTTGCCATGAAGCAGCTTCCTGCTAAAAGGGCGGTTAGTATTAATGGATATTTCATCTCTCTAAAATAATTGGTTTAAACGTGAAGCGTATTTTTAAGATATGAAGCGCTTTTTGCAATGCTCACATACGGATCAATATTGGTATAGTTTTCCTGCTCAACAATAAAGTGCTTAATGCCCGCAAGTTTAGCTTTACCCAATATGGTTTTGAAGTCGATATCACCGTTACCTATTTCTGTATTTAGTTCGGCATTGGTTTTATCCCTGTCTTTAACATGCACAAAAGCGAAACGGCCGGGGTGTTTTTCAAAAATCTCAACCGGGTTTTTACCGGCGCGTACTACCCAGTAAAGATCCATTTCCATGGCCACCAGTTTAGGGTCGGTGTTGTTAAGTACTACATCGTAAAAAGTAGTATCACCGACAGGCGCCCACTCAAAGTTGTGGTTATGGTAACCTAATTTTAAGCCCGATGCTTTCAGTATCTCGGCAATCTTATTCATTTTCTCGGCAACGCCTTTGCAGTCGTCAACCGTTTTAATAAAGTTGTGGTTTAAAGAAGGGATAATAATGTGCGACTGGCCAATGGTATTGGCAACCTCAATGTATGCGTTCAGGTCGTCAGTTTTACCAGAGCCAAAGTATTCGTCCAGTCCGTAATGACCGCTTGGAGTTGTTAAGCCATTATCTTTTAATAGCTGACTAAATTCTTTACCTTTTAATCCCCAATATCCTGTTTCTTTGTTAAAGCCAAAGGTTTCAACCTCATTATAACCGGCTTTTGCCACTTGTGCAATAACACCTTTTACATCTTTGGGTAATTGATCGCGCAGGCTATACAATTGCAGGCCCACTTTATTTGAAGCTTTCGCCGATACCAATTTCGGTGCAAGCATTGCGCCTGCTGCCATTAATCCGGCTTGTGCTAAAAATGTTCTTCTGGTTGTCATGTATTTGTTTTATTAGTTTAGCTTTTTAGAGTGATAAGGTGATGTAAGGTTTAAACATCACAAATATGCACCGCCTTTTTAAGCGAAGCTATTTTATCTTTCTGTTTCGGGATGAACTCCTGCGCTACAAAACCCTTATGCCCTACCTCAACAATGGCACGCATAATGGCCGGATAGTAAAGTTCCTGTGTTTCATCAATTTCGTTACGGCCGGGAACACCGCCGGTATGGTAATGAGCGATATACTGATGATTAGCGCGGATATTGCGGATCACATCGCCTTCATCAATTTGCATGTGATAAATATCATACAGCAATTTAAAGTTTTCCGAACCGAGCCTGCGGCAAAGTTCCGCGCCCCACTCTACCCTGTCGCACTGGTAATCTTTATGGTCAATTTTGCTGTTCAGCAGTTCCATTACCAATATTACGTTGTGTTTTTCGGCAAGGGCTACCATAGGTTTAAGGCCTTCAACGCAGTTATTCCAGCCTTCCTCGTCGGTTTTACCGCGACGGCTGCCGCTAAAGCAGATCAGGTTTTTATAACCGGCTTCTGCCACCAGCGGGATCATTTTGGTATAGTTTTCATGCAGCTTGGCATGAAACTGTTTATCGCCAAAACCATCGGTAAGGTTGATCTCGGCACCGTTGCACATTGAGGAGAACAAGCCATATTTTTTTAGTGTAGGCCAGTCTGAAGGGCCAACCAGGTCGATCCCTTTTATGCCGATATCCTTAGCGGCGGCACAAAGCTGATCTACCGTAAAATCGCCGTAACACCAGCGGCATACAGCATGGTTAATATTGCCTTTGAGCTTATCATCAGCCTGCATATGTTTTTCAGTTTCGGTGGTAAATGAAGATAATACACCCGACGCGCCAATTGCGGCCGTGCCCGCGATCATGCTTTTAATAGCCGACCGCCTGTTTTGATTTGATGCCATAATTATATTTCGGTTTGTGCTGATGGTTCCTGAATATCCAAACCTGGTTTTGTGGCCATGCTTGTTTTATCTTTAAATAAAGCGAGGAATAATATCAATACCACAGCGGCAATACCTGCCGGTATAAGCCAAATGGTTTGCCAGTTATGTGATGTATCTGATACTTTCCAATGATCAACAATAGGGCCTGAAATGTACGAACCTATAAGCATTCCTACGCCATAAGTTGCTAAGGTAATAAAGCCCTGGGCCGCGCTTTTAAAACGCTCGCCCGCTAAATTATCGGTATAGATCTGCCCGGTTACAAAGAAGAAATCGTAACAGATACCATGCATTACTATACCCGCAATAAGCATCCAGTAGCTTGAACCTGCGTCGCCGTAGGCAAAGAATATATACCGCAGTACCCAGGCCAGCATACCGATAGCCAGCATTTTTTTTACACCGAACCGCACAAAAAACAAAGGCATCGCTGCCATGAACGCCAGCTCGGATACCTGCCCCATGGCCTGTACACCGGCAGCGGCTTTAACGCCCACTTCATTTAAAAAAGGGTTGGTAAAGTTGTAGTAAAACGCCAATGGTACACATATAGCTACCGACGCCAAAAAGAAAATTAAATACGACCTGTTTTTTAACAAGCCGATTGAATCTAAGCCAATGATATCGCCAAATGTGGTCTTCTGCCCTCTTTTTACCGGAGGGGTATCAGGCAATGTAAAGCTCAATAAACCCAATATGAGAGATGCTATTGATGCCATTTTGAAGGTGAGCACAAGCGTTCCGCTTTTCTCCCATCCTAATAAGCCGATAACTATCCCTGCAACGATCCACCCGGCTGTGCCGAACACCCTGATTAAAGGGAACTCCTTACTGGGGTTTTGCATCTGCTTAAATGAAACCGAATTTACCAGTGCCAGTGTTGGCATGTAAATGATCATGTAAAACAGGATATTAGGGTAAAACTTATCAAAATCAGCTATGGTAGTTGCATAATAAAGTGAGGCAGCGCCCAACAGGTGCAGTACACCCAGGATCCTTTGTGCCGAAAAGTATTTATCAGCAATAAGTCCGATCACAAAAGGAGCGATAATGGCACCTAATGATTGCGTTGCGTAAGCACCAGCATTTTGCGTTCCGGTAGCTTTTAACGTAACCGTTAAATAAGTGCCCATTGTTACAAACCACGCGCCCCAGATAAAGAACTCCAGGAACATCATTGTTGAAAGTTTTACCCTAATTCCGATAGTCATAATTATACTTTAAGGTCGGATTTAATTACCCTTATTATTTTTTTAATGATAAAATGTACTGTACAATTTCTTTGGCATCACTTTCAGGTAATGAAGGGTGCGGGGTCATGGCTATGTTGCCCCAGTTACCGCTGCCGCCACTGATGATTTTTTTGGCAAGCATATCGATATTAGCCTGTGAAGCATCATATTTTTTAGCGATATCCTGGAATGCAGGGCCGATAACTTTGGTATCAACTTTATGACAGGTGCTGCAATCTAACGTTGCTATTAATTTTTCGCCGGTTGCTGAACCTGCAGAACCGCCTGTTGATTCGGTACCGGTTTTAGCTACAACTGTATCTGCATCAGAATTTGCCGCTTTAGCAGATTGATTTGCACCCTGGGTACTGTCGCTGCCACCGGTGTTTTTTGATGAATTTCCGCCACAGGCAGCAAAAGCCGCGCTGATACAAAGAATAACGAATACTTTTTTCATAAGAGTTTAATTGTTGTTTTCGATGATAACCTAACAGAAAATCTGTTCCTTAACAAAGCTCCTGCTATTTTTCATCATGTAATTTTAATTGGGTTGGTTAATGAGGCGAAAATTACAATTTTTTATCATAATTAAAACCCTATTAAACCGATATAGCGCCTAATGAAGCAGTTTTTTTACGTGAGCGCATGTAAATTACCAATCCTATAAATGCCACGATTAATACAACCGGTATAATCAGGGTTGTGTTTAACACTTCCGGACCGGCCGCCGACCGTGCGGCATCGAACGCCTTCGCCATTTCAGAGCCAGCCGGCGCCGAACGGTAAGCATCCAGACTGGCACCTGCCGGTAATTTCGAAGCCATTATTTTATCGTAAAAACCGCCCATAAATATCATATAAATAGACACTCCGAACATGCCCGCGCCGCCCATCAGGTTTAGGCCTACAGCACCGGTACGCGGCAGGTTTTCGGCCACAAAGCCTATCATGCAAGGCCAAAAGAACGCTACCCCTAAACCAAAAACTACTGCTGCGAAGTAAATAGCATCACCATGCAGGTGTACCATCAGATAAATGCCCAATGCCGATAATATGGCCGAGATTAGCAGCACTCCCTGAGGTGCCAAACGATGAACTATCGGGCTTGCAAACGCGCGGCCCAATACCTGTACCGAGGCAACAAAAGTTAAAATAAGGATGGCGTTGTCCGTAACTGTTTTGAATAAAACGTCAGTCCACTGGTTGGTGAATAATTCGGTAATAGCTGTTCCGAACATACAAATGATCATGAACAGGAACAAGGGATTGATCAATGCCTTATACATATCCTCGGTACTTACACCGGCAGATACACGCTCGGTAACCGGGAAATCCAATTTCGAGAACAGGTACCCATAAGCAATGGTAGGGATCAGCATCAAAGCAATTTCAACCTGCGAGATCCAGTATGGTTTGGGCGATACGCCATGGGCCAAAGTGGTATCCAGACCGAATACTATTAAAGTACCTATTACTATGCCTGCCGGAAACCAGAGGTGAAAGTGATTAAGCTTTGTAGTTTTATTATCTGTATATAGCGAAGCTACAAGCGGGTTACATGAAGCCTCAACCGTACCATTAGCAATACCAATCATTAAGGTAGAAAGAAACAGCGTCCAGTAGCCATTGGCAAAAATGGTAAGCAGGATCCCCACCAGGTGAAATACGAAGGCTGACACCAGCAGCTTTTTCATACCAATGATATCGACAATAAAGCCGCCTACAATGATAGCCAGCGGAAAGCCCCAGAAAGCGGTTGCTGCAATGGTACCCAGTTGCGAAGCGTTCAAATGAAATCTTACGCCCTGGTCATTCAAAATCCCGGCACGGATACCGAATGATAATGAGGTTACCAGCAACGACAGGCAGCTTGCCCTGAATAGCTGTGTACGGTTAATAGTTTGCATTTTAAATTATTTAAGGTTATTTGATAATTGGTTAATTGGCTGTATCAAAATGCTTTTACTGAATTGTTTCAGCTGTATTCGCCGGTTGGTAAATCCCATCTTTACAGGCCGAATCATTAATTACACCAGGGCGCAGGCATGTCACCCTGAGCTTGTCGAAGGGTCGTGCGCAGAGGCCTAACCCACTATGCTTCGACAGGCTACCCATGACACCCGTTTTTGATCTGGCATTTGTAGATCCAGACTTACGAAGTTTTAAAAACTTCGTAAGTCTGAATTCATGTCGTCATGCTGAACTTGCTTCAGCATCCCACTTGCCAGGCAGCCATACTAAGCACTCGCATACCTATCTTATGGGGTGCCGAAACAAGTTCGGCATGACGCGTTTTTTAAATTCAATAAATCCGAAATCGAAAATCCGAATTCCGAAATCGAAAATTAGATCCCTAACGTTTTCCTGTTGAAAGCATCATCAGAACCTGATGCTGCGAAATCATCAAAAGCACGTTCAGTTACACGGATAATATGATCTTTAATGAATGGAGCGCCTTCTCTTGCACCATCTTCCGGATGTTTAAGCGCGCATTCCCATTCAAGCACAGCCCATCCTTTATAATCATATTGCGTTAATTTACTAAATATCGATTTAAAATCAACCTGTCCATCACCTAATGAGCGGAAACGGCCGGCGCGGTTAACCCAGCTCTGGTAGCCGCCGTAAACACCCTGACGCCCGGTTGGGTTAAACTCAGCATCTTTAACGTGGAACATTTTTATGCGCTCATGGTACAGATCGATATATTCCAGGTAATCCAAACATTGCAATACAAGGTGCGACGGATCATACAGCAAGTTAGCACGCTTGTGGCCTTTTACATGATCAAGGAACATTTCGTAAGTGATACCGTCATGCAGGTCTTCGCCCGGGTGAATTTCATAGCAAAGGTCGATGCCGTTTTCTTCGTACACATCCAGTATCGGTGTCCAGCGTTTAGCCAGTTCACCAAAAGCGGTTTCAACAATCCCGGCAGGGCGTTGCGGCCATGGGTATACCATAGGCCAAAGCAGGGCGCCGCTAAAGGTAACCGAAGCATTTAAACCTAAATTTTTTGAAGCCTGCGCAGCATATTTCAATTGCTGCACAGCCCATTTTTGCCTTTCGGCCGGGTTACCACGTAAATGCTCGGGTGCGAAACCGTCGAACAGATCGTCATAAACCGGGTTTACCGCTACCAGCTGGCCTTGAAGGTGGGTTGATAGCTCAGTGATCTCTAACCCCGCGGCATTAACTATACCTTTAATTTCGTCAGCATAAGTTTTGCTCTCGGCTGCTTTTTGCAAATCGATGAAACGGGTATCATTTGTTGGCAGTTGCACACCTTTGTAGCCTAAACCCGCTGCCCACTGGCAAATAGATTCCAGGCTGTTAAATGGTGCCGCGTCGCCTATAAACTGTGCTATAAATATGCCAGGTCCTTTTATAGTAGTCATGTTTTTTGTTTTAAATAGATGGTGGATTAAATAGTGAAATCAGTCCATTTAACGTCCGATTTACCTGATGCTATCACATTTTCGATAAAGGCCATTCCCCGAACGCCTTCTTCGATACCCGGAAAATCAAGTTCTTCGGGAGTGGCCTGCTTACCTTCTAAACCGGCTTTAACAGTCAAAGCAAAATTACGGTACAGGTTGGCGAATGCCTCCAGATAACCTTCGGGGTGACCGGCAGGCGTACGTGTATTATGCTGCGCGAATGAGCTGGTATAACCACCACCGGTGCGCCAGGTTTCGGCAGGTTTATCAGTATACATCACCGTAAGCGAGTTAGCATCGCTCTGGTGCCATTCCAAACCGCCTTTTTCACCATAAACCCTTATCTTCACATTATTTTCTTCGCCGGCTGCAATTTGGGTAGCCGTGAGCACGCCGCTTGCACCATTGTTAAATTTTAACAACGCCGCGCCGTCATCATCAAGCTTGCGGCCTTCAACTACGATGTTAATATCCGCACAAATTTTAGTAACCTGTAAGCCGGTAACATACTCGGCCAGGTTAAATGCGTGTGTACCGATATCGCCCATGGCACCTGCAATCCCGCTTTTACCCGGATCGGTACGCCATGAGGCTTGCTTGTTATCTTCTCCTTCTAAAAAGCTGCTCAACCATCCCTGCGGATATTCAACATAAACTTTTCTAACGGTTCCTATCTTACCTGCTTTGATCAGTTGCTTGGCTTCTTTAACCATTGGATAGCCGGTGTAAGTATGCGTAAGGCAAAAAAGTTTACCCGATGCACTTACTACTTTCTCCAGTTCCTTAGCTTCTTCAAGTGAAAAGGTCATCGGTTTATCAAGCACCACATGAAAACCATTTTCGAGTGCCATTTTGGTTGGGGCAAAATGCACATGATTGGGCGTTACAATGCTGATCACCTGCACACGTTCATCCTCGGGCAGTTGCTTTTCTTTTTCAATAAGTTCCTGGTATGAGCTATATGAGCGGCTTGCCGGTAAACCAAGCAAAAGACCGCTGGCCTGCGATTTTTCGGCATTACTGCTAAAAGCACCGCAAACCAGTTCATATTCGCCATCAATACGGGCAGCTATGCGGTGTACGGCACCAATAAAGGCACCTTGTCCGCCGCCTATCATTCCTAATCTTAATTTCATTTGTTTTTGTTGGGGTTGATGTTTTTTGATGATTAAACGCTTCTCAATCGATTGTATACATCAAAAACAGCATTATTACATAATGCTGTTTTTGATAGCAATTCAAATTTTATAAAAATCAAAGGTATAATCAATTGATATTGCAATTTTTTAGGTTGCCCAGGCTTTATCACCTTTTTTGTATGGCAGGTTACCGTCATATTTACCAGGAACGGCTATATAACGTAAGGCCTGTGTGGCACCCGGTTTTGAAGTGAAGAAACCCAGCAGGGTTAATTCCTTCAGCATCCTGAAGTAATGGTTAGGATCTTCCGGTTTTTTTGTTTTGGTATAGGCTTTTTGCTCTTTGTCAAGCTCGGTTAACAGTTCTGTACGTTGCTCAGGTGTAGCCTCTAAAAACTTTTTGCCAAATTTTTTGTCGCTCGCATCATTCAGGTCTTTAAGGCCTTTAGTGAAAATTTTCTGATCATCGGCAGTATAGCAATCCTGTACCATTACGGTCATAAATTTGCCAATTTCGGCAGCTTTAGCACCCGGGGTTGAAGTTGCAGGTAAAATGGTTTCACCGATTTCATCCATCAGGGCCACATCATCCTGTGTAAAAAGGTCGTTTACTTTCGGCGAAGATGGTTTACATCCGGAGATGAAAAACTCGGCGCCGATGATGGTACCGCCAAGGATCAAACCTACCCTGCCTATCGCTTCTCTTCTATTCATAAATTAGTATTGATTTAGTGAATTAATGAATTAGTGATTTTAATTAATTGAGGAATTAGAGAATTAGTGACAGCAATTTTTCAATCACTAATTCACTAACTCACTAATTCACTAATTATTTTGTTTACGCTTTTAACACGAAACCTTCGCGGTAATCGCGTTTAATATATTGATTAACAGCATCAAAGTTGGTAACTTTCATAGCCTGGTTATCCCAAACTAATTTTACCCTGCCGCCATTTAGCTCATGACCGCGAACCGCAAGGTTAGCCATCAATAAAGCCTCAGTAAGCGGACCAGCTTTATCAAACGATGAGCTTAGCTCTGTTTTACCGTAACCAGCAATACAGCCTTCAACCCACTGTGCATAGTGGCCGTTAGCGCCGCCAGGTACACGTGCCCATTTCTGCGGAGCTTTAGCGCTTTTGGTAAGCGATTTCGGCAATAATGTCGCTGCATCAGAATAGGTGCTCGCATACATTTTACCTTTTGTACCGATAAACAGTGTACCGTTACCTTCTTCACCGCCAAAATCTTCGCTCGCTAATAATTCAGCAGGCCTTTCTGGTTGGATACCACCGTCCATCCAGTGCAGGGTAACATCGCCTTTAGTTTTTTCAGTTTTAGGGAATGTTAAGGTAATGTGGCTTGATGGAGGGCAGCTTTCAGGGAAATGGCCTTCTTTAAACTCATCTACATAAACACTGCCAACACTGGCCTGTACATCCTTAGCATACTGAATACCCAACACGCGGAAAGGAGCTTCAACCAGGTGACATCCCATATCGCCAAGGGCGCCGGTACCGTAATCCCACCAGCCGCGCCAGTTAAATGGTACCAGTTTATCAACGTAATCTTTTTTAGGTGCTGTTCCTAACCACAGGTCCCAATCCAACTCTTTAGGAATATTTGGTTGTGGCGGTGGCCATGCAATGCCTTGAGGCCAAACAGGGCGGTTTGTCCAGCAGTAAACGGTGTGTACATCGCCAATCAGATCGGCATCATACCATTCCGACATTAAGCGTGTACCGTCATTTGATGAACCCTGGTTACCCATTTGTGTAACCACTTTATATTTTTTGGCAGCCTCTGTCAATAAACGAGCTTCCCAAATATCATGCGTTAGCGGCTTTTGAACATAAACGTGTTTGTTCAGCTGCATAGCATTATAGGTAATAATGGCATGGTTGTGATCGGGTGTTGAAACCGATACCGCGTCAAAATGCTTGTGTTCTTTGTCAAACATTTCGCGCCAGTCTTTATAATACTTTGCCTTAGGAAAATCGCTGCGTGATCTTGCTGCTCTGCGGTCGTCAACATCGCACAAGAAGGCGATCTCGGCTTTGCCGCTTTTGTAAAAATTAGCAATATCGCTTTGCCCTTTACCACCGGCACCTACGCCGGCAATCAATAACTTGTCGCTTGGAGCTATAAAACCTTTACCGCCCAAAACATGGCGCGGAACTATCATAAAACCAGCGGCCGCTATGGCGCTGCTTTTAATAAATTGCCGTCTCGACGGGTTTGGGGTTTTGTCCTTTTCTTCAGTCATAGGTGTTTTTATTAGGTTGTTTTTATGTGATGTTGGTTAAATTTCACCTTTTTTTAGTATCTCAACAGCATGGTTGGCCGCACGTGCGGTTAATGCCATATACGTAAGCGACGGGTTTTGGCATGCAGCCGAAGTCATACATGAGCCATCGGTAACAAATACGTTCTTAGCATCCCAAACCTGGTTCCACTCGTTCAATACTGAAGTTTTCGGATCGCGGCCCATCCTCGCGGTACCCATTTCATGGATGCCACGGCCAAGGAACGGATTAGTACTGGAAGTTTGCACGTCTTTAGCACCCATGGCTTCCAGCATTTCTTTGCCGTCTTTTTCCATATCGATACGCATTTTCAGCTCATTTGCTTTCAATTCGGCATCAATGGCAACAACAGGCAAGCCCCATTTATCTTTTTTGGTTTTGTCGATGGTAACCTTGTTTTCGTGGTAAGGCAATGTTTCACCAAAAGCTCCCATACCTATATGCCATGAACCTGGCTCGGTCAATGCATCCTTAAACGCGCCGCCAATGTTCAGTTCGGCAATGTCACGGCTCCAGCCTTCGCGGCTTGCCGAGCCCTGGTAACCGAAACCGCGGATGTAATCACGCTTTTCGCCGTTAAGGTTACGGTAGCGAGGGATATAGAAACCATTTGCACGGCGACCGAAATAATATTTATCCTCATAACCTTCAATCCTGCCATAAGCGCTAACATTAAGGTGGTGGTCCATCAGGTTGTGGCCAAGCTCACCGCTGCTGCTGCCCAAGCCGCCTTCCCAAACGTCGGTAGCTGAATTCATCAGGATCCAGGCCGAGTTAATGGTTGATGCGTTTACGAATACGATCTTAGCGAAGTATTCATAAGTTTTATTGGTTTCAGCATCCAATACCTCAACGCCTTTGGCTTTTTTGGTATCCTTATCGTACAATATTTTGGTAACGATAGACCATGGGCGAACGGTTAAATTACCGGTAGCCATGGCCGCAGGCAATGTAGCCGATTGTGTGCTGAAATAAGCACCGAACGGACAACCTAACCAGCATTTGTTACGGTACTGGCAGTTGGTACGGTTGTTATGCGGTACAGTGATATTAGCCGTACGACCGATGATCATGTGACGCGCTTCTTTATAAAATTCTTTCAAACGTTTTGAAACGTCTTTTTCAACCACGTTCATTTCCATAGGCGGCATAAAATCGCCATCCGGAAGGATAGGTAAACCATCTTTATTACCGGAGATCCCGGCAAACTGCTCGGCGTAGCTATACCACGGAGCGATGTCTTTGTAGCGGATAGGCCAGTCGACAGCGATGCCATCTTTTAAGTTGGCTTCAAAATCAACATCAGCCCAGCGGTACGATTGGCGTCCCCACATCAGCGAGCGGCCGCCCACGTGGTAACCACGGAACCAGTCAAAACGTTTAATCTCTGTATAAGGACTATCTTTATCACTTGCCCAATAGTCAAGGTTGGTTTCATTTAACGGATAGTCGCGTTTAAGAACCGGGTAATCATCAATCATTTTCTGGGTACGGCCGCCTCTGTGCGGAAATTCCCATGGATCTTTGGTTGCGTTTACGTAATCTTTAATGTGCTCAATATTACGGCCACGCTCAAGCATGATGGTTTTCAAACCCTTTTGTGTTAGTTCCTTGGCAGCCCACCCGCCTGAAATTCCTGAGCCAATGACTATTGCGTCATAAGTGTTTGCAGACATACGAATAATATGATTAGTTAAATTTGTTTAGTACTTGGTTGTGTCGTTAAATGTATGAATAAAATTCATTTTCCAAATATTACATTGTGTTTTTTTTACACGAAGGACCTCACCCCGGCCCTCTCCAAAGGAGAGGGAGCCCCCCTTACGCCGCCCTTTTTAAGTCCTCTCCTTTGGAGAGGATTTAGGAGAGGTTCCCCTTCTTCATCTCGCTCATGGCATAATCGGCGGCCCTTGCCGTAAAGGCCATATAAGTTAGTGACGGATTTTGGCACGAGGTTGATGTCATGCTGGCGCCGTCGGTAACAAATACGTTTTTAACGCTATGCACCTGGTTCCATTTGTTTAATATCGATGTTTTAGGATCATTCCCCATACGGGCACCGCCCATTTCATGAATATCAAGCCCCGGTGCTCGTTTATCGGTACTTGCTTTAATGTTAGTAAAGCCCGCGCTGGTGAACATCTCAGTTAACTGCTCCACATAATCCTTCTTCATCTTCTCGTCGTTATCGTCGTAATCAATGTTCATCTTTAATAACGGCACACCCCAGGCATCTTTTTGCTTGTCATCAAGACTTACAAAATTGCTTTCCTTCGGGATGGTTTCGCCCATCATGTGCGACCCTACACGCCACGGGCCAAGCTCTTTGTTAGCCAGGTTATCTTTCAGACTGCTACCTACGCCGTCCCAACTACGCTGCGGGGATCTGTAAGCGCCAAAGCCTGAAGCATAACCGCGTAAAAAGTCGGTTTCTTGTTTGTACACATTCCTGAACCTTGGGATATACCCCCCGCCGGCAGGGTTACGGCCATCTGTTGTCCATTCTTTAGCGCCATCATACTCGGCTCCAATATGGGCCGAATAATTATGGAAAGCTACATATTTACCCAGCACACCGCTGTCATTGCCCAAACCATTAGGGAAGCGGTGTGATTTAGAATTAAGCAATATCAGGTTGGTATTTAACGCCGCTGCATTGACAAATATTACTTTGGCGTAGTAGTCGATAGCTTCTTTGGTATTGGTATCAATAACCCGCACACCGGTAGCTTTACCCAGCTTATCATCATATATAATAGATTCCACTACCGAAAACGGCCTTAATGTGGCGTGACCAGATTTTAAAGCCCAGGGGATAGTGGTAGCGTTAGCGCTGAAATAGCCACCAAAGGGGCAGCCACGCTCACAGATCGTTCTCCTTTGGCATTGTACCCTGCCCTGATCAAGGTGGATTTGATTAGGGGTTGACAGGTGGGCGCAACGTGCGCTGATCACGTGGCGGTTTTTATATTTGCTTTTTACGTGATCTCTAAAATATTCTTCAACAGTATTTAATGGGAATGCGGGTAGGAACTCACCATCCGGCAATTCGGCAATACCATCACGGTTACCCGAAATGCCGGCGAATTTCTCTACATAACTATACCATGGTGCAATATCTTTGTAACGGATAGGCCAGTCTACCGCGAAACCATCGCGGGCGGGGCCTTCAAAATCAAAATCGCTCCAACGCTGGGTTTGACGTGCCCAAAGCAGGGATTTGCCGCCAACCTGGTATCCGCGGATCCAGTCGAAGGGTTTATCCTGAATATATGGGTGCTCTGCATCTTTAACAAAAAAATGCGCGGCGCTTTCTCCAAAAGCATAACAGCGGTTTACAATAGGATTGGCTTCCTGTACCGCCATCGGCAATTCGCCCCGGTGTTCAAACTCCCAGGGGTACATGTTGGTAGTCGGGTAATCCTTAATGTGCTTAACATCGCGGCCACGCTCCAATATCAGTGTTTTGAGTCCTTTGTCCGCAAACTCTTTAGCAGCCCATCCCCCGCTCATTCCCGAGCCAATTACTATCGCGTCGAAAGTGCGTTCTTTAACGCTGTCGATATTTAAATTAGCCATTACTTATACTGCTTGCTTTTGTTTGTAAGGGAAATGCGCATTGTACCTGCCCGGCACAAGCTCATATACCACCTCTTTAGTCATGAAATATTTTGAATTGGTATAACCGTTTATGGTTTGTCTTTTTACCATGCCGTAAAACTTCTTAAGCTCGGGCGAATATTTGCCGGCAGGAGGCGTGGCCGATGCAGCATCTTTTTTATCACCACTATTCCTGGCCGCCTCGTCTTCCGCCTTGCCCTCCTTTTCTATATCCAGCAAAAATGCTTCGCGGGTTTTAGTATCAAGCTGGTCAAACGTTTTACTATATAATTTTTGAGATTGATCTGCGAAATGGCCCATGCCAGTTACAAATGCCTGCTGATCTTCCTTTTTATAGCAGTCATCCACCATTTTCAACACAAATAAATGCAATAGCAGGTCTTTAGCGCCCGGTGTTGTTGTTTTAGGAATAAAAGTTTCCGAAACATCACCTATCAACTGTTCCTGATCGGCAGTGATATCAATATTTTTGAGTGCAACCTTCGACTTTGCTTTATCCTGCGAACAGGCCGGGAGCAATGCAGCCCCTCCTATTATCAAAGCCAGATTTTTGATGACGGTACGCCGGTCCATTGTTTAAACTAAATTGTTTTAGCGAAGCCCATTTATCTGTCACAAAACTTTTAGTTTACTGAACAGGTAACGAGAAAGGCTTAATATGATTTATAATGTGCTCCCAAACTTAATAATTACAATTCAAAATCAAAGGCTGTAAAAATTAAATCTTCACGGGTGTAAGTTAGTCTTATACTATTAATAGCCCCATTTTTTCATGATTTGTAAATCAATTTTTACACAATCGATTGGGTCTTTGCCCTGGTATGCTTCCTGCTCAATAATGAACAAAGAGGTGCCGCCTTTTTTTGCCCCGGCCTTTACAATATCCCTAACTGGCAGGATCCCGGCACCTAAAATGGTGCTTTCAGTATCATCGCCACCGTGTGGCGGTACTTTAATTTCGTCCTTTACGTGCATGGACTGGAAACGGCCGGGATATTTATTGATAAACTCCAACGCCCTGCCACCGGTAGTGTACATGTTACCGATATCTATTTGCTGGGCCACCAAAGCCGGATCGGTATTTTGGATGATATAATCATAAAGGGTAATATCCCCTACTTTGGTACTGATCTCAAAGTTGTGGTTATGGTAGCCAAACATCATGGATGATTGCTTGCAAAGCTCACCGCATTTGTTAAACTGCTCCATAGTGCGTTTCAGGGCATCGGTATCTGTACGTACCTTTTCATCAAGCCAGGGGCTTATCACAAACTTTTGCCCCATAGTGGCCGCGTCTTCAACAGTATACTTCCAGGCATCGGTAAAATCATTTTTGGCTGCATCCCAGTGCTGAGGTGTCATTACGGTATGGCCGCTTGGCATTTTAAGGTCAAGATCGGCCAGGATCTTTTTAAATTCTTTGGCGGTATAGCCGTAAAATTTTCTGTCGATGTAATTTGCATGCTCCACATGTGCATAACCTGCATCAGCTATCTTTTTAAGCGTTCCCTGCGGATCGGCCTTCATGGCATCGCGTACACTATAAAGCTGCACCCCTACCCGTTTAAGTTTATTATCCGTAGCGGCAAATAAACTATCAGGAAGTAGCGCCGCCCCGGCTACTGCCATTGCGCCGGTTTTTAAAAATGATCTGCGTGATGTATACATGGTTATATGTTTAAGGTTATTTTGCAATAGGAAATACAGGGAACAATAAATCAGAGTTACTTACAAATGCCAGGTGCTTGCTATCCGGCGCCCATGACGGGGTGTTGATAGTACCCTGGCCACCGTATAAATAAGCTACCACTTTTGAAGGGCCTCCGCCTACCGGCATCAGCCTTAAATATACATGCTTATAAAAAGGATGGTCGCCGGGGGATACTTCGCTTTTAAGAAAGGTGATATAAACTATCCATTTACCATCGGGCGAGATATGCGGGAACCAATTGTTATAATCATCATTAGTAAGCTGGGTTTGCTCACTGCCATCGGCTTTCATGCGCCAAACCTGCATCAGGCCGCTGCGCACCGAATTAAAGTAGATGTATTTTCCATCGGGCGAATATTCGGGACCATCATCTAAACCAGGTGTGGTAGTAAGCCTTTCTTCGGGCCCTCCTCCTGCCGGGATGCGGTAAACGTCAAATTCCTTATTGCGCTCGCCACAAAAAACGAGGTATTTATTATCGGGCGACCAGCCATGCATATAACTTGCCCCATGCCCGGTTTGGGTTACCCGTGTAGCCTCGCCACCGGCCGACGAAACTGTGTATCCTATTGATGGGCCACCATCGCCGCTGCTGATAGCCAGCATTTTGCCATCGAAGGAAAGCACATGGTCGTTATTATTATTTTTAGCGATGCCGGTATTGAGTACCGTTGGTGTATGCAATTTAAGATCGAATTTAAAAAGTGAACCTTCGCTGTTATAAATAAGTGATTTGCCATCAAGTGTCCAGTTTGGGGCCTGGAGTGATTTTGGCGACTGATAAACCACTGTCGCGTTCTGACTTTCGAGGTCAAGTAACTCAATGGCGCTGCCTAAGTATTGTTTATAAGGTATCAATGTGGCCGGAGCGGGTGTGACGATACGTGTATTGTTGAATACCGCTTTCTCGGTAACATCAGCATTGTGCGAGCAGATGAAGATGCCTACATAAACATCATCACCCAGGTCAAGACCGGTTACCTCCTCGCTCACAAACAAATCACCTTTTCGTGCTACCGACATGGTATAGGTATTACCTTTGCGTTCCAACTGGATCACATCGGCCGCGGTAATGGATGCCTTCTTTTCTTCGGTGATACCGCTTACCGTTTTACGGTATTGCAACGAGGTTAAGCCATCGCCATGAACAACAGCATTGATATGTTTTGAATTTGAATCAAGCGTGGTGCGAACCATTAGTCCAACCTTGCGATGCGCTTCAACACCTTTACCTATAAATGCGGCGTTGGTGCGCAAAATGAAATCGCCTTTCATTTTCTTCCACACAAAGTGAAAATCATCATGCGTAGCCCAGATATTCTGGCCTGAACCAATAAGCGTATATTGCTGTAATTTAGCGTCATATACACCGCTGCCCTGATGCTTGACCGTACCAACATCGGTTTGACCTTCAAATATTCCTACGCCCTGAGCACTAACGCGAGCAGAAAACAAGGCAATGCAAGCCATGTATAACACAACATTTAATATTTTACAGCGCATTGGTTTGGTGTTTAGTGTACACTATAATCGGTTCACTAAGGTATATAATCAATTCGCTATTAAGATAGTACTATTTTAACAATTCTCCACATTTTTGATATATAGCCAGATTTTTACAAAGTGTATTTTCAACACGGAGTGGAGGTTAAAACAGGACGCCGTTGTTATTGGTATTGTCACATTGCCGTTGTTGGTGTTGTCACCAATAACCACCAGATAGGTTAACGCATCGGATGACATAGAGCGGAGATCACCAGTTGAATTGCACAGCGCATAGTTGTTGGTGACAACACCAACAACGGCAAAAGTTTTTCAATTCCCTCCCCTGGGAGGGGTGTGATGGAAATGTGTAATGGCAGGGAGGGGTTCATCTGCTATTTCCGGTATAGGCACATCGACGAAACCCCTCCCTACACCCTCCCAGGGGAGGGAATCGCACAATCCCACGCCTTTTCTTCTTTCCACAAGATGACGATGACAATACTAACAGCAGCCAAAGCGGCGGCAAACCAAACAAAAAGGCCACAGCACTTATCTTGCTATGGCCTTTTAATGTATTTAATAACAGCTTACTCCGCAGCTACTAATATTTCGGTAACCTGTACAGCTGCAGGTACTGCTACCGGAACAGGTGTACAATATTCCTTCAAAAAATCAGCTTTTGAATCGCGGTATGAGCTTACGGCTCCCAGCATACTCATCATTTTAATATAACACCAAGCCAAATCAAACTGATATGGCTTAAAGCCAGAGCGGGCACTTTTAGGATATAAATGGTGGTTGTTATGCCACTCACCTGCTACATAACCCGGCCACAACTGATTGATTGACATATCCTCGCGGTTATGGTCGATACCTTCACGGCGCATATCTTTTCCTTTTCCATGACCTTCGTAGTTAAATGTACGTACACCAACTGCCCAAATGCCGGCAGAGCCAAATACAGCACAGGCTAATGCCGGTCCGCCTAAAAGGTAGAAAGCTGTAAACCAAAAGCCCCAGTTCAGTATAATACCAATTATGGTTCGGGTTGGATTAGCCAGGGTACCCCATTTTTGATACTGCTTGTAAGTATTTGTATTTACCCCGGTGTGTTTCATCAGGTTAACACATTTTTTGTAAGTGGCTTCGTCCATGTTTCGTGCTATGGGCTGGTGGTTAACATCAGCTAAAAAGCAATACATAAAACCACCTTGTGCATTGTAAGGATCGCCCGGCTGATCAGATAAAGCGTGGTGCACATGGTGCGATACGGCGTAGATCTCTTCAGGGATGATCTTCAATGTAAGGTTCTGGGTAAAAAAACGCCAGAAATTATTTTTAAAACTATAAGCTCCGTGGGTGCAATACCGGTGGTGCCAGATTGTACCATGGGTACCCATAATGATCATTCCATACACAAAGGCAACAATGAGACCTGTGATACTGAAATATTTAAAGATGAACAGCCCCAGGAACGGCACTAAAGCCAGCACCAGCGACCAGCTTAAAAACGAAAGCCAGTTTTTTTTATCCCTGAATACATTTAGCCGTTTAAAAAATTCTTTTACAATTTGTGTGTTAGTAGGTTTTGAGAGGTTGCCAAGTCCATCTGTCCAACCATATGCAGGTGGTTCGAGCACAGTGTTTAAAAATGCCATTAAGTGTTTGGGAGATTAGTTTAAAATTGTCGGAGAATTGTTATAAATTGTCACAATATAGTAAAAAGTACCTACTGCTTATACGTAACAACGGGATAAATAGATTTAAATTACCCAACAAATGATTAAAACTTTTTCAAAATAATTAAATTTCTTTATAAGAAATTATAAAAGTTAATATCAGCTACATATTACTTAATAAGCATTAATCGTATAGCAGACCATTAATTTAAAATAGGAATAATTTTTGAGGAAAGTTTAATCCGTTACCAAGGGAAGACTAAAACTGAAGGTACTGCCCCTGTTCAATTCTGAATTTACCCAAAGCCTGCCGCCGTTAAACTCAATAAGCTCCTTGCATAAAAACAAACCAATGCCGGTGCCTTTCTCGCCGGAAGTACCTGTTGCTGTATATTTCGTATTAAAGCTAAATAACTTACCAAGTTTTTCTGCAGGAATACCGTTGCCGGTATCGTTAACACTAATCACCACCATACCTTCATCAACGGTGCTTAGCAAACTAATAATACCGTAATTGCCCGTAAACTTAATAGCATTACTAACCAGGTTACTTAAAACTACTTTTACATGCCTTTCATCGGCCTGTACACACATCCCGGGTAGAGCCATGTTTTCAAACCTGATATTTTTTTGCTGAAAAAGGTAACTAAAAATCCTCCCGATTTCATTGCCAATTAAATAAATATCGACTGCTGATGCTTCAAGATTAACACCTTTGATTTGGCTGCCCGCCCATTCAAGCAGGTTTGAAAGGGTTAATTCGGCACCCTGTACTACCGGCTCTATTTCCTTCATCAGGTCCTGAACTTCATCATCGCTTAAAACACGGGTGTTGTATAAACGTAATATAGAATTCAGATTAGCAAGCGGTGTACGCAGGTCATGCCCTATTACAGCCAGTAACTTATCTTTAAGATTATTAATATTTGCCAGGTTTGCCGATTGGTCTTCTATCAGTTCTTTTTGAATTAATAAGGCTTTATGCTGCTTGCGCATCCGGTTATTTAAAACCCGCTTTTGTTTATAAAGGTAATAGGTAACCGACAAAGCCAATATTACAACCAGCAATGAAATAAGCAGTGTAATGATTATAACCTTTTGCAAATGAATTTTTTCGCGGTATTGCCCTGCCTTTTCCTCAACCGCGGCAATAGCATTAAGACGGCTGTTGAGCTCAAAATAACTCTGGATGAGCTCGGTGCTTTTACGCTTATTGGCAGCGCTAACGCTATCGAGCGCCTGGGTGTACTTTTTCTGATAAGCTAACGACTGTACCATATCATGCTTTTGCTCAAAGCCGTAGGCCATGGTTTTGTAAGCCGACGAGATGCCATCCATAACACCGATGCTATCGGATAAAGCAGCACCTTTTTTTGCAAGGTTAATGGCTTTGTCAAACTGGTTTAACAAATTGTAAATAACAGCACGTTCAATAAATGAGATAGCCCTTAAACGCCTGTTATTAACAATATAACTCATTTGCAGGGCAGTGTCTGAATAAGAAAGTGCCTGTTGATATTGCCCCTTTAAGCGATAAGCATTAGCCAGCCGGCTATATAATATACATATCGCAGGCCGGTCATTTATCGTACGGCTAAGCTGCATGGCAAGTTTGGCAAGCGCAATGCCTTTATCATATTGTTTAAGCCTGGCGTAAACAAATGAACGCTCGTTATAAACCTCGGCAAGCATTTTAGGATCATGACCGGCAAACCGGGCCGCGATGTCTAAATTTTTTATAGCCTTGCTATAGTTTTGCAAATCTGTATAAGCCCTGCCAACAGAACTATAACAGTGGGCCAATAACAGCGGCTTGTTTTTGGGCAGATAATTTAAAGCCGAATTAAAATAAAACAAACTGATAGGATAGTATGACTGCGACCAGTACACATGCCCTAAATTTAAAAAAGCGGCGCCAGTACCTTCATTATATTTTATTTTTTCCGAAAGCAGCAAGGCATGCTCAGCTCTTACCCTTGCCTCGTAGGGGGCACCAACATAGGTTTCCTCAACCAATTTGTTAAGGCTGTCGATGGTTTTGATTAGTGACGGCGATTTTTCCGGCTCAATTCCGCTTGTTTTTTGCGCATAAACAGTACTATGCATTAATAACAGCAATAATAAACCAAGGGGCCTTGTCATTCGCTAACAGTTTCAGACTGCAATCTAACAATAAACTTAATATAGGCAATAGCTATCCGGCAACAATGCACCGCTCGCCCTGCAGCAGTTCAATACAATTCTCGTAGTTATCGGGCATTTGAATTTGTTCAACCTCTTTCATATAACTCTGCTTAATCTCTTTACGGCGGCGGGCTTCAATAAAACGCCTTACCTGTTCCCGGTTTTCCAAAACCAGGCCGGGCACTTTGGCCGGCTTGTTAAAATCATCTTTAGCTACCATAGTAAAATAGCTGGTGTTGGTATGTTTTACCGAATGGTTTTTGATATTTTCAGATATCACCCGAATCCCTACCACCAGCGAAGTATTGCCTACATAGTTTACCGATGCCATAAGCGATACCAGTTCCCCTACTTCCACGGGCTGCAAAAAATCCACAGTGTCGATAGATGCTGTTACACAATAATTACCGGCGTGTTTGGCGGCACATACATAGGCTACTTTGTCCATGAGCGAAAGCAAGATCCCTCCATGGATCTTTCCGCCAAAATTGGAATACGAAGGGATCATCAGTTCGGTAATGGTGGCCTGCGAAAATGCCACGCTTTTATAGCCGTCTATATCGGGTAAGGGGTTCATAATATATGGTAATATAGTATAAGGTTAAGCACTAAAATACAATATATGCAACATTAGTATTACATAGGGTTAAATAGTTAAACCTTCGTTAAACTTTAATGGTCAATAACCTAAATTGACCCTAAACTATGAAAAAACACTTACTGCTCGCGTTTATCGGTATTCTTTTTTTATCAACTGCCTATGCCCAGCAAGCCCGCGAAGTGCGTGGTACGGTAGTTGACAGCGTGGGCGCCGTACCCGGAATTACGGTAAAACTGATATCCGACAAAGACAGCGTAGTGGTAGCAACCAGCACTGCCGGGGCATTTTATTTCCCCGCCGTTGCCTCCAAAAACTTTAAGCTTACCATCAGCGGTATCGGTTACCAGCCCTTTACCCGCCGTTACGTAATGGATAATGATACCAAACCCATTAACCTCGACCCCATCAAAGTAAAGGTACAAACCAATATGCTAAATACGGTAGTTGTTTCGGCAGTGATCCCTATCACGATTAAGGAGGATACCGTAGAATATAAGGCCAGCGCCTATAAGGTACGGGAAGGATCGCCGGTGGAAGACTTACTTAAAAAACTGCCCGGCGTAAGTGTTGATAAAGACGGCAATGTAACCGCGCATGGCAAACAGGTTACCAAGGTGCGGGTTAATGGTAAGGATTATTTTACCGGCGATGTACAAACCGCCACCCAGAACCTGCCTGCCGATATTGTGGAAAACATACAAGTGATTGACGATTACGGCGACCAGGCCAATCTTACCGGCATCAAAACCGGCGACCCAGACAAGATCCTGAACATCACCATACAAAAGGGAAAAAGCAAAGGTAATTTTGGCCAGGGCAGCGTTGGCGTTGGTAATGATGACCGGTACCAGGCCCGTCTTTCGGCCAATTCATTTTATGATGCAAGGCAGCTGGCGGTTATCGGCACCTGGAATAACAATAACACCAATAGCTTCAACCTTGGCAGCAGCGGTGGCGGCGGAGGCCGGGCAGGGCGCGGGGGTGGCGGCAGCAGCGCAGGCGGGGTGAGTACGGCCAACGGTATTACTACCAACCGCTCCATAGGCACCAATTACCGCGATGACTGGGGCAAAAAAGTAACGGTTTATGGCAGCTATAGTTTTGCCGATAAAGACAGGGATATCAACAGTACAACCCTGCAGCAAAATCTTTATCAATCGGGTAATATCATTAATATGGATAACAGCACTAACCATAACCATGGTATCAATCACCGTTTTGATTTCAATATCGAGTACAAAATAGATACATCCAACTATATCAAAATAAACCCGGGCTTTTCATACGCTACGGCTGAAAACATGAGTACCGATACCTTCAGCAATACCCGTAACCAAAGTTTAGTTACCGGCAATGAGCTGGCCCTCACCAATAACTCATCACAAACAGGCAGCCTTAATGTACTTTATAACCACAAGTTCCATAAAAAAGGACGGAATTTCAGCGTCAATGCCAATGTAAGCTATTCTAAAAACGATCAGGACCTGAACGATAAATACACCACCCGGCAGGATACTGTGGTAACGCCATTGTTTCAGCAGATCAACTCTGATAATCAATCGCAAAGGGTAAGCCTGCATTTTTCATATATCGAACCAATTGGCAAAACAACTTACCTGGAAAGCAATTACAGTTATAATTATTCGAACACTGATAATAACCGCTACAACTACCGGGTTGATCCTGCAACAGGCAATCAAACCTACGTTGATTCATTGAGTACTTTGTATAACTACCAGTTCATCACCAATCGTATCGGTTTAAACCTTCGCGGGATACAACCTAAATATAATTATACGCTGGGCCTGGCTGTTCAGCCTTCAAAGCTCGAGGGGGAATCGCATAATTTTCATACCTCCACATCTACCTTTAATATTATCCCTACGGCGAGGTTTATCTATAACTTTTCAAAAAACCACTCGTTTTCACTTAATTACAGTGGCTCCAATGCCCAGCCTTCATTTAGTCAGCTGCAGCTTCAGCCCGATTATTCAAACCCTCAAAACAGGGTTTATGGCAACCCTGACCTGAAACCCGAATTCACGAACAGCTTTAATGTGCGTTATAACCAGTTTGATATTGCCAGCGGCAATTCACTGTTCGCCAGTTTATCATTTGCCGAAACCCAGGATAAAATAGTTACCAATTCGGCCCCTGTTACCGATAGCACCCAAAGCACAAAAGGCAACAATACCATACAGGCAACCCGCTATATTAACACCAACGGTTTTTATAATGTAAACGGCAACTATTCCTTTTCAAAACCATTTGCCGAACGCAAGTACACTGTATCCTTAAACGGCGGCGCAAGCTACAACAACAACATTTCATATATTGAAAATCAGCGCAATGAGGGAAAAAACTGGGTGCTTAACCAGGGTGTTAAACTTAGGGTTGATCTTGACAGCATTATGGATAGCGAGATCAGCGCCAATTACAGCATTAACACCACCCGTTACAGCCTGCCATCCTCATTAAATACCGATGCCCAAACCTGGACATTAGGGCTCGACGGCCGCAATTACTTTTTTTACAGTTGGGTGCTCGGTTACAGCTTAACTCAAACCATCAATCACGGTTTCAGCAGTACCGTGAAAGCGAACCCTACCCTGCTGAGCAGCTACCTGGAATACCAGTTTTTAAACAAACATATAGCCTCGCTTAGGTTCCAGGCTTTTGATATTTTTGACCAGAACAAAGGCATAACCCGTACAGCAGTAGGTAACCAGATCATTGATACGCGCACCAACCGGCTGGGCAGGTATTTTATGTTAAGCTTTACGCTCCGGCTTCAAAAATTTACCGGCAGCCGTCCGCAGGGCGGGCGTAACGGCGGCGGCAAGGGCTTTGGTGGCTTTGGCGGCGGTCGTCGTGGTGGCAGAGGATAATTTGTATCCCGCTTTTTTTGGAGATACGTGAGCCGCTGTTATATATTTACAACAATCTATATTCCTGCATTGAGAAAGCTTATTTTAACCTTTATATCGATAATATTTATCGGCAGCACATTTGCGCAAACCAAGGATGCTGCCGCTGCAAAAACTGCCCCGGAAACCGTTGTTGTAAAACGTCGCCTCACCGATTCGGTAGTTGAACGGTTTAACGTGCTTAAAACGAACAGAGGCATAAGGCAGGGGCTATACCAGGCCCTTTATCAAAAAAACTATGCCCTGGCCAGCGGTTACTATGATAATGATAAACGGACGGGCGTTTGGCACTTTTTCGACAACCGCGGACACCTGGTACAAAATTTCGACTACAGGACCAACCAGATCACCTATGAAGCACCTGAAGACAGTACTTCAAACCTGCAGTATTTTGTTGATGTAAAACTTAATGATTCGGCCAGAACAACCAAACCACTTAAAGTAGGCGGCAGATTTTTTGGATACCTCCCCTATCTGAACCTCTTTAAGCTTCCGCCCGATTTAATGAACCTTAATCCAAATGTATCGTTTGGTGCAGTGGAGTTGTTGATTAGTCCGCTGGGGAGGCTTGCATCATTCAAGGTACATGTATACAGCGGTTCGTACAAAAAAACCTTTAATATGAGCATTGACGTACCCGACCCTGCCGATAAAATCTTTGTACCGGCTACTGTAAACGGCGAAGCAGTTGGTTGCCGTGTGCTTATTAAGTGCGCATTCAGAAACGACGGGGGGCTGGAATTCTATTAAGCAGGCAAGCCCCCTCTAAATCTCCGCCGGAAGGGGAAACTTTAATAGCAACAAAATAAAAAAGGTTCATTTTGCATTATCCAAAATGAACCTTTTTATTTAAAGCCCTCTCCCTTTAGGGGAGGGTTGGGTGGGGCTTAGTGAGCGTGATGACCATCGGGGCCGTGCGCGTGGCCGTGCGATAACTCTTCGGCTGTTGCAGGGCGTACGTTAAGGATATTACCTTTAAAGTGCAGTTCCTGACCGGCCATCGGGTGGTTAAGATCAACAATAACGGCATCTTCGGCAATTGAAACTACCATAGCCTGGAAACGGTGGCCCTGGTTATCCTGTAAAGGCAAAATGCTGCCAATTTCAGGCAGTTCAGTACCCTGGAACATTTCTTTAGGCAGGTTAGCTACTGCTTCTTCATCATATACGCCATAGGCATCTTCGGGAGATAAGCGAAACTCGTAGGTATCACCTGTTGAAAGTGTGCTCAGGTTATCCTCAAATTTAGGCAGCATCTGTCCTGCACCAAATAAAAAGGTAAGCGGCTGTTCCTGGGTGGTACTTTCTACCAAAGTTTCGGTACCGGTGTTTTCACGGTCTACGTACAAATCGTAGGTTAATGATACTACGTGTTGTGGTGCAATCTTCATTGTAAATTGTTTTTAGTTGTAAAATCTGGCTTCTACCTCATTAAGGGCATCTGCCGGGTTATTAGCAGGTAATCCGCAGGTTTTATCTTTACAAATGAAAATTTGCGTTGATGCACCAAACTTATCCTGCAGCAAAGGTAAACTTCCTGTATTACCGCCCAACATAATTTTATTGGGGATGTAATTATTTTCCATTTCCTTTCTGAAAGTTTCCGCTCCGGCTCCCGTTATCGCAATTTCGTTTATTCCAAACACCTCATCCAGCAAAAGCATCACCCAGTTTGAATAGGCCGAACCATATTTTGCCAGCTGCGGCATTACATTACGTAATAACTGTGCCGAAACCTCAATGTAACTTTCGTTATCAAAAAGCAAGCCTAACTTTTTAAGCACCCGTGCCATAACCGAATTAGAGGCAGGGATCACCCCATCCATAATTTCAGATTTGCGGGCAATCAGCTGCTCATCATCGTCGGCCGTAAAAAAGAAAATACCCCTTGCTTCATCATAATAGTGGGCTATGGCTGTATCGGCAAGGCTTTTGGCCTGCTGCAGCCAATGCTCATTGAAGGTAACTTCATACAAAGCAATAAGTCCATCAATGATATTGGCATAATCATCCAAAAAAGCAACAGGCTTATCCTGCGACGATGTGACACCATAAACCCGTGATAGCCTGCCATTTTGACCAAGCAGGTTATTTAAAATAAACCCGGCATTGTTCAGTGCAAGTTCAAGGTATTCCGGCTTATTAAACGTACGGTAAGCATCGGTCAGTCCTTTTAACATAAGGCCATTCCACGATGCCAGGATCTTGTTATCCAATCCCGGCCGTACGCGTACACTGCGTGCTTCAAAAACTTTTTGACGGGATGCAGCTATTTTGGCAAGCAATTCATGAACAGGCAGCCCTAATTTTGCGGCCAGATCTTCATCGCTGTCCTTCCGGAACAATACGTTCGATTCCTCCTCTTCCCAGTTGCCATCCTCCGTAATATTGTAGTAGATACTGAACAAACCGGCATCATCGCCTAAAATCTCTTCAATCTCATTTTTGGTAAAAATATAGAACTTGCCTTCCTTTCCTTCACTATCCGCGTCAAGCGCCGAATAAAACCCATACTCAGGTGACATCAGCTCGCGGGTGCTGAAAGTGATGATCTCGTCAACTACCTGTTTGTACAATTCATCCGGGTGCCAGGTGTAAGCTTCGGCATACAGGCTAATAAGCTGGGCGTTATCATACAGCATTTTTTCAAAATGCGGTACATGCCAGTGCCCATCAACCGAATAGCGGGCAAATCCACCGCCAACATGGTCGTAAATTCCCCCGAAAGCCATTTTATGCAAAGTAAGTTTCACTTGCGCCGCTACTTCATCATCTTTCATTAAATAGCCATAGCGCATTAAAGCCTGCCAGTTATTTGGCATCGGGAATTTGGGCGCGTTGCCGGTGCCACCCTCCTGCTTATCAAAATATCGTTTCCAGTTGCTTACGATGGCTTGCAGATCGTCCCGCGTATGTTCTGCCTGTGCCACTACAAATTCTATCGACTCATATTTTTGAATGCCCTCGGTAAGGCGAACGGCATAGTCTTCGGCTTCTTCGGGCTTTTGTTTGTAGAAATCGGCCAGATTAAAGAGCAGCGAAGTCCAATCATTTTTACGGAAATAGGTACCACCGTAAATAGGCCTTTGATCGGGCAGGCAGATACAGTTTAACGGCCATCCGCCCCTGCCGCTCATGAGTTGTACGGCGCTCATATAAATCTGGTCAACATCGGGGCGTTCTTCCCTATCAACCTTAATACAAACAAAATATTCGTTCATTACGGCGGCTACAGCTTCATCTTCAAAGCTTTCGTGCTCCATAACATGGCACCAATGGCAGGCCGAGTAGCCGATGCTTACCAGGATAAGCTTATTTTCGGCTTTGGCTTTATCAAGGGCTTCTTTGCCCCAGGGGTACCAGTTTACCGGGTTATTGGCATGTTGTAATAAATAGGGCGATGTGGAATTGGCCAGGCGATTCATATAGCTGTGTGTTTGCTGCAAAAATGCAGATATAATTGCACCTGTAAGTTAAATGGAATTTATTTAGAAAAGTTTTAGGACAATACTACTTTCGGGCTAACTTCCACGTCAACGAATTCTTTAAATCAAGTAATGTAAGATACAGACGGGTTAATCCAAATGAGCCGATCATGCCATAGTCTTTTATTCTCTTTTTGGTTCCATCGGCAAATTCTACTATTAAATTGGCCTCTGCGTCGTCAGTCCACAAAACGCTGTAGCTTGTTTTCATTTTTTTGATATTAATATAATTTATCAGCGCTTTTATATTGTTCAATTTATTTAGCGGCACATCACTAACGTAGGTATTGTGGCTGCTATCAATTGCCAGATTCATTTCCAACGTATCGCGAAACATTCTTCTCAAGCCCGGACTATAAAATATTTTTCCCTGATTGGTAACCCTAATTGAATCAGTAACTTTTATAGAGATCGATTTGATGTTATAATCAAGTGGCTTGCGGTTATATTCAACAAAACCACCAAATAAATAAATTAGCGTATCAGTTTGCTCTGTTTCGTTCAATTCAAGCTGTTGGTTAATCATCCTAAACCTTTTAGAATAATAAGCGATCATTTGTATACCGTCTACCGTTATAGGCTTAACTAATTGGCAATAACTACCCCGGTTATTAGACAATTCAAGACATTTAAGTCCACCTTTCCCTTTATCAATTACAGCAAATATGAATAACAACCTGTTGTTGTCTTTTACGGTAACTATCAAATCGGTGAGTTTATCATGATTGAAATCAACTTTTTCCCAGGACTTTACCTTCCAATTTATAGCAACATCATTACAGTCCAGTCTTTTGAGCAACATATCTGAAGGCACTACTTCTATTGCGTCACTACTGCCAAAAGCCTTCATATTTATGAGCAAATCAAAAACATCTTTGTCTGTTTTCAACTTGTCAATCGTATTGGCTTTTACAACTGCAGTTTCGATAACGAAGAACAATAGAAATGAGAAACACTTAAAAAGGTGGGGCATAATGTTAGGTATAGATAAAGATACTTTTATTAAATTAAAGACAAGTCAACAATTATAATTTCCTTATTGAAGCAACAACCCCAAAACACTCCGCCCCCAATAAGTCAAAATCACTTATCTCCAACCCTTTCAGTCCTAAAAATTATCAAACTCACAAATTATTTCCCTTTATTTGCCCCCTTGTTATCAAAAATTTAAGATGAACTGTTTAAAACTGAATTATTTATTATGCGCCGTGGCGCTGATGCCGTTAACGCGACCGGCATCGGCCCAAACTACCGACACCACAAAATACAATCACCAGGACCTTTTTGGCCCAATTACCTGGCCCGTTACCAGTGGCGGTACACGCTCGGCTGCAGGCAAGCCCTCACCAAATTACTGGCAAAACCGCGCTGATTACCAAATCAAAGCTGCTCTTAATGAAGGCAAGGATACTACCATAACCGGCGAAGTAACCATTACCTACACCAATAACAGCCCTGATAAGTTGGATTATCTGTGGCTGCAACTGGATCAAAACCTGTTTAAACCAGATTCGCGCGGAGCGGCGGTAACGCCATACACCGGCGACAGGTTTGACGTTCGTGGATTTAGTCGCGGTGGTTATCATATCGCTTCTGTTGAGATTACCTATAAAGGCGAAACCTACAAGGTTGATCCTATCATTACGGATGCACGGATGCAGTTACGCCTTAATGCCCCAATGGATGGCAAAGGCGAAAAAATAGAGATCAAGGTTAATTATGATTTTGCAATCCCCTTTTATGGCGCCGACCGTATGGGCCGTAAAAAGTTTAAACAGGGCTATGTTTACGAAATTGCCCAATGGTACCCACGCATGTGCGTTTATGACGATGTAGAAGGCTGGAACACCCTGCCCTACATGGGACTGGGCGAGTTCTATTGCGAATACGGCGATTTTGACTATTATATCACTGCTCCCGCCAACAAAATAGTAGTTGGCTCGGGCGATTTGCAAAACCCTGAAGATGTACTTACTCCAGCACAACAAAAAAGGCTGGCAGAAGCCCGCAACAGCGATAAAACGGTAACCGTCATCAGTGCAGGTGAAGTTGGCAAAGGCTCGACCCGGCCGTTTAAAGGTACGCTTACCTGGCATTTTAAAATGCAGAATACCCGCGATATTGCCTGGGGCGCTTCTGACGCTTTTATCTGGGACGCGGCAAGGGTTAATTTCCCATCGGGCCGCAAGGGTATTGCCATGTCGGCCTACCCGGTTGAAAGTTCGGGCAATGACGGCTGGGGCCGCTCAACCGAATACCTGAAAAACAGCATGGAGATCTATTCAAACTTATACTTTGAATATCCCTGGAATTCGGCAGTTAACGTATCGGGCGTGGCATTAGGCATGGAATATCCGGGCGCTATCTTTTGCCTCAGCAACCTGAAAAAAGGACAGCTTTGGGGTGATGTTACCCATGAGATAGGCCATAACTGGTTCCCGATGATTGTAGGCTCAAACGAGCGCAAATACATGTGGCAAGACGAAGGTTTTAACACCTTTATTAATGAGTACGCTACCGAACAATTTAATAAAGGCGAATATGTTGAGAAAAGTGGTTCGGCGCAAAATGTACTAGCCGGCTACCGCAACAGCAAAGACCCGCTCATGACCGCTCCTGAAGCCATTGGTCTCAATGATTACGGTCAGTATTATACCAAAACCGCGTTAGGTTTGGATATATTGCGCAACGTAGTGCTTGGCCCCGAGCGCTTTGACTATGCTTTCCGCGAGTATGTTAAGAACTGGGCGTTTAAGCACCCGCTTCCTTACGATCTTTTCAGGGCTATGAATGATGCCAGCGGCGAGGACCTGAACTGGTTCTGGAAATCATGGTTCTTCACCACCTGGAAGCTTGACCAGGCCATTAGTTCGGTAAGCTATATCAAAGGTAACCCGGCCGAAGGTGCGCTGATCACACTTACCAATAATGAAAAAATGGCTATGCCTGTTGATCTTAAAATTGTTCAGGCTAACGGCAAAATCGAAACTATTCACCTGCCGGTAAATATCTGGCAGCGCGACGGCGTTTGGAAATTTAAATACCCCTCAACATCGGCTATTAAAAGCATGGAAATAGACCCTGATCGTCAACTACCTGACGTTGACCTGAAAAACAACGTTTACAGGGGAGAGTGATTTTGATTTGGGATTTGGGAATTTCGATTTCGGATTTGTGAGGAGATTAGAGATTAGAGATTAGAGATTAGAGATTAGAGATTAGAGATTAGAGATTAGAGATTAGAGGGAACTTCAAAAAGCGATGGGTGTTTGGGCTCATCGCTTTTTTTGATGATTGTGTTTACTTAACTGTGAGTTGTTTTTATCGCGGTCAGTGTAAAATTATGCACCCTTTAAAAAACCATAAAATATCCTTAAAAAAACACTATATCCAACTGTTAATAAGCAATATACCCACTAATACAAACCTATATCGACTTCAATTAAACACTGGAAAATATTTTTAATTATAAAACATTTTGTTTATTTTTAATATTAAAGGCTAATAGCAAATTACAATTAGCATGTTAACTATGGCAAGAAATATACTCATAATTGAAGATGACGCTGAAATTTTGCGGGTACTTGAAACAGTGCTCACCTTTCATGATTTTGAGGTTACCGGTCTTGACCGTACTGATGATATTATTGGTGCTGTAAAAGCGTACAACCCCGATCTTGTATTAACCGACTATATGCTGCCCGGTCTCAACGGCGGCCGCATTTGCCAGCTTATTAAAGGCAACGAAGATACCCGGCATATTCCGGTGATCCTGATTTCGGCTTACCATGAACAGGCCATTGCCCTGGTTAACTTTGGTTATGACGCTTTTGTACCCAAGCCCTTTGATGTGAATAAACTGGTAAAGACCATTAACAGGTTTTTGAATTAACATTATACTATCTTTATACGTTTATAGAACCTTAATTGCAGTATTAACTGCAGGATGACTTACTTTATTTTATTTATACGAGATATTTTAAAATACCAATACGCAACAAGGCCAATTACCAAAAGCCATGCAAATGGTAATATTTTTCTCTGATCCTTCACACTATTTATTACACAATCATGATTTAAGTAAGTTACCCCATCTACTTGTATGCCTACAACCTCCAACAAATCATTATTCTTAATCAAACCATTGGTCTTTAAAACAGACAATCTTATAACATGTCCTGGCTTTACGTTATCAACAAAGATATCGTAGTAAAAACAGTCAGTCCAATCGGCACCAATTTTATAATGCTTATCATTTTCTTGCACATAAAGGTCATAATTTAAACTCCCTCTCCCTCCAGTATTTTTCTTTATAGCGCTCAGATGCAAAACATTAACAACAACGTTATCCGCATTAAAATCAGTAGTCAGTGCGTCGCAGGTTAAAACAATAGCCCAAAACAACGCTACTATTGTAACTACAATCCATTTTAAATTATCAAACTTCATTATTCAATTATAATGAATCCAATTCCGAAATCTCAAATTCGATATCCGAAATTTTTCACCCTTTCGCCCCAAAACCTTAATTTCGCTGGCTCATAGCAAAGAGGAAAAGATTTTGGATTACTTACAGGGATTAAACCCCGAACAAAGGGCAGCGGTTGAACAAACTGAGGGGCCGGTAATGATTATTGCCGGTGCAGGATCGGGCAAAACACGGGTTATTACCTATCGCGTGGCGCATTTGATACGCAAGGGTGTTGATTCATTTAACATACTGGTACTTACCTTTACCAATAAGGCCGCCCGTGAAATGCGCGAGCGTATTACCCACGTTGTTGGTACCGAAGCTAAAAATATTTGGATGGGTACCTTCCACTCGGTGTTTGCGAAAATATTACGAGTTGAGGCCGAAAAAATCGGTTATCCAAGCAACTTTACCATCTACGATACCGACGATAGCAAGAGCGTTTTAAGGGCCATTTTAAAAGAGATGAACCTTGATGATAAGCTGTACAATGTAAACTTTGTACTTAACCGCATCTCGGCATCAAAAAATAACCTGATCTCGTGGCAGGAATATAACAAGAACGAGCAGATCCAGGCCGACGACTTTTCGAGCGGCCGCGGGCAAATGGGTAAGATCTATGAGATGTATGCCACCCGCTGCTACCGCGCCGGTGCCATGGATTTTGACGATTTGCTGTATAAAACCAACGAGCTCCTGAAACTGCACCCCGACGTGCTCAACAAATACCAGCACAAGTTTAAATACCTTATGGTTGATGAGTATCAGGATACCAACTTTTCGCAGTACCTGATTGTTAAAAAGCTTGCCGCTGTTAACGAAAACCTGTGCGTAGTAGGTGATGATGCCCAAAGTATCTATGCTTTCCGCGGTGCCAACATTCAAAACATCTTAAACTTTGAGAAGGATTACCCGGACCTGAAGGTGTTTAAGCTGGAGCAAAATTATCGCTCAACTCAAAACATTGTGAATGTAGCCAACAGCATCATCCGCAATAATAAAGACCAGCTTAAAAAGAATGTATTCTCCGAAAAAGAATCGGGCGATAAGATCAAGGTGATGCGGGCTTTCAGCGATAACGAGGAAGGCAAAATAGTAGCCGAAGCTATTATGCAAGACCGCAGCTCAAACGGGCTTAAATGGTCGGCATTTGCTATCCTTTACCGCACCAATGCGCAGTCGCGTTCTATGGAGGAGGCTTTGCGCAAGCTGGGCATCCCCTATAAAATATATGGTGGGCTTTCGTTTTATCAGCGTAAGGAAATTAAGGACCTGATAGCTTATTTCAGGCTCACCTTTAACCCTAATGATGAAGAAGCTTTAAAACGCGTTATCAATTATCCTAAACGCGGTATTGGCGATACCTCGGTTGATAAGATCATTGTAGCTGCCGATCAGCATGGTATAACGCCCTGGGAAGTTATTGTTGAGCCGGGCAAATACCTCGAGGGTAAAATATCGGGGGCAGTGTCCACTTTTGCTACCATGATCCAAAGCTTCCAGGTGCTTACCAAAACCAAGTCTGCCTATGAGTCGGCTTTGTATATCGCGCAGCATTCGGGCTTATTGAAGGACCTTTATGAAGATAAATCGGTAGAGGGGCTTAACCGTTACGAAAATATCCAGGAGCTTTTAAACGGGATCAAAGAGTTTTCAGAGCGGGAAGATATTGAAGAAAAAGGCCTTGATGTTTTCATGCAGGATGTGGCCCTGTTAACCAACGATGATAATGACAAAAACAAAGATGCCGATACGGTATCGCTCATGACCATCCACTCGTCAAAAGGGCTTGAGTTTCCGCAGGTTTATGTTGTAGGACTGGAAGAAAACCTTTTTCCTTCGCAGATGTCGCTTAACTCACGCAGCGATCTTGAAGAAGAGCGACGCCTGTTTTATGTAGCCGTTACGCGTGCCGAAAGTAAGCTCCATATCAGTTACGCCACCTCGCGTTTTAAGTTTGGAACACTGATTAATTGCGAGCCAAGCCGCTTTTTGGACGAAATTGACGCAAAATATCTCGAGCTCGACTACACTGCCAAACCCGCTTCGGGCAATAATCCATTTTTTGATGATGAGCGTAAAGCATGGAGCAGAGATAAGCAGCCCGACACATTTTCGCGACCAAAACCGGCAGCTGCAGCACCGGTAAAAACCACTTCGATACTGGCCAAGGCGCATGTACCTTCGGCCAATTTCAAACCTTCTGATACATCCGGTTTACAAGTGGGCATGGAGGTTGAACACGAACGTTTTGGCTTTGGCAAAGTACTCGCTCTTGAGGGTAATAAGCCCGATATAAAAGCCACAATCTTCTTTAAGGAGATTGGTCAAAAGCAGTTGCTATTAAAATTTGCGAAACTTTACATAGTTCAGTAAACATAAACCAAGAGTTAAAATCCCTACTTTGAGGAAATGATTCCCCAAGCCTCGCCACAGTCCATCATTAAATCGCCTTAATAACACTAATTTAAAGGTAATTTAATGATGGCATACCATTTGGATTGCATAAGTATCCCCTTTCCTTAATTAATATTTAATTGATATGAGCGATACTATTAAAAAACAAACAAACAAATCCGTTGGTAAAAACATCCGGGCATTACGCCATCAGCATGGATGGAGCCAGGAAGATGTGGCTAACCGTTTGGGCATCTCTATTCCTGCGTTTTCAAAAATTGAAACAGGAGTAACCGATATAAACCTCTCGCGTCTTGAACAAATTGCCAATATTTTTGATGTAAACGTGGTAAACATACTGGCCCTTGATACTGACGAAACTGATATGAAGCCGTCGAGTTTAAGCCTTGCACAGAAAAAATTGATAGACCGCGAATCAGAAATAGCCAGTTTACAACGTAAGGTAATATTACTTTATGAAGAGCTGCGCAATAAGGCCAGTGTGGCTATCTAAGTGTAGCTATCTAAAGGTGTGCAGTAAACATTACAATTTACCGATAGTGTACATTGTTTGCTTCGCATCAGTGGCCTGTTCCACCCACTACATTAAATAGTAGTTAACAATATTTAACAAAAGGAAATTCAGACAAAAAAGCTTCCCGGTGTATTAGCTAATTTATCCATAATGAGCGTTTTATAGCGATTTTGGAGTAATAATTGTGGCGTGCAGATTACTAAAGCAAATTGTATGTCAAATTATCTTATTTCCATATCAAAAAACGAAACCTCGAGCGACGGTATCATCCATGATCCTAAAAGTAAGCTAAAAGTTAAGGCGTTTGATTTGCTGCGGGCACGTTTTAAACCGAGTAAAGGCGAAGTAAGGTTTTTTGTAACTGCCGGCGATGAAACAACACTGGCTTTTGAAACACAGGGCTATAATAAACACAGGCAGCTGCTGGTTTTACAAATGATATCGTGGTATTGTATTTACCTGGGGCTTATAGAAGCACAGATCCACTCCAGCCTGCCTGTACACTTTAGTTAAACCTGAAGGAGGACCGGGCGCCGGTTAAACTCTTGGCGGGTTATGTAGCATGTCGCTCATTTCGATGATCTTTTCATCAATTTCAGATACACATTTGTCCATCATATCCAAACATTCGGCCTGGTCAACCAGGCCTTCTTTTTCAAGGTTGATCAAACCGCGTAACGTAGCTATAGGCCCCCTGATTTGATGTGACAGGTATGACGAATGCTCAGAAAGCTTTTTATTTTTTAACTGCAGATCCTTGGTACGTTCATCAATGATCTCTTCAAGATGATGATTGATCCTATCAAGGTTATCTTTTTGCCGGGATACCTCACCGTTTAGCAATGTAAGCTGTGCATTGGTTTTGGCTTTACGTTTTACATTGCTGATCAGCAAACCAATTACCACAAGCATCAAACCGGCAACTACCGTTACCGCCCAAAATTTCGACCGGTCGTAAGCCTGCCGTTCTGCAATCCTTTCGTTTTCTTTCAGTTGCTCTTCCTGCCTGCGTTTGGCCTCAACCAGGTTCATTTGCGCCGATACGTTGGTTTTATAGGTAACACTATCCTGGGTATATATTTCCCTTAGTAAATTTACCGCACGGGCAAAATTCTTTTTGTTGTACTCCAGTTCGTATGTGGTGTATTTGTAATCGTAGTCAAGCTTAGGGTCCTTTACTAATTGTGTATAAGCGGTCCCCTCCCGTACCATCTTTTCCGCATTTTTAAAATCGCCTTTGGTCATGTAAAGCGCTGCCAGCGTAAGGTCAACACTGGCTACTGACTCGTTCAGGTCACGTGCTTTTGCACCGGTATTAGCCTCCAGTAGTAAACCCAGGGCCTTATCGTAATCTTTAAGTTTAAAATAAATAACACCACGATTTTGCAAACACTGGATCAGGTTTACCGAATCGCTCAGTTTCTGAAATATAGGAAAGCTTTTATCATAAAACTTAAGCGCCATATACAGGTTATTTTTACGCGTGTAAACGTTGCCTATATTTAAATACAATGAGCCCACCAACTTGGTATCATTTATTTTTTGTGCTATCTCCAGCGATCGGTTAAGATAGGTAAGGGAGCGTTCGTAGTCGTGGTCACGAAACAGGATGCCGATATTATTATAAACCTTGGCTTCGCCCCTCAGGTTATTGTTGCGGGTAAAATATGAAAGGGAGTTCAGATAATTTTCAATAGCCTTTTCAGGCTGATCAAGGTAGTATTTACCAATACCTATAACACGGTAAGCTTCTGCAATACCATTAATATAATTGAGTTTGGTAGATAGCTTCAGCGCCCTGGTGGCATCTTCAACGGTTTGCTCCGGATTTGTCAGCCTGTTTGAATAAGCGCTGGTATTCAGGCTTATTACCTCATTAGTGTCTTTTGCAGCAACATCAATTATATCATTCGCGTATACCGACAGCGATAATAAAAAGAATAATATAAATGTGCCGATTTTTTTCATTGAAACACTTCTACGTTCTGTTGGGGTGAAAGTTATAAAATAATGCTGAATTATATTTAATGTTAAGAATAAAAAACATTGTGGAAAATTATTTTCATATGTTTTTTACTCCTATTAAAAACATATTTATATTTGCATTGTTAAATATCTGAAAAACAATATATTAAATAAAAAAACACCCTATACAATATCACTTCAAATAAATTGCAGGCAATTACAATAATATTGCAACATATATCCTGAGATTTACAATATAATTACAGTTTGTATATCAAATAAATGAAATAATGTGAAAATCGTGCAATAAATTGTATACCATACCGGTAATTAATCCAGATGATATTACATTTAAAATTAGTAATTTAACGCCATAATTAACAGTATAAAAATACGAAACAGAGAATCTTTTTTAAAATTTTAGAAAAACAGAGTTTTTAAAAAACAGAGAGTAAAATCAAACTTTTAAAATATTTGTGATAAGCTTTAAATAAGCTTAACGGATTTTAATAAATATTATATATCGTATTAATTTAAAAAATAGAATATTAAATACAATAATTAATCAATATGAAAAAAGCAGTGTTTTTTGTACTCCTTACCATAGGCGCCGGAGTGCTCTCATCGTCATCAGTTTTGTCATCATCGGCAAAAAAAGACGTACAGCCAACAGCTGTCAATTTCAACAAAACGCCGGCAGGTTTTAAACGCGACCTGGGAAGCGCCGACTGAAATCCAATTAAATCATACAGGAAGTTCCACATCGATAATATAACACGATCATGAAAAAGATAATCACCATCGCTTTAGCAATTCTGTTCACCGGGGTCATTTCATCCTGCAAAAAGGAAAGACCAAAAGCTGAGTTTGCTAACCTTCACTTATTCGCAACCGGTTACAAAAGAGACCTGGGAAGTGCGGACTGATTTATCTATTCAAGATCAATAAAACATAAAACAACATGAAAAAATTCATCCTCATAGCAACAGTAGCCCTTAGTGCAGGTGCATTATCATCAGCTACAAACAAAAATGAAAACAAAACCAAAATGGTGATTGCACCAGTGAACTCGCTGACAACCGGTTTTAAAAGAGACTTAGGCAGCGCCGACTAAAAAAAGACATTAACGAACAAGAGATTTAATAAACAAAAAATATTTACGTACCCCCACATTAAAAACATCATGAAAAATTTAACACTAATAGCAACTTTAGCATTAAGCACCATATTATCGGCCACCACATTAGCAAATGCCGCTAACGGCCCTCAACCAAAACGTGACTTAGGTTCTGCTGATGCTCGTGGCCCTCAACCAAAACGAGATCTTGGTTCCGCTGATTTTGCCCGTGGTCCTCAGCCAAAACGTGATCTTGGTTCTGCTGATTTTGCTTTCGGTCCTCAGCCAAAACGTGACTTAGGTTCTGCTGATTTCGCCTTCGGTCCTCAGCCAAAACGCGACTTAGGTTCTGCTGATTTTGCTTTCGGTCCTCAACCAAAACGTGATCTTGGTTCCGCTGATTTCGCCTGTGGCCCTCAGCCAAAACGTGATCTTGGTTCTGCTGATTTCGCCTTCGGTCCTCAGCCAAAACGCGACTTAGGTTCTGCTGATTTCGCCTTCGGTCCTCAACCAAAACGTGATCTTGGTTCTGCTGATTTCGCTTTCGGTCCTCAGCCAAAACGCGACTTAGGTTCTGCTGATTTCGCCTTCGGTCCTCAGCCAAAACGTGATCTTGGTTCTGCTGATTTCGCTTTCGGTCCTCAGCCAAAACGCGACTTAGGTTCTGCTGACTTCGCTATGTCTGGCCCTGGTCCAAAAAGAGATTTAGGTTCTGCTGATTTTGCTATGTCTGGTCCTGGTCCAAAAAGAGATTTAGGCTCTGCTGATTTTGCTATGTCTGGTCCTGGTCCAAAAAGAGATTTAGGCTCTGCTGATTTTGCTATGTCTGGCCCTGGTCCAAAAAGAGATTTAGGCTCTGCTGATTTTGCTATGTCTGGTCCTGGTCCAAAAAGAGATTTAGGCTCTGCTGATTTTGCTATGTCTGGTCCTGGTCCAAAAAGAGACTTAGGTTCTGCTGATTTCGCTATGTCTGGTCCTGGTCCAAAAAGAGATTTAGGCTCTGCTGATTTTGCTATGTCTGGTCCTGGTCCAAAAAGAGATTTAGGCTCTGCTGATTTTATGGCATAATCAACAACTCTTCTATTATAAAATCATATGTTATAAACTAAAATTTGAATAGTTGACAACATGAAGAAATTCATCATTGCAGCAGCGGTTTTAATAGCTACAGGCCTTACCGCTGTATCATTAACTCATAAAGCGCCTAAACAAGAAGCTAAAATAAAAGTCGAGAAAGTTGAGTTTGCCACTAAGGCTGTCAATACACCAAAATCAGATCTGGGTTCGGCAGATTAATAATCAATTTGGGAATTATTGAATTGGTGAATTACTGGTTTTCGCGGTTAATTTCATTCACCAATAAACTAATGAACGAGTGAACCAATGAACTAACTATATTTGCTGCAAACAATAATATTATGCAGCACATAAAGCAATATGTTGAGCAAAACAAACAGCGTTTACTTGATGAGTTATTTGACCTGTTACGTTTAGCATCGGTTAGTGCCGATCCAAAATACAAACCTGAAGTATTAAAAACTGCCGATTATGTGGCAGCAAAGCTCCGCGATGCCGGAGCTGATAATGTTGAAATATGCCAAACCGCCGGCTACCCTATTGTATACGGCGAAAAGATCATAGATGCTTCCAAACCTACCGTATTGGTTTATGGGCACTACGATGTACAACCGCCAGATCCGTTGGAACTGTGGAAAACACCTCCTTTTGAACCAACTGTTCGGGATGGAAAAATATACGCCCGCGGTGCCTGCGATGATAAAGGACAGTTTTACATGCATGTAAAAGCCTTTGAGCTGATGATGCAAACCGGTACACTTCCTTGCAATATTAAGTTTATGATTGAGGGCGAAGAAGAAGTGGGTTCATCCAACCTGGGCATCTTTGTGAAAGCCAACAAGGAAAAGTTGAAAGCCGATGTGGTGCTGATCTCTGATACTTCGATGATCAGCATGGAACATCCTTCACTTGAAACAGGTTTACGCGGCCTTTCCTATCTTGAGGTAGAAGTAACCGGCCCTAACCGCGACCTGCATTCGGGTGTTTACGGCGGCGCTGTAGCTAACCCTATCACCATCCTGGCCCAGATGATTGCCAGTCTGCATGATGAAAACAATCATATCACCATTCCCGGTTTTTATAACGATGTGGTACCGCTTAGCGAAGCAGAACGCAAAGCCCTTAACAGAGCGCCTTATGATGAAGCCGGATACAAACAAGACCTTGATGTAGCCGAGCTTTGGGGCGAAAAGGGCTACAGTACTTTTGAACGTACAGGCACCCGTCCTACTCTTGAGCTAAACGGCATTTGGGGCGGCTATATAGGCGAAGGCGCCAAAACAGTGTTGCCTTCAAAAGCCAATGCCAAAATCTCTATGCGTTTAGTGCCCAACCAAACGTCAGAAGCTATAACCAAACTCTTTACCGACCATTTTTTAAGTATTGCACCTCCCTATGTTAAGGTTAAGGTAACCCCGCATCATGGCGGCGAACCGGCTGTAACCCCAACCGACAGTGTGGCTTACCGTGCTGCTCAAAAAGCCATTGCCGAATCATTTGGTAAAGAGCCTATCCCAACCCGGGGTGGGGGTAGTATCCCAATTGTTGCTTTGTTTGAAGCCGAGCTTGGTTTAAAAACTGTATTGATGGGTTTCGGGCTTGATAGCGATGCCCTGCACTCGCCTAATGAGAAATATGATATTTACAATTATTATAAAGGCATAGAAACCATTCCGCTGTTTCACAAATACTTTGCGGAGTTATCAAACTAATGTCATGAAGCTTTAATTTGCGCGATAACGGCAGTTATTTTTTGATTTGGGTAAAACAAATAATATATTTATGATATTATCTAACTATACAAAAATCAAAAACATGGCAACTAAAGAATTGGACAAAGAAAAGACCGATGCATCTAAGCAGTTGCGCGATCTAAAATCATCAAAACAGGAAAAAACAAAAACAGCTAAAGCCTTAAGCGAAAATAAAATGAAGCGAAAGCCTCTGTTATAAAATATGTATAACACCCCCACGAGCCGGCAAGGGAAACTTACCGGCTCGTTTTATATAATTCAATTACAGCCTTATCCGCATTTCGATCATACGTTTTTTAAATCCTGCCTTTTCATAGGCTTTAATGGCTCCAATATTATCATTATATACCTCGAGCCTTATTTCGGTCAACCCCTGCTCAACTGTCCATTTCTTCAATTCTTCTATTATGGCCTGGTTTACTCCCATACCCCGGTATTCAGGCAGCACATACATAAAACCCAGGTAAGCATATTTTTCAAAGTCATAGTACGCGTCCGGGTTCTTTTTAATTCGGGCATATCCGCTGCCCGCTATCTCCCCGTCAATTTCGGCTACCAAAACCTGCACATCTGTTGAGGTTATGAACGCCTTCAAATCATAATAACTGATAGGATCGGGTTTAAGCGTGCTATCAAAAGGGCGTTCGGCAGTAATTATACCCTGCTCAAATTGAAGCAATACGGGCAGGTCTTCAATGGTAGCTTTTCTGATCAGCATATTTGTTAAATAGTAAATCGTTCGCAATCGGCCAAAAATACTTCATCGGCATCGGCGCCTATGCCTGGCGCGTCGTCGATGGTTAAATGATATCCATCATATATGGCCCCGCCAACACACGGGTCAACCAAATGCCCCAGTTTACAGGTATCCATGTCATAAAACCGGATATTGGGGCTGGCATATACAAAGTGTAATTTGGCGCTTAATGCTATCCGGCTTTCCAGCATCCCTCCCATCATACAGGGTATCCCGTATGAAGCAGCAACGTCGTGAATCCTTTTAGCCTCATAAATACCTCCAGACTTGGCCATTTTAATATTGATATAATGGCACGCCCCGGCGTTGATTTGTTTGCGGGCATCATGATGATTATACACACTTTCGTCGGCCATGATCTTAACCGGCGACAACTGCATAAGTTCAGGCAGCCGGTCATCATACCAGGTACGTATAGGCTGCTCGCAAAATTCAATATCATATTGCGCAATTGACTGCAAGGCAAAAACCGCTTCGTTAAAAGTCCAGCCCTGGTTGGCATCAATACGGATCTTCATACCCGGGCCAACGGCTTCACGGATCTGTTTAATGCGCTCTACATCCTCAACGGCGTTTTTGCCCAGCTTCACCTTTAATATATTAGCCCCGGAAGCTTTAAAATCAAGCGCTTTTAAAGCCATGGTATGATGCCCGGCAATCCCTATCGTAATATCTGATTCAACAACACGTCTTTCGCCGCCCAAAAACTGGTATAATGGCGAGCCCGCGTTTTTTGCTGCTATATCAAACAGGGCGTTATCAAAGGCGCTTTTTATAGTGGTATTACCGGCAGTAAAACTGTGAAGTTCGCCAAGCCGGGCTTCGATATCAAGCGCATCTTTGCCTTTCCATAAGCGGGCAAACTCACGCGCCATAATCAGGCAGGTATCCTGCGTTTCGCCAACAATCATCGGGAAAGCCGAGCATTCCCCTACACCGTAAAAACCGGCATCGGTATGCACACGGATAAAAACATTTTGGGCGTGAGATAATGTTCCGGTGGCAATGGTAAAGGGCTCCATCGGGATGCTGAAGCGGTAGATCTCTGTATGCGTGATAGTAATTTGCTGATTTTCCAAATTGTAGATGTTTAAAAGCTAAAATAAAACAAATATTTGCAACAATTAACCAACGTAATTTGCGTATTATAAGTATTAGTTTATATTTGCACTACTTCAATACAAGTAACAATTCAATTTTAGCCTCTTTTGCCCTTCCAATCAGGGAAATTTGCCTGGCTAACTTTCAACTTTCTTAAAAAATTATTACCATGGCTAAAGAAAACACGCCTGCAAATTTTGATTATAACTCAACCAGGAATAAACTGATCCTGTCTGAATATGGCCGTAACGTACAAAATATGGTTAAATATATTGTAGCGCTGCCAACTAAAGAAGAACGTAACCGCTACGCACAGGTAGTTATTGACCTGATGGGTTTCCTTAACCCCCACCTGCGCGATGTAGCCGATTTTAAGCACAAACTTTGGGACCACCTGCATATCATATCTGATTACCAGATTGATGTGGATTCACCGTATCCCAAACCATCGCCGGATGCTGTGCATATTAAACCAGCACCGTTAAACTATCCTCATCAGCGTATCAAATACAAGCACTATGGCAAAACCATTGAGCTGATGATTGAAAAAGCTAAAGCCATTGAGGAACCTGAACGTAAGCGCCACATGATCCAGGCTATAGCCAATTTCATGAAAATGGCCTATGTACAATGGAACAAAGACTCCGTGAGCGACGAAAGCATCCTGTCTGATCTGTATGCTTTATCGGGCGGTACATTGAAACTGGAAGAGAACATCAACCTTAACCGTGTTGATTTCCGCCCTAATAACTTTCAGCAAAACAATACCAATAATAACAACCGCGGCCGCAACAATAACCAAAACAATCAAAACCGTGGCGGCGGTAATGGCGGCAGGCAAAACAATAATCAAAACCGCAACAACAACCAAAACCGCAACCGTAACAACGGCGGCGCAAAAAAATATTAACCCCACCCAACCCTCCCCTTCAGGGGAGGGCTTTTGCTTTTCTTCTGCTTTCCCTCTTTCATAAAAGTATCTTTTGGTACAGGATATTTAGCAAGGTTTTTCCATTAATTTTCTAATCTTTGCCCCATATAAATTATTTGGCAAAACCGATCATAGCTTTTACAGTTTATCATTGGTGATTATATCAATTATCCGAAACTCCGCATGACTAACGCATTTGTAATAAATGGCGGCAAACCGCTAAAAGGTGAAATAACCCCGCAGGGTGCAAAAAACGAAGCTTTACAGGTTATATCTGCCGTATTGCTTACTGAAGAAAAAGTAACCATCAGCAACATCCCCGATATAAAGGATGTAAACAAACTGATAGAGCTGCTTGGCGATATGGGCGTTATTGTTGAACGTATCAACGAGCATACTTACACCTTTGAGGCCAAAGATATCAACCAGGATTTTTTCTTGTCTGAAGCTTTTAAATCAAAGGGCGGCGGCTTACGTGGTTCTATCATGATAGTTGGCCCCTTGCTGGCACGTTTTGGCAAAGCATCTATCCCTAAACCGGGTGGCGATAAAATTGGTCGCCGCAGGTTGGATACCCACTTCCTGGGTTTCGAGAAACTGGGGGCCCAATTTAATTACAATCCCGAAAATGGTTTCTTTAATGTAGATGCCTCCAACCTGCAAGGTACCTATATCCTGCTTGATGAAGCCTCTGTAACAGGAACAGCCAACGTGGTAATGGCCGCGGTATTAGCTAAAGGCACCACCACTATTTACAACGCCGCCTGCGAGCCTTACCTGCAGCAGCTTTGTAAAATGCTGAGCCGTATGGGTGCTAAAATCAGCGGTATCGGTTCAAACCTGTTAACCATTGAAGGTGTTGAAAAACTGGGCGGTACAGAACACCGTTTACTGCCCGATATGATCGAGATTGGTTCATTTATCGGCCTTGCAGCCATGACCGGTTCTGAAATCACCATTAAAGATGTTCAATACAAAGAATTGGGCATGATCCCTGATGTTTTCAGGCGTTTGGGCATTAAACTGGAGCTTAGAGGTGATGATATTTTTATCCCGGCCCAGGAACACTATGAAATAGAAACTTTTATTGACGGCAGTATCATGACCATTGCCGATGCGCCATGGCCGGGCTTTACACCCGATTTATTAAGTATCGTGCTGGTTGTCGCCATCCAGGCTAAAGGTTCGGTACTAATCCACCAGAAAATGTTTGAAAGCCGCTTATTTTTCGTGGATAAGCTGTTGGATATGGGCGCGCAGATCATCCTTTGCGATCCGCACCGTGCAACCGTTATCGGCCTTGATAACCAGGTTAAACTGCGCGGTATCTCTATGACCTCGCCGGACATCCGCGCCGGGGTTTCCTTATTGATCGCCGCACTTTCGGCACAAGGCCAGTCAACCATTTATAACATTGAACAAATTGAACGCGGCTATCAGCATATTGATACCAGGCTTAAAGCTTTGGGCGCTGATATAACCCGGATCTAAGTTTTAGGTTAAAGGCGAAAGGTTAAAGGTTAAAGGTAGCTGCACTTAGCAAAGCCTTTAACCTTTTTTTATTTTAGAACTTTTTCTATCAAAATATAGTACTTAACCGGGAAATACTTAAATAGTTGCGTATAAAGCGGCATTAATAATTTACTTTTTAAAGACCTTTCGCCTTTAACCTTTTACCTTTCACCTCAAAAATACTACCTTTAAAAAACCATTCTATAAACAATGCCTTACAAAAACCGGAAATCTACCTACGTTTATTTTGTACTGATATTTGTATTTATTAAAGTTGTTCTTAATCTTTTCGCCATATCGCATTTTGGTTTCCACAGGGATGAGTTTTTGCACCTTGTACTGGCCGACCACCTGGATTGGGGATATAAGGAAGTACCGCCATTTATAGCCATCCTGGCAAAAATTTCTATAACTTGTTTTGGCAACTCGGTTTTTGCGGCGCGATTGTTCCCTACCCTGTTTGGTGGGCTTATTGTGCTGCTCACCGGACTTATAGTAATAGAATTTGGTGGAAAGAAGTTTGCTATAACCCTTGCGTGTTTATCACTCATTTTTGCGCCTGCCTTTGCAGCAAGTGACTATCTTTTTCAGCCTGTAGTATTCGATCAGTTTTGGTGGGTATTAACCGTTTGGCTGCTCGTAAAATACCTCAACACTACCGATGTAAGGTACCTGTACTGGCTGGGGGCAGCCGTTGGCTTTGGCGTACTTACCAAGTACACCATGCTATTTTTCGCAGCTTCGCTGGTTATTGGGATTCTTATTAGCAAGCAGCGTAAATTACTGTTCAATAAGCATATTCTTGGTGCTGCCTTGATAACAATAGTTATCGTACTGCCTAACCTCATCTGGCAAATAACACATCACATGCCTGTATTTACGCATATGAAAGCCCTGCGCGAGCAGCAGCTGGATTACATAACCCCAACCGACTTTATTAAGCAGCAACTACTGGTCAACGGCATAGCGTTATTTGTATGGCTTAACGGACTGGCGTTCCTGATATTTTCATTCAGGCTGCGTAATTTCCAGTTTCTGGCATTGGCTTATGCGCTCATCTTCTTTTTTTTACTGATGATGGATGGTAAAAGCTATTACATATTTGGAGCCTACCCCATGTTGTTTGCAGCAGGGGCCTTTGGTTTTGAGCGTTTATTAAAAACCACTGGCTATGTTTTGCGTACCGCCCTGGTAATATTGTTTACGTTGCCCAATGCTTTGTTACTGCCAATCTTATTGCCCATTTTACCAATGGACCAAACCCTGGCTTTTTTTCGATTTGCCGATAAACACCTTCCGGCTGCCCGTTTTTCGATGACCTGGGAAGACGGTAAAAAACATGCTACCACACAGGATTATGCCGACATGCTGGGATGGGATGATATGGCGGCATTGGTTGATAAAGCTTACAAAAGCTTAAACCCTGAAGATCAAAAACAGACTATGGTTTATGCCGATAACTACGGTGAAGCCGGTGCAATCCACCATTACCGCAAGCAATACGGCTATCCCGATGTAATATCACTGAACAGCAGCTTTACCCTTTGGGCACCAGATAGCCTCAAAAGCAAATACCTGATTTATGTAGATGAAAACGGCGGAAAAAATATTAAGGAGTTTGTGGAAGGGAAAATGATAGGCAGTTTTACGAAAGTAGGCGAAGTAACTAATCCGCTTGCCCGCGAAAAAGGTACGGCTGTGTTTATTATCACGCCAAATTATCGGTTAAATGAACGGTATTCTCCTGAGTTAGCGAAGAAGAGGTTGGAGTAATTCTGAGGTGAAAGGCAAAAGGTTAAAGGCGAAAGGTTTTTGATCATTTATAATGCGTTAGTCGAACAACTCGACCGTCTTTAGCATTGAGCACAATTAAAAATCCGCCGCCCAACATTTTTTCGGGCAACGTACCATTTAATACCCAATAGCCATTTATAAAATAAGTCTCATAAGGCCTTTCATTAACTATTTGCGCTCTCCCATATATTTTAAATAGAATCGCTTCGGCAACAGCTATAGCAGTTTGTCTGTCTGTAATAACCTTATCAACAATTACCTGTCGTTCCCTTTTCTCCGTCAATGCTTTTTTTAGTTCTTCCTTTGCTACCTCGGCACCGAGTATAGTGTGTTTTTGAGAATGACTAATAAACGGCAACAGAAATATGGATGTAAAAACGAAAAAATGTTTCATGCTCTAAATATAAAAAAAGGCGCCATGCTTATCACATAACACCTTTCGCCTTTATCCTTTCGCCTTAAAATCAGGCAGAAATGGCGTTTATAATATCATACTGGGTAATAATCTCGATTTTACCCTGCCCGTCTTCAACCAACACAGCAATGTTATCTTTATTGATCATGGCCGAGATCCTGTCTATCGAAGTGTTCAGATCAACAAACGGGAACGGTGCAGTGGTAATGTTTTTGATCGGCTGCGATTTGATCGAAGGGTTTTCGATTAGCGAATCAAGGATATCGCTTTCGGTGATCTTTCCAATTACCATGCCTTTTTGCGTAACCGGGATCTGAGATATATTGAGCGATTTAATGGTGTTGATGGCTTCCAGCACGCTCTTCTCACAATCAATAGTGATGATCTCCTGCACCTCTTTTTTGCTGATGATATCGCGGGCGGTTAGTTTTTCGTCTTTCAGGAAACCGCGGTCGCGCAGCCAGTCGTCATTATACATTTTTCCAAGATAGCGGGTACCATGGTCCGGGAAGATGATCACCACCACGTCGCCCTCTTTAAACTTATCCTTCATCTGCAGCAAACCCGCCACGGCTGAGCCGGTTGAGTTACCTGAGAAGATCCCTTCTTTACGTGCAATCTCGCGGGTCATGAGGGCAGCGTCCTTATCTGTCACCTTCTCAAAATGATCTATCAGGCTAAAATCAACGTTTTGCGGTAGGAAATCTTCGCCGATACCTTCGGTGATATATGGATAGATCTCGTTTTTATCAAAAACACCTGTCTCTTTGTATTTTTTAAATACAGACCCGTAAGTGTCAATACCCAAAACCTGGATAGCAGGGTTCTTCTCTTTCAGATAACGGGCGATGCCCGAGATAGTACCACCGGTGCCAACACCGGCAATAAGGTGCGTGATCTTGCCCTCAGTTTGCTCCCAAATTTCGGGACCGGTACTTTCATAGTGCGCCTGCGAGTTGCTCAGGTTATCATACTGATTGGGCTTCCATGAGTTAGGGACTTCCCGCTCCAGGCGTGATGATACCGAATAGTATGATCGCGGGTCTTCAGGCTCCACATTGGTTGGGCAAACAATTACCTCCGCACCAAAGGCGCGCAATGCATCAAATTTTTCTTTTGATTGTTTATCGGTGCTGGTAAAAATACACTTGTAGCCTTTTATCACAGCTGCAATGGCCAGGCCCATACCGGTATTGCCCGATGTGCCTTCAATAATGGTTCCGCCGGGCTTAAGTTTTCCGCTTTTTTCGGCGTCCTCAATCATTTTAAGGGCCATACGGTCTTTTATGGAGTTGCCGGGGTTGGTTGTCTCTATCTTGGCTAAAACGGTAGCAGGGATGTCTTTTGCTACTTTATTCAGTTTTACCAGCGGCGTGTTGCCAATGGTATCGAGTATGTTATTGTACCACATAATTTAAATCTCTACTAACCCGGTATATAAAGCAGGGTTACGCCTCAAAAATAAGTTTCTTAAATGATATTTCTTTTATGGAATAGTAAATAGATATGCATCCTATAAACACACAAGCATAAATGTAATAAATTTAAACGGGTGACAATTACCACAAAATATACCTAAACATGCAGGCACCAATAAAAAAATCGTTATTATTTTTTAGTTTCTTAAGTTTTTGTATAACTGCCGCATTGGGGCAAAAGCCGCTTACCCCAAGCCGGCAAAGCAGTTATTATACCTACATATATAAAATAACGGATGGTGATGTGCTTAAATTTTATCGCTACCCACGTAAAAAACCTGATGAGCAAATATTACACAACCCCATTGATTCGTTTAAAACAAACGATAAATGGAACAATACCCTCCCTCCCGGTAACTATTTGAAAGTAGCTGCAAAAAAGAACGTGCTAAGCTATTCGCTTATCGAAAACCGCTCGGCCAATTTAAAACTGCTGGCTAATAACTATGACCTCCGCTTTATTTTAGTTGATCAGACAGGTAAAGCCATTAACAACGCTTTAGTGCAGTTTAACAATCATACCGTTACTTATGATTCAAAAGCCGGCTTGTATATAGCTAACCCTTCAAAAAGGGATACCATACTAAAAGTTGATTACGCGGGCGTAACCAATTACTACGCTATAAAAAAACAGCAGCGCTCATCTTATTATCATTACAATCCGTATCGCCATATGAGTTTTTTTAAAGCTACCTGGAAACGCTTTAAAAACCTGTTTAAGGGGCACGATAAATATTACAGCCATCAGCCCGCAGATAATTACGAAGGCTTCATGGTTTTTAACAAGGCCATTTATAAACCACATGATACGGTAAAATTCAAGGCGATCATCCTAAATAAAAAATCAAAACAACCTGTAACCACAACTCAGCTTTTAGTACGGCTCAAAGAACGGTATGAGGATGACGGTAAGATCATCGGCAAAGTAAACAGTTACCGCGAAGGAGCTTATGAATATAGTTTCGCCCTCACAGATAGTCTTGACCTTTCTCTTGATGAAGATTATACCATCTCGCTCGAAGATCCGTCGAGCGAAAAATACAAACTTGATGATTATGACGGCGATGACGATCAGGGCTTTTTAGCCAAACGCAAGGTTTTTCTGACGGGCCAGTTTAAATATGAAGAATACGAGCTTAAATCAATTACGTTCAGCACCAGGGTTGATAAAGAAGAACACGGGCCCGGAAATCCGGCTACATTATATTTAAAAGCAGTTGACGAAAATAACCTGCCGGTTACGGATGGCAGGGTTACTGTTACATTCAATACCCGTGGCACCGGCACGCGCAGGCAAAGCTACACTTTTGTGCCCGACCAGCTTTGGACACACCAGCTACAGCTTGACCCGGTTGGTGAAACCAGGCTAGTTATCCCCGATTCCATCTTTCCTAAGGCAGATGTCACTTACACCATTAATTCAGAATTTCTGAACAGCAATAATGAACAGCAATCAGCTAATAACGATATGAGTTATCGGTACAGCCGGTTTAGTATTACCGCCAAATTAAACGGTGATACACTAATCAGTAACGCCTTTGACAATGGCAAGGCCATACAAACTATGGCTACCATCAGCACCCTTAACGCAAAGTATGATATCATAAACAGGGTCAGGGTAATGCTCCCGGCAAAAACCATTATTAACCCGTATGCCGATAGCTACGACATTGAAACAGACAGCGCTTATGCCGATCTTGCCCTAAAAGATAATAGCGCAGACATCTCGCTATCAGGCTACCGCACCGCCGATTCACTGTTTGTAAAGGTTGAAAACCCGCGGTACCTCCATTTTTGGTATTCGGTATTTGGCGGCAACAAATTAATTGATGCGGGGCAGGCCAATAACCTGTTTTATGTACGTACTTACAATGATCAAAACCTTGTAAACTTTCAGGTGCATTATATCTGGGCAGGCGAAAGCAAAACAGAAGCCACCGATATCATGTACCGCGATAAGCTGCTGACCATCAACGTTCGTCAGCCGGTGTCCGTTTATCCCGGGCAGCAAGCTAAAACCGACATCGTGGTTACCGATGCCAAAGGCCAGCCTGTAGCCAATGCTGATTTAACGGCCTGGTCAATGACGAGTAAGTTTGCCGACTACAAGGCGCCGTATGTGCCCTACCTTGGCAAAGGTTTTCCGTATCGCAAGCAAAAAATGGGTTTTAATACCGGCAATATAAATGGCGATGGGTCATTACAGCTCAACTGGAAGCGCTGGAGTAAGGAAATGGGGCTTGACAGTATTGCTTACTACCAGTTTACTCACCCTAACAAAATTTACCGGGTTGAAGAAGACGCCAAAGACTCGCTAACCCAGGTGGCGCCTTTTGTGATTAAAAACGGCGATGTACTGCCCGTACATATCCTTTATATTGATGACCGGCCGGTGTACTTCGACCAAACACAGCAGCTTAAACGCTACAGCTTCGCAGTATCGCCGGGCAGGCACATGTTCCGGTTCAGGACCAGCCATCAAAACATTTGGGTAGATAGTGTAGATGTACAAGAATCGAAAAAGCTGATCTTCAGCATTAATGCGGATAATGCGCACTCAACAAAGGTTTTGGATACATTGAGTACCTATGAATGCGATCTCATCAACCGTTACCTGATTACCGTTATCAATAATTTTGGCTGGAAGATGGCCCTCCTTACCCAAAACGAAAAGGTATTCATGATCAATCCCGACCCGAACTATGGTTACCGGAACAACAGCGTACTCATAGGTCCGTCGGCCGAAAACTTTGCCAATTTAGATGTACAAGGCAGCGGATCACGACGTTTTGTTGCCGAACCAGGTTATTCATTTCAGTTTGAGCCCGGCCTTATTAAACAAAAAAGTATCCCCACTACTTATCCCTTCAACCCCACACTATCGTCATACCAGGGCCCGGCCGATGATTATACACAACAGGTACTTACCCAACCCGAGGCCGAAAGTATCTGGCAGCAATATCTTGACCTGCGCAGCAACACGCAATCGCTTTTTGTAAACCCTACCATCACCGGCGAAACAGGTAAACTAAGTATGAGCATCGATCAACCTAAGGGCAAAAAACTGCTGGTTAAAAACCTGATCGTTTATAAATATGATGACCCGGACTTTTTATTGATCTATCCCGGCAATACCACATACATTAACAACCTAAACGCCGGCAGCTACAGGCTTTTATTTTTGCTTAAGGGCGATAGTTATGATATTAAAGAAAATGTAACCATAAAAACAGGCGGTACTAATTTTTACAGCTTTGAGGTACTGCCCACTCATGGCAAAGATTCGGTAGGTGTCCGGATCAGCAACATTATCAATAACAGGACGGGCGGCTATAATCACGGTGACCGGGAAATAGAAAACGATGCCCTGAAAATAAAAGAAGCGTTTAATGATAAATACCTTGATACCGGCAACTTCGGCGATATGATGAGCGGAATAGTTACCGCCAGCGATGATAAATTGGTTGTACCCGGCGTAACCATAAGGGTAAAGGGTTCATCAACAGGTACGCAAACTGACATAGCAGGGCGCTTTAAATTAAAAGTACCCAAAACCGGCAAACTCATTGTAAGCTTTATAGGGCACGAAACACAGGAGTTAAGCATACAACCCGGTGCAACTATCAAGGTAGTCTTAAAACCCAGCTCAAAATCCTTGCAGGAAGTAGTGGTTATTGGGTATGGCGTGCAACGAAAAGCGGAAATGACCGGATCGATAGCAACCGTATCTTCCTTAGAAGGCGGGCTTGCTGGCCTGACAGTAGGTAACGAAGCCAATATCATGATTAGGGGCATTAGTTCATCACCGTCGGCCCAGCCGCTGATTGTGGTGGATGGCGAGATTGTTGATAAACTATCTGACGTAAATAAAGAAGACATTGCAGAAATTAGTGTATTGAAAGACGCCGCCGCCACTGCTATATATGGTGCGCGTGGTGCAAATGGCGTCATCGTGATCCGGACCAAAGCTAAACCGGGTTTGGCTGGAGGCCAAAGGGCCGACAGTACACAAACCGGCAGTTCGCAAACCATGCGTAAAAACTTTTCTGATTATGCCTACTGGCAACCTAAACTGACTACTGACGAACATGGCAAAGCAAGTTTCATGGTTAATTACCCTGATGATATCACCAACTGGCGAACATTTATCATCGGCATAACGGGCAACAAGCAAACCGGCTTTACCGAAAGCAGTATCAAATCATATAAACCATTAAGCGCAAATTTTGTCGCACCGCAATTTGCCATAGCCGGCGACGAAATGAACTTGATTGGTAAGGTAATGAACTACAACAATACCTCCGCGAAGCTTACCCGAATTTTTAAATACAACGGCCAGACTTTGAAACAAGACGAGCTGGAAGTTAAAAACTCTAAAATTGACACACTTACCATTACTGCTACTGCCGCTGCTTCTACCAATCCTACCGACAGCCTCACTTTTGAATACACCATTAAACGGGATAACGGCTATTTTGACGGCGAGCAACGCAGGATCCCGGTAATGCCGCAGGGTGTTAAAGAAACCAAAGGAGTTTTTGAGGCACTTGACCGCGATACCACAGTGAACATGAAATTTGATCCGGCTTTGGGACCTGTCACTTTCCGGGCAGAGGCTTCTGTATTGCCTGCGTTGACTGAAGAAACCCGTAAGCTGAGGGAGTACAAGTATCTGTGCAATGAGCAGCTGGCTTCAAAATTGAAAGGCCTGCTCATGGAACGACACATTAAAAAGTTTTTGGGCGAAGAGTTTAAATACGAGAGAAATATAAAAGACGTAATTAAAAAGCTACAGGAAAACCGCAAAAGTAACGGTACCTGGGGCTGGTGGAAGGATAGTAACGAAGAACTCTGGATTAGCCTGCATGTGGTAGAAGCATTGATAGATGTGCAAAAAGAGGGTTACGCTGTTGAACTGGATAAACAAAAATTAACCGACTATCTCGTCTTTCAGCTTGAAAGTTACAAACGCAGGGACAAAATACTTTGCCTTGAGTTACTTCATAAACTGAAAGCTAAAGTTGATTACCAGAAGTATGTAACAGACATTGAAAAAGAGCAGGTTAAGGAACAAAAAAACTTCGACTATAAGTTGTCGGGTTATGATAAGTTAAGAATGATGTTATTGCGGCAGGAATCTGCCCTATCCATAAAAATGGACAGTTTAATCAACACAAGCAAACATACTATGTTTGGTAACCTATATTGGGGCGAAGACGGTTATCGCTTTTTTGATAATTCGGTACAGTTGAGTGTATTAGCCTACCGCATTATCAAAAACGAAGGCAGGCATCCCGAGCTATTAACCAAGATCCGCGGCTACTTCCTTGAACAACGCCGTCTTGGAGATTGGCGTAATACTTATGAATCGGCGCTGATACTGGAAACTATTCTGCCAGATCTGTTGACAGAAAATAAACAGGTTCAACCATCGCAGATCAGGCTTACAGGCACCGATACAAAAACGATCGACAAATTCCCTTATTCGGCAACGCTAACTGATAAAACAATCAGTATCAGTAAAACAGGCAGCCTGCCTGTATACATTACCGGCTATCAGCAGTTTTGGAACAACAAGCCCGAAAAAGTAAGTAAAGATTTTACAGTAAATACCTGGTTTGAGCGCAAGGAAAAAACAATAACCACCCTGAAAGGCGGTGAACCTGTATTATTAAAAGCAGAAGTAACAGCCCGCGGCGATGCTGATTTTGTGATGATAGAGATCCCGATACCTGCCGGATGCTCGTACGAGAGTAAGGAGCAGCAATGGGACAACAATGAAGTACACCGCGAATATTTTAAAGAGAAAGTAAGCATATTTTGCCGAAGCCTTAAACAGGGCAAATATACATTCACCGTAAATCTCATCCCCCGTTACAACGGTAAATACACCCTAAATCCGGCCAAAGCCGAAATGATGTATTTTCCGGTATTTTACGGCAGAGAGGGGATGAAACAAGTGGTCATTGGGGCATCAGGTCATTAAGTCATTTTTGCATTTTGTCAGACTTACGAAGTTTCAAAAACTTCGTAAGTCTTTTATTCATTAAGCTATTAAAAAAATGACCTAATGACAAAATGACTCAATGAATAAAATGACTAAAATTTAAGATGCTTAACCGTTAACCCGTTATTGATCAACTGCTTTAACGATTCGATACCTATGTGCAGGTGTGTTTCAACAAACTGCTCTGTTACTGACGAATCGCTTTCGGCGGTTTTTACACCTTCAGGAATCATCGGCTGATCTGACACTAACAGCAACGCACCTGTAGGAATCTTGTTGGCAAAACCGGTGGTAAAAATAGTAGCTGTTTCCATATCAACGGCCATGGCACGCAGATCTTTCAGGTATTTTTTGAAAACTTTATCATGCTCCCAAACGCGGCGGTTAGTGGTGTAGCAGGTACCGGTCCAGTAATCACGTGAATAATCACGGATGGTAGTTGAGATGGCTTTCTGCAGTGCGAATGATGGCAAGGCAGGGACCTCTGGCGGTAAATAGTCATTTGATGTACCTTCACCACGGATGGCGGCTATCGGCAGGATCAGGTCGCCTACGTTGTTCTTTTTCTTAAGGCCTCCGCATTTACCCAAAAATATGACAGCTTTGGGGTGAATGGCTGTGAGCAGGTCCATAACAGTAGCCGCAACCGAACTGCCCATACCAAAGTTAATAATGGTAATACCGTTTGCTGTAACGCTTTGCATTGGTTTTTCAAGCCCCATAATAGGCGCGTTATCATTCCACTGCGAAAACAGCTGGATATACTTTGAAAAATTGGTGAGGATAATATACTCTCCAAATGCTTCAAGCGGTCGGCCGGTATAACGCGGTAACCAGTTAGCAACAATTGCTTCTTTTGTTTTTAATCCTGATTTTATGGGCGATTGCACTTCTTTCACCGGCGGTGGTAAGGCATCTCCGTCCTTTTTAATGTTTAATTCTTCGTTCATATGATTTCTTTTTATACAGCAAACCCCGGTATGAGAACCAGGGCGCGCTTTATTTTTTAATAAATATAAGTGTTTGCTTATATACTGTGCGTTAAGCTACTTTTAACTTTTTCAGATCCGATTTTTCAAACTTCTCGCGTGCGTAATCCAATGTTACGTTCAACCGTTTCACATCCTTTTTAGACGGAAACTCGAACATAGCATCAATCATGATAGCTTCGCATATTGAGCGTAAGCCCCTCGCGCCAAGTTTAAATTCCATTGCTTTATCAACAATAAACTCCAGTACTTCGTCTTCAAAATCAAGCTTTACACCTTCATATTCAAACAGTTTTTTGTACTGTTTCAATAATGAGTTTTTAGGCTCGGTAAGGATATTGTGCAATGCTTCCCTATCAAGCGGGTTGAGGTAGGTAAGCACCGGCAAACGGCCTATCAGCTCTGGGATTAAACCAAATGATTTCAAATCCTGCGGTGTAATATACTTATAGAAGTTTTTAGTATCGATATCGCCCTCATCGTGCTTAAACTTGTAACCAACAGTTTGGGTACGCAGTCGATTGGCGATCTTCCTTTCAATACCATCAAAGGCGCCTCCGCAAATGAAAAGGATGTTACTGGTATTTACCGTGATCATTTTCTGATCCGGGTGTTTGCGGCCACCTTGTGGTGGTACGTTAACCATGGTACCTTCTAATATCTTCAATAGTGCTTGTTGTACACCTTCTCCAGATACGTCGCGGGTGATAGAAGCATTATCGCTTTTACGGGCTATTTTATCAACCTCATCAATGTAAACAATACCTTTTTCGGCAAGGGTTACATCATAATCGGCCGATTGCAGTAAGCGGGTCAGGATGCTTTCAACGTCCTCCCCTACATAGCCTGCTTCGGTTAGCACAGTAGCGTCGCAAATGCAAAACGGAACGTTAAGTACTTTGGCGAGTGTTTTAGCAAGCAGGGTTTTGCCCGTACCTGTTTCACCTACCATGATGATGTTTGATTTTTCAATCTCAACCTCATCTTTATCAATACGCTGATTTAAGCGTTTATAATGATTATATACAGCTACCGAAAGTATCTTTTTGGCATCATCCTGTCCAATAACATACTGATCAAGATGTGCCTTCATTTCTGATGGCTTAAGCAGGGCCGGCGCCAGAGGCGATGACTTCACTTTACGTACCTTCAACTCCTCAGCCAATATTTCATTGGCCTGGTTCACACATTTGTCACAAATGTGTGCATCAAGTCCTGCTATTAACATCAGGGAATCCTGTTTACCGGCACCGCAAAATGAACACCTGATCTCTTTGCTGTTTTTATTCATCTGATTTGTCTTCTTACTCAAAGTTAAAAAATTAGTGGTAAAAAACAAAGTATTGTCCGTAAGTCGGGAAGTCCGTAAAGTCCGAAAGCAACGATACTTTCTGATTTTAACATACTTACTTCCGGACTTTCCGACTTATCGGACTTGCGGACTCAAGATTACTTTCCTTTGTTACCTCTTAAAATCTCGTCAACCATACCAAATTCTTTGGCTTCTTCTGCAATCATCCAGTAGTCACGGTCAGATGCATCCCAAACTTTTTGGTAAGGTGCACCGCTGTGATCTGCAATGATCTGGTACAGCTCTTTTTTCAATTTGGTGATCTCCTGGTAAGTGATCTCTATATCTGACTGCTGGCCCTGTGCACCGCCAGATGGCTGGTGGATCATCACCCTTGCATGCGGAAGCGCTGCCCTTTTACCTTCAGTACCAGCTACTAACAGTACTGCAGCCATTGACGCCGCCATACCTGTACAGATGGTAGCCACGTCATTTGATATAAACTGCATGGTATCATAGATACCTAAACCTGCATAAACCGAACCACCTGGCGAGTTAATGTAGATCTGGATATCACGTTTAGCATCAGCCGATTGTAAGAAAAGCAATTGAGCCTGGATAATGTTTGCAATATTATCATAAATGGCATCGCCAAGGAAAATGATACGATCCATCATCAAACGTGAAAACACGTCCATGGCCTGTACGTTAAGCTGGCGTTCTTCAAGAATGTATGGTGTCATGCCGGTTGGTACGGTTGTAATACCGCCTGTTGGCATATTGCCTCTTTCAACACCTGCAATATATTTGTCTACATAAAGGCTGTTAATACGGTGATGCTTAACAGCATATTTTCTGAATTCGTTTTTATCGATATTACTGCTCATGGTTTTTGTTTGTTGTTCGTTAGGAAATGCGGGCGTCTTACCCGCGATAAATATAGTTTTTAGTTCAATAGATTTTTTGCAAGATAGTTTTTATTACGTAATTTTTTGATAAGGCCTCTTTTAAGTCAGACGTCCGAAAGTCAGTAAAGTCCGAAAGTTACATGATACTTACACAAAGGTTTATTTTACGGCTATTACCCAGGATTATGCTTCTTGCGCTCGTTTACAACGAGTGCTTAAAGTGGTTTCGCGATTGTATCGCGCGGGCCGGAGGCGTTATAAACGCAAACCCAGTTACGCACTCGTTACAAACGAGCGCGAGAGCAAATAGCATGCGATACGGTAAAGACCTCATAAAACACCAAAAGCAACCCGATGAGTTGCTTTTGGTGAATATACTATAAAATCTACCCTAATAAGGGCGATTGAAAGAAGCTTACTGTGCTGCAGATACCAATGCACTGAAATCAGTGTAAAGGATATCCTGCTTATCTAAAGTGATCACATTTTTGATATAGTCAAATACCTTTAATGCTTTTACCTCTTCAAATATCTTGTTAGCGTTGTCTTTGTTTTGCAGGTACTGAACAGTGTACTGGCCCAACTGATCCTCAGGGATAGCAGTAGGGCTGTACATCCTGAACTGCTGATCTAAACGGATCTTAGCTAATTCAAACACATCTTCATATTTAATTTCGATTGTGTTATCAGTAATGATCTTGTTTTCAATCAAAGTCCATTTCAGGTTTTGAGCAAAATCGTTGTAACCGCCTTCTAATTCCTCATCGCTCAGTTTTTCGTTAGTTGCTTTTAACCAACGTTTCAGAAATTCATCAGGAAGCGCGAAATCAACTTTAGCGATAGCCAGTTTGTACATGTCGTCCTGCAATTTGCGGTCGGCATCCTGAACCATCATGCTTTCAAGTTCTTCAGTAATTTTAGCTGTGAACTCCTCTTCGGTAGTCACTGTACCTTCACCAAATAATTTGTCAAAGAACTCCTGATTAAGGTCACTTTCTTCTAAACGGTTAACGTTTTTAACAGTTAATTGGAAATCGCCTCTTAAATCAGCTGCATCGTCTTCTTCAATTTTCAATAAACCGGCAATTTTAGCTGCGTCGTTATCAAAAGCTTTACGAATATCGAATGTTAACACATCGCCTTTTTTCAAACCGATCAATGAAGCTTTGATTGCTTCATCTTTGATCTGATCTAAACGTACAGACGCCGTGTTGGTTATCCCACCCTCAAAAACACTACCATCAGCCGAAAGTTGAACCAATTCGCTGTAAAGAACGTCATCATCTGCCGATACGTCAGGATTTGTCATTTTGCCATAGCTACGGCGGATGTTTTTGATCCTTGAAGCCAGCGTTTCGTCATCAACTTTGATTACGTATTGGGTTAATTTATCTTTTGATGAAAAGTCGATGCTGAACTCAGGAGCTAAACCTAATTCATAGCTAAACTCAAAGTTATCGGCAAAATCCCAGTTGTATTCTTTGTTATCATCTGCAGCAGGCAATGGCTGACCCAATACGGCCAGTTTTTGCTCGTCGATATAGTTATTTAAAGTATCTTGTAACAGGTTGTTGATCTCATCAACAAGGATGCTTTTACCGTACATTTTTTTGATGTGCGATGCAGGCACCATGCCCGGGCGAAAACCAGGAATTTTTGCTTTTTTAGCGTTTTCCTTTATAGCTTTTTCAACACGTGGCTGGTAATCTTCAGGGTTGATGTTAATTTTAACAACTGCGTTCAGGTCATTAATTTTTTCCTGTGTAATATTCATCTTTTTACCGGGTATTTAATTTAATCCTTTGAAATATAGCCTAAAACCTAATCCGTGCTATACAAAATTCGAGGCGCAAAAGTATGAATTTATTTTTAATTAGCGCTTGATTTTATATTGTTTTCAAGGAAAATGAAGCAGCTTTTAAACGGGTTGAACGGCAAGGCAACATGATAACAGCATAAATATTTGTCTGAACCTGTGTTTGTCTGAACCAGAATTAAACAATTTTTTAAAGTTGATGAAAACATTGAACTTGCATATCATTTCTGGTACATTCTTTAATTCAATAAATTCGGGTTCAGACAATAATATGGGCGTTGCCTGCGGCCCGGGCTTTACGCTGCAAGTCCTCGCCTTTCTTGCCCGCAATCCAACACTCGCTGCGGGCTTTACGCTTCAATCCCTAACGCGGCTAACGCACTATCCGTAAAACCGGGCGTTAAACCCAACCAACCTCTAATCTCTATTTCCAATTCCTTTCAAATTTTACAACATGGTTACTGATGGGCTTTATTGTTTTCAAATAAGCATAAATTGCTTCCAGATCGGACACTTTCATGCTGCCATATCTCCACCACGGCATAATGGTTTGAAATTCGCCCGGTTTTACCGGTGTCGGCTGCATTTTACCATTGGCAAATTGAGTAAAGCGGCTTACAAATTGCTCTTTTGTCCAGCTGCCAATGCCTGTTTCCTTATCGGGCGTAATATTGGCCGAAAACACTTTGCTTCCACCGGGTACTATATAACCCTGTCCGCCGGCAAAAGCCATTGCCTCATTCAATTTACCTTTATCTGATTGTGTGTGGCATTCTTTACAGGCCGCTGCATTTAATAAATAAGCTCCATATTTTACCGTATCTGCCGGATTGGGGATATTACCCAACGCAGCCTTTTGCGGCATGGTATGCACAATAACATTCAGCGGAAAATCGAGCTGGTGGCCCGGATAATTTTTGCCGCTGGGTTTTAATGCACGTATATATGCAATGATGGAATAAAGATCTTCCCTATCCATTTTTGCATAATAAGGCCATGGCATTATCGGAAATATAGCCGACCCATCTTTTTTAACACCAGTGGTCATTGCCCTGAAGATCTCACCGTCTGTCCACCCACTCAAATTTAACGGGGTAATGTTAGGTGAATAAACAGTACCGGGGAAACCTGCTGAAGCATCAAATTTTTCACCGCCGGCACCGGAAACTGTAGAATCTGAAGGGCCCGCAAATTTATCCCAACTACGGGTAGAATGACAATCCAGACAAACCGTTACATTATTGGCCAGATACTTACCGCGGGCAATGCGTTGTGGCGTAGCATCAACTTTAATAGCTTCGGGTTGGCCCACATTGGGCAATGCCAGGGTTATGTAGGAGATGCCGGCAACAGCGACAAGAACAAGCGCTATAATTGCATAGGCCGTCCATTTTAAAAACTTTTTCATTCAAATTTTTAATAGTGATAGGTTATAGAATCAAAAAAAGCCGCGAATTAATTATATCCCCGGCCTCTTCGCTAATTATTATAAGGTCGGTCAGTCAACTTTTTTGATAGATGAGGCTCCCGATTTATCGTTGTTTACAGTAGATGGCGAGCCTTTATATTGAATTTCGGAAGCACCACTGGTATGTACATTCAGTGTTTTAAGCACATTGATTTTGCAATGTCCAATGCCCGATGTTTCGATATCATAGTCACCAACAACAAAATCAAAGGCATCTACTTTACCGGCTCCGCTCAGGTCAATTTTGTGTGATGCGGCCTGGCCTGTAAGATGTACTTCTGTGGCGCCACTGCCATCGGTTGAAACATTGGCCGCGTTAAGGTCAAGTGTTACTTTAGTAGCACCTGAAAGATCAAGCTTGAAATCTTTAGCGTTGAGCTTGCCGTCAGAATTAACTTCAACCGCGCCCGAAGCTTTAATTTCTTCAAGGTTTTTCACGCCGATGTTGATCACCATATCACCGGGATCGCAGAAATTCTTTTTTGATTTAATATGTAATACACCACCTTCAACCGAAGTTGAAATATATTTGAGCAGGTTATCATCAGCTTTGATATCGATAGTTAACGAACTATCCTGTTTCAGGTGTACTTTAAACGCGCCCGAGATCTCAACTTTTTTAAAGTCTTCAGCTTTGCGTTTCTCTGTAGTCTGGTTTCCCGAACCATGTACGCATCTGTAATTACATGATGATAATATGGCTGTAGTTATTAACGCGCCTGCTATAGTGAAGGTAAAAAGGTATTTTTTCATAGTATGGTTGTTATGACGCCGGTTGGCAGTTTAGTGTTACATCAAAATTAAAAAAAGCTATCACATTTTGAGTGATAGCTTTTGAATATATAAGAGACTTTTAAGAAAGTGAACTATTAAAGACCTGCAAATTCGTTTTCAACGGTGTATTTAGCAGGGGCATTGGTTACCTTATCGGTAAAGTTTGCTGCTGCAAAAGCGTTGTTATTTACAAATGATTCGCGGGTATGGTTCAGAGTGTAAACATCGGCAGTACCGGTAAACTCGGCTTTAGCTTTGTCATTAACGTTTACTGTGGCAGCGTAAGCTTCAACATTTAATTTAGCAGATGCATTGTTGTAAAGGTTAACGTTAAGCTCAAGGGCTGCAAGTTTTCCGAATGATTTAACTTCGGCATTGTCATAAGCATTGATGGCTTTCAAATCATTTGCAGTTACCCAAACTACCAGTTTTTCGTTTTTGTACGAGGTGATACGTAGGGTACCGTTGTTGTTTTGTACCAATGCGCTCTCTGAATAATACTTGTTATAAACTTTAACATTGTCATTCTGCCCTGCTGATACATATACCTCAACATTGCCGCGAACTTCGATCTTGCTGATCTTGCTTACGTTGTTTAAAACTACGGCTGCGCCGTTATCTTTTTTGGTTGCTGCGTTAGCTGCAGTTGATACTCCAAGTGCTAAAACTAAAGAGGCTGCGATTGTTAATATTGTAGTTTTCATGATGATTAATATTTTGATTGTCAATTATTTGTGTTCCTATTTCACTTAATACACAGATAAGACGCCCCCATTTTTAAAACGTTACAGCGGTTTCGGGCAAATTAGATGTACACCGGGTTTTAGTCGGCGAACGGGGGATTTATATCGGTAAACAGCGGAAGAATTTTTGATTATAAATGTGCAGATTTCAGATGTGCAGATGAAAAGTGATGACGGCAATGCTATTAATGCCATTCGAAACCTCTTTAATTGGGGCTGCTATAAACGCACAAAGCGTTATTGTTCAATAACGCTTTATACATTAACAAAAGAAGATCTATGTGACCTTCGATAGAGTTTATCCCTTCCTCACATCTTTTAAATACAGGTTTAACTTTTCGATGTTTTGCTTTAAGCCTTCATCAGCTTTAAATGTTTTTACTACCTGTACAAACTGCTCATGCGTTTCAAAAAGCATGTGCCAGCTCAGGAAAGTTTGCTCTCCCCGTTCGTCAAACTCAATGGTTGCAACAAATTTTGGACTGCTGACATGCTCGTATACTATCTTTTTAAGCGGAATGACCTCTCTAAAAACGCTCTTATTTTTATAATCGGTACCATCCGGGCCATGCATCACTAAATCCCACTCCCCTCCCTGTTTAATCTCCATTTTACTAATGGTATTGGTGAAGCCGTTGGGCCCCCACCACTGGGCAATATGTTCGGGTTGGGTCCAAACTTCCCATACCAGCTCAACCGGGGCGTCCAATGTTCTTGTCAAGCGCAATTCGCGATCTGTAGTGCTACTTTGATTGTTTTCCATTTCTTTCATTTTTTAGGTTTACTACATATTTCTCAAGGTTATCCAATTTATTTTCCCAATGCTGGCGATACTGATCAACCCAAACTGATATTTCACTAAGCTGATCGAGCCGGGCCTCGCAGACCCTATCGCGACCCTGTTGTTTAACATTAATCAAACCGCAATCGGCCAGGATCTGGATATGCAGTGAAATTGCCTGGCGTGTAACATCAAAGTTTGCAGCTATCGCATTCACGTTATGCGGCTGTGCAGCAATCATATTGATGATCGCTCTTCGGGTGGGGTCGGCTATCGCCTGGTAAACATCTCGTCTGGCTTTCATAATTGCGCAAGTAAGTACTTGCAAATATAAATGCAAGCATTTACTTGCGCAAGTATTTTTTGAAAATAGTTTTATGCAATAAAAAACAAAAAACGCCGCCAACCTATTAAAGGCAACGACGCTCCAGAAAACAATTTGAGGTCAGTTCAAATTACCATGGCAGTTCATCGCCAAAGGCTGAACGAGGCAGAGCAGAAAGACTTTGTTGAGATCAACAATAAAGGTGTTGCAGATGGCGAATATCGCCTGAAATAAACGCTGCAGATTATTGAAACAAGTTCAACATAACAATAACTTTTTAGTTATCTTATTGGTAATAATAGTAAAGCATCTTTTAACACGCGCTCGTTTGCAACGCAAAAGCACGCAAAAAAGCCGCCCCTTTCGGAGCGGCTACACTATATATAATTGACTCAAAAAAATGGCGCTTATAAAGTTGCAAAGTCATTGACCCTCGGCCTGGTTTCTTTATTCAAAGTTTCGGTGGCGTGGGCATATGCTAAACCATTGCTGTTTACATTTGATGTTGCGTTGCGGGTTAGGCTGTACTCGTTGGTGTTACCTTTAAGCTCGGCTTTTGCATTACCGCTTAGGGTGATGCTCGCGCTGTAAGTATCCAGGCTAAGATTTGCAGATGCATTGTTGTTCAATTTAACATCAAGCTCGATACCTGAAAGGCAACCGAATGATTTGATCTCGGCATTATCATAGGCGTTAATGGCGCTTAATTGGTTTGCAGTTACCCAAACTACCAATTTTTCGGCTTTATATGATGAGATGCGCAATACGCCTTTTTGTGACTGAACCAGAGCGTTTTCAGAATAGTAACGGTTGTAAACTTTCACCTGGTCGGTCGGGCCGCTTGATATATAAAGTTCAACATTGCCGTAAACTTCAATTTTGTTGATTTTGCTGATGTCGGTTAAAATGATGCCTGCATCAGTTTTAGCAGTATTTGCAGATGCGATGTTTGCGAAGCCAAGTACCATAAACAGTACGGTAGCGATGGCGGTTAATGTAGTTTTCATGGTATTAATATTTTGATTGTCAAGTGATTATTATTTTATTTCATTGAATACATACATATGACGATCTCAAATAAAAAACGTTACAGCAGGCTTGGGCTAATTAGCTGTAGGGCAGGTTTTTGTCGGTAAAGGGGTGATTTTTCCCGGTGAAATGGGGTGGAGAATTTGAGGGAAAGAAAGATAAATTAGATCGAAGCACGACACAATTAAAAATGGGGTCATGCTGAGGCACTCGAAGCATCGTGGGCAGGCCTCTGCGCGCGACCCTTCGACAGGCTCAGGGTGACAGGCCCCTTTTTTATATTGTTATTTCTCCTTTAGAGTTTCTGGGCATGGTGGACGGGTGAAAACCCTTGTTATACAACCTATCAACTCAAATAATAAGCCTCGCCATCGGTTTTAATCTTCCCTGCATCGAGCAGCAGGCGTACGGCCTCCATTTTTTCTTTTTCGGTACCGATGTTGATCCCGGTTATCAGTCCGCCGATATCGGGGTTGCTAATGCTGAGCAATTGTACTATTTCGGTGGTGATGTTGTCGAAAATTTCGTCTTGATTTACCCTGCGTTTTTCCTCAAGGCAAACATCGCAGATCCCGCATTTACGGCCATTTGGTTCATCAAAATAAGCCAGCAACATTTGGCTCCGGCAGCGTTTATGAATAGCGTAGGCAAAAACAGCTTCCATTTTTTGACGGTACACTTCTTTGCGCTGCTCTATATATTTCCTGTCGATAATGAGGTGGCTTCCCTGTACCCGTGGTTTTAAATAGGTAACCTGGGGTTTATCAGTTTGTTGCATATAGCTAAGCAATCCATACTGCTGCAATTGCAACATCCCTTCAATAACCTGCTGAACGCTTAAACCTGTTCGCCTTGCGATATCAAACTCCTTTATACGCACATAATTTTCAAAAGCCCCCCCGTATGAGCGCAGCAGGGTTTTGATAAAAGGGTCCCAGCCGGCGTTCTGGATCTGGAAGTTGTATAGTTGCTCGTTAACTACCTCAAACTGAAAACGCGAGGGTAAAAATACGCTTTCGTTAAAAGCAAGGTATTCGTCACGCTCTAAAAACTTAAGGGCGTTGAGCGTTTTAATAGCATCGAGCTTGAAGCGGCTGCAAAATTCGCCAAGGTCGAGATCAAAGCTTAAACCCTCGCCGGCCTCATAAGCTACCTGGTAGTAATTGGCCAGGCTATGGTACACCTGCTTAATCTCCTCAACCGATGGAAAATTAAGCTCATACATCTTTTCCTGTTTCAGCTTATCGGCAGGGTTATATAGCAGTACGCCAAAAGCTTTATTACCATCGCGGCCGCCCCGGCCGGCTTCCTGATAATAGGCTTCTAAACTTTCGGGAATATCCTTGTGGATCACAAACCGTACATCCGGTTTATCTATCCCCATACCAAAAGCATTGGTAGCTACGATCACCCGTACCCGGTTATTTTTCCAGGCCTCCTGCTTTTCGGCGCGCTGGTCAACAGTCAGGCCTGCGTTGTAATAATCGGCCCTTATACCGTTATCCGTCAGGAACTTCGCTATCTCAAAAGTTTCCTTCCTGCTCCGTACATATACAATGCCGCTTCCCTTGACACCGCGTACGATATTGAGCATTTTACGAAACTTATCTTCCTCATGCTGTACCACGTAGCTGATATTGCGCCGCTCAAAACTTTGCTGGTAAACTACCGGATTTTTGAATTTCAGCTTTTCTTGAATATCGGCCTTAACATCGGCGGTAGCTGTTGCTGTAAGCGCAAGCACGGGCACGTTGGGATGCAGCTCCCGCAGATCGGCAATATGCAGGTACGGCGGCCTGAAATCATAACCCCATTGCGAAATACAATGCGCTTCATCTACAGCGAAGAGGTTTACTTTCATGTACTTCACCCGCTCGCGCACCAATTCGCTCAGCAGGCGCTCGGGCGACAGGTACAGGAACTTTACCGAACCATAAATGCAATTATCCAGCGCCAGGTCTATCTCACGGCGACCCATTCCCGATACTATGGATATCGCGTTGATGCCTTTGGCCCGAAGGTTTTCAACCTGGTCTTTCATGAGCGCAATAAGCGGCGACACCACTATACAGATCCCCTCTTTAGCCAACGCCGGCACCTGGAAACAAACTGATTTACCGCCGCCGGTAGGCAACAGCGCCAAAGTATCATTTCCTAATAAAACAGACTGGATGATCTCGGCCTGCATGGGCCTGAAGGTGTCATGGTTCCAGTATTGTTTTAATATTTCTTCGATGGTCATGGGGTGTAATTTAGTCCGAAAGTCGGAGGTCCGCAAATTTAGTCCGAAAGTCGGGAAGTCCGTAAGTCCGAAAGATCATTAAAGCTTTTTCGATAATTGCCTTTGCAGACTCACGGACTTCCCGACTTACGGACTTCAGACTTTCCGACTCCTTCAAAACTCCATCAACCATTTATAAAACCCAGGCCAGTCGCCGTTCCATTGCTTTTCATTGTGGGATGCGCCTTTGATTATAGTAACGGGGGCATTTTCGGGTTTTACCCCTCTTGATTTCAGCAAATTGGCCATTTTTTGCATATCGGCTACCATACTGGCGCTTTCTGCATCGCCGCAAACAAAATAAAATCGGCTCATTTTATTTATTGTAGCCTGTTGCGCCTGGTCATAAATCTGCGGCGCGATCCAGAATGCGGGCGAAAATACCCCTGCATTTCCAAACACCCCGGGGTATTTAAGCGCGGCATACATCGAGATAAGTCCGCCCATGGAGCTGCCCGCAATAGTTGTGTGCGCGGCATCGGTTTGGGTACGGTAATGACCATCAATATATGGCTTAAGCTCTTTAATCAAAAATTGAACATAATCGTCTCCCCTGCCTTCACCATATTTTGAATTATACGGGTCATATTCGGTTATGCGGTACCCACCTCCATGATCGATACCTACTATAATACTTTCCTGCCGGGCCGGTATTTTATCCATCAATTCATCAATACCCCATTCGCCATAACTTGAGGTGTAATCGTCAAAAAGGTTTTGCCCATCGTGCATGTAAATTACCGGGTATTTCTTTTTGTCTGCCTCATAACCGGCCGGTAAATAGATCCAAACCCTCCGCTGCCTGCCTAATTGAGGTATTTCAAAGTTTTCGCTGATCACATGTACCCTCGCTGTAGCGGTATGTTTCTTTTCAGGTACGCCAAAGTTATCCTGCCAGGCTTCAATATCCAGCTTAATAGTTGTATCTGCGGTTATTTTTAGGTTGCGGTTATTAATGGCCTTACCCGCAACATCGCATTCAACGGTGCTCCAACTGCCACGGGTCACTTTAAAATGAACAATCCCGGCCGGCAGGTCTTTGTTTATCACGTAATTTCCCTTCTCATTTTTAACCAGTTCCCAGGCCTTATCGGCAGGGTTCCAGCCATTAAAATCACCTGCCAGGAACAGGTGTTCAGACGGGCTTTTCAACGCTGCTATTTTGCCGGTAAAAAAGGAGATTTTCACCTGGCTAAAAAGCAAAAAATTTCGGCCAAAAAGCAAAAACGCGCAGAAAATTATTTTTTTCATCATCATAAAAAGCTAAAAACCGGGAACGTTTCCGGGAACGTTCCCGGGAATGGGTTGCATTAAAGTAAAATCACATATTGTGTAAACATGACACTTACTTATTTCACAAATATGTGTTTAAATCCAAATTTCGCATAAAAACAATAATTTTTCCCCACTTTTTTAATAAATTTCAATATTTCTTTACAGTTAAAAAAGACTTAATTAAACGCTTTAAAATTATCTTTTATATAAAATTTGCAATTGATATTTGTAAATGTAAATTAGTCGCATGCTGTTTCGGCCACAATAATAAACCAATTATAGACGGCAAAATAAGCCTTTTTTTATTCATAAAAATCAATAAGTAAATGAGAAAAAATTACTCAAAAAAGTATGTTCTTCTTTGTGCTTTCCTGATGATGTCATTCATGGCGTTTTCACAAACCGGGAGTATTAAAGGAAAGGTATCTGACGAAACCAACCAGCCCCTCCCCGGTGCTACGGTTACCGTCGATGGTACCACTATTGGTTCAACTACCGACCCTAATGGTAACTATGCCATTAACAATGTTAAAGCCGGTACTTACACCCTAAGTATAAAATTTATCGGTTATATTACCATCAAAAAAACAGTAACCGTTAACGGCGCAACGGTCGAAAACTTCAGCCTCGCTCCCGAAAGCAAAAGCCTTAACGAGGTAGTGGTTATAGGTTACGGTACCCAGCGCAAAAAAGATCTTTCAGGCGCAATCACCAACGTAACCGCCAAAGATTTCCAAAAAGGCGTTATTACCACCCCCGAGCAATTAATTGCCGGTAAGGTTGCAGGTGTATCCGTAATATCAAACAGCGGCGCGCCTGGTGCAGGTAGTACGATTCGCGTGCGTGCGGGTGTATCACTGGCAGCAGGCAATGATCCTTTGATCGTAATTGATGGTGTACCTATCGATCGTCCGCGTAACGGTGATGGCACATCGAAAATACCGGGCGTTGCAGACCCGTTGAGCTTGATTAACCCAAATGATATTGAATCGTTTTCCATTCTGAAAGATGCGTCGGCTGCTGCTATTTATGGTAACAGGGCCTCAAACGGCGTTATATTGATCACTACTAAAAAGGGCAAAAGCGGTAAACCGGTTATCGATTTCAGCACTCAATTTTCGGCCAGCAAGCTTAACAAATATGTTGACGTACTTACAGGCGATCAAATACGCGATTATGTGAATGCCAATGGCACAGCTATACAAAAATCACAGCTTGGCACGGCAAATACCAATTGGCAAAAGCAAATTTACCAAACAGGCATCACTACCGACAATAACATCAGTATATCAGGTGCAACGAAACACCTGCCGTATCGCATCTCTGCCGGGCATTTTGATCAGACAGGTATTTTAAAAACCAGTTCATTACAGCGGTTTACCGGCGCAATTAACTTAAGCCCAAGCTTTTTCACGGACCATTTGAAAGTAACCCTGAATGCTAAAGGCTCGCAGGTGAAACAACGGTTTGCCAATGAGGGGGCAATCGGTGCGGCAGTTAGCTTTGATCCTACCAAACCTGTTTACTCGGGCAGCAATCGTTTTGGTGGCTATTATGAATGGCTGAATGATCCATCAAAACCGGCTACAAGCCAGCTTAAAGGGTTAGCCACGCTTAATCCATTGGGCTTACTTGAGGAGCAAGACAACCGCAGTAATGTTTATCGTAGTATAGGCAACCTCCAATTGGATTATAAGTTTCACTTTTTGCCCGAATTGCATGCAAATGTTAACTTAGGCTACGATGTATCTAAAGGCTCGGGCAGTGTGAACATTCCTGATAGTGCGGCTTCAAACTATAACGGATTTCAGGACGGTAAAGGGATCACTCACCGCGGCCAGCGAAACCCGTATAGAGGCACACAATCAAATACTATATTTGAAGGTTACTTCAGCTATGCTAAAGATCTAAAAAATATCGCAAGCCATATTGATGCGGTTGCCGGTTACTCATACCAGGATTTTAGCACAAAAAATTACTTTTACGGATCCTATGCATTTGACGGAACCGAAAGACCAGGCTCTAATCCAAACTTTAATTTTGATGAACCAGAAAACAGGTTAATATCCGTTTATGGTCGTTTAAATTACGTATTTCAAGATAAATATATCCTAACCGGTACTGTACGCCGCGATGGTTCATCAAAATTTAACCCCGATAGAAGATTTGGTACTTTCCCTTCTGTAGCATTTGCCTGGAAATTAAAACAAGAGCAAATGTTTAAGGGAATAACTGCGTTATCTGATCTTAAATTACGCCTGGGTTACGGTATAACCGGCCAGCAGGATGGCATTGGTAACTATGATGTGATATCGTTTTATAATCTTAGTGGTAACGCCGCCCAATATCAATTAGGCGATATTTTATACAACCTGTACCGTCCGGGCGGATATTATTCACAACGTACCTGGGAGCAAACAGCATCATCAAATGCCGGGCTTGATTTTGGATTTCTTGACAATCGCATTACCGGTACCCTTGATTTTTACTACCGCAAAACATCAAAACTACTTAACAGCATACCCCAGCCAGCAGGTACTAACTTTTCAAATACCATTGTGGCCAACATTGGCGATTTAACCAGCAAGGGTGTTGAATTAAGCCTTAATGCAGATGTGATCAGATCACAGGATATGAACTGGAGCATCGGCTTTAACGCCACCTACAATACCAACAAAATTACCCGGCTTACCCTGGCTCCTGATCCAAGCTATCCCGGTGTGTTAACGGGGGGCATATCAGGCGGCACCGGTAATACAATCCAAATCAATTCGGTTAATTATCCCCGCCTTTCCTTTTACGTTTATCAACAGGTTTACGGTGCCGATGGCAGACCGCTTGACGGCGTTTTTGTTGACCGCAATAAGGATGGCATTATCAATAGCAGCGACCTTTACAGATATAAAAGCTCAGATCCTAAGGCATACTTCGGTCTTAATTCAAACTTCAATTATAAAAAATGGTCGGCGGGCTTCTCAGCAAGGGCAAGTGTAGGTAATTATGCTTACAACAACGTGCTTGCAAGCTCGGGCACACAATTAAGCGTATTTAACGGCATCGGAATTTTGAACAACGCTTCTACAAGTTTGCTTCAAACTGGTATAGTGGGCTCTTCTGATAAGATGAGGCTATCCGATTACTACATACAGAACGCGTCGTTTATAAAAATGGATAACATTAACCTCGGCTATAACTTTGGCAAAGTGTTTGGCAACACCGGCAATTTGCGCGTAAGTGCTAACGTACAAAACGTATTTACCATTACCAAATATAAAGGTCTTGACCCCGAAGTTAGCAGCGGCATTGATAACAATTTTTACCCAAGGCCGCGTACCTATGTGTTAGGTTTAAACCTTTCATTATAATATAAAGCTGATAACGCAAAAAAGATTGACATGAAAAGAAATTCATTAAAATATATATTAATAACCGGTTTGATAGCCGGGGGTTTAACATCGTGCACCAAGAAGCTTAATTTGCTTCCTACCAATGATGTAACGGCGGAGCAGGTTTACAGCTCGCCCGAGGGTTACAAACAAGCATTTGCCAAGGTTTATGCAGCATACGCGCTCACCGGTAATACAGGGCCTGCCGGCAACGGCGACGTACAAGGTATTGACGAAGGCACGTCTGATTTTTTCCGCCTGATGTGGTGTGCTCAGGAATTACCGACCGACGAAGCTGTTGTTGGCTGGGGAGATGTGGGGCTGCCGGATTTTCACAGCATGACCTGGTCATCAAGCAACCTGTTCCTTACAGGTTTATACTATCGTTGTATGTATCAGATTACATTGGCTAATGATTTTATCCGCCAGTCGTCTGATGCTAAACTAAGCAGCAGGGGAATTACCGGCGCCGATGCTGATAAAGTTCATCAATATGTTGCTGAGGCGCGCTTTTTAAGAGCCTATCAATATTCGATTTTAATGGATTTATTTGGAAACCCTCCATTCGTTACCGAAAACGATGCTTTGGGTGGTGCTTTGCCTAAGCAAATAAGCCGTAAAGATCTGTTTACCTATATTGAAGGCGAGCTTAAAGCAATTGATGGAGGCCTTGCTGATGCTCGCACTAACGAATATGGCCGCGCAGATAAAGCGGCTGCATGGGCATTATTAGCCAGGATCTATCTTAATGCTGAGGTTTATACCGGTACAGCTAATTATGCAGCTGCGGTAACCTATTCAAAAAAGGTGATTGATGCCGGTTATTCATTAGTTAGTGACTATTCCAAATTAATGCGCGCTGATAACAACCTCAATAAAAATGAGTTTATTTTAACCATTAACTATGATGGCTTACATACCCAAAGCTATGGTGGTGCCACATTTATGACCCATGCCCCCGTTGGTGGCTCAATGCCTGCTGCTGATTATGGTATTTCAGGCGGCTGGGCCGGTTTACGTACTACCAAAGCTTTTGTAAACCTGTTTCCGGGAGGCGCCTCGAGTGCTGATAAACGTGCCCAGTTTTATACCGATGGCCAAAATATCGATATCAATACCATAAGTAGCTTTACCGATGGCTACGCTATCAGTAAATTCAAAGATGTTAAGATAAACGGTGCCCCCCCGCAAAGTTTGGATTATGCAGATATGGACCTTCCTATTTTCCGTTTAGCCGAGCAGTATTTGATCTATGCTGAAGCTACTACACGCGGCGGTGGCGGCGATGCCACACTTGCTTTAAGCTATGTTAACAAATTAAGGGCCCGTGCCTACCAAAGTGCTACCACCGGCCAGTTAACCGCTTTAACAACCGATCTGTTGCTTGATGAAAGAGGACGTGAGCTGTACTGGGAAGGTTTCCGCCGTACGGATCTTATCCGTTACAAAAAGTTTGTAGAGGCTACCTATTTGTGGCCGTTTAAAGGCGGTTCAAAAGATGGAAAAGGCGTTGAAAGCTTTCGCACGGTATATCCGTTACCATCGGCAGATGTTACAGCTAACCCTAATCTGAAACAAAATACAGGATATTAATAATATACCGGGAGATGCTCTTAAAGTATCTCCCGTAAAACCATAAAACCTAAAAAGGATATGAAAAAAATATTTACCACGCTCCTGGCATTCGGTGGCATAGCGCTGCTGATGCTGGCGTCATGTAAAAAGGATGAAGTAAAGGTTGTAGCAAACGTGGGCAAAGTGGGTGCTTTAACTTCAACAACAACCGCTCCCGCACTATCTAAACCCAATGCCAATAATGATGCTATTACCTTTAGCTGGGCCGCAACCCCGGTAACTGGTTACAATGCCCCCATTACCTATACTATACAGTTAGATGTAAAAGGTAATAGTTTTAAAAACGCAAGAGAAGTAAGCACCGACAAGCTTACCCAAACGCTTAAAGTGGGTGTGCTTAACGATATGTTAACAGCATTGAAGCTATCTTATGACAACCCATCGCAAGTTGAGGTGCGCATTAAATCATCAGCGGCTCCAAACCTGGCTGCTACCTACTCAAACATTATTACATTAACTGTATTACCATACCAGGGTACAGGCTATATTTATGTTCCCGGTGCTTACCAGGGATGGGATCCCAAAACTGCCGACAGTCTTACTTCGCCAAATAATGACGGTGTGTATGATGGTTATATCGGTTTCCCTGCAGGTAAGCTTGAATTTAAACTTACTCCTAAAAAGGTTTGGGACGTTGCATACGGAGATGCAGGCAGCGGAAAAATAAGTACTACCGGCGGTAACCTTTCAGTACCTGCCGCAGGATACTATGCATTGCATGCTGTTATTGATCAAAACGATAAAACAAAAGGCACATTTACGGCTACCCCTGTGTTCTGGAGCATTATTGGCGATGCTACTCCGGGCGGCTGGAGCACTGACACCGATATGCTTTATGACGCTACTACCAAAACCTGGAGCGTTACCGCTGCTTTAATTGGGGGCAAGGATATAAAATTCAGGTTTAATCACAGCTGGGATTTAAACTTGGGCGGTACGCCAGGTGCACTCACTCCAGGCGGAGCTAATTACACCATTACAACCGCCGGTACGTACAAAATAGTATTAGATACTAAGGCTAACACGTTCACTATTACAAAGCTATAAGCACAAAAACTGCAGTTGATTGATTTATTTATATGGCCCCGCATGGTGAAAACCGGCGGGGCTTCTTTTTGACCGCTGAATTTTTGACGAATGATTACGCTGATTTCGCTGATTCCTCCGTTTAGTATTATTAAATAATAAGATTAGCAAATCAGCGTAATCATATTAATCAAAATCAAAAATCAGCGGTAAAAAAAGCGATGAGGTCATCCCCCATCGCTTCCTATTTTATATAATATTTCTTCTATGAACTATGATCCATCAACTATGAACCATATACTTATCGACTTGCTATATCAACATATTCTTTAGAGGTTGCACCTACATAAATCTGGCGCGGACGACCGATAGGTTCTTTGTTTTCTTTCATTTCTTTCCATTGAGCAATCCATCCCGGTAAACGGCCAAGGGCGAACAACACAGTGAACATATCGGTTGGGAAACCTAAGGCGCGGTAAATGATACCGGAGTAAAAATCAACGTTAGGATAAAGTTTACGCTCAACAAAGTATGGATCTTTCAGGGCAACTTCTTCCAGTTTTTTGGCTATTTCCAGTACCTCGTCATTAACCCCCAGCTTTTCTAAAATATCGTCGCAGGCTTTTTTAATGATCCTTGCACGCGGATCAAAGTTTTTATAAACGCGGTGACCAAAACCCATTAAACGGAAAGGATCGTTTTTGTCTTTCGCCTTAGCAATCCATTTATCAGTATCGCCACCATCTTCTTTGATCTTCTCCAGCATTTCAATTACAGCCTGGTTGGCGCCGCCATGTAACGGCCCCCAAAGCGCTGAAATACCTGCAGATACTGAAGCATAAATATTAGAATCGGACGAACCTACGATGCGAACGGTAGAAGCAGAACAGTTTTGCTCATGATCGGCATGTAAAATCAACAGCTTGTTCATAGCGTCGATAACCACGGGATCAATCTCCACCTCCTCTGTACGCTGACCAAAGGTCATGTGCAGGAAGTTGGTAACGTAATCGTATTTATTTTGAGGATAGATAACCGGGTGCCCTAACGATTTTTTATAGATCCATGAAACCACGGTAGCCATTTTAGCAAGCATTTTAATAATGCTCTGGTTAAGCTCTTCGGTGGTTTGTGATGGCTTTAATGATTCGGGATAAAAAGCCGATAATGCAGATACCAATGACGACAGCTGCCCCATCGGGTGCGATTTTGATGGAAAGCCATCAAAAAACTTTTTCATATCCTCATGCACCAAAGTATGGCGGCTTAGCTCGTACTGGAATGATTTTAGCTTTTCGGCAGATGGCAGCTCGCCATAGATCAGCAAATAAGCAACTTCAATAAATGATGATTTTTCGGCCAATTGCTCAATTGGATAACCACGATATTTAAGTATTCCCTGCTCGCCATCTAAAAAAGTAATGGCGCTTTTGGTAGCGCCTGTATTTTTGTACCCGATATCAAGTGTTACATAACCGGTTTGATCGCGAAGCTTAGAAATATCGATTGCCTTTTCACCTTCAGTGCCCTCAATTACCGGGAGCTCAAATGTTTTATCACCAATTTTTAGTTGTGCTGTTTCCGCCATAGAAATTTGTATCTGCAACAAATGTAAATAAATCTGCGTATTAATAACCGCTAATATAATTTACTGTTTGTAAAAATTTTCGGCCAAATTTATTATTTTACAACCTGTATTTGTGCTTATAGACGTTAATAATTGATTAAAAAATTACTGCAAAACATGTCGTTAAAAGGTAACTCATTGGTAATGATCCAAAACGAAGCTACCGTTTACCGCCTTTTACTCATAGGCTTGTTTATCGCAAGCCCCTCGTTACATTATCTTTGCCTCAACAATTCTTATGATCCTTTTTGGCTAAGGGCTATAAACTGTTTTTTTTGTGCTATTACGCTATTTTTTTCTTTCATTAACAATAAGGTTTTTTATAAAGCAGGGATCTTTGCTACCGTATTGTCTTTCCTGGTCATAAACAACTGCATTTTACTTGGCAAAAACGGGTTTGAACATGTGTACCTGTTTAGCGCGATAACCATTTTTATTGCCTTAACCCTTTTTTGCAAAAAAAGCAGGGAATTCATAATTATCTGCGAAGCTAACCTTGCAGCTATTATAACCGCCTATTTTACCGCGCCCAGGCTTGCCATTTCGCCCGCAGTGCTGATAGTACTTATTTTGGTTTTCACTGTAATAGCTTATGTCTCATTTTTAGTGGTGATGGCTTATCAATATCAGCTAAAAAATGCTGTTGATAACGTAATGAAGCTTAACCAAAGCCTTATGGTTAATGATGCCAAGCTGCGTGAAAGTCGTAATCATCTCAACGCGCTCATTAACTCGTTAAATGACATCATTTTTGAGTTTGATGAAAGCAAAACCTGTATTAATGTTTGGTTTAATGAAATGACCGAGCGCATAGTTGATCCGCGGATAGCGATTGGCAAAACACTCGATAAGGTAGTGGGCCCGCAAAAAGCCGAAAAGTATGACAGCGCTTTAAACTACGTAATAGAAAACCGCAAACCCATATCAATAGAGTTTTTATCTGACTATGATAGCGGGCATTCCTTTACAGCTAACTTTACTCCTGTTTTTGATAAAACAACGGGTTATACCGGCCGGACCTCGGCTTCGGTGGTGGATATAACCGAGCAAAAGAAATATGAACGGGCCCTTAAGGAAAACGAAGGCTTGTTACTTGAAGCTCAAAACATCGCAAAAATAGGCAACTGGTGGTACGACCATGAGACTAAGGAAACATTTTGGTCGGCCAACCTCAATGACCTGCTCGGGATTGAAGATATTCCTGCCGGCATGAACCGCTTTCAATATTACATGAGCCTGGTACATCCTGACGACAGGGAGAACGTTTTTGAATACCTCGCATCCATCCGTACAACAACACAAAACCAACTCGAGCATAAATTTATCACACCGGCAGGCAACTTAAAATATATCAGGATCCAACGAGGCGAAAAGAAATTACCGACAGACACAGTTACACGTACATTTGGCATTATCCAGGATATTACCGAGGCCCGCCTGGCCGATAAAGCGGTTAAACTAAGCCAGCTTGAACTGATGGAAGCCCAGGCCATCGCTAAAATAGGCAACTGGAAATATGATGTGGCGGCGCGGCGCCTTTCCTGGTCGGAAGAGTTAAACAGCATTTATGAGCTTGATCAGGGCACCTTATCGTGCCAGCGCTGTTTTGTAAAGTTGCTGCTTAAGCATGTACATCCTAACGACAGGTTTATTGTCAGGAATTTATTGCGTAACAGGTTAAGCAACATGGATTCATCCTGTGAATACCGCATTATAACTTCTGGCGGCAATATTAAGCACCTGAGTATTATAGCCGGCAAACGTTTGTATAATGAAGACGGAAGTGTGCGTAAAATTATAGGCACCCTGCAGGATATTACAGAACGCAAACAGGCTGAGCTTGATTTCAGAAGCGTCGAGAGCAAATACCGGCGGGTGTTAGAAACTGTTAATATGATAGCTATAACGATTAACGACAGTGGTATTGTTACCTTTTGCAATAAATACCTGGCAAACCTGGTAGGATATACCCAGGCCGAGATCATTGGCATGAATTGGATGGACAATTTTATTCCCGATGACCTGAAAGATTTTTTAAGGAGCTGGTTTATAAATGACAGTTTTTTACCGCATTATATTAACCCTATTATTTGCCGTAACGGCGAACAACGGATCATAAGCTGGCAAAATACGGTGTTTTATGATGATAACGGTGTTTTTAAGGAGACCACAGCGCTTGGCGAAGATATAACAGACCAGGAGAAAGCACGGCAGGACCTGATCTGGGCTAAGGAAATGGCCGAAAAGTCGTCTAAGTTCAAGTCGGAATTTTTATCCATTATGAGCCATGAGATCCGTACGCCGATGAACGCGGTTATTGGCACAACCAACCTGCTGCTTGACGAAAACCCGAGGCCCGAACAGATGGAATACCTCAATACGCTCAAGTTTTCGGGCGAAAACCTGCTGGCCATTATCAATGACATTTTAGATTATAATAAGATTGAGGCCGGCAAGCTGGAACTGAATAACTCAAGGTTCAACATTCACCAGCTAATCCATAAAATAAAGCAATCTTTTGAGCCGAAGGCGGCCGAAAAAAAACTAACGCTTGAATTAATAACAGATGATACCATTCCCGGAGATTTAATGGGCGATGCCATGCGGCTGAGCCAGGTACTAAATAATCTGATCAGCAACGCTATTAAATTTACACATACGGGTAAGGTTATTATCCGGTTGGATAAAGATGTGATAACCCCAAACACCGTTAATATTAAATTTGCGGTTACCGATACAGGCATAGGCATTTCGCCCGAAAGTTTCAACATTGTTTTTGATCCTTTTATGCAGGACCAACAGGTAATTGATAATGACTATGGAGGTACCGGTTTAGGCCTCGCTATTACCAAACGGCTGGTTGAGCTGCATAAAGGTACAATTGCTGTATCAAGCGAACTGGGTAAGGGCACCACATTTAGTTTTGCTATAAATTTCGCTCTCGCTCCCGAAGCCGCCGCTCTGAAACAGGTTGCTGTTACGGCGAATGCTCCAGACAACAACTTACAGGGCATGAATATTTTAGTTGTTGATGACAACAAAATGAACCTGATGATAGCAGGCAAATTCTTAAGGCGCTGGAATGCCCAGGTTCAGGAAGCATCAAATGGGCAAATAGCTGTAGACCTGGCTAACCAAAATTCTTATAACCTTATTATTATGGACCTGCAAATGCCGGTTATGAACGGCTTTGAAGCAACGGCGGTGATTAAACAAACCCAGCCCGATTTACCTATCATAGCCCTCACGGCCGACGCCATGCCCGAAACCTACCAACAAGCGCTGGAAGCGGGTATGTGTGATTATCTGACTAAACCTTTTGTTCCTGAAGTACTGTACAGCAAATTGGCAAAACATATCAGGCAATCAGTATAATTTCGGAGTTCGGATGTTCGATTTCGGGTCGAGGCGAAAGGCGAAAGGTAAAAGGCTAAAGGTTTAAAAACCTCCGCTATTCGAAGTCCCCGCTATTCGAAGCCTATGACTTCGAATAAACTATGCCTGGAGTTTGTAACTGCCCTACACACTAATGAAATCATGTCACAATAGCCTATATATGTGGTTGCAAACCACATATATAACATATATAAATCGTCCGTAGACGAAGTCTACGGGCAGCGAAGCGATCAGTATGCAAATCGCTTTAAAATATCATAAAATCCTTCTATCATCAAAATCATGGTTCAAAATAAAAAAGCGACAGGTATCACCTGGTACTTTAAAATATCATCAACGCAATCAGCGTAATCAAGAAGGATCAACGGTCTTAGTTAATCTGTTCCTTCACCGTTCCGCACTCTTTCATGTGCTCGGGAAAATACGGGTTTACGATAGGTTTTGTTGCTGAAAGCCAGTACCCTCCTTTTCCCCCATCGGCCATCGGGCAAAAATCAACATAAATTGGCGCCGACTTGAATTTAGCACCTTTTACCAAAGCGATAACATCTTTACTTAATACCAAAAACGCCTCGCGCTGGGCTTTAATGTCTGCTGCATTGCTTATCTGGTGTGCTACAGCAGCTGTCTCGCTGCAACCTTTTATACCCGAAAGCTTACCTTCCAAAGCTGTGGCGGCTGTTTTTATGCCAGCGGGGTCCGATTTAATAAACTCATCCTTTAAAGCGATATAAGCCTTAAAAACATCACTGGTGTTACCTGTATCTGCAACCTGGGCTTCGGCTGCAGGCTTGGCAGCAGCAGTCGTATCCACTTTAGCAGTATCCTGTTGTTTGGCAGGTTGATTACATGCAGCGGCAACAGCTAAAGCCGCTAAAAAACAAAATCCTTTAATTATTTTCATATTACAATTAGTTTGTACGGATAGCTTCTACCGGGTCCAGCCTCGAGGCCGAATACGCGGGAATAATGCCAGCTATCACCCCTATTATAATTGAATAGCTTAAGCCCCGTGTAACGTTAGCAGCATCAAGTATTACCTGTACATCTAAAGCGGCCTTTACGGCAAACGTGGCCAGATATACAAAAAACAACCCGATGATCCCGCCCACAAAACAAAGCAAAACCGATTCAATTAAAAACTGCAATAATATGAAATAGTTTTTAGCCCCTAATGATTTTTGTATCCCTATGATATTGGTGCGTTCCTTTACCGATACGAACATGATATTAGCGATACCAAAACCACCAACTAAAATCGAGAACCCGCCAATGATAGCACCGGCAATGTTAACCACTTTAAAAAGATCGTCGAGCTGCTGGGTGATCATGGTTGTACGGTTTAGCGAAAAATTATCATCGGCTCCGGGCCTCAGCCTCCTGATAGAACGCATAAGTCCTTTGATTTCGCTTTCAACATCATCGGTCGGGATGCCTTTCTTACCACGCACAATAATTGAAGGACCATATTTTGAACTCTGTATATCAATTAAGTTGCGGGCAAAGTTAAGGGGCAGCAGCACCTCCTTATCTGTAGAGATACCAAGCATATCCTTACCCTGTTTTGAAAACACGCCTACAATGGTCACATACCGCCCCATCACCTTAATCTGCTTACCTACGGCATCGCCATCGGGGAAAAGGGCCTGGGCTATATCATAACCGATATCGGTTATAGGCGCACCGGTTTTTGATTCCATTTCGGTAAAGTAACGACCACTCTCAAGGTCAAAATTCCAGGTTTTGTCATGATCCTGTGATGCAGCGTCTACCTGGGCGCCTTCAACCGTGTTGCTCTTATACTTTATAGTGCGGTTATCAATATTTATTTCGTATGATAATGCCTCGGCGGTTGTAATACGGCGCGAAAGTTCGTTAAAATCGCGAAGGTCAGATTCAGGCCTTTGCAGGTATTTCCACCAGGGGAAATCGCTACCGCCTACCCAGGGCCACTTTTGCACATATATACTGTTATTACCCAGCTTATTAACACTATTTTGCAGATTATTACGCAGGGTATCAACTGCCGATTGTACAGCTATGATAGTAAATATACCAATAGTTACCCCAAGCAATGACAGCAACGTACGTGTTTTGTTCTGCCGCAGGGCATCGCCGGCAAACAAAAAACTTTCCCTTAAAAGTTTTAAAAAAAGCATATAACTTATTTTGATCTTACTTGTTAATCAATCTTAATTGCACGGTTAAAGCGTGGAGGTAATAATAATATAACGGGCGTTTTTATTACTGATACATTAAGCCGCCTGCCAATATTTTTTTAGACAACAGAACATGATTTAAGTTACAGTATTTTGCAATTAATATAACGGTAGTGTAATAAAACTGCTTCTTAAAAAAATCCGTTAAATTAACAAAAAAATTCGTACATTTGCGCCCTTGAAAATTCATAAAAACAAGCATGAAATTATCTCAATTTAAATTCAACTTACCTGAATCTCTTATCGCCCATACACCCTCTGCCACCCGCGATGAATCACGTTTAATGGTTTTACACAAAGATTCGGGCAAAATTGAGCATAAAATATTTAAAGACGTGCTGGATTATTTTGATGATAAGGATGTAATGATCCTTAATAATACTAAAGTTTTCCCTGCCCGTTTATATGGCAACAAAGAAAAAACCGGTGCTACCATCGAAGTATTTTTGCTGCGTGAATTGAATAAAGAATTGCGTTTATGGGATGTACTGGTTGATCCGGCCCGTAAAATACGCGTAGGTAATAAATTATATTTTGGCGATGACGATTTGCTGATTGCTGAAGTTGTTGACAACACCACTTCACGCGGCCGTACCATCCGCTTTTTATTTGACGGTACCGACGAAGAATTCCGTCGTAACGTTGAAATTTTAGGCGAAACACCACTGCCTAAATACATTAAACGCAAAGCTACCGCCGAAGATAAAGAGCGTTACCAAACCATTTTTGCTAAGCATGAAGGCGCCGTTGCTGCTCCTACTGCAGGTTTACACTTCAGCCGTGAGCTTATGAAACGCCTTGAATTAAAAGGTGTTGATTTTGCGGAAGTTACTTTGCACGTTGGTTTAGGCACCTTCCGCCCGGTTGAGGTTGAGGATTTAACCAAACACAAAATGGATTCGGAGCAATTTATCATTGAACAAAAACAAGCTGATATTGTAAACCGCGGTATTGAACGCAAAGCACGGATCTGTGCAGTTGGCACAACTTCAATGCGTGCCATTGAATCGGCTGTATCGGCAAACAAAACTTTGAAAGCTGCTAACGACTGGACCAGCAAGTTCATCTTCCCGCCGTATGATTTCAGCATTGCCAACTCAATGATCACCAACTTCCATACCCCTGAGTCAACACTGTTGATGATGATTTCGGCATTTGGCGGTTACGAACACGTAATGAATGCATACGAAATTGCAGTAAAAGAAAAATATCGTTTTTACAGCTACGGGGATGCGATGCTGATCATCTAATCTTCTTAGATTTGAGATATAAGATTTGAGATATGAGGCTATGGTTTCATATCTCATTTTTTTTGTAGTTTATTGGGTCTGAGACGTTAGATGTGAGATTTGAGACATTCTATTTGTTTTCAGATCTCATTTTTTTACGAGCAATTTTGTTAGATATTCATGTCCCCTCAGGGTCTCTCGCAGAGGACCCTGAGGTTCATTTCGTTCTAAGTATCTGACAGGATAAATTTAGAATAGCGGATATGAGATTTGAGATGTTAGACAATAGTCTAATATCTCATTTTTTTTGCAGGCAATTTTGTTAGATATTAGTCGAATAAAGTCATGACAGCCTCCAATCTCACATCTCATATCTCACATCTCACAGCTCAAAACAAAAACTACGTTATCATAGTAGCAGGAGGTTCGGGCAGCCGGATGCGATCGGCGGTACCTAAACAATTTTTACTGCTTAACGGTAAACCCGTATTAATGCATACCATTGAAGCCTTTGAGCAATCGGAGGCGAAACCAGCCATTATACTGGTTTTACCAGCAGCTTACCATGCTTACTGGCAGCAATTGATTCAGGAATATTCATTTACCATTTCCCATCAGTTGGTTACGGGCGGAGAAACCCGTTTTCATTCGGTCAAAAACGGGCTTGACCTGATTACCGATCAGGAAGCCCTGGTTGCCGTACAGGATGCCGTACGGCCGCTTACTTCACCTTATATTATTGATGAAGCTTACCAATGCGCCGCCAAGCATGGCACGGCGGTAGTGGCCGTTAAAAGCCGCGATTCGATACGCCAGATAAAAGAAGGCCGCTCGGTAAGCCTGGTCAGGGATGAGATTTACCTGGTGCAAACCCCGCAAACCTTTAGGGCTTCGCTATTAAGAAAAGCTTATGAACAACCATTTGATACCCGGTTTACAGATGATGCAAGCGTTGTTGAGCAATATGGCGCCGAAATAAAACTTACCGAAGGCGATCATAGCAACATCAAGATCACCTTCCCCGAAGATATCGCCATTGCCGAACTGCTTTTAAGCAAAAAGCCACAGCTATAAAGTCTGCGGCTTTTTTGATTTGCAATACAAGGTTAAATTTGTTATGCCCGTCTGATTACACCTAAAAGTACAGCTATAATAGCTATTACTAATAGTATGTGAATCAAACCACCCCCAAATGGGTGTATAAATGCTCCAAACAGCCATCCTATAACCAGGATAACAGCGATAATGTACAATAAACCTCTCATTTTGTTATGTTTTTAGTAGTTAAGTAAATGTGTAATTACCCATACCAAAACCATTCCAAAATTAGCGGTTAATAAAAAAACCCTCATTGCTAAGGGTTTCATTATCGTGTTTAGTACTCGTCTTCATTAAAGAAGAAGTCGTCTTTAGTCGGATAATCCGGCCAGATCTCTTCTATGTTTTCGTACGGTTCGCCATCGTCTTCAAGTGCCTGAAGGTTTTCGATAACCTCAACAGGAGCGCCTGAACGGATAGCATAATCAATTAATTCATCTTTAGTTGCGGGCCATGGTGCATCTTCCAGGTGCGATGCCAGTTCAAGTGTCCAATACATCGTTTTTATTTATATTTATAATTATCAGTAAAATTTACTTTTTCGCAAAAGTATAACATTTTCAAATTGAATATCAATATTTTTTTTCAATTTTTTAAACCCGTGGTATCCACTGATTTTCAGCTATTTTATTAGTATCAGCAATTTTGCGGGCCAAAGTGAACAGGTAATCACTCAACCTGTTCAGATAAATATTCACTTTTTCATCAACTGTACTTTCTTCGGCAAGCTGAACGGTTATCCTCTCGGCACGGCGGCAAACACATCTTGCAATATGGCAAAATGAAATCACATTACTGCCACCCGGTAAAATAAAATGTTTAAGCGCCGGCAGGCTTTCATTCATGGTATCCATTTCCGTTTCCAGCATTTCCACATCACTCATGTGAAGGTCCGGAATAATCATCCGTGACCGCTCAGGGTCGGCTGCCAGTGAAGAGCCAATTGTAAACAACCTGTCCTGTATCTGCTTCAATACCTCCTTATCATGTGCATCAATATCCTGATCACCAATAAGCCCGATGTACGAATTAAGTTCATCAACCGTACCATAGCTTTCAATGCGGATATGGTGCTTGGGCACGCGCGTACCGCCAATTAATGAGGTAAACCCTTTATCGCCCGTTTTAGTATATATTTTCATACTTAATTTAACAAATAAGCCGCCAACAATCAGGCTACAAAAAAGCCAACTCTGATTATCAAGCAATTAAAACCAAGCCCGATAAATCTTTTTTTCATGATTGGTGTTATTTCAAATCTATCATCTTAAATTTTGTATTTCATAACACTTTAGCATATTTTTTGCCAATAAAGTGTAATTTTTAATATGTTCGCTTAAACTTGCATCCGTGATATCATCAAACATACTTAGCGTGAAACTCATGAAACCGATCATATTATCATCCAAGCTGCTCTCCTTATCGCTTATCATCCTGCTTTCAACCGGCTTTAGCTGCGGCGGCAACAGTAAAAGTAGCAGTGGCAGCGACAGTAACAAGGCGGTGGCAGATAAACCGGCCCCTCCTAAAGTAAGCATGGCCAGTTTATTAAGCGAAAAACAATTTAATGATCTTTTTCCGCAACGTGATAAATTTTATACTTATGCTGCCTTTATCAAAGCAGCCGATGAGCTCGGCATGATCAGTATAAAAGTAACCCGCCGGGCAACATCCGTTTACCAGTTGATACGTACCGATAAAAAAACAGGCAAAAAGGCCGTTGTACGCCAGGATGTTGATTGGAACGAAGAATGGGCCAAAGCCAAACCAGATAGCACCTACACCATTGACTATGGCAATTTCTGCACCGAATACAGTGCCGATGTAAATAAAAAGGAACTCGCTGCCTTTTTTGCGCACATTGCGCACGAAACCCGTCATGGCATGAATGCTACATATACCGATGGCCTAATGCTGATCCACGAAAGCAATACCAGCTTGCCTTACGTTGCCGAAAATGATGAATACCCACCTGTGGCCGGTAAAAAATACTATGGCCGCGGGCCGATGCAATTGAGCTATAACGGCAATTACGGCTATGCTTCGGATTGTATTTTAGGCGATGATAAAATACTGCTCCAAAATCCCGAGATGGTAGAAACCGACCCGGTGATGGCTTTTAAAACCGCCATCTATTTCTGGATGACGCCTCAAACCCACAAACCATCGGCGCATGCTGTAATGACAGGCAAATGGCAACCCAATGCAGAAGATAAAGCCGCAGGCCGCACGCCTGGTTTTGGTATGACCATTAATATTGTGAACGGCGAAGTAGAATGCAATAAGGGCGAAAACATGTATAATATGAACGACAGGATTGGCTTTTACCAGTTTTTCCTGAAGAAATTAGGGATTACTGATGCTAATTGCGCTTGTTCATGCGGTAAAATGAAGCCTTATCATTATTAACAGCTGTATTTTTGAATTTCAAAGCAAAAAAGTTATTATTGTATTAGCATTATACAACACTAAACTTTAACATTTGGAATCCACTATTGAAAACGCCGGTTTGTATCCCCCGGCTACCGACCAGTTCGGTGATATCCTGGACAGCCTGAAAAACAGATTCAGGATTGAGCAAACCGGGCATATTGATTTTCATTTAGAGCAGTTTAGTATTTTCAAAGACTATCTCAACATTAGTGTAAAAGAATCATACGCTATAAAAAATAAAAATAACGATAGCTATATGCTGTTCACCGAATGCCAGTCAAAACATATCGGGCATCATCACGGCAAGGCTGTAACCTACACGCCATATCAAACCTGGGCACTGGCTTATTTAAAGCATGATTTTGGCCGGATACTCATCAGGCGCGAAACATTGGTTGACAAGATCATTGAACTGATCCACCCGGTTGAGCTTGATTTTGCCGAAGACAAAGCCTTTAGTGACACTTTTTATATGCTGGTAAGCGACCGCCAAAAAGCAATTACCGGTGCCGACCGTAATTTCCGCAACGTGGTAATGGATATCAGGCTGGATGATTTTGTAATAGAGATTGTTGAGCATACCCTCATTATCGGTAATACCCACGCCATATCTGCAGAAAAAGCTATGCACCTGGCAGAGTTTGTTTCGAGGCTGTGTACCACCTGCGATTGAGCGAGTAAGGCTATTAGCCCTGCTTTACCTATATTAAACCATACCATATGAGCCTATTCGCACTAATTTTGGCTGTCGCTGTTAACACCCATGCTCATTTCAAACCCGATACTGTTGATTACTGGCATGTTAAATACAACAATAAAATAATAGCTGAATATACCGCTTTTGATAAAAAGCCAATTGTTATCAAAAAGCAACGAATAAAAGATACAGATATATTAACTGTTGAATATGGTAATGACACACCTTGCTATGAGGGTGATAAAGGACTGTATATATTAAGTAACGATAAAAAACGGATCTCAATAACTTCAGTCAAAATAAACCAGCCACTAAAAGTCTATCTAAATTACATCATGGCCACAAAAGCGTATTATCATCTAAAAAATCTTGATTTCTATTACTTCGATTGCAGACGGGATAATTTGATATTTCGATTAAAGATTGAATAACTATAAAAAGGTAAAGGCGCATTACATGCGCCTCCCTGTGTTACAATTTTGATTTGCATATTCGGAGACGCATGTGATGCACCCTAACAGAAAATCATTTTAATACCGCCGGTAAAATATAATCTTTCATCATTCTATCAACCTGCGAATGCGCGTAGGGCGTGTTGTAGGCCTCGGCGGTTATAACAACTACCAGTGGCTCATCGGTAAAAACAAAGATCTTGTTGCCGCCATTGCCTGAGCAGTAGTAAGTTTCGTAAGCTTCGTTGTTTACCCAATAGGTTTTGTTCCAGAACAGGTAACCGTAAAAGCCCTCACCTACCACATCTTTTGGTAACGTAAGGTGTTTGGTAAATGATTCCTTAACCCAGTTTTGCGAAATTACCTGTTTGCCATTCCAAACACCGCCATTTTTATACAATTGCCCGAATTTAGCATAATCAAGCGAGCGCATTTGCAGGCCGCCCGCGGTATTGGGTACATTCTGCGGCGTGTATTGCCAGCGATAATTACTGATACCCAATGGCTTGAACAGCTTTTCGGCCGAATATTTATCAAGCCCGCCGGGCACTGATTTATTCAGGATGTCGCCCAATATCACCACGCCGGCTGTAAAATAATTCCATTGTTTACCTGCCCTTTTATTGCTGTCTGTTTTAAGGTTGAGCGTAAATTTAACCCAATCATCGGTGGGGTACATATTTTCTTCATTCCCCGGCGAATCACTTTGATTGTCATCCGCGTCAAAAACAGAGCTCATGGTAAGCAGGCTTTTTAGTGTTACATTTTCTTTTTTAGGTGAGTAGTTACTGAACTTTTTAAGGTCATAGAACTCCTTTAAGGTTTGATCAACGCTTTTGATATAGCCATCATGAACTGCTATCCCCATCACGGCTGAAGCAAATGTTTTACCAACCGAACGGGGATTGTGCAATGAATCGCGCGCGCTACCTTTAAAATACTCCTCAATTAGCAACTTTCCGTTGCTGATCACTACCACGCTGGTGATCTGTTTAAACCTGTTGCCGGCAATAAGGGCATTCATCTCCATGATCTTCTTTTTATCAAAATCTTCTTTTGATACCTGCCAGCCGCTGCCCGGTTTTATATTTTGCAGTTCGGCGTCTCTGAAATCAATTGCCGGTACGGTAACCCTGATCTCTCCCTGTGCTATCAGCTCACCTACTTTCAAATCAGGGACAGCAACATAGGGCCTTACTTCAATTTTGAGCCGGTGCGTACCTGTAGTAAGTGCATCTTCCCCGCCATGGGCCATAAACCTTCCCCATAAAAAACGCCCCCATGAATCTTCTCCCCGGTTACTAATGAGCGGAACAAAAATGGTGGTCTTTGTATTTTTTACGATAGGCAAATTGGCCCCTTTATGCAGGTTTTCCTGGTAAACCTGCCTGCCATCTATATAAAAAACAAACTGAAAATTACCCTGGTTCAGCTGTTCAACACTTAACGACGGCGCTAAGCTATGCTGGTAATTGGTTAATGAATTGGCCAGCAAAAGCCGCATGTACAAATTATTGGCAGGTTTAGCCTCATAGCTTGTTAACAGATCGGTTTGTTCCAGTTTTTCAAGCGGGATTGTATCCGCCTCAAAAACAACCTTACCCATATTGGCTTTTTGAAGAGCGGAGGTTATAGGGTCAGGTTCGATGATATTGCCCACCTGAGCGGATAGCCTGCAAATGGTTGCAGTTATTATAAAGAATATAAGGAGAAAATGTTTCATTGCTGTCTGTTTAGATATTTACAAAACTGCCCCAATTAATACATTCAAAATAGAACAGGATTAACATGCTTTTTCAATAAAAGCTTACGATATGCAGACGGGCTATCACAGCCAAATTGCTTAAAACAACGTAAAAAATGGCTTTGATCGGCAAATCCGCAGGTAAAGGCGATATCTGTTAAGGATAACCCGCCATCTGCCAATAAAGCGAACGATTTTTCAATCCTGAGCTTGCGGATATATTCGCCCATAGTACAATTGAAATACCTGGAAAAATCACGGGATAAATGAACTGGGTGGAGCTGTAATAGCCCGGAAAGTTCGGAAAGCGTATGCTTCCGTGCAGGATCATCGGCCAGCAACATTTTCAGCTTGCCAACCCATGCAGGAATTTGTCGTGACATGCCGGCGTTGTTTACCTGCATTTTATTAAGCGTTTGCAGCAATAACATTTCTACAGTCATTGCGGTCAGCTCGTCACAAATCTTTGATTCTTTAAAAATCCGGTATAAAAGAAATTTCACATCCGGGTCCTGAATGGCAAAGCTGCCTTCCAGTTTATCCTGTTTCAAGTCCAGGTTATCGAACCAGCGCTTTTGCAATTCAATATGAAAGCCGCGGGTAAAGCCTTTGGGCTTGATGTTATAGTGCGGATCATGCCAGTTATGAAACAGCAGGCTGCCTGCCGGGCAATGATAAACTTCCTTTTTATTGCCTTCAATAACATTACCGGCCAATATAAAAGTAAAATAGGCATTTTCATGGTAATGCCAGTCCACCTTATCAAGGGTATATTCGGTGTCAGTTATGGTGATACCATGTAAATGCGTTGTTTGATTGGTTTGTCCGTAGAAGCTGCCTGTTTGTAGTTGTTTCACGGAGATAGTACTCTAACTTATTTAGACAACTTTGGCTGTTTCTTTTCAAAATACTTCTTCAACTCCTGAAAATCCATATGCTGAATTTCTGCATCAATTTTATCACGGGTATCACGCATAAACTTCACAGCATCAAAATCTTTTGTTGTTATCTGTTTAGTTTTCATTGTAAATAATTTCTTTAGGTGAACGAATATCTATCTGCTGATAACCAAATTTAAGATTAACAGCATTGTACCCTCTGATTCTGATTACGTTTACTATATGCTTAAAATTCCAACTTACAAGTATATCAGCATTATTGATTGTAGACATTGCAATATGAAAACAATCCGTTCTGCTTGTTTTACCAACTACATTTTCAGAAAGATAAGCATCGGCCAAATTAACACATTCCTCTGTAAGCTCAACCTTCACTTTCAAATGATCCGGTAAGTCTGCTAACAGTTCACGTACCTTTTTAGGAGCCATTGATAATTCCGATTCAGTAATATCTGAATACATTATAATAAATTGACCTAATCTTATCTTTTCAAAAAGAACTTTTGTTTCTTCCTCAAATTCAATATCGTGATATCCGCCAAATACGGATGTATCCAAATATAGGTTCAATATTTTAGCATCCATACCTACAAAAATACAATATAAAAAGAACTTAGGCTTACACCTCCTCTACCCTGCGGTCAACGGTTTGAACATTGGTATTAACGTAGTCATTCTCTATCAATCCATCGCGCATCCTCACTATGCGGTGGGCATGCAGGGCAATATCTTCTTCGTGTGTTACCAGGATAATGGTGTTACCTTTGGCGTGGATATCTTCGATAAGGCCCATGATCTCGATGGATGTTTTGGTATCAAGGTTACCTGTAGGCTCATCGGCCAGTATAATGGATGGATTATTGATCAGCGCCCTTGCCACAGCAACACGCTGTCTTTGCCCGCCCGAAAGCTCGTTTGGTTTGTGATCCATACGGTGACCAAGACCAACATTTTTCAATGCATTGCCGGCACGTTCCTTACGTTTTTCTTTATTGACACCAGCGTAGATCAGTGGCAGCGCTACGTTATCCAAAGCGGTATTACGGGGCAGCAGGTTAAAAGTCTGGAACACGAAACCAATTTCCGAGTTACGTACTTCGGCAAGCTGGCTATCGGTCATGTGGCTCACATCTATTCCGTTAAGGATATACTGTCCTTTGGTTGGGGTATCCAAACAGCCCAAAATATTCATGAGGGTTGATTTGCCGGAGCCGGAAGGCCCCATTAAAGCCACAAATTCGCCTTTGTTAATAGAAAGCGAAACTGATTTAAGTGCGTGGATTACCTCGGCACCTATTACATATTTACGCCCGATATCTTTTATGGTTATTAACGGCTTGGCAGTATTTATTGGCTCCATGAATTATTTTTTGTTTGGACTGCACTGGGGTGCCGAATGTTACAGTGGTTTTTATTTTTAGTGGTCGGTAGTACGTAAGTCCGATGTCCGCAAGTTTTTAGTCTAACTTACTACCGTCTTAACTTTCGGACTTCTCCGACTTACCGACTTTCCCGACTTTCGGACAAAAAACTATTTCTCAATCACCTTGGCTACTAAAAAGTAGTCTTCGTCGTGCTTAGGGGCATTTTCCAAGGCTTCTTCGTGTGTAATTTGTTGTTTCACCACATCCTCTCGCAGCACGTTGGCACCGGTGGTCATATAAACCAGCGGTTCAACACCTGTGGTATCCACCTCGTTCAATTTAGCCATAAAATCAAGGATCTTGCTCATATCCTTCATCGCATCCTGCACTTCGGTTTCAGTAAGTTCAAGGCGGGCCAGGTGGGCTACTTTTTCAACGGTTTCTTTATCAATGGTCATGCCTGTTGTTTTTATTTTATAATAGCGTGATCCTCATCTCGCAAAGCGCCGGCATTATCTATGCTTAACTGGGCCGCTTCAATGGGTTTATGCACAAATATATTACAAATTCCCGGTCTGCTGTCATATTATTGCCTAAGCCAGGGTAGAAACAGCGCCTTCAAACTTTAAATCATTGTTCATAATTTCAAATACCTCATCCCGTAAAGCATCAGCATCGTCAATACTCAGGTGTGCCGTTTCAATAGGCTTATGAACCTTAAATTTACAGATTCCTGGCCTGCTGCCGTGCTTAATGCCGGTATCCCAAAGTATTTGCCAGGTATTGGCCGACGATACCGGGATGACAGGTATATTCAGCTCAATAGCCAGCCTGAAAGGACCATTTTTAAACGGGCAAAGCTGCGGGGGATAATGATCCGAAATACCGCCTTCGGGGAAAATGATAAGAGAAATGCCCTCCCGTAATTTCTCGGATGCTTTTTTAAACGCCCGGAACGATGACATTTTACTATCACGGTTAACAGGAATATCCACCGTACGGAAAAACAGACCAGTTACCAGGCCATCTTCCAGCTCATGTTTACCCATAAAACAGCAATTGCTTTTAACCAGGATACACATAGCCGAAATATCAAGGTTTGAGGTGTGATTAGGACAAATGATATAAGGCCTGCTCCAGTCAATCGGTTGTTCATATTCAAAATGGTAAAATATGCCTGCAAAAGCAGAACTCACTAATCCCCAAACCCTTCTGAATAAATTGAGCGTATGATAGCGTTCAGGCTTACGCGAAAAATAATAGAAAAAAGGCCATAATATAACGTAGCCCAGGGCCACGCTCAAGATATAAAGATAAACGTGTACTTTTCTCAATATCATTTTCATCATTACCAAAAATAGAAAAATTCCTTACTTTCGCCACATTATGGAGACTGTTGTTAGTGGCATCCGTTCGACCGGAAACTTACACTTAGGAAATTATTACGGGGCGTTGCAAAACTTTATAAAAATGCAGGATGAATACAACTGCTTTTTCTTTATTGCCGACCTCCACTCGTTAACTACACACCCTACGCCTGCCAATTTACATGGCAATGTAAAACAGGTGCTGATAGAATATTTAGCCGCGGGTATCGACCCGGAAAAGGCTACCATATACGTGCAATCCGACGTTCCGGAGGTAACCGAATTATACTTGTACCTGAACATGAACGCTTATTTGGGCGAGCTGGAACGCGCAACTTCTTTTAAAGATAAAGTGCGCGCCAATCCCGAAAATGTGAACGCCGGCCTGCTTACCTACCCGGTTTTAATGGCTGCGGATATTATTATCCACAAAGCTACTAAAGTGCCTGTAGGTAAAGATCAGGAGCAGCATCTTGAAATGGCCCGCACTTTTGGTAACCGTTTCAACAGGCTATATAACCATGATTATTTCCCCGAGCCTTTTGCCTTTAGCTTTGGCGAAAGTTTGGTAAAAATTCCGGGATTGGATGGAAAGGGGAAAATGGGCAAATCGGAGGGCGAAGGCAATGCCATATTTTTGGGCGATACACCCGAAGCCATCCGCAAAAAAGTAATGCGCGCGGTAACCGATAGCGGCCCTACCGTTGAAAACCAGCAAAAACCACAGGAGATCCAAAACCTGTTTGATTTAATGAAGGTTGTTTCCTCTCCTGATACCCTTGCCCACTTTGACGGGCTTTATAATAAAATGGCTATCCGTTACGGCGATTTAAAGAAGCAGCTTGCCGAAGATATGGTACTTGCAACAGCCCCTATCCGCGACAGGATCAACGCCATTGCCAGCGACGCCGATTACTTGCGTAAAGTAGCCGAAATGGGTGCCGAAAAGGCCCGGGAAAGCGCGTCAAGAACGATAAGAGAAGTTAGAGAGATCATCGGCTTCCGGAAATTTTAAATAGCGGGCTTTGATAGTTCATAGTTCATAGTGTATATTAGTCGGAGTTCATTTCAAAACAGCGGGTGTTCTTCGTCAAAAACATCAGCTATGAACCATGAACTATAACCCATGAACTAAAATATATGCACATAGCTATTGTAGGAAATATAGGCGCCGGAAAGACCACCCTTACCGAGATGCTGACCAAAAATTACGGATGGGACCCTTTGTATGAAGCAGTAGATAACAACCCCTATTTAGAGGATTTTTACAGCGACATGAAGCGCTGGAGCTTTAACCTTCAGATCTACTTCCTGAATAGCCGTTACCGCCAGATCATCGATATCCAAAAAAGCGGGCATAATATTATACAGGACCGCACCATTTACGAGGATGCCTATATTTTTGCCGAAAACCTGCATGATATGGGCCTGATGACCACGCGCGATTACGAAAACTACGAATCAATTTTTCAAAATATCACCGAGTTTATTAAACCGCCCGATCTGTTGGTTTACCTTAAAGCATCCGTGCCTACCCTGGTAAGCAATATTCAGCGCCGAGGCCGTGAGTATGAAATAGGTATCCGTTTAGATTATCTTTCAAAACTGAACGAAAAGTATGATAAATGGATCAACAATTATAAATTGGGCAAACTCCTCATCCTTGATAAAGACAATCTTGATTTTGCTAACAATACCGAGGACATGGCTACCATTGTGAACTTGATTGAAAGGGAGATTAACGGGTTGTTTTAATAGTTTTTTAAATGAAAATCTTAGGCATTATCCCAGCCCGTTACGCATCGTCACGTTTTCCCGGTAAACCATTGGTTGATATCGGCGGTAAAACTATGATCCAACGCGTATATGAGCAGGCAAAAAAATGCCGGAGCCTGAGCGAAGTTGTCGTGGCTACCGATGACGACCGGATCTTTAACCACGTAAACGGTTTCGGCGGCGTTGCGGTAATGACAGGTGCCAACCACCAAAGCGGCACCGACCGTTGTGCCGAAGTTGCCCGCCTGCACCCCGGGTATGACGTGATCATCAATATCCAGGGCGATGAGCCTTTTATTGACCCTGAGCAGATCACCAAATTAACAGCCTGCTTTAACGATCCGGAAACCCAACTGGCCACTCTTATAAAAAGGATCCTGACCGAACAGGAACTGCATAATACCAATTCGCCCAAGGTGGTGATCAATAAATTATCCGAAGCTATTTATTTCTCCCGTGCTACCCTGCCCCATATCCGCGGCCAGGAGCCCGAAAACTGGCTCGAATTTCACACCTTTTTTAAACACATTGGCATTTACGGTTATCGCGCAGATATATTGCAGGAAGTTACCAAACTACCGGTATCCCCGCTTGAAAAGGCCGAAAGCCTGGAGCAGCTTCGCTGGATAGATAATGGTTACCGTATCAAAGTGGCCGAAACCGAACTGGAAACCCATGCCGTTGATGTACCGGAGGATCTGGAAAAGTTGAAATTTGATATATAGTTTCTGATTTAATTCTCCCAATAGATTAACACTTTCCGTACTGATAACCTTGTTATTCTTAATACGTATAAGATTAAGCGTACTGTATTAAAGTCCGATTTAAACTATTAAAACACAATTCCAATATTTATAATTAATGAATTTTATGTAAACAATAAGCTGTTTAATACTTTCATATTTCAAGCAATTTTTGTTTCTTAATTTATTAACTTCATCTGTAGCATCACCATATTATTAACCTAAAATCATCATGAAGATAAGGCAGCATCATTTTGTAAACAAGGGTTGGGTAAATTACTTTACAGACCCTGAATTTAGTGCTGAAAAATGTCAGTTGGTACTTGCTTTCGGTGCACCGAAGTTAATTACCGGTCCTGAAATTTATGATTATCTTAAAAAGAGCTATCCTAATGCTAATGTAGTTTTTGCCTCCACAGCTGGCGAAATCATAGGCAGTGATGTGTATGACGACAGCATTGTTGTAACCGCGGTTGAGTTAGAAAGATCATCCATAACCTGTACTGCTACCCATGTAAACAAACAGGCCAACAGTGCCGAAACAGGAGCCTTCCTGATGGCGCAATTGGATAAAAAAGGCTTAAATTGTGTATTCATTATATCCGATGGCACTTTTATAAACGGAAGTGAACTGGTTGATGGCTTTAACCGCGATAATCCGGGCAAGGTTCCAGTAACCGGAGGCCTGGCCGGCGATGCAGCGCGGTTTAACAGCACATTTACCAGTCTTAATGCCGTTCCCGCTCAAGGAAATGTGATAGCCATAGGCTTTTATGGTGATAGCCTGCATATCAGTCACGGCTCAAGCGGGGGCTGGGAAGAGTTTGGGCCTCAGCGAAGCATTACCAGGTCGGATAAAAATGTACTTTTTGAGATAGATGGGAAAAGCGCGCTCGATCTTTATAAAGAATATTTAGGTGAGTATGCTAAAGAACTGCCCGGTTCGGCCCTGCTGTTCCCTTTATCATTAAGCATTGAAGGCTCTGACAAAAAGCTGGTGCGAACCATATTGAGCGTTAACGAAGACAAAAAATCAATGACCTTTGCCGGCAATTTACCCGAAGGAAGTAAAGTACGCCTGATGAAAGCCAATTTTGAAAAACTGATCGGTGCTTCATCATCGGCCGCTACCGATGCCGTAACCGGCCCGGAGCATACTGATCTGGCTATATTGATTAGCTGCGTGGGCCGAAAACTGGTACTTAACGACCGTACAGACGAAGAATTAATGGCAGCTAAACACATCTTCGGCAATAAAACCATTATGGCGGGCTTTTATTCATACGGAGAATTGTCACCCCTTAATAAGGGGTCAAATTGTGAGTTGCATAACCAAACCATGACCATCACAACCTTTACCGAACACTGATTATGGAGTACCATCACTTATTGGATAAGCAGATAAAAAAATTGCTCCCCGAACAATGCCTGGAAGATGGCGCTATTTTGCAGTTTTTAGATGCAGTAAACAATAGCTTCAAAAACTTTGAAAAATCGATAAAGCTTGCAGACCATGCCTTTAATGTAAGTGAGCGTGAATATGTAACGGTTACTGATAACCTGCGGTTACAAAATGAGATCAAACAGCGCTCCATCTCACAATTGAAAGAAGCCATCAGGGCACTTAATCCCGATGTGGAGTTAAACATCTCCGACTCAGACGATGACCTGATCCATATCATCAGCTTTTTGCACGAGCGCATAGCTAAAGCCAAAGAACTGGAAGTTGCCCTGATCCACTCAAAAGAGCTTGCTGAAAAAGCGGCCATGGCTAAGGCGCAATTCCTGAGTATTATGAGCCACGAAATCCGTACGCCAATGAACGCCGTTATTGGTTTTACTCACCTGCTCATACACCAGGACCCCAAGCCCGAGCAAATGGAATTTCTGAACTTCCTGAAGTTTTCGGCCGAAAATCTGCTGGTACTCATCAATGACATATTGGATTTCAGCAAGATAGAGGCTGGCGGAGTTGAGTTTGAAAGCGTTGACTTTAGTCTTACCGATCTGATCAAAAATATCCGTCTTGCCCTGCTGCAAAAGGCAAACGAAAAAAACATCCAGATAAAACTGATGATGGACCAGGATTTGCCCAATGCCATCATTGGTGATCCGGTGCGCCTGGGCCAGATCCTCACCAACCTGATGAGCAATGCTGTTAAATTTACCCATAAAGGAAGAGTAACGGTAACCGCATCGTTAGCAAGCAACACAACTGACTCATCAACCATTGATTTTGAGATATCCGATACCGGGATAGGTATAACGCCCGATAAAATTGATCATATTTTTGAAAGCTTTAACCAGGCCAGTTCAGATACAACCCGCAAATACGGCGGTACAGGCTTGGGTTTAACTATTACCAAACGCCTGCTGCAACTGCTTGGTAGTGACATTACCGTTGAAAGCGAATATGGCAAAGGCTCGGTATTTAATTTTACCCTTACCTTTAAAAACAGCAAAAAACAATTAAGCAGCACAGCCGATAGTGATGAGTTTTATCGCTTAAAAAGTCTTAAGGGTACAAGGCTGCTAATTGCCGAAGATAACCAGATCAATGTGATACTGGCCAAACAGTTCATGAAACAATGGGAAGTTGAATGTGATGTTGCCGAAAACGGCGAGATAGCCCTGATGCTGGTGCAAACCCATGACTATGACATGGTTTTGATGGATCTGCAAATGCCCGAAATGGATGGTTACCAGGCTACCCGCGCTATCCGTGAACTACCTGATGATAAGTACAAAAAATTGCCCATTATAGCCCTTACTGCATCTGCCATGCTTGATATCCAGGATATGGCCTTTACCGTAGGTATGAACGATTATGTAAGCAAGCCTTTTAATCCTAACGAGTTGCACCGTAAGATAGATATGTATAGCAGGCAAAGAGAAAGTGTGTAAGGCCAACTTACTAACTTCATAGATACAATGCCCTTAAATTTAATTAAAGGAAATTCTCTTAATTAAGCGCCAATCTTGTTATTTTTCCATCAAAACCGAAAGCATACATTACTTTGTGCTTATCGTCATATAATAAGCTGGTAATCATTGGTAGTGTTACATTATCAAATGAACCGGTAAAAACCTGGAAAGGACGCGGGAAGGGAGTATATGGGTCTATCCCAGCTATTTTGGTTACCTCAAGTGTGCTGGTATGTAAATCTACCTTACGTATTAGTTGATTATAGGATTCTCCCGTGTAAATATCACCATTAGCCATTGTAAAAGCCTCTAACTGCCAAAACACGGCAGAATTTAGCGGACCGTTTACATAATTAACCGATGAGGCGTTGTGAGCAGAATAAGGGAAACCTATTGTTGTTTTAACTTTGTTATGATCCAGTTTATAAAATTCAATTAACACATGGGTAGGGACGCCTCTAAAATATCTTAACACATACAATTCTTTACCTTCAACTACCAAATCTCTTGCACGAGCACCTTCGTAATAAATATCATAAGTGCCGTTTGTATTTAGCCGAACCAGGTCATTATCATCCGTTGAATAACCTGTACCATTTGTCGTCAATACCTCGCCCGTGCTAAGTATAACAAAATCATGTGCCGTTAGCCCGGAACTGCCTAACAACACCGTTGCAAAATCCTTAGTTACAACACCTGTATTAGTGATGGATACAACATAAGCTTTTGATCCTGTTGAGGAAGCGCCAGCAATATAGGCATGTAACCTACCGTTGGAATCCCGGGTTATACCAACGCCGCCATAACTACTTAATGTATTATCAAAGCCAATATCAGCTATGCTAACCTTTTTAAGTACACTGCCGTCTTTGTATGAAAGTTGGTATATCTGGCCGTCTTTCGAATTAATACCCCATAAGTTTCCATCGGTGTCAATTGCATTAGCATAATCAAATGATACTGTACTACTGATGTCATAGGCCTGACCTGGCGTTCCAAATTCAGAAGCCGGAACGATCTTGAAGTTATTAAAGTTACTTCCGGCTATCATAGTTGCATTTTTACCCCTTACGGTAAGAGTTACCGGACCACTGGTAGCCCCAGGTGGTATAACAGCCGTTAAACGCGTATCACTAACCTTCTGTATAGTGGCATCTACTCCATTAATTTTCACAACGTTATCAGAAATCGTGGAGCTAAAGTTCGTACCATTAAGTGTTATTTGTGTGCCGGCCGGTCCAGTAACTGGTGACATGCTGGTAATAGTGGGTAGGGATACTATTGTTACCAATCCAGCTCTAATAGTTTGGCTGTTTTTAACCCTGAGCATCAAAACCCAGGCTCCGTCTGATGCTTCTGGTATCGTTACTGTTAGCCGTGTAGGCGTAGCTGCTGTAACCACTGCAGGTTGCCCGACTCCAAAAATAACGACATTATCTTTGATTTTTGTACTGAAATTGGAACCAATAATATTTATCTGATCTCCCGCGGAGCCCACATTGGGCGCAATAGTATCTACAATTGGTATAAGAACATCAGACTCTCCATGCTTGGTACACCCCATGCAAAAAGTCCACAAAATTAAAAGTGAAAATAGTTTAGATAAGTATTTCATCGGTTTAGGTTGATATATCGACGACAAATTTAATAATATATCTATAAATATTCGTCGCTAAATCAAAGAGAGATGATTATCGTGTATCCGAAGTCTGTTAAAACTCTGGGCGTATGCCCACAAGGAACAAGAAATCCCCATAAAGCGCTCTCTATAAAACACTTACAAATAAATTACATTAACAGTTCCCTTTTTTAAAAACAGATGCGCCGAAGCGTGAAAATTTTCGTACTTTTGTATCCCGTACAGAAACAATTGGCCGCGGTATAAAAGCCCGGTCATTTTCAAAAAAAATCATGACTAAATATATTTTTGTTACGGGCGGTGTTACCTCATCGTTAGGAAAAGGTATAATCTCTGCTTCTTTAGCCAAACTCCTTCAATCGCGCGGTTACCGCGTAACCATCCAAAAGTTTGATCCTTATATCAATATTGATCCGGGAACGCTTAACCCTTATGAGCACGGCGAATGCTATGTTACCGAAGATGGTGCCGAAACCGATCTTGACCTTGGCCACTACGAGCGTTTCCTGAACACTCCTACCTCAAAGGCCAACAACATCACTACCGGCCGCATTTATCAAAATGTAATTAATAAAGAACGTGAAGGAGCTTTTTTAGGAAAAACTGTACAGGTAGTTCCCCACATTACCGATGAAATAAAAAGAAACTTCCGCATATTGGGCGAAAGCGGCGATTACGATATCGTGATCACCGAGCTTGGCGGTACTGTAGGCGATATTGAATCATTACCATACATTGAGGCTGTAAGGCAATTCCGCTGGGAAATTGGATCGGCTAACTCTTTAGTTATCCATCTTACACTGGTACCATTCCTTGCAGCAGCAGGCGAATTAAAAACCAAACCTACGCAGCATTCGGTAAAAATGTTATTAGAGTATGGTATCCAGCCCGATATCCTGGTTTGCCGTACCGAACACCACCTTACCAACGATATCCGCAAAAAAATAGCGCTGTTTTGTAACGTGAATATCAATGCTGTTATTGAGTCGATTGACGCACCAAGTATTTACGATGTACCCCTGTTAATGCTGAAAGAACAGCTTGACAAAACCGTATTGACTAAATTAAAACTTCCGCACAAAAACGAACCAAACCTCGAAAACTGGAAAGAGTTTCTTGGCCGCCTGAAAAACCCGACCGCCGATGTACGTATTGCGCTGGTTGGTAAATATGTGGAGCTGCCGGATGCTTATAAATCTATTACCGAAGCCTTTATCCATGCAGGTGCTAAACAGGAATGTAAAGTGCGGATTGAATATATCCCTTCGGAACAGCTTACGCCCGAAAACGCTGTTGAAAAATTAAAGGGCATGCACGGCGTACTGGTTGCCCCAGGATTTGGCGAGCGTGGTTTTGAAGGTAAGATCCAGGCTATCCGCCATGTGCGTGAAAATAATATCCCTTTCTTTGGTATCTGTTTAGGTATGCAATGTGCGGTAGTTGAGTTTGGCCGTAATGTATTAGGATTTGAGAATGCCAACAGTACCGAAATGAACCCCGAAACCCCTTACCCGGTTATCGGCATGATGGAAGATCAGAAAAATATCACCAACAAAGGCGGTACCATGCGTTTAGGCGCTTATCCCTGCGATATTAAAAAAGGCACTAAAGCGGCGGCTATTTACGGAAAAAACCATATTTCGGAAAGGCACCGTCACCGTTATGAGTTTAATAACGAGTACCTTAAGCAATATGAGGCTGCGGGCCTTACCCCATCTGGCATTAATCCTGACAATGGCCTGGTGGAGATTGTAGAGCTTAAAAACCACCCGTTTTTTGTCGGTTCGCAATTTCACCCCGAATTAAAATCAACAGTTGCTAATCCGCACCCACTTTTTATTAACTTTGTCGCCGCTTCGCTGGCTTATGCCCGCAAAAAATAAGTAATTGTACGATAATTAGATAATGGATAAAAATACGTTTACAGGATTATTCCTGATCATGGCGATCATTGCCGGCTCGATATACTTTTTAAAGCCATCGGAAGCCGACCTTAAAAAAGAGCGCGAGGTACAGCACCAGGATTCGCTGAAAAAAGCCGGCGCCGCTGTAGCTGCCGCTGCTGCTAAAACCACACCCAAGTTTGATACCGCCAAAACAGCCAAAGTTGATTCGGCCTTGTTAAAAATGCCTTTTGGCGCCGCATCTGTTGGTAAAGAAGAGTTTGTTACCATTGGTAATAAAGAGTTGCTTATTAAATTAAGCACCCATGGAGGCAAAGTAGCTTCTGTTGAGTTAAAAAACTACAAAACTTTTGATAAGAAGCCCCTGGTCCTTTTCAGCGGCGACAATAACCAATTTGGATTGAAGTTTGCCGCCGGTGTTGCCAATATCAATACCAACAATTACTATTTTACCCCAAGTGCAAAAGAACTTAACATAGCCGAAAAAGATTCCGGTTCGGTTACTATGCGTTTAAGCTATAGCCCTACCCAATATATTGATTATATATACAGCTTAAAAGGTGATGGTTTTAAACTTGGATTAACCATTAAGCCTACCGGCCTTGACGGCGTTATTGCCAACAGCAGCACCATTAACCTTAACTGGGCCACCAGCCTGCGCAAACAGGAAAAAGACATCAAAATGGAGCGTCAGTATTCAACGGTGTACTATTACAATACCGATGGGGATGCTGATTACCTAAGCGAAGGCAAAGACGATCAAAAAAGCATCAGCGATAAAAAAATGGCCTGGGTTGCTTTTAAACAGCACTTCTTTTCAAATGTGCTGATAGCTAAAGGCGGCATTACCAAAACAGATATTGCTGTTGCTACTGATTTTAACGATACCACCGATGTAAAACAAATGAAAGCCGACCTGTCGCTTAGCCGCGGCACTGATGGTTCTTTACCGTTGGAGTTTTACTTTGGACCTAACCGTTTTAATACGCTTAAAGACCAGGGGCATGACCTTGATAAACTGGTTAACCTGGGCTGGGGACCGTTAAAATACATCAACCGTTTCGCGGTATTGCCGGTATTTAACTTTCTTAACAAGTTTAACTGGAACTATGGTTTGATCATCCTGGTATTGACTGTATTGCTTAAGCTGGTGTTATCACCGCTTACTTACAAGTCATACCTTTCAATGGCCAAAATGCGTGTGCTGAAACCCGAAATGGATGAGATCAAAGCTAAAGTTGGTGAGGATAACCCTACATTATTACAACAGGAGTATCTTAAGCTTTACAAAAAAGCAGGTGTTAACCCATTGGGCGGCTGTTTACCATTGCTCATCCAGATGCCTATAGTTATCGCGTTCTTCCGCTTTTTCCCAAGCCTATTTGAGCTAAGGGGCGAAAGCTTCCTGTGGATGCATGACCTTTCAACTTATGATTCGGTTATTAAATTTGCTCCGATAGCTTTCCTTGGCGGTGTTAACCACATTAGCTTAATGTGTCTACTGATGACTATTTCAACGTTGATCTATACTTATTTCAACAACCAGATCTCCGGTGCTACAGGGCAAATGAAATACATTGGCTACATTACTCCGCTGATTTTCCTTTTCACGCTGAACAGCTACCCTGCCGGTTTGAACTATTATTACTTTTTGGCCAACATGTTCACCTTTTTACAGCAATACCTGATCAAATTCATGGTTGATGATAAAAAAATCCATGCCCAGATCCAGGAAAACAAAAAGAAACCTGAAGATACTAAGAAGAAAAAATCAGGCTTTGGCGCCAAAATGGAGGAGATGATGCGCCAGCAACAACAGATACAGGCTAATAAAAATAAGAAGTCTTAAGTCTTTAGTCGGAAGTCCGCAGTCGGAAAGTCCGAAAGATATTTAAGCCCCTGGGAAAGTTTCTCAGGGGCTTTTTCTTTTGCCTTATTTCTGTTTTTATAAGCTGGGCAATCCCTTTTAAACAAAAAACTTTCCGACTTTCCGACTGCAGACTTTCCGACTTCCCGACTTTTTTAAACAACACTAAAATAATTAGCAAATTTATATTACATTTGAAATATCATGTATGCAATTGTCGATATAGAAACTACAGGGGGGCATGCCAGCGCTAATGGTATCACCGAAATAGCCATATGCATACATGATGGAAAAAAAGTAGTAAAGCGGTTTGAAACACTTGTTAACCCGCAGCGCGAGATCCCTATTTACATCAGCGCCTTAACAGGTATTACCAACGAGATGGTAAAGGATGCCCCCCCTTTTGAGGATGTGGCAGCTGATATTTACCACCTCATTCACGGTAAAATCTTTGTAGCGCACAATGTAAATTTTGATTTTTCTTTTGTTCGATATCACCTCGCCGCTGCCGGGTACGATCTGCAAACCAATAAGCTTTGCACTGTAAGGCTTGGCCGAAAGATATTGCCGGGATTACCCTCATACAGTCTGGGCAGGCTATGCAAACATCTGGGTATCGATAATCAAAACCGCCACAGGGCTATGGGCGATGCCGAAGCTACAGCCGAACTGTTTACCCTGCTGCTGAACAGTGATACCGATAATCACATTAAACAATCCCTTAAGCAAGGTTCAAAAGATCAGGTGCTGCCACCTAACCTATCCAAAAAAGACATTGACCAGTTGCCATATACACCGGGCGTATATTACTTTCATGATCAAAAAGGCAAAGTGATATATGTAGGTAAAGCCAAAAACGTTAAAAAAAGGGTAAGCAGCCACTTTACAGGCAACAACCCCGGCTTTCAGCGCCAGGAATTTTTACGCAATATATACCAGATCAGCTATCAGGTTTGCGGCACCGAGCTCATCGCCTTTGTGTTGGAAGCTATTGAGATCAAACGCTTATGGCCCAAATATAATCGCTCGTTAAAACGCTTTGAAAATGCTTTCTGTCTTTACGCTTTTGAAGATCAACGCGGGTATATTCGCCTGGCAGTTGATAAATACCGCAAATACAGCGACCCGATATACACCTGCAATTCCCTGCTTGATGGCTATAACCTGCTCAACAAACTGATAGAAGCATTTGACCTGTGCCCTAAGCTTTGTTTTATACAAAAAAACAATGAGCCCTGCGTCAGTGCAGCAGGAAGTACCTGTGCCTGCGAAGGTGTTGAACCTCCCGACAGTTATAACGAAAAGGTTAACAATGCCATCGATCAGCTTAAGCAAGCTTTACCAACGTACGCTATCAGGGATGAGGGCCGTACCGGTGATGAACACAGCTGTATTTTGGTGGAAAAAGGCCAGTTTTATGGCATGGGCTATATCTCCCATTATTTTGATGCCAATAATATACAGCAACTCAAAAGCTATCTCACACCTTATCCGGGGAATGACTATATCAAAAATATTGTAGCAACTTATGCTTCCAAATATCCGGACAGGATGGTGGTGTTTGGGTAGACTATCCCCTCTAATAAAAACTTCTAACTAAATAATTATCTACTAAGTTAAATAAATCCACACAATTGAGTTTTTGATTGGTTACTCTTATAACATTTACCAACAAAAACTTGAAACAATGGATAGTATCAATCAACAACAGCCCGAGGATAATATGAAGGACTTGAATGGACCTGAAGCCCTGGCCAAGATTAAAGAACTTGCCGAAAGCGCAAAAAGTTGCTTCTTTGTGAGCAGTCTTAAAACAGGCGTACCCGCTTCAGTGAGGCCAATGTCGGCACAGAAAATTGACGATGAGGGCAATTTCTGGTTTCTGAGCGCTAATGATAGCCATAAAAATGAGGAGTTGGCTAAAGACCCCTTTGTTCATCTGCTTTTCCAGGGTTCCGGATATTCTGACTTTTTAAATCTTTATGGGATAGCCACCATTACCGAAGATAAAGAAAAGATCAAAGAACTATGGGAACCGACACTCAAAGTGTGGTTTACCGAAGGTATCGACGATCCGCGCATCAGCGTTATTAAAGTTGAACCAACTGAAGGCTATTACTGGGACAATAAACATGGCAATGCCGTTGCATTTGTAAAACGGCTAGCCGGTGCTGCTATCGGCAAAACTATTGATGATTCGGTAGAGGGAAAGCTGGTTGTCTGAAATCAGAATGTCTGACCCCGAATTTCTCCGAATTTGAGGAATTGAAGAATTTAAAAAGGATCGGGTTAAACAGCTCGATCCTTTTCAAATTTTAAGTTAGCCTATCAAAAAGCTCCCGCTTTAGGGGATTGGGGGGCCAAATATTTATCAAACCATTCAATATAGCGCTTCAGTCGGTCAACCTGGTAACTGGGTACGGTGATGCCATGATATTGGCCTGGATAAAGTATCAGTTGCGTTGGCACACCCTGCGATCTCAGCGCTTCATACATTTGTTCGCCTCCGCCAGTGGGCACGTTAAAATCTTTTAAACCCGACATGAACTGGGTTGGCGTTTTTATTTTATCGGCATGAAAAAACGGGTACGATAGCTTAATGTACTTATCAGCATTTTTCCAGGGCGGGCCCAATTCATTATCGTATTGCATCACCCATTGATCTGATCCATAAATGGCTAACTGTAAGGCACTGCCCGCCCCGCTTGATGCGGCTTTAAAGCGGGGATCAGTAGCTATGGTATAATCGGTAAGGATGCCCCCGTAACTCCAACCGCCAATGCCGAGACGGTCTTTATCGGCTATCCCAAGTTTAACCAGTTCATCTACAGCACCCAGTAAGTCTTTCACTTCCTTATTGCCCCAATCGGCATAAATAGCTTTGGTATATTCAATGCCTCGTCCTGTACTGCCGCGGTAATTTACAGCGGCTACAGCATACCCGGCACAAGCCAGCGTTTGCCTGATCTCATCAAACTCAAACTCGTCCTGATCGGTAGGGCCGCCGTGAATGTAAAGAATGAAGGGCATTTTCTTAGTAACTACACTATCGGGCGTATAAAGTATCCCCGAAACCAGTGTGCCATCGCTGCTGAACGACTGAAAGCCTTTCACATAGGCCAGCTTAACTTCATTCAGCCACTTTTCCTGGTGAAAAGTTAAACGGCGGATTTTTCCGTTTTCAATCGCCACCAGCTCATGCGGCATGTATGGCGTGGTCATCTTCCCTACCCATACACCTAACGAATGGCTCATTATATCAGAAAAACTGCATTCGTTTCCTTTATAAACCAACACAGATTTGCGGAGAAGTAAATTATACCTGTTGATATAGCGGATCCTGTCGCTACTTACTACGTACTCGAGGTCTTTACTGTCCTTGCTCCAGGCAATATTGCTAACCGGCCTGTCCAACTGATCTGTTAACGGACGATTATTTTTCCCGTCGGCATCCATCAGGTACAATACATCATGCTGATAAATGAAATAATCAGCATCACTTGTTGAGCGGAGATAGGCAATATGCTTACCATCAGGACCCCAAATGGGGTTAATATCATGGCCGGTAAAAGTAGTAAGCTGCTTAGGCTCAGCACCGGCCTTAGCTTCTATCGTAAAGATGTCTGTGTTTTCATTCCGATCCGGATCGACTGTATGATTACTTACGTAGGCAATCGTTTTTCCGTCTGGGCTCCACTGCGGGGAACTATCGTCCATATTACCGCTGGTCAGGGTATCCAGCTTTTTTGCGGCCACATCATACAAATACAAATGCGAATGCCGGTGTTGCAGATACCCTTCAATATCCTGCTTAAAATGGTAACGGTCTATTTTTATAGGAGGCGTGGTTTTAGGAGCTTCCTTTCCTTTGTTTTCGGGATCTTTAATGATCAATGCCAGCCTTTTGCTATCCGGCGACCAAACATACTCTTCTAGTTCACCTTTAATATCGGTCAGCTTGTGCCCCTCGCCACCGCGCCTGTCCATCAGCCAAACCTGCCCGCCGTTCTTTGAATCCTTTTCGGACAGATAAGAAATAAACTTACCATCAGGCGTCCATTTAGGAGTGGATGCCGGCTCATCACCATAAGTAAGCTGAATGGATTGCTTGCCGTCAAAACTCTGCATCCACAAGTGCGACACACGCTTATCCTTAGCTGTATCCACCTCAGATAATTCGTAAACCACCCATTTACCATCCGGAGAAAGCTGCGGCGCCATCAGCGTTGGCTGTTTATACAGATCGGTAGGTTTAAGTGGCTTTTTCGCAGTTTGAGCAATCAACGGTAAAGAAGCCAATCCGCCTAAAATCAACAGGACATATTTCATAAAATACGATAAAAAACCGTTTCGAGGGCATAAAAATATTATTTTTTTAAATACCTATCATACCATTCCACATAGCGCTGCAACCTGTCAACCTGGTAGCTTGGTTTGGTAAGGCCGTGAAACTGATTGGGATATAATATCAATTCGGTTGGGATACCTTGTGTGCGTAATGCTTCATACATCTGCTCACTGCCAATGGTCGGCACATTAAAGTCCTTCAGGCCCGACATAAACAATACCGGGGTTTTTATTTTATCAGCATGAAAAAACGGGTACGAAATCTGGATCCATTTATCAACATTTTTCCACGGTACGCCTATTTCGTTTTCGTACTGTAACACATATTGGTCGCTACCATAAACCGAAAGCTGCAGCGCACTGCCCGCTCCGCTGGCTGCTGCTTTAAAGCGGGTATCGGAGGCTATTGTATAATCGGTAAGGATGCCGCCATAACTCCAGCCACCTATGCCCAGCTTATCAGGATCGGCGATGCCTAATTTCTCGAGTTGATCGACCGCTCCAAGCAAATCTTTTACTTCCTTATTGCCCCAATCGGCATAAATGGCTTTACAATAATCCAGCCCGCGGCCATTACTGCCCCTGTAGTTCACAGCAGCTACAGCATAACCGGCAGCAGCCAGCGTTTGCCTTGTAGCATCAAAACCAAATTCATCCTGTCCTACCGGGCCGCCATGAATAAAAAGGATCAACGGATATTTTTTATTGGGAACGCTGTCGGGCGTTAAAATGATACCAGATACTTTTGTACCATCAACACTGGTTGATTCAAAACCTTTGACATAAGCCAGTTGTACAGTGTTTAACCAGGCCTGATGGTGGAAAGTTAACCTGCGAAGCTTCCTATCTTCCAAAGCGAATAATTCGGCGGGGGTATACGGGTCTGTTTTTTGTACTACCCAGTTGCCCGAAAGGTTGGTGTTTATATCGTTGAAAACATAATCACCCTTGTTAATCGGCGTGATTTTGCCAGTGTTGATGTTGATATTAGCCAAATAGCGGGTACGATCGTCCGTTACTATAAATACGATGTTCTTACTGTCTTTGGCCCAGGTTTGCGCCCCGGCGGGGCGATCAAGCTGCAGCGTAAGCGGTTTGTTATTTTGCCCCACAACATCCATTATGCAAACCACATTTTGATCGTACATCATATAATCCGCATCACTGGTTGAGCGCAGGTAGGAAATATACCTGCCATCTGGGCTCCATTGCGGGTTACCGTCCCTCCCCTTCCAGGTGGTTAGCTGCAACATGCTGGCGCCTGGCCGGGCATCAATGGTAAAAATATCGGTATTTTGATTTTTATCGGGATCGGCACTGCGGTTACTCACAAATGCAATGGTTTTGCTATCAGGCGACCATACCGGCGAACTTTCATCTTTATCGCCCCTGGTTAATGTATCCAGTTTTTTTGTGGTTACATCAATTAAATACAGGTGGTTATGCAGGTGCTGAAGGTACCCAACTATATCCTGTTTAAAATGATAACGGTCAATAACTATGGGCTTGGGGGTTTTAGGTTCTTCCTTGCCTTTATTTTCCGGGTCGCCTATCACCATTACCAAACGCTTGCCATCAGGGCTCCAGGCGTAGTCACTCAAATCGCCTTTAATATTGGTCAGTTTTACTCCTTCGCCACCCCGGCGATCGATGAGCCAAACCTGTGAGCCTGTTTTTGAATCGCGCGAGGAAAGGAATGATAAATACTTACCATCCGGGCTCCAGCGCGGCGACGAGGCAGCCTCCTCACCATGGGTCAGTTCGATAGACTCTTTGCCATCAAAACTCTGCATCCACAGGTGTGATACACGGCGGTCTTTTGCAGTATCAACTTCAGAAACACTATAAGCCACCCACTTGCCATCGGGCGATAACTGGGGATCGCTTACCGTTGGGATCCGATAAACATCAGCAGGTTTTAAAGCTTTTTTCTGTTGGGCAGATACATTAACGGCGGCAGAAAGCGTAAGTATAAGGAATAAGGCTAGCTTCATAAATGATGTATGTTGATAGAGCCTGTAATTTAGTAAAAGAACCTTGATTTATGGGATAAAAGGATTGCCACGATTTTGTTATAAAATTTTCGCATATTAATAACGATGATTTTCTGGATAAACAAACGCGGGCACCTCAACTCCACTTTCACTTACCGGATAATTTGCGTTAATTAGGATCATGTCTGCAAAATTCCAGCTCCTTTTTGTTACCTGCTTTTTTTTATCCGTTCTTAATACCCATGCTCAAACCTCGACTATTCGCAACAATTACCAAACCGAAGCCGGAGTGCCAAAGCTAACCATCGAACGATCAATGATCTACTCGCCGGATAAAGAATGGCTCTATAACCATCATGCATCTATCATTCATTTTAAAGACCGCTTTGTGGCAATATGGAGCAACGGAATGATCGATGAGGACTCGCCGGGGCAAAGGGTGGTTTACGCCACTTCTAAAGATTTTAAACACTGGTCGACGTTAAAAACATTAGCCACTCCGGGCAAAATCAACGATACCCTCACGGTGCTCACCGCCGCCGGGCTTTATCAATATGAAGGGACCTTAGTAGCCTATTACGGCGACTATGACAAGCATCGCAATAACACCCATTTGTGGGCCAAAACCAGCACCGACGGCGAGCATTGGAGCGAACCGCTTGATATGCATTTGCCTGTTGTACCAAACCACGGTCCGGAGGTTACCAATAGCGGCAGGCTGATCATCAGCGGTAATTTTACTTTTCCTTATACAGATGATCCCCACGGACTTTCTGGTTGGAAGCTAAGCAGTTTCTACCCTGATTCCCTTTATAAGCAGGATAACCCTGCCATGTTTTACGCGCCTGCCGCAAAATCTGGTTTACCTCCGCTTTGCGAAGGATCTTTTTTTCAAACAGATGACAATGTTCTGCATATGCTGCTCAGGGTAACAGGTAAAGGCTGGAAAGGCCATTTATGGCTAACTGAAAGCAGGGATAACGGTAGCAATTGGTCGCGCCCGGCGGAAGCTCCATTTTCAGATAATGACAGTAAATTTCATTTCGGTCGGTTGCCGGATAAGCGATTTTATTATGTCGGTATCCCTGATACATTGCACCATTATGACCGTAACCCGCTGGTGTTATCCCTTTCTGCCGATGGCAAATCATTCGACAAAAACTATATCATAGCCAATGAGCTTTATCATCTTAAAAAGGAAGGTTTGTGGAAAGGCGGGCAATATGGTTATCCGCATACCATTATTTATAATGGCTATATGTATGTAATCATTTCGAGGCAAAAGGAAGCTATTGAAATGCTGAGGTTTAGCTTGAAGCAACTGAAATAAATCCGCAGGCTATATAATTAAACAAACAACGTATTTTGTACCAAAACAATTACACCGTTTTTTAATTTCAATAAACAGCCATACCTTATTACCGGTCAGGCTAAATTGTTATGCAGTTCACTTTAAATATAAACCTACCCTGCTTATGAAACCAACTCGAGATACTGCCTACCTTACCATTGCCACATCAGTAATAAGTGCTTTGGTATTATTGCTAATGCAGGCCATGCAAACCATTTCATTTACAATTCCGGAAAGTGTCAGGCATTTATTCTCATTTATTCCGGTCATCTGTTTTGCGTGGCTGATGATATTTGTGATAAGTATTTTAAAATATACCAATGAAAAACCTTTTATAGTGAACGCATTTATCATTTACACGATCTATAGTGTGGTATGGGGCTTAGTTAGTGCGGCTATCGGCATTTTTCAAGTCAATGTACAATCATTAATCATCTTTTACCAAGTTAGCGGTGCCATCAATTTCATGATAATAATATGCCTCGTGACCATGACTTTTTTGTTACGCCCAACAGAATTTAGGCTGCCATTACGGCTTTTTGCCCTGGGCGAGCTATTTATCCAGGTATTTTACATAGTTGTACCGTTAGTATTTACATTCATCGGAAATTCCAGTTATATTTTTTATATCCGATATCTCGGACTTGTATATCTGATAATTCCTGCTATTGGAATTTATATAGCAGTAACAGCCTTAAATGTTATCGATAACCGGCAATGGCAAAAACCGTTCTATGAAATGGACCACCCCAACCAGCCATATGATAAACCGGAGCTGTAACTTTTATTGGTTAACTCCATCTAACAAGCAAAACAGATACATAAACCGTAATAAATGCTAAGCATCCGCAATATTGTTAAACAATACGCCGGTCACCGTGCACTCAGTAATGTAAGTTTGGAAGTTGAAAGCGGGCAGATTTTTGGCCTGCTTGGCCCTAACGGTGCCGGTAAAACATCCCTTATCCGTATAGTTAATCAAATTACTGCTCCCGATTCGGGCGAGATTTATTTTAACGGCGAAAAACTCAATCAATCGCATATCGAACGGATCGGTTACCTGCCCGAAGAGCGTGGCCTTTATAAAAAAATGGAGATCGGTGAGCAGATGATCTACCTGGCCCGGTTAAAAGGCTTAAGCCGCGCCGAAGCACAAAAACGCCTTAAATTTTGGTTTGAGAAACTGGGGATGGAAACCTGGTGGAAAAAGAAAATAGAAGAGCTTTCAAAGGGCATGCAGCAAAAAGCGCAGTTTGTGGCAACTGTACTGCATGAGCCCGACCTGATCATTTTAGATGAGCCTTTCAGCGGGTTTGACCCCGTAAATGCCGAGCTGATTAAAGACGAAATACTGGAACTGAATAAAAAAGGCGCTACTATTTTATTTTCAACACACCGAATGGAATCAGTAGAAGAGCTTTGCGACGCCATTGCCCTCATCCATAAATCGCACAAGATATTGGATGGCAAGGTTAAACATATCCGCAACTCATACCGTAACGAAACCTACCTTATTGAGTATGCCGGCGAACGTATTGCATTTAATGGCAGCCAGCCCTTTGAAATAATGAGCGAGGTTATTGCCGATGACGACAGTCACAATATCAAGATAAAACTAAAGGAAGGGCATAATTCCAATGATGTGCTTCAATACTTAATTCCTAAAGCGCGGGTAAATATGCTGCAGGAGGTTATCCCGAGTATGCACGAAATTTTTATTGAAAAAGTAAACCTAAATTCCACCGGCCATGAATAAAGTATTACTCATTATACAACGCGAGTACCTTACACGGGTACGCAAAAAATCATTCATCATTATGATATTTGTAGTGCCCTTGTTGATTTTAGCTATGGGTGGAGCTATTGTCTGGATAGCAAAAAGCAGCGAGCAACTTGCCGGATTGCATGTAATAAATGTTGTTGATGATACCAAATTATATGCAAACAAATTTCATGATACGCCAAACATCAAATTTACAGTAACAAACGAAGATATAAAAACAGCGAAAGCGAAATTTAAAGACGATGAAACTGTATCAACATTATATATACCCGGTAATTATCATAAATCTGGCGCTATACAGGTTTTTTCAAAGAAAAAGGCAGCTATACAGATCACCGATGAAATTCAAAAACAATTGAATGAAATCACGGCAGCTAATATTATGGAGAAAAATCATATTGACACTGCCGTTCTTCATACACTAAAAAAAGTAGATTTTTCAGTAACAGCGGTCGAAATTACGAAGGCAGGCGATAAAGATGCCAATCTCGGCGCCAATATAGGCGTTAGTATAGCCTGTGCCATATTTATATACCTCTCGCTTTTAATTTATGGAGGACAGGTTATGCGCGGTGTTATTGAGGAAAAAACCAACCGCATTATCGAGGTAGTAATATCATCCGTTAAACCCTTTCAACTAATGTTAGGTAAAATTATCGGCGTTGGACTGGTTGGTTTAACACAGTTCAGTGCCTGGATAATCTTATCGCTAATTTCATCTAAAATAGCCGGGCATGCTTTCAATTCGCCGGTAAGCCCAATGGCTGGTATAATAGCTACTTTATCAACAATCCCATTTGGATATATTTTGGGCTGTTTTATATTTTATTTTTTAAGTGGGTACATGTTATATGCAGCCCTGTTTGCGGCAGTAGGGTCGGCAGTAGATAGTGAAACAGAAACCCAGCAATTCATGTTTCCGATTACCATGCCGTTGCTGTTCACTTATATTTTATCGGTATCAGTACTTTTTAGGGCTCCTGATAGCCCACTGGCTGTTTGGTTGTCTATAATTCCTTTTACAGCCCCAGTTGCCATGATGGTACGCCTTCCTTTTGATCCGGCACCCTGGCAGGTAGCCGTATCTATGTGTATGATGGTGGTAGGCTTCTTATTTACTACCTATGTCGCGGCAAGGATCTATCGTGTTGGCGTATTGATGTATGGCAAAAAAGCAAGTTATAAAGAACTGATTAAGTGGTTCTTTTATAAAGAATAGTTTTTTGATTTCGGATATTGGATGTTCGATTTCGGATTTACTGAATAAAATTCCCCGGGAATGATAAACATTTTCGGGGATTATTTATTTTAGCCGTATGAGTAAACGCGTTGCAGTAATGGATTTGGGTACAAACACCTTCCATTTATTGATTGCCGAAGGCGATATCCATGACTACCGTGAAATTGTACATATTACAGAAGCCGTTAAATTAGGCGAGGGGGGCATTAATAAGGGTTATATTTTGCCTGATGCCTTTCAGCGCGGCGTGAATACCATGCAACATTTTCAAGGACTCATTGCTGCCAACAATGTCACCAGTGTAAGGGCAATTGCTACTTCGGCCTTGCGGAGTGCCTCAAACGGAAAAGATTTCATTAAAGAAGTGGAGGCCCAAACAGGCATCGCTATCGAAATTATCGACGGAGAACAGGAAGCCGTTTTTATTTATAATGGCGTAAAGTTAAGTGGATGCCTATCGGCTAAAAATTCGCTCATCATGGATATTGGAGGCGGCAGTGTGGAGTTTATTTTGGGCAACACCGATAAAATCTTGTGGAAACAGAGCTTTGAAGTTGGCGCCGCACGCCTTATGGACCAGTTTCACCACACGGACCCTATTCCGCCCGCATCTATCGAGGCTATGAATTTGTATCTGGAGGATACGCTGAATGATCTGTTCATTGCCACCTCCGGTATTGAATTAGATACCCTTGTTGGCTCATCAGGCTCGTTTGAAACTTTTGCCGGGCTCATAGAAACCGAAAAAGCAAAACCATTTGACCTCAAGAGCATTCAACACTATGATTTTGATGAAGGAGAATTGCTAACCATCACCAATAAGCTTATCCTTTCAAGCCATAAAGAAAGACTGGGAAATCCGGGCATTATTCCGGTTCGGGTTGATATGATCGTAGCTGCTTCGTTGATTACCCGCTTCATTATGCATGCGCTGGATCTTCATAAGGTGAGCATGTGTACTAATTCATTAAAAGAAGGGGTTTTGGCGGGGATGTTGGCCTAAGTAGAGAAAACAATCCAGCATGACGAAAAACCGATCAGCAGTACTACGAGCGCGCTAAACAAAAATTCTTTTCTCAAAGCAAAAATTGCCAATATCAGGCACAGTACTACGTGCAAAAAAATAAAAATCGCTTCAGCTAATATAATAAGCTCCTCATTAGCAACCCATCTGAAATATATGGTATAAGCTACCAATATCGATAGATTGATACCTACAACTATCATTTTTTTGCTACCGGGGTCTTTCTTCTGCGTTTCCATTATATCAACTTGTGAGATACTAAATCCTTATTATTGCAACACACGTTGAAAAACCAATTACTAAAACCAGTAAGCCGCCTAAAAACCAACTCCACTTACGGAAATACAATGAAAGTATAATACAAACAATCACCTGGGCAACCATTAGCAGCCCAGCTACTACATCGCCATCGGTCAGCAGACTAAGCAAGGTATAACCAACAAATACTGCCAGGTTAATTCCGACTATCTTGATTCCACCTTGGGGTTTGTTGCCAGGAGGCTGATTGGGTGGTTGTAATTGTTCTTCCTCTGTCATACCAAAATTTCTCCTCTTAATTGTTCCAGATATTCCCGCTTATCATCTCTGTAAAAAATGTTCATCGTTTCAAAAGGGATGATCTGCATATCTTTATTTACGATGTGTACACATGATTTTTTGATAGCCCGAACATCAAAATTTTGCGCATCTATAAATTGCATAATGATCACCCTGAACAGGTTATCATAGCTTAAACTTGGCGCGTCAATTTCAGGCAGGCAGCATAACAACGAGTGCAGGTGTTCTTTAGCTTTATCAACCGAATTACCGGTGCTGAACATATTGAGCAGATGCCCTTTCAGGCGCTCATCATTTTCATAAACAATGGTATTTTTTGAGTTATCTAACAGGTCATCCGGGTTTATCATCCGGGTTAACGGAATCACTTCCCCTTCAAGTTTAAGGGCATAGCCCATTACGAGTGCGTCCGGGTTGCAGGGTACCGGGATCAGATCGTTTTTATTGAATACACTGGTTTGTTCAAGTATCGCGTTACGTACTTCCGTTAGGGTGTACCGGTCGGTTTGTTCATTAAAATTCTCTAACCTGCCGGCCTGTTGCGTAGGCTGGAAGGTTACGCCGCGAACGCAGGGTTGCTTCAACGCGTATTCAATAATTGTCCCTAATTCATCGGTATTTAAACCTTTTTGCAAAGTAACTACCAACGTTGTAGACAGATTGTACTTGTTAAGATTTTCAATGGCCTTTTGCCTTACCTCACGCAGATCTTCTCCTCTCAATTGCACCAGCGCTTCTTTTTTGAAAGAATCAAATTGCAGGTAGATCTCAAAATCAGGCATGTAAGTGGCCAGCCGCTTTACAAAATTTTCGTCCTTAGCTATGCGGATACCATTAGTATTCACCATTAAATGTTTAATGGGCTTTGTTTTGGCGATATCCAGGATCTCGAAGAACTGCGGGTGCACCGTTGGCTCTCCCCCGCTAATCTGCACCACATCAGGCTGACCTTCATTTGCCACTACTACATCCAGCATCTGTTCAATCTCGGCCAAGGTGCGGTGCCTGCCATATGTGGGTGATGACATGGCGTAGCAGGTAGGGCAGCTTAAATTACATCGGTCGGTTACTTCAACGACGGTAAGGCATGAGTGCTGCTCATGATCCTGACAGAGGCCGCAATCATAAGGGCAGCCATAATGTGTTTTGGCGTTGAACTTAAGCGGCATCTCACTCCGCTTGGCATAGTTGCGGCAGTTTTTATAATATTCCACATCTGTGGCGATCAGCACCTTTTCAAAACCATGCTGACGGCAGTTTTTAAGCATGTAAACCTTATCATCCTCAAAAACAATTTTGGCATCAACCCGGCGTAAGCAGGTAGAGCAGATGCTTAACGTAAAATCATAGTATATATACGGGCGTTCAGGCATGGTTTACAAACAGCTTTTTAGGAGATAAAAATACTTTATAATAATACAAAATACCGGCGATAGAAACTAACTGAATTACCGATAAGCCAAAACTGAAAAAATAATCGGGCTTGATAAATTCAACCAGTAACCTAAAAACGAGGTAGCTTACCATAAACACTTTAAACCTTGCACCATCAGCAAAGTGGCGGCTTTGTTCAATGAGTTTCAACGCGATCCAAAGCATTAACCAAAACACAATTTCATACAAATTGGTAGGATGCCTGTGGATACCATCGCCAAAATCAATAGCCCATGGCAGGTTGGAGGCTATGCCATAAGTACCATCCTCCAGTCCGGCCAAAAAGCACCCGGTACGGCCTATAACCATAGCCAGGATGAGCGGATAAACCATCAGATCGCCGGATGACATGGTTACACCTAACCGCTTCTTGGTAAGCTCAACTCCTATCAACCCGCCAAGCATACCGCCCACTATGGTTTTATTGCCCATAATATAGATGATATTGAAATGCGAAAACAGCAAAGGTGGATTTTCAAAGATCCCTACCAGGTGCGAACCGATAAATGCGCCTGCCGCCGCACCTATAAAGATGATGAGCCTGTGTTCAGTACTGATCTTATCGGCCGAATGTTTGCGTAACCAGGCATAATACCGGTAACCTAAAAAGTACGCGAGTGTCTCGCAAATAAAATGTACGGGGATGGATGACCGGCCTAAAGGTATATTTACAGGAAAGTGCAAGTTTAGCTTTTATAATAAAGCCCTAAAATATGTTTTTTATTTTATGCCACAGGCGATGAATAAAAGAATGGCGCACAAATACACCTCCTACCACAACAAATTGTTCAGTTAGCGGTTCCGGCTCTAATTCTATTTTTATTTGCGACCTGTCAGCTATGTCGGCAAGCCTTATTTCCTGTGTCTTAAAACCGATAAAGCCAACAACAAGGGTATCTGTCTCCGAAAGTTCCAAAAACTTAAATTCGCCATCAACATCAGTGCTTGCACTTTCACCGTTTTTACAACGGACTGTAGCGCCGGGAATCGGAACATTAGTCCCTTTTTCGGTTACAAGGCCTTTTACTAATATTTGAACACCGGTAGGCACAGGTATGAGCAAATTGCTTTTACGTTGAAACTCTCCCTGCTCAAGGCTGTGCCTGGTTTTGGCTTCAGCTTTTTCAAGCCGGGTTAAGCTTATTATTGCAGCTGTCAGGATACCAATCCATGATAAGGATCGCTTTTTATTTGCGCCAATACCCGCATTAATTTCAATCAGCTGCATTTGGCCAAATCTGCCGCAAACATTATCCTTTGCCGCAAGAAGTTTAATGATCTCGTCATTGCTCATTACCGTAAAATCGATAACCGTTTTGCAGCAGTGATAACAATAACGACCGCTGTTAGCGGGTACCATCTGTGACCATTGCTCGTGGCAGGGCTTAGGTATGCTGATTTGTTGAATAGACATTATACCAACGTTTTAATTGATAAATATATTAATTCATCCGGGTGATTAAGTAGTTTATTATAATGATGCTACCCGGCATAAAATTCCATAATTATTTAAAACTTTTTTAACAAACTGTTTTCCGGCCATCCTTTGTATATTGGGTGCTTAAATACACACCATGAAATTAAAATTTATCGGCATTGGTTTACTGTCGGTTTTAGCACTCGGCGCATTCGCGCAAAAAAGGAAACTCAATCCAAACGATACGTCGTCAAACTATAACCCGGCGGAGGCCTTCTCGCCTATGTTTTATACCGAAAAAGGTAACGATTTCCATTCGGCCAGTGGCGCGCCCGGACCAAAGTACTGGCAAAACCGGGCAGACTATAACCTGAAAGTTACCCTGGATACCGTAAAGAAAACAATCAGCGGTACTGTGGTGATTAACTATACCAATAACAGCCCGGATGCATTGCCATACCTTTGGCTGCAGCTTGATCAAAATACTTATAAACAGGATGCCCGCTCTAACTTTTTCACAGACCATGCGCCCAGCGCCGACCAGCATACCAGCGGCTATCAGATAGAATCCGTATCGGTTGATAATGGTGATGTGGTTAAACCTGTACCTTATGTAATTACTGACGCCCGCATGCAGGTGCGCCTTGCACATCCGCTGCAAAAAGGTGCAATAAAGTTGCGCATCAATTATCATTATACCATTCCCGGTGCCTTTGGAGGCCGTACTGATTATTGCGATACCAAAAATGGCAAGATCTACGAAATTGCGCAGTGGTTTCCCCGGATGTGTGTTTATGACGACAGCCACGGCTGGGACACCCTGCCATTTTTGGGCAGTGGTGAGTTTTATTTAGATTACGGCGATATCGATTACCAGGTAACCGTACCATGGGATATGATCGTAGCAGGCTCAGGCGAATTACTTAACCCAAAGGAGGTTTTGACCGCTAAACAAATAGCCCGCTTAGATCAAGCCCGCAACAGTGATAAAACCATCATGGTCCGTGATTTGGCCGAAGTTAATGATCCGGCCAGTCGCCCGGTTAACAAGGGCACCCTCACCTGGCATTTCAAAATGCTCAATACCCGTGACGTTGCCTTTGGTGCATCAAAAGCTTACATATGGGATGCAGCGAGGGTGAACCTGCCCGGTGGTAAAAAATCATTGGCAATGAGCGTTTACCCGGCCGAAAGCTATGGTAACGATGCCTGGGGCCGGGCTACCGAATATCTCAAAAAGTCCATAGAATATTTTTCTGAAAAATGGTTTGTATACCCTTACCCGGTAGCCATTAATGAGGCCGGTATTGCTGGCGGTATGGAATACCCGGGCATTGTGTTTGATGGCATTACCGATAAAGGCAGCGTGCTTTACTGGGTAACAGCCCACGAGATAGGCCATAACTGGTTCCCGATGATTGTAGGATCAAACGAGCGCCGTTATGCCTGGATGGATGAAGGCCTTAACACCTTTATCGATATATATGCTTCCGACGCCTTTAATAAAGGCGAATATGCCCCCAAACGTGATAGTGAGTATGCTCCCGGCGGTGGCAACCCTGCCGATGAAATTATCCCATCATTGCTTGATCCGCAATCGCCAAGTATTATGACGGCTCCTGATGCCATCCCCGAAAAATACCGCCATCCGCTTACCTACTATAAGCCGGCCTTTGGCCTGGTATTGCTCCGCGAGCAAATTTTAGGGAAAGACAGGTTTGACTATGCCTTTAAAAACTACATTAACCAGTGGGCTTACAAACACCCACAGCCTGATGATTTTTTCCGTTCGATGGAGAATGGAGCCGGCGAAGACCTTTCCTGGTTTTGGAAGGGCTGGTTTTATAATAACTGGCTGGTTGATATAGCGCTTATCGACGCAAAATATGCAGGTAAAGATGCATCCAAAGGTATCACCATCAAAGCAGTAAACAAAGAGCAGTTGCCCATGCCGTTTACTGTTGAGGTTAAATTTAAAGATGGCAGTAAGAAACGCTTTTACCTGCCGGTTGAAACCTGGCTGCAATCCGGGCAAATCACCTATACACTGCCTACTACACAGGAAGCTGAATCGGTGACCATTGATCCCGACAACGCCCTGCCTGATCTTAACCGCGGCAATAACAGCCAAAAGATTAAATAAAGCATATAACGCCAGGTGTTCAATTTTTTAATGTGGAACACCTGGTGTATTTTTCAAAACAAACAAACACTGATTATCAACCACTTACATTTTATATAAAATACAGATTGAACAAATATGCATTGATAATCAGAACATTACAATTCCGTACTACAAAAAGTTGAACACCCGTTTTTTTTAAAATTGAACACTTATCCGACGCCGCTCTGAAACACCCCATGTAGCGTATAGTCATCGTCACATTAACTTCAGTTGACTAATTGTTAATGGTGATGATTGTTAAAGACACATACCCCCCGATCAAACCTGAACAGTTTTTTACCGGAAACCAAAATCCTCACTCCTAACAGGAATATTTTGAAATATTTATCGTTGCGCAGTGATTAATTAGCCCTTACTGTAAGTTAACAGCCTGCTTATTGATTAAAAGCATAGTAGAAAATATTCCCCAAAGTGTGTAAACAATAATCAATAATTAATTTCTTCAAATTTTCCATTTTTTCAATAAAAGACATCAGGACTGATGCCATTGGCAACACAAACCCATATTTGAGTTGAAATTTGTACTTTAATTCCGTTTTCATTGAATCAGCATCATTATTGACATTATTTGCCCGAAACCCTATTAATTTGAAAACACAATTACGCTGCGTTTTATTTACCGGATATCTGCTATGCCTGATCAGTGCAGCTGCGGCCCAGGAAACCAGCGATAACCTTACCTACTATTACAATAACTTTGAAACTTCCTCTGCCGGTACTATAACATCATTAGGAGCAACCGGGGTTGGTAATGCCACCCGCACAAGTTCCCCGGTTACCATAGATGCATCAACTACAAGTCCTTTAAACGGCTCGGTAAGCCTGAGATCGGCAGTACCGGCCACCAACGCGATAAGCGCCATCAGGTGGGATTTTGTCGGAAGCGGCACATCAGGGAGCGTAGATCTTACCGCTAATGATTTTGAGTGGAACTTCATTTATAAAAACAACAGTAGTACAGGCCCCTCTGATCCTGACGTGATGGCTGTTGGTAACAATACCTGGCGTTATTGGCTTATTGCCAATGGCTATACCACCAATAATATGCAGGGTATTTACATAACACACACGGGTACTACACTTAGCTTGCGGTACAGGTATGACAATGGCACTTTTTCAGGCCATTATAACGAGCTCCTTAACGCTACAATGGCCAATGATCAGCAAACGTACATGATCAAAGTGCAACGTTTGAAAGATGGCCGCTGGGCAATTTTTAAAGATGTTTTTGTAGCAGGCATGACCACAGCTAAAACCCTTGTTGCGTCAAGCACAAGCACAACGGGCGGCAGCTACAGCACATACTATTATTCCTATCTCGAATCAACATGTACTACTGCCGGTCGCTTCCAATGGGATAATTTTGATATGTATACCCGTGTGCTTCAATTTACCACCACAGGGGCAAACGGAACAGCTAATAATGTAACGCAACCTGCTTATTATGAAAGCGAAAGTGTAATCCTCTATGGCCTCAAAATAATATCAAGGGGCAACTTTGTTATTAACCAACTGGTAATGAACACATCCGGTGCAGGGTTCGAGGCCTATTTCAATAGTTCAGGGAGCTTATACCGATCAGATGATTCGTATTATTCTACCTCATCTGATGCATTGATAAGTTCAGTAACGTACACCGGTAACGCTATACAAGATTATAGTGTGGGCGACCTTATCTCAAGCTCGGGCAATACAGATGGATCCTACTCTGTCCCCGGCTATTATTTTTATACAGGTACGGTAAAAAGCCAGCTCAATTATGGTGGCAGCCCTACAGGCACCATTACCGTCACCAGCATTAATACCCTTACGGGGAATGGAAACAGCTCGGCCATTACTTATACGGGACCCTCGTCAAATGGTAATATCATAACTTTTGCAAATGCAATTGACTGGACAGGCGCTTCAGACAATAACTGGAACAATACCGGTAACTGGAGCCCCGCAACGGTGCCAACTTCCACCAATGTGGCACGCATAGGCGTTGTTTCATTTAAAAACCAGCCTATTGTTCAAAGTAGCGTACCCAGCATAGCATCCATGGTATTTGGCCCTTTAACCAGCACCCTATTCGGGTCTCCGTCAATTACCTTAACCATCAATAACACCTATTCGCTTACAGTAAACGGCGCCATCACACAAAACCACAACAGCAGCAGCGGTGATGTAACAACAACCATTACAGGTACAGGGAATGCAACATTAAGCTGCAACTCATTTATAGTGGGCGATAATACAACACCACCGGCGCCAAACATATTTACCTCGCCAACATCAAATACCACTACCATCAATACCACAGTCCCTGTATTTAATATCACCAATTCGTTATCGTTAAATACTACCTCGTCGGCAATTGGCTATTACGCCTTGGGGTTCCTGCAAAACTATTCGGTAAATAATGCGGCATTTCATCTAAATTCCGGATCATTAACTGCAAGCAACATAGCCACCACCAATTCAAACTATGTAAACAGGAATGATGGTATAGTAACTGTAACCAACGCCGCATTAGTTGATATGGATACCGGTACCGGCGCCTCCACATTAACTTTAACAGGTAATACCCCAATAAGTGCTGCTACAGGTGGCACTATCGATTTCACCACCGGCGGCACCGGCACCGGACTCGTTAACTACGCAGCTACCTCCGGCACGCAAACAATATACGCTACTAATGACAGCTTTATAGGTACAAACCCATCCAACTATGATAACCTTACCTTATCAGGGGCAGCAGCCAAAACTGTCGACGGAGGCGCGCTAACCGTAAGCGGAAACTGGATCACAAGCGGTGGTGCAATAGACCTTAACACGAACAACCCCGTTATAACCATTACAGGAACCTGGACCAATTCAGCAAACGTAACCCAGGGTTCGGGCAATATTAGCATTACTGGTAACGCTACTAACAGCGCTGTTATTACAGGCGGTTCGGGCACACTAACTTTCAATGGCGATTACACCAATACAGGTACATTTACGGCAGGTACCGGGACCGTGTTCTTTAGTAAAGCAGGCGCTCAATCTCTTACAGACAACAGCACCAACGGCACAAAATTCAATAATGTTACTGTTAATGGCAGCGGTATAAAAACCATGTCGGGCACGGGTAAATTCGCGGTATCATCCTCGGGTATACTTAGTATGGGGGGTACAGCTACCCTTGCCGCCGGCGGTGTGTTAACATTAAACTCCGATGCAACAGGTTCGGCCACTGTAGATGCTATACCTTCCGGAACAGCAATTACAGGCAATGTAAACGTACAGCGTTTTATAAGTGGTGGCAATTCATATAACCGGGGGTACAGGTTACTTTCATCTCCTGTTAATACAGGTTCAGCAGCCAAGGTAATCAGTGTAAATTACCTTAAAAACTCATCATGGATAACCGGTACTACAGGCACAACGGGCGGCTTTGATAAATCGGGCAATCCCACAATTTACTGCTTCAGGGAAAACATAGCCTCCTCGCAAGTGTCTTTTACAGCCGGTAATTTCAGGGGCATCAACAATATCAACTCCCCGCCAAATTATATTTTTGATACCGACGGCTCACATACCATACCTGTCGGCAACGGTTTCCTTTTCTTTTTCAGGGGAGACAGGACGGCCGCCGATCTTGCAACTTCAACAACCGCAAGCTATGTGCCCACCAACACCACTTTAACAGCAACAGGTACATTAAATACAGGTAACATTACAGTAACCAACTGGTACAGCGGCACAACCAGCCTCTTGTTCAGCAATACTACAGGCAGCCTGGTTAACGGATATAACCTGGTTGGAAATCCTTACGCGGCCACCATCAATTGGGAAAAATTTAACCGCAGGGGCACAACAACAACCGTTTCCGCCACATCATCAATTTACGGGGCCGGTTTCCCCTCAGAGGTATCTTCGGCTGCAACCCTATCTGCTCCGGGCAAAATATGGGTTTACAATCCAAAAACAAAGCAGTATGCCAGCTACATGCAAAAGGCCACTGCTATATCTACGGCAGATACGACTACCAATATTAACCCCGGTATTTCGAGCGATGGCTATGCAAGTAATATGATAGCCAGCGGGCAGGCGTTTTTTATACAGGCTACCTCAGCTTCGCAATCATTAACTTTCAGGGAATCGGCGAAGTCAACAACGCAACCAACGGCATCAAATCTGATAGCCTTATTAAGTGCCCCTGCTGATAAGGGGTTACAGAAGCTGGCGGCCACAGCTGCCGACATGGACATATTGAAGGCTGCCGAAGCACAATCAGCAGCATCACAACAAACTTCATCATCATTGGCCGAACCGATATTAAGGCTGCAAATGATAAAGGACTCCATTAATACCGATGATATTGTTATTGCGTTTAACAACGACGCCAGTACGGCTTTTGAAAATAGTAAAGACGCGGAAGACCTCGGAACCAATGGTGCACAGATAGCCTTGTCGGCCCTGTCAAGCGATAGCGTTAAAACCGTTATCCATCACCGGCCTTTCCCTAAAAAACAGCAGGAGATCATCCCCCTAACGTCTGACGCTACCTCATCCGGGCCATATCAATTAAAACTAAGAGCGCTTAGTAACGTACCTGCCATTTATGAAATATGGCTTAAGGATAACTTTACTAAAGATTCGCTGGATCTTAAACACAACAACATTTACAGCTACAATATTGATAAAAGTACCCCGGCTACTTTTGGTAAAAAACGTTTTCAGCTGATATTGCGCCAATCACCTAAATTGGGCCTGCGGCTGCTTGATTTTAATGCAGTAAAAGCAACCGGCGGCGCTAAAACAACCTGGATTGTTGAAAATGAGGCCAACTACACCACATTTACACTGCAGAGAAGCACCGATAACGGCAAAACCTGGGAAAACCTGGATGTGATAAAATCGAACGGTTTGGGAACTTACTCTTATACCGACCCTAACCCGGCAAAAGGCTTAAATAATTACCGTGTTCAGTTAACTGATTTAAACAATGATATCAGCCTGTCAAAAGAGCTGCCATTAATGTATGCCAATACAAAAAATAACATAAGCAATAGCCTGCTTACGATATATCCAAACCCTGTAACGGAAACATTAAACCTAACCATAGGGCAAACCAACGCTTCAGCAAACTATAATATTCAGTTAACTAACAGCAGTGGCGTGATACTGAAGGCAGTAAATATCACACAGCTTTACTGGAAAAACAACGTAACCGGTTTGGTACCCGGGACATATATCATAAGGGTTACCGATAACAAAACCAAGCAGTTGATTGGCACCGGTAAATTTTTAAAACAATAACAAGCGATTTGCGCATATGAAAAAAAAGTTCTTTTTAACCGCTCTTGTTTTTGCGGCCGCCACCCTAAGCTGTTTTGCCCAGTTAGATAATCCATGTGATAATGCCGACGGCGACGCTAACTGCCCGCTTGATGCCTGGGTTATTGTTTTAGCCGTAGCTGCCCTTACTTTTGCTGTAACCCATTTATACCGCAAACAAAAATCCCTCCAGGCTTAGCGCCCGAAGGGATTTTTGCATTAGTTCAATAATTGATCAGCAAATTTCTTATGCTTTTTTCATTGGCACCTGGTCTTGCTGTACCTGGTTAAGCTGTAGTTGTTCAATAATGCCGTTAACTACTTTGGGCAGTTCCTTTACAGTTTTTTGCGGGTTGTGCAGTTCGCCAACACCAAAACCACGCCATACCAGTTTGCGCGATTTGGTATCCATAATGTCGATAATCAGGGTACCTTCTTTGTAAGGTACGCGGGCATAACCGCCGCCGCCATAACCGTAACCATAAGGATATCCCCAACCCCAGCCGCCGTAGCCATAAAACGGACGATAGCCCCAGCCACCGCCCCAACCCCAGCCAAATCCTAAACCGAAGCCCGGGTAACCGCCATAGTAATAAGGATAAAACTCAGTTTTCATTCCCCGGCCGGTAACTGTGGTATAACTTACCAGTAAATCGGGGTTGTTTTCCTGGAATTTTAACCCTTTGTTTTCCAATGCCGAAATAGCCGCGTCCTTAACCTTTTCATCAGCCACTTCCTTTTTTACAACTGCGCCGGCTTTATTGGTCATGGTTGCAGGAGGTAGCCAGGCAAATGTACGGTAAGCGGATAAATCTGTTTTGTTTCGGGCTGCGGTGTAATAATTGTAACTGCTGCATGCAGACAAGGTGGCCACCAGCAGTAACACCAGCCCTGTATTAATAGTTTTTTTCATGACAAATTACTCCCTTTATTTAACACCTTAGACTATGCAGGAAACAAAGGTTTAAATTAAATAATTATTTATTTAATTGTACCGGAAAAAACACGCTTTATCAAAAAGTAACGATGTTTAGCGAAACTGTAACGACGAATAAAATGGTTTGCGAAAGGCACAAGTAATCCCCGCACAGGCAGCCGCACAATACTTGCGCCTGTATGTGAAATCTATTTGCTTAAGTTAAGCAATTGTGCATAAACCTTTTGGGTAGGTAAACCAACAACATTGGTATATGAGCCTTCAATCCGTTCGATGCCTATCAGGCCTATCAGCTCCTGGATGCCGTATGATCCGGCCTTGTCAAGCGGCTGATACTTATCTACATAATTACTGATCTCGGCATCAGAAAGCTTGCGGAAGAGCACTTCGGTAAGATCATAAAAATTGTTATAACGCCCTTTATATAACAAACATACACCGGTAATAACCTGGTGTACACGGCCCGATAGCATTTGCAGCATTTCGATAGCATGTGCGCGGGTTTCGGGTTTACCCAGTATCAGGCCATCAATACACACTATAGTATCGGCAGTAAGTACAACCTCATCCCCTACCGTTTCGTCAAATGCTTCTGCTTTTTTACGGGCTATATGCAGGGCAACCTCTGTTGGGGTAAGCCCATCGGGGAATGACTCATCAACCTCTTTAAGCACAACCCTGAAATCAATATCCATAAGCCGGAGCAGCTCCTGCCGTCTTGGCGATTTTGATGCGAGAATTACGGGTGGGATGATGTTCATATTTTTAGTTCATGGTTGATGGTTCATAGATCATGGTAGCTGCATTGATTAGTTCGTAGCAAATGGTTCATAGATCATAGTAGCAACAAAACTATTTATAACCATGATCTGCCGGGTTAATTCCATGAACCATTATCTATGGACTATCGACTATGTACTATGGACCAAACCCTACCAGCTATACGCCTGTTTGCTCATCCATTTATCCTGAACCTTGAGCACTTTTTCAATGATATCGCGGGCACAGCCTTTGCCGCCGCCGTAGGGCGATACGTAAGCGCTAACCGCTTTGATCTCTTCAACAGCATCGGCAGGGCAAACAGGCAGGCCTGCAAGCTTCATCACTTCCAGGTCGGGAATATCATCACCCATGTATAATACATTGGTGGCAATAATGCTTTTTTCTTCCAGGTAGATCTTGAACCTTTGCGATTTGGTATGTGTGCCCATATACACATCCTGGATGCCAAGGCTGTTTAACCTGTACATGGCACTTTTTGAGCGGCTGCCCGATATCGCGCAAACATTATAACCGCATTTAACAGCTAACTGCAGCGCGTAGCCATCTTTAATATTAAAGGCGCGGCTTTGTTCGCCGGCTTCCGTTACAAAAACAGACCCGTCGGTCAAAACGCCATCCACATCAAAAATGAGGGTAGTAATATCTTTTAATTTATTCAGGAATGATTCCATGGTTGTGATTACACCGATTTTGTTTCGTGACTACACCGATTTGTTGAGGTGATTTCACCGATTCTTTGACTATAGAATGTTTGCTTCGTGCTAAACTGCTAATCGCAAATTTAAAACGGCAAACCGCCAGCTCAAAACTGCCAATTGAATTATTGATTATCCCGCCACTCGTATACCCAGGCCGACTGGATCTGCTCCAGGTGGCCTTCGTTTGATTCGGCACGGGTACCGGCAAAATTAGGCAGGCTCAATACCCATTCCAGCAGTTCGGTAAAACGGATGCGGTATATTTTTGATTCGTCAAAATCGTCACCAAACTTTTCATAAAGTTCAATGGCAATATCTTCATAATCATTCCAGTGAATTGGTAAGGCAAATTTATTATCGCTCATTGTTGTTGATTTTACGTACTACCCGGGGGTTACGCTAATACGTTGTAAATTATACGTTTTATTTATTGTTTAAACGGATTGATGCAAATATTAGTGGCCTAAAAACTGCGACTGATCCGGCAGGGTAACTTCAATGTCGCCATCAACAATCACACACTGGCAACCCAGGCGCGAATTAATGCGCGGATTAACAGCCCTGTCAATAAAATCCTCTTCTTTATCGGAAATCTCCTGGATGTTATCCATCCCCTTGTTTACATAAACATGGCATGTGCTGCATCCGCAAACACCACCGCAATTGTGCTGTAGTTCAATGCCATTCTCCAGGCATACGTCTAATACAGATTCTCCTTCGGCTATAGGTAACTCAACGCTTTCGTGCCCTTTTTCCTCGAAATTGATCTTTATTTTATAAATGTTCATTTAAGCAAAAGTAACAAAATTACTCGGGTGCGGTAAACCCTTTATTGTTTTTGATAATACCCTGACTTAATAAAGTATAAACTTCCTGTAACATAGGCATCTCGTTCAGCATCTGCATGTGAGTAGCCATAGTGCCCTCATCATTACGTACTGCGGGGCCGGTTTGTACATTGCGCGGTTCCTGCTCAAGCACTTTTTGGGCAGTTTCCAGGATCAGAGGGCGCAGCATGTTAAACTCCATTTGATTTTGCGCAAGCAGGTCCTGGGCAACTCCGTACAAATAATTGGGGAAATTACAGGCAAATACCGCGGCAAGGTGCAATATTTTGCGCCGGGCGGAGTTAACGCTATATACATTATTACTGATGGTAAATGCCAGCTGCTTTAAATCAGCAAGTATACCATCATCAGCACCTTCAAGACAGAGCGGGACAGATCGGAAATCAACCTCTCTTATCTTGCTAAACGTTTGCAGGGGATAAAATACACCGGCCTTCGGGGTAAAAGCCAGCAAACTGTTCAAATCGGTTGAGCCCGATGTATGTACTATTAACTTTTTATGGGCCGACAACGCTTTAACAACAGTCGTTATAGCATCGTCCTTAACCGAAACAACAAACAATCCTGTATCGGGATTAATATTGTCAAGGTTATCAACAGCTTCGGCAGCTACATGGTAGGCTAAAAGCGCGGCATGCTGCATATCGCGGCTGTATACCTGTACAATACGGTGTCCGGCATTCTTAAAGGCCGCTGCCATGTGCGTAGCTACGTTACCGGAGCCTATTATGGTAATGTTCATATATTCTTTACAATAGATATAATTATTTAACTAACTGTAGTATAAATATTTCTGTATTTTAGAAACCAACATCTAATACCGCATGAAAATACTTAAAGTAAGCATTATAATTGTGATATTTCTTGTCGGGGCCGCGTCATTAATACTATACGGCTTCTATAGATATAACAATAAAGAAACCAAAACCTTAACCGATGCCAGCCGCATAAACATCCCTGGCAGCTTTATCAAATTAAGTCAGGGCGTAACCCATTACCAGCTTGAAGGCCCTGACAGCGCCCAGGTTGTTATACTTGTTCACGGTTTTAGCGTACCCTATTATATCTGGGACCCAACGTACGATTTTTTGATAAAAAAAGGATACCGGGTATTACGCTATGATATGTATGGCCGCGGCTATTCAGACAGGCCCGATGTGCCCTATAACCAGGAGCTTTACAATACGCAACTGCTCGATCTCATTAATCAACTTAAATTAAACGGGAAAATAAATTTAGCAGGCGTATCATTTGGCGGCGCGGTGATAACCAATTTTACCTGCAGTCACCCCGGTATGGTTAACAAACTAATCCTTGTCGACCCGGTATATGAACAAAAAAAGCCGGTAGCTCCGCAATATTTCACGCTTTATAACGAAGCCGTGAACTCCGACGAAAGAGCAAAAGGACAAACAACCGATTTTCTTTATCCCAAAAACCACCCCGGGTGGATAAACCGTTACCTCCCCCAAATGGAGTATAAAGGGTTTAGAAACGCGCTGGTTTCAACGCTGTACAATTACAATCAAAATGGTCGTGAGAGCAATACCTGCCTCAACAGTGCAGGCAAAAGCGTATTACTGATATGGGGTAAAGCCGATAAAACAGTATTGCCACGTTTCAGCGATTCTATCCGCAGCGTATTAAAGACCGACTTTTTCCCTGTTGATGGCGCAGCACATTTACCCATGATTGAAAAGGCCGACACCGTAAATGCTAAGATCCTTTCGTTTTTGAAGGGGTAAGAAAATCAATTTTATCTATAGTTTTATCAGATGAAATTTAGATTGATTACCTGCTTTTTGTTATTGATAAACCTTGCCTGTTACGCAAACTGTAGTCGCAATGGTTATTATTTAACAGATACAACGGTTCATCAAAAAGTAAAACATATTTTCAAGCGAAAAATTGTACCACATGTTACCTACACGCGTGAAAGTATTAAGGGCTATAAACCTGAATTTGATAATTGCATTTATACAAAAAGGTTTACTGTTGCTCAACGATTAAAGAAATATCCTTTTTCAGTTGCTGCTAAAATAATAGCAATATCTTATGTGGGAGGAGGGCAACCAAATCAGGACATAATAATAGACTCTGCAGGTAATTCGATACGAAACCCTAAACAAGCTCCGGATACGATTCCGGGCATCATTATTGAAAATCACCGTTTGAAATACGACAATGTTAAACAATCGAAAATATTAACTAATAAAGAGATAGAAAATTTCACCGATATTATCTATAACTATGGTTACAGCGGCATGAAGAACTACCTTATAGTAGGATTCACCAACTGCTTTGAGCCGCGCAACTCAATTGTTTTTCTTGACAAAAAAGGTAAAGTTATAGATCACCTGGACATTTGTTTTCACTGCCAAAGAAGTGAATCTGAATCAAGAAAAATAGATGAAGGGGTGCCGTGCACACAAAAGTATCAAATGCTTAGAGATTTTTTTATCGACATTGGTGTCTCTTACGGAACTACCGGAAAAACATATGACTTTCCGAATAATTAAATTCTTTCAGCCCAATCAATCCCTTCTGCCAATTCAGTCCTGCTAAACTCAATATGCACTACCCTACGCCGTTTGTTGTTGGTAGTACGGTTTGAGGCATGCATGAGTAAGGGCCGCATGATCATGATACCACCTGCCTGTACATTGCAGCTTACTTCGGTTTCCTGCTGCCAGTCGATATTTTCAGGACGATAGATCTCTTTGAGATGCGAACCTGGCAACACTTTCAAAGCCCCGTTGCCTTCATCGGTATCATCCAAATGGATCCGGATGGTGAAGTTATCCTGCAAAATATGAAGCGGGGGCTGAACGGCGAACTGGTTATGCTTAACCGTCCAGGGGCCGTAACCTGCTATCTCAATTTTCTTATCAACAGAAATGGTCAGGTCCTGGTGCCAGGCTACAAACCAGTTGGATGTTTCGGGCTTATCGAAATAGATAGATTTAACGGCAAAATAACCGTCACCAAACAATTGCTGTAAGCAGGTTTTTAATCTCCCCGTAAAAATCAGTGGGCTTATTTCGGGCACAGCCTTTAAAAACTGTCTTATGGCAAACAGGTCATCTGTTTGCCTGAACAGCGGACTGGTTTTATCCGCGTTTTCAATAGCGGCGACGATGACTTTTACTTCAGAATCAGTATAAATATGCTCAACAACAGAAAACCCCTGCCGGGCTATTTCATACTGATGCCTGGTAATATCCATTTAACAACAGTTAAACGGTTTTAAGTTCTTTATTACGCCTTTGGATAGAAAGCAAAAAGCCAATCACCATAATGATAGTACCACTCCAAAAAAAGTTAATATACGGGAAGCTGATAGCGCGCATCACAATCCATGGGCGTTTGTTTTGCGGCTGCTGATAAACAGTGATTTCTACTTTTTTATTCTCAGGGTTGATCCTTGAAAAGCGCAGTTTTAAACCTGCGTCCTCTACCTTGCGGGCAAAATCAAACACGTTACCGCCCCTGATCATGAATACAGGTTCGGCAGTATATACCTTGCCATCATGCGCATGAACTTCGATATTGGCGCCGATAGCCACATCGTTGGCAGTAAGCGGGATATTTTGTACCGTGGCCTGTTTGTTTAATGATTTAACCAGCATGAAGCCGTCGCGGTACCGGATGGTATCGCCAATGGCAACTTCATGGGCTACAGGCTCATCGTAGTTTTTATCATCGTTACCTTCGTCGTGACCGGCCTCGCCCTGCATGGCAAAACCTTCGCTTGGGATAGCGGTGACATGGGTATACAAGTCATTTAACAGGTAATGTTTGGTATCGGGCGATGAAGACATTCCGGCATCACGGCTGGCCTGCACTTTGGGTTTAAGCACAAAGTTTTCAAGCAGTTTACCATTGGCATCAAACTTTTTATAATCAACCCTGTAAAAATGGTATGGTGATGAAACCGAATCGCCAAGATAGGTAACTGTATAATCGCCCATTTTTACCGGGGTGTTTTTGTAGATCATGATATTTTCGCGGGCATTACCAGCCTTGGCATCAAAACCCTGCACATTAACCACACCGCTTGCGTTTTCAGAAACTACTTTACTGGTACCTGCAGCTATCACCGCGCCAACCATCAACAAGCCAAAACCTAAGTGCGCCACTGCCGAGCCGGCCAGCTTGAACTTACCTTTAAAGGCATCAACCAATACTTTGGCATTGGCAATAACTGAATAAACCGAACCGCACATTACCAGATTGAATACGAAATTAAGGCGATAAACCCCGGTTAAGTAAACAACAAGCGCTGTTACCAGTATGGCAAACACAAGGTAAACACCGGTAGTAATAAAGAACCGGGTAATATCGGTCTTTTTATATTTCAGGAATTGCGTAAAACCGGTAAGTAAAGTCACCACAAACGCAAATGACGACTGGATTACGTTATAATGCTTAACAGCATCAGAAGGAGGTGCAATCTTGGTACCAAACATGGCATTCCATACAGGTACCGATGTCACTACAATAAGGTGAAAGCATGATAACCCTAAAAACACTGAACCAACAAACATCCAAAACTCGCGCGAGTAAGTTTCTTCGTCTTTTTTGGTGATTGGCAATTCTTTCCATCGCCATACCAAAACCCAAACAGATAAAACAAGGAATATCAGGATGCCGATAACCAGTTGCCAGAACATACCTAAATCGGTAAAAGCATGAACTGAGCTTTCGCCCAGGATACCGCTTCTTGAAAGGAATGAGGTGTACCATACCAGTACAAAACTCAGCAATACCAGCAGTGTAGCTGTAAAATAGGAATGGCCTGTATTTTTAAATACAATAAGTACGTGCAATGCCGCAACCATGGTTAACCACGGAAATATCGAACCGTTCTCAACCGGGTCCCAGGCCCAGAAACCACCGAAGTTCAATGACTCATATGCCCAAAACGAACCCATGATCACTCCCGTACCCAATATCATAGAACCAAACAAGGCGTACGATATAGCAGGCTGCACCCATTCTTTATAACGTTTTTGCCAAAGCCCGGCAACCGCGTAAGCAAACGGAACAACTATTGAAGCAAAGCCCAGGAACAAGGTAGGCGGGTGAATAACCATCCAGTAATTTTGCAGCGATGGGTTCATCCCTTGTCCGTCTTTTATAAAGTCGAGATAGTTTGGCTGCGAGAATATAGGCGCTTCGATACCTGAATTACGTAACAACAAGAATGGTGAACTACCAATGCGTTGGCCAAAGATATCGATACCCAGTACCATGGTTCCCAGAATAACCTGCGACAGGGCAACAACAGTCATTACCGGGCGCTCCCATGATTTAGCCCTTGCAATAAGTACATTACCTAAAACGGCCTGCCAAAAGGCCCAAAGCAAAAAGCCGCCCTCCTGTCCGTTCCAGAAACCCGATACCAGGTAATAAACGGGCAGCGAACGCGAGGTATAGGCCCAGGCGTAATGATACTCGAAATAGTGATTATAAAGCACATAGAACAGGCAGGTGCCCATTCCTAAAATAGAGATAGAATTTACGTAAAAACCTAAACGGCCTAAACGCTGCCAGCCGCTGTCGGCCTTACCGGCATCATCTGTAGTAGCAAAATAGTAACTTATAAATGACAGCAGGGCTGCACCAAACGAAAGAACAATAAAAAACTGGCCGATTTGTCCCGGTAAAAGGTGTTCGCCCTTAAAAACTGTATTCATCAAAAATGATTAAATGCTGGCTTGTTTAGCCTTCGCTTCTGTAACTTCTAACTTATCCTGGGTGTATTTGGATGGACATTTCATCAGGATCTTTGAGGCATGAAACTCGCTGCCAACCATCTGGCCGGTAAGTACCAATTGCTCCGAACGCTCAAAATCTTCCGGTTTGGTACCGGTAAAAACAACTTTACGCTCTTCGCCTTTATTATCTTTCATATAAAATGAAAAATAATTGGCATCCTTAGTAGCGTCATAAACCATTTCCTTTCCCTTGCTGAAATGGCCTATTACATGCAGTTCACTGCTGGTTTGCTGCGCTTCGGCAAAGGTAGCATAGGTGCTTGAGCTTGAATAAACACTAATGATAACCGCTATGGCTATAGCGATAACAACAAGACCAAAAATTGCACTTTTTTTCATCCGCGGTTTATATTATTAAAATAACGATTTGCAAAAATACAAAACGTGCAGCGAATAATGTTTATTACAAGACATATGTATTATTTAGAATCATTCTTGATTGAATGCAAATCAGCGTCATTGCGAGGAACGAAGCAATCGCGAACTATACAAGGACATTTACATGGCTGCTCTGTAAAGTCGGGGATTGCTTCGTTCCTTAATGACGGTTATTTATTATAGTGTTTTATTTGCGATGCCTTCGGCCCGGGCTCTACGCTCATACGCCTGCAGGCTTTACGCTCAGTGGCCGGTATCCGCTGCGACCCCTATCGCGGCATAATTAAAAACAAAAAACGAGGTGGGCTTTTTCAAACCCACCTCGCTATATATTAAAACTATTAAATCCTTAATTATGGCCAGATCCCTAAATTTTGGTACGATACTGCTATTTTATTGATAGCACCAACCATGGCTGCATTACGCAGGGTGCCAATCTCAGGGTTGCTTTTGTAAATTTCCCTGATCTCGTGGTATGAGCGGATCATGGTATCTTCCAGTCCCGAATTTACGAGTTCAAGTTCTGATGCGCCTTTAATAATGGTAGAACGCTGCACCGAAGTTAAAGCTACACCGGTGATACCTTCAACCATATTTACCAGGTTAAGATTCGAGTTTTCTTCAAACCTGCGGTTCATCCTGCCGAATGCTACGTGGCTCAGGTTTTTCAACCATTCGAAATAGGATACTGTTACACCACCGGCGTTGGCAAACATGTCAGGTACAATCATCCCGCCATTAGCATAAAATATCGCTTCAGCCTCTGGCGATGTTGGGCCGTTAGCGCCTTCAACAATGATCTTAGCTTGTATGTTGCGGATGTTTGCTTCGGTGATCTGGTTTTCAAGAGCTGCCGGTACCAGGATATCACATGGCTGCTCAAGGCCTTCCATGGTATTGGTAAATTCCTGTATCGCGGCAGCATATCCTAAAATAGAACCTGTTGCCTTACGGTGCTGGAATACAGCCTCGATATCTAAACCGTTCTCGTTATAAATAGCGCCTTCAAATTCGCATAAGCCGACTATTATTGCCCCCATTTCGGATAAAAACTTAGCCGAATAGTAACCTACATTACCAAGGCCCTGCACAATTACCCTTTTGCCCGATAAACCCGGCAACAGGCCAATCCTTTGCATATCCTCGCCAACGCTTACGCACTCGCGGGTGGCGATGGCCACACCACGGCCGGTAGCTTCCCTCCTGCCCGCGATACCATGCAGCGCGATAGGCTTACCGGTTACAGCGCCCATAGCATCCAGCTGACCGGGGTTCATGGTAGCATAAGTATCGGCAATCCAGCTCATTTCGCGCTCGCCCGATCCATAGTCAGGTGCCGGCACGTCAATGCTTGGGCCAATAAAGTTCTTTTTGATTAACTCAACGGTATAACGGCGGGTGATGTTTTCCAGCTCGCTTACGGTGTAGTTTTTAGGGTTTATTTTGATACCGCCTTTGGCGCCGCCAAACGGAACGTTAACAATGGCGCATTTGTAAGTCATGAGCGCGGCGAGGGCCATTACCTCATCCTCATTCACCATTTCGCTGTAGCGGATACCTCCTTTGGTTGGCGACTGGTGGTGCGAGTGCTCCACACGCCAGGCGTCAATTACCTCAAAACTGTTACCCTTGCGAATGGGGAAACGGAAGCGGTAAACACTGTTACATGATTTAATTTGATCAAGCAGGCCTGCATCGTGTTTGGTGAATTGGGCAGCATGATCGAAGTTTTTGCACACGTCGCTGAAGAAGTGTGTTTCCTGGTCGGCAATCAAAATATTCGTAGCCATAACTATTGTATAAATATTAATCTCTTAAAAAAGTGAGCAAATTTGGTACAATTTTTATCAATATTGCAAATATTTCTTAGTTAGTGTGCCCTATACACCAGTCAACACCGTTACGAATGATATGTTTAAATTGTTTAAACATATTATTTGAACTACTTTTCGTTTTCGACTTTTTTTAATCTGCGGTCTATAGTAAACAGGTAAATAGCCAGTCCAACAAAAATTATGGAAATAGTTGCTACAACCACGTAAATTTTTCCCGATTGGCGCAGGGCATCGGCCATTTCAACCTGCTGCCCTGGTTGTGCAAAAACAGCGGTACAAAACGTAAGCAGTAGCAATAAAAGCGTTAATTTCTTCATCTTAATTTATAGCGTTCTTCTTATTCTCAATTAAACGGATGCGGTAACGGATAGTTGCTATCCAAAGGGCAATAAAACTCCAGCCTGCCATAGCCGGGTAAAAGGCTATCTTCATACCGTTATCAAGGTCGTATTTACCAAATGCAGGGTTACCGCCGCTGCCGGGGTGTAATGAATCTGTCATGCGGGGCAAAACAAATATCAGCACAATCATGATGGGGAAAGCGAAGATATTGTAGATGGCCGAAATCTTGGCCCGCTTCTGCTCCTCATCAATAGAGTTACGGAGCACCAGGTAAGCACAGTACAACAAAAATGCAATGGCCGCACTATTTTGTTTGGGGTCGCCGCTCCAAAATTCGCCCCAGGTAAATTTTGCCCACAGCATACCGGTTAAAAGGCCCAAGGTGTAAAACAGCAAGCCGGTATTAACACTCTCAACGGCGGCAAGGTCGTGCTCTTCTTTACCCGTTTGCAGGTATTTGATACTAAAATAAACCGATACCACAAAAACAGTCAGCATGCCCATCCACATGGGTACGTGAAAATACAAATTACGGATGGTTTCGTGAATAATTGGCAGTCTCGGCGCTTTGAAAACCAGGCCGGTGTAAAAGGTAGACAGCACCAGCAAAACAGCCGCAACCTTCCACCATGTTTGATAAATAAACTTCATATGATTTATGCAGGCAAATGTAACTAATTATTTGCTCATTGATTCGACACTAAGTTTAGGCAAACATAAAGTATTACACATTTTAGTGAATCTCTCTTATAACTGGTGCGGACTTAAAATTCTCCTGACCGGCACTCTTTATTACTTTCACAGTATTACTTACATAAAACGTTGACAGCAATTTGTTATTGGAAATATCTAATTGGGATACAGCCGTTGAAAGCAGTCCAATGTAAGTGAGAGCAACGTTTAGTCTGATGTCAATAGTCTTTAACGCCTTATTATCTATTAATTCTAATACGCTGAGATTAGTCAGGTTTTCCAATTTGATGTTTTTAAACGCATTGCTCTGTAAATAAAGTTGCCTGATGCTATCAGTGCCATTTAATTCGACTGTTTCCAAGTCATTATGGGCCGCCGCCAAAACGGTCAAATTTCTGAGATTCTTTAGCGTCAACTTTTTTCCGAGAACATTGCCTCCGATATAAATTTCCTTAATCGTATTATTGTCAAAAAACACATCCAGGTTCGCAATCTGGTTAGACATTGCATAAACCCTTTCTAAACTTTTAAAATATTTTAAATCATCTAACAGCCTAATATCACTTTTGGCAATGTTTAAATTCGCCACAGTGTCAATTTCGGATACTTCTATTTCGCCGTTTTTATTAAAATCATAGCCTCTTTTAAGTAAAGCCGATTTTAAATTTTGGTCTTTAAATACTATTTGTTGTGCTGAAACTCCCTGCGCAACAAAAACAACAGCTAACACTAAATAGCTTATATATTTCATAAAGGATGGTAACAAGAATTATATCTGCGATGGTGGCGGCAAATATAATTCGAAATAAGCAAAGTCTTCCTGAAATTAATCAATCCCCCGGCTCATAATCAACCGGCAGCAGATCGCCAAGCTTAGCCTTCGACCATGAGCCCTCATAAAGCGGGCTCGGGCTTGATACCACAATGCCATTCATATCAAATGCAATATAGCCCGAATATTTGGTCATGATACTGGTTTCATAATTGGGCATATCCAACGGATGATAAACGTCCTTAAACTCGGTAGTCTCTTCGCGTTTCGTATATACTACATATAAAAAATGCGGAAAGGTAAGTGCATAAATGCCATCCTGTGGTGTTTTACGCAAAATCTCAAACTCCTGGTAAGGCAGCTTAGCGAGGTTTTCCCGGTACCATTTGGTCATCTTCGACAGGTTATAATAACGCATGGCCGAATCGCGCGGGCCTTCCCGGTATTTTTTCATCTTTTGCATCAACACAGCTTCTTCAGGGCGTTCGGGATTAATTTGCCTTGTAAAATCATGCGCTTCAAACCCTTCTTGTTTTAACGTTCCTTTATAAAGCGAACGGTAAAAATGCTGGGCCGATCCGTAATAGGCTTGTTCGCGTTTCTGCTTCCAGAGTTTCTTTTGTGCTGCACTGCCGGGCAGGTTTTCAAAAAGCGCACTTCCCGAATAGGATATGGTATGCTCAATAGCATCATACAAAAAGTTTTTGAGCAAAAATTTGGTACGATAGCCTAAGGCCAGGTTCTCTACCACCAAAAACTCATCGCCAGAGGCTTCCAACTGCTGCTTTCCCCTGTGGTAGATAATATTTAAAATATGTGGGTTGGTAACTTTACACTCCTTGCCGTTTTCGGTATCGCCAACAAATTCCTTGCGGAACAGTTCGTAATTCTTTTTCCAGTCGGCGCTGCTGCTGATCACTACTTCGCGCAGCATCAGCACTTTTTGATTAACCTCGATATTTAGCTTTGCAGGCTCTTTACCAACTAATACAGTTGTGGAATATTCTTCAATACTTACTCCGGTAACCACCAGCTGGTATTGGCCTGGCTTAACACCAGCCAAAGTAAAGGTCCCATCCTCGGCAGTGGAAGTGCCATAAGTGGCATTGTTTAAAAACACGCTGGCATTGGCTACCGGGCTTTTGGTATCAGCCCGCACTACCTTACCTGTAATAGTACCGGTTTGTGCCGAAACTATGAGCGGACATATAAACGCGATAAGCAAAAACCAATAAAAACGCATTAAATAAAATTAGGATATTTTTTCAATCTGCTAAAAAACGCATTTTTTATGAACGGTTAATGAATTGCCGGTGTATAATTTTTGTTGCGGTGGGTTTGTCTGAACTCGAATTTATTGAATTAGAGAATTTATAGAACTTTTATTGCGATTGTTTTTAACCACAGGTGTTGGGAAGATAAAAGCTGCATGGAAAAACAAACAAAAACCATGTCATTTCGCGAGCGCAGCGTGGCAACCGCACGGAAGCATGTCCGCCCTGTATAGCATGCGATTGCCACGCTGCACTCGCAATGACATGGATTTAAATAGGGCTTTATCAAACAAAAAAGCGGCATGAATTACTCCATATCGCTTTCAATTTCATCAGGAAATAAATTATAAGCTCTTTAAAAAGCTTAGCATCGCGTCCCTATCAACTTTAGATAACGTACTGAAGAAAACTTTTGATGATTCCGCTTCACCGCCATGCCACATAATGGCTTCGGTAATACTCCGTGCACGGCCATCATGAAGGTAATAGCCCGGATAATTGACCTTTTCAAACAATCCCAGGCCCCAAAGCGGAGCTGTACGCCACTCCTGCCCTCCGGCTAAAAAGTCGGGGCGGTTATCGGCAAGGCCAGTGCCCATGTCATGCACCAGCATGTCGGTATAAGGATGGATAACCTGGTTTGACAAAGGTTTAAAAGCTACATTTACCCCGGTTGTAAGGGTTTGGCGATGACAGCTTTCACATTTCCCTTGTTTAAATAACAGCTCCCCCCTTTTATTAGTAGCATCCGTAACATCACGACGCGCCGGCACTGCAAGCGTAGCCACATAAAACCTCACGGCATTTAGTGTACTATCTGCCAATTCCGGATCATCCTTCAAGTTATCATACTGCACCTGGCCAAAAGAGTTTTCAACCGGGAATATCTTATTAGTGATACCAATATCCTGGTTATAAGCAGCTGCTACCTGGGTAAGTATAGATGCAGTATTGGCTTTCCATCCAAAACGGCCTAATTTGCGCGATTGCGTTGCCACATCCCAAACATAGTTTGCATGCCCCTTTATGCCATCGCCGTTGGCATCGTTAGGATCGGCCATGGCAACAATGGTACTTTCAGGTATTGCTTCCAGCAATCCTAAACCATACATTGGCGGTGCCAGGCGCGGTGACAACATATATCCGGCCGACAGAGCCGTATACAAATTACTTAGTGTATAAGTAGGCGTACGTAAGGCATACGCTTCGCCATCAGGAAAGTTATATGTCACATCGTTGTATGTAATATTAACCTTACACTCAGGCGTTTTTCCAAAAACGGCTTTATCCTGCAATTGTAAACCGTAACCCGGCGCGGCAAGCGGTCCACCATGTTCGTCAGTACCGGGAATGCTGATCCGCATTAACAGCGACGAATTTGATTCGCCGGCAGTTGGCAGGCCGATCCCATCATTATGGTGGCACGAAATGCAGGAATTGTTATTGAAAATAGTTCCTAACCCCGGGTTAATAGGTGCAGGCGCAGTAACAAAGATCTTGCTGAATGCTGCATCACCTAAGCCGTGAACCTCTGCATCATAGCCCGAAAGTCCGGGAAACATATTGCCAAACGAGTGCGAGGTAATATCAAACACAGTGGCATCGCCTCCTGATAAACGCTCGTCATATTTATCTGCAGGGAACTGGGCTGCTTTCTGGCATTTTGCCAGCAGCAACACCAAAAGCACCAACGCGCCTATTACGCTTAATTTCTTCACTTTAAAAATTAGTCCTTAATATTAGTTTGTATAAAAGTGACCAAATCGCCTTCAAGTGTGGCTTGCAGGGTTGCCAGGGCAGTTTGGCTATTTGAAATTTTGTCACGGTTATCATAAATAGCTTTTTCAAAAGTTGGGGTTATCAAAGCCATCGCTGATAGTGCAGTTTGTATTTGTGTTTTGATCTTAGTATCTAAAGCCAGGTTTTTTGAAGCAACCAAAGCGCTTAAGCTTGTTGTGCCTTTGGCACCATTATAAGTGGCAGTATATACATTAAGTACGCCTTGTATATTATTTATGAAATCGGTAGTGGTATTATGCGAGTATGATGACTCATCTTTAGTCGAATCCCTTTCGGTGAAGGGCTCGGCCATTTTACCTGTACCCACTTCTTCACAAATGGCGGCCATTTGAGTAGCAATGGTAGTAAACAGTTCTTTGCGCGTTTTAAAGGCTGTACTTCCATTTCCGGCTGTAGTGATTTTGGCTGCATAGTTATCACCCGAAGCTGCCCAGCTATTCATAAGCGCAGTAGTAGTATTTAATAAACTTTGAGAAGTAAACTTCAGATAATCTTTTTGGCGGGCTGTGATATCGGCGGCTTTTCTTGTACCACCCGGGCCAAAAATAATATACTCAATGCCATGGAAGCCTTTTGAGAAACCATCCAGCCCATCTACATAAGACAATGTTATAACATCTGAACTTCCTATTAAAGCGTCAACGTCAGTCCTGTTCAAAGGCCAGCTGTCCATAGTTGGGTCATAATTATCGTCCTCAACCGGACCAAACAAAAAGCCTTCAGCCTGTTCCCATGGTTGACGGGTATTTTTCCAGGCTGTACGGGCAGCAGTCAAATTAGCATCAGTGGGCGTTGTTAAAAACGTAGTTATTGATGTATTTAACAAAGTTGCCTTTGCCTGAATATCAACATAGTTAGGATTACCTACAACATTAACAAACTGGTTTATTACTTCCTGCTCATCAACCGTTGTGTTTTGAACTGATGTTTTGTCTTTTCCGCAGCTGCTAAGGGCAACAGCAGCTATGCATGACAGGCCAAGTAAAGTGTTTTTCATGGTAAAAGATTAAGTTAAATGAATTATAATTTGATTCGATAGTACTTCTGTTGTGTATTTCTTAAGCGGACGCTCAGCAGGACCCGCAGTTACCTGGCCTTCGTTATTAAAAGTGCTGCCATGCAAATCGCACTTGTAACCGTTATTACCAACAGGAGTAAGCTGGTTATCGGCATGGGTACATTTTAACAGCAAAGCGGTATAAGTGCCGTTAGCCTCTTTTTTTAAACCGATATTGTAATACTGGTTTTTGGGCTGGATCAATTGAAAATTGGTTGTGCCGAACAACGTTTCGGGTACAGTTACGGTGTTATTGGCTACTGCTGCTTTATAAACAGGCAAGGTAGCACAGCCCGATAAGGAGCCCACCAGCATACCGGCACCAGCAGCAAGGCATAATGAGCATGACTGCCTTACAAATTCTCTTCTATCCATGTTGTTTAAGTTTAAAATGAATATCCAACACCCAGGTTTATCAAAGTATTATTGGTTTGGTATGGCAACGCAACCGGACTTGGGTTAATGATCAGCTCCGGGTTTTGCACGCCTGAATGTGCCAGCCTGATATCGCCTTTAACCACTACGTTACGGAGCGGCAGGTAAGTAAGGCCGGCCACAATAAAGTTTTTATTCAGCGTTTGATCGGTTATTCCGTTTGAAGGGATGCTGGCATTCAGGTCGAGTTTTTCATCGCGCACAAAAACAATCAGCTGTGGTGCGTTTGCTTTGCCGTAATTGCTGCGATAAAGCAAATCGTAACCTATTTCGGCATAAGCACCGTAAGCTGTTTTGGGTGTGTTGCTGGCGTATGCCTTGTTGATCTTATCGGCATCTTTAATAGAAAGTATAGTACCCAATACTTTTACCGAAAAGCCTTGCCCGTTATACTGGATATCCCCCTCGCCCATAGCAACCGGAGTACCAAAAACGCCAGAGTTTAAACCAAGACTATCAGCCTCTGTTTTACGGATACCTACGGTGCCACCGTAATAACCGGATAATTGGGCCTTAAACCCGCTTTGGTAATACTGAAGCGCACCGGTAACTGCAAGGTTTGTACCGGTTGCATTACGACCTTCAAATCTGCCATCAACAATACCTGTACCATGGGTAAAGCCGCCGGCGCTTAAACCATTCATCAACCCAACCGAATAATTGATAGGTAAGTTATTTAAGCGACCATAAAAGCCAACACCCAATTCGCGCCATGTGGCAGGAATCACCAGGATTTCTACATAGTTACGCTCGTTACCGTTAAAGGTGGTTGGCAGGTGGTTTTCGTTAAGGATACCTATCCTCGGCAAAAACAAACCGGCAACTATGTATTGGTTAGGATTTAAGTTAAATTTCAGGTAGGCCTGCTCAATGGTGATCTCCCCTCCGGGTTCGCCGCCGTTTACTTTAGCGTCTTCCAGTTCGGTTTCGGAAAAGAAAGAGATCTTATCGCTGAACTTGTGGCCAACAAACAACACAAAGCGCTCCAAATCAACTTTGGCAGTTTTTTGATTGTTATTGTACTGGTAAAAAGCGTTACCGTAACCACCAATGGTAGTATTTGATAAAAGCGAACTCTTAACGGTATTGTTATTAAGTGAATCTTCGGCAGTTGAGGTATTGGGCTGCTGTGCCAGTACCGTGTCCGAAACAAGAAAGGAGAAAATGACTAAAGTAAGGGTTTTAGCATGCATTGTTGTTTGGTTAAGTTGGCAACAAAGTAATATTCATTTAGACTTAATCCAAATTAAAATAACATTAGAAAAAAATGCCGATAAGAGGGCAAAAATTTACCGTTGGCGGCCATGCAAAGCATGCTCGTCCAAAAATGTCAGCATGAAACGGGATCGGAAAAAATTCAGAATGAATACCGGTCAGATGATAATGGGGCAATTAATCGCGCCACAGATAAGGGAAAAGCAGTAAGGCAGTAGCAATTACAATCGCATTGATAGCACACAAAACCCCTATATTGCCGTAAAAGAAACTCCGGTCTACCCCGTCCATTGCACTTTTACTTAACTTAATAAGCACCAGTATAACAGGGATAATAACCGGGAAGCTTAATATAGCCATTAGGGTACCGTTATTACCGGCCTTTGACGCGATGGCCGAGATCATGGTAAAAACGGTAGAAAAACTGACGCTCCCCAGCAATACGGCAAGAAAGTAATACAGCGGGTCACCGAGGGTATTAGGGAAAAACACTTTAAATACCACTAAAGCCAATGTGCTTAACAAAGCCATCAGCAAAATATTATAGATTGTTTTTGACAGGATGATTGCCTGCGGACTGGCAATGGAGTAATAATATAGCAACCTGCTTTTACTTTCCTGCATAAAGCTTTTGGCTATGGCATTTACCGATGCAAACAGCATAATGATCCAGAACAACACGTTCCAAACTATGGGGTAACCGCTGCTGTTAGAAAAGCCTGGGTTTAAGTTGAGGGAGATATAACAAACAAAAACCGTTGAAACCACGTACAGCAAAACGCCATTAAAAGCATATTTAGACCGCCACTCCAGCAAAACTTCCTTTTTTAGCAGGCACCAGGTTTCATTAACAAGTTTCATCACCGCAAATGTAATAATTACCTGCGAGTGAGTAAGGGCATTTGACAAGCTAAAAAAATTAGCTTAATTTTGAATATAACATACCAATTACCATGTCTGTAGCTTATTTCCGCACGCCTGTTGGCATTGCCCGCATTACTGAAGAAGATGGCTTTATAGCATCAGTATCGATAAGGGATGAGGAATATGACATTGAACCTGCTCCTACCCCGTTGCTGCAAGCTGCTATTGATGAGTTAAATGAGTACTTTGCTGGTACAAGGAAGCAATTTACCTTTCCTATAAAGCAGGAAGGCAGCGAGTTTCAACAACAGGTTTGGGACGAGTTGATCCAGATCCCTTATGGAACAACCATTACTTACGCCCAGCAGTCAAACCAAATGAACAATCCTTTGGCTATAAGGGCAATAGCATCTGCCAACGGCCGTAACAACCTATGGGTTGTAGTGCCCTGCCACCGGGTAATAGGGTCAAATGGCAGCTTAACCGGCTACGCGGGCGGCATATGGCGCAAAAAATGGCTGCTTGAGCATGAGGCAAAGGTAATGGGCGTTGGGCAAACCAGGCTGGAGTTTTAAACTCCCACCTTCAATAACCTCGACATTTTTTCATGCAGCTGATAAGGCAGGAACGGCTTTGAAAGCACATCGTTCATCCCTGCCGATAGTGCTTCCTGCTGCTCATGGTCATAACTTGCCGCCGATAGCGATATGATTGGAATACTCCGTTTAGGCTCCTCAAAATCAACACGGATGGTTTTGGCTGCCTGGTAACCGTTCATTTCGGGCATATGGGTATCCATTAAAACAATGTCATAGTCTTTATTGGTAAGCCTCTCAATAACCTTACGGCCATTATCAACCATTTCCACCTCTACATTCCAGTCCTTTAATATTTTGGAGAGCATAAACTGGTTAACCATGTTATCTTCAGCTACCAGCACCCGTACATTATTAAACGGCGGCAATATTTTATCAGTTTTGGCAGTTACCTTAGTTTTGGGTTTAATACTGATGGTATACCAGCATACAAAGTTGAAAGTACTGCCCCTGCCTACCTGGCTGCTTACAGTAAGTTCGCCTCCCTTTAGCTCAGCCAACTTTTTCACTATCGTTAAACCAAGCCCGGTACCACCGTATTTGCTTACGGTATCTTCTTCGGCCTGTTCAAATGAATCAAAGATCCTGTTAAGCCTGTCGGCCGGGATCCCGATGCCCGTATCCTCAACACTGAATTTCAGCTTTACCTTATCATTGTGTTTTTGAAGTACGGTAATCTTAAGTTTTACATAGCCCCTTTCGGTAAACTTAAGGGCGTTGCTCAGCAGGTTCATCAAGATCTGGTTCAGGCGTAATGAATCCACCATAAGGTATTCAGGTACTTCATCTTCAATATCCAGCAAAAACTCAATGTTATTCTCATCGGCTTTAAACTTAAGCAGGTTAAAAACCGAATTTACAATCTCATAAACATTATTGGCGGTGCGGATGATACTGAACTTACCGGCCTCAATTTTTGAGATATCAAGCACATCATTGATCACACCCAATAACGATTTTGAGGAGGTATCAAGCAAATCAAGCATCCCCACTTGCTGATCGGTAAGATCTGTTTTACGCAAAAGCGAAGTGATACCTATAATGCCATTAACCGGTGTACGCAGCTCATGGCTCATATTGGCCAAAAAGGTTTCTTTCACCTTTTTGCTGTACTCCGCGTTTTCTTTCGATTTGATGAGCTGCTCCTGGTAACTTTTTTGGGGAGAAATATCGCTGATATTAATAAATATGGTTTTGTTGCGGTATGCAGCCCGGCACTCCACCCAAATTACCCTTTTATCAAAGGTTTCAAACTTAAATTCAAAAATGGCATAACTGAGGTTGTCTTTAATGATCTCGCCCAGTTTTTTGCGAAACGGCGCCTTATGATCGTCGATGGCCAGGTCAACAATACTTTTACCAATAAGTTCATCAGGCCTGAAACCCATTATCTTTTCGACGGTGGGGTTGATATTGTCAATGCGGAGACTTTGCGCGTCGACCGATGTGATAATATCGGCCGAGTTTTTGACAACTATGGCATAGTTCTGCAGCTCATCGTTCTTTTGTTTTATTTCGGCCTGGGTGCGGGCCAGCTGCACAAATGAATCAACCTTGGCCGAAGTAATATAAGGATCGAGCGGTTTGTAAAGATAATCTACAGCGCCGGTACCGAGGCCTTTAACAGCATACTTGGCTTCTTTTGAAATGGCTGTGACAAAAATAACCAGGATATCTTTGGTACGTGGGTTTGATTTAAGCATTTCCACCAGTTCAAAGCCGTCCATTTCGGGCATCTGAACATCAACTAAAGCAATGGCAATATTGGTTTCCCAGGCAATTTTAAGGGCTTCATTTGGCGAGGTAGTAGAAAATATTTTGATATCATCGCGCTTAAGCAATGCCTCCAGAGCAATGATGTTCTCTTCTCTGTCATCAACTATAAGAATATTAACAGGGGTCATTTAATATTAATTAGGGGGTTGGTGATTGTCATGAAAGTAAAAGTTTAAAAATCTCATCCTGTGTTAAAACATAATCGGCAGCACCTAAATTTATAGCTGCCTTTGGCATTTCGGCCATTTCCGCGTCGCCGGGCTCCTGCGCTATGGTAAGGCTGCCGCTTTTCTTTAATTTTAATAAGCCTTTGGCGCCATCCTGGTTGGCACCTGAAAGTAATATCGCCATGCACTTGTCACCATAAACCTCGGCAGCGCTTTCAAAGGTAACATCAATTGATGGTTTTGAATACCATACCGGTTCCGAAACATCCAGGCTAAAATAACCGCCGCGTTCAATTAAGGTATGATAGTTTGCCGGCGCAATATACATAGTATCCGTTTTAAGAATATCCTTGTCCTCAATTTCGCGCATGTACATACGACTGTTCTCGGCAAATAGTTTTTCTATTTCGCTGAAAAAATTTTTTTTCCTGTGTATGATAAGAATTACGGTTTTCCCCAGTTTTTCGGGAAGATCTTTTATGATCCGGAATAAAATTTTGAACGAGCCTGCCGATCCGCCCAATAATACGATCTGGGCGGCATGCCATCTTTCCAGTAACTTTTTATCAGGTCCCAACTTTTTGGTAAATGTTTTCTTTTTGGTTGATCACCTTAAACTTACTCTTAAACGTATCTGACCGAATGGTTTCTTTACTGCCAAGGCATAAATAACCCAAAGGGCAAAGGCTTTTATAAAACAGGTCAAGAATCCGTTCCTGCAGGTAAGTTTCAAAATAAATAAAAACATTCCGGCAACTTATCATCTGAAACTCATTAAATACGGTATCAGATATTAAATTATGTACCGAAAACAGTGTATTTTGTTTTAACTCATTGTGTATCGACGCGGCATCGTACAAAATGGTAAAATGATCTGTAATTGAACCTTTTAAATCAGTGTATTGATAATTTTCCGCATAGCTTTTTATATTACGCAAACTGTAGATCCCTTTACGGGCCTCCTTTAAAACCTCGGTATTGATATCCGTGCCGTATATGAACGACTTTTTTCCCAAACCAGCTTCGTTCAGCAATATGGCCATAGAGTAAACCTCTTCGCCCGTTGAGCAGCCTGCACTCCAGATTTTGACGTGCTGATAAGTTGAAAGATACGGAACAACCTGTGAGTTAACCGCACGATAGAATGAAGGATCGCGGAACATTTCGGTTACGTTAACCGTAATTTCTTCCAAAAAGCCCTGAAAAAAGTCTGCGTCATTAATAAGCACATGTTTAAGGTCATAAAACTCAAACTTGTTGAGCAGCATAATACGGGTTAACCTCCGTTTTAATGAAGCTTTGGTATAACCCGAAAAATCAAAGCCATGAACCTTTCTTACAATATCAATAAGCTCATGAACCTGCGCATGTGATATAATTCCCTGCTCTGTATCCATAACTAATTTTCAAGCCAAAGCTGCATCAGCGAAATCAGCCTGTCCATATCAACGGGCTTGGTGATATAATCATTGGCGCCGGCCGCTATACATTTTTCGCGGTCGTCTTTCATTGCTTTTGCAGTTAATGCTATTACGGGTAATTTAGCCCATTTGTTTTGCTTACGGATATGCCTGGTAGCTTCATAGCCATCCATTTTTGGCATCATGATGTCCATAAGCACTATATCAATATCCTTTATATCCTCAAGTTTAGCTATGGCTTCTTCACCGTCATTAGCTATCTCTACATTGAGGTCATAGCTTTGCAGGGCGCTGCTCAGCGCAAAAATGTTGCGCATATCGTCATCAACAATGAGCACTTTTTTGCCCTTAATAGCATCTTTGCCTTTAGTTAATGATTTAGGCTTTGCAGGAACTGCAGGTGACACCTGTTGTGGCTGTCCATTTGCCGTTTCGCTGATCTTGTTCAGGAACAGGTTAACCTCATCAATCAGCCTGTCGGATGATTTATTGGTTTTAACCACCATGGCGTTGGCATAGTGCATTAGTCTGTTAACCGATGTTTTATCAAGTTCCATTGCTGTATTTATGATAACAGGCAATGAAGCAAAGCGATCAACCTCTTTGATCTTATCCAGCAAATCCAACCCTGAAATATCAGGCAGGTTAAGGTCAAGGATCACACACTGGTACTCGTTTTCATGCAACAACCTGAATGCCGATTCGCCGTCAAAAGCCTGGTCGACGGTAATCCCCTGGCCCTGCATAAGGTCTTTCAAGGCCTGGCTTTGGGCCTTGTGATCTTCAACCAGCAGGATCTGTTTAAACCTGGTGCCGCTTTGTACCATGATATCGGCGAAAAGCTTATCCAGCGTTTCGGTATTGATAGGTTTTTTCATGAAGTTGATGGCACCTTCGCGACGTACACGGTTTGCGGCAGCATCCCCGGCCGACATCAGGTGGACCGGAATGTGCATCGTATCCTCATCATTTTTTAACTCCTTCAAAATCTGCCAGCCGTCTTTACCAGGCAGCATAATATCCAGGATCACGGCATCAGGTTTGGCTTCCTTCACAATTTCAACCGCCCGGGTACCCTCATACACCATGATTGATTTATAACCATGATCGCGGGCATAATCCTGCAATATGTTTGCAAAGTTTTTATCATCCTCAACAATTACAACCAAAGGCTCTTTACCGGGGTCGCGCGGGGCAGCTTTAACCGGGCTCAGGAACTCTGTTACAGGCTTAAAAGTTTCGGCAGTTGGCAAAGCCTCTTCAATTAAGGCGGCGGGTGTTAATTTAGCTTCAAAAGGCACAGTAAGTACAAATTCGCTGCCTATGCCCGGCTCACTGCTCAGGGTTATGCTGCCGCCCAAAAGGAAAGCAAGTTCGCGGCTTATAGATAAACCTAAACCGGTACCGCCATATTTACGGCTCGTTGAACCATCGGCCTGCTGAAATGCCTCAAATATTACTTTTTGCTTATCCGCAGGGATCCCGATCCCCGAATCTTTGATAGCAAAGCTGATGGTTTTATCTTTAATACCCGACTTTACAATAATGGCGATAGAACCATTTTCAGAAGTAAACTTAAACGCGTTGCTTAATAGGTTTTTGATCACCTGCTCTATACGTACCTTATCGGTAAATATGGTTTGCGGCAGTTGCCTGTCTATACTTGTTGTATAATTAATTTTTTTGTTGCTGGCTACTTCGGCAAACAGCATTTCCATATCGCCAACAATATCGCTTACCTTAATATCTTCATTTTGCATATCCAGCTTGCCCGATTCAATTTTTGAAAGGTCGAGGATATCATTGATCAAAGTAAGCAGGTCATTACCGGCGTTGAAGATAACGCTGGCATATTTGATCTGGTCTTCAGAAAGATTGGCAGGCTTGTTATCTTTAAGGATCCGCGCCAGTACCAGGATACTGTTAAGCGGTGTGCGCAGCTCATGGCTCATGTTGGCCAAAAACTCCGATTTGTATTTACCCGTGGTTTCCAGTTCTTCAACCTTAAGGTTAATAGCCTGGCGGGCCTGTTCAATGGCCTGGTTTTTTTCTTCAAGCAAACTGGCTTTTTCTTCCAGTTCGGCATTGGTGGTACGCAGTTCTTCCTGCTGTACCCGGAGCTCTTCTTCTGAGGCCTGCAGCTCTTCAGTTTTTTGAACAAGCTCCTCGTTGGTAACCCGCAACTCTTCCTGTTGTGCTTCCAGCTCTTCGGCCTGCTGCTGGGTTTCCTCGTACAGGTCGTTCATAATAGTACGTGCCTGCGATGTATTAATAGCTATACCTATATCATTAGCGATTGCTAAGATGTATTCCGATTTATTTTTCGAGATCCCTTCATTAAAAGCAACCTCCATTACGCCTTTTAGCTTTTTATCAAAAAAGAAAGGTATGATAAATGATTCGGCCAGTTCAGTTTTTAATACCGATGATGAAAGCTCAAGCTTATCGTTCAGTTTACCTTTTACAACCGCAGCTTTGCCATCTTTGGCTACCTGGCCAAGCCAGCCCTCGGTCATTTGTACCGACTTCTTAACAAAATCAGGATTGTGGAAGGCGTATGAAGCATAAAGCTCAAGCCTGTTGTTTGCTTCGTTATACAGGTAAAATGTACCTGCTGCGGCATTGGTGTAAGTACAAACTTCAGACAGAATATTATTTGACAGTTCCTTTTCAACCTGTTGGCCCTGCATCTTCTCATTCAATTGGCCGGTACCTGTAAGCAGCCAGTTTTTAGCTTCGTTATCGGCAAGTACCTTACCAAGTTCAATATTGGCAACACGCACCTCCTCTTCCGTCTTCCTTTGCTGATCAAATGTTTTTTGAATATAGAAGAACAACATCAGGATAATGAACAGGAAGACCAATGATCCGCATGCAATTACGATCTTAGCAAATGTAGATGCTTCCTGCGAGCTTTCCTCCCTGTTGGTAAGCAATCGCTCTTCAGCGTTGGTCATATGGTCAATAAGCATACGGACCTGATCCATATTCTCTTTGCCATTTAAAAACATGCCCCGTTGCACCATGTAGTCAAGCCCCTGGCTTCCGCGTGTTTCAACGTTTGTTTTGAGTATCAGCAATTGCTCCTTTACCAGTTTATTTATCGAATCAATACGTTTTACCTGTACAGGATTGTCCTTCACTAAATCCTTCAAAGTGGCAAGGCCATCGGCTATTTTAGGCAAAGAGGCGTTATAGGGTTCAAGGAATGCCTTGTTATTGGTAGCACCATAGCCACGCATGCCTGTTTCGGCATCTACCAGGTCCTGCAATAAACTTGTTGACGTATGAATAACCTTTTGAGTATGATCAACCCAGGCATTATCCTCTTCAAATTGGCGCAGGCTGTTAAAAGACAAAACGCCCACCACAAAAACAAGAATGATTGATACTACAAAGCCAGCTAAAACCTGCTGGCGGAAGGAAAACTTTGACATTAGGTATCCGTATTAATCTGAATTACAAATATGTTTAAAAAAAGCTGTAAAGTAAACGTTACAGCTTTTTTTAAACACCCGGGGAGTATTAATTTGCAGCAGGATCTGCAGTAGTTGGCATAAAAGTTTTTGGCTTACCGCTTAATGCACCAATTAAAGCCAAAACCGGGCCGGCAAACATTACGTACCACCCCCATTGAAATTTAAGCTGGCTGGTTAAAAATCTGTTAATACCTTTAAACGGAATAAAGCTAAATGCCGAATTAACCTTCATAATAGCGGCAACCAGCAGCAATACTACAAGAGCCACCGAAAGCCAGGCAGTCACACGCATAATTTTAGCCTGGTTAAGGAACGATACTATGATCCCGACAACAGCTACCAGTAAAAGCACCAGCCCATAAGGTTGGTTAAGCTTATAAATATTCCAGCTGGTTACATGGAATACCCGCAGCAACGGGCAATAGGTTGCAACAAATAACAGGGCAAACCCTGCGAATGATAAAATTGAGCTAAGGCGCATATTAGGTTGTTATTTTTGAGTTATCTCCATCTTATCGGCAAAGTGGGCGCAATAATCGCGCAGGTCTTCAACAATATTTTTCTCGCCGGTAGCGCGTAAAAAGCTATCGCCCATGGTTTGCAGGGTTTCATAAAAAAAGCGCTTCATTTCGTCAACCGGCATATCCTTTGTCCAAAGGTCAATGCGCAGGGTATTTTTATAGCTTTGATCCCACAGGGCAAGCATCATTGATTTTACAGGCAACGCCTCCTTGTTGGTTGAGTCGGTCGATTCCCAAAGAATGTGCTCAGGAACATTATTATCATCAAGCGTAACGGTAAGCTTTATTTCAGCGGTTTTCATTTCAAAATTTATTTAACAAGTAAGAATATAATTATAACCAGAACGATGAAGAAGGTCTCCACCATCCATATTTTTTTGGTTTCGATAAAAAAGTTGCGGAACATGATATCAATCACAAAAACCACAAAGGCAAACAGCAAAAAGATCCAACCTATGGTACCACCCCAATGTTCAAGCGGGCGTCCGGCCATACCAGCTCCATAAATAAAAACATAGGCTGCTACCGCCACCAAAAACGCGGTAAAAAAGTTTAAAGGGGTAAATCTGAATTTCATTGATGGGGCTTAGTGTCTTTTTTTGCTTTTGGATGATCGGCCTGTACCCTGCCTTGCTGCTTTTGAACCGTATTTAGCTTTATCCTTATTGGCATCAAACTTTTTGCGCTGGTTAAGGGATTTCTTTTCGTGGAAAGCGCCTTTAAAATCGGGATCTTCTTTGCGCTTTTGCATATCTATTTCCCGCGCCTGGTCCTGCCTTTCCTCATATAGGGTTTCTTCAATAAACACATCGTCGGGGATACGCTCAACGGGAATGGTTTGCTTGATGAGTTTCTCAATCTTGCGGATATAATACTCTTCAGACGGCGTAGCAAAAGTAATGGCCTCGCCTGATTGTAATGCCCTGCCTGTGCGGCCAATCCTGTGTACATAATCCTCATACACCACCGGTACATCAAAATTAATGACATGGCTTACATCGCTCACATCAATACCACGCGATGCCACATCGGTAGCCACAAGGATCTTCACATCATCGTTTTTAAATGAATTGATAGAGTTGATCCTCGTATTTTGCCCTTTATTGGCGTGCAGCACTTTCACTTCTTCTTCGCCAAATTTACGGGTCAGAAATTTAAATACGTCTTCGGCCACCGCACGGGTTTTACAAAATACAATCAGCTTAGTAATATCGCCTTCATTATCAAGCAACCTTTTAAGCAGGTTGATTTTGGTTTTGATATTAGGCACATGGTATAAATGCTGGTTAACCGTTTGCGCGGGCGTTGCCTGCGGGGTAACCTCAATAACCGTAGGGAACTCCAGGAAGTTAGCCGACAATTGGTGCACCTTCTCGCTCATCGTAGCCGAAAAAAGCAGGTTTTGCCTTTTCACAGGTACCACTTCCAATATGCGGTTTATCTGGGGCATAAAGCCCATATCCATCATTTTATCAGCTTCATCCAAAACCAGCACCTGCAATGTTTTGGTTACGATATGCCCGGCAAGGTAAATATCCATGAAACGGCCCGGAGAAGCAACAATAATATCAACCCCTTTGTTGATCTGTTCAATTTGTGTTTTAGGGCCGATACCGCCATAAAGCACCACCACACGTAAATCGGTATTGGCGGCGAAAATTTTCACGTTCTCTTCTATCTGCATGGCCAGCTCACGGGTAGGCGAAATGATGAGCGCGCGTGCATGCTCACCCTGAGCATATTTCAGCTTCATGATAATAGGTAACACATAGGCCGCTGTTTTACCGGTACCCGTTTGCGCTATGCCCATTACATCCTGCCCGTTCAATATCGGTGGAATGGCTTTTTGCTGGATAGGCGTAGCTTCGGTATAACCGGCATCGGCTATCGCGTTCAAAATTTGCCGGTTAAATTTAAAATCTTCAAAGGTTACTGCCATGCCGCAAAGATAGGCTTTTTGTTGAAGTAGGAACAATGCGGAAAGTGCGAGTCAGGAAAGTAAGAACCAGGAAACAAGAAGAGCGTATCGTTCACAAGTGATCGTTGCGGGGTACAAATCAGTGGAACATCTCTAAATTTCCCAAAAGTGGAGCCTTCAAAAAAGCATCCAACCCTCGCCTGAGGTGGGGGTTGGATGAGGCCAACTACTGCTTTTTCAGCAATAATGACTTTTACATGAGAAAATTTAGCCGTTATATACCGCAGCAAACTCCCTGGCAAAATCCTGCAAACTCACCTTACCGGACGATACAGGCTTATGCTTATCATAATCCTCCCAGATCTTTCCGCTTTTTACCGCAGTGCCCATTTCAACAAAATTGCGGGTCATTTCAAGTGGAACACCTGCCTGAGATAAGCCTTCTGCAAGCTGTTCATCAGTAAACTCAATCCATGGCAAGTTAGGATTACCTATTGCCTCACCTAAAACCGCTGCAACCCCGCCGGATGTTGACTCATCGCTTACAATGTAGCGTATGCTTTTACCTGCAAAATCTTTTTGCAACTCTTCAGCAACTGCTGCCGCAATATCTTTAGGGTGTACCATGATCAGCCTTGTATTTGCGGGATAATTTGATCCAAGGATCCCCTGGTGCTTGATAAGCGGGATGTTACTGAAAAAATTGATATAGAAGAACGGTGCACGGATAAACTTAACGGCCACACCATCTAATCCGTTCAAAATCCCCTCAACATCATGGATGCCTTTTATAGGGCCTACACCGTTATCCAAATGCGCCCCGATGCTGCTTAACGCAACTACTTTTTTTATACCCGACCGTTTAATGGCTTCGGCATAGCTTTTACCTGTTTCGTTTTGGTATGCCCTTAAGCTTTCTGCACCAAAGTTTGGCGGCACCATGGCGTAAAGCGCGTCGGCTCCGGTAAATGTTTCGGTCAAAAAATCGGCATCTGTTAGCGAGCCAATTGCAGCTTTAGCCCCTAATGATTCTATCTCTGCTATCTTATCGGCGTTACTGCTGATTACGGTTACGTTATGCCCTGCGGCTGTTAAAGTTTGTGTTAAAGGTTTGCTTATATTGCCTGTTGAACCTGTTACTATAATTTTCATAATGTTTTTGTTTTTATTGAAAGCAAAGTTATTTTTGTACTTACTTTTTTACAAGTACTTACCCTAAAGTATGTATCACCATGACAGCAATAAAAGAAAGCTCGACCATACAGGAAAACAAACAAGCCGCATTTAAAGAATGCCCGGTAACTTATGTTATGGAACGCATAGGCGGGTACTGGAAACCGATCATTTTATTCCATCTTTTAACCGGGAGCAAACGCTACAGTGAGCTAAAAAAATCCATCCCGACCATCACCGAAAAAATGTTGATCCAGCACCTGAAACAACTGGAAGCCGACGGCCTGCTGATCAGGGAATCCAAACCGGTTGTACCGCCCCACGTAAGCTATCGGCTCAGTGATTCGGGCATGGAATTGCGGCCGGTAATGTATGCAATGGCAACATGGGCCGTAAAGGATAGCGACGCCAATGGTACTGCCATTTATAAAAGTTTGGGGCAGTTTCCGATAGAGCAAGAAATAGCCACCGCTATTGAAACTTACGAAGTTTCAAAAACTTTGTAAGTTTGACCTGTTATAAGCATCATAAATAAATTCGAAATCGAACATCCGAAATCAAAAACCATGTCTACAATTCTGATAAAAGCTGCCACTATAGTTAACGAGCATAAGCAATACATTGCCGATGTATTGATTAAAGATGGTTTGATAGACCGTATCGATTCAGTAATTGACACGCAAGCCGATGAAATTATCAACGCAGAAGGCCTGCATTTGTTGCCCGGGTGCATCGACGACCAGGTACATTTCCGCGAGCCGGGCCTAACTTATAAGGCCGATATTTATACCGAATCGCGCGCTGCTGTTGCCGGAGGTATCACTTCATTTATGGAGATGCCCAACACTGTTCCCAACACTTTAACGCAGGAACTTTTGGAGGATAAATACCAGATTGCGTCGCGCAATTCGCTGGCTAATTATTCGTTTTTTATGGGTGCCTCCAACAACAATTTAGATGAGGTTTTGCGCACAGATACCAGCAATGTTTGCGGTATCAAAGTGTTCATGGGTTCATCTACGGGCAACATGTTGGTTGACGACCCTCACACGCTCGAAAAACTGTTCGCTCAGTCACCAATGTTGATTGCAACTCACTGCGAAGATGAGGCTACAATCAAGAGCAATCTTGCTCATTACAAACAGCTGCTTGGCGAAAATATTCCGGTGCGGATGCATCCAAAAATCAGGAGCGCAGAGGCCTGCTATTTGTCGTCATCAATGGCGGTTGAGCTGGCAAAAAAACACAACACCCGTTTGCATATTTTGCACATTTCTACCGAGCGTGAGACACATCTTTTTGACAACACAATTCCATTAAAAGATAAACGAATTACCGCCGAAGCCTGCATCCATCACCTGTGGTTTACCGATGCAGATTATGACACAAAAGGCAACTATATTAAGTGGAACCCGGCAGTAAAAACAGAGGCAGACCGTGATGGTATTTTACGTGCTGTACTTGATGGAAGGATTGACGTTATTGCTACCGACCACGCCCCGCATACTATAGAAGAAAAAGAGCAGCCTTACCTGCAGGCGCCATCCGGCGGACCGTTGGTTCAGCATGCTTTGCCCGCCATGCTTGAGCTATATCATCACGGCAAAATAAGCCTCGAGCAAATTGCAGAAAAAATGGCGCATAACGTAGCTACCCTTTTTCAAATAGAAAAACGTGGCTTCATCCGCGAGGGTTACTGGGCCGACCTTGTACTTGTAGATTTAAACAAACCCTGGAACGTAAATAAAAGTAATATCCTGTATAAATGTAACTGGAGCCCATTTGAAGGCAATACCTTCCGCTCGCAGGTAGCTTATACTTTGATATCGGGAAACCTGGCATATGCGAATGGAAGTCTTATTGAAGGTAAAGCCGGTAAACGATTGACTTTTAGTAGGTAATACCAATTACAATTTATAGAATTTTAGAAATTACAGAGTTTTCTGTAGTCTAAACGCTATATTCTTTTAGCTAAAAAGTCATGCCGAATTTATTCCGGCACCTCACAAGCAAGATTCCAGGCGGCTCTTCTGATGGGGTGCTGAAACAAGTTCAGCATGACGATAGTTAGTTATTCACTCCCACAAAAACCTCCACCTCTGCGTCCTCCGAATGACGTGATCTGTCTCCGTATACATCAAAATCAGCCATGTACCTCCTGTCAATGTCGCTTGTCCAGATCTGGTGCCAGGTTTCCCCTACTGATTGCGGCAGTGCACCTTTGGCAATATAACGGTTATAGTTTCCGGGAGGCACAGTAATGCAGATCAGCCCTTCAGGGAATTGTCTTTAGTAGCTACCTTACAACCCAGTACTGCGGTATAAAAGCCATCCTTATCGCTTTCATAATCAGTGTACACACAATAAATATCATCGCTGACGCGGTTCACCACCTGCTGTAAAACATGCTCACTCATAAACCAGTTCCAGAGCCCGGCAATATCCTTCATCGCCTGGCCGCCCTGATTTGTGGTGCGCACCGAAATGCCGACCAAAAAGAAACCTTTTATTGTTACTTTATCCATACCTGGAGCTATTACTATTTGTTATATTGATATATAATTAATTTTTATACAGTTAATTATAATGATTATATAAATTATTAGTTTATAATTATTATTATTCAACCAACTTCTTCAGTCCCTCAAAAATCCCTTTCCAATTTTGCTCTGAATGCGTTTTGGCTTCCTCATTTTTTACATTATCCTGGGTAATGGTAAGCTCGGTTTCGCCATTATTCTCGGTTAGGCTATAGGTAATGTTAGCATAGTTTTCGGGCCTGTCTTCGGTACCGCTCATGCTGCTCCAGTAATTATATTTTACAAATGTACCGGGATCAATGTCCAGGATAGTTCCATGGTCTTCATACTTTTTACCATCCCACTCCCCACTGAATTTTATGGGCTCCCCTACCCTCCAGCTCGATTCAAGATCGGTACCAAAAAAATATTTTTTCACCATAGCAGGGTCAGTCAGGCCTTGCCAAACTTTAGCCATCGGGGCTTTAAATTTTACCTGCACATTTACTGTTAATTTTTCCATAACGTAGCTTTATTTAATAGTGGTTGTTTTGCAGTGATCATTTGTTCCTTTATCTTCTTAAAATCTGCGCCGGGAACTTCAAAAAACCCAAACCTGAAGTTGTAACCCCACGCTTTTTTGTTGGTGATAAAATCGAGTTCGTCAATCATCGGGGCTATCGGTACTTCGGCACATTCGTAGTAATTTACATTGCGGCGGTATGGGATAAAATCGATAGCCATTTGCTTCTGATAAATATCCTCGTCACGCACCTGACCAATGGCTGTAAAAGCCTGCAAAGGCTCATTGCCGTTCATCTTTTGTTTAGGCGAATACACCGCTACCCAGTCGCCAACCTCCATACGTTTAAGCGGCGCCAGTTTACCATGATTGGCCTGAATAAATCCCCCGGAAATGCCACGGCCAATGTGATCTTTTGATACTACTATTATCCAATGTTTCATAAGTGTATGGTTTAAATTACCCGCAAAAACACGACCAATAAAAGCCCTGCCCCTGCCATTATGAAACAAAGTAACAACGCACTGGTGACAGCCTTATGTCAGCAGGAAAAAAGAAAAGAAATTAATTTATTTTTTGGGCTATGGTCGCGGTGATCTCCCGTACACGCTGCAGCAGTGTATCTGGTTTAATGATTTCAGCACGGTCGCCAAAGGTCATATACCATCGGGCGAAACCTTCTAATGAGATGGTCAAAAAAGTCATTTCAATCTTATTGCCTACAGTTTTCTCAGATACAAAACCACCATAGTATTTTTGATGATCAAGGTAGCTGTGAATCTCCTTGTCAACTTTGATCACCACCTGTTCAAGCTGCTTTTCGCTGGCCATCTTATCAATATAATCCTTTAGCGTAGGGTGCTTGCTGTTGATATAACTTTTATCTGTTACCATCAGCTTTTTGATACGGTCGATCCTGAAATCGCGGTAATCACTGCGCAGGCGGCAGTAAGCTATCAGGTGCCAGAAACTATCAAGGAAAAAAACGCCGACCGGCTCTACATCGCGTTTGGTATTTTCCTGCGAGTGGGCGGCGAAATAGTCAATGCACATGATCTTCTTACAAATGATACAATCCAGTATGGTTTGAATATGATCAGTACTTCCGGCGCGTTTTTGGCTATGGCTTTTCAGTACTTCGATGCTGCCGTCAAGATTTTCCAAAGCATCTTTTTCTGATGATTTAAGAATGGCCCTCACCTTATACATGGCCGATTGGTACTGCGCCATCGTAGAGGTATCTGTAAGCTTTTCAACAAATTTTTCGGCGGTTAAAAAAGCGGTGGCTTCCTCGCGGGTAAACATTACCGGGGGCAGGCGATAACCATCCATAATAGAGTAGCCAACCCCGGCTTCGCCTATAAGGGGAATGCCTGCTTCTTCAAGCGTTTTTATGTCGCGATAAACTGTACGCAGGCTAATGTTGAACCTATCGGCAATATCACCGGCCTTTACTACCCTGCGCGATTGTAGTTGGATCAAAATGGCTGATATTCGGTCGATGCGGTTCATGGCGTCCAAATTAAATAAAAAACAATTTACCTTTGATTAATATTTATCTACATATGGCCGTTCAACCCGAAGAAAAGATCATAACATTTGAAACTTATTATGATGTGATGCTTGCACATATCATCCGCACCAAACTGGAGGGTTATGGCATTCCCTGCTTTATTGCCGATGAAAACACCATAGGTTCAAACCCGCTTTACAACCAGGCTGTAGGCGGTATTAAACTAAAAATATTTGAGCGCGACCTGGAGCGTTGCCGTGAAATCTTAGCTGCCGAAGGTGACCTGCACGACCAGGACCATATTGAAATTGACGACGAAACGCTTAATGCGGTGATTTGCCCTTATTGTGGCTCAACCAATGTACGCTACGGTTCTGCAACCGAAAAAAGGGTTCATTGGCTCACTGCCATCATCTCATTTTTATTGATGATATTCCCGTTTTATAGCCGTAAAGCCTGGCATTGTTTTAATTGCCAGCGGGATTTCGAATAGCTTTTTTTTCAAAGTCGAAAGTCTTAAGTCGCGGGTCAAAAACCTTCATTTTTATAACCTGACAGGGTCTTAACTTAAAACTCAAGAGTTACGACTTCAGACTGAAGACTTAGAACTTACGACTTAAAACTGTTTTTCATATATTAGCGGTATGTACAACCGCCGTAAGTTCATTAAATTATCTGCTGCAGGTGCTTCATTTGCAGCGCTTTCTAAATCTGCCATCGCAAAAACTGTCATATCAAAGCCCGAAGGCGGTTATCCTATCGTAATTTCAACCTGGGATTTTGGCATTATAGCCAACAAAGGAGCCTGGAAAGTATTATCAGCCGGGGGCCGTGCGCTCGACGCCATTGAAGCCGGCGCCCGCATTCCCGAAGCCGAAGATATTACCAACCATACCGTAGGCCGCACCGGCTTGCCGGATCGTGACGGACATGTAACCCTCGACTCATGTATCATGGACGAGTTTGGCAACTGCGGCTCGGTAGCAGCCATGGAGAATATAGCCCACCCTATTTCGGTGGCCCGCTTGGTGATGGAGAAAACCCCTCACGTAATGCTGGTTGGCGAAGGTGCTACCCAGTTTGCCGTTGAGCAGGGTATGAAAAAAGAAAAACTGTTAACCCCCGAAACAGAAAAGATCTGGAAGGAGTGGCTTAAAAAGGCCCAGTACAGCCCCGTTATGAATATCGAAAACGGCGGCAAACCTGGCAATAAATATAACCATGATACTATTGGTATGCTGGCTATTGACGCCAAAGGCAATATCTCGGGCGGATGCACTACCAGCGGTATGGCCTTCAAACTGCATGGCCGTGTTGGCGACAGTCCTATTATAGGCGCGGGCCTTTACGTAGATAATGAAGTTGGCGGTGCTACATCAACCGGTGTTGGCGAAGAGGTGATCCGCAATGTGGGCAGCTTCTTGGTGGTTGAATTAATGCGCCAGGGTTTATCGCCCGAGGATGCCTGTAAGGAAGCCGTAAACCGCATTATCAAAAAGAAGCCGGAAATAGCAAAAAAGATCCAGGTTGGCTTTTTAGCTATCAATAAAAAGGGTGAATATGGCGCATATGCCATACAAAGCGGTTTTTCATACGCTGTTTGCAATGCGCAGCAGCAGGATCTGTTAATACCTGGCAAGAGTTATTATAAATAATTTAGGCCATGGACCATAGTCGATAGTCCATGGCTTAATATTGCAGAATATAGTTAACTTAACAGTAGTAGTCTATGAACTATCGACTATAGACTATGAACAAAAAAGGCTATGGACTATCGACCATGGACTATGGACTTAAAAAAACATGCAAGTATCGCTCGAAGTTTGTGCTAATTCGGTTACATCGGCCCTGGCGGCCCAGGAGGGCGGCGCTGTGCGTGTTGAACTTTGCGAAAATTTGAAGGATGGCGGCACCACCCCATCTCACGGTACGATATTAATGGCCCGCAGCCTGCTCCATATCAAGCTGTATGTGCTCATCCGCCCGCGCGGCGGCGATTTTTTGTACAATGATATGGAGTACAAGCTCATGATGGCCGATATCAGGTATTGCATTGACGCCGGATGCGATGGCATTGTGATAGGCATACTCCGGGAAGACGGCACCATAGATATAGAACGCTGTACCGAAATGGTGCGCCTTGCCCGGCAATGGGGCCTGGGCGTAACGTTCCACCGGGCCTTCGACATGTGTGCCGATCAGCATAAAGCCCTTGAAGAAATTATAGAAATGGGCTGCGAGCGGATCCTGACCTCGGGTGGTAAAAGCACGGCTATTGAAGGCGCCAGTAACTTAAACCGACTTATTGAGCAGGCGGCAGGCCGTATCAGTATCATGCCCGGGAGCGGCGTAAGTGAAGTTAACGTAGCCGACCTGATCCATTTTACCGGCGCTACCGAAGTACACTCATCGGCAAGGATAAAAATTGCCAGTAAAATGAAATTTCATAACGATCATATTCTCATGAGCAACGAAGCCGGCGATGAATACAGCATTGATGTTACCGGCGTTGACCGGGTTAGGGAATTGATCAGGCTGGCGAATAGTTAGAGAAAAGATTCAAGATACAAGATATCAGGACATAAAACTGATATCTTGTAAATTCCGTTAAGCAACATTAAATGAAGATCGCAAAAAAGATATTGTTCATTTTACTTTTGCTAACCACTTGTGACGGTTACTGCCAAAATCTGGATAGAACATTCTATCTCAAATTTGAAGCATTGGCGAACCAGGAAAAATCTGCCAACCGACTTTATCAGCGTGCTGATAGCATCAAGAAAACCCGCGAACCTGTTAATAGCGACGTAAAACTTGTATATGACAGAGACGTTGATTTCGGGTATACTCACCGTTTAATAAATATAACACTTAACGGTACTTATGACTATCATATAAATTTATTGGTGCATGATGACACTATTTGTTTAAGTTCGGTTCTATACGGCCAGGGGACATCAATACGCTATAATGATTACGATAGAAAATCCAACATACTCAGAAATCACCCTAAAATAGATACTTTAAAGGCTATGCAGTATCTAAAATTAAGAAATGCATTTTATGACTCTGCAAAAACTATCGACGACCTAAAAAAAGAATTAAACGAGCATGAAATGTTCGGATTATACTGCGGTGATGGCGCATATGAAACCGACGAAGCAAAGTTAATAGATAGCCTTGCAAAGCACAAACAGGTTACTAAATTACGTGCAATGCTTGTTAATATATGTAGTGAAACGCAAGCTTATGGTATTTATGGGTATATGCGATTAAAAAAATATGGCTTTAAAATCTCAAATAAAGATCAGCGAATTTTCGATTACCTTATTAACCGAAAAACTTTTCTATATGAATGTCATGGTGATATAGCCGGTGTGTTTCCAAGAGATGGTTACATCAGAAACAAAGCTTATTAACGTCAAAAAAATGTAACCGGCAAAACCAGCTCTATCCTGTTTCTCCCTACTCCGCCAAAAAAATCTTCGTCCAGCAGCCTGCTATACCTGACACCGAATGTGATACTGTTTTGATTAAAGAACTTGGTATCGAAATACAAGGTACCGCCCACTGACCTGAAGTTTTGTTTAAAGCTGCTGCCATCGGTAAAAAAGTTTGATGCGCTGGCATGGGTATAATCAAAAAACAATGCAGTACGTAAGCGTAACAGGTAAAACAGGTTACCGAAACCTGCATCAGGATACGCTATTGGCATATGATAGGTTAAGCCAATCTTATTCATATTATCCAGGTTTTCGGCGGTATAACCTTTGGAGAAAGGGAAATCATTAGAGAAACTGATTACATTATCTTTTCCTTTTTGCTGGCGCGCCAGGCTGATGACAAAGTTGTGGTTCACAAACAAGCCAGGGAAGTAAAACGACCCGGTTGTTAACAGTTGTGTTGCTCCTGAGCCCGAAACTGCCGATTTATAATTGACGCCTATGCTTTGCGCAAACCGGGGATAAATATTTTTCTGTGCCTGTTGCGTTTGATTGCTAAAACTGATATAGTTATTCAGATAACTGTACGATCTATCTGCAAAACTGCTTTTGTAGGCTTGTTGAAAGTTGATGCTGTTAAAATACAGGTCGCTGCCAAGGGTAATACTGGTTAAACGCTTGCCTTCACTAAAATTCAGGGGGACCCGCAAGCCACTATGTACAGCAGTCTCGTTCCAGTAAACGTATTGGCCTTTATAAAAGCTCCGCCTGTCGAGTGTATAATCGGCCCCGGCCGAAATATAGGGGAATAAGGCCCCATAAATGGCATCGAAACCAAACTGCTTGTAGCCTTCGTTAGTATTATAATCAAAAGACAACTCGGACTGAAAAGTATTCAACACGTTCTCGCCTGTGATAGCGAATGAATAATTAGGGTCGCTGATGTTGGGGATGATACTGTGAAAATTAAACAATCCATGCGCTTTGGAATAGTTGGTAACCTGCAAAGGCTTATTAGTTATTTCGGCAACTAAATTGGCAGCCGAATCTTTTTTGAGCGCGGTGATCCCCAGGTCGGGCAGGTAGCGTGCATAATCCCCCCCGGCGGCTATCCATTTTAAATCTTTTTTGTTAGCCTGGCTAATCCGGTAACCATCAGCTGTAAAACCTACCCAGGCCAGTTTATTGTCGCTTACAGCAGGTTGATAATAACCTATGCCACTGTCGTTACCGGTAGGCAGCATCTCATAAACACTTTTATCGTTAAGCATCATTACAAACAGGCGGTCGTTTTTACCATCGGTTTGGGTAAAATAAAGCGTATCCTTTTTCAGGGCGATAAAACCTATCGGGCGATAACTCAGTGGCGTTAAATAATCCGTTTTACCGGTAGCAATCTCGGTAAGGGCTATCCCCATTTTGCCTTCCTTATTGCGCGCTGCCGACAGCAGTTTGCCATCGCCATAAAACTTAGGGTAAGTATAAAACAGCCCCCGGGGATTTGGAATTTCCTGTTGCAGTTTCCCTGCAGTATCCAAAATATGTAGCCGGCTTGCACCTGATGGATCAACCCGTACAGCAACAATACTTTGACCATCGGCACTAAAAGCAGGCGAAAAGTATTTTGCTTTTGAGGTGATCCGGTGTTCCTGGCCTGTTTTTGCATCAAGCAGCATCAATTCACTATAATTACGGTAGCCCCAGCGTAAATCCGGCCGATAGGATGTATAAATTATTTTACCGTTGTGATAATCAAAATAACTATCCAATGAATAGGAACGGGTGCTGATTTTCACTTCTTTACTACCGTTTTTAATGACAAAGGCGGGCAAGTGATCGTAAGTATTTTTGGCATAGATGAGCGTACTATCATTCACAAAAGCCGGGTATTGCCGGTTGGCGTCAAAATGTGTCCTTCGTTCTGCAACCGGTTGGGTGTTATCTTCGGCAAATTGCTGTTTGAAATAAGCAAACCCGTTATTTGAAAAGGTTTTGAAACTTTCGCCGGTGTATTTTTTAACAGCCCATTGAAAAGGATAAAAGCCACCGCGATAGGCCGCGGCGTCATGTGTTACGTTTTTCCATAGTTCGCTGCCATATTTTTCGCGACCGTAGGCTACCATCATATAGCCGAGCGGGTAATGATCGGGCACATAATCGCGGTACGAGCCATTGCGAAGCTTCATATAGCTGTAGTTCTTATCCGCAGCCCACAACGCACGGTAACCTGTAAAAAAATAAGGCAGCCGGCCCCTGCCCTGTTCGCTTACCAGGGTTTCGTTAAATACAGCGTCGCCCTCAAAAAACCAGTTAGGTACAGCCAAATCATTACCCAGCGCCTGCCCGCCCTCGCCAAAAATTATGCGGAGTAAATGCGACAGGCCTACATTAAAATTATTGTACTGCTGCACATGCCTGTACTCGTGAATAGCCAGTTGCTGCGGCCATGGCAGGCTGCCTATATCAAAGCTATTTTGCTCTGGGGTTAAAAAAAACTCGCTCCTGAAGGGGGCCAATCCTACATAGCCGTTGGCTACGGTGGTTTGGTTTTGCAATACAATACTGATTTGTTTTTGCTTAAAGCCGATTGTTGACCGGATCGGGCCGTTCATTTGCTGCACGATATTGGCAACCCTTAATCCCGCCGAATCCAATCCGGCCGGGAATATTACCCGCGCGGGCGGTGTGTTTACCTGTTTCCACTTTATAGAAGGCGGATTACCGCCAAACACCTGCGCTTTTGATAATGTAGCAGAAAGTAACAGCGCCGGAAGTATTAATTTTTGAAGCGTTTTGTAACCTGTAAACAGATGATTCATTGAGGGTGAAAGTAAGTACAAATTGTAATTTAAACAACAATGCCCGCTTACTGAACGCTCATGAATTTGAACTGGTATAAAACAAAAAACACCCATCAAACTGACGGGTGTAAAGACAAGGTTAAAGTTAAGGTTTAGGTTTTAAATATTATATCAATTATTATTGAAGGCAATATTAGCAACCCGTGATAGGTAATGGCAGTTCTTGTTTTGCATGATTTAATCAACGCTTAAATCTCGCCATTTAAAAACGGTCCCGCAACCCGTGAAAACACGGTATTTTATTCCGTTTAATAACGGTAGATAACCAGTACTGGATTACAAAAAAGCCCGATATGAATGTGGCCGTTGCGCAACAGGGCTTAAAATGGCTGAATAATTAAATTGCAAAGCAAAAGATTATTCGGCCATTTGCTTTTACAGGCAATGCTGAAAGCAGTTAATATGTTTGCTATCTTCAATAAAC